>NZ_LBIC01000001.1:0-520000 GCF_001005725.1 Sphingobium chungbukense
CGGCCGCGCCATGCCGCTTGCCCGCATGCTGGGCACGTCGCGCCTCGCCATGGCCAATCCCGACAGCGTGCCCGCGGGGAAATATGGCAAGGCGGCGCTGACCGCGCTCGGCATCTGGCCCTCGGTCGCGAACCGGCTGGCGCTGGGCGACAATGTCCGTTCGGCCCTGGCGCTGGTGGAACGCGGCGAGGCGCGGCTGGGCATCGTCTATGCGACCGATGCCCGGGCGTCGAAGGATGTGGTGGTGGCGGGAAGCTTTCCACCCGGCAGCCACGAACCGATCCGCTATCCCGTCGCGCGAATCGCCAAGAGCCCGAATCCCGACGCGGAAGGCTTCCGCCGCTTCCTGCTGTCCCATGCCGGGCAGAACATTCTCGCCCGCTACGGTTTCAGCCGGCCCTGAGGCCTCCCATTACTTCTGACAGGCGATGATGGCGTCGATCACCGACAGCGTTTCCTGCGGATCGCGCACCCGCACCGTGTCCAGCCCCAGCTCCTTTGCCGGATAGTCATTGCCGCCGGGAAAGATCGCATCGCCGATGAACAGCATCGCCTCCAGCGCGATTCCACTCGCATCGCGCAGTTTTTGAGGCCATAGGCCTTGTCCACCCCTCGCGCGTGATGTCGATGGAGGTCGCCCCGCCCATGTTGATCGACAGGCCCGGCAGGCGTTGGCGTAAATCGGCCTGGATCACCCTGCGCTTGGCGAAGTCGGGGTCCCAGACCTCCTTGGCATGGATCGGCGCCTGCTGGCCAAGGGCGGAAAAGGTGATCTGGCTTCCCCGGTCCTCGATCCGCTCGCCCCACACCTCTTCGGGCACGAAGCCGGTCGCTTCCAGCGAGGCGTCGAACGCCGTGAAGATCGCCTGCTTCTGCGCATCGTCGAACAGTTCGGCATAGACCGGCGCCCATTGCCCGTCGCGATGGGTGTAAAGCTTCGTCCCCGTGGTCGGCATCAGCCACAGTCGCGAACGGTCCGCCCGTTCCGGCAGGCGGCTCGCCACCTGCTTGTCGAATTGCGGCCAGTCGCCCCCCGAAATCACCGCGACATGCGCGACATGCAACAGGCCGGCCAACGCTTGGCCCATCGCTTCGCCCAAGGGCTGCTTGCTCTCGGCCAGGGTGCCGTCGAGGTCGAAGGCGATCAATTCTTTCATGTGGAGCGGCTCACTATCGGAAGGTCGTGGCTTTGCCCTGTGCGTCGGCGCAATGCAACGCTCATCACGAAGGCTGGTCTTTTCCTTCATCCTGTCCGAAAGAAGGGCCATGATCCTGTCCTCCGAAGAATGGGGTATCGTCCTGTTGTCGCTTCGGGTCAGCCTGGTCGCGGTCGGCCTGATGCTGCCCGTCGCCTTCGCCCTCGCCTGGCTGCTGGCCCGCGCCCGCTTCCCCGGCAAGCTGCTGATCGATGCGCTGGTGCACCTACCGCTGGTGGTGCCGCCGGTCGTCACCGGTTGGCTGCTACTGCTGCTCTTCGGCGCCAACGGGCCGATTGGCGGGCTGCTCGAACGGACATTGGGGATCAGCCTCATGTTCCGCTGGACCGGCGCCGCGCTGGCCGCCGCGATCATGGCGATGCCGCTGATGGTGCGTGCCATGCGGCTGTCGATCGAGGGCATCGATCACAGGCTGGAACTCGCCGCCCGCACCCTCGGCGCCGGGCGCTGGCGCGTCTTCCTCACCATTTCCCTGCCGCTGGCGCTGCCCGGCCTATTGGCGGGCCTGGTGTTGGGCTTCGCCCGCTCGATCGGGGAATTCGGCGCGACCATCACCTTCGTTTCCGACGTACCGGGCGAAACCCGCACCCTGCCGATCGCCATCTATTCCGCGTTGCAGATGCCAGGCGCCGAAACCGCCGTGACGCGGCTTGCCATCTTGTCGGTCATCCTGTCGCTGGCCGCGCTGGTGGCATCGGAAATGCTGGCCCGCCGCGCCGCAGGGGGCCGCACCAACCATGTCCTTTGACATCGATCTGGACCATCGCATCGGCGATCGCCGGATCATGCTCCAATGCCGCAGCGACGCGGGCCTGGTCGCGCTCTACGCTCCGTCGGGCGCGGGCAAGACCAGCATCCTCAACATGGTGGCGGGCATAATCACTCCCGACCAGGGCCGGATCGCCGTCGCGGGCGAGACGCTGTTCGACAGCGAAGCGGGCATCGACCTGCCCCCGGAGCGCCGCCGCGCAGGCTATATCTTCCAGGACGGACGCCTGTTTCCACATATGCGCGTGCGCGCCAACCTGCTCTACGGCCACCATGGCGAACCGCCCATGCCGTTCGAGTCCGTGCTCGGATTCCTCGGCATCGGCCATCTGCTCGACCGCTGGCCCGCGACGCTGTCCGGTGGCGAGGCGCAGCGCGTGGCGATCGGCCGGGCGTTGCTGTCGGGCCCGAATTTCCTGCTGATGGACGAACCGCTCTCCTCGCTCGATCCGTCGCGGCGCGAGGACATCCTCTCTGTCATCGAACGGATGAAGCACGACCTTGCCATGCCGATCCTCTATGTCAGCCACGACCGCGCGGAGGTCGAGCGGCTGGCCGACCGGATCATCCCATTATGAGCGGCAGGCCCACCTTCGCCAGCGCACCATCGAGATAGGCAAGGAAGGCCTTCCGCCGCACGGGCGCCCGCGCACGCAGCCAGGCCAGCGCCACCACCGCCCGCCACTCCGCCACCTGGACGAAATGGCCGGGCATGATGCGGCGATAATGCTCCACATATTGGCGCGCCGCCCAGTCCCGCGCCCGGTTGGTCAGCCAGTCCTGCGGCCCCTCGCCAAAGCGCATCAGCATCTCGGTCCGCATGATGTCCGGCGTGGCTGGCCCCCGCGCAGCCTTCGACCAGTCGATGGCGACCGGCCCGATCCGCGCCATCAGGATGTTGCGGATATGGAAATCGCCATGCAGCAGCCGGTCACCGTCGGACAAGCCGTCCAGCAGGCCGAGCGCCGCCTGCTGGACGGCCGGATCGGCGGGACCATGGAGGATATCCGTCCGCAACACCTCCCGCAGCGATCGCAGCCCCGGCGCCGGACAGTCGTGAATCCGCCGGTGGAATGCCGCCATGTCGCGCAACAATGCGCCGCTGCGCAAGGGACGCATGCGCATCCGCCGCATCATCGTCGGCCCCTCGATCTCCGGATAGAGGATCGCCCGCCCGGCCCGCAGCCGCAGTTGCTCGACCGGCCGCGCGACCGCGAGCCCGCAATCCGCCGCCAGCGTCGCCGCGGCGAATTCGCGGTCGATCATCTCCTCCGACACGGCGGCGTGGAAGATCTTGACGACATGGCGTTCGGCCGCGCGATAGACCCGCGCGCTGGCGCCCGATGCCAGAACCGAAAGATTGTCTTCCAGAAATTCGGAAAGGATCGACCGCACCCTCAGCGCGCGGCGGTTCGCACGGAATGGAGGTCATGGACCACCGCCTCGCGCCGGAGCGGCGCCCGGGCGGGCGGTCTGCGCGTCAACCGCTCGACCGCATTTTCGACCAGCATCGCCAGCCCCTCTTCGCTGAGCAGCCCGCCCCGGATCAGGCAGCGGTCGATAAGTACCCGGCGGAAGGCCGAATAAAGCGCCATGTCCGGCGCCCCCGGCGCCGGCCAGAATTCGTCGAGCGACCTTTTGTGCACCACGCCCGGCACCTTGTAGACCGCATGGCCCAGCACGACGACGGGCTTGCCCGCATTGAGCGCCAGCGTACCCACGGTGCTGTTGACCGTCACCACCCCCAACGACTTGCCGACCAGCTCGGCAATGTCCCAATCCGCAAGGTAGAAGACCCGGTCGCCCACGCCATAATGCGCCGCCAGCCGCCGCGTCAGCCGCCCCCAGGCGACCAGCCCCGGATCGAGCGGATGCCGCTTCACCACCAGCGCGGTGTTGGCCGGGGCGTGCGAGGCAAAGCTCTTGATCACGAAACGCAGCGCCGCCCGCATCGTGCCGAACGGCGAATGGACGCGGATCTGATAATCGGAATCGAGCTGAAGCGGCAAAGTGAAATAGGGCCGGTCCGCGACCTGTTCCCATTCCGCGCGGGACTTGCGGCGCTCGGCTTGGCGCAGGTTCAGCTTCTTGAACCAGCCCACCGTCTCCCACAGGAAGCTGTTGGGCCGGTGCGTCTTGTAGAAGGGAAAGGCCGGCCGCATCAGCGCCGACGCCATGCCGTTGCGCCCGGTGTTGAAGGCGCGCCGGCGGAAGGTGGAGGGGATTTGCGGTTCCCGCCCATTCTCCTCGGGCGGCAATTCCTTCGCCTGTTCCAGATACCATTCGGGGTCCAGCGGCAGGGTGGAATTGCCGTTCACCCCGTCTTCCTGCAACGTCAGGAAATCCGGGCGGATATAGCCTTCCTCCACCACATGGACGCGCAGGCCGCGCAAGCGCGCCATCTTGTGGGCGGACGCATGATAGGGGCGGCAGTCGCCGTAGAGGATCAGGTCGGTGACGCCATGGTTGACGATATGATCGTCGAAGAAGATCGGCCAGTTGCGGAAGGTCCCGCGATAGTCGGTCGCCCCCTCGCCCGGCCAGTCGACCTTGTCGCCGCCGTTGATGTTGATGCGCAGCGCCCGGTGCCCCCGCGCCCTCAGCGCATCGGCCAGCATCGCGAAATAGGGGCCGTGCGGTCCCTGAAGGAAAAGGAAGGTCTTGGACTGCGCGTCAACCATGAAGATACTCGGCGGACAAAGTCATAAATCTCTGCAACTTCCCCTGTAAGGTCCGCAGTCGGATCAACCATGACACCGGCGACGGCGCCCCGCTTGCCAAACGCTCCACCATGATTTCAGGTCCGCAAGGCAGGCGCGTAACCGGGTCCAGATAGCGTGGATAGAGAATCAACGCCCCGGCCACAAGCTGATCCAGGCTGAGTTGACGGCCCCGCCGCTCATTGGGTTCCGCCAGATCCCTGGTCAGCCCCCATCCGGCATAGAAGGGCATGCCATGCACCGTCACCGGCCGGTCGCGCATCAGCGCCTCGAACCCGGTCAGTGACGAGAGCACATGCACCTCGTCCACCGCCTGCACCAGCGCCATGAGCGGCGATCCGGTGTCGATGCCATCAGCATGGGCCAGCACCACGGCATCGCTCAGATGCCCCTTGCGCAAACCCGCCTGCACGTCGGGATGCGGACGATAGACGATCCAGGCATCGGGTTCGGCGGCGCGCACCCGCTTCAGCAGGTCAAGATTGCCCGCCACCCCGGCACCGCCATATTCGACCGACAGATCATCCTCCACCTGGCCCACGGCCAGCACCGTCCGGCGGCCCTGGGGCAGGTCGATCATACGCCCGGCGTCCTGGCCGTATTTCGTGACGGCCGAGGCCCGGATCGCCGCGCGCAGCCGCGCAGCCCGCGCCTCCAGCTCGGGAGAAAAGACATGGGTCGCGAGCAACGTCTCCATGTCGCTGGGGGAACGCGCGTCATAATAAATGCCCGACCGGTCGACCACCACCGACCCCGGCGGATGCAGCGCAGCGCCCAGCCCCCTGGACCTCAGGAAACCATCCTCGACGCGGGCGATGATGCCGCCGCCCTGGGCCAGAATATCGGCGGGCGCGCGCGAGGGCCAGACCGCCAGCGCGCCGCCCCGCTTCCTCGCCCGCCGCAAACCCCTCTCCGGCGGCAGGAAAGGGGGCGAACTTGTCCCGTCCCAGAGGAAATGGCGGATCGCCTCGCGCTTCCAGAAGGCCATGCCGCTGGCCGCCGCCAGGCCGCGATTGCCGTCCAGATGCCGCCGCCAGTCGGCGAGCTGGGCGACAGCCTGCGCCGCGTCGGCCTCGGCCCCATGGAAACAGTCGCGATAGCGGGCGGCGCCGATCGCCGCACGGGCGGCCTCCCGCAATCGTTCCGACGCAATCCTTTGCCCGTCCGGTCCAAAGACCGGCACGCCGAGCAGCCCGGCGATGATCGCCAGTTCATCGTCCGGCGTGGCATGAACCGACCGCGCGCCCGCGATCACCGTCCACAGATCGGTGGGATCGGGCAGGACGGTTCCGGCAACGCAGCCCCGCCCGCTACCGCGCACGACGCCGATCTCCGGCGGCGACAGGCCATCCAGAACCCCCTGTGGAACCGCCATGCCTTCCCGCACGACCAATTGGATATGATCCGGACGATGCCCCCAGAAAGTACCGCCGACGCGCGCCTGCGCCACGGCTTCGAGCAGCGCGTCGGGCACGGGCACCACCGCCTCGCCCTCCGGCCGCCAGGCGCTGATCGCCGCCGCCGCGGGCGTCACCCCCGGAAAGGGTGGAGAACGCAGAAAAGGTTGCGCATTCGTCAAAGCCGTTCCTGCCCCCGTCAGGCCCGCCGCGCAGGGAGCGAAGCGTCGACCATCCAAAAAACGCAATCCATACAAACGCTTCTGCGCACCCAACGAAAAGACGTCAAGCGAATGCCGAAGCCGTCAATTCCTCCAGCATGTCGCCTATGATGTCGAAATAGGCTTCCCATGTCGGCGCCCGCCAGGCCGCGATCCGCGCCAGTTGCGCGGCCCGCTCCGGCGAATCCGGCCTGCTGTAGGCCTCGATGGCGCGCAACCAGCCGAGGCCATCCAACGGATCAAGATAGTCCGGCGCATCGCCGCCGACCTCCCGATGCGCGACGATATCGCTGCAAATCACCGGCACGCCTGCCGATAAAGTCTCGATCACCGGCATGCCATAGCCCTCCTCGAAGGATGGCATCAGCATCGCCCGCGCCCCCGCGACCAGAGCGTTCATCTGATTATCGGGCACGCTGCCCGCCTCGATCACATGGCCGCGCAGGATTTCGGCACGCTCCAGCATGTCGACGACATTCTCATTCTCCCAGCCGCGCCGCCCGATCAGCACCAGCACCGGCGTCCGGTCGCCCAGCCTTTCGACCAGCCGCCGCCAGACATTCAGCAGCAGCAGATGATTCTTCCGCGGCTCGATGGTGGAGATATAGACGAAATAGGGTCGGTCGGGCACGTCATGACCGCCCTCCACCACCATGTCCGGCGCATCGGCGCCGAAATGCGCCACCCGGATCACGCGTCCATTCAGGCCGCGCGTCAGATGTGGCGCCAGTGCGTCGACCGTCGCCTGGCTGTTGCCGATGATACCGTCGGCATAGCGGTCGATCGTCCGCACCCGCTTCAAATGCTCCTCCGCCCCCTGAGGCCGGGCGAATTCGGGGTGGGTGAGCGGGATCACATCATGCACCAGCGTGACGAAACGCGCGCCCTCGGCCCGCAGGATCGCGCTGACCTGATCGGCATCGTCCAGATGATGGGGCGACACCTGCAAATAGATGCGCGGCCCTTCCGCCACCGGCACCGGACGAGGACGCAAGGCGATCAGATGGCGGATTACCGCCGCCTTGCTCTCCTTTTCATCCACCGGCCCCGTGTTGCGCCAGCGCGCCGCCGTGAAGGCCAGGAACTGGCGCACGGCCGCATCCTTCAGCCGCCCATAATAGCCGCCCGCCGGATGCACGGCGGCGAAGGCCAGCCGATCCGGCATCCGTTCCAGCAATTCGCGGGCATAGGTGAACTCGACCCGGTCGATCCCGGTCGGCGCGGCATGGAAGCTGCGCGAGAGCAGCCGCGAAATGTCGAGGATGACCTCCGCCGGTCGTTTGCCACCGGCAAAGCGCCGGCTTTCCCGCTTCGAACGCAGCGCCAGCCGCGCACCGGGAGCCTTGAAGGGCTTGAGCGCCATGTCAGAGCGCTTTCATCGGGATTGGCCGCATCAGAACTGGGCGCGAATCTCTTCGGCCAGCGCCTGCAAGGCCGCAGGGTCAGCGAAATCGCCCTGCGCATGGGCGACGAAGCCGCGCGGCTGTCCCTCCCAGCGCGGCACGATATGGAAATGCAGGTGGAACACGGTCTGCCCGGCGGGCGCGCCGTTGAACTGCGCGACATGGATGCCGTCGGGGTCCAGCGCCTTGCGCGTGGCATTGGCGACCTTCTTCACCGTCGCCATGAGTTGCGCCAGCACCTCATCCTCGGCCTCCAGGATGTTGCGCGCCTTCGACCATTTGGAAATGACCAGGCTATGCCCCTTGGACTGCGGCTGGATGTCGAGGAAGGCATAGGTATGCTCGTCCTCATAGAGCTTGGTCGAAGGGATTTTTCCCTGAAGGATCAGGGCAAAGACATTGCCCTCGTCATAGGTGCCGTCGAGGCTCATCGCACGTCCTTAAGCCAGATAATGCGCACTGGTCTTAGCGGCGACTTCCTCCGCCGTCACGCCCGGAGCGAGTTCGATGAGCTTGAACGGGCTGTCATGGTCGGGCCGCTGGAAGACGGCAAGGTCGGTGACGATCATGTCGACCACATTCTTGCCGGTCAGCGGCAGGGTGCAGGCCGGGATGAACTTGGGGCTGCCGTCCTTGGACGTATGTTCCATGACGACGATGATCTTCTTGACGCCCGCGACCAGGTCCATCGCGCCGCCCATGCCCTTGATCATCTTGCCGGGGATCATCCAGTTGGCGATGTCGCCATTTTCCGATACTTCCATCGCGCCCAGAACGGTCAGGTCGATATGCCCGCCCCGGATCATCGCGAAGCTGTCGGCACTGGAGAAATAGACCGACTGCGGCAATTCGCTGATCGTCTGCTTGCCCGCGTTGATAAGGTCGGCATCCTCCTCCCCCTCATAGGGGAAAGGGCCGATGCCCAGCATGCCATTCTCCGACTGGAGCGTCACCTCCACACCTGCCGGAATATGATTGGCCACCAGCGTCGGTATGCCGATGCCCAGGTTCACATAGAAACCGTCCTGCAATTCCTTCGCCGCGCGCGCGGCCATCTCATCGCGTGTCCAGGGCATATCAATTCTCCCCATTGGCGGGCGCGGTCCACCTTTTGTCCGCAGGAAAAACCTCATCGAAGCCGCCCTTGAGACCGCTTCCATAAACCGGATTGGGCAGGACGAACCAGCCATTGCCCCACATTTGCGCAATCGCCGGTTGCATCGTCGCGGCACGCCGCGCCGTCACCGACTGCCCACCATTGAACAGGTCGGAAAAGTCGCCCAGCTGGTCGCCGCCCATCGCAACGACGCAATATTTCGCCGCGATCACGGCCCGGCGCCCATCCTTGCGCGAACCCGTGGCATCATCGCCGCTCAGGAACAGCGTTTCCCCATGCACCGCATCGCCCAGCCCGGCCGCCTTGATGGCGCGGATGGTCGGCCCGGCATTCGCGGCGGCGCGGTTGGTGTTGAAGACCACCGTCACGCCCATCTCCCGCAACGCCCGCACCATCCGATCCGCGCCTGGAACCGGCGCAACCGCGTCCTCGCCGGTCTTTTCCCACGCGTCCCAGGCTGCCGCGTCGAAACCCCGCCCCGTCCGCGCGGCATGATATTCATAGCCGATGTTCAGCATCACCGTCTCATCGACATCGAAGACGGCGGCGAAGGGCTTTGTCCCGCAAGGCTCGAATCGCGGATCGTCGAGACTCGTCTCCTGGGCCAGCACGACGCTGTCCACCGGACGCGCCTTCACCTTCGCTGCGACATTCGCCAGCAATGCCCGATAGGCCTGGATCGAAAGCGCCGAAGCCTCCCCCGACCCGTAAAGATACTGCATCCCGGCAGGAGGCACCTCCGGCGCGACCGGAACCGCGGCGGGCCGTTCAGCCGAACAGCCTGCCAACATCACGAAAACCGCCAAGCCGATACTTCCCCTTCCATATGCAGAAGGGGTCAGGAGAGGGCATGTCACGTCAAACCGCCTCCCTCTGGCGAACGGTGCGGAATTCGATTTTCTTGTCATAGGGTGCGCCGACGATCATGCGCTTGACGTAGATGCCGGGCAGGTGGATGGCATCGGGATCGAGGCTACCGGTCGGCACCACTTGCTCGACTTCCGCGACGCAGACCTTCGCCGCCGTCGCCATGGGCTGGTTGAAGTTGCGCGCCGTCTTGCGGAAGATCAGATTGCCGCTCTCATCGGCCTTCCAGCCCTTGATGATCGCCACATCGGCGAAAATCCCGCGCTCCAATATATAATCCTGCCCGTCGAAGCTCTTGACCTCCTTGCCCTCGGCCACGGCGGTCCCGACGCCCGTCCTGGTATAGAAGCCCGGAATCCCGGCGCCGCCCGCCCGGCACCGCTCCGCCAGCGTCCCCTGCGGACAGAATTCCACCTCCAGCTCGCCCGCCAGATATTGCCGCTCGAACTCCTTATTCTCCCCGACATAGGAGGAGATCATCTTCTTCACCTGCCGTGTGCGCAGCAGCTTGCCCAAGCCTTCGCCGTCAATCCCGGCATTGTTGGAGGCGATGGTCAGATCCCTGACCCCCGAATCCCGGATCGCGTCGATCAGCCGCTCAGGGATGCCGCACAGCCCGAAACCGCCCGCGCACAACTGCATCCCGTCGAAGAGAAGACCCTCCAACGCGCTCGCAGCATCGGGAAAGAGCTTGTTTGCCATCGCTAGTCCTCCTGTCGGGGAATCCGCCCAAGGAATAGGAGGAAGCCGTCAAGCGGTCAATTTGCTGCGACAGCGAAAGTCGCAACCCAGGCGAGCGAATGCAACATGGCTCCCGCGCAGGCAGGAGCATGTCGACTTGGAAAAATCAGATCAAACCAGCCAGCGGGCTCGACGGATCGGCATACATGCGCTTGCCCATGCGCCCGGCGCGATAGGCCATGCGTCCCGCCTCCACCCCCGCCTTCATCGCGGCGGCCATCAGCACCGGGTCCTTCGCCTCGGCAATCGCCGTGTTCATGAGCACGCCCGTGCAACCCAGCTCCATCGCCTGCGCCGCCTCCGACGCCGTCCCCACGCCCGCATCGACCAGCACGGGCAATTTCGTGCCCTCGACGATCAGGCGGATGGTCACGCGATTCTGGATGCCCAGTCCCGACCCGATCGGCGCGCCCAGCGGCATGATCGCCACCGCGCCCGCATCCTCCAACCGCTTCGCCGCGATCGGATCGTCGACGCAATAGACCATCGGCTTGAAGCCTTCCTTGGCCAGGATCTCCGTCGCCCGCAGCGTCTCCACCATGTCGGGATAGAGCGTCCGCGCCTCGCCCAGCACCTCCAGCTTGACGAGGTCCCAGCCGCCCGCCTCGCGCGCCAGGCGCAGCGTGCGGATCGCCTCCTCACCCGTATAACAGCCCGCCGTATTGGGCAGATAGGTGATCTTCTTCGGGTCGATGAAGTCGGTCAGCATCGGCGCCTTGGGGTCCGACACGTTGACGCGCCGTACCGCGACGGTGACGATCTCCGCCCCTGACGCCGCGACCGCCGCCGCATTCTGCTCGAAATCCTTGTACTTGCCGGTGCCGACGATCAGGCGCGAACGGAAGGTCTGGCCCGCGACGGTCCAGCCGTCGTCATCCGCCGTCCAGTCGCCGCCGCCCACGAAATGCACGATTTCCAGCTCATCGCCGTCCTCGACGCACACATCGGCCAGGGTCGAGCGCGGCACCACCTCCAGATTGCGCTCCACCGCGACCTTTTCCGGCACGAAGCCCAGCTCGCTCGCCAGCTCCGCCAGCGTCAGCCCGGCGCGCACGCGGCGGTGCTCGCCGTTGATATGGATGGAAACGGTTCCGTCGACGCTCAATGCTCTGTCCTGTCAAACAAGGTGTCTCGACTTGGCGCGACACGAAGGGCTAAAGATCAGCGCGCATATAGGGGCGTCCATGCTCCGCTCGCAACCATAAGGGGGACCGTCATGGCCGAAACGCGCAAAATCTATGTCCTGAACGGTCCCAACCTCAACATGCTGGGCACCCGCGAACCGGAAATCTACGGCTATGACACGCTGGACGACATTGCCGAACGCATGGAGGACGCCGCCAATCGCGCCCATGTCGAGATCGATTTCCGCCAGTCCAACCATGAAGGACATCTGGTCGACTGGATTCAGGAAGCCCATGTCGAAGGCGCCCATGCGATCCTGATCAATCCCGGCGCCCTCACCCACACCTCCGTCGCACTGCACGATGCGATCAAGGGCGTCGCCGTGCCGGTGATCGAAATCCACCTGTCCAACCCGCATACGCGCGAGCCTTTCCGCCACAAAAGCTATGTCGGCATGGCGGCGAAGGGAACCATCGCGGGCTTCGGCGCGATGTCCTACATGCTGGCGCTGGAAGCGGCGCTCGAACTGTAGCTCATCGCTCAAAAGTTGCGCTTCGCCTGAAATGCGCATAGGCGCGAGCGTCAGAAACGCAATTACCGTCCAGGGACATGACATGAACGACAAGGCTGAAAAGGGCGCAATGCAAGTGGACGTACAATTGGTGCGCGATCTCGCCGCCCTTCTCGATGACACCAACCTGACGGAAATCGAAGTCGAGGACGGCGATCGCAAGATCCGCGTCGCGCGCAAGGTCGGCGGTGCCGCCGTGGCCTATGCACCCGCGCCCGTTGCCGCAGCGCCGGTCGCTGCGCCTGCCCCGGTCGCTGCCGCTGCCCCGGCCGAAGCTGCCACGCCCGCCATTTCCGCCAACGCGATCCGCTCGCCCATCGTCGGCACCGCCTATCTGGCGGCCGAGCCGGGCGCCGCACCCTATGCCGCCGTCGGTTCGACCGTGAAGGCGGGCGACACCGTGCTGATCGTCGAGGCGATGAAGGTGATGAACGCCATAACCGCGCCCAATGCCGGCACGGTCAAGGCCATATTGGTCGATAACGGCCAGCCGGTCGAATATGACCAGCCGCTGATCGTCATCGAATAAGGCGCGCCCATGGCCATCGAAAAGCTGCTGATCGCGAACCGGGGCGAAATCGCGCTCCGCATCCACCGCGCCTGCCATGAAATGGGGATCAAGACGGTGGCGGTCCACTCGACCGCCGACGCCGACGCCATGCATGTGCGCCTTGCCGACGAAGCGATCTGCATTGGGCCGCCCGCCGCCAAGGACAGCTATCTCAACATCGCCGCGATCATCTCCGCCGCCGAAATCTCCGGCGCGGACGCGATCCATCCCGGCTATGGCTTCCTGTCGGAAAACGCCCAGTTCGCGGAAATCGTGGAGGCGCATAACCTTGCCTTCGTCGGACCGAAGCCCGAACATATCCGCATCATGGGCGACAAGGTCGAGGCGAAGCGCACCGCCGGCGCACTCGGCCTGCCGCTGGTCCCCGGCTCCGACGGCGCGCTCGGCAGCGTCGAGGAAGCCAAGGAGGTCGCTGCGAAGATCGGTTATCCCGTGCTCATCAAGGCGGCATCGGGCGGCGGCGGTCGCGGCATGAAGGTCGTGCCCTCCGAAGACCTGCTCGAAACGTCGATGAAGCAGGCCGGGTCCGAGGCGAAGGCCGCCTTCGGCGACGACACCGTCTATATGGAAAAATATCTGGGCAATCCCCGGCATATCGAATTCCAGGTGTTCGGCGACGGCAACGGCAACGCCATCCATCTGGGCGAACGCGACTGCTCGCTCCAGCGCCGCCACCAGAAGGTGCTGGAGGAAGCCCCCTCCCCCGTCCTCTCCGCCGCCGAGCGCGACCGGATGGGCGAAGTTGTGCGCAAGGCGATGGCCGACATGGGCTATCGCGGCGCGGGCACGATCGAATTCCTCTGGGAAGACGGCGAATTCTACTTCATCGAGATGAACACCCGCCTTCAGGTGGAGCATCCGGTGACGGAGATGATCACCGGCGTCGACCTGGTCCGTGAACAGATCCGCGTGGCGGAGGGCAAGCCGCTCTCGGTCGAGCAGAAGGATCTCGTCTTCACCGGCCACGCCATCGAATGCCGCATCAATGCGGAAGACCCGCGCACCTTCGCGCCGTCGCCGGGTACCGTCACCAGCTATCACGTACCGGGCGGCATGCATGTCCGGGTCGATAGCGGCCTCTACCAGGGCTATAAGGTGCCGCCTTATTATGACAGCATGATCGGCAAGCTGATCGTCTACGGCCGCACCCGCGAAGGCTGCATCATGCGCCTCAAGCGCGCGCTGGAGGAATATGTGATCGAGGGCATGAAGACCACGATCCCGCTCCACCAGAAACTGCTGACCGACCCCGACTTCCTGAACGGCGACTATACGATCAAATGGCTGGAAGAGTGGCTGGCGAAGGACGGGCAGGCGTGAAGGCGACCATCTGGCACAATCCCCGCTGCTCCAAATCGCGGGCCGCGCTTGCGATCCTCGAAGCCACGCCGGGGGTTGAGGTCGAGGTGGTCGAATATCTCAAGACCCCGCCCAGCCGCACCGAAATCGAAACGGTGCTGGCCAGGGCGGGCGTCCGCCCGTCGGAAGCCGTCCGCAAGGGCGAGGGCGTGGTCAAGGAAATCGGCCTCGACGTGGGAGACGACAAGGCCATTCTCGACGCGATGGCCGCACACCCGATCCTGATCGAACGGGCCATCGTCATCACGGAAAAAGGCGTAGTGATCGCCCGCCCCCCCGAACAGGTGAGCCAAATCCTCTAGGCCCCCTCTCCCCGCCAATCTTCGGCACCGCTTCGGCACCGATTCAAACTTTTTGCGCCGGGGCGAAGAGCAACGACGACATCACCGGCTGCATTGAGCAGGAGAAGCGCCTGAAACGCTGGCGTCGTGAGTGGCAATTCAAGATCGAGCACCAACGCCGACGGGCCCTACCCGCCGACCTGCTCACCTGAAAGGCGGCGAGACCTCTGGTCAAGTCCGGGTGAGGCCGACGATGGGAAACGGCAAGGATGGATTTCCGCCGTTCCCGCTTCGTTACCCCGGCGAAGGGCTAGACCCGCATCGGCATAAGTACATAGAGCGCCGGGCTGCGGTCGTTCTCGCGGATCAACGTCGGAGCGGCTGCATCGGCGAGGTGCAGTTCGACCGTTTCGCTGTCGATCTGGTTCAATATGTCGAGCAGATAGCGGGCGTTGAAGCCGATGTCGAAACCCTCGCCCTGGAAGGCGCCGGGCACTTCTTCGGCCGCCGTGCCGTTTTCGGGGCTGGTGACGGAGAGGACGATCTTGTCCCGCTCCAGCGTCATCTTGACCGCGCGGGTCTTCTCGGTCGCAATCGTCGCGACGCGATCCACGCCCTCCTCGAAGCCGCGCGGGTCGATCGTCAGCAACTTGTCGTTCGCGGTCGGGATGACCCGGCTATAGTCCGGGAAGGTGCCGTCGATCAGCTTGCTGGTCAGGATCGCGCTGCCCAGGCCGAAGCGGATCTTGCTGGCGGACAGTGAAATCTGGACCGATCCCTCGACCTCGTCGAGCAGCTTGCGCAGTTCGCTGATGCATTTGCGGGGCACGATGATGCCGGGCATGCCGTCGGCGCCGTCCGGACGCGGCACGGTGACGCGGGCGAGGCGGTGGCCATCGGTGGCGGCGGCCTTCAGCACCGGCTGCCCCTCATCCGAGACATGGAAATAAATGCCGTTCAGATAATAGCGCGTCTCTTCGGTCGAGATGGCGAAGCGCGTCTTGTCGATGATCTGCTTCAGCGTCTCGGCCGGCAGTTCGAAGCTGGTCGGCAGGTCGCCTTCGGCGATCACCGGGAAATCGTCGCGGGGCAGGGTCGACAGGTTGAACCGGGCGCGGCCCGCCTGGATCAGCATCTTGCCCTCTGCCGCCTGGAGCGACACCTGACTGCCTTCGGGCAGCTTGCGGGCGATGTCGAACAGGGTGTGGGCGGAAATGGTGGTCGCGCCGGGCTGTTCCACCTGGGCGGAGACGCTTTCGACGATCTGGAGGTCGAGGTCGGTCGCCATCAGCTTGATCGCGCCGTCGGCCGACGCTTCGATCAGCACGTTGGACAGGATCGGAATCGTGTTGCGCCGCTCCACCACCGACTGGACGTGGCTGAGGCTCTTGAGCAGCGTTGCGCGTTCGATGGTGGCCTTCATGTCCCTGTTCTGTCCGTTTCTTTTCTTGCGAAGGCCCGGAGACGGTCGAATCCGGGCGACAATGATGGATGGTCCTTCATAGCCGCTGTTACGGCCCCTGCAAGCGTTCGGTGCGTCTTTCATTTCGATCGGGGTTGCAAAAGGGAACAGCATGGGCTTTGCCGGGAATGTGAAACGTCTGGCTGCCCTCGCCCTTCCCCTGTCGATGATCGGCATGGCGGCTCAAGCGCGCGATTCCCTTGGGGTTTTCGAGGCCTGGGGCGCGTTCCGCGATCCCGCCACACCGCGTTGTTATGCGATCGCCAAACCCGTTTCGGCAAAGTCGGAAGGCTTTGCGGCCGTCGGAAGCTGGCCGCGCCAAAAGATCCGGGGGCAGGTGCATTTCCGCTTGAGCCGGATGCGAGCGGGCGACGCCGCGGTGATCCTGAACGTGGGTGACCGGCGCTTCACGCTCGTGGCGGGCCAGGTCGACGCCTGGGCGCCCGATGCGCGGGCCGACGCGGCGATCATCGCGGCGATGCGGTCCGCCGGCAGCATGAGTGTACAGACGCGCGATGCGCGCGGAAGGGGTTTTGCAGACACCTATGCGCTGCGCGGTGCGGCGACGGCAATCGATGCCGCGGCGCTGGGGTGCGCAAGGCTGCGCTGACGTTCCATATGGCGCGTTTCCGCGAAGGCGGGGACATGAAGCGCACAGAATTCCGCCGCTTTAAAATTCCTGCAAAATCGGCTATGGGCGCGGCCATGCAGACAGCCGCCAACCCGTTGATGCCGATTCCCGGCCTTATCGATCCTGTGCCCGTACCTCGTGCGGTGACGCCTCGCGAGGATGGGCGCGTCGACCTGATGGGGCTGTCACGTCCGCAGATCAAGGGCGTGCTGGAGGAAGCCGGGCTCGATCAGAAGCAGGCGAAGCTGCGCTCCAAGCAGCTCTTCCACTGGCTCTATCATCGCGGTGAGACCGATTTCGACGCGATGACCGACCTCGCCAAGCCGATGCGCGGCTGGATGGCGGAGCGCTTCGTCGTCGGCCGGCCGGAAGTGGTCGAGGCGCAGGTATCGAGCGACGGCACGCGCAAATGGCTGCTGCGCTCGGACGACGGGCAGGATTATGAGATGGTGTTCATCCCGGACGCGGACCGGGGAACGCTGTGCGTGTCGAGCCAGGTGGGCTGCACGCTCAACTGCCGTTTCTGCCATACCGGCACGATGCGGCTGGTGCGCAATCTGACGCCGGGCGAGATCGTGGGTCAGGTGATGCTGGCCCGCGATGCGCTGGGCGAATGGCCCAAGGGCAGTATGGCGTCGGCCAATGACGATGAGGCCGACGATGCCTCGCAATATTCGCCCGACGGGCGGATGCTGACCAACATCGTGATGATGGGCATGGGCGAGCCGCTCTATAATTTCGATCATGTGCGCGATGCGCTGAAGGTCGTGATGGATGGCGACGGCCTGGCCCTGTCGAAGCGGCGGATCACGCTGTCGACCTCGGGCGTGGTGCCGATGATGGCGCGCGCGGGCGAGGAGATCGGCGTGAATCTGGCCGTGTCGCTGCATGCCGTGACCAAGGATGTGCGCGACGAGTTGGTGCCGCTCAACAAGAAATATGGCATCGAGCAGTTGTTGCAGGCCTGCGCCGACTATCCGAACGCGAACAATGCGCGGCGCATCACCTTCGAATATGTGATGATCAAGGACAAGAATGACAGCGATGACGATGCGCGTGAACTGGTCCGGCTGCTCCGCCAGTATAAGCTGCCCGCCAAGGTCAATCTGATCCCGTTCAATCCCTGGCCGGGTACGGATTATGAATGTTCGACGCCGGAGCGGATTCGCGCTTTCAGCACCATCGTGTTCGAGGGCGGTATCAGCGCGCCGGTACGCACGCCGCGCGGGCGGGACATCATGGCGGCCTGCGGGCAGCTCAAGTCAGCCTCGGAGAAGAAGAGCCGGGCGGAGCTGGACCGGCTGGCGGCAGAGAAGCAAGCCGCGCTCGGATAGAGCGGGGCCGATTGGGCGCGCCTTAAAGGGCGCGAGACGAAAACCCCGCCCGGAACGGCGGGGTTTTTCTTTTGAGGTTCGTCCGGGCGGCATGAAAGGGTGAATGAGAATGACGGACGAAGAGATGGAACGGATCGCAACCGGCTTTTGCGCCCGGACGCTGCCCAAGGAGGAATGGACCCATCTGGCCCATTTCGCGACGGCATTATGGCTGATGCTGCAGCGGCCCGACCTGGTGCCGGAGCGCGACATGCCGGGGATGATCGCCGCCTATAATGAGAGCGTGGGCGGCGTGAACAGCGACACCGCCGGCTATCATGAGACGATCACGCAGGCTTCGTTGCGCGCGGCCCGGGCTGTACTGGCGGGCTTGCAGGAAGGGGTGACGCCGGGAGCGGCCTTCGCGGCGTTGATGGCATCGCCCATGGCCGACAAGGACTGGCTGTTTGCCTATTGGTCGCGCGAGCGGCTGATGTCGGCGGAAGCACGGCGGGCCTGGGTGGCGCCGGACCTGAAGCCCCTGCCCTGGGCATAGAAAAAGGGCGGCCCCGCGAGGGACCGCCCTTCCCCTGTTCTATCCGAGAGGGATTAGAAGCGGAAACCGATGCCGACGACACCGGCGTCACGGCCACCGAAATTGTCTTCATATTCGGTGCGCTGATATTCGGCCGAGATGTAGGTGTTGCCGGTCACGGCGAATTCCACGCCGCCGCCATAACGCACGCCTTCGATCGAGAAGCCGAAGTTGCTGTTCGACGCTTCGATGCGGGTGTTGGCATAGCCGACCTTGCCGAAGGCCAGGATGCGCGGGGTCACGACATAGCCGAGACGGACCGAAGCGGCGAGATCACGGCTGATTTCCGTGCCACCGGCGCCGACGGTGGTGTCGCTGAGCGAGACTTCCGGGCCGAAGGTGATACGCGGAGCAAGCGCCAGGTCATAGCCGGTCGACACGCCGTAAGCGAAACCGTCTTCACCGCCGACCTTGTCATAGCCCAGCGTCACGCCAGCGCGCGGCCCGGTGAAGGGCGCAGCATCCTGAGCGAAAGCGGGAGCGGAAACGGCGGCAGCAGCAAGCGCTGCGAAAATCACAGTCTTCATAAAATCCTCATTCAATGAGTAACGCCGTTCCCAGAAAGAGGACAGACGTTTCGTTCTTTTTACGGGATGGCGTCGCGATTTATTCTGTCATCACCATTTGGCAGGCCGATCTATTCGGCTTGTCCTCCCGTCCTGCACGCAGCGATGTGTGTCGCTGACGGCGCGCATATGTAACGGGATTGTCATTGTTGCAAGTTGGATATGAACTTTACAAATGTATGATGCTTTTTCGCAACAGTCTGACTTTGCATGAAAAAGGGACGGCCCCGGTGGGACCGCCCCTTTCCCTCTGAACCAGCGCTTTTTCTAGAAGCGGAAGCCGATGCCGACAACGCCGGCGTCGCGGCCACCGAAATTATCTTCATATTCGGTGCGCTGATATTCGGCCGAGATATAGGTGCGCGGCGTCACCGAATATTCCAGGCCGCCGCCATAGCGCACGCCTTCCAGCGTCTGGTGGGCGCCGGGGATCTCGAAACGGCTATTGGCATAGCCGACCTTGCCGAACGCCAGCACCTTGGGCGTCACGACATAGCCGAGGCGCACCGAAGCGGCGAGATCGCGGCTGACATCGACGCCGCCGAACTTCGCGGTCGACTCGCTCAGCGACACTTCCGGACCGAAGGTGATGCGCGGAGTGACGGCCAGGTCATAGCCGGTCGACACGCCGTAGGTGAAACCGTCGCCACCCTGGACCTTGTCATAACCCAGAATAATGCCGGCGCGCGGGCCAGTAAAAGGCGCAGCATCCTGAGCAAAAGCGGGGACAGAAACGGTGGCAGCAGCAATAGCTGCGATAATCGCAGTCTTCATGGTATTCCTCATAACTTATTCGATACCCTGAACCGGGTGAGAATGATTTATGTTCTCAATTAGTTTTTAAAAGGGACTGATCTGTAAAAATTTTTTGATCATGCCTCTCTTGAAATATCAGGGAATCGATCCATAGGACTTTCAAAAACCTGGAACTTTACTTTGGTCCAGGCAGGGGCGCTTATGGACCCGGAAGCTGGCTCCCACATGAACGAAATCGGGAAAACCGGTTCATCCGCATGGATGGACATGATTTTTGACGCTTCTGGTGCAAAAGAGTAACAGTCGCCCATGGATGGCGCCCGATCAGAGCCGAAATCGGCGGAACCAAAGCCGGTGCTGCGTCACAGATGGCCCACCCGCCTGTGGCACTGGACGAATGCGCTGCTGCTTTATGTGCTGTTCACCAGCGGCCTTGGCATCTTCAACGCGCATCCCCGCCTCTATTGGGGCCAATATGGCGCGAATTTCGACCACCCCTGGCTGACGCTGGAGCGGTTCGGAAGCTGGATCACCCTGCCCGCTCATTATAATCTGGCGATGTCGCGGCACTGGCACCTGACCGCCGCGCCGGTCTTCGCCTTTGCGCTGCTCTTCTACATGCTCTGGAGTCTGTTCGGGCGGCATCTGGGGCGTGACCTCGCCTTCCGGCGCGGGGAACTGGCGCCGCGCCATGTCTGGCAGGACGTCAGGGACCATGCCCGGCTGCGCTTTCCCACTGGAGAGGCGGCGCTGCGCTACAATGTCCTGCAAAAGGCGAGCTATATCGGCGTGATCTTCGTCGCGCTGCCGCTGATCATCCTGACCGGCCTGACCATGTCGCCGGGCATGAACGCGGCCTGGCCCTGGCTGGTCGAGCTGTTCGGCGGGCGGCAGTCGGCGCGGTCGATCCACTTCATCACCGCCTTCGCGCTGGCCGCCTTCTTCCTGGTGCATATGCTGATGGTCATCCTCGCCGGCCCGTTGAATGAGGTCCGGTCGATGATCACCGGGCGCTACAAGGTGCCGGAGGCGCGGTCATGATCCTGAACCGCCGGACCCTGATAGTGGGCGCCGCGGCGACGCTGGCGGGTTGCGACCGGTTGGCGAAGAACGAGACGGTGCGGGAAGCGCTGTTTTCGGCCGAGAATTTCCATAGATGGGCGCAACGCAGCCTGATGGCCCGCGACGCGCTGGTCCATGAGTTCCGCCCGGACCAGATATCGCCCTTCTTCCGGCCCAATGGCACGGCCAATCCCAATACGCCCGAATATAAGGCGCTGTGGCGTACCGGCTTTGCCGACTGGCGGTTGCAGGTCGGCGGGCTGGTCGAGCGGCCGCTGTCGCTGTCGCTTGCGCAGTTGCACGCCTTTCCCCATCGCGAGCAGATCACGCGGCATGATTGCGTCGAGGGGTGGAGCGCGATCGGCAAATGGCGGGGCGTGCCGTTGAAGCGCGTGCTCGACGCGGCGCGGTTACGGGACGGCGCGCGCTATATCGTGCTGCATTGCGCCGACGACATGGGCGGCGGCAACGGCTATTATGAAAGCATCGATCGGGTCGACGCCTTCCATCCGCAGACCATCCTCGCCTTCGCGCTCAACGACCAGCCCTTGCGCGTCGCCAACGGCGCGCCGCTGCGGCTGCGGGTGGAGCGGCAATTGGGCTACAAGCAGGCGAAATATCTGATGCGGATCGAGGCGGTTACGTCGCTCGACGGGATCGGCGGGGGCAAGGGCGGCTTCTGGGAGGACCATGCCGGCTATGACTGGTATGCCGGCATTTGACGCGGACAGAATGACCTGACAGGTTGCGCCCCATGAAATTGTTCGATCGGGTCATCAAGCGGCTGGTCACGCGCGGCCAGCTTTCCATCTATTATCATGACGGCCGGAAGATCACCGTCGGGACGCCCGAACCGGGCTTTCCGTCGCTGGCGCTGAAATTCCACGATGCGCGGGTGCCGTTCGACATCATCAAGGACCCGCGCCTTGGCATGGCCGAAGCCTTCATCGACGGGCGCGTGTCGATCGAGGGCGGCGGGATCATGGAACTGATCTCGCTCATCCGCATGAACAATGCCTGGGAAACGGGCAAGTCGATCAGCGACCTGGGATCGGTCAAGCGCGGGTTCAAGACGATCCGGCGCAAGCTGTGGGCGGCCAATCACCGGGCGCGGTCCAAGGCCAATGTCGCCCATCATTATGATCTGTCGGGCGCGCTCTACGCCCTCTTCCTCGACCGCGACCGGCAATATAGCTGCGCCTATTTCCCCGATGCCGGCAATGAGACGGGCATCAGCCTGGAACAGGCGCAGGAGGACAAGAAGGCGCATATCGCCGCCAAGCTGCACCTGAAACCCGGCATGAAGGTGCTGGACATCGGTTGCGGCTGGGGCGGCATGGCGCTGTACCTGCATCGCACCTGCGGGGTGGACGTCACCGGCATCACCCTGTCGGAGGAACAGCTCAAGGTCGCGCGGCAGCGGGCGGCGGATGCGGGCGTCGCTGACCATGTGCGCTTCGAACTGATCGACTATCGCGACATAGCGGGGCCGTTCGACCGGATCGTGTCGGTCGGCATGTTCGAGCATGTCGGGACCAAGGATTACCGGACCTTCTACAACAAATGCCGCGACCTGCTGACGCCCGAGGGCGTGATGCTGATCCACACCATCGGCCGGGTCGACGGGCCCGGCATCACCGACGCCTTCACCCAGAAATATATCTTCCCCGGCGGCTATATCCCCGCCTTGTCGGAGATGATCCAGGGCAGCGAGGGCACACGGCTGATGGTCACGGATGTCGAGGTGCTGCGCATCCATTACGGCCTCACCATCCGCGAATGGTACAAGCGGACGCTGGCGCACAAGGCGGATATCGTGGCGCTCTATGACGAGCGCTTCTTCCGCCTCTGGACCTTTTATCTGGCGGGGGCGGCCACGGTGTTCGAGCATGGCGGCATGGTGAATTACCAGGTCCAATATGCCCGCGACCGCCGATCGCTGCCGATCACCCGCGACTATATGCTGGAGGCGGAAAGCGCCCTGCGGGGCCGCTGATGGATTGCGGGTTCCGGCCATGAACATAGGCTGACGGCACCGTTCCCGCACGGTTCAGTCAGGCCAGTGCATCTTTCCCTTCATGGCCCCGGCGACGGGCGTGCATGTCGAGGAGAGACGAACATGAATATCTTGTGGAAGGGCGCGGCGGCCCTGGGCTTGGCGATCACCGCCATGGGTGTGAGCGCGGCCCCTGCACAGGCGCAATATTATGGCGGCGGCTATGGCTATCGCGACGGTTATCGGGGCGATTGGGATCGCCGCTATGACGATCGGCGTTGGGACGACAGGCGTGGCTGGCGCGACGACGACCGCCGTCATTGGCGCGGCGACCGGCGTTCCTGGCGTGGCCATTATCGCCAGCGCTGCTGGACCGAGTGGCGCTACAACCATTATCGCGACCGGCGCGTGAAGGTGCGGGTCTGCAACTGAGCTGAATATTGGGCGGCACATGGTGTAGGGAAAATGCGCAGGTCGTGCCATATTCCCCTCCACCTGCCTTCGGCTGGTCCCCCTCCCTGTCTCACGATGGGGAGGATGGGCATTCCCCCCTCTGCATCCATTTCCGCCCATGGGGCATCCACCCCGGACGATTGCGTCATGCAAAGGCTTGCGGCATTTTGAGCGGCATGACCGATCCCATGCCCGTCATCCAGAGTCTGCTCTCAGGCCTGCCGATCTTCCTGCTGCATCTGGCCTGCGCGACGCTCGCCTGGGTGGCGGCGCTCGCGCTCTATATGTGGATCACCCCCCATGACGAATTCGCGCTGATCCGCGCCGGCAATGACGCGGCCGCCATTTCGCTGGGCGGCGCGGCCATCGGACTGGCGGTGCCGCTGGGCTTCTGCCTCGCGGGATCGGTCAATGTCTGGGACATCATGATCTGGGGCAGCCTGACGCTGATCCTGCAACTCATCGCCTTTCGCGTCGTCGATTTCCTGCTGGGTCGGCTTTCGACCCGGATCGAGGCCAATGAGCGCTCCGCCGCCATCTTCCTGGCGATGATGAAGGCCGCCATCGCCTGCCTCACCGCAGGCGCGATCGCGGGTTGATCCGGTGGGCCGGCGGCGCCTTGGCTGTCTGCCCGCGCTGCTCGGCTTCATCCTTGCGTTGCTGTGGATCAGCGAAGTTACAAAGCCAACGCCGTTGCATGTCGAGATTTTCGATCCCCGAACCCCCCGTCGCCCCATGCCGCAGTGGAGCGACGAAAGCTTCGTGATCGAGGAACGGACCGAAGCGCCCGCCGACAGCATGGGAACGACCTTCGCTGTCGATCGCAACGGCGCCTGGCTGACCGCCGAGCATGTCACCCATGGCTGCGCGCGCGTCGGCATAGAGCAGGGCGGCTTCGCCCGGCCCGTGTCGCGATTGGTCGAGAGTCGGGAAGCCGACGCCGCGCTGGTCAGGGGAGGCGTGGCGAGCGACCATGCCCTGCCGCTGTCAGACCAGATGCCGCCGCCCGGTTCGGTCGGTTATCATATGGGTTTTCCAGGGGGACAGCCGACGCTCGTCATATCCGAACTGATCGGCGCCGCCCGCGCCCGGCGCGGCACGGGGGAGGAGACGCAGCCCGTACTGGCCTGGGCCGAACATGGACGCATCCCGATGGGCGACGGCACGCTGTCGGGCATCAGCGGCGGGCCGGTCTTTGCCGAGGACGGCCATGTCGTCGGCGTCAACAGCGCCGCCACCGACCGACGCGGGCGCATATTGACCACGGCGCCCGACGCGATGATGCGGCTGGTCATCGCCAGCCGAGCGGTGGGCGACCGGCCCGTCGCCTATCCCTTCGTCGACCTGGCCGACGCACGGGCACGCTTCGAATCCTGGCTGGCGCAGGGGGTGATCCGCCGCATCTTCTGCGATGTCGACGATCGGCCGGGACAGTTGACGGCGGGCCGGCCAAAGCGCTAGGTCGCGCGCCAGACCTTGGCTTTTCGTGATTTGCGAGCCGTGAAATGTGCCATTTCACTCGAAATCACTCGTTTGACAGGATTTGGACCAACATGAGCGATACGCCCCCCGACCGCCTTTCCACCAACCCGAAAAGCCCCTTTTTCGATATCGACGTGCTTCAGCGCGGCATCGGCATCAAGTTCAAGGATCGGGTCCGCAACGATGTCGAGGAATACAGCATTTCCGAAGGCTGGATTCGCGTTGCGGCCGGCAAGACCCGGGACCGCCACGGTCAGCCGCTGACGATCAAGCTGTCAGGGCCGGTCGAGGCCTGGTTCGAGAACCCGGCCGAAGGCGCCGAGGAAGCGGCGGACAAACCGGAATAAGCTTTCGCCGGAGGTAAAGAAGGCGCTGCCTCTTGGATGAGGCGGCGCCTTTTTGCTTTCATGCTGAACTTCAACGCAAGGCTGCGTCGCGCTTCACGTCCGCGATGATGTCACGCAGCGAGCGGGCCGACGGCGTCGCGTCGGCATAGCGGACGGCGCGCAGGTCCAACGCCAGGCGCGGCTGCGCGGCAGCAGTCCTGCGGGGCGGAGCGGCATCGGGTCCCGGATCGTCGCTGGTGATGTTCAGGCTGGCAAGGCGCGTGCTGGCCCCCAGCGCCGGATCCGGCCGGAACGCCCGCAATTGCGGCCTGTCGGGATAGATGAAGCCGAAGGTCGGGTTGCTGCGCGCACCCATCTGGTTCGTCGGACTGTGCCAGACGCGCACCTCGCTCCAGTCGCCCTCTTCCGACACGTCGACCGCCAGCACATCTTCCTCGATCGCGCCGGGCACCGACCAGTTGGCATGGCGGATCAGCACGCGCCGGTCGTCCAGCACCCTGCTGACCACCGCGACATGGCCCAGCACCATCGGTCCCACCGGACGAAAGGCCAGCACCGCGCCTTTACGGGGCATATGGCCGCGCCTGTAGTGATTTTCCGCCTGGTCCCACCAGGTCAGCGCGTCGCCGTAAAGCTGCACACCGGACACGATGCGCGCATAGGGCACGCATTGCAGCACGGTCGCGCCCAGCACAGGCGTCGTCGTCAGACTGGCCAGCAGCAAGGCCGCCCAGCGCATCATTCCCAATTTCATGCGACCCCAGTCCCAGAATCGCCCCACCGCCGATCAGACTAGGCGGCAGCCCTTAGGAACTGGTTAAAATGTCAGAAAGCACCGCGGGCAGAGTCGCTGCCAGCGGTCACGCGGTCGGCCATGGCGATCTGCACGGGGGCGTCGCGGGCCTTGTCGGCGTAGATGAAGCCCCTGGCGGCGTTGGGACGCAGGCCCAGACCGCCGGTCGGGCCGTACCACACGCGCACGTCGGTCCAGTCATTGTTGGGCGATACGTCGACGGCGCGAACATTGCGCTCGATCCCGCCGCGATAGGACCAGTTGGCGTGGGTCAGCAGCACTTCGCGATCGCTGATCACCTTGCTGACCATGGCGACATGGCCAACCGGCATGGAACGGCTGGCGGCGAAGGCCAGGACGGCGCCGACGCGCGGTTCATGGCCACGGTCATAGCGGCCCTCGGCCTGACCCCACCAGGTGTTGGCGTTGCCGTACAGCTCGATACCGGAAATCTGGCGGGCGAAGGGCGCGCACTGGAGCGTGCCAGCAGCGGCCGGGGTCGTGATCAGGGCGCCAAGTGCGAGCGTTGCCGCTGCGACAAAAGCGCGAAAACCAACGATCATGGAAATGCGACCCCCGACTTCTTTTTGAACGACTTAACCCCGTGAGGCTTCTTAGGGCAGACGCCGGACGAGTTGCAAAGCAGCCAGCGACGAGTCGTTGTTGCGGTGCGTCAACCTGCGGAACGAAAGACGTGGCCCGCCGTTACGCCAAACCGGCTCGCGACCGGCAATTCATTGAAAAGACTGTCTTCCGTTCCGGTCATCCAGACCTGCCCCCCGGTCTCGCGCAACCGGTCGAACAGCGCGGCTCGCCGCGACGGGTCAAGATGCGCCGCCACTTCGTCGAGCAGCAGCACAGGCGGCTGACCGCGATGAACCGTGACCAGCGCCGCATGGGCGAGCAGGATGGAGAGCAGCAAAGCCTTCTGCTCGCCGGTGGAACAGAGCGCTGCGGCCTGGCCCTTGGCGGCGTGGGCGACGGCCAGGTCCTGGCGATGCGGGCCTGACAGCGTGCGCCCGGCGGCGGCATCGCGGCGGCGTTCGCGGGCAAGACGCGATCCCAACGGTTCATCGCCCTCCCCTTCCCCCTCGATCGCCAGCAACGGTCGGGCGAAGGGATGGTCGGGCTGATCCTCCAATGCCCCGCCAAGACGCGTGACCAGATCGGCGCGGGCGGCGGCAAGCGCTACGCCATGTTCGTCCATCTGCGCTTCGAGGGCGCTCAACCAGGAGGGGTCGGCGGCGGACAGGTCGTTCAGCAGCCGGTTGCGCGCCCGCATCGCCGCTTCATAGCGGGCGCTATGCGCGGCATGGGCGGGATGGAGCGCCAGCGTCAACCGGTCGAGGAAACGCCGACGCCCGCCGGGGCTGTCCATGAACAGCCGGTCCATGGCGGGCGTGAGCCAGACGATGGAGAGATGATCCGCCAGCGCATTGGCCGATGAGGAGACGCCGCCGATCCGCACCTGCCGCCGGTCCGGCGCGGAGGCGAGCACGCCGGTCCCCAGCATCACGCCGTCCACTTCCGCCGCTATGCCGAAGCCGCCCGCCCCGTCCTGCCGCACCATGTCGCGCAGGGCCGCGCCGCGCAGACCCCGGCCGGGGGCCAGCATCGACACCGCTTCCAATATGTTGGTCTTGCCCGCGCCATTGTCGCCGGTCAGCACGATGAAGGCATGATCGGGCACGATCAGCGCATCCGCATGGTTGCGGAAATCGCTCAAGGTAAGACGGCCGATCATGGGGTGGCTCTAGCCAGTGCGGCGGCTTTGGGGAAGCATGGAGTATGACGCGCCGCATCGCTGCCGTCGCAGGAACGGGCCGAAGATCAACTACAGCGTTTCCGCGTCACCGCCCTGCCGTCATCGATCACCGTCAGTTCGCGCCCGCCGGCAGACGGACGCAGTTCCAGCCTGCGGTTCCAGCTCTGCCCTTCGCCCGTGAAGGCAGCATCGATGCGGATGCGACCGTCCGGGCCGTGGGACACACCGGTCGCCTTGCCTTCGCTTTCCAGGAACACCAGGCTGGTGGGGGTGATCGTCAGTTCCAGCTCGGTCGCGCGATCGGCACAGCTTTCGTCAAGACCCGCCCAGCGCCCCTGTATGCTGGCGGGGATGATCGCGCCGGCCGGCGCTGGCGGGCGCGGAAGGTCCGGCGCGGGTTCGGCGGCCTGAATGCCGTTCGTGCCCTGCGGCACTTCGCGGACCTCGTTCGTCGCCGCATCGACGATATTGGTGGCGACGCCGGACTGGTCGCCTTTCCGGTCGCCACAGGCCGCAAGGGCCATCAGCGGCAGCAAAATCATCGCACGCATGGGAAGAAAACCGGCCTTTCGCCAAGGGGTTCCGATCGGCGCGCGCTCCTGCTTCATTCCTGCTATACTCCTCTTCCACAAGGGAGATATGCCATGGCCGTGTCGGGAATGGGTGGATTTTTCTTTCGCGCGCCCAATCCCGAAGCGCCGTCCGCCTCTCCCGTCCGAAAGGGCTTCTGGCGGACTTGCGCGCCGCAAACGTTGCAGTCATCACCAAAGACGAATGAAATCGCACTGCGGGAGGCTCCCGCAACCGCCTGAACGAAGAGGAAGTCGATGATGAGGAAACTGAAGATCGCCCTTGCTCTTGCCGCCGCCACGCTGGGTTCGCACGCCGCCATGGCGGCGCTGGCCATCGGCGCCAAGGCCCCAGACTTCACCACGCGCGGCGCGCAAGCGGGCAAGACCTTCACCCTGACGCTGTCGCACCAGTTGAAGCGTGGGCCGGTGGTACTTTATTTCTTCCCGAAGGCGTTCACGCCGGGCTGCTCCGCCGAGGCGCGCGAATTCGCCGAGCATATCGAGGATTTCAGGAAGGCTGGCGCGACCGTGATCGGCATGTCGGCCGATCCGGTGGACGATCTGGTCGCCTTCTCCACCAAGGAATGCGCGGGCAAGTTCGCCGTGGCGTCGGCCGGCCCCGCCATCGTGTCGGGCTACGACGTGGCGCTGAAGATGCGGCCGGGCATGACCGATCGCACCTCCTATGTCATCGCGCCCAGTGGCCGCATCGCCTTCGTCCATAGCGAGATGAGCTATGCCGGCCATGTGAAGAGCACCCTCGCCGCCGTCCAGGCGATGCAGCAGAAATAGGGCATGGGGCTTATGTTGGCCCGCAAGCGGCACTCTTCTGCGCTTCCGTTGCGCCCATATTGATGCACGCTGCGCGGCGGCTCTCGAAGACCAGCCGTTTCGGCTCAGCCTCAGCCAAATGATTGTTATTTTTTCACATATTTGCCGAACCAGCCGAGCGTCGCCTGCCAGGCGGCCTTGGCGGCGGCTTCGTTGTAGCTGGGGCGATAGTCCGCCATGAAGCCATGGTCGGCGCCGGGATGGACAGTGATCGCGTCGGGTGGCGCCTTGCCCGCGATTTTCAGGGCGGCCTGCATCTTCTCGACGTCGGCCACCGGAATCCCCTTGTCCAGCGCGCCATATTGGCCAAGCATCGGGGCCTTGAGGGCACTCACCTGCTCGATCACGTTCAAGGGTTGCAAGTCGGTCTTCTCGCTGATCAGGCGGCCGTAGAAAGCGACGCCCGCGTCCAGTTCCCTGCTATGGGCGGCATAGAGCCAGACGACCCGCCCGCCCCAGCAAAAGCCGGTGATGCCCCGCCGCCGGCCGTCGCCGCCATGGCCACCCGCCCAGCCATAGGTGGCATCGATGTCCTTCAAGACCTGCGCGTCGGACGCCTTGGACACGATGGTGGCGATCAATTGCTTGAAATCCGCGACGCTGGTCGCGTCGCCATGACGCGCGAACAGATCGGGCGCGATAGCATAATAGCCCGCCTTGGCGAAGCGGCGGCACATGTCGCGAATCCATTCATGCACGCCGAAAATCTCGTGCACGACCACGATGATCGGTGCGGCCTTGGCATGGGCGGGCCGGGCGACGAAGGCGGGCATGGCAAAGCCGTCGCTCGCCCTGATCGACACGGTTTCCTCCTTCAATCCGTCGCCGGAGGTCTGGACGGCGCTGCTGGACACGGGGCGGCAGGCAGCGGCGAAACCGGCAGCGAACGCCCCGCCGACCAGCAGCCTACGCCGATCGAGGCCGGTCGAATCGATCCAGTTGCGATCTTCGGCCAGGCGGTCGGGGGGCAGGCGGTCGGGAGCCGAATATTCGGGCTGATCCTGCGTGTCGGTCATGCGCGTCTCTCCTCGAACCATGGTGGAGGAGCCTAATCCCGCCAACGCCCAGCGCAAGCCATTCTCACGCAAGGAAATCGCCGCTCTCGATCCGCTCCAGCGCGCTGACGTCGCGGTTATAGATATAGGTCCAGACCTCGATCGGCCCGTCCCCGCCCCGCACGGTCAACCGGGCACGGCGATATTCATGGGGCGAAGGGAAATGATCGGCGCATTCCTCATGCTCGTCCAAAACCGCCAGGATCGCCGCCGCATCGGGCAGCAGGAACAGATCGCCCTTCACCATGCCCGATCCGCCCGGCACGAAGGCAGGGTAGCCGTCCACGCGATAAAGCCAGCCCTGCGCCGTCGCGCCGCCGACATGGCATGCCACACCCTTGAGCCAGTCCGCCATCGGCCCGTCGAAACCGGGTCGAAGCGTTCCATAAACGAAGAGGCACGGCTCGGTCACGGCTCCTGAAATATTCCCCATTTTCGGCAAATCCAACCAATTTGCGGAGATTTTTGCGGGGCAATCTTGCTTCTGGACCCGCGAAATTCCCCGAAACCCCACAAAAATAGAAGTTGGCACGGCTCCTGCAATCTTCCCTGCATCACGGCCGGATCGTCCGGCCTCGCACATTCCAGGGAGTCCATCATGTTTGCCAAGCTTCAAAACGCCGCTTTCGCCCTGACCGGTGCGCTGCTGGTCGCCGGCCTTTTCATTGCCGCCGCGGTCCCGGTCACGCCGATCGCCTGATCCTGCACAACAGACTCAAGAAGGCCAGATTCATGAACAACAGTTTCACCCTCGACCGCCGTAACGGAAAGATCATGGGCGTGTGCGCCGGACTTTCCAACCGTACCGGCATGGATGTCACGCTGATCCGCATCGCACTCGTGCTGCTGACGCTGTGCGCGCTGGGGCCGGTCGGCGTCGTCGCCTATCTGCTGGCGGGCTGGCTGGCTGAGGGGTAATGATCGAGCATGATAAAAAGCCGCCCTGGGATATGTCCGGGGGCGGCTTTTTCGTGGTCCGTCAGGGACGGTATGGATCGGCGCATGTTGCGTTCAGACAAACAGCACCGAATAGAAGGTCAGCACCTGTGCACCAACCGCAACCATGAGGGCAACGCCCTGAACCGTGTGTCGCATATCGTTCTTCCTGCAAGTTGTTGTTTTATCATTGCCGCTAGGGCGAGCGAGCCTATGCGCCCGACATCATATTGTAACAATCGCAAAAGACGATTTCGCAGTTGCAGCAAATGCAACAGTCACTGTTACCCCAAAGCCACGATCAGCGCTTGCGCGGCGGCAGGCGCCCGGACCTTCGCACCGCTGATGAAGAAGATATAGGCGTCGCCCCGCGCTGCCCGCTCCTTCGCCATGGCAGCCCAATCGGTGATGTGTTCGGGCGCATAGCCGGTCGGCTCCTCCTCCCGCGTGCGCATCAGCCGGGCATAGGAAAAGCCGGCATCATGGCCGCGCAGCGCCGGATATTCGGGATGATCGGCATAAACGACCGCTGCCCCGGCCTCCCGCGCGAGATCGAAGAAGGCGGGATCGTCGAAACTCTCATGCCGCACCTCCAGCGCATGGCGCAGCGGGACGCCGTCGACACCGGCGGGCAGAAGATTGAGGAAAGCGCCGAAATCCTCTGCATCGAATTTCTTGGTCGGCATGAACTGCCAAAGGATCGGCCCCAGACGGTCTCCCAGTTCGACCAGCCCCTGGTTGACGAATTTCGCGATCGAATCGCCGGCATCGGCCAGGACACGACGATTGGTGCAGAAGCGCGACGCCTTCACCGCGAACTGGAAACCGTCCGGAACCGCCTTGGCCCAACCGGCGAAGGTCGCAGGCTTCTGCGTGCTGTAATAGGTGGCGTTGATTTCCGTCGCGGTCAGATGCTCGCCGACATAGGCCAGCTCATCCTTCTGCCGCAGCCCTTCGGGATAGAAAGTGCCGCGCCATGGTTCGAAAACCCAACCGCCGATCCCGACCCTGATCCTTCCGCTCATGCCGCGCTCTCCTTTCCGGCCATCCTGATCGGCAAAGACGATCAGAGCCAGAGGGAAAAGCGGTTGGCGATTTTTGCGAACGACTCTTAATTGGGCCGCAACAGGAATATGCCATGTCGACCGACCTCATCAAGACCGCCACCTATCTGAGCATCCACCTGACCGTGGGCTTTTCGGTCGCCTATCTGATGACCGGATCGGTCGCCATGGCGGGCGGCATCGCGCTGATCGAACCGATGATCAACGCCGTCGCCTTCTTTTTCCATGAACAGGCCTGGAAGAAGATACTCGCACGCCCTGCGCGCGATCCGGAACGGGAATGGACGCGCGATAGGACAGTGGGCCCGGCCTAGCGTTTCCGGTTGAGGCCGATCAGCCACGGCTTCACGCCGCGCGTCGGATGCGGTGTGCCGTCCAGCCTTTTGACGCGGATGATGGTGATGGGCTTGACGATCATCTGCCCGCGCATCGGCCCTTCGCCGCAACAGGTCGGGACGGCGAGGATCTTCTTCACCACATCCATGCCCGCGACCACATGGCCGAAGGCGGCATAGCCGATATAATCGCCCCGCGCGTCCATATTGGGCGTCGGCCCCACGGTGATGAAGAAATTGCCCATGGCCGAATTGGCGCGGTTGGGCCGCGCCATGGACAGCGTCGCGTCGAGATGCCGAATGCCGGTCTGCATCGTGGATTCATGCCGGATCGGCGGCAGCGACCGGCGCGCATCCGTGTCGATGCCGCCCTGGATGAGCCCCAGCTTCGGATCGCTCTTGCGCCGCGCCGCCCGATAGAAGGTCACGCCGTCAAAGCGTCCATCATCGACATAGGTCAGGAAATTGTTGGATGTGACCGGTGCCCGGCGATTGTCGGCCGCCACGATGATCGTACCGACCGAGGTTTCGATGGCCACGCGCGTATAACCCGGCGTCTGCCGGTTGGCAGGTTGCGCAAGGGCAGGACCGGAAACAAGGAGGCTGAGGCAGGCAAGGTAACGCAGGACAGCGGCAGGCATCGGTAAGGGCGCGCACTCACAAGGGCAGGATATAGAAGGCTAGAGTGCCTGGACGTTTGATGCAACCGAGCGGCGAAACGGTCGTATTGCCGATGCGCGGGGGGATGCCTCCCCCCCGCGCATCGGCAGGCGCGAACATCTGCTCAAAAGATGGAGAAATCCGTGTGGTCCAGATGGGTCCCGATCAGCACCACGGCCAGTTGAACCGGCTGCGCGCGGCCGGTGCCGTCGGGATCGTAGGAAACAACCCCCGTCGCCGGATTGTAGATGATGTGATCATTGGCATCATGCGCCCGCGTACCTTCCCAATAGGCGCTGTCGGGCAATTGGCCGATGGCGCCGGCCGCCCCGAAAATGCCATGGTCCAGGGCGATCTTGTCGATGCCATGCTCAAAATCCATGATCTTGTCGACATTCTTGCTGCCCGAGGCGTTGAACACGAAACTGTCCGCGCCGCTGCCGCCGATGAGCACGTCATTACCCTTGCCACCGTCGAGCCGATCCGCACCGGCATTGCCCGATAATGTGTCGTTGCCGCCCATGCCGTAAAGCTTGTCATTGCCCGCCTGTCCGGTGAGCGTGTTGGCATAGCTGTTGCCGGTCAGCACCAGATCGACAGGCGCGGTCGGAGGAGGAGGCGGAGGAGCGGCTGTCGTCGTGCCCCAGTCCGCGTGGATATATTGCCCCGGTTGCACGCCGGTATAGCTGATCCCGTTCAGATCGATATCGGCCGTATAATAACCCACGCCGTCATGGGCGGCCTGCGCCTCCACATCGGCCACCGCGGCCGCGCCAGAGACATATTCGATGGCGATCACGTCCTTGCCGGCATCGATCATCTTTTGCAGCAAGGCGAGACTCGCCTGCGTTTCGCTTACCGGCTGCTTGGACCCGCTGTCGGTATAATAGAGGTTTTCCTTGTACATGCCGTCCAGGTGGGAAAAATACGTGTTGTTCGACAGCAATTCCTCGGCGTTGTTGGCCCAGATCTTGAAATTGGGATTCTTCGCGTGCGCATAGTCCGCGAGATAGGCGACCAGATCGGCCATGGCCTGCTCCGCCCCGGCCGCGCCACCGGGGGCGTTCGCCTTGGCCCAGGCCTGCTGATATTCGTCGACGACGTCGAAATAGACGCCGTCATATCCGGCACTGATGATCCTATCGATATAGGCGGTGGCGACGGCACGCCATTCCGGCGTCCAGTAGGCGACCTGATAGTCGCCGGCCCATTGCGGATTTTCCGGCCCAAGAGCCGCCTGAGGGATGGTCTTGAAATAGTCCCGGTAATCTTCGGCTTCACCGATACTGAAATAACCCAGCAACAAGGAGCTTTGTGGACCTCCACCCATCTGGGCAACCTGCGTCGGTGTAAATGCATTGCCATTATCGTCGTAGATGTCGACGACCTTGACATCGAATGGTGCCACCGCAATCTCGGATGGAACTATACCCTGCAAAACATACATGCCTGTGTGCGTCATATTCACTCCTGATACTTATTTTCTGGACCCGAAGATGAAAGATAAGGAAATTGAAAACTGTACAGCGGTCCTATTTCCGCCGACTCATATTTCACCACGACTGTAATTGATGTTTCGCCACCTCGCCGAGGAGGAGCGTCGGCACGGCCACGCGACGGTGTTGACAGGCTGTCTCTTTGATTTTAAAGAAGAATGCCGAAGATGTGCGCAAGGACACTATTGAACCGCTGTTGCGCAGGAAAACCATATCAGAATGCCCCCGTACCGATCACTGACCGGGGGCATGTTTGTGGTGTCGAAAGCTTTCTCCCACATTAACGACCGTCGCCGCCCTGCGCGGGTTACGGCGAGCAGAGCCCTGTATCCGATGATCGGAGGCAATCCCCTTGCTGCCGCGAGGGGCCGCTTGGGAAGCCAGAAGGGGCCTGCTTCGCATCGATCTTAAGGCGGCGACACGGGAGACACCGGACCGCCATATCTCTGGCAAATGCTCGGCGAAGGGTCAGACCGACCTTTGGCACCACCATCTGGGGGGGTGGGACCGAATCCTTCAGAATTTCCAAGAATTATCACGCCGGATCAAAGCGATAAAATCGCCTGATTGGTGACCCCTACGGGAATCGAACCCGTGTTTCAGCCGTGAAAGGGCCGCGTCCTAGACCGCTAGACGAAGGGGCCACATGCAGTTCCGCTTGGGCGTCGCTGCGAAGCGAGGCGGGCATTAGGCGGTGGCTCCGGAACGGTCAACCCCCTTTTCGTCATGAAAATGACGCGGAGCAAAATTTTGCCTATACCCGCCTCAATCGGCCCAGGCGGCATCCTCCAGATGCAGTTCGGCGGCCGGGCGCGGACCCCAATCGTCGATCTTCGCGCGCCCCGCGATCCACAACCGCCGATCGCGGGGCGCACCCAATATCGCCTGGCCCAGATCCGTTTCCGCCTGTCGAAAGGCGATGGTCTTGATCGACCGGCCGTCGTCCCCCGCCATGATCGCGCGCAAATGACCGTTGCCCACCACGTCGGCCTTGATCACCCGCATCGGCCCGGAGGCGATGAGCGGCGCGGGCCAGCCCGCCCCATAGGGGCCGCCCGCATCGATCGCGGCGACGAAATCCGGATTGACCCCCGCCGGGGCCAGCACCGCGTCGATCAGCAAAGCGCGGTCGTCACGCGCCCTGGCCACAGCGCTGGCAAGCCGTTCATCGAGGAAATCGGCCAGCGCATCCACCTTGTCCGCCGCGACCGTCAGGCCCGCCGCCATGGCATGGCCACCGCCCGCGACCAGCAGGCCGCTGTCCTTCGCCGCCAGCACCGCCGCGCCCAGATCGACGCCGGAGATCGAGCGGCCAGACCCCTTGCCGGTGCCGTTCTCATCGACGGCGACGACAATGGCGGGGCGGCCCGCTTTCTCCTTGAGGCGCCCCGCCACGATACCGATCACGCCCGGATGCCAGCCCGCGCCTGACACCAAAGCCACGGCGCGGTTATCCTGCGCGCCGAGCAATTCCTCCGCCTCGGCCTGCACCGCCGCTTCGATGGCGCGGCGTTCCTCGTTCAACAGATCGAGTTCGGCGGCGATCTTCGCTGCCTCCGCCGGGTCCTCGGTGGTCAGCAGCCGCACGCCCAGATCCGCCTTGCCCACGCGCCCGCCCGCATTGATCCGAGGGCCGAGCGCAAAGCCCAGGTCGTGGCAGAGCGGCGCGCGCGTCAGCCGGCTGGCGTCGATCAGCGCGGACAGGCCGATATTGCGGCGCTTCGCCATGATCTTGAGCCCCTGCGCGACGAAGGCGCGATTGAGGCCCTTCAATTGCGCCACATCCGCCACCGTGCCGAGCGCGACGATGTCGAGCAGTTCCATCAGGGGCGGCTCGGACCTTTGGGCGAACCAGTTGCGCTTGCGCAGCACCCGGATCAGCGCCGCGCCGAGCAGGAAGGCCACGCCCACCGCGGCCAGATGACCGTGCGCGGCGGCCTCCACATCCTCGTCGAGCCGGTTGGGATTCACCAGCGCCAGAGCTTCGGGCAGGGCCGCGGCGCATTTATGATGGTCGACCACCACCACGTCGACGCCCACCGCCTTCGCCATGGAAAGCGCTTCGAAAGCCTGTGCGCCGCAATCCACGGTGACGATCAGGGTGGCGCCTTCGCCCGCCAGCCGCACCAACGCCTCGCCCGAGGGGCCATAGCCCTCCATCAAACGGTCGGGGATATAGGGCCGCGCAGCCAAGCCGAGGTCGCGCAGCAGGCGGATCAGCAGCGCCGCGCTGGTGGCGCCGTCGACGTCATAATCGCCGAAGATGCGCACATCCTCACCCTTAACCACCGCGTCGGCCAGCCGTTCGGCGGCGGCGTCCATGTCGCGGAACAGGCTGGGATCGGGCATGAAATGGCGGATGGTGGGATTGCGATGCGCCTCCACCGCGTCGCGCGGACAGCCGCGCGCCAGCAGCAATTGCGTCACCAGATCGTCGGGCCGATAGCCCGGATCGCGCCCATCCCCATTGCCGCCACGCCACCGCCAGGGCTGGCCAAGGATCGAACGGGTGATGTTGAGCGCGATGGTCATGGCTCCGCTCTAAACCCGTTGCGATTCGGAGGGAAGCGCCCGCCGTCATAACGCAGGCGGAACCGAAGCAATTCCTTGCGCGTATTGCTATTCCCGCCCTAGGGGCGAGGGACGAAGAGGGGCAAAGCGGTTTCCATGGGTTCAAGGCAGGCGAAGCGGGTTCGGCGAGCCTTGGGTCCGATGATGATGGCGGCATCCCCCCTCCCCCTGATGGCCCAGACGCCGCCGCAGCCCCCACAGCCGCAGGAAGAACCGATCCTGCCGGACAGCGAATTCGAGGCGCGCCTGCCTCGAACCATCCCCCAGACGGGTCAGCCGCCCCTAAACAGCAGCGCTCCCCTCCCCTCGATCGATGAATGGATCGATCGCCAAATGCCGCAGCCCAGCGTCGCGCAGGAACTGCCGCCCGCAGTCGAACCGCAGGAGGAACGCGAACTTGCCGCCCCCCTGCCGCCGCTCGACAGCGTGCAGGTGCCGCCCCAGGTGGCGACCGACGCCAACCCGCAGGAAAAGACCGAAGCGGTGCGCTACTCCGTGGCGATCGAGGGTTTCGGCAAGACGGGGCTGGAGGATGAATTCCGCGATTCCTCCTCGCTGGTCGGCGGCAAGGGAAAGGCCGACACGGCCGCCATGCTTCAGGCGCGCGCGCATGAGGATGAGGCGCTGGCCGTGCGGCTGCTATATTCGCAGGGCTATTATGACGCCACCGCGCTCGCCTCCCTCGATCAGGCCGGCGACGGGGCGTTGAAGGCGATCGTCTCGGTCACGCCCGGCAAGCGCTATAGCATCGGGACCATCGTCATCCATGCCGGGCCGACCGTTCCGCCCGGCCTGATCCGCGACAGCCTGCCGCTCAGGACCGGCGATTTCATCGTCGCGACGGCGGTCGAAGGCGCGGAGGCCAATGTCGGCGTCAAGCTGCCGGAAAACGGCTATCCCTTCGCCAAGGTGGGGGAACGCGACATATTGCTCGATCCCGCGATGGCGACGGGCGACTATACTCTGCCGGTCGAAACGGGGCCGCGCGGGTCGTTCCGGGCGATCACCACCACGGGCGGGAAACAGGCCTTCGGCGCCGACCATATGACGGTCATCGGCCGCTTCAAGCCGGGCGAACTGTACGACAGCCGCAAGGTCGACGATCTGCGCCGGGCTTTGGTGGCGACCGGCCTGTTCTCCAGCATATCGGTCGATCCGGTCCGCACCAACCAACCCGGCCCGGACGGCACCGAATATGTCGACCTGAACGTCGCGCAGGAGGCAGGCAAGCCGCGCACGCTGGCGGGCGAACTGGGCTATGGCACGGGCCAGGGCTTCCGCGCAGAGGGGACGTGGACGCACCGCAACCTCTTCCCGCCCGAAGGCGCGGTGATCGCCAGCGTCATCGCCGGTACGCAGGAACAAGGCGCATCGGGCACCTTCCGCCGGTCCAATGCGGGCAAGCGCGACAAGAGCTTCCAGACCGGCATTGCGGTAAACCACCAGAATTACGACGCCTATGAGGCCTATACGCTGGGGCTGAATATCGGCTGGTCGCGCCAGTCGACGCCGATCTTCCAGAAGCGCTGGACTTACAGCTATGGCGCGGAGGTGCTGCTGACCAACGAACAGGTGGTGGTCGATCCGGCGACGGCGGACAAGACGCGGCGGACCTATTTCATCGGCGGCCTACCGGTACAGATCGGCTATGACCGGTCCAACGATCTGCTCAATCCCACCAAGGGCTTCCGCGCGAACCTGCGCGCGGAACCGGAAGGGTCGCTGCACGGCAGTTTCTCACCCTATATCCGCGCGACCTTCGACCTTACCGGCTATTATCCGGTGTCCGGCAGTCTGGTCATCGCGGGGCGCGCACGGGTCGGCACGATCAGTGGGGTGAAACGCGACGATGTGGCGCCCTCCCGGCGCATCTATGCGGGTGGCGGCGGATCGGTGCGCGGCTATGGCTATCAGGAACTGGGGCCGAAGGACGCGAACAACGATCCGATCGGCGGCCGGTCCGTCAACGAGTTCGCGGTCGAGGGACGGTATCGCTTCGGGGATTATGGCGTGGTCGCCTTCGTCGATGCGGGACAGGTCTATGAAAGCGCCATGCCGCAATTTTCAAACATCCGGTACGGCGTCGGCCTGGGTGGACGCTTCTACACCAATTTCGGTCCCTTCCGCGCGGATATCGCCATGCCGATCAACCGGCAGCCGGGTGAGTCCAAATTCGCGCTCTATATCGGCATCGGGCAGGCATTCTGATGGCCGAAGACACCCCCGTCACCGAAACGATCGTCGTCCGTGAGAAGCGGCCGCTCTGGCAGAGGATCGCGCTGGGTGCGACCGGCCTGCTCGTCGCGCTGTTGGTGCTGGCCGCCGGGCTGCTGCTGTTCCTCGACACCCAGCCGGGCAAGACATTCCTGATCCGCCAGATCGCCGCGCTCAAGCTGGAATCCGGCATGGCGATCGAGGTCGGCCGGATCGACGGGTCGATCTACAGCGACATGACGATCCGCAATCTGGTGCTGCGCGACCCCAAGGGTATCTTCGCGGTCAGCCCGGAAGTCCATGTGGTATGGAATCCCTTCCGTTACATCGACAACCATATTTCGGTGCGGCTGCTGGAAAGCCCGCTGGTGGTCCTCGCCCGCAGCCCGCAATTCAACGTCACCTCGACCGACCCCAACGCCCCGATCCTCCCCGACCTCGACATCGACGTCGACCGGCTGAAGATCGCGAAGTTCCTCGTCGCCAAGCCCGTCATCGGGCAGAAGCGCGAAATCGCCATCGACGGCGTGACGCATATCGCCGATGGCCGCGCGATCCTGTCGGCCAATGCCGTGGTCGACAGCGGCGATCGCTTGCAGGCCAATCTCGACGCCGTGCCCGCGCAGAACCGCCTGTCCATGAAGGGCACGCTGACCGCGCCCAAAGGCGGCGTGATCGCGGCGATGAGCGGCCTGACCGACGGCTTCATCGCGACGCTGGACGGCAAGGGAACATGGCAGGCGTGGGACGGACGGCTGGTCGCGGCGTCGGACAAGGGCGAACTGGCGAACATTGCTCTGGCCGCCCGCGACGGCCATTTCACGGCGAAAGGGCCGGTGCGGCCGGGGTTGGTCTTCGCCGGAACGGTCGACCGGCTGACGACGCCGCAACTGGATGTGGATCTGCTCGCTGGCCTCAACGAACGGCGGGTGAACCTCAAGGGATCGCTGAAATCCCCGGCCCTTTCCGCCACGGCGAACGGCCTGATCGACCTGGGCAAGAGCCGGTTCAGTGCACTCCGGATCGATGCCGCGCTGCTCACCCCCGGCGCGATCATGGAGAAGGTGAAGGGCCGCGACATGCGCGCGTCGGTGATCCTCGACGGGCCGATGGCGACGCCGTTCGTCGACTATGACATCACGGCGAAGCAACTCGCCTTCGATGCTACCGGGATCGAGAATCTGAAGGCCAGTGGCCGCGCGGTGATCGATACCGACCGCATCCGCATTCCGGTCAGCGCCACCGCCAGCCGCGTCACCGGCCTCAATGCGGCGGCAGGCGGTCTGCTGCACGATCTTCGCGTGAAGGGCGACTTCGCCTATGCGGCGGGCAAGCTGATCAGCGACAATCTGAAGATCGACAGCGACCGGGTGGACGCCACCGCCATCGTGCTCGCCGATCTCGACCATGCGATTTATCGCGGCGCGCTCAAGGGCCGGGTCAACGACTACAGGATCGACGGCGTCGGCATCGTCAATCTCAACACCGATGTGCATCTGGTGCCAGGGCCAAGGGGGGGATTCGGACTGGATGGCCGCTTCGGCGTCCGCACGGCACGGTGGGAAAATGCCTCGGTCCGCGATTTCCTGGGCGGCAATGCGGTGATGTCCGGGCGCATCGGCATGACGCCGGAAGGAAAATTCACCCTCGCCGGACTGAAGGGCGCAGCGCCCAACTTCCAGGTGCATTCCGGATCGGGCAGCTATGATATGGATGGTGCGATCAGCTTCGACGCCAGGGCATCGTCCCGCCAATATGGCCCGCTGGCGCTGACCGTGCGTGGCACGATGGAACGTCCCCAGGCAGTACTGCGCGCCGCCCGCCCCAATGTCGGCGTGCCGTTGCACGACGTCGTGGCGAAGCTCCATGGCGAGCCGGCGGGCTACCGGCTCGAAACCACCGGCGGCTCACCCTACGGCCCCTTCTTCGCCAATGTGCTGATCCGCACCGCCAAGGGCCCGCTGACCATCGACATCACGAAAGCCCGATTCGCCGGAGTCGACATGCACGGCATGGTGCAGCAGAGCGCCGCCGGTCCCTTCACCGGCCAACTGGCGATGAACGGTTCGGGCATTACCGGCACCGCCCGGCTGACAGCGGTGGGCAAGGCGCAGGGCGCTGAGCTCCACGCCGCCGCCAGCAATGCGAAGCTGCCCGGCGAGGCGGATGTGGTGATCGGCCGGGCGCTGCTCACCGCGAACATGGTGATGACCGACCAGCCGCAGATCAGCGCCGACGTGCAGATGGCCAATGCTGCCTATGGCGACTATGTGGTGCGCAAGGCGCGCGGGCGGATCGACTATCGGGGCGGGCGTGGGCGCGCGCAACTGGTCGCGGACGGATCGACCGGCGTGCCCTTCTCCCTCGCGATGAACGCCGCGCTGCGTCCGACCCTCTATGCCGTCGCGCTGGAGGGCAAGGCGAGCAACATTCCCTTCCGCTTCGCCCAGCCCGCCATCATCCGCATCGAAAAGGCGGGATACCGCCTCGAACCCGCCACGCTGGTCCTGCCGCAGGGCCGTGTCGACCTGGCGGGCCGCTTCGGGCAGCAGACGGCGATGCAGGCCCGCTTCAGGGATTTCGACCTCGCCATCGTCAATATGGCGATGCCGGGTCTGGGGATTGGCGGCAAGGCCACCGGGACGCTGGACTATGCGCAAAGCGGCACCGCCTTTCCCACCGCGACCACGCGCCTGGCGATCAGCGATTTCCGCCGCTCCAGCCTGACCGCCGTGTCCGCCCCCGTGTCGATGGCCATCGAGGGCAAACTGTCCGGCGCGGGCGGCGACATGCGCGGTCTCATCCGGCGCGGCGATGCGACGCTGGGCCGCTTCGTCGCGACGCTGGCGCCGCCGGGACCGGGCGCGCGCTGGAGCGAGCAGTTGCAGTCCGCACCGCTCGGCGGCGGCATCCGCTATGCCGGGCCGGCCGACGTGCTTTTCTCTTTCGCGGGGCTCGCCGACCAGCAACTGACCGGACCGATCGCGGTCGCCGCCGACTTTGGCGGACGGCTGACCGCGCCGCGCCTCAACGGCATCGTCCGCGCCAATGCGCTGACTTACGAGAATGAGACGTTCGGCACGCGCGTCACCCAGATGCGCCTCGACGGGCGATTCACCAACGACCGGCTCGACCTGCGCGACTTTTCCGGCCGCGCGGGCGACGGGACCGTGCAGGCGAGCGGGTCGGTGGGTCTTGCGGCAGAGAGCGGCTATCCGATGAATATAGCCGTCAAGCTGGATCGCGCCCGTCTCGCCCGCAGCGAAGCGATCACCAGCGTCGTCAGCGGCACGCTCGCCATCACCAACAGCCCGGCCAACGGCGGACTGATAAAGGGCGACCTGTCGCTCCCCGAGACCCGCTATCGCGTCGCCTGGCAGGGCGGGACCGAGATACGGCAGCTCACCGGCGTCCGGCGCAAGGGCGAAGGAACCGATCTGCTCGACCAGCGCCTTGCCGCGCGACAGGCGGCGGCCAAACCGACAAACTGGAAGCTGGACGTGCGCGTGCGGGCCGACAATGAGATCTATGTGACCGGCATGGGCCTCGATTCCGAATGGAAGACGAACATGCGGGTTACCGGCACCGCCACCGATCCGCGCGTGGTAGGCAAGATCGAGGTGATCCGCGGGCGCTACAGCTTCTCGGGCCACCAGTTCGATCTGGAACAGGGCGTCATCACCTTCAACGGGCCGATGATGAACCCGACGCTGGCGATCCGCGCCGAAACCAAGATCAGCGACGTGACGGCAGGCATAGCCGTGGGCGGCACGGCGCAGCGGCCCGATATCGCCTTCGTCTCCACCCCCACGCTGCCGCAGGACGAAATCCTCGCGCGCATCCTGTTCGGCGACAATGTAGCCAATCTTTCCGCCACCCAGGCGATCCAGTTGGCCGCGGCGCTCAACGGGCTGCGCGGCGGCAGCGGCGGGCTCAATCCCATGGGCAAGCTGCAAAACGCCTCGGGCGTCGACCGCATCGGCATCGTCGGCGGCGACGAGGCGACCGGACGCGGCACTTCGCTGGCGGTCGGACAGCATATCTCCAACAATATCTATGTGGAGGTCATCACCGATCCCAAGGGCTTCACCGCCACCCAGCTGGAGATTTCCCTATCCAGGACGCTGAGCCTGTTGTCGAAGACCGGCACCAATGCGGGATCGTCGGCCAATCTGCGCTATTCGAAGGATTATTGAACATGCTGGGCGCAGGGGTGCGATTTTGGGGGTGGTCTGCGGACTGACAGCTTTTGTAACCTCGGTTCGCCGTGGGCTTGTCGAAGGGCTTCACTTCTTCTTCAAACGCAACGCTTGGAAAGAAAAGAAAAGCCCTTCGACAAGCCGAGGGCGAACGGAGGTTGGACGTCCACAATGGGCCGATACCCGTCCTTTGGCATTCCCCGCCTACCCAACAAACGATAGGCTGCCCCTTCAGGCGCGGGCATTGGAGCCCGCGCGCCATCCCACATCGGAGAAGCTCCCATGTTACCCGCCCGCACCTTCAGCATCTCGATCGATCATGAATGGCAGGCGCTTTACGACAGGATCTGGCAGCCGGAATTTTTTCCGAAATGGGCTTCGGGCCTGGCGGAATCCGGACTGCGGCAGGAAGGGGAGCATTGGTTGGCGGATGGTCCGGAAGGGCCGATCCGCATCCGATTCACGCCGCATAATCCGTATGGCGTGATGGACCATCATGTCGATCTCGGTCAGGGCGAGGAAATCCATGTGCCCTTGCGCGTCGTCCGGAACGGCGATGGCGCGGAGGTCATGCTGACGCTCTTTCGCCAGCCGGACATGGATGATGAACGTTTCGCCGCCGACATCCGATGGATCAATCGCGACCTCAAGGCGCTGAAAAACCTGATCGAAGGGCAGAATATATCCCGATAATATGGATTATATTCTTATAGTTGGTATTTTTCACGATAAAAATTCATCACCTTCCCCAAAAATGGGCAGAAAAAACGGCTTTTCCAGGAATTGGCACGCCCCCTGCAATGCTCCGGGCAGACCCATCTGGGTCCGTTCAGAGAAATCAGGGAAGGAACAACATATGAAGATCGCCACCATTTTTGCCATCGCCGCCGCCATGACGATGGCCGCCACCCCCGCCTTCGCCAAATCCGAAGGGCGCTTCGGCGAAGGGAAGGTCACCTACAACCCGAAGTCGGGCAAATATTGCATCCGCTTCGCCGATCCCGGCTCGATCATGCTGCATAGCATTTGCCGTACCGCCGACGCCTGGGCCGACGCCGGCCTGACGATCACCCGCAAGCCGGCCACGCAACTCGCTGAACGCTGAAGGCGATCCGGGTCGGCCGAAGCGCGCCTGATCCGGGGCCACCCCATGATCTGACGCCTCCCGGTCCCCGTCACACCGGGAGGCATTCCCTTAATGGAAATCCCGTGATTGCGGGAGTATCCGGACATTGCGCGGATGGCTGGCGGAACGCGGGCGGGCACGCGAAGCGTCCGCAGCCGGCCCCTCCGACAGGCGCGACAGTTCCGTCGTCCGGTCGTGCACCCGGCTCGCCATCAGGTGCACGACGCCCTCCTTGCTCCGCTGCACTTCGCCCTCCACCAGCACCAGCCGCGACGCCATCACCGGCCGCCGCTGCATTTCGAACAGCCGCGCCCAAAGCAGGATGTTGGTGATGCCGGTTTCATCCTCGATGGTGATGAAGACGGCATTGCCCTTGCCTGGCCGCTGCCGCACCAGCACGACCCCGGCCGTCTTCACCAACGCGCCATTTTTCGCGGCCGATGTCTGCGCGCAGCTCAACACCCCTTCGGCGGCGAAGACCGGGCGCAGGAACTGCATCGGATGTCCCTTGAGCGACAGGCGCGTCACGGCATAATCGGTGACGACCTGCTCGGACAGGGCCATGGCGGGCAGCATCGCGTCGGGCTCCTCCCCCAGTTCGCGGACCTGATTGTCGCGTGTCCGCGCGGCCGCGAACAGGGGCAGCTCATCCGAGGGCGTCCGCCGCGCCTCCCACAAGGCCGTCCGCCGGTCCTGCCCCAAGGACCTACAGGCGTCCGCATCCGCCAGCAGGCGTAAGGCCCGCGCGGGCAGCCCAGCCCTCCGCGCCAGATCCTCGACACTGGAAAACAGCTCGTCCGCCCGCACCGCGACCAGCCGTTGCGCCCAATCCTCGCGAAAGCCGTCGACCTGGCGCAACCCCAGCCGCAGCGCCAGGGCGCGCCCCTGCCCCTCGCCCCGCCGGCTGTCCCGCGAACGCAATAGCGGTTCAAGGCTGTTGTCCCACCCGCTCATGTTCACATCGACATCATGCACGCTCACGCCATGGTCCCGCGCATCCCGCACGATCTGCGCAGGGGCGTAGAAACCCATGGGCTGCGAATTGAGCAGGGCGCAGGCGAACACGGCGGGCTGATGGCATTTGATCCAGGCCGACACATAGACCAGCCGCGCAAAGGACAAGGCATGGCTTTCCGGGAAACCATAGCTGCCGAACCCCTCGATCTGCTTGAAGCAACGCTGAGCGAACTCGGCCTTGTAACCGCGGGCGACCATGCCGTTGATCATCTTCTCCCGGAAATGATGGATGGTGCCGACATTGCGGAAGGTCGCCATGGCGCGGCGGAGTTGATTGGCCTCCGATGAGGAAAAGCCCGCCGCGACGATCGCCAGTTTCATCGCCTGTTCCTGGAACAGCGGCACGCCATAAGTCTTGCCCAGCAATGTCCTCAATTCGTCCCGTGGGCCGTGGGCCGGATGCGGGAAGGGAAATTCGATCTCTTCCTCCCCGCAACGCCGCCGCAAATAGGGATGGACCATGTCCCCCTCGATCGGTCCCGGCCGCACGATCGCCACCTGCACGGTCAGGTCGTAAAGGTCCTGCGGCTTCAAACGCGGCAGCATGTTGATCTGCGCCCGGCTTTCGACCTGAAAGACCCCGATGCTGTCGCCCTTTTGCAGCATTCGATAAACGGCCGGATCGTTCGATTCGATATCGACCTTCAGATCATGATCGCCCAAGCCATGGCATCGCATCAGTTCATAGGACCTGCGGATACAGCTCAACATCCCCAGCGCCAGCACATCGACCTTCATCAGGCCGAGCGCATCGATATCGTCCTTGTCCCATTCGATGAAACTGCGATCGGGCATGGCGGCATTGTGGATCGGCACGGTTTCGTCCAGCCGGTTCTGCGTCAACACGAAGCCGCCGACATGCTGGGAGAGATGCCGTGCGAAAGGCGCGCGGATCAACTGTTCCACCAGGGATCGCAACCGCACCATTTCCGGATTGTCGAGGCCGAATCCCGCTTCCACGAACCGCGCATCGCCCAGATCGCCGGAATAGCTGCCCCATACCGTACTGGATAATCGCGCCGCGACATCTTCGCTCAACCCGAGCACCTTCGTCACTTCGCGCAGAGCGCTGCGGGATCGATAATGAATGACGGTCGCCGCAATGCCCGCGCGTTCCCGCCCATAGCGGCGGTAGATATATTGCATCACCTCTTCGCGCCGCTCATGCTCGAAATCGACATCGATATCGGGTGGCTCGTCCCGCTCCTCCGACACGAAGCGGGAAAAGAGCAGATCGTGATGCATCGGATCGATGGAGGTGACGTCGAGCAGGAAGCAGACGATCGAATTGGCGGCGGACCCCCGCCCCTGGCATAATATCGGGGGCTTTCGCGTGCGGGCGAAACGCACCAGATCATGCACTGTCAGGAAATAATAGGCGTAATTCTGCTTGCGGATCAGCCGAAGTTCCTGCCCGATCAACGCTTTCACCTTGGGCGGCAACCGTCGTCCATAACGCCGCTTCGCCCGGCTTCGCACCAGATGTTCCAGCCAGCCGTCGGGCGACCAGCCCGGCGGAACCGGCTCATGGGGATATTCATATTGGAGATCGGTCAGGCGGAAACCGATCCCTTCGACAAAGCGGATCGTTTCCGCCACCGCCTGCGGACAGGACGCAAAGAGCCGCGCCATTTCGGCAGGCGATTTCAGATGACGCTCGGAATTCGCCTCCAACCTTCGTCCGGCTTCCTTCAGCGTCACGCCTTCCCGGATGCAGCTCAACACATCCTGAAGCGGCCTTGCCGACTCTTCGGCATAGAGCGCGTCATTGGTCGCCAGCAACGGCACATTCAGCTCTGCCGCCACACCCTGCATTCGCGCCATATGGCGGGCGTCGCGGCCCTGATAACGCAGACAAAGCCCAAGCCACACACGCCCCGGCGCCTTGCCCCGCAAAAGGCGAAGCGTCCCGGTCCAATCCATCGGCGGAAGGGAAGACGATACCAGCCGCAGATGCGGAGCATCCCCCTCCGGCTGCCGATCGTCGAGAGGATAATCGGGTGGCGAAGCATGCCCCCGCTGCAACCGCGCCGTGGAGAAAGGCATGACGACAAGCTGCATGTCGTCCAGATGCGCGATCAGGTCGCCCATGCGGAGAATACAATCCCCTTTGACAGCCAGCATGTTTCCGCGAGTCAAAAGGCGGGTCAGCCGTCCCCAGCCGAAGCGGCTGGTGGGATAGGCCAATATGTCCGGCGTCCCATCGACGAAAACCAGCCGCGCACCGACGACCAGGCGCAGATCGGTTTCGCAGGCGGCCTGCTCCCCGGCCGTCAGCGCCGGTGCCTCCCCCTTTTCCTTCTTCGCATCCATCCATGCCTGTCGCGCCTTCTCGGGCGCATCACGCAACGCGACATAGGCGCGCACGACGCCCGCCACGCTGTTCCGGTCGGCGATGCCGATCGCATGCAGGCCGAGTTCCATGGCCCTTGCGATCAGGTCGGAGGGATGAGAGGCGCCATGCAGGAAGCTGTAATTGGTCATGACGCCAAGCTCGGCAAAGAGCGGCGCTTCAGGCGGCTTTCCGGTTTGCCGATGCCTATGCCCTCGCTCGGCCTCCAGCCTGTCCAACTCCCGCCGGTCGGTGGACTTGGGCCGGGACGGATCGGGTCCATGCCGTTTCATGCGAACAGGCCGTGGATATACCAGCCCGGATGCGCCGCTTCCGTACCATAAAGGCCATGGCGGAATATCCAGTAGCGGCGCCCCCGCGCATCCTCCACCCGGTAATAGTCGCGCGTAAGGCCAGCGCTTTCGCCCTCCAGCGCGCCGTCCTTCGCCTTCCACCATTCGGGCGCGATCCGTTCGGGACCTTCGAAGCGGATGATCTCATGCAAGGCCCGGCGCCAGCGGAAGCGGTGCGGCGGACCATCGGGCACCTCCGCCACCACCTCGACCGGCTGGGGCGGGTCGAACAGATGCAGCGGACGGAGCGGTGGATCGCCCTTCTCCTCCTGACTGGGCCAGTGGGCCGGCGCACGGCTTTCGACGGCGGGCAGGGCCAGTTGCGCCTGTTCGGGAATATGGCTGTCATTGGGGTGAAGCCGCTGAATCCGGTTTCGCCCCGCCCGGATCGACAGCCGGTCGACCAGTGCGGCCATGCCTTCGCCCCGGCGCGCCTCGCCGCCTTCCAGCGCCAATTGAGTGGGCGCCATCGGTTCGGCCTGCGGCACGGTGAGGCGCAGCATGTCGAAGCCGAAGCCGGGATCGAGCGGATCGGACAAGCCGTCGATCCGCTCCTGCACCAGCCGCATGATCGTCGGCGCGTCGCGGACCGGCAGGCTGGTTTCGACCCGCAGCGGAAAGGCGAGGCCATCGCTGCGGAAAAAGACCGCCTCGAACCGGCGGCCGCCCTGCCCCCGTTCGGTCAAACCTTCCCCGGCCTCGGCAGCCATTTCCTCCAGCGTCCTGAGGGCAAAGGCCGTGCTGCCGATCGGTTCGGCGAAGCGCCGCTCGATGCGGACGACCGGACGGGGACGCCGCGGCGCCAGCGGTCGCCGCCCCAATCCCAGCAGATTGCCGAGCGCGTCGACCGCGTCCTCGCCGAACCGTGCCGCCAAGGCCGATGCCGGTCGCGCCGCCAGATCGCCCACAGTGCGCAACCCCGCCCGGCGCAGCGCCACGGCGCTCTCCTCCTCCAGCCGCAACACCTCGACCGGCAGCCGCCGCAACGCCGCATTCTCGTCCGCCGCCGCGCCCGCCGGGAACCGGCACAGCGCATGGGCCCCCTCCGCCGTCCCGGCCAGGGCATGGCGTACACCCATGCCGTGTCGCTCCAGCCGGTCGACCGCATCGCGCGCCAGCACCTCCTCCCCGCCCCAGAGATGCGCGCAACCTGTGATGTCGAGGATCAGGCCGAAGGGCGAATCGAGCGCTGCGATCGGCGTGTAGCGCGTACAACCGTCGCACAGCCGCTCCAGCCAATCCTGATCGCCATGGGGATCGGCGTCGAAAACCCGCAGAGCCGGCTCCCGGGCCCGGGCATCGGCCAGCGTCATGCCGGGCGTCAGCCCCAGCGCCAGGGCATCGGCGTCCAGCGTCGCCAACCGCATCGCGCCGCGCACCTGTTCGACGACCACCGCCGGACCCTCACCCCCCGCTCCCCCAGCTTTGGTCGCCCAGAGGTCAGGCCGCGCGATCCGAAGCCGATCGATCGGCAGAAAGGGGAACCACAGCGCCAGATAGCGCCGCCTGTCCGTAGCCTCCTGCACTGTCTTGTCCATGATCATGGCGTTCATCGCGCGCCTCTTCATCCGCCTTTGCAAAGCTGCTCCGCCCGCTGTCCCATGTGAGCCGCCAGTGGAAGCCATCCGGTCCCGCCCGTTGGCGCAGCAGGGACAGATCGAAGGCGCTCATCCCCGGCGCATTGCCCGGCAAGGGGATGGAGGGCGCCGCCCTCACCTGCCAGCGCGTATCGGCGGCGCTCGGCACCGGTTCTCCACCGATCCGCAGGATGACGGCCGTCACGCCCGATCCCTCCGCCGCCAGTGCCAGCCGCCGGCTGGCCGTGAGATCCAGCAGCGGCGCCCGGCCCCGCAGTTCGATCATCAGCGCACCGAGCGCCGGACATCGCAGCGCATCGACCGCCGCGCGCAAAAGCATGGCCTCCTCCGTCATGACACCGATCAGCAACCGGTCAGGCGCCATGCCCAACGCCGCCAATCCCGGCCCATAGGCCATGCCGCCAGCCCGCTCCGCCGCCGCGGTGCGCAGCCAGAGCAACGGCTGCTCGCCCGCCAGCAATTGTGCGAAGCCGAGCGCCAACCCAGCCGCAGCGCCTTCGTCCTCGATGCTACCGAACAGCTCATGCAACCGCCCACGGGAAAGGCCGCCACCCAACGCCCGGTCGAGCTGCACATGCCCCGTCGCCACCCGCGGGACGGCTTGCCCCGCAGGAATGCGTTCCAGCGATGCGATGCGCCGCCGCAGGGCAGCCAGGGTTGTTACCGACTCGATCATATCTTTTGTTCCCGATATGTTCTTTTGACGCAACTATGGTGGCTGTCAATTGCTATGGCAGTGCGGCCTTGGGTGGAAGGCAGACCCCTAGAGCGCGCTGCGCTAAATCGTACGCGAGCCGCACGCTCTAAGCTTTTGTTGTCGCATCGCTTTAAGCGCAAAACCGGTTCCCACTTTTGCGCACGATGCTCTAGTTTGAATGCTTGTGTTCCTGCGAAGGCAGGATTCCAGTCCCACTGTCCGACCTGACTCCTGCCTTCGCAGGAATAGGTCGCGTTCAATGAGCGAGAATAGCCAAAACCCTCAACGCCCACGGTAAAAGGCCCGCCGCGCCAATGGCGCAGCGGGCCTTTTCAGTGCGTGAAGCAGCAGGTGGGCAGTGCCGCGCTGAAACTCTCCGGTTGATCTGGCCGGAGGGCTGTCAGCGCTTATTCGCCATCATCCTCCGCTTCGGGTCCGGCCATCATCCCTTCGGCGACTTCCTCGGTCTTGCCGCGGATCGCCTTTTCCAGGCGTTCCGCCATTTCGGGATGTTCTTTCAGATAGGTTTTCGCATTCTCACGCCCCTGGCCGATGCGGACGGAGTCATAGGAGAACCAGGCGCCCGATTTCTCGACCAGACCGGCCTTCACGCCGATGTCGAGCAGTTCACCGATCTTGGACACGCCCTCGCCATACATGATGTCGAATTCGACCTGCTTGAACGGCGGGGCGACCTTGTTCTTGACCACCTTCACGCGGGTCGCGTTGCCCACAATGTCCTCGCGATCCTTGATCTGGCCGGTGCGGCGGATGTCGAGGCGGACCGAGGCGTAGAATTTGAGCGCGTTACCGCCGGTCGTCGTTTCCGGATTGCCGTACATCACGCCGATCTTCATGCGCACCTGGTTGATGAAGATCACCAGACAGCGCGAGCGCGAGATGGAGCCGGTCAGCTTGCGCAGTGCCTGGCTCATCAGACGGGCTTGCAGGCCGACATGGCTGTCGCCCATCTCGCCCTCGATTTCCGCGCGCGGCACCAGCGCGGCGACCGAGTCGATCACCAGCACGTCGATCGCATTCGACCGCACCAGCGTATCGACGATCTCCAGCGCCTGCTCGCCGGTATCGGGCTGCGACACGATCAGCTCGTCGATATCGACACCCAGCTTCTTCGCATATCCGGGATCGAGCGCATGTTCCGCATCGACGAAGGCCGCGACGCCGCCGGTCTTCTGCGCTTCGGCAATGGCGTGCAGCGCCAGGGTGGTCTTGCCCGAACTTTCCGGACCGTAAATCTCCACAATGCGCCCGCGCGGCAGGCCGCCGATGCCGAGCGCGATATCCAGCCCCAGCGATCCGGTCGAGATCGCTTCGATCTCGATCTTCTCGCGGCTGCCCAGCTTCATCGCAGAGCCTTTGCCGAAGGCACGGTCGATCTGGGAAAGGGCCGCTTCCAATGCTTTCTGTCTGTCCATTGTTCCTGTCTTCTTGGAATCGATGAGTGAGAGCATTGCTGTCATCGGCCTATCCCCTGTCAAGCGGAACGCGCCGATTTATGTGGCGCGTGGCCACCATGTATCCTGTTTGTTCTCATGGAACAAGAGGGGAACGAATTTTTCTTATCGGGTTCCCAGCGCTTTGTTCAGCGCCCGTTCGACCGCGCCGATGGTGAAGGGCTTGGCCAAGGTCGGCCGGTCGGCATGGCCCGTCGGCAGGTCGTCCGCCATGCCGCCGGTCGCAAAGACGAAGGGAATGCCGCTCTGCGCCAATATGTCGGCGACCGGCCAGCTTTTCTCGCCATGCAGGTTGCAGTCGAGCAGCGCCGCGTCGAAACCGCCCTCCCGCGCCTTGGTACAAGCCTCATCGACCGATTCGGCAATCGCATGCAGCCGGTATCCGAGCGTGTCGAGATAATCCTCCAGCATCATGCCGATCATGGCCTCGTCTTCGACGATCAGGATGGTCTTGCCGTCAGACATGCTTGCGGTCCCCAATCATACCGTCGCCACCCCGGACGGATTTCCGGCCAGTATAATCACCGAACCGCGCAGAAGTTCATTCCCCAAATTCATTCCGGCGCCGGCCGCGTTGCCAGCGCATCCCGCGCCGCTTCCGCCAACTGGCTGACGGAAAAGGGTTTTGGCAGGAAGGCCACATTGGCGATGTCGATCGATTTGCGCAACTGTTCCTCGGCATAGCCCGACATGAACAGCACCGGCAGGTCGGGATGGCTGGCCCTGGCCCGCGCCACCATGGCGGGGCCGTCCATGTTCGGCATCACGACGTCGGAAATCAGCAGGTCGATCTTCTCATCACCGGCCAGCACCTCGAGCCCCTGTTCGCCGTCGTTGGCGGTCAGCACCTTATAGCCCTGCCGCGTCAATGCCCGTTCGGCGACGGCGCGCACCATATCCTCATCCTCCACCAGCAGAACCGTGCCCGTGCCCCAGGTCTCGGTGCGGCGGACCGGCGCCTTGGGCTGGGCGGCCTGATCGGCATCGGCGCCCTGATAGACGGGCAGATAGATGACGAAGCTCGCCCCTCGTCCCAGTTCGGACTCCGCGAAGATGAACCCGCCCGACTGCTTGACGATGCCGTAGACGGTCGAAAGGCCAAGCCCCGTCCCCTTGCCCAGTTCCTTGGTGGTGAAGAAAGGCTCGAAAATCTTGGACAATATGTCGGGCGGGATGCCGAGGCCCGTGTCCGACACCCGCACCGCCGTATAGTCGGCGGGCGGCATGATGTCGGTGCGCATTTCCCGCACCTTGGCGGCGGGCACGGCATAGGTCTGGATGTTGAGCGTGCCGCCGTCGGGCATGGCGTCGCGGGCGTTGACGGCGAGGTTGACGATCACCTGCTCCAACTGGCCGGGGTCCGCCCGGACCGCGCCCAGATTGCGGCCATGGGTGACCTCCAATTTGACGCTTTCGCCCAGCAGGCGCTTCAACAGATTGGAGACGTCCGCGACGATATCGGGCAATTGCAAGATCTGCGGCCGCAAGGTCTGCTGGCGCGAGAAAGCGAGCAACTGCCGCGTCAGCCCCGCCGCACGGTTGCTGTTCGACTTGATCTGCTGAATGTCGTCATAATCGCTGTCGCCGGGCGTATGGCGCATCAGCATCAGGTCGCAATGGCCGATGATCGCGGTCAGGATATTGTTGAAGTCGTGCGCCACGCCGCCCGCGAGTTGGCCGATGGCCTGCATCTTGGTGGCCTGCGCCACCTGCCGCTTGAGCTTGCTCTCCTCGCTATTGTCCTTGAGGCTGAGCAGCACCGCCGCCTCGCCCAGCCCGCGCACGCCCGCCAGGCTGAGCGCGATCGGCTCGTCCGGCTGCTCGCGCATGCGCACGGCGACATCGCCCGACATTTGCGGGCCGACGGCGAAACGCCGCACCGCGTCCGCCACCGCCGCCTGATCCTCCCGCACGACCAGATCGCCGGGATAGCTCGGCTTGTCGCCTTCCTTGAGGCCCGCCGCGCGCGAAAAAGCCTTGTTGAGAAACAGCACCCGCCCATCACGATCCGCCATGGCGAGGCCGAAGGGCAGCAGCGACAACAGGGTCTCGATATAGGATAGCGCCGACGTCCCGCCCGCATTGCCTGCCGGCTCGTCGATCAGCAGCAGCAGCATCGGCCCGTCCTGCGCGCCCGATTGCGCACCGACGGGCTGCGCGGCGCGCTTCAACGGCACCTGCAACAGCCGCAGCGGAATGCCGCCCGATTCCTCCCGCGCCAGGAACAGCCGCGCCTTGTCGTCCACCCGCATATGCGCGGCGAAATCGCGGCCGGTGATATTGGCGTCGATCCGCCCTGCGGCGCGCAGCAGAAAGGCGCCATTGGCCGCGCGGATGCGCCCCTCGCCGCCGATCATCACCGCCATGATGCCCGCTTCGCCCAATTGCCGACCGGCCTCCCCGGTCAGCAGGCGATGCACATCGTCCAGCGCGCTGGGCTGGCGCACGGGGGAAAAGCGCCACAGCAGATAATCTTCCGACCGTCCCGTGCGGCAGACGAAAGCGTCCAGCCGCAGCGCGCCCTGTACGATCCCCTCGACCCGCGCCTCGCCATCGCGCCAGGCGGCGCGGGCGGCGTTACCCAGGCTGTCGGACAGGGCAGCGTCGCCAGTGACGTGCGGCGGCGCGGGGAAGCCGGGAAACCACTCCCCGAACAGATCGCTGGCGCAGACCAGCCGCCCGGCGCGATCGGTGACCGCGATCGCCATATTGGATGCATCCGCCGCCGCCCGCGCCACCGTCCAGTCGGGCACGGCCTCCCCCACCGCCATTTCCTGCGGATGAAGCTTGCGATACCAGCTCAAAAGCGCCGCCCCGGCCAGCACCGCCGCGGCGAAACCGGCGCCCAGCGCCCAGTTCCCGGCGGCATAGACGACCAGCCCGGCGGAAATCAGCGCCAACAGGATCAGCAGAGGCAGGGCCAGCGGCGACGGCCGATCAGCGCCCCAAGCATCTCCATCCCTGATCACACGCGCGGACACGGCCCGGCTATCCCCCTGCATTCACAATGGACTTGCCGCCCCACCCGTCAGGCCGAAGCGGCTTCCTCCAATGCGCTGCTTTCGCCTGCCTTGCCAATCCTCAATTTGCGCGCATGCCATTTGCGGCCCATGCGATGGCGCCAGATCCAGTCGGCCAGGAAATAACCGACCACCGCGAAAGCCAGCGAAATCAGCGCCAGCCCCAGCAGCATGGCGGGCGCCGCTTCGGAAAAAAGCCAGGCGCACCAGTCGCGGATCGAGGCATGTTTGTCGACCAGCGCCATGAAGCCGGAAGCGTCAGCGGTGCGCCCCAGCATCCAGTTGCCCATCCACACCGACGCCATCAGGAACAGCGGCGTCGTCGCGGGATTGGACAGGAAGGTCATCGCCGCCGCCAGCGGGATATTCGCCCGGAAAGGCAGCGCCAGAAGCGCCGCGCCCGCAATCTGCACGCCGGGGATCAGCAGGAAGATACCGACCAGCAGCCCCAAGGCCACGCCACGCGGCACCGACCGCCGGGTAAAGCGCCACAAGGACGGCTCCAACACCCTATGCGCCACAGGGGCCAAAAAGCGGTTATGTTCCAGCGACTCACGGGTCGGGGCATTGGCATGCCACCAGCGGGAGAGGCGCCCCATGCTTTCTTTCGGCCCCATCAGCGATGCGCCTTCATGATGCGCTGCTGATCGCGCTTCCAGTCGCGTTCCTTGATCGTGTCGCGCTTGTCATGGGTCTTCTTGCCCTTGGCCAGCGCCAGTTCGACCTTCGCCTTGCCCCGGCTGTTGAAATAGATGCTCAGCGGCACCAGCGTCATGCCCTTGCGCTCCACCGCACCATGCATGCGGGCGATCTCCCGCTGGTGCAGCAGCAGCTTGCGGGGGCGCTTGGGCTCATGGTTGAAGCGGTTGCCATGGCTGAATTCGGGGATGTTGCTGTTGACCAGCCACACCTGCTCCCCCTTCACCTCGGCATAGCTTTCCGCGATATTGCCCTCCCCAAAGCGCAGCGACTTGACCTCGGTGCCTTGCAGGGCGATGCCCGCCTCGAACACATCCTCCAGGAAATATTCGAACCGCGCGCGCCGGTTCTCGGCGACGATCTTCTTCTTGTCGAAGGCTTCGGGACGGGGGCGGGCCATCAGTCTTTTCTAAACTTCCGTTCGTGTCGAGCGCAGTCGCATCCTGTACGCGCCGCGCCCGATCCTTATTCCAGGCACGCGGCCCGAAAGCAGGGAATATGGGGACGGCCCGGCCTTATACCAGCCCGGCGATCTCCAACGCCCGGTCGACGGCGGCGCGGCTCGATTCCGACGGCCAGGTGATCGGCAGGCGGACGTCGCCGGGCATGTCGGGACGGACCCGCGTAAGGGCGTATTTAACCGGGCCGGGTGAAGAATCGCTGAACAGGGCATCATGCAACGGGTAGAGACGATCCTGGAGCGCCAGGGCGCCATTCCAATCGCCCACCGCGATCGCTTTCTGGAAATCGGCGCAGAGGCGCGGCGCGACATTGGCCGTGACCGAAATGCAGCCCTTGCCACCCATCGCATTGAAACCCAGCGCCGTCTCGTCATTCCCGGAAAGCTGGCAGAAATCGGCGCGGCAAGCGAGGCGCTGTGCGCTGACCCGCCCGAGATTCCCGGTGGCGTCCTTGATGCCGATGATGGTCTGGAACTCTTCCGACAGGCGATGGATCACCGGCACGCCGATGTCGGTGATGGTGCGGCTGGGCACATTATAGAGGATGATCGGCAGCGAGCAGCGCTCGGCCAGATAGGCGAAATGCTGGTAGACGCCGTCCTGATTGGGCTTGTTGTAATAGGGCGCGACCACCAGCGCGGCGTCGGCGCCCGCCGCCTGCGCCGCGAACATATGCTCCAGCGCGATTCGCGTGTCGTTGGAACCGCAGCCTGCGATCACCGGCACCCGGCCGGCCGCCTGGTCGACGCAGATGGCGATGACGCGATTATGCTCCTCGACCGTCATGGTCGCGCTTTCGCCGGTCGTGCCGCAGGGCACCAATCCGCTGCTGCCTTCCTCGATCTGCCAATCGACAAAGGCGCGGAAGGCGGCCTCATCCACCGCCCCGTCACGGAAGGGCGTGATCAGCGCCGGAATCGACCCGGAAAACATGGCAAACAAACTCCTTCAATTCACCGGGATTCCGGGGCATCATAGCGTGAAACACGCGAACGGCGCGCTATAGCGCGTCATTCATGGCCTGATAAGGATGCAATTGCGATCATGTCTAGTAGGCTGTCGCCCTCCTGTTCTGAAACTGTCATGGTCCGTATGCCTTTGATTGCTCTCTTGCTGTTCACCGCGGGCGCCAGCGCCCAGACGGAAACGCCCGTGCCTCCGCCCGCTTCGGCCTATCCGCCGGGCGCCGTGGTCCAGCCGATTCCAAGTTCGAACGAACCGAGCCCCTGGCAAAGGGCGCAAGGCCGAATCGGCGTGGCGAGCGATCCTTCGATCTCCGGCACGATCAGCCAGTGGCGCGCGCTCCAGCAAAGCGATGGCCTCGGTTCCTCCACCTATATGAGCTTCATCATGGCGAACCCCGGCTGGCCGGGCGAGGACCGGATGCGGCGGTTGGCGGAAACCGGCATCAACCCCAACAGCTACGATCCGGGCCAGGTCGTCGGCTTCTTCACCCGCTTCCCGCCCCGCACCGCCACCGGCAATGCCCGTTACGCGCTGGCGCTGATGCAGCAGAACCGCATGGGCGAGGCGCGGGTCGCCGCGCGCAATGCCTGGATCGGCGGCACGCTCTCGCCCGATGACGAGGCGCGGCTGCTCTCACTCTTCGGTTCCGGCTGGACCTCGGTCGAACATGACCTGCGCGCCGACGCCCTGCTGTGGAAGGGCGACATCATGGGCGCGCAGCGGATGCTAGCCTATGTCTCCCCCGCCCGCCGCCCGGTCTATGACGCGCGCATCGCCTTCCGCCAGAAGGCGCCCGACGCGACGATGAAGATGCAGCTTGGCGAGGCGGTCGGCGCCACCGACGCCGGCTTCATCGCGGACAAGGCAGGCTGGATGCTGAATACCGGCAACTGGATCGCCGGCCGCCAATATCTCGCCAATCGCCCGGCGCTGACCTTCCGGCCGGGCGACGCGGAGAAATGGTATGAAACGCTGCTGACCCAGGCGCGCGCCGCCGCCAACGACAGCCAGTGGAGCTTCGCCTACGGCATCGCCAGCAAGCTGGACGACGCCTATCTGCCCGGCACCGACGTCAACACGCGGCCGATCGGCGAGCGCGACGATTATACCAGCCTTGCCTGGCTGGCGGGGTCGACGGCCTTCTATAATCTCAATAAGCCGCTGGACGCGGTGGAGATGTTCCGCCGTTACGCCACCGCCGCCAAGTCACCTCAGACCCAGTCCAAGGGTTTCTACTGGGCCGGGCGCGCCGCGCTCCAGGCGGGCGATGCCGCCAGCGCGAACAGCTATTTCGCACGCGCCGCCGTCTTCCCCGACCAATTCTACGGCCAATTGGCACTCGAACGGCTGGGCCGCCCGATCCCCGCGCCGGCCACCGTCGAGCGCCCCGTCGAAATCTCGGCCGCTGAACGCGCGGCGTTCGCCAACCGCTCGGTCGTTCGCGCGGTGAAGGCGCTGGGCGAAATGGGCTATTGGGAAGACCAGAGCAAATTCGCCCGCGCCATCGCCAACAATGCCGACAGCGACGCCGATCATTATCTGGCGGTGGAACTCGCCCAGAGCATCGGCCGCCCGGACATGGGGGTGATGGTCGGCCGCCGCGCCGTGTCGAGCGGCCTCACCGGCTATGGCACCAGCGCCTTCCCGCGCGTGCCCGTCCCGTCCGAGGCGCAATATAACTGGACCATGGTCCATGCCATCGCCCGGCAGGAAAGCCAGTTCGACCGGCAGATCGTCAGCCATGCGGGCGCACGGGGCCTGATGCAGCTGATGCCCGGCACCGCGCGCGAGCAGGCGGGCAAGCTGGGGATGAGCTACGATCCCAGTTCGCTCAACGATCCCAGCTACAACATCATGCTCGGCTCCTCCTATTTCCAGCGGATGCTCGACTATTATGGCGGCAGCTACCCGTTGGCGGTGGCGGCCTATAATGCCGGGCCGGGCAATGTGAACCGCTGGATCGCCGCCAACGGCGATCCGCGCCTGCCCGGCGCCGACATGCTGCGCTGGATCGAGCAGATCCCGCTGTTCGAGACGCGCAACTATGTCCAGCGCGTGCTGGAAAATGCCGTGGTCTACGAGGCGATGAACCCTCAGCGCGCCCGCTTCCGGGGGACCACGACGCCCTTGTCCAAATATCTCGGCAAGCAGACACCGGGCTGATATGGGCGGGGCATGAGCACCGCCCACCCCAATTACATCACTCCCGAAGGCTTTGCGAAGCTGCGCGCCGAATATGACCAGCTCCTCGGGATCGAGCGCCCCAGGATCGTGGAGGTGGTGAGCTGGGCGGCGGGCAATGGCGACCGCAGCGAAAATGGCGACTATCTCTATGGCCGCAAGCGGATGCGCGAGATTGACGGGCAATTGAAGCGCCTGTCGCGCAAGATGAAGGACGCCAAGGTCGTCGATCCGCGCCAGCAACCCGACAAGAGCAAGGTCTATTTCGGCGCCACCGTCACCATCGCGGACGAGGATGACAACCACCGCACCGTCACCCTGGTCGGCAATGACGAGACGGACGCGGGCGCCGGCCGCATCGGCTGGGCCACGCCCATCGCCCGCGCCCTGCGCGGCGCGGCCGTGGGAGACCTGCGCCGCGTGATGCTCCCCGCGGGGGAAAAGGAATATGAAGTGATGGCGATCCGCTATCCGGAGTGATCATTTTGCCGCCATTCCCGGATAGCGGTGCTAGAGTATCGTGCGCAAAAGTGGGAACCCGTTTTGCGCTTAAAACGATACGACAACAAAAGCTTAGAGCGCGCGACTTGCGTACGATTTAACGCAGCGCGCTCTAATCATGCGGCCGCAGCGAATGGTTGAGCCGCTCCATCACCTCCCCGATCGGTTCCACCACGGTCACGCTGCGCCCCTCGCCGAAGCGGATGCGGGTGCCGTCGGTGACCGATGAAACGAAGGTGACCTGCGCGGCATTGACGGCGGTTTCGGTCCGGTCGGCGCCCACGAACATGACGAGCATGCATCCTCTCCTTCTTTATGGAGGGCGAGCCTAGCCCGAATTCCGTCCGAAGCCAGCCCCTTTTCCCGCGAGGGCCATATTCAGCCCTATGCCGCCTGAATCGCGCGGATATAGGCTCCGGCGCGATCCTCCAGCCGGTGCGCCTCCTCCGACAGCCGGCCCGCCGCACTGCGCATCGCCCGCGCATCCTCCACCGCCGCGCTCGCATTGGCGCTGATCCGGCTGGCGCTGGTACGGATATGCTCGCTCGCCTCGCCCGCTTCCCCGACGCTGCCCGCGATCGCCTGGCTGAAGGCGCCATGCCGCGCCACCGCCTCGAACACCGAAGCCGACAGCCGGTCCGCCGTCGCCATGGCGGCGTCCATATGGGCATGACCCTGCGCCACATGGCCGACGGTCAGGCGGATATGGTCGATTCGCCGGGCAATCTCCGCCGCGGCATCGCGGGTCTGCCCGGCGAGCGACTTGACCTCCCGCGCGACAACGGCAAAGCCCTGCCCCGCCTCCCCGGCCCGCGCCGCCTCGATCCCGGCATTGAGAGCCAGCGTCGTCGTCGCCCGGGCGATGCTGTCGATCAGCGCGGTCACTTCGCCGATCCCGTCCGCCTGCGCGCTGAGCATGCGGGTCTGGGCCGACCCCGACTGCGTCTGCTCCACCGCCGCGCGAATGGCGGCGCCTGCCTCATGCACTTCGGCCTCCATCGACCGGAACAGCAGCCCCAGCTCGCGCCCGGACGCTGCAATACCCGACAGATTATCCGCCGTCTGCGCCGCCGCCACCGCCATGCCCGCCGAGGCCTGTCCATTATGCGCCGCCCGCTCCGCGGCGTCCTCAGCCAGGCGGGACAGCATGTCGGCCATTCCCACCAGATCGCCGATCAGCGTTTCGATGTCGGACCGGAACGTCGCGCTTTCCCGCGTCACCCGTTCCAGCCGCTCGACCCGCGCCAGTGCCACTCGCGCATCGCGCTCCGCCGCCAGCTTCAGCAGCAACTGACCGCCGACCATCCCCGCATACCGTCCGTCTTCGGTGACGATCAGCCCCTCACAACCCTGTCCCTGCGCGGCATAGAGATCGATCAGCGCCTCGATGCTGGCGCGCCGTTCGACCGTGGCGCAGGGCCGGACATGATCGTCCAGCCGCCCGCCGAAACTGGGATTGCGCAGCAGCGCATGGCCAAAGGGGTTGAACAGGATGCGCCGCATGTCACGCTCATAGATCGCCCCGACCGGCCGGTCCGCGGCATCCAGTACCGGCAGCAGGCGCAGCGCCGGGTCATGCTGGAAATGGTCGACCGCCTCGCTCAGCGGCCGCCCCAGCCGGATCGCCGGACTGGGCGCGACCAGGAACAGGGCCGCCTCCGGGCGAGCCCTGGCTTCGGTCGGGGACGGGTCGAGCATCTGCGGTGCGTACATGGCCGCTCGATTAGGCCCGAAATGGTAAACGGGTCGTTAGAATTTGGTGACAGTTTTGTTACAACCATATGTTTTCATAAGATATTCCTAGACAGGCTTATAGCCATAGGCCTTGGCCGCCAGCTTCACCACCGCAGGGTCGGCCTCTGGAAAATCCATGGGGACCAGCTTTTCCAATCGCTTGGCCACCATGGTCAGCGCCGCGATCCGTCCGGCCCGACGATGATTATTGTCGATCACATGCCATGGCGCATATTTGCTGTCGGTCTTGTGGAACATGTCGTGCATCGCATCCAGATAGTCGGCCCGCTTCGCCCGGTTGCGATAATCGTCCGCGCCCGTCTTCCACCGCTTCCACGGCGTATCGAGTCGTTGGGCGAGCTGTTCGTCCTGTACCTCCTGGGTGATATGAACGAACAGCTTGACGATATTGGTCCCGGCGTCGACCTGCTGCTTTTCGAACGCGTTGATCTCCTCATAGGCGCGCTTCCACTCGCCCTTGGAACAATAGCCCTCGACCCGTTCCACCAGCACCCGGCCGTACCAGCTCCGGTCGAAGATGGAGATGTTCCGCCCGGCGGGCAGCCGCGTCCAGAAACGCCAGAGGAAATGATGATCGCGCTCCGTCTCGCTGGGCGCGGAGATGGGATGGACCTGAAAATAGCGCGGGTCCCATTCAGCGGTCATCCGCTTGATGATACCCCCCTTGCCCGCCGCGTCCCAGCCTTCCAGCATGATGACGCTGCGCCGGTCGTGGATGATGTGGGCGACCTGGATCTTGGCGAGCCGCTGCTGGAGTGCGGCCAGCTGCGCCTCATAATCGCCCTTGAGCTTCACACCTTTCTCATAATCGGCGAGGTCGATGGTCATGCGTCCCTCCGGCAAAAGCAAAGCCCCGCCCCCGTTCTGGAACAGGGACGGGGCTTTAACAAGCCGTCACGCAATAAGGTTTCAGGCCTTGGCCTGGGGCTCCACCACGCGGATGTTGAGTTCGCGCAGCTGCTTGAACTCGGCCGCGCTCGGCGCGCCCATCAGCAAATCCTCGGCGCGCTGGTTCATCGGGAAGAGCGTGATTTCGCGCAGGTTCTGCGCGCCGCACAGCAGCATCACGATGCGGTCCACGCCCGCCGCCATGCCGCCATGGGGCGGCGCGCCATATTGGAAGGCGCGGTACAGACCGCCGAAGCGCTCCTCCACATCCGCCTGGCTGAGGCCCACCTTCTCGAACGCCTTGACCATCAGTTCGGGCGACTGGTTGCGGATCGAGCCCGAGGCGATCTCATAGCCGTTGCAGACCATGTCATACTGATAGGCGTTGATGGTCAGCGGGTCCTGATCGTTCAGCGCGTCCAACCCACCCTGCGGCATGGAGAAGGGGTTGTGCGCGAAGTCGATCGACTTCGTGTCCTCATCATATTCGTAGAAGGGGAAATCGACGATCCAGCACAATTCGAACCGATCCTTGTCGATCAGGTCCAACTGCTCACCCACGCGGATGCGCGCCAGACCGGCCAGCTTGGCCGCCTGCGACTCCTTGCCCGCCGCGAAGAACACGCCGTCATTGGGGCCAAGGCCCAGCGCCTCGATCAGCTTCGCCGTACGCTCCTCGCCATGATTCTTGGCGATGGGGCCACCGGGCACGCCGTCCTTGATGTTGATATAGCCCAGGCCCGAATAGCCCTCGGCCCGCGCCCAGACATTCATGTCGTCGAAGAACTTCCGGCTACCCGCGCCCGCGCCCGGCGCCGGGATCGCGCGGATCACGCCGCCGCTCTCCACGATCCCCGCGAAGATGCCGAAACCCGAACCCACGAAATGCTCGGTCACGTCGGTGATCAGGATCGGGTTGCGCAGGTCGGGCTTGTCCGACCCATATTTCAGCATCGCCTCGGCATGCGGAATCCGCGGGAAGCTGCCCGCGGGGGTCACCGGCTTGCCGTTGGCGAACGCCTCGAAAACCTCAGCAATCACCGGCTCCATCGTGTTCCACACATCTTCCTGCGTGACGAAGCTCATCTCCAGGTCGAGCTGGTAGAACTCACCCGGCAGGCGGTCGGCGCGCGGGTCTTCGTCGCGGAAGCAGGGCGCGATCTGGAAATAGCGGTCGAAACCGGCGACCATCAGCAACTGCTTATATTGCTGCGGCGCCTGCGGCAGGGCGTAGAATTTCCCCGCATGGATGCGGCTCGGCACCAGGAAGTCGCGCGCGCCCTCGGGCGAGGAGGCCGTCAGGATCGGCGTCGAATATTCGGTGAAGCCAATGCCCTCCATGCGGCGGCGCATGTCGGAGATGATCTTGGTGCGCTTGACGATGTTCGCGTGCAGCGTCTCGCGCCGCAGGTCGAGGAAGCGGTAGCGCAGGCGGATATCCTCGGGATAGTCCTGCTCGCCCGCAACCGGCAGCGGCAAATCGGCGGCGGCGGAGAGCACGACGGCGTCCAGAGCGCGAATCTCGACCTCGCCGGTCGGCAGGTTGGGGTTCACGGCCTCCGTGGCGCGGGCCACGACCTTGCCCGTCACCGTCACGACGCTTTCGGCGCGCAGCGATTCGATCACCTTGAACACCGGCCCGTCGACCTCGGTGACGATCTGCACCATGCCATAATGGTCGCGCAGGTCGATGAAGACCAGATCGCCATGGTCGCGCTTGCGGTGCACCCAGCCGGACACGCGCACCTCATTGCCGACCTCGGCCGAGGTCAGGGCGCCGCAGGTATGAGTGCGATAAGCATGCATGGCGATCTATTCTTTCAGCTACGTTTTACGGAAATGACAAATTGTTGCAGCGCCGCTATGGGCAGTCTTGTCAAGCATTGACGAGCCCGCGTGCGACGGGCCAGCCCATAATAAGATCGAAGACCATATGCAAATCCATCCGCTGATTACCGACAGCAAGACTCTCGCTTCATTCTGCGCCCGGATCGCCCAATCGCCCTATATTGCGGTCGACACCGAGTTCATGCGCGAAAACAGCTATTGGCCCGACCTCTGCCTGGTGCAGGTCGCGGACTCGAACGAGGCCGCCGCGATCGATCCCAAGGCACCCGGCCTCGACCTGTCGCCCCTGCTCAACCTGATGGTCGACAATGAGGATGTGCTGAAGGTCTTCCATGCGGGTGGGCAGGATCTGGAGATCATCTACAACCTGACCGGCAAGACCCCTCACCCGATGTTCGACACGCAGATCGCGGCGATGGCGCTGGGGCTGGGCGAACAGATCGGCTACGGCAACCTCGTCGACGCATGGCTGGGCGTGCAGCTCGACAAGGGCGCCCGCTTCACCGACTGGGCGCGCCGTCCGCTCGACAAGCGGCAGATCGACTATGCGATCGGCGACGTCACCTATCTCATCCAGATCTTCCCCAAGATGCTGGACGAGCTGCGCCGCACCGGCCGGGGCGACTGGCTGGACCAGGAGATGGAGCGGATCAGCAACCCGGAAAATTACGTGAACGTGCCGGAGGAAGCCTGGCAGCGCGTCCGCATCGCCAGCCGCAAGCCCGACGTACTCGGCCGCCTCAAGGCACTCGCCGCCTGGCGCGAGATCGAGGCGCAGGACAAGAACCTGCCCCGCGGCCGCATCGTCAAGGACGAGACGCTGGCCGACATCGCCAGTCATCCGCCACGCGCGCAGGAAGACCTTGGCAAGGTGCGCGGCCTTTCCGCCACCTGGAAGACCAACGACATCGGCGCCCGGCTGATGCTGGCGCTCACCAACCACAAGCCGCTGGGCAAGGACGAGATGCCCGAACGCGACCCCAAGCGCCCGGGCCTGGGCAAGGACGGCGCGCTGGTGGCCGATCTGCTGAAGCTGCTGCTGAAAATCCGTTCGCGCGACATCAACGTCGCCGCGCGGCTGATCGCCCGCAGCGACGATATCGACGCGCTGGCGGCGGGCGTGCGCGACGATCTCGCGATCCTGGAGGGTTGGCGCTATGAACAGTTCGGCCGCGACGCCGTCGATCTGGTGGAGGGCCGGCTCGCCTTCGCGGTCAAGAACGGCCGCCTCAAAATGACCCGGACGGAGTAGGAGCTTCCATCATGCGGACCGCAGCCCTTGCCCTCCTTCCCCTGCTGGCGGCCTGCGCGGGCGCAGCGGGCGAAGGTCCTGCAACGCCGCCGGCCGTCGCTGAAGGTCCTTGCCGCAACGAAGGTCTCGGCCGCTTCATCGGCCAGATCGCCAGCGCGGAGCTGGGCACGGAGTTGCTGAAGGCCTCGGGCGCGCGGACCCTGCGCTGGGGCGCACCGGGCATGGCGATGACGATGGATTTCCGCCCCGACCGCCTGACCGTCAGCTATGACGGGAAGATGACCATCACCTCCGCTCGCTGCGGCTGAAACCGACAACTACCGAATCCGACTTATTTCCGATGGAATAAAGGGCGCCCCTCGGTCGTAATCGTTCCGTCGACGGTCCCGGTCCCCCTGATCGCGATCGGCCGGCCCCTCGGGTGGTCCCCATGGGCGGCGTAGCGATGATGCAATGAGGCTAGGCCCCTCTCGGCGTCATCGCTACGCCATCGGTCATCTTCCATGCTAGACGGATCGGGATGCAGGAGCCGCCGCACATGGATGACACGAATACCCCTTCCGCGCTGATCGACGCCCGGATCCGGGAGTTGGGCGATTGGCGCGGCGAAACCCTCCGACATGTCCGCCAGCTTATCAGGGATGCCGATCCGCATGTGGTCGAGGAATGGAAATGGCGCGGCGTCCCGGTCTGGTCGCATGGCGGCATCCTCTGCACCGGGGAAAGCTACAGGACGGCCGTGAAGCTGACCTTCGCCAAGGGCGCGTCGCTGGACGACCCGTCAGGCCTGTTCAACGCCAGCCTGGACGGCAATGTCCGCCGTGCGATCGACATTCACGAAGGCGAAACGATCGACGCAGAGGCTTTCAAGGCGCTCATCCGGGCGGCGATCGCCCTCAACATGACCAGGCGCGGCGGGAAGCGCTGAGAGGAAGCGCTGAGAGTCTGTTTGGAAATGCGCGGAAGAGCGCATTTCGAGGCGGCACCAGCCCTCTCCCCCACCCGGCCACCCATAGAATACTGCCGTTGGGTGGCCGGGTGGGGGAGAGGGCTGGTGCGGCGATGCGTCGAGCGGCGCATTTCCAAACAGACTCTGACCTCAGCACTCCAGCCCGATCAGCGTCCCGCTACCGATGCGGCCGACATAGCGTTTGCCGTCAATCTCCAGCCAGTCGGGCGTGACCTCCAGCCGGCGGCCCCTGATGGTGGTCCGCAGATGCTCCACCGCGATCCGGTTGCGCGCCACGATCCGCAGCACCGCCAGCCCATCGCCCCGCGCCGCCATCATGCTGTACCGATCGCCCCGCAGCAGGAAATGCCAGCTCCCATTTTCGGGCAGCCATTCATTGCCGTCGATGATCTGCGTCGGCTCGCCATCGCTGTCGCCCATGCGCAGGCTGATGCGGGTCGCGCCGTTGCTGCGGCGCGGCGGCGCGAAGATGAGGATCGGCTCACCCTCCAGCGTCAGGGGAATCGGCGTGTCGCGCAGCAAGGGAGAGCCCCCCATGATCAGGGAGGGCAGTTCCGGTGAGAAAGGCAGGCGATCCCGCGCGAAATGGCGCTGTCGCACGACCGGATTGGTGTGGAACCCCTGCACCTGCATCGGCGTCAGCCGCCCTTCCTCCACCAGCCCGTGGCATGTCGGGCACAGCAGCGTGGCGCCATGGCTCTCGGGCAGGCGCAGATAGCGGTAGATCGTCACGCCACAACGGACGCAGGCAAAGCCGCAGGCCTGGCGAACCTCCTCCCGCTGTTGTGCGGTGAGTTCTGGTAGCGACGGCATCACACGCAAGCCCATGCACGACGACCCCTTGGCAAGCCGAACCCGCGCCATTCGCGGACCGGCATTCCTTCAGCGTCCTTCCTGCTAGGCTGGGGGCACTTGAAAGGGCCCCTTCTCGCTATGACCCTATCGTTGAAATAAATGCGAACAAGTCAAGAGGGCCTGCCGCAATCTTATCGCTGCGGCAGCAGATCGAGGTTGCGGGAAGCCGCGATCGCCCGGATGCGATCCGGCCGCGGCATGGATTTGATGGCGATTTCCGCCATGTCGCCGGCGCTGAACAATTCGACATTGCCGACGTTGAAAATGCGCTGGCCCAGCGTCTGGGTAATCCGCACGCTGCGGATGCTGGACAGGGCGATTTCGGTCCGCTGCTTGGCCAGCAAGCCGCGCTCCAGCAGCACCTCACGGTCGCTGAGCGCCAGCCGCTCACCCTTGCGCAACACCCACCACACGCCGATCGCCACTATGCCGACGACCGAAATCAGCAACAGGATGAACAGGAAGGGGTGCGCACGGAACATCGCCGGATGCTCGTCATACAGCCATGTCTCGCTCATGCCGGTCCCCTGCCGTTAACCGCCTGAATAGACGATGGAAGCATTGACCATGGAAGCAGCGCCATGGTCAAGACGGGATACGGCACGGAAACGCGATGGCCTTGGAGTCTGTTTGGAAATGCGAAAGAGCGCATTTCAGTGCCGCACCAGCCCGCTCCCCCGCCCGGCCACCCATATGATACTGCCGTTTGGGTGGCCGGGCGGGGGAGCGGGCTGGTGCGGGGTATGTGCCGATAGGCGCATTGCCAGACAGACTTAGCTCTCATCCCCCATGCGCAGCGCCGCGATGAAGGCTTCCTGCGGAATCTGCACGCTGCCATATTCGCGCATCCGCTTCTTGCCCTCTTTCTGCTTTTCCAGCAGCTTCTTCTTGCGGGTGATGTCCCCGCCATAGCATTTGGCGGTCACGTCCTTGCGCATCGCCGCGATCGTTTCGCGGGCGATCACCTTGCCGCCGATCGCCGCCTGGATCGGAATCTTGAACAGATGGCGGGGGATCAGGTCCTTCAACCGCTCGCACATATGCCGCCCGCGCGATTCGGCCGCGCTGCGGTGGACGATCATGCTGAGCGCATCGACCGGCTCATTGTTGACGAGGATGCTCATCTTGACGAGGTCGCCCTCACGCGTGCCGATCTGGTGATAGTCGAAGCTGGCATAGCCGCGCGAAATCGACTTCAGCCGGTCGTAGAAATCGAACACCACTTCGTTCAAGGGCAGTTCGTACGTCACCTGCGCCCGCCCGCCGACATAGGTCAGGTTCTTCTGGATGCCGCGCCGGTCCTGGCAGAGCTTGAGGATCGAGCCCAGATATTCGTCGGGGCAGTAGATCACCGCCTCGATCCACGGCTCCTCGATCATCTCGATATGGTTGGGATCGGGCATGTCGGCGGGGTTGTGCAGATGCTTCACCTCCCCGTCCTTCATGTGCATCTCATAGACCACCGAGGGTGCGGTGGTGATGAGGTCGAGATCATATTCGCGCGTCAGCCGTTCCTGGATGATCTCCAGATGGAGGAGGCCCAGGAACCCGCAGCGGAAGCCGAACCCCAGCGCAGCCGACGTCTCCATCTCGAAGGAGAAGCTGGCGTCATTGAGTCGCAGCTTCGAAATCGAATCGCGCAGCTTCTCGAAATCATTGGCGTCGACCGGGAACAGGCCGCAGAACACCACCGGCTGCACTTCCTTGAAGCCCGGCAGCGGCGCGGCGGCGGGATTCTTGACCGTGGTGATGGTGTCGCCGACGCGGGTCTGGCTGATATCCTTGATCTGCGCGGTGATGAAGCCGATCTCGCCGGGGCCGAGTTCGGGCAATTGCTCGATCTTGGGCCGCATGCAACCCACGCGGTCGATCAGATGCTCGGTCTCGCCGATCATGAACTTGATCTGCTGGCCCTTCTTGATGACGCCGTTGACGACGCGAACCAGAATGACGACGCCCAGATAGGGGTCGTACCAGCTATCGACCAGCATCGCCTCCAGCGGGGCGTTCCGGTCGCCCTTGGGCGGCGGAATCTTGGCGACGACGGCTTCCAATATGTCGTCGATGCCGATGCCGGACTTGGCGCTCGCCAGCACCGCCTCCGACGCGTCGAGACCGATCACCTCCTCGATTTCCGCGCGCACCTTTTCCGGTTCGGCGGCGGGCAGGTCGATCTTGTTGAGCACCGGCACGATCTCATGGTCATGCTCGATCGACTGGTAGACGTTCGCCAGCGTCTGCGCTTCCACGCCCTGCGCCGCATCCACCACCAGCAGCGCGCCTTCGCAGGCGGCCAGCGACCGGCTCACCTCATAGGCGAAGTCGACATGGCCCGGCGTGTCCATGAGGTTCAGCTCATAGGTCTCGCCATTCTTCGCCACATAGTCGAGCCGCACGGTCTGCGCCTTGATGGTGATGCCGCGCTCCTTCTCGATATCCATATTGTCGAGAACCTGGGCGCTCATCTCCCGGTCGGTCAGCCCCCCGGTGCGCTGGATCAGGCGGTCGGCCAATGTCGACTTGCCATGGTCGATATGGGCGATGATCGAGAAATTGCGGATGTGCGAGAGATCGGTCATGGACCGCGCCGATAGCAGCCATTTACGGGCCTGTCAGCAGCCTCGCGCATCGACGTGCCAGACGGCGCACCGAAGAAGGCCACAGCCATGATAACCATTCGCATTACTTGCGCGCCCACGCGGTTGTGCTAGAGCTTGGCTCCAATATCGGGGCGCTACAAAAGCAAAAAGACATCAGCAACTTTCAGGGGTGCATGACAATGCGTGTGTTCACGAAATTCGTCGCTGCCGCAGCCGGTCTGGCTGTCGTGGCTTCTCCCGCAATGGCTGCCGACAAGGGATCGTCCGCACGGCAGCAGCAGGCCAAGAAAACCGCCGAAATCCCTCATTGCACCCGTCGCCTGGGCACGGTTGCGATCGTCGAGCCCGACAACCAGTGGTGGCGTGAGTTGAACCTGGGCAGCCCGGAGGCGATCCTCAAGGTCTTCATCCAGCAGTCGGGCTGCTTCGGCCTGGTCAACCGTGGCCGCGCCATGGCCAACCGCAATATGGAACGCGCCATGGCCGACTCCGGCGAACTCCAGGCGGGTTCGAACCTTGGCAAGGGCCAGGTGAAGGCGGCGGATTATTTCCTCCAGCCCGACATCGTCTCCTCGAACAAGAATTCGGGGGGCAACGCTCTGGGCGGCATGCTCGGCGGCTTCCTGGGCGGCCGGACCTTCGGCGCACTGGCCGGCGGCATCTCGATCAAGAAGAGCGAGGCCAATGTGACGCTCTCGATCGTCAACGCCCGCACGACCGAGGAAGAGGCGCTGACGGAAGGCTATTCCCGCAAGTCGGACCTGAGCTTCGGCGCAGGCGGCGGCGCGGGCTGGATGGGCGGTCTGGCCGCCGCCGGCGGCGGCGGCTATCAGAATACCGAGATCGGCCAGGTGATCGTGCTCGCCTATCTCGACGCCTATACCAAGCTGGTGACCCAACTCGGCGGCCTGCCCGCCAACGCAGCGGCGGCGGCACCCCGCGCCCAGTAAATCGCGGCTATTGCTGAAGGGGCGCTGCCGGGCTCACCGGCGGCGCCCCTTCTTCATGTCTGGCTGGGCAGGATATCATCCGGCATGAGCGGCCGATTCCGGCGACGCCACCAGGACAGTATCGCCTCCCCAGCCGGCCGCTCGACGCACCGGTTGATGAGCGTGCCAAGGCCGAGCGCCACCGCGAAGGCGGCTGCGAACCCGGTCCAGGGACTATATCCCGCTTCGGCCATCTTCAGCATCACGACAAAGCCGACATGCTGGTGGATCAGGTAGAAGGAATAGCTGATCCCACCCATCCAGACGAGCGGCCTCAGGCGCAGGAAACGCAGCCGTCCGGCGACCAGCGCCGCGAACGCCGCCAGCAGGATGATGCCCGCCAGGCTGATGTCCGGACTGTCGACGGTCGCGATCGACAGCAGCGCCAGCGCGGCATAGGGCACCTGCTGCCGCCAGCGCCGCTGCCCCGCCCAGACGCGATAGGATAATATGCCGATGATGAAGAAGGGCAGATAACGCAGCACCAGCAGCATCACGATCCGTTCCGGCATGCCCGGCCACAGCGCATAGAGCCAGCGCAGCGCCAGCCAGCCCAGCAACACCGGCTCCAGCCTTTTGAGGCCCACCCATTTCCAGATCGCCACCATGCAGAAATAGAAGGCGATCTCGACCGTCAGCGTCCAATAGGCGCCATCGACCTCGGGCAGGAAGGCGAAACCCTGCAACATGGTGAAATTGGCCAGGATCGCGCCCGGCCCGATCAGCAATTGCGACGCGCGCGCCAGATATTCGATGCCCAACGTCAGCAGCATCGCCACCAGATAGGCGGGATAAAGCCGGGCGAAACGGTTGACGGCAAAATCGGCCACGGTGCCGATGCGGTCCAGGGTGAAGAAGATCGCAAAGCCGGAAATGGTGAAGAACAGCAGCACGCGGTAATTGCCGCCCAGGAAACTGAAGGGCACATGCGCCGCTTGCGGAAACAGCTCGTGAAAGCGCGTCGAGTAATGGAACACCAGCACGCATAACGCGCCCAGGCCGCGCAAGGCGTCCAGTTCCGTCAAACGGCCAGAGGAGAGGCGCGACCCTGCCATGGCGGCGCTATAGCAACGAAGCAGCAATCATTCCGTTAATATCGTGGTTAAGCCCGCGCACTGCCTGCATTTTCCCATATCGTGCGGGCCGCTAGGATTTTTCCGCCTCGGCCGCGCGCTTGAGTCCCACCAACTGTTCCGCCAGCACCTTGTCGACGATCGGCGCGATCCTCATCCCACCCATGCGGATATAGCCGCCCACGACATAGCTCATGACGACTCGCACCCCCTTGCCGGCGGGCGTGATGTCGAAGGTCAGCGTTCCCGTCACCGCCTCCGCCTGCAATGGCCCCAGGGCGCCCGACAGCCGCAACTGCCGGTCAGGCGCTGCGTAGATCACCCGGGCATGCTCAACGCTCCCCGCCCGCCCGCTCTTGCCCGGCATGGTTTCGCAGAAACAGCCGCCCGCCACCGGCTGAAGGCGCAGATTGGCCGCCTTGCCGCTATAGGTATGTTCGCTGCTCCACCAGCGTCCGGGCTGGCCCAGCAAGCGATAGACGGTGGCCGCGTCCGCAGCGACTTCGACGCTGTTCTCCACCGCAAAGCCGCCATCGCTGCTGGCTGTAACGGCAGAATGGGCCGGCGCGGCCATCGCCGCACCAGCCCATCCCAAAATCATGATCTTGCGCATGGCTCGTCCCTCCCGTGCAGGAGGGGCAGCGTAACTCAGGCGCCCTTGCCGTCCAAGATGGCGGCGATCTCGACCGTCACATCGTCCATGTCGGCCATGCCGTCGACCCGCGACACGATGCCGCGCGCTTCGTAGATCGGCAGGATCGGCGCGGTCTTGGCACGATATTCGGCCATGCGGGTGCGCACGGTTTCCTCATTGTCGTCCGGACGGCGCTTGAATTCATGACCACCGCATTTGTCGCAGCTGCCCTCGACCTTCGGCGTCTTGAACCTGTCGTGATAGCCCTCGCCGCAGGTCGCACAGGTAAAGCGGCCGGTGATGCGCTCGACCAGCGCGTCCTCGTTCACTTCCAGCTCGATCACATGGTCGAGCGTGCGATTGCGGTCCGACAGGATGCTATCGAGCGAATGGGCCTGCGCCTCCGTCCGCGGATAGCCGTCGAAGATCACGCCGGTTTCCGGCGCCAGCGCGTCCAGCGCCTCGCCGATGATGCCCGACACGATCTCGTCCGACACCAGTTCGCCCGCTTCCATCACGGCCTTGGCCTTGAGGCCGATCGGCGTCCCGGCCTTCACCGCCGCGCGGAGCATGTCGCCCGTCGACAGTTGCACCATGCCCCGGCTGTCCACCAGACGAGTCGCCTGGGTTCCCTTGCCGGCACCCGGAGGGCCGAGCAATATGATATTCATGTCGCGCATTCTCCCCTGTTCTTCGCGCTTTGACTGCCCTGCGCCCTAGCGCAGGCGCCCCTTCAGCTTCGCCTTCTTGATCAGATCCCCATATTGATGGGCGAGCAGGTGGCTCTGAATCTGCGTCACGGTATCGACCGTAACATTGACGACGATCAATAGGCTAGTCCCACCAAGGTAGAAGGGAATCCCCGCCCGGGCGATCACGAATTCGGGCACCAGGCAGATGAAGGCCAGATAGGCCGCGCCGATCACCGTGATCCGGGTCAGCACATAATCCAGATAATTTTCGGTGTTCTTGCCCGGACGGATGCCCGGAATGAACCCGCCATTGCGCTTGAGGTTATCCGCCGTCTCTTCCGGATTGAACACCACGGCGGTGTAGAAGAAGCAGAAGAAGACGATGCCGAGGCCATAGAGCGCCATATAGACCGGGCTGCCGTGCGACAGATACTGGTTCAGCGTCAGCACGAAATCGCCCAGCTTGCTCTCGCCCGCAACGGTCTGCCCAGCGAACTGCGACACGGTGAGCGGCATCAGCAGCAGCGAGCTGGCGAAGATCGGCGGGATCACCCCCGCGGTGTTGACCTTCAGCGGCAGATGGCTGCGGTCGGCCTGCATCAGGCCCTGACGCGTCTGCCGCTTGGGATATTGAATCAGCACCCGGCGCTGCGCCCGCTCCATGAAGCAGATGAAGGCGATCAGACCAAAGCCCAGCACGATCACCAGGAAGATGATGAGGCCCGAAATCGCACCCGTGCTGCTCGACTTGAACAGATTGCTGAGCGTCACCGGCAACTGGGCGACGATACCCGCCATGATGATGAGCGAGACGCCATTGCCGATGCCGCGCGAGGTGATCTGCTCACCCAGCCACATCAGGAACATGGTGCCGCCGATCAGCGAAATCACCGCCGCGACGCGGAACAGGATGCCCGGATCGACCACCGCCTGCACGCCCGATTGCGCGCCGAAGCTTTCAAGGCCGACGGCGATGAAATAGCCCTGCACCGCGGTCAGGCCGACCGTGCCGTAGCGGGTATATTGGTTCAGCTTCTTGCGCCCGCTTTCGCCTTCCTTCTTGATCGCGGCAAGCTGCGGCGAGAGGGAGGCGGCGAGCTGCACCACGATCGAGGCGGTGATGTAGGGCATCACGCCGAGCGCGATCAGGCTCATGCGCGAAAGCGAACCGCCCGAGAAGGTGTTGAAGATGTCGAGGATGCCTCCGTTCGTCTGCTTGTAGAGCTGCGACAGGGCGGTCGGATCGACCCCCGGCAGCGGCACGAAGCTGAGGAAGCGGAAGACGATCAGCGCGCCCAGCGTGAACCACAGGCGCTTCTTGAGGTCGGTCGCCTGGCTGAACTTCGCCAGGCTGAGATTGGATGCGAGCTGGTCGGCTCTCGATGCCATCTTGGCTGCCCTTCAAAACATCTAGCCGGGACACGCGCCCGGAGCGGAATCGCTAACCCCTTAGCGGGGCGATGGGGCGCTGTCGAACCGGATATTGCCGCCGATGCGACGAAAAAGCCCCTGATGCACATGGCCCCGCTTACCCATATCGGGCAGCGGGGCCATGCTTGCAAGAGTGGGTAGACCGAAATCAGGCCTTCGCTGCGGCCTTCTTGGCCGCAAGGGCGGTGCCCTTCTTCGCCTTGGCCTTTTCAGCCGCTGGAACCACCTCGATCACATCGACCTTGCCGCCAGCCTTCTCGACCGCCTCGACGGCGCCCTTGGAGGCGCCAGCGACCAGGAAGCTGACCTTCGCGGTCAGATCGCCCTTGGCGAGCAGGCGCACGCCGTCCTTGCCGCCACGGGCCAGGGCAGCGGCCTTCAGCGCCGCATGGTCGATGGTCGCATTGGCGTCGAGCTTGCCGGCGTCGATCGCCTTCTGCACCGCGCCCAGGTTCACGATCGCGTAATCCTTGGCGAAGATGTTGTTGAAGCCGCGCTTCGGCAGACGCATGTGGAGAGGCATCTGGCCACCCTCGAAGCCGTTGATGGCAACGCCCGAACGCGCCTTGGCACCCTTCTGGCCGCGACCGGCGGTCTTGCCCTTGCCCGAGCCGATACCACGGCCGACGCGCATCCGGCCCTTGCGGGCACCGGCATTGTCATTGAGTTCGTTGAGCTTCGTCATTGTTTGCACTCGCTTTCGCTATGTTCGCGCAGTCCCATCTGGGACAACTAAAAGAGGGCACGCCATTAGCGCCCTTTCCCAAAATACGAAAGAGGGGTTGCCCCCTCTTCCGCTTCATTCCGTCATGATCGGAAGGCTCAGCCTTCGACCACGGCCACCATGTGCGGCAGCTTGGCGATGGCACCGCGGACTTCCGCCGTGTCTTCCAGCTCCACGACGCGGTTCATCTTGCCAAGGCCGAGGCCGATCAGAATCTTCTTCTGGGCTTCGGGGCGACGGATCGGCGAACCGATCTGCTTGATCTTGATCTTCGCCATGATGTCTTACTCCGCAATCGCTTCGGCGTCAGCCTGCGCGACTTCAGCCGAGGCGCCACCGCGACGCAGAAGGTCGGCGACCTTCTTGCCACGACGCTGCGCAACCGCCTTCGGGCTGACCTGTTCACCCAGCGCCGCGAAGGTCGCCCGGATCATGTTATAGGGGTTCGACGTGCCGTTGGACTTGGTCACGACGTCCGCGACGCCGAGGCTTTCGAACACGGCGCGCATCGGACCGCCGGCGATGATGCCCGTACCGGCAGGCGCCGAACGGACCGTCACCTTGCCCGCACCGAAATGGCCGAGGCCATCATGATGCAGCGTGCGGCCTTCCTTCAGCGGAACGCGAACCATCGCCTTCTTGGCCGAAGCGGTCGCCTTGCTGATGGCTTCAGGCACTTCGCGCGCCTTGCCATGGCCGAAGCCGGCACGACCCTTGCCGTCGCCGACGACGACCAGAGCGGCGAAACCGAAGCGCTTACCGCCCTTGACGGTCTTCGAGACGCGGTTGATGTGAACCAGCTTCTCGATCAGCTCTTCGCCCTGCTCCTCGTCGCGGTTGCCGCGACGGTCGTCGCGACGGCCACGGCCGCCACGCTCGCCACGGTTGCGATCGCCGCCACGGCCACGGCCACGGCCGGGACCCCGACCTTCGGTCTGAGCCTCGACGCCCTCGGTCGGGGCGCCGGCTTCAATGGTGTTTTCTTCAGCCATGATCAGAACTCCAGCCCGGCTTCACGGGCCGCATCGGCCAGCGCCTTGACGCGGCCATGGAACAGGAAGCCACCACGGTCGAACACGACCTGGGTGACGCCGGCAGCGGTCGCCGCAGCGGCGACGCGCTTGCCGACTTCGGCAGCGGCTTCGGAAGAGGCGCCGGTCTTGCCCAGAGCCTTGGCACCCACATCCTTGTCCAGGGTCGAAGCCGACGCCAGGGTCTTGCCCTGCGCGTCGTCGATGACCTGGGCGTAGATGTGACGGCCCGAACGGTGGACGCTGAGGCGCGGACGGGTGCCCGAAACAGCCTTGAGCGCGGTGCGGACGCGGCGACGACGCCGCGCGAAGAGGGAAAGCTTTGCCATCTTACTTCTTCTTCCCTTCCTTGCGGAAGATGAACTCGCCGGCGTACTTGATACCCTTGCCCTTATAGGGTTCGGGCTTGCGCCAGCGGCGGATCTCGGCGGCAACCTGACCCACCTTCTGCTTGTCGATGCCGCTGATCTCGACCGTCGTGTTATCCGGGGTCTTGATCTCGATGCCTTCCGGCACGTCGAAGTCGACGTCATGCGAATAGCCGAGCTTCAGGTTCAGAACCTTGCCCTTGGCGTCCGCACGATAACCGACGCCGGTGATCAGCAGCTTCTTGGTGTAGCCCTCGGTCACGCCCGTGATCAGGTTGGCGACCAGCGTGCGCTGCATGCCCCAGAAAGCGCGGGCGCGCTTGCTGTCATTGGCAGGCTTCACCGCGATCACACCGTCTTCGATGCTGTAGGTGACTTCGTCGGCCAGCGGCAGCGACAGGGTGCCCTTGGGGCCCTTCACCGACAGCTGACCGCCTTCAATCGACGCCGTGACGCCCGCGGGGACGGCAACCGGCTTCTTACCAGTACGGCTCATCAGAACACCTCCGCCAGCACTTCGCCGCCGACATTCTGCTCACGCGCTTCGGCGTCGGACAGAACGCCGCGGGGCGTCGAGACAATGGTGATGCCCAGGCCATTGCGGATAACCGGCAGTTCCTTGGAACCCGAATAGACGCGGCGGCCCGGCTTCGACACGCGGGCGACATGCTTGATCGCCGGCTGGCCTTCGAAATATTTCAGCTCGATGCGCAGGCCAGCATGCTTGCCGAGCAGTTCCTCGGAATAGCCACGGATGTAACCTTCGCGCTGCAGCACGTCGAGCACGCGGGCGCGCAGCTTCGAAGCGGGGGACATCACGCTGTCCTTCTTCGCCTGCTGCCCGTTGCGGATGCGGGTGAGCATATCACCCAGGGGATCGGTCAATGCCATCTCAAATGATCCTTACCAGCTCGACTTGGTGACGCCGGGGATCAGGCCCTTGTTGGCCAGATCACGCAGCTGCACGCGGCAGAGGCGGAATTTGCGGTAATAAGCGCGGGGACGCCCCGTCAGCTCGCAGCGGTTCCGAACGCGGGTCGGGTTGCCGTTGCGGGGGATCTCCGCCATCTTCAGACGCGCGATCAGACGATCGCTGTCATCGGCCGCGGTATCATTCGCGATCGCCTTGAGCTTCGCATAGCGGCCGGCATATTTCTTCACCAGCTTCTTGCGGCGCTCGTTCTTGTTGATCGAACTCAGTTTCGCCATGACTTAAGTTCTCTTCCTTAGCTTAAGCGTTGGGAGAGAAGCGGGGCCAGATTCCCTAAAAAGGGCTTCAGGCCGCCTGCTTCTCTTCGAGCGGGAAGGGGAAGCCGAAGAGACGCAGCAGTTCGCGCGCTTCCTCGTCCGTCTTCGCCGTGGTGGTGACGATGATGTCCATGCCGCGCACCTTGTCGATGCGGTCATAGTTGATCTCCGGGAAGATCAGCTGCTCCTTGATGCCGAAGGCATAGTTGCCGCGGCCGTCGAAGCTCTTGGGGTTCAGGCCACGGAAGTCGCGCACGCGCGGCAGAGCGATGTTGATCAGGCGATCAAGGAATTCGTACATGCGCTCGCGGCGCAGCGTGACCTTGGCGCCGATCGGCATGCCCTCACGCAGCTTGAACTGCGCGATCGACTTGCGGGCCTTGGTGATGACGGGCTTCTGACCAGCGATCAGTTCCATCTCTTCCGCGGCCTGCGTGACCTTCTTCTTGTCCTGGGTCGCTTCGCCCACACCCATGTTGAGCGTGATCTTCTCGATCTTGGGGACCTGCATGACGTTCTCGTAACCGAACTTCTCGGTCATCGCCTTGGCGATTTCGGCGTCATAGAGCGACTTCGAGCGCGGGATATACTTGTCGCTCATTACAGCACCTCACCGGACTTGACGGCGACGCGGACCTTCTTGCCGTCGCGATCCTCGAAACGGACGCGGGTCGGCTTGCCATCCTTGTCGGCGACAGCGACGTTCGAAATGTGGAGCGGCGCGGGCTTGCGCTCGATGCCACCCTGCGGGTTCGCCTGGTCGGGCTTGCGATGCTTCGCATGCACGTTGATGCCTTCGACGAGGACCTTGTCGGCCTTCGGCAGCACCTGCAGGACGGCGCCGGTGCGGCCCTTGTCCTTGCCGGCCAGGATGACGACCTTGTCGCCCTTCTTGATCTTGGCAGCGCTCATTACAGCACCTCGGGGGCAAGGCTGATGATCTTCATGTGCTTCTTGGCGCGCAGTTCGCGAACGACGGGGCCAAAGATACGGGTGCCGATCGGCTCCTCGTTCTTGTTGATGAGCACAGCGGCATTGCCGTCGAAGCGAATCACGCTGCCATCAGCGCGACGCACGTCCTTGGCGGTGCGCACGATGACGGCGCGGTGCACGTCACCCTTCTTCACCTTGCCACGAGGCGCAGCTTCCTTGATCGAGACGACGATGATGTCGCCCACGCTCGCGAAGCGACGCTTCGAGCCGCCCAGCACCTTGATGCACTGGACGCGCTTGGCGCCGCTGTTGTCAGCGACGTCAAGATTGGATTGCATCTGGATCATGGATCCGGTTCCTTCTTATTTGGCCTACCGGGACAATTCCCGGCGGTTCCGAATTTCGTTGCCTAGAGCCTTTGACAAACCATCTGACTCGCACCCGGCGAGCCATTTGACTCTACGCGAAGCGCGGGCCTGTACCCTTTCCTGGAGGAAAAGGCCAGCCCCGCGCCGCGATTTTAGTTCAAAGGCTCAACGAGCCTCCCTCAGGCCGCCGTTTCCGGCGACTTGTGGGTGTCCACGCGCTCGATGACCTTCCAGGTCTTGAGCTTGGAAATCGGAGCGGTCTCCTCGATGCGGACCGTTTCGCCTTCCTTGTAGACATTGCCCTCGTCATGGGCATGGTACTTCTTCGAGCGGCGGATGATCTTGCCGTAGAGCGCATGCTTAACCTTGCGCTCCACGCGAACCACCACCGTCTTGTCGGTCTTGTCGGAAACCACCGTTCCCGTCAGCACGCGCTTGGGCATCGTGTAGTTCCTTCTTACTTCGCAGCCGAGCGTGAACGCCCAGCTTCTTCTTGTGCGCTCCGCGCACGGGCGGACTGGAGGGTCTTGATCTGCGCGATCGAGCGACGGACTTCCTTCACGCGGCTCGGCTTTTCCAGCTGGTTGGTGGCCGCCTGGAAACGCAGGTTGAACTGCTCGCGCTTCAGGTTGTTGAGCTCGGTCGACAGCTCGTCGTCCGACTTGGTCTTGAGGTCAGCTACATTCGCCACGGATTAACCCTCCAGGTGGGAGGTGTCGCCGAGGCGAGCGACAACCTTCGTCTTGATCGGCAGCTTCATCGCGGCGCGCGAGAAAGCCTCTGCTGCGAGCGGGCCGGGAACGCCGTCCAGTTCGAACAGGATGCGGCCCGGCTTGACGCGAGCTGCCCAATATTCGACCGAACCCTTACCCTTACCCTGACGGACTTCGGCGGGCTTCTTGGAAACCGGCACGTCGGGGAACACGCGGATCCACAGACGGCCCTGACGGCGAAGGTGGCGCTGGATCGCGCGGCGGGCCGCTTCGATCTGGCGTGCGGTGACGCGCTCGGGTTCCAGAGCCTTCAGACCATAGGCGCCGAAGTTCAGAGCCGAACCGCCCTTGGCGTCGCCCTTGATCCGGCCCTTGAAGGTCTTGCGGAACTTCATTTTTTTCGGTTGCAGCATGACGCTATACCTACCTTATTCTCAGCGCGCCGGGCGCACGCCGGAGGTCTGAGCCTCCAGCATCAGCCGGTCGGTAGCCATCGGATCGTGACCAAGGATTTCGCCCTTGAAGATCCAGACCTTGATGCCGCAGACGCCATAAGCGGTGTGCGCTTCGGCTTCGGCATAGTCGACGTTCGCGCGCAGCGTGTGCAGCGGAACGCGGCCTTCGCGATACCATTCCACGCGGGCGATCTCCGCGCCGCCCAGACGGCCGCCGCAGGTGATCTTGATGCCTTCGGCGCCCAAACGCAGGGCCGACTGCACCGCACGCTTCATCGCACGGCGGAACGCCACGCGACGCTCCAACTGGTCGGCAATGCCCTGCGCGACGAGCTTGGAGTCGATTTCCGGCTTGCGGATTTCGACAATGTTCAGGCTGACGTCCGAAGAGGTCAGGCTGCCCAGCTTCTTGCGTAGCTTCTCGATGTCCGCGCCCTTCTTGCCGATGATGACACCGGGACGGGCAGCGTAGATCGACACGCGGCACAGCTTGGCGGGACGCTCGATCACGACCTTGGAGATCGCGGCCTGCGGCAGGTTCTTCATGATATACTGGCGGATCTTCAGATCCTCCAGCAGCAGGCGGCCGTAATCGGCGCCTTCCGCGAACCAGCGGCTGTCCCAGGTACGGTTGATCTGCAGGCGCAGACCGATCGGATTGCTCTTGTGACCCATAGTCTTACGCCTCCGCTTCTTCAGCTGCTTCGCGAACGACGATGCGGACGCGGCTGAAGGGCTTCAGGATCCGGGTCGACTTGCCGCGGCCGCGGGCGTGGAAGCGCTTCATGGTGAAGCTCTTGCCCACCGATGCTTCCGCGACGACCAGCGCGTCGACGTCCAGATTGTGGTTGTTTTCCGCATTGGCGATGGCCGAAGCCAGCACCTTGCGCACGTCGACCGCCATCGCCTTCTTCGAGAAGGCGAGGATGTTCAGCGCGTCCTCGACCTTACGGCCGCGGATGAGCGTGGCGACCAGGTTCAGCTTCTGGGCCGAACCACGGATCTGCGTGCCAACGGCCAGCGCCTCATTGTCGGCGACGCGACGGGGAGCCTTTTCCTTGCTCATCAGCGCTTGCCCTTCTTGTCGGCGGCGTGGCCGGGGAAGTAGCGGGTGGGGGCGAATTCGCCCAGCTTGTGACCCACCATCTCCTCGTTCACGGAGACCGGAACATGCTTGCGGCCGTTATAGACGTTGAACGTCAGGCCGACGAACTGCGGCAGGATGGTGGAACGGCGCGACCAGGTCTTGATCGGACCCGAACGGCCACCGGCGTCCTGCGCGGTTTCCGCCTTCTTCAGAAGGCTGAGGTCCACGAACGGACCTTTCCAGACGGAACGAGCCATCTCGCTTACCTCTTCTTCTTCGCGTGGCGGCTACGGATGATGAACTTGTCCGTCGCCTTGTTGTGGCGGGTGCGCGCACCCTTGGTCGGCTTGCCCCAGGGCGTGACCGGATGACGGCCGCCCGAGGTCCGGCCTTCACCACCGCCATGCGGGTGATCGACCGGGTTCTTCGCCACACCGCGCGTCAGCGGACGCTTGCCGAGCCAGCGGTTACGACCGGCCTTGGCAAGGTTGGTGTTGGCATTGTCCGGGTTCGACACGGCACCGACGGTGCCCATGCAGTCCGAACGGATGTAACGCTGCTCGCCCGAGGACAGGCGGACCATCACCATGCCACGATCGCGGCCGACGAGCTGGGCATAGGTGCCCGCCGAACGGCAGAGCTGACCGCCCTTGCCTGGCTTCATCTCGATATTGTGGATGATGGTGCCGACCGGCATCTGGCCCAGTTCCATCGCGTTGCCCGGCTTCACGTCGGTCTTCTTGCCCGCGACGACCTTGTCGCCCGGGGCCAGACGCTGCGGCGCCAGGATGTAGGCCTGGGTGCCGTCGGGATAGTTGACCAGCGCGATGAAGGCGGTGCGGTTCGGGTCATATTCCAGACGCTCGACCGTACCTTCCACGTCCCACAGACGACGCTTGAAGTCGATGATGCGATAGCGCTGCTTGTGACCGCCGGCGATGCCGCGCGAGGTCACATGGCCCTTGTTGTTGCGGCCGCCGGTCTTGCGCTTGCCTTCGGTCAGCGCCTTGACGGGCTTGCCCTTGTGCAGACCGCTGCGGTCGACCAGGATCAGGCCGCGCTGGGCGGGGCTGGTCGGGTTATAAGTCTTCAGCGCCATGATCAGCGCACTCCTTCGGTGATGTCGATCGACTGGCCATCGGCCAGACGAACGATCGCCTTCTTCACGTCCGAACGCGTGTAGGGCTTGCCCTTCCACTTCTTGGTCTTGCCCTTGGCAACCAGCGTGTTCACGCTCTTGACGCTCACGCCCCAGATCGCTTCGACGGCAGCCTTGATCTCCGGCTTGGAGGCGTCATTGGCGACCTTGAAGACCACGGCGTTGTTCTCGGAGAGAAGCGTCGACTTCTCGGTGATGACCGGCGCGACGACGACGTCGTAATGACGGTTGTCGACGGTGGTCGCTTCCTTCTTAGCCATTGAAACGGGCCTCCAGCTTTTCGACCGCGGCGCGGGTCAGCACCAGCGAGTCGGCCTTCAGTATGTCGTAGACGTTGGCGCCAACGGCCGGCAGCAGGTTCACGCCGATGATGTTGGCCGACGCCTTCGCGAAGCTGACATTCACCGCGTCGCCGTCGATGAACAGAGCCTTGTTGAGGTTCAGCTTGGCGAGGTGCGCGACCAGAGCCTTGGTCTTGCCTTCCGCCACGTCGAGATTGTCGAGAACGATCAGCGAACCGCTCTTGGCCTTCGACGACAGGGCCATTTTCAGGCCGAGCGCACGAACCTTCTTGTTGAGGTCGTGACCGAAGGTGCGGGCGCGGGCGCCGTGAGCCTTACCACCGCCGATGAAGACGGGAGCGCGGCGATCGCCGTGACGAGCCGTGCCGCCGCCCTTCTGGCGGCCGAACTTCTTGCCGGTGCGGGCAACGTCCGAACGCTCACGGGTAGCGCGGGTCGGAGCCCGGCGCTTTTCGAGCTGCCAAGTGACGACGCGGTGCAGAATGTCGGTGCGGGGCTCGATACCGAACACGGCATCGTTCAGCTCCAGCTCGCCGGCGGCTGCGGCATCGAGGGTCTGTACATTGACCTTCATGGATTAGCCCTCCTGGCCTTCGGTCGCTTCGGGAGCAGCCGCTTCTTCAGCGGGCGTTTCGGCCGGAGCGTTGTTGCTGTTGGCGGCAGCCTTGAGGCTCGCCGGATAGGGCGCATCGGCCGGACGCTTCACCTTGACGGCATCGCTGACGGTCAGCCAGGTGCCCTTGGCACCGGGAACGCTGCCCTTGACGAACAGCAGGCCACGCTCGACATCCGTGCGGACGATTTCGAGATTCTGCTGCGTGCGCTCGCGGTCACCCATGTGACCCGCCATCTTCTTGTTCTTGAAGACGCGGCCCGGATCCTGACGGTTACCGGTCGAACCATGGGCACGGTGGCTGATGGACACGCCGTGGGTGGCGCGCATACCGCCGAAGCCCCAGCGCTTCATGGCACCGGCGAAACCCTTACCCTGGGTATGACCGGCGACGTCGACCAACTGGCCGGCGATGAAGTGATCGGCCGCGATCTCGGCGCCGACATCGAGGAGCGCGTCCTCGGCGACACGGAATTCGACCAGACGCTGCTTGGGCTCCACCTGCGCCTTGGCGAAGTGGCCGCGCTGCGGCTTGGCGACATTCTTGACCTTCGCGACGCCCGCACCGAGCTGCACCGCGACATAGCCGTCACGCTCAACTTCCTTGCGGGCCACGACCTGATTGCCCTCAAGGGCCAGAACCGTAACCGGAATATGACGTCCGTCCTCCTGGAACAGACGGGTCATCCCGACTTTCTTAGCGATCACGCCTGTGCGCATCACTGATTACTCCCATAGAGGCCCGCTGTAGCAGCGGGCGTATCCAACGAAAAAACCGCTCAGGATCTCTCCCTCGCGGCCAACCCATGCATAACAATCACCCCGTCCGGGTTGGATGCCGATCCCGCCAGGGAAAGGCGACGGGGGACCAGGACCACGCGCCTTGGCCGGTTCACCGGCGGGCCGTGCGGTATCCCTTGTGTCGTTTGAGCTTCCGGCCAGCCCAAAATAGAGTGGCCAGAATGCCCGATACCCTGCCCTCCTTTCGGAAAGCAGGGACTTGCCAGCTTAGGCCAGCTTGATTTCGACGTTCACGCCGGCAGCCAGATCCAGCTTCATCAGCGCGTCGACCGTCTGCGGCGTCGGCTGCACAATGTCAAGCATACGCTTGTAGGTGCGGACCTCGAACTGCTCGCGCGACTTCTTGTCGATGTGCGGACCACGGTTGACCGTGAACTTTTCGATGCGCGTCGGAAGGGGAATCGGACCGCGGATAAGGGCGCCAGTGCGGCGGGCGGTGTCGGCGATGTCGCCGGTCGCCTGATCAAGCACGCGATGATCGAACGCCTTGAGGCGAATGCGGATGTTGCTGTCCATTGTTCCTGTACCGATGCGAAAGAGCCAAAAACTCAGAGCATTTTCAAAAATCAGCCGGAGCAGCCGATGACTTGTGAAAATGCGCCAACAAAAATTTACCGCCCCGTTTCTGGCCCTTCTAGCTCAGTCGAGCCGGAGAAAGGCGATCCGGGGCGGTTAAAATCCTCAGCGGCGCGAATCAGGCGATTCGCGCCGCTGCGGTCCTATATTACTTCGAGATCGTGCCGACAACCCCTGCACCAACGGTGCGGCCGCCTTCACGGATGGCGAAGCGCAGACCCTGGTCCATGGCGATCGGGGCGATCAGCTTGACGCCGAGCTTCACATTGTCGCCGGGCATGACCATCTCGGTGCCCTCGGGCAGGATCACTTCGCCGGTCACGTCGGTGGTGCGGAAGTAGAACTGCGGACGATAGTTCGCGAAGAACGGGGTATGACGGCCGCCTTCTTCCTTCGACAGGACGTAGACTTCCGCGTCGAACTCGGTGTGCGGGGTGATCGTGCCGGGCTTGGCCAGAACCTGACCGCGCTCGACTTCTTCACGGCCCACGCCACGGATCAGCGCACCGATATTGTCGCCCGCACGACCTTCGTCGAGCAGCTTGCGGAACATTTCCACGCCGGTGACGGTGGTCTTGCGGGTGTCCTTGATGCCGACGATTTCGACTTCTTCACCAACCTTGACGATGCCGGTTTCGACGCGGCCGGTCACGACGGTGCCGCGGCCCGAGATCGAGAACACGTCTTCGATCGGCATCAGGAACGGCTTGTCGATCGGACGCTCCGGCTGCGGAATGAAGGTGTCGACCGCTTCCATCAGCTTCAGAACGGCGTTCTTGCCGATTTCGTCGTTCGTGCCATCCAGCGCCTTGACGGCCGAGCCGGGGATGACGGGGATGTTGTCGCCGTCGAAGTCATAGCTGCTCAGCAGTTCGCGGATTTCCAGCTCGACCAGTTCCAGGATTTCCGGATCGTCGACGAGGTCGACCTTGTTCATGAACACGACGAGCTGCGGCACGCCGACCTGGCGGGCGAGCAGGATGTGCTCACGGGTCTGCGGCATCGGGCCGTCGGTGGCCGAAACGACGAGGATCGCGCCGTCCATCTGGGCCGCACCGGTGATCATGTTCTTGACGTAGTCGGCGTGACCCGGGCAGTCGACGTGCGCGTAGTGACGGGCTTCGGTCTCATACTCGACGTGCGCGGTCGAGATGGTGATGCCGCGTTCGCGCTCTTCGGGAGCCTTGTCGATGTTGGCATAGTCGACGAAGGTCGCGCCGCCGGTTTCGGCGAGCACCTTGGTGATCGCCGCGGTCAGCGAGGTCTTGCCATGGTCGACGTGACCGATGGTGCCGATGTTGCAGTGCGGCTTGTTCCGCTCAAACTTAGCCTTAGCCATTTTATCCTACCTTCTAATCAAATCAGCTTTGGTCTGACCGCTCGGCCGCGCCTCGCGAAGGCGCGTCCATAGCAGCAAATTTACAGATTACCAGCCCTAACCGAACCGGTTGCCCGGTTCGGTCACGGGATTCTTCAGGCCATCTTCGCCTTGACCTCGTCCGCTACATTCTGCGGCACTTCGTCATAGTGCGAGAAGATCATCGAATAGTTCGCACGACCCTGCGTGAAGGACCGCAGCGAGTTCACGTAGCCGAACATGTTGGCCAGCGGAACCATCGCCTCGACGACCTGCGCGTTGCCGCGGGTATCGGTGCCCTGGATCTGACCACGACGGCTGTTCATGTCGCCGATGACGTCGCCCAGATATTCCTCCGGAGTGACGACCTCGACCTTCATGACCGGCTCGAGCAGGGTGATACCCGACTTCTGCGCCGCTTCGCGCATGGCGGCGCGGCCGGTGATTTCGAACGCCAGCGCCGACGAGTCGACGTCATGATAGGCGCCGTCATAGAGCAGGATTTCGAAGTCGATGATCGGGAAGCCGATGAGCGAGCCGGTGGCCGCCGTTTCGCGCATGCCCTTCTCAATGGCGGGGATATATTCCTTCGGAATGTTGCCGCCCTTGATCTCGTCCTTGAAGATGATGCCAGCGCCGCGCTCGCCCGGCGTCAGCTTCACCTTGATGCGGCCGAACTGGCCGGTGCCGCCCGACTGCTTCTTGTGGGTATAGTCGATGTCGACCGGCTTCTTGAGATACTCGCGATAGGCCACCTGCGGCGCACCGACATTCGCCTCGACCTTGAACTCGCGCTTCATGCGGTCGACGAGGATTTCGAGGTGCAGTTCGCCCATGCCCTTGATGATGGTCTGGCCCGACTCGTGATCGGTCGTGACGCGGAAGGACGGGTCCTCGGCGGCCAGGCGGTTGAGCGCGACGCCCATCTTTTCCTGGTCGGCCTTGGTCTTGGGCTCCACCGACAGTTCGATGACCGGCTCGGGGAATTCCATCCGCTCCAGGATGATCGGCTGGCGCTCGGCGCACAGCGTATCGCCGGTGGTGGTTTCCTTCATGCCGGCCAGCGCGACGATGTCGCCGGCATAGGCGGTGTCGATATCTTCGCGGCTGTTGGCATGCATCAGCAGCATGCGGCCGATCTTTTCCTTCTTGTCCTTGACCGAGTTCAGGTACGTGCCCTTGGTCAGCGTGCCCGAATAGATGCGCAGGAAGGTCAGCGAACCGACGAACGGGTCGTTCATGATCTTGAACGCCAGGCCCGAGAAGGGCGCGTCGTCCGCCGTGGCGCGGCTATCGGGCTCTTCGGTGTTCGGGTTGATGCCCTGCACATCTTCGATGTCGAGCGGCGAAGGGAGATAGTCGACCACTGCGTCGAGCAGCGCCTGCACGCCCTTGTTCTTGAACGACGAACCGCACAGCACCGGCACGAACGCATGACCCAGCGTACCCTTGCGGATCAGCTTCTTGAGCGTATCGACGTCGGGCAGATTGCCTTCCAGATAGGCTTCCATCGCGGCATCATCCTGCTCGACGGCAAGTTCGATCAGCTTTTCGCGATATTCGGCGGCCTTGTCGGCGAGGTCAGCCGGGATGTCGATATATTCGAACTCGGCACCCAGGCTCTCATCCTTCCAGATGATGGCGCGGTCGTGCACCAGGTCGACCAGACCCACAAAGTCCGATTCCGCGCCGATGGGGAGATAGAGAACGGCCGGAGTGGCGCCCAGACGGTCGATGATGGTCTGCACGCAATAATAGAAATTGGCGCCGGTGCGGTCGAGCTTGTTGATGTAGCACATCCGCGGGACCTTGTACTTGTCCGCCTGACGCCACACGGTTTCCGACTGCGGCTCAACGCCCGCGACGCCGTCGAAAGCGGCAACCGCACCGTCGAGCACGCGCAGCGAACGCTCGACTTCGATGGTGAAGTCGACGTGGCCGGGGGTGTCGATGATGTTGAGGCGGTGGTCCTTCCAGAAGCAGGTCGTGGCCGCGGAGGTGATGGTGATGCCACGCTCCTGCTCCTGCTCCATCCAGTCCATGGTGGCGGCGCCTTCATGGACTTCGCCGATCTTGTAGGACTTGCCGGTATAATAAAGGATGCGCTCGGTCGTGGTGGTCTTGCCGGCGTCGATATGCGCCATGATACCGAAATTGCGATAGCGTTCGAGCGGATGGCTGCGGGCCATGATGCGTCTCCGTTGCCGGCGCGCCGGCGGTGAGTGAATGAGTCTTGCGGCTGGCCCCTAAACCAATCCGTCCGCCATGGGTAGCCCCACGGCGAACGGACCGATCTTCGAAACCTGAAATGACAAGGCGGGCACCTGAGCGCCCGCCCTGAATTACCAGCGGTAGTGCGAGAAGGCGCGGTTCGCTTCCGCCATGCGGTGCGTGTCTTCGCGCTTCTTGACGGCATTGCCGCGGTTGTTGGCGGCATCCAGCAGCTCACCCGACAGGCGGGCGGCCATGGTGGTTTCGCTGCGGTTGCGCGAAGCCGTGATCAGCCAGCGGATGGCCAGAGCCTGGGCGCGCTCGGGACGCACTTCGACCGGGACCTGATAGGTCGCACCGCCGACGCGGCGGCTGCGGACTTCGATGCCGGGCTTCACATTGTTCAGCGCGTCATGGAACATCGCGATCGGGTCCTTCTTGGACTTCGTCTCGACGGTTTCGAGCGCACCGTACACGATGGACTCGGCGACGGCCTTCTTGCCGTCCTGCATGATGCTGTTCATGAACTTCGACAGCACGATATCGCCGAACTTGGGATCGGGCAGGATAACGCGCTTTTCGGGGCGACGACGACGTGACATATTCTAGTCTCCCTTACTTCGGACGCTTCGCGCCGTACTTCGAACGGCTCTGCTTACGGTCCTTGACGCCCTGGGTATCCAGAACGCCGCGCAGCACGTGGTAGCGCACACCGGGAAGGTCGCGCACGCGGCCGCCGCGGATCAGCACGACGCTGTGCTCCTGAAGGTTGTGGCCTTCACCGGGAATGTAGGTGATGACTTCGCGCTGGTTGACCAGACGCACCTTCGCCACCTTGCGAAGTGCCGAGTTCGGCTTCTTCGGGGTCGTCGTGTAGACACGGGTGCAAACGCCGCGCTTCTGCGGGTTCGCTTCCATTGCAGGGACCTTCGACTTGGTCTTCTGCAGCTCGCGGCCCTTGCGGACCAGCTGGTTGATCGTTGGCATGAAGCCCTTCACCTTTTTCAGTTACTTTACCTGCATTCCCGCGTTCCATGCAGCCTGAAAAAGCGAATCGCTTCCAAACGGCAAAGGCCCCGGCGGAAACCCGCCCGGAGCCGCAAGAGCACCGGCAATGTTCAGCTCTGGCGCCCCAAGGACCGTTTCTGGGCAGACGAATCCATCCATCCCGGACCTTTGAGCAGGCGCGCCTATAACGATGCCTGCCCGGTGGGTCAAGGACGGTGCCGGCCGCACTCGTTCCGTCCCCGGTCCGACATGGTGAAGGCAGGGTTAGGGAATTGATAAGAACAGGGAAGCTATTCTGGACCGATGCCGCCACGACGGTGCGCGCTTGGATGGAATGTGACCCAGCTTTCAACAATCACCGGCGAATTCAACGCCCCGGACATGGAGGCCGCCTTTCAGGCCGACCGACTGCCCGAGTCGCAACGCCACGCCCGGTTGCTTTTCCTGCTGTCGGCAATCCTCAACGCCCTCTTCCTCTTCAGCGACTGGCGCTTTGCCGGCACGCCGCATTTCTGGATCGCCGTTCCCGCTCGCACCGCGGTGGTCCTCTGGTCGCTCGTCTGCCTGTCCTTGTCCCGCCATATGGTCAATTTCCGGGCGGTGGAGCGGATCTGTTTCGCCTGGCAACTCGTGACGGCCATCGGTGTCGCATTCCTCGTTTCCTCGCGCAGCGACATCGCGATCTTCGTCCTCGTGATGCTGCCGCTGATCTTCTATCTGGTGGTGCCCACCAGCTTCCGTGGCAATGTCGGCGGCGGGCTGGGCTGCGCGGGGCTGCTGCTGGTCGGCTATCTCGCCCCGGCCCCCTTCGCGCCCACGGCGCCCGGCATGATCATGGCGGTGCTGATCCTGCATTGCGGCATGTGCATGGCGATCGCGCGAACCAACCGGCTCCAGCGCAAGGAATGGATGGCAAGCCAGATGGCCCAGACCGCCCGCACCGCGCTCGCCGCCAATAGCGAGACGCTGGAGCGCATGTTCCTGAGCGTGCCGATCCCGCTGCTCGTGACGCGGCCGGACGGTTCGGTCGTGCGCTTCAACGACGCAGCCGTCCGCACTTTCGGCGCCTATGGCGACCTTTCCAGCGTCCCGTTGCTGAGCGAAGAAGGCGCCGCGCCACCATCGGGCTGCGGGACGAACCTGCGCGACCGCATCGCCGCCGGACAGGAAGTCGACAATCTCGAATGCCGCATCGTCAGTGGCGACGGCGCCGTGCATGATGTGCTGCTGGCCTCCCGCCCGATCGTGATCGGGGGGGAGGATTGCATCCTCTCCAGCATCGTCGACATCACCGCCCGCAAGGAGGCGGAGCGTCATCTCGCCCATCTGGCCATGACAGATGCGCTGACCGGCCTTGCCAACCGGTCGCATTTCATGGCGATGCTGACCCAGGCCTCCGCCGCCACCAGCCGTTCGGGCGGGCAGATGGCCGTCGTGTTGATCGATGTCGACGAATTCAAACGGATCAACGACAGCGCCGGCCATGATGCAGGCGACGCCCTGCTCTGCGCCGTCGCCGAACGGCTCCGCGATGCGGTGCGGCCCGGCGATCTGGTCGCGCGCATGGGTGGCGACGAATTCGCGGTGCTGCTGACCCGGCTGCGTATCGCGTCCGACCTCGATGCCATATTGGCGCGCATGACCGAGCAGCTCCACCAGCCGCTCAGCCACGGCACCCGTGACATCGACTGCCGCGTCTCCATGGGGGTCGCGCTGTTCCCCGAACATGCGGGCAACATGGCCGACCTCATGAAACATGCCGACATCGCTCTCTATGAAGCGAAAAACGGCGGCCGGGGCCGGGCCTGCCTCTTCGAACCGGGCCTGCTGGTGCGCTGGCAGCGCGATGCGCGGATGCTGGAACGCGCGCGCGACGCGCTGGTCCACTCTCCGCCCGCGCCCTGGTATCAGCCCAAGGTTGACCTCTCCACGAACCGGGTCATCGGGTTCGAAGCGCTGCTGCGCTGCGTCCGCCCGAACGGATCGATCATCATGCCGGGCGAGATCGCCGCCGCCTTCGAACATTCCGAACTGGGTCGCGTGATTACCGAACGGATGCTGGCCCAGGTGCTGGCCGATTGCCGCATGTGGCAGGACCAGGGCCTAGATTTCGGCCATGTCGCGATCAACGTGCCCGGTGTCGAACTGCATGACGGCAGCTTCCCCGACCGGCTGCTCGACGCGCTGGAAGCCACGGGCGTCCCGCCCAACCGGATCGAGCTGGAGGTCACCGAATCCGTCTTCCTCGGCCGCAATGCCGAAGTGGTGGAACGCAGCCTGCATCGCCTGAGCGCGGCGGGCGTCTCGATCGCGCTCGATGATTTCGGAACGGGCTATGCCTCCCTGTCGCACCTCAAGCAGTTCCCGATCGACATCATCAAGATCGACCAGTGCTTCGTGCGCGATCTGGAAACCGATCCCGATGACGCCGCGATCGTACGGACGGTGCTCAACCTCGCCTATAGCCTGGGTATCCGCACCGTGGCCGAAGGCGTCGAGAATGTGCGCCAACTCGACTATCTGCGCGCAGGCGGCTGCCATTTCGGTCAGGGCTTCCATTTCGGCGCGGCGGCACCCGCGTCGCAAGTGCCCGAAATGCTGGGACTGAGCCCGTCGGCGAAGGCGGTCCGCCCCGCATAGCAATCCCGCGCAAGAATTTTTGCGACCGGCCGGAACCAAAATTCAGCTTCCACGTTTCGTCCCGTTCATCCTTCGACTCGTCACGACTCCGCCGACGCGGATTCGCGCGACTCGATTCCTTTTGTTAGCGCCCCCTTCACTAAAAAACGCACGCGGGGTCGCAATTGTCGCAACAGAGCAAGAAGGGGGTCGCCACCCTCTGGGCCAGGATCGCTGCCCGGTGCGCAAGCCTGTGCCCGGAGCGGGAGATTTTCCTGCGCTCAGGCGGCCAGGTGAAGTTCATCCGTATTTCCCGCCGGGCGCAGCTTGCCGCCGCCGGTCTCCTGTCCACCGCGGTGATCGGCTGGACCGGCCTGACCCTGTCCATGGCCGTCGGCAATGCAAGGATGGAGCGAGATCGCGCAGCGCTCAGCGCCGAGGGCAAGGCCGTCGCCAGCAGCGCCAACAAGGTCGCGACCTATCGTCAGTCGGTCGACCGGCTCGCCCATGAGCTGGAAGAACGGCAGGATTTCATGGACGACCTCTACCGCACCCATTTCGGCAAGGAAGACGCAACCCCTGCCCAGGATGTGGTCGGCAAGCCCGACAGGACGACACAGGCCAATGGACAGGCCGATGGCAAAGCCGGTGCGCACCGGCTCAGCACCCGGATCAGCGCCGCCCCGGAGGCGGCTCCACTGCTCCAGATCGACGCCCGCCAGCGCCGGTTCGCAGCGCTGCTGACCGGCGCCGTGCAACAGCGTGCGGAAAAGGCCGCCGCCGCGATCCGCAGCTTCGGCCTCAACCCCGATGCCCTCGCCCGCAGCGCCGCGCGGGCCCAGGGTGGTCCCTTCGTCCCATGGGAAGGACAGGATGCCATGCCCGGCGAGTTCGAAAAGCTCGCCAAGGCGCTGTCCCGCATGGAATTTCTGGAAGCCAGCCTGCTCGCCATCCCTTCGGGCAAGCCCACCGCGACCCCGATGCTCAGCAGCAGCTACGGCTATCGCAGCGACCCGTTCAACGGCCATGCCGCCTTCCATGCGGGGCTGGATTTCCCGGGCAGCTACGGCCAGCCGATCCTCGCCGCCGCCGACGGCAAGGTCAGCTATGTCGGCCAGCGCAGCGGCTATGGCAATGTGGTCGAGGTCGATCATGGCAACGGCATCATGACCCGCTATGCACATCTGTCCGGCTTTGCCTCCCATGTCGGTCAGAAGGTGGCGCGCGGCGACAGGATCGCCCGAATGGGCTCGACCGGCCGCTCGACCGGCACGCATCTGCATTTCGAAGTGCGCGTGAACGGCAACCCCATCAACCCTCGCCGCTTCCTGGAGGCCCGCAAAGATGTTCTCCAAATCCAGCAGATCGCCTCGGCCCGCCTCGCCGGTGTCGGCGACCGGGGCTAAGAACACCCCCTTTTCCCTGATCGGCAGCGATGTGACGATCACCGGCAATCTGACCGCGAGCGTCGACCTGCATGTCGACGGCGTGGTCGAAGGCGACATCGGTTGTGCCGCGCTGGTACAGGGGCCGGACAGCCGCATCACCGGCCATGTCACGGCGAAAAGCGCACGGCTCGCAGGCCTGGTCGACGGATCGATCACGGCGCAGGAACTGGTGATCGAAAGCAGCGCCCGCATCACCGGCGATGTCGTCTATGACAATATCTCGATCGCGCCCGGCAGCCGTATCGAGGGCCGCTTCACCCACAAGGACAACGGTCCGGTCGCGCCGGGCGAACTCAAACTGATCGCCAACGACAGCGCGGGCTAAGGATTAGCCTGGTCTGCGGCCGGTTTTGGCCAGAAGCGGACTTCAACAATTCGTCATCCCAGCGAAGGCTGGGATCTCGTGAGGCTGGGCTGTCCCCTCTCGCCTGAGATCCCAGCCTTCGCTGGGATGACGAGTTTGAGTGGCAGCTAACCACCCGATCCAGCCCGATCAGTTGACCGGCGCCCGCCGTCGATAGCTGAGCGCCTCCGCCACATGCACCCGGCCGACCCGTTCGGACCCGGCCAGGTCCGCGATCGTCCGCGCCACCCGCAACACCCGCGTATAGCCCCGCGCCGACAGCTTCATCGCCGCAGCCGCCTGCGCCAGCAATTCGCACCCCGCCTGGTCCGGCCCGGCGACATCCTCCAGCCGGTCGCCGTCCACCTCGGCATTGGTGCGCGCAGCCGTCCCGGCATAGCGCCGCGTCTGCACATCCCGCGCGGCCGCCACCCGCGCCGCCACCTCGGCCGATCCCTCGGCGGGCGGCGGCAACACCAGGTCGGCCGCGGTCACCGCCTGCACCTCGACATGCAAGTCGATGCGATCGAGCAGCGGCCCCGACACCTTGGCCTGATAATCCGCCGCGCAGCGCGGCGCCCTGGAGCAGGCCAGCGCCGGGTCGCCCAGATGACCGCAACGGCACGGATTCATGGCCGCCACCAGCTGCACCCGCGCGGGAAAGGTCACATGCGCATTGGCACGCGCCACCGTAACTTCCCCCGTCTCCAGCGGCTGGCGCAGCGAATCGAGCACCGTGCGCTGGAATTCGGGCAGTTCGTCAAGGAACAGCACGCCCAGATGCGCCATGCTGACCTCGCCCGGCCGCGCCTTGTGCCCACCGCCGACCAAGGCCGCCATCGACGCGCTGTGATGCGGGTTGCGGAAGGGCCGCGCCCGGCTGATCCGGCCGCCCTCCAGCGTTCCCGCCACACTGGCGACCATCGACGTTTCGAGCGCTTCCGCCGGTGTCAGTTCCGGCAATATCCCCGGCATGCAGCTCGCCATCAGCGACTTGCCCGCGCCGGGAGGGCCGACCATCAGGAGATTATGCCCGCCCGCCGCCGCGATCTCCAGCGCCCGCTTGGCCGTCTCCTGACCCTTGACCTGTTTGAGATCGACGGCGCGCAGCGGCGGCTCCACCGCTCCCGGCTGCGGCGGCGTGAGGGCGGCGGTGCCCTTGAAATGGTTGAGCAGGCCAAGCAGGTCGGGCGCGGCAACGACTTCCACCTGCCCCGCCCAGGCCGCTTCGCTCCCCTGCGCAACCGGGCAGACCAGGCCCAGTTCACGCTCCCCGGCATGAAGCGCCGCAAGCAGCACGCCCGGCGTCGGCGCGATACGGCCATCCAGCCCCAGTTCCCCGACGACGACATAGCCCGACAGCGTTTCGGCATCGATCACCCCCATCGCGCCCAGCAGGGCGAGAGCGATGGGGAGATCGAAATGCGATCTATTCACGTATTGATGGAAACCTGCCACTTCAGATCCTGGAAGGGTTAGCCGGATCGGGGCAACGAGCCGCCCCAATCGGCGCCCGAGAAAGTTCGTGTTGAGGCGGTGGCCGTAAGGCTCACGAGCGTACCTGCTGATGAACAAAGCCGATGGCGAATCGGATTCAGCGGGGCGTCTTCCGGCAATCCTGCATGAGAGCGTAGTCACAAAAATTTTCTCTCCGCCCCCCTTTTTTGGACGTCCAATCGGTAATGCGCGACGTCCGATGATTACGCCTCCGTGAGCAGGCTATTTCTCTGAATTGCGGCAACCACAATCGGACATGACGTCCAATTGAATTGGACGTTAAATAATACGTAATTCGATTATTACTTCATTTATCTATGTCCTATTTCGCATTCACTATTATAGTATTAATTTCGTGTTGATTTAATCCAGTACAATGTCTATCAATGCTCAGTTTTTGTAATGACGCGACGAAGCCGATCGTGCAGAAGCACTATGGCAGTCGCCGAATTGACTGGATAGAGTAGTGCCTTTTGAAAAGCTTACTAAGAAAGAATGTATGAGACGATGGTCGATGCTCAATGAGCAAACGACCGATCCGCATCAGACTGAGTCAGTTCCTGGACAATCCATTAGATTCGGCGGATCATTCTACGAATTCGGCCAACTAACACCGCTGTTTGGTTCTGATTTCGTATTTCCGCTGATAATTTATTTTGCCGAAGAATTTTATTCGAATGCCCCCTCAGGAAACGCCAAACGCAATCTCGGATTGCGTCTGTTTTTAACTTGGGTCGCAAGACAGGCTCTCGCTGCCCCGCTGAGCGCTGCGGGACGGGTACACGAGCAATTGTCGACTAGGGTCTGCCCCTCAGAAGTCGACATGACTGAAGTGGCTGAAACATATGGCGATATCATCCGCGATCTTGGCGATTTATCAATCCTGGATTCAGACGATGAGACTTACCGCTCCACACATTTAGATGCGGTGTCGGCCACATTACGGCGGCTAGCACCTTATGAGCTTTGGCCGTTGATGCCGCCGATCAGGCGTATGAGGCGCGGTACAAGGCACATTCCAGCTTTAGGTCAATTAGGGCCTGGCCGATCCAAGGTCGTGTTCGAGGGGGCAGACGCATACGCCAGAAGCGTTGAGGCATCGAAGGTGCGAATGGCGCAACTGCGGCGTATCGCAGAGGATGGGCTTATCGAGGAGTTCGAGATCTTTGAGACTGGCAAGAAACTCTTGGCGCGAAGTGATATTAGTGATTTCGCCACTATCACCCAAGCTGTCAAAAGCTTGACCGCATACGGTGTTAATAAGTCCGAGGGCGAACTAATCGATGAAGTGTTTCCAAAAAATGATCCAGAACTTCGATTAGCCAACTTACTGACTTATCTTGATCACACCACCAACGGTGCAGTGCCGACCTTAAGAGATCCAGATGGTTCGTACGGCCTAGATTGCCTTATTAGGGCATGTGGCGGCGGATCGTTCATTAATTCTCATCTCAACGGGACGAAGCGCGCGCTTCTTTGTGGCCAGTTGGTCGTCATGATCGACACCGGTTTAAATGTGCAGCCAGCCACGGATTTGGCTGCAGAACCTTTCGATGGCGAGTTTCGCCGTGGAAGCGTCAACCTGCTCGTGAATCAGGTAACCAAGACGCGACCCGAAGCAAAAACTGTCTTTAGCGTTGTACCCGCTGAGGGGGCTGAGGCGCTATTGAATGTGCCTGGATTTAAGTTGTCCACCAAATCCGCAATCACGATGTGGCAGGAAATGTCCTTGCGGATGCGTTGTCGAGCTAGGTCGCAGAGCGACGACGCACACCGATATCTGTGGATTTGCGGCAAAGGTTCGGGCCATTGCGGGGTAATACAGACCTTCGCTGGGACTGTCGCGAAATCACAAATAAATCTGTTCCGAGATGAATTGGCAGACGACCCGATACTCGGGGGAATTGAATTTACCAGGCAAAATATCAGGCCAACTTATCTCGCGATCAGAAACTCAAAGCACCTCGACAGTCAGGTGGTGGTTTCGATTGCAAACCATAACAGCGCCGCCACAACATTTGGTTCGTACTTAAGTAGCGCTGAATATCGTCAGGCACTTGCCTCACTTATTCGGAATTTCCAGAATCAGCTCGAGGCTGCCATTTTGGTCACCGACATATCGAGAGTCGTTCAACTCGGTGTTGACGCTGAGACGATTGTCGGCAGGGCCGAGGAGGCTATTCAAAACGGTCTTGATGAAATTTTATTCGATGCCAGCGCTGCCAAGACCTCAGCCATCGCCGCGACGCCCGAGGTCGAACTTGTCCCCGACAGCCTTGAGAGCTTCCTCACGTTCGAGCCGACCCACGAAGACTTAGTAGCGCTAATCCTCGTCAAGAAGGGGCTCGAAGCCGATGAAGAGCGCTTCCTTGTCGCCAATCCGGACCGTTGGAAAAACAAGTGGATGCCCGGCTTGGCGCTCGTGACCGCCACCGCCGCTCGTCTTGAGCAGAGCAAGTACAAGGTGGCGCTTAAGCGCGCCTTGACCTCGGCCGAGCAAGGAATTTCATCCGGCAAGCTAAGGATTTTTGTCCCATGGTAAAAGCAGTTGCCGCCGCGAAGAAGACTCGCTCAACTCGCACCCAAAAGAGCGATCACGATCGCATTATTGGAGCATTGCCGAAGCCTAGCTGGATGGTGAACGACTCGCCTCTCGACAATGAATGGATTGTCCGCACACACGGTGGCAATGTCCGCAAAGGTGACGTCACTGTCAAATTCGACGTTGTAATTGCCCCTGGCGTCAGGTCAATCGATCTAGAGATCGATTTGATTACAGCGAAGCTCCTCGCTTTTCGCGGCCTCACTGGCAATGACGCAAGATATGACTCCGGCGCGACCATCCCTATAAACAACAGGAACTACTTTGCCTTTGTCCGCTGGAGGCACGCCCGCGGGATTGAGCGCAACGCGGAGCTCACTAAGGACGATATTGATGACCTCGTTAAAGACCTGGAAGTCGGCGGCATCGTCGGATTGCCCCCATATCGGCAGCGGCTCGGAGAACTCATCCAGAAAATTGAGACGGGTGAGTTCGAAATTCCCTTCTATTGCAAAGGGAACAAGAAGTACGCCCGGAAAGAGCCGCTCGCCAATGCGCTCGGCGCACCTCACACACGGAGTCTTCCGGCATCCGTTTCGCATGATTTGGATGACTTCATCCGCGGACAAGGCCTTTCAATCCAACCTCGCAAAGGCGCGGGCCAAGACGATGAGGAAGATGATCTGGTCAACGAAATCGAGGAAGGTGCGCTTTCGGAGAATCGGATAATATCATTCCTGACTGCGCCGCAGTTACTATTCTATTATCGAAAATATCTTACCCATGATCCGATCAAATTCGAGCCGTTTGAAGGCGAGGATGGCATCTCGAAGATTGCTAAATCGATCTGCCGTGTCGCTGCGGAGCGATCTTTTACCACACCAGCATATCAGGCCTGCTTTCTCGTCAATCAAGCAATAACCTGGATCACAACGTATTTTGATGAGATTCGAGATTTTACTAATGATCTCGATGAAACTATTAAAAAGTACGAGGCGCTCAATCATTGGCGGCCCACAGAAGCGGCTTTCAATGAGCGGCTAAGAGAGGATCGGGACAAATACACCACGGCGCCGGGCAGTTGGTGGCCGATCCACCCGTCTTACTTCGCGGCACCTGGTTGGACAACGAATGTCAGTGAATACCGACCGGCGCTGCGTCCGGTCTTATTTGAGTTGCTCGCTACGGCGGCATTGGTGGTTATCGCTGCGTTCGCTGCCCGCCGAAAAGAGGAGATGGGCTCACTAAAGGCCGATTGTATTTCGACCGTAGATGGTGAGTTTTGGCTAGAGACTTGGATTTCGAAGAATCTCCATGAAATGGACAAAATTCCCGTCCCTACCACAGTGAAGAAGGCGGTCGATGTGTTGCTATGGCTATCCGAGGAGGGCCGCCTTAGCTCAGAAAGTGCCTGGATTTTGGATTTCGCTGAATTTGTGGTCGTTGGGGAAGGTTCGCAAGCAAGCAATCCTGCCTACCGTTTCTACGACGGCCTCGACCGCTTTGCCGAATTCGTTGGTGTGCCGCTTATTGATGGCAAGCGCTGGATTCCGAAACCGATCGAATACCGGCGCTTCTTCGGTATGACGTACTTTCACCGGTTTCATTATCCCAGCCTCGTCGCGCTCAGCGATTTCTACCGCCACTTCAATCCTACCCGGACCAGAGGCTACATCACCGAGATTGCCTACGGGACGGTTGTCACGCGTCAGGGGGAGAGTGCTGAACGCAGAAAGCGCGCCGAACGGAGGGTAGATAATTTCGCCCAAGACCGTTTGAAAGACTTTGAGGAATGCGGGCTGCAATTTCGCTTGTCCATAGTTCGCGATGCCATCACCGGCGAGGGCTACCTCACCGGGTTCGGCGGCACCACGATCGTAAACGACGCGAAAAAGCACGTCGACGACTACAAGGCCCAGATCAACTTGGGCCCAGGAGAAGATCTTGATCGCCCCACATTGAACAATGTGTTGCGCGTGATGGTCAAGCCGATGTCGTTCGAGCCTCACCCCGCGGGCCATGGCTTGTGCAAGTGCACTGGAAAGACGCAGGATTTGGCTACGGCCAACTGCGTTCGTTCCTGGAAAGAGGCGTATCCGAATGCGCCCGCCCCTAGTGGTCCTGTTATTGAGTTCGCGACTGAGAGTGCTTGCGGGCTCTGCGTTCACAACATGCAACTTCAGTGCAACAGGCGCTGGTGGGCGAATGCCTTGGAGCATGAGGAGCATGAGCGCGAGCACGCCCTTTTACCTTTTTTGCGGGAAATTGCCGCTCAGCGAGCCGCGATGATCGATGGCGTCCTCAAGCGCTGTCACCCGGACCCTAAGAGCTAGATATGAGCTCTGAGCCTGCGCAACTTCGTGAAGGAAAGAACGGAAAGTCGTTTCGCCTGAAGATCGAATTTCTCGAAGCAACGGCACGAAGCGGCACGATTCCAGAATTCATTCGTGATATGAAGTTTCTGAAAGATTTGGCATCTTGGGAGGATGAAGAACGCGGCTTCACAGCTTGGACGAGTGAAAATGTTCATTCGGAGAACGGCAGGTACCCTGACTTAGCGAAGCGGTGGCACGACGTTCGCCAGAAGATCGACCGTATTATTCCACACAAACGCACGGGTCGAAATCTTAGCGAAAGTAAGAAGCAAGAAATATCCCTGCGCTCGGAGAACAAGGTTCTCATGCTTCAGAATGAGAGTCTCCTTGTGAATGTGGAAAATCTTCGCAAGCAGCTGAGAAAGGCACTGAATGACCTCGAGAGGGCAAACAAGAGCCTACGCGGCCATGGCCTTGAGATTATATTGCCAACGGCGACGGAGATTTAGTCGTGGGGACAGTCACGCCATTCATTCCGAAGAATAGCCCGTTGCGCTTGCAGCGAGTAGTGCATGACGGCGCCGTGAGTTTTTTCATCGTGGATCCCGCAATCGGCATTTTTCCCGAAGCGCAGGCCTTTATCCGCGAACTGACGAAATGGAGATCCAGTCACAATAAAACTGTTCGAGGCATAGCCTACATTATTATTGATTGGTGCAACTATCTTAGGCGCAACGGCCTATGGTGGTATCAGGCCACTGATCAAAATTACATCGACTGGATGAAAAACCAGAAACTTGGCAAAAAGAGGCTCAGTCGGAAGAATCGAGTTGTATGGAGATGGTATAAATACCTTTACGAGCACAGCGAATATAAGCGCCAGGCGTTATCGATTTTCGAAAGCATTTCGTTGCCCACAGATGCATCAGAATTTGGAAAGCCAAGATATTCGCCTCCGCTCCAGGGAGGAGGCGAACGCGATCCTGAGAAAGCGCGCAAGAGTATAACTTTCTTGAGCGACGAGACAGTCGATACTCTCGTAAACGATATAGCGAATCTTCCTCAGAACTTTATAAATGAGCGCGATGGATTGATTGTGGCTTATGAAAAAGAGTGCGGGTTAAGAGCTATTGGCATCTCTGACATTCGCGTCTCATCGTTCAGCGCAGCGCTTTCCAAGGTAGGAATAATTCCGAAATATGGAAACATCCTCAAATATGCCACAGACAAAGCAGGGCGAGCGCAGGTGCGTCGCAAAGTCGCTGAGTTAGCTGAATTTGGCAGCCATGGCGTACAAATCAATGTGGTTGAGAAATTCAGCAAATCTCGCGACGTTATGCTCAATTTCGACGTCATATATCAAACGCTCGATTTCCTTTGGAAATATCATGACAGATGGAAGAAGAAAGGCTCTTCCTCATATCGGTCGAAAGTTCACCTGTTTATTAGTCTAAAAACAGGTGAAGGGCTTTTATCAAGCACCATAGCCGACATTGTTAAGAGGCGTTTCAACAATTCAAACTTGGATGGAAGTGGGCATGACTTGCGGCGACATCGAATCACACAGGACGCCTTAGACATGGTCAAAGCCAATAAAAGGGCAGGAAAATTATTCGACAATGTGGCAATAGAGGTCGCGCTGGCGGATAAGTATGGTCACAATGATTTTGCAACTATGAGGCCGTATGTAAATATGGCGAGAATTATGGACTCCATTGAGGAGGAAGTAATTGATCACTACGAAAGATAGAAGAGAAACTCGCTAATCGTATTTTCGCGATCTTGGTTCATTTGTTCCCTTGGGGATCATCGACGCGATCAGCCTTAGCATTCCCTGAGGGGACATCAGATCGACCCGTCGCGACTCAGTTGACGAAATGCCCCATGCAATAGAACATATGGCGAACAAGTGAGTCGATGATTGAGCCATGTCTACCCTGCAACCCTCCACGCCTCGGCCTTCAGCCGAGTTGCTCGCCGCGCTTCGCGTCGATCTGGCGATCGCACGCGCGCATCGAGGACCTGTGCTGAGTTTCGGGCTGCCGGCGATCGACGAACGACTTTCTGATCACGGCCTTGATGCCGGTGGGCTTCACGAGATTGCGGCAGCTTCCGAACAGCTTACCGACGATGCAGCAGCCACCCTGTTTCTCGCTGGAATAGCGGCGCGCTTCTGCGATCAACCCGACTTCACCATGCTGTGGGCAGTCACTGCCTTTGACCTCTATGCCCCCGGTCTCGAGCAGGTCGGCCTCGGGCCTGAAAAGGTTCTGTATGGCCAGGGCCGAAAAGACGCTGAAGTGCTTGCTATGGCCGAAGACGCATTACGCGATGGATCTTTGGCCTGCGTAATCGCCGAGGTGAAGGCGGCCGACATGACGGCCACGCGCCGGCTGCAGCTTGCTGCCGCAGACGGTCAAACCCCTATGTTGCTGTACCGAAGGCATCGTTCGCGCGGGCGATGCCCGCTGTCGACGCCGTCCGCAGCCATGACACGTTGGCGGATCGGTAGCGCAGCCTCAGAGCGTACGCCTTGGCAAGGCGTGGGGCGACCTCGCTGGCAGATCGACCTGGTCCGCCAGCGCAATGGCAATCCCTTCTCCCTCGAACTGGAGGCGTGCGATGCTACGGGTCGCCTCGCTCTTCCTGCCGCAGTTGCCGATAGAGCGGTTGCGCAGGAACGAGCGACCAGCAAAGCAGCCTGAGGCCAGCTACGCGGCCGTGCCGCGCTTCGCTCCGCCGATCGACGACGACCCTGGCGCCTGCTCAGTCCCACGAGGAGGAGGCTGGCGACCCGGTGCGCGCTGGGCGCGCGATGGCGCACTACTCCAGCGGCCATCGCAGTCGGATATCGATGCGCTCCCTGCACATCAACGGCCAACGATGCGTGAGATGGGACGGCGAAGCGAACATGCCGAACATCCATTCAAGGCTATGCGGGCTGACGATGCTGGATCAGGTTCGGCAGTCATTTCGGCGGCGCCGACCTGGGCGTCTCTTTGGGGGCGACCGACCGTGCTGATCACGCGCACCGGGCAGCGGGAAACCATCGTGTCAGCCTGCCCCGCGGCGCTGGATTTCGGGCTGCGACCCGGCATGGCTGCAGCACATGCCCGTGCGCTTGTGGCCGATCTTGATGTTCGTGACGCCGAGCCAGAAGCGGACGCGGCTATGTTGGAGCGCCTGGCACTCCATGCAGCACGGCAGTGGACGCCGACTGCCAGCGTATCGGGGCCGGACGGACTATGGTTCGATCTCACCGGCACGACTCACCTATTCGGCGGTGAGGCCCGCTTCTGTCAGCGGTTGCTCCGGTTCCTCGAACGGCTCGGTTTGACCGCGCGGATCGCCATCGCCGGAACCCCAGGCGCGGCCCATGCGCTGGCTCGCTTCGGCAATGAAGCGGTCACGCTCCTAGAATCTGGAAGGGAAACCCAAGCGATTGCGGACATGCCTCTGGCTGCACTTCGCCTTGCCCCCGAGGCGCTGCTTTCTGCGTCGCGCTTCGGATTGGAGCGGATCGCTGATCTTTACCCGATGCCACGCGGGCCTTTGGCGCGTCGCCTTGGGCTGCGGACGGTCGAGCGCCTCGACCAAGCTCGCGGGAGCCTTGCTGAGCCGATTGTCCCAGTGGTGCCGACGCAAGCTCCGGTCGTCACGCTCCGACTGCTCGAACCAATCGGCACTCCGGAGAGCATCGCACAGGTGATAAGCGACCTTGTCGATGATCTCGTAACTCTTCTGCAGACCCGTGGCCTTGGTGCACGAATCGTGCGCTTGAAGGCTGACCGCGTGGATGGTGAAGCTCAGCACCTTGCCATCGGTGCGTCCCGGGCCACCCGCGACGGTCGGCATCTCAAACGCATGTTCGCTTTGAAGATGGATGGGCTGGACCCCGGCCTTGGCATCGAAGTGATGCATCTCACAGTTCCCCATCATGAACCCCTCGGCGCCATGAGTGCTGGCGCATTGCTCGAGACATCCAGAAAGGAGCGGGATCTTGCGCCGTTGGTCGATCAACTCACAAGCCGCGCAGGTCCCTCAGCCTTGTTTCGCCTGTCATCTCAGGAGAGCGATGTACCGGAACGAGCGATGCGCCGCCTGGCGCCCCTCGCGACTCCAAAGGGTTGGCCAGGCTGGAAACGACCAGCGCGCCTGCTCAAGCGTCCTGAACGACTATCGAACGTGGTGGCATTGCTGCCTGATCATCCGCCGCGTCGCTTCACCTGGCGACGGCAGGATTATCGCGTTGTTGCCGGCGACGGGCCAGAGAGGGTTCACGGTGAGTGGTGGCGAAACACTCAAGAGATGTGGGCCGTTCGCGATTACTTCCGTGTTGAGGCTGAAGGCGGCCAGCGCTTCTGGCTCTTTCGCCGCGGCGATGGCGTTGATGCCCCGACGGGCGACCTCAGCTGGTACATGCATGGGATGTTCGGCTGATGGGGACCTATGTCGAGCTCCAGGTCGTCAGCCATTTTTCATTCCTGCGTGGCGCCTCCTCGCCCGAGGAGCTGTTCGCGGCCGCCGCCTTGCTTGGTCATGGGGCGATGGGTCTAGCTGACTGGAATACCGTCGCAGGCGTTGTGCGTGGCTGGGATGGCCAGAAGACGACTGGCGTCCGCATGATTCCCGGTGCTCGCGTCGAACTCACCGATGGCCGCGCGCTGCTGCTTTACCCCCGCACCCGAAACGCTTGGTCCCGCCTGACGCGCCTGCTTTCCCTCGGGAAGGGACGTGGAGGCAAAGGCAAGTGTATTCTGGAATGGGCGGACATCGCTGCCCACGCCGACGATTTGGTCGGCATCCTGCTGCCGGATATGCCGGGCGAAACCACGCTCGCTCACCTGCAAGACCTGCGCCGCGTCTTTGGCAAGCGCGGCTATTGTGCGCTGTCGCTCCGCCGGCGCCCTGACGATGCCGAACGGCTGCACAGGCTTGATGCCGCCGCGCGCAGCGCCGGGGTCCGGGCAGTCGCGACCGGTGATGTTCTTTATCATGAACCTGAGCGCCGCCCTTTACAGGACGTGGTCAGCGCGATCCGCGAGCACTGCACGATTGATACGCTGGGCTTTCGCCGTGAGCGGTTCATGGACCGTAATCTCAAGTCGCCTGAGGAGATGGAGCGGCGCTTCCGCGCTTTCCCGGATGCCATTCGTGCCACGGCAGACATCGCGCACCAGTGCACCTTCGACCTGGGCGAAATTCAATACCAGTACCCCTATGAGCAGGTGCTGGAAGGGCGGACCGCCCAACAGGCACTGGCCTCGCTGACCGAAAGTGCGGCTGAGGCAAAGTTTCCGGACGGCGTGCCCAAGCGCTATCGCGATCAGATCAATCATGAGCTCGGCCTCATCGATCAGCTTGGATATGCGCCGTACTTCCTGACAGTGAATTCCATCGTGGCTGAAAGCAGGCGGCGCGGCATCTTATGCCAAGGACGCGGATCCGCCGCGAACAGCTGCGTTTGCTACCTGCTGGGCATCACGTCGATCGACCCAATCCAGCATGAGCTCCTGTTTGAGCGCTTCGTGTCAGGTGAGCGACGGGAGCCGCCCGATATCGACGTTGATTTCGAACATGAGCGCCGAGAGGAGATAATCCAGTGGATTTACGAGACCTACGGACGCGACCGCTCGGCGCTGACCGCAGTGGTGGCCCGTTACCGGACGCGCGGCGCTGTCGCTGAAGTTGGCAAGGCACTCGGCCTGCCACGTGACCTGACGAAAATGCTCACAGGCCTGGTTTGGGGCTGGTCTATGGATGGCATCCCGAAGGAGCAGATCGAGAGCCTGAACCTCAACGCCGACGATCACCGGCTCAAGCTAACCCTGGATTTAGCCCGCCAGCTCATCGGCACGCCGCGCCATCTGTCTCAGCATCCCGGCGGCTTTGTGCTGACGCAGGATCGGCTCGACGACCTTGTGCCGATCGAGCCGGCGCGCAGGCGGATGACCGCCGGCAGAGATGTGGTCGAGGACTACCGGTCGCTCCAGCTATCCCTGCGCGGTCATCCCCTTCAATTTCTCCGGCCCGAGCTGGACCGCATGCGGATCGTACGCTGCGCCGATCTCCCGTCCATTCGGGATGGCCGCAACATCGAGGTCGCCGGCGTTATTCTCGTTCGCCAGCGCCCAGGATCAGCCAAGGGTGTCTTGTTTGTCACGATCGAAGACGAAACCGGCGTCGCTCAGGGTATCCTGTGGCCCAACAAGTTCGAAATCTACCGCCGCCAGATCATGTCGGCCTCTATGATCGCCATGCGGGGGCGACTTCAGAAGGAAGGCGAAGTCATTCACGTCATCTGCGATCGCATCATGGATCATGACGATATGCTCCGCTCGATAGGCAGCATGGATTTCACCGTGACGCCTGGTCGGGGAGATGGTGCATCACATGGCGGCGGCCCGGACCCACGCGATCCCGGCTTCCCGCGCGGGCGCACATTGGCGTCGGCGCCGTTGGGCAGCATCCAGGAGCAAGAAGAACTGGTGCGTATCCGTAGCCATGACTTCCACTGACGCGGACGCGCGGACCTCAGGCACCATCGACCGGGCCCTGAACGTCTTACGCGAGGCTACAGCTGCCCGGGCCAAGGTGCAGACGCGCGGTGTTGCCTTGGCTCTATGGGTGCTGCGTGGACGCTGCCCGGATGAATGGCTGTTGTCGTTCTGGGAGGCGGCCGGCTCCGACCATGAGATTGGGCGAAGCCAAGGCATGCACGCAGCATATAACGGAATCGTCCGTCAGCTTCGAAGCGGCAGAACGAGGATGGGTACGGCGTCGGACTGAGCAGTCCTGATCATTCGAACGAGATCCCAAGTCGCTCGCTGGCTACATGCTTCCCGTAGGCTTTCGCCATGTCCAACATGAGCGAAATGCTCGCGCCTCCGACCTTCTTTGCCCCATCCTTGGTACGCCGCCAAATTTCACCATCGCGGACAGTGTCGAGAAATTCATGACCGTTCCAGGTGATCCGCTCAACCTGCCGGTCTCCGCCACCGCCGCGATAGAACTCGACGAATTCTGCGTCGCGCAGCAAGCCGAGGTGGTAGTCGAGCCGGTCAGCCTCTTCAGGTTCAGTGGCCTGTGCCGGATCGACGCCAATCATTTCAGCGATCTCGTGACTGATGACATGGAAGACGCGCTTGCCACCCTCAATCTCCAGAAGGAGAGAGCGGATCAGATCCATGTCACGTTTCATCGGGCCGGGCATTTTCACTCCTGTTTGGCGGTAGCGGAGGCATAGCGCCTAGCGTGCCAACCGCCTATGCCGGGTGAATATCCCAGATCGCTCTGTCGTGCTGTGGGGGTGACGTTCGTGTCGCCTTGGGGTGCCGTCCGTGTCACCCATAACAGATAAGAAGAACGGACTGCTTGGTATCTGTTGCCGTTTGCGAAACTCCGACAGCGCTAAAATAGTCAACTTGCTTCCCATGCTTCCGTCAGAAGGACCGAGCCGAGTTCTCCCATTCGCAAGGTTATCACTTCACCGTGATTTCCCCGGATTGCTGAAACCTTATCAGCTGGGGCACGATCGTGCCGAACATGTCCTAAAACGATGCATTGGTTAATTTTTCCGCAGCAGGCATGGCGGGTGTTCTGCATAAGGACTATATCCATTCCCGATACGTTCGTCTCGGGGGCAGAAGTATGGCTAATGCAGTAGTAGCTGGGTGGCAGGGGCATGATTATCAAGCCCGCTTCTTCTGGCTTCACGCCTCGGCTCTGCGTGACCCTGACCAAACAAACGTGACGGAAGTGTCCTACGAGGCCGACTTTCCGAAGGGCTTCGATGACGTCGTGGTGCGGTATGACCCGCCCCGTCCGGGATCACAGGGTTACCGCATTGGGGTCCACCACTATCAGATCAAGTACCATGTCGTGGCCGCTGGCCGATTCGGTTACGAGGACTTGGTCGACCCTGCATTTACTGGCGGCACCGCTGTTTCCATTCTTCAGCGCCTCCGTGAAGCCAAGGACAAATCGCCGGAGAATGCTGCTTTTACGCTGGTCACGACAGACCGGATTAAGGACGGCGATCAGCTTCTCGATTTGCTCTCCAGCGACGATCGGCGACTGCGCCTGGACAAGCTCTTTGTCGGCGGCGGCGACAAAAGCAGGATGGGAAAAGTCCGGAAAACCTGGCGTGACCATCTTGGGCTTTCGTCGGATGACGAACTGCGCAGCCTGCTATCAGGCTTCGGTATTCATGAGGGTCACGTTTCTCTGGAGCAGATGCGCGATGCCGTGAACGACCGTTTTCGTGTCGTCGGGCTCACTACCTGCCGCGACGCGTTGGCGTTCAAGTACGATGGGGCCGCCAAACAGCTTAAAATCAACGGCATCAACAATCTTACCCGCGACAGTTTCGACAGGCTGTGCATCGATGAGAATTGGCTCACCATCGGAGATCCGCCGCGCTATCACAACATCGCCATCCGCAGCTTCAGTGATGGAATCGCCGCGGATCTCGATTCAACCGCGGATAACCGTCTATCGCTGCTCGACCGCTTCGACGGACGGTATCTCATAGAAGGTCAGGATTGGAACACCGATGTCCGGCCGTCGGCTGAAGCCTTTATTCGCGACGCCCTCAATGTCGGCGAAGCGATCAGGCTCACTATCAACGCACATTCGAGCTTCGCTTACCTTGCCGGCACAGTGCTTAACCTCAAAACCGGCGCTGATGTTGAGCTGGTGCAGAAAGGTCGCGCTCCCACCTCAATCTGGCGCGCTGACGATGGCAAGGCCGGCCCAGAGGCCACGATCGAAACGACGGTCAGTGGAGACGGCCAAGACCTTGCATTGGTTGTTAGCCTAACCCGCGACGCCACAGCTGATGTGGCTGACTATGTTTCTAATCATCTCCCTACCGTCGGGAAAACCATGCTCGTGAAGGCTGCGCCAGCGCCTTCGCAAAGCGCTATCTGCGGTGGAACACATGCCGCGGCGCTGGCCGATCAAGTTGGTGAGGCAGTTCGCGCTGCTCGCCTTCCCATTGGGGCTCGCGTCCACGTGTTTGCCACAGCGCCCAACGGGTTCCTGTTCTTCTTAGGGCAGCAGCGTCCGGCGATGGGGCCTTCCACATACTACGAGTACGACTTCGACCGCCGAGTACACGGCACCTATGACCCCACCTTCAGGATCGACTGACATGGAGCTCAAGCCGCAATTCAAAGAATTTCTCGGCGCGATTAGGCCGACCGACGCGCAAAAGGAAAACTGGCGCTCCAGCTCCACGACGCTTCGCAATCGGCTGAGTCAGGACGACGACTTGAAGGGGCTTGTGGTGTCCACTTTCCTTCAAGGAAGCGTGCGCCGTTCGACGGCGGTTCGGCCGCTGGGCGACAAGCGTCCAGACGTCGACATTGTCGTGGTCACCAATATCGATTCCACCACTGAATCGGCCCGCGATGCGATGGATCGGTTCATACCCTTCCTGAAGAAGTGGTATCCCGGAAAGTGGCGCCCGCAGGGTCGTTCATTTGGGATCGAGATGTCGCTTGTCGATATGGATTTGGTGATCACTGCGCTGCCGTCCGACCAGAATTCTCGCGATTTCATGACGCGTTTGTATCGGTCGCAAGCAGTCGAAACCCTCGATACGCTGGAAGAAGCGCGTAGCTGGCGGTTGAACGAAGATTGGCGACCATTCGTCCCCAGCCCTTTCGGTGACAGCCGACAGATCGTCGAGCTTGCAGATGCTCCGCGTGAGAAGTGGCAACCGAACCCGCTTTGGCTGCCGGACCGCGACGCCGACGGCTGGGGCCGTACCCATCCCCTCGCACAAATCCAATGGACTGCTGCCAAGAACCGAGCGAACGATGGCAATTATGTTGATATCGTCCGTGCTATCAAATGGTGGCGGCAGACCAACAGCAATAGCTTGCCTAAGTATCCGAAAGGCTACCCGCTCGAACATATGATCGGGCACGTTTTGCAGGATGGCACCACCTCAATGGCCCAAGGGGTTGTTCAGGTTTTCGAGTCGATGCGGGATACCTGGGCATTGCTTGCGGCAGCTGGTATGAAGCCCCGGCTCGCCGATCACGGCGTGCCAGAGCACGATGTGCTGAAGCGCCTGGCTGTCGACGACTTCAAGGCGTTCCACGCAGCGGCAGAGAGCGCTGCTGAAACTGCCCGCGAAGCATTGCTTTCACAGGATGCTCAGGAGAGTGCTGGCCTGTGGCGCGAACTGTTCGGCTCTCGCTTTCCGGTCCCAGGACCTCAGGGTGGAGATCGCGCTCGCTCAGGTTTCACGGCTCCTGCTCAGGCGGCAGTTCCAAGCACCACCGGTCGATTCGCCTGATCATTCTGTGACGCCGCCAGTTCTACAAACCATCGCTGAGCAAATCCGCGATGAGGCGCGCATCCGGGTTGAGGGTGACTGGGAGATCGATGAAAAGGGGCGTTGGCATCTAGCGATTGTCACGCACCTTTCCGTCGCCCCCAGCCAACACATGCCTGGTGAAACCAAATGGCGCGTGGTCATCGGCCCTAATCAGCCGGCCGATGGCGTCTTCATCTATCCGGACGCTGTTGGCGGCATCGCAACAACGTTTCGACATCAGGATTACAATCCAGAGCCGGAGCCTGGCGCGATGTGGCGCGACGGCAAACCTTGCCTTGAGCGTCCGATCGATGGCTTGGGTCGAGACCAGTGGGAAGACGAACCGCGGGAGTTGGCAGCGGCTGCCCTCTGGAAGACGGGGCGCTTACTACAATGGATTGATGCGGCGGCCGCAGACGCACTTGTTGAGGAAGGCGCTGCGAACGAACTTCCGGCCGGCGTCGGGATAGGGTCCAAGCTGACACTCGGTTTCCGCGAGGTTTTCGAGGGACTCGACTGGGCGGCGAGTGTGGGCGAACGCTGGGGATTCGCGAGTATCGCATCTGTCCCCGGAGCCACTAAAACCTGGGCGCTAACCGAGCTTCTGGACGATCGCTCGAACTCCATACGCCGCTTCGAATGGGGGACATCTCTGGCTGCAGCTCCGAGTTCGATCGGCGCCGTGTGGCTGCTGGTGCCTGTGCTCCCTGTTCGTGAGCCGTGGGATGCTCCCAAGACTTGGGCTCAACTGCGAGATGTCCTGATGGCCCACAACGTCGATTTGGTAGATATCATGGTGCGTGCTGGTGCCCGCTACCGTGCCGGCTCGCGGAAGACTGCCACGCATCAGTTGCTGATCGGATTCCCTTACTCACAGCGTGTAGGCGAAGCGCCATCTCGGCTGCATTGGCTCGCCATAGGGAAGATGCCATTGGCGGGCCGAACAGAAAAGCGAGATGGTTTCCGGCCCCGAGAGGAATCGCGGAAATTATGGGATCGCCAGCTCGCCGGCTCGAGCAAATCTTTGAACTGGCTTCGAACGGAAAACTGGGCACCGGATCAGTTGCAATCTCGAGGAGGGGTGGAGCCGGAAGTTAGCAGCAAAAAAATCCTGATCGTTGGTGCCGGATCACTTGGAAGTGCGATCGCGGAGAACCTCGTCCGCGCCGGAGCCCATCGAGTGGGAGTTATGGACGGTGAGATTTTGGTAACCGGGAATCTCGTGCGGCACGTTCTCTCGATGAATGATGTCGGCCATGCCAAAGCTGACGCCCTCGTGCGCAAACTGAACTCGGTATTGAGGATCAGCGTGCAATAGGCACCCCCTTCGTGGGGTGATCGGCGTGCAAAAAGGACCCCTTCATCCCGGGGATTTAGTCGGCCGACTGGTTTTGATCAGTTGGCGAGAACGGGATGTTGATCGTGGAGACAGTGGTTCGGATTCGGCGTGAGCATGCAGCGGGTAAGGCGATCAAGGCGATCGCTCGTGACCTTCGTTTGTCGCGGAAGGTCGTCCGCAAAGCGATCCGGTCGCCGGAGGCGGCGTTCAACTATCAGCGCAAAGTCCAGCCGCTGCCGCGGATCGGTCCTTATCAGGATCGTCTCGATGCGCTGCTTGAGGAGAACGAAGGTCGCGGCCGCCGCGATCGGCTACGGATGACGCGTATCCATGACCTGCTGGTGCGCGAGGGGTTCGATGGATCCTATGATGCGGTGCGCCGCTATGCGGCGCGCTGGCGTGCTGCGCGGCGGAAGGATGCTGGCGAAGGCGCACCGGCGTTCATCCCGATGACCTTCCAGCCGGGTGAGGCCTACCAGTTCGACTGGAGCCACGAGGATGTGGAGATCGCCGGCAAGCCGATGCGGGTGAAGGTGGCGCATATGCGTCTCTGCGACTCGCGCGCACCCTATGTCCGGGCCTATCCGCGCGAGGGCCAGGAGATGCTGTTCGATGCCCATGCCCGGGCGTTCGCGTTCTTCGGCGGTGTGCCGCGACGCGGTATCTACGATAATATGAAGACGGCGGTGACGGCCGTGTTCACCGGCAAGGAGCGTGTGTTCAACCGCCGCTTCCTGATCATGACCGATCATTACATGGTCGAGCCGACCGCCTGCTCGCCGGCGGCGGGATGGGAGAAGGGCCAGGTCGAGCAGCAGGTCCAGACAATCCGAGGCCGCTTCTTCCAGCCGCGGCTCCGGTTCGCCAGCCTGGCCGAGCTCAACGGGTGGCTGGAGGCCGAGTGCCGGCGCTGGGCCGAGCATCATGCCCATCCCGAACGCGGGGATATTACCGTCGCCGAGGCGCTGGATATGGAGCGACCGGCCCTGCAGCCGATCCTGGCACCGTTCGACGGCTTCCATGAGAGCGAGCATGCCGTCACCGGCACCTGCCTCATCAGCTTCGATCGCAACCGCTACTCGGTCATGTCGACGGCCGCACGCCGGACCGTTCAGGTGCGCTCCTATGCCGATCGCATCGTCATACGCTGCGGCGATGCGATCGTCGGGGAGCATGAGCGCCACTTCGGTCGGAACCGCACGATATACGATCCCTGGCATTATCTGCCGGTCCTCGCGCACAAGCCCGGCGCGCTGCGTAACGGCGCACCGTTCCAGGACTGGGATCTGCCGCCCGCCCTGCACCGATTACGGCGAAGGCTCGGCACCGGGGACGAGGCCGATCGCAGGTTCGTGCGGGTCCTCTCGGCGGTGCTCACCGATGGCCTGGAGCCGGTAGAGGCTGCCGTGCGCGAAGCGTTGGCGAACGGAACGGCCAGCGACGAGCTGATCCTCAACATCCTCTCCCGGCGCCGCGAGCCGGCGACACCCCACAGCATCGTCACTTCGGAAGACCGGATGCTGCAGCATCCTCCGCTCGCCGACTGTGCCCGCTATGATCTGCTGCGAGGCTATGATGCAGCGGCATGATATGATCGACACGATGCGCGGCCTCGGACTCAAGGGCATGGCGGCGGCGTTCGACGAGGCGGTCACCACCGGCCTCCAGCGCAAGCGCACCACCATGGAGATACTGACCGACCTGCTCCGTGCTGAGGCGACCCACCGGGATGCAGCCTCCATCCGCTATCGGATGACGGCTGCGAGGCTGCCCGTGGTGAAGGACCTGGAGCGGTTCAGCTTCGAGGGCACACCGATCAATGAGGAGATGATCCGCTCCCTTCACGATGGCTCCTTCCTCCCGCCTCGCCGCAATATCGTGCTGGTCGGCGGCACGGGGACAGGCAAGACCCACCTCGCCATCGCGATCACCGCCAATGTCGTGCGAAGGGGCGCTCGCGCCCGCTACTTCAACACCGTCGATCTGGTGACACGCCTCGAAGAGGAGACCCGGATCGGCAAAGGCGGGACCCTGGCGGCGCAGCTGTCGCGGCTCGACCTGATCGTTCTCGACGAGCTCGGTTATCTGCCGTTCGCCCGCTCGGGAGGGCAGTTGCTGTTCCACCTCATCAGCAAGCTTTATGAGCGGACCAGCGTCATCATCACCACGAACCTCGCCTTCGGCGAATGGCCGACCGTGTTCGGCGATCCCAAGATGACCACGGCGCTGCTCGACCGCGTCACCCACCACTGCGATATCGTCGAGACGGGCAACGACAGCTGGCGCTTCAAAAACCGCAGCTGACAGCCACCTTCGGCGCCTTCAAAAATCTATCTTGCGCTGCGCGCGCCTCCGGTCGGGCTACGCCCGCCCTCCGCCGCACGCAGCGCAAGGCCATCTTCAACAAACCAGCATCATATTATCTGAAAAGGGGGTCCCTCTTCGACGCCGATCGGGGGTCCCTTTTGAACGCCGTTTGACACTCGGTATCGCCAAATGCCGCCCTGCAGTCATTTCCAATGAGGTTCGACAGAGGCATGGCCTCTGATTTTGCCGAGAATGTGCGGGGTTACGATGTCATCGTCGACTGCACTGGATCTGATGACACTCTTGAGCACCTGTCGGACTTCGACTGGCAGGATGAAAAGACCTTCATCAGCCTATCAATGACGTGGGGTGCTGAGGGATTACTGGCATTCTGCGCCAAAGAAGGCAGTTTCCCGGTCATTGATGCCAAGAACCGGTTCGCTAAGGCAGGTGCGCCTGCAGTTCGTCACGACGAGGCGAACGTCGAGGCCATTGGCTGCTGGCATCCTGTTTTCCCAGCGTCCTCAGATGATGTCCAACAGTGGGCAGCACTCGGCAGTAAGTTCTGCCGGGCCGCCATCATCGATTCTACCCGGTGTCTGCGCTACTTCCGACGCAATGCGAGTGACGGCGTGGAGGTCATCGATGTCTGATCACGGTGACTTAGCGTTTCGCAGTCTCGATGATCGCTTCAACGTTGTGATCTCGAATTCCGCTCTCCAGGCGATGATCGATGAGTGTGCACAAGCCGGTCGAAAAGAAACGGGCGGCATCTTGATCGGTAGCATCGACCCAAGCGGCGATACGGCCGTCGTGATCGAAGCAACCCCCAAGCCGAAGGGCTCTGGGTTTGGTCTGTTCTGGTTCAAACGAAGTCCGACAGGCCTGAAGCAGTTGCTGGCTGAGCGCTGGAATAAAGGTCAGCACTACCTCGGGGAGTGGCACTTCCATCCGGGGGGATCGCCGGAACCGAGCGGCTCCGATTACCACACCATGGAAAAAATCGCTGCCGACCAACGTTATCAGGCCCATGAGCCGATACTCATCATCATGGGCGGAAAGCCGCCGGAACGATGGCAAGTGTCGGTGACAGTTATGCCCATTGGTGAATCACCTCACCGCTTGGTCACGATGGAATAGAGCGGCTGCTCCAATATTGCGGGGACTTTGGCAGCAACGCGCCCATTCCCGCCGCTCAATGCTCCTAGGGTAGCGCCTGAAAGCAGACGTTACGCAGCTTGGCGCCTCAACCCGTTCCTCCGGAGGCATCCGGCGCGGTGCCGGGGGCGGTATCCTGAGCCTTTCCGGTCGGCGCCCCATCCTGCGCTGCACTCATCGCCGTCAGATAGTCGACGATAGCCGGAATGTCCTTGTCCGCCACGGGAGCCTTGTAGACATCCTTCATCTTGGTGACCGTTGCCTTCCACTGGTCCGCTGAAAGCACTGGCTGGGTCATCGCCATGCTGGCGGAATGGCAAGACGTGCAATTCGCATTGATGACATCGGCATGAGGGCCATCGGGATATTGCTGCTCATCGATAGGAAGATCGACCGTATCCGAGGTCATGGTAAAGCCGTTCACGGAAATGCTGCTGGGTGTAGGCCCTGTGGATTGGGGTTCGGGCAGCGGGGTGTAGCTGCCGGGAGGGCCCACCATCATGAGGGTGAAGACGGTCACGCCGAGCAGTCCGACGGCCAGCATGCCTGGGGTTGGCGCTTTCATGCCAAAGCTCCTTATGCCGTCACGATGGTAGTGGTTTCGATATTGCCGCGCATGAAACCGCCAGGGTTCCAGATCGGCGCCATCGGCTGTGCGACGCCTGCCGTATTCCAGCAGCGCGACATAAGCGACGTCTTTCCGGGGCCGGGCAAGGGAACCTGCGCGTCCCACCGCCGGAAACTGTACTTCCCGTGGTCCGGTCCGAGCTTGGTTGCAAACCAGTGGCGACCGCCGTCGGTGGACACATCGACCCGTGCCACGCCGCAGTCGCCGCCCAGGGCAATACCGCCGAGCGGGATCGAGGCCTCGTGTGCGATCCGCTGACCTTCGCCCAGACTGGTAACCCACGAACGCGGGATCATGCGGTTGATCGGAACGGTTGGGAAGTCCTTGGCGCCGGGCTTTACATTGGCGCCCGGCGTCGCCGGGATCTTGTAGGCCTTGGCCATCCAGTATTCGTCATCAGGCCCGGGCAAGACCTCGATGTCGTTCAGCATCTTGACCCAGTAAGTCGAGTACCAGCCCGGCACGATCAGCCGGATCGGGAAGCCGTTGAGGAGCGGCAGCTGCGTGCCGTTCATGCCGAAGGCGATCATCACTTCGCCGTCGCGGGCATGATCGATGTCGAGCGCCTTCTGGAAGTCCGGGGCACCGGCGACCACAGGTTGATCGAGCGCCCCGAACCGGACCTGGACCGCCCCCGCCTTCACCCCGGCCAGATCGAGCACATCGCGCAGGCGCACGCCGAGCCACTTCGCATTGCCCATCGCCCCGTTGCCCCACTGCGCGCCGGGGACGCGGGGCTGGAACAGCCCGCGCGAATTGCCCGAGCACTGGTTCACCGCGGCCATCTCCACCCGCGGCAGGCGCATCAGCTGTTCGAGGCTGATTGCGATCGGCTTGTTGACGTGCCCGCGGATAGTGAGCCGGAAGGCATCGACGTCGATCGAGGTCGGGATGTCCGCCCAATGCCAGCGCACGAAGAACTGGTCATTGGGGGTGAACACATTTCGGTCGAAGACATCCATCGGTGTTTCCAGCAACGGCGGATGGACGCGCTGGAGGATCATGCTTCCTTTGCCGGGAAATGCGCTCGTCATTGGGCGCTGCGCATTGCCGCCGGGGAGATGCAGGTCGGTCAGACCCTGCGTGATGCCTTGCGCCAGAGCGGGTGCGGCAGCGATGGCTGCACCGCCGAGCGCGGCATTCTGCAGGAAACGGCGGCGGCTTGTTTCGGCCGCGAGCTCAGCATCCAGTCTGTCCATGGTCGTATCCTCTCGGGCAAAATGGTGGCGGGTGCTGCTGTGAGAAGCAAGCGATCAGAACGCCGTTACTGATCGCAATGCCCGATCAGTTTGTAGCGGCGATACAGGGTGATACGAACAGATTGCCGCGCCATCCGCCGATCAGGGTCTTGGCGGCCACCACGATCCACATCAGCGCGAGCGCCAGGGTCAGGGCGGTGCCGACGATACCGAAGAAGGCAAGGTTCAGGGTCGTGCCAAGGCGAAAGGTTGCCACGGTGAAGACGCCTAGCGGGAAGGTGTAACCCCACCAGCCAAGGTTGAACGGGATACCTGCCCGCCAGTAGCGCCAGGTGATGAGCGAGGCGAGCGCCAGCCACCAGAGGCCAAACCCCCAGAGCAGCAGGCCGGCGATTGTGCCGATACCCTGGGCGACAGCGCCGACATCGGCCAGCCCATGCCCGGCCATGATCGCAGGCGCATCGCCGCCCAGAACCAGCATGCCCAGCGCGCCGGTGCCGATGGGGCCGAGTGCCAGCCAGCTCGATGCGGCCATGCCCTCATGCGGCAGCTTGTGCAGCGCCATGCGCAGGATCAACAGCGCCAGGATGCTGAAGGCGACCGGGACCGAATAGGCCCACAGGATGTAGGACGTGACGAGCATCCCAAACTGTGCGCTGCCCTGCGCCAGATGCGGCGCCAACAGTCCTCCGCTGGCAGCCGTCACTTCGGCCGCCACGACCGGCAGCAGCCACACCGCCGTCATCCCATCGAGTGAATGCTGGTGGCGCGTGAACATGAAGTACGGGATCAGCACACCGCAGCTCACCGCCATGGCGGCGTCGATCCACCACAAGACCGTGGCGACCGGCACGATGCCCTCGCCGAAGCGCGCGATACCGAATGCGAGACAGCCGTTGATGATCGTGGCGAGGCCCATCGGGATCGTGCCGATGAACATCGATACGGTATTGTGCCCGAAGATGCGCCGCGCTTCGTGGCCGAACAGGATCCAGCGCGCGGTATAGAGCGCGGTAAAAAGGGTGAAGAGCCCGATGTTAAAGAACCACATCACTTCTCCCACCGGCTTGAGCGAAGCGCCGATGCCCGGCATCTGCGGGAGGGCCAGCGCAAGGATGCCCGTGCCCATGGTTGCGGCAAACCAGTTGGGCGTGAACTGGCGGATCATCTCGCGCGGGTGATCGAGCCGGCTGAGCGGGCGCATCCCTTCGAGGATGGGCTTGATATCCGTGGTCATCATCCAAACTCCTTGACCAGTTCGGTCAGCGCGTCGGCTGCCCGAGTGCGATACCGTTCCTTGTGGCGTAACGCCTCAAATGGACGGGCTGGCATCGCGAGCGGCAATTCATGAAGGTGCCCCGCAGCAAGCGCGCGGCGCACCACCAGTTCGGACAGGACCGCGACGCCAGCGCCGGCCTCGACAGCAGACCGTACGGCTTCGTTGGACGGCAGCGTCATGGCGATGTCCAGGTCTGCCGGATCGATACCGCGATCACGCAGCACATCCTCGAAACTCGACCGCGTGCCGGACCCGTGCTCTCGCACGATCCAGTTGGCGCCGCGCACCCAGTCCTCATTGATGGTATCGACAGCCTGCCCCGAGATAAGCAGCATCCGGTCCTCGCCGACTTTCCAGTGGGCGAGTGCGGGCTGGTCGATCGAACCTTCGACAAAGCCCAGTTCCGCGCGGCCATCCAGTACCCGCGCTGCCGCACCTTCGCTGTTGTCGATTGCGAGTTCGACGCGGATCGCCGGGTGACGGCTGTGGAACTGGGCGAGGCGCGAAGGGAGCCAGTAGCTGGCGATGGTCTGGCTGGCGACAAGGCGCAGGGTTCCGCGCTTCAGGCCGCCATACTCGGCCAGGGTAAGCTCCGCCGTCGCGGCGCGGCCAAGGACGGCGCGTGCCTCATCGAGGAACATGCGACCCGCCTCGGTCAGTTCGATGCCGCGACCCACGCGGTTGAAGAGCGGAACGTCATGTCTGGCTTCCAGTGTGGCAATCGCGGCGCTGGCGGCGGACTGGGTCACGCCCAGTGCCTCTGCGGCCCGCGTCATATGTTCGCGTTCGGCGACACCTACAAAGATGCGCAATTGTTCAAGGGTCATGGTGATCTCCTGTCACCATCGATACCTCAGCCCTATCAATCACTCCAACGCATTGATTATATCATTCCAATCGTATTTTAAGATCATTCGATTAGTACGGTCCTGGCGGCCACCAGCGCGCTCGCGATCCGTTGGCCGACATCAGGACTGTTGCAGACATTGGCCGGACTAGGATGGGGCATGGTGATGATTGATACATCGGGCCGCGCCTCTTTGATAAGCGCCTCCGCACCTGCAGCCACCCGTCCCGCCAATATGCAGACCCGCACGCACGGCAGTTTCGCAAGCAGGCCGGGAAGCGTTGCGAGACCCTCGGCAATCTCTGCGCGGCGCAGTGCGCGATTGCGGGCGCCGGGGGCGTGGACGATCCAGGGCACGCAGTTCCACTGAACGATGTCGTTTCGGCCAATGCCTGCAGCCTCAAGATAGCGGCGAAGGTTCCGAGCTGTGCCTGACGGATTGTCCCGCGACACGAAGCGAGTGCGATCAGGCCCGGGCCCCGGCGTCTCAAGAAGCAGGAGAAGGCGCGCATTTATGCCGCCATTGAACGGGTCGAAATGCGGCACCGGGTGTCCTGCGCCAACGAGCCCCTCACGCCATATCTCCAGCGGCGCGATGTGCGGCGCACCAAGTGCCGCTTTGCGTTCGGCGATCAACGCGGGATCATCCAGCCAGACCATTGATCGTCAAATCCTGTCGAAACTACAAAAATCATCGGTTGGATCGATCGCGACGGTTGCGCCATCCGTTCGATAGGCAACGCCTGCGTTGGCGCACATGCTCCTCAGCAGCTCGCATTTTTTCCGTTGCGCACTGCGACGATGACACTTGCGTCCGCTGTGGGCGTTATCGCCGGAGCGCCATGACGAAAGGGCTTCACTTGAAACTGCTATGGGGATTGGCCGGCCTTTGCGCGGCGACAGCATCGGCGGCCGCACTGGCGACATCGCCCGATGGCTTCGCAAGCCAGATGGCAGCCTCCATGGAGCGGATGCACCATGCGATGATGAATGCGCCATCGGGCGACCCGGACCGCGACTTCGCGGCAATGATGATCCCCCATCACCAGGGCGCAATCGAGATGGCGGAAGCGGAACTCAGGTATGGAAAAGACGAACGCCTGCGCCGTCTGGCTCAGGGCATCATCGTCGAGCAGCGGCAGGAGATCGCCGTCATGCAGGACATCCTCGCCGAAAAGACCGGCCCCGCTGCCGGCGCGCATCATCACATGGGAGACGACAAATGAACAAGACGCTGAGCATCGTGTCATGCACCTTGCCGATAGCGGCTGCCCTGGTCGCACTCCCGGCATCTGCGCAGCAGGTCCCCAATGCCCAGCCCGACAGGGCAGTCAGTGCGCAGGACCGCTTCTACACTTCGGACCAGTTTTCCAACACGGTATCGGTCATCGATCCGTCGACGAACACGCTGCTGGGGGTCATCAAGCTCGGCGATCCCACGCCTGCAAATCTCAGCCCGCTTTATCGCGGCCAGCTTCTGGTCCATGGCATGGGCTTCTCGCCTGATCGCCGTACCCTGGCGGTCGTGTCGATCGGGTCCAACTCGGTCAGCTTCATCGATACCGCGACCAATGCCGTGAAGCACACCGCCTATGTCGGGCGCTCCCCGCATGAAGCCTTCTTCCGGCCCGATGGCCGAGAAGCCTGGGTGAGCGTGCGCGGCGAGGATTATATAGCGGTGCTCGACGGGACCACCTTCAAGGAGACGGGCCGTATTGCTGTCCCCAACGGGCCGGGCATGACGATCTTCTCGCCCGATGGGAAATATGGCTACGTCTGTTCCAGCTTCTCGCCAGAAACCGTCGTCATCGACACCAGGTCAAAGCGCATCGTTGGCCGCGTGAAGCAGGACAGCCCCTTCTGCCCCGACATCGCCGCCACGCCTGACGGCAAGCAGGTATGGCTGACGCTCAAGGACGTCGGCAAGGTGATGGTCTTCGACGCCAAGCCGCCCTTCGCCGTGATGAAGACGATCGACACCGGGCCGATCACCAACCACGTCAACATCGCCAGGACAGCTAAAGGCCAGTTCGCCTATGTAACGGTCGGCACGCAGAATATCGTCAAGGTCTTCCGGACCGACACTTTCGAACAAGTCGCCTCGGTGCCGGTCGGCGCGCTGCCGCATGGGCTCTGGCCCTCAGGCGATGGCAGCCGGATCTATGTCGGGCTGGAAAATGACGATGCAGTCGCCGTCATAGATACGGCCACGAACAAGGTCATTGCCACGATCCCGATCGGACAGGGCCCGCAGGGCGTCGCCTATGTGCCCGGCGCCGTGCCTTCGGGGCAAGGCCTCGACAACCTCGTGCCGCTCGCCAAGGCGCAGGGCAAAGTGCAGGTCGTGCTGGAAGGTCAGGGACAGAGCCAGGTGTCGCTGTTCGATCAGGGGCAGGTGCAGATCCTGCAGGCCGCGGTCGCCGGACTGGCGCCCAAGCAGACCTTTACGCTGGGTCTGGCGGCGCGTCAGGATGGTACTGATACAGTCGAGCCGCTGGCCAAGTTCATGACCAATCCGGCAGGCGCGGCGATCGTCAATGCGGTTGGCCCGATCCGGCAGATCGTCAAGGACGCCGCGCCTGCAGAGCGCCGCTTCCTCGTAATCCGTTCCGGCGCGCCGGATGAGGCAGGCGCGGTGGTCCAGCGGCAGAAGCCGTGACGCTTGAAGCGGTCCTTAGCCAGTACGGCCTTGCCGCTCTGTTCCTCGGCGCCGGGATCGAGGGCGAGACGGTGGTCGTGCTGGGCGGCGTGATGGTCCACCGTGGCCTGATCGCGTACCCGGCGGCCATCGCGGCGGCAGCACTCGGGTCCTGTATCGCGGACCAGATCTTCTTTGCCCTCGGCCGCCGGTTCCGCGATCATCGCTATGTTCGGCGCGTCCAGCAGAAGGCCGCGTTCCGCCGCGCCATCGATGTGTTCGAGCAGCGGCCAGTGCTGTTCGTGTTCGGCTTCCGCTTTCTGTATGGCCTGCGCACTGTCAGCCCCATCGCGATCGGCACGACCGCGCTTCCTGCCTCCCGCTTCATGGCTATCAACGCATTGGCGGCCGTGGTCTGGGCGACAGTTTTCGTGACCCTGGGTTACCTGTTCGGTCAGGGCATCGAGGCTGCTTTTGGCCGCGTCCGCGATGTGGGCCATGTTCTGCTGCCCGTACTCGCGGTGCTGCTCCTCGTCGGCCTCGCCGCACACTTCCGGCACCGCAGGCGCGAGGTCACAGCAAAGGACTGACGAGGCGAGCTAGATTTTCGCAGAAGCGGGAAACACGCGGGCGATCACGCCATTCCTCCAGCAAAAGTCGGTCGCTTCGGCGGATGTATCCCCGTTGGACATCCGCGAGAGGTCCGGTGGACGCTTCATCATGCAAGATCAGGCTGATCTCGGCATTCAGCATGAAGGAGCGAACATCGGCATTGCTGGATCCGATGACGGCGATGCGGCCATCGATCGATACGTTCTTCGCGTGCAGCAACCTGTCGCGGTAGAGGTGGAGGCGTACGCCCGCCTCGAGCAGTTCGCTATAATAGGATCGCTGGGCAAGGTTCACGAGCCGCTGGTCCACGACACGCGAAACGACGAGGTCGATCGCGACGCCGCGTGCGACCGCGTTCTTGAGCGCGGTCAGCAGGGCTTCGTCTGGGATCAGATAGGGCGAGACAATGGTGATATTCTCTTGCGCCTCGTGAACGAGTTCGACGAGCAATCGCTCATAGCCGGGCACGCGGTAGTCTGGCCCACTGGGCATCGCCTGCAATTCTGAGGCGCCTGAGGCATCGGGCACGGGCAAGGCCGCGATGGTCTGTTCGGTCTCAAGGAACAAGTCGCTGGCAAAGACCGCATCGAGCGCGCAGACAACCGGGCCTTCAACCCGCGCTACGAGTTCGTCATTTACGATCCCGGGCTTGAAATCGCGGTTCACAATATTCTGCGACCCTACGAAAGCGACCCTGCCATCGATCAGGCACAGCTTGCGGTGATTGCGCAGATCGCTTCGCGCACGGCGAAGCGCCGCGAAGCGAACCGGCAGGACCAGGCGGGCAGTGACGCCTCGGTCCGCCAGCATCGGTAGGCTGCGTTTTGCCCAAGGGCGCGAGCCCAGCGCATCGATCAGGACGCGGACATCGACGCCGCGTGCATGTGCGCGGCCAAGGGCATCTGCGACTTTCTGTCCCGTCCGGTCGTCTGCGAAGATGTAGGTCAGCAGATGCACCCGAACATGGGCTGCATCTATCGCCGTCACCATAGCGTCGATCGTGCCGTCATAGTCCTCAAGCAGATGGAGGGCGTTGCCCCCACAGTTTGGAAAACCGCCCAGCCATTGTGCAAGCACAGCTGTCCGGGAAGGCGCGCTTTTGCTGCTCATCAGCGCTTGCCCGGCACTCTCCCGCTCCGGCGCCGCCCGCCCGAAGCGGTCCCGCCGCCAGGATGGGAACGCGGCCCGGCCGATCAGGCGGTACAGGATGAAGGCGGGCACCGGCAAGAACAGCACGAGAAGCAGCCAACTGCGCGCCGCTTCGGGCGGACGCCGCAGCGGAATGACCACCTCCATGATGAGCCGGATCGCCCATTCGAGCATCAGATAAGCGAGCGTCAGGCTCGGGATGGAGATCATCGCGCGATGCTACCTGTCTCTGCTGCGTCGTGTCGATGCGCCCGTCAGATCACGCCCCCTTCAACCTTAGCGAACCATCAGGAGCGGGATGTCCGCCTTGGCGAGCAGGTGCCGGGTGGTTCCGCCTGCGAACCATTCGATCAGCTGGTTATGCCGATAGGCTCCCGTCACAAGCATATCCGCTCCCGCCAGATGGGCCTCAGTCAGGAGTTGCTGACCAAGGTTTTCGTGCGAGCGCGGCACGACGTGGAGCTGGTGCGCAATCCCTGCATCGTCGAGCAGCGCTTCCAGCTTGAGCGCCGGATCACCTGCATCGCCGATCCGAATAGCGGTGACGTCAGTGGCGCCTTCCAACCAGAGCGTGGCCGCCTCGATGGCGCGCCTTGCCGCATCGGAGTCGCTCAAGCCGGCAGCCACACGCGAAAAGCTCTGACCGGGCTGGGGCTTCCAGGAAACCGGGACGATCAGCACCGGTTTCTGGCTATCGAACAGCGCGGCATGCAGGGCGTCCCCGCCGTCCATGTTTCGCTCGTGGGCGATCACGACCAGCAGGTCGGCATTGTTCGCCTCCTGCGTCACCACGACTTGCTCATCCCCAACGATGGTTCGCCAGGCAACGGGTGGCGCGTCCTGGGCGGCTCCTGCGGTCCATGCCACGAAAGCCGTGTGGCAGGCGGCCGATCGCTCGCTGGCCGTGCCTTCCCAATGTTCGCGCAGACGCTGCATATCGACCTCTTCGCTGGCGGCAACGAGCAGGCCGGGATCGACCACGACATTCAGCGCTTCGATTGTACAGTCCCCCACGCTCTGCGCTGCGAGAACGGCTGCATTGAGGCATGTCGCAGTGCTGTCGGCTCCGACGATGACGGAAAGGATCTTTATGCTTTGCTCTCCTGATGCGGCCTTGCCGGGGCTTCGATCGACCAATGTTCGAGCTGTTTGTAGATGACCACCTTCGTCGACAGCAGGGCGGCATGCCGCTGGCAGAACAGTTCAAGATCGGCGCGGTGGCCGATCAGTTCGACGCACATGGTCAGATAGGGATTGCTCGTTTCCGCGCCCTGATCGAGCACCGGCCCGTGGTTGCTGAAGCCGTAATGGGTATGATGGGCTACGGCGTTCATCAGACCGGCAGCCTTGGCCTGGACGACAAGCTCACGATAGAGCGGGCGTGCTGACCACAGCTTCCATGCCTTGCGCGGCTCTGCCGTATCACGCGGCGCCATGTAGATACGCAGCATGCCGATCTCGCTGGACGTGAGAATAGCCGTGTCAGTCATTTTTACGAAGATCCTGCTTTGTGATCTGAGGGCGCGCGGCGCGAACGCTCCGCAGCGTAATGCCGGGGCTGATGGAAATGCGCGGATGCTTGGGGACGGCAATCTGCTGAGACAGGTAGATGCCGCTGTGGCCTGAGCACAGATAGGCGACGAAACAGGCTACGGCGATGTAGACGGCATGGGTAGCACCGAACAGTTCGATGCCCATGATGGTGCAGGCCAAAGGCGTGTTCGCTGCCCCGGCAAAGACAGCAACGAACCCGAGACCGGCAAAAAGATCGACAGGAGCGCCGAATAGGGTGCCAAGGGCGTGGCCGAGCGCCGCGCCGATGAAGAACAGCGGCGTTACCTCGCCTCCCTTGAAGCCGGTGCCCAGCGTCACGACCGTGAACAGCAGCTTGAGCGCCCAACTCCAGTAGTCAGGCCCCGGCGCGAAAAAGCCGGCGATGGTGGGTGTCGAGGCGTCGGGCGCCCAGACGCCGAGGCCAAGATAGTCGCGCGTACCGAGCAGATAGACCAGAGCGATCACCGCCAGGCCGCCCAGGAAGGGACGCAGCGGCCCGAAGCGGACGTGGCGCTTCACGAAGTCGCCGAAGCCGTGCGACAGTTCGGAGAACAGCAGGCCGACCAGTCCAAACGCCACACCGGCAACGCCCGCCTCGAGCAGAAGCACCGGGTCGACGGCAATCGGTCCGACCGCGCGCTGGAGATAGTCGATATGGTACAATCCGTGGTGGATTCCCCACTGGTGACAGGTCCAGTCGCCGACAATCGCAGCTATCAGTACCGGCACCAGCGCCCGATATTCCACACGGCCGACTGCCAGCACTTCGAGAGCGAAAACGGCGCCTGCCAGCGGTGTGCCGAAAACGGCCCCGAAACCTGCGGCAATACCCGCCATCAGGATGATGCGGGTACTCTCGGCATCAAGCCGAAACATCGTGGCGAAGGCGCTGGCAAGGCTGCCGCCCAGCTGCACAGCCGTCCCTTCGCGCCCGGCCGAGCCGCCGAACAGGTGCGTGACAACGGTGCCGAGGAAGATTAGCGGCGCCATGCGCAAAGGTACGCCGCCGCCCGGTTCATGGACCTGCTCGACGATCAGGTTGTTGCCGCCTTCGACGCTGCGGCCAAACAGATGATAGAGCAGCCCGACCGCGAACCCGCCGACCGGCAGGAGGAACAGCAGCCATGGATGCGCAAAGCGCGTGCGCGTGGCAATATCCAGGCTCCAGAGGAAGGCTGCGCAGAGACTGCCCACCGCCGCCGCCATGGGAACAAGGAGCGCCAGCCAACGCAACACGGACAGAGCATGGTCGTGCCGGTCCCGAACAAAGGTCAGGACGTTCAGGTTCGACAGCAATATTGCGAATTTAGCGCGCACGATTCCTCCTTGTTGCGAAAACGCATCAGGTAGGAATCATCAGCCCGAAGGCGGTTCGGCCGAAGCCCGGCGGAAATCCATCGCCTTGCCGGCGCATATCGTATGGCGAATGCGTTTGGTCAAGCAGCAACGCATGCGGAGGTGGATCTGTACGGCAACTTCATGCCTCTCCTGCGCTGGAAGCTGTCAGTCGCCTTTCGGCCAACCCTGCGCATTCCTGAAACGATTATCAGGGCGTCAGGAATGCCGGGTGTTGGACGAGGATCTGCCATTCCCGGCCGGGCTTATGAACGCAGGGTTTGTCCCAGGCCCGGTCATACACGGACTGACCGCCAATGAGCGCATTGCTGCCTTCCTATCCTCGCCATCCAGCTGCCAAATTCCAACGCATAGCTTCGGCCTTTCCGCTGCTTGCGCATATACGCGTTCGAGATATGCTGTTCCCAGCTCGAAACGGCATGTCGGATGCTGACAAAGTCGGCCTTCAGGTACGGAGGAGCGGACTATCAGGAGCCGCTCCGCCCAGAGGGGGAAACAAACAGAAATACTTAAAATAGAGCAAAAATCTGCTCAAGAAATGCACAATGGTCGTGCAGACGGAGCAGAACGCGGCTTGGCTAGGGTTAACCGGTTCGGTAACGTTGCGCCTTATTCGGGGGCTTTCTTTTGGCTCCCATTCGCGAGCGTTGCAGGCCGCCACTGCGCAGGAGTGGGAGGCCGAGTTGTGCGGACACTAGGGGGACTGCGTGGGAATTACCGAATGGCTCGGTCATGGGCTAATATTTTTCTTTACTCAAGTTCCGCTCATCGGCGATGCGATGGCGGCATTCTTGGCAGTAGTTCTCATTGGGACAGCCTTTGCGATCGCCCATCGCTATAAGCGGGAGCATCACCAGCCCCTAGCTTCCGCAATTGAAGCGCGCGTACGCCTGATCGATGAGGTAACCGGCGGCAGTATGGCGGATGCCGATGCCGCACGGCTCGCCTTTGCACGACGTTTTAATGATATCGATGAGCAGATGATGGATGCGGCTCATCCGGAGGTGCTTCCGCTTCGCCGAACTTGGGAAGAATACCGCGAAACTATTGTCGATCCTGGTGCAGACGTGTTGAAAAATGCGGGGCGCCCCGAACATTTTTTTGTTAATATCGGCGAGCATCATCGCGGACTTAATTGGTTTGCGAATATTTTTATTGCGATCGGTTTGCTCATTACCTTTTTGGGCATCATTGCAGCTCTTTCGACCCTAGATTTCAGCGGCGGGGTTGATGCCATGCAGGAGCGGCTCAACGAGCTGATGAAAGTGGCTGGGGCCAAATTCTGGGCGTCGGTGGGCGGTATCGTCGCTTCAATTGTATTGCGCTCGTACGATTACCGTTTTGGCAAGCGCATCAACGATGGTCTTTCGGCGCTGTGTGATGGGCTGGAGCACGGGATGGCCTATTTGCCCCCTCAGCGCATCGCGGCCGATCAACTCGAGCAGCTTAAGGAGCAGACGCCGGCGCTTCGGACATTTTCCGAACAATTAGCAGCGGCCCTCGACGGCGCGCTTGAAAAGCAGATGGCGCCCATGATCAGCCATCTGGGATCGATTCAACAGGGCATCGACAAGATCACCGGCGGCGGTGGTGACGCTGTCCGGGATGCCATTGTTTCGGGCGCTGGCGCTGAGATGGCGGGCCTGGCCGAAGCAATTGGCGTAATGACCGCCTCGATGGCGACGATGGCAGACCGTTTCGAAAAGCAAACCGGTGAAGCGGATAAACAGATCGAAGAAGCTGTGCGCCGCTTTGGCCAAGCCTCTGAAGAGATGAGGGCGGCCTTCGGTGACCTCAATAAGAATTTCGGCGTCATCGCAGACCGTATGCGCGAAGAAAACGAGCAAACCAGTGCCATGGCCCGCCAGCGCATGGACGAGCTGCTCTCCAATCTGGGTGCCACGTTGGACGAAATGAAAGCAGGCTTGGCCGCAGCGGCAGGCAAAATGGGCGAAGCCTCGGCCGACGCGGCGAACAACGCTGCGCGCATCGGTCAAGAAGCGCTGGAAACCTCGTTCTCGAACTTTGTCGAAAAGTTCAACGCCACTGGCGCGCCGCTCGTAGCGAGCATGAAGGGAGCGGGCGATGCGATCGCCTCGTCGGCCGACAGGCTAGCGAGCGCACAGGGCGCTATAGGCGACCACGCGCGCGCGATAGAGCAAGTCGCTACGCGTTCGAATGATTTGGCTACCGCTTTCGGGACTGTCGCCAATGATGTCGAGGCGGCCAGCGCACCTGTACGCCAGTCAGCGCTTGCAATCGCCGAAGCGGTCAAATCGGTCGAGACGGTAGTATCGAAAAACGCGCAATCGTCGGAAAGCGCACGCGAGGAAATGCGCCAGCTCGCTACTTCGCTCAATCAGACCGCGTCGGCAGCCTCGTCGGCCTGGTCTGAATATCGGGCACGGTTCGAGGAAGTGGACCGTGCGCTTGGCGATGCGATTCAGAAGATTTCTGACGCTGCGGGCAATCATGCCTCGAACCTCAATGAGCGGGTTGGCCAGATCGACAAGGCGCTTGGCGAAGGTGTCGCTCAGCTTGCCGGTGCGCTCGAACCGTTGACGACCTTGCGCGACACGGTTGAGGAGCTCGCCGGAATCCTAGCGAACCAAAGCCGGGAAGCTACTGAATAATGGACGGTGTCGTTCGCCGGAGGCACGCCGACGAAGGTGAAAGCTACTTCATGTCCATGACCGACATGATGGTTGGCTTGCTCCTGATCTTTATCATTCTCTTGGCCTACTTCGCGCTTCAGCTTCAATCGAAAACCGCCGAGCTGACAGGGGCCAACCAGACCCGGGCTGAGATTCTCAACGATCTCCAACAGTCACTCAAGGACAAGGGGCTGCAAGTCGAGATCGACACCAAGACGGGAGTGTTGCGACTGCCCGACGACGTTCTTTTTGACAAAGGCCAGTGGGAACTGACCGATAGGGGCCAGGCCGCGATTAGCAAGGTCGCGAGCGCCATGGTCGAAGTATTGCCGTGCTTTACCACATCGAACCTCTGCAAAGGGGCTCGCTCGTCGCATCTCATCGATGCCGTTTTCGTCGAGGGCCACACTGATTCCGACGCCATGGTGGGCGCAATGAACAACTATGGCCTTTCGGTGCGCAGGGCCGAAACAACTTTCAGCATGTTGCAACGCAATCAGCCAGATTTGCAGGAATTCCGCAACAAGCCCGAAGGTGAGGCCCGATCGGCTCCGATTCTGGGGCTCAGCGGTTACGGTCCCGACCGGCCGATTGCTTCAGGTCACAGCGAAGTGGCCAAGAAACGCAATCGGCGAATCGATTTGCGTTTCCTAATGACTACGCCGAGCACGGGCCTCGATCAGGATATTCTGAGGCAAAAAAAATGAGCTTCTTGCGCACCGCGATCGCACGGATGGAAGCGCTGGCAGGTGCGGGCTTGGCGAAGCCGCCAACGACCCAGCCTGAATTGCAGCGGCAGTTCGCTAAGATCGCAGCAGCGGAAATCGGCGAAACAGAGCCGATCATCCAGCTAAAGCCATTTTTGCGCGAAGCGGCGCACACCGGCGCCAATCAGCTTCCGCGGTATCAGCTTAATCGGGTGCTGCGGGGAGCTTGGTGCGATCCGGAATTTGATGAATTGGGATCCGCTGCCATTGACCGCGTGGTTGGAGAGCCGAGGCGCAGTTCGGACCAGGCCGTAATTGACGGCTATCTGACTTATTTCCCTTATGATCGCCCTATCATGGGCAAACTCGCAAGTGTTGCTTCAAGTGCGGCGCGGCGGCATGACTGGGCGTGGCGCGACAGGGCTAGACGCTGGGATATGTTCGCTCCCCAGCAAGGCCCGTCGAACGTGGCCGTCGATTTTGTGTCATGCGACACGGACGGAATGGCGCAAATCATGAGAGAAACGGGTCTGGGGGTAAACCTTGCTGCCAGCAGGTTTGGGCAAGCGACTTTTGCAAAAACTTGCATCGCGACCGCCGCCTTGTCGCCTAGCCAAGCGCTTGGCGCTCAGCGCAATTTGCTCGCGCTCTTCGACCGCGATGCGCTCGCCGGGCAACTCGAATTGGTCGTGCGTGCGTTGCTGGAACCTTGGGTCAGCGCCAAACCTGACCCACAGCATCGCAAGGCAATCTCGGCCTTTCTCCTGGACCAGGTCGGTGATCCGCGTATTCAGCGCACCCGCTGGGACCGGATCGTGCGCTCGTTATCCGAGGCCATCGGTGAAGCGCGTGCCCGCGAGATTGCCCAAGTCTTCAAGCGCTGGCTCACTGAAGTGGCCATGCGCGAGTTTTTCCGCGCCATAGCCAAGACAACAGACCGCCCGGATCAATGGGCACAGCGTGAAAAATTCTGGATGGCCTATCTCGATGAGGGTCTTGTTACCGACGCTTGGCCGGCATTGGGCATCCGCGCGCGCAATCAGATCGAGCATCTCATCCGCCAAAGCGGTGAACGCCCCGAATTCGGAATTATCCAAGGGGGACCAGCGTCATCTTCGTCGATCATCATGCAAATCGGTGATCTCAGGATTTCAGAGTGGAGCGACAATGGCTCATGCCGGTTTTGGCGAGATGATGATCCTGATGCACCGGCGCTTTACGCAAAAGTCTACGACGGCGGCAAACTGCGGACGACCAGTGGGCGGGCCGATTTCGAATTCGAATCGCATGTGCCGGCAAGCCCTGGTTGGGAAAACAAGTTCGCTGGACTGATCCACCGCCGTGCCGCCATCGCCCACCCCCGCTTCGGCAGGGGACGGACCCGAAACGGGAATTGATCAATTGTGACCACCAAGTTCATCGCGACACAAGCAGCTGACGGCAGCGAAACAATAACACTGCTCCGCGACCTGCCGGGAGGGCTGTTCCGGCGCGCTTCCAGTGAAAATGTGCCGCTATCGGACTGGCTCAAGGCCGCCCCTCAAGCGGGTCAGGCCGCCTTGGCCCTCGCGCGCTCTTTCGACAGCGAAGGACAAATCCGCGAGGAAGCCGATGGCATAGTTCTTCCCGCAAATATTGTCGCGCGGTTGGATGAAGCTGATGCCTTCGCGCTCGGCTTGCCACCGGCTACCGCGCTGACATTGCAGCTCAATTCGAGCGGCTCGCTCGCAGCGGGCTCGATCCAGGTCAACGTCAAGTGGGTTCGCCGCGGAGGCTTACCGGTCCGCCCGGATATAACAGGTGCACGCGTGCGCGAGGGCGGCCGGGTCGGGCGGATTCCCGAGCCGATTTTCTCGGTCTTCGAAGCGGCGCTGGCCGTCAATGCGACGGCCGATCCCGATGAACGCCGGGCCGCATTCGCGCAGCTTCGTGCACAGCTCGGTGACGAATTCGGCAGCGGCATCGAGGCTGACGGTTTTCTCGAGCGCGTACGGATAGCCTATGCGGCCAATTTCTCGCTCAACGCCAAGACCGATCACGGGCGCTTTGACTTTGACCCGGTGCTCTTTTCCAGAAATGCCGCTGAAACCCTGGATGGTGATCTTGTCGATGAAGAGGCGGCATCGCTGCTGACGCCTGAGGATTCTCAGCGCTTTCAACGCAAGTTCAAAGGTCAGGAAGGTGGACGGCGCAGCTATCTTCTTTCGGACGGTACACTCCTTTTCCTTGACCCTATGCTGGGCAAGGCTCTCGATGTGGTACGTTCCAAGCAAGCTAGCTCCTCGCAGGAAAAGCGCGAGTTTTTGCGCTCGCCACAACGTATTTTACGCGAAGAGCTGAAACTAGACGCGGGCGATGATGATGAGGCGGCCGATCGCCTCTTTGTCGAGACACAGCAGTTTTCAGAGCGGGTCAGCGGCATCGAAGTTTGGCAGAAGCCCGTCCTGCCCTGGATCAAGCCGAAGCCGAACAGCTGGCTGCCGGAAGGGTTCGGCCTGCGGATCGGCGATCCGCCAAATGCGCGCCACATCGAATTGGCAGCCGGTGAGGCCGAAAGCCTGGCCGAGACCGTCGAAAAGGCGATTGATGCGGGCAGCGAAACGGTTGCCTGGCGGGGGGAGGACATTCCCGCCACGCCTGCTACGCTTCAGTCGGCGCGCGCCCTGGCCGATCTTGAGAAGCAGGTTGCCGCAAATGTGGGGCATTCATCTGCCGACGAGACCGATCGTGAAGCGCTCGAAACCTATTTCCTCCAGGTCGGCGAGAACTTCGAGCAACTCGACTATGCCCGCCTGCCCCGGTCGCAAGCGGCTTCTGAGCCGTTTACCGTCCCCGGGCTACCGCAAGGCTTGAAGTCGCAGCCCAAGCCCCACCAGCGCGAGGCCTTTGCCTGGCTTACCGAAGCCTGGGAACGCAAGTTGCCGGGCGTTCTCCTCGCCGACGATATGGGGCTCGGCAAGACGTTCCAGGCGCTGATGTTCTTGCTGTGGTTGCAGCGCAAATCGGAGCATCCCAAGCCCGTACTGATCGTTGCCCCGACCGGTCTCTTAAGAAACTGGCAGGCCGAAATTGCACAGCATATCGAACCCGGCCTTTTGGGGCAGGTGGTGGAAGCCTTCGGAGCAAATCTGCGCAACATCCGGCTCGAGCCGGGGAGCGACATCCGCGGCGGAACCTCGCGGCTGGACGTGAGCGAGTGGGAGCGCGCGGGTATTGTCCTCACCACCTACGAGACCATGCGCGACTATCATATGAGCTTTGCGCGCCTTCCCTTTGCGGCCATTGTCTACGACGAGATCCAGAAGCTCAAAAATCCAGCCAGTCAGATGACACGGGCGGCCAAGGCGCTGAACGGGCGCCTTCAGATCGCGATGACGGGCACTCCGGTGGAAAACAGGCTCCAGGACCTCTGGTCGATAGCCGACACCGTTTATCCAGGCTTTCTGGGATCGAGCCGCGAATTTGAGAACAGTTATCCCGCCAGCGATTTGGAGCGGCTCGGGGACCTGCAGCAACGGCTAATCGAGCGTGACGACGAACTGCCTCCCTTCATGCTTAGGCGCATGAAAGACGAAATTCTGACGGGCCTACCGGAAAAGAGTGCACGCAAATACGCCGTCGAGATGCCGCCGGCACAAGCTCAGGCCTACGATCTGGTCCTGGCCCGCGCGCGGGCGCTGCGCGAAAGCGGCGAGCAGGGCGCTATGCTCAAGGTGCTGCATATGCTGCGCGGCACGTCGCTCCATCCCCTCCCGCCGCGCGGCATTACCGATATCGATGCCTACATCGCGCAGTCCGCACGTCTCCAAAAGACGTTCGAAATTCTTGAGGGCGTCAAGCAACGCGGCGAGAAGGCGCTGCTCTTCTGCGAAGACCTCGAAATGCAGGCCTTTCTGGCCATGGCGGTACAAGAACGCTTCGATCTTAGGCGCAGGCCCATGTGTATCAGCGGTTCGGTCGCGGGTCACAAGCGTCAGGAAATGGTGAGCGCTTTCCAGACCTCATCCGCCGCATTCGATGTTCTCATTCTCTCGCCCAAAGCGGGCGGCGTCGGTCTGACGATCACGGCTGCCAACAATGTGATCCACTTGTCACGATGGTGGAACCCGGCGGTCGAAGACCAGGCGACCGACCGCGCCTATCGCATCGGCCAGACGCGCCCGGTGACGATCCACATTCCGATGGCGATCCATCCGGACGAGGCCATCGGCCCTTCAAGCTTTGACCAACGCCTCGATGCGCTGATGGATCGCAAGCGTTCGCTGAGCCGTGGCCTGCTCATGCCGCCGGAAAGCGAGCGCGACGTCGAGGATCTTTTGTCCGATGTGCTCGACGGGCGTCATGCCCAGCCGGAGGCAAGGGAAATCAATGCCGCTGCGTCAAGCACAGACGCAGCGTCTCGGGAAGATCGGCGCAGCGTAAGCGTGCGTGACATCTCTTCGGGCGACGAGACGCCGGATGAAGACGATCTATCGTTCTCGGCGGACGTGGCCTCGTCAGAGGCTCCGATCGCCGAGAAACGCGACAATCCGGAACCTGAAATCCTGGCAAATGAGCCGCAAAGGTCGATGCCCCCCGAGGCTTTGCCGGAAGAACAGACAGTATCTCTTGCCGAAAGTGCAAACGTAGAAAAGCCGGAGGCCGTATCGCGCGAGCCTGCGCGACCCATGAGGCGCCCCATTCTGTCAGCGCGCACCCCGATTGAGGCCGCCGAAGCGCGCACGCCGTTCGTTCAGCGCGTGGTCTTCGAGCAATATGGTCCACGCGACTGGACCATTTTTGAGCAATATGCGCGTAACGCTGCGATTGCGCGGCTCGAAGTCCAGGATCCTTATTGCTGCGCGGACGAACAGGCGCGTAGCCGTCTTATCAATTTCATCAGCCGGTTTGAGCAGCTCTCCTCGCAAATCGACGCTGTCCACATTGTGACCTTTGACGCGGATTCGGTTCAAACCCGGGATCCAGAAAGCACCCATGAGCAGCGAAAGGATCTCGAAGAGCGCTGGCAGCGTATTATGGCTTCAGTGCCCTTGCACCTTGTCCAGAAGTCGCGGCGATCGGGCGGCGACCTGCACGACCGCTTTGTCAAAGCCCGGCTTGAGAACGGCGATAGCGTGATTTGGGATCTGGGGCGCGGGATCGATGGCGTCATGAACGCGCGCTGGTCGTGCGTGGTCAACGCCTTTCATGAGCGTCCGGCGGCGGCGTCATCTCGAGTGCACTAGATGTGGCTAAGCTTCATAATTAATTAGAAAGTAATGATTAGTGGTGGTGGGGGACATGGGGGTGTCGCGCGAGCATCCTGGAGACGACGAGGCGCCGGGTGGATAGCTCAACACTAAAAGAACGTGATTTTAAGGCCGAGATCGCAGCAGCGCGCAGAAATCCCGAGCAGCTGCGCAAGATCGCTGACGAAATTCACACCCTTGGTGGTCCCCGCATCTTGATGATCCGGGCGATACAATTGGCACGAGAGGCCGCCAGCGGGCTGCACCCGCTCGGGAGGATAGGCGCGGAGCTCGCCTTGCCGCGCCCGGCCGATTTACCGCTGTATCGCTATAAACTGGCGGCGGGCACGTTCGAGCGGATCGCGCAGAAGCTATCATCGAGCCTGGCGTCGGATATGCTCCGGCCCTTGCTTGCTCCGGCCTTCGTTCTTTGGGCTGCGGATTGGTTTCGGCGATCCTACCAAGGCGGCATGCAGCGCTGGTCGGACATTGAAGCCGTGCTTGGCGTGCAGCTTCCTCAATCCGAATGGCGCGCGCTTGCCGACCGCGGCTTTCACGCCTGGGGAATCGCGCCGCTTGTTACCACATACGGCAACCAGCGATTGGCAAATCTCGCGCGTCACGGCGGATTTCCGGCGGCGGCCATCGCCAGCGGCGCGAGCTGGCCGCGCCGGTTTCTTGAAAGGACTGTGGGCGAGCTCCTGGGCGCCGATCAACCGGACATCGGGACTGCCGTCACCATTTGCGAACGCAACGATTATCTTCTCCCGTCAATTTGGCGCAGCCAGGAAATGCATGCGATTTGCGGCGAACTCGCGCTCAAGATCGTCGAATTGCGTGCTTTTGCCGACAAGGAAGCGCCGGCCGATGGCCGCCCCTATTCGGCCAGGCTGGACCAAGCCTACGAAGACTGGCGCGATGAATTACCGATGACACTCGACAGCGCTGCGACAGGCCTCATCGATACCCTTCTCGAGGCCCGCAAGCTGACCGGCACGGGCAGTATCCGGATCGGCCGATTGATGCGCCAGATCGACGGTGACTGGCGTGAGTGTCTCGACTTTCACCTCGACGGTCGCTGGGATGACAAGGATCGCATATTGTCGCCTGGCGAACATATTCGCGTGTTTCTTCAACCCACGGGGGCACTGGCCGACCGGGCTTCGGGCCGGCTGGCCTATCTCGAGCACGAAGCTGGCAACAGCTGGATCGCCCGGGCCATGCGCAGCGAAGCGGCGATCGAATTTCCGCTGGATCTACCCGTTACCGCTGAATTTCATGCGCGCGGCGAAAGACTGTGCAGAAGCTTCATGGTCCCAGGCGGCAAGCCGGTCACCAATGGCTTGCGCGTGTTCGAACAGCGAGCCGGAGACAGCGAACAAGCGACATTTGCGCTTATCGGCCAGGGTTCGGGCGGCTATCGTGCTGAACTGGTGTTTATCGACGTGCCGCACGACTGGTCGATCCGAGGAAAGGACACGGCGACTGAGATCGAAGCTGAGGACTTTGCCTTTGCCCTTGGCCGCCGCCTCTACCGATGCGCGGGCCAGATTGTCGCCGAGACGGCGCACGGCGACAGGTTCCTCATTCGAACCGGTCAAAGTGCGGACCGCAAGGATAAGCTTTCGATCATCGCCACGGCGCTTGCCGGCGTGCAGGCAAGCGATGGGGAGCGGCTGTTCAAGCACCCCTTCCACGCCGAAGTGGAAGATGGGATGTCGCGCCGCGTCGCCACTCGCGGCGAAGTTCGCTGGCGCCTTTCTGGCGAACGGTCTTGGCGCGATGACCTGGCCGCAGCCGGCCCCGGTCCTTGTGAATTTGCCTGGCTCGATAGCACAACGCACCATGTTCGCGACCGCTTGACCGCCATAGTGCTCCCTGCCGATTTTGCGGTAAGCCAACGTACCCATGGATCGCAAGCCGAGATCGTGTTGGACGGATGGGCCAGCACAGCCACACTCGGCGGTGAGCCGCGTTCGCAGGAACACAGCTGGACAGTTCGGATCAATCCCCCCAAAAGGGCGCTACTGCCTCTGCGGCTGACGCCGGGCACAGGCCCAGCCTTTGAGCTCCAGGTTCCGCTCCGGTCGAAAGAATGGTTGACCACCTGGAACGGCGAGCTCCTCAGGCGTGATACCATTCTGGGGCTTGCCGACCTTCGCGACACCGTGGCCCGAGTGCCCGCTACCGCGATCCTCATGGGCGAGGTCGTGGGGCACGGCGGAGCCGCGCTGGAAGCTCACTGGACAATTGATGGCGAACTCGGCTTGTCAGCCTTGCGGACCGATGTCGCCGCGCTCATGCGGCCCCTTGGCATCGATGCCAAGGTTCGGCTCGATTTCCATAATGGCAGCAACGATCATTGGTATGTGACCGAGTTCGGGAACACGCTGGAATGGGAGCCCGGTGGGGGGCTTCGTCCAAAGACCGCAATCCTTGGTGAAGATGCGCGGGTCTGCGGCCGGTTCTTGGGCGCGCCCGAGAAAGAAGCCGACTTTGGTTCCTATACAGGCTTGCTCAGTGGCCTGGGCGGCCAATTGCTTCAGCTTCCGCGTTTGCGCGGACCATGGCTCGTCTATCTGCGCGATGGAGCTCGCGTCCTCACGCGCCCTAAATTTATCGCAGGCGACCTGGTACACGATGCTCCGCAGCACAGGCTCGGGCGCGCTATGGCGCAGCCGCTCGAACTGGCGCGGGAGGATCTCCAGATTTTGGTCGATGAGATTGCGCGCGATCCCGCAACGGACGAGGCAAACAAGACCATACAGGCCGTCATGAAGCTGGCCTTGTCACTGAACGGCCTGCCCCCCCAGACGTTCGAGATCTTCGGAAAACTGGAGTCTGCGGGCGCCCTTGCGCCACTGCTGCTTTACCGCTGCGAAGAGCAATATCTGTCTCCAATTCTCGAAGTGTTCGACGGTCTTTGCTCAAGCTGGACCCTTTTGCCATGCAGCTCTTGGGAGACAGCCTTTCAAGCCCAGGGACTTTATCTCGTGTCCCGGCTTGATGATCCCCAATGGGCACTGACACGAATTACCGACCGGCAAAACGAAATTGCGGCGCGAGCCCCCGTTTTGGCACCGCTGCTGTGCCGCGGCTATGCGCCGGAAGGCTGGAACGACATTCGCAGCCACTTTACCAGCCATACCAGCGAAAGCATCAGCATGGATGCGGGCGGCTTCAATCCATTCCGCCCCGCATTCAGCGACCTGCTGCCCAGAGAAAGTTTCATCGAGTCCCTTATGCGGGTTTTCGATGCCCCGTTCGCGGCTGCTCTGGCGGCCAAGGGCCGAATTACGCTCGACAAGGAACAGGTCCTCACGGTGAAGGACGTCGAACGCCGTCACCCCACATATTTTGCCAAAGCCTATGGCTACGGCCTCTCGGAGCTCTAGAATGTCCGCTAACGATCCATCCCAGCCTGCCCACTTGTCGCCGATGGCTGTCCACCGGCGCCTGCAAGCAGGGCTCGCTGAGGCAGTCGTATCGCGTGCGGGCATCCGCCACGAGGGGCTCAACGCCTTTCTTCGGCAAAGTCTTGCTGGCACAGATCCGGCGAAGGGAGCGCTCGTGTCCGAGCAGCTTTTCCAGGCGGCGCCCGGCTATGTCTCCTCTGGCAAGAGCCCCAATCAGCTCAGCGCACTGCTTCATCCCCAGACGATCGAAGCGATCACCCAGACGCCCGACGCCGCGTTGCGGTTTGATTATCCGGCCTATGCGCATCAGCTCAAAACCTGGGAGCTGCTGAGCGAGATAGACCCGCAATCGGTGCTGGTCTCGAGTGGCACCGGTTCGGGCAAGACCGAGTGCTTCCTCGTGCCCATGCTTGATGATCTAGTGCGAGCGTCGGAGGCCGAAGGCCAGCTCACCGGCGTGCGCGCACTCATGCTCTATCCTCTGAACGCGCTGATCGCGAGCCAGGAGAAGCGCCTGACCGCATGGACCAAGCCGCTCAGGGGCGACGTACGCTTTGCGCTTTACAACGGTCTTATGGGAACGGCGCGCAAGTCGAGCCGCGATAAGGCCGAACACGAAATCCCGCACCAGGTTCTCTACCGCGAAACCCTGCGCGCCAATCCGCCCCCCATTCTCGTCACCAACCAGACTATGCTCGAATATATGACGATCCGGCGCGAGGATCGCCCAATACTCGATGCATCGCGCGGCAAGCTGCGCTGGATAGTTATCGACGAAGCCCATAGCTATATTGGTTCTGCTGCAGCCGAGCTTTCACTCCTGCTTCGGCGCGTGATGAATGCCTTCGATGTGACGCCCGATCAGGTCCGGTTTGTGGCGACCTCGGCCACCATTGGATCGGCAGATGATGCAGAGGCTGTTGCCTCACTGCAGCGGTTCCTCTCCGATATCGCTGGCGTGCCGCTTGAGCGTACGCATGTCGTTATTGGCAAGCCGCAGCCGGTCGATCTTTCCAAAGTCCTGACCGCATCGGATGATCCTGCGGCAAGGCAGGTGGCCGAGCTGCTCGAAAAAGAACCGCAAACCATCTCGGCGCTGTCTTCTGTCACGACCGCAGCCGAAAAGATCGTGCTCGCTCTCTCTGCGCACAATGCAAATGAGGCGAAGCCGGTTCTGCCAATGCGCGCCCATAGCTTCACCCGCGCGATCCCGGGCCTGTGGACCTGTATCAATCCGGGCTGCAGCGGTGAGGTAAAGCCCGCAGGCTGGCCGATCGGCTCCCTCCTGTTCGAGCAACGGGACAGCTGCCCGCATTGCCACTCTCTGGTGTATGAGGTTCAGAGCTGTGCGGATTGTGGCGAGCCATACCTGCCCGCCGACGATATGGGCGACAGGCTCCTGCCGCGCCGGAGCGCACAAGATACCGACGAGTTCCGCGAAAACAGCTACCGGGATCAGGACCATGACGACGCCGATAGCGACGGGGAAGAGCAGCAAGCGGAGCCTATCGGGCATCCGCGCCTGATCGCGATTAACCCGCAAACCAGTTCGACGCTGGTCGGGTTCGACGTGGCGAGCGGCGAATTCTTGGATGGCACCGGTCACTTCCATCTTACCCAGCTGAATGAGGGCCGTTGTCCGGCCTGCCTCGGCAACAAGCGTCAGGGCCGCCCGGCCATGCTGCCCTTCCGCTTCGGCACTCCGTTCCTGACCCAAAAAGCCGCGCCGATCTTGCTCGAAGGCGTGTCTCCGCATCAGGCAGACCACGCTTTGCCTTTTGACGGCCGCCAGCTGATCAGCTTTTCCGACAGCCGGCAGGGAACGGCGCGCTTTGCTGCCAATATCGAGACCAATGGCGAACGCGGCTTTGTGCGCGGCTTCATCTACCACGCCGTGCAGAAAGCAGCGCAGCGGACCGCATTGTCAGAAGAGGCGCGGGAGGATCTGCTCAAAAAGCGCGCAAAGCTCGCGAGCTTTGTTGAGGAAATGCCATCGTTCAGGGATGACATCGCGAAGATCGACGCCGAGCTCAACGGCGCGGGTGGTTCCGGCATTCCTTGGAAGGACCTGGTATCCGCGCTGGCGTCCGAGCCGACGATCGGCATGATGGCCAAAGTCTGGGACCTCGATCGCAGCGAGCGCTTTCATGACAACCGCGAAGCACTGGCCCGCTTCATGCTGCTGCGCGAAATGGCCCGTAGACCGCGCAACGCGAACGCCATGGAAACGTTGGGTCTGGCGCGTCTGCGGTTCCCCGACATCGAAAGAATCGGCAAGGACAAGCTGCCTGAGATCGTCGCTGCCAAAGGCTATGGAATCGAAGACTGGCGCGACTTTCTCTATTTCCTGATTGACTACCTGCGGGGCCAGTTCGCGGTAGACATTGACGACGGGGATGCGCGTTGGATGCCAGGAAGGGCACGGCCGAGAAGCATCATTGGACCTGATCAGCCGCCTGGCGCGAAGCGCGATCTCGTATGGCCGTCGGTCAACACAAAGGGCCGGCAGACCGATTCCGTTCTCCTTCTGGCCACAGCGCTGACCCTTGAGCTATCCTCGGCGAAGGATCGGCACGATATCAACGAGCTCCTTCGCACGGCATGGCACCATCTGACGCCACTGCTTGCGGGCGTAGGCGGCACGTTCAGTCTGCGTCTGGAAAAGGCCGCCGAGATCGAAGCTGTGACGAAGGCCTGGCAATGTCCGCTGACGCGCCGGGTGCTGCCGCGCCTCGTGTTTGGCAGATCCCCCAATCTTGTCAGTTCCGGCATCGGTCGGTTCGACGGCAAGATGGTGACAGAGGTCGAGTTTCCGAAATTACCGCAGTCCCGGCCGCTGAGTTCGCAAGCCAAGCAACAGCTAACCGCATGGTTGGCGGAGAATGAAGCGGTCACGACACTTCGCGGCGCGCATCTCTGGACCGACATTCACGACCAAGCTGCGCTCGCGACGCCCTATTTGCGCGCCGAAGAACATAGCGCGCAGCAGCCTCCGCATCGCCTGCGAGATTTCGAGGAGCAATTCAAACAGGGCGATATCAATCTCCTTGCCTGCTCGACGACGATGGAGATGGGCGTCGATATCGGCTCGATTGAGGCGGTCTTGATGACCAACGTCCCGCCCTCGATTGCCAACTACAATCAGCGCGCCGGTCGAGCGGGTCGACGGGGCCAAGGATTCTCGACGAGCCTAACCATCGCGCGCAACGCCCCGCTTGATCTCGAGACGTTCGCAGATCCTGCCAGCTATCTTGCCCGCAAGCTCGCCTCTCCGCGCGTGTCGCTGGATTCCGACCGCATCGCTCAGCGGCACGCGAACGCCTATCTGCTCGCGCAATGGTTCCGCGAGGTAGACGGCGAGTTCGCCCGGACCAAGACGGGCGATTTCTTCGGCTGCAGAGCCGACCTTCAATCGTTCGAAGGACTGCCGCCGGTGGACGCCTTCTGCGAATGGATTCGCCTGCCGACGACGGCTGCAAGTACCGACGCTGGCCTCAAACGCCTGCTGAAGAGCACTGGTCTCGAATTTGATACTGAGATCCGTGAGCATACGGCCGTGATGTTCGAACAGGAGACGGCGAACTTCCAGCGAACATGGCAGCGCCTGAAACTCGATGCCGACGCGCTCGAGGGCCCAGCGAAGAAAGCGACAGAGTTCCAGGCACGGCGCCTCTGCAAGGAATTTCTGCTCAAGGAGCTGGCCAACCGCTCGCTGATCCCGGGAAGTGGGTTTCCAACATCCGTCGTTCCTTTCGATACCCTGTGCGCCGAAACGCAAAAGGCGCAGGAGCGCCATCGCTCGGAGGAGGAGGGGACGCGGGATCGCCGCTATGAATGTCCGACCCGCAATGCCGACATAGCGATCCGTGAATATGCCCCAGGTGCAGAGGTTGTCGTCGATGGGCTGGTCTGGAAGTCGGCGGGCGTAACGCTCAATTGGCTCAGCCCTATTGATAGCGGCCAGCGAGAGCCACAGAATTTGCGCTGGGCCTGGTGGTGCGAACAATGCGGCGGGGCCGGCTCCGATCACCAAATGCCGGACTGTTGTGACCATTGCGGCGATCCAAACGTCAAGACGGAGCAATTCCTCGAACCAGCCGGTTTCAGGGTCGACTGGAACGCGCAGCCCCATGCCGACACCGATCAGGCTGTCTACATTGAGCCCAAGTCGCCAAAGGTCAGTGTCGGAGATGCTCTGTGGCAGCCTCTGCTGCAGCCCGAGAGCGGTCGCATCCGCGCATCGCACGATGGGTATATTTACCACCATTCACGCGGGCCGAACGACAAAGGCTACGAGATTTGCCTTGAGTGCGGACGAGCCGGGGAAGCCGGCACCGACGCGCTCAAGGATCACTGGCCGCTGACGCCACGGGACAAGAAATTGATCGATCGCTGCCCGGGCAACGATCAGGGATACGCGATTACGCGCGCCCTGGCCTTGGGACACGAGGTTCTGACCGATGTCGTCGAAGTCCAGTTACTAGGGCTCGCAAGCGACGGCGCGGCATGGGCGCTTGGGGCCGCACTGCGCGAAAGTCTTGCGCGCTGGCTCGGTATTGAGCCGCGCGAACTCGGCATTTCCGTAACCGCGAGGGACGGCCAATTGGGCCGAAAGTCGCCTTCGATCTACCTGTTCGACGAGGCATCGGGCGGCGCCGGCTACGCACCGAGACTGCTCGACGACATTCATCATGTGTTTGATCGGGCTTCTTATGTCCTCGATTGCCCCAAGGAATGTGAAATGGGGTGCTCGGCCTGTGTGCTGGCGCCAGATCTCTACAAGCAACAAGGCCGTCTGGACCGGCGGGCGGCGTTGAGTTCTGTTCGTGCGTTCCTCGAGAAGAATTCCGACCTGCCCGAGGAGGATCGGGCGGTTGTGGACGCCAAGGCTATCAGCGATGCCGCAAACACAATTCTGCTGCGTGCTCGCAGCGGGGATAGCGTAACGGCATTCCTACCGGAGGCCTTTGACCTTGCCGAATTGTCCTCGATCAAGATGCGGTCGTTCTTCTCGTCTGCCTCAGCCCGGGGCGTGCCGGTGACGCTCGTCCTGTCCGGCAAGTCGTTCAAGAACTTGGCAGAGGTAGAACGCCGGTTCTTGCGCGACGCGGCCGTGCGCAACGACTTCCAACTGGGGCTGGGCCAGTCAGAAAGCGGCCCCTTTGGAAATTGCCGGATAGCGGAACTGATCTCCTTGGGCGGAGCCACAGCCTTCTTTTCACGCGATGCGAATGCCCTGCAGCCCGGTGAACGATGGGGCGTTGGCGAAACCCATGCTGTCGTTGCGGGCAGCATCAATCCGCCAACGCCATTTGTCTTGATCGCTGCCGATGACCTTGAGCGCCAGGTTGCTTCTGGTGACAAGGTCGAGGTGATGCTTGGATTTGGCCAATGTCCGGTGGGCCAGTTCGGCAAGCGATTTGGTGCAAAACTGAAGCAGCATATGGAAGCAGCTGGCATCTGGCGACCAGGGCAGCTGCTCAGAATTTCCTATTCTGACCGCTATCTCAATGCGCCGCTTCCGATGCTTCTTTTCCTGCGGACCTGCGAGGCGCTTGCGGCAGAGCTGAAGGGTGGCGAGACAGTCGAAGTCGACGTCGTGGTGCAGCCGTTGAAAAGGGACCGAGTGCCCTATCGGATTTTCAACGACTGGGATCATGAGGGCGACCGGGAGGATGTGGCCCAGGTCCTTGGCGAAAGGCTTGGTCTCGATGTCGCTCTCGAGGTGACTGATAGCGCCATTCACGGGCGAAAGCTTGAGTTTGAGTACGGAGACGGAAGCAGGGCGCTCGTCTTGTTAGATCAGGGTTTTGGATATTGGCGCATCGTCGGTAACCCGCCCAGGCACGATTTCCGCGCAGCGCCGGCAACCCAGGCTGGTGACTTGTTCCGATCGACTGCTGCGGTGTCCGGGACTGGCGAAAGCTACTTCGCCGTGGCCAAGCGATGATTCAGGAGCTTTCCCCTGCGCGAGTGACGGCTGCCCCTGCATTGGCGGATCATCTGTATATACAGAAGCCGCGGGCGCTGCTGCGGTATCAGTGGCGGCAACAGGCAGTAGGGAGTGTAGGTGGTCGGACGACAGCTACGACGGGGCACCAATCAATTGACGATTCCCCGACTGGCATCTTCCAGCGAGTCTGATCGACCTGGATGTTCAACCGATCTCAAGCATATCGCCCGAGCCTCTGGGCGCGCCTGCTTCTGGGGCGGAACTGGAAGCTGGTGCTGGATCGATCGCGCCGAGATCGGTTGCGGATCGGCGAGGATAACATTTCCTGCATGGACATTACCGACGTCTCCGTCAGCAAAGCCCTGCTGTGGCATTCCGTTGAGATACGCACGAGAAGCCGTGTCGAGATCCTAACGGGCCTATCTGCGGATTCCGCGCGCGGCCTTAATCACGACCTGCGCGTTTTCGTGAACCATCATCTGTCCGACCTGATCGGTAAAGACCGGAAGCAGTTACAGGTCGTCGATGATGCCATCACCGGCATCGTTAGGGCTAGGCGGCAGTATCTGGCTCAGTCCGACATCAGCCGAGCGATTGCTTCAGTCCCAGGAAACGCCTCGGCCGCCTTGGCTCATCCGCTCTTCAACTATGGCCATATGCCTGCTGAAATGCGGTCCAGCCTGCCCGCCTCGTTCAGCATCCTCACCGATCCGAGCCAGCGGAAGCGCTACAACGACGACTTCGTCGCCCATGAAATGCAGGCCTTCGAAAGCTTCTTCGATGATCTGGGTGGTTTCCCGCTATCCGATGAACAGCGGGAAGCCTGTATCCGTCTCGAGGATAGCAACCTGCTCGTCGCATCCGCTGGTTCAGGGAAGTCGGCGACTATGGTTGGCAAGGTCGCGTATGTGTTGAAAAAGGAGTTGCACGAGCCGGAGGAGCTTCTCGTGCTCGCCTTCGGCAAGCATGCCGCGGACGAGTTGAAGGAGCGCATCGCCCGCCAGCTTGATGTGCCTGCCGGAGACCTGAAATGCCGTGTCACGACCTTCCACGCGCTTGGCCTCGGCATCATCAAGGAAGTCGAGGGCCGACCTCCGCAAATGGTGAACTGGGTGGAGAGCGCAACAGGTGAAGCGCGCTTCCTGAACGGCATCATCGACAAACTGATTGAGACGGACGAGGAGTTCCGACGGCTATGGGTAGAGATCCTCATTCTGTACCCTAAGGCGCACATTCCCCCACCCGAGTTCAAGGATGAGGCATCTTATCGGGCTTATATGGCCGACAATAAGGGCCGAAGGCCAAAGGAGATCGGAACCTATTCGGGCGAATACGTCAAGTCACTGGAGGAGCAGACCATCGCCAATTGGCTTTGGCTTAATACCGTCGATTTCGAATATGAGCGCCGAACCAAGACCCAAGACGAGGACGGAAGCGACCGATGGATCGATCCAGACTTCTACTACCCCGCCACGGATACGATCCACGAACACTTCGCCATCAATGCAGATGGAACCTCACCCTTCCCTGACTACGTGAAGCATGCCGGGCTGAAGCGCGCCGCCTATGCGCGACTGGGTGCGGACCTGTTCGAGACGACTTCGGCACAGGCGAATGATGGGACTCTGCTTGTCCGATTGAAGGGCGAACTCGAAAAGCGCGGAATGACACTCGTCGAGCGGCCGCTGGAGGAGGTGTTGAAGGCTGTCCAACCGGTGGTTCTAAACCACTATCGCAAGATCATCGCCGTCTGCATCAAACACATCCGCGCGAGCAACCTGACCGTCGACATCCTGCTCCAGAAGGCGAAGTCCCTCCATCACCCGCAGCGCGCCGAACGGTTCGCAAGGGTAGTGATGGCCATAACCGACGCATACACCCGCAAGCTTGAGGAGCAGCGCCGCATCGACTTCGACTCGATGATCGGGGACGCCGTCAGACTGGTCGAGAACGGCCGATACAAATCCCCCTATTCGCTGATCCTCGTGGACGAGTTCCAGGACATATCCGATCCGCGGGCCCGGCTGATCAAGGCGCTCAAGCATCAGCGCGCCTTCACCAAGCTGTTTGCGGTCGGAGACGACTGGCAGTCCATCTATCGTTTCACCGGGTCCGACATCACGCTGTTCACGGACTTCCAGACGCACTTCGGGGCGTCGTGGGAAGGCCGACTGCAACGCACATATCGCTGCAACCAGTTGCTCGCAGACACAGCCGCCGCCTTCATCCAGAAAAATCCGGCCCAGATGACCAAGACGGTGAGATCGTCGCGTCCTGCGATCCCGCGCTCGATCCGTGCGATCCCGGTGACGGTGGGCAAAACCAAGTCGAAGTTTGCCGATGCCTGCCAAAGGCTGCTTGGTCGCCTGGACACCTTCCTGGAGGGCATAGCCGATCAGTGGCGCAAGGACGATGGCGATCGGCTGAAGGTTCTGGTGCTGTGGCGCTACAACTCGCTGGATCCATTTGATGGCGAGCCGCCCGCATACCGGAACATCGACGTGTCCGGCCTGTCGTTTCATCGCTCAAAGGGGCTCGAGGCGGACTACACGATCCTCCTCGGCATCAGCGAGGGAGACTATGGCGTCCCCAGCCGGATTGAAGACGACGAACTTCTCAATCTCGTCATCCCGAAACCCGAGACATTCGAGTACGCCGAGGAGCGCCGGCTATTCTACGTAGCTCTGACCCGTGCAAGCCGTGGCGCATATCTACTCTACGATGACACGCAGCCATCACGCTACATAGCCGAACTGTGCAGCATCGCAGGCGATGACATTCGTTTCGAGACGGTTGACGGATCCCGTTTGTGGCAATGCCCAAAGTGTATCACTGGAGAGCTAGCCGAGCATGTTGCTGAAAATGGTGCTGTGGCGATCCGTTGCAGTCGCCATCCTAAATGCGGTAATTCTTGAGTATGCAAAATCGGACTGTGGTGCGGTCATTACATTTGACACAACCTCGTAGCCGCCGCTGACTCGCTCGACGGCTAATTGCGGCTAAACTATGTCACCGGTAGGCTGTGCTATATGAGATTGGATTTCCTTGGAGGCCGCACGCTCTGCGCGGCGCTGATCCTGCCTTGATTAGCCGGATGGGCCTTTGTTAATCTGTTACGAATGCAATTCGAGTGCTGCGCTTCAGCAGCCGGTAGCGCGTATTGTCCGTCCGCACGATTGCGCCCTCGGCGATAGCGCTAGGTGAAGAACGGACCGTAGAGGTGCAAACGGATCGACCATCGGGGAATCGCTGCCGGCGATCGTTAGAAATCAACCCCACGAGCCGGACTTGGGGCCGAGCTGGATCGAAACATGCTGTCGAGTAGACGGGCGTCCAATCATCGAGGTCGGCGTCATATTCGCCAGACTTGGAGCTGTGGTTCTTACTTGCGCTAGACATCGGTTGACGATTCCGGATTATTGGGTGGCTTTCGAGAGGCCTCGCCAAGAACCCTAGCAACCAACGCCCAAGGGCCATCCCCCCGGGGATGAGATGCGACCGTTACACTCCGGACGAAACTAGGCACGCCAATTGTTGGCGTCGCCCTCTGCGTGACGGAGGCTGCATAGGCGCCGACATCAGCCACGGCGCCGACGTTGGCTACATCCATACGGCCGATCTCGAAAGCGGCCTGTTCGTCCCCGCCAGGCCAAATTTCTATCCGAACGACCATCATCCCGGAATGACGTCGCTGAAATTCTTTGGCGGCTTTGCTCGCTTGAAATCTGGAGTAAATACCTCTGCTGTGACTTGCCGGCGAAATTCGCGAAGGGTGCGAAACGCTTCCAGCATAGCGATAATCTGCCCCTCTGCGGAACTCTCCGTCCATCTTCGAAGAAACGTCTTGAAGCCGATGCCTTCAGCCACCTCAATCCGAAGTTCGTCAAAGAGTGCATACGCGTCGCCTACCGCGCGAAGCCAAGAAGGCTTAACCTGAGCCTCCTCATGGAACGACGTTTCTGGGCTACTATTTGGTCGATAGTCGGTCTTCTCTATGACCACGCCGCGGAGGCGCCGATTGAGGGCGTTCGCGGCATTCCGATAGAGGCGGAGCTTTTCCGCCTCACTTGTCGGACTGGCTTCTAGGTTCTTCCACTTAATAGTGATGGTCCCGGACGTTATGCTTCCAGCGTCGTCGAGCGTCCCCCAACTGATGTCCGCGACGAGCCGCTGACTGTTTCGTCTCACATTTATGAGGCCGATCTTTGCGCCCGGAGGCAATGCTCCGACCCAATCCGGTCTGAAAGGCGACGTCACGTACTCGTAACTTAAAAAGTCGGTTTTCATTGCGTGGACCTGAGTGTGCGGCGCGTCGCCTCAGGCATCAGGAATGCCAAACAGGAGGTGGACCCCCACGATGCATGCTCAAGGCGTGTTTCTTGAGAAGTGTCCGCGACGAGATTCATCTTGAGGCTCCCACTATTTTCCTGTGCATCGGCTTGCCGAAGCGATGGCCGACATTCCCTACGGCCCACGAGGATCAGCACGATGAGCGCCTCTTCCCAAACGAGTGGGTGTGAGGCTGTTCGCTAGGAAGTGTCGGTCCGACCTGCCTATCGAGTGTGCTAACACATAGCGCCATATATGGCGTGGCTATATATGGCGTTGCCGTGATTGCAAGTATTTCGTTGAACGGCCAAGTGTACAGCACGGCCCAAAAGAAGCTCGCAGCGACCATTCGCAGCCTGAGAGAAGCCAAAGGCGTCTCTCAGGAGCGATTCGCGCAACTCGCAAACGTGGAACGCGCTCGTTACGGACGTATCGAGCGAGGGGAGCTCAACATCTCGCTCAACGTCCTATTCGCGTTAGCGGCGGGCCTGGGTGTGAAGCCTTCCGAAATCCTCGGAGAGATCGAGCTCACCGATTGCCAGCCCGACTCGGTTGGTCTTGAACCTGAAGAAACTCGGGCATAGCTTGAGTCTGGGCGGACTTTCGGCGGGAACCAGGGGCTCAAGAGAGCCGGCAGCACGATCGTTGTCGTGATCCGTGGCTAATCGATGGCGAACACCAATGTCCCACCATCTATCAAGAAGTAGAATCCTTCTGACTTGAAGGGAATCGCCAATCGCCAAATCGAAGTTGCGCGACAAGGCAAATCGACGATCTTGTCCGTGGCATCTGACGCTGGATCCGCAACAAGTGCTGCGCGAATTATGCCGCACCACATGGAAACGGGAGGTTGCGGGACGACAGGTATTTCTCGTGGATCAGGTTAGTTGCCGCCCCTGGCCATCCGGCTCGTGCTACTGTTCGCTGTCATCCGTATTAAACAGGTCACGCAGTTGGCCGAGTTCAAGACCGACGAATTCATCGATTGAAAAAACGTTTGGACGGGCGATCGCATACTCGGGTGAACCAACCACAACCAGGACTGGCGGATATCCGCCGTAAGCGGCGGGGTCAGACATATCTCTCCCCAAACTCGCCGCAAACGCGTCGGATCGCATCAGCCCTTCCAAAGAATCTGCTGAAATAATTTGCACCTGCGTCGGATTGATGGAGTTTTCAGCAATCTGTTCAATCATCTTCGCGCCAGCTTCGACAATATCATTTTGCCCGCCAGCGTCGACTATTATCGCCTTAAAGTCAGATTCCAACAACTTCCTTTCGACTTGCTTCAGCGCGATGTCATTGCCTGTGGATGAGACTATCTGGATTAGGTCTAGCATTTCGAAAACCTCAAAAATTTCGAGTGCCACCTTAGTCGCTAATTAGAGCATCTGCGGCCAGACCTCTAAATGTCCCAAAATGAGAAAAGCAACCGCCAACGTTGATCGACAACAAAACCCGCTCAGGCGCTGCCTCATCTCACGTCTGTGACCCCGCCTGTCACAGGTTCTTGAGCGGCACCAGGTGTCTGATGTGTAGCCTCAATGACAAAGTGGCCCCATGGAGCCGTCTTCAGCCCCCTCAGGCCTTGCCGCACACGTTGGCTGTGGCGCTAAGGAAGTGCCGCCTTCGGCGGTTGCGACCAGGGAAGTTCGAATATAAAATTCGAACTTCCCTGGTCACTCAGATTTTATGGCAGCCTATCAATTCGGCGGTGTCAAAAAAAACAGGCTTTTCCGATACCTTAACCCAAATTGATAGGTTTCAGAAACGTGAGAGGCACGCCTTCCTTCGGCAGATCGGCAGGCGACAGGTTCACGGTGATCCGCTTGGGAGGCAGCGACAGGCCGATCGCGGCGATGGCGTTGCGCACCCGTTCGCGGCTTTCGGCGACCGCCTTGTCGGGCAGGCCGACGACAATGAAATTGGGAAGTCCGGGGACCAGTTGGCATTGGACCTCTACACCCCGGGCCTCCAGCCCGAGATAGGCGACCGTCGATACCGTCGAAACCAAATGATGATCCCCCTGCCGCGCCCGACGTCTGGAAACCCGGTTCCAGAAGGCAGGCTTCCCGCTCCTGCCTTCGCAGGAACAGGGGGTGGATTCAATAGCTTAGCTTCATGGAGGTTCAGCCTTGTTCCGGCCGCCCCTTGAACCCTTGCGCCACGACATACCATTCGACGCTGCCCTTGCGGCTGGCGGGCGGCTTGGCATGTTTGATGGTCGTGAAATGCTTCTTGAGGATGGCGAGCAGATCGGCGTCGGTGCCGCCCGCGAACACCTTGGCGACGAAGGTGCCGCCCTTGCGCAGATTTTCGACCGCGAACATCGCCGCCGCCTCGACCAGCCCCATGGTACGCAGATGGTCCGTCGCCGCATGGCCGACCGTGTTCGCCGCCATGTCCGAAATCACCAGATCGGGCTCATCGCCCAACGCCTCGGCCAGCAGGGCGGGCGCCTTGTCGTCCATGAAATCCATCTGGAACAGGGTGACCCCTGGAATCGGATCGGTCGGCAGCAGGTCGATGCCCACCACCTTCGCCTTGGGGCAGAGTTTGCGCACCACCTGCGCCCAGCCGCCGGGCGCCACGCCCAGGTCGACCACCGCGCGCGATCCCTTCACGAAATGGAATTTCTCGTCCAGCTCTATCAGCTTGAAGGCAGCGCGGCTGCGCCACCCTTCCGCCTTGGCGCGGCGGACATAGGGATCGTTCAACTGCCTCTCGAGCCAGCGGGTGGACTGGGCCGTCCGCCCCTTCGCCGTCTTGACCCGCACCTTGCCGGCGCCAGTGCCTCTCACAGCCTATCCCTCACATCTTCACTCCATCGCGATCCATCAGGCCGCGCAATATGCCTTCGCGAATACCGCGATCCGCCACACCCAGACGCTGGGCAGGCCAGATGTCGAGGATCGATTCCAATATGGCGCAACCCGCCACGACCAGATCGGCCCGCTCCGTCCCGATGCAGGGCAGCTTCTGCCGCTCCGCCAGGGCCATGGAGGAAAGCCGCGCCGAAATGGCCCGCATCGATGTCGAGGGCACGATCAGCCCATCGATCGCCTGTCGGTCGTAGCGCGGCAGGTCGAGATGCAGGCTGGCCAGCGTCGTCACCGTTCCCGACGTTCCCAGCAGGCGAATATCGGCCTGTGGAGAGGGCAGGCGACGGGCAAGGGGCGAAAAAGCGTCCGCGACACGCGCGCGCATCCGGCCATAGGCCGCCAGCCGGTCGGTGGGATCGGCATGGTCGAACGGCTCGCTCTCGGTCAGCGAAACGACACCCCAGGGCGCGCTCACCCAATCGACGATATGCGGCATACCTTCTTGACGGGAATTGACCAGGACCAGTTCGGTCGACCCGCCGCCGATGTCGAAGATCAGCGCAGGGCCATCGCCCGGTTCCAGCAGCGCATGGCATCCCAGCACCGCCAGCCGCGCCTCTTCCTGCGCGCTGATGATGTCGAGGGCGATGCCGGTTTCCCGGTACACGCGCTGAATGAACTCGGCCCCGTTGGATGCGCGGCGGCAAGCCTCCGTCGCGACCGACCGGGCCAGCGTGACATGACGGCGGCGCAGCTTGTCGGCGCAGACCGACAAGGCCGCAATCGCGCGCTCGATGGCTTCGTCGCTGATCCTGCCGGACGCCGAGAGGCCCTCCCCCAGACGAACGATTCGCGAAAAGGCATCGACGACGATGAAGCCGTCGGCCGAAGGCTTGGCGATCAGCAGGCGGCAATTGTTCGTGCCAAGGTCGATGGCCGCATAGGAGCGGCGCCCGCGCAGCGGATGAGGCAAAAGGCCCCGCGATTGCGACGGGGGAGTGAGGGCCGCAGCCTTGCTCCCATTGCCCTGACCGGAACGGACCCCTTTGCCCGAAATTCCGCCGGCCGGGCCGGAACTCTGCGGCGATGGGCGGCTGTGCTGCACCATGGCCGTATCTCTTTTCTTCTTCGCCAGCGCCGAAAGGCGCCGGAACTTGCCCCAAGAGTAGGCAAAGGGAAAAGAAAGCGCAAGGCGGGGCGAATCCCCTTATGAAAGGGGCAACAACGCCGCGACGATCCACCGCTCCTCGGCACGCAGCACACCCCAGGCGCGGGCGGCGGCACGGCTGTCCATCGCCTCGACACCGATGCCGCGGCCTTCCAGCTCGCGGACGAAGGGACGCGGCGGCTGGCGCAGGCCGGCGCCAGTCCCGACCAGCAGGAATTCGGGCTGGATCTCAAGGTCGAACAGGTCGCCCAGATCGGCGACGGTCAGGGCGTCGATGGCCGGTGCATTCGCCCAGGCCAGAGCCCGGACCGGCGAAAGCAGCAGGCCATCGGGAAAGACATCGTCCCTGACCCGGAAGCCGCGCCCTGAAAACCGGTGACGATCGGCCCCTGCCCCGCCGCATCGCGACGCAGTTCAATCCCCGATCTCTTCCCGTTCAGGGCCGCGCTCCATCGTCGCGCGGTCCCATGCGTTCGGCCTGGGCAGCGATGTTGGGCTTGCTCGCCCTTTTCTCCGATCCCATGGGCGAGAGGCCGAGCGTGATCAGCAGCGACGACGACACATAGACCGACGAATAGGTGCCGACGACGATGCCCAGCATCATGGCCGCGGTGAAGCCGCGCAGCACATGACCACCCAGCAGCAGCAGCGCACCCAGCGCCAACAGCACCGTCACCGACGTCATGACGGTACGTGGCAGCGTTTCGTTGACCGACAGGTCGATCAGCGCCTTCATGTCCATCTTGCGGTATTTGCGCATATTTTCGCGGATGCGGTCGTCGATCACCATCTTGTCGTTGATCGAATAGCCCACGATGGTCAGCACGGCGGCGACGATGTTGAGGTCGAATTCCAACTGGGTGATGGCGAAGAAGCCCAAAGTCATCAGCACGTCGTGCATGATCGCGACGAAGGTCGAGATGCCGAACTGCCATTCGTAGCGGAACCAGGAGAAGATCGCGATACCGACCACCGCCAGCATCACCGCCAGCACGCCGTTCTGGATCAATTCGCCCGACACCTTGCCCGATACCGTGTCGTAGCGGGAGAAGGTGACACCGGGGAATTCCGCCGTCATCGCCTTGCGCGCCTTTTCAACGATGGCGTTGGCCGCGCCCGCACCGCCCTGCTCGGGCAGCGGCAGGCGGATCTGCACCGTCTTGGGATCGCCGAATTGCTGGAGCGAACCGTCGCCCACGCCGAGGCGGTCCACTACGCCGCGCACCTTCTCCAGATGCGGGGGCTGTTGGAACTTCGCCTCGATCATCAGGCCGCCGACGAAATCGACGCCCATGTTGAGGCCCTTGTAGAAGGTCGCGCCGACCGCCAGCACGGTCAGCAGCGCCGTCAGGGCAAAGGCCCAGTGGCGCAGCTTCACAAAGCCGATATTGGTGTTGTCGGGGACGAGTTTCAGCAGTTTCATATTCTCTCTCCCGCCCCGTCAGATGTGGATCTCGGTCGGACGCTTGGCCCGAACCCAGAGCGACACCAGCCAGCGCGTGAAGGTGACGGCGGTGAACACGCTGGTCGCGATGCCGATCAGCAGCACGATCGCGAAGCCCTTCACCGGGCCGGACCCCAGGGCGAGCATGATGCCGCCGGCGATGGCGTGCGTCACATTCGCTTCGAAAATGGTGCGGCTGGCTTCCTTATAGCCATGTTCGATCGACTGGACCACATTCCGGCCACGGCGGCGTTCCTCGCGGATGCGCTCGTAGATGAGGACGTTGGCATCGACCGCCGTACCGATGGTCAGCACGAAACCGGCAATGCCCGGCAGGGTCAGCGTCGCGCCCAAAATGCCCATCACGCCCAGGATCACCAACACGTTGATGGCGACGGCCAGATTGGCATACATGCCGAAACGGCCGTAGCTGACGAACATGAAGGCGGCGACAGCCACCACGGCGATGATCGAGGCGGTAAGGCCGGCCTTGATCGAGTCGGCACCCAATTGCGGCCCGACCGTACGCTCCTCCACAACCGTCAGCGCGACGGGCAGCTTGCCCGAACGCAACGCGATGGCGAGCTGGTTGGCGCTTTCTACCGTGAAATTGCCGCTGATCTGCGCGCTGCCGCCCAAAATCGGTTCATTGATGTTCGGCGCGGAAAGCACCTTCCCGTCGAGGATGATGGCGAAGGGCCGGTTGACATTCTGCGACGTCACCTGGCCGAATTTGCGGCCGCCCGCGCCGTTGAAGCGGATGTTGACGATCGGCGTGTTACCGCGCTGGTCATAACCCTGCTGTGCGTCGGTCAGGTCTTCGCCCGACACCATGACCTGCCGGTAGACGGCGATCACCGGGGGCCCGGCGGGATTGCCGGGATAGGGCAGCACTTCGCTGCCCACCGGCGCGCGGCCCTGCGCGACCTCGGCGGGGTTGGCATTGACATCGACCAGCTTGAATTCCAGCTTGGCGGTCTGCCCCAGCAGGTCCTTGAGCGCCTTGGGATTCTGAAGGCCCGGCACCTGCACGACGATGCGGTTGCCGCCCTGCTGCTGGATGGTCGGTTCGCGCGTGCCCATTTCGTCGATGCGCTTGCGGATGACTTCGGTCGCGACTTCCATCGCGCTCTTCACCGCATTGTCGATCCCCGCCTGGGTCGGCGTGATGGTGATGGTGGAACTGTTCACCACCTCGACATTGAAGTCGCGCTGGCCGGTCAGGCCCGCGCCCTGCGTCAGCGGCCGGATGCGCTCGACCGCGGCATCGACCTCCGACGGATTGCGGACCATGAAGCTCAGCTTCCCGTCGCGGCTGGAAATGTCACCGATCGCGATCTTGGTGTCGCCCCGGCGCAGTTCCGTGCGGACCTGCTCCTCCATATTGGCGAGCCGCTGCTTGGCGACATCCTGGGTGGACGCTTCCAGCAGCAAATGGCTGCCGCCCGACAGGTCGAGCCCCAGATTCACGCGAGTCTGCATGAATTTGGGAAAATGCCCGACCACCGAATCCGGCAGGAAGCTCGGCACGGCGCAGAAGATGCCGATCAGCAGCGGCAGCAGGATTCCGGCGACCGCCCAGCGAGGGAAGTTCAGCATGGGGCCGCTCAGTCGTTCGCGGGCTTGGCGGTGGCGGGATCGATCACGTCGGTCAGGGTGGACTTCACCGCCTTGACCTTCATGTTCGGCGCCAGTTCGACATCGACGTAGAATTCGTCGACGCGGGCGACCTTGCCGACCAGACCGCCGCCGGTCACGACCTGATCGCCCTTCTTCACGGCGTCGATCTTGGCCTTATGTTCCTTCATCTTCTTCTGCTGCGGACGGATCAGCAGGAAATAGAAGACGACGAAGATGAGGACCAGCGGGGCCATCTGCACCAGCATGGAGGCGCCGGACGATTCCCCGCCCGCAGTCTGGGCAAAGGCTGTGGAAATGAACATGGTTGGGACTTTCGCCTTATTGTCTTGTCCAGTCGCGGGCGCAGGATAAACGCCCACAGATCAAAGGCGCGCGGCTAACACAGATGAGGCCGCCGAGGCAACATGATTAGGGTTTCCGACGAAAGCGCGAAAAGCCTGCATCGAATGGCTTGCATATTCTCCAAACTGCTTCTAATTGCGCCGCTCCGGTCGGGACGTAGCGCAGCCTGGTAGCGCATCACACTGGGGGTGTGGGGGTCGGAGGTTCGAATCCTCTCGTCCCGACCAAATCGATCAAGGCGCCAGACGCCTTGCAATCCTCCCGCCATGATCCATTTCGCCGTTCGTGCCGCGCAGCGCTTTTCCGCTGTCCTACAACGAACCAAATGGGATAAATAATCCGCCTTTCTGCGACAGGAGGGCAGTTTCATGGATATTTCGGCTCTGATCGACGAAGTGATCGCGCGCGAGGGTGGCTATAGCAACCATCCAGCGGATCGCGGCGGCCCCACCCATTTCGGCATTACCCAGGCGGTGGCACGGGCGAACGGGTTCATGGGCGACATGCGCGCCTTGCCCCGCAGCGTGGCGGAGGCGATCTACCGGCGGCTTTATTGGGAAAGGCCCGGCTATGCCTTTGTCGCGGAGCTGGCCCCGAGGATCGCCGAGGAACTTTTCGATACGGCCGTGAATATGGGTCCGGCGACGGCCGGCGGCTTCCTCCAGCGGGCCCTGAACGCGCTCAACCGCAATGCGCGGGATTATGCCGATCTGAAGGTCGATCAGGCAGTGGGCGGCAAAACCCTCGCCGCGCTGGGCGCGTTCATGCAGGTGCGCGGACGGGCAGGCGAAAGGGTGCTGCTCAAGGCGCTCGAAGCCCTTCAGGGGGAACGCTATCTCGCGCTCGCGGAAAGCCGGCCGGCCAACGAGGCCTTCCTCTATGGCTGGCTGGCAAACAGGATCGGTTAGGAGACAAGAGGCATGACGTCTGTACGGCGAAGGCGAATCACGGAGGACCGGTGGACGCTGCGGGCGCGCCCGGCCTTTCTCTATATGATGTACGGATTGCTGCTCTGGTCGGTCCCGCTGGGGTTGATAGGCGGCGTACGGCCGGCCATGGCGGCCGCGATCATCCGCGCGATGCACGCCTATTTCAACGCCTTGCCGGAGCCGCTCTACGCCCTCTTCGGCACAGGCTATCTGGGATATACGGCGGCCCGCGCCTGGGGCAAGGCCAGGGGAGTTGAGCGTTAGGCAGCACCGCCCTGTCGGTCGCCAGGGAAATTCGCCTTGAGAAAATCGAGCACCACCCGCGCACGCGGGGGCAGCCGCTTGTGCGAAGGGTGCACCGCCAAAATGTCGAGCGGGGCGATGACGCTGTCGGGAAGGACAGGGACCAGGCGCCCCGCTTCGATATCGTCCCTGACCCGGATTGCGGGGAGCAACGCAATGCCGAGGCCGCTGAGCGCGGCGCGATGGACCGCTTCGCTGCTGTCGCTGCGGAATGTGCCGCCGACCACCCTCTCCCGCCCATCTATGGTCCAGCGGGCGGGCACATCGCCATAGGCATAGGCGATGCATTGATGGTGCAAGAGGTCTTCGGCGCAAGCGGCCGCGCCGTGGCGTTCAAGATAGGCCGGATGCGCCACCAGCAAGCGCGCCAGCAATCCCAGCGGGTGAATCACCAGGCTGTCGTCGCTTACCGGGCCAACGCGCAGGGCGAGGTCGAGCCGGTCCTCCACCACGTCGCGCTGCCAGTCGGTCATGGCGCAATCGAGCTGGAGCGCCGGATGGAGGGCGGTCAGTTCGCCCAGGCGCTCGACATAATAGAGGCCGAGCGCAGTGGTGAACCCGATCCGCACCAGCCCGCTCGGTTGATTGCGCACGGGACCGAAATCCTGTTCCGCCACGTCCAGCGCGTCCAGCATCGAACGGGCGTGGACCAGCAGACGGTCGGCATCCGGCGTCGCGATCAGCCTGCGCGTGGTGCGGTGAAACAGCGTCGCGCCGAAATGTGCCTCCACCTGGTCCAGACGGCGCGCGATCGTGGTATGACTGGCATGCATTTCTGCGGCCACGCGGGAGAAATTGGGTCTCTCGCAAAGTCGCACAAATGTCCGCATGGCGATCAGAAGATCTGTCATCTGAACGGTTCCCGCACAAATATTGTGCGGCGAATCCTTATTGTCTGGCGGCCCGAAAAGCCAGAAGCGATCGCATCGTCCGGCGACGCCGGGTCCGAGGAGAAGAGGATGCCCATGTCCAATCGTATCGCCCATGCCGGGCTGGCCGCCAAATGCCGGACGGCCGAGGAAGCTGCTGCCCTTATCGAACACGGCATGGCCGTCGGAATGAGCGGCTTTACCGGGTCCGGCTATCCGAAGACCGTGCCGCTGGCGCTTGCCGCGCGGATGACCGCCGCCCATGCGGCGGGCGATCCTTTCCGGGTCAAGGTGTGGACCGGGGCGTCCACCGGGCCGGAACTGGACGGCGCGCTGGCGCAGGCCGACGGGGTGGAATTCCGCCTGCCCTACAATAGCGATCCCATCGCCCGCGAGCGGATCAACAAGGGCCAGATGCAATATTTCGACATGCATCTGAGCCAGGTCGCGCCGATGGCCTGGCAGGGTTTCCTGGGCGATCTGGATATTGCGGTCATCGAGGTGACGGGGATCACCGCCGATGGCGAACTGATCCCGTCCGCTTCGGTCGGCAACAACAAGACCTGGATCGACCGGGCAAAGGGCGTGATCCTGGAGGTCAATCGCTGGCAGAACCCCGCGCTCGAAGGGATGCACGACATTTATTACGGCACGGCGCTGCCACCGCATCGCCAACCGATCCCGCTGGTGCGCGCCGACCAGCGGATCGGCCAGCCGACCTTCCGCTGCGATCCCGAAAAGGTGATCGCAGTCGTCGAGACGGACGCCCCGGACCGCAACGCCCCCTTCACCCCGCCCGACGACAAGGCGCGGTCCATTGCCGGGCACCTGCTGGAGTTCCTGAACCATGAAGTGGGGAAGGGCCGCCTGCCCGCTTCGCTGCTGCCCTTGCAGTCGGGGGTCGGCAATATCGCCAATGCGGTGCTGACCGGCCTGATCGACGCGCCGTTCGAGAATATGGTCGCCTTTACCGAAGTGATCCAGGACGGCATGCTGGACCTGCTCGACACCGGCAAGCTGCGCGTTGCCAGTGCGACGTCGCTATCGCTCAGCCCCGAAGCCGCAGCCCGGCTGAACGCGGACATGGGCCGCTATCGCGAAAAGATCATCCTGCGCCCGCAGGAGATCAGCAACCACCCCGAACTGGTGCGGCGGCTGGGCTGCGTCTCGATGAACGGCCTGATCGAGGCGGACATCTACGGCAATGTCAATTCCACGCATCTGATGGGGTCGCGCATCCAGAACGGCATCGGCGGCTCGGGCGATTTCGCGCGCAACGCCTTCCTGTCGATCTTCATGACGCCGTCGACCGCCAAGGGCGGCGCGATCTCGGCCATCGTGCCGCATTGCAGCCATGTCGATCACATCAACCAGGATGTGCAGGTGATCGTGACCGAGCAGGGCCTCGCCGACCTGCGCGGGCTGGCGCCCCGGCAGCGGGCCGAACTGATCATGGAGAAATGCGCGCATCCCGACTTCCGTCCGATGCTGAAGGACTATTTCGCACGGGCCATGGCTGGCTCCTACGGACTGCAATCGCCGATGCTGCCGGGCGAGGCACTGGCCTGGCACCAGCGTTATATCGATACGGGCACGATGCGCCTCTAGGAGCAAAACCCAGAGCAGCGGCCCGATCGACGCTCAATCCAGACAGGCCTGCATCCCCACCCCGGCCGGATTGATCGTCCCATCGACGCCAGCATCATGCCCGGCGGGTCTGCGAGCGCACGCGCAGACCCGCCATTCCTTCCTCATCGCGCTGAAAATGAGAGGGGCCGTTGGGCGAAAATGCCCAACGGCCCATCATTGACATGGTCAGCGGCCGGAAGCGCCGCCCAAGGGAAACGGTAATCGCGCTATTTTCCGGATGCGCAGCTTCGCCCGCGAAATCGCAGTCGACAGTCCCCGAATTCTGGAAAACCGACGCTAAAGGCGTCGCTCAGCGGCGCGTTCCCCGAATGGACTTGACCGACCCCATTGCTGAACCATGAGACATCGGATCACCTCCTTTCGCTAGTTGAAGCCCCTATAGCCGTTCCCGGTACTGGTCCTTCGCCGTCTATGAGATGATATGTGAATCAGACGAGCCGCATGTTCAAGGCTTGTAAAATTCTTTTTTCGAATCATACTTCTACGTCCGCGTTTCGCAGGCTATTTGCTTCGAAAATCACGGAAATAAACTGAAATCAAAGACTTAGGCGCGACAATCCTCGACGACGCGGCCGACCTCCGCCCAGGCGGGCAGGATGAGCGTGGGCAGACCCTGCACCTCGACCGCGAAACGGCCCCGACTATAGGCGATTTGATCGAGCGCCGCGTCGTTGGCGGCGCGGATCGCCTGCGTCGCAGGGACCGTCCCGGCGACCGCGCTGGCGGGCCAACTCACCGCGCCATAGCTTGTCCGCAGCGTCATCGCCGGCTGGGCGATGCCGGAGCGCAAAAGGCTGATGCGTCGCGTCGCCTTGTCGCAGCGGATGACGAACAGGCTGCTTTGCGCATCGGCGCCGAACAGGGCAACCGATCCGGCGCCGTCGACCTGATAACGCCAGTCGCCCGCCGTGGTGTCGCGGTCCTGCCACTCGGCCGGCGCGGGCGGCGGCGGCGCGGGTTGCGGTGCCGGGGCGGGCCTTGGCGCGGGCGTCGGTGAAGGCGCGTGCCGCTCGGGCGCGCCGACGCAGGCAGCCAGCAGGAGGAAGGCGGTAGCCGGCACGGCAGGGGGCAGAATGAAACGCATCCCGCCTCCATGCCTCATGGCAAGGGATGGCATCAACCCGAAAAGGGTGGGACGACCGGTCCGCCCCGGCCGAATGGGCGGGCCCGAAGAAGCGCCGGATTTCACCGCTTTTGCGCCGCCCCATCATTGACAGTTCAAAGTCGAATCGGTAAGGGCACCCCTTCCCAATTCGCTGGCGAGCGGCGGTGCAACGGCACTGGCCGTCTTTTTTGCGTCTTGGGGTCTATCGAATCGGCTGCGAATCCTTATGCAAGGATTTTCAGCCCTGACGCTTTGAGATGGAGCGGCGCCAACCGCCCCGTGGAGCAGGAGTACAGAATACCATGGCACGTATTGCGGGTGTCAACATCCCGACCAACAAGCGCGTGATCATCGCGCTCACCTACATTCACGGCATCGGCCGCAAGACCGCCGTCGACATCGCCGACAAGCTGGGCATCGACCACAGCCGCCGCGTTCAGGAACTGTCGGACGCCGAAGTCCTGCAGATCCGCGAAGCCATCGACGCCGATCACACCGTCGAAGGCGATCTGCGTCGCGAAACCGCGATGAACATCAAGCGCCTGATGGATCTGGCCTGCTATCGCGGCCTGCGTCACCGCAAGGGCCTGCCGGTCCGCGGCCAGCGCACGCACACCAATGCGCGCACCCGCAAGGGCAAGGCGAAGCCGATCGCTGGCAAGAAGAAATAAGAAATAGTCCGGGGGACTATTTCGTTTTCTTCTCCGCCGGAGGCAGCTCTCCCCAGGGAAGACGCTTCCAGCACCACAAGTTTCAGTAGGATAGAGCAAAAATGGCACGCGAACCCCAGCGCATCAAGCGCCGCGAACGCAAGAACATCTCGGCCGGCGTCGCGCACGTCAACGCCAGCTTCAACAACACCATGGTGACCATCACCGACGCCCAGGGCAACGCCATCTCGTGGTCCTCGGCCGGCATGATGGGCTTCAAGGGCAGCCGTAAGTCGACCCCGTACGCCGCGCAGGTCTGCGCCGAAGACGCCGGCCGCAAGGCTGCCGAACATGGCGTGCGCACCCTGGAAGTCGAAGTGAAGGGCCCCGGTTCGGGCCGTGAATCGGCCCTGCGCGCGTTGCAGGCCGTCGGCTTCCACATCACCTCGATCCGCGACGTGACGCCGATCCCGCACAACGGCGTGCGTCCTTCCAAGCGCCGCCGCGTCTAATCACCGGCCGCCACGGTAATGGCGGGCGGCGGACGCGTCGCCCGCTTACCCATCTGCATCGGCCGGAACGTCCTGTTGGGTTCAGGATCTTAAGCGTTTCGGCCTCATCCCCAGGGGAAATACATGACTGTCAACATGAAGAACTGGCAGGAATTGAAGAAGCCCAACAGCCTTGAGATCAAGGTCACGGGCGACGGCAAGCGCAAGGCGACGTTCGTCGCCGAACCTCTGGAGCGCGGCTTCGGTCTGACGCTTGGCAATGCGCTCCGCCGGGTTCTTCTGTCCTCGCTCCAGGGCGCGGCGGTCACCTCGATCAAGATCGAGAACGTCCTCCACGAATTCTCCTCGCTCGCCGGCGTACGCGAAGATGTGACGGACATCGTCCTCAACATCAAGCAGGTCGCGCTCAAGATGGAAGGCGACGGTCCGCGCCGTCTCCAGCTATCCGCCACCGGCCCCGCCGAAGTGAGGGCCGGCGACATCATGACCGTGGGCGACATCGAAGTGATGAACCCCGATCTGGTGATCTGCCACCTCGACCAGGGCGCCACGCTGAACATGGAACTGACCGCCGACGTCGGCAAGGGCTATGTCCCCGCCGTCGCCAACCGTCCGGCCGACGCCCCGATCGGCCTGATCCCGGTCGATGCGCTCTATTCGCCGGTCCGTCAGGTCGCCTACAAGGTCGACAATACCCGCGTCGGCCAGGAACTGGACTATGACAAGCTGTCGCTGACGCTCGAGACCGACGGCACCGTCACGCCGGAAGACGCGGTGGCCTATGCCGCCCGCATCCTGCAGGACCAGCTCCAGCTCTTCGTCCACTTCGAGGACGCGCTGCCCGCCGCCGCTCCGGCTGCCGGTGCCGCTGCCGGTGGCTCGGCCAGCGAGGGCGAGAGCGACGCGAACCAGATCAACCGCTACCTGCTCAAGAAGGTGGACGAACTGGAACTGTCGGTCCGCAGCGCCAACTGCCTCAAGAACGACAACATCATCTATATCGGCGATCTGGTCCAGAAGACCGAGGCCGAGATGCTGCGCACCCCGAATTTCGGCCGCAAGTCGCTGAACGAAATCAAGGAAGTGCTGTCGTCCATGGGTCTGCGCCTGGGCATGGACATCCCCGGCTGGCCGCCGGAAAATATCGAGGAAATGGCCAAGAAGCTCGAACAGGAGCTGCTGGGCTGACCCTTGCCACACCGTCCCCGGATTCATTCCAGGAACGGTGTGAACTTCGCCTGATTTTCAGGCAGGGAAATGGCGGCGCCCTTAATTGCCGCCTGGTCTGGGGTACCTGAAACGGCCCCTTAACGAACGGAAGGAAAGACATATGCGTCACAAGGTTGGTCATCGTAAGCTTCAGCGCAGCGCCGGGCATCGCAACTCGCTGCTCCGCAACCTCGCCGCTTCGCTCATCAAGCATGAGCAGATCCTGACGACCACGCCCAAGGCGAAGGAACTGCGTCCCTACGTCGAAAAGCTGATCACCCTCGCCAAGAAGGGTGGCCTGTCCAACCGTCGTCTGGCCCATGCCCGCCTGCAGGACGACACGCAGCTCACCAAGCTGTTCGACGTCCTGGCCGAGCGCTACAAGGACCGCAATGGCGGCTACACCCGCGTGATCAAGGCCGGCATCCGCGCTTCGGACGCGGCGCCGATCGCGATCATCGAGCTGGTCGACCGCGACGTCGATGCCAAGGGTCAGGATTCCGGTCCGGTCCAGAGCGCCGATGCCGACGAGCTGGAAGCGGCATGATCCGCTGATACCACTTCCATCAAGGTGGTAATTTGATTTCAGAACAGGCCGTGGCTTGATAGGAGCCACGGCCTGTTTCGTTTTGCTTTCATGGGGATAGGGGGAAGAGGAAGAGGATGCGCGCGCTTGGCTGCCTTGCTTTGGCGTCGCTGCTGCTCGCCGCGTCGACCGCGCACGCCGAACCGGATGCCGCCGCGATCGTTGCGCGCGCAAAAGCGTCGACCCTGCACTATCCCGCCGCCAGGCGGCTCGACCTGGTCGAGGATCATTTCGGCGTCAAAATAACTGACCCCTATCGCTGGCTGGAAAATGACGTTCGCACCGATCCAGCCGTGCGCGACTGGGTGGCACGGGAAAACGCCCTCACCCGCCATTATATCGACGACCTGCCCGGCCGCGATGCCCTGAAGGCGCGGATGCAGGCGCTGTTCTCGCACGGCCGGTACACCATCCCCCGCAAGGCCGGCGGACGCTATTTCTACGGCTATAACAAGGGCCTCCAGAACCAGACCCCGCTTTATGTGCGCGATGGCCTCAACGGCCAGAAGCGCCTGCTGATCGATCCCAACGACTGGGCGGAGGACGGATCGGACGCGCTGGCCGAATGGGCGCCCTCCCCGGACGGCCGTTTCCTGCTCTATGCGGTGCAGGAGGCCGGGAGCGACTGGCGCACGCTCAAGGTGCTGGACGTCGGCACCGGCAAACCGCTGGACGACGTGGTGCAATGGGTGAAATTCTCCCAGCTTGCCTGGGACGGGCAAGGCCAGGGTTTCTTCTATTCCCGCTTCGCCGCGCCGCGGGACGGCGCAAGCTCCCAATCCTCCATCCTGGGGCAGCAACTCTATTATCATCGCCTCGGCACGCCCCAGGCGCAGGACCAGTTGATCTACGCGACGCCCGACCAGCCCCGGCTCAGCCACACCGCGCAAGTGACGCAGGATGGCCGTTGGCTGATCATCAGCAGTTTCCAGGGCACCGATCCCCGCCGCGAACTGCATGTCGCGGAACTGACCGGTGGCAAGGTCAAGGTCCGCTCGCTGGTCAAGGGACTCACCAACGATTGGCGCCTGATCGGCAGCCGGGGATCGACCCTCTATTTCATCACCGACCAATATGCCGCGCATCTGCGCGTCGTCAGCATCGATGCGCGCTATCCGCGCCGCAGCGGCACACAGGTGGTGGCGGAACGCCTGGACACGCTGGCGGGCGGATCACTGGTGGGGAACCGGTTGATCCTCGCCTATCTGTCCGACGCCGAAACCGTGGCGGAACTGGTTGACCTGGAAGGACGCAAGGTCGCCGACGTACCGCTGCCCGGCATGGGAACGGCGGCGGGCTTCGGCGGGCGCGACGGCGATCCGGAAACCTTCTTCAGCTTCTCCGGCTTCACCACGCCGTCGAGCATCTACCGCTTCGACACGAACACGCTGCGCTACGAGCTGTTCGCCCGGCCGGAACTGCCCTTCAATCCCGACGATTACGGGATAGAGCAGGTCAACTATCCGTCGAAGGACGGCACGATGATCCCGATGACGGTGATCCGCCAGAAGGCATTGGCTCTGTCCAAAACCCCTGCTCCCACCATCCTCTACGGCTATGGCGGCTTCAACATCGCACTGACGCCCGGCTATTCGGCGACACGCATGGCATGGCTGGAGCAGGGCGGCGTCTATGCCATCGCCAATCTGCGCGGCGGGGGCGAGTTCGGCAAGGCGTGGCACGACGCAGGCCGCCTCGCCAACAAGCAGAATGTGTTCGACGATTTCATCGCGGCGGGCGAATATCTGAAGGCCAATGGCTACACGACCAAGGACGGCCTCGCGATCGAGGGCCGGTCCAATGGCGGCCTGCTGGTCGGCGCGGTGGTGAACCAGCGGCCCGACCTTTTCGCCGCCGCGCTCCCAGCCGTCGGGGTGATGGACATGCTGCGCTTCGACCGTTTCACCGCTGGGCGTTACTGGATCGACGATTATGGATCACCGGACAATGAGCAGGATTTCCGCCTGCTCTACGCCTATTCGCCTTATCACAACATCCTCCCCGGCAAGGACTATCCGGCGATCCTCGTCACCACGGGCGACACCGACGACCGAGTGGTGCCGGCTCACAGTTTCAAATATGCCGCCGCACTCCAGGCGGCGGACCTCGGTTCGAAACCCCGCCTCATCCGCATCGACAGCAAGGCGGGCCATGGTTCCGGCAAGCCGATCGACAAGCTGATCGACGAGGTGGCCGACAGCTATGCCTTCGCCGCGCATTTCACCGGCCTGCCGATACGCGACGAACCGAGATAGCCGTTCAGCCCCCTGACAGCCGGACCGGCATAGCCATCACCTGAATATGGATGAGGGACGCGCGTGATGAACAAGGCAAGATGGATGACAGGATCGCTGCTGGCTCTCGCGCTGCTGACCGGTGCGACGTCGGCGCAGGCACTTCAGCCTCGGCAGGGCTATCCGCAGCAGGAGCAGGACGACCTGGCGCAACCGCCTGCCGATGAAGCGCAGGCCGAACCCGACGATCATGCACCCCCGCCCCGCGCCGACGACGATTTTTCGGACGTTGTGGGAGCGGATCGGCAAAGCGCCGAGTCCGCGCCCCGCAATGATGGTTATGGCCGGCGGGACCATGCGAACGGCGCCCCGAGCGCCGAAAGCGAGGAAGCCATCACCAACTGCGCCCTCGCCGCCCGCGACGAGGCCGAGCGCGACGGCGGCTATGCCGAGGTGCGTCAGGTGCAGGAACCGCGCGAAACCCGCAACGGCTATGATGTCGAGGGCGATGTCGAGGTCCGCTCCGGCTGGCGGGCGCAGGACGGGCAGGATCGGCACTTCACCTGCTCGGTGCAGAATGGCCGCATCGCGGATGTGTATTTTCGCGGGGATCGCGCCGCGCGCTGACCTTCATCGCTTCGCCGCTGAGCGGCCACGCTTTGCCCTATGCTGTTTGCGGTCAATGCCTTAGCATTGATGCGAATCAGGGGAGTCAGGGGTGGCCGCGTTCCTTTTCGCGACCGAGAATATCGTTTTCGTCTCGGCCATCATGCTGATGCTGCTGATCGGAGCGGTGCAGGCCATCGGCGTCTCGGGCGATTTCGATCTCGATCTGCATGCGGAAGCCGACCTGCTCGGCTGGCTCGGCTTCGGGCGCCTTCCGCTGCTGATGCTGCTGGCGATCTTCCTCGCCCTGTTCGGCATGATCGGGCTGGTCGGTCAGCATCTGGCGCTGGATGTGACCGGCGCACTGCTCTCGCCCTTCATCGCCGCACCCGCCGCTGCCGTCGCCGCCATCCCCGCCACCGCCCTCGCCGCGCGATGGCTTGGCCCCCTGCTCCCGCGCGATGAAAGCAGCGCCGTGCCGCTCGACGCGCTGGTCGGCAGCTTCGCCCGCATCGTCACCGGCCGTGCGCAGAGCGGTTTCCCCGCCCGTGCCAGGGTTGAGGATCCCTATGGCCAGGCCCATTATGTGATGGTCGAACCCGACAATGCCGGACAAACGCTGGAGGAGGGCGAAACCATCCTGCTCGTCCGCCGCGAGGATCATGTCTTCCGCGCCATTTCCCATGGCGACCATTATCTGCCCCGTCTTTAGGAGTTTCCCATGAATCCGCCCGTCGTGCAGGAGAGCTTTTCGCTCATGCCCTATCTGATCATCTCCGGCACCGCGCTGCTTCTGCTGATCGTGCTCGGCGTCGTGCTGGCGCGGCTTTACAAGCGTGCATCGAAGGAGATCGGCTTCGTGCGCACCGGCTTCGGCGGGGAGAAGGTGGTGATGAACGGCGGCGCGCTGGTGCTGCCGATCTTCCACGAGACGATGCCGGTCAACATGAACACGGTGCGGCTGGCGGTGGAACGCAAGAATAGCGACGCGCTGATCACGCTCGACCGGCTGCGCATCGACGTGAAGGCCGAATTCTATGTCCGGGTGAAGCCGGACGCGCAGTCGATCGCCATCGCCGCGCAGACGCTCGGCATGCGGACGATGCATCCTGAAGCGTTGAAGGAACTGGTCGAGGGCAAGTTCGTCGACGCGCTGCGTTCGGTCGCGGCGGGGATGACGATGAACCAGCTCCACGAACAACGCAGCGAATTCGTGCAGAAGGTCCAACAGGTCTCCTCGGTCGACCTCGCCATGAACGGGCTGGAGCTGGAAAGCGTGTCGCTGACCGGTCTGGACCAGACGTCCATCGAGCATTTCAACGCCAACAATGCCTTCGACGCCGAGGGTCTGACAAAGCTGACCGAACAGATCGAGCTGCGCAAGAAGAGCCGTAACGACATCGAACAGGAAACCCGCGTCCAGATCGAGACCAAGAATCTGGAGGCGGAGCGCCAATCGCTGCTCATTGCCCGCGACACCGAGTTCGCCCGGCTGGAGCAGGAGCGCGAGGTCGAGATGCGCCGCGCCGCCCAGATCGCCGAAGTCGCCCGCGAACAGTCGCTGCGTAGCCAAGAGGCGGACCAGGCCCGGATCGAGGCGAAGAAGCTGGTCGACAGCCAGCAGATCGAGGCCGACCGCGCCGTGCAGCAAGCCAGGATCGCGCAGGAACAGGCGCTCGAACTCGCCCGGCAGGAACAGCAGATCGCGGTGCAGAACAAGAGTCGCGAGGAAAGCCAGGCCAAGGCGCAGGCCGACGAAGCCCGTGCCAAGGCGGTCGCGGCCGAGGAACAGGTCCAGACATCCCGCCAGACCGAAATTGCCGAGCGTACCAAGCGGATCGAACTGATCGACGCGGCGCGGGAGGCGGAACGCGCCGCCATCCAGGTCCGGGTCGAGGCCGAGGCCGAAAAGCAGGCCGCCGCCGACCGGGCCGAGGCGCTGCGTGTCGCCGCCGAGGGCGAGGCGGAGGCCGCCAAGCTACGCGCCGAGGCCGACCGGGTGCGCTTCGAAGTCGAGGCGGCAGGGCAGCGCGCGGTCAACGAGGCGGCGAACATCCTTTCCTCCGACCAGATGTCGCTCCAGACCAAGATGGCCTTGCTCAAGGTGCTGCCCGATCTGGTACGCGAGGCCGCAAAGCCGATGGAATCGATCGACTCGATCAAGATCGTGCAGGTCGACGGACTTACCGGCCAGGGCGGCGGCGACGGGCTTTCGGTGGTCGCCGGTGGGGAACCCAATCTCGCCAATGCCGCCGTATCAGCCGCGCTGCGCTACCGGGCGCAGGCGCCCGTCATCGACGGGCTGATGAAAGAGCTGGGGCTGGACGGATCGAGCCTGGACGCGCTGGTCAAGGGCGCAGTCGAATCGCCCACCGTGCCGGTCATCGCCGAACCGATCGCGCCGGAGCACAAGGCCCCGCCGCGCGCCTGATCCGCCAAAGCCGAGACGACCGTCATGCGCCACTACGATGTTCCCCGCCATATGCTGGCTATCGGCCTCGCGGCCCAGGCGGGGTTCATCGACGCACTCGGCTTCCTCAAGCTGGGCGGGCTGTTCGTGTCCTTCATGAGCGGCAATTCGACGCGGCTGGGCGTAGGGCTTGCCTCCGGCGCGGCGGTGGCATGGACGGCGGCAGGGCTGGTCGGCGCCTTCGTCGGCGGCGTCATCGCGGGTGCGCTGGTCGCGCGCACGGCCGGGCGATGGCGCAAGCAAGCGGTATTGGGGTTAACCACCGCGCTGCTGACGGTGGCCGCGCTGCTGACGCTGACCGGGCAGTCCGGCAATGGCCTGACGCTGCTGATGGCGGCGGCGATGGGCACGGTCAACAATGTGTTCCAGCGCGATGGCGAGGTCAGCATCGGCGTCACCTACATGACCGGCGCACTGGTGAAGCTGGGCCAGCAACTGGCCGTGGCGCTGACGGGAGGGTCCGCATGGAACTGGCTACCCTATCTCCTGCTTTGGCTGGGGCTGGTGGCGGGCGCCGTGGCGGGGGGATGCCTCTTCGCGCTGATCGGCCTGCATGCGCTCTGGATCGCCGCGGCCTTTTCCGCGCTGCTGCTGCTGTGGAGCAGCCGGATCAGACCGTTGGGCTTGGCATGATGATGACCAGCATCTAGGCCCGGTCCGAATCCAGGAGTTCCCGTGTCCACCATCTCATCCCGTCGCCGCACGGCTGCCATCGCGTTCATTCTGGTGACCGCCCTGCTCGACGTCATGTCGATGGGGATCATCATCCCGGTGCTGCCCCATCTCATCGAGACGCTCGCAGGGTCAAATGCGTCGGCCGGGATGTGGAACGGACTGTTCGTGGCCTTGTGGGCGGCGATGCAGTTCATCTGCTCGCCCGTGATCGGATCGCTTTCCGACCGGTTCGGACGGCGGCCGGTGATCCTGATTTCGGTGGCGGGGCTGGCGCTCGACTTCGTCCTGATGGCGCTGGCACCCAATCTCTGGTGGTTGGCGTTGGGGCGGATGCTGGCCGGGGTCACATCCTCCAGCTTCACGTCCGCATTCGCCTATATGGCGGACATCACCCCGCCCGAAGGCCGGGCGCGGGGCTATGGGCTGATCGGCGCGGCCTTCAGCGGCGGCTTCGTTGCCGGGCCGCTGCTGGGTGGAATGCTGGGCGAGATTTCGCTGCGGGCGCCCTTCGGGGCGGCGGCGGGCCTGTCGGGCCTCGCCTTTCTCTATGGACTGTTCGTGTTGCCCGAATCGCTCGCGCCTGAAAAGCGGATGGCCTTTTCCTGGCGGCGGGCCAATCCCTTCGGCGCGCTGCGACTGTTGCGATCGCATCCGGAATTGTCGAGCCTCGCCATCGTCAATTTCCTGCTCTATTTCGCGCATCACCTCTTCTCCGCCGTGTTCGTGCTCTATGCGGGCGACCGCTACGGCTGGGGGGCTTGGCAAGTGGGGACATTGCTCGCGCTGGTCGGCCTGATGGACATGGGCGTGCAGGGCTTGCTGGTCGGGCCGGTCGCGAAGCGGATGGGCGACCGGATCACGATGGTGGTCGGTCTCGGCTTCGGCGCTGTCGGCATTCTTGCCATGGGGCTGGCACCGACGGGCTGGCTGTTCGTCGCGGCGATGCTGCCCAATGCCTTTTGGGGCCTCGCCATGCCGACCATCCAGTCGCTGATGACCCGGCGCGTGTCGGAGTCGGAGCAGGGCCAGTTGCAGGGCGCAAACAACAGCGTCGGTTCGATCGCGGGCATTTTGTCGCCGCTGTTCTTCGGCGCGATCTATTCCATATCGGTGGGCGCGAAACCGCTGCTGCCCTTCATCGGCAGCGCTTTCGTGATCGCGGCGGCCATCCTGGCAGGCGGGGCATTGCTGGGATGGGCCGCCGGACGGGCCAAAGACCCGGCTCCGCTGGACAAGGGGGCTCAAGCGCACTAACCGGGCGCGAATCCCTAACCCTCCTCAGGAAAAGCAAAGGCGATTCGATGACGCTGCCCCTTCAGGATTCCATTCTCATCGTGGACTTCGGCAGCCAGGTGACGCAACTCATCGCCCGCCGTGTCCGCGAAGCCGGCGTCTACTCCGAAATCGCCCCCTTCAACAGCGCCGCCGAAGCGTTCGATCGGCTGAAGCCCAAGGGCATCATCCTTTCGGGCGGCCCCTCATCCGTGATGTGGGAGAACAGTCCCCGCGCCCCGCAGCATTTCTTCGATGCGGGCATTCCGATCCTCGGCATATGCTACGGCCAGCAGACGATGATGCAGCAATTGGGCGGCAATGTCGAAGGCGGCGAGAGCGGCGAATTCGGCCGCGCCTTCATCGAGGTGAAGAAGGGCTGTGCCCTGTTCGACGGCCTCTGGGCGGAGGGCGAGCGCCATCAGGTCTGGATGAGCCATGGCGACAAGGTGACGCAGCTTGCGCCGGGTTTCGAGGTGGTGGCGGTCAGCGACGGCGCGCCGTATGCGATCACTGCGAACGAGGAAAAGCGCTTCTACGCGACGCAATTCCATCCCGAAGTCGTGCACACCCCCGACGGAGCCAGGCTGCTCGCCAATTTCGTGCGCCATGTCTGCGGCCTTGCGGGCGACTGGACCATGGCCGAATTTCGCGCCACAAAGATCGCCGACATCCAGGCGCAAGTGGGTGAAGGCCGGGTGATCTGCGGCCTGTCGGGCGGCGTCGACAGCGCCGTCGCGGCCGTGCTGATCCACGAAGCGATCGGCGACCAGCTCACCTGTGTGTTCGTCGACCATGGCCTGATGCGCCTGGGCGAGGCTGAGCAGGTGGTGAGCCTCTTCCGCGAACATTATGGCATCAAGCTGGTCCATGTGAATGCCGAGGAGCGTTTCCTGGGCGGCCTTGCCGGCCTCACCGACCCGGAAAAGAAGCGTAAGTTCATCGGCGCCGAATTCATCGCGGTGTTCGAAGAAGAAGCGAAGAAGATCGGCGGCGCGGACTTCCTGGCGCAGGGCACGCTCTATCCCGACGTGATTGAATCCGTATCCTTCACCGGCGGCCCTTCGGTGACGATCAAGTCGCACCACAATGTCGGCGGCCTGCCCGAACGCATGAACATGAAGCTGGTTGAACCGCTGCGCGAGCTGTTCAAGGACGAGGTGCGCGTTCTCGGCCGCGAACTCGGCCTGCCGGAGATTTTCGTCGGCCGCCACCCCTTCCCCGGCCCCGGCCTCGCGATCCGCATCCCCGGTGAAGTGTCGAAGGACCGCTGCGACATCCTGCGCAAGGCGGACGCCATCTATTTGGAGGAAATCCGGAACGCGGGCCTCTACGACGCGATCTGGCAGGCGTTCGCGGTCCTGCTCCCGGTCCGCACCGTCGGTGTGATGGGCGACCATCGCACCTATGACAGCGTTTGCGCGCTGCGCGCCGTGACCTCGACCGACGGCATGACGGCGGACATCTATCCCTTCGACGCCGCCTTCCTGAGCCGCGTGGCGACGCGGATCATCAACGAGGTGAAGGGTATCAACCGTGTGGTCTACGATTACACCTCGAAACCACCCGGCACGATCGAGTGGGAATGACGCGGAAATAGCGGACATTCGGCGCCACGACGGAACCACTCAAAAAGCCGCCTTGACCGGGCGGCTTTTCCATTCCTTCAAATCTCATATTCCGGCCGCCATTGCGGGCTGAGATACGCGGGCTGCTGCTCGGCCAGATCAGGCTGGCGTTGCCGCATCTCGCCATAGAGCCGCTTCACCGTCGCACTGCCGGTGCGAGTGAACAGGGCGGGCACCAGCCCATGAACCATGCAGGCGAGCCCCGCCCGCACCATCAGGAAACCGAAGCGCGCCGCCACATGGAAATGCTGCCCGTAGCTTTCGTTGACGTCGCGGGGATGTTTCAGGAACAGGCGGTCGATCATCTCTGCTCGCTCATGACGTTGGGGAAAGCCTGTATCCTAACGCATCCGGCAGCAAAGCGAGAGGGCCGATCGCGTGCAGCTTGACCCCCGTCACCAAAAACCGGCATGTCGCCTGGCATGAGCGCACAGGATCCGCATCTCGGCCATCCCGTCTATCGGGACATGCCCACCACCATTTTCGAGAAGATGTCCGCCCGCGCCCGAGAAACCGGTGCGATCAACCTCGGTCAGGGCTTTCCCGATTCGCAGGGGCCGGCGGAAATCCTCCATGCCGCCGCCGATGCGCTGCTGAACAGATCCAATCAATATCCGCCGATGGCGGGTATCATCGAACTGCGCGCGGCGGTGGCAGCGCATTATGCCCGCCACCAGGGCCTCGACCTCGAGCCGCAGGAGGTCATCGTCACCTCCGGCGCGACAGAGGCGATCGCCGCCAGCCTGCTCGCCCTGGTGCGGCCGGGCGACGAGGTGCTGGTCCTGGCACCACTTTACGACGCCTATCTGCCGCTGATCGAGCGGGCGGGCGGGGTGGCGAGCGTCCTGCGCCTCACACCGCCCGCATGGAGGATCACGCGCGAGGCGTTGGCGGCGGCCGTCACCGAAAAGACCCGCTTCCTGTTGATGAACAATCCGGTGAATCCGACCGGCATCGCCCTGCGCGACGAGGAACTGGCGCTGCTGGCCGAATATTGCGTGACCCGCGATCTGATCGCGATCTGCGACGAAGTGTGGGAGCATGTCACCTTCGACGATATCGCGCACAAACCGCTGATGGGCTTTCCCGGCATGCGGGATCGCACGGTGAAGATCGGATCGGCGGGCAAGATATTCTCGGTCACCGGCTGGAAGGTCGGCTGGATGTGCGCCGCGCCCGCCATCGCCACATTGCTCGCCCGTGCACATCAGTTCATCACCTTCACCACCCCGCCCCATCTGCAATGGGCGGTGGCCGAAGGGCTGGCGCAGCCGGAAAGCTGGTTCACCGCGATGCGCGCCGATTATCAGGCCTCGCGCGACCGGCTGGTGGAGGGGCTGCGCGCGGCGGGCTATGTCGTGAACGCCAGCGCCGCGACCTGGTTCGTGACCATCGATCTGCCGGCTTCTGGCATCGCGCTGGACGACGTGACCTTCTGCGAGCGGATCATCGATGAGGCGGGCGTCGCCGCCATCCCGATTTCCGCCTTCTACCCCGCGCATCCGGTGACGCACCTGGTCCGCCTCTGCTTTTCCAAATCGGACACGGTGCTGGATCAGGCGGTGACCCGCCTCGCCGCCTTTCGCGCTTCGTCGGCCTGAGCGCGCCGCAGGAGAGCCGCGCCCAGGACCAGCATCGCGATCAGCAACAGCAGTTGCATGGCCAGCATGGCGGCCGGCGCCAGGGCGCTCAGCACCGCTATCTTCTGAAATGCCTGCACCACCAGCACGAAGAGGTTGAGCCACAGCGCCACGGTCGCGCTGACCGCATAGGCTGCCCGCGCCCAGCCTGCCCGGTCGAGGGCGAACAGCGCGACAAAGGCCGCCGCGAGGGCAAGGGTAGAGATCACACCCACCCCGATCGCGGGGGTGAAACCGTGGAACGGGAAGAGAAAGCCGCTAAGACTGGTGAGCAGCGTCGACACCAGGAAGATCGCCTGCGTGCGCGGCACCCACCAACCCCGGGCCAGGGCCGGAAGTGCGATCAGGCCACTCGATATGCCGATCAGGCTGACGCCGACATGCAGCGCGATGAACTGCGGCAGAGAAAGAAAGTCGAGGATCATGACGCCTCCCTTCAGCAGCGGAGCGGCATGGCGCGCCCCTCATGCGCCCGCCCTGGGCCCGTGCTTCCCCCTCATACACTTTCAGCAGGGCGGGGAACACGGCATTGATGCCCGTGGAGTGGATGCCATGACGTCATGCCGCTTCCGCCGCCCGCGATCACCGATCTTGACATGACGAGGCTTGCGGCGACGACACCGCCCCGCTAGGTTCACCTTTCGTTCCATAAAGGGGTATCCATGAACAGTCTGGCCGTCATTCTCTCGCTCATCGCACTGGTCGTCGGACTGGGCCTGGGCTGGTTGCTGAGGGGCAAGTCGGTCGCGCCGCTGGCGGCGGAAAAGGCCGATCTGGCGGACAAGCTCGACATCGCCTCGGCCCAGCGCAACGCGGCGCTTCAGGAACTGGTCGTGGCTCAGGAGCGTACGGCACAGGCGGCGGAACTGGCGCAGAAGCTGGAGACGGAACGCTCGGCAAGGGAAGTCGCGGCGCGCGAACTGGCGGCTCTGCGATCCGATACCCAAGCACGGGCGGAAGCGTTCGAAGCGCAGATCGCCGCGCTCAAGGATGCCAAGGAACAGCTTTCGGCGCAGTTCAGCGAGATTGGCGGCAAGCTGCTGCATCAGGCGCAGAGCCATTTCCTCGAACGCGCCGACCAGCGCATGGCGCAGGCGCATGAAAAGAGCGAGGCACAGCTCAAGCAATTGCTCCACCCGGTCAACGAGACGATCCAGCGCTATGACCAGAAGATCACCCAGATCGAGCAGCAGCGCACAGAGGCCTATGGCATCCTGCGCGGCGAGATCGAATCGATGAAGACGGGTCAGGAAGCGGTGCGGGCCGAGGCGCAGCGGCTGGTCGATTCGCTGCGCCATGCACCCAAGGCGCGTGGACGCTGGGGCGAACAGCAGTTGCGCAACGTCCTCGAAACCTGCGGCCTCAGCGAACATGTCGATTTCGAAACCGAAGTCAGCGTGGAGGGCGAGGATGGCCGGCTGCGCCCCGACGCCATCCTGCGCGTCCCCGGTGGGCGAGCGCTGGTGATCGATGCCAAGGTGTCGTTGAATGCCTATCAGGACGCCTATGGCGCGGAGAGCGATGAGGAGAAGAAGCGCTTCCTGTCCGCCCATACCGCCGCGATGCGCGCCCATGTCGAGACGCTGGGGCGGAAAAGCTATGCTGACCAGTTCGACGAGGCGCCCGATTATGTCATCATGTTCGTGCCGGGCGAACATTTCCTCTCGGCCGCGCTGGAACATGATCCGCAGCTTTGGGACTATGCCTTCGGCAAGCGGGTGCTGCTGGCGACCCCGACCAACCTCATCGCCATCGCCCGCACCGTCGCAGCCGTCTGGCGACAGGAGAAGATGGCGGACGAGGCCAAGCGGATCGGCGCGCTGGGCAAGGAACTTTATGAACGGCTTGCCGCAGCCGCAGGGTCGCTCAAGAAGCTCGGCAACCGGCTCAACGGCGCGGTGGCCGACTATAACAGCTTCGTCGGCAGTTTCGAAAGCCGGGTGCTGGTGACGGGCCGCAAGCTGCGCGACCTCAATATCGAAACCGGCGGCAAGGAACTGGAAGAGCTTGAGCCGGTGGAAGCGCTCGTCCGCGAGCCCGCCTCGGCCGAAGCCGTCCGTGCATTGCCGGAGGCCCTGCCCGATGCCGCGGAATAGGATCATAATTATTAGCATCCTAATTATAAGGCTTCAGCCACCTACATATGATCCAGCCCGTTAAGGAATTTCAGGGAGGTTTGATCATCGATGAAATTTGCCCCCGCCAGCGCCAACTGGCATGGGCGGAAGCATGAATCGAATTGGCCTTCTGGGCGGCTCCTTCAATCCGGCGCATGGTGGGCATCGAGCCATTTCGCTGTTCGCGATGCATGCGCTGGACCTTGATGAAGTCTGGTGGCTGGTATCGCCCGGCAATCCGCTGAAGCCCAGGGCCGGCATGGCGCCCCTTTCCGCCCGGCTTGCCCGTGCACGAAAAGTCGCGCGGCGCAACCGCATCCGTCCCACCGCGATCGAGGTGCAACTGCGTACCCGCTATACGATCGACACGCTGACGGCGCTCAAGCGCCGCTATCCCCGCCATAGCTTCATCTGGCTGATGGGCGCGGACAATCTAGCCCAATTCGGTCGATGGAGGGACTGGCGCGGCATAGCCCGCCAAATGTCCATTGCCGTTATCGCCCGCCCCGGCTATGATGAAGCCGCCCGTGGCTCACCGGCCATGAGCTGGCTGCGGCGCTTCGTCCGGCCCGCGCGCCAGAGTGCAGACTGGACGGATTGGAGACTTCCGGCGCTCGTGCTTTTGCGCTTTCGCCCTGATCCAAGATCGGCGACCCTGCTGCGGCAGGCGGACCCCCTCTGGCATCGCGAATATAGTGAAACGCGTGTGCGTGACCCGCTCACGCGCCGGATGATCGTCTAGAATGGAGCACTTTTGACCAGACCCCACCCTGCCAACGATACGGCCCAAGCCAATATGGTTCCGGGAGCCGACAGCGTTGCCGCCCTGCATGACCTTGTCCTGAAATCGCTCGACGACGACCAGGCGCAGGAAACCATCTCCATCCCCCTCGAAGGCAAGAGCAGCATTGCCGACCATATGGTGATCGCCAGCGGGCGTTCGTCCCGCCAGGTCGCGTCGATGGCGCAGAAGCTGGCCGAGCGGATCAAGCAGGCGACGGGTCGATCCGCCCGGGTCGAGGGTCTGCCCGTGGCCGATTGGGTGCTGATCGATGCCGGCGATGTGATCGTCCACCTGTTCCGGCCGGAAGTGCGCAGCTTCTACAATCTGGAACGGATGTGGGGCTTCGTCGACGCGCCGGTGGCGGGCACGGCCTGAGGCACTTTGGTTGCATCCTTGTCGCGGGAAGGCGGTTATCGCCTTTCCGCGGGATGCCAACCGCCTTCGACAAGCGCGCGGTGAGCCGTTAGGGGAAGGCCATGCTCCTCCACATCATCGCCCGCGGAAAGATCGGGCGCTCGCCCGAGGCGGATCTCGTCGACCGCTACACCAAGCGGCTGACCATGCCGTTCAGGATCACCGAACTGCCCGATCGGGGCGGCCGGTTGCCCCCTGCTCCTCCAGGATGCGTCACCGTGATGCTGGACGAAAAGGGCAAGCAACTCGGCTCGCTAGATTTCGCCCGACGCATCGGGGGCTGGCGCGACGACGGCAAGCGGGAATGCCGTTTCCTGATCGGCGCGGCCGACGGCTTCGACGACATGGAACGGGACCATGCCGACCTGCTGATCGCGTTCGGGGCCATGACCTGGCCCCATATGATGGCCCGCGCGATGCTGGCCGAACAGCTCTGGCGCGCCTGCTCCATCCTGGCCGGGCATCCCTATCATCGCGAAGGATAGCTTTCCTCCGGTCCGCCGCGGCGCGTGAAGCCCTTTCCTTCCATCACGACACGGCATAGTCATGGGACGTCGATGTCGCACATCATCGACGGGGGGCTTGGTTGAAACGGACGGCGATCACCGCGGCACTGCTCGCTGGCGCAACAGCCATTGCCGCCTCACGCCTGCCCGCCGCCGATGGCCAGGCGATCATCCTCCCCGGCATGGCGGGCACCAGCCTCACCGAAGAACAATCGGCCCTGAAAACCGCGCGCCGCCAGTCGGAGGAAGCGCGCGAACGCTCCGAACGGCTCGAACGCCAGGCCGCCGCCGCCCGCGACGAGGCCGAACAGGCCCGCCGCCGCGCCGCCGCCATGGCCGCCCGCATCCAGCAGGCGGAGGCCGACATCCAGGCCGCGCAGGCGCGCATCGCCATCATCGCCCGCCTCCAGCGCGATCAGGCCACCCGCCTCGCCGCCCGACAGGAACCGGTCGTGCGCCTGACCGCCGCACTCCAGATGATGGCGCAACGTCCCATTGCACTCGCTCTGGTCCAGCCCGGATCGATGAACGACGCCATCCATATGCGTGCCGTGCTGGGGCAGATATTGCCCGTCATTCGCGAACGCACGGCCGGGCTGCGCGCGGAACTGGACCGCAGCCATGCCCTGCGCGCCACGGCCGAACGGGCGGCGGACTCCCTGGCGCAAAGCCAGCAGGACCTGAAACAGCGACAAGGAGCGCTCCAGACGCTGGAGGCGCAGAAACGGCTCGCCGCGCGGGATTACCGAGCCAATGCCGATCTGGAAAGCGACCGCGCGCTGGCCCTGGGTGAGCGGGCGCGCGACATTGTCGACCTGATGGACAGGCTGGAGGAGGCGGGCGACCTGCGCGATCAACTCGCCGCCCTGTCCGGCCCCGTGCTTCGTCCCGCCCGGCCCGATCAGGCCCGCGCATCCGCGCCGGACCGCCAGCGCGGTCCCAGCGCGCCCCCCCCCTACCGCCTACCCGTGGTCGGACAGCTGGTGACGGGCATGGGCGAAGTGTCGGAAAGCGGCATCCGCTCGCGCGGCCTCACCATCGCCACCCGGCCCCAAGCGCTGGCCGTGGCCCCGACCGCCGGACGCGTCGTCTTTGCCGGGCCGTATCGCGGTTATGGGCAGATCGTCATCATCGACCATGGCGGCGGCTGGACCACCCTGATCACCGGCCTGCTGCGCCTCAACGCGGCGGTGGGCGACAATGTGCGGCAGGGTGATCCGATCGGCAATACAGGGCCCGGACGGCCCAGCATCACTGTCGAACTGCGCCGCAATGGCCGTCCCGTCGATATCGTGCCGTTGGTGGGATTGGGCTGAGGTCGAAAAAAATGCGATCAGGTGGAGGGCAACGGCCTGGACCTGCGCAGACCCTTCGATGCAGGCCTCCGACTTCGCTCAGCCCCTACTCGGGGCGAACGGAAGTGGCCGCAAATGGCTGCAAATGGCCGTCCGCGCGATTTTCCTGTCCACCATGATCCGGGCTTACCCATGCCCCTTGCGGGCAAATCCCGTCATCTCACCAAGATTTTTGCGTCTGCTCATAAAAGCGCTATACTGATCCATCGATGCAGGACTCAAGGACAGCGATGAAATCCAATTTCTTCCGGGGCGCCATCGCCCTCGGCGCGCTCGCACTCATACCCGCGACCACGGCGGCGCTCGCCGACGGGGAAGCCAGCAGCTACAAGGCGCTGGACGAGTTCATGGACGTGTTCCAGAAGGTCCGCAGCGACTATGTCGAGAAGGTCGACGATGAAAAGCTGATCAAGGGCGCGATCGACGGCATGCTCGCCAGTCTCGACCCGCACTCCAGCTTCCTCGACGCGCGCGATTTCCAGAATCTGCGCACGCAGACGGAGGGCAGCTATGGCGGCCTTGGCCTCTCCGTCACGCAGGAGGACGGCGCGGTCAAGGTGATCGCCCCGACGCAGGACACGCCGGCCTGGCGCGCGGGCATCAAGGCCGGCGACTATATCACCCATCTCGACGGTCAGCTCATCTATGGCGGCACGCTGGACGAGGCGGTGGACAAGATGCGCGGCGCACCCGGCACGCAGATCAAGCTGACCATCGTCCGCACCGGCCGAGACAAGCCGATCGAACTCACCCTCACGCGCGAGATCATCCAGATCAAGCCGGTCAAGTGGGAAGTGAAGGACGGCATCGGCGTCATCAACATCGTCAGCTTCTCGGCCAATACCGGCGCTGACGTGCGCCAGGCGATCCGCAGCATCGACAAATCGCTGGGCCGCAAGCCGACCGGCTATATCCTCGACCTGCGCTCCAACCCCGGCGGCCTGCTGGACGAGGCCGTGTCGGTCAGCGACACCTTCCTGGAACGGGGCGAGATCGTGTCGCAGCGCGGCCGGAACAAGGGCGATGTCGAACGCTATTATGCCAAGCCCGGCGACGATGCGAAGGGCCTGCCGATGATCGTGCTGGTCGACGCTGGCTCGGCTTCCGCCTCCGAAATCGTCGCGGGCGCGCTCCAGGACCAGCACCGCGCCCTGGTGATGGGCGAGCGCAGCTTCGGCAAGGGCAGCGTGCAGACGATGCTGCCGCTCTCCAACACCACGGCGCTCAAGCTGACCACGGCGCGCTATTACACCCCCTCGGGCCGGTCCGTGCAGGAAGGCGGGATCGAGCCGGATGTGAAGGTGCCGCAGCTTTCCGACCCCGATTACAAGAATCGTCCCAAATTCCGCGAAAGCGACCTGCGCCGGCATCTGATCAACGAGATCAAGACCGACAATGCCGCTCTGGAAGAAGACAGCAAGGACGATCCCCGCTTCGCCGCCACCGCGGAGGAATTGAAGAAGAAGGGGATCGAGGACTTTCAGCTCGACTATGCGTTGAAGACCATTTCCCGCCTCGCGGCCAGGCCCGGCGCGGCCGTCGCCCAGACAGAATCTAAGCCCCAGCCCGCCGCCCGCAAGCCTGCGACGCGCTGACCCTCCTTGTCCTTTCGTCATGCCGACGCAAGTTCAGCATGACGAAAGGCTCCACGCGGTTTAAGCGGGCGATATGAAAAGCCTGCCTCTCGCCCGCGCGATCGCGCTGATCCTTCCTCTGGCCATGTTGGGGGGCGCCTATGCCTTCCAGTTCATCGGCGGCCTGCATCCGTGCGAAATGTGCTGGTGGCAACGCTATGCCCATTTCGCCGCCGTCCCGCTGGCGATCGTCGCCTATGCCACGCGGGGCAAGGCCTGCGTCAGCGCGCTGTTCACCGGGCTGGCCGGCCTCGCCATCGGCATCGGCGGGGCCGTCGGCCTGTTCCATGCCGGCGTCGAATATGGCTGGTGGCAAGGGCTGACGGCCTGTTCGACCAGTCCGGCGGGCGGCAGTTCGGCCGATATCCTCAACCAGATCATGGCGACGCCGATCACCCGCTGCGACGTCGCGCCATGGAGCCTGTTCGGCATTTCGATGGCGGGCTATAACGGCCTCTTGTCGGGGGCGGCCGCGCTCCTCATCTTGGTGCTGCTGCTCGGAAAAGGGAGCAAGGCATGAGTGCGAAGGATTTTCCCCGGCCCGATTTCCCCCGGTCCGATTTCCCACGCCCGGGCCGCCGCGTCACTGACGGGCAGCGTGCCTCGATGCTGCGCGTCGATCAGGCGGGCGAATTCGGCGCCACCCGCATCTATGCCGGGCAGCTCGCCGTGATGGGCGATCGGCATCCGGACTCTCGCATCATCGCCGGCATGGCTGCGCAGGAGGAACGGCACCGCCAACATTTCGACGCGATGATCGCGCGCAGGGGCGTGCGGCCGACCGCGTTGCAGCCGATCTGGAACGTGGCGGGCTTCGCCTTGGGCGCGGTGACGGCGGCGATCGGGCCGCGTGCCGCCATGGCCTGTACCGCCGCGATCGAGACCGAGATCGACCGGCACTATGCCGAACAGCTCCAGGAACTGGGGCAGGACGATCCGGAACTCTCCACCGCGATCGCGGATTTCCAGGCGGAGGAAGTGGAGCATCGCGACGCCGCCCTTGCCCATGGTGCGGAGCAGGCTCCGGTCTATCCCTTATTGTCGGGCGCCATCAGATTGGGCTGTCGTACCGCCATCGCCCTGTCTAAGCGTTTCTGAGGAGAAGCATGATGAAGACCCGCCTGATCGCCGCCATGCTTTTGCTGGGCGCCGCCTCCCCGGTTCTGGCACAACAGGGGCCGAACCTTCCGCAGGAACGGGCGCCGGCCGTCCAATCGGGATCGGAACGGGTCAATCTGGTCATCGTCTATGGTGACGATCCCTGTCCGCAGAGCCAGGGCAGCGACATCGTAGTCTGCGCACGCAAGGGTGAGGAGGAACGTTACCGTATTCCCGAACCGCTGCGCGGCGATCCCAACCAGCCCAGCCACCAAGCCTGGGGCGAGCGTGTGAAGTCGATGGAATATGTCGGCCGCAGCGGCACGGAAAGCTGTTCCCCGGTCGGCGGCGGCGGCGCAACCGGCTGCTTCGCGCAGCTGGCGCGGCTGGCCAAGGCGGAACGGCAGGCCGCGGACAATGCGAGCTGGAAGGATCTGGTCGCGGCGGAGCGGGCACGACGCCTCTCCACCATTGACGCCGAAAGCAAGGCGATCGAGGCGCAAGCCGTGGCCGAGGAAAAGGCGCAGGCTGCCCAGCAACAGCAAGGCCAGACGCAGGGCGCGCAACAGGGAACCACGCCGCAGCCCTGACGGTATTGGCCGCCGGGCGGCGTCTTGAAAAAGCTGCCGGCAACCGGACAATCGGGAGGGCGGGAACAGGGGACGAAGAAGGAATGGAATCAATGCGTCTCCTTACTGCCCTTTCCCTGGCCGCTATCGCCGTTGCGCCGTTGACAGTCGGCAGCGCGGCCCGTGCCGAACCGCCGCAGAAAATTTTCAATTTGGTGGTCTACGGCAATGACCCCTGCCCCAAGGGCGAAGGCGACGAGATCATCGTCTGCGCGCGCAAGCCCGAATCCGAACGCTATCGCATTCCCAAGAAATTGCGCGAAAAGCCCGAACCGGCGGGCGGTCCCGGCTGGGGCAGCCAGGTCGCGACCATGGAACAGGTCCAGCGGCAGACCCTGCCGGGCAGTTGCTCCGCCATCGGCAGCAACGGCTTCACCGGCTGCACGGCCAAGGCACTGGAACAATGGTTCGCCGAACGGCGGATGCAGGAATCCAAGGGTGAACCCTAAGACTTGCCCTCCGGCCTGATTTGAATTAGACGCCCGTTCGTCATCTGGGGAGTAGCCAGCCGTTCCGCTTTGAGGAACGGGCCGTTCGTCAACATATTTGGCCGAGAGGCCATGGCGGGCGGGATGGAAGGGATTTCCCTTTCATCGGGCGAGACCAATGGCATCACCTTCTCCGTCCGGCCGGGTGGGGGAAGGCGGTGGCATTGTGTCTTTCATCTTCGCCTGGCCCTGGACAGACCTGCTATGGAAGCCATCCTCACCTCCACCACGCTCGTCGCGCTCGCGGAAATGGGCGACAAGACGCAATTGCTGGCCATGCTGCTCGCCACCCGGTTCCGCAAGCCGGTGCCGATCATCTTCGGCATCCTCTTCGCGACGCTGGCCAATCACTTCCTCGCCGCGCTGGTCGGCCATTCGGTCGCGGGCGTGCTGACCCAGCCCTGGTTCCGCTATGCCATCGCCGCCAGTTTCATCGCCATGGCCGCATGGACGCTGATCCCCGACAAGATCGACGAGGACGGGCCGCTGAAGGCGCCGTCCAAGGCGGGCGTGTTCATCACCACGCTGGTCGCCTTCTTCCTGGTCGAGATGGGCGACAAGACTCAGGTGGCGACGGTGATGCTGGGCGCGCGCTTCGACAATGTGCTGGCCGTCACCGCCGGAACCACGCTGGGCATGATGATCGCCAACGTACCCGCGGTGCTGTTCGGAGAGGTGCTGGCGAAGAAGGTGCCGATGCGTGCGCTCCAGATCGGCGCGGCCCTGTTGTTCCTGGGCCTCGGCCTGTGGATGATTGCTGATTTGCGGGGCTGGATCGGGTAAAAAAGAGCGCAAGGCCGCCGCCCGGCGGTTGTCAGCGGGCGGCGGCTGTTGCAAGGGGATGCGCAGAGTCATTTCCCATCAAAAGACAGGCATTGGACACGCGATGAAGGACAGTCTGGTAACGGTGTTCGGCGGCGGCGGCTTTCTCGGCCGGCAGGTCGCACAGGCGCTGATGGCGCGCGGTGCCCGCGTCCGCGTGGCCCAGCGTGATCTGGCGACAGCGCTGCGCGTCAAACCGCTGGGGGGCCTCGGCCAGACCCAGTTCGTGGCAGCCGACATCCGCAAACCCGCCAGCGTCGCCCGCGCCATCGCGGGCAGCGACATCGTGATCAATCTGGTCGGCGTCCTGTCGGGCGATTTCGAAGGATCGCACCATGAGGGCGCCGCCAATGTCGCTAGGGCCGCGGCGGAAGCCGGCGTTCAGGCGCTCGTGCATGTGTCGGCGATCGGGGCGGACGCGCAAAGCCCGTCCGCCTATGGCCGGTCGAAGGCCGCGGGCGAAGCAGCCGTTCGGGCCGCCTTCCCCAACGCCACGATCATCCGCCCGTCGATCATCTTCGGGCCGGAGGATCAGTTCCTCAATCGCTTTGCCGAAATCATCCGCCTGGCCCCGGTCGTGCCGGTGATCGGCGCGGGCACCAAATTCCAGCCGGTCTATGTCGCCGATGTCGCGCAGGCGATCGCCAACGCCGCCGAAAAGCCCGGCGTTCATGGCGGCAAGACCTTCGAACTGGGCGGACCGCAAACCTACAGCATGCTGGAACTCAATGCCTGGATAGCCAAGGCCATCGGCCGCGATCGCAGCCTGTGCGCAGTTCCCGCATCCCTCGCTTCACTGATAGCGATCCTGCCAGGCGGGCCGATCACACGGGATCAGCTTGCGATGCTTGGCAAGGACAATGTCGTCGCACCGGGCGCGAAGGGGCTGGCCGATCTGGACGTCGAACCCACGCCAATGCCGGCCGTCGCGGAAAAATGGCTGGTCCGCTATCGCAAACATGGCCGCTTTGCCGGGCGTGTTCAGGCCTGATCGGCTTCCGCCGGATCAGCCGGACCGATGGCGCGTCGCGACCGACCGTGTCGCCGCCGCTTTGCTTGGGCCTTTCGCTCCTGCACAATGATTTGACGTCCTCTACGCCCTCTCCCGTCCGGGGGAGGGCTTCCCTTTGTCCGCTCCATAAGGATCTGCTCCGCCCATGGACCTCCATTATCTGACAGTCATCCTGCTTGGCATCGTCGAAGGGTTGACCGAATTCCTCCCCGTATCCTCGACCGGCCACCTGATCCTGGCGAGCGAATTGCTGGGATATGATGCGTCCACCTGGGCCATGTTCAACGTCATCATCCAGTTGGGCGCGATCCTGGCGGTGGTGGTGCTCTACTGGCGAACCTTCTGGGCGGTCGGCATGGGGCTGCTGCGCCGGGAGCCGACGAGCTGGCGCTTCCTGCGTAATCTGGTGGTCGCGTTCATTCCCGCGGCGGTGATCGGCCTCGCCCTGCACAAATATATCGAGGAGTTGCTGGGCGCGCCCAAAGTCGTCGCCTGGGCCCTGATTGTCGGCGGCGTGGCCATTCTGGCGATCGAGCGGATGGTGAAGGAAAACCGCTTTCACGGCATCGCAGACATCCCTTTTGTCCGCGTGGTAGGCATCGGCTTCATCCAGTGCCTGGCCATGATCCCCGGTGTCAGCCGGTCGGGCGCGACCATCATGGGCGCATTGACGCTGGGCGTCGAGCGGCGCACGGCAGCGGAGTTCAGCTTCTTCCTCGCCATTCCCACCATGTTGGGCGCAACCACGCTGGAACTGCTGAAAAACGGCGACAAGCTGACTTCCGCCACGGTCGGCTGGAGCAGCATCGCCCTGGGCTTCATCGTGGCCTTCATCGTCGCGATGCTCGTCATCAAATGGTTCGTCGGCCTGGTGTCGCGGCACGGCTTCACCCCATTCGCCTGGTATCGAATCATTGCCGGCATCACCGCCCTGGCGTGGCTTTCCATGCGGTAGGTCCAAATCGGTCCTAAATTACGCAAGATTATTTCCGGAGCCCGCCGCCTCCCCAGAAAATTCCGTCAAAATATGTCACATATGCTGACTTAATTTGCAGAATCCACGTGACTCCGTGGGTCTTTCTGCTATGGGCTCCCGTGTAACTCATTCAGGGACTCATCATGGCGGACAATCCAATGCTGAAATTCGTGGGAACAGGCCAAGCCTATCCCGAGAAGCGTTCGGCCGACGATCGCGCCGACGACTTTCTGGAAATCAGCCGCAGCTTCATATTGGACAAGGCGGAAGAACAGGCGTCGCGCTGCTCGCAATGCGGCGTACCCTATTGCTCGACCCATTGCCCGCTGCACAACCATATCCCGGACTGGCTGCGCCTGACCGCCGAGGGACGCCTGCGCGAAGCCTATGAGCTGTCGAACCTGACCAGCACCATGCCGGAAATCTGCGGCCGCATCTGCCCGCAGGACCGGCTGTGCGAAGGCAATTGCGTCATCGAATTTTCGGGCCATGGCTCCGTCACCATCGGATCGGTGGAAAAATTCATCACCGACACCGCCTGGAAGGAAGGCTGGGTCGAGCCGCTGGTGCCCGGCGCGCCGACCGGCCAGTCCGTCGGCGTCATCGGCGCGGGGCCGGCGGGTCTGACAACGGCCGAATATCTGCGCGTCGCGGGCTATGAGGTGCATGTCTATGACCGGCATGATCGGGCAGGCGGCCTGCTGACCTATGGCATCCCCGGCTTCAAGCTGGAGAAGGACGTGGTCATGCGCCGCATCCAGCGGCTGAAGGATGGCGGCATCGTCTTCCACGAGAGCTTCGAGGTCGGCCGCGACGCGACGATGGAGGAACTGCGCAGCCGCCATGATGCGGTGCTGATCGCGACCGGCGTCTACAAGCCCCGCGACATCAAGGCGCCGGGCGTCGGCGCGCCGGGCGTGGTCAAGGCGCTCGATTTCCTGATCGCCTCCAACAAGGCCGGGTTCGGGGACGCCGTGCCGGAACATGAGGACGGCTCGCTGCACGCCAACGGCAAGAAGGTCGTCGTCATCGGCGGCGGCGATACGGCGATGGACTGCGTCCGCACCGCGGTCCGCCAGGGTGCGACGTCGGTGAAGTGCCTCTACCGCCGCGACCGCGACAACATGCCCGGCTCACAGCGCGAAGTCGCCAATGCGGAAGAGGAAGGCGTCGAGTTCGTCTGGCTTTCCGCCCCCATCGCTTTTGAAGGCACGGAGCATGTCACCGGCGTCAAGGTCACGAAGATGCGCCTAGGCCAGCCCGACGCATCGGGCCGCCGCGCCCCGGAACCCGATCCGGGCACAGAGCATACGCTGGACGCCGATCTCGTCATCAAGGCGCTGGGCTATGACCCGGAGGAGCTGCCCAAGCTGTTCGGCGCGGACGACCTGTCGGTCACCCGCTGGGGCACGCTGCGCGTCGATCACAAGACGATGATGACCAGCATGGACGGCGTGTTCGCTGCGGGCGACATCGTGCGCGGCGCTTCGCTGGTGGTCTGGGCGATCCGCGACGGCCGCGACGTGACCGAGCATATGCACCGCTATCTGAAGGCCAAGGCGAAGGCGGCGGCCGGGGAAAGGCAAGCCGCCTGATGCGCGCCGCCTTCCTTCTCCTGCTGGCGACGCCGATCGCGGCTCAGGCACAGACTCCGGTTCCGGTAGCCGTCCAGTCTGTCGATCCTGCACTGCTGGCCAAGGCTCAACCGATCGCCGCCATCATCCTGCCCGACGGCACCATGGAAAAGATGATGGGGCCGATGATGCAGAAGATGATGGGACCGATGATGGACGGCATGACCAAGATGCCGATCCGCGAGTTCCTGAAAGTCGGCGGTCTTGACCCGGAACAGGCCGAGCATCTGGGTGAAGGCACGATTGAGGAAATGATGGCGATCATCGATCCCAATTTCCGCAAGCGGATGGACGTGATCGTCAACACCATGATGCCAGCCATGGGTCGTTTCATGGGACGCTATGAGCCGGACATGCGGGAAGGCATGGCGGAGGCGTTCGCCTATCGCTACAGCGCCGCCGAGCTCGATCAGATCGGCGCGTTCCTGAAAACGCCCGCCGGCGCCAAATTCGGCGCGGGCTTCATGGAGCTGGCCGCCGACCCGCATTATATCGGCCGGATGCAGAAGATCATGCCCGAAATGATGCGGGCCATGCCGGAGATCATGAAATCCTCCGCTCAGGAACTCGCCAAGCTGCCTAAGCCGCGAACCTATAATGATCTGACAAAGGCTGAACGCGAGCGTCTCACCGCATTGCTCGGTGCGGACGCCAAGAAGGCCCACTGACAAGAGCGCCGGCCATGCCGGCAACCAACGGAATGACAGCGGCCGTGCCCAAAAACAGGACCGGCCACATGCAAGGGTAAGTCATCATGACCGACACCAATTTCATGGCCAGCCCCGAAGAGCGCGCACGGATCGCGGCCGAGGGCATGTATCACCCGGAGATGGAAGGCGATGCCTGCGGCGTCGGCCTGGTGGCCGCGACCGATGGCCGCCCCAGCCGCCGCGTGGTGGCCAGCGCCATCGACGCGCTGAAGGCCGTCTGGCACCGTGGCGCAGTGGACGCCGACGGCAAGACCGGCGACGGCGCTGGCATCCATGTCGACCTGCCGGTGCGCTTCTTCGATGACGCCATCGCGGATTCGGGCCACAAGCCGCTGCCCAACCGCCTCGCCGTCGGCATGATCTTCCTGCCCCGTACCGATTTGAGCGCGCAGGAAACCTGCCGCACCATCGTCGAGGCCGAGATCATCGATGCGGGCTACACCATCTATGGCTGGCGCCAGGTGCCCGTCGATGTCTCCGTCATCGGCGAAAAGGCGCAGCGCACCCGCCCCGAGATCGAGCAGATCATGATCGCTGGCCCGATGCCGGAGGAACGCGACCAGGCCGAGTTCGAAAAGGACCTCTACTTGATCCGCCGCCGGATCGAGAAGAAGGTGATCGCCGCGCAAATCCAGGATTTCTACGTCTGTTCGCTGAGCTGCCGCTCGATCATCTACAAGGGGCTCTTTCTCGCGGAATCGCTGTCGGTCTTCTACCCGGACCTCCAGGACGACCGGTTCGAGAGCCGGGTGGCGATCTTCCACCAGCGCTATTCGACCAACACCTTCCCGCAATGGTGGCTGGCCCAGCCGTTCCGCACGCTCGCGCATAATGGTGAGATCAACACCATTCGCGGCAACAAGAACTGGATGAAGAGCCATGAGATCAAGATGGCCTCGCTCGCCTTTGGCGAGCAGTCGGAGGACATCAAGCCGGTGATCCCGGCGGGCGCGTCCGACACCGCCGCGCTCGACGCCGTGTTCGAGGCAATCTGCCGCTCGGGCCGCGACGCACCGACCGCCAAGCTGATGCTCGTCCCCGAAGCCTATCAGTCGGCCGACGCCGAACTGCCGCAGACGCATTCGGACATGTATGAATATCTCGCCTCCGTGATGGAGCCGTGGGACGGCCCGGCCGCGCTGGCCATGACCGACGGCCGCTGGGTCGTGGCAGGCGTCGATCGCAATGCGCTGCGCCCCCTGCGCTACACGTTGACCGGCGACAATCTGCTGATCGTCGGTTCGGAAACCGGCATGGTCGTGGTTCCCGAAACCACCATCGTCAAGAAGGGCCGCATGGGTCCCGGCCAGATGATCGCCGTCGACCTTCAGGAAGGCGTGATCTTCGACGACCGCGAGATCAAGGACCAGATTGCGGGCGAGCGCCCTTATTCGGAACTGATCAAGGACTTCATGACGGTCAATGATCTGGCCGACGCGCAGTCCGCCCTGCCCAGTTGGGACAAGGCGGAACTGACGCGCCGCCAGGTCGCCGCCAACATGACGCTGGAGGATATGGAACTGATCCTCGCCCCGATGGTCGAGGATGCGAAGGAAGCCGTCGGCTCGATGGGTGACGACACGCCGCTGGCCGTCATTTCCGACAAGCCGCGCACGATCAGCCATTTCTTCCGCCAGAATTTCAGCCAGGTCACCAACCCCCCGATCGATCCGCTGCGCGAGCGGTATGTGATGAGCCTGAAGACGCGCTTCTCCAACCTCCACAACATATTGGAGGAGGACGCGCAGAACAGCCATGTGCTGGTGCTGGATTCGCCGGTGCTGACCTCATCCGAATGGGCGAAGCTGAAGGGGCACTTTGGTCCTGCGGTTGCGGAAATCGACTGCACCTTCCCGGCCGAGGGCGGACAGGAGCAGCTCCGCGCCGCCATTGCCCGCATCCGCGAAGAAGCGGAACAGGCCGTCCGCGAGGGCCGCACCGAAATCTTCCTGACCGACGAGCATGTCAATGCGGGGCGCGTCGCCATTGCCGGCGTGCTGGCGGCGGCGGCGGTGCATACCCATCTCGTCCGCAAGGGGCTGCGCAGCTACGCATCGATCAACGTGCGCTGCGCCGAAGCGCTCGACACCCATTATTTCGCGGTGCTGATCGGCGTCGGCGCGACCACGGTGAACGCCTATCTGGCCGAAGCCAGCATCGCGGACCGCCATGCGCGTGGCCTGTTCGGTGACCTGACGCTGGAGGCTTGTTTCGAGCGTTTCCGCATCGCGATCAACGAAGGCCTGCTGAAGATCATGTCCAAAATGGGCATCGCGGTCATCAGCAGCTATCGCGGCGGCTATAATTTCGAAGCCGTGGGGCTGTCCCGCGCGCTGGTCAACGATCTCTTCCCCGGCATGCCGGCGAAGATTTCGGGCGAGGGCTATCAGTCGCTCCATTTCAGCGCAAAGATGCGCCATGACGCCGCCCATGACAGCGCCATCGTGCGCCTGCCGGTCGGCGGCTTCTACCGCCAGCGCAACGGCGGCGAGACGCATGCCTATTCGGCGCAGCTCATGCACCTGTTGCAGACCTCGGTCGCGACCGACAGCTATTCGACCTATCTGCAATTCTCGCGCGGCGTGCGCGACTTGCCGCCGGTCTATCTGCGCGACCTGCTGGAGTTCAACTTCGCGCGCGAGGCGGTGCCGATCGATGAGGTCGAGGCAACCACCGAAATCCGCAAGCGCTTCGTGACGCCGGGCATGTCGCTGGGTGCGCTCTCTCCGGAGGCGCATGAGACGCTGGCCATCGCCATGAACCGTATCGGTGCCAAGGCCGTGTCGGGCGAAGGCGGCGAGGATGCGAATCGCTTCAAGCCCTATGAGAATGGCGACAACGCCAACTCGGTGATCAAGCAGATCGCTAGCGGTAGGTTCGGCGTCCATGCCGAATATCTGGGCAGCGCCGAAGAAATCGAAATCAAGGTCGCGCAGGGCGCCAAGCCCGGCGAGGGTGGCCAGTTGCCCGGCTTCAAGGTGACCGAGTTCATCGCCAAGCTGCGTCACGCGACGCCGGGCGTGACGCTGATCTCGCCGCCGCCGCACCATGACATCTACTCGATCGAGGATCTCGCGCAGCTCATCTACGACTGCAAGATGATCAACCCCCGCGCTCGGGTCTGCGTGAAGCTGGTCAGCCAGGCGGGCATCGGCACCGTGGCGGCGGGCGTGGCGAAAGCCCACGCAGACGTCATCCTCGTCGCGGGCCATGTCGGCGGCACCGGCGCTTCGCCGCAGACGTCGGTGAAATATGCGGGCACGCCCTGGGAGATGGGGCTTTCCGAAGCCAATCAGGTGCTGACCCTCAACGGCCTGCGCCACCGCGTGAAGCTGCGCACCGACGGCGGGCTCAAGACCGGCCGCGACATCGTGATCGCGGCGATATTGGGCGCGGAAGAGTTCGGCATCGGCACGCTGTCGCTGGTGGCGATGGGCTGCATCATGGTGCGCCAGTGCCACAGCAACACTTGTCCCGTCGGCGTCTGCGTGCAGGATGAGAAGCTACGCGAAAAGTTCACCGGCACGCCGGAGAAGGTCATCAACCTCATGACCTTCATCGCGGAAGAGGTTCGCGAAATCCTCGCCCGTCTGGGCTATCGCAGCCTCGACGAAGTGATCGGCCGCACGGAATTGCTGAAGCAGGTCAACCGCGGCGCCGAGCATCTGGACGATCTCGACCTCAACCCGATCCTCGCCAAGGTGGATGCACCCGACGATCAGCGCCGTTTCTCGCTGACCGAATGGCGCAATCCGGTGCCGGACAGCCTTGACGCGCAGATGATGAAGGATGCCCGCGCGGTGTTTGAACGCGGCGAGAAGATGCAGCTCACCTATACGGTGCGCAACACGCATCGCGCCGTGGGGACCCGCCTGTCCGCTGCCGTGACCGAACGGTTCGGCATGTCGACGCTGGCGGACGGTCATCTGACGGTGCGCCTGCGCGGGTCGGCGGGCCAGTCCCTGGGCGCCTTCCTGTGCAAGGGGATCAAGCTGGAAGTCTTCGGCGACGCCAACGACTATGTCGGCAAGGGCCTGTCGGGCGGCATCATCACGGTGCGCACGACCGTCTCCTCGCCCCTGTCGAGCAAGGACAACACCATCATCGGCAACACCGTCCTCTACGGCGCGACCAGCGGCAAGCTGTTCGCGGCGGGCCAGGCCGGGGAACGCTTCGCCGTCCGCAACTCAGGCGCAGAGGTGGTGGTCGAGGGCTGCGGCGCAAACGGCTGCGAATATATGACCGGCGGCACGGCGGTCATCCTGGGCAGGACCGGCGCCAATTTCGGCGCGGGCATGACCGGCGGCATGGCCTTCATCCTGGACGAGGATGGCAGCTTCCCGACGCGCGCCAACCCGGAAAGCATCGTCTGGCAGCGGCTGGAAAGCACCCATTGGGAAGCGGAGTTGAAAGCGCTGATCGCCCAGCATGCGGTGGCGACCGACAGCAAATGGTCGAACACCATCCTGGACGACTGGGACCGCTGGCGCCGTTATTTCTGGCAGGTCTGCCCGAAGGAGATGGTCAGCCGGCTCGCCTATCCGCTCAGCGATGCAGAACCCCAGGTCGTAGCGGCCGAATAAACGGCCGGATCAGTAAGAGAAAGCAGCGTCCGCCGGGATTTCCTCGGCGGGCGTTTTGCTATTGCGGGCCTGCGCGATCTGGACCGGCGGCCAATCGCCATCGCTCTCGCCCGCGGCCAATCGTTCGATGGAGGCGGGCAGTGTCCGTACCGGAGGGGGAGGATCGGCATAATCGGTCTGGTTCGGCTCATCCCGCGCCGCATAGTCGCGCACCAACGGATCGCTCATCCCGCTCCAGCCCGCCATGTCCGCCGCCATCTGGCGGTCCGCCAGCGTCGGGCCACAACCGCTGCAATGGATGATAGCGGGTCCGTTCAGATCGGCAGATGTCGGATCATGGTCCGAACCGTCAGGCGCGACCGCGTCAGGCAATGGCGTTTCCGTTCCCAACCTTGGCGGTGTCGTGGCATAGAGCCCCAGCCCATAGCCTCCCGTCAAAGCCATTCCTGCACAAGCCAATGAAAATAACCAGAAGCGCGCGGACATGTGGCCAACCTTCCTTATCCTTTCGTCGCTCCCCGACTTTCTCTGACCAAAACAACGCAGATGAAGATAGGTTGTTGCATGACCCAAAAGCCTTTGCTAAGGGCCGCCTCCTACCAAGGCACCGGCCCCGCCGGTTCCCGGAAAATGTGCGGTCGTGGCGGAATTGGTAGACGCGCAACGTTGAGGTCGTTGTGGCCGAAAGGCCGTGGAAGTTCGAGTCTTCTCGACCGCACCAAACAGTTCTCAAAGCAAACTAAATTCACCCCCTCGGGGGCATCCCGCGTGAATATGGCGCGGTTGCGCGGCATTTCGCGGCGCGTCCTTTCCGGCCTGAAGCCAGAGACGCGGCGCCGCGCTCGGTTGGCGGCACGAGAACGGCCGGATTCTCTGTCGAGAATCACCCGGCTTCACTGTGGTTTGCGTGATGGTTGGGCGATCAGCCAGCGAAGCCGAACAGCCGCTCCTGCTCAGCCCATTCGATCGGCAGCTTCGCTGCGAGGATGGCGTCCGCACAGAATTGCATTTCAGCAATCGATCAAATTGTAGCGGATGGAAGGGTGAAGCCGATTTTGAGGCCCGGCACGTTGTCACCGACCGTCAACCTGCCGTCATGCATGGTAATGATTGCCGCGACCATATTGAGGCCAAGCCCGTGCCCCGGCGTGCTTCTCCCGGGATCAAGGCGGACGAACCGGCGAAAAATGCTGTCTAGCGCTTGCGCCGGCACCCCCGGACCATCATCGCGCACGAGGATGCACGCGGACCCGCTCTCCCGCTCGAGCACGAATTGGATGCGGGTCCCCGCAGGGGTATGGGCCTGCGCGTTGTCGAGAAGGTTGATGATCGCCTGCGCCAGCAGTTCGGAGTCGCCCTGTACATGCACCCCATGCGCGATATCGCTGCGCAAGACGCGCCCGCCCTCCTCGACCGCGGGTGCATAGGTTTCGCAAATTTCTTGCGCCAATGCAGTCAGGTCCACGCTTCGGAAACTGGCCCTGCGCCGACCGCCCTCAATCTCACTGATTCGCAGGATCGCGGCGAACAGGGACAGCACCTTGTCCGTCTGCTCCAGCGCGGAGGAAAGCCGGTCCCGCTGGCGCGCAGGGTCGCCGCTTTCCTCCAGGCTCTCTTCCAGATGGTTACGCAACCGCGCCAGTGGCGTGCGCAGATCGTGGGCGATGTCACCCGACAACTGGCGTAGATTTTCCAGCAGAGCGGTGATGCGATCCAGCATCTGGTTGAGCGAACGGGCAAGCGCGTCGAACTCGTCCCGCCTTCGGCTTTCGGGCACTCGACGTTTGATGTCGCCTGCCATGATGCTGTCGGCCGCGCTGCTGATGGCGGAGAGGCGGTGGCGCAGATAGGCACCCAGCAGCACTGCGCCTATCATGCTGATCAGCAGCACCACGGCGAAGGCGGCGAGAAAAATGCCGCCCAGCATATGGTCCACCCGCTCGACCACGGACCAGTCCGCGCCGACCACCAGCCGCGTCCCATCGCTGAGGTCGACCGCCCAGGCGCGAGCGACGTCCGGTCCCTCCAGCCGGTCCTGGAAGTCGAGGTCGCTCCACCCGCGCGGCGGCCGGTTGGCGTGCAGCCCGCCCGCGATGTGCCGGCCGTCGCGCGCGTACACGGCATAGAGCAGCTCACTGGTGGTATTGCCCGCCTCCCGCTCGCCAATGGCGAAATTCAGGCCTTCATGCCCCTCCTGCTGATATTCGGCGACGAGCGCACCGCTGTCCTCGATAATCTGCGCCTCCAACTGGTGCATGAAGGCGGCGTGGGCGACCAGCGTGACCGCGATGCCCAGCAACAGGATCGCGACGGCAAAGCCCAGCGCATAGACAAGGGCGATACGATAGGCGGCGCTGCCCAGGAAGCGGGGCCGCAGGCTATTCATGCAGGACGAGCCGATAGCCGACATTGCGCACCGCCTCGATCGCGACCGGCACGCCGCTGTCGGCCAATTTGGTGCGCAGGCGGCTCATATGGGTTTCGACGATGCTGGTCTGCGGATCGAAGGTGAAGCCCCAGACCCGTTCCAGCAGCATCGCCCGTGTCACCGCCTCCCCGGACTGGCGCATCAGTTCCTCCAACAGTCGCATCTCGCGCGGCTGGAGCGCCACCAGACGGCCCTTGTAACGAAGCTGCCGCCGCAACAGGTCCAGAACCAGTCCCCCCTGCTCGATCCGGGCCGCCGCTTCGGGTGCCTGGGTGCGACGGACGATGGCATGGAGCCGGGCCAGCAACTCGTTTATCGCAAAGGGCTTGCCGACATGGTCGTCGGCGCCCGCGTCCAGCCCCTCTACCCGGTCGTCTATGCCATCCAGCGCTGTCAGCAACAGCACCGGCGTGCGCCTGCCCTGCCCGCGCCACTGGCGCAGCAGGTCGAGCCCCGTCATGCCTGGCAGCATCCGGTCCAGGATCACGGCATCGAAATCGCGCGCATCGGCAAGCCCGTCCGCCTCCTCCCCGCTGCCCGCCAGCACGACCGCATGGCCCGCCCGGTCCAGCCCCGCCGCGATGAACGCGGCAAGTTCAGGATCGTCCTCCACCACCAATATCCGCAACGCCGGGGCTCCATCCATTCGCTGCGCCTGCATTAGGGCGGCGGCGTGCCGCAGGGAACCTTACATTTTCCCACACTTTAAACTGTTATCATACCGTAACAGATCCGTCATGACCGGCCCATAGCTCGCCCGGAAACGCCGATATGGCCGTCAGAAGGGGACGAGTTTCATGACCAAGCCGACATTGCTCCGGGCGCTGCTGCTCGGCACTATCGCCACTGCGCCGTTCACCGCCGCCAGGGCCGCCGAAGCGCCCGTCGCCGACGCCAGCGCAGAGCAGGCGATCGGCGAAGGGTCCAATATCCTCGTCACCGCAACCAAAGCGAACGAAATCGCGCCCGTCACCGCCTCGCTCCAGGCGACGCAGCCACAGGCGATCATCTCCCGCTCCTTCATCGAGGATTCGCTGCCCGCGACCGCCGACTTCAACCAGATCGCGTTGATTTCGCCCAGCGTCTCCAATTTCGGCAACACCAACGGGCCGGGCCTGTCGGAATCCAAGGCGCAACTGCGCGGTTTCCAAGACGGCGAATATAATATCACCTATGACGGCGTCCCGTTCGGCGACACCAACGATCCCTCGCACCACAGCAACACCTTCTTCCCGTCCAACACGATCGAGACGCTGGTGGTGGATCGCGGTCCCGGCAATGCGTCGAACCTGGGCATCGCGACCTTTGGCGGCAGCGTCAATCTCTTCTCCCGCGCCACGCGCGAGGATGCGAGCGCGGAGATCAAGGGCAGCTATGGCAGTTGGAACACATGGCTGACCCGCGCCGTGCTGCAGAGCGGCGCCATCGACCGGCTGGGCGGAACGGAGGTCATGCTGTCGGCCCAGCATATCGAATCGGACGGCGCCCGCAGCTTCAGCCCGTTCAAGTCGAACAACATCTTCGGCAAGGTGATGATCCCGATCAGCCCTGACGTGACGCTGACGCTGCTCGGCACCTATAACGAGAATCGCTTCAACCAGCCTGACAAAGACGGCGCGACGCGTAGCCAGATCGCGCTCTACGGCAAGAATTTCAGCCTGAACAACGACCCCGCCAGCCAGACCTATTCTGGCTATAACCACACCCACAAGACGACCGATTTCGAGATCGTCAAGCTGGAGGCGGATATCGCGCCCGGCTCGACCTTCGAAAATCGCGCCTACACCTACAGCTACGACAATGAGACGCTGAGCGGCAACGATGTGACATTGTTCGCGACGGCGACCCCGACGCAGATCGCGACGGCCAACATGGTCGCGCTCGACCCCGCCCATCCCAAGACGCTGACGGTCGGCGTACCGGGCTATACCAAGACCAACAAATATCGCGTCTGGGGCGACATCGCCAAGGCGAAGGTGCAACTGACCGACTTCGCCACGCTGACCGGCGGCCTCTGGATCGAATGGGCCAATACCTATCGCCAGCAGCGCGACGTGAACCTCGTCACCATGGCGCCCAACTATGTCGAAAAGGCACTGGACCTCACCAAATATCCGGCTGGCACGGTGCAGCCACCTGCCAATGTCAAGTTCGACCAGAACAGTCGCACCAACCATTATGAACTGTTCACCGAACTGGAGCTTCGCCCGCTGCCGGGCCTCACCATCACACCGGGTTTCAAGCATGTCGATTTCGAGCGGCGGATCGACGCGGCCTATAACCAGACGACCCGTTTCGCGCAGCATATCTCCAAAAATTATCAGGCCGATCTGCCCTTCCTGACCGCCAACTATGCCGTGAACGACCGGCTGTCCATCTATGGCCAGTTCGCCAAGGGGTTCCTGGCGCCCTCGCTCAGCACCCTCTACGTGGTCTATCCGCAATTCTCGTCCGCCGCGCCGCAGAAATCGACCAATTATCAGACCGGCTTCGTCTATCATGGTTCGCATCTCAGCCTGGACGCGGACGTCTATTATATCGATTTCCGCAACAAGATCTCGACCGATCCGACCGCGCCCGCCAGCGAAGGCACGGTCTTCATCAATCTCGGCCGGGTGATCTACAAGGGGGTCGAAGGGCAGGTCACCTATGCCTTCGACAATGGCCTGGCAGTCTTTGCCAATGCGTCGCGCAACTATGCCAAGACCGACAATCCGGGCACCGCGGACCTTCAGGTCGCCAATGCGCCGACCTGGACGGCGGCGGGTGGCGTGCTGTTCAAGAACGGGCCGATCCGCTTCTCGCTGATCGACAAATATACCGGCCCGCAATCGGCCACCGGTGCCGCCAATCCCAGCTATCGGATTGCCGGCTACAACAGCGCGATCCTGTCGGCCAGCTATGAGGTCGGGCCGGCGCGCATCGGAGTGCAGGTGAACAACCTCTTCAACTCGACCAGCCTTACCAACATCAATGCGGGCAAGACGGCGCAGTTCGACCAGCTCTTCTTCCAGACCGGCCGTTCGGTGACGGGCGACATCACCCTCACCTTCTGACCGGAGCGGGCGGATGGGCGGCGGCTTGACGAAGGGACTGGCGGCAACCGCCCTCCTCTGGGCGAGCGGGGCGGCGGCGGAAGTTCCAGCGCCGCTCTCCACCTATATGCTGATGACCGGCGGCGGGCCGGTGGCGCGGGCGGTGATGGCGGCAGGGGACGCCTGCCCCGTACTGACGCTGGACGGACGGCAGATGGCGATGGCGGTGCGCGCCGAGCCAGCCGACCTGCCGCTGCGCCCCACCAGGTCGATGGCGGAAAACAGCAAGCCCTCCCGCTTTCCTGTGCGGGTCTGCGAAGCAGCCGTACCCGCGACGGCACGGGCGGTGCGGATCGGCACCCGCGCACTGCCGGTGCCCCGCAGGACCGCGCGGCGGATCGTGGTGATCGGGAACACCGGCTGCCGGATCAAGGCATCGGACAATGCTTATCAGGCATGCAACGATCCCCGCGCCTGGCCCTTCGCCCGCATCGCGGCGCAGGCGGCGGCGTGGAAGCCGGACCTGGTGGTGCATGTCGGCGACTATCTCTATCGCGAAAATCCCTGCGCCGGCCATGCGGGCTGCACCGACACGCCCTGGGGTTATGGCTGGGATGCATGGGACGCGGACTTCTTCACCCCGGCAGCGCCCCTGCTGGAGGCCGCGCCCTGGCTGATGATACGCGGCAATCATGAAAGCTGCCTGCGCGCTGGTCAGGGCTGGTGGCGCCTGCTCGCCGCGCAGCCGCTGGAGGCCGGGCGCGATTGCAATGACGCCGCCAGCGATGCGCGCGGCGACGACAGCCCGCCCTTCGCCGTGCCGCTGGGCGGCGGGGCGCAGATCATCGCCATGGACCTTGCCATCATGGGTGAGGATGAAATCCCACCCGGCGATCCGCGTTACACACAGATCCGCTCTATCCAGCGGGCGATCGCGGCCATGGCGAAGGGGCACAGCTTCACTTTCGCCGCCGATCATTATCCGCTGCTGGGCCTCAACGCGTCGGACAAGAAGGGAACGCTGCGGATCAAGCCGGGCTATGAGGCGGTACGGTCGACCTTCGGCATCGACGATCCCACGCTGCGCCTGCCCGGCATCGACGCGCTGCTCGCGGGCCATGTCCATGCATGGCAGCAGGATGATTACGGCCCCGGCCATCCCGGCCAATGGATTTCCGGCATGGCCGGCACGCAGGAGGATGTGACGCCGATCCCCGCCGGCCGGGCGCTGGACCAGGAACCCGCGCCCGGCGCGAAGCTGCTACGCTTCGACAGCTGGACCGGCGGCTTCGGCTTCATGACGCTGGAGCGGACGGGCAGGCGGCGCTGGCGAGTGGAGCTGCACGCGCTGGAGGGCGGGGTCATCCGCCGCTGTACCATCGTCGGGCGGCGATCCGCTTGCCCGCGCTGAACCTTACCATATTGCAATTAGGCGCTTCCCTGCCGCGAGCCTAAAGCCCTTCGCATGATCCGCAGGCCCTTTTTCCTCCTGTTGCCAGCCCTTGTCGGGGGCTGCGTGCCCTATCGTCCCAAACCGATGGACGTAGCGGCAATGGCCGCCGCGCGCGCGCGGCGGCCCACGGATGCGGAAGCCGTCCGCGCCGAGCAGGCCCGGATCGCGCCGGATGCTCCTTATGATGCGGCGCGCTGGTCCCGGCTATCGGTGCTGGCGGCGCTGCTGGTGCACAATCCCGACATCGCTGCCGCCCGCACGACCTGGATCTCGGCAAGGGCGCAGGCGCGGGCGGCGCGTCAGGCCCCCGGCGCGGCCCTGACGCTCAGCACCGAATATGCGCGCGACCCTTCCACCAGCTCGCCCTGGCTGCTGGGCGGCGCCATCGACGTGCCGCTGGACCTGGGCGGGCAGCGAGCAGCCCGGATCGGCAGCGGGGAGATCGCCGTCACTATCGCCCGCCATGACTATGCCGACACACTCTGGGCGGCGCGGATGCAGGCACGCCGCGCGCTGATCGACATGCTGGTCGCCGTCCGCGAGGCAGCGACGGGAGAACGGCTCCTCGCGCTCCGCGACCAGCAACAGGCGGCGATGGAAAAGCGGCTGAGGGCCGGCGCCGTCGCCCGCGCCGATCTGGAGCGGGTGCGCGCCGATGCTGCCGGCGCGGCAGCATCGGTCGAGGACGCCCATGGCCGCGCGGCGGCGGCGCGGCAGGCGTTGGCCGCCGCCATCGGCCTGCCCGCCGGGGCGCTGGCACCCATCGCCTTCGACTGGCCCGGCTTCGACAGCCCCTCGCCCGATCCGACCGCCAGCCTGGGCGACCCCACCGGCGCCACGGTCGCGCGGGCCGACGTGCTGAAGGCCCTCGCCGCCTATGATCAGGCCGAAAACGACCTGCGCGGCGAGGTCGCGCGGCAATATCCCGCGATCAGCATATCGCCCGGCTATAGCTGGGAGCGCGGTCTTACCAAGCTGCCCTTTTCGGTCGGGCTGGCGCTGCCTCCGCTCGACATGAACCGCCACGCCATCGCCGCCGCCGAGGCCCGGCGCAGCGAGGCGGCGCGCAAGCTGGAGGTGGTGGTCGCCGCCGCCAATGCCGGGCTGGAGAGCGCGATCAGCGAAGCCCGCCTCGCCCGCGCGGCGCTGGCGCGGGTGCGGCAGGCGGACCTGCCCATCGCCCGCCGCCTCGCCACCGATGCCGATGCACAGTTTCGCCGGGGCGCGATCGACCGCGCCGACTGGGCCGCAGCACAAGGCGGTGTGCCGCAGGCGGAACTCACCGAACTGACCGCGCTGGCCCGCGTCCAGGCCGCCGATGCGGCGCTGGAGGACGCGCTGCGCCGCCCGCTGGAAGGACCCGAAATGCATCTCACCCCCGGCGCGTTGGAGCCGACCCCATGAAGCCGCTCTATCTGGCCGCCGCCTCCGGTATCGCGGGTGCCGCGCTGGCGGGCGCGCTGCTCCTTGCCTTCCCTGCCCTCCTCAGCGGCCGGGACGAGGATGACGCGGCAGGGGCGAAGGCCTCCGCCCCCGTCGCGCAGGATGGCATGGTGATGCTGGACCGGGCTGGCGCGGCGCGCGCCGGCATCCGGCTCGTCACCCTGGCGCCGTCGCGCGCGCCCGCCATCCGCCGTGGCTTTGCCCGCGCGCTCGACATCAGCGCACTGGCTGCCATAGAGGCCGAGATCGTGAGCGCCCGCGCCGCGCTGGCTGCATCGCAGGCCGATTATGCGCGCCAGCACGCGCTCGCCAGTGATGAGCAAAGCGCGTCGGTCCACGCCGTCGAGATCGCCCGCGCCCAGGCCCTGGCGGACCAAGCTCGGCTCACCGCCGCCATCCGGCGGATCGAGCTGGAATATGGCCCCGCCCTTGCCCGGGGTTCGCCGCAAGCGCTGGACCAGACGGTGCGCAGCCTGGCCGATGGCGAGACCAGCCTGATCCGCGTCGACTTCACCGACGGCACGCCGCCGGACGGGACAGTGGTGCAGGTCGGCGAAGGCCCTGGCGCGGCCCATGTCCGGTTGATCGGCGCGGCCGCCAATGCCGATCTGCACCTGCAAAGCGCCGGTGCCCTGGCCATCGTCCGGGGGCCATTGGCGCGCGAGCTGGGCACCGGCCGCGTGCTGCCCGTCAGCATGGCGGGCAGCGCCGGCGAAAGCGGCACGCTGGTCCCGCGCGATGCGCTGCTGCGCTATCAGGGCAGCCTCTGGGTCTATCGCCTCGAACCGGGCGGCGGCTATCGCCGGGTCGAACTGACCGGCGCGCGGCCGCAGGCGGGTGGCTGGTTCGCACCGTCCGGCGTCCGGCCGGGCGACCGCGTCGCGATCGGGGGACCGGCCGTGCTGCTCTTCATGGAACGCGGCGGCGAACCGATGAGGGAGGACGACTAGCGCCATGCTCGCCCTTGTCGTCCGCCAAAGCGTGCGCCATCCCTGGATGGTGCTGACCGCCGCGGTGATGCTGTTGATGGTCGGCGGCCTGTCGCTGCGCAGGGCGCCCTATGACGTCTTTCCCGACTTCGTGCCGCCGCAAGCCACGGTGCAGACCGAAGCGCCCGGCTTCGTGCCCGAACAGGTGGAAGCGCTCGTCACCCATCCGCTGGAAAGCGTCATCAACGGCGCCAATGGCGTGGAATCGGTGCGATCGGAATCCATCCAGGGCCTGTCGGTCATCACCATCGTGTTCAAGGAGGGCAGCGATCCCTATCGCGCCCGGCAGGTGGTGGCCGAGGCGCTGGGCGATGCCGCCGCCCGCCTGCCCGTCGGGGTCGGCCCGCCAACGCTGACACCGCTGACCTCCTCCACCATGGACCTGCTGAAGATCGGCTTCACCTCGTCCCGTTTGAGTCCCATTGCCCTGCGCGACCTGGTGCAATGGACCGTGCGGCAGCGGCTGCTAAGCGTGCCCGGCGTAGCGCGCGCGACCGTCTTTGGCGGGGCACAGCGGCGGATCGAGATCCGCGTCCGCCCGACCGACCTCATCGCCCGCAACCTCTCTCTCAACGATCTTGGCGCCGCCATCCAGGCCAGCGCGGCGGTGCGCGGCGGCGGCTTTGCCGACACGCCCAGCCAGCGCATCCTGGTCCAGCCGGACAATGGCGCGGTGACGGCGAAGAGCCTCGCCAATTCGGTGCTGATGCCACTCAACGGCGGGTCGCTGCGGTTGGGCGATGTCGCCGATGTAGTCGACGCGCCCGCGCCGCAATTCGGGGACGCGCTCATCATGGGCAAGCCCGGCGTGCTGCTGGCGCTGTCGAGCCAATATGGCGCCAATACGCTGGACACGACATTGGCGGTGGAAAAGGCGTTGGACGACATGCGTCCCGCCCTCGCCGCGCAGGGGGTGACGCTCTATCCCGCGCTCCACCGTCCGGCCAATTTCATCCAGACGGCGCTCGCGGGCATCCGCCACGACCTGCTGATCGGCGGACTGCTGATCGCCTTCGTGCTGATCGCCTTCATGCGCAGCCTGCGCGTCGCGCTGATCGCCTTCCTGTCAATCCCGCTGTCACTGCTGGCTGCGATGCTGGTGCTCGACCATTTCGGCCAGACCATCAACACGATGACACTGGGCGGCCTCGCCGTGGCGCTGGGCGTGGTGATCGACGACGCCATCGTCGACATAGAGAATATCGCCCGCCGCCTGCGCCTAGCCCCGCCGGGCCTGTCGCGGGCCGCCGTCGTGGAGGCCGCCTCGGTCGAGGTGCGCGCGCCGGTCGTCTATGCAACCTGGGTGCTGCTGCTGACCATGGCGCCGATCCTGCTGCTGACCGGGCTGCACGGCGCCTTCTTCCGCCCGCTGGCGCTGGCCTTCGCGCTCGCGGTGCTCGCATCCCTGCTGGTCGCGGTCAGCGTGACGCCCGCGCTCGCCTTCCTGCTGCTGGGCCATGCCGTCCATCCGAAGGAGCCGCGCTTCATCGCCCGCATCAAGGGCGCGCATGAGCGGCTGGTCCGCCGCCTCTGCGCCCATCCGCGCCCGATCGCCGCGGCTACGGCGCTGACCGGTATCATTGGCGGGCTGTTGTTCCTGTCGCTCGGCAATGAACTGCTTCCCGCCTTCCGCGAGCGCCATTATGTGCTGCAAGTGCTGGGGCCGAACGGCGCGTCGATGGACTGGATGCGGCGGGCGGGCGGGCGCATCTCGCATGACCTTCTTGCCCTGCCGCAAGTCGCCACTGTCACGCAGCAGATCGGCCGCGCCGAAGCGGGCGAAGATACCTTCCTGCCCAACCACAGCGAGTTCCATGTCAAGCTGAAACCCGTCGACGGCGCGGGCGAGGAAGCCGCACAGGCGGGCATTCGCAAAATCCTCTCCCGTTATCCGGGAATCCAGAGCGAGGTCCTGACCTTCCTCGGCGATCGTATCGGCGAAAGCCTGTCGGGCGAAACGGCGGCGGTCGCGATCAGCATCTATGGTGCCGATCTTGACACGCTGGACCGTGTCGCCGGAGACATAGCCCAGGTCGTGGGTGCCATGCCCGGCGCGGCGGACGTGCAGGTCAAGGCGCCTGCGGGAACGCCAATATTGCGCATCCGTCTCGACCCGAACCGCATGGCGCTACACGGCATCACCGCGACCGATGCCTATGACGCCATCGAGATCGCCTTTCAGGGCCACGTCGTCACGCAGGCCAGCGATGCCGACCGCACCGTGGACATTGCCCTGGCCTTGCCGCCCGCACTGCGGCAGGACCCGGAAAGCATCGGCGCGATGCTCGTCCGCGCGTCGGACGGTAACGCGACCCCGCTCAGCGCCATCGCGACGATCCGCGAGGAGGAAGGCCGCTCCACCATCGTCCACGAAAGTGGTCAGCGGCGACAGGTGGTGACGCTCAATCCCACCGGATCCGACGTCAGCGGCTTCGTCCATGCCGCTCGCGCCCGCATCGCCGCGCAGGTCCACCTGCCCCCCGGCGTCTATCTCGACTATGCCGGGGCTGCCGAGGGACAAGCGGCGGCATCGAACCAGCTGATGCTGAATATCGGCTTCGCCGCTATTGCCATGATCGCCCTGCTGGCGCTGGCCTTTGGCGGCGGGCGGCCAACCGCGCTGATCCTGTCGAGCACACCCTTTGCACTGGCAGGCGGCGTGGTCGCGGTGTTGCTGACCGGGGGCGTCGTGTCGCTGGGCGCGCTGGTGGGTTTCGTGACGCTGTTCGGCATCGCCGCGCGCAACGCGATCCTGCTGCTGTCCCATGCCGATCATCTGGTGGAAGCAGAAGGCGCGAACTGGTCGCTGGACACGATGTTGCGCGCGACGCGGGAACGGGTGACGCCGATCCTGATGACTGCGCTCGTCACCGCGCTGGGGCTTGCACCGCTGGCCATCGACGCCGGGCAGGCAGGGCGCGAGATTCAGGGACCGATGGCGGTGGTGATCCTGGGCGGCCTTATCAGTTCTACGGCGATGAGCCTATTGCTGCTGCCGGTGCTCTGCCTGCGGTGGCGCCAGCCGCAATGATGATTTCTAAAGCCCCGCGACAGCGCCGCTCGATTAGAGGGCAGCGACATGGCCGTTCTTTCTCATGCGGTCGTTGGAGGTCAAACCTCGGAAAATGGCCGCATATGCTCTTGTGGTGCCCCACCAATCATTACTTTTGAGCCTGCGGCACTGCGTCATTGAAAGCAGCCCCGTCAGTCCCAATCTTGCCGCGGTTCACGGCCTTAATGGCAATGACGCCATTTTTCCCCTTGCCCCGGCGGCCATCCCATGCACAAAGCTTGCCAATTGTCGCGGCCGGGGCAGGATTTTTACCGGCGATCAACCATGCGACAGCAAGGATGAAGTGATGGACGACGTGATGATGCAGGACCGGACAGCCCCGGCATCGCCCCTCCCCCCACAGGAAGTAGGAGAGGGCCTGTCCGTCATCTCGATCGCCAAGAGCTATGACAAGCGTGTCGTGCTCGCCGACGTGTCGCTGACCGTCGGCAAGGGCGAAGTCGTCGGCCTGCTCGGCCCCAATGGCGCCGGCAAGACCACCTGTTTCTATTCGGTCATGGGGCTGGTACGGCCAGACCATGGCCGTATCGTGCTGGACGGGCAGGACATCACCGGCCTGCCCATGTATCGCCGCTCGATATTGGGCCTTGGCTATCTGCCGCAGGAAACATCGATCTTCCGGGGCCTCACCGTCTCCCAGAATATCAGCGCGGTGCTGGAACTGGCGGAGCCGGACAAGGCGGCCCGCGCCGCGCGGCTGGAACAATTGTTGGAGGAGTTTGGCCTGACCCGGCTGCGCGATTCATCCGCGATGGCGCTGTCGGGCGGCGAACGCCGCCGCTGCGAGATCGCCCGCGCGCTGGCGGCCAACCCGTCGATCGTGCTGCTGGACGAGCCCTTCGCGGGCATCGATCCGCTGTCCATCGCGGATATTCGCGATCTGGTGAAGCAGCTCAAGACCCGCGGCATCGGCGTGCTGATCACCGACCATAATGTCCGCGAAACGCTGGAGATCGTGGACCGCGCCTGCATCATCTATGACGGCAAGGTGCTGTTCGCGGGTAGCCCGACCGAACTGGTCGCCAATGCCGACGTGCGGCGGCTCTATCTGGGCGAGAATTTCTCGCTCTGACATGACCGGCAGGCTGGCCCTTCCTGACAACGGCGAGGGGAAGGGCTGATGGCGCTCGGGCCCCGTCTCGACCTGCGGCAGAGCCAGTCGCTTGTCATGACACCGCAGCTCCAGCAGGCGATAAAGCTGCTGGCGCTGTCCAATCTGGAGATCGAGGCATTCGTCGCGGGCGAGATGGAGAAGAACCCGCTGCTGGAATCCAGCGGGCCGGACGACGATTTCGCTCCGCCCGCCGACGGAGTGGACCGGGCGGCGGACCAGCATGACCTGCACGCCGAGACGGGCGATGCCGACCAGTTGATCGGGCAGGGACTGGGCGGCGCGGATTCGCCACTGGACGTCGACTATGGCGCGGAAACCTTCATAGACGATGGGCCAGGCGACCGGGTGGCGAGTGCGATCGGCTCCGGCGGCATGGACATGGTGTCCGGCGGCAGCGGTGAAGCACCCGATTTCGACAGCTTCGCCAATCCGGAACAGGGCCTTCAGGAGCATCTGATGGATCAGGCCCGCAGCATTTTGTCGGGCAAGGACCTGACCATCGCCACCCAGTTGATCGGCCAGATTGACGAGGCGGGCTATCTGGAGGCCCATCTGCTGGAGACGGCCCATGGCCTCGGCGTGCCGCTCCACCAGGTCGAGCAGGTGCTGGCGGTGATCCAGAGCTTCGATCCTACAGGCGTCGGCGCGCGGTCATTGTCGGAATGCCTGGCGTTGCAGGCGAAGGAGGCGGATCGCCACGACCCCTGCATGGCGAAGCTGCTCGCCAATCTCGACCTGCTCGCCAAGGGCGCGCTGCCCCAGCTTCGCCGCATCTGCGGCGTGGATGAGGAGGATATGGCGGACATGATCCGCGAATTGCGCGGCTATGACCCGAAGCCGGGCCTGCGCTTTTCGATGGAAAGCGTCGCGCCCGTGACACCCGACCTGTTCGTGCAGCCGACGCGCGAGGGTTGGTCGATCGAGGTCAACGGCGCCACCCTGCCCCGCGTGCTCATCAACCGCAGCTATTATGTCGAACTGGCTTCCGGGCCGCAGGACAAGGCCTCGAAAGCCTGGCTCACCGATTGCCTGGCGAGCGCCAACTGGCTGGTGAAGGCGCTGGACCAGCGACAGAAGACCATCATCAAGGTCGCGAGCGAGATCGTCCGGCAGCAGGAGGATTTTTTCCGCAAGGGCGTGGAGCATCTGAAACCGCTGACCCTCAAGGCCGTGGCGGATGCGATCCAGATGCATGAATCGACCGTCAGCCGGGTGACGTCGAACAAATATCTTTCCTGCCCGCGCGGGCTGTATGAGCTCAAATATTTCTTTTCCAGCGGCGTGGCCGCGGCCGGTGGCGACGGCGCCGTGTCCGCCGAAGCGGTCAAGAGCCACATCAAGGCGCTGATCGGTGCGGAGGCGCCCGATGCCATCCTGTCCGACGACACGCTGGTCGACCTGCTCCGCGCCAAGGGCATGGATATCGCCCGCCGCACCGTCGCCAAATATCGGGAGGCGATGGGGATCGGCTCGTCCGTGCAGCGGCGGCGGCAGAAAGCATTGCGCGGGCGGGCCGCTTGACCCAGAGGCTCCGGACAGCCAGATCAGCCGCCCCACAGCAAGGAAACCCGTCATGTCCGTCGCCTATCTGAACGGCCGCTTCGTGCCTCTGGAGCAAGCCCAGGTCTCTGTGCTGGATCGTGGTTTCCTGTTCGCCGACGGCATTTACGAGGTCGCGGCGGTGATCGACGGCAAGCTGGTCGACAGCGCTTCCCATCTCGCCCGGCTGGAGCGGTCGACGGATGCGATCGGCATCGCCCTGCCGCTTTCCCTCGCGGAGATCGAGGCGGCGCAGAGGGAGCTTGTGGCCCGCAATGCCCTGGTGGAGGGGTTGGTCTATCTCCAGATCACGCGCGGCGCCGACGCGACCCGCGATTTCCTGCCCTCGCCCGACATCCGACCGACGCTGGTGATGTTCGTCCAGGCCAAGCCTTTCCTCGACATGCCCGCCGTCCGCAATGGCATAGCGGTCGCGACGATGCCCGACCTGCGCTGGGCGCGGCGCGACATCAAGAGCGTCGGCCTGCTGGCCCAGGCCATGGCCAAGCGCGCCGCCGCCGATACCGGGGCACAGGAGGCCTGGATGGTCGAGGACGGCTTCGTCACCGAAGGCGCGTCCTCCACCGCCTTCATCGTGACGGAGGAAGGCATCATCACCCGCCCTTACAGCCAGGCGGTGTTGGCGGGCTGCACCGGCGCGGCGCTCACTGCGCTGGCGGAGGAAAGCGCCATCGCCGTCATCCGCCGACCCTTCACCGTAGCGGAGGCACTGACGGCCAAGGAAGCCTTCATCACCAGCGCCTCGACGCTCTGCCAGTCGGTGGTGCGGATCGATGGCCAGGCCATCGGTGACGGCACGCCAGGTCCGGTCGCGATGCGGCTGCGTTCCCTCTACATCGCCTTCGCGCGCAGCACGGCCGTCTGACGGTCACGCAAAACTTGATCCATTTCGGATGAATCCCGGTCCCGCCATTTCGGCGGGGAGGGACGCTCCATTTCGGTATTCCACCCTCCCGAAGATCCAAAAAGCGCAATGCGAGGCCGTTCGTCAGCGACATAATCTCCATATCGGAGATTAGTTTGGCTGCGTAACAAAGCATTTCCGATAAGCTTCGTCCGGCAATCGGGGAGATTTCGGCATGGGAATGGATCAATTCGGCTTCGGCACATCGCCGGGCCAGCCCTTTGGCGCAAAGGACGATCGGCCGGGCCTGCTGATCCTGGCGGATAGCCCGTATCTCGACGATGCCGAGGCGCTGAGCCACGCGGCGGGTCTAAGACTGCTGGGCACCGTGACGCTGGAACAGGCTGCGATGCGCCTCGATACGCAGATCGGCTGCGACCTTGTCCTGCTATTCTGTCCGTCGCCCAATGATCTGCTCGAACGGCTGCTGGTCCAGGTCGAGACCCTGGCGATGCAGAATGATATGCCGGTCATTCTGGTCGCAGGTCTGCACACCATCGATCTCGCCTATGCCTGTATTCGCAGCGACCGCACGCAACTCTTGTGCGCGCCCGACCATGCCGACCTGGCCGCGGCGCTGCTCGCCGCCGCCGATCAGACGCAGTTCCATCATGTTCTCGAAGCGAACCGCGACAATGAAGGCCTGAGGCTCCAGCAGTTGAGCGAGGAAGTGAGCCGGCTCGCGCGCACGCTGGAGGCGTTGACCCTGCGCCCGCGCCATGCCACGCCCTCCTTCGAGCTTGGTCCGCGCATTTCTGACCAGCCCAGCGACTATATCGGCATGCCCGCGCTCGAGCCGATCGGCAGCGCGGACAAGCCATCGGACACTGTCGAAGTCGACGCCGTGCAGGTACGCGACCTGCTGCGGGCGCGGCGGTTGCGCGACGATTTCCTGCCCGCCGACCTTTTTGCCGATCCCGCCTGGGACATGCTGCTGGACCTGCTGGCGGCGCGGCTGGAGCATGAGCGGGTCTCGGTGTCCAGCCTGTGCATCGCCTCGGCCGTGCCGCCGACCACGGCCCTGCGCTGGATCCGGACGCTGACGGAACAAGGCTTCGTCCATCGCCAGGCCGATCCGCATGACGGACGCCGCGTGTTCATTGCGCTGACCGATCATACGGCGGAGTCGCTGGCCCGCTGGTTCACGGCCAGCCGCCGTTTCCTGTGCGCATGAACAATATGCTGTCATCACGGCTTGACCGGCGAGCGGATTGTCGTAGATAGGCGCGCACCGAAGGCCCTGCGGTCAGCACGGACATCGGGCGATTAGCTCAGTTGGTAGAGCGTCTCGTTTACACCGAGAATGTCGGCGGTTCGAGCCCGTCATCGCCCACCATCTCTCTTGAAAGCTGTTTGCCCAAGAGGCCGGATGGTTTATCGTCCGCCGAACATCAGCCCTTTGTAAGGCAGTCGGCTTATGCCTCTCACACTCCTGCTAGGCAGTACGATAGCACCCTTTCTATTGATATTTTCGCCGCTTTCGCTGGCCGCCGCGCGCGATTGCCTCGATTGGAAGATGCCGGCCAAGACTGTGGACGTCGCAGCGGGAAAACCGTGCCACGGGAAAAAGCCGCCATTGCTGCTGATGTGAACGGCTTCTGGCGGATATTGCGGTGCAACCTCGGCGCTGCTAATCGGTGCCGCCATGATCCAGCCGCCTGAAATCCTCCGAGTCTCCAAGTCCCGTGTCTCTTGCGACGGTTCGGGCGACATTCCCGCCGCCCTCGGCCATCCGCGCGTCTTCCTTGAGATCGATGAGCATGGCTATGTCGACTGCGGCTATTGCGACCGCCGGTTCGTGCTGGTCGGTGGCATTGCAGACACACCGGAAATCGCGGGCCTGCCTGACATTTCCTCGGGCGCCAGCCTTTAAACCTACGATTTTGATTGGGCTTGCGGCCTGCCCCTCCTATATCGGGCGGCATGACCGAAACTGATCTCCAGTTCACCGACGCGCGCGGCCTGATCTATCGTCCGGGCCTGCTCGATCCCGATAGCGCGCGTCGCCTGACCACACAGGCGCTCAAAAGCTGCGACGATGGTGAGCTGTATCTGCAATATCGGGCAAGCGAGAGCTTCGGCTTCGACGATGGAAGGCTGAAGACCGCCGATTATTCGACCGATGCGGGTTTCGGCCTGCGCGGGGTGTCGGGCGAGATGACCGGCTTCGCCCATGCCAATGACATCAGCGAAGCCGCGATCCGCCGTGCGGCCGAGACGCTGACGCTGCTCGATCCGGCCAAGGGCCAGCCCGCGCCGCCCCCGCTGCATACCAACCGCCATCTCTATACCGACGTCAATCCGCTGGAGATCGTGCCCTTTGCCGAGAAAGTGACGCTCTGCGCCGCGATTGACGCTGCCGCCCGCGCTCGCGATCCGCGTGTCGCGCAGGTGTCGGTGAGCCTGGCTGGAAGCTGGTCGGTGGTCGAGATCGTCCGCGCCGACGGCTTCACCGCGACCGACATCCGTCCCCTGGTGCGGCTCAACGTCTCTGTCATCCTGGAGGAGAATGGGCGCCGCGAGACCGGCGTGTTCGGTATCGGCGGGCGTTATCTCTACGACGAGGTGATGGACCCGGCGATCTGGAACCGGGCGATCGACGAGGCGTTGGCGCAGGCGCGGGTCAATCTGCGTTCGGTGGCTGCCCCCGCAGGCGAGATGACCGTCCTGCTGGGGCCGGGCTGGCCCGGCGTGCTGGTGCACGAGGCGATCGGTCACGGCCTGGAAGGCGACTTCAACCGCAAGGGCACCAGCGCTTTTTCCGGCAGGGTGGGTGAACGTGTCGCGGCGCCGGGCGTCACCGTGGTCGATGACGGCTCCATCATGAACCGGCGCGGCTCGCTTTCCATCGACGACGAAGGCACGCCGACGAAGGAAAATGTGCTGATCGAGGATGGCATCCTCAAGGGGTATATGCAGGATCGCCTGAACGCCCGGCTGATGGGCGTGGAGCCAACCGGCAACGGCCGCCGCGAAAGCTATGCGCATGCGCCGATGCCGCGCATGACCAATACCTTCATCAAGGGAAGCAATGACGATCCGGAAGAACTGCTTTCCCGGATGAAGTCGGGCATTTTCGCGAAAAGCTTCGGGGGTGGGCAGGTCGATATCGTGTCGGGCAAGTTCGTCTTTTCCTGCACCGAGGCTTACAAGGTCGAGAATGGCAAGCTGGGCGAGCCGATCAAGGGCGCGACGCTGATCGGCGACGGCCCGACAGCGCTGACCAAGGTCATCGGCATCGGCCATGACTGGGCGCTGGACGAAGGCATCGGCATGTGCGGGAAGGGCGGCCAAAGCGTGCCCGCAGGGGTTGGCCAGCCCACGCTGCTGCTGGAAGGCCTGACCGTGGGTGGCACGGCAACCTGAGGCAGGGAAGCCGTGGGTTGAGGAACTCCTGCGCCCTTCCATCTTTGTCCATTTATGAACATGTTGACCGACAGTCATGATGCGGTGACGGCCGACTGGGCGGCGGCGCTGCTGGATTTCTGGTTCAACCAGATTGGCGAGGCGGGGTGGTGGCACCGCGATCCCGCGCTGGACCGGCGATGCCATGTCCGTTTCCACGCCCTGTGGGAGGAAAAGCGCCGCCTGGATGCGGCCGAATTTCTCGATCGGGCCGATGACGCGCTGGCCGCGGTGCTGCTGTTCGACCAATTGCCGCGTAACATGTTCCGGGACACGGCGCAGGCCTTCGCCACCGACGGACTGGCGCGGGTGGTGGCGCGCGGCGCCGTCGCGCAGGGATATGACATCCAGATCGGTGGGGCTGGCCGCCTGTTCTTCTACATGCCCTTCCAGCATAGCGAAGACATGGATGACCAGACATTGTCGCTCAGCCTCTTCGAGGGGGCAGACGATGCAAAGTCGCTGGATTTTGCGCGGCAGCATTACAGGGTGATCGAGCGTTTCGGCCGCTTTCCCCATCGCAATGCCCTGCTGGGCCGTTCCACCTTGCCCGAGGAGCAGGAGGTGGCAAGGACGGGCGCAGGCTGGTAGGCTCCTTATTTCTGCCTAATTTTTAGGCAGAGCCACGCCACTGCACAAATTTTTGGCGGCGCAGCATGAGCCGCCTGGAAGAAATCCTGCATTAACGCGCCTTTCACAAATTGGCACGGCACTTGCTGTGTAACTTGTCGCACACCAGTAACAGGGGGCGACATGAAACTTGTCATGGCTATCATCAAGCCGTTCAAGCTTGACGATGTCCGCGAGGCTCTTTCCTCGCTCGGCATCGCCGGCATGACGGTGAGCGAAGTGAAGGGCTTCGGCCGCCAGAAGGGGCAGACCGAAATCTATCGCGGCGCCGAATATTCGACCAACATGGTTCCGAAGATCAAGATCGAGGTGGTCTGCGACGACGACCTCGCGCCGCGCGTCGTTGAAGCCACGCAGGCTGCCGCCAATTCCGGCGCCATCGGCGATGGCAAGATCTTCGTCCTCGATGTCGAGCAGGCGGTGCGCATCCGTACCGGCGAAACCGGCGAAACCGCTCTGTAAGGGGGAAATTAATGACCTTTTCCAAGAAGCTTTGCGGCGTCGCGGGGGCCATCGGCCTGTCGCTCTTCGCTGCGATGCCCGCCTGGGCACAGGCCGCCGCGCCCGCGGCCACCGTCGACAAGGGCGATACGGCCTGGATGATGACCTCCACCATCCTGGTGCTGGCGATGATCCTGCCGGGCCTGGCGCTGTTCTACGGTGGCCTGGTCCGTACCAAGAACATGCTGTCGGTGATGACGCAGATCGGCGCCGTGGCATGCCTCGCCATGCTGATCTGGGTGATGTACGGCTATTCCATGGCCTTTGGCCCGGATTATACCAGCGGCCTCAGCAACTTCATCTCGACCTTTGACAAGGCCTTCCTGAAGGGCATCACGCCCGCTTCGCAGGCGGCGACCTTCACTGCGGGCGTCGAGATCCCCGAATATGTGTTCGTCAGCTTCCAGATGACCTTTGCCGCGATCACCGTGGCGCTGGTGCTGGGTTCGGTGGTCGAGCGCATCAAATTCTCGGCCGTGATGGTATTCGCCGCCATCTGGCTGACCATCGTCTACTTCCCTGTCGCGCACATGGTGTGGGCGGCGAGCGGCCTGTTCTTCAAGGCCGGCGCGCTCGACTTCGCGGGCGGCACCGTGGTCCACATCAACGCCGGTGTCTCGGCGCTGGTCGCATGCCTCATCCTGGGCAAGCGCGTGGGCTTCCCCAAGGAGCCGATGCCGCCGCACAGCCTGACGCTGACGGGCGTCGGCACCGGCCTGCTGTGGGTCGGCTGGTTCGGCTTCAACGCCGGTTCGGCGCTGGAAGCCAATGGCTCGGCTGCTCTCGCGATGATCAACACCTTCGTCGCCACCGCTTCGGCCGGTCTGTTCTGGATGCTTGCCGAACGCATCAACGGTCACAAGGGTTCGGCCCTGGGCTTCTGCTCGGGCATCATCGCCGGCCTGGTCGCCGTCACCCCGGCTGCCGGCAATTCCGGCCCGTTCGGTGCGATCGTCCTGGGTGCCGTCGCTTCGATCGTCTGCTTCTACGCCGTCACCGTCCTCAAGCCGAAGCTCGGCTATGACGACTCGCTGGACGCCTTCGGCATCCACGGCATCGGCGGCATGATCGGCGCCATCGGCACCGCCATCGTCTACTCGCCCTCGCTGGGCGGCCCGGGCGCCGCGGACTATGACATGGGTGCCAAGCTGATCGTGCAGATCGAAGCGGTCCTGACCACCATCGTCTGGGCATCGATCGGCACCGTCATCGCCATCTTCATCGCCAAGGCGGTCACTGGCCTGCGCGTCAGCAAGGAGGTCGAACTGGAAGGTCTCGACCTCGGCGAGCATGGCGAACGCGCCTACAACCCGTAAGAAATCGGCAGGGCGGGCCGATAAGGACGGCCCGCCCGCCCCACCTTGTTCCTCCTGCGAACATCACTCGGGACCGGTACGAAAGTATCGGTCCTTTTTTTTAGGTTCGCGAACGGCTCCAGAGCGTGTCCAGGCGTAGCGTTTCGGCGGGCCAGCGACGGCCGCGGCCCGCGACCTGGAGACCGGCGCGCAGAACCCAGCCGAGCTTTTCGCTTTTTTCCGTCGTCACGCGATGATCCCAGGCATGCTCGCCTTTCCGCGCCACCTTCCGGGCGATGTCGCCGTAAATGCCTGCCGCCGCCAGTACGGCCCAGGCGGAGCGGGGCGGCAAGGCGCCTGTGCCATGCCGCGCGCTCTCCTCATAAGCGGCGGCCATGTCGGCCAGGCGGCGCGCGAGAATCGCAAGGCGGGGGCGGACCCAGGGCTTCATATGCTCGCCGGGCGGGATATCCATTTCGACCAGCCATTCTTCCGGCAGGTAGCAGCGGTCGGCGGCCTCATCCTCGCTGATGTCGCGGGCGATGTTGGCGAGCTGGAAAGCGAGGCCCAGATCGCAGGCGCGGTCGAGCGTGGCTTCGTCGCCCGAATCGACGCCCATCAGGATCGCCATCATGCAGCCGACCGTGCCAGCGACGTGGTAACAATAGCGCAGCATGTCCGCTTCGCTGCGGGGGCGCCATTCGCGGGCGTCAAGGGCAAAGCCCTCGATCAGGTCATGGGCGTAGCGTTCCGGGATCGCACATTCGCGCATGACCAGGCCGAAGCCGTCGAAAGCGGGGTCGCCGGTGGGTTCACCGCGGAGCGCCGCACTGGTGAGGACGCGGATGGTGGAAAGGCGCGCCTGGCCATCGGCCACGCCGTGCATGGTGCCGCCATGGTCCTGGCCATCGGCGATGTCGTCGCATTTGCGGCACCAGGCGTAGAGCAGCCAGGCGCGTTCGCGAGTTGCGCGGTCGAACAATCGGGAGGCGAGGGCAAAGGATTTGGAACCCCGCACAATGCTGTCGCGGGCCTGGGCGATAAGGGTGGAACGATCGGCGGCGCCCTTCCCATTTGCGGAAGGGGATGGGGCGGGGTGGGTAAAGTCCATGGATTGGGACATGCCCTCCCTCGCCTCCCGCGTCGAGTCACTTGCCTCACCGCGACGCAACCGAAAAGGCACCGTCAGAGGCGGTCGGCTTTCATCCCGAAGATGGTTTCATGGGGCTGATAGGCGGCCATTCTGTCGAGCAGTGCTTCGATCGCATTGGCGTGGATCAGGATATTGGCGTGCTGAGCGCGGATGAAGCCGGCCTCCACCATATGCTGGTTGAACGATATGAGCTGATCGTAGAAGCCCGCGACGTTCAACAGTCCCACCGGCTTGCCATGATAGCCAAGCTGCGCCCAGCTTATCGCCTCCCACAACTCATCCATCGTGCCGACGCCACCCGGCAGGGTGACGAAGCCGTCGGACAGATCGGTGAAAAGCTGTTTGCGCTGGTGCATGGTCTGGACGACGTGCAGTTCCGTGCAACCGCGATGGGCGACTTCGGCGCCGACCAGCGCATCGGGGATGACGCCGATGACTTCCCCACCCGCTTCCAGCGCGGCATCCGCTACCGCGCCCATCAGTCCCAGGCGACCGCCACCATAAACGACGCCAATGCCGCGATCGGCCAGGACGCGCCCGACATGGCGGGCAGCCTCGACATAAAAGGGATCGGCCGGGGTCGCCGAGCCGCAATAGACAGCCAGTCTCTTCATAAATCCTGCGTTCGTTAAACCAGATCTTCCAGCATCAGCGCCGCGGTCGCCTTCGCACTGCCGACCACGCCGGGAATGCCTGCGCCGGGATGCGTGCCCGCCCCCACCAGATAGAGGTTGGGGATGACATCGTCGCGATTATGGGCACGGAACCAGGCGCTCTGGGTCAGCAAAGGCTCCAGGCTGAAGGCACTGCCCAGATGCGCCGACAGGTCGTGGCGGAAATCGGGCGGGGCATAATGGAATTGCGTCACGATGCGCGATCGGATGTCGGGGATCAGGCGATGCTGGATCTCGTCGAGGATACGCTCGGCATAGACCGGCGCGAACTGGTCCCAATCGATCGGCAGCTTGCCCATGTGCGGCACGGGCGCCAGCGCGTAGAAGGTCGAATGGCCATCGGGCGCCATCGACGGATCGGTCACGGTCGGATGGTGCAGATAAAGCGAAAAATCCTGCGGCAGCACGCCATGATCGTAAATGTCGGTCAGCAGCCCTTCATAACGCGGGCCGAACAGGATCATATGGTGTGGGATGCCCGGCCAACTCCCCTTGATCCCGAAATGCAACACGAACAAGCTGGGCGACCAGCGCTTGCGGGCGAGCTTTTCGGCCTGTTTCTCCCCGCGCGGATGATGGCCGATCAGGTCGCGATAGCTGTGCATCAGATCGGCGTTGGAGGCGACGGCATCCGCCTCCCCGCGCCAGCCCGAGGCGGTGCGGACGGCGACGGCCCGGTCGCCATAGGTTTCGATCTGCACCACCGGATCGGCCAGCCGCAGTGTCCCCCCCAGCCGCTCGAAATGCGTCGCCATCGCCTGCACCAGCCGGTTGGTGCCGCCCTTCGCGAACCAGACGCCGCCATCCTTTTCCAGCTTATGGATCAGGGCATAGATCGAACTGGTCTGCATAGGATTGCCGCCGACCAGCAGCGTGTGGAAGGAGAGTGCCTGCCGCAGCTTCTCATTCTTCACATGGGAGGAAACGACCGAATAGACCGAACGCCAGGCCTGGTGCTTCGCCAGCGCGGGCGCGGCGCGGACCATGGAGGCAAAGTCCAGGAAGGCGACCGAACCAAGCTTGCGATACCCTTCCTGATAGACGCCATCGGCATAGTCGAGAAAGCTTTCATAGCCCACCACATCCTCGGGATTGAGTCTGGCGATCTGGGCGCGCAGCGCGGCTTCGTCGTTGGAATAGTCGAAATTCGTCCCGTCGCGCCAGTTGAGCCGGTAGAAGGGCGACACCGGCACAAGGTCGACATCCTCCGCCATGTCATGGCCGGACAAGCGCCACAGTTCGCCCAGGCAATCGGGATCGGTGATGACGGTCGGCCCCGCGTCGAAGACGAAGCCATCCTTTTCCCACATATAGGCACGCCCACCCGGCCGGTCGCGTGCCTCGACCAGCGTGGTATCGATTCCGGCGGATTGCAGACGAATGGCGAGCGCAAGCCCGCCAAAGCCAGCACCGATAATGATCGCTTTTCGGTTCATCGGGGTCTGGGCATCAGGCGGGAGGGCTCAGAAGTGCTCGCATGGCGCCCCTTATGGGCACCGGGGGCCGCCCGCACAAGATGCGGATGCGATCGCCGCGCGTCGAGCGCCCACCATAGAAGCGGCCGATCAGGGAAGGATCAAGCCGATAAAAACGCTCGAAAATGCGCCAGCGCTGGTCAGGACGCGCGGCGCCGAACAGCATGCGTCCCAGCAACCGGTAATAGCGGCCCTGCCGCCAATGGGCCACCGCCCATTCACGCGTCACTTGTGCCAGCAGCGCCCCTTCCATCGACCAGGCGTCGACCAGGCGGAGTGCAAAACGAACCGCGTCGGGCAAGGAATAGCCGGTCATGGGATGGAACATCGCCGCCCTCGCGCCTGCCCGTGCGACGGGGTCATCCTTCGGCCAGAAGCGGTCGAAATCGCCGCCATGGACGACGGGAAGGACACCGCTTTCACTATGGACGATTTCATCGACCCGCCATCCCTGCGCGCGCGCATAGGCGGCGATCCTGGCGCTGACGGCAGGAACGTCCAGATCGGGCGCGTCACTATAATAAGTATCTTCCACGAACAGGGTCCGCTCGCCCCAGGGCAGAAGATACATGAAGCGATAACCGTCCAACTGCTCCACCCCGGCATCCATGATGACAGGACAGGCAAGGCCATGCGGCGCATCCAGCCGCAGGGTCTGGCCGACGAACTTCTGCCAGCCGCAACGCAGGGCCGAGAGATCGCCCCCTCCCCTCACGTCGAGGACCGCCCGGGCAGCAATGGTGCGACCGTCGGACAGGGTGACGGCGGTCGGCGTCAAACGGACGGCCTGTGCACCGATCTGGACGGCATCGCCCAGAACCGTGCGGGCATGGGTGTCAAGCTGTACCGAGGTGATGCTGTTATAGGGCGTGGAGAGTCGGCGGCCGTGGCCGGGGAAACGGACCTCATGCCCCTCCGCCCAGCGACGAGAGATCAAGGGTTCGACCAGCCAGCGGTCTTCGGCATCCACATCGCCGTCGAAAAAAGACCAGACATGATTGCCCCCCAGTCGATCCGCCTCTTCCAGCAGACATAGGGAAATGTCGGGACGGCGCGCGGCAAAGGCGAGCGCGATGAGGCTGCCGGCCAATCCGCCGCCCACTATCGCAAGATCATAAGCCGGGATTTCATCGCAATCGGTCATGGTCGCCATCCGTCCTTGTAGGAATGCGGAGCGGAAATGCACGGATTGTTTTCGTTCGATATATAGTATAGGGGGGTATCCTATGCATATCATCGCGGATCGGGACAAGCTGTTGGCGCGGGTGCGGCGGATCGCTGGACAGATCGGCGCCGTGGAGCGGCAATTGGCGGGTGATGCCGGCTGTTCGGAAACCCTTCAACTGGTCGCTTCCGTCCGTGGCGCTGTCGGCAGCCTGATGGACGAATTGATCGAGCAGCATATGCGCGAACATGTCGCGCGGCCGGGCATCAGCGATGACGCCCGGGAAGCGGCGGCGGAAGAAATGCTGGCGCTGATCCGGCGATATGGGAAATGAGCATGCACGGCGATTCTTATGGGCATCATCATGATGCGCAGGACCATCATGATCATGATCATCATCACGACCTGCCGCCTGCATTCACCAATGGCGATGGCGAGGAAAGCCATTATTTCGACCATATCTATCTGACCGCCGGCCATGACCAGAATGCGCGGCGGACCATATGGGTCCTCTGGCTGACGGCGGCGACCATGGTGGTGGAGATCGTCTTCGGTTGGCTGACCGGATCGATGGCGCTGCTGGCCGATGGATTCCATATGGCGACCCATGCCGGGGCGATGGCGGTGGCCGCTGCGGCCTATAACTATGCCAAGCGCCACGCCCGCAATCCGCGCTATACGTTCGGCACGGGGAAGGTGGGCGACCTGTCCGGTTTCGCCTCCGCGCTGATCCTCGCCTTCACGGCATTGTTCATCGCGGTCGAATCGGCCACGCGCCTGTTCCAGCCGGTGTCTGTTGCCTTCGGGGAAGCGGCCTCGGTCGCGGTGTTGGGGCTGGTCATCAATCTCATCAGCGCGCTGATGCTGGGGCACGACCATAGCCACGATCATGCGCACGCCCATGCCCATGGAAAGGGTCATGCCGACAATAATCTGCGCGCCGCCTACGTACATGTGCTGACCGACGCGCTGACATCAGTACTGGCGATCATCGCCCTGCTGGCCGGACGCTATATGGGATGGTGGTGGATGGACCCCGCGGTCGGCCTGCTCGGCTCCGCGGTGATCGCGCAATGGGCTTGGGGGTTGATGAAGGACACCTCCGCAATCCTGCTCGACACAGCGGAGCCCGCATTGATGGCGCGGATCAAGGCGTTGGCCGAGGCCGAAGGGGCCGTCCTGCGCGACCTGCACGTCTGGCGGGTCGGGCCGCATGCCCATGCGGCGATCCTCAGCCTGGCGCCGGGTGCCGATGTCGCGGCGGTGCGGCAGGCGGTCAATGCCCTGCCCCGGATGGAACATGTCACCGTCGAAACGGTCTGACCGAAAAAACGGCCCGTTTCCGGCTGGATCGGCGGTGTTGCGCGATCACCCGATTTTTCTGAACGATGGTTAACCGCGCTATTCAGGCAGCCGTCATGCGCCACTGTGCATGTACCCGATCACAAAGGGTTGGTGGAGGTCGCCATGTTCAGGACAATGATTGCAACCGTTTCGATCGCCGGAGCCGCCGTGCTGGGCTTTACGGCATCGCCCGCGCTGGCGCAGGGCAATTACCATTATAGCGAACGTTATGAAGGCGATGATGGCAGCTATTATCGCAGCGAAACCTATCGCAGCGACGACTACCATGATCGGGGCTATTATGATCGGGGTGACCGCTATCGCGACTATGATCGGCGGCCGGTCGAATATCGCGAGGATTATGTCCGCGAACGCCCGCGCTATCGTCCCCGCTATACCAGTTGTTCGTCAGGCACCACGGGCGCCGTGGTGGGTGGTGTGCTGGGCGGCCTGCTGGGTCGCGAGATTGGCCGCGGCGGCCGTTGGAACCGGCCAAGCACGACGGGCCTGATCCTGGGCGCTGGCGCGGGTGCACTGGCCGGACGAGAGGTGGAGCGGGGCGACTGTCGCTAAGATGGGTGAATAGGAGCGGCGCGTCGAATGAGGCGCCGTTTCGTGCACCCGGCGGAGTTTTTCTCCGTAGCATCTTGAAACTGAATTATCGGCTTCTATGTTGGGGTCGTTCCGGCTCTCCCTCCCCCTCGCCGGAACAATCCCTGAGCAGCCCCGGTGCCCCTTGCACCGGGGCTCCTTTTTTTCAGGCGCTAAGCGCACTGCGTTAAATCATACGCAAGCCGCACGCTCTAAGCTTTCGTTGTCGCATCGTTTTAAGCGCAAAACCGGTGCCCACTTTTGCGCACGATGCTCTATGTGTTTAGTCTGGGCATTTGATGGTGCGGATTGAGGATAAATCGTTCAGGCTCGGTTGCCCAGCATTTGCAGATGTATTCGTAGGGCGTGAGGCCGCGCAGGGTCTTCAGCCGTCTGCCGTAATTATAGGCGTTGATGAAGTCGCTGAGGTGTGCGGTCAGTTGGGCATGGCTGTCGTAATGGTAGCGCTTGACCGTGGCTTCCTTGATGGTCCGGTTCATTCTTTCGACCTGGCCGTTAGTCCACGGGTGTTTGATCTTGGTGAGTCGGTGCTCGATGTTGTGCTCGTCACAGATCCGGTCGAAGATGTGGTGGAAGGCGTATTTGTGGCGGGCCTGGTTGGTGAACTGGATGCCATTATCGGTGAGCACGGTGTGGATGACATAGGGCACGGCAGCGATCAGGTTCCTCAAGAACTGGGCAGCGATCATCTTGCCAGCCTCCTTGTGCAGTTCGACAAAGGCGAACTTGCTGGTTCGGTCGATCGCCACGAAGAGACGCAGCTTGCCCTCGGCGGTCTGCACCTCGGCGATGTCGATGTGGAAGTAGCCGATCGGGTAGGACTTGAACTTGCGCTTGGGCTCCTTGTCGCCCGTCACCTCGGGCAGGCGGCTGATGCCGTGCCGTTGTAAGCAGCGATGCAGGGATGAGCGGGTCAGATGTGGGATCGTCGCCTGCAAGGCATAGAGGCAGTCGTCCAGCGGCAGCAGCGTGTGCTTGCGAAAGGCGACGATGATCGCTTCATCCTCGATGCTCAATATCGTCGAATGAACATCCTTCGGGCCGGCAGGCAGGTCTTGGGTTGCCGTGCGCTTCTTCCATTTGGCGACGGTCTTTTGGTTGATGCCGGGGACTGTCAGGATTTCCGTGTGCGGGCGGGCATAATGGGTAAAAAGGGAGTCCCACTATGTCTCGACGCAAAGAGCCTGCCATACCGAATGAGCTTCTCGATCAGCTTTTGGCGGGCGGCGCTGCCAGTGCCGCCTTCGAGCAGGGCGGTCTGCTCGATTCGCTGAAGAAGGCGCTGACAGAGCGTGCCCTGAATGCGGAGATGGATCACCACCTCGCTGGCGAAGACGGCGCCGGCAACATGCGCAACGGCTACGGTCGGAAGACGGTAATGACCGACACCGGCAAGTTGGCGATCGACGTACCGCGCGATCGCCAGTCGAGCTTCGACCCGCAGTTGATCGCCAAGTATCAACGCCGCTTTCCCGGCTTCGACGACAAGATCGTGTCGATGTACGCGCGCGGCATGAGCACCCGCGAGATCACCAGGCACCTGCACGATCTTTACGGCATCGACGTCTCACCCGATTTGATCAGCACGGTGACCGACGCCGTGCTCGATGAGGTCGCCACTTGGCAGCAGCGGCCGCTCGATCCGGTTTACCCACTGGTCTTCTTCGACGCGATCCGGGTCAAGATCCGCGACGAGGGCATGGTGCGCAACAAGGCGATCCACATTGCGCTGGGCGTCCGCGCCGACGGCGCAAAGGAGGTGCTCGGCCTGTGGCTCGAGCAGAATGAGGGTGCCAAGTTCTGGCTTCGGGTGATGAACGAGCTTCGCAACCGTGGCGTCGAAGACATCCTGCTGGCCGTCGTTGACGGCCTGAAGGGCTTTCCCGATGCGATCACCGCAGTGTTCCCCGATGCGATCGTCCAGACCTGCATCGTTCACCTGCTGCGCAACTCGATGGACTTCGTCTCCTGGAAGGACCGCAAGAACCTCGCCAGCGCGCTTAAGGAGATTTACCGTGCCACCGACGCGGATGCCGCCGAAAAGGCGCTGACGGCATTTGAGGCTGGCCCTTGGGGGCAGCGCTATCCCGCCATCGGCCAGAGCTGGCGGCGCGCCTGGGGCGAGGTGATCCCGTTTTTTGCGTTCCCCGACGAGGTCCGCCGGATCATCTACACCACGAACGCGATCGAAGCTTTGAACTCGAAGCTCAGGCGGGCTGTCAGGGCCAGGGGACACTTCCCCAGCGACGAGGCCGCCACCAAGCTGCTCTATCTGATCTTGAATCGGTCGGAGAAAGAGTGGAAGATGCCACCACGTGAGTGGACCATGGCGAAGGCGCAATTTGCCGTGATCTTCGGCGAACGTTTCATCAGAGCCATGGCGGCCTGATGATCAACCGCCCGCCCGCACACGGAAATCCTGACACTCCCTTGATGCCGTAGCGCTTGGCCAGAACCCTCAAGCTCTCTTGACTATGTTGTATCGCTCGACGGACTGCCGCTGTCGTGCGGGCGCTCCCGTGAAGAATCTGGACCATAGTGCATCCTTCCATCCTTGGCTGAATAATGCACCATCAAATGCCGGGACTAAACACCTGGACCTCCATTATCCAAGCCGCCTAGACCGCCACGATCTCAGGCAGGATCGCATCCAGCAGCAACATGCCCGCCGGTCCTATGGACAGTTGCTGACCCCATTGCCGCACAAGACCGTGACCCGCCAGCCGCGCGACGGCCTTCCCATCGACCAGAGCCTCGACCGCCAATCCCGACAGCCGCGCGATGCGGGCGAGATCGACGCCTTCCCCCAACCGTAACCCCATCAACAGCGCCTCCCGCGCGCGGTCTTCGGGAGCAAGCGGCTCCTCGCTTTGCAGCCCGTGTCCATTGCGGGCGACCGCATTCATCCAATTTTCCGGTTTCTTATGCCGCAGCGTCGCCAATCCTCCGCGCCGCCCATGCGCGCCCGGACCCACGCCTGCATAGTCGCCATAGCGCCAATAGGTAAGGTTATGGCGGCTTTCCTGGCCCGGCCGGGCATGATTGCTGATCTCATAGGCAGGGATGCCGGCCGCCGCCGTCATCGCCTGCGTCCGTTCATAGAGGGTGGCGGCATGATCCGGATCAGCGGGCATCAGCCTGCCCTGCGCCACCAGAGTCGCAAAGCGCGTGCCCGGCTCGATGGTGAGTTGGTAGAGTGAGAGATGATCGGTACCGAAGGACAAGCCTTGCGCCAGTTCCGTTTCCCAATCCGCCTCGCTCTGGCCGGGCCGCGCATAGATCAGGTCGAAATTCACCCGGCCGAATACCGACTGCGCAACGTCCAGCGCAGCGAGTCCCTCGCGGACATCATGGGCGCGGCCCAGGAAATGCAGCGCTTCATCCTCCAGCGCCTGAAGGCCGAGCGACACCCGATTCACGCCCGCCGCCGCCAGATCGGCGAAGCGCGCCGCCTCGACCGAACTGGGATTGGCCTCGAGCGTGATCTCGATATCGGGCGTCGGTGTCCAGTGGCGCGCCGCCGCGTCGATCAGCGCTTCGACGATGCGGGGCGGCATCAGCGAGGGCGTGCCGCCGCCAAAGAAGATCGACGACAGGGGCCGCCCGCTATTCAGCCCCGCTTCATACGCCAGATCGTTCAGCAGCGCATCGCGCCATGCATCACTATCGATCTCCGCCCGCACATGGCTGTTAAAATCGCAGTAAGGACATTTCGAAACGCAAAATGGCCAATGCACATATAGGGCTATGGGGGTGGCTGACGGCGCGGGGATCAAAGGGTTCGCGGACATGAGTGGGGGCGTTCTTAAAGGGCTTTGGCCAGCGCGGCTAGCATGGGCCGGCATTTTGCTGGCGGTGGCAGGACAGGCTGCCGCCGCGCCGTCGAAAAGCCCACGCCCCCTGCCGCCGGCTATGCCCGCCTCCTATTACGGCATGGAGGAGGCGGATCGCGATGACGGGCTGATGCGCGAAATCATCCTGGGCATGCACAATGAGGAACGCGAATCGCTGGGCCTTCCGCCCTTGGCTTGGGACAGCGCATTGGCGGCGGATGCGGCGCGCTATGCCGCGCAGATGGCGCAGACCAATATCTTCCGCCATTCCGCACGCGCCAGCCGCGCCACGCCCAGCGGCGAAAATCTCTGGATGGGATCGCGCGGCCTCTATGATTATGAGGTGATGGTCGGATCGTTCCTGGATGAGAAGCGCTATTTCCGGCGCAACGGCACCTTGCCCGATCTCAGCACCACCGGCCGGTGGGAAGATGTCGGCCATTACACCCAGATCATCTGGCGCGGCACGCGCAAGGTCGGCTGCGCGCTGGCGGAGGGGCAGAGCTACGACTATCTGGTCTGCCGCTATTTCCCGGCAGGGAATGTCTTCGGCCGCAACCCGCTGGACCGGGATGATGCCACGCCGTCCCAATATGCCGGTGGCGGCCGCTGATTGGCGGAACCATGCGCCTACGCAGGCAGGCATGGAACAGGTCTTCAATGGTCAGAAAACCGCAGCCACCAACTGCGCGAAGGCATCGGCGCGGTGGCTCATCGCATGCTTCTTCTCCGGCGCCATCTCACCGAAGCTGATGGCGTGCCCATGCGGTTGGAAGATCGGATCATAGCCGAAACCCCTGTCCCCTCGCGGCGGCCAGGTGATGATGCCATCGACGCGGCCTTCGAACGCCTCGACATGACCGTCCGGCCAGGCCAGTGCGAGCGCGCAGATGAAATGCGCGCCATGGCCCGCCTCCGGCCCCTTGGCCTGGATATTGTCCCAGACCAACTGCATGGCGAGGCCGAAATCCTTGCCCTCGCCGGCCCAGCGGGCGGAGAAGATGCCCGGATCGCCGTTCAGCGCCTCGACGCACAGGCCGCTGTCATCGGCGAGCGCAGGCAGGCCCGACAGGTCCGCGGCCTGCATCGCCTTCAGTTCGGCATTGGCGATGAAGGTGGTGCCGGTCTCGTCGGGTTCGGGCAGGTCCAGCGCGGCGGCGGAGACCGTCTCTATGCCATAGGGCGCGAGCAGTTCTCCGATTTCCCGCACCTTGCCCGGATTGTGGCTGGCGATCACCAGCCTGCCCGGCCCCAGCTTGCGGATCGCCTGTTCCTGTCCGAACTCGTCGCTCATCTTACCGTCCCGTAGCCTTGTCCTGCGCCGCGAAAATCTGCGCGCAGCCGATACGGGCGAGGCGCAGCAGGCGAAGCAGCTCTTCCTCGTCATAGGTAGCGCCTTCGGCGGTCGCCTGCACTTCCGCAAATTTGCCGTCGCCGGTCAGGATCAGGTTCGCGTCGGCCTCCGCATTGCTGTCCTCGGCATAATCGAGGTCCAGCACGGGGGTTCCGTTATAGATGCCGCAACTGATCGCGGCGACCTTCTGCACGATCGGGTCTTCTTTCAGCGCGCCCGATGCCAGCAGCTTGTCGATGGCGATGCGCAGCGCGACCCAGCTTCCTGAAATGGCGGCGGTGCGGGTCCCTCCATCGGCCTGGATCACGTCGCAGTCCACGACGATCTGACGTTCGCCCAGTTTCTGGAGGTCGACCACGGCGCGCAGCGAGCGACCGATCAGGCGCTGGATCTCCTGGGTGCGGCCCGACTGCTTGCCCTTGGCGGCCTCCCGGCTGCCACGCGTGTGGGTGGCGCGGGGCAGCATGCCATATTCCGCCGTGACCCAACCCGATCCCTTGCCACGCAGGAAGGGCGGCACCTTCTCCTCGATCGACGCGGTGCAAAGGACCCGTGTGTCACCGAAGCTGACCAGACAGCTCCCCTCGGCATGGATGGTGAAGCCGGGCTCCATGGTGATCTCGCGCATCTGGTCGGGCGCGCGGCCGGAAGGACGCATAAATTTCTACTCCGAAGCGTTGTACGGGTGCGGCTTAGCGGCAGGCGTGCAGTCTTGCCAGTGGCGATATATGCGAAAGATGCTAGGAAACGGGGCATGGGGACGAAAACGATCATGATTTTGGCAGCGACGGCACTGCTCGGCGCATGCGCGACCGAGCAGGCCGAGCTGGAAAAGCCGACGGCGGCCGGGGACACGATCCGCTTTTCCGCCGGCCCCTGCTTCGGCGCCTGCCCCAGCTACACATTGCGCGTGACGCCGGACGGCTCCGGGCTGATCGAGCCTCAGCGTTTTACCGCCGTACCAGGACCGACGCGTTTCACCGTGACGCCGCTGCAATATCGCCGCTTCCGCGCGGCGCTCTTGCAGTTCCGACCTGCCCAGGGGACGGTCAAACGCATCGGTCAGGGGGAAAATTGCACCCGTTTCGCGACCGACATGCCGGGCTATGTGATCGAATGGACGCGCGGCGATGCGCAGCCGACGCGCCTGGAGTTCCAGTCGGGCTGCATGGACGCCGGCTATGGCAAGCTCCGGGCGACGATCGCCTCCATCCCCAAAATGCTCGACATCGCGGCGATGGTGAAACCGACGCCAGCCAAGGGCAAGTGACGGATGGGCTTGAGCGCGGCCGAAGCCTTGCCTAGATAACAGCCATGGCGGTCACACCGATCACCGAACTGAACGAGCGTGCCCGCGACGTATTCCGTCTGGTTGTCGAGAGCTATCTCGGCACCGGGCTACCCGTCGGTTCGCGCACGATCAGCAAGCTGGCGACCCTCAGCCTGTCGCCGGCCTCCATCCGCAACGTGATGCAGGACCTGGAGGAACTCGGCCTGCTTGCCGCGCCGCACACTTCGGCGGGACGGATGCCGACCGAATCCGGCCTCCGGCTGTTCGTCGATGGCATGATGCAGGCGGCGGAGCCCTCCGTGGAGGAACGGCGCGCGATCGAGGCGGGAATTGCCGAGGGCGGACCGATCGAGGAAGCACTGTCGGCGGCGACCGCAGCATTGTCCGGCCTGTCCGCCTGCGCCGGGATCGTGATGGTGCCCAAACGCGAGCCGGTGCTGCGGCAGTTCGGTTTCGTGCCGCTGAACGAGCGGCAGGCGCTGGCGGTGCTGGTGGGACAGGACGGGTCGATCGAGAATCGCGTGGTCGATCTGCCGCCGGGCGTGACGCCCATCATGCTGAATGAGGCGGCCAATTTCATGTCGGCGAGATTTGGCGGATTGACGCTGGCGCAAGCGGGCGAAGCCTTGCAGCGCGAACTGGAGCGGGAGCGCCATGCCTTGCAGGGCGCGGCCCGCGAACTGGTGGAACGCGGCATCGCGATCTGGTCGCAGGATGCCGACGAGCGGCCCGTATTGATCGTGCGCGGTCAGGCGCATCTGCTGGACGACGGCACTGCCGCCGATCTGGAACGGGTGCGGCAATTGCTCGAACAGCTTGAAGGCAAGCAGGAGATTTCCCGGCTGCTGGAAAGCGCGCTGGCGGGCAGCGCGACCAAAATCTTCATCGGCTCGGAAAACAAGCTCTTTTCCCTGTCGGGTTCTTCGGTCATAGCCGCGCCTTACCGGGGCGGTGACGGCCGGGTGGTGGGCGTAGTCGGCGTAATCGGCCCGACGCGCTTGAACTATGCGCGGGTGATCCCCATGGTGGACTTCACTGCGCAGACGCTGTCGAGATTGATGAGATGAGCGAAGACAAACAGAATATCGAAAACACCGAACTTGTGGACGAACTGCCCGAGGATGCGGCGCCGGCTGGCGACGCGGCGGCGGAGCGGATCGCCGCTCTCGAAAATGAGCTGGCGACCGCCAAGCAGGACGTGCTTTACGCCCATGCGGAAATGCAGAATGTACGGCGGCGGCTGGAAAAGGAACTGGCCGATGCGCGCGCCTATGCATCGACGGCCTTTGCCCGCGATATGCTGTCGGTGGCGGACAATCTGGGGCGTGCGCTCCAGACGATCCCAGCCGATCTGCGTGAGGATGAGAAGTTCAAGGGGCTGGTCGCAGGCCTGGAAGCCACCGGTCGTGAACTGGAAGCCGTATTCGGCCGCAACGGCATCGAGAAACTCGTGTCGGTCGGCCAGCCGCTCGACCCCAACAAGCATCAGGCGATGATGGAAGTGCCCTCCGCCGAGGCGGAACCCGGTACGGTTCTGGTGGAGATGCAGGCGGGCTATACGATCAAGGATCGGCTGCTGCGCCCGGCGTTGGTCAGCGTGGCGAAGAAACCCGACTGATCACCGCATCGGTTGCAAATGACAAGGCCCGCCGGACCCATGTCCGGCGGGCTTTTTGCTGGGCGGGAGCCCGTCCCCGGCGTTGGAACCAGCGCCACCTTCGCAGGAGCATGTGGCTCTTTCGTCATAAGCGATATTAAAAGATATATCGTAATCCTTGACGAGGTCTGATTTTAAGATATATCTCAATACATCGAAAAACAGTTGAGAGATATATGATGCATTTTCATCATGCGCATCGCGGCTTGCGTGGTTTTGGGCGCGGCCATCATCATTTTGCGGGACCGGACGGCTTCGGCCGGGGCGGTTTTAGCGGTCATGGCGACGGACGCTTCGAAGGCGGGCTGTTCGGTGGCGGCCGAGGCGGGCCTTTTGGCGGAGGACGCGGAGGCGGCCGGCGGCGCCTGTTCGGCAACGACGCGCTGAAACTCATCCTCCTGAAGCTGATCGCGGATAGTCCGCGCCATGGCTATGACCTCATCCGCGAGATCGAGGCATTGTCGGGCGAGGTCTACGCGCCCAGCCCGGGCGTGGTCTATCCGACGCTGACGTTGCTGGCTGACATGGACCTGATCGCCGAGCAGCCGGGCGAAAGCAGCCGCAAGCTCTTTGCCATCACAGAGGCGGGGACCGCCCATTTGGCGGAGCATGAGGCTGGCGTGCGGGAGGTCATGGACCGCCTGGGTTCTCTGGCGAAGAGGGCCGAGCGCACCGACGGCGCGCCGATTCGCCGGGCGATGCACAATCTGGGCATGGCGGTCCGGGCGCGGCTGGAAAAGGAAGGCGCCGATGCCCAGACCATGTTCGACGTCGCTTCGCTGATCGATGAGGCCGCCAGCAAGATCGAAAGGCTATAATCCATGACTTTGACCGCAAACGTACCGACCACCAACGCAAGCCGCTATCTCCAGCAGCTATGCAAGCATTGGAGCCACAAGTTCGAAACCGAATTCGACGCGCAAAAGGGCAGGATCGCCTTCCCCATGGGGTCGATCCGGATGGCGGCGGAGGCCGAGACGCTCACCGTCACCATCGAACCGGAGGAGGGCGCCGATATCGAACGGTTCAAGCAGGTGCTGGCCGATCACCTCGACCGCTTCGCCTTTCGCGAAGCCCCCCTGAGTTTCGATTGGCGGTAGATGGGTGGAAAACGGACGTTCCCCGTCCCGCCTGCGGAGGGGAATGTCTTAGATTGGCCATTTCCTGAAATTCCAAATCATCCGCGCAGCCTATGGCTTCATTCCTCCTCGTCCATATGCGCGATTTCCTTGTCGAGATCGCGCAACACGTCGGCGCGGATCTTGTCCGACATCCTCGCGGCGGCAGCAATCTGCGCGCGGGCGGCGATCAGCCCGGCACGGGCGGCGCGATGCGCCTGCGCCGAAATCTGCGCCTCGCAGATGCGGACACGGATATGGCGGCGGCCGTCCGCATCCACGGTCTCGCGGCGATTGACGCTCCTGCCCTCTTCGCAACCGTTGGCGACATCGACATCCGGCACCGTGCGGCGGATTTCCGCTTCGCTGGGAATGGCATGGGACAGGGCACGGCCGTCTTCATCGCGCAAGCGCATCGGCGGCGCAGGAGGAAGCGGCGGGACCGGTGGGACCATGTCAGCGGCGGGCGCTGGAGGAATTGGCGGGACGGCGGGCACCGACGGAACATTGGCGGCGGTGTCCCCTGTGCGCTCATGGGGCGCAGGCTTGGGCGCGGCGGATGGTTCCGGCACCTGGGGAATCGCGATTTCAGTGGCGGAAGCGGGCTGCGCGACGAGATCGGCCAGCCGGCCGAAATTCATCGAGTCGACCTTTTCAGTGATCGCGGCGACCTGCTGCGCCGCCCGGCTGCCCGACGCGGTCAGCGCCAGACCCGACATGGTGACCAGAGCGACCGCCGCCATGCCCCAACTGATCCGGCGTAGCGACATTTCATGGGCAGAGAGCATTTTCAGCCTCCGTTTGAACACGGTGATGGGATTGAGGTGGCAGGCGCCGGCGAAGGGATGTCCCGCTGCAGCCTTCAATATCGCGCGTCCGTAGACAGGGGCCTGATCCTGTCCGTAAAGCGCCAGCACCCGCGCATCACAGGCCTGTTCCTGGTCGGCGCGATAGGCACGATAAGCGATCCAAGCGACGGGATTGCACCAGTGCAGCCCCAGCAGCAGCAGCGCGATCATATTGGCGGCCAGATCGCCACGCTGATGATGCGCACGCTCATGGGCGATCGCCATGGCCCGTTCCTGCGGATCGAAGCGTAGCGCAAAATCGGCGGGCAGCACGATGAAGGGTCGCAATATGCCGAACGCCAACGGTCCTCCGGCCCGTGGGCTGGAAACGATATGAATACGCCCCTCTTCGCCGACCGGCGTCGCGCCGTTCAGGATGAAGCGGCGGAAGCGCACATAGCCGACCGCCTGCACCGTCAGAAAAATGACCAAGCCGAGCAACCAGAACGACGCCCCGATCTCCAGCCAGGGAATGGTCGCTTCGGCGCGCGCCGGCAGTGCGGCCATCGCCGGTGCGGCGTCCAGCAAGGTCGGCAATCCCGCCCGGTCCACCGCCATCTGCAAGGGTGAGCGATGGACAACCTCCTGCGGCAGGGCGGGCAGCATCATGCGTGCCAGCGGCAGCAGCCACAGACAATAGGCCGTCCCCGCCCCCAACCACCGTGCCACCGGTCGCCGCAACAGCATGACGATAGCCATCAGCAGGGTCGTGGCGATCAGCGTTTCAGCGATCCAGACGCTCATGATTTCAATCCTTTCAGGATTTCCTCAAGCTCGGCGATATCTTCCGCGGTCAGCTGGTCCTGGCTGGCGAGATGGGCCACCAGCGGCGAGACACGCCCGCCAAACAGCCGGTTGACCAGCCGTCCCGACTCGCTGGCAACATACGCCTGCCGGGGGACGAGCGGACGATAATAAAAGCGACGGCCATCCTGATCGGCGGCGATGACATCCTTGGCCATCAGGCGGGAGAGCAGCGTCTTGACCGTCTGGACGCTCCAATCGCGGTCGGCGGCGACGCGATCGGCCACTTCGGCCGCCGTTTGGGGCGCGGATTCCCACAGCGCCTCCATCACCACCAGTTCCGCTTCGCTGATCTTTTCGCTCACGACGGGTTCATCCAACCGGGACTCGACAACTACAAATGTAATCGCATCGATTACGTCTGTAGTCAAGACATGGGGCCGGAGTGTCGGCCTGCCTTACAGGTCCGGCTTCCGGTGGAGCGCTATTAACCCTCACAAGCACGGACATGCGGGCTTTTTATACCCTGGCACGCAGTTTGCGACGCTTTCCACATTCCGTTCAACTATCGGGAGGATACAGGCAACAGTCTCCGCCGTATCCTCCCACCCGGTTGTCTCAGGACAGATCAAGCAAGCCCTGTTCCTGCCTTCGCAGGAATGCATGGACGCGTTGTTCAACCGGCATGAAAAAGGCGGCCCGGAGAACCGAACCGCCTTTCCGACAGTCTTTCGGGAAAAGGCTCAGTTGGCCTGGGCGACGCCCTCATCGGCCATCAACTGCTGCAATTCGCCAGCTTCGTACATTTCCATCATGATGTCGCTGCCGCCGACAAATTCGCCCTTCACATAAAGCTGCGGAATGGTCGGCCAGTCGGAAAAGGTCTTGATCCCCTGACGCACGCCCTGGTCCTGGAGGACGTCCACGCTTTCATAGGCGACGCCCAGATGTTCCAGGATCGCGATGGCGCGGCTGGAAAAGCCGCATTGCGGGAAGAGCGGCGTGCCCTTCATGAAAAGCACGACGTCATTGCCATTGACGATATCGGCGATCCGCTGCTGCACGGCGTCGGTCATCTTTTGGTCCATTCCTGTCAGGCGCCGCAGTCTGGCGCACATATTGTCCGATGGCCGTTAATTGGGAACGGCGGTGGTCAGTTGCAAGGCATGAAGCACGCCGCCCATGCGTCCGCCCAGCGCCGCATAGACTGCCCGCTGCTGCGCGACGCGGTTCATGCCCCGGAAACTCTCCGCAACGACGCGGGCTGCATAATGATCGCCGTCCCCGGCCAGGTCGGTGATCTCGACCTGCGCATCGGGGATTGCGGCGCGGATCATGTCCGCAATGTCTTCGGCAGCCATCGGCACGGTGGAATGATCCTGATGCTTATTGGGCTTCGATGAACATGCGGCGGGCAATCACCTGCTGCTCGTCCAGAGCGGCGCGAACGCCCGCTTCGTCGATCTCGATACCGGCCTGGGTCATGTCGCCCAGCAGCTTGCGGATGACATCCTCGTCGCCCGCTTCCTCGAAATCGGCCTGAACGACCGCCTTGGCATAGGCGTCGGTCTCTTCGGGCGTCAGGCCCATTTTCGCCGCCGCCCATTCGCCGAGCAGCCGGTTGCGCCGCGCCTGGATGCGGAACTGCATCTCCTGGTCGTGCGCGAACATGTTTTCAAAGGCCTTTTCACGGTCGTCGAAGGTGGTCATGCCTGTACCCTGTAAAGAAATGGGATCGTTTCGTCCGAAATAGGAGGATCGCGCCGCTTACGCAACGACGGGAACGAGCCAGGGCCGCGTTCCGGCATCCTTTGCCTCGAACTGGCTGATCGTATCCGCCTGTCCCAGCGTCAGGCCGATTTCGTCCAGCCCACCCAGCAAACAATGCTTGCGGAACGGATCGATCTCGAACTGGAAGCGGTCCTGGAACTGGGTCGTGACGGTCTGATGCTCCAGATCGACATGGATCGGATCGCTCTTGGCGACTTCCATGAGCCGATCGATCGCCTCCTGCGGCAGCACCACGGTCAATATGCCGTTCTTGAAGGCATTGCCCGAGAAGATGTCTGAGAAGCTGGGTGCGATCACCACCTTGATGCCAAGGTCGGCCAGCGCCCAGGCGGCATGTTCGCGGCTGGACCCACAACCGAAATTGTCGCCCGCGATCAGGATCGGACTGCCAGTATATTCGGGATCGTCGAAGACGTTGCCCGGTTCCTTGCGCAGCACTTCGAACGCGCCCTTGCCCAGGCCCGAACGGGAAATGGTCTTGAGCCAATGCGCCGGGATGACGATGTCGGTATCGACATTCTTCATCCCGAACGGATAGGCCCGGCCGTCGACGATATTCAGCTTTTCCATCAATGCGCCTGCTTTTCGCCGGGGTGCGTCTTCGAAGCGGTGAGCGTCTCTTCCGCGCGCCCCAGGGTCGCCGCCATGGCGGCACTGGCCAGCGCGCCCAGCGCCAGCAGCCAGAATACTTTCTTCATGCGACCGCCTCTCCCCTTTTTACGCCCATCAATTCGCGCACGTCGGTCAGATGGCCGGTGATCGCCGCGGCGGCGGCCATGACGGGCGAGACGAGATGCGTCCGCGCGCCGGGACCCTGCCGACCCATGAAGTTGCGGTTGCTGGTGGAAGCGCAACGCTCGCCCGCGGGCACCTTGTCCGGGTTCATGCCCAGGCAGGCCGAACAGCCCGGTTCCCGCCATTCGAAACCCGCATCCAGGAAGACGCGGTCCAGCCCTTCCGCCTCGGCCTGGCGCTTGACCAGGCCCGAACCGGGGACGACCATGGCATGTTTGATGCCAGCCGCGATATGGCGCCCCTTGAGCAGATCGGCGGCGGCGCGCAGGTCCTCTATCCGGCTGTTGGTGCAACTGCCGATGAACACATGCTCGATCGCCACATCCTCCAGCCGCTGTCCGGCGGTGAGACCCATATAATCGAGCGACTTCTGCGCGGCAGCCCGCTTGGAGGCGTCCGCGAAACTCTCGGGATCGGGGACCACGCCCGTGACCGGCACGACGTCCTCTGGGCTGGTGCCCCAGGTGACGTTCGGCGCGATGTCGGCGGCGTCGATCACAACGCTCTTGTCGAACACGGCGCCTTCGTCCGTCACCAACGCCCTCCAATAGGCGATGGCTGCGTCCCATTCCGCACCCTTGGGTGCCATGGGGCGTCCCTCCAGATAGGCGATGGTCTTCTCGTCGGGCGCGAACAGGCCGGAACGCGCGCCCGCCTCGATCGACATGTTGGCGACGGTCAGGCGACCCTCGATCGACATATCGCGGAACACCGAGCCGCGATATTCCATGACATAGCCGGTGCCGCCCGCCGTGCCGATCCGGCCGCAGATCGCCAGCGCCACATCCTTGGGCGTGACGCCCGGGCCCAGTTCGCCCTCCACCACGACTTCCATCGTCTTCGACTGTTTCAGCAGCAGCGTCTGGGTGGCGAGCACATGCTCGACCTCCGACGTGCCGATGCCGAAGGCCAGCGCGCCCAAAGCACCATGCGAACTGGTATGACTGTCGCCGCACACCAGCGTCGTTCCGGGCAGGGTGAAGCCCTGTTCGGGACCCACGACATGGACGATGCCCTGTTCCGCATCCGCATCGCCAATGTAACGGATGCCGAATTCGGGCGCGTTCTTTTCCAGCGCGGCCAATTGCTGTGCGCTTTCGGGATCAGCGATGGGAATGCGGTTGCCGGCCGCATCGCGGCGCGGCGTGGTTGGCAGGTTATGATCGGGCACCGCCAGCGTCAGATCGGCCCGGCGCACCTTGCGGCCTGCGAGCCTTAGCCCCTCGAACGCCTGCGGGCTCGTCACCTCATGCACGAGGTGGCGATCGATATAGATCAGGCAGGTTCCATCGGGACGGCGTTCGACGACGTGCGCGTCCCAAATCTTCTCATAGAGCGTGCGGGGCTGTACCATAGCCCCTTCCCCTAGCCCCAGACAGGACGAGGGAAAAGGGGGAAAGCAGCCAATTTTTGCTGTTGGCGCGGATAGCCATGCCGCGATGATGCAAGGTCGGGCAGTCAGACGGCGCGATGATCCTCGACGATGCGGCCGGCGGCGCCGATTTCCGCTTCATGGCTTTCCTCGCGCCATGTTTCGGCGAGCGCTGCACTTTCCCATTCGCGCATGGCGGACAATGCCAGCATACGGTCGACCCAGGCCTTCGCGGCTGGTCCGACCTCCAGTCCATAGGTCCGCACGCGAAACACCACCGGCGCGTAGAAGGCGTCGACCGCCGTGAAGACCGGTCCGGCGAGAAACGGCCCACCGAAGCGGGACAACCCCTCCCCCCATAGTTCGGCAAGCCGCGCGACGTTCCGGTTGAGCGCGGGCGAGGGCAGATGCGGCTCCACCCGCACGCCGACGTTCATCGGGCAATCGTTGCGCAGCGTGGCAAAGCCGCTGTGCATTTCGGCCACGGCGCATTGCGCCCAGGCCCTCGCCCCCTCCGCCTGTGGCCAGACAGCGGGATGGCGATCCGCCAGATAAAGGGTGATGCCCAGCGAATCCCATATGGCGCGGTCGCCGTCGACCAGAACCGGCACCTGACCCGTGGGCGAGAAATCGCGGAAGGCCGCGTAATTCTCTGCCGCTGCAAACGGTTCCACGCGGTCGGTGAAGGCGATGCCCAGCGCTTTCATCAACACCCAGGGGCGCAGCGACCAACTCGAATAATTCCGGTTGGCGGTGATGAGGGTGTAGGACATGCGGCTTCTCCCCTTGCTGAAAGGCGCGCGGAGGATAGGCGCTCGCTCCTCCGGACAAAAGGCGGAACAGCCGAAGCGTTGACAAGCTGACCTTATGAAAAAACGGCCCGGAGCATGACGCTCCGGGCCGTCCAGTCCTTCCACCCTGATCGCGAAGCTTGCACCTCCGCGATCCGGACTTGTCAGCAGCCTTTCGGCGGCAAACTGGTTGCCCCGCTGCCTTTAGGCCGCAAACTGGTTCCCCCGCGGCCTTTAGGCTGCAAACTGATTCCCCTGCGGCCTTTAGGCCGCAAACTGATTCATCGTGTTGTGGACGCCGCCCGCCTTCAGCGCCGCTTCACCCGCGAAATATTCCTTGTGATCATCACCGATGTCGGAGCCCGACATGTTCTGATGCTTGACGCAAGCGATGCCCTGGCGGATTTCCTTGCGCTGGACGCCCTCGACATAACCCAGCATGCCCGCCTCGCCGAAATATTCCTTGGCCAGATTGTCGGTCGACAAGGCAGCCGTGTGATAGGTCGGCAGGGTGATGAGGTGATGGAAGATGCCGGCCCGGGCCGCCGCATCCTTCTGGAAGGTGCGGATCTTCTCGTCGGCCTCAAGACCCAGTTCGGTCGTGTCATAATCCGCGCTCATCAGCTTCGCCCGGTCATAGCCGCTGACGTCCTTGCCTTCCGCCGCCCAGCGGTCGAACACCTGCTGGCGGAAGTTCAGCGTCCAGTTGAACGACGGCGAGTTGTTGTAGACCAGCTTCGCGTTGGGAACGACTTCGCGGATGCGGTCGACCATGCCGGCGATCTGCTCGATATGGGGCTTTTCCGTTTCGATCCACAGCAGGTCCGCGCCGTTCTGGAGCGAGGTGATGCAGTCGAGAACGCAGCGGTCCTCGCCGGTTCCGGAGCGGAACTGGAAGAGGTTCGACGGCAGGCGCTTGGGACGGAACAGCTTGCCGTCGCGGGCCAGAACAACGTCGCCGCGCAGCGTGTTGATGTCCGTGACCTCCTCGACGTCGAGGAAGCTGTTATACTGGTCGCCCAGGTCGCCATCTTCCTTGCTGTAGGCGATCTGCTTGGTCAGGCCCGCGCCCAGCGAGTCGGTGCGGGCAACGATGATGCCGTCGTCAATGCCGAGTTCGAGGAAGGCGTAACGGACCGCGCGGATCTTCGCGAGGAAGTCCTCATGCGGCACGGTGACCTTGCCGTCCTGGTGGCCGCACTGCTTTTCGTCCGAGACCTGGTTCTCGATCTGGATACAGCAGGCGCCAGCCTCAATGAACTTCTTGGCGAGCAGATAGGTCGCCTCGGCATTGCCGAAGCCCGCGTCGATGTCCGCGACGATCGGGACGACATGGGTTTCATATGTGTCGATGTCGTGCTGGATCTTCTGCGCCTTGACCTCGTCGCCGGCTTCGCGGGCGGCGTCCAGGTCGCGGAACATCATGCCCAGTTCACGGGCATCCGCCTGCTTGAGGAAGGTATAGAGTTCCTCGATCAGCATCGGAACGCTGGTCTTTTCATGCATCGACTGGTCGGGCAGCGGGCCGAATTCGCTGCGCAGCGCGGCGACCATCCAGCCGGACAGGTACAGGTAACGGCCCTTGGTGGTGCCGAAATGCTTCTTGATGCTGATCATCTTCTGCTGGCCGATGAAACCGTGCCAGCAGCCCAGCGACTGGGTGTAGTTGGCCGGATCGGCGTCATAGGCGGCCATGTCGCGGCGCATGATGCCGGCAGTGTAGCGGGCGATGTCGAGGCCGGTGTGGAAGCGGTTCTGGAGACGCATCCGGGCGACCGATTCGGCTGCGATGCCGTCCCAATGGCCCTGACCGCCGATGGTGGTGCCGGCCTTCGTGATTTCCTGGCTGTAGGTCATGACTGCTCGATTCCATGAATGTGGTGGTGAATTGATGGCGCTTTTCTAGAAGGGCTTTCGCGGGTGCGGCAGAGGGCGTGAAGTTCAGTTGTAGAACTTTACAAGAATTGCGTGTAAAGTTGTAAAGGCTGCACAGGAGCGTTTGTCGAGATGGCCAAGGATCGTCCGGTTTACATGGGGCCGCGCCTGCGCAGGCTGCGGCGGGAATTGGGCCTGACGCAGGCGGACATGGCGGCGGACCTGGAGATTTCCGCCAGCTATGTGGCGCTGCTGGAGCGCAACCAGCGCCCGCTGACCGCCGACATGCTGCTGCGCCTTGCCCGCACGTACAAGATGGACATGAGCGAGCTGGCGGGCGACGGCGGCGCGGAGCAGACGGCGCGGTTGCAGGCGGTGCTGAAGGACCCGATGTTCGCGGACATCGACCTGCCGGTGCTGGCGACCGGCGATGTCGCGGTCAATTATCCGGGGATCACCGAGGCCTTGCTGCGGCTGCACACGGCCTATCGCGAGGAGCAACTGGCCCTCGCCGATCAGGGGGCGGAACGGCCCGAGGCCGCGGAGGCGCCCGATCCGGTCGCCGAATCGCGGCGCTTTCTGGGGGCGCGGCGCAACAGTTTCCCCTTGCTCGACGATGCGGGGGAGAAGCTGGCGGCGGAGGCCGAGGCGGCGGGCGGGCTGTCCGCCGGGGGATTGGCCGCATGGCTGAAGGCGAAGCATAATCTGCGGGTGCGGCGGCTGCCGACCGAGGTGATGGCGGGATCGATGCGGCGGCTGGACCGGCATCGCGACGCCGTGCTGCTGGACGATGCGCTGGACGGGGCGAGTACCGCCTTCCAGTTGGCGTTGCAGATCGCCTATCTGGAGATGCGGCGCGATTTCGAGGCGCTGCTGAAGGACGGCCAGTTCGCCGGCGAGAGCGGACGGCGGTTGACCCGGCGGGCGCTGGCCAGCTATGCCGCGGCGGCGATCCTGATGCCCTATGGCGCCTTTGCGAAGGCGGCGGAGGCGCGTCGATACGATGTGGAGGCGCTGGCCCGCCAGTTCGGCACCAGTTTCGAACAGACCGCGCATCGCCTGACCACGCTGCAAAAGCCGGGGCAGGAGCGCGTGCCTTTCTTCTTCCTGCGGGTGGACCAGGCGGGCAATGTCAGCAAGCGGTTGGACAGCGCGGGCTTTCCCTTCGCGCGCCATGGCGGTTCCTGCCCACTCTGGTCGGTGCACCATGCTTTCGAACGGCCGCGCGAAGTGCTGACCCAATGGCTGGAACTGCCGGACGGGCAGCGTTTCTTCTCCATCGCGCGGACGGTGACGGCGGGCGGCGGCGGCTGGGGCGTGCCGAAGATCGAGCGGGCGATCGCGCTGTGCTGCGCGGCGGAGCATGCGCACAAGCTGATTTATGCGGCAGGCGAATCTGCCGGTGAGCCGACCCCGATCGGCGTCACATGCCGGCTGTGCCATCGCAGCCAGTGCATGGCCCGGTCCGCCCCGCCGATCGGCCGCGACATGCTGCCGGAGGATTTCCGGCGGACCCATACGCCCTTCGGCTTTGCGGACGGGTGATGGCGGACGGACGATCATGGCGGGTCCGGCGGAGCTGCGCCGGACCCGTCCGCCCCTTTTTTCCCTCAAAACGGCTTTGCCGTCATTTCTGGGCCGTCAGATGATGCCATCCGAGTGGCCATCAATCTCTGGCCATCGATCTAACGCAGATGGGAGCCGGGCAGGTCATGCCTGGGCATGTCATCCTGCGGCAACCGGGTCACGCGGGGCGCCATGCGGTGATCGACCGGCTCATGCACCAGATCGTCGAACAGCGCGCGATAGTGGATCATTGCCCGGCGGAGGTCTTCGGTATCCGCCTCGCCCCGCGCGTGGCGAACCGCGATGTCGTGGGCGGACCGATAATTCTGCACCACCTCGGGATGGTCGACCGACAGGTCGGCGGAACGCTGTTCGAAATCCGATATGGGATAGCCGCGCACCTCCATCACTTCGGTCAGCAACACGTCCGCGCGCGACACCGCGCCCTGCGGATCGTCGACGAACTGCGCCTGCACCCGCACCCAGGCATCGGTGAAGGCATCGGCCTGCCGCGGCGAAAGCGGACGGATGGTGAAGGCGGCGACGCGCTTCTCGCGTTCCTGCAATTCGGCCTCGGCCTTGCGCTGGCTCCCGGTCATTTCAACCGTCCGGCCATATTCGGGGCCGAATTTGGCGCGCAGATTGGCACGGCGGCGATTGGCGGCGACCATCATCGCGATCGCAACCACCAGGACAAGCGCCAGAAGCGCCAAACCCACTTCCAGCGGGGTCAGAGTGACCATGACATCCTTCTCCTCACGGCCCCTTCAAAGCCGCAATCGACGCCCGCCGCCATTGCGGGAACAACCGGTTTTGGCCGGCTTTGTTCCGGCTATGGCGCGGGGGCGTGGGGGAAGAAAGGCTAACCCTCTATAAGATCGAGATAAGCCACCACATCATTGTCCGTGGCGAGGAACAGGCCGTCCTGCATATCCTGCGGCTGTTGCTCGGCAAGGAGCAGCGCCTCGTTCAAGGGGCCGTAGAACAGGGTTGTCGCCGCGCCGCCGCCATCGGCGTCGCTGAGATGATAGAGGCGGACGGTGGCCGAGTTGTAGGTGGTGCGCATCGCGGGATTATCGGCGCGGTGGCGGGGGGGTGCAAGGGGGGCTTTTTGGGTGGATAGGGGACTGTCCCCTTTAAGTGAAAATATACGGAACCTCGTCAGTGGGTGGTGACGCGAAACGAGCATTGCGGAGCTATCGTATGGAATTTCGGCCACAAGACAGGCAGGACCGTTCACGTCCTATGGACGAATATAGCGTTCCTGATGATGAAGAAATGTTCGCATATCTTGATCTTCCGGTCGAATATCCGTTCTCACCGTTTCCAAAAATCGAAATATATTTTGAAAATGGAGATGAGCCGCAGAGCTTGATAGAGGCGCTTTACGATCTTCGGGATCGGCTGCGTAAAGATTTTCACTCCGCAAAAGAGCATCGATCAAGCGATGCATCAACTGCGGCTGAAAATTTCATAAACATTTCTCGCATAATAGTTCAGCTTCGCAAAATTATCGACAGTAAAGGATCGTAAGCCAGCACCGTCAGCTTCGCGGAGGTAATCGAGTGCGCGCGAACGGCAATAAATGGTCGCCTGCTGCTGAGATGCCATAATTAACGACAGGTCGTCGTGCGCCCCACGAACCTTCCACGCATCTCCGCTGCTTACAGAGACCGCTCTCCAACACATATTGGCGCACAAACGCGATCCGGCCTGATGGAGCGTCGGGTGCAAATTCGATCCACAAACGCCCCGCGCCGACGGGCATCGCCGCATACTGCCGAACGTAACGCACAAATTCAGCATCATCGAGCTTTTGACCGTTCCATTCGATGGTCCCGGAGCGTTGAACTTGCACAACATAGCCGTCGCGAAAACCGGTGCCATGATCAACCGGTATGGTCGCTTCACCTCCATCACACGCGGTGAGCGCCAATAGGATAAAGGGAATAGGGACAATCCGCATCACACTATCCTATGGAAGTGAAGGCATGTCCGCTATGAAGAAAGCACAGGCCGGCCCACAATGGCAATTTCTGGTCGTTTTAAGCCAAAAGCCATTCGTCATGGCGGGCTTGGTCCGGCATCCCGCTTTCTTTTCCACGGTCGGTCCGTGAAGAAGCGGGACCCCGGATCAGGTCCGGGGTGGCGGTTGATTGAGGGTTTGATTGCGGGCGAGGGTCCTTCAGCGGCGGTCGGTGATCTTGATCCCGCTGGCCAGCCGGTTCGGGCCGATCCTTACCGCGTCGTCGGTGAAATTGGCGACGAAGCTGCTGCTGCGTTGCAGGCCCGGCACGAAGGAGGCGCTGTTGCCCGTGATGGTGAGGCCCGCGCTGTCCTGTTCGCGGCCCTCGGGCGCCACGGTGATGAAGGCGCTGTAATTGTCCTTGTCCCGGCCCTGCACCATTTCATTGCCGCTGATCGTGCCGCTGGCGCCATTGGACAGGTCGATCATATAGTTGGTGAGCCGTCCGGCGCTGTCGTCGAAACTGTTGCCGGCGATCGTGACGCGGGGCGTGCGGGTTTTCAGATAATGGCCGCCATCGCCCTGGTCGAAGCGCGAGCGGGTGACGCTGAGGCTGCCGTAGCGGCCCACATAGATGCCGTGGGCGCAGGCGAGATCGCGATCGCAGCGGCCGAGATGGCGGAAGGTGGACTTGTCGATGTTGATGGAATGGCCCGGCGCATCGCCGGTCAATATGCCTTCCTCGCTGTTGCGGAACAGGCTGTTGCTGACGGTGAGGTCGCCGCTTTCCAGGCGGATGCCCGCGCCATTGCCGTCGGGCACGCGCAGATTCTGGAAGATGAGGCCATCGATCGTGCTCGATCGGCCGCGCAGCACCAGCGCCGCCTTCTGTTCGCAGGCAACGCCGTCGAGGATCACGCTGCCGGGCTGCTTCGCCCGGATGGTGACGTCGCCGCCCTGTTGCACCGCGCATTGGGCATAGCTGCCCGGTGCGACGATGACCGTGCCCTTGCCGTTGCCGATGGCCCGGATCGCGTCGTTGAGCGTCGCATAGGCCCGCCCGCTTTCCGCCACGGTGAAGGGCGAGGCGACGCCCTGCGCCAGAGCGGTGGCCGTCACGGCGGCGGACAGCAGCAGGATGGTGGAAAAGGCGCGCATATCCAAAGTTATAGGCGCAGCGTGCGGTTCGGCCAAGGCCAAGTCATGGTTAACGAAAACTTGTTCCGCATTGGGACAGGATGGCGGCGGGACATGAGCGGTTGGCGGCGGCACTCTCCCGGGCTAAGCCTTTACCGGCATGTCCCTGGCCCCGCCCCGTCCCTTTCTCGCCTGCCTTGCCCTGCTGGGGGCGCTTTCCCTGCTGGGGACGCTGAGCGGCTGTTCCGACGAGGGCAGCGGGCCGGTGGCGGTGAGCGTCATCGGCACGCCCGCCGATTTCGCCACGCCGCTCGACTATCTTCCCGATCCGGGATCGAAACTGTATCTGGAGGCGACGGCGCAGGGGCTGGTCGCGTTCGATGCCGGGGGGGAGATATTGCCCGCGCTCGCCCAACGCTGGATCGTGCAGGATGACGGGCGCAGCTATATCTTCCGCCTGCGCCGTGCCTTCTGGCCCGACGGGGCGCGGGTGACGGCGAAGGATGTCGGGCGCATCCTGATGTCCCGCATCGACATGCTGCGGCGGCTGGACCCGTACGGACCGCTGGACGCGGTGCAGGATGTGGTGGCGATGACCGGCGAGGTGATCGAGATCCGGCTGGCCACGCCACGCCCCTATCTGCTCCAGATGCTGGCCCAGCCGCAAATGGCGGTGCTGTCGCGCGAGGGCGGGACCGGCCCCTATCGGCGCGTGGCGCTGGACAAGGCGCTGGGCAAGGCGCTGAAGCTGGTGCCGGTCGAGCGGGCGACCAACGAGTCGGGCGACGAACTGCCGGTGCCCGCCTGGCAGACGCGTATCCTGAGGGCTGAGCGGGCGGCGCTGGCGATCGTGCGGTTCCAGCAGGGCGAGGCGGCGCTGGTGCTGGGCGGGCGCTTTGCCGACCTGCCGCTGCTGGTGCCCGCCGGCGTGGATCGCGACGATGTGCGGATCGATCCGGTGCAGGGGCTGCTGGGGCTGGCGGTGACGGGAAACGGCACGCTGCTGGACGATGACGGCGTGCGGCGGGCGATCGCCATGGCCATCGACCGCAGCCAGTTGCCGGTGATGTTCCCGGTCGGCGGATGGGCCACGACCGAACAGATCGTGCCGGGGCAGATCGACCTGCCGGAACCGCCCGCCGTGCCCGATTGGTCCGGCATGGCGATGGCCGACCGATGGGCGCAGGGACAGGCGGTGATGAAGCGGTGGCGCAGCGAGCATGGCGATCCGCCGACGCTGCGCGTGGCGCTGCCCAAGGGGCCGGGCGCGACGATGCTGTTCGGGCTGGTGCGGCATGACCTCAGCATGATCGGCCTCACTGTCGAGCGGGTGGAGATGGCGGCGGAGGCCGACCTGCGGCTGGTCGACGAGGTTGCTGCCTATGACAGCGTGCTCTGGTATCTGGGGCGGATCGGCTGCGCGCGGAAGGTGCATTGTTCCGCGCAGGCGGAGGCGACGTTGCAGGCGGCGAGCATGGCCGGCAGCCTGGACGAGCGGATGGCGCGGGTGGCGCAGGCCGAGGCGCTGATGCAGGCGCATAACGGCTATATCGCGCTGGGCGCGCCGGTACGCTGGTCACTGGTGGCGCGGCGGCTGACCGGGTTCACGGCCTCGCCCCGGGCGCGGCACCCATTGAACCATCTGTTCCGGAGCACCAACTAGAGCATCGCGCGCAAAAGTGGGAACCGGTTTTGCGAAAAACGCGATGCGGCATCAAAAGCCGGTGGCTGGAGGACAGGATGATGGCGATTTCCCAGGAACAGTTCGACCGGATCGTGCGCGACATGCCGGGTTTCGGCCGCGATCCCGCTTCGGTGCGCAAGCGGATCGAGGCGATGGAGGCGTTGCTGGAGGGGCTGTTCGTCATCCCCGGCACCAACCGGCGGGTCGGGCTGGACAGCCTGGTCGGGCTGATCCCGGTGGTGGGCGATTTCGCCACGGCGGCGATGGGCGCATGGATCGTGTGGGAGGCGCGGAACCTGGGCATGTCGAAATGGCAACTCACCCGCATGGCGGCCAATGTCGGCTTCGACACGCTGGTCGGCGCGATCCCCTTTGCCGGGGATATTTTCGACTTTCTGTTCAAGTCCAACACGAAGAACCTGCAAATCATCCGCAGGCATCTGGACCGGCACCATCCCTCGACGGTGATTGTCGAGGGTTAGGCGGGCGGCGCGATCCGGAGCATCGTGCCGGGCTTTACGCCGCCCTGATGCGCGGGGCAGCGCGTGTAGCGCAGCTTGCGGTCCATGCAGAGCCACACTTCACTCAGCCAATTGTCGCGGGTGGCGGTGACGCGCATCATGTCGGCGGTCAGCCCCTTGTTTTCGGCGGCAAAGGCCTCGGCAAAGGCGCGGGCGGTCAAGGCGGGGCGGCGGGCGAGCACCTTCATGTCCGGATAGCGCAGCGCCTGATAATGGCGGCGCGACAGGGCGAAGAAGCGGTCCGGCGTGGTCGGCATGCAGGTGCCGTGCTTCACCCATTCATGCTGGATCAGTTGCACCGACGGGGTCGAGCAGAGATGCTGCTGGATCAGCTTGCGGGACAGCGGCGCGGCGGGCTTGCAATATTGCGGCCATTGCTTGCCATAGCCGTCGGGCCACAGGCCGTGCAGGGTGAAGCCGAAACGGCCATGGCGGCCGCTGCACTGGAAATCATCCTTCCGTCCCGCAGGCCCGGCGCAATATTGCGGCGACCAGCTGATCGCCAGCGTATAACTGCCGATCGGCAGGACGCGGCGGGGTTCTTCCGCGGTCGGGCCTTCGATGTGCGGGCGGGCGATCTGCGCGGGAAGGCGGCACTCGCTGGCCTGCGCCAGCGCGGCGGCGGGAGTGGCGAGCAGACAGAGCGGCAGCACCAGCTTAAGCATAAGCGAAGTCCAGTCCGATGTCGGCGGCGGGGGCCGACTGGGTGAGGCGGCCGACGCTGATATAGGTGACGCCGGTTGCCGCCCTGGCGCGGATGGTTTCGAGCGTGACGCCGCCCGAAGCCTCCGTCGGTACGCGGCCGCCGACCAGCGTGACCGCGCCGCGCAGGGTGGGCGCGTCCATGTTATCGAGCAGCAGATGGGTGGCCCCGGCGGCGAGCGCGGGTTCGATCTGGTCGACGCGATCCACCTCCACGATGATGCTGGCGATGCCGGCGGCGGCGGCGCGGCGGACGGCCTCCTCCACCGATCCGGCGACGGCGACATGATTGTCCTTGATCATCGCCGCGTCCCAAAGCCCCATGCGGTGATTGGTCGCGCCGCCCATGCGGGTCGCATATTTTTCCAGCACGCGCAGGCCCGGAATGGTCTTGCGCGTGTCGAGCAGCGTCGCCCCCGTGCCCAGGATCGCGTCGACATAGGCGCTGGTCATCGTCGCGATGCCGGTCAGATGCTGGACGGTGTTGAGCGCGGAGCGTTCGGCGGTCAGCATGGCGCGGGCCTTGCCCCGGATGCGCATGATGTCGGTGCCCGCCGCCACGCGGTCGCCATCCTGTTTCAGCAGCTCGATCTCCACATCCGGGTCGAGCGCGCGGAAGAAGGCGGCGGCGATCGGCAGGCCCGCCAGCGTCACGGCGTCGCGGCTGTCCATCACCCCGTCGAAGATCGCGTCGGCGGGGATCACCGCTTCGCTGGTGACGTCGCGGCCGTCGGAGCCGAGATCCTCCGCCAGGGTCGAGGCGATGAAAGCGTCAAGGTCGAAGCCGGGGAGCGAAAAAGGGGAAGAATCAGCGGTCATGGCGAGCGATGTGGCACAGTCGCAGGACGGTTGACAGTCCCTGATTAATTATATAGCCTTTTAGCTATATAGATGGAGAGCGATATTTTGCAGCCTGCCGAGCTTGACCGGATTTTCAGCGCCCTCGCCGATCCCACGCGCCGGGCGATCCTCCACCGCCTGGCCAGGGGCGAAGCGACGGTGAACGCACTGGTCGCGCCGTCCGGCCTTCGCCAGCCGACCGTGTCGAAGCATCTGAAGATATTGGAGGAGGCCGGCCTCGTGTCGCGGGGTCGCGCCGCACAGACCCGGCCGGTGCGGCTGGAACCCGCGCCGCTCAAGGCCGCGGCGCAATGGCTGGGCGATTATGAAGCCTTCTGGAACGCCAGCTACGACCGGCTGGAAGCCTATCTGAAAGGAGAGGAAGCATGAGCGACGAACCCCAATCGGTGCGCGAGATTGTCATCACCCGGCTGATCGATGCGCCCGCGCCTCTGGTCTTTGCCGCCCATGCCGATCCGGTGCATGTGAAGCGCTGGTTCGGGCCGGTCGGCTGGCCGCTGACGAAATGCGAGATGGATTTCCGGGTCGGCGGGCGCTTCCGGTTCCAGATGACCAGCAGCGAGGGGGAATTGGGACCGCCCTTTGGCGGCACCTATCTGGAGATCGTGCCCCATGTGCGGATTCGGTACGACAATGGTTTCGAGGCGCCCGGATCGTCGGTGATGGTGACGACGATCAGCTTTGCCGAGGATGCGGAGGGGCGGACATTGCTGACGCACCACACCCTGTTCGAGAGCAAGGCGATGCGGGACGAATATCTGGGCGTCGGCTTCGAGGAAGGGACGAATTCGGGGCTGGACCAGTTGGAAGGGGTCGTGGCGGAACTGGTGGCGGAGGTCGGTGGGGGTTAGGGCCAATCGACATTTAGATGATGACGAGACGAAAATGGTGGTTTTTCGTGACCCGGAGCGGAGCGTACTAAAAGTACGTGAGCACCGGAAGCACGGAAAAGCGCCATTTGCAGGCCGTCAGGGCTAAATGTCGATTGGCCCTAGCCCCTCTCCCCGAAAGGGAGAGGGAAAGACAGGTCAGCGGTTGCCCAGATCGCCCTGCCCGACCGTGCCGCTCGCCATTTCCAGCATCCGGTCGAGGCTCTTTTTCGCGCCAAGGCGCAGTTCTTCGTCCATCTCGATGCGGGGCTGGAGGTCGCGCAGCGCCAGATACAGCTTTTCCATCGTGTTGAGCGCCATGTACGGGCAGATATTGCAGTTGCAATTGCCGTCCGCGCCGGGCGCGCCGATGAAGGTCTTTTCCGGCACCGCCTTCTGCATCTGGTGGATGATGTGCGGTTCGGTGGCGACGATCAGCGTGTCGCCGGGCATGGTCTTCGAAAATTCCAATATGCCGCTGGTCGAGCCGACATAATCGGCATGGTCGACGATATAGGGCGGGCATTCCGGATGCGCGGCGATCGGCGCGTCCGGGTGCTGGGCCTTCAATTTCAGCAATTCGGTCTCGCTGAACGCCTCATGCACGATGCACACGCCCGGCCAGAGCAGCATGTCCCGGCACAGCTTGCGCTTGAGATAGCCGCCCAGATGCTTGTCGGGGCCGAAGATGATCTTCTGCTCCTTCGGGATCTGCGCAAGGATCTTTTCCGCCGACGAACTGGTGACGATGATGTCGGAAAGCGCCTTCACCTCGGCCGAGCAGTTGATGTAGCTCAAGGCGATATGATCGGGATGGGCTTCGCGGAAGGCCTTGAACTGGGCGGGCGGGCAACTGTCCTCCAGGCTGCAACCGGCGTCCATGTCGGGCAGGACGACGATCTTCTCAGGGCTGAGGATTTTCGCGGTTTCAGCCATGAAGCGCACGCCGCAGAAGGCGATCACGTCCGCGTCCGTCTCCGCCGCCTTGCGCGAGAGTTCGAGGGAGTCGCCGACGAAATCGGACAGGTCCTGGATTTCGGGCTTCTGATAATAATGGCCGAGGATGACGGCGTTGCGTTCCTTGCGCAGCCGGTCGATCTCCGCGCGCAGGTCGATCCCCTGCGGGATGGTGGTCATCGCAGTCATGTGCCTCACTCCTCTCGGCCTCCACGCGCACCCCCTCGAGGGCTGCCCCGGCATGGCGTTCAGATGGTGCCGAGAAGTGTGATTTTCGAGTACCGGAGCGCAGCGTACTTCAGTACGTGAGCACCGGAACGAAGAAAATCGCGCTTCGCAGGCCCGTATGGACGCCATGCCGGGGCAGCCCCTAGCGGGACTGTCGCTTGTTGGCCAGTACCTCGTTGATCGGTGTCGTGACGTCCCATTGGTCGCGATTCCTGTCGGTGCGTTCCGGCGGGAAGGTGACGATCACCCGCGCGTCGCCATAGCCGAGCGCCCCAAGCGGCGCGCCGAGCAGCCTGCCGAGCGCAGCGCGGCCATAATCGCGGGCCTGCGCCATGCGTTCGGGCGAGCGGGCCTCCTTTTCGGCGCGGCCCTGCGCATGGGCCGAGGTGCGGCGGCTGAGTTCCTCGCCCGCCTTGCGGGTGACGATGAGACCGTTGGTCTGGACCAGCGTGCGGCGGCTTTCGTCGATATTGGGGCGGCCCGGCTTCACATCGGGCGCGTTGACGATGAGCGTGCGGGTCTTCCCATTCCATTCCAGGTCGCTGGCGTCGATGCCGCTCACATCGATGAAATAATCCACCGAGAAGGGCATTTTGACGACCTGATCGGACTTGAGCCAGCCGAAGCCGCGCACATCCTGCGCCGTGCTCTGGATCGTGCCGGAGAGTTCGGACACCTTGAGGCTGGCGGCGCCCGCGAAACGCTCCGCAATGAGCTTCGTGACGGCGGTGCCGTCATCCTCCACGCTTACCGCATAGTCGCGCTGATAGCGGTGCCAGCCGACCAGCATGGCCGCGCCGACGATCAGGAGCAGCAGCGCGGCGGCGATGGCCCCCGCATGGCGTTTCAACGCAACTGCCATCGCCCATCCCCCGTCGCGGCGGCGATGCCGCGTCCGTCGAGGTCGATGAGATGCGCGAGGACCGAGCGCCCCGCGGCGCTGTGCAGGCGCGGGTCGACGCCCTTGTACATTTCAACGACCATATCGGGGATTTCCGAGGCGCCGTTGCGTTCGAGGAAGCGCACGATCTGGCCCTCGCGCTGCTTGCGGTGGCCCATCATGCCGCGCACGAGGCGTTGGGGACTTTCCACCGGATCGCCATGCGCCGGATAGTAGATCGCGTCGGTCCGGTCGAGCAGCCGCTGCATCGAGGTCATATAGGCCGCCATGTCGCCGTCCGGGGGCGAAACGATGCTGGTGGACCAGCCCATCACATGGTCGCCGGTGAAGAGGGCCTCTTCCTCCAGCAGGGCGAAGCAGAGATGGTTGGAGGTGTGGCCGGGCGTGGCGACGGCGGCGAGCGTCCAGCCCAGGCCGCCAATCCGTTCGCCATCCTTCAGCACCCGGTCGGGGCGGTAGGCGGCGTCGAACGCCGCGTCGGCGCGGGGGCCGTCATCGTCGAGCGTCAGCGGCGCGCAGCCGATGATCGGGGCGCCGGTCCGGGCACTGAGCGGCGCAGCGGCGGGGCTGTGGTCGCGATGGGTGTGGGTGCACAGGATCGCCGTGACCGGGCGGCCGTCGATCGCGTCGAGCAGCGCGGCGAGATGCGCCGGATCGTCCGGGCCGGGATCGATGACGGCAACCTCTTCCACGCCCACGACATAGGTCTGCGTGCCGGTATAGGTGAAGGGCGAGGGATTGGGCGCCAGCACGCGCGCCACCAGCGGGGACAGCCGCATCAGCGTGCCCGTGGGAAGATCGGCCAGGTCGAAGGGAGTTGCCATGTCCATCCCCATGTGCCCATTTTCGGGCGGTTTTCAAGGGCGATCCCCTGCCCTACAGTGCCGGGATGACGGCTTCAGGCGATCTTTGCGAACAGTGGCGGCGGCATCTGGCGCTCGACCGGCGGCGGTCGGTGCATACGGTGCGGGCCTATATGGCGACCGCCGAGCGGCTGGTCGCCTTCCTGGAGGAGCATCGCGGCGAGGCCGTGACGGCGGCGATGCTGGCGGGGGTCGAGCAGGCGGATTTGCGGGCCTTCCTCACCGCCCGGCGGATGGACGGGATCGGCAATGTGTCGGCGGCGCGGGAATTGTCCGCGGTGCGCGGATTCCTGAAGTTCGTGGGCGGCGAGGATGCGCGGGTGCCGTTGATGAAAGGACCAAGGGTGAAGCGCGGGCTGCCGCGCCCGGTGTCGCCGGACGAGGCTGTCGCGCTGGCGGAGGACATTGCCGAAACGGCGCGCGAGCCGTGGATCGGGGCGCGGGACTGGGCGGTGCTGCTGCTGCTTTACGGCGCGGGACTGCGCATCGGGGAGGCGATGGGGCTGAACGGGGCGGTGCTGCCGCTGGGCGAGACGCTGCGGGTGACGGGCAAGCGGGGCAAGACGCGCATCGTGCCCCTGCTGCCCAGGGTGCGGGAGGCGATCGAGGCCTATGTGGCGCTATGCCCCTTCGGGACGGAGAAAGACGCGCCGCTGTTCCGGGGGACACGGGGCGGGCCGCTGTCGCCCGCGCTGATCCGCCGGGCGGTGCAGGGGGCGCGGGGGCGGCTGGGGCTGTCGGACCGGACGACGCCGCATGCGTTGCGGCACAGCTTCGCCACGCATCTGCTGGGGCGCGGGGCGGATTTGCGGTCGTTGCAGGAATTGCTGGGCCATGCCAGCCTGTCCTCTACCCAGATCTATACGCAGGTGGATGCGGCGCATCTGCTGGACGTCTACCGGAATGCGCATCCCCGGGCTTAGAGCGGCCGATCTGATTGAATCAGATCGGCCGCTCTAAGTCTTTTATTTGCTGCGATTTCTTAACCGTCAGATGATGCCATCTGACTGGAAATCGCTCTAGCCACGCGGTTTCCACGTCGCGAGACGCCAGAGATAGAAGACGACCGCGCCGATCACGCAGGCCGTGGCCGCCGGGCCGACATATTTGTCGATGTCGCGGAAATTCTGGCCAAGGACGAAGCCCGCATAGGCGAGGATGATATTCCAGATGAGGGCGCCCCCGGTCGTCCAGAGCAGGAAGCGGACATGGCCCATCCGGAACAGCCCGGCGGGCAGCGAGATCATCGTGCGGAAGGCGGGCATGAAGCGGAACACGAACACGACGATCTGGCCATATTTGCCGAAGATATGGTCGAGCTTTTCGACGTCATGCCATTCCAGCGTGGCCCAGCGGCCATAGCGGTCGACCAGCGGCTTCAGCCGGCCGAAGCCCAGATAATGGCCGATCAGATACCAGAAATAATTGCCGATGGTTGTGCCCACGGTGCCCGCGAAGAGCAGCAGCCCCATGTCCATGCGCCCCTGTCCGACGCGGATGCCGCCGATCCCCATGATGAGTTCGGAGGGGATTGGCGGGAAGACGTTTTCGATCACCATCAGGGCGAAAATGCCCCAATAGCCGCCCGCGTCGATCAGGCGGAGGACCCAGTCGGTCATGATGCGGCGTGGCGGTTCAGGCGGCCGCCCGCGCCGCCAGCCGGGCGTCGATCGCGTCCCAGATCATGCCGCCGGTGTCGGTGCCGTTGAAGGCGTCGATCGAGACGATGCCCGTCGGGGAGGTCACGTTGATCTCCGTCAGCCACTCGCCGCCGATCACGTCGATGCCGACGAAGAGCAGGCCGCGGCGCTTGAGTTCCGGGCCAAGGGCTTCGCAGATTTCCAGTTCGCGCTCGGTCAGCACGGTCTTCGCCGCCGAACCGCCGACGGCGAGGTTGGACCGGATCTCGCCCGCGCCGGGGATGCGGTTGACCGCGCCCGCGACTTCGCCGTCGACCAGCACGATGCGCTTGTCGCCTTCCGCGACGCCGGGAATGAAGGCCTGGACCATGAAGGGCTCGACCCAGGAGGCGTTGAACAGTTCCACCAGCGCGGACAGATTCGCGCCGGACCGCCCGACATGGAAGACGGCGTTGCCCGCATTGCCGTAGAGCGGCTTCACCACGACTTCACCATGCTGGGCGAGGAAGGATTTCACTTCCTCCAGATCGCGGGTGATCATGGTCGGCGGCATGAAGCGCGCATAATCGAGCACGAACAGCTTTTCCGGCGCGTTGCGGACGGAAGCCGGGTCGTTCACCACCAGCGTTTCGGCTTGCACCCGCTCCAGCAGGTGCGTGGCGGTGATGTAGCTCAGGTCGAAGGGCGGGTCCTGCCGCATCAGCACGACGTCGACATCGCGGCCAAGGTCCAGCATTTCCGGCGCGCCGAAGACATAATGGTCGCCCTCCACCTTCTGCACCTTCACAGGACGCGCCTTCGCCAGCACGCGGCCGTCGCGGTAGGTGAGGTCGGTGGCGAGATAATGATAGAGGCGATGCCCCCGCGCCTGCCCCGCCAGCATGATATGGAAGGTCGAATCGCCGCCGATCCTGATCCCCTCCATCGGGTCCATCTGCACGGCGACGGTGAGCGGGTTGAGCTGGGTCATGGGCGTCTTCAGTTCCTTCCGTTGGCGGCCAAAAAACCGGAAGGCAGCCTTACCCCCCGTGCCAGACATTGGCCAGATGGCGCGGCGGACGGCCCGGCGCAAGGAGCATCACGTCGATTCGCATGTCGTCGCCCGGTTTTGCGAGCTGGTGGAAGAGGATTTCCGCCGCCGCCGCGACGCGGGAGAGGCGGCGTTCGTCGATGGCAAGGTCGAGACCGGCGCTGGTGGCGCGGGCCTTGACCTCGACGAAGGCCAGCATATTGCCGCGCCGGGCGACGAGATCGACTTCCCCTGCCGGCGTGCGCATCCGGCGGCCGACGATCTGCCAGCCCTTGAGGCGCAGCCACCAGCCGGCGATGCGCTCGGCCTGGCGCCCACGCCTTTCGGCGGTCTGTTTCTTCACCCCTTGAGTTCCAGCGCGCGGTCGTAAAGGGCGCGGCGGTCGAGGCCGAGTTTCTTCGCCACCTCCCCCGCCGCCTTGGAGACGGGGAGGCGTTGCATCGCTTCGAGCAAGGCCGCGTCGGCATCCTCGGCGCTGGCGGGGGGTGCTTCGCCGGGCGGGCCGACGGTGACGACGATCTCCCCCCTGGGCGGCGCGTCGGCATAACGGGCGGAAAGTTCGGTGAGCGTGCCGGTGGCGGTTTCCTCGAACGCCTTGCTGATCTCGCGCGAGACGGCGGCTTCGCGGTCGCCCAGATGCTCCGCCATGGCGGCGAGGCTTTCCGACAGGCGCGGGCCGCTTTCGTAGAAGACCAGCGTGGCGCGCAGGGCGGCGACTTCGGCAAGGGCGTCGCCGCGCGCCTTCTGCTTGGAGGGCAGGAAGCCCATGAACAGGAAGCGGTCGGTGGGGAGGCCCGAGAGCGTCAGCGCGGCGATCGCGGCGCTGGGGCCGGGCAGCGTCGTGATCCGGCGTCCGGCGGCGCGGGCGTCGCGCACCAGCTTGTAGCCCGGATCGGAGATCAGCGGGGTTCCGGCGTCGGAAAGCAGCGCGACCGATTCGCTCGCCATCCGTTCGATCAGGCGCAGGCGCACCGCTTCGGCGCTATGGTCGTGATAGGGGACCATCGGCCGGTCGGACCCGGCATGGCGCAGCAGCCGTGCGCTGACCCGTGTATCTTCCACGGCGACCACATCGGCCAGCCGCAGGACTTCGGCCGCGCGAGGGGTTAGGTCTCCAAGGTTGCCGATCGGCCCCGCAACGATGTAAAGCCCAGCCTCAAGACGCATAATATCAGTTTCCATAAGGACGCCAGATGACAGAGACGGATGCCCCCCGGCAAGCGGACTTGTTCGCTTCGATGCAACGCGCCGGGCGGATTTTGTTCGCCGCCACCGCACTGCTGGTCGCCGCCTGTCAGTCGATCGTGCCCAAGGGGCCGGGACCGGGCCAGCCCGCCGGCCCCGTGGAGACCGGCCCCGAAGTGACGCAGGGCCTGCCCACCGACACGCTGCGCCATCGCGTCGCGCTGCTGGTGCCGATGAGCGGCCCCAATGCGGGCGTCGGCCAGTCGATCGCCAATGCGACCACGCTCGCCCTGCTGGACACCAAGGCCGACAAGGTGCGCATCACCACCTATGACACCGGCATCGGCGCGGCGGCGGCGGTGAACAAGGCGCTGGCCGACGGCAACAAGCTGATCCTGGGGCCGTTGCTGGCGGAGGATGCGCGGATCGCGGGACCGATCGCGGCGCGGGCCAATGTGCCGGTGATCAGCTTCTCCAACGACACCAGCGTCGCCGGGAACGGCGTCTACATCATGGGCTATAACCCCAACCAGTCGATCGAGCGGGTGGTGGAATTCGCCAAGGGCAAGGGCCTGTCGCACTTCGCCGCACTGGTGCCCAAGGGCGTCTATGGCGAGCGGTCGGGCACGGCGCTGCTGCGCGCGGTGGAGGGCGTGGGCGGGACCGTGGTGTCGATGCAGACATTCGACCGCAACCCGGCCTCGATCACCGCGGCGGTCCGGAAATTGCAGGCTTCGTCCAGCTATGACGCGCTGCTGATCGCGGACAGCGGCAAGGTGGCGATGCAGGTCGCGCCCATCGTGCGGAAGAATGGCGGCGCGACAGCGCGGCTGCTGGGCACGGAATTGTGGAATACCGACAGTGGCCTGGCATCCAGCCCGGTGCTGCGCGGCGCCTGGTTCGCCAGCGTGTCGGACGGGCTCTACAGCCAGCTCGCGACCAAATATCGGGCGCGCTACGGCAATGCGCCGTTCCGGCTTTCGGCACTGGGCTATGACGCGGTGCTGCTGACCGTGCGGATCGCGCGCGACTGGAAGCCGGGCACCACCTTCCCGGCGGCGCGGCTGCGCGATGCGGGCGGCTTTGCCGGAATCGACGGGGCGTTCCGCTTCGGGCGCGACGGGATTGCCGAGCGCGCGCTGGAAGTGTCGGAGATCGGCGCGGGGACCTTTACCGTGGTCGCGCCCGCGCCGCGGGCCTTTGCCGAATGACGATCAGCCCCTGATCCGCCCCATGGGCAGGATCAGGGGCCGGTCGCCCGCGGTTTCGATGCGGGCGGAAATGCCGTAGACGCGAGCGAGATTCTCCTCCGTCAGCACCTCCAGCGGCGCGCCGTCGGCCACCAGTGACCCGCGATCCATCAGCAGCAGCCGGTCGCAATAGCGCGCCGCCATGCCGAGATCGTGCAGCACGGTGACGACCAGCGACCCGGCCTGCGCTTCGGCCTTGAGCAGGTCCATCACGTCGATCTGATGCCCCGGATCGAGCGCGGCCAGCGGCTCGTCGGCGATCAGGGCGGGAGCGCCGACCGCCAGGGCGCGGGCCAGCAGCACGCGGGCGCGCTCGCCGCCGGAGAGTTCGGTCGCCACCCTGCCCTTCAGATGCAGCACATCGGCGCGAGCCAGCGCCGCGTCGATCTGTGCCTCGTCCTCCGCGGACAGGCGCGACAGGGGGCCGAGATGCGGCATCCGGCCGAGGGCCACGAGCCGTTCGACCGCCAGCGGCCAGTGCAGGGTCTGGCCCTGTGGCAGATAGGCGATGCGCCTTGCAACATCCCGCCGGGTCAGACGCGCGCTGTCGATGCCGTCGATCAGGACGGAGCCGCTCTCCCGCTTCACCAGCCCCAGCAGGGCGCGGATCAGGGTCGATTTGCCCGCGCCATTGGGGCCGATGATGCCGACAAGCCGTCCCGGTTCCAGATGAAGGTCGACGCCGTCCAACGCCGAATGACGGCCAAGACGGACGGACAGGCCCTGCGCGCGGATCGTCACCATAGCCGCCGCTCCCGCATCAGGTGGATCAGGAAGACGGGCACGCCCAGCAGCGCCGTCAGCACGCCGAGCTTGAGTTCGCTGCTGGTGGGAATGAGTCTGACGCCGATGTCCGCCAGCGTCAGCAGTACCGCGCCGCCCAGCATCGAGGGCAGCAGGATCGCGGAGGGCGAACGGTCGGTCAGCGGGCGCACCAGATGCGGCACGATCAGGCCGACAAAGCCGATCGCGCCCGATACCGCGACCGCGCCGCCCACCCCGACCGCGACGCCCAGCATCAGGCGCAGGCGCGCCCGCCGCAGATCGATGCCGAGCGCCTGCGCGCCGTCCTCGCCCAGGGTGAGCGCATCCAAGGTGCGCCCGTCCGCGATCAGCAGCGCCGCGCCAACCGCCACGCAGGGGAGCGCGATCCAGACATGGCTGTAGCTCCGGTTTTCAAGGCTGCCCATCAGCCAGCTCATGATCTCCATCGCCGCGAAGGGATTGGGCGAGAGATTGAGCGACAGGCTGATCCCCGCCCCCGCCAGCGTGGCGATGGCAATCCCGGCGAGGATCAGGGTGAGCGGGCTTTCGGCGGGGCCAGCCAGCAGGAACAGCGCGCCGATGCCGATCAGGCTGGCCGCGATGGCGAGCGCGGGAAGGGCCAGCGGGTGAAGCTCCGCGAGGCCGAAATAAAGCGCGCAGACGGCACCCAAGGCCGCGGCATTGGATGCGCCCAGCACCGAGGGTTCCGCCAGCGGGTTGCGCAGATAGCCCTGGAGCGCCGCGCCCGACAGGCCGAGCATGGCGCCGACGATGAGGCCGAGCAGCATGCGCGGCAGGCGCAGGTCGAGGAGGATGGCGCGGGCGATAGCATCGCCGCCGCCGGTCAGCACCGCGAGGATGCGCGGGGGAGAGAGCGGCACGGCGCCGAGGGTGAGGGAGCCGAGGGCGGCGATCAGGGCGAGCGCGATCAGCGCGGGGATCAGCAGCGGGTGCCGGCGGGCGCTCATGGCTTGCGCGCCTCCCGATGCTTGCTACAGCGTCTCCTCCGGCGCTCCGTGCTCCTGCGAAGGCAGGAGTCCAGGCCCGCCGTTTGAACTGGGCTCCTGCCTTCGCAGGAGCACGGTGGTCTATCGGAGCGAATATCAGAGAAGACATGCGGCGTAGAATAATCACCACGGCGCTCTGCGCGCTTACGCTGACCGGCGCCGCGCCCGCGCCGCCCAAGCGGATCGTGTCGCTCAACGTCTGCGCCGATCAATATGTGCTGGCGCTGGCCGATCCGGGGCAGATCGCGGCGCTCAGCCCCTATGGTCATGATCCGGAAGTGTCGGCGGCGGTCGGCAAGGCGCGGGGTTTCCGGACCCTGAAACGTCCCGCCGAGGAAGTGCTGGCGCTCCGGCCCGATCTGCTGGTCGGCTTTCCCTCCGGAGAGGGCGTGGTGGGCGCACCTCCGGGACAATGGCGGACTTTGGGACTGGCGAGCGCGGACAGCTATGCCATGATTCTGGCGCAGATCCGGCAGGCGGCGGCGGCGGTTGGCCATCCCGAACGCGGCGAGGCGATGATCGCGCGGATGAACCGCGAGCTGGCCGCATTGCCCCGTGCGCGGCGCGGCGGGGTGGCGGCCTATTATCAGCGGCGCGGCTATATGACCGGGACGGGCACGCTGGTCGACGACATGATGAAGCGCGCGGGGCTGGTGAATCTGGCGGGGAAGTTGGGGAAACCGGCGCTCTCGCAAGTCTCGCTGGAAGAGATGATCGCGGCGCGGCCGGACTGGCTGATCGTCGAGAGCGGCAGCGAAAAGGTCGTCGATCAGGGGACGGAAATGCTGCACCATCCGATCCTGCGCGCGATCCCGCGCATCCGCGTGCCGCAGGCGTGGACGGTGTGCGGCGGCCCCGCCTATGTCGAGGCCGTCCGCTCCATCGTGGCGCAGATCGATGGCGCCGCGCACAAAGGCGTGGCGCAGATCGACGGCTCCGCGCACAAAGGCGTGGCGCAGGTGAACGCTGCGCCACGCCGTTAGGTGTCCGTCAGAAGCGGACACGCACGCCGCCATAGGCCGAGCGGCCATAAGTGCCATAGCCATAGACCGTGGCATATTTCTCATCGGTGAGATTGTCGATGCGGCCGTAGATTTCCAGATTCTCCAGGATCGGGAAGGAGGCCCGGACATTGGCCAGGGCATAGCCGTCCAGCCGGACCAGGTTGGTCGCGTCGTTGAAGCTGTCGCCCACCATCGTCACGGTCGCGCCGGTCGTGAGGCCGAAGGGCCAGACATAATCCGCCGAGACGCTGACCGCATTGGCCGCGCGGCGCGGCAGGCGGGCGCCGGTGTCGCGGTCGCGCGCATCGACATAGCTGTAGGCGGCCGTGACGGTCAGCGCGTCGACCGGCTTCAGGGTCAACATCGCCTCCACCCCCTTGGCGCGGGTGCGGTCGATATTGTTGTACCCGCCATAGAGGCCGATCGAATAGTCGTAATTGATCTGGTCCTTCGTGACGCGGCGGAAAGCCGTGACGGAAAGGATCGCCCGGTCGCCGCCCAGCCGCTGGTCGAAACCGATATCATAGCTTTTCGACCGTTCCGGGCGCAGGCCGGCATTGCCGACATCGGTGCCGTAAAGCTGGTAGAGCGAGGGCGCTTTGAACCCTTCGCCATAGCTGGCGCGGAAATTGGTCGCGCCGTTGTTGGGCGTGTAGTTCGCATTGGCGCCGAAGGTCGTCGCGCCGCCGAACTGGCTGTGATCGTCATGCCGCACGCCGCCGGTGACGGCGAGCCCAGTAAAGGGCTTCACGACCGCGAGCGCATAGACGCTGTCGATATCGGCCTTGTGGCTTTCGGTCGAACCGAAGCCGGAGAAGTCATAATCCGGCCGCTCATGTTCATAGCCGAAGATCAGCCTGGCCTGATCGACCGGCTGATAGACGCCTTCATATTCGAAGCGCAGATTGGTGCCCGAATAGCCGTAAGGCCCGAACGCGGACGTATAGTCGCGATCCATGCGGAACCAGGTGACGGCCGCGCGATTGGTGAGCCTGCCGTCGAACAGGGCGAGGTTGAGGCCGGCATAGCCGACATATTGATCCGATTTCGCGGTGTCGGCTGTGCTGTCGATCACGCCATTGTCGGTGTCCAGATCGGTATGGATATAATAGCCGCGCAGGTCGAGGCTGAGCGTGTCGGTGAAGGCCAGCTTCAGCTTGGCGTTGGCGGCGATATTCTCGTATCCGTCCTTTTCCGTGCCGTTGGCGGCGGCGGAAATGCCGTCGGTGTTGAAATAGGCGACGCCCACGCCGCCCGAGGCGATGCCGCTGCTGCCCGAAATATCGGCCTTGGCGTTCAATGTATCGCGATAGCCGTAATCGACCGAGGCGTTGCCCGCGAAACCGGCGGCGGGCGTGCCGGTCATGACGTTGACGACGCCGCCGATCGCCTGGCTGCCGTAGACGATCGAGTTGGAGCCGCGCAATATCTCGATCCGCTGGATATTGCCGGTCAGCAGACCGCCGAAATCATACATGTCGCCGATACCGCTGGTGTCGTTGACCTTGACCCCGTCGATCAGCACCAGCGTCTGCGTCGTTTCCGCGCCGCGTAGCGACACGCCGGTCACGCCGCCCAGGCTGCCGCTGCGGTTGAAGCGGACGCCCGGCGTGGTGGCGAGCAGATCGACGACGCTGACGCTCTGGCGGGTGCGGATGGTGTCGGCGTCGATGACGGTGACGGCCTGGCCGACTTCGTCGCGGGGCTGTTCGATGCCGAGCGCGGTGACGATGATCGCGTCATTATCCGCGTCGTCAGCCGCGAGCGCGGGCGTGGCCGCGAGCAGCGCGGCGAGAGAGATGGTGGCTTTCAACATTATGATGTTTCCCTGAGCGCCGCTGCGACTTCATGGCTCAGGGCATCCGCTCGCGCGGTCGGGACAGGGGACAGCCGACGCCAGTGCCGCCCCCGCACCGATGCGGCCCTGCGCCGCTTCGTCGCTCAGACGGAAAACACCGTGCCTTGGCCAACCCCTGGACCAGGGCAAGAGCGACCATGCGCCGGCAGGTCTCCTGGCTCGCGGGTCAATGCGGCGATGCACGCCTTCCCGGACTTGGCGTCCAGTGGCCGGTCTTGCGACCGAAGTGCATCGCGCTCACCGCTTACAGTTGCAGGGACAGCCGCGGAATTGGACGGTTGCCCGTCCGCACCGCATTCCCGTTTTCAGCCCTTTCGGGCACCGGCGCGATCTTCTTTGCGGTCGAGGCTTTGCCCCGTCCGCGCCGCGCGCCATAAGGGAAAGCAGGGCTTCTGCCAAGCGGGTTGAGGAGGGACGGGATGCGATTGCTGGGCGCGGTGCTGGCCGGAGGGCGCTCCAGCCGCTTCGGTAGCGACAAGGCGCAGGCGATGCTGGCCGGGCGGACCTTGCTGGATCATGCGGTGGCGTCCATCGCTCCCCATGTGGAAAGCGTCGTGATCTGCGGGCGCGAGGGCGGGCTGGCGGATCGCCCGGCGCCGGATATGGGGCCGCTGGGCGGGCTGAATGCGGCGCTGCATCATGCGGCGGCGCGGGGCTATGACGCGGTGCTGACGACCGGGTGCGACGTTCCGGTCTATCCCGAAGGGTTGGCGGGAGCGTTGATCGGGGACGGCGCGGCGGTCCTGAAAGGGCAGCAATTAGCGGGGTTCTGGCCCGTTTCATTGGCGGCAGAACTGGACGCGCATCTGGCCGAGGAGAATAACCGCTCCATTTATGGCTGGCTGGAGCGGATCGGCGCGCGGATCGTCGAGCGGCCGGAGTTCGTGCTGCCCAATATCAACCGGCCCGAGGATCTGGAGAGGTTGATCCTCAAGCCTTGACGGCGACGCCCGCCGCGATGTCCGCCGGAACATGGGTGGATGCCACCGCCTCGCCGATCAGCAGCAGGGTCGGGTGTTCGTCGCTGATCGTTTGCACCAGGAAGGCCAGCGCGGAGAGCTTGCCGCGGATCAGCCGTTCATGAGGCAGCGAGACATTGACCGCCACCATCACCGGCGTTTCGGGATCGCGCCCGGCGGCGATCAGCGAGCGGCTGATTTCTCCGGCGGCGGCGCGGCCCATATAGATGCCGAGCGTGCTGCCCGCGCTGGCCAGCGAAGCCCAATCCAGCTTCAACGGCTCGCCAGCCTTGAGATGCGCCGTCACCAGCGTCAGCCCGCGCGCGACGCCACGCAGGGTGAGCGAGGCATGGCCGCTCGCCGCCGCCGCGCTGGCGGTGGTGATGCCGGGGCAGATGCGGAAGCGGATACCGTCCGCTGCCAGATGCGCCATCTCCTCCGCCGAGCGGCCGAAGACCGAGGGGTCGCCGCCCTTGAGGCGCACGACGCGCTTGCCCGCCTTTGCCGCTGCCAGCAGCAGGTCGTTGATGCTTTCCTGTGCCTTCGAATGGCGGCCCGAGCGCTTGCCGACGCTGACCCGTTCCACGCCTTGCGGGATGAGGTCGAGCACGCCCGGCCCGACCAGCGCATCGTAGAAGACGATTTCGGCCGCCGCGATCAGCTTTTCGGCCTTGCGGGTCAGCAGGTCCGGATCGCCCGGCCCTGCGCCGACCAGCCAGACTTCACCGGGGGCGATCAGGTCATTCGGCTGCATGGAGCGTCTCCTGCTGGGCTTGGGCGAGGATATTGGCGATGGCCGGACGGCAGGACCCGCAATTGGTCCCGGCGCCGAGCGCCTTGCCGACGGCGGCCACGTTGACCAGTTGCTGTTCGCGGATCGCCGCGACGATCTGGTTGAGGCCGATGTCGAAACAGACGCAGACGGTCGCGCCCTTATCCGGCTGGCTGCCGGGGCCGCGCGCCGCGAGGACGGAGCCGCCCACCCCTTCGGTCTCCAGTTGCCGGATCAGCCAGTCGCGCGAGGGCAGCAGGCCGGTGCGGGTCACGAACAGCACGCCGTTCAGCCTGCCTTCGCTGATCGTCGCGATGCGCCGGGTGCCGCGCGAGGCGTCCATCGCCTCGACACGGTCGCCCTTGGGCAGGAAGGCATCGAGCCGCGCCGGGTCGCCATTGCCCGCAATCTCATAGAGCGCGCCGCCGGGCACAGTGATCCGCGTCGACCAGAGGCAGGGCAGCTTCACCGGCTCGTCGCCGCGCAGGATCAGGAAGCCCTTCCATTCGGTCGCCACCTTCTCGACGCTGGCCGGGGTGGACTTGAAGCCGGGCTGGCCCGAATGCGGGTCGACCAGCGGACGCGGGAGCAGGCCGGTGCGGCCGCCGCTCGCCTGTTGGTCGGTCCAGTGGATGGGGGTGAAGATTTCCCCCAGGCGCTGGCCTTCGCTGATCGCGACGCGGAAGAGGCTGTTGCCCTGCGCGGTCTGGACGCGGGCCAGATCGCGGTCGGCGATGCCCAGTAACTCGGCATCCTGCGGGTGGATTTCCACCAGCGGTTCCTCGCGATGGCGGGCGAGTTTCGGGGACAGGCCCGTGCGGCTCATCGTGTGCCACTGGTCGCGATAGCGCCCGGTGTTGAGCGTCATCGGCCACTGTTTCAGCGGCTCCTGAATCTCCATCTGCTTCGTCAGCACCAGCCGCGCCTTGCCGTCCGGCGTCGGGAAGCGGCCGTCGGAGAAGGGCCTTTCGCCACCCCAGCGGAACGGTTCCATGGCGTCATAGGCATCATTGCTGATGGTCGCCTGGCGGCGCAGGTTCAGCACGCGCGCGCCATCATTCTGATAGGCGGTGAGGCGCGCATGTTCGCGCCAGATGTCGGCGGGCCGGTCATAGGCAAAGGCGTTGCGCCAACCCATGCGGCGGCCGACTTCCTTGACGATCCACCAGTCGGGCCTGGCCTCCCCCGGCAGCGCGAGGAAGGGCCGCTGGCGGCTGACGGTGCGGTCCGAATTGGTGACGGTGCCGTCCTTCTCCCCCCAGCCTGCGGCGGGCAGGCGGACATGGGCATGGGTGGAACTGTCGGTGTCCGCCATGATGTCTGACACGACGAGGAAGGGAACCGCCTGCAACGCCTCGCGCACGCGGCCCGCATCGGGCAGCGACACGGCGGGGTTGGTCGCCATCACCCAAAGCGCCTTGATCCGGCCTTCGTTGATCGCGCGGAACAGGTCGACGGCTTTGAGGCCCGGCCTGGTCGCCATGGCCGGCGCGGCCCAGAAGCGGCCGACGCGCTCCACATTGTCCGGGGCGAAGTCCATATGGGCCGCCAGCGTCGAGGCAAGGCCGCCGACCTCGCGCCCGCCCATGGCGTTGGGCTGGCCAGTGATCGAGAAGGGCGCCGCGCCCGGCTTGCCGATGCGACCAGTGGCGAGGTGCACGTTGATGATCGCGTTGACCTGATCGGTGCCGCGGATCGACTGGTTGATGCCCTGGCTGAACATGGTGACGGTGCGCGGGGTCGCGGCGAACAGCTTGTAGAACTGTTCCAGCAGCGCGGGGGCGATGTCGCAGGTTTTCGCGGTGGTCCAGAGGTCGTGGCCGCTCCGGATATGCTCCCAGAAGCCTTCAGGCGCATTGACATGCTCAGCGAGGAAAGCGGGATCGGTGACGCCCTCTGCGTCGCACCATGCCAGCAGGCCGTTCATCAGCGCGACGTCGGTTCCCGGCTTCACCGGCAGATGGAGGTCCGCGCCTTCGCAGGTTTCGGTGCGGCGCGGGTCGATCACCACCAGCCTGGTGCCGCGCGCGGCGCGGGCCGCCTGGATGCGCTGATAGACGATCGGGTGGCACCAGGCGGTGTTGGAGCCGACCAGCACGATCAGGTCCGCTTCCTCCAGATCGTCATAGCTGGCGGGCACGACATCTTCACCGAACGCCCGGTTGTGCCCGGCGACGGCGCTCGACATGCAGAGGCGGCTGTTGGTGTCGATATTGGACGAGCCGATAAAGCCCTTCATCAGCTTGTTGGCGACATAATAATCTTCGGTCATCAACTGGCCGGAGACGTAGAAAGCCACACTGTCGGGGCCGTGGCGTTCGACGGTTTCGCGGAACTTCTTCGCGACAAGGTCCAGCGCCTTGTCCCAGCTTGCCCGCTTGGCGCCGATCATGGGCGCAAGCAGGCGGCCTTGCAGCCCCACAGTCTCGCCCAGATGCGTGCCCTTGGAGCAGAGGCGCCCGCCATTGGCCGGGTGCGCCTCATCGCCCAGAATCGTGACCGACCGCGGGCCGGTCGGCGTGGCCGAGATGCCGCAGCCGACGCCGCAATAGGCGCAGGTGGTGCGGATGGCCTGAGTCATGCCCTTACCTCATCTTCCTTGAGAGAGAATTGGGTGGAGGTGCGTGCCGCAAGGGATGACCAGCACACCCCCTCCACCCTGGCCCCTGCCGGCAAGAGCAGGGACCGGAAGCTCATGCCGCCGCCTTGAGCGAGGCCAGGCGGGCGATCAGGATGCGACCGCCTTCCTGTTTGACCTCTATGGTCGGCGTGCAGCCCTCGTCATTGCCCTGCGCCTCGCCTGTTTTCAGGGCGATGTTCCAGTTGTGCAGCGGACAGGCGACGCTGTGGCCGTGCACGATGCCCTGGCTCAGCGGGCCTTTCTTGTGCGGGCATTCGTTGACCAGCGCGAAGACATGGTCGTCACCGGTGCGGAACACCGCGATTTCCTTCTCGCCTGCAATCTGCACCGTGCGGGCGCCACGCTGGGGAATGTCGGCCAGCGTTCCGATGTCGATCCAATCGGTCATGTCGTTCACTCCGCAGCGATGGCGCCAAAGGGCATTGGGGGTTCAAGCGGCTGGTGCAGTTCGCTGTCCGCACCCGCTGCGCGCTGGGCCCAGGGGTCTTCCTGGCTGAAGCTCTGCGAATAGAGGAAGCGGCTGCGGAGCGCCTCGCGGCCCGCTTCGTCTTCCACGATGCGCTGCTTGATATAGTCCACGCCGACCCGCTCGATCCACGGCGCGGTGCGCTCCAGATAGCGCGCCTCCTCGCGATAGAGCTGGGTGAAGGCGGCGCAATAGTCCATCGCCTCCTGCTCGGTCGCGACCTTGCACAGCAGGTCGGTGGCGCGGACATGGATGCCGCCATTGCCGCCGACATGCAGTTCATAGCCCGAGTCCACGCAGACCACGCCGAAATCCTTGATCGTCGCCTCCGCGCAGTTGCGGGGGCAGCCCGACACCGCGATCTTGAACTTGTGGGGCATCCACGACCCCCAGGTCATCCGCTCGATCTTGACGCCAAGGCCGGTCGAGTCCTGCGTGCCGAAGCGGCACCATTCGCTGCCGACGCAGGTCTTCACCGTGCGCAGCGACTTGCCGTATGCGTGACCCGACACCATGCCCGCGGCATTGAGGTCGGCCCAGACGGCGGGCAGGTCTTCCTTCCTGATGCCGAAAATGTCGAGGCGCTGGCCGCCGGTGACCTTCACCATCGGCGCATCATATTTCTCGACCACATCGGCAATGGCGCGCAATTCACGCGGGTTGGTAAGACCACCCCACATGCGCGGAACGACCGAATAAGTGCCGTCCTTCTGGATATTGGCGTGCATGCGCTCATTCACGAAGCGGCTCTGCTGGTCGTCCTGATATTCGCCGGGCAGCGCGCAGAGCAGATAATAGTTCAGCGCTGGGCGGCAGGAGGAACAGCCGTCCGGGGTTGACCAGTGCAGCAACTGCATCACCTCGGGGATGGAGCGCATATTCTGCGCCACGATCTCGCGGCGGACGTCGTCGTGGGTGAAGCTGGTGCATTTGCACATCGTCTTCGGCCCGGACTGGACGTCATCGCCCAGCACCACCGCCAGCAGATTTTCGACCAGACCCGTGCAGCTTCCGCAGCTTGCCGACGCCTTGCAGGTGGCGCGCACCGCATCGAGGCTGCACGCGCCCTTTTCGATGCAGGCGACGACCTGGCCCTTGCTGACGCCGTTGCAGCCGCAGATCTCGGCATCGTCCGAGAGCGCCGCAACGGCCGCCTTAGGGTCCAGCGCGCCCCCTCCCGAGGCGCCAAGAGCCGCATAAGCCTGACCGAAGATCAGCAGATCGCGAATGTCCGCGACATCCTCTTCGCGCTTGAGCATGTCGAAATACCAGCCGCCATCGACGGTATCGCCATAGAGCACCGCGCCGACGATCTTGTCGTCCTTGACGATGACGCGCTTGTAGACGCCGCGGGAGGCGTCGCGCAGGACGATGTCCTCGCAACCTTCGCCGCCGGAGAAATCACCGGCGGAGAAGACGTCCAGCCCCGCGACCTTGAGCTTGGTCGAGGTGACCGAGCCCTTATAGCCCGTATGCTGGTCGGTCAGGCCGTCAGCGAGGCTGCGGCACATCTCCCACAGCGGCGCGACAAGGCCGTAGACATTGCCGTCATGCTCGACGCATTCACCGACCGCCAGGACATCGGGGTCGCTGGTCACCATGTGGTCGTCGACCTTGATACCGCGATTGACCTCCAGCCCGGCTTCGCGGGCCAGAGCGGTCGAGGGGCGGATGCCCACCGCCATCACCACCAGGTTCGCCGGGATTTCGGTGCCGTCCTTGAGGCGTACGCCCTCGACCTTGCCGTCGCCATAAATGGCTTCGGTGTTGGCGCCGGTCAGGATGGTCTGGCCGCGTCCTTCCAGCGCGCTCTTGAGCAACCAGCCCGCCGCTTCGTCGAGCTGCCGCTCCATCAGCGTGTCCATCAGGTGGATGACCGTCACCTTCATGCCGCGCAGAGTCAGGCCGTGCGCGGCTTCCAGCCCGAGCAGGCCGCCGCCGATCACCACCGCGCTGCCGCCGTTATTTGCGGCCTCCAGCATGGTGTCGACATCCTTCATGTCGCGGAAGCTGATGACACCGGGCAGATCCTTCCCCGGAACCGGGATGATGAAGGGGTCCGACCCGGTGGCGATCAGCAGCTTGTCATAGCCGACGGTGCGACCCGAATGGCTCGTGACGGTCTTGGCGGCGCGGTCCATGGCCGTCACCGGATCACCCGCGATCAGCTCGATATTATTCTCGCTGTACCAATCGCGGCTGTTGATGATGATGTCATCGAAGCTCTTTTCCCCGGCCAGAACCGGCGAGAGCATGATGCGGTTATAGTTCACATAGGGTTCCGCGCCGAAGATGGTGACGCGATAGCGATCCTTGTCGCGCGCCAGCAGTTCCTCGACTGCGCGGCAACCGGCCATGCCGTTGCCCACGACAACCAGATGTTCCCGAACATCCTCGGACGGCACGAAGATGTCCTCTTCGTTCGCCGTTTCCGGTCCGTTGTTCTGAAAATCCATCCCTTGACTCCAGAAAAAGAAAAAGGCCGCCATCCGGACCCCTGGGCTTTGAACCCAGAGGTCTGGATGGCGGCCTTGCCATCATTTGCGCTTTGCCGATCCGTCCCTGGACCAGCGCGGCTATGGAAGAAGGACAACCCTGTCCTTTGCATTGCAGCATATTCTTCTGACGATTCGCGTCAAGCGATTCCTCGCGCTGCGATGTATTTTACGCCGATGCCCGCCGCGCCTTATCGCAGACGCAAAAAATGGGCGGCGGCCTGTCACGGGCCGCCGCCTCCTCTCCTACCCGTTCATGCGCGATCAGATGCGGGCGGCGCCGGTCCAGGTCGCACGCCAGCGGGCACGGACCAGCGAGATGCCGAGGAACGCGACCAGGGCCAGCCCCGCGAAGATCAGGAAGCCGGGCGCGAAACTGCCGGTGAACTGCTTGGCGATGCCCAGCGACGAGGCGAGGTAGAAGCCGCCAATGCCGCCCGCCATGCCGACCAGGCCGGTCATGACGCCGATTTCCTGCGCGAAGCGCTGCGGCACGAGCTGGAAGACCGAACCGTTGCCGACGCCCAGCGCCAGCATCGCGGCGACGAAGAAGCCGAGCGCGGAGAAGAGCGTCGGCGCATAGGCAACCCCGGCCAGCGCCAGCGCGGCCATGATATAGACCATCATCAGCGCCTTGACGCCGCCGATCCGGTCGGCCAGCGCGCCGCCCATCGGACGGACCAGCGATCCGGCGAACACGCAGCCCGCCGTGCAATAGCCCGCGACCACCGGGGTCAGGCCGAACTGGTCGGTGAAATAGATCGGCAGCGAGGCGGCAAGGCCCACGAAACCGCCGAAGGTCACCGCGTAGAAGCCCATCAGCCACCAGGCGTCAGCGCTTTTCAGCGGATGGAAATAATCGACCAATTTCTTGGGCGCAGGCGCGTTGGGCGCGTTCTTCGCCATCAGCATATAAATGACGAAGACGATGGTCAGCGGAATGCAGGCCAAGCCCAGCACCGCGTTCCAGCCGAACGCCTTGGCCAGCAGCGGCGCGAACAGCGAAGCCAGCACCGTGCCCGAATTGCCCATGCCCGCAAGCCCCATGGCCTTGCCCTGATGCTCGGCCGGATACCAGCGGCTGGCGAGCGGCAGCGCGATCGCGAAGCTCGCGCCCGCAAAACCCAGGATCACGCCCAGCGCCAGCGTGCCGCCGAAGCTGTTGACGCCCAGGAACCAGGCCGTGAACAGGCCCAGGATGACGATGACCTGGCTGATCGCGCCCGCCTGCTTGCAGCCGATACGGTCGACCAGCAGGCCGTTGACCACGCGCAATATGGCGCCTGCCAGCGTCGGCACGGCCACCATCAGGCCCTTTTCCGCGGGCGTCAGGCCCAGCGTCTTGGAGATGGAAGGCGCCAGCGGCCCCAGCAGCACCCACACCATGAAGGCAAGGTCGAAATACAGGAAAGCGGCGATCAGGGTCGGCGTGTGCCCGGCCTTCCAGAAGCTGGTCTGGCCGGTCTCCCCCTCCCCTTCCGGGCTATCCCAATAAGCAGTTGCCATGATGACGTCCTTCAATCCTTGTGAATTGGACACAAAAAAAGCCGCTTCCGGACCTCGTTCTTCACGAAATCCGGCCAGCGGCTTTGCTGCAAAATCTGAAGGAGAACGCGATCCCAGCCTTGGGAAGGGCTCATCCTGTAAAACGCGCTTCGTCGCGCGACTCTTATGTTATCCCGCGAATCGCTTCATGTTGCAAGGCACAAAATGGGAAGCCGCCAACGGGTCAGAAACCGGCGAGGAAATCCTCGATCCGTTCGGGGTCGAACACGCGGCCATCGAAAAAGCGGTCCGGCCCCAATGTCAGTCCGCCCCGCTTCGACCCCACCGCCAGCGGAGAGGCCACCGCCCCTTCCACCTTCATGCTGGCGCCCGGTATCGCCACGTCGCTGTCGGCCAGCGCGCGGCGGAAAATGTCCGGGCGGAAGACCGATGCGGCCTTGGCGGCGTTGTCCGCGCTATGCTCCACCATCTTCCACCGGACGAGCTGCGAATAGATCCACAGCGCCTGGCTGCGCCACGGAAAGGGCGTCGCCTCGCGCGAGAAGAGCATGAAATCGGGCATGCCCATCGGCGCCATGTCGACACGCGGCACTATCCTGCCGGACAAGGCACGCAGGATAACCTCGGCCGGCTGGTCGACATAGTGCGGTTGCGAGAGCAGATGCGCCAGCGCCTCATGATGCTCCGGCGCGTCGCACCAGGTTGCGGCGCGGGCCAGTGCCCGCAGCAGCCGGTCGACGCTATCGGGATTTTCCTCCAGCCAGGGCGTGCGGAAGGCAAGTATCTTCTCCACCCCCCGCCGCCAGATGCGCTCACCGATCGCCACCGTTTCAGCGAGGCCCGCATCGATCGCCGCGCTGCCCCAGGGTTCGCCCGCGATGAAGCCGTCAATCTCCCCGGCGCGCATCGCCTCCACCGTCAGCGACGGCGGCAGCACCCGCAGCACCACGTCACGGTCCGGGTCGACGCCCGCGCTCGCCAGCCAGTAGCGCAGCATCACCGAATGGCTGGAAAAGCGGTGGACGACGCCGATCACCGGCTTGCGTTTCCACAGGCCGATGGCGGCGGCGAAATCATGCGCCGTGCCCAGCGGATCGTCGAGCCGCGCCGATATGTCGGGGTCCAGCGCCTGCGCGAATTCGCTCGCCATCACCAGCATGTTGCCGTTGACGTTGAGCTTGTAGGGGGCGGAGAGCGGCGCGGCCTGCTGGCTCAATCCCAGCGTCACGGCGACGGCGAGCGGCGCCAGCATATGCGCCGCCTGCACCTGCCCGAACACCAGCCGGTCGCGCAACGTCGCCCAGCTCGTCGTGCGGACGAGGTCCAGATGCAGCCCCTCCTCCTCCGCGAAGCCCCTTTCCCGCGCCACCGCCAGCACGGCGGCGTCGGTCAGCGGCAGGAAGGCGATGCGCAGGTCGGTCGTCATCACACTCCTCCCAACAAATCGCTGGCCGTGATGAGGGCCTGGGCGACATCCACGATCTTCTTCCCCTGATTCATCGCGCTCGACCGCAGCAGCGCATAGGCCTCCGGCTCGCCAAGGCCCCGCTGGCTCATCAATATGGATTTGGCGCGGTCGATGATCTTGCGGTCGGACAGCGCCGTGCGCGCCTCGTCCAGTTCGCTCTGGAGCCGGGCGAAGGCGTTGAAGCGCCGCACCGCCAGTTCCAGCACCGGCTTCACCCGTTCCTTGCGCAGCCCGTCGACGACATAGGCGGAGACGCCCGCGTCGATGGCGGCGCCGATCATGGAGTCGTCCGACTGGTCGACGAACATGGCGATGGGCCGGGCCAGCGCGCGGCTGACGGTCAGCATCTCCTCCAGCGTGTCGCGGCTGGGGCTGCCCAGGTCCATCAGCACCACGTCGGGTGCCATGCGTTCCACCCGCGCGACGAAGCCGCCGCGCGGCGGGACGATGTGAATATCGTCATAGCCCGCCTCGCGCAGCCCTTCTTCCAGGACCGTCGCACGCAGGCCGCTGTCGTCGATGATGACGATTCGCATGGACCCCACCTTTTTGCCACTCACTGACCGCGATGCTGCGCCGCGTCAATCAGGCGCGCCATGCAGCGGTTGCCAGACACGGCCTGCCCCTGTATCAAGGCGCGGCGTTTCCCGGAGGACCCCATCATGGACAAGCATCTGATCGCAAAGCCCAATTGCTCTGCCGTCAGGAAAGTTTTCGTCCGTGCCCTCCATCACCATTTCCCAACTCAACTGGTCCACCCCTGACGGCATTCCCGTCCTTTCGGACCTGAATTTCCGTTTCACGACCGAACGACTCGGCCTTGTCGGGCGCAATGGCGTCGGCAAGTCGACCTTGCTTGGGCTGATCGCCGGAACCGGGATGCCTGGCAGCGGCATGGTGCAGGTCGATGGCAGCGTGGCGACGCTGCGCCAGACGGTGCAGGTCGCGCCGGAGGAACGGATCGCCGACCTGTTCGGCGTGCGCGGCGAGATCGCCCTGCTTGGCAAGGCGGAGCGCGGCGAGGCCGATATGGCGGAACTGGAGGCCTGCGACTGGACGCTGCCCGGGCGGATCGAGGAAGCGCTGGCGGCCGTTGGGCTGGCGGCCGACGCCGATACGCCGCTGCTCCAGCTATCCGGTGGCCAGCGCAGCCGCGCGGCACTGGCAGCGGCAGTGTTTGCGCGGCCCGACTTCCTGCTGCTGGACGAGCCGACCAACAATCTGGATGCGGAAGGACGCGCCGCCCTGGTCGACCTGCTTGGGGGATGGAAGGCGGGCGCGATCGTCGCCAGCCATGACCGCGCCCTGCTGGAGGCGATGGAGGCGATCGCCGAGCTGACGAGCCTGGGCATCCGTCGCCATGGCGGCAACTGGACCGCCTATCGCGAGCGCAAGGCGATCGAACTGGCCGCCGCCGGACAGGCGCTGGAACAAGCGGAGCGGCGCGTGAAGGACATCGCCCGCCGGACACAGGTCGCGGCCGAACGCAAGCAGCGCCGTGACGCCGCCGGCGCGCGCAAGGGCGCGAAGGGCGACATGCCGCGCATCCTGATCGGCATGCGCAAGAACCGGGCGGAAGGCTCCGGCGGAGAGGCCGCACGGCTGGCGGAGCGGCTGGGCCGCGATGCGGCAGCGGCGGCACAGGCCGCGCGCGGGCGCATCGAGATCGTCGAGAGCCTGACCGTCGCCCTGCCCCCCACCGGCGTGTCGGCGGACCGACCGATCGTGCGGCTGGAGGATGTGACGGCGGGCTATCGACCCGACGCGCCGGTCCTGCGCGGGTTCAGCCTGCGCGTCTCCGGGCCGGAACGGATCGCCATCACCGGCCCCAACGGCGCGGGCAAATCGACGCTGTTGAAGCTGATCGCGGGCCAGTTACCGCCCTTGTCCGGCACGGTGCAGCTATCGGTGGACTGCGCCCTGCTCGACCAGCGCGTCGGCCTGCTCGACCCGCAGGCCAGCATCGCCGGCAATTTCGCACGGCTGCATCCGCAGGCAAGCGACAATGCCATACGCGCGGCGTTGGCCCGTTTCCGCTTCCGGGCCGATCTGGCGCTGCAAAAGGTGGGGACATTGAGCGGCGGGCAGCTTCTGCGCGCGGGCCTTGCCTGCGTGCTGGGTGGAGACAGCCTGCCACCGCTGCTGATGCTGGACGAGCCGACCAATCACCTCGATCTCGATTCCATCGCCGCCGTCGAACAGGGTCTTGCCGCCTTCGACGGGGCGCTGATCGTCATCAGCCATGACACCGCCTTTCTGGAAGCGATCGGCGTCACGCGCAAGGTCAGGCTGGGATAGACGATCCGCTCAATGCGCGGCCGAGCGGTCGACCGTTCCGGTCGGGCGCGGGGCGAGCCACACCACCGCAGCGGCCAGGAACAGCACCAGCGCGGCGATGAAGAAGACATGGTCCATCGACACCACCTGCGCCTGCGCATCGACCAGATTGGCCACCATCTGCCGCGCCTGATCCGGCGAAAAACCACGGCTCGTGAGGTCGGCGATGGTCGTATCGGCGTTGAGCCTGCCGACCATCTCGTTGCGCGATATGCGCTGTCCGTCACCCCAGCCGGTCAGCACGAGAGAGGTGGAAATGGCAACCGCCAGCGTGCGCAGGAAATTCTGCATACCCGCGGCCGAAGCCGTTTCTTCCGGCCGGACGGACCCCAGGGTCAGCGTCGTCAGCGGGATCATGAAGAAGGGCATGCCGAAACCCTGGACAAGTTGCGGCAAGGCGATCGTCCAGAAATCCGCATCGGTGGTCCAGTGCGCCCGCCATAGCGTCATGAGGCCGATCCAGACGACCGCGCCGGAAATCATGATGCGCACGTCGGCCTTGCTGACCAGCCGCCCGGCAATCGGCGCCACGAAGATGGCGCTCATCGCCGTGAATGCGGTCGCGAGGCCCGCCCAGGCGGCGGTGTATCCCATCGAAATCTGCAACCATTGCGGGATGACGACGATGCCCGCGAAATAGGCGCCGAAGCACAGCGCCAGCGTGAACACGCCGGAGGTGAAGCCGACATGGCGGAACACGCGCAGGTCGACGATCGGATGTTCCTCCGTCAGTTCCCAGATGATGAAGACGCAGAAGCCGATCGCCGCCAGCACCGCCAGCATGACGATCAGCGGATCGCCGAACCAGTCGCGGTCACGGCCGATGTCCAGCATGATCTGGAGGCAACCGATCCAGAAGACCAGCAGCGCCAGGCCGATATAGTCGATGGGCAGCTTCACCCGGACCGTCTCCACCGGCCGCAGCAGCACCAGCGCGGAAAAGACGCACAGCACCGCGATCGGCAGGTTGATGAAGAAGATCCAGTGCCAGCTCCAATTGTCGCTGATATAGCCGCCGACGATCGGCCCCATGGCCGGGCCGAGGAGCGTCGTCATCGCCCACAGCCCCATGACGCGGCCGCGCTGATCGGGAGGGAAGATGCGCATCAGCAGCGTCTGCGACATCGGCATCAGCGGCCCGCCGCACAGGCCCTGGCCGATGCGGCACGCCACGATCATGCCGAGGCTCATCGACAGGCCGCACAATAGCGAGAACAGGCCGAAACCCACCATGCCCAGGATGAACAGCCGCACCGCGCCGAAGCGCTGCGACAGCCAGCCGGTCAGCGGCACGCAGATCGCCTCCGCCACGGCATAGCTGGTGATGATCCAGGTGCCCTGATCGGCCGAAATGCCCAGATTGCCGGCGATATGGGGCACCGACACATTGGCGATGGTGAGGTCGAGCACGACCATGAAATTGCTGAGCGCCAGCGTCAGCCCCGCCAGCAGACGGTGACGGGGCGACAGAAGCGAGAATGTCTCGGCAGGGCGGCTCACCAGCGGGCTTCCTTATTGGCCGGAAAGGTCGATCTCGGCTTCCATGGAGAGGCCGACCCGCAGCGGATGTTCGGCCAGTTCCCTGGGATCGAGCGCGATGCGCACGGGCAGGCGCTGCACCACCTTGATCCAGTTGCCGGTGGCGTTCTGCGCCGGGATCAGCGCCATGGAGGCTCCGGTGCCGCCGGAGAAGCCGACGACCTTGCCATGATAGACGACGCCGCTGCCATAAAGGTCCGACGTGACCGTGGCGGGCATGCCGACCTTGACCCGGCCGAGCTGGCGTTCCTTGAAATTGGCGTCGACATAGACCTGGGTCAGCGGCACGATGCTCATGATCGGCGTGCCCTGCGCGACGCGCTGGCCGACCTGCACCTGCCGCCGCGTCACCACGCCGTCGATCGGCGCGCGGATGACGGAACGGCCAAGGTCGAGCCGGGCATTGTCCAGCTTCGCCTTGGCGGCCAGCACGGCGGGATCGGTGTCGACGGTCGATCCGCGCACCAGCGCGTCGTTGGCGGCAAGCTGCCCACTGGCCGCGCCGCGCGTCGCTTCCGCCGTCGCCACCCCGGCCTTCGCCAGATCGAGCGCCGCCTGCGCGGCCGCATAGCCCTTGCGCGCGCTGGTCAGTTCCTCGCCCGAGACGGCGCCGTTCGGCGCCAGCGCCTCGCGCCGCCGCAGGTCGATGCGGGCCTTGTCGAAATCGGCCTGCGCCGTCGCGAGCTGGGCGCGGGCCTGGTTGATGTCGGCGGCGCGGGCATCGACCTGCGCGGCCAGCGATCCGCTGGTCGCCACGGCCTGGCGGAAACGGCGCTTCGCCTCGGCAAGGTCGGCCTCCGCCTGCGCCACGGCGATGCGGGCGTTGGTGGGGTCGAGCTTCACCAATATGTCGCCGCGCTTCACCGCCTGGGTGTCGGTCACCAGCACCTCGACCGCCTGGGCGGAGATCAACGGCGTCACCTGGGCCACTTCCGCGTTCACATAGGCATTGTCGGTACTGACATGGTTGCGGCCGACGAGCAGATACCAGGTCGCATAGACCGCCCCGACGAGCAGCACCGCCAGCGCGAGGCGCACCAGCCATTTCCTGCGGGTTTCCTGCCGCTGCATGGCGGCATCGGCCGCGTTTTCGGCCTGGCTCGCTTCGGCGGTGAATTCGGGCTTGGCGTCAGCCATGGGGGACATCCTTGGGCAACTGTTGGGCGTCGCTGGCGGCAAAACCGCCACCCAGCGCACGTATGAGGGCAATGTCGAGCGTGAAGGCGCTGGCCTCCAGCTCCGCGACGGTCTGGCGGGCGGCGAGAAGCTGGTCCTCGACATTCAGCACGTCAAGATAGGTGCTGAGCCCGCCTTCATAGCGCTGGCGGGCAATGCCATAGGCCTCTTCCGACGCCGTCAGAGCGGCGCGCGCGTCGGCCAGTCGCTGGTCGAGCGTACGGCGTCCGGTCACCGCGTCGGCCACCTGCTGATAGGCGCCGAGCACGGTCTTGTCGTAGGAGGCCACAGCCTCGTCATAGGCGGCCCGCACGCCGCGATACTGACCGCTGAGCGCGCCGCCGTGGAAGATCGGCAGGCTGACCGCCGGTCCCGCATTGCCGAACAGCGAATCCTTCTTGAACAGCGTGTCCGTGAAGGGGCTTGGTCCCCCGACGAACTGGCTGCCCTGAAGCAGGGTCTGGTAACCCAGCGACTGCACGCCGATCAGCGCGCTGAGGCGGATGGCGGGGAAGAAATCGGCGCGCGCCACCTTGATCCGCCTGGCCGCCGCCTCCGTCCGGGCCAACGCCGCCGCGATATCCGGACGGCGGGCGACCAGATTGGTGGTGACATCGGCGGGCAGGCCGAGCGGCCCCGGCTTGCCCAGTTGCGGCCGGGCGATGGCGAGACCCCGATCAGGCCCCGCGCCGATCAACGCGGCGATCTGATGCTGGCGGACCGCGATCGCCTGCTGCGCCCCGGCAAGCTGTGCCTTGGCGGAGGAAACGGTGGCATCGGCCCGCCGCTCGCTGCCACGCGTCTCCAGCCCGTTGGCGCGGCGGTCCGCCACCAGTTTCTGGCTGGCGGTGCGGATTTCCAGGGCGCGGGCCTGAATATCACGCTCGTCGTAGAGTTTGGCAAGGTCGGCATAGGCGTCAGCCACGCCGGTCGCCAGCGCCAGCCGCGCCTGCCGCGCGTCGATGCGCGCCGCCTGCGCCTCCGACGTGGCGGCCGCCAGCGCAGCGCGATTCTTGCCCCACAGATCGAGATCGAAGCCGAAATTCAGCGCCACCTGCCCGGTGCCCAGCCAGCCCTTGGGCACGAATTCCTTGGGCATGCCCATATTATAGCTGGATTTGGTGACGCCGGTCTTCGCGTCGAGATCGACCGAAGGCAGCAGCGGCGCCCCGGACTGCTGCACGACCGCATTGGCCTGGGCGAACCGGGCAGCGGCGATGGTCACATCGGGCGACCCCTTCAGCCCTTCCTCGATCAGCGCGTCGAGCTGCGGATCGCCATAGGCCTTCCACCAGCCCTCCGACGGCCATTGCGCCACATTGTCGGCGGCGAGGCTCTGCTGCGCGGCGATGCTGTCGGGCGCGCGCACGACCGGCTGGGGGCCGAGGTCAGGCACGGCGGCGCAGGCGGACAGCAGCAGCAGGGGCGCGGCAGGCTGGAAAAGGGGAGAGCGTTTGAAGGGACGACTCACGGACATATCAAACCGTACCAAAGAGTATGAAAATGGCCTTTGCGCCCGTTGCGAATCCTTGTCAACTGAAATGACGTACTATATGGTACGATTTTATGACACCGTCCGACACCCCTTTGATGAGCCGCCGGGAGGCACGCCGGCGCGACCGGCGCAAGGCGATCATGGAGGTCGCGGCGCGGTCTTTCCTGACCCATGGCTATGCGGCCACCACCATGTCGTCGATCGCCGCCGAACTGGGCGGATCGAAGGGTACGCTGTGGAGCTACTTCCCCTCCAAGGAGGCACTGTTCGCCGCCGTTCTGGATGAAGCGACCACCGCCTATCGCGCGCAACTGGCCGAACTGCTCGACCCCTGTGGCGATCTTCGGACGACATTGGAACGGCTGGGGCTCAACCTGCTGCAGAAGGTCACCTCGCCCACGGCGATCGCACTGAACCGGCTGGTCTTGTCGGAAGCGGCGCGCTTTCCCGAAATCGGAGCGATCTTCCACGAATATGGGCCGCTCCATACGCGCCGTCTGATCGCGGAATTCCTGGAGCGTGCCATGACCCGCGGCCTGTTGCGGACCGCCGATCCCCTGCTGTCCGCGCGCACCTATACGGTGCTGCTGATGTCGGGCTGTCACCAGATGCTGATGCTGGGCCTGATCCCGCAGGCAACGCAGGAACAGATCGCCGCCGATGTCGCCGTGGCGCTCGATTGCTTCATGCGGACCTATGCGCCCGACCCGGTGGCGCCGCGCGCGCGTTAACCATTTCTTTGCGCGCCCGTCCTACCCTGCGCGCCGCAGGAGGTGGGACGTCATGCAATTCTGGAAGCGCGATGCGATTCGCCGGACCGAGCAGGAAGAGGCCTTGGAAGCCCCGCGAACGGGGCGGCGGCTGCGCCTGTTGCTGATCGATGAGGACGCCACCTCCCGCGCGGTGGTGGCGCGGCGGCTGTCGCATCTGGGCTATGACGTGGCGCTTGCCGAAACCGGCTTTTCCGCGCTGGGCATGCTGGTGACGCGGCCGGCGGACATCATCCTGATCGACATGGGGCTGACCCTGCTGCCGGCCATCGCCACCATGCGCAAGATCCGCGCGGCGGGCCTTGGGACCAGCGCCTGCTTCGTGATGATCGGCGGACGGCAGGACAGGGTTTCCGCCGTCGAGGCGCTGGAGGCCGGCGCCGACGATCATGTGGTGAAGCCCTATGATTTCGACCTGCTCGACGCGCGGCTGCGGCATCTGTGCGCGCGGGCGGAGCAGATGGGCGAACTGACCCGGCACAATGCAGAACTGGACGCCCGCATCGCGCGCCGCGCGCTGGAACTGGGCGAAACGCGCGACGCGCTGGCGGAGATGCAGGCGGATCGGGCGCGTCTGGTATCCTCGATCCAGGCGCTGCACGACGAGATCGCGCGGCTCAACGCCGCACGCAACTGACCCGCTTCAGTTCACCCCAGCCCCTTTTTTCACTTCAACCATTGGGTGGCGGCAAACCAGCCGCCAATCCCCGCCGCCATGGCCACGCATACCCCGACCACCCCCCAGAAGGCCCAGGGTTGATGGGCATAGGGGATTCCGTCCACATTCATGCCGAGCAGGCCGGTCAGGAAGGTCAGCGGCAGGAAGACCAGCGCCACGACGGAAATGATCAGCGCCTGCCGGTTCATCTGCTCGGCGCGCAGGTCGGTCAGCTCTTCATGGGCGAGCGCCGATCGTTCGCGCACCGCTTCCAGTTCCTCGGCCATGCGGGCGCAGCGGTCGGCGGCTTCCTGCAAGTGCAGCCGGTCGTCGGGCTCCAGCCAGGGCGTGTCGGCGGCGGACAATCTTTCCAGCGCCTGCCTTTGCGGGGCGATGAAGCGGCGATAGCTGATCGCCGTCGCCCGGATTTCCGACACGCGCCGCCGCGCCTCGGCCGGGCCATGTTCCGTCAGCGCGCTTTCGATCTCGTCCAGGCCGTCGCCCAGTTCCGCGACCTCCGGATCCAGCGCTTCGGTGATCTGCTGCGCGAAGGCGGCGATCAGGTCGCCCGGATCGCGGATGAGGCCGCCCAGCATCTGCCGCCTGACCGGCTCCATCGCGGCAAGCGGGCGGTAGCTGACGGAGATGACGCGCGCCTGCTCGGCCCACAGGCGGATCGAGACGAGCGGGTCGCCCACATCCTCCTCCGTCGCGCCCAGCCCGCGCAGGTTCACCAGCGCGCCATGCGCCATCAGCGTGCAGCGCGGCCGGGTTTCCTGCGCCAACAGCGCGGACAGCGCGGCTTCGGGCATATGGTCGCAACGAGCCGCGACAGCGCGGGCATCCTCCCGCCAGCCATCGGCATGGACCCAGCTGAAGGGCGCATCCTGCGTCCGTGCGCAGAAATCCTCCAGCGAGATTTCATGCGCCTTGCCACCGTCGAAGAGGAAGACCCGGCTCATGCCATCGTCTCCAGCCAGAGCGACAGGCCCTCGCCCGGTGCTTCGGGCTTGACCGCAGCCGGAATACGCACCGCGTCGGCCCGTGCGCGGTCGAGGATCGCCGCAGGCACATCGGGCGCATGGTAGATGCGGTCAGCCTCCCCCAGCAGACGCGCGGCGCGCAGGGTCAGGTCGTCGGGATCGGAGGACAGCAGCCGGATGGTTTCCAGCCGGTCGGCGGCGGCATCCGCATTGTCGGCAAGCCAATCGGGCATGGCGTCGACGGCCTTGTCGGACAGCGGGTCGATCGGCCCGCCCGCCGCCAGCCCGGCGTCGATCCCCCGCCGCCGCGCCGCCGCCTCCGGCCAGCGGGCCCGGATGGCATCGCGTGCCTCGTGGAGGGCGACGGCCAGATTTCCCAGTCGCGCGGGCAGCAAGGCTTCGATCCGCTGGCGCAGCGCCTTGGCCAGCCCTGCCGAGGCGCCGCCCGTACCGATGGCGATCAGCACCGGATCACGGTCAATGATGGCGGGCAGGGTGAAATCGCACAGATCCGGCCGGTCGGTCGCGTTGACGAGGATACCCCTGGCCCGAAGCCTGGCCACGGTCGCCGCATCGCCGTCCGACACGATGGCGAGCGCCGCCTCTTGCGTCTCACCCACGACACGCGCGCCCGCCCGCTCCAGCAGACGGCGCTTGGCGTCCGCAGCCTCGCCTTCGCCGGTCAGTATCACGGGCTTGCCCGTCAACCGCAGGAAGACGGGCAGGCTTTGCATCAGCTATTCACCCAGTCCGGGATGCTGTCCCCGTTGATCAGCGCCTCGATCGGCGGACGGGCGCGGACCACGGCCCATTTGTCGCCCGACACCAGCACTTCGGGGGTCAGGGCGCGGCTGTTATAGGTACTCGCCATGGTCGCGCCATAGGCGCCCGCGGTCATGAAGGCGACCAGGTCGCCCGCGCCCACCACATCCATGTCGCGGTGCATGGCGAAGGTGTCGCCCGTCTCGCAGACCGGGCCGACGACATTGGCGGCGGCACGGCTACCCTTGGGATGGACGGCGCGGATGTCGTGCCAGGCGTCGTAGAGGCTGGGCCGCAGCAGGTCGTTCATCGCCGCGTCGACGATCACGAACGGGGCCTGCGCGCCCTGCTTCACCCGCACCACCTGCGACAGCAGCACGCCCGCATTGCCGACGATCAGGCGGCCCGGCTCGAACATCAGGCGGACGTTCCAGCCCTGCGTCACCTTCGTCACCATCGCGCCATAATCGGCAGGGCTGGGCGGCAAGGGCTGCGAAGGATCATAGGGCACGCCAAGCCCGCCGCCGAGGTCGGCGGTGCGGATGTCATGGCCTTCGCCGCGCAGCTTCTCGATCAGCGCGCCGACCTTGATGAAGGCGGCTTCCAGCGGATTGAGGTCGGTGAGCTGGCTGCCGATATGCACCGCCACGCCCTGCACGTCGAGGCCGGGGAGGTCGCGGGCGGCGGCATAGCTGGCCAGCGCGCGGTCATAGGGGATGCCGAACTTGTTCTCCGACTTGCCGGTGGAAATCTTGGCATGGGTGCCCGCGTCGACATCGGGATTGATGCGATAGGCGACCGGAGCCTTCCTGCCCATCGACAGCGCCACTTCGGACAGCATCTCCGCTTCCGGTTCGCTCTCCAGATTGAACTGGTAGATGCCCTGCTCCAGCGCGATGCGCATTTCGTCCGCCGTCTTGCCGACGCCGGAGAAGACGATGCGGTCGGCCGGAATGCCCGCCGCGATGGCGCGCAGCAATTCGCCCGCCGACACAACGTCCGCGCCGAGGCCCAGCTTGGCCAGGGTCGCCAGCACGGCGGCGTTGGGATTGGCCTTCACCGCGAAGGCGATCAGCGGATCGGCAAGCTGCGACAGCCCGTCGCGGAACACGCCGACATGGCGGGTCAGGGTCGCGGTCGAATAGATATAGACGGGCGTGCCGACCTGCGCGGCGATCTCCGCCACCGGCACCTGCTCCACAAGCATCGCGCCGTCGACATAGTTGAAATGGTCCAAGTCAGTCTATCCTAGAGAAATTTGAGCGCCGAAAACCAACGCCAAAACCTTAACGAGGCTCGCTCTCGGGCGGCAGATCGAATTCGTCCTCGCCGCGCACCTTCGATTGGGTCAGCAGTTCGACATTCCGTTCCGGCCGCGCCTGGATCGAAGGCGCGGTGAGCTGGGCCGCCGTCGGTGCCGTGGCCGCGCCTACGGGCACGGCGGGCAATTTCTGCCCCGCGACGGGTTTGAGCGGCTGACGGCCGCCGCAGGACGCAAGCGCCAATGCCAGCCCGGCCAGCGCAACTCCCCTGGCAATCCGTGCGATCGTCACGTCTTCGGCCCTTCCAAGTCCTTGCGCGCCTCGGCGATCCGCGCCCGCACCTGATCGGGGGCGGTGCCGCCATGGCTCTTGCGGCTGGCGACCGAGGCATCGACCGTCAGCACCGCATAGATACGCTCATCGATCCGCGCATCAATGGCCTTCAACGTCTCGATGGGCAGATCGGCGAGCTGCACGCCGGCCACCTCCGCCGCCGCGACCGCGCGGCCGGTGATATGATGCGCCTCGCGGAAGGGAATGCCGCCTTCCCGCACCAGCCAGTCGGCAAGGTCCGTCGCGGTGGCGAAACCACTCTCCGCCAGGCCGCGCATCCGGTCGGTACGGAACGTCACGGTCTCGATCATGCCGGTCATCGCCGCGATGGAGAGGCCCAGCAGGTCGTGCGCCTCGAACACCGGCGGCTTGTCGTCCTGCATGTCCTTGGAATAAGCGAGCGGCAGGCCCTTCATCGTGACGCAGAGCGCGTTCATGCAGCCCATGATCCGCCCGGCATGGCCGCGCACCAGCTCGGCGGCGTCGGGGTTGCGCTTCTGCGGCATGATCGAGCTGCCGGTCGAATAGGCGTCGGGCAGCTTGATGAAGCCGAAGGGCTGGCTCGCCCAGATGATGAATTCCTCGGCCAGGCGCGAGAGGTGCAGGCTGCACTGGGTCGCCGCCATCAGATAATCGAGCGCGAAGTCGCGGTCGGACACGCTGTCGAGGCTGTTGTCGGTCGGCTTGGCGAAACCGAGCGCCGCCGCCGTCGCATGACGGTCGATCGGGAAGCCGGTTCCGGCCAGCGCAGCCGCGCCCAGCGGACATTCGTTGAGCCGCGCGCGGGCGTCGGCAAAGCGGCTGCGGTCGCGGCGGACCATCTCATAATAGGCCATGAGGTGATGGCCCAGCGTCACCGGCTGCGCGGACTGAAGGTGGGTGAAGCCCGGCATCACCGCATCGGCATGTTCCTCGGCGCGGGTGAGCAGCATCGCCTGAAGGCCCTCCAGCCCCGCCTCCACCTCATCGATCGCGTCGCGCACCCAGAGGCGGAAATCGGTCGCCACCTGGTCGTTACGCGAGCGCGCCGTGTGCAGCCGCCCCGCCGTCGGACCGATCAGCTCGGCCAGCCGCGACTCCGTGACCATGTGGATGTCTTCCAGGTCCAGATCGACCGGCACGCCGTCGGCTTCATATTCGGCGGCGATGCGGTTCAGCCCCTCGGTGATCGCCTGCGCGTCCTCACCGTCGACGACGCCCTGTTTCGCCAGCATCGCGACATGCGCCTTCGATCCGGCGATGTCCTGTTTCCAGAGGCGCTTGTCGAACGGGATGGAGGCATTTATCTCCCGCATGACCGAAGCCGGACCTGCCGCGAAGCGTCCGCCCCACATGCTGTTGGAGCTTTTCCCCGTGCGATCATCCTTACCCTGCGTAATGACACTGCTCCTGCTGGCTGGCCTTGGCGCGTGCGATAAGCAATCGCCGCCCGCCGGGCAAGGGCCGAAAGCCACCAGCGGCGAGGCGACCGGGCCCGCGCAGAGCGGCATTCCGGGCAAGGGGGGCGAGTTCAGCTATACGCTCGACAGGTCGAAGGCCGGCACCCCTACCCCTGACTTCACCTTCCAGAACCCGGACGGCAGCGACGCGAAGCTCAGCGATTTTTCGGGCAAGCCGATGCTGGTCAACCTCTGGGCGACCTGGTGTGCGCCCTGCGTCGCGGAAATGCCCACGCTCGACGCTGTGGCCGCGGATTATGGCAAGAAGGGCCTCGCCGTCCTCACCATCTCCCAGGACAATCAGGGCGAGGCGGTGATCAAGCCCTTTTTCGAAAAGCATCCGCTGCCGCATCTCAAGGGCTGGATCGATCCGGAAAACCAGTTCGGCTTCCATTACAACACCGGCATGCTGCCTACGACGGTCATCTACGATGCGAAGGGCAAGGAAATGGTGCGGGTGGTCGGCGCGATGGACTGGAACAGCAAGGAAGGCCGCGCGCTCATCGAGGCAGCCATGGCGAGCTGAGATCATGCCGGTTTCCCACACCTGGCTGACGGAATCGCGGCATGCTCCTGCGGCGGCAGGAGCGGCACGACGATATAAACAGATGGCTTGGATTCCACTGAAACGAACTTCCTTCAGAAATACGCCATAGGCATTGCAAATGCGCCCGGATACATGCGCCCAATCCCTTGTCACGTTGCCGTGCAACATAGCATAGATTGATGATTTTCTAGGGAAACAGAGCAGAAATATTTCATATTCATTTAATTTTTGTGCAGCGCAGTAGGGGTTCCGTCCCCTTGGTTCGTTGATCCCCCTGTCATGGATAAAATGCAAACAGGGGGCATAGATGACACGATTTTCCGCTCTTCGCCTTTCACTTGTGCTGGCCTCGTCCTGGTCGGCCTGCGCGATGGCGCAGGAGGTTCCGCAAGCGCAGGCGCCGCAGGTCGATGACGGCGGCGCCATCATCGTCACCGGCACCCGCGCCGTCGGCATGCAGGCCGCGGAAAGCGCCGCGCCGATCCAGGTCTTGAGCCAGGAAGCGATCAGCCATGTCGGCCAGCCGAACCTCAACCAGGTGCTGACCCAGATCGTCCCCAGCTTCACCGCACAGACGCAGGGCACCGACCTTTCCAGCTTCTCGCTCTCCGCCCGGCTGCGCGGCCTCAGCCCCAACCACACGCTGGTGCTGGTCAACGGCAAGCGCCGCCACGGCAACGGCATCCTCCAGGTCATTTCCGGCGCGTTCCAGGGTTCGGCGGCGCCCAGCATCGACCTGATCCCGCCGGACGCCATCGCCCGCGTCGAAGTGTTCCAGGAAGGCGCAGCGGCGGTCTACGGCACGGATGCCATTGCGGGCGTCATCAACTTCATCCTCAAGGACAACAACGAAGGCGGCAGCTTCAAGGTCACCGGCGGCCAATATTATGACAGCGAGGGCGAGCTGTTCTCCGTCTCCGGCAATATGGGCTTCAAGCTGGGCGAGGACGGCTTCTTCAACCTCAGCCTCTTCCACCGCCGCCAGGATTACACCACCGTCGGCACCGGGCAGGTGCAGATCACCAAGCCGGACGGCACGCTTCAACCCAACACGCCCGCCCAATGGTCGAACCTGGCCGGCGACGCGCTGTCGGGCATCAACGGCGGCCAGCCCAAGACCTATCTGACCGAAGCCTTCTACAATATGGGCTATGATTTCGGCGGCATCGAACTCTACAGCTTCGGCGATTATGCCCGCCGCATCGGCTATGCCAAGCAGGGCTACCGCCATCCCAAGCGCATCTGCTACGAAACCGGCAATCTGGGCGGCAGCATCACACCCGCGGCCTATAATCCCAACATCTGCTATGGCGACACCGGCACCTGGGGCATGGTTCCGCTCCAGCATGTGATCGAGGACGAATATAGCTTCACCGTCGGCGCCAAGGGCGAGGTTTCGGGCTGGAACTACGACCTCAGCACCACCTATGGCCATCAGAAGGACGATATCTGGACCGAAAGCTCGGCCCATCGCGAAGTCTGGCAGGAAAGCTATGCCGCATCGTTGCAGGGCATCGGCAAACCCAACACGGTGGACAAGGCCTATGACGGCGGCTTCCGCCTGAGCCAGACCACCGTCACCGCCGACATCCGCAAGGAATTCGAGGTCGGCCTGGCCGGCCCCCTCACCTTCGCCTTCGGCGGCGAATATCGTCGCGACACCTATGAGATCGTCGCGGGCGATTATTATTCGACCTACAAGACCGGCGTTCAGTCCTTCCCCGGATACAAGGCGACCGACGCGGGCAAGTTCCGCCGCAGTTCGCGGGCGGGCTATGTCAACTTGATCGCGGAGCCGATCGAACATTGGTCCGTCGACCTTGCCGGCCGTTACGAGGATTATACCGACTTCGGTGACACGACCATCGGCAAGATCACCACGCGCTACGACTTCAGCCCTGCCTTCGCAGTCCGCGGCACGGTCAGCACCGGCTTCCGCGCGCCGACGCTGGCGGAGCAGAAATATTCGACCATCAACGTCGGCCCGACCAGCGCCATCGCCCAGCTTCCCGCCGGTACGCCTGCCGCCGCGCTGCTGGGCTTCGGCAGCCTGAAGCCAGAAAAGTCGAAGAATTTCTCGGCCGGCGTCGTGCTACGGCCAGTGCCCAAGCTGGCCATCACGGTCGACGGCTATATCATCAAGATCAAGGACCGCATCACCGGCACGGCAGCGCGCAACGCTGTCCTGAACGGCGTGCCGCAGCCGGGCGGCGCCGACATATTGAACGCGCTGAACGCCGCGGGCATCGTCCTTGACAGCGCGCTGTTCACCAACGGCACGATCGGCGTGTCGAGCTTCACCAACGGCATCGACACCCGCACCTGGGGCATCGATTTCTCGGCCGCCTATCCGGTCGCGCTCGACTTCGGCACGCTGAACCTGTCGCTGACGGCGAACTACAACAAGACGAAGATCACCAACAACAAGGTCGGCTATCCGATCTTCAACGCGGCGTCCGAAAGCAATATCGAACGGTCCAACCCGGACTATAAGATCGTCGCGGGCGCCCTGTTCAAGAGCGGGAAGTTCGCGCTCAACCTGCGCGAGACCTTCTACGGCAAGACCAGCGCTCTGGTCCGTCCGGCGTTCACGCCTTCCGGCGGCTTCATTCCCGAAGGCGGCTTCCTGATTGCGGACGGCGCTCTGGTGAACGGGGTGAACGCCAACCAGCTCTACTTCAACGGCGTGGTCAAGGCGGCGGCGCTCACCGATCTGGAGGCGAGCTACGACTTCACCGATGCCGTCACCTTCTCGGTGGGCGCGAACAACCTGTTCAACAAGCGACCGGAAGTACCCAAGATGATGCAGGGCGTGACCCCGGGCGCGGGCGTATCGCCCTATATCAACGGGGCGGGCGCCTATAACAGCTATTACGGCCACGGTCCCTACAGCACCTCGGGCGGCTATTATTACGCCCGCCTCGACTTCAAATTCTAAAAGCTCCCCAGCGTCACGAAGGAAGGGCCGGTCCGGAAAAGGGACCGGCCCTTTCCGTTTCTGGTCAATCACGGCCTTTGCCGCCCCTCCACCAAATCCTATGGTCTCCTCCCGAATCACCCAAAGCCAGGAGCCCTCCATGACCATCACCCGCCGCGTCATCGTCCATGAAGGCGCTGATGGTCCGTTCGAGAGCATGGCCGTGTTCGACGCTGCGGCCACCGCACCAAGCCCGGGCATCCTGCTTTTCCCCAATGTCCTTGGCACCAAGGAAACGGATTTCGTCTATGCCGAAAAGGTCGCGGCACTAGGCTACACCGTCCTCGTGGCGGACGTCTTCGGCCAAGGCAGGCGCACGACCCGCACGGATCCCGAAATGGGCCGGTACATGGCCGAACTGAATGCCGATCGCACCCTGCTGCGCGACCGGGTCAATGCCGCCCACGCGCTGCTGAAATCACTCGACGAAGCCGACGCGAACCGCACTGCGGCGATCGGCTTCTGCTTCGGCGGCCGATGCGTGCTCGACCTCGCCCGTTCCGGCGCCGACATTGCGGGCGGCGTCAGCTTCCACGGCGTCTATGAGGCCCCGCCCTTCCCCCATGCGGAGATCACGGCAAGATTGCTGATCTGTCACGGCTGGGACGACCCGATCGCCCCGCCCGAAGCCACCGTCGCCCTGGCGAAGGAACTGACCGAAGCCGGATGCGACTGGCAAATCCACGCCTATGGCCGCACCGGTCACGCCTTCACGGATCATGCGGTGAACATGCCGGAAAAGGGCCTCGCCTATCAGCCGGACGCCGACCGCCGCAGCTTCCGCTCCATGGTTGATTTCCTGGGCGACCTGTTCGGATAAATTGGAAACGGATGGCCATGGGCGGACGTCAACGACATCCCTCATCCCGGCAAAGGCCGGGATGACAGACTGGAGCGGTTTTCGATCTGATTGAATCAGAAAGCACCCAAAACGGCGAGCCCCCTCCTCGCGTTGCTCAGGGCGCCAGCCGTTTTACCCAGAATTGCATGCTGTGGTCGCTTTCCTCGGCATTGCCCAAATCCTTCCAGCGGAACGTGCCGACCAGCCCCTCCACCGCGGCAAAGCCGCGCGCATGCCAGAAGGGATCGAGCGGCGAATAGCCGCTCGGCCTGGCCGGATGATCGGGCGAGCGGACGACCGCGCAGAAGCTGGCCATGGCAAAACCCAGTTCCCGCGCCCTGGCCTCGCGCCGGTCGAAAAAGGCGTGGCCGATGCCACGACCGCGCCAGTCGGGCAGCAACACCGATTCGCCGAAATAATAGATGCGGCCGATATCCATGCCCTTCTCCCGGAAGGGGGCAGCGAACTCGGCGGCATGATCGGCCATCGGCGCGGCGGTGGCGGCGCCGACCAGCCGGTCGCCCGCATAGGCGCCGACGACCAGCGCGCCGGGGCTTTGCGCATAAGCGGTGAGATAGTCCCGCTCATAGGCGCGGTTGCCGTCGTACAGATAGGGGAAGGCGCCGAATACCGCGATGCGCAGGTCCGCCAAGGCATCGAGCGCGGCAACCAGTGCCGCGCCCGTCAAATCCTCGATCCGGATGGGATCGTGGACCAATATCCCTTCAGTCGGTGCTTATTTGCCCGAGGCGTTTTCGGCCGGGGCAGCCGCGTTCGCCGCATTGCCTTCCGCCGTTGCCGCATTGTCGCCACCCGCTGCCGGTGCCGCGTCGGCGGCGGGCAGGGGCAGATTCGAACCCTGGGTGTTCAGCCAGGCGATGAGGTTCGCGCGGTCGGCCGGATTGCCCAGGCCCGCGAAGGTCATCTTGGTGCCGGGGGCGAATTCGCGCGGGCTGGTCAGCCAGTGATCCAGCGCCTCGAAGGTCCAGTTGCCGCCCTTGCTCTTGAGCGCGTCGGAGAAGGCGAAGCCGCCCTTGCCCTGGCCGACGCCTTCGCCGACTGTGGCATAGAGATTGGGACCGATGCCGTTGGCGCCGCCCTGGTTGACGGTATGGCAGGCCGCGCACTTGGCGAACACCTTCTCGCCCGCAGCGACGTCCGCGCTGGCGAGCAGGGTGTTGAGGCCGGGGCCTGCGGCCGCGCCGCCCGCGCCCTCCGCCTCGACGCCTTCAATGGCGTAGCCCATCTTCTCGGGCCGTTCCTCGTGGAAGAATTTCGAGCTGACGATCGCGCCACCCAGCGCGATGATACCCGCGAACAAAGCCCAACCAGCAGCGGTATTGAAACGATCGCCCATTCGCTCGGATTCCCCTGGATCTGTCTGGGCGCTTATGGTCGCGTCCCCTCTCGGTCGGATGCCATAATGGCGCAAACGCGAACGTGCAAGCGTTGGAATGAAGGGAAATGACGGGATTTTCGTGGGCTACTTCCCCTATGGATGCTTGCGCAGGCGCGAGCGAGTGAATAAGCGCGCTTCTGATCCATGGAAAACTATCCTGCCCCCGCCCGCGTCCTGGTCGCGGAAATGGCCGCGAAGGCCGCCGCCGATCCGGCCCGCGCCGTCTCTTTCCAGGGCGCGCCGGGCGCCAATTCGCACCTTGCCGCGCTGGGTTATGCGCCCGATTGCCAGCCCTTGCCCTGCTTCGCGTTCGAGGATGCGATCGACGCGGTGCGCAACGGTGAGGCCGCGCGGGCGATCATCCCGATCGAGAACAGCCTGCACGGGCGCGTTGCGGACATGCATTTCCTGCTGCCCGAATCCGGGCTGCACATCATCGACGAATATTTCCTGCGCATCCGGCATTGCCTGATGGCGCCCGACACCGCGCCGGTGAAGAGCGCGATCAGCCATCCGCAGGCGCTGGGCCAATGTCGCCATTATCTGCGCGAACGCGGCATCCAGCCGGTCAGCTATGCCGATACGGCGGGCGCGGCGGCTCTGGTGGCCGAAACGAAGGCGGCGGGCGAGGGGGCGATCGCGCCCTATCTGGCGGCGGAGCTGTACGGCCTGCAACTGGTGGCGGAGAATATCGAGGACAGCGACGACAATATGACGCGCTTCCTGGTGCTGGCGCGCGAGCCGAAGATGCCGGTGGCGGGCGTCGGGCCGGTGATGACCACCTTCCTGTTCGAGGTGAAGAACATCCCCGCCGCGCTCTACAAGGCGATGGGCGGTTTCGCCACCAACGGCGTCAACATGACCAAGCTGGAAAGCTATCAGCGTGGCGCCAGCTTTGCCGCGACCGAATTCTACTGCGATATCGAGGGGATGCCGGGCGATCCGGCGGTCGACCGGGCGCTGGCGGAGCTGGAATTCCACACCAAATGGGTGCGGATATTGGGCAGCTACCGGCAAGCAAGGCCGCGCACGTGACGCCGGGCCCTGGGCTGCTATAGTTCGGGCCATGGCCACAGCCATCCTCCTGTCCGCCCTTGCGATGAGTGTCATTGTGGGCGTGCGCTACCTGCTGGCAAGCGGGGGCTTCGCGCTGGCGACGCGGGTGCGCAAACCGGGGTTGTATCGGGGCCTCGGCCGGCAGATCGGGCGGGAGATCGGCTGGTCGCTCGCCTCCGCGCTGATCTATGGCATTCCGGCGGGCGTCGTCGCCTGGGGATGGCAGGCGCGGGGTTGGACGCGCATCTACAGCGACATGCGCGATTTTCCGCTCTGGTACTGGCCGCTTTCGGTTCTGCTCTACCTGCTCGCCCATGACGCCTGGTTCTATTGGACGCATCGCTGGATGCACCGGCCCCGGCCGTTCCGCATCGCCCATGCCGTCCACCATGCCAGCCGACCGCCGACCGCCTGGGCGGCGATGAGCTTCCACCCCTGGGAGGCGCTGACCGGCGCGGTGGTGATCCCGGCGCTCGTGTTCCTCATCCCGGTCCATGTGGCGGCGCTGGGCATGGTGCTGACGATCATGACCGTCATGGGGGTCAGCAACCATATGGGGTGGGAGATGTTTCCACATTGGATGGTGCGGGGGCCGCTCGGCCGATGGCTGATCACCGCCAGCCATCATCAGCGCCATCATGAACATTATGCCTGCAATTACGGGCTTTATTTCCGTTTCTGGGACCGGCTGTGCGGGACCGACAGGGGACTGGGCAGTTTCAGGGAGACGGCATGAACGGCATGAAGGACAAGGCGGGATGGCTGGTCGCGGCGGCGGCGATGACGATGGGTGCGGCGGCCCCCGGAACGGCGACGGGCGATCCGGCACAACCGCTCAGCATGGATGTGCAGGGCCTGCGGTCGGGCAAGGGCAATCTGCTGATCTGCGTCACCCGCGCGGCCGCGCATTTCCCCGATTGCCGCGACGATCCCGACGGACGGCATTTCACCGTGCCCGTCACCCGCGCCGCGATCGAACTGGGGCGGATGGCGCCGGGCAATTACGCCATCGCCATCATCCATGACGAAAATGGCAATGGGAAGCTCGACACCTTTGCCGGCATCCCGCGCGAGGGGGTCGGCTTTTCGCGCAATCCGGCGATCCGCTTCGGCGCGCCGAGCTTCAAATCCGCGCAGTTCCAGATGATGAACGCAGCGGTGAAGCAGGATATAAAACTCAAATATTTCCTTTAGGAACGACTCGCCGGAACCTGCGGGGGCATCAGAACATTCTGATGTCCGACGAGTATTTCAGAACAGGGTCTTTATGCTTCATTGCCGTTATCTTGTCCCCGGGGCGATCGCCGCGGCCTTTTTCCTTGCGCACCCGGCTTTCGCGCAGGAGGAAGAGCATAGCAGCCTGACGATGGGCGTGGGCGTTGCTGCCGTCCCCAGCTACGAAGGGTCCGATGACTATCGCGTGCTGCCGGTCCCGCAATTTCGGGGCAAGATAAAGGACTTCGCCTTCTGGACGCGCGGGACGGCGCTTTATGTCGACGCCATTCCGAACGGCGATCCCCAGGGTATCGATGTCGAACTGGGGCCGGTGGTGGCGGCCCGTTTCGACCGGTCGAGCCGCAAGAATATCAAGGACGACGCCGTGCGCCTGCTCGGCAAGCGCGACATCGCGGTGGAAGTCGGCGGCTTCGTCGGCATCGGCAAGACCGGGGTGATCACCAGCGCCTATGACAATCTGTCGGCGCGCATCGCCGTGACGAAGGATGTCGCGGGCGCGCATGGCAGCTATGTCGTCACGCCGGCCATCGAATATATGACGCCCCTGTCGCGGACGGCCTTCGTCGGGCTCGGCGTCTCGGCCGATTATGTCGGCAAGAAATATGGCCGCTATTATTATGATGTGGATGCCGCCGGATCGGCGGCGTCGGGCCTGCCGGTCTATGGCCGCGCGGGCGACGGCGCGGGGTTCAAGAAGGTCAATTTCAGCCTGGCGGGCGGCAAGTCGCTGTCGGGCGACCTGCGCCACGGCTGGGCGATCTTCGCGGCGGGCAGCTATTCGCGGATTCTGGGCGATTATGCCGATTCGCCCATCGTGTCGATCGCCGGATCGAAGGACCAGTGGATCGGAGCGATCGGCGTCGGCTACACATTCTGAGAGTCTGTTTGGAAATGCGCCTATCGGCGCATAGCCGCACCGGCCCGCTTCCCCATCTGGCCACCCAACGGCAATATCATATGGGTGGCTGGGTGGGGGAGCGGGCCGGTGCGGCGTCGAAATATGCTCTTGCGCGCATTTCCAGACAGAGTCTGAAGGCCGGCCGATCTCCCGCCGGATCTCCCTTGTTCCTATGGGGTGACGACCCACATAAGGCGCTGTATGGAAGCGGTCAGCAACCGCATCGGCAGCAGGAGATTTTGACGTGGCGACCCTTGGACTGAGCGAGGCCGACAAGGCATCGGTGGAAACATTCCGCCGCGATGTGGTGGAGCCATCGCGCACCAGTCTGGTGATCGTGGATTTCTGGGCGGAATGGTGCGGCCCCTGCAAGCAGTTGGGGCCGGTGATCGAGAAGGTCTGCGCCGACTATGCGACGAAGGGCGTGAAGCTGGTCAAGATCAACGTCGATGAGGACAAGTTCATCGCCGCCCAGTTCCGGGTCCAGTCGATCCCGACGGTCTACGCCGTGTTCCAGGGCCAGCCGGTCGCAGACCTCAGCCAGGCGCGGACAGAGGGGCAATTGAAGCAATATCTCGACCAGCTTCTCTCACAGCTTCCCATCGAATCGGACGAGAAGGCGCAGTTGCAGGAAATCGCGCCCCTGATCGCCATGGGAGAGGAAGTGCTGGCGGGCGGAGAGGCGGAACGCGCCCTTTCCCTGTTCCAGCAGATTGCCGAAATGGTGCCGGACAATGCCGATGTCGCTTCGGGCCAGGCGCGGGCGCTGGTGGCGCTCGCCCGGCTGGACGAGGCGGAAGCGGTGCTGGCGGCGCTCCCCACCGACGTCGCGAAGGATCAGGCGGTGGAACGCGCCCGCGCGGCGATCGCCCTGGCGCGCGATGCGAAGCCGGTGTCGGACCTTTCGGGCGTCGAGGCGAAGGTCGCCGCCGATCCCGACGATCATGAGGCGCGCTTCGAACTGGCGGGTGGGCTGATGGCCAATGGCGACCGGGACCGGGCGGCCGAGGAACTGCTGGAACTGGTGCGGCGTGACCGGGCCTGGAAGGACGGCGCCGCGCGGGCGCAGTTGCTGAAGCTCTTCGAGGCGACGGGACTGGAAGACCCCTGGGTCGCGGCGCAGCGGCGCAAGCTGTCCCAGATCCTCTTTTCCTGACCGGCACGGGCGTCATGTCGCGTGTCTCGATCTTTCCGTTGCCCGGCGCGCTGCTGCTGCCGGGCATGGAGTTGCCGCTGCATATCTTCGAGCCGCGCTATCAGGCGATGATCCATGACGCCATGGCGCGGGATCGGCGGATCGGCATGATCCAGCCGCGCGAGGAGGGGGTGAAGCCTGCCCTGTTCGATGTCGGCTGCCTGGGGCATATCACCCATATCGAGGCGCTGGAGGGCGGGCGGTACAATATCCTGCTGAAGGGGCTGGCGCGCTTCCGGGTGGTGCGCGAACTGGACGTGCCGACCGCTTTTCGCCAGATCGAGGCGGATGTCGAGCCGATCGGGCAAGAGGATGAAATCCTCTCCGCCGTCGAGCGGGCGGCGCTGGAGCAGGAATCGCGGCGCTTCGCCGACGCGCTGGGCTATGTAGTGGACTGGACGGCGGTCTCCCGGCTGGACGACATGGCGCTGGTGAACGGCATCGCGCAGATCGTGCCCTTCGATCCTGCGGCCAAGCAGACCTTGCTGGAGGCGGACACGCTGAACGAACGGGCGGACCGGATCATCCAGCTGATGCAGATCGTCGGGCGGATCGAGCGCGACGGCGGGGCGACGATGCAATGAGCGGCGCCCCTGATCCGGCGCTGCTCGCCAAGCTGGTGTGCCCGGCGACGCGCACGCCGCTGCATTGGGATGCGGAGCGGCACGAGCTGGTGTCGCAAGCGGCGGGACTGGCTTTCCCGGTGCGGGATGGCGTGCCGGTGCTGGTAGTGCGCGAAGCGCGTCCATTGGAGGATATGTGGCAGGGGTGAACGGCTGATTTGGGTGGATTTGAGACTGTCCGGTTGCGGCGAGCGCCGCAAGAAAAGCGACGTTATGGTTCCATTTGTAACTGAACGGTTGCGCCTTCCGGCAGACCGGCAATCTGACGGTGCAGGTCGCCGGATAATCCAAAATGCTCCTTTATCGGCACCACCGCAAAGTTGCCGACCTCATATTTGCCTTCGGCAAAAACAGGGTAGATCGCGTAGGTGAAGCACTGGCCTTCGGTCGGGCATTTACCAGCATCGCGAAGGGCTGCCACCAACCCCGGCATGAACCAGTCATTTGCCTCATCGCCGCCGAGCTTATGCTGAAACTCATTTCGATCTTTAGCGACGGGAATGATCTCGCCAGTGCCTGTGTTAAGCCATTGCACCTGCCCGCCCTTTTCAATGAACGCGTCACCGAAGGCAGAAAACAAAAGTGGCGTCCAATCGGCACCAAGAAGCCAGTGCCACTTCGATCGTAATGTGTTCATTGCATCGCTATCTGGCGTCGCCGTCAGGTCTGACCACTTCACTTTGTAACTCTCCCAATTAGTTAGCGGTCTTTATTCCAGAGGGGCGCAATGTCCGCAATCAGGAAGCGGTATCCTCCTACGCAACGGCAAAAACTGGTCGTCAGCGGTCATAATCCGTACCGCCCATGCCAATCACGCGCCGCGCTTCGTCCAGCGCGATCACCAGGTCGGCCCGGCCCGGCATCTCGGCCAGAATATGCCGCGTCAGCCGCTCATAATGCTGGATGAAGCGCGTCACCTGGGCATCGGACATCACCCCGGCGCCCGCGCCCGCGTCGCGCCGCAGATCATGCTCCTGCTGCGTGCGCCAGCGCCGGACGACCTCGAACCCCGGAGCGGCCAGCAGCATCAGCCGGTCCAGCCGCGCGAACAGCGCCTGATAGTCGCCCGCCAGCGCCCGGTTCACATAAGCGCGCCAGACACCCTGCGCATCCTCTTCCCGTTCCAGCGCATTGACGGGTTGCGCCAGCGCCGCTGCCGCCTGGGGCCGCGCGCCGACGCACCAGCCCTCCAGCAGCAGCAGCCGGGTGCCTGCCGCCGCCCTTTCCCATCGCGCCACGGGCTGGCGATCGTCCGCCGCCTTGTCGAAGCGGGGCAGCGGGGCCGCCTCGCCCCGTGCCAATGCGTCGATCACCCGCAGGCCCAGCGCCACATCATGCGTCCCCGGCACCCCGCGCGTGCGCAGCAGAGGATGCACGGTCCGGCCCAGTTCCTCCCGCTCCGCGCGGGTTCGATAGAGATCGTCGATGGAGAGGATCGCCGACGGAATTCCATCCCGCTCCAGCCGTTGCCGCAGCCCCGCCGCCAGCGTTGACTTGCCGCTGCCCTGCGCCCCGCACAGACCGACCACCAGCAGCCCTTCGCGCCCTTCCAGCGTCCGCCTGACCAGCCCCTCGACCGCATCCAGCGCCGCGCCGGGCACGGTTCAGCGCTCCGCGACCAGCAGCTTGTCGATCTTGCGCCCATCCATGTCGACAATCTCGAAACGCCAGCCCTGATCGTCGATATAGTCGCCGACTTCGGGCAGGCGCTTCATCAGCCACAGCGCATGACCGGCGACCGTCGCATAGTCGCGATCCTCGGGCAGGTCGATGCCGATCCGCTCGGCCAGCAGGTCGACCGGCATCTGGCCCGAAACCAGCAGGCTGCCATCCTCCCGCTCGACCAGATCGGGCTCATCCTCGCTGCCCTGGTCGGACACGAAATGCCCCGCAATGGCGGACAGCAGGTCGGCGGGCGTCGCGATCCCCTCGAAATGCCCATATTCGTCATGCACCATGACCATCGGCACCTCGGCGCGGCGCAGTACCTCCAGCGCGTCCATGGCGTCGACCTGATCGGGCACGACCTCCACCTTGCGCATCAGCGTCTCCAGGCTCAGCCCCTCGCCCCGGAACAGCGCGGTCATGATGTCGCGCGCCTGCACGACGCCGATGATGTCCTCCACCGTGCCCCGCCCCACCGGCAGGCGGGTGTGCGGCGTGTCGAGCAGCTTGGCGCGAATCGCCGCCTCATCGGCGTGGATGTCGATCCAGTCGACATCCATGCGCTGCGTCATCACCTCGCGCACCGGGCGGTCGGCCAGCCGCACCACGCCGGAGATGATGGCGCGCTCGCTTTCCTCGATCACGCCGGACTTGCTCGCCTCGGCCACGATCAGGTGCAGTTCCTCCGCCGTCACCTGATTTTCCGATTCGCGGGTCATGCGCAGCAGGCGGAAGATGAGCGCGCTCGACCCGTCGAGCACCCAGACGATGGGCGCCGTGACCTTCGCCAGCCACAGCATCGGCCCGGCGACCAGCACGGCGATCGGTTCGGGCGCGCGCAGGGCGAACTGCTTGGGCACCAGTTCGCCGACGATCAGCGAGGCATAGGTGGTAAGGCCGATCACCAGCGCGAAACCGGCATGTTCCGCGGCACTGGGCGACAGGCCCAGCATCGCCAGCCGCTCCCCCGTGGGGCCGCCCAGGCTGGCGCCTGAATAGGCGCCCGCGACGATGCCGATCAGGGTGATGCCGATCTGCACGGTGGACAGGAACTTGCCCGGATCGCTCGCCGCCGTCAGCGCGGAGCGCGCGCCGCGCCGCCCCGCTTTCTCCATCGCCTGAAGGCGCGGCCTGCGGGCGGACACGATCGCCAGTTCCGACATGGCGAACAGGCCGTTCAGCGCGACCAGCGCCAGGATGATGACGAGGTCGACCCAGGGAAAGGGCGTCGGAGCGTGCGGGGGGATATTGGCCATGGTGGTCGGGGCCACCTATAACCTCGTTTCTGTCAATTTCACAACCGTTCCATCATCCGCAGTTCAGTTCGCTTGTGGAACAAATGCCCCGTCTCGACCATTAGGGGTGCATCCGTCCCGTTCGGGTGCACGAGAAAAAGGGAATTGAAATCCATGCGGAATCTTCATCGCATCATCGGCGCGGCCGGGTTGGCCGCCATGCTGGCTACCACCGCCTGCACCACCGACCCCAACACCGGCAACCGCACCATTTCGAAGGCCGCGATCGGCGGCATCGGCGGCGCGCTGGGCGGCTATCTGCTGGGCGATCTGGTGGGCGGGCGGCATGACCGCACCGAAAAGATATTGGGCGCGGGCATCGGCGCGGTCGCGGGCGCGGGTATCGGCGCCTATATGGACGCGCAGGAAAAGAAATTGCGCGAGGAAACCGCCGGCAGCGGTGTGGACGTGATCCGAGACGGCGACAATCTGGTGCTGCGCATGCCGTCGGGCATCACCTTCGCCACCGACAGTTCGGCCGTGCAGCCGCAGTTCCAGCCGACGCTGAACGATGTGTCATCGGTGCTGGCGCAATATCCCAAGACCTATATCGACGTGTATGGCCACACCGACAGCGACGGCACGGATGCCTATAACCAGGCCCTGTCCGAACGCCGCGCGCAGGCGGTGGGGGATTATCTGACCAGCCATGGCGTGCAGTCGGCGCGCATCGCGACGCGCGGTTTCGGTGAAACGCAACCGATCGCCTCCAATGCGACGGCCGAAGGCAAGGCGTCCAACCGCCGCGTCGAAATCAAGATCGCGCCCGTCACGGAACAGGACGTGCGGAGCTGAGGCGGAAATTGGCCAAGGGCGGTCATGAGGCGCGCCGTGTTCCTGCGAAGGCAGGAACCCAGTTCCCCCCTCAGTGAATCACCGCGACAAAGGAACTGGGCTCCTGCCTTCGCAGGAGCACGGTGTATTCCAGGAAAGCGACTGTCCGCCCTCCACCCAAAGCGGCCAACCCAGCCTAAAAACTCGCCTTCAGTCCGTCGATCACGAATTGCGCGGCCAGCGCCGCCAGCAACACGCCCAGCAACCGCGTGATCACCGCCTCGATCTTGCTACCGAGCAGCGCCATGATCGGCCCCGCCGCCAGCAACGACCCCAGCATCAGCACCAGCGTCACCACCACCGCACCGATCACAACCAGCCGTTCGCTCAGGCCATCCGCTCGCGACATCAGCAGCATGACGGTGGCGATCGATCCCGGACCGGCGATCATCGGCATCGCCATGGGAAAGACCGACACATCCTCGACTTCCGGGGTTTCCGCGATCTTGTGCGCGCGGTCCTCGCGCCTTTGGGTGCGTTTTTCGAACACCATGTCCATGGCGATCATGAACAGCATGATCCCGCCCGCGATGCGGAAGCTGTCCAGTTCGATCCCCAGCACGCCCAGCAACTGCTTGCCCCAAAGGGCGAACAGCAGGAGGATTCCCGCCGCGATGCCCACGGCGCGGATCGCCATGCTGCGCCGCTGCGCCATGGTCGCCCCGGTCGTGAGGCTGGCATAGATCGGCGCACAGCCCGGCGGATCGATCACCACGAACAGGGTGACGAAGGCGGAGATGAACAGTTCCGTCATCCGCCCGCCGCCACCTTGTCGTCGATCACGGTCTCGTAATCCGTGCCGTTCCACATGCGCACGGTCACCCTGCGGCTGCCATCGGTCGCGACGTCGGCGCTCCAGGTCAGGCTTTCATCCCTGGGCATGGGCAGCGTTTCGCCCTTGCCCCGCCCGGACCCCGGTGGCGGCCCGCCCCCACCGGGCCCGCGACGCTTGCAGGTCGCGACCTTGCCGACCAGGAATTCGGGCGCATCACGGGCGAGAGCGAGCGTATCGCCATGGTCCATGATCCACTTCCATTCGCCCTTCTTGTCGCGTTGCCAGACGGTGGTGAAATAGCCGACCGATCCGTCCGGCCGTTTCCAGTTGCCGGTGCTGGCCGCCAGATTGCCGTCGCAGGACACGAAGATGGTCGAAGGCGTCCAGCGCACCGACGCGGGCGGATCGGCGCGGCCCTTGAGCCATTGCTTCGCCAGCACCCGCTGCGGCACGAACATCACGGCTTCGTCCGCCGCCGTTTCGCGGAAGGCGGTCCACTGCCCCTTCTGCTGCGCCAGCCGGTTGAAGGCGAGTTCTGCGGCGAAGACGGAACTGGGATCGGGCTGATAGCGCATCGGCGGGCGCGCACCCACCAAGGCGAGAAAAGTCAGGACGATAAACGCGGAGCGCGCCTTCACAGCCCCTCCGGTTTCGCCAGCCCGGCTCGCGCATGCGCCGCCACCAGCGTGTTGCGCAGCAGCACGGCGATGGTCATCGGTCCGACCCCGCCCGGAACCGGGGTGATGGCGCGGACATGGGCCAGCGCCTCGGCCGTGGCGACGTCGCCTACGATCCGGCTCTTGCCATCCTCCGTATCGGTGACGCGGTTGATGCCGACGTCGATCACGGTCGCGCCGGGCTTGATCCATTCGCCCTTCACCATCTCCGCCTGGCCCACCGCCGCGACCACGATGTCGGCACGATGCACGACCGAGGCCAGATCGCGGGTCCGGCTGTGCGCGATGGTGACGGTGCAATTTTCCGCCAGCAGCAATTGCGCCATCGGCTTGCCGACGATGTTGGAGCGGCCGACCACCACCGCCTCCATCCCCGACAGATCGCCCAGTTCATCCTTCAGCAGCATGAGGCAGCCCAGCGGCGTGCAGGGCACCAGCGCCTCCTGCCCGGTCGCCAGCCGGCCCGAATTGACGACATGGAAGCCGTCGACATCCTTGGCCGGATCGATCGTGCCGATCACCGAGGCTTCGTTGATATGGGCGGGCAGCGGCAACTGGACGAGGATGCCGTCCACCCGCTCGTCGGCGTTCAGTTCCTCGACCAGATCGAGCAGTTCCTCCTCACCGATCCCGGCGGGCAGCTTGAACTCCATGCTCTCCATGCCGACGGCGAGGGTCATCTTGCCCTTGTTGCGGACGTAGACGGAACTGGCCGGGTCCTCGCCCACCAGCACCACGGCCAGTCCCGGCTTGCGCCCGGCTTGCGCGGTGAAGGCGCTCACGCCGTCCGCGACCTTGCCACGGAGCGTCTCCGCGAAGGCCTTGCCGTCGATGATCTTGCCGATGGTCATGATGCTTCAACCCATTCCCCGATGATGGCGGAAAGTCTTGCGAGCGACAACCGCTCACCACCGCCTTTGATCCGCAGCCGCTTTAGCCGGTTGGTGTCGCCCGATTCCAGCGAAATCGCGCTGCGCGGCCAATCCAGCCACTTGGCCAGCAACGCGACCAGCGCCGCATTGGCCTTGCCCTTTTCCGGCACGGCGCGCACGCGGGCGCTCAGCCATTCCGCGCCCTTTTCATCCGTCCAGACGCCGCCGATCCCCTCCTTCGTCGAGCCCGGCGTCAACCGGACGGTAAGCAGCAGATCGGTGCCGTCGCGGACGAAGACCGTCACACCAGCCCGAACAGCGGCGGCAATATCGCCTGGCGGATGATGAGGATGCCCAGCAGCACGACCATCGGCGACAGGTCGAGCGCACCCAGATCGGGCAGCACCCGGCGGATCGGATTGTAGATCGGCGCCGTCATCCGATCCAGCGCGACCATCACCGTGCGCACGAAATCATTGGAAAGATTGACGACGTTGAAGGCGATCAACCAGCTCATGATGGCCTGGATGATGATGATCCACCACAGCACATCGAGCAGGATGACGATGATCTGATAGAGGGCGTAGGCCATGCGATCTCCAATTTGATTGCGATCGGCTCTAGCCGAGGGGACGTCCGCGCCACAAGCATCCAGACGGAATATTCCACCAAATGCAGGGCGCGTTCGGCCAAGGGCATCCTGCGAAGGCAGGAACATGCGGCATTTGCCGGCTTGTTTACCGGCGCACTAAAGTGCCCGCACCGCGATCGGTGAAGATTTCCAGCAGCATCGCATGCGGCACTCGCCCGTCGAGGATGACGGCGGCGTCCACCCCGCCCTCGACCGCACGGACGCAGGTTTCCAGCTTGGGGATCATCCCGCCGCTGATCGTGCCGTCCGCCTCCAGCCCCCGGATCGCTTCGGGATCGAGGTCGGTCATCAACTGTCCCTGCTTGTCCATCACGCCCGCGACGTCGGTCAGCAGGAAGAAGCGCGACGCGCCCAGTTCGGCGGCAATGGCCCCCGCCATCGTGTCGGCATTGACATTGTAGGTATGGCCGTCCGCACCGATGCCCACCGGCGCGACCACGGGAATGATGCCGTCCCGCGACAGCGTGTCGAGGATGCTGCGGTCGACCTTCACCGGATCGCCGACGAAGCCCAGGTCGACATTGCGCTCTATGCCGGAATTGGGGTCCGCCTCGCGCTTGCCCAGCACCTTTTCGCACAGGACCAGGCCGCCATCCTTGCCCGAAATGCCGACCGCCCGGCCGCCCGCGCCGGAAATCCAGCCGACGATTTCCTTGTTGATCGATCCCGCCAGCACCATTTCGGCAATCTGCGCGGTTTCCTTGTCGGTGACGCGCAGGCCGCCGACGAACTGCGATTCGACGCCCAGCTTCTTGAGCATCGCGCCGATCTGTGGCCCACCGCCATGGACGACGACGACATTGATGCCGACCGCCTTCATCAGCACCACGTCTTCGGCGAAATCGCGCGCCGCCTCGGGATCGCCCATGGCGTGGCCGCCATATTTCACGACGAAGGTCTTGCCCGCATATCGCTGCATATAGGGCAATGCTTCGACGAGGGTTTCGGCCTTGGCGAGGAGCGCCGGATCGGGGGCGTGCTTGCTGTTCATGCGCGGGCGCATAGGGCACTAAGCCCGGCTCCGCAAGTTAGCGGTCCAGCCGCCGCCCCAGCGCGACGAGCGCATAGATGACCGGTGGCACCAACAGGGCCGACAAGGTGACCTTCGCCAGCATCTGGCCCAGCAACAGTTCCCCGATCGGGAAGACGCCGTAAAAGGCGATGGAAACGAAGAGCAGCGTGTCCGCGATCTGCGACAATATGCTCGCCACCGCGGCGCGCAGCCACAGCATGCGGCCACCTTCCTGTCCCTTGAGCGCGGCGAACAACGTGACGTTCAGCGTCTGCGAAATGCCATAGGCGACGATCCCGCCCAGCCAGATACGCGGCGTGCCGCCCATCATCAGCGCGAAGGCATCGCGCCGGGCCGGGTCCATATCATTCGCGGCGGGCACGGACAGCACGACGATCGAGAGCAGGATGGAGGCGATCAGCGGCAGGAAACCCACCTGCACCAGCCGGTTGGCAACGGTCCGGCCATGCAGTTCGGCAACGGCGCTGGAGATCGTCACCAGCAGCAGGAAGGCGAAGATCCCGGCCTCCACCGCCAGCGGGCCAAGGCCGAACCAAGGGCCGATGGCGGAGAGCGGCCCCAGCGTGACCTGCTTGTTGCCCAGCACGCCCGCAATGCAGACCATGCCGCCATAGAAGATTGAGAAGACGAAAAGCGAACGCGCGATCGGCGCGGGATGGGAAGCCATGGCCGGGACTTAAAGGGATTTCATCGGGGTGGGAAGAGCGGAAGGCAAGCGGGATGGGCCAGAGGCGGACATTCCCGACCCTATCGGACCGCCGGCTCCAGCAGCCGGATCGTTCCGATATCCGCATCGATCTCCGCCCGGCAACCGACAGGCAGGCTGAACTGGCTGGCGACATGCCCGAACAGCGCACCCTGGAAGGCCGGGACCCCCAACGCGCCCAGATGCTGCTGCAACACCTCCGACAGCGTGAAGCCGCCATAGGACGCACCGCTCGGCCCGCAATCGGTGCACTGGCCGAACACCACGCCCGCGACCCTGCCCAGCACCCCGGACAGCGCCAACTGGGTCAGCATCCGGTCGATGCGGTAGGGTTGCTCGCTGACATCCTCGACGAACAGGATCGCCCCGTCGAAATCCGGCACCCAGGGCGTCCCCATCAGCGTTGACAGCACGGTCAGGTTGCCGCCCAGCAGCCGCCCGCTCGCCTTCCCGCCGCGAAAGGTCCGGATGCGCCCGCTGCGCTGCACCAGCCGGTCCTCATGCCCCTCCGGATTGGCCAGCGTCGGCGTCGCCCCGTCAAAGGCCACCGCGCGGAAGGCGTCCCAGGAAAAGCGCGGCCAACTGCTCGCCGCATTGGGTCCATGGATGGTGACGAACCCCGCGCGCGCGGCAAAGGCCAGGTGCAGCGCGGTGATGTCGGAAAAGCCGATCAGCAGCTTGGGATTGGCCCGGATCGTCCTGAAGTCCAGATAAGGCAGCACGCGCGCGCAACCCCAACCGCCCCGTGTCGCGAACACCGCCCGCACCTGCGGATCGGCAAACATCGCATTGATGTCCGCCGCCCGGTCCGCGTCCTTGCCGGCCAGATAGCCGTAGCGCTCGACCAGATGCTTCGCCGGTTTGGGGACCAGCCCCATGGCGAGGATCGTGTCCTTCACCAGATCGAGGTCGAAGGCGTCGTCGGTGAAGCCCGCCGGTTCGACCAGTCCCACCATGTCGCCGGGACGCAGCCGGGGCGGCTTCACCACCCCGATCGGAGCCGCCGCGAGCCCCTTCGGCGCCACCATCGCCGCGCCCAGCACGGCCATCAACGCACGACGATCGAGACTCAAAATCGGCTCCCATCCTTGCGATGATAGGCTTCGCCCGACCATATCAGGTCTATGTCGGGATAATGCGCCCTGCCCTGCGGAACGCGGCCCACCGCCAGGAACACGCAATCCTCGCCGCTCTCATTGACCAGATGATGGCCATTGCCATCGCCCCTGGGAAAGGAGGCCATGTCGCCCGCCCGCATCGGCGTCCGGCCGCTGTCATCGACCAGCACCGCTTCCCCGCTCAGCATGACGACGAACTCGTCCTCCTCCTCATGCCAGTGCCGCTGCGAGGACGCCGCGCCGGGATTCAGCACGACATGGCTGACCCCGAATTCGGAAAGCCCCGTCGCGGGCCCCAGCTTGCGCACCCATCGCCCCGCCACCGCTTCGGCAAATTCGGCGGGATAGCCGGTCCTGTTGGTCTGTTCGATGGCTGCCAGATCGATCTTGGGCATGATCTTTCCATTTGCTTTGTTTACCGCCGCATTTTGCGGGCCGTCGGCGGTTCCAGCCGACTTCAAAATGCTCTAACGCAAGCCGATGACCATCACCAGCACCGATGCCGACCCGATCGGCCTGACCGAAAGACTGATCGCCTGCCCCTCCATCACGCCCGCCACGGGGGAGGTCTTCGCGGTGCTGGAGGCGATGCTGAAACCGCTGGGTTTCACGGTCGACCGGTTCATCACCGGCGAGGCGCCGGACGGCCCGGTGGAAAATCTCCTCGCCTGGCGGACGACCGGCCCCGGCCCGCATTTCGCCTTTGCCGGCCATCTGGACGTGGTGCCGCCGGGCAATGGCTGGACCAGCGATCCGTTCACGCCGCAAAAGCGCGGCGAACTGCTCTATGGCCGCGGCGCCGTCGACATGAAGGGCGCCATCGCCGCCTATGTCGCCGCGCTGCACCGCCTGCCCGCCGACCTGCCCGGCACGATCAGCCTGATCATCACCGGCGATGAGGAAGGCCCGGCCGTCCATGGCACGCTGGCCCTCATGGACCGCATGGCCGCCCACGGCCTGCGCCCCGACTTCTGCCTGGTGGGCGAGCCGACCTCCTCGCAGCGGCTGGGCGACGTCATCAAGATCGGCCGGCGCGGCTCGGTGAACATGTGGATCAACGTCGAGGGCATGCAGGGCCACGTCGCCTATCCGCATCTGGCCGACAATCCGATCCCCCGCCTCGTCCGCATCCTGTCCGCCATCGACGCCATCGTGCTGGACCAGGGCAATGACTGGTTCCAGGCCAGCAATATCGAAATCACCAATCTGGACGTCGGCAACCCCACCACCAACGTCATCCCCGCCACCGCGCAGGCGCGCATCTCGATCCGCTTCAACAACGAACATGGCGGCGCGGAACTGGTGGAACGCATCACCGCCATCGCGGCGGCCGAAGGCGGCACGGTGGAAGCCAGGATCAGCGGCGAACCTTTCCTGACCGAACCCGGCATGCTGTCCGATCTGGTTTCCGGCGCCATCCGTGAAGTGACCGGGGTGGAGGCGGAATTGTCGACCACTGGCGGCACATCGGACGCGCGGTTCCTATCGCGCCTCTGTCCGGTGGTGGAATTCGGTCTCAACAATGCGACCATGCACAAGCTGGACGAGGCAGTCGCCCTGACCGACCTTGGCGATCTCACCGAAATCTACCGGCTGGTGACGGTGCGCGCCCTCAAGGGCTAGAGCGCGCTGCGCTCCGGGAGAGCCGTGGGCGCGGCGAAGCGAGCGAGATAATCCGCCTCACCCATCGGCCGCGCCAGATGATAGCCCTGGAACAGCGTGCAGCCGATGACGCGCAGCATCTCCATCTGCGCCTGCGTCTCCACGCCTTCGACCACGACCTCCATGCCAAGGCCCTGGATCAGCCCGACGACCGCGCTGCAAATCGTCCGCGCCTCCGCGGAAATCGCGATGTCGCGCACCAGGCTGCGATCGATCTTCACGCGGTCCACCGGCAGGTCGCGCAGGCGGGAAAGATTGGAATAGCCGGTCCCGAAATCGTCGATGGCGATACGCACCCCGTCGCGGCGAAGGGCGCGAAGCTGGTCGCGGGTATCCGCCTTCATCTCCATCGCCAGCGATTCCGTGATCTCCAGTTCCAGCGTGGCCGGCGGCGTCCGGTGCGCGTCGAGAGCGTGGCGCAGGCGCATGAAGAAATCGGCCTGCGCCAGTTCGCGCGCGGAAATATTGATCGCGATACGCTGCGACATGCCCGCCTGCGCCCAGCGTGCCGCCGTTTCGCACACCCGGCTCATCACCCAGTCGCCCAGCGCCACGATCGCGCCGCTTTCCTCGGCGACGGGAACGAAGGAGCTTGGCATGACCAGATCCCGCTCCGGATGCACCCAGCGCACCAGCGCCTCCGCCGTGACCGCCCGCCCCGTGCCGATCTCGATCTGCGGCTGGAATTCCAGCAGGAATTCGTCGCGCTGAAGCCCCAGCAGCAGATCGCGTTCCAGTTCGGCGCGGTCGGCGGCTTCCAGCGCCAGTTCGGGCGTGAACATCTCGGCCCGGTTCCGGCCCTGATGCTTGGCGTGATACATGGCGATGTCGGCCGAACGCAGCAGCGCGGGCAGCGTGTCGCCATGGTCGGGATAGCAGGCAATGCCGATCGAAGCGCCCAGATCGATATGCTGGCTGCCGAGATCGAAGCGCTCGCCCAGCGCGAACTTGATGGCGCGGGCGATCCTATGGGCGGTTTCCCGGTCGGCCATGCTGGGCACGAACAAGGTGAACTCGTCCCCCGCGAGGCGACCGATCAGGGCGTCGCCGACGCCCGCGCTGGCCTGCGCCATGGCGACTTCGCGCAGCCGCCCGGCGACGCGGGCGAGCAATTGATCGCCCGCCGCATGACCCAGCGTGTCGTTGACCGCCTTGAACCCGTCCAGATCGATGAAGAACAGCGCAGCGAGCCCCTCCTCGCTGCGTTCCGCCAGCATCCGTTCGACCTGGCGGCAGAAGCTGGTGCGGTTGGCAAGGCCCGTCACCTGATCGAACAGCGCCAGCGCCTGCACATGGTCGAGATTGGTGCGCACCTGGCTGAACAGGCTTTCCATCGCCACCGACAGGTCTGGCAGTTCCTGACCGATTTCCCGGGCCACGGCCGATTGCAGGTCGCCATGGGCGGCGTCCAGCAACCGTTCGGTCGCCCGGTCGATCGCGCTGGCGGTGGTCGCCACGGTCTGACGCGCGGAGCCCCAGCTCAGCGTGCCGCACAGGATCGCGATGATGAGGGACCGGCCGATGCCTTCCATGTCCGTCGCCTGCCCCTGGCCCAGGACCAGCGACAGGATGAACACCAACGCCCCCGCGGCGCAGGCGAAGGCAGTGGCGCGGCTCGTCAATGTCACGCCCTGCATGAGTCTCCCTGCCCTGCGCAGCCCGGCGTTGGGCTGGATCAGCCGGATATGAAGGACAGTGGTTAAGAAAAGGTCAGTGCCTCACCCCAAAAAGGCTTATTTCTTGCGCCGCAAAATGACGTAGAGCGCGCCCTCTCCGCCATGGCGCTGATGCGCGATCCGCACGCTGGCGATACGGTCGGCATAGCTGCTGGTTTCCAGCCAATGGCCGATCTCGCCGCGAATGGCACCACGCCGCGCTCCCCCACCGGCAGAGCCGGTCTTGGGCGGCTTTCCCGTCACCACCAGCAGCACGCGGGCATCGCGTGCCCATGCCGCCGCCAGCGCCTGGTTAAGCCGGGCATGGGCCGCAGCCAGGCTGTGCCCATGCAGGTCAATCGCCATGTCGGGTGCCATGTTTCCGCTACGGATTCTGCGTTCCCAACCCGAATCCAATATGGTGGACGGGGTACGCGCCGGCGGGGTCAGGGCGGGCTGGGCCGGGGCAGTTGTTAACCCTGTTTCCATCCTGGGCTTGACCGGCACGGCGGGCAGGGCGGATGCCCGCGCGCCGGGACGCAGCGGCCTTACCGATCGGGTCAGCGCCGTCCAGAGCGCCTGTTCATCAGAGGAGAGGTGTCGCCGGACCATGGCCGCATGGCATCAATTCTGGCCGAGCCGCGCCGCCGATCCGACCGGCAGCAGGATCAACGCGCTGCCCCGCGCCGACATGCCGCCCGCTATGCCGCGCGCGTTGCTGCCCGCGCCCCAGAAGCTGTCGAAACGATTGGCGCCCTTGATCGCCCCGCCCGTATCCTGCGCGATCCAGATGCCATTGGGTTCGGCCCGGTCGAGCGAGAGCAGCACGGGCGCGCCCAGGGGCACATATCTGGGGTCGGCGGCTACCGTCGCTTCGGGCGTCACCGCCACGCCCATCGCCCCCAGCGGGCCGGCCCCGGTCAGTTCGCGGAAGAAGACGCAGCTCTTATTCTCGTTCATGATCGCCGCGCCCTCTTCCGGGTGGGCGCGCAGATATTGCATGATATCCTGCATCGAACCGGCCTGGATAAGGCCCCGATCCTTCATCAGCTTGCCGATGCCGGTATAGTCGCGGCCATTCTGCCCGTCATAGCCGATGCGCATCACGCCGCCATCGGGCAGCAGCAACCGGCCGCTGCCCTGCACCTGAAGGAAGAAGAATTCGACCGGGTCGGCCGCCCAGGCCAGTTCCAGCCCCCTGCCCGCCAGCGATCCCGCCACGATCTGTGATCGATCATCGAAGGGGACGAAATTGCTGCCCTCCACCTTGCCGCGAATGGTCTTGCCCTTCAGGCTGTCGCTGAACAGGCCGAGATTGACGTCGATCAGATGGGACGGGCGGCGGTAGATCGGCACCTGATAGCCGGGCTGACGGCTGCGCGCGCCGGCGATTTCCGGTTCATAATAGCCGGTGACGAAGGCCGTGCCCGGCCCGACCTGGACCGCTTCGAAATAACGGGAGAAAAATTCGTTGGCGGAACTTTCCGGCCAACTCGACGCTGCGGCGCAGGCATTGTTCCAGTCGGAACCGCTTGTCAGTCCGCTCTGGTCGGTCCGGCGCATCAGCGAGGGGCAGGACAGGCGGAACGCCTGCAATGCCTTGCGCGATCGTTCGCCAGGCGGGATCAGGCTGGCAATGTCCGGACCTCGCGCGATGCCCGCACTGACGGCGTTCGCGCTATCGGCGGGCGGGGTGGCGGTCGGCGGCGTGACGGGCAAGGTCGGCCGGGGCGTCGCGGGAACGGGGCTGATCACCGTCTCTCCGCCACCGCGCGGCGGGCGGACGGGAGCCGGACCGCCCGCGCCCGGCGGAATCACGCCGCCCGCACAAGCCGACAGCAGCAGCGCCGCGGCCAACGCGCCGCCCGACCGGCGCAAGCTCATGCGGCCTCGTCGGTCTCGCTGAGCTTCCAGTTGGGGTCGGTGCTGCGCAGGTCGCGCGTGAAGGTCCAGATGTCGTTGGTGCCGATCGCATCCGTCAGCGACCCGGCGACGACATGGCCGTCCTTGTCCCGCGTGACTGCCGCGATATCCGCTTCGAAGCGCAACGAGACCTCGGCCAGGCGACCCGTGACGCTGGCATCGATGATCTGCGCCTTTTCAATGCGGACCAGACGGTTGTCCAGCACATGGCCTTCCGCCTCGCGAGCCGCGATCGCCTCCTCGAAGGAGGCGAGAACATCGGCGTCGCAGAGCCATTCCAATTCCTGCCGGTCGCCGCGCCAGAAGGCTTCGAGCACCATTTTATAGGCGGCCTTGGCCCCGTCCACGAATTGCGGCACGTCAAAGCCGCGGTCCGCCGCGATCAACGCGCGAACGCCCGCCTCGCCGCCGGGTGCGATGAGGCCATCGGCCAGACGCACCGAATCGCCCGCCATTTCGGGCACGGGCCGGGGTTGCACGATCGTCACCTTGGCGCGTTCCTCGGCCGGGCGAAGCGCCGGCTCCTGCTCATGCCCCGTGCGCTTGCCCAGCACGGAATAGAGCCGCAGCGCCAGAAAACCGGCAATCATGGCGAGGATGACAATTACGTACACGGCAGTCAGGCACCTTTGGTCTGAATCTGGAAAAAACGAACGCAGTCAACATAGGCATGTTTCCCCGCATATTCAAATGGCGGCTTTGCGCGAGGTGCATTGCCCTGCCCATCCGCCCCTGCTAAGCGCGCGGGTCGAACATCATGCGGGCATTCCGCCTGCCAGCCAAACCATAAACCCAGGGAAATCAGATGGCCGAGGAAGCCGATACCATCCAGAGCAGCATCACCGGCAACGGCGCCGACACCGGCCCGCAGATCGCGCTGATCAGCCAATATGTGAAGGACCTGTCGTTCGAGAACCCGAACGCGCCCGCCGTCTATCAGTGGCAGGACCAGCCGCAGATCGACGTGCAGTTCAACATCGGCGCCGACAAGGTGGGCGAGGAAGTGGTCGAGGTCTCGCTGAAGATCGAGGTCAAGGCGACCGCGCCGCAGGGCACCGCCTTTGCCGTCGAACTGGTCTATGCGGCGATCTTCGGCATGCGCAACGTGCCTGAGGACCAGATGCAGCCCTTCATGCTGGCCGAAGCGCCGCGCCTGCTGTTCCCCTTCGCCCGCCGCGTGCTGGCCGACGCGATCCGCGACGGCGGCTTCCCGCCGCTGCTGCTCGATCCGATCGATTTCGGCGGCCTCTATGTCCAGCAGGCCGAAGCCATGGCGCAGACCGCAGGCGAACCGGCCGGTCACGCCTGAACCGATCGGGGACCATAGAATCCTATGAAACTGGTGCGGGCGCTTGGCTCGGTCGGCGGGCTGACGCTCGCCAGCCGGGTGCTTGCGCTGGTCCGGGATTCGCTGGCGGCGCGCTATGTCGGCGCGGGTTTCGCGTCTGACGCCTTCAACGGCGTCGCCTTCCGCCTGCCCAACATGTTCCGCGCCCTCTTTGCCGAGGGCGCCTTTTCCGCCGCCTTCATCCCCATGTTCAACCGCAAGGCGGCGGGACCGGGCGGGATCGCGGAAGGCTATCATTTCGCGGAGCGGGCGCTCGCCGTGCTGCTGCCGGTGCTGCTGGTCTTCACCGCCCTGCTGATCGCGGCGGCGTGGCCCATCACCTGGGCACTCTCCGGCGGGTTTTCGCGCCAGCATCCCAGCCCTGAGCAGTTCGCCTTCGCGGTCATGCTCTCGCGCATCACCCTGCCCTATCTGGCGTTGATCAGCCTCGCCTCGCTGCTGGGCGGGATATTGAACTCGCTCGACAGATTCTGGGTGAACGCGGCCGCGCCGATCCTGCTCAATGTCGCCATGATCGCAGGGCTTTGGCTGTTCCATGGCGCCGACGAATATGAAACCGCGCGGGTGCAGGCGATCTCCGTCACCGTGGGCGGGGCACTGCAACTGCTCTGGCTGATCTGGGCCTGCCGCCGGGCCGGCGTCTCGATGAAGCTCAAGCGGCCGCGCTTCGACGCCGATGTGAAGGAACTTCTCCGCCTGATCGTGCCGGCAGCGGCAGGTGCGGGCGCGTCGCAGATCAACCTGCTGATCTCCACCGCCCTGTCCGGCTGGCTGCTGGCTTCGGGATCGATCACCTATATCTATTATGCCGACCGGCTGAACCAGTTGCCGCTGGGACTGATAGGCATTGGCCTCGGCACCATCCTGCTGCCCACCATCTCGCGCCTGCTGTCGACCGGTCAGGAACAAGTGGCAATGGACACGCAGAACAGGGGCATCGAACTGGCACTGTTCCTGACCCTCCCCGCGACCGTGGCCTTCATCACCGTGGCGGAACCGATCGTGCGCGGCCTGTTCCAATATGGCCGCTTCACGGCGGAGGATGCGCAGCGCTGCGGCTGGGCCCTGTCGGCCTTTTCCATCGGCCTGCCCTCCTATGTCCTCGTAAAGGTGCTGACGCCGGGCTATTATGCCCGCGGCGATACCAGGACGCCGGTGCGCTATGCGATGCTGTCGATCGTCATCAACATCATCGGCAATTTCCTGCTGATCCCGCTGCTCGGCCGCGCAGGCATGGGCCATGTCGGGCCGCCGCTGGCGACGGCCTTATCCTCCACCGTCAATGTTGCGATGCTGTATTCGACGCTGGTGAAGCGCGGGCATTTCGCTGCCGATGGGCAGTTGCGGCGTCGCCTGCCCAGGCTTGCGATCGCGGCGGTCGCGATGGGCGGCGCGCTCTACGCGGGCGAAGGGCTGCTCGATCCCTGGCTCAGCGGTGTGATGGTCCAGCGCTATGTGGCGCTGGCCGTGCTTGTCGGAGCGGGAATCGCGCTGTACGGGGTGGCCTGTTTCGTCACGGGCGCCTATCGGCTGTCCGACCTCAAGGCGTTGATGCGCCGCAAAAGTGCAACCAAGACAGAGAACGGATAGAAGAATGCGCGTCCTTTCCGGCATCCAGCCGACCGGCAATCTGCACCTGGGCAATTATCTGGGCGCGATCCGCAACTGGGTGCGGATGCAGGATGAGATGGACAGTGAGAGCCAGTGCTTCTTCTTCCTGGCCGACATGCACTCGATCACCGTGCATGAGGGGCGCGAGCAGCGCATCCGCAACGTGCGCGACATGGCCGCCGCGCTCGTCGCTTCCGGGATCGACCCGGATCGCTCGGTTCTCTTCAACCAGGCGCGGGTGCCCGCCCATGCGGAACTCTGCTGGCTGCTGAACGGCACGGCGCGGATCGGCTGGCTCAACCGCATGACCCAGTTCAAGGACAAGGTGGGCAAGGACCGTGAGGGCGCCTCGATCGGTCTCTTCGTCTATCCGGTGCTCCAGGCCGCCGACATCCTCGTCTACAACGCCACCCACGTCCCGGTGGGGGAGGACCAGAAGCAGCATCTGGAACTGGCGCGCGACATCGCCGCCAAGTTCAACACCGATTTCGGCGTGGAATTGTTCACCCTGCCCGATCCGATCATTCCCAAGGAATCCGCGCGTATCATGTCGTTGCGCGACGGCACCGCGAAAATGTCGAAGTCCGACCCCAGCGACATGAGCCGCATCAACCTGACCGACGATGACGATGCGATCATGCAGAAGGTGAAGAAAGCCAAGACCGATCCCGAACCGCTGCCCGAAACTGCGCAAGGGCTGGCCGGGCGGCCGGAAGCGAACAATCTGGTCGGCATCTATGCGACGCTGTCGGGCAGGACCGCCGACGCCGTCTGCGCCGATTTCGCGGGCAAGGGCTTTGGCGCGTTCAAGCCCGCGCTGGGCGAGCTTCTGGTCGAAACGCTCCGTCCGATCCGGTCGCGGTTCATGGAATTGCGTACCGATGACGCGGCGCTGGACGCGATCCTCGAAAAGGGCGCGGCCAAGGCGGCGGCCGCCGCAGACCCCACGTTGCGCGCTGCCTATGACGCGATGGGACTGATGCGGTAATGCCACAGGGGCTGCGAAAGCGCCCCTCCTTCCCGTTCGCCTTCCCCTCCGTGACGGAATAATCATGCCCGCGCCGTCGTAGGGATGGCAGGACATGGTTTGCGCCCGTTCGCCCGTTTCGCGCGTTCAAACGATGTTCAGTTGCGTTTTGCCATGGCAGGGCGCAAGATGTTTGGCAGGCGTAGTGCCTGATACAGGACGCAGAAAAAATGATCCGTTTCAACAAGATCGGTCTGATGGCGGCCCCCGCTCTGGCGCTGGTGGCACTGTCGGGCTGCGCTACTTCCTTCAAAGCGGATGTCGCCCGCTTTCAGCAGCTTCCCGCGCCCGCCGGGCAGAGCTTCGCCGTCGTTGCGGACGATCCGCGCCTTGCCGGCGGCCTTGAATTTTCGCACTATGCCGATCTTGTCAGCCAGCGCCTGACCCAGACCGGCTATATCGCCGCCGGCGATCCGGCGCGCGCCGACCTGATCGTCCGCGTGGCCTATGGCGTCGACAATGGCCGCGAAAAGGTACGCTCGACCGGCATCGGCACACCCGATCCCTTCTTCTACGGCGGCTGGGGCTGGCGCGGACGCTGGGGCCGCCCCTGGGGCTATGGCTTCTATGACCCGTGGCTGTTCGGTCCCGGCGGCTATAACGACATCAGCAGCTACACGGTCTATACCAGCGATCTCAGCATGAAGATCGATCGCGCTGCCGACAATCGCCGCCTGTTCGAAGGCAAGGCGCAGGCGCAATCGCTGTCGAATAAGCTGACCTATCTGGTGCCCAATCTGATCGACGCGATGTTCACCGGCTTTCCCGGCCAGAATGGGGAGAATGTGAAGATCACGCTGCCCCCCGAAAAAAAGGGTTGAGGCCATCATTCAAAGGGTGGCTCCCAGCCATGCCCTGTAGCCCGGCGGTCGATGATCGCCGGGCTTTTTGCTGGATCGAAGGGAAGAGGGAAGAACGGGAATCATTTGGGCACCCCGTTCATCGCATGCGCAACACCGAGGGGTAGTTGGCCTTTCAGGGAAGGCGCCGCGCCGTCACAATCTTCACGGGCCGCTCCAGCATCTGCCCCTTCATCACGCCTTCGCCGGCGGTGGGCGATTTGGGCGCAGCAACAATCGCCTTCACCACATCCAGCCCCTCGACCACATGGGCGAAGACGGCGAAGCCTTGATTGTCGCCGCTGGCCTCCGGATGCGCGTCCATGCCCGGCATCTTGCCGAGCACGATGAAGAAATCGCCTGTCGCGCTGCCCGGCGCATAACGGGCCATGGAGAGCGCGCCATCATCATGGGTGAGGCCGGTCTCCGTCGTCGGCTCATGCTTGATCGGCGGCAGGACCCGTTTGGGATCGTTCTGCGCACCGCCCTGCACGAACCCATAGTCCGCCGTGCCGACACCGCGATAGAAGAGCGTGCCGTCCAACCGTTTCTGATCGACATAGCGCAGGAAATTGGCGGCCGTGACGGGCGCCTTGGCGACATGCACGGCCACGACGATTGGCCCGGCCTCCGTATCGAGAGCCACCCGGACATCTGCCGGCGGCGTTGCAGGCAACTGCGCGATCGCGGGCGCAAGACCCACGAACGCGACGAGAAAAAGGACAAGCTTCCCGATCATGGCGCGAAGCCTAGTCCAAAGCCGCTTCCCTGTCAGCCTTCCAGCAGGCGCTGAAGCGCGCGGATATCGGCATCGATGTCCGGATTGCTCTGCCGCAGCCCTTCGATGGTGCGGACCGCATGGATCACCGTGCTGTGATCGCGCCCGCCGAAGATGCGGCCGATTTCGGGCAGGGACCGCGGCGTCATCTTCTTGGCGAGATACATGGCCACCTGGCGCGGGCGCGCCACGGCGCGGGCACGGCGCTTGGACCGCATTTCGGCCGCATCGATCTTGTAGTGCGCGGCGCAGACCTTCTGGATCTCGTCCACCGTGATCCGGCGGGCATTGGCCCGCACGGCGTCCGCCAGCATCGTCTGGGCAAATTCCAGATCGATCGAGCGGCCGGTAAGCTGGCCATAAGCGATCAGCTTGTTGAAGGCGCCTTCCAGTTCGCGGACGTTCGAACGGATCGAACGGGCCAGGAAATCCACCACCGCGTCGGGCACCGGCGGATCGCCGGCGATGGCGCGCTTGGCCTCCAATATGGCGAGGCGCAGATCGAGACCGGCCGGGCGGATATCCGCGACCAACCCACCCGCCAGGCGCGAAAGGATGCGCGCGTCGATGGCGTCCAGCATCTGCGGAGCGCGGTCGGCGGTCACGACGATGCGCGCGCCGGCATCGATCAGATCGTTGATGGTGTGCAGAAATTCCTCCTGCGTCGACCCCTTGCCGGCAATGAACTGGATATCGTCGATCAGCAGCAACCGCGCGGCGCGCAACCGCGCCTTGAACATCATGGTTTCGTTCGCGCGCATCGCGTTCACGAATTCCATCATGAAACGCTCGGCCGACATGTAGAGGACCGGCGCCAAAGGCGAATGCACGGAAAAGGCCTGGGCAATGGCGTGCAGCAGGTGCGTCTTGCCCTGCCCCGTGCCGCCATGGATGAAGAGCGGACTGAAGCGCGGCGAGGCCTCGCCAGCCATCGCCTGGGCCGCCGAAAAGGCGAGATGATTGGTTTCGCCCGTCACGAACTCGTCGAAGCTGTGGCGCGGCTGGAAATTGGAGCTGGGCTGCGGCGCGGCGATCGTCTCTTCCACGTCGGCAGCGGGCGCCGCCGACATTTCCAGGACGCGGGGGCCGACGGCATTGGGTGCCCGTCGAAGCCGCACCTCACGCACCCCCGCACCGGCGCAGCGCCACGCCATGCGCAGCCGGTCCCCGAACTGCCCCGATACGAAATTGGCCGTGAAGTCGGATGCGAACAGCAGATCGAGGGTCTGTGATTCGGGGCAATAGTCGCCCAGCTGCGTGGCCTTCAGCCACTGATCGAACATGCGCGCGCCGATGTCCCGGCGCAAACCGGCGCGAATGGTCGCCCAGGCCGTCTCCAGGCGCGCATTCTGCTGCGTGTCGAGACCGCTGAAACTTCCAATCACTGCCGTAATATCCTTCATAAACAGTCGACCCCCATCAACTGCGCCCCCGATAGGCAGGGAGCGAATTTCAAAGACGCAGAACAGCATTCGGAAAAGCCCCTGGGCCTTCCAAGCTTCATGCATCAACTAACCTTATGATGACCGCCGGAAATTCGATTCGAATAGCGGTCAGAAACTGAAAATAGACAGGCCTGCTTCGCCGGATCAAGGGCATGGCCGGTCAAAAATGTGAAATAAAGCCGTTGACTCGACAAATCGGCGGAAAACGAAGCTTTGAAAAAATATCGTTATTTTTCAGATATTTGATTGGGCACATTTCCGGGAAAATTCCTCGAATCGGGCGAGAATCGCCGGGAATCCTCAGGTCGTCGAAAATGACTGTTCGGTGAATGAAACATGAAAAGCCCGCCCCGCGAAGGCGGGGCGGGCATATTCGAGCTGACGACGATAGTGGCTAGAGCTTAGCCGAGCGCGGCAACGCGCTTCGTCAAGCGGCCGAATTTGCGGGCCGCCGTGTTCTTGTGCAGCACGCCGCGGGCGACGCCGCGCGCGAGTTCCGGCTGCACCGCCTGAAGCGCCGTGGTCGCAACGGCCTTGTCGCCAGCGGCGAGAGCGGTTTCGACCTTCTTCACCAGGGTACGGATCCGGCTGATGCGGGCGCCGTTGATCTCGGCACGGCGGGCGTTGCGACGGATGCGCTTCTTGGCTTGCGGCGTATTGGCCATTTACTGTCCTCGGTTCTCGTCAAATCTCGTGAAAAGGGCCCGTCGGAATCGCCAACCGGCCCTCGTGAAGGAGCGCCCCTTACCGGGGAACGCCCATGCCGTCAACAAAAGCTGGGCATCAACCGCCGACCGGCCTGCTATTTCTGGCATTTCGGGCAGAAAAAGGTCGATCTGCCGCTGTCCACGCGGCGGCGGATCGGCGTGCCGCAATGGCATGGCTCCCCCTCCCGCCCATAGACTCGCCATTGCTTGGAGAAATAGCCGAGCTCGCCATCGGGGCGGGCATAGTCGCGCAGCGTGGACCCCCCGGCGGCGATCGCAGCGGTCAGTACCTCGCGAATCGCCTCCACCAGAAGGACGAGCCGGGGACGGCTGATCCGGCCCGCCTCCCGGGTGGGGGCAATGCCCGCCATGTTGAGCGCTTCGCAGACATAGATATTGCCAAGGCCCGCGACGATGCGCTGGTCGAGCAGCGCGGCCTTGATCGATGTCGCCTTGCCCTTGAGCGCGGCGGCCAGGCTGGCCGCGGTGAAGTCCGGGCCGAGGGGTTCAGGACCCATGCGGGTGAAGGGGTTGTGGCTTTCCCACGCCTCGCTGCGCACGAGGTCCAGCGAACCGAAGCGGCGGGGATCGTTCAACGACAGAAGCCGCCCCGCGCCGGTCTCGATCAGCAGATGGTCGTGCGCGCCGATTTCCGCCGGATCGATTCGCCAGCGGCCCGACATGCCCAGATGAAAGATCAGCGTGTCGCCCCGGTCGGTGTCGATCAGCCCATATTTGGCACGACGGGACAGGGCGGTGACGGTCGCGCCGGTCAGCCGCTGGCGCAGGTCGACGGGGATCGGGAAGCGCAGGTCGGCCCGGCGCGGCTCGACGCGGGTGAGGACGGCGCCCTCCAGGACCGAACGGAGGCCAGCGACGGTGGTTTCGACTTCGGGAAGTTCGGGCATCGGTTCCAGGCGAGTTACAGGTGGCGGTTTCGAGTGACGGTGGCGGCACGACGGAAGGGTGGATGCGCAAGGGTTCGGGCACACCTTCCCCTATCGTGGTTTAGCGGCTCTGGGGCTGTGCAGGACAGGGGAATTTTTCAAGGGGCGTGGGTGACGATCCTCCCGGCGCCGGCCTGGGACATTTTAGCTGATCTGGGGTGTTTCCTCCGCGCCCGAAAATGCTCTAGGAGGCTCGGCCATGAGTGAAACCGCTTCCTTTGGCTATCGCGATGTCGAAGCCGCCGAAAAGCAGGGGATGGTCCGCGCCGTCTTCTCCAACGTCGCGTCCAAATATGACCTGATGAACGACGCCATGTCGGCGGGCGCGCACCGGCTGTGGAAGGACCAGTTCGTGGGTCGCGTGAAGCCGCGCCGGGACGAACGGATTCTCGACATGGCGGGCGGCACCGGGGATGTCGCCTTTCGCCTGGCCAGGCATGGCGCGCATGTCACCGTGTCCGACATCAATCCCGAAATGCTGGCCGTCGGCGTCGAGCGGGCCAAGAAGAAGGGCCTGGAAGGGCTGATCTGGTCGGAGCAGAATGCGGAGGAGCTGAGCTTCGGCGAACGGGATTTCGACGCCTATACGATCGCCTTCGGCATCCGCAACGTCACCCATATCGACAAGGCATTGCGCGAGGCCCATCGGGTGCTGAAGTTCGGCGGGCGTTTCTTCTGCCTCGAATTTTCGACCACGACCTGGCCGGGATTTTCGGATGTCTATGACGTCTATTCGCATCGGCTGGTGCCCAAGCTGGGCAAGCGGCTGGCCGATGACGAGGACAGCTATCGTTACCTGATCGAATCGATCCGCCGCTTTCCGCCCATGCCGGAGTTCGAGCGGATGATCCGCGAGGCGGGATTCGTCCAGACCAAGGTGGAACCGATCCTGGGCGGACTGGTCGCGATCCACAGCGGCTGGAAGATCTGACGCCTCGTGCCTTCCCACATCACGCATATCTGGCGGCTGCTGAAATGGGGCCGCACCCTGGCGCGTCATGGCGCGTTGCGCGGGATCGAGCGCGATCCGTTCACGCCCGCGCCGGTGCGGCGGCTGGTGCGGGTGGCCCGCTTCGGTGCGCGTGTCCCCGGGCAGCCGCGCTATGCCGATGCCTTCCAGGCCATCGGTCCGGCCGCGATCAAGCTGGGGCAGACGCTGGCGACGCGGCCCGACCTGGTGGGGGACGAGGCCGCCAACGATCTGCTGCGCTTGCAGGACGCGCTGCCGCCGGTGCCCTTCGCCACCATCAGGGCGCAGATCGAGCAGAGTTTCGGCCGGCCGCTGGAGGCGCTCTACAGCCGCTTCGACGAGGAGCCGGTGGGCGCGGCCTCGATCGCGCAGGTGCATCGGGCGGTCACGACCGAGGGGCGCGACGTGGCGGTGAAGGTGATCCGCCCCGGCGTCACCGACCAGTTCAACCGCGATATCCAGACCTACGAATGGGCGGCCGCCCATGTCGAGATGCTGGGCGGCGAAGTCGCGCGGCTGCGGCCCCGCCTCGTCATCGCGAACATGAAGCGTTGGACGGCGCGCGAACTCGACTTGCGGCGCGAGGCGGCCTCGGCCTCCGAACTGAGCGAAGCGATGGAGGCGATGCCGGGCTATCGCGTGCCCGCCATCGACTGGGACCGCACCAGCGGCAAGGTCATGACGATGGAATGGATCGACGGAGTGAAAATCTCCGATCGGGACGCGCTGATCGCCGCCGGCCATGACGTGCAGGAGATTGCGGCGCGGTTGGTGAACGCTTTCCTGCGGCAGGCGATCGCCGAGGGTTTCTTCCATGCCGACATGCATCAGGGCAATCTGTTCGTCACCGCCAATGGCGATATCGTCGCCATCGATTTCGGCATCATGGGGCGGATCGACCGGCGCGCGCGGATGTGGCTGGCGGAGATTCTCTACGGTCTCATCACCGGCAACTACAAGCGCGTGGCGGAGATTCACTTCGAGGCGCAATATGTGCCGGGCCATCATAATGTCGAGGAGTTCGCGACGGCGCTGAGGGCCGTGGGCGAACCGATGCGGGGCAAGCCGGTGCGCGAGCTGTCGGTCGGCGGGATGCTGGACGGGCTGTTCGCGATCACCCGCGATTTCGACATGCAGACCCAGCCGCATCTGCTGCTGCTGCAAAAGACCATGGTGATGGTGGAGGGCGTGGCGACCTCGCTCGACCCCGACATCAACCTGTGGGAGACGAGCGGGCCTTATGTGAAGGAATGGCTGAGATCCGAATTGGGGCCGGAGGCGAAGGCGGCCGATGCCCTGATCGAGAATTGGCGCATCTTGCAGCGCCTGCCGGGTCTGGTGAAGCGGATCGAGGAAGCCTTCCCGGAAAAGGGCGGCGCGCCGCCGCCGCCGCCTTTGGCTGAGGTGCGGCTGATCCGCGTCGGGGCCGGATGGCGCTATGTGGTGGTGGCATTGCTGGCCGGGGTCGTGGGCGCGGGCGCCATGGCAGCGGCGATGACCTTCTTATAAGATCTCCACGATTTGCCGGGTCGGTCCGGCCCCCTTCATGAACGGAAATCAGAATGAAGACCAAGCACAGCCTGGAAGCCAGTGACGTCAAGGCCATTTTGGCCGCAGCGGAGGCGGAAGCCCGCGCCAATGGCTGGGCGGTGACGATCGCGGTCGTCGATGACGGCGCGCATCTGCTGGGTCTGCTGCGGCTCGACGGCGCGTCGGCCAGTACGGCCCAGATGGCGCCGGCCAAGGCGACGACATCCGTGCTGGGACGCCGGGAATCGAAAGTCTATGAGGATCTGATCCTGGGCGGCCGCATCACCATGCTCTCCGCGCCGGGAATGCAGGCCATGCTGGAAGGCGGCGTGCCGATCATCGTGGACGGCGATATTGTCGGCGCCGTCGGCGTGTCGGGGGTGAAGTCGGATCAGGACGCCCAGATCGCGCGCGCGGGTATCGCGGCTATCCTGTAAGGGCTGGCCTGTAAGAGCTGGCCTGTAACGGCTGGACAAGGGCCCCCCGCTTGACCAAATGATGGGCCTGTCATGACCAAGCGCATCCTTCTCATCATTTCGGGCGGCATCGCCGCTTACAAGTCGCTGGAGCTGGTGCGGCTGCTGCGCAAGCGGGGCCTGGCCGTGCGGGCCGTGCTGACGGAGAGCGCCGCGCAGTTCGTGACGCCGCTCTCGCTGGGCGTGCTGACCGAGGACCATGTCTTTGGGCAGTTGTTCGACCTCAAGGAAGAGCGCGAGATCGGGCATATCCAGCTTAGCCGCCAGGCCGATCTGGTGGTGGTGGCGCCTGCGACGGCCAATATCCTGGCCAAGATGGCGGGTGGCATTGCCGATGATCTGGCGACCACCCTGCTGCTGGCGACCGACAAGCCGGTGCTGGCCGTGCCCGCGATGAATGTGCGGATGTGGCATCATGCCGCGACCCGGCGGAATATCGCGCAGCTCAAGGCCGATGGCGTGCATGTCATGGAGCCGGACAGCGGCGAAATGGCGTGCGGCGAGTTCGGCAAGGGCCGTCTGCCCGAGCCGGAAGCGATTGCGGCGGAGGTGGCGCGGTTGCTGGCGCTGCCGCTGGCCGCCGATCCGCTGGCGGGGCAGCCCGATTTCGAGACGGCGGATGCGCCCTTGGCCGGGCGGCATGTGCTGGTGACGGCCGGGCCGACGCATGAGCCGATCGATCCGGTACGCTATATCGCCAACCGTTCCTCGGGGAAGCAGGGCTTTGCCATTGCCGCAGCAGCAGCGCGGGCTGGGGCGCGGGTGACGTTGGTGGCGGGGCCGGTGCATCTGCCGACGCCTGCCGGGGTGGACCGGGTCGATGTCGAGACGGCGCGGGAGATGCTGGGGGCCGTGGAGGCTGCGCTCCCCGCCGATGCCGCGATCATGGTGGCGGCGGTGGCGGACTGGCGTACCGCGGATGCGGCGGATCAGAAGCTCAAGAAAGATGGGTCGGGCAAGCCCGCGCCTTTGGCTCTGGTCGAGAATCCGGACATTCTTGCCACGCTGGGGCGGCATGCAAAGCGCCCTGCCCTGCTGGTGGGCTTTGCCGCCGAAACGCAGAAGATCGCCGAACATGCGCAGGCCAAGCTGGCGCGCAAGGGGGCCGACTGGATCGTCGCCAATGACGTGTCGGGCCCACCCGGCTCAAGCGTGATGGGCGGCGATCGCAACAGCGTGCACATCATTTCCAAGAATGGCGTCGACAGTTGGGAGAATCTGCCCAAGGACGCCGTCGCCACTCGTTTGATAGAAAAGGTCGCTCATGCCCTCTCCTCTGGTTCCGATTGAAATCCGTCTGAAGCGCCTGCCCCATGGCGAGGGGCTGCCGGTGCCCGCCTATGCGACGGCGCATGCGGCGGGGATGGATGTAGTGTCGGCGGAGGATGTCATTCTGGTGCCCGGCGGCCGGCATGCGGTGGCGACGGGCTTCGCCATGGCGATCCCGGAAGGCTATGAGGTGCAGGTGCGGCCCCGTTCAGGGCTGGCGCTCAAGCACGGGATCAGCCTGCCCAATACGCCCGGCACGATCGATGCCGATTATCGGGGCGAGTTGAAGGTCATCCTGATCAACCTCGGCGCCGAACCGTTCGTGATCGCGCGGGGCGACCGGATCGCGCAACTGGTGGCGGCGCCGGTGCAGATGGCGCGCTTTGCCGAAGTCGAGGAACTGGACGAGACGGTTCGCGGGGCCGGCGGCTTCGGGTCGACTGGGGTCAAATAGCCATGCCCCCCACCCCGATCACCGACGAGCAACTGGAACGCTATGCCCGCCATATCGTGCTGAAGGAGATCGGCGGCGCGGGGCAGGCCCGGCTGTTGTCAGCCGATGTGGCGGTGATCGGCGCCGGCGGGATCGGCAGCCCGGCGATCCTCTATCTCGCGGCGGCAGGGGTCGGCACGATCCGGGTGATCGATGACGATGCGGTCGCCCTGTCCAATCTGCAACGGCAGGTGCTGTTCGGGACCGGTGACGTCGGCGCGTCCAAGGCCGAGCGCGCCATGGCGGCGGTGGCGCGGCTCAATCCGGACGTGAAGCTGATCCCGATCAATGCGCGGATCGATGCGGACAATGCCGCGCTGATGCTACGCGAGGCCGATGTGGTGCTGGATGGCTGCGACAGTTTCGCGACACGGCTGGCGGTGGCGGATTGCACGCAGACATTGCGGATTCCCCTGGTTTCCGCGGCAGTGGGGCCATTTGAGGGGCAGCTTTCCACCTATCGCGGATGGGAGGCGGACAAGCCCTGCTATCGTTGCCTGGTCGGATCGCCGCAGGATGCCCCGGAGCGGAACTGTTCCGAAACGGGCGTGATCGGCGCGTTGACCGGGGTGATGGGCAGCCTGGCGGCGCTGGAGGTGATCCGCGCACTGGTGCCCTTTGGCGAGGACATGGCCGGGCGGTTGCTGCTGGCGGACCTCTTGTCGATGCGGTTTCGGACCGTGACGGTGCCCAAGGATCCGGCCTGCCGGACATGCGCCGCGGAATTATGCGCGCACTGAGGATCGTCCTTCTGACGGCGGATGCCGAGCGCCTGCGCGGGGCGCTGGTGATGGCGGCGGCCCAGGCGGCGCTGGGCGGCGAGGCGGCGGTTTTCCTGCAACTGGATGCCGTGGGGTTGCTGCGGGCGCCGATCGTGGCGCCGGGGGATGAGGCGCACCGGGCGGCGGGACTGCCTTGGCTGGGGGCCTTGGTGGACGAGGCTTTGGGATTGGGCGTGACCCTGCTGGCCTGTCAGAGCGGCCTGGCCCTGTGCGGGCTGTCGGTGGCGGATTTGCCCCAAGGGGTCGAGGTCTGCGGGCCGGTGGGCTTTCTTCAGCAGACGGGAGATGAAGCCCGGCTGCTTTTCGCCTAAAGCGCGCTGCGTTAAATCATACGCAAGCCGCGCGCTTTCAGCTTTTGTGGTCGCATCGCTTTAAGCGCAAAACCGGTTCCCACTTTTGCGCACGATGCTCTAGAGCGGTTTCCGATCTGATTGAATCAGATCGTCCGCTCTAAGCCTTTTATTTGGCGCGATTTCTTAACCGTCAGATGATGCCATCTGACTGGAAATCGCTCTAAAGGCCGCGCCCCCAGAATTTGGCGACGTCCGGATCGGCGGCGCAGGAGCCGCGCAGCGCCTGCCATTGCGCTTGGCTGAGCGCGGGACGATAGGGCACGCCGGGCTTGACGGCTGCGGCGAAGCGGCGACGACGATCAGCGGAGAGCGGGTGGGAGGAGAGCCAGGTCATCGCACGCGCCTCCGTACCATCATCCTTGCCGCCAAGCCGTTCAAAGAAGGCGGCGGTGGCGGCGGGGGAAACCCGCGCCTCGCCCATCCGGTCGATGGCGACGCCGTCCGCCGCGCTTTCCGCGTCGCGGCCATAGCTCATGGCCAGAACGCCGTTCAGATAGCCGCCCACATTGCCCCCTGCCCCGCCCAGCACCACGCTGAGGCCGAGCTGGCGGATCAGGCCGGTCATCGTGTCGCGGTGACGGACATGGCCCAATTCATGGCCCAGGACGCCCGCGACCTCGTCAGGCGATCCGGCTTGCTGGAGCAGTCCGTCGAACAGGATGATCCGCCCGCCCGGCAGCGTCACCGCATTCACCATGGGGATATTGGCCAGGGCGACTTGGCGCGCTTCGCGATGAGGGTCGATCTGCGCAACAAGGGCCTGCAACGCTGCGTCACCGGCGGGCGTGTGGCAGAAACGGCCACCGAAATCGCCGACCATGGCGTCGCCCATGCGGTTTTCCCAGCTTTGCGGCACAAGCGGCGCGATAACGCCGGGGGCCTCCAGCGCCCCCCAGACGATCAGCGCGGCGACCAGCGTGAACGCGCCGGCAGCCTGCCAGAAGCCGAAGCGGTCGATCCAGCGGCCATAGCGCTCCCCCCTTGGCAGATGCGCGGCGATTTGCGGAGACGCTTCGCCGGAAAAGCCCATGCGCCAGCCGGGAATGGCGCTGTGACCATAAGCCGAGCGACTGCCCTCGGTGCCGACGACGGTAAGGTCGCTCCAGTCGGTCGGCGCGCCGATCCAGCCGCTTTCCGGTTCCTCCAGCACGAAGCCCGCGCCCGCAGGGTGGAGCAGCACGCTCCGCCGGACCGCGGTGACCCCGTCATAATGCCAGAACCGGAAATCCGACATGCCGGTCAGAAGGCCCCCACGTCGAGGGCGTCGAGCAGACCTTCGCCATGGCGGCTGGTCTTCGTCTGGGACTGGGTGAGTTCGTCGGTGTAGATGGTGCCGGTCGCGCCCATATGGGTCACGAAGAATTTCCAATGGCGATATTGCAGGAAGATCGCACCGATGCCGAGCGTGCCGATCACCAGCCCGATATCGCCCAGGAACAGCAGGAACCAGTCCTTGGTGCGGGCATGGAAATGGAAATTGAGGCCGGTGAGCGACAGGCCCGCAACCGCTTCGCGGAAGAATTTGGCGTAGAAGGCGAGCGCGATCAGGCCGAGGCCCGCATAAATGCCGAGGACGAAAAGGCCCATGACCAGGACCATGGCGCCCAGCCTGCCTGCATTGCCGCCCGGTTGCAGACCGCCCATCGGCGCGGCGGCAAAGGCGAAGACGACGCCCAGCACGACCGCCGCTATGGGAAAAAGATAGAAGAGCAGAAAACGCCGGAAGGTCGGGCCGTCATTGCCCGCCGACTGGAACATGTGCGGGCCGAAGCTCATCTTGTTCCACCGCTCGTTCCAGAGCGACATCATCGACCAGGGGATCATCAGGCCCAGCACCAGGCTGCCCACGGCGGTCTTCCACAGATAGGAAAGGCCGTAGCCGAAGCCCTGGTCGTCGCTGCCGCCGCGAATGCCGTGCCACCAGGTCCGGCTGAGCCGGTAGCGCAGCGCGCGGAAGCGGGCGAGGCCGACCATGTAGAAGATGGTGACGAACGCCGCGAGGGTCAGGATGGCGGCAAGGCCGCCATGCCCCTGAAGCACCAGCGCCTGCGCACCGAATTGCAGGAAGAGGAACGGGATGCCGATCAGCACCAGCACCATCAGGAAACCCAGGAACAATTCCCGGCCCGTGCCGGTCCATTCCAGCCGGTCGTCGATGAAGCGGGTATTGGCCCAGAGATAGCGCCGCGTGCGCGTCGTCGCCCAGAAGCGATAGATGCCCAGCGTGACGATCGTCAGCAGCAGGTTGGTGAAGGCGATGGGCGCATAGTCGCGCCAGTTTCCTTCAAAAGCGAAGCCGTCGCCGCCAATGCGTTCCTGATCCATGAAAGCCCCCCTGTCGTCCCCCGGCGAGAAGACTATGCCGCAAGCGATCGGTCAAGCGGAGATTGGCGCCGCTTTGGCGGCTATCGCCCTGAAAGGACTGGCCGCGTTGCGGATCGGACCCGTGCCCCGAACTTCGCCCCTTTCAGAAGCGGGCGTAACGTTCGTTGCCGATGAAACCGAGCTTCTTCACCCCGGCGCGGCGGATGTCGGCCAGCACTTCGTCGACCGTGACATAGCGGGCGGCGGCGTCGGGCTGGAACTGGAGTTCGGGCTCGACCGGCATCCGCAGCGAGGCGGCGAGATATTGGCGGAGAGTCAGACGGTCGACCGCCGCGCCGTTCCAGTGGATGACGCCCTGCGCGTCGATACTGACCCTGTTCCTGACCGGATCGGGTTCAGGGAAGCCCGGCCGGTTGTGGGGCAGATCGATGCCGACCTGGTGTGTCTGGATCGGGATGGTGATGATGAACATGATCAGCAGCACCAGCATCACGTCGATCAGCGGGGTGGTGTTCATGTCGGACAGGGGCGCCTCCCCCCCGGTGCCGCCATGCCCGTCGCTGCGTCTTGCGAAGCTCGAAGCCATTTGCATCCCTCCCGTTGAAATAATGATATAACAACACATGCAACATGCCGCACCGGCCAGCCCATGGCAAGACCCTTCTATTGACAGGGCGGGCGGCCCATTTATGGGGAAGGCACGGCTTTTTCAGCCCAAGCAATCTGCAATCTTCACAGAAAGACCACCCGTGTCCGCCATGCTCAAGATCACCCTGCCCGATGGTTCCGTGCGTGAAGTCGCGCCCGGCACTACCCCGGCGGACATTGCGGCGGCGATCGGGCCGGGCCTGGCCAAGGCCGCCATTGCCGCGCGGGTCGATGGCGAACTGCGCGATATCATGCGGCCGCTGGAGCAGGACTCGCAACTGGCACTGGTGACGAACAAGGACGAAGCCGACGCGCTGGAGCTGGCGCGGCATGACTTCGCGCATGTGCTGGCCGAGGCTGTGCAGGCGCTGTTTCCGGGGACGCAGATCACCTTCGGGCCTTCGACCGATGACGGCTTTTATTATGACTTCGCGCCCAAGGACCGGCCCTTCACCGAGGAGGATCTCCCGCTCGTCGAGGCGAAGATGCGGGAGATCATCGCCGCCAACAAGCCGCTGCGCCGTGAGGTGTGGAAGCGCGAGGATCTGATCGCGCGCTGGCAGGCCGAGGGCGAGACGTTCAAGGCCGAATGGGCCACCGAACTGCCCGAGGGCGAGGAACTGACCGTCTATTGGTCGGGTGACGAGTGGCTCGACATGTGCCGGGGGCCGCATCTGGCCTCCACGGGCAAGCTCGATCCGGCGGCGTTCAAGCTGACCCGCGTGTCGGGCGCCTATTGGCGCGGCGACCAGAAGAATGCGATGCTCAGCCGCATCTACGGCACCGGCTGGCTCAACCGGAAGCAGCTCGACGCGCATCTGACGCGGCTGGAGGAAGCGGGCAAGCGCGACCATCGCAAGCTGGGCGCGGAGATGGACCTGTTCCACCTCCAGCAGGAGGCGCATGGATCGGTCTTCTGGCATCCCAAGGGCTATATCATCTGGCGCGCGCTGGAAGCCTATATGCGCCGCGCCATCGACGAGGCGGGCTATCGCGAGGTCAAGACGCCGCAGGTGATGGATGCCCGCCAGTGGGAGCAGTCCGGCCACTGGGGCAAATATCGCGAGAATATGTTCGTGATCCCGGATGAGGTTCCGAACGTCGAGGATGAAGGGCCGCTGGTGTCCGACAGCGCCGACTGGATGGCGCTGAAGCCCATGAACTGCCCGGCGCACGTCCTGATCTTCCGCCAGGGGATCAAGAGCTATCGCGACCTGCCGCTGCGCTTCTACGAAAATGGCTGCTGCCACCGCAACGAGCCGCACGGGGCGCTGCACGGGCTGATGCGCGTGCGCCAGTTCACCCAGGACGATGCGCATATCTTCTGCCGCGAGGACCAGATCGTCGAGGAAGTGCGGGCCTTCTGCGCATTGGCGGACCGCATCTACAAGGATTTCGGCTTCACCTATTCGATCAAGCTGGCGCTGCGTCCGGAGAAACGCTTCGGCACCGAGGAGATGTGGGACAAGGCCGAGGAAGAGCTACGCCATGCGGTCGCGGCGGCAGGACTCAACACGCCGGAATATGGCTGGGAAGAGCTGCCGGGCGAAGGCGCCTTCTATGCGCCCAAGCTGGAATGGCACCTGACCGATGCGATCGGGCGGACATGGCAGGTGGGCACGATCCAGTCGGACCGCGTGCTGCCGGAGCGACTCGACGCGTCTTACGTCGCCGAGGATGGCGAACGGCACCGGCCGGTGATGCTCCATCGCGCGATTTTCGGTAGCTATGAGCGCTTCATCGGCATCCTGATCGAGCATTATGCGGGTAAATTCCCGCTCTGGCTGGCGCCGGTGCAGGCAGTGGTGGCGACCATCGTGTCGGATGCGGACGGCTATGCGCAGGCGGTTGTCGAGAAGCTGCGCGCGGCCGGAATCCGGGCGGAAACCGACGTGCGGAACGAGAAGATCAACTACAAGGTGCGCGAGCACAGCCTGGCCAAAGTGCCCAATCTGCTGGTCGTGGGACGCCGCGAAGCCGATGAGGGCACGGTCGCGCTGCGCGAACTGGGCAAGGAAGGACAGGCCATCCTTTCGGTCGAGGATGTCATCGCCCGGCTTGCAAAGGAAGCCCTTGCACCCGATATGCACTGAGGCAGCAATGCCACATGGGGCCGGTGAATCCGCAACTGCGGGCTTGCCGCCCCTTTCGGCTTTGCGCTAAAGGGCCGCCAGATTCGGTATTTCAACTGTCGTAGGAGAAGCTGCTATACGTCCCCCAATGATGCGCCGCCCGATGGCGCCGCCGCCTAAGTCTGGTCCCCGTTATAACGAGTTCATCACCGTGCCCAAGGTGCGCGTGATCGACGACGAAGGCGAAAATCTGGGCGTGATGTATACGCAGGAGGCGATCGAGCGCGCCTATGAGATCGGGCTGGACCTGGTCGAGGTGTCGCCCACCGCCGATCCGCCGGTCTGCAAGTTCCTGGACATCGGCAAGTATAAGTACGAAGCCCAGAAAAAGGCGAATATCGCCCGCAAGACCCAGAAGACGCAGGAACTCAAAGAGATCAAGATGCGTCCCAACATCGACGATCATGACTATGATACGAAGATGAAGAAGGTCCATGATTTCATCGGTGACGGCGACAAGGTGAAGATCACCCTGCGCTTCCGTGGCCGTGAGCTGAGCCACCAGCAGCTCGGCATGCAATTGCTCCAGCGCGTGGCGGAAAATGTGGCCGAGGTCGCCAAGGTCGAGGCCTATCCGCGCATGGAAGGCCGCCAGATGCTGATGGTGCTGGCGCCGAAATAAGCGCGGCGGCTTTTCGCGATCAAGCGTGTCGGGCGGGGTCTGGATGCAGGCTCCGCCCTTTCCGTTTTGGAATTTGTCCTGTTCAAGTTGAAGCCTGTTCCTGCGCAGGAACAGGTTGCGCTTCCATCTGAACAGGGCATCCTGGGGGGCGACCGATCGCCATATCCGGCAGTCCACCGATCGCCGGGAAAACGCTGGCGTCTCCTTTCACCAGGCCAGCCGGTACTTCACCCCCATCGCCTGCGCCAATTGCCGCTGCCGCCGTTCGACCGCTTCGCCGAACAGGTCCACATCCACACCGCGCAACCGCAGTTCGAGGACGTCGCCCTCCATCTCCAGCCGCGATGCCAGCAGCGGCCCTTCGACCCCCCCGGACAACCGCTGGCCCAGCCGGATCGCCAGCCCCCAGAGCATCGCCCGCTTGAGCGCATCGGGCGAGGCAAGGCCTTCTATACCGGCGGGCGGTACCAGGCCGCCGCCGAAATTGCTGTGCAGCGCCTGCGCCAGCATCGCCCGTTCCGCCGTCGTGATGCCCACCCAATTGCTATGCAGCGCGATCTCGACGCCGCGTTCCGACCGGAAATCGGGATTGGCGCGCCAGCCCACATCGGCGAGCAGGCAGGCGGCCCGGCGAATCCGGCGCCAGGCGCTGCCATCCTCCAGGAATAGCGGCGCGATCCAGCGCTCGATCATGTCGCCATGACCGGAAAAGCGCGCCTGCGCCTCGCCCTCCGCCTCCGCCGCGACCAGCAGCGGGTCATGCGCCTGGATGTCGGGCGGCAGATCGCCGAACAACAACCCCTCGCGCAGGCCATAGGCCGACACCACCAGTTCGCTCGACCGCAACTGCCGCACGATGACGGACAGCAGCGCGGCGGCATCGGGCAGGGTCGGCACGCGCGACCCGGTGATCTGCGGAATATCCCTGAACCGCGCCTTGCCGACATGGGACACGATACGGGTAAGCTGCTCGGCCCGGCTGGCGGGCATTTCATATTGATGCACCACCGGCAGCGGGAAATGGGTGAGTTCCATGTCGAACCGCGCCAAAGCACGCCATGACCCCCCGACCATGTAGAAGGGCAGACCCGGTTCCGCCCGCCAGCCGGCCTTGTCCAGCCCCTTCTTGACCTGCCGCTCCAGCGCGCCCGGCCCCTTGGCCCGGATCTGCGGCAGGCGCAGCACGCCCAACGGCAGGGAGATCGTCTCATGCACCGCCCCGTCGCGCACACGGGCCAGTTCCAGGCTGCCGCCGCCCAGATCGCCGACGATGCCGTTCGCGCCGGGGATGCCCGACAGCACGCCATGGCCCGCCGCAATCGCCTCCTGCGCGCCGGAGAGCAGGTCGACGGTCAGCCCCATGGCCCTGGCGCGCTCGATGAACTCCGCGCCATTTTCCGCGTCCCGGACGGCGGCGGTGGCGACGCAGCGCAGCTCCTCCACCTCCATTTCGCGGCAGAGATGGGCGAAGCGCCCCACGGCGCGCAGGCCGCGATCCATGGCGTCGGGCTCGATCCGGCCGGTCCGTCCCAGCGACGCGCCCAGACCCGCCATCACTTTCTCGTTGAAGAGGATGAAGGGAATGCGACGCGGCCCGTCATAGACGACCAGGCGCACGCTGTTGGAGCCGATGTCGATGATCGCCGTCCGCGCCCGCGCATGCTCGGGCGATGTGGCCATCGTCTCGGCGATGGCCCGGACCTGGCTCAGCATGGAATTCATGTGGCTCAGGCCCGTCCGCGCAGGCGCAAGGTGGGCACCGCCTCGCTCTCCAGCGCAGCGCCACGGCCCGACAGGGAGGGATTGGTCATGAAATAGCGGTGCAGGTTGAACGGCCGGTCGGTCGCCTCGACGCGATGATATTGCCCCTCGCTGTCCAGTTCCCAGCTCTGTTCGGTGTCGATCAGATTGGCGACCATGACCTGATCCAATATCTGGTCGTGGACGGTCGGATTCTCGACCGGCGCCAGAAACTCCACGCGCCGGTCGAAGTTGCGCGGCATCCAGTCGGCCGAGCTGATATAGACCTTCGCGCCGTTATTGGGCAGCGCCTTGCCATTGCCGAACACGGTGATGCGGCTATGCTCCAGAAAACGGCCGACGACCGACTTCACCCGGATATTCTCCGACATGCCCGGCACGCCCGGCCGCAGGCAACAGATGCCGCGCACGATGAGGTCGATCTGCACCCCTGCATTGCTGGCGGCATAGAGTTTTTCCATGATCGCCGGGTCGACCAGCGAATTCATCTTCGCCCAGATGGTGCCCGGCCGCCCGGCGCGGACATGTTCGATCTCCGCGTCGATCAGCGCGCAGAGATGGTTGCGCAGGTCGCGGGGCGACATCACCAGCTTTTCCAGCCGCTGCGGCTCGACATAGCCGGTGATGTAATTGAACAGCGCCGCCGCATCGCGGCCATAGGCCGGATCGGCGGTGAAGAAGCTCAAATCGGTATAGATGCGCGCCGTCACCGGATGATAATTGCCGGTGCCGAAATGGCAGTAGGTGCGGAACGCCTCGCCCTCGCGCCGGACGACCATCGACACCTTGGCATGGGTCTTCCAGTCGATGAAGCCATAGACCACCTGCACCCCCGCGCGTTCCAGCGCGTCGGCCCACATCAGATTCTGTTCCTCATCGAAACGGGCCTTCAGCTCCACCACGGCGGTCACGGACTTGCCCGCCTCCGCCGCGTCGATCAGCGCACGGATGATCGCGGACTGCTTGCCCGCGCGGTAGAGCGTCTGCTTGATCGCCACCACATCGGGGTCGGACGCCGCCTGCTTCAGGAAGGATACCACCACGTCGAACGCTTCATAGGGGTGGTGGACGACGATGTCCTTCGCCCGGATCGCGGCAAAGCAATCCCCGCCATATTCGCGGATGCGCTCAGGAAAGCGCGGCGCATAGGGTTCGAACTTGAGGTCCGGCCGGTCCTCGTCGACCACGCCGGACAGGTCGCCTATGCCGACGAACCCCTCGACCTCGGCGATGATCGCTTCATGGCCCTGGAGCATGTCCTGCAACATCTCCTCGACCGGTTCGGGGATGCGTTCCTCTATCTCCATGCGGATCACGCGGCCGCGGCGGCGGCGCTTGATGGCGCTGCGGAAATAGCGGACCAGATCCTCCGCCTCTTCCTCGATCTCGATATCGCTGTCGCGGATGATGCGGAACACGCCGCTGTTGCGCACCCGGTATCCGGGGAAGAGATCGGCGGAAAAGCGGCGGATCACCGCTTCGAGCGCCATGTAGCGCGCCGTTTCCCCCGGCATCCGCACGAAGCGGGCGAGCGAGGACGGGATCATCACCAGTTCGCGGATCGATTCCTTGTCCGACAGGCGTTCGAGGTCGAAGACGATCGACAATCCCTGGTTGGGGATGAAGGGGAAGGGATGCGCCGGGTCGAGCGCCTGCGGCGTCAGGATCGGGAAGACCTGGCCCAGAAAATGGTCGCGCAGCCAATTCTCCTGAGCCGGATCGAGCGCGCTGGACGGCCCGATCACTTCGATCCCCACCTTCGCCAGTTCCCCGTGCAGCGCGCCCCAGACCTTCTGCTGCGCGCCCATCAACCGGGCGGTTTCGTCGGTGATCGCGGCAAGCTGCTGCGCCGGGGTCAGCCCGTCGGCGGAGCGCATGTCGACATCCTGCAACTGCTGCCCTTTGAGGCCCGCCACGCGCACGGAAAAGAATTCGTCCAGGTTGGCGCCCGAAATCGACAGGAAACGCAGCCGCTCCAGCAAGGGATGCGCCCGGTTCATCGCCTCCTCCAGCACGCGCTGGTTGAACGCCAGCCAGGACAGCTCCCGGTTGAAATAGCGGTCGCTGGGCAGGGTCAGGCTGGTGGAGGGGTCGGCTTCGGCCACGTCTCTCTCATCGGTCGGACTGAAGGGTCAGTCGGGAAGTATAGGCAAAAATCCTGCGGCGTGCAGGGCCTCTTTCGCCATAGCGACGGAAATCTTACGTCCGGATGACAGCGCCGCCTCATCCAGCAGCCGCGTGACCGCGGCGATGGCGGCGTAGCTGCGTTCGATCCGGCGCAGCAGCCAGTCGGGCAGGTCGGCGGCGTAGCTCGCCCCGGCCGAGGCCAGCGAGCGTTCGATCAGGGCATGGGCCAGCGCCTCGTCCGGCTGCTCCAGCGTGACATGCGGCACGGCGGCCAAGCGGGATCGCAGGTCGGGCAAGGCCACCTGCCATTGCTGCGGCGGCGCGTCGCCGATCATCAGCAGGGGGCGCCGGGCCGTCTGCGCCTCGTTCCAGGCGTTGAACAGCGTCCGATCGTCCTGCGCCTGCGCATCGTCGATCACCGTGCCGCCGCTCATCGCGACGAAATGGCGGCCCAGCGTCGAACGCCCGGACAAGGGGGGCCCGCTCAGCACGCTGATCGCCAGCGGCCAGCCCTGCCAGTTTTCGAGATGGCGGACGGCGATGCGATTGGCGTCGCTGACCAGGAATTCATCACCCACGTCCTGGGCGCCCGCATGACCCGGTCGGTCGAACGGCAGGCTGATCTGTCTCATCGCGCCCTTCATCGCGCCTCTCATTGTGCGGCGCCTGCTCCCGTCGAAGCCTGCCTCCGGATGCGCAGCGTATTGCCCGAGGCCGCGACGCCGTAGCCCCGCGCCTGGAGCGCAGCCTTCAGCGTATCGATGGTGCCGTCGAAGCTGACCTGCATGACCGATGTGCCGCCGAGCGCCAGGCTGCTGGTCGCGGCCGACCGCACGCCGGGGATGGAACGCAATGCCGCCTCGCCCTGCGCCACCGACCCCACATCGGGCGTGTCGAACTGGATCGCGAAGCTGCCGGTCGCCGCGGCCGGCGCGGGAACATTCAGCTCCTCGACGGGCTGCTCCGACGCATTTTCGATCGCCAGCGCGTCCACATCCACCGGTTCCTCGATGATCAGCGACGGATCGGGCCGCAGCCGGCCGTCGTTCAGCGCCTGGGTGTAAAGCTGGTCGATCCGCTGCGCCGCCTGGTCCATCATCTGCGGAATCGCATTTTCGTTGGAGGCGCGCAGCGAGAAGCTGCCGATCAGGAAATTGTCCGGCCCATAACGCGCGGTGAAGGTGCCGGTGACAGGGCCGCCGGGATATTGGCGGTCGAGCCGGGCGATGGGGATCACCACATCGGCCGCGCCATATTGGTCGAGCAGAACGCGCCACCACAGCCGCCCGCGTCGCCCCGTCTGCCCCGCGTTCAGCAGGATGGGATCGGCGATCGACCCTGCCACGCGCACATAATCGATGGCGCTGTCGCCGGTGCGGAAACGCGCCCAGGCCTTCTGCCATTCGTTGATTCGCTCATAGGAAACGGCAGAACCACCGTCCCACATCACCGGAATCACCAGCAGCGGCGGGGAATGCACGACATTGCTGCCGGTGACGCCCAGCAACTGGCCGGTCCGCGCCCGGTCGAACATCACCCCCAGCGTCGCCACATAACGGTTCGGCCCGGCCTGCTCATATTCGATCTCGATGCCCGAGATCATGCCTTCGAGCTGCGAATCGGAAAGTCCGGGAGCCCCGGCGCCGCCATGGGTGCGCGCCCAGAGCATCTGCCAGGCCCGCCGCTGCGCCAGCCGCCAGCCCGCCTGGCGCGCGCTGGCCGCATCCTTGGCGAAGACGTCGACCTTGACGTGGCTCACCTGAAAATCGCCGCCGCTGGCGATCGGCGGCACGCCGCGTTCCCCCTCCATCTGCGCGAACAGGGCCGCGGCGGCGAGGCCGAGCGCGACGGCGCACAGAATCTGGAGTGGTCGCGACAGCATCCGCATCGGGATGCGAATCAGGTTCAGAGGCCGAAGGGAAAGGCCGCGAAGGACAAAGGGCAGGCTCACGCGCGTCCTTTTGGCGGGATTTGCCTGCCCTGCCAAGCGGCAACCCATTTCCCGTTCCGTTTTCCTCTCCTTTGTGCGTTATTGGGCTTGCCGCATTTTCCGAGCCGTCAGATGTTTCCATCCGACTTGAAAATGCTTAGGGGCGACGGCCATGAGCGAGAACGAATCCTACAGCTACGCCAAGGCTGGCGTCGACATCGCCGCAGGCAATGCGCTGGTCCGCGCCATCGCCCCGCTGGCCAAGGCCACCCGCCGCCCCGGCGCCGATGCGGAACTGGGCGGCTTTGGCGGCTTCTTCGACCTGAAGGCGGCGGGCTATGACGACCCGCTGCTGGTCGCGGCCAATGACGGCGTCGGCACCAAGCTGAAGCTCGCGATCGACCACAACGCCCATGACGGCGTGGGCATCGACCTGGTCGCCATGTGCGCCAACGACCTGATCGTCCAGGGCGCCGAGCCGCTCTTCTTCCTCGACTATTATGCCACCGGCAAGCTGGAGAGCGGCGTCGCCGAACGCGTGATCGCGGGGATCGCGGAAGGCTGCAAGCAGGCCGGTTGCGCGCTGATCGGCGGCGAAACGGCCGAAATGCCGGGCATGTACGGGCCGGGCGACTATGACCTGGCCGGTTTCTGCGTCGGCGCGGTGGAACGGTCCAAGGCACTGACCGGCAACAGGGTGAAGGCAGGCGACGTGCTGATCGGCCTCGCCTCCTCGGGCGTGCATTCGAACGGCTTCTCGCTGGTGCGCCGCCTGGCGGCCGACAAGGGCTGGAAGCTCGACCGCCCGGCGATCTTCGACAATGAAGTGCTGCTGATCGACGCGCTGATGGCGCCGACGCGCATCTATGTGAAGTCGCTGCTGCCGCTGGTCCGGGCTGGCCGGATCAACGCCCTCGCCCATATCACCGGCGGCGGCCTGCTGGAGAATATCCCGCGCGTCCTGCCCGACGGCTGCCATGCGGTGGTCGATGCCGACGGCTGGGAACAACCCCGGCTGATGGCCTTCCTGCAAGCACAGGGCCATATCGAGCCGGAGGAAATGGCGCGCACCTTCAACTGCGGCGTCGGCATGGTGCTGGCGGTCGATGCGGATGCAGCCGCGGACGTCACCGCCGCGCTGGAAGCCGCGGGTGAAACCGTGGTCCGCGTCGGCATCATCGAAGCGGGCGAAAAGGGCTGCACGGTCAAGGGTTCTCAGGAAACCTGGAGCGCCAGGGCCGACTGGACCGCCACGCATCTGGGGTGACCTCATGCAAAAAGCCAAGGTCGGCGTTCTGATTTCCGGGCGCGGCTCGAACATGGCGGCGTTGCTCTATGCCGCCAGGCATCCGTCCTGCCCCTATGAGATCGTGCTGGTCGCCGCCAACGATCCGGACGCCGCCGGGCTGACGCTCGCCGCTGCCGAGGGCGTCGCCACCTTCGGCCAGAACCACAAGGGCCTGAAGCGCGCCGAATTCGATGCGATCATCGATGCGCAGTTGCGCAAGGCGGGCGCCGAATATGTCGCGCTGGCCGGCTATATGCGCCTGCTCTCGCCGGAATTCGTTTCGGGCTGGGAAGGTCGGATGCTCAACATCCATCCCAGCCTGCTGCCCAAATATAAGGGCCTCGACACCCATCAGAAGGCTCTGGACGCGGGCGACAGCCATGCAGGCTGCTCGGTCCATATCGTCACCGCCGAACTGGACGACGGCCCGGTGCTGGGCCAGACCGAAGTCGCGATCCTGCCCGGCGACACCGCCGACAGCCTGGCCGCGCGCATCCTGATCGCGGAGCATCAGCTCTATTCCCGCACCCTCGCCGACTTCGTCACCCGCGAGCGCCAGCCCGAATGGCTGCTGAACAAGGTGCGCGAACGCGCCCTCGCCTTGCCGCAGGCGGATGAGGTCACGTCCCACGGCATGCCCTGCTTCGGCATCGAGAAGGGCAAGAAATTCGCCTATTTCACGCAGGACCATCATGGCGACGGCATCATCGCCATCCTCGTCAAGACGACCGCGCCGGAGGAACAGGCGATGCTGATCGAAAGCGATCCCGTCCGCTATTACCGCCCGGCCTATTTCGGCGATGGCTGGGTCGGCATCCGGCTCGACCTGGGCGACACCGACTGGGACCAGATCGGCGAACGGCTGCATCGCAGCTGGCGCGAGGTCGCCCCGCGCAAGCTCACCGCCCTGCTGGACGCCGCCGACGAATTTTAACGGCGCCCTTTCCTTTCCGATGGCACAACCCCACTATAGGCAGCCATGACCGACATGCCCCAAGCCGCTCCCGCCATCGAGATCACCGACCTCAGCAAGGTGTACAAGGGCGGCAAGCGCGCGCTCGACAATATCAATCTCACCATTCCGCGCGGGCAGATCTATGGCCTGCTCGGCCCCAATGGCGCGGGCAAGTCGACAACGATCAACATCCTTGCGGGCCTGGTCAACAAGACCAGCGGCACGGCGAAGATCTGGGGCTTCGACATCGACCAGAACCCCCGCAACGCCAAGAACAGCATCGGCATCGTGCCGCAGGAGATCGTGTTCGATCCCTTCTTCACCCCGTTCGAGACGCTGGAGAATCAGGCGGGCTATTATGGCGTGCCGAAAGAACGCCGCCGCTCGATGGAATTGCTGCGCGCCGTGCATCTGGAGGACAAGGCCGATGCCTATGCCCGGACGCTGTCGGGCGGCATGAAGCGCCGGCTGCTGGTCGCGAAGGCGATGGTGCACAGCCCGCCGATCCTGGTGCTGGACGAACCGACCGCGGGCGTCGACGTCCAGCTCCGCCAGCAGCTCTGGGCCTATGTCCGCGAACTCAACCGGCAGGGCGTCACCATCGTCCTGACCACCCATTATCTCGAAGAAGCCGAGGAGCTGTGCGACCGCATCGCCATCATCAACCATGGCAAGGTCATCACCGACAAGCCGACCCGCGAACTGATCGCCATGGCGCAGGAAAAGGTGGTGCAGGTGACGGTCGACCGCGACATCGTGACGCCACCTGCCGACCCCAGCTTCGAGAAGATCGAACTGTCGGACGAACGCACGCTGACCATCACCTATATGAAGAACCGCGCCAATGCGGGGCAGGTGCTGAGCGCCGTGCAGGCGAGCGGCCTTTCCATCGTCGATGTGGTGACGCGCGATCCGGATCTGGAGGATGTGTTCCTGAATTTGACTGCCGCGGCGTGAGGGAGGGGGATGCTTCTCCCCCTCCCGCAAGCGGGAGGGGGCCGGGGGGTGGGCTTGCGCGACCTTTCAAAAGTAGAAACACCGCCCGCGCCAAATCCCTGAGAAACGACTCCTCCCCGCCCGAACGCCTCCTCTGGCAGCACCTCCGCAACCGCCAGCTCGACGGTCGCAAATTCAGCCGCCAAATCCCGGTCGGTCCTTATTTTTGCGACTTCCTCTGTCGCGAGGCGAAGCTCATCATCGAACTGGACGGCTCCACCCACGACAACGGCGCCGATTATGACGCCCGCCGCGATGCCTATTGCCGCACCCAAGGCTATAGCATCTTGCGCTTCACCAATGCAGATGTGCTAACCAATCTCGAAGGCGTGCTGTCGCATATCCAGACGACGCTCGCGCAAGCCCACCCCCAACCCCTCCCGCCTGCGGGAGGGGAGTAAGAAGACCCTATGCCCATCACCACCTATGACGTCGTCATCATCGGTTCCGGCGCGGCGGGGCTGACAGCCGCCATCAACCTTGCGCAGGACCGCAAGGTCGTGGTTCTGGCCAAGGGCGCGCTCGACGGCGGATCGACCAACTGGGCGCAGGGCGGCATTGCCGCCGTACTCGATGCCGGTGACAGTTTCGAGGCACATATCGAGGACACGATGGTCGCGGGCGCGGGCCTGAACGACCGCAGCACCGTCGAATTCGTGGTCTCCGAAGCCCCCGCCGCGATCGAACGGCTGGCGGAACTGGGTGTGCCCTTCAATCCTAATGAGGAGGGGATCGGCGAGGAGTTCGGCGAACGCTGGCACCTCACCCGTGAAGGCGGCCACAGCCACCGCCGCATCGTCCATGTCGACGACGCCACCGGCCATGCCGTGCAGGTCGCGCTGCTGAAGGCCGCGCGCGCCAATCCCAACATCACGCTGCTGGAGGATAGGGTCGCGCTCGACCTCATCACCAGCCGCCATGGCGAGAAATATTCGGGCGACGGTCATGTCTGGGGCATCTACGCCTTCAACAAGCGGACCGATCATGTCGACGCCATATTGGGCCGCGCGACCATCCTGTGCACCGGCGGCGCGGGCCGCACCTATCTCTTCTCGACCGCGCCCAGGGGAGCGACCGGCGACGGCATCGCCATGGCCTGGCGCGCGGGCTGCCGCGTCTCCAACATGGAGATGAACCAGTTCCACCCGACCTGCCTCTACAATCTGGAGGTCAAGAATTTCCTGATCACCGAAGCGGTGCGCGGCGAAGGCGGACATCTGAAGCTGCCCCCGGCGTCCCCGGCGGCGGCGAGCGCTTCATGCCCCGCTTCGACGAGCGCGCCGAACTCGCCCCCCGCGACATCGTCGCCCGCGCCATCGACCATGAGATCAAGCGGCTCGGCCTCGACTATGTCCATCTCGACATCAGCCACAAGCCGCCGGAATTCGTGCGCACCCATTTCCCGACCATCTATGCGCGGCTGCTCGACCTCGACATCGACATCACGAAGGAGCCGATCCCGGTCGTCCCGGCGCAGCATTATACCTGCGGCGGCGTGGTCATCGACCTCGATGGCCGCACCGACCTGCCGGGTCTCTACGCGGCGGGCGAAGTCACCGAAAGCGGCCTGCACGGCGCCAACCGCCTTGCCTCCAACTCGCTGCTCGAATGCTTCGTCTTCGGGGAGGCCGCCGCCCGCCATATCCGCGCCCATTGGGACGAGCTGCCCGCGCCCCCGCCAATCCGCCCATGGGACGAAAGCCGCGTCACCAATTCCGACGAAGAGGTCATCGTCCAGCACAACTGGAAGGAAATCCGCCGCTTCATGTGGGACTATGTCGGCATCGTCCGCACCACCAAGCGGCTGGAGCGCGCCCAGCATCGCATCGACCTGCTGGCCAAGGAAGTGGACGAATATTACGGCCATTTCCGCGTGACGCCCGACCTGATCGAGCTGCGCAACCTGCTGGAGGTCGCGCGCCTCGTCGTCCGCTCCGCCCTGCACCGCAAGGAAAGCCGCGGCCTGCACTATACGCTCGACTTTCCCGACATGCTGCCGCAGGCCATCGACACGGTACTGGCGCCATGAAGGAAAAAAGTGGCGCAGCGGCCCATCGCGCTGCGCCATCAGTCGAGGAGTGACGCGGAGGTCGGCGTCGAACTCCTTCTAGACCAGCCATGGCGTGCCGCCTTTGATCGGCGTCAAAAGCCTTTCAGAAAATCGCCCAGCACCGCGTTGAAGCGCGCGGGCTGGTCCGCCATGACGACATGGCCGCTGGGACCGATCGGCACCAGCCGGACATCACGCTTGGCCGCATAGGCGGTGCGGAAGGTGCGGCCGATCTCGCCCGCCTGCGCCCTATCGCTGCCCACGGCATAGACCACCTCCATGGGTGCGGCCAGCCGCGCCAGTTGCGGCCCCAGATCGACATTGGCCAGATCGCGCAGCGCATTGGCGATGACGTCGGGATCGCTCCCCCTCGCGCCCGGCATGTCCGCCAGCATCTGCGCCAGATAGGCCCGCCCCGCCTTGGTCCCGGTGAGATATTGCCCCAGTTGATCGGCCAGGAAACCCATGCCCTGCGCCGTGCCGCCGATCATCGCCGCGCCTTCGGGCAGCATGTCGACCACCATCAGCCTTCCCGACAGCCCCTTCAAACCCAGCATCATCGCCAGCGTACCGCCCATGCTGTGGCCGACGATCGCAGGCCGATCCAGCGCAGCCGCCGCGATATAGCGGGCGATCTCGTCCGCCACCGGCTGGACCAGCGGCCCGCTGGCGTTGGCGTCCGCGGCGAGGCCCGCAAAGCCCCGCACATGGACCAGATGCCAGCGATAACCCGAAAGCGCGCCGACCACCCCGTTCCACAGTCCCGGCCCGCTCGCCAGCCCGGCGATCAGCACGACGTCGCGCCCCGCTCCCCGCGTGGTCACCGCGATCCGGCGCGAGGCGAAGGGCGCCGCCCAGGCCTTTGGTGCCAGCACGCCACCCGCCAGCAAGGCGGCGGCGGCGCGCATCAGGGTCCGTCTGTTCATCACTTGCTGCATCCACACCCTCTTGCAGCCCGCCGCCTGAACCTCAACTGAGTTAAGGCATCCCTCGTTCAGCCTCCTTACATCGCATTTGTGGAATCGTTCGTCGCATGATTCTTGTCACCCGGCGCACGCGCAAAGCCTAATAGGAGAGGAGAGTGCGGGGATTTTGATGACCATGTTGAAGGGAGGGCGCGGCAAGCGCCCAAATGGCGGCGGCAATAGCGGCTCGGCTCGTCTTGTCCTGTTGATGGCGGCGCTGTCGGCTTGCGTCAGCGCGCCGCAGCAACCTTATGCGGCCGTCCAGCGACCGCAACCTACAACGTCGACCTATCCGATCAAGCCGGTCGCCAATCCACCCAAACCCTTCCAGGCCCTCGACGTCGACCAGCGGGAGGCACCTCCGCCCGCGCTGGTCAGCGTCGTGCGCAACCTCGGCCAAAGCTTCAACGGCAAGGTCGGCATCGCCGTTCGCCGCATCGGCAGCGACTGGACGGTCGCCTGGAACGGCAATCTGCTCTTCCCGCAACAGAGCGTGTCGAAACTCTGGGTGTCGATGGCCTTCCTCGACGCGGTCGACCGGGGCAAGATCCGCCTCAGCGACAGCACCACCATCACGAAGAAGGACCTGACCCTCTTCCACCAGCCGACCGCCGCGCTGGTGGGCAATTCGGGCTGGACCACCACCTATTCCGACCTGATGCGCCGCGCCATGACGCAGAGCGACAATACTGCCAACGACACGTTGCTGCGCGCCGTCGGCGGGCCGGACGCCGTGCGCGGCTATCTCGCCCGCCGCTATATCAGGGACATACGCTTCGGTCCGGGCGAGCGGCTGCTGCAATCGACGACGGCGGGCCTGGAATGGCGGCAGGATTATTCGATCGGCCGCAATTTCTACGCCGCCCGCGCCAAGCTGCCCATGGCGGCGCGGCAGAAGGCGCTGGACAATTACCTCGCCAGCCCGCCCGACGGCGCGGCGCCCTCCTCGATCGTGCAGGCGCTGGCGAAGCTCAAGCAGAACGACATGCTGTCGCCCGCCTCCTCGCAACTGCTGATGTCGATCATGAGCGAAGCGAAGACCGGGCCGCAGCGGATCAAGGGCGGCGTTCCGGCGGGCTGGCATTATCTGCACAAGACCGGCACCGGCCAGGAACTGGGCGCGCGGTCGACCGGGTTCAACGATATCGGCATCATGACAGCGCCCGACGGCACCAGCTATGCGGTCGCGGTGATGATCGGCAGCACGACCGAACCGATCCCGACGCGCTGGCAGTTGATGCAGGCGGTGGCCAAGGCGGTGGCGGCGAACCACGAGGCGCGCTGAATAGCTAACCACCGTGCTCCTGCGCAGGCAGGAGCCCAGTCCTAACGTTGCCATGACAATCAAACGACAGAACTGGGTTCCTGCCTCCGCAGGAACACGCTGTTCATAAGGTCGGGCGTTAGTCCAGATTCGGCCGCAGCCAGCGCTCCGCCGTCTCCAGGTCGACGCCGCGCCGCTTGGCATAATCCTCCAACTGGTCGCGGCCCACGCGCGCCACGCCGAAATATTCGGCCTGCGGATGCCCGAAATAGAAGCCGCTGACCGCCGCCGTCGGCAGCATCGCAAAGCTCTCCGTCAGCGTGATCCCGGTCGCATGATGCGCGTCCAGCATGTCGAACAGCAGCGGCTTCAAACTATGCTCCGGACAGGCCGGATAGCCGGGCGCCGGGCGGATGCCGCGATATTGCTCCTTGATCAGCGCCTCGTTGGTAAGCTGCTCGCCCTCCGCATAGCCCCAGAGCGCCGTCCGCACATAATGATGCAAGCGCTCGGCAAAGGCCTCCGCCAGACGGTCCGCCAGCGCCTTCAGCAATATGTCCGAATAATCGTCGATGGCATTTTTGAACCGCGCCAGATGCGGCTCGATGCCGTGGATCGACACCGCGAAGCCGCCCATCCAGTCGCCGTCATGGCTGATGAAGTCGGCGAGGCACATATTGGCCCTGCCCTCCCGCTTGGCGATCTGCTGGCGCAGCATCGGCAGGGTGACATGCTTCTCATCCTCGACATGGACGATGATGTCGTCGCCCTCGCGGCGGCAGGGCCACAGGCCTGCCACGCCCCGCGCCGTCAGCCATTTCTCGTTGATGATGCGGTCGAGCATCGCCTGTGCGTCGTTGAACAGGCTGGTCGCGCTCTCGCCCACCACCTCGTCGTCGAGGATCGCGGGATAATTGCCCGCCAGTTCCCAGGCGCGGAAGAAGGGCGTCCAGTCGATATAGTTGCGCAGGTCCTTCAAGTCCCAGTCCGGGAAGCGATGGACGCCGGGCAGGCGCGGCTTGCCGGGCTTCAGGCTCTCATCGATCTCGAAGCCGTTGGCCCGCGCATCCTCGATCGGCACCAGCGCGCTCTGCCCCTTATTGGCGCGGGCGACGCGAACATGCTCATAATCATCCTTGGTCTTCTGGACGAAGTCGGTCTTCTGCGTCTCCGACACCAGCGCGGTCGCCACGCCGACCGCGCGGCTGGCGTCCAGCACATGCACCACCGGCCCCTCGAAGGCCGGATCGATGCGCAGCGCGGTATGCACCTTCGACGTGGTCGCACCACCGATCAGCAGCGGCATGGTCATTTTGGCGCGCTGCATTTCGGCGGCGACCGTCACCATCTCGTCCAGCGAGGGGGTGATGAGGCCCGACAGCCCGATCATGTCGGCGTCATGATCGTTCGCGGCCTTGATGATGTCCTGCCAGGGCACCATGACGCCCATGTCGACCACTTCGAAGCCGTTGCACTGGAGCACGACGCCGACGATATTCTTGCCGATGTCATGGACGTCGCCCTTGACGGTCGCCATGATGATCTTGCCCTTGCCCTTGGCGCCCGGTTCCTTCGCCGCCTCGATGAAGGGCAGCAGATGCGCCACCGCCTTCTTCATGACGCGGGCGGATTTCACCACCTGCGGCAGGAACATCTTGCCCGCGCCGAACAGGTCGCCCACGACATTCATGCCGTCCATCAGCGGGCCTTCGATCACCTGAATAGGCTTTTCGGCGGCGAGGCGGGCTTCTTCCGTATCCTCGACCACATACATGTCGATGCCCTTGACCAGCGCATGCTCCAGCCGCTTGGCGACCGGCCAACCGCGCCATTCCTGCGCCGCCTTTTCGGACGCCGCGTCCTTGCCCTTGTAGCTTTCGGCCAGCGCGACGAGCCGATCCCCGGCTTCGGGATCGCTGTTCAGCAGCACATCCTCGCACGCCTTGCGCAGCGCCGGATCTATGGCATCGTAGACGTCGAGCTGCCCCGCATTGACGATCGCCATGTCCAGCCCCGCCGGAATGGCGTGGTAGAGGAAGACCGAATGCATCGCCCGCCGCACCGGCTCATTGCCGCGGAAGGAGAAGGAGAAGTTCGACAGGCCGCCCGAAATATGGACATGCGGGCAACGCTTCTTGATCTCGCGACACGCCTCGATGAAATCGACGCCGTAATTGTTATGCTCCTCGATCCCCGTCGCCACGGCGAAGATATTGGGGTCGAAGATGATGTCCTCCGGCGGAAAGCCGATGGTCATCAGCAGCTTGTAGGCCCGCTCGCAAATCTCGACCTTGCGCGCCTGGGTATCCGCCTGCCCCGTCTCGTCGAAAGCCATGACGACCACCGCCGCGCCATAGGCCATGCAGAGCTTCGCATGATGCAGGAAGGCTTCCTCGCCCTCCTTCATGCTGATCGAATTCACGACCGGCTTGCCGCTGACGCACTTCAACCCCGCCTCGATCACTTCCCATTTGGAGCTGTCGATCATCACCGGCACGCGGCTGATATCCGGCTCGGAGGTCATGAGCTTGAGGAAGGTCGTCATCGCCTCCACGGCGTCGAGCAGCCCTTCGTCCATGTTGACGTCGACGATCTGCGCGCCGTTCTCCACCTGATCGCGGGCGATGTCGATGGCCGCGGCATAGTCGCCCGCCATGATCAGCTTCTTGAACTTGGCCGAACCGGTGACGTTGGTGCGCTCACCGATATTGACGAAAGTGGCGGTCGATTGCTGGGTCATGTCATTCTCTTCCCCCCTCCCGCAAGCGGGAGGGGCCGGGGGTGGGCTTTCTTGGGATGGCGCCTGGACCGGCCCACCCCTAACCCCTCCCGCCTGCGGGAGGGGGAACAATCTTACGCCGCGATATGCATCGGTTCGAGGCCCGCGAGCCGCGTCACCACCGGCAATTCCGGCACGACACGCGGCTTGTGCCCCGCCAGCGCCTTCGCCACCGCACCGATATGCGCGGGCGTGGTGCCGCAGCAGCCGCCGACCATATTGACCAAGCCTTCATCCACCCACTGGCGGATCAGGCTCGCCGTCGTTTCCGGCAGCTCATCATATTGCCCCAACTCATTGGGCAGACCCGCATTGGGATAGGCCAGGATCAGCGTATCGGCATTCTTCGCCAGCTCGGAGAGATAAGGCCGCAGCAAATCCGCCCCAAAGGCACAGTTCACCCCGATGGTGAGCGGCTTCAAATGCCGAAGCGAATACCAGAAGGCGTTGATCGTATGCCCCGACAGGTTCCGCCCGGACATATCGGTGATGGTGAAGCTCAGCATCAGCGGTACAGGCCGCCCCGCCGCCGCCTCGGCCTCCCGCGCCGCCATGCCCGCCGCCTTGGCGTTCAGCGTGTCGAAGCAGGTTTCGACCAGCAGGAAGTCCACCCCACCCTCGATCAGTGCATCGCACTGCTCGCGATAGTCGGCCTTCAGCGTATCATAATCGACCTCGCGATAGGCCGGGTCGTTCACATCCGGAGAGATCGACAAGGTCTTGTTCGTCGGCCCGATCGACCCAGCGACAAAGCGCGGCCGCCCATCCTTCGCCGTCGCGGCCTCGCACGCCTTGCGGGCGATCCGGGCAGCGGCGATGTTGATCTCCCGCACCAGATGCTCGCAGCCATAGTCGGCCATGGCGATCTTCGTGGACGAAAAAGTGTTCGTCTCGATCATGTCCGCGCCGGCGTCGAGATAGGCGGTGTGGATGCCCTCAACGATATCCGGCCGGGTGAGACACAGAAGGTCATTATTGCCCTTCTGATCCTTCGCCAGATCGAGCGACCCTCGATAATCCGCCTCGCTAAGCCCATGTTTCTGGATCGACGTGCCGTAGCCGCCGTCGAAGATCATGATCTTCTCCGCCGCAACGGCGCGGAAGCGTTCCTCAGCGGTCATGCCGTCTTCTCCAATGTCGCCGGCCGCAGCCCGAGCAGATGGCAGATCGCATAGCTCAGTTCCGCCCGGTTGAGCGTATAGAAATGAAAGTCGCGCACGCCGCCCGCATAGAGCTTGCGGCACAATTCCGCCGCCAGCGTCGCGGACACGAGCTGCCGCGCAGCGGCGTGATCGTCCAACCCCTCGAACAGCTTGCCCATCCATCCGGGCACATCGGTGTTGCACATGGCCGACATGCGCTGGACCGCCGCGAAATTGCTGACCGGCATGATGCCGGGAATGATCTCCGCGTCGATCCCCGCCGCAGCCACCGTGTCGCGGAAGCGGAAGAAAGTGTCCGGCTCGAAGAAGAATTGCGTGATCGCTCGGCTGGCGCCCGCATCCAGCTTGCGCTTGAGATTATCAATGTCGCTCTGCGCGCTCAAAGCATCCGGATGGGTTTCGGGATAGGCCGCGACCGAAATCTCGAACGGATGCCGCTTCACCAAGCCCTCGACCAGCTCCGCAGCGCCCTTATAGCCGTCCGGATGCGGCTCGAACTTCGAGCCCGCTTCCGGCGGGTCGCCCCTCAGCGCCACGATATGCCGCACCCCCGCTTCCCAATAGGCGTCCACGACTTCGTCGATTTCGGCCTTGCTCGCCGCCACGCAGGTGAGGTGCGCCGCCGCCGACAGGGGCGTTTCCTTCGCGATCCGCGCCACCGTATTGTGCGTCCGCTCCCGCGTCGAACCGCCCGCGCCATAAGTCACCGAAACGAATTTGGGCGCCAGCGGCGTCAGCGTCTGGATCGCGGACCAGAGCTGCTCCTCCATCTTCTCCGTCTTGGGCGGGAAGAATTCGAAGCTGACGTTAACGTCGCCCGCCAGATCGGCATAGAGCGGCGCTTGCCAAGCCTGCGAGGCCTCTTCGACGGAGGGGAAGCTCAAGGTCATGCGGAAAGTCGTCCTTCATGTCGCAGGACACGCGCGCCCCGGCGCCGCCCCAACCATAATTGCACCGTCAGTTCCTGGCCGGGCAGTACCTCCACCCGCTCCAGTTCCAGGCCCGCCTCCGCGAACCAGCCTTCGATCTGCTCGTCGGAAAAGCCCAGCCGCGCATGCTGGTCGCGCAGCCGCAGTTCTTCCCGTTCATGCGCCGCAAAGTCAGCGATCAGCACCCGGCCGCCCGCCGCCGTCACCCGCGCCGCCTCGCCGATCACCGCCTCGGGCGCCTGCGCATAGTGCAATACCTGATGCAGCACCACCGTATCGACGCTGCCCGATTCCACCGGCAAGGCGCCGAAATCGCCCAGCACCAGCGCATATTTGTCGCCCGCATCATGCGGCAGCTTGGCCCGCGCCAGCCGCAGCATATCGGGGCTGCGGTCCAGCGCCGTCACCTGATCCGCCGCAGGGCCGAACAATTCGATCATCCGTCCGGTGCCAGTGCCGATGTCGAGCAGATGCCCGATCGGCTCCGCCCCCAGCAGCGCCTTCATCGCGCTTTCCACATCCCCTTCGGGCACATGAAGCGACCGGATCGCGTCCCACAATTCGGCATGTTCGGCAAAATAGCTTTCCGCCGCCTGTGCCCGATCGGCACGTACCGCCGCCAGCCGGGCCAGATCCGCCTTTTGCCACAAATCCTCATTCTCGGAAGGGACAAGCTGGTCAAAAAGCGCCCAGAAAGGCACGATCTCCGTCTTTTTGCCCAGCCGGAGGAAAACCCAATTGCCTTCCTTGCGCCGCTCGACCAGACCGGCTTCGGCCAGGATGCGGACATGGCGCGACACGCGCGGTTGGCTTTGCCCGACGACCTGCGCGATCTCGCCCACGGCCAGTTCCATGGCGCGCAACAAATGGATGATGCGCAGCCGCGTCGGGTCGCCCAATGCCCGGAAAATGTCGAGTGCCGCGCTCATGAAATGATCATATAAAGAAATCTTTATATACGTCAATCACCGTTGGGCACGGACCCGTCCGACCCTCTTCAGCCCCAAATCACGGGCTTAACGCATGATTGGGATTGCCATGAGTCGCCGGATTCATTACGAATCGCGGCGCAGACGCAATGGGGGGTGAACTTTTCTCCGAGAGTGGTCTGCACCGTTTTTATTCTCAGAGAGGGGTTTAGCCCATGACCAAGTCGATTGCTCTTTCGCTCGTTCTCGCTGCCTCGCTGGGCCTGGCCGCTTGCTCGGGTCACGCCGACAACGCCGCCAACGCTGCTGCGAACGCCGCCGACAACGCTTCGAATGCTGCCGACAACGCCATGAACGCCGCGATGAACGCCGCCGACAACGCCGGCAACGCTGCTGCGAACGCGACCAACGCTGCCGCGAACGCCGCTTCGAACGCGATGTAATTCCCTCCTCGGGGAATGTCTGAATGGGGCCGCGCCGGTAACGGGGCGGCCCTTTTCGTTGGGCGAAGGCCCTTCGATGAAAATGAAAAGGGCCGCCCCACCGGGGCAGCCCTCATGCTTTCATCCCGTCAACGTCGACGGATCAGCAATCCCGGTCGATCGCCCGGCCCGCCAGCGCGCCTACACCCGCGCCGATGATGGCGCCCGTGGTGCCGTCGCCGCGACGGCCATAACGGCCGCTGCCCTTGCCGACTTCGTTACCGAGCAGACCGCCGGCGATCGCCCCGATGATGGTGCCGCCCGTGCCGTTGTCCCGGCAGCGATAGCCGCCACGATAACCCCGGTAACCGCGATAATAGCCATCGTCACGATAATAGCCGCCACCGCGGTAATAGCCGTCGCGATAGCCGCGATAGCCGCGGTCGCCACGATAATAATCGCCACGTTCATAATGGCGGCCCCAACCGTCGCGCGCCATGGCAGGCGTCGCGGTGACGGCGAGCGAGGCAGCGCCCATGGCAAGCGCCGCTCCCATATTGATCAGAAACTTGGTCTTCATGGCGTTGCTCCTCATTTGCCATCGATCTTCGGCGGCCCTTCCCAAAAAGGCGGACTCACCATCGATTGAAGCCCTTTTGCCCGATTCGCGTTGAGCCGAGCCTGAATGGCGATGACAGCGATCGTTCAGCTTGACCGGGGCCCATCATCGCCCCTTTCGGTCCGGAAAGCCAGCGGGACGAAAAGGCGCGCAACCGGTCCGATATTGCACTATGGCCAGCAGCGATGCGTCGAATCCTGATCGTCCTGCTGCTTGCGATCCTGCTCCTGCCCGCGCCGAACAAGAACAAGCCGGAACTGTTCGGTCCCGGCCCGCTGCTGGTGACGGCGCGCGCCCTGCCGCTCAGCTCGACCGATCCGGCGCTGCGCAGGATCGGCCGCCTCACCTATCTGGGCGGCTGGCAGCTCCGCAGCCCCCATCATGGCTTTGGCGGCATATCCTCGCTGCTGGCCGAACCGGACGGGCAGATATTGGCGCTCAGCGATTCCGGTACGCTGATGGGCTTCCATATCGGCCCCGGCGCGCCCGCCCGCCACCCCTTCATCGCGCCGCTGCCGGTCCGCCCGCGGGATCGCGACAAGCCCTGGTGGGCCTGGGATTCGGAAAGCCTGACCCATGACCCCGCGACGGACCGCTATTGGGTGGGATTCGAACTGCAACAGATGATCTGCCGCTATGCGCCGGGCTTCGCGCGGGTGGAGGCCTGTCGCACCTGGCCGGAGATAGAAGCCTGGCCGGAAACCGGCTCCATCGAATCGCTCGCCCGGTTGCCCGATGGACGTTTCCTGGCGATCGCGGAAATGGGCATGACCGCCGACGGCAGCCACGACACGCTGCTCTTCGCCGGCGATCCGGCCGAGGGCGGCACAGCCGCCCCCCTGCATCTGCGCTACGTACCGCCGCGCGGCTATCGCCCGACCGATGCGGTGGCGCTGGATGCCCGGCGCCTGCTCGTGCTGAACCGGCGGCTGACCGTGCAGGACCTGTTCACGGCAACGCTGGCGATCGTCGAGCTGCCGGAAAACCCTCGCCCCGGCGACCGGCTGAAGGCCCGAACCCTGGCGCGCCTGGCGCCCCCCTTGCTGGCGGATAATTTCGAGGGGCTGGCCGTCACCCGCGAAGGCGATCGCCGGATCGTCTGGATCGCATCTGACGACAATCACGAATTTTTCCAGCGCAACCTGCTGCTGAAGTTCGCGCTGGACTGACGGGAATGGCCTTGTCGTAAACCCGAAGCCCTCATATCGCAGGCAACGCAAAAAAGCGGCCCGTCACCGGACCGCTTCTTCAAGCGAACGAATCGAAAGCGATCAGGCCGCGACGGCGGCCTTCTTCTTCGCGATGTCGCGCTTCAGGCGGCGCGCCTTCAGCGACAGCTTGTCGTCGCTGGTCTTCAGCAGCCAGTTGTCCAGGCCGCCATTATGCTCGACCGAACGCAGACCATGGGTCGACACGCGCAGCTTCACGGTCGTTTCCAGCGCTTCGGAGATCAGCGACACATTCTGCAGGTTGGGCAGGAACACACGCTTGGTCTTGTTATTGGCGTGGGAAACATTGTGACCCACCTGGCGGCCCTTGCCGGTCAGCTCGCAAATGCGCGACATAGTCAATCAACCTTGTAATTCGGGTTCGTTCGGAAAGCGGCGCCGATAACGGGATTCCCGACGCACGTCAACCCGCACAGAGCCTTTCGGGGCCGCAACCCTTTCCGACTCATGCGCGTTGACGCCCCATAACGTAGAGGAGGCCGAAATGCGATTCATTGGTGGCTTGTTGCTGATCGTGCTGCTGGTGCTGGCCGGCGGCATCGCCACCGGCTTCATCGACCTGCAAAAGACGCGGGAAGGAAGCCTGCCGCACGTCGCGGTCCAGGGCGGCTCCCTGCCCAAATATGAAGCCAATGTGGCGAAGGTCGAAGTCGGCAAGCGCAAGGAAACGGTCGAAGTGCCGACGGTCGATGTGAAGAAGCCCTGATTCTTTCCTTCCCCGCGTTCGATCCTGTATGGGCGGGGCATGGCCACGCCCTTCCCCTTGCCCGATCCCATGCGCCGCGCGCTGGATCTTGCCCGCGCCGCCGAACAGGCGGGCGAAGTGCCGATCGGCGCCGTCGTGACGCTGGACGGCCGGATCATCGGCGAGGGTGAAAATCGCAACCGCCGGGACAATGATCCCACCGCCCATGCCGAGATGGTCGCCATCCGGGCGGCGGCCGCGCATCTCAAGGACTTCCGCCTGACGGGCTGCGACCTCTGGGTGACGCTGGAACCCTGCCCGATGTGTGCGGGCGCCCTTTCCCACGCGCGGATCGCCCGGCTCTATTATGCCGCCGCCGATCCCAAGGGCGGAGCGATCGAACAGGGACCACGCCTCTTCACCCAGCCGCAATGCCTGCACCGGCCCGAAGTCTATGGCGGCATCGCCGAGACCGAGGCTTCGGCATTGCTGCGCGATTTTTTCCTGGCCCGGCGCTGACGTGGCGAAAACGGCCTCCGCTATCGCGGCGCGCCGTAATCGATGCGGTAGAGGGTATAGGGCAGGGTGATGCCCGTCTTGAGCGCCACGGGCTCCAACCAGTCCGGCACCTCACCCCGCATCAGCCCCGCATAAAAGCCCTTGGGACTGCGCGCCTGATAGATGGTGCCCTCCGGGAAGCCCGGGCAGACCAGCAAATAGGTCGCATGATGCCTGGCGGCGATCGGGCGGAAGGCCGCCGCCGGACCGTCATAGGCATGGTGCATGTCGAGGATCACTGCCCCGTTGCGATGATAGGGGCCCGCTACCGCGCTGTGATGCGTCACCGCGATCAGGCGCGGGCCAAGGTCGACCATGGTGAAGATGGTGGCGGCGGGCAACTGGTCCAGCACCTGCAAGGACGGCAGGGTGCGGCAACGGCCATTGGCCTTGTCGATCGCCTTCCGGCGCGCCTGCACCGCCGGCTTTTGCGGCTTGGTCTGCGCGCCGGTCGCCGTGGTCCACAGCAGGTTGATCTGCGGATAGAGCGGCGTTGCGAAGGCGACCGCCGCCAGCAACAGCATCCCGACCAGCGCCAGCCCGCGCACCAGCGGCCGCCCCGTGCCAAGCGCACAGAGCAGCCGATAGGCCGCCCAGGCGGCAGGCGGGATCGCCAGCAATTGCGCCGCCGGACCCGCACGGAGCTGCCAGAAGAGCAGCGCTGTCGAAAACAGCATCATCAGGCCGACCGTGGCCCAGGCCCAGAGCCGGTCGGTATCGCGCCGGGAATCCCACAGGGCCCAGATCAGGCCGATCAGGCCCGCTGCCGGGATCGCCATCAACGGCACGATCAGGCTCCAGGGCTGCACCGTGATCGGCTTGGCCTCCCGGATATTGGCCAGCCAGAGCCGCTCAAGCTCGGGCGAGATCTGATAGGCGCCGGTCAGGCATTGCGGCCAGTTCAGCCAGGCGAAGACCGCCACCGCCGCCCCGACGACGATCCCCGCCCCCAGCCGCGCCGGCCAGCTTCGGAGCGGCAGCAGCGCCAGCAACGCCATCCCCGCCGAGGCGGCGGCGAAGATCGCGACCCAGATGGGCGAGATCGCGTCGCACACCATCTCCCGGTTGGCATGGCTGGCGAACAGCAGGAAGGAGAGCGACGTCGCTCCGGCCAGGCTGAGCGCATAGGGCAGCATCCGCCGCGCCGCGCCCTCCTTGAACACCCAGCGCAGCGCGATCAGCGCGCCCCCGGCCGCCAGATAGACGATCATCTCCATGCCGATGGCGATGGAGAGGGCGCTGCTCACCCCCGCAACGATGCCACCGCGCAGCCAGTTGCGGTCGATCAGCTCCGCCAGCATCAGCACGGTGAAGGCGAGTTGCCAGCCATGATGGTCGATCCGCATCGGCATGAACATGCCGATGCCCATCTGCGCGGCGAAGGGCGCGAGCGCCGCCAGGAACCAGCTGTTCCCCCCGGCCAGCCGCCGCGCGATGAAGCCCAGCCCCAGCATCAGCGGCAACAGCGGCAGCATCGGCGCGATGCCGCAGGCCAGCCGGTCGGCCAGTCCCTGATCGACGAAGGCGCGGAAGAACAGCATCAACCCCGCGATCGGCAGGTCGACCAGCCGCGACCAGTGGATGTTGAACCCGGCGGGCGGATCGAGCCGATATTGCCGCAGATCGTACCAGCCCTGCCCCGCCAGCCAGTCCTTCACCTGCACATAGCGGATATTGTCGTCGGTATCGCTGAGCGTCAGCCAATGAATCTGCGGCCAGCGCATCGCGATCAGCCAGGCCATGGCGAAAATCCACAGCAGGACCGTCAGCCATTTCCAGTGCCGCTCGGCATAGACGGAAAATTTCGCCGCAACAGGTGCGACGCGCGCGCGCAGGACAGGCCAGCTTTGCAAGTTCATGGGCGGTGGATTAGAGCGTTTTCAAGTCGGCCGGAAGCGGCCGACGGCTCGGAAAATGCAGGCATCAAAAATATCCAGAGCGGACTTTCGCGTCAGCGACAGCCGCTTTAGAGGCTGCGCATCAAAGCGCAACGGGGCGGCATGAAAATCCTCCAAATCTTGACAGCGGAAAAGCAGGCCCTGTTCTGGCAGATCGTCCGCTATGGCCTGACGGGCCTGTTCGTGACGGCGTGTCAGGCCAGCATCTACTGGACGCTGGCCGCGCCGGTCGGCCTGCATCCGCAGCTCGCCAACGGCATCGGCTATCTGGCGGCGGTGCTGATCGGCTATGTCACCCACAGCGCCTTCACCTTCCGCGGCCATGGGAGCCGCGACAATCAGGCCGCACGGGGCGTCCGCTTCGTCGCGGTGTCGCTGGTGAGCTATGCGCTGAACGCGCTTTGGGTGTGGCTGTGCGTCACCCATATGCATTGGCCGGAATGGTCGCCCATCCCGGCCATGCTGTTCATCACCCCGGCCGCAGTGTTCGGCCTCAACCGGCAATGGGTGTTCAAGTAGAAGTCAATGCACGAACCGCGCCACCACGTCGCGGTAGGACCGGCTGACCTTCACCTGCGCGCCGGATTCGAGCACCAGGAAGCATTCGCCGTTGGTATGCGGCTTCACCTGCCGCACTTGGCTCAGATTGACGATGGTCGACCGGTGCACCCGCTGGAAATTGCGCGGGTCGAGCCGCTTTTCCAGATCCTTCATCGTCTCGCGCAGGATCAGCGAATTGTCGGCGGTATAGATGCACATATAGTCGCCCGCCGCGTCGATCCGCTCGATCGAATCGACATCCACGCGGAAGATCTGCCCGCGATCCTTGATGTTGATGAGCTTTTCGAAGCGATTGGCGGCCGGCGCCTCCTCATCGGCGTTGAATTCGTGCATCGCGTCCGGCGCGACTTCCGCCAGCACCTCGCGCAGCTTTTCGGCTTCCTGCACCTGCTTCTTTTCGGACAGCCGCTGGCGCACCCGGTCGAGCGCGTCGGCCAGCCGCCCCTCCTCCACCGGCTTCATCAGATAGTCGACCGCCTGCGCCTCGAAGGCGCGGATCGCATGGTCGCTGTAAGCGGTGCAGAAGATGAAAAGCGGCGGTTCGACCTCCATCAGCCCCTGCACGACGGAAAAGCCGTCGAAGCCGGGCATCTGGATGTCGAGGAACACAAGGTCGGGTTTATGCGTCTTGATGGCGCGGATCGCTTCCCGGCCGTTGGAACAGGTTTCTACGATTTCGACATCCTCATGCGCTTCCAGACGCAGCTTAAGGCCTTGTATAGCCAGGCTTTCGTCGTCGACGAGGATTGTTCTGATGGTCATGCGGCCACTCTCGATGGTTCATCCAAATTCAGCGGCATTTCGATCAGGACCGAAAAGCCGCCAGGCGTGGAACGCGTTTCGAAGCTCTGTCGTTCCCCGAAGGCCTGAATCAGCCGGTCGCGGATATTCGCCAGGCCGACACCCGTTCCTTCGCTGACATGATTGTTCGGGCGGGTGAACCCCTCATTCAATCCCGGACCCGTGTCGGATACGATGATCCGGACGTTTTCACCGGCAGGCTGCGCCGTGACGGAGATTTCCGCGCCCTCTTCCTTGGGCGTCACGGCATATTTGATCGCATTTTCGACCAGCGGCTGGAGCAAAAGAGAGGGCAGGCGTGACTGCGCCACCGCCGGATCGATGTGGAAAACCGGCCGCAATCGGTCCTCGAACCGCATCTTCTCGATCTCCAGATACAGCTTCAACGTCTCGATCTCCTGCTCGATCGTGACCTGCGCGGTCGGTTCGTTGATCAGGGTATAGCGCAAAAAGGACGACAGGCGGGAAAGCATCGCATTGGCCCGGTCGGTCTGCTTGAGCAGCACCAGGGTCGAGATGCTGTTCAGCGTATTGAACAGGAAATGCGGATTGAGCTGATAGCGCAGCATGGCGAGCTGCGCGCTCGACGCCTGGCTTTCCAGATGCAATAGCTGGTCCGCCTGCTCCTCCACCGTCAGGTAGAAGTTGATCGCATAATAAAGCGCCGACCACGCCCCCAGCAATGTCATGCTGAGGTAGAAGGCGCCCAGGAACAATTGCAGCCCCGCCGTGTCGCTGCCCCGGTTCTGGGTCGAGAACACCCAGGCGTCGATGAACGCCACCAGCCCCGCCGCAACCACCACCGTCACGATCGATGCGCCCCAGGTGACGATCGGCCGCTGCCGCTGGAGGAAACGGAAGACCACCGCGATCAGCAGCGTCACCGAATAGCCCGACACGGTCGAGATCATCACCGGGATCAGGCTGGAAAGCGGTTGCCCGTTGGCGATGGTGGAGGAGCCGCGCAGCAGGAAGGCGCCCGCCCATCCCACCGACTGGAGGTTCCAGAAAGCACGGTTCTTGTCCGCGAAAAAGGGCTGAGGCTGGAAGCGATGGACTGACATTGCGTTCAGCCTAAAGCATCAGGCAAAAAAGTGGGAACCGGTTTTTGCAAAAGCCGATGCGAAAATCAGCGCGCGCCATTGGGCGGCGGTCCCCGTCAGGCCGCCTTCACCGTCTCGGGCGAGCGCGCGTCCGCCACCGGCGTTTCCTCGTCGACGCACAGCCACACCAGATCGCTGAGCTCCAGCGTGCGGCCGTCATGGGCCTGTATGGTCATCTTGCGGATCGGCTGCCGGTCGCGGCCATCGGCCAGCACCTGGCAGGAAATGGGACCGCAGCCCCATTTCTCGCCCCACTGGCGCAGGGCGATCATGGCGGGCGCCAGATCCTCGCCCTTTTCGGTCAGGCGATATTCGACCTTGCGCCGGTCGCATTGCATCGGCTGGCGCAGCATGATGCCGTTTTCCACCAGCCGGGCGAGCCGGTTGGCCAGGATATTGCGGGCAATGCCGAGGGTCGACTGGAACTCCTCGAAATGGCGGATGCCCGAAAGAGCGCCCCGCAAGATGAGGAACGACCAGCGTTCACCCATCGCCTCCAATGCGCTCGGCAGCGCGCATTGTTCCAGATCCTGCGCCAGATTATGCTTCATGGGTCTCATAGATAGCTCAAAGCCATCGCTGTTGCAAAAGTGCAGCGCGTTTATCGCTAAATGGGATTTTTTTGTTGCACTGCAAGGGGCATCGCGGACAATCGGCATACGATGTTACGCCAGTATGAACTTGTTGAACGGGTAAAGCGCTACGATCCGGATGCGGACGAAGCGATGATCAACCGCGCCTATGTCTTCTCGGTCCAGAAGCATGGCAGCCAGAAACGCGCCAGCGGCGACCCTTATTTCAGCCATCCGATTGAAGTCGCCGGTATCCTGACCGATTTCAACCTCGACGACCAGACCATCGTGACCGCGCTGCTGCACGACACGATCGAGGATACGCTCGTCACCTATGAGGAGATCGAGCACGCCTTCGGCAAGGACGTCGCCAAAATGGTCGACGGCGTCACCAAGCTCAGCAAGATCGAGGCGATGTCCGAAAATGAGCGGGCGGCAGAGAATCTGCGCAAATTCCTGCTCGCCATGTCGGACGATATCCGGGTGCTGCTGGTGAAGCTGGCCGACCGCCTGCACAATATGCGCACGCTGCACTTCATCAAGAATGAGCAGAAGCGCCGCCGCATCGCGCGCGAGACGATGGATATCTACGCCCCGCTGGCGGAGCGGATCGGCATGTACGACTTCATGCGCGAGATGCAGTTGCTGGCCTTCCGCGAACTGGAGCCGGAAGCCTATGACAGCATCACCAAGCGGCTGGAGCAACTGAAGGAAGGCGGCCATGACAAGGTCGACCGGATCGGCGCGGAACTGCAATTGCTGCTGGGCGGCAAGGGGCTGCCGGTCACGGTTTCAGGCCGCGAGAAGCATCCCTATTCCATCTGGAAGAAGATGCAGGAACGCCATATCAGCTTCGAACAGTTGACCGACGTCATGGCGTTCCGCGTGATCACCGAGACGACGGAAGATTGCTACCGCGCGCTCGGCGTCATCCACCAGACCTACAAGATGGTGCCGGGCCGGTTCAAGGATTACATCTCCACGCCCAAACGCAACGGCTACCGCTCGCTACACACCACGGTCATCCATCAGGACAATGCCCGGATCGAGGTGCAGATCCGCAGCCGCGACATGCATCATGACGCCGAACTCGGCCTCGCCGCGCATTGGGCCTACAAGCAGAAGGGCGACGCCGGCGACCATCAGGCCGCCTGGCTGCGCGACCTGGTCGAAATCCTGGAGCAGAGCCAGGACGCGGACGAACTGCTCGAACATACCCGCATGGCGATGTATCAGGACCGCATCTTCGCCTTTTCCCCCAGGGGCGAACTGCACCAGTTGCCCAAGGGGTCGACGCCGGTCGATTTCGCCTATGCGGTGCATACGTCGCTGGGCAACCAGACGGTCGGTGCCAAGGTCAACGGCCGAGTCGTGCCGCTGCGCACCACGCTGGAAAATGGCGACCAGGTCGAAATCCTGAAGTCGGAGGGGCAGGAACCGCAGCCCGGCTGGCTGACCTTCGCCATCACCGGCAAGGCTCGCGCCGCCATCCGCCGCTATATCCGCCAGAAGCAGCGCGGCGAGGAAGTGGCGCTGGGCGAGAAGCTGTACGAGGAAATCATCGGCCGCTTCTCCCCCGAACTGGCGAGCGAGCTGGGCGACAAGGCGCTGAAGGCGGCGCTCAAGCGCCTGAAGCTGGACGACCGCGCGTCCCTGATGGTCGCCATCGCCACCCACCGCCTGCTCGATTCAGAAGTGATGGAGGCGCTGATCCCCGGCTCGACCAGCGCGGAAGGGATGGAGGAAGCCCACCCGCGCCAGCACGCCCCGGTCTCGATCCGCGGCCTGACGCCGGGCATCGCCTATAATCTGAGCGACTGCTGCCATCCCGTGCCGGGCGACCGCATCGTCGGCGTGCGCCGCACCGGCGAACCGATCGAGGTCCACACGATCGACTGCCGCTCGCTGGAGGTCGACCAGAATGACGATTGGGTCGACCTCGCCTGGGACAGCAAGTCCAAGGGCGGCACCGCGCGCCTCCAGGTGATCGTCAAGAACCAGCCGGGCGCGCTCGCCGCCGTCACCAACGTCTTCGGCGCGACCAAGGCGAACATTCTGAACCTGCAACTGGTGAACCGCGAAGGTCCCTTCCACACCGACATCATCGATCTTGAGGTGGCGGATGCGCAACATCTCAACCGCATATTATCGGCGTTGCGCGGACTGGACACGGTGGTGCAGGCGGATCGGGTTTAGGGCAGCGAAGGGTGGTTAGCTGCCACTCAAACTCGTCTTCCCAGCGAAGGCTGGGATCTCAGGCGAGAGGGGACAGCCCAGCCTCACGAGATCCCAGCCTTCGCTGGGATGACGAATTGTTGACGTCCGCTTCTGGCCATTTCCAGCCATGCCCTTCGCCACGCCGGACTAGACCGGCATCCCGCTTCTTTTTCACAGAAGGTCGATGAAGAAGTCGACACCCGCTCGAGGTCGGGGTGACGTCGGTACAGAACTCCGCTTCAGTCGAAGTCCGAACTGTCTCTTCACACTGTGACCTCCGCGCCACGCCTCGCAAAAAAAGCATCCTATTCCCATCGGCCCCCGCCTTTATCCTGTCCTACATCCCCCGGCCCCGCCTATCCCGCCCCCGTCTTTGAAAATGTCGATCCGCTTCCCACGTCGCCTACGCGCGCTCGCCCACGCGCGCGCATATGGTGTGAACTTCGATGAGAAAACGACGCTTTTCCGCCGCTTTGCACAGCCATCGCCAGATTCTGCGTGACAGGACGCCGCCAACTCTGTAGGGGCGCCCGCAGCGGACCTTTGGCAGCAATGCCGATGGTCTTCCGTCCGAGACAGTTGGTGAAGGGAATATGCCCTTCTTAATGTCCAGCCTAGACGGGGAAAAGTTCTTTACCGGCGGGCTCATGCCCTGTCCGGGTCTGCCTGTTCTCTTTTGAGGATACGGGCCGGTTGATCTCTCCCCTTCGGACCAATGCCCCGCGAGAAATCGCGGGTTTTTGCCGTTCATCGGGTCGTCCGGTGAACATGAAGTGGAGTAATGGCATGGATCGTAATCAGAAAGCTGAGGTCGTTTCCGCGCTGAACGCACATCTGGCAGAGGTCGGCGTGGTCGTCGTGACCCGCAACCTCGGCATGACGGTCGCCCAGTCGACCCAATTGCGCCAGAAGATGCGCGAAGCCGGCGGCACCTACAAGGTTACGAAGAACCGCCTCGCCAAGATCGCCCTTGGTGGCACCGATTATGCCGGGATCAGCGACCTGCTGACCGGCCCGGTCGGCCTCGCCTCCTCGGCCGATCCGGTCGCAGCCGCCAAGGTTGCGGTCGAATTCGCCAAGACCAACGACAAGCTTGAGATCGTTGGCGGCGCGATGGGCGATGTGATGCTGAACGCCGAAGGTATCAAGGCGCTCGCCTCGATGCCGTCGCTGGATGAACTGCGTGCGAAGATCGTCGGGCTGCTCGTTGCACCCGCGACCAAGCTCGCAACCGTCACCCAGGCACCGGCTGCCCAGCTCGCACGGGTCTTCAACGCCTATGCGGAAAAGAACGCGGCCTGATCGCCGCGCCCTTTGCGCAAGTAACGTTTTCAACTCTCAATTCAGGGGCACAGGCCCCACCCAGAAGGGAATATTAACATGGCAGATATCAATGCTCTGGTCGACCAGCTCTCGGCCCTGACCGTCCTCGAAGCCGCCGAACTGTCGAAGGCTCTGGAAGAAAAGTGGGGCGTTTCGGCCGCCGCTGCCGTTGCTGTTGCCGGCCCCGCCGCTGGCGCCCCGGCTGCCGCCGCTGCTGAAGAGCAGACCGAATTCGACGTGATCCTGACCGGCGACGGCGGCAAGAAGATCAACGTCATCAAGGAAGTCCGCGCCATCACCGGCCTGGGCCTGACCGAAGCCAAGGCGCTCGTCGAAGGCGCGCCGAAGGCGATCAAGGAAGGCGTCAGCAAGGACGAGGCCGAGAAGGTCAAGAAGCAGCTTGAAGAAGCCGGCGCGACCGTCGAACTCAAGTAAGCTCGGCTCCGGCCCTGCACCCGCGGGGCCTCGCTGGCCGGCGTTGCGCCGGAGGAAATCAGGGCGGTGCCGTCACGGCGCCGCCCTTTTTCTTTTGGGAGATCAACCGTGCCGGCAGCAATGGGTGGATGCCCAACGGTCGGCAGGCTGGCCTTGTGGGCGTGGCGGCGATGGCTTCCCGTGTGAGCCGCCAGTGGAAGGGATACTGGCAGCGGGCGGCGTGAACAAGCCCGGAACGGCTGGCATCTTACTAACGATATAACGGCAGCTTTATATACCCACGGCCTAAAACATCCTCGATTTCCTCCGTGAAGGCACCGCCAGAGGCCAATAGGTGCTTTAAAGGTCTCTCCCGTCACCTCAGGGTAAGAAAAGCGCCTCACGGCCCTTCTGAGGCGATTCAGCTTGCTTCTTAATTTTGGATTAGGCATATGAAGAAGCCTCAGTGCGTTGGCGCGCACTGAGGCTTCGAAAACCGCGTTTGGGCCGCGATTTAAATTTGCTGTAAGCAGGCGAAATTCTACATTTCGCTGGCAAATTGTCAATCCGGCCCATCGCATTTTGGTAGGACCAAGATGAAATGGAACGGAAAAACTCTCCTAAAATCACCCCTGAAATGGCAGCGCACATTCGCTTCCTGGTAAAAGAGCGCAAACTCTTTCAGCATCAGGTCGCGGCACTTTGCGGCCTCAACCAAGGGCGCGTATCTGAGGTGATGCGCGGGAAGCATTATCCCGACGTTCCACCTGCGCAGGGCGCATTTCCTTTCTAACCTGTCGCCTTTGCGCGGCCAGCTTGAAAGGGGGTGATATTATGTCAAAGCATGAGCGTGGACGCGATGCTGGCAATGGCCAGTTTATTCCGGTTCGCGAGGCTGAACGCCGTCCGAGAACGACCGTCGTTGAGACTTACCAGACGAACAAGAAGGGGCCTAAGAATTAAGGCGCTTTGCCCCCTTCCTACAACAGCAAGGTCGCCGGGGTTTTCTGAATCCCGGCGATCATCATGTCAACTACCCAAAAGCAGCGTGGTTGCGCCATTCCGCCACCCACCCACAGGATCGCTCGCCTTCCCAGTAAGCTGCCACCGCCGGGGCCTGCCTTCGATTATCGTGACGCCGTGCCCGACGCGCCTTTCCAGCGATGCGGCCAGACTGCCCGCAACGGCTGACAGCGTTTTGTTGTCGGGCAATTCTATCCCGTTTATGGCGAGTGCCCTTGCGGCGATCTCATGCGCTGTCATGGGGCCGTTAATCGGCCAGCGCATGATCGTCCCAGGCATATTCCAGCGTGGTCGCCGCACCCGCTTTTCCCCCAGCATAGGGCGGACTGGGATTCCCGGCCGGCACGATGTCCGCGATCCACCCATTGCGGTCGTATTCGGCCAGATAATCGCGCGGCCCCTTGGGATCGATCGCATTCCGGCGCAGATAGTCATAGACCCCGGCATAGTCGAAGGGGATGCCGCGCTTCCACGCGCCCAGATAGAGCAACACCGCATTGTCGCCATGGAAGGAGGTGTTCATATACCCCTTCTCCTGCGCCAACTCATATTCCGACTGCATGATGTCACGCACGACATCCGGCTCCATCAGTTCCAGCAGCACGATCTGGTTGCGCCCGGTGTCCCAGAAAGGCACCGGGCCATAGCGATCATGGGTCGCCGTGCGGACCTTGCCCGTCATGTCGGTGAACTTCTCGCCCTTGGCGACGATCAGCCGGGGACTGGCGAAGGATTGGAACAGCGTCGAATAGAAGAGCATGCGCTGCTTTTCCGTGCCGCCCGTGACCTGTACCCGGTCCAGCAGCCTGCTCCATTCGGCGCGCGCCTGATCGCGCACCCGCGCGAAGTTCCAGCCGGGCAGTTCGTCGCGCAACCGCTGCGCCGCCTGTTCGTGGCTCGTGCCATGCGCCATTTTGACGAAGATCTTCTCGCCCGCGCCTGTGCGGAAGGTCACATAGCTCCCCTCCATTGTCCGCCCACCCCGGACGACCTGCTTGTCGCCGATGCCCCAGCCCTTGGCCTCGCCCGGCGCCTTGCGGAACGTACCGAGGTCCGTGAAGGGCCGGGAAAATTCCGCGACGAAATAGGCTCCGTCGATCGCCTCCCGTCCCTTGGACATGCCGCGCACGACATGATCGCCCACGACCTCGATGCTGCCGCCATGGCCGAGCAGGTTCATCAGTACGTTCGCCCGGTCGCTCTGCGGAAAGGTGAACTGCATCAGGCTCGCCCAGCGCGTCCCGGTCAGTTCCACCTGCGTCCGGAAACTGTCGAGGAAGACCGAATAATAGCCGGGCGAAGCGATCTCGCGCTTCTTGTCATAAGCCGCTTGGCTATAAGCGGGTGGCGCTGACCAGTGCCCACCACCGGCATGATCATCGGCTCCGCATTGCCGCCATAGGTCGAGCCCCCTCCGCCGGTGAAGCCGATCATCGACTCCGCTTAAATTATTAAAGCAATTTGTTTTGTCAATTTGATCGTTGCATCATAGAAGGCGGTTTCGAGGAAACCCGGATCGTGGCGGAACCGACAGCCGTCCTGTTCGGGACTTGAGAGGATTGGGCCGATATGATTGGACTGCCATGATGGACGCTGAACCGATACTGGCCGGGGTCGAGCTCGGAGGAACCAAGGTCTTCGTGCTGCGCGCGAGCGGTCACACGATTCAGGACCGTGAGATGATCCCCACCACGACCCCGGCCGAAACGCTCGCCAGGGCCGTTGCAATCCTCGAACGCTGGCATGCCGAGACTCCCTTCGCGGCGATCGGAATAGGCAGCTTCGGCCCCCTTCGCCTCGACCGCCGCGTTCCCGATTTCGGGGTCATGCTGCCCACGCCCAAGCCGGGATGGGCGGGCGCGGATATTTTCGGCACGCTGACGGCTCCCTTCGATTGCCCGGCCGCGATCGATACCGACGTCAATGGCGCTGCCCTCGCGGAACTGCGCTGGGGCGCCGGCGCGCAAGGGGACGCGCCGTCAGACAGCCTGTGTTACATCACCATAGGCACTGGCGTGGGTGGCGGCTTCGCCTTCAACGGCCGCACCGTTCACGGCGCCATGCATCCGGAAATCGGACATATCCGGGTGCCCCGCGCGGCGGGCGATCGCTTCAGCGGCCGCTGCCCCTTTCACGGCGACTGCATTGAGGGACTGATATCCGGCCCTGCATTGGCCGAACGCTTCGGCGTTCCCGGTCATGAGATCAACCCTGCTGATTCGCGATGGGACGACGTCGCAAATGACATCGCCCATCTGGTCTCCACCATCCTGCTCAGCACGGCGGCGCGGCAGCTGTTGATAGGCGGAGGGGTAGGCATGGGCCGCCCCGACCTGTTGGACCGCGTCCGCAAGAAGGTCGTCGCCCAACTGGGGGGGTATCTGCCCTATGTCGACGATGACAGCATCGAGCGGATCGTGGGTGCACCGCTGCTCGGCGATCAGGCGGGTCCCTTGGGCGCGGTGGCCCTGGCCATGGATGCGCTGGAAGGCCGGAGGATCAGTTGATCCCCTCCTTGCGAAAGAGCGGCAGGAAGATCATGGGGACGATCACCGCCATCACGCCCGCGACGAGTGGATCGTCGACCAGTCGATAGATGGTGGTGAAGAACATCAGGATCGCCGCAACCGCCAGCGAGGGAAGAAGGAGGCGAACCAGCCCCTCCTCCACCTGCGGCGGGATTCGCCGTGCCAGGGCCATGAGCGAATCATCCTTCCCAAGGGTCGGACGGCCGTCAGGCGGACGCATGTTGAAGCTTCTTGGCTTGCCGGGCCGGTTCATGGGAGGCTGGTCCTCGTTGATAGACTAGTTTCATATAGCAACTGGAATGCCGATTTACAGGTGCGAAGATCGCTACGAAATGTTTCCGGTTCGGCTATGAACGAGGCGCTACCGTCGCCGCGGCGGGCTTTCCCGGACCACAATAGCCGACACGGAACTAGCGGTGGCACTTGCCGATCGGGACGGACAGACCATAAGGAATCGCATGACCATCACCCGCCTCGACGCCCATCTGGTGGAAAAGCCCTGGGGCCGTACCGACATTCCGGCCCATATCGCCGCAAGCGACGGTCGGCAGATCGGCGAAGTCTGGTTTTCGGCCGACCGCGAAAAGACACCGCCGCTGCTGGTCAAATATATCTTCACCAGCGAAAATCTCTCGGTGCAGGTTCACCCCGATGACGCCCAGGCACGACAACACGGCCTGACGGGCGGCAAGTCGGAATGCTGGTACATATTGGATGCGGAACGCGACGCCCGGCTCGGCATCGGCCTGACCCGCGAACTGACGCCGCACGAGTTGCGCGCCGCCGCGCTCAACGGCAGCATCGAGCGGCTGATGGATTGGAAGCCGGTGAAAGCGGGCAGCTTCTATTATATCCCGGCGGGCACCGTCCATGCCATCGGCGGTGGCGTGACGCTGGTGGAGGTACAGCAGAATAATGACGTGACCTATCGCCTCTACGACTATGGCCGCCCGCGCGAACTGCATCTGGATGAAGCCATGGCGGTCAGCAATGCCGTCCCCTATGCCCTTCCCGACCGCATCGTGCCGGTCGCGGCGGAGGAAAGCCTGGTCACCGGTCCCGGCACGCCCTTCCTTCTCGACATGGTGCACGGCACGGCGGGAACCGAACGAACAGTTGAAGGCGAGATGCTGTGGTTCATTCCCCTCGCCGGAACCGGCATGATCGATGGCCAACCCTGGCGCCGGGGCGAATGCTGGCTGATCGAGCAAGGTGCCGCCATCGCCGCCGATACGGATATGAGCGCGCTGCTCGCCCGCCTGCCCTGAACCGACGGACAAGGGGAACAGCCATGCCAAAAGGAAAGATGATCGCGGACAAGCGGGTCCTGTTCGTGATGGCGGTGGAGGACGAATATGGCCCTCACCTCAAGGCACGCTTCGATCCGCTCATGATCGGCGTCGGGCCGGTGGAGGCCGCGCTCAGCACCGGCCTCGCGCTCCAGCGGCTGGATCGGGAGGGGGACTTGCCCGATCTGGTCGTGTCGCTGGGATCGGCGGGATCGCGGCTGTGCACGCTGGGGGAAGTCTATCAGGTCGCCAGCGTTTCCTGGCGCGACATGGACGCCTCTCGCCTGGGCTTCCCCAAGGGCGTGACCCCCTTTTCCGACCACCCGGTTGAAATAGCGCTGCACACCCCGCTGAAACTACGCGCGGCCCGGCTTTCCACGGGCGCGAATATCGTCGGCGGTCAGGATTATGCCGCCATCGATGCCGACATGGTCGACATGGAAACCTTTGCCGTGGTCCGCGCCTGTCAGCGTTTCGGCGTACCCGTCATGGGTCTGCGCGGTGTTTCCGACGGCCCTGGCGAACTGGCCGACATGTTGGGCTGGACGCAATTGCTGGCCCTGCTCGACGAAAGGCTAGCGCAGGCAGTGGATATGCTGGAGGATGCGCTTCGGGACTGATCCGGCTGGTGGGGAATGGAAAGCGGCGGCTCCAGTCGTTCCCGGCCTTCGTCCCGCGAGCCTGACCCCAGTTCCCACTTTTCTTCCGTGCGCAGTTGGAAAAACGGTGGCTCCCTGGGACAAGCCCGGGGCGACGTGATAACAAGGGTCGCGAACTGCTCATTCCCGCCCTGAGCGTCTCCGCCGTCAATGCCCCCCGAATGCGATGATCGCCGTCGACGCCACGCCGTCCGCCTCCAGTGCCGCCATGCCCCCCAGATCGGGCAAGTCGATGGCGAAAAGTGCCATCAGCACGGTCGCGCCCTGCTCCCGGACAAGCTGAGCCGCCGCGAGCGCGGTCCCGCCGGTCGCGATGAGATCGTCCACAAGCACCACGCGCGCGCCGTCCGGAATCTGCCCTTCATGCAGTTCCAGCCGGTCGGTGCCATATTCCAGCACATAATCGATGCCGACGGTCTTTCCGGGCAGCTTGCCCTTCTTGCGCACGGGCACGAAGCCGACGCCCAGTGCATGGGCCAGCGCCGCACCCAGGATGAAGCCTCGCGCCTCGACGCCGACGATGAACGCAGGATCGAGCGGTCGGGCGACAGTTGCCATGCGCTCCACCAGTTCGGAGAGGCCCTGCCCGTCCGCCAGCAGGGTCGTGATGTCGCGGAACTGGATACCCGCCTTGGGAAAGTCGGGAATGGTGCGGACCAGGGCCGCCAGACTGTCTGCACTCATAATGCCCTCATAAGAAAAGGGGGCCCGGTTTCCCGCGCCCCCTCCCATTTTCCGTTTCCAGTCGCGATCAGGCGGCCTTCTTCTTGTCCGCCCAGATATTCTGATAGGCCATATAAGCCAAGCCCGTTGCGATCAGCAGGAAGAAGATCGTCGCCAGACCCGCCCGGCGGCGGTTTTCCAGCTTGGGTTCGGCGGTCCAGGTCAGGAAGGCCGCGATGTCCTGCGACATCTGGTCGACCGTCGCCTTGGTGCCGTCGCCATAGGTCACCTGCCCATCCGCCGTCAGCGGCGGCGCCATGGCCAGGTTCAGGTTGGCGAAATAGGGGTTGTAATGCAGCCCCTCCGGCGTCTTGGCATCGGGGAATTCCTTCAGCAGCTCGGCCGGCTGCGCCTGGAAACCCGTCAGCAGCGAATAGACATAGGCGCTGCCATGGTGGCGGGCCTTGGTCATCAGCGACAGATCCGGCGGGATCGCATTGTTGTTCGCCGCCGCCGCCGCGACATTGTTCGCGAAGGGCTTGGGGAAATAATCCGCCGGGATCGGGGCGCGGGTCGACATCTCGCCCGTCTTGGGATCGACGTCGGGGGTCTTGATCGCCCAGTTCTTGGCGATCGCCTTGATCTCCGCCTCGTTATAGCCAATGCCCTTGAGATCGCGGAAAGCGACGAACTTCAGGCTGTGGCAGGCCGAGCAGACCTCCTTGAACACCTGGAATCCACGCTGCAACTGCGCCTGGTCGTACTTGCCGAAGGGGCCGTCGAACGAGAAGGCGACATGTTTGGGATCGCGGTGGAATTCATGTTCCACCGTGACCGCGGGCGGATCGGTGACATAGGCCACCGCGCCCACCAGGAAGGAAACCAGCAGCCAGCCCGCGAAGAAGAGGCCGACGAGAAATGCGCCAATGCGAACCATATTCCGTCTACCCCCTTATTCGGCCGCAACCGCGACGGTTTCGCCGTCGGTCTTGCCATATTTCGCCAGCACCGCCTCGGTGATCGAGTTCGGCAACGGCAGCGGCTTTTCGAAGCGCGAGATCAGCGGCAGGATGATCAGGAAGTGGGCGAAATAATAGGCCGCCGCGATCTGGGAGATCATCACATAGGGCTCAGCCGCCGGAGCGCCACCGCAATAGCCCAGGATCAGCACGTCGATGATGAGGATCCAGAAGAATTTGCGGAAGGTAGGCCGGTAGCTGCCCGAACGCACCGCCGAGGTATCGAGCCAGGGCAGGAAGAAGAGCAGCAGGATCGACGCGAACATCGCCAGCACGCCCAGCAGCTTTGCAGGCACGAAGAAGAAGTCGACGGTGAAGGCACGCAGGATCGCGTAGAAGGGCCAGAAATACCATTCAGGCACGATATGCGCGGGCGTCGAGAGCGGGTTTGCCTCGATATAATTGTCCGGGTGGCCCAGATAGTTGGGCGCGTAGAACAGCAGCACCGCAAAGAGGATCAGGAAGATGCCCGCCCCGAAGCCGTCCTTCGCCGTGTAATAGGGGTGGAAGGGCACGGTGTCCTGGGGACCCTTCACTTCCACGCCGGTCGGGTTCGAGGAGCCCGGAATGTGCAGTGCCCAGATGTGCAGGATCACGACCGCCGCGATCACGAAGGGCAGCAGGAAGTGCAGCGAGAAGAAGCGGTTGAGCGATGCATTGCCGGGGGCGAAACCGCCCAGCAGCCAGGTCTGGATCGGCTCGCCCACCACAGGAATCGCACCGAACAGGCCGGTGATCACCTTCGCACCCCAATAGCTCATCTGCCCCCAGGGCAGCACATAACCCATGAATGCGGTCGCCATCATGAGGAGGAAGATGACGAGGCCAAGCAGCCACACCATTTCGCGCGGCGCCTTGTAGGAACCGAAATAGAGGCCGCGGAAAATGTGCAGATAGACAACGATGAAGAAGAAGCTGGCACCATTGGCATGCGCATAGCGCATCAACCAGCCCGCATTCACGTCGCGCATCGTCTGTTCGACTGTGCCGAAGGCGACCAGCGTATTGGCGCCGTAATGCATCGCCATGATGACGCCGGTGACGATCTGGATCACCAGCGCAAGGCCGGCCAGGACACCGAAGTTCCAGAAATAATTGAGGTTGCGCGGCACCGGATAGCCGGCGCCCACGGCATTGTAGACGAGGCGCGGCAAAGGCAGCTTCTCGTCGACCCACTGCATCACCGGATGCTTGGGGGTATATTGCTCAGCCCATGGAAAGCTCATTTTCTACCCCCTCAACCCACAAGAATGGCGGTATCGGAAGTGAAGCTGTACTTCGGCACTTCCAGGTTCTTGGGGGCAGGCCCCTTACGGATGCGGGCCGCGGTGTCATAGGAGGACCCGTGGCAGGGGCAGAAATAGCCGCCGAATTCGCCGCGATTCTCACCCTCGCCCGCGCCCAGCGGCACACAGCCCAGATGCGTGCAGACGCCCATGGTGATCAGCCATTGCTTCTTGCCGTCGACGGTTCGCTGCTCCAGCGTCTGCGGATCGCGCAGCGTGGAGGGATCGACCTTGTCGGCCTCGGCGATTTCCTTGTCGGTCAGATGCCGCACGAACAGCGGCTGCGAGCGGAAGGTCGTCTTGATCGCCTGTCCCGGCTGGATCGCCGACAGATCGACCTCGGTCGAGGCAAGCGCCAGCACGTCGGCGCTGGGGTTCATCTGGTCGACCAGCGGCACCACCACCGCGACTGCACCGACGCCGGCGAAACTCACCGCCGCGATATTGATGAAATCACGGCGACGAACGCCATCGCTGCCGCCTCCGCTGGAGACGGCCGCCCCCTCACTCTCCAAATGTTCCACGATCGCCATGCACCTCAACCCTTGCAAGAACGTCCCTGACCTCGCTCCATTGCCGTCTTCAGCTATGAATGTCCGGAAGATCCGCGGGCGCCCAAGCAAATGGATGCCGCATTCCCCCTTTTGGCGCGGTTTGATGGCCTGATAACCGTAGGATGCGCCATTTGCCAAGCAATTTAGACGGGCTATGACAAATTGCCGGGCTGTTCTATGGCGCGAGCCATGCGTATCGCCCTCTATCAACCCGAAATCGCCGGCAATGTCGGCGCGATTCTGCGCCTCGCCGCCTGTTTTTCCGTACCGGTCGACATCATCATGCCGATGGGATTCGCCTTTTCCGATGCGAAGCTGAAGCGCGCGGCGATGGACTATGGCGCGTCTGCCGATATCACCCGCCACGCCAATTTCGAGGCTTTCGACGCTGCCCGCCGGGCGCAGGGGCGACGACTGATGCTGATGAGCAGCCATGCGTCGCAGCGTCTGCCCGATGTCGAGTTCCGCAAGGACGATATATTGCTGATGGGATCGGAAAGCGCAGGCGTGCCCGACGGCGTGCGCGATCTGGCGGATGTTCGCGTGCGCATTCCGATGGCGCCGGGCTTCCGGTCCTTGAACATCGCCGTTTCCACGGGCATCGCGGTTGCCGAGGCCCTTCGCCAGACTGAAAGTTTCCCGCAATGACCCTGATCCTCGACCCGCAACAGCAATCCGCCCGCACCTGGTTCGAATCGCTGCGCGACCGCATCTGCGCCGAATTCGAGGCGATCGAGCGCGAGGCGGGTTCCGATGCCCGCTTCGACTATATCGCCTGGGACCGCGAGGCGCCCGGCCTCCCCGCTGGAGAAGGTGGTGGGGGCGTGCGCGGCGTCATGAAGGGCAAGGTGTTCGAGAAGGTCGGCGTCAACGTCTCGACCGTCGGCGGGACCTTCTCCCCGGAATTCGCGAAGACCATTCATGGTGCTGGCGAAGACCCGAATTTCTTCGCTACCGGCATCAGCCTCGTTGCCCACATGGCCAATCCGCATGTGCCCGCAGTCCATATGAACACCCGCTTTCTGGTGACGGCGAAACGCTGGTTCGGCGGTGGCGCCGACCTCAACCCCCCACTCCCGCGCGACGAGGACACGGCCCATTTCCACGATGCGCTCAAGGCCGCCTGCGACGCCCATGACCCCGACCATTATCCCCGCTTCAAGGCGTGGGCCGACGACTATTTCTTCATTCCCCATCGCAACGTCCACCGTGGCGTCGGCGGCATCTTCTACGACCATCTGGAATGTGCGGACAATGCCGCGTTCGATGCGCATTTCGCCTTCACCCGCGATGTCGGTGATGCCTTCCTCAAGGCCTTCCCGCCCATCGTCCGGCGGCGGATGAACGAAGGCTGGTCGCAGGAGGACTATGCCCGGATGCTGGAATGGCGAGGCCGCTATGCCGAATTCAACCTGGTCCATGATCGCGGCACGCTCTTCGGCCTCAAGACCGGCGGCAATATCGACGCCATATTGATGAGCCTGCCGCCCATGGCGAGCTGGAGCTGAACCGTTGAGCCTCACGCCTGTCGCCAACGACCAGATCGCCACCATCGTCACCCATCTGGAGATGCGGGAGCGGCCGAAACCTGCCCCTGTCCCGCCCGCACCGCTGCGGCTGGTGCCGTGGAAGGCGCCCGCACTGGACGGCTATCGCGCGTTGTTCCGGCGCGTGGGTGAGCCCTGGCTCTGGTTCTCCCGGCTGGTGATGGGCGATAAGGAACTCAGCGCCATCATCCACGATCCCGCCGTCGAAATCTACGCCGTCACGGACGCGCGCGGCGTGGAGGTCGGGCTGCTGGAACTGGATTTCCGCGCGATGCCGGATTGCGAACTGGCCTTTTTCGGCCTGATCCCGGAACTGAACGGCAGGGGATTGGGCCGATGGCTGATGGCGCAGGCCAAGGCGCTGGCGTGGCGCAAGGACGTGACCCGTTTCTGGGTGCATAGCTGCACGCTCGACAGCCCTTCAGCCTTGGGTTTCTACCGCAAGTCAGGCTTCACGCCCTATAAGCGCGAGGTGGAGATTTTCGCCGACCCCCGCCTCGCCGGCCTGCTGTCGCGCGAAGCGGCGCCGCATGTGCCGCTGCTGGATCAGCCGGCGACGGCCTGACGATAGAGCCGGGCGAGCATCACCAGCATATAGACCTGCACCACGGTCGAAACGGCGGCGGCCACCACGCCGCCGATCAACCGCGCGCCATCGGCGCCGACCAGCACGCGGCCAAGGATGCCGAACACCGCCTGCGCCGCGGTGCTGGCGACGAGAGACAGAAGCGTCAGCACGGCGATCAACCCGAACAGATGCCAGAAATGGCCCTTGGTCAGCCGCCAGCTTCGCTTCAACGACGCGACCACGCCGTCCTGCCCGTCGATCACCACGGGATTGAGCAGCACGAGCCGCACGCCGACAAAGGCCAGTCCCCCCACCATGGCCGCCGCCAGCAGGGGCGCAAGCAGTGCGGGGGACGCCGCGGCGATCACCATTCCCACCAAGGCCAGCAGCAGCATCGCCAGCGCAATCGCCCCTCCGGCAAGGAAGCTGGTCCCGATCAGCACGGGCAAACGCGCCAGACTGAGCCGCAGCGCCTCGCCCACGCTGATGCCGGGACGCAATGCCAGTGCGAACAGGGCGAGCGACCCGAACCAGATCAGCACTGCCGTCAGCAACATCGCCAGCACATAGGTAGCGGGAATGGGCGGCAGCGCGCCGCGCGGCTGCGATGCCGCCCAAGCCGTCAATTCGGGCGGCGTCATTTCGCCCAGGATGATGCTGGGCAAGGCGATGAACAACAGGGCGACGGGGAACAGCAGGCTGCTTTCGCGCTGAACGAAGGCGACCGCCTCTTCCCAAGCCTTGCCGATGGACATTGTCGCCATATCTTTACGCCCCATGAAACACTCTAAAATGTGAAGCTATTCAAAAATCGCGGAGGAGACTTGATCGCTCGCTCTGCCCAAGTCAAGGAAGCCCCATGTCGTCCCCGCCTCTGGAACCAGCCATGGAATGGCGCGTCGAAATCGCCCCAATGGATTACCCTGCCGCATTGGCGGACATGGAGGCACGGGCGGCGGCGATCTTCGAAGGGCAAGCCGGCGAACGGGTCTGGCTGCTGGAACATCCACCGCTCTACACCGCGGGCACCAGCGCCGATCCGGCCGAACTGCTCGACCCGCGCTTTCCGGTGCATGCCGCCGGGCGCGGCGGACGCTATACCTATCACGGCCCCGGCCAGCGCATCGGCTATCTCAACATCGACCTGCGCGAACGCGGCAAGGATGTGCGCAATTTCGTCCATCATCTGGAAGGCTGGATGATCGACGCCTTGGGCGACCTCGGCATCGCCGCCCGCCGTGCGGAGGGACGCATCGGCATCTGGACCGACGACCTGCAAGGCCGGGAGGCAAAGATCGGCGCCCTCGGCATCCGGGTGCGGCGCTGGATCACACTCCACGGCTTTTCGATCAATGTCGATCCCGACCTGTCCCATTTCGGAGGCATCGTGCCGTGCGGCCTGGCCGAATATCCCGTGACCAGCATAGCCGCCCTGGGCGTAAAGGCGTCGATGGCCGATCTGGACGCTGCGCTTTACGCGCATTTCCCAGCCTTTATTAGCCGATTGCGGCGGTGCGGACCGGATGGCTCCACGGGGGTTGAGCAATGCGGGACAGGCCGCTAGGGTCACGGCTTTCGCCAGGTGGGGGGCTACCGGGCATGCTGAAACAGGCTTGATGGAGACCCGGATGCGCCTTGACGCGAAGATGGTTTATACGACGCTGATTTTATCGGGCTGCATCGCCCTTGGGGCTTGCGGCGGTAAGGAAAAGAACAGCACCGCTGTTCCCATGAACCATATGGAGGTGGTGGACGGCACCGCCACCGATGCCATGACGGATCTGGACGGGGTACAGAGCGAAGGCACCGCGCTGGCGCTGCCCGCCAACCGCAGCGACAATGCCAGCGCGCCCGCCCCGGCGAAGAATGAGAGCGCGGAAAAGTCAGCCCCCGATACGGAAGTGCTTTCGGATCAATAAGCTGGCGTCCGCGTTCAGGCGTGATACAGACGGCCGACAGATAGTGCGCATCGCTCGTTTCAAAGAGGGGTTTCGATGAATTTCCGTTCCATTGGCCGTTCCACCGCGCCCAGGTCCGCCCTGGGACTGGCCGCCTTGGGATTGGCTGTGCTGGCATCACCGCTGCTGACACAACCGGCGGCAGCGCAATTCTTCTGGTCCCCGCCCGATTTTTCGACACCCCCGCTGACCGATGCGGAAGCGGCGACCGCGCTGGGCCTGCCCGGGGCGACCCCGGCGGAGATCAAGGCGGGACTGGTGTGGAACCTGCGCGCGGCGCTGAATGTCGCCGCGCTTCAATGCCAGTTCGAACCGACCCTGCTGTCGATCAGCAACTACAATGCCATGATCGCCCATCATGACGCGGAACTGGATTCGGCGCAGGCCGGCATCCTCGGCTATTTCCAGCGCACCGTGGGCAAGGGCAAGCCGGGCCAGATGGCATCGGACCAATATGGCACGCGCATCTATTCGGGCTATTCGACGGTACAGGCGCAACGCGGCTTCTGCCAGGCGGCGGCGCTGGTCGGACGGCAGGCGATCTTCGCCCAGCGCGGGACGCTCAACGAAGTGGCCCGCAACGGCCTGGGATCGATCAAGAAGTCGCTGATCCTGGCGGGCGAGCAATTTTACGGCGATCCGGGCCGCAGCTATTCGCTGGCGCTGCCTTCCTTCGATCCCAAATGCTGGAAGAAGGGCAAGATGCTACCCGCCTGCCAGATCGCCTGGAACCAGAAGACCGGCGCGCAACCCTGAGAGACTGGCGGCGGTGATCGGCCGTGAGCGGATGTCGGATGTTGGTGGGGATCGGGTGGAATCCACCCCGTTATCGCAATCCCAGATATTTGTGCGACTGAAGGCTTAGCCGCCAGCGCGGCCGGTCCATCACCAGATCGACCGCCGCCTGGGCATTGCGCACCGCATTCGGATCGTCCAGCGGCTGCACCAGCAGATGGTCGAACGCCCAGCCTTCCATCTCCTCGACATCGGCCAGGCTGTGCCCCTGTCCCGGCTGCGGCCAGACCAGCTTCAATTCATTGCCGCTGCGCTGCACTACCTCGCTGCCGGCCTTGGGGCTGATACAGACCCAGTCCAGCCCCGGATGCGCGGGCAGGGTGCCGTTGCTCTCAATCGCGATGGCGAAACCCCGCGCATGCAGCGCATCAACCAGACCGTTGTCGATCTGAAGCATCGGCTCCCCGCCGGTGAGTACGATATAGCGCCCCTCCGACCCCTCGCCCCAAAAGGCCAGCGCCGCATCGGCCAGACCATCAGCATCGGCGAACCTGCCGCCGCCATCGCCATCCGTGCCGACAAAGTCCGTGTCGCAGAACCGGCAGATCGCGCTTGCCCGGTCCTGCTCCCGCCCGGACCAGAGGTTGCAGCCGGCAAAACGCAGGAACACCGCCCGTCGTCCGGCGTGCACGCCCTCGCCCTGCAGGGTCAGGAACATCTCCTTGACGGCATAGCTCATGGCGTCAGGGCTTCACCGCATAGATGGTGGGGTCGGGCAGGCCAGCCTCCACGAAACCCTTCGACCGCAGGCGGCAGCTGTCACACTGGCCGCAATGCTTGCCGTCGGGCGTTGGGTCGTAACAGGACCAGCTCAGCCCGGCGTCCAGCCCAAGCCGGTGCGCTTCGCGCACGATATCGGCCTTGCTCATATGCTGGAGCGGCGCGTTGATGCGGATCGGATGCCCCTCCACCCCCGCCTTGGTGGCCAGCGCCGCCATCTTCTGGAACGCCTCGATGAACTCCGGGCGGCAGTCGGGATAGCCCGAATAATCGAGCGCATTGACGCCGATGAACACATCGCTCGCCCCCGACACCTCTGCCAGCCCCAGGGTCAGCGACAGGAAGATGGTGTTGCGCGCGGGCACATAGGTCACCGGAATACCCGGCCCGACCCCGCCTTTCGGCACGGCGATGTCGGCGGTCAGCGCCGACCCGCCAAATGCCGTAAGGTCCAGCGGCAGCACGATATGCGAAATCGCGTTGAGCGCGGAAGCGATCCGCCCCGCCGCCTGCAATTCCAGACGATGGCGCTGATTATAATCGATCGAGAGCGCGAACACATGATAACCGGCCTCTCGCGCGAGGCCCCCCGCGACCATGGAGTCGAGTCCGCCGGACAGCAGGACGACGGCAAATTTTCCGCTATTGGCAACCATAAGCGCCGCGCTACCCTTCCGGGCGCGTCAACGCAAGCCGGTGGCGCCTAATGGCAGGCCCCTACCCATCGCCCCTCCAGTGAAAAATCGAACGGCGCGCCCCTGGCGATGCCCTGCGACTGGATCTGGACCAGCCGCGCGGTTTCGATGCGAAGGTCGGTCCGCCCATTGCCCGCGGCGCCGCATTCATAGGTAACGACCAGCCGCCTCTGCGTTTCGCTCACGGTGAAGCTCTTGCAGCTATTGCCCGCATGGCGGCTTTGCAGAAGCTGGTTCAGATGGGCGACGCATATCCTGCGCACTGCGCCGTCCGTTCCCCGCTCGCGCAATTCCCACTCGCCCGCTTCCAGCCCCTTGGGCAGGCGCGGCAAAGGGGCCGCCGCCTGAACGGCGGGCGCTATCGCCATCATCATCGCCAAGGCCGCCCCAAGGGCGCACCGTCCTGCCGTCATACCGATCCCCCACACCGATCATGCGCGAACCCGCATCTCTCTTGCCCATGAATTGCGGCAATTTGATAGCGGAACCGAATCGACCGGCCATAATGGTGCGGCCAGCCTCTATCCGAAGCTGTCGAGCGCCACCGGAAAGAGCCGTGAGCAGAAAGCGCAATCGACGCCTATGATACCCTGATCGTCGGCCATTTCCGCCCGCTCGGCGGCCGGGAAGCGGCCGATGACGCTGCGGATATGACCGAGATCGCAGCGGCAGCCCTTGCTGAGCACCGTCGGATCGGTGACGCGCACCTCATCCTCTTCATGGAACAGCCGCCACACGATGTCGGCCAGCGGCAGGTCGCGATCGGTCAGTTCCGCGTCCCTCAGCGTGTGCGCCAGCGCCTGCACATGCTCCCATTCCGGGTGGTCGTGGCGGACATGCAGCCGCTCGCGCCCGACCTCGCCCTCGGGCAGGTGCTGGAGCAGCAGGCCCGCCGCCAGACATCCCTCGCCCGCATCATGGCGGGTGGCGATCTGTATGATGCTGGGGATCTGTTCGGACTGGAAGAAATAATGCTCCGCGGCGTCCGCCAGCGATTCGCCGTCCAGCGGCACGATCCCCTGATAACGCTCGCCGCTCACCGCCTGATCGAAGGTGATGGCCAGATAGCCCTTACCGAACAGCCCGAACAGCGTCGGATCGGGGCCGAGTTCGGCCAGCCGGTCGGCGTCGAACTTGGCATAGCCGCGCACTTCGCTACCCTTGTAATCGGCCACCAGCAGGCTGACGACGCCATTTTCGGTCTGCGCCTGAAGGGTCAGCTGTCCGCCCGCATCCTTGAGCGTCGTGCCGAGCAGCGCCGCCAGCACCAGCGCGGAGGCCAGCAGCCGCTCGATCTGCGGCGGATAGGCATGGGCGGCCAGAACATCGTCGAGGACCGGCCCCAGCCGCACGATCCGCCCGCGCGCATGGCGCGAGGGGATGGTGAAGCCAAGGGCCTGGTCGAGAGAGGCGGAAGAGGTCAAATCAGGCTCCGTGCGGCCCGCATTCCTGCGGGCCCATGCTGCAAAGGCGCTTAGATAGGATGGCTCGGGCCAAACTCAACCAAGACGGCCCAGCGCCCAGAGCAGCACCGACTTCTGCGCATGGATGCGGTTTTCCGCCTCGTCCCAGATCACTGATTGCGGGCCGTCGATCACCGCCTCCACCACTTCCTCGCCGCGATGGGCGGGCAGGCAGTGCAGGAATTTCGCCGTCGGCCTGGCCAGCGCCATCAGTTCGGGCGTCACCTGATAAGGCATCATCGCCGCCAGCTTTTCCTCGGCATGGGATTGGCCCATGGAGATCCAGGTGTCGGTGACGACGATATCGGCGCCCGCCACCGCCGCCTGCGGATCGCGGCTGTGGATGATCTGCGCGCCCCGCGCGCGGGCTTCGGCTTCGAAAGACGGGTCGGGATCATAGCCTTCGGGCACCGCAATCCGCACATCGAACTTCATCAGGCCCGCCGCCTCGACGATCGAATGGAGGACGTTGTTGCCATCGCCGAGCCAGGCCCACTGGCTGCCCGGCAGCGCCACGCCATGTTCCACCACGGTCAGCAGGTCCGCGACGATCTGGCAGGGATGCGACAGGTCAGTGAGACCGTTGATCACCGGAACGCTGGCATGATGCGCCATTTCCTCGATCTTCGCATGATCGTCGGTGCGGATCATGATGGCGTCGCACATGCGGCTGAGCACCCGCGCCGTGTCGGCAACGGTTTCTCCGCGTCCGAGCTGGCTGGTCGCGCCGTCCAGGATCAGCGACGTGCCGCCCAATTGGCGGATCGCCATATCGAACGATACGCGGGTCCGGGTCGAATTCTTCTCGAAGATCATCGCCAGCGTATGCCCGGCCAGCGGCGCATCCGCATCGGCCTGCCCCTTGGGCCAGCTTTTACGCGCCGCCTTCCGGTCTATGGCGTCTGCAATCATGGCGGCGATCGCATCGCCACCGGCGTCACTCAGATTCAGAAAATGTCTGGTCATGATAACCCCCAATCCCATCCTCCGCCCGCTTCACGCGAACGAAGGGGGATGATTGGCGTCAGGCCGCGTTCGCGTCCCCAAAGCTCCGCGCACCGGCCGAAATCCTTTCGATGCATTCGGAAATATGGCTTTCCTCGATGACGAGCGGCGGCAGGATGCGCACGACATTCTGCCCCGCCGACACGGTCAGCAGGCCATGATGGTCGCGCAGATGCGCCACGAAAGCGCGGGCGTCATGACTGTCCTTCATCTTGACGCCCAGCATCAACCCCATGCCGCGCACATCCTCGAACATGCCGTCATGATTGGGGATGAGCTGCTCCAGCGCCGAACGCAGACGCGCGCCCATCGCCTTCACATGGCCGAGGAAACCTTCGCCCAGCACTTCGTCCAGCACGGTCATGCCGACCGCCATGGCCAGCGGATTGCCGCCATAGGTCGACCCATGGGTGCCGAACACCATGCCCTTGGCCGCTTCCTCGGTGGCAAGGCAGGCGCCCAGCGGGAAGCCCGCGCCGATGCCCTTGGCCACCGCCATGATGTCGGGCGTCAACCCATATTGCTCATGCGCGAAGAAGGTGCCGGTGCGGGCATAGCCGCACTGCACTTCGTCAAGGATCAGCAGCAGCCCCTTCTCATCGCACAGCTTGCGCAGGCCCGACAGGAACTCCTGGGTCGCGGGCGTGACGCCGCCCTCACCCTGCACGGGCTCCAGCATGATCGCGGCGGTATCCTCGTCGACCGCGGCGGTCGCCGCCGCCAGATCGTTGAACGGCACCACGTCGAAACCGGGCAGCAGCGGTTCGAAACCGTCGCGCATCTTGGGCTGGCTGGTCGCGGAGATGGTGCCCAGCGTCCGCCCGTGGAAAGCGTTGTCGAAGGTCACGATCTTGTGCCGGTGCGCCTCGCCATTGGCGTAGTGATAGCGGCGCGCGGTCTTGATCGCGCATTCCACGGCCTCGGCGCCCGAATTGGTGAAGAACACCGTGTCGGCAAAGGTCGTATCGACCAGACGCTGCGCGAACTTTTCTCCCAGCGGCATGCCGTAGAGGTTCGATGTGTGCATCAGCGTCGCGGCCTGATCCGCGATCGCCTTGACCAGCTTGGGATGGCCATGGCCCAGCAGGTTGACCGCGATGCCGCTGGCGAAATCCAGATAGCGTTCGCCGCGTTCTCCGATCAGGTAGCAGCCCTCGCCTCGGACCGGGCGTACATCGCACCGGGGGTAAACGGGCATGAGCGGCGTAATCGACATGGTCCTTCCCTTTCTGGGCTGATGCAAACACTTCCGAAACGCAAAAAGGCGGCCCCCGCCGGGCCGCCCTTTGCGAGCGCTGCCTATACAGGCGCGCCTTTGATGGCGCAACCCCATGCAATGAACGTCGTCCCAGCGCAGGCCGGGATGACGGATGTCTTACGCGATCTGGTTCCAAGCCTCCGCGATCTCGCCGATCATGACGCGGGCCTGATCCACCGGGGCGGCATCATGTTCTTTCGCGCCAGCCAGCAGCAAGCGACGAGCCTCGCGATAGATTTGCGCCAGGCCGGTGGCGATGTCGCCGCCCTTGTCGAAGTCCAGGCTCGATTCGAGTGCGAACAGGATCGACATCGCGCGGGCCTGCTTGTCCGACACCTTCAGGCGGTCGCCATTGCGTTCGGCCAGAGCCGTCGCGTCCAGCGCCAACAGCAGCTCGTCGAACAGCACCTTGACCAGCGCATGGGGCGTCGCGCCCTCGATCCGGCTGCCGGTATGAACCGCCGCATAACGCCGCGCCGCCGCGCCACCGAAACCGCCATGATTATAGAACATGATCTTCCTGACCCTTTTGTATCAATTGTTGCTTTTGGTCCACAGCGCCACCTGCTGCGTCAGATAGCTCTGTGTTGCCTTGAGGGCGGACAGCCGGGTTTCCATGGCCGAATAGACCTTGGTGAGCTGCTCCTGATAATCGGTCATCTGGGTGTCGAGCTTCTCGAGCTGCCCGGCCAGATCGGTCGCCAGCGCCTTATACTTGCTCTGCGAGGAGGCGAGCGGGCCGTCGGTCTTCTGGATATTGTCGCGCACGCTGTCCATCAGCCCGGCGAGCCCGGCATTGGTCGCGGTCTTGACCGACGGGTTCAACATCTGCGTGATCGCCGTCGGGTCGGCCGCGATCGCCTTGTCCAGCGCCGTCGTGTCGAGCGCGATCGTGCCGTCGCGATTGGTGCTGATACCCAGATCGTTCAGCGTCTTGTAGGCACCGGTTGCGGTAAGCTGCGTCGAGACCATCGCCGACAATTGCCGCTTCATGTCGCGGATCGAGGATTCGCCGTTCAGCACGCCCGCATTGGATTGGTCCGTGCCGGTCGAGGTCGCCGTGTTCAGCGCCTTCATCAACGTGTTGTAGGCGTCGACGAACTCGACCATCAGGTCGCGCATGGAGGTGGTCGGCTCGGTCGTGGCGAGCGTGACGCTGGTGCCCGGCGCGGCCTTGTTCAGGTCGATGCGCAAAAAGGGGATCGCGCTGTCGATCGTGTTGCCGGCATAATGCTGCTCCACCCCGTCGAGCAGGATGATCGCATCCTTGGGCTGGGCCGCGGAACTCATCCTGCTGCCCGCGGGCGGTGTCGTCGCAGAGAAGGCGAACTGGGAGAGGTCCGCACCCGTCGTCGCGTCGGTGGTGGAGGAAACCGTGGTCAGCGAGATATCGTTCGCCGCACCGGTCGGCCCCTTGAGCATCAGCCGCGTGCCCTGCGAGTCCGTGACGACGGTCGCGGTGACGCCCGCCCCCGAACCGTTGATCGCGGCGGCCAGGCCCGTATAGCTGTTGTTGGCCGCGGAGATCGTGATGGAAACGGGATTGCCGGTACCGACCTTCAGCGACAATTCCCCGATGCCGACAGTGGCCGCCGCGCCTTGCGCCGCGTCCTGATTGGCGTTGACCGCAGAAACCAGGGTCCGCGATGAAGCGAGCTGATTGACGACGATCTGCGCCGGAAGGCCGGTCGGCGTGCCGCCCGGCAGCGCGCTGACCGACGCGATGCTGGCGTCGTTGGAGGCTGGCGTACCCGAATAGCCGGTGCCCGCAAGCAGGCTGTTCAGCGCATCGGCAAAGGTATCGAGCGAGCTGGAGGCGGAGGCCAGGGCGGAAATACGCGCGCTGTTCAGCGTCTGGCGATTGGTGATCGCCGCTTGCTTGGGCTCCTTGGCGGCGCTGACCAGGCTGGAGACGAGCGAGGCGGTATCGATGCCCGATCCCGCGCCAAGCGCCGTCAAGATGCTGCTGCTCACCGAAGTCATTGGGCCGTCCTTTCAAATACGAGAACGGCCCTATGCCCAAGACCTTTAGGAATGATTTGCGCGGGGGCGGAAAAAGCATGTGGGAAGACCGCTTCCACGCGCCGGGAAACGGATTGCGCCTGCACTCAATGGGGGCATATCAGCCGCCGATGGTTACGACCTGATCGACCGCTCCGTGCCGGATATTGGCCTGTGCGACATGGGCAATGGCCGCCTGCTCGGCTATGCGCTTGGCGATGCGGATGGTGCTTTCCACGGCTTCCTTCGAAGCGGGCGGCAGCGGCACGAGCACTTGCGGTGCAGGCAGCATCGACTGGATTTCATCCGCTGCACCCTGGACGGTGGCGGTGGTGCCCTGGACGCGCAGTTCCGCCAATATGTCGGCGATGCGGGCATGCACCTTGGCATATTCGGCGCTGCTGGCGATGCGGTCTTCCGATCCGGACTGATCGTCGGGCGCTGTCTGCGAAGACGATCCACGGCCCTGGCGAACCGTTTGGGATGTGGAGGAAACCGGCTGAACGGCGGACACGGCCGAAGGCGCGCGGGTAGCGCTGCGTTCAACCGGCGAAATATCGCTCCGCGAAAAATAGTCGTTCATGACGCACCATCTTAATGCGTCCCCATCAACATTATACGGACAATCAGTCCTAAACTTTAGTTAAGCATCGTATTTTTGCGAAATTCATTCTCAACACAATGAAATCACGGAATTTTCTTGCCGTCCGCATCAAAGCGCAGATCGTCCGGCACGGTGATGAACGGCCGGTCCATCTCGCTGCCCAAGCGATTCTCCACCCGGAAGACGAAGGCCAGCACGGTCGCGACCGCCATATAAAGCCCCTCGTTCACGATCTGCCCGGCGCGCGAGGTGAAGTAGATGGCGCGCGCCAGCTCGGGATATTGCAGCACCGTCACACCATTCTGGTCCGCCAACTCGCGGATCGCCGCCGCAATGGCGTCGCATCCCCGCGCCACCACGACAGGCGCGGCGTCCTGCCCCGGCTTGTAGCGCAGGGCGACGGCGAAATGCGTCGGGTTGGTGATGATCACGCTGGCTTCCGCCACCGCCTTGCGGGTCGAACCGCTCAGCACTTCATATTGCTTGCGGCGGATATGCCCTTTCAGTTCGGGCGAGCCTTCGCTCTCCTTATGCTCGTCCTTGATTTCCTGCTTGGTCATCGCCAGCCGCTTGGACCGCTGGATAAGCTGCGCCGGCACGTCGATGCCCGCGATCAGGAACAGGCCGCCCGCCATCACCAGGCATGTCATGATGAACATATTGCCCAGGTCCGACATGGCGGGCGCCAGCCCCGCCTTGCCCAGGCCGACAATGTCCGTCATCCGGTCCCAGATCATCCACACGCCGATCGCACCCAGCAGCGATACCTTGGCGATCGACTTCACCAGTTCGATCAGCCCATGCATGCCGAACATGCGCTTGAGGCCTGCGGCCGGATTGAGCTTCGACGCCTTGGGCGCGAAGGCACCGGGGCGGAAACCGAGCGCCCCCAACAGTGCCGGTCCGGCAATGGCCGCGAGCAATGTCGCCAGCAAGATGCCCGCCACCGGCAGCGCGATCCCCGACAACAGGGCAAAGCCCCGGTCGGCGGGCGCGAAATTGACGATATCCTCGCGCCGGAAACGCAATGCCTCGATCAGCATCTCCGACAGGGACTCCACGACCGAAGGCCCGGTAACGGCGATCCAGCCGATGCCCGCCATCACCACCAGCGCCGTCGCCAGATCGCGGGACTGGAGAATGTCGCCGTTCTTCGCGGCATCCTTCAGCTTCTTGGCTGTCGGTTTTTCGGTCTTTTCGCCGCCGCCATTGCTCTGTGCCATGGTTCAGCGCCCTTCCGACAAATATTGGGCCTGGTCCAGCCCGGCCTTCAGCGCGGCGGTGATCCCCTCGCCCATGATCGGCGCGGTGACCGCCAGCAGGATCAGCCCCGCCATCAGCGCCACCGGCATGCCGACCGCGAACAGGTTGAGCGCGGGCGCGGTGCGCGCCAGCATGCCCATGACGATCTGCACCAGCACCAGCGCGAAACCGACCGGCAGCGCGATGGTGACGCCCGCGCCCAGCAGCGCGCCGCCGAACTCGATCAGATGCCAGACCGCATCATTGCTCAGCATCGCGCCGCCCGGCGGCATCGCCTGATAGCTTTGCACGACAAAGCTCACCAGCATCAGATGCCCGTCCATCGCCAGCAGCAGGAAGGTGGCGAGGATGGAAAGGAACTGACCCACCGCCTGTGTCGACTGACCCGATGAGGGATCGACCATCGCCGCGAAATTGAGGCCCATCGTATTGCCGATCGCCTCGCCCGCGACCAGCGCGGCGGCATAGCCGATCTGCACGGCAAAGCCCATGGCCAGGCCCGCCAGCACCTCGCCCGCGACCAGCATGATGCCTTCGAAACTGGCGACGCCGTCCTGCGGCAGCACGATATGCACGCTGTTGAGCGCCGCCATGCCCAGCGCCAGAGACAGGATCAGGCGCAGTTGCAGCGGGACGGCAGGCGCGCCGAAAATAGGCGCCGCCATGAAGGCCGCGCCGGGACGGATCATGGCGATCAGCCAGATCCAGAGCTGGACCTCGACATTGGCGAAGCCCGGCGCGATCATTGCAGCAGGTCCGGTATGCGCTCGAAAATCTCGCGCGTGAAATCGGCGATCAGCACCATGATGGAGCCACCGAACAGCACCAGCATCGCGCCGACAACGATGATCTTGGGAATGAAGGCCAAAGTCTGTTCGTTGATCGAGGTTGCCGCCTGGATCATGCCGATCAGCACGCCCGCGACCAGCGCCGGAATCAAGATAGGCGCTGCCGCCAGCGCCGTGATCCACAGCGCCTGCTGCGCCAGCCCCATGAAGAAATCGGCGTTCTCCATTGCGGGCCTCCCTAGAGCATTTTGAAGTCGGCTGGCACAGCCGACGGCTCGCAAAATGCGGCAAACAAAAGACCATGAGGCATGTTCAATCTCATTGAAACATGCCTCATGTCGCGAAGGAGCCGGCAAGCGACCCCATCGTCAGCGCCCAGCCATCCACCAGCACGAACAGCAACAGCTTGAACGGCATGGAGATGATCGTCGGCGACAGCATCATCATGCCCAGCGCCATCAACGTGGAGGCGACCACCAGATCGATGATGAGGAACGGCAGGAAGATCATGAAGCCGATCTGGAACGCGGTCTTCAGTTCCGACGTCACGAAGGCGGGCAGCAGGATGGAGAAGGGGATGTCGGCGGGCGACTTGAACGCCGGCGCCTCGGCCAGATTGGCGAACAACTTGAGGTCGGTCTCGCGCGTCTGCTTGGCCATGAAACCGTGCAGCACCTTGCCCGAACGGCCCACCGCCTCCTCGATGGAAATCTGCCCCTTGCCATAGGGGTCGAAGGCTTGCGCGTTGATCTGGTCGACATAGGGCCGCATCACGAACAGCGACAGGAACAGGGTCAGGCCCACCAGCACCTGATTGGGCGGCGTCTGTTGCAGGCCCAATGCCTGGCGCAGCAGCGACAGCACGATGATGATGCGGGTGAAGCTGGTCATCATCAGCACCAGCGACGGCAGCACCGTCAGCAGGCTCATGAGGATCAGGATTTGCAGCGACAGCGACAGCGAGCGGCCGTCGCCCGAAATCTGCCCCATGGCGCGGGTCAGCGCGCCGCCATTATCGAGAGGCGGGGGCGCAGCGGGCGCAGCCTGCGCGAAAGCGGGAAAGGCGGTGAACAGCGCCGCGATCAGAAACGCCGCCGCGACCCATTTCATCATCCCCGTCACAGGCCGGGCAAGGGGAAACAACTCAGCGCCCGGCACGATAGGACCCGAGATTGCCGGTATCGCCTTCCGCGATCTTCTCGATCCGGCCGCGCGTCACGGAGAGCAATATCTTCTTGCCCTCGAACTCCACCACGGCGAGCTTGCCGAACGTCCCCATAGGCAGCGCTTCCAATATTTTCAGGGAACGGTCGTTCTGCCCGACCATCATGCCGGGCTGATATTTGCGCCACAGCCACAGCGCACCAAAGGCCATGCCCCCCACCAGCGGCAACAGGATCAGCAGCTTGACGAAGTACCAGATCATGAACGGGCTTTCGCGACTAGAGTGATTTCAAGGTAGATGGCCTCATCTGGCGACTCGGAAATCACGGCAACCAAAATTCATGGATTTGGCCGGTTCCATCAGAACCGGATCAAATTCATGGTTAATCCGTCACGCGGTCTGCCAATAATGGCGCGCAAGGCAAGCGGTAAATCAGCAAGGTCGCCGTTTCTGGCAATCACCCCCGCCGTTCGACCCCGGCCAACCGGGTTTCGGTCGCCGCGATCTCCACGATGCGTACGCCGTAACGGCCGTTCACCGTCACCACCTCGCCCTTGGCGATCAGCGCGCCGTTGACCATGATGTCGAGCAGATCGTCGGCCTGGCGGTCCAGTTCCACGACGCTGCCTTCGGCCAGGTCCATGACCTCGGCCAGACGCAGGGAGGTCGACCCGACCTCCACCGACATGCGCACCGGAATATCGGCCAGCAGGCGGAATTGCCGGTTGTTCACCATGCGGCTGACGCTGTCCTCGCCGATGCCGTCCAGGCGCGGGGCTTCACTCATATCGCTCATTGTCCGGGTTCCTGTGCAAGCTTTTCAATCTGGAATGCGGCGCGGCCGTCCTGATCGCCGATCGAGCCATGGGCGACGATGCGATCGCCCACGATCAGCGGCAGGCTGCGGTTGATGGTAACGGGAATGACGTCCCCGGCCTTGAGCTGCATCAGCTCGGCCAGCGACAGATTGGGACGCGCCAGCACGGTGCGGGCAGGCAGGCGGATGTCATGCATGCGCGATGCGATGCGCGCCTGCCAGACCGGATCGATCCGCGCCTCATCCACCGGTACCCTTGCGCCCATCAGCGGCTCCACCGCGCGCAGCGAGGCCAGCGGGAACAGCAGATCGACCGGCCATTCATCGTCGCGGCTGATGCTGATCATGAAGCGTTGCAGCACAACCTGCTCGCCCGGCTGCGCGGCGGCGGCAAAGCCGACGCCCGCCTCGCGTACGATCAGGCCCGGCTCCAGCGCCAGCATATCGCCCCAGCATTCGACCAGCCGGGTCATGAAACCATCGGAAATGCGCGCGATCAGCCTGTCTTCGGTCGGCGTGAACTCGCCGCGCGCCGGCAATGCCCGATTGCCGATGCCGCCATAGAAACAGTCGACCAGCGTCGAGATCATCGCCGCGTCCAGCCGCAACAGAACCTGGCCCTTGAGCGGCGCAAGACGATAGACGCCGATGCTGGATGAAGCGGGCACTTCGGCATTCCAGGCGCCGAATTCCAGCCCCCGTGCATCCTGCGCGACGATATGCGGACGGACGCCGGCAATCGGCTCGATCAGGGCGCGCAAACGCCGGCCGAGCTTTTCGCCCAGCCGGTCCAGCCCTGACAGCATCAGCGGCGCCTGCGATTCCCCCCGCCCGAAGGCGTAGGCTTGAACGTCGGTCATTTCGGTCCCCTGCCGTCCCGGGCGGGGGACTTCCCGCACGTTCAGGCAGCCCTATTGAATAACGAAATTGGTAAAATAAACGTTATCGACGCCGCCATAGCCCGTCTTTTGCTTCAAAATGTCGTTAATGATGGCCTTTATCTTGCCCTGGAGCGCGCGTTTGCCCTGCGGCGTAGAGAGCGCCTCAACCGGCTGTTCGGCCAGCATCATCAGCACCTGGCTGCGAATCGCCGTCTCATGGGCCTTGATCGCCTCGACAACGCGAATGTCGTAATAGGTCGAAACGGCGAGCGATATCTGCGCGAACGCGTCCGTGTCGGACATGTTCGAGGTGAAGGGGGTCTGGAGCTGGAAATAGGTCGCCTGATAGGCGGCCGGGTTCGCTGGGGTCGGCAGGTCGATGCCCTTGGCCGGAACATGGACGCCGGACGCGACATGACCACCACCGCTACCGCCCTCATGGCCGCCGCCTTCGCCACCGCCACCGCCGGCATAGCCATGGGCCTTGGCGACTTCCTCGGCGCTTTCGCCGGCCAGGACAAGCACGGGCTTGTTGGGGTCTTCCTTCGGTCCTTCCGCCTTCGGGCTGAAGAAACCGGCGGCGTACAATCCGCCAGCGGCGCCCGCCCCGCCGACCACCATGGCAATGACGATCAGCAGGATCATCTTCATGCCCCCACCCTTTTTCTTCTTCGGCTTCGCGTCGTCACTCATGGAAAATCCCCCGTCTCGATCGGGCCCGGTCTCAATCAGGCATAGCGCGCGCGCAGGGAGTCATGGCTCGCCCGGCGCGCATCGTCAGGGTTGAGAACGGCAGGATCGCCGGAATTTTTAGGGGAAAAAGCACCATTTTCCGACGCGCGCCAACGACCCTGCCCCTGTGCTTGCCCGTGCGCCTGCCCTTGGGACTGCGCCATGTTCTGGCCGTTATTCGCCCAGCCATTGGGGGTCTGGGAAGATTGCTGCGAGCCTTGCTGACTCGCGCCGTCCGCCCGCGCGGCTTCGGCGACATGCGGCGCGCGCTCGATCTTCACCTCGGCGATGCGCACCGCGGACAGGCTGGCGTCAAGACGCAACCGATCACTGTCCTGGCGCAGCGCCATTTCGGCGGCCTCGCTGGCGACGGTCAGGCTGACCGCCGCGCCGTCGCTGCCATGACGGATGTCGACCTGCACGGGCCCAAGCTGATCGGCATTGATCTGGAATCGACCCTGTGCCCCATTGGCGGAAAGGCCGGCAATCTCGCGGGCGAGGCCATCGATCCACTGGCCGGAAACCCCCATGTCCACCACCTGCGCGCCCAGGCTGGCGGACAGGTCCACCGTGGGCGGCGCGATGACGGCCGTTTGAACCGCGGGACCGGCGGACGGCTGGGCGAGCGGCGGCACCGACGCAGCATCGGTCGGGACCGGCTGAGCGGTATTGGCCGGGGCCAGTTCCGCCGCAATGCCCGCGCGGCCGCTCTTGACGCGCGCCGCGACCGGTTCCCCGGCGCGGACCGGCATGCCCGGCTGGCGGCCAGCGACCTGATCGCGCACCAGTTGCAGCAGGGCTATGGCTTCGGATTTCACCGGACGGCGCTCACCCTGCGGAGTCACCGGAAGGGAAAGGTCGGCTGACGCCGACGTCGGCGCGGCGGAAATGATCTGTTCGCCAGCCGCGGGCTGCATCAACGCCTCTGCCGGCAGATTCTTGCCGCTATCCGGCTTCACCGCTGCCGCCTCGCCCTGCCGCGCGGATGTCGGCAATGGCTGCGGAGGAGCGGCTTGCGGCATCGGCGTCTGCACGGCTGCGACATCGGGCGAAGGCATGGCCTGGACCCTTTCCTCCGGCTTGTCCTTATCGGTCCGATCGGCATGGTCCCGATCGGCGTCGGCCTTTACCGGCTCATCCGGTCGGGTCGTTACAGGCGTTTCAGGCAAAGTCTCGGCTTGTTCCAGCTTCGCCTCCTTGACCGGGCGGGCTGCCTCGGGCTGCTCACCAGGCAGAATGACGGGCATTTCCTGCGCCTCGCCTGCGCCATTATCGGCAACCGCGGGCACCGGTTCGCCCACCTGCGCGGGCGTTTCCGCGGCGACCTCTTCGACAGGCTCGCCATCTACGGCGGGCGTTGGAAGCGCATCGGCGGGCGCTGCGGGCTCAGCGAGCGCCTCTGTCTTCCTCGCAAGCCCAGGCGGCAGCGGCAGCGTCTCCTTGCGATGGCTCTGCACGGCCCTCAGGGCGTTCGCCAAACCGAAGGGCAAGGGAAGGACCGTTTCGGCCTCTCCCTCTTCGGCCTTGGCGCCATTGAGTCTGGCAGGCGCGAGACCTTCGCCGTCCAATGCCGTGCCTTCGACCGCCGCGGCATCCGCCGCAACGGTCGGCGCGGTCGCTTGCGGAAGCCCCGGCATCTCCGGCGCGGCGTCCATCGTGCCATCCAGCAACTTCGCGAAATCCACCGCCCCCTCCGGCGGAACGGTGCCCGCGCCCTCGGCGGGCATCTGCGTCGAGGCCGACGAAAAGAGCAAGGCCTTGAGGCTGGTCAGCATGTTCACGTCAGACATCTCCTGTCCTCTGCATCCGGCGATAGCGCGGCAGAGCCGCGAGTTTATTCTCCCGCCATTCCTCCAGGTCCGCGCGTGCGCGATCCTTGAGCTTCACGGCGATTTCGCGATCCCGATTGGCCGCGAGGGACAGGCCTTCCTTGGCCTCCACCTTGCGGCGCGCATCGTAGAGCGCACCATCCAGTTGCCGCCCGGCCTGTTCCAACCGCCCGGCAAGTTCCTGCATCGCTGCAAAATTCGCGCCAGTTGCGATGCCCTGCCCCGAAAAAAGATCATTGCGCACATTGCGCAGCCGTTCGACATTGCGGGCGATGCCCTCCGCCTCGTCGCGCGCGCGGGCGGTTTCGGCCACCGCCATGGCATGCTGCACATGGCGGACGCGCAGCACGCGATTGCGGCGGGCGACTTCCCCCTTCATGCGCCGAACTCGGCGATCAGGGCGTTGGCGCTGGTGTCGAGGTCGATGAAGCTCTTCTGATCCTGCCGGATGAAGTCGAGGATTTCCTGCCGCCGCTGCACCGCCTCGTCGATCACCGGATCATTGCCGGGGCGATAGGCGCCCATCAGGATGAGGTCGCGATTTTCCTCATAGGCCGCCCAGAGGCGGCGATAGGCGGCGGCGGCCAGACGATGCTCGTCGGGCACCACATCGGCCATGACGCGCGACAGGGACTTGCCGACATCGATGGCGGGGAAGATCGCCTGCTCGGACAGGTGACGCGACAGCACGAAATGCCCGTCGACAATGGCGCGGGCCGCGTCGACGATCGGATCGTCGGTATCGTCGCCATCCGCCAGCACGGTGTAGAGCGCAGTGATCGAACCGCCACTGCGGCTATCGACGCCGGCACGCTCCACCAGACGCGGGATCAGCGCGAGAGCCGAGGGCGGATAGCCCTTCATCGCGGGCGGCTCGCCCAATGCCAGCCCGATCTCGCGCTGGGCATGGGCGCAGCGGGTCAGGCTGTCGATCAGCAGCAGCACCTTCTTGCCCCGCGCCCGGAAATATTCGGCAATGGCTGTGGCGCGAGCGGCGGCGCGCAGCCGCAGCACCGGCGGATGATCGGCCGGGACGGCAACGACGATGCTCTTGTGCATCGCGCCCTTCAGCTTGGTTTCCAGGAAGTCGCTGACCTCGCGGCCGCGTTCCCCGATCAGGCCCGCGACGACGATATCGGCTTCGGCGCCCTGGATCATCTGGCCCATCAGCACCGACTTGCCGACGCCCGACCCCGCAATGATCGCGATGCGCTGGCCGCGCCCGGCGGTCAGCAGCGCGTTGACGGCCCGAACCCCCAGATCGAAAGGCTCGGTGACGCGCCCCCGGTCGAGCACATTGCCCTTGACCCCGTTGAGCGGCCAGCTTCCGCCCGCGATGATCGGCCCCTTGCGGTCCAGCGGCTGGCCCATGGCGTCGATGACACGACCGATCAGGCCGTCGCCCACCTGCACCTTGGTCGCCTGGCTATCCGGCTCCACCCGCGCGCCATTTTCCAGCGGCGCATCGGCGTCGAGCGGCACCAGCAAAGTCTTGTCGCCGCGAAAGCCCACGACTTCGGCCCGGCAGACCGTCCCGTCCGATGCGATCAGCCGCGCGCCCGCGCCGATGGGACGGCGGAAACCGGTGACTTCCAGCATGCCCGCATCATGGCTGACCAATCGGCCGACATGGCGGGGTGCACGGTTCTGCACCTGCATATGGTCGAACAGCGCCTCCGCCTGGGCCAGCGCGGTGTTGATCATCAGGCCTTACCCTCCATATCGTCGAGCAAGGCGCGCAGCCGCGACAGCCGCACATCCGGCCCATCCTCGACCCAGCCGTCGGCCGTTTCCAGCCGGACGCAGCCGCGCTGCATCCCCCTGTCCGCGACCAGCTTCACCCCGACCGCCTCGCCTTCCAACAGTTCGATATCCTCGGGATGGAGGTGCAGCGCGCTCTTCTCGTCATTGTCCTCGATGAAGGCCGCGACGCTGTCGCAGCGCTGGAGCAGCCGTTCGATATCGATCTCGACCTCGCCGACAATCTGCTCGACCAGCCGGACCACGGTGGCGGACAGCATGGTCGACAACATCCCGCTCGGCGCGGGGGCCAGCATTTCCATCGCTTCGGCCAGCCGCTGGCGCGCCTGCGCATCGGCGGTATTGGCGTCCGCGGTCACCCGGCACCCCTCATCGAACCCCATGGCGAAGGCTTCTATGCGTGCCTGCTCCAGCGGGTCCTCTTCGCTTTCCGGCAGGCTGTCATGCACCGCCTGGCCGGGCAAGGTAGGCGCTTGCACAAACAGGTTGCGGAAGCCTCCGCTCGTCACCTGCCCCATGCCGCCCAGCGGAATGCTGGCGACGTCGGCATTGGCCCAGCCCTTATACAAAGTCGTTCCCCTTGCCGCCCAGCATGATGGTGCCCGCATCGGCCATGCGGCGCGCGGTGGCGATGATCAGCTTCTGCGCGTCGATCACTTCGGCCAAGCGGATCGGCCCGCGTTCCTCGATCTCGTCGGAAATGGCCTGGGCCGCGCGCGCCGACATCGAACCGAAGATCTTGCCCTTCAATATGTCGTTCGCGCCCTTCAGCGCCACGACCAGCACGGCACTGTCGACGGTGCGCATCAACGTGCCCAGATTCTTGTCGTCCATGTCGATCAGATTGTCGAAGACGAACATCTCCTCCTCGATCGTCTGGGCGACCATCTTGTCCCGCTTGGCCAGCGCCTTGATGATGCGCTGTTCATTGTCCTTGCGGACATTGTTCATGATCGCCGCCGCCTCGACCGTGCCGCCGCGCTGCGACGCGCCGCCCTGCTTCTTCGCCATATTGCCGCGCAGCAGGAGCTGCTCCAGGTCGTCCAGCGCCTCGTTCGACACCGGGCCGAGCGTGGCGATGCGGTAGACGATCTCTTCCTGATATTCGGTCGGCAGCAATTGCAGCACATCGGCGGCGATCGGCGCCTCCAGATGGGCGAGCACGATCGCCATGATCTGCGGATGCTCCGCCTCGATCAGCACGGCGATCTCCTTGGCGTCCATCCATTTCAGCATCTCAAGCTGGGTGGAGCGGGTCGGCGGGGTGATGCGGGCCAGCATATTCTCGGCCCGTTCCTCGCCCAGCGCCTTGGTCATCGCGCCGCGGATATGACGGGTCGCCCCATAGCCGATGGTGGTGCGTTTCTTCGCCTTGGTGACGAAATGGTCGAGCGCTTCGTTGACTTCCTCAACCTGCACGTCGGCCACGTCATACATGGCATAGCCAAGCTGGCGGACTTCCTCGGGTTCCAGACGCGAGAGGATCTGCGCGGCTTCATCCTCATCGAACAGCATCAGCAGGACGGCGGCGGCGGCGCTGCCCTTGAGCGCCGTGGCGGTGGCGACGTCAGGCATTTTCCTTCTTCCCTTCCTTCAGAAGGTCGCGGACCACCAGCGCGGCGCGATCGGGGTCCTGCTTCACGAAATTGCGGATCAGGTCGGCGCGCTGGGCGTAGTCATAGGTGGAGGAGATCATGTCGAGCGTGACCGGCGTCGAACCATCGGGGTTCACTGTCGCCTGCCGGGTGATCTCGGTCGAGATTTCCCGGCCGATCTTCTGCCCTTCGGCAGCGACCTGCTCGGCGGCGGCGGCCTGAGCGGCGGCGCGGCGCTTCAGCAGCGGGCGACCGATGCCGAAAATAACCAGCAGCGCGACCAGCAAAGCCGAGACATTGCGCACCAGCGGCGAAACCCACGAAGCTTCATACCAGGGGGTGGCGACTTCCTCCGCCTTGGCGAAGCTGCGCGAGGACAGGGCGACGACGTCGCCACGCGCCTGATCGAAACCGACCGCACCTTTCACCAGAGCCTCCAGCGCAGCGATTTCCTGCGCCGAACGGGGCTTGCCGTCCGCGCCATTGTCCAGCGCGACCGCGACCGAGAGTCGCTTGACCGTGCCGATGGCGTCCTTGGTCACGGAGACCTCGCGGCCCAGTTCGAAGCTGCGATTGAAGGTTTCTTCCGTCTTCATCAGCGGATTGGGCGGCGTGCCCGGCTGGGCGGCGGTCTGCGCGCTCTGCGTGCCTTGAGCGACAGCCTGACCGTTGGGATTGGTCTGGGTCACGGTCGGGTTGACCGGGGCCTGATTGCTGAGCGCGCCCGGAATGCCGCTCGCCTCGCCGCCCGCGCCTTGGCCACGCGGGTCGGACTGCCAACTGCCGGTCTCGGTGCGCAGGCGCGCTTCATCCTGCGGATAGGTTTCGCGGGTCGCCTGCCGCTCGGCGAAGTTGAGTTCGGCATGCACCTCGGTCGAGAATTTGCCGGCTCCCAGGATCGGCGTCAGCAGCGCGATCACCGACTGGCGATAACGATCCTCCATCCTCGTCTGGACGGCCAGTTGCCGATCGTCGGCGGCATTGCTGTCATTATTGCTCAGCAGGCGGCCATTCTGGTCGACGACCGAAATATCCTCCGGATTGAGTTCCGGAATGGACGATGCGACCAGATGCACGATCGCGCTCACCTGCGCATCGGTGAGCGAGCGGCCCGAAGCCAGACGCAGCATCACGGAAGCGGAGGGCTTGGACCGCTCGCGCAGGAACACGCTCGGCGGCTCGACGGCGAGGTGGACCTTGGCGCTCTCCACGCTGTCGATCGCTTCGATGGTGCGGGCCAAGTCCATTTCGCGGGCGGAGCGCAGCTTTTCGCCCTCGACGGCGCGGCTGGCGCCCATGGGCAGGCTGTCGATCATGCTGTTGCCGTCGGGCGCGCTCTTGGGCAGGCCCTGCGCGGCGAGCATCATCTTCGCCTTGAAATAATCGTCCTGTCCGACAGTCATGCTGCCCGAATTGTCGAAATCGTAGCGGATGCCATTCTGGTCCAGCACCTGCGCGACCGCCGACTTGTCGGCATCGGGCAGAGCGCGGAACAGGTCACGCTGCGGCGGTTCGCGCAGAGCCAGCCAGGCCGCGCCAGCCGTCGCGACGACGCCCAGCAGGCCCAGCAGCGGCAGGCTCTTCGCCACCGCCGGCTGCTTGATGAAGCCGGTGAAGCGCGCTTTCAGCGCATCGACGCCCTTCGCGCCGCCCGAAAAGGCGGGGCTGGTGGCCGGGAGAGCGGCAGCGCCGCCAACGGAGGGGGTGAGTGCGTTCTCGCTCATGGATTACACCGGCATGCTCATGATGTCCTTGTAAGCGGACAACAATTTGTTGCGGACCTGAAGGGTGGCTTCGAAGCTGACGGAGGCCTGCTGCTTGGCCAGCATGACCCCGGCAATATCGGTGGTTTCCCCCCGTTCGAACGAGGCGGCTGCTTCACCCGCCTGATTTTGCAGGCCGTTGACTTGGCTTAGCGCCGATTTCAGCGCGTCGGTGAACCCGCCCGGCGCGGTGGCGCCGTTGGTGCCGACCGCGGCGGGACCGCCGGTGTTGCCGGTCTGGGCGACATCGCGCAGCGCGGCGTTTTTCTGGAGGATGGCGTTGCGGATCGCCATCACGCTGTCGGTGGGGGAAATGCCGGTCATGCCCTATCCTCCCTTAAGCGGCCAGCTCGCGCATCTCGGCGAGCCGATAGCGCAGCGTGCGTTCGGAAATGCCCAGCTTGGCGGCGGCCGCAGCGCGGTGGCCGTCGGTCTCGCGCAGCGCGGCGCGGACAGCCTCGAGCTTGCTATTGTGGGCAACGTCACGCAGGCGGATCGGCTCGGCGGTTTCCAGCACCTTGGCCTGCACCACGCGAAGCTTCGGCGCGCCGGAAATGTGCAGATCGTCGGCATCGATCCGGTCGCCGTCCCGCAGCACGACCGCGCGCTGGAGGACATTGCCCAGCTCGCGGGCATTGCCGGGCCAGACATGGGCGGTCAGCTTTTCCAGCGCGTTGGCGGTCGGCCAAATGAATTCAGGCTGGCGCAGCAGCATCGCGGCGGCGATGGCGGCGATGTCGCCCGGACGCTCGGCCAGCGGCCGCAGTTCCAGCGGCATCACGTTGAGGCGCCAGTAAAGATCCTCGCGGAACCGCCCGGCGGCGACTTCGGCGGCCAGGTTGCGGTTGCAGGCCGCGATGATGCGGACATTGACAGGCACCGGATGAGTCGCGCCCACGGGCAGCACTTCGCCTTCCTGCAACGCGCGCAACAGCTTCGCCTGAAGCGCCAGCGGCAGTTCGGCGATCTCGTCGAGGAACAACGTGCCGCCGTCCGCCGCCAGGAACAAACCTTCCGAAGCATTGGCCGCGCCGGTGAAGCTGCCCTTCCTGTGGCCGAAGAGCATGGCTTCCATCATCGTTTCGGGCAGCGCCGCGCAATTGACGGCGATGAAATCGCGCGTCACGCGGCCGGACTGCGCATGAAGGAAGCGCGCCATGCCTTCCTTGCCGGTGCCGGTGTCGCCCTGGATCAATACGGTGGCGTCGCTGCGGGCGACGCGCCCGGCCATCGTCATCAGCCGCGCGCTCGCCGCATCGCCCACGGCGGGCAGCGCCGCAGGACGGGCCAGTTCCGCGATCAGCGCGAAGGCAAAGCCCATATCCTCCAGGCCGAATGCCACGCGAGCAGGCAGGCCGTTGGCGGCGGATACCAGTGAAGGCGCGCCATCGGCCAGATTGATCAATATGTCGCGATGGGTCGCATGGCCGATCTCGGTCGCCAGCAACACGCGGCGGTCGTCACGCTCACGCGGACTTTGCGCCTCCACGATGCGGACTGTGAAGAACGCATTTTCCAGCCAGTGCTGCAGGCCCGGAACAAGCGCGCAGACTCCTCGGCTCACGTCGAGTGATGACATGAACTTGCAACCCCATATTTTGGTAGGATTGTGCCCCCGCACGCCCCTGACCCCTTCGATGAGGTGAAACTGCCCGACTGTGGTTAGCATATGGTTAATGCGGCAAATCTCTTGCCGCAGGCCGGCAATTTTTTTCCGCCGCCACGGAACCTTTCGCCCGCCATTGCGTATAGGCGTCCGCAAAACCCCGCCATTTCCGGGCTTTTACAAGAATCTTCGAAAAAAATCGCGCCAGGCCTAAAAGCTTTTTTCGCCGCGCCGTTATCCCCTTTCGAGGCCGCAAGCAGCCTGATGGCAGCGACCTGATAGTGAACGGAAAGGGATTATCATGACTGTTATCGGAACCAACTCCTCGGCGCTGCGCGCTCAGAACGCTTCGGCCATGGCCAACAAGGCTCTGGGCACCGCGATGGAACGCCTGTCGACCGGCAAGCGCATCAACAGCGCGAAGGACGACGCCGCTGGCCTCGCCATCGCCTCCACCATGACCTCGCAGATCCGTGGCATGACCCAGGGCATCCGCAACGCCAATGACGGCATCTCGCTCGCCCAGACGGCGGAAGGCGCGCTCGGCGAAGTCAGCAACATGCTCCAGCGCATGCGTGAACTGACCGTTCAGGGCCTGAACGGCACCAACGACACCAAGTCGCAGGGCAACATCAAGAATGAAATCGACCAGCTCGCCAAGCAGATCGATTCGGTCCTGAGCAAGACCCAGTTCAACGGCAAGGATCTGTTCTCCGCGACCGCTCCGGCCACGATCAGCGTCCAGGCCGGCGCCGGCGGCACCGACACCGTTGCCATCACCTTGGGTCAGCTCGACCTGTCCGCCGTCGCCACCTCGACCGGCGGCGCGCTGAGCGGCACCGTGGCCGCCCCTGCTTTCGCAGCGGCCGACCTGACCGCCTATGACACGGCGCTGGCGACCGTCGCCACCAAGCGCGCCGATCTTGGCGCGGCGCAGAACCGCCTCGAATCGACGGTCAACAACCTGACGGCCAACGTCACCAACCTGACCGACGCCCGCAGCCGCATCGAAGACGCCGACTTCTCCGCCGAAACGACCGCGCTGGCCAAGCAGCAGATCCTGAGCCAGGCCTCGACCGCGATGCTGGCCCAGGCCAACCAGAGCCAGCAGGGCGTGCTGAAGCTGATCAGCTAAAGCCCAACAAGGGATTGACCGGCTGAGGTCTTGGTCACCTGACAGCCAGTCATGCCGCCCCCGGCACATTAACAGTCCCCACCGTGCCGGGGGTAAACACTTCGATGAAACGACCAGCTTAACGAAGCCTCCGTCCCCCCGGGCGGAGGCTTCATCGCATGTGTCGATCGGCCATTTTCCAGTCGATGCGGGATCGAAACACTTGCTTTGGCGGTTGTCGCACCCATGATGCCCATCATGTCCAAGGCTTCCATGACCCAGATCGATCGCCGCACGATGATCGCCGCCTCCGGCGCAGCGCTGCTGCTTCCCCGCTCCGCGTCCGCCCAGGGTAAGGCGGAAGCCTTTTCCTGGGAGATGGTGATCGCCCGCGCACGGCGGCTGACCCGCGCGCCCTTTGCCGTCACGCCCTTCTTTCCCGGCGCGGACAAGATCGGCTATGACGCCTTCAACCAGGCGCGCTTCCGGGACGAGCGGACGATCTGGAACGATCTGGGCGGCGACACCGGCATCCGCCTTTTCCCGCTGAGCGGCACGGTGCAGCAACCGGTCGAGATCGCGCTGGTGGAAAGGGGACGGGCAACACCGCTGCGCTACGATCCCGACATGTTCGACGCCCCGCCCGGCAATGCGGTGCGCAACCTTGGTCCGGATGCGGGCTTTTCCGGTTTCCGCATCATGAATGCGGCGCGGGACGGCGACTGGCTGTCCTTCCTCGGCGCCACCTATTTCCGCGCCCCTGCCGAAAAGCAGTTCGGCCTGTCGGCCCGGGCCGTCGCGATCAACACCAGCATCGCGGGCAAGGAGGAATTTCCCCGCTTCACCCATTTCTGGCTGGAGCGCACCGGGCGCAGCAGCGTCACCGTCTACGCGCTGATGGACAGCGCTTCGCTGACCGGCGCCTTCCGCTTCGCCAATGAGCTGACGCCGCAGGGCGTGCGGCAGGACGTCGACGCCGTGCTGTTCGCGCGCAAGGCGATCACGGAACTGGGTCTGATGCCGATGACCAGCATGTTCTGGTATGATCAGGCCGACCGGCGCACCCGCACCGACTGGCGCCCGGAAATCCATGACAGCGACATGCTCTCCATCGCCAGCGCCGACGGCACCGCCCATTGCCGCCCGCTGGTCAATCCCTCCGCCCCACGCGTCGATGTCTTTGCCGAACGCAATCCCAGGGGCTTCGGCCTGCTCCAGCGCGACCGCGATTTCGACCATTATCAGGATGACGGCGTCTTCTACGAACGCCGCCCTTCGCTCTGGGCGACCAGCCGCAAGCCGCTGGGCGCCGGGCAGGTCAGGCTCTACGCCTTCCCGACCGACAGCGAATATACCGACAATGTCGCCGCTTACTGGACCCCCGCCGCCCCCACCCGCGCGGGCAGCCGGATCGAGGCGAGCTACCGGCTCGACTGGTCTGCGGCGCGGACGCCCGCCTCGACCGATCTAGCCACGGTCGAGAATATCTGGACCGGGCAATCGGGCGAAGCCGGGGTCGACCGTTTCCTGGTCGATTTCACCGGGGTTCCGGCCAGCACAAGGCCCGACATCTGGGTCGATCTGGCAGGCGGAACGCTGGTCAAAAAGGCGGGCTATCCCGTCCTGCATCAGAAGGACATGTTCCGCATGGTCCTGGATATACGTCGGGACAAGGGCAAGCCGACCGATATCCGCGCTCAACTTCGCGCTGGCAATCGCCCGTTCAGCGAATATGTGCATTACCCGCTCGGCGCCTGAGGGCGGGCAAAAGGGAACCAGCCGGTGATGGGGCGGTTCTTGTGACGGGTTCGAATCCAAAACGGATCAGACATGAAAGCGACGGGTGGCGTGCACAGCGATAAAGCGAGCGGATCGGCGCCGAGCCGGGCGTTCGAACATCTTCCGCCCGAAAGGCGGCTGGCCATGCCTGCGCAGGATTTTGCCGCGACCCCGCGCGACCTGCCGCATCGTCCCTTCAACACCGACCTCTGGGCCCGGCGGATGCTGGTCGTGCTGCTCGCCCTGCTGCCTGCCTCCATGGCAGCGCATGAGATGCGGCGGTCGATTGGCCTGGACGGCATTTCCACCTGGGAGGGGATTTACCTCGCCCTCTTCATCCCACTGTTCGCCTGGATCGCCTTCGGTTTCGCCACCAGCCTGATCGGTTTCCTGCTGCTCACCATGGGCAAGGGGCAGGGGGTGCGCCCCTATCGCGCGCGCGCCATGGCGCCGCTGCGCGGGCGAACCGCCGTTCTGCTGCCGGTCTGCAACGAGGATTTTCAGGGCGTTCTGGGCCGCCTGTCGATCATGGAGCGCTCACTGGCGCAGGTGATGGGCGGGGAACGCTTCGAATTCTTCATCCTGAGCGATTCCAACGCCATCAATGGCGAGATCGAACGCGTCGCCTACTTGAAGATGCGCAAGGGCTTTTCCCGCCCGGTCCATTACCGCCGCCGCGCCCTCAATATCGGCCGCAAGCCCGGTAATATCGCCGAATGGGTCCAACGCTTCGGCGGCGCCTATGATTATATGATCGTGCTGGACGCCGACAGCGTGATGAGCGGCCAGACCATGGCGCGCCTGGCCTCCGACATGGAGCGGCATCCCCATGTCGGCCTGATCCAGACCGTGCCGTCGATCGTCGGCGCCACGACCTTCTTCGCCCGCTGGCAGCAGTTCGCCAGCCGGCTCTTCGGGCCGATCTCCGCCGCCGGGATGATCTGGTGGGCGGGCTCCGAAGGCATGTTCTGGGGCCATAACGCGATCCTGCGCACCCGCGCCTTCGCGCAGAGCTGCGGCCTGCCCGAACTGCCCGGCCGCGCGCCTTTTGGCGGCCATATCATGAGCCATGACATGATCGAGGCCGCGCTGCTGCGCCGCCGCGGCTGGGACGTGCATATCGTCATGGCCGACGACAGTTTCGAGGAATTTCCCCCGTCCCTGCCCGATCTCGCCACCCGCGACCGCCGCTGGTGCCAGGGCAATATCCAGCATGTGCCCCTGCTCTCGAAGATCAAGGGCATGCATCCGGTCAGCAAGTTCCAGTTGTTCGTCGGCGCGTCGGCCTATTGCACTTCGCCGCTCTGGCTGGCGCTGATGCTGGTGGTGCTGGGCGGCGCGGCGGCGGGCGTCTGGCCGCCCAGCGCGATCCTGCCCTCGGGCAGCCTGCTGGCGCTGACCGCCGTGCTGCTGTTCGGGCCGAAGCTGCTGGCGCTGCTCTGGGCACTGGCCGATCCGGCGCGGCGCATCGGCTTTGGCGGCGGCGTGCGCATGGTACGGGGCGTGCTGGCCGACATCGCGCTCTCGATCCTGATGGCGCCGGTCAGCATGTTGACGCAAACCATCAACCTGTTCGGTATCCTGATGGGCCGCAAGAGCAGTTGGAACGGCCAGACCCGCGACCGCGACGGCATGGCGATGCTGCCCGCGATCTGGCTGTTCAAATGGCACATATTGCTGGGTGCGGGGCTGACGCTGCTGGCGGTCAGGTCCGGCACCTCGCTCGGCTGGATCATGCCGGTGGCGGCGGGACTGGTGCTGGCGCCGCTCTTCGCGGCCTTCACCGCGCGCAAGGATTGGGGCAGCCATGTGGCGAAAAGCGGCCTGTTCCAGGTGGCGGAACCCTGGTGGCGGATGCAGAACTACCAGAAGACGCGCTATCGCCAGCTTCAGCTCGACAATGCGCGGCCGCCCTTCGACGCACTGTCCAATGCGGCTAATGATAGCTGAATTGCAAATGACGTGCTCCTGCGAAGGCAGGAACACGACACGCTTGATTGCCCGGTAAGGCGTTCAATCCCAGTCGCGCAGCTTCTCGCGCAACTTGTCCAGCGCCGCCTTCTTGATCTGGCAGACCCGCGCCGCGCCGATATCCAGCGTCGCGCCGATCTCCTCCAGATTGAGTTCCTCGACGAAATAGAGCTGAAGCACCAAGGCCTCACGCTGCGGCAGATCGCCAATGCATTTGGCGAGCGCGACCTTCAGCGATTCCCGCTCCATCACGTCGTCGGCACGGTCCTCGACATCGGCGAACCACATGGACTGGTCGGAATAGACCTCGTCCATGCTCGTATGCTGCACCATCTCACAACTGTCGGCCGCTTCACGATAGGCGGCGGCGTCCAGACCCATTTCCGCCGACATTTCCGCTTCCAGCGGCGCACGGCCCAGCTTCTGTTCCAGCCGGCTGCGAATGCCCGCCATGGTCTTGCGCTGGGCCATGGCCGACCGCGTCACGGTCGCCTGACGGCGCAGATGGTCGATCATCGCCCCACGCACGCGCATCTGCGCATAGGAGGCGAAACCCAGGCCCCGATCCTCGAACCCATTGGCCGCCTCGACCAGCGCGACCATGCCGATCTGAAGCAGGTCCTCGATCTCGATCGCGCTCGATACCCGGCCATGGACATGCCAGGCGATCTTGCGCACCAGCGGCATATATTGGCGCGCCAGCCGTTCGGGCGAATTGGCATGGGCGGACCGGCCATAGGTGTTGGCATCGGAACTGGCGACAACCCTGTTCATGAACATGAGCTTGGCTCCTTATGCGACGCGTTCGCGGCCGGAAACGGAATTGTGCGGCAGCGGATCGTGGCGCGGCACTGGCCGCTGCTCGCCGCCGACCACGGCGACGACTTCCACGCCCTTGCCATCGGGAATTTCGAGGAAAGACAGCACCGGCGTCTCGGGCAGGTGCGGCTTGAACAGGCGGGCCAGCGCCCGGCGCGCGACCGGCGAGGTGACAATGGCGAAGTTACGCGCCTGCCCCAGCAACGGCCGGGCGGCGGTCACCACCGCCTCGATGATGCGGTTGGCCAGCGCCGGTTCGATCGGATGCCGGGCATCGCCTGCAACCCGCATCGCCTGCGCCAGCAGCGCTTCCAGATCGCCGTCCAGCGTGATCACCGGCAACGGCATCTTCACCGGCACCAGCCCCTGGATGATCAGCGACCCGATCCGCTGGCGCACCGCTTCGACCAACTGGTCGAGGTTCATGTCCGGGCGAGCCGCGTCGACCATTGCCTCGCAAATGCGGCGGAAGTCCTTGAGCGGGATACCTTCCGCCAGCAGGGCGCGGCAGAGCGCCGAAATCTGCGTCAGGTTCAGCAGGCCGGGCGTCAGTCCCTCGACCAGTTGCGGCGCGGCATCCTTGAGGTTGTCCAGCAGCTTGCGCGCTTCGTCGAGGCCGAACATCTCGCTGGCGTTCATGGCGATCAACTGATTGAGATGGGTCGCAACCACCGTCGGCGGATCGACCACGGTATAGCCCGCGACCACCGCCTCGCTGCGCTTGTCGGGCGAAATCCAGACCGCATCCAGGCCGAAGGTCGGGTCCTTGGCCTCGCGGCCCGAAACCGTGCCCTCCAGCGCGCCGCTGTCCAGCGCCAACAGATCGTCGGGGAAAATCTCGTCCTCGCCGACGACGACACCGGCAATGGTGATGCGATATTGGTTCGGCTCCAGCGCCAGATTGTCCTTCACGCGGACCATCGGCACGACGAAGCCCAGTTCCTTGGACAATTGACGGCGGATGCCGGTGATGCGGGCCATCAGCGGCGCACCCTTGCGCTCGTCGACCAGAGAAATCAGGCCATAGCCGATCTCCAGCCCCAGCACCGCGCCGTCCGACACGTCATTCCATTCGATCAGCGCCGGATTGGGCGGCGGCGCGACGGGTTCAGGCTCGGCCGCCTTGCGCTGGCTCGACTTGCGGAGCTGCCATGCAATGCCGCCAGCCACAGCCGCGGCCGACAGGATGATCATGTGCGGCATGCCCGGCAGGATGCCCAGGAAAGTCAGGATCGCCGCCACCGGAATCCAGGCCTTGCCCGAACCGAACTGGCTGGTGATCTGGTTCGACAGATCGTCCTCGCTGCCGACGCGGGTGACGATGGCGGCTGCGGCGATGGAGAGCAGCAGCGCCGGAACCTGCGCCACCAGCGCGTCGCCGATCGCCAGGATGATATAGGTCTGAGCGGCTTCCCCGATGCTGAGCTTGTGGCTGACCACGCCCAATATGATGCCGCCGACGATGTTGATCGCCAGGATCAATATGCCCGCGACCGCATCGCCCTTCACGAACTTGCTGGCACCGTCCATCGAGCCGTAGAAATCCGCCTCGGTCGCGACTTCGCGGCGGCGGACCTTGGCTTCCTCGGGCGTCAGCAGGCCCGCATTCAGATCGGCGTCGATCGCCATCTGCTTGCCCGGCAGGGCGTCCAGGGTGAAGCGCGCGCTGACTTCCGACACGCGGCCCGCGCCCTTGGTGATGACGACCAGGTTGATGATCATCAGGATCGCGAAGACGAAGATGCCGACGACATAGTCGCCGCCGATCAGGAAATGACCGAACGCCTCGATGACATGACCCGCCGAATCAGTGCCTTCATGGCCGTTCACCAGCACCACGCGGGTAGAGGCGACGTTCAGCGCCAAACGCAGCAGGGTGGCGAACAGCAGCACCGTCGGAAAGCTGGAAAAATCCAGCGGCTTGGCCGCGTTCAGCGCCACCATCAACACCGCCAGCGAGATCATGATGTTGGTGATGAAGCCCACGTCCAGCATGAACGCAGGCACCGGCACCATCATGAACAGCACGACCATCAGCGTCGCAATGGGCAGCACCGCGCCCTTGGCGGTGCTCATCCAGATCTTCGCTTTGACTTGGGCAGGAGTCATCTTTGGCCGTTACCTTCCGAGGGTGGCGAGCATGAGATAGGCGAGACGCGCCGTCTGCGGTTCCGGCCGGACGGTGACGTCGGCGGCGGTCGCAAGGCGCTGGGTTTCGATCCGCACATAATCGGCGGGCTGCACGGTCTTCGCGCCAGAGGGCAGCGAAGCGTCGGCATATTGGATGTCGCCGGTCCCGACCGAATCGAAGCCCTTCTGGAGCTTCGCGGCAAAGCGGTCGCGGATTTCGGCAAAGCTGCGGGGATTGCCCTGCTTGTCGTAGAAGATCGAACGGTTGGCCCGCGCCGCCGCCGGGAACATCGAAGCCGCGGCCGCATTGGGCGCAGCCTCCTCCATCGACAGGAACTTGCTCGCCCCGCCGACGCCCAGGAAATGGGCCATGTAAAGGTCGACCGGCTCGGCCTCGCGGCCCAGCCGCTGTTCCAGAGTGGCCTTGTTGTCGGCGGCATGTTCGGCGGCCATCACCGAAGCGGTCTCGGGATGCTTGCGCAGGTCCAGTATCTGCTGGCGCAAATCGGGGTCGGACACATAATAGCGGCCGTTGCTGCCCCGGCTGATCGCGTCGGCGGCCCAGCCCAGGCCATATTCGCTGCCATGCTGGTCGATGACGGCCAGCCAGCTCTGGTCGACGAACTGGTACAGCCCGGTCGCGGAGGATGTCGTCGCGCGGGCGGTGGGATTGAGGCTGCTCTCGATCTTGGCCTGGCCGAGCAGATAGGCGAAGTCCACGCCTGTCCGCCGGCTGGCCATGGCGATCGCGTTGGTCACGCGATTGCCCGCCGAAGCGCCTGTTGCTGATATGTCTGCGAAAGCCGACACTGATGACATCATCCCCGTTGGTACCGGGGGTCATTAGAGCAAGGCTTGTGCCAAGATTTGGTTAACGCGCGCTCATAATTCGATTTTCCTCATGCGCCCCGACGCAAAAAAGGCGCCCGCAGGCGCCTTCATAAATACCGGAAAACAGGGAGTTTTCAGCGCCCGTAGACCAGAGGCGCGGTTTCCGCCCCCTGTGCCGCCAGAATGGCCAGCCGCTGATTCGCATGATCCGCGAGCAGGTTGGTGCGAATCCGCGCCGATTCCATGAACGGCACCAGCGCCTTCAGCCGATCCCTCACCGCATCGTCCGACCGCCAGACGCCAATGGCGCGGACCGCGGCAGCGGCCTTCGCGATGCGGCCTGTCGCCGATTCGATCGCCGCCGGGTCGGTGCCGTCGAGAACCCCGCGCAGCTCCTCGAAAGCGGCGGTCAGTTCATCCAGCGCTGCCAGACCAAGCGGCATGGGCTCAACCGGCCGTGGGCAGGTCGAGCGCGATCATGCGCTCCGCAATGGCGGAGGCATCGACCGGATAATTGCCTGACGCGATCGCTGCCTTGATCGCGGCCACGCGGTCCATATCGACCGGCGCGCCCTCCGCCGCCATGCGGGCAGCGGGGCTGGCCGAACTGGCCGAGGAGGAGGCCGTGGCGCTCGAACCGGTCGCCGACGACGCACGCGTCTTGCCGCCTTCCTTCAGGCGGGTCGCCTCGATGGCGGCGCTGATATTCTGGCCGACAGACTTAATCATGGTCTCATTCCTTCACTCGTCCCGCACAGCCTATATACGGACGGGTTCAAAAATTATTAAATCCCGGAATACGAACTATTCCCATTTCCACGACCTGCGCCAGAATCGGCGCTGATTTCTTGTCCTCGCGCACGCGGATCGTCTGCCCCACCGCGCCATCCTCATCCGCGACCATCATGCGGGACACGCTGAAAGCCGCGTTCCCGGCCATGAGTTGCACCGGATCGCCCTTCTTGACGATGGCTTCCCTAGGCACGGCCCGCGCCGCAGGCGCATAGCGCGCCACCGGCCCCGAAGCCGCCGCAGCGCCCCCCGCGACCAAAGGCACGCGAATCCGCCAGCCCAGCGCATCGCACTTCACAATCGCCGCGCCGAACACCGGCCCGTCGACGCTGGGCGTCGTGGGGCAGGCGGCCAGCCGCAACCGCCGGTCGACCGGCGCCATCGGCCCGCCCGGCTCGCCCATATTGGCGCCGACCGTCATCGCGACCAGACTGTCGACGCGGTCCAGATTCTCGAACTTCTGCTGCGCCAATGCGGGATCGGAAGCCGATACGGACAGCGCCAGAAGGAGGATCTTGGGCAATAAGTTCACGGTATCTCTCCGATGAAGCGGACAGGATTAACCATGAGATACGCAATTATCGTGCCAGATAGCGCCGATCAGCGCGTCGCTTCACCGGCCACGATGCGCAGCATCTGCCCCTTGCCGCTTTCTCCATCAAGCTGGTCCAGCCCGCGTATCGCCAGCCGGTCCCGGCCCACGCCCGCATCCTTCAGCGCCCGCGCCACCGCGCCCAGTCGCGCCGCCGCCAGATCCCATCCATCGAACCGCTGCCGCCCGGAATCGCTCCCCCGGCTACTCACTTCCAGCCGCTCGCGGCCCTTGGCGAAACGCGCGCCCAGCGCCTTCAGCCGCGCGTCACCCGCGGGCGTCAGCATCGCCTCACCCGGCTGGAACAGCTCGGCCGCGCGGATTTCCGTCGCCTGCGCCGCGGCCCGCCCGCCAAATTGCGCGCGCACCTGCGCCAGCATCGCGTCCTTGCGCTGTCCGCTCGCCTGCAACATCACGAAAAAACCGAGCAGCAGCAGCAGCAGATCGGCAAAGCTGATCGCCCAGCGGCTGCGCCGGGCGCTGGAGGCGGTCGCGGCGCTCATGCGACCTCGCGGATCGAGGCGCGGCGCAGCGGCACATTCTCCCGCCGCGCAATCGCCGCCATGCGATCGGCCACCTCCTTCTGCCAGGCCAGTTCCCGTTCGGAAAGGTCGGCCAGCCGCGCCGCCACCGGCGCGGCAAGCAGATTGGCGATCACCACGCCGTAAAAGGTGGTGAGCAGCGCCAGCGCCATGGACGGCCCCAGCGATGCCGGATCGTTCATCCCCGCGAACATGCCGACCAGACCGATGATCGTCCCCGCCATGCCCAGCGCGGGCGCGGCATCGGCGACCGACAGCCAGACCTTGCAGGCGCCGCCATGGCGCTCGGCCCGGTCGGCCAGCGTCTGCGCCGCCCACAGTTCGAACTGTTCGGGCTTCTCGCTATTGGCCAGCTTGCGCGCCGCCTCGGTCAGGAAGGGATTGGCGGTCTTCACCCGGTCGGTGCAGGCCAGGCCGCGCAGTTGCGCCACCTGGTCGATCTTCAGCATCGCCGCCCGCGCCGCCGCCCGGTCCTTGGCCGGATCGGCACGCAATAAGGGGCCAAGGGCCGCAAAGCCCCGCCCCATGGCGCGCCAGCCATTCTGGAACAGCACCACCGCGCCGATCCCCGCCAGCATCGCCAGCAATGTCAGGGGATCGAAGAGATGCGCCATTATTCCGATCATCGTTCAAGTCCCCATCGATCCCGGCAAAGCCCTGCCACCGACCGGCAAATTTTTGCCGCCCTTGCCGCCGCACCCCCGCAATCCCGCTGATTTCCGCCGTTTCCCGCCTGCCGATGCGTCACCCACGCAAATTGGCACGGCTCTTGCGAATATCAGGCTGGATCACCCGCAGTTCACGCCGTCAGGCCTCAGAACGGCGGATGAAGCGGAACTTTTAGGCCCCTCGGGGCAAAAAAGATGGAAGACGGAAAAATGTCGCTGGAAGACGGATTGTTCGGGATACATGGAAAGGCGCTGGCGCTTCGCTCGCAGCGGCTGTCCCTGCTCGCGTCCAACATCGCGAACGCCTCGACCCCCGGCTACAAGGCGCGCGACATCGATTTCGAGTCCGCGCTGAAGGAAGCCACCACCCGGCAGGGCAAATCCGCCGCCGACGTGTCCCAGGCCGTCGATGACTCGATGGGCTATCGCGTGCCGTTGCAACCCAGCCTCGACGGCAACACCGTCGAACTCAGCACCGAACAGACGCTGTTCGCGGAAAACGCCGTCAAATATCGCACGACCCTCTCCTTTCTGGAGGGCCGCATCAACACCGTCACCCGCGCCTTGAAGGGAGAATGAGCATGAGCGGTTCTTCAAGCTCTGGCCCCATGAACGTCTTCGACATTGCCGGCCGCGCCATGAGCGCGCAGCTCGTGCGGCTAAACGCCACCGCCTCCAACATGGCGAATGCCGGCAATGTCACCGGCAGCGCGGCGGAAGCTTATCGCGCGATCAAGCCGGTGTTCCAGTCGGTCACCGACAGCCCCGGCGTCTCGACCGTCAAGGTCCAGAATGTCGTCACCACCAATGCGCAGCCCACCAAGCGCCACGATCCCAACCATCCGCTGGCCGACAAGAATGGCGATGTCTGGGAAGCCGCCGTGGATAGCAGCGCGGAGCTGGTCGACATGATCGAGACCGCCCGCATGTACCAGAACAATGTGCAGGTGCTCAACACCGCCAAATCCCTGATGATGGAAACCATAAGGATCGGCAAATGACGACCACGACCGCCACCGACGGCGCGGGCCTGTCCGTCTATAACCCCTATGCCAATGTCGGCACGGGCAAGTCGGAAATGGGCCAGGCGGATTTCCTGCGCCTGCTGACCGCGCAGATGCAGACGCAGGACCCGTTCGAACCGATGGATAACGCCCAGATGGTCTCGCAGATGGCGACCATCACCAACAGCAGCGGCATCGCGGAAATGAACCAGACGCTGAAGAATCTGGCGTCGCAGATGACCGGATCGCGCCTTGGCGACGCGGCGAGCTGGATCGGCAAGTCGATGCTGATCCAGAGCAATATCGCTGCCCCCGACGCGGCGGGCCAATATATGGGTCAGGTGAGCTTCGCCGATGCGACCAGCGGCGCTTCGGTCGATCTGGTCGACGGCAACGGCAATGTCGTCAAGACGATCAAGCTGGGCGACCAGCCCAAGGGCGACATCAACTTTTTCTGGGACGGCAAGGATGAGGCGGGCAACACCGTCGCTACCGACGCGCTGAAGATCAAGGTCAACGGCGCAAACCCCAGCCGCGTCGCAAGCTGGGCCACCATCGCCGCCGTCCAGTCACCCGCCGACGGCAGCGCGTCCAAGCTCATCACCGCGCTCGGCACCTATTCGCCGTCGGACGCCATTTCCCTCGCCTGATTCAAACGAAATCCTTTTCACCCAAGGAGCAACGCCATGTCCTTCTACATCTCGCTTTCGGGCCTCAAGGCCGCCCAGACCGACCTGTCGACCACGGCGAACAATGTCGCCAACGTCAATTCGACCGCCTTCAAGAAAAGCAAGGCCGTGTTCGGCGATATCTTCGCCGCCGCGCCGATGCAGACCACGACGCAGGTCGCGGGCCAGGGCGTGCGCACCCAGGGCATCAGCCAGCAGTTCACGCAGGGCACGATCGAAACCACCGACAAGACGCTGGACCTCGCCATCACCGGCGAAGGCTTCTTCACGGTGAAGCGCAGCGCCGACGACCAGATCGGCTACACCCGCAACGGCGCCTTCTCGGTCGAGGAGAGTCGCTATGTCGTCGACACCACTGGCGCCCGGCTCCAGGTGGTTCCGCTCGATCCCACCACCGGCGTTCCGACGGCGACGGGCACCTTGACCCCGGCCTCGCTCACCGATCTCAAAATCCCCACCAACTGGCCCGACGGCGGCACCGGCAACCAGCTGACCAGCGTGGGCGTGTCGGAAGAAGGCAAGATCACCGGCGTCTACGCCGACGGTTCCACCGTCTATCTGGGCGCCACCGCGATCGCCGCCTTCAACAGCCAGGAAGGGCTGCGCCAGAGCGGCGACGCCCACTGGACCGCCACCAACGCCAGCGGCGCGCCGATGCTGGGCACCGGCAATAGCGGCCTGTTCGGCTCGGTTCGTTCGGGCGCGCTGGAACGGTCCAACGTCGACATCACCGAAGAGCTGGTGAACCTCATCTCCGCCCAGCGCAACTTCCAGGCGAACTCGAAGGCGATCGAAGCGGCCAACACGCTGTCGACCACCATCGTCAACATGCGGACCTAAATTGACGGATCAATCCGCCATCCCCGCGAAAGTGGGGATGGCGGAAGATTATCACCCGCAGGAAACAGGACACTCCCATGGACCGGCTCGTCAACACGGCACTCACCGCGATGCGCGGCGCGATGGCGCGGCAGGCGGCGATCTCCAACAATCTGGCGAACGTCAACACCACCGGCTTTCGCGCGGAAATCGCCAATGCCGAGACGCGCTGGATCAAGGGCGACACGTTCGACACGCGGGCGCAAGCTTCGGAACAGGTGATCGCCGCCGACATGGCGCAAGGCGCGGTCACGCAGACCGGCAATCCGCTGGACGTGGCCATGAACGGCGATGCGATGCTCGCCGTTCAGGCCGCGGACGGCAGCGAAGCCTATACGCGCCGGGGCGACCTTAAGGTCACCGACAGCGGCCTGCTCACCACCGGCGACGGCCTGCCCGTCCTGGGTGAAGGCGGCCCCATCACCCTGCCGCAGATGGACAGCGTCTCCATCGCCAAGGACGGCAGCATCTGGGGCGTGCCGCAGGGCGGCGACCCCGCCAATCCGCAGCAGATCGACAAGCTGAAACTGGTGAACCCCGTCGGCTCCAGTATCGCCAAGGGCACGGACGGCCTGTTCCGCGAAGTGAATGGCGGCGTCCTGCCGGACGATCCGATCGCCACCGTGACTGGCGGCGCGCTGGAGGGATCGAACGTCAACGCCACCTCGGCCCTCGTCCAGATGATCGAGGCCAGCCGCGCCTGGGAAACCCAGGTCAAGATGATCGACACCGCCAAGCAGCTCGACGATGGCGGCGCGTCGCTGATGAAGCTGGATGGTTAATTTTGGCACACCTCTTGCTTTGAAGCCCGCATGACCATGTGTCGTGGAGATAACAGACGATGACCAACGCAGCCCTTCATGTCGCCCGCACCGGCCTTGACGCGCAGAACACGAAGATGCGCGTGATCGCCAACAACCTGGCGAACGTCAACACCACCGGCTTCAAGCGCGACCGCGCCGATTTCGAGACGCTGGCCTATCAGCAGATCGTGGCGGCGGGCGCGAACAGCGACAGCCAGAACAAGTTCGCGACCGGCCTCAACCTGGGTTCGGGCGTGGCGCTCCAGGGCACCAGCAAGATCAACGAGCAGGGCACGCTCAATCAGACCGGCAACACGTTGGACATGGCGATCGAGGGATCGGGCTATTTCCAGGTGCAGCAGCCCGACGGCTCGATCGCCTATACCCGCGCGGGCAATTTCACGACCACGGCGGAGGGCGTCGTCGTCACCAGCGACGGCCTGCCGCTGATCCCGCAGATCACCGTGCCCGAAGGCGCGACCAGCGTCACCATCGGCAATGACGGCACCGTCTCCGCCACGCTTCAGGGCCAGACCGAACCGACCCAGCTCGGCCAGATCGAACTGGCCAGCTTCATGAATCCGGGCGGCCTGACCTCGGTGGGCGGCAATCTGCTCAAGGAAAGCGCCGCCAGCGGCACGCCGCAGGTCGGCGTCGCGGGGCTGGACGGGCGCGGCGTCGTCCGCTCGGGCTATCTGGAAACATCCAACGTCAACGTCGTGGAAGAGCTGGTCGACATGATCGAGACCCAGCGCGCCTATGAGGTCAATAGCAAGATGATCAAGGCGACCGACGAGATGCTCCAGTACGTCAACCAGCAGCTCTGAGGATGACGATGCGCCTCGCCTCCACCTCCCTGCTCGCCCTGTCGATGGTCATCCTGGCCGCCTCCCCGGCCATGGCCGGCAAGAAGCGCGATGCCGAGCGGCAATTTTATGCCCCCTCGGTCGTTGCCGCGCCTGCCGCCCCGGCGGCGAACGGCTCGATCTTCCAGGCGTCGATGGGCTATACGCCGCTCACCAGCGGCGCGCGGGCGACCAGCGTGGGCGACATCATCACCATCGTCCTGGTCGAACGGACCCAGGCGACCAAGAGCAACAGCGCCGACACCAAGCGCGACGGCAGCATCGCGCTGACCCCGCCCAGCACCGGTCCGCTCTCCAAGATCTTCTCCGCCAGCGACATCGGCTCCAGCGGCAGCAATGCCTTCACCGGCAAGGGCAACGCCACCCAGTCGAACGCGCTCAACGGCGAAATCACCGTGACCATCGCGGCGACCTATCCCAACGGCACCATGCTGGTGAAGGGCGAAAAGGCGCTGACGCTCAATCGCGGCGACGAATATATCCAGATCAGCGGCCTCGTCCGCCAGGCCGATATCGGCCCGGACAACCGCATCGCCTCGACCCGCGTGGCCGACGCCAAGATCATCTACACCGGCAAGGGGGAAATCGCCCGCGCCAGCCGTCAGGGCTGGTTGCAGCGCTTCTTCTCCATGATCAGCCCCTTCTAGATGGACATGCCCGCCATGACCCGCCTGTTGCGTTTCCTGCTGCCCCTGATGGCGATTTTCGCTCCTTTGGCCTCTGGCCCGGCCCATGCCGAGCGGATCAAGGATCTCGGCACCTTTCAGGGCGTGCGTCCCAACCAGCTCACCGGCTACGGCATCGTCGTCGGCCTCGCGGGCACGGGCGACGACAGCCTCGATTATGCGACGCAGGGCATGAAGGGCGTGGTCTCGCGTTTCGGCCTCACCCTGCCGCAGGGGATCAACCCGGCGCTCAAGAACGCGGCGGCGGTGCTGGTGACGGCGGACCTGCCCGCCTTCGCCAAGCCCGGCCAGCGGCTCGACGTCACCGTCTCTGCTCTCGGCAAGGCCAAGTCGCTGCGCGGCGGCACGCTGATCATGACCCCCCTGCGCGGCGCGGACAACGAAATCTACGGCATGGCCCAAGGCAATCTCGCCGTCGGCGGCCTCGGCGTCTCCGGCGCGGACGGCAGCCAGGTGTCGGTCAACATCCCTTCCGCCGGCCGCATTCCGGGCGGCGCAACGGTCGAACGCGCGGTCGCCACCGGCTTCGACACCGCGCCCACCCTCACCTTCAACCTGTCCGAAGCCGACCTCACCACGGCCCTGCGCGTGGCGGACGGCATCAACCGCACCTATGGCGACCATCGCGCCAAGGCCGTGGACGCCGTGTCGGTCACCATCGACGCCGCGCCCGGCGCTTCGGACCGCATCATGATGATGGGCATGATCGAGAATATCGAGGTCTCGCCCGCCGACGCCCCGGCCAAGGTCATCGTCAACGCCCGCACCGGCACGGTCGTCATCAACGGCGCGGTGAAGATCCATCCGGCCGCCATCGCGCACGGCAAGATCACGGTCAGCGTCAACGAATCCCCTCGCGTCGTCCAGCCCGCCCCCTTCTCGCAGGGGCAGACGGCGGTGGAGCAATCCAGTTCGATTTCGATCGATCAGGAAAAGAAACCGATGATTAATTTTAAAGGTGGAGCCTCTCTGGCCGATATAGTCAAAGCGGTGAACGCCATCGGCGCCTCCCCCGCGGACATGGTCGCGATCCTCGAAGCGCTCAAGCAGGCGGGTGCGCTCAAGGCTGAACTGGTGGTGTTGTGATGCAGATTGGTGCGACTTCGGGAACGGCAGCCCAGGCGGGCGGAACCCAGAACAAGGCGTCGCTGGAAAAGGCGGCGCAACAGTTCGAGGCGATCTTCCTGCGCCAGATGATGGGCGCGATGCGCTCGGCCAGCCTGGCCGAGGGCATCAGCGATTCCAGCGCCACCGACCAGTTTCGCGACATGGCCGACGCCCGCACCGCCGACAGCATGGCCAGCCGGGGCACGCTGGGCATCGCCGAAATGCTGATGCACCAGTTCGGCGCGAAGGTCGCGATACCCGCCGCCGCCCCTGCCGGGGATAAGGCCGAATGAGCGACCTCTTCATCATCGGCGCCTCGGGGACCAAGGCCTATCGCTCGGCGATGGCGGCGATTTCCGAGAATATCACCAATGCCAGCACGGAGGGCTATACCCGCCGCTCCGTGACGACGGTCGAATCCGGTTCGTCGACCGCGACCATGGCGATGTACATCGCCCGCGCCAATTTCGGCGGCACCGACGTCAAAAGCGTCAACCGTGCCACCGATCCCTATCTCGATGCGACGGTCCGCTACACCAACATGGCGCTGGGCAGCGCGACCGCGAAGCTGCGCTGGCTGACCGATTCGGAAACCGCGCTCAACGACACCGAAACCGGTGTCGGCCAGCTCATGACAGCCATGTACCAGAATATGGACAAGCTGGCCGCCAGCCCCAGCGACAATTCGCTGCGCGTGACCACGCTGGACAGCATCAGCCGCGTCGCCCAGGCCTTCAAACAGACTTCGGCCGACCTGCAACAAGTGTCGACCGGCATCGCGACCGAAGCGCAAGCGGCCGTCACCACCGTCAATCAGGCACTCAACGCGCTGGCCGACATCAACAACAGCCTGCTGCGCGCGCAGCCGGGCACGTCCGCCTATGCCCAACTGCTCGACAGCCGCGACGCGGCGCTCGGCACGCTGTCGTCCAATCTCAATATCGACATCAGCTTCGGCACGCATGACCAGGCCATCGTCTCGCTGAACGGCCAGACTCTGGTCCAGGGCGCGACCGCCACCACCCTCGCCCTCACGGCGAACAGCGACGGCACGCTGGCGCTCGCCACCAGCGGCGGCACCGCGCTCGCCGCTCCCACAAACGGCGCGCTTGGTGGCCTCTTTTCCGCCGCCGGCACCGTGACGCAGCGTCGCACCAGTCTCGACACGCTGGCGCAACAGTTCGTCACCGACATGAACGACTGGCATGGACAGGGCGTCACCGACGCGGGCACGGCTGGCGCCCCCCTGCTCTCGGGCACGACTGCGGCCACCGTCACCGCACTGATCAGCGATCCCAGGCAACTTGCCACCAAATCCTCCGACGGCACGGCGAACGGCAATCTCTTGACCGTGTCCACCGCCCTGCGCGGCAACGGCAGCGTCGAACAGGGCTGGACCTCGCTGATCGCCAATCAGGCCAATCTTCTGTCCTCCACCAAGGCGGAACAGACCACGGCGCAAAACCGCAGCGACCAGGCCGTCGCCGCGCGCGAAGCGGTCAGCGGCGTCGACCTCGACATGGAGGCGGCCGATCTGCTCCGCATCCAGCAGGCCTATTCGGGCTGCGCGAAAATCCTTCAGGTGGCGAAGGAAACCGTCGACGCCATCCTCCAGCTCATCTGAACGGAAGGGACTTCAAGCCATGGTAGGCATCACCAATAAGGTCCTTCTGGCCGAAATCCGGCGCCAGCAACAGCTTTCGACGGACATCGTCAACGGCCAGACCGCGATTTCCACCGGCAAGACGCTGAACAAGCCGTCGGACAACGCCCTCGCCTGGGTGCAGGTGTCGGACATCGGCCGCGCGCAGGCGCAGCAGGCCGCCTGGCAGTCCAATGTCAGCACGGGCACGACCCGCGCCAAGACGGCCGAATCCAATCTCGACGAGATGAACAATCTGCTCACCCGTGCGCAGGAATTGCTGACCTCCGCTCGCAACGGGGCGATGAACTCCACCGGCAAGACCGCGATCATCGAGGAAATGAAGACCATCCGCTCGACGATCGACGCGCTGCTGAACCAGAAGGATTATAACGGCATCCCCACCTTCGACGACCAGCAAAGCGTGCTGGTTCCCGTCAGCCGGGGCCTCAACCTGGCCGTGGTCGGCACCAAACAGGAAGTGTCGGAGGGCATCGACGTCAACGGCACGCCGATGACGCTGGACGCCATATTGAGCCAAAGCATCACCGCGCTGCAAAGCGGCACCGACAGCGATGTCGCCGCCAGCCTGGACGCGATCAAGGCGGGGCAACAGCATATCGTGCTGGAACTGACGAAACAGGGCGTACGCAGCGACCGGCTCGACACGATCGGCACGCGCCTCACCGACATCGACCTCGACCTGACGGAACGGCGCAGCGACCTTGAATCGACCGACCTTACCAAGGTCATCTCCACCGTCGCGGCCAAGCTGCTCCAGCTCAACGCGGCCCAGTCCTCCTTCGCCCGGATCAACCAGCAGACGCTGTTCGACCTGATCAAGTAGGCGGAAAAAGCCCAGATACTTCCCATGAGACGCCCTGTTCCTGCTTTTGCAGGAACAGGGCGTCTCATCAGGCTTTTCCCGCCGAAAATGAAATCGCTGAATTTTCGACCGGTGGCCTAAACCACATCCTAACCAAGCCGTATTAACCAATCGGGAGCGTCTTCATGCGACGCTCGGAATTGAGACGGCGCCTTCGGGCAGATTTTTCGGGGATAATCATGTTCGCAATCATCGGCCTGGTCGTGCTGCTCGCCATGGTGTTCGGCGGCTTCATCTTCACCGGCGGCGACATCGGCCCGGTTCTGCACGCCCTGCCGCATGAAATGATCATCATCGGCGGCGCCGCGGTCGGCGCGCTCATCATCGGCAATTCGGGTTCGGACCTGAAGGCGCTGGGCGGCGGCCTCGCCAAGGTGTTCAAGGGGCCGAAATACAAGAAGCAGGATTTTCTCGACTGCATCTTCCTCGTCTCGCGCCTGATGAAGACGCTGCGCGTCGAAGGCCCGGTGGCGCTGGAACCGCATATCGAGGATCCGGCCAGTTCGGCGATCTTCTCCGAATATCCGCGCCTGATGGGCGACAAGACGCTGATCCACCTGATCAGCGACACGCTGCGCCTGGTGGTCGTGTCCTCCGGCACGCTCGATCCCCATGCGGTCGAGGAGGTCATGGATAATGCGCTCAAGACCCATCATCATGAATCGCTGAAGCCCGCCGACAATCTTCAAGGCCTCGCCGACGCGCTTCCCGCGCTGGGCATCGTCGCGGCGGTGCTGGGCGTGGTCAAGACCATGGGCTCGATCGACCAGCCCCCGGCCATCCTGGGCGGCATGATCGGTTCGGCGCTGGTCGGCACCTTCCTCGGCGTGCTGCTCGCCTATGGCATGGTCAATCCCTTCGCCAATCGCTGCCGCGCGGTGATCGAGGCCGACGGCTCCATGTATCATGTGGTGAAACAGATCATCGTCGCCTCGCTGCACGGCCACCCGCAACCGCTGGTGATCGAGGCCGCGCGCTCCAGCCTCACCCATGCGAACCAGCCAGCCTTCGCCGAAGTGTTCGACGGCATGCGGGGCAAATAAGCCATGGCCGAGAAGAAGCGCGGCGCGAACGAGCCCGAACCCAGGCCGATCATCGTCAAGAAGATCATCGTAGAGGGCCATGGCGGCCATCATGGCGGCGCGTGGAAGGTCGCCTATGCCGACTTCGTGACGGCGATGATGGCCTTCTTCCTGCTGATGTGGCTGCTGGGCGCGACCACCGAAAAGCAGCGCAAGGGCCTGGCCGACTATTTCACGCCGACGCTGGTGCAGATGAAGGAAAATTCCGCAGGCTCCAACGGCCTGTTCGGCGGCGACAGCATGATGGGCAAGGAAAATTACCCGACCACCGGCGGTCAGGGCAACCTTGCCATCACCATCCCGCGCGACGCCTCGGGCACGAAGGACCAGGGCGGCAAGGCCACCCGTGCGGCGGATCGCGCAAAGTTCGAATCGATCAAGAAGGAGCTGGAAGCCCGCATGGCCAAGCGCCAGGGCATGGCCAAGCTGCGCAAGAATATCCGCTTCACCGAAACCCGCGAGGGGCTGCGCATCGACCTGATCGACGAGGCTGATTTCGCGATGTTCGCCATGGGCACCGACCGCCTGCTGCCGCAGGCCCAGCAACTGGTGAACGAGGTCGCGCAGACCATCCGCACCATGCCCAACCCGCTGATCGTGCGCGGCCATACCGATGGCCTGCCCTACAGCTCGGGCCAGACGATGAACAATTGGATGCTCTCCTCCGCCCGCGCCGAAGCGACGCGCAAGGCGCTGGCCGGCAACGGCATCGGCAATGACCGCTTCGCCCGGATCGAGGGTGTCGCCGACCGCGAACCCTTTGCCAAGGACGATGCCTACGACCCGCGCAACCGGCGCATGTCGATCATACTGGGCTGGACCCGCGGCGCCGACAATGGCGATCCCGACGAGCAGCTCGACGCCGAAACCAGGGCCGCGATCAAGGAACGCGACAATCCGGGACAGGTCGCCCGGACCGAGGCGGCAAAGCTCGACATGGGCGGCACCGGCCTCCCCGCCGGCGCCCAGTTGATCAACCCGACGGCCAAGGGCACATCGAACAAACCGGGCAAGCATTAAGGCCATTACGGACCGGCGACTTGGGGTGGAAGGCGGAATGGCAGTTTTTTAAGCGTCTCCTGTTCTGCCAACGCTCTCGCGAGCCACTTGTCTCGTCGAGTGCCTGGGCAGGAGCACCATGCGCTCAATGACTCAGTGTGGGCGGGAGCGGCTTCATCTACCCCACAGCCTCACCGCCCCAGACGGCTCGTTCAACCGTCATTCCATCTCTGGCAAACGCACGCTGAAAGGCCGCTTTTCCGCGTCCTCATCATATCACCCATGTTCCAAGGGAAAGCGGCGGAAAGCCGCTCATTCCTTCCGCTGCGGCACCGTGAAAGTACCCGACACACGCCCGCCGGCGCTGCCCGTCACACCCGAAGCAGCACCACCCGCCGCCCGCCCGTCCACGGTCGATCGCCCGCTGGTCAGGTCGATCACCAGCCGTCCCCCGGTCAGCCGGTTCGTCCCCTGCGTCAACGACACATTGCCCAGCATGGTGATCAGCTTGCTGTTGAGGTCATAGATGGCGACATTGCCCTTTGCCGTCTGGTCCGCCTTGGTGACGACGACATTGCCGGAAGCATCGATCCGGTCGATCTCGACCCCATTGGTCCCGGTTCCGCCGCCTGGCTGGTTCCGGTACGCCACGGTCATCCGCGCGGCATTCAGCGTCATGCCCGCCTGCGTCACCTCGACATGTCCGGACACGATCACGCGATCGGCGCGGTCCTGCACCTCGATCCGGTCGGCGGTGAAGTTCACCGGCGCATTGCTGTCATGATTCTTCAGCACCTGCGCATCCGCCCCGGCATAGACGAGGCCAGCCGCGCCCAGAGCGCTCAACGACACCAGAAAAAGGGTCTTTTTCATCACTTCCGCCCTTTGAGGCCATTTTGTTCGATACGCAAGCTCGCACGCCCGTTCAGCGTCACCGTCCGCGCGCCCAGGTCCGCCTCCAGATGGTCGCCGCTGAACGTGCCGATGGGTATCCGCCCGTCCACGCGCCCGGCGCTCTGCATCCGCCGGGATTTCAGGTCGACGCCCACGTCCCGCGTCGTCATCCGGTATCCGCCCTCAGACTGGAACTGCACCGGCCCGTCGATGGCGACCCGCTCCGTATCCATGTCGTAGCGGCCCTTCTGCGCCCGCAACAGCGCCTGCCCGTCGGACAGCAATATCCGCGCCGACATGTCGTTGAGGTCGACGATCGGTTCGCGCGAACTCTTCTGCACGGCCGATCCCGCCCGCAGGGAAAAGGGCTGTCCCTTGCTGTCCTCCCCGCGATAGAGCGCTTCGGTCACGCGCATCCGCTCCTTCGCCACCTCGACCTTGTTCTTGTCGAGGACGAAGCTCACCTTGTCCCCGCCGGTGAAGGGCGCGGTCGCCAGCAGCGCCGCCAGCACGCCCACCGACACGGGCAGCCAGTTCTTGAGCAGCCCGACCAGCCGGTCATGGCTCCCCCCCGGCCGCGCCCAGTGGCGGCGCATATCGCGTTGCTGATCGGCCTGTAACGACATGGCGACCTCACATATGCGCGAAGATATCGATCTCCGGCCATCCCGCCAGGTCCAGCGCGGCGCGGTGCGGCAGGAAATCGAAACAGGCCTGTGCCAGTTCCATGCGCCCCTCACGCACCAGCCGCTTGTCCAGCTCGGCCTTCAGCGCGTGCAGGAACCGGACGTCGGACGCCGCATAATCCTTCTGCGCGTCGGACAGCACCGGCCCGCCCCAGTCGCTCGACTGCTGCACCTTGGACAGTTCCTGCCCCAGCAGTTCGCGCACCAGTTCTTTCAACCCATGGCGGTCGGTATAGGTCCGCACCAGGCGCGATGCGATCTTGGTGCAATAGACGGGCGCGGCCACCACGCCCAGATAATGCTGGAGCGCGGCGATATCGAACCGCCCGAAATGATAGAGCTTGAGCCGCTCCGGATCGGCCAGCACCGCCTTCAGGTTCGGCGCGGCATAATCGCTGCCGGGGTTGAAGCGCACCAGATGCTCGTCCCCCTTCCCGTCGCTGATCTGCACGACGCACAGGCGGTCTCGCGGGGTGATCAGCCCCATGGTTTCGGTATCGACGGCGATCGGACCGGGGGCAAGTACGCCCTCGGGCAGATCCTCTTCATGAAAATGAACGGTCATGATTCCCCTCTATGGCGAAACGGTCCACGCCGCAATCACCCGCTGCCCCACCGTCGATTTGCCCGGAAAAGCCCATGGGACGGCATATTTGCAGCCTTTGCCCCCGATTGACGCCGATACGTAAAATCGTTCGCACGCCTGAGAAAAGTTGATATAGTGATTCTCAAACCGCGCTTTGCGGTGGATTCTGCATGTCATTCGCCCGACATGTTTGTCCGGTTTAGTCTGGGGCGAAGCGAAAGTGACCAACAGGGCATGAGTTTTGACAGAGGGCGCCGCGGCGGTCGCGGCAAGGACAAGCGCGACGGTATCGGCGAGGATAGTTTCTATGAAGGTGGCCGCGGCGGCTTCGGCGGCGGTTTCGATCGTGGTGGCTTCGGTGGTGATCGCGGCGGCTTCGGCGGTGGCGATCGCTTCGGCGGCGGTGGTGGTTTCGGCGGCGGCGACCGCGGCGGCTTCGGTGGCGGCGGTGGTCGTGGCGGCTTCGGCGGCGGCGGCGGTGGTGGTTTCGGCGGCGGCCGTGGTGGCGGCATGCCCGCCCAGGTCGTCGGTGAAGGCACTGGCGTCGTAAAATTCTTCAACGGCCAGAAGGGTTTCGGCTTCATCGTCCGTGACGATGGCGGCGAAGACGTGTTCGTCCACATCAGCGCCGTCGAGCAGGCGGGCCTGACCGGCCTGGCCGAAGGCCAGCAGCTCGGCTTCACGCTGGTGGATCGTGGCGGCAAGGTGTCGGCGACCGACCTCAAGATCGAGGGCGAACCGCTCCCCGTCACCGAACGCGCCCCCCGCGAGCCCCGCGCTGGTGGTTTTGGCGATCGTCCGGGCGGCGGCGACCGCGGCCCGCAGCGCCAGCTCACCGGCGAACGCGCGAGCGGCACGGTCAAGTTCTTCAACGCCATGAAGGGCTTCGGCTTCATCCAGCGCGACGACGGCCAGCCCGACGCGTTCGTTCACATCAGCGCCGTAGAACGCGCCGGCATGAGCGCGCTCAACGAAGGTGATCGCCTCGACTTCGAACTCGAGGTTGACCGTCGCGGCAAATATGCGGCCGTGAACCTTCAGACGAAGGCGGACTGATCCAGACCTGACCGCTTTCGCGGACAACATAGAAGGGGTCGCCTGCCCGGCGGCCCCTTTTTTCTTTAAACTCGCTCAAGGTAACTTCGCGCCATTCTCGATCATCCTGCAGACAGTCATCATCCCGCACAGCGACCCGGCCGATCGTCCATAAGCGGCATGCAGTGATGTTCGAAATATGTTTCCGTATCTCCTAGTGACCCGAATCTGAAGTTCGTCACATTGTTGGGCAGGCGTTGAACGAACTTCAGATTCATCAGGGTCACTAGCGAATATATGTTTCTAGTGTGGTTTATGGATTTGAAATACGCTCCCCACCTGGCCGCTATAATGAGGCGTATTTCAAATCCACCACACTAGAGCGATTTCCAGTCAGATGGCATCATCTGACGGTTAAGAAATCGCGGCAAATAAAAGACTTAGAGCGGCCGATCTGATTCAATCAGATCGGAATCCACTCTTGCGACTGAATGATCCGAAAAGCCGTCAGAATTCTGTGACGGCAACAGCCAATAAGATTGGTGGATCCGCCGGAACGCGCCCTCCTCCCTGAGCCAATGCTCAAGCGCATCAAAACCAGAAGCGGATACCGGCCACGAAGCTTGTCGACTCCACATCCTCGCCGGCCAGGCGCGCGAAGCGGGCCGTATCACCGATCCTCCGTTCCCAGGATAGGCCGACATAGGGCGCGAATTCCCGGCGCATCTCGTATCGCAGGCGTAACCCCAATTCGGCGGCCGATACGCCGGAACCGATCCGGCTTTCGGGGATGTCCTGCGCCGCAAAGGCGATCTCGGCTCTTGGCTGGAGGACGAGACGCTGGGTAATGCGTTGATCGTAATAGCCTTCGACGCGTGCGAGCAGATCACCCTTGTTGGAAACAAACAGCGCGGCATCGGTCTCGAACCAGTAAGGTGCCAGGCCCTCGACGCCGACGACGGCGTAGGTCCGGCCCGGACCGGACCCGAAATCCTGACGGACGCCGATTTGGAGGTTCCAGTAAGGATCGATGGCGCGCGAATAGAGCGCCTGCATCTCGGCCGCGTCGATGTCCCGGCGGAAGCTGCCTTCGCCCTCGCTTTTCACGACGAACCTGTTGATGTCGCCACCGAACCAGCCTTCGCCCGCCCAGCGATAGCCATCACGGCCCTTGCGCGCCTGATATTCGGCGAGGTTGAACATCACCTGATGGTAGGTCATCCCGCCATGCGAGCTCATCAGCCGATCCTCGGCCTCGGCCATGGCGGTCGCGCCATAGAAGCGGTCGGCGCTGCGGTCGTGCGCGACCGGCGGAGGAGGTGCATCGCCCGCCGGAAGGTCGGTTCCGCTCGGCGCGGTCATGCCAGCATCAGCCTTGGAGGCTTGATGCTGCTCATGTCCTTCATGCGCCTTATCCGGGGGCGGCACGTCCATGCCCGGCATGTTGGACATGTCATGATCAGCATGGTCGCCTCGCGGCGCAGCAGGAGCCATGTGCTGCTTATGTTGAGGGGCGCCCGAAGGCGCAGGGTGTGGCTGGTGCGGCGCCGGTTTCGCATGCGGCTTGGCGGGCACCATCGGCATGGTCATTCCCGGCATGTCCATGTCGTACGTCTGGGCTATGGCAGGAAGGCTCACTGCCAGGGACACGAGGCCGAGCAGAAACAGGCGTTTCATGCCGGCTCTCCTTCCATCGGACGGACCTGGACGACACGCATCATTCCCGCCGCCATGTGGAAGAACATATGGCAATGGAAGGCCCAGTCGCCGGGGATCGCCGTCACGTCCCAACTCACCTTGCCGCCGGGCAGGACATTGACCGTATGCTTGCGCGGACCATGATCGCCATGGCCGGTTACCAGCTCGAACAAATGCCCGTGCAGATGAATGGGATGGGCCATCATCGTATCGTTGACGAGTGTCACCCGCACGCGCTCACCGGCGCGCATGGGGATCGGCTCATGCGCCTCGGACATGGTCTGCCCGTCCATGGACCACATGTAGCGTTCCATATTTCCGGTCAGATGCACCTCGATCTGGCGCGCGGGCGCCCTGACATCGGGGTTGCGGTCGAACGCCACCAGATCGCGATAGACCAGAACCCTGTGACCCGCGTCGGCCAGCCCCTGGCCCGGCTCTCCCGTTCGATCGACCGGCATCGGCGCGATCGTCTGGACGCCGGGGCCAAGCCTCACCTGCGGCGCGTTGCGTGGATCGCGCATCCCCATGCTTCCGGCGCCGTGGTCGCCGGATGGCGGCGGGTTGTTCTGCGCATGTGCGGCCATCATGCCGTGATCCATGCCAGGCATGCCCGCCATGTCATCCATTTGCCCCTTCGCTCCATGCGACATGGCGGACATGTCCATCCCCATATCCCTCATCGTGGCGACCGGCCGCGGCCGGAGCGGCGGAACGGGCGCGATCATGCCGGCGCGAGGCGCGAGCGTCGCGCGTGCCATGCCCGAGCGATCGACCGACTCGCCGACGATGGAAAAGGCGCGATCTTCGGTCGGAGTGACGATCACGTCATAGGTCTCGCCGGGCGCGAACTGGAACTCGTCCACCTCGACGGGACGGACCGCCTGCCCATCGGCGTGGACGATCGTGAGTTTAAGGCCGGGAATGCGGACGTTGAAGATGGTCATACCGGCGGCATTGATGAACCGCAGCCGCACCCGCTCTCCCGGCCGGAACAGCGCGGTCCAGTTGTCCGCCGGCCCGTGGCCGTTGACGACATAGGTGAACACGGCGCCGGTCACGTCCGAGATGTCGGCCGGGTCCATGCGCATGGCGGCCCAGCGCAGGCGCTCCGCCAGCGGCTGGTCCTTGCCCTTGAGCAAGCCGGCGAGCGTCTGGCGCTGGCGGTTGAAGTAGCCGGGCTCCTGCTTGAGCTTCATGTAGATGCTGCGCGGGTGCATCTGGCTGTGGTCGGAGAGCATGATCACATGCTCCCGGTCGGCCTTGACCGGATCGTCGCCGGCGGGCGCGATGACGATCGGCCCGTAGAGACCCATCAGTTCCTGAAGGCCCGAGTGGCTATGATACCAATAGGTGCCCGCCTGAATGATCGGGAAGTCGTAAGTGAAGCTCGAACGCGCCTTGATGCCGGGGAAGGACAGGCCGGGCACGCCGTCCATCTGGGTCGGCAATATGAGGCCATGCCAGTGGAGCGAGGTCTCCTCATCCAGATCGTTGCTGACGTGCAGGCGGACCGTCTGCCCTTCGCGCAGGCGCAGCAGCGGCGCCGGCACGGTGCCGTTGATGCCGATCGCAGCCGCCCGCCGACCGTCGACGATCAGGCTCCGGCCGGCAATCCGCAACGAGATATCTTCCCCGCCCAGTTCGGGAATGGCCGCTGTCGTTCCGGCGGAGACCGGCTGCGCCCAGGCAGGAAGCCAACCAGAAAGCGCGGCAGCGCCCGTGGCACTCGCGGCCTGCAGGAAGCGGCGACGGTCGAGAGGCAAGTTCATCGAAAGTCCTTCGGTGCGTTTATCAACTGCCGTGACGCTCCTTACCGGAGGTGCGGCCGATCACGGTGTCGCCATGCGAGATGCCCTCCAGGATCGGGCAATCGGGGCGATGGTCCCCATGGCAGGCGTCGGCGAGATAGAGAAGGGACTGGCGCATGGCTTCCAGCGCCTTCGCTTTCCGATCCAGCTCTTCCGCCCTCGCGAGGGCCAGCGCCTTCACCTCGGAACTGGCGCGATGGGTGTTCGACCAGAGCGCGAGCAGCGTGCCGATCTCCTCGATCGGAAAGCCGAGGTCGCGGGCATTGGCGATGAAGCGCAGCCGGTTGACGTCGGCGTCGGAATAATCGCGATAGCCGCTGTCGCGCCGTGGCGCCTGCGGCACCAGGCCGATCTTCTCATAATGGCGGATCATGCGCTCGGACACGCCGCTCGCCTTGGAAGCCTGTCCGATATTCATAATGACTGCCTGTTGAGCCTGAGCGCGTTGGTGACGACGCTGACGGAGGACAAAGCCATCGCGGCGGCGGCGATCATCGGGGAGAGCAGGATACCGAACAGCGGGTAGAGCAGGCCGGCCGCGACCGGTATCCCCGCCGCGTTGTAGATGAAAGCGAAAACCAGGTTCTGGCGGATATTGGACATGGTCGCCTGCGACAAACGCCGCGCCCGGACGATGCCGTTGAGGTCGCCCTTGAGCAAGGTGACGCCCGCGCTCTCGATCGCCACGTCGGTGCCCGAACCCATGGCAATGCCCACATCGGCGGCAGCCAGAGCCGGCGCGTCGTTGACGCCGTCCCCGGCCATCGCCACGACCCGGCCCTCCTTCTTGAACTTCGCGACGACCGCACTCTTCTGGTCGGGCAGGACTTCGGCCTCGACTTCCTCGATCCCCAGCTTCGCCGCGACCGCCTCGGCCGTCGTCCGATTGTCGCCCGTCAGCATGACGACCCGGATGCCTTCCTCACGCAGCGCCGCAAGCGCCTGGGGCGTCGTTTCCTTGACCGGATCGGCGATCGCGAAGGCGCCCGCGACTTTGCCGTCGACACCGATGAAAATGGCGGTGGCGCCCGTGCGGCGAAGGTCATCCGCCTGCGCGCTCAGTTCAGAGGTGTCGATCCCCTGATCCTTGAGGAACACAGCGTTCCCCAGCACGATCCGCTTGCCGTCGACGGTGCCTGATGCGCCCCGTCCGGTGGGCGAGTCGAAGTCGGTGACCTCAGGCGGGTCGATCTGCCGCGCCTTGGCGGCCTCGACGATGGCGAGCGCGAGCGGATGCTCCGATGCGCGCTCCACCGCCGCCGCCAGCCGCAGGATTGCCGCTTCATCGGCGCCGGTTGCGGGCACGATCCCGGTCACGGCGGGACGCCCTTCGGTGAGGGTGCCGGTCTTGTCGACGACCAGCGTGTCGACCTTCTCCATATGCTCCAGCACTTCGGCATTCTTGATCAGCACGCCGAGACCCGCGCCGCGCCCGACGCCGACCATGATCGACATCGGCGTCGCGAGACCCAGGGCGCAGGGGCATGCGATGATCAGCACCGCCACGGCCGCGACCAGGCCATAGGCGAAGCGCGGCTCCGGACCCCAGATGCCCCAGCCGACGAAGGCGAGCATGGCGATGCCGATGACGACGGGCACGAACCAGCCCGAGACCCGATCGGCCATGCGTTGGATCGGCGCGCGTGACCGCTGGGCCTCGGCCACCATCTGGACGATGCGGGCCAGCATCGTATCGCGCCCGACCTTCTCGGCGACGATCACGAGCCCGCCGGTCTGGTTGAGCGTGCCGCCGATCAGCTTGTCGCCCGCCGCCTTGGTGACCGGCATCGATTCCCCCGTCACCATCGACTCGTCGAGCGAGGAACGGCCATCGGCGACGACGGCATCGACCGGCACTTTCTCGCCGGGGCGGACGCGCAATCGGTCTCCGACGGCGACCAGATCCATGCCGATCTCTTCGTCGGTGCCGTCCGGCCTGATCCGGCGCGCGGTCCTGGGGGCGAGATTGAGCAGCGCCTTGATCGCGCCCGAGGTGCGCTCACGCGCGCGAAGCTCCAGCACCTGCCCCAGCAGGACCAGCACCGTGATCACTGCGGCGGCCTCGAAATAGATGGCGACGCTGCCGTCGGCTCCCCGGAAAGCGGGCGGGAACATACCGGGCGCAAGCGCCGCGACCATGCTGTAGGCCCAGGCGACCCCGGTGCCCATCGCGATCAGCGTGAACATGTTGAGGTTGCCGCTCTTGAGCGATGCCCAGCCGCGCTCGAAGAACGGCCAGCCCGCCCACAACAGCACGGGCGTTGCCAGCACCAGCTGGATCCAGGTCGAGACCCTCATCGGCACGAGGTGGTGGAGAGCAGGGAAGATGTGCCCGCCCATCTCCAGCAGGAACACCGGCAGAGCGAGCAAGAGCCCGATCCAGAAGCGGCGAGACATGTCGCGCAGTTCGGGACTCGGTCCGGTTTCGGCCGTGACCGTGGCAGGCTCCAGCGCCATCCCGCAGATCGGGCAGGCGCCCGGATGATCCTGACGGATTTCGGGATGCATCGGGCAGGTCCAGATCGTCCCTGCGGGAACATCCCCCTGCGGCGCAGGGGGACCGAGATAGCGCTCGGGATCGGAGACGAATTGGGATCGGCAGCCGGCGCCGCAGAAGTGGTAGGTCACCCTGGCATGACCCGCATGGTGGGGCGTCCTTACCGGATCGACCGACATCCCACAGACGGGATCCTTGGCCTGAGTCCCGTCCGAGGCCTGAGTCCCGTCGGAAACATCCGCCTTATCATGATGATGTTCATGCGCCATCGAACAGCTCCTGTGGGCTGAACTTGTGCACCCTGACATAGTGTCAAGGTCAAGGGCGCAATGTCACTGTTCGACCCGCTTCGACCCAAACCGTCGGGAAATGGCATGCCGTCCCCACGCAAAGCTCTCGACCAGGCCGAGGAAGAAGCTCCACCAGCTTATGCGTTGGAAGCCGGGCAGGAGAATCGAGAGTGGGGCATGGCTGATCGGCAGTCCCGGGAAAGCAGATGGGGCAGGAATCCGAACAACGGATTTTTCGTGAGATTTTCTCCGACGCAACGGGAAATAGAAGGAGGTACTACCGCGCTTGTCCTGGCCCAGCGGGGCCGGCCATGCGGGCGCCGTTGACGCCCACAGCCGGCGGCCAAAACACCAATCGCTCCCGCCGGACCACTGCAACAGCCAGCTTCTCAATCATGCTCCCGACCGCCAGCACCCATATAAAGCTCGCTGCCGGTCTGCCGGAAGATTTCGCTCATCTCCGCCATGCCCTTTTCGGCATCCTCCGCCGCGATGAATGCGTCCGCGGGCTGATTCTGCTTCGCCGCGAAATCGCGCACCTCCTGCGTGATCTTCATCGAGCAGAATTTGGGACCGCACATGGAGCAGAAATGGGCACTTTTCGCGCCTTCCGCCGGAAGCGTCTGATCGTGATACTTCTCTGCCGTGTCGGGGTCGAGCGACAGATGGAACTGGTCGCGCCAGCGGAATTCGAAGCGGGCACGGCTCAGCGCATCGTCGCGGACCTTGGCGGCGGGGTGGCCTTTCGCCAGATCGGCGGCGTGGGCGGCGAGCTTGTAGGTCACGACACCAACCTTCACGTCGTCGCGGTCGGGCAGGCCCAGATGTTCCTTGGGCGTGACATAGCAGAGCATCGCCGTGCCGTACCAGCCGATCATCGCGGCGCCGATGCCGCTGGTGATATGGTCGTAGCCGGGCGCGATGTCGGTGGTGAGCGGCCCGAGCGTGTAGAAGGGCGCTTCGCCGCAGGCCTCGAGCTGCTTGTCCATATTCTGCTTGATCTTGTGCATGGGCACATGGCCCGGCCCTTCGATCATCACCTGCACATCCTGTTCCCAGGCGCGCTTGGTGAGTTCGCCCAGCGTGTACAGCTCGGCGAACTGCGCCTCGTCATTGGCGTCCGCGATCGAGCCGGGGCGCAGGCCGTCGCCCAGGCTGTAGGCGATGTCATAGGCCTTCATAATCTCGGTGATCTCGTCGAAATGCTCGTAGAGGAAGCTTTCCTTGTGATGGGCGAGGCACCATTTCGCCATGATCGACCCACCGCGCGAGACGATGCCGGTGACGCGCTTGGCCGTCATCGGGATATAGGGCAGGCGCACGCCCGCATGGATGGTGAAATAGTCGACGCCCTGCTCGGCTTGCTCGATCAGCGTGTCGCGGAAGATGTCCCAGGTCAGTTCCTCGGCAATGCCGCCGACCTTCTCCAGCGCCTGATAGATGGGCACGGTGCCGATCGGGACCGGCGAGTTGCGCATGATCCATTCGCGGGTGTCGTGGATGTTGCGGCCAGTCGACAGGTCCATGACCGTGTCGGCGCCCCAACGGATCGACCAGACCAGCTTGTCGACTTCGCTCGCCACGTCGGAGGCGACGGCCGAATTGCCGATATTGGCGTTGATCTTCACCAGGAAATTGCGGCCGATCGCCATCGGCTCCGATTCCGGGTGGTTGATGTTGTTGGGGATGATGGCGCGGCCACGCGCGACCTCATCACGGACGAATTCGGGCGTTACATAATCGGGGATTTCCGCGCCCCAGTCATGGCCGTCGCGGACATATTCGGCGAGGCGGGCACGGCCCAGATTCTCGCGCTCGGCCACATATTCCATCTCCGGCGTGATGATGCCGCGGCGGGCATAGTGCATCTGGGAGACGTTCGCTCCAGCCTTGGCGCGCAGCGGGCGTTTGACGGTATTGGGGAAGGGCTGGACACCACCGCTGCGGTCGGGGCCTTTCAAGCCGTTATCCTCGGGCTGGATGGTGCGGGCGTCATATTCCTCGACGTCGCCACGGCCGATGATCCAGTCGCGGCGCAGCGCGGGAAGACCGGCCATGATGTCGATGCGGGCGTTCGGGTCGGTATAGGGACCGGAGGTGTCGTAAACGCGGACGGGCGGCTCGCCGCTGCCGGGTTCGAGATCGATCTCTCGCATGGCGACCTTCAAGGGGCCGACATGGATTTTGCGCGATCCACGTATCGGACCGGTGGTGACGCGCATTTCGGTGCGGGCGGGAACATCGGCCATGGATTTTCCTTTCAGACGATAACGGTGGCGCGACCGGTGAGGCCGGCGAGGAATAGGAGGATGCCGAAGACAATGCTGACGATCGCCCAGGCACGGGTGAAGTTGAGCGACCAGCGGCCGATCCTGAGGAGCGGCGCGGGCACGGCGAGCAACAGGGCGCCTTCGATCAGCACCACATGGCCGATAGCCGAGACGATGACGGACAGCGGATCGCGCCAGATGCTGTGGATCAGCACCAAGGCCGCGCCGACTGCGAAGACCGAAAACCCCAGCTCCATGACCAGGGCCGGCGAATGTTCCAGATCATCCATCATCTGCCGCCAGCGCAGCGGCGCGCCAAGGCCGCCTATGCCGACGACGATCATGTAGAGGCCGATGAGTTCGGCCAGACGCAGGGTCAGGACGGAAATGCTGTCCATATATGCCGTCCTCCTCTTACGCTCATGGACGGAGGACGGGCGCGGGTTGCTTCATCTGAACAAGCCCTTCCCTCCCTACGCCGGTCTTATCCGGATCAGGTTCAGCGGGTCGCGGCCACATCAGCCGCCTCTCAACCGTCTGTGGACGGTCCCCCGGGGATCGCTTCCGCATGTAGCCGATGCGATGCAGGAACGGAAGCCCCTTCGCCACGCTGGACAGAGCGCCACGCTTTCCGCTTTTATATCGGTCATGAAGCATCTCGACCTGTCCACCAAAGAGGGCCGCAAGGCGCATCGGCATGAACTGCGCATGATTGCGGTGCGGCCACGCCGCTGGGGTCTGTGGCTGCTCACGGCGGGATTCCTGCTGTTGCTGACCCCCTCGGCGCTGGATGTACACAGCCTGTTCGGGCTTTGGCCACCGATGCTGGGGACATTGTGCATCATCCTGGGCGTAGCCTTGCTGGGCGCGAGCGTGGTGCTGAAACGGCGCTATATGCGGCAGCGAATGGCGGGGCAGGCGATGGTCGGGCGGATCAAGGGATAGGGCGTGACGAAAGGAGGGAAGCGGCCTCGAACATCAGCTTCATCCCTTTTCGCGGCCGGATGGTCAGGCGGCTGATCGGTTCGGGCTTGAAACCTTGCGGCACCGACAGACGATAGCGGCGCACGACGCTGGCGATCACCGTCATCACCTCCTGCTGGGCGAAACCGGCGCCCACGCAGACGCGGGGGCCGCGGCCGAAGGGGAACCAGGCCTGTTTCACCATGTCCGCATTGGCGGGGTCTTCGAAGCGTTGGGGGTCGAAGCTATGGGGGCAGGCCCAATTGTCCTTGTTACGCTGCGTCAGCCAGGGAGCGACGACCAGCATGGCGCCTTCCTCCAACTGCTTGTCGCGCATCGGCATGGGACATGTGACTTCGCGCGGAAAGAAGGCAACCGGAGGGTAAAGACGCAGCGTTTCGCGGAAGATGTTGCGGATGGCGTCCATGTCCTTGAGCATCGCGGCCTCCAACGGCACGCTTCCGGCGATTTCCGTCACCTCGGCGCGGGCGGCGGTCTGGACATGGACGCATTCGGCCAGCATGTAGAGCGCCCAGGTCATGGTGCTGGCCGATGTCTCATGGCCCGCGAGGAAGACCGTCGACACCTGGTCCATCACCTGTTGCAAGGTGAAGGGTTCGCCGGTTTCGGGATGCCTGGCCTCGATCAGGGACTGGAGGATGTCCTTGTGCGGCGCCTCGCCATGCTGGTGGAAAGCAGCGTAGCGTGCCTCGACGATGGGCCGGAAAACATCGTGAATCGCCTTGGCAGGTTTCAGGGACCGCTTCTCGAACCAGCGGGCCGGAAAACCGTAGAGACGAAGCATCGAGGCGCTATGGGCGAGGCGCTGGAACTTGCCGAAGGCGGTGTGGATGATGTTGGAGCGCCGCTCATCCAACGCTTCGGAGAAGAGCGTGCGGAAGATGATGTCGGCCGCCACATGGGTCATCATGGGATCGATGTCGACCGGCTTGGCTTTGTCCGCCGCGTCCAGGCGAGCGAGCAGGTCGTCGGCGGCCGCCACCATCAGCGGCATGGAGCGATGAAGCGCTGTGTGGGCGAAGGCCGGGTTCACCATGGCGCGCTGGCTTTCCCAATCCTCGCCATTGGCGGAGAAGACCGAATTGCCGATCAGCGGCGAAAGATTGCGCACCAGTTCGCGATGCTTGGGATAGGCGGTGCCCCCACGCAATATCTGGTCCACCAGCGGCAGTTCATTGGCGATATACATGGTCTGGCCGGGCATGCGGATTTCGCCCAGCTTCATTGTATAGCTCTTTTCGAACAGCACATGAATCCAGCTATGCCAGCCGCGCAGGAAGCGCTTTGCAAGGCCGCGCTTGGTGCGGGGCGGTTCGGGGTAAGGCGGGGTAAAGGGCGGCGTCACGGGATCATCCTGAATGCGGCTATCGCTTCGTCGATGGTGCGGCGACCGGCGGTCAGGCTGACATAGTCCACCGGCGAGAGGCGGTCGCCCACGCGCAGATAGTCGAAATGCGCCTCATATTTGTTCGACCAGCCGCTATGGTAATTTTCCGGATCGTAGAAGAGGTGGAAGCGCGGCGAGAGCAGGTCGACGCGGGCGGCGCATCGATCCGAGACAAGGCGGATCGGGTGGACATCATAATAGGCCGCGCCGTCCGGCGGGGCGGAGAAGTCGACGAGGCGGAAGGGCTTGTCGTCCAGTGCCTTGAGGTCGGCATGATACCAGCGCGCGTCCTTGCGCAGCGCGATGACGGGGACGACCTGCCCCAATGTCAGGACGGTGAAATTGTCGGGCAGCGTGCCGCGTAGTTCGAGGATGCGACGCAGGACGCTCATCGCATAGATGGTGCCGTTGCTGTGGGAAGCGAAGATGACCTCATCATAGGGGCCATCCATTTCCTCGACAATGCGGGCGGCGAACTGGTCGAGGCGCTCGTCCATCTCCGCGCCGGGGCCGTCGGCGGCGACCGAGTGGTTATAATACATGAAGCGCAGCAGCCAGGGCACTATCAGCTTGTTGAGCAGGCGACCGGAAAGGAGCGCGCTGATGGCGATGCCGATGAGCGCGCTCGCCCAGAAGGGAAGCAGCAGCGAGAGCAGCAGCGTGGGGATCAGCGCGAGGGCGAGCGGGATGAGGACCGCCAGCAGCGGCGGGTAGAGGATGGTGATGACCGGGCCTTGCCGCAGTTTCCGCATGCGCAGGAACTGCATGTGCCGGGCATGGGCGCTGTAGGTGGCGATGGAGCGCCAGGCCAGAGCCAGGGGATTGCGTATCCACACCTTGCCGACCAGATCCTCCCAGCGAAGGAATTCATAGTCGGTTTCGACGCCCGCGCTGTGGTTGGTGACGGTCCAGAGAGCGGAGGAAGCAGGGCCGGAACGGCGGGCGCTGACCTCCACCCGCTCGCCCGACAGGCGCGCGTAATTTTCCGCCTGCTCGCGATACATCTGGTGGTAGAAACGCACCCCGCGCGGGTCGAAGCCGCCAAGGTAGAAGAGTTTGCGCTTGAACTTTTCCATGGCCCCTGTTCCACATCGGGCCATGACGACACCCGAACGCGACTACTGCTATTTCATAGACCACCGCAAATACAACCGAAACATCGGTTGTCGGCGCCATGACAATGCCTATGGCATCAATGGCGGCGGCAGCGAGCGGGATCGGTGGCGGGCGGACTTCGCCTTCTATCGCCACATGAAGGGGGAAGGCGATCCGATGGCGCTGCCTTCACTGCTGGCATGCCTCGTTTTCGGCTGGTTCTGCTGGAATTATCATGAGGGCAAGGGGCTGTGGCGGGGGCAACTCTTGCGCCGCTTCGTGAAAGCGCCGAAGTGATCGGCATGAGCAAACATGTTTCCATCGGGCCGCTTACGGTCGGCAACGATCTGCCCTTCGCCCTGATTTCCGGTCCCTGCCAGATTGAAAGCCGCGATCATGCGATGATGATGGCGGAAAGATTGTCCGGCGTGGCGACACGAGCGGGCGTGCCGTTCATATTCAAATCCTCCTTCGACAAGGCGAACCGGACTTCCGTGTCGGGGCAGCGGGGCGTCGGGATCGATGCGGGGCTGGCGATCCTGGCCGAGGTGAAGGCAAGCTTCGGCTGTCCGGTGCTGACCGACGTGCATGAGGCGCGGCAGGTCGAAGCGGCGGCGCAGGCTGTGGACATCCTCCAGATTCCCGCCTTTTTGTGCCGCCAGACCGACCTGCTGCTGGCGGCAGGCAAGACAGGCGCGGTCGTCAATGTGAAGAAGGGGCAGTTCCTCGCCCCCTGGGATATGGCGGCGGTGGCGCAGAAGGTCGCTTCGACCGGCAATGAACGCATCCTGCTGACCGAGCGCGGGGCGAGTTTCGGCTACAATACATTGATCAGCGACATGCGGTCGCTGCCGGTGATGGCGCAGACGGGCTATCCGGTGGTGTTCGACGCAACCCATTCGGTGCAGCAGCCGGGCGGCCTGGGATCGGCTTCCGGCGGGCAACGGGAATTTGCGCCGGTGCTGGCGCGGAGTGCCGTCGCGGCGGGGGTCGCGGCGATCTTCGCCGAAGCGCATGACGATCCCGATAACGCACCTTCGGACGGGCCGGTGATGCTGCCGGTAGAATGGGTCGGGCCTTTGCTGGAGAAGCTGAAGGCGATCGATGGGGCGGTGAAGGGGTAGCCCCCCCTCCCCCGTTCCGGACAGATTAGCGAATTACGGCCGCGTCTGCCCCGTTCCGCGTACCAGCCATTTATAGGTGGTAAGGCCTTCCAGCGCGACCGGCCCGCGGGCATGGAGGCGCCCCGTGGAAATGCCGATTTCCGCGCCCAGACCGAATTCGCCACCATCGGCGAACTGGGTGGAGGCGTTCCACATCACGATGGCGCTGTCGACCGCGTTCAGGAAACGCTCCGCGCGGTCGGCGTCTTCGGTGATGATCGCGTCGGTATGATGGCTGGCATGGGCAGCGATATGAGCCAGCGCCTCGTCCAGCCCATCGACCAGCCGGATCGACACGATGGCATCGAGATATTCGGTGTCCCAGTCCTCTTCGGACGCTGCGATCACCCGGTCGTCCATCGCCTGCACCGCGTCATCGCCACGCACCTCGCATTTGGCGTCGAGCAGTGCCCTCACGATGGCGGGCGCCGCCCCGAACGCCTTGTCGATCAGCACCGTTTCGGTCGAGCCGCAAATACCGGTGCGTCGCATCTTGGCGTTCACCACCAGCTTCTGGGCCATGTCCGGATCGGCGGCACCGTCGACATAGCTGTGGTTGATACCGTCGAGATGGGCGAGCACGGGTACACGCGCCTCCTCCTGCACGCGAGCGACCAGGCTCTTGCCCCCGCGCGGGACGATGAGGTCGATGAATTCGGCCGCTTTCAACAGCGCGCCCACGGCCGCGCGGTCTGTGGTGGGGACCAGTTGCACCGCATCGGCGGACAGGCCGGCGGCGGCAATGCCCTCCGCCATGGCGGCGTGGATGGCGCGGTTGCTTTCCTTCGCCTCGCTGCCGCCACGCAGGATCACTGCGTTGCCGGCGCGCAGGCACAGCGCGGCCGCATCGGCGGTCACATTGGGGCGGCTTTCATAGATGATGCCGATCACGCCCAACGGCACGCGCACGCGGGAAAGCTCCATGCCATTGGGGCGGACCTGCCGGTCGATCACGCTGCCCAGCGGATTGACGAGGGTCGCCACCTGATCCACGCCCGCCGCCGTCGCGAGTATACGGTCCTCGTCCAGCCGCAGCCGGTCGAGCAGAGCGGGGGACAGGCCGTTGGCCGCGGCATTTTCCATGTCGCGGGCATTGGCGGCGATGATCTGCGGCGACTGATCCCGCAGCGCTTGCGCGGCGCGGCGCAGCGCGTCGATCTTCTGCGCGTCGCCGGCCGATGCCAGTGCCGCCGCCGCCGCACGGGCACGGGCGCCCATGGTCGCGATCAGCATTTCAGGGGTCTGGGTCAGGTCGTTCATGATATTCTCGCCGTGTTTCGCGGGGCCTTATCATGAAAGCACGCCAATGCGAAACCATCGGTTGCGGCAAACAGGCATCGAACTGACGACCGGGCCATGGGTCGCAAAATGACCCGGCCGCCAGCGGACAGTAGAACTGCCACTTCTTCAGCGGTTAGCGAGCAGGCTCGACGCCCGCATACCCTGAATGGGGTATATGCGTGTCAAAGGCCAAAAATTCCCTGCGGAAAATCAGCGAAATGCAAATGGAACGCGTAACGATCAGGCCGCCTGCGCCAGCATTTCCCGCTTCGTGGCGGTGAACATGCGACAGGGCGGGATGTTGCGCCATTCCACCCGCTCGTGAATCTCCTCGAACTGCGCGGACAGCAGGCGGCGCATATAGGCGGAATATTGATAGACCAGGAAAGCGCCGTCCGGCCTCAGCACGGAACGCGTTTCGGCACAGATGGCCTCGCCCACCCCGGCGGGCAGGGTCGAAAAAGGAATGCCGGACAGGATGAAGTCCGCCTGCCGATGCCCCGCCTCCCGGATGAAACGGCGCACGTCGGCAGCCGACCCATGCACCACGCGCAGGCGAGGATCGTCGATTTGCGCTTCCAGGAACGCGACGAAATCGAGGTTGAGGTCGATCGCCAGCAGGATCGCATCCGGATGCATCCGGTCGAGGATGGTCTGCGTGAAGGTGCCCACGCCTGGGCCATATTCGACGAACAGCCGCGTATGCGCCCAATCCACATCGGCCAGCATCGCATCCACCAGCGACGCGGACGATGGGATGACCGACCCGATCATGCCCGGATGCTTGACGAACTGTTTGAAGAACATCCCCCATTGAGCCAGGAAATTGGAGCGCTGGACCAGATGCTTTTTCTTCAAGGGAATGGAGGCCATTAATTCTCGCCTGATTGCCTTCATACGCCCGACTCGCAAAAATCCCGCGGCCTTGCAAGCGCCTTCGCGCCGGAGGGAAGGGAGGGTCGCGGCATTTTGCGGGGAGCAAGGCGGGAGAAGGACACTCTTCCCCCGCCTTCGGTCAAGCCTTGCCGGCGCGGGGGCGCAACATGCCGGGGGCGACGAAACCGATCGGATCCACCTGCATCACGCTCTGCTTGAGCGTGGCCTGGATCTGCTCATATTCGCGTTCCATTTCGGGCGTGACGGAGGCGCGGGTATCCTCCAGCGCCGCTTCGAAATGGGCCTGCGTCACCTTGTCGACAGAGAGCGACTGGCGCAGCGCGATCAGGCCCGCACGGCGGACCAGATCCTCAAGATCGGCGCCCGTGAAGCGCTCGGTCCTTTCGGCCAGCAGGTCGAGATCGACATCATCGGCAAGCGGCATCTTGCCCGTATGGATGGACAGGATCCGCTTGCGCCCGGCCTGATCGGGCACGGGGACATAGATCAGCTCGTCGAACCGGCCCGGCCGCAACAGCGCCGGATCGATCAGCGTCGGCCGGTTGGTGGCGCCGATGACGACGACCGATTGCAGTTCCTCCAACCCGTCCATTTCGGCGAGGATGGTGTTCACCACCCGCTCCGTCACCTGCGGTTCGCCCAGGCCGCCGCCGCGCGCCGGAACCAGGCTGTCCAGTTCGTCTATGAAGATGACGGTCGGCGCCACCTGCCGCGCACGGGCGAAGAGGCGGGCGATCTGCTGCTCGCTCTCCCCATACCATTTGCTCAGCAGGTCGGACGATTTCGTGGCGATGAAATTGGCCTGCGCCTCCCGCGCGACCGCCTTCGCCAGCAAGGTCTTGCCGGTGCCGGGCGGACCGTAGAGCAGGAACCCCTTGGCCGGGCGGATACCGATGCGGCGGAAGGCATCCGGGTCCTTGAGCGGCAGTTCCACCCCTTCCTTGAGACGCATCTGCGCATCGTCCAGACCGCCAATGTCGGCCCAACCGATATTCGGCGCCTGTACCATCACCTCCCGCATGGCGGACGGCTGGACTCGCTTGATCGCGGCCATGAAGTCCTCCCGCGAGACGGAGAGTTCCTCCAGCACGTCGGACGGGATCGTTCCTTCCTCCAGATTGAGGCGCGGCATGAAGCGGCGGACCGTCTCGATCGCCGCTTCACGGGTCAGCGCCGCGAGATCGGCGCCGACAAAGCCATAGGTCATACGCGCAAGCTCGCTAAGGTCCACCTTGTCGCCCAGCGGCATGCCACGGGTGTGGATACCCAATATCTCGCGCCTCCCGCGCTCGTCGGGAACGCCGACGATGATTTCGCGGTCGAAACGTCCGGGGCGGCGCAGCGCCTCATCGATCGCCTCGGGCCGGTTGGTCGCGGCGATGACGACCAGGTTGGTGCGCGGTTCCAGCCCGTCCATCAGCGTGAGCAACTGGGCGACGAGGCGCTTTTCGGTCTCACCGGTCACATTGCCGCGTTTGGGCGCGATCGAGTCGATCTCATCGATGAACAGGATCGACGGCGCGGCCTTGGCCGCCGCCTCGAAAATCTCGCGAAGCTGCTTTTCCGATTCCCCATAGGCTGATCCCATGATCTCCGGCCCGTTGATCAGGAAGAATTCAGCTTCCGACTCATTGGCAACGGCACGGGCAAGCCGGGTCTTGCCGGTGCCCGGCGGGCCGTGCAACAGAACCCCCTTCGGCGGATCAACCCCCAGCCGCTCGAACAATTCGGGATAGCGGAGCGGCAGTTCCACCATCTCACGCAACTGATCGATCGCCTCCGCCATGCCGCCGACATCGTCATAGGTGACGTCGGCCCGACGGGATTCGCGCGGTTCCTCATATTCCGCGCGCAGCTCCACCTCCGTATCGGCGTCGATATGGACGAGCCCCTTGGGCACCGTCGACACCACCACCAATCGAATTTCCTGCAAGGCATAGGCCGGCGCCGCCAGCATCTGGCGCAGATGCGGCGGCATGTCGCCGGGCGGGACCTGTTGCTGCCCCGCCGTCGCGACGACATCGCCCGATGCCAGCGGACGTTGAAAGAAGACGCGTTTCAGGGCTTCGGGGTTGCCCTGCAACCGCAAATTATTTTGTGCAGGAGCGAACACGACCCTTTGGGCGGGCCTTGGCTCGACCTTCCGAATCTGCACGAAATCGCCCGAACCAACCCCGGCATTGGCGCGTTGAAGCCCGTCGAGGCGAAGGACGTCCAGCCCCTCATCTTCCTTATAGGGACGCACGACGCGGGCGGGTGTCGCACGCTTCCCCGCAATCTCGATCACATCGCCTTCGGCCAGATGAAGCTCAGCCATCACTGCCAGAGGAAGTCGCGCAAGGCCGCGCCCCGCATCTTCCGGCCGTGCATTGGCCACCTGAATCCTGCGTCCCGCGCTTTCTTCCTCAGCCACTCGCCATCCCCATTCTTGTCACTGCGTAACGAGATAGGAAACGTCATAGCGGAGCAAAAGGGGGCGCGTCATGGCTCCGAACGAATAAAAAAAGGGCCAGCCCAAAGGCCAGCCCGGAAAGTTTATAGGAGAGGATGCCTGAAAGGCCTTTCCTATGTGCAGTGCGGGATGTATTTTCGCAAGTGCGAAAAGAATCGAGGAGTTGCATTTTTTGCATCTTGCCAACCGCCCTTTTTTCCTGCTCAGTGGCCTGAAGTTTGGGAATGAGGATGCTTGGGAGCCGGGTCGCGCGTCGTTCGAGAAGTATAATGATGCGTCGCAGCGGATCGGCCGGATGAAATTGACGATTTATGCGTAGATTGCCGCCCCTTACGGCCCTGGAGGCCTTTGTGCAGGTCGCGCGCCTTGGCTCGGTCAAGGCCGCTGCGGAGGAGCTTGCGTTGTCGACTCCGGCATTGAGCCGCCGGGTGCAGGCCCTGGAGCGGTTCATCGGGCGCCCGCTGTTCGACCGGAAGCATCAGGCGCTGGAAATCAATGCCGACGGACAGAGGCTGCTGGACGATATCGCCCCGGCGCTCGATTCGTTGAACCAGGCGTTGGAGAATATCCAGAGCGGCGGCAACCAGTTGCGGTTGCGGCTGGCGGTGATGCCGCTGTTCGCGACACAACGGCTCTTCCCGCATCTGGGCGAACTGCGCCAGCGCCATCCGCAGCTGCATATCGACATCGAAACCACACCCTATGCGGTGGCGCGACTGGGCGAAGGACTGGACGCGGCGATCGTGCTGGCCAAGGATATCGACCCGGCGCTCTATGCCCATGAGCTGGATCAGGACGAGGTCTATCTGATCGGGCGCAAGGCGCTCCAGGATTCGCCGCAGGCGCTGACATCGCCGCAGGAAATCGCCCATCATACCGTGCTGCTCCACCGCGACATGGGCCTGGCCTTCGACGCATGGAAGGAGGCGGTCGGCCTGACCGATCTGCAACCGCAGGCGATCGACAATTATGATTCCGGCCAATTGATGCTGGAGGCGGCCGCCCAAGGCCTGGGCATAGCGGTCATGCACGCCGGCCATTATAATGAGGCCCAGGATTCGCGGCTGGTCCGGCTGTTCCCGGAAACCCGGGTGGAAAGCCCCTATCGCTATTATTTCGTATGCCGCCCCCGCGCCTTGCAGACCCGGGCGGTGAGGATTTTCCGTGACTGGCTGATCGGAGCGGACATATAAATCCGCCAATCCAACCATTTACGCTTTTTCGCTGGCGATGTCTTAACCTTGTTTGGCCGCGGTCGTATTGATGGCCATGACTGGGGCATCATCATCCACCGCCAATGCGCAGCACGGCTTGACCGATCGTCTCGCCCGCTGGGCCCGTGGCCTTTCGGGAAAGGCCGATCATGAGGAGGCTGAGGAGCCGCCGGAAATGCCGCAGCGCGCCCGTTCAGGCAGCCCGTCCAGCCGGGAGATCACCCGGCGGCGCAAGCTGTACGAAGATATCGGCGATTTCCTGTTTGCCCATGATCTGGACCTGACACCGCTCAATTTCGGGGTCGCCCATGATTATCTGACCGGCACCCATATCGGGGTCGAAAAGGCGGTGAAGGCGGTGCTGGCCGAGCGCGGCAAGATCACCAACGGGTGGATCGAAAATGTCGCCGCCGAACAGCGCGCCGATGAGATCACACCTGAAGCGCTGGGGACCATGCTCGACAAGGTCGAGGAAAATCTGGCCCAGTTCACTGGCCTTATGACAGAATCGCGCAATTCGGCCAAGGACTACGGCGCGGCCTTGCAGGAAGAGGTCAAGGGGCTGTCCGCCGGTGCCGATAGCCAGCCGATCCTCGCACGGCTGGTGGCGCTCACCCGGTCCATGGTGGAAAAGACGCGGCAGGTCGAGAACCAGCTCCGCGACAATCAGAAACAGACGCAGTTGCTCAAGTCCAATCTCGACAGCGCGCGCCGGGCCGCCGAGCACGACCATCTGACCGGCCTGCCCAATCGCCGCGCCTTCGAAACCGTGTTGCGCGACGAATTGAAGCTGGCGCAGGAACAGGGACAGGCACTGGCCGTCGCGTTTTGCGACATCGACCATTTCAAGGTGATCAACGACACCCACGGCCATGACACGGGCGACCGCGTACTGAAATTCGTGGCGGGGCTGCTGGCCAAGATCAGCAACGACCAGTGCCATGTCGCCCGCCATGGCGGCGAGGAATTCGTCATGCTGTTCCGTGGCAAGACCGCGCCCGAGGCCTGCGAGGCGGTGGACGGCGTTCGGGAGGATCTCGCCACCCGCAGCCTGGTCAACCGATCCAATGGCGAACGGATGGAGCGAGTGAGCTTTTCCGCCGGAGTTTCCAATGTGCTGGCCTATGACGACCCTCGCGCTGCGCTGAAGGCCGCGGACCGGGCACTGTATCTGGCCAAGGAACATGGCCGCAACCGAGTCTATCTGGCAGCGGAGGCGGATTGATCACCCTGCCCTTCCGAACGGGAAGGAATCGACGTCAAAAATCGGGTTTTTCATAGTGCGGCGGGGGCGTGATGACCTCCATCCGCTCCGACAGCAGCGGCCGGAAAGACGGGCGCGACTTGAAGCCGGCATACCAGCGCTTCACCGTTTCATGCCCGGCCCAGTCGATGCCGCCGAGATAGTCGGCGACCGACAGATGCGCCGCCGCCGCGATATCGGCCAGACTGAGCGTGGCTCCCGCCATCCAGCTCCGGTGATCGAGCAGATAGTCCATATAGTCCATATGGACATTGGCCCGCTTCATCGCTTCACGCAGGACACGGGCGTCCGGCGGGGCGCGCTCGATCAGGCGCTTCTTCATCCGCTCATGCAGCAGCGGACCGACGACATCGCCGTAGAAATTCTGGTCGAAGAAGGCGGTCAGCCGCCGCACTTCCGCCCTGCCCGCGGCCGTGCCCGAGATCAGCGGGAATTTTTCCACCGTCTCCTCGAAATATTCGCAGATCGCCTGGCTGTCGATCAGGGTGATGCCCTTTTCCTCATCCACCATCACCGGGGTCGTGCCGGCGGGATTGAGATCGAGAAATTCGTCGCGCGCTTCCCATGGCGATTCGCGCACCAAGTCGTAGCCAACGCCCTTCTCGCCGAGCAGCAGGCGGACCTTGCGCGAAAAGGGACAGAGCGGAAATTGGAAAAGTTGCCACATATTCCCTTCCTGTTAGGCCGAGCGGACGCGTGCGAAAAGCGGCAAATGGCAAGGCTCCGCTGAATTGCGCGGCGATATGGAGAGAAACTTTGGCGCGGCAGCAACGATCCGGACTTCCGGTCGCCGAGGTCTGCCTCTAGAATCGGCGCCAAAGCGGTATTTCGCAAAGGAAAGGATGCTGGATGTCTGACGATTTTTTCTCGGTTCCTGATGAATGGGCAGCCTCGGCGCTGCTGGACCGGGAAGGGCGCGCGGCGGACTATGCACGGTCGATCGGGGATTCGGACGCCTACTGGCTGGAGCGGGCGAAGCGGCTGGATTGGGTGAAATTCCCCAGCCTGACCAACGAGAGCAGCTTTGCGGAAAGCGACTTCGGCGTGAAATGGTTCGCCGACGGCATACTCAACGTCAGCGCCAACTGCATCGACCGGCATCTGGCGGACCGTGGCGATCAGACCGCGATCATCTGGGAACCGGATTCGCCCGAGGAAGAGCCGCGCCGCTACAGCTATGCGCACGTCCATGAACAGGTCTGCCGCTTCGCCAACGTGCTGAAGGGCGCGGGCGCGAAGAAGGGCGACCGCATCACCGTCTATATGCCGATGATCCCGGAGGCGGCCTTCGCCCTGCTCGCCTGTGCGCGGATCGGCGCGATCCACAGCGTCGTGTTCGGCGGCTTTTCGCCCGAGGCGCTGGCGGGCCGTATCATCGACTGCGATTCGACGCTGGTGATCACCGCCGATGAAGGCCGTCGCGCGGGGAAGACCGTGCCGCTCAAGGCCAATGTCGACGCCGCGCTCCAGGAATGCACCAGCGTCCGCAAGGTCGTCGTGGTCAAGGCGACCGGCGGCGCGGTCGACATGGCCGAAGGCCGGGATCTTTGGTTGCACGAGGAAGCGGCCAAGGTTTCCGCCGATTGCCCGGCGGAACCGATGAATGCGGAGGATCCGCTGTTCATCCTCTACACTTCGGGTTCCACGGGAAAGCCCAAGGGCGTGTTGCACACCACCGGCGGCTATCTGCTCTGGGCCAGCCTGACGCATGAGCTGTGCTTCGACTACCGTCCGGGCGACATCTATTGGTGTGCGGCCGATATCGGCTGGGTCACGGGGCACAGCTATATCGTCTATGGCCCGCTGGCGAACGGCGCGACCACGCTGATGTATGAGGGCGTACCCAATTACCCGACCCCGGCGCGCATCTGGGAAGTGGTCGACCGGCATCAAGTGCAGACCATCTTCACCGCGCCGACCGCGCTGCGCGCGCTGATGAAGGAGGGCGACGATTTCGTGGCACGCACCAGCCGCCGGTCGCTGCGCCTGCTGGGCACAGTGGGCGAGCCGATCAATCCGGAGGCCTGGCGCTGGTATCATCATGTCGTGGGCGAGGACCGCTGCCCGATCATCGATACCTGGTGGCAGACCGAGACGGGCGCGGCGATGATCGCGCCGATGCCGGGCGCGACCGATCTCAAGCCCGGCTCCGCCACCTTCCCCATGCCCGGCGTGGTGCCGCAGATCGTGGATTCGGAGGGCAAGGTACTGGAGGGCGCGGCCGAGGGCAATCTGGTCATCGCGCAGAGCTGGCCGGGGCAGATGCGCACCGTCTGGGGCGATCATGAGCGCTTCTTCCAGACCTATTTCACCACCTTCCCCGGCAAATATACGACCGGCGACGGCGCGCGGCGCGATGCGGACGGCTATTACTGGATCACGGGGCGCGTCGACGACGTCATCAATGTGTCGGGCCACCGCATGGGCACGGCCGAGGTCGAAAGCGCGCTGGTGCTGCATGAGAGCGTGGCCGAAGCCGCGGTCGTCGGCATGCCGCACGACATCAAGGGGCAGGGCATCTACGCCTATGTGACGCTGAACAGCGGCGAGGAACCGACCGAGGAACTGCGCAAAGCCCTGATCGCCTGGGTGCGGACCGAAATCGGCCCGATCGCCACGCCCGACGTCATCCAGTTCGCGCCGGGCCTGCCCAAGACCCGGTCGGGCAAGATCATGCGCCGCATCCTGCGCAAGATCGCGGAAGGCGAAGTGTCCGCGCAGGCTCTGGGGGACACAAGCACACTTGCCGATCCGTCCGTGGTGGATAATCTGGTCGCCAATCGTCAGGGATAGCAACTGAAGGAGTATTGGATGGATCGCTACGGTTCCGTTGCCCGCGCGCTGCACTGGATCATCGCGATCCTCATCCTCTTCAACCTCTTCCTGGGTTTCGCGCATGAGGCGCTGCCCAGGGACTGGAAGGTGATGCCAGTCCACAAGTCGGTCGGACTGACGGTGTTGGCGCTGACGATCCTGCGCATAGTGTGGCGGTTCACTCATAAGGCGCCGCCCCTGCCCGCCGCCATGCCGCGTTGGGAGAAGGGCGCGGCGCATGCCACGCATTTCGCCTTCTACGCATTCATGCTGATCGTACCGCTGACCGGATGGATCATGTCCTCTTCCGGCGACCGGCCGCTCACCTGGTTCTTCCTGTTCGACGTACCGAAGTTCACAGTGTCCAAGGGGGATGCGATCGTCGGGATTTCTGGCGAAACCCACGAGATTGGGGGCTTCGTCTGGGCGACACTGATCGTCGTCCATATCCTCGCAGCACTGCGCCATCATTTCATTCTGAAGGACGATGCGCTGCGGCGGATGATTTGAATTGGACAGTTGGACTCCTGACCGCGCAGGAGCACGGCAGGCTTGATGTTCGGTCCGTTTACACCATCTCGCCTGTCAGCAGCCGGGGAAGCGCACCCGATTGCCCCCGTGCTTCGGCCATGAAGCGGTTCTTGAGCAGCGACGTGCGCTGAACTGCCGCCAACCCCGCACGCCGGACGAGCGAAGGAATGCGGCCCGGTATGTCGAACAGCCGGACCAGGCCGTCCATCGCCACGCTGGTCATCATCGCGTCCAGCCCGCGCCAGCGCTGATAGCGTGCGAGCAATTGCGCATCGCCCGGATCGAGGCCGAGGCGCATCCCTTCGACCAGCACCTCGACCAGCGCGGCGACATCGCGGAAGCCGAGGTTGAGGCCCTGTCCGGCGATCGGGTGAATGGCATGGGCGCTGTCCCCCACCAGCGCGAGGCGGGTGTCGGTGATGCGCGCGGCATGGTGGAAACCCAGCGGATAGCTGGAACGCGGCCCGGCCATCGCAATCTCGCCCAGAAAGCCACCCATGCGCTTCTGCGCTTCGGCCAGCCAGCCGCGTTCGGAAAGCTTGAGCATTGCGGGCGCCTGGTCCGTCGGAACCGTCCAGACGATGGCGGAACGCGTACCCGGCAGCATCGGCAGCAACGCGAAGGGGCCGCCGGGATAGAAAATCTCGTAAGCCGTGTTCGCGTGCGGCACTTCATGGTCGATGGCGGTGACCATCGCGACATGCTTGTAATTCCAGCGGGTGGTGTTGATACCTGCCGCTTCCCGGGTCGGGCTGTTGCGGCCCTCCGCCGCGACCAGCAGAGCGCCGTGGATGGTCTCGCCGCTCGCCAGCGCCAGCGTCACGCCATCGGCGTTGCGGTCGACATGGAGGGCACGGTCGGGCTGGAAGCGGGTGAGATTTTCGGCCTGTCCAGCCGTCTGCGCGAGGGCGACGCGCAGGGTGCGATTGGGGAACATGATCCCCATCACGCCGTCGTCCGCATCCGGCGCGAAGTCGAGCGCCCCCGGCTCCAGCCCGTCGCTCACCCAGATACGGTCGATCGGGCAGCCCTTACCATGGAGATGTTCGGCCACGCCGATGGCCGAAAGCATGGCATAGCTGGTCGAGCTGATCGCCGAAACCCGGCCGTCGAAGCCCACAGCGGTGGTATCCACCGGATCGGCCGGATCGATCACGGCGCAGCGAACGCCATGGCCGGAAAGCGCGATGCCAAGGGTCAGGCCGACAAGGCCACCGCCCAATATGACGACGTCGAAGCGTTGCATGGGGGCGGTTCTAGGCTGGTCCGAGAAGTTTGGAAAGGGCGGCAATTTCCGCAAGAAATGCCGCGCTCCTGCGCGGGCAGGAGCACTTCATTCCATATCGGGCGCTACAGCTTGCGAACCCAGTTCGCCGGGTCGGCCACAGTGCCGCGCTGGATGCCGGTGAGTTCCGCGCGCAGCGTCTCGGTGACGATGCCGCCATCGCCATTGCCGATGGTGAAATCGCCATCGACGCTCTTCACCATGCCGATGGCGGTCACGACCGCCGCGGTGCCGCAGGCGAAGGCCTCGCGCAGATTGCCGCTGGCGGCGTCGGCGCGCCACTGCGCGAAGCTGTAGGGTTCCTCGCGCACCTCATGCCCCTTGGCACGGGCGAGCGAAATGATGCTGTTGCGGGTGATGCCGGGCAGGATCGTGCCGCCCAGCGGGGGCGTCACGATCGAGCCGTCATCCATCACGAAGAAGACGTTCATGCCGCCCAGTTCCTCGACCCACTTATTCTCGGCGGCATCAAGGAAGACGACCTGATCGCAGCCATGCTTGCTGGCTTCGGCCTGCGCGACGAGCGATGCAGCATAGTTGCCCCCGCATTTGGCCGCCCCCGTACCGCCACGCGCCGCGCGGGTGAAATGGTCCGACACCCAGAGCGTGACCGCTTTCTTGCCGCCCTTGAAATAGGCACCGGCAGGCGATGCGATGACGCAGAAGATATATTCGTTCGCCGGGCGCACGCCCAGGAAGGTCTCGCTCGCGAACATGAAGGGGCGCAGGTACAGGCTGCCCTCGCCGCCCGGAATCCAATCGGCGTCGATCTTCACCAATTCTTCGACCGCTTCCAGGAACACATCCTCCGGCAGGACCGGCATTGCCATCCGCTCGGCCGACTCGGCGAAGCGGCGCGCATTTTCCTCCGGCCGGAACATGGCGATGCTGCCGTCTTCCAGCCGATATGCCTTCATCCCTTCGAAGATTTCCTGCGCATAATGCAGAACCGCACAGGCGGGATCGAGCTGGAACGGTTCGCGCGGGCCGACGGCATGGCTATGCCAGCCCTGCCCATCGGTGTAGCGAATCGTGACCATATGGTCGGTGAAGAGCTTCCCGAAACCGGGGTCCGCCAGCGAAGCTACGCGCTGGTCAGCCGATACAGCCTTGCTGCTGCGGGTGACGGTGAAGCGCGATGTCTGCTGGACGTCCATGACGTGAAACTCCTTTGGTTGGACGGGCCGCCTATGTCACAGATGGCAGCATGAAACAATCGGTCAATATTACTGACCCATAATATGGCCTATGGCCGCTCCTTCCACGGTGGCATCTTGGCGCTGCAACGCGGCGCGGCTATTCCATGCCGCATGCACTTTTTTTCCGATAATGCGACGCCGGTCTGCCCGGACGTCATGGCGGCCATGGCGGCCGCCGACCGAGCCGACCACGGCTATGACGGCGACATTTGGAGCGCACGGCTGAACGGCGTCTTCTCCGATCTGTTCGAGACACCGGTCGAGGCGCTTTGGATCGCAAGTGGCACGGCGGCGAACAGCATCGCGCTGGCCTGCCTCTGCCCGCCCTATGGCGGGGTGCTGTGCCATGAAGAGGCCCATATCGTCGTCGATGAATGTGGTGCGCCGGGCTTCTATACCCATGGCGCAAGCCTGATGGCGCTGCCCGGCGCGGGCGCGAAGCTGTCGCCGGATATCGTGACGGAACGGCTGAAAGCAATCCGTCCCGATGTGCATCAGGTGCCGGCGCGGGCGATCAGCATCACGCAGGCGACCGAATATGGATTGGCCTATACGCCCGATGAGGTGGCGGCGCTGGGTGCCGTGGCGCGCGAATATGGGCTTGGCTTCCACATGGATGGGGCGCGTTTCGCCAATGCGGTCGCGCATCTGGGTTGCCATCCGGGCGATGTGACCTGGCGGGCGGGGGTCGACGTCCTTTCCTTCGGCTGCGTCAAAAATGGCGGGATGATCGGGGAGGCACTCCTCTTCTTCGGGGACCGGGCGCAGGCACGGGCGGCCGAGGCGGCGCGCTGGCGCAAGCGGGGCGGGCATCTCTTTTCCAAGGGCCGCTATCTCGCCGCGCAGTTGCTGGCGATGGTCGAGGGCGATCTCTGGCTGCGCAATGCGGAGGCGGCCAACGCGGCGGCGCAGGCTTTGGCGGCAGGCGCGGCGGGACGGCTGATGTACCCGGTCGAGGCGAATGAACTGTTCATCCGGCTGACGGCGCAGGAGGCTGCCGCGCTGCGAGCACAGGGTTTCGATTTTTACGATTGGGGCGAGGGCGCGGCACGCCTCGTCACCAACTGGTCGCACGATGCCGCCAGCGTGAAGCCGCTGGCCGATGCCCTGGGGACGCTGAGCGCGTGACGGAAGGCAAAGGCGGCATCATATGGCCTTTCATCCTCGTCACCCTGATCTGGAGTTCGACCTGGATCGTGATCCGCGACCAGTTGGGCAGCGTGCCGGCAAGCTGGTCGGTCTGCTACCGCTTCCTGCTGGGCGGCGTGGCGATGGCGGCCTTTGCCAGGGCGCGCGGCGTATCGCTCCGCATCGGCGGCAGGGGGATGGTCTTTGCTGCCTTGCTGGGCGTGGCGCAGTTCGTGATGAACTTCAACTTCGTCTATCGCGCGGAGCATTATCTGACATCGGGCGTGGTCGCGGTGGTCTATGCGATGCTGCTGATCCCCAACAGCATCCTGGCCTTCCTCTTCCACCGCCAACCGGTGAGCCGGGCCTTCGTGCTGGGATCGGTGGTCGCGGTGACGGGCATAGCCCTGATGCTCGCCCATGAATATCGTGCCGCGAGCGTGCGGCCCGACATGGTGTTGCTGGGCGCAGCGCTCTCGGTTGGCGGGTTGCTGAGCGCATCGGCGGCCAATGTCATGCAGGGCATGGAGATTGCGCGGCGGCTGCCGATGGTGGCGGTGCTGGCCTGGGCGATGCTGATCGGATCGGGCCTGGATGCACTGTTTGCGTGGGTAACGACCGGACCGCCGGCCTTCGAGGCGCGGCTGGGCTATATATTGGGGATAGGCTGGCTGGGGCTGGCGGGATCGGTCATCACCTTCCCGCTGTACTTCCGGCTGATCCAGCGCATGGGCGCGGGACGCGCGGCCTATACCAGCGTGCTGATCCCGGTGATCGCGATGCTGATCTCCACGTTGGTGGAGGGCTATCGCTGGACGACATTGGCCGGTGTCGGCGCGCTGCTGGCGATTGCCGGAATGGTGGTCGCGTTACGGACGAAAGCGGCTTAACGGCGGACGCCCGGCTGGTAGAGGCGCTTGGCCGCATTCACCCTGTCGATCAGGCTGGTCAGCGGGACCGGAGCCGGGGCCGTGCGTTCCGGCATGGACAGGCCGTTGATGCGCTGGCCGAGGGCGGTGAAGGCGTTGTCGAAACGGTCCATGATCCTGTCCTTGCGTGGTGACAGCTCTTCCATCGGGCCGGGATGGTTAAGAAGGCGTTAGGGATGCGGACGCTTTGCGACGGGGCGATTCACAGACAGGCGGCAAGGCCTTCGCGATAGGTCGGATAGCGTGGCGACCAGCCCAGCAGGCGCTTGGCCCGGCCGTTCGCGACGCGGCGGTTTTCCGCGTAGAAGGATTGCGCCGTCGGAGACAGTTGCGCCTCTTCCAGCGTCAGCAGGGGCGGGACGGGTTGGCCAAGCAGTTCGCAGGCTGCTTCGATCAACCAGTTCTGGGCACAGGGCAGGTCATCGGACAGATTGTAGATGCCCGGCGGCCCGGCATGGATCGAGGCGATCACCCCCGCGACGATGTCGTCGACATGGGCGCGGCTGAACACCTGGTCAGGCAGGTCGATGCGATGCGCGCGCCCTTCCCTGACGCGATCGAATGCCGAGCGGCCGGGGCCGTAGATACCGGGCAGGCGGAAGCGGCGCATGTCGGGACGGAGGGCACCCCAATCCGCGTCGGCCCGTGTGCGGGCGGCGCGGCGGCCGAAGCCGACCGGGCTGGATTCGTCGACCCATGCCCCTGCCGCGTCGCCATAGACGCCGGTGGAAGAGAGATAGCCTGTCCAGATGGCGGGAGCTAAGGCGATGTCGGGGCCATAGCGGGCCAGGACGGGATCGGCGTCGCCCTGGGGCGGGACGGAGGACAGAATGTGGCTGGCCCGTGCCATGGCGGCGCGAACGGCGCCTTCGTCATCGAAGGCGAGTGCTTCGGCATCGGCGGTCCGGCGGACCCCGGTGATATGCCAGCCGTCTGCGCGCAGGCGGGTGGCGAGGCGCGATGTGGTATAGCCCAGCCCCAGTATCAGCATATGGGGCATGGCAGCGTCGCTCAGACCGTGAAGCTCTCGCCGCAGCCGCAGCTACCCTTGGCATTGGGGTTGTTGAAGACGAAGCCGGCGGTGAAATCGTCCTCCACCCAGTCCATGGTCGAGCCGACAAGATAGAGTACCGAGGCGCCGTCGATGTAGAAGGTGCCGCCAGGAGTCTCGATCTTCTCGTCGAACTTGGCTTCCTCGCTCACATAGTCGACCGAATAGGCAAGGCCCGAACAGCCCCGGCGCGGGGTCGACAGCTTGACGCCGACCGTGCCTTCGGGGGCATCGGCCAGCAGGTCCGCGATGCGCTGCTCCGCGGCGGGCGTCAGGATGATGGCGGCGGGGCGGGCGCGGATTTTCGTCTCGCCGTTGGGAGGTGGGGTCATCATAGCATTCCCAGTTCGAGCTTGGCCTCGTCCGACATCTTCTGCGGGTCCCATGGGGGGTCCCAGACGAGGTTCACCTGCGCATCGCCAACGCCCGGCACGGCGCCGACGCGCAGTTCGACTTCGCCCGGCATGGATTCGGCCACCGGGCAGTGCGGCGTGGTCAGCGTCATGGTGACGACGGCATGGCCGTCCTGCGTCACGTCGACGCCGTAGACGAGGCCGAGATCATAGATATTGACCGGGATTTCGGGATCGTAGATTTCCTTGAGCGCATCGATGATCGCGTCATAGAGGCTGCCGCCCGGTTCGCCCTTGGGCGCTTCCGCCGGCTTCTGGGCAAGGAAACCGTCGAGATAATCCCGCTGACGCGTTTCATCCTCGACCCGCGCCTTGGGCGGGGTTTCCACCGTCTCGACCTCTTCCACCAATATCTTCCGTTCCTCGGTCATCCGAAGATTTTCCTCACTCTTTCAAGCCCCAAGACCAGCGCATCGACATCGCTGTCGTCGCTGTAGATGCCGAAGCTGGCCCGCGCCGTCGCCTCTACGCCCAGATGGCGCATCAGCGGCTGCGCGCAATGATGCCCCGCCCTTATGGCGACACCCGTTTCGTCCAATATGGTGCCGACATCATGCGGATGAACCCCCTCGACCTCGAAGGAGAGGATTCCCGCGCTGTCCTCCGGTCCGAAGACACGCGCGCTATTGAGGCTTTGCAACGCGGCGCGGGCCTTGCCGACCAGCGCGCATTCATGGGCATGGATCGCGTCGAGGCCGATCGCCTGCACATAGTCGATCGCCGCCGACAGGCCGACGACGCCGGTGATATGCGGCGTCCCCGCCTCGAACCGGGTCGGTGCGGGGGCGTAAGTGGTCTTTTCGAACGTCACCTTGTCGATCATCGACCCGCCGCCCTGATAGGGCGGCATGGCGTCGAGCAGTTCCTTGCGGCCCCACAGCGCGCCGATGCCGGTCGGGCCGTAGAGCTTGTGCGCGGAAAAGACGTAGAAATCGCAGTCCAGCGCCTGCACATCGACAGCCAGGCGAGGCACCGCCTGGCAACCGTCGATCAATATCCTCGCGCCGACGCCATGCGCAATGTCGGCGGCGCGGCGGACGTCGAGCACGCTGCCGAGCACGTTCGACACATGGGCCAGCGCGACCATCTTGTGCGCGGGCGTGATCATCGCCTGCATGGCGTCGAGATCGATCTTGCCGTCCGCCGTCAGCGGCACGACGTCGATCTGCGCCCCGACTTTTTCGGCCACGATCTGCCAGGGAACGATATTGCTGTGATGCTCCAGCATCGAGAGCAGGATGCGGTCGCCTGCCTTCAACTGCGAGCCTGCCCAGCTTTGCGCGACGAGGTTGATGCCTTCGGTCGCGCCGCGGACATAGACGATCTCGCCGTCCGACGCCGCGCCGATGAAGCTCGCTACCTTGCGGCGGGCAGCCTCATAGGCGAGCGTCATGTTGGCCGAGCGCTCATAGACGCCGCGATGGACCGTCGCATAATCCGGGCCGTAAGCGCGGGCGATGGCGTCGATCACGGCGTTCGGCTTCTGCGCGGTGGCGGCGCTGTCGAGATAGTGCCAGTCACCCACACCCGGAAAGTCATGGCGCAGGTCGAGCCGGTCGAAGGCGTTGACGGTCATACCAGCGTCTCCAGCTTGGCAAGCGCTGCGGCTTCGAGTCGGTCCTTGACCGCTTCGTCCGCCACATCATCGAACACACCTGCCACGAAGGCCTTGAGCAGCAATGTCTTGGCCATTGCCGGGTCCATGCCGCGGCTGGCCATGTAGAACAGCGCCTGCTTGTCGAGTTCGCCCACGGTCGCGCCATGGGCGCATTTCACGTCGTCGGCGTAGATTTCCAGCTCAGGCTTCGCATTGGCCGTGGCGGTGCGGTCGAGCAGCATCGCCTTGACCGACTGGAAGGCGTCGGTGCGCTGCGCGTCGCGCGCCACGTTGATCGAGCCAAGATAGCTGCCGGTGGCATGCTGACCCAGGATCGAGCGGATCGTCTGGCCGCTGGTGGCATCCGGCTGCGCATGGGTGACGGCGGTGATGATCTCCAGCACCTGATCGCCGCCGCCGATGATCGCGCCGTTCAATTCGAAATGTGCGCCCTTGCCCAGCGTGACGTCGAAGGTCACACGGCCGAATTTGCCGCCGATGTTGAGGAGGTGGAAATCGCAGCGTGCGCCATCCGCGATGCTGATCGCATAATCATGCACCGCCGCAGCGCCGTCGGCCGCGTCCTGCAACAGATGATGGCGCGCGCTTTCCCCGGCGGCGACATCGATGCGCGTCGGCGCGGGCGTCGGCCAGATGGTCGCCAGCGCGTCGAGATCGCTGTAGCGCCATTCTTCAGCCCTTCGTGTGGGCAAGGGGCGCGTGGGAAGGGTGAGCGTGGTCACGCCGCAACCACCTCCGCCCCGACCACATCGGCATAGCCCTCGCGCTCCAGCTCCAGCGCCAGTTCGGGACCGCCCGATTTCACGATCCGGCCAGCGGCGAGAACATGCACGAAGTCCGGCTTCACATAGTCGAGCAGGCGCTGATAGTGGGTGATGAGCAGCACCGCCTTGTCGGGCTTGCGCATGATGGCGTTGATGCCCGCGCCCACGATCTTGAGCGCGTCGATGTCGAGGCCGGAATCGGTCTCGTCCAGGATCGCCAGCCTGGGGTCGAGGATGCCCATCTGCACCATTTCGGCGCGCTTCTTCTCGCCGCCGGAAAAGCCGACGTTCACCGGGCGCTTCAGCATCTCCATGTCGAGACCCAGCAAACCCGCTTTCTCCTTGGCGAGCTTGATGAACTCGCCGCCCGACAGCGGTTCTTCTCCGCGCGCCTTGCGCTGGCTGTTCAGGCTCTCGCGCAGGAATTGCAGGTTGGAGACCCCGGGGATTTCGACCGGATATTGGAAGCCGAGGAACAGGCCTGCGGCGGCGCGCTCATGCGGCTCCAAGCTGAACAAGTTCACACCGTTGAAAGAGGCTTCGCCTCCGGTGACTTCATAGCCGGGGCGGCCGCCCAGCGTATAGGCCAGCGTCGACTTGCCCGCGCCGTTGGGACCCATGATCGCGTGGATCTCGCCCGCCTTGATGGAGAGCGACAGGCCCTTCAGGATCGCCTTGCCGTCGATTGCGTTGGTGAGATTGTCGATGGTCAGCATGCTTCAACCCTTATGCGCGCGCTGGAGCGTCCGCGCGGTCCAGAAGGCCATGTCCCGCACATCGCCCGGCGCAGGGAACAGCGTGTCGATATGGCGCTTGATCGGCATATAGGGCCACCAGTCGGCGCAGGGTTCGGGTGCACCCTTTTCCAATATGCCGGTCACGAATTCGGTCACAGGCCCCATCCGGGCGAGATTGGGCGCCTTGGCCTTGTGGAAGGCCTTGTCGGATTTCAGCTTCTCGGTGAAGGCGGCGTCGCCCTTGTCCAACGCCTCGCGGCATTCGGCCTGATAGGCGTCGAGGTCACCGAAATCCTTGGCGGCGCGGGCTGCAAGTTCGCCCTCTTCCAGCTCATAATCTTCCGTCAGAATGCGAATCGCGGCGGTCCATGCCTGGCCATTGCCGACATCCTCCGCGAAATCGGCAAGGGCATCTTGAATATCGTCTTCGTCGCTCAAGTCACTTCATCCTCATTAAGCCCCTCCCCTTCAGGGGAGGGGTTGGGGTGGGGGCTGTGCCAGCGATCCGGCGCGGCGTTCAAGACCGCCAGCAACCGTTCGCACACGCCTTCCAAATTCGTCATCACATCATGATTGGTAAAACGGACGACCTGATAGCCAAGGTCCACCAGCCTCCGAGCACGCATAGCATCCGATCCATCGGCATGGGTATCGCCGTCAATCTCCACGACCAGCGCCTTTTGCGGGCAGAGGAAATCCGCAATGTTCGCGCCAATAACGGCCTGCCGCCGGAACTTGTGACCGCCTAGCTTTGCACCCGACAGCACCCGCCACAGCCGTTTTTCCGGTTCGGTTGGTTCAAGGCGCATGGCGCTGGCGCGCTGCCGCATCGTCGCAAGCTGCCGCACGGACAGCCCCCACCCCCGGCCCCTCCCCTGAAGGGGAGGGGAGTTCAAGGGTTGGCCCCTGTCGATCAACCGACGCTTCCTTCCAGTGAAATGCCGAGCAGCTTCTGCGCCTCGACGGCGAACTCCATCGGGAGCTGTTGCAGCACTTCGCGGGCAAAGCCGTTGACGATCAGGCTGACCGCCGCCTCCTGATCCAGTCCGCGCTGCGTCGCGTAGAAAAGCTGGTCGTCGCTGATCTTGCTGGTGGTCGCTTCATGCTCGATCTGCGCGCTTGGGTTGCGCACCTCGATATAGGGGACGGTGTGCGCGCCGCACTGGTCGCCCAGCAACAGGCTGTCGCACTGGGTGAAGTTGCGCACGCCCTCCGCGCCGGGCGCCACGCGCACCAGCCCGCGATAGGTGTTGTTGCTGCGCCCCGCCGAGATCCCCTTGGACACGATGGTCGAGCGCGACCCCTTGCCATTATGGATCATCTTGGTGCCGGTGTCGGCCTGTTGCAGATTGTTGGTCAGCGCCACCGAATAGAACTCGCCCACGCTGTTCTCGCCGTTCAGCACGCAGCTGGGATATTTCCAGGTGATGGCGGAGCCGGTTTCGACCTGGGTCCAACTGACCTTGCTGTTGCGGCCTTGGCAGAGCGCGCGCTTGGTCACGAAATTATAGATGCCGCCCTTGCCGTTCTCATCGCCCGGATACCAGTTCTGGACGGTGCTGTACTTGATCTCCGCATCGTCCAGCGCGACCAGCTCGACCACTGCGGCGTGAAGCTGGTTCTCGTCGCGCATCGGCGCGGTGCAGCCTTCGAGATAGGAGACGTAAGACCCCTCGTCCGCGACGATCAGCGTGCGTTCGAACTGCCCAGTATTCTCCGCATTGATGCGGAAATAGGTGCTGAGTTCCATCGGGCAGCGCACGCCCTTGGGGATGTAGACGAAGGTGCCGTCGGAAAAGACCGCGCAGTTCAAGGTGGCGAAATAATTGTCGTGCATCGGCACGACCTTGCCCAGCCACTTCTTCACCAGATCGGGATATTCGCGCACCGCCTCGCTGATGGAGCGGAAGATGACGCCCGCTTCCTCCAGCTCCTTGCGGAAGGTGGTGGCGACCGAGACGCTGTCGAACACCGCATCGACCGCGACCTTGCGGCTGCCCTTCACCCCGGCCAGCACTTCCTGCTCGGCAATGGGAATGCCCAGCTTCTGATAGGTCGCCAATATCTCCGGATCGACCTCATCCAGCGAATTCAGCTCCGCCTTCTTCTTCGGCTCGGCATAATAATAGGCGTCCTGATAGTCGATCGGCGGGATGTTGAGCTTGGCCCACTCCGGCGCTTCCATCTTCTGCCACATGGCGAAGGCCTTCAGCCGCCATTCGAGCAGCCATTCCGGCTCCTTCTTCTTGGCCGAAATGAAGCGGACCGTGTCCTCGTTCAGGCCCTTGGGCGCGAAGTCCTGCTCGATGGCGGAGGACCAGCCATGCTCGTAGGTGGAGGCACGCTCGGCGGCCTCATGCGCTTCGAGATTACGGACAGTCGTAGCTTCTTCGGTCATGCCATTTCTCGGGTAAGACTAGCGATGGTGACGCCCGCGAGCGCCTGCCGGATCGCGTTGTTCGCGACATTCATATGCGGGCGCACGCGGCATTCCTGCTCCAGCGAGCAGTCATGCGCGCCCATTTCGGTGCAGGCCGTCATGGCGATGGGGCCTTCCACCGCCTCCACCACATCGGCCAGCGTAATCGTTGCGGGCGGACGGCTGAGGCGGACGCCACCCCCGGTTCCCCGGCTCGATTCGAGCAGGCCGGCGGCGGACAGGCGGCTCACCAGCTTCTGTGCGGTGGGCAGGGGGATGCCGGTTTCCGCCGACAGGGTGGTCGCATTCATCTTCGCCGCACCGCAATGGCGGGCGGCGGCGGACATCAGCACCACGGCATAATCTGCGAAACTCGAAAGCCTCATGCGCTACGTCTTTGCGAACCATTCTCAAATCGGATCGAATCAATCCGATTGCGCATGTGGTCCCGCACGGCTGCTGAATCAAGGCATTTTTATTCGGTGACGTGGCCGGGTTGCCGGCGCTCAACTGAAACGGTTGATGACCGCCACATCCCCGCCCAGTGAGCGGCGCAGCAAGGTAAGCTGGGCCACGGCGGTCGGTTCGGTCTGCAACTGGTGCGGAGTCAGCCCGATGAAATGCTTGATCTCCCGGATGAAATGCGACTGGTCGTAAAAACGCCCATCCTCGCACAGGGCCTGCCAGCTTTCATGGTCGAGGGCGATCCGCGCGCTGCACCGGAGCGCCCGATATTTGCGCGCCAGCAGCTTGGGCGGGCAGCCATAATATTTGTTGGTCAGGCGCGCGAGTTGACGCGGCGAGAGGTCCGTGAGGTCGGCCAGGGTTTCGATTCGGGGAGACCCCTCCCCCATCAGCCAGCCGTCGACCGCCTCCAGCAACCGCCACGTCGATTCGGGCAGCGCAACCAGCCGTTCCGCGAGAAAATCCCAGCACAGGGCGGCCATGGCCTCCGCATCTTCGGCCGCGCGCAGCCTTTCAAGCAGTTCGCGATAGCCCGGCTGATGGCCCATATCCTGCACGCGATCGGTGAGGCCGCTGGCATCGCCCCCATGCAGAGCGATCCATCCCGCGGGCAGCAGGGAAATGCCGACCACGCGGCCCGGACTGTTCAGTTCGAACCGGGTTGCGCCCAGCGTCGGCCCCAGCAGGCATATCTCGGGAGTGGGCGCCGTCGTTCCGTCATGGAAATGATAATGGCCGCTGCCGTCCAGCATGAAGCGAAGTTGCGGAACATCCGCCCGTGTCACATCCGAATAATGATCGGCCGTTTCGCTAAACACATAGAAGGAGCCAAAATAGGCGTTCAATTGTTCAGGCAGCGCAAAATATCGCAACCGGACCGGTCCCTGCGCCGCATCGACGGTATAAGACAACGGCAGTTGATCGTCTCTTGCCCTGATATTCGGCGTCCCCCCGGACGCTGCGCCATCATGCGACCGCATATTTCACCCCGAGCCGCACTATGCGCCATTATAGCCACGGCGCAAGCGCTATACTTAACGGAATATCGCTTTCCGGGCGGTTCGGGAGGACGAACCAAAAAAATGACCCGGCGATTTTCACCACCGGGTCAGTAAAAGGTCTCGTCGGCCATGGGCCTAGAGCCTTCGGGTCGCAGGACTCTCTTACGTCCGAATCGGGGAAATTTTATTGGATGGATCGGACATTAGCCGGACCAAAACGGGACGAATCCCAATGAATCTTGTTAAGAAATGTCGATCCTTATCTACTGTTGCCGCGGCGCAACAGTGACTCGACGCCGGCCGCCGGCACTGGCATAGCGCCGCCATGCCATACCGCCTTATCCGACCACTTTTCTTCGCGCTGGAAGCCGAACGGGCCCATCATCTGTCGATCAGGCTGCTCCGGCTGATGCCGACTCCCGCGCCGCTCGCACCCGATTCGGCGCTGGCGCAGACGGTGGCGGGAATCGCCTTTCCCAATCCGGTGGGGCTGGCGGCGGGCTATGACAAGGAAGGGCTGGTCGCGCACAAGATGCACGGGCTGGGCTTCGGCTTTTCCGAGTTGGGGACGCTGACCCCCTTGCCGCAGCCGGGAAATGCCCTGCCCCGTCTGTTCCGGCTGGTGGAAGATCGCGCGGTCATCAACCGCATGGGCTTCAACAATGGCGGCCAGGCCGCCGCGGCGGAACGGATCGCCAAGCGGAAGCGCCCCGGCGGCCCGATCATCGGCATCAATATCGGCGCGAACAAGGACGCGGCGGACCGAATCGCGGATTACGCCACGGGCGTCACCTGCATGGCACCGCTGGCCGATTATCTGACGGTCAACATCTCCTCCCCCAATACGCCGGGCCTGCGCGCCTTGCAGGACCGGGCTGCGCTCGACCAGTTGCTGGGCGCGGTGATGGCGGCGCGGGGGAGCGGCAAGACGCCGATTTTCCTGAAGGTGGCGCCGGACCTGGAACCGGCCGATGTCGAGGATATCGCGGCGGCCTGCATCGACCATCGGATCGACGCGCTGATCGTCTCCAACACCACCATTTCCCGGCCCTCGCTGCATTCGCCCCACGCCGGCGAGGCGGGCGGCCTGTCGGGCGCGCCGCTGCACGACATGGCACTGCAACGGCTGCGCGACTTCCGCCGGGCGCTGGGCACGCGCCTGCCGTTGATCGGGGTGGGCGGGATCGCCAATGCGGAACAGGCCTATGCCCGCATCCGCGCGGGAGCGAGCCTGATCCAGCTCTACAGCGCGCTGGTCTATGAGGGGCCTTATCTTGCCAAGCGAATCAATGCGGGGCTGAAGATGCTGATGGCGCGCGACGGGGTGAAGAATATCGGCGAGATAGTGGGTATCGACGCCTGATCCGTCCTATGGGTTGCAGGACGCAACGCAGCGATTAGGGTGCCGGACATGATTTCTCGCCTTTCCGGCCTGCTGGCTGCCTTCGCCCTTTGCCCTCTCCTCCCCACCCCGCTCGCCGCGCGGGAACCGGTGTCGGTCAACGCCACGGTTTCGGCCGCCGATCCCCGCGCCGCCGAAGCGGGGCAGGAAATCTTGCGCAAGGGCGGCAGCGCCACCGACGCCGCCATCGCCATGATGCTGACGCTCAACGTCGTCGAGCCGCATAATAGCGGCATAGGCGGCGGTGGCTTCCTGATGCACCATGACGGGCAGACCGGCGTGCTGGAGTCGATCGATGGACGCGAAACCGCTCCCGCAGCGGCACGGCCGGATCGCTTCATGGGGGCGGACGGCCAGCCCCTCCCCTTCCTCAAGGCTTGGCCGGGCGGCTATTCGGTCGGCGTGCCCGGCAATCTGCGGCTGGCCTGGGAGGCCCATCGCAAATGGGGCAAGCTGCCCTGGGCCGAGTTGTTCCAGCCCGCCATCCGCTTTGCCGAACAGGGGTTCGAGGTGCGCCAGCGGCTCGACACGGCGATGAAGGCGCTGGAGCCGATCTGGGCCGATTTTCCCGAAATCCGGCAATATTTCTGGATCGACGGCAAGCCCGCGCCGATGGGAACGATCCTCAAGAATCCGCCGCTGGCCGCATTGTTCAAGCGAATCGCGGCGGAGGGGCCGGACGCCTTCTATCGGGGCGAAAACGCCAGGATCATCGCCGAAACCGTCACCCAAGCCCCGAAGAACCCGGTGCCGATGACGGAGGCCGATCTTGCCGGCTACCAGGCCAAGGCGCGCAAGCCGGTCTGCGGCCCTTATCGCATCTATACGGTCTGCGGCATGGGACCGGCTTCGGCAGGCGGGATCACCGTTTTGCAAGTGCTGGGCATGGTCGAACGCTTCCCGCTGGCGCAATGGGGCAAGGATGATCCCCGGTCCTGGCACGTCATCGGGGAGGCGATGCGCCTCGCCTATGCGGATCGCGAAACCTATCTGGGCGACCCCGAGTTCGTCGCCGTGCCGATCGCCGGGATGATCGATCCCGCTTATCTGAAGCGGCGGTCGGCACTGATCAGCATGGGCAAGGCACTCAACGACTACCGGCCCGGCACACCCCCGGCGCGGCAAAGCGGACCGCCGCCCTGCCCCAGCCGGAATCGGGCACCAGCCATTTCGTCGCGGTGGACCGCCATGGCGACATCGCCGCCTGGACATCCACCATCGAAAGCTTCTTCGGCAGCCAGCTTATCGCCAACGGCGTGATCCTGAACAATGAACTGACCGATTTCAGCTTCACCCCCGAAAAGGACGGCGCGCCGGTCGCCAACCGGGTCGAGCCCGGCAAGCGGCCGCTGTCGTCCATGTCGCCCACCATCGTCTATGACGCGGCGGGGACTCCGATCTTCACCGTCGGCGCGGCGGGGGGGAAGACCATCATCATGCAGGTCGCCAAGGCACTGATCGCGCATTTCGACTGGGGTCTGTCGGCGCAGGATTCGATCGCGCTGGGGTTCGAATTCTTCGACAAGGACGGGCTGGTGCTGGAACAGGGCACGTCATTGGAGGCGATGAAGGCGCCGCTGGAAAAACTCGGCCATAAGGTGTCGATCAGCCGTTTCGGGCTGAAGGCCAATGCGGCCGAACGGCAGGCGGACGGCCATTGGGTCGGCGGCGCCGATCCGCGCAGCCCGGGCGTGTCCTTGCAGGAATGAAGGATATGACCGTCATGCCAGCTTACGCCGGGATGACGGTTCAGCTCTTCAGATCCAGTCCCGCGACGTTGAACTGGAACGGAAAGCTCTTGTCCTTCGGTCCCACCACCAGATTCACCTTGATGGTCTTATTGTCCTTGATCGCATCATAGGCCTTGGCCGCGGGCAGCAGTTCGATGCCGTCCTTATTGTCGGTCATCCGCCCTTTCCATTCATGGGTCTTGCCGTCCTGCGTCGTTGCGGTGACGCGGCAGTCGGACAGGTCGCAGGTGAAGGGGGCACCCACCAGCTTCACCGTGACGTCGGCCTGGCCCTTTTCCATAGGCTGGACCAGCAGCACGGCGAAAGTGTCGCCCGCCGTCATGGTCTGGACCGTGTTGGCGCTGCCGATATAGGCGACCTTCGCCTTTGCGCCCGTTCCGCCTTCATATTTCCAGACCTGCCCGATCTGGTCGCGCTGGGTCGGCGCCTTGTCCTCCGGCGAGGAGCAGGCAACGATCAGCCCTACGGCAGCCAGTGCCCAAAGGGTTCGCATCTCTTCTCTCCTGTCCCGTCATCATTACGGGAAGAGAACGCGCCAGCGCGGGCCTGTTTCCCTTGGCTCAGCGGTAACGTGCGGCGGTTTCCCGGATCAGCGCGATCATGTTGGGAATGCCCTGCGTCCGGTTGGAGCTGAGCTGGTTGCGCAGATCGAAGGGCGCAAGCGCGGCTTCAATGTCGGTCGCGGCGATCGCGGCGGGCGCCCGGTCTTGCACCGTCAGCAGAACCAGCGCGATGATTCCCTTGGTGATCGCCGCATTGCTGTCCGCCAGGAAATGGAGCTTCGGCCCAGCGTGAGACTGAGCTTCCAGCACCATGGGATAGACCCACACCGCCGCGGAACAGCCCCGCACCAGCGTCGCATCGGTCTTGAGCGCGTCGGGCATCGGTTCCAGCGCCCGGCCCAGATCGATCAGCAACCGATAGCGGTCGTCGGCATCGAGAAATTCATATTCCTCGTAAAGATCGGCAAGGGCGGCATGATCGGTCATAGCCGCCATATAGGAGGAAAAGCGGCAGACGAAAGCCGCTTTTCCTCCTGAAAAGCATTACAGATCGACGCCCGCGGCGATCGCCTCCAGCTTGCGGATGCGTTCCTTGAGGTCCGCGACCTCGATCCGCGTCGCGGCCGATGGCGGCGCGGCTTCGTCCGTCCGCCGCGCCAGTTCCGCGCGCTTCAGGTCCAGCCAGCCGTTCCAGCCACGCAGGGCGGTCATGGCGACGATGACGAGTCCCGACAAACCCACCACCGCCAATGTCAGAGTGATAAGGGGGTCCTGCATATTGTCCTCCCTAAGGCATGTTTCCTTCAGGCCGCGTCAGTCGCGGTCCCTGAGCTTGTCGAATTCCCGTTCCAGCGCGGTGGAACTGTCGGTCGCCAGCCGTTCCAGCACGGCGACGCGATCCTTGAGCGCCTTCACCTCCGCCCGCAGCCGTTCCGCTTCCGGATCGGGACCGCGCTGGATGAAGTCCTCGCCCTTGTGCCGGCGTACGACGCCATATTTGGCACGCACGACGCTGGCGATGGCGGTGATCGCGACGATGGCGACGACCATTTCGAACGGATTCATCTGTCTGTCTCCCTTGCTCCGTCTCGGCACGCCCAGGGTGGCAACCCTGGGGCGACAACCGATCCGGCGCCTTTCAGCTTTTCGTTTTCATGAAAGCGCGCAGCCTGGTTTCGACCGGCGCCGCTATCGGTTCGATGAACGGCGTTCCCCTTGCCGCTCAGCGCAGGCTGTCGATCTCGTCGGCCAGGCGGGTGTTGCGGCTGGTATAATAGGTTTCGATGTCGGCCAGGCGGCGGTCGATGTCACGGAACTTCGACCGGACATCGCGGGTGGAGCGCGCCGGATTGGTGCGCACGCCCTGCCAGAATTTCTCGTCATCGCGGTCGGCATAGAGGCCCACCGGCTTGTTCTCGGCAAAATAGGCAACCACGAAATAGGCGATCAGCGTCCAGGGGAAGGCCCCCATCAGCGTCACCAGCACGGCACCGACCCGGACCCACAGCACGTCGATCCCCGTATAGTCGGCAATACCGGCGCATACGCCCATCCATTTGCCGTTCTGCTTGTCGAGATAGAATTTGGTGCGACGGGCAGCCATCTCAGTTTCTCCGGTCAAAATCATAACCATCGTCCTGCGACGGACGGGCGGGGCGGAAATCGGGATTGTCGGCGGCGACGATCCGTTCGACCGTCTGAAGCCGCTCCTCCAGCCGCCGGGCGAGCAAATGCAGTTCGTCCAGCAGCCGCTCATCCTCATCGGTGATCTTGGGGGCCTGTTTCCACTTGGTGACATAGTGGAAGATCAGCCAGGGCATGCCGATGAACAGCATGCCGCAGATCATGATGGGCAGGAACACGTCCTCCATGCGTCATTCTCCCTTCTGCATGCTGGCCCCGCCCATTTGGGCCTTGAGGGCGGCGAGTTCGGCATCGACCTTGTCGCTGCTCCGCAGCTCGGCAATCTCTTCCTCCAGCGTCTTGGGCTGCTGGCCAAGGCCGGCGGCATCGGCGCGGCCTTCGGCCATGTCGACGCGGCGCTCCAGCATCTCGAAGCGGGCGAAGGCGTCGTTCACCTTCTCGCCGGCATAGGCTTCACGGACGCGGAGGCGATTCTGGGCGCTTTCCATCCGGGTCACAAGGCTGTTCTGGCGGGCACGGGCCTCGCGCAGCTTGGCCTGGAGCTTGGCGATATCCTCTTCCGAGGCGCGCAGCGATTCATCCAGCACTTCGATCTCATGGGAAAGCTGCTCCGCCATGTCGGCCGCCTTCTGCTTTTCGAGCAAAGCGGCCTTGGCCAGATCCTCACGCTCCTTGCTGAGTGCGAGCTGGGCCTTTTCGGTCCAGCTATCCTGCAAGCCCTGAAGCTTGGCGATGTGACGCCGCATTTCCTTCTGGTCGGCGATGGTGCGGGCGGCGGACGCGCGCACCTCTACCAGAGTCTCCTCCATTTCGAGGATGATCATGCGGATCATCTTCGCCGGGTCTTCCGCCCGATCGAGCAGGTCGGTGACATTGGCGGCGATGATGTCGCGGGTGCGGGAGAAAATACCCATTTGAACTTCACTCCTGGTACGAACTGTGAGGCGGCCTTACGCCAGATAATGCTGGACCGCGGGGCAATCATGGTTCGCGAGCATGGGCCCTTCGCTGGCACGGGCCGGGCCGACCGCCGAAAGGATCAAGGTCGATCCGAACAGGACGGAGACGATGGCGACGGACAGGAACTGGCCGATTTCGCGAACGCTGCTGCTTTGCTTTTCCATGTTATACTCCTGAACCCTGGCCTTCAAATATGTGCCGCTTGATCTGTCAGCGGCTTCGCCATCCGACCTTGCAGAAGCCGTGCCAATTTCAGGAAATGGCGGAATTTCGAGGTTTTTTACACGCGTCCAAGAATAACGCTTGCCGAAAGGTGGGAAATTTCACCATAAGTTGGCGAATGGAGAAAAATACCCAGTTCGTCGGTCAATCGCTGGCCTTTCTGGACGCGGTCGAACAGGCGGGGCGGGCCGCCGAGCTGAACCGACCGGTCCTGGTGATCGGGGAACGCGGGACGGGCAAGGAACTGATCGCCGAACGCCTCCACCGCCTGTCGCCGCGCTGGGACGGTCCGCTGATCATCATGAATTGCGCGGCGCTGCCGGAAACGCTGATCGAGGCGGAATTGTTCGGCCATGAGCAGGGTGCCTTCACCGGGGCGGCACGGGCGAGGGCCGGGCGGTTCGAGGAGGCGGATGGCGGCACGCTGTTCCTGGACGAGCTGGGCACATTATCCATGGCCGCGCAGGAACGGCTGCTCCGCGTGATCGAATATGGCGAGGTGACGCGGATCGGCGCGTCGAAGCCGATCATGGTGGACGTCCGGATCGTCGCGGCCACCAATGAGGATCTGCCTGCCGCCGCCGATGCCGGACGGTTCCGGCCCGACCTGCTCGACCGGCTGAGTTTCGAGGTCATCACCCTGCCGCCGCTGCGAGCGCGGGAAGGGGATGTCCCGGTGCTTGCCGACCATTTCGGGCGGCGTATGGGAGCGGAGATCGGCTGGCCGCAATGGCCGGGCTTTTCGGCCGCCTGCATGGCCGAACTGGAAGCGCATGACTGGCCCGGCAATGTGCGCGAACTGCGCAATGTGGTGGAGCGGGCCGTCTATCGCTGGAACGAACCGGCGCGGCCGATCGCCGCGATCATGTTCGATCCCTTCGCCTCGCCTTGGAAACCCAGGCCGTTGATGGCGACCGCGCCTGTCGCAGGAATGGCAAGCGCGCCACCCGCCGCTGCGCCCGCCATCAGTTTCGAGATCATCAGCGACCTCAAATCCGCCGTCGACGCGCATGAGGCGGCGATCGTGCGGGCCGCGCTGGAGCGCTATCGCTACAACCAGCGCGCAACCGCCAAGGGATTGGGGCTAAGCTATGACCAGCTTCGCCACTGCATGAAGAAGCATGGATTGAGTGCGGGGTAAGGCCCCGATCCCATCCCACCTCCGCCACCCCGGACTTGATCCGGGGCGCAGAGGGAGAGCGTCTCCCCTCCTATCGCGTCGGAACCGGCTCCGCGCCCGAATAGTCGTAGAAGCCCTTGCCGGTCTTGCGGCCCAGCCAGCCCGCCTCGACATATTTGACCAGCAGCGGCGCGGGGCGATATTTCGGATCGCCGGTCGTCCCCTGAAGCACCTTGCAGATTTCCAGGCAGGTATCGAGACCCACGAAATCCGCCAGGGTCAGCGGGCCCATGGGATGGTTGAGGCCCAGCATCACGCCCTTGTCGATGTCGACGACGCTGCCCACGCCCTCACCCAGGGCGAAGATCGCCTCGTTGAGCATCGGCAGCAGGATACGGTTCACCACGAAGCCCGGCGCGTCGAAGGCATGCACCACCTGCTTGCCGAGGCTGGCGGCGAAGGCTTCGACCGCGCTCACCGTTTCCGCGCTGGTGGCGAGGCCGCGAATGACCTCGACCAGCGCCATCACCGGCACCGGATTGAAGAAATGCACGCCCACGAAGCGGCTGGCATCGGGCGCCGCCTGCGCCAGCCGAGTGATCGGGATGGAGGAGGTGTTCGACGCCAGGATCGCGTCCTGCCCCAGCAAGGCGCCGACATTGGCGAAAATGGCGCGCTTGATCTCTTCCCGCTCGGTCGCGGCTTCGATCACCAACTGGCAGGCGGCCAGCGGCGCGACTTCGCCCACCGGCGTGATCCGGGCGATGGCGGCGTCGGCGTCGGCCTGTGCCAGCTTGCCCTTTTCCACCGCCTTGGCCAGCAGGCGGATGATGCCGTCGCGGCCCTTTTGCGCGCGCGGCAGGTCGACGTCGGACAGGATCACCTCATAGCCTGCCTGCGCCGCCACCTGCGCGATGCCCGCGCCCATCTGGCCTGCGCCGATCACTCCCACCGTTCGGATATCTGTCATTCCTCGAACCTTTCTGCACTGAATCGGCCTTTGTCGGTCTTGCCAGTCCCCGTAACGCCATGACAGGCAGGCCGCCAGAGCTTCCAGACGGATGAAAGCGGACGGAAAGCCCCGGACGGTCGGCGGAGTGCTGATCTTTCCGTAATTTCCGGCTTTGCGCCGTGCCTGCTTGATGGTTAAAAGCCCCGGCATGTCCGTTTCAGACCTGCTGCCCGCGCCGGCGACCGGAAGGTTCATCGCCGCCGTGCATCATTTCCCGCTGCGCGTCTATTTCGAGGATACCGATCTGTCCGGCCTCGTCTACCACGCCAATTATCTGCGCTATATGGAGCGGGCGCGGTCGGACATGCTGCGCGTCGCGGGGATCGACCAGCGCGGCAATCTGGAGGACGGCGAGGGCGTCTATGCCGTCACCGACCTCCAGCTCCATTATAGCCGCCCCGCTCGGCTGGATGATGACCTGATGGTGGTGAGCCGCGTCACGAAAGTCGGCGCCGCTTCATGTTCCATTCATCAGACGGTCATGCGCGATGGGGAAATACTGACGCAGGGCGATGTTTCCGTCGCCTTTCTGACACCCCAGGGCCGCCCGCGCCGGCAACCAAAGCCCTGGATCGACATTTTCAGCCGCTTGATGAGAGGGGAAGACATCAACCCATGAGCCTTTCGATGCCCGACGTTGGCCTTGCAGTCGGCAATGCCGCGCAAGCCGCCACCATTTCGCCGCTGGCCCTGTTTCTTCAGGCCGACATCGTCGTGAAGGTGGTGATGCTGGGCCTGCTGCTGGCCAGCATCTGGACCTGGGCGATGATCATCGGTTTCAGCTTCACGCTGCGCAAGGCGAGCCGGCAGAGCCGCGCCTTCGAACAGGATTTCTGGAAGGCGGAGGATATCGACCGCTTCTACGAAGCGCGCGGCAAGGCGGAATTCCCCGCCGCCAAGGTGATGGCCGCAGGCGTCACCGAATGGCGCCGCTCGACCGCGCAGAAGGTGATCGACCGCGACGGAACGCGCGACCGCCTGTCCACCGCCATGACCAGCACCATCGGCGCGGAGGTCGACCGGCTGTCGGACCGGCTGAACATCCTGGCCACCATCGGATCGGTCGCGCCGTTCGTCGGGCTGTTCGGCACGGTTTGGGGGATCATGCGGGCCTTCACCAGCATCGCAGCGGAGCAGAACAGCTCGCTCGCGGTCGTGGCGCCGGGCATTGCCGAGGCATTGTTCGCCACCGCCATCGGCCTGTTCGCGGCGATCCCGGCGGTGATTGCCTATAACCGCTTCAGCCATGGCATCAATCGCATGGAATCCGGGCTGACGCGCTTTGCCGACGGTTTCTATTCGACGCTGAGCCGGGAGTTGGAGGCGCAGCGGTGACGATGTTGTCCCACAACATCGTCATCCCAGCGGAAGCTGGGATCTCGTGCCTCAAGCGCAGCCCTATCCGGCCTGAGATCCCAGCTTCCGCTGGGATGACGGAGGGGCGGTTATAATGGCCATGTCCGGACCGCCCTCCAGCCGCCGGGGCCGTCATCGCGCGCCCATGGCGGACATCAATGTCACGCCGCTGGTCGACGTCATGCTGGTGCTGCTGATCATCTTCATGGTGACGGCGCCGCTGCTGGTGACGGGTGTGCCGGTGAACCTGCCCGAAACCCGCGCCAAGGGGCTGGACCAGGACCAGAAGCCGACGGTGGTTTCGATCGACCGTGATGGCGGCGTCTTCATCGACGATGCGCAGATCAGCGATGCCGAGCTGCCCGGCCGCCTGGCAGAGATCATGTCCGCCCATGCCGGCAAGGAAGAACCGCCGCAGATCTTCCTGCGCGCCGACAAGGGGCTCGACTATGGGCGGGTGATGCTGGTCATGGGTGAGCTGAACCGGGCGGGCCTGAACAAGGTCGCGCTGGTCAGCACCGGCACCGAAGACGGCGGCGCAAGCCGCGGTTCAGAATAGGGACCATAGGTCTTGGCTATGGATCGTGCGGAGAAAATCGGCCTGGGGGTGGCAACGGCGGGACATGTCCTGCTGTTCGGCCTGCTGTCGTCCGGTTTCCTCGCCACCCCCAATCCGTTGAAACTCAACTCCCCGCCGATGGACGTCAGCCTGGTGGACGAGGTGGCGTTGAAATCCATGGCGCCGCAGGTTTCGAACCAACCTCCGCCGCCCAGCGTCGCGCCGGACCAAGGCCCGACCGAGGATGCGGCGCCCGCGCCTGAGCCCGAACCGGCGCCCCGGCCCGAGCCCACCCCGGCACCGCCCGCGCCCAAAGCCGCGCCGCCCAAGCCGGTGGCAAAGCCTGCGCCGCCCAAAGCGGCCCCCGCACCGCCGAAGAAGGACGTGCCGGCCGCCAAACCGAAGCCGCAACCGGCGGCTGAAAAGCCGGCCCCCGCCAAGCCCAAAGCGGCCCCGGAAAAACCCCGCCCCGACGCCGCCGCTCCGGCCAAGGCATCGCAAAAGCCCGCGACCAGGCCGCAGCCCGCCGCCCCGCCCGCGCGTCGGGCCAGGGCAAGGCCGAAAAGCCGAAAGGCTCGCTGCTCGGCAGGGATTTCCTCAAGGGCATCAACACGGAGGACGACGCGCCGCGCAAGCCCGCGCCGCCGCCCGCCGCCGCCATGGGTCCGGCGCAGAAGGCCGCGCTGGACGCGGAAATCCGCCGTCAGCTCAAACCCTATTGGAAATCGCCCAGCGGGGCGGACATCGAGCAGCTCCGCACCTTCGTCGACGTGCAGCTTTCCCGCGACGGCTCGCTCGCGGGGCAACCGCAGGTCGTCAACACCACCGGCATCACCGCCAGCAACCGGACGCAGGTGACGCTGCACCAGGAACTCGCGGTCAAGGCGATCCGCCTGGCCGCGCCCTTCAAGCTTCCACCCGATCTCTATGACGGCTGGAAATCCCTCCGCATCTCCTTCGACAAGAGGCTATCGCAATGACCCGACCCTTCAGGACAGGAAAACTGGGGGCTGCGCTGGGGGCGCTGCTGCTGCTGGCGTTCGCGCCCACCTCACTGGCGCAGCTCAGCGTCGATGTGACGGACGAATCCTCCTCCAACCTCAAGATCGTCGTTCCGGCGCTTCCGGCACAGGCCGAGGTATCCACTCCGGCCGGTTCCTCGAGCGAACTGGGGCGCAAGATCGCCGAGGTGATCGCCGCCGACCTCAAGGGGTCGGGCCTGTTCGATCCCTCCGGCCCCAGCGGCATCCCGACCATCGCCTTTCCCGAAGTCACCAGCCCGGCCTATGACAAATGGGGCGCCTATCAGGCGCTGGTGCAGGGCTTCGTGCGCACGACCGGGGGCGAAGCGGATATCACCGTCGGCTGCTATCTCTACGACGTGGCGCTGAAGCAGGAATTGACGCGGCAGGGCTATGTCGTCGCCCCGCGCGACTGGCGCCGGGCCGCGCATAAATGCGCCGACGCCATCTATGCGCGCCTGTCGGGCGAAAGCCCCTTCTTCGACAGCCGCATCGCCTATATCGCGGAAAGCGGCCCCAAGGGGAACCGTACGAAGCGCCTGGCCATCATGGATTCGGATGGCGCCAACCACCGCTTCATCACCAACGGCCAGTCGATCGCGCTGACCCCGCGTTTCTCGCCGGATTACAAGTCGATCGTCTATGTGAGCTACCTGAACAACCGGGTGCGCATCTATATCTACGACATCGGCACCGGACGGCAGCGGCTGGTGACGGAAAGCAGCAACCCGACCTTCGCACCGCGCTGGTCGCCCGATGGCCGCAACATCCTCTTCTCCATGGCGATCGCGGGCAATACCGATATCTATCGCGTAGCGGCCGACGGCGGCGCGCCGGTCCGCCTGACCACCGCGCCGGGCATCGACGTGGGCGGCAGCTATTCGCCCGACGGCCGCCAGATCGTGTTCGAAAGCGACCGGTCGGGCAGCCAGCAAATCTATGTGATGAACGCCGATGGATCGGGCCAGCGCCGGATCAGCCATGGTGGCGGCCGCTATGCGACGCCCGAATGGAGCCCGCGCGGCGACCTGATCGCCTTCACCAAGATTTCGGGCGATTTCAAGATCGCGGTGATGACGCCCACGGGCGACAATGAGCGCATCCTGACCAATGGCTGGCAGGACGAGCAGCCGAGTTGGTCGCCCAATGGCCGCGTGCTGCAATATTTCCGCACCACGCCGGGCCGCGACGGCAACAGCCAGGTGTGGCAGGTCGACCTGACCGGCGTGAACGAGCGGCGGATCCCGACGCCGCTCAGCGGTTCCGATCCGGCCTGGGGTCCATTATTGCCCTGATCTACATTGTATCGGAACCGAATCGTCCCGATTACGTAACGACTTTAGAACATGTGTTGAGGAGCAACCCGATGAAACTTTCCCGTACCCTGCTGGTGGCTACCGCCATTGTGGCGCTTGCCGCCTGCTCCAAGAAGGCGCCGAAGGAATTGCCGCCGCCGCCCGCCGACACCTCCACGCAGACCACGGGTCCGGCCACGCCTTCCGGCCCGGTCAAGGGCAGCCAGGAAGATTTCGTCGCTTCGGTCTCGTCTGACCGCATCCTGTTCGGCACCGACCAATATGATGTCGACGCGCAGGACCAGCAGATCCTGCAAAGCCAGGCCGCCTGGTTGCAGCAGAACCCCAATGTCCGCGTGACCATCGAAGGCCATTGCGACGAGCGCGGCACCCGCGACTACAACATCGCGCTGGGTGAGCGTCGCGCCAATGCCGCGAAAAACTATCTCGCCTCGCTGGGCATAGACGCCGCCCGCATCACCACCGTCAGCTATGGCAAGGAACGCCCGGCTGCCCTGGGGTCCGACGAATCGGCCTGGGCGCAGAACCGCCGCGCGGTGACGGTCACGGTCCAATATTGATCATGTGAAGCTTTTGGGTCGCACCAACTTCACGCCCGCCGGTCTCCAGGGACCGGCGGGCTTTTCTTTTCAGGACCAGCCGCCCCCAAGCGCGAGGAAGATGGCGATCTGATCCTGCACCAGTTGCACCCGCGCCGCCGCCGCCGAGGCCTCCGCGCCGGCGAGCGACCGCTGCGCATCCAGCAAGGACAGGAAATCGCCGCGCCCGAAGCGGAACAGCTTGCCCGCCTGCCCCGCCGACACGCCCGCGCTGTCCCGCGCCCGGTCGAGTGCAGCCGCCTGTTCGGCATGGCGGCGATAGATCTCCAGCGCCGTCTCCGTTTGCCGCAACGCCTCCAGCACGGTTCCGTCGAAATGCGCCAGATCGGCCTGCACCTGCGCATCGGCCTGGGCGATCCGCGCCTTCACGACCGGCCGGTTCGGGAAGCTCCAGCTCAGAAGCGGCCCCAGGCTCATGCCGAAGCTGGTTCCGGACCCGAAGCTCTTGAGCGGCCCGCCAAGCCCCAGCGATCCACCGATGCTGATCTGCGGATAGAGATCCGCCGTCGCCACGCCGACGCGGGCCGTATCGGCCGCGATGCTGCGTTCCGCCTGCCTGATGTCGGGGCGCCGCCGGATCAGCGCCGCGCCATCGCCCGCCGGCAGAGGCGCGTGCAGCACGGGCAGGATCGCGCAATCCTCCACTTCTTTCGGATAATCAGCGGGCGGGCGGCCGAGCAGAGTCGCCAGCAGATATAGCCCGTTCTGCCGCTGCGCCTCGAAAGCGGGCAGGCTCGCCGCGCTGGCGTCGACCGCCGCCCGCGCCCGACTGACGTCGAAAGCCGTGCCGCGCCCGCCCTTGAACAGCCGCTGCGTCGCATCGAGCGTCTCGCGCTGTAGGGCCACCACCCGGCGGTTGACGGTCAGCGAATAATTGGCGGCACAGACCTGGGCATAGGCCCGGGCCGTCGCCGCTGCGACACCGACGCGGACATAGTCGCGCGCCGCCACCACCGTTTCCAGATCGGCGGTGCTCGCCTCGATCGCGCGCTTGATCCGGCCGTTGAGGTCGAGCGGATAAGAGGCGCTGAGGCCGAGATCGTAGCCGACCACGCCCGGCAGGTTCTCGCCCGTGCCCGAAGGCCGCGCCAGCGTCACGCCGCCGCCGACCGCCGTGCCGATGGTGCGTCCTGCCTCCGCCTCGCGCAGCACGGCTTCCGCCGCCGCCAGATTGGCGTCGGCCACGCGCAGGTCGGTATTGGCCGCCAGCGCCTGCTCGACCAGCATATCCAGCCGGGAATCATCATAGAGCCGCCACCAATGGTCGGGCAGTTCGGCATTGCTGAAGCCCGCGCCCTGAGCCGAGAGGAAAGCCCCCCGCGCCTCCGGAGCCGTGGCCGCCGACTTTTCCGGTGGCCGGTAGTCCGGCCCCGCCGTCGCACAGGCGGCCAGAACCAACGCCAACACAGGCGTCCCGACCGTCTTACGCATGGCGGCAGGCCCCCGGCTTCGCGCCCTTCCTCGCCGGTTCGATCGTCACCGTGGCGGTGCGCCCGGCGATCAGCTTCACCTCCGGGGGCACCTTGGTCAGCTTGACCCGTACCGGAATGCGTTGGGCCAGGCGCACCCAGGAAAAGGTCGGCTCGACCGTCGGCAGCAGGTTGCCGCTGTCGCTCCGGCTCGAATCATTGATGCCGTAGGCGATGCTGTCGACCCGCCCGTGCAGGTCCTGCTCCTCGCCCATCAACCGCACCGTCACCGGTGCGCCGATGCACACGATCGGCAGCTTGGTTTCCTCGAAATAGCCCTCGATCCGCAGGCTGTCGCGGTCGACCAGCGCCATGGCCTGCTGCCCGGCCGCGACGAAATCGCCCGGATGCAGGTCCAGGTTCGTGACCACACCGTTGACCGACGCCACCACCTGGGTCCGCTTGAGGTTGAGCCCGGCGGCGTCCCGCGCGCTCATCGCCTCGGCCAGCGCGGCCTCCGCCGTCGCGACGCGCGCGACATTCTGCTCATGGGCTTCCTTCGCCACCAGATCGCCCAGCGCGACGTCGCGTGTCGCCTCGCGCCGCGCCTGACCCAACGTCGCCTTCGCGCTGGCGATCCGCGCCTCCGCCTGCTCCAGCGCCAGCGCATAGCGAGGCCGGTCGATCACGAACAGCAGGTCGCCCGCCTTCACCGCCTGATTGTCATGCACCGCAACGGAGGTGACGAGCCCGCCGATATCCGGGGTCACCCGAACCACATCGGCGCGCACGCGTCCGTCACGAGTCCAGGGGCTGCGTTCATAATGGTTCCACATCCACACCGCCACCAGCACGGCGGCAATGACGATGACGATGGTGGCAGCACTCCTGATCAGCATGGCGGTAAGGCGGTTCATAGACGGATTCCAAGGGAGGGAACGAGGATGGCGAGCGCACCCAGCATCAGCACGAAAATGCTGAGGTCGACCGCCGCCCGATAGGCAAGGAAACGATAGAGGCCGAGGGCGCCGATCAGCCGGGTTATGCCCCAGCTCAAGATCAGCGCGACCAGTGCCAGCAGCAACAGGGTCGGTACATAGACGCCCCCCAACGCAATTTCTCCGGTCATGCAGCGACCCTCCGATAGCCTTCGCTGTCGGGGAACAGGTTGCGGCGCAGGCTGACCAGCGCGAGGACCGCCTCCCGCCGGATCAGGCCGCTGGGATTGCGCGAGAGGTCGCCGATCGCCCGGTCGATGGCGTCCAGCAGGGCGGGCGGCGCGGGCTGGGGGGCGTGGGGATCCAGCCCGCGATAATGCATGCCCACGCCCGTCAGCACCTCGGCCAGCGGCGTCGCTTCCCCCACGGGCAGGTCCAGCCGCAATTGCCGCAGTTCGCCGATGGCGACACCGGTTCGCAGGTCGCGCAGCGCATCGTAAAGCGGCCGCCCGCTGTCCGACCGCGTAGCGGCCAGCCGTGGCGCGAGCAACGCAATGCGGTCCAGCATCCGGTTTATCCAGCCGCGCACGTCGGGCGGGGTCATCAGCGTGGCGCGATTGGCGATATCGTTCCAACCCGCGCGCATCGTCCGCCGGACCGCACCTTCGACGCCTGCCGACTGCAACAGCCCGGTCATGATGATCGCGAACCAGAGGCCGACCAATTGCGCCACGGTGCCGTTCGCGTAAAGCGCAAAGGCATCCCTGTAGCGATCCGACAGCAGCACCGGGCTGCCCAGCCCGAGTAATGTGGGCACAGCGATGCCGGCCCAGCGCGGCGACGCGATCATCGTCCCCAGCAGCAGCAGCATTGGCGCGTAGGCCGCCGCCAGCAGGGCAAATCCGTCGAGCCGGGGCATGATCGCATAGCCGTAGATCGCGCCCAGCAATGAAGCGGCGATGGTACCGATCATGAAGCCCTTGAGCGGCGCCAGTGGATTGTCGGACGCGGCGAAAAGCGAGAGGAACACGCCCGCCAGCATCACCGCCGTGCCGCCGTCCCGCCAGCCGCTGCCGATCCACAGGGCGCATCCCAGGGCGAGGGTGACGAAGGCGCCGAAGGCACCGCGCGCCGCCCTGGCATAATCCTTGTGCAGTTCGCGGCTGCGACGCCCCTCCAGCAATTCGCCGACGCGGGGGCTGACAGCTTCGCGCCTGTGTGTCACCATCTGGTCGTAAAGATCACGGCAATCGCGATGCGCCGCGATCAGGGCGGCCAGCCGCGCGAGCATGCTAAGACGCATCATGTCGGCCCAGCCCATTTCCGCCTGGGCCGCCGGCTCCAGGGCCGCGCAACGCGCGATCAAGGCGTCCGCCGCAACGGTGCGGGCCGCAATCTCATGGCCGGGGTTCACGATCCAGGTGCGCGCATCGCCGATCAGCCCGGCGACCTTCGGCGGCACGATGCCGTCATTCGCGGCCTTGAGCATCGCCAGCCGGTCTTCCACCGCGGCCCCCAATGGCAGCAACAGGGAAAGCTGGTCCTGCATCGCACGCACCGTGCGGACGCGCGGCGCGAGGCGGGAAATGTCGAAGGGCAAATGCACCGACATCTGATGCAGTTCGGTAATGTCCTGCGCCAGACGACGACGCTCCTGCGCCAGTCCTTCCACCGGTTCGAGCGCAATGGCGTCATGCGACCAGCGTTCGGCGTCGCGCAGCATCGCCTCCACCCGCGCCAGCAGCAAATTGGTGATGGAACCGGGGAAAACGACACCATGGACAAGGCTGCCGCACAATATGCCGATGGTGATTTCCTGGACGCGCAGCGTGGCCACGGTGAAGATGGTCTGCGGCGTGTCGACGTCGGGAAAGACGATCAGGCAGGCGCTGTAGCCCGCCAGCACGAACATATAGGAGCGCGGCGTGCGGTCGAGCAGGGAGACGAACACGCAGACGGCCAGCCACAACGCCATGGCGAGCGACAGCATTTCCGGCGCGTTGACCAGCGGCGGGACGACCGCCACCGAAAAGATCGCGCCGACCATCGTGCCGATGATGCGGAACACCGCCTTGGAAATCACCGCCCCGGCAAGCGGCTGGGCCACGATATAGCTGGTGAGGAACGCCCAATAGGGCCGCTCCAGCCCAATGCTGAGCGCGACGAAGAGCGCCAGCATCGCCGCGGCGAAGCATTTCAGGGAAAAGAGCGCGGCGGGCCAGCCGATACGCTCGCCAAAGGCGATCATCTCGGCGCTCGCATCATCATGGCGCTCATATCGGACCAGCCATCAGGACTGTCCTCTCCGTTCCCCCATACGCCGTTCCAGCAGGCTCAGCATGTTGACGGCAATCTCGATCGCGGCGTCGGGGACGCCGTCGAGCAGCTCGCGCCGCAGATTATCCAGCCTGGCTTCGATCTGTCCCACGAGTTCCTGCCCCTCCGGCGTGAAGGCGACTCGGTTCGAACGGCGATCATCCGGGTTGGGCACGCGCTCGACAAGTCCCGCGGCCTGCAACTGGTCCAGCGTCCGCACCAGCGAAGGCTGGGCGATGCCCAGTTCTTCCGCCAGATCCGCCTGCCGCATATCCGGACCCAGCCGGTCGAGATAGATCAGACACCATCCCGCGCTGTTCGACACGCCCAGTTCGGCAAGCGCAAGATCGGCAAGCTGCCGCCACTGACGCGCCACCTGCGGCATTTTATGTGCCAGCGCGCGTTTCAATTCCGAAGGGGACATTTTTCTTAGATAGCTAACTAATATCTTGGGTCAACAGATTCGTTTCGATCCGCGCCCAATTCCCATCCCGACCGCATCAGACCGGTTTTCGATGGCACGAAAAAGGGCCGGGAACTTCGCGGTTCCCGGCCCGTTTAAACTTCGCCGTCCATTCAGTTCCGGCGCGTACCCGAAAAACCCGCGGCACCGAATGCGCCGAGCTGCATCGTCCCGGTGATGCTGTCCCCGCTGACCTCGGCCTCGCATTCGAGGGTCATCGGCATGGGGATGGTCATGTTCATCTTCCAGCTCAGCTTGTTGCCGTCGACCTTGCCCTCGGCCACGTCGAGCGAACCCATCATGCCGGCAAAAGTGCCATGGAAGCTGTCGCCCGAACTGATGACGGTCAACACACCGTTCTGGTCGCCCATCGGCGTCTTCGCCACGCAATCATAGGCACCGTCCACTGCCGCCATAGCACTTCTCCTTTACGTAATCGTCAATCGGCCAATGTGCCCATTTCCACCGGAAGGCCAACGACGTCAAGCTGTGGTTTCACGAGTTTCGCGTCGCCCACGACGACCCAGATCAGCCGGTCGGGATTGATCGCCTCCCGGGCCGCCTTGTCGAGATCGGCGGCGGTCATCGCGCGGTAGACGCCCGGCAGGCTGGCATAATAATCGTCCGGCCGCCCCAGCATCCGGTTGCGCATCATCGCGCCCAGCAGGTCGGAGGAGGTTTCGAAGCTGCCGGGCAGCGACAATATCTGGCTGTTGATCGTCTGGTTGCGTTCCGCCTCGGTCGTGCCCTTGGCGGTCAGGAAGTCGCTGATATCCTTGCGCGCGGCGACGATGGATTCGCCGGTCTTGTCGGTCTGCACCGGGGCATAGACCAGCAGCGGGATCGTTTCCTTGACGCCCGGCAACCCGGTTCCGGCATAATAGGCCCAGCCCTTGCTCTCGCGCAGGTCCATGATGAGGCGCGAGGTCGAGCTGCCGCCCAATACTTCATTGGCGGTGATCAGAGTCACGGGATTGTCGGTGCCCGCCTTGTTGGTGAGCAGGCCGGCGAGGATCATCGACTGCGGGCTTTGCGGCTTGTCGACCAGGATGATCCGCGACGGCCGCATCATGCGGTCCATGCGGAACAGCTTGGTGCCCTTGGCGACCTTCGGCGCTTTCCAGTCGCCGAAACGCTTTTCGAGCAGCGGCATCACGTCGGCCAGGGTGGTGTCGCCGGTCACGAAGATGGTCGCATTGTCGGGCCGCAGCCATTTGTCATGGAAGGCGACCAGATCAGCCCGCGTCACGGCCTTGACCCCGCTTTCCGTGCCGGAACCGGTGAAGGGAATGCCATAGGGATGCGCCTGACCATAGAGCAGCGGCGGCAGCAGGCGCTGCGCGATCGGCATGGGTTCGGTCTTTTCCGCCTTGATGCGGGTGAGCACCTGCCCGCGCAGGCGCTCCACCTCGGTCGGCGCGAAGGCGGGATTACGGATCACGTCGGCCAGCAGGCCCAGCGACGCATCCAGATTGGGCTTCAGCGCATAGAGCCCCACATTGGTGGCATCCATGCCGTTGCCCGCGCTGATCGAGGCGCCCAGCCGTTCCTGTTCTTCGGCGATCTGGACCGAACTGCGGGTGGTCGTGCCTTCGTCCAGCAGTGCGGTCGTCAGTCCCGCCGTGCCCAGCTTCGCCTTGTCGTCGGCGGCATTGCCGGCATCGAAGGACACCGACACCCGCACCACCGGCACCGTCGCCCGGCGCGCGAAGACGACGGGAATGCCGTTCTTGAGCGTCGCATGCTCGACGGCCGGGAATTCCAGATCCTTGACCGGCTCGATCCCCGGTTCGGCGATCTTGGTGGGCGGCGGCGGGGTCACCGCAACCGGCGCGGGCTTCTTGGGATCGCGGAAATAGGCCGGATGATGGGTCGCATTGCCCGCCAGCGCATTATCCTCGGCCGACCGTTCGCCCGGCGCCACGGTCAGGCGGAACACCGGCCGCGACAGCCATTTGCGCGCCGCCTCGCTCACCGACTGCGGTGTGGCGGCGGCGGCGGCCTCCAAGTCCTGCTTATATTTCGCCGGATCATTGGAATAGACCGCCCCCTCGGCCAGCGTCACCGCCTTGCCGCTGAAACCGCCCACCTTCTCCAGACCGCCGATCGTGCCGGAAAGCTGCTGCGTCGCGGCGCGCTGTACCTCGTCCGCGCTCGGTCCCTTGGCGAGATAATCGGCAAGCAGCTGGTCCAGCCGCTTGCCGACGGCCACCGGGTCCTGCCCTGGCTTCACATCGACCGTGATCTCGGCGATGGAGAGCTTCTCGAAGGGCTGGATGCTGGCCTTCACCCCCACGGCGACCTTCTCGTCCCGCACGAGGATATTGTCGAGCCGCGAGGATTTGAGGCCGCCAAATACCGCCATCGCGAGATTGAGTTGCGTCAGATCGTCGGAATTGACGCCCGGCACGATCCAGTTGCGATAGAGCCGGGTGGCCGCCACATTGTCGTGCATCACCTTTTCGACATCCTGCCCCAGCGTCGGGACCGTCGCATCCACATCCTTGGGTGCGGGGCCGGCAGGGATGTTGCCGAACCACTTTTCCACCTTCGCCTTCGCCGTCGGCACGTCGATGTCGCCCGCCAGCACCAGCACCGCGTTGTTAGGGCCGTAATGCGTCTTGAACCAGGTCTGCACGTCGGCCAGGCTGGCCGCGTTGAGGTCCGCCATCGAACCGATGGTCGAATGGCGATAGGGATGCCCCTCCGGCAGCATCGCGGCGAGCTGCGCATATTCGACCAGGCCATAGGGCTCATTCTCGCCCATGCGCTTTTCGTTCTGGACGACGCCGCGCTGGGTATCGAGCTTGGTCTGGGTGACCGCGCCCAGCAGATGGCCCATACGGTCGGATTCCAGGAACAGCGCCCGGTCGAGCGCGCCGGTCGGCACCGTTTCGAAATAATTGGTGCGATCGAACCAGGTCGTGCCGTTCCAGTCGGTCGCGCCGATATCCTCCAGCCGCCCGAAAAACGGCCCGTCGGCATTTTCCGAACCATAGAACATCAGATGTTCGAAGAGATGGGCGAACCCGGTCTTGCCCGCCGGTTCGAAGCGCGATCCGACATGATACCAGATCGATACGCCGACGACCGGCGCCTTGCGGTCGGTGTGAACGATGACGCGCAGGCCGTTTTTCAGCGTGAATTCCTCGTAGGGAATGTTCACCGCCGCCACCAGGCTGGAGAGCGGCGCGGGCGCGGCCACGCCGGTTGCCGCGGGCGCCTTCGGCGCCGCCACCGCCGGCATGGTCGGCAGGAGAGTGAGCGAGGACAGGCCCAACATCAGGGCTACCCGGCAGGAAAATGGGGAAAAGGTCATGAGCGCCTCATGAAGGACAATAGATCGGCGGGCAGCATAGCGAGGCGTTTTAGACGCGCAACACGCATATGGGGCAAGACATGGGCTGGACAGGCGAAACCGGCACGTTAGGCTCCCCATTCGACCATAAAAGAGAGGTTTCGCACCCGATGCGCCTTCGCTCCTTCGCCTTCGCTTCCTCCCTCGCCCTTGCGCTTGCCACCCCCAGCCTCGCCTCTGCCGAAACCGGCCCCGCCATCACGGGGGAAGCCATCCGTGCCGATATCGGCTTCCTGGCCGACGATCTGCTCGAAGGCCGCGATGCCGGGACGCGCGGCTATGACATCGCCGCGCGCTATGTCGCAGCGCGGTTCGAAACATTGGGCCTGCAACAGGCCGTACCCAATAGCTGGTATCAACCGGTGACGCTCGCCGTCGCACAGCTCGACAAAGCGTCCCCGCCTTCGCTCACCATCGGGGACAGGCGCTTCGCCAATGGCGAAGACGTCGCGATCGCCGCGTTCGGCCGCGAACTACGCCAGAGCATCGGAGCGCAGGCGGTGTTCGTGGGATACGGCCTGAAATCCGATCGGGAGAAGATCGACGACTATGCGGGCCTTGATCTCAAGGGCAAGTTCGCGGTCGCACTTTCCGGTTCGCCGATCGGCATGCCGAGCGAGATCGGCGCGCATCTCGCCTCCGAAAAGGCACTGGCCGCGCAGCAGGCGGGCGCGATCGGCCTGATCACCATCCCCACCGCCAGCTATCTCAACCGCACGGCCTGGGAGAAGCTGCGCGAGCGGGCGCAGAGCCCGACAGTGAGCTGGCTCGACGCATCGGGCCAACCCTATGTCCGCACCCCGGCCATTCGCGGCACCGGGACCGTGACCGGGGCGGCGGCCGAGGCGCTGCTCGCCGGGTCGGGCAAGACCCTGGCCATGATCCGCGCGCAGGCGGAGAAGAAGGGCGCGCGGCCAAGGGGCTTCGCGCTCAAGCCCAGCGTCCGGATCGACCGGACCAGCACCGTCGAGACGGCGCCCAGCCGCAATGTGCTGGCGGTGCTGCCCGGTTCCGATCCGGCGCTGGCCGGGGAATATGTGCTGCTGATGGCCCATCTCGACCATCTGGGAGTCAAGGAAAGCGCCCAGGGGCCGGACAAGATCTATAATGGCGCGATGGACAATGCCTCCGGCGTGGCGACCATGCTGGCGGTGGCGAAGGCCTTTGCGCAAAGCGGGGAACGGCCGAAGCGCTCCATCCTGTTCGCGGCGGTGACGGCGGAAGAAGATGGACTGTTGGGGTCGCAGTTCCTGGCGAAGAATCCCGTGCTGCCGCAGGGCGCGAAGCTGGTCGGCGTGGTCAATCTGGACATGCCGATCCTGACCTATGATTTCCAGGATGTGGTGGCGTTCGGCGCGGAGCATTCAACCCTTGGCCCGATCGTGGAGAAGGCCGCCAGGGCGGAGGGCGTCTCGCTATCGCCCGATCCGTTGCCCGCCGAGGGGCTGTTCACCCGGTCCGACCATTATCGCTTCGTGCAGGAAGGGGTGCCGGCGGTGTTCCTGATGACCGGATTCGCCGGGCCGGGACGGGAAGCGTTCGAACATTTCCTCAAGACCGACTATCACCAGCCCTCCGACCAGATGAGCCTGCCCTTCCACTGGGAGGCGGCGGCCAAGTTCGCCAAGGTCAACTATGCCATCGCCCGCGAGATTGCCGATGAGCCGGAGGCACCGCGCTGGTACAAGGGGGATTTCTTCGGAGATGCCTTTGCGCCGGGTGTGCCCAAGGCGGTGAAACCATGAACCTCGTCGCGAATTGAACACGGTTAGGGATATTTGCGTAGCGCCCCTTGTGTTGCTTTTATGCAACATTACATCGTGACCAGTTTCACGAAGGGCCAAATTCGCAAGGGGACGTTATGAACCTCGAAAAATTCACTGACCGCGCCAAGGGCTTTCTCCAGTCGGCGCAGACCGTCGCGATCCGGATGAGCCACCAGCGCATCAGCCCGGAGCATTTGTTGAAGGCGCTGCTGGAGGACCAGCAGGGCATGGCGTCCGGCCTGATCAAGGCGGCGGGCGGCGACGCTGGCGTGGCGCTGCGCGAAACCGATGCGGCGCTGGCCAAGGTGCCGTCCGTTTCGGGCAGCGGCGCGCAGCAGACGCCCGGCCTCGACAATGATGCCGTGCGGGTGCTTGATTCCGCCGAGCAGGTGGCGGCCAAGGCGGGCGACAGCTTCGTCACGGTCGAGCGGCTGTTGCTGGCGCTGACCCTGGCCACCACCACGACGGCAGGCAAGGCGCTGGCCGCGGCGGGGGTGAAGGCGGAAGGGCTCAACAGCGCGATCAACGCCCTGCGCGGCGGGCGCACCGCCGATACGGCGGGGGCGGAGGATCGCTATGACGCGCTCAAGAAATTCGCCCGCGACCTCACCGAAGCGGCGCGCATGGGCAAACTCGATCCCGTGATCGGCCGCGACGAGGAAATCCGGCGGACGATCCAGATCCTGGCGCGGCGGACCAAGAACAACCCCGTGCTGATCGGCGATCCCGGCGTCGGCAAGACCGCCATCGCCGAGGGGCTGGCGCTGCGCATCGCCAATGGCGACGTGCCCGATACGCTGAAGGACCGCACGCTCATGGCGCTCGACATGGGGTCGCTGATCGCGGGCGCCAAATATCGCGGCGAATTCGAGGAGCGCCTCAAGGGCGTGCTGGACGAGGTGAAGGGCGCGGAAGGACAGGTCGTCCTGTTCATCGACGAGATGCACACGCTGATCGGCGCGGGCAAGTCCGAAGGTGCGATGGATGCGGGCAATCTGCTGAAGCCTGCGCTGGCGCGGGGCGAACTGCACTGCATCGGCGCGACGACGCTCGACGAATATCGCAAATATGTCGAGAAGGACCCCGCGCTCCAGCGGCGGTTCCAGCCGGTCTTCGTGGGCGAGCCGACGGTGGAGGACACCATCTCCATCCTGCGCGGGCTCAAGGAGAAATATGAGCTGCACCATGGCGTGCGGATCACCGACGGCGCGATCGTGTCCGCGGCGACGCTTTCCAACCGCTACATCACCGACCGTTTCCTGCCGGACAAGGCCATCGACCTGATGGACGAAGCGGCTTCGCGGCTGCGTATGGAGGTGGAGTCCAAGCCCGAGGAGATCGAGACGCTCGACCGCCGCATCATCCAGCTCAAGATCGAGCGGGAGGCGCTGAAGAAGGAGACCGACAAGGCTTCGCAGGACCGTCTGGCAGCGCTGGAGGAGGACCTTGCCAATCTGGAGCAGCAGTCGGCCGAACTCACCCAGCGCTGGCAGGCGGAGAAGGACAAGATCGCGGGCGAGAGCAAGCTCAAGGAACAGTTGGACGCCGCTCGCGTCGAACTGGACCAGGCGCAGCGCGCCGGTGATCTCGCCAAGGCGGGCGAGCTGGCTTATGGCCGCATCCCCGAACTGGAGCGCAAACTGGAAGAGGCGCAGAACGTCACCCAGGGTGCGATGCTGCGCGAGGAAGTGACGCCGGAGGACATCGCCTCCGTCGTCAGCCGCTGGACCGGCATCCCCGTCGACAAGATGATGGAGGGGGAGCGCGAGAAGCTGCTCGCCATGGAAGCCGAACTGGGCCGGCGCGTCATCGGGCAGGCCGATGCGGTGAAGGCCGTGTCGACCGCCGTGCGCCGTTCGCGGGCGGGCTTGCAGGACCCGAACCGGCCGCTGGGGTCGTTCCTGTTCCTCGGCCCCACGGGCGTCGGCAAGACGGAGCTGACCAAGGCGCTGGCGGGATTCCTGTTCGACGACGACAGCGCGATGGTGCGCATCGACATGAGCGAGTTCATGGAGAAGCACTCGGTCGCGCGGTTGATCGGCGCGCCTCCGGGCTATGTCGGTTATGAGGAGGGCGGCGTGCTGACCGAGGCCGTCCGCCGCCGCCCTTATCAGGTGGTGCTGTTCGACGAGGTCGAAAAGGCGCATGGCGACGTGTTCAACGTGCTGTTGCAGGTGCTGGACGATGGCCGCCTGACCGATGGACAGGGCCGCACGGTGGACTTCACCAACACGATCATCGTGCTGACGTCCAATCTGGGCAGCCAGTTCATCGCCTCCCTCGCCGACGACGAGCCGGTGGAGAAGGTCGAGGATCAGGTGATGGACATCGTCCGGGCGCATTTCCGGCCGGAATTCCTGAACCGGCTGGATGAGGTGATCCTGTTCCATCGGCTGGGCGCCGCCCACATGGCACCGATAGTCGACATTCAGGTGGCGCGGATCGGCAAGCTGTTGAAGGACCGCAAGGTGACGTTGGACCTGACGGATGGGGCGCGGGCCTGGCTGGGACGGGTCGGGTACGATCCGGTCTATGGTGCGCGGCCGTTGAAGCGGGCTGTGCAACGTTATTTGCAGGACCCGCTGGCCGATCTGATCCTGCGCGGCGAGGTGCCGGACGGGTCGACGGTGCGGGTCGATGAAGGGGATGGAGCGTTGAAGTTGAGCTTGGCGTGACCGTCCCTCGCTTCCCATAGAAAAAGGGGGCGCTTCCGATGGGAAGCGCCCCCTTTTTTATCAGGATCGTAGACGATCGATCAGTAATCGACCTTCACGCCGACACGGAACCAGCGGCCGGTGAAGCCAGCGCCTTCCCAGGCCACATTGTAATTGTAGCCCAGGCTGTAGGTCTGGCCCGGATTGAAGTCCGGCTTGCTGTCGAGCAGGTTCATGACGTTGGCGTACAGGGTGAACTGGTCGTTGACCTTCACGCTGGCGGTCATGTCGACGTCGATCCAGCGCTTGGCGCGGCACTTGAACGGCGTGCCATCGCGATAGGTGTAGACCGAAGCGCCCAGGCTGGCGTCGCAGTCGCCCTTCACGCCACCATAGTCGATCGAGGCCATGTCATAGCCCGACGTGTAGTAAGCGGTCAGGTTGATGAACGCCTTGTCGTTGAAGTCCAGCGTGTTGCTCCAGGTGCCGCGCCACTTCGGCGCACCCGAGCAGGAGGTCACGTCGCAGGGGCTGAGCGTACCGTCATAGCGCTGGACAACGCCGCCGACCGTCTTTTGCAGCTTCATCAGATAGGAAGCGTTGACGCTGCTGGTCAGGCGGATGTTGCTGCCCAGATCGAAACGACCCGTCGCCGAGAAGTCCAGGCCAGAAGCAAGCTGCGAATCCGAGTTCACGAACGAATATTCGATGAAGCCCAGGACCGGCAACGCGCTGGGGTGATCCGGATCGGGAATGCCCGGCTTCACCACGATGCCCGGCACGTTCACGACGCCATTATTCTGATAATAGGCGTCGACGATGCTGGAATAATCGGGGCTTCCGATCAGACCCTTGATCTTGATGTGCCAATAATCGGCGGTGAAGGAGAAGCGCGACGACGGTTCGAACACGGCACCCAGCGTGTAGGAGGTCGACTTTTCAGGCTTCAGATCCGGGTTGCCGGTCGCCGTCAGACCATAGGAATAGGGCAGCGATGCATAGGCATTGCCACCATGGGCAGCGATGAAGGCCGCGCCTTCCGGTGTCTTCGGATCGATCGTGGTCGTGATGTAGCCGGTGGTCGGCAGACCATAGGCTTCGTTGAAGCTGGGGATGCGGAAGCCCTTCGAGAAGGTGCCGCGCAGCTTCACTTGCTTGATCGGAGTGAACACCGCCGTGAACTTCGGCGAGAAGTTTTGCTGGCCGGAAGAATATTTGTCGTACCGACCCTGTGCTTCCAGTTGCAACTGGTCGAACGCCGGAACGTCAAGCGCGAAGAAGGCGGACTTCACGTTGCGGCTGCCGATCGCGCCCACGGCGTTGATGCTGTAATAGCGTTCCGACGGGTTGGCGTTGTCCGGCGGGTTGGCGCTGGGATTGTCGATCGATTCGTGGCGATAGGCCGCGCCGACGGCCAGCTTCATCGCGCCGCCGGGAAGCTGGAACAGTTCCTTCGACAGCGTTCCCTGGACCTGCCAGAGTTCCGACGACGACTTGTTGACGTTGACCGGCGCGATATAGTTGCGCAGATCTTCCGAATTGGCGTTCGGATTGATGAAGTTCCACGAACCGTCGTTGATCACGTCGACCAGATGCTGGGCGAAGAGGAAGTTCTTGTTCGTGACCTTCAGGTCGACGCGCGACCAGGTGAAGTTGGCGTCATAATCCCAGCCCGTGCCGAAGGAGCCGTTGATGCCCGCAGCCGCGCGATAGGTCTTGGCATCGCTGAACGTCTCACGCGGACGGTCGTAGCGATAGTTGACGCGGGCAAGCTGACCCGATGAGGCAAAGGGGTTGTTGGGGTTCAACGTGCCGTTCGCCGCGGTGCAGGTCACGGTGCCCTGCGGGCAGACATAGACCGGCAGCAGGACCGGGCTGAGCACGAAGGTGTCGCCGCCTGCGGCGGTCTGGCCAGCGAAGGTCAGCGGCGTCAGCGAGGACGCCGTCTTCACATTGTAGAAGTTGAACATCGCATAGGCCTGGGCGCTGCTGCCCACATTGACCGTGGCGTGCAGTGCGCCGCCGATGCGTTCGATCGTCGGCTGCGCCTGAAGATAATCCTTCACATTGTCCTGCTGGCACTGCTGCGCGGTCGCGCCGAGCGCCGCCTGCTGCGCCGGGGTCAGCGTGATCGCCGTCAGGTCGCGGCAGCCGGCGGCCGGATTGGCAAGCACCCAATTGCCGCTCGGCGTCACCGTGGTCGGGTCATAGGGGCGCATGACCGGCACGCGGGTCGAACCGATGCTGAGGATCGCGCCGTTGCTCTGGACGCCGTTGACGACGTTATTGGCCAGACAACTGCCCGAATCATTGCAGTAGGAGCTGAGATCGGCGCTGTTCCAGGGGAAACCACGATCGCGGGCGAAGAGCGGGTCGCTCTTCTGATATTCGCCGTTGATATAGATGTTGAAGCCGTCTTCATTCAGCTTGCCATAGCCGTAAGTAGCGTCGATCCGGCGTTCGCCGGCATCGCCGCGCTGCGAAAGACCGGCGGACGCATTGGCGTGCAGACCGACGATTTCCTTCTTGACGATGACGTTGACCACGCCCGCGACGGCGTCAGCGCCGTAGGTGGCCGATGCGCCGTCCTGCAACACGTCGATGCGCTCGACGATGGCGTTCGGCATCGCGTTCAGGTCGACGAAGTTGCGGTGACCGTCGTCCGCCAGCGGATAGGGCGCGCTGCGCAGGCCGTCGAACAGGGTCAGCGTATTGCCGCTGCCCAGGCCGCGCAGCGACACGGCGGTCGCGCCGGTCGCGAAGTTGAAGCTGTTCCAGCTCTTGCTCATCGAGCCCGCATTGTTGGCGGAAATCGATTGCACGGCATCGGAAATGGTGTTGACGCCACGCTTGGTCAGTTCCTCCGAGCTCAGCACCGTCAACGGGGCAGCGGTCGCCGTCGACGGATTGCGGAAGATGGAGCCGGTGACGACGATGGTGTCATTGCCCTCATCCGACGCAGCCTGTGTACCGGCAGCCTGAGGCGCCTGGGCGAAAGCGGGTGCGGAGAAGGCCGCGAGGCCGGCGCCGACGAGAGTCAACGCCTGAAGAGCCGCGCCACCGCGCAGCCCGATCTTGGTTATGGTCTTCACTATCCAGTCCCTTGCTCTGGAGGCTCGCGGATTGCCCCGCGTGCTTTTTTGACGCGTGAAGAGAGCGAAAGGAGCCCGACAGCAAACCCTCTTCACACGTACTACCACCTACTGTGAGCAGTCGTTTTATGAGTGTAAAGCAGGCTCTAGCGTCGGAAATCGCATTTGATCGAAACTGTAGCAATTATGCCACAATCGCGCCAAATGGTGATTGAACGGCCGTATAACAACATTGTTGCATGCCTGTGTTTACGGGAAAAACTTTTGCATGCGACGCGCGTAAACGAACAAAGAAAATTATAGTTCCGTGAAATATTGCTTCAATTTCCGGGCATGGGCCCGGCGAGCAGAAGCGGGTCGATGCGCACATCATTCCACTTCATCCCCCAATGGAGATGGGGTCCGGTGGCCCGGCCGGTCGCGCCGACCGCACCGATGCGCTGTCCCTGAAGCACATGTTGGCCGAGAATCACGTCGATCCGCGAGAGGTGCAGGAAGGCGCTGTTGAGGCCATGGCCATGGTCGATCATCAGCAGATTGCCCTCCAGCGTGAAGGGGTGGCCGGCGGCCAGTATCACCACGCCGTCGGCCGGGGCGACGACAGGATCGCCCGGGGCACCCGCGACGTCGACGCCGCCATGATAGGCGCCCGGCTGCCCCTGATAGATGCGCTGCGATCCGAACAGGCCCGAGATGCGGCCGGTGCGCGGCCAGATGAAGCGCTGGCGCCAGCCGGTCGCATCGGTCACGATGGCGCGGGCGGCGGCGATCTGTTCCAGTTCGGGCTTGCGGAGGGCGAGAAAGGCCTCGCTGTTCTTCGTTGGACGCAGTGGAACGTCGACATGCTCGATCCGCCAGGCGCGCGGCGCTACGGTCAGCGCCTGGTCGAGCGTGCGGCCATCGGCCAGGCGCGCGGACAGGCTGGCCTGCGGTGCGGCATCGCGGTCGAAGGCGATGAGGAAGCGGCCGTCGGCGTCGACCGGCACCGGCTGGCCGTCGAAGCGCAGGTCGACGGTTCCAGCCGGCGCGATGCCGATCAGCGTGCCGCCCTGGATCGGCGTGCCGGTGAGGGCGATGCGGGTGGCGGGAGGAGGGCTGGCCGAAGGGGCTGCCGACGACGCAGCCGTCACGCCGGCCAGCGCCAGCGCAACGGCGGCGATCCGGTTCCTCATTTAAAGGCCGCGCGCCTTCAGTTCGGCCTGGGCGGAGATTTCGGCGCTGGCATAGGGTTCCTGCCGGGCGATGCTCCAGTAGCGCAGATCGTCCAGCGGGATCTTTCGCCCGCTGACGGCGCAGACGACATGATCGCCGGTCTGGAGCACACGGAAGCTGTAAGCCATATAATGCAGCCGGGCCGGGCGATCGCGGTTGGACATCAGCATGGGATCACTCGGCCTTTCTTGTGCGGCGACGGCATCAGGAGAACAGGTCCTGCTGTCCGCTTTCCTGCCCTTCGCGCGATTTGCGGGGAGGGCGGGATGGAGACGATATAGCCTCGACGGGCGGCTTCTCAAGAGGCGTGCCGCCTTCGATCGTCGCGCCGACAGCGCCGTCGCGGAAGTGCAGGCTGACGGCACCCGCCGCCTGCGCATCCGCCACCGATCTGACCAGCCGGTCGCCCGCCATCACCCGCGCGAACCCGCGTGCCAACGGCAGATCCGGATCGACCGAGGTGAACAGGCGCGAGACGCGGTCGAAGGCGGTCGCGCGGTCCTGGTAGACGCGCGCCAGATAGTCGGGGCGCAGTTGCAGGCGGGCGACACGCTCTGCCGCGCGGCTGACATATTGGCGCAGCAGCGCGGGACGCAAGGCGCCGCCCGCCTGCCCCAGATGGGCGCGGGCATCGGCGACGCGGTGGCGCAGGCCGCTGGCGAGGCCGTCGGAAAGCTGGTCCAGCCGCTGGCGCTGGGGCGCGAGCAGCGTGTCGGGCGTGGGCATCAGCCGCATCTGCATGTCCAGCCGCTCGCGGGCCTGCGCGGCGCCACGCCGCACCGCCCGATCGATGCGGAGGCCCTGCTCGGTCAGCATGGCCAGCAATTCGGCCCGCACGGGCACCGCCATTTCAGCGGCGGCGGTCGGTGTTGGCGCGCGCATGTCGGCGGCATAGTCGCACAGCGTCGTGTCGGTTTCATGCCCCACGGCGGAGATGACCGGGATCGAGCATTCGGCCACCGCGCGGACGACGATTTCCTCGTTGAAGCTCCACAGATCCTCGATCGAGCCGCCGCCGCGCGCGACGATCACCAGGTCGGGCCGAGGCAAGGGACCGCCGGGCTGCATCGCGCTGAAACCCCGCACGGCCCGCGCCACCTGTTCCGCCGCGCCCTGCCCCTGCACCAGTACCGGCCAGAGCAGCACCTGGGTCGGGCAGCGGTCCTCGAGACGGTGGAGAATGTCCCGGATGACCGCGCCGGTGGGCGAGGTCACGACGCCGATGACGCGCGGCATGAAAGGCAGGCGGCGCTTGCGTGTCGCCTCGAACAGGCCTTCTGCCGCCAGCTTCTGCTTGAGCTTTTCCAGCAGCGCCATCAGCGCGCCTTCGCCCGCCAGTTCCATCCGATCGATCACGATCTGATATTTGGAGCGGCCGGGATAGGTGGTGAGCTTGCCGGTGGCGATCACCTCCACCCCGTCCTGCGGCGCGAAGGGCAGGCGCGCCGCCCCGCCCTTCCACATCACGCCGTCGATCACGGCGCTGTCATCCTTGAGCGCCAGATAGATGTGGCCCGACGCCGCCCGCTTGAAGCCGGAAATCTCGCCCCGGATGCGGACATGGCCGAAACGGTCCTCGACCGTGCGCTTCAGCAGGGCCGACAATTCGCTCACCGAAAGCGGCGGCGCGTTGTCCCCTGCGCGTTCCTCGGCTAACAGGCGGCCCGAGACATCGAAACCAGCTTCATATTCCGGGGACATGGGCGAAATGAACATCCTTCTGTTGGGCGGCGGCGGCCGCGAACATGCGCTGGCGTGGAAGCTGGCGCAATCGCCTGCCCTTAGCACCCTTTATGCCGCGCCGGGCAACCCCGGCATAGCCCAGCATGCGACTTTGGTCGACCTGGATGCCACGGATCATCGCGCGGTCGTCGATTTCTGCCTGCGCCACAGCATCGGGCTGGTGGTGATCGGGCCGGAAGCGCCGCTGGTCGACGGCCTGGCCGACAATCTGCGGGTGAAGGGCTATCCGGTCTTCGGTCCGGGCAAGAAGGCGGCGCAGTTGGAAGGGTCCAAGGGTTTCACCAAGGACCTGTGCAAGCGCGCCCATATCCCGACCGCCGCCTATGAGCGGCTTTCCAGCAAGGACGGCGCGCTGGCCGCGCTCGACGATTTCGGCCTGCCGGTGGTGATCAAGGCAGATGGCCTGGCGGCGGGCAAGGGCGTCATCATCGCGGAAACGCGCGAACAGGCGGTCGAGGCGATCGAGGACATGTTCTCCGGCGCGTTCGGCGCGGCGGGCGCGGAAGTGGTGCTGGAAGAGTTCATGGTCGGGGAGGAAGCGAGCTTCTTCGCGCTGACCGACGGCAGCGCCATCCTGCCCTTCGGATCGGCGCAGGATCACAAGCGTGTCGGGGACGGCGATACCGGCCCCAACACGGGCGGCATGGGCGCCTACAGCCCGGCCCGCGTGTTGACGCCCGAACTGGAAGCGGAAGTGATCGAGAAGATCGTCCGCCCGACCGTCGATACGCTGGCCGCCGAGGGCATGCCCTATAGCGGCGTGCTTTATGCGGGGCTGATGCTGACCGCCGAGGGGCCGAAGCTGATCGAATATAATGCGCGTTTCGGCGATCCGGAATGCCAGGTGCTGATGATGCGCTTCGACGGCGATCTGGTGGAATTGCTGCTTGCGGTGGCGCAGGGCAGGCTAGCCGAACAGGGGCCGGTGCAATTGGCCGATCGCACCGCGCTGACCGTCGTCATGGCCGCGAACGGCTATCCAGGGACGCCGGAGAAGGGCGGGGTCATCACCGGCATCGACGCCGCCGAGGCGACCGGCGCGCGGGTCTTCCATGCAGGAACGGCGGACAGGGACGGGGCGATCATTGCCCAGGGCGGCCGCGTGTTGAACGTCACGGCGACCGGCGGCACGGTGAAGGCGGCGCAGCAGGCGGCTTATGAGGCGGTCGATGCGATCGGCTTTCCCACCGGCTTTTGCCGCCGCGATATTGGCTGGCGGGAAGTCGCGCGTGAGGAAGGGGGGCGCTGATCCCCTTGCCCTGCCCGTGCAAGCATCCTTAAATAGGGCAAAGTCAGACAGGGAGGGACGAGCGATGCAATTTTTCACGGACTATGGCCTTTGGCTGCTGATCGCGCTGCTGGTCATCATCGGCATCGTCTTCCTGCTGTCGGGGCGCAGCAAAACGCCCGAGCCGCCGGTTGTGGAGGTGAAGCATCCTGTCGCTCCGGCGGTTTCGGCGCCTGCGCCGGAGCCGGCCGAAGTCGTCCCGGTCCGGTCCGCTGCGGCCGAGCCGGTCGCGGTCGCGCCGGTCGAGCCCGCCCCCCGCCCGTCGCCGCCGCGCCCGAACCGATTCCGGTCTCTCCGGCCGTGACCGCTGCGGTGGATGGCGCGGTGGATGGCACGGACGATCTGTTGAAGCTGAAAGGCATAGGCCCCAAGCTCAACACGCTGCTGATCGAGCTGGGCGTCACCCGCTATGCGCAGATCGCCGGGTGGACCGAGACGGATATCGCCGCGATCGACGCGAAGCTGGGCAATTTCAAGGGCCGCCCCGTGCGCGACCAGTGGGTCGATCAGGCGAAATATCTCGCCGCCGGCGATGTGGCCGGGTTCGAAGCCAAATATGGCAAGATCTGACGCCTCAGGCCGGTAGCGGCGCGGCGGGCAGCGCAGGCGGAGCGCTCTGCCGTTCCGGCACGCTGCCGAACAGAAGCGGCAGCAGCGTCCCGCGCGCCGTCAGCCGGTTGGCGAAGGCCAGCAGCAGGATCGACAGGGCCAGCGTCGCCACGGGCCCCACGCCGGTCATCATCATTCCCCCCATGATCAGCGGGTGCCAGAGATAGAAGAACAGACTGTCGCGCCCGATCGCGTTGACCGGCGCGCATTCGAGCCGCAGCGCCGAGAGCATCGGCAACAGGGCGATGAGGCCGAGGCACATCAGCAGCCTTGCCGGGACGAAGGCCAGTTCATTGTCGCCGTCGTAAAGCCCGGACCACCAGAGGAGGCCCAGCACGGCGACCATCAGCGCGATCGGCAGATAGCGCATGGAAATGCGTCGTTCCGCCATCAGCATGCCGAAGAAGAAATAAATGGGATAGCGCAGGAAACGGCTGTCGAGCGAAAGCAGGCCGTCGCCGACCGGCCCGTGACCGAGGCCGAAACCATACATGACGGCGAGGCTGACCGGCGTGCCGATGGCGAGCAGCACCAGCGGCGAAAAAGGCAGCAGCCGCGTCAACATGATCAGGAAGAACAGCGCGGGCACGTACCAGAGATGGAAGGGCGGCCGGAACAGCAGGTCGAAGGGCAGGGTCCAGTGCAGCGCCTCCCCCCCGGCCAGCATGTAGACGATGCCGGCAAAGGCCCACGGCAGCAGCATCCGCCGGCCATAGCGCGAGAACAGGGTGGAAGCGGAATCGCTGCGCGTCCGGTTGATGTTGAGCAGATAGCCTGAAATGCCGACCATCATCGGCATGCGGAAACCCGACCCGACCCACAGCACCAGGTCATGGCCGCCGGTCAGTTCCATCACATGCCCGCCCATGACGAGCAGGATCAACACGCCTTTCAGCAAGTCAATCGTCGGATTCTTGGCCACGATATTGCCCTAACGCCCCGAATTGGAACGATAACGTCACAACCGTTGCCACATCGTTAACGATGCGTACCAAAGACTGCTTTCCAGCCGGAAAAAAGGCGTTACATATATCCTTCGATGAAGACGCCGCTGCTGCAACGCCTCGACGCCTCGCCTGTTGCCAAGATGGGGATGGCAATATTGATCTTCTGCCTGATCGTCGGCGGGTGGCTGGCGCTTCAGCATCATCGGGAGGCGACCGCCACGCTGCCGGACGACGAACAGCGGCAGGGCGACTGTTCGCTCTGGTTCGTGGGCAGTTCGTCCATGCACCGCTGGACCAGCCTCAACCGCGACATGGCGCCGTGGATCGCGCATAATCGCGGCATCAACGACGCGACCTATGCCAGCATATTGCCGCGCTTCGCCAATAGCGCAGAGGATGGACAGCCGGTCGCCATCATCCTCTATGCCGGGGAAAACGACATCGCCAATGGCGTGGCGGTTCGCACGGTGGTCCGCGACCTCGCCCGGTTCCTGGAGCTGCGCGACCGTACCATGCGCGACGTGCCGGTGTTGATATTGTCGATGAAGCCCAGCCCCACGCGCCGGGCGAACTTCCAGGACCAGCAATTGTTCAACGCCGCGGCGCAGCGGCTCATCCCCCATGCGCGGCTTGCCTATTATGCCGACATCACCACGCCGCTGTTGAAGGACGGGCGAACGGGCGACAATTACCAGCCCGACGGCGTGCACATGAACCCGGCGGGATACCGGATCTGGGCCAAGGTAGTCCGCCAGCGGCTGAAGGAGACATTACCGCCGGAAACGTTGCGGCGCTGCGTGCCTTGATGATGGAGCGGGTCCGCTCGGCACATTCCGCGACCGACCAAATCCGGCAACCGATCGAACGATACTATCCGCGCCCCAATATCTCCCGCGCCCGCGGGGCCAGCCGTTCCGCCGCAGCGCCGTGAATGCCCGGCGCGGCGCAAAGCAGGCCGAAGGCGGTCGGTTGCGGCCGGTTGAAGGAGAAGGGATCGCCCAATGCATCGGTGACGATCGCCCCAGCCTCCTGCGCGATCAGCGCGGCGGCGGCGACATCCCATTCATTGCCCCAACGCACGGTGGCGACCAGATCCGCCTCGTCGGCGGCGACCATCGCCATGCGCAGCGCGATGCTGTTGGGCTTGTCCACGGTGACGAGATCGCGGTCGTGGCGGGGAAGCTGGTCGGCGGGAACGCGGGCACCCGGCAGCATCGTGCGGGGACCTGCCTGCAAAATCCGGCCGTTGCGGGTCGCCCCCGCGCCCGCCTGGGCGATCCACAATTCGTTGCGGGCGGGCGCGGCCAATATACCCACGCGCACCGCGCCATGTTCCACCAGCGCCACCGACACCGCCCAGCCGGGCTTGCCGCGCAGATAATCGCGCGTACCGTCGATCGGATCGACCACCCAGACGCGCGGCAGATCGAGGCGATGCACGGTGTCGGCGGTTTCCTCCGACAGCCAACCCGCCGACGGATCGAGCGCATAAAGCCGATCGCGCAGCATCGCGTCCAGTTCCAGGTCGGCCTCGCAGACCGGGTGACCGGGCACCTTTTCCCACTGGCGCACGCGCGTTTTCCCGCCTGCCCAGAGAGTCAGGGCGCGGTCGGCCGCATCCGACACGACCGCCACCAGATCGCGCAGGGGAAACTCAGCCGCCGGCAATGGTCATCCCGTCGATGCGCAGGGTCGGCACGTTCATGCCGTAGCGGAAGAGAAGATCATTGGCCGGCACCAATGCGCGGAACATATCCTTCAGATTGCCGGCGATGGTGATTTCCGACACCGCCTGCGCCACCGCGCCATTTTCGATGAGGAAGCCCGCGGCGCCCCGGCTGTAATCGCCGGTGACGCCATTGACGCCCATGCCGATCAGTTCGGTGACATAGAGACCGCGCTTCACGTCCGCCATCAGTTCGCCGGGGGAAAGCGTGCCCGGTTCCATATGGACGTTGGTGACGCCCGCGCCCGGCGCGCCGCTGCCGCCCCGGCTCGCGTGGCCCGTGGGTTCGAGGCCGAGCTGCCGCGCCGAGGCGCTGTCCATCAGCCAGCCGGTGAGCACGCCCGCGTCGATCAGCGCCCGGCGTTCGACCGGCAGCCCTTCCCCGTCAAAGGGTCGCGAGCGCAGTCCGCGCGGGCGCAGCGGATCGTCGATGATGGTGATGGGGGCGTCGAACAGCTTTTCACCCAGCGACTCCAGCAGGAAGCTCGACCGGCGCGCGATCGCCGGGCCGACCATGCCGCCGATCAGATGTCCGACCAGGCTGGCGCCGATGCGCGGGTCGAAGATCACCGGCATGACGCCGCTTTCCACCTTCACCGGATGGAGCCGCGCCACCGCCCGGTGTCCGGCACGGGTGCCGACCGTTTCGGCGTCATCCAGATCCGCGATGTGGCGGACGCTATGACTGGCATGGTCGCGCTGCATGTCGGCGCCAGTTCCGGCCAGCACGCTGACCCAGGTCGAATGGCTCGTCCCGGCGTAGGCCCCGGCAAAGCCATGGCTGGTGGCAAGCGCCATCTGGCTGCGGCCCGTCGCCGCACCGCCGCCTTCGCTATTGGTCACACCCGGCACCGCGCGCGCGGCCTCCTCCGCGATCATGGCGCGCTCCCGCAGGTCCGCCGGCTCCGGTTCGAAGGGATCGGTCAGGTCGAGCGCGGGCAGCTTCCTGCGCAACAGCCGGTCCTCCGGTGCCAGACCCGCATAGGGGTCCTCCGGCGCCTCCCGCGCCATGGCGATGCAGCGGTCCACCAGCGTCGCCAGCGTCGCGGGATTCATGTCCGAGGCGGAGATGCTGGCCGAACGCTGGCCGACGAAGACGCGCAGGCCGATCTCCTCCCCCTCGGATCGCTCCACATCCTCCAGCGCGCCGAGGCGCACCGACACATTGGTCGAGGCGTTGCAGGCATAGATGGCATCCGCCGCATCCGCCCCCGCCCGGCGCGCCGCCGCGACCAGATCCACCGCGCGAGACTGGGCTTCTTCGAGGCTGAGCATGGATCTATCGGATTCCTCTAGGGGGGCAGGAGCATGCGGCCTTACGCGCTTGGGGTGCGGCCCGCAACCTGCCCATCCAGCCAATGACGCAGCAGATGCCAGGCGACGGCCAATGGCGGCGGGGCGAGGAAAGGCGCGCCTTCCTCCTCGTCCATCGCCGCGCGCACCCCTTCGGCATCGCACCAGAAGGCATGTTCGATCTCGGTCTCGTCGATCTTGAGCGCATCGTCGTCGGCCAGCGCCGTGCACGCGATCATCAGCGACGAAGGGAAAGGCCAGGGTTGGCTCATGACGTAGCGGACCGAATGGACGGCGACGCCCGCCTCTTCCTTGATCTCCCGCGCCACGGCCTCCTCCAGCGTCTCGCCCGGCTCGACGAAGCCGGCGAGCGCGGAATAGCGCCCCTGCGGCCAGCCATGCTGGCGGCCCAGCAGCACCCGTCCGCGATGCTCGGCCAGCATGATGACCACCGGATCGACGCGGGGGAAATGTTCCGCCTCGCACGAGCCGCAGCGGCGCGACCAGCCCGCCTTGGCCGGGGCGCTGCGTTGCCCGCAGACGGAGCAGAAGCGATGCCGCGCATGCCAGGACAGCAGGCTGCGCGCCGTGCCGTAGAGAGCGGCCTCATGCCCCGGCACCTCGCTCACCAGCGAACGGCTGCGTGCCGAGGGCATCACATTGTCCGGGGTATCCGCCAGCAGTTCCGCGAAGATGGGCCGTTGCCCCTCATCCACGCCCAGCAGCACATGATGCTCGATCCAGGCATCGGCAGGCAGGGGTTCCATCGCCAGATGACCGCCCTCCACGACCGGCTCCAGCCCCTCCAGCACGACTCGCCGGGCGAGCGGCGAGGCAAAGGCCTGCGCCAGCAGATCGGAATTGGTGCGGATATGGTCGACCCGGTCCAGCCGCCCCCCGGCATAACCCAAAAGCTGTGTTTCGGGGGCGTTAGAGCCGTGCATCTTTCTTTCCCTCCTTCATCGCGGCTTCGGCCGCGCGGGCGAACAGGGTCGGCAGGCCGGCCCTTCCGATCTCGGCCACCGGCCACCATTCGCCATCGCCGGGCGGCGTCACGTCCTGCCCGACATGGGCATGATGCACCGTCAATGCGAGGGAGAAATGCGTAAAAACATGGGCCACCGGTTCCGCGACGCGTCGCCAGCGCGCGACCAGGGGCGGTGTCCCGTCGGGCGCGTCGTTCCATTCGGAGGAAGGCAGCGCCCGCATGCCGCCCAGCATCCCCTTGTCCGGCCGCCGCACCAGCCAGACATGGCCGTCGGGCCGTTCGATCCACCAGCCATGGCCCAGTCGGTGGGGCTTGGCCTTTTTCGCGGCCTTGATCGGGAAAGCGGCAGGGTCGGCGGTCAGGACGGCCGCGCAATCGTCCCGCAAGGGGCAGATGCCACAGGCCGGATTGCGCGCCGTGCAGATGGTCGCGCCCAGATCCATCATCGCCTGCGCGAAGTCCCCGGCGCGCAGATCGGGCGTGATGACGTCGGTCGCCGACCGGATTTCCGGGCGCGCCGCGGGCAAGGGCGTGGCAATGGCAAAGAGCCGCGCCACCACCCGCTCGACATTGGCGTCGACCACCACGGCGCGGCGTCCGAAGGCGATCGCCGCCACCGCCGCTGCGGTATAGGCGCCCACCCCCGGCAAGGCGCGCAGTCCTTCCTCCGTATCGGGGAAGGTCCCGCCATGCGCATCCGCCACGGCCCGCGCGCAGGCCAGCAGATTGCGGGCGCGGGCATAATAGCCAAGGCCGGCCCAGGCGGCCATGACCTCCGCATCCTCCTCCGCGGCCAGAGCCGCCACATCGGGCCAGCGCTTCGTGAACTTCGCGAAATAGGGGCCTACCGCCGCCACGGTCGTTTGCTGGAGCATGACCTCCGACAGCCATATGCGATAGGGGTCGGCGGCATTGGCGCCCGGCGGCGCGCGCCAGGGCAGCTTTCGCGCATGGACGTCGTAATAAGCGAGCAGGTCTGCCGCTATTTTCTTGATGTTATCCTCGACGCGCATGGTGGCCCTATGCCATGATGACGGCGATGACGGAACGCCCCGCAACACCCAAAATGAAAAGCCGCAAGGCGCCAGCGGAGGACCGCCCGCGCATCGGCGCGCCGCGCCAGATCGCGGACCTGATGCCGGCCATCGGCGCCGCGGCCTTCCGCAAATTCGGCTTCGTGCAATCGAGCATCGTCACGCGCTGGGCGGAAATCGTCGGCGCCCATTATGCGGCGATCAGTGAACCCGAATCGATCCGCTTCCCGGCCGGCAAGAAAGCGGGCGGCACGCTGCAACTCACCGTGATGAGCGGCCATGCGCCGATGATCCAGCATGTGTTGCCCGACATCGTCGACCGGGTGAACCGCTTCTTCGGCTATGCCGCCGTCGCCAAGGTGGCGATGAAGCAGGGCATGGTGAGCCAGGCCGAACCCGAGCGCCGCCCGCCGCCGCGCAACCTGAAACCGATTCCGCTGGAGCTGGGCGATTCGCTGCGCGATATCGGCGATCCGGAATTGCGCGCGGTACTGGAATCGCTTGCGCAGGGGCTTGCCAATTCATCCGGTTTGCCCAAGATCAGCTGAAATTTCCCGCCGCCGCGCAGGGGCGGCGCTTCATTGGACCATCGCATGACCGCAATCCGTCTGCTTCTGCTTGCCCTGCTCGCCCTTCCGGCGAGCGCCCCAGCCGCTGCCCCGGCGCCCGATTGGGTGGCCCAGGTGACATTGTCGCCGACCGGCGGCCATGTGCTGGGCAATCCCGCCGCGCCGAACAAGCTGGTCGAATATATCAGCTATACCTGCCCCCATTGCGCGCATTTCGTGGGCGAGGCGAGCGCGCCGCTCAAGGCCAATTATGTGCGGACCGGCAAAGTCAGCGTCGAGGTGCGCAACGCCGTACGCGACAAATATGACCTGACCGTCGCCCTGCTCGCCCGCTGCGGTGGCCCCAAACGCTTCTTCGGCAACCACGAGGCGCTGTTCGCCAATCAGGAAGGCTGGATGGAGAAGGTCGTCGCCTATGACAAGGACGGGGCCAAGCCGACCGAGCAGAAGGCGGCGCTGCGCGATATCGGGCAGAAGACGGGTCTCTACGCCTTCATGGCCAAGCGCGGATACAAGCCGGCCCAGCTCGACGCCTGCGTCAACGATCCCAACGCGATGAAGCAGGTGCTGGCCATGACCGACGAGGCGTGGAACAAGGTGCAGATTTCCGGCACGCCCGGCTTCACCCTGAACGGGACGTTGATCCGCGGTTCGGACTGGACCCATGTTCAGGCCGCATTGCCCGACGTCTCCCAGTAATCTAAACCATCCCCATTCTCGCCCGACAACGGAGCCAAAGACACGTGAAAGCCCTGTCCGGACTTGCCCTTATCGCCCTTTCCCTGACGCTCGCCTCCTGCGGCAAGAGCGACAGCGGCAACAGCCAGCCCACCGGCGAACCGATCGCCGCCGTCGCCGCACCCGCGGGCACGAGCTGGTCCACCACCTTCAACACGACCCCCGAGGGGCAGTTCGTGATGGGCAATCCCAATGCCAAGGTGAAGCTGGTCGAATATGGCAGCTACACCTGCTCGCACTGCCGCGATTTCTCCGCCGAAGCGTCGGAGGAGATCAGGCAGATGGTCGACACCGGCAAGATGAGCTACGAATATCGCAACTATGTGCGCGATCCGATCGACATCTCGACCGCGCTGCTGGCGCGTTGCGGCGGCAAGGATATCTATTATCCGCTGTCGGAACAATTCTTCACCAACCAGAACGCGATGTTCGAAAAGGCGCAGGCCCTGGGCGACGCCCGGTACCAGACGCTGATGAGCGCGCCTCCGGCGCAGCGCTTCGGCCAGTTGGCCGCGGCCGTCGGCCTGATCGACTTCGCCAAGCAGCGCGGCATTTCGGAGGATCAGGCGAAACAGTGCCTGGCCGACACCGCCGCTGCCGAGAAGCTGGCCAAGGGGGTGGAAGCCGCCAATCAGCAGTACAAGATCGAAGGCACGCCGACCTTCATCCTGAACGGCGTGATGGTCGAGAACACCGCCGCCTGGTCGGCGCTGAAACCCAAGCTCAAGCAGGCGGGACTCTAAAGGTCAGGGATCGGGATTGGAGCAAAGGGGGCTGACATCATCGATCCGGCTTCCCGCGGAAGGCGGGGCGGCTTTGCGCTGCCCTGACCGGCCCCTTGCCGACGCACGGGGCTCTCTCCCATGCAGATAAAGCGCCTCAAGCTTTCCGGCTTCAAGAGCTTCGTCGACCAGACGGAGCTGCGCATCGAACCCGGCCTGACCGGCATTGTCGGGCCGAACGGCTGCGGCAAGTCGAACCTGCTGGAGGCGATACGCTGGGTCATGGGCGAATCCAGCGCCAAGTCGATGCGTGGCGGCGGCATGGAGGATGTGATCTTCGCGGGCACATCCACGCGGCCCCAGAGGGATTTCGCCGAAGTCTCGCTGCTGACCATCCAGGAACAGGGCGAACTGTTCAACGCGGTCGAGGTCGGGACCGACGGCGAGCTGGAAGTCACCCGCCGGATCGAGCGCGGCGCGGGCAGCGCCTACAGGGCCAATGGCCGCGACGTGCGGGCCAAGGACGTATCGTTGATCTTCGCGGATGCCGCCACCGGGCCACATAGTCCAGCGCTGGTCAGCCAGGGTCGCATCGCCGCCGTCATCGCCGCCCGCCCGCAGGAACGCCGCGCCATGCTCGAAGAGGCAGCGGGCATTTCCGGCCTTCACGTCCGCCGCAAGGATGCCGAGCAGAAGCTGCGCGCCGCCGAGGCGAACCTGATGCGGCTGGACGAGATCCTGTCGGACATGGACGCGCGCGCCAGCAGCCTGCGCCGCCAGGCCAAGGCGGCGGAACGCTATATCCGCCTGTCCGAGCAGATTCGCATCGCCGAGGCGCGGGTGATCTTCGCGCGCTGGCGCGAGGCCGCCGCCGCTGCCGAGGCCGCGCGCGCAGAGGCCAGGCAGGCCGAAAGCGCCGTGATCGCGGCGCAGGAAGCGCAGCAAGCCGCCGCCGTCCATGCCAACGCCGCCGTCGAGACGCTTGCGCAGAAACGCGCCGCCGCCCAGGCCGCCCGCGACGCCGCCAGCGAGGCGGGACACAGGCTTGCCGTGTTGCGTACCGAGCGCGACGGAGTGGTGCGCCGCCTGCATGATCTGGCGCAGCAGGCCGACCGGCTGGAGGAAGACCGGGAGCGCGAAGGCACGCTCGCCAATGACGCGGCGGAGGCGATTGCCCGCCTGACCGACGAAATCGCCGCGCTGAAAAACCGCATCGCCGAAACCGAAGCCATGCGTCCCGATTTCGCGGGCCGCATCGCCCGTGCCGAGGGTGCAGCCCGGGACGCCGAACTCGACCTTGCCAAGGCCATGGCCAGGCAGGCGGGCGAGCAGGCCGAGTTGCGCGTGGCCGAAGCCGCGCTGGCCGCCGCGCAAAGCCGTCTAGACCGTGCCGCCCGAGAAACCCAACGCCTGGAAGCCGAAGCCGCCGCCTTGCCCGACGCCGCTCCGCTCGAAGCCAGGCGCACCGAAGCGCTGACCGCGCAACAACAGGCGAGCGTCGACCGCGACGCGGCCGAAGCCGCGATCCGCTCCGCCGAAAACATCCGTGCCGAAGCCGCCGAAGCCCGCGCCAACGCCGAAGCCGCGCTGGCCTCCGCCCGCGCCGGGCTGGCCGCGCTGGACAGCGAAGCCGCCGCCCTCAAGCGCGCGGTCGACAGCGGCACCGGCAACCGCAGCCGGGCGCTCGACCAGTTGAAGGCCGCGCCCGGCTATGAACGAGCGCTGGCCGCTGCCCTGGGCGATGATCTGGAAGCGCCGATCGCCGCGGAGGGCAAGCGCCGCTGGGCAGGCGCCTTGCCGCTGGATAACGACCCCGCGCTGCCCATCGGCTGCATCCCACTGTCCGCCCATGTCACCGCTCCGGCCGAACTGGATCGGCGTTTGGCGCAGGTCGCGGTGGCGGACAAGGATGACGGCCAGCCCCTCGCCGTGGGCCAGCGGCTCGTGACAAGGGACGGTCAACTCCGCCGCTGGGACGGTTATGTCGCGCTCGAAGGTGGCGCTGCCGCGGCCGAACGGCTGATCCGTCTCAACCGCCTGGAGGCCATCGCCGCCGCCCGGCCCGCGGCAGAGGCCGAAGTCGAAGGCGCCCGCACCGCACAGGACGCCGCGTCCATATGCGAACGCGACGCCGCGCAGGCCCTCGCCACCGGGCGCACGCAGCTTGCCAATGCCGACCAGCGCCTGCGCACCGCCCTGCGCGCCGCCGATGAGGCCGCGACCGCGCTCGAACGACTGGCCGGCCGGCGCGAGGCGATCGAGGAACGGCTGAACGAAGCGCGTGCCGATCTGAGCGCCGCGCAGGGCGAGCATGACAAGGCGCAGGCCAGCCGTGCCGCCATGCCCGACGGCGAGGAAACCCGCACCCTCGTCGCCACCCTGCAACAGGCGAGCGAAAAGGCCCGGCTGGCCGTCAGTCAGCTACAGGCCGATCAGGCGCTGGCCGACCGCGCCCTGACCAACGACCGCGAACGCATGACCGCCGCCGACGCCGAAGCCAGGGGCTGGCGCGCCCGTGCAGGGGAGGCCGCCAAACGCATCGCCGCCATGGTCGAGCGGGGCGAGGCGATCGCCAGGGAACGCGCCGAAATCGCGGACCAGCCGGACAGCCTGGCCACGACCATCTCCGTTCTCAGCGCACAGGGCGACAGCCTCACCCAGGCCGCCGATGCCGCCCGCCGCGAGGAAAATGAGGCGGAAGCCGCGCTGCGCACCGCCGAACAGCGCGCCGCCCAGGCCGGGGAAAGCCTGGCCGAGTGCCGGGAAGCCCGCGCCACCGCCGTCGCCCGCGCCGAAGCCGCTGATGAAAAGCGCATCGAGACGAACCGACTGTCGGGCGAACGCTTCGAATGCCCGCCACCGGTCCTGCCGGAGAAACTGGGCTTCGCCAGTGCCGACATCCGCATCGCCCAGAACGAACAGGCCGAGCATGACCGCCTTTCCACCGAGCGCGAGCGGATCGGGCCGGTCAATCTGGTCGCCGCGCAGGAGCTGGAGGAACTGGAGACGACCCAGGCCAACAGCCGCGCCGAGAGCGAGGAACTGACGCAGGCGATCAACCGCCTGCGCGGATCGATCGGCAGCCTCAATCGCGAGGGGCGGCAACGGCTGCTCGCGGCGTTCGAGGCGGTGGACGGGCATTTCCGGCGGCTCTTCACCACCCTGTTCAACGGCGGGCAGGCGCATCTGGAACTGATCGACAGCGATGATCCGCTGGAGGCGGGGCTGGAGATCATGGCGCAACCGCCGGGCAAGAAGCTGGCGGCGCTGACCCTGCTGTCGGGGGGCGAGCAGGCGCTGACCGCCGTGGCGCTGATCTTCGGGCTGTTCCTGACCAATCCCGCGCCGATCTGCGTGCTGGACGAAGTCGACGCGCCGCTGGACGACGCCAATGTGGAACGTTTCTGCGATCTGCTCGACGTGATGGTGGGACAGACGGAGACCCGTTACCTGATCGTCAGCCACAATGCGGTGACGATGGCGCGCATGCACCGCCTGTTCGGCGTGACGATGGTGGAGCGCGGGGTCAGCCGCCTCGTCTCGGTCAATCTGGGCGGTGCGGAGGCGTTGCTGGCGGCGGAATAGACTGGCCTCGTTCCATCCATCCCCGCATCCGGCGGAACAGCCCGCGCTCGGTAACCGGTTCGAGCATTTCGCCCGGTCCTTCCGGATCGAGCACCTCATTGTCCGCCAGCCATGCCTGCACATCGTTGAGGTCCGGCGTCGCATAGGGGCGCAGGGTCCGTCCCGCCTTGTCGCGCAACTGCTCGATCGCCGCGATCAGGCCGCGTTCGGCGATGACGGCCGCCACCCGTTCGACCGGCAGGTCGAGATGTTCCGCGATGAGGTCGTCGCGAATGCCCCGGATGACGTTCCCATGCCCCTGATTGGCGGACAGCCCCGCATCGATCGTCACGTCGCATTCGGTGTCGAGCCGCATCGAGCGGTTGTTCATGTTGGATGAGCCGACGCGCAGCACCCGGTCGTCGACGATCAGCACCTTGGCATGGACGTAGATCGGTTCCCCGCGCGCGGTGAAGGGGTGGTAGAGCCGGAAGCGCCCATGCACATCGCGCGCCTTCAATGCCTCGAACAACCGCGCGCGGGCGGTGTCCATGGCCTGCTGCTCCAGCCAGCCGTCGGCCTGCTCGGGATTGACGATGACGATCTCTGGCCCGTCTTCCTCACCCAGCCGCGCCGCGATCGCCTCGGCAATGCGGCGGGAAGCAAAATATTGGCTCTCCGCATAGATATATCGCCGGGCCGAGGCGATCTGGTTCACATAGAGCCGCTCGATCTCTGTGAGCGGTTCCTGGTCCGCCATTTCCGGCGCGGAGCGGGAAATGGCGACCTCGACATTCTCGAACTGCACGGGCAGGGCGTCGGGCCAGCAATTCTCGACACCCTCGACCGGCGCCAATTCCTCTCCACCCGCGCCCTTCCATCGCGCCCGTGCATGGTCGCCCAGCGCCGCCGCGACCGGCCCCTGCAAGGCCGTCGTCGCATCATGCCAGGGGCCATAGGCCGATCCGTCCGGATGCCGCCGCCCCGGATCGTCGTCGCGATGATGCCGGGTGTCCCAGCGGTCCGCCGTCATGTCGATCCCGCCGCAAAAGGCGAAGCAATCGTCGATCACCACGATCTTCTGATGATGCGAGGCCGCGGGAGGGTGATGGCTGTCCAGCTTCACGGTGATGCGCGGATGGGCCATCCACCGGACGGTCGTGAACAGGTTCGACGGCCGGACCATCGACTTCATCGCCCCCACGTCCCAGCGCAGCAGGTAGATTTCCAGTTCGGGCGTGCGTTCCGCCAGCCAGCTTATGAAATCGCCGATGATGACGGGCGCGCCGTCGTCCGCCTCATCCTCGCGGATCAGGCTGATCGCGGCGTCGAAATCCCAGCCCACCAGCATGATCCGGCGCTTCGCCTGCATCATCGCGGCGCGGGCGTGGCGGAAATAGGCGTCCGCGTCGACGATCATGCTGGCCTTGAGGGCGCGTTCGATGCGCCAGCAATCCTCCCCCTTGCGAGGGCCGCTCATGCGCTGCCCACGACCAGGCAGCCAAGGAACATCAGCAGCCCGGCAAAGCGGTTGGAGCGGAATTTGGCGAGCGGATCGGCGCCATCCTCCTTCATCGTCACGACCTGCCAGATCAGGTGCAGCGCCATCGGCAGCAGCGCCAGCAATGCCAGGCCCTGCGGCCGGACCTGCCAGATCGCCGCCGACCACAGGGCGAGGGCCAGCGCGTAGCACAGGGCAACGCCGCCGCGCACATGGCTGCCCATGGAAAGCGCACTGGAACCGATACCGATCAACGCGTCATCCTCCCGATCCTGCAAGGCATAGATGGTGTCATAACCCACGACCCAGAAAATGGAGCCGCCATAGAGCAGCAGCCCGGGAACGGTCAGCGATCCCGCCGTTTCGCTCCACCCGACCAGCGCCGCCCAGGAAAAGACCAGCCCCAGCCAGAGCTGCGGCCAGCCGGTGATCCGCTTCATGAAGGGATAGGCAGCGACCAGCGCCAGCGACGCCAGCGCCACGAGCTGCGCATGGAGGCGCAGTTGCAACAGCACCGCCAGTCCGACCAGACAGAGCGACACCAGCCAGATCCAGGCGGTCCTGAGCGACACGGCGCCGCTGGCCAGCGGCCGCGATGCGGTGCGCGCCACCTGCCGGTCGAGGTCGCGGTCGACGATATCGTTGAACACGCATCCAGCCCCGCGCATGGCGATGCTGCCCAGCAGCAGCCACAGGAGCAGCGGCCAGTGGTCGCGCGTGCCGCCCGCCAGCGCCACCGCCCAGGCCCCCGGCCAGAACAGCAGCCACCAGCCGATGGGCCGGTCGAATCGCGCCAGCAGCGCCAAGGCGCGCGGAACATCCGGCAGGCGCGCGACCAGACCGCGCGCTTCGCTGTCGGGAACTATCGTCTGTTGAACCATGACAGGGTTTTTGGGACTCCGTTCGGGCCGAACTTGTCGAAGCCCTCCACTTCCCTAAAGAGAAGCATGGCCCTTCGGCAAGATCGGGGCGAACGGAAGAGACAAAATGACCGCAACCCCCGCCTGGCCGCCGCAAAGCGCCCCGCGCCTCCATGTCGAAACCTTGCTGGGCGAAGGCGTCGCCGTGCCGGTCGACGGCAATCCGGCCCATTATCTGATCAGCGTCATGCGGGTGAAGCCGGACGATATCGTCCTGCTGTTCGACGGCCGTTCGGGCGAATGGGCGGCCAAGGCACGGGACATCCGGAAGCGCGATCTGGTGCTGGAGGTCGTCAGCCGGACCAAGGCGCCGGAGGAGGTGCCCGATTTCTGGCTGTGCTGCGCGCCGATCAAGAAGGGGCGTATCGACCTGATCGCGGAAAAGGCCTGCGAGCTGGGGGTGGCGAAGCTGCAACCCGTGCTCACCCGCCGGGCGGTGGTGGACAAGCTGAACCTCGACCGGCTGCACGCCCATCTGGTCGAAGCGGCCGAACAATGCGGCCGTACCGCCTTGCCGGAGCTTGGCGGGATGGTGAAGCTGGATGCGCTGCTCCGGGACTGGGCGGACGATCGCTGGCTTTTCTTTGCCGACGAGACCGGCGGCGCGCCGCTGGCCGAGACGCTGAAGGCCCATCCTGGCCCCGCCGCCTTCCTGATCGGTCCCGAAGGCGGCTTCGATCCCGCCGAACGCGAGGCGATCCGCAGGGTGGCGAAGGCGGTTCCGGTTTCGCTTGGTCCCCGCATATTGCGCGCGGAAACCGCCGCCATTGCCGCGACGACCGCCTGGATGACGATCAATGGCGACTGGCGCTGAATATCGTTTTCTTACGCAACCGGATTGAAGCCGTCATCAACGCAGCTTATCTGAGCGCCGAACGTTGCGCCTTTGACGCGACGGGGGGATAGATTAAGGCGGGGCATGAGCACCAGAACAGACTCAGGGGGCGACGATCCCATCATCGAGAGCCGCGACCAGTTGATCGCGGCCTTCGCCAAGGGCGCAAAGCCCAAGGATCGCTGGCGCATCGGCACCGAGCATGAGAAATTCGTCTATAGCCGCAAGGATCATCACGCCCCCAGCTATGACGAGCGGGGCGGCATCCACACGCTGCTGATCGGGCTGACCCGCTATGGCTGGAATCCGGTGTTCGAGGGGGAGAATATCATCGCCCTGTCCGGCACGGACGGCACGATCAGCCTGGAACCGGCGGGGCAGTTGGAACTGTCGGGCGCGCCGCTGGAGAATCTGCACCAGACCTGCGCGGAAACCAGCCGGCACCTGGAGCAGGTGAAATATGTCGGCGACATGCTGGGCCTGGGCTTCCTGGGCCTGGGCATGTGGCCGGACAAGAGCCGCGAAGAGCTGCCCATCATGCCCAAGGGCCGTTACGACATCATGCTGCGCCATATGCCGCGCGTGGGGTCGATGGGGCTCGACATGATGCTGCGCACCTGCACCATCCAGACCAACCTCGACTATGGCAGCGAGGCGGACATGGTGAAGAAGTTCCGCGTGTCGCTCGCCCTGCAACCGCTGGCGACCGCGCTGTTCGCCAATTCGCCCTTCACCGACGGCAAGCCCAACGGCTTCCTCTCCTATCGCAGCCATATCTGGTCGGACACCGACCCCGGCCGCACCGGCATGCTGCCCTTCGTGTTCGAGGACGGCTTCGGTTATGAACGCTATGCCGACTATGCGCTCGATGTGCCGATGTATTTCGTCTATCGCGACGGCCGCTATATCGACGCGGCGGGGCAGAGTTTCCGCGATTTCCTGGACGGGAAGCTCCCTGCCCTGCCCGGCGAGAAGCCGACGGAGAAGGATTGGGAGGATCATCTCTCCACCGCCTTCCCCGAAGTGCGGATGAAGAGCTTCCTGGAGATGCGTGGCGCCGATGGCGGGCCGTGGAACCGCATCTGCGCGTTGCCGGCGCTATGGGTCGGACTGCTCTATGATGACGGCGCGCTGGATGCGGCGTGGGATCTGGTCAAGGACTGGAGCATGGAGGAACGGCAGGTGCTGCGCGATTCCGTGCCCAGGCTGGCGCTTGATGCGCCGATCGCGGGCGGGCGCAAGCTGCGCGATATCGCCGGGGACGTGCTGGACATTGCCCGCAGCGGCCTTTCCGCCCGCGCCCGGCTCAATGCTTCGGGCGACAATGAGACCGGCTATCTTGCGCCGCTCGATGAGATCGTGGCGTCGGGACAGACACATGCCGAACGGCTGCTCGCCCGCTATCATGGCGAGTGGCAGGGCGACCTCGGCAAAATCTACGCCGAAGAGAGCTTTTGATCCTTCATCCTTCTCCCGGCGGGGGAAGGATGCCTACTCCGCGGGCTGAACCCTGCCCTCTGGCTGTGGCTTTCGTCCGATGAGCCAGGCGAAAAAGCGCGGGACCACGGCATGGCGTTCCATCCACGCGCTATAGGCCTGGTAATCCGCATCCGTTCCCAGATGCGCTTCTTCGGTCTTGGCGCGCCAGTAATAGACGGCATTGGTCACGGCCAGCAGCGCCGAATTGCGCACGATATCGGTCAGGCTGCCCGAGACGCTCAGGAACGGCAGCGAAGAAAACCACCAGAAGAGGTTTTTCGACAGATAGGCGGGGTGGCGTGTCCAGCGGTAGGGGCCGTGCGTCAGTATCCCGCGATGGGTGAGGTTGGAGAAGCGCAGGCCGAAAACCACCGTCGCCCAGGCATAGATGGCGGTCAGCAGCACCAGCCACCCGGCGAGGAGCCATTGGAGGAAGCCGTGGCCCTGGGTCCAGACGTCCCATTCCGCTCCGCCCGCATGATAATCGAGCGGCCCGCCATTACCCATCAGCACGAAGGGGGGATAACAGATCAGCGCCGCCACCCAACCGGCCAGCAGCGGATTGGCGGTGCGGATATGGGAGTCGAGCGGCTTCATCGTCAGCAAATAGCCCACGGTCGCCATGCAGACGTCGATCATGAACATGATGGCGATCAGGAACCCGGCCAGGGCGACCGGATTGGCGAGGCTGTCATCGATCCGCCATTCGACCACGCTGGCGAAATTGCCGGGCACGATCGACAGCATGAAGGCGAGGAAGAAGCCCTTCACCGCCCAGGCGCGTGCGTGATGGGCGACTTCCGCCCTGTCGGCTACGCCCGCCGCACCGCCGATCACCCATTGGCCGAAGGCGTAGCTGGCGTCCCGTGGCTCGATCAGCCGCCGGTCGAGCCAGATCACATAGGCTATGGATGCCGCGAGCAGCCAGGGCGCGGCGCTGATGAACAGGTCCATGGAAAAGCGGTAGTTGCCGCTCCAGTACCAGTGGCCGATGCAATAGAAGACGGCGATGGCGAGCCAGGTCGCCCAAAGTCCGGCGATCTTGACGAGGCTGATGTCCAGTACCGAGCGCCAGGGGCGTGGGGGTGCGTTCCAATCGATTCCGGTCGATGCGTTGCGATGGACCTTGTCGACGAGCAGCGACCAGAGGCTCATGGGGAGGCCGCAGGCGATTACGGCGGCAAATCCTGCATGGGGTCCGTTCATGCCGTAGTGGCGTGCGACGAGCGTCCAGATGGCGAGGCCTGCGAGGCCGGCGATCCCGACGCCATGGCTGACGGCGGATTTGGGGCAGGGGTCGGCGGGCTTGCTCATGCCGTTCGTCTAGCGGCGAATGGTAAGCAAGCCGTGAAGGGCGGATTGATGTATCGCTCCGGTGAGGGCCGCCTTGCGGTGATCAGCTGATATTTTGACATGGCACCGGTGCAAGCGCCGGTGTTTGCACCGATACTAAGGACGGTGCGATGAGTCAGATCACGGTAATTTCGGGGCCGGAGCGGCGGCGGGTATGGACTGACCAGCAGAAGCGCGAGTTGGTCGCGGCAGTCTCGGCGCCCGGCGCGAACGTGGCGGAGATTGCCCGCCGAGCTGATCTTCGGCCGAACCAGATCTACAGATGGCGGCGGCAGATGGAGCAGGCAGCGCAGGGCTTTGCAGAGGTGCAGGTGCATCCTGATCCGGCACCGGCCATTGGGACGGCGATCACCGTGGAGTTCGAGCGGGCGATCGTGCGTATTCCTGCTGGCGCCTCGCCCGGGCTGGTGTCGGCAGTGCTGCGGTCGATCAAGCCGTGATCCCAGTCCCCTCCGGCGTTCGGATATGGATCGCGACGGGGCACACGGACATGCGGCGCGGGATGCGCAGCCTGGCCCTGCAAGTGCAGCAGAGTTTCGGACGTGATCCCTTCGCCGGCGATCTCTACATTTTCAGGGGTCGCCGTGGCGACCTCTGCAAGATCATCTGGCACGACGGCGTTGGCATGTCGCTTTATGCCAAGCGATTGGAGCGCGGGAAGTATATCTGGCCCTCCGCGGTGGACGGCGTGATTGCCATTTCCCCCTCGCAGATGGCCTGCATGTTGGAAGCGATCGACTGGCGTAATCCGCAGGCGACATGGCGCCCGGCATTGGCCGGATAAAAGCCCCGGCATGACCTAAGAAGCTAGGGATTCGGTGCTTTTCGGCTATGTCATTGGCCATGGGGACTGAAGCGCAAGCAGAGATCGACAGCCTTCGCGAGCGGCTTGCCGCTGCCGAGGCTGTCGCCGCTGAAGTCGCCCGCATCAAGGCGATCAACGCCGATCTGGAAGCTCGTAACGCCCTTCTCGAGCTGCAGAATGAGAAGATGCGCCGCACCCTTTTCGGTCAGCGATCCGAACGCACGCGCCATCTGCTGGATCAGATGGAACTGGCCTTCGAGGAGTGCGAGACCGCTGCCAGCGAAGATGAGCTTCTGGCCGCCCTGGCAGCGGCGAAGACCAACGTCGCGCCGTTCGAGCGCAAGCGGCCCGCCCGTAAGCCCTTGCCCGAGCATCTGCCGCGCGAGCGCGTCGTCATCGCCGCGCCAGAGGCCTGCCCCTGCTGCGGTTCGGATCGGCTGTGCAAGCTGGGCGAGGATATCACCGAGACACTTGAGGTCGTGCCGCGCCAGTGGAAGGTGATCCAGACTGTTCGGGAGAAGTTCTCCTGCCGGGATTGTGAGAAGATCACGCAACCGCCGGCGCCGTTCCACGTCACGCCCCGCGGGCTCTTTGGCCCCAGCTTCCTGGCGATGCTGCTGTTTGAGAAGTTCGGCGCGCATCAACCGCTTAACCGTCAGCGTGATCGCTATGCCCGGGAAGGCGTGGACCTGAGCCTTTCCACCCTGGCCGATCAGGTCGGCGCCTGCACCGCCGCGCTGATGCCGCTCTATCTGCTGGTCGAGGCGCATGTCCTTGCCGCCGAGCGACTGCATGGCGACGATACGACGGTGCCAGTGCTGGCCAAGACCAAGACCGATACAGGCCGGATCTGGACCTATGTCCGGGATGATCGACCTTTTGGCGGACCCGCGCCGCCTGCGGCCATCTTCCATTATTCCCGCGATCGGCGGGGCGAGCATCCCGTGGGCCATCTGCGCAGTTGGAGAGGCATTCTTCAGGCTGATGCCTATGCCGGCTACAATGCGTTGTTCCATGCCGACCGCCTGCCGGCGCCGCTGACCCGCGCCCTGTGCTGGAGCCACGCGCGCCGTTATTTCTTCGAGCTGGCCGATGTTGCCGCGCAGCTCAAGAAGCGCCGCAAAAAGGCCGTCATCTCGCCGCTGGCAGTGGAGGCGGTCCGCCGCATCGACGTAATCTTCGACATTGAGCGCGCCATCAACGGCAGACCGGCCCAGGAGCGCCACGCCCTTCGACAGGAACTCAGCGCACCGCGGGTTGCCGATCTGGAAGAATGGATGCGCGACAACCGGTCCAAGCTATCGAAGAACAGCGATGTGGCCGAGGCCATGGATTACATGCTCAAGGCATGGCCCGCCTTCACCGCGTTCCTCGATGACGGCCGCATCTGCCTCTCGAACAACGCGGCGGAACGCGCGCTCAGAGGCATAGCCATCACATGTTCATTCTGCCCATGTCGGGCAGATGGTAGAGTTTCATTATCGTTGGCATCCATATTACGGCGGCCGTTTTCGGCATGAAGGCCGCGAAGATCGGGCCAGTGGTGCGATTGTTCGGGTAGAGATTAGGCCGGGCGAGATCATTCAGGTTTCGGAGTGGATGCTGGATCGGGCGTTTTGCGCTGATATGGCGATGGGCGAACCGCGGGTTGCGGTGACTGGCCTCGTGGAGCTTCATAGACTGCTTACCGATCGCGGTTTCAGGCAGACTTCGTCGGATGGACTCACGGCCATCCAGGAGGCGCCCCATGAAGGCATTACCACCACCCTCGACGTTACCGATGCTGACCCGTCAGCTGAGCATGCCGCTCGATATGCCGCAAATTCGGGGCCTGAGCGACGCGGAACGAAGCACGGTCGTCGCCAGGTTGGCGACCCTCCTGATGGCCGCGGCCGGCGTCGTGGAGAAGGAGACGAGCGATGACGGGCAATAATCTCATTCCGGCCACGGTGCTGAATCGCAAAGCTGTCGTCTACGTTCGGCAGTCCACCCCGGGCCAGGTCCAGAACAACCTGGAGAGCCAGCGGCGCCAATATGAACTTGTCGATGTCGCGCGCCGCTGGGGATTCCGTGATGTCGAAGTGATCGACGATGACCTCGGCCGTTCCGCCAGTGGCGCTGTCGACCGCCCTGGTTTCGAACGACTGGTGAGCGGCCTGTGCACAGGTATGGTCGGCGCAGTGCTCTGCTTCGACGCATCGCGCCTTTCCCGTAATGGCCGAGGCTGGCATCACCTCCTGGAACTGTGCGGCTTGGTGGAAGCGCGCGTGATCGATCTCGACGGCGTGTACGATCCTTGTCGACCGAACGATCGCTTGTTGTTGGGCATGAAGGGCAGCATCAGCGAGTTTGAGCTCGGCATTTTGCGAACGCGCATGCTCGACGCGGCGCGCGCCAAAGCACGACGGGGGGAACTGCGCCTCAGTGTTCCGATCGGCTATATCTGGCACCGTGATTATGGCCTGGGGCTTGATCCTGATCTCCGGGTGCAGGAGGCGATCCGTCTTATCTTTTCGCGCTTCCGCGAGCTTGGTAGCGCCCGCCAGGTGCTGATTTCGCTCACCGCGGACAATTTCCATTTCCCCCGTCCTTCTGACGGGCGCAAAACGGTGTCCTTCGATTGGGTGCCGCTTCGCTATCGAAGCGTTATTTCGATCCTGAAGAACCCGTTCTACGCTGGGGCCTATGCCTATGGTAAAAGCGAGAAGCGAACAGAGATTGTCGATGGCAGGGCTCGCAAAAGCTACGGCCATGGCAAGCCTTTTGGAACGTGGGAAGTGCTGCTCCAGGATCATCATGAAGGCTACATTGCTTGGAGCGAGTTTGAGAGGAACCAGAGCCTTATTGCCGTCAATACCTTTGCACAGAAGGGCGGCATCAAGTCGGGTCGTGGCGGCCAGGCATTGCTCGCTGGTCTGCTCACCTGTGGCCAATGTGGCAGGCGGTTGTCTGTTAGCTATAGGGGGCGGCCAAGCCATCCCTATTATCAATGCAAACGTATCAACCAAATGCTGGCCAAACCCCGATGCATGACTTTTGGCGCGTCTCGGATCGATCCTGCTATCGGCAAAGAGATATTGAGCGCCGTAACGCCAATGGCAATCGAGGCCGCAATGGAAGCTGACCGGGTGCATCGGGATAATCTGGAAGAGCGACACCGCATGGTGGAGCTGGACTTGCAGCAAGCACGATACGAGGCATCTCTCGCTGAACGCCGCTATGCCGCTTGCGACCCTGACAACCGCCTGATCGCTGCCCAACTTGAGAAGAGTTGGGAAGCAGCGCTCAGGCGCGTGGAAACCTGTGAAGCTGCTTTGACCCAGGCACGACAAATCGACCTTGGCATCCCAATCCCCGATTTTGCTGGCATTGCCACTGACTTGGAGGCTGCTTGGCGCGCACCAAACGTCGATATGCGTTGTCGCCAGCAACTCCTGCGCACCCTCGTGACTGATATAGTCGCCGATGTCGACGAAGAGCAACGTGCAGTCATTTTGACGATCCACTGGAAAGGTGGTCAACACTCTCAACTGCATATTCGCAAACCGAACCCTGGCGAACATGGCCAGAGTACGCCGGAGGCCGCCCTTGCCGTCATGCGGTCCATGGCTACCCGATGGTCCGACGCCGACATTGCCGCCACTCTCAACCGGATGGGGATGCAGACCGGACAAGGAAAAACGTGGACCGCGCGCCGTGTCGGGGCACTGCGCACGGTCCATAAAATCCACGGATACCGATCTGCCGAAAAAAATGGAGAGTGGCTCACACTGACCGAAGCCGCGAAAAAGCTTGGTGTTACTCCCCATCGTGTCCGTCGACTGATCAAGGAGGGCGTGCTCCCTACCGAGCAGGTTGTCCCCGATGCGCCGCACCAGATCCGAGCCACAGACCTGGAAAAGGACGAGGTGACCCAGTTTCCGCGTTACAGAGGCCCGTGTCGCATCAAAATGGAAAACCAAAAGTCCCTGTTTCCGGACGTTTGAAGAGGAGGTGCATAATGAAACGGTCGTGGCCCTGGGCAGAAAATCATGGCTCTTCGCTGGTTCAGACCGCGGCGGTCAGCGCACGGCCTTCATGCTGAGCCTCATCGGTACGGCAAAGCTCAACGACATCGATCCGCAGGCATGGCTAGCCGACGTCCTCGCGCGCATCGCCGACATCCCCCAGAACCGTCTCCATGAACTGCTCCCCTGGAACTGGCGCACCGCAGAGGATCAACGCGAAGCCGCCTGATCCGCGGCCTTCACCGAATGCCTACGGATTGATGAGGGTTATGTTGGTTGCGGGGGCATGATTTGCGTCCGCGACCTTCAGGTTGTGCGCCTGACGGGACGGCAGCCCAAGAGTCGGTCCTGGGGAACGACGACAGCCCGATGATCCGGGGATCATCGGGCCAAGTCATCTGACTTCTGGGGGATGCGGAAGAGCGACCTCTTGGTTGCGGGAGTAGGATTTGAACCTACGACCTTCAGGTTATGAGCCTGACGAGCTACCGGGCTGCTCCATCCCGCGCCAGAGGCGCGACCGGAGGTCGCTGAACATTGTGAATGGGTTTTTATCAAAGCGCGAGCTGTAATGCCTGGCGACGCCCTACTCTTCCGGGGCTTGAGCCACAGTACCATCGGCGCAGACTGGTTTCACGGCCGAGTTCGGGATGGGATCGGGTGGGTCACAGACGCTATGGTCACCAAGCAATAGAGCTTGCGCTTTGGGTTTTAATCGGTGCCGTGCATTTTACGGTAGATATATCTGGCATGAGGTTGATCACCACATTCAATGGCTGACGCTGGTTTGTGTCCAGTGTTGTCATTGATGGTGGGACTCTCAGGCGCGATCAGAGCAATTAGGACCGGTTAGCTCCATATGTTACCACACTTCTACATCCGGCCTATCAAGGTCGTGGTCTACGACCGCTCGAAGAAATCTTATCTTGAGGGAGGCTTCCCGCTTAGATGCTTTCAGCGGTTATCCCGTCCATACATAGCTACCCTGCTGCGCCGTTGGCACGACGACAGGTACACCAGAGGTATGTTCAACCCGGTCCTCTCGTACTAGGGTCAACTCCTCTCAAATTTCGACGCCCACGGCAGATAGGGACCAAACTGTCTCGCGACGTTCTGAACCCAGCTCACGTACCACTTTAATTGGCGAACAGCCAAACCCTTGGGACCTGCTCCAGCCCCAGGATGTGATGAGCCGACATCGAGGTGCCAAACGATTCCGTCGATATGAGCTCTTGGGAATCATCAGCCTGTTATCCCCGGCGTACCTTTTATCCGTTGAGCGATGGCCCTTCCACGAGGGACCACCGGATCACTATGACCGACTTTCGTCTCTGCTCGACTTGTCAGTCTCGCAGTCAGGCGGGCTTATGCCATTGCACTCTAACAGACGGTTTCCAACCGTCCTGAGCCCACCATCGCGCGCCTCCGTTACTCTTTAGGAGGCGACCGCCCCAGTCAAACTACCCGCCACAGAGGGTCCCTGCACCGGATAACGGTGCGAGGTTAGACATCAGAAAACAACAGGGTGGTATTTCACCTATGGCTCCACGACAACTGGCGTCATCGCTTCAAAGCCTCCCACCTATGCTACACAGTTCTTTCCTAATGCCACTCTGAAGCTGCAGTAAAGGTGCACGGGGTCTTTCCGTCTAACCGCGGGTACTCCGCATCTTCACGGAGAATTCAATTTCGCTGAGCATATCCTGGAGACAGTGGGGAAGTCGTTACGCCATTCGTGCAGGTCGGAACTTACCCGACAAGGAATTTCGCTACCTTAGGACCGTTATAGTTACGGCCGCCGTTTACCTGGGCTTCAATTCAGAGCTTGCACTCCTCCTCTTAACCTTCAGGCACCGGGCAGGCGTCAGGCCCTATACGTCGTCTTGAAGCCGACTTAGCAGAGCCCTGTGTTTTTGCTAAACAGTCGCTACCCCCTGGCCTGTGCCCCCCACAAAAAGTTGCCTTAATGTGGGGCCTCCTTCTTCCGAAGGTACGGAGGCAATTTGCCGAGTTCCTTCAGGATACTTCTCTCAAACGCCTTGGTATACTCTACCATTCCACCTGTGTCGGTTTAGGGTACGGTCTATACGGAGGGGCTATTTCCTGGGACAACTTCACTGCCCGGACCAATCCAATAAGGCCGAACAATTTACGCCATCCGTCACACACCTCCAGGCCCACGAATATTAACGTGGTTCCCATCGACTACCCCCTTCGGGCTCGTCTTAGGGGCCGGCTTACCCTGCTCAGATTAGCTTTAAGCAGGAACCCTTGGAATTTCGGCGACAGTGCATCTCACACTGTTAATCGCTACTCATGTCTGCATTCGCACTTCCGATACCTCCACGACCCATTACCAGATCGCTTCAACGGCCTACGGAACGCTCCGCTACCGCGTGATCGTAAACGATCACACCCTAAGCTTCGGTGCACGTCTTGAGCCCCGTTACATCTTCGCCGCAGGATCTCTTATTTAGACCAGTGAGCTGTTACGCTTTCTTTAAAGGATGGCTGCTTCTAAGCCAACCTCCTGGTTGTTTTGGAAATCCCACATGCTTTCCCACTTAGACGTGACTTGGGGACCTTAGCTGTAGGTTAGGGCTGTTTCCCTTTTGACGACGGACCTTAGCACCCGCCGTCTGTCTGCCGGACTAGACTCGTTGGTATTCGGAGTTTGGTTAGTATTGGTAGATCTCGCGACCCCCGCAACCATCCAGTGCTCTACCCCCAACGGCAATCATCCGACGCTCTACCTCAATAGATTTCGCGGAGAACCAGCTATTTCCCGGCTTGATTGGCCTTTCACCCCTAAACACAACTCATCCGATAATTTTTCAACATTAAACGGTTCGGTCCTCCAGTGCGTGTTACCGCACCTTCAACCTGGTCATGCCTAGATCGCCGGGTTTCGGGTCTAATGCATCATACTCAGTCGCCCTATTCAGACTCGCTTTCGCTGCGCCTACACCTAACGGCTTAAGCTTGCATGATACACTAAGTCACAGACCCATTATGCAAGAGGTACGCGGTCAGGTCTCAAGGACCCTCCCACTGCTTGTAGGCATCCGGTTTCAGGTACTGTTTCACTCCCCTCATCGGGGTGCTTTTCACCTTTCCCTCACGGTACTGGTTCGCTATCGGTCATGTACGAGTATTTAGGCTTGGAGGGTGGTCCCCCCATGTTCAGACAGAGTTTCACGTGCTCCGCCCTACTCAAGTCCTGATGCTTCATTTTCGCATACGGGGCTGTCACCCGCTATGGCCGAACTTTCCAGATCGTTCTGCTAATTAAGCACCAGGCACTGGCCTGGTCCGCGTTCGCTCGCCACTACTAACGGAATCTCGGTTGATGTCTTTTCCTCCGGGTACTGAGATGTTTCAGTTCTCCGGGTTCGCTTCACCAAAGCCTATTTTATTCAGCTTAGTGATACCTCTCCCATTTAACTACGCGGCTGCCAGCTCCCGAAAGAACCGCCAACAACGGAATTAAATGGTGAAGGTGGGTTGTCCCATTCGGAAATCGCGGGATCAA
>NZ_LBIC01000001.1:522500-1134538 GCF_001005725.1 Sphingobium chungbukense
CTCGAAACTTCTTCCGAGGGAGGTACGTCCCATCCATGTTGGCGACCGTCTGTTTCAGTGCCTCAGTGGCGCCGTCCCGTTCGGTGAGACGGGCATATATGGAGGGCTTCCCGACCCGTCAAACCCTTTTTGCAATTTTATTTCAGAATTTCTTCGGACTTGGCCGATAGAGCGGATTTACCGGCATGAACGCCCGGAAAATAGGAATGACAATGGGTTTGCAGGACGCCGACGCGGACGACGCGGGTTTTGGCACAAGGATCAGAAGCGCGATTCTCTGGCGGTCGGGGAGCCAGATCGTGGCGCAGATGCTGAGCTGGGTGGTGACTCTGGCGGTGATCCGGCTGCTCGATCCCAAGGATTACGGTCTGTTTGCGATGACTCAGGTGATTCTGAACTTCGCGACCTTCCTCAACGGCTATGGACTGGTGAGCGCGCTGGTGCAGTCGGAGACGCTGGATCGGCATCGGCTGCGGCAGGCGTTCGGAATCATGCTGTTGCTGAACGGCGGGCTGGCATTGGTGCAGTTGCTTATCGCGCCCCTCGCCGCCGGCTATTACGATCAGCCCATGGTCGCGGATCTGCTGCGGGTGCAGGCGCTGCTCTATCTGTCGACGCCCTTCATCTCGATTCCCGAGGCGATCATGGGCCGGGCGATGGATTTCCGGCGGCCCGCGCTGGTCAACCTGATCGCGGCCATGGCTTCGGCGGCGGTGGCGCTGACCGGCGCGCTGTCGGGCTGGGGCGTGTGGACATTGGTGTTCGCGCCGATTGCGGGTTTCTGGGTCAAGGGTGCCGGCTATGTGCTGGCCACCGGGTTCGTGCCGATTCCCAGCTTCGATTTTCGCGGGACCGGGGCGATGGTCGCCTATGGCGCGTCGCTGCTGGGCGGGCAGCTTTTCTGGATCGTGCAGAGTCAGGCGGATATCTTCATTGGCGGGCGCGTGCTGGAGCCGCATCAACTGGGCCTTTATGCCGAGGCGCTGTTCCTGACGCAGATTTTCGTCAGCAAGTTCATCCCGCCACTCAATGATGTCGCCTTTCCCGCCTATGCGCGGATGCAGAAGGACCCGTCGCGAATCGCATGGTCCTTCTGCAAGGCGGTGCGGCTGCTGCTGCTGATCAGTTGCCCGGTCTATCTGGGCATGGCGGTGACGGCGGAGCCTTTGGTCGAGACGCTGTTCGGGACGAAATGGCGGGACATGGCGCCCTTTGTCGCGATTCTGGCGCTCGCCATGCCGTTCATGACCTTGCAGGTGATGTTCGCGCCGGTCAGCAATGCGCTGGGCCGGCCGGGCACAACGGCGCGGGTCGCAGCGGTGGGCGCGGTGCTGATGCCGGCGGCTTTCTTCATCGGCATTCGATTCGGGGCGATAGGGCTGGCCTGGGCGTGGCTGTGCGCTTTCCCCATTCTGACGCTTATCACCGCGCGGCTGGCGGGGGCGCCGATGGGGTTGCGGCTGATCGACCTGATGCGGGCGGCGGCGCCGGGGCTGGGCTGTTCGCTGCTGATGGCGGCGGCGGTGATGGCGATCGACCGGATGCTCCCTCCCCTCGCCGCGCCGGTCCGGCTGGGGATATTGGTGCCGGCGGGAGGTCTGGCCTTTCTGGCCGCCTTGATGCTGTGCGCGCGCGGGACGCTGATGGAACTGGTCGCGCTGGTGGCGCGGCGGGCGCCCCCGGCGCAGGCGCCCGCCTGAGACGGATCAGGCGGTCTGGATATAGTCGCGCAGGGCGGCCGCTTCCGATTCGATGCTGTCGATGCGGAACTTCACAAGGTCGCCGATCGACACCAGTCCGACCAGCCTGCCGTCGACCACCACGGGCAGGTGGCGGATGCGCCGCTTCGTCATCAGCGACAGGCAATGGATGATGGGCGTCCGGTCGTCGGTGGTGATCGCAGGCGCGGTCATGATCTCGCCCACCGGACGCTCCAGCACCGCCGCGCCTTCCTGCGCCACGCGATATACCAGATCGCGCTCGGAAAAGATGCCGACCACTTGACCGTCATCGACCACCGGCACGCAGCCGATGCGCCGCTGGGCCAGCAACCGCACCACGGAAAGGACCGTGTCGCTCGATTGCGCCTGGACGACGTCCTGTCCCTTGCGTTGCAAAATCGTTGCGATCGTCATGATCCATCTCCCTCCCTGCAGGCTAAATGCCTCAGTCCCTTGATGATCCCACTTTCACACCCCAAAGAAAAGGGATGACACGCAAACAAGGCCTTGATGATCCCCAGGTCGCAAAAGTCGCATGGCGGCGTTTCCGCCGGATCATGGGATGGATGGCGCTGGGGGGAGCCCTGTGCGTCGGGGCGGCTCTGGGCTTTCTACGCTGGTGGGCAGGCCCGATGCCGATCCACATGATCATTGCCACGATTTTGGGTGTCTGGTTGACCTTCATGCTCGGCACCGCTTTGATGGCGCTGACATTCCTGTCGAGCGGAACGGGACATGACGAGCAGGTCATCGACCGGATCAAGGACGAGGTTCCCAGTGACGATTGAACAAAAGGGCGAAGTGGTGCTGCGCGTCGTGCCGCACCTGACCGACATCAACGCCAACGGGCATATTTTCGGCGGCTGGGTGCTGAGCCAGATGGATATTGCCGGCGGTATCATCGCCGCACGGGTCGCGCGGGGCGCCGTCGCGACCGTGGCAATCGAGAGCATGACGTTCATCGCCCCGATCCTGCTGGGCGACATCGTGTCGGTCTATGCCCATGAGGAACGGCGCGGCCGTACTTCGGTCGCGATCCGGATCAACGTGATCGCGACGCGGGGAGTGAAGGAAGAACGGATCGAACTGACGAGCGGGCTGTTCACCTTCGTCGCGCTGGATGAAAATCACCGGCCGCGTCCGTTGCCGGACGCCTGATCGGCAAAAGGGGCAAGATAGCAAAAGGGGAACGGCGCCATCGGCACCGTCCCCCTTTTTTGTTGTCCTCACCCTGGGTAGGGGAACGTCACTCGGCCGCTTCGGCCGCGGGGCGCGCCCGGCGTGTACGCTTGCGCGGAGCGGGTTCCTCGGCCGGTTCGGCGTCATTGTCGGCGCGAGCGATCGACGGCGGCAGCACGGTCAGGTCCAGCCCTTCCTGCGCATCGTCCTTGGCAGCGGCGGCCTTGCGCGGGCGACCACGGCGTGCACGGGGCGCATCGGCCGTGGGCTGCGGTTCGGGCGCCGCTTCGACGACGGGCGCCGGCTCGGCAACGACTTCAGCCTGGGGCCGTTCGGCCTCTTCCTTCGCCGCCGGGCGTTCGCGGCGACGGTCGTCACGATCATTCCGGTCTCCGCGATCGTTCCGCTCATTGCGATCACGGCGATTGCGGTCCCCGCGTTCACCACGGCCTTCGCGATAATCGCGCTGGTCGTCGCGGCGGCGCTCATTGCCATAGGGACGTTCGAAAGCCTGTTCGGCACCGGATTCCTCGCCGCCGTCCTCGCCAGCGTCGAAATCGTCGAAACCGTCGTCGAAGCTCTCATCGCGGGGACGGAAGCGCTGTTGCTGCTCCTCCTGCCGGGCGCGGTTGTCGGCCAGCACGCGGAAATAATGGTCGGCGAATTGCAGATAATATTCCGCATTCACCCGATCGCCGGCCATCTGCGCGTCGCGGGCCATATTCTTGTATTTTTCAAGAAGCTGGGCCGCGTTGCCGCGTGCGCGGCTGTCGATCCGGTTGCCATTGTCACCACCGCCCCGATTGCCACCATTGGGACGACCATTATTGTTCCGGCCGCGATTGCGACGACCGGCCTGCCTGTTGTTGATCAAGAGCTGATCCTTGCGTTCACTTTGCCATCATTCACTGAAAACACCGTTCAGTCCTCAAACTCAGCCCACACATCAGGCCGGGTAAGGCTCCGCCGGACAGGAGCCGATAGGCCCATGCCCTTGACCTGCCAGAGGGCGCCTGCGCAGCAGCGCCGTCATGACGTTGAAGGAGCGGGAAGACGGCCTTTTCTCGGCTAAGCCCCATGGGGCAGATCCTCAGGATAATGCCGTCCCTGAGCCCCATGTAGTGGCTTCGATGCCATAAACCAAGCAATTTTCGCTTGTGTGTACGCAAATCCTGTCCACGATCAGGCAGCGGCATCCGGAGTCGCGATCAGGCAGCGGTCATGCCCGGCGAGGTCCTGGCGCACCCGGACGCTAAGCCCTTGATCCGCAAGCAGGGTGGAGACGCTGGCGCGCTGATCATAGCCGATCTCGATCGCCGCCATGCCGTCCGGCGCGAGCAGGGCTGGAAGCACCGGGGCGATCCGGCGATAGTCGTCCAGCCCCTCTGCGCCTGCAAAGAGCGCGCCTTGCGGTTCGTGCAGGACATCCCCCGACAGCGTGACGTTCCGTGCGATATAGGGCGGGTTGATGAGGATGAGATCAAACGGGCCTGCCAGCCCGTCCGCCCAGTTTCCGAGCCGGAAGTCGGCGCGGTCGGCCAGCCCGAGGCGGTCGGCATTGCCCCGCGCGACCGCGAGCGTGGCGGGGGAAATGTCGACCCCGGCCCCCCTCGCCTTCGGCCATTGGCTGAGCGCGGCGAGCAGCAGCGCGCCGGAACCGGTGCCGAGATCGAGGATGCGGGCGGGCGCTCTTGTGCCGAAATGGTCGAGGGCGGCTTCGATCAGGGTTTCCGTGTCCGGGCGGGGGATGAGGACGTCGGGCGTGACATGCAGGCTGATCGTCCAGAAATCGCGGGTGCCGGTGATATAGGCGATGGGTTCGCCGGTCAGGCGGCGTTCGATGAGGGATGCGAAACCGGGCGGGACGGCGAGGTCGCGCTGGCGCATCAGCAGGGCGTTGCGGTCGATCCGCAGCGCGTGGGCGAGGAGCAGTTCGGCGTCGAGGCGCGGGGTGGCGCTGATGGCGGCGAGGCGTTCGGTGGCGGCGCGGAGGGTTTCGGGGATTGTTTTCATATTGCGCTGTCCCGAAGGCTCGCTGCGCTCGCGGCCCACCCCCGGCCCCTCCCGCCCGCGGGAGGGGAGAAAGGAGGGTTCACGCCACGCCGTCCAACTGGGCGAGGCGGGCGGCTTCATCCTCCGCCACCAGCGCGTCGATGACTTCGGACAGGCCCGGCCCTTCCATGATTTCGGGCAGGCGGTGGAGGGTCAGGTTGATGCGGTGATCCGTCACCCGGCCCTGTGGGAAATTATAGGTGCGGATGCGCTCCGAACGGTCGCCCGAACCGACCATCGCCTTGCGCGCGCCGGCCTGTTCGCTTTGGGCGCGCTCGCGTTCCACTTCATAGATGCGGGCGCGCAGCACCTGCATCGCCTTCGCCTTGTTCTTGTGCTGCGAGCGTTCGTCCTGCTGCGTCACGACGATGCCGGAAGGGAGGTGCGTGATGCGCACGGCGGAATCCGTGGTGTTGACGTGCTGACCGCCCGCGCCCGAAGCGCGATAGATGTCGATCTTGAGGTCGCTGTCGGCGATCTGGACGTCGACCTCCTCCGGTTCCGGCAGCACCGCGACGGTCGCGGCCGAGGTGTGGATGCGCCCGCCGCTTTCAGTGGCGGGAACGCGCTGGACACGATGGACGCCGCTTTCGAACTTCAGCTTGGCGAAGACGCCGATGCCGGTGACGCTGGCGACCACTTCCTTATAGCCCCCGACTTCAGAGGCGTTGGCGGAGATGAGTTCCATCTTCCAGCCCTGCGCGTCGGCATAGCGCTGATACATGCGGAACAGGTCGCCCGCGAACAAGGCGGCCTCGTCACCGCCCGTACCTGCGCGGATTTCCAGCATGGCCGGGCGGGCGTCGGCGGCATCCTTGGGCAGAAGCTGGAGCGCGAGGGCGCGTTCGGCGTCGGGAAGCTTGCCCTTGATGAGCTGCATCTCCTCCTGCGCCATTTCGCGCATCAACGGATCGGAATCCGCATCCTCGCCGCCCGCCATATATTCGAGTGCGCCCAGTTCCTGACGGAGACGGCGGACTTCATGGGCGGCCTTGGCTACCGGCTCGATCTCCGCATATTCCTTGGACAGCCGCACAAATTCTTCCGGCGCAAGGTCGGCGCGCGTCATCGACGCCTGCACCTCGTCCCGGCGCGCCTCGATCTGCGCGATGCGTTCGGCGGAGATGTGCATCAGAGAGCCGTCAGCTTCCCGATCAAAGCGTCCAGGGAGACGGCTTCCTGCTCGCCTGTGCCGAGATCGCGGATGGCCGCTTCGCCCCGTGCCAGTTCGTCATCGCCCAGGATCACGGCCCAGGCCGCGCCCGATGCGTTGGCCCGCTGCATCCGCTTCTTCATATTGCCGCGATAGCCCATATCGCAGGCGACACCAGCGCGGCGAAGATCGGCGATGATGCCCGTTGCCCTGGTTTCGGCTGCTTCGCCCATGGGAATGACGGCCACGGTTGGACACTCGATTACGGGCATATCGATCAGCATCGCCAGCCGCTCTATCCCCGCCGCCCAGCCGACCGCCGGGGTCGAGGGGCCGCCGAGATTCTCGATCAGCCCGTCATAGCGCCCGCCGCCCACGACCGTGCCCTGCGCGCCAAGGCGGTCGGTGATGAATTCGAATGCGGTGTGGCGATAATAATCGAGGCCGCGCACCAGACGGGCGTTGCGTTCCCAGGCCACGCCCGCCGCGTCGAGGCCCGCCGTCACCTTTTCGAAGAAGGTCCGCGCCTCGTCGGTCAGATAGGCGTCGATGTCCGGCGCGCTGTCCGCCACCGGGCGATCGCGCGGATCCTTGCTGTCGAGGATACGCAGCGGATTGCGTTGCAGGCGATCCAGGCTCTCTTCCGAAAGCTGGTCGCGATGCGCCTCGAAATGCGCGATCAGCGCGGCGCGCCAGGCGTCGCGGCTCGGCCCGTCGCCCAGCGTGTTGAGGTTGAGCGTCACGCCTTCCGACACGCCCAGTTCGCGCAGCAACTGGTCGGCCAGCACCAACAGTTCCACGTCCGCGCCCGGCTCGCCCGCGCCGATGATCTCTGCGTCGAGCTGGTGGAACTGGCGGAAGCGGCCCTTTTGCGGGCGCTCGTAACGGAAGAGCGGGCCGTGGGTCGCGACTTTGAGCGGCGCATATTGCTGCCAGCCCTCGGTGATATAGGCGCGGGAGATGCCGGCGGTGAATTCCGGGCGCAGGGTGATGCTGTCGCCGCCGCGATCCTCGAACGTGTACATCTCCTTCGAGACGACGTCCGTGCTTTCGCCCAGCGAGCGGGCGAACACCGCCGTCGATTCGAAGACGGGCACCTCCACGCGTTGGAATCCGTAAAGTTTCCGAACCCGGTCGAAGGTCGCGACGACATGTGCGAAACGTTCCTGGAACGCTTCGCTCGTACCGCCCAGCATGTCCTGCGTGCCGCGTACCGGGCGCGGCGTTTCGATCTTGGCCATGGGGGAGCGCCTTTAACGATAAAGACGGCGCAAGGAAACGCGGTTTTTTTGGTTCATATTGACGCCCATATCTTCGGGGGTGGACGCGAGGGTCATGGGTCGCCATGCTGTTGTTATACGGTCGTCCGGCCGCACATCATTTTCGGAGATGTTCATGATCCGCAGCCTTGCTGCCGCCCTTCTGCTTTCCACGGCCGTTGCCGGGCCACTGATCGCGCAGGATGCGATCCGCTCCAGGCCGACGGCGCTGCCGGTCGACAATGCCGCGCCCGGCCCCAAGGATATTCCCTATCCCGGCGGCACCATCAGGCTGGAGGTCGATGCCACCGACACGGTGCAGCGCATCTTCCGCGTCAGGGAAACCATCCCCGTCACGGGCAGCGGCCCGATGACGCTGCTGATGCCGCAATGGCTGCCGGGCAATCATGCGCCGCGGGGACAGATCGAGAAGTTGACCGGCCTCACCTTCACCGCCGACGGCAAGCCGCTGGCGTGGAAGCGCGATCCGCTCAACGTCTATGGTTTCGTGATCGACGTGCCGCAGGGGACGAAACAGGTGGTCGCAAGCTTCCAGTTCCTCTCCGCCACCCAGCCCAACCAGGGCCGCGTGGTGGTGACGCCCAAGATGCTGAACATCCAGTGGGAGTCGGTGTCGCTCTATCCGGCAGGCTATTATACGCGGCAGATTCCGATCCAGGCGACCGTCACCTATCCGGACGGCTGGCAGGCCGCGACCGCGCTGCGGGGCAAGAAGACCGGATCGACCCTCGCCTATGAGACGATCGATTATGAAGCCTTGCAGGATTCGCCGGTTTTCGCGGGGCTTCATTTCAAGCCGGTCGACTTGGGGCATAATGTGACGCTCAACATCGTCGCGGACGATGCCGACGAACTGGACGCCAAGCCCGAGCAGATCGCCAAGCACAAGAAGCTGGTCGATGAAGCGGGCGCGCTGTTCGGCACCTATCATTTCAACCATTATGACTTCCTGTTCGCCATCACCGACGAGATGGGCGGCATCGGGCTGGAGCATCATCGCTCTTCTGAAAATCAGGTCGAGCCGGGCTATTTCAAGAAATGGGGCGATGGCGACGCGCTGCTGGACCGCAACCTGCTGCCGCATGAGTTCACCCATAGCTGGGACGGCAAGTTCCGCCGTCCGGACCTGCTGTGGACGCCCGATTTCAACGTGCCGATGCAGGATAATCTGCTCTGGGTCTATGAAGGGCAGACGCAATTCTGGGGCTATGTGCTGGGTGCCCGCTCGGGCCTGTTCACCAAGCAGGAGACGCTGGACGCCTATGCCCATATCGCCGCCAAGCTCGACACCACGCGCGGCCGCGAATGGCGGCCGATGGAGGACACCACCCAAGATCCGATCATCTCCGCCCGCCGCCCCAAGGGCTGGTCGAGCTGGCAACGGTCGGAGGATTATTACAATGAAGGCCTGATGATCTGGCTGGAGGCGGACGCGATCATCCGTCAGCAGACCAAAGGCGCCAAGGGGCTGGACGATTTCGCCCAGGCTTTCTTCGGCATCAATCCGGGCGATTGGGGTCAGGTCGTCTATAATCGCGGCGACGTGATCAAGACGCTGAACGCCGTCGCGCCCTATGACTGGGCGGGCTTCTTCCAGAAATATGTCGACAGCACGACGAAGGAGACGCCCAAGGGCGGCTTCGCGCTGGGCGGCTACAAGCTGGTCTATGGCGACACGCCCGGCGCCATCACCAAGGCGGCCGAGGGGTCGGGCAAGTTCACCGACCAGAGCTTCGGCATCGGCATGATCGTCAAGAATGACGGCGAAATCAGCAACGTCGTCTGGGACAGCCCGGCCTTCAAGGCGGGTCTCGCCACGGGTTCCAAGATCGTCGCGATCAATGGCGACGAATATTCGGGCGATGTGTTCAAGGCCGCGATCAAGTCCGGCAAACCGCTCCAGATCATACTCAAGCAGGACAAATATTATCGCACTTTGAGCCTCGCTTATTCCGGCGGCCTGCGCTATCCGCGCCTCGAAAAAATGGGAGAGGGTGAAGGCAGTCTCGATCGGCTGCTGAAACCGAAAACATAACCGCCCGCAAAGACCAACGCGTTTACAAAGGCTTGTAGTCTCATGAATATCGAACTGATCCCCGTTGGCGACGATCCGCCCAACAGCCTGAATGTCATCATCGAGGTTCCGGTCGGCGGCGAGCCGGTCAAATATGAGTTCGACAAGGCTTCGGGCGCGCTGTTCGTGGACCGCATCCTGCACACGCCGATGCGCTATCCGGCGAATTACGGCTTCGTGCCGCACACCCTGTCGCCCGATGGCGATCCGCTGGACGCGCTGGTCATCGCCCGATCGCCCTTCGTGCCCGGTTCGGTGGTGCGCGCCCGTCCGATCGCCGTGCTGAATCTGGAAGACGAAGCCGGCGGCGACGAGAAGCTGGTCTGCGTGCCCGACAACAAGACCTTCCCTTATTATAGCGAGGTCGATGAAAAGGATGATCTGCCCGGCATCGTGATGGAGCAGATCGAACATTTCTTCACCCACTATAAGGATCTGGAAAAGACCAAGTGGGTGCGCATCGGCACCTGGGGCGGCGCGGAAGATGCCCGCCGCATCACGCTGGAAGCGATCGAGCGCTACAAGGCGGCGAAATAAGCCGCCTGAGCTGCAAGGCTTGAGAAAAAAGGCCGCGTGGATTTTTCACGCGGCCTTTTTTTTGCATATATCCCATAGCGCCGCTGTTTCGGGTGGGAAGCGGACCGCCTGCTTTCCTTGAAATACACCGTGCTCCTGCGAAGGCAGGAGCCCAGTCCCGCCGTCTGTGGATCATCGCACCGTTTGAACTGGGCTCCTGCCTTCGCAGGAGCACGATGCGCTTAACGGCTGAGAATGACCGCAACTGGCCAAAACCGGCCGGAAAAGCGTTCGCATCAGATCAACCGGTCCACCTCCAGCGCCGCGGCGAGCGAATCGCGGCCTCGCGGCATGCGGGCGTGCAGCCGCGCATCGGCTTCGGCCAAGCGCTCGACCCCCGCCGTCAACTGCTCCTCGGATAAAGTGAAGGGCAGCCGCAGGAAGCGTTCGAATGCGCCGCTGACTCCGAAACGCGGCCCCGGCGCGACGCGCACGCCATGGCTTTCGGCGATGGCGGCCAACGCCGTCGCTTCGCCCCGCGGCAGTTCCGCCCAGAGCGACAGGCCGCCAGCGGGGGACTCCACGCGCCAGTGCGGCAAATGCCGTTCGATCAGCCCCAGAAGATGATCGCGACGCCCGCGCAGCATCTCCGCCCGCGCGCCCAGCCCTTCGTCGCCGTCGATCAGATGCGCCACGGCAAGCTGCTCCACCACGGGGCTCGCCATGTCCATCGTCGTGCGCAGGCGTCCCAGCGCAGCAACAGTCTGCGGATCGGCACGAATCCAGCCGACGCGCAGGCCGCCCCAGAAGATCTTGCTGGCCGAACCCAAGGTGATCACCTGCCGTCCCGAGGGATCGTGTACCGCGACCGGCGGCGGTGGCATATTGTCCAGCCCCATCGCCGCCATCGTCTCGTCGATGATCAGCGGCGTGTGCGATCGGGCGGCGGCGGCCACCAATGCGCGGCGAGTGGCCGGGTCCATGCTGCGCCCGGTGGGATTGTGGAAATCCGCGATGATATAGGCGAAGCGCGGGCTGGTCTGGCGGAAAGCCGCCTCCATCGCGTCGATGTCCCATCCCTGCGTCGGCAGACCGACCGGCACCGGCACGACATGGGCACGTTGCAACGCCTGGATCGCATTATGATAGGTCGGATGGTCGATCACCGCCCGGTCCCCCGGCCCCGCCAGCCATTGCAGCAGCAGGGAAAATCCCTGCTGCGCGCCGTTGGTCACGATGATCTGGTCCGGGCTCGTCGGACATCCGCGCCGTTCGTAATGGGCCGCGATCGCCCGGCGCAGCGGCGGCAGGCCGAGCGGGTCGTAACCGAGTTCGCCCAGAAAGGCGGGCAAAGCCTCCATCGCCGCCTGATAGGCCCGACCGACACCCGGGGCGGCCGGCAGCGCGGCATGGGTCCAGTTGAGGATATTGCCTCCGTTCGCCGTATCGATCTCCGGCAAGCTCTGGTCCATCCGGCCGGGCGGGAGGCGCGTGACACTGCCCGAACCCTGACGGCTTTCGAGAAAACCTTCGTCGCGCAGCCGGTCGAAGGCCGCGGCGATGGTCGTGCGACTGAGACCCAGCGCGGCGGCCAGTTCCCGTTCCCCCGGCAGGCGCACATTAAGGCCGATGCGCCCGTCCAGCACCAGCATCCGCAGCGCCTGCGCCAGTTGGCGATAGGCGGGCTCGGCGCTGTCCTCGGCGCGCCAGGCACCCAGCAGGCGAAGCAAGGAAGGAGGCCGCAAGAGGGAAGTGGACATGATCACCTATTCCAATTCAGAGAATGGGAAGGCCACTTATGCAATAATGGCCGTTTTGTAAAAGGCCATTTTGGGTGATTTCAGCCGCCATGATGATGCACCGCCGCCTGTTTCAGCTTTTCTGGGGCCTTGGCCTCTATGGTTTTTCCATGGCGTTGATGCTGCGCGCCAATCTCGGGCTCGACCCATGGGATGTGCTGCATCAGGGATTGGCGCCGCGCCTGGGGCTGAGCTTCGGCATGACGGTCAATCTGATCGGTGCGATCGTGCTGCTGCTTTGGTGGCCGCTGCGCCAGCGGCCCGGCATCGGTACGGTCTTCAACATAGTGGTGATCGGGACCGCTGTGGACCTGAGCCTGATGATCCTGCCGACGCCGGAAGGCCTGTGGGTGCGCTTTGCCTGGCTGGCGGCGGGGGTCATCCTCAACGGCATTGCGGGCGGCGCCTATATCGGCGCGGGCCTGGGGCCAGGGCCGCGCGATGGGTTGATGACGGGATTCTGCCGCCGCACCGGATGGCCGGTCAAATGGGTGCGAACCGGAATCGAGATCGGCGTGCTGACGATCGGCTGGCTGCTGGGCGGTTCGGTCGGGCTCGGCACCGTCCTTTATGCGGCGACGATCGGCTGGATCGTCCACCATGCCCTGCCCTTCTTCACCATCGCCCCGCGCGAACGTCCCGCCCTCACCTGAACCGGTTGCCCCCTGACCGGCCGACATGGAGTCCGTCGGCCGGTCCTTTTATTTCGCCTGGGTATCGACAAGCGCCTATGGCGTCATATCTTCGGCCCCTCACGATCATGAGGAGAGCCCTGGTGGCGACCGACCTGTACGACCTGACCGTTCCCGCCTTCATTCGGGGCCTGCGCAGCCTGTCCGCGATCCTGGACAAGGGCGCCGCCTATGCCGCCGAAAAGGGCATCGATCCGCTGACCCTGACGCAGGCACGGCTGATCGAGGACATGGCGCCCCTTACCGCACAGGTGCAATATGCTAGCAACAGCGCCAAGGGTGCGATGATCCGTATCGGCGCGCTCGATCCGGCGCCGATGCCCGATACCGAGCAGAGCTTCGCCGAATTGCAGGAACGCATCGCCAGGACCATCGCTTTCCTCCAGTCCGTGCCCCGCGAGCGGATCGACGGGCGGGAGGATGCGGAGGTGATCCTCAAGACCCCAGGTGGCGATTTTCCCTTTACCGGACGCAGCCATGCGTTGGGCTTTGCCCTGCCCAATTTCTATTTCCATGTGACGACCGCCTATGCGCTGCTGCGGCAGGCGGGCGTGCCGTTGGGCAAGCTGGATTATCTGGGCGGCATCTAACCGGCGATCAGGCGGATCGCGGCGCTCGAAACCCAGCCGCTGAGGCAGGGGCCGGGATAGGCTTGCTTGCGATCCACCGGTTCGGCCACGCCGCAATCGGCCGGCTCGGTTGCGTTGCCCTCGACCGGGGGCGGCGCGATCACCACACCCAGCCATTTCTGGTCGAGGCTGCGGGTACAGACCCAGGCGCGATCCCCCTCCCCCATGCGGGCGGTTTCCTTCGCATCGGCAAAGGGCGCGGCACGGACGGCCAGCCCCTTGGCACCGACGCGGACGGCCTGCCCCATGGCGCCGCAGGCGTCGAGACGGGGACCATCCTCGCCGATGATCACCGGGCGGATGAGGCTCGATTCCAGCCGGGTTTCCGGCACATCCTCCCGCGGGGCGCCCGCCAGCGAACTGTTGGGCAAATCCTCCAGCACATCACTGCTTTTCGAGCAGGCGGCGAGCATCAGGGCAAGGGCGAGAATGGCGCGCATGACAGCCTGATAGACCGTGCCGTGAGCGCGTGGAAGCCGCCATGTTTCGCTTTAGTTTCGGGCAGCCATTCCCTATATGCTCGTGTATGAGCGAGGAAAATCAGAACAACCCCAACAGCAACAGCTATGGCGCCGACAGCATCAAGGTCCTGAAAGGTCTGGATGCCGTGCGCAAGCGGCCCGGCATGTATATCGGCGACACCGACGATGGTTCGGGCCTGCACCATATGGTGTTCGAGGTCAGCGACAACGCCATCGACGAGGCGCTGGCCGGGCATTGCGACCGTATCCTGATCACGCTCAATCCCGACGGATCGGTCAGCGTCGAGGATAATGGCCGCGGCATTCCCACCGGCATCCACAAGGAAGAGGGCGTGTCGGCGGCCGAGGTCATCATGACCCAGCTCCACGCCGGGGGTAAGTTCGAGAACACCAGCGACGACAATGCCTATAAGGTGTCGGGCGGCCTGCACGGCGTGGGTGTGTCGGTGGTGAACGCGCTCAGCGAGTTTCTCGACCTCCACATCTGGCGGGACGGCAAGGAGCATTATATGCGCTTTGCCTATGGCGACGCCGTGGCCCCGCTCCAAGTCACGGGCGATGCGCCTGCGGGCAAGAAGGGCACCCGCGTCACCTTCCTCCCCTCGACCGAGAAGGTGCCCGGCGACGGCGGCACCTTCAAGAATCACACCGAGTTCGATTTCGAGAAACTGGAGCATCGCTATCGCGAGCTGGCGTTCCTGAACTCCGGCGTGCGGCTGTTCCTGGCGGATGCGCGGCATGAGGAAAGGAAGGAAGTCGAGCTATTCTATGAGGGCGGCATCGCGGCCTTCGTGAAATATCTCGACCGCAACAAGACGCCGCTGATGCCCGATCCGATCGCGATTTCGGGCAGCCGCGACGATGTGACCATCGACGTCGCACTGGAGTGGAACGATTCTTATTATGAGAACGTCCTCTGTTTCACGAACAACATCCCGCAGCGGGACGGCGGCACGCACCTCGCCGCCTTCCGCGCGGCGCTGACCCGGACGCTCAACAATTATGCCGACAAGTCCGGCATGTTGAAGAAGGAGAAGGTGTCGCTGACCGGCGAGGATATGCGCGAGGGGCTGACCGCGATCGTGTCGGTGAAACTGCCCGATCCCAAATTCTCCTCGCAGACCAAGGACAAGCTGGTTTCGTCCGAAGTGCGTCAGCCGCTGGAAAGCCTGATGGCCGACAAGATGGCGGAGTGGCTCGAGGAAAACCCCCAGCACGGCAAGATGATCGTTCAGAAGGTGATCGACGCCGCCGCTGCCCGCGAGGCCGCGAAGAAGGCGCGCGAACTGACCCGGCGCAAGGGGGTGATGGACATCGCCTCCCTTCCGGGCAAGCTGGCCGATTGCCAGGAGCGCGACCCCGCCAAGTCCGAACTCTTCCTGGTCGAGGGTGACTCGGCCGGCGGTTCGGCCAAGCAGGGGCGCAACCGGCACAATCAGGCGATCCTGCCGCTCAAGGGCAAGATCTTGAACGTCGAGCGCGCGCGGTTCGACCGGATGCTCTCGTCCAAGGAAGTCGGCACGCTCATTCAGGCGATGGGCACCGGCATCCGCGACGATTTCAACCTCGACAAGCTGCGCTACCACAAGATCGTCATCATGACCGACGCCGACGTCGACGGCGCGCATATCCGCACGCTGCTGCTGACCTTCTTCTACCGTCAGATGCCACGGATCATCGAGGCGGGGCACCTCTACATCGCCCAGCCGCCGCTCTACAAGGCGACGCGGGGCCGGTCCGAAGTGTATCTCAAGAACGAAGCGGCGCTGGAGCAATATCTGGTCGACAATGGCGTCGAATCGATGGCGCTGGAAACGACCGGCGGCATGCGTTCGGGCGAGGATTTGCGCCATCTGATCGAACATGGACGCCGGATGCGGGCGGTGATGCGCTATGTGCCGCGCCGCTATAATCCCGCGATCATCGAAGCGCTGGCGATCAACGGCGCGCTCGATCCCGAGCTTGGCCATGAGGCGCAGGCAACGCGGCTGGCCGCTACCGTCCAGTGGATGGATGCGCAGGATGGGGAAGGCCGCTGGAGCGGCCGGATCGCCGAAGAAGGCGGCTTCCATTTCGAGCGGCTGTGGCGCGGCGTCACCGACCATCACATGATCGAGGCGGGCTTCATCGGATCGGCCGAGGCGCGTAAGCTGCACGCCATCGCCGCCGAGGAGGCTGACAGCTATCGCACCGCCAGCCGGCTGGTGACCGCCAAGGCGGCGGCAGCGGCCGAGGAAGCGGGCGACGACGATCTGCCGGTCGTGTCCAAGGGCACGGTCACGGTCACGCGTCCCAGCGAATTGCTGGAAGCGATCCTGGCGGCAGGGCGCAAGGGGCTGGCGATCCAGCGCTACAAGGGCCTTGGCGAGATGAACGCGGAACAGCTTTGGGAAACCACGCTGGACCCGGACAATCGCTCGATGCTGCGGGTCGAGGTCGAGCAGGCGGACGTCGCCGACGAGATCTTCACCAAGTTGATGGGCGATGTCGTCGAACCGCGGCGCGAATTCATCCAGGACAATGCGCTGAACGTCGCCAATCTGGATGTCTGAGGACATGGAGCGGGTCCGTTGCGGCTGGGCCGGGACCGACCCGCTCTATTGCGCCTATCATGATGAGGAATGGGGCGTGCCGGAGCGCGATTCGCGCATGCTCTGGGAAACGCTGATGCTGGAGGGGTTCCAGGCGGGGCTCAGCTGGATCACGATTTTGCGCAAGCGCGAAGCCTTCCGTGCCGCCTTCGCGGGGTTCGATCCGGACAAGGTGGCGGGTTTTGGCGGGGCCGATGTCGAGCGGCTGATGGGCGATCCCGGCATCGTCCGGGCGCGGGCCAAGATCGAAGCGACGATCCGGGGCGCGCAGATTTTTTGCGACATGCGCGACCGGGGCGAGGATTTTTCCGTCACTGTCTGGCGCTTCGTCGAGGACAAGCCGATCCGGAATGACGGCCTGACCTTTCCGGCGAAGACGATATTGTCGGAAGCGATTTCCAGCGACCTGAAAAAGCGCGGCTTCAAATTTGTGGGGCCGACCATCGTCTATGCCTGGATGCAGGCGGTCGGACTGGTGAACGATCATGCCGCAACCTGCTTTCGCCGGGACGAGATCGTGGCGTGAGACATGGCGTGAGCGTGGGGCCGCTCGGCTTGGCCCTGATGATAACGGCCTGTGGCGGCGAGAAGGAAGTCCCTGTCGCCAATATCGCCGCCAATATCGCGCAGGCCCGGGCATCGGCCCCGATCATCGTCCAGAGCCCGGTCGCGAACCAAGATAGCGAAAATGTTTCGGAGGCGGTTTCACGTGAAACAGGGGTGAACGCCGCCGCACCCTTCCCTGATCATGGTTCCGACTCTCGCTATCGGGCGATCGGGACGGAACCCTTCTGGGCCGTGACGGTGAAAGGATCGACCGCCACCTTGGAGCGGCCGGACAGGATGCCGATCCGCTATACGGTGTCGCGGAATGATGATGAGCGGGCGATCCGTTATCTGGGCGACGGCTTTGCCATGACCGTGACCGAAGGGCCGTGCAGCGACGGGATGAGCGATGCCGTCTGGTCGGATCGGGTCGCGGTGGCCTTCGGGGAAGGAACGCTGAACGGGTGCGGTGGGATGCGCGACGATCAGGAAACGCCTTGACAGTGGGCAAATGGTCATGGGTGGACGCCAACAACATCCGTCATCCCATAGAAAGCGGGGTCCGGTGAGGCTAGAGCGCGCTGCGTTAAATCGTACGCAAGTCGCGTGCTCTAAGCTTTTGTTGTCGCATCGCTTTAAGCGCAAAACCGGTTCCCACTTTTGCGCACGATGCTCTAAGGTTGCGCTCTCTCGCCTGAGATCCCCGCTTCGTTCGGAGATGACAGGCTGAAGGCAACAATAGACCCATAGCGGCTTCAATCCGTGCGCATGGCCTCCGCGACCAGCGCCTCGGCTTCGATCAGCAGCGCATCCTCCACCTCATGCTGGGCGACCTGCTCGCGGCCGATGAGGATCAACACGGGAACCGCGAGCGGGCTGACCCGGTCGAGGTCGATATGCAGCATGGTTTCGCTGGCGCGGTCGATCAGGTCGCCGAGACGGCCGACATCGGTCATCCTTGCGCGGGCGTCCGCCCAGGCGGCCTTCAGCAGCAGATGATCGGGCTGATATTTGCGCAGCACGTCGTAGATGAGGTCGGTCGAGAAAGTGACCTGCCGTCCGGTCTTGCGCTTGCCGGGATGCTGCCGCTCGATCAGGCCGGAGATCACCGCGACATCGCGGAAGGCGCGTTTGAGCAGGCTCGACTGTTCGACCCATTCGATGAATTCATGGTCGAGAATGTCGGCGGAGAAGAGGCTTTTCGGATCGCTGATCGGCTTCAACCCATAAACGGCCAGCGCATAGTCGTTGGAAACGAAGCCCATCGGCATCAGCCCCTGGGCGTCCATACGCCGGGTGAGCAGCATGCCCAGCGACTGGTGCGCATTCCAGCCCTCGAAACTGTAGCAGACCAGATAATGGCGTCCCTCATGCGGGAAGGTCTCGATCAGGAGCTGCCCCGGTTCGGGCAGGGCGGATCGATATTTCTGCACCTCCAGCCAGTCGCGAACATCTTCCGGGAAGCGGCTCCATTGGTCGGGTTCGGCCAGGAAATGGCGCACGCGTTCGGCCAGGCGGGTGGACATGGCCATGCGGGTGCCGCCCCAGGTGGGAATGCGCGCTGGTTTCGACGTGGCGCGAACGACGAGATCGGTCGTGTCCATCCGTACCACCTCCAGCGCGGTGCCGGAGAAGAAGAAGCAATCGCCGGGGCTGAGGGTGGCGGCGAACCCCTCCTCCACCGTGCCGAGTTTGCGGCCGTTGGCGAAGCGGACGGCCAGCGCGGGCTGGTCGACGATGATGCCGGCGTTAAGGCGATGCTGCGCGATGAATTTGGGATGGGAGACGCGCCAAAGCCCTTTTGAGTCGGGGCCATCCGGATCATGGGTCAGCCGCTTGAAGCGATCATAGGCGCGCAGGGCATAGCCGCCGCCTTCGATGAAATGGAGGACGTTGGCAAAGGCCTCATCCGTCAGCGCGCTGTAGGGGGTGGCGGAGCGGATTTCGGCCAGCAGTCCTTCTTGGCGAAAGGGTGCGGCGCAGGCGAGCCCCATGACATGCTGAGCCAGCACGTCGAGGCTGCCGGGGCGGAAATCGTCGGCGTCGCGCTCGCCCGCCTCCACCGCGTCGAGCGCGGCGCGGGCTTCGAGATATTCGAAGCGGTTGCCGGGGATGAGGATGGCTTCGCTGGGCATGTCCAGCCGATGATTGGCGCGGCCGATGCGCTGGAGCAGGCGGGACGACCCCTTGGGTGCGCCCATCTGGATCACGCAGTCGACATTGCCCCAGTCGACGCCCAGATCGAGCGACGCAGTGGCGACCAGGGCGCGGAGTTTTCCGGCAGCCATGGCGGCCTCGACCTTCCGGCGGGCCTCGATCGACAGGCTGCCATGGTGGATGGCGATGGGCAGGTTGGCGTCGTTGACCGACCAGAGCGACTGGAAGATGAGTTCGGCCAGGCCCCGCGTGTTGCAGAAGACCAGTGTGGTGGCGCGGCGTTCGATCTCGGCCATCACCTGGGCAGCGGCATATTTGCCGGAGTGGCCCGACCAGGGGACCCGGCCTTCGGGGATCAGGATGGCGACGTTCGGGTCGGCGCCCGATTCGCCGATCACCGGAATGACGGCGTTGATGTCGCCATCCGGGGCAAGCCAGGCACGATAGGCGTCGACATCGGCCACGGTCGCGGACAGCGCGACGCGGCGCAACGCAGGATTGATGGTCTGGAGACGGGACAGCGAAAGGTTGAGCAGGTCGCCGCGTTTCTGGGACGCGAAGGCGTGGACTTCATCGACTATCACTGTCCGGAGATGGGCGAACATCAGGAAGCTGTCGGGATAGCTCAGCAGCAGGGACAGGGATTCCGGGGTGGTCAGCAGGATTTGCGGTGGGCGCGCGCGCTGACGGGCCTTGCGGTCGGAGGGCGTGTCGCCGGTGCGGGTTTCGACGCGGATCGGCAGGTCCATTTCCTCGATCGGGGTGAGGAGGTTGCGGCGGACGTCGACGGCCAGCGCCTTCAGGGGCGAGACATAGAGGGTGTGCAGCCCCTCGGTCGGACTTTCGATCAGATCGGTCAGCGTCGGCAGGAAGCCCGCCAGCGTCTTGCCCGCGCCCGTCGGGGCGACGAGCAGCGCATGATTGCCAGAACGGGCGGCGGTCAGCATGTCGCGCTGGTGGCGGCGCGGTGTCCAGCCGCGCGAGGTGAACCATTGCTCCAGTGGTTCGGGTAGGCGTTGGTTCATGAGGATGATGTAAGATAGCTGGCAGGAAAGGTCATCCTGTTCAACGCTTCGATAGGTTGAAACGCCTCGTGCTCCTGCACAGGTGGGAGAGGAGCCTGATTCCGCTCGCTGAACCGGCTCATGCTTCCGTAGAAGGACGGTAATAATGATCCACCGGTTCGGAATAAAATTACGCGACCCTCTGGCTCCTTCCCCCCGAAAGGCGTTACACTCCTCCCCATCCGAGCGGCGCAACAGATGCCGCAGACATGCAGGAGATACGCGATGACCGGCGAAACCGAAGCCGACCTCACGGGCGCGGAACCCACGCGCAACCGCCGCCGCCCCAAGCAATCGATCATGGAGATCGAAGGCCGCAAGCTGAAACCCGCGACTTTGATGATGGGTCATGGCTATGACCCGACCCTGTCCGAAGGATCGCTGAAGCCGCCGATCTTCCTGACTTCCACCTTTGCCTTCGAAAGCGCGGCGGCGGGCAAGCGGCATTTCGAGGGTGTGACCGGCATCCGGCCCGGCGGCGCGGAGGGGCTGGTCTATTCCCGCTTCAACGGCCCCAATCAGGAGATTGCCGAGGACCGGCTGTCGATCTGGGAGGAGGCGGAGGACGCGCTGCTCTTTTCCAGCGGCATGTCGGCCATTGCCACCACCCTGCTCGCCCTGGTGCAACCGGGCGATGTGATCGTGCATTCGGCGCCCCTCTATGCCGCGACCGAATCGCTCATCGGCCGCATCCTGGGCAAGTTCGGGGTGCAATGGCTCGATTTCCCGGCAGGGGCGACCGAGGAGGAGATCGGCGCGGTGATCGAGAAGGCCAGGGGGCTGGGCCGCGTGGCGCTGATCTATCTGGAGAGCCCGGCCAATCCCACCAATGTGCTGGTCGATCTGGAGGCGGTAGTCGCGCGGCGCGACTTTTTGTTCGGCAACGAAGAATATCGGCCGCCGATCGCGATCGACAATACGTTCCTGGGCCCGCTCTGGCATCATCCGCTCAGCCATGGGGCCGACCTCGTCATCTACAGCCTCACCAAATATGCGGGCGGGCACAGCGATCTGGTCGCGGGCGGCGTGCTAGGCTCCAATATGCTGATCAACACGATCCGGCTGATGCGCAACACCATCGGCACGATCCTCGATCCGCATTCGGCCTGGATGCTGCTGCGGTCGCTGGAAACGCTGGAACTGCGGATGAGCCGGGCGGGCGAGAATGCGGCCAGGGTCTGCGCCTGGCTGAAGGACCAGCCCCAGGTGGAGAAGGTCGTCTATCTGGGCTTTCCGGAAACGGAGCGGCAGGCGGACATCTACCGCCGCCATTGCACCGGCGCGGGATCGACCTTCTCGCTCTACCTCAAGGGCGGTGAGGCGGAGGCCTTTGCCTTTCTGGATGCGCTGAAGATCGCCAAGCTGGCGGTGAGCCTGGGCGGAACCGAGACATTGGCGAGCCATCCGGCAGCAATGACCCATCTGTCGGTCCCGGCGGAGCGGAAGAAGGCGCTGGCGATCAGCGACAATATGGTGCGCATCTCCATCGGCTGCGAGGATGCGGACGATCTGATCGCGGACTTCGCCCAGGCGTTGCGGGCGGCCGGATGAGCGACCGCCCGCTGATCCTCGTGGCGCAGCCGCATCTGGCGCCGCTGCTGGGCCTGCTCTCTCCCGAATATGACGTCATGGCCTTGTGGGAGGAGAATGGGCGCGCGCGGATGGCGGAGGCCGAAGCGCTGGTGACGGCGGGCGAGTTCCGGCTCGACCCGGCTATGCTGGAGAAGATGGAGAAGCTTCGGCTGATCGCCTGCTTCACGGTGGGCTATGATGGCGTCGACCTCGACTGGGCACGCTCGCGAGGCGTGGCCGTGACGCATGCAGGGGATGCCAATGCGGAGGATGTGGCCGACCATGCGCTGGGCCTCATCCTCGCGCATCGGCGGCGGATCGTCGTGGGCGACCGGCAGGTGCGCGAGGGCCAATGGACGGCGGGCGCGAAGATGCTGACGCGATCGATGGCGGGTGCGCGGATTGGGATCGTCGGCATGGGGAGCATCGGCGCGGCGCTGGCCGAGCGGGCCGAGATCATGCGCATGCACGTAGGATGGTGGGGACCGCGGGAGAAGCCGGAGCTGCGCTGGCCAAGGGCCGAAAGCCTGGAAGCACTGGCCAGGGACAGTGACGTCATGGTGGTCGCGGCCAAGGCCACCGAAGAGAATCGCGGGATGATCGATGCCTCGATGATGGACGCTCTGGGCGTAGCGGGCCTGCTGGTGAATGTCGCGCGGGGACAGTTGGTGGATGAGGATGCGCTGATCACCGCGTTGCGCGAAGGGCGTCTCGGCGGAGCGGCGCTGGATGTGTTCGAGAGCGAGCCTACGCCCGTGGCACGCTGGGCCGATGTGCCCAATGTGGTGCTGACGCCGCATACGGGCGGCGCGACCTATGAAGCGGTGGGACGGATGCGGGATATGCTGGTGGCGAACCTAGGGGCCTTTTTCGCGGGAGGAGCGCTGGTTTCACCCATTATCTGACCCCCCCCTCCCCATGCATTGACATCGACTGGGATGGTCCGGCCGACGGCCTGGATCGGGGCCACCCCGCTCCAGAAAGGGCCGCGCCTCAGTTCCAATCCACCCGCGTCCACCCGCGTTCCGTCGCCAGCTTCGCCAGCGGCTTGTGCGGGTTGGAAGCGAAGGGAATGTCCGCGAACTCCAGCATGGGCGCGTCGGACACATGGTCCGAATAAGCACGGATATGCGCCTGGCTGCGGTCGATCGCCTCGGCCGCCATCCACGCCTTGATCATCCGCAGCTTGCCGGTGTCGTAGCAGTTCTCGCCCGCGATCTTCGCGCGGACATAGCGCAGGTCCTGCGAAAGATGGTCGGTCGCGATCACGGCATCGAAGCCCAGCCGCCGGGCGATCGGCTCGACATAGAGGCGGTAGGAGGCGGTGGCGAGCACCAGCCTGTAGCCGTCCGCCTTGTCCCGCGCGATCTGCGCCAGCGCGCCGGCGCGGACATTGCGCTCCACCACCTTCGCCGCATAGCTGTCCACATGCGGCATCAGCTTCGCGCGTTCGACATTGGAACCGATCATCAGCGCCTGGTTCAGTTCCTTGAGCCGCTGGCGACTGATCAGCTTCAGCACATAGGCCAGCATCAGCAGGATCACACCCGGAAACAGCGCCAGCCGCCACGGCGCCATGCGTTTCGCGACGTGAATGAGAAAACCGGTATAGGTGCCGCTGAACGTCACCGTGCGGTCCATGTCGTAGATTGCGAGTCTGTGCGTCATGCCATGTCCGAAACTTTTTGGGGCGCCCCTTCGTTTGACCGTGCGGATGGGCCGTTTCGGCTTGCCGTGCAACCGATAATGGACCACACCACCGCCTTGATGAACAAAGCCGCTGATCTTGCTCAGGAAGTCCGCGAAGGCAGGACGGTCATTCGGCTTTCGGGTAATCTTTCCATTGCTTGCCTCAACGACCTGCCCGATCGGCTGGATGCCGTGGAAGGGCCGGTCGACACGATCGACCTGTCGGACGTGGACTATATGGACACGATCGGCGCCTGGGTGCTGCATCGTACGATCAAGCGGCTGGGCGCCCGCATCGAAAGCGACAAATGCGATGCCGAACGGCTGATCGCGGCGGTCGGCCGCGTCGATGAGCCAGTCAACATCCGCCCGGACTATATCCCCCCCTGGCAGCGCGTCGTCGGCCAGATCGGCGAGGCGGTGGTCAATTCGGGTACGACGCTGCTGGGCCTGCTGGGTTTCTTCGGCGGTACGCTGGTGGCGACGTGGAACGTCATCCGCCACCCCGGTCGCTTCCGCATCAATGCGGTGGTGCAGCGGTTCGAGGTGGTCGGCGTATCGGCGCTGGGCATTATCGGCCTGATGAGCTTCCTGATCGGCATCGTCATCGCGCAGCAGGGTTCGGTGCAGCTCCGCCAGTTCGGCATGGAGATGCTGACGATCAACCTGGTCGGCCGCCTCACCTTTCGCGAACTCGGCGTGCTGATGACCGCGATCATGGTCGCGGGCCGGTCCGGCTCCGCCTTCGCCGCGCAACTGGGGACGATGAAGCTGACCGAGGAGGTCGACGCCATGCGCACCATCGGCGTGTCGCCGATGGAGGCGCTGGTGCTGCCGCGCACGCTGGCGGTGGTGGTGATGATGCCGCTGCTCAGCTTCTATGCCTCGATCGTCGCGATCATCGGCGGCGGGTTCCTGTGCGCGGTGTCGCTCGACATTCCGCCCATCACCTTCGTCCAGCGGTTGCGCGAGGTGGTGCCCATCCATGACCTGTGGGTGGGGCTGATCAAGGCGCCGGTCTTCGGCGTCATCATCGCGCTGGCCGGCTGCTTCCAGGGCATGCAGGTCAAGGCCAATGCGGAGGAAGTCGGGCTGCGCACCACGTCCGCGGTGGTGCAGGCGATCTTCCTCGTCATCGTGCTCGACGCCTTTTTCGCGGTCTTCTTCACCTGGGTGGGCTGGAACTGATGGCGCCCGAAGAGGAAATCGCCGAGGAGGAAGCGCGGGTCGAAAAGGCGGTCGAGCGTGACGGCATCGCTATATCGGTCCGCAACCTCAAGAACAGCTTCGGCGAGCAGGTGGTGCATGAGGGGCTGAACCTCGACGTGCGCAAGGGCGAGATTTTGGGCGTGGTCGGCGGATCGGGCACCGGCAAGTCGGTCCTGATGCGGTCGATCATCGGCCTCCAGACCCCGGATGAGGGCGAGGTCCACGTCTTCGGGGAATCGATGATCGGCCGTCTGGATGACGAAGCGCTGGCGATCCGCAAGCGCTGGGGCGTGCTGTTCCAGGGAGGCGCGCTGTTTTCGACGCTGACGGTGGCCGAGAATGTCGAGGTGCCGATCCGCGAATATTATCCCAATATCGGCCCCAAGCTGCGCGACGAGATCGCCGCCTACAAGATCCGCATGACCGGCCTGCCCGCCGAGGCCGGTCCCAAATATCCCGCCGAACTGTCCGGCGGCATGAAGAAGCGGGCGGGACTGGCGCGGGCGCTGGCGCTCGATCCCGACCTGCTGTTCCTGGACGAACCCACGGCCGGGCTGGACCCGATCGGCGCGGCGGCCTTCGACGACCAGACGCGCAAATTGCAACAGACCCTGGGGCTGACCGTCTTCCTCATCACCCATGACCTCGACACGCTCTATTCCATCTGCGACCGGGTGGCGGTGCTGGCGGACAGGAAGGTGACGGCGGTCGGCACCATCGATGAGCTGCTGGCGACCGATCATCCGTGGATTCAGGAATATTTCAACGGCCCGCGCGGGCGCGCCGCGACGGCGGCGGTCGCTCGCGAGAAGGACAAGAGGCGATAGACTATGGAAACCCGCTCCAACCATGTGCTGGTGGGCACGGTCACGCTGCTGTTGCTGGCGGCGATCATGATCGCGGCTTTCTGGTTCTCGCGCCTCTCCCAGGGCGACAATATGGAATATGACATCTTCTTCAAACAGTCGGTCAACGGCCTCGCCAAGGGATCGAGCGTCAATTATTCGGGCGTCCCCTCTGGCCAGGTGGAGAAGATCGAACTGTGGAAGCGCGACCCGAGTTTCGTGAAGGTGCGCATTTCAGTGAAGGAAGGCACGCCGGTCCTGCAAGGGACGACCGCGACCATCGCGGGAGTGGGCTTTACCGGCGTGTCGGAAATCGTGCTGGACGGCGCGGTCAAGGGTGCGCCGCCGATCACCTGCCCGGCGGAAAACCCCCTCGCCTCCTGCCCCGACGGCGTGCCGGTAATCCCGACCAAGCCGGGTGCGCTCGGCGAACTGCTCAACAACGCCCCGCAATTGCTGGAACGGCTGTCGACGCTGACCGAGCGGTTGACCGAGTTGCTCAACGACAAGAATCAGCAATCGATCGCCGGCATCCTCGCCAATGTGGAGCGGATTTCCGGCTCGCTGGCCGACCGCAGCCCGGAAATCGCCGCGACCTTGGCTGAGGCCCGCATCGCCGTGCAACGGACCGGCATCGCGGCCGAGCAGATCGGCAAGCTGGCCGCCTCCACCGACGCCATGGTCAATGATGAGGGCCGGCCGCTGCTGGCCGACCTGCGCAAGAGCATCCAGTCGGCCACCCGCAGCATCGACACGCTCGACAAGACCATCGCGGAAGCGCAGCCGGGCGTCCACGCCTTCAGCAACCAGACCATGCCGGAGGTCAACCAGTTGGTCCGCGACCTGCGCGAAATGTCGCGCTCCTTCCGCGGTGTCGCCGAAAAACTCGATCAGCAGGGCGCGGGGTCGATCGTCGGATCGCCCAAATTGCCCGATTACAAGCGATAAGAGGACAGCGATGATGTTCCACAAGAAACTTGGCTCCGCGCTTGCCATCACCTTCCTGCTGGCGGGTTGCGTGTCCTTCGGCGGCAAGCCGCCCGAGCGGCTGCTGTCGCTGAACGCCGCGCAGAAGGTCGCGCCGGGCACGCTGCGCAGTGCCTCCTCCGGCACGGCCATCACCGTGGCCGATCCCGAGGCGCCCAAGATGCTCGATACCGTGCGGGTGCCGGTGATCACGTCGCCCACTTCGGTCGCCTATGTGACCAAGGTGCAGTGGGCCGACACGCCGCGTCACCTGTTCCAGAAGCTGCTCGCGGAGACCGTCGCCGCCACCAGCAACCGCATCGTGCTCGATCCGGGCCAATATTCGGCCGATGCGGGGCAGCGGCTGATGGGCGAACTGGTCGATTTCGGTTTGGACGAGGCGAGCAACAGCGCGGTCGTGACCTATGACGCCATGCTTGCCGGGCCGGGCGGTACGGCGATCGCCAAGCAGCGCTTCACCGCCAGCGTACCGGTCGGCGGCAAGATCGACGCGAACAGCGTGGGTGCGCCGCTCAATGCCGCGGCGAACAAGGTGGCGGCGGATGTCGCCGCTTGGCTGGCGACGCCGGGGCGGTAAATGCTCTCCCTCTTCCCGCCGTCACTCCAGCGGAAGCCGGGGTGACGGTCTTCAGGGATGTCTACTCCAGGCTCTTGCTCACCTGTTCCGTGACATCCTTCGACAGCCCCGGCACGGCCAGGATACGCTGCAATTCCGCCTTCATCAGCGCCGCTCGCCCCTCATCGAAGCGTTTCCAGCGGCCGAGCGGCGGCACCAGCCGGGCGGCGGTCTGCGGATTGAGCTTGTCGAGCGCGATGATGCAGTCGGCCACCAGCCGATAGCCCTTGCCCGACCTGTGGTGGAACGCCCATTGGTTGCCCGCGAACGCGCCATAAAGCGACCGTACCCGGTTGGGATTGGCCAGGGCAAAGTCCTTGTGCCTGCCCAGTTCCTCGACCAGATCGACCGTGTCCGGGTGGAAGGCGAACGCCTGGGTCTGGAACCATTTGTCCAGCGTCAGCGCATCGTCCCGATAACGGTTGTAGAAGATGTCGAGCGCCGCCTCCCGTTCGGCGCTGGTGCCGTTCGCGAGGGTCGCGAGCGCCGCCTGCCGTTCGGTCATATTGTCGGCCTCGCTGAACTGGCCGAAGGCGACCGCCGGACCATCGCCCGCGCCCGACGCCGCCAGATAATGCAGGGCCGTGTTGCGCAATTTCCGCGCGCCCTTGGCCGCGGACGACAGGGCAAAGGCATTGGATCTGGTTTTCGCATGAATATCGCGCCAGAGCGGCTCGAGTTCGGAACCAATCCGGCGTTGCAGCGCATCTCGAGCGGCGTGGATCGCATCGGGATCGACCACCGCCATCTGATCGCCCAGATACGCCTCACTCGGCAAGCGGATCGCTTCAGCGACGAAGGCGGGATCGAGCAGCGGATCGGTGGCGGTGTTGCGGATCGCGGCGATCACCGCTTCCTCATCGACCACCTGGCCGCCGATGCGGCCCACCAGCACATTGACCATGAGCTGCTGCATCGCCTCATAACGGGCAAAGGGATCGTCGTCATGCGCCGACAGGAAAGCGAGATCGGCCTGGCTACGGTTGGTTTCGACGATGACGGGAGCGGAAAAGCCCCGATTGATCGACAGCACCGGCGCTTCGGACAGATTGTCGAAGGTGAAGCGCTGCTTCGCTTCCGTCAGCATCAGCAGTTCGTCTCCCCGCCCCTGGCCGGAGGCGCGATCGAACAAGGCCATGCGCAGCGGGATCGCCATGGGCTGCTTTTCGGGCTGGCCGGGTGTCGGCGGAACGGCCTGTTCCAGATGGAGCGTGGCGGTCCGGCTCACCGGATCATGGGTCAACAGCGCGCGGACATGGGGCGTGCCGGCCTGCTCATACCAGCGGCGGAACTGGCCGAGGTCGATTTCTCCTCCCTCCTCCATCGCACGGACGAAATCCTCGCAGGTGGCCGCTTCCCCGTCGTGCCGGTCGAAATAGAGGTCCGTCCCGGTGCGGAAGCGCTCCGGCCCCAGCATCAGCGCCATCATGCGGATGACCTCCGCGCCCTTATTGTAGATGGTCGCGGTGTAGAAGTTACTGATTTCCATGTAGGATTCAGGGCGGATCGGATGAGCGAGCGGGCCGCTATCCTCCTGGAACTGGGCCGCGCGCAGGATGCGGACATCCTCGATCCGCTTCACCGCATGCGACCCCATGTCGGCGGAAAAATTCTGGTCGCGGAAGACGGTGAAGCCTTCCTTGAGGCTGAGCTGGAACCAGTCGCGACAGGTGACACGATTGCCCGACCAGTTGTGGAAATATTCATGCGCCACCACGCCTTCGACGCCGTCATAATCAATGTCGGTGGCGGTTTCGGGATCGGCCAATATGTAACGCGAATTGAAGATGTTGAGGCCCTTATTCTCCATCGCGCCAAAGTTGAAATCGGCCACGGCGACGATGTTGAACACGTTCAGGTCATATTCGCGGCCATAGACGCGCTCATCCCAGGCCATGCTGTTCTTGAGCGCCTGCATCGCGTGGGCGGTGCGGGGAAGGTCCGTTTCCTTGACCCAGATGCCGAGCCGGACTTCGCGACCGCTCATCGTCTCGAAACGGTCGGCGTTACAGGCCAGATCGCCCGCGACCAGCGCGAACAGATAGCAGGGCTTGGGGAAAGGATCATTCCAGCGCGCCCAGTGACGCCCGTTCGGCAGATCGCCCTGCTCGACGGGGTCGCCATTGGCGAGAAGCACGGGATAACGCGCCTTGTCCGCCGCCATGCGTACCGAATAGCGCGACAGCACGTCCGGACGATCGGGGAAAAAGGTGATGCGGCGGAATCCCTCCGCCTCACACTGGGTACAGAGCAGGTCGCCGCTGGCATAGAGACCCATCAGCTTGCTGTTCGTCTGCGGCGCGATCTGCACCAGCGTCTCGACGCTATGTGCTGCGCCGGAGAGCGGGATCACCAAAGTCCCCGCGTCCACCGTCCATTGCTCCGGACCAACCCGCTCGCCGTCAACCTTGATCTCCAGCGGCAGCAGGCCGTCGCCATCGAGTTTCAGGGGCCGATCATGCTCACCATTGCGGACCACGGAGAGGATGGCCCGAACCTGCGTTGCCGCCGCATCGAGGTCGAAATCAAGTGTGATGTCGGGCACCAGCCAATCGGGCGGACGATAATCCTGGCGGCGGATCACGGTAGGGGCGGCGGGGGAGGATTGCATGTCGGCCATCCCCGCAGCCTAGAGCGATTTCGAGTGAAATGGAACATTTCACGACTGGGAAATCACGGAAATAAAGACGCTTTCGGCCGGAAAAGACCAGCGGCAGCGCGCGGAAAGACGCGCTGCCCGATGGGCGTATCAGCTATTCAAATGCGCTCCCCCGAGAGCCGCTGGCATAGCATGTCGAGCTGATCCAGCGTCGAATAGTGGAGCGAAAGGACGCCATGGCCGCCCGCGCCATAGCTGATGTCGACCTTCACGCCCAATATATCGGCCAGATGCTGCTCCAGCGCGACAATGTCGGGGTCATTTTCCTTGGGTGTGGCGCCACGCTGGCGATTGGGAGTGGCCGCCCCGGTCTTGGTGCGACGGACGAGCTGCTCGGTATCACGGACCGACAGGCCCTTACTCTCCACGGTGCGTGCCAGCGCTTCGCAATCGGGCGCACCGATCAGCGCGCGGGCATGGCCCATGCTGAGTTTCTGTTCGATCACCTGCTGCTGCACCACCGCAGGCAGATCGAGCAGACGCATCAGATTGGCCACATGACTGCGCGACTTGCCGACCAAGCGCCCGAGCGCCTCCTGGCTGTGATGGAATTCCGCGATCAGCTTGCGATAGGCTTCCGCTTCTTCGATCGGGTTCAGATCCTCGCGCTGGATATTTTCAATCAGCGCGATTTCCAGCGTTTCGGCTTCGTCGAAATCACGAACGATGGCCGGGATGCGATGCAGTTGCGCCCTCTGGGCGGCACGCCAGCGGCGTTCGCCCGCGACGATCTGGAAGCCTCCGCCGTGGGGGCGCACGATGATCGGCTGGATAACGCCCCGCTTGGCGATGCTGTCGGCCAATTCCTGCAACGCGCCATCGTCGAAATGACGGCGGGGCTGCTCCGGATGCGGTTGAATCAGAGCGACTTCGATGCTCTGGATCGCCTTAGTCGAAGGAGAGGTCGGCGCAGTCGGCGTGAGCGGTTCTTCGCGGGCAACGTCACCCAACAGTGCGGACAGGCCACGACCCAAGCCTTGCGGACGCTTCGCAGACTTCATCACATTCTCTTCACTCAAGCAGCGACCTCCTGACGGGGCAGGCGCGCGATCAGTTCACGCGCCAGACGCATATAGGCTTCCGACCCCGAGCAACGGAAATCGTAGATGAGGGCGGGAACGCCGTGACTCGGCGCTTCCGACAGCCGCACATTGCGGGGAATGACCGTGGAAAATACGAGGTCGCCCAGACAGGCGCGCACATCGTCGGCCACCTGATCGGTAAGCCGGTTGCGACGGTCGTACATGGTGAGCGCCACGCCCATGATCGACAAGCCAGGATTGAATCGTCCGCGAATACGTTCGACGGTCTGGAGCAGTTGCGACAATCCCTCCAATGCGAAAAATTCGCACTGTAGCGGCACCAGCAGCGATTGGGCCGCAACCAGTGCATTGATCGTCAGCAGACCGAGCGAAGGAGGACAGTCGATCAGGCAAATGTCCCATCGGCCCGAAGGCGCTTCGGCCAGCACGCGTTCGAGGCGATGGGTCCGCTCCTCATATTCGATCAGCTCGATCTCCGCGCCGGAGAGATCCTGCGTGGCGGGCACGATATCCAACTTGGGAACACGTGTGGTAATGATGGCGTCTTCCAGCGCGCAATTGCCGACCAGCAGGTCATAGCTGGATTGAGCGCGATCGGACTGATTGACACCGAGACCGGTCGACGCATTGCCCTGCGGATCAAGATCGACCAGCAGCACCCGCAGACCCGTGGCCGCAAGCCCAGTAGCCAGGTTGATCGCGGTGGTGGTCTTTCCGACGCCGCCTTTCTGGTTGGCAATGGCGATCTGGATCATCCTCGAACTTTCCTCCTGGATCGAACGGCTTGCGCGACGATGATGGCACTATCGGCATCGGTCACACTGTGTTCCACGTGGAACGTACCTTGCCATGTCCGAGTCGCCACCTCCAGTTCATTCTGCGCATTTCGTCCTTTTGGCAGCACCCAGATGGTCTTTTCCGTGGATAAATGGATGGCGGAGTCGAGCAAGCGCGGCAGTGGCGCATAAGCCCGTGCGCTGATAATCGCCGCTTTTGCGGCTGGAACGGTCTCTACACGTCCGCCGAAGACGCTTGCCCCTGCCAGTCCCAGTTCGTCAATGACGCCGTTCAGGAAGTCGATCCTCTTACGCCGCGATTCTACCATCTGAATTGGGCGGTCAGTGAGGATGGCGACAACAATTCCGGGCAGGCCCGCGCCGGAACCCAGGTCGATCCACTGCCCCTCTCCGGCCGCGCTTGCCAGGGGGATGAGTTGGGCAGAATCGACAATATGTCGCGCCCAGATATGCGGACGGGTCGATTCAGCAATCAGATTTTGCCGCTCCATTTCGGCTAGGAGAATGGCCACATAGCCCTCAAGCCGATCCCATGTTCCACGTGAAACATCGAACCGCTCTTGCAGCCATTGCCGTGCCTCGTCCTCGGTCACGCAGCGCGGCGCCGAATGTGGACCAGCAATGCGGCGAGTGCGGCCGGGGTAATTCCACGTATGCGGCTGGCAGCCGCCAATGTGTCGGGCCTCGCCCTGTCGAGCCGCTCGATCATTTCGGTGGACAGTCCCCCGATGGTGGCAAAATCAAAGTCAGCCGGAATGATCACCCGCTCATTTCTACGGAGTTCGGCAATCTCCGCCTCCTGCCGTTCGAGATAAGGTGCATAATGGGCGTCCTCCAATATCTCGGCACGCAGATCCTCTCCGATCCGAGCGAGGGATGGAGCGAGGTCGAACAGCAACGCCCGGTCCACCTCCGGGAAGCGCGCCCAATCGAACAGCGATCGGCGAGCGCCGTCCTGACGAACTGACGCGCCGGCCCTGGCCATTTCGGTAGCCGAAAGAGACCGCCCCAACTCCGCTTCGACGGTCCGTCGTTCGGCATCGCGCGCTTCATAATGAGCGGCACGCTCCGCCCCGAGCAAACCATGTCGACGGGCGATGGGGCCAAGGCGTGTTCCGGCATTATCGGCCCGCAGCCGCAGCCGATATTCGGCGCGCGCGGTCAGCATCCGATACGGTTCCGTGACGCCCTGCAACACCAGATCATCGATCATCACGCCAATATAGCTGCTGGCGCGATCGAGGATCAGCGACTCCTCTCCCCGCGCGCGCGCAGCCGCATTGGCACCAGCCACGAGCCCTTGGGCAGCGGCCTCTTCATACCCCGTGGTGCCGTTGATCTGCCCGGCGCAGAACAGCCCGGGAATGACGCGAACTTCCAATGTGGAGTCCAGCGCTCGCGGATCGATATGGTCATATTCGACCGCATAGCCGGGAACGATAATTTCCGCCTTTTCCAAGCCCGTCATGGAGCGGACCATCCGCAACTGGACATCCGCGGGGAGAGAAGTGCTGATACCGTTAGGATAGACCAGATGATCGTCCAGGCCCTCCGGCTCCAGGAATATCTGATGGCCGTCGCGATCGCCGAAACGAAGAACCTTGTCCTCGATCGACGGGCAATAACGTGGCCCCCGCCCCTCGATCGCGCCGCTGAACAGAGGCGAACGGCCCAGCCCATCCCGGATGATCGCGTGGGTCCGGTCATTGGTGCGGGTGATCGCGCAATGCAGTTGCGGGAGGGCGCGGCCGGGTGAAAGCGCCGACATGGTCCAAGCCGACGCGTCGGACGGTTGTGCCTCCAGATGCGCCCAATCGATGGTTCGGCCATCGATGCGCGGCGGCGTCCCGGTCTTGAGACGCGCGATCGGCAAATCCAATGCCCGGAGTTGAAGACCGAGGGCCGTCGCGGCGCGTTCGCCAGTGCGGCCGCCCGCCATCATTTCCTCCCCGCGGAAGAGCTTGCCGCCGAGGAAGGTTCCCGTCGCCAGCACGATGGCGGGTGCTGTGAGGCATCGGCCATCCGCCAGACGCAGCCCGTTTGCCGCTCCATCAGCGAGCAGCAGTTCGACCGCCTCGCCTTCGACAATCGTCAATCCCCGCTGCGCATCAAGCAGCCGGTGGATTTCAGCACGATAGCGCTTTCGGTCGGCCTGCACGCGCGGCCCCTGTACCGCTGCACCCTTGCTGCTGTTGAGCATCCGATAGTGTATCGCTGCGGCGTCGGCGGCACGGGCGATCAGCCCGTCCATGGCATCGACTTCGCGTACCAGATGCCCCTTGCCCAACCCCCCAATAGCGGGGTTGCAGGACATGGCGCCGACCGTCTCCTTTTCAAAGGTCAACAGCGCCACCGCAGCGCCCTTACGCGCCGCCGCCGAGGCCGCCTCGCAGCCCGCATGGCCGCCACCGACCACGATCACATCATAGCGTGTTTGCATGGGATGGCCCCTTATCAGATTTGGGCCATGCGGGTCAAAACCGTTCCACGTGGAACAATGCGCTATTTGCCGATGCAGAAACCGGCGAACAGACGGTCGAGCATGTCCTCCGTCCCCGCCCGCCCGGTGAGGGCATCGATGGCGTTGCGCGCCTGCCGCAACTCCTCCGCCACGATCAATAAATCGCGCGCATTCGCCGCCGCCTGTACGTGGGCGTGCAACTTCGCAACACCTTCTTGCTGACGGCGATGCAGGGCATAATCCCCGTCCCCCGGCAGCAGCACCGCAGCGCGCTCCAGCAGAGCCTCGACCAAGGCCTCGACCCCCTCGCCCGTTCGAGCGGAAAGATGCAGGCCGGGTCGCACATCATCGGGCCATCGGTCGCATTGAGCGGCAATCAGCAGCGCATCCTCGCGCGGTATCTCTCCCGCGTCCCCGAGCCAAATGATGATATCCGCCGCTTCCAGTGCCAACCGCGCACGGTCCATGCCAATCGCCTCGATCGCATCCCCTGCGTCGGCGCGCAGACCCGCCGTATCGGTGAAGAGAAAGGCCACCCCGCCCAGCGCGGCCGGGACCTCGATCCGATCCCGCGTGGTCCCCGCGATGTCGGATACGATGGCGGCATCCCGACCGACCAGGCGATTGAGCAAGGTGGATTTGCCCGCATTGGGCGGCCCTGCCAACACCACCCTGATGCCGTCGCGCAACCGCTCGGCAGACGGTGCTGACAATATAGCGCCGGCATCCTGGCCCAAGGAGCTTATATCGCCCCTGATCCGTGCCTCGATGTCGGAATCAGGTACGTCATCTTCATCGGAAAAGTCCAGCGCGGCTTCGGTCAGCGCCGACAGCTGGAGCACCGCATGGCGCCACCCTTCGATGCGGCGGGAAAAGTGGCCCTCCGCCATCAGAAGAGCGCTTCGGCGCTGCTGCTGCGTTTCCGCCGCAAGCAGGTCGGACAATCCTTCCACCGCATTCAGGTCCATGCGTCCGTTGGCGAAGGCGCGGCGGGTGAATTCCCCGGGTTCGGCGCGGCGCAATCCAGGCAGGGCAGCCAATACCCCCTCAATGGCCGCGATCACGGCCCGTCCGCCATGGCAATGCAGTTCGGCCAGATCTTCCCCCGTTGCGGTGCCAGGTCCGGGGAACCAGAGGATGAGTGCGCGATCCAGGGCCATTCCATCGCGGGGGTCGGCAAGCAATGCCAGCCGCGCCCGGCGTGCCACCGGCAGCTTTCCCGCCAGCGCCTGCAAAGCCATGCCCGCCTGGGGGCCACTAACCCGGATAACGCCGATCCCCGCCGGCGGCGCACCGCTGGACAGCGCAAAAATAGTGTCTGTCACAAGCGTCGATCAATCCGAAGAGGCGACGGGATCACCCCTGCCCCTTGTCATCATTCTTGCCCTGCATACCGGACAGGCCGATATCCATCATCTGCCTGAACAGACGCATACCTGCATCGCCCAAGGGAGAGAAACTCTTGAACAGCGTTTCCATCTGCTCGACATTGGCAACACCATCGAAGCTGTCGAGCATCGTCTTCACATATTTGTCGTGAATCGGCGTCACATCCGGCAAGCCGAGGAACGCCCGCGCTTCGGCAGGTGTGCAATCCACATCCACGCTGACCTTCATATCATGCTACCTTTTAATAGGGGCGTCCATCGAGCCCTCCTCATGCCGCAACATGGGCGGCCAAGGCAAATTTTTTGACGGTGGACCGGCTTGCACTTGGCCCATCAAGCGCCATTATGCGGCCCATCACGGCTTTGTCGGAAAAGGAAAGGATCTCTCCATGGCAGCATTTGCACCCGTCTCCACTCTGGAAGGCGACGCCCGGTTCGACGTCTATATCGCCCGGCCAGAAGGGACGCCCAAGGCGGCCATCATCGTGATCCAGGAAATTTTCGGCGTGAATGAGGGCATCCGCCGCAAATGCGACAATTGGGCCAAGGCAGGCTATCTGGCGCTGGCACCCGATCTGTTCTGGCGGATCGAACCCCATATCGAGCTGGACGCGGACGTGCCCGAGCAACTGCAGCAGGCCTTCGGCCTTTTCGGCCAGTTCGATCAGGATCTGGGAATCCAGGATATCGAAGCGACGATCAAGGCTGCGCGCGCCGAACTGGGCGATGGCGGCAAGGTTGGTCTTACGGGCTATTGCCTGGGCGGACGGCTCGCCTTCATGTCGGCCTGCCGTACCGATGGCGATGCCTTTGTCGGCTATTATGGTGTCGGCATTGACGGGCTGCTGGGTGAACAGCATGCGATCGGCAAGCCGGTGATGCTGCACATCCCGACCGCCGACGGCTTCGTCTCGGCCGAGGTGCAACAGAAGATGCATGAGGGGCTGAAGGATAATCGCCACGTCACCCTGCATGACTATGAGGGGCTGGACCATGGTTTCGCCGCAGAAATGGGCAATCGCCGCAACGAGGAAGCTGCGCAACTGGCCGACCGGCGCACCGCCGATTTCTTCGCGGCCCATCTTTAGAACAAGGAAAATATCGCGATGACAGAGGCCTGGCGGATGGTGGCCCGGTCCCATGGCGGACCGGGGGTGATCACATGCGAGAATTTCGATCCGGGTGATCCGGGCGAAGGCGAGGTGCTGATCGAACAGCATGCCGTCGGCCTGAACTTCATCGACACCTATTATCGCAGCGGCCTCTATCACGCACCCTTGCCGATCCTGCTGGGGTCCGAGGGTGCAGGCCATGTCGTCGCCGTGGGACCGGGTGTGAGCCGCTTTGCCGTGGGTGACAAGGTCGGCTGTGTCAGCGGACTCGGCGCCTATGCCACGCATCGCATCGTGCCAGCTGACAAGGCCGTGAAGATTCCCGACGCCGTCAGCCTGGACGATGCCGCGGCCATCATGCTGAAGGGCATGACCGCCTGCTATCTTGCCGAGGACAGCATCGCATTGCAGGCGGGGCAGGTCGCGCTGGTGCATGCTGCGGCTGGCGGCGTCGGATCTGTGCTGGTCCCCTGGCTACGCGACAAGGGCGTTGTGGTGATCGCCCATTGTGGATCGGCGGAAAAGGCGGCCCTGGTCGAAGCAGATCATAGTCTGCATGGGCCGTTCGACAATTTGGCCGCAACCGTCCGGGAACTGACCGGCGGCAAGGGTGTGGATGTCGTCTATGACGGTGTGGGAAAGGATAGCTGGAGCGCATCGCTCGACTCGCTCAAGCGGCGCGGGCTGATGGTAAGCTATGGCAATGCGTCGGGTGCGGTGCCGCCGGTCAGCCTGCTCGACCTCAGCCGGGGCGGTTCGCTTTACGTCACGCGCCCCACCCTGTTCGACTATATCGCTACGCCAAGCGAACTCGATCATACGGCGGGACGATTGTTCGATCGCATGGCGCAGGGCGTGGTGAAGGCGGTGATCGGTCAGCGCTTTCCCCTGGCCGACGCAGGCCAAGCGCATCGGGCGCTGGAAGACCGGCAAACGGTGGGGACGACCCTGCTCATTCCGTCATGAAGCTGCCGTCCGCCTAACATGGAAAAGCGCGGCGGATGGCCGATCCGCCGCGCATCCGACGATTCAGACGAACAAGGTCAATATGCCGACCTGGTGATCGACAATGCCATCGTAGATCATCTTCACCGCCACATAGATGATGACCGCAAGGCCGAGATAGGCGATCCAGCGGAAGCGCTCGATATATTTGGCGATGATGTTCGCAGCGATGCCCATAAGGGCCACCGATAGAATAAGCCCGATGATGAGGATGCCCGGATGGTCCCGCGCCGCGCCGGCCACCGCCAGCACATTGTCGAGGCTCATCGACACGTCCGCCACCGCCACGGCCCAGGCCGCGCCCGCAAAGCTCTTGGCCGGGCGCAGGCCGGATATGTCGTCGTCGCTGGCATCGTCGGGCGTGTCCCCACCCCGCTTCGGATGCAATTCGCGCCACATCTTGAAGGCGACCCAGAGGAGCAGCAATCCGCCCGCCAGGATCAGGCCGACAATCTGCATCAATTGTGTCACCACCAGCGCGAAGGCGATACGCAGCACCAGCGCGGCGATGATGCCGATCATGATGACCTTCTTGCGCTGCTCCGCCGGCAATCCCGCTGCCAGCGCACCGACGACGATGGCATTGTCGCCGGCCAGCAGCACGTCGATCATCAAGACCTGACCGAAGGCGGCCAGCGCCGCAGGCGTCCCGATATTGCTGAAATCATTGACGATATGCGCCCAGATATCGCTGAGCGATCCGGGTCCCTGAATGGCCGCTGCGGCGGCGGTTGCGATGAGGTCGAGCATCACGGCCTGTTATTCCCCTGAACAATAATGGCCGCCAGACCGAAGTCTGACGGCCCGAAAAATCGTGGCGCTTGATGGTGCAGACCGGCTTGCGCCCTTTCAAGGCACAAACCGCTGCGCCGCTTACTGGTTCATCGAGTCGAAGAAATCCTCGTTGGTCTTGGAATCCTTCATCTTGTCGAGCAGGAATTCCATCGCGTCGACCGTGCCCATCTGCATCAGGATACGACGCAGCACCCACATCTTGGAAAGCTTGGCCTTGTCGACCAGCAATTCTTCCTTGCGGGTCCCGGACTTGCCGACGTCCAGCGCCGGGAAGATGCGCTTGTCCGCCACCTTGCGGTCCAGCACGATTTCCGAGTTGCCGGTGCCCTTGAACTCTTCGAAGATGACTTCATCCATGCGGCTGCCGGTGTCGATCAGCGCGGTCGCGATGATGGAGAGCGAACCGCCCTCCTCGATGTTGCGCGCCGCGCCGAAGAAGCGCTTGGGACGCTGGAGCGCGTTGGCGTCGACACCGCCGGTCAGCACCTTGCCCGACGACGGAACAACGGTGTTGTAGGCACGGCCGAGGCGCGTGATCGAATCGAGCAGGATCACCACATCCTTCTTGTGTTCCACGAGGCGCTTGGCCTTCTCGATCACCATTTCGGCGACCTGGACGTGGCGCTGCGCCGGTTCGTCGAAGGTCGAGGAAACGACCTCACCCTTCACGCTGCGCTGCATGTCGGTGACTTCTTCCGGACGCTCGTCGATCAGCAGGACGATCAGGAAGACTTCGGGATGATTGTCCGTGATCGCCTTGGCGATATTCTGGAGCAGAACGGTCTTGCCGGTACGCGGCGGCGCGACGATAAGGGCGCGCTGGCCCTTGCCCTGCGGCGAGACGATGTCGATGACGCGGGCCGACTTGTCCTTGACCGTGGGGTCGGTCGCATCGAGCGTCAGCTTCTGCGTCGGATAGAGCGGCGTCAGATTGTCGAAATTGACGCGGTGACGGACGACTTCCGGGTCATCGAAATTGACCGAGATGAGCTTGGTCAGCGCGAAATAGCGCTCGCCGTCCTTGGGCGCGCGGATTTCGCCTTCCACCGTGTCGCCGGTACGCAGGCCGAATTTGCGGACCTGGTTGGGCGAGACGTAGATGTCGTCGGGACCGGCCAGAAAATTCGCTTCCGGGCTGCGCAGGAAGCCGAAGCCATCGGGCAGCACCTCGATCGTGCCCTCGCCCATGATCTGCTCGCCATTGTCGGCCTCGACCTTGAGGATCGCGAACATCAGATCCTGCTTGCGCAGGGTCGATGCGCCTTCGACGCCCAGTTCTTCCGCCATGGTCACGAGTTCGGCGGGCGCTTTTTTCTTGAGATCCTTAAGGTGCATTCGTGTGGATTCCGATGGAATGAGAGACGAGAGAAGGGAGAGGTGGGAAGGCTGACCCGGCAAAAGACTCGGGAAGAACCCGCGCCGGACGGGCGGGATAGAATGTCTGGCGTTTAGCGATCTGCCCTAGCCCAAGTCAAGGTGGCTAAGCCATTTGGACCGGCAGAAAATTGCCGATATGCGCCCTGTCGCGAATGAAATGGGATGGGCGGAAAGCTGAGGCCCATGCTATAGTGGGCAAAATAAGGAAGGAAGAGGAGATGGGACGCTTACGCGCCGCTCTGGGCATCGCCGTCGCGATCGCCAGCCCTCCGCTCGCTGCGCAGGATCGCCCGGCGCCCGATTCCGATGAGCCGCCCGCAGTCGTCCGTACCGTCCCCAGTTCCGATACCCGCATCACCATTCCGATCCGGATCGACGGCAAGGGGCCGTGGAACTTCGTGGTCGACACCGGGTCGCAGCGGACCGTCATCGCCCGCGACCTCGCCGAACGGCTCGCGCTGCCGGTACGCGCGCGGGTGACCGTCATCAGCATGACCGGTCAGGCGGAGGTGAATACGGTCGCGGTGCCGCGTCTCGGCTTCGGTAAGACCGTGGTGGACGATATCGAGGCCCCCGTGCTGGAGGGCGAGAATATCGGTGCGCCGGGGCTGTTGGGACTGGACGGGTTGCACGCCAAGCGGCTGCTGCTCAATTTTCGGACGGGGCGAATGGAGATCAGCAACAGCAAACAGAGCTGGCGCGATCCCAACGCCATCATCGTCGAAGCACGGCGGCGCAAGGGTCAGTTGATCCTGCTCGATTCCGACGTGAACGGGACGAAGGTCAGCATCATACTCGATACCGGCACGTCGATCAGCGTCGGCAACATGGCGCTGATGAACAAGCTGGTGCGCAAGAGGAAGGCGCCGGCGCTGAACCTCGTGGCGCTGACCAGCGTGACGGGCGAGACGCTGGCCGGCCAACTCGGCCTGATCGACCGGGTGCGCATGGGCGGGGTGACGCTGAAGAACACGCCGGTGATGTTCGCCGATGCGCGGCCCTTCGCGGAACTGGACCTTCAGGACAAGCCAGCGCTGCTGCTCGGCATCGACGCGCTCAAGATCTTCGACCGGGTGGCCATCGATTTCGGGCGGGGGAAGGTCGACTTCCTGTTGCCCGATACCGGCCTGCTCGACCGCACACGCTTTGCCGCGACGCGGCGGCAGGCAGGTTAGCACCGGACATTTTGCTTCATGATATTGCATGCTCCTGCGGAGGCAGAAGCATGTTCCATTCCTAACGTTGCGGCGCCGGCTGCTGCCGGTTCCGGCCCAGCACATTGTCGATCCACTGCTGGTCCAGGCGCGGCGGTTGCGGCCGTTCGGCGGAACCGGGCGCCGTTTGCGCGCTGTCGTCCGGCTGCTGCTGATCGTCGCCGCTCTGCTGCGGCTGGCCACGCTCGATCGGCAGGCCGTTCTCATCGACCATCATGCCGCCATCGGCGCCGCTGTCGGGCTGGCCGTAATAGGCCTCCTCATCCGGTTCCAATTGCCATTCGGGCAACGTGACCTGGGTCTCGAACTGCTCGACCGGCCGGCTGGCGACGGCCACCTTCATATAGTCGGCAAAGGCATGGGCGGGCGCCCGCCCCCCCTGCAATACGCCCACCGCACGGGCATCGTCACGTCCCATCCAGACGCCGGTGGTGATGCCGCTGGAGAAACCCAGGAACCAGCCGTCCTTGTTGCTGCTGGTGGTGCCGGTCTTGCCCGCAACGGGGCGGCCGATCTGCGCCGCCCTGCCGGTGCCGGTGCTGACGGCGGTCTGCATCAGGTCGGTCATGCCCGCCGCGACCCAGGGCGCGACCAGCACGCGGCTGGTGTCATCCTGATGTTCGTAAAGGACGCGGCCGTCCGCGGTCGTGACCTTGGTGATGCCATAGGGCGTCACGGCCACGCCCTTGCGCGCGATCGAAGCGAAGGCACGGGTCATGTCGAGCAGCCGCACGTCGGACGTGCCGAGCACCATCGAGGGGTGGGTGTTGATCGGCGTGGTGATGCCGAAGCGCCGCGCCATGTCCGCCACAGTCGGGAAACCGACCTCCACCCCCAGTTTCGCCGCCACGGTGTTGACCGAATAGGCGAAGGCGGTGCGGATATCGATGTCGCCGGAAAAGCGCCCATTGCTGTTGCGCGGTTTCCAGCCGTTGATGTCGACCGCACTGTCGGTGACGCCGGTATCGGGGGTATAGCCCGCCTCCAGCGCCGCCATATAGACGAAGATCTTCCACGAAGACCCCGGCTGGCGCGTCGCCGTGGTGGCGCGATTGTAGTTGGAGGTCACATAGTCCAGCCCGCCGACCATCGCCCGCACCGCGCCGTCGCGGTCGAGCGACACCAGCGCGCCCTGCGTGCCCTTGGGCACATTGGCCTGGATCGCCGCGGTCGCCGCCTTCTGCATGGCGAGGTCGATGGTGGTGTAGACGTCCAGCGGCTCATTGGGTTCGTCGACCAGCGTATCGAGCTGCGGCAGCGCCCAGTCGGTGAAATAGCGCACGCTGTTCTGCGGCGGCTCGGGCGCCATCTTCACGTCCTGAAGATTCGTGCCGGCACGCTCCGCCGCGCTGATCGCGCCATTTTCCTGCATCAGTTCCAGCACCACGCCCGCACGGCCAATGGCCGCTTCCTTGTCGGCGGTGGGTGAATAGCTGGACGGCGCCTTCACCAGCCCCGCGATGATCGCGGCTTCGGGAAGATTGAGGCTGGTCGCGGGGTGGCCGAAGAATTTGCGGCTGGCGGCATCGATGCCATAGGCGCCACCGCCGAAATAAACCTTGTTCAAATAGAGTTCGAGGATCTGCCGCTTGGAGAATTTGCGTTCCAGCGCCAGCGCCAGCACCATTTCCCGAACCTTGCGGCCCCAGCTATAGCTGTTGTTGAGGAAGATGTTGCGCGTCACCTGCTGGGTGATGGTGGAGGCGCCCTGCCACCGACGGCCGGTGCCGCGCCGTTCCAGCGCCACCCAGGCGGCACGCGCCATGCCGACCGGATCGACGCCGGGATGCAGATAATAGCGCTTGTCCTCGGTCGAGACCATGGCGTCGACCATGACGGTCGGAATCTGCTCATAGCGCATCCACAGGCCATAACTCGGCCCCAGCGTGACGATGACGCTTCCGTCCGCCGCATGGACCCGGATCATCTGCCCATTGGGCGAGGATTTCAGCGATTCATAGTCAGGCAGCGACTGATAAGCGATGACCACCGCCACCACGAGCGCGATGACGGCGCTGACGATGCCGACCAGACCGATCTTGAGGCCCCGTATCAGCCACTTCTTCACCCTGCCTCGCGGTTCGCTGCCTGATCGTGCCATGGTTCGCCCGGATATGCGCTATGTTGAATGGCGGCCAGTGGAAAAGCGGTGCAGGCCGCACAAAAAGGAAGGCCTCTCAAGAGAAGCCACGCTTTACAGGCGATGAACGATTATTCAACGTCGTCGCGCGATTTGAAATCGAGCGACGCACTGTTCATGCAATAGCGCAGGCCGTTGACCCCCGGCCCATCGGGAAAGACATGCCCCAGATGCCCGCCGCAATTCGAACAGCGCACTTCGGTACGGATCATGCCATGGCTGGTGTCGCGGATTTCGTCGACCGCATCGATGTCGACCGGTGCGGTGAAGCTGGGCCAGCCCGATCCGCTGTCATATTTCTCTTCCGCGTCGAACAGCTCCGTGCCGCAACCCGCGCAGAAATACAGGCCGTCCGCCTTGTTGCTGTTATATTTGCCGGTGAACGCCCGCTCCGTGCCGCCCTCCCGCAGGACATGATATTGTTCGGGGGAAAGGCGATCGCGCCATTCGGCATCGGTCAGGTTGAGCTTGTCCATGGGCGGCAATATGGCGACGGCTTGTCGTGCGATCAAGCGATTAGGCTTATCGCTCCCGCGCCGCCTGCCGGGCAATGGCCAGCAATTCGTGGCGGACCATCAGATCGCCCAGCCCCCGGCCCGACCGGCTGGCGCGCTCCGCCTGGGCGAGCCGCTGGATGACGCGGGCGATGCCGATGGCGTCCCATATGCGGACCTGACGGGTGACGACGCCCTTCTCCTTCCAGAAGACCGCCTTGCCCGCTGCCTCGACCGCGCCCTCCAGCCGTCCACTGTCATCGAAATCGGCGCGGATATTGGCGAGCAGCATGGCGCGGGTCAGCAATGGACGCAGGACCGCCGCCATCGCCGTCCCCGCCTCCGCCAGGCGGCCCAGTTCCCGGTGCATGCCGCGCAGATCGCCGCCCAGCACCGCGTTTACCAGCGGCACGGCATCGGAATCGGGATTGTCGGCGGACAGGGCGTCCAGCGCTTCCTCGGTCGCCTCGCGCGGCCGGTCGGGGGCGGCGTCGAGATAGAGGATCAGCTTCTCCACCTCCCCCGCCATCAGCGTGCGGTCGCCATTGGTGAGGTCGGCGATGCGCCGCCCAAGGTCGGACGACAGGCGCAGGCCCCCTTCCCGCGCGATCGCGACGGCGATCTGCTCTGCCTCCCGCGCATCGGGCTGGTAGGAGGCGAAGGCCATCGTCTGCTTGTGGTCGAGCGCAAGTTTCAGCAGCTTGGACGTGCCCTTGAGCGCCCCGGCGATGGCGATGACGGGATTGCCCGCCACCTCCGCCTCCAGCAGCGCGGTCACGGCGGGGAGAGATTCCTCGCCCATGCCGTTGATGCGAATCCACCGCTTGTCCCCGAACATGGAAAAGGATGCGGCCTCGTCCGCCAGCCGCGCCGGATCGTCGCGCAGCGTCGGCGGGTCAAGGTCGATCCGCTCCGCCTCCGGCCCCATGGCACGCTCCAGGCGCTTGGCAAGTGTGGCGCTGCCCGCTTCGTCGGGGCCGTAAAGCAGGAAGAAACGGCAATCGGCGGCCGATCCCTGGCCCGCTGCGTCGAGCGCCTTCTCGATCTGGCCGCGATTGGCCTTCAACGCGCCTTTTCCCGCGTCTGTTGCCCTTGGGCGAACAGCGCCAGCCGGTTGACGATCTGATCCGCGACCGTTTGCGACAGACGTTCGAGCGCCGTATCTTCCGCGGCGATGGTCGCATATTCGCTGGAGACGACGTCGATGCCGACATCCGATCCGGCGGTGTCGTCCAATATCTGTGCGCCGGTGGTGGAATCGATCAATTGATAACGGGCGCGCAAAGTCCGCCGCTCGCGGGTGACGGCGGCGTCGGAACGCAGACCGAAGCCGCTGATATTGTCGTCCAGCTTCACCACCAGCTTATAGCCCGGCCCATTGCCGCTCATCGCCGACAGCCGGTCATTCAACGCATTGCGCACCAGCCAGCCGCCCTTGCCCTCGATCGGTTGCACCTCGACCGCGCCCAACGCGCGCGCGACGGCGCCATGGCTGCCCCCGCCATAGACGGGGCGGAGGCCGCAGGCGGAGAGGGACAGGGCGACGAGGAACAGGGGGACAGCGCGTTTCATCGACCAACCTCTAGCCGTTCGGGCCGCCCTTCGACAAGCTCAGGGCGAACGGTTCCTCGCTAGATGACAAGATTCACCAGACGATCCGGCACCACAATGATCTTTTTCGGCGTGGCCCCGTCCAGCGTCCGCACCACATTGGGTGCGGCGAGGGCAAGGCGTTCCAGTTCGTCCTTGGCCGTGCCCTTGGGAACGGTGATGGTGTCGCGCAGCTTGCCCATGACCTGGCAGGCGATGGTCACTTCATCCTCCACCAGCAAGGCCGGGTCGACGTCAGGCCAGGCGGCTTCCGCGACCAGACCCTGCTCACCCATGTCCGCCCAGGCCTCTTCGGCCAGATGCGGGGTCATCGGCGCGACCAGCAGCGCCAGCGCCCGGACCGCCGCACTGCGGCTGGCCGATGGCTTGGCCTTTTCGACCGCGTTGGTGAGTTCGTAGATCTTCGCCACCGCCTTGTTGAAGGACAGCGCCTCTATGTCCCTGGCGACGCCGTCGATGGTCTGGTGCAGCTTGCGGTCGAGGCTTTTGTCCTGCCCTTCCGCGGCCTTGTCGGCCTCGCCGAACAGCCTCCACAGGCGGTTGACGAAACGCCAGGAGCCTTCGATACCGGCTTCGGTCCAAGGCAGGTCGCGTTCCGGCGGGCTATCCGACAGCATGAACCAGCGTACCGCGTCCGCGCCATATTGGGCGATGATGTCATCGGGATCGACGACATTCTTCTTGGACTTGGACATTTTCTCGACCCGGCCGACCGTCACCGGCGCGCCGGTTCCGATCATCACCACCTTGTCACCCTGGCGCTCCACATCCTGCGGGGCGAGCCAGGCGCCCTCGGGCGACTTATAGGTTTCGTGCGTCACCATGCCCTGGGTGAAAAGGCCGGTGAAGGGTTCTGCAAAGCCGATCTGACCCATATGCTGGAGCGCGCGGGTCCAGAAACGGGCATAGAGGAGATGCAGGATCGCATGTTCCACGCCGCCGATATACTGGCCGACAGGCAGCCATTTCTCGACCGTCTCGCGGTCGAAAGGCTTGTCCTTGGGCTGGCTGGCGAAGCGGATGAAATACCAGCTTGAATCCGCGAAGGTGTCCAAAGTGTCGGTTTCGCGCTGCGCCGCCTTGCCGCATTTCGGACAATCGACATGCTTCCACGTCGGATGGCGGTCCAGCGGATTGCCGGGAATGTCGAAACTGACATCTTCCGGCAGCACGACGGGAAGCTGCTCCTTGGGCACGCCCACGGCGCCGCAATCGTCGCAGTGGATGACCGGGATCGGCGTGCCCCAATAGCGTTGGCGCGACACGCCCCAGTCGCGCAGGCGGAAGACGGTGCTGCCGGTGCCCCAACCGCCGGTTTCGGCACGACGGATGACTTCGGCCTTGGCCTCTTCCACGCCAAGCCCGTCGAGGAAGTCCGAATTCACCAGCTTGCCGGGGCCGGTATAGGCCTCCTCGCCGATACCCTTGTCCTCGTCGCCCTCGGCAGCGACGACCCGCTCCACGGCAAGCATATATTTGCGCGCGAAGTCGAGGTCGCGCTGGTCATGGCCCGGAACCGCCATGACGGCGCCGGTGCCATAGTCCATCAGCACGAAATTGGCGACGAACAGCGGCAGCTTGCGTCCGGTGAAAGGATGGATCACCGACAGGCCGGTGTCGTAGCCCTTCTTCTCCTGCGTCTCGATCTCGGCCGCGGCGGTGCCGGTCTGGCGGCACTCGTCGGCGAAGGCGTGCAGTGCAGCATCCTTTTCGGCCAGCGCCAGCGCGATCGGATGATCCGCCGCGATCGCCGCGAAGCTCGCACCGAAAATCGTATCGGGACGGGTGGAGAAAACTTCCAGTTCGCCGATCTCGCCGACCGGCGTGTCCAGCGTGAAACGGAATTGCAGGCCGACCGACTTGCCGATCCAGTTTTCCTGCATCAGCTTCACCTTGTCGGGCCACTGGTCGAGCGTCTTGAGGCCGCCCAGCAGGTCGTCGGCGAACTGGGTGATCTTGAGGAACCACTGGCTGAGCTTGCGCTTCTCGACCAGCGCGCCGGAACGCCAGCCCCGGCCGTCGATCACCTGCTCGTTCGCCAGCACGGTCATGTCGACCGGGTCCCAGTTGACCGCCGATTCCTTGCGGTAGACGAGGCCCGCTTCCAGCATGTCAAGGAACAGCGCCTGCTCATGGCCGTAATAATCCGGCTCGCAGGTTGCCAGCTCACGGCTCCAGTCGAGCGCGAACCCCAGTTTCTTGAGCTGCGCCCGCATGGTCGCGATATTGGAACGGGTCCAGCCGCCCGGATGCACATTCTTTTCCATCGCGGCATTTTCCGCCGGCATGCCGAATGCGTCCCAGCCCATCGGGTGAAGCACTTCATGTCCCGTCATCCGGCGGAAACGCGCCAGCACGTCGCCCATCGAATAGTTGCGCACATGGCCGATATGGATGCGTCCGGACGGATAGGGGAACATCTCCAGCACATAGCTGCGTGGGCGGTCGCTGCTATCGGACGCCTTGAACGTCTGCTTCTCGTCCCAGACGGCCTGCCAGCGGGCATCGGCCTCAAGTGGGTTGAAGCGCCTTTGCATGGATTGGTCCTCAAAAATGCATTCGGGCCGAGCTTTTGTGAAGCCCAGCCCCGTTGTTTCAACAAAATCGACGGAAAGGGGCTTTAGCCTGCAATCGCCATGCGGCGCAGATCGCGGGCCTTGGTCAGGATGATCTCTTCCAGCTTCTGCACGGTCGCGGCCTGCACCGGGGCGTCGACCCACTGGCCACCCTGGCTGACCTGACGGCTGGCGGCGACACGCAACGCATCGGCACGCAGGTCCTGATCGAGGATCGAGACGGTCAGCTTCATCCGTTCGTTGGGGCTGTTCGGATTGGCATACCAGTCGGTGACGATCACGCCGCCGTTCGAATCCGTCTGCACCATCGGCATGAAGGACAGGGTGTCGAGGCTCGCCCGCCACAGATAGGCGTTGACGCCGATGGTCGTGACCTTGGACGCGGCGAGATCCGCCTTGGGACGTTCCCTGGCCCCGCCACCGCAGGCGGCGAGCGGCAAAACAGCAGCCAGCAGCAGACCGGCGGAAAGGGGCGTGGAAAGGCGGCGGACCATCATGACTGTCCCATCAAACAAGAAAAACGCCTCGCTTCTATAGAGAAGCCGCGCCAATCGGCAAGGGGGAGTCGGGCGCACGCCAAGGAAGGCCCGTCACGGTTCGTCGCGGCGGCGAACGGGTCCTGTGTGTTCCGTGCAACAGCTCAGACAAAATAGTGGCGGCACTCTACCAATTTCAGAGTCTTGGATGTAGAAGAATCCACAGAAAACTAGTCGGTGGGGAAGAGACTCGTAACATGCGCCTGAAAAGGGGACATATAGCATTGGTGGGCTCGGCCGTCGCCGTCGCCGGCTTCGTGCTGTCTCCTGCCATCGGCGCGGCGACCGATCTCGTCCGGATGCGCGCTGACATTCCCGTTTCGCTCGGCGCGCTGGGCAGCATCTCCTCCTTCACGCCCACGACCAAGGATCCCCGCCTGGCTGCTGCCTATGCGAAGATCGTAGCGTCGGCGGGGCGCCAGAATTTCCGGTTCACCCCGACCAGCGGTTCGCTGAGCGGCCAGCGCTCCGTCACCGTGATGGTCCGCGCGGCCGATCTCAATGATCGCGTCGCTGTCACCCGGACGCTGGACCCGCTGAATATCGCGCCGGTCGCCTTCAGCCTGAACAGCGCGCATAACTGGCGCAAATTCGCATTGCCCGAGGCCGTCGGCCGCAAGGAACTGGACCCGGTTCCGGTCGAAATGGCGGGCGCCAGGAATTTCTCGCTGGATCAGGACAGCAAGAAGGACCGCTTCAGCACCAAGGTGCTGATCGAAAGCCGTCGCGAACCGGCTGCTACCCTTCGCAATCCCAATGCGGACAAGGATTATTCGCTGGATCTGGCCAGTTCCTATTCGCTGACGCGTAACCTGAACGTCACCGCCGGCATCCGCTATAATAACAGCTTCGCTGGCCGACTGACGCCAATGACCGACGACCGCCAGGATGCGCAGGCCGTCTATCTGGGCACGATCTTCAAATTCTAGGGAATTGAGGACCGTCAGGGTTCCGTTCGCTGGCCGGATTTAGTCTGGCCAGGAAACTGCGCTGTTCCCGTCACCCCGGTCCCGCTTTCTTCCGAAGCAGCGCCAGACCAAGGCAGCGGGACGCCGGATCAAGTCCGGGGCGACGAAAGGAAAGGGTCCGCTTCCCACCTAGACCCTACTATCAGCGCGATTCGATCGACAGGCCATCGATTGCGGCCCAGCCGAAGGCGCCAATGCCCTTCAGCATCTGCCGATGCGTCGCGCGAACACCGCCCAACGCCATGACCGGCACAGGCGACAGCCGCGCCAGCGCCGCGAATCCCGCCTGCCCCAGCCATTTCTTCCCCGGATGCGAGCGCGTCGGAAATAACGGCGAGACAAAGATGAAATCCGCGCCGCCCCGCAAAGCTGCCTGCAATTCCCGCCTGTCATGCACCGGCATGCTGCGGAGGAGCGGGCGCGGACTCCTGCGCCTGTCGCGTCCATGCCAGCCGTCCGCCCGCCAGGCAGCCGCTTCCGCTGCGGTTCCGCCCAGCATCAATGTCAGACGGCGGCGGCGGGCGATGGAAGCCAGGCGATCGAACAAGGCCCTCCGTCCGACCCCGTCCGTGCCATAGTGGCGCAGCACTATTCCCGCCCGGCCCTTCGGCAAGCGCCGCGCCGCGGCCAACAGCGCCTCCTCCCCCACACGCTCATCGGTCATCAACCAGATGGTCGGCAATTTTTTGCGGTGGCGGGCCTTCATGAGCCTGCCTATAGCAGCCGCCATGACGACCGACACCATCGAAGCTGCCGAACGGCTGGCCGTTGTGCGCGAGACCATGAACCGCGCCGCGCGCCTGACCGGCCGCACCGCCGACGACATCATCCTGATCGCCGTGTCCAAGACGCAGGACGTCGACGCCATCCGGCCGCTGATCGCGGCGGGTCAGCGCGTCTTCGGGGAAAACCGCGTGCAGGAAGCGCAAGGCAAATGGCCCGCCATGCGCGAAGAATCCGCCGATCTGTCGCTGCATCTGGTCGGCCAGCTCCAGTCCAACAAGGCGGCCGACGCCGTCGCCCTGTTCGACGTCATCCATTCGCTCGACCGACCGTCGCTGCTGACCGCGCTCGCGCGGGCGATGGATGCGGCCGGACGCCGTATCCCCTGCTATATCCAGGTCAATATCGGCGCGGAGGAGCAGAAAGGCGGTTGCGCCATTGCCGACACGCCCGCCCTTATCCAGGCGGCCCGCGACGCCGATATCCCGCTGCTCGGCCTGATGTGCGTGCCGCCCGCCGGGATCGAGCCCGCGCCCTTCTTCGCGCTGCTTGCGAAAATGGCGCGTGAGGAAGGGCTTGCGCGCCTCTCCATGGGCATGTCGGGCGATTATGAAACCGCCATCATGCTCGGCGCGACCGACATTCGCGTCGGCACCGCCCTGTTCGGCGAACGCCCGGCCGCCGCTCGCCCGGTTCCGGCGAGCGGCAGGGGCATGATCAGAAACTCCCGCGCAACGTGATGCCGTAGGTGCGGGGATCACCCAGATAGGCGGAGATCAACTGGTTCGCCATGACATTGCCCGGCCGCCCGAACTGACCGATGGAGGATTGGTCGGGGCTGCTCGACTGAAGCGGGCTGCTGAAGGCGACCTGGGTATAATCCTGGTTGAAGATATTCTGGCCCCAGAATTCGACTGCCCAGCGCTGCTGCGGCCCACGGATGCCGACGCGGGCGTTGAACACCGCATAGCCGTCCTGCCGCTTTTCCGGGAACAGGTCGGAGCCGGTGTTGAAGTCGCTGCTCATGCGCCCGTCGACATAGAAGAGCGCCGACAGGCCGTTGCTGCCCAATGACGGCGTCCAGGATGCGCTGACCGTCGTCACGACCTCCGGCGCCTGGGAGTTGATCGATCCCGGCAGCAGGAACAGCGCCGGATCGAGCGGCACCGCCCCATTGCCGCTGCCGACCAGCCGGTTGGCGAATTTGGCGCGCGCATAGGTGAAGCCGCCGGCGAAGCGGACGTTGCGCACCGGCGTTGCCGACAGTTCCAGCTCCACGCCCTGGCTGATCAGGCCCGGCCCCACGTCACCGCTGGCGCAGGTCCGCGCCGTCGTCAGCGCGCTGTCGCAGCCGTTGATGTTCTGGACGACGAAGCTTGTGCCGTTGAAGGTGTTCAACTGGAAATCCTTGAACTCCTGTCGGAAGACGGCGATGTTCGCGCTCCATTTGGGCTGCGCATATTTCAAGCCCACTTCGAACGCGTCGACCTTCTCCGCGGCGAAGCGCAGGCTGGTCACGTCGGCATCGCTGCGCGGCGCGAACACGGCGGGCACCGGATTGAGGCCGGTCGATCCCAGTTGGAAGCGGTCCAGATTATAGCCGCCGGCCTTGTAGCCCTTCGAATAGCTGCCATAGACCATCAGTTCGTCGACCGGCTTCCACGACAGGACGGCGGTGCCGGAGAATTGGCCGTCGCTCATCTTGTCATTCAGATTGAGCGCACTGAGCCCCGTCGAACCGTTGCCAAGGCAACCCAGAGTCAGAATGCCCCCTGCCAGCGCCGCCGCCCGTCCGAACAAGGGCTGGCCCGTCGCGGGATTGATGGTCGTCGCGATCTCGTACAGGTCGTTCGTCGCGCCGGGGGTTCTGGCCTGAAGCAGCGGGCAGATGCCGTTGTCGTTGTTGAGGTCCGCGCTGAACCGTTTGGTCTCATGCGTGTAGCGCAGGCCCAGCGTCAGATCGAGCCTGCTGGTCAGATGGACGATATTATGGGTGAACAGCGCCCAGTTCTCGCTCTTCTGGAAATAGCGGCTGTCGACATCGCCCACCGTGCCGGCGCTGCCAATGCTCGCCAACCGGGTGAGATTTCCCGTCAGGATCGGCACGAGCGGCGAAGGAAGGCCGCCATTGACAAGCGCCTGGCCAAGGCCGGCCAATCCCTGAGGCGACGCGCAATTGGGCGCCAGCGCCAACAGCGCCGAGGGTTGGGCGTCCGCGCCCGCCATCAAGCGGCACGCCGCGAACCGGCCATAATCGGCGCCGAAGCGGATATTATCCTCCAGCGTCAGCTTCTCATGCGCATAATAGCCACCGACCAGCCAGTCGAGCACGCCGTTGAAGGCCGAACCCTGCGCCCTCAATTCCTGGGTGAAGGTCCTGAACTGGCGATAGGTGTTGGGATCGCGATAGAGCAGGTCGGCGCCGCTATAGTCGTAATCGCCGTAATCCTGGCTCTTATAATCGCGATAGGCGGTGATGCTGGTCAGCTTGGCGCCGCCCAGATCATAGTTGATCTCGCCCGAAACGCCCCAATCCTTGAGCTTGCTCACATAATCGCGGCCGGGCGTGATGGTGAGGTCGCGATCATAGGGATCGGCGGGGAAGACGCTGCCCTGCCGGGACAGGATGGTGACGATGCGGTTGGACGGCGCGGTCCTGTAGCCCCCGCCCGCCAGCGGCAGTCGTTCGCGCGTCTCGATATAGGCGGCGCCGCAGCAGCTTTCGTCGCGATGGGTATAATCCCCGATCAGGCGGATGGAGAGCGCGTCATTCGGCTCGAACAGCGCCTGGCCGCGCAGAAAATAACGGTCGCGGTCATTGGTGTCCCCAACCTTCTTTCCGGTCGTATCGATCAGGTCATAGAAGCCGTCCCGCTTCGACCAGACGCCGTCCAGGCTGAGCGCCAACTGGTCGCTGACCGGCCCGGTGATGCGGCCCGCCAGACGCCAATAATCATAATTGCCATAGGTGATCTCGGCCTTGCCCGCGAGCTTGAACTCCGGCGCCTTGCTGATGATGTTGATGAGGCCGGCCGAAGCGTTGCGGCCGAACAGCGTGCCCTGCGGCCCGCGCAGTACCTCGACCCGCTCGATCTCGCCCAGTTCGTTGAGGCCTGCGCCGGTGCGTGAGCGGTAAACCCCGTCGATGAACACCGCGACCGAGCTTTCCAGCCCCGGATTGTCGCCCACCGTGCCGATGCCGCGAATACGCGCCGATGCGTTGGCTTCCGTGCCCGTCGAGGACAGCAGAAGCGATGGCGCCAGTTGGTTCAGCGACCGGATGTCGGTGGCGCCGCTATTCTGCATCGCCTGCGCGGTGACCGCGGACACGGCGATCGGCACGTCCGACAAGGGACTGGCTCGCCGGGTGGCGGTGACGATGATCGTGGCGTTGTCCGGTTCAACGGCGGCGCCGCTGTCCTGCGCCCATGCAGCCGGAATGTTGCCCAATGCGACCATGCCGGCGGATATCAGCCAAAAGCTCTTCCCCTTCATATTATGCTCCTCTCCTCATCCGCACGATTTTCTCCACGCGTCGGACATGGGCGAATAATGCGGATATGGCATCACGAAGGCAAGATAGTCCTGTATTTTCGGATGTTTAACCGCCAATCGTGCCACGATTCTCATGACCTGTTACCTAGCAGCAACAGCTTAAATTAGCGTTTCCGTAGGGTCATTTCGGATTCAGTGGAAAACGCAGCAGCCGGTCCGCAACCGGCACCATCGCCATGGCGTCAGGACCCATGACCCGCCTGATTTCCCCATGCCCAGCATCAAGCCCGCCCGTCAGTGCGCCGAGTGCCGGCAGGATCAGCTTGGTTCGCGATCCCACGAAGCAACGCCGCGACACATGCCGCCCCCGCAGAGACAGGCGGAATTTGGGATGGAAATGGCCTGAAATCTCTGGGCTAGGATCGGCCGGATCAGCCTCATGCCGCAACCGGATGCCCTCCACCTGCATGTCCGTGCAGCGCCTGCCGCCCGGGGTTTCCGCCAGGGCCACGTCATGATTGCCGGTGATCCACACCCAGTCCAGCCGGCCGGTCAATATCCCAAGGCGCGCGCGCGCCTCCGCATCGAGCCGAGCCGCTCCATCGGCGTCATGGAAACTGTCCCCGAGCGACCAGACCGCCCGCGCGCCGGTCCGGTCGACCAATGCCTCGATCATGTCCATCGTTGCGTGGCTGTCGAGCGGTGGCAGGAACTGGCCGAAACGCGCGAACCAGCTCGCCTTTTCGAAATGCAGGTCCGCCACCAGCAGCGCGCCCTGCGCCGGCCAGAACAGCGCGGCTTCGGGCAAAGCCAGAAACTCATGACCGGCGAACGAAAGGGGAACCATCGCCCGGCTATGCCCCCTTGGCTCCCCGCTTTCAAGTGGGCAGGCAAAGCGCTATGGGGCAGGCATGGCCGCTCCCTTCACCATTGCCGCGCTTTACCGCTTTGCTTCCTTTCCCGATCCGGACGCGATCGCGCGCGATCTGCGCCTGCTCTGTGCGGAGCTGCAAACCCGCGGCACGCTGATCGTCGCGGGCGAAGGAATCAACGGCACTGTCGCCGGAAGCGAAGCGGGCATCGCGGCGCTGGTGACGCATATCCGCGCCTTGCCGGGCTGCGCAGATCTCGACGTCAAATATGCCGTTAGCGAAGAGGCGCCCTTCGCCCGGATGAAGGTGAAGGTGAAGGCGGAGATCGTGACCCTGGGCGCGGGCGATCTCGATCCCGCCAACCGGGCGGGCACCTATCTCGATCCGGCGGACTGGAACGACCTGATAGCGGACCCCGACACGGTGATCATCGACACCCGCAACGCCTATGAAGTGTCGGTCGGCAGTTTCGAAGGCGCGATCGATCCAGAAACGCGGTCGTTCCGCGATTTCCCTGCCTGGTTCGACGATTTTGCCGAAAAACTGCGCGAGGAGGGCCGCGAACCTCGCATCGCCATGTTCTGCACCGGCGGCATACGCTGCGAAAAATCGACCGCGCTGGTGCGTGCCCGCGGCTTTGACGAGGTCTATCATCTGCGCGGCGGCATATTGCGCTATCTGGAGGAAATGCCCGAAGCAGACAGCCTATGGCAGGGCGATTGCTATGTCTTCGACGAGCGGGTGGCGGTGGGCCATGGGTTGAAACCGAGCGATTACCTCACTTGCCGCGCCTGCGGCCTGCCCCATGCCCGCACGGTCGCGCATGATTGTCCCGCAGGAGCGACGGGCGCCTGGCCGCACAGGGGCCGGGAAGATTAGAGCGGGGTCTCGACCAGTTCCGCTATCTCGAACGCATAGCTTTTCCATCCGCGCATCCGGGCGCCCTCCGCCGCCGCGCCTCGTTTCCTTTTCGCCTCGGCCAGCGAACGGGTATGGCCCCAGAAGACTTCCGTCCTGCCATTTTCCAGTTCGGCAACGATCCGCCAATAATGGGTGAAGGGGTCGGCCGTCGGTCCGATGGTCTTCACATAACCGTCCGACATGGTGGCCGTCAGATAGCGCCTCTTCCTGCCCATGGCTCAGCCCGCAAAACGATGCAACGCCGTTCCATGGGCGCGCAGCCAGGCCCGCGCCGGACGCGGGTCCGCGCCCAAAATCCGCTTGTGTGCCGCATGAAAGGCGGGGCTGTGATCCATATGCAGCAGATGCGCCAGTTCATGCGCGACGGTCGCCCGGCGGACCTCCGGCGGGCAGAGGATCAGCCGCCAGCTATAACGGATCACGCCGCTGGAAGCGCAGCTAGCCCAGCGGCTGCGCGGATCACCGATACCGACCGATGCCACGGTCAGCCCATTGTCGCGTGCCATGGCATGGCTTTCTGTTTCCAGCACCGCCTTCGCCCGCATCCGGAGCCAGCGCAGCACGCGCGGTGCCACTGATTCCACCGCCCCGCCCAGCAGCAGCCGATCTTCCTCCAACCGGATCGTGCGGGACGCTCCTTCGATCCAACCGATGCGCACTTCCCTTCCCTCCAGCGGGAAGACGGCGCCGTCGCCCAGCATCACGCGCGCCGGTTGCCGCGCCAATTGCGATCGGACCCAGCCTTCATGCTCCTGCGCCCAGCCGAGCGCCCGCTGCAGATTCGCCCGTGTCGGCAACGACAGCCTGAGTTCCCCGCGCGCATGGTCGAGCGACAGCCGATAGGCCTTCGCCCGCGCCGACCGGCGGACCCGCACCGGGACGGCAACGCCGTCGATCAGGATCTCCGGGTCAAAGTTCTCGATCGACAAGGTGATTTTCCCAATCGCCCGCATCCGCCTCGGCAATGGTCCAGCCGCGCACGGACTCCCTGGCTCGATGCACCGCTTCCCGGTCGCCGCAGATCAGATAATGCCATTCCGGCAGCGGCTTGCCCTCACCCCGCAGCCGATAGGCGCAGGTACGCGGCAACCAGCTTATCGTCCTCACCTTGGCTGGCGTCAGGCGCACGCAGTCAGGCACGAAGCGCCGCCGTTCCTTGTAATTGGTGCATTGCCCGCTGTGCCGGTCAAGCAGCCGACAGGCGACATTGGTGGGATAGATGCGCCCCGTATCCTCATCTTCGGCCTTGTGCAGGCAACATTTGCCGCAGCCGTCGCACAGCGCTTCCCATTCGGCGCGGTCAAGCTTGTCGAGGGGCTTTTCCCAGAAGTCCAAACCGTCACTTCACCCATTTTTCGAGGAAGGCCGTCACCTTGGCGGGATCGCCCTCATCGGCATCCGGCGTCCCCGGATCATCCACCGGCACCAGCGCGACCGGCGCGCCGTCGGCATCGAACAGATAAGGCGTACGGCTGTGACTGACCAGATAGCCGCTCGCCCCTTCCGCCTTTTCCTTGTTGTAGAGCACGACGAAATCCTTCGCCACCTTGGCGATCTCGTCAGGCGTGCCGGTCAGGCCGATCAGGCGAGGGTGGAACGCCGCGACATAGGTCTTGAGGACGGCGGGCGTGTCGCGCTCCGGATCGACGCTGATGAAGATCGGCTGGACCTTGGCGGCCAGGGCCGGCTTATCCTTCTCGAACTTCGCAAAACCCTGCGCGATGCGTTGCAGATCGACGGGGCAGACATCCGGGCAATAGGTATAGCCGAAATAGACGAGCCGGTATTTGCCCTTGAAATCCTCCCATCGGACCTTCTTTCCGTCCTGATCGGTCAGGGTGAAGGGCGCGCCGATGCTTGCCCCGTGCAGATCGCCCTGAACGCTCCCTTCCCCGCTTGATGCATTGCCGCCCGGCCCCATATTACAGGCGGCCAGCAGGGCGATCAGCGGCAGGACGAGCGAAATCAGAGCTTTGTTCATGGCGCCGCCAGCCATGCCCTGCTATGGCCCGATTTGCAAATCCCAACGGGGCTATGGACAAAATGACAGGATGTTTTCCGGCTTGGATGGGCGTTGGCCGCGCCGCCGCTCTGGCCCTGGCGCTGCTGTCGCCGGTCGCGGCCCAGGCGCAGTTTTCGGACAATTACAATTTTCTGAAGGCGGTCAAGGATGCCGACGGGCAGAAGGTGACCGACCTCATCCAGAAGCCCGGCTCCACCGTCATCAACAGCCGCGACGTCACCACGGGCGACACCGCGCTGCACCTGGTCGTCGCCCGGCGCGACAATACATGGCTGACCTTTTTGCTGGCCAAGGGCGCCAATCCGAACCTGACCGACAATAACGGCAATACCCCGCTGATGGATGCGGTGCAGGCCCGTTTCGAGGAAGGAGCGCGCAGCCTGCTCACCTATAATGCCCAGGTCGACAAGGCCAATGGCAGCGGTGAAACCCCGCTGATCCGCGCGGTGCAGCTCCGCGATGTCGGGCTCGTCCGTCTGCTGGTGGCGCAGGGCGCCAATCCCGAAAAACGCGATTCGATCGCTGGTATGTCGGCACGGGACTATGCAGAACGCGATTCCCGCACGCCGGGGCTGGTGGAGGCGCTGAGCGCGGCCAAGACCGTGACTGCGCCCAAGGGCCCGGTACAGGGGCCAATATTCTGATTTCGGCCCGTTTCTGACCTTGCCAATCGCGTCACGCCGGATCAAGTCGGGGGTGACGTGCAATGGAAATGCCCGCCCTCACCCGCGCTACCAGCCCAGTTCCGCCGCATGATCCGGGTCTGTTATCGCCGTCAGCCGCCGCGCCGCGCGCCTGGCGAAGCGCAGCGTTTCCGCCTTGCGCCGCGCGGCGGCCAACGGTTCCATAGGCGCCGGCCGTACCAATTCGGCGTCATATTGATCCGCGACGATCAACCCCGTCCGTCCCGGCCATAGCGCTTCGCTTTCAAACAGCGACAGGTCGAAACCCGACGGCACTGCCCAGAAATAGCGGTCGCAATAGTCGAAATAATCCGGCCATTTCATGTCGCCGAGCAAGTCGGCGCGGCTGCACTTGATTTCCACGATGGTGATCCGCCCCGCCCCATCCAGCGCCATGATGTCGGCACGCCGGCCATTGGGCAGCGGCACTTCCAAAATCCCGCTCATGTCGTGCCGGAAGAACAGGCGCAGCGTGCCTCGCGCCACGGCCAGCGCCGTGCCGTCGGTCAAGGGTGAGCAACTGTCGGAAAGATCGGATTCCATTCCCGGTTCTTAGAACAGGAAGGGAACAAAAGAAAAGGGCCGATTCGGCAGACAACCGAACCGGCCCTTCTTCACCCCCTTCGCGCCTGGCGCGAAAGCGTGTCAGCGATAAAAGATATGATTGTCAATCGCGGCGAGCTGGCGCTTGCCCCAGCCCGGCGAAACGCGCCGCGCGTGGAAATAGAGCGCGCCCTCAGCCTTGCTGTCCCAGCTATCGTCCATCGCGATCTGGGCGATGGCGACGGCTTCGCGCCAGCTTTCGCTACCCAGCCGGATCGACGGCATACCATTGCCGCGCACGAAGCTGAACTGACCCGGCTGGTAGACGACGCCGCACAGGCTATCGGCGAAGCGGCCGGATTTGGCACGATTGATGATGACGCGGGCAACGGCCAACTGGCCTTCAAGGCTTTCGCCCTTGGATTCGAAATAAACGGCGCCGGCCAGGCACTTCATGTCGCCTGCGACATCCTCAGGGGCGCCTTGCGCATCCACGAGGGCAGCGAGATTGTCTGCCTTCACATCGTCGCTGTTGGAAAGAGGGGCCAGCGGCTGCGCGATCTCGCGCGGCGCGGCAAAAGTGACGGCAGGCTTGACGCCGGCCGGAGCTGCATTGAGCTCAGTGATCCCCGGAAGGGACGTGACCGATGGAGCAGCTTCTGAAGCGCTCGACATGTCGGCCGCAGTGACCGCCGCGGTGGCGGAAAGGGCAAATGCCGCGATGATCGCAGCCTTGAGACGGAAACTCATTATAACTCAAAATCGTGCGGTTCTTGGCCGGGGACGTCAAAAAACCCCAAAATACACCGACGCCCGGCCGCCCCCCGTCTGCGTGTTTACCCGCATCCGCCCCCCATGGACGAAATCGGCAACCTGCGCGTTGAAAGCGTCGGAGGCCTGTGCCCGCGCGCGGAAAGTGAGTCAACGGTTAACAGATCGTTTCAGCGGCGAACCGTTCCGCATCCGCGATATCAAGCTCTATGACCCACAGATCGGGGTCCGAACGTCGCCGGCGCGCAAGATATTGCGCCATGGCCTCAGCGCCCTTTTCCGGCTCCGGACCGCAACGGGTGAGGCTATAGCCGCCCGCAAAGTCAGAAACGCGCTCGAAGAGGCCGAGTTCCCGTCCTTTTTCAAGCGCTTGAATCAGGATCGAACCGCTGATTTCATCGCCCTTGACGAGTATCGTGATAAAGCCGCCCTCCGCGGCGCTGCGCCGCAGCAGAATGCCGACCAGCATCGCGCTGGTCAGCCGAGCGCCGGTCGGTCGGTCAGGCGGCATAGCCCGGCAGCGAAGAGAGCGGGAATTGCGACCGCATGAAAGTACCAGTGCCGCGCCCGACCTCCTCGCCATCCGCAGCGATCAGGCTGGCTTCGGCCACATAGACCCGCCGCTTGCCGCTAATCCATCGCCCTTCGGCCCGGATGCGACCGGGTCCGATCGGCCGGGTGAACAGCAGGTTGAAGCTGGTCGTCAATAGGAACCGGTCGCTGACCAGACTGTTGGCGGCATAGAAGGCCGCATCGTCCAGCATCTTGAAATAAACGGTGCCATGTACCGCGCCGGCAGCATGAAATTGCGTTTCATCCACGTCGAAATGGATGACCGATCGACCTTCTTCCGGAATGGTCAGTTCCGACCGGAACAGCAGGTTGATCGGCGCCGATCGATAGAGTTTCTCCAACGCCCGGAAATGCGCCGCCTCACCGCTGGGCGAGGAGCCACCGTCAGGCCCGGGATCAAGCTGCGTCACGCGCCTCGCCACCCGCCAGCAAGGCATGGAGCGCCGCGGTCGACTTGGCACCGCGCAGACGCGCCACCTGGCCTTCGTCGCGCAGATAGCGGGACACGCGAGCCAGGGTCTTCAAATGCTCCGCCCCGGAGTCGATCGGCGAAAGCAGGGCGAAGACGATATCCACCGGCGTTTCGTCGACTGCGTCGAAGGCCACTGCCGGATCAAGCAGTACGACCACGCCGCACATCTTCTGGAGATCGGGAATCTTGGCATGGGGAATCGCGACACCGCCGCCGAATCCCGTCGAACCCAGCTTTTCGCGATCGGTCAGCGCCTCTGCGACCAGATCGGCGTCAAGGCCGTAGGCTTTCGCCGCAAGCGCCGCAACCTTCTGAAACAATTGCTTCTTGCCGTTCACGGAAAGGGCCGTGCCCAATGCATCCGGTGCGACGATATCGTTGAAATGAACCATGCCGTATCCCAGCCGAGCCGCGCCCAGCTTCGGAAAATGACGCAATGCCCGGATCTTTAAAGTCCGGCCCCATAGGCCGCCAGCCGATCAAGGTCAACCAGCGGCCAAGGGAACGCTATCAGCCCAGGCGGGGTTCCACCCAGCCAATGGTGCCGTCATGCCGGCGATAAACCATGTTGTAGGCGGCTGTCCCGGCGTTGACGAACAGCAGCGCGTTCGTGTTGCGCAGGTCCAGCATCATGACCGCGTCCGACACGCTGGCTTCGGGAATGTCGACACGGGTTTCCGCCACGATCAGGGGCGCATCGGCCGGTTCCTCTTCATCGGCCAGGGAAGCGAAAATCGTATAGCCCGCGCCATCCAGCTCTTCGGGGCCAAAACCGTTGGAACGACCGGATTCGGCAGCGGCGGCCTGCACGCTGCGATCCTTCAGGCGGCGCAGATAGCGGCGCAACTGCTTCTCGATGCGCTCGGCGGCCTGTTCGAAGGCGGGATGGGCTTCCTGCGCCTCGCCCGCCCCTTTCAGGATCAGGCCGGTCATGACATGGCAGACGATGTCGCAATGGAAGGCGCCGTGCGGGGCCGGCCGGAATGTCACCTGGGCGGAAAGCGCGCGGGAAAAATATTTCTCGGCCATGGCCTCCAGACGGGTCCAGACATGCTCCTTGAGCGCGTCACCCGTATCGACCTGATGCCCGGAAACACGAATATCCATATGCCTTCTCCTTATTCTTGCCGGACCGCCCGGGATGGCGACCCGGTCGGCATGGAGGCTTGAAGGCAGTGCATCCCCGAAAGGATGGCTGTAATCAGGCCTCCTCCAGCCAGAGCGGCTTGTCCAGCGTCGCGACGAACGCAGCGTGCCTCTCCAGCTCCTCCGCGCTGGCCGTAAAGACGCGCACGGGACGAACAGGGCGAACCGCGGCTTCCGCCGCAAGTTCCATATTACCAACGAGTTTCTCTTCCTCCTGTGCAAGACCAAGGCCGATCTGACGGCCGCCGGTCAGTTCGATGTAAAGCTGGGCCAGCAATTCGGCGTCGAGTAGCGCGCCATGCTTGATGCGATGGCTGCGGTCGATGCCATAGCGGGTGCAGAGCGCGTCCAGGCTGTGCTTGGCGCCGGGGTGAAGCTGCCGGGCGATGGCAACGGTGTCGATCATCCGGTCCATCGACACTTCGGGCAGATTGCACAGCTTCAACTCATGATTGAGGAAGCCGAAGTCGAAGCGCGCATTATGCGCGACCAGATGGCTGTCCTCCAGAAAGGCCAGCAATTCCTGGACGCCATGTGAAAACAGCGGCTTGTCCCTCAGGAACCCGTCGGACAACCCATGCACGGCCTCTGCAGCCGCGGGCATCGTCCTTTGCGGATTATAATAAGCGTGGAAGGTACGGCCCGTTGGCACCCGGTTGAGGAGTTCAATGCACCCTATTTCGACCAGGCGATCGCCTGAGGCAGGGTCGAAACCAGTCGTTTCGGTGTCGAAAATAATCTCGCGCATCGCCCTCTTCAACGACTCTTTCCGGCCAACCTCACCGGACCTCCCTTATCGGACTCTCTTTGCGCCAAGGCAAGCGACCAAGCGGCGTACCTGGAAACGCGTCTCGGCGAAGGTCGTCCCTGTGTGGATGATATAGTCCGCCCGCCGCCGCTTTTCAGCATCGGGTATTTGCAGATGGACAATCCGCCTGAATTTTGCCGCTGTCATGCCCGGCCGGGCCAGGACTCGCTTGCGCTGCTTCCAGGCGGGCGCCGTCACCACGATGACGCCCGCCAGCTTGCGATAGCCATGGGTCTCGAACAGCAGCGGAATGTCCAGCACGACGAATTTTCGCGACCGATGACGGCGCAGAAACGCCTTGCGGCTCTGTTGCACGGCGGGATGAACAATGGCTTCGAGAGCCTTCAGTTCCTGCGGATGACCGAAGACCGCCGCGCCCAGCTTCCCACGGTCGACACCCTTGGGGCCGGTGGTGCCGGGAAAGCGGGCCTCTATGGCGGGCAGCAGCGCCCCGCCCGGCCCTTGCAACCGGTGCACTTCGGCATCGGCGTCGAACAAAGGCACGCCCTCGCGCCGCAACATGGCGGCCACGGCCGACTTACCCATGCCGATGGAACCGGTGAGGCCGTAGATCTTCATGCCATAATCTTCATGGATATCAGGCGGCGAGCAGCAAGGCGCGCAATTCTTCGTCCCGCTCGCGGGGCGCCTCGGCATCGAAGAAGATGTCGAAGGCCAGCGCCGCCTGCCCGATCAGCATTTCCAGCCCATCGAGGGTCCTGAGACCCCTTGTCCGCGCCGTCTTGAGCAATTGCGTCTCCAGCGGCGCATAGACGATGTCATAGACGGTCGCGTCATCAGCCAGCGGTTTGAGGTCCAGGTCCAGCAGCGGTTGCCCCACCATGCCGAGCGAACTCGTGTTGACCAGCAGGTCGGCTTTGGGCAGCGCATCCGTCATGCCGATCACCCGGCCCTTGACCCCTGCGCGGTCGAGCAACGCCTGCCCTCGCCCCGCGTCGCGGGCCATGACGGTGATGTCGGGCACGCCCAGACTGGTCAGCGCGAACAGGATCGCCCGCGCCGCACCCCCCGCGCCGACCAGCACCGCGCTCTGCCCCTTCCACTTGTCGCGCAGCAGCGGCTGGAGGAATCCGCCCGCATCGGTGTTGGTGCCGATCAACGGTCCGCCCGTTTCGCTCGCGATGGTGTTCATCGCCCCGATCCGCTCGCGCACGCCGCCAGGATCGTCGGTATAGTCCATCACCGCGATCTTATGCGGAATGGTGACATTGCAGCCCAGCCAGTCGGGATCGGCCCGCCGGGCGAGGAAATAGGCGGGCAGGCCTTCGCTGGTCACATGGGTCTTCTTATATTCCGCCTCTATCCCCAGCGCATCGAGCCAGAAATTGTGGATCATCGGCGATTTGCTGTGTTCGATCGGATCACCGATCACTTCGGCATAAGGGAGCTTGTCGGTCATGACGCCAGAACGCCCCGGACGCGCAGAAAGTCAAGCAAAGGCAGCAGCGGAAGGCCCTGAATCGCGAACTGACTGCCTTCCACCTTCGCGAAGAGCTGCGCGCCTACCCCCTCGATCCGGTAACAGCCGACGCACCAGCGGCATTCTTCCCAATCCGCATCGAGATAGGAGGCGATGAAAGCGTCCGACAAAGGCCGCACTGTCATGCGAACGCGCTCGATATGCCGCCAGATCGGCTCGCCATTCAGTGCGATCACTGCCGCGCTGTGCAGATGATGCACCCCGCCCGAGAGCAGTTTCAATATCCGCTCGGCATCGGCGCGGTCGAGCGCCTTGTCGATCATCGTCCCGTCCTCCAGGCTCAGAGTCTGGTCGCAACCCAGCACCAGCCCGCCCGGCACCCGTCGCGACACGCGCAGCGCCTTCAGCTCCGCCAGCGCATCGGCCAGTTGCCGGGCATTCAATCCATCGGCACGCAGCGCTTCCTTGGCCGCTTCCTCGTCGACGCCGGGCGACAGCGCCTCGAACGGCACCTGCGCCGCCTCCAGCAGTGCCCGGCGGCTCGCGCTTTGCGATGCCAGCACGATCATGATTTCAGGCTCCTTCCGCCAGCACGCGGTCGTTGAACAGGTTGATGATGGCCGCCGCCGCTTCCTCGATCGAGCGGCGGGTCATGTCGATCACCGGCCAGCCATTGTCCGCGAACATGCGCCGGGCGAAGGCCAGTTCCTCCTGCACCTTTTCCAGATCGACATAGCTGGTCTCCGGCGCCTGATTCAAGGACAGCAGGCGATTGCGGCGGATCTGCACCAGCCGTTCCGGGCTGACGGTCAGGCCCACCACCATCGGATGCTTCAGCGAATAAAGCGCGCGCGGCGGCGGCGACTGGATCACCAGCGGGATATTGGCGGTCTTGTACCCGCGATTGGCGAGGTAGATGGAGGTCGGCGTCTTGGACGCGCGCGACACGCCCGCCAGGACGATATCGGCCTCCTCCCAATTTTCATGGCCCACGCCATCGTCATGGGCGATGGTGAACTGGATCGCCTCGATCCGGGCGAAATAGGCTTCGTCGAGTATGTGCTTTCGGCCAGGCCGGTTGCGGGTTTCCTGCCCCAATATGTTGGACAGCGCATCCGTCACGCTGTCGAGCGCCGCGACATGGGGCAGGCCCAGCGCCCGGCAGCGCGTTTCCAGCCGCCGGCGAAGCTGATGGTTGGAGAGGGTGAACAGCACCAGACCCGGATTGGCGGCGATCTCCTCCATGATCCGGTCGAGATGGAGGTCCGACCGCACCATCGGCCAGAAATGGCGCACCGCCTCGACATTCTCGAAGGCGCCGATCGCCGCCTTGGCGATATTCTCCAGCGTTTCGCCGGTGGAGTCGGAAAGCAGGTGGAGATGGATACGGGACATGAAGCATATCTCTGTGGGGAGGCTGTGGATAAATCAAGGCATAGCTTGCGGGCAGAATCAGGCACTTATCGCCATCCTCGATTCCGGAAATCTTCTCCACAGCCGGCCAACAGACGGAAATTCCTATCCACAGACTGTGGATAATGGGGATAAGCGGACTGACTCGGACCGGAATCAGCCACCGCAGGGAGTCAAGTTGTTGGCAAATCCGGGCACAGCGCATAAACCCCGCTGCCAACCGCCCCACTATCTCCATCATCCTTTTTGAATCTAAATATAAGAGAGTTTATGACGGGACCTGATGCCGGCCTTTCGAACGGCCCGACGCCCAAGCCCTTGCTTTCCGTCCTCAAAGGCGCGTGTCCTGCGGTGCCGCCGATGTGGTTGATGCGCCAGGCGGGCCGCTATCTGCCCGAATATCGCGCGCTGCGAGCCGAAAAGGGCGGATTCCTCGAACTGGTCTATGACAGTGCGGCGGCGGCGGAAGTGACTCTCCAGCCCCTGCGCCGGTTCGGGTTCGACGGCGCGATCCTGTTTTCCGACATATTGATCGTGCCTTATGCCATGGGCCAGCATCTCTGGTTCGAGGCCGGGGAAGGCCCGCGCCTGGCACCGATCCTGGCCGAGACGGACCTGTCGGCCCTGAAACCCGATTTCAGCCGCTATGAGGCGATCTATGAGACGGTCAGGCAGGTCAAGGCCGCGCTGGACCCACAGGTGACCTTCCTGGGCTTCGCAGGCAGCCCCTGGACCATCGCCACCTATATGGTCGCGGGTCAGGGCAGCAAGGATCAGGGCGCGGCCCGCCGCCTCGCCTATCAGAATCCCGAAAAATTCGATGCGATCATCAATGCGATCATCGACGCCACCGTCGTCTATCTTTCCGGACAGATCGAGGCCGGCGTGGAGGCCGTCCAGCTTTTCGACAGCTGGGCGGGCAGCCTTGCGCCGCTGGAGTTCGAGCGCTGGGTGATCCAGCCCAACCGGCGGATCGTGGATAAGCTGAAGGCGATCCATCCGGAGATTCCGGTGATCGGCTTTCCCAAGGGCGCGGGGGCGAAGCTGGCCGATTATGCGACCGGGACGGGCGTGGATGCGATCGGCGTCGACGAAACGGTTGACCCGCACTGGGCCGATCGCGCGTTGCCGAAGGGACTCCCGGTGCAGGGGAATCTCGATCCGCTGGCCCTGATCGCGGGCGGCAGGGCGGTCGAAGAGGCCGTCGACAATATCCGTTCGGCCTTCGCCAGACGGCCACATATCTTCAACCTGGGGCACGGCATATTGCCCGACACCCCCATTGATCATGTCGAAGCGCTGCTTAGCTATGTGCGCCGGGATCGGCCATAGCGGGAGACTGAACGATGCCTTATCTGGGAGCAGCCTATTTGTGGGTCAAAGCCGCGCATGTCATCTTCGTCATCTTCCTGATGGCGGGCCTGTTCATGATGCCCCGTTTCTTCGTCTATCATCAGCAATGCCCGGTCGGGTCGGATGAGGACCGGAAGTGGATCGACCGTGAACGGCGGCTGCTCAAGATCATCCTCAATCCGTCGATCATCCTCGTCTGGGTGTTCGGCCTTATGCTGATGGTGGAGATCGGCGCCTGGCATTTCGGATGGTTCCACCTGAAGCTGCTCTTCGTGCTGGGCCTTTCGGGCTATCATGGCTGGATTGCGGGCTATGCGAAGAAGCTGGCCAAGGGGTTGCGGCCGCTGAGCGAGAAGCAGTTGCGGCTGCTCAATGAGATTCCCGGAATCGCCGCCGCGGTGATCGTGATCGCGGTGATCGTGAAGCCGTTTTGACAGGGTCGTCATTCCGGCTTCCGCCGGGATAACGGGCTGTCAGACCGGATCGACCGGAATATTGTCGATCAGCCGCGTCTTGCCGATCTTCGCCGCGCCCAGCAGCCGCGCCGGGCGGTCCAGCACCGTCATCGGTTCCAGAGTCACCGCGTCGCACAGCGTCACATAATCGATCGGGTCGAAGCCATGCGCGGCCAGCAGCGCGATCGCCTTGGCGATGGCGGCTTCGACGGTGGCGCCCCTTTCCATCTGCCGCGCCGCTTCGCCCAGGGCGCGGGGCAGAGCCAGCGCATCCTTGCGTTCTTCCTCGGTCAGATAGGCATTGCGGGAGGAAAGCGCCAAGCCATCCTCCGCCCGCTGGGTTGGCACGCCGACGATCTCGATCGGAACGTCCAGATCGCGGACCATCTGCCGGATCACGGCGAGCTGCTGATAATCCTTCTCGCCGAACAGCGCGACGTCCGGACGGACCTGGTTGAACAATTTCGTCACCACGGTCGCCACGCCGTCGAAATGCCCTGGCCGCGCCGCGCCGTCCAACCCTTCGGTCACGCCGGACACGGAGATGTTGGTGGCATAGCCGGCCGGATACATGACTTCGACCGTGGGCGCCCAGAGAATGTCGACTCCGGCCGCCTGCAGCATCTGCGCGTCCTTGGCCTCGCGCCGCGGATAGGCATCCAGATCCTCGTTCACGCCGAACTGGCGCGGATTGACGAAGATCGACACGACCACATGCCGGGCATGGCGCCGCGCTTCCTCGACCAGCGCCATATGCCCGTCATGCAGCGCCCCCATGGTGGGCACCAGCGCCAGCGGCTTTCCGTCATTTTTCAGCGCGTCGACGGCGGCACGGAGAGAGGGCAGGTCACGGAGAGTTTGCACGACGGGAGTGGCTCCGATAAGGGCATCAACAGGGGTATATCCTGCTAAGGCACGGCCGGCTGGAACGGTCAACTGACATTGCGACAATCAACGGGGTTATCAAGGTCCGATGGCGAACGCCCAAACGCATCATATCGTCTTCGCCAATGAGAAAGGCGGAACCGGCAAGTCCACGACCGCCGTCCATACAGCCATCGCATTGACGGTGCTGGGTCACCGCGTCGGCATGATCGACCTCGACCCGCGTCAGCGCACCATCACCCGCTATATGGAAAACCGCGCCGAAACCGCGCGTCGGCGCGGCATCGACCTGCCGACTCCGGACTTCGCGGTGTTCCAGGGCGACAGTGTCGAGGCGCTGGAGGAACAGGCCGCCGCCGTGGCGCAGGGCAAGGATTTCCTGGTGGTCGATACGCCCGGCCGCGATGATGATTATGCCCGTCACATGGCCGCCCGCGCCAATACGCTGGTGACTCCGATGAACGACAGTTTCGTCGATTTCGACCTGATCGGGCAGGTGGATGCGGAAAGCTTCAAGGTGAAGCGCCTCTCCTTCTATTCCGAGCTGATCTTCGAGGCCCGCAAGACCCGCGCCAAGGCGGACGGCGTGACCATCGACTGGGTGGTGCTGCGCAACCGCGTCCAGCATCATGACGCCCGCAACAAGAAGCGGGTTGGCGACGCGCTGATGGAACTGTCCCGCCGCGTCGGATTCCGCGTGATTCCGGGCCTGTCGGAGCGCGTGATCTTCCGCGAACTCTTCCCCTCGGGGCTCACCCTGCTCGACAAGGGGCATCTGGGTGAACTGGGTGTCAGCCATATCGCGGCACGGCAGGAACTGCGGGAAATGGTATCGGGCCTTGCCCTCCCCGCCCGTGATGAAGTGGCGCCGCTGGATCTGCTCGGCGCGGCCTGATGGGTCTGCTTGCCTTGGCTTTGGTCGGGCTTGCGGCCTGGCTTATCTGGACGGGACGACTGCAACGCATGAGTGCACGGGATGGCATGGCACTGGGCACGGCCCTGGTCGGCGCGATTATGGCGGCCAAGGGCAAGCCGCTGATCGGCGCGCCGCTGCTGGTGGGCGCTACGCTGTTCTTCTTCGCCAAAAGCCAGCCCGGCCGGAAAAGGTCCGGACCGGGCAAGCCGGCTCCGCAACCCCTTTCCCCCCAGGCGGTGATCGACGCGCGCGAGCTGCTGGGCGTCGGGCCGGATGCGGACGCCCGTGCGGTGCGCGCCGCGCATCGCCGCCTGATCGCCTCGGTTCATCCGGACAAGGGTGGTACGGAGGCGCTGGCCGCCCAGATCAATGCGGCCCGCGACCTGCTGATCAAGGACATGTCGCAACGCCACTGATCGTGTAAGGGAGAGGATGTCATGGCCCACCGCTTCCATCCCACGCTCCTGCGCGAATATGACATGCGCGGGGTGGTCGGGCGGACCCTGACCGAAGCCGATGCCTATGCCGTCGGCCGCAGCTTCGGCACGATCGTCAGGCGGAGAGGCATCAGCCCGGCGGGCGGATCACGGATTGCGATCGGCTATGACGGGCGGCTGAGTTCCCCGGCGCTGGAAGAGGCGGTCGTGAAGGGTCTTCAGGACTCCGGCACGAACGTCGTCCGTATAGGTCTCGGCCCAACGCCCATGCTCTATTATGCCGAAGCGGTCCTGGATGTGGACGGCGGCATTCAGATAACCGGCAGCCATAATCCCGCCGATCACAACGGCTTCAAGCTGGTGCTTCAGCACAATGCTTTTTTTGGGCCGGACATCCTGGAAATGGGCGCCATGGCCGCGGCGGGCGACTGGAGCGAAGGCGCCGGCACCGTCGAAACCGTCGCGATCATGGACCGCTATGCCGCGCGGCTCGTGGAGGGGTTCGACGGCGCCGCCTGGCGCATCGGGTGGGATGCGGGCAATGGCGCCGCCGGCCCTGTTGTGGACAAGCTCGTCAAGCTCCTGCCGGGTGAGCATCATGTGCTGTTCACCCAGATAGACGGACATTTTCCCCATCATCATCCCGATCCCACTGTCGAGGCCAACCTGGCTGACCTCAAGGCGCTTGTCCGCTCGAAGAAACTCGATTTCGGAGTAGCCTTCGACGGCGACGGCGACCGGATCGGCGTGATCGACGGCAAGGGCCGGGTGATCTGGGGCGATCAGTTGCTGGGCATCTTCGCCGAACTGGTGCTGAAGGACCGTCCGAACGCCCCGATCGTCGCGGATGTGAAGAGCAGCCAGGCGTTGTTCGACCGCATTGCCGAACTGGGAGGACGGCCGCTGATGTGGAAGACGGGCCACAGCCTCATCAAGTCCAGAATGAAGCAAGTTGCCGCTCCCCTGGGTGGCGAAATGACCGGCCATGTCTTCTTCGCGGACGATTATTACGGCTATGACGACGGGCTCTACGCCGCAGTGCGCCTCATCCGGGGCCTCACGCGGCTCGGGCGGAGCCTTGCGGCGCTGCACGATGCCATGCCTGCGCTCATCAACACGCCTGAAATCCGTTTCCCGGTGGATGAAAGCCGCAAGTTCGCGGTGGTGGAGGAAGTGCGCGATCGTTTGCACAGGGTCGGCGCAGAGGTCGATGAAACCGATGGGCTTCGGGTAAGCACTGTCGATGGCTGGTGGCTGCTGCGCGCATCCAATACGCAGGATGTGCTGGTGGCGAGGGCTGAGTCAGCAACGGAAGCGGGCCTGACGCGCTTGATTGCCGAAATCGATTCGCAATTGGCCGATTCGGGTGTGATTCGCGCGTTTCAGGCCCCCGATCGACATTCCATGGGCAAAAATGACGCCATCGCACATGAATGAAGGCAGGAATTCCGTTACGAAAAGCGGGCAAAGGGATGACGATTGCATGAAATGCAACCAGCTCTTCGTTTTTCGCATTTGCGGTAATTCCCGCTGCACCGCAAAAGGGACGGGCCTTTCAGGCATCCTCTCCTAAAACTTTCAAGCCGTCCTCTGGGCGGCTTTTTTTTGCCCTGCCAGGATCGGCCAATTGCGCTTCCTGCCGTAGCGTCCTTCCCGCAACAGGAGGAAGGTAAAGCGCGAAGGCGCGAAAATTAGGGCTTTTCGAACGTTAATTTAATCATATTGCTTATACAGGCAGGGCTTTCAGGGGCCGTTTCACGGTAGGAGTTCATGCCACAGGTCGCACTCAGGAGAGGAATTGTCATGCCATTGCGCCGTCCGATCATTGCCAGTCTTTTGCTAACCGGCGTGTTGGCGCTGCCCGCTCCCGCCCTGGCGGGTGGCTTCTACCTTCAGGAACAATCCGCGATAGAAACCGGCCGTGCGCTGGCGGGCGCGGGTGCCGCGGCGGACGATCCGTCGGCCATCTTCTTCAATCCCGCCGCGATGACCAACCTGTCAGGCATCCAGACCTCGATCGGTGGCAGCGCCCTCATGGCTTCCGCGCATCAGACCAATCGCGGCACCAATCGCACCGTGCCGACGCTGCCGGGGGTGAAGGTGCCCGTAACGGGCAATGACGGCGGCAATCCGTTCGAAAAGGTCATTCCCATTCCCAGCTTCTATGTGACGGGCCAGGTCACCGACCGCCTGTGGCTGGGCGTGGGTGTCAACGCCCCCTTTGGTCTGAAGCTGAAATATGACGACGGCTTCTTCGGCCGCTATGACTCGCTCTACACCAATCTCAAAACCTATAATATCCAGTCCAGCGCCGCGTATAAGCTCAACGACAATTTCTCGATCGGCGGCGGCGTCGACGTGCAATATGTGAAGGCGACGCTGACCAATGCCCTGCCGCAGCTTTCGCCGCTGGCCCCGGCCGACGGTTTCGCGCGGCTGAAGGGCGATGACTGGTCGGTCGGCTGGAACGCAGGCCTGTTCTATACCAACGGCGCCACCAATGTCGGCGTCTCCTACCGTTCGGGCATCAAGCACAAGCTGACCGGCACGCAAACCATATCGGGGCTTCTGGGTCCGATCGCCGCGGCCAACAGCGCGCTGGATGCCTCGGCGCCGCTCGACCTCCCCGATATCGTCACCGTGGGGTTCATGCACCGCCTGACCCCGAACCTGCGCGCGATGATCAGCGGCCGCTGGTATAATTGGTCGAAGTTCAAGGGCATCGCCATCACCTCCGCCGCCGGCACCTCCAACAAGGAACTGGATTACAAGGACAGCTACAGCGTCAGCCTGGGCGGCGAATATGATGTCAGCCCCGCTCTGACCCTGCGCGCAGGCACGATGTTCGACCGCACGCCGACCAATGCGCAGCATCTGACGACCCGCGTGCCCGATGGCGATCGGGCCTGGTTGACGGGCGGGGCGACTTTCAACATCTCGCCTGCCTTCGCGCTCAACGTCAGCTACGCGCATACCTTCGTGGAAAAGGCGAACATCGTCCGTCCGGACAGCTATTATCCCACGCCCGCGACCGTGACGGCGACCACTTTGGCGCAGACCAGCGGCAATGCGGATCAGGTCGCCGCATCGCTGACGGCCCGTTTTTGATGAAGGAGCCGTGCCGCTCGTTTCGGCTTTGCTGAAACGCAAAACAGCTCGCGCTTCTAACTTTCATCATTAATCCCTATAGGGGCTCCATCATCATGGAGCCCCTTTTTCATGTCCGATCATAATCCCGGCCTGCGTCCCTGGCGCGACATCGCCCGCCGCCAATGCCGCCAGATCATGGTCGGCGATGTGCCCGTGGGCGGTGGCGCCCCGGTCACGGTGCAGACGATGACCAACACGCCGACCCACGATGTCAAGGCGACGATCGACCAGATCCGTCGCTGCGAGGAAGTGGGCGTGGACATTATCCGCGTCTCCTGTCCCGACGAGGCATCCACGGCAGCCCTCAAGCAGATCGTCCGCGCCGCCCGCGTGCCGATCGTTGCCGACATCCATTTCCATTATAAGCGCGCGCTGGAAGCCGCCGATGCGGGCGCCGCCTGCCTGCGCATCAACCCCGGCAATATCGGCAGCGAGGCGCGGGTGAAGGAAGTGGTCGACGCGGCCAAGGCCAATGGCTGTTCGATCCGTATCGGCGTCAATGCAGGCTCCCTCGAAAAGGACCTGCTCGAAAAATATGGCGAGCCTTGTCCGGAGGCGCTGGTGGAAAGCGCGCTCGACCATATCAAGCTGCTCCAGGACCAGGATTTCCATGAATATAAGGTCGCGGTGAAGGCGAGCGACGTCTTCCTGGCCGTCGCCGCCTATATGCAGTTGGCCGAAGCGGTCGATTGTCCGCTTCACCTGGGCATCACCGAGGCGGGCGGGCTGATCGGCGGCACGGTGAAGAGCGCGATCGGCATCGGCAACCTGCTCTGGGCCGGGATCGGCGATACCATCCGCGTCTCCCTTTCCGCCGAACCGGAAGAGGAAGTGCGGGTCGGCTATGAAATCCTGAAATCGCTCGGCATTCGGACACGTGGGGTCAAGGTCATCTCCTGCCCCAGTTGCGCGCGTCAAGGTTTCGACGTGATCCGAACCGTGCAGGCGCTGGAGGAACGGCTCCAGCATATCCACACGCCCTTATCGCTGTCCGTGCTGGGCTGCGTGGTGAATGGCCCCGGTGAGGCGCGGGAAACCGATATCGGCCTGACGGGCGGCGGCGCGGGCAAGCATATGGTCTATTTGTCCGGCCTCACCGATCATACGATTCAGGACGAAGGCATGATCGACCATATCGTCAGCCTCGTGGAAGCCAAGGCGGCGGAGATCGAAGCGGCAAAGCTGGAGGCTGAAACCACCGACGCGGGAAAGGCGGAAGCGGCGGAATAAGCCGCTTTCCTCCACCATGATGGCGACCCGCTCCGTCCTTCTTCCCTTCGCGGTCTGTTGCCTGGGGGTTACGCTGTTTTCCGTGATGGATGCGGCGATGAAGGGACTGAGCCTTTCCATCGGCCTTTTCAACGCCCTGTTCTGGCGCGCCGTGGCGGGTAGCGTGCTGGGGCTGGCGTTGATGCTGCTGACCCGGCAGCGTTGGCCGGACCGAACGGTGCTGCGGCTGCATCTGTTGCGTGGCCTGGTCGTGGCGGCAATGGCGAGCCTGTTCTTCTGGGCGATCATGCGCTTGCCTTTGGCCGAAGCCATAGCGCTGTCCTTCATCGCGCCGCTCATCGCGCTCTACCTCGCGGGGCTGCTGCTCAAGGAGCGGATCGGACGGCGGGCGATCGGCGCGTCGATGCTCGGACTGGTCGGCGTCGGCGTGATCCTGTCCGGACGGATGCGGGGCGATTATGATCTGAACGCCCTGATGGGGGCGGGTGCGGTGCTGCTTTCGGCAATGCTGTTCGCCTGGAATCTCATTCTTCAACGGCAACAGGCGCAGTTGGCTTCACCCATAGAGGTCGCCTTCTTCCAGCATATCGTCATGCTTGCCGTATTCGCTCTCTTCGCCGTGATCGCCCGATGGACGCCGGTCGTATCCGGCGGCGGGTCATGGGCGCTGATCATTCTGGCGGCGATCCTTGCCTTCACGTCGCTGGCGGCGCTTGCCTGGGCCTATGCGCGGGCAGAGGCGCAGGTCCTGATCCCGGTGGAATATACCGCCTTCGTCTGGGCCGCGATCATCGGCTGGCTGGCCTTTGGCGATCGGTTGACGCCGACGACCATGATCGGTGCGCTGCTGATCGTGATCGGATGCCTGATCGCGTCCCGCACAGGACCGGCCGGGCCGCCGCATGTCGAACCGTCGATGGCCTGAAAGGAAAAGCATGACCGTCACCATCCGCGAGGCCGTTCGTTCCGACATCGGGGCGATCCACGGTTTCATCCTTGCCTTGGCCGACTATGAAAAATTGTCCCACGAGGTGAAGGCGGAGCGTGCCAGCCTGGACAAATATCTCTTCGGTCCGCGTCCCATGGCCGAAGTGCTGATCGCGGAAAATGACGGCCAGGCCATCGGCTTTGCGCTTTTTTTCCACAATTTCTCGACCTTCGAGGGGCGGCCGGGAATTTATCTGGAGGATTTGTTCGTCATCCCCGAAGCGCGGGGCCTGGGCGCGGGCAAGGCGCTGCTTTCCCGCCTTGCGCAGCTGGCGCTGGAGCGCGATTGCGCGCGGCTCGAATGGTGGGTGCTGGACTGGAACGAACCGTCCATCGCCTTCTACCGTTCGCTGGGCGCCCGGCCGATGGATGAATGGACGGTACAGCGCGTCGACGGCGAGGCGCTCAGCGCCTTGGCTTCAGCGCATCCTGCACGCTAACGCCCAGCAACACGGCGGTAAAGCCGCCAAGCGCGACGATGACGAGGAGGGGATAAACGGTGGCGATCATGACGAAATCTCCTTGTTCCACCGCTTTTGCGCGGTTCTGCGCCGCATCGACATAAGGAATGTTACGGAGCCGGCGGGACGAGCCGAGGGGGCGGACTCTTGACGGGGACTCCCTCCCCGGCGCATTGTGCCGGACCGGAACATTTGGGGGACAAGAAAGGCATGGCTGTCGGCCGTGGAGCCAAACGCACGCCGGAATGGCGCGAAATGCTGAAACGCAGCCTGATCCGCAGCGGCGCGCTGATCGGATCGATTGCGCTGATCCTCGCGACCCTGTTCCTGGCCCTGGCGCTGCTCAGCTATCAGCCGAGCGATCCGTCGATGAACACGGTGGCGGGCGAGCAGGTGCAGAATATCATGCAGGCCCCTGGCGCCTGGGTGGCCGATTTCCTGCTCTGGCTGCTGGGCGTGCCGGTGGCGCTGGTGCTGCCGCTGATGGCCATCACGGCGCGGCGGCTGTGGGGCGATCAGGACATGAGCGGGTGGAAGGCGCAGTTCGGCAAATGTTTTGCCGGCATCGTGTTCGTCGGCATAGCCCTGGCGCTGTTCCAGACCAATCCGCTGGTCGGTCTGCCCGCCGGATGGGGCGGCATCATCGCACTGGTGACGGCAAGGGGAGTCATGAGCCTGACCGCACAGGCTCCCGCCGCGCAGGGATGGATCACGGGCATATTGGTCGTGCTGACGCTGATTGCGGGCGCGGTCTGCTGGTATCGCAGCCTCGCCCTGGAAAAGCCGATCATCGCGTTGCGCAGGCCTTCGCTGCCCCGTCTGTCTCTGCCCCGACCGGCTTTCGCACTGGCGGGTCCCGCGCCGGTGGTCGATGCGGATGAAGAGGATGAGCTGTTCGAGCGTGTCGCCGCGCCGCGCAAGACCGTCTCCAACGAACCCAAGCCGCCGATCAATATCCAGACGCCCAAGCCCGCTCCGGTGCAGCGGAGCATGGCGCCGGTCAGCCAGGACGATCTGTTCGGCAACAGTTCCCTGCCTTCTCCCGACCTGCTCAATCCGATTCCGGCGAGCCAGGGGGCGAAGATCGACAAGGCCGCTCTGGAGCGCAATGCGCGCCTGCTGGAGAGCGTGCTCGACGACTTCCATGTGAAGGGCAATATCGTCGAGGTCCGGCCCGGTCCGGTCGTCACCATGTACGAACTGGAACCCGCGCCGGGCATCAAGGCGAGCCGTGTGATCGCGCTGGCCGACGATATCGCCCGCAACATGTCGGCGCTGTCCGCCCGCGTGGCGACGATTCCGGGCCGCACGGTGATCGGCATCGAACTGCCCAACGCGAACCGGGAAGGCGTGTCTTTCCGCGAACTCATCACCAGCGAGCAGTTCGGGCAGGAAGCGACCCTGCCGATCATCCTGGGCAAGAATATCTCGGGCGAACCGATCATCGCCGACCTGGCGCCTATGCCGCATCTGCTGATCGCCGGTACGACGGGTTCGGGCAAGTCGGTGGGTCTCAACGCCATGATCCTATCGTTGCTCTATCGCATGACGCCGGACCAGCTGCGCCTGATCATGATCGACCCGAAGATGCTGGAACTGTCGACCTATGACGACATTCCGCACCTTCTCTCGCCGGTCGTCACCGAACCGGCCAAGGCGATCCGTGCATTGAAATGGGCGGTGGAGCAGATGGAGGACCGTTATCGCATGATGGCGTCGATTTCCGTCCGCAACCTCGCCAATTATAACGAGAAGGTCCGCGCCGCGAAGGCGAAGGGCAAGCCCTTGGGCCGCCGCGTGCAGACCGGCTATGATCCCGAAACCGGCAAGCCGATCTATGAGGAGGAGCAGCTCGATTTCCAGCCGCTGCCGCAGATCGTTGTGGTGGTGGACGAGCTGGCCGACCTGATGATGACGGCGGGCAAGGAAGTCGAATTCCTGATCCAGCGGCTTGCCCAGAAGGCGCGCGCTGCGGGGATCCACCTGATCCTGGCGACGCAGCGGCCCTCGGTCGACGTCATCACCGGCGTGATCAAGGCGAACCTGCCGACCCGCATCAGTTTCTTCGTCACGTCGAAGATCGACAGCCGCACGATTCTGGGTGAGCAGGGCGCCGAACAGCTTCTGGGCAAGGGCGACATGCTCTACATGCATGGCGGCAAGGGCCTGATGCGCGTCCATGGGCCCTTCGTGTCGGACGACGAGGTGCGTGTGGTGGCCGATCACTGGCGCGCCCAGGGCCAGCCCGACTATATCGCCGCCGTCACCGAGGAACCGGAGGAAGGCAGCTTCGCGCTCGACGGCGTCGACCTGGGCGACGACAGCCCCGATGCGCAGCTCTTCCGCAAGGCCTGCCAGCTCGTTTTCGAGAATCAGAAGGCCTCGACAAGCTGGCTCCAGCGCCAGTTGCGCATCGGTTACAACAGCGCCGCCCGCCTGATCGAGCAGATGGAGGAACAGGGCCTGGTGGGTCCGCCCAACCATGTCGGCCGCCGCGAAGTGCTGCGCGATGAAGGCGGCAACCCGCTCTGATCCTGTCGGCGGGAAAAATTTTCATTTGGGCTGATGCGAAAAAGTCACTGCCCATTTCGCTCTGAAACGGGATTTTGCGTGGCTCTTGGGCCTTTTGTGGGCCCGCAAGGCAGGTGGGGAGCCGCAGAAATCCCTGATTTTCAAGGCTGATTGCATTTCATGCAATCGCTCTTGATTTCTTCGCATTTGCAGCGAAGCGCGATTTGCCCGAAGAGAGACCTGCCTTTCAGGCATCCTCTCCTAAAAACTTTCAGGCTGGTCTTCGGATCAGCCTTTTTTTTGTCATCGCGCCCCGCTAAGCAGAAGCCGCTACCGCAGCGCCTAAAAAATAAATCGGGAGAGGGGCCGCCGGAAAGACCGGCACGGGCGAAGCGGGAGCAGAGGGGGATTGAGCGGCCGTGCCGCTCTCCCCCTTGCCGTTCGAGCCAACCGGTTGTTACTTTTATGGAACGAGTGGGTTCACAGCGGGTTCAACCCCTGCCACCTACGCTCTTCATCCCGAACAACCGGAGATAATTGCATGAAGCGCATCCTTGCGCCCTCCACCCTGACCCTGGCTTCCATGATGCTTGCCGTCGTGCCTTTCGCGCTGCCGACGACATCGGCCATGGCGCAGGCGGATCAGTCCGACCTCTCGAAGGTCAACGCCTATATCCGCGCCGTCACCACCATGACCGCCGATTTCGCGCAGACGGATCGCAACGGGCAGACGCTGACCGGCCAGCTCACCATCAAGCAGCCGGGCAAGATCCGCTTCCAATATCAGAAGGGCGTGCCCCTCCTGATCGTGGGTGACGGCAAGGCGCTGACCATGATCGATTATGAAGTGCGCCAGGTGCAGCGCTGGCCGATCGGCAATTCGCCTCTGGGCGCGCTCATCGATCCCAACAAGGACCTGTCGAAATTCGGCAAGGTGATCCCGACCGGCGATCCCACCATATTGAGCGTCCAGGCGCGCGATCCCAAGCGGCCCGAATATGGCACCATCACCATGATCTTCAAACGCGACGCGGCGAGCCCGGCGGGCTTGCAGCTGTACGGCTGGGTGGCGCTGGACTCGCAGAACAATCGGACAGCGGTCAAGCTTTCCAACCAGCGTTATGGCGTGCCGGTGGCCGATTCCGCCTTCCGCTGGACCGATCCTCGACCCAAGGGGCGCGCAGCGGGCGGTTAAGCGGGTCACAGCTGCGACGGGCCGAGAAGTTTTCAGAACCGTTCATCTGAGGCTCATATCCCCAGTCCTAAAAAGAACTCCACGGCGCGAGACGAAACCGGGATTTCCCCCCTGTTACCCGGAACCCCGCTCCCGCCGCAAAGCGCTTCAAGGGCGCGATCGAGGCCCCCGTTCCATGCCCCCGGAGCGGGGGCCTTTTTGCTATGTGTCGTCATTTGGCCCAAGGAGGGCTGCAAATAGCGGCTTTCTGCGCTTCCGGTGCTCACGACCTGTAAGGTCGCTGCGTTTAAACGAGGCGCGTGACTCGTTTAAAGGTTCTCGAAATCCACTATTTTCGCTCCACCCTGGGCCAAATGACGACACATAGCGCCTCGCGTGATTGCAGGCCCACCACCCTTGCGCGGGAGGGCGGAGGGTCTTAGTGGATCACCATGTCTCAAACGCTCAGCATCGCATCCTGGAATATCAACAGCGTTCGTGCCCGGCTCGATATCGTCGAGCGTTTTCTGAAGGAGGAGGCGCCTGACATCCTCTGTCTTCAGGAAACCAAGGTGGTGAACGAGATTTTCCCCACCGCGATGTTCCGGCAGCTTGGCTATGTCCATCAGGTGCTGAACGGCCAGCGGATGCACCATGGCGTGGCGATCATGTCCAAGGTGCCGATCCATGAGGATGATCGCCTCGACTGGCAGGCCAATGGCGAGGCGCGCCATGTCGGCGTGCGCCTCGACAATGGCGTCAGGATCGAGAATGTCTATGTGCCTGCCGGCGGCGACGTCGCGGACCGGGAGGTAAATCCGAAATTCGGGCAGAAGCTCGATTTTCTGGAGCGGATGATCCAATGGTCCTCGGGACTGGAGGACAAGCCGACGATATTGACCGGCGATTTCAACATCGCGCCGATGGAATGCGATGTCTGGAGCCACAAGCAATTGCTGAATGTGGTCAGCCATACGCCGGTCGAGTGCGCAATATTGGCGCGGTTGCAGGCGTCGAACGACTGGGTCGACATCGGCCGCCATTTCTATCCCGCGCCGCAGCGGCTCTACACCTGGTGGAGCTATCGCGCAAAGGACTGGGCGGAATCGGATCGGGGACGGCGGCTCGACCATATGTGGATGACCCAGGATGTGGCGGGCAAGGCGATCAGCCACCGCGTGGTCGAACCGGCGCGCAACTGGGGCAAGCCGTCCGACCATATTCCGATCATCACGGAATTCGCCTTCTGATGGGCGCGCGCGCTGCCGCTCGCGCCATCGATGCGCTGCGCCGGGGCTGGCCGGTGCGGGTGCGGGCCGCGGACGGCGCCTTGCGGCTGATGGCGGTGGAGGGGGCGGACGCGGTGACGCTTGCCGAATTCGATCCGGGCGCTGAAGCCGACATATTGATCTCTGCCGCGCGCGCGCAGACGCTGAAGCTCGCCAACCAGATCGCGGCGGCCGACCCTGATATGCCGGTGCTGGTGGTGCGGGCGCCGTGGATCGATGTCGACGTGGCGACGGCGATTTCCGACCCGGTTCTGGACCTTGCTTCGCCGCTCAAGGGCCCGTTCATGGCGAAGCCGCTGGCCGCGCCGCTGGCGGCCAAGGCGGCGCTGCGCCTGGCGCGGCTGGCGGGCATATTGCCTGCCTATTTCGCGACCTCGGAGGGAGAGGCGGAGGCAGAGGTGAGCGCCGCCGATGTCGACGCCTATGACGATGCCGTGCATCTGGCTGTCGCGACGCGCGCGCGCCTGCCCGTATCGGCCGCCGAAACCGCCGAGATCGTCGCTTTCCGTAGCCCGGACGAACCACGCGAACATGTGGCGTTGATCGTCGGCCGGCGTGATTCCTCGCCGCCGGTGATCCGGTTGCACAGCGAATGCCTGACCGGCGACGTGCTGGGATCGCTGAAATGCGATTGCGGCCCGCAATTGCATGAGGCGCTGCACCGGATCGCGGACTCGACATGGGGTATCCTTCTCTATCTGCGGCAGGAAGGGCGTGGCATCGGCCTCGTCAACAAGCTGCGCGCCTATGCCTTGCAGGACCAGGGATTCGACACGGTCGACGCCAATGTGCGGCTGGGTTTCGCCATCGATGCCCGTGATTTTTCGGTGGCGGCGCGGATGCTGGACCTGCTGGGCGTGGGGGAAGTGCGGCTGCTCACCAACAATCCCAACAAGGTGACGGGACTGGAAGCGGCGGGAATCAAAGTGGCCGAACGGCTGCCGATCATTCTGCCGGCCAATCCGCATAATGAGCGCTATCTGGCCACCAAGCGCGACCGGACGGGGCATCAGTTATGAGCGTTGTCCGCGTCGATACGGGCGCGGGGCGGCTCTCTTTCGGTGCGATCGATATGCCCTGCACCATCGGGCGCGGCGGCGCCTGCGCGGCGGCGGACAAGCGGGAAGGGGATGGTTGCACGCCGCTGGGCGTCTGGCCGATCCGGGCCGTTTTGCTGCGGCCGGGAAAGGTGGATGCGACGGGCGTCCGCCTGCCGTGGCGCTGGGTGCGGCAGGGGGATGGCTGGTCCGATGATGTGGACGATCCGGGCTATAATCGGCCCGTGCATCTGCCGCATGCCTTTTCGGCGGAAAATCTGCTGCGCGACGACGATGCCTATGACGTAATCGTGGTCCTTGGCCATAATGATGCACCGCCGGTGCCGGGGGAGGGCAGCGCGATCTTCTTCCACCTGTCCGAAGGTCGTCCGACCGCCGGCTGCGTGGCGGTGGAACGGGAGGACATGTTGCGCCTTCTGCCGTTGCTGGTGCCGGGCGACGTGATGGAGATCGTTTAGCGCGCTTACGAGGCTAGGCCTGCTCCATCTCCGCCACTTCGCCGCTCGCCGCTTCGAGCAGCCGCCGTTCCAGCGTTTGCAGCCGCGCTTTGCTCTCGATCTTTCCGGCCAGCAGGTCGGTCACGTAGAAGGTGTCGACCGCCCGCTCGCCATAGGTGGCGACATGGGCGCTGTGCACCGTCACCTTCGACTGGAACAGCGCGTTGGCTAGGCTGAACAGAAGCGCCGGGCGATCACGCGCATTCACCTCGATCACGGTGAAGCGGTTCGACGCCTTGTTGTCGATCAGCACATTGGGCTCGATGCGGAACGCTTCGGCGCGGGTGCGGGGCAGGGGGCGAGCCTCCAGCTTGGTGATCATGCGGTGGCGGTTGGCGAGCGAATCCTCGATCGCCTTGCGGATGCGCGTCAACTGCTCCGGACTGTGGAAGGCGCCGCCCAGCGGGTCCTGCACCAGGAAATTGTCGATCGCGACCCCGTCGCGCGTGGTGTGGATGCGCGCGTCGATGATGTTGCCGCCGGCCAGATGGATGGCGCCCGCGATGCGGTAGAACAGCCCCGGATGATCGGCGGCATAGACCGTCACCAGCGTCGCGCCGCGTTGCGGATAATATTGCGCGGCGATGGAAAGCGGGGAGTCGCCCGCCTCCAGGATATGCTCCGCATTGTGGAAGAGGATGTCGTCGGGTTCCGCGATCCAGTAGCTTTCGGGGAGGCGCTTGCGCAGTTTCTCGAAATCCCCTTCGGAAAGGCCCAGCGCCTGACGCAGCGCCTGCTGCTTGGCCGTGACCCTTTCACTGCGGCCCTTCTGCTTATGGCCGAGGCGCAGCACCTCTTCGGCAGCCTCATAGAGATCGCCCAGCAACTGGCGCTTCCAGCTGTTCCATACCCCGGGCCCCACGGCACGGATATCGACCACGGTCAGGCACAGCAGCAGCCGCAGCCGCTCCGGGCTCTGCACCACGTCGACGAAATCGAGGATGGTCTTGTAGTCGGCGAGGTCTCGCTTGAACGCGGTGGCCGACATCAGCAGGTGATGCAGCACCAGCCAGGCCACGGTTTCGGTTTCCGCCGGGGTAAGACCCAGACGCGGGCAGAGATGCTCCGCCACCTCCGCGCCCAATATGCTGTGGTCGCCGCCGCGCCCCTTGGCGATGTCGTGCAGCAGCACCGCGACATAGAGGACGCGGCGCGACACCAGCTTGCCCATCAGGTCCGCCGCCAGCGGATGATCCTGGTTCAATTCGCCCTTTTCGATCCGTGCCAGCAGGCCGACGGCGCGGATGGTGTGCTCGTCCACCGTATAATGGTGGTACATGTCGAACTGCATCTGCGCCACGACGCGGCGGAAATCGGGGATGAAGCGGCCGAAAACGGTCGACTCGTTCATCCAGCGCAGTACGGTCTCCGGGTCACGGGGAGAGGTCAGCACCTCCATGAAAAAGGCATTGGCGCGTGGGTCGCGCCGCACCTTGGCGGTGATCAGGCTGGCGTCGCGGCTGGCGGCGCGCATGGCGCTGGGATGGATGGCCAGCCCATGTTTGTCGGCCAACGCGAAGATTTCCAGCAGCCGGACCGGATCGTCCTGGAAAAACTGGTCGTTGGGCAGCGCCAGCCGCCCGCGGTCCAGCACGAAACCGTCCAGCCTCTTGGGCCGGCGGAAGAAGCTGGGAATATAGCGCCGACCGCGCTCCGCCATCTGGTCGTCCAGATGCGCGAGGAACACGGCGGTCAGGTCGCCCACCGTCTTCGCGTTCAGGAAATAATAGCGCATGAAGCGCTCGACCCCCGAACGCCCGGCGCGCCCGGTGAAGTGCATGCGTGTGGCGGTTTCGAGTTGCAGGTCGAAGGTCAGCCGGTCCTCCGCCCGCCCGGTGATCATGTGCAGGTGGCAGCGCACCGCCCAGAGGAAATCCTCCGCCTTCTGGAACTGGCGCAGCTCGCTTTCCGTCAGCAGCCCGACATCGACCAGTTCCGTGATCGATTTGACCCGGTTCACATATTTGCCGATCCAGAACAGCGTGTGCAGATCGCGCAACCCGCCCTTGCCTTCCTTCACATTGGGTTCGACGACATAGCGGCTGTCGCCCATGCGGCGATGCCGTTCGTCGCGCTCCTCCAGCTTCTCCGTGACGAAGGCACGGGCGGTGCCCTGCATGATTTCGGCGTCGAACCGGGCAGCTGTTTCTTCGTACAGCGCCCGGTCGCCCCAGATATAGCGCGCTTCCAGCAGGGCAGTGCGCACCGTCAGGTCCGCCTTGGCCATGCGCATCGTTTCATCGATCGACCGGCTGCTATGGCCGACCTTCAATCCCAGGTCCCACAGCGAATAGAGCATGGATTCGATGACCTGCTCGGTCCAGCCGGTCGGCTTCCAGGGGGTGATGAAGCCGATATCGACATCGCTGTGCGGCGCCATCTCGCCCCGCCCATAGCCGCCGACCGCGATCAGCACGATCCGTTCGCCGGTGCTGCGATTGCCCGCCGGGTAGAGATGATGCGTCGTCGCGTCGTAGAGCAGCCGCAAGATCTGGTCGACCAGGAAGGCGAAGGCGGTCACCGCCTCCCGCCCGCGGGTCGGCTTCTGGCTGAGGCGGCGGGCGACATCCTCGCGCCCGGCGTCGAGCGCGTCCTTCAATTCCCTCACGATTAGGCCGCGCAGCTTCATCTGGTCGCCATGATGCTCCTGCGCCAGGGCGTTGATGCGGTCGGAAATGGCGCGCCGGTCGATGATCGCGCGCCTGGACCCCAATTTCGGAAACTGCATGACCATATGGCTTATCTAGTCTTCCTGACCGGCCGCGGCCAGTTGCTTGAGCCGATAGAGTTGATCGAGCGCCTCGCGGGGTGACAGGGCATCGGCGTCGATGCCCTCCAGCGCGGCACGCAGCGGATCGACCTTCGGTTCCACCTGCGCCGTCGCGGCGGCGAAGAGGGGCAGGTCGTCCAGCCCCGCCGCGATGCCGCCGGTCTTCGCCTTGCCCGCTTCAAGGCGGGCGAGGACGTCCTTCGCCCGTTTGAGGACGGCGGGAGGAAGCCCGGCCAGCCGCGCCACCGCCAAACCATAGCTGCGGTCCGCCGGGCCCTCCGCAACCTCGTGCAGCAGCACCAGATCGCCCTTCCACTCCCGTGCCCGGACATGGTGGAGCGAGAGCGAGGAGAGCGTTTCCGCAAGCCGGGTCAGCTCATGATAATGGGTCGCGAACAGGCAGCGGCAACGGTTGACCTCATGCACCGCCTCCACCACCGCCCAGGCCAGCGCCAGCCCGTCATAGGTCGATGTGCCGCGCCCGACTTCATCGAGGATCACGAAGCTGCGTTCGGTCGCCTGCGCCAGAATCGCGGCGGTCTCCACCATCTCGACCATGAAGGTGGAGCGGCCCTTGGCCAGATTGTCCGATGCGCCGACGCGGCTGAACAGCCGGTCGACCAGGGTCAGGGTCGTGGATTGTGCGGGGACATAGGCCCCGGCCTGCGCAAGGATCACGATGATCGCATTCTGCCGCAGGAAGGTGGACTTGCCGCCCATGTTCGGGCCTGTGACGAGCCAGAGCCGGTCTCCGGCCACCAAACGGCAGTCATTGGCGACGAAGGGCTGGCCGTCGCGGCGCAGCGCATCCTCGACCACCGGATGACGGCCGCCGGTGATTTCCAGACAAGGCCCTTCGCCGTCTTCGGACAGGAAATGGGGCCGCTGCCAGCCGCCTTCGGCTGCGCGTTCCGCTAGCGCTGCCGCCACGTCGAGCCGGGCAAGCGCGTCGGCGGCGCGGGCGATCTCCGCCTTGCGGGCGAGGGTGGCTTCGATCAACTCCTCCAGATGCGCGGATTCGGCCACCAGCGCATGGGCACCCGCCTGCGCGACGCGGCTCGCCTGTTCGTGCAGGTCGACCGAATTGAAGCGCACCACCCCGGCCAATGTCTGGCGATGGGTGAAGCCGCTGTCGGGCTGCATCAACTGGTCGGCGGCGCGTGCAGGGACCTCGACATGATAGCCGAGCACGCCGTTGTGGCGAATCTTGAGCGAGGCGATGCCGGTCTGCTCGCGATATTTCGCCTCCAGCGCGGCGATGGCGCGGCGGCCGTCGCCGGCGAGGCGGCGCAGTTCATCCAGTGCCGGGTCATAGCCGTCCGCGATATAGCCGCCATTGGCGGTTTCGGTCGGGGGGCTGGGGACGAGCGCGCGGGACAGGCTGTCGACCAGCGCGCCATGCCCGTCCAGCGCTGGTAGCAATTGCATCAGCAGCAAGGGCTGGTCGGGCAGGCGCCCCAGCCGTTCGCGCAACAATCGTGCTTCCCCGAGTCCATCGCGGAGTTGGCCAAGGTCGCGTGGACTGCCCCGGCCCATCGCCACCCGGCCCAGGGCGCGCCCGATGTCCGGCAAGGCGCGCAGCGCCACGCGCAACTGGTCGCGCAACATGCCGTCCTCATGGAAGAGTTGCACCAGCCCCAAGCGCGCTTCGATGGCTGCCTGATCCATCAAGGGTGCCGACAGATCCTGTGCCAGCAATCGCGCCCCGGCGCCTGTTACCGTCCGGTCGACCGCGCCCAGCAGGCTGCCCGCCCGCGTGCCGTTCATGGTCGCCGTGATTTCCAGACTCTCCCGTGTCGCGGCGTCGATGGCGACATGGGCGCCGCTGGTCTTACGCATCGGCGGGGCGAGGAAGGGCAGGGTGCCCTTGCCCGCATGGTCGAGATAGTTGAGCAGCCCGCCCATGGCCGACAGTTCGGCGCGGCCGAACTGGCCGAATCCGTCCAACGTCGCAACGCCGAAGACGCGTTTCAGCGCCGCTTCGGCCCGGCTGTTGGAAAAGGCGGCGCGGTCGAACGGATGGGAATCGGGCAGCGCAAGTTCCAACCCGTCCGGCAACACGATCTCGCTCGGCCGCAGCCGCGCCAGTTCGGCGGCCAGGTCAGCCGCCCGCAAGGTCAGCGTCTCGAACCGCCCCGTCGAAATATCGGCGGCGGCCAGGCCATATTCGCCGGCCTCATCGCCGCCCATTTGTGCCAGCGCGACCAGCATATTGTCGCGCCGGCTGTCGAGCAGCGTTTCCTCGGTCAGTGTGCCCGCGGTCACGTAGCGGACGATGGCGCGCGCCACCAGGGACTTCGACCCGCGCGCCTTGGCCTCGGCCGGCGTCTCGGTCTGCTCGGCGATGGCGACGCGGTGGCCCGCCTTGATCAGGCGCGCCAGATAGGATTCCGCACTGTGCACAGGCACCCCGCACATCGGAATCGGTACGCCTGCATGCTCGCCCCGGCTGGTGAGCGCGATGTCGAGCGTCGCCGCCGCCGCCTTCGCATCCTCGAAGAACAGTTCGAAGAAGTCGCCCATGCGGTAGAAGAGAAGGCAATCCTGTGCCTCCGCCTTGAGCGCAAGATATTGCGCCATCATGGGCGTCGCCTGTTGCGTGGATGTGTCGATCGTTCGCGCCATGGCACAGCGGATAGCGTGAAGCCCGGCGTCATACCAGTACTGCAAGAAAGAGCAGGAAAATTGCGCTTCTCGCACTTGCCCACAAGATATTCTTGCCGCTACGGCCACCCTCATCGTTTCATAATGTGGGTGCAGCCATGACCGATAAGTCGAATGTGGAATTTTCCGAACGCGAGGCGCTGTTCTTCCACTCGACCGGACGCCCCGGCAAGATCGAGATCATCGCGTCCAAGCCGATGGCGACGCAGCGCGACCTCAGCCTTGCCTATTCGCCCGGCGTCGCGGTGCCGGTGCGCGCCATCGCGGAAGACCCGGCGACCGCCTATGACTATACGGCCAAGGGCAATCTGGTCGCGGTGATCTCCAACGGCACGGCGATCCTGGGCCTGGGCAATCTGGGCGCGCTGGCGTCCAAGCCGGTGATGGAGGGCAAGTCCGTCCTCTTCAAGCGCTTCGCCGACGTCGATTCCATCGACATCGAACTCAAGACCGAGGATGTCGACAGGTTCATCGACGCCGTCGAATTGATGGAGCCGACCTTCGGCGGCATCAATCTTGAGGATATCAAGGCGCCCGAATGCTTCATCATCGAACAGACGCTGAAGGAACGGATGAACATCCCGGTCTTCCATGACGACCAGCACGGCACCGCGATCATCGCGGCGGCGGGCGTCATCAACGCAGCGATGCTGACCGGCCGCGACATGAAGGACATGAAGGTGGTGGTGAACGGCGCGGGCGCCGCGTCCATCTCCTGCACCGAACTCATCAAGGCGCTGGGCGTCCAGCACGACAATGTCATCATGTGCGACAGCAAGGGCGTGATCTACCAGGGCCGCACCGAGGGCATGAACCAGTGGAAATCGGCCCATGCGGTGAAGACCGACGCCCGCACCCTGGCCGAAGCGGTCAAGGGCGCGGACGTGTTCCTGGGCCTTTCCGTCGCGGGGGCGATGACGCAGGACATGGTGAAGTCGATGGCGGACAAGCCGATCATCTTCGCCATGGCGAACCCCGACCCGGAAATCGCGCCGCCCGACGCCAAGGCGGTGCGCCCCGACGCCATCGTCGCCACCGGCCGGTCGGACTATCCCAACCAGGTCAACAACGTCCTTGGCTTCCCCTTCATCTTCCGCGGCGCGCTCGACGTGCGGGCCACCGGGATCAACGAGCCGATGAAGCTGGCCGCCGCCAAGGCGATCGCGGAACTGGCGCGCGAACAGGTGCCGGAGGAAGTGGCCAAGGCCTATGGCCGTTCGCACAGCTTCGGGCCGGATTACATCATCCCCGCGCCCTTCGACCCGCGCCTGATGGAAGTGGTGCCGTCGGCCGTCGCGCAGGCGGCGATGGAAACCGGCGTGGCGCAGCGTCCGATCGCGGACATGGCCGCCTATCGCCAGTCGCTCAAGGGCCGGCTCAATCCGACCACCTCGGTGCTGACCACCGCCTATGAAGTGGCGAAGGCCAATCCCAAGCGCGTCGTCTTTGCCGAAGCGGAAGAAGAAGTCGTACTGCGCGCCGCCATCCAGTTCCGGACGCTGGGTTACGGCATCCCCGTTCTGGTCGGCCGCGGCCATGTCTATGACAAGCTCAAGGAACTGGGCGTGCAGGACCCGGAAAGCTTCGAACTGCACAACAGCGTCAACTCGCCGCTGGTGCCGGATATGGTCGACACGCTCTACAAGCGTTTGCAGCGCCGCGGCTATCTGCGCCGCGATTGCGAGCGGATGGTCAATCGCGACCGCAACATCTTCGGCTCGCTGCTGGTGAAGATGGGCCATGCCGACGCGATGATCACCGGCATGACCCGGCCGTTCGCCCAGACGCTGCGCGAGGTGAAGCGGGTGATGGACCCGGCGGCGGGCCGGACCCCCTTCGGCATCCATGTGCTGGTGACCAAGGACAAGACGGTGTTCCTGGCCGACACCACGGTCAATGAGCGCCCCTCGGCACAGGAACTGGCCGACATTGCGGAGGGCACGGTGGCGGTCGCCCGCCGCATGGGCCATGACCCGCGCGTGGCCTTCCTGTCCTATTCCAATTTCGGCAACCCGCCGGGCAGTTTCCTTGAAAATATGCGCGATGCGATCAAGTTGCTGGACGAGCGCGACGTCGATTTCGAATATGAAGGCGAAATGACCGTCGACGCGGCGCTCAACCCGATGGTGATGAAGAATTATCCCTTCAGCCGCCTGTCGGGTCCGGCGAATATCCTGGTGATGCCGGGGCTTCAGTCGGCCAATATTTCGGCGAAGCTGCTGCGCGAAGTGGGCGGCGCGACGATGATCGGGCCGATGCTGGTCGGCATGGAAAAGTCGGTGCAGATCGCCACCATGGCATCCAATGCTTCGGAACTGCTGACGCTCGCGGTGCTGGCTTCGGCTGGCGTCGCGGTCTGATGCCGGGCGTTTTACGCGGGTGATCCGCTCCGCCACGCGCAGGGATGTCGCCCAAAGGGAACTCATGAGCTTATCAGCGGGATTTGCTTGCCATGGCGCGCCAAGTCGCGAAAAAGGGGGCATGATGAAGAACACCGATCCCTTTCCCATTTCCGGTGCGCGCGCATGAGTGAAGCGGTCGCCTTCGACAGCGGCACCTTCCGCCGGGTGCTGGGGCACTATCCCACCGGCGTTTGCGTGGTGACGGCGGTAGAGGATGGGCAGGTGCCGACCGGCATGGTGGTCGGGTCCTTCACGTCCGTCTCGCTCGATCCGCCGCTGGTCGCGTTCTTCCCCGCAAAGGATTCGCAAAGCTGGCCCCGAATCGAGAAAGTGGGGAAATTCTGCGTCAACATCCTGGCCAGCGACCAGAAGCCACTGTGCCAGCAATTCGCGGTGAAGGGTGGGGACGACAAATTCGCCGGCGTGACGCATCGCGTCTCAGCCAACGGATCGCCGATCCTGGACGGTGTAGTGGCCTGGATCGACTGCCAATTGGAAGCCGTGCACGAGGCTGGCGACCATTATATCGTACTCGGCCGGGTCATCGCACTGGAGGTGGAAACGCCGGGCAAGCCGTTGCTGTTCTTCCAGGGCGGCTATGGCGAGTTCGCCCATCTGGCCTGACCTTCAGAAGAAGCTGCTCGAATCCACGCCCGCCAATGTGTTGACGCCCAGCAGCAGCACGCTCTGGTCGAATGCGCCGTCGCCATTGGAGTCGTAGAAGACCCAGCCGTCGGTCGTCCCCGCGACGAAGGTCACATGATTGACCCCTGCGGTCGTGTTGGCGGCGGCCAGCGCATCGGAGAAATTATTGGTGGCGATCGCTCGTTCGGCATAGTCGGCGGCAGGCAGGCTGCCGTTCAGGAAGTCGAGATCGATGCGATCGCCTTCGCTGGCCTTGAAGTCGGTGATCCGGTCGTAACTCGCCGTGTTGAGCGTCGTGTCGCCCCGGTTGAAGACGAATATGTCCGCCTCCGTCCCGCCGGTCAGCGTATCCTTGCCCGCACCGCCGATCAGCGTGTCATTGCCCGCGCCGCCCTTCAGCGTGTCACCGGCGAGACCGCCGTCGAGCAGGTCGTTGCCCGCGCCGCCGTCCAGGCTGTCCTGTCCATCCTCGCCATAGAGCCGGTCATCGCCCGCATTGCCCAATATGGTGTCGTTGCCCAGGCCGCCCCAGATGCCGTTGTTGCCGCTATTGCCGGTGATGGTGTTGGCAAGGTCATTGCCGGTGCCGTCGATATTGTCGGTGCCGGTCAGCACCAGTTTCTCGATCTCGGGAGCCAGCCGGTAGCTGACCGATGCGTTGACCTGATCCGTCCCGCCGCCCGCCAGTTCGAAGATCATATCGTCATTGGCGCTGTTGCCGTCGTCGGACCAGCTATCGACGATATAGGTGTCGTTGCCGTCGCCCCCGGTCATGCTGTCGGCGCCGGTACCGCCGTCCAGATAATCGTCGCCCAGACCGCCGATCAGCACATCATTGCCGTCGCCACCGAACAGATTGTCGTTGTCGTCGCCGCCATCGATCGTATCCGCGCCGCCCATGCCGTACAGAATGTCGGCGCCCAGCCCACCCGACAGCATGTTCGCGGCGTCGTTGCCCGTGATGGTGTTGGCCAGTTCATTGCCCAAGCCGTCGATCGCCGTCGCGCCGGTCAGCGTCAGCTTTTCGACATTGGCGGCCAACCGATAGCTGACCGAGGCATAGACAAGATCGCTGCCGCCGCCCGCCAGCTCGATCACCTGGTCGTCATTTCCGGCAAAGCCGTCGTCCGACCAGGTGTCCACATAGAAAATATCGTTGCCCGCGCCGCCGTCCATATAATCGGCGCCCGCGCCGCCATCGATGACATCGTTGCCGGCAAGGGCATAGATGGTGTCGTTGAGCGCGGTGCTCTGATAGGCCGCAACCGTGGTCGTCGGACTGATCGTGTTGTTGCCGGAGGAGCCGGTAATCGTCCTGCCGCCTTCCGCGACATCGGTGATGGTGATGGAGAGCAGCTGGTCGTCGACATTGCTGCCGTCGGTCGCGCGCACCATCACCTGATAGACGCCATCGCCATCGGCATCGATGCGATTCTCATAGTCCGGCGCATTGATGAAGGACAGCGCACCCGTCACGGCATCGATGGTGAAGAGCGCCGCGTCGGCGCCCCCCGAAATGGCGTAGCCCGGTGTCGTGCCGTCCGCATCGGTGGCAGACACGATGGCGACCGCGCTGCCATTTTCCGCCATGCTGATCGCCGCCGATGTGCCGCCGCCATTGGAGGTGATGACCGGCGCATTGTCGTTCGCGTTGGTGACGCTGATGGCGAACGTCTGTGCGACGCTGTTGGTACCGTCGCTGGCGCTGACGATCACATTGTAGATGCGGTCGCCATTGCTGTCGGAGGGTGCCTCATAATCCGGCGCGGTCTTGAAGGTCAGCGTGCCGGTGTTCGCATTGATGGTGAAGAGCGCCGCGTCCGCACCGCCGCTGATCGCATAGCTCAGCGGCGTGCCATCGGCATCGCTGGCCACTACCGTCGCAGCGAGCAGACCGTTTTCCGCCACCGACAAGGCCACCGAAGCCGTCCCGCCATAGGAGGTCAGCACCGGTGCATTGTCGTTGAGATTGACGACGGTGACGGCCAGCGTCTGCTGGTCGGTGTTGGTGCCGTCGCTGGCCTGCACGATCACGTCATAGACATTGTCGCGGTTGGCATCGGTTGGCGTCTCGTAATCGGGTGCGGTCTTGAAGGTCAGCGCGCCTGTGGCCGCATCGATGGTGAACAGCGCCGCGTCGGCGCCCCCGACAATGGCATAGCCGATCGACGGACCATCCGCATCCGTCGCCGTTACCGTGGTCACGGCGGGCGCGTTTTCATTGACGCTGATCGCCGCGCTCGCTCCGCCGCCATTGGAGGTGATGACCGGCGCTGCGCCATCGGACACATCGCGCACGGTTATAGACAGCGTCTGTGTGTCCACCCCGCCATTGCCGTCATTGGCGGCGACGATCAGCTGATAGACATTGTCGCCATCGGCATCGGCCGGGCTTTCGAAATTGGGCGCGGTGATGAAGCGCAACTCGCCCGTTACGGCGTCGATGGTGAAGAACGCTGCATCCGCCCCACCGACGATGGAGAAGCCGACGGTCTGTCCCGCATCCGGATCGGTCGCGGTGACGGTGGTGACGGCCGTGCTGTTCTCGTCGATCGCCAGCGCCGCCGCCGCGCCGCCGCCATTGGAGGTGATGACCGGCGGCGCGTTCAGCGCCGTGGCGGGCGTCGTCATGTCCGCGAACTGGAAATATTCGACATTGCGGATCGTCTTGCTGCCCTCGGGCGAGCCCGCGCGCTGGTCGACAGCGATGAAGCTGCCGTCGGTCTGAAGGGTGAAGAGATAATCCGCGCGGTTGCCGGAAAAGACCAGCGTGTCGATATCGGCGCTGCCGTCGATCACGTCGTTGCCGGCACCTGCAATGATCGTGTCGTTGCCGCCGCCGCCATGCATATAATCGTTGCCGGCACCGCCATCGAGCCAGTCGTCGCCCGAATCCCCGTATAATTCATCCCCGGCCAGCCCGCCATAGAGCCGGTCGTTGCCTGAATCCCCGTGCAGGACATCGCTGCCCGACACATTGTCGTCGTCGCCATAGAGGATGTCGTCGCCCGCGCCGCCCGACAGGCTGTCGTCGCCTGCGCCGCCGTAGAGGATGTCGTTGCCATCCCCGCCGGTCAGCTTGTCCTTGCCGCGTCCACCATAGAGGATGTCGTTGCCCGACCCGCCATCCAGCGTATCGTCGCCGGAAATGCCGTTATTGCCGAGATCGTCGCCATAGAGGATGTCGTCGCCCGCGCCGCCGGAGATGGTGTCGCTGCCCCGCCAGCCGAAGATGATGTCGTTGCCGCCATCGCCCTGGAGATTGTCCTTGCCCGCGCCGCCGATGATGATGTCATTGCCTTCGCCGCCCTGGACCAGCACATCCTTCAGATAATCGATGCCGCCCGGACCGTGCGCCGACAGGTCGATGATGTCATCGCCATCGGCCAGCCAGAATTGCTCGATATTGTCGAAGCTGCCGAAGCCGCCCGAAATGACGCCATTATTATAGAGGATGGCATCGTTGAGGTTGGACCCGTACATGATGTCGGTGCCCTGGCCGCCCAGATAGAGGTCGGTGGAAATCTGGATATTGGTGCCGACCAGCTGGTAGGCGGTGCCGCTGCCGGTAAGGATCGCGGAGTTCCAGACGAGCTGCGCCAGCACCGCATCGGGGCGCACATAATCGAGGTTGGCGAGTCGGGTAAAAGCGAAGAACTGATCCTTTTCACTACCCGCCGTGATGGTCTGACTGCCTACCACATTGAAATAGTTCGCCATGCACGCCCCCTGTCCTGCGTCCTTACGAAAGGTCGGAAAGCTGTACCCTCAAACGTTCCCGGAACGGTGAGGGCATAGGGATATGAGACCCGCCATTGGGGGTGCGCCGATGGGCTTAGGGAGAGGGATTCGGGATATCCTTCCGAAACCAATGGAGCGCCGTCCGAAGGACAAGCCGTCTGACGACACCGATCATGGCCGCAACGCTTCGTAGATCGCGCTGACCTTGGCGCAATGCGCCGCTTCGCTGAACCGGTCGCGGGCATCCGCCTGCGCTGCCAGCGCCATGGCGCGTGCGTCGCCCGGATCCTGGCAGGCGCGGGCCAGCGCGTCCGCATCGTCGGGTTCGACGAGAATGCCGTTCCCGCCTTCCAGCGCCTCGATATTGCCGCCGGACCGCGCCGCGACGATCGGCGTGCCGACCAGCATCGCCTCCACCAGCGTCCGCCCGAAAGGTTCGCCCACGGCGGGCACGACAAGCTGGTCGCAGGCCGCGATCCAGAAGGGGCCGGGCGTGCGATAGCCCATCAACTTCACGCGATCCGCGACGCCCTTGTCGGCGATCCGTTTGCGCAGGGCGATATCCATGGCAGGCAGGCGTGCTTCGCCGAACATCAGGCCCATGACGGGACGGTCGACCGTCGCCTGCAAGCGCGCGATCATGTCGACGAACAGCAAGGGGCGCTTTCTTGGCACGAAGGCGCCGAAATAGCCCAGCAGCAGCGTGCCGGGCGTCACGCCCAATTCGCGGATCAGCGCGTCGCGCGCCTTGGCCCGGTCCATCTCCAGACTGGTGTCGAACGGGCTGTGAATCACCGATGCCCGGTTCCGCGCCGACCAGAGGCCGGGGCGCGGCAGGGCGAAGGACGACACCGCCAGCACCCGATGCGCCAGCGCCGGCGCCAGCAAGCGCAGGCCCAGCGCGCCGGGATCGCCCCGATGATGCCAGATCAGCTTGGCTCCAGCGATGCGTGCGGCCAGCGCCCAATTGGCGCTGCTCCGTCCATCATTGACATGGACGATGTCGATCCGGTTGCGCCGCAGGAAGCGCGCGCGGGGCAGAACGCTTCCCAGCGTTCGCCGGAACTTCCGCAGGGTGAAGGCCTCGCCCGGCACGAACAGCCCACGGGCGGCGGGATCGGCCATCTGCTCGTGACCGGCGAAGAAGCGGGCGATCATGCCGTCGGGCACTTCGGTGACGACGAGTGGCCGGTAAAGCGCCGGGTTGAGATGCGCCATCAATCCACGCACCGAAATATGGCTGCCGCCGATACTGTCCCCGGAAAAGGGGAAACAAATGCGCAAGCGGTTGTCCGCCGCTACATCGTCGGCGGTCATCCGGGAAAGGGGGGCGTTCATCCCTCCTTCCCGTCCATCAGATCGCGCGAGCGCTGGTCGAGAAACTGGTCGAGATTGGCGACACCGTCGCCATCGGCATCGCCCCAGGGGTCGGCCTTGCGCGGATCGGTGCCATGTTGCGCTTCCCAGCGGTCGTCCATGCCGTCGCCGTCCGCATCGGGATAGGGGGTGCCGGGTACGGGTTCGTCGATGAGACCGGGTTGCTTGACGATATGTCCCTTCCGCTCGCGGACCTGACGGGCGATCCGCTGGTCGAACGGGTCGCGCGGGAAGGCGCCGGCATCGCTCAGTACCGTTTCATAGGCGGCGTCCGCCGGTTCCGCCGCGATGGTGGCGGGGCAGGGGGGCTTATCAACCTTCGCCTCCTGCATCAGCGGCGAGACATGCACGAAATCGCCGTCGAACCGGTTGTCGGCGAGATAGACCTTGGCGATCCCCTTCGACCCCATGACATTGCGTGCCACGCCGATCGTGTCGGGCCGCGTGTTCTTCCCTGCGATGAAGCTGTTGCCGATCAAGGATACCGGCACGCCGCCGAAGCTTTCCCAGATTTCGGCAAATTCCGACTGGCCGTTGTAAAGGATGTTGTTGATCACCTCCGCGCAGGAGCCGGGCGGGAAATTCAGGTCCGGATTGCGGTCGCCATTATGGGCGCAGATATTGCCGATGAAGCTCAGATGCTGTGGCCCCTTCGGGTCGCTCGCCAGCAACGCGCATTTGTCGTGGCGCGGAATGCCTTCCGCGAAGATGCTGTTGCTGATCGTGACCCAGTCATTGTCGCCATAGCCGTTGATCAGCTCGTCCCGCGCCCAGCTTGCGCTCACATGGTCGACGATGACCTGGCGGCTGTTCTCGATGGTGAAGCTGTCCTCCGACCCGCGATGCGTGCCCACCCGGTCGTTGCGCACGCGGATATGGCGGATGACGATGTCATGCGTGTTCTTGATCAGGATCGGCGTGCGTCCCTCTTCGCCCCCGGCATGGGTGACAACTATGCCGCCGCCCGGCGCCGTCTGTCCGGCTATGGTGAGATAGGGATTGGCGATCACGGGCGGCCGGGCGGTGAAGCGGATCACTCCGCTCACCCGGAACACGCACACCCGCGGTCCGGAGGCGTCGATACAGGCGCGCAGAGACCCCTGCCCGCCGTCGGCCAGCGTATCGACGGCGATGATGCGCCCGCCGCGCCCGCCCTTGGCCGCGGCGCCGTAGCCCACCGCACCGGGAAAGGCAGCTTCGCCCTTCACCGGCTGTGCCCGCGTTTCGCTGCCCGCGCCCGAACAGCCCGCCATGATGACGGGCAGGATGATCCCGATCAGCCGCCGCCTCATGCTGCGTCTCCGCTGCGCAGCGAATAGCCGTAGCGGCGCAGGAAGGGGGCGCAGATCAGGGTGAACAACCGCTGTTTCCATCCCGGCATTTCCCGCTTCCACTTGTCGTCGCCCCGGATGATGAGCGATTTCTGCATCCGATGGCGGCTGCCCGCGACCTGATGCTGCGGTTCGAAGGGGGCAAGGCCGGTGGCGGGCAGATGCGGCCTTTCCCCCACCAGCGCCACGATCCGCCCGATCTCCCCGCGCGGATCTTCGACGAAATCCTCGTAACGCACGCGTATGCTGCGCCCAGGCCCGACCCGGCGGCACAGCCATTCCGCCGCGAGATTCACCATCGACCATCGCAGTGCCGTGTAGAGCAGGGGCTTGGGCCGCAATTCGCGTTGCACGCCCTTTTCGACGCTGCGCCGATGCCCTTTCATCAGCGACCACGCGACGCCGCGCCCGTCGCGCACCACATGCACGACATGCAGATCGATTCCCGGCATCGCGGCCAGCGCGAGGGCACGTCCCGGCAGCTTCGATGAATCGACCAGCACCGGCCGCCCCGACACCATCGCCATGCCGCGCAGCAATTTGAGCGTCCGCCGCCTGTGGTCGCGCCATCCGGGCAGCCTGAACAACCGTCCCGGCGCCACCAGCCCCTCGGTTCGCTGCTGCGCCCGCCTGTAACCCGCCAGAAATCCCTCCGGCTCTCCCTGTGTCCAGCGCGCCATGATCGCCTTCCATTCCGGGCAATCCCGCACCCGCTCCCCGCAGGCGCAATATTCGCCATTGTCCCACACATGCCGTGCCAGCGTCGTGACCTCGCCGCCGCCCATGATCGCCGGATGTTCGCCCAGTGCGATGTCGAGCAGGGTCGTTCCGCTGCGACCATAGCCCGCCACATAAATCAGCCTGACGGCCGCTTCGTTCCCTTCCAGGTGCCGGGTTTCAGCGCGTTTGTCCGCGATCATCGGCCTGTCGGCATTGTGCAGGGGCAGGATCGCATCCGTCACCAAGATCATCCTTGTCGCACGTGCCGGTCTGGCGACGCTCCGGGGCATTTATCCTTTGCGGCCGGGAGCCGTTCAACGGGTCACAAGGCTGATGTCCCGGCAAATTCGGATAGGTCGGTCTGGCTGGAATCGTCCCTTGCCTCGCTCCGAAGGGCGTTTGCGTCGCGCCCGTGCGCGCGGCAGCCTCCCGTGCGTGACGACTCTGACCAGCCCTGGCACCCTTGGCTCTCCGACGGCCCCCGCGCGGCCGGACATCTTTGCGGCCCATGAACAGGTCTGGGACAGGATCGCACGCTACAGCTTGCTCACGGCGATTTTTCTCAGCGGCTGGGGCCTGCTGCGCGTCGGGCAGATCAACCTCACTTTCTCCGACCTCGCCTTTCTGGTCAGTTTCACCATTTCCGGCCTGCGCGGGCGCCTCAGCGCCACGCCCTTCCGCTCGCTCACGCCCTTCTGGCTCACCGGGCTGGTGATGATGCTGGGCGGCCTGTTCATCGGATCGGTGGTCAACGGCGATCCGCTGCGCTGGGTGAATATCGCCCTGCAATATACCGTCGCCTTCCTCTTCATTCCTGTCCTGCTGATGCAGCAGGAGGAAAGGATCATCCGGACAGCGCCGCTCATCTTCATGCTGGGCATCACCTGTTCGGAAGTCATCGGCATCGCCGCCAGCTTCTTCCTGACTTTCCATGACACGCTGCACTGGCTGGGCGACGGCTTCATCACCGGCAATGGCCGCCTGGGTTCGATGGCCGGACAGCCCAATCCCAATGGCGCGGTCGTCGCCTTTTCCATGCCGATGCTGCTCTATGCGATGCGCCAGCGGCTGATCGGGGCGGTCGGCGGCTTCGCCTGCCTGATCCTGTTGCTCTGGGGCTTGATGCTGAGCGCGTCCTTCACGGGTTTCGCCGCCTCGCTGATGGCGATTTTCGTGACGTTGCTGCTGATGGGCGTGCGCTACATCTTCCGGTTGGGATTGGGCGCGATGGTAGCGGCCGGCCTTTTCCTCGCCAGCGGCGCGCCCTTGCCCAAGGCTTTCCAGGAGCGCGTCGGCAATGCGGTGGAAAGCGGCGATATCGATCAGGCCGGCACCTTCATCAACCGGTCCCAGTTGATTCAGGAAGCCTGGGGCTTTGCCGAGGACAATGTGATCGTCGGCATGGGCGTCGACCAATATCGCGAACTGTCCGCCTATGACAATCCGGTCCACAATCTCTTCCTGTTGATCTGGAACGAGGGCGGCGCCATCGCCTTTTGCGGCCTCATCCTTCTTCTGGGCCTGCTTTGCCTGCTGGCGGCGAACGGATTGCGCATCGGCCGCGACAGGGGAGCGATGGCGGTGGCCGTGGTGCTGGTGTTCCTCGTCTACACCCTGTCCTATCCGCACATGTATTCCCGCATGTGGGTGATGCCGGTGATGGTGGCGCTGGCGGTCGTCTATACGCCCCGCCGTGCGGCTCGCCCCCAGGGAAGCGTTCGGCTGATCTATGCCAGGCCGGTCGGACCGCAGCCTCTGCCGGAACTGTGACGGTCAGGCGGACCCGATCAGCAACGTGACATTGTCGGTCCGCGGATTGCCGGGTGCCGAAGCATCGGCCCTTTCCACATGCAGCACGCGATGCAGCACTTGGGGCACACCATAGGCGTGGCTTGCCATGCTGCCGGGAAAGACCGCCAATGTGCGCCGGTCGATGGGTAGGTCGACCCATTGCCCGTTCATGAAAATCTGGGTCAGCATATGATGACGTTGACCACATAGGGCCGAAAAATAGCGATAGTCGACATGCGCGCCCTCGATCAGGCGCTGCCCCGGCGCAAGGTCGTGCCTGCGATCACCACGCAGCAGCCAGCGGTTGATCGCCGCGACAATGCGTCCGACGCCCGGCACACACGCCATTATTCCGTAAAGGTCGGACGCGCCTCGCCCGCTCAGCATGCCCGCAGCCTCCCAGCGTCGTTCGTCGAGCGCGCAGCCTGCCCGTCCCCAGCGCCCCAGCGAATTGCGCGCCAGCGCCCCCAGCCGGTCGAAATCGCCCATGCTTTCCTGATATTTCAGCCGTTGCACCACGATCCGGAAATCCAAAGGCGGCGTCCCCGGCGGCGCCAGCGCGGCCATCAGCCGGGAACCGACCGCCCAGCACTGATCGAGCACCGCCTGTTGCGTCGCATAACGCCGGTTTCCCTGCACGAAATAGGCCGGACGAGCGGTGACATGATCCGTGCCTCCATCGCGTGACAGCGCCATTTTCCGGGCGATATAGCCGTGCCGACCGGGCTGAAAGTAGAACAGGTCGCCCAGGCTCGCGGTGATGTCGCCGCTGCCATGATAGTTGCGCGCTATATCGACCAGCGACGCTTCCCAGGGCATTTGTTCGGCCGACTGTTCGAACAGCCCGTGCCACAGTTCGGCTATCACCTCCGGACAACGCACCAGCACCGCCGCATGGCCTGCGCCGAACAGGCGAGCCAGCGAGCCAGGCTCCAGATCCTGCAATGCCAGCTCCGCGATCATCCCGTTTTCCCCTGCGCGGAGCGTTCTTATCCTCGATCAAGCTCGGCGCAATGGCCCGAAATGGGCGATCCGGAATAGTCAGCAATGCACCAGAAATGCTTAGGAAAGCGACCGGCCTCTTCAGGCGCGGGCTATCGAAAAAAGCGGCATGGCCTGATCCGAAGGGTTAGCACCTATGCGCATCCATCCGCCCCGATGCGCTTTTGCTCTGACACGCGACAAGCCGCAATATCGGCATGATAGAGGGAACCGCCCTTCGCATGGGCCGTGCCCATGTGCCTTCGCGATGCGACAGGGGAGATTATCATGGCGTCTGCACGGCTGACACTGATCGACGGTGCTTCGTCCGGTGGCGGCGCGGAAAAGCCGGGCGACCTGTCCTTCGAATTGCAGCAAATGTCCGCGCGACAGATCTGGTTCCTGCTGCGTCGTCACATGAAGCTGGTGGCGGCCATCGTGATCAGCTGCGTGGTGGTGGTTCTGCTCGTCCAGCTGCAACTGCCCAACCGCTATGAGGCGACCGCCACGGTCCAGGTGGAGCTGAACGACTCTACCGGCTCCAACCAGGCCGACGCCACCCGCAACCAGCAGCGCGTCGCCAATGAGGCGCGCATGTATCGGTCGCAGGCGCTGGCCGAACAGGTGGTGCGCGACCTCAATCTGACGCGCAATCCCGCCTTCACCCATGGCGTGCCGATGACGGTGCAGCAGGGCGCCGTCCAGCTGACCAAGAATGTGCGGGTGGTGAGTTCGACCGATTCGGATTTCATCGACATCATCGTCCAGTCGCAAAAGGCGGAACTGGCCGCGCGCATCGCCAACCGCTTCGTCGACAGCCTCCAGAAGATGCGCTCGCAGCGTCGCCAGACCTGGCGCGATGGTCTAAGCACCGCGCTGGACAAGGAAACCGCGCGCCTCGCGCACGAGGTCGAGGTGGCCGAACGCAATGTCGCCGATTTCCGCCGCGCGCATCTGATGCCGATGGGAGCGGGCAGTGCGGAGGATTATCAGCAGATGAACCGCATCGCGGTGGAGGCCGCCTCCACCGCCGCGATGAGCAGCGCGATGCAGGCGCAGGCGGCGGGCGTCAGCCGCGCCGCCGCGATGCGGACGGTGGCGGGCGCGACCTCTCCCGCGCTCGACAACCTCCAGAAGCAATATGACGACCTCGTCCGTCAGCGTTCCGAAATCTCGGTACAGATGGGCGCTGCCCATCCGCAAATGCGGGCGCTTTCGGCGCAGATCGCGCAGGTCGGCGATGCCCTGCAAAAGGAGCGGGCTGCCGTCGTCGTCACCCAGCAGACGAAGAACGATACCGACGCCGGGCGCGAACGGGCGATGGCGGTGGCGGAGGCCAGCGCGGCTTCGGCCCGCGCCGGGCAGCTTCAATCGAAACTCAATGCGATCACCGGTGCGGCCTTCCGCAACAACGCGAACCTCGTCGACCTGTCGATCCTCGACCGGCGGGCGGAGGTCGCGCGCCAGGCCTATCTCACCACGGCGCAGCGGGCCCAGACGGTGCAGTCGGAACTGGAAACCACAGGTGTCAACTCGACCATGGTGTCGGCCGCCCCCGTGCCGCTCTATCCGGTGGCGCCCGCACCCAAGAAGATGGCGCTGGCCGCTTTCGTCGGCTCGTCCGTCCTGGCCTTTCTGATCGTGCTGGGGATCGAGATGTTCGACAACCGGCTGCGCAGCGGCGACCAGCTCCGTCGGCTCTTCGGCCTGCGTACGCTGGCGATGCTGCCCCGGCTGGAGGGGACGATCGGCACCACGATCGAGGAAAATCCGGTCATCACGGAACCGCAGTCGCTTTTCACCGAAGTGGCCCGCAACCTGGCCAGCGAGATAGAGGATATTCCCCATGACGGCGCCAGCCAGCGCGTGCTGGTGACCTCGCCTTTGCCGGGTGACGGCAAGTCCAGCGTTGCCCTGACGCTGGCCGCCGCCGCCGCCTCCATGGGACGCCGCGCCATCGTGGTCGATCTGGACCTGCGCCGGCCCGGTCCCAGCATCTTGCGGTCGATCCAGCATGAATCGGACACTCCAGACCTGATCGAAGTGCTGACCCATGCCGGCGAGAGCCGCCGGCTCATACCCCAGGCCGAACCCCATGTGGACCATGACGTGGCCGAGGGTGCGGCGCCCCGTGCGCTGATGCCGGTGGTGCTCAGCACCCGCGAACAGATCCGCAATCCCGCCGCCGTCGTGCAGGGATGGCAGGTCGGCCGTCTGCTCGATGACCTGCGCGACCGGTTCGATCTCGTCGTCATCAACGCGCCCGCCATCCTGGCCGTGCGGGATGCCCGGACGCTCTCCACCCTGGCGGACTCGACGGTGATGGTCGTGCGCTGGGGCCATACCACGGTCGAACAACTGCGCGCCTCGCTCCAGATGGTGAACAACCAGGTGGTCGGCGCCGTCTTCAACCAGGTCGATTATGAGGAACATGCAAGGCGCGGCTATGGCGACGCCGTGCAGTTCTACATGGGTTCGGCCGCTTATTATTCCGACAGCTTCCCGGTCCGGCAGAGCTGGGTGAGCCGGGTGCGCCATGCCTTCGCGCGTCAGGCCGCGTGAGCGCGCTGCCGCCCTCGCCTCCGGCTTCGCCGCAGATTATTTGTTTCGAAAGCGTAATAGTGGAAGAGGATGCCTCGAAAATCAAACTCCTGATCATCGACGGCAGCCCGCTGCGCCGCGCCTGCATCGTTGTGGCGCTGGGCACGGCGGGGACCCGGGTGCTGCCGCAATTCGGACTGGAAACCGCAGGGGCGGTGGAAATGCCCGACGTCATCCTGTTCCAGACGGGCGATTCCGATGCGGAGACCGCAGCCCTTCCCATCCAGATTGGCGAAGCCAGGCGGCGCTGGTCCGCGGCCGCGATCCTGGTGGTCGCCGACCATCATAATGAAGCGCTGATGCAGGCGGCCGTCGCCGCGGGCGCGCAGGGATTGCTGCACTCCAGCGTGGACATAGCCACCATGCAGAAGACGCTGTCCCTGCTGAAGGAAGGGCTGGCGGTCTATCCCGCGGCCCTTGCGAGGGGCCTGTACGCACGGCTGGCGTCTGCGGCCGGAACCAACGGGGTCAATGAACGGATCGCCGTGGCGGTGGACAAGTTCAAGCTGCTGACCAAGCGGCAACGCGACGTGCTCCGCCTCCTCGCCCAGGGGGCCTCCAACAAGGACATCGCCCAACGGCTCAACATCAGCGAGAGTACGGTGAAGGTTCATGTGCGGGCGATCATGGCCGTGAACGGCGCTTCGAACCGCACCCAGATCGTCGCTCATCTGCTCAAGGGCGGTGACGACGAGGTTTAGGACCGGCATGGGGGCCCAGCCTGTCGCAGCGAAAGCGCCGGTTTAATTCATCCTGCCGTTGCCGCCACCGGCCGCACCCGTGCCCGGCGCAGCCAGATCACGTCCAGCAGCACCGCTGTCACAACGCCCAGAATGACATGGGCGATGTTGCCGCCGATCGGCCCGTAGCGCGGCACGGCATAGGCCGCGACCGCGACGAACAGAGCCGTGCCGAAACCGGATATCGCCAGCACCTTCCAGCTCTGGTTCATCGCCAGCATCGCCGACCGCGATGGCGCGGCATGCAGCATCAGCATCACGGCGATCAATTGGGTCAGCAGCAATATATAGGTTTGGGAATAGGCCTCACCCGGTCCCAGCCGGATCAGGAGAGGTCCAAAGAGCCAGGCGCCCGCCAGCATGGCAAAGCCCACCGCAGCCAGTGCCGCCTGCACTTGCAGGGTCGCCCCGCGGAAGTTGCGGATATTGCCGTTCGCCCACATGCGGGCGACGTCGGGATAGACCACCGCCTGTACCTGTGCGCCGACCTGGGTCGCGACCTTGGCGATCCGCTTGGCAAGATAATAGACCGCCGCCGCCGAACTGCCCGCTACCGCGCCGACGAACAGCGAGTCCGCTTCCGTGGTGATGACGCGCAATGTCAGTGACAGGTTGGTCGAACAGGCGAAACCGAAGAAACCGGGGAAATCCCTTACCAGTCCCTTCAGCCGGGCGCGCAGGGGGTTGGGGATGCCCATCTGCCGCAGGGCGCGGAAGCCGACCCAGAAGACCAGCACCGATCCCAACGCCTGCGATACGGTCCATGCCACCATGAAGCCGACGACGCCCGCATGCATCATCATGCAGATGAAAGCGAGCAGGATGCGCAGCACATTGCCGGCAACCTGCGCATAGGCCAGCATCTTGAACTGGCCGGACAGGCGCAGGGCGGCGGTCGGCACGCCCGCGATGTTGAACAGGGTCGCGACCGAATAGATCGCCACCAGTTCCACATGCAGCGGTTTCAACCCGAACAGCGGTCCGAACAGCAGGGCCAGGCCGATCGCGCTGAAGGCGGCCAGCGCGGCCGCGCCCATGTCGAGCATCAGGCCGTAGCAATAGAGCCGCTGCATCCGTCGAGGCGAACCTTGCGCCTCCTCCTGCACGGCGAAGCGGATCAGCGGCTGCCAGGATTCAAAGCGCAGGATGCGCTCGACCACGCGGTTATAGGAGAGGACCAGGACCATGACGCCGTAGGTCGCAGGTCCCAGCGAACGGGCCGCCATCGCGACGCTCACCAGCATGATCAGCGCGTTGAGGAAATTGCCCGACAGCAAATGCCCCACCGCGACCAGCCGGCCCCGGGTTCCCTTGACCAGGAATCCCCCGAACCGACCGCGCAGCATGGGCAAGGCGCGTGCGGTCAGCACGCCCTTGATGGTATCATTCATGACGATCCCCCCATTGGGGTCGTGGAGATCAGAGTCGGTTTGCGACCCCGGCCAGTTCCAGAACCGGCAATTGCGCCGGATGAGGAATGCTGACGGGCAGTTCGGGTTCAACCTCGGTCACGCGTCCGCGCATCCCGTGATTGGCGGCCCAGATCGCTGCCTGGGTGCGGTTCTTGACGCGCAGCTTGCGCAGCACCGCCTTTACATGGACCTTCACCGTCGCTTCGCTGATGTCCATCCGCTTGGAAATGACCTTGTTCGGGCATCCCATGATCAGCCAGCGCAGGATTTCCAGCTCCCGGTCGGACAGGCAGGCGGCATCCACCGGCCGTTCGACCTCCAGTGCATCGGTCAGGCTGGGCCGCGATTGCAGCTCATCGGCCAGTTGCGGCGGCAACACCCGCTCGCCCATGGCCACCAGACGCAGCGTCGCCACCAGCCGGTCGCAGGAGATTTCCTTGACGATATAGCCCAATGCCCCCAACCGGAAAGCCTTGAGCATGATCTGGAAATCGAACCTGTCGGATAGCAGGACAAGATAGGAACAGGGGAAACGCTTGCGCAGAACGGACAGCGTTTCGACGTCCATCGATTCGGTTCCATCGTCGATCAACAACAACGATGGTCCGGTATCTTCTTCCGGCACCTCAATCTGTTGAAGTGCCGTTGTTATGCTTGGAAATTGAGTGACACGGAAGTCCCGCTCCATCAGGATACGGCTCAAACCCTCCCGAACTATCGCATTACCGCACAACAGACGCACATTGACTGGGTAAGACATTGGGTGGTCCCCTCATGATCTCTCCTACCCCCGTAAGCAGGCCCCAAACGGGATGTAGAAGACCAGTAAGTAAATGCCTGTAGTGCGACCCTTTCTTTTTCTTTCAACCACTTATCGGTAACCTCTTTGTGCGCGCTTAGGCCCCCGATGTACAATAGAAATTTGGGGGTAGTGCAATATCCCGTTAACATATTGTTAAGCTGTAAAATTTTTTGGCCGATTTGGCGGGTATATTGCAAGCGCAGCAGCAAGCCTTACTACTTTGGTGGTATCGCGAACGGTGTAAATCGAGATTCGTTTCGCGAATCCATTTTTGCATGATTCGCAGCGATTTATGATCCATGTTAATTAATTTGGCGTATGAGAACAAAGGCTTCGGCAGCATGCCGGTAGACCGTCGCCCCCCTCGTCGTCGCCAGTGCGCGAATGGCTTCGACGGATCGTTCGTCCGGGGCGGGCTTGACCTGGGTTTCGAACGAGCAGAAGGCGGCGATCTTCCGTTCCAGCGTCGAACTGATGTCGACGAACAGATTGGGGATGAAGGCCGGCGTGACGCCTGGTGCCAGCCAGTTGGTCTCCGACAGCGTTTCGTAAGCCGCGACGCAGCTCGGCCCCGTGCTGCTGCGCGGGCGCGCATGAACCAGTGCTGCGTTGAAGACAATCTGATGATCGAGGTGGATGTCGCCGATGAAGGGGATCAGCAGCAGATCAGGGTCGATCCGCGCCAATGCCGATGAGAGGGCATGGTTCAGATCGCTCCTTCTGAGTTGATCGAGATTGGCTGCCGGGAAATCCAGGAATATCGTGCTTTTCACACCGATGATTTCATGCGCGCGCAGCGTTTCACTTCTAATACGCTGCACCAATTCTTCGTCGAACAGTGGCGGCTGGCCACGGGTGACGACGATGACATGGACATCCGCGCCCTCCGCCACTGCCCGCGCCATGGTGCCGCCGCAGCCCAAAATCTCGTCGTCCGCATGGGGGGCGACGATCGCGATACGGCGCGAATGGGAAAGCAGGGACATGGGCTATTCCCCCAGAAGGATATGGAGCCGGGGCGGCTTGTCGGGGCCGCTCCATCGCGTCGCGGTAAGGGCGGTGTTCTCCCCGCACAGCACCGTGAAACAGTCGGCGGTGCGCAGGACGATCTGGCCCGGCCGCGCGGCGTGGCGCGCCCCGATGTCGGACAGGACGGCCGACCAGATGCGAAGGTCGGCGCCGCCGGCCTTGGTGAAGGCGCCGGGATAGGGACGGCCCGTGGCCCGGATCAAGCGCAGCACATCCTCCGCCCGCTGGGCCCAATCGATCCGTCCATCCCCCGGTGTCCGTCGCGCGGCCCAGGTCGCGCAGCTTTCATCCTGGTTCTTGCGCGGCATGTCGCCCGCCGCCAGCCGATCCAGCGATCGGTCGAGCATGGCGGCAAGCGCCTCCATATGCTTGGCGTAAAGCGAAGCCGCCGTTTCCATCGGCGCGACATGGAAGAAGTGCTGATCCAGGATCGCGCCGGTATCCGTCCCCGCATCGATCCAGAACAACGTCCCGGCGGTGATCGGTTCCTGTTGCAAGATGGTCCAGGGAATGGCGGCGCGCCCCCTCAGCCGGGGCAGGGCGGCGGGATGGTAGCCGATCACCCGATCTGGAAACAGCTCGCGAAAGGCGGTCCCGCAGATTTGCGACCAGCCCATGACGAATGCCATGTCGGCTCGGGTATCGCGCAAGGCGGACAGCGTTTCTTCGCGGTTGATATTGTCGACATGGATGACCGGGCAGCCCCGGTCCCGTGCCACTGGGCCCAGATCGACGAAATCCGAATGGCGCTCCGCCAGCGCCGGATCGAGCGTGACGACGGCCGCCACGTCCCAGCCGGAATGCCGTGTGATCGCGTCGAAGGCGATGCGGGTGGTTTCAACCGCCCCAATGAGGAGGGCGCGCTTCGTCGACATGCCAGTTGATCCTCTTTTCGCCGGCAACCACGACCAGCAGCGTGCGCAGGATGATCCACGCGTCCAGCCATGCGCTGCGGTTGCGCACATACCAGAGGTCGAAGCGCAGCTTCTCCTCGACGGTCAGCAGCGTATTGCCGCTGACCTGTGCCATTCCGGTGAGGCCCGGCCGCACCGCTCCGCGCAGCCGGCCATCCTGCCGCATCGCACGGATGGTTTCGGTCAGCAGCGGGCGCGGTCCGACGAAATCCATGTCGCCCCGCGCTATGTTGATGAGTTCGGGGAGTTCATCCAGCCGCGATCTGCGCAGGAACCGGCCCAGTGCCGTCACCCGATCGGCATCGGGCAGTGGTAAGCCCCGCCCGTCGCGCGCATCGCGCATGGTCCGGAACTTCACCATCTCGAAAGCTTGCCCGTTCTGGCCGCTGCGCCGCTGGCGGAACAGCACCGGCCGCCCCATGTCGAGCAGCACCAGCGCGCCGAGCAGCAGCAGCAGGGGCGAAAGCAGCGCGAACAGAGCAAGAGCCAGCAGTCCTGCCGGTCGGAGCCAGGCGCTCATAGGCTTTCCGGCACCAGCAAGGTAGGCCTGGGCGTTGCAGCTGTCACGCTGGCGACCGTGGGGCCGTGCAGCTGCATGGCTTCCAGCAGAACCGCGTTCACCTTGTCGACGTCATAGACCTCCGCTGCCGTCTGCCGTGCCGCACCGGCCATGGCCGCGACCAGCGCCGGATCGGCGATCAGCTTTTCCATGGCGGCCGCCAGCGCCGCCGCGTCGCGCGGCGGCACCAGCAGGCCGTTGACGCCTTCGTTGATCGGATCGCGGCAGCCCGGCATGTCGGTGGTGATGACCGGCCGCCCGGTCGCCAGAGCCTCCAGGATCGTGCGCGGCAATCCCTCGCGATAGAAGGAGGGCAGCACGAAGACATGGGCGGAGGCGAGGAAGGGCCGAACATCGCGCGTTTCGGGCAGGAACTCGATCAGCCCGGCGTCGCGCCAGCTTTGCAGGTCGGCGGCGGTATATCCGGTCGGATTTTCGGTTTCCGGCCGGGTCAGCAGCAGGAAGCGGACATCCTTGCGCCGCCGCCGCGTGATCCGCGCCGCCTCCACATATTCGCCCACCCCCTTGTCGCGCATCAGTCGTCCCATCATCAGGAAGGTGAAGGGGCCGTCGGGCAGGGGCCGCCGGGAGAAATGGCGAACGTCGACGCCTGAACCGGCGACCTGCATCACTCGTTGGCCGGGCGAGACGATGCCGCTTTCCAGCATCACGCGATGATCGTCGCTGTTGAAGACGAAGATGCAGCGGGCTCGGGCCACGCCCGCCCGGTACAGCCGCGATACGATGGTCCGCAACCATCGCCGCTCGGCCGCCTCCTCGCTGAAGACATAGCCAAGGCCGCTCATGATCGCGAAATAGCGTGCGCCGACCAACCGCGCGGCCATGCCGCCATAGATGATCGGCTTTTGCGTATAGGCGACCACGACATCGGGCCGTTCGGCGCGCATCAGCCGGACATAATGGGCAAGGGTCCGGATATCGTGCAGCGGATTGGTGCCGGCCCGTGCCATCGGAGTCCGGCGGAAACGCACGCCCATGGCGGCGAGTTTCGCCACGACCTCCGGCTCCTCGTCGGGCGCGCAGGCGACGACATCATGTCCTTCGTCCACCATCCGCGCGATCAGGGCGCCCCGGAAATTGATCAGCGACCAGGACAGGCTGGACAGGATCACGATGTTCATGGGTCCTCAGTCTCCCTCGAAGGAAGGAGGTATCACAGGGCGCGCCGCGACCCGGCGGTGCATCGGTAGATTACCCGTTTGAGGCAGGAATGCGCGCGCCCGCGTCACCAGGTGCCCAGGTCCAGGCACCAATGAGAAAGGGACATAGCCATAAGGGGGACCGGTCCGCCCGCCGGGGCCGTTGGTGGGATAAAGGATAGTGACCGGTCGACCGATTACCGGAAACCGCCTGTTTCGATAGCTTTATGGCCACCGGTGGTTGGCGAGGGGCTGATGGTCCCCCGTTTTCCGCCGGATCATGGATCGGAGATATCGGGATGCGGGACATCGCGCCAGCCAGTCAGGACGGAACGCCGATCGCGCCGGATGCGCCCCGCGTGCCCCTGCTGCTGCGGCTGGAGGCCATGGGGCGGACATTCGCGATGCAGAGCCCCACACGTTTTTGGGCGATGCGGCTCGCCATCGTGCTGATGCTGGACGGGCTGATCATGCTCGGCAGCTTTGCGCTGTCGCGGCTCATCCTGTCCGACCTTGCCATGCCGCAGACCTTGTATGACCCCTGGTTCATGGCGCTGTTCGTCGGGGGCAATATGGCCGTGCTGTTCGCCATCGGCACCTATCGGCAAAGTTGGCGCTTCGTATCGATCGGCGATGCACTCTCGCTGGCGATCAGCCTGCTCGTCAGCGGCTGGCTGATCTGGATGATCACGGCGGGCCTGATCGCGCCGCAAAAGATGATGCGTGGGGTGATGACGATCTTCCTGACCGTCGACGTGCCGCTGACCGTCGCCCTGTTGCTCGCGGCCCGGTCGGTCAGGCGGGAATTGTTCAAGCATGTCCGATCGGCGCGCATGCGCCGGACCGTGCAGGCACGGCGGCGCATCCTGCTGCTGGGCGAACTCGACTGGGCGCGGGTGATGGCGGACCTGGTGCCGACAGATGCATCGGGCCTGGAGATTGTCGGCGTCATCTCCTTCGACGGGCATGACCGGCGGCTGAATCTCGGCGGCCTACCGATATTGGGGTCGCCCGACATGCTGCCGCAGATCGTCGCCGATCTCGACCGGGCGGGGAAACGCCCGGTCAGCCTTGTGGTGCAGGAGAGCAGCGAACGGCTCGACCGGCAGCAGATCCTGCGCATCGCCAGCCTGGCCGAGCAGGAAAATCTGGTCGTCTCGCGTTTCCGCAATCCCTGGACCAGCGCCCAGCCTCTGAACGGAGCGATGCATGGCGATCGCATGGCGATCGAGAAGATGCCGTTGGCGGAACTGCTCGGCCGGCCGGAAATCACCGTGCAGCACAGCTATCTCGAACGCGTCGTCACCGGTGCGCGGATTCTGGTGACGGGGGCGGGGGGAACGATCGGCGGCGAACTGGTGCGTCAGCTCGCTTATTATGCGCCGGTCGAGATCGTGCTGCTCGATCACAGCGAATATAATCTCTATGCCATAGAGATGGAGGCGCGGGAGAAATTCCCCCACGTCCGCTTCCATGCCGAACTCTGCTCGATCCGCCAGCGTCCTGCGCTCTGGCAGGTGTTCGAGCGGCGTCGGCCGGAGATCGTCTTCCACGCCGCCGCCTTGAAGCATGTGCCGATGGTGGAGGCCAATCCCTGTGCGGGCGTCCATACGAACGTCCTGGGCACCCGCAACGTGGCCGACGCCGTCTGCGAGTTCGAAGCCCGCGCGATGATCCAGGTGTCGACCGACAAGGCGGTCAATCCCGTCGGCCTGATGGGCGCGACCAAGCGGCTGGGCGAGCTTTACTGTCAGGCGCTCGACCTGATCGGCAGTTGCGATCCCGACAGCCCGCGCTTCCTGACGGTGCGCTTCGGCAACGTGCTGGGGTCCAGCGGATCGTTGATCCCGCTGTTCCAGCAGCAACTGGCGAACGGCAAGCCGCTGACCGTCACCCATCCGGATATCGAGCGCTTCTTCATGACGGTGCAGGAGGCGGTGTTGCTGATCCTGCAAAGCAGCGCCCGCGCGCTGGAGACCGATTCGGAACGCGGCACCATCTTCGTCCTCGACATGGGCGAGCCCGTGAAGATCGTCGAGATCGCCCGCCGCGTCATCCGCATGGCCGGGCTGCGACCGGAGATCGACGTGCCGATCAAGTTCATCGGTCTTCGTCCCGGCGAAAAGCTGTTCGAGGAACTGTTCGACACGTCGGAGGACAAGATCGAAAGCGCCATTCCCGGCATCTTCGAGGCCATGCCCTCGCCGATCCCGCTGGAATTGCTGGTGGAAGGATTCGGCCAGCTCGCCCGGCTGATCGCCGCGGGAGATGCGGATGAGCTGGTGCGGCTGACCCATGAGATGGTCGCGGCCTCGGCCAGTTCGCGCTGGGCCGAGATATTGCGGCGGCTGGCGGCGGAAAGTTCCGACACGCTGTTGATGATGCCGCGGCCGGTGGAAAGCCAGGCCGTGCTGCCTTCGGCCCCGCCTCTGCCGCGCGACGTCGCCTGATTCTGGGAGACCATGATGCAAGCCGCACCTGCCCAAGCCGCCATCCCGCTTCACCTCAGCCCACTCGACAATCCGCAGTTGCGCTGGCCGCAGCACGAGGCGGACGAGGTGGCGGCGGTGGTGCGCATTCTCGAAACCGGCCGGGTCAATTCGATGATCCATGGCGAGCAGACCCGGATGTTCGAGGCGGAGTTCGCGGCCTTTTGCGGGGTTCCCCATGCCATCGCCGTCAGCAATGGCACGGTCGCGCTGGAACTGGCTCTCAGGGCTCTGGAAATCGGGCCAGGGGATGAAGTCATCCTGCCGTCGCGCAGCTTCTTCGCCAGCGCCGCCTGCATCGTCGCGGTGGGTGCGACGCCGGTCTTTGCCGACATCGACCCGGTCAGCAACGCGATTGATCCGCAGTCCGCGCGCCGAATGCTGACGGCGCGAAGCCGTGCGATCCTGTGCGTGCATCTGGCGGGGTGGCCCTGCGACATGAAGGCGCTGCGGGCCTTGGCCGACGAGAGGGGGCTGTGGTTGATCGAGGATTGCGCCCAGGCTCATGGAGCGACCCTGCATGGCCGCCCGGTCGGTGGCTTCGGCGATGCCGCAGCTTTCTCTTTCTGCACCGACAAGATCATGTCGACCGGCGGGGAGGGGGGCATGGTCCTGCTGCGCGACGAAGCCCGTTGGAAACGCGCCTGGGCCTATAAGGACCATGGCAAGAATCCGGACAAATATTTCAGCCCCCCGACCGCCAGGGGCTTCCGCTATCTGCACGACAGTTTCGGCAGCAATTGGCGCATGACCGAGATGCAGGCCGCTATCGGCCGGGCGCAGTTGGTCAAGCTGCCCACATGGCTCGCCCGCCGTCGTCGCAATGCGGAGGTGCTGATGGCCCTGTTGAACAACGATCCGGCAGTCGAGGTGCCGCCAATTCCGGATCATATCGGCCATGCCTTCTATCGGCTCTACGTCACCGTCGCGGCCGACAGGCTGGACGAGGCGGGGACGGCGCCGATCATCGATCGCATGGCGCGTATGGGCATGCCGGTCGGCAGCGGTTCCTGCGCCGACATGACGCGGGAGGCCGCCTTCGCGGCGGTCGACGTGCGCCGCGACGGCACGCTGCCGGTGGCGCAGGATATGGGCCGTCGCAGCATCGCCTTTCCGGTCGACCATCTGCTGGACGAAAACGACATGCACCGTCTCGCCAACTGCCTGGAAATCGCGATGGCCGAGCTGGGATCCTGACGAAAGAGGACAGAAGATAATGAACGACCGCCTCCCGCATTTCGTTATCATCGGTGCCGTGAAGGGCGCGACGACCTGGATCCACAACCAGCTTCAGGACAATTCGGCGATCTACCTGCCTGCGCCCGAGCCGCATTTCTTCAGCCAGGATCATGCGCGTGGCCTCGACCATTATCGCCGCTTTTTCGATGGGGCGCGGCCGGATCAGATATTGGGGGAAAAGTCCGCCGACTATCTCGCCCATCCCGATGCCGCCGCGCGCCTCGCCGCCGCCCTGCCGGATGCGCGTCTGGTGGTGCAACTGCGCAACCCGGTCGACCGTGCCTATTCCGATTACAAGATGCTGTTCCGCCGCGGCACCGTGACCAAGGGGCCGGAACATTATCTGGATGGCCGTCCGAATGACCAGCCGCGTTTCCTGGAGGACGGCCTCTACGCCCGGCACCTGCGCCGCTGGCTCGGCCATTTCGACGCGGAGCAGATCAAGGTCCTCCTGTTCGAGGAGGTGAAGGCCGCGCCGGAAGCCGCCGTTGCCATCGTCAGCGATCATATCGGCGCGCCTTGCCATTATTCGACCCAGGTGGGGGCCGACCCGCGCAACGACAGTAGTGAGCGTTTCCTGCCGCTGCCCGTCCGCACCGCGCTCGCGCCGTTGAAGGAAGCGGTTCGCCCCTTGCGCGGTCACCCGATGTTCGAACGGGTGCGGGGGGTGTTCGCACGCCAGATCGCCTACCCGCCGCTGCCCGCCGCGCTCCGCCAGCGCATGGTCGACTATTATGCCAGCGACATCGCGGATCTGGAGGTCCTGATCGGCCGTGACCTCGACCATTGGAAGCGGGACCGGCGGCTGGCGGCCTGAATCGCGGGCCGCGTGTGGCCATCCGCCCACCCCCCCTTTGAGTCACCCCGAAAGCGGTGTCCGCCTCGCTCCTTTTTGCTGGGTCGTGATCCGTTATTGCCTGCGCTTGAATCAGCCGAAGGGCTTAAACTTCCGCTCATCCAATCGAGAGGGGACGCAGATGCGCAACCGGCTTTATCATGGTCTTTTCCTTGGCCTTTTTGCCGTGACGGCGGCCTGCTCCGGCGGGCCTTCGGGCCTTGCCAGCCTGCCGCCGGCCCCGACCGTCGCCTATCGGCTGGGGGCGGGCGATGAGGTGCGCGTGGCTATTCCCGGCCTTACCGCCGAGGATCCGGGCAGCAGCAGCTATACGATCAACGATCGGGGCCAGATTTCCCTGCCGATCCTGGGCGACGTCGATGCCAGCGGCAAGACGGTGCCCGAATTGCAGCTCAGTATCGCCCAGCAACTCACCCAGCGCCAGTTGCTCAACGCCCCCACGGTCAGCGTCCAGCCGGTCAGGCTGCGTCCCTTCTATGTGCTGGGTGAGGTGAAGAGTCCCGGCGAATATCAGTATCGCGCCGGCATGTCGGTGCTGGCGGCGGTCTCGGTCGCGGGCGGTTACACCTTCCGGGCGGAGCAGGGCAACGTCGCCATCACCCGCATGGTCGACGGCCGTCAGGTCGTGGGCCGGGCCAGCGAGCGCGACATGATCCAACCAGGCGACACGGTCCGTATCTATGAGAAGTGGTTCTGATGCGCGGCATGGCTTCGGGCGCCGCTGCGGCGTTCCTGTTGACCCTCGGCGTCCGTCCGGCATTGGCGCAGGACCTCCAGTCGCCCACATCCGCGCTGGATGCGCCCGAAGCGCTGTTCGTGCCCACGCCGTTGACGCTGGGCGGTGCGACGGTGGAGATCGGCGGCATCGCGCGGATCGAATATGACAGCAATATCTACGCCCAGGCCTTTGGCGAGAAGGATGATTTCCGTGCCGTCCTGCGCCCTTATGTCGAATTGAACCGGAAGGGCGGCGCAATCGACCTCACCGCCCGCGCGGAGGGCGATTTCCGTCGCTATTTCCAATATGGCAGCGAAAATGCGGAAGGCGGCAAGGTCGCCGCCGGTGTCGACTGGGCGCCCTCCACTTCGGACAAGCTGTCGGCGGATGCCAGTTGGCAGCATATCATAGAGGATCGCGGCGAACCGGAAGGCAACACCCAACCGTCGATCGGCCCGCGCGAACTCAACGCGCTGGAGGGGGAACTGGGCTATACGCATCAGGGCGCCCGGATCGGCTTCATGCTGCGGGGCACGGCTTCGCGTTTCCGCTACACCAAGGCGATCGATGACAATCGTGATCTCGACAATCTGGGCGCGCTGGCACGCGTGATGCTGCGCGTGTCGCCACTCATGAACGGTTTTGTCGAAGGCTTTGTGTCGAAGCGCGATTTCCGCCAGGTGCCGCAAACAGGTGAATTGAACCGGGATTCACGCACCTATGGCGGGCGCGCGGGCATTGCGATCGATCCCGGTGGCACGATCAGGGGGGAGGCGGCCGTCGGCGTCTATCGCTTCGATCCCAGGGACAGCCGGATCGATGCGCGGACCCGCCTGTCGGCGCAGGTCGGCCTCGTCTATTCGCCCCAGCCGCGGACGGCGTTGACGCTGGACGGCTTCATCGGCAATGTCGCCACCTATCGGACCGGCGTGCAGTCGCGCGAGGATATGCGCTTCCGGCTAGGCGTGTCGCAGGAAATCCGCCACAATCTGCGCGGTGAACTGGGTCTGGTCTATCGCCGCAGCAAATATTTCGGCACTGGGCTTACCGAGAAAATCTATGGCGTGACGGGCGAACTGGAATATGCGCTCAACCGCCGCATCGCCCTGGCGGCGACGGCCCGCTGGTCGAAGCGCAACAGCACGGACCCGCTGGACGATTATGACCGCACCCGTGCCGGGCTGGAGCTGCGGCTCCATTATTGACCTTGCCCTCGTCCCAAGCGGGGACGGCGGCACCCAAAGAGGCAGGCCCTAACCCCTTCGCGCAATGGACTTGGGGTGGCGCGGCGCGGACACTCACCGGCGTAACAGCGTGATTATACAGGACTCCGCCGCCATGCTGGTAAGGGCATCCAGGCCACCCAATGTCGCATTCGTCCTTCCCGGGCTGGGTGCGGGCGGGTCGGAACATATTGTCAGCCTGCTCTGCAACCATTGCGCGGCCCAGGGCTGGGCCGTCACCCTGATCGCGTTCGAGGACCCGTCGACCGCTCCCTATTACCCCCATCATTCCGATGTGCGGATCATCCGTCTGGGGATGAAGTCGCGCCGGCGCGCGGCGGCGTCGGGCATGCTGGCGATGGTGCGCCGGCTGCAACTGCTCAAGCAGGCGTTGAAGCGGGTCCGGCCCGAACTGGTGGTGAGCTTCCTCACCCGCACCAATATCCTGTCGGTCCTTGCCGCCCGCCCGCTTGGCATTCCGGTGATCGTGTCGGAACGCAACAATCCTGCACTCCAGCGCGTCGGGCCGATCTGGGACCGGTTGCGGCGGATGACCTATCCACGGGCCGTCGGTCTCGTCACCATGACGCAGGGAGCGATGGACTGGTTCACCGCGGCCATGGACGTGAAGGGCTGGGTCATCCCCAACCCGGTGCCCCCCGCGATCGGTTTGGCAGAGCGCCGCCCAGAAGGACGGATCATCGGCGCCGTCGGCCGGTTGGTGCCGCAAAAGGGCTTCGACCTGCTGCTTGCCGCCTTTGCCCGCGCGGCCCCGCGCATTCCCGACTGGAAGCTGGTGATCTGGGGCGAGGGGCCGGAACGCGCCGCGCTGGAGCGACAGCGCGATCGCCTTGGTCTTGCAGAGCGTGTCAGCTTGCCCGGCGTTACCCGGCATCCGGGCGAGTGGATCGGCGAGACCGACCTGTTCGTTCTCTCTTCCCGCTACGAGGGGTGGGGCATCGTCGTGGGCGAAGCCATGGGCGCGGGCCTGCCGGTGATCGCCTTCGACTGCCAGTGGGGACCGGCCGAAATGATCGAGCATGGGGTGAGCGGCCTGCTGGTGGCCAATGGCGACAGCGCCGCGCTGGGCGACGCCGTCGCTTCGCTCTGCAACGACGCGCCGCGCCGCATGGCGCTGGGTGACGGAGCCCGGCGGCGCATGGCGACGTTCGGGCATGACCAGGTGCTCGCCCGCTGGCAGTCGGTCATCGTCGCTGTTCTGGATCATCATCGCGTGAGGGTTGGATCATGAACATGCTGTCGCTGAAGGGCTTTGCGCGGGCGATGCGGCGGCGCCTGCGGGACGAACCCCATCTGCGTCTGGCCGCTGCGCGGGCCGATGCCTTTCTGGTGTCCTATCCCAAGAGCGGGCGGACATGGCTGCGTTACCTGCTCTCCTGCTATTTCGCGGAAAGCGCAGGGCTGGGGTTCGAGCCGGACCTCACCACCACCTTCCGGGTGCTGCCCAATTTCGATCGCGATCCAGTGCGCGGCATCGATGCCTTTGTCGGGCGGCGCAGCGATGTGGCGCTTCCTTCGGTCCTCGTGAGCCATCTGCCCTATCGAGAACGGCTGTTCCTCGATCGGCCCGTCCTGTTCCTGGTCCGCGATCCGCGGGACGTCATCGTGTCCGCCTATTTTCACGCGACCCGCCACAAGAAGAGCTTTGCGGGCGATATCGCGGATTTTCTGGATGAACCCAAATATGGGCTGGCGGCGCTGACCGGCTATCTGAACGGCTGGGCGGACGGACTGGCGGGACGGCCGCACCATCTCATCAGCTATGAGCATATGCTGGCCGAACCTGTGCCGACGGTGACGGCCATTCTCTCGTTCCTGGGCGTGGAGCCCAAGGGCGATCTCGTCGCCCGCGCCGTCGCCGCCGCGCAGTTCGACCGGATGCGCGACAAGGAACGCGACGGCGGCATTCCCGGCCATGATTATGACCGCAATGACGATCAGAGCCTGCGCATGCGCAGCGGCAAGGCGGGGACCTTCGGCCAATGGTTGAGCGCCGATCAGGCCGATCTGGTGCTTGAACGGTGCCGCGCCGAATTGTCGCCTCGCGCGCTCGACCTGCTTGCCGCCACGGGCGTCGATCTGGTTTGCTGACATGCGCATCTGTTCGATCATCACCAGCTTCACCTCGGGCGGCGCCGAAATGCTGGTCTGCAATCTGGCGGAGGCTTTTGCCGGAACGGGTCATGACGCGGCCGTGCTGGCGCTCAGCGACGCGGCGCAGGTCGGCAATGCCGCGCAGACCGAAGCCATGATGATGCAGCGCATCCGGCAAGCCGGAGCCAGGGCATTTTCGCTGGGGCAGGCGAACCGGAACAACTGGATCGGGGGAACGCTGGCGCTGCGTCGGGCGCTGCGATCGTTTCGGCCCGACGTGATCCATGCCCATACCGCCCGCGCCCTGCCGTTGGTCGCGCTCGCTATGCCGGGCGTGCCGGTGGTGCTGACCCACCATAACAGCCGTCTGTCCTTCCCACCTGCGGCTTTCCGCTTCTTCGACCCGATCGTGGACGCCTATGTCGCGATCAGCGACCAGTGCGCGGCTCTGCTGAAAGGGCATGTGCGAAAGCCGGTTCACCGGATCGAGAATGCCGCCAATACCCGCTTCCGGGCGGCGGCGGCGCGCCGGAAATCCGCGCAGGACCCCACCATCCTGGCTGTCGGGACCGTGTCGGAGCAGAAGGATTATCCGACGCTCGCTCAGGCGGCGCATCTGGCTGTACGCGCGCTCGCTGCCCAAGGCCGTACCGCCCGCTTCAGCATCGCCGGCGGCGGGCCGATGCTCGACCAGCTCAAGGCCGGGATCGCCGACGCACCCGTCGCGCTCCTGGGCGTGCGCGACGACGTCGACACATTGATGCGCCAGGCCGACCTGTTCGTGAACTGCTCGCTCTGGGAAGGGTTCCCCATCGCGCTGATCGAGGCGGCGATGAGCGGCCTGCCCATCGTCGCGACGCAGGTGGCGGGCAATCGCGAAATGGTCGTGCCGGGGGTCAACGGCGAACTGGTCCCGCCTTCCGATCCTGCCACCCTGGCACAGGCGATCGTGGGAATAGTGAGCGACGATGATCGCTATGCGGCCTTGTCCCAGGGTGCGCTGCGGACCGCCCGCCGCTTTTCGATCGAAAATTGCGCCGCCGCGCATCTCGCCCTTTATGATCAACTGCGGCCCAGGGGGCGAAGGCACCGCCGGATGAGCGGTGCGGCGATTAGGGATATACCCGCCTGACACGGCCTGCCGCCTTTCCATTCATGCTACCCCTATGATCCGAACCGCTCTGGAAGCTGGACCATGCGCATCGCGGCCCTGACGGATATTCACGCGGCGAGCCACCCGCTGCAACTCGCATTGACCGCCGCGCGCAGGGAGGGCTTCGACGCGATGCTGATCATGGGCGACCTGTTGACCTACGGCGTGCAGCCGCTGGAAACGCTGGAACTGGTGCACGGTGCGGTGGCGCGCGACCATGCCATCCTGATCAGCGGCAACCATGATCTGCTGTATCGGTCTTCACCCATGGGGGAAGCCTATCGGGCGGATCTGGCCGACTGGCTGCGCGAAAGCGTCGACTGGACGGCCGCCCATATACCGGCGGGCAGCATGAACGGCTTCGACTGGCGGGAAAGCTGGTCGACCGGACCATTATTCGCTGCCCATGCCAACCCGTTCGCTTATGGCGACTGGCGCTATATCCGTTCGGCCCAGGATGCGGAGGAGGCGGCGGAGATGGTCGCGGTGCGGGGGTTTCTCTATGGCTTGTTCGGCCATGTCCACCGGCAGCGCCGCTATGATTGCACCGCCGCCACCATCTTCACCCTGGGTTCGCTGGGTCAGCCCCGGGATGAGCGCGACCGGACCCCGAAATGGGCGATGATCGAAATCAGGGGAGATTGTGTGACCGTGGAATCGCGCGACATTGACTTTGACCCGGAGGATCAGATGCACGCCATCCGCGCCACCACCCTGTCCGCCGCCACGCAGGAGCGGCTCTGCCGGTTTTTCGCATGAAGATATTGGTCACGGGCGCAGGCGCCGTCCTGGGGCAGGGCATCATCAAATCGCTGCGGCAATCGACGCTGGATTGCAGCGTGATCGCGGCGGACCCCAATCCGTTATCCGCGGGCCTCTTTTGGGCGAATACCGCCTATCGCCTGCCCTTCGCGAACGATCCGGCCTTTGGCGACCATATCCACGAACTGCTCGACCGTGAACGGCCGGATGCCGTGCTGGTCGGGACCGATGTCGAACTTTCCTATTTCGCTGCCGAGCGCCATCGGCTCGAGGCGCTGTTCCGCACCCATGTGCTGGTCAGCGATCCGCGCGTGGTCGCGATTGCCGACGACAAGCTGGAAACCGCGCGCTTCTTCGAAAGCGTCGGTCTGCCGCACCCCGCCTCGGCAAGCGGCGATGAGGAGGAAATGGTGCGGGCGCTGGTCGAGAGCGTCGGTTTTCCGCTTGTCGTGAAGCCTCGCGTCGGCGCGCGCTCGGTCGGTGTGTCGCTGGTTCGTGACCGGGATGAACTGACGCAGGCGTTGGAAGGACGCTGCGGCCTCGTCGTGCAGGAGTGCGTGGGTGATCCGGAGTGTGAATATACCGCCAGCACGCTGGTCTTCGACGGCGAGGTCCAGGCGTCGATCGTGATGCGTCGCGACCTGCGCGACGGAAACACCTACCGCGCCTATACCGGCGATTATCCCGAACTGAACGCCAAGGTCCGTGTGCTGGGCCGGGCGCTGCAACCCCATGGCCCGGCCAATTTCCAGTTCCGGTTGGACGACCGGGGCATTCCTCGCGTGTTTGAAATCAACGCGCGTTTTTCCGGCACCACGCCACTGCGCGCGCTGGCGGGCTTCAATGAGGTCGAAATGTGCGTGCGCAAGCTGCTCCATGGCACGCCGATCGTCCAGCCGCCGGTCCGCTCCGGCACTATCCTGCGTTATCTGGACGAAATCTTCGTGTCGCAGGAACGGATCGACGCGGTGCGGTGAAGCCGTTGCTGGCCCTGACCGGCGGCTCGGGGTTCATCGGCCGCCATTTTGCCGAGGCTGCGCGGCTGCGCGGCTATCGTATCCGCCATCTCTCCCGGCAACGTCCGGCGGGGGAGGGGGATGAATGGCGTTACCTCGATCTGGCGGCGCCCGGCATCGGATCGGCCGATCTGAAGGGTTGTTCCGCGCTTATCCATCTGGCGGCGCATATTCCGACCGACCATCGCGATCCGGTGGAAGCGGTGCGGTGCTGGCGGGTCAATGCGCTTGGCACGCTGCATCTGGTGGAGGCGGCTGTCCGGGACGGGGTGGGCCGGGTGATGCATGCCGGCAGCGCCAATGCCTATGCCCCTACGGCCGTTCCGCCGGACGAGAATGCCCCGCTCTTCCCAGGCAGTCGCGGCTATTATCTGGGGTCGAAGATCCTTCAGGAAATCTACGCGGCGGAATGCTGCCGGACGAGCGGGATGATGCTCCAGACCCTGCGGCTGGGTTCGGTCTATGGACCGGGCCAGCATGGCGGCGCGCTGGCCGCCATGGTGCGGGCGGCGGCAGGCGGGACCATCGGCGTGCATGGTGAAGGCCAGTTCGGATCGGACCTGGTTGCGGTCGATGACGTGGTGCAGGCGCTGCTGCTGCTGCTGGAGAGCGGCGCAAGCGGTCCGTTCAACGTCGGCAGCGGCGTGCGCACGACCGTAGCGGAGCTGGCCGACCTGCTGGCCCGGCAAAGCGGCGCCGTGATCCGTCGTGAAACGACGGGCGAGGAGGATTGGGGCTTCCCTGCGCTCAATATCGATCGCCTGCGCCGGCATGGCTATCGGCCCATGCCCCTCGCGAAAGGCCTAAGCGCCATGCTTGACGGATTGGACCTTCCCGGTCGAGCCGAGCGCCCGATCAGCTCCCGTTAGGGCCGCCGCCGGTGTTGCTGCCGCCTCCGCCGCCGCCCATTCCGCCAGCACCGACCGCGCCGATATTGCCGAAAATCTCGTCGAACAGGCTGCGATGGCGGCCCAGCGTCGGGGTCTTGTCGCCTGAGGGAGAAATTTTCGCGACCTGCTCCAACCCCATGCGATCGACCGCAACGACATTGCCCGCCGCGTCGAAGCGGACATGCAGCACCGTCTGGGACACAGGCTTGGGGTTGGAAAAGGCGAGTGCGCGCATGTCGCGCGACACATAATACCAGTCCTGGTCGCCGAACTGCGCGGTGAAGCTGGGGCGGCCCAGCGTGCCTTCGACCGAGGCGCGGTTATCGATGCCCGGCTGGACCGAATCGACCAGCAGCTTGTCGACCTGATAGCCCTGATGGGTTCGGATGCGCGTGCAGCCCGACGCACCGAGCAGTAGCGCACAAAGGCTTGCGCCAAGCAAAATCCGCCCGCTGCGGGATTGGCGGCTGAACTGGCGCATCAACTTCTCCTGCGGGGGAAACCCCGGACCGTGCCGAAAAACAAAGCCGCCATTGCATCGGGCGGCTGGCCGATCAATATGGAAATGCAGGGGCCTCGGCAAGGGGCCGCCTTTCGGTTCAGCCAGGAAACTCTCTCGTCATGCCCAGCATCTTCCAGCGTCTGTTCGCCCAAAGCGACCCCAAGGACGCGATGCGCCCCCTCTACAACGCCATCGTGGTGGAGGGTCGCCAGCCCCATTGGTATGTCGAGGGGCAGGTTCCCGACACGATGGACGGCCGGTTCGACATGATCGTCGCGATCCTGGCGCAGGTGTTGATGCGGCTGGAGGCGCTGGACGGGCAGCAGGAAAGCGTGTGGCTGACCGAATTGTTCGTCGACGACATGGACGGCCAGCTCCGGCAGGAGGGGATTGGCGATGTCGTCGTCGGCAAGCATATCGGCCGGATGGTGAGCGCGTTGGGTGGGCGCCTGTCGGCCTATCGCGAGGCACTGGCGGGCGAGGGAGATTTTGCGGAAGCATTGACGCGTAACCTCTATCGCGGCCAGACGCCGCCGGCCGACGCGATCGCCCATGTCGAATCGCATCTGCGTGCGCGCTGGGTGCGGCTGGGTTGCCTCAGCCGCGACGCGCTGATCGCCGGAGACCTTGGATGACCAACAGTAGCGAATTTTCCCGGCCCGTGCGGGTCGACCAGCTCGCCCGTCATGCCCAGCCGGTGACGATCACCGCCGATGCCGCCGAGCGCGAGGCGCTGGCCAAGCGCTTCCATCTGCTCGCCCTTGACCGGCTGGAGGCGGATTATGCGTTGAGCGAGGAGAATGGCGCGATCTTCGCCCGCGGTCGCGTGCGCGCGGCGCTGGCGCAGCCCTGCGTCGCGACCGGCGTGCCGGTGCCGGAGACGGTCGATACCGATTTCCTGCTCCGCTTCGTCAAGGAAGGCACGGAAGCGCCCGAAGGCGACGAACTGGAACTGGATGCCGAGGATTGCGACACCATCGGCTATGACGGCCTGGTCATCGACATGGGGGAGGCCGTGGCGGAGACGGTGGCGCTGGCCATGACCCCCTATCCCCGCTCGCCCGAGGCCGACAGCCTGTTGCGCGAGGCCGGAGTGCTGACCGAGGAACAGGCCAGCCCCTTCGCCGCCCTGCTGTCGCTCAAGGACAGGAAATGAGCCCGCGCGCTTAGCCGATCCGGGGTGTTTCCCTTCCGTTCTGCCCTGTGGCATAAGCGGGAACCATGGAAGGACCGCCGCGCAAGATCATCCATATCGACATGGATGCCTTTTATGCGTCGGTCGAGCAGCGCGACGATCCCTCGTTGCGGGGCAAGGCGTTGGCCGTGGGCGGCGGCGGTCCGCGGGGCGTCGTCGCCACCGCCAGTTATGAAGCGCGTAAATTCGGCGTCCGCTCCGCCATGCCGGGAGCGCGCGCACGGCGGCTTTGCCCCGACCTGCTGTTCGTCAGGCCGCGTTTCGAAGTCTATCGCGCGGTGTCGGCGCAGGTAAGGGAGATTTTCTCGCGCTTCACCGACATCATCCAGCCATTGTCGCTCGACGAAGCCTATCTCGATGTCACGGCGAACAAGCCGGGCATCGCGTCCGCGACCTGCATTGCCGAGGAAATCCGCCGGATGATCCGGGAGGAAACAGGCCTTACCGCCTCGGCAGGCGTGTCGTACAACAAGCTGATCGCCAAGCTTGCCTCCGATCAGAACAAGCCCGACGGCATCTGCGTCGTCCGGCCGCAGGACGGGGCGGCCTTCATCGCGAAGATGCCGGTGCGCCGTATCCATGGCGTGGGGCCGGTGACGGCAAAGCGGATGCTGGCGCTGGGCATAGAGACGGGCGCGGACCTCAGGGCACGGGAGCTTGCCGTTCTCCAGCAGCATTTCGGCAGCGCAGCGCTGTTCTATTATCGCGCCTCGCGCGGTGAGGACGACCGCCCGGTCCATGAGCGGCAGGAGCGCAAATCGGTGAGCGTCGAGGATACCTTCTTCGACGATCTTCTCACCGAGGATGCGCTGATTTCCGAAATCGACCGGATCGCCGAGAATCTCTGGGGCCGGATCGAAAAGAGCGGCGCCTATGGACGGACGGTGGTGCTCAAGGTCAAGTTCGCGGATTTCCGGATCATCACCCGGTCGAAAAGTTTCGCGGGGCCGGTGCGCTCACCCGATGTGCTGGGGGAGACCGGGCGGGCGCTGCTGCGGGCGCAACTGCCGCTGCGCATGGGCGCCCGGCTGCTGGGGCTGGGCGTGCACAATCTCGATCATGAGGAACCGGAGGGAGAGACCGGCGAACAGCTCAGCCTCTCCCTCTGACACCGATCAGAAGGGCAGCCAGTTCCGCTTTTCGGTGAACTTCATATAGCCCGCATTGACCCCCAGCCGATATCCCACGCCCAGCCGGATCGGGATCAGCACGACGCTGCCCCAGCGCAGATAGCTGGCGGTGAAGCCGCCTACCAGATAGGCGGTGCCTTCCGCCGCCGGGAAGCGGTGGTAGAGGTCCTGGGTATCGTAGAGATTATAGACCAGCACGAAGGTATTGGCCGCATTGCCGCCGACGTCGAAGCCGATGGACGGCCCGGTCCAGTAAACCTCGCGCTTGCCCTCGATCTTGTGGTTGAGCGTCCCCGAACCGTAGCGCAGCCCGACGACGAACGCGCCGGAGGCTTCACGCCCGGCGATATAGGCATTGGGACGCCCCTGGTCCTTGAGGATCTTCTCGATGATTCCGGCCAGGCCTTCCGCCCCCTTGCCGAACACGCCCTCGGCCGCGCCGATCAGGTCGTCCTGCTGATAGGAATCGCCCGGCGAGATGGCGGCTGGCGGCGAATTGGCCGTGACCGGCGCACCGGTTGCCGTCGCTCCCGTTCCGGCGGGTGCAGCCGTGGAGGCCGCGCCATTGTCCGCCGGATAGCTGGTGCCCGGCTGAACGCTGTTGTCGACGCCTGGCTCGGTCGGTGTGCTGCCCTGTTGCGGCGGCGGCGCCAGGTCTGAATCGATCGCCGCATTGGGATCGACCGTACGCACCTGCGCCTGCGCCGCGACCGGCGCCAGCGTCATTCCGGCCAGCGCAGCCGCCAGCGCTCCGGCTCGCGCCACGCGGCTGGATACCCGCCCCACTATCCCGATCATGCCCGATACTCCCGAAAAGGCCCGCCACTTGATGATCGCCCAGATTATCGGGGAACAAGCTGAAACGACAATGAACGAACGGCGACCCGAGTCGATTCCGCGCCAGTCCGAATCCCTTTTCGCCAAAACCCGCAAATTTTCGTGGCGAAGGACCGTTGCCATGGACGAAAGCCACCGCTATAGGCCGACACCTAGCCACTGCTCATCTTCCCGATGGGCAAATTCGTGCGGAGACGTGGGTGAGTGGCTGAAACCAGCGGTTTGCTAAACCGTCGTAGCCTTAAGGGGCTACCGAGGGTTCGAATCCCTCCGTCTCCGCCACCTTTCTATCCATTCCCGTTCACGCCTCTCGCTGAAAGGCCCGCATGTACCCCATGCGCCAGGCGTTGCGTCGCCCGAAGGCTGGCGAGTATCCGGATCAGATCAGGATGCGGATACCAGCGGACGTGCGGACGCCTTCATTACATGAAGGCCTGGAGGCCGGTCTGGCCGCGGCCAAGGATCAGCGTGTGAATGTCGTAAGTGCCCTCATAGGTGTTGACCGCTTCAAGATTGCACATGTGGCGCATGACGTGGAACTCGTCGGAAACGCCATTGCCGCCATGCATATCGCGCGCGTCACGGGCAATGGCGAGCGCCTTGCCGCAATTGTTGCGCTTTAGCAGCGAGATATTCTCGATCGGACAGAGGCCCTCATCGAGTAGCCGGCCAACGCGCAATGCGAGCTGAAGGCCAAGGGCGATCTCCGTCATCATGTCCGCGAGCTTGCGTTGATAGAGCTGGTTCTGCGCGAGCGGCCGCTGAAACTGCTGCCGGTCCAGGCCATATTGCCGGGCGGCATGCCAGCAGGCCTCCGCCGCGCCCATCGCGCCCCAGCCAATGCCGTATCGTGCCTTGTTGAGGCAGCCGAACGGACCGGCGAGACCCGAGACGTTCGGCAGCAGCGCGTCCTCGCCGACGATCGCGTCGTCCAGCACGATCTCGCCGGTGATGGACGCACGCAGCGATAGCTTGCCTTCGATCTTCGGGGTGGAGAAGCCCTTGGTATCGCGCTCCACGATGAAGCCGCGGATCACACCGTCCAGCTTTGCCCACACCACCGCAAGGTCGGCGATCGGCGAATTGGTGATCCACATCTTCTGGCCGTTGAGGCGATAGCCGCCATCCACCTTCTGCGCCCGCGTCGCCATGCCGCCGGGGTCGGAGCCGTGGTTGGGTTCGGTCAGTCCGAAGCAGCCGACGAGCTCGCCGCTGGCCAGGCCAGGCAGATATTTGCGGCGCTGTTCCTCCGTGCCATAGGCGTGGATCGGATGCATGACGAGCGACGATTGCACGCTCATCGCTGAACGGTATCCGGAGTCCACCCGCTCTACCTCGCGGGCGATCAGGCCGTAGGCGACATGGCTCGCGCCCGCGCCGCCATATTCCTCCGGGATCGTCGCCCCGAGCATGCCGAGCGAACCCATTTCACGCAGGATCTCCCGGTCGAACACTTCATGCCGGTTTGCCTGTATGATGCGCGGCAGCAGTTTCGACTGGCAATAATCGTGCGCGCTGTCCCGGACCAACCGCTCTTCGTCGCTCAGCTGCTCGGAGAAACGCAGGGGGTCGTCCCAGATCAAGCTCGGTGCCTTGGCCATCATGATTCCTTCACTGTGATTCGGCGGCCGGGAGTGTGCGCCCGGGCGCGATGTCCTGCACGGACGTTTTGACGTGGATGAGGGCGACGGTGCCACATTCCCTGGCCTGGGCAAGCGCGGGTTCGAAGGCTTCGGTCGATTCCACCGTTATTGCCCAGGCCCCGAAGGCACGGGCGTAGGCCGCGAAATCGGGGTTGCGCAAATTGGTCGCGATCACGCGGCCCGGATATTCCTTCTCCTGATGCATCCGGATCGTCCCGTAAGAGCCGTTGTCCACCACGATGAAGATCACCCTGGCATCATGCTGCACCGCTGTCGCGATCTCCTGGCCGGTCATGAGGAAGCAGCCGTCGCCCGATACGCAGATCACCTCGCGGTCGGGATGCACCAGTTTGGCGGCGACCGCGGCGGGCACGCCATAGCCCATCGCCCCGCTGGTCGGCGCCAATTGGGTGTGCGGCCGCCGATGGCGATGGAAGCGGTGCAGCCAGGCGGCATAGTTGCCGGCCCCGTTGCAGATGATCGTGTCGGCCGGCATGTGGGCGCCCAGCCCGGCGAATATCTGCGAAAGATTGACTTGGCCCGTCACAGCAACCGGGCTGGAGAAGGCCTCATAGTCGGCGCGGCCGGCGCTCCGCCATTGCGGCCAGCGGCCCCGGAGCGGTGTCTCCGCCAATTTGAGCGCCGCCGCCGCGACGTCGGTGGCGGAAGCGATCAGCGGTGGCCAGACACGCCCGAGTTCCGCCGGATCGGCAAGGATGTGGATCAACTTCCTGGCCATATCCTCCCGCCGGAACAGGGTGTAGCCTTGGGTGACATTCTCCCCCAGCCGTGCGCCGATCGCGAGGATCAGGTCTGCTTCGCGCACGCGTTCGAGCAGTTTGGGATTCGTCCCCAATCCGATGTCCCCGATGTAGCAGCGATGCTCATTGTCCCAAAGATCCTTGCGGCGGAAGGACAGGAGAACGGGAAGCTCCGCCGCATCCGCCCATTTCTCCAGCCGTTTGAGCGCCTCATCCGACCAGCCGCTGCCGCCGAGCAGGAGCAGCGGCTTGGTTGCCTGGTCGAGGGCGGCATGAATCGAAGCGGCGGTGGCGGGGTCCAGCCCGGTGGAGCAAGGCGGGGTGGGGTGAAAGCCCTGCGGCCGGGCGACTTCGGTCAGCATGTCCTCCGGCAGCGCAATGATCACCGGGCCGCGGCGGCCCTGCAGGGCGGTTGCGAAGGCGCGGCCGAGAATTTCGTCGGTGCGGCTGGCGTCGTCCAGTTCGACAGACCATTTTGCAAGGTCGCCCAGGGCGGCCCGATAATCGACCTCCTGAAATGCGCCGCGCCCGCGATCGCCGCGCCCGATCTGGCCGACGAACAGGATCATCGGCGTCGAATCCTGCTGCGCGGTATGGACGCCGATCGCTGCGTTGGTGGCGCCCGGTCCGCGCGTGACCATGCAGATGCCGGGCTTGCCGGTCAGCTTGCCATAGGCCTCCGCCATGTTCGCCGCGCCGGATTCATGCCGGCATGTCACCACCCGGATGCCGGGTTCGTCCACCAGCGCATCCAGCACCGCCAGATAGCTTTCGCCAGGCACGCAAAACACATGGTCGACGCAGCGCGCGACCAAAGCCTCGACCAGCAGGCGCCCGCCGGTCTTTCCTTCAATATCGGACATGGGCGGTCTTCATCTCCATGAAAATTGCCGGGCTCGGGCGCCCCGTTCGCACGCGTCGATGCTGGAGGCATCGCCAGATGGGATATCCTGCCCGATCCCGGCGGCCGGGGGCTTCATCGCCATGCTCCCGGCGCTGTCGGAAGGAAATCGCATCCATCTCTTCATGCCTGTCAATATCGATCCGATGATGCTGCCATTGCCCATGGTAAGGTTGAACATGCCCGGCGGGAAGCCCGTGTGTGATGGATGATCCGGGCACTTGTCAGGTCAGACTAATCGGCGGCCCTTCCGATGGGGCAACATATACCGGACGGTACCCTGCCACCGCAGCGAGGAAGGCCGTGCCGCGGCCGTTCGCTTATGGCATCGGGAAGGCGACAGAGTCCGGAAAATGGCTCCCAGCCCGGCGATCCTGCTCCTGCCGCAGCAGGAAGGATCGGTGAATGGCAATGTTATTTTGCTGGGGAACGATAAGGCGTGAAGTCGCCCAGTGCGCAATTGCCCGTCACCATGCCGGTCATCAGGTCCGCGCTGGTCGCCAGGTCGCCACGGCAATATTGCGAGCCCCAGGTCTTGATGATCAACGTATCCCCACGCGCCAGACCCGCGCAGCTACCGATCAGGTCATTGCGGTAGACCAGCCGCCCGCTCACCCGATAGAGCAGCACGCTATTGCTGATCGCGGTCAGATTGGCCTGCGGCACGCGATTGACGCAGCTCGTCTTTTCGCCCGGCACCTTGCCGGCCAGGGCGCGCTCCAGTTCGCTGGTCTGCTTTTCGGTCAGCTTGGGCGGCTCCTGGCTACCGGAACATCCAGCCAGCAACAGCGGCGCGAGAAATATCCCAGAGGGCAATATCCATGAGCGCACGGCACCTCTCCTCATTCATCCCCGTTTGAAAGACGGCCAAACGACACGAAAACCGTCACGCAGCATCCTTGGCCGCGCGCCGGTCCGCCAGTTGCACGACATCGCGCGCGCGCATGAAGACATTGGTTGCGCGTTCCCGCCCGATGCTGGTCGGTACCGTCGCCTCACCTCGCGCCCGCGCCGCATCGACCTCCGCCATACGGGTTTGGAGGGCGGCATTGTCCGGTTCCACCGTCAGCGCGAAACGGCCGTTCGATTGCGTATATTCATGGGCGCAATAGACCGCCGTGTCGTCCGGCAAGGCGGCGAAGCGCTGCATATTGGCGAACATCTGCGCCGCCGTCCCCTCGAACAGCCGGCCGCAGCCCATGGCGAACAGCGTGTCCCCCACGAACAACACATGGTCCTGCGCCAGATGATAGGCGACATGACCGGCGGTGTGGGCGGGCACTTCCATCACGACCGCCTGGTGATCACCGATCCGGACGCTGTCCCCCTCCCGCACCAGACGGTCCAGCGTGCCGATCTTCTCGGCCTCTGCCGCCGGGCCGGTGATGATGCAGCCACCCCAGGCTTCCGCTGCCGCCTTGATCGCCGCATTGCCGCCGACATGGTCGCCATGCCAATGCGTGTTCCAGATCTGGCCGATCGTCCACCCCCTCAGCCGCGCCGCCTCCAGCACCGGCTCCGCGACGGCGGGATCGACCGCCACCGTCTGCCCGCTGGCATCGTCGTGGAGCAACCAGACATAATTGTCGTTGAGAACGGGGATGCAGACGACCTCCAGCATGATCTTACCAGACTCCTGTATTGGGCATGGATGCCCAGGGCTCGGCGGGTTCCAGATGCCCGTCCTGCAACAGCTCGATCGAGATATTGTCCGGCGTGCGCACGAAGGCCATGTGCCCATCGCGCGGCGGGCGGTTGATGGTGACGCCCGCATCCATCAATCGCTGGCAGGTTTCGTAGATATTCTCGACCCTATAGGCGAGGTGGCCGAAATTACGGCCGCCGCCATATGCCTCCGGTGGCGTGCCGTCCTCGGCCGGCCAGTTGTAGGTCAGTTCGACCTGCGCATCTTCGTCGCCCGGCGCAGCGAGGAAGACCAGGGTGAACCGGCCCTGCGCATTGTCGAAGCGCTTCTGTTCCTCCAGGCCGAGCAATCGGAAGAAGGCGACCGTGCGATCGATGTCGGTCACGCGGACCATCGTGTGCAGATATTTGGGCAATATTAACTCCATTCGTCGCTATAAAGCAACGGTTCATCTCTGAAGTCCTAGGAACGTCCTCAAGATAAGATGCGTTGGGCATGGAAGGAAGAGGGAGGCGCGTATGGATTTGGCCCATCATGGCAAGCTGTTGCTCGGCTGCGCGGGATTGATCGCCTTGGGTATCGTCAGCGGCGGGTATCTGTTGGGCGACGGGTTGAAACGGGCCAAGGCGGCGGACCGTTCCGTTACCGTTCGCGGTCTGGCTGAAAAGGACGTGACCGCCGACCTCGCCACCTGGTCGATCAGCTATTCCGCCACGGGTTTCGACCTGCCCACCGTCCGTGCCGAAATCGACAATAATACGAAGGAACTGCGCGCCTATTTCGCCAGCCTCGGGTTCAAGCCCGACGCGCTGACCGCGACCGGCGCGGGGGTCAATCAATATATCAACAATGGCGTCAACACGATCACCATCACCCAGCGCATGTTGTTGCGTACGACCGACATTGCCCGCGCTCAGCGCGCGGTGGCGCAGCAGTTCGATCTGGTCCGGCGTGGCGTCACGCTTCAGGAAGGATCGGGCATGCGTTACAGTTTCACGAGGCTCAATGACGTGAAGCCGTCAATGGTCGCTGCAGCAACCAAGGATGCCCGCGCCGCTGCCGAACAGTTCGCCCGTGACAGTGGCGCCAGCGTCGGCGGGATCAAAAGCGCGACCCAGGGCTATTTTTCGATCGAGGCGCGCGATGGCGAGGCCGACGGGGCGAGCGACACGCCCTATAAGAAGGTGCGCGTCGTCACGACCGTCGATTTCTATCTCGATTGACGCGCATCAACGACGCCGATCTTGTCGTCGACAAGGATTGCGCCCGCTTCCCGAAGGAACGGGGCGAGGTCCGCATCGGGTGATCAGTTGGCGGATTTCGGCGCGGGCAAACGGGAAAGATTGTCGGCGGCTGCCTTGCCCGCGGGCGATTGCGCCGCCAGCTTCACCGCGCGCTGCCAAGCGGAACGGGCCACATCCTCCTGATCGGTAAGGATGGCGATATTGCCTTCCTCCAGCGCGACGGAGGCATCGTCGGGCGACAGTTGCACTGCCCGCGCGATATGCGCCTGTGCCAGCTTCATCTCCCCGGCGCGGCGGGCCAGGGTGGCCGAAAGCAGCCAGGCCAGCGGGTCCTGAGGCACCTGCTCCAGCGCGATGTCCAGCGAATCGCGTGCACCCCCGACATCGTTCAGCGCCACGAGCGCGCGCGCGCGGTCGAGATGGACCTCCCCCTTCTCGACCCCGTCGGGCAGGCCACGCACCAGCGCTGCATCGAAATCGTTGCGTGCCTTGGCGGCATCACCACCCGCCAGCGCGGCATTACCCGCCTGCGCCCAGAGCCGTCCGCTCTGCACCATTTCGCCGCCGCGCTCGGCCTCCTCGGCGCCTTGTTCGAAGGCGACGATGGCGGGCGCCCAGCGCTCCGCGCGGGCATAGGCAAAACCCATGCAGTTGCGCGCGTAGAAGCTGCCGCCGTCGATCCGCCATTGTTGCGCGAAGGCGACGCCCTTGTCCGGCGCCTCGACCGCCTGATCCAGGCAGGCCTGGAATTTGGCGGCATATTTGTCGGGCACTGGAATGCGCCCGTCGTTCGTCCGGGCGGCGGGTGGGGGCGTGGCAACGGCAGAGGCCGCTGCCTCCGCCCTTTCCTTGCGCTTGCGGTTCATCACCGCCTCTATCTCCGGGTCGTAGGCCTGCGGCGCGAGCAGCAACAATGGGAGCAAAAGGGGCATCAGAGGCTGTCCAACAGGCTGGCGACAGTCCGGATCAGCAGGGCAATGTCCGGGTCGCGGGAAAGGCGATGGTCGCCGTCCTTAATCAGCAGCGTCTGCACATCGGATGAACGCAGCCGCTCCGCAAGGCGCAGCGCGATTTGCCAGGGTACATCGGCGTCTTCCTGCCCGTGCAGCAACCGGACCGGACAGTCGATGGGAATCTCCCCCTCCAGCAGCCGGTTCGCCTGCCCGGACTGCCAGAAGGCCAGGGTTGTGACATAGGGATCGTCGCCATAGGCCGTCGGCTCGACGATCCGCCCTTCGGTCGCCAGCAGTGCCTTGTCCGCATCGGTAAAGCCCCATTGGGTGAAATCGGGTGCCGCCGCGATGCCGACCAGCCCCGCCACCCGTTCCGGCCGCGCGAGGGCGATCAGCAGTGCCAGCCATCCGCCCATGGAGGAGCCGACCAGCACGACGGGACCTTCGGTCAGGGAATCGATCAGCAGCAGCGCATCGTCGCGCCAGTTCGCCAGCGTGCCGTCCTCGAACCGCCCCTCGCTCGCGCCGTTGCCGGCATAGTCCAGGCGCAGCATCGCCCGGCCCTGCTCCCTTGCCCAGGCATCCAGCGCGAGTGCCTTGCCGCCCTCCATGTCGGACATATAGCCGGGCAGGAAGACGATCGTCGGCCCTTCACCGCGCTTATGACGGTATGCAAGCTTCACCCCGTCGGAGCGCGGGAGGAAAGAGGGTGGGACAAAGGCGGGGCTGTTCATCGCGTTTCTCCGCAGGCTGTTGACGTCCTGACAGGTGCCGTAAGAAGCTCTTTGCCGGGAAACCAGAAAAATAAAAATAATGCATAGGGCGCGTTGACAGCCTTGGGACCAACGGCTAGTTGCGCGCTCCTACCCCGTGCCCAGATGGCGGAATTGGTAGACGCACCAGCTTCAGGTGCTGGCGATCGCAAGGTCGTGGAGGTTCGAGTCCTCTTCTGGGCACCATTTGTTCTTCCGGAGAGATCCGCATAGATCGAAAAAACCGCTGGAAACAGCGGTTTTTTTGTGTCTGGCGTCCACTGGTTTCCGCCCGTGGATTTGGGAATTCGGGGTCGCTGAGGGTATCTTTGCGGGTATCGGCCGACATGGCCATTGGAGATACCCTCATGGCACTTTCATCCCTCGCATTGTCCAAGGCAAAACCGCGAGATAAGCCCTACAAGCTTGCTGACGGACATGGTCTCTATCTGTTGGTGACACCCCAAGGCGGTCGCTACTGGCGCATGAATTATCGCTTCGATGGCAAGGCCAAGACGATGGCGATGGGCGTCTTCCCGTTGATCACCTTGGCGGAGGCCCGGGAGAAAAGAGAAGAAGCCCGCAAGCTCCTTGCGGCCGGCTCGGATCCAGCCGCGACGCGAAAGGAGATTGAAGCGCTGGAAGCGTTCGAGGCGACTACCGGGTTTCGCACCGTTGCCGAGGAGTGGCTCGCGAAACGAGAACGGGAAGGGCTTGGGGAAGTCACGATCGGCAAGATCAAATGGCTTCTCGAATTCGCGTATCCCAGCCTGGGCGATTGCAAGATCAGCGAGATCACGAGCATGGAATTGCTGGCGGTCCTGCGGCAGGTCGAAGGGCGAGGCCGGCATGAAACTGCCAGACGGTTGAGGAGCGTGTGCGGGAGGGTTTTCCGTTACGCAATCGCCACGGGACGGGCGGAGCATGATCTATCTGCCAATCTCCGCGACGCCCTGACGACGCCCAAGGTGAAGCATCTGGCCGCAATCACCAACAGCCAGCAGGTCGGGCCGCTGATGCGCGCAATCGCTGGCTTCGACGGTCATGCGGTCACAAAGGCAGCCTTACAGCTCGCCCCGCACGTTTTTGTTCGCCCCGGCGAATTGCGCCATGCTGAATGGACGGAAGTCGATTTCGACAAGGCGTTGTGGTCAATCCCGGCGGAAAAAATGAAGATGCGGCGCCCACATCGCGTTCCGCTTTCGCGGCAATCCCTCGCAATCCTCTCTTCCATCAGGGAGGTCACTGGCAATGGGAAATTTGTGTTTCCCGGTTTCCAGTCTCTTAAGCGGCCTATGTCCGAAAATGCGCTGAACGGCGCCCTTCGCCGGTTGGGCTATTCAGGGGATGAGATGACCAGCCACGGCTTTCGGGCCATGGCGAGCACCTTGCTTAACGAGATGGGCAAATGGCACCCGGACGCTATCGAACGGCAATTGGCGCACGCCGAAGCAGACGCAGTCCGGCGCGCCTATGCCCGAGGGGAATATTGGGATGAGCGGGTGGCGATGATGCAGGCTTGGTCCGACTATCTCGACGGTCTCATGCGAGAATGACCTGTACCCTTGATTATGAACCAAGCAGGCGGCGCTCGAGCAAGGTCTGCATATCCCGTCGACCGTCAGCGATGATCAGGATGAAGACCTTCGTTCCGGCAGTACGGTAGATTAGTCGGTGCTGCCGCAGCAGGATCTGCCGGAATTCCCGAATTCCCAAGGCGTCGAGTTCCTTGGGGACAGCGCCCCGCTCCGGGAAGCTTTCCAGCGTCTCGATGGTGCTGATGAATTCGTCGAGCAGCGCGTCGGCGTCCTCGGCCGAACGGTTTTCCGCCAAATAGGCATGGATTTCCTCGAGATCGTCCTCCGCACCCTGGGTCAGTTCAATCTCGAACCGCGTCTCGGTCATTAGCGATCGGAGGCCTTGGCTCGCAGTCTCTCGACAACGGCCCGCGCCGGCTTTGTGCGGCCAGCCTCCATGTCTCGAGTGCCAAGAGCCAGCAGCTTCAGCAGCGCGAGCGTCTCCTGGGTCTGCTCGAACGAGGCGACGTCCTGGATGACGGCCTTTGCCTCGCCATTCTGGGTGATAACCAGGGGCTCGCGCTTTTCAGCGAGATTCAACAGCACCTCCGCCGCATTGGCTTTCAGATAGCTGATCGGTTTGACCTGGGTAGAATAACGCATGCTGCCCTCACTAGGCTAAATTCAGACTGAATATAGTCTATTGACCATGCTCGCGCAATGACCGGAGTGGGGTCAGCTTGGGCGCCGGGTCAAGGGCCGGTCGGTTCGGACAGGTTGACTACCCCTTCCCCTACGATGCGGAGCGCTGCTGCAGGCAGCGCGAAGGGCCTGGTCGCGGACACCGCGCGCCTCGCGCAGTGGCGTCTGGTCTGTATTTGATTGATCGGCCTCCGGCGCGGCGGTGGTGGGCGTCGTTGCCCTCTGGTCCCACCGCGGCGAGCCGCAAGCCGGGGCTTTGCCCCAACTCCTCCTCTTCGTTGCGGCCCTTCGGGTGCGGCCCGCCTCATGACGGTGGGCCTGCCGGTCCGCTCCTGCCGCCCACCCCCGCCGTTCCGGCGGCCGGTGCGATGCGGGAAGGAGGAAGAAATGGGTTATCAGGATCGCGGGCAACGCAACGGCTCTACCCTCTATAGCGAGGTGACCGACCGCATTATCGCGCAGATCGAGGAAGGCACCTTGCCATGGGTGCGGCCGTGGGATGATGGCAAGGCAGCGCTGGGCCTGCCCCGCAACGCCGGAACGGGACGGCGCTATTCCGGGATCAATGTGCTGATCCTCTGGCACCGGCTGTTCAAGCAGGGTTACGGCTCGCAGCGCTGGCTCACCTAGAAGCAACCTCGAGAAGGGGCGCTTTAAGAAAGCGGCATTTGAACTGCACCAAGCCACCGAGCGGCTATATCACTGCATCTTTCTGGTCCGTACCCTCTACTCCCCCAAGACCCACAATCTGAACCGGCTGCGGGCACTGACCGAACAGCTCGAGCCCCAATTGCGGTCCGTCGCCGAGGCGACCCTGCGCGGCAATGTGCCGGGCGATGCTCCCCTCCTGTTCAGGACAGCGGCGGGCCTCACCTACTGGACCAGCGGCGACGCGCTGATGGGGTCGCGCATCGCGAACAAGGCGCTGGCGGCGCTGGAACATCATGCCGTCTGGGGGGCGATTGTCTCGGGCGGCTTTACCCTGCTCATGCTGCTGCTGGCCTGGTTCGTCTTCACCCGGACCGGGCGCGGCCTTGGCTCCAACGAATATCTGCGCGGGGCGCGGATCGCCGGGCAGAGTGACCTGCGCCGGGAGCTGTTCTGGAAGCGGAAGGGGCCACTGCGGATCGGCAAGGTTAGGGTTCCCGCTGCCTTCGAGGCCGAGCATATATTGGTGAGCGGCGCCCCCGGTACGGGCAAGACCAATATCCTCAACCGGATGCTGATGGGTAGACGCTCAAGGCTCCGGCGCCTCGCGCTTGAGCGCGGCCGCGCTCTATTGCGCTAGGGCTGGGCTTCTGTCGATCCTGCGGAGAGTGTCGGTGGCAACGACACGCCGAAGGGCCTTGGCAATAGCGTCGCGCGTGGCGAGGTCGAGAAAGTCCGCCGCCGTCCATACGCCTCATGGCGTACCGGCGCTGATCCGCTGCAGGATGCGGGTCTTCAGATCTAAAGTCTCACTCATTTGTCCGAAATTTGTAGGCGTATTTCGGACACGAGCCCAACCAGCCCTGTCCAGAAGGACTCGAACCGCCCTGTCCATTCACGTCCAGCCTTTTCCACGAATCCAGATCGTGATATTAATGCTCTTGGCGAGTTCGTAAGTCTATGATTTGACTGTGAAATCAATTGCTTAGGCTGCCCCGCAGAAAGCTCTTCTGGCACCATTTGTTCTTCCGAGGCCGTCCGGAAGCACCAGGCGAAGTGGAACGACTTCGACGTCGACCTTTCGGTCTGGAACATCCCTGAGCAGAAGATGAAGATGCGGCGTCTGCACCGCGTGCCGCTGTCCACGCAGGTCACCAAGCTTTTCGAGCGGCGCTGAGAGCTGACGGGCATGGGGAAATATTGTTTCCTCTCCTTCCGTTCGCCGCGCCGCCCGATGTCCGAGAACACCGTCAACGCGGCGCTGCGCGTCCTTGGTTTCGGCCAGGAGGAAATGATCGCACACGGCTTCCGGGCGATGGCCGCCACGCTGCTCAACGAATCCGGCAAGTTCAACTCCGACGCGATTGAGCGCCAGCTTGCGCACATGGAGGATGACGGCGTCCGGCGGGCCTACAGCAATTAACTCGCTTGCCTGAAAACCGAACGTCTTTTCGTCAATACTCGGCAGTGCCCCAGCACTGGTTCGCTCCGTCTGGCCCCTATCCAGGATTTCCCCATCTCATCATGTTTAATAGCCTCCTTGGAAATGATCCTCGGGCTCGATGAAACTACGCCGATCAAGGTTAGTAGCAAAAATGGTATCATTCCGCATAATTTGCACTATGGTGCCGTCGCATGAGTTCGCTCGACACACTTCAATTCGACTATGCCTCGTCTGACGAAGCGCATGTGGAGCGGCATCCGCTCCGTTGGCCGGGCTTCCAGATCGAAATGATAGAAATCCACTCTGACGAGCCATACGGATTCCATGCCGAGGGCGATTGGCACTACCTGGCGCTTCACGATCTGACGTTGCAGGATGGCGAGTTGTTGATTGATGGTCTGCCGCGTCTCCATCAGACCGATTTGCGCGACACCCTCACCTTTGCGCCGCGCGGCTGCACTATCCATGGCTGGTCAAAGCCGACCGCTCGCAAGAACTCCTTTACCGCCCTGTACTTCGACCCGCTCCAGCTACGCGACGATCTCGGAGAACGCTACGCAACGCACGATCTCGGCCCCTTTGCCTATGCCCGCGATCCGGCGCTTGCGGCGACCATGCGGAAGCTGCGCGATGTAGCCGTCACCTCCATTGTTGACGGCCTCTATGCGGAAATATTGTGCCTGTCGGCGGCGCTTGAAATTTTTGGGGTGTCAGTCCAGGGCGAGGGCAAGCTTTCACGGCGACAGCTTCAAGCCGTCTATGATTTCGTGGAAGCCAATCTGGCCGAACGGATCAACCTCGACGACCTGGCGAAACTAGCCGGTCTTAGCCGTTCGCATTTTTCGCGGACGTTCACGGCGACAACCGGCGTGGGGCCGCATCAGTTTGTGCGCCAGCGCCAACTGGCACGGGCGCGCTCGCTGCTCGCAGAACAACGAGACCTGCCCATCGACACGATAGCGAAGGCGGTGGGTTTCGGGAGCGCCAACGTCTTTCGGCGCGCCTTTCAGCAAGCGCACGGCGCGTCTCCGCAGGTATATCGCCGCGACAAGCTCTAGCCGCTTTTCCACCGTCACGCAGCAAAAGAGGTGCTGAACCGTGAGTGCATCGAACAATTCTGGCAGTTCATTCTTAGGTCGCCTCGGACTTGGCGGCTCGCGCAAAAGCCTGGGCGGCGAAGCGGCGGCGGATGGTGGCAAAAAGCCGAGCAACATATTCACCGAAGCGCGCAGGCATTTGCTCGAAGAGATTTCGACCTTCCTGCTCGCGCATGACCTCGAAGTGACGCCCGCCAATCTCGTGATTGCTCATGGCGCTTTCTCCGGTGCCAACCCCGGCCTCGCCCGACAGTTTGCGACGAGGGCTCACGCCGGTATCACCATCACGCAGGAATGGCTCGACGAAGCCACGGCGAACGATGAAGAAGAATATGATGCCGATGGCGTCCAGCTTTTGATGGCGAAGCTCGAATCCACGCTGGTAGCATTCTCGAAGAGCACCAATGTCGCCCGCAGCGCCACTGCCCACTACAACGATGAACTGGCGCAGCATGTCGCCGATCTGGAACAGGTTGAGGAAACCGGGACGATCATTTCCAACCTTGCCGATCTGGCGAAGGCGATGCTGGAGCGCACCCGCAAGGTCGAACAGGAAATGCGGCGGAGCGAAGACGAGGCAAAGTCCCTCCGTCAAAGTTTGGATAAGGCCAAGCGGGACGCCGAAATTGACCATCTGACGGGTCTTCCCAATCGACGGGCGTTTGAGGCGCTCCTTGATACACACTATCGTGATGCGCGGTTAGCCATCGAGCCGCTGTGCATCGCTTTTTGCGACATCGACCATTTCAAGCGGATCAACGACACCCATGGGCATGATGCCGGGGATCGGGTGATCAAAACCATCGCGGATTCTTTGGCGACCATCACGAACGACAACTGTCACGTTGCCAGACATGGCGGTGAGGAATTTGTCATGCTGTTTCGCGGCGTTTCGCTCACCGACGCGCACGAACGTCTCGATGCCCTGCGTGAGCAATTTGCCTCTCGTAAGCTGGTGAATCGCAAGACCGACGCACCATTCGGTCAAGTTACCTTCTCCGGTGGCATAGCAGACGTGTTTGCTTTCTCTAATCCACGCGATGCGCTCAAAGCCGCTGACGAAGCGCTGTATGGAGCCAAAGAGGGTGGCCGGAATAAGATTCTGGTTGCCCATGCCTAGCGGGCAAAGCCCGGACAAAGCTCGCGCATATTCGGGCAAGCCGATATGAGGATCAGCAGCCAAGGCGGAAACGGCCAGTGCGGACGGTAGCTTGACGCCGTGCTAAGCCTTACAAACTCGCTGACGGGCAAGGATGGGATAGCATTGCCGGCCCGTCGAGCGGTGACTCCCGCTCCGGCCGCTTCATCGGAATTGAGCGGCCGGACGTCAGCCCTTGTATAGGGCGTCCAGCCGTTCCTGATAGCGGGCGCGGATGACGTGGCGGCGGATCTTCATGGAAGGCGTCATCTCGCCATTGTCGATGGTGAAGGGCTCGTCCGCGAGAATGAAGCGCCGCACCCGTTCGATCACAGACAGATCGTCATTCACCCGGTCGACCGCCGCGCGCAATGCCGCCTGATAGCCCGAATCGGCATCGACTCCTTCGACCGCCAGTCCCCGCGCCGTGGCCCATTCGCGGGTCCATTCGGCATCAGGTACCAGCAACCCGACCAGATGCGGACGGCGATCGCCATGGACCATTGCCTGTCCGATCTCAGGCTGGAGCGTCAGCATGCCTTCGACCTTCTGCGGCGAGACATTGTCGCCCTTGTCGTTGACGATCAGATCCTTCTTGCGGTCCGTGATGCGGACGCGGCCTTTGGCATCGATCTCGCCAATGTCGCCGGTGTGCAGCCAGCCATTTTGCAGCGCTCTCTCCGTTTCCGCCGGATTGCGCCAATAGCCGTGCATCACCAGTTCGCCGCGCACGAGGATCTCGCCATCCTCCGCGATCCGCACTTCCACGCCATCGAGCGGCGGGCCGACCGTGTCCATCGCGATGCCGGCTCGGGGGCGGTTGCAACTGATCACCGGTCCAGCCTCGGTCTGGCCATAGCCCTGGAGCAGCGTCAGCCCCATCGCGTCGAAGAACAGGCCGACATCGGGATTGAGCGGCGCGCCCCCCGACACCAGCGCCTTCATCCGTCCGCCGAAACGCGCCGCGATCTTGGGCTTGAGCGTATGGGACAGCAGCGCCTTCATCGGCAGGTCGAGCAGCGATTTCTGCCCGCGCTGTTCCTTGGCGGCGATGCGCAGCGCCTGTCCAAGCAGATAGGCGGGGAATTTGCCCTGCTTCTCGATCGACTTGATGATGCGGGCGCGCAGCACTTCGAACAGGCGGGGAACGACGACCATGATCGTCGGCCGCGTCTCTTCGATATTGCTGGCCAGCTTTTCCAGCCCCTCCGCATAATAGATCTGCCCCGCCAGCATGATCGGCATGAACTGGCCGCCGCTATGCTCATAGGCGTGGGAGAGGGGGAGGAAGGAGAGGAACACCTCCTCATCCCATCCGAAATCCTCCTCCAGCAGCCGGCCGGCGCCCTCGATATTGCAGAGGATGGAGCCATGATGCTGCATCACCCCACGCGGCGCGCCGCCGGTGCCGCTGGTGTAGATGATGCAGGCCAGATCGTCGCGTTTCGCCGTCTGGCTGGCGGCGCAGGCATCGATGTCGGTCGGATGATGCGCGATCAGGTCGCTCCACAGATGGCAGGCGACGCTCCCCTGCGCACCCCGAAGCGGCTCCATGCCGATGACGAAGCTCGCCTGCGATCGCAACACGGCGGGCATCAGATTCTGCGCCAGCTTGGCGGTGGACACGATGACCGCGCGGGCGCCGCTGTCGGTCAGGATATGCTGGTGATCGCGCGTGGTGTTGGTGGTGTAGGTCGGCACCGTGACGCAGCCCGCCGCCATGATGGCAAGGTCCGCGATGCAGAATTCCGGCCGGTTCTCGCTGACCAGCATCACGGGATCGCCGGGCTTCAGCCCCTGCGCCTGCAAGGCGCTGGCGAGCGAAGCCACCTGATGGGCGACCTCGGTCCAGCTCAGCGATTGCCACTGGCCCGCCTCCTTACGCCAGAGGAACGGGGCGTCGCCCATGGCTCCGGCGCGGGTGAAGAACATGGTCACCAGATTGGGAAAACGCTCGATCGCCCTCAAAACGGCATCTCCTCACTCGTGGCGCGTCGCTTGCACGCCTCTTCGCTGCCTGGCGAGGCTATAACCCTGCCGGATCGTGACGGCCATGATTTTTCCGGGATTTCAAGTCTAGTCGAACAGGCCGTCCTGAACATTGGAGGGCGGGTTCAGCCCCAGATGCTTCCAACCCGGACCGTTGAGGCAACGACCGCGCGCGGTACGGGCGATCAGGCCAAGTTGGATGAGATAGGGCTCGATCACTTCCTCGATCGTGTCGCGGGCTTCGGAAAGGCCCGCCGCCAGGGTTTCGACCCCGACCGGCCCGCCGCGATAGATGTCCGCGATCATGGTCAGATAGCGGCGATCCATGAGGTCGAGGCCGAGATGGTCGACCTCCAGCCGGGTCAGCGCAGCATCGGCCACCTTGGCGTCCACCGCCGGCGCGCCCGCGACATTGGCGAAGTCGCGCACCCGCCGCAGCAGCCGCCCGGAAATGCGGGGAGTGCCCCGCGACCGGCGGGCGATTTCGATCGCGCCGTCGGAGGTGATGGCCAGGTCGAGCAGCCGCGCCGCGCGCCGCACGACCAGTTCCAATTCGTCGACGGTGTAGAATTGCAGCCGCACCGGAATACCGAAGCGATCGCGCAGCGGCGTCGTCAGCAACCCCTGCCGCGTGGTCGCGCCGACCAGCGTGAAGGGCGGCAGGTCGATCCGCACCGAACGGGCCGAGGGGCCTTCGCCGATCATCAGGTCCAGCGCCCGGTCCTCCATGGCGGGATAGAGGACTTCCTCGACGGCGGGATTGAGGCGGTGAATCTCGTCGACGAAGAGCACGTCGCCCTCGTCCAGATTGGTGAGCAGCGCGGCAAGGTCGCCCGATTTGGCGATCACCGGACCGGAGGTCGCGCGGAACCCCACGCCCATCTCGCGGGCGACGATCTGCGCCAGCGTCGTCTTGCCAAGGCCGGGCGGGCCGAAGAAGAGCACATGGTCCAGCGCCTCGCCGCGCCCCTTTGCGGCTTCGATGAAGATACGCAGATTTTCGCGCGCCGCCTGCTGGCCGATGAACTCGGTCAGCGACTTGGGACGCAGCGCCGCATCGGCATCCTCGATGCGGCGGGTGGAGGAGATCAGGCGGTCCTCGCTCACTTGGCGGCTTTCCTGAGAGCCAGGCGGACGAGCGCGTCAAGCGAAGCGCCTTCGCCCAGTTCCTCTTCGGCGGCGGCGACGGCCGTGCCGGCTTCGGCAGGCTTGAAGCCGAGATTCTGCAATGCGGAGATCGCGTCGGCGCTGTGACCGCCGACCGGGACCGCCGCGAATCCGCCACCGGCCGCACCGGCGGAGGTGGGCACGGCGCCGATCTTGTCCTTCAGCTCATTGGCGATGCGCTGGGCGAGTTTGGGGCCGACGCCGTTGGCGCGGGCGATCATCGCCTTGTCCCCGGTCGCCACGGCGCGGTGCAGCTCTCCAGGCTCCAGCGCGGAGAGGATGGCGAGCGCCACCCGAGACCCCACGCCCTGTACGCTGGTCAGCAGGCGGAACCAGTCGCGCTCCTCCGCCCGTGCGAAGCCGACGAGGCGGATCGAATCCTCCGACACCAGCATTTCGGTGTGCACCGTCACCGCTTCGCCCACCGGCCCCAGTGCCGCGAGCGTGCGCGACGAGGCGCCGACCAGATAGCCGACCCCGCCCACATCGATGATGGCGTGGTCCAGTCCTGTGCTGTCCAGCCGCCCTTTCAGTTTCGCGATCATGCCCCACGCCCTTTGGTCATGATCTGTTCTTTAGGGGGCTCTCCCGCGGGGCGCCAGTCAAAAACCGAGACGCTCCGGCACCATTTGCATCGCTGCGCGTAGAGCAGCCGACAGCGCAACGGGAAAGGAACGGAAAATATGCCGATGCAGGCACCCCTGCTGGGTCCAAGGGACTTTGAATTTCCCGCGATCATGCTCTCGGGGCTGGTCGATCACGGCATGTATCTGCATTTCCGCCAATGCCTGTCGACTGCCGCGCAGCAGGGGCTGGTGGTGGTGGAGATTTCCACGCTTGGCGGCGATCCGGAAATCGCGCGGATGATGGGGGAAGATATCCGCTTCCAGTCGGACCTTTATCCCGAGCGGCGGCTGGTGTTCCTCGGCAAGACGGCGGTCTATTCGGCAGGCGCGACCTTCATGGGCTTCTTTGCGGCTGAAAACCGCTATCTGACGCGGGGCACGCGGCTGATGATCCATGAACGGATCATCACGCGGGACATCCATCTTCAGGGGCCGCTCTCCACCTGCATCGCCTCGCTCAAGGCCACCCTCCATGAAATCGAGGCGTCGATCGCCATCCAGAATGAGGGCTTCGCCAATCTGATCCTGGGTTCCCAGATCTCGATGGAGGATCTGTTGCGGCGCGCGCCGGAAAACTGGTATCTGGAGGCCAATGAGGCGGTATCGCTCGGCCTGGCTGCGGCGGTGATATGACGGCTTGCCGAAAGGCGGTTTTTACCTTTTCTATGTGCAGGATGAGCCGCCCGCAAATCTTCCCCTGGCGCTACGGCATGTTCCTGGCGCTGCTTGCCAGCATGGTGCCTTTCGCACTGCTGCTGCCCTGGCATGAGGCGGTGATGGCGGGGTTCGATCTGGCCGCGCTGGCCTTTTTGCTGTCGGTCTGGCCATTGCTGGATTCCGATCCGGATTCGATGCGGCGGAAGGCGGCCGAAAATGACGCCAACCGGCAGTTGATGCTGCTGCTGACCGGGATCGTTTCGATAGTGGTTCTGGTCGCGGTGGGCGTGGCGGTCAGCCAGCATGGCGGGCCAAGCGCGGCGTCGATTGCCCTGCTGCTGGCGACGCTGGCCTTGGCGTGGCTGTTCTCCAACCTCGTCTACGCCATGCATTATGCGCATATCTTCTATCTGGAGGGCGATCGCGGCGGGGATAGTGGGGGTCTGGATTTCCCCGACACGAAGGAGCCGGGCTATTGGGATTTCGTCTATTTCGCCTTCACCCTGGGCATGACCTTCCAGACGTCCGATACTGCGGTGACGGCCACGGCCATGCGCCAGACGGTGGTGTTCCACTGCCTGGCGGCCTTCGTCTTCAATCTCGGCATCCTCGCCTTCACCATCAATGTGCTGGGCGGGAGTTGACCCTTCAGAGCGCGATCATGGAGATTTGCCGGCCATAATCCGGTTCGCCGCGATGGCAGGAGCGGCGGTAGCTGTAGAATCGTTCGGGCTGGCTATAGGTATCTTCGTCCAGCATTTCGATCCGTCCGATCCCGGCTCCGGCCAGACGGGCGGCGACATAGGCGGCGATGTCGAACTGGCAATGCCCCTCGCGCCCGGCGCTGAAGAAACGGTCATTCTCCGCATCCTCCGCCGCGAACCGCGCCGCAAAATCCAGCGTCACCTCATAGGAGGCGCGGCCGATGCACGGGCCGATCGCGGTGACGATCCGACCGCGATCCGCGCCCAGCACCTCCATCGCGGCAATGGTGCGATCGGTGACGCCCCCGATTGCGCCCTTCCATCCCGCATGGGCCGCCCCCACCACGCCCGCCTGCGCGTCGGCGAACAGCACCGGCACGCAATCGGCCGTCAATATGCCCAATATCAGCCCCGGACGGTCCGTCACCATGGCGTCGGCGGAAGGGCGGTCGTCTTCCGGAATCGGCGCGGTGACGGTCACGACATCGGGCGAATGCACCTGATGCACCGTCACCAGCGTCGCGCCGGGCAACAGCGCGTCGCGGGCGAGGTCGCGGTTGCGCAGTACCGCTTCCCGCTCGTCGGCGGACCCCAGGCCGACATTCAGCCCGGCATGAACCCCGGTCGAAACGCCGCCGCGCCGCCCGGCAAAGCCATGCTTCACATCGCCCAAGGCCGGCGCCCGCAGCAATTCGATCATCCGTCACTCCCTTGGGCCCGCATGGAAAGCAGTTTTGATCCATGTCCTGAATGCGCAACATACTTGCGCGCGCCAGATTAGGCGATAGTCTCCGCTTCATCACAAAAGGGGAGCGGCCGCAACGGCCGCCCGGGCAAAAGACATCAGATATAAAGGGCTCCATCATGATTTTCGGGCGCATAAAGCCTCTGGATGCCATATTGGCCACGGCCGAGAAGAAATCGCTCGTCCGCACATTGGGGCCGATCCAGCTGACGCTGTTGGGTGTCGGTGCCATCATCGGCACCGGCATTTTCGTTTTGACCGCCGCCGCCGCGCAAAAGGCCGGGCCGGGCATGATGTGGAGCTTCATGATCGCGGGCGCGGTCTGCGCCTTCGCCGCGCTCTGCTATTCGGAAATCGCATCGATGGTGCCGGTTTCGGGATCGGCCTATACCTATACCTATGCCGTGGTCGGCGAATTGCTGGCCTGGATGGTCGGCTGGGCGCTGATTCTGGAATATGCGGTGGCCGCCAGCGCCGTGTCGGTCGGCTGGTCAGGCTATTTCATGGGGCTTTTGAAAAGTATAACCGGGCTTGAGCTGCCACAGGCCCTATCCGCCGGGCCGGTCTGGACGATGAACGGCCTCCTTCCCCATGCCGATTTCAGCCATGGCTTCATCAACATTCCTGCCATCTTCGTCGCGCTGGCAGTCACCGCGCTGCTGGTGATCGGCACCACCGAAAGCGCCCGCGTCAACGCCGTGCTGGTCGCGATCAAGGTGACGGCGCTCACCGCCTTCATCATCCTCACCCTTCCGGCGCTCAAGACCGGCAATTTCTCGCCCTTCGCGCCCAATGGCTGGTTTGGTCCGGAGGGCACGAGCGGCATGGGCATTGTCGGCGCCGCCGCCTCGATCTTCTTCGCCTATGTCGGCTTCGACGCTGTGTCGACCGCGGCGGAGGAAACCAAAAATCCCCAGCGCAACGTGCCGATCGGCCTGATCGGCTCGCTCGCGCTCTGCACCATCTTCTACCTGCTGGTCGCCGCCGGCGCGATCGGCGCGATCGGCGCGCAGCCCGTCCTCGGCCCCGACGGTTCGATCGTGGCGCCGGGTTCGCAGGGCTTTGCCGCCGCCTGCGCCACTGCCGCCCATGCCAAGGATCTGGTCTGCTCCAACGAAGCGCTGGCCCACGTGCTGCGCGAAATCAACTGGACGGTCGTGGGCAATGCGCTCGGCCTTGCCGCCAATCTGGCGCTGCCCTCGGTCATCCTGATGATGATGTTCGGCCAGACCCGCATCTTCTTCGTCATGGCGCGTGACGGCCTGCTCCCTGAAAAGCTCGCCAGCATCCATCCGAAGTTCAAGACGCCCCATGTCGTCACCATGGTCACCGGCGTCTTCGTGGCCATCGGGGCGGCGCTGCTGCCCGTCGGGCAGTTGGCGGATATCTCCAACTCCGGCACGCTCTTCGCCTTCTTCATGGTGTCGATCGCGGTGCTGGTGCTGCGCGTCAAGGAACCGGGCCGGGCGCGGCCGTTCCGTACCCCGCTGGTCTGGGGGATCGCGCCGACCGCGGCGTTCGGTTGCGTGTTCCTCTTCTTCAACCTGCCCGTCGATGCGCAGTTGGTGCTGCCGATCTGGGGTGGCCTCGGCCTCGTCCTCTATTTCATCTATGGTTATCGCAAGAGCCATGTCGGACGCGGCATCGTCGAAACGCATGAGCAGGATGTCGGTATTCCGCCGCTGCCGGTGCCGCCCATGCCGGGCGCGCACACGCCCGGCGGCCAGGACGCCTGAGCATATGGAAACGGGGCGGGAAACCGCCCCGTTTCTTTTTTAGCGTATCAGCTCGAATTCCGGATCGCGCAGCACCCCATGATGGGGCCGGGTGAACAATTTTCCCCTTTCGGCCCAGGCGACGATCAGGAAGGAAACCGAGCCGAATATGACCAGCCCCAGTGTCAGCGGCATCGTCGTCGCGTCGAAGGCGCGACCTACCATGCTACCCAGGGCGCTCGATACGGCGGTGGTCAGGAACGCCTGAAAGGAAGAAGCGACGCCCGCACCCCTCGCGAAAGGCTCCATCGAGATCGCGCTGAAATTGGACGCGGTGAAGGCCACCGTCATCATGGTCAGGGACTGTAGGATCATGAAGCTCACGATCGTCTCATATCCCGAGAGGACAACCGCCAGATGGGCCAGATTGATGAGCACCAGAACCAGCAGCGCCGTCTGGCTGAGGCGCCGCGCACCGAAGCGGGAGACGAGGCGGCTGTTGAGCAGGCTGCCGATCCCCATGCTGCCCGCGATCGCAGCAAAGGCGAAGGGAAAGATCTTCTGCGCGTCGAAAATGTCGAAGAAGATCTGCTGCACCGACAGGATGAAGCCGATCAGCCCACTCATCACCACGCCGCTCGCCAGCATATATCCGATCGAACTGCGCGTACGCACGATCGTGCCGACGGTCCGCCAGATCGCGCCCGCGTTCATGCGCAGCCGATTGTCGGGCTGGAGCGTTTCGGGCAAGCGGGTGATCATCCACAGCAGGATCAATGTCGCCAGGATCGCGAGCGCCCAGAAAATCCAGCGCCACGGTGCGATCCACAATATTGCCTGGCCGAAGGTCGGCGCCATCACCGGAATCAGCATGAACACGGCGAAGATCAACGACATCACCCGTGCCATGGCGTCGCCCTTGAAGCGGTCGCGGACGATGCTCACGGTGATGACCCGGCTCGCTCCCGCGAAGAAACCGGCGCAGGCGCGCCCGGCCAGCATCATGGCGAAGCTCTGCGCTCCGGCGCAGGCGATAGCGGACAGAATGAACAGCGCCATCGCGCTGCCCAGCACCCGCTTGCGCCCGAATCGGTCCGACAGCACGCCGAACAGCAGCGATCCGCAACCCAGCCCCAGAAAATAGACGCTGATGATCAACTGCCGGTCATTGGCATGGGGGATCGCCAGATCGCGCCCGATCTCCGGCAGGGCAGGCAGCATCGGATCGATGGACAGCGCATTCATCGCCATCAGGCAGGCGCAAAGCATCACGAATTCGCGGAAAGCTATGTCCTTTTTTGGGAGCGCCGTAGCGTTTTCGGGCCGATCGGTCATGGCAGGCGCTATGGGGACATTCACCGGTTGGCGCCACCCCTTTAGTGGGTGGGGGATGACGTTAACCCTTTCGGGCACACTATTTCCGTCATTCGCCCGACAATTCCCGAAATTGCCGTTAACCATTTTTTAGCCGCAGCCGGTGCAGCCTGTCGCCTGTCGAAAACCATCGTGACGATTCCACAGGGGAAATTGGGTTATGGCGAATAGTCTGAAAAACGCGCAATTTCTGATGGAAAGCCGCCTTTCCAATGCGGCGGGCGCAACGGCGGAAGCCTGTTTCGAGCTGGGTGTGGCCTATAGCTGCGGCACGGGCGATCTGTCGGTCGATCTGATCGAGGCGCATAAATGGTTCAACCTTGCGGCTCTCAAAGGCAGCGAAGAGGGCCAAGCCATGCGCGCGGAAATCGCCGGAGAAATGTCGGCGCGCGAAATCGCCGAGGCTCAGCGCCAGGCGCGCGCGGTGATCGCGATGACGCAGTTGCGCGCAGCCTGAACGGGCTCAGTCCGGCCGCGCATCCTCCTTGCGGAAGGGGGTCCGTTCGGTCAGCCAGTCTCGATCGCGCTGCACGCCCAGCCGCTCGGCTTCCAGAAAGTCGGCGACAGCCTGGCGGAAGCTTTCATTGTGGATGAAATGCGCGGAGAAGGTCGGTTCGGGCGCATAGCCCCGCGCCAGCTTGTGCCCGCCCTGCGCCCCGGCCTCCACACGTCGAAGGCCCCGTGCGATGGCGATGTCGATCGCCTGATAATAGCAAAGCTCGAAATGCAGATGGGGCACCTCCTCGGTGCAGCCCCAATAGCGCCCATAAAGCGCATCCGCGCCGATCAGGTTGAGCGCGCCCGCGATCGGCCTGCCATTCCGCAAAGCCAGCACCAGCAGCACCCGGTCCGCCATGCTTTCGCTCAGCATCGAGAAAAAGGCGCGGGTCAGATAGGGCCGTCCCCATTTGCGTGCGCCGGTATCCTGATAGAAGGTCCAGAAGGCGTCCCAATGCGCTTCGGTCAGCGCGTCGCCCGTCAGGTGGACGATCTCCAGCCCCTCCACGGCGCGCTCGCGTTCCTTGCGGATATTCTTGCGCTTGGCGCTCGACAGCTCGGCCAGGAAATCGCTGAAATCGCCATAGCCGCGATTGGTCCAGTGGAACTGGCTGTCCTCCCGGATCAGCCAGCCCGCCGCTTCGAACAGCGGCACCTGTTCCGGGGCGATGAACGTCGCATGGGCGGAGGACAGCGCATTCTGCTCCACCACCGCCTCGATCCCCGCGATCAGCGCCGGGGCGAAACCGTCGTCGCGCAGCAGCAGGCGCGGCCCCGGTACGGGCGTGAAGGGCGCGGCGATCTGGATCTTGGGATAATAGCGCCCGCCTGCCCGTTCCCAGGCGTCGGCCCAACCATGGTCGAACACATATTCGCCCTGGCTATGGGTCTTGCCGTAAAGCGGCGCGGCGGCAACGATCCGTCCATCCGGCCCGTCTATCACCAGTGGCAGGGGCTGCCAGCCGCTATTGCCGCCGACGCTGCCCGACCGCTCCAACGCGGTCAGGAAATCCCAGCAGATGAACGGATTGCCCGTGCCGGCGCAGGCATCCCATTCTTCGCGCGGCAACTGCGCCACGCCCCTGGCCACACGCGCCACGCATTCGGTCATGCGGCGGCCTCGAAAATGATCTGATCGGCGTGCAGCGCGGCTTGCGCGCGCTCCTCCTCGCTGCGCACGGTCCATGTCAGCACGGGCGTCCCCCGCTGGCGCAGGCGCGTGGACAGGGGCGAGGGCAGGTCGCGAATATCACAGGCGATAAAATCGGGTTTCGCTGCCCAAAGTGCAAGGGCACGGCCGATCCTCGCACGCCAGCCGCGCCTGTTCCGCTCCGTGACGACCAGCCCGCGCACGACATCGGACCGGTGGCGTGTGAACCATCGGACCGCCATGGGATTGAAGGACATGACCGCCGCCAGGGCCTTGGGACGTCGTTCCAGCTCTTCGGCCACCGCCGCGCAGATGGGGGCGACATGCCGCCCCTCGACCTTGATCTCGATGAGCAGGGGGACATCCGTCCCGCATATATGGAGCAGGTCGCGAAGGCGGGGGACGGTGCCGCCATCGGGCAACGTCAGCCGGTCGATCGTCGTGGCATCATGGTCGCATACCGCGCCCGCCGCGCCCGCCATGCGCTGGAGCGTGGCATCGTGGAAGACGATCGCCACGCCGTCGCGGCTGAGGCGCACATCGCATTCGATGCCGAAATGGCCGGCAATGGCGGCCGAGAAGGCCGCCATGCCGTTTTCGCTGACCCTCGCCCCATGCAGCCCGCGATGGGCGAAGGGGCGGGCGGTCAGGAAGGAAGGGGCATCAGGCCGGGCGGACAAGGATGATCGCGTCGATTTCGACCGCCGCGCCCAACGGAAGCACCGGTACGCCCACGGCGCTACGCGCATGTTTTCCGGCATCGCCGAAAATCTCGACCATCAGTTCGGAGGCGCCATTGGCGACCTTGGGCTGGTCGGTGAATTCGGGCGTGCTGCTGATGAATGCGCCGAGCTTCACGATCCGCTCGACCCGGTCGAGGCTGCCGAGCGCCGCCTTCATCTGGGCGATGAGGTTCAGGCCACACGCCCGCGCGGCCTTGACCCCATAGTCGAGGTCGCGGTCCTCGCCCAGCCGTCCGGTCATCAACTGGCCGTCGGACAGGGAAATCTGCCCGGAAATATGCAGCAGGCCGTTGGCCTCGACCGCTGCGACATAGGCGGCGACCGGCGCGGCGGCGGCGGGCAGGGTGATGCCCAGTTCGGTCAGGCGGGTTTCGATGCTCATGCGGAGACTCCTTGAATGGTCGGGAAGGTTTCAGGCGCCGGTCCGTCGGCCAGGCGGGCGGCGATCCAGGCTTCGGCGGCGGTCCAGCCGTCGATCCGGGCATGGGCGAGCGGCGCGGCGGCGACATCGGCGGCGATTTCCGGCTCACCCACCATATGCAGCCGCCAGACGCCGGGCGCATGATCCGCCACGGAGGCATGATGCTCCGCCAGATCGTCGATGAACAGGGCAACGCCAGGTTGGCGCTCAGCGATGATGGCGGCCAGCGGCCGGCCTTTGCCGCCCTGGTTCCAGTGGACCGGGAAGGGCAGGCCATGGGACGCAAGCTGCACCTCCCTCTGCCGGTGATGCCGTTCGGTGATGTTGGTCAGGACGACGATATCGGCGATTTCTCCCAAGCGGCCGAGCGCCTCCACGGCCCCCCCGATCGGCGTCTGGCGATGCATCTGGGTATCGAAGAAGCCGATCAGCAACTCCCACACCAGAGCCCGTTCCAGCGGGAGGCCGCTGTCCTTGTGCCGCAAAGCCTCGGCAAAGCCGCGCTCGCGCATGTCGAAATGGACATTGTGCGTCTCGTCCAGCCACTCCCGGAACGGTACCACCATGTGCAGCAGCACCTCATCGCAGTCGGTGATGATCAGCGGGCGGTTCATGCTATGAGGGCCTCCTTCGCGGCGATCAGCGCTTCGGGCGTGCTGTCGATGCTTTCGGCGCAGGCGACCAGGTCGGGCTCATGATCGGCCAGGAAACCCAGCACCGCTCCCAAAATCGCCGGATCGCCCACGCCCGCGCGCAACGCGTCGGCATTCAGCCCGGTCAGTGCCAGCAGCCGGTCGGCCCGGCGATCGTCCGCCAATATCCAGGCCAGCGCCATCAGCGCGAGGATGGATGGCTCTCGCGTCTCGCCTGGGCTATGCCGCTTGCCATGGTTAATGTCGGGGCGCATGATTGTTCTCAACGAAGGGCGGGCTTAAGGGGGCACGCTTCCATTATTTTTGCGTATTTCTTCAAACTCGGGTGACTGGTGGCAAAGCGCGTGCTCGTTGTCGAGGACAACGAACTCAATCTCAAACTTTTTTGTGACCTGCTGCGCGCGCACGGGCGAGAGGTGCTGCCGCTGCGGGACGGGCGCGACCTGCTGGCACAGGCGCGGGAATTCCATCCCGACCTGGTGATCACCGACATCCACCTGCCGCATATCAGCGGGTTGGAACTCATCATCTCCCTGAAGCGCGACCCCCAATTGTCATCGGTGCCGATCATGGCCGTCACCGCCTATGCCGGGCAAGGCGATGAGGAACGGATTCGCGGAGCAGGCGCCCAGGCCTATGTGTCCAAGCCGATTTCCGTGCTGCGCTTCGTCGAACAGGTGAACGCGCTGCTCTAGCAGGCGAGCCAAGCCTGCCATGGGCTATATAGTCCTTGAGCGCATCATGCTCCTGCCTGCCAGACACTCAAATACTGCCGCTCCGCTTTCCATCTCCTCCGGTCGCCTGTCGCCGGACAGTCACGCGGCTTTCATCAATCCGTCTCGCCGTTGCAGCCTTGGCGTCATGTCGCTCTGCCATGCCCCCGAACCGCAAGGGCGCGGCGTTCCGCCGACACCCGAAATGCACACAGGGGTATCATCCATGTCTCATCTGACCGACGAGGCGCGCGCGGCCTTTCGCGATGCGCAGCCCAAGATCGCTTCCGGCGACGATTGTCTGGAGGCGATCGTCGCCGCCAATCCGGCACGCCGGACCGTGTTGAAGAACGGCCTGCTGGGCCTGTCCATGCTGCCGATGCTGGGTGCGCTCGCCGCCTGCGACGATGACGGCAATGCCGCGTCGCCCACCCCCACTCCGACCCCCACGCCTACCCCCGCCGCCAGCTATGCGATCAGCTTCGCATCGGTCGCGATCAACACCAACGACACCGTCACGGTCCCTGCGGGCTATACGGTCGACGTGCTGCTGAAGGCGGGCGATTCGGTCGAAACCGGCACCGCTTATGCGCCCGGCAGCTTTCCGACCAGCGCGACCCAGACCAATCTCTGGGCCGGCGGCAATCATGACGGCATGGAATTTTTCGACCTGTCGGGCGTCGATCCCAATAGCGGCGGCCTTCTGGCGATCAACCATGAACTGCCCGACTATAACATCCTCTTTTCCAGCGGCAGCTACAATGCCGGCACCGCCACCGCGGCCGATAAGGCCATCGCCCTGTCCGCCGTCGGCGTCTCGGTCGTGGAAATCGCCAAGGGCACGGACGGGAAGTTTGCGGTCAAGGCGGGTTCGCGCTTCAACAAGCGCTATACCGGCAATACCGACTATCGCGCGGGCGGCCCCGCTGCTGGCCTGCTGTCCTCGACGATCAGGGGCACACTGAACAACTGCTCCTCGGGCCGTACCCCCTGGGGCACCTATCTCACCTGCGAGGAAACGACAAACAACTATATCGACACGACCCAACCCAACAATCATTATGGCTGGGTGGTCGAGATCGACCCCTACCAGGAACTGGCCGCTCCGACCAAGCGCACCGCCATGGGCCGCTTCTCCCATGAAAATGTCGCCTATATGACCGACGCCAACAACCGTGTCGCCTTCTATATGGGCGACGATTCGACGCCGGGCTGCATCTACAAGTTCGTGCCGGACCGTGCCTTCAGCACCAGCAACCGCGCGTCGAACATCGACATGCTCGATTATGGCACGCTCTATGTCGCGCGCTTCAATGCCGATGGCACGGGCGAATGGCGCGCGCTGGTGCAGGGTCAGAACGGCCTCGTCGCCAATGCCGTCGATCCCGGCAATGTCAGCCAATCGACCACGCCGCCCACCCCGACCACGGTCAGCTTCAACAGTACCGCCGACATCCTCATCAACACCCAGTCGGCCGCGCGCGTCGCGGGCGGCACGCTGATGGATCGTCCGGAATGGATCACGGTCGCGCCGAACAAACAGGCGATCTTCGTGACGCTCACCAATAATGGCGGCCGCCGCGTCACCGACAACGCCAACCCGCGCACGACCAACCTGCACGGCCATATCCTGAAATTCCGCGAAAACGGCGATTCGCCGCTCGCCACCCGCTTCACCTGGGAAGTCTTCCTGCTGGCGGGCAATCCCAATCTGGCCGAAGCGAACCTCAAGGGGAACATCAGCGGCGATTATTTCTCCAGTCCCGATGGCCTCCGCATCGATCCGCAGGGCCGTCTGTGGGTCGAGACCGATCATAATCTCACCGGCAATGCGGGCACGCTGAACGGCGCGGCGGTCACCATGACCCAGGCCTTCGGCAACAATTCGATGTATCATGTCGACCAGATCAGCAAGGCGTCCAAGCGCTTCCTGGTCGGCCCGGAAGGCTGCGAGATCACCGGGATCGCCTATACGCCGGACCTCAAGAACTTCTTCATCAACATCCAGCATCCGACCAAGAACTGGCCGGTGTCGGGTCAGCAGCCGCGGTCGTCCACGATCGTGGTCCGCCGCACCGACGGTCAGCCGGTCGGCAATTGATCGGCAGTCCTCCCGGCCTTCGGGTCGGAAGGACAAGCGACAAGGAAAGGCCCGTTCCCTTAAGGGGACGGGCCTCTTCGTTCGGGCGTCATGCCACGAACCCAGATGTCGTCAGGCGGCGCAAGCCGCCGTCAGATCACTTGATCTTGGCTTCCTTGAACTCGACATGCTTGCGCACGACGGGATCGTACTTGCGGAAGCTCAGCTTCTCGGTCTTGGTGCGCGGATTCTTCTTGGTGACGTAGAAGAAGCCGGTGTCAGCCGAGCTGACGAGGCGAATCTTGACGGTTGCTGGCTTGGCCATGGCCTTAGTCCCTGGTCGTGAATATCGTGAAAAAGAAGAGCGGCCCCCCAAACCTCTTTCAAGGAAGGGACCGCCCCGTTTCAGCGGCGGCTCATGAGGGAGATTCGGGATGTTGTCAAGGCTCGTGGCCGAAATCCCGCTGCCATGCTACACTTTACGCGGCCTTAACCGGCTTCGGCCTATAGCGGAGTCGGAGCTAAGGGACGGGGAGTCACGCCATGCGCCATGATCCGATGTTGGCCATTCTTGCTGATCTGCTGCGGCGCGTCGATGGACTTGCGGGGGAACGGGGGCATGTGTCCGTGCCGCGGTTGCGCGATGAAATCGACCAGATACGTCATGTCGCACGCGCCTTCCACATCGATTCGGTCGAGGGACTGGCCGGGACGCTGCAATCCGCGCTGCTCTTGCAGGGCGCCGGGCCGGTGATCATGTCCTATCTCGACCTGATGCGCGAAGCGATCGCGGCGGAACTGCCCGACGCCCAGGTCATTCCGATGCCGGTCACGGCCAGCGTCACGCACCTGCCCGCCTGAACCCGAACCGGACGGCTGCTGAATGGACGCATTGCTGATCGCGTTGCTCGGCAGCCTGGTGGGTGAGATCGGGGACAAGGGCCAGTTGCTGGCCCTGGCGCTGGCCGCGCGGTTCCAGCGGAACGGCGCGGTGATCGCGGGCGTCGCCGCCGCCGCCATCGCCAACGCCGCCATCGGCGCGGCGGCGGGTGCCTTTCTGGCGCCGATGCTGGGGTCCGACGCGCGTCTGCTGTTCCTGGCGCTGGCACTCATCTTCCTGGGGGGCGGCATGTTGTGGCCGGTCGGACCGCCCGATGTCCTGGCCAACTGGCGACTGGGGCCGTTCCTCACCACCGCGCTCGGCCTGTTCATCCTGGGCTTTGGCGACGGCGCGCAATTTCTGATCCTGGCCATCGCCGTCCGCACGGCCGATCCCTTACTGGCGGCAACCGGCGGCGCTATCGGCATCATCGCCGCGACCGTACCTGTCGTGCTGTTGCGTGATCGGTTGTTCAAGGCGCTCCCGCTGCGGGTCATCCGGCGCGGTGGTGGCGTGCTGATGCTGGTCATCGGCCTTGCCGTAACAGTGTCTGCGCTGCATCTCGCCTGATCGAATCCGTCCATCAGACTGACCGAAACTTCCGCGCAAAATTCATTGTTTGGGATGGCACCTTATCGGTAACAGATCATTATATCTCCGAAACCAAGTCCCCTAGCAGGAGCCAAGCATGACCTCCCCCGACCTCAAGACCCCGACGGATCTTCGCAGCAACGCGACCAAGTCGGTCGCGCAGGCGCTGAACGGCGTGCTCGCGGACAGCTATGCGCTGTATTTCAAGACCAAGAATTTCCACTGGCACGTTTCCGGCCCGCATTTCCGCGACTATCACCTGATGTTCGATGAACAGGCCACGCAGATCCTCGCCACCACCGACCTGATCGCGGAACGGGTGCGCAAGACCGGCAACACCACGTTGCGCTCGATCGGCGACATTGCGCGGCATCAGACGGTCGTCGACAATGACGCCGACTATGTGGCCCCCGCCGATATGCTGAAGGAACTGCGCGAGGACAATCTGAAGCTGGTCGAGGCCCTGCGCGCTGCCAAGGCCGCCGCGACCGAAGCGGGCGACAATGCGACAGAGGGCATCATCGACGATTGGACCGACCAGGCCGAGGAACGCGCCTGGTTCCTCTTCGAGGCCGGCCGGAACGCTTGATCGAACGAAAGCCCTCCAGCGCAAACTGGAGGGCTTTTCACTGTAAGGTGGAATTACTCCTCCACAATGGCCTCTATCGCGACGATTGCGATGGCACCCGGCTTGCCACCGAAATCGACACTTTCGCCTTCCTCGGCATCCATCATCGCGCGGGCGAGCGGCGCGGAGAAGGCGATGCGCCCGGCCGCCGGTTCGGCCTCGTCGTCCCCGACGATGTCGATCCGCTTCTCCCTGCCGTTCAGCCGGTAGGAAACACGGCTCCCGAACGCCACGGTCTCAACATCCGGCACCGGCCGCACTTCCGCCGTCGCCAGGCGCGTCCGCCAGTAACGCAATTCGCGTTTCAGCTTCTTGGCATCCTCCTCGGCCATGGCTCCGGTATCGACCGCCTCCAGCGCTTCGACCTTCTCCCGCGTCAGCCGCAGGCCGCGCGCCGTCACCCAATTGGGACCGGGTGGCAAAGGAATCTCGAACGTGGGTTCCAGATGCTCCTCGTCGCTCTCGCGACGAAAGGCGACACTCATTGCACTCTCCTACTCAAAACGCTTGTTCGCGCTTGAACGAGGTCGAGATTGCCGATCTTCTTTTCAAGGGAAGGGCCGGGCTTCGACATCGTCCAGCCCGAACAAGGCTGGCTTCTAATCTTCGTCGAATAGTCCGGCGAGCTGCTCCACCATGGTCCCGCCCAGTTGTTCGGCATCCATGATGGTCACCGCGCGGCGATAATAGCGCGTGACGTCATGGCCGATGCCGATGGCGACGAGCTGTACGGGCGAGCGATTCTCGATCCACTCGATCACCTGCCGCAAATGCCGCTCCAGATAGGTGCCGCTGTTCACCGACAAGGTACTGTCATCGACCGGCGCGCCGTCGGAGATCACCATCAATATGCGGCGTTCCTCGTTGCGCGCCAGCAGGCGATTATGCGCCCAGAGCAGCGCCTCGCCGTCGATATTCTCCTTGAGCAGCCCCTCGCGCATCATCAGGCCCAGATTCTTGCGCGCCCGGCGCCAGGGTTCGTCGGCCTTCTTGTAGATGATGTGGCGCAGGTCGTTGAGACGTCCCGGCATCGGCGGACGCCCGGCGGCCAGCCAGTCCTCGCGGCTCTGCCCGCCCTTCCAGGCGCGGGTGGTGAAGCCCAAAATCTCGGTCTTCACCCCGCAACGCTCCAGGGTGCGCGCCATGATGTCGGCGCTGATCGCTGCAATGGAGATCGGCCGCCCGCGCATCGACCCCGAATTGTCGATCAGCAGCGTCACGACCGTATCGCGGAACTCGGTGTCCCGCTCGATCTTGTAGGATAGCGAGCGGGTCGGATCGATCACGATCCGCGCCAGTCGCGCCGCGTCGAGCAGCCCCTCTTCCTGATCGAAGTCCCACGACCGCGATTGCTGCGCCATCAGCCGCCGCTGGAGCCGGTTGGCGAGCTTCGTCACAGCGCCCTGCAAGCTCACCAATTGCTGGTCGAGGAAGCCGCGCAGCCGCAGCAACTCATCCTCGTCGCACAGATCGTCGGCGGTCACGACCTCGTCATGCAGCAGCGTATAGGCCTTGTAATCGAAGCCCGGCGGCAGGTCGCCCATCGGCCGGTTCGGGCGGACCGGCATCATGCCTTCCTCGCCCATATCGTCCGCGCCTTCTTCGCTGTCGGCGTCGAACTCGTCGCTATATTCGGTCTCGCCCTCTTCGGTGTCGCCGCCCTGATCCTCGGCGCGCGCCTCGGCAAAGGCGTCGCTGTCGCCCGCCTGATCCTCGCCGCTGTCGCCGTCTTCCTGTTGCTGCTCCTCGTCCTCGCCCTCTTCTTGCGGCTCGGAGTCATCGGTTTCGGGTGGCACGTCGGCGTCGATCAACTGGAGATGCTCCAGCATGGCTGAGGTCAGCTTCTGAAAGGCGCGCTGGTCGTCGATCGCCATGGCCAGCGCATCGAGATCGGCGCCCGCCTTGTCCTCGATCCACTGGTCGACCATCGCCAGACCGGCCCGCACATCCTTGGGCGCCACCTGCCCGGTCAGCCGCTCGCGCACCTTGAGCGCCAGTGCCGTCGACAGGGGCACCTCATCGGCGGAACGCGCCCGGCGGATGGGATCGGACTTCAATTTGAGGTCGAGCGCATGGTTGAGGTTCGCCCTTACCCCCTCCATCGCCCGCGAACCGATCGCCTCGACCCGCGCCTGCTCCACCGCGTCATAGACCGCCCGGGCCGTTGCATCGGCGGGCGCCGCGGCATTGTGGATCTTCGCATTATGGTGCCGCAACCGCAGCGCATTGGCATCGGCAAAGCCGCGCGCCAACGCCACCTGTTCGGCGGGCAGGTTCCGCCCCGGCGTCGGCACCTTGATCGCTTTGCCCGCCATATGCGGCGTGTCGGCGGTGAAGTTCACCTCCACCTCCGCGTCGCGCGCGATCGAGCGCGCCGCGCCGGACAGCACATCCTTGAAGGCATCGAGGGGCGAACGGTCGGCCATCAGTCGAGCAGCATTCCACGCATGGCATCGCGCGCCGCGGCGTCCACGCTCAGCACGTCGTTCAGATAGCCGTCCACGCCGCCATGCTTTTCATCCAGCGTCGCGAACAACGTATCGAGATAGACGGCTTCCGCCCTCAGCAGCGGTTCGAGCATCGCGGTCTTGGCCAAACGCATCCGCGCCACCAGCGTGTCGCGCTGCGCCAGCAGCCAGTCCCAATCGGCATGGGCGTTGGTCGCCAGATAATCCTGAACGATGGTCTGGCGTGGTACGCCCAGCGCCGCCAGGATCAGCGCCGCGCCGACCCCGGTGCGGTCCTTGCCCGCCGAACAGTTGATCAGCAAAGGCACGCGCCCATCCGCGATCCGTGCGAACATGGCGCGATAGGATTCGGCATGGTCGACCGGGATGACGCGATAGAGGGCGATCATCGTCTGTCGCATATCGTCCGCCGTCGCGCCGTCGCGCTTCAGCATCTCGCCCAGCAGCCCGCTGCTTTCCGTATAATCGCGGCAGAAATAATCGACCTCCGCCCCGTGCCAGCGCGTAGGTTCGGCGGTTCGCTCATTGCCGCGGCGAAAATCGCAGATCGCCCTGATGCCGAGCGAGCGGAGATGGTCCGCATCCCCGTCCGTGAGCAACGCCATCGTCCCCGACCTGTAGAGCATGCCGCGCTTCACGCAGCGCCCGTCCGCGGTCGCATAGCCGCCGAAGTCGCGCAGGTTGAAAGCGCTCTCCAAAGGCAGTCGGCCATGCTCCGGCGTCAGGGCGAAAGCTTCGCTCACGGCCGCTCGCCTTCCCCGACATAGGGCACGGCGACGGTCTCGATCTGCGTCTCGACCTCGCTCATCAGCTTGTGCACCGGGCATTTCGCGGCGACGGCGATCAGCCTGTCATGCTGCTCATCGGTCAACGGACCGGAGAGCGCGATGCGCGTCGTCAGCTTGTAGATGCCCTGCCGCTCCTGGCTCGCATCGCGCACCACGCCGACATGGATGCCCTCGACCGGAATGCCGTTGCGCTGCGCATACCAGAGCATGGTCATCGCCTTGCACGCGCCCAAGGCCGAATCGTAAAGATCATGCGGGTCCGGCCCGGCATCATGACCGTCCGGCGCCGTCATGTCCGCGATCAGTTCATGCCCGCGAATGCTGATCCGATGGGCGGTTCCGCCCGCCGGATCGATCCGTTCGACGACGATCATGGCTTTTTCCTCCCTGTAGGGTTCAGGCCGCCCGGTGCGCGACGCTTTCGGGCAGGTCCTTGCCGAAGACGCGTTGATAATATTCGGCCACCAGCGGCCGCTCCGCCTCGTCGCATTTGTTGAGGAAGGACAGGCGGAAGGCGAAGCCGATATTCTTGAAGATCAGCGCATTCTGTGCCCAGCTTATCACGGTGCGTGGGCTCATGACGGTCGAGATGTCGCCGTTGATGAATCCCTGGCGGGTCAGTTCCGCCACCTTGATCATATTCTCGACTTCCTTGCGGCCGCCCTCATGGTCGTACTCGCCGGACTTGGCGAGCACCACCTGCGCCTCGGTCGCCGCGGGCAGGTAATTCAGCGCCACCACCAGGTTCCAGCGGTCCATCTGGCCCTGGTTGATCTGCTGCGTGCCGTGATAGAGGCCAGTCGTGTCGCCCAGACCCACGGTGTTGGCGGTCGCGAACAGGCGGAACCAGGGATTGGGCCGGATCACCCGGTTCTGGTCGAGCAGCGTCATCTTGCCGTCGGTTTCCAGCACGCGCTGAATCACGAACATCACGTCCGGGCGGCCCGCGTCATATTCGTCGAACACCAGCGCCACCGGCCGCTGCAACGCCCAGGGGAGCAGGCCTTCGCGGAACTCCGTGACCTGCTGGCCTTCCTTCAGCACGATGGCGTCGCGGCCGACCAGGTCGATGCGGCTGATATGCGCGTCCAGATTGATGCGGATGCATGGCCAGCGCAGGCGCGCCGCGACCTGCTCGATATGGCTCGACTTGCCGGTGCCGTGATAGCCCTGCACCATCACACGGCGGTTATAGGCAAAGCCCGCCAGGATCGCGAGCGTGGTGTCCGGATCGAACACATAGGCGGGATCGAGGTCGGGCACCCGTTCGTCAGCCTCGGAAAAAGCGGGGATCTTCATGTCGACATCGATGCCGAACACGTCGCGCGCATCCACTTCGCGGTCGGGCGAGGCCAACAGCGTTTCGGCGCGGGTATCGGGCTGGACGTTCGGGATGTCGGTCATTTCTCTTGTCTCTTCGAGCGGTCTGGTCGGCACTGCCCTAGCCATCAGGGACGGGCATGTCGATAGAGTGGGGCCTTAAGCCGTCGGGATCAAGCGGCCCATTCGGCCAAATTGGCCTCCTGCCCGATCAGCGCCAGTCCATGGGCGATGGAGGTCAGTTCGCCGCCGGTCGCGATATGCTCCTTGCCGAAACGCCGGTCGAAAATCCGCCTGATCGCGGGGATCAGCGACGTGCCACCGGTCAGGAACACCCGGTCGATGGCATCGGGCGCCACGCCCGCCTTGGCGAGCGCCTTGTCCACCGTCGCCTCGATTCGGGCGATGTCGGGCGCGATCCAGCCTTCGAAATCGGCGCGGGTCACTTCGGCCTCGATGGCAAGCCCGCCGCCCTCGAAGTGGAAGGTCGCGCTCTCCGCCTCCGAAAGCCGCCGCTTGAGCGATCCCACCGCGTCGTAGAGCGGATAGCCCAGTTCTTTCTCGATCACCGTGATCATCCGCCCGATGGCCGCCGGATCATTCGCCGTCTTCTGCAAGCGCGCCAGTTCGTCCATGGTCCGCCGGTTGCGCATCAGCGCCAGCCGCGACCAGTCGGCAAAATCCGCGAAATAGCTGCGCGGTATCTCCAGTTCCTTGCCGAAGCTCTGATAGCTCCCGCCCTTGCCCAGCATCGGCAGCACCAGATGATCGACGATCCGATAGTCGAACCGATCGCCTGCAAGGCCAATACCCGCCGACCCCAAGGGCACGCAGCGCCGCGCAGCGCCCGGCGCCTCGACCCGCACGATCGAAAAGTCGCTGGTGCCCCCGCCAAAGTCCGCGACGAGGATCGTCGCCGCCTTGGTCAAGTGGCTGGCGTAGCTGAACGCGGCGCCCAGCGGCTCGTAGACATAGTGGATTTCGTCGCCAAAGCCCGCGAACATGGCATCATAGCGCCGCCGGGCCAGTGCCTCGTCGGGCCGCGCGCCAGCATATTCCACTGGCCGACCGACCACGATCCGCTCCGGCCGCCGGTCCAGCCTGCCCCCCGCATGGCCGACCATGCGGGAAAGGAACATCTGTCCCAGTTCCTCGAAGCGGAAGCGCTTCTCGAACACGCTGGCGCTTTCGAAGATCGGGCTGGCCGCCACCGACTTGAAACTTTGCAGGAAACGGCTGTCCTCCGGATATTCGAGATATTCCGCGATCGCCCACGGCCCTGCCTCATGCGCCATGCCGCCCTTCACATCGCCGTCATGCCAGAAGCAGAGCGCCGAGCAGAACACCGCCCCCGCCGCCGCCTTCCCCGAAAATTCCACCAATTCGGATTCGTCGTCCTCGGCAAGTGCGGCCACGCTGTTGGTCGTGCCGAAATCAAGGCCCAGGGCGCGGGGCGTCATCATGAAATTCTCCGGGAGCTAAGGGGTCGGCGCCTATGGCAGCGGTCGCGATCGGGGGCAAGCCCGGACATGACGGTAGGAAATTCGCCGCCTGATCGCTATCGCGACTTCATGGGGCCGATGACATTATTTCTCATATTTCTGCTGCTGAACGGCTGGACCATGCTGCGCTTCCGGCAGGACAAGGCCGCCGCCATCGCGGGACGGCGCCGCATTCCCGAGGCCGATCTGCTGGGCCTGGCGTTGATCGGCGGCTCACCGGGCGCTTTGCTCGCCCGGCATCTTTTCCGTCACAAGACGCGCAAGCAGCCCTTCTCCATGCTGTTGCAACTGATCGTCCTCGTCCAGTTGGGCCTGATCATCGGCTGGTTACTGCTCTGAGGGATCAGGCGAAAACCTCTGTCTTGCGGAGCAGTTGATACGCCTCGATCACGCCTTGCAGAGAGGCTTCATGGCTTCGATCCCCGCCATTGTGATCGGGGTGATAGCGGCGGAGCAATTCGGTATAGCGCTGGCGCAGGGCCTTGCGATCCGCATCGATCGGCAATCCCATGACTTCCAGCGCCCTGCGGTCGTCCCGCGACAGGAACTTCCCGTCCTGGCGCACCTGATTGTCCGCCCGCGCCTTCGCCACACGTTCCTTGAACTTGGCGCCGATGGCATCCAGCGGGTCCTGAAAATCCGACCATTTGGGCGGAGGACTGGCGGCGTTCGAGGAAAAGGCCCGCGTCTCCCGCTCCCACCCGGCATAGGGGCGCTGGGCGGCATTGATCTCCTCCGGGCTCATGCCGGTGAAGAAATTATAGCCCTGATTGAATTCCCGCACATGGTCCAGGCACAGCCAGCGCCAATTTGGTCCCTCCCTGTTCGCACCGCTCCCTTCCAGCGGCGGCGCGCGGAATTCGCCCTGTTCCTCGCAGCCGGGGACCGCGCACGGACGGTCGCTTTCCACGCGGCCATGGAAACGGTTGAAACGTCGGGTCGAGAAGGGATCGCTGGCCAAGATTGTCCTGATGAAACTGTGGGCAAAGGGTCTATATAGGCGCCATGACCGACCTTGTTAAAGGCCCAGTGGCCACCGAAATCGAAGCCCGGCTGCGCGCCGCCCTCGCTCCCGAACGGCTCGCCGTGATCGACGACAGCGAAAAGCATCGCGGCCATGCGGGCCATGACGGATCGGGCGAAAGCCATTTCACGGTGGAGATCGTCTCCGACCGCTTCAAGGGCCAGAATCGTGTCGCCCGCCAGCGCCTGGTCAATGCCGCGCTGGCCGATCTGCTGCGTGAGAAAGTGCACGCCCTCGCGATCAGGGCTCGCGCGCCCGGCGAAGCATGACACCATAGGCGCCCCCATGCGTTGTTCCGCCGCTCAAGGAGGCGCAACCCATGGCCTATGACTTCTGGTATTGGTCCACCATCCCCGGTCGGGGCGAGTTCGTCCGGTTGACCTTGGAGGCGTGCGGCATCGCCTATCGCGACCGTGCCCGCGTCGACGGCGACGGAGCGCTGATGGCGGACATCGAACGCCACGACGCCGGCCCGGCCTTCGCCCCGCCCTATCTGGTAACGGACGGCCGCACCGTGGCGCAGACGGCAAACATCCTCTTCTATCTGGCCGAACGCCATGAATGCGGCCCCGCCGGCCTCAAGTCCCGTTACTGGCTCGCTCAGTTGCAACTCACGATCATGGACATGGTGGCGGAGGTCCATGACGTGCATCATCCGGTCGGTGTCCATCTCTATTATGAGGATCAAAAGGCCGAAGCCCTGCGCACCGCCCATGGCTTCCGCGCAAGTCGCATCCCCAAATTCCTCACTTATTTCGAGCACGCGCTGAGCGCCGATCCGGGCGACTGGCTGGCGGGGCCGCGCTGGAGCTACGCCGACCTCTCGCTCTTCCACCTGATCGCGGGCTTGCGCTATGCCTTCCCGCTGCGCATGGCGACGCTGATGCCTTCCTTCCCCCAGCTTTCCGATCTGCACGACCGGGTTGCGGCGCTCCCCGAATTGCGGGACTATCTGGCGAGCGATCGGCGCCTGCCCTTCACCAACGAAGACATCTTCCGTCACTATCCCGAACTGGACGCAGCATGACTCCCACCGACCCGATCATCCAGACCATTACTCCCACCAGCCATAATCTGGGCGATTTCCGGGTCCATCGGTCGCTGCCGGCCAAGGAACGCACCATGGTCGGCCCGTTCATCTTCTTCGACCAGGCCGGGCCCGCCCGGATCGAGCCGGGGCAGGGGGTCGACGTGCGCCCGCACCCGCACATCAACCTTGCCACCGTCACCTACATGTATGAGGGCAGCTTCCTTCACCGCGATTCCCTGGGCACGGAACAGTTGATCGAGCCGGGCGCGGTCAACCTGATGACCGCGGGCAAGGGCATCGTCCACAGCGAGCGCTCGCCGGACACGGATCGCATGAAACTCTCGAAGCTCTCCGCCATCCAGACTTGGCTGGCGCTGCCCGACCGCTATGAGGAAATGGACCCCGCCTTCGAACATGTCGGCGAAGGCGGCCTGCCGATCATCGATTGCGGTCATGCAAGAGCGCGGGTGATCATGGGCAGCCTCTGGGGCGCGACGTCGCCGGTCACCACCTATGCGAACACCATCTATGCCGATATCCAGCTTTCGCCCGGCGGATCGGTCCCCATCGATGCGGAGGCGGAGGAACGGGCGATCTACGTCTCGGGCGGGGACGCGGCGCTGGATGGGGTGATGCTCCAGCCCCAGACGCTCTACGTCTTGCGCCCCGGCACCCGCGCGACGCTGATGAGCGTGGACGGCGGACGTGTCGTGCTTTGCGGCGGGGAGGCGTTCAAAAGCCCACGCCATGTCTGGTGGAATTTCGTCTCCTCCACCAAGGAACGGTTGATGCAGGCCCGTGACGATTGGGAAGCCATGCGCTTTCCGCTGATCCCCGGCGACGATCAGGAATTCATCCCCATCCCGCAAGGCCGCCCGAAGACGGTGAGTTATCCCTGATCGACATCGCCCTTGGAGAATTTGGCATGCTCCTGCCGGCACAGGAGCATGCTGTCCTTAAGCGGTGACGCGCTTATGATTACTGCACGAAGGTCAGCGACAGATTTTCGGCATTTTTGGGGATGTCGATCCGGCTCTCGTTGATCGACGCTTCCTCGCCCGGCTTCAGGCTGGTCCGGTCCGCCTTAGTCGTCCAGCTGAATACCAGCCGGTTCTGCCGGTCGCGCAACTGCACCAGTACCGGCGGCACGGGCAACTGCTGTTTTCCGCTGTTCACGATCCGCGCGCCGAAGGCGAAATATTCCTCGCCGGTCGGCAGCTTGCGCCGCTCGGCGGGCTTGGAGAGATAGAAGAGCAGGTCGGGATCACCCTCTTCGGGCACCAGCCCCAGATTGACCGCCCAACTCGGCGTGCCGAAATACCAGAGCGCTCCGCCCGCAGCCCCGATCGCCAGGCAGAACAGCAGGGCAGCATAGGTCCAGATTTTCAGCCGGTTGCGGCGTGGCCTGACCGGCGCTGGCGTGGGATCGGCCCGATCCTCCAGCGCCTCGGCCTCGGCGCGGCCGTAAATATCGTCGAAGCGATAATCAGCTTTGGCGGTGACGGGCGCTTCCGCCGGCGCCGTCACGGGCTCGGCTTCTTGCCGTGTCGGTTCGACCTGCGGCTCGGCCACGGGAGCCACGGCTTCCGCAACGGGCGGAGGCGGTGAAGGCGGCGGCGGGGGAGGAGGCGGTGCAGCCGCTTCGGATCCACCTGCCGTCACCAGCGCTTCTTCTCGCGGGGCGAGCGTGGCGCCTTCCTGGAACCAGCTATGTTTGCAGGCGGCGCAGCGAACCTGGCGGCCGTTCGGGCCGACGGCGCTGTCCGGCACGATATAGCGCGTGGCGCAGTTGGGACACACCAGGATCATGACGCTTCATAGGCATGAGTTGGATTCGAGGGCAAGCGGCTTCGACATGCCATCGAATCGAGGCGCGACTCGCGGGAAGAGGCCGCATGGGCTTTACGGCCGCCCGTCCGCTGTGCCATGGCTGTACCCAAGGGGAAGCAGGGAGCGCGCAGGCGCCAAATTCACGCATGTCGGCCATCGTCCAGTTCGAAAATGTCGGCTTGCGCTATGGTCTGGATAGCGAGACGCTATCCGACGTCAGCTTCTCCCTCGCCAGCGGCGGTTTCTATTTCCTGACCGGCGCCTCGGGCGCGGGCAAGACCTCGCTGCTGAAGCTGCTTTATCTCGCCCAACGCCCCAGCCGTGGCGTCATCCGCCTGTTCGGGGAGGATGTGGTGACGCTGCCCCGCAAGCGCCTGCCGGGTTTCCGCCGTCGCATCGGCGTGGTGTTCCAGGATTTCCGGCTTGTCCCGCACCTGTCGGTCTATGACAATATCGCCTTGCCGCTGCGCGTCGCGGGTATGGAGGAAGGCGAGATCGACGCCCCGGTCAGCGAAATGCTGAACTGGGTGGGCCTGGGCGATCGCGGTCAGGCCCGCCCCGCCACCCTGTCGGGCGGAGAGCAGCAACGTGTCGCCATTGCCCGCGCGGTGATCGGCCGCCCGGAAATATTGGTGGCGGACGAACCGACCGGCAACGTCGACGCCGACATGGCCCGCCGTCTGCTGACCCTGTTCGAGGCGCTCAATCGCCTCGGCACCACCATCGTCGTCGCCACCCACGACCTGCCGCTGATGACGCAGGTGGGCGGCGCCCAGATGATGAAGCTCGACAAGGGGCGCCTGTCCGATCCCACCGGATCGCTGCGCTATCCGCCCAAGCCGCAGGTGGCGGGCTGATGGCGGGACCGGATCGTCGCGCTGCGGCCGCCGCGCGCCACCGGCTGCTGCCGGAGGGCAGGGTGGCCGGTCCCATGCCGTGGATCATCGCGATCATGATGTTCCTGACCGTGCTGTCCGCCGCCGCCGGCCTTGGCCTGGGCGCGGCCGTGAAGGCGATGGGCGCCGACCTGGCCGGACGCGCCACGGTGCAGATCGTCGAGGCCGATGCGCAGCAGCGCGACCGGCTGAGCGCCAGTGTCGCCGCCGTTCTGCGCAAGGTCGCCTATGTCCGTGCCGTCAATCCCGTGGCGGCTGCCGCCCTGGCCGACCAGATCCGGCCCTGGCTGGGTCAGGATGCGGCCAGCGGCGACCTGCCGATCCCGGCGCTGATCGACATCGAACTCACCCCCGGCCAGACCGATGCAAAGGTCGATCGCCTCCGCCGTCAACTCGCTGCCGTCTCTCCGAAAATCCGGCTTGAGCCCCATGCCGCTTTCCTGGCGCCGCTGGCGGGTTTGCTCTCGGCGCTGGGCTGGCTGGCGGGCGGCATCGTGCTGCTGATGGCCCTGGCGACCGGCGCGGTCGTGGTGCTGGCCGCCCGCGCCGCGCATGACAGCCATCGCGGCACCATCGATGTGCTGCACCTGATGGGCGCGACCGACGTGCAGATCGCGCGCCTGTTCCAGCGCCGTATCGGCCTTGATGCGCTCTTCGGCGGTGCGCTGGGCTTTACCGTGGCGCTGCTGGTGATCGTGCTGCTGGGTGCGCGGCTGCTGGCGACCGGTTCGGAATTGTTGAGCGCCATCCACCTCCCCTGGACGAGCTGGGCGGTCCTGGCCGCGCTGCCCATCGGTTGCGTGCTGCTGGCGATGCTGGCCGCGCGCTGGACCGTGCTGCGCTCGTTGGGACGGCTGCTATGATCGTCCGCTTCATCGCCCTCACGCTGCTGGCATGGATGCTGGGCTTCGCCTGGTTCGCGATTTTCCTGCCGCAGCCGCTGGACGGGCGCCAGACCGACGCGATCGTCGTGCTGACCGGTGGGGCGGGGCGGATCGACCGGGGCCTCTCCCTGCTTCAAGACGGCGCGGCCAAGCGGATGCTGATCTCCGGCGTCGACCGCTCGGTCCGTCCGTCCGAACTGGCCGCGCAATATAAGGCGCCCGAACGGCTGTTCACCTGCTGCATCACCCTTGGCCGCGAAGCCATCGACACCCGCTCCAACGCCATAGAGACCGCCCATTGGCTGGAGCGGCGCGACTTCAAGACGGTACGCCTGATCACCACCGACTGGCATATGCGCCGATCCGCGCTGGAGTTGCGGCAGGCCTTGCCGGGCCGGGTCACGCTGGTCTACGACGCCGTGCCCAGCCGCCCCAGCCTGATGATCCTGGTGCGGGAATATAATAAATATCTGCTGCGCCGGGCGGCGGCACTTATTGGTATCTGACGGTTTCCTGCGATGCTCACGGCTCTGCGATCCCTGGCCTTCATGCTGGCTTTCTATATCGGCTCGGCGCTGTTCGTGTTGGCCGCTATGGCGGTCAATCTGGTTGCGCCGCGATCGATCCCCGCCGTCGCCACGGGATGGAGCCGCTTCCACCGTTTCTGCGTCCGCTGGCTGTTGGGACAGCAGATCAGGGTCGAGGGCGAACTGCCCAAGGGCCCCTATCTCTACATCCTCAAGCATGAATCGATGTTCGAGACGATCGACCTGCTCTGCCTGCTGGATCGTCCGGCGATCGCCGCCAAGCGCGAGCTGTTCGACATTCCGTTCTGGGGCGGCATTGCCCGCCGCTACGGCCTGATCCCGATCGAGCGCGAGGCGGGAGCCAAGGCCTTGCGCGCCCTGCGCAGCGCGGCCAAGGAAACCATCGCCCTGGGACGGGCCGTCTGCCTTTTTCCCGAGGGCACGCGCGTTCCCCATGGCGAAAGCCCGCCCCTGCGCGCCGGTTTCGCGGGCCTTTATGCGTTATTGGGCCTGCCGGTGGTGCCGATCGCGGTCGACAGCGGTCGCGTCTCGCCGCGCGGCAAATTCCTGAAGCGCTCCGGCACCATCACCTACAGGGTCGGGGAGATCGTGCCGCCCGGCCTTGATCGCAGCGAGGCGGAAGCCCGCGTCCATGCCGCGATCAACGCGCTCAACGGATCAGTGTGAGCGCCCGAAATCGGGCTTGGGATCATCCTGTCCCTGCTCGATGATCGACCGCCGGATCGCTCGCGTCCGGGTGAACAGGTTGAACAGCGCGTCCCCGTCATTCCAGCGGATCGCCCGCTGAAGCGCCGAAAGATCCTCCGAAAAGCGCTGGAGCATCTCCAGTACCGCATCCTTGTTCGCCAGGAACACGTCGCGCCACATGGTGGGATCGGACGCGGCGATGCGGGTGAAGTCCCGGAAACCGCCGGCGGAATATTTGATCACTTCCGACTGGGTCACATCCTCCAGGTCGCTCGCCGTGCCGACGATGGTATAGGCGATGAGGTGCGGCAGATGGCTCGTCACCGCCAGCACCAGATCGTGATGCGCCGGCTCCATCGTCTCGACATCGGCACCCACGCGCCGCCAAAGCTCGGCGACCCGTTCCACCGCCGCCGGATCGGCCTCGGCGGGCGGCGTCACGATGCACCAGCGTCCCCGGAACAGCGAGGCAAAGCCCGCCTCCGGCCCGCTATTCTCGGTTCCCGCCACCGGATGCGCCGGAACGACCGTCCGCCCCGGCAATGCCGCGCTCAACTGCGCCAGCACATCGGCCTTGCACGATCCCACGTCGCTGATGATCGCGTCGGTGGGCAGATCGTCGGCAATCTCCGCCGCCGCCGCACCCATGGCCCGCACCGGCACGCACAGCACGACCAGATCGGCGTCGGTCACGCTCGCGCCCGCCGTATCGGTGACATCATCGCACAGGTCGATGGCCCGTGCGATCTCGCGCACGCCCGCATCGGCATCATAGCCGGTCACGCGCACCGTCGGCATGGCCTCGCGGATCGCCCGCGCCAGCGACGAGCCGATCAGGCCCAGCCCGATGATCGTGACCCGCGAAAAAGGCAACATCAGGCCGCTTCCACCATGGCGCGCAGCTTGGTCGCGACCTTGCGCATCTGATCCTGTGTGCCGATGGTGATGCGCAGGCCGTTGGGCAGGCCTTGCCCCGGCAGCCAGCGGGTGGCGAAGCCCTCGTCCCACAGGCCTTTCATTGCGGCTTCCGCAGTCAGCTTGCCGTCGAACAGGATCAGCAGGAAGTTCGCCTTGCTCGGCACGACGCGGAGCCCATGGTTGGACAGCGAAGCCACTTCGCCCGCCAGCCATTCGCGCCACTGCCGGTTATGCACCCGGCTCGCCTCGACCCAGGCGGTGTCCTGGACCGCGGCAATCGCCGCAGCCTGTCCGGCCGTCGTCACATTGAACGGCGCGCGGATGCGGTGCAGCACGTCAATGACGTCAGCACTGGCATAGCCCCAGCCGATCCGCTCGGCGGCCAGCCCGTAAATCTTGGAGAAGGTCCGCGTCACGAACATATTCGAAGCGGTCCGCGCCAGCTCGAGCCCGCCATCATCCTCGTCGCCGTCCAGATATTCGGCATAGGCCTGATCCAGCACGAACAAGATATCGGGCCGCAGACCCGCATGAAGCCGCGCAATCTCTTCGCGCGAGGTCATGGTGCCGGTCGGATTATTGGGATTGGCGAGGAAGACGACCTTGGTCTTGTCCGTCACCGCCGCCAGCAGCGCATCCACATCGGTCGCATAATCGGCATCCGGCGCAACGACCGGCGTGGCGCCTACCCGCCGCGCGGCGATGTCGTAGACCGAAAATCCGTAACGGACATAGAGAACCTCATCCCCCGGCCCCGCATAGGCGCTGGCGGCGATATGCAGCAATTCGTCCGACCCGGTGCCATAGATCACCCGCGCGGGGTCCAGCCCATGTACCTCGGCAATCGCTTCGCGCAGCTTGGCCGCGCCGGGATCGGGATAGGTCGCGAGGTCCGCCGTCGCCGCCAACAGCGCGGCCCGCGTCGCCTCCCCGGTGCCCAGCGGATTTTCATTGGCCGACAGCTTCACCAGCGGGCGGCCATCATCGGCGGCCGACTTGCCCGGCACATAGGGCGAAATACCGAGAATCCAGTCTTTGGGGGCAGGCTTTGTCATGCGCCGCGCTTTAACGTCATCGACGCAAAACGCAAAGCAGGACCTGTCCTGCTACACCACCGGCGTCAGCAAAGGCTCCCCTGCCGCCCAGGCATCCAGATTGGCCAGCACCAGATCGGCCATCGCCTTGCGCGTCTCGACGGTCGCGCTGCCCTGATGGGGTTGCAGCACCACCTGATGCATGGCGATCAGCGCTTCGGGCACATGCGGCTCGTCCACGAACACGTCCAGCCCCGCACCTGCGATCCGCCTTTCCGCCAGCGCGGCCACCAACGCATCCTCATCGATTACGCTGCCCCGGCTGATGTTGACGATGAAGCCCTCCGGCCCGAGCGCGTCCAGCATGGCCGCATCGACGAGCCCGCGCGTTTCCGGCCCGCCAGATGTCGCGACGATGATCACGTCGCTCGCCCGCGCGAAATCCAGCGGATCGGCCACATAGCGATAGGCTGCATCCACGACCGCCCGCCGGCTATGGTAGAGGATCTCGCCCGCCACCGGCTCCAGCCGCCGGGCAATGGCGCGCCCGATCCGGCCCAGTCCCAATATGCCGATCCGCTTGCCCGTCACGCGCCGGCAAAGCGCGGGCCGCACGCCCTGCGCCCACTCTCCCGCCCGCACCATCCGGTCATTGGCGGCGATATTGCGCACCGTCGCATAGAGCAGGCCCACAGCCAGATCGGCCACATCATCGGTCAGCACGTCCGGCGTATTGGTGACGCGGATGCCCCTGGCCTGCGCGTGGTGGACATCGACCTTGTCATAGCCCACCGAAAACAGTCCGATCATCTCCAGCCGGGGCAGGGCGTCCATGATCGCGGCTGGCGCGCCCACCGTCCCAAAGGACACCAGGGCCCGTGCCTCCCGCACCGCATCCGGCAAGGCATCCAGATCGGCATCCGCCGCCACCGCGTGGATGGCAAAGCGCTGCGCCAGCGCCTCATTCAAATAGGGATAGAGCGTACCGAAGGTGACGATGGGGATGGAAGTGCTGTCGGGCATCCCCGCGATGTAGGGCAAAGGCCAGCCGATTGACAGACCCCGGCCCCGGCCCTAGCCCGGAGGGATAATGGCCAGCGCATCCTTTTCCGATGACAGTCGTTTCGGCCTGCGCCGCCAGGCGCGCCTCGTCGGCCCGCTCCGGCTCGACAGCGGCGTCTCCCTGGATCCGGTCGACATCGCCTATGAGACCTATGGGCAAATGCATGCGGACCGATCCAACGTCATCCTCATCTGCCATGCCCTGACCGGCGACCAATATGTCGCCTCGGATCACCCCGTCACCGGCAAGCCTGGCTGGTGGTGGCGCCTGGTGGGCGAAGGGAAGCCGGTCGATCCCACCCGCCATTTCATCGTCTGCGCAAACGTCATCGGCAGCTGCATGGGTTCCAGCGGCCCAGCCAGCCTCGACCCTGCGACCGGTGAACCCCACGCGATGCGCTTCCCGGTCATCACCATAGCCGACATGGTCCGCGCGCAGGCGATGCTGCTCGACCATCTCGGCGTCGACCGCCTCCATGCCGTCATCGGCGGCTCCATGGGCGGCATGCAGGCGCTCAGCTGGCCCACCCTCTACCCCGATCGTGTCGAAAGGTGCATCGTCATCGCTTCGACGGCCCGCCACAGCGCCCAGAACATCGCCTTCCACGAAGTCGGGCGGCAGGCGATCATGGCCGACCCCCATTGGCGGGGCGGCGATTATTATGCCGACGGCGCGATCCCCAGCGCAGGCCTTGCCGTTGCCCGCATGGCCGCGCACATCACCTATCTCTCCGAAGCGGGCCTGACCGAGAAATTCGGGCGGCGCCTGCAGGGCAGGGACGCGAAGACCTTCGGTTTCGACGCCGATTTCCAGGTGGAAAGCTATTTGCGGCATCAGGGCCTCAGCTTCGTTGAGCGGTTCGACGCCAACAGCTATCTCTACATTACCCGCGCCATGGACTATTATGACATAGCGGAGGATCATGGCGGCAGCCTCGCCAGGGCCTTCGCCGCGTCGAAGGCGCGCTTCTGCCTCGTCAGCTTCGATACCGACTGGCTCTATCCGACTGCGGAATCCCGCATGATCGTCCATGCCCTCAACGCCAGCGGCGCGCAGGCGAGCTTCGTCGAACTCTCAAGTCCCTTCGGCCATGATGCCTTCCTGCTGGAATGCCCGGAATTGAATCGCGTGGTCGACGGCTTCCTGAAGGGCGGCCGGGCATGAGCCTGCGCCCCGATCTGGCCCTCATCGCCCGCACCGTCACGCCCGGTGCCCGCATTCTTGACGTCGGCTGCGGCGACGGCGCCCTGATGGCTGCGCTGCGCGATTCGAAACAGGTCGATGCCCGCGGCCTGGAAATCGACCCGCATAATGTCGCCGCCGCCGTGGCCCGTGGGCTTTCCGTGGTCCAGGGCGATGCCGACACCGATCTCGTCTATTATCCCGAGGCCAGCTTCGACTATGCGATCCTCAGCCAGACGCTCCAGACCACCCGCCGCCCGGATCGCGTGGTCGAGGAATTGCTGCGTATCGGCAGGCAGGCATTCGTCTCCTTCCCCAATTTCGCCCATTGGCGCGGGCGCTTATCCCTTTTCTGGGGCGGAAGGATGCCGGTGACGCGCCTGTTGCCCGACACATGGTATGACACGCTCAACATCCACCATGTCACGGTCGACGATTTCCGCGCGCTGGTGGAGGATCGTGGCTGGACCATCGATGGCCAGTGGTTCCTGAAGGGCGACCGGGAAACCACCCACGCCAATGCCAATCTCTTCGCGGAGCACGCCGTCTTCCTGCTGCGGAAATAATCAGCGCAGCAGCAGCGGCTCGTCGCCTTCGACCCATGGCTTCAGACGGATCATGGCGCGGGCAAACAGTTCTGACCCCAGATACCCGTCCAGCCAGCGCTGGACCCGCGGCAGCGACTGAGCGGCGAACCATTCCGGTTCCGTCGCCGCGAACTGGCGAACAAAGGGAAAGATCGCGATATCGGTCAAGGATTGCCGGTCACCGGTCAGATAGACGCTGCGCTCCAGCCGCATCTCCAGCGTGGCCAGCCATGCCATCGCTTCATCCCGATGCTCCATCGGATCGGACCCGTGCCGGCTGGCATATTTGTAGCGGTCGAGATGGCTTTTGAACGGCCCGTCATTGGCGGCGATCAGCGTGCTGTCCTCGCCCGCCAGCATATGCTCGGGATCGTTCTGGCCCAGCGCCCAGTGCATGATGTCCAGGCTTTCCTCCAATACACGCCCGTCCGGCAACAGCAGGACCGGAACCGTGCCCTTGGGGGAGATCGCCAGCATCGACGCCGGCTTGTCGCGCAAAACGACCTCGCGCAATTCCACCACCTGCCCGCTCGCCAGCAGCGCCAAGCGTGCCCGCATCGCATAGGGGCAGCGCCGGAAGCTGTAGCAGACCGGGTTCAACGCTCCTTGGTCGCGCTGAACTTCACCTTGGGGTGCCGCTCCTGCTGATAGCCGATGTCCCACGCGCTCTTCGCCATGAAGACCAGATTGCCGTCGCGATCCTTGGCCATGTTGGCGCCGTTGAACGCCACCAGATCCTTGATCGCGGCGTCATCCCCGGACACCCAGCGCGCGGTATCGAAGGGCGACTGCTCCAGCCCGGCCGCAACCTTATATTCCGCCTCCAGCCGGGAAATCAGCACTTCCAACTGCAACTGCCCGACGACGCCGACGATCCAGTTCGACCCGATCTCCGGGTAGAAAACCTGGATCACGCCTTCCTCGGACAGATCGTCCAGCGCCTTGCGCAACTGCTTGGTCTTGGTCGGATCCTTCAGCGCCACGCGGCGCAGGATTTCCGGCGCGAAATTGGGCAGGCCGGTGAAACGAAGCCCCGGTTTCTCCGACAGCGTATCGCCCACGCGCAGCGCCCCATGATTGGGGATGCCGATGATGTCGCCGGGAAAAGCCTCATCCGCCAGTTCGCGGTCCTGCGCGAAGAACAGGATCGGCGAATGCACGGCCAGAGCCTTGCCCGATCCGCTCGGGGTCAGCTTCATGCCGCGCCGGAACTTGCCGGATACCAGCCGCATGAAGGCGATGCGGTCGCGGTGCATCGGGTCCATATTGGCCTGCACCTTGAAGATGAAGCCGGTGACTTCGCTCTGCTCCGGTTCGATCGGCGCCGGTTCGGCGGGCTGGGCGCGGGGCGGCGGCGCGTGGGCGGCCAGCGCGTCGATCAGTTCGGTGACGCCGAACAGCTTGAGCGCCGACCCGAAATAGACCGGGGTCAGGTCGCCGTGCCGATAGCGGCCAAGGTCGAACTCGGTATAGCCGCCCTGCGCCAGCTCCGCCTCTTCGCGCAGTTTCGCCAGCGCGCGGGGGGAGAGGTAATCGGCCAGCTTCGGGTCATCGATGCCGCTGAACTGGTGCCGCGTGCCGTCAAATTCCTTCGATGGCCCGGCTGGCTGCATCAGCTGGTTGGTGGCGAAATCGTAAATGCCCTCGAAATCTGCGCCCATGCCGACCGGCCAGCTCATCGGGCAGACGTCGAGCTGCAACTGATCGGCTACCTCGTCCAGCAGGCCGAAGGTTTCGCGCCCCTCGCGGTCCACCTTGTTGACGAAGGTGATGATGGGAACGTTGCGCAGGCGGCAGACCTCGAACAGCTTGCGGGTCTGCGGCTCGATGCCCTTGGCCGCGTCGATCACCATGACGGCGGAATCGACGGCGGTCAGCGTGCGATAGGTGTCCTCGCTGAAATCCTCGTGACCCGGCGTGTCGAGCAGGTTGAAGGTGATCGTCTCGCCATCGCGCGTCCGTTCGAAGGTCATGACCGAGGACGTCACGGAAATCCCGCGCTGCTGCTCGATCTTCATCCAGTCCGACCGCGCGCGCCGGTTCGCCCCGCGCGCCTTGACCTCGCCGGCCAGATGGATCGCGCCACCCTCCAGCAGCAGCTTTTCGGTCAGTGTGGTCTTGCCCGCGTCCGGGTGCGAGATGATGGCGAAGGTACGGCGGGAAGGAATGCTCATGGGCGGCCCATATAGCGATTCGCAGGAAATTCGCCAGCCGGGCCTCAGCCGGTGATGCCGACGTCCATCCGGAACCGCCGTTCCTCCCCGGGCGCCAACCGCATGATCCCCTGCTTTGCCCAGACATCGCCCTCGAATCCCACAGGGTCTGCCATCCCCGCCCAGGGTTCGACGCAGAGATAATGCGCGCCAGGCTTCTGCCACAGCCCCAGCCAGGGCGTGTCGGGAAAGTCTATCTTCAGGCCGGTCCGCCCCGGCACGCCCCAGAACAGGCTGCGACTTTCCAGCCGGTCCCAGATCAGCGCGTCGCCCTCGAACATCGCATGTGTCGGCGTCAGCCTGTCGCCTTCGACCGGCGAGGCCACCGGTTCCAGGGCAATCAGCCCCGGCTCGGCCCCGACCTTCCGGATCGGCGCGGCCTCGGCCTTTTCGAACAGCACCCTATGCTCCTCTGCTGTGCCGCCATAGGGCAGGGGCCAGGCGAAGGCGGGATGATAGCCGAAGGAAAAGGGCATGTCGTCCACGCCCCGATTGGCCACCGTCGCCGTCATCCGCAGCGTCCGCCCCTCGGCCGCAAAGTGCACGTCCAGCCGGAAATCGAAGGGATAGACGGCGCGCGTCTCCTCATCCGCCTCCAGCCGGAAGGTCGCGGCGTCGCCGCTCCGCTCCACCAGCGCAAAGCCCTTCCGCCGCGCAAAGCCATGCTGCGCCATCGGATAGTCGCCCCCCTCGAAGCGATAGACATCCCCCCGCGACCGGCCGACGAAGGGAAAGAGCAGCGGCGCATGCCCGGTCCACCAGCGCGGGTCGGCGTCCGTCATCAACTCGCGCCCATCGGCGTCCCTGATCGACCACAGCTCCGCGCCCATGGGATGGATGCTGGCGCTCAGGCCGTCCGAGCCGATGGTGATGAACGCGTCGGTCATGTGGCAAGCCTCTTTTATTGCCGCGCTGGGGGCAAGATCATAAATCCATCGCAGGTGGTCCTGGAAAAGGCCCGGAACGCCAGAAAAGGAGCAGGCCGAGCGCGAAGACCGCCTCGGCCAGAAGCGCCAGAATGTCCGCCTGGATCACCGTTGCATTGGCCAGTTCCGGCGCGATCAGCGCGACCGACCGCACTGTCATTTGAAGGAGGCCGCCCAGCGCCAGCCCGATGCCGACCACCTTGGGCAGCCGCCCTGACCGAAAGGCCAGCAACCCGATCAGCAGCAGATAAAGCCCGATGAAGATGCGCGCCACGCCCTGCATCGCCTGCCCCAGGGCGAGCGAAAGCTGCACCAGCGAATGCACTTCGGTCAGGCTGATGCCTGGATGCGGCGCGCCGTCGAGCAGGACCGGCGGCGTCATGGTCGCAAGGCCGCTCGCCGCCAGCGCTGCAATCCCTGTCAGTGCGGCCATCGCCGCCACCCGCGCCAGATGGCGGGCGACAGGCGCGAACAAGGCATAGAGCAGTGCAGTCGCGACTATCATCGCGCACAGCATCGCCACGTCGCTCGCTTCCCCGGCCCGGTAGAGCCAGGGATAATCGCCGATGTTGCGCGCCGTTTCGCGCCCATTGCCAGGCACCACGAGCGCCGCCCGCACCACCGAATCGCCGAAGATGCGGGCCGCCATCGCGCCGAGGATGAACAGCCCGGCGATCCGCGCCTTCCCTTCAACCCCGGCGAACAGCTTCATGCCTGCCCCCCATGCCTGCCCTTAGGCCCGCAACAGGCCGCCCAGCTTTTCGGCAGCCTTCACCACCGCCGCGCTGATCGCGTCCAGCTCCTCCTGGGAGAAGCTTTTTTCGCCCGGTTGCAGGGTGATCTCGACGGCCAGGCTCTTCTTGCTGTCCTCCACGCCCGGCCCGACGAACAGGTCGAACAGCCGCGCATCGACAATGGCCTTCTTGTCCGCGTTCCTGACCGCGCGGACCAGCGCATCGGCCTCGACGGCGTCGTCGATGACGAAGGCGAAGTCGCGCTTCACCGCCTGCAAGGCGGGGGGGGCGTAGGGCGCGCGCATGAAGCCGCTCTTGCGCTTGCCCGGAATGGCATCGAGGAAAATCTCGCCCGCGACCACCGCGCCGGCCAGCCCGAACTGCTTGGCCAGGCTGGGGTGCAGCACCCCGAATTCGGCCAGCACCACTTTCGGTCCCAGGCGCAGCGTGCCCGACTGGCCGGGATGATAGGCGCCGGACGCCTCGCCGAAGCTCTGGAGGTTCGCGACCGGCGCGCCCGCCGCGGCCAGCAGCGCAATCACCTCGGCCTTGGCGTCGAAGGCGGAAAAGGCCTGTGCCTTGCCCGTCTGCCAGCCGCGGGTCGTTTTCTCGCCTGCCAAAACGAAGCCGACCGTGGCCCGCTCCCAGCTCCCATCTTTCTGGCCGGCGAAATAGCGCCGCCCCAGTTCGAACAGCCGCACCGAGGCCGCACCGCGATCCATGTTCCGCCGCGTGGCCGACAGCAGGCCGGGCAGCAGCGAAGGCCGCATGACCTTCAGCTCTTCGGAGATCGGATTGGCCAAAACCCATGCCGCCGTCCGGTCGCCGCCGCCGATGCAGGCCGCTTCCTTCTCCGAAATGAAGGACCAGTTGATCGCCTCGGCCAGGCCACGCGCCGCCGCCGTGCGCCGCACCCGGCGCTCGACCAGCTGCTCGCTGGTGGCGGTGGGCTTGGCGACACCCGGCGCACGGGGCAGGGGGGTAGAAGGCACCTGGTCCAGCCCGACGATGCGCACCACTTCCTCGACGATATCGGGCCAGCCGTCGATGTCACGACGCCAGCTCGGCACGCTGACGGTCCAGTTGGCCGGCGTCGTCACCGGCACGCCGTCCTGATATTCGAAGGTGGAATCATGGCCGGTAACGCCGAAGCCCAGGCTTTCGAGGATGCGTTTCTGCTCGCTCTCGGCCACATCGACGCCCGCCAGCGCCAGGCATTGCGACGGCTCGTAGGTCACGACCTTGTTTGCCACCGGCGGCGTACCCGCCCGCGTCGCTTCGCTTGGGCTGCCGCCGCAAAGTTGCGTCACCAGATAGGTCGCGATCGACAGGCCGTCGTCGAGGAAAGCCGGGTCCACGCCCCGCTCGAACCGTGCGCGTGCGTCGCTGGTCAACGCCAGCTTCTGCCCCGTCACCGCGATCCGTTCCGGCGTGAAATAGGCGCATTCGATCAGCACATCGGTCGTGGCGTCCGTGGCGCCGGAATGCTCGCCGCCCATGATGCCGCCAATGTCGTGCACGGCCTCATCGTCGGCGATCACCGTCATCGTCTCGTCGACGCCATAGGTCTTGCCGTTGAGCGCCAGCACCTGCTCGCCCTCACGCCCCTTGCGCGCCACCAACCCGCCCTTGAGCGTCGCCATGTCATAGACATGCAGCGGCCGCCCCAGGTCGATCATGATATAGTTGGTGATGTCGACCAGAGTGCTGATCGGCTTCTGTCCGATGGCTTTCAATTGCTTCGCCATCCATGCGGGCGACGAACCGTTTTTCACGCCGCGCACCGTCCGTGCGAAGAAAGCCGGGCAGCCATTGGCATCTTCGACCCGCACGTCCGGCCCCGGGCCCACGCCCTCGATCGTCGGCACGACGATCGCGTTCAGCGTACCCAGCCCCGCCGCCGCCAGATCGCGCGCAATGCCGCGCACGCCCATGCAATCCTGCCGGTTCGGCGTGATCGACACGTCGATCACCGGATCGTCGAGGCCAGCCCATTGCGCATAGACCTGTCCCACCGGGGCATCCGGGTTCAGTTCGATGATCCCGTCATGATCCTCGCCCAGTTCCAGTTCCCGGAACGAGCACATCATGCCGTTGGATTCGACCCCGCGAATGGCTGTCTTCTTCAGCACCATGCCGTTGACCGGCACGACCGCGCCCTCGGTCCCGAACACGCCGACAAGGCCGGCGCGGGCATTGGGCGCACCGCACACGACCTGCAACGCGCCGTCGCCCGCATCCACGGTCAGCACCTGCAACTTGTCGGCCTGCGGATGGGGATCGGCGGTCAGCACCCTGGCGATGCGGAAGGCACCCAGCTTCTCCGCCGGATTCTCCACGCCCTCGACCTCAAGCCCGATGTTGGTCAGGCCCTTCAGGATCGTCGGCAGGTCGGCATCGGTCGCAAGATGCGTCTTGAGCCAGCTCAGCGTGAACTTCATGCGCCCACTCCTCCGCTCAGCGTGGGAACATCCAGGCCCATGAAGCCATAATGTTTCAGCCAGCGCAGATCGCCGTCGAAGAAAGCACGCAAGTCGTTCATCCCATATTTCAGCATCGCCAGCCGGTCGACGCCGGTGCCGAAGGCAAAGCCCTGCCATTCATCCGGGTCCAGCCCGCAAGCCTCGATCACGCGACGGTTGACCATGCCGCTGCCCAGCACTTCCAGCCAGCCGCCGCCGGGCGCATCGCCGTCGCCGCCGATCACCCGCTGGCCGTTGATCAACGTGTAGCCGACATCGACCTCCACCGAAGGCTCGGTAAAGGGGAAATAGCTCGGCCGCAGCCGCAGCACGATATCGTCCCGCTCGAAGAAGGCCTTGAGGAAGGTCTCCAGCGTCCATTTGAGATGCCCAAGGGTGATGCCCTTGTCGATCACCAGTCCCTCGATCTGATGGAACATCGGCGTGTGCGTCGCGTCGCTGTCCGACCGGTAGACCCGCCCCGGCGCGATGATGCGGATCGGCGGCTCCCCGTTCATCATCGTACGGATCTGCACCGGAGAGGTGTGGGTGCGCAGCAGCATCTTTTTCCCATCCTCGGCGTCGGGGAAATAGAAGGTGTCATGCATCGCCCGCGCGGGATGGGTTTCCGGAATGTTGAGCGCGGTGAAATTATGCCAGTCGTCCTCGATCTCCGGCCCCGTAGCGACGGAGAAGCCGAGATCCGCGAAAATCTCCGCCAGTTCGTCCATCACCTGGGACACCGGATGCACCGATCCCTGCGGGCCGATGTCGGCGGGCAGGGTCATGTCGATTGTCTCTGCGGCCAGCTTGGCATCGAGCGCCGCCTGCTCCAGCGCCGCCTTCTTCTCCGCCAGCGCGGCGGTCACGCTCTCGCGCAAATCCTGGATCGGCGGGCCTTTCTCCAGCCGCTCCTCCGGGCTCATGGGGCCGAGGGTCTTGAGCAGCCCCGTCACCACGCCATTCTTGCCCATGGCGCCCACACGAAGGGTTTCCAGCGCCTCCAGCGTATCGGCGGCGGCGATGTCGGCGATCAGGCCGGCTTTCAATGCGCTAATCTCGGTCATTCGTCTTCCAGATGGAGATGGCGGAAATATGCCCCGCGCCTTAGCCCGGCGCGGCGCGCAAGAAAAGGGAGTGCGACGCGCAAGAAAAGGGATAGGCGCGAACTCAGGCCCGCGCGCCCAGCAGCGCCCCGCCGAACCCGATGAACATCAGCCCCGTTCCCCGGTTGAACAGCCTCTGCCGGTTCGCGGGCGCCAGCCAGCGGGCGAGCTTCACCCCGCCCAGCGCATAGACGCACTGCCAGCCGAACTCGATGGCGACGAAGCTGACCACCAAGATCGCCAACTGCACCGAGAAGGGCCGGTCCGTATCGATGAACTGCGGAAACAGCGCGGCGGCGAAGATGATGAGCTTGGGATTGGAAAGCCCCGTCAACAGTCCGGTGCCGTAGAGCGCCCGCAACGACCGCGTCTGTGTCGCGCCGATTTCGCCTGCATCCCCCACCGGCGCTCGCCACGCCTTGATCCCCAGCCAGATCAGATAGGCGACGCCCGCATAGCGCAGCACATCGAACAGCCGGGGTGAAGCCTTGAGCAATGCGCCCAAGCCCAGCGCGGAGGTGATCAGGCACAGCAGGATCGCGCTCATCAGCCCGGCCATGGTGGCGACCGCCCGGCGCGGCCCATGATGGATGCTCTGCGTCATCACATGCAGCATATTCGGTCCCGGCGTGGCCGAGATCAGGAAAACCGCCGTGACGTACAACCACCAGACATGCAGCGACATGGGATCAAGCCTCCGAAAAAGGCAGAAACGAAAAAGGGCGCCGAAGGCATCTGCCCCGGCGCCCCTTTCAGACGATCTTGCGACCGATCCGGCTTAAGCCGCGGGCAGCGCAGCCTTCGCCTGGGCGATGATAGCGCTGAACGCCTCGCCTTCGTGCATCGCAATGTCGGCCAGAACCTTGCGGTCCAGCTCCACGCCGGCCAGCTTCAGGCCGTGCATGAACTGCGAATAGGTCAGGCCTTCGGCGCGGACGCCGGCGTTGATGCGCTGGATCCACAGGCCACGGAAGGTCCGCTTCTTGACCTTGCGGTCGCGATAAGCGTACTGGCCGGCCTTTTCGACAGCCTGGCGAGCGATGCGGATCGTGTTCTTGCGACGGCCATAATAGCCCTTCGCCTGATCCAGAATCCTCTTATGCTTCGCCTTGGTGGTCGTACCACGTTTTACGCGTGCCATGTGTCCCTACTCCTTACTTGAGGCCATAGGGCGCCCAGAGGCGCACGTGAGCCACGTCGGCGTCGGACATGACCGAGGTGCCGCGGTTCTGGCGGATATACTTGGCGTTGTGGCTGATCAGGCGGTGACGCTTGCCAGCGACGCCGTGCTTGACCTTGCCGGAAGCGGTGAACTTGAAGCGCTTCTTCACACCGCTCTTGGTCTTGAGCTTGGGCATTTTCGTCTCCTTTTTCAGCGCGACGATTACGGACAGCCACGGCAGCCCTAGTTAGCCGGGCGGTCCTTCCGAATATCGCGAAGGGGCGCGCATAGTCGGATGCTTCCCCAAAAGCAAGCGATTCGGACCTAAAATCGCCGATCGACGTTGAACCGCCATGGCCGACGCCGATCCCCTCCGGCCGGACTGCCCGGCGCAAGCGGTGCCCCACTCCGGCGGCGCACGCCACCATATCGGCCGCGCACGCGAACATTGGCGCAGACTCCCCCTTCCGATCCGCATCCTGCTCTGGATCGTCGGCATTCTCTTCGCGCTCTGGCTGATCCTGTTCGTCACCAAGGGCCGCTTCCTGAAGCATCCGTTCGAACGCTTCCTCACCCACCGCCTCGAACGCTCCGTCCAGGTCGGTGGCGATTTCCAGCTCTATTTCGATCCCATCGCCATCAAGTTCCGCGCCGAGCGGATAGCGGTCGCCAACACCCGGTGGGCCAGCCGCCCGCACGTCTTCCATGCCGACCTGATCGACACCCGCATCGCGCCCTTGAGCCTCCTTTTCGGTCCGAAATACAAGGTCCGCTCGCTGAACCTGCGCAACGCCGCCGCCGACCTCGAATGGTCCCGCGACGGCAAGGGCAACACATGGACCTTCGGCAAGCCCAAGAGGAAGGGCGAGCCGCTCAACCTGCCCCTGATCCGCCGCGCGCTGCTCGCAGGCACGACTCTGCGCTACCGCGACCCCCGGATGCAGCTCGCCACCGACATCGGCTTCGAAACGGTCAAGGCACAGGATACCCGCTTCGCCAGCGACGTACGCTTCTCCGGCACCGGCACGATGCGCGACCGGCCCTTCACGCTGCGCGGCGGCTTGCTCTCGCCCAATGAAACGATAACGGGCGGCAGGAACAACCTCGCCCTCCACGCCGAAGCCGGCGCGACGATCCTCGAAGTCAGCGGCACGCTCCCCGGCGCTACCGAGATCGAGGGGGCCGACCTGCGCCTCACGACGCACGGCCCCAATCTCGCCTTGCTGTTCGACTTCCTGGGCGTCGCCATCCCCGAAACCCGCGCCTACCGCCTTACCTCCGCCCTCACCAGGCAGGACGGCGAATGGCGCTTCACCCATCTCAAGGGCCGGTTCGGCGACAGCGATCTTGCCGGGCGGCTGACCGTCTCCCTCCCCGACAACCGCCTGCTGCTGAAGGCCGCGCTGACCACCCAGACCCTCGATATCCTCGATATAGGCCCCTTCATCGGTTATGATCCGCAAAGGCTGGAGGCGCAGGGCGCGAGTGGCGCGATCACCACCGTCAACGGCACGCCACGCGTCCTTCCCGATGCGCCGCTCCGGGTCGATGCCCTTCGCAATTTCGACGCCCGGCTCCAATATGATGTCCGCCGCGTCCGCGCGGAGCATGTGCCGATTTCCAATATCGGCCTCACCCTGGCGCTCGACCACAGCTTGCTCATCCTGTCGCCGCTGACCTTCGACATGTCGGGCGGTCATCTCAGCTCCGACATTGCCATCGATGCGCGCGGAAAGCCGGTGCGCACCCAATATGACGTCCGCCTGTCGCCGACGCCCATGGGCAAGCTGCTCGCCCGCTGGGGGGTGGAGGAATCGGGCACCACCGGCACGATCAAGGCGCGCGTGCAGATGACGGGCCTGGGCGACACGCTTCATGATTCGCTCGCCACATCGAACGGCCGTATCGCCGTCATCCTGCCCGCCGGTTCGATGTGGGCGCGCAACGTGCAACTGTCCGAACTCGATATCGGCACCTTCATCACCAAGATGTTCGAGAAGAAGCTGAAGGACCCTGTCCAAATCAATTGCGGCCTGATCGCCTTCACCGTCCGCAACGGCGTGGCGGCGGCAGACCCGATCATCATCGACACCAGGAAGAATGTCATGCTGGGCCGGGGCGGCTTTTCCTTCCGCAACGAAAGCCTCGACCTCGCCTTCCGCGCCGATGGCAAGAAATTCAGCCTCTTTTCCGGCCAGTCGCCGATCGGCATCAAGGGCACCTTCGCCAGGCCCGGCGTCGATGTGATCAGTCCCGAACTGATCGCGCGGGGCGGCGCGGCCGCGGCGCTGGGCGTTGCCGCCAGTCCGCTGGCCGCCGTCCTTGCCTTTGTCGATGTGGGGGACGCGAAGAGCGCCGCCTGCGGTCCCGTCCTTGCCGGCGCCACCGCTGCCGCCCAACGCACCAAGGGAGGCAAACCCCGCGACGATGTGGGCAAAGGCACCACGGCCAAGGACGAAAGCGGCAAGGGCAGTCGGAAAGAGGAAAAAAGTCAGGAGAAGAAGTTCCTGGGCATCTTCTGATCGGACTGCAAAACGCCTATTATCGCCGCCTGTTCAGGAGAGGGTCAGGATATGAACGAAGCACAAAGTCCGAAGGGAGGTGTCGTGCCGCACCTCACCATCGCCAATGACAAGGCGGCCGAAGCCATCGCCTTCTATTCCCGTGCGTTCGGCGCCACCGAACTGATGCGTCATGTGGCGGAGGGCCGCCAGCGGATCATGCACGCCCATCTGCGCATCAACGGCGGTTCCCTCATGCTGAACGACCATTTCCCCGAAATGAGCGGGGGTGCCCCGGCGCAGGCGCCCAGGGGTGTGACCCTGCACCTTGCGGTCGACAACGCCGACGCGTGGTGGAAGCGCGCCACCGATGCGGGCGCCAGCATCCGCGTCCCGATCGAGAACCAGTTCTGGGGCGAACGCTATGGCCAGCTCACCGATCCCTTCGGCCATATCTGGTCGATTGGCGGCCCGATCGAGGAATAGCCGATGATCGCCGGTGCCACCCGATGGGACATATTGACCGGCGACATCACCCGCTGCGCCACCGACGCGATCGTCAACGCCGCGAATAGCAGTCTGCTGGGCGGCGGTGGCGTGGACGGCGCCATCCATCGCGCCGCGGGTCCACAATTGCTGGCGGAATGCCGTACCCTGGGCGGGTGCCCGACGGGCGAGGCGCGCATCACCGCCGGCTATCGCCTGCCGGCACGCCATGTGATCCACACGGTCGGCCCGGTCTGGCGGGGTGGCGACCATGGCGAACCTGAACTGCTCGCCAGCTGCTACCGGATGTCGCTTGCGCTGGCGCGGGACCATCAGTTGCGCAGCATCGCCTTCCCGGCGATTTCGACCGGCGTCTACGCCTTCCCGAAAGAACAGGCCGCTCGCATCGCCGCCGCCACGGTTCAGGCTGAATTGCAGGTGGGCCGGGACAGTTTCGACAGCATCCTCTTCGTCTGTTTCGACGAATCCACCGCCGCTCTTTACGAGGAGGCGGTCGGAAAGCTGCTCGACTGAATAATAAGCGGCCTAATGATCATGGTCATGCGCCGCGTGCAGCGCTTCCAGCACATCCTCCAGCCGCGCCGGATCGCCCAATGCCAGCACATGGCCTTCACTCTGCGCCGTCAGCGGCTCGCCATTCCAGTCGCACATCACTCCGCCCGCGCCCTCTACCACGGGTACCAGGGCGGCGAAGTCATAGCTTTTCAGCCCCGACTCGATCACGATGTCGAGAAAGCCCGAAGCCAGCAGCCCGTAATTATAACAGTCCCCACCATAGACCGGACCCTGTCGTGGCGCGCCGCCCGACACGGCCGCGACCAGCGCCATATAATGGGGCACATCGCCGTCCGCGAACAGATGCGGGCTGGTGGTGGCGATGCCGGCTCCTTCCAGTTCCCGGCAGAGCCGGGTGCGGACCGGCTGGCCGTTGAAGGTCGTTGGCTGCCCTGCCATGCCCGCCCAGCGCTCCTGCGCGATGGGCTGGTCGATGATGCCGATGGTCGGCCATCCGGCCTGCGTCAGCGCAATCAGCGTGCCGAAGATCGGACGTCCGGCGATGAAGCTGCGCGTGCCGTCGATCGGATCGAGGATCCATACCCGCTCCGCATCGGTGCGGACCGAGCCATATTCCTCTCCGATGATGCCGTCCTGCGGCCGTTCCTTTTCCAGAATGGCGCGGATCGCGGCCTCCGCGGCCCGATCGGCCTCGGTCACGGGCGATTTGTCGGATTTCAACTCCATGTCGTAACGGGCGCGGAAAAAGGGACGGATCGCCGCGCCTGCAGCATCGGCAAGGCGGTTGGCAAGGGCCAGGTCATCGCGGGTGGTCATGGTCCTCCGCCTAGCGATAAAGCCTCCGTCGCGCTAGGCTCGCCGGCCCCACACCTTGAAAAATGAAGGAGCGAAAGATGCCCGGTTCACCCGTCATCCCATGCCTGCGCTATGCCGACGCGCCCGCTGCGATCGCTTTCCTGCGTGATGCCTTCGGTTTCGATGTCCGTGCCTCGTACGAGGATGCGGACGATCCCCATATCGTCCACCATGCCGAACTGGCATTGGGGAACGGCATGGTCATGCTGGGCAGCGTCCGCGACGGGGAGGGGGAATCACTCTATAGCTGGGGCACGCCCCGCGATCTGGGCGGGGTCACGGCCTGCATCTATGTCGTGGTGCCTGATGTCGATGCCCATTGCCTCCATGCCCGCAACGAAGGGGCGGTGGTGGTGGCCGAACCGCATGACAATATCGGCTATCCCGGCCGCGGCTACGAAGCGCTCGACCCCGAAGGCAATGTCTGGAGCTTCGGCACCTACGATCCCTGGAAGGTTTAAGGTCAGGCAACCCGTGCCGTTTATTCCCATCGAGAAAAGAGGGAGACGCGCGTGGCGCTGGTCGGCTGGATCGTGAGTTTCATTGCCCTGTTCGGCGCGCTGGCGCTGCGGCAGGACATGCCGATCGGCGGATCGGCGACATTGTCCAACATGCTGATCCTGCTCGCGCTGCTCGGTTGCCCGATGATCTGGCGGGAAAGGCCGCTCGGCATCTCGAGAGGCCAGCGAATGATCGTCGGCCTGATCCTGTTCCTGTGCGTGCCGATGGTCCTGTTGCCCACAGCCTGACAAAGTCGCGCCGCGCGACTTTAGTCTCGTCATCTATGGAAAACCGCCGATGATCCCACCGGCGGTCCTTTGGTATGAAATCGAGCGGTCTCAGTCGAACAGGCTGGAAACCGAGCTTTCGTCGGCGATGCGCTTGATCGCCTCGCCCAGCAGCGGAGCGATCGGCAGATGGCGGATGCTCTTCGCGCCGTTCACCGCATCGGTGCCCTGGATCGAGTCGGTGATGACCAGTTCCTTGAGCTCCGAAGCCTCGACCCGCGCCACCGCGCCGCCCGACAGCACGCCATGGCTGACATAGGCGACCACATCCTCGGCGCCCTGCGCCTTCAGCGCGGCGGCGGCGTTGCACAGCGTCCCCGCCGAATCGACGATATCGTCGATCAGCACGCAGAAACGGCCCTTCACGTCGCCGATGATGTTCATGACTTCCGACTCGCCCGCCCGTTCACGCCGCTTGTCGACAATGGCAAGCGGTGCGTTGTCCAGCCGCTTGGCCAGCGCACGGGCGCGCACCACGCCGCCCACGTCGGGCGACACGACCATGATGTTCTTGTCGCCGAAGCGCGCCTGGATATCGGCCGACATCACCGGCGCACCGAACAGATTGTCGGTCGGAATATCGAAGAAGCCCTGGATCTGACCCGCATGCAGGTCCACCGACAGGACGCGGTTGGCGCCCGCCGTGGTGATCAGGTTCGCGACCAGCTTGGCCGAGATCGGCGTGCGCGGGCCGGGCTTCCGGTCCTGCCGGGCATAGCCGAAATAGGGCACGACCGCCGTGATTCGCTTGGCCGACGCGCGCTTCAGCGCATCGATCATGATCAGCAATTCCATCAGATTGTCGTTGGTGGGATAGCTGGTCGATTGCAGCACGAACACGTCTTCGCCGCGGACATTCTCATGAATTTCCACGAAAACCTCTTCGTCGGCGAAGCGGCGGACGCTCGCATCGGTCAGGGGGATTTCGATATAGTCGGCGATGGCGGCCGCAAGCGGCTTATTGGAATTGCCGGTCATGAGCTTCATGGCCAAACCCCCGTGACGAATTGATGACGCTGGTCGGAACGCGGCCCCTTTAGCGGCCGATCCCGTTGCTGAAAAGGCGCTTTTGCGCCTTGGGGCAAAATGGACCCGAGCATTTTCAGAACGGCCGTGAAACGGGCGTTCGGTTCGAAAATGCGACAACAGACGACAGAGCATTTTGGCTGACGGCCAAAATGCTCTAGGGGCGCTGCTTATGACCGACAAACTCGTGATAGCCCTCGCCCAGATGACGCAGTCGGTGGGCGACCTCCAGGCCAATGCCGACGCCATGCTGGAATGGCGCGCGCGGGCGATGGACGCGGACCTCATCGTCTATCCCGAACTCCAGTTGATCGGCTATCCGCCCGAGGATCTGGTGCTCAAGCCCGCCCTGGTCGACCGCGCCAATCATGAACTCGACCGGTTGGCCCAGGCGACGGCGGACGGCGGTCCGGCGATGCTGGTCGGCACGGTCGTCGCCTCCCAGGGCGTGCTCTTCAACGTCGTCGCCCTGCTGGAAGACGGCGCCGTCACCGCGATCCGGCAGAAGCGCGAGCTGCCCAATTACGGCACGTTCGACGAAAAGCGCCTGTTCGCGCCCGGCCCGCTGCCTGCGCCGATCGACTTCAAGGGCGTGAAGATCGGCGTCCCCATTTGCGAGGATATCTGGTTCCCCTTCGTCACCGCGCATTTGCGGGCCGAGGGCGCCGAAATCCTGATCAGCCCCAACGGCTCCCCGTTCGAGGTCGACAAGGACGACCGCCGCATCAACGCGGTCGCTGGCACCCGCGTCCGCGAAACCGGCCTGCCGCTTATCTATCTGAATCGCGTGGGCGGCCAGGACGAACTGGTGTTCGACGGCGCCTCCTTCGTCATGAACGGTGACTTGAGCCTCGCCCAGCAACTTCCCGACTGGGAGGAATCGCTGGTGCTCACGACGTGGGAGAAATGGGAGGGCCAGTGGGTCTGCCTGCCCGGTGAGCGCCACGCACTCGATCCCCGCCCGGCCGACATCTACAACGCCATGGTCCTGGGCCTGCGCGACTATGTGAACAAGAACCGTTTCCCCGGCGTGGTCCTCGGCCTGTCGGGCGGCATCGATTCCGCTTTGTCCGCCGCTGTCGCCGTCGACGCGCTGGGCGCCGATCGCGTCTGGTGCGTGATGATGCCCTCGCGCTTCACCAGCCAGGAAAGCCTCGATGACGCGGTGGAGTGTGCTCGCCTGCTCGGTGTCCGCTACGACACCATCCCCATCGAGCCGGCGGTTGAAGCTTTCGATACCATGCTGGCCGGCGTCTTCTCTGGCCGTCAGCGCGATCTGACCGAAGAAAATATCCAGTCCCGCATCCGCGGCGTGACGCTGATGGCGCTGTCCAACAAATATGGCCACATGTTGCTCACCACCGGCAACAAGAGCGAGATGTCGGTCGGTTATGCGACCATCTATGGCGACATGGCGGGCGGCTATTCGGTGCTGAAGGACGCCTATAAGACCACGGTGTTCGACCTCTGTCGTTGGCGCAACGAGAATGTGCCCTCGCTGGGCTTGGGTTTAGGCCCCGAAGGCCCGGTCATGCCCGAACGCGTCATCACCAAGCCGCCGAGCGCCGAACTGCGCGACAATCAGAAGGATGAGGACAGCCTGCCCCCCTATGAGGTGCTGGACCCCATTCTCTACGGCCTGGTCGAGGAGGAGCTTTCCGTCGAGCAACTGGTCGCGCGCGGCTTCGACAAGGACATAGTCGCCCGCATCGAACGCCTGCTCTATGTCGCTGAATATAAGCGCCGCCAGTCGCCCCCCGGCGTGAAGCTTGGCATGCGCAATTTCGGCCGCGACCGCCGCTATCCGATCACCAACGCGTTCCGGACCCTATGACCGTCATCACCCGCTTCGCGCCGTCGCCGACCGGCAACCTGCACGTCGGCAACATCCGCGCCGCGCTCCACAACTGGCTGTGGGCAAGGAAGAGCGGCGGGCAATTCCTGCTGCGCCTCGACGACACCGACCTCGAACGCTCGCGGCCCGAATATGCCGAAGCGATCAAGGCCGATCTCCAATGGCTCGGCCTCCATTGGGACGGCGAGGAAAAACAGTCCGACCGCTTTGCCCTCTACGAGGAAAGATTCGAGGGGCTCAAGGCCTCGGGCCATGTCTATCCGGCCTATGAAACGGCGCAGGAACTGGACCTGCGCCGCAAGGTGCTGCTGGGCCGGGGCTTGCCCCCGGTCTATGACCGCGCCGCCCTGTCCCTGACCCCGGACCAGATCGCGTCCTACGAGGCGGAGGGCCGCCGGCCTCATTGGCGCTTCAGGCTGGAGCACGACCAGCCGATCGCCTGGACCGACCTCATCCGTGGCGAACAGCGCTTCGATCCGAAACTCCTGTCCGACCCGGTGATCCGCCGCGCCGATGGCAGCTGGCTCTACATGCTCCCGTCTGTGATCGACGATATCGATATGGGTGTGACCCATGTCCTGCGCGGCGAGGATCATGTGTCCAACACCGCCACCCAGATCCAGATGTTCCTCGCGCTGGGTGCATCGCTCCCCCAATTCGCCCATGAAGCCCTGCTGACCGGCAGCGAAGGCAAGCTCTCCAAGCGTCTCGGCTCGCTCGGCGTCGCTGATTTCCGCGAAATCGGTCTTGAACCCATGGCCATTGCCTCCCTGCTCGCCCGCCTTGGCAGTTCGCAACCCATCGAGCCTTTCGCGGACATGCAGCCGTTGATCGACAGCTTCGACTTTGCCCATTTCGGCCGCGCCCCCGCGCGTTTCGACGAGGCGGAACTGGCGACCCTCAACCAGAAGATCGTCCACCTGATGCCCTACGGCGCGGTGTCAGGCCGCCTGCCTCAGGGTATGGACGAAACCGCCTGGGAAGCCATCCGCCCCAATCTCGAGACTGTTTCGGGCGCTTCGGTATGGTGGGGGATCGTCACCGGCCCGATCGATGCCCCCGCCCCGGCGGAGGAAGACCGCGACTTTCTTGCCCTGGCGCACGCCATATTATCTGAGGCCCCTTTCGATGCCGCCATCTGGCGCGCCCTCACCGAAGCACTGAAGGCGCAAACCGGTCGCAAGGGCAAGGCGCTGTTCCTGCCGCTGCGCCGCGCGCTGACGGGATTGGATCATGGTCCGGACATGGGGCAGATGCTGCCGCTGATCGGCAGGGATGAAGCGCTGGCCCGGTTGAAATATTGAGAGGAGCGTTTGGGGTCGGCCTTCCACCCCCAACCGGCGCGTGGCCTCAACCCCGCACAGCCGCCAACGCCTTGCCCACCGCCAATATCCCTTCCGGCGATGCGGCAAAGCCCATATGCGTGCAGTCCACCTCGATCGCCCGGTCGCGCTCCCCGGCGCGGCCCTTGGCGCATTCGGGCAGGATCACCCCGTCCCGCCGCGACCAGAGCGCCACGGTCGGCACCGACGGCTTTTCCTCGCGCCGGCAGGCGAAGGGCGGCCGGTCGACGGCAAAGCCCGATACGAGTTGGTACAGCCGCCAGGCATGGTTGGCGCGCGGATCGCCGGAAAAGGGCGTGCCCATCGTCACCACGCCGCCGACCTTATGCATCGCGAACTTGGCATATTCCCGCGCGAACAGCCCACCGAGGCTCCAGCCCACCAGCGTCACCTGTCCGCCCGTTCCACGCCGAATCTCGTCCACCCGCCGGTCGATCTGCTCCAACGTTTCCGGCCTCGGCCCGAAATTGCGCCCCATGCCCCAGCCATGCGCTTCATAGCCCGCTGCATTCAGCACATGCCGCAACGGCTCCATCCGCTGTTCGGACGCCAGCAATCCAGGAAGCAACAGGATCTTCCGCCCATCGACCCGGCCATGATCCCGGATCGCCTGCGCCAGCAAGGGCGCCTGCACCCGCGTCCGCGTCAGATCGAACGGCACCGACGCATTGCCGAGCAGGTGCTGGAGCGATGGCCGCTCGGCCGCCCGCGGACCGCTGGCGAAGCGGCCTTTCCAGAAGCTGGCAATGGCGTCGGCATAGGGCGGCAAGAGAATATGATCCTGTTCCCAAGGGGAAAGATGACATTCTCATGACAGGCAGGCCCGCGTCCACGCCTTTTGTCGATGCAATTCAACCGTTCGTCGTTTGTGACAGCCCTTCAGGGGCGTCGATGGATCAGGGCGCCAGTGGTGACGTCTGCGCCACCGCACCGCCGTCCGCCGCGCGCAGTTGGCGCGGCTCCAGGATCGCCGCCGTCTCGATCAGGTCGAGCGCGCGCCGCGCCTCCAGATAGCGCCGCGCATATTGCATCCATCGATCCGCCGCCGCCCGCCCGGGCATCTGTTCCACTTCCGCCAGCGCCGCGCCGACGCGCGCGCCGTCCAGATAGCGGATCGCCCGGTCCAGAGCCGCCTGCGGCCGGGGGGAGGGGGTGGACGCCCTGTGGATGGTGATGATCTCCCGCGCCTCATGTTCCAGCGCTTGCCACCAGCTTGCGTCGGCGGGCGGCACCGTCACCTGATCGGCCACGGCGGTCAGCCCGGCGCGCAGGTCGGCCAGTGTCACCGGCTCGCGCGCCGCATTGATGATGGTCGCGACGGCACGCGGCTGCGCCTGGCCGAAGCGCAGCCGCAACTGCCCCTCGATATAACCGAGCGGCGTCCCGCTATCGAGCGCGCGCCGCGCGGCGAAGGCGACCAGCAGGCCCTCCGCCCGCGCCGCGTTGCCCGACGCTGCCTGTGCCTCCACGGTAATGCGGTTCAGCCGTTCCTCCAGCTGCACGACCCGCATATCCAGCATCTGCGCGGCATCGGCGGACAACGGACGCATGGGCGTGCCCGGCGGCATGCCGTTCAGCATCGGATCGGCCAGCGCCGATTGCCGCTGTGGCGCATTCCATCGCTGGATTTTCGGCAGGGCCAGAACGGTCAGGACGACGCCCACGGCAAAAGCGAGCAAGACCAGCAGCACCAGCAGCCAGGGGCCACGCCGACGCACGGGGGGCGACGCTGTCACGCTGTCCTGTGCGCCGTCCGTCTCGCTCATCAAGGGCCTTTCTTCCATAGGAGGCGAATCATTCGCATAATCGGACGGCAAGGGCCAGCATCCTCTCATCATCGGGCTTGTCGGGCGCTTCGGCGCTGGCCCAGCCGGTGCCGCAGGCCGCCAGCGCGGCCGGGCTGATCGCGATGAGGTGCAGGGTGGCACGCTGCGCCGGTGCCACAAGCTGCGCCAGCACTTCCCCGGCGCGCGGCGAATGGACCAATATCACGCTGCCCGCCTCCAGCCGATCCGCGAGTCCGTCATCGCCCGTCCGCCGCATGGCATATATGGCGATCCGCTCGATCCGCAGCCCGCCCGCGTCGATCGTCGCGACCGTCTGCCCGGCAAGATGCAGCACCCGTTCATGCCCGTCGGCCGCTATCCGACGCGCAATGGCGCTTCCATCGCCATCCCCGGCGACGACCCCGTCGAAGCCTGCTTCGGTCAGCGCCTTCGCCGTCGCCGGTCCCACCGCATAAGCGGGCAAGGCCCGATAGGCGGCCAGCCTCGCTCCCGCCAGCCGCGCTGCGTTGGCGCTGGTCAGCAGCAGCGCATCGAAGCGGTCCGGGGCAGGCCCCTCCCATTCCACCGCCTGCGGCACGAACAAGGGCATGATCCGCGCATCCAGCCCCCATTCGGCCGCCCGCGCGGCCGTCTTCGCGGCGCCCGGCTCGGGTCGCAGGATGATGAGCGGCCTCACGCCTCGAACAGCGCCCGCAGCGTCGGACTGGCCCGCTCCAGCAAGCTGCGCCCCATGGTTTCGGCGGTGGCGACATCGCTCCGTGCGATCCGCAACGCGTCCCCGATCGTTTCCTGCCCATCGGGACTGATGATCTCGGCGCGCAGGTGGATTTGCCCGTCCTCCAGCCGCCCCAGCGCCGCAATCGGCGAATGGCAGGTGCCGCCCAGCCCGACCAGCACCGCCCGCTCCGCCATCACGCAGTCGAACGTGTCCGTGTCGCTGATCGTCGCCAGCAGGTCCAGCATCGCCGCATTGCCGCTCAGCGTCTCGATGCCCACGGCGCCTTGCGACGGCGCGGGCAACATGAGGTCAATCGGAATCGCGACGCCGACATCGCTTTGGCCCAGCCGGTCCAGCCCCGCCGCCGCCAGCAGGGTCGCATGCGCCTCGCCCTTCGCCAGCTTGGCGAGCCGCGTCGCCACATTGCCGCGAAACAGCACGACCTTCGCGTCGGGCCGCAATCGTTTCACCTGTGCCGCCCGACGGGGCGAGCTCGTGCCCACCACCGGCTGCCCGGGAAGCGCCTCGAAACTCGCCGCGCCCACCAGCCGGTCCCGTACATCGGCACGCGGCAGCATCGCGGCGATCCGAATCTCCGCGGGCCGGATCGTCTCCACATCCTTCATCGAGTGGACCGCGAAATCGATCTCGTCCGCCAGCAGCGCCCGGTCCAGTTCCTTGGTCCACAGCGCCTTGCCGCCGATCTCGGCCAGTGCCCGGTCCTGAATCCGATCCCCGCTGGTCTGTACGGTGACGATCTCTACAGCGTTTTCGTCCCAGCCATGCCGCGCGCGGAGTGCCGTCCTCGTCATATGCGCCTGCGCGAGCGCGAGAGGGGAGCCACGGGTGCCAAGGCGGAGAGGTCGGGACAGCTTTTGCATGATCCCGCTTGCTCTAATGATCGCGGACATTAGATGGAAGCGGCAATGACGATCATCCTCGGCCTGGAATCAAGCTGCGACGAAACCGCGGCGGCGCTGGTGACGGCGGAGGGCAAGATCCTCGCCCACCGCCTCGCCACGCAGGAGGAGGCGCACCGCCCCTATGGTGGCGTCGTCCCCGAAATCGCCGCCCGTGCCCATGTCGAGGCGCTCGCTCCCCTGATCGAGGCGGCGCTCAAGGACGCGGACCTGACCCTCAGCGACGTCGATGTGATCGCCGCTACCGCCGGTCCCGGCCTGATCGGGGGGGTGATGGTCGGCCTCGTCACCGGCAAGGCGCTCGCCCATGCCGCGAACAAGCCGCTGATCGCGGTGAATCACCTTGAAGGCCACGCGCTTTCGCCGCGTCTTGCGGACCCGAGCCTCCAATTCCCCTATCTGCTGCTGCTGGTGTCGGGCGGCCATTGCCAATTGCTCCATGTGCGCGGCCCCGGCGACTATGCCCGCCTCGCCACCACCATAGACGACGCCAGCGGCGAAGCCTTCGACAAGACGGCGAAGCTGCTCGGCCTTGGCTATCCCGGCGGCCCGGCGGTGGAGAAAGCCGCCGCCCTCGGCAATGCCAAGGCTGTCCCGCTCCCGCGCCCCCTTGTCGGCACGGCGGAGCCGCATTTCTCCTTCGCGGGCCTCAAAAGCGCCGTTATGCGCGCCGCCCAATCCGGCCAATATTCGGTAGAGGACATTGCCGCGAGCTTCCAGCAGGCGGTGATCGACTGTCTCATCGACCGCACCGGGCGCCAACTGGCCGGCCTTCAGGACATCACCGCCCTCGTCGTCGCGGGCGGCGTCGCCGCCAACCAGTCGATCCGTGCCGCGCTCGAAGCGCTTGCCGCCAAGCATGACCTGCCCTTCGTCGCCCCGCCGCTCTGGCTGTGCACGGACAATGCGGCGATGATCGCCTGGGCGGGCGCGGAGCGCTATGCGGCGGGTCTGATCGATGACCTCACCGTCCCGGCCCGCCCGCGCTGGCCGCTCGACCCCAGCGCGGAAAAAGCGCGTGGAGCAGGAGTGAAAGCATGAATGCCCCCTCCCTCAAAGCCGGTGTGATAGGCGCAGGCGCATGGGGCACTGCGCTCGCTCAGACCCTTGCGGCGGACGGCCAGCATGTCCGTCTCTGGGCGCTGGAATCCGAAGTGGTGGACGCGGTCAACAAGGACCGGCAGAATCCTCTGTACCTGCCCAACATCCCGCTCAGCCCCTCGATCGAAGCCACCGGCGACATCGCCGCCATGGGCGACCGCGACATGCTGCTGATCGTCAGCCCGGCCCAGCATCTCCGCAAGGTCGTGGCCCAGGCGCCCGCAGGCACGGCGCTGATCCTCTGCTCGAAAGGCATAGAGGCAGGCACCGGGCTCCTCATGTCCGAGGTCGCGGCGGAGGTGCAGCCGGCTTCCCCCATCGCCGTCCTCTCCGGCCCCACCTTCGCCCATGAGGTGGCCAGGGGCCTGCCCACCGCGATCACGCTTGCCTGCGCCGACGCCGATCTTGCCGCAAAAATCGCGGCCCGGATCGCCCGCCCGGCCTTCCGCCCCTATCTCTCCGACGATGTCGTCGGCGCGGAGATCGGCGGCGCGGTCAAGAACGTCCTTGCCATTGCTTGCGGGGTAGCGGAGGGGGCGGGCCTTGGCCTCAACGCCCGCGCCTCGCTCATCAGCCGGGGCTTTGCCGAAATGACCCGCTTCGGCCTTGCACGGGGCGCCCGCGCGGAAACCCTCGCCGGGCTGTCGGGTCTTGGCGATCTCGTCCTCACCTGCTCCTCGACCAACAGCCGCAATTTCTCGCTGGGCAAGGGGCTGGGCGAAGGCCAGTCGGCCAGGGACCTGCTCTCCAACCGCCGGACCGTAGCGGAAGGGGCCTTCACCGCCCCCGTCCTGCGCGAAGCGGCCCGCGCGGCCCAGGTCGAAATGCCGGTCGTCGAAGCCGTCTGCGCCCTGCTCGAAGACGCCGCGCCGCTGGCGCAAGTCATGGACGCGCTGCTCGCCCGTCCGCTGCGCGCCGAATAAAAACTCGCGATCTTTCCAGATATTGCTACAGTCCGGCTCCATAAAATGACGCGACAGCATTGATGTCACAGGGGGATCAGAGTTCTTTGGCGGCTGAAGGGGCCTCTCCCGCGCAGCAGGATGATATTGCCGCGCTCGCCAAGGGTGGACGGACCAATGTGTTCGGTTTCCTGCTCCGTCTGGCTGCGCGTCTGCCCTTCCTGTTCATCGCCGGCCGCTGGTATGGCGCGGATGCGCTCGGCCGCTTCGCCTATGCCGTGCTGGTGGTCGAATTCATCGCCCAGCTCGCGACTTTGGGCCTGAAGCGTGGCCTTGCCGGGGCGCTTGCCCAGACCGAACGCCCGCACAGCCATGTCGTGACCGATGCCATGTTGGTGACGCTGATCGCCTCGGCTGTAGGCAGCGCGCTCCTCGTCGCCTTCCCGCAGGCGATGTTCCCCAACAGCGGCATCAACGGTCTCGACCGCCTGCTCGCGCTGATCGTCATCGCGGTCGCGGGGTCCGATGTGGCGCTCGCCGCCTGTGCCTATCGCTTCGACATCGGCGCCACCGTCCGCGCCCGCTCGATCATAGAGCCCTGGGCGATCAGCATCGGTGCCTTCGCCTTCGCTTTCTACTCGACCCGCGACGGCCTCATCCTCTCCTATGTCGTCTCGATGATCGCGGCGCTGGTTGCCTCGATCATTCCGATGACCCGGCATTACGGCATCCCCTATGGCTGGCGTCCCGATATCGGTCGCCTCTGGCGCCTTGCCCGCCGCAACCTGCCGTTAGCGGCGGCGGACGGCGTCGAATGGGGCTCCCGCCGCCTCGACATGGCCATCCTCGGCCTGTTCGTCAGCCCGGCGGTGGTCGGCATCTATTATGTCGCGCAGCAGGTCGCTTCGCTGCCCCAGAAGCTGAAAACCAGCTTCGACCCGATCCTGGGCCCGGTCATCACCCGCAATCTGGCGGAGGGCAACCTCGGCGCCATCGCGAAACAGGTCAGCCAGGTCGGCTTCTGGATCATTGCCGCGCAGGCCGGCATTGCCCTGGCGCTGGGCATCCCGGGCGAGGCGGTGATGGGCCTGGTCGGCCCGCATTTCGTCGGGGGCACCGGCGCGCTCGCCTTCCTGCTGCTGGCCGAAGTCGTCGCCGCCACCGCCGTCGTCAGCGAATCCGCGCTGGTCTATATCGCCCGCCACCGCAATCTGATGATCTCGTTGATGATGATCGCGCTCCAGGCCGGGCTCAGCTTCGCGCTGATCTTCCTCGCCAGGCGGCTCGGGCTCCAGGACATGGCGCTCGCCGCCGCACCCGCTCTCGCGCTCAGCATGGCGCTTGGCGTTGGCGCGCTCGTCAAGGCGCGGCTGCTCTCGACCCTGCTCGGGGCCAAGGTCAACGCCTGGCGTTGGCCGCTGCTCAGCGCCTCGGGTGTCGCCTGCATCGTCGGCGCGGCCTTCGTCGCCCTGCCGCCCAGCCTTGAATGGGTGGAGCTGGTCTTCGGCGTCTTCACCATTCTCGGCGTCTACGGCGTCGTCATCTGGCGCTGGGGTTTCGGTCCGGACGACCGCGCTCTGTTCCGGAAGCAGAAACCCGCCTGAACGGAAAAAGGCCGGACTTCCGCCCGGCCTTTCCGTCTCACCCCAGCGTCTTCGCCCGGATCGCCTTCAGATCCTCTTCCGGCCGTGCTCCCCAGTGGGAGATTACCTCGGCCGCCGCCGCGGCGCCCAGTTTCAGGCACCGGTCGATCTCAAGTCCTTCCAGATGGCCGGCAAGGAAACCCGCCGCGAACAGGTCGCCCGCCCCGGTCGTGTCGATCACCTCGGCCACCGGCGCGGCAAAGGCCTCGTACCGCACCCCGTCGACCACGGCGATCGCGCCCTTTTCGCTGCGCGTCGACACCAGCACCGGCACCTTCGCCGCGATGGCGGCCACCGCCTTCTCGAAATCGTCGACCTGCGCCAACGACTGGATTTCCCCTTCATTGGAAAAGAGGATATCGATCAGCCCCTGCTCGATCAGATCGATGAAGTCGGCCCGATGCCGGTCGATCACGAAATTGTCGGACAGGGTGAAAGCGACCTTGCGGCCGGCACCCCGCGCCGCGTCGATTGCCGCCCGCATCGCCGCCCGGGGCTGCTCCGGATCCCAGAGATAGCCCTCCAGATACAGGATCGAGGCGGAGCGGATCAGATCGAGGTCCAGCGCCGCTTCGGGCAGGAACTGCGAGGCGCCCAGGAAGGTGTTCATCGTCCGCTGCGCGTCCGGCGTCACCAGGATCAGGCAGCGGGCCGTCGGCACGTCGCCCTGCATTACCGGCGTATCGTACCGGATGCCCAGCGCCCGCACGTCATGGGCGAACACCGCGCCCAACTGGTCGTCATTGACCTGTCCGATAAATCCGCATTTCTTGCCCAGCGCCGCCAACCCGGCCAGCGTGTTCGCCGCCGACCCGCCGCTGATCTCCTTGCCCGCACCCATATCGGCATAAAGGCTCTCGGCCGTTTCCGCGTCGATCAACTGCATGCCGCCCTTGGTCAGCGCATGTTCTGCCAGAAAGGCGTCGTCGCTCCGGGCGAGCACGTCGACAATGGCGTTGCCGATGGCGACAACATCAAGCGTGGGGGCAGCAGCGGTCACGCAAAATCCTTCGTGATTGAGGGGGAAAAATCCCGCCGTCTCTATCGTTCCGTGACGCCACGCGCAACGCCGCTGATTGACGCTTCGCGCGGAGCGGGGAATAGCTTGCATCATGATCCTGACCGCTGCCTTCCGCGCCTTTCCTTCGATCTTCCACGGCGCGGCGCTGCGGCTGCTGTTCAAGACGCTGCTGCTGACGCTGCTCGCCTTCGCCATCCTCGCCGTTGCGCTTTGGAGCGGCATCCACGCCGCCCGCCTGCATTTCGGATGGACCATGAACGGGGGTGGGCTGGCGGAGGCGACGGCCACGGCGCTGGCGATGATCGCCGCCGCCTGGCTGCTGTTCCGCGCCACCGCCATGGCGATCATGAGCCTCTTCGCCGACGACATCATCATCGCGGTCGAGTGTGAAGACTATCCGCAGGCCGCCGCCCGCGCCCGCCCCGTCGGCTGGGGTCGCAGCCTCCATTTCGCGCTGCGCTCCCTATTGCGGACCATCGGCTGGAACCTGCTCGCCTTGCCCGCCTATGCGCTGCTGCTGGTGACGGGCATCGGCACCATCGGGCTGTTCCTGATCGTCAACGCCATCCTGCTGGGCCGCGATCTGGCCGACATGGTCGAGCCGCGCCATCCCGACCTGTCGCCGATCCCGCGCGGCAGCCGGTGGCTCATGGGGCTCGTTTCGGCGCTGATCTTTCTGGTGCCGGTCCTCAACCTGCTTGCGCCGATCTGGAGCGCGGCTATGGCAGTCCACATGCTGCACGGTGCCCGAAGGAAAATGTCATGACCCGTCTCCATCTGGTCCTTGCCGCAGCCCTGTCCTCGACCCTCGCCGCTTGCGGCGGCGTCGTGCCGCCCCCCGCGACCCAGATTTCCCGCCCGCCCGCCGGTCCGCCTGCCAGCGCCTTCACCCGGCCCGGCCCGCTGATCGGAACCGACGCCCGGCATCTCATCCAGATGTTCGGTCAGCCCCGGCTCGACATCCGGGAAAGCACCATGCGCAAGCTGCAATTCGCCAATGGGCGCTGCGTGCTGGATGCCTATCTCTATGTCCCGCCGCAGGGGAGGGAGCCGCTCGTCACCCATGTCGACGCGCGCACGCCGACGGGCACGGATGTCGACCCGGCGAGCTGCTCGGCGGCGTTGCAGGCGAAGTAGCGGGCGTTGGAATAAAAGTGCGACGTGCTCCTGCGGAGGCAGGAGTCCAGTTCAGACGGCGGGACTGGGCTCCTGCCTTCGCAGGAGCACATTCTCTCAAACTTTAAACCAACCGCGCCAAAGCCCACTCCGCTGCCTCCGCCACCACCGGATCGTTGTCCGCCACCAGCGGACGCAACCGCTCGATCAGCCGTCGGTCGCCGCTGTTCCCCGCCGCGATGGCGGCGTTGCGCACCATCCGGTTCCGTCCGATCCGCTTGATCGGAGAGCCGGAGAAAATCTCGCGAAAGCCTGCGTCGTCAAGCGCCAGCAGATCGTCCAGCGCAGGTGCCGCCAGCTCCGCCCGCCCCACAAAGGCCCGGTTTGCCGCCGCCGCATCCGCGAACTTGTTCCACGGGCACACCGCCAGGCAATCGTCGCAGCCGTAAATCCGGTTGCCGATCCCCGCCCGCAATTCTTCCGGAATCGGTCCCTTATGCTCGATGGTGAGGTAGGAAATGCACCGCCGCGCGTCGACCACATAAGGCGCGGGGAAGGCGTCGGTCGGGCAGGCCGTCTGGCAGGCGGAACAACTGCCGCAATGGTCCTCCTCTGCCGCGTCGGGCGCCAGCGCGATCTCGCTATAGATCGCACCCAGGAACAGCCAGCTTCCATGCGCCCTGCTGACCAGATTGCTGTGTTTCCCCTGCCAGCCCAGCCCTGCCGCCTGCGCCAGCGGCTTTTCCATCACCGGGGCGGTGTCGACAAAGACCTTGAGCGCGCCCGGATGCTGATCGACCAGCCAGCGGGCGAGGGTCTTCAATCCCTTCTTGACCACATCATGATAGTCCCGTCCCTGCGCATAGACCGAAATCCGTCCCCGATCGCCGACCTCCGCCAAGGCCAGCGGGTCGCGCCCCGGGGCATAGCTCATCCCCAGCATGATGACGCTGCGCACGTCCGGCCAAAGCCCTTGGGGCGATCCGCGCTGCCCGGCGCGCTCCTCCATCCACAGCATGTCGCCATGATGCCCGGCATCCAGCCATGCCTTCAACCGCTCCCCGGCCAGGGGCGCGGCATCGGCCGGCGCGATCGCGCAGGCGGCAAAACCCAGCCGCCGCGCTTCGGCCTTAAGCCGTTCTTCCAATGTTTCGTTTTGCGTTGGCATGCGATGCGACTATCAGAGGCCGATGATCGGGGCTCCTCAACCGACCTATGCCGTTGAAGGCCAGGGTCTTGTCAAGACTTTCGGGCAATTCCGGGCGGTCGACGGCATCGACATCGCAGTGCCCGCCGGATCGATCTACGGCGTTCTGGGTCCCAATGGCGCTGGCAAGACCACATTGCTGCGCACCCTGCTCGGTATCATCGACCCGGACGAGGGCCATCGCAGCCTGCTGGGCGATCCCACTCCGCTGCGCCAGGCGCGCAATGTCGGCTATCTGCCGGAGGAACGCGGCCTCTACCCGTCGATGAAGGCGTTCGAGGCGATCGCTTTCATGGGCGCCCTGCGCGGCCTGCCACTCAAGACCGGGCGGGAACGCGCCCGTGCCATGCTGGCGGATTATGGCATGGGTGCCGCCGCCGAAAAGCCGATCCGCCAATTGTCGAAGGGCATGGCCCAGACCGTCCAGCTTTTCGGCACGATCATCCACGAACCGCAACTGATCGTGCTGGACGAACCCTTTTCCGGCCTGGACGCCTTCAACCAGGGCAAGTTGGAGGCGCTGATCCGCGATCAGGCGCGGCGCGGCGTGACGGTGCTCTTCTCCACCCATGTCATCGCCCATGCCGAACGGCTCTGCGAACGCATCGCGATCGTCGCGGGTGGCCGCATCCGCTTCGAAGGCACGGTGGCGAAGGCACGCGACCGCCTGCGCCCGCAGGTACGCCTGCGCACCCGGCTCAGCGACGGCAACTGGCGCCGCGCCTTGCCGGCCGAAACGCTGGCGGAGGACGGCGCCTGGCACTTCGCCTTGCCGGAGGAGGGCATCGAACCGCTGCTGCGGGCGCTGCTCGACGGCAATGCGGGCATCGAAAGCCTGTCGATCGAACGACCCGGCCTGCACGACGCCTTTGTCGCCATTGCAGGAGAAGCGGCGGCGCGGCAGATGCAGGAAGACGAAGCGCGCATGGAGGAGGATGCATGAAGGAAATGATGCGCGCCGCCTTCGTCATCGCCCGGCGGGATTTCACCGCGGTGGTGCTGTCGCGGACCTTCATCCTGTTCCTGCTTGGCCCGTTGTTCCCGATCATCATCGGCATGGCGTTCGGCGGGCTTGGCAGCCGGATCTCCAGCACCGACCTGCGTCCCGTCGTGGGGCTGGCGATGCCCGCGGCCGATGCGGCTCGGATGGAACAGGCGCAGGCGCGCCTCAGCGAACGGATGGCGACGCAATCGCTGCCTGTGCTGCGCCGCGTCTCCCTGTCGTCCGAGCCCCGTGCCCAACTCGCCAAGGCGAATGCCGATGTCGTGGTGATCGTATCGGGTTCGCTGACCCGGCCGATCATGACCGGCCAGCCCGACGACATCAAGCGGTTGGAAGGCGACATCAGCCTGATCGCCAGCGCGGCCCTTGCCGAAAAATCGCTGCACATGGTCCATGTCGAGCCGCAGCCGGTCTCCACCAGCATCGGCGCGCAGACCCAGGGACGGCTGATCATCGGCCGCATCGCGCAGATCGTGATCTTCTTCCTCACATTGCTGCTCGCGGGCATGATCCTGTCCAATCTGGTCGAGGAAAAGACCAACAAGATCATAGAGATATTGGCAGCGGCCGTGCCGGTCGATGCGATTTTCCTGGGCAAGTTGATGGCCATGCTGGCGATGAGCTTCGTGGGCATATTCTTCTGGGGTGGCACAGCCTTCGCCGCCTTCCTGGCGGTGAAGGACCCGGGCACCAGCCTCGCCGAACCGGCGATGGGCTGGCCGCTTTTCCTGATGCTGGGCCTTATCTATTTCGCCATGGCCTATACGCTGCTCGGCTCGCTCTTCATCGGTATCGGTGCGCAGGCGGCGACCGTGCGGGAGGTGCAGACGCTCAACATGCCCGTCACCATGGCGCAGATGCTGATCTTCTTCTTCGCCAGCTATGCCGTCGACAAGATGGGATCGCCGCCCGAGATCGCCGCCGTCATCCTGCCCTTTTCCTCCCCCTTTGCGATGATCGCCCGGGCGGCGCAGGTGGACGCGCTCTGGCCGCATCTGCTGGCGATCATCTGGCAGATGGTCTGGGTCGGCATCATCATCCGGATCGGCGTGCTGTTGTTCCGCCGCCATGTGCTGAAATCAGGCGGCGGCTGGTGGAAACAATTGTTCAGAAGCGCGACAGGCTGATCCTGCTATGAGTGGCCCCATGGATCGGCGGCAATTTCTGGGTGCTGGCGGATTGGCGGCGGCAACAGCTGTTTTTGGGCTTTGGGGTTCGTCAGGGGCCGCGAAGGCCTATGCCTTCACCCTCAGCGATGCGGAATGGCGCAAGCGGCTGAGCCCGCTCGCCTATAATGTGCTGCGCCATCAGGCGACCGAATATCCCTTCACCAGCCCGCTCAACAAGGAACATCGCGCCGGTATCTTCACCTGCGCCGGTTGCGGCCAGCGGCTGTTCAGTTCGAAGACCAAGTTCGACAGCGGCACGGGCTGGCCCAGCTTCTGGTCGCCCCTGCCCGGTGCGGTGGGCACGTCGCGCGATTTCGAACTCGGCTATCCCCGGACCGAAGTGCATTGCGGGCGCTGCGGCGGGCATCTTGGTCATGTCTTCGACGACGGACCGAAGCCCACGGGCAAACGCTATTGCATGAACGGCGTTGCGTTGGCCTTCGTGCCAGGCTGAACGACCACCTTGTAGATGTGGAGCGGCCCCTTCGTGGGCACCTGCTGCAACCAGCGCGGCGGCTTGTTGCGCTCCAGATCGGCGGCCAGGCTCTGCGGGAAGTCGGCGCGATAATGTTTGACCTCGTTCATCGCATGGCAGGTCACGACATAGTCCGCGCCCCGGCCGTGGTTCAGCCCCATGATGATGGTCCGCGCCTTGTCCGGCGGGGCGGTGAAGCCTTCGATGACGGCGGTGATGCCGGCCGCGTTGCGATGATGGGCCGTGCCGATCACGCTATGGCCGGTCCGCACCAATATGTCCGGGCCAAGATCGAGCGGCGCGAAGAGGACGGACTTCGGCAGGCCATGCAAGGGCGCCAATATGGCTGACGCCCGGCAATTGGCGGTTTCCGGCTGCTCCTTCTGGCTCACGCCGCTGGCAGCCAGGACCCAGGCACCGCACAAGCCCGCCGGCGTCAGCAAAATCGCGACGGCCGCCGACACCAGCACGCGCGCCGCCGGTCTCGTCCAGCTCTGGATATGCCGGAATATCGCCAGCAACAGCCAGGCGATGCCGGGCAGTGCCAGGACATGCGCCACCGACATGGCGCGCAACACGAGGATGGAGACGGCCAGAGCCCCGCCGAGCAGCAGCGCGATCATGATCCAGCGTACCCTCGCCTCGCGCTCCTTGGTGCGCTTCGCGGCAATGATGGTGCTGAAGAGGCCCATGATTGTCGGCAGGAGGATGATCCCCGACATCAGCAGCCCCTGTTCCCAGAACGGGCGGCCCTCCTTCACTTGCAGATACCAGAGCCGATAGGCTACCGGACCCAGCGCCTTGAAAGGGTCGCCCGAAAGGCAGGAACCCCCGGTGAACAGGAATATGCCGATCGCTGCGACGCCGCCGGTCGCCGTCGCGAGGAAGCGGCGCTGGAGCGAATCCGTGCCGATCAGGCGCAGGGCCAGCGGTGTCGCCAGCGCAAAGGCCATCAAGGGCCAAATGTAGGCTGCCGAAAGGGCGTCGCACTGCCGGATCAGTGGCGCCTGAGGGCCACGCAGTAACAGCAACAGCAGAAGTGCGCTGCTCCCCAATGTGACGGCAAAGGCACAGAAACGGCGCACTTCCCGCCGATCGAACCAGCACCACAGGGCAAACACACCGGCAAAGAGCGCGGCATAAGGCAGTGCTTCGCTGGAAATCTGAAGCCAGACGGCCAGCGCCAGCCCCGCAACGGCGCCTCCCCTGCGACGATCCGGATCGAGCGTTCCGCACAGGGCGATGGCGGCCATCCAGATCTGCCACCCGTGATGGTCGATCCGGAACGGCGTGAACTGGACCAATATGGTCGGCGTCGTCAGAAGCAGGGCGACCGCAAACAGCGCGACGATGCGGCCGCCCGCGCGCCGCGCCGCAAGGAACACCGTCCCCGTCAGGCCACCCAGCGTCAACAGGGGCACCAGCGCGCAGGCTGCAAGTTCCGCCGTTGCCGTGCCCAGGAACGGCCGCAGCAGGAGGATCAGAGCGGCGATCGGCATGTCGACGATGCGCGACCAGTGCATGGGGCCGCCCGCTGGCGGATTGACGCGATGCTGGCTGACATCCCAGAACGCCTGCCCATCCAGCCAGTCGCGAACCTGTTGCAGCCGCATGGCGTCATCAGGATCGCGGAAATCCAGCCCCGTCAGGCCATTGCGAAACAGCCAGAGCATGACGGCGCAGCATAAGAGCCAGGCCAGCAAGGCCGCTCCACCGACCTGCCAGCCGGCGATCGACGGTTTTTGCGAAAGGGAAGGGGATTCAGCCGCGGGCGAAGATGCCATATTTCCGGATCGCATAGACCGCCAGGAAACTGACCGGTACCGCCATCAGCTTGGCTATGGCGGGCTGCATGCCCAGGCCGCTCAACCCCCCCACCAATGCCATGGTGATCGCCATGCCGATCAGCGCACTGAGGATGAAGGCGATGCGCTGGGCGTGCGTGGCGGGCTCCTGCATCTCGAAGACGAAATGGACGCTGATCAGCCAATGCAGGACGAGCCCGCCCGAATAGCCGCCAAGGGCAGCGATAGCCGGCGGCAGACCCATATGGTTGAGCAACAGGAACAGGGCGAAGTCGCCCGACAGCGCGCAGATGCTGGCGAGCAGATAGCGCGTGAAGGTGAAACGGCCGATGATGGCGTTCAACGGTCCGGCCATGTAGCGTACCCAAATGGGCATGGGGCTCAGGCCGCCTTCAACCGGTTGGGCACCGGCCGCTCGCTTGCCAATGCGGCGCGCCGACCGGCGGTATCCTGCCCTTCCTCGCCCGCCTCATGATATTCGGCGTCCTCGTTGACCGCCCAGATGTCGTAAAGCTGTTCGCCTGCCTCGATATTGCGGACGGTCAGCATCGCCGTCATCATCGCATGATCCTGATTATTGTAGCGGTGCATGCCGTTGCGGCCCACCAGATGCAGCGTGGGATAAAGCCGCTGCAATTCGGTGCGCATGGCCAGAACATTGTCGGCATAGCTGTCGTCATAGACCGGATAGGCCTTTTCCTGCCGCACCACCGCGCCGCCGACGACGTCGCCGGGATTGCACAGGCCCAGGATCGCCATTTCCTTCTTCGCCAGCTCGATCAGATCGGCGTCGCTCGACGACCAGAGGCCGTCGCCCTCGAAACAGAAATATTCCAGGCCCACGCAGGCGAGGTCCGGATCGGGTACCATTTCGGGCGACCAGCTCCGGAAATTCTGGATGCGGCCGACCTTCACCTTGCTGTCGTGGATGTAGATCCAGTTGTCGGGGAAGATGTCCTCCCCCTTCACCATCAGCGCCACGGTCAGGAAGTCGCGATATTTCAGCTCCATCGCATGGCCCAGCGTCGCGGGCAGCGGATGGATGCGCCCGGCCAGCTCGCGCATCGGCGCGGAGCTGATGACATGGGCGGCGTTGATGACGGTTTCGCCCTCCGGCCCCTGCGCCACCATGCGCCAGCGACCGCTGGCCTGGTCCTGCGAAAGCTGATCCAGGCTATGGGCCATCAGCACCTGATTGCCGCCAGCGACGACGAAATCGCGCGCCGCTTCCCACATCATGCCGGGGCCAAGGCGCGGATAGCGGAAGCTTTCCAGCAGCGTCTTGGTCGCCATGCCGTCATTGGGCCGCTTGTTGAGGCCGAGCGACCGCTTCAGGCCATCCACGACCGCGCCCCAGAGCGACAGGCCCTTGATGCGCTGCGCCGCCCAGTCCGCCGACATTTCGTCGCAGGGCATGCCCCAGACCTTCTCCGTATAGGTCTTGAAGAAGATCGAGAACAGCTTGTGACCGAAGGCGTTGACGGTCCAGTCCTGGAAGGAGCGGACGTTGCGGTTGGGGAACAGCTTCGCCTTGGCGAAACTCGCCATGCAGAGCGTCGAACGCCAGATGCCCAGATTGCCCAGCGCCTCGAAGGCGCGCAACGGATAGCTGTAGAATTTGCCCTCATAATAGATGCGGCTCATCCGCGGACGCTGGATGAAGTCGTCGGGCAGGATTTCGTTCCAGAGGTCGACGACCTCCTGGGACTTGGAAAAGAAGCGATGCCCCCCGATGTCGAAGCGGAAACCATTTAGTTCCACCGTCCGGCTGATACCGCCGACATAGACAGGGTCCTTTTCGATGACCTGGACCGAATAGCCTTTCTTGGTCAGCAGATAAGCGGCGGTAAGGCCGGCCGGACCCGCGCCAATGATGGCGACATCCACATTGTCGTCGTTCAGCGGCATCTAAGGCCCCCCCGATGAAATCCTTCGCCGGTTTAGGTGAAGGAAATCTTCTAAGGAGTAGTTAATAGCCGGTAACAATGCAAGATGAGGCGACGCCGACGGATATATGTCCACCGGCGTCGATCATTCAGGAAAAGGGATCAACCTTGGCGCTGGGACTTGATCAGCGTATCGAGATCGGCGCGCGCGCCATCCAGCGCGTCGCCGAAACAGGCGCGATAGTCGGGCGTGGCGGGCACGATCGAGCCGTTCATCCAGCCGCACACCTTCTTGGCGGCCTTGGTGATCCGGCTGTCCGCCACACGGACGCCATGCGTGCTGGCGAGGTTGAGATCGCCCATCGGCACGGCAATGCTGCGGGTTTCCGTTCCCGCACGGCCGTCGACGACCACATCCATGTCGTTGATGCCGGCAAAGGCGTTGGCGGCGGGCAAGGCAAGCGTCATCGTGGCGGCCAGCGCCACCAGCGTCTTTCTGGTCATCCTGTTTCTCCTGTCGAACATTATCGGTCTGCCCAACGCCTGACGTGGGAGTGGGGTCACCCCTTCAAATAAGCTTCATGCAGGCAGTTGGAAAGGGCCAGTTCGCAAAAATTGGCTGAAAACCGCTATTTTTGCGGATGCGAAAGGATCGATCGCCCCTTCGCATCCGCGTCATTTTCATCAATGGCGGAAGTGGCGCATGCCGGTGAAGACCATCGCCAGACCCGCTTCGTCGGCCGCCGCGATCACTTCCTCGTCCCGGATCGAACCGCCCGGCTGGATCACCGCCGTCGCGCCCGCCTCGACCGCTGCCAGCAGGCCGTCGGCAAAGGGGAAGAAGGCATCGGATGCCACCGCCGAACCGATGGTGCGTGGCTGTGCCCAGCCCGCCTTTTCGGCGGCATCCTTCGCCTTCCAGGCGGCGATGCGGGCGGATTCGAGGCGGTTCATCTGGCCTGCGCCGATGCCGGCCGTGCTGTTGCCCTGGGCATAGACGATGGCGTTCGACTTCACATGCTTGGCGACGGTCCAGGCGAACAGGCAGTCGTCGAGTTCCTGCTGTGTCGGCGCGCGCCTGGTCACGACCTTGAGCTGATCGCGGCTGATGCGGCCATTGTCGCGGCCCTGCACCAAAAGGCCGCCGGCAATGCTCTTGATCTGGAGGCCGTTACGCGCCGGATCGGGCAGTTCGCCCGTCAGCAGCAGGCGGAGATTCTTCTTCTTCGCGAAGATCGCCCTGGCATCATCATCGGCGCCAGGCGCGGCGACGACTTCGGTGAAGATGCCGCTGATCGCTTCGGCGGTGGGACCATCGAGCGGGCGGTTGACGGCGATGATGCCGCCGAAGGCGGATACGCTGTCGCAGGCGAGCGCGGCTTCATAGGCCTCGATCAGCGTGGCGCCTGTGGCGACGCCGCACGGGTTGGCGTGCTTGACGATCACCACGGTCGGCGGGCCGTCGCGGAACTCGCTGACCAGTTCCAGCGCGGCGTCGGCATCGTTGTAATTATTGTAGCTCAGTTCCTTGCCCTGGATTTGCTGCGCCTGCGCGATGCCGTTCGCGCCAGGACCGACCGGCAGGTACAGCGCAGCCGACTGGTGCGGGTTTTCACCATAGCGCAGCGTCGACCCCAGCTTGCTGGAGACCGAAAGGCTTTCGGGGAACTGCACGCCCTGATCGGCGAAGGCGAACCAGCTTGCGATCATCGAATCATAGGCGGCGGTGGCGGCATAGGCCTTGGCCGCGAGCATGCGGCGGAAATCATAGCTGGTCGCGCCGCCCTTCTCCTCCATTTCCGCGATCAGACGGGCATAATCGGCGGGATCGGTGACGATCGCCACGCTTTCATGATTCTTCGCCGCCGAACGGACCATGGAGGGGCCGCCAATGTCGATATTCTCGATGATCTCCTCGCGCCCCGCCCCCTTGGCGACAGTGGCGGCGAAGGGATAGAGGTTGACGACCACCAGATCGATCGCGCCGATCTCATGCTCGTTCATCGATGCGACGTGATCGGGATTGTCGCGCACGGCGAGCAGGCCGCCATGGACCTTGGGGTGGAGCGTCTTGACGCGGCCGTCCATCATCTCGGGAAAGCCGGTGAGGTCGGAAATATCCTTCACCTCCAACCCCGCCTCGCGCAGCGCCTTGGCCGTGCCGCCGGTCGATACCAGTTCGACGCCATGCTTGCCCAGTGCCTGGCCCAGTTCGATGAGGCCGGACTTGTCCGACACGGAAAGGAGGGCGCGTTTGATGGTGACGTCTGACATGAAGGTGCTTCCTGCTGCTGTTCGGGTGCCGCTCAGGCTTGCCGCAGCCCTCTAGAGCCATTTGGAGTGAAAGGGAACATTGCACCGCTCCGCATGGAACGACCATGTGCGATGCGTCGCCATCGCCCATCCACCGCCAAAGAAAAAAGCGCCTCAGCCTGGCGGTTGGAGGCGCTTTCTCTGCTTTACGGGGTCAATGCCGTCAGAACGGCACTTCATCGTCCAGGTCGTTGTCGAAATTCGGGCCGCCCGTGCTGCCGCGACCGCTTCCCGACGAACGGCCGGAGGCGCCGCCGAAGCCACCGCCGCTGAAATCGTCATAATCGCCGCCGCCAAAGCCGCTCGATCCGCCGCTCCAGTCGCCGCCGCCCTGGGAGCGGCCGCCACCGCCAAAGCCGCCGCCCTGGCCGCCGCCACCGCCCGGCGCGCCGTCCAGCATGGTCAGCACCGCGCTCGGCCCCTGCAACACGACTTCGGTGGTGTAGCGGTCATTGCCCGACTGGTCCTGCCACTTGCGGGTTTGCAGCTTGCCCTCGACATAGACCTTGCTGCCCTTGCGCAGATAGCGTTCGGCGACACCGGCCAGACCTTCGGAGAAGATCGCGACGCTGTGCCATTCGGTGCGCTCCTTGCGCTCCCCCGAATTGCGGTCCTTCCATGTTTCGGAGGTCGCAATGCGAATATTGCACACCTTGCCGCCATTCTGGAAGCTGCGGACTTCCGGGTCCGCGCCCAGATTGCCCACCAGAATGACCTTGTTGACCGAACCCGCCATGTTTCCTCCGATACTTTAGCTGGCCCTTATAGCCCCGCCACGGTGGCGGTCCAGTAGGTGAGGCCCGCGGCGGCATAGGCCAGCACAAAAAGATAGCCGATCATGAACAGCGGCCATTTCCAGCCATTGGTCTCGCGCCGGGTGACGGCGATGGTGGAAATGCACTGCGGCGCGAAGACGAACCAGGCGAGGAAGGCGAGTGCTGTCGGCAGCGGCCATTTGTCCTTGAGTCGATCGCCCAGGCTCCGCTCCAGCTTCGCCTCATCCTCATCCGCGTCGAGCGAATAGACCGTCGCCAGGGCCGATACCGCCACTTCGCGGGCGGCCATGGCGGGGATCAGCGCCAGCGAGATGTCGCGGTTGAAGCCGATCGGCTCCAGCACGACGTTGAGCCCATTGGCGATGCGCCCGGCGACCGAATAATTGACCTGGCTGACGCCGCCATGCTCCGGCGCCTTGGGGAAACTGAGCAGCATCCAGAGGATCACGGTCGAGGTGAAGATGATCGTGCCTGCACGCTTGAGGAAGATCACCGCGCGCTGCCACAGGCCCAGGATGATGTCCTGCGGGCGGGGCCACTGATATTTGGGCATTTCCATCAGGAAACCGCCGCTCGCTCCCTTGGTCACGGTACGGCGCAGCACCAGCGCCGCCAGCATCGCGCCGACGATCCCCGAAATATAGAGGCAGAAGAGAACCAGCCCCTGCAAGCCGATGCCCAAAGGCCCAAATCCCAGTGCTACTGTGCGCGCCGGGATGAAGGCGCCGATGATCACCGCATAGACCGGCAGGCGCGCCGAACAGGTCATCAGCGGCGCGATCAGGATCGTGGTCAGCCGGTCCTTGGGATCGGATATGGTGCGGGTCGCCATGATCCCCGGCACCGCGCAGGCGAAGGAGGAGAGGAGAGGAATGAAGGCGCGGCCCGACAGCCCCACCCTCGCCATCAACCCGTCCATCAGGAAGGCGGCGCGGACCATATAGCCGGTCGCCTCCAGCATCAGGATGAAGAAGAAGAGGATCAGGATCTGCGGCAGGAAGGTGATGACCGATCCCACGCCGTTGATCACGCCATCGACCAGGAAGGAGCGCAGCAGACCGTCCGGCAGCGTTGCCGCCACCGCGTCGCCGGCGGAGGTGACGAGGCCCTCGATCATCGCGATCGGCGCTTCCGACCAGGCATAGACCGCCTGGAACATCACGAACAGCAGCGCGAGCAGCAGGATCAGCCCGGCCGTGGGATGCAGCGCCACCCGGTCGACGGCGGCGGTCAGGCGGCGCGACGGGGTTTCGCGGACGATGGCGGAGCGCGCTATGCGACGCGCTTCCTGGCGCAGACCTTCGAAATCACGGTGTTCGCCCGAAGGCCGGACCCTGCCTGCATTCGCGTCGAGCATGGATTCCAGTTCGGTCCGCAGATGATCGAGGCCGCGCTTGCGCACGGCGACGGTGGAGATCACCGGCACACCCAACTCGCGCGAGAGGATGTGGGCGTCGAGTTCCAGCCCGTCGCGGGTGGCTAGATCGACCATGTTGAGCGCGACGATGGTCGGCAGGCCCAGTGCGATCAGTTCCAGCGCGAAGCGCAGATGATTGTCGAGGTTGGAGGCGTCGACCACCACCACCAGCGCATCGGGCAGGCGCTCGCCCGCCTGCTTGCCCAGGATGACGTCGCGCGTCACCTGCTCGTCGGGGCTGGTGGGGTTGAGGCTGTAGGTGCCGGGCAGGTCGACCAGTTCGATCGGACGGCCGTCCGACAGGGAGAAACGGCCCGCCTTGCGTTCCACCGTGACGCCGGGATAGTTGCCCAGCTTCTGCCGTGCGCCCGTAAGCGCATTGAACAGGGCGCTCTTGCCGGCATTGGGATTGCCGACCAGCGCGATCAACGGCAGGCCGGTCATGCCTCGTCGTCCGCCCGAAGCCCGTCCTGCGGCCCCGTCCGGACCGTTATGGCGGCGGCATGGTTACGGCGCATGGCAATCGTCATGCGACCGACCTTGCACGCGATGGGACCGCGGCCCAGCAGCCCGCCATGGTGCAATGCCTCCACGCTGGCTCCTTCACACAGGCCGAATTCGCGGAGTCGTTGTCCGTCGGACGCGGACAGGGCGTTCCAGTCGATCAGGTCCACATAAGCGGGTTGGCGCAGCGGCAGGTCGGTCAGGCGCAAGGGTAAGGCACTCGTCATTTACTTCTGCGAGTGACTATCAATACCGATTGGAAAAGGCCAGCGTGAATCCGTACCGGTCCGCCGCGGATTATATGGCGGGGTAACGCAGCCGGCCGATGAAGCGCGACAGGCTGAGGCGTTCGCCGCCGCCTATCCCCTTCCACTGCGCCTTGGCGCGTTCGAACCGCATCACGCCCTCGATCCGGCGGGCCAGGAAAGCACGGGTTTCGGTCCAATCCTCGCTCTCGTCATCGACGAAAACCAGCAGGGTCGCGGCATAAACGCCGGCCAGCGTCAGGCGCTTGGTATAATGGTTGAGATCGGTCGTCTCGTCGCCCGCCGCGCGCCACATGCCGTCCGCCGCGCGCCAGCCGAGCTTGGCGGCACGGGCGGCATGGCGAGGCATGGCGAGGATCGCCTGCGCCCGGCGCAACGCTTCGCGGTCGCGCGCCAGAAGGGTGAGGCGGGTTTCGATGAGCGAGATGATGCGTCTGCGAATCGAGAGCGTGGCGAGTTTTTCCGGCGCCAGCGCATCCAGCATCCGCATGTCGATGCTGGCGAACCAGGCGTCGATTATGTCCATCGCCCCACCCGGAAAGGCCAGCGCCGCGATGTCGGAGTCGATGCCGCACTGCTCCGCCGCCATGGTCACCGCCTCCGCGCGCCAGCCATCGAAGGCGGCGTGGCGGGGCAATATGGGGGCAAGCGCGGCACGCACTTCGTCCAGCGTCATATCTTGGTGCGTCGGTGTCATGGCCGGGTTCTACGCGCCGCCGGGCGGGCGCACAAGCCTCAGCGCCGCTGGGGCCTGGTTCCGGTGCGGGATGATATTAGCCAGACTCGGCACAGGGAAAGCAAATCTTGGTGGGGTCACCAAAGGAAAGAGGGTTGAAGCGGCCACGATGGTCGCTTAGCTGGCATCGGTGAATCCAGTTGCAATATGCAACTTCAAAGAGGGAATATGTCATGGCCAATCTGTTCGAACCGGTGCGACTTGGCGCCATCCAGGCCTCCAACCGCGTGCTGATGGCGCCGCTGACCCGCGCCCGTGCGACCCGCGACCATGTGCCGACGTCGATCATGGCGGATTATTATCGCCAGCGCGCTTCGGCGGGGCTGATCATCAGCGAGGGCGTCGGCGTCTCGCAGCAGGGTCTGGGCTGGCCCTATGCGGCGGGCCTGTGGTCGGCCGAGCAGGTCCAGGGCTGGAAACCGGTGACGGCGGCCGTGCACGAGGCGGGCGGACGCATCTTCGCCCAGCTCTGGCATATGGGGCGGCTGGTGCATAGCAGCGTGACGGGCGAGCAGCCGGTATCCCCCAGCCCGATCACGGCGCCCGGCCGTGCGCACACCTATGAGGGCAACAAATCCTATGAGCAGCCGCGCGCGCTGGACGTCGAGGAAATTCCCGATGTCATCCAGACCTATGTGACCGCCGCGCGCAACGCGATCGAGGCCGGATTCGACGGGGTTCAGATCCACGGCGCCAACGGCTATCTGATCGATGAATTCCTGCGCGACGGCGTCAACAGGCGGGAGGACGCCTATGGCGGTCCGCCGGAAAATCGTGTGCGTCTGCTGCGGGAGATCACGCAGGCGGTGGCCGATGCCATCGGTGCGGACCGGACAGCGGTGCGCCTGTCGCTGAACGGTGACACGCAGGGCACCGACGACAGCGATCCCGCCAGCCTGTCGCTCGCGGTGGCGAAGGCGCTGGACCCGATCGGGCTTGCCTTCCTCGAACTGCGCGAATTGCGGCCCGACGGCACGCGCGGCGCCACCAATGTGCCGCGCCAGTCGCCGCTCATCCGCCAGCATTATGCGGGGCCGCTGGTCCTCAACAGCGACTATGACACGGCCCGGGCCCAGGCCGATCTGGACAGCGGGCTGGCGCAGGCGATCAGCTTCGGCCGGCCCTTCATTGCCAATCCGGACCTGCCGGAACGGCTGTCGTCCGGCGCATCGCTCAACCCGTTGCAGGAGGAGACATTATATACGCAGGGCGCCGAAGGCTATGTCGATTACCCGGCGCTGGAAAAGGTGGCCTGAACGAAAAAGGGCCGCTCCATCGGGCGGCCCTTTTCTCCGTCGGCGATCGCGGGTTCAGACGGCGAATTTCTCGCGCAGGGCGAGCATGGCCATGGCCGCCTTGGCGGCTTCGCCACCCTTGTCCTTTTCCTGCTTTTTCGCGCGGGTCAGCGCCTGGGCTTCATTCTCGACCGTCAATATGCCGTTGCCGATCGGAATGCCGTCCATGCTGAGCGCCATCAGCCCGCGCGCGCTCTCGTTCGACACCACTTCGAAATGATAGGTTTCGCCGCGGATCACCACGCCGATCGCGATAAAGCCGTCATAGCGGCCGGTTTCCGCCGCCAGCGCCACCGCGCCGGGAATTTCCAGCGCGCCCGGAACCGTCACCACCTCATATTTATGCCCTTCATCGTCCAGCGCAGCGACGGCGCCTTCGATCAGCAGGTCGTTGAGATGGTCGTAGAAGCGTGCCTCGACAATCAGGAACTTGGCCACGATATATCCCCTTAAAGCTCGATTGCCCGCTGCCCAACCACGGCCAGGTCATAGCCGTCAAGCGCGATCAGGCTGTGGTGGCTGTTGGTGAGCAGGATCATGTCGTGCACGCCAAGGTCCGCCAGGATCTGCGCACCCACGCCATAGTCGCGCAATTCGTCCATGCCGGAGCCGGGCTGTCCGGCATGATGGCGCAGGATGCGGCTGATGAATTCGCCCGGCGCCTGGCTCGTCAGGGCGACGATGATGCCCGATCCATGGTCGGCGATCAGTTCCATCGACTTGGCGAGCAGGCCGTTGCGCGACCCGTTGGCGCCGTAGACATCGTCCAGCAGCGAAAGCTGGTGCATGCGGACCAGCGTCGGTTCGTCGGGGCTGACATTGCCCTTCTGCAGCACGAGCTGCTCGGTCTGGGTCGCCTTGTTGTAGAAGCTGATCGCTTTCCAGTCGCCGCCCCACTGGCTGCGGAAGACGGTTTCGGCACGGCGTTCGACCATATGATCATGCCGGCGGCGATAGGCGATCAGATCGCGGATCGTGCCGATCTTCATCTTGTGCTTCTGGGCGAAGGGGATGAGGTCGTCCAGGCGCGCCATGGTGCCGTCGTCCTTCATCACCTCGCAGATGACGCCGGACGGGTTGAGGCCGGCCAGCCGCGCCACGTCCACCGCCGCCTCGGTATGGCCGGTGCGCACCAGCACGCCGCCGTCCTTGGCCACCAGGGGGAAGACATGGCCCGGGGTGACGATATCCTCGCGGCTCTTCGATCCGTCGATCGCGACGGAGATGGTGCGGGCGCGGTCGGCGGCGCTGATGCCGGTGGTGACGCCTTCGCGCGCCTCGATCGACACGGTGAAGGCGGTTTCATGCCGGGTGCCGTTGTTGCGGCTCATCAGGCCCAGGCCCAGATGATCGACCCGGTCCTTGGTCAGCGCCAGGCAGATAAGGCCGCGGCCATGCGTCGCCATGAAATTGATCGCATCGGGTGTCGCCATCTGCGCCGGGATCACCAGATCGCCCTCATTTTCCCGATCCTCGTCATCGACCAGAATGAACATGCGGCCGTTGCGGGCTTCGTTGATGATCTCCTCGGGTGAGGCGAGCGCGGTGCCGCCCTCCCGCTTGGCGAGATAGGCTTCCAGCTTCCCCAGCGTTTCGGCGGTCGGGTTCCAGTCGCTCTCGCCCAGCTTGCGCAGCGAATTGGCATGCAGCCCGGCGGCGCGGGCCAGACCGGAACGGGACAGGCCACCATCGGTGACGAGCGAACGGACGGTATCGATGAGGGCTGATGACACGGAACGACTCCTTTCCCGATCTGGGACGTGGAGCGCATATCACACTGCGATGTGATTTGTTCAAGCACAAATCACATCGCGCACTGCATTTTGTTCGGCCCGGTCAGGCTGCCCGGTTGCGCAACGCCTGCATGCGGTCGAGATAGCGGGCCAGCACATCGATCTCCAGATTGAAGGCGCGTCCTTTGGGCAGGCCATCCAGCGTCGTCGCGGCTGCGGTGTGGGGAATGATGTTCAGGCCGAAATGCACGCCGCCGTCGGGCTGATCCTCCACCATGTTGACCGTCAGCGAGATGCCGTCGACAGTGATCGATCCCTTGGCGGCCAGGGCTGGTGCCAGTGCGGCGGGCGCGGCGATGACGAGGCGGGTCGAATCGCCCTCTGCCGTGGCTGACACCAAGATGCCGATACCGTCGACATGGCCGGTGACGATATGGCCGCCCAGCTCATCCCCGACCTTCAGCGCGCGTTCGAGGTTGAGGCGGCCGCCCACCTTCCACAGGTCCGGTGCGGTGCGGGCGACGGTTTCGGCGGACAGGTCGACCGCGAACCAGTCGGGCCCCTTTTCCACCACGGTCAGGCAGGCACCCGAACAGGCGATCGATGCGCCGATGGCGACGCCTTCCATGTCATAGGCGCAGCCGATGACGAGGCGCAGGTCGCCGCGCTGGTCCGCCGCGCGGATGGTGCCGATGTCGGTGATGATGCCGGTGAACATGAAGCGGGGCCTGTCAATTCCGTGGGACGTGCGCCGTGATCTAGAGCGATTTCACATAAGATGGAACATCTGAAGGCGCGGAAATCGCGGAAAGCAAGGACGCGCTCTATGCCTTCCGGCTTCTCCCGTACACTTCCAGCCGGTCATGGCCCAATCGTCGTTCGTCGCTGAGGCGCCACCTGCCATGCGCCTCGGCAAGGTCGGTCAGGCCGATATCGCCGATGCCCGCCAGCCCTTTGCCGATCACGATCGGCGCGCGGTAGAGCAGCAGGCGGTCGACCAGATCGGCGCGCAGGAAGGCGGCGGCGGTGCGGGCGCCGCCTTCGACCAGAAGGTGGTCGACATGGGCCAAGGCGGCAATATCCTCCGGCGTGGCGATCCGTTCCCATCCCTCCGGCGCATCGCCATGGCTGAGCAGCAGGCGACGGGGCGAGCGGTCTTCCAGACCGGCCAAGCGCACGTCGAGGCGCGGCGCATCGGCGCGCAGCGTGCCGCCGCCCACCAATATGGCGTCATGGCGCGCCCGTTCCAGATGGGCATGGGCACGGGCGTCTGGGCCGGTGATCCAGCGGCTGGATCCGTCGCTGAGCGCGATCCGCCCGTCCAGCGACAGGCCGAGCTTGAGCGTGACCGCCGGGCGGCCGAGCGTCTGGCGCAGCACGAAGCCGCACATCGCGGCGGCGGCTTCCTCCGCCATCAGCCCCATTTCGACGGCGATGCCGCGCTTGCGCAGCCAGGCGGCGCCCTGCCCGTCGGTGCGCGGATCGGGATCGCGCAGCGCGATGACGACGCGGCGCACCCCGGCACGGACCATCAGATCGGCGCAGCGCGGGCCACGCGGGGAAAGGTGGAAACATGGTTCCAGCGTCACATAGGCGGTGGCGCCCCGCGCGCGGTCCATCGCTTCGTCCAGTGCCTGCGCCTCGGCATGGGGGCGGCCGCCCTTCTGCGTCCAGCCGCGTCCGACGACCCGGCCGTCCTTGACGATCAGGCAGCCGACATTGGGATTGGGCGTCGAAAGGCCGCGCCCGCGTTCCGACAGGGCGATGGCGACAGCCATGAAGCGCCGGTCCGTTGCGGGATCGGCGGGCGGAACGACGGCTTTGGAACGGGTGCTCAGGGCTGGCTCGCTCCCGCCCCGCGCTTTTCGTCCGCCTCCGCCTTGGCAAGCCGGGCGTCGAGCTGGGCGTTGACATATTTCAACGCCTCCTTGCGACGCGCGCCGTTGCGGGCGGCTTCTTCCTTCCACTCGATGCCGAAGGCGTCCGCGAATCCCTGCATCCGCTTCTGCTCCTTGGCCAGCGCAGCCTCGCTTTTGGCGAGGTCGATCTTCTGCTGGAGGATGATCGCGGCGTCGGACCGGTTGGCGTCCCAGCTCTCGACATAGATGATCTTGTTGCGGGTCGGCATGGTGTTGGTGTTGGCGTCGACGATGAAGGCCCAGATGATGACCCAGGTGAGCGCGACGGACAGGCCCAGCAACGGCCATTTATGGGGTTGGTCCTTGCCAAAATAGCTCCACAGGTCGCTGAGCGCGCTCTTGGGGGACACCGGACGGGGGAAGATCGCCATGGCGCCGATATAGGGCAAGCCGGGGCCGGATGCAAAAGCGCTGTTGTCCAACGCGGTCATGACCGGCCCCCTTTGCTTTGATTTCAGACGTCTGCGAGGCGGAAATAGACCGTCAGCACCTTGGTCGAACTGACCGCCAACCCATCCCGAGTCGCCGGGCGGAAACGCCATTTGCGCAAGGCGTGGCGCTGGGTGGTGAGCCAGAAGGATTCATCGGTGGCCGACAATCGTTCGATGTCGATGACATGGCCGTCCGCGGCGATGGTCACGCGGACGGTGACCTTGCCCTCCATTCCCTGCCGGACCATCGTGCCGGGATAGTCGGGTTGAAAGGCGGCGAGGGCGCGCGGATCGATCGAGGCGTCGACCAGCACCGGATCGGGCATGGGCGGCGTGACCGGTGGCGTGATCTCGATTCCCTTGCCATTGTCCATGCCGGCAAAGGGCTTGGCTTCGGCCTTGTAGCCCGTCTCGGACGGGGGAGGGGTGACGACCGGTTTTTCCACCACGGTCGGATGGGATTGCGGCTCGACCTTGCTTTCGGTTTCCGGCGGCGTCTGTTCCGGAGGCGGCGGATCGTCCGGCACGGCATAGGTCCTCAATATGTCCGGCTTGAAGGTGTCGATCATTTCCTTGGGCATCAGCAGGAATATCCCGGCCGCCAGCGCATGGATGGCCACCGCGCCGCCTATGCCGATCGGGGACCGGCCGCCGCTGCGGTAGCCGGAAGATCCTTCGCCGCCTGTCGCCCCGCCTGCTGTCCGCAACATCATCAGTCGCATATCGCACCCTCCAGTTGCGCGATTCTCCATGGGATCGCAATGTGATGATACAACATTTTCCTATGATATGTTGCAACATTAATTTTGAGGAGGCGATGACCTTTGCGGAAAGCGGTTTACAGCAGGGTGTCGATCGCGTGGAGGGCAAGGCCGACCAGCCCGCCGACCAGCGTACCGTTGATGCGGATATATTGCAGGTCGCGGCCGACCGCATGTTCCAGCCGGCTGGTGACGGTGCCCGCGTCCCAGCCGCGCACGGTTTCGCTGACCAGCTTGACGATCGAGTCGCCATAGCTGGCCGTGGCCCCCACGGCGGCACGGCGCATGAAGCGGTTGATCAGCAGTCGCAGCCGGGCATCGTCCTGAAGCGTGCCGCCCAGTTGGCGCAGCGCTTCGCCCAGCCGCCCGGCCATCGCCTTGCCCGGATCGCGCACCGCCCGCAGCAGGCCTGTGCGCGCCTGCTCCCACAGGCCGTCGATCCAGCGCTGCATTGCCGGATTGTCGACGATCTCGTCGCGGACGCGGGCGACGCGGGCCTGCGTCTCCGGATCGAATTGCAAGTCGGCGGCGAGCTTTGCCATGCCTTCCTCCGCCTTCAGCCGCAGGCTGTGGCCGGGATCGTCGGCCATGTCGGCGAGCAGCCTGCGCAGACCGTCGATGATCGCATTGGCAAGATTCTCGTCGAGGCCGGTCCAGCGCAATATCTTGCCCGATCGGTCATGCACCATCTGGCGGATCAGATGGTCGTTCGCCTCCAGCGTACGGTCGGCCCAGTGAATGATGCCGTCCATCACCGGGGCATGGCGGCCATCGCGCATGGCCGCTTCCAACGCCTGCCCGATCAGGGGGGCGAGGTTCATGGCGCGCAGCCGATGGGCGATGGTGCCCTTCACCATGCCGCCGAGGCGTTCCTGGTCCAGTGCCTCCAATATGTCGGCGGCGAGGCGGGAGGCGCCCTCGCGCAGCCTGCCGTCGCCGCCGGACGGGCTGGACAGGAATCGCCCCGCCGCACCGGCCATGTCCAGCCGCTGCATTCGCCGGGCGACCACGGCGGGTGTCAGGAAATTGTCGCGCAGGAAAAGAGCGAGCGTGTCCCCGATCCGGTCCTTGTTGCGGGGGATGATCGCGGTGTGCGGGATCGGCAGGCCGAGCGGATGACGAAACAGCGCCGTCACGGCGAACCAGTCGGCCAGGCCGCCGACCATCGCCGCCTCGGCAAAGGCCTGGACGAAGCCGATTGCGGGATGAAGATGTGCGGTGGCCCGGGCGGCGAGGAAGAGCGCCGCCATCGCCATCAGCATGCCCGTGGCCACCAGCCGCATGCGCCGCGCCGGATGGATGGGGCTGTCGGCATCGGGCCGGGGCAGGGCGAGCAACTTCATCACTCTCCCAACGGTTACGCCGCCGTTTCGTTCAGGCAAGCGCTTCTTTTCCCGGCCGCGCCTTTATTCCGCCGGCTGGACGCCTGCCGCCTTGTTGTCGCCGGGCTTGTAGGTCAGCAGGCGACGGCCAAGGCGCGGTCCGACCCACTCCTCGATCCCCAGCGCCAGGCTGAAGGTAGCGGGCACGATCACCAGCGTCAGCAGCGTGGACAGCAGAAGGCCGCCGATCACGGTGATGCCCATCGGCGCGCGCCAGGCGCCGTCGCCACCCAGCGACAGGGCGGTCGGCACCATGCCGGCCACCATCGCCACGGTGGTCATGACGATCGGCTGGGCGCGCTTGTGCCCGGCGTCGATGATCGCCTCCAGCTTGGGGACGCCCTTGCCCATCTCCTCCAGCGCGAAGTCGATGACCAGGATCGAGTTCTTGGCGACGATGCCCAGCAACATCAGCAGGCCGATCAGCACCGGCATCGACACCGGATTGCCAGTCAGATGCAGCGCGATCGCTCCGCCCAGCGGTGCCAGCAGCAGCGATCCCAGATTGACGAAGGGCGGCATCAGGCGCTTGTAGAGGAGGGTCAGCACCGCCAGCACCAGCAAGATGCCGGAGATGACCGCGATGGCGAAATTCTGGATCATCTCGGCCTGCCACTTGCTGTCGCCGGTATTCAGCTTCTGCACGCCCAATATCTTGCCGGCGGCGATGGCCTGCATCGTCGGCAGCGCGTTGATCTTGGCCATGGCCTGGCTGGTGACGACGCCCGGCGCCAGGTCCGCGCCTACGACGATGCGGCGGATCTGGTTGTAACGGCGGATCTGCGTCGGCCCGGCGCCGAATTCGATGTCGGCCACGACCTTCAGCGGGACGGAACCCCCGTTGACCGTCGGCACCGGCATATTTTCGATCGTCGCAATGTCGCGGCGGCTGTGTTCCGCGACGGCCACGCGGATCGGAATCTGCCGGTCCGACAGCGAGAATTTGGCGCTGTTCTGGTCGATGTCGCCGATCGTCGCGACGCGGATCGTCTGGCTGAGCGCGGCGGTCGTGACGCCCAGGCTGGCGGCCAGGTCGAAACGCGGCTTGATGACGATTTCGGGACGGTTCATGTCGCCCGCCACCCGCGGTGCGCGGATTTCATGGATGCCCGCCATTTCCGACACCAGCTTGTTGGCGGTCTGCTCCAGCTTCACCGGATCGTCGCTGCCGAACATGATGATGATGTCGCGGCCGAAGCCGCCACCGGACTGGGACTGGAAATTGACCCGTGCATCCGCGACCTGCTGGAACTGGGGCGCGACCTTGCGCTCCCATTCGACCGAGGACATCGGCCGGTTCTTCCGGAGCGTCAGGTAGATGTCGGCGCCGGTCGTCTGGATATCGGCAAAGGCGGCCTCGACCATGTCCTTGTCCGACGCCAGCATGTCCGCCACCTTGCGGGTAATAGCCGTGGTCTGCTGCAAGGTGCTGCCGGGCACGGTTTCGACCTTCACCTGGCTGAAATCCGTGTCGATGGAGGGCTGGAACGACATGGGCAATGTCCCGAAGGCCAGGATCGTCGCGGCGAACGCCAGGAAGCCCATGCCCATCGTCCAGATGCGATGGTCGCGAATCCAGGCCGTGAAGCGCGCCGCACCGCCGCGCGCGCGATGGGCGACGGCCCGGCGCTCGTCCAGCGACCAGCGCAGCACCGCCATATAGGCATCCATCAGCCAGCCCTCGCCATGGCTTTCCTGCCCATGCGCCTTCAGGAAATAGGCGGCGATCATCGGCGTGATCAGGCGCGCCACGGCCAGGCTGAGGAGCACCGCGACGACCACGGTCATGCCGAACTGGATGAAGAACTGGCCCGAAATGCCCGGCATCAGCGCCACCGGCAGGAACACCGCGACGATCGCCATGGTGGTGGCCAATACCGCAAGGCCGATTTCGTCGGCGGCGTCGATGGAGGCCTGATAGGCGCTTTTGCCCATGCGCATGTGGCGCACGATATTCTCGATCTCCACGATGGCGTCATCGACCAGCACGCCCGCGACCAGGCTCAACGCCAGCAGCGAGACGCCGTTCAGGGTGAAGCCCATCATTTCCATGAACCAGAAGGCCGGAATCGCGGACAGCGGAATGGCGAGCGCCGAGATCATGGTGGCGCGCCAGTCGCGCAGGAACAGGAAGACGATGACCACGGCCAGCACCGCGCCTTCGATCATCGCCTGCATGGCGCTGTGATATTGACCCTTGGTATATTCGACGCTGGTGTAAAGCTGCTTGTACTGGACCTTGGGATTTTCCTTCCTGAGCTGGTCCAGCACCTTCATCGCTTCGTCGAACACGGTGACGTCGGACGATCCCTTGGCCTTTTCCATGCTGAAGCTGGTCACCTGCCGGCCATTCATCAGGGAAAGGGAGCGCTGCTCGGCATACATGTCGCGCACATCGGCCAGGTCCGCCAGCTTGACGGTCCGCCCGCCGCCAATGGCGATCTGGGTCTGGCCCAGCGCATAGGCGTCGCGGGCGTTGCCCAGCACGCGGATCGCCTGTTCGGCGCCGGCGATCTCGGTACGGCCGCCCGCTGCGTTCAGATTGACCTGCTGGAGCTGCTGATTGACCTGGCTGGCGGTGATGCCGTGCGACTGGAGCTTGGCGGGGTTCAGGATGACGCGGATTTCGCGGGACACGCCGCCGCCGCGCTTGACCGCCGCCATGCCCGGCACGGCCAGCAGACGCTTGGCGACGGTGTTGTCGACATACCAGGACAGTTCCTCCAGCGTCATGTCGGTCGCTTCGGCGCTGAAATAGGCGATCGGCCCGCCCTCAATGTCGACGCGGCTGACCTGCGGTTCCAAAATGCCCTCGGGAAGGTCGCTGCGAATCTGGTCGACGGCGTTCTTCACATCGTTGACGGCGCGGTCGACCGGCGTGCCGATCTGGAACTGCACATTGGTGTTCGACTGGCCCTCCGACACCCAGGAGGTGATTTCGTCCACGCCGCTGATGCCGCGCACGGCGGCTTCGATGCGCTGCGTAACCTGCGTCTCCAGTTCGGTCGGTGCGGCGCCGGGTTGCCGCACGACGACGCTCGCCATGGGGAAGCTGACGTCGGGATTCTGGTTGACGTCCATCCGGCTGAAGCTGACCAGCCCGGCCAGCAGCAACGCGACGAACAGCACGATCGGCGACACCGGGTTGCGGATGGCCCAGGCGGAAATATTACGAAAACTCATGACGGCTTCCTCGCCTGCCGGTGGCCACGCAAGTTTTTGTTGTCGCATCGTTTCAAGCGGAAAACCGGTTCCCACTTTTCCGCACGATGCTTTGGCGCGCCCCGCCGCTTCATCTGGACTTGCTGGCTTCCGGCTTCACCTTCTGCCCCGGCGTCAGGAAGGCGCCGGCCGAAGCCACGATGCGTTCATTGCCGTTGAGGCCGTTCAGGATCGACACGCCCGCGTCGGTCACCTGGCCGATCTGGACGTCACGCCGCTGTACTTCGTCGCGGCCGTTGACGACATAGACATAATTGCCCTTCTCGTCGCTCTGCACAGCCGATTCCGGCAGCATCGGCGCGGAACCCGTCCCGCTGACGATCGCGGCTGAGGCGAAGCCGCCCGGACGGATCGCCGGATTGTAGGGAATGGCGATGCGGGCGATGCCCTGACGGCTCTGATTGTCGACCACCGGGGATACCTGCCAGACGCGGCCCGCGAATTGGGCCGTTCCGCCGACCGGAGTCACGGTGGCGGCATTGCCGGGGCGCAGCGCGGCCAGGTCGCCTTCGCTTACCTGGGCCAGCATTTCCATTTCCCCGTCCTTGGCCATGCGGAACAGAACGGCGCTGCCCGATCCGACGATCTGACCCGGTTCCACCGTGCGGGTCAGTACCAGACCTGCCGCGGGCGCGCGGATGTCGAGACGGCCGGTGCGGGCACGCTGCTCGGCCAATTGGGCAATGGCGACGTTGACGCGCGCATTGGCGGCATCGCGTGTCGCGGTGCGTTGGTCGATGTCGGCCTGGCTGATGAAACCGCGCGAGACCAGCGCCTTGGCACGGTCGAGCTGAGCCTGCGCCAGTTTCGCATCGGCGCGGTTGACCTCCACCTGCGCGGCGAGCGAGCGGATCTGCTCGGTCTGGACGGAGCGTTCGACGGTCGCCAGCACCTGGCCGGCGCGCACCCAGTCGCCCGGCTGGACCAGCACCCGTGTCACGGCGCCCCCTTCTCCAACCACGCCGACCGGCATGTCGACCCGCGCGGCGAGCGATCCGGTGGCGTTGATCATGTGCGACACCGTCGACTGGCCGGGACTGATGACGGTCACGACAGGCCTTTGAACTTGTGCCGTGCCGGTTTCCGCGCCCTTCCCGCGCATGCTGACCCAGGTGGCGATCGCGATCAGGACGATGGCGATCACCGCGCCGATCATGAGCCGGCGGCGCCAGATCGGACGTTCCTCCGGCTCATCAAGCATGTTCGCCGGGACATCGCCGACCAGTTGGGTTTCGTAATTCATCCTGAATCCATCTTTCGGCCAAAGAGCGCCGCGTGGAGTGCTGTATTATATGAATACATCACCCGGCTCAAGCCCCCATATGAAGGATCGGCGCCCTTCCCCAAAATCGTCCGGCACGATGTCGAAACGATGGGCCGCGCCCTTGCCAAAACCGGACGATTGTGGCGCTATAGCCGGGTCCGGAGCATGCTGCGTCCAATGCCCGATGGGGTGGCCAGCAGTTCCTTGTTATTGCATCGTTTCAGGCGCGAAGCCGGGTTCCGCCTTGCGTGATCTGGCAACCAGGGGAGTGGGATGGAATTTCTGGGTTGGATCATCGTCGGGCTTTTTGCAGGTGCCCTGGCCCGGTTGGTCATGCCAGGCCGCAACCCCGGCGGCTGCATCCTTACCGTGTTGCTGGGCATAGCGGGTGCCCTGTTGGCCGGCTATGTCGGGCGGATGCTGGGCGTTTACCAACCGGGCGAGCAGGCCAGCTTCATCGCCGCGGTGCTGGGATCGATCGCCGTGCTGGTGATGTACCGCTTCTTCGCTGGCCGGAGCTGAAAAAAAAGGCCGCGTCATCCCGATCGACGACACGGCCTTTTCCGTTTGGACAAAATGCCTTAGCGGACGGAACCCCGGCGCACCAGGTTGACGATCGCCAGCAGGATGATCGCGCCGACCAGCGACACCAGGAAGCTGTACAGCGTCAGCCCTTCGTTGATCGAACCGCCGCTGAAGATCAGGCCGCCGACGAACGCGCCGACGATGCCGACCACGATGTTCAGCAAAATGCCCTGTTGCGCGTCGGTCCGCATTACCATGCTGGCAAGCCAGCCAATGATGCCGCCGACAACAAGCCATAAAATGATGCCCATTTCTCACTCTCCTTGGACCATAGCCCCTTTCGGGTGGGCTGATCGGTTCAACGTAGGAAGTCGGCATTACGTTCCATTTCACCTTCGCAAAGAAGAAGGCCGCCGGATGCCAGATCCGACGGCCTTCTCGTGCGACCCTTTATTCCAGAAACGGATGATCAGTATTTCTGCTGCCGTTCGTAGAGGGACTTGTAATATTGGATGCGCGTCACGCGCAGGCCATGCATGCCCGAACGGTCGACGGCGCGCTGCCAGCTCGCAAATTCCTCCAGCGTCAGCGAATAGCGGGCGCAGGCTTCATCCACGGTCAGCAGGCCGCCGTTCACGGCCGCCACGACCTCAGCCTTGCGGCGCACGACCCAGCGAGTCGTGTCCACGGGCGGCAGGCTCTCCAGAGTCAGGGGTTCTCCCAGCGGCCCGACGACCTGTGCAGGTCTGATTTTCTGGTTTTCGATCATTATCACCCTCAATAAGCGGCACTGGCGTTGCCGATTTCCAGCAGTGCGAAACTGTTTGCGCTCAAAGCCCTGAACAGGGCCTAAAGCGCCACGGTAAACGCCCCCTTCATCATCCTTGCCCCACCCTTAATCGGTTCGCGATCAACGGGTTAAAGCTGCCCGCGAGCCCTACGGCCTCGATATTGCCGCCGGAACGTGGCGCGAGGATATCGGCCAGTTCCTGGACCCAGTCGCCTTCGATCTCCTGCCCCCGCAGGACGCCCGCGACCGCCTGCGCGGTCGGGCTGGCCGCCTGCGCCGCCGCCGAAGCGGCCCGCAAGGACGGCCAGACCGGCACGCGTCGCCGGCCCGAAGGCTTGACGAAGCTGGGCTTGAGCCCGCCTGTCCGAAGGAATCCCAGATCCATGGCCAGGGGGTGTAGGGGCTAAAGGATAAGGTCCGGTAAACTTGTCCTCAAAATTGGTGATATTGATGCCGGCGCTGCCGAATCCCGCTGGAATGCGGGGGCGGTGCGACTATATGCGCGCCCATGCAGCCCCAGTTTCAGCTCAGCGAGCCGCTCGACGCGCGGCGGATCGTCGTTGCCATGTCCGGCGGCGTGGACTCGAGTGTGGTCGCCGCGCTCGCCGCCCGCACCGGCGCGGAAACCATCGGTGTGACGCTCCAGCTCTATGACCATGGCGCGGCGGTGGGGCGTACCGGTAGCTGCTGCGCGGGGCAGGACATCCGCGACGCCCGCGCCGTCGCCGACCGCATCGGCATCGCCCATTATGTCTTCGATTATGAGAGCCGTTTCCGGGATTCGGTGATCGCCGACTTTGCCGACGAATATATGGCCGGGCGCACCCCCATCCCCTGCGTGAAGTGCAATATGGGGGTGAAATTCACCGACCTGTTCCAGATCGCGCGCGACCTGGGCGCCGACTGCCTCGCCACCGGCCATTATGTGCGCCGGGTGGAAGGGCCGCGGGGCGCCGAACTGCACCGCGCCACCGATCCGGCACGCGACCAGAGCTATTTCCTCTTCGCCACGACCCAGGCGCAACTCGATTATCTGCGCTTTCCCCTGGGCGGCCTGCCCAAGCCGCAGGTACGGGAAATCGCGGCGGACCTCGGCCTGTCCGTCGCGATGAAGCCCGACAGCCAGGATATCTGCTTCGTGCCCGACGGCGATTATGCGAAAATCGTGCGCAAGCTGCGTCCCGACGCCGATGAAGGCGGCGATATCGTCCATATCGACGGCCGCGTCATGGGTACGCACAAGGGGATGATCCACTATACGGTCGGCCAGCGCAAAGGGTTGGAGATCGGCGGGCAGGCCGAACCGCTCTATGTCGTGCGGCTGGATGCCGAGGGACGGCGCGTGATCGTCGGGCCCAAGGCGGCGCTGGCGGTGTCGGCGGCGCGGCTATCGGACATCAATTGGCTGGGCGGGGATTTTGCCGGGCCGCTGACCGCCAAGGTACGGTCGATGGCCAGGCCTGTCCCGGCGCGGCTGGAGGGCGAGCGGCTGTTGTTCGACGCGCCCGAATATGGCGTCGCGCCAGGCCAGGCGGTGGTACTCTATGCGGGCGACCGGGTGCTGGGCGGTGGCTGGATTTCGGCGACCGAGGCGGCGCTGGCGGAAGCGGCCTGAACCTTGCCCTTTTTCGCCTTCGCCAGTAAGGCGCGCGGGTCATGACTCGTCCGCTCACCTTTGCCATCCCCAAGGGGCGCATCCTCGATGAAGCGCTGCCCCTGCTCGCCAAAGCCGGTATCGAACCGGAGGCGGAGTTCCATGACAAGAAAAGCCGCGCGCTCCGCTTCGCCACCAATCGGCCCGATGTGTCGATCATCCGGGTGCGGGCGTTCGATGTCGCGACCTTCGTTGCGCATGGCGCGGCGCAGATCGGCATCGTCGGATCGGACGTTCTGGAGGAGTTCGATTATTCGGAAATCTACGCGCCGGTCGACCTCGACATGGGGCATTGCCGCCTGTCTGTCGCGGAACCTGTCGGCTTGTCGCAAGAGGATGAAGCGGCGCTGAGCCATGTCCGCGTGGCGACCAAATATCCTTACCTGACGCGCAAATATTATGAGGCGCGGGGCATCCAGGCGGAATGCGTGAAGCTCAACGGCGCGATGGAACTGGCGCCCTCGCTGGGTCTGTCGCGGCGGATCGTGGACTTGGTGTCCTCGGGCGCGACGCTCAAGGCCAACGGCCTCGTCGAAACCAATGTCATCATGCAGGTGTCGGCGCGACTGATCGTCAACCGCGCCGCCTTCAAGATGCGCTCGGCGGAACTGACGCCGCTGGTCGAGGCCTTCCGCAAGGCCGTGGGGGTGAAGAATGCCGCTTAGGCTCGACAGCGCCAGCGCGGATTTCGCCGCTGCCTTCACCGTGCTGGTCGATGCCCGGCGCGAGGCGGATGAGGATGTCTCCCGCGACGTCACCGCGATCCTGAAGCGTGTGCGTGCCGAGGGCGATGCGGCGCTGGCCGATTATACCAGCCGTTTCGACCGGCACGACCTGAATGTCAGCGGCTGGGCGGTGGAGCCGGCCGAATGCCGCAAGGCGCTCGACAGCCTTTCGACCGAACTGCGCGACGCGCTGGAACTCGCGGCGGCGCGGATCACGGCCTATCATGAGAAGCAGAAGCCGCAGGACAGCGACAGCGTGGATGCTGCGGGCGTGCGTCTGGGCGCGCGCTGGAGCGCGGTGGATGCGGCCGGGCTCTATGTGCCGGGTGGCCGGGCGGCCTATCCCAGTTCGCTGCTGATGAACGTGATCCCGGCCAAGGTCGCGGGCGTCGAGCGTATCGCCATGGTGACGCCGACCCCCCATGGCGAGATCAACCCGCTGGTCCTGGCGGCGGCCAGCATCGCCGGGATCGAGGAAATCTGGCGCGTCGGGGGCGCGCAGGCGGTGGCGGCGCTCGCCTATGGCACGGAACGGATCAGGCCGGTCGACGTCATCACCGGTCCCGGCAACGCCTGGGTCGCGGAGGCCAAGCGCCAGCTCTATGGCGTGGTCGGCATCGACATGGTGGCCGGGCCGTCCGAGATCGTGGTAGTGGCCGATGCGAAGAACAATCCCGACTGGATCGCCGCCGATCTGCTGAGTCAGTCGGAGCATGATCCGACCAGCCAGTCGATTCTCTTCACCGACGATATGGCCTTCGCCGATGCCGTGGCGGCGGCGGTGGAAAGGCGCCTGCCGCTGCTTTCGACGCAGGCGGTGGCGACGACGAGCTGGAACGCCAATGGCGCGATCATTGTGGTGCGCGATCTCGATGAAGCCATGCCGCTGGTCGATCGTCTTGCCGCCGAGCATCTGGAACTGGCGGTCGACGATCCCGATGCGCTCTTCAGGCAGGTGCGCCATGCCGGGTCGGTCTTCCTCGGCCGCATGACGCCCGAGGCGGTGGGCGATTATGTCGCCGGGCCGAACCATGTGCTGCCGACCGGGCGGCGGGCGCGCTTCTCCTCGGGGCTTTCGGTGCTCGACTTCATGAAGCGCACCAGCTTTCTCAGCCTCACGCCTGAAAGCATCGATGCCATCGGCCCTGCCGCCGTCGCTCTGGCGGAGGCGGAAGGGCTGCCGGCGCATGCGGCTTCGGTGGCGCTCCGCTTGAAATGAACATAGATGCCTTCGACAAGCCGAAGGCGAACGGTTACATGGAATCCTGATGAACGATCGCTCGAAATCCCGCTCCGCCGCGCGCCTTGCCGCGGTTCAGGCGCTCTACCAGCTTGAGATGGAGGGCACGCCGCTCCACCTGTTGCTGCATGAGTTCCACCAGCATCGCCTGGGCGCGACCATCGAGGATGTGACCTATGCCCAGGCGGAGGAGAGCTTCTTCGACGATGTGGTACAGGGCGTGGACCGCCGCCGCGAGGAGATCGACGCCCTGATCGTGGCGCGCCTTTCCAAGGGCTGGAGCCTCGAACGGCTCGACAAGCCGATGCGGCAGATCCTGCGCGCGGGCGCCTATGAACTGCTGGCCCGCAAGGATGTCGCGACCGGCACCGTCATCAGCGAATATGTCGATGTCGCCCATGCCTTTTACGACAAGCGCGAGGCAGGCTTTGTGAACGGCCTGCTCGATGCGGTGGCGAAGGACGTACGGAAATAACCGCCTTGGGGAAAACGGGAGAAAGCCATGTCCGCTGAATCCCGTTTCCTGACCCTGCTGCGCCTGCTGGCGAACGATCCCGCAGCGCAGGGCTTGCAGGATGATGTGGCGGTGCTGGAGATCGGCGGCGCGCGCCTCGTCCTCACCAGCGATACGATGGTGGAGGGGGTGCATTATCTTCCCGCCGATCCGCCCGCCGATATCGGCTGGAAGCTGGCGGCGGTGAACCTCTCCGATCTGGCGGCCAAGGGCGCGAAGCCGGTCGGCTGCCTGCTCAACTATGCGCTGTCGGGCGATGATGCCTGGGATGCCGCCTTTCTGGAAGGACTGGGCGAGGCGCTGGCCCGCCATGCCATGCCGCTGCTGGGCGGCGATACGGTCAAGATGCCGAAGGGCAGTCCGCGCAGCTACAGCCTGACCGCTTTGGGCGAAGCGACCGGCCCGGTGCCGGTGCGCGGGGGAGCCAAGGCAGGCGACCGGCTCTACCTGACCGGCCCGGTGGGCGACGCGGCAGTCGGGCTTGACCTGTTGCAATCCATGCCTGGCGCGTCCGGACCATTGGTGGAGGCCTATCGCCGGCCGCGTCCCCGCCTGGCCGAAGGCGCGCTGCTCGCCCGTCACGCTCATGCGATGATGGACGTGTCGGACGGGCTGCTGATCGACGCGGCGCGCATGGCGGCGGCGAGCGGGCTGGCCGTCACCATCGACCATATACCGCTTTCTCCAGCGCTGGAGGCGACGCGCGGTGCCAGCAATGCGGTGCAGATCGCGGCGGCGCGGGCAGGGGACGATTATGAACTGCTTTTTGCCCTGCCGGCCGTGATCAAGCCACCGGTGCGCGCGATTCCGGTGGGACGCTTTTCGCACGGGACCGGCCTTACCCTGATGATCGACGGGGTGGCCATTCCGCTGCCCGATCGGCTTGGCTGGGAACATGGCTGAAACGCGCTGATTCGTAACGGGTTGACGCGGGCCGTCCGCCCTGTAGCTTCACCCCCGACCTTTCTCAGCCCGGTAGGACCGCATGATGTGCGTGAGCCTGTTGCTGATTGACGCGGTGCCCGATGCCGGAAGCGCATGTTCCGGCCGCCCGCCCTTACGCCCTTCGCCCGTCCGTCATTCCCTGCGGAGCGGCCGATGACAGGCATAACAGGGGGAGAGGAACATTCATGCAGATTGTCACGATTGCCATAGGGTGCGGCCTGCTGGCCGTGCTCTACGGCCTGTTCACCAGTCGACAGGTGCTGGCGGCGTCCGCCGGCAATGAAACCATGCAACAGATTGCGGGCGCGATTCAGGAGGGGGCAAAGGCCTATCTCGGCCGCCAATATACGACCATCGGCATGGTCGGCGTCGTCGTCGCGGCGCTGGTCTTCTTCTTCCTCGGAGGGACGTCCGCGATAGGATTTTTGATCGGCGCGATCCTGTCGGGCGCGGCGGGCTTCATCGGCATGAACATCTCGGTGCGCGCCAATGTCCGCACCGCCGAAGCCGCGCGCGGCACGCTGCAAAGCGGGCTGACCGTCGCCTTCAGGGCGGGCGCCATCACCGGCATGCTGGTGGCGGGGCTGGCCCTGCTCGCGATTTCCGTCTTCTTCTGGTATCTGACCGGCCCCGCAGGCCATGCGCCCGACGACCGGATCGTGATCGACTCCCTCGTCGCGCTGGCCTTCGGCGCCAGCCTCATCTCCATCTTCGCGCGTCTGGGCGGCGGCATCTTCACCAAGGCGGCGGACGTCGGAGCGGACCTTGTCGGCAAGGTCGAGGCGGGCATCCCGGAGGATGACCCGCGCAACCCCGCCGTGATCGCGGACAATGTCGGCGACAATGTCGGTGACTGCGCGGGCATGGCGGCCGACCTGTTCGAAACCTATGTGGTGACGGTCGGCGCGACCATGGTGCTGACCGCGCTGCTGGTGAAGGGCGTCGACAACGCCTTCCTGATGCAGCTCATGTCGCTGCCGCTGATCGTCGGCGGCGTGTGCATCATCACCTCGATCATCGGCACCTATATGGTGCGGCTCGGCGCCAGCCAGTCGATCATGGGCGCGCTCTACAAGGGCTTCTGGACGACGGCGATCCTGTCAATCCCGGCGCTCTACGCAGTCACCCAATATACGCTGGGCGATCTCAATGCCCGCTTCGGTACCGATCTGGACGGATCGGGCGGCTATACCGGCATGGCGCTGTTCTGGTCGATGATGGTCGGTCTGGCGGTCACGGGCCTGATCGTCTGGATCACCGAATATTATACCGGCACCAACTACCGCCCGGTGCGCAGCATCGCCCGCGCTTCGGAGACCGGCCACGGCACCAACGTTATTCAGGGCCTGGCTGTCAGCCTGGAAGCGACCGCCCTGCCGACGCTGGTGATCGTGGCGGGCATCATCGTCGCCCATCAACTGGCGGGCCTGATCGGCATCGCCTTCGCCGCGACGGCCATGCTGGCGCTGGCGGGCATGGTGGTGGCCCTGGATGCTTACGGTCCCGTCACCGACAATGCCGGCGGCATCGCGGAAATGTCGCATCTCGACGATAGCGTGCGGGTGAAGACCGACGCGCTCGACGCCGTGGGCAACACCACCAAGGCCGTGACCAAGGGCTATGCCATCGGCTCGGCGGGCCTGGCCGCGCTGGTGCTGTTCGGCGCCTATACGGAGGATCTGAAATTCTACAACAGCGCGCTCGGCCTGACCGAGCCGGTCGATTTCAGCCTCTCCAACCCCTATGTCATCGTCGGCCTGCTGCTCGGCGCCCTGCTGCCCTATCTGTTCGGCGCGATGGGCATGACCGCCGTGGGCCGCGCCGCGGGCGACGTGGTCAAGGACGTGCGCGACCAGTTCGCCACCAACAAGGGCATCATGGAGGGCACCTCGCGGCCCGACTATGCCCGCACGGTGGACCTCGTCACCCGCGCTGCGATCAAGGAGATGATCATCCCCAGCCTGTTGCCGGTGCTGGCCCCGATCTTCGTCTATTTCGCGATTTCGGCGGTGGCGGGCACGCCCAATGGCTTTGCGGCTCTGGGCGCGCTGTTGCTGGGCGTGATCGTGTCGGGCCTGTTCGTGGCGCTCTCCATGACCTCGGGCGGCGGCGCCTGGGACAATGCCAAAAAATATATCGAGGACGGCAATCATGGCGGCAAGGGATCGGAAGCCCATAAGGCCGCAGTGACGGGCGACACGGTGGGCGATCCCTATAAGGACACGGCTGGCCCTGCGGTCAATCCGATGATCAAGATCACCAACATCGTCGCCCTGCTGCTGCTGGCTGCCTTGGCGCACGGCGCGTAACACCACGTTAAAAAAGGGAAAGACAGGAAAATGGCCCCGCCTTATAAAAAAGGCGGGGCCATTATTGTACGGGGGTAGAATTGAGGGGCTTTTCTGTCGTCGCGGGCATGTTGCTCGCGCAGTTGTGCACGTCCGCCAGCGCCGAGACCGCGCCCGCGCCGCGCAAGGAATGGCCGATCGAGGCCTTTGCCGAACTGCCGATAATGGAGCGGCCGGAACTTTCCCCGGACGGCATGCGCCTGGCCGCCAGGGTGTCGCGCGATGGCGAGCTGCTGCTGATGATCGCCGCCATTGCCGATGAGCCCAACCGTATCCGCACCCTGCAACTGGGGAAAACGACCTCAACTGGTGGCGCTGGGTCAATGACGACTGGCTGATCGCGGGCATAGGCAGCGAAGCCAACGTCCAGGGCATGCCCTGGTCGATCAGCCGCGTCGCCAGCATCAAGCGCGACGGGACGAAGATCAACCTGCTGGCCAAGAATGTGGCGGCGCAGAATGGCGACGACGTCATCTGGGTCGCCCGCGACGGCACGCCGCGCATCCTGCTCGCCTATCAATCGTCCATCTACGGCAATGATCTCGGCTTCTGGCCGCAGGTGGACGAGGTGGACGTCGCCACCGGCAAGATGCGCCCGGTCGTGACCTCGCGCCAGAATGTCATGTCCTGGTATGCCGATGCGACCGGGGCGGTGCGCATGGGCGTGGGCTATGACGACTCGACGCGCACGTCGAAGCTGCTCTACCGCGCCGACGGCCGGTCCAGCTTCCGCACGATCGACCGGGCCAATCGCCGCCGCGACGAATCCATGGTCGTGCCGATGCTGTTCACCGCCGATCCGGGCAGGGCGATCGCCAGCGACGATCATGAGGGCACCGACGCCCTGTACGAATATGACCTGACCCGGCTGGAACTGGGCAAGAAGGTCTTCGCCGCGCCAGGCTTCGACATTGACGGGATTGAGCGCGATACCGCCGGCACCGGTCTGGCGGGCGTGCGCTTTACCGCCGACGGGCCGGGGGTGCACTGGTTCGACGACGGGCTGGCGAAGATCCAGGCCGACATCGACAGGGCGGTGGGCGCGCACCGCCGCGCCCGGATCGTGTCCACCAGCCGCGATCACCAGCGCATGATCGTGCATGTCGGCAGCGCCGACCAGCCGGGCACCTATTATTATTACGACACGTCGGCCGGCGCGATGAGCATCCTGTCGAAGATCAGCCAGAATTTCGGCCCCGGCGTCCATCTCTCGCCGGTCAGGACGATCCGCTACAAGGCGCGCGACGGGCTCGAGATCGCCGCCGTGCTGACCCTGCCCGCGGACAGGGAGCCGAAGAATCTGCCGCTGATCCTGATGCCGCATGGCGGCCCCTTCGCCCGCGACAGCGAGGAATGGGACTGGTGGGTGCAGTTCCTGGCCTATCGCGGCTATGCGGTGCTGCAACCCAATTATCGCGGTTCCTCCGGCTATGGCACCGCCTTTGCGGCGAAGGGCGAGGGGCAATGGGGCCTTGCGATGCAGGACGACCTCAACGACGCGGTCGACTGGGCGGTGAAGGAAGGGATGGCCGATGCGAAGCGGGTCTGCATCGTCGGCGCCTCCTATGGCGGCTATGCGGCGATGCGCGGGGCGCAGCGCGACGGCGGCCGTTATCGCTGCGCCATCTCCTATGCCGGCGTGTCGGACCTTTCGGCCATGATGCGTTACGACAGCCGCTTCCTGAATCACGGCACGCGCAAGGATTGGATGAAGGAGCAGGCGCCCGATTTCGCCTCCGTCTCTCCCGTCAACTTCGCCGCGCAATTTTCCACGCCCATCCTGCTGATGCACGGCAAGAAGGACCGGCGTGTGCAGGTGAACCAGTCGCGCGAGATGGCGGAGAAGCTGAAGGCGGCGGGCAAGGTCGCCGGGCGCGACTATATCTATGTCGAACAGCCGCTGGCCGATCATTTCTTTTCCCGCCAGGCGGACCGGCTGGATTTTCTCCAGCGCATGGACGCCTTTCTGAAGGAGCATAATCCGGCCTGACCGGGCAGGCGGTTCCCACATGGGCCATCAATGTCACAAATCAGAAATGATATGGTCACAAGTTTGTAACGTAAAAGTCATAATGCGCGCCCGTTCGCCAGCATGGCGGAGGGGAGAATTGATCATGCGACTGACCTGCAAGCTGCTGCCCGCGCTCGCCCTGCTGGCCGCTCCGGCCGTGGCGCATGCCAGCGAGGACGAACAGCTCTGGACCACCGCCAGCGCGACGGTGAAGCTGAGCGATCATTGGCGCTTCTCGCAAGAGGTCGTCGCCCGGTTCAGCGACGATCGCGACGGGCTGTACGAGGTCGAGATGAATTCGCTGATCGGCTACAAGGTCAGCAAGAAGGTCACGGTCTGGGCCGGCTACACCCATGACCCCAATTATAATGGCGGCGACTTCGCGGTGATGGAGCATCGCGGCCGCCAGCAGGTGACGTTCGACAATATCGTCAAGATCGGCCCCGGCCAGCTCAGCGCCCGCCTGCGGCTGGAGGAACGCTGGCGCGAGGGGGTCGACGGCACCGCCTGGCGGCTGCGTCCCTATGTCAAATATGTGCTGCCGTTCCGGGAAGGCGGCAAGACCGCGCTGCTGCTGAGCCATGAGAGCTTCATCGATCTCAACACCACCAATTTCCAGCGGGTCGAGGGCGAGGAGCGGATGCGCAACCTGATCGCCATCACCACCCCGATCGCGAAGAATGTGAATGCGGAGATCGGCTATCTCCACCAGCACGGCTTCCGCCCCCATGCCGACGATCCCAACGACAATGTGGCGTCCTTCTCGCTGAGCTTTTCCTTCTGACCGGCCGCATGGGGATGTGGCCAGTTGCTGCCGTTAAGCGCACCGTGCTCCTGCGCAGGCACTCGAACGAGACGAGTGGCTCGCGAGAGCCCAGTTCAGACGGTGCGGTGATCCACTAAGGGCGGGACTGGGCTCCTGCCTGCGCAGGAGCACGGTTTACTCCGGGGAAAGCGGGGGGTCAGCCAACCCCTTTCCCACCCCCCTCCGTCTGAACGCAATCCAGACGCCGCCCCAGCGGTCGGGCTTGCCCGCGCCGCCCCAGCGGGCCTATAGGCCGCGCCATGACCAGCGAACCCTTCCGCTCGCAACTGGCGGCGCTTGAGAAGCGCGGCCGCCTGCGTCATCTGATCCCGCGGGCGGGACGGGACTTCGCCTCCAACGACTATCTCGGCCTCGCCTCCGACCCGATCATCGCGCAGGCGGTGGCCGACGCAGTGGCGCGGGGCGTGCCGGTCGGATCGGGCGGATCGCGGTTGCTGCGCGGCAATGCGCCCGAACATGAGGGGCTGGAGGCAAAGGCCGCCGATTTCTTCAAGACGCAAGGCGCGCTGTTCCTGGCGAACGGCTTCGCCGCCAATCTCGCGCTGTTTTCCACCTTGCCGCAACGGGGCGACCTGATCGTCGCGGACGAGCTGATCCACGCCAGCGTCCATGACGGCATCCGCATGTCGAAGGCGGCGGCCGTCTTCGCCCGCCACAATGATGTGCAAAGCTTTGCCGACCTGATCGCCGCCTGGCGGCAGGAGGGCGGCAAGGGGCGAGTATGGATCGCCGTCGAAACGCTCTATTCGATGGATGGCGACATGGCCCCGCTCGGCGACCTGGCGACGCTGGCGGCCCGGCACGAGGCGATGCTGATCCTGGACGAAGCGCATGGCACGGGTGTCTTCGGACCGTCCGGGCGCGGCCTGTCGGCGGGTCTGGACGGGCTGCACAATGTCGTGACGCTGCACACATGCGGCAAGGCGATGGGGGTGGAGGGCGCTCTGATCTGCGGGCCGCGCCTGCTGATCGACTATCTCGTCAACCGGGCGAGGGCCTTCATCTTCTCCACCGCGCCCTCGCCGCTGATGGCGGTCGCGGCATCCGCCGCGCTCGACCGGATCGAGCAGGCCAGCGACCTGCGCGACCGGTTGAAGACGCTGCGGGTCGACGCCGCCGAAGCGATCTGTGCGCCGCTCGGCCTGCCCGCGCCGCGCAGCCAGATCATCCCCGTGATCCTGGGCGAGGACCGCCGCGCCATGGCCGCCGCCGCCGCCTTGCAAGAGGCGGGGTTCGACGTGCGCGGCATCCGCCCGCCGACCGTGCCGCCGGGCACCAGCCGCCTGCGCATCTCGCTGACCCTGAACGTCGGCCGCGCCGACATCGCCGCGTTGGGCGAAGCACTGCGCCGGGTGGTGGCGTGAGCGTCTTCATCGTCACCGGCACCGACACCGACATCGGCAAGACCGTGTTCGCCGCAGGCCTCACCGGGGCGTTGCGCGCTCGTTACTGGAAGCCGGTCCAGGCGGGCGTCGACCCCGAAGGCGACAAGGAGCGGGTGGCCGCGCTTTCCGGCCTTCCCGCCTCGCATATCCTGCCCGAAGCCTATCGCCTGACCACGCCCGCCTCGCCCCATCTGGCGGCGCGGATCGACGGGGTGGAGATCGGGCTCGACCGGCTCGCCTTGCCAAAGGTCGACGGCCCGCTGGTGGTGGAGGGCGCGGGCGGACTGATGGTCCCGGTCAGCGAGACGCTGCTGATGATCGACCTGTTCGCGCATTGGCGCGCGCCGGTCATCCTCTGCGCGCGGACGGGGCTGGGCACCATCAACCACAGCCTGCTCAGCATAGAGGCGCTGCGGGCGCGGGATATTCCCATCGCCGGGATCGCCTTCATCGGTGATCCGCATGCAGAGAATGAGCGGATCATTCCGCTGCTGGGCAAGGTTCCTAGTCTCGGACGGCTGCCGTATCTTGATCCGTTGGATGCGGGAGCGCTGAAGGCCGCTTTCAAGGCATCGATTCGCCTGCCCTAAACCGCATCGTGCTCCTGCGAAGGCACTGAAGCGAGACAAGCGGCTCGCGTTCAGCCCAGTCCTGCCGCCTGAACTGGACTCCTGCCTTCGCAGGAGCACTGCTGCGCCCCAGACCAAAGCCGCAAGCATCCCACATTTTTCGACCAACGACATGGACATTGCACCCGGCGGACGCTCAACTCCCGGCCATCATGGGCACGTCTTCGCGCCCTGACCAGAAAGCAAGGGAAATGCTTCGATGAAATATCTTCTCCTCGGCGCGGCGGCAGTTGCGCTGGCCGCCGGCGCGTCCGTCGCCCAGACTGATCCGGCGGCGAAACCCACCTACGGCAGCTACGGCTTCGACAGCGCCGGCATGGACAAATCGGTGAAGCCCGGCGACGATTTCTACGATTACGCCAACGGCACATGGGCGAAGAACACGCCGATCCCTGCCGACAAGTCCAACTATGGCGCCTTCAACACGCTGGACGACCTGTCGCGCGAGCGCACCAAGGCCATTCTCGACGCCGCGCAGGTCGACCCGAACAGCAAGATCGGCAATGCCTATGCCAGCTATCTCGACGCCGCCACGGTGGAGAAGAAGGGCCTCGCCCCCGCCAAACCCTGGCTCGCGAAGATCAAGGCGGTGAAGGACAAGGCATCCTACGCCAAGCTCACCGCCGAAGCCGCCCGCGCCGGCATCGACGGCCCCTTCGGCTTCTACGTCAATCAGGACGACAAAGACCCGGAAACCTACATCCTCGTCCTGCACCAGTCGGGCCTCGGCCTGCCCGACCGCGATTTCTACCTGGAACCCGATGCCAAGATGGCGGCGATCCGCACCGCCTATGTCGCGCATCTGGAAAAGATGCTGACGCTGGCCGGTGAAGCCGACGCCAAGGCCCGCGCCGCCGCGCTCATGGCCTTCGAGACGGAGGTCGCCAAGGTCCACTGGACCCAGGTCGACAGCCGCGACGCCGACAAGACCTATAACAAGATGACGCTGGCGGAATTGCAGAAGGCCGCGCCGGGCTTCGACTTCGCGTCCTATTTCGCCGCCAACAAGCTCAGCCCCAAAGACCTGCTGGTGTCGCAGCCCAGCGCCGTCGCCGGAGAAGCCGCGCTGATCGCCAAGGCCCCGGTCGGCGTCCTCAAGGACGCGCTGTTGCTGCGCACGCTGCATGGCTTTGCCGACGACCTGCCCGACAGCATCGCCAATGAGAATTTCGCCTTCTACGGCACCACCCTGTCCGGCACGCCGGAGCGCGAGGCACGTTGGAAACGCGCCGTGGACTTCCTCAAATCCTCGATGGGCGAGGAAGTCGGCAAAGCCTATGTCGCCCAATATTTCCCGCCCGAAACCAAGGCGGCGATGGACCAGCTCGTCAAGAATGTGATCGCCGCCATGGGCCGCCGCATCGACGGCCTCACCTGGATGAGCGACGCCGCCAAGGCCCGCGCCCACAAGAAACTGGCCGCCTTCACGCCCAAGATCGGCTATCCCGACAAATGGCGCGATTATACGGGCCTGACGGTGCAGCGCGACGATCTCTTCGGCAATGCGCTGCGTTCCAACCAGTTCGAGTTCGACTATCAGATGGGCAAGCTTGGCAAGCCGATCTATCGCTGGGAATGGGGCATGACCCCGATGGAGATCAACGCCTATGCCAATTTCGGCATGGTGGAGATCGTCTTCCCCGCCGCGATCCTGCAACCGCCCTTCTTCGATCCCCATGCCGATCCGGCGGTCAATTATGGCGGCATCGGCGCGGTGATCGGCCATGAACTCAGCCATCATTTCGACGATCAGGGCGCGAAATATGATGAGACCGGCAAGCTCAATCAATGGTGGAGCGATCAGGACGTCGCCAATTTCAAGGCGCTGACCGACAAGCTGGTCAAGCAATATGACGCCTATGAACCCTTCCCCGGCGCGCATGTGAAGGGCGCCTTCACCCTGGGCGAGAATATCGGGGACCTGGCCGGTGTTGCGGTGGCGCTGGACGCCTATCACGCTTCGCTGGGCGGCAAGCCCGCGCCGATCATCGACGGCACGACCGGCGACCAGCGTTTCTTCCTGGGCTGGGCGCAGGTATGGCGGCGCAATTATCGCGAGCCCAATCTGCGCCAGCGGCTCGTCACCGATCCGCATTCGCCGTCGCAATATCGCACCGACACGGTGCGCAATTTCGATCAATGGTATGCGGCCTTCAAGCCGGAGGCGGGCGGAAAGATCGCGCTCCCGCCGCAGGATCGGGTGAAGATCTGGTGAGAATCGAAGGGGCTGGATCGGCGCGGATCCGGCCCCTTATTCATTTCGAAAAGGCAATGGGTTTTCGCGACGGCGAACCGTTTGAGTCATGGGATCAACCGCATTTTATTGGTTGACCGTCTCTTAAATACAACATTTTGTCGGATCGCTCTTCCAACCGGACAACCTCTTCCACAGCTTGGCGTTCAAACCCATGCGTAAAGTTGAGGAGAAGCAATTTGTCGGGTCTGAACACCATCTTTCTGAAGGCCGGTATCGCGTCCATCGCGCTGGCCGCCGCCGTTCCGGCGCTGGCCCAGGGCGCTGCCGCCCCCGCCGCTCCGGCCCAGGCTGCGCCTGCCGCTCCCGCTGCTGGCGCCAGCAATTTCTCGGACGCGGACATCAAGCAGTTCGCCGCCGCCGCCGTCGAGGTGACGAAGATTCAGCAGGACAGCTCGATCGCCGCCGCCGACAAGCAGCCCAAGATGCTGGCGGCGCTCCAGGCGTCGGGCATTCCGCCGGAAAAGTTCAACCAGATCGGTCAGGCCGCCGCCGCTGATCCGGCGCTCCAGCAGAAGATCCAGGCTGCCGCTCCGACGTCCTCGGCAGCCCCCGCGGCTCCTGACGCGGGCGCTGCGCCTGCCGCTCCGGCGACCCCGCCCGCGCAATAAGCGCGGCATTGTAGAGAGGTAATCGGGCTAGTGCGCTTGGGGATGGCTGAATATGGCCATTCCTTTCCTAGTCATTAAGTGCTCCGTGCTCCTGCGCAGGCAGGAGCCCAGTTCAGACGGTGGATCTGGGCTCCTGCCTGCGCAGGAGCACGGTGTATGTTTCGGCTCAGCATGTCCACCTTCATCCAATTTGCATGCCCAAGCCAAAACCCACGTCCCGGCCGGTTTCCGCGATTTCCAGGTCGCCAATATTCCATCTGACGGGAAATCGCTCTAGGCAGCGGCCATGACCTCCCCTGTCTGGCACCCTTTTTCCCAACACGGCCTGAACGAGCCGATTCCCCACGTCGAGCGGGCGGAGGGGGCTTTGCTGCATCTGGCCGATGGCGGCACCCTCATAGACTGCATCGCCAGTTGGTGGGTGACGACCCACGGCCATTGCCACCCCCGGATCACGGCGGCGATTGCGGATCAGGCGGGCAAGCTCGATCAGCTCATCTTCGCTGGCTACACCCACGGCCCGGCGGAAGAGGTGGCGCAAGGGCTGGTCGACCTAGCCCCCCGCGCGGCGGATCGCGACCCCCTCGCCCATGTCTTCTTCTCCGACAGCGGTTCCACGGCGGTCGAGGTGGCGCTGAAAATGGCGCTCGGCTATTGGCATAATCTGGCGCTCGACGGCCTCTCCGCACCGCGCCATCGCATCCTCGTCCTCCAGCACAGCTATCATGGCGACACTATCGGCACCATGTCGGTGGGCGAGCGCGGCGTCTACAACGCCGCCTGGTCGCCCTTGCTGTTCGACGTGGACACGATTCCCTTCCCCCATGCGGGGCAGGAACAGGCGACCCTGGACGCGCTGGAGGCGGCCTGCACGCAAAAGCCCGCCGCCTTCATCGTCGAGCCGCTGATCCTGGGGGCAGGGGGGATGCTGATCTACCCCGCTTCCGTCCTGCGCGAGATGGTGGCGATCTGCGCCCACCACGACGTCCTCTTTATCGCGGACGAGGTGATGACCGGCTGGGGCCGCACCGGCACGCTTTTCGCCTGCGAACAGGCGGGCGTGGTGCCGGACATCATGGCCGTGGCGAAGGGCATCACCGGCGGCGCGATCCCGCTCGCCGCGACGCTGGCCACGCCGCGCATCTTTGAGGCGCATAAATCCACCGACCGCGCCCGCCTCTTCTACCATTCGAGCAGCTACACCGCGAACGCCATCGCCTGCGCCGCCGCCGCCGCCAATCTCGCCATCTGGCGCGAGGAGGATGTGCTGGGCCGCATCGCGATCCTCAGCGACGGCATGGCGCAGCGACTCGCAAAGCTCGCCCAGCATCCCGCCTTCGCCAACCCGCGCCAGTTGGGCGTCATCGCCGCCATCGACCTGATCACGCCCGATGCCGGCTATCTTTCCGACCTCGCCCCGCGCTTGCGCGCCTTCGCCCAGGAAAAGGGCCTCTTGCTGCGGCCGCTCGGCAACACCATCTATCTGATGCCGCCTTATTGCCTTGATGCGGATCAGCTCGATCGCGTCTTCGCGGTGCTCCAAAAAGCCGGTGATGCATTCGGCGTTTCAGCCTGACTTTCTTTTTCGGCATTTTGGCGCTATGGCGGCGCGATTTTTCGGTTTCCCAGGATATTATGGCAAAAGAAGAACTGCTTGAAATGCGCGGACAGGTTGTGGAGCTTCTCCCCAACGCCATGTTCCGCGTGCGGCTTGAAAATGATCACGAGATCCTCGGCCACACCGCCGGCAAGATGCGCAAGAACCGCATCCGCGTGCTGGTGGGCGACGAAGTGCTGGTCGAACTCACTCCCTACGACCTGACCAAGGGTCGGATCACCTACCGCTTCAAATAAGCCGCTCCACGCATGCGGCTCATCCTTGCTTCTGCTTCCCCTAGACGGTGTGAACTTCTGGGTCAGATCGGCGCGTCTCCCGACGCGGTGGACCCGGCTGACCTCGACGAAACACCCCGGAAGGGCGAACTTCCCGCCGTCTACGCCGCCCGCGTCGCCGCCGAAAAGGGGGCGCTGGTGGCGCAACGCCACCCCGGCGCGCTGGTCCTCTCCGGCGACACGGTGGTCGCCGCGGGCCGCCGCATCCTGCCCAAGACGGAAACGGAAGCCGAAGCGCGCGAGTGCCTCAAGCTCCTCTCCGGCCGCCGCCACCGCGTCCTGAGCGCGATCACCCTGATTGACGGGGAGGGTAAGGCCCGCGACCGCCTCTCGACCAATATCGTGATCTTCAAACGGCTCGACCGCGCCGAAATCGACGCTTACATCGCGTCGGAGGAATGGCACGGCAAGGCGGGCGGCTATGCGATCCAGGGCCGCGCCGCCGGCCTCATCCGCGCCATCCAGGGCAGCCATAGCGCGATCATGGGCCTGCCCCTCTACGAAACCCGCGCGCTGCTCAAGGCAGCGGGCTATCCACTGGACTAACCGCACATGGCCGAATGGCTCTATGAAGAAGGCATTGGCGAAGCCCGCGCCGCGCTGATCGAAAAGGGCCGTCTGGTCGAAGCGCAGATCGAGCGGGAAAGCGATGCCGCCCGCGCCGGTTCCGTCATGCAGGGCAAGCTCGTCCGCACTGTCATCCCGAAGAAGCGCGGCATCGCCCGCCTGATCTCCGGCGAGGAAGTGCTGGTCGAACCCATCCCCCCGAAGATCGCAGAGGGCGCCACCGTCCTCCTCGAAATCCTGCGCGAAGCCATCCCCGAGGAAGGCCGCGCCAAGCTCGCCAAGGCCCGCATCGCCCAGCCCGGCTCCAAGGCGCATCCCGCCCCCAGCCTGCTCCAGCGCCTGCGCGCCACCGGCCTGCCCATCGTCCCCTGCCCCGCGCATGAGGAAGACCGCTTCGAAGCCCATGGCTGGAGCGAATTGATGGAAGAGGCGATCTCCGGCGACATCGGCACGGAGGAAGCGGCGCTGCGCATCTTCCCTACCCCGGCGATGATCCTGATCGACGTCGACGGCTCGATGCCGCCCGCCAAGCTTGGCCCCAAGGGCGCGAAACTGGCTGCGCAGGCGATCCGCCGCATGGACCTGACCGGCTCGATCGGCATCGACCTGCCGACGATGAACAACAAGGACGAACGCGCCGTCGCCTCGGCCCAGATCGACAAATATCTGCCGCTCCCCTTCGAGCGCACGGCGGTCAACGGTTTCGGCTTCGTCCAGATCATCCGCCGCCGCGAGCGCATGAACCTGATGGAACTGCTCCGCGCCGACCCGGTCGAGACAGCGGCCCTGGCGCTGCTGCGCCGCGCCGAACGCCACGGCAATGGCGGCCCGGCGACAATCACGGCAGCCCCCGCGATCATCGACCGCTTGCACAAGGCGACCGACTGGATCGAAACCCTCGCCCGCCGCCGGGGTGGAGCGATCAGCTTGAAGGCGGACGCTGCATTGGCCATATCGGCGGGCCATGTCGCCTAAAGCCTCCTCCTGCCCGATCTGCGGCCAGCCCCCGCATCCCGAAACCCGCCCTTTCTGCGGAAAGGCCTGCCGCGACCGCGACCTTCTGCAATGGCTGGGCGAAGGCTATCGCGTCCCCGGCACACCTGCTTCGGACGAGATGAAAAAAAGTGACGAGGATGGGGTAGACAGCACCCCAGACTGATGCCTATAGGCACGCCTCACCAAACGACAGGTGGTCCTCACCGTCGCCCGTGCCCGGGTAGCTCAGTTGGTAGAGCATGCGACTGAAAATCGCAGTGTCGGCGGTTCGACTCCGTCCCCGGGCACCATTTGTTCTTTTTTCCCTATCCAGCAGCATCCAGCACCGTCTGAAAAATGGCGGAAAACGTGGGTTTTTCAATAGCCCATCGTCCCCCCACGTCCCCGGGGGTGCACTGTCAGCCACCCCCTGATCATGGTATTTTCATGGTATCCGGCAATTTGCCATTTCGGAGATACCATGATGGCCCTCACGGTGACGGCGATAAATGCAGCAAAATCAAAGGATAAGCCCTACAAGCTGACCGATGGCTTGGGCTTGTATCTTCTGGTCAAGGAGACGGGCGGCCGGCTCTGGCGGATGAATTACAGCTTCCTCGGAAAACAGAAGACGCTCTCCTTCGGCAGCTACCCCGAAGTATCTCTAGCTAAGGCTCGCGAGAAGAGAACGGCGGCGAGAGAGGCTCTGGCGGACGGGCAAGATCCGGCTGAAGTGCGGAAGGCCAAGGTTCGCGAGGCAAAGGCCAAATCAGAAGAAACCTTCAAGGCGATCGCCGATGAATGGCTTGCCCGCCTAGAGATCGAAGGGCGTGCGCCCAAGACGCTCCAGAAGATGCGCTGGCTGCTCGACCTTGCCTATCCACTCATTGGCAACCGACCCATCGCAGACCTCACTGCACCCGAACTGCTGGAAGCCCTCCGCACTATTGAGTTGCGCGGGCGGTATGAGACGGCAAACCGTCTTCGCAGCACCTTCGGCACGATCTTTCGCTACGCGATCGTGACCGGGCGCGCGCAACGGGATGTGGCCGTTGACCTTCGCGGCGCGTTGATAACGCCGAAGCCGCAACACCGGGCGGCGATCCTCGAGCCCAAGGCGCTTGGTGGTCTCCTTCGCGCAGTCGATGCCCATGATGGCCAGCCCACCGTGCGAATCGCGCTCAAGATGCTTCCGCATATGTTCCCTCGGCCCGGTGAACTTCGAATGGCGGAATGGAAGGAATTCGATTTCGAGGCGGCCGTCTGGACCATACCGGCGGCGAAGACGAAGATGCGTCGCCCCCATAAGGTGCCGCTCACGCAGCAGGTCCTGGACATGCTGGCCGAACTGGAACCGATTACCGGCGGCGGCAAATATCTTTTCCCCAGCGTTCGTTCCGCTGATCGACCGATTACCGACAATACTCTCAATGCCGCGCTGCGACGGCTCGGGTTCGGGAAAGACGAGGTGACGGCTCATGGGTTCCGGGCCACCGCCAGCACGCTTCTGAACGAAATGGGCAAGTGGCATCCGGACGCCATCGAGCGCCAGTTGGCCCATGTGGAATCCAATGATGTTCGGCGAGCCTATGCGCGCGGCACTCACTGGGATGAGCGCGTCAGGATGATGCGGCACTGGTCGAACTACCTTGATGGCTTGCAGGTCGGCGGGAAGGTTCTGAAAGCAAATTTTAGGCGAGAGCAGATTGCTGGCTCCATGTCCGATTGATCGGGTACCCCTTACCTTGCAAATTAACCTTTAAGGTGTATATCAGCGATGGCGATCAAGCGCATGCCGCATCATGATCTTGAGGCGGTAAAATCGAAGTTCGCCCGAGTGAAAACGCTGGAGGCAACGCGCGCAGCTATTATGAGCGCGCGAGCCTTAGGCTATTCGCTCGACAACATCGTTGAAGCGGTTCAAGCGCTCGAAACCGGAGATTTTGTCAAGTCGGAGACCGCGCATAGTCCGCCGAACTCGAAGATATGGCACGACACCTACTATCTGCCGTGGGATAATCGTTGGCTCTATCTGAAGTTCGCCGGCGAGACGCTGATCGATGTTGTGCTTACGTCGTTCAAGGAGGCCGTCAATGACTGAAACACGCGTTCATCCTGAGACAGGAAAGCTCTTGCGCCGCGATGTTCGGAAGCAAATCGTGGCTTTCGGTTCTTTGTCGCGCACAGTGGATGTGCCCGGCTGGTATCCAGACGATGCAAGTGATTCCATCCATAGCGGTGAAGATCTCGCCGAGTCTGACCGGGTATTCCGCGATCTGAAGGCTGCCTATGGTGCCCGCGTTCGAAGAATTCGGAGGGACAAGCTGAAACTAACTCAAGAGGAGGCCGGGCGCCTGATCGGCGGCGGCCGCCGCGCGTTCCAAAAATATGAGAGCGGTGCCACACCGCCTAGCGATGCTGCGGTGGGCTTGATCGAACTGCTCGATCGCCACCCGGAAGAGTTGGAATTTTTGCGTTCCATTCGTTCGACAGCGCAGACGGGTTGAACGCGCCATCTAGGCCGTTCGATTGGAAAAGTCTCGCGCCTACTAGCGGTCAGTCCGGTTATGGCCGGGACTGGGACAAAGCGGCCGATCTGGCTGGGCAGCGCGAACGTCAAATTTTTCCATTACCCGACATTCGCCAGGTTAGCTTCTCGCGTTTCTGAAGAGGGTAGATCTGGCCGCTCGCGGACCAACAGGTATCGTGATTCATCACTTAGAAGAAGACATTCTCGCTCCACCTGCGCATTGTGATCGGCTCCCTTCCCCAGCATCCCTTTCGATCCAGCTAAGATATTTTGAACAGAGTGCAGGCCTCGTGGCATCCGTCCGCCCGTTTAGGGCCTTGTTGGCAAAGCAGGCGCGTCTTTGCGTGACTTATCGGCTGGCCGCTGCCATCCAGGGCTGAGTCATGGAGCAGGGTTTAAAAATACGATGATCGGGGTGAATTGTGCCGAGCTGGAACGAGGTTCGAATGACGAATGTGTCTTGATGCTTTCATTTACATCCTGCCTCATTGAGCCTCCGGCTGGTCTCGTCGAGCAACCATCGTCGAGAGCGGTGAGATAGCCATGGCGAAGGCCGTTTTGCCATTCGCTGACTGGATCGATTGTGCTCGCGATCCCTGCGATCCCAATCAGGAGCGTCTCTACTTCCTCGGCACCTTCGATCGGCGGATCACTTTTTACTCGCAGCAGGTACGCGCGTTGCGGTTGGCACACGCGCTCGATCAGACAGGCGCGATATTGCCGTCGCACACTGTCGCGGTGGTCGGTGCCGGCGCGGCGGGCGTGACGATCGCGATGGCGCTAGCGCTGATGGGGCATGATGTAACGCTCTATGATCCGGCAGATGATATCCTTCATCTGCAAAGCGGCTCCGATCGGTTGCTCCATCCCCATATCTACGAATGGCCGCGCGTGGGGTCGCTCGACAATCAGGCGGGCCTACCGATCCTGGACTGGACTGCCGGGAGTGGTGCTCAAGTGTGCGCCGCCCTGCAGCAAAGCTTCGGAAGCGCGCTCGGCCGCCTGTCAGCCAAGCTGCGCTTCAAGCATCGCCACCGGCTCGAGAGGCTCGAACGCCATAACGGAGACTGGCGGCTGACGCTGAAGCACGAAGGCACCGATGTCCTCCGTATCAAGCAGCATGTCGTTCTCTGTATCGGCTTCGGAGCGGAGCGCGAATGTGGTGGCGTGATACCGACCGATTACTGGAAACAGAACGCAATCGGGACCAATGCCAACGAACCCGAAGCACCCGCGAAATATCTCGTCAGCGGGAACGGTGACGGTGGTCTGACTGAACTGCTTCGGCTTCTGATCACCAATTTCGAGCATGTCGCATTCACACGTTCTTTCTTGGGCATGTTCTCTGGCAATGCTCTTCGCGAAGCCGCCGATATTTCGTTTGAAGGCGCTGCGGTTGGCGATGATCTGGAAGCCTCATTCCAACTGCATCTGCGTCCAGTCCTCGAAGAGAATGGGATTCTGGATCGCCTGGCTCCGTTATTGCGCCACGATCGGCATGTGACGGTTAATAGCAGCGGTCCACTTTACGCTGCCGCCAAAGCTTCGCAGCTAAACCAATGCATGGTGTTCGCGCTCCTGGAGACCGCGAAGCAGGCGAATCTACCGGTGGTTCGATCTCTCGGCCACATGGACAATGTCGAGCCAGGTGCAGGTGGCGGCATGACCGCAGTTGGAATTGCCAACGGCGGAAGTCCAGTCACGACCGTCTTCAAACATGTTATAGCCCGTCACGGTCCTGCAAAGGCGGCGCGCTACGAGGCCGCGGACGCGTTTTACGCCGCTCATGAAGCCTATATGGAGACTCTTCTCAAGGCCCATCCCGATTTCGCGGATCCGCCCGAACTTGCGCCAGAAACGTACGACAGGTTCAGCCTGCTCGCGATCGATGCGCTCTACGATCCTGCGAGCCGCGCAGGTGCGCTTGCGAGTTTCCACCAGCAGCAGGCCACCATCCATCTTGAGATTGATGCGGCCGCGAATGTCGTGGTCGAGCGCGGCGACGTTCGTCTGTCGGAAATCGCCGACCAGGCGGAGTTGGTCCCGGAGCAGATGACGGTGCATCTCGATCTGGCACCAGGAAAGCTCGCCATCGCCAAGGATCTGGTCAGGTTGAGCCGGGCGAGCAATGGTCGCGTTCGACTTCAGACGCAGTCAGCCCATCAGGTCGAATGGCTCAAATTGTCGGACCAGATCACGTCCGCAATAGCAGCACCATCCCGCTATCGCTCGCACGAGCTTTACGTGCCAGCATTGGGCGTCGCCATCGACGCCTGCCTCGGGCGTCTGCTGCACAACCGCCTCGAGCAGATATTCCAGTCCGGCAACTGCCCGACCATCGGCGATGTCGATGCGACCATCCTTTCCCATGTTTCAGCGACCTGGGCGAACTGGCAGTCGACGCTTGAGGGCAACGAGACGCTGCGTGAGCATGTCTTCCGAATGCTGGCCCACGTCGACACGGCCAATCCGGCGTCCTGGAGCGGGGATCATTCCTTGTTGAACAAGCTTGCGAGCGCGATGCTCATGATGTTGGCAACGCACCATGGAAGACCGCTCACTCTCAGCGCGGCCGAGCGCGGCAACATGACGTTCGATACCGATGCCATCGCGCTCGGGACGGGTGCGAGCTGATCGGCGGCCGGCTTCTCGCCGATGCATGGACCGAGGCACAGCAATGGGGTGTCGACGCGCTGATCATCTCATCGAGCGCAGAGATCGAGATCGCCCCGGCGCCCGCCGGGACGGTCTTGAATGGCGGATCGCCCGGCAAGGGATTTGCCGAAGCCAGGCAAGTTCGCCCCGCCATCATCCAGAATGACAGCCAATGGCGACGGAGGCTTCGCGAAGACTTTGCATCCTGGCAGGCTGCAGTGGCGGCCGAATTCGACGCGTTCCGTCAACGTGTCAAACGGCGTTCAAAAGGGACCCCCGATCGGCGTCGAAGAGGGACCCCTTTTCAGATAATATGATGCTGGTTTGTTGAAGATGGCCTTGCGCTGCGTGCGGCGGAGGGCGGGCGTAGCCCGACCGGAGGCGCGCGCAGCGCAAGATAGATTTTTGAAGGCGCCGAAGGTGGCTGTCAGCTGCGGTTTTTGAAGCGCCAGCTGTCGTTGCCCGTCTCGACGATATCGCAGTGGTGGGTGACGCGGTCGAGCAGCGCCGTGGTCATCTTGGGATCGCCGAACACGGTCGGCCATTCGCCGAAGGCGAGGTTCGTGGTGATGATGACGCTGGTCCGCTCATAAAGCTTGCTGATGAGGTGGAACAGCAACTGCCCTCCCGAGCGGGCGAACGGCAGATAACCGAGCTCGTCGAGAACGATCAGGTCGAGCCGCGACAGCTGCGCCGCCAGGGTCCCGCCTTTGCCGATCCGGGTCTCCTCTTCGAGGCGTGTCACCAGATCGACGGTGTTGAAGTAGCGGGCGCGAGCGCCCCTTCGCACGACATTGGCGGTGATCGCGATGGCGAGGTGGGTCTTGCCTGTCCCCGTGCCGCCGACCAGCACGATATTGCGGCGAGGCGGGAGGAAGGAGCCATCGTGAAGGGAGCGGATCATCTCCTCATTGATCGGTGTGCCCTCGAAGCTGAACCGCTCCAGGTCCTTCACCACGGGCAGCCTCGCAGCCGTCATCCGATAGCGGATGGAGGCTGCATCCCGGTGGGTCGCCTCAGCACGGAGCAGGTCGGTCAGTATCTCCATGGTGGTGCGCTTGCGCTGGAGGCCGGTGGTGACCGCCTCGTCGAACGCCGCCGCCATGCCCTTGAGTCCGAGGCCGCGCATCGTGTCGATCATATCATGCCGCTGCATCATAGCCTCGCAGCAGATCATAGCGGGCACAGTCGGCGAGCGGAGGATGCTGCAGCATCCGGTCTTCCGAAGTGACGATGCTGTGGGGTGTCGCCGGCTCGCGGCGCCGGGAGAGGATGTTGAGGATCAGCTCGTCGCTGGCCGTTCCGTTCGCCAACGCTTCGCGCACGGCAGCCTCTACCGGCTCCAGGCCATCGGTGAGCACCGCCGAGAGGACCCGCACGAACCTGCGATCGGCCTCGTCCCCGGTGCCGAGCCTTCGCCGTAATCGGTGCAGGGCGGGCGGCAGATCCCAGTCCTGGAACGGTGCGCCGTTACGCAGCGCGCCGGGCTTGTGCGCGAGGACCGGCAGATAATGCCAGGGATCGTATATCGTGCGGTTCCGACCGAAGTGGCGCTCATGCTCCCCGACGATCGCATCGCCGCAGCGTATGACGATGCGATCGGCATAGGAGCGCACCTGAACGGTCCGGCGTGCGGCCGTCGACATGACCGAGTAGCGGTTGCGATCGAAGCTGATGAGGCAGGTGCCGGTGACGGCATGCTCGCTCTCATGGAAGCCGTCGAACGGTGCCAGGATCGGCTGCAGGGCCGGTCGCTCCATATCCAGCGCCTCGGCGACGGTAATATCCCCGCGTTCGGGATGGGCATGATGCTCGGCCCAGCGCCGGCACTCGGCCTCCAGCCACCCGTTGAGCTCGGCCAGGCTGGCGAACCGGAGCCGCGGCTGGAAGAAGCGGCCTCGGATTGTCTGGACCTGCTGCTCGACCTGGCCCTTCTCCCATCCCGCCGCCGGCGAGCAGGCGGTCGGCTCGACCATGTAATGATCGGTCATGATCAGGAAGCGGCGGTTGAACACACGCTCCTTGCCGGTGAACACGGCCGTCACCGCCGTCTTCATATTATCGTAGATACCGCGTCGCGGCACACCGCCGAAGAACGCGAACGCCCGGGCATGGGCATCGAACAGCATCTCCTGGCCCTCGCGCGGATAGGCCCGGACATAGGGTGCGCGCGAGTCGCAGAGACGCATATGCGCCACCTTCACCCGCATCGGCTTGCCGGCGATCTCCACATCCTCGTGGCTCCAGTCGAACTGGTAGGCCTCACCCGGCTGGAAGGTCATCGGGATGAACGCCGGTGCGCCTTCGCCAGCATCCTTCCGCCGCGCAGCACGCCAGCGCGCCGCATAGCGGCGCACCGCATCATAGGATCCATCGAACCCCTCGCGCACCAGCAGGTCATGGATACGCGTCATCCGTAGCCGATCGCGGCGGCCGCGACCTTCGTTCTCCTCAAGCAGCGCATCGAGACGATCCTGATAAGGACCGATCCGCGGCAGCGGCTGGACTTTGCGCTGATAGTTGAACGCCGCCTCCGGCGACCGGATCGCTTTGCGGACGACCTTCCGCGACAAACGAAGGTCACGAGCGATCGCCTTGATCGCCTTACCCGCTGCATGCTCACGCCGAATCCGAACCACTGTCTCCACGATCAACATCCCGTTCTCGCCAACTGATCAAAACCAGTCGGCCGACTAAATCCCCGGGATGAAGGGGTCCTTTTTGCACGCCGATCACCCCACGAAGGGGGTGCCTATTGCACGCTGATCCTCACCGTCAACGGCAGGACGAGCAATATAGCAAGGTGGCCCAGTGACGCCCGATATCCTCCGCGAAAAGCTCGTCCATTCCGCCGATCTGCTGGGCTGGCCATCGAGCGACGTGCCGGCCTTCGTTTCGGATCATTTTCGTGGTCGCGCCGATGACCCTCGATCAGGATTGCCGAAGGGAAGCTTCGGTCTGCGCCTCGGAGCCTACCCTGTCCTGGTCGCGCCCATCACGCTCGCAGACGTCGAGGATATGAAGCGTGCGCTCAGAGGGCTGCACAGCCAGATGGTTATCGCCCGGTCCTACATGCTACCCGAGGAGGTGATCAACGCGCACATCATGTTGTGCGCAACCGATACGGTCGGCTCCGCCGACTGGCGGCAGCTTGTCGATCTGGCCGAGCGAGACGAGACCGTTTGCAGGAAGATCATATGGATCCCGCAAGAGGATTCCCTGGAGGCGACCTACAATGCGTTCGTTGCGCGCACCTTCCTCGCGACGCCGTGGCTCGCAGCCGAGACCAAGCTCGATGCGCCACTCGATCGCAATCAGGGCCTCGCTCAAAGAACGCTCGTCCAACACGGTCTGGCTGACGCCGTTGCGGACCGCTGGGTCGCGCTCGCCGAACAATTCGGGGCAGACCCTGACACCCTGGTGGCGCAGCTCGTGCAGGCCCGGAGCGAAGTATGAGCAAGAACATCTACCTAACCCGTATCAAACTTGCCCAATTCCGTAGCTTTGCCTCGCTCGATGTCGAATTGCCGCCGGAACCCGGCGTTCTCGTCGTTCATGGCAGCAATGGTCTGGGAAAGTCGTCGCTGTTCGACGGCCTTGAATGGGGACTGTCCGACCAGATTGATCATTTCCGCAAGGCAAGAGGCGTCAAGAAGGTCGGTCACTATCTGGCCCGCTGGCGTGAGCACCCGACCGATCCGACGTCCGTCGCCATGTCCTTCTCGGATGGAGAAACGATCGAGCGGTCATTGGCATCGCCGGAATCGGTAACGTCCACGCTCGGCGGCACCGTAGCCGACATCACGTCCTATCTCCGGGCTGCCAGCTGGCGGCAGAGCATATCCGCTCTCCCGAACTACCTTCTTCTGACCCATATTCTCGGTCAATCGACCTTGTCGCGGCTGACGCACCGCGATGCGGCCGAACGATTCGATATTCTCAAGGAAGCGGCGCAGAGTCGTGATGTAGAGGCTGTCGCGACCGCCATACATGGCCGCGGAAATACGGTGACGGTGCGCGCCTTCGCGCGTCGCATCGAGGCCTTGGAGAAGGAAGCAACGCGCTTCGCCGAGCTCCTCGACCAGGAAGAGCGCCTCTGGTTGGCGATGCAGGGCTCCGGGGCAATCGATGACGCCCGGTCGCTGACGATGATTGCCGAGCTGCGATCTTTGATCGGAGAAGCGACCGCCGGTTCCCGATCGACGGCGAGTTCGATCGCCGACGACCTCGATCGGCTCGAGGCGGCGCTCGACAGGGCACGGGTGGATCTTCGCGACGAACAGGCGCGTCTTCGCCAGGCCACCCAATGTGTTGAAGCCTGGCGTCAGCATAATTCGACGCGAGCGGTCGCCCAAAGTGCGCTGGCCGAAACGGTCGAGCAGCTGACGACGATTGCGGCAGACCGCACCAGTGTGTCGGGCGAAAAGGCCGAGGCCGAGCGTGCGCATGCGAGCGCGTTGGCGGCGGCGGAGGTCGCGCGGGTTCACCTCGACCGCTTGGTCGCACTGCGGGATGTGCGCCGGGCCGCGATCTTGAGCAAATCAAGATTGGGCGACGCGGCGCAACCGCTCAGGGAGGCCGAGAGCCGTCTTGTCGACGCGACTGCCCAGCTCGAACGCGCCCAGCGCCGGTCGCGGATTGCGCTTCGCCTCGACGGCGAGGTGACGCGGATCGACGAGGAGACCGATCGCCTTCAAGACGATGCCGACCGTATCAGTGCCTGGAAAGCCAAGGACCAGTCGATCCAGACACTGTCGGCGGCCTTGACCGACCTAGAGAACCAGCACCCAGGCCTCACCGACCGGCTGCGTGACGCGGAAGCTGCGATGACGGCTGCCGCTACGGACGTCGAGGCGCAATCCCGCACCTTGTCGCTTCTGCGTGAAACGGCCACGAGCCTGGCAGGAGCGGTCGCGACAATCGCCGCGACCTTGCCGGAAGATGCCTGCGACTGCCCGGTGTGTGCGACCCACTTTGGTGAAGCGTCGGAGCTGCGTGCCCGGGTTGGTGGCGCTGCCGAGCGACTGAACCCCGCTCTTCTGTCGCAAGAAGAGGGACTGGCGGCATCGCGCCGACGACTTCAGGACCTGCAATCTCGCGTCGAAGAGCTTCGATCGGCTCTACGACAGATTCAGTTCCAGAGATCGGAGCTGGCCGCGGCGCGTGATCAGGGATCCAAGCTGTTCGATCGGATCACACACCTTGGTGACGTGACGACGGACTTCGACGCCTTCATGCGGGGCCTCGGCACGGAGCAGCAGCGGCTGAAATCTCGACGCGCGCGCAAGATGGTCTGGATCCAGCGGCTGCGCGCCGCTTCGGGCGCTGATCTCCAGAACGAGATTCAGCGTTTGACGCGACTCCGGGACAAGCAAAAGGCGACGCGCGACAGCTGCGCGCGCGCAATTGAGGACGGACAGTCGACGCTTGACAGCCACGAGGCGCGTATCCAGGGGCTCGAGGAGCAATTGGGGTTGTCGGCGCCATTGTCGGGACCGCCGCTGGGCAGTGCGATCGACACGGCGAGAAACCGCCATCAACAGACTCTGGACGTCGTGGCAGAAGCGCGAAGTGCAGCGGACTTCGCCATCGAACGGCTGCGACGCATCGATGCGTCCGAGGCGGCGACAAGCGCCCGGCGCCGCGAACTGGAACGTCAGTTGGCGGAGGTGGACGCGCAACTCCGACTTGTCGCAGAGAAATGGGCGGACTTGGGCTTTTCGAGCGCGCCGCCCACTGACGACGATGTTTCCGATCGTTCCGCGAAGACTGCCGATCATGCTCGTGATTTGGCCGCTGCCGGCGATGGGCTCGAGCGCCTGAGGGCGGGACGCCGTGCATGGGCCTCGCAGGTGACCCATCGAGCGGCACTCGACGGTCTCCGCGAAGCGATCGACGCAGCCCCGAACAGCGGACGCGATGAAATTCGTCTGGCGGCTCAGCAGTTACGCGACGCAAAAACGCTGGCAGCTGCGGAAACACGCGAGGTAAAAGTCATTGCGCAGTCGGCGAGCCAGGATCTGCTGAACGAGCTCGACGATTTCAACGCGGAATATATACAGCCACTCGACACGCTGATGAAGCGGATCAATCAGGCGATTCTGACGGATCCCCGGGTTGGTATCGATCTTCAGGTTAAAAAGAAAAAGATCGAGCAGAATGCAGTAAAGGCCGGCGATCTTCCGTCCAACCTTGACGATATCGATCCTGTCCTCATCCACAGCGAGGGGCAAATGTCGGCGCTGGCCGTCAGCCTACTGTGCGCAGCGAGCATCACCTTCCCCTGGTCTCGTTGGCCCGCGCTCATTCTTGATGATCCGATGCAGCACAATGATGCCATTCATACTGCTGCGTTTGCGGACTTGGTTTGCAATCTGGTCGAGCAACGAGACTATCAGATTTTCCTTTCGACCCACGATCAGGCCCAGGCCGAGTTTCTACAGCGGAAGTGCGCGGCGCGCGGCGTACCCTGCGGCGTTCTCAGCCTTCTCGGAACTGGACGTGACGGCGTCGAGACGGAATTCCGGCCTGCCACCGCCCGGGGAAGCGGTTCCGTCGCGAACACGTCCAGTATCGGTTAGAACGAACCGGTTGACGACGCTGGTCGGTTCTACTCGGTTGCCGACCAGCGGCTTCATCAGACTTGATCGGCGGCTCCTGCCAGATCCGGACGTTCGCGTCCCCCTAGGGAAATGGCGATATCTGGTCGAAAATCGACAGCAGACCGGCGTCTCGTTCATCACTTCCGGATCTGGTAACATAGTAGGGACACATGCATGACGAACGAGCATAGTCAAAGAGCTGCAGCCCCGCATGACCGTTCCTTAGTCAGCCCTGGGAAGCTATGACTTCCTCTGCGTAGCGCTGGCACCGTTCCTCGACGCGGCGTTGTCTGCCTTCCTTATCATTGCCGAGCCCGCGATAATAGTTGTTAAGACCGCGCATACCCGGATGAACGGTATGACTATAAGTCGCATGGATGCTTGCTCCTTCCACGCCCGCGATCGCGGGCGCACTCAGCGCCACGATGGTTGAGATACCTTCAAGCTGTTCCGCCAGGCGGGCGACGTTGTCGGGCTTACATACGTCGGTGAGGTCGGGCATGCTGTCGTCTCCGAACATGATCGTCTCCCACGCATTGGCGATACGGTAATCGTACCGGTTCGTGGACGGAAACGCAGCGGGATCGTGGCGATGGAGGTGGAGTAGGACGCGATCCAAATTGTTGCCCGTGTCGCCCGCTGCGGGACGCTGTGCATCTCGTTCCTTGCTGCCGGGCACTGCTAGCACGAATGCCGTTCGCACTCCCAACGGACCGGGATGATACGCGGGTGTGGTAGGGAGCGAGGTAGGGCCGTTCATGGCGGTCAGAGATAGTCGGGATCGATGACGATGCTGAGAAGGCGAGGATCTTGCGGCTGCCGGGCGACGGGGCCTCGGCCACCAGGGGACTGTCAGGATTTCCGTGTGCGGGCGGGCATAATGGGTAAAAAGGGAGTCCCACTATGTCTCGACGCAAAGAGCCTGCCATACCGAATGAGCTTCTCGATCAGCTTTTGGCGGGCGGCGCTGCCAGTGCCGCCTTCGAGCAGGGCGGTCTGCTCGATTCGCTGAAGAAGGCGCTGACAGAGCGTGCCCTGAATGCGGAGATGGATCACCACCTCGCTGGCGAAGACGGCGCCGGCAACATGCGCAACGGCTACGGTCGGAAGACGGTAATGACCGACACCGGCAAGTTGGCGATCGACGTACCGCGCGATCGCCAGTCGAGCTTCGACCCGCAGTTGATCGCCAAGTATCAACGCCGCTTTCCCGGCTTCGACGACAAGATCGTGTCGATGTACGCGCGCGGCATGAGCACCCGCGAGATCACCAGGCACCTGCACGATCTTTACGGCATCGACGTCTCACCCGATTTGATCAGCACGGTGACCGACGCCGTGCTCGATGAGGTCGCCACTTGGCAGCAGCGGCCGCTCGATCCGGTTTACCCACTGGTCTTCTTCGACGCGATCCGGGTCAAGATCCGCGACGAGGGCATGGTGCGCAACAAGGCGATCCACATTGCGCTGGGCGTCCGCGCCGACGGCGCAAAGGAGGTGCTCGGCCTGTGGCTCGAGCAGAATGAGGGTGCCAAGTTCTGGCTTCGGGTGATGAACGAGCTTCGCAACCGTGGCGTCGAAGACATCCTGCTGGCCGTCGTTGACGGCCTGAAGGGCTTTCCCGATGCGATCACCGCAGTGTTCCCCGATGCGATCGTCCAGACCTGCATCGTTCACCTGCTGCGCAACTCGATGGACTTCGTCTCCTGGAAGGACCGCAAGAACCTCGCCAGCGCGCTTAAGGAGATTTACCGTGCCACCGACGCGGATGCCGCCGAAAAGGCGCTGACGGCATTTGAGGCTGGCCCTTGGGGGCAGCGCTATCCCGCCATCGGCCAGAGCTGGCGGCGCGCCTGGGGCGAGGTGATCCCGTTTTTTGCGTTCCCCGACGAGGTCCGCCGGATCATCTACACCACGAACGCGATCGAAGCTTTGAACTCGAAGCTCAGGCGGGCTGTCAGGGCCAGGGGACACTTCCCCAGCGACGAGGCCGCCACCAAGCTGCTCTATCTGATCTTGAATCGGTCGGAGAAAGAGTGGAAGATGCCACCACGTGAGTGGACCATGGCGAAGGCGCAATTTGCCGTGATCTTCGGCGAACGTTTCATCAGAGCCATGGCGGCCTGATGATCAACCGCCCGCCCGCACACGGAAATCCTGACACTCCCGCCACCAGCGTTGGCTAGGCGGACTCCGCGGCCTTCCGGCGACCAATCCGTATCCTCTTCAAGCTCGCGCAGATATTGGAGTAGCCGCGGCCAGTGCCGGTTCGGACCGACACGCGGACGCCGCGTGCGCGTATCATCAAATAGGACATCGAGCACCGCCCTGAGCACTGGACGTAACTCGAACCGCCCCTTGCCGCGCTTCTGCACTTCCATGAGCAAAGCTGCCTTGACCCGTTTGGGCGTCAGATCGTCCATGTCCGCCCAAGCGAGCAAGACCTCCTCAATGTCTTCTCCGGCCTGGACGTCGAGCACCTCCAGAAGCCGCTTTCCTCCCGTTGCGTCCTCAAGAAACCGTTGCTTTAGGCTGCCTAGCGCGTCTTCGAATCGCTCCATCGCGCGGCTGCCATGCGCCTCCAACTCATCGTTGAAGACCTCCCGCCATGCGTCCTGAAGTTTGCGCAGCGCATTCCAGTAGGCCTGCGACGCCGGCTTGCCGCCACCGTCAGAATCCAGATAATCACTCTGCGTCAGCGTCGCCTCCCGTGGCCTCTTCAAACAACAATTAGCGGCGAGCCTGCGTTTCGCAACCGTGACGTCGAACGGCATGAGAGCGTCTTCATGACCTAAACCGTTTATCGAGACGGGGCGAGCCAACCGCATCGCCCGGCTCAAACGGGGACTTCTGGCAGGAGCAGACATCAAAGGTGGGCCGACGAACGACCTGAAGTGGTCGGGGGCCGACTTCGCGCGAGCGTCAGCCATGCCCGCGAGGCTCCGATCCGGACATTCGCCTAACGGCAATTCCAGTAACTCGGTGCTCGGAGCCATAATTGAGAGGTTGAACGCATGGCTGAAATGCGGCGCTGTGATCAGCGATACCGTTCACAGGCCGTGACGGGAATGAAGGCAGGTTCCCCATATCCTCCATAGACGTCGCTGAGCAGCCAAGCGCGCTCAGCGTCGCTTTCTTCTTCTCTGACGCTTCTCCACCAGAATCGAAGGGCAGCATCCCAGCGATAGCCGCGAGATTTGAGCCGATCCTTGGCGTCGAACGGCGCGTCGATCGCATTCACCCGGAATGTCGGTTGTTCCGAGCAGACGATCAGCTTTGCCAGGATCGTCTCTCCGTCCGGCAGGCCGTGGGAAAGCAGATACAGGAGGGCGAGGATATCATTCTCGGCCCTGTGCCCTTCATAGAACCAACCGCATTGTGACACGAGATGCGCAAGGGCGCGCCCCTCGAACCCAAACTCGAGCCAATCCAGTTCAGCCATGGAACAGGCCCATGGCTTGCCGGCGATCACCGGCAGGCGACGATCCACAAAGGGCCGATCGAAGGCGGCATTGTGGGCAACGATGATGTCAGCGGACGAGAGAATTTCCACGGCCACGGCATCGTCTATGGCCTGTCCGGTAACATCATCAGCCGACAGGCCTGTAAGCCTGGTGATCTTCGGATCGATCGGGATGCCGGGATCCTCGCGCCACACCCGGGGCACCCCGACCTGGATGATCCGTCCGGCTTTATCGAAGCGGAAACGCTGGATGGCGAGTTCTATGATGCGATCGGTTTCGCGGTCGAGGCCGGTCGTCTCGACATCGATCGCAACGCCAATTCGGCTGGACGCCTGCGGGTCAGCCTCGTGAAAGTACGTGACGGGCGCAAGGCGTCGCTGCACGCGATAATCTGGATGCCTGCTCAGCAGGTCTGCCGCCTGCGCATGACGATCAGCCATAGCGAAACTCATCTTGCGGCGATTCCTGTCATGCGCTTTCTACCACGCGGAAGACGGCACCGCTGCCGGCGTCCCGAACAAGATCAACCCGCTTTCCATCCCAATGATAGTCGAGATGCCTGCCCTGAACAGGTTTCGAAGCGCAATCCGGATAGAAGAGCGCAACGCACTCGCCACCGGCCTGCCGAACGCTTGGATAGACAATGCCATCCGAGCCTGAACCGCGCAGGCTCGCCGCGAAATGCTGCGCCGCTCCGTAATGATCAGGATCGAGGCAGGGGCCGGCCGTGGCATCGTCCGTTCTGAGATTATGGAGTTCGGCATCCACCTTCAGCACAATCTCCCGAAACTGCGATGTCCAACCGGCGGCTTCAGCCGTCCGGGCCATGAAGCGCGCGTGATGATGAATCGTCTCGAACAGCGCAGTTTCATAGCTTCGCGCAATATAGAGCACGCCATAATGTCCGGTCGAAAATCGGCTCGGTCGATCGACACTGACGTGGGTGAACGACGCCATGAGATAGGAGGCGCCGACACCGCCGACCCGTCGCTCGGGCGGGATCAGATCGATGTTGCCGACCGACGCCATGATGCGGGGGTTCGTCTTTTGCTCCGCCGAAATAAGAAGGGGCCAGTCAGCAGGATCTGCAATGTCTTCGAACAGGTCGATCGGTGGATAGATGCTGCGGATGATCCTGACCGCACCCTCCCATTCCACTCGGTTCGTTGGTACCCCCGCACTCGTCACCTGCCGCCGCGCTCCGCGTCGAGATAGCGCCGCACCCGCATGATATCTGTCAGTTCGCCGCCCAGCATGACCGCCAGCGCACTTGCCCCTTCGAAGGCGGCATTAGGCGCCTTGATCCACTCATAGCCGCGCTGCGGCTCCTGGAAGATGAGGCGCAGTGCCTTGTGGATAGTCCGCATCGACCGGAGGGCCGCCGACGGCGCCACCCGACGCGATCCTGCCAGCCTTGTCCGGAGCGCCGCGCTTGATCTTGCCGGCCAGGCGTCCCCAGCCCAGCGGGCTCCAAGCGATCAGGCCGACACCCTGGTCGAGGCCGAGGGGCGCGAGGTCCCATTCATAGTCCCGCCCGATGAGCGAATAATAGCCTTGGTGCACGACATAGCGCGCCAGCCCGTCCCGCTCCGAAATCGAGAGTGCCTTCATCAACTGCCATCCGGAATAGTTGGACGCGCCGATGTAGCGGACTTTGCCGCTGGTCACGAGATCATCGAGGGCGCGAAGCGTCTCCTCGAGCGGCGTCAGCGGGTCGAAACCGTGCATGAAGTAGAGATCGATATGATCTGTGCCCAGGCGCTTCAGGCTTGCTTCGCACGCCCGGACGAGATGATGCCGCGATGCGCCAATATCGTTCACGCCGGGGCCTGACCTGGCGCTTGCCTTGGTGGCGATCAGCACGTCCTGCCGCTTCTTTCCCAGGGCCTCGCCCAATATTCTTTCCGACGCACCATCGGAGTAGATATCGGCGGTATCGAAGAGGTTGACGCCCGCATCGATGGCGATGTCCAGCAATCGACTTGCCTGCGGTACATCGACCGTGCCCCAGCGCTCGAAGAACGGGTTGGAGCCGCCGAAGGTCGCCGTGCCCATGCTGAGCGCTGAAACCTTGAGGCCGGATCGTCCGAGCAACCGATAGTCCATAGCAGCGCTTCCTCATATTGGGGCGGTTTGGGTCAGGCGGCCCTGCGGCAAAAGCGCGGCGCCCGCTTCATGAAGGCCGCTTCTTCACCGCCGGTGGCGGAGGCTCTGCCGTCGTGATGAGGATGAGCGAGGGTTCGATCGCCTTCTCCGTATGGGGATGCCTGGGCTGCACGAAATAGAGCTCGCCGGCACGGGCCACGAACGGCTCCTCGCCATCCTGGGTTACTTCCATGGCACCCTCGACGACCATGACCTGCACCCATTTCATATGCCGGTGCTTCTTGAGCATGTCGCCGGCCGCCATGCGGTAGAAGGAAGATCGCACCCCCAGGTCGCTGGCATAGACGGGAGCCCCTGCGAGCGGCGTCCCGGCTATGTTGAGATCGTTCCAGGCCAGATCGGCTGTGCGCCGCCAGATGATACCGGGAGGCGGATTGTTCTCGTCCTGTGTCGTCATGGTCCGTCTCCTGGACGCGCCGCCTGAAGAGCGGTCGCGTGGTATCAGGCAGCCGCCAGGGCCGCGTCCTTCAAGGGGATCGAACTATCCGCCAATATCTCGGGCGCGATGCGGGCGTGCGGCACCAGGGCCTTCCCCTGCACGAAGTCGCGGATCATGTTGACGCAGTCGAGGGCGATCCGCGCCGACGACGGCGATATGGCTGTTGCGCTTTGCGGTGCGTGCACCGGGATCGCCTACATGAGCGAGTTCGTACCCAGCCGCGACATTTGGACGCATGGGGGTGGCTGGCCGCTCCCGGATCTGCTGCGCTCGGCGCTCGCTAGTTTGTTGCTCCGGGGACCAACCCACCGCGCGGTGTATTTTGCCAGCCCGTGGATCACCGACTTCGCGCTGTTCGATAACCGCTTCCGCGACTATGCCGCATTGTTTCCGCGTCTCGCCGACACTCCCTGGATACACTTTTCCGATTATCTGCATCTTCTGGCGCAAACCATAGAGGTGCGCCTGGTAACTACTCGCAATGAGCGGTCCGATGCTTTCCTCGACATGCCGCTGATCCGCGGGACCGCGAATATGAACGCTCGCACTGGCCATGCGAGCTTTCATGAGAAGGGCATTCTGGCACCTTCTTTTTATATTGAAGGCTCGATGAACCTGACTCGGCACGGGGTCCATCTTCGCGGCGAGAAAGTCGTCTATCACACGGCGCTGAGCGATCCGTTGCCGGCAAAGCTTGCTAACGCCTACCTCGAATTTGACCGGAACTGGGCGAGTATGGCGTTGTGACCGTTGATCCCGCATTTCTGGATTTCTTGGCTGACCTCTCGGCGCGGTTGCCCATGCGGTATCGCTTCGATACCGCCGCGCTCGACCCGGCGAACCCGATTGCCAAGGAAGTTGCCGCGTCGCTTTCTGGCGCGCCAGCCTCGCTGCCTTATTGCGGATCGGTGCGCGTCAATTGGGTGACGCTTGCCGCAAGGAGAGGCGGCCGATCTCGAAGCGCTCAAGCGAGAGTATCTGAGCGGGTCGATTCTCGAGAAGAAGAGCGGAGATATCTACTATTTCGGCCACCGTTCTTTCGCCGAGTTCCTAGTGGCCGAACGGCTGGTGAGCAAGGTACCAGGACCCAGCGGTCAGCCAATCTATTCCCGCCTCGTTCGCGACGGTGTGCTTGAATTCTTACGCGATGCGCCCGATCGGCAGGTTTTTTGCGCCTGGCCGGACACCTTGTCCAATGCCGTCGGAACGATCCACCTGGAATATTTCAGCTTCCTTGCTGAAATGCTTGGTGGGAACGCAGCCCTGCGTAGCGCCTTGCCCACCACGTCAATATGGCTACCGATTCTGGAACTGTTTGGCGATGGGCCTATCGAGCTAGGCGGAGATCTCGAAGTGCACATCCTCGCTGCGATGCGAACCGAGCATAATCTCCTCTTCTTCTTGCTTCTTTCTCTGCTCCAGTTGCAGTCGACGGTGAAGCAGATCAAGCCCGATGCTGCGATTCCCGCCATCGGCGCGATCCTAATTGATCGTCTATTTTCGCGCGCGGTCTACGATGATGCGTCACGCAAGGCTTCCGTCGATCGTGACGGCGATGAAGCCCGCAATCTCGCTCAGGCCGCTATCGCCGAGGTCAAGAGTACCGGGTATGACCGCGTCGTACGGTTCAGGGGCAAACGCCTCATTCAGGAGAAGGAAGAGCGGCTACGTCTTGCTGGCACCGATATCGCCGTGCATGAACCGCTCACGCCGCTGAACTTGAACGACGATTTCACTTTCTCCTTCGGGACCCTGGTGGGGATGCTGCCGAAAGACCTTAAGGAAGTGGTTCGCAGCTATTTCGGCGCATCTTCCAATTTGGGGGGCGTTTTCACCCGGCAAGTACGTCAAACGATCAGGCGGCCGCGCCGTGCATAGCCGTTCAACACAGTGCCCCCTGATACTGGTTCACCAAATTCCGACAGTCTGACGGCCAAAAGCATAAGTATTTCTAACCTGCGTAGCATTCGGGGAGCATCGATATGAGGCCGACCGATACAGAATTCGCGACGGACGTCCTTCCTAACCCTTCGACGCAAAAATAAGGCGTCTTATCGCGAACAAAGCCAGAACCTAAAATGAACGAAATTTGATGGTATTTTTAATGGTATCGTCAAAAGTCAATAGCAATATTTTTATTATACTTCATATACTTAACCGTTCAGTTCGATGTCGTCCCCGGCACCATTAAATTATTGAAAAATAACATTTTTCTTGCTTTGCCTTGGTGGCCATTCAATCCCGTGTATGGTTTTGGTGTAATTGGATCAGATGGCGAGGGCGACGCGGTGATTGTCAGTGATGGCATTTCTAGAGCCAATATTCCACGATCGCCTTTGCAGCGCGTGTCACATCGTCCCAGGTGATGTCGAACCCTGCATCATCGCCAAAATAGGGATCGGTTACGCCACTACCCTCGCGCCCCGGCACCATATCCATCAGCAGCCGCAATTCCGCCTTCCCGTCTGCAGGTCGTAACTTTCGCAAATTCCGCAGATTTTCGCTGTCTAGCGCAAGGACATGATCGAACTGGCGGAAATCGTCCGCTGTCACCTGTCGCCCGCGATAGCCCGAAATATCGATCCCGTGCCGCAATGCCACGGCCTGTGCCCGTTTGTCGGGCGGCGATCCCACATGCCAGTCGCCGGTTCCGGCCGAATCCACCTCTATGACGACACCGGCCCGCTCTGCCTCGGCCCGAAGCGCCGCCTCCGCCAGCGGCGATCGGCAGATATTGCCCAGACACACGAACAGGACCGAAATGCTCATCCCTCTGCCGCCGCGGTGGAAAGCCCGAGGTGCGGCACTCCGATCGACCGCCGCCCGCCGAAATCGGTACGCGCCACGATCACGCCCAGCTTCTCCATATAATCGATCAGCCGCCGCACCCGCCCCGGCGAACTCGTGCCATAGGCCCGCGCCAGCGCTCCATCGTCAGGGCAAGGCAGACCCTCCATCGCTGCCCGCGCGATCAGCAGGAAGGGCGCCAGCATATCTTCCGGCACCGGTTCGGCCGCCTTCATCGCGTCCGCCCATCGCGGATCGGCGGCGTCGAACATCCCCGCCTGCGCCATCGCAAAGCGCTTGCGGAAGGCAGGCAGGTCGAGCGGTGGCGTACGCAACCCCTTCATCCGGCAACGCACCCCGAAATCCTGGTAGACCGTCGACACGCTGGGCTGCGCCTCGCCCAGATCGGCGACGATCTCCTCCAGCACGGCAATGACCACCGGCTCATTCTGCCCGAAGTCGAGTTCCGGCGCGGCAGGCTTGGCCGACGGTGTGGCGGCAAGCGCCCGCATCAATTCCTCGGCAGGCAGCGGCGGCGGCTCCGCGCGCGGTGGGGGAGGGGGGAGGGCCTCGTCCTCACCGGCACTTGCGAACAGCAATTCCTGCAAATCCTCGGTCGCGGCGACCGGCGGCGGCATAAGCTTGTGCGTCCCGCCGCGCGTGCCGGTCTTGACCGAGCCGATCTTCACCGCCACCGGCCGCCGCGCGATCGCCGGGCCAAGCCCCAGGAACCGTCCGCGCTCCAGATCGCGGATTTGCTCCGCCTGCCGCCGTTCCATGCCCAGCAGGTCGGCGGCGCGGGCCATATCGATGTCGAGGAAGGTTCGCCCCATCAGGAAGTTCGATGCCTCCGCCGCGACATTCTTGGCCAGCTTCGCCAGCCGCTGCGTCGCGATCACTCCGGCCAGGCCACGTTTGCGCCCGCGACACATGAGGTTCGTCATCGCCGCCAGCGAAAGCCGCCGCGCCTCGTCCGACACATCGCCCGCCGCCACCGGCGCGAACATCTGCGCCTCATCGACCACCACCAGGGCGGGATACCAATGATCGCGCGGCGCGTCGAACAGGGTCGACAGGAAAGTCGCGGCGCATTTCATCTGCGCCTCCAGTTCCAGCGATTCGAGGCTCAGCACGACCGATGCGCGATGCTCGCGAATCCGCGTCGCCATCTTGACGATCTCGCGCTCATTATAGTCGCCCGCGTCGATCACCACATGGCCATATTCATCGGCCAACGTAACGAAATCGCCCTCGGGATCGATCACCACCTGCTGGACGAGTGTGGCGCTTTCCTCCAGCAGACGGCGCAGAAGATGCGACTTGCCCGAGCCCGAATTGCCCTGGACGAGCAGACGGGTGGCGAGCAATTCCTCGACATCGACCAGAACGGCATTGCCGTTGCTGTCGTTTCCTATGCTGATGCTGGCGGTCACACCATGTCCTTTGGCCCAGCCTGTGGTCTTTGCGCAACCCGCTTTGGTCGATCCGCCGTGCTTGGCAGCGGATTAACTTGACCGTCCGATTGTTGCGATGCAGCATCGACCCTCATGGCGACTCCCGCATCTTCATCCGCCCCTGCGATCACGCAGAACCCCGACATCCGTTACCTTGGCCGTCTGCTGGGCGACGTCATTCGCGCCTATGGCGGGGAGAAGATCTACAAGCAGACCGAATATATCCGCTCCGCCTCGGTCGACCGGGCGCGGGGCCTGCATGGCGCGGACGTGGTCGACACCGGCCTGGATGCGCTCAGCCTGGACGACACGCTCGCTTTCGTGCGCGGTTTCATGCTGTTTTCCATGCTCGCCAATCTGGCTGAAGACCGCCAGGGCGTCGCGGCGGAGCCCGGCGCCGACGTCGCCTCTGCCGTGGAAAAGCTCGAATCCCACGGCATCGATCGCAAGGCCATACTCGACCTGCTCTCTCATGCGCTGATCGTGCCTGTCCTCACCGCCCATCCGACCGAGGTGCGGCGTAAGAGCATGATCGATCACAAGAACCGCATCGCCGACCTGATGCTGCTGAAGGACAACGGCCGCAGCGAAACCGACGAAGGCGAGAATCTCGACGAGGCGATCTTCCGCCAGATCGCCCTCCTCTGGCAGACCCGCCCGCTACGCCGCGAAAAGCTGTTCGTCGCGGACGAGATCGAAAATGTCCTGGCCTATTTCCGCGACGTGTTCCTGCCCGTCCTGCCGGCCCTTTATGCGCGCTGGGAACGCGTGCTGGACGCCCGCCCGCCAAGCTTCCTGCGCGTCGGCAACTGGATCGGCGGCGATCGGGACGGCAATCCCTTCGTCCAGGCCCCGCAACTTCGCCTTGCCCTCGCCAAGGGGTGCGAGGCGGCGCTGAGCTTTTACATGGACGCGCTCCACGCCCTGGGCGCGGAACTGTCGCTCTCGACCGAGCTTGCCCATGTGCCGCAGGCGGTGCTGGACCTCGCCGATGCCAGCGGGGACGTCTCCCCCAGCCGTCAGGACGAACCCTATCGCCGCGCCATTTCCGGCATCTACGCTCGCCTCGCCGCCACCTATCAGGCCCTTGTCGGCAAAAACCCATCGCGCCCCTCGGCGCTGAAGGGTGACGCCTATGCCAGCCCGGCCGATCTGCGCCGCGATCTGGTGACGGTCGCGCAGGGGCTGGCAAGCGAGGGGAATGGCGCGTTGGCGACGGGCGGCGCGCTGGGTCGCCTGATCCGCGCGGTGGAGACTTTCGGCTTCCATCTCGCTACGCTGGACATGCGGCAGAACAGCGACGTGCACCAGAGCGTCGTCGCCGAACTGCTGAAGGTCGCCGGGGTGGAGGCGGACTATGCGTCGCTCGACGAATATGCCCGCATCGCCCTGCTGCGCCGCGAACTGGCGAACAACCGGCCGCTCGGCACGCGTTTTTCGGAATATTCCGAACAGACGGCGTCGGAACTCGCCATCGTCCTTGCCGCAGCCGAGGCGCATCGCGTCTACGGCCCGCAATGCATCACCCACTATATCATCTCCAAGGCGGAGAGCGTCTCCGACCTGCTGGAAGTCAACATCATCCTCAAGGAAGCGGGCCTTTGGCGGCTCGGCGCGGATGGCACGCCGCAGGCCGAAATCATGGCGGTGCCGCTCTTCGAAACCATCGCCGACCTTGAGGCTGCGCCCAAGATCATGGGCGCTTATTTCGGCCTGCCCGAAATCGCCGGCGTGGTGCAGGGACGGGGCCATCAGGAAGTGATGATCGGCTATTCCGACAGCAACAAGGACGGCGGCTACATCACCTCCACCTGGGGTTTGTTCCAGGCGAGCAAGGCGCTTGCGCCCGTATTTGCCGAGGCCGGAACCGCGATGCAGCTCTTCCACGGACGTGGCGGCGCGGTTGGACGCGGTGGCGGCTCCTCCTTCGCGGCCATCCAGGCGCAGCCCAAGGGCACGGTGCAGGGACGCATTCGCATCACCGAACAGGGTGAGGTGATCGCGGCCAAATTCGGCACCCGTGATGTTGCCATGAGCAATTTGGAGGCGACGACCAGTGCTACCCTGCTGGCGTCGCTGGAACCGGAGACGATTTCGGACCGCGACGCGGTGCGCTTCGCCGGCGCGATGGACGAATTGTCGAAGACCGCCTTCACCGCCTATCGCGACCTCGTCTACGGGACGGAAGGATTCAAGGAATTCTTCCGTCAGTTGACGCCGATCCAGGAAATCTCCGGCCTCAAGATCGGCTCGCGTCCCGCCAGTCGTACGAAAAGCACGCGGATCGAGGATCTGCGCGCCATTCCGTGGGTGTTCAGCTGGGCGCAGGCGCGGGTGATGCTGCCGGGCTGGTATGGCGTTGGCCACGCGCTTTCCGCTTTCGAGGACAAGGCGTTGCTGGCCGACATGGCGCAGCACTGGTCCTTCCTGCAATCGGCGATGGCCAATCTGGAGATGGTGCTGGCCAAGTCCGACCTCGGCATCGCCGCCCATTACCTCCCGCTGGTCGAGGACCAGACCAAGGGGCAAGTGATTTTCGAGCGCATTCGCGAAGGGTGGGAAATGACCCATGACGGGCTGCTCGCGGCGACCGCCCAATCGCGCCTGCTGGAGAAAAACCCGAAGCTGGACAGTTCGATCCGCCTGCGCCTGCCCTATATCGAGCCGCTCAATCTGCTCCAGGTCGAACTGATGAAGCGCCACCGCGGCGGCGAAGACGACCCGCGTATCAAGGAAGGCATCGAACTGTCGATCAACGCCATCGCCACGGCCCTGCGCAACAGCGGCTGATAAGGGTGACGCGGCTGGCTAAGTCGCCGAACTCTTCCATCGTGTCGCTTGCATCGTCCTGATTTTGTCGGGGGGAATCTGGGACGGCCGCAGTCCGATGGCCGCCCCAAACCCCAATCCTCCCTGGGGGAGGGCTGGAAAATATGGACGGATCGCAAGGGACGATCCGTCCAAGCCGTCAGATCAGAATTTCGCGACGACACCCGCCATCGGGCGGATGGACCTGAAATTGCCCATGGTGTCGGCCTGCACGCGCAAGCGGATGTTGCTGCTCTGCGCCGATCCGCCCATGTCGGCAGGCGACAGTTCCACGCCAGCGCCATAGGTCATGCCGTGATAATCGCGGCTGTCGGGGCCGAGCGCGTCGAAATTGACCCATTTATAACCGACCTTGCCGAAGATCAGGCTGTCCTTGCCCGCCTTCACCCCGGCGCGACCCGCCACGCCATATTCCCAGTCGATATCGCCGCTGACGCCCTTGGATGCCGTGCCTTCGACGCCGACGACCACCGGACCCGCGACGCGGGCGTTCACGCCTGCCACGCCTTCGACGAGACGGCCCCTGTAGCCGACCGGCGGAATGCCTTCCTTGCCGGTTTCGCTGTCGAAATTATGGATGCCGCCCATCACGCCGACATAAGGTTCGATGCGGCGCGATCCTGCGTCGTCCTGCGGTGCCTGGGCATTGGCGGCAACCGGGATCAGCAACGCGGCAGCGGCCGCTGTGAACAGCAGAGTCTTCATGGGGTTTCCCCTTCACTTGTTGGAAAATCAGTGGCCGCAGGTGTGGACCCTCCGGCAATCGCGTCAGGCTGCTTCAAGCGGCGCTGCGATATCCAACCAATCCCCTTCGGACCATGAAGGTTGCATGAACCGGACCGGAAAACCCGCCCCATCCCCCGTTTGTGTCATGAATACAACGGTTTCTGTCGGGGGGATGAACGGAAGCCCTCTTGTCTGAACCCTGGATAAACAAGGGTGAACTGCTCATTCACGACCAATTCAAGCGTGGCGCGTTATCCCGGCACAGGATGAAGGAATAAGGAGAAAGGCGATGACCTGGACCGGACAAAGGCTCCTGGCCGCGGTCGGCCTTGTCGGCACGCTTGCCCTTGGCGGCTGCGGCTATGACGATGGCTATTATGGCGGTGTGAGCGTCGGCACCGGCTATTATGGCGGCGGCTATTATGATGATTATTGGGGGTCGGGCTATTACCGGCCCGGCTATTATAGCGGCTGGTATGACGGCTTTTACTATCCGGGCAGCGGCTATTATGTCTATGACCGGGGCGGAAGCCGTCATCGCTGGAATGAAGGGCAGCGCCGCTATTGGGAAGGCCGCCGGGAAGCGCGGCGGGACGGTGGCCGGCGCGACACCTGGAATGGCGGCGGCTCGCGTCCGTCCTGGCGGGATCGTCCGGATGGCGATGGCAACCGCTGGAACCGCGATTGGGGCGCGACGCGACCCAATGCCCAGTCCCAGTCAGGAAGGGGACGACAGGATATGACGACACCAAGGACTTGGAATCGGGACACGTCGCCCCGTGCCCGTTCGGATGGCGGCGGGCGGTCCCGGCGCGACGGCTGGCGGAGCCGGCGCGACTGATGCGGGTTCGTTATGGTGCAGCCCTCTGCTTGGCTCTGCTGTCGGCCTGCGACGGCCGGGAGGAGAGTGCGATCGACAATCTCGCCAATGGCGCCAACGCGGCCCAGGTGGAGAATAACGTCCGGGCGGAGGCGCAGGCGGTGATGGAACCGCTGACGCCGCCCGCTCCGGGGACAGCGGGGGGCCTTCCGGTCGGGCCACAACCCGTGGTGGAAGAGGATTCGGTCGATCCCAAGGGGCCGCAGGGCGCCGCGCAAGTGGTGCAGGGCTATTACGGCCTGTTGGAGGAAAAGCGCTACGACGACGCGCAGGATCTGTGGAACGCCAACAGCGCCATCGGCGCCGAGGACGATGCCCGTTTCGCCGCGCGCTTCCGCAATTTCAGCGAGGTGCATGCCAATGTCGGCGCGCCGGGCGACGTGGAGGGCGCGGCGGGATCGCTGTTTGTCACCGTGCCGGTGCAGGTCTATGGCCGGCTCGCCGCCAATGGCAAGCCCTGGTACCGCCTGCGGCAGGTGACGTTGCGGCGGGTCAATGACGTGCCGGGAGCCAGCGAGGCGGATCGCCGCTGGCATATCGAGAGCATCGGGTCCTATGAACCGCCCGCGTCGCAAGCGACGGAGACGGGTAATGCCATCTCCGCCACCGATGGGCTTCTTAAGAAACAGTAGCCTTCAGGATCTTGCCCGGGGTTTTGGGCGGTTCACCCTTGGGCAGGGCGTCGACATGCTCCATGCCGGACGTGACTTCGCCCCAGACGGTGTACTGGCCATCAAGGAAGGTGGCATCGTCGAAGCAGATGAAGAACTGGCTGTTGGCGCTGTTCGGGTTCATCGCCCGGGCCATGGAGCAGACGCCGCGGACATGGGGTTCGCGGCTGAATTCGGCCTTCAGGTCGGGCAGCTTCGAACCGCCCATGCCGGTGCCGGTCGGGTCGCCGCCCTGGGCCATGAAACCGGGGATGACGCGATGGAAGACGACGCCGTCATAGAAGCCGTCCTTGACGAGCTCGGTGATGCGCTCGACATGGCCGGGGGCAAGGTCCGGGCGCAGCTTGATGACGACGTCGCCGCCGCTGTCGAGGGTAAGGGTCAGGGTTTCGTCGGCCATGAAAGATCCTCTCTTGGGGGAAAAACGCGGATGTCCGTTCATATAGAGCGTAAAGGCGTGGATGGAAGCGCTTCATCGGCGGTTGGGGCATTGCAATTGTGACGAGCATCGGCAAAAGCAGCGACATGTTACAGGAACCGGACAGTAGGGGACGCGATGAGCGAACGAGCCGATACGGCCGAACCCCGGCCGGACGAATTGGGCGATATTGCCGCTGAACAAACCGAATCCCGTCATGACGAGGATGACCGGCTGAAGGGCGAATTCGTCTCCGCCGTGCTGGACGCGGTGGAGGAGGATGACCGGGAGCGCGCGCGCGAATTGGTTTCGCCACTGCACCCCGCCGACATTGCCGACCTTCTCGAACTGACCCCGACCGAACGGCGCGGCGAGGTTGCGGCCGCCCTGGGCGATCTGGTCGGCGCGGAGGTTCTGTCCGAACTCAACGATTATGTCCGCGAGGATATTCTCGACGCACTCGCGCCCGAGCAGGTGGCGGAGTTCGCCGCCGAACTGGACACCGACGACGCGGTCGCGATCATCGAGGATATGGAGGAGGCCGACCAGCAGGCCGTCCTCGAAGCGATGGAGCCGGAGGACCGCGCCGCCATCGAAAGCGCGCTCTCCTATCCCGAGGAATCCGCCGGGCGCCTGATGCAGCGCGATCTGGTCGCGGTGCCGGAGCATATGACGGTCGGGCAGGTGATCGACTATCTGCGCGATAATCGCGACCTGACGTCGGATTTCTGGGAAATCTTCGTCGTCGACGAAGCCCACAGGCCGATCGGCACCTGCCAGTTGAGCTGGGTGCTGACCTGCCCGCGCAGCGTCGCCATGGCCGACCTGATGAAGCGCGAACAGACGCTGATCCCGGTCGACATGGACCAGGAAGAGGTCGCGCTGCGGTTCCAGAAATATGCGCTCATTTCCGCCGCTGTGGTGGACGGCAGCGGGCGGCTGGTCGGCATGATCACCGTGGACGACATCGTCCACATCATCTCCGAGGAGGCGGGTGAGGATATCCTCCGCCTGTCCGGCGCGGGTGAGGGCGACATCAACCAGCCGATCTGGGAAACGGTGCGCACGCGCCTGTCCTGGCTGGTGGTCAACCTCGGCACTGCTATCCTGGCGGCTTCGGTGGTCGGGTTGTTCCAAGGGACCATATCCAAATATGTCGTGCTGGCGGTGCTGATGCCGATCGTGTCGGGCATGGGCGGCAATGCGGGAACGCAGACCATGGCGGTGGCCGTGCGTGCGCTCGCCACCAACCAACTCACCAGTTCCAACACCGTCCGCCAGATTCTCCGCGAATTCCGCATCGCCTGCGCCAACGGCACGGCGCTGGGCATATTGATCGGGGTGGCGGTGGGACTGATCTATGGCAATCACGATCTGGGGATCGTCATCGCGCTCGCCATGCTGATCAACAATCTGGTGGCCGGGCTGTCGGGCATATTGATCCCGGTCGTGCTGGACCGGATGAATGTCGATCCCGCCGTTTCGTCCGCCGTTTTCGTGACGACGATGACCGACGTGATGGGCTTTTTCTCTTTCCTTGGGCTGGCGACGGTCTGGGGGCTGTAGCCCGCCCTTGACCGGCCTGTTCGGGCACCCGATCTTTTCGCCATGCCGCTGCACCTCACCAAGATCGCTTTCCAGAGCGAAAGCCCCGCCACGCTCAGGACCTGGTTGGAGAATCATGCGGAGGAGGCGCGGCTGACCACGCGCTATCTGCCCAAGCGGGTGGAGGAACTGGCCGGCGGTTCTCTTTACTGGATACACGGGCATCAGCTTGTCGGCCGCAGCCCGATCCTCGGCTTTCAGGAAACCGGGCAGGGGCGTTACTGGATTCGGCTGGAGCCGCGTCTGATCGCTGTGCGGGCGCAGCCCAAGCGCGCCCATCAGGGTTGGCGCTATCTGGAAGGCAAGGATGCGCCGCCCGATCTGGGCGCGGGCGAGGTCAGCGACCTTGATGCCATGCCTCCGTCCATGTTGGGGGAGTTGTCGCGGCTGGGCCTGCTCTGAAACGGTTCAGGTAAGTGCCTTCAACTGCTCGCCTATATGCCGCAATTCCTTGACGAAGCGGGTCCGTTCCTCCACCTTGTGCGCTTCGTCAGGCACCCGCAGTAAATAGCTGGGATGCACAGTGATCCAGCCCTGAACCTTGTTTTCCAGCGCGATCGGCGCACCCCGAAGGCGGTTGATCGTCACGGCCTTGCCCAGCAGTGCGCGTCCCGCCGTGGCGCCCAGGGCAACGATGATGCGGGGTTGGATCAACTCCAATTCCTGTGTCAGCCACCAGCGGCAGGCCTGGATATCGGGGGTTTCCGGTGTCTGGTGGATGCGCCTCTTGCCGCGCCGCTCATGCTTGAAATGCTTGACGGCATTGGTGACATAGGTTCGCCCCCGGTCGATCCCGGCTTCCTCCAGGGCCTGGTCGAACAGGCGGCCGGCCGGACCGACGAACGGGCGGCCCGCCAAATCCTCCTGATCGCCCGGCTGTTCGCCGATGAACATCAGTCGCGCATCCACCGGTCCTTCCCCGAATACCGTCTGTGTGGTGTCGCGATGGAGCGGGCAACGCGTGCAGCCCATCGCCTCCTCGCGCAATGCATGCCATGCGGTGGCGGCATTCCCGTGGTGGGTGATTTTCGGGCGGGCGGGCGTGGGCGGCGTGGCGATCATGGCAGCCTCCCGTGCCTGGGCGCCGGCCACCAATTCCGGAATAAGCGCGGCTTCAGGCAGGTTGCGCCAATATTTGCGGGGCATTTCGGAAAGCATCGCACCGATTTTGAGCCGTGCCGGATTGAAGATCGCCGCATAATAACCCTTCCAGATCTGCTCGACCGGATCGTTTTCCGACGCATCCTGACAGGTGGCGCCCGGCCCCTCGGACAACGTTTCACCATCCCAATGGATGCTGATCTCGGGCGTCAGTATCGACCATCGCATCGATGCGAAGCGCCGCACGAAGAAGCCGGCATTGGCACGTACGATATGATGCTCCGGCTCGAACCAGGCGACGAAGCGCGGCCCGTCCGGGGTTGCCAGTTCCCGGAAGCGGACGAAGGCGCGCATCTTGTGCAGATCGCGTCGGACGGCCTTGGCCAACCCCTCCACCCTGCGGACCAGCGGATCGGCCCGGTCTTCCAGACTGGCCGGGCGATCGCGCGATTGGATGAGCAAGGCATAAAGCAGCGCAAAACGTTCCGGATCGCGGTGCAGGATAGCCGTCTCGGCCAGCTCGACGAAGGTGCGTGGGACGAAAAAGGCAGCCGCTTCGGCAGGAGGCGGCGGTTCGTCCGTGGCGAACAGATCGTCCGCATCTCCGCATTGCCAGACAATGTCGGCCGGTGCCGTTCCGGCTAGGGCAAAGGTGCGCGCGGCCTGGCGCCAACCGTCGAAATCATCCGGCCCGTTCAGCCGCGCACGATACATGGCGCTTAATCGTCCCCTTCCGCGCGCTGCAATTCCGCCGGTTTGCGCCGGGCGAACTGGGTTGCCAGCTCCTGCTCCTCTTCCGCCGTCAATTCCCTGGCGGTATCCGGGAACATCTCCTCCTCTTCCTCGTCGATATGGTGGAGGTAACGCTTCTTCAGTCGGGCGAAAATACGGTTCCATTCCTCGCCGTTGAAGGCAACGCCTTCCAATTCTTCGAGATAATCGTCGATTTCCTTATGTTCCGACACGCTATGCTGGGCATCTTCGCGCAGGTCGGGCCGCGCCAGCATGGTGGCGTAGAGCGTTTCCTCCTCCGCCGCGGCATGGGCGGTCGCTTCCACCTTGAATTGCTCGAACAGCTTTTCCAGCCGGTCGGGATCGTCCTTTGCATCCGACATCTTGTCGAATAGCTGGCGATGGGCGTCGTGATCCTGCTTCAATCGATCGAAAATGCTGGCGTCGGCCATGGGGCATGCTCCTTCTTATCCGGAAGGAACAACGAGGGATCGCGGCTTTGGGTTCAGCCGAACAGGGCGCGAAAGATGATCGCGACGGGAATCCAGAGCAACCCGCCCATGATGCTGGCGGACCAGAGTTGCAGGAGGTCGCGGCGGAAGCGGACGGCCAGCCCGTGGGCAGACAGGCCGCTTTGATCGAGCATCTCCCAGCGCCGTTCCAATCCGCGTGCCGCGATGGCAAAGCCGCCGATTGCGATGATGATGCCCAGATGCAGCAGCAGCGAACCGCCCATCTTCGCGACGATGAAGATCTGAAGCAGGCAGAAAACGACCAGCGCGGCGGCAAGATGGCTGCTCATCCGCCGAGCATACCCCGTGCGGTGCGGTGCGCCATCGTTCCACTTCGTCGCCAAAAATCCGACCCTTTCCTTGCGTTGGACAAGAAAAACATGAACCGCCGCACCGATCAACGGCAAAATGCCTGCGACTCATCGAAAAAGCTCATATTGCGCGTCAGGCGACGCAGGCCGCCTTTGCAGGTCGAGCCGATCGGCCAACTGGACCGGCCGCCAGTCGCTGGCGATCAGGAAAGGACGCAGTTTGGCGATGCTCCGGGTCAGCCGCGCGATATCGTCCAGCCGCAAGCGTCGATGGCGGCGGCTCGATATAATGCGCTCCACCGCCTTGACGCCCAGGCCGGGCACCCGCAGCAGCGCCTCGCGTGGGGCGCGGTTGATATCGACCGGAAAGACGTCGCGGTGCCGCAGCGCCCAGGCGAGTTTTGGGTCGATATCCAGCGGAAGGCAGCCGGTCTCGGGATCGGTGGCACTCTCCAGTTCCTGCGCCGAATAGCCGTAAAAGCGCATCATCCAGTCCGACTGATACAGCCGATGTTCCCGCATCAGTGGCGGGCGCTTGAGTGGCAGCACGCTGCTGGGCGAGGCTATGGGTGAAAAGGCGCTGTAATAGACCCGGCGCAGCTTGTGGCGGCCGTAGAGCGAACTGGCCTGCCGGATGATCGCGCGGTCGTCCGCCTGGTCCGCGCCGACGATCATCTGCGTCGACTGGCCCGCCGGTGCGAAGCGCGGCGCATGGGCGTAACGGCGGCTGGCATCCGCCCCGTCCTCGATCGCGTCGCGCATCCCGGCCATGGCCGCCTCGATCCGTCGCTTGTCCTTTTCCGGCGCCAGTTTCCGCAAGCCCTGCTCGGTCGGCAGTTCGATGTTGATCGACAAGCGGTCGGCATAGAGGCCTGCCTGGTGCGCCAGTTCGGGGTCTGCATCGGGAATGGTCTTGAGGTGGATATAGCCCCGAAAATCATGCTCCTCGCGCAGGCTGCGTGCGACCGCGACGAGCTGTTCCATCGTATAGTCGGATGAACGGATGATGCCGGAAGAGAGGAACAGGCCTTCGATATAGTTGCGGCGGTAGAAATTCAGCGTCAGGTCGACCACTTCCCGCACCGTGAAGCGGGCCCGGCGCACATCGCTCGACCGGCGGTTGATGCAATAATGGCAGTCGAAAATGCAGCTGTTGGTCAGCAATATCTTGAGCAGCGATATGCACCGGCCGTCAGGTGCATATGCATGGCAGATGCCCATTCCCTCGGTGGAGCCGATGCCGCCTTTCCGTCCCGATGCACTGTCGCGTTTCGCGGTGCCGGACGATGCGCAGGACGCGTCGTATTTTGCCGCGTCGGCGAGGATTTCCAGCTTTTGCCGGGTACAAAGGGCGGTCATGATTGTTCACTATATGTTCGTTTTATCGCTGTCCATAATCCGGATCAGTTTTCCACGGCGTCCAGCACCTGCCGCACTTTCACTGCCAGTTGATCCAGCGTGAACGGCTTGGCAAGGAAGGATACGCCGGGGTCGAGCATGCCGTTATGGACGATCGCATTGCGGGTGTAGCCGGTGGTGTAGAGGATTTTCAGGCCGGGATGGCTTTCCCGTGCCCGGTCGGCCAGCACACGGCCGTTGATGCCGGGCATGACGATGTCGGTGAACAGCATGTCGATCCGCGGCTGGATGGTCAGCATTTCCAGCGCCTGCTCCCCATCGGAGGCCTGAACGATGATGTAGCCCAGCTCCCGCAGCGAATCGACCGACATATGGCGGACCCGTTCCTCATCCTCGACCACCAGGATGATCTCCTCCGCCCTTGCACGGGGCAGTTCCGTCGGCATGACCGTCACGCTGCCGATCGCGACATCCGGTCCATAATGGCGAGGCAGATATATCTTGATGATCGTGCCTTGGCCGGGCTCGGAATAGATTTTCACATGGCCCCGCGATTGCTTGATGAAGCCGAACACCTGGCTCAACCCCAATCCGGTGCCCTTGCCGACGCCCTTGGTAGTGAAGAAGGGGTCGAATGCGCGTTCCACCACCTCGGAGGGCATGCCGGTTCCGCTGTCGGTCACCGATACCATGACATATTGACCCGCCTCGACGTCGCCATGGGCCGCGACATAGGCATCGTCGAGATGCGCGTTGGCTGTTTCGATCGTCAACCGGCCACCTGTCGGCATGGCGTCGCGCGAATTGACGCACAGGTTGATGATCGCGGATTCAAGCTGGCCGGCATCGATGCTGGCGCGCCACAGCCCGCCCGCGAGCACGGTTTCGACGCGGATGCTCTCGCCGATCGTCCGGCGCAGCAATTCGGACATGCCGCCGACCAGCTTGTTGACGTCGGTGGGCTGCGGGTCGAGCGGTTGCTGGCGGGAAAAGGCAAGCAATCGCGCGGTCAGCTGCGCGGCGCGCTGAGCGCCTTCAGCGGCGTTGTCGATGCCCCTGGCGATGCGCGGATCGATGTCCCGTGTCAGGCGGCGGCGCGCAATGTCGAGCGAGCCGATGACAATGGCCAGCATATTGTTGAAATCATGGGCGATGCCGCCGGTCAGTTGGCCGATGGATTCCATCTTCTGCATCTGGCGCAATTGTGCTTCGGCGGATTCGCGCTCCTGCCCCTCTGCGATCAGGCGTTTGTTGGCGTCGCTCAGCGCCAGCTGGTTTTCGGTCGCTTCGGCCACCCGGCGATGGGCAGTGCGCAGCGCGAGGGCGCCCAGCAGCGTGACCAACACGGCGGAAACCGCCATGCCGACCGATACCAGCATGCCCAGATGATTGTCATTGGCGGTACGGCGTTTGAGCAACAGCGCCTCACGCGCCCGCATCGCCGCCACCTGGGCGCGGATCTTCGCCATCGTGACCATGCCGGCGTGGAAATCGTCCGGGGCGATCGCTTCGTCCCTGCGGCGACGCTCGATCCCGGTGCGCATCAGGAAAAGCCGGTCGTCGAGCAGGTTTTCCAGCGCTTCGACAGCTTGCGCCTGGGGCGGATTGTCAAGGATCTCGGCCCTCAGAGCAGCCAGTTCCCCGCGCCATTGGCGGCGGAAGCTGTCATAGGGGCCGAGGAAGGAATCCTCGCGTGTCAGCATGAACCCGCGCTGGCTGCTTTCAGCCTCCTGCACATGGAGCAGCAGGGTCGAGAGCTGGTTTTCGACGCGCAGCGTATGCTGGACCCAGATATTGACGCGCTGCTGCACGGCGTAGAGCCAATAGGTACTGCCGACCGCGACGACGACGATCAGTAGCGCCAGCAGCAGCAGGATGATCGAGCGTTCCGGGCGGATTGCGGGCATGGGGCCGCAAGATGCTGAAATAAGAGGCCGGGGGCAAGCAGGATGCGCCGCGCCCCTTGAAATCGCCGCGGTTCAGCCGCGCCAGCCCGGATCGATCCGGTCGATCCTGCGGACCATCGCCTCGAAATCGGGTACGCCGGGTCCCGCGGGCAATTGCACGCCGGAAAGGTCGCGCTGGTGGACGGCGATGACATCCGGGGGAATCTCGACGGGCGTCCCGGCTGCTCCGGTGGCGACCTGGATCTCGCAGGCGCGTTGCAGCATCCATTGGGTCAGAAAGGCTTGCGGCAGGCTCTTCGCCATGACCAGCGTGCCGTGGTTGCGCAGCATCATGATCCGGCGGGCGCCGAGATGCGCGATCAGCCTTTCGCCTTCCTCCGGCCGAATCGTGACCCCTTCGAAATCATGGTAGGCGATTCTGTCGATGAAGGCGGCGGCATAGAAATTGGTGGCGGTGAGCCCCTCCTGCGTCGCGCTCACCGCCATGCCGGCTGTCGTGTGGGTATGGATGATGCAATGCGCATCGGGCAGATGGCGGTGGAAGATGCTGTGCTGGGTGAAGCCGGCGCGGTTGACCGGATAGGGGCTGCCGTCCAGTACATGGCCATCGATGTCGATCTTGACCAGGTTCGATGCCGTCACCTCGCTGTAGAGCAAGCCGAAGGGATTGATCAGAAAGGCATTTTCCTCTTCAGGTACGCGCAGGGTGATGTGGTTGTAGATGAGTTCCGACCAGCCCAGATGGTCGAAGACGCGGTAACAGGCCGCCAGTTGCTGGCGTGCCTCCCATTCGCTGGCGGAGATGGTGGGTTTGGGGACGGCGGTTGCCATGGCGATCCTCCTCCTTGGTTTATGCGGGGACTATCCGCTTTGCGGTGTCCCGTGTCGAGAGGCGCGGCTTTTGGGTTGAATTTGCGCGACTCTGCTGGTAGGGCGCGCCCCACACGGCGCAGGGTGACCTGCGGCGACTCACCGCTATTTCATTCGGGCGGCCCGTCGGGAAGGGTTATGTTTCCTGGCGATCCGTCCGTTTTCGACTGGAGTTTGACTGGCTTATGCAAATCATCGTTCGCGACAACAATGTCGACCAGGCCCTGCGCGCGCTCAAGAAGAAGCTGCAGCGTGAGGGCGTGTATCGCGAGATGAAGCTGCGCCGTCACTATGAGAAGCCCTCGGAAAAGCGCGCCCGCGAAAAGGCGGCGGCCGTTCGCCGCGCCCGCAAGCTGGAGCGCAAGCGCGCCGAGCGCGACGGCGTCCGTTAAGGATCGTCGTTACCGGGGCGGTCGCCTGATCGTCCCGTTCTTCTGCTGAAAAATACACCCGCACCAACTGCGAGGCCCAGGTTCATGTCCACGACAGCTGTTCCCCTTCGTCCTATCGCCAAGGGGTCGCTGACGCGCCTCTGGGTCGGTGTTGCCGCGGTTGCGCTGGCAGCTGGCGGTCTGGCCTGGGCCGGGCAGCGTGGCGTGGAGCCGTCGCCGGCCACCTTCCTCACGCGTAACGCGCATGAGGCGGGCGTGGTGACGACCGAATCGGGCTTGCAGTACAAGGTGCTGGAAGAAGGCACCGGCCCCAGCCCGACGGCCGCCGACGTGGCGCTGGTGGGCTATAAGGGCGCGCTGCTCGACGGCACCGTGTTCGACGAGAACCCGCAGACCGCCATGCCGGTCGATGGTGTCGTCCCGGGCTTCTCCGAAGGCCTGCAGAAGATGAAGAAGGGCGGCAAGTACCGCCTGTGGATTCCGCCGCAGCTTGGCTATGGCGAGCAGGCGGCGGGGCCGATCCCGGCCAATTCGGTGCTGGTGTTCGATGTCCAGTTGCACGATTTCAAGTCCAAGGCGGACATCATGCGCATGCAGCAGATGATGCAGCAGCAGGGCGCGATGCCGCCGTCCGGGCATTGATCCGCGTGTGACAGTCGAAAAAGAGAGAGGGTCGGGATTTCCCGGCCCTTTTTCTTATGCCGTGACGGGGACGGCAGCGGCGCTTTCTACCCTCGCCTCCAGCGTCTTGGCGCGTTCCTCCAGCCAGACCTTGACCATGGCGACGATGGGATCGGCCAGGAACAGACCCATGATACCGAACAATGCGCCGAACAGGATTTGTGCCGCCAACACCAAAGCGGGGGCAAGGTCGGTGGCGCGCTTGGCCACCATCGGCACGATCAGATAGCCATCGACGATCTGCACCACCAGATAGACGCCAAAGGCATAAAGTCCCGCATGGGGACCCGCCGAAAAGCCGACCAGCACGATCAGCACGCCTGAAATGATCGAGCCGATATTGGGCAGGAAGGCGAACAATCCGGTCAATATGCCCAGCAAGCCCGCCATCGGCACGCCCCCCGCCCAGAGCAGCAGCCAGGTGCCGACACCCTCCACCGCCATGCCGATCAGCCGTCCGAACATCAGCCGGCGCAGCGTCCAGCCCATCCGGTCGGCAACGGCATAGAAGTGGTTGCGCTTGTCCATCGGCAGCATCCAGGCGACGCCGCGTTCATATAGTTTGGGTTCGATGGCGATGAAGATCGCAAGCACCAGCATCATCACGCCGCTGGTGATGGCGCCCACTGCCGTCCCGACCGCGGCCGTCACCCGGCCCAGCGAGTTCATGGCCTGGCTGGCGAGGCTCTTGAAATCCTCCGGCGTGGTGGTGACGCCCATTTGCTGCAACCAGCCGCCGATGCGGTTGACCTGGGTTTCGACGATGGTGCGCATCGCCTGCGCCTGCGTCGCCAGGCTCGATCCGGTGAGATAGAAGGTATAGACGAGGAAGGCGAGGGCGGCGACCAACACGATCGCCAGTCGCCAGCCCCGCCCGATCGGCAGTATCCGCCCCAGCAGCCGGGTGCCGCCGTCCATCATCGTCGTCAGCACCAGTGCACCCATGATCAGCAACAGCGGCTGGGCCAGCAGCACGACCAGCGCGACGGCGATGCCCAGGGCGAACCAGACCCCCGCCCGTCTGACCTCATGCTGGATCAGCGGGCTGTGCAGTTCGCTGGGGCCGGGTTGTTCGATATGAACCTGTTTGCCGCTCAACCCGCACCTCTTTTGCAAAAGCTTATTTCGGAACGGCAACGCTCGCCGGGCGCAGGCTGTTCCCCGCCCTTCCGCTGCGGAAGGCGTGGAGCCAGCTCAGCGGGTTCCAGCTTGAATCGCCATCGAGCGAGAAGGTGATGAATTCCGCGCGACCGCCGATCGCTTCCCACGGCACTGGTCCACCGAGGCCGTTTTCCTCCAGCGGCGCGCGGCTGTCGGCGCTGTTGTCGCGATTGTCGCCCATCAGGAAGACATGTCCTTCGGGTATCCGCACCGGCCCGTACCAGTCGAGCGTGCTGGGCCCCATGTCGATGACCACATAGCTTTTGCCATTGGGCAGCACCTCCTGCCGTACCGGCAACTCGCACCAGCTTTTGCCATTGGCGTCGGTCATGAGCGCGCCAGGGAACTGCATCGCCGGACAGGGGGCGTTGCCGTCCACGGGAATGCGGATGGGCTTGAGCACCTTTTGGGGAACCGGCACGCCGTTCAGCACGACCTGGCCGCCGCGCACTTCCAATATGTCGCCGGGCAGGCCGATGACGCGCTTGATATAATCCTCGCGCTTGTTCTGCGGCGAGACGATGACGATGTCGCCGCGCTGGGGCATGTGACCGAAAATCCGTCCCTTCAGGAAGGGCAGGGGATGGAAACTCGGCGAGACATAGGACCAGCCATAGGGAAATTTGCTCACCACCAGCCGGTCGCCCTTCAGCAGCACCGGCATCATCGATTCGCTGGGGATGTAGAAGGGCTTGGCGACAAAACTGTGGAAGGCCAGCACCGCCAGGATCAGCAGGCTGATGCTCTTCGCCTCCTGCCACCAGTTGACCGGGATTTTTTCCGGCTCGGAGGATGGAGTGGTCGACGGCTCTTGCGTGGAATGGTTCTCGGTCATGTCGGCTGCCGTCATGGAAGGATTTCCGGCTCGTGGCGCCCCGCCATCATAACGGCAGGGCTTCGATGATCACAAATGCCTGTGCCCATGGATGATCGTCGGTGAGCGTCAGGTGAACGACCGGGCGATGGCCCGCGGGCACCAGCGATTCGAGCCGGCCGAGCGCGCCGCCGGTCAGTGCCAGCGTCGGCGCGCCGCTGGGGGCGTTGACGACGCCGATATCCTTCATGAACACGCCCTTCTTGAAGCCCGTTCCCACGGCCTTCGAAAAGGCCTCCTTGGCGGCGAAACGCTTGGCAAGCGTTCCCGCCTTGGTGAAGGGGCGGCGATTGGCCTTGGTGCGTTCCATTTCGGTGAAGACGCGATTCTCGAATCGCTCGCCGAAGCGGTCGAGGGAATGCTGGATCCGCTCGATATTGCAGAGGTCGGAGCCCAGGCCGATGATCACGCCTTTGCCGCTTTCATCGGACCAGCTCCATCTGTCGCCGCATCTCGCGGATACTGCCCTCCAGGCCGCTGAAAATCGCCTCGCCGATCAGGAAATGGCCGATATTCAACTCGGCCACTTGCGGAATCGCGGCGATCGGGCCGACATTGTCGAAGGTCAGGCCATGACCCGCATGCGCTTCGATGCCGTTCTTGGCGGCAAGCGCGGCAGCGTCGGCGATGCGACGCAACTCTTCCGCTCGCTCGGCACCCGTCACATGGGCGTAACGGCCCGTGTGGAACTCGACCACCGGGGCGCCCAGGCGGATCGCGGCCTCGATCTGCGCCGGATCGGCCTCGATGAACAGGCTGACGCGCACCCCCGCCTCGCCCAGCGCCTCGACAATGGGGCGAAGCGCCTCGATCTGCCCGGCGGCGTCAAGGCCGCCCTCGGTAGTCCGTTCCTCGCGCTTTTCCGGCACGATGCAGGCCGCGTGGGGCCGGTGCCGAAGCGCGATGCCCAGCATCTCCCGCGTCGCCGCCATTTCGAGATTGAGCGGCACGGTGAGCGCCGCCATCAGCGTGGCGATGTCCTCATCCCTTATATGACGGCGATCCTCGCGCAGATGGGCGGTGATGCCGTCCGCCCCGGCCTTGACCGCCAGCAGCGCGGCCTTGACCGGATCGGGATGCTCGCCCCCGCGGGCATTGCGGATGGTCGCCACATGGTCGATGTTGACGCCCAGGCGCAGCGGAGCGGGGGAGTGGGGCATGGCCGTCCTACTGCTTTCGGCTGCCGGGCTTGATCGCCGGGATCGCGGCCAGTTCGGCCGGGAGCTGATCGGCGTCATAGACCGGGAAATTGATGCTGACGAGCGGATAGAAGGGTATGCCCAGCTCGACCTCGCCGGCCGAACGGTCGACCAGCGCGACCTCCGCGACGACGATGCCGCCTTCGGCCTCGACCGCCTTGATCGCCTGGCGTGAGGAAAGGCCGGTGGTCACGACATCTTCGACCATCAGCACTTTCTGGCCGGGCGTGATGGCAAAGCCGCGACGCAGTTCGAACGTGCCCTCCGGGCGCTCCAGGAACACCGCATCCTTGTCGAGCGCGCGCCCGACCTCATGGCCGATGATGAGGCCGCCCATGGCCGGCGACACCACCAGATCGATCTCCTGCCGCAATTCGCGCGGCAGTTGCTGCACCGTCGCGCGGGCCAGCCGGCCGGCGCGCTCGGCATTCATCAGCACGCGGGCGCACTGAAGATAGTTGGCGCTGCGGCGGCCCGAAGACAGGATGAAATGCCCCTCCAGCAACGCGCCGGCAGCCCTGAATTCCGCTAATACTTCCTCGTCGGTCATCTAAATCTTCGATCCATTCGTCCATGCCGTCCGCTCAGCGCGAACGCCATGTCTTTCCCTGCCACGGGTCACCCCATGATCGCGCCCCTGTGCGCGGGGAGCGAGATAGGCTCACCAACTAGGCGTTGCAACAGCGAAGAAAATCTGGTTGGGGAAGGTTGAGGCTGAAAAAAACGATGCTTATAAGCCGTGGCGGACCGAAACGAGCGGGGGGAGGCATATTCATGCATGGATCTTCGTTGCAGCGGCGCCAAGGGGTTACGGGGTAAGAAGACGCTATGGAAAAGGTGAAATCGCTCGTCCTCGCCGGGTTGTTGGCCTTTGCGCCGGCACTCGCGATGAACGGTCCGGCACTGGCTCAGCAAAATGCTGCGGTCGCGGCACCCGCCGCCGGGAATGAAACGACGGCGGCCGCCGATTCGGCCAGCAACGCGGCGGCACCCGCCGCCGAAGCCGCTCCGGCGGAAAAGGTCGCCGCGCCGCCGCGCATGAAGCCGACCTTGGGCATCGGCATGCCGATGCCGGGTGAAATCACCCTTCAGAAGCAGTTTTCGCCGACGGGCCACACGGCACGCTGGCTGCATGACGTGATGTTGCTGCCGATCATCACCATCATCTCGATCTTCGTCCTGGTCCTGATGCTCTATGTGATGGTGCGCTTCCGCCGCAGCGCCAATCCGACGCCGTCCAAGACTTCGCACAACACGGTGATCGAGGTGATCTGGACGGTGGTGCCGGTGGTCATCCTGCTGGTGATCGCCGTGCCATCGATCGGTTTGCTGGCCGACCAGTACAAGCCTGCGCCAAAGGATGCGCTGACCGTCAAGGTCACGGGCTATCAATGGTATTGGGGCTATGAATATCCGGACAACGGCGTTCCGGAATTCGTTTCCAACATGCTGCCGAAGGAAAAGGCGGAAGCCAATGGCGAACCCTATCTGCTGGCGCCCGACAATCGTCTGGTCCTTCCGGTCGGCCGTCCGATCAAGCTGATCATTACCGGCGCGGACGTGATCCACAGCTTCGCGGTTCCTTCACTGTGGGTGAAGATGGACGCGGTGCCGGGCCGCCTCAATGAGAAGAGCTTCACCATTGAGAAGCCGGGCGTCTATTATGGCCAGTGTTCCGAGCTTTGCGGCGCGCGCCACGGCTTCATGCCGATCGCGATCGAGGCGCTGGAACCCGCGCAGTTCGACCAGTGGGTGCTGTCGCAGGGCGGCAAGCTCAAGGGCGCCGGCACGGCCACGACGGCGCAGCCTGCTGCGCCCGCCCCCGCCAAGATTTGATGTAAGGGCATAGACGCCATGACCACCATTACCGCAGATCATCACGGCGATCATGCTCATGAGCATCATGACGCCGATCACAAGCCGGCTTTCTTCCAGCGTTGGTTCATGTCGACCAACCACAAGGACATCGGCACCCTCTATCTGATCTTCGCGATCATCGCTGGCATCATCGGCGGCGCGATCTCGGGCCTGATGCGCGCGGAACTCGCCGCACCGGGCATCCAGTATCTTCAGACCTGGGCGCAGTTCAGCGACGGTCCCGAAGCGACGCTGGACCAGGCCTATCATCTCTGGAACGTGCTGATCACGGCCCACGGCCTCATCATGGTGTTCTTCATGGTGATGCCCGCGATGATCGGCGGCTTCGGCAACTGGTTCGTCCCGATCATGATCGGCGCGCCGGACATGGCATTCCCGCGGATGAACAACATCAGCTTCTGGCTGCTCATCCCGGCCTTTGCCCTGCTGCTCGGCTCGACCTTCTTCCCCGGCGGCACCGGTAACGGCGCGGGCACGGGCTGGACGGTCTATGCCCCGCTCTCCACCAGCGGGTCGGCGGGGCCGGCGGTCGACATGGCGATCCTGTCGCTGCACATCGCGGGCGCCAGCTCGATCCTGGGCGCGATCAACTTCATCACCACCATCCTCAACATGCGCGCGCCGGGCATGACCCTGCACAAGATGCCGCTGTTCGTCTGGTCGGTGCTGGTCACTGCCTTCCTGCTGCTGCTCGCGCTGCCGGTTCTGGCCGCCGCGATCACCATGCTGCTCACTGACCGCAATTTCGGCACCACCTTCTACGATGCCGCCGGCGGCGGCGATCCGGAACTGTACCAGCATCTCTTCTGGTTCTTCGGTCACCCCGAAGTGTACATCATGATCCTGCCGGGCTTCGGCATCATCAGCCAGATCGTTTCGACCTTCAGCCGCAAGCCGGTCTTCGGCTATCTCGGCATGGCATACGCCATGGTCGCGATCGGCGTGGTCGGCTTCGTCGTCTGGGCGCACCACATGTTCACCACCGGCATGTCGGTGAACGTGAAGATGTACTTCACCGCCGCGACCATGGTGATCGCGGTGCCCACCGGCATCAAGATCTTCTCCTGGATCGCGACGATCTGGGGCGGGTCGATCACCTACAAGACCCCGATGGTCTGGGCGCTGGGCTTCATCTTCCTCTTCACCGTGGGCGGCGTGACCGGCGTGGTGCTCGCCAATGGTGGCGTTGACGACGTGCTGCACGACACCTATTATGTGGTGGCGCACTTCCACTATGTGCTGTCGCTGGGCGCGGTGTTCGGCCTGTTCGCGGGCTTCTATTACTGGTTCCCGAAAATGTCGGGCCGGATGTACAATGAATTCCTCGGCCATCTGCACTTCTGGGTGTTCTTCGTCGGCGTAAACATGCTGTTCTTCCCGATGCACTTCCTGGGTCTGTCGGGCATGCCGCGTCGTTACCCCGACTATCCGGAGGCCTTCGCCTATTGGAACAAGGTCGCCAGCCACGGCTATGAGATCATGGCTGCGGGCATGCTGATCTTCTTCGTCAACCTTGTCTGGTCGCTGGTCGCCGGCAAGAAGGCGGAAGGCAATCCCTGGGGTGAAGGTGCCACGACGCTGGAATGGACGCTGTCCAGCCCGCCGCCGTTCCACCAGTTCGAAACATTGCCGGTCATCGACTGATGGCAATATCCCGGTGTTCCGGTTTGCCGGAATGCCGGGATTGGCGTATGGGGCGGCCCAAACCCTAACCTGGAACAGTCCGGCGCAGATATCGACGCCGGGCTGTCGCATGAGGAGAATATGGCAAGTTCGCCGATCAGGGCCGGGCAATCGGCTCCCACGATCCCCGCTCATTGGCGCGATTTCGTCGCGCTGACCAAGCCGCGTGTGATGACTCTGGTGGTCTTCACCGGGCTATGCGGTTTACTCGCGGCGCCGGGCCATATTCATCCGATCCTGGGTTTCACGGCGATTCTCTGCATCGCGCTGGGCGCTGGCGCGGCCGCGACACTCAATCAATGGTATGAGGCCGATATCGATGGGAAGATGAAGCGCACGGCCAATCGTCCGATCCCTGCGGGCCGGATGGATCGACAGTCGGCGCTGCACTTCGGTGTGGGTCTGTCTTTCTTCTCGGTTCTGCTGATGGGGGTCGCGACCAACTGGCTTGCGGCTGCCGTGCTTACAGTATCGATTCTTTTCTATGTCTTTGTCTACACCATCTGGCTGAAGCCGCGGACCGCGCAGAATATCGTGATAGGCGGCGCCGCGGGGGCTTTCCCCCCGGTCATTGGCTGGGCAGCGGTGACGGGGGATATCAGCGCATTGCCGATAGCGCTGTTCATGCTGATCTTCTTTTGGACACCGCCGCATTTCTGGTCGCTCGCCTTGTTCGTGAAGACCGACTATGCCGCCGCGGGGATCCCCATGCTTCCGGTCGTTTCGGGCGAGGTCGCCACCCGACGTCAGATCTGGTTCTACACTGCGATCATGGGGGTTTCAGCCATGGCGCCGGTGGTGCTGCAACTGACTGGCCCGATTTACGGTGCGGTGGCCCTGGTTGGCACGGCGTTTTTCGTTGTCTTTGCCTTTCAGGTCCTGCGCCATCGCGAAAGTGATCCAGTACGGATGGGGCCGGAAAAGCGGCTGTTCAAATATTCGGTTTTCTATCTTTTCCTACTGTTCGGGGCGGTCGTGGTCGACCGGTGGATGTTCATATGACCCCCGATGAAAACCGGCAGATCCGGAGCCGTCAGAAATCCCGCGCCATCGTGACGGGGCTTTTGCTCGGCGCGCTCGTCATTCTCTTCTACGCCATCACCATCGCCAAGATCGGCGGAGGGCATTGATGGCGAGCCTGCCTCCTTCTCCCTTCGACCGGGACCGGCGCAACCGGCGGACCATGATCGGGATGGCTATCGTCGGTCTGGTCATGCTGGGCCTGGGCTTCGCTTCGGTTCCGCTCTACCGGATTTTCTGCGAGCGTACCGGCTTTGGTGGTACCACCCAGCGGGCCTCCGCCGATGTGTTGGTGCGCGAGGCCGTCGGACATCGCATGTCGATTCGCTTCGATTCCAATGTGGCGCCCGGCATGCCCTGGCAATTTCGTCCGGAACATCCCACGCAAACAGTGACGGTCGGCGCGCGCAACATGGCGATCTTTCTGGCCAGGAACATGTCGGATAAGCCGGTCACCGGTACGGCGAGCTTCAATGTCACCCCCTTGCAGGCGGGAGCCTATTTCACCAAGATCCAGTGTTTTTGTTTCACCCAGCAGACCTTGCAGCCGGGAGAAGCGGTCCGCATGCCGGTGATCTATTATGTCGATCCGAAGATATTGACGGACTCGGACAATAAGGACACCCAGGAAATCACGCTGAGCTACACCTTCTATCCTGTTGAGCAGGATAAAAAGCCAAGCTAAGCAAATATCATAACGCGAACGGGGATGAGAACGTCATGGCAGGCGCCAAGAACCACGATTATCATATTCTTCCGCCCAGCATCTGGCCCTTTTTCGGCTCCATGTCGGCTCTGGTCATGGCTTTCGGCGCGATCATGTGGATGCATCCCGATGCGATGCCCGCCGGTGGTGGCTGGGTTTTCCTGATCGGCGTCGCGGGTGTGCTGTTCACCATGTACAGCTGGTGGGCCAATGTGATCAGCGAGGCTCATGCGGGTGATCATACGCCGGTGGTTCAGCTCCACCTGCGCTACGGCATGATCCTGTTCATCGCTTCCGAAGTCATGTTCTTCGTGGGCTGGTTCTGGTCCTTCTTCGACTTCTCGCTCTTCCCGAGCCAGTTGGCGCCGATCGAGGGGATGTTCCCTTCGAAGGGCATCGAGGTGATGAACGCCTTCGAGCTGCCGCTGCTCAACACACTGATCCTGCTTTGCTCGGGCACGACCGTCACCTGGGCGCACCATGCTCTGATCCATGGCGACCGCGAGGGGCTGAAGAAGGGATTGACGATCACCGTTATCCTGGGCGTGCTCTTCTCCTCTATCCAGGCCTATGAATATGCCCACGCGCCGTTCCCGTTCGGCGGCAGCCCCTATAGTTCGGCTTTCTACATGGCGACCGGCTTTCACGGTTTCCACGTCCTGATCGGCACCATTTTCCTGCTGGTGAACCTGATCCGCGCGCATAAGGGCGACTTCACTCCCCGCCAGCATTTCGGTTTCGAAGCGGCAGCCTGGTACTGGCATTTCGTCGACGTGGTATGGCTGTTCCTCTTCGTCGCCATCTATGTCTGGGGCGGCTGGGGCGCGCCGGTACACGGCGGCTGAGGCGCCGTTAATGATCTGGATGAAAACGGCCGGTTGTGATCCGGCCGTTTTCTTTTTGGAAAGGCGGTCCTATGCCTGATCCGATGCCATCGACCGATCCCGATCCCGGCCTGTCGCAGCCCCTGCTGGCCGCGGCCGTGCGCGGCGCATGTCCCCAATGCGGTAGCGCCACCCTCTTTGTCGGTCCAGTCCGCTTTGCCGTATCCTGCCGCGCCTGCGGACTTGATTATGGCCAGTTCAATGTGGGGGACGGCCCGGCGGCGTTCCTCACCCTGATCATTGGTGCGGCGATGGTGGCGATGGCCCTGGTGCTGGAATTGAAGGTCCATCCGCCGCTCTGGCTGCACATTCTGCTCTGGACGCCGCTGACGGTTTTCGCCGTCGTCGGCAGCCTGCGGGTGGCGAAAGGCATGTTGCTGATCCTGGAATATCGCAACAAGGCGTGCGAGGGACGGCTGCAAGCCTGGAAGCGGGACCAGTGATCCGCCGTTTGCCCCTTCTGCCGACGCTCATCGTTGCGGCTGCGGTGGTCGTGATGATCGGCCTGGGCGTCTGGCAGTTGCAACGGCGGGCGGAGAAAGAAGCGATGCTTGCGCTGGTCGCGTCCAACCCGGCTCGGCCCCCTGTCGCCTTTCCGACCTTTTCGCCCGTGCCGTCCGAACAACTGTTCCGCCGCTCCTCTGCCTACTGCCTGCACGTGATCCGATGGCACAGCGAGGCGGGGCGGGCAGCCGATGGAACGACCGGCTATCGCTACATCGCCGACTGCGCAACCGGGGCGGAAGGTCCGGGCATACTCGTCGCCGCGGGGGTTTCGGCGAGGCCCGATGCCAAGCCTCAGTGGCAGGGCGGGCAGATGCGCGGATGGATCGGCGAGGAACCGGATCATCGATCGCTGCTGTCCCGGATCAGCGGCAAGGCCATGCCGTTGCGGCCGATGTTGATCGCTGGGGAGCCGGTGCCGGGACTCAAGCCGCTGGCGCCGCCGACCGCGGCGGATGTGCCGAACAACCATCTTGCCTATGCCGGGCAATGGTTCTTCTTCGCTGCCATTGCCGTGATCATCTACCTGCTGGCGCTTGCCAAGCGAACACCGCCGGTCGATCCTCGATAGCGCGCTACGGAAAAGCTTGCCCGAAGCCGCGTCCAGCGCTACCGGGCTACCCCATCATGCACTATGTGAGCACCAGGGGGAGCGCGCCTGCGCTCGGGTTCGAGGATGTGACGCTGGCCGGGCTGGCGTCCGATGGCGGACTCTATCTTCCGGAAAGTTGGCCGTGCTTTTCGGCGGAGGATATTCGCGCGCTGGCGGGCCTGTCCTATGTCGAAACGGCGGTGCGCGTCATGGCGCCCTTCGTCGCGGGGTCGCTCGGCGAGGAGGAACTGCGCGAGCTGTGCACGGCCGCCTATGGCCGGTTCAGCCATGATGCGGTGACGCCGCTGGTGCAACTCGACCATCGGCACTGGTTGCTCGAACTGTTCCACGGACCGACGCTGGCGTTCAAGGACGTCGCGCTGCAACTGCTGGGCCAGTTGTTCGAACGCTTCCTCTCGCGCCGGGACGATCATCTGACCATCGTCGGCGCGACGTCGGGCGACACCGGTTCGGCGGCGATCGATGCCGTCGCGGGTCGGGAGAAGATCGACATCTTCATGCTGCACCCGGAAGGCCGTGTGTCCGACGTCCAGCGCCGCCAGATGACCACGGTGCTGGCGCCCAATGTCTACAATATCGCCATCGATGGCAGCTTCGACGACGCGCAGGCGCTGGTGAAGGCGATGTTCAACGATGCGGCCTTCGCGCGCCGCTTCAACCTGTCGGCGGTGAACAGCATCAACTGGGCACGGCTGATGGCGCAGGTCGTCTATTATTTCTACGCCGCCGTGCGCCTGGGCGCGCCGGAGCGGGCGATCGCCTTTTCCGTGCCGACCGGCAATTTCGGCGATGTCTTCGCGGGTTATGTCGCCGCGCAGATGGGGCTGCCGGTCGCCAGGCTGATGGTCGCCACCAATGTCAACGACATCCTCCACCGCGCCCTTTCCGAAGGCGATTACAGCCAGGGGCAGGTGGTGGCGACGGCGACGCCCAGCATGGACATCCAGGTCAGTTCCAATTTCGAGCGGCTGCTGTTCGACGCGGGCGGACGCGATGGCAAGGCGCTTGCCGAACAGATGAAGGGATTCGAGGCGAGCAAGGCGATGCGCCTCACCAATGCGCAGCGGGAGGGGGCGTCGGCGCTCTTCACCTCGGCGCGGGTCGACGCCGACGGCATGACCATGGCGATGCGCTGGGCCTATGACGCGGCAGGGCAGGTGATCGATCCGCACAGCGCCATCGGTCTGGCGGCGGCACGCTCGATCGATCTCGACCCGTCGGTGCCGGTGGTCACGCTGGCGACGGCGCATGCGGCGAAGTTCCCCACGGCGGTCGAGCGGGCCACGGGCATTCGTCCGTCGCTGCCGTCGCGCGTGGGCGATCTGTTCGCGCGGGAAGAGGCCTATGCGAAGCTGCCCGGCACTTTCGACGCGGTCACCGCCTATGTCGCGGAGCGGGCGACGCCGAGGGCTTGAGGGGTGAACCTTCAAACCCTCCTTGGTGAACCCTGGTCCGATTACGGTCTGATCGATTCGGGCCATGGCCGCAAGTTGGAGCGCTATGGCCGTTTCCGCTTCATCCGGCCGGAGCCGCAGGCGATGTGGGCGCCAGCGCAGGAAGACTGGCGCGCAGACGGCGAATTCGTGCCCGGTTCCGATGAGGAAGGTGGGGGACGCTGGTTCTATGAACGGCCCGTGCCGGCCGAGGGCTGGCCGCTGCACTGGAACGAGGTGACGTTCCAGGCGAGTTGCACACCCTTTCGCCATCTGGGTTTCTTCCCCGACATGGCGCCGGTGTGGGGCTGGATGCGGGGCAAGATCGCGGACAAGATCAGCGCCGGGGATCAGCCCCAGATCATGAACCTGTTCGGCTATACCGGCGTCGGCACGTTGGCGATGGCGGCGGCGGGCGCGCAGATGGTGCATGTCGACGCTTCCAAGAAATCGGTGGCACAGGCGCGCGCCAATGCGGCGCTGTCGGGGCTGGAGGACCGGCCGGTACGCTGGATCGTCGATGACGCGGCCAAGTTCGTGTCGCGTGAGGTGCGGCGCGAGCGGCGCTATGACGGCATCTTGCTCGATCCGCCCAAATATGGACGTGGGCCGGATGGCGAGGTCTGGCGGCTGGAAGAGGATCTGCCGGGGCTGATCGCCCATTGCCGGCAGTTGCTGGATGCCGACAGCCGATTCCTGTTCCTGACGGTCTATGCGGTGCGCATGTCGGCGCTGGCGATCGGCGAGTTGCTGAGGCAGGCCTTTGCCGATCTGCCGGGGACCGTGGAAGCGGGCGAACTGGCGGTGCGCGAAGAGGCGCGGGAGCTGGAACTGCCGACCGCGATCTGGGCGCGGTGGAGCCGTTGAGCTGAAATAAGCGGCGGATTTTGGCCATTTCTGCATCGAAGTTCACACTGTATGCGCGCGCGTGCCTGGGCGCGCGTGTGCGAGGGCGGGTTATTTCGGACGTTTCAAAGAGGGATGCGGGGTAGAGCGGTGGGGCCGGAATAGGACAGGGTGAATCGAGGCCTGTTGGAGAAATAGGACGTTTTTCGGGGAAGCTGTTGCCCTTGGGCCACCTTCATTTCGTATGACGGTCTGAAGATGGCCAGTTGCGGTCATTCTCAGCCGTTAAGCGCATCGTGCTCCTGCGAAGGCAGGAGCCCAGTTCAAACGGTGCGATGATCCACAGACGGCGGGACTGGGCTCCTGCCTTCGCAGGAGCACGGTGTATTTCAAGGAAAGCAGGCGGTCCGCTTCCCACCCCCTTTCACCCTTGCCGATCACCCTTGGCGGCGCGCAGGACAGGCTTGCCTTTCTCTCCCAGCCGGCGTTTCAAATCTTCCGGGCGGGGCGCGACGAGGAAGCCGAAGCTGACGCAGTGCTCCTTGCTTTCCACCGCATGGTGCAGGCGGTGGGCCTGAACGATCCGCTTCATGTAGGTTGATCGAGGCACATAGCGGTGGCCGACGCGGCGGTGGACGATGATGTCGTGGAAGCCGAGATAGATGGCCCCATAGGCCGCGATGCCTGCCCCCATCGCTGTCGCCCAGTCGCCCCAATGCCATTGCACGCCGCCCAGCAGCAGCAGGATGGAGGGCATGGCGAAGATCACGAAATAGAGGTCGTTCGCCTCCCAGATGCCATGACGGGAGCGATGGTGGCTGGCATGAAGGAACCAGCCCGGCCCATGCATCACCCAGCGGTGCATGACATAGGCGAAACCCTCCATCGCGGCGACCGTGGCGAGGAAGATCAGGGCGAGCAACAGGGCGGTCATCATGCCACTATAGGGCGGGGCGTCTGCTCGCGCGACCCTGAAAAGGGCATGGAAAAGGCCGCGATCCCTGTGGATCGCGACCCTCTTCGTGACTTGTCAGGAGATCAGAAGGACGCGGTGACCGAACCGACAACGCCGCCCCTCGCCGCATCCCGGAAGTTGCCGGCGGCGGCATTGGGCCTGAAATGAGTGTCGGTATCCACATAGCTGACACCAAAAGTCAGGTGGCTCCAGGTGTAGGTCGCGCCGACGCTCCAGTCGGTATAACCCTTGCCGACGGGAACCAGATAGCTCGGCCCGAAGCTGTGGCCGAGATGCGCCGACACGCCCAGCGGGGTGTTCGGGATGCTGGCCGACAGGTCGCCGGCGAGGTACAGATTGTCTTCCTTGTGCACGCCGTCGACAGTGAGCGCCTTCGCCTTGGGCGCGTAATTGGCGGTCAGTTTCGCCGTAGCGGGGCCAAAGGTGCCCTTGATCGAGGCATAGGGCTCGACGAAGTCGGTGTTACCGCCGCCCGAACCCGGATAATAATAATAGAGCACGCCGACGTCGAAGGTAGCCGCGCCGACGGTCTTGGAATAACCGGCGATCAGGTCGAGTTCCTGGTCGCTGCCAGCGGCGACATAGTCGTCGATCGAGCTGCCCCAGGTCGAAACGTAGAAACCCGAGCTGTGTGTCACGGTGAGGCCGCCTTGCAGCGCGAAGCGCTTGTCGGTCTGCGAGATGCCGCGGAAGCGATAGTCGGTGACGACGGCGGCATTGCCGGTGACGGTCAGTTCCGGAGTGGGCCCGTCCTGAGCGAAGGCCGGTGCCGACACGGCGGCGAGGGCGCATGCCAGAATAGAGGCCGAGAGGCCGAGAATGGACTTACGCATATGCTTTCCCCTTGATGGTTATCTGCGATCGTCCCGCCTGCGTCATGGTCCCAAGTCTCTTGTCGCCCTGCACGGGGTGGACCGGGTTGCCTCAACGAGTGAGGGATGCCTTTCCCCGCTGCGGCGCACAAGATTTTATTGCCGTTGCGTGTCGTTTGCTTCCCTAATGTTGCTGGCGTGCAACAAAATCAGGCATGATTGTGGCGCGCCCGGACCTGGCGCTCGGTTTTGGCCGCAATTACGGTAGGGACAGAGCCTATTGCGGCCGCGAGCCTTCGCGGGCCGCGTGGATGATGCGCTGCGGATAGGGGATGGTGATCCCATGCTCCCGGAACAGCAGCCAGAGGCGGTTGAGGACGTCCGACTTCACATTGCCGACGCCGCCCTCCGGATCGCTGATCCACACCAATATGTCATGTTCGACGCGATTTTCACCGAAGGCGGTGAGCCAGACATTGGGCTTGGGATTGCGCAGCACGCGCGGGCTTTCCTGCGCGGCGCGGAGCATGAGGTCCTGCGCGAGCCTGAGGTCGCTGTCATAGCCGACGCCGACGGGAATGCGGACGCGAACGTTGCGGTCGGAATAGGACCAGTTCTCCACCTCCTGCGTCATGAGATTCTCGTTCGGGATCAGATGTTCCTTGCCGTCGCGGGTGATGACGGACACGGCGCGCACGCCGATCTTGTTCACCCAGCCGAAGCTGTCGCCCACGACGATCACGTCGCCCGGCTTGATCGATCGGTCCATCAGCAGGATGATCCCGGCGATCAGATTGCCGAAGGTCTTTTGCAGGCCGAAGCCGACCGCCAGGCCCAGCGCGCCGGAAAAGACGGCGAAGGCGGTAAGGTCGATGCCCAGCAGGTCGACGCCGATGAAGAAGGCGGCGACGACCACGGCGATGGCGGCCAGTTTCTGGGCCAGCAGCTTTTGCGTGGCGTCCAGGCCATGGGCGCGGGTGATGCTGCGCCCGACGATGCGGTTGGTCAGGCGCACCAGGGCGAACAGCGCGACGCAGATGGCGGCCATGCTGACCAGGCCGAGCAGGGTGACACGCCGCTTGCCAAGGTCGAGGCCGACGCCGTCGAGCATGCCGGCCACCGGGGCGAAGCCGCCGCTGCTGCCCGAAAGGACCATGACGAACAGCAGCAGGGCGATGGGCAGGACGGCGAGGCGCGGGATGGCGAGGCTGCGCAGGATATGCACGGCGAGCAGCGAAAGCGACAGGGCCAGCGCCGCGCCCAGGATCAGATGCGCGAAATCCCCGATCGGCCAGAAGGCGATGGCGACGACCATCATGGCGGCGGCGATGACATGGTGCAGGATGGGACGCAAATGGCCCGCCAGCGCTTCGCCCAGGCCACGAAAGCGGCGGCGCAGGCGCGGCGAGGCGAAGCGGGAGACGGCGCCCGCGACCAGATAGAGTATGACGGCCAGCGCCAGCGCGATCAGGGGATGGACGATGGCGGGATCGCCGGGCAGCCGGGACAGCAGATCGGGCAGGCCCGGCGTCATCCGCGCGCGGCCCGGAAGCGAGCGAGGCCGGCATCCAGGTCCGCGATCAGGTCATCGGGGTCTTCGAGACCGATTTGCAAGCGGACGGCGGGGCCTTCGGCCTGCCAGGCGGTGGCCGTGCGATAGCGGGCGGGATCGACCGGGAGCGCCAGGCTTTCGAAGCCGCCCCAGCTATAGCCGATGCCGAAATGGGCAAGGCCGTCGATCAGCGCGGCGCGGGATGCTTCGTCGCCGCCCTTGAGGACGAAGCTGAACAGGCCGCTGGAGCCGGTGAAGTCGCGTTGCCACAGGTCGTGGCCGGGGCAGGAGGGCAGGGCGGGGTGCAGCACGCGGGCGACGTCGGGCTGCTGCGACAGCCATTGCGCGATCTGGAGCGCGCTCGCCTGATGCTGGTTCAGGCGCACGCCCAATGTGCGCAGGCCGCGCGCGGCGAGCCAGGCATCGTCGGGGCTGGTCATCTGGCCGAACAGATAAGCGGCCTGGCGGATTTTCGGGAAGAAGGCCGGGGTGGCCGTCACCGATCCCATCATCACATCGCTATGGCCGACAATATATTTGGTGCAGGCGAGGATGCTGATGTCGACGCCATGGGCCAGGGCGGGGAAGAAATAGGGCGTGGCCCAGGTGTTGTCGATCAGAGTTGCGATGCCCTTTTCCCGCGCTATGGCGGCGATGGCGGGCACGTCCTGCACCTCGAAGGTCAGGCTGCCGGGGCTTTCCAGGAAGATGGCGCGAGTGGCGGGGGGGATCAGTTCTTCGATAGCCGCGCCGATCGTCGGGTCGTAATAGATCGTATCCATGCCGAGCGGGCGCAGCATCTGTTCGCAGAAATTGCGCGTGGGGTCATAGGCGCTGTCGACCATCAGCAACTGGTCGCCGGGTTTCAGCACCGCCATGAGTGCGCAGGCGATGGCCGCGACGCCGGAGGGGTAGAGCATGGTGCCCTCCGCGCCCGGCTCCATCTCGGTGAGGGCGTCGGCCAGGCTCCAGCTCGTGGGCGTGCCCTTGCGGCCGTAGAACAGGCGTTCATGCGTGCTGCGGCCCGCCGCGGCGCGCAGATGCGCGATATCGTCATAGAGGATGGTCGAGGCGCGCCAGACGGGTGGGCTGACGATGCCGCCGGGCTGGCCGGGCATGCCGGTCCATTCGGGCTTGCGGCCCGCCTGCGCGAGTTGGGTGAGGGGCTTGCGGTTCCCCCGCTTGTCGGAATCGTCGCTCATGCTGCGGGGCCGGTCTCCTTCGGCGTGGCGGGGTCCAGGCCCCATTCCGACCAGCTTCCGTCATAGAGGGTGACGTCGGTCTTGCCGAGCAGTTCGAGACCGGCGAGGAGGATCGCCGCCGTGACCCCGCTGCCGCAGCTTGTGATGATCGGGCGCGAGAAGTCGGTGCCCGCGTCGAGGAAGAGGTGACGCAGTTCCTCGCCCTGCTTCATGCTGTTATCGGCATGGTAGAAGGCCGAGGAGGGGATGTTGCGGCTGCCCGGAATATGACCCGAAGCCATGCTGGGGCGGGGTTCCTTTTCCTCTCCGGTGAAGCGGGCGGCGCCGCGTGCGTCCAGCACCTGTTCGGTCCGGGTTTCGAGATTGGCGAGCAGATCTTCCCTGGTGCGGACTTGTCCTGCTGCGCGTTTCGCGATGGCGTTGCCGCGTCGGGGGGAGGGGATGCCGCTTTGCGTGGCGCGTCCTTCGGCCAGCCATTTGGGCAGGCCGCCATCGAGGATCGCCGCGCCCTTGCCCACGCCGTAGAGGCGCATCATCCACCAGCCGCGGGCAGCGCTATGGGTGGGGCTGTTGTCGTAGACGATGATGCGGCTGTCGGCGTCGATGCCGAGTTGCTGGCAGCGCTCGGTCATGAAGGCGTCGGTCGGCAGCATGCCGGGGCGCGGATCGTCCGGATCGGACAGGGTGGGAAGATCGAGGAAGGTCGCGCCGGGGATATGGGCGGCCTCGAACTCGGCCTTCGGGTCACGGGGCGTGCCGGGGAGGAAGAGGCTGGCGTCGACGATCCTGAGGTCGGGCCTAAGATTGGGCGCGCCCAGCTCCGCCGCGAGCCAGTCGGTGGAAACCAATATGTCCATGCGTCTCTTTTCCCTTTGTGACGGTGTCCTTTTTAGGAGCGGTGGACGCGGGTGGGAAGAGACTTAACTGGCGAGGCTGAGCGCCGTCGCGCGGCTGCCGGGGGTGGGATATTGGCGCGGGCCGAGGTCGAGGCGGAAAGGGGAGAGCCGCTCGACCGGCGGTGTCTGTTCCTCCCCCACGATGAAGGCGCGGCCGGTGCGGCCGGCGCCCTGGGTCTCGCCCGCCTCATTGGCCCAGCGATATTGCGCGTCGAAGGCGATCACCGGGATCAGCAGGGCGCGCTGGCCCATCCGGATCGCCGCAATCTCCTGCGCATCGAGGCGCATCTCGCCGCTCAGCTTCTGCGTCTCGCCCGGTGCGATCGAGACGATGGAATGGACCGGAAGGCCGGTTTCGCCCGCGAAAAATTGCTGGAACAGCGACTGTTGCTGCGCATCGGCATTGGCGATCAGGCTGCGGACGAGGATGTCCTGCGCAGCATGGGTGCCGCGATTGTGGAGGGTCAGCGTGTAGCCGATCGTCGCGCCCATCAGCGTCAGGCGCGCGGCCTGTATTTCCATGGCAAGATCGAGCCAGGGACGGTCGGCGGTGTCGGGCTCCGCTTGAGGCGTGGTCGGCGCCGGGGGAGGGGGCGGAACCGCCTTCGGCTGGACGGGGCGGGGCGCAGACGGCGGGGGCACTGGCTGCGGAGGCACTGGCGGCGGAGGCGCAGGCTCGGGTTGGTGAAAGGATTCCTCCCTTTCCTCCGGCTTGCGGCGGCGTAGCCAGAGGAAGGCGCCGATCAGCGCGATGACGGCGGCTGCGGCAGCGACCCATGGCCAAGGGAAGGCTGGCTCTGCCACGGGGACTGGTGCCTCCAGGGGAGCGGGGGTCGCGCTGTTCCCGGCAGGCGGAAGGGATTGGTTCCCGCCCGGGGAGGGGAGCGGTGCGGTTTCGCCGGACGCCGGCATGGTGCTTGCGGGGGCGGTCTGGTTCGCGGGCGGTCGCGCCGGAGTCGGCTGCGTCGTTGGCTGCGCTGCCGGTTGTGGCGTGGGCCGGGTTTCGGCTTGAGGCGGCGTTGCGGGGCGTTGCGGTTGCGATCGGGGGGCGGGCTGAGGGGCGGTGCTGACCGGCGGCGGCAGCTGAATGGTCGGTGTGACGACCGGCGGCGGCGTCACCGTTGCCGGGGCGCCGCGGAAAACGTCGAGTTCGGGGCCTTGCTTGTCCGGGGACGTCTGGGGCTTCTCACGGGGCAGGTTGAAGACCGGCTCCGTGCCGTTTTCCTGCTGGGCGAAAGCGGGCGTGGCCAGCAGCAGCGGCAGGGCGGACAGAAGAAAGCGACGGGACCCCATGGGATGCAGCCAAGGCATCCGCCCAAGTGAACCCGCCGTGAACGAAAGGCAAGAGAGGGGTGACGATGACATATGCCGTGCAATCGCGTAGATGGCCTGCCCATGACTGATACGCCGATTCCCCTCCATCTGGGTCAGACCAGCGCCCTGCCGTCGCGCCCTGAAGACGCGGTGCTCGATTATGTGCCCAATCCCCGGCCGGGCAAGCCCTATCTGGTGCGCTTCACCGCGCCGGAATTCACCTCGCTCTGCCCGGTGACGGGGCAGCCGGATTTCGCGCATCTGGTGATCGATTATGCGCCCGCCGCGACCATCGTGGAATCGAAGTCGCTGAAGCTGTTCCTGGGCTCGTTCCGCAACCATGCGGCGTTCCACGAGGATTGCACCGTGGGGATCGGGGAGCGGCTGTTCGCGGAGATGAATCCGGTCTGGCTGCGGATCGGGGGCTACTGGTATCCGCGCGGCGGGATTCCCATCGATGTGTTCTGGCAATCGGGCGAGCCGCCCGCAGGCTTGTGGCTGCCGGCGCAGGACGTGCCGGGATATCGCGGGCGGGGTTAGCTGTCCGTCGTCACGCGACGTCATGCCAGCGAAGGCTGGCATCTCAGGAGGCAATGCGTGACGGAGCGGCGAAGCTGGACCTACATCATGACCAACAAGCCATGTGGCGTGCTGTATGTAGGGATCACCAGCAATCTCGCCGCGCGGGTTGATCAGCATCGGCGCGGTGTCGGTTCGGATTTCTGCCGGAAATATAATCTGCACCGGCTGGTGCTGGCCGAGGAGCATGGCCGCGTCGAGGATGCCATTGCGCAGGAGAAAGCGTTGACAGCCTGGAAGCGGAATTGGAAGATTCGGTTGATCGAGGAGAGCAATCCTGAATGGCGGGATTTGTTCGCGTTCATCGTATAGGACCTGAGATCCCAGCTTTCGCTGGGATGACGATGATCGACTTTGTTTGACAAACGAACAACAAGCTTCGACCAACGACATCGGCGACAGGGCGCCCGGCTTGACCGGTGGGCCGAAAGGGTCGATCCCCCTGTCATCCAGGCGCGCCATGTTTCAGCCGCGCCGTTCCAACCTGTCGGAGTTGCGAACCTCATGCCCTTCTCGAAAATTCTTCCGCTGATGCTGGCGGCTGCGCCCCTGGCCATGGCGGTGCCCGCGCTGGCGCAGACGGCTGCGCCCGCCGGGCCTGCCGCCGGCGTCACCACCCAGTTGCCGCGGGGCGCCGCGCCCAGCCATTATGCGATCCAGGTCACGCCCGATGCGGCGAACCTCAAATTCAGCGGCAAGGCGACGATCGATATCATCGTCACACGGGCCATGCCCGCTCTGGTGCTGAATGCGGCCGACCTGACGGTGAACAGCGTCGCGCTGACCCCGGCGAAAGGCAGCGCAAAGAGGGGGGGAGCGGTCAAGGGAACCGCCAAGATCGACGCCGAGGCGCAGACCGTGGCCTTCGATTTCGGCAAGCCGGTCCAGCCGGGCAGCTACACGCTCGCGATCGACTATGCGGGCATCATCAACACCCAGGCGAACGGGCTGTTCGCGCTCGACTATACCGATAATGCAGGCAAAGCGAAGCGGGCGTTGTTCACCCAGTTCGAGGCGCCCGATGCCCGCCGCTTCGTGCCGAGCTTCGACGAGCCGAGCTACAAGGCGACCTTCGACCTTTCCGCCGTCATCCCGGCCGACCAGCTTGCGGTCAGCAACATGCCGGTCGAGAGCAGCACCGACGCCGCCGCCGGCAAGAAGCTGGTGACGTTCGGCACCAGTCCGAAAATGTCATCCTATCTGCTGTTCTTCGGTCTGGGTGAACTGGAGCGCGCCACCAAGATGGCGGGCGCGACCGAGGTCGGCGTGATCACCGGCAGGGGCAATACGGGCAAGGCGCAGTTGGCGCTGGACGCTTCCGCGGCGATCCTGCCTTATTATAACGATTATTTCGGTGTGCCCTTCCCGCTGCCCAAGCTCGACAATGTCGCCGGGCCGGGGCAGAGCCAGTTCTTCTCCGCCATGGAGAATTGGGGCGCGATCTTCACCTTCGAACGTGCCTTGCTGGTCGATCCGCGCTTCACGTCGGAAAGCACGCGACGGACCATATATTCCATCGTCGCGCACGAAATGGCGCATCAATGGTTCGGCGACCTCGTCACCATGGCCTGGTGGGACGACCTCTGGCTGAACGAGGGTTTCGCGAGCTGGATGGCGACCAAGGTCACCGACAAGCTGAACCCCGAATGGGAAATGCTGCTCTCCCGCGTCAACGGCCGCGAGCGCGCGATGAGCCTGGATTCGCTGGTGACGACCCACCCGATCCTCCAGAAGATCCACACCGTGGATGAGGTGAATCAGGCGTTCGACGACATCACCTATGAAAAGGGTGAGGCGGTGATCACCATGCTGGAGGGCTTTGCCGGGGAGGATGCGTGGCGGTCGGGCATCCGCGCCTATATGAAGAGCCACGCCTATGGGAACACCGTGACCGACGATCTGTGGAAGGCGGTCGAGGGCGCGGGCGCCAAGGGTGTGGTCGGCATCGCGCATGATTTCACCAGCCAGCCGGGCATCCCGCTGGTGAAGGTGGAGAGCGCGCAATGTCAGGGCGGTTCGACTGTGCTGTCATTGTCCCAAGGCGAGTTCAGCCGCGACCGCAAGGACAAGACCCCCCTCAGATGGAATGTGCCCGTCATGGCGCAGACCGTCGGCGCGGCGCAGCAGCGGCTGATCCTGAACGGATCGGCGCAGGTGACGCTGCCGGGCTGCGGCGCCTATGTCATCAATGCGGGGCAGACGGGCTATTATCGCTCGCTCTATCCGGAGGCGAACGTCAAGGCCTTGGCAAAGGACTTCACCAAGCTGGCGTCCATGGACCAGATCGGCCTGCTGGCGGATAATTTCCAGCTCGGGCTGGGTGGCTATCAGCCGATGGGCCTTGCGCTCGACCTGGTGGATGCGGTGCCGTCGAACGCCAGCCCCGCCGTGCTGGCGGAGGTGCCGGGCTATCTCGACAGCGCGCATACCATGTTGGAAAGCGACAAGGCGGCGCAGGCGCGGGTCGCGGCTTATGCGACGAAGAAGCTGAGCCCGGTGCTGGCGAGCGTTGGTTTCGATGCCAAGCCCGGTGAAAATCCGCAGGTGCCGGTGTTGCGTTCGGCGCTGGTGTCGACGCTGGGCGGCATGGGGGACAAGGCCGTGGTGGCCGAAGCGAACAAGCGTTTTGCCGCGCTGGCGGGCAATCCGGCGGCGCTCGATGGACCGCTGCGCAATGTGTGGCTGCGGATCATTGCCGAAAATGCCGATGCGGCGACCTGGGACAAGCTGCGGGGCCTGGCCAATGGGGCGAAGTCGGATCTGGAGAAGAGCACGACCTTCGCGCTGCTGGGCGTCGCCAAGGATGAGAAGCTGGCGGCCAAGGCGCTGGACCTCGCCATGACCGACGAACCGGGCAAGACGACGAGCGCGGCGATCATCTCCGCCGTGGGGTCTGAGCATTCGATGCTGGCGGTCGACTATGTGCTGGCGCATCGGGCGCAATATGAGGCGATGATCGACGTGTCGGCGCGAAGCCAGGCGATTGCGCGGCTGGGCGGGAATTCGGCCGATCCGGCGATGGTGACGAAGCTGGATGGCTATGCGACCCAGTATCTGACGCCGGAATCGCGCAAGGTGGTGGATCGTTCCATCGCCGCGATCAAGACGAGGATCGAGACGCGGGCGCGGTTGAAGCCGGCGCTGACGGCCTGGTTCGCGAAGAAGTGAGATGAGGGGGCGGTGGAGTGATCCACCGCCCTATTTTTTACAGTCATTCCTGCCTTCACGGAAAGGATGATGATAGATGAGCCAGAGCGATTTCGCGTGAAAAGGAACATTCCCCGGCTCGGAAATCGCGGCAAACAAAGAAAATCAGGGGATGTTCCGCTTCAATCCAATCGGAACATGTTCTAGAGCATCGTGCGCAAAAGTGGGAACCGGTTTTGCGCTTAAAGCGATGCGACAACAAAAGCTTAGAGCGTGCGGCTCGCGTACGATTTAGCGCAGCGCGCTCTAGTGATCCGAATGAGGCATATTTCAAATCCACCACATTAGAGCAGCCGCCGCTCGAACGCGCCGCGTTCCAGTTCCTCCCGGAAATCGGGATGCGCGATCCCAATCAGCGCGCGGGCCCGTTCGGAGAGCGTCTTGCCCTTCATGTCGGCCCAGCCATATTCGGTGACCACGATGTGCGTGTCGGTGCGGGGCGTCGTGACGGGGCCGTCGAGCCAGGGCACGATCCGCGACACTTTCCCCTTCGCCGCGGTCGAGTGGCAGGCAATGATCGATCGGCCGCCCTTCGCCGCATAGGCGCCCCGCACGAAGTCGAGCTGGCCCCCGGTGCCGCTATATTGGCGCCCGTTCATATGTTCGGAGTTGCAGGCACCGCTGAGGTCGACCTGAATCGTGGCGTTGACCGAGATCATGCGGTCGTTCCGGGCGATGACGTGCGGGGCGTTCACATATTCGACCGGATGCGCCTCAAGCGCTGGATTGTCGTGCAGGAAGTCGTAGAGGCTCTGGTCGCCCATGGCGAAGGTGAAGACCGATCGGCCCGTGTGGATGGGCTTGCGGCTGTTGTCGACCACCCCCGCCTGGATGAGCCTGACGAGGCCGGGGGAGAGCAGTTCGGTGTGGATGCCGAGGTTCCGGTGATGCATCAGCGCGGCGCAGACGGCGTCCGGCACCGCGCCGATGCCCATTTGCAGGCAGGCGCCGTCCTCCACCATGTCCGCGATGATGGCGCCTATGGCTTCGTCATTGGACGTGCGGGGCAAAGCGGGAATCTGCACGAGCGGGACATGGTTCTCGACGATCGCGGTGATGGCCGAGAGCGGGATTTTGCAGTCGCCATGGACAGTGGGCATGGCGGGGTTGACCTCCACGACCAGCCGGACGCCGCTGCGCGCGACGGCAAGGGCATAGTCGGTGTTGGTGCCCAGGCTGAAATAGCCGTCGGCGTCCATCGGCGAGACAGTGACGAACAGCGTGTCGGCATGCAGATGTTCGGTCAGGATGCGGGGTATCTGGTGGAATTGGACCGGGAGCGTTTCGACCAGGCTTTGCATCGTGTCATTGCGCAGGGCGTCGGTGCTGCGTTCGACGCCGCCGTGGAACAGGCTGACATGGCGGATGCGGTCGTGGAGGTCGGGGGCGAGGATCGATTTGCTGGCGATGGCGCAGGCGAGCATGCAGTAGAGCGTGCCGCCCGTGAGGGTTCCGGAGCGGACGCGATCGGCCAGCGCGTCCATCAGGGCGGGCGGGTAGCTGACGCCGAGGCCGACGACCATCTTCGCGTCATCGGGGATCAGGGCGGCGGCCTGGGCGGCGGTCATCGTCTTGGCGCGGTAATTTTCTGTAGTGGACATGATGCTCTCCCGGCTTTCGGGGATATTCGCGCCGTTGGGACCGAAGCGCAATCGCGACGAAAGTCGAATCCGGGCAGGCGTCAGCGGTCTATACCCAACGCCTGCACAATATCATCCCATGCGACCAGCTTGAAATTCTGGGCGGCCGTGGCGTTGTGGCCATCCTGCGCGACGAAGAGGCCGCCCGGATAACCAGGGCCGAAATCGCCCAGCATCAGGTCGATGCCGTCGGTTTCCTCCGACCCGCCGATGGCGCCGTCGACCACGCGGAAGCGGCCGGCATAGCTGTCGTCGCTCAGGCGATAGGCGACATAGGCGTTGTCGCCCTGGCTGGAAACGAGGACATAGCCGTCCTTCTCGCCCATGGGTGCTATGGCGACGCCTTCGGCGTCCATGACAAGGTTCTTGCCGTCGGCGGCGGCGATCTTCGTGGGGGCGATCGAGCCGGTCGGTCGGGCGTCGAAGCGCCAGAGGCCGACATCCTCCTCCGCCACATAGAGGATGCCGGTACGGTCATCGACCGCGCAGCCTTCGGATTGGGTGCCGAGTTTCATGGTGCGGACGATCTTGCCCGAAGGGGCCGCGCCGGAGGTATCGAGCGCGATCTGGTTCACCGTGCCGTCCTTGAGCACGACGAAGGCGTAGGTCGCTTCCGGCGCGCGATAGAGGCAGATCCCATAGGCCTCGCCCGCACCCGCATCGACTTTGCCCAGCGCAGAGAGTTTGGCGGTGGCGGGATCGAGGCGGAAGAGGGCGAGTTTGGCATGGGCGACATCGTTGCGGTCGCTGGCGACGACGAGGATGCCGTTCCGCCCTTCGATCGTCACGCCGTCGCGCAGGTCGACATTGTTGACCCGGCCGGCATCGAGAAAGTCGCGGGTCTTGCCGTCCAGGCCGTAGACATAGAGCCCGGCCTTCTTGTCCGTGCCGACGATCAGGCTTTGCGCGGGGTTGGCGGCGTTGCGCCAGATTGCCGGATCGTCCGCCGCGTCCGCATTGGGTGTGCCGACCGGCGCGGTTTCCCCCCGTGCCGTGACGGTCGTGGCCGGGGCGGCGTTGGCGATGCGCTGGGCCAGGGGCGGTTCGGTCGCCGTGGCGGCGCAGGCACCGAGCAGAAGGGTGGCACAAAGGGCAGCAGATGGGCGGTTGGTCATGGATGTTCCCCCGTTTCGGGGCGCCTCTTGGACGCGCTCCATGACGGCAATGTGACAGGCTGGGCGCAAATATCGGTCTCCATGTCACTGATCTGTCACCATAGTTTCATGCGCTTGTATTCCGCCCGCCCTAGGAGCCCCGCCAAGCCATTTCGACAGGCTGGTCCAACAGGGGGATATCATGCAGCATAAATCCGTCCGGCCGCGCGCCGGCGCCAAATTCGTTCGCTTGGGTCTGGCATGCGGTATCGCGGGCTGGGCGCTGGCATCGTCGAACGCCATGGCGCAATCCGCAACGTCGCCCGCCGCCGTTGAAGAGGATATGGGCCAGATCGTCGTGACCGGCACCCGTCCGATTGCCGAGTCCGAAGCCGCCGCGCTAGAGGTCCAGAAGAATTCGGATTCGCTGGTCACGGTCGCCGCGTCGGATTCCGTGGGCCGGCTGCCCGACCAGAATATCGCACAGGCGGCGAGCCGCCTGCCCGGCATCAGCGTCGAGCGCGACCAGGGCCAGGCCCGCTACATCAACCTGCGCGGCGCGCCCAAGACCTGGACCACATTGTCGTTCGACGGCATCAATGTGGTGAGCCCGGAAGGCCGCGACGCCCGCTTCGATTCCATCCCGTCCGCCATCGCGGGCAAGATCATCGTGTCGAAGGCGGTGACGCCCGACATGCCGGGTGAAACGGTCGCGGGCAATGTCAACGTCATCACCCGGTCGGCCTTCGACTATGACGGCTTCCATCTGGCGGGCAAGGGCGGCCTTGGCTTTGCCGAACTGGGCGACAAGCGGGAATATGAAGGCGCGCTGGTCGTGTCCGACCGCTTCCAGACCGGCATCGGCGAGATCGGCGTGCTGCTGTCGGGCAGCTATTACGAACGCAACATGGTCACCGACAATTTCGAGACCGACTATGAGCGGGTGGGTGCGCAGGACAGCCGTCCCGGCAACGAGACACGCTTCTGGGCGCATGAGGCGGAGAACAAGCTGTACCGCCTGACCCGCAAGAACTGGTCCGTTTCGGGCCGGGTCGACTGGAAGCCGGACGCGCAGAATACGGTCTCGCTGCGGTCGATCTACACCATCTTCACCGACGACGAGGCGCGCGACAATTACCGCTTCGACCTGGACGACCGCCAGAGCGACGGCTCGACCTCCTCGGCGGCCTGCACGATCACGCCGAACGCGACACCGACCAACAGCGGCTATGCCGATGTCTGCATCGGCAACACGCCGCAGCAGGGCACCGTCTACGGCATCGACATCCGTCAGCGCTCCACGTTGCGCGCCTACCGCCAGTCGGTCTTCACCAACACGCTGGCGGGCGACCATGAATTCGCCGACGGCTGGAAGCTGAGCTGGGTCGGCAACTATACAGAATCCAAGGATGACCGTTCGGTCGTCGGTGAAGCGACCTGGGACAGCCCTAGCACGCGTAACCTGCGACCGACCGTCGCCTATGATTTTTCCGACCCGAACCTGTCGCGCCTGACGCTCTACCGCACGTTGCAGCTTGCCAGCCCGACGCGTTACACCGCCGGGGCGCAGGTCACGGATGTGGACAGCTTCACCAAGCCGCTTTCCGGCTTCACCGTGCTGGACGCGGTCGACACGACCAAGGCCTATACCGGTCGCCTGGTCCTGGCGCGCGAACTGGAGCATGCCACGCTGAAGGCGGGCATCCAATATGACCGCCGCACCAAGGTCGCCGACGAACAGCAGATCACGCTGAGCGCCGCGCAGGCCGGAACGATCATGCCCACGGACTATAACCAGTTCTCGCTCGACCAGAAATTCCTGGGCGAGATTCCGATGGGCTACACCTTCCATTATTTCGACACGGACAAGATGCGCGCCGCGTCGAAGGCGGCGCAGGCGGCCTTCTCCTTCGCGCCCAACACCGGCAATAATTATGACGTACGGGAAGAAATCATCGCCGGTTACCTGATGGGCACATTCCGCTACGACTGGGGTTCGGTCATCGGCGGCGTGCGCGTCGAGCATATCAAGAATCGCGGCTCGGCCATCGGCACCATTGCGGGCGTCAGCGGTCTCGTCACGGCGGAAGCCACGCAGACGCTGGCCTTCCCCAGCCTGCACATCAATTACAATATCGACGACACGAAGAAGCTGCGCCTGTCCTTCAACAGCGGCGCCGCGCGCGCCGACTATGACCAGTTGCGTCCCAATGTGGTCGTCAACGACAGCAACGAGACGATCTCCGGCGGCAACCCCGCGATCAAGCCCGAGCGCGCCTATGGCGTCGACGCCTATTTCGAATGGTATCTGCGTCCGCAGGGTTATCTGATGATCGGCACCTTCTACAAGAAGATCGAGGATTTCCTCTACACCTCCTCGCGCACCTTCAACTCGGCCGCGCTGAACAGCAACGGCATCGACCGGTCGGGCTATACGTTCAGCGGCCTCGTCAACGGCGGTTCGGGCCGCATCTACGGCCTGGAAGCGGCCGCGCAGTTGCAGCTTGAGCCATGGACGGACAGTCTGGGCCTGCCCGAATTCCTCGGCGGCTTCGGCGTGTCGGCCAATATCACGCTCAACAATAGCAAGGTGAATCTGCCGGGCCGCACGCTCCGCCTGCCCGGCACGTCGGACTTCGTCTACAATATCGGCGGCTATTACGAGAAATACGGCCTGTCGCTGCGCCTGCAATATCAGAACCGCAGCAAATGGCTGGATACGGTCGGTTCGCTGGCCGATGGCGGCGACACTTATTGGGACTCGGACGACGAGCTGGATTTCTCGGCGCGCTATGCGGTCACGAAGAATTTCGAGATCTATTTCGACGCGTCGAACCTGCTCAACCATCCGGGTCGCCGCTTCTCCGATCCGGGCAGCCTGCTGCGCGCGAGCGGCGTGCAGGCGCCCAACAGCAGCAACCAGACGATCGAGTGGGAACGCTTCGGTCGCCGTTATACGGGCGGCATCCGGTTCAACTTCTGATCCGGCGGAATGGGATTGAGAAGGGGGCTGCCTGGGGGCGGCCCCCTTTTTATTGGATTCCAGGATGCATAGGATTTGGCCGAAAATCGTCAGTTGCGGATGCGTGAATCCTCCCCTCCCCTGAAGGGGAGGGGCTTAATGGCAGCTTCACCCCAGCGGGGCGCTAGCCCAATGCCTTAGCCTCCCGTAAAGCGCCGCGATCACGCCGAAGAAGGCGATCACCGAAAGCACCACGCCCCAAGGATTTTCCGCCACCAGCGCCAGCGGCGCGTCACTATCTGTGGCGGCGACGATCCCGGCGAAGGCGACGCCGAACAGGCTTTCGCCCACGATGAAGCCGGTCGCCATCAACACGCCCATGCGCTCGGCAAATTCGGGGTTGGACTGGCGCAGCGCCCAGCGGTTGTAGAAATGCCCAATCAGCGCGCCGACCGGGATCAGCAGGGTCAGCGCCATGGGCAGGTAGATGCCCATGCCGACGGCGAGCGGCGGCAGGCGCAGCTTGCCCGCCTTGCCCAGCGTTTCGTCGATGGCCACCACGACCACGCCGATGCCCGCGCCGAAGCCGATCAGCTTCCAGTCGAGATCGCCGCCCAGCACGCCCTTGGCCAACGCGGAGATGAGTGCGGCCTGCGGGGCGGGGAGGGCGGTCGCTTTGGCGCCCGGCGCGCCTGCGAAGCCGAAGGCGCTGTTGAGCAGGTCCAGCACCGGCGGGATCACCAGGGCGCCGAAGATCACGCCCAGCACCAGCGCGATTTGCTGCTTCCAGGGGGTCGCGCCGACGAGCTGGCCGGTCTTCAGGTCCTGCAAATTGTCGTTGGAGATGGTCGCCACGCCGAAGACGATGGCGGTCGTGAACAGGGCATAGGCGATGAGGGCCTGGCTTTGCTTCGGGTCGCCGCCCGATCCGTAGATCGCCGCGAGGATCAGCGAGGCGCCCAGCACCGCGAGGATGCCGACGCCCGAGATCGGGCTGTTCGACGCGCCGATCAGGCCCGCCATATAGCCGCAGACCGAGGCGATGACGATGCCCGCGACCAGGATATAGACCAGGGTCAGCGCGATGATCGGTACCGGATTGGCGGCGATCGGCCCACCCTGCGCGAAGACCCACAGCAGGATGGCGATGGGGATGAGCGAGGCGAGGATGGTGCCGCCGACGATGCCGATGGGCAGGTCGCGTTCGGTAAGGTCGAGCAGGCCTGCATTGCCTGCCTTGCGGACCTTGGCGGCGGTGAGGGCGGAGCGGATGCCGCTGATGATGGGACCCAGTATCTTGAGCAGGGTCCAGATCGCCGCCACGCCGATCGTGCCCGCGCCGATGAAGCGCGCCTTCATGCGGAAGGTGGTGCCGACGATCTCCGAAAGGTCCGCGCCCGAAGGGAGCGGGGCGGTGAGGTACGGTACCAATCCGACCCAGCTTATCAGCAGGCCGAAGAACATGGCGACGCCCACCGACAGGCCGACCAGATGGCCGACGCCGATCAGCGCCATGGAAAAGCTGGTGGAGACGCTGGAGGCGCCCGCGCCGAATTTGAAGAAGGTGGCGGCTTCCTCCGCGATCAGCCTGGTCTTGGCGAGGATCGAGAAGGCGGCGGCGGCGACCGAGCTGGCGATGATGGCGGCGAGGCCGCGCTTATTCTCTTCCAGCCCTTCGCGGGAGCCCGCGCCCACCTTCAGCACTTCTGCGGCGGCGACGCCCTCCGGATAAGGCAGGTCCGATCCCGTCACCAGCGCGCGGCGCAGGGGCACGGAATACATGACGCCCAATATGCCGCCCAAGGCGATGGTGAAGGCGGACAGCCAATAAGGGAAACCCTGCCACCAGCCGATGATGACGAGGCCGGGCAGCACGAAGATGATTGCCGACAGCGTGCCGGCAGCGGAGGCGATGGTCTGGACGATGTTGTTTTCGAGGATCGTGCCGGTCGCGAACAGGCGCAGCACCGCCATGGAGATGACCGCCGCCGGGATCGAGGTGGCGAAGGTCAGGCCGATCTTCAGCCCCAGATAGACGTTCGCCGCGGTGAACAGCAAGGTGATCAGCGCACCCAATATGACGCCGCGAAGCGTCAGCTCCGCCATGGGGGCCGCTCTGGCCGAATCACTTGTCACTTGTCTGTCCCCTTGCCTGCGGCTGTTTTATAAACGTCCGGTAATAATGTTGCTTGGGTTTGGATCAATCGGAAAGTGCGCCCGCATGCCTCAGGAGGAGGAAGCGGGTTTGAGGTCGCCGGCGATGACTGCATCCAGCCAGGCATCGACCAACCGGGTCCAGAGCGTGTAGCCGCGCGGATTCATGTGCAGGCCGTCGGGACGGAACAGGGATGCATCGGGCAGGCCGTCGGGGGCGAGCAGCACGCGGCCGACATCCAGATAGTCGAAGCGCGCCATCCGCGACCGTGCCGCCACCGTCATGTTGACCGCCGCCATTTTCGGCCAGAGCGTCCAGCGGATCGGGCTGGGTTTCAGGGACAGATAGGCGATATGCGCCTTGGGATAATCGTTTCGGAGCTGCCTCAACAGGATGAGCACATTGTTCGCGACCGCGGCCGGGGTGGCGCCGGCGGCCAGATCATTTTCGCCGACATAGACGAGGATGGAGCGCGGCTTCGCCTTGGGCAGCAGGCGCTTGTAATAATGCAGCACGTCGGGGGTGGTCGCGCCGCCGAAGCCCCGATTGACTGTGCCGATGTCCGGGAAACTGCCGGGAATGTCCCACAGGCGGATGCTGGAGCTGCCCAGGAACAGCGTGGCGTCGGCGATGGCGGGGCCCGTCTCGTTGGCTTTGGCGAAGGCCTCTATCTCCCGCGAGAAGGGGAAGGCGGGATCGGGATTGACCTTGACCGCCGGGGTTGGCGTGGCGGCCTGCAACAGGCCGCTGGACGCAAGCGGCAGGGCAAGGCCGAGCAGCGCCCGCCCGAGCTTAATGCCGATGCAGCGGGCGGAGCTGATATTTGCCGTTCGCATAGGTGCCGAACATGTCGGGAATGGCGGGATGGTCGACGGGCTCCTCGCTGTCGTCCACGATCAGATTCTGCTGGCTGACATAGGCGACATAGCTGCTTTCGCCATTTTCGGCGAGCAGATGGTAGAAGGGCTGGTCCTTGTCCGGTCGCGCCGCTTCGGGAATGGCCTGATACCATTCTTCCGTATTGGCGAAGACCGGATCGATATCGAACACCACACCGCGAAAACCGAAGAGCCGGTGCTGCACCACGTCGCCGATGCTGAAGCGGGCGTGGACGATGGGCGGGGCGGTGATATCGGGTCCGAAAATCTGAATCGCGTCGTTCATGGGTGCAATTTAGGATGCTTGCGGTGCGAAACAAGAAAAATGCTCGCCGCCGCTTGGCAAGGTGGAAATCATTCGCTAATGGCCGCCGCTCGACCGGGACGGCGCGCGCCGGACCTTCTGCGGAGAGGTGGCAGAGTGGTCGAATGCACCGCACTCGAAATGCGGCGTGCCCGCGAGGGTACCGAGGGTTCGAATCCCTCCCTCTCCGCCAGATACCCCTAATCAAGCAATTTCAACCCCTCTCAAAGGGGCTGATTTGCGTGCCGTTTCCTGTTATGTTCTCTCTCATGTTCTCTCACCCCGTCGTCATCCAATCGCGGGGTATCTGGGGGCACAATGCGGGGTATGGGTTCAGGAAGGTCGGGGTATAGATGCTCACCGATGGACAGGTTCGGAAAGCGGCGCCGAAGGACAAGCCGTATAAGCTCGCCGACAGTGGCGGGCTCTATTTGTATGTGGCGAAGAGCGGCCTGCGCTCGTGGCGAATGAAGTTCCGCTTCCAAGGCAAAGAAAAATTGCTGACGTTCGGCCCATACCCCGACGTCTCTCTCGCGATTGCCCGGGACAAGCGCGACGAGGCCCGCCGCCTGCTGCGTGACCATATCGACCCGTCCGGCTCGCGGCAGAAGGCCCGTGAGATGGCCGAGGCGGAACGGATCGAGCGCGCCCGGAAGCTCACATTCGAGCAGGTGACGCGGATCTGGCATGAGGTGCAGGCCCCGCGCTGGGCACCCGTTCACGCCGCCGACGTCATCACCAGCCTGGAGCGAGACGTCTTTCCCGACATGGGCGGCCTGCCGCTCGACGAGATCGACGCCCCCATGGTGCTGGCCACGCTGCGCAAGGTCGAGGCGCGGGGATCGATCGAGACAGCGCGGCGGCTGCGCCAGCGCATCTCCGCCGTGTTCTGCTATGCCATTTCTGAGGGAACTGCGGCGAACGACCCGGCCGCCATCATCACCAAGGCGCTGAAGCCGCTGCCCAAAAAGGGCAAGCAGCCCGCCATGGTGAAGCTGCCCGAGCTGCGCGGCGTGCTGAGCGCAGCCGAATCGTCCGGCGCGTCCCCGGTGACGAAGTTCGCCTCCCGGCTGCTGGCCCTGACGGCGGTGCGACCGGCCGTGGTGCGCGGGGTATCATGGGATGAATTCGAGGAGATTGACTGGTCGGGCAACCTGATCGGTCCCACGCTCCCCATCTGGCGCGTGCCAGCCGCCCGCATGAAGCTGATCCTCGACAGGAAGGACGAGGAATCATTCGAGCATGTCGTGCCGCTGCCTTGGCAGGCGGTGGATCTGCTGCGGGAGGTGCGGCGGCTCACCGGGCGCGGCAAGCTGGTGTTCCCCGGGCAGCGCCATGCGCATCGGCCTCTCAGCGAGAACGCGATCGGCTATCTCTATAATCGGGTCGGCTATCATGGCCGCCATGTCCCGCACGGCTGGCGCGCATCATTCAGCACCATCATGAACGAACGCCACCGGCCGGACCGGGCGATTATCGACTTGATGCTGGCGCATGTGCCCTCGAACAAGGTCGAAGCCGCCTATAACCGCGCCCGGCACATGACGCGGCGGCGCGAGCTGGGACAGGAATGGGCCGATCTGCTGATGGAGGGGCTGCCCCCCGCTGCGGCGCTGCTGGACGGGCCGCGCCGGTGAAGCGCTTTCGCTATGTGATGCCGACGCGCAAGGGACGCTGGCTGCCGACGAAGGAGGCCGCGCAGGACGCTGCGGCAAAGGCTGGCTTCGGCAGCCGGTCGGATTATGATGATCCTGATGGACCACGCCGGGCGACATTCTTCGCCGACCCGCTGTTGCAAATCGAGGAGAAGACCATTGACCCCGCTCGAACGCGCCGCGCGCGCCCTGTGTAGTCTCGAAGGCCACCCTGAGAATATCAAATTTGAGGGCAAGCCGATGTGGCAGAGCTATCTGCCAGAAGCGCGGGCCGTCATCTCTGCGATCAGGGAGCCGAGTGAGGTGATGATTAAACGCGGCGAAGCGGCTGCATGGGATGATGCGAATCACATGCCCGCCGTTCGCGCTGTCCCTGCGGCTTGGTCCGCCATGATTGACACAATGCTGGAGGAAAAGCCCTGATCACCGCCCTCATTCTCGCCGCCACCGTGACGGTTGTAGACGGCGACACCCTGCGAATCGATGGCGAGCGCATCCGCCTGCTTGGAATTGATGCGCCCGAGATCCACGGCTGCCGGCAGGGCAGGGTGTGCGTGCCGGGCGATGGCAATGCGAGCAAGCGCAGCCTAGAGGCGATGATGGGCGGCGCGGTGAGCGTCCAGCGCGTCGGGCAGGACCGCTACGGCCGGACGCTGGCGCAGGTCTATGTCGGCAGCCGGAACGTCGCCTGTGAGCAGATCAGGCGCGGGCAGGCCGTCTATGTCGAGAAATGGGACAATGGGCGGCGGCTGGCTGCGGACTGCCGGTGAAGGACGCCATTTTCATTGCGGAGGCGGTGATTATCGGCGCCCTCGTCCTCTATGGGTCGGCCCTCTCGCTTATGTCCGCCGCGCGCTGGCTGTTCAGCTAGGGCGCGCAGCGTTCACCATCGCCTCGCAGCGCCGGAAGATGCCGATCGCCGCGGACATCCGGTCGTTCGCCTTCGAGAGCTGGCCCGTCTGCCCGACGAAACCCTGAGCCCAGCCCTTGGCGACGGCCTCCCACATATCGCCACGCGCCTTATCGGTCAGCGGCGTGGGAACATCCTGCTGCGCCGGCAGCGGCTCGCCTTCGACGCCCTGCTCCCACTCGGGCGGGATCAGGTCAGCGCAGCGCGCAGGCGGGGTCGTTACGATATTCCCGGCGCACGCAGACATCGCGAGCGACAGCGGAATGGATAGCAGCAGGATCAACCGCATAGCCGACTTCCTCTTTCACGGTGGCGACCGCCGCATCAATGGCGGTTTCGGCCTTGGTCTGGTTGGAGATGTCCGAGACGGCGCCCTTCGCTGCGTCGGCGATGGCCTCGCTCGATTTCGTGGTCTGCTGCGCCTGCTCGCGCTCCCCGCCGCGCAGGGAGCAATAGCCGACCGAGAGCAGGATCAGCACCAGCATCGCGGTAAGCGCCCAAAGAACCGGCTTGGCGGCGCGCGGGCCGACGATTGAGGCCATCATCTCAATCATGCTGCCTTCTCCTCCGCTTTGGCCTTGGCGACCTGTCTGTCCTTCAGTGCGATTGCGCCAGCGGTAGTGCCGATCAGCGTGGCGATGCCAGCCGGATAGGCGAGACAGAAGCCTTCCAGCGATGCTTGAATGACGCCCGTCGAAACGAGGGCGGGGACCGATACGGTGAAGACGACCGTGCCGAATGTGCCCAGCACGCGCTGGACCTCGAACTCGCCGCTGATGCCCTTGAGCGCGTTGAGGATGGTCACAGCACCCTCCCGAGCCAGCCATAGGTAAAAGCGCGCTGCGACGGGTTCGCTGATGCAATTTGCTTGTATCGCACAGCCTGGTCACCATTGAGCGCCGCCAACAAGCGCGTTTCGCCTTCCGCTCCGCGCCATTCCTTCAGCTTTCGCAGCGCCGCCAATGTCACCGGGCCGATCTGCCCATCTTCCTTCAGGTCAGGCCCAAGCCGCTGCCCTTGATTGAGAGCATTGAGCCATTCCTGAAACCATAATGCGGGGCGGGCAGGCCCCATGTTGACGCCCGTGTCGAACAGCTCTTCCCCGATCCGGGGATAGATCTCCGCGACCGCTGCAAAGCCCGGCTTGATGGCATATTCGCTGCGATAGATGGCGACCGCCTGAGCGCGCGTCAGGTTGCGCATGTCTCCGGTGTAGCCGTTATCTCTCGCGACCCGCTCGGTAATGCCCCAATTGGTTGGCCCGCCGCGATCTGCCGGATGGTTGACGTATCCGCCCTCCTTGCCGATCGTGGCTTCGATCATGCTCTCGATACTCATCACTCACCCCCAATGGGTCGACGCCCGACTGCGATGTCCTGAAGTGTCCGTTCAGCGCTCAACTCGGTTTGCACCTCCTCGCGGAGAGCCGCCTTGCGCTGCACGACGGACTCCATGAGGACGGCATCGACCTGGCGCAGGAAACGGTCGGTGTAGAGTTTCACCACGCGATCAGCGCCGACTGTTGCCGCCGCCGTGAGCAGTGCGGCGGCTTCGCCATGCACGCCCGCCTGATTGACAATCCAATAGGCGATAAGCGCCACCATCGGGAGCAGGAGAAGGTCGGCGAGGAAGAGCACCGGCTTGATGCGGATGCCCTTCTTGATCAACAGCGCGTATTTCGCGGCCAGGCCGAACGTCAGCCCGACCGCGATCCATCCGTATTTGGCGATGGCTGCCTCAGCCCATGGCGTCATCGCCTGCGTCCCCTGTTGTGTGATGGTTGCCCCGTGCATGGCGCCGGCCGCTCAGTTGGCCCGGCAAGTGGCGTAAACCGCCTTGCCGTTCGGGTCGGAGCCATTGGCTTTCCACCAGAGGTCGAAATACCCGTTCGCCGAGCCCGCAGGTGCGCCGATCAGGAGCCGAGAGGGCGCAATCGACGGGTCCGCAGGCGTCACCCCGCACCAGTTATAGTCCGTCTGGGTCGCGAACCGGATGCGGACAGGGCCATACTCGGTGCCGCTCACGAAACCCAATCCGGTGCCGAAAACAATGGTGAAGCCAAACTCTCCGCGCTGGACGATGCAGCCGGTGCCGCAGCTACCGCTCGCGATCGAAGGCGTGCCGGGGTGGCTGATGATGCCGCTGTTCTCCATCCGCCCGCAGGTGCTGCCCGGCAGATAGTTGTTGGAGCAGGTGGAATATCCCCCGGTCTGACCCGTCGTGTTGATCACCCCGCCCAGCTTGGCATTGAATTGCGGGCCATTAATGGCGCCCGTGATCGGGGCCGCCACAAAGTCGATCGTGCCGTTATCGAGAGCAGCCGCGAATCCCAGGGTAAAGGCAGGGGCGCCCGTGATGTTGACGGAGAGGCCTTCAATCTGGATGCCGCCGCTGTTCTGGGCCAGGAAGGCGGCAAGCCCGCCGCCGGTGATGTTCAACGCCGTGTTCGAAGGGCAAAGGCTGGTCGGGCAGGTAACCACCTGAGCGCCGCCATAGGCCCAAATGAGGGGGAAGCCGGGCGCAGCCGCTCCGAGGGTGACGCCCTCCTTAATCCCGATGAAGCCGGTCCCACGAACGAGGATCGGAGCCCCCACCGTGCCGCTTGCCTGAAGGGTCACGTTATGCAGTTCGACAGCAATCGGCGCGTAATAGACCTTCACCGCCCAATCGTTGGTCGTGCTGATCGTGCTGCCGTGCCCATCAAAGGCGACGTTCGCGATGCCGCTACAGAAGGGCGTTGCGGTCGAGAGCAGCCCGCCGGTGAAGGCCAGCCCCTGCGTATAGGTTTGTCCGGCAACGCCGTGGATGGTCGGCAGGACGGTGTGGTTGTAGTTGACGCACAGGTTCTTGGTGACCTGGGGGATCGTCTTGCACGCCGCAGCGCCGGTTCCCGTGCCGCAAGTGTCGCTGTCAACGCCCGCGACCGCGTCGACATAGAGGTCGACCGCGGCGGCTTCCTTGGAGATGAACGGCCCCCGATTGACGCCATTGATCCGCGCATAGAGGCCGTTGCTGGTCGTCCACAGGTCGCCATTCACCGGACTAGACGGAGCCGCGCCGGGTTTCACATTCAGCAGGTTGACCGACGCTTTGCCGGTCGAGCCGTTGATGCTGAACGTCCCGCCGGCGGGTTCGCGCGGCGTACCGGACAAGGTGGACGTAGCCGACCCCACTCCGCCAGTGTTGGAGAAGATGGGGCCATTCGCCAGCGCCGGATTAGCCAGCGCCATGGCGAGGATCGCAAAAAGGATCTTACGCAATTTTCAATACTCCTGCGGAAAGATAGGGGCGACCGGAGCCGGGGGCGGGAATGACGTCGCCGTCCGCCTCGTCGGGAAGCGCGAAGGCGACGCCGCCGGTGAGGATCGACGCGATGAAGGTTTCGATCGCCTGGAGCGCCTGCTTGGCCGTCTGATTGTCGGGGATGATGGTGCCCGTGAATGCGCCGAGGTCGGCCGCGTCTGCCGCAACACCAAGGGCCGGGGTGCTGGTCAGATACGAGACGAAGACATAGGCCCCGGTCTGAACGATGTAGAGCGACCGGAAGTGCGACCGGCTTTCGTCATCGACCACCTGGACATAGGTTCCATCGGCGATCCCCGAGAGCGCAGAATTCGCCAGCGCCTTGGTGTTGAACGTGTTCGGCAGAGCTTGCATGGCGACGAAGTCGGCCACTTGATCCCGGTAGCCGAGCGCACGATCCGCCTCACCGTTCGCCCGGTCCGCTTCGGCTTCGGCTTCCGCCACCCGCGCATCGAGGGTCGCCAGATCGGCAGGGGTCAGGCCCGGTCCGCGAAGCCCGCGAACCTGCCCGGCGAAATATTGAAAGCTCATGGCAACGTGACTCCCGGCTCCAGAAGGAAATTGCCGAGCGCCAGCTTGTCCTGTGCTCCCTCGGCATAGGTGATGATGATGTCGTAGGAGAACAGGTCGGCCTCGCCGGGCTCAGGGGCATTGAGGCCTGTCGGGAAGGCGGCGACCCACTCGCGGAGCATCAGCGGTGTGAGGCGAAGGCAGCGGCGCGCGCCTGGCTCGCTCGGGTCCAAGTCCTCGAATGCAATCGGATTGAGCGTCACGAGCGCATCGCCGGGCGCGCCGGGATAGAGGCGGACCTGCATGGTGATGGTCGCGCCCGCCAGCGGTAGCTGCCCACCTTCGTAGAACAGGTCTATCGTCGGCGCCCACGCGATATTGCGCGAGGCCGTCAGGTCGAGTCTGGCGGTCATGGTTTCTCCGGTGATGAAGAAGGGTCAGGCGGCGGAGCGCGTCGTCAGCTGGCCGTCAAATGACGTCATATTCGAACACGAAGATCATCCCCCGGTTCGCGGTATCTGATGTGTTCCAGATCAGCCGGGCGCGGTCGTTCGTCGGGTCTGCGAAGAAGGCGGCGCTCTGGCCTGGCACCACTTCGGAAGCGGCAACCCCGCTGCACTGGTAGATCGTCGTGAAATTAGAGGCGATGGGCAGGCTAATGCCCAGCTCCACCGTGCCGCCTGCTGTCGGGTCAACGTCCACGCGCCCCGAGACGCGCACGACATCGCCGATGCGGGTATAGCGGCACTGATAGGCGGTAGACCCAGAGACGTTGGTGACATTCGTCAGGGTTGGCGTGTAGGTGCCCGAGGCCAGCACCGGGATCGCGTTTTCAGATGCAATGGTGACGCGACCATAAGCGTCGACTGTGATCGTCGGCACCTTGATCGCGGAGCCATAAGAGCCTGCCGTGACGCCGCTGGTCGCCAGCGACAGGGTGCGGTCTGTCGTGAGGTTGCCCCCGCCGACGAGTCCGGCGCCGGTGGAGATCGAGCGAGAGGTCGCCACGCCGCCGAGGTTCGACAACGCCGCCGCCGCTGAAGTCGCTCCGGTGCCGCCGTTGGCAATACCCAGCGTCCCGCCGAGCGTGAGCGTCCCAGCTCCGGTGATAGAGCCTCCAGTGAAAGAGAGGCCCGTCGTGCCGCCAGAAGCATCGACGCTGGTTACAGTGCCGTTCGTCGATGATGTGCCGGCACCAATCGCTGCGCGGAAAGCCGCTGCGTCCAGAGCCGATACTGAGTTGTCGGCATTGATACGGGGGAATCGGATCGCCCCGGGATTGGTGAGCGTCAGGAATGCGCGGCCGACCGTGGTCGAATCTGCGATGTCCTCCGCGTCCACCACGGCATAGGGCAGATCGTTCCAAGCGTTCGCGCCATTGCCATATTTGCGCTTGCCTGTGTCGGTTTCGACCGCAGGCTCTCCGGGACCCAACGTCGGGTTGACGGTCGACCAATTCGTCGCAGTGTCGCGCCGAAGCTGGAATTTGACGGTTGCCATTCTCAGACCTCGGTCGTGGCGTCGCCGCCGTCGTAGATAATTTCAGGCTCCTCGACATCGACCGGGCCAAGGATCAGCCTTTCGCCCACGATGACGCCGATCCGATAGCTGATCGCGACCTCATAGCTGCCAGCCGGAACCGGCATTTCCTTGCGGGTGACGTCTTCTGGCTCGATCGATGCGCCTGTCCATTCGGCTCCGCCGATCAGGCGATATTCAAAGACCACACTGTCGACAGTATCAGCAGGCGCTGCACCAACGACGACCAGCGAGGGAACGGTGCCGCCGCCGCTGCTCAGCGTCCAGTCGTCCGCATCCGGGATCTCCGGATCGCCGCCGCCGCCATTCTGCCAGGACGAATTGTCAGCCTCGCCATGTTCTATCAACGTCGGCGGCGGTGGCGCGGTGCCGGTCATCCCCAGCGCCAGCGCGTGCTTTCCGTTGGTCTCGGTTTCAAAGGTCAGCGTTACAACGCCGGTGGAGATGTCCTTGCTGATCGCGGCGACGACGCAGAGGTGATCCAGCCCGGTTTCCGGGTCGACCACCTGATAAGCCTCGCCAAGGCGCACATCCCAGAGGCGAGGTTTGCACGGGATCGTAATGCCGGACAGTTCCCGCCGGTTGAAAAGTTCATAGGCGGTAAGCTGGGCGGCCTGATCCTTGTCCGTCACCAGTTCGCAAAGATATTCCTCTTCCTTCGGCTCGCCATCGAGGGCGATGTAGCTTTCGAAGCTGACGGCGTCAGACTGCACATATTCCCACTTGTTGGCCTCGGAGCGATATTTGGGCACCATCGTGTTGATGCGGTCGCGATAGGTCCGCATCCCCGGCACCAGGCGCTCGCCGTCGGCGAAATCCGCCGCGGTGATAGTGTCGAGCGCCACCTTCGGAGACTGGAAGCGGACGGACAGCAGGCCGCCCGAAATCACCGGCACGCCGCCGCCGGCCGCGCAGATCCGCTTCAGGTTGTCCCACAGGCTGATGCCCGGGCCATCGAACACCGTGCCGTCGCTGTTCCAGCCGTTCGCTTCGCAGATATTGGCGAAGGCGACCCATTGGGGCCAATCGAAAGTATCCTTCGGGAAGCCGCACCCGATCACCTTCATCGTCTGCTCGCCGGTGGCCGTGTCTATGGCATAGCGCCCGCGCGCATAGGTGATGGCGTTCAGCGCGGCATTGCGGTCAAATTCGAAGCTGTCCTCGTCGTCGAAGCGATGATCGCCCGCGCCGCCCGAATAGGTGCTGTCCTTCCGGGGGTCATAGACCCGGGCGAAGCGGGCGACGATGCCGAAAGCCGGGATGCCGTTCGCCCAAACTTTATTGTCCCGGTCGAACTTGAAGCTCAACATGCTGGCGGCCATGCCGGACAGCTTGTGTGCGGCACTCCAGTCAGGCACCGCTCCCCACGGTCCGGCGAGAGCGTCCGCTTCCGGCCGATGGCCCATCTGATGGTCGGCATAGAGCCATGACGCATAGTAGCCGAGCGCCGAAGTGCCGGCGAAACTGACCTCCTGCCAGTCCATCAGCAGGGCTTCGATTCCGTCGATCGGTCCGCCGCCGCTCCAGACAAAGACCTTCGACAGGTAGGGGTTCTGCGTCTTCTTGACCTTGCCGCCGTAACCGACATCGTGAAGTTGGCTGCCAGCATAGAAGCAGCGGCCGACGCCGTAGGGGATTGGCGAGTTTGCGCCGATCTGGACCGTGTTCACCGCGCCGATCGCTCCGGGCTTCTTTGCCGTCAACTGGGCGCCGAGCGATGCGGCAGCAGCAACGACGGTCGCGACCTGCGCGACGGTGGAGATAGTCGCTGTCGAAATACCGGCGACCGCTCCGGTCGCGCCCGTCGCACCGGCCCCAAAGACGCCAGCCCCGGCCGCTGCGCCGACGCCCGTTGCGACGAGCGCAACCGCGCCTGCAATCATAGCCACCTTCGCGAGGGTCTTGGACATCAGGCCCTCCAGGCGGCTTTGATTTCGAGAGGGATCAGATTGACCATCGTGTCGCTGTTCTCGTGCCAGCCGATGACCTTGTGACCGACGCAGATCACGGCGGCGTCCATGCCGCTGTCGCCCTCCAATATCGCAATGTCGCCGGGCAGCATCCGGGCGTGCGGGATGCGCGGAAGGATGCCATCGAAGATCTGCTCCATCCCTCCTGCCGCCTTCAGCGCGCGCACGGCGCCAGCAAGCGAGCGATAGCTGGGCAGAGCCGGCGGCTTGTGGCCCATCTGGAGCAGGTGGAAGCGAGCCATGCGCACGCAATCCGCGCTGGCAAAATCCAGCCTGCGCCCGCGATATTTCGCCAGCGTCTTTTCGAGGGCGGCCTGCCGCCTGAGCATGTCGGTCATGAGTTCGGTGTCGCTGCACCCCATGCGGTCGAGCGAGGCATACCAGTGGCGTTGGCCATTCCCTTCTCGCCCGGATAGCAAGCCTGATGGAAACGGTCGTTCAGCGCGTTGCCGCGCATCACCATGAAAAGGCGCTTTGCCGCGCTCTCAAATTCGATGTCTACAGACCTGCTGCCCTTGGCGACCTTCAGCGTGGCGGTGTCGATCGCGAGATCGGCCGTCAGTTCGGGCGTGCCAGTCACAGAGCCGGTCGCTGCATCCAACTCGCCAAGCCAAAAGCGCATCCGTGCGCCCTGAAACGAAGGGTCGGTCAGGGCGGTCGCGGCAGATGACGAAGGAGGCAGGAACGTCAGCTTCCCGCCTGGTGCTTCGTCGCCGGTCTTTTCCTCGAAGGTTTCTGCGGCGCTGACCGTTCCGAAAAGATCGTCGATGCAGTCGTATTTCTCCCCAGCCCAATAGACGAATCCGCCGTCACATAGGCGAACATCATGGTCGGGAAGCTCGATCTTCATCAGCGCGACAAGAGTCAGGACGCGGGCTGTAAATGCCATCACCGCGCCTCATGAATTTCGAAGGACAGGCCGATCATGCGTTCCAGCGCGATCTCCCAGGAAAGCTGATCTCCCATGATGAAGCCTTCGATCATTGGCTTCGAGATATGCAGTGTGTCGCCGTTCGCAGGTGCTGCTCTCAGCATCTGGGTCAAGGCGATCGTTGCGCTCCCCGAGGCATCGGCAACCGCAGTCGTCGCGATGAAGTCGAAATAATGCTGACCGGCGATCTCAATGCTGAAAGGCTGACCCTCGTAAAATGCATAGTGCGGCGTGCCGCCCATGATCTTCAGCGACTTCCCAGCCTGTCCGGCTCCGTCGACGACGAAGCTGCCGGGTGTGCCGGGGTAGAAGTCGAGCAGGGGATATTCGATGCGCGCGCCCTCCTGCTGGCCCTTGATCAGGCGGTTGACCCAGACCCGGCCGTCCTTCCTGTTTTCCAGCGGCGGCATATTGACGGTCACGGCATAGCGAGAGCCCAGCCTGTTGATGCGCTGCACCTGGGCCCCGCTCGACGGCTCCAGAAAGCCACCGAAATCAAGCACCCTCGCAGACACTGACCGCGGGCCGGGCCAATCAGGAAGATTGATCATGGAATGGTCCGGCTCTGTTTACGGGCAAGGGCGATTTGCGCGCCGGACGACCCCATGTTCCCGCCCTGCACCATGGCGACCGTGCCAATGGCATTCATCTGCGCGAGCAGATCCTGCGTCATCACCGCCCCGCTGAGATCGAAATAGAGTTTGTTGCCGCTGCGGCCCGGCTCCGATCCATTCGCATGGACATAGCCCGAGCGAGAAGCCGTGAAGAGTTCCGGGCCGCGCTCGCCAACAACGTAGGACTTGCCGGCCGAAACCGGACCGCCCTTGGCGCGGAAGCCCGAAATCGGTGTGAAGTTGGAGAACCCCGTTTTCATCTTGCTGCCGAGCAGGCCCGTCCCGGCGATGGCCCCGAAGGCATTGAATGCGGCGGATAGAATGTCCAGCACCCCGCCGCCTTTGATAGCGTTGGCGAGGTTCGACAGCGCATTGAGCGATTTGTTTGCCATATCGACGAACGCCTGTCCGGTGGCGGCGGTGCTGACCTGAAGGCTGTCGGCTGCGCGCTTGGCGGTTTCCGAAACGGTTGCCCAGGCATCATCCAGCGCGCCGGGCACCGCAGTGATGTTGCCGAGTGCTGGCGAAGTTTCTTCTTTCGCCGCATCCTGCGCGTTCAGCACGCGGTTGATCTGAGCATCCAACGCCGCCTGCCGCACACTGGGCGAAAGCGTCTTGTCGTTCTGGAGGGCGATCAGCTTTGCCATCTCATCCCGAAGCTGGGCCGTCTTCGGGAACAGCTCGTCGATGATTCCGCCAACGCGCTGCGCCATGGCGCGGAAGGCATCGCCAGCCTTCTGCGTCGTCTTCTGCGCGGGATCGACCATCAGCTTGTCGAGCCGAGCCATGTTCTGGCCGATCTCGTCGACCATGTCGGGAATGTAGGAGTGCCCGACCACCGCGTCATAGAGTTCGAAGAACCACTGGCCCACGGCTTTGATCTTGCCCTGCAACCAGTCCCAGACCCGCCCGAGCTTGTCGACGATCCATGACTTCACGCCATTGTAGAGCTTGGCGAGGATCGGGCCGATCAGATCCCAATTCTTCCAGGCCAAATAAACTGCACCGACCGCCGCAGCGACAGCGGCGAGGGGAATGAGCACCGGCGAGAGCGCAACGATCAGGCCCCCCAAGGCAGGAATGATGCCGGCTGTTATTACCGACACGACGGTCCCTATGGCAGCAGCTACCGGGCCGATAATCGGGAGGAGCGTGCCAAAGGCAGAGACGACAGCCCCGATGCCGATGATGACCGGCCCGAGCACCGCCGCGAGGCCGCCTATGATGGTGCCCCACTTCAGCAGTTCGGGATTGGTTTCGGCCAGACCGTCGACGAAGTTGCCAAGGCTCGTCACCATCTGCGTCACGAACTCCAGAATGCCCGATTGGGCGATCGTGATCGCCAGCGTCTCGACGGCGCCCTTCAACTGCTCCATCTGGCCATTGAAGCCTTGGAGGCGCTTCGCCGATTGCGCGGCGGCATCGGTCTCGGCGATCTTGGCTTTGATGGTGTCGATGCCCTTAGCACCCTGGTCCATCAGGCCGATGGCAGTGCGCATCGCGTCGGTGCCGAATATCGTCTTCAGGACGTCGGTTTTCGCCTGGTCATTGAGGCCGCCGAGCTTCGTCCGTAGCTGTTCCGCAATATCCGCCATCGAGCGCAAATTGCCCTGCGCGTCGTAGAACTGGAGGCCATACTGCTTGATCGCCTCAATGGCTGGCTTCGAATTACCGGGCAGGGCAAGTAAGAAAGTTTTGAAGCTGGTGCCTGCATCCGAGCCGCTTGCGAAGAGCGACGAGGTGCCCGCCAGCACAGCGTTGAAGTCTTGGAAGGACACGCCTACCGAACCCGCAACGCCGCCTGCCTGCGCGATGCCCTGCGAGAAATCGACGAAATCCAGCTTCGACTGATTGACCGCCCCGGTGATCTGGTTGACCGCCATCGGCAGGTCTTTGGCGCCGATCTTGAATTGCGCCATGACATCGCTGATCGCCTTAGACGCAGGCGTCAGTTCGGAACCGGCCGCCGAAGCCAGATTGACCGCCGCTGTCGCCGCGCCTTCAAGAATCTGCTTTGCGGAAAGGCCATTCTTCGCCAGCTCGTCCATGGCGTCGGCCGCATCCGTCGCGCCGAAGACCGTGTCCTTGCCCAGCTTCAGCGCCAGGTCGTTCATCGCCTTCAATTCGGCGGCGGTCCCGTTCGTCGAGATTGCGACCTTGTTCATGCTGGATTCGAAGTCGCCGCCCATCTTCAGAATCGCGGCGGCTGCACCAGCGACGGGGAGCGTGACATAGGTGGTCAGGCTCTTGCCGATGCTGGTGAAACCGTCGGCGGTCTTCTGGATCGACTTCTGCGCGGCTTTGAGGCGCTTGTCGGCCTCGCCCAGCCCTTCTTGGAAAGCAAGGCTATCGAACCCGAGCACATAACGCAGATAGCCAAGGACAACGCCCTGGCCTTGTCCCTTTGCCATGCAACAACCTCATGATATTTCGGGGCTATGCGCTACCTGACCGCCACGATTCTGCCGCTCGCCCTCCTGGGAGGGTGCGTTTCAACCGCCGAAGTCCGCGAGAAGCCGATTGCGTTCGAGGGATCGAGCGTCCGGCCTGTTCGGGACGTCGCTGACTGCGTTGCCGCGTTCATGCGGCAGGGCCGGGCGGGGCTGGTGACGACCGACCCGATCGATGCTGGCCTTTCGGTGGCATTGAATGTTCGAGGGCAGTTCGGGAACATCGTCTTCACCGTTGCCGACATCATCCGGCAAGGCGAAAGCACCCATCTGACTGTGCGCGGCGTGGGCGGGAAATCGAAGAACCCCGAAAAGGACTATGCCCCTTATGCCCAGTGCCTGAAGGCCGCTTAATCGGCCTTCTTCGCTGCATCCTGTCGGGCCTTGAACGCCTGCATCATCGCAAGCACTCCCATGGCGCCGGACTTATTGGACCGCCCCTCGCTCTTCTTGATGTAATAGGCGGCGTCTCGCAGGATCTTCTGCCGAGCCATCGCTTCAGTTTGGTGCGCGAGAATGATGATCCGCTCTTTGTTACCGCGCGCCCGGCCGCGCATCACATTCTCGTAGGAGCGGAAAGTCTGCGACCAGAAGGCGGAAGGGTCTAGCCCCTCCGCTGCCCAGTTTTCTTGGGCTTTGTCCCAGTCCCAGGCTTCGCGCGCACCTTTCCCTCCGCACTCGCGTCCGGCTTCGGCATGGATGCTTGCATCGCCTTCGCCAGTGCCTCGCCAGCACCCTCGTTTCCGAGCAGCCGATTAGCCTCGGCGCGGCTGGTGTCGGGATGATGCGCTTGAAGGCCGCCGAAGAGCAGAGCGCCCAGATGTTTGATGCGCGGCTGCTTCACGACAAGGCCGGTCGCCGGATCGATCTGGGGCGAGACCGCTTTGAGCAACGAATCCAGATCCATGTCGGTAGCCTCTTCGGCTTCCGCATAAGCGTTCAGGTCCATGACAAGGCGATAGGTTTTGCCCGAGGCCGTGAAGGAGGCCTCCCCCTTTCCGATGTTCGACATTACGGGCCGACCGGCGCCTCATAGGCCTCGACCTCTTCGATCGTCACGACGCGGAAAGTTGCGGTCGCCTCCATCACGCCATCGGGCGTCACCTCGCCGCGCTCATAGTTGATGCATTTCGCGGTCAGGGCGATCTGCGCGACCGGCGCGCCGTCTTCCGGCAAAACGACCTTCATATCGCGAACGTCGCCGGCCTGGCGCGCCGCTTCGAGCAACGTGTCGGTGGTCGAAAGCGGGCGGCTGTTCAGCGTCACCTCGAAATCGCTGTCGGCATAGAAGGTGCTGACATATTCGCGGCGCCAGTTGGGCGATTTCAGATGCGTGGTTTCGACCTGATCACGCTCGCCGCCGCCCGGGATCTGAAACGACTTGACCTGATTGAGTTCATAGAGGGCCGTGCCGTCGTTCAGCCAGACCTCCCCCATATAGCCAACAGTGGCCTCCTGCGTTTCCGCCATTTTAATCTCCTCGATGCCAAACGATGAAATCCACCGATTGGCGGTGGATGAAGGTGCCGCTGGATTGCGCGTCTCCGCCCGATCCGACGGTTTCGCCAAGATCGCGCTGGCCATCGACCAGAGCGTTGCCGAATTTCTTGCCCGACACGGTGGCAGGATTTTTCAGGACCGCGATAACGGCGCGGGCGAGCGCGAGAGCCTGCATCATTGTCTCTGCCCAGCAGTCGCATTGCAGCCGCGTCGCTCGCGCGCCGTCGAAGCCTTTCAAATGAACGGGGCGTGGATCAGATACGACTTGCAGCGTCACAGCAGGCAGCAGCTCTCCCTGCGGCCTGAGCCCCCAATTCACGCGCTGATCCACAATGCAGCTGACAGCCGGATCGGTCAGCAGCCGGGTCGTGACCCCGCCATAGAAATCCATGGGCTACCCTTTCGCAGCCTTGCGCGCTGCGCGCTTGGCCTTGCGGATCACGGCTGCGTCGACCTCGATCGGGAGCAGCACAGCGAAGGTGTCATCCATCTTCTGCCTGTTCGAATCGACGGCCGGACGGAAAACAGGGGTGGCGGTCTGAGCACTGTTGCCAAATTCCAATTCTACGCCCGCGATGTCAGCGAGGACGACCTGAACGGCAACGCCCCGCCTTTGCTTCGCGGGCTCTACGTCGACGCTCTCATAGGTATCGCCGGTTAGGTTGTGGGGGCCTACGTTCTGGCGAACGCCGCGCGCGAGAATCTCAGCTGTGTCCGCCAGGGCGCGCTTGCCGACATTCCTTGCCATCGCCTTGCTCATCTCGTTGAGCTGGCGCGAGGCCTCGCGAAAGCCCTCCAAGCGAGAAACGGAACGGCGCGCCATTACGGCACAATCCTGACGGCGTTGATCTTGACGCCTGCATTCAAACCGATGGGCGCGATGGATCGAATGTCCCATGCTCCGCCATCAAACTGGATGCGATCGGTCAATCGGATAGCCCTGGTTTTGTTGTTCGACAGGACTTCAAAGCTCGCGGCTTGCGTTCCAGTCGCTTGGGCTGCATCCCGCTGTTCGGTGCCGGTGCCGAAGAATACCGCCGCGTATTCCCGACAATATTCCGACCAATCCGGCACCGGTTCATTGAGGTCGTTACGCGTCGGGGTGTCCCGCTCGATCGTGATCAGCCGATTGCGCGGGCTGGCCTTCATAGTGTCCACCGTTTGAGGCTTCGGCAAAGCCGTTTCGCGGCTACCTCGACGTCTCCAGCAAGGCCGCCCGTTTCCCGATCGTTGAAAAAACCAGCCACTAGGATGCGCATGGCGCGCATGATGTTCGGCGAGAAAAGTTGGATTGCATCCGGCGTAGCAAAACCGGCCGTCATGGTGACAGCGACAGTGCTGCCGGTCAGCAGGCGGGGCCACGCTGCCGCTGACAGACGGGCGGGGCGCTTCGCGATCTGAGCGAAATATTCGGTATCGGGCAACGCTTGGTCGGCGCCCTCAACATCGACATAGTCGACAGCATCGATCGAGACGATGGGCCAGGTCGACAGCACGGCGTCAAAGCCGCTGATGACCTCCGTGACTGACCGACGCGTCAAAATCAGGCCGGTATAATCTTCAATCCACCCGCGCGCATCGATGATGGCACTGGTAACGACGCCATCCTCATCGTCAGAAAGTATGCGGAGCTGCGCCTTTGCGGTGTCGAGGTCGATAGGCTCGGCCATGCGCAGCTCCCTGCCGATTCCGGCTTACTTCTTCGCCTGCTCGGCGAGGTTCTTTTCGACCGCTTCCCGACCGGAGAGCGTCGGGTCGTTGAAATCGATCTTGTTCTGCTCGACGGTCGTCCCGGCGCGTGGGTCATTATCGACGGCCGGATGCTCCAAATCGACGTCCGGAACGATCTGCTGCGGAGCGCCCGAGGCATCGATCTCGGTCGCGGGCGATACGTTCGCTTGCGCCTCGGCGGCTTTTTCCGCCTCGGTCTTCTTCGTGGTCATGATGATCCTCCTGGGGTTGACCGAAACGGCGAAATGGCGCCGCTTCGATCAACCGGGCCGGCTGACGACCGGCCCGGAGACAATGGGTTACGCCGAGATCTTGATGGCCTTCATGGCGTCGGGATTCTTGACCCCGCCGCCCACTCGCTTCGTGACATAGAAGCAGATGAACGGCTTGTTGGTGTAAGGATCGCGCAGGACGCGCACGCCGATCCGGTCGATGACCAGATAGGTTTCGGCCATATCGCCGAACAACGCTGCGATGTTGCCGGCTGCGACATCGGGCATGTCGGGAACATCGACCACCGGGCGGCCCAGCAGCGTCGACGGCTGACCGGCGACGTAGGTGGGCTGCCAGATATAGTTGTTTTGACCATCCTTCAACTTCCGGACGGCGCCCAGCGAGGAGCGGTTGAGGAAGAACTTGGCGTTGGGCTCATATGCCGCCGGCAGGCCATAGACCGCGCCGATCAAGCCATCGGAGGTAAATGCGGCAGCCGCACCGCTATTCAACGCCTCAATTGCGCCCCAGGGATGACGCGCTGCGGCAGCCGCACCGGTCACATAGCTCAGCAGCCCGAACGGCTTGTTGGTGCCGTCGCCCGACAGAAAGGCGATAGCCTCCTGACGCGCGAACTCGGTTTCGATCTCGCCAACGAGCCACTGCTCGATGTTGATCTCGCTGTCGTCGAGCAGGCGCTGCGAGGCCGCCGCGTTCGCATAGATTTCGCCCAGGCCGAAATCGAGCGAGGTGAACTGCGGCGTGCTGGTAGCAGGACGCGACGCCGTTTCACCGACCCAACCGGAGCCGAGCGAGCGATCGGTGAACAGCTTCGTGAAACCCGAGGTGCTGATCGACTGCACGGTTGCCTCGGACCGAATCGGATTGATCAGCTTCAGGCGGCCGGTGATCGAACGGTCCCATTCGATCGGCGTGGTGTAACCGCCGTCCGCTGCGGTGCCCTCGGTCATCGCCGCACGCGGCCCGGTCCGATGGGCAGCCTTCATCTGCTCCTCCTGATCGCGGGAGCCCTCGCGCATATACGAAGCGAACAGGCTCGAATATTCCGGGTCGGCCAGTGCCGGAAGGTCGCCGCCGCCAAGCTTAGCCGCGGCGATCTGAGCGGCCTGCTCGTTGATCGCGGCCTCCAGCGAGCTCATCGTCTCGTTGATCTTGCCCAGCTTGTCGTTGACCACCGTGTCATCGACTTTGGACTTCAGGCGCTCGTCGTTCGCCGTCTTGAATTCGTCGAATGCGCCTTGGAGCGCGGCGATCATGGCTTTGGTGTCGCCGGTGACATCCGCGCGGATGCTGGAGGCGATGATCGCCCGCGGCAGAGCGGGGATGACAGGCGCGGTCAGGGAGAAGTTTTCCGCGTCCGACGGTGCGGCGCGCAGGGGGAGGGCGAACAGGGTCGCCACCGCCGACAGGGCGGTTTTCAGAAACATCTTCATATATGCCTCGTGGCTTTTAGCTGCGGAAAGACTGAGTGAGCTTCTCGATCGAAGCCTTCAGTTCGGAATCGCCGCCAGCGCCAGGCGTGTCGGCAGGGTCGAGGGCAGCGCCGGGCGTGCCCTTGATCTTGTTGATGCGTGCGCGTGCGTCGCTGCGCGTCGCGCCGCCGGCGACAAGCGCCAGCTCCATTGCGCGGATTTCGTTCACCGATGCGTCGGAAGCTTTCGCCTTTTCGTCGACTTTGGTCTGGTCAGCGGCGAGCAGTTCGTCGGCGAAGCCGCGGTCGATGGCAATGGACCCCGACATATAGGTCTCGTCGTCCATCCACTTGGCGCAATCTGCGGCCTTCTGACCTGTGCGTTGGGCGTAAACATCGGCCATCGCCTGGTCGAACGGCGAAAGAAACGCGGCGACTTCGGCCATGTCGTGCCGATTGCCCATGGCGACGACCCAGCAATTGTGGATCATGATGAACGACGCCGCACCGATCTGGATGGTGTCGCCAGCCATTGCGATGATAGACGCCGCCGATGCAGCCATGCCCATTACCTTGACGGTGATCGGCTGCGGATGCTCGCGGAGCACATTGTAGACGGCGAGGCCCTCGAACATATCGCCGCCGGGGCTGTTGATCTGGACCTCGACAGGGCGATCACCGATTGCCCGAAGCTGCGAGGCGACTTTCTTTGCAGTCACGCCGCCGCCGGTCCACCAATCCTCGCCGATGATGTCGAACATGGTGATGACGTTATCGCCCGATTCGAGCGCTGCCGGGCGCACGCCAGCCGCGTCTGCGTTCCAACGATCGAGAACCGGTGACGGGGTGAAAGCAGAAACGCCCCGCTCCGCCGGGATAGGTAGCGCGCCAGGGCGCTCGCGAGACTTGACGCCGCCCGCGATCGAGCGAGGCAGATGCGCGCGTTGATCGAAGATTGGACGGCCCGGCATCGGCCTGTCGTTCAGCGTTCGCACCGCCGGGGGGCGGCCGGGCGCGCGAGAATGGTCACTCATCGACGGGTTCCTTGGGCTTGGTCGAAGTAGCGGACGAGGCCGGGAGTTGGTCGCCCCCGGGGATAGGATTGAGATCGAACGCCGCACGGACTTCATCCGGGGTTCGATAGGCGTTGTTCGGTCCCAAGGCCTTGGCGAAGAAATCGGCCTGATCCTTCAGAGATCCGCGCAGCAGCGCCCCCTCGTTGAATTTGACGTAAAGCTCGTCTGCGTCCTGTTCCTCGATGGTCAGACAGGAGCGTTCGATAGCTTGCTCCCAGGCGACGAACCAAGGCATCAGGCAGTAGGTGACGAAAAACAAACCCAGCTGCTCGATCCCGCTGCCCCAGCTTGTCTCATCGAACATCAGCAATGGACGCGGCACGCCAGTGAATCGCGAGACCTCCTCAGCCTGCCGCTTCCGCATCTCATCGAACTGAGCGTCCTTGGCGGAGGTCATGAAGGGCTTTGCCTTCAGTCCTTCCTCCAGCACCAGCCATTCGCCTGCGGCGTCGCCATCGGCCTGGCGCTCCCGCATGCTATTTTTCAATTCGACGATCGCTTCCGGACCGAGCGTCGCATCCGTTTCAAGGGCGCCGCCCGCCATAACGCCGCCCTTCAGCACCTTGCCAGCGGCCTTCTCAGCCTGCGCGGCGATGCCAATGGCGTTCACGGCCATGTCGATAAGATTGACGCCCTTCAGACCGTCTCGGGTGATCGGGTGCCGGAAGTGAAAGACGTCTTGCGGCTGAAGAACCACGGTCCCGCCAGAGGGACGGCGATATTCAAACGTAAGCTTGAAATCATCGGAAAGCTTCGGGGTCACCGAGTTGCGCTTGAGCGGAACCAAGGCGATGACCTGGTTGAGCTTGCCCCGCACAATGCCGCGGATGATCAGCGCATAAGCATTGCCATCGAGCAGCGCGAGAAGCTGCATATACGATTTGAATTCGAGCGCGGTCTGATACTGATTCGGTCGCTTGTGCAGGATGCGATAGAGCGCATGATCTTTGGCCTTCGCGATAGTCTCCTTCCCGTTGGCGTCGACCGTCCGCCTCATCAGGTGGGTAGGCAGCATCCCCATGGCGCTGGCGATCAAATGGGCGGCCCGAAAGAACGTGCTGTTACGCAGGGCCATACTTTCGCTGACGCTCACGCCTGCGGTGGACTCTCGGCCACTCTTCAGAAACTCGGCTAGAGCCGGACTGTCCATGTCCAAGGTGTCATATGCAGCCGGACGGGCGATGCGCTGGACAGTCGGAGCTGCTGAAGGCTCCGGGGATGCCGCCATGTCGCGGCCAAACAGGCGGTCGAGAAATCCCATTCGACCCCCTTTCAAACCCTGATAATTCCGCGCTTGGCGTAGACAGACGGCTTTTTCTGCTCTTCGAGCGCGATCTGGCCCATGGCCATCACCATAGCGACCATCCCGTCGATGCGACCGGTCGACTTGGCCTTGTTCAGCTTCCGATCGCCGGCCGCATTTTTTTCGACGACGGCGTTCGCGGCGCACATCGTCATGACGGGATTACCGCCATGCACGACCTGCTTGTTCAGAAACGCGATTTCCGTGACGTCCATCGCCGGGGCCATGGAGACATGCCCTTGGCCGAATGGCTCGAATGGCAACTTGATGCCGAGCTTTCCCATCTGGGTTTCAAGCGTTTTGAAGCGATACCGGTCGAAACCGATCTTCGCGATATCCAGTCCGTTGCAGATGCCGCCGATCTTGGCGGCGACGAATTCATAATCGACTGCAACGCCGGGCGTCGTTTCGATCAGCCCTTGCTTTACCCAAAGATCATACGGAACGCGGTCGCGCTTCGCGTGATCGGCGACAGTGGCCTCTGGCTTCCAAAACCACGCTTTAACGTGCCACCGTCCGTCCTTCCCCTTCGCGATCAGCACAAAAGCGCAAAGGTCCGTCGTCTCTGCCAGGTCGAGGCCACCATAGACCGGCCCGGTAAGGAAGGCTTCCTCATCAATCGGGCCGCTGCCCTCCGACCACACCATCGGCGAAATGAAAGGCGAGAACCGGTTGACCCGCTGGTTGAGGTAGAGGTTGCGGAACCCATTTTCGGCGGACGGCATGCGCGCCGCCTTCTCGGCTGCCGCGAGCAATTCCACCTCAGAGCGGAACGTGCCCAGCGCCGGATTGGCCGCGCGATGTGCCGCCGGGTCCAGAACGTCGCAATCAGGCTCGGCCGCATAGACATGGCAGACGATCTTCGGATCGCCCGACCGCTTCGCGTCGTCGATCTTGATCGACAGCATGTCGGCATCGGTCGGCGCCTGCGTCGAGATGATCAGGCGAAGGGCATCGTCATAGGCGCCCGACGCCGTCTCTATAGCCTCGACGAAATCATCCTGCGGTCCGCGCACCTGGCCCAGCTCGTCGAGGATGGCGAGGACAGGCGAAAGACCGTGCGCCGTGTGGCCGTCGGCCGCGAGCGCGCGATATTCGACGTTCTTCGCCAAACCGATCAGGCGCTTGCCGGATGGCACGATTCGGACGAGCTTTGTCAGGTCGAGGGACAGGGCGACCATCTTCGACGCGAGGTTGAAGACGAGCGCAGCCTGATCTCGCGACCGGGCGCCGCTGACGATCTGACTATTCAGCCGGGCCTCCGGGCCGGCGATATGAGCAAGCAGGATTGCAGCAATCAGGCCGGACTTGCCATTTTTGCGGGCAATCGAAAGGATGCCCTCGGAGGTGCCAGCCGGATTATCGTAAACGTCGAGGATGAACTTCTGCTGGAACTCGTCGAGCCGCATTGGCTTCCCGACCAGCTTGCCCTCGGGCACCAGGCAATATTTGTGGATGAACGCGATTACGCGTTCGCCACGGGTCACTCGTGCGACAATGGCCCCTTACCGGCGGCCATCCCCAGACAGTCGAATGCGCGTTGCCCGCGCCGTCCAGCCACCTCGAAATAGGCGTGATCAACGTCCCACGCTTTGACGCGCACGCCCCAGATGCCACGTTCGGCTAAGTCGGCCGTAACAATATTGATGGAGCGCGGATCGCGCCCCAAGTCGCGAAGCAAACCTTCACAGTGACGCCGGATGCAATGGTTGGGCACAAGGAAAAACCCGCCATCCGGCAGCCGCTCAAGCTGGCGAGTTGTGCGGCCGATACCTCGTTGCGACATCGGCCACCTCAGTTCAACGAGCTGGGCCGTGCCAGCAAATCATCGTCATCGGAGGCCATCGGGTTGTGACCGGCCTCGATCTCTTTCGCCTGCTCGCGCCGCTTGTTGACGTCGCGCTGTTCCCCGTTCTTTGCCCGGTTGTCGAGCCCCAGCGCCCGCCGTAGCGTGACGATCCGACGGGCCAGCTTGTCGCTCGCCTCGATCGTCAACATCATCGTGGACACCTTCACATTGCCGCCACGATCAACCGAGAAAGCTGCGACCTTTTCAGCGTCCGCCATCGCCCGCGCAAGATTGGCGGCTACGGCGAGATCAGCATCGGTCCATTCGGACTTGGCGCGCTCAGAAATCACGGCATCCCAGAACGGCTTGTCGCCGCGACGGAGCTTTAAATGGGATGGGGGCGACAGGTCGCGCGCCGCCGCCGCCATCACGGCCACGGCGCCGGCCGCGCTGTCAACGCGCTGGCGACGGGCCATAGAGCAAATCCTGTATTAGCAATTGAAGTTGAGGGGGCGCCGGTGTCCAAGGCGAGGGACCTCAGACTTTTGACCCCTGGGGGGTGCCTGAGGCGCCCCGATTCCATGGGTGCGACGGGTCGAGGGGCAGGCCGTCCGCGCCGCAGCCGCCGACCGCCTGATGGCCGAACTGCTCGGCTGTGACGTCGCGGTGGCAGTCGTCGCAGAGGTTGCGCGTGTTGCTATCGTCATCGCTGCCGCCCAAGGCCAGCGGATCGATATGGTCAACGACCGTGGCGAACACGGTGAAGCCCTTCTCTTCGCAGCGCTCGCATAGGCCATCTGTGCGTGCGAGTCTGCGCTTGCGCTGATCCTGCCCAGCACGACCGCGCAGACGCGCGACGCGTTCGCGCGGCAGGACTTTATCCTTCGGTGGACGACTGGGCATGCAAAGCCAGTCTTGCGATCATGGCAACTATGAGCGCTTCACGGTCTTGACCGGATGACTTTTCATAGATCGACTGCATGGCAGCGATTCGATCACCGGGGGATGATCGAGAAAGTGCGGATGCCAAGTCCTGTTCCGCACCTCTCATCATATCCCGCTCAACGGAAAGATTGGCAATGGCCGTATTCATCAGCAAGTGTCCCCACTGTGCTAGCGATCAGATGAGCTTCTCCATCTTTGGATTCAGTCAGCAAATCGGTGAAAGATGGAAATCTCATCACACCGCCGTGGCAGGATTGTGCGGGAAGTGTCACCTACCTGTAGCGGCCACGCTGAAAATAGTTAACCCAGCCGGCAATTCTGCCTCTTCCTATCAGGCGAATGTGGCAAAGTTGCCCAATCCGGCCAACAATCTTGAGTTGCTTGGCTTCGCATTGGTTGATGTTTGGCCAAAGCCGGCGGCTCCGAGCGCACCCGACAACTTACCTCTAACTGTCGAGCGTGCGTTCCTTCAGGCTGAAAAGAACCTTACGATGGCTGACTGTGAAGAAGCGGCTGCAACGATGTATCGGCGTGCGCTCGATTTGGGTTTAAAGGAAGCCTTCCCCGATGAGAAAGGCTCTCTGGACGCCAGGTTGAAGCGGCTCGTCAAGGATCGACGGCTGCCTGAGGCGGTCGGCGACTGGGCGCATGAAGTGCGGGTGATTGGTAACGACGGAGCGCACGACCTCGATGGGGTCAGTCGCGAGGATCTAATGGATGCCCGGAACTTCATCGATACCGTACTGAAATATCTGTTTACGCTTCCGGCCCAGATTAGGGCGCGGAAGCCAGTCGAACTGCCATCGCAGTCGGGATCAATCGCGGAAGCCTGATAAAAGCAATCCGCCCGCTGAGATCAACAGCGGGCGGAGTTATCCAAGGCCGTTTTTGGAACATTTCGGGGCCACTTGCAAGCCAAAAAGTGAACGGCTGCTATGCTGCCTCGTCTTCCACAGCACCAAAGCGAGCGCGGATGATGTCAGCTATGTCGCTCCATTCCTTCAGCAATCCGCGATCATCCAAGAACTCGGGGTCGATGCCATAGAGGAGGCCGGTCGTGATCTGCTCGTCCGCGCTCTCCAGCGCGGCGACGGCGGGGTGCTCAGCCTTAATGGTGCCGCGGCGCGCCGGTCCGATCAACCACCCCGGCATGACCTTCTGCCCAGCGTTGAGGGCATCGACTGTCCGCCGATCCACCATAGAGAAGGCATGCGCCACGCACATAGGCCAGCGGTTCAACGCGTCGAGCAGGAAGCGCTTGGCCTTGCGCTTGTGGACGCGATAGCGATGCGCAGCTACTGAATAGCCGATGGTGTCGCCTACGATCATATCCAGCACCATCTGCTTGGGCATCGGCAGCATGTCGCGCCAATAGCCATAGGCGAGATGCATGCGGACGCGATAGACACTCTCCGCTGCCTGCCCGCCGTGATGCTTCGATTGGTCGACGCGCGCCTCCAGACTGGCGACCTTGACCGCGACGTCCGCCTCCAGACTGCGATAGACATTCGCGATCTGGGCCGCCCATTCGAGCTGGTTCTTATCGATGGTGCCGTTGCGATGCAACTGGACGAGAGATCCGTCGTGCGTGCGCGTCGAGCGCTCCCACGTTTCGGGCGTGCCGTTGACCTTGTGGCCCCACGCTTCCCGAACCTGCATGGCCTCCTCGATGCCTGGCTCCAGCCGCATCGGCCGTTCGATCAACTTCGGCTTGCTGCGGCCTTTCCGCTTGCCCTCGGTGACGCGCTCGATAGGGCGCGGCAGGCCAAGGACGAGATGGTCGATGCGCTGGCGCTCACGCTTGCGGGCCGCGTCGATGCGCGCCAAGCGGGCATTGAGCGCGGTCACGCGTGCGGGCTCCCTCGCCGCATCATCAATCAGCGCCTGCCGCGCCGCAGCGATCATCGCCGAGCGCGCTTCGGCCGGGCTGCCGCCCTCGAAGACTTCGCCCAGCCGATTCACAGTTTCAAATTTCGGCTTGTCCGCCATGTCCTCGTAACTCCGTTCTCTGCCTGTTCTACTGCTCGAACGAGCGCGGCGCCAGCGGCTGGGCCTTCCGCGCCGCCCGCCACTCTTCCGCTTCTTCCCTGCTGTCAGCGACATGCAGGGGCTCGCCCATGCGGATGATGTGCTTGCCGTCGTGCGTGTATCCGTCCCCGACCAGTTCGACGGCCGGGACATGGATCGAGAAGACCGCGAACTGGGTCACGCCACCTCCGCCAGGTTGATGCCCTGCCGGGTCAGCAGCTGCTCTATGGCGATGATGCGGCGCTCGGTCGGTGCGCGGTGATATGGCGCGTCAGGCGCTTTCTCCCACCGCTTGGTCACGGAGACATTGACGCCCAAGGCTTTCGCCCATGCAGCGCGGGTCAGGCCGGACGAACGGCGGGCGGCTTTGATGTTCATGCGGTTGCTCCGACGAGCTTATGGCGGATCATGTAGCGGTCGCCTTCCGGCACCCACCGAAGAAATCCGCGCTCCATTGCGATTTTGCGCCAGTTGAGCGGTGCGGCGTCGATCATCTCCTGCTGGGCGATGCCCTGCTCCAGCTCGAAAATGAAATCGTCGAACTTGCCTTCCCAGAAGCGATGGCACAGCGCGAGCGCTTCGACCTTTTCGCTGACGGGCGGCTGATACTGCCGCACGAGTTCGAGGCACTGGCGCGGCGTCGGAAACCATTGCATCTCGGAGCAGGCCCGGCGCGCCATGTAGGCCAACGCTTCGTTGCTGTAGGCGCCGAGGATCTTCGAATAGACTGCCACCCGCATCTTGCCGCTTTCATCATCCGTGGATTTGCTCGGCAGGGTCGCAGCCATGAAGGTCAGATGTTTGGTGATCTGGAGCGGCGAGGCAGGGGCAGGGCGATCATCTTGGGCATCGGCCCAGACCTTCAGCGCAAAGCACTCCTCAACCGTTTCCGGCAAACGGATGTCCGGCTTGGACATCAGCTGCTTCTCGGAGTGCATTGAGGAATCCATCCCCCCGTTGATGACGGTAAGAGCCGCCCGACCGATCGTTTCCATGATTGCGTCCTCCAAATCGTCTGCTGTTCAGCACCCAGGTCGACCAAGCGTCCTGCCAATCCTTGAATTTCGAGCCTTTGCTTCGGTGGTGCGCGGTGAAGTGCTCGACTTGGCTTTCCAGTTCGCCGGGCGGCCAGCCGTCGACGATCTCCCGGCTTTTCGTTTTCAGGCCAAAGTCTCTCGGGCACCAATCATCGGGCAGCACATGCGCGCCCTGTGTTTGTTTATCCTTGGTGGTTCTTGATGGTTTGGGTGCCAATTTGGCAGGGGTTTCTGTCGCTTTTGGCAGGGGTGCCGATTTGGCAGGGGTGCCGGATTGGCCGGGGTGAACATGGTATTGCGTGCTGTTTCCGTCCCGCATCTTGCGGGTCAGATGCCCCTTCCTCTCCAAATCCACGATGGCACGCCGAACGGTGCGCTCACCTTGCCCAGAGCGCTTCATTATCGTCGATACGGCTGGCCAGCATTGCAGGCCGTCGTCGTTCGCCTGATCGGCAAGAGCCAGCAGCACCAGCTTTTCGCCAGGTGGCAGGTCAAGTTCCCAGACGAGCGACATGAGGCGGACGCTCACTTGATCCACCCCCATTCGCGCACGGCGACGAGGGCCTCTTCAGGCTGGCGGATCATGGCCCAGGGAAAGCGGCGCTCGATCAGGTCGTCACGCCAGTCTTCCTGATCCTCAGACAACTCGTTCCCGACCTCGCGCTTCACCTCGATGAAGCCGATCTGGAGCGGTTGCTTGCCGAAAAGGATCAGGTCGGGGAAACCGGGACGCAGGCCGTCGGCGCGCAGGGCAGCCATCTGCTTGATGCGCGCCAGCCGGTCGCCCGCCAGATGCGTGCCGTTGGGCACATGCACGGCTTCAATGCCCTGCATGGCGAGCAGACGGATAGCGCCACGCTGCACCGGCCGTTCGGCCATGCCGCCGGTACGCTTGCCGCTCTTCCGCGCGGGCTGGATATACCAGGCGCGCGTCATCAGATGAGCCCCGAGGCGACGCCGCCCAAGGTGAAGCCATGGTCCGCGGCGCGGGGCTCGAACTTGCTGACGAGACGGGCACCGTTCTGCACGCGGCGCAGCTGCTCGTCGAAGCTGAGGCGGCGGCCACGGTTTGCCCGTTCCCGTTCCATCTCGGCTTCGATCACCTGCCGGGCATCGGCAGCCAAATAGCCCTTGCTCTTGGTCAGATCGCGATAGAGGCCGCGCAGATGCTCCGGGCACCAGCTCAGATGGCGCTCGGTCGTCATCCGTCCGACCCGCATCCGGGCCTCGGAGCCGGGCGGCTGGGCAGCATGGCCGAGGCCGGTGCGGAACAGTGCCCGGCCGGATTCGCGGCGACGCTCAGCCTCGGCCGGGTCGTTGGCGGCCTTCTCGCGAAGAGCGGCGCTGGTGCGTTCGACATGGGCAGCCTTGAACGACGGGTCGGCCATCAGGCGTTTCATTGCCGCGCTCGACTTCTTCGCACGCTCGGGATTGCTGCCGAAGATGCGGCCACAGCAGGAACGGCAAAACCGCGTCTTACGGCGCGGCCTTTCCTCAATCTCCCGGCCGCAGCCGCCTTCGCATAGGAATGTCGCGCCCATCAGCCGCGCACCTCGCTGCGGAGGAGTTCGGCCATGGCCATGATGGCGGCGTGGTCGCGGCGCTTCGTGCTGACGGCGGCCTTCGTCGCCACCCGGCGCCGCTCGCGCTTGGCGATGACGGCGGGGTGCGGGAAGATCCGGCGATAGGCGTTCACCAGCCGGGCGCGGATATAGAGCGCGCCCATCTCAGAACACCCACTTGGCGCTGATGGCGCCCAGCTGCTGCTTCAGCGTGGTGATCTCGGAGAGGAAGGAGGCGGACGTCTCCTGATGCAGCTTCTCCAGCGCGGCGATGTCGCTGCGCAGGGCCTGCACCTCCTCGGGCTCCTTCAGCTTCCCGAAGCAGGTTTCCCGATACCCTATGACGAAATCGACATTGAGGCCGGTATCGGCGGCGATGCGGGCATCATCCCAGCCGTCGGCGAAGGCGCCCTTGTTCGGGTCGAAATGGGTCTGGAGCAGGTGGAACATCTGAGCCTGAGCGCGCATGGCGTCGGGCGAAGGTTTGGCCGACATGGCTTTCCTCTCGTTGGCCTTGGTGCGGCAGCCGGGGCAGATGTGCGGATCGAGCGCCCAGCCAGCCTGCGTGAATTTCTTGTCGATCTGCTCCGGGGGCATCCGCACGCTCAGCTTCAGCGAACCCTCGTGCGGGCAGCGGCTGCACTGAATGAACGCGGTGGCCGAGGGTGAACCCACGCCCGGCCGTGTTTCCAGCCGCCGACCCATCACGCCGTTGCGATACGAATGCTCCCGGTGCTTCATCGGATTATTCCGGCTTGCCGAAGAACAGGGGCAGGTCGGTTTCGATCTCGGCGCGCTGGCACGCTTCCTTGAAGGCGTGGTCGAACACGCGATCCGTCCGCCACAGGTCATACCAGAACACGACGCCGGTCGGGGTCTTGCGGTAGCGGAGCCGCGCGGCGATGCGGTAGATCGGGCCGTTGCGGAAGACAGGGATGCCGATCAAGAACAGGCCCGGGATGCGCAGCGGCTCGCCGTTGGCGTCGGTATGCTCCGAGGTGAAGCTGATCTGAGCCTCGCCCGTCGACAGGTTGCGGACTTCCCGCACCGCCGAGCTTTCATGCACCTGAAGTCCGCGCGCCAGTTCGACCAGCCGCTGCGGCGTGGCGATCGTGGCTTCACCGCCGCCCGCGTTGATGAACTTTTGCAGGTCGTCGGAAAGCTCGTCCTCTTCAGGGATGATATAGAGGACGTCGATGATCCGGTCTTCGAGGAACTCGGCGAACTCGACCATCTTCAGCGCCTCGCCGTTCTGCTCGGTCCAAGCCTTCCATTCGTCGGACAGCGGGAACGCGAAGTGCGCCTTATGCTTCCCGAAGCGCGGATCGCTTTCGGCGCCGATGCGGTGATAGTCGAGCACGACGGTCAGAGCGGGAGCCTTCCGGTCGTCGCTCGCGAAGATGGCGCTGTCCTCGTCCTTGAAGCGCAGCGCGTGAGCGATCAGGCTGTCGAGCGAGGTCAGTTCGGCAGTGCCGGTGCGGCGGACGGGCTGCGCGCGATAATCGTCGAAAGAGCAGGCAGGGATCACCAGCGCGCCGCCGGGCGTCATAGCGAAGGGCGCGGCGATGCTGGTGCCGGGTTCGGTGATAGTCTGGATCACCGGCTTGACGTAAGCCTCGACCAGATCGCGGGCCTCGCCAATCGGCCCCTTCAGTTCGTCAATATCCATGGTCTTATTCTCCTGTGGTGGATCAGTAGTCGCGGGGGCGCTCGGCCGGGCCGCTCACATCGCGGATGCCGAAAAGCTGCTGCTGGTTGGGCTGGGTGCGGGTGAAGCGGTTGTCTTCCGTCCGCCACATCACCGATTTGGCGCGGTGGTCTTCGGGCTTTGCGACCTTGAACTTGGCCTTGATCTCGGTCAGGCCGCCGTCCTGGGTGAAATCGATCGTGATGGTGGCCTTGCCCTTGGCTTTGCCGCCATTGCGCCAGGCGTGCTCGGCGAGCGCCGCCGACAGATCCTTGATCTGCTCATAGCAATCAGCGTCGAATTGGCCGTCTTCGAGCGAGCGGATGAACTCGCCCATGGTGTTGCAGGCGCCGGGCACATGCCCGCCGTCCGCGGCGCGGCGCGGTCCGTTCGGATCGCCCGGCTGATAGGCAGCGTCGGTCACTTCTTTTCTCCTTGAGCAGGCGTGTTGGTGGAAAGGGGCAGGCCCTGCTGATCCTGCCGAACTGAAAAGGGGGAGGGCGTCATGCGGCGCGCTCCGTCGGCTGATCCTCTTCCAGATCGATGAGGTCGAAGAGCGACGGCACAGCCATCTGGTCCTCGGCTTCGCGCAGATAAGCGACGCTGTGCGCCCAATAATCGGGGTTCAGTTCGCTGCCTGCGCCACGGCGGCCGGACAGGATGGCCCGCATCGGGACGGTGCCCAGGCCGCAGAACGGATCGTAAACCAGGTCGCCCTTGGCCGAGTACCGCTCGATCAGGCGATCAACGATGTCGAATTGAAGAGGGCAGACATGCTTCTCGCGGCCTTTCTGCACCTGCTGGGCGTTGAGCGTCCGCATGCGAACCACATCGTCCCAGACGTCCGGGTGATGGCTGCCCGGCGCCAGGGCCATAAAGGTGCGTGGCAGATGGCCGCGCTGATCGTTGGCGCCGCGCTCCTCAATTTGCTCGCCAATCTCGACATGCGAACGGAAGCTGTAGATCAGGTCGCGCGTCTCTTCGCGAAAGCGCTTCACGATCTTGCCGGTCGCCATATGGGCGAAGCGCTCTTCAACCTCCCACAATTCGGGGATGGTCAGCGGGCGCTCGCCGCTCGACCGCCAGAAGGCATGCGCGTCGACCTGCCAGCGGGCGAGGCTATAATCATCAGCGGACTTGGCTACGGGCGTGTCGGCATAGCCGCGGCTCCGATCGCTCTGCGGTTTGCGCATCAACAGCACATATTCAGGGCTGCCCACGCCCATCTTCGTGCCGTCCTTGAGCATCTCGCTATAGGAGAGGCGATAGGTCTGGTTGTTTTCGCGCACGACGTCGGTGACGACCGTGATCATGCCCATGAATTGGAAGCCGTGGCGCATGTAATGTTCGATGCATTTGGCATGGAACGGATTGACCGTGGGCACGCCCTCGCCGGTGACGGAGCCGAACAGGATCCGGTCCTTGACGTGGATGCACGCCAACCGGCCGGGCGCGAGCGCGCGAAGCAGTTGCGGCGTCAGGAAGTCCATCTGCGCGAAAAAGTGCGCATCGTCGTCGGTATGGCCGAAATCGTTATAGCTCGGCGTATATTCATAGTGGTTGCTGAACGGGATCGAGGTGACGATCAGGTCCAGCGAATTGTCCGCCAGGCGCTCCGCCTCGGCGACGCAATCATTGTGCGCCAACGTCCAGCCGGTACCGCTCGCCTCCTGCCGGGCACAGCCGATCGAGCGCTTCACCGCCTCCGCCGCGGCGCCATGGTTGAGACCATAGCGGCGGATCAGGTCCGACATGGTGACGCGAAACTCATCGTCGCGCGCCCACTTCTCCTGCAATTCGCGGACGACCTCCGTTTCCGTCTCGGCATGGATGATGTCGATCTCGACAGGGAATTCCTGCCCGAACCTCTGAACGCGGTGGATCGCCTGGATGAAATCGCGGAACTTGAAGCCGACGCCGGCGAAGATTTCGCGGTGGCAGTGACGCTGCAGGTTGACGCCGCCGCCCAGCATGACCGGCTTCGCGCCGATCATCTGCAGCTTCCCGTCTGCGAAGCGGGTGACGATCTCCTCGCGCTCATCCAGCTTCTGCGCGCCGTAGACCGTCTCGCAAGCGGGCAGGGCGGCCTCGATCGCCCGGCGCTCATCTTCGAGGTCGTGCCAGACGATGAAATGATCGCTCGGCGCGGCGGCGATGATTTCGGCCACCTTCTCGATGCGCGCGTCGATGGTCCTGCGCTTCTCGCGCGATGCGCCGACAACGCCCATCGCGCTATCCCGGATCAGGCGGCCTTGGCCGTTGCTCTCGATCTCGTTGCTGGCAATGTCAGCCTGCACGCTATGCCAGCGCACGGTGATGGGCGGCAGGTCATATCCTTCGTCGGAAAAGCCCAGGTCGCTGGGGCGCTGGATGCAGACGGCCCAGCTATTCACCCAAATCCAGAACTCATCGACCTTATGCGGATAGAGCGTCAGGTCGCCCGCCTTCTCGCTGTTGCGCTGGAAGAAGCGGGTCAGGGCCTGCCCGGTGTCCATGATGCCGAGGAACCCCGCATAATGGATCATCTCCTTGTAGCGGTTCGGCGCCGGCGTCGCGGTGGCGACGTGCCGATAGGGAACCTGCTCGAACAGCGGCAGGAACTCCTGATAGGTCTTCGACCCGAAGGAGCGCAGAACGTCCGCTTCATCGAGGCTGGCCCAGCCGAACCGGCTGATGTCGATCTTCCCCTCGCGGACGCTCTCGTAATTGGTCAGTATGAGCGGGCGGCCGCGCGGCTGGCACCGAAGCGCCGCCTCGCTCAGGATCGCGTCGATCTCCGCATCGGCTTGAGCGAACGCAACCGGAATATCGAGCAGCGCCGCGTCGCGAATGAACTCGCGGCGGACGTTCAGGGGCAGGATGATGATGCCCCAGCAATTCGCCTTGCGGCAGATGATGCTGCCGATCAGCAATTGCTGCATCGTCTTGTGAAGGCCGAAGCTCTCGAACAACGCGCGCCGTCCGCCTTCGACCGCCCAACGGACGATATGGCGGACATGCTCCTTCATGGGACGGCCGTCGGAGAGATGCGTCGGCACCTCATCGAGGTCGCAGGGGAAACCTGCGGGCAGGGCCAGCGGGATTTTCGCCTCAAGGAAAGCCAGGTAATCGGGATGCAGAGCATCGCTCGCGGAACTGGCCATCGCCAGCGCCGCGCCGTTCGCGTCGGTCATGGTTCACTCCAGGGCGTGTCGCGCCCGCTCGGTTTCAGTTTCAGACGGCCCGAAGCCGGACCTCGTTGCGGCGGCGTTCCAGCACACTGGCCGCCTTGATAATTTCGTCGATGACGCCAGCCGCTTCGAGCTTCAGAACGTCGCTGTCGCAGCAATCGCCGTCCGACAGCAGCGCAATCAGCAGGGGCAGAGCCTCCGCGATCTTCAGCGGGATATGGCCGACGTTCTCGCAGCACACGGCAGTCGCCGGGACCGCCTTCGCGCCGATCAGCGACAGGATGGTGTTCAGGCTCTCCGGGCCGAACGCCTTGCCGATGCTCAGCATGGCAACGGCGCTCAGGTCGCCCTTCTTGTTCCGGGCATTGCCGACCGACGCAGCGGAGTTGCCGAGCAGATCGGCCATGTCCTGATCCGTCAGCCCTTCCGGTGCGGCAAGCGCGCTCACCGTCTGGCTGACCGCCTCGCGATAAGAATTCTGTGTGAGACGCACCGACTTACCCAACACGCTGGGCGCGCCTGCGCGTAGAGAGGTTCCATAATCACAGCACGCAGACATCAGGCAGAAATCCTCTCGGCAACCGAGCGTGCATCGCCGGCCGGGACGGCATCGCAAGCGGAGGAATGGGCATGGGAAACCGACGGCCAAGGCTTGCGAGCCTTCTTGGCAGCGAGCTTCATATGATCGAGGCGCGCAGCGGGAATGCCGTTCTTGCGCCAGCTGTGGACGGTGGATGTGGGGGACTTCACCATCTTGGCGACGGCGCTCGTTCCGCCCAAACCGTCGATGATAATATCGGCATCGGTGAGCATGAGGATTTATATGCGATAATCGGAAGTCAATCGCAAGCGGAAAGTTGCGATAATCGCGATTGCGATAGTCGCAAGTTCGGGTTCAATAGCCCCATGGACCCTTACGCCCATCTGAGCGCTGAAGCGGCGGACATCTTTCGCGTGCTGGACGATCTGAAATTGCGCCAGCGCGACCTAGCAGTGGCGCTCGGCCTGGAAGAGAACAAAATTTCCAAGGTGAAGAAAGGCGAACGGCAGTTCAAAGCGGCTGAGCTGTTGGCTGCGCGGGAATGGCTTGCCACGGCTGGCCGGCCGTCGATCCGTCAAGGTCCGACCGTCCATCCCGACATTCCGCCGACGCGGGGGGTCGCAGACGGCGACGGCATGGTGATGCTCAAGCAAATCAACCTCGGCTTCGCAATGGGTGACGGCACCAATCTCGACGACTATTTCGAGGAATCGGAGATCGGGTTCGATCCCAATCAGCTGCGTGCAATTAGCCGGGCACCGTCAACGCGCCTTATCGTCGCGCACGGTGCCGGGGACAGTATGCAGCCGACCCTTCTCGACAGCGACACGCTGGTCATCGACACCACGCAGACTAAGCTCAACATGATGGATCGTATCTGGGCAATCAGCCTCTATGGCGCCGGTGCGGTTAAGCGGTTGCGGCCAGCGGCAGAAGGTAAGGTCGAGATCATCTCCGATAATCCGATACATGGAGCGAAGCTCGTATCAGCCGAGGATGTGCGGATCATTGGTCGGGTGGTTTGGTCTGGACGTCGACATTAGGGCTAAATTCAAGGGGGTGGGCATGAAGAAGGTTATAATCGCTGCGCTGCTGGCGGCCTCGTCCGGATCGGCGAGTGCTTCACTTGGGTCAAAGCCAGGCGAGATGGTGGGCGCGTGGGAAGTGGAAACCGTTATCGATGGCTTTTCTGACACGAAGCGAGGGATAACCCATACCAAACTGGGCGCTGATGGGTTCTTAGCCGTCAAGTGTGACAAGCCCGGCCTGGGGTCGCTGTATCTCACCTTCTTTACCCCGAAATATCTTGGTAGCGACCGGATTTCGTCGCGAGTTCACGGAGCGAAATACCGGCTTGACGATGCTCCGGCTCAGGATTTGCCTTCCCCATATTACGATGGCAAAGCAGCGTCGATAATCGGTAACAAGGCCACGGACCTATTGAAGGGGCTGGCGATCTCGTCACCAAAGCGGTTTCGTGCGCAATTTCTTACGTATGACAATGATCTTGCGGAGATCGACGTCGACGTAACGGGCGCGGCCAATGCAATTTACAAGACGGCGGCCATTTGCGAGGACACCGCGTTCGTTCAATAGGGGCACTGGATCGTGCAATTGTCTTTGGCGGTTGTTGGAGCCGACCACCCGAACAAAGATAAATCGAACCGTCGCTTCGAGATCCTGCTCTGCCGGCCGGGGGAGAGGATTGATTTGGTGCCAGAGCCAAAGAACCCTGCCGACCCGCAGGCGGTCGCCGTTTTTAGCGAGCGGGGCGTGCAGATCGGATACGTCCGAGCAGACAGAGCCCCGCTGATCCGCACCTATCTCGCGCGGGGGCGAATCACATCATCGATATTTCAGGAAGCGGCGAGTTGGGGCGCGAATATTCGCGTGGGCCTCGACGGCGAAGAGGCTGTCCTTCCAGAGCAAAGGGACATTTCCGCGGCGTCGGACGACAGCGGGTTCTACCCCGATTACATTCCGCCAGATGATTAAATGCGATAATCGCAATTTTTAAGTTGCGATACTTCCGATAATCGCACATAAGACCTCCATCACCTGAGCCGCCGCGCATCCAGCCGGCAGGCGAGCGGGTGGGGAGATCATCATGTCCCACGATCGCAATTCTGTCGGAACGGCGTTTGCTGAAGCGCTGAGGATGACGAGCGCGCTGATGCGCGACCCGGCCTATAAGTCATACCAGACCGTCGATTTCGTGAACATCGGCCGGCACGCGGCTGGCGAAGCGCATCGGCTGCTGCCGACCGACCCCGAGGCGGCGCGCTATGCGCTGATCACCGGAGCCAGCCGGATGCTGGCGGCGGCTGAGCGGCTGGAGAACCCCGAGCCCATCATCACCCTGCCGTCGGACCGTCCCGAAAACGCCGCGCTGATGGTGATCCAGTGAGCGCGCCCGCACACATCGCCGCCAGCATCTTCATGCTCGGCATGGGCATCGGCTCCTGCTGGCTGATCTACGTCCACCTGCGCGCCTACCGCGACCAGATCGTGGCTGCCCTGATGATGGAGCCGCGCTGATGACGGCCCGCTTCCACATTCGGGGCCGCGACCCGCTGACCGTCGCGCCGCAGACGCAATGGCAGGCTGAGCGGATGCGCGGCCCGATCCAGCCGATGGAGCAGCCGCGCCGGTCGTGGTTCCGCTTTCGGAGGATCGGCTGATGCTCGAACACCCCTCCATCCTCCTGGCAGGCATTGCCGCGCGGGCATCGCTCGCCACCGAGCGCCACCTGCGCCTGCTCAACAAACCGCCACTGTCCCAACTGCGCGCGTCCCCCCTTAGCGCGCAGCGGGCGGGAGCCTCGGACGACCTTTCCCCCTCCCGGTCGTCATCTGATCCGCGCGGGTCGGCCGTCGAGGCCGGTCGATCCGCTAACCAATCCGAGCCCGGCGAACCCTGCGACTGCCTGCCTTGTCGGCTGGGCCTGACGCACATCTCGCCGTGCGAGCGGGAGAGTAATGATGCGTGATGTTCTGACCCAATGCCGCGACCAGTTCGCCTTCTATGCCGACGAGCACCGGAAGGCGGGCAAGGTCGAGAAGGCTGAAACGAACGAACGGTTCAGGGCCTTGGCTGATCGCGCCCTCAGCCAGCCGGGAGGCGGCGGCGACATGGGCGACTTTCAATCGGCCGTCGGCGCCTGGATGGTCGAAGTCTTTGGCGAGCAGATCGCCATGGACCCGCTTGAACGGATCATGCGCTTTCTGGAGGAAGCGCTGGAGCTGGCCCAGGCGGAGGGCATGACCGCCACCGAGGTCGGGCGTGTGGTCGACTATGTCTATGGCCGGCCGGTAGGCGAAACCTTCCAGGAGGTCGGTGGCGTCTTGGTGACGCTGGCCGCCTTCTGTTTCCGCCGCGAGGTCGACCTGAAGGCTGCGGCGCTGACCGAGTTCGACCGGATCGACAGCCCTGAAATGCGGAAACGCATTTTCGATAAGCAGGCGTTCAAGCGTGCGCAGGGCCTGACCAGCGACGGCGGGTTCCGCGCCGAAGGTGGGGCCGCCTGATGTTCGTCGTCTTCGACCTCGATGGTACGCTCGCCAATTGCGAGCACCGCCTGCACCACATCGCGATGCCCGCGCATGGCGAGGCTGACTGGCCCGAACAGAACTGGGACGCATTCTATGCCACGGTGCATGAAGATACGCCCATATCCCCCGTTCAGGCGTGCGCAGCGGCGCTGATAGATACTGGCCATCGCGTGGAGATCTGGACCGGCCGCTCGGACAATTGCCGCGTAGCGACGCAGCGCTGGCTGAACGATCATGGCCTCGGCGGCCTTCCGCTGATCATGCGCGAAGGCGGCGACCGGACAGCCGACTATCGGCTGAAGCGAGGCTGGATCACCGAGCGCGGCAAGCCCGACCTCATTTTCGAAGATCGCGCGAGCGTCGTCGCCATGTGGCGCGAGCAGGGCATTATCTGCGCCCAGGTCGCGCCGGGGGATTTCTGATGAAGTTCGGTGCTGAAAATCCCGAATTCGTGCTGGTGAAGACCCGCTGGGGTTTTCGCCACGCGATCAAGGCGCACAACGGCGCGCTCAACCACTGCCGGGGAAACCCCGCGACCTGCAAGTTCTGCCATGAATATGGCGTGCCGGTCGAGGCACCCGATCCCATCAGTGCGATGATGGACGCTCTGCGCGCCAACTGGGGTAAGCGCTGGGCGGAGAGTAACCGGCACCCCCACGCCGTCGCCGAGAACGAGATTTGGCAGGGCAAGGGCCTGCACATCGTCGCTCGCGAGGATGACGACCCGGCGAACCGCACCGTCCTCGTCAGCTTCGGCGACGATCCCACGATAGCCGCCGCCGTCGGCGCGCTGGTCCATGTCCACAATGAGATGATCGGAAAGCCTGACTGATGGCCTACGCCGTTGATTTTGCGGGATCGAACTTCACGTTCAAGGCGCCCGAAGACCGCGCCGATGTGTCCGATCTGCACACCTTCCGCCAGCGCGGCGGCCCCTGCAACGTCTCCTGCTGGCAGCTGACGCCGGACGAGATCGAGGAGGTGAATCGCACCGGCCGCATCTTCCTGTCGGTGATGTCCGGCATGACCTTCTATCCCGTCTTCCTCGGCAGCGAGGCGCGGGTGCGTTCCGTCGTGGTCGACTATGGCCCGGTCTGGGAGCGCGGCTGATGCGCGCGGCTTCCTGCTTCTCTGGTATCGGCGGCGCTGAACTTGCCCTGCCGGAAGCCGAATGGCTTTGGTGTGCGGAGATTGAGAAGTTCCCCAGCGCCGTGCTGGCCAGCCGCTTCGGCCATCCGAACCTCGGCGACATCACCGCGCCCGACTTCATTGAGCGGGCGGCGGCGTTCGGCTCCCTCGATCTGCTGGCGGGCGGCCCGCCGTGCCAGGCGTTCAGCGTCGCCGGTCTGCGCAAAGGCATGTCCGACCCGCGCGGCCAACTCTCCATCCGCTTTCTGGAAATCGCCCATGCAATTAGACCTCGGAACCTTGCTGTCGAAAACGTCCCCGGATGGCTCAACCACGAAGATAACGCCTTCGGTTGTTTCCTGGGCGGACTTGTCGGGGCAGACGATGCCCTCCTTCCGTGCGAGCGCCCGCGGGGACGCCGGGGCAACGATTTCTGGCGCTGGCACGAAAAGCGGCAGGAACTGGTCCCCACATGGCCAAGCGCAGGTATGGTTGCCGGGCCATGGGCACGGGCGGCATGGCGGGTTCTCGATGCTCAATATGCAGGCTTGGCGCAACGGCGCGAGCGTGTGTTCCTTGTCGCAGATTTTGGAGACGGGGCCGATCCCGTCGAGGTATTATTTGAGCGCCAAAGCCTGTCTGGGAATAATCCGCCGCGCCGCGAAGCGGGGGAAGGAACTACCGGCACTCTTAGCGCATGCGCTGAAGGCGGTGGCGGCCTTGGAACCGATTTCGAATGCCAAGGTGGATTGCAGCCAGTCGGATTCGGGGGGGGGGCGCACCAGCGGACCTATTGACGTCGCCGCTTGCCTGACCGCCAAGGGCCAACGCGTAGACTTTGAGGTCGAAACCTTCATCGCGGACGTTGCGGGCACCCTTCCGGCCGGCGGAAACGAAACGGGCGGAGATCGGCAACCCGGCACGAGTGCCGATACTGCTGGCTCGATGCTCGTCGCCCATACGTTGCGCGCGGAAGGCTTTGATGCGAGCGAGGACGGCACTGGGCGCGGCACACCGATTGTCCCGGTCCCATTCTCCATCATGCCGATGAACAGCGGTAAGGATTACAAGGCCCGCGCTGTCGATGTTGCTCAACCGCTTATGGCGGGCGGCCCGGTCGGCGGTAACCAGGGTGGCGATTACATCGTGGATCAGGCGCCCGTCGCCTTCTCCTGCAAGGACTATGGCGCGGACGCTCAGGATGATCTTTCGCCCACCCTACGGGCAATGGGTCACGCTGATAGCCATGCTAACGCAGGCGGGCAGATGGCCGTGGCAATCCAGGCGGGCGCGCTGCGCGAGAACCCTGCGAGCGGACCCGATGGCGCCGGGTTCAAGGAGGGCGTGGCTTACACTTTGGAAGCGCGCGCCGAAGTCCAGGCGGTTGCTACCGAATGGGCCGTCCGACGCCTGACCGTCACGGAATGCTGCCGCCTTCAGGGCTATCCCGACGACTGGACGATGATTGAGCACGGCAGCCGCCGGACGATCGACGATGACGAGGCCGCCTATCTGACTGCCAAGGGCGCCCACGTTGTGCGCGACAACGAAGGGCGGTGGCGGACGAACGCCGCCGCCGATGGCCCGCAATATAAGGCCCTGGGCAATGCGTGGGCTGTCGCCTGCGTCCGGCCGGTGGTGCTGCGGATCATGGAGGGCCAGACGGCATGAAGCTCGCAGCCATTCCCATGACATTCGAGCAGGCGGCCGCCTTCGTGCGGGAGCATCACCGCCATCTGACGCCGCCCGCCGGACACAAGTTCAGCATCGGCGCGGCGGCTGACGGGCAGATTGTCGGCGTGATCATCATCGGTCGGCCGGTTGCACGGCTGCGCGACGATGGCGAGACGCTGGAGGTGACGCGCTGCTGCACGACAGGCCACCGCAACGCTTGCTCTTTCCTCTATGGTGCCGCCGCCCGCGCGGCCTTCGCGCTCGGCTATCGTCGCATCGGAACCTACACCTTGAAGTCGGAGCCGGGCACAACGCTGCGAGCTGCGGGATGGAAGTTGATAGGTGAAACGCGCGGCGGGCGCTGGTCACGGTTGAATCGGCCCCGGCCTGATTTCCAGCCGCTCGAACAGAAATGGCTGTGGGAGCAGACCGCATGAAGCGCCCGCTTCCCAACTATCAGATCGGCGAAGTCATGCCGATGCCGGCGGACGCCGATATGGCTCTGGCCGAAATCCAGATGCAGAAGCGCGGCCTACTCGCGCGCAATGCGAAGTCGAGCCACCGGAGCATCGCCGGGATCACCGCGAAGCGGATCATGGCCGGGCTGAACGAGGCCGAGCGCATTCGGACGGACCCGTTCGAGCGGGCGCAGACTTTCCTGCGCCGTAAGGGCTTCGTGCCGGTCTGCGCGCTGGAGAAACAATTTCAGGTGGGACGCCGCCTCTTCGCCAGCAAGGCGGAGGTGATGGCGTTCGCCCAGGCGAAAGGATGGAAGCCATGAGCATTTTCGAACAGGCGACGCACATCGAGGTCGAGGCGGAGGTGCGCTATTGGGAAGACGCCTGCGTCAACGGCCTGATCGACGAGGACGGATCGCGCATCTTCGGGCGCGAAGGCGACCTGTGGAAGGTGCGGATCGATCTGCTCGACGGCATTGTGCAGGATTGGCCAGCCGGTGAAACCGCCGAAATCCATTACAAGGTCTGCGATCAGGGCGTCTATTGGCTGACTGATGACAGCGGCAGGCGTCTGGCGAAGTGGCGCAGCCATTATGTCCCCGACGATTTCCTCTGCCACGGCACCGAAGGTTTCGGCGACTATATCATCATGAACGTCGTGGTCGGCGGAGGCATTGAGCACTATCGCACCCCGCGTATCAATCCCGACCAATGGGAGGTGCTGGAGATTGCCGCGCCGCCCGCACTGACCACCCATGTCATGAACGACATTGAGACGCTGGGCACCGGAGACGATGCGCTGATCACCTCGATCGGCGCCGTGAAGTTCAACGCCAATGGCATCATCAGCGTCTTTCATCAGGGCATTGACCCGGTCAATGCGCAGGCGCTTGGGCTGAAGCTGGATGCGCGGACCGTGTTCTGGTGGTTCGACGAGGAGCGCGCCGACGCCCGCCGGGCGCTGCTTTCCTTGCCGCGCCACCCGCTCGCCGTTGTGCTCCAGCGCTATCGCGAATGGTATGGCGACGAGAGCCTGCCGACATGGGGCAACGGCGCGAGCTTCGACAATGTGCTGATGCGCAGCGCGTTCCGCGCGGCCGGTCATGAAATGCCGTGGGATTTCCGCTTTGACCGCTGCTACCGCACGATGAAGTCGCTGCCGGGCGCGCCGCGGATGGAGCGCAGCGGCGTTCACCATGACGCGCTCGACGACGCGCGCAGCCAGGCGCTGCACCTGATCGACATCGCGAAGCATCTGGGGGTGCCGCTGTGACGACGCTGACCGCTGAAACCGCTGGCGCGAAGAACGCCAGCCTTTCCCTGAAGCTGAAGGCGAAAAGCGGGTTCTCGTCCGAGAGCACCTATCAGGTGTCGGCCCTTCAGTGGGCCGCGATCACCGCCATCTGCGAGGAAACCGAGCAGGCCAAGGACTTCATGGCGGCCATGTCGAAGAGGATCATCCCATGACGGACCGGCCTCGCCGCATACAACTTTCTCGTGCGAAGGGCTGGCGGATGCCCGATAACACGGTGAAGGTCGACCGCTCCACGAAATGGGGCAATCCCTATCCGCTCCAGCCGGGCCGCACGGCAGAGCAGGCCGTGGCCGCCTTCCGCATCCACCTGCGCGAGACGCCTAGCCTGCGCGAAATGGCTGGGCGCGAACTTCGCGGCAAGAACCTCGCCTGCTGGTGCCCGGCCGGCGCGCCGTGCCACGCCGATATTCTGCTGGAGGCCGCGAATGGATAAGCGCGACGCCCTGGCGAAGCTGCTGTTACTGATGGACACGTTCGCCGGCGAAGAACTGGGCCATGTCTATGGCAACGGGCAGGAGATCGAATCGACCGATGTCGTGACCGAGCTGTGCGCGGCCTTCGATATGGAGCCGGCAAGCGGCTGGTGGCGGACAATCGCTGATCAGATATTCGCTGATCAGGCCCGCCTCGATTTCCTCGACCGCTGCAATGAACGGCTGAACGCCCAGTGCGGCACAACCTACAGCTGGTCGCTGATCATGAATCACAACGTCAACCGGCTGATGCTCGGGCATATGGCCGTCGACCTGCACGATAGCGCGCCGCCTTCGCAGGCCCTGCCGTCCTGCCGGGCAGCGATCGATGCGGCGATGCAGCGGATTAGGGAGGCTCAGCAGCCATGAGCCACCAGTGCAAAGGCAAGGTGCGCCATCCGACGAGGCAAGGTGCCATTATCGCACTCAGGCGGGTGAAGAACATCGCCATGGACATCTACCAGTGCCCCAGCTGCAAAGGCTGGCATCTGGGCCGGACGCGCGAGGCGTCGAGGTGCGCCGACCGGATCACGCAGGTTCTGGACCGCCATGCTGCGGCGCTGGCGAAACGGATGGAGGGGCGCAATGGCTGAGCAGCGCGAACCTTGGGCACGGCCTGATTGCACAACCTGCGGCGGCTGGGGCTTTATCTACGCAACGCCCCGCGACGGCGGTGAGAAATATCGCTGTTTATGTGGCAACTGTCGAGCGGCATCCGAAGCCCCAGACTATCCGGTCGCTGCGCCCGATGGCGTCGCGCCGGTCATCTTCCGTGCGCAGATCATTCAGACGATGGGGACATGGTTCAAGATGGCTGTGCCCAATCTTTCCGATGCCGAGGCGGCGGCAGCGGCAAAAGCATCTTGGGAAACCGACTGGCCCGACGACCCCCAGCCGCGCACGCTGGAGGCGGCGAAGGAGGTCGTGGCAGACGAATTGGCATACTGGACTGAGTGACGGGAAACGGACAATGATCATGGAGAACATCAACGACAGGCGGCGGGACAACCTGCTGCGCATCGCCGAGGTGAAGGCCCGCACGACTCTGTCGAGCGCGACCATCTATCGGCGCATCAGCGCGGGCACTTTCCCGCGTCCCCATCGCATCAGCGCCGGGCTTACGGCATGGTATGAATCGGAGATTGATTCGTGGGTTGCGGACCCGATGGGGTATCGGGCAGGGGTGCAAAACGAGGTGGGGGTATAAGTCGGGGTATCGCCTTAAAAGCGATGCTTAAGAGGCTAGGAAATCCGTCGTTATTGCTCCATCTTTCGACGGGCTCCCTCTCCGCCAGAATCTTCCAAGTCGCCATTTTCTCATAACAATGATCGCCCATGTGGGGCATCATACCAATCGGGTCACAACGACCGATGACATTATCGGCTGGAAGGACGCGTGACCGCACAGGCGTCGCTGGCCGCCTTGCGCGTTGACATGGCTTGTGGCGAAATCTCGGGCAGCGCTGGTTTGCTCGCCACCTTTCACCCTATCTAGTCCTGAAACAGCTTGAATTCGACGAGCCGTATGGCCTTGCCGCCCTTTGGGGTCATGAGCAGGCGCACCTTGTCGGTGCGGATGGCAGGCCAGCGCAGGAAGGTGATGCCGTCGGCGACGGGTGAACCCCTGGGTGTCGCGATCGTCTTCCAGCCTCCCCCGATCATGGCTTGCAGGCGATAGCCGCGCGGAACGGCGAAGCCCTTGCCGTCCGCGAAGAAGGCCAGCTCGGCGCGGCCGAGGACGACCGGCTTGCCGAAATCGATCGCGTACCATTGTCCGGCGGGCGAGGGTGCAGAAGACCAGCCATTGGGCAGTTCGGGGAAGAACCAGAGCCTTCCATCGATGGCGTCATGGATATTTTCCGGGTCGGTGTTGCTGGAGGCAGAGCCCTTCGGAAACTGGCCGCGCACGAGTTGGACTGCGCGGTTGATGGGGCGATCGATGGTGGCGTTGCGCGCGCTTTCCACGGCTGTGGTCAGGCGGCCGAGCGTAGGGCGGCGGGCGACTTCCCGGCCATCGACCTCTATGGACAGGCCCTTGCCCCGGCCATAATGGCTGCCGTCCGCGTCCCAGGTCACGGCGATGCGGCGGCCGTGATAGGGCACGTCCTGCGCCCGGAACCAGGCCAGCGCCTGCGGATCGCCCGCTTCGGGAAGCAGCGGGTTCACCTCCAGCACATCGTCGGCGCGGGGACGGATGCCGACCAGCCCGGTCAGGATCAGGTCGTTATAGCCCGAATGGAAATAGTGGTGGCTGCGATCGAGCCCCACGATCGGCTGGCCGGTTTCAGGGTGATAGTCTTCCTCCAGGTCGAGGCGTTTGGCCTTTCCGGCGCCCTGATAGTGGAGCGCCGTATATTGGCGCAGCAGGCGCATATAGTCGCTGCGGGTGACGGGGCCGAGGCTCTGATAATGGTCGAGCAGGTTCGCCAGCCCGATCAGCACCTGGGTCGTCTGATAAGGCCAGACAGGGCCGTTCCACTGGCATTCGGGGTCTGGGCCAAGATAGCGATACTGCCGCATATAATATTCGTAATTCACCTCGACCGTGCGCATGCCTGCCTTGCCGGCGAGCGAGGCGGGGTCGAGCAGATGGCGCCAAGCCTGCGCATAGCGCGCTTCGTCGGGGACGAGGTCGAACATCCAGGGCAGATAGCCGACAAGCTCGCGATTGCGGATCGGTTCCCAATAGGTGACGTGCGGGTTCTTCCGGCTCTGGTGCCGGTCGATGAAGTGGGTGAGCTTCTCGCTCCAGAGGTCGGCCAGCACATGGCCCCGGATGGCTTCGGCGCGGGCGGCATAGTCCCGCGCCATGGCCTCGTCGCCCGCCATCGCTGCCAGCCGGGAAAGGGCACGGGCATTGGCGAACATATAGCTGTTGATCGAGGGGCGGAACGCATCGCCGCCGCGAAAGCCGTCCTTGCCGCCCGACGCGTCGATGGAGGAGACGGTATATTCGGTGGCGTCGAGCAGCGGCTCGACGAAATAGAGGCGCTTGTCGAAGTCGAACTTCTCGTCCCACAGGCGGTAGATGTGGCGCATGACCGGCAGGTGGCGGAGCGCCGCTTCGCGGTCGCCGTCGACCAGATAGCGGCCCCAGACGCTGTCGGCCATATAGTCGGTGAAATGGCGGTCATTGCCGCCGCCGGCATACATGAAATCGATATAATCGTCGGCATAGCGGCGGTCGTTCAGCCAGCGTCCCTCGGCCAGATGGAAGCCGGTGGCGTCGTTCAGGCTGGCATAGGGATGCCGCTGCCAGTCGACATCATCGAGGAATTCGGTGGAGATGAACCCTTCTTCCCCCAGATCGCGCTGGTGGGCGCGGAAGAGGGACCAGCGATAATAATAGACCGCGTCGATCCTGGGGTCGGCGGATTCGAAGAAGGGGATACGCCGTTCATACCAGGGCGCGTCTTTGCCGAAGCGCTGGACCGCGATGCGATGATTGTCCATTGCGGGAGGCGGCGGAGCCGCCCCGATCAGTGCCGCACCTGTCAGCAAAGCGTTGATCCACGCGCGCATCGCTCAATCCCCTGTCGCCGGAAACGAATATGGCGGCCGGCCGGGATTGGAGAGGGTCCTGGACCGGCCGCCATGGAAATGGGATGCGGAGGAGGTGCCGCATCCCATCGGGCACTCACTTGAACGTATAGCGGACACCCAGCGCGAAGGTGCGCGCCAGCAGGGTGGTGCCGAGGTTGAACTGATCGGGCCCGCCGACATCCTCGAACTTGTAATAGGTTTGCTGCTTCGACTTGGTCAGGTTGACCGCGTCGAAGGTCACGCCCAGACGGTCGTTGACGTTCCAGGTGAGCTGGAGGTCCAGACTCTTTTCCGGGTTGCGCCACACGCCGATCGGGTTGGCGAACAGACGGGCTTCGTTGTTGGCCAGAAACTCCTTGCGCCAGATATAGGACAGGCGCGCGCCGATCGGGCCGTTATCATAGGCGAGCGTGGCGTTGTAGCTGAGGTCCGACACGCCGAAGAAGGACGAGGTGGATTCGCCGGTAACGACGCCGGCCGAGTTGGTTTCCGGGATGTTCTGCTTGGAATCCAGCACGGTCACGCTGCCCACGAAGCCCAGGCCGTTGAGCGGGCCCGGCAGGTAGCTGGGGAAATAGGTCAGGCCCAGTTCCAGCCCCTTGAGCACGCCGTTCGATGCGTTGACCGGGCGGGTGATCGCGAAATTATCCGTCGCGCCTGCCACGATGCCGTTGTTCGGGATATATTCCTGAATCGTCAGCGGCACGACCAGCCCGCTGATCTCGCGGCGGAAACCGGTCAGCGTGATCGCGCTGTTGCGTTCGAAATACCATTCGATCGCGGCGTCGAAATTCTTCGAATGGGTGGGCTTCAGCGTCGCCGTGCCCGCCGTGCCGCTGCCATAGCCGACATTGGTGAGGTCGCCGGTCAGATTGTAATTGGGGTTGATGTCGCTGAAGTTCGGGCGGCGCAGCGTTTCACCATAGTTGAAGCGCAGGCGCAGATTGTCGAAAATCTCGTAGCGCGCGGTGAAGCTGGGCAGGAAGCGGTCCGACCCGGACGACACGCGGGTCTGCGCGCCGCCATTGTAGCGGTCGAAGAAATTATAGTCGGTATCGACCGTGACATAGCGCACGCCGGCCTGCAATTTCAGCGGACGGCCGAAGATCGACAGTTCGCCATCGGCCTGCACATAGGCGGCGATGGTGCTTTCGTCGATGTCGAACACCTTCTGGAGCGCAAGCTGGTCGGAGGTTTTGATGCCGTAGAGGCCGCGGACGGTGTCGGCATTGTCATGCAGCCAATAGCCGTTCGCCAGGGTCCAGCTCGACGGCACGTCGGCGCGGCCCTGATAGAAGTCGGAATTGGTGAAGGCGGCGCCTTCGCCCAGCCCGGCCAGCGTGGTCCGGACCAGCGGCGCGCCCGCATCCTGGGTGCGCACGGCGGTCGACGCCTTGCGCTGGTCGATGCGGATGCCTGCCTTGATCTGGCGCAGGAAGCCTTCGTCCCAACTGTAGTAGCCGTCGAGCGTGCCGGTGATGGCGCTGCCCTTGTCGCGATTGGCGTTGTCGTAAAGCTGGGCGACGTTCCAGACGCCGGGGTCGGCCAGCAGGCTGTCATCGTCGAAATGATAGGAAGGGATGCCGCCGCCCGCGTTGAAATCGACGTCGATCGAGTTCGCGACCCGATCCGTCCGCATGGCGAGGAAGGAGGTCTTCACCTTGCTGGTCTGATAGGCGATGTCACCGATGATCTTGCCGCGATCGCCCAGGTCCCATTTGCCGTTCAGCGCATAGACGAAGCTGTCGGTGCTGGTCTTGGTGAAGTCGCCGCTGTTGAAGCCGTAAACGCTGTTCGCGGTGCGCGCCTTGACGATGTTGGTGCCGTCATAGAGCGTCGGCGCCTGCGGGTTCGCCCAATAGTCGACGAAGCTGAATTGCAGGCTGCTGAACGTTTCGCCCCGGAAGCCCGCATAGAAGACCTCGGCGGTGTAGACCGAGCTGCTGTTGGGCGCCCATTGCAGCGCGACGTTGAAGGACGGACGCTCGCGCTTGCCGTAGAGGTCGGAGCTGAACGCGGCGTCGCGGGACAGATAATAGGGCGTCTCGACGCCGTTGACGTCCATGGTCGCGCCCGCGGCCGTCGACAGGCCGGCGTTGAGGCCGGGATCCCATGCGCCAAGTGCCGGTGCCCGGCCGAACTCTCCGGTGATCGGATCGCGGCCGACCGGGAAGATGCGCTGGAAAGCCGTCAGGCCCGTTCCGGCGGGCGGGGTCATGGTGGCGAACGGCACGAAGGCGCCCGCCGTCACCGTCTGGTCGCGATATTTGGTGCGGCTGTAGCTGCCGTTCACCAACAGGCCGATGTCGCCGATGCCGGTTTCCCAGCGGTCGCTGACCAGCAGCGCGACGTTCGGATTATAGCTGTCCGCCTGCTCATTATAGATGCCGCGCGCGAGGCCGGAAATGGCGAAGCCGTTAAAGTCGAACGGGCGGCGGGTCTCCACATTGACCTGTCCCGCCAGGCCCGTTTCGATCTGGTCGGCGGAGCGCGTCTTGAACACGTCGACGCGCTTGACGAGGTTGGCCGACACGTCCTGCAACTGGAAGGACTGTCCGGCGGCGGTGAAGATGTTGCGGCCGTTGAGAGTGGTCAGCGCGTCGGGCAGGCCACGGATCGAGATCGCCGCCGCTTCGCCGCCGGTGCGGTTGGTGACCTGGATGCCGGTGACGCGCTGGAGCGCCTCGACGACGTTGTTGTCGGGCAGTTTGCCGACATCTTCCGCGACGATCGAATCGACGATCTGGGTCGATTCCTTGCGCACGTTGAGCGCGCCGACGATCGAGGCGCGGACGCCGGTGACGATGATGTCGTTGGCTTCGTCCTGCTGCGGCGCGGTTTCGGGCGCGCTTTGGGTTTGGGCGTGGGCAGTGCCCGCCAGCATGAGGGCGAGCAGGGACGCAGACGTGAAAACGATTGGCTTCAGAGCCATTTTTGATCCTCCCCATGGAGATATGAGCGCGTTTGCGCCACGAATTACTCTGACTAATTATTTCTCGGAGTAATAGAAGGCAAGAGGGAAATTGCTTTGCCCGTACATGAAAGATTTTTGCTTGTGACAAATATACCGCATCCAGGCATATCGGCATTTTAAAGCTTTATGGGCATGGGAAAAAGCCGCTTTCCCGAGGGAAGGGGAAGCGGATTTTTCCTTCTATTTGTCAGACTTGGGAGCTAAGGTCAGTCCGCGATCCAACGCGCCGTAGCGTCGCGGCTGCCCGCGAGACGGATTGCATTCTTCACCACGGCAAGCGCCTTGCCGGCGGCCGCGATCGACACGAAGCGGACCGTGCCCGAGCGGTCGTCGGTGAAGCGGACGAACTGGCTGCGCATCGCAAAGTCGGTGCTGCGATCGTCGCGGGCGAGGATGACCGATCCATCCCTGGCCGCGACCAGATAATGGTCGGGCAGCAATATGGGGGAGAGCATCACGCTCTGCGGTCCGGCTCGGCCTGCGGTCTGGCGGAACTGGGTGGCGGGCAGCGAGGGGTTGCCCGCGATCAGGCGCAGGCCGTCATGGGCCAGCATGGCCTTGGGATCGGCGGCGGAAGCGAAGCGCTCGGGCAGCGGGCCGTTGCCGACGGGCACGCCGAAATCGGGTGTGCCGTCGGCCTTGTAATAGAGGCGCTGCACCCGGGTGTGGCGGTCGGGGTTGAACAGCGGGTCGCCCTGGATCGCCTCATAGTCGCGGCCGTGATAGACGAGGACATCGCGGCCCTTTTCATCGACGGTAAAGCTGTTGTGGCCGGGGCCGTAGACGCTGGTTTCCCGGCAGGTGGTGAACACCGGCTGCGGCGACTTCACCCAGGCATTGGGGTCCATGATGTCGGCATTCTCGTCCGCCGTGAGCAGGCCGAGGCAATAGCGCGCATCGGTGGCGCTGGCCGAATAGGTCATGAACAGGCGGCCGTTGCGGTGCAGGACTGCGGGCGCTTCGGCCACCTTGTAGCCGCGTATTTCCCAGTCGAGCGTCGGGATGGTCAGGCGGGTGGCTTTGCTTGCCAGCTTCAGCGGCGATTCCAGCGGCGCGATGTAGAGGTTGCTGTTCGTCTCGATGCCCGGTTCGCGCTGCGCCCAGGCGAAATAGCGCTTGCCGCGATGGACGAAGCTGGTGGAGTCGAGGTTGAAGCTGTCCCACGGCGCCTGGAACTGGCCAAGGACGGTCCATTTGCCGGTCATCGGATCGGGGCCGTCGCAGACCACGGCATAGGTGCGGATGCGGAACACGTCCTCGCCACCGCCGCTGGGACCGGCGGCGAAGTACATGATCCACTTGCCGTTGATCTGGTGCAGTTCGGGCGCCCAGAGGAAACCGGACATGGGGCCGGTCTTTTCGTGGCGCCAGAGGACGCGTTCCTCCGCGGTCGACAGGCCCGCCAGCGTCTTCGATCGACGGAGTACCAGCCGGTCATATTCGGGGACCGAACCGGTCATGTAGTAAAAGCCGTCCTCATGGCGGAAGACCTGCGCGTCGGCGCGCTGCTTCACCAGCGGGTTGACCGGGACCGGGGCGGCGACTTCGGTTTTGGCGCGCGCGATAAGTGGTGTTGCGGATAGCGCGGCTGTTCCGGCGAGGAAGTGGCGGCGGTTCATGGGGTTCATTCAAAGCTCTCCTCTTGGGTCGCCCTCACCCTTCCGGCGCTTCGCGCCTTCCTCCCTCTCCCGCTGGGGGAGGGAAAGGGTGAGGGCGAGTTCTCAATAGTCTGCAACAGGCCAGCCATCCGCGCCCCAGCGGACCGGCGCGATCCGCAGGGTCGGCGCGCCGTTCACCTGTTTGTCATAGGCGTGATAGACGACATAATCTCTTCCATCCCGGTCATGCAGCCAGCCCGCATGGCCGGGGCCACGCCAGCGCTGCTGTTCCTGAAGGTCGGCGTGCAGGAAGATGGTGCCGCCACCCTGCATCATCGGGCTGCCGTCCTTGCCGAGATAGGGCCCGGTGATTGCCTTTGAGCGGCCGATGACGGTGTAGTAGGTGCTGTTCACGCCCTTGCAGCAATAGTCGTAGGACGCCATCAGCCAATAATAGCCGCCATGGTCGACGATGAAGGGCGCCTCGACCGGAGCCGGGCCGCCTGCGGGGGCGGGGCGGCGGGCGATGGAAATCGGCCGCTCACCGGTCTTCAGCGGTTTTCCGGTCTTTTTGTCCAGTTCGAACAGCTTGATGCCGGTCCAGAAGCTGCCCAGCGTCAGCCAGTGGCGCCCTTCGCGATCGATGACGAAATTGGGGTCGATCGCATTATAGTCGTCCGCCTTGGTCGACATGATCACCAGCCCCTCGTCGCGCCAGCCGTAATTCGGCGCCCTGGGGTCGAGCGTGGGACTGGTGGCGAGGCCGATGGCCGACCGGTTCGAACCGAAGGTCGAGACCGAATAATAGAGCCGGTAGCGGCCATTCACGAAGCTGATGTCGGGCGCCCACATGCCGTCGCTGCCGGGAATGGCCTTGGTCGCCCATGCGGGAAGCGCGGTGAAGACCGGACCGCCGGCGGTCCAGTGGATCAGATCCTTTGACGTGCGGGTCTCGATCAGGCGCTGGCCATGGCCGGTGCTGAAGACGTGATAGGTGTCGCCCTCGCGGATGATGACGGGGTCGTGGGTCGGCGTGAGGTCGCCGGTCAGACGGCTGTTCAGCGTCTCAGCCCCGGCGACGCTCGCGCAGGCGAGGAGGGCGAGGCTCGCCATTTTCAACATATTTGACAGCGCCATGCAGACTCTCTTCGACAGCGGTTCTGGGCGTCATGTGCTCCTGCGAAGGCAGGAGCCCAGTTCCGCCGTTTCAACGGGGTTCCTGCCTTCGCAGGAACACGGAACCCCTTAAAAGGGAAGGGAATGGAGCGGACGGCGATTCCACCCTCCGCCCGCTCCAAGGGCTTTACTGGACGTCGAGCACCACCACCGATTTGGGCGGCAGGGCGACGGTCAACACGCCGTTTGCAATCTGCGCGCCGGTGAAGGGGGCGGGCTTCACGACTTGCGGATCGTCGAAGCTGTTGTGCGCATTGATCGCCGAGGCCGTCAGGATGCGGCCCGACACGCTCGCCGCGTTCAACCCATCCAGCTTCACCGTGACCATGTTGCTCTGGTTGGGATCGAGGTTGGACAGGCCGACATGGACCTTGCCGTCCTTCGCCCGGACCGCCGATCCGCTGATGGCGGGCATCACGAACCTGTCCTTGTTGTACCAGGGCGTGTCGATGTCGATCGGCAGCACCGTCGCGTCCTGCCAGGGCTTGTACATCTCGAAGACATGGTAGGTGGGGGTCAGCACCATCTTCCTGCCTTCGGTCAGGATCATCGCCTGGAGCACGTTCACCATCTGCGCGATGGCGGTCATGCGGACGCGGTCGGCATGTTTGGCGAAAATGTCGAGATGGATCGAGGCGATCAGCGCATCGCGCAGCGTGTTCTGCTGCCGCAGGAAGCCGGGATGCGTGCCGGGGTCCTGCGCATACCAGGCGCCCCATTCGTCGACGGCGAGGAACACGCGCTTGGCCGGATCATATTTGTCCATGATCGCGCTATGTCTGGTGATCAGTTCGTCCATGCGCATCGCGCCCGCGAGCGCATCGGCCCAGCCGGTTTCGTCGAAATCGACGGCGGGGGCACGCGGCGGCCAGCCGCCTGCGGGATGGACATAATAATGGAGCGAGAGCCCGTCGAGCCGGTCGCCCGCCACCCGCATCATCGTCTCGGTCCAATTATAGTCGTCGACATTGGCACCGGCCGCGATCTTCAGGATTTTCGTGCCGGCAGGGGCCTTGATGAAGGTGGCGTAGCGGCGCGTCTCGTCCGCCGCGAATTCCGGCCGCATATTGCCGCCGCACCCCCAAAGTTCGTTGCCGACGCCGAAATAGGGGACGGCCCACGGTTCCTTATGCCCATTCTTGGCGCGCAGGTCCGCAAGGCTGCCCGCCGGGGCGGTCATATATTCCACCCACTCCGCCATTTCCTGTGGCGTGCCATTGCCGACATTGCCCGCAATATAGGCCTGCGCACCGACCTGGCGCAGCAGTTCGAAAAATTCGTGGGTGCCCACGCTATTGGGCTCGGTCACGCCGCCCCAATGGGTGTTGACCTTGGTCGGGCGGTCCTTCTTCGGGCCGATGCCCTCGCGCCAGTGATATTCGTCGGCAAAGCAGCCGCCCGGCCAGCGGATGATCGGCACGGACAGGTTGCGCAGCGCCGCCACGACGTCATTGCGGAAGCCGTTGGTGTTGGGAATCGACCGGTCATTGCCGACCCACAGGCCGCCATAGATGCCATTCCCCAGATGCTCGGCGAACTGGGTGAAGATCGCCTTGTCATAGGTCGCGCCGGGCTTGTCGGCATGGAGGGTCGCCGTCGTCGGCTTACCGCCGGTCTGAGCGTTCACGCCGGGCATCCCGCCAGTCATGGCGGTGGCGCAGAGCAGAAGCGCGGCAGTCGTGCGGCGCAGGGCCTTCATCATTCTTCTCTCCCTGGGGATTTCAGTCGTGAAAAGCGTCGGTGGTTTCCCGCCTGCCGCGCAGGAAGGCGTCGGCAACCAGGCGTAAAGGGGCGGTGTCCACATCGCTGCGCCCGCCCCGGATCAGCGTGGCGAAGTGGCCGTAGAGGCCGGCATATTCGATATCCTCGCCTTGTTCGGTGCCGCTGGGCAATTGCAGCACGGCGCCGCCCTGGCTGAGCTTCAGCGTTCCGGCATCGGTTTCGACCAGGATGTCCCAGCTTTGCGGACCGGTCTGCCGCCAGTCCAGGTCCATATGGATGTCCGCGCCGCTCGTGTCGCGGAAGGCGATGTCGGCGGCGATCGGCGCGGCCCGGTTTTTCGGCAGCACCAGGGTCGCTTGCCTGAGGAAGAAGGGCCGCGGCAGGATATGGGTGGCTATGGAGAGGGCATTGATCCCCGGATCGAACACGCCAAGGCCGCCCGGTTCCCAGATCCATGCCTGCCCAGGATGCCAGACGCGCACATCCTCCCGCCAGATGATGGAGACCTTTTCGATTCGCCGTTCGGCGAGCCAGGCCCGAGCCGGAGCTACGCCCGCGGCGAAGCGCGAATGCCAGGCCGCGAACAGGCTGGCGCCGACCTTGTCCGCCTGCGCCTCCAGCGCCGCGACCTCGGCCAGAGTCGCGCCGGGCGGCTTTTCGAGGAACAGGTGGATGCCGCGCGCCAAGGCCCGAGACGCCAGTTCGTAGCGCACCTGCGGTGGGGTGCAGAGCGCGATGGCGTCGACCGCCGGCCCTTCGGCCAGCAGCGCGTCGAGGCTGGCGAGATGGGGCACGCCCTCCAGCCCCGCATCCAGCGGGCTGACGGTCGCGACGAGGCTGAAGGCGCCATTGCCCCGGATCGCGGGGACATGCTGGTCGCGCGCGATCTTGCCGATGCCGACGATGGCGATGCGGATCGGGTCCATTTTTCTACAGGACTTTGACGGCCACTTCGACCGGTGCGGCGCGCTTCAGCGGATTGCGCGCCGGCAGGGTGAAGGGGGCGGCGATGATCTCGAACACATCGCCTTCCCGGGTCTGCACGCCGTCGGTGAACGACAGGGTCGCCGTGCCGAAAAAGTGGACATGCACGTCGCCGGGGCGGCGGAACAGGTCATATTTGAAATGATGCTGTTCGAGATTGGCGAGGCTGTGCGACATATTGCCCTCGCCCGAGAGGAACGGCCTTTCCCACAGCGTTTCGCCGTTGCGCAGGATGCGGCTCGTGCCCTCGATATGGTCGGGTGCGGGACCGGCCAGCAGTTCGGGGCCGAGCGACGCCTGACGCAGCTTGGAATGGGCGAGCCAGAGATAATTATGGCGTTCGGTCACATGGTCGCTGAACTCGTTGGCGAGCGCGAGGCCGAGGCGATAGGGCTGGCCGTCGGGACCGATGATGTAGATGCCCGCAATCTCCGGCTCCTCGCCGCCATCTTGTGCGAAGGCGGGCATGGTCAAAGGATCGGTCGGGGCGACGAGTTGTGAGCCGTCGCCCTTGTAGAACCATTCGGGCTGCTGGCCGACGGTGCCGGGCGCTGGCTTGCCCCCTTCCAACCCTTCCAGGAACATGCGCATGCTGTCGGTCTTCACCTCAGCGGCCGTGGCTTCGCGGTGCATCTTGTCGCGCCCCTCCGCAGACCCAAGGTGGGTGAGGCCGGTGCCGGTCAGTTGGACATGGGCGCTGTCCTCATGGTCGATGGGAGCGAGCAGGCGGCCGGCCTCGAACTCGGCGGCAATGTCGATGGCGTCGCCCTTGGCGATGGCTGCGACCGCGTCGCCCAGCGAAATGCCCCTGGCGATCGCATCCAGCGCCAGCGCACGGATGGTCTCTACACCGACAAGGAAATACGCGGCATCGCCCTGGGCGGCGATGACGGAACGGGCACCGCTGTCGGCACGGTGCTGCAACAGGCGCAAAGTCATGAAAAAATCTCCTCCCGTGCGCCTCTGCTGGCGCTGGCCAAACTTCGCAAAAAGCTGAATTGTCAGTCATTTGAAGGGTGCCGGACTGACGCGCGGCGTCTATTCGCCCTGTCGTTCGAAAGTCGGGGCTTTATCCGCCATCTGAATCTCCTTATTACTCCGACATATTACAGGAAAGCGGTGAAGGCAATGATTGTGTTTCACCTTGCCGGATCGACTGCTAAGGAGGAGGTGGGAGGCATGGAAATGGCTGAAGAAAAGGGGATTTTGAAAGAGGCTGGCGGCAGCGATGGAGGGGGCGCCAAGGAAGCGCGAGGCCCCGGCCGGCGTCTGCACGGCGCCATTGCGCACAAGTTGGGGACGGCAATCTTGTCCGGCCAATATGCGCCCGGCGACGTGCTGTCGGGCGAAGTCGCCTTTGCCGAGGAACTGGAGGTGTCACGCAGTGCCTATCGCGAGGCGATCCAGGTGCTGACCGCCAAGGGGCTGGTGGAAAGCCGGCCGAAGGCGGGAACGCGCGTGCTGCCCCGCAACCGCTGGAACCTGCTCGATCCCGAAGTGCTGGCCTGGGCCTTTGCCGGGGAACCGGATGTGCAGTTCGTGCGTGACCTGTTCGAATTGCGCGCGATCGTCGAGCCGGCGGCGGCCCGGCTCGCTGCCAAGCGGCGGACCAGGGACGATATCAAGCTGATGAAGGATGCGCTGGCGGCAATGCGCCGCCACACGCTGGCGACCGAGGCCGGGCGGGCCGCGGACCGCGATTTCCACAATGCGATCCTGAATGCGACGCGTAACGATGCCTTGCAGACGCTGTCGGCCAGCATCGGCGCTGCCGTCAACTGGACGACCCAGTTCAAGCAGCGTGCCCGTGCCCTGCCGCGCAATCCGATCCCGGACCATGCGCGTGTGTTCGATGCGATCGCGGCCGGGGATGCGGAGGGAGCGGCCGAGGCAATGGGCGTGCTGGTCGATCTGGCGCTGGAGGATACGGCCAGCGCGATGACGCGGTAAACGAAAAAGGCCGGAGCGGACATGCCGCTCCGGCCTTTTTCGTTTTCGGGCAATGCGACCCTCGGTTCTTCAGCCGATCTGCTGATCCGGCAGCGCGTGGGTCGGTTTCGACCCCCATAGCGCGTAGAAGAGGATGTAGAGTTCGCAGATGGCGGTCAGCAGGAAGCTGGTCTGCAAGCCGAAATGGTCCGCCAGCCAGCCCTGCACCACGACCAGGGCGCCGCCCGCGATCGCCATGATCAGCAGGCCGGAGCCTTCCTCGGTCAACGGTCCCAGCCCCTTGATGCCCAGCGTGAAGATGGTCGGGAACATGATCGAATGGAACAGGCCGACCAGGATCAGCGACCACATGGCGACCGGGCCATGGGCGAAGACGGTGATCATCATCACCAAGAACGCGCCGACCGAAAAGGCGGCCAGCACCTTGCCCGCATCGAACCGCTGCATGATCGCGGAGCCGGCGAAGCGGCCGACCATCATGCCGCCCCAGAGGAAGGTCAGATAGCGTCCGGCTTGCTCATGGGTCAGGTTGGCGATGTCCGGCTGGCTGACGAAGTTCACGAACAGGTTGGCGACGCCGATTTCCGCGATCAGATAGATGAAGATCGCGGGAATGCCGAACACGAGATTGCGGTGCGACCAGAGCGAGAGATGCTTGCGGTCCTCCTTGGCGAGGCGGGAGGTTGAGGCGCCCATGTCGGGAAGCGGGAAGCGGGCGATCACCACCGCCAGCACGACCAGCACCACGGCCACCAGTGCATAGGGCAGCACCACCGACTGGGCGTCGGCCAACCGCTCGGCCTGCGTGAGCACGACCTCGCCCTGTGCGGTGCCCCCCTTCGACCGGCCGAGGATCAGGTAAGCGCCGAACATCGGGGCCAGCATGGTGCCCGCCGAGTTCATCGCCTGCACCAGGTTGAGGCGCGAAGAGGCGGTTTCGGGCTTTCCGACCACCGCGACATAGGGGTTGGCGGCGACCTGAAGCAGCGTGATGCCGCTGGCGATGACGAACAGCATGACCAGCGTCACGCCATAGGAGGGGATGCTGGCGGCCAGGGTCATGCCCAGCGCGCCCGCCGCCATGATCAACAGGCCCGTGACCATGGATTTCTTGTAGCCGATCCGCTCGATCAGCTTGGCGGAAGGAATGGAGGCGAAGAAATAAGCGATGAACCACACGGATTCGATCAGCGTGGTCTGGGTGTAGCTCAATTCGAACACGCTGCGCAGATGCGGCAGCAGGGTGTTGTTGATGACGGTGATGAAGCCCCACATGAAGAAGAGGCTGGCGAGCAGCGTCAGGGCAGGGCCGTAACGCGTGCCGGGATTATAGGTCGCGGCGGGTGCCGCGGCAGAGGAAACGGGTCCTGCCATTCATCCTTCTCCGGAAGTGTCGAAACGGAGCGCGGCCGGAACAGGGTTGCGCCCGATTATTATGTAGGAGTATATCCCCGCCCACGGCGCGTCAATGGCGTCGGGGAGGAACTGCATGCGAAAGGCCTTTATGAACAGATCAGTCCTGGCAGCGTTGTCATATGGCGCCTTGTCATACGGTGCCGTCCTCATGATGGCAAGCAGCGCCGCATCCGCCGCGGAGGCCAGCCGCTCTCCCGCAGGGACGCTCACCGACGGCACGGCGATCGAGGCGATCACGCTCAAAAATGGGGCGGGGGTGTCGGCCACGATCCTGACTTATGGCGCGACATTGCAGAAGCTGATCGGGCCGGACCGCAACGGAAAAGCGGCCGATGTGCTGCTGGGCTATGACGATCTGGCCGGCTATGTCGATCACCCCAATTATTTCGGCGTGACCGTGGGCCGCTATGCCAACCGTATTGCCGGGGGCAAATTCACGCTGGACGGCAAAAACTATCGGCTGCCGCTCAACGACAAGGTCAACTCGCTGCATGGCGGCGGCAAGGGCTTCGACAAGCAGGTCTGGAAGGTCGTTTCGTTGAAAAGCGGGCCGACCGCCACTCTGGTCCTGTCCCATAGCAGCCCCGATGGCGATTCGGGCTATCCCGGCCAGCTCGACACCACCGTCACCTACACGCTGGACGAAGCAGGCAATCTGGGCATCGCCTTCGACGCGAAGACCAGCAAGCCGACCATCGTCAACATGACCAACCATGCCATCTTCGATTTGGCGGGCGAAGGGTCGGCAGGCGGCGCATTGGGGCATATGCTGACGATCCCGGCCAGGGCCTTCACGCCGGTCGACGTCAATCTGATCCCGACCGGCGAATTGAAGCCGGTGGAGGGAAGCGTGTTCGATTTCCGCGCGCCCCGCCGCGTGGCGGACGGCATTCGCGACGGCCGCGACGCGCAGATCGTCGCGGGGCGCGGCTACGACCATAATTTCGCGCTCGACAAGGGGGCGACCAAGGCTCCCGAACTGGCGGCGCGCCTTGAAGATCCCGATTCCGGCCGCGTGCTGGAAGTGCTGACCACGGAGCCCGGTGTGCAATTCTATACCGGCAATTTCCTCGACGGCACGCTGACGGGCAAGCAGGGACATCTCTATCGCATGGGTGACGGCATTGCGCTGGAGCCGCAGAAATTCCCCGATTCGCCCAACCAGCCCAAATTCCTCTCGGCGCGGGTCGACCCCGGCAAGCCCTATCATCATCAGATGATCTACCGTCTGTCGGTCAGGCGCTGAGGCATTTCGATGGCCGAATGGCGCAAGATCGAGCGCGAGTGGCGCGATATGCTGGGCGAAGGGACGCTATGGTCGGCGCGCGAGAATGCGGTCTACTGGACCGACATTCTGGCGCCGGCGCTCAACCGCTTGTCGCTCGATGATGGTGCCATGCAGCGTTGGACCATGCCCGCACCGCTCGGCTGGGTGGCGGAGCGGGCGGAGGGGGGCTTCATCGGGGGTTTCCAGGACGGGTTTGCCCGGATCGCGCTCGATCCGCTGGTGATCACGCCCCTGGGCGATCCCGAACCGCACCTGCCGGGCAGCCGGATGAACGACGGCAAGGCCGATGCCAGCGGCGCCATCTGGTGCGGCACCATGGACATGGCCGAAGAGCAGGATGTGGGCGCGCTCTACCGGTTCGATCCCGACGGACGCTGGGAACTGATGGACAGCGGTTATCGCGTGCCCAATGGACCGGCCTTTTCGCCTTGCGGCCGCTGGCTCTACCATAGCGATACGGCCAGGCGGGTCATGTACCGGTTCGCCCGGAAGGCTGACGGCGGCCTTTCGGATCGCCAGCCCTTCATTCGCTTCGCCGAAGAGGATGGCTATCCCGACGGCATGACCGTGGATGCGGAGGGGCATTTGTGGGTCGCGCATTGGGGCGGCGGGCGGGTCAGCCGCTTCACGCCGGACGGGATGCTCGACCGGTCGATCACCCTGCCCGCAAGGCAGGTGACGAACATCTGTTTTGCCGGCGAGACGCTGGACCGGATGTTCGTCAGTTCGGCGGCGGTCGGCCTGCCGGAAAGCGAATATGACGGGGCGTTGTTCGAGCTCTTCCCTGGGGTGCAGGGTCTGCCGACCTGCCAGTTTGCCGGTTAGGCTTCTGGGCAAGGACCAGCGCAGCCCCTTCGACACAGGTCTTCGACCTGGCCCGGCCCCTGCTCATGGCGAATGGAAATCGTAAAGTAGACGGTCCGCTCTCTTCCTTAAACGGCGGCTGGCCCTGAACTGCCGCGCTGGATCAGCCGGAAGGTGAATTGCGGCGAGTCGGCGGAACTGCCCGCCAGTGCGTCGATGACCGCGCTGCCCATCGCCTCCAGCGGCTGGCTGACGGTAGTAAGCGGCGGCCAGGCGGTAAGGCCGGCGGGGGTGTCGTCGAAGCCGACCACCGACAGATCCTCGGGCACGGATAATTTCAGGCGGTGCGCGACGGTCAGCGCGCCCAAGGCCATGTCGTCATTCGTAGCGAAGATCGCGGTCGGTCGCCGGACCTCAGCCAATAATCGCTCGCCCGCTCGAATGCCCGATTCGAAATCGAACGCGCCTTCCATGAACAAGGCGTCGTCGATCGGCAGTCCCGCAGCGAGGAGGCCGTCGCGAAAGCCCTCGACACGCTGCATGGCCGCCTTGTGGCTGGCGGGTGGCGTGATGACGCCGATCCGGCAATGGCCAAGGCCGATCAGATGATCCGCGACCATCCGTCCGGCTGCGCGCTCGGGTGTGGGTATGTTGAAACTTTCCGCCATCACCGAACCGGCGATGCGGGCGCAGGGCAGTTTCAGTTCGGACAGACGTTGAAGCAATCGGGCATCGTCCGACAGGGGCGGTACCAGGAAAACGCCATCGGGCCGCAATGCCGCGACCAGACGATCGAGAATGGCGAACCGATCTTCGCCCGCCAGCGGCATGGGTTCGACCACCAGATGATAGCCCAGATCCCGGCACCGGTTCGCTGCGCCGGACTGGATGCCGCCATTATAGGATGGGGCCGGATTGTTGTAGAGGAAGGCGATCATGAAGGACCGGCCGCCCGCCAGCCGCCGCGCCGATTGGTTGGGCCGGTATCCGAGCTGACGGATCGCCGCTGTCACCCGTTCGCGCAATTCCGCGCTGACATTGGGCGCCTTGTTGACCACGCGCGATACGGTCTTGATCGACACGCCTGCCATGGCGGCGACGTCATGGATGCTGGGCATCAGCGGAGGCAAGGGGGAATGGCGGCACTCATCCGCGGGTCTTGCCATGGACGGCGGCCTGAGGAAACCAGGTTTACCCGTTTCCTGTCCCGGCCAACGCCGCTCGGTCATGTCGGCTTCGTAAGCATTGTTGGTTGTCATGAAAAATCCGTGGTCGGCAGCATGGAAAGGCCCTTGATCCGGCGGCGGCAAAGAGCTAGTCCGAAAAGACAACGTTGTCATGCTCTCCAGACAAGGCAACGATTGTCTTCCCGGGCGGCGGTCGGATGAACTGCACGCTTCAGGCCGTCGTCCGGGATGCGCTTTTCCGCCTGCGCCCTCATATGTTCATGGCCCGGTCAACCGAGCCGGAAGCTGCCGTGCCGATCGCGTCGCCAGGGCCAAGTCCAGGCGGTCATGAAAGCAACCGCGGTTCCGCTATCAGGGGCGCCGCAAGATCAGCAGGACCCGCAGGCCGGGGCCGTTGTCCGCGAGTGTCACGGTGCCATGGTGCAGCCGCGCCACCGCCTCCACCAGAGACAGGCCCAGTCCCGATCCGGGCTTGCCGCGCGCCGGATCGAGCCGGCCGAAGCGCTTGAGCGCGGCATGATGGCTCTCCTCCGCAATGCCGGGGCCGTTGTCCGCGACGCAGATCAGCAGATGGCCGTCCTCCAGCGCGGCGCTGAGATCGATGCTGTCGCCGCCTTCCGCATAATAAAGTGCATTCTCGATGAGATTGGCGAGCGACTGGCTCACCAGTTCGCGGTGCAAGGGGAAGATCAGCGATTCCGGCGCGGAAATGCTGAGGGCGAAACCGCTATCCTCGATCAGCGGGCCATAGACCTCTCCCACGTCGCGCAGCAGGTCGCCGACATTGGTGTCGCGTCGCTGATCGCCGCCGAACCCCGCCTCGGTCCGGCTGATGAGCAGCGCCGTGGTCAACATGGAGCGCAGTGTCTGCGCCTCGTGATGCACCTTTTCCAGCGCATCGAGCGCGGTGTCATCGCGCGTCTGGGCGCTGGCCTGTTCGACGACGGAGATCAGTCGCGTCACCGGCGATTTAAGGTCGTGCGCCAGCCCGTCGGTCATCATCCGGAGCTGCGTCACCAGCGCATCGATCCGCTCCAGCATGGCGTTGATCGATGTCCCTAACCGGTCGAACGCATCCCCGCTGCCATCGGTCGGCACCCGCCGGTCGAGTGCGCCCACCGCGACCTCATTGGCGGTCCGTGCAATATCCGACACCTGCCGTGCCAGGATGCGGCCCAGCATGATGGCGATGCCCAGCGCCAGCACCAGGCTGATGACGAAGGCGACGCTCAACGCCTCTTCATAGATGCGCGCAAGTTGCAGGCTGTTCGAAATGACCATGCCGGTCAGCAACAATTCGCCCCCTTTGAGCCGAAGGGCGATCACGCCGATCGGCTCCGGCTCCTCCCGGCCGATGCGGTAGAGCGACATGATCCGCCAGTGTCCATCGGCGGGCAGGCTGGCCGGCCAGGCGCCCAGATTGCCGCTGATCGGGCGTCCTTGCGCATCGGTGAGGAGCAGGACCGCGCGCTCCCCCTCGATACTGCGGAAACGGCGGGCGATCTCCGTCCGCAGCGCCGCCTTGCCGCCGCTGCGATAAAGAGCGAGCAGGTCGTCGCGCGCATCCTCCACCGCCTGCTGGTCGGCGGCGACGACGGTGCGCTGACTTGCCTGTTGGACGAAGAGTAATACGCCGCCTGTCACCAGGAATTGGCAGAGAAAGGCGAGGCCGACGAAACGCCCGATGGTCGAGCGGGCAAAGCCGAACCAGCGGCGCAATCCCTCAATTGTCCGGGCCAAGCCGATATCCCATGCCCCGCACGGTATGCAGCAGGGGCTTGGAGCCGCCCGCTTCGCCACCTTCGTCCAGTTTGCGGCGCAGGCGGCTGACATGGACGTCGATGACGTTCGTGCCGGGATCGAAATGATAATCCCACACGCCTTCGAGCAGCATGGTGCGCGTCACCACCTGGTCGGGATGGCGCAGGAAGAATTCGAGCAGGCGGAATTCGCGCGGTTGCAGGTCGATGGTCCGGTTGCCCCGCTTCACCCGGCGGGAGAGCAGGTCCATCTCCAGATCCTCATGGCGCAGATGGGTGACGACCGCGCTGCCTCCGCCGCTCCGGCGCAGCAGCAACTGCACGCGGGCCAGCAGTTCGGCAAAGGCGAACGGCTTCACCAGATAATCGTCGGCGCCGTTGGTCAGCCCCTCCACCCGGTCCTCCGGCGTGCCGAGGGCGGACAGGATGATGACCGGCGTTTCTATCCCCGCCGCGCGCAGGGCCTTCAGCATCGCCATGCCGTCCATGGCGGGCATCATCCGGTCGAGGATGATCGCGCCATAGCTGCCGTCGCTCGCCAGGAACAGGCCGTCGCGGCCGTTATCCGCCTGATCGACGGTGAAGCCTGCCTCGCCCATGCCCTTGGCGACATAGGCGGCGGTGGCCGCATCATCCTCCACCACCAATATCTTGTGGCTCATCGTCCCCCTTCCGGCCGGTCCAGCATCACCACGCGCATCCGATCCGCATGTCTCAGCCCCAGCGCAATTTTCGGCTGGGGATGGTGTAACAGATAGGCGCTGGCCTGATCCAGTGAACTGATCGGTGTGCCGTTGAGGCTGACCACCCCGTCACCGACGCTGATGCCCAGCCGCGCGGCCTGGCCGTCGGATTCCATGCTGGTGACGATGACGCCGGGACGTCCGCCCGCCGCCATCCCGTCCATCAGGGTCACGCCGGGGAGCGAGCGGGCCTTGGCCGCGGCCGCCTCCAGATGGCCGTCGGTGGCGCGGCGCAGATGCAGGAAGAAGGCAAGGCTCATCAACAGTGCGCACAGGGCGAGGCCGGCCAGCAGCAGGCCGGTCGCATGATTGTCGATCGAGCGCTTCGCCATCGGTCTCACTCCCCCGCGCATCACGTGCCGGGAAAGGATGTCGGGAGCCCATCCTTTCCCGGCCGGGTCGGTTTCAGGAGGGTTTCGGTTCGGGCCTGGCCTTCATCCCGTGATGGGCGGCATGGCCCATGTGATGGGGCCGGTGGCGCGCCGCCATCCGGTGGTGATGCGCGGCCATCTTGTGATGGGGCCGCATGGCGGCGTGATGGCCCGTGCCGTGCGACGAGCCCATGCATTCGTCCGTCACGCTCTTGGAACAGGGCGGGTAGGATTTGGGCGCGCTGGGTGCGGGCTGCGCCATGGCGGCGGTGCCCCAACCCAGGGCGACGAGAGGGAAGATCAGATATTTCATGGATCATCTCCTTCACTTTCCGGTGGCGGAAAGCCGGGATTGCCGGTCTTTCCGTCGCCGCAGAAAGGATGATGCGCATCGGGGGCCAAGTCATGTTAAGCTTTGTTCATGCCCCGGACGGAATAAGCGGCTTGTCCTGGGCCGCCACGGCGACCCGGCCGCTGCGTTCCAGCTTGCCCCAACCCACGACCCAGCCGCCAATGGCAGAGGCGATGGCGCGCACCACCACCCAATACATGATCTGGCGATAGACGAAGCGCTGCGCCACCAGCAGGTGCGGTGGATAGCCTATGTCGCGATCGTCGAGCCTGTAGGCGACCCAGCCGCAGGCAATGTCGATGCCGGTGAAGGCCAGCCAGTAGAGGCCCATCATCCACACATCGTTGCTGGTCTGTGCCCAGCCATGCTGGTGTACGCGCACGATGGTGCCGACGATCGAGGTGATCAGCGCGAAGTCGATCAGTGGGGAGATCGCCGCGAACAGGATCTGGAACAGCCAGGCCTGCGGCATGCCGACCAGGGCAAGGCCGGTGGGACGCCGCTCACGCAGGATACGGCGATGCTTCCACAGGCATTGCAATGTGCCGAAGGCCCAGCGATAGCGCTGCTTGGCGAGTGCCTTGAAGCTTTCGGGCGCTTCGGTCCAGGCGACGGCCTCGGGATCGTAGGTGACACGCCAGCCCGCGCGCTGGATGGCGATGGTGAGGTCCTGATCCTCCGCCAGCGTATTTTCGGGATAGCCGCCCACCGCGTCCAGCGCCGCCCGCCGCCAGGCGCCGACCGCACCCGGCACGACCGTCATGGCATCGAACCCGGCCAGCGCGCGGCGCTCCAGATTCTGCGCCGTGATATATTCGACCGCCTGCCAGCGGGTGACGAGATTGACCCGGTTGCCCACGCGCGCATCGCCCGCGACCGCGCCGATGGCGGGGTCCGCGAACCAGCGGGCGAGGCGGCGGATCGTCTGCGGTTCGAACTGGGTGTCGGCATCCAGCGCGATCACGATCTCGCCATGGGCCTGCGCCAGTGCGCGGTTGAGCGCGGCCGCCTTGCCGCCGTTCTGGAGCGTCAGCAGCGTGACGCGTGGGTCGTCGGCAAAGGCGCGCTCGACTATCGCGCTGGTTTCGTCCTTCGACCCGTCATCCGCGACGATCAGTTGCAGCGCGGGATAGTCGCTCGCCAGCACGCGGCGTACCGACGCCTCGATCACCCGCGCTTCATTATAGGCGGGGATGATGACGGAGACGGTCGGCTGATGCTCCGGCGGCACGATCCGTTCGCGCCGTTCCTGGAACCAGGCGAGCAAGGTCATCAGCACCGCGCGGGCGAGGCCCAGCGAAATGGCGAGGTAGAAGATCCATCCAAGCAGCGCGGAAAGCACGGCCAGCACCACGAATACGCCGACATCGACCCGCACCGCCAGCAGGTCGCTGGACTTGACCGGCGGCATGGCGGCCTGTCGGGGCAGCCCGGCAAGTTGCGATACCGGCACGAAGCTGTAGCCTTCGGCCCGCAACTGCGTGATGATGCGCGGCAGGGCCTCCACCGTCTGCGCCCGGTCGCCGCCGCCATCGTGCAGCAGGATGATGTTCTCCGACCGATCGTCGGACACGTCATGCACCTGGTCCATCACCTGGGAGACGATGGCGTCGGTGCCGGGGCGTTGCCAGTCATTGGGGTCGACGTGCAGGCCGACGACGGTATAGCCCAATCTCTGTGCCGCCAGCGCCGGCCCGAGTTCGTCCGCCGTGGTCGGCTCCGCATCTCCGAAATAGGGCGCACGGAACAGGCGCATGCCATGGCCGGTATAGGCCTGTACCAGCCGTTGCGTCGCATTGAGTTGCAGGCGCGTCGCGTCGTCCGACCAGGTGGCGAGATTGGGATGGTCGTAGGTATGGTTGCCGATCTCATCCCCGTCCGCGACGATCCGCTGGAGCAGGCCGGGATGTTCCAGCGCATTTTCCCCGATCACGAAGAAGGTCGCAGGGGCATGCATCCGTTCCAGCACCTTGAGGATTTTCGGCGTCCATGTCGGGTCCGGCCCATCGTCGAAGGTCAGGGCAAGCATCTTGGGATGCTGGCCGCCGGTGCGTTGCACCTGATAGGGGGTCGGCAGGGTGCCGTAGCTTTCCCGCTCTATGCTGTTCTGCGGGCCGAAGACGATGGTGCGCCTGCCCTCGGTCGGGGTGGCGGTGATCCGCAATATTTCACCCGCCCCCTCGACGTCGGTGTTGAGCGTGCTCGCCATGCGGCTGAGATTGGGGCGACCGCCATTGCGCCAGGCGGTGAGATCGGCCCATACACCGGGGTCCTCGCTGCCGAGCCGCCACAGGGCCATGCTCTGGATGCCAAGGCGCTTGAGCACCAGCAACTCGTTCCAGGTGGCGGCGGCATCCAGCATCCAGATCTGGTGGCGCTGCCCCGCCTCGTCATAGGCGAAGCCGGCATTGCCGCTGGCCATGTCGTAGATGGGGGGCGCATCGCTGTCATGCGCGGCGAGCCAGGCTTCGTCCAGCGACAGCGCGTCGGCGGTCCCACCGTCGCCGGTTCCATGCCAGTCATAGGCATAGCTGCCGAGGGCGACGACGATATGGTCGGCGCCGATGTCGCGCAGCGCGGTCTTCACTTGCCGCGTGAACCAGTCCTGCGCGGCGATCGGACCGGGTTGGCCGCTCTGCCAATGCTGGTCATAGGCCATCAGGATCACCCGGTCGGTGACATCCGCGAACCGGGCGAGCGGCCATCCTTCCTCGTCCACCGGCACGGTGACGGCCAGCTTGGCGCCCGCGGGCAGTTGCGCGCGCAGCAGGTGGAGGAAGTGCAGATAGGTGGGCATGGCGCTGCCGGGCAGGGATTCGAAGTCCATGACCAGTCCCGCCTCATGACGGCGGGCGACATAGGCAGCAAGTTGCTGGGCGAGCGCGCGGGATGCGACAGGGTCGCGGAGTACCCGTGCCGCGCCCGCGCCGTTCCAGCTTTCCGTTCCCAGATTCTGGACCATGGGCAGCACCTTGGGCGGGCGCGGCATGGCGGCGATCATCCGGTCGAACACCGGATCGCTGGCATAATGGATGGGCTGGGCGGGACCGGCCACATTGACGAGCGCCGGAACCACCCAGTCGAGCTGGCCGACATGGCGCCGCAGCGAGGCGATGCTGTTTTCGGTCCCCGGTACATAGAAGCCGATGTTGAGCGGCTTGGCCTGTCCATGGGTCTTTCCCCAGTGCGGTAGCCATTTGGCGATGTCGCGGCGCAGGGTCGAAATACCCGACAGGCGCGCGGCATGGGGCTGGGGCAGCGGAAGCGCGAGATCGCGTTCCGTCGGCACTGCGACCAACGTCGTGGCGAAGGCGATGGCGGCCAGCAATATGGCGAGCAAACCGCCCGCCAATATGCGCCGCGCCCAAAGCCCCCGGCGGCCGGTGGGATCGAAGAAAATCGGTCTGCTCATGACGTGCGGCTTGCCTGCTACCCCTGTAATCGGCTTGCCTTTACGCCGTGGCGGGTGCCGGGCCGATGATCCGTTCATGAATTATTGGTCATGATCGGAAACGGCGCTGCGTGCCCTTTTTGGGACAAGCTTTTCTCACCCGCTCTTCAGCAAAGCTTGAGCGAAAATTCTCTACCGCCATAATAGATAAGAGCCGTCTCGATTCGGCAGGGGAGAAAAGAGGATGTGGCGCGCGGCGATCGGTCGGCATTGGGGACGGTTAAGCGACGCCATGAAGCGTGAGCTGCTGCGCGAACCGGATCGTATCCTCCTGGACCGCGGACCCGATGCGGTGGCGCCGCCCAGGGACAAGGCGCCGACGAAGGCCTCCTACGAATTGAGCTGAAATAGCCGGGCGGCCTTGCGGTCGCCCTTGCGTCCTCCAATATCGCAACCGCCTTGCAGGGGGCGTGCCGCCCTTCACCAGTCTTTGGGAGATTCTATGTCAGTTGCTGCCCGTGCGGTTACGCGCGCCGTCGATCCGCTCTTTCTGGAACGCTGGTCGCCGCGCGCCTTCGATTCCTCGTCGATCCCGCAGGAGGATCTGGACACGATCTTCGACGCCGCGCGCTGGGCGCCCTCGGCGTTCAATTATCAGCCCTGGCGGTTCCTTTACGCCCATCGCGACGGCGCGGACTGGAACCGCTTCCTGGACGTGCTGCTGCCCTTCAACCAGAGCTGGGCGCAGAATGCTTCGGTGTTGCTCTTCGTGCTGTCCGACACGCTGATGGCCGCCCCTGGATCGGACGATTTCAAACCCTCGCACAGCCACAGTTTCGATGCGGGCGCCGCCTGGGCCCTGATGGCGTTGCAGGCGACGCGGCTCGGCTATCACAGCCATGGCATGAGCGGCGTGGATTTCGACAAGGCACGGGTGGAACTGGCCGTGCCGGATCGTTACCGCATCGAGGCGGCCGTCGCGATCGGCCGCATCGCCGACAAATCGATCTTGCCCGAAACGCTTCAGGCGCGTGAAATGCCCAGCGGTCGCAAGGATATTGCCGATTTTGCCTTCGCGGGCAATTTCAGCGGCTGAAAGTCCGCCGGGCGGGCGCCCTATGGTCCCGCCCGTCAGATCCGCGCCAGTTCCTCTGCGGTGGCGTCCATCGTCCGCGGTTCCTGATCGCCGGTCAGCGCATAGGACATGTCGCCGCGCCGCCAATAGGCGACCGACTGCGCACCCTCACGCACGGCATCCGGCTCCTCGGGCGCATGGGTCTTCTCATGCACGGCGAAGATCGTCATCCTGCGCCCCTCGTCCGTGCGGACCGCCATCAGCAGCGCGGGCTCCTTGTCGGTCGGAAACAACTGCACGTCGGTGACATGCCAATCGTCCGGCAGCGTCGGCATGGCGATGCGGGTGTTGAGCGCGATTTCCCGGGCGTCGAACTTGGGGGTTTCGATCTGCGAGTTCATGTCGGCGCGCATCATCGCGATCCGGTGCGATGCCACCGCATAGCTGACATAAGCGGGCGGGCGGTCGATGCCGACGACCCAGGCCGCAATGCCCGCGGCCAGGCCGCCGGTCACAAGCCCGGCGGGCATCAGCCGGCGCCAGCGGCTTCTTTGCGCGGGCACCAGCCGCTCCGCCTTTGCCATCATGTCGCCTGGAATCCGCCGCCGGTCATGGGTCAGCAGGCGGAGCGCGCTGCGCGTGCTGAGATCGCCCATGACCCGTGCCGCGAGCGCCGGCCGCCGCGAAAGATGGGTTTCGACCACGAAGCGGCGTTCCACATCCAGTTCGCCGTCGATATAGGCGTCGATTTCCACATCGGTCGGACGGTCAGTCATCACTTCCTCCTATCAGCCGGAGGCTGGCCGCCCCCTGCTGCCCCTGTTCCCTCTCCCGCAACGCTGCCCTGGCCCGCGACAGGCGCGACATCACCGTGCCGATCGGCACGGCCAGGGTTTCGGCCGCCTGCTGGTAGCTCAATCCTTCGATCGCGGTCAGGTGCAGCACGGCGCGATGATGTTCGGGCAGGGCGGCGAATTGCCGCGCAATCTCGGCCAGGCGGGCATGTTCCTCCTGCCCCGGCTCCAACTGGTCGATCAGGGTTTCGGCAAAGCGGCTGTTGCGCCGGGATTCCGATGCTTCGCGCCGCTTTGCGGAAAAGAAGACATTGTGGACGATCGCCAGCAGCCAGCGGCGGCGGTTGCGGCCCTGTTGATAGGTTTCCTGCCGCTCTATGGCGCGCAGCAATGCATCCTGCACGACATCGTCGGCGTCCGGGTCGTCACGGGTCAGCGAGCGGGCGTAGCGCCGCATCGCGGCCAGATCGTCCCTGATGTCCGGGCCTTCGTCCATCATGGGTGTCTCATGCGGCCTGTGCCTGGGCCGTGACAAGGGAAATTGCGGGAAAGGGGATGCGCAGGACGTGGGCGTAGCTGCGCACCACGTCCTCCAGCACGTCGTCCCATCGATGGCGCGCCGCCGTCTCTGCCGCGGCCGCTCCCAGGATCGCACGGCGGTGGGGCTGGCGGATCAGCGCGGCCGCCGCCGCCGCATAGGCCGCGGCATTCCTGGCCGGCACCAGCAGGCCGGTGCGGCCATCCTCGATCAGGGCGGATGCGCTGGGCACATCGGCGGAAATGACGGCAAGGCCAGATGCCATCGCCTCCAGATTGACATTGCCGAAGGCCTCCGTGACCGACGGGTTGATCAGCATGTCGGCACTGGCGACCGCGCGGCCCAGTGCCGCGCCCGTCAGATGGCCCATGAAGGTGGCGTTGGGCAGCCGCTGCGCCAGCCAGTTGCGTGCCGGCCCTTCGCCGATGATCAGCGGGCGCACCGCCAGTCCCTGCGCGCGTACCGCTTCGACGGCTTCGGCAAAGACGCCCAGCCCCTTTTCCAGCACCAGACGTCCGAAGAAGAGCGGCACCATGTCCTCTGCCGTATAGCCCAGCTGGGTGCGCAAGGCCGGATCGCGCAAGCCCGGCCGGAAACATGCGGGATCGATGCCGCGCCCCCATATGGCAGTGCGATCCGTCCCGAACCGTTCGCCCATCTCCCGCGCGATCGGCAGGGTGGGGCAGAGGATGGAGGCACAATCGCCGTAGAAGCGGTCGAGATAGCGGTCGACCGGTCCGCGCAGGAAGGACAGGCGATAATAATCGAGATAGGTTTCGAAGCGCGTATGCAGGCTCGCCACTATGGGAATGCCCCGTGCCAGCGCATATTTCTGGGCCTGCCGCCCGAGCAGGTCGGGGGCGGAGAGATGAACGATGTCGGGTGCGAAGCCGTCGAAATCCTGCTGGGTGGCGCGCGGGAAGCCCAGCGCCACGCGATATTCCGGGCGTCCCGGAATGCTGATCGAGCGGACGGAGCGGATATCGCCTACCGACTCGAACGCCTTGCGCGGCGCGGTGGGGGAATAAATGCGCACCTCTGCCCGCACCTTGTCCAGCAGATAGGCCACGAGCCGGTTCAGCGCCTGGTTGGCACCGTCGCGCACGCAATCATAATTGCCCGAAAACAGCGCGACCCGCAGCGGACGGCGCAGGGCCGCATGCAGGGTGGCACGAGAGAGGGGCAGGCGCTGGGCTGAGTCAGGAAGGTCGGCTTCGTCGTTCATGACGTCTGTACGTGGCCCGACCGTTCCTTATTCCCTCCTTAGCTTGGCGTTCAGGAAAAAGCCGGTAACGTCGGGCCGTGATCAAGCAACCGAGGCGGTGCGCATGCCGATTTCCCGACGCCGCAAATGGGGCCTGACGCTGGCGGCGATCGTCGCGCTGCTGGCGGGCGCGGCGGTCTATTGCCGGCATCTGGGCTATCCGGACGGTCCGCTGTTCACGCTCGTCCCGACACCTGCCGCGAATCGCGACGGCATGGTCGCGATCTTCCTGTCCGGCGACATGGGATTCAACGCAGGCATGGGACCGGTCATAGCGGGACATATGGCCCAGGGCGGCCTGCCGGTGGTGGGGGTCAATTCCCTGAGCGCCTTCGCCCGGCGCCGCACATCGGCCGAAACCGGCGCGCTGGTGGAGCGGGCGGTCCAGCGCGCGCTGGCTGAGCCGGGTGCACGGCGGCTGGTGCTGGTCGGCCAGTCCTTCGGCGCGAACATGCTGCTGGCGGGCGTGGAGGGATTGCCGCCGGAATTGCGGTCCCGGGTCGCGATGGTCGCGCTGATCGTACCTGCCGATACCATGTTGTTCCGTGCGACGCCGGGCGGCGTGTTCGACTTCACCGATGACGGCCCGGCCCGGCCCGCCGCGCGGCGGCTCGACTGGGCGCCGGTGCTGTGTATCCATGGGGTGGAGGAAAGCGGCAGCCTGTGCCGGGGCTGGCGCCAGCGCAATGTTCAGGTGGTGGGCCTGCCGGGCGGTCATTTCCTGCATGACGATTCGGCGCTGGTCGCCGCCACCGTGTTGCGCGCGGCGAACATTGCCAAAAGTTCAGGATATGCAGAGCGGCCCGCAATGTAGACGGGACTAGAAGGGGATGATCGTTTCCGGAGGGATTGTCCTATGGGGTTGGGGAGGCTTTTGGTCGTCAGCGTATGTCTGGCCTGCGCGACGCCCGCACTGGCGGCGAAGGTCCCGGCCGGACAGCCCGAGGGGCTGTGGCTTGGTCCCCACAACAATGTCGCGGTGCGCACCGGCCCCTGCGGCGACCGGCTGTGCGGCTGGGTCGTCTGGGCCGATCGCGAGGCGCAGTCGGATGCGCGCGACGGCGGCACGATGCGGCTGGTCGGCACCGAATTGCTGGAGGATTATCGCGCCGACGGCAAGGGGCAGTGGCGCGGCACCGTCTTCGTCCCCGACATGGGGCGCCGCTTCAGTTCGCAGATCAGCCAGCTTTCGCCCGAACAGATGCGGGTCAAGGGCTGCATATTGGGCGGCCTGATCTGCAAGTCGCAATTATGGACCCGGATCGACCGGGTGCCGGCGGGCTGACGGAGGCAATCATGAAACGGCTTCGTCGCGCGCGTTTGTGGCTGATCCCGGGCCTGCTGGCCGGGGCGGGCGTGTTGCTGTCGGCGTTGAACGCCATGAACCCGGCGCGGGCGGAACCCGATGCGGTGCCCGCCGCAATCGGCGGCATGGTGGGCGAGAGCGGCTACGACTTGCCGCCCATGGGGCATATCGCGGTCTATCGTCCCGCGGGCCTGCCGACCGGTGTGGTGCTGGCGCTGTCCGACAGCCGCGGCTGGGATCGGGGGAGTGGTGACTTCGCCCGCCGCCTCGCCGCGCGCGGGGCCATGGTGGCGGGCATTTCCACCCCGATATTCCTGAGGGCGCTGCAAGCCTCCAGGCGGTGCGTCAATCCCAATTACGGGATCATCGACCTGGCCCGCGACCTCCAGCATCGCTGGAAGCTGCCGATGTACAGCAAGCCGGTCCTGATCGGCCGGGGCGAGGGAGCGGCGCTGGCCTATGCCGCGCTCGCCACCGGCCCGAACGGCGCCTACAAGGCGGTGTTGTCGCAGGGTTTCGCCCCGGTGCTGAACGGCGCGCGGCCGTGGTGCAAGTCGGGCAGCCTGAAGCTCACGGGCTATGGCCGCCCCTATCGGGGCTTCGCCTTCGCACCCAGCCGCCAGCTTCCCTCGCCCTGGATCGTGCTCACCGACAGCGGGCGGCACCCGATGCGCCCGGCGGCCTTGCGGCGCTTCGTCGGCCGCACGGGCAGCGGGCGGCTGGTCACGGCGGCGGCCGGGCAGCGGGATGCGGCGCTGCTGGGACAGATCCAACCCTTCCTCGCGCCGCCGCCGGTCAGCGCCGATGCCGCGCTGCCGGTCGGCCTGCCGGTCACGGTCGTCACCGATCCGGCCGCCCCGCATAGCGACATGATGGCGGTCATCTATTCGGGCGACGGTGGCTGGGTGGGGCTGGACAAGGATGTGGCGGGGCAACTCGCCCATGCCGGGATTCCGGTCGTCGGCATGGACAGCCTCTCCTATTTCTGGAGCCGGCGCACGCCGCAGGGCGCCGCCGTCGACCTGTCCGCCATCATCCGTGGCTATTCGCAGCACTGGCGCCGGCCACGGGTGTTGCTCATCGGATATAGTTTCGGCGCGGACGTGCTGCCCTATATCGTCGGCAGCCTGCCCCCGCCGCTGCGCGCGAAGGTGGAGCGGTTGTCATTGCTCGGCCTCAGTTCGTCGGCCGATTTCCAGTTCCATCTGTCGAGCTGGTTCAACATGGACGGCAGCCCGCAATATCCGACCGTTCCCGCGATCGCGCGGCTGCGCGGGGTGCCGATCCTGTGCGTCAGGGGAACGCTGGAGAATGACAGCGCCTGTCCGTCCATTCCCCAGGGCCTGGCGGAGACGGTGGTGGTGCCGGGCGGCCATCATTTCGACCGCAATGCCCCCTTGCTGGTGAACCATATGCTCAAGGGGTTGAGGATATGATCCTGATGGATCGCATCCGGGCGTACCGGGCGCCGCTGACCCTTGGTATCATGCTGGTCGTGGCGGCATTGGGGCTGGTCGCCTTGCACGGCTTGCTGGCGGAGGTGCGGCTGAAGGATATCCGCCATGCGGTGCACATGATCGCGGGCTGGCGGTTGGGTGCGGCGCTGGCGCTGACGACGGCGAGCTATGTCGCGCTGACATTCTACGATTATGTCGCCTTGCGCATCGTCGGGCGGCCCTTGCCCTGGCGGACGGCGGCGCTGGCCTCCTTTTGCAGTTACACGCTCAGCCATAATCTGGGGCTGTCGCTGCTCACCGGCGGGTCGGCGCGCTACCGCATCTATACCGCCGCCGGGCTGGAGGGCGGGGACATCGCGCGCATCATCGCCTCGGCCGGATTGTCCTTCTGGGGCGGGGTGTTCATGCTGGCCGGGTTGTTGATGGCGGTCCATCCGGCGGACATCGCGCTGATGGGGATGACGCTGGACCCGGCGTTGCAGCGGTTGGCAGGCGTCGCGATCCTGCTGGCGGCGATCGCAGGGCTGGTTGCGGCGGGAAAGCAGGGTGGCACGCCGCGCCTGTTCGGCTGGACGCTGGCGCTGCCGACGCGGGGGCAGGCGCTGGCCCAGATCGGCGTCGCCTGCATCGATCTGGCCGCTGCCAGCGCCGCGTTGTTCGTCCTGGTGCCCGGTATTGCACCCGCCCTCTATCCCACCCTGTTCCTGGCCTATGCGCTGGCGATCATCGTCACGCTGGTCAGTCATGTCCCCGGTGGCCTTGGCATATTCGAGGCGGTGATCGTCGCCGCCCTGCCCGATGTCGATCGTCCCGCTTTGCTGGCCGCGCTGATCGCCTACCGGCTGATCTATTATCTCATTCCGCTGCTGCTGGGCGTGATCGCCATTGCCCTGCATGAGGGGAATAGCTGGCGCCATCCGGTCAGCCGCGTGCTGGACGGGCGCAAGCCGCCGCGTCGGGCATGGCGCCGGTCATGCTGTCGCTGCTGGTGGCGGTGGGCGGGGTGATCCTACTGATTTCGGGCGCCCTGCCCGCGATCCAGCATCGCATGTTCATCGTCACCGGCTGGCTGCCGCTGACCTTTATCGAGGCGTCGCATTTCGCCGCGAGCATCATCGGCACGCTGCTGATCCTGCTGGCATCCGGCCTTTACCGCCGGCTGGACGCAGCCTTCTGGATGACGCGCAGCCTGTTGCTGGCGGGTGCGCTCTTCTCGCTCATCAAGGGCCTCGACTATGAGGAGGCGAGCGCGCTGCTCATCATCGCCGCGCTGCTGCAATGGACGCGTGGGGCCTTCTACCGCCGCACCAGCTTCACCGCCGAGGCGCTGACCCCGGCCTGGATAGCCACGTTGGCGGTCGCGGTCGGGCTGTCGATCTGGATCGGCTTCTTCGCCTATAAGCATGTCGATTATCAGAATGACATGTGGTGGCATTTCGGCCCGCATGCCAATGCCGCCCGCTTCCTGCGCGCGGGATTGGCGAGCGCGGTGCTGGCGGTCGGTGCCGCCTTCTGGCGCATGTTCCGTCCGGCCACGGCGCCGCGTCCGGCCGACCGGCCATCCGTCACCGCCAGCGGCGATGCCCTGGCATTGGCCGAACGGACCGACGCCTTTCTGGCGACCACCGGGGACAAGCTGTTCCTCACCTCCGACACCGGGCGGGCCTTCGTCATGTATCAGGTGCAGGGCCATAGTTGGATCGTGATGGGCGATCCCGTCGGGGATCGGGCGGAATGGCCCGACCTGCTGTGGCAATTGCGCGAAATGGCGGACGCCGAGCAAGGGCGGCTGCTGCTGTATCAACTCAGTCTCGATGCGTTGCCGCTGGCGATCGACCTGGGTTTCGCCATCGTCAAATATGGCGAGGAGGCGCGCGTCGACCTGCATCATTTCACGCTGGATGGGCCGGATGCCAAGCCGCTGCGCTATGCGGAGCGCCGCGCGATGCGAGAAGGCGCCACGTTCGAGATCGTGCCGGCGGGCAGGGTGCCGTTGCTGATGGAGGAGCTGAAATGCATCTCCGACGAATGGCTCGCCGCCAAGGGGCATGGCGAAAAGGCCTTCAGCGTCGGTCGTTTCGACCCGGCCTATATGGCGACCTGCGATTGCGCCATCGTGCGACAGGAAGGGCGGATCGTCGCCTTCGCCAATATCTGGGCGACGGCCAACCGCCGCGAACTGTCGGTCGACCTGATGCGCCATATGGCGGAAATGCCCTATGGCACGATGGATTTCCTGTTCATCCGCCTGATGCAATGGGGCCGCGAACAGGGCTATGACTGGTTCACCCTGGGCCTCGCGCCATTGTCGGGGATTGAGGCCCGGCGGCTCTCACCGCTCTGGGCCAAGGCAGGGGCCTTTTTCTTCCGCCATGGCGAGAGTTTCTACGGATTTGAAGGGCTGCGCGCCTATAAGGACAAATATGCGCCGCGCTGGGAACCGCGCTTCATTGCCGGGCCGCGAGGGATTTCGATGTCGCGCGCGATGATCGACCTGCAAAAGCTGGTGGGTGGCGGACCGGGAAGCGCGGCTGCGAAGACGCGGCGGCGCAGAGTGGCGTCGCTACCCGTGTCGGTTTCGGTCCTGGATGAGGTTGCGTTTGCCCCGGCTTCGGTATGTTGATGGGGGCGTGACGGCAATGGCCATGTCAGCCCATGGCCAAACCCAGCCACAGGTCATCCACCGAGAGACCCGGACATGTCGAGGCCCGGTCCTGCTTGCGCAGGCCGGGCCTCATTCCCTCTCCAAACTGGGCAGGACGGATCAGCCGTCGTAATCGCCGCCGATATTCTGGTTGCGCGGCGGGGCGGCGGCGGTCAGGCGCAGGGCCTCCGCCGACTGGGCGATCGAACCGATTTCGTCGGGTGTGTCGTCGTCGTCGATCTGCACCTTCTGTAGCGAGGCGACGAGCGAATCGTGCAAATCCACGGGCAGGACGGTTTCTTCCGCGATCTCGCGCAGGGCAACGACCGGATTCTTGTCGCGGTCGCGGTCCAGGGTCAGCTCGGCACCGCCCGAAATTTCACGGGCGCGCTGTGCGGCAAGCAGAACGAGGTCAAAACGGTTGGTAACCTTGTCGACGCAATCTTCGACGGTAACGCGGGCCAAACGGGCGCTCCTGAACCAAGAGAAATCGTGAAATGCGCGCCTAACAGTGCCGGCCTCAAGAGTCAATGAAAAGCCCATAAAGTCGTGGCCAGCCGCCCAGAATGCGGGCATGAACGGAATATGGCGAGCATCCAGCAGGCAGAGCCGGGTCATGGCGAGGGGCAGATCAGCCTCTCGCTGCACGCCAACCGCCTCCGCGTGATCGAGGCGGGCCCCGGGCTGCGCCAGGCGTTGGTCGACCTGATCGACGGCGCGCAGGAGAGCCTCAGGCTCTATTATTATATCTTCGCCGCGGACGGCAGCGGGCAACTCATCCTCGACCGGCTGATCGCGGCGCGGGCGCGGGGGGTGTCGGTCACGCTGATGATCGACGCTTTCGGATCGGGAACGACGCCGCTTGCCTTCTTCGATCCGCTGGTGGCGGCGGGGGGGCATTTCGGTCGCTTTGGCGCACGGCGCTCTATGCGCTATCTGATCCGCAACCATCAGAAACTGGCGATTGCCGATGACCGGCGGCTGTTGATGGGCGGCTTCAATGTCGAGGACGGCTATTTCGGGATTCCGGCGGAAGATTGCTGGCACGATCTGGGCCTGCTGGTCGAAGGGCCGCAGGTGCAGGCGATGACGAGCTGGTATGGCCAGCTCTGGCGCTGGGTGTCGACCCGAAAGCAGCGCTTCCGCACGCTGCGACGCATGGTCCGCAACTGGCACAATCCTCTTCATGTCGTACCGGACGAACCGATGCGCTGGGTCATCGGTGGACCGACGCGGCGGCTCAGCCCGTGGGCGCAACTGGTCAAACATGATCTGGAACGGGCGCGGCGGCTGGACATGGTGGCGGCCTATTTCTCGCCGGGCCGGGGGATGTTGAAACGCCTGGCTATTGCCGCACGGCAAAAGGGATCGCGGCTGGTCCTGCCGTCCAGGTCCGATAACGGCGCGACCGTCGCAGCCGCCCGGCTGCTTTATGGTCCGCTGCTCAAGCGGGGCGTGGAAATATGGGAATATCAGCCCTGCAAGCTGCACATGAAGCTGATCGTGGTCGATGACGCGGTCTATATCGGATCGGCCAATTTCGACATGCGCAGCCTGTTCCTCAATCTAGAGGTCATGCTGCGGGTGGAGGATGCGGGCTTCGCCGAGGCGATGCGTGCCTTCATCGACCGGCGGGTCGCGGAAAGCCGGCAGGTCACGCTGGGGACGCATCATGCCCAGCGCAGTCTGCCCGCCTTGATCAAACAGTGGATCAGCTATTTTCTGGTCGGCGTGCTGGATTACACGGTGACGCGCCGCCTCAACTTCCGCGACCCGGACGCCGACTGACGATTTCCGAAGGTCGTTGCCCAGCCACGCGCGCCCTGTCGTTATTCGGATCGCCGCCGACGTTGATGCCGACGGCGGGGGCGAACAGGCGGTTGGCGTCGGCGATCTTTTACGCTTTCGGCCGCGGCTTGCCGGTGCCGGACAGGAAGGCGATGAGCGCCGTGCTTAGGCCCTGCTGTGCAGGACCGAAGCCGGCAAAGATGCTCGGTCGGGCGCGCGTGGCCCTCGCGATCGGTCCTGGCGTGGCATGCTGTTATGTTTTGCCGTCACGGTCGGCAAGCCCGAGCGATCGAACGGCTCTTTCGGCAAAAAGATGCCGTCCTTTGATGAGTGAAGTGATCCGGGGACCGGCGACGATGCCAAGGGGGAGAAGGGATGCGCCCTTGTCGCGGCCGAGCGGCACGATGATCGGCGGCTGTTTCCACCCCTTATAGGCTGATCTTGGCGGCGCCGTTTCCTTGGCTATCGCCCGCAACCGCTTCAGGAGATACGGCACCTGTCGTTCAAGCGCCGCGACAGTCATCGCTTCGCCCGTACCGGCGGCATCGCCGAGCGACCAGACGCCGGGAAGTCCCGCGACGGAAAGGTTGCTGTCCACGACGATGCGGTGACGGTCCAGATGGACTTTGGACTCGGCGAGAAAGTGGGTGGCCGGTGAAGCGCCCATGACGGGGAAAACCAGGTCGGCGTCCAGGTCCGATTGATCGTCCAGTTTCACGGATGCAGGTCCGAACGGCGCCGCATGAGCGATAAGGTCGAGCGCACGCTTTCCGAGCAGGACATGAATGCCCATTTGCGTCATCTGCCGTTCCAGCGAGCGGCCGAGACGATCGCCATAGCCGGGCAGGAGCCGGTCGGAGCCTGCGATCAGCGTAACCGATTTGTCGGGAAAAGCGGTGATGATTTCCCCTGCAAGTTCGATGCCGACGGGACCGCCGCCGATGATCGCGACGGATCGTGCCGTGCGCAGCCTGGCGTGTGCGTCGTGGACGCCGGCGACAAGCGCGGCCGCGGAATCGCCTCCTTTGAACGGGGTTGGATAGGTCGAGCCGATCGCCAGAACGATCTGGTCCGCGACAAGCTCGCCGCCGTCGCGGAGCGACACGGCGCCCGAACGCACGCCGACCGCGGTATCGCGCACCACCTGACCACGGCGAAGCAGTCGATCATAAGGCAGCAATATCCGACCAAGCCAGGACGGGTCGACGACCGCCCGCATCAGCGCGATATTATGGACAAACTGGTCGCGTTGTTCGACGAGCGTGACGTCCATGACTTCGTCAAGCTCGCGCGCAAGGCGGATTCCGCCATAACCGCCGCCCACGATGACCAGTTTCTTCGACATTGACTCTCCGACTTTCCGTTTCGGTTGGAAACCGGATGTGTATCTGAGGCGAGAGGACGCGCAAGACGGCACTTCCAGGTGACTCACTTCCCTCCAGGTACCTTGCCTGGCCGACCGCCTTCGCCCGTTGGCACCTATTCCGATTTTCATGCCCCATGCCTCGCCCCGTGCCGGAGAGTGGCGCGACGCTCTGGCGCGGCAATCTGTTCACGCGCCCGCAGTATCTATTTTAATTCTACGCTAGAAATACACCTCGGATTACCGGAACAGCGACGCGCTTATCTGTTTCCGTATTAAAAACGCGGGTGCACCAAAGGTATCATCGGTGTGCCTCCTTCAAGAAATACCGAATAATGCCTACAGGATCGGTGTTGAGGACTTTGGAGGTTTCGGGGCATGATAATTCTACACATGGACAGTAGCATGGCGGGCGAGGCTTCCATTTCTCGGCAGCTTTCGTCGCAGGTCGTCGACCGGCTCACCACGCTTCAGCCGCAGGCACAGGTCATTTATCGGGATTTGGTCGCCAACCCCCTGGCGCACCTCACTCGCGCCATATTGCCCAGTTCTCATCCGATCGCGCCGCCCGTCGACAGTTTGCAGGGTGAGGATCTGGCGGCACGCGCCGCCAGCGACGAGGTCTTGCAGGAGTTTCTGCGCGCGGACGCCATCGTTATAGGCGTGCCGATGTATAATTTGACGATCCCGTCCCAGCTAAGGGCCTGGATCGACCGCGTCATCGTTCCGGGTACCACCCTGGGATACTCTGCCGAAGGGCCGGTGGGGATGATCAAGGACAAGCGCGCGATCCTCGCCATTTCTCAGGGCGGCGCGTATAGCCACCCTCAGGCGTCCCACCGGGAGTTCGTTCAGAGCTATATGACAAGCGTGCTGAACCTCATCGGCCTCGACGAGGTGGAAGTCGTTCTTGCGGAGGGCCTCTCCATCAGTCCGGAAATCCGAAGCGAAGCCATTGACGCCGCCCGCGCCAAGGTCGAGGCGCTCGCTTGATCCGCTTCGGTTCGACCGAGAGAAATGCCTTTTCGCCGCGGCCCGCCGTATGCGCGTCCGTGCGACATCGGCGGTGTCACCACCAAGTCCAACGCCGATCGATTAGTTACATCCATGTGCCTATGTATAGATATTGTGCGGTCTTGTGGGATGGATGACCTGGCATATATCGTCGCTGCAACAAGTATAGCCAAATACAGCTTCGGCATAAGATTTGCGTTACCGGCGCGTGTCGTTGTCTTTCACGATATTCGGCATTCTTAGGAGGAAATGATGTCTGTAGAAGTCCAGCCGCGAGCGGTCAGTCCTCACAAGCTCGCCCATGTCGTGCTGAACACTCGCGACAATTTCACGGCGATGATGGATTGGTATCAGACCGTCCTCAATGCCCGCCGGATCGGCGAATATGCCGTCGGTCCAGGCAATATGGGGCTGCTCACATATGATGAGGAGCATCACCGCATCGCCATCGTTTCCGGGCCGCACTATCAGCCCGCGGGCGAAGGACCACGCGTGGGGCTGGAGCATATCGCCTTCACCTACAGCGACGCCGCCGATCTGCTGCACACCTATGCGCGGCTGAAGCAGCAGGACGCGATCGAGCCGACCATTTCGGTGAACCACGGCCCGACCACGTCGCTCTACTATCGCGATCCCGAAGGTAATCGGGTCGAGCTGCTGGTCGACAACCTCGGCATGGAAGAGGCGATCCAGTTCGCGCATGACGTGTTCGACGTCAACGCGATCGGCACGCTCTACGACCCGCAGGCGGCCTATGACGCGCTGATCGCGGGCGCCGATCCCGCGACGCTGAGCGTCTGCCCCGATGTGTCCGAGGTGCGGCCGCCGGACCCGGCATTCCTGGCGATTCTGGCGACGGCGGGCTGATCCATGACCTTGGAAAAGCTGGAGTTCGCCACCGAGCCGTTTCGCGATGGCCATGTCTTCGGCGACACGGGCGCGTTCGAACGGATCTTCGGCGAGGCGCTGTTCGCGGTGGATCCGAAAGCCGCGAACCTTGCGGAGATCACCGACCTTGGCCTCGTGCCGCCCGACGCGGACGGGAAGGTCCGCTTCTCGGCGAATTTCGAGGTGGTGCGCCCGGCCGACCCCGCAAAGCGGAACCGCCGCGCCTGGCTCGACCTGCCGAACCGGGGCGGCGCGCGGGTGCTGCGCAACACCAACCGCGAGGTGCCGTCCGGCGTCGCGCTGGGGCAGGACGCCACGCTCGACGGCTGGATCCTGCAACAGGGCTATGCGCTGATCGCCTGCGGCTGGCAGCATGACGTGGCCCAGCGGCCCGGACTGTTCGGCGCGAGCCTGCCCGAAGCGCTGGAGGATGGCGAGCGGATCACGGGCCTCGTCATTTCCCATCTTCAGGCGTTCAGGCCGGCGGCGGTCCTGCCGCTCGGCCATATGGGGCACAAGTCCTATGAGGTCGTCCCCGGCGCGCCCGCCACCCTCTACCGGATCGACCATATGGGCGCGCCCAAGGTGAAGATCCCGCCCGAGCAATGGCATTTCGCCAATGCGGCGGGCGAGGCGGTCGAGCGCGGCGCGGACCATGTCGCGCTGGCAGGCGGATTTCCGCCGGGGCCGCAATATGAACTGGCCTATCGCGGGGTCGGGGCGGTGCCGACCGCGCTGGGCCTTGTGGGCGTGCGCGATTTCCTGTCCTTCCTGCGCTTTGCCGGATCGACGGACAATAATCCGTGCGCCGGGGACTTTGCGCAGGTCTATGCGTTCGGCGGATCGCAGCCGGCAGGCGTGCTGCGGCTGATGGCCGAACTGGACCTGTTCCGCGACGATGCGGGCCGCTCGGTGCTGGAGGGCTATATCGCGCATGGCGGCTCGACCTGGAAGAGCGACGCCAACTGGCGTTTCGGCCAGCCGTCCGCCGTGGGGCTGACGACGCCGGCCTTCGTGCCGCCGTTCGACACGCGGGCCGTGCCCGGCCGCTACCTGCCCAAGGCGATCTACACGCAGGGCGGGCCGGATTACTGGGATGGCGCGGCGGCGCTGTGCCATGTCGATGTGGAGGGGAAGCGCGACCTGCCCGAAGTCGAGCAGGTGCGGCATTTCTATCTGGCCGGGATGCCGCATGTGCGCGGCGCGATCGGCGACCTGCTGGGGCCGGGATTCCTGGTCAACAAGGAGAATGACCTCGATTTCGGTCCCTTCCTGCGGGCGGCGGTGGTCAATCTCGACCGCTGGGTGCGCGAGGGCGAGCCGTTCCCGGCGAGCCGGGTGCCGCGCCTGTCGGACGGAACGCTGGTCCCGAGGGACAGGGTGCTGGAGAAGGTGGCTGCCGCGACCGGCGCGTCGATGCCGCCGGACCTTTCGACCATCGCGCCGCTCGACTTCGGGCCGCGCATGGGCCAGCTGATCGTCGATCGGGAGCCGGTCGTGGGCACGCCCTACCCCTCGCTGGTGTCGGACGTGGATGCGGACGGCAACGACATCGCCGGGGTGCTGCATCCCGAAATGTCCGTGCCGCTCGGCACCTATCTGCCGTGGAACCTGCGGGGCGACACGAGCGGCGCGGCGGGGCGGAGCGCCTTCCTGATGGCGTCGATTCTGCCCTTCGCGGTGACGGAGCCGAAGCCGGGCGACCGGCGGCGGCCGGTCGAGGCGCGCTATGCGTCGCGGGCGGCGTATCTGGACGCGGTGCGCAAGGCTGCCGCCGCGTTGGTACGCGACCGGCTGCTGCTGCCCGACGACGAAGACCTCGTCGTCGATGCGGCGGCGGAACGGTGGGATGCGTTCTGCGCGGCTGCGCCCGAACCCGCCGCCATCGCCTGACGACCATGGGAAAGGATATATTGCGATGAAGCTCGCCACGGTTGCGGGCCACCCGGCTCCGCGCGTCTGCGTCGTCTTCCCGGAGACGGGCGAGATTCTCGATCTTCAGGCGGCGCACCGCGCGGCGACAGGAGAGGTTGCTCCCGCGTTCGGTTCCATGCAGGATCTCATCGCTGCCGGAGCCCCCGGCATGGACCTTGCGCTGGCAACGGTGGAACGCGGCGCCGCAAGGGAGGCGCTGGCGTCGGTCAGGCTGCTTGCCCCGGTGCCCGAGCCGATCCAGATGCGCGACGGGCTGCTGTTCGAAAAACATTGCCTCCAGGCCTTCGCCAAGGCGCGCGAATTGCGGGCTTCGCGCGCGGCGGATCCGGCGGCGGAGATGGCGGACATGGAAGCGCGCGGCATCCTGCGCGTGCCCGACGAGTTCTACAGCTTCCCGCTCTATTACAAGCAGAACCGCTTTTCGGTGTCGGGGCCGGAGGAGGACGTGATCTGGCCGGCCTATTCGCAGGTCATGGATTATGAACTGGAATTCGCCGTGTTCATCGGCACGACGGGGATCGACATTCCGCGCGAGGCCGCGCGCAGCCACATCTTCGGCTACACCATCTTCAACGACTTCAGCGCCCGCGACGCGCAGGTCGCCGAAGCGGGAGGGGGCCTCGGCCCCGCCAAGGGCAAGGATTTCAAGGGCGCTAACGCCATCGGCCCGTGGATCGTCACGGCGGACGAGATTGGCGACCCCTATGATCTGGACATGGTCGTGCGCGTCAACGGCGAGGAGCGCGGACGCGGCCATACCGGCGCGATGCACTGGCGGTTCGAGGATCTGATCGCGCGGGTGAGCGACGGCGAGGAACTGCGCGCCGGGGAGTTCCTCGGATCGGGGACGGTCGGCAATGGCTGCGGCCTCGAATTTCTGCGCTTCCTTGAGCATGGCGACGTGGTCGAACTGGAAGTCGAGAAGATCGGCGTGCTGCGCAACCGGGTGCTGAGGCCCGAACGAATGACCTGAGGACGGCTGGGCGCGCGCCGCGCCAAGCCGAACGACGCATGGAGACGATGAAATGACGAATGAGATTCCCGCCGAGGGCCTGCAACTTCGCACGCTCATCTCCAGCGACGGGCAGTTGCGCGTGCGGCTGGCGCGGGTGCCGGTCGAGGCGCCGGGGCCTGACGAAGTGCTGATCCGGGTCGAGGCCACGCCCATCAACCCGTCGGACCAGGGCGGTCTGGTCGGCGCGGCGGACCATTCGACGCTGAAGGTCGAGGACGGCGTCCTGACCGGCCGGGTTCCGCCGATGATGCTCCAGCTCTTCAAGAACCGGCTCGACGAGGAGTTTCTGAGCGGGAATGAGGGCGCGGGCGTGGTGATCGCCGCCGGGGATAATGCCAGGGCGCTGCTGGGCCGCACCGTCGCCCTGCTCGGCGGGTCCATGTATGCGCAATATCGGCTGGCCAAGGCGTCGGAGGTGCTCCTGTTGCCGGAAGGCACCACCCCCGCGCAGGGCGCTTCCGCCTTCATCAACCCGCTGACTGTGCTCGGCATGGTGGAGACCATGAAGCGCGAGGGGCACAAGGCGCTGGTGCATACCGCCGCGGCATCCAATGTCGGCCAGATGCTCCAGCGGCTCTGCCTTGCCGAAGGGATCCCGCTGGTCAATATCGTGCGCAACCAGAAGCAGGCGCAGATCCTCAGGGACATCGGCGCGACCCATGTGCTCGATTCGACGGACGCCGCCTTCACCGCCGACCTGCATGCCGCACTGGCCGAAACCGGAGCGACGCTGGCCTTCGATGCGGTCGCGGGCGGGCCGCTGGCCTACCAGATCCTTCTCGGCATGGAAGCGGCGCTGCGGCAGAAGGATGCGGGCTCCGGCGTCTACGGCTCGGCGGTGCACAAGCAGGTCTATGTCTACGGCATTCTGAACCCCGGCCCCATCGACATCATGGCCCATGGCGCGGGCATGGCCTGGGGCGTGGGAGGGTGGCTGTTGTTCAACTTCCTCGCGCGGATCGGGCCGGACGCGACGCAGGCCCTGCGCGAGCGGGTGGCGCGGGACATCAGGACGATCTTCGCCAGCCACTATACCGAGGAGATCAGCCTGGCGGATGCGCTGAAGCCGGAAATCCTGCTGCGCTCCATCGCGCACAACACCGGGTCGAAATTCCTCATCGCGCCGCAGAAGGGCCTGTGATCCGGGTGGGCATGGCGCGACATGCCGCTTTCCAAATGGGCGCGGATGGTCATTATCGGGATGAATATGGGAGCAGAATGGCATGAGTGAACGTCGCTTCGACGGCCGGGTGGCGGTCATCACAGGGGCTGGCCGGGGGCTGGGCCGCGCCTATGCCGAACTGCTGGCGAGCAAGGGTGCCAAGGTCGTCGTCAACGACAATGGCGCGGCGCTGGGCGGCGAGGGCGGCGATGCCGGCCCGGCGGCGGACGTCGTCGCGGCGATCAAGGCTGCGGGCGGGGAGGCGGTCGCCTGCACCGACAGCGTCGCCACGCCAGAGGGCGGCAAGGCGATCGTCGAGGCGGCGATGGACAGTTTCGGTCGGATCGACATACTGATCCACAATGCGGGCAATCTGCTGTTCGCGCCGATCGCCGAGATGAATTATGAGGATTTCCGCAGGAGCCTCGACATCCATCTGATCGGCGGCTTCCATGTCGCCCAGCCCGCCTTCGCGCGGATGCAGGCCGCCGGCTATGGTCGCATCGTGCTGACGGGGTCGATCGGCGGCATCTATTCGGTGCCGAACAGCGTGCAATATGCGGTGTCCAAATCGGGCATCATCGGCCTCAGCAACGCGCTGGCGGTCGAGGGGGCCGCGCATAATATCCGGTCGAACATCATCCTGCCCGGCGCGGCGACGCGCATGGCCGGCGCCGTGGAAGCGACCGGGCTGCCGCCGATGGGACCGGAGATGGTGGCGCCGGTGGTCGGCTTCCTCGCGCATGAGGATTGCGAGGTGACGGGCGAGCTTTACATCTCGATCGCCGGGCGCGTGGCGCGGGGCTTCTTCGCCGAGAGTCAGGGCATCTACCGGCCGAGCTGGACCATCGACGAGGTCGCGGACAATCTCGACGCCATCCGCGATCCGAGCGAACAGTGGAGCTTCCCCCTGATCGGCGGGTTCGAGGGGCATATGGGCCGCAGCTTCGCCATGGTGCAGAAGGGCTGAGGCCGGACGTGGAAAAGCCCTTCGACTTCGGCGAAGGGCTTTTTCGTTTGGATTCCGGCATGAGTGGGCGGAGGGCGGATCAAGGGCATCGACGGATTGCGCGTGATCGATGGATCGATCATGCCGACGATGGTATCGGGGAACACCAACGGGCCGATCATGGCGATGGCATGGCGCGCCAGCGAACTGGTTCGGCGGACGGACCGCTCATAAAGGGGCGGGGGCGGTAATCAGCCGGCGAAGTGATAATCCGCGGCCTGCGCCGCGTCGGGCTCGCCAGCCTTCGACTTGCGCTTCTCAATGTCGGCGAGCAGCCATTCGCTCGATATCTTGGCGCAGCGCCGCGCAATGAGCACCGACATCTCCTCGTCGCGCTCCAGGATCGCGCGGGCAAGGCGATTGCGCTCCTGCCGCAATGCCGCAACCCGTTCGGGATGCGCGCGATACATATCCTCTTCCCGATCCACCATCGCGGCAAGGTCCAGCAGGATCTCAAGGAAGAGGGACAAGGCGCGGTTGCCGGCCATGTCGCCAAGCAAGTGGTGGAACCGCCGCTCGCCACTCAGGAAGTCGCGGAAATGCGGATCTGCGTCGATCTCCTGTTCCCGCTCCAGAAAGGCGAGCAGCTTTTCGCGCAGGGCGGGATCGTCGCAATGACTGGCCAGTCGCGCCATTTCCACCCGCAGCGGCAGGAACGCCGATATGATATCCGTCAATGGCGCCTGATGGACTTTGAGATAAAGCGCCGCCATTCGGCTGACCGCCCTTGAATCGGGCCGACGCGCGAAATAGCCACCGCCAACGCCGCGCCTTATGGTCATCAATTGCTCTTGCGCCACCAGGCTGGCCGCCTGACGAAGCGTTGGGCGGCTGACCTTGTAACGGGCCAGCAGCGTATCTTCCGAGCCGAGCAGTTCGCCATCTTCAAGATGCATCACTTCGCTGCGAAACTGCTCAGCGACCCTCGACACAGCCGAGCGACGGCTCACCTTCACCATCAAACATCCTTCATAGCTATCTGAATTGGGTTTGTGTCGCTTCTGTGGCGCGGTGGCAAGGGTATTCAGAACCTTTCTTCGGCGCGGCCACGGCGTGCTGGATATTCTCCTGCCATCATCGCTCGTTCGAAGGGGCGTCGGTCACGGCCAGATCAATCAGCAAGAAGAATAGGGATGGTTTTTCGATCGTGCGTCTTGCCCTCTTGTGCGGTGAGTTCGCTTGCAAGAGCCCGCGTATCCACCCTCGTCCAGCCTCCTCGTTACCGCCCGCCGACGCGGGGATTTGGGTGGGAGCATATCGATGCGCGCCACGCGCCTGTGACGGCGGAGAGCGGATAGGATCTCGGATCCCTGGGTCGTAGACCGAATGTCGCCGGTTCCGCGAGGGCCCGACGGCCTTCCCCGTCCGGTTCAGCGCCCCAATGTGAACCCGGCATCGATACGGATGAGTTCACCTGTCATTGCGCGGGCATGCAGCAGCCAGACGACAGCAGCGGCGATATCGTCGGCCGACGATATGCCACCGAGCGTCGCGACTTTCGCGACACGGTCCTTGGTACGCTGAAAGGCCTGCTCGCCTGCCGAGCGGACCATCCACTCGGTATCGATCACGCCCGGCGTGATGGCATTGACCCGCACGGGCGCATCCGGCCCGCATCCTGCAAGGTCGACACGCCGTTCCCGGCGATGAACTCCAGCAGCAGGCTCAATCCGAAGGCGCGGGCCTCCGCGCAGACCTCGCCGAAGCGCTCCTCCATCGCCGCCTCGCTGGCGAAGCCGGGGCGGACGATGGCGATCACCTGCCGCGCGCCCAGTTCCGCCCCCGCCTCGAACAAGGGGCGGAAATAGCTGGCCTGCGTCTCGGGCGCGATGGCTGCATATTCGACCTCCTCCAGCTTCAGCCCCAGATCGGACATGCGGCCCCGCAGGTCGCGGATGCCCGCCACGTCGATCCGGTTGCCGGGATAGCCCTCGTCCGCCGGTCCTTCCCGGATGAGCCGGATGGTCACGCGGGGAAAACCCGCCGCCGCCGCCGCCGCCGCGAAGTCCCGCGCGGGCACATCCTGCATACAGCCGTGGCACAGGCTCAACCTCTGCAAAAGCGCGTCCGCCATGTTCAGCGCATCCCCTCTGGCTTGGCTGTTCCGGCCGAACGGGCCGCGCCTGCCCCACGCATGTCGCGCATGTCAGAATGTAAGCTCATATCCCGGAATATTCTGCGGAATATAGCTCAGCCAGGACTTGGAAATATCGCCTTCCACATAGAGATATTCCAGATAATGGCCCAGATCGTCCGCCGTATCGACATACATGGCGCGGCTGTTGGGCTGGCTCACGCTGAACACGATCCGCTTGCCCGATTCCTCCGCCTCGCGCCGCACCGTCTGCCAGTCCGCGTCGGTGCGGACCGGCACGGCGATATGGTGAAAGCGCAGCGCGAAGCGGTCCTTGGGCAGCCAGTCGGCGAACAGTTCGACATTGCCGGAAATGGGCTGGACGATCTCGATCATGGTCGGCCCCGCCCATGCGAGCGCGCCGTCCATCACCAGTTCGCCGCCACCGTCGATCGGGAGCGCCGGCCCCTTCTTCACCACCATGAAGTCGCGGATGCCATATTGCTTCCCGAAGATATCGAGCGCGCGATCCAGATCGGTGGTGGCATATCCAAGCTGGTAGGCCTGGCCGAGCAGCGCGGCGTGCACGGGGCTGTTCATCGTTTCAGTCATCCGCGCAGCAAATAGATCGAGATCGGCATAAAGAGGAGTGACGGCAACAACGTCTGGTTCATTGTTGCTAGCGAGATCGCGAGGGCGCCGAAGCCCCCAACGCCTCGTGCGAGATGGATGAGCAGGGTTCTATTTCCAAACACCATAGCAATCTCGTTGGCGGTGGTGCCGCTTCGTCCGGTGCGGCAATGTTGGAGACTTGGGCGCGCGGCACGCGTACCCTCCAGCACTCAGCGCGAGGATTCTTCCCGCTTCTTGCGCTGGGTGGCAGCGATCTTGCGGCCTGCCATGGCGCACATAGGGCAGAAGCCGACCACCGCCGTTGCCGCCATCACGACGCCTGCGGCGGCCCAGGTATAGCCGACTGGCGTTCCCCAGAAATGCGCGGCGCAGGATCCCATCACGCCCGCGGCGGCCAGGCGGACCAGCCGTTCCCAAACGGGAAGGTTTTTCGCGTAGAACATGACTTCTTGCTCCTTCGATTGATGTTCAACGCCGATCAAGAGGACGAGACTGGCCGGAACGGTTCGGTCGGATATCCAATTTTATCGAGAAGCCCCCGTGGCCGCCCGTGCAGTTACGGTATCCAGCCGCCCGAGGGCGCAGGTGTTCGGACGCCGGGCAGCGCGCACCTCCGTCTCAGATGGCGAACCGTTTTGCACGATCGCGACCTCTGGCTTAGAAACGGGCGCCCGGATCGCGGCCGGCCTATGGAGAAAGCGTAATGGTCCTTCGCCACCGCAAATCGACGCGTCTAGGATGGGGCGGGCCATGAGACGTACCCAGCGCCGTCTCTCGGTTGACGTGATCGAGGCAGCACAGCAAGGCGACCGGGAAGCTCTCCTGTCGCTCCTTGTAATCACCCAGCCCGATATTCGGCGCTATGCCCAGCGCTCCTGCCAGGCTGCTGATATCGACGATGCCGTCCAGGAATCGCTTTGGATCCTGAACCGCCGGATCGGCGGACTTCGGGCGATAAGCGCTTTCACTTCTTGGCTCTTTCAGATCGTGGTGCGCGAATGCCAACGGCTCACCCGAAAGAGAATGACAGCGGTCTCGATCGAGCACGTCGCGGACAACCTGGATTTCTCCTCTCGGAGCGAACCAGAGCTTCGCCTCGATCTCGCTGCGGGGCTTGAGTCCCTACCACCCCATTATCGAGAGATCGTACTGCTACGCGACATGCAGAGCTTCACGATCGACGAAATCGCAGCGACGCTGGGCCTTACACGTGAGGCTGTGAAAGCTCGCCTCCACCGGGCTCGTCACCTCCTACGCGAATATCTCAAATAGCCGTCCTACTCGGCTTCAGCCACCTATCTCAAAAATGGCTCGGTTGGCCGTAGAAGTTCGCCCCAGTCCGCCTTCAAAACCCGGACGGCAATCCGGACGCAAAGCGTGGAATTTAAAAATTTCTCAATAAAATCAAACTGAAATGGCGGAGCGGGAGGCCGTCGAAAAGTAGCAGATTATCGGCGGAAATCTGCCACTTTCGGATTTCCTTGTTGTTCGATGCCCCCTTTAGTGCCCCCTAATTTATTTGCCTTCTCAGGCATCCGCCGCGACGGGGGCATTTACCGGCCGTCCTTCGGCAACAGCCCTCTGCTCGGCCTCGTATTCTCCAAAGGTGTTCCAGTTGGCGACCGGGCTGCGAACCTCTCCTGTAGGAAAGAGGATCGGTTCATTGCCAGGGCCACCGTCGTTGATGCCGTTATTGGTAACAGCCGCGATAACGCCATCTGCGGTAAGCGCCCAGGCGATCACGGGCTCCTTCACGATTTCAAATGGAGGGTCGAAGCAAGGGCTGAGCATATAGGTGCCGCTCTGCGCCGGGATCATCTGCTGGGGCGTCCGCGCCAACGCATCCTCCCATACCGCTAACTCGACGATGAACCGGTCATTGTCGACCAGATCAACCTCGACCACCCATTTTTCCTCTATATGACGCTGGCGCGCTTGCTGGATGGATGAAAGCGGGACGTAACGAGCACCAAGCTTCAGCATAGATTCTCCTATCGTGGAGCCTCAATCCAATCATTGATCTGTGATTCGCGCCAGCCCACGCAGTTGCGGCTAAGCTTGATCTGCTTCGGGAACGAGCCATCCGCGATCTTGCGATAAACGGTGCTCTGCTTCAGTCCCGTGCGGGACAGCACCTCCGGTAGGCGGATGATGCGGTCGGTGGCTGTTGTCGTCATATGCGCGCCTCCTGTGCGCGTGTCTTCGCCTCGCGCTTCCTGCGCGGCGGGATCGTCTTGATGGTGGCGGCATATTCGGCGAACAGGATGATGACGTCGCGGACGGCGGCCGCCCGGATATGTCCGGCCATAAGCATCGCAGGGATTTCCAGCATGATCAGCGACCAGATCAGGAAGCGGAACCAGCCCATCGATCGGGTTTCCCAATCTGCGAATGCCGTAGCGCTGATGAACGCCCATATGGTCCAGAACCACATGAACACGGCCCATCCCCATCCGTCGTCGCGGATATAATAGGTGGCATGGCAGCAGGCGAAGAACCACAGAGCCCGGCTCATTGCATGCTGCGACTGGTGGGTCAGCTGACAGGCCAGAATTATCGGCGGGTGAAACAGGGTCTTGCCCAGCCAGGCGTCGAGGCGGGAGAGGAAATTCACCACCATTGCGCCCTCCGCCAGATCGCGAGGCATCCCGCGATCGTCGCCGTCCAGATAAGCGCTATGAGGGGCAGGCCGATCAGAAGAAGGAACGCAGTTTCGCCCTTAGTCATATTGATACTCCGGGGCGTCCGGCAGATGCGCAAAGCGAGCGGTGCCGCTGGGGCAATGGGCGTCATGCGCCATGCATTCGAATGCGGGGTCCCCTGGGATTCCAAGGGACCGTAGGAGCTTCGCCGCCTCCTGCATAAGATTGGCGCAACGTGCGAAGGTGGCCGCCTCGGCATCGGGCGCGATGATGTCGAGCCAACAGTCATCGAGCCGCTGGGCAAGGTCGAGGGGTTCGCTCATTGCTTCGTCCCTTCCGGCCAGATGACCTTGCCGCTCATATCCTCGATGCGTAGCGTGCCTGGGTTGCAGGCGGCATGTTCCGCCGCCTCCTCTGCCGTCGGCTTCAGGCCCGAAAGCTGGATCGGGTAGAAGCCCTCTTCGCGCACGAAGATGACGACCTCGCCCGTGGGCTGGAAATCGGTCATTGCTTCGTCACCGCCGGCTTGAACGGAATGACCTTCTTGTCCAGCGGCACGGTAACAATCGGCAGGCCGAACTTGGCCCTCCATCTCTCAGCGCGAGCCTGCGCTTCCGCAAGCGTGGCAGCGTGCCAGCTTTCCCTATACTCGTCATAGGAGCCATCGGGCTTCTCGATATACACCACCCAACGATAGGGCACATCGATCGGCTTGCCGTTGCAGGTCCAGCCCTCGCCAGTGATTTCCTCTATCCGGATCGTGCCGCATGGGGGCGACCATCCCGTCGGGAAGGGTTGAGGATCAGGCAGCGGAACCCACCGCGTTGGTTCGTGACGATTGCCGTCATCGTCATACCACCCGAAATCGTGGACTTCAGCGCCGTCGCTCCATGTCAGGATCGCCCACGGCTGACGGTAAATGTCGCTGGGCTCCTGCTGGACTTGGCCGAGAATCCATCCGCCATCTTTTGGGGCCGTTTCGATCGGCTGGGGCTTGTGGCGACGAATTTCGTCGCCACTAAGGCTGCTCAATGACTGAATACGATTTTCGTCCGCAGTCGCTCGGCGCAACATTTCCTGCTGCACGGCCACAATCTCACTGTCCGTCAAATCGCTGAAGGCAGCGAAACCGGGCTGCTGGTGGAACGGCGGTTCAGACGGTATCGTGTCCAGCCAATCGGCCATCGCGATCACGCGGTCATTGCGGATCGAGTTCATTGTTGTTCCTCCAGTAAACAGGGATAGATGCCCTTCATGTCCGATGCGCAGGAAAGGCATTCACAGACAGGTGCAGCATTCTGCGGCACCTGAATTTCGCCGCATTTTGCGGCACAATTCACGGCTATCACGCGAAGCGGGTTCCAAGGGTCCGGCATGACCGGGGCAGGTTCACCCGCCACGACCATGCGCTGCATGACGCCGGGATTGCGCTGGCGCTTCCGCTGGCGCCCCATGCGTTCGCGAACGGCGCGGATTGCGCCAAGCGCCTTCAAGGTGCGGCGGATGATGGCTATGTTATTCTTCGGTCCGTGGACCGTGTCGCCCGGTGAGGTGGGCATTGTCACAAAGCGTTCCTTTCCATTGAATTTGAAGATTGCGCGGCGATGCTTGCCGCCCATTTCAAAGAGGACCGTTGCACCTGGCCAGTGCCGGACCTCCTGCCGAATATCGTCATCCGGCTTCACCGCGCCGTGCTCCTGCGCAACCGGGCCGGGGTGACGGGCGCCCAGACAATTGCCCGCTTGCCGCTGACGTTGTAACGACGGACGCCGCTGTCCCGGACTTTGCCATCATGAGCCAATTCGGTGATGCGCGGCCGGACCGACAAGATCGATAAGCCGAGCCGCCCAGCGACCTCATCGGCTGTCAGGCCGTTGGAATGCTCCAACACCTTGAGGCATCTGGCGCGGAGGATGGGAGCCTTGTCCGCGATCTCATCCGCCGCCTGAAACGACGTTTCACGGGCCTTTGCGCCGGGGCTGTCTGGATAACCGAACAGGTCAGCCATCGCCGCATTCCTCTTTGGAGCCGGGCGACTGGGGGGACAAACGCCGCCCGGCTCCACCAGCCGCCTGAGGGGGCGTGGCGGCTGGAACTGAATTGCTGAAGGTCACGCGGGCGATCTCGCGCATGACGATGTAGGTTGATCCGGGGCGCTGCTTCGCCAGGCGCTCAGCCTCGGCCATTGCTTCGCCCTCGGTCTGAAGGCGGAAGCGAGGATCGCGCTCCGGATTGCGACGCCAGGCCATGAAGGCGAAGCTGTCCCGATGGGTGACGGTGAGGCTCATTCGCCGTCTGCCCGCTTGACGGCGGCGCGGAGAACCGTGCCCGCGTCGTTCAGCAGCGTGGAGGCGGCGCAGAAATCAGCGCGCAGCACGCCGTCAGAGATGGTTGTGAAGGCGTCCAGCGCATCTATGCCAGCGAGCATAGCGGCGGCGCTCCGCGCGGATTCGGTTAACAGCCCAAGCTCGCGCTCAAGATGTTCGATGCGTCGCTTGTCAGCGGGAAGGCTGACGCGGCCGATGCTCAGTCCGGCAACCTCGCAAAACCGATCGAAGGCCCTGCTCGCAGCGAACGCGGCATCCATCTTTTCACGCGTAGTGGCTCCAGGGCGGGCACATACAATGTTATGTTCCGCCATGGCGCTGATGTAGGCTTCATAGGCGGTTATCTGCTCAGCGGTGTAGGCGCTGGTCGCTGTCTCTGAGGTCGGCATGTAAATGGCTCCTATGCAGCAGGAGGAAGGTCGGAGACGGGGCGGAGGTGGCGGACCTTGGCTGTCGACGGGTGATCGTCGCCGTCCCAGTCAGGGTGCGGGTCGAACATGGCGCACGAGCGTGTCGCATGCGTGGCGGGCTGCACTGACCGGGGCGTCGACCCTGCGCCGAAGATGACCGTCGGCGGATCGACTTCGCAGGCACCGTATTCAGCGGGCCCGATCTCAGGCACGGCCATTTCTGTGTCAGGTCCAGCGAACTGCCGCCAATGATAGCAATGGCGACACGTATGGGTGCGCGGCTTCATATGCCGATCCCCGGATTTGCATCCTGCCACTCACCACAGCGGTGATCCTGATGGATAGCGGGGAAAGCGTAGAGGCCAGCATCCTCAAGGTCAGCGTCGGGGATCCAGCCCGGGGGGTAGCGGCGGCAAAGGCCTACGCCATCCTTGCGCTCCAGTTCGGCTGGCGCACGGCTGGAGCCGTTCACCCCACCTACGAGGAAGTGGATGCAGTTGCGGCAGGTGCTACGCGTGTTAAGCATCGGCCCGCTCCTTCATGAAGTTGCTGCCGCGCTGACACGCCTCGTCCAGCACCTTGACCATTTCATTGACGATGTCGGAGGGGTTGATGACGGTGAGGACGTCTCCCGTTTCCATGCCGGAGACCATCAGCTTGATGATGCAATCATCCATGCTGCGGGCTGGTAGAGCGAGGATGGCCAGTTCAGCCTGTGTCACCGCGTCGGATGCCGCGTCTTCCTCTTCCTGCGTGGCAGTTTCGGGAAGACTGTCTAGCGCCTCGCGCGCAGCCTCGTGGCGCCCATTGGCGATCTGCCAGATTGCGTCCAGCGGATGCGGCTGCTTGATCATGATCCAGCTCATGACTGCACCTCCGCCAGCAGGCGCTTCGCTTCGGCACAAAGGTCTTCATGGTAGCCGTTGAGGTCGCGGTCGTTATCGAAGCAGATCAGGTATTTGAAAGCGAACGCGGGCCAGTCCGGAGCGGGCACGTCCAGAAGAATATTCTCGGCGTTGCAGCGGATGTCTTGCAGCCGCTCCATCTCTTCATTGATCAGCTTGGACACCTTTTGCCCGCCTGCTTCGCTCGTCTCCCAGGCAGGCTTCCAAACGCGGCGATCGTATTCGTTCTCAGCAGCCAGCGCGGATTCATAGTGCGCGCGGGCGGATACCCAGTCCTGCGGCATCAACCGATAGAGATCATCAAGAATTGCTTCGCTCGCCGCGAAAGCTTTGGGGTCACCGCCAGGGGCGATCAGCAGCAGAGTGTCGCCGTCCAGACCTGCATTGTCCCGATGCAGTTGGATCAGGATTTTCGCGACCGTGTCGGGCAGGCCATTGGCTTCGAAGCGCAGAACCTGGGCGCACAGTTTGGCAATTTGCGCTTCCGTGTCGCCGATATTTCGTAGTGCTTCACAGTAGGCGTCGATTGCGCCGCGCAGGCCGTGGCTGATGCCGAACGGCATATCCGGCAGCTTGAAAGCGCAAGTGGCTATGTCGGGGTTTCCCCAACGGGTGAACTGGAAAGCCATGTCAGGCTCCCTTCATGTCCTGGAGGGCTTCGGCGGTTTCGATCAGCGCGTGAGCCGCATCGAGCACATTTGCGTGGACGGAATGGCGGAGGCATCCGAACTCGATGACCCCCGCATTGCTGCCGATCGGTTGGGATCGGTAGAGCGCGTCCTCCGCCTCGAAAGCGCGCGCGTGGACAGCAAGGATAGCCTTAGCCCATGACAGCGGCAGCGCTGGATCTTCGGTGAAGATTGAGGTGAGTTGCTGCGCCACGTCAGCGATCCCCCATGTCTGGGCGGAAGGCTTCGACCGTCGAAATGTCGCGACGGATCGAACGGCCCAGTTCAGGCCAGAGCTCAGCGATCTTCGCCACGTCTTCCGGGCGCTGCTCGGCAATAGTGCCGCTGATAGAGATCAGGGCCATCGAGATGCCGGAAAGCAAGCGCTTGACGTATTCGTTACCCTCGGGAGCGAAGTCCGAGATGTCGTTCGCCATCATGGCGGCGTGGCCTGCGAGGACGAGAATATCTTCGCCACCCGGCTGGGGCAGGACATTGAGCAGTTCGAGGTGGCCCTCACAGAGGGAATCGTAAGCCGTCCGCTGCACTTGGTGGAAGCCTTTGAAGGCTTTCAGGGACGAGGCTGCGTCTGCCTCATCGTGATATGCATCTGCCAATCCCAGGAGGCGGCAAAAAGTGGTAAGATTGGATGTGGGCGCTGCTTCAGGGCGCAGTTCTGCTGCTCGCGAAGCGTCATCGCTCCGCGACTGGTTGCCGTTTGGCATAGTCGGGGTCTCCTGTGTCTAAAGCGACAGGAGAGACTGTGCGTGTGCCCTTACCGAGGACTACGGACGCCAGAAAACTCCTGCCTGCACCACCGTCTTCGGCCCGGAGGCGATCAGGTGATGAGCAAGAGATAACCGTTTTTGCGGTTAAGGCAACAACAATATTTGTTGAAAAGCGGTTAAACCCGTCTGGCGAACCACACGACCCGCCCAAGTATCTGAACTTCCTCGGCTAATCGCTCAACCGTGCGGTATATTTCGTTACGGCTGATGACCCTGATCTTCTGCGGCTCAGTGTCGTGTATCTTCTCAAGATACTTCACCACATAGCCGTCACCGTCCCACAGACAGAAGGCCCCAGGCTGGGCCAGCGATGTCTTGCGCTTGTCGACCAGCAGCTGATCGCCCGACTGAAAATCCGGGGACATTGAGTTGCCTTCGATCTGGATCGCCAGCAAGTCCTCCGGCTTCGCGCGTAGCTCATATTCCACCAGGGCTTTGGAGAAGGTGGCGCGCTCGACCTCGCCCTCCCCGGTGCCGCCGCCGCCAGCGCCTACGTAGGTCGGGAGAGCCTCCACGAACACTGCGGAGCCAGCGCGCTCGAAATCCTCATGTTGGGCTTGGCGGATGCTTTCATTTATCGCGTCATTTAGCGCCTGCTCGACATAGCGCATCCAGCTCGGCATGCGCTTCGCATTTCCCTGCTCGAACTGGGAGATTGCTTGCTGGCTGAGCTTCAGATCGTCACCGTAAAGTTCTGCCACCGCGCGGGCCTTTTCAGCCAGCGTGGCAGTGGACCACCCGAGGTTGCCACGACGCTTGCGCATATCTTGGGCGGCGGTCTCAACAAAGTTTGAAGTAGCTTTCGACATAACGCTTTATATCCCCCGGTAACGATCGGGGACTATAACAATTTTATTGTTGAATTACGGTAGAAGGATGGTTACCCCTTTCTTGCATGTCCCCATATGAAGCATTCGAGGCGGCGGTCTCCGCCGCTGGCGGCCAGACGAAGTTCGGCCGGATGATCGGCGTGTCGCAACAGCGCGTCTGGAACTGGCTAAACCAGCATAAGGTGTTGCCAGCTGACTACGTCCTGGCGGCAGAGGCGGGAACCGGGATCAGCAGGCATCTGCTCCGGCCCGATATTTACCCATTGGCTGTCCAGGCAGCATGATCGGAATGGCGGGGGGCCGAAATAGCCGGTCGCAGCGGTCGGCCGCTGACGCAGCGGATTTCCAGCGCCGAATGGATGAGGCAAAGGGGCGGCATAACCTATCCGATGTCGTTCGTCGCCACACGCATCTGCGTAAGCGCGGCGCGCGCGAAATGGTCGGGCTATGCCCATTTCACTCGGAAAAAACGCCCAGCTTTGAAGTGAACGACAACAAGGGTGCGTATCATTGTCATGGCTGCGGCGCGAGCGGAGACGCGCTGACCTTTCTCATGCAGAAGGATGGGCTCAGCTTCCGCGACGCTTTCGAAGCCCTGACCGGCGACACATTCCCGACAATTTCGGATGAGGAGCGCGTTCGGCGCAAAGAAGCGGACGCTCGCGAAACTGCTGAGCGGATCGGGTTGGCTCGTTCGATCTGGGCCGCATCGCTCCCACCAGCAGGAACACCGGCTGAAGTTTATGCCAGGTCGCGCGGAATTACGATGGACCTTCCGCCATCGGTGCGCTTCGTGATGACGCCGCGTTATCGGAATGCCGATACCGGGGAAGTTGGTCGCGACCATCCGGCAATGGCCTGCGCGCTGGTCGATGCTGACGGTAGGCTCGTCGGTGTCCAGTGCATCTTCCTCGCTGATGGCGGTCGACGCAAGTATGAGCGGGTCCGCGCGGATGGCAGTAAGGCCAAGGCGAAGCTCACGTTCGGGGTCCTGACAGGCGCTGCATTTCGGCTTGGCCCCAAGTCCGAAAGCATCCTGAAATGTGAAGGCCCGGAGGACGCGCTCACGCTCCGACAGGAGACGGGCCGCACGGTCTGGGCCGCCTGCGGAACTGCCAATCTCGCCCAGCTGATCTATCCCCCATGGGTCCGTCATGTCTGCGTTGCTGGCGACAATGGGCAGGCGGGCCGCGCCGCCGCCGAACGGGCGATGCAAGCTGATCTCGCACTCGGGCTGACGGTGGACAAGACGTTCCCCGCCGATGCCTTCAAGGACTGGAACGATCAGTTGCGGGGCATTCGGTCATGAGCGGCATCAGTGAACAGGTCGCGCAGGCCGAAACGGCAAATCCACTTCAGAACCCTGAAGCGGAAATCAGCCTCATCAGCGACCTTCTGGCGGACAATCGCCTGATCGATCCCGCTGCCGATCGCGTCCGTCCGGTGGATTTCTCCGTGCCATTGCACGGCCAGGTCTTCGCCAAGATGGTCGAACAAACGGCGCTCGGCCAAGCGGTCGACGCTGTGACGCTTGCGCCCTTCTTCAGCAATAACGAAGGATGGCCTCGCCTTGAGCGGGTGCTTGCCGCTGCCTATCTCAATGCGGGATCGCGCGAGCGGACGAAGTCCTATCTGGAGCAGGTCTGTGATCTCGGCCGCCGCCGTCGCATGGTGCAAGGGCTGCAAGAGGTCATTCAGGCGACGCGGAGCGGAAGCGAGACCTGCGACGATCTGATCGTGCTGGCGGACGAGGCAGTCGCTGAGCTTGCCGACGAAGGTGTCCAGCAGGACCAAGCGCCTGCCGGGACATATGCTCAGCGCGTGATCGACAGCTTCGGAAAGCCCGTCGTCGGCGTCAAATGCGGGATCATCAATTCGCTGGACAAGGCGCTCGGCTTCCTGCGCCCCTCCGAATTGATCGTTGGCGGCGGTCGCCCCGGCATGGGGAAAACGGCAACGGTATGCAGCTATGCCCTCGGCGCTGCATCGCTCGGTCATCCGGTGATCCTCTTCAGTCTGGAGATGTCCGGCGAGGAACTGACGCGGCGGATGCTGACCGACCTGTGCTTCAGCAATCGGGGCGGCGTTCGCTACGAGGACGTGCTCAACGGCGAGGTCAAGGGGCAGGATCTGGAGGCGATCAAGCGAGCGAAGGCCCGCCTGGATGAAATCCCGCTAGAAATTTCCGATAAAGGTGGCCTGACGCTCGCCATGCTCGGGCGGCGTGTCCGGCGTCACAAGCGCAGGCTTGCCGCCAAGGGGCAGAAGCTGGAACTGGTGGTGATTGACTATCTCCAGCTGATGGCGAAGAGCCGCGCGGGCATGTCGCCTTACGAGCATGTCAGCGAGGTCAGCATGGGGCTGAAGACCCTCGCGAAGAATGAAGACCTTGCCGTCCTCGCTCTGGCGCAGCTGAGCCGTGGCGTCGAGCAGCGGGAAGACAAGCGCCCGATGCCCAGCGATCTACGCGAAAGCGGCCAGATCGAGCAGGACGCGGATGCCATCTTCTTCCTCTACCGCGAGGAGGAATATCTCCGTCACCAGAAGCCAGCCGACGAGTTCGGGCTCAAATATGAGGACTGGCTGAAGGATATGGAAGCCGTCCGCAACCGGGTCGAGTTCATCGTTCCCAAACGCCGCAACGCGCCGCCGACGCGGACCCTTGGCTGGTTCTTCGGCGAATATTCTGCCGTGCGCGGCTCCGACTTCTACCGATCCAGCGAGGGCGACCATGGCTGAGTTTCCTTCCCTCCCCCTGTTCACCGATGCCTATCTGGCGGACACGATGCACCTGACCACGACGGAGCATGGCGCTTATCTGCTGCTGCTGATGGCGTCTTGGCGGTCCCCCGGTTGCTGCCTGCCGGACGATGACGCGCGCCTCGCCCGATACACGAAATTGACCCTCGATAAGTGGCGCAAGATGCGCCCGACACTGGAGCAATTCTTCCGAGTGCGAGATGGCTTCTGGCATCAGGCCAGGCTCCAAGATGAGTTCCAGCATCTGCAATCCCGCAAACAGAACGCGAGCAAGGCCGGGTTAGCCAGCGCGAAGGCTAAGGCATTGAAAAGACAGCATAGGGATGCAGCATCCGTTGACGCTAAGTTGCAACGGAACGCCAACGAAAATCAAACCCCCATACCCACACCCAATACACTTACTAAAGTAAGTGCCGCCGAGGCGGCGTCTGATGATCCTGTAAAAGCCATTTTCGACATCGGTGTTGCGCTGCTGACGGTCGGTAGCCGGAAGGCGACGCAGGCGCGATCGATCATTGGTAAGTGGCGGAAGGAGCAGGGCGATGCGGCCACGCTGGCGGCAATCGTCGCGGCTCGGGATCATGGTCCGTCTGAGCCGGTGGAATGGATCAACGGCCGATTCCGTGCTGTGGGTGAGCAGGAAGATGCGTCCCGCGCCCTGAGCCGCGCCACGGCTGAGCGCTACCGCCAGATGGACATGCCTGGCCCGCCGCCCGGATTTTTCGCGAAGCACTGAGATGGGAATGACTGAGATGACCCGCACCTGCGACAATTGCCGCTTCTGGAACCGCCTTTCACCGGATGGTGGCGTCTATACCGATGCCAACTTCGATGAGGTGACCGACGGGACCGGCCAATGCCGGATCAATCCGCCGCAGACGGTTGGGTATGCGTCCCCGGTTGGCGCTCACACGCATTCTGGCGACGCTGCGCATGCGGCTTGGTGGCCGATAACATGGGATGGCCAATGGTGCGGCCAACATGAGCCACGGCTTCGAGTCGTGGGAGAGGGGCCCGCGTGAGCGATCGTCTGCCCGCCGAACGTGGACTGGAGGCCATGATTGCCCGATTTAGGGAAGCATTGCCGGGCTGGTGGTATTCGCTCGGCGAGTGCGAAAAGTCCTGTGACGCCTCATGCGCGCCGACCCGGGAAAGCGATGACCTCGCTCTGATCCCTTACGATGAGCGGTTCAATTCCGGATTTCACTGCGACCTGCCGCAACCCTCCTGCCTGGCTGACGCCCTTGGAGCCGTGATGCGTGAAGCGGTCATAGCACGACGACGAGCAATAAGAGCGAGGGCCGCATAGTGGATGATTTGTTTCCGAGCCGGGTGATTGACCGATACTCAAGCCCTCAGGCGCTGGCGGAGGTCACTTGCGCGCCCGTCGAAGTGTGCAAGCTGGTCTTCGAGATGGGAGGCTGTCGCGAAGGCGTCGAGATGATCCGCTCCGATGCCCGCGACATGATCGTCTGCGAGCAACGTCATGCAATCTCGTGGGTGGCCCGCAACTACATCGGCGCGACTTTCGTGCAGATCGGCCGCGCCCTGAACCATGATCATTCCGTCATCGTGCGGAGCTATGACCGGGCCCGCCTCCTCCGCAAGATGGACCCGGACTTCTGCGACATGTGCGACCGCCTGGTGGCGTCGATCAACCGCAACACTGTGCAACGAACCGCCGCGCGCCGGGGAAGGATTTAGGGGGAGATATGTCGCTCACCGACAAGCAGGCTGCATTCGTCCGCGAGTATCTGATCGATATGAACGCGACGGCCGCATACAAGCGCGCTGGGTATACCGCCACGGGCAACGCGGCGGAGGTCAATGCGTCGCGCCTACTAAGCAATGCTAAGGTTGCTGCTGCCGTCGCTGCCGCCCAGGCGGAGAGGGCTGAGCGAACGAAGGTCGATAGCGATTGGGTGCTGACGCGCCTCGCTGATGAAGCGCAAGCGGACATGGCTGATCTCTACGATGAACACGGCAACCTGAAGTCTGTCCATGAATGGCCGCTGATATGGCGGCAGGGTCTCGTGTCCGGCATTGAGACTGTGCAGGAGAAGATCGGCGAGGATGAAGCCGGGCGACCGGAATATGCGACCGTCCGCAAGGTGAAGCTGTCCGACCGCATTAAGCGCGTCGATCTGATCGGCAAGCATGTCGATGTGCAAGCCTTCAAGGAAAAGGTCGACGTGACCGTTACCAATCTGGCCGACGTGATCGCAGAGCGGCGGAAGAGGGTTTCCGATGCAGCCCGCTGAAGAGACCGCGCCAGAGGTCATGCTGGCGGAAGACATCGCAGGCTTCACGCATGATCCGCTTGGCTATGCGCTCTATGCCTACCCATGGTGTGAAGGGAAGCTGGCTGATGTGACCGGCCCACGCATCTGGCAGGCTGACGTGCTCCGCGCGATTGGGCTGCACCTCCAGAACCCGGAGACCCGATATACCCCGCTGCGCATTGCCATCGCGTCCGGTCACGGCATCGGGAAGTCTGCGGGCATTTCCATGATTGTCGATTGGGCGCTCGATACCTGCGAGAACACGCGCGTCGTGGTAACCGCCAACACTGAGCCGCAGGTGCGCACGAAGACTTGGCCTGAGGTGCTGAAATGGCGGCTCATGTCCATCACCGCAGGCTGGTGGAAGGCGACGAAGACGGGCTTGTTCTCGCTGTTCAACGGCTTCGGAGAAAGCTGGCGCTGCGACGCGGTCACATGGTCTGAGCACAACACGGAAGCCTTCGCCGGTCTCCACAACAAGGGCTCGCGCATCGTCATCATCTTTGACGAGGCGTCCAAGATCGCGGACAAGGTCTGGGAGGTGACGGAGGGCGCGCTGACCGACGAAGACACCGAGATCATCTGGCTGGCGTTCGGCAACCCGACACAAAACACGGGCAGATTCCGCGAGTGCTTCGGGCGCTATCGCCACCTGTGGAAGACGCTCCAGATCGACAGCCGCACGGTCGAGGGAACCAACAAGAAATTCCTTCAGGAGATGGTCGACACATACGGGGCGGACAGCGACATCGTGAAGGTCCGCGTCCGGGGCTTGTTCCCGTCTGCGTCATCCATGCAGTTCATCGGCTCCGATCTGGTCGAGGCGGCACGGCAGCGCCAGCCCGTGGTGCTCGTGAATGATCCGCTGATCTACGGCGTTGACTGCGCCCGATTTGGTGACGACGCCTCAGTGCTTGCGAAGCGACAGGGCCGCGATGCTCGGTCGCGTCCGTGGAAAAAATGGCGGGGCGTCGACACGATGACGCTCGCTGGCGACATCGCCCTGGACGCGCAACAGGACCACCCGGACGCCATCATGGTCGACGTGGGCGCGATGGGCGCGGGCGTGGTTGATCGCCTCCGCCAATTGCTGCCGGGGACGCCGATCATCGAAGTGAATTTCGGGGGCAAAGGGCGCGACACGGAATGGGCGGCCGGGGTCCGCATCCGCACTGCCAACAAGCGCGCGGAGATATGGAGCTCCATGCGGTCGTGGCTGGAGCATGGCGCGATCCCGGACGATGACGAACTGAAGGACGACCTGGCCAATCCCGAATATACCTTCGATCAGGATCAGCGGATCGTACTCGAAAAGAAGGAGCACATGAAGGCGCGGGGGCTTCCCTCGCCAGACCATGGCGATGCGCTCGCCTGTACCTTCGCCCAACCTGTTGCTCCGCGTGTGCCGAAAAGCCGAGACCCGGCCAGCTACCTCCCGCGCGGGGTTGGAGCTGGAAACTATGATCGCTATTCGGAACTAAGGGACTAAATCATGACGCGGCGAGGATTCAAATGCGGCGGGAAACTTCCTTTAGGTCAGGGTGAAAGCTTCGATCGGGCGGCAATGGCCGCTGCGCTGCGAGGCGACGGGCTTTCCTTCGTGCAGGTCGGTAAGCGTATGGGATGCTCGGCTACTCGGGCCGTGCAACTCGTCGAGCGCCATCGAATGCGCGCCAGCGAAGTAACTGATTTCGATCTGAACACTCCCATCCATAAAATTTCTCGGGAGGTTTTGCCTGTTCGCGTGAAGAACGCCCTGATAAACATTTCTCCCAGATCGATGGACGTAACGCTGAGCGACGTCCTGAGCCTAACCGATGCGGAGCTTCTTCGCAGTTATAACCTAGGGCGAGTTGGTCTATCTGAAATCAAGGATGCAATCGATCAGGCGCTCAGCAGGTCGGCTTTGACATAGTCTGTGCAAAGCCCGGAGTGAGTCGCCCGCGCCATAGTAGGCCAGCACCTGCAACAAGGCAGGTGACATATGTGCGTAGGCGGCACTCCAGACGTTCCCACACAACCCGAACGGCAGGCAGCAAAACCCCCTCAAGGTGACGTGCGCGCCCGTCTCAGTGACAGTGATGCCCGCCGCCGTGGCTTCGCCGCCGCGATGATGGTGAACCAGACGGCAGGCCCGGCGACCACCAACGTCCTGGGCGTCTAATGGCGGAGCGGGAGGTTCTTTCCCTTCGCACCTCGGCGGACGAGAAGCTGCGCGAGCATTGCGACCATCGCTTCAAGGCAATGATGGCTCAGCGCAAGGAGTGTGACGCTGAATGGTATGAGATCGCGGGCCTCTGCATGCCTCAACGCGGTCGCTCCATCGTTGAAAATCACAAGGGCAAGCACAAGTCTGCATCCGTCAAGAGCAACCTCTATGACGGTCACAGCATCCGGTCCTTCGAGATTTGCGGCAACGGAATGCTGTCCGGCCTCTCCTCGCGCTCGCGGCCTTGGTTCAAGCCCAAACTGGCCGACGATGACCTGAACCAGTATTATCCTGTGCGCCTCTGGCTCAGCCAGGTGGGCGATTTGCTCTATACCGCCTTCTCCCTGTCCAATTTCTATGAGGCGGCGCTCAGCTGCTACATGGAAATGGCCGTCTTCGGGACCGGCGCTTGCATCATGCAGAAGCATGACAGCCTCATCTCCGTCACCCATCCGCTCACCGCTGGCGAATATTCAATCAGCGTTGGCGAGGATCGGCGGCCTGATAGTCTGTGCCGTAGCTATACCCTCACCGCGCGCCAGATGGTCGCGACCTATGCGGCTGATCGATACGACAGCAAGACGCTCCACTGGGACCGTGTCAGCCGCCAGGTCAAAGAGGCTTGGGACGGCGGCAACTATGAGCGCGCCTTCGTCGTCAACCAACTGATCGAACCGAATCCCGCCTATGTGCCGGGCAAGATCGGCCGCATCTCCATGCCTATCCGCTCGATGAAGTGGGAATCTGACTGCGACGATAAGAAGCGGTTTCTCGCGATCGAGGGTTATCACGAGCAGCCGTTCATGGCTCCGCGCTGGGAAACCATCGGCGGCGACATCTTCGGGACCGGGCGCGGCAAGAAGGCGCTGCCGGACATGCGGGCGCTTCAGCTTCAGTCCAAGCGCAAGGGCGAAGCGACCGATATGGCGGTGAAGCCTCCGACGTGGGGACCTCCTTCGATTGACCGCGTCTCCATGCTGCCAGGCCAGCACACGACCGTCGCGGCTGTCGACATGACGCAGGGCATCCAGCCCATTTATGAGATCCCGTATCAGGTCATCGCCGCCATCAATGCGGACGTGGACGATGCGCGCCGGGCCATCGACCGCATGACCTATGCCGATCTTTTCATGGCGATCACCAACATGGACGGCGTCCAACCTCGCAATGTCGAGGAATTGGTGCGTCGCCATGAGGAGCAGCTGACCCAGTTGGGCCCGGTGACCGACCGCGCGAACAGCGAATTTCTCCAGATCGGATTCGATCGCATGTTCGGTCTGCTTGAGCGTGGCGGTCTACTGCCTCCGGCCCCTGAGGAGATCGAGGGCATGGAGATACAGGTCGATTTCACGTCCGTTCTCGCCCAAGCCCAGAAGATGCTCGGCATCAGCCAGACCGAGCGCGCTGTCAGTTTCGTCGGCAACATGGCGGGCGCGTGGCCTGAAGCGCTGGACAACGTCGATGCTGATGCAATCGTCCGCGATTATTGGGATCGCTCAGGCGCTCCGGCGACAGGTCTCCGGGACGAACGCCAGCGGGACAAGCTTCGCAGTGACCGCGCCCGCCAGCAGCAGATGGCGCAGGCCGCCGCGATGGCCCCAGCTATGCAGCAGGGTGCAGACGCTGCCCGCCTGCTCTCAGAAGCCGATACCGGTGATGGCGGCAATCTCTTGCAAAGGCTGACTGGCGGATGAAGCCGAACCAACTGGACCTCGACATGCAGCAGCTGATGGCGACGCCCGCCTTCCGCCGCTTTCTCTTGCAGATGTATCGCGACGCGGGTATAGGGATACCAGCCAATGGAGCCGACGCAACGCTTCTCGCCTACCGAGAAGCCCGCAGGTCTCTGGGGTTGGACATATTTCGCCAAGCCGCGCGCGGACTGCCGCGTGGGACGATCGAGCAAGTTCTCGTCCGTGTGCTGAGCGAAGCCAATCCCAAGGAGACCGAAAATGCGACACCCCAAGAAGACACTGATTCTGAGTAGCGCGCCCCTCGCGCTGATGCGCATGACGCCGATGGAGCGCCGTGCTGGCCGCTTCCTGCGCGCGCCCGACCATGATGCCGGAACCGCTGGCGTCGTGACCGACCCCGCGCCCGTCGATCCGGCTCAGGCTGATGCCGCCGCTGATCCTGCCGCTGCCGTTGAAACGCCTGCTGCCGATGGGGGCAATGATGATGGATCGACGCTCCTGGGTGGAGGCGATGAAGGCGAAAAAGAAACTGCGGAAGGCGACAAAGTCCCGGAAGGCAAGGACGGCGAAGAGGAAACTGCTGCGCCTGCTGGAGCACCCGAGAAATATGAACTGAGCGCACCGGAAGGTCAGGAGTTCGACACAGCCTCTTTCGAGGTGGTTGAGCCCATCTTCCGCGAGATCGGCCTGTCGAACGATCAGGCGCAGAAGCTGGTCGCCGCCTATGGCGAGAAGATCATGCCTGCTCTGGCGGAGCGCGCCCGGACCCAGATGCAGACTCAGGCTGCCGCCACCCGGAAGGAATGGTCGGACGCCTTCCACAATGACCCGGACCTGGGCGGCGCGAATAAGGATCGCACCCTCGCTGACGCTGCCCGCGCCTTCGACCATTATGGTCTGAAGAAGGGCGAAGGTCTCCGCCAGATGCTCGATGAAAGCGGGCTCGGCAATCATCCAGACTTAATCCGGTTCGTCGCCCGCGTGGGCCGCGATCTGGATGAAGGTGGGTTCGAACGCGGCAGCGTCGTGGCCCAGCCCAAAGCGCCGGAGGGCAAATTGTATTCGGCAGAATTTCAACCGAAGTAGGGAGTGAATTATGGGCGTACGTAATGGTGCCCTTGCCACCCTCGTCGATGTCACCGCTACTTACGGTGAAGCAGGCGAAGCGCAGGGACAGATCGCGGAAATCCTGACGAAGGATAACCCGATCCTGGAAGACATTCCGTGGCGTGAGGGCAACCTCATCACGGGTGATCGTCGCTGGGTCCGCACCGGCAAGCCTGGCGTCGCATGGCGTCGGTATAACCAGGGCGTTCCGCGCTCGAAGGGCACTGTGGGCTCGTTCGATGAAGCCTCGGCACAGCTGGCGGGCACGTCCCAGATGGACCGCTCGCTCGCTGTTCTAGGCGGCAATCCTGCCCGCGCTCGCATGAACTTCGCGAAGCCGTTCTTCGAAGCAATGGCTGATGAACTGGCGGAGACGCTGTTCTACGGCAACAGCTACTATAGCTCCGAAGAGTTCACCGGCCTCGCGCCCCGCTACAATGATCTCGACGGCCCGACCGGCGATTACATCATCGATGCGGGCGGCACCGGCACGGACAACCGTTCGATCTGGGTCATCAACTGGGACGAGCAGGACTTCAACGGTCTGTTCCCCAAGGGGACCATGGCCGGGTTGCAGCACATGGACACGACCGCCAATCGTGTTCTCGCTGATGACGGCTATCCCATCGGTGACACGCTCTACGACGAGGCTGGAAATCCCTACATCGGTTATACCGATTGGTTCCAGTGGGACGCTGGCCTGTCCGTGGGCGATCATCGTAACGCGGTGCGCATCGCCAATATCGACTTCTCCCTGCTCAGCAAGGATCGGTCGACCGGCGCTGACCTCGAAGATCTGCTCACTCAGGCGATCGAGCGCATCAAGGCGACCGGCTCTAACGCTGCCATTTATGCGCCCAAGCCCATCTCGGCGATGCTGCGTCGGCAGGCTCTCGATGACAGCCGCAAGGGTCGCGGCCTGCTCGGCTTCGAAACCATCGGTGGCCGTCGCGTCACGTCCTTCGATGGCCTTCCCATCCGCTCTGTCGACGCGCTGAACGTCGATGAAGCCCGTGTGACCGCGTAAAGGAGAAGCGGACATGAACACCGATAAGGAGCTTCTCGCTTCGGAGAAGCAGGCGATCACGGCAACCGCCGTGTCGACCGATTCGATCCTCGTCCGCAACCTGCCCGGCATCAGCCGGGGACGGAACATGCGGGCGTTTGCCCAGATTGAAACCGCACTCAGCGGTGGCGCTGCGACCAGCGTGACCGTTGAATTGATCCAGGCTGACGACGGTGCGCTGACCACCAACGTCGAAAGCCTAGCCTCGTCCGGCCTGATCCTGACTGCTGCTGCGGTGGCAGGAAAGCGCGCGCTTGACGTGGCGCTGCCTGAGTTCACGAAGCCCTATGCGGGTTTCCGCTACACGATGGCAGGCGGCAACTATGCGGCGGGCAAGATCACTGCTGGCTTTGTCATCGGGACGGAGACGCCGCAGGCGTCGCGCCCTGAAGCCAACAGCCACGGCTTCTGAGGAGAATAGACCATGGAAAAGGTCGTCACGAAAAAGTCGTTCATCGGCGGTCGCCTCGTCTATCCCGGCGAGAAGGTGGATGTGGATGCCAAGGGCGAGGTTATGCCCGCTGCATCCACGCCCATTGGCAGTCTGACTGTCGATCAGTTGCGGGCGCTGCTGGCCCAGCGTGAAAGCGAAGAGGATAAGCCTGAGCCTGTGTTCGGCACCAACGTCGCTGATCCTACGGACGAGAACACTGGGTCGCAGCCGCTGGAGGTTGCTCCAATCGCGCCAGCGTCGCCGGGCTCTACCCGTCCGCAGGGTCTGCCGCCTGGGTCCGTTCCGGTCGGCGACACCTTCCTCGCTCCCGCGTCTGAAGATGCGCCCGTTGCGGTGGAAGAGATCGTCGCTCCGGGCGGCAGTCTCTCGGAACAGGTCGAAAAGGCCGCTAAGCCCGCCAAGGGCAAGGCAAGCTCGGCCAAGGAAGGCGAATAACGGGATGGGCGGCCTTCGGGCCGCCCTCTCTCTGTGAGGTCTTCATGTTTTCACGATACGTCCGGGACAGGGTCGGCCCCATCAAGCGCGGCCAGGTAGCTTACCCCCCACCCGTCCGGCCGCCATCCGCCACACTGCAATCGAGCGAAGCTATCGCTGCGGGCGATCTTGTGAACATCTACACCAGTGGCGGTCAGACTCGCGCGCGCAAAGCCAATGCATCGGATATGTCCAAGCCTGCCAACGCCTTCGCGCCCAAAGCCGTCGGCAATGGCGAGGCTGGTCTCTTCCATTTCGTTGGGCAAATCATCTCTGACCTTTCCGGCCTGACGCCAGGCACCAGTTACTATCTCGACACGACGGGCGGCGGGCTCACGGCGACACCCCCTTCGATCGAAGGCCAAGGCGTGCAGCTGGTGGGCGTCGCTCTATCCGCCACGTCCTTCCTCTTCAGCCCTCAGCCCATGGTGGAGTTCAATTGATGAAGCGCGCCATATCGCTGCTGCTCGCCCTCGCGACAAGCTCGCCCTGTTTCGCCGCCGACAAGCCGCTCATCATGCGGAGCGGCCAGATCAAGGTCCTTCCAGCTGAGGCGGACCTTCAGCTTCAGAACGCAATCATCCTGCCGCATATTGCAACCCCGTCATCTCCAGTCGATGGCGAGTGCTGGACGACCACGGCGGGGCTATATTGTCGGATCAGCGGCTCAACGGTCGGGCCATATTCGATCGGGTCCGTTACCAGCGTCGCCGCGAGTGGCGGGACTACGGGACTCACCTTCTCTGGCTCGCCTATCACGACGTCGGGCACCCTGACGCTATCCGGGACCCTTGCCGTCGCCAATGGCGGCACGGGCTCGACATCCGCATCGTCGGCGCGGACTGCCCTGGGGCTGGCGATCGGATCGGACGTTCAAGCCTATAGCAGCAAACTGACCAGCTACGCGGGCGGCGATGCCCCCAGCGCGTTCACGCTCGGGATTGTGGACAGCGGCGACGCCGCAGCATGGCGATCTGCGATCGGCGCGGGCACCTCGTCTACAACCGGGACGGTGACCAGTGTTGCGCTGAGCGGCGGCACAACGGGCCTCACCATTTCTGGAAGCCCCGTTACCTCCACCGGCACAATCACCCTTGCCGGAACGCTCGCGGTGGCGAATGGCGGGACTGGAGCAACCAACGCGGGATCGGCGCTCACCAATCTTGGCGCAGTGTCGGCGGCGCGCACGGTGGCTGCGGGAACCGGGTTGACGGGCGGCGGGGATCTTACCGCCGACCGGACCATCAGCATCGGCAATACCGCCGTTTCGGCTGGTTCTTATGGATCGGCTACGAGCGTTCCCACCTTCACGGTTAACGCACAAGGGCAAATTACCGCCGCGTCTGGCAACGCGATCCCGGTGCTCGCGTCTGGCACCTATACGCCGACCCTGACAAACGTGACGAACGTCACGGCATCGACTGCCTACCAGCTGCGCTACACCCGCGTCGGGAGTGTGGTGCGAGTTTCCGGCCGCGTCGATGTCGATCCTACAGCGGGCGGAACGGTGGAGGTGGGCATCACCCTGCCCATCGCCTCCAACTTCACGACAATCTATCAATGCAGTGGCGTCGCCGCTTCCGAGGTGGTGCCGGGCCAAAGCGCTGCCTTCTTCGCAGACCCGATGAACGACCGCGCCCGGCTGATCTGGAACACATCCGACACAGCGAACCGGGGCATGATCTTCGTTTTTGAATATGACGTTCTCCCCTGACGCGGATGTGCAATCCGGGCGGTAGCGCACAATGCTGGCGCTAACTGAGGGGCATGGCCCTATCGAAGCTCCAAATCTGGAACATGGCGCTCGCTGAGTTGCCCGAGCAGCGCATCGACAGCCTGGACGACGTGAACATCGCGTCCGATTTCCTCAACGATCAATACCAGCCAGCCATCGCGTTCCTGTTGGAGGATCACGATTACGACTTCGCTACGAAGCGGGACGCCTTGGCTCAGATGCCCAATGATCGCGCGAACGAATGGCAGTATACCTATCGACTTCCCCGCGATCTGGCCCGCCCGCTCCACCTGCTGCCGTTCAGCGGATCGGATACGGCTGGCCCTGTGCCGGTCTATTCGTGGGTGGGCCGCTCGCGTGGGCTGGAGGCGCGGACCCCTTTCCGGATCAGCGGCGGCAAACTCTACTGCAACGTGCAAGGCGCGGTGCTGGAATACGCCTCCAACGATGTGGCGGAAAACCAGTTTACCGCGAAGTTTGCCCGCGCCCTCGCGCTAGAACTGGCCTCCCGGGTAGTCATGCCCATCAAGAAGGATCAGAAGCGCCAGGCCGAACTGATCCGCATGGCTGAGGTCGCCCGCGAGCGCGCCAAGGCCGACGATATGAACCGTGATCGGGAAACGGTTCGCGATTTCATCCCCGAATTTATGCTCGCCCGCATGGGCTATGGAGATCAGCTATGATCACGCGCGTTGGCGTGCAGCCGGTCATCGCAACTGGCGGTCCGGCTGCTGGTCGGCAATCCTACATCGTGACGTCGACAGAAGATGGTGTGGAGGTGACTTCCCCGGCTGTAGTCTCGGTTTCGACGGACCTGGGGCTCGCGGGCAATATGAATGTCGTCCACTGGGACGGCGGGAACCCGCCATTCCGCGTCTATAAATCGGAGGGCGGCGCATACGGCTTCATCGGCACGAGCAAGGTGCGCCGCCTGATAGATGACAACATTGCGCCGAACACTCGCAAGCGGCCTCCGAGCGCCTGATGTCATTCCGGGCTGGCCTGCATAATTTCTCCAAGGGCATCCTGTCCAAGGAGCTTTGGGGGCGCGTTGACATAGCGCCTTATTCGGCTGGCGTTCGCCAGGCGACGAATGTGCTTATCCTGAAATATGGCGGCCTGACCAAGCGGCCCGGAACCCACATGGTCGCTGAGATAAAGGACGGCGACAAGCGGATGCTGCCGTTCGAGGGGGCTTATGATGCCTCCTACGTCCTGCTCATGGGCGACGAAAGCATGGCACTGGCGGCGCTAGGTGGCATGGTGACCGAGCCCGCGAAGGCGGTCACCGCTGCGACCAATGCCAACCCGGTTCAGATCACGGCTCCTGCTCACGGCTATGCCAGCGGGGATGAGGTCTTTCTCTCCGGCGCTGCGGGTATGACGGAGATCAACGGTCGTGTTCTGTCCGCCACGGTGCTGGACGCCGACACCTTCACGGTTCCGGTCGATGGCTCGTCTTGGGGCGCATACACAACCGGCATGCTGGCTTCCCGGATATACAAGGTCGCGACGCCCTATTCCTATGTCGACCTTGCTGACATGGATTTCACCCAGGCTTTCGACATCGTCTATCTGGCGCATTCGGATCATGACCCGGGCAAGCTGGTGCGGACGGGCCATACCAGCTGGTCGCATTCGTCCGTGACCTTCGGGCCGACAATCACGCCTCCGACTGGGGTGGGTGCGAGCGCCACCGTCGCCAATACCGACAGCGATAATGACGGGAATGGTTATTTCCCGCAGCCCGCCACCTATGTCGTTACCGCGATCAACGACGCTTCCGGGCAGGAAAGTCGCGCCTCTGCGTCGGCTTCTGCCACGAACGACCTGACGCTGAAGCGGAACAAGAACGTCATCTCATGGGCTGCGCCCACGGGCATCACGGCCAACCGCTATCGGGTCTACAAGGCCGACAATCAGCAGGATTACGGCTTCATCGGGATTACGGATTCGCTGTCCTTTACCGATGACAATATCGCGCCGGATCTGACGGACGGGCCGCCTGAAGCGTTCAATCCTTTCGCTGGCGGCAATCGCCCGTCCACGGTCACCTTCTTCGAGCAACGCCTATTCTGGGCGCGGACGCTAAGTTCGCCCAGCGCGGTTTATGGCTCTCGAACAGCGGATTTCGAAAATTACGACATCGCCCGGCCGCTGAAGGAGGATGACGCGATCACTTTCCGCATCATGGCGCAAAAGGTGAATGCGGTGAACGCGCTGGTTCCGATGGAGAACCTGCTGGCGCTGACAGGAGACGCAGTCTTCAAGATTTTGGGATCGAACACGGACTATCTCGCCGCAACGCCCCCGCCGCGCGCGCTGCGGCAGTCTGGCCGTGGCGTCTCGCGCCTCAAGCCGATCATCATGGACGAGGTCATATTCTATCAGCCCTCGGTTGGCTCAGAGGTCCGGTCGCTTGGCTTCAGCTTTGACATTGACGGCTATAAATCGAATGACGTTTCGATCTTCTCGCCCGGCTTGTTCCGGGGATTCACCTTCTCCGCCTGGGCCTATGCACAGGAGCCCCTGTCCGTTCTGTTCGCGGCGCGTTCGGATGGGAAGATGCCTGCTTTCACCTGGCAGCAGGAGCAGCAGGTTTGGGGCTGGACCCTCTGCGAAACACAAGGGCAGATTGTCGACGTGTGCGCGATTCCCGAACAGGGGGAGAACCGCGTCTACCTGCTGGTCCGCCGCACGATCGATGGCGTCGAGCGCCTGTTTCTGGAGCGGATGGCGTCCGCCAAATGGGAGGACGTCAACCGGTCCTGCTATCTCGACTGCTCCACATCGTTCGCGCCCTCGGAGCCGACGAGCACCTTCCTTGTCCCGCATCTCGCCGGGGCCACGGTCGCCGCGCTGGCCGATGGCTTCGTTATCAAGGGCCTGACGGTTGCCGCTGATGGCACGGTCGATCTGGATTATGAGGTCTCGGACTTCGTGACGATCGGCCTTCCCTATGAGGCGGTCATCGAAACGCTGCCTCTGGTCATGCAGACGCGGGATGGCTGGTCGCGCGAGAAGCGACAGATGCTCGGGACCGTCGCCTTGCAACTTGCCGACACTCGGCATGGCAGCGTCGAGGTGGGGCGTCGCCTCGAAAAAATGTATCCCATCAAGGCGCGGCGCAATGAGCCGTTGGGCACGCCGACTGAGTTGTTCACGGGCACAGTCGCGGCATCAACCGAGCCGCTGACATCCGGTGAAGCAACGATCTTCATCCGGTCGGCAGAGCCTACACCGCTTACCCTGACAGCCGCCTATCTTGATCCGGTGGTGAGCGAGCCTTGATAGTGCTTGTCCGCGCCTCTCCGGCACATGTGGGCCGGATCGCCACGCGGATGCGCGACGCGGACAAGGAAGAATGTGCCGCTCTCGGCATGACGCCCAAAGGCGCGCTCCGAAAGAGCCTGACCGCCTCTGTCCTCGCCTACACCGCCAAGATCGATGGACGGCCCGAAGGCATGTTCGGGGTGACGCCCGGCAACACGCTGGAGGGGATCGGCCATCCCTGGCTGCTCGCGACCGATGCAGCCTTCGATTGTGCAAGGCAACTCCTGACAGCCGGGCCGGGCCTTATAGCTCTGATGCACCGCCGCTTTCGCAGACTGGAGAACATGGTCTCGGCTGAAAACGAGCGGGCAATCAGGATGCTCGGGCGCTGGGGCTTCGAGATTGGAGATGAGCAGATGATGGTCGGCGGGGTTCCGTTTTTGCGGTTCTGGAAGGAGGCGGTCGATGTGCGCTGATCCTGTCACTCTCGCCCTTATCGGCACCGCCGTCACCGCTGTCGGGCAGGGTGTCATGGCCGTGCAGTCTTACTCTCAGCAGAAATATGAGCAGAAGGTCGCACAGCAGAACGCCAAGCTGGAAGATGCCGCTGCGCGCGACGCCATCGAGAGAGGTAAGCAAGAGCAGCAGCAATATTCCCGAAAGCTGAGCGCGGAGATGGGAGCGCAGCGCGCATCCATGGCGGCCAACGGCATCGACGTGAATTTCGGCTCGGCGGCAGCGTTCCGGGGCGACACTGCCATGCTCGGGCAGGAAGACGCCCAGAACCTGCGCGAGAACAATATCCGCGAGGTGCAGGGCTTCGAGCGTCAGGCTGGCAACTACCGCGCCAAGGCTTCGGCGGCGGGCCAGGCTGCGACTGGCGCGCTGGTCTCTGGCGCGTTCGGCGTTGCCAATACGCTGCTGGGCGGCGCTGAGCGATACAGCAAACTGAAGGCGGACGGCTACTGATGGCGCGCGTTCCTACCACCCGTGCGGGTAATGTTCAGCTTCAGCCCGTCTCCAATGTCCGCCTCCAGCCTGCCGACAATAATGGTGGCGTGGGCGGCGCGATCGGTCGCGGCCTTCAGGATCTCGGCAAAGGCATCAATAGTTATTCGCAGACGGTCGAGGAAATAGACGATCGCCTGGCGCGCACGTCGGCGGACGATCTTCTGCTTCAATACCAGACCGGCGCTCGCTCGATCAAAACGGGATATTCGGCAAAGCAGGGCAAGGATGCGCTGACCGCGCGGCCGGAGGTCGATACCCAGCTGAACGGGCTCTATTCAGAGATCGTCGCCAAGGCTGACAAGCGGACTCAGCATTATCTAAACGGGCGGTTACAGCAATATCACGGCGTGTTCCTGGACGGCATCGCGGAACATGCCGTACGGCAGTCCGCTGTCTATGAAGAAACCGTTGGTGGGGCGCGGCTCCAGAATTTCGGTGAGCAGGCGGCGGAGAACTGGAGCAACCCTGAACTCAGTGCCGGTTTCATCGCGGACGGCCGAGCGCAGCTGCGAGAGAACCTTGGGCGCAAGGGCCTGTCGGACCCGGACATCGTGCAGGCGGAAGAACTGAAATATGTCTCCGGCATCCACAGCACGATTATCGACCGCATGCTCACCTCCGGCGACGTGGAAGGGGCAGACGCCTACTTCCGCAAGAACCTCGGCGAACTCACCGGTAAGGATGAAATCTCAATTGCTGCTGCTCTGAAGTCGCCGTTGGAAAAGCGGGAAACCTTCGGGGATGTCGCCTCCATCATGGGGGGCGGCTGGAGCGACGACACAGGCACGTCGACCAACTACGCCGACCCGCTAAGGGGCGCGGGCAAAGGCGTTTCGGATGGCTATGGCGTGGCACGCGGCAACGGAAAGACGCACAACGGCGTCGACTTCCCGGCAGCGGCGGGCACCCCCATCTATTCCATCGGCGCGGGCAAGGTTGCGCGCGCGGGCTATGACGCTCGAAGCGGCAACTTCGTCGTAATCGACCATGGCGACGGCACGACGTCCAGCTATTCGCACATGAAGGCTCCAACATCGCTGAAGGTTGGTGACGCGGTGACGCCTGACACACTTCTCGGCGGGGTCGGCACGACCGGCCACAGCAGCGGAAACCATCTGCATCTGGTCGTCAAGAAGGAAGGCAAGACGGTCGATCAGCAACAGGTCATCGGTTCCGCCCAGCAGTCCCCTCGTCGCCATGATCTCGATACCCTGCTCACTCGGGCTGACCAGCGGGCGGATGCCGAAGGCTGGAGCTTCGAGCGTCGTGAGCGCGCCAAGGATGAAATCCGCCGCCGCGTCTCTACGGACGAAACCCTGAAGGCGCGCGAAGAGGCTGACGCTGATCGCGCGGCCAGTGAGGTTGTCATGAACCTGGGCGATAGGTTCCGGGACGTCAGCCAGATTCCGGCCCACATCCGCGAGCGCCTGTCACCGGACGCGGTGCGCCAATATATGGGCGTCGCGAAGAGCAACCAGAAGTCTGAAGCGGTGGAAGCGAACGGAGGCACGGCGACGTCGCTGGAGTTGATGCGCATTCTGGAGCCGGAGCGCTTTGCCCGCGAACCTCTCGGGAAATATGCCGGTCAGGTCACGCGCGCCGAGCTTCAGGGGCTGGCGGTTGAACAGGCAAAAATCCTGAAGGGTGATCCGGATAAGTCCATCCGCAGCAAGGTCGCCTCCACAATCTCCACCTTCGGCGTCGAGGATGGGTTGACCGGCAGCAAGGAGCCGGAACGCCAGAAGCGTGTGGCCGTGCAGAAGATCATGGAAAGCGAGATTCAGGCGGTCACGGGGGGCAAGCGCAACCCCACCGACGACGAGCTTTACCGTGCTTATCAGTCCGCCACGCGGGACGTGACGTTCAAGGTCAATACGACAGTGCTGGGCATTCCCACCGGCCAGGCTGACCGGACCAAACCGCGCTTCGAGCTGGGCATTGGCGACGTGCCGGAGAACATCCGCCAGCGCATCTCGCGCGGCTATCAAAATCAATTCGGCCGCGCCCCGACCGATGATGAAATCGCGACCGCATATCGCAATGGGAAAGGCCGCTACTGGTAATGGCAACCGATCCGTTCAAATATCTCGACACGTTTCAGTCGCGCAGTTCTTCCCAGCCCGTTCAGGCTGAAGACCCATTTGAGGCGGAGCTAAAGCGCCAGCGCGACGATGAGGTGGCCTATCGCATCAAAGTCGCCAAGCCCGACGAAGAGGCCCGCGCCCGCGCGCTGGCTGAGCCGCGTGGGCTTGCCCCGTCCGCTATCGCCAGCAACCTTCCGGCATTCGAGGCGGAGGCCCGCGCGACCCGCGCGAAGAATATCATGTCCCAGTATCCCGCCATCGGGAAGTGGTCGGCTGGGCCTGGGAATGCTGGGATCGCTGCGGACGACTATGACAATCTCGGCATCCTCGGGAAAGCATTCGAGGGGCTGAAGAACACTGCCTACAACATCGGCGGCACGCTCCGGGCGGGGGCATCGACGGCGCTTGGCGGCGTCTATGGCCTGATTGGCGGCATTGCCGATAACATGGCTGCATTGACGCCATCGTCGGCGGCGGAGCGGCGCGCCGGTATCAGGTCATTACCGCAAATCATCGCGGACCAATCTTTCGCATGGCAGGCGGAAGATCAGAAAGCTGCCGATCGGGCTCGTCCCCAGGTCGAAAACTGGGTCGTCCGCAACCTCCTTCAGGGGCTTGAAAGCTTACCCACCACATTGGCGGGCGTCGGGGTTGGGATCGTGGCCGGTCCAACCGCTGGCGCAAGTTTGGTGGGTAGCACGGTTGCCGGAAACGAATATGTCCGTGCGCGCCAGAAGGGGCTCTCTCGCCCTCAGTCGTCCATTTATGCCTTGTCGCAGGGGCTAATCGAAACAGCGACCGAGCGCCTCCCAATTGGTCATCTCGTGGGCGACGTTGTCGGTAAATCCCCGGTCCTCCGCACCTTCTGGAACCAGATCAAGAGCGAGGTGCCTGGGGAGCAGTTGGCTACCGTGCTTCAGGACCTCAACGAGTGGTCGACGCTCAATCCTGACAAGCCCTTCGGCGATTACCTGCGGGAACGGCCGGAAGCGGCTGCGGCGACATTCCTCGCCACGGTGGGCGGCGTGGGGGCGACCACGTCTATCACCATCGCTGCTGATCGAACCGCTCGTGCCGCCAGCAAAATCGCTGACCGAGTGACGCAGGCTCGCGCCGCCCGAAGCGACAGCGCCGCACTGGATGCGATCATTGATGCGGCAGGCGGCTCGAAGCTACGCCAGCGCGATCCTAATGCTTTCGCTGATCTTGTGCGCGAGATGGCAGGCGAGACGGGCGCGGACAACATCTACATCCCCGCCGATGCGGCGCGGCAGTTCATGCAGAGCGACGGCTATGACGGAGCCTTTGATCGCTGGTCCGACAACATTGAGGAAGCCTATATTTCAGGCGGCGATTTCGTCATCCCGATCGAAACAGCCGTGTCCGAACTGGCCGGGACGAAGGCGTGGGCAGCAATCAAGCCCGATGTGCGGCTGAGCGCAGGCGGCATGTCCATCCGCGAAGCCCAGACCTTCGATGATGCGATGGCCGACGTAATGGCGGACCTGACCGACCGCATGGCAGACGCTGACCAGGCGGCGCGAACCTTAGGCGTCCCGCGCGACCGGCTATTCCAAACGATCGCAGACAAGCTGATGAATGCGGGCTTCACTCCGACATCTGCTCGGCAGCAGGCCGAACTACTGACGCAGCGTGCCGCGACCCGCGCGACCCGCATGGGCCGCGACCTGACCGGCAGCGAACTGGACGATCTGGAAGTGCGCCAGATCCTGCCTGAAGGTGTCGCCGCAGCGCAGAAGGCGGATCAACTCGACATCGCCATCGACGTGATGAAGCGCGGTCTCGATGCGACCCAGAATTTCGGACCCTCGCTGATGGACTTCATCGCCAAGGGCGGTGGTATTGTCGACACGGGCGGCGACCTGAAGGCGATGGGCGCAGACGCCTGGCACAAGGGAAAGCCCGGCAAGCGCAAGCTGCTGCGGGATACCAGCGGTGACGGACAGTCTTCCATGCTGGCTAGCGGCGGCCTCGGCGTGAATGAATATGGGGCCGACGCCTGGGCGCAGCGCGCCTGGGAAGCGGGCTATTTCCCGGAGTTCGGACAAGAGCGTCCGACCGCCAACGACCTGCTGGACGCCATCTCTGAAGGTGTCGCCGGACGTGATCGCCATCTCGTCGCGCGGGAACAGTCGGTGCGTGATGCGGCGGAGCAGCTGCGGGCATTGTTGGAAAATCGGGGCATCGATCCGGGGACCGCCAGTCGCTCGGCGATCCGTGACGCTGTTGCATCCTTCAGCGCGGAGCAGGAAGACGGCCCGGGTTACTATCAGAGAGAGCCTGTTGCCACCCTCAGCGGCGAAGAGATTGCCCCGCTAGACGCTTCGCCGGTCGATCTGCGGAAGGCGGCGCGGGCCTGGTATAATGAGAACCTGCGCGGGCGCGTTGTGGTCAATCCTGCCATCGGGGAAATTGAGTTCTCCAAGGCTGGGATGAACAAGGCGATCTCATCGAGCGCGAACCCGACCAAGCTGCGCCTGTTCCCAGCATTGCCCACGCTGATCGAGCAAGGCCGCCTCGTGAGCGAGGCTCCGGTTTCCGACCAGACGGCTAAACCGAACGTGCGGCGCTATCTGTGGTTGGAAGGTGAGGTTTCGCTGGCTGGCGAAACGCACCGTGTCAGTGTCAATCTGGAAGAGCGGACGGATGGCCGCATCTACTACAACCACACGCTGCCGGATCAGTATTATTTTCAGGAAGAGGCCCGGAGCGACGATCCTTCCAAAGCAGGCGGTTCCGACACTGAGGCTGGGCCTCTGGACTCCAGCGGGCGTTCCGGCCCTGCAAATCGTCGCTCCACCCCCAATATAGGGGGAAACAGTGATGGCATCAACCTGACGCTCAACGCGGGCGGCGAGCATCCGCGCGGCCGGATCATCTTCCCAGGCGGGCAAGGTCCGCGCGCGATCATCGAACTATTCCAGTCGCGGGATCAGTCGACCTTCCTCCATGAAACGGGCCATCTCTGGCTGGAGGAATTGCGCGAGGACGCCGCTGATCCGAATGCTCCTCAACAGGTGCGCGACGACTGGCAGCTTGTGCAGGACTGGTTCGCGTCGAACGGCCATCCGCTGGAAGATGGTGCGGTCCCCGTTGAAGCCCATGAACTGTGGGCTCGGGGTGTCGAGCGATACATAATGGAAGGCAAGGCACCCAGCCCTGGGCTGCGCCGCATGTTCCAGACTTTCAAGGCATGGCTGATCTCGCTCTACAACAGCGTGTCGCGGCTGCGATCGCCTATCACGGACGACATTCGGGGCGTCATGGATCGGCTCATCGCTACCGACGAAGAGTTGGCCGACGCCGTCGCGGCTCAGCACCTTGAGGCGCTGTTTCCCGAGAAGCCCGCCAATATGTCCGCCGACGAGTTCGCCGCCTATCAAGCCCTCACGAGTGGCGCGCGGGAGGCCGCGCAGGATCGAATGCTGGCGAAGACGATGAACGCCGTGAAGCGTCGCGTCACCAAGGAGTATCGTGATCGGGAGGCGGAGGTCCGCGCAGAAGTAACCGAGCACATCGATGCCATGCCGGAGTTCCGCGCCCTTGGCCTGCTCAAGGAGATGCCGATCGATAGCCAGTGGGTGCGCGATCAGTTCGGCGACGACGCGACCGGCCTGCTGCCCAAGCAAGTGCCGCCTGTTCATAAGGACGATGGAGCGAGCCCCGACGAAGTGGCTGAGTTGTCCGGGTTCGCGTCGGCCGATGATATGGTTCGGACGCTCATGGGAGTCGAGACCCGCCGTCGCGAGATGCGCGATGCCGGTGACGAACGCTCAGTCCGGCGCGCGATGATCGAGCAGGAGGTGAGCCAGATCATGATGGACCGCTATGGCGATCCATTCACCGATGGCTCTATCCAGGAGGAGGCGCTCGCCGCCGTCCAGTCCGATCAGCAAGGTGAAGTGCTGGCTGCGGAACTGCGTGTGCTCGCCCGGTCAACCGGCGATCGGGTGACCCCCTATCGCGTAGCCCGGGAGTGGGCTTCGCGGCAGGTACGCGAAGGCATGGTCAAGGACGTCGCCTCCCGTTCGGCCATCGTCCGCTATGAGCGTGCCGCCTCCAAGGCTGGGCGGCAGGCCATGGAAGCTGTCATCGCTGGCGATAACGCTGAGGCGTTTCGGCAGAAGCAGGCGCAGATGCTGAACAATGCGCTCGTGGCGGAGGCTCGGCTGGCAGCTGATGAGATCGACGGCGCGGTTTCGCGGCTGGAGAAATGGGCCAAGCGCCGCACGATCAAGTCCGTGGACCAGGACTATCTGGAGCGCGCGCAGTCGCTGTTGGAGCAGGTCGACATGCGCCCGCGCTCGCAGCGCTATCTGGAGCGCCGCGCTAGTTTCGAGGCATGGGCGGCCCAGCGTCAGGCTGAAGGCTATGACGTGGTTGTCCCGCCGTCGTTCGCCGAATCGCTCGGCACGACGCACTGGTCCCGGTTGACGGTCGAGCAGATGCTCGGGCTTGACGATGCCGTGAAGCAGATCATCCACCTCGGGCGGCTGAAGCAGACGCTGATCGACAACAATGAACAGCGCGAGTTCGACGCCGTGGTGGATGAGGCGGTGACTGGCATGAACGGCATGAAGCAGCGCCCGCCGTCCGACATGATGGAGCCTTCGCGATGGGACGACATCAAGGGCAAGGTCGCTGCGTTCGACGCCAGCCTCCTGAAGATGGAGCAGGTCTTCGACTGGCTGGATGGCGGCAACAGCAACGGCGTATTCAACCGGATCGTCTTCCGCCCTCTCGCTGAGGCGCAGGACCGCGAGAACGCGATGCTGGGCGATTATCATGCCCGGCTGCGCGCAGAATTTGAGAAGTTGGATCGCAAGCACCTGCGGCGCTGGTCGGAGCGCTTCTCCGCTCCTGAATTGTTCAACCGCGAGACCGGCCAGCCCTTCAAAATGAAGCGAGAGCAGCTGATCGCCATTGCGCTCAACATGGGGAACGCGGGCAATATCCAGCGGCTGACTGATGGCTATGGTTGGCGCGAGCAGTCGGTGCGCGACGTACTCAACCGCGAGTTGACGCCAGCGGACTGGCAATTCGTCCAGAATGTCTGGGACATCATCGATACACTGTGGCCGCAGATCGCGGCCATGGAGCGCCGCGTCAACGGCGTCGAGCCGGACAAGGTCGAGGCGCAGGAACTTCAGACGCCGCATGGCGCGCTCCGGGGCGGCTATTATCCCGCCATCTATGACACGTCGAAAAGCTACGTCGCGGAAGGCCATGCCGGTAAGGCGTCGGATCTGCTGGAGACGATCTACACCAAGGCGAACACGCGCGCCTCTTCGACCCGCGAACGGAGTGAACAGGTAAAGCGCCCGATCTTGCTCCAGATCGGCGTCATCAATCGGCATCTGGGCGAAGTGATCCACGACATCACGCACCGCGAAGCTGTGATCCAGGCTGACAAGTTCCTAAAATCGGAACGCATCATGCGCGCTGTGGACAGCACGCTCGGGCCGGAAATCCGCAAACAGTTCCGCCCGTGGCTGAAATATGTGGCGAACAGCTGGGCGATGGAGCGCGCCGGGAATGAGGGCGTCGGCAAGTTCATGCAGAAGCTCCGGGCGAACACGACAATCGTGGGCATGGGGTTCCGCTTCACGACCATGATGACGCAGATCGCTGGCTACTCGAACAGCGTCGAGGTCGTGGGCGGGAAATGGGTTGCGGCTGGGATCGCGCAGACGGCGGCCCATCCGATCGACACGTTCAACTTCGTCATGGAGAAGTCTGGCGAGGTGCGTAGCCGCATGGACACGCTTGACCGCGATATTCGCCAAACCTTGCAGGGCATGGCGGGCGGTAAGGATGCCGTTGCCCGCAAAACGCTGACCGCCGCAAAGGAATTTGCCTTCCACGGCATCGGCTACATGGACCGCGTCGTCGTGATCCCGACATGGATCGGAGCCTATAACAAGGCGCAGGCAGCGGGAATGGACGAGCAGGCGTCGATCTACTCGGCGGACAAGGCCGTGCGCCTGTCGCAGGGTGCGGGCTCCCCGAAGGACTTGGCGGCGGTAGTGCGCGGCACGGGACAGTGGGGCCAGGCGCTGAAGCTGATGACGCAATTCTACAGCTACATGAGCGCGTTCTACCAGCGCCAGCGCAACCTTGGGCGTGACATTGCGGGGGTCCGGAAGGTGAGCGACCTACCGGGGGTTATCTCTCGCGCATGGTGGCTGATCGTCGTCCCGCCGCTGCTGTCGCAGATCCTTGGCGGCAATGGTCCGGGCGAAGATGAGGATTGGGGCTTCTGGGCATTTAAGCAGATGCTCTTCCAATCGCTTGGCCCGATCCCCGGTGTCCGTGACCTATCTCAACCTGTATGGGAGGCGGCGACGGGTGGCAGGCCACTCGACTATCAGTTCACGCCGATGCAGCGTGCTTTCCAGTCTGTGGTGGAGACTACGCGAGACGCCCGCAAGATCGTCCAAGGCGACGATGCGAAGAGGCCGGTTCGTCACGCGCTGGAAACTGTTGGTTATCTCACCGGACTGGTGCCGGGGCAGATCGCCACGTCAACCCAGTTCCTTGTGGACGTGGCGAACGGCGAGCAGGACCCCGAGACGATGAAGGAATGGTATCGCGGGCTGACGAAGGGGAAGGCTAAGGATGATACCTGACATTAGCGAGTGCGGTTCTCAACCACTATGCGGACAGCATCCTTCCGAAGCGCTTCCGTCAAAGCGGGAACCAGTCGCCCGGACTGGGGGCACCCGTCATTGACCATGCTGATTTTGGCCGAACATGTAGCCAGCGCAGCCGTTGCTACGTCGGTCGCGGAGTCTCTGCCTTTGGACATCCTGGCGGCGTTTGCGCGGACACAATCGCGCGCGGCTTGACCGAAAATTACCCTAGCATCTCTCGAAGCGGATGGATCGGGACACGAGTTGGTCTGGCTGAAAGCGGGCGCGCTCAACAAGCACGCGATAGCAAAAGCCGATAGTCGCCGCATATAAACCCTCGTTACTCCCGCCCAGACGTCGCGATAATCAGCTAGAATCGTTAAGGAACCCTCTCTGATAACATCGGGTGGGCTTGGTTCTCAAGCTCTGTGCAAATCAGCCATAGGCCTGCCCTCGGGCGGGTAAGGCGATACCAGCGCAAACCGCTGGGACGCACCATGGCAGTTACGGTCACTACTACGATCTCGGGGCCATATATCCCCAACGGGGCAACAACGGTCTTCGCCTTCGATTTTAAGGCCGGATCAGCGGACGAGATCGAGGTCTATCGTGACACGGGCGCTGATTGGGAACTGGTCCCAGGCGCTGATTTCACCGCAACGGTCGACCCTGAGCAGGAGGGAGGCGACGTAGAATTTTCCGTCGCTCCGGCGATCGGTAGCGGCAACCTCTATATTGTTTCGGAGCCCTTCTTCACACGCGAAGGGCAATATACCGGCGAAGGGCCGTTCACGCCGAAGGGGCTGAACAACCAGTTCGACAAAGCCGCCGTCCGCGATCTGGCGCTGGCGCGCGATGTCGGCCGCAGTATCCGGGCACCGCTTGGCGAGGCGGGCTTCGAGATGCCCCGCGCTGCGCTGCGCGCGAACAAGTATCTGGCTTTTGACGCGGCGGGCGGGGCTTACCTCGCTGAAGGCGGGCCCGCGCCGCTGCCGATGTGGCAGACGGTGGGAGTTGCGGCCGAAAGCCTGGACGATAACGACTTCGTCAACCTGTTCGACAGCGGCGCGGACATCGGGGTGCGCAAAGCCAGCGCCGCCGACCGATCCAAGATGGCGCATGGTTTTGTGCTGTCAGCCAAAGCGCCAGGTCAGCCGGTTTCCGTGATCCGCTTTGGGGTCAACCCCGTTTCCGTCGCTGATACCTACGGTGAGGTTTGGCTCAGCGCCACCAATCCCGGGAAGCATGTCGGGGTCGCGCCGAGCGGCGACAACGAATTTATTCAGCCCCTTGGGACGGCCGTTCCCGGCGAGGGCATTTTCTTCACATACCAAGGAAGGGTCGGATGATGGGTTTGTTGCGCCATCTGGCGGGGTTCGTTCTCGCCGCTGCATTGGTCGCGTCGGGAGCGCAGGCGGAGCCTCTGCGTCCTCTGGTTACCTCGTCCGGCCTGACCCAGCGCATTTCGAGCGCAGACACGCTGGTTGATGGATCTGGGCGTCCGTATGTCGCCAAGGCTCTGACGGCAGTGAACCTCTACGTCGACGCAGTTGCTGGTGTCGACAGCAACACATGCGGAACCGGGACCGGGGCGCTGGCGTGTAAGACGATCCCGCAGGTCACGCGGAACCTGTGCGTCAATTATAGCCATAGTGTTCTGCCGACCATCCATGGCGTCGCTGGGCAGACCTATACGGAGGGCCTCAGTTTCACCGGGGGGCTGCTATCTACCGCGACCCCGTTCTGTAGCGGCATCGCCAACATTTCATTCGACGGGCACGGCAGCACGATCAGCACCACAAATGATTGGGCGGTGAAAGTCTACTACGCGCCGATCGCGGTCGAACTGCACAACGTCACGCTGCAAGCAAGCGGCACCGTGGGCGCTCCCATCCTCGTTCGCGGAACCGGGTTCATCGGGATCAAGGAGGGCGTGACGCTGGGGTCTGCTGCCCCGGGTTTCCCCCTCGTGTGGGCATATGGCGGCGCGCAGGTCGTTACCTGCCCCGTCAGCCTGTGCCCTGCCAACACGACACTGACCATTACCGGAAGCGGGCTTGCTGCCTTCCTGGCACAGAACGGCGGAGGCATTCAGGTCGAGGGCTTGAACGTCGTTAACGTCGGAACCCCCGCCTTTACCCTTGGTTATGCCGCTGCGGCGCAGAACGGAACGATCGACTTCGTGGCTGCGCCGATTTCAGGAGCGACCACCGGGCCCACGTTTAACGCCGTGAGGAATGGCGTCATCAACACGCTAGGCCAGACTGGCGGTTATTCTGCCTGCCCCAACAACTACCTGCCCGGCACGACCTGCGGGCGGATGGAAAGCGGCGGGATGATGGCCTATCCCGGCACGCCAACGATCGCCAGCGGCAGTTGCGGCACAGGCTGCTTCATCCAGAACAGCGAGCATGGCTTCACCATCGTCTATGGGACTGGTTTGGGCTCCACCAGCGGCACGACCTACGGACCTGTCCGCATCCGTTTCGCGACCCAGACGGACTATCGCGCTTGCAGCCTTCAGCCCTCTGATCCCGCGATCGGAACTCCCTGGATGCTCTTGGGCGCACCTGCTGGGTCAGTGAACGGCTTCTTCGACATTTATTGGAAGGGCAACGGCTCCGACCCGGCCAACAAGGCCATCTATGTCAGCTGCCGGTCGAACTGATGCCCCTCTCTGACCCCGCCACGGCCGAACAGGTCAAGATCATGGCGCAGCAGGCGGCGGCGATGGCCTTGGGCGAGGTCGCGCCGCAGCTTGCCCAGATCGAACGCGCAATCGCTCGTCTGAATGGCGCGCTTCCAGAAGAAGGGGAAAAGGTGACGAACCCGACATTGAAATGGCTCGCCGGGTTAGCCGCCAGCGTCGTCGCCGTCATCATCACCGGGGCAATGTTCTGGGTCGCGTCGAGCGTGACAGACATGCAGCAGACGCTGGCCCGGATCGATGAGCGGCAGAAGGCCCAGACCGAGGCGCAGGATAGCCGCTTTGCGGATTATGACCGCCGCATCACGCGGCTCGAGCGATACCATAACGGAGGCGCGACATGACGAAGACGCCAAAGGAGATGATTGACGACGTCATCACCCGCGAGGGTGATTATGTGAACCACCCTGCCGACCGGGGCGGCCCCACCCGCTTTGGCATCGTCCAGTCGCTCGCCCGCGCCAATGGTTATCAGGGGGACATGAAGGCGCTGCCGCGCTCGCTGGCCTTCGATATCTACTGGCAGCAGTTCGTGGCCGCGACCGGCATCGATTTGCTTGCCAAGCGCGCCCCAACGCTTGCCGCTGAGGCCTTGGACACAGGCGTCAACATGGGTGCGCCTTGGGGCATCATGTTCCTCCAGCGCGCGCTCAATGCCTTCAATGAGGGCGGAAGGCTCTGGCTTGATCTGGCGAAGATCGACGGCAATTATGGCGCGAAGAGCGACGCGGCGCTGGCGGCTTATATGGCACACCCTCGTCGCGGCCGAATCGATGTTCTGCTCGCTGCCATGAACGCGCTCCAGGGCGAGCGGTATCTCGGAATTGCCGAGCGCAACGCCTCGCAGGAAGCCTTTGTGTATGGCTGGCTGCTCAATCGTGTGGCGATCCCGGCATGACGATCCTCAACGCTCTCAAAGGCATTAGCGGCGAGTTCGAGGTCCAGCGCGTGCTGGGCGCGTTCGGGACAGTCGTCTTCACCGTCTCTGTTCCCGCCCTCGTCGCAACCGGCGTGATAGAGGCATCGCTTGAAGGCTTCTGCCTCACCTATCCGGCAGGCATCGCGGCACTGATCGGCACCACGGCTGGCGCTATCGCGCTGAAGGACCGGCAGGTCGCCAAAGCCAAAGCGGAGGAGAAGGCGGGATGAACCTCGGCAACTGGATCAAGGGTGTGACCGGCGCATATTGGAAGATCGCGGCCGCTTTTGTCCTGGGCGCGTTGCTGACTGCCCCGCTCGCCTACTGCGAAGGCAAATCCGCCGGCACAAGTAAAGCTGATGCCGCCGCCGCTGTTGCGACGGTCGAAGTGATGAAGGTGGACGCCGACGCCAAGGAAGTCGCGGCGATCGAGCGGCGCAAGGATGACGCTTCTATTGCCGAAAAACAGGAGGCACTGACTGATGCTGTCGCGAATATACCGGACGCGCTGCCTTCTCCTCGCCGCGTCGCTCTTGCTTGCGAGCGGCTGCGGCAGCAGGGAACCGATACAACGGCCCTTGCCGCCTGCCGCTGATCTCACGGTCGAGCCGAAGCCGCTGCTAAGCCCTGACGCGCTGGGCAGTGAGGCGGCACTGGATCAGCACGATATTGCGGTGGAAAGCTGGGGCGAGCGCGGCTGGGCTGCTGTGGCGCGCATCTGCCGATGGGCGAACGCGCACGGTGGGAAGTTCGACTGTCCGAAGCCCTAGAACCGCACCCCGAAAATCAGGGCAAGGATACCGCCGATCACGATCGCGAAGATCAGGAACCCGAAGCCGAAGCCGGTGCCGAACCTATCGGGGTCTCTTGCCATCGCCGCGCTCCTGGTTGCCTCGCCCCTATAGGTGAAGCGGCTCAAAGCCGGGGCGAGGCAGTTCAATTACGCCAGAGGAACGATCCGGTTCCGCAGCGCCCATTGCCAGTGGCGGCGCACAACCATATCTTTGCGTCATGCCCCGCCCGCCCATGTCCATCGCTGTTGTAGGCGCAGACTATCCGAATAAACGCGGGCCCGGCCGCCGCTTTGAGATCGCGATGTGCGCGCCAGGCGAATCGGTGGATCTCCGCCGCGAACCCAAGAACCCAGCCGACAGCCGCGCGATCGGCGTCTACTCGGCTCGGGATGTTCAGATAGGTTATGTTCCCGCTGAGCAGGCGCAATGGATCGGCGGGCAGCTTGCCGTCATCCGTGCGATATTTCAGCGAGCCGATACCTTCGGCGCAGTAATCCGGGTGACGTTCGACGGGAGCGAGCCAGCCTTGCCGGTCGAGAAGCCGGTGCAGCGAGGAGCGCCACCGCCTCCTGATCCGGATGGCTATGGCGATGACGATTGGCCGCCGCGCGAACCAAAGGACGACTTCAGCAGCATATGACTGGCCTGCCGTTCAGTGGGTAGCTTGATACTCGTCTGGCAAGGTCGAGATTTCCACAGCCGCGCGATATTCCGGGACGCGAAGGAAGGCGCTGTGGACGTCGACTGACGGGATGCCGTGAACCACGGTTAGTTCGTGGAAGCGGACGAATAAGCGGAGCAGGCGTCCGGTAGTGTCGAACGTGCTCCAGTCGCCGCTGTCTGCTCCGAATGAACAATCATATGGCTGGTCGCCTCGCGCCGCCACCTTCACAGGCGGCAACCCAGCGCGCAGCGGTTCCCAGTATATGACTGCGTCAGCTATCGCCACGTCATCGTCGAACGTGGGCAAATCGCCGCGCCATCCGTATATAGGTGCGCGCTCGTTTAGCAGCTGCTTCGCGGCCCTCGCCGTGCGAGCTTCGATCGGCCTTTCTCCTCGCTCCATAAGGCCGATGAAGGTGGCGGTCAGACCTAATGCGTCCGCCATTGATTGCTGATTTAATCCAAGCGCCGACCTGATTTTCTTCAGGTCGGGACCCGCAAAAGTGGTTTCGTCTGCCATGCCATATGAGTAACTGAGTTACGCGGACAAAGTCAAGGCTTCAAGTAACTTAGTTACTATTGCTTGCTTAGTGGCCTCCCCGCGCGATAGTCCATCAACTGGTCGACGCGCTCGGCAATGGCCTTCCATGTCTGAACACCGTCCAGATCGCCCGCCGTCGCCAGTTCACCTATTCGGCTGGCCAGGTGCAGCGGGGCCTTCGCCCCGTGCTGCTTTATGACCTGCTGAGCGCAGGCCCAGAGTTCCCAATCACTCAGCGGCATCCTTGGCGATCTCCGCCTCTAGCAAATCGAATACCCGCCGTAGCTCGCGCAGGGGAAGAAGCATTTGGCAAATCTTCCTTGATGGCCTGCCCTCATCGGGATCGTCGTCCGACATAACGTCCATGTAGACCGCCACGCCAAGGCCCCGGGTGTTCGTGTCGAACGGCATGCCGAACGACAGGTGCCGTCCAGATAATTCGTCGGATACGATGCGCGGGCCGGGCTCGCGAGGGCCCTCCGGATCACCACGCTCCATCTCAAACAGCTGATGATGAGCCTGCTCAATGTCGCCAGGGAAGACAATCCTCTGACCTCCCTTCATCATGACCCAGCATCCGGACTGGTCCGGGCGGGGGACGATAGCCACCACGGCGGAAGGATCTACATAGGCACCGCCGCGCGGTTCAACATCAATCTGTACCAGCACCGAATCATTCCCCTTCAGGTAGGCCAGCCTGCTCGCCGCTATCGCGGCACGCAAGCGCGTCGGCGGCTTCAATCCCTCAAAAGGTTCTTCGCCCCCATGACGCCGTCCATCAGCAGGTCAGCCCATTCTTGGGCGATCTCTCGACGGCGGGGCATATAGGCGGCGCGATTATAAGCGCTCTCCACCTTGTTCTGCGGGACGTGCGACAACATCAGGTCGATGATGGCGCGATCGGGTGAAGCATCCTGATGCCCAGCCGCTCGCCACGCGCGGTCATGCAATTCGTTCATGATGGTGCTGAACGCCGCGCGCCAGCCGTGAGGCACATGCCGACCATGATAGCCGACCCGGTTATAGAGGTAACCGATCGCGTTTTCGCTCATCGGCTGGTGACTGTGCCGAATCGAGGGGAAGACCAGTGGACAGCGTCCGGTCAGCCGCCGCGTCTGGACAATGACGTCCACGGCCTGGCGAGAGAGCGGCACGATGTGCTCAAACGCTTCTTCGTCCTTCTTGTGCAGCGCCAGCTTCATGCGAGCGGCGGGGATGCGCCAGATTGGCTCGTCCCCCTCCAGATCCTCAAATTCATCCCAGCCGATGCCACGCACGACGCCCGGCCGCACCGATGTGAGCGCGAGCAGGCGTGAAGCCAGCTTCACGACCGGCGTAGCGCCCGACGCCTCGCTGTCGATGATCAACTGGCGGCATTCTTCAATGTTGGTGAGGGCAGGCTGCTTGCCCTTCTTGGGAAGCGGCTTGAGCGCCTTGGTGACGATCGCGGCCGGATCGCTGTCCCCGACGCCTTCCGAGATGGCATAGACGAAGACTGCGGACATGCGCTGTCGGATGCGCCGGGCCGTTTCAATGGACCCGCGCCGCTCGATCTTGCGGAGGGTTGCCAGCACAGTGGGGGCATCGATCTCCTGAATGGGCATGCTGCCGATCTCGGGAAAGACGTCGCGCTGGAGGCTGTTGAGGACGTCATAGGCGTGGACCTCGGCCCAACGGCCCTTCTCATTCTCATGCCATGCGCGGGCCAGCTTCTCGAAGGTCAATCCGGCGCGCTCGATGCTCGCCAGCTTCGCTTTGCGCAGTTCGGTCGCCGGGTTCTGATGATCGCGCAACTGGCGGCGAGCGTCGTCACGCTTGTGCCTCGCCTCGGCGAGCGAAACCTCGGGATATGCTCCGAAGGTCAGCCGATGCTCTTTCCCGGCGTGGCGATATTTATAGCGCCAGCTCTTAAATCCTTTGGTGGTGACGAACAGGTAAAGGCCCTTTTCGTCGGCGAGTTTATAGTCCTTTTCCCTCGGCTGCGCTTTGCGGACCTGAGCGTCGGTAAGCATCGATGCCCCCATCTTGAATTTTCCATGCCCCCAAAATGCCCCCTCATGATCTGCGATTGGGGGCATCCGCGTGGGAACCTATGGGAAGGCTCATAACCACAAAACGGGAGAAACGCGAAGGAAATGGGGGTTAATGAAGCCCAATGACAGGAGAAAATGGCGGAGCGGGAGGGATTCGAACCCTCGATACGCTTTTGACGTATACTCACTTTCCAGGCGAGCGCCTTCGACCACTCGGCCACCGCTCCGCATTGCACTGGAGGCGGCTCCCTATCGTGCGTCGGCACGCTAGGCAAGGGGGTGCTTTACTTCCCTTCCATTTCGAGGCTTGATCGTCCCATGCCGATCCGTTTCCTCGCTATCCTGACCGTCTTTTTTCTGTCGGTCCCCGCCTTGGCCGCCGATGCGTCGGTCAAGCCGCCTGCGACGCCGTCCGCCATCGTCGCGCAGGCGCCGGCCGGCGCATGGCGATCCGTCGCGCCCGACACATTGCTGATCATGACGGTGGAAGGGGGCAGGCGCGTGGTGATTCAGCTCGCCCCGGATTTCGCGCCTGCGCATGTCGCCAATATCCGCGCGTTGGCCCGGGCGGGCTGGTGGGATGGGGAAAGCGTCTATCGTGTACAGGACAATTATGTCGCCCAATGGGGCGATGTGACCGAGAAGAAAGCCCTTCCCGCCGGCATCGCGACGGACATCAAGCCGGATTATGTCCGTCCGCTCGCGGCGCTCAAGGCGGCGCCCGTGTTTCTGCCCTATCCGGATGCTTATGCGCCGCGCACCGGGTTTGTGGATGGCTGGCCCGTCGCGATGGACGGGACGTCGGTCTGGCTGCCCCATTGCTATGGCATGGTGGGCGTGGCGCGGAACCTGTCGCCCGATGCGGGGACGGGCGCCGAACTTTATGCCGTGATCGGCCAGGCCCCGCGCCAGCTCGACCGCAATATCGCCCTCGTCGGCCGGGTGATCGAGGGCATGAGCCTGCTCGCCAGCCTGCCGCGCGGGTCTGGCGACCTGGGCTTCTACGCTGCGGGGGAGAAGCGCCTGCCCATCGTCTCCGTCCGCTTGGCCAGCGATCTGCCTGAGGAGGGGCGGCCGCATTATCAGGTCATGGATGTCGGTTCGCAGAGCTTTGCCGACTATATCCGCCTGCGGGCGAACCGGAAGGATGATTTCTATGACCGGCCGGCGGGCGGGGTCGACCTTTGCAACGCGCCGGTGCCGGTGCGGCAGGCGTCTTGAGCCTCTCTTTGCCCAAGACGGGTAAAATGCCGGAACGATGCCTATCTAACGGACATTACAGCCCCGTCCGCAATGATGGAGAGGATGGCCATGATCGTAGGCACCGTCAGAGAGATCAAGAATCACGAATATCGCGTCGGCCTGACCCCGGAGAGCGTGCATGAACTGACCGCCCACGGCCATCGCGTGCTGGTGGAAAGCGGCGCGGGGGAGGGGATCGGTGCGCATGACGGTCTCTATGTCGGTGCCGGGGCGGAGATCATGGATGATCCGGCGGCCATTTTCGCGGCGGCCGAGATGATCGTGAAGGTCAAGGAACCCCAGCCTGAGGAGCGCGCACTCTTGCGTCCTGGCCAGATCCTCTACACCTATCTGCATCTGGCGCCCGATCCTGATCAGGCGCGCGATCTGATGGCATCTGGCGCGATCTGCATAGCCTATGAAACGGTGACGGATGCCCAGGGTGGACTGCCGCTGCTGAAACCCATGAGTCAGGTCGCCGGACGCATGGCGATCCAGGCCGGAGCGACGGCGCTGGAAAAGGCGCATGGCGGGCGGGGCGTATTGCTGGGCGGGGTGCCGGGAGTCCTGCCGGCGAAGGTCGCGGTGATCGGTGGAGGCGTGGTCGGTTTCCATGCGGCGCAGATGGCTTCCGGCCTGGGTGCCGACGTCACCATCCTCGACCGCAGCCCGGAGGCGCTCGAACGGCTGGGCATCCACTTCGAAGCGCGGGCGAAGACGCGCTTTTCCAACCGAGCGAACCTGGCGGAATGCGTGGCGGAGGCCGATCTGGTGATCGGCGCGGTGCTGATCCCGGGCGCCGCCGCGCCCAAGCTGGTTTCGGCGGATATGCTCAAGACCATGAAGAAGGGCGCGGTGCTGGTGGACGTGGCGATCGACCAGGGCGGCTGCTTCGAAACCAGCCATCCCACCACCCATGACGATCCCACCTATATCGTCGAGGGCATCGTTCATTATTGCGTCGCCAACATGCCGGGCGCGGTGGCGCGGACGAGCACCTATGCGCTCAACAATGTGACCTTGCCCCACGCGTTGAGGATCGCCGATCTGGGATGGCGGGAGGCGCTGCGCACAGACCCGCACCTGCTCGACGGGCTCAATGTGTGGAACGGCCGGATCACTTACCGGGCGGTGGCGCAGGAACTGGAATTGCCCCATATGCCGGCGCAGGAGGCGATCGGATAGGTCCGGGACGGCACATTTTCGGCCCGCCGCGTGCCGGCACGCCGCGGCCTGTCCGGGCGAATATGACCGCGTCCACCCCGCAATATTGTTTCCCCCTTTGCGGGTTCCCCCGCGTCGTTCGTCTTGCCGGTATGTAGGAGCTGTCGATTGCCCCTACCGCTTGCTAATTCGCCGAAGAGAGGCATGGGTTTCCGACATGGTCGATCGCACAGTTTCCGCCGCCCTGATTGATCAAGGCACCGTCCCCAACAGCGCCGCCTGTGGCACTCCGGCGGGGAGCAGCGCTCATGCAGGGTGACATGATGACCTGGTTCGTCCCGCTCGCCGCCATGTTGGGTGCGGGCCTGTTCGCCGGTTTCGCGGCGGGCATTTTCGGCATCGGCGGCGGCTTCGTGGTGGTGCCGGCGCTGTTCGTGGTGCTGCCGTTGCTGGGCGGCACGCATGACGCCATCGCCCATGTCGCCATCGGCACGTCTGCGGCGACGATCATCGTGACGTCGATCCGCTCCCTGCTCGCCCATGCCAAGCGCGGCGCGGTGGAGTTCGAGGTGCTCAAGACATGGGCGCCCTGGATCATCCTGGGCGACGGCGCAGGGGTTATGCTGGCCGGTCATGTCGACGGGCATATCCTGACCATGATCTTCGCGGTCGGCGTGTTCCTGATGTCGCTCAATTTCCTGCTGCCCAAGGTCGGCGGCAAGGTGATCAGCGACACCATGCCGTCGGGTATCGCGCGTGTCGGGATCGCCGGGGGGTTGGGCACCTTCTCCGCGCTGCTCGGCATCGGTGGCGGCACCATCGCCATCATGGTGATGACGCTATGCGGCCGGTCGATCCACCGCGCCATCGCCACCGCATCGGGCATCGGCACGCTGATCGCCATCCCCAGCGCGATCGGTTTCGCGTTGATCGGCCTCAAGGAAAGCGGCCTCCCCTGGGGATCGCTGGGCTATGTCAACATTCCCGCGACGCTGGCCATCGCCTCCATGTCGATCCTGACCGCGCCGCTGGGCGTAGCCGCAGCGCACAGCTTGCCTGCCGCGCCGCTCAAGAAGTTCTTCGGCGTCTATCTCGTCGTCATCGCCTTCGTGATGTTCCGCAACGCCATGAAGATGTAGTGGCTTTCGCCTGTCGCCCGTGGCTGCTCCCCAAGTCACGGGCGGATTTTTCCGTGTTCCTCTTGCTCTCGTCGGTCGTTCCGAGGCGGAATTCCGAACAGCCCGCTTGCTAAGCCCGGCCGGGCTTGACATCTAAGGACGGATGAGGGGCGAAAGCTATTCATCCATCCGGCAAGCGCTTGCCCAAGATCCCGCGCAAGCACTCGCGCTGTGCCTCGAACGGCTCGAGCATTCCGCCATCGATGGCGAAGCGCATCGCCTCGCCGCCAGGGCCCTTCGTGCGCTGAACCGCGGCGCAGAAGCGGAGCGACACGAATCCGCCGCCATCGACGCCGCCGCCGCCGATCCGCAACTGCAGCAGGCCGCCGTCGCCTTGCTCGACAACCGCCTGCATCTGGCCGAACCGATCCTGCGTGGGCGGCTCAAGGACAATCCCTTCGATGTCGCGGCGATCCGCATGCTGGCCGAACTGGCGGGGCGGATCGGGCGCAACGCCGATGCGGAAAAGCTGCTGCGCCGCGCATTGGAACTGGCGCCCGGCTTCACCGCCGCCCGCGCCAATCTGGCGACCGCGCTGCACCGCCAGAACAAGACCGCGCAGGCGCTGGAGGAACTGGACCGGTTGCAGGACCGGTCCAACCCCGCCCACGCCAATCTGCGCGCCGCCGTGCTGGGCCGACTGGGCGATTTCGACGAAGCCATTGCGCTATATGAGCAGATTTTGGACAAGGCGGCAGGCCAGCCGAAAATCTGGATGAGCTATGGCCATGCGCTCAAGACCGTGGGCCGAACAGCCGACAGCATCGCCGCCTATCGCCGCGCCACCGCGCTGCGCCCCGCCTTCGGCGAGGCGTGGTGGAGCATCGCCAATCTCAAGACCGCCGCCTTCGGTGCACCCGACATCGCTGCCATGGAAGGCGCCTTGCACGACGCGCAGGCCAGCGTGGAGGACCGCTTTCACCTCCATTTTGCGCTGGGCAAGGCGCTGAGCGACCGGGGCGAAGCCAGCGCCGCCTTCGCTCATTATGCCGAAGCGAACCGCCTGCGCCGCCTCAGCCAACCCTATGAAGCGGCGCGCACCACCCGCGCGGTCGATGCAGCGATCGCCCTGTTCACCCCCGATTTCTTCGTGGAGCGGCAGGGCATGGGCAGCGCCGCGCCCGACCCGATCTTCATTGTCGGCCTGCCCCGCGCCGGCTCCACGCTGGTCGAGCAGATCCTCTCCAGCCACAGCCAGGTCGAAGGGACGATGGAACTGCCCGATCTGCCCGCGCTGGTCGCGGAACTGCGGCAGGAGGGCGACTGGCCATCCATGCTCCGCAGCCTCGACCCCGCCCGCCTGCGGGCCCTGGGGGAAGCCTATATCGACCGCACCCGCATCCAGCGGCGCGAAGGGCGGCCCTATTTCATCGACAAGCTGCCCAATAACTGGCTGCATCTGGGCCTGATCCACCTGATCCTGCCCCATGCGCGGATCGTCGATGCGCGTCGCCATCCGCTGGATTGCGGCTATTCCAATTTCCGCCAGCATTTCGCGCGGGGGCAGGCGTTCAGCTATGACCTCAGCGACATCGGCCATTATTATCGGGACTATGTCCGGCTGATGGCGCATGTCGACGCCGTGCTGCCCGGACGGGTTCATCGCGTCATCCACGAACGCCTGCTGGATGATCCGGAGGGGGAGGTCCGCGCGCTGCTCGTCGCGCTCGGCCTGCCGTTCGAGGAGGCCTGCCTGCACTTCCACCAGAACCGTCGTGCCGTCCGCACCGCCAGCAGCGAACAGGTCCGCCGCCCGATCAACCGCGACGGCGAAGGCCAATGGCGCGCCGTCGAAACTCGGCTCCAGCCCCTGGTCGCCTCCCTCGGCCCGGCGCTGGACCGCTATCCCGACGCACCCTGAGCGTGGCTTTCGGGTAACAATCGCCTGAAAAAGCGCATGATTGTCCCAACGCAACGATTTTCCGTTGCGCCCGCCGGCGTGTTGATGACAATTCCCCACAGAAACTCGTGCACCTGAGGGGAGGGTAGCCGATGTCAGGTCGCTTACGCTTGATGGAGTTTTCTTCCGCATTGCTGGCCACCACGGCCATGGCCTTTCCCGCTATGGCGCAGCAGGCCGCTCCGCCCGCCGACAGCGACGTGATCGTCGTCACCGCCCAGCGCCGCGAGGAACGGTTGCAGGACGTGCCGATCAGCATCAACGCGCTCGGCCAGGCCAAGCTGGAGCAGGCCAATGCCAAGGCGCTGGACGATTATGCCAAGCTGCTGCCCAGCGTCTCCATCCAATCCTTCGGTCCCAGCCAGGCGCAGGTCTTCTTCCGCGGCGTCGCGACCGGATCGGGCGGCCCGCCGCTGCATATCGGCCCGCTGCCGACCAGCAGCACCTATGTCGACGAAATCCCGGTCACGACGATCGGCGGCATGGTCGACGTCCATCTCTACGACGTCGCGCGGATCGAGGCGCTGGCCGGACCGCAGGGCACGCTGTTCGGCGCCAGTTCGCTGTCGGGCACGCTGCGCATCATCACCAACCGCCCGGAACTGGGCAAGACGACCGGCAGCATCGATTTGCAGGTCAACAAGTTCAGCAAGGGCGACTTCGGCGGGTCGGCGGAAGGCTATATCAACCTGCCGATCAGCGACAATGCCGCGCTGCGCGTCGTGGGCTTTTACGATCGGGCCGGCGGTTATATCGACAATATTCCCGGCACCCGCACCTTCACGCTGGACGACAATGATCCCAGCACCAACCTGACCGTCAATAACAGTAAGCTGGTCGAAAACGACTATAACGACGTCGAAACCTGGGGCGGCCGCGCCGCGCTGCGCGTCGATCTGGACGACAACTGGACGGTCACGCCGCAATTCCTCTACCAGAGCCAGATCGCCCATGGCGGCTTCTTCTATGATCCGACCAAGGGCTATCTGAACGTCACCGACTATCTGCCCAGCCGCAACAAGGACCGCTGGTGGCAGGCGGCGCTGACCATCCAGGGCAAGCTCAGCGATTGGGACATCACCTATTCGGGCGGCTATTTCGAGCGCAAGGTCGATAATATCGCCGATTATTCCTATTATTCCGTCGCCTATGACAGCTACACCTATGTCGACGACAATGGCGTGACGCAGTTCGGCCTGGCCACCTATTTCCCCGACGGCAAGGGCGGTTTCCTCGACCCTACCCAGACCTCGCATCAGTTCGACAAATATACCAAGCACACCCAGGAACTCCGGGTGAACTCGCCCACGGACAAGCCGTTCCGGCTGGCGGCGGGCCTGTTCCTTCAGGTTCAGACCGACAAGATCGGCGCCGATTACCAGACCGTGGGTATCAGCCAAATCCCGACGCCCGACTGGATCGCCCCGTTCGGCAATACGGACACGGTGTTCCTGACCCGCGTCAAGCGCAAGGACCGCGACTATGCGATGTTCACGCAGGCCGAATATGACATCGTGCCCAGCGTCACGCTGATCGCGGGGGTTCGCGGCTATACGGCGCATAACACCATCTATGGCTTTTCCGGGACCAACAGCGCCGGCAACCTCGACCCTGCCAATTGCTTTCCTACCAGCATGCCGGACGTCCCCTGCGCAAATGTGCACAAGAAGCAGGTCGAAACCGGCGTCATCTGGCGGGGCGGCCTGAAATGGCAGGTGAGCCCGGACGTCATGCTCTATGGCACCGTCTCCCGCGGCTACCGGCCGGGCGGCAACAACCGGCGGCCGGGGTCAATCCGTTCAAGTCGGACAAGCTGGACAATTTCGAACTGGGCTGGAAAACCCATTTCGGCCGGGTCTTCTTCAACGGCGCGGCCTTCTACCAGAAATGGCGCGACCTTCAGTTCGGGCTGGTGCCGGTTGGCCAGAATGGCGTCACCAACACCTATAATGCGGGTAATGCGCGTATCTATGGTGTGGAGGGCGACCTGTCGGCGCGCTTCGGCGGCCTCAGCCTTTCGGCCAGCGCCACCTATGTCGACGCGCAACTGACCAGCGACTTCTGCGAGGTCGATCCGGTGACGAAGAATATCGTCTGCACCCCCGGCGTCCCGCCCGCCGCGGCCAAGGGCACGCGCTTGCCGATCATGCCGCGCTTCAAGGGATCGGCAACGGCGCGTTATGAATGGCCGATGGGCGCGATGACGGCCTTCGTGCAGGGATCGGTGTCGCATCAGGGTGGCACGCGCACCTTCCTGACCGACGCGGATTATGCGGCGGTCGGGCCGACCAAACCCTTCACCACCGCCGATTTCTCGATCGGCACCCATTGGGATAGCTGGCGGATAGAGGCCTTCATCCAGAACGCCTTCAACAGCCATGGGGCGCTCGGCAAGAACACCATATGCGCCACCGAAATCTGCGGCGCCTATGCGCGAACCTATCCGACCAAGCCGCAATTCTTCGGGCTGAAACTGGGGTATGATTTCGATTAGGGTGTGTAGGGATTCAGTTCAGGGCTATTGCAGCCCGTCATGGGCTGAATCCCCACACATCCCAGCGGGTCAGGGGGAGGGGGCGCGTCCTACGTCTCTTCCTCTTCCGGCATCACGTCCACCATCACCTTCACATTCTGACCGGAGCCGCCGACGAACAGCCCGTCCATTGGCGCGACGTCGGCATAATCCCGTCCCATGGCGACGAATACATGCCCGTCCCCGGCAATCACGCCGTTGGTCGGGTCAAAGCCGATCCATCCCCGCGTCGGCCCACACCACAGCATCACCCAGGCATGCATGGCATCAGCGCCCACCAGCCGTGGCATGCCCGGCGGCGGATCGGTGCGCAGATAGCCGCTCACATAGGCGGCGGGCAGCCCGAACCAGCGCAGCGCGGCCACCATCACATGGGCGAAGTCCTGGCACACGCCATGGCGCGCGGCAAAGGCGTCCTCCACCGGCGTCATCGCGTCGGTCGCCCCGCTCACATAGGCGAACGCGCCCTTGATCCGACGCGCCAGCGCCAGCGCAGCGCCGACGATCGGCCGATCGGACGCCAGCAGGTCGCCCGCCCACGCTCCGATCTGCGGCAATAACGGTACGCGCGGCGAGGCATGGAGAAATTGCGCCGGTCCGGCCGATCCCATGTCCCGCGCTTCCAGTGCCGCCTGCGCAACGGCGGCGATGATGGGGTCGTCGTCCTGCGGCTCGATCGGCGCGCTGTCCTGGATTCCGGCGCGGAAACTGCTCTCGATGACGATCTGATGCAGCAGGCTGTCGATCTCCAGCCGGGCGACATGGACCGGCCAGGCGCTGGGGCGCGATTCGATGGAGGAGGGCGCGGGATCGACCGCCAGATGATAGTCCGATGTCCATTGCCCCGGCCAGGGCGCGGGCCGCAGCCGGAGATTGAACCGCGCAAGCTGCACCAGCGCGTCATAGTGCACGATCGTCTGATGCCGGATGTGATAGATCATGACAGCAGGCTGACGCCCTCGCTCTTTTCCTTGCGTCGTTGCAGGAAATAGCGCTGTCCAATCGCATCCGAAAGGCCGAGCAGGCGGATTTCCGTGTCGCGGAGATCGTCCATCGTCAGCATGTCGCCGGTCAGTGGGGCCAGCCCCGCCGCCAGCACCGCGGCCAGCCGCTGCGGCTCCTCTGGCATGCCGTCAGTGTGCAGCGTCGGCAGCGCCGCGACATGTTCCGCCAGCCTTTGCGCCTGATAGACGATGGAGCGCGGGTTTTGCGGTTCCAGAGCCACCAGATCGCGTACCGGCGCCAGCGCCGGCCCGGACAGATAGCGGTTGCGATAGCTGATCTGGCTGTCGTTGAGATCGAGCAGCACGGTCAGGTCATCCGCCGACGCTCCTTCCGCACCGAACAGCATGGCGAGCCGGCAACCGTTGATCGCCCGCTCCATCCGCCGCCCCATATCGTGGAAGCGCCACCCCTCTGTCCGCCCCATATTCTCGGCGGCAAGGCCCGACAGCGCGGAAATCCGTTCGATCATCCGTGAGGAGGCCTCGAGCAAAGTCTCCGTCGCCCCGCCGTCGAAATCGGGCAGAGGCAACCGCACCAGCCGCCAATAATCGACCGCCAGCCGGTCGCGTAGTCCTTCGCCGATCCCTGCGACAGCCGTCATCAGCGAACGCACGCTGCCCGGTTGCGATCCATCACCCAAAGCCTGTGCGCAAAGCGGTCCGACCGTGCCCGCCGTACCGGAAGTCGCGCCCCACAGTGCGAGCTGTCCCGTCAGCCGCGCCATGGTGGATGATTCGACCGCAGGGCCCAGATCGGCCTCGATCGACCCGCCGACAATGGCGCGTATCACCCGCGCGGTCATTTCGGTGCGCTCGATATAGCGGCCGAGCCAATAGAGATTGTCCGCCGCTTTTGCAGGCAGCATTCCGCCCACCCGCCGGATCGTGGGGGCGGCGGCCACGGCCGACAGCCCGTCCTGCGGCACCGGCTTGCCGTCCAGCACGCACATGTCCGCCGACAGGTCGCCCTCGCCCATCAGCGCCGCGCGAATATCGCCGTGCGCCGCCAGCCGGGCAAAGGCGCCGGGCATGATCCGCCATTGCCCCAATTCGTCGCGCGCCACGAAGACGCGCAGCGTGAAGGGCAGGGGGATCATCTGCCCGTTGACGATGGCGGGCGTGGTCGACAGGCGCACCACCTCCTGGCCGACATAATCCATCGGCCGCCGTGCCATGGCGTTCAGCAGGGCGGTGCGCTGTGCCTCGTCCATGGCCGATCCGGGGAGGAAGCGCGTTCCCGTCAGCCCGGCGACATCGCGGTCGAAGGCCGATCCCACAACCAGTTCACCCATGGCGTCCGCGACATGCGCGCGTTCCGCGCTCTGCCCGCACCACCATGTCGCGATATTGGGCAGGATGAGGTCTGCGCCCAGCATCTCCTGCGCCAATTGGGGGAGGAAGGCCGCCATGGCACGCGATTCGATCACGCCGACGCCCGGCCAGTTGGCCAGCATCAGCCCGCCCTTCACGCAAGCGTCGAACAGGTCCGGCACGCCGATGCGCGACTCCCCGTCAAACGCCAACGGATCGAGAAAGCGGCTATCCATCCAGCGCCACAGGCCGTCGATCCGTTTCAGTCCCTGGATGGTGCGCACGAACAATTGCCCGTCCGACACGATCAGATCCTCGCCCTCGACGAGCAGCAGGCCAAGATAGCGCGCCAGATGCGCCTGTTCGGCATAGCTCTGGTTGAAGCGGCCGGGCGAGAGCAGGCCAATGCGCGGATCGCTGCGCTCGCAATCCGCCGCCAGTCCACGCCGCAAGGCGTTGAGGAACGGTGCCAGCCGCCGAACATTGAGCGCGCCCAGCAGATCGCCGGTCGCGCGCGACAGCGCCAGCCGGTTCTCCAGCGCATAACCCACGCCCACCGGTGTGCGCACCCGATCCGCCAGCACCCGCCATTCGCCCTCCGGCCCGCGCGCCAGGTCGGCGGCGTAGAAATGCACGAAATGCCCGTGGGGCGGCGGCGATCCGGTCATGACCCGCCAATAATGCGGACTGCCGGTGATGACGCTGGCAGGCAGCTTGCCCGTCCGGACAAGCGATTGCGTACTGTAGATGTCGCTGATCACGCGTTCCAGCAACTGCGCTCGCTGGGTGAGGCCGCGCTCGATCTGCGTCCATTCCCTCGACCCGATCAGCAGCGGGACGGGGCTTAGCGGCCAGGGCCGCTCTTGCTGGTCCCCGGTCAGGCGGAAGGCGAGGCCCAGATCGACCGCCTGCCGCTCGACATTGCCGGCCAGCACCGCCGGATCGCCCTGTGCCTGTACCGACAGCCGATCCAGCATGGTGCGCCAATGGCCGGCCATCTCCTGCCCGGCTCCGGCGAACAGGTCTCCCTTCGGCGCACGCGCCAGATAGGCCTCGGCCCAGCCGGTTACGTCCGGGGGAAGGGTGTCGGCCATGCTCATCGATGACGGAAACGCAGGTCCAGCGTCATCGGGAATTCACCCGGGCTTTCGGCGGCCGGCATGTCGACCGGGCCGGGCGTATGGCCATGGTCCTGGAACCGCGCCTTGCGCCGCGCCTCCGCCTCATAGGCGTTGATCGGCAGCGTGTCGTAATTGCGCCCGCCCGGATGCGCGACATGATAGACACAGCCGCCCAGCGACCGCCCGCTCCAGCTATCCAGCACGTCGAAGGTCAGCGGCGCATTGACCGGCAGGGCGGGGTGCAGGCAGGCGGCCGGCGCCCAGGCCTTGTACCGCACGCCGCCCACCGCCTCGCCCGGCACGGCGGTCGGCGTCATCGGCACGCGCCGCCCATTGCAGGCGACGACATGCCGTCCGGCGACCAGCCCCGTCGCGCGCACCTGCAAACGCTCGGTCGAACTGTCGACATAGCGCACGGTCCCGCCGATGGCCCCCGTTTCGCCCAGCACGTTCCACGGCTCCAGCGCATGGCTGATCTCCAGCCCCACGCCGCCCGCATCCACCGCGCCATGCACCGGGAAACGGAACTGCCGCTGCGCCTCGAACCAGTGGGGATCGAACTCGTAACCCGCCCCGCGCAGGTCGCCCAGCACCTCCAGGAAATCCGCCCAGACGAAATGCGGCAGCATGAAGCGGTCGTGCAGCGCCGTCCCCCAGCGCACCAGATTGCCCTGCTGCGGCTGGCGCCAGAACCACGCCGTCAGCGCCCGCAACAGCAATTGCTGCGCCAGGCTCATCTTCGGTTCCGGCGGCATTTCAAAGCCCCGGAATTCCAGCAACCCCAGCCGCCCGGTCGGCCCATCGGGCGAGAACATCTTGTCGATGCAGATTTCGGTGCGATGGGTATTGCCCGTCACATCGACCAGCAGATTGCGGAACAGCCGGTCCACCAGCCAGGGCGGCGGCGCGTCTCCCTCGCCCGGAGCAGGCACCTGCGCCAGCGCGATCTCCAGCTCGTACAGCCCGTCATGCCGCGCCTCATCGATGCGCGGCGCCTGGCTGGTCGGCCCGATGCACAGCCCCGAAAACAGATAGGAGAGGGAGGGATGCCGCTGCCAGTAGAGTACGAAACTCTTCAGCAGATCCGGCCGCCGGATGAAGGGGGAGTCGTTCAAACTCGGCCCGCCCAGCACGATATGATTGCCGCCCCCGGTCCCCACGGATCGCCCGTCGACCATGAACTTGTCGGCGGTGAGGTCACAGGTCCGCGCGAGCGCATAGAGCCGCTCGGTAATCTCCACCGTCTCGTCCCAGCTTGACGAAGGCTGGATATTGACCTCGATCACGCCGGGATCGGGCGTGGCCTTGAGCACTTGCAATCGCGGATCGGGCGGCGGCGGATAGCCTTCGATCCGCACCGGAATCCGCATCGCCTCTGCCGCGCCCTCGACCTGCGCGACCAGCTCCAGATAATCCTCCAGCGCCTCCACCGGCGGCAGGAAGATGGAGAGGAAATGCCCGCGCGGCTCCACCGTCACGGCGGTGCGCACCGCGCCCTCGATATGAAACTGCTCGACCCGCTCCTGCGCGGACGCCCCGCCCGGCGCGTCGGGCACGCGCTGTACCGGCTGAGCATGGACCTCATCCAACGTCGCCCGGAAATCCGGCAACGGTCCTCGCGGCTCGCTGGGATCGCGAGGGTGGATATAGGGAAAGGCCGCCTCCGGCACATGCGGCAGCGACCCCAGCGGCAGGCGATAGCCCAGCGCCGAATCCCCCGGCACCGCAAACAGCCGCCCGCGCCGGAGTTGCCATATCTCGCTCTGCCAACGCGGCGTCGGCACCTGGCTCTGCCAGCGCTGCACCGGCAGCACGAAACCCACCGGCTGGTCCAGCCCCCGCTCGAACGCCCGCACCATTCTTGCGCGGGCTTCGGGATCGGAAATCTTGGGATCATCGGGCGATGTGTTGACCGGCAGGTCCGCTTCCTTGACCGCCCACACCGCCGGGTCTTCATAGACCGGCTGGATATGCTCGGACGTAAAGCCCATCGCGCACGCCATATGCGCGAGAAAGGCCTCGGCATCCTCCGCCGTCACCGCCCGCGCATCCTCAGCCGCCACCTCATCGGCGATCAGCCCGGCATCCCGCCAGATCGGCACCCCATCCTGCCGCCAGTACACCGCATAGGCCCAGCGCGGCAGGCTCTCGCCCGGATACCATTTGCCCTGCCCATGATGCAGCAGCCCGCCCGGCGCGAACGTCTCCCGCAGCCCCCGGATCAGCCGGTCGGCATAGCTCGCCTTGGTCGGCCCGACCGCATCGCCATTCCACTCGCCCGCATCGCCGCCATTCTCGGCCACGAAGGTCGGCTCGCCCCCGGTCGTCAGCCGCACGTCCTGCGCTTGCAAATCGGCATCGACCTGCGCGCCCAGAGCCATCACCGCGTCCCAGCGCGCATCGGTGAAGGGCTTGGTGATCCGCACCGCCTCGGCAATGCGGCTGACCCCCATGGAGAAGTGGAAATCCACCTCCGCCGGTTCCGCCATCCCGCTGATCGGCGCGGCGGATCGATAATGCGGCGTCGCGCAGAGCGGAATATGCCCTTCGCCCGCGAACATGCCCGATGTCGCATCCAGCGCCACCCAGCCCGCGCCAGGCACATAGGCCTCCGCCCAGGCATGCAGGTCGACGACGTCCTGCGAAACCCCCTTCGGCCCTTCCAAAGGCTCGACATCCGCCACCAACTGGATCGAATAGCCCGACACGAAGCGAGCCGCGAAGCCCAGCCGCCGTAGCAACTGCACCAGCAGCCAGGCCGAATCCCGGCACGACCCCGTGCCGATCTCCAGCGTCTCCTCCGGCCCCTGCACGCCGGTTTCCATGCGGATCACATAGCCGACCCGTTGCTGGAGCTGCCGGTTCACCTCGACCAGAAAGTCGATCGTCCGCCCCTCGAAACCCTTGTGGCTCTCCACCAACGCTTCGAACAGCGGCCCTTGATCCTCCAGCTCGAAATAGGCGGCAAGGTCGGTCCGGAGCTGCTCGTCATAGGCGAAGGGATACTCCTCCGCATAAGGCTCGACGAAGAAATCGAAGGGATTGATGATGTCGAGATCGGCCAGCAGATCGACCTCGACCGAGAAATGATCGACGGGCTCTGGAAAGACGATCCGCGCCAGCCAATTGCCGTGCGGGTCCTGCTGCCAATTGAGGAAGTGCCCCGGCGGATCGATCTTCAACGCATAATTGGGGATTTTCGTCCGGCTGTGCGGCGCGGGCCGCAACCGGATCACCTGCGGCCCGAGCGTGATCGGGCGACTGTAGCGATAGGACGTCAGGTGGTGGAGCGCGGCCTTCAGCATGGGTCAGATGAAACGCCACCCCCTGCTGCAATGCAATATGAATTCGTTACGAGACCGAAGAATCTAGGGGGATGAGGTCGATCCGTTCCGCATCCGGCATCACCGCGTCCAGCAACAGCGAGCGGTGGCAGGCGGCCGCGTCGCGCTCGAAGCACAATAGCGCCGTCGGCTGCTCCTGCGCCATCTCCACCAGTTGGGCCGCCTGGACCATTGCTTCGGGCAGTTCCAACTGTCCGGCGTAAATCTCCGCCAGCCGCTTGTGGTCGCCCTTGCGCGCTGCCTCGCGTCCTGCGGCGGGCGTGCCCAGCGCCTTCAACCCGACATAGCCGATGCCCGCCTCGCGCAGTCCGGCGGCGAGGATGTTCTTCGAAAAGCCCGGCCGCCGCGACAGCGGGACCGCCCGCACATCGGCCAGCATCGTGACGCCCGCCACCCGCAAGGCGGCGATCACTTCGTCCTGCGTCGCGCCTTCATAGCCGATGGTGAAGATCTTCATGATCCCTCCTGCCAGCCGCCGCCCAGCACCTGATACAAGGTGACGAGCGCGTTCAACTGGTCCGCGCGCAACTGCACCAGCCCAAGATCGGCGGACAACAGCGCCCGTTGCGCGTCCAGCTGCTCCAGATAACCGCTATAACCCGCCTGATAGCGATTGGTCGCATGGCGCAGCGTATCCGCGATCGCCACACGCTGCGCCTCCGCCACCGCCCGCTGCCGCGACAGGCTGGCGACATTGGCCAGCGCATCCTCCACCTCGCGGAAGGCGGTCAGCACGGTCTTGCGATAGGCGAAGGCAGCCTGATCGCGCCGTGCCGTCGCCGCATCGGCATTGGCGCGCAGCCGTCCGCCTTCGAACAAGGGCGCCAATATGCTGCCGCCGATCGACCAGATGGAGAGGGTGTCGGGCAGCTCGCTGTTATAGACCGCCCCCAGTGAGGCGGACAGGCGCAGCGTCGGCAGGAACTGCTTGCGCGCCACCGCCAGCGAACTGTCCGACGCCGCCAGCGCATATTCCGCCTGGGCGATGTCGGGACGATGCCGCAGCAAATCTGACGGCAGTCCAGCATCCGGCACGCCCGGAGCGGCCAATTGAGACAGCGTGCGCCCCCGTTCCACCGGGCCCGGCACCTCCCCGATCAGCAGCCGCAAGCCGTTTTCCGCCCGTGCTATGGCCAGGTCGGCCTGCGGCAGGATCAGCGCTGCCGCCTGATATTCGGATTCCGCCTGCCGCAGTTCCAGCTGGGACGTATAACCGGCCTCCGCCCGCGATCGCGCCAGCCTCAACGCCTCGGACCGCGACTGGATCGTCTGCCGCACGACCTCCCGCCGCGCATCGAGCCCCAGCAGCGTCACATAGGCCGAAGCCGTTGCCGCCGCGACGCTCAGTCGCGCCGCATCCCGCGCCGTGCCGCTCGCCAGCCAGGAACTGCGCGCCGCCGAAAGCTGATCGTCGATCCGCCCGAACAGATCGACCTCATAGGCCGCCTGCACCAGCGGCTGGGCCGCGCTGCTCTCGGCCGCGGTGCCGAAGGCGTTTACCGAGCGGCTGTGCGACGCGGCGCCGCTCGCATCGAGGCTGGGGAAAAGGGCGGCGCGGGCCAGTTGCACCTGCGCCCGCGCCTCGCGAACCCGGGTGACGGCAATGGCGATGTCGACATTATGCGCCAGCGCGGTTTCGACGACCTGCGACAGCGCGGGGTCCCCGAAGCGCCGCCACCAGGCCGCATCGACCGGTTCCGCTCCCGGCAATGCGCCGCGCCAGCCGCCGGGCGCCGTCACCGCAGCCTCCGGCGGCGCGGGCTGGTGCGCCGGCACGCAGCCGCCCAGCAGCGCCGGTCCCAGTAAAAATGCGCCCCGGCGCTTCATCGCGACCGCGGCTCCGGCCCGCCGCTGGTGTCGATCCGGGCTTCCACCGACATGCCGGGCCGCAGCCGCGCATAGAGCGGATCGCCGCGATCCACCGCGATCCGCACCGTGATGCGCTGCGGCACCTTGACGAAATTGCCGGTGGCATTGTCCGACTTGATCACCTGAAACTCATTGCCCGCCGCCGGGGCCAGCCTTTCGACCCGACCCCTGATTTCCTCATTGCCCAGCGCATCGACGCTCATACGCGCCGGCTGGCCGGGTGCCATGCGGGCGGTCTGCGCCTCCTTGTAATTGGCCGCCACCCAGATGACCGGCGGCACCAGGAAGGTGAGCTGCGTCCCCGCCGTCACATATTGGCCCAGCCGCACCCCGACCTCACCCAACCGCCCGTCCTGCGGCGCGCGGATGATGGTGTTGGCAAGGTCGATCTCCGCCAGCTCGAGCGCCGCCTTCGCCGCCTCGACCCCGGCGCGCAGCCCGCCGCGCCCGACCGTCACGGTCCGCACCTGCTCCCGCGCCATGCTGCGCTGCGCCTGCGCCTGCAATACCGCCGCCTCGGCCTGTTTGAGCGCCGCCAATGTCTGGTCCCGCTCGCGGAACGACACCGATCCTTCGCCGACCAGATCGTTCACCCGCCGCATGTCCGCCTGCGCCCGCGCCAGTTGCGCCCTGGCATTGACCAGGCTTGCATCCTGGCCGCCAAGCTGGGCCTCGCTCGACCGTTGGCTCTGTTCGCTATTGTCCAGATTGGCGATCTGCGCGGCGACCTGTGCCTTTGCCTGTTCCACCCGCTGGCGATAGATACGGTCGTCGATCCGCGCGAGTATCTGTCCTTTCCGCACCTGCTCATAATCCTGCACGGCGACCTCGACCACATAGCCGCTGACCTGCGGCGCGATCACCGTGGTCTGGCCGCGCACATAGGCGTTGTCGGTGGTCTGCACGATGGAGGAGAAGGGCGGCAGGCCCCAGGCATAGAGGATCAGCAACAGGCCGACGACGATGAAGACCACCGTCAGAATCGTCACCCTGCGCCCTGCTTTGGGCGGCGCCCATCCCCTTTTCGGCGGCTCGGCGGCGGGTGCTTCGTCCGGCACCTCGACCGGGTCCTGCAGCCGGTCCTGTCGCGTATCTGTCATGATGCGGCCCTGTTCCTCATCGCGGCCAAGGCCGCCAGTTCCTTGCCCAGCGGCGTGATCCCTTTCCATTTGAAATAGCTCCACCGCGCCAGCAGGTAGAGGAAGGCCAGCGTGGCCAGCACCCCCACCAACAGGAACACGTCGTTGAACGCCAGGATATTCGCCTCCCGCGCGACCTGCTGCCCCAGCAGCACGCCGCCCTCCGCCTGCCGCAGCGCCGGGTCGCCCAGCGTCCGCGCATAGGCGCCCCCCAGTTGTTGCAGCCGCAGCGCCGCTTGCGGATCGGTCGGCAGGATCGACTGCGCCAGCACTTCCGAATGAAAACGTTCGCGGATGATCTGGAAACTGCCCAGCAAGGCCGCCCCGCCGATCCCGCCCAATTGCTGCGATATGCCGAACAGCGCGGAAAAGCTGACGATATGGCTCGGCCCCTTGGCCAGCGCCTGCAATATGCCGCCCATCAACGCCGGGCCCAGGAAATAGATGGCGGCAAAGGCGATCATCGCCTGCGTCCCGTAAAGTTGCGCCGGGCGGGTGAGATTGCTGGCATCGACGTCCAGAAAGGCGGCCGCCGCGATCAGGCCGCAACTGATCATGACCGGCCGCAACAAGTCCGTGGGGTTCAGCGTCACCAGGCTTGCCACCAGTCCGCCGACCGTCGCCAGCGTCACCACGACATAGAAGGAGACCAATTGATCCTGCCCCATGCCGACCACGGCCAACAGCCCGCTGGCGCCGTAATTCTGCTCCGACAGCAGCACGCGCATGCTGGCCGCGATGATGGCGAAGCGGATGATCGCTCCGCTGCCCAGCCAGCGGGTGTTGAGCAACGGATTGGCGCGGTTGTGTTCGACCATCAGCGCCGCGCCCACGAGCAGCAGCGACCCCGCCAGACCATAGCCCAACCAGGGCGTCGTCCACCATTGGATGCGCCCCTGCACCAGCACCGCGCAAAGCAGCGCCATGCCCGGCGCGAACAGGGCGAAGGTCAGGAAATCGAGTGGTTCGAACGCCTCGATCCGCTCGCTCGGCGGCAGGCGCAGGAGCCACACGCCCGCCAGGCACAGCAGCGTCAGCCCCAGTTCGAACAGGAACAGATTCTGCACGTCGCCATGGATCAGCAGGGCAGGGGATATCACCCGCGCCAGCGGTAGCGCGATCTGCGACATGCCCACGCCCAGCACCATCCCGCCCAACCGCTGGGCCGCCGGCATCGACTGCATGATGTAGAACAGGCAGAGCGTCGACAACCCGCTCGCCACGATCCCGCTCGCCCCGCGCACGATCAGTTCGAACCCGTAACTATGTACGAAGATCTGCGACAGGTTGAGCGCCAGGAATCCGGCCAGCACCATGCGGGCGAAGCGCTGTATGCCGAATTGCTGGCGGAATTTGATGAGCAGCAGGCTCATGCAGATATTGGTCATCGAATAGGCGGCGGTCAGCCAGCCGCCCTCGACGGTGGTGAGGCCCAGCGCGCCCTGTATCTGGGGCAGGTTAGCGGTCAGCAACCCGTTGATGAAGCCGCCCGTCAGCCCCAGCAGCGTACCGATCAGGAAATAACCGATGCGCCGACGGGTGGGGTGATCGGGCGTCGCAGGCGATCCCGGCATCATCGGCCGTTCATGCGGCGCGAACTGATAGTCCGGTGTTGCTCCCGCTGCGCTCAAGCCGCCTCCTCAAGCTGTGCACGAAGCCAGCCGCCGGGCGATTGTTTCCACTTCTTGTCCGGACTGTCTAGTCCCCGCCGTCTTCGGCCCGTTCCATCCTCTCCATGAAGTCGCGCGCCGCGTCACGGTCCGCAGGGTCCTCGAACGCATCCTCCAGATCGGGCGCCGCGCCCAGCAGGAACATCAGCGACCACAGCGCGAAGCGCCGCGCCTTGTCCGTTTCCAGCCCGAAATCGACGCGCATATGCTCCAGCCCTGCCGCCAGCGCATCGGGGGTGAGCGCGTCCAGGTCGCGGATGCCGAAATAGCGGTGGAGTTGATCGTCGAAATGCATGGGCCGCCTCTATCCCATCTTCCCATCGCCGCAAAGCTTACCTATGAACGCCCTCGATCGCGCCGGTGTCCCGAAAGGGGCTTAATAGGGAATGGGGTGTAAATCCCCGGCTGTCCCTGCAACTGTAAGCGGTGAGCGAGAGACATATCGATCCTTTCCGGGTGGAAAGGATCAGCCACTGGGCCGGACGCTAAATCCTGCGAGGCCTGGGAAGGCCATGTTTCAAGCGATGACCCGCGAGCCAGGAGACCTGCCGGCGTCTGGTCGCTCTTGCCCTGGTCCAGGGGATGGCCGCGGCACGGTATCTTTCCGTCTGAGCGACGAACGAGCGGTGGAGGCTGCTTCGGTTCGCGTGAGCGGCGCTGATGGCGTCGGCCCGTTCGCGCGCGCCGGTCGTCCTGGACGGCAGGCCTCCCCCGGGCAGTCGCTGACGCCGGAGGATAGTGTTTTGAAAATTGGATTGATGGCCCTGTTGATGGCCGCGGGCGTCACCCAGCCGGTGCTGGCCCAGATGCCCGCTGCCGGGGAAGCGGCGGAAACGAATATCGTCGTCTTCGGCCGGGGCGAGGAAAAGATCGGCGTCGCCCATGCCGCGAGCGAGGGGAGCGTCGGCGGCGCCGACCTGCTCGTGCGTCCGCTGCTGCGCGTCGCCGAACTGCTCGAGGCGGTGCCCGGCCTGGTCGCTGCCCAACATTCGGGCAGCGGCAAGGCCAATCAATATTTCCTGCGCGGCTTCAACCTCGATCATGGATCGGACTTCACGACTTATATCGACGGTGTGCAGATGAATTTCCGCTCGCACGGTCACGGCCAGGGCTATCTCGACCTCAACGGCTTGATCCCGGAGATCGTCGCGCGCGAGGATTTCCGTAAAGGCCCCTATCGCGCCGATGGCGGCGATTTCGCGCTGGCAGGCGCGGCCGCCATGACCACCATCGACGGCTTTGCACGGCCGTGGATCGCCACGGAAGCCGGCTCCTACGGCTCACGCCGTCTGGCGGCGGGCGGCACGATCGAGGGCGTCGGCCCCGGCGACCTGACGCTGGTGGCGCAGGCCAAGCGCTATGACGGTCCGTGGGAAGAGGCGGAGCATCTGCGCCACTATAGCGGCTTTGCCAAATATCGCCTGCCGCTTGGCGCGGGCGAACTGGACGCGACCCTTCACGCCTATCGCGGCACCTGGCGCCCGACCGAGCAGATTCCCGAACGGATCATCGGTTCTTCGGTCTGCAAGGATATATTCTGCTCGCCCGATGCCTCGGCGCGGGGCGAAACCACGCGGATCGTCGGCAATATCGCCGTCACCCAGCCGGACTGGCGCGCCAATGCCTATGTCCAGTTCTACGACTGGTCGATGTTCAGCAATCCCACCTATGCCGATTCTGATGGCACGAGCGCGCAGATCCGCCAATATGACCGCCGCTGGATCACTGGCTTCACGGCAGCGAAGAACTGGACCGTCGCCCCGACGTTCACTCTCAGCATCGGCACCGAAAACCGCCTCGACCATATCGGCAATGTCGGCGTCGACCGCAGCGCCGACCGGCAATTCCTCTTCTCGCTCGGCCGCTATCATGTCGAGGAACTGTCGGTCGCCCTCTATGGTGAGGCGAACTGGCAACCCTTGCCTGGCCTTCGCCTGATCGGCGGGCTGCGCGGCGATTATTATCATTACAGCGTCCGCGCCGGCGATGCGTCCGCGCAGGCGCTGGGCACGGGCAGCGGCCATGACGGCATCCTTTCGCCCAAGGCGTCGGTCGCCTACCGGGTCACGCCGCATCTGGAATTCTACGCCAATTGGGGCCGGGGCTTCCATTCCAACGACGTGCGCGGCGCGGTCAATGTGGAAACGCCCGTCCCGGTGCTGGTGCGCGGCACCGGCAAGGAACTGGGCGGGCGCATCCAACTTGGCAGCCTCTCGTTCACCGCGACCTATTGGTGGCTGGATGTCGGCAGCGAACTGCGTTTCGTGGGCGACAGCAACGCGGTCGAGCCGACCGGCGCGAGCAGGCGGCGCGGCTATGAACTGGTCGCCTTCTGGCGCCCGTTCCCCTGGCTCGCGCTGGACGGCAACTATACCGCCAGCCATTCGCGCTACGACAATGGCGACCGCATTCCCAACGCCTTCGAAAACGCAGCGTCGGCGGGCGCGGCGATCATCCTGGACCCGTGGGAAGCGAGTATCCGCCTGCGCCATCTCGGCCCCTATCCGCTGATCGAGGACAACAGCATGCGGGACAAGGGAAGCACGGTCGTCAACGCCCGCGCTGCCTGGAAGGGGAAGCGGATCGAGCTTTACGGCGAGTTGCTCAATATCTTCGACAGCCGGGACAAGGACATCGCCTATCATTACGAATCCTATGTTCCCGCTTTCGACAGCGCGCCGGTCGAAGGGCGTCTCAGCCGGGTGATGGAACCGCGCACGCTAAGATTGGGCGCGAAGCTCTATTTCTAGACATGATGGGCTCCTGCCTGCGCAGGAGCCCATCACCTTGACCTTACCGCTTCAGGCCACGGCCTCGGGCAATCCCCAATCGATCGACCCGCGCCCCTTCTCCTCGAGGAAGGCATTGGCTTGCGAGAAATGCCGGCACCCCACAAAGCCGTTATGTGCGGAGAGCGGCGAGGGGTGCGCCGCCTTCAGCACCAGATGCCGCTTGCCGTCGACGAAATCCGCCTTCCGCTGCGCATAGGCGCCCCACAGCAGGAACACGACCGGCTCGCTCTTCTGGTTGACCAGCCGGATGATCGCGTCGGTGAACTGCTCCCACCCACGCTTCTGGTGCGAGGCGGCCTTGCCCATCTCCACCGTCAGCACGCTGTTCAGCAACAGCACGCCCTGCTCCGCCCAATGCTCCAGAAAGCCATGGCGGCGCGGCGTCAGGCCCAGATCGCTCTGCAATTCCTTGTAGATATTGACCAGCGACGGCGGCGTGCGCACCCCCGGCTTTACCGAGAAGCACAGGCCGTGCGCCTGCCCCTCGCCATGATAGGGGTCCTGCCCCAGCACCACCACCTTCACCTTGTCGAGTGGCGTCAGGTCCAGCGCCCGGAAATATTCGCCGCCCTTGGGAAAGATGCGCTTGCCCGCAGCCTTTTCCGCCTCCAGGAATCGTTTCAGCCCCTGCATGTAAGGACTTGCAAATTCCCCGAGCAGCGGCGCGCGCCAGCTCTCGTCCAGCTTGATGGTGTCGCTCATGCCAGGCGTGATGAACTGTTCGCCGAACCGCTGTCAACAGCGCTTGCCCTGAGGCCGCGAATCGGGAAAAGGGAAGGGATGCCACGTTTCCGCACCGCCAGCCGTTATTGCGCCTTTCTGGGGCTGTTCCTTGCCCCGTTGCCGACCGCCGACGCCTTCGGGCCGACCCCCAACCCGGTGCAGCAAAGCGCCGAGTCCCGCCTGATGGCGGAATTCGCCCGCTTCGCCACGTTGACCGACGGCACTGTGGGCATAGCGGTGCGTGATCTCGGCACGGGTGAGACGCTGGCCTATAATGGCGACACGCTGTTCCCGATGGCCAGTACCTACAAGGTCGCAGTGGCGGGCAAGATCTTCTCGCTGCTCGACGCGGGCAGCCTCAGCCTCGACGAAACGCTCGTCCGCCTTGGCCGTCCGCTGCCGGTGCGCACCCTGCTGGACATGAGCCTGACCCTTAGCGACAATGAAGCGACTGATGCGCTGGTCGCCCGCGCGGGCGGTCCGCAGGCGGTCAATGACTGGGTTCGCGCGATCGGAGTCAGGAACCTGCGCGTCGACAGCAACACGCGCGACCTGCTCGCCCGCGCGAAGCTCCCCGGCGCCGTCCTGGGCGATGAAGCCGCGATGGAATCCGGCCTCTCCGCTGCCCAGCGGGATGCGCGGGACATGCCCAATCTCGGCTTCGCCACGGACCCGCGCGACACCGCGACGCCGCGTGCCATGGATGACCTTCTGGTCGCGATCCGTACCGGCAAGGCGCTGAAACCGCAGAGCACGGCGATGCTGCTGTCGATCATGGAGCGATGCAGGACCGGCAAGGACCGGCTGCGCGCCATGTTGCCGCCCGGCACCCGGATCGCGCACAAGACAGGGACGCTGAACGGCCTCGGCAATGATGCGGGCATCGTCACGCTGCCCGACGGGCGCCTGTTCGCCATTACGGTTTTCGTGATGAAGGATTATAAGGGGCATCAGATGCGCGACCGCATCATGGCCGAAGCGGCGCGGGCCGCGTATGACTATTTCCTGTTTGCCCCCGATCGGCACACGGCCTGACGCATCGGGCTTAACATCGATCAGCTTTCCCGATAGCCTCCGGGTAAAGGGAGAGGGAGCGCCATGGACGATAAGGCGGCATTTCAGGACTTCTGGCCCTATTATCTTCAGGAACATGCCCATGCCGGTACGCGGGCGATGCACTATGCGGGCACCAGTATCGTCATAGTGCTGATCGCGTCCCTGCCGGTCGCCGGGCAATGGTGGATGGTCCCCGCTCTGCCGCTCGCCGGTTACGGCTTCGCATGGCTCGGCCACAGCCTGATCGAGCATAACCGTCCGGCGACCTTCCGCTATCCGCTCTGGTCGCTGCGCGCCGATTTCGTGATGTGGTTCCGCTTCCTGACCGGACGCATGAAGAAGGACCTGGCCGGTGCGGGCGTCCGCCCCGACGGTTCGGTCGACCCACGCCTTCGCCGGGAACTGTAAGCGCCGCTTGATGCTGGCCGCTTGACCCAGGGCGCCGCTCTGCCACAAGGGCGGGCCATGGCTCTCACCGCTGAGTTCACCCGCCTGCCCGATCTTGCGGCTCTCGGTTCCCGCTGGCAGGCGCTGGAGGCCCGTGCCGAGTCCAGTTTCTTCCTTGGCTGGACATGGACGGGCGCTTGGCTGGAAAGCTATGATATCCGACCCGAATTGTTGGCCGTCACCGACGGGCTGGGGCGAGATGTCGCGCTTGCCTTGTTCGGTCATGCCATGCAGCCCCGGCTGCTGGGGCCAAGCGCTACCCTGTCGTTGAACCAGTCGGGTAACGCGGTCGCCGACCGCCCCTTCGTCGAATATAATGGACTGCTGACGGCCAGGGGCAAGGAAGGTCAGGCCATCGAGGCGGCTCTCCGGGCGCTTCAGAGGCGCAATGACTGGCGCACCTTGCGCTTCAGCGGCCTTTCCCCCGGTTCGCCATTGTTGGAGATTGCCGCCCGCCGCAAGACCCGCCTCGATCTGTCACCGGTCTATCAGATCGATCTCGAAGCGGTTCGTGCTTCCGATTATCTGTCGTTGCTCAGTTCCAACAGCCGCGGCCAGATCCGCCGCGCGATCCGGGAGCATGGCGGCGCGCTTCCCGCCATTGCCGCTGCGACGCCAGCCGACATCGATCCCTGGCTTGCGGAGATGCGATCGCTCAACGCGGGCCGTCATGCCGATAATGCGTGGGACGACGAAGCCTTCTGTCGTTTCGTCGCCATGCTCGCGGCCCGAGGGGACGATGCCGTGGAACTGCTCCGCCTGACCGATGGCGAGGGTTCGGTCGGCTTCCTCCTGAACTTCATCCATGGCGGCGCTGCGATGAATTACCAGTCCGCCTTTGCGGCGCCGCGCAGCGCCAAGGACAAGCCGGGCCTGCTGTGCCACGCCGCCGCCGTCGACCATTATGCCGGGCGCGGCCTGATGCTCTATTCCCTGCTGGCCGGGAAGGATCGCTACAAACAAAGCCTCGCCACCCGGCAGGAGGCGCTGGAATGGTGGCAGATCGATCGCTTCAGTCCCCGGTTGGAGGCGGAAGCCATTCTCCGGAAAATCCTTAAACGCCCAGCTTCCGCATGATGCGATAGGCAAGCCGCCGCACGCCCTGCGTTTCGGGCGTAGGGCCGATCTGTCCGGTCGGCAGCCGCCGACGCCGCAGCAAGGCGTTCAAACTGTGCAACTCGCCTTCCGCCACGCTGCGTTCCGACCGCCAGGTGACGGACAGGCTGACGGACACCGACGACCCGTTTTCCACGAAATGCGGCGCCTTCACCGGCACATGGATCGCGTCGCCCGGCAGCAGCGTCACCGCCGTCCCGCGATCCCGGAAAGCATCCCGCCAGTCGAGATTGCGGTGCCCACCCGCATGGAAGCTTTCGCTCTGGATCGCGGGCACCAGTTCCTCGTCGCCCGCCGGGAAGACCGTCATGGTCTTCTGTCCCCTGATCTGGAGCAGGATATTATGTTCCGGGTCCATGTGGAAAGGCGTCACGCTTCCCGGCGAAGACAGGAAGATGAACGCCTCCCGGTGCAGCATCGGGCCGGTCCGGCGATCGACCAGCGGCGCCAGCTCGCCCAGCGCCCGGTCAAGCAGCGCGCCATAGGCGGCGTCGCTTTCCACATTCTTCAGCACCGCCCAACTGCCGTTGGTTTCTATGGTGCGGATCGTCTCGCCCAGTGTCAGCCCGTTGCCGGGCGTATCCTCCGGCCGGACGCCCAAAGGCAATGCCCCCAGATTATATTCGACCGAGGCCGCCGGCATCCTCTCCGCCAGTTCGGCCAGGGCTTCCAACGTCAGCAGTTCATGTCCCACCAGCCCGTGGCCGAGCTTTGCCGCCTGATCCGGATAAGCCGCTGCAAAGGCGGCTCGTGCCTCGTCGGGAAAGACCGCAGCCGCAACATGACCGTGCGCGTTCATCCTTGTCCTTTCAGCCCTGTCCCTTGAGGCGCCGCCCCAGCGTCTCCAAGCCGTTCGCCAATGCAAAGGCGGCGTTCCGGCCCGCCCCGCGCAAGGCGATGCGATATTGGGTTATGGTCCGCCGTTCCGCCCACAGGCTGTCAATCATCGGATGATCCGCCGCCGCGCAGCTATCCATCCATTCGATGCGGGGATCGCCCTGCACCGCATGGAGATTGGCGATTTCGATCAGCACGCCCGGCGAAAAACGCGCCAGTTGCTCGTCAAAGGCGATCTTGAACGAAAAGGCGCCTGCGCCATGGCGGAAATTGACCAGCATGGCGATCGCGCGGCCGTCGAGGTCCATCCGCAGGAAATGCAGGCGTCCACCCTCGAATGCCGCCGCGCAGGCTGCCCGGAAGAACGCGGCATCATCAGCCTTGCAGGCCAGGGCCGTTCCTTCCGATCCCTTCCAGCCTGACGCTTCCAGCGCCAGAAATTCGCCGCACCAACCGGCCAGCTCCGCCTCGTCGCTCAGCAACCGGCTCTCGACCGTTCCCATATCGGCCAGCCGCTTCTGCAAGCGACGCAATTCCTTGCGTTTCTTGGATCGGACATTCGTTTCCCAATAGCTGTCGGCATCCAGATCCGATCGCAGCATCGCCCGGTCATGGCGATGGATCTCATGCCGCCCGCGCCGCTGCTCGACACAGAGCGCCTCCAGCGCCGCTGCGTTCGCCCCCGCCGCGTCCAGTCCGCGCAGATGGAGGAACCCCGGCGCCCAGGGCGCGCTGTCAAGCTGCTCCAACAAACCCCGCCAGGCCGCTACCTCGTCGCCCCGCCGGATCAACGGTGCGCCGAAGAAGCAATGGTCATGCATCCAATTGGTGACGCAGCCGATCGGCAATCGCCCATGCCGCGGCGTGACCACGACCGGCATCAGTCCGATCAACACCCCGTCCTGCTGCGCTTCCAGCACCCGCACACCGATGTCGTCGGCCAGATGATCCAGTGCCGCGCATAGCATGTCCGGCATATAGAAGGCGTTGGGTTCCGCCGCTTCCTCCGCCAGCGCGGCCCAGCGCGTGCGCTGGGCCGGCATATAGGCGCGCGCGGCCGAAAAGGCGGGATGGGAAGCCATGTCCATGGTGCCTGCCATAGGTGGCAATGATTAGGGAAAGGCTAATCTGCCTGCATTTTCAGAAGGATTGCCGGCCGAAGCACCGGAAAATGCGGCTGAGGGAATGATCAATTTTTGGAACCGATGCGGGGCTTATGGGGAAAGCCCTTTACATCGCGCGTGCTATTGGTTGTGAAGCATGCAGTGGAAGGGGACCTGCGAATCCCCACGCGCAAGACAGGAACAAGGCCGCATGACAATCCTCGTGACCGGTGCTGCCGGTTTCATCGGCATGGCCGTGGCGGACCGGCTGCTGTCCGACGGGCGGGCCGTGTTCGGCATCGACAATATGAACGATTATTACCCGGTTTCGCTCAAGCGCGACCGGATCGCCGCGTTGCAGGAGCGTCATGGCGGCCTGTTCACCTTTGCCGAGCTCGACTTCGCGGACATGGATGCCTTGCAGGGCGCGCTGCACGATCATCCCATCGATGCGATCATCCATCTGGGTGCGCAGGCGGGCGTGCGCTATTCGCTCATCAATCCCCACGCCTATGTCCGCTCCAATCTGGCGGGTCATGTCAACATGTTGGAAGTCGCGCGTGAGCGGCGGGTGCGGCATCTGGTCTACGCCTCTTCCTCCTCGGTCTACGGCGGCAACGACACGCTGCCCTTCCGGGTCGAGGACCGGGCGGACCATCCCGTCTCGCTCTATGCAGCGACCAAGCGGGCGGACGAGTTGATGAGCGAGACCTACGCCCATCTCTTCCGCATCCCGATGACGGGCCTCCGCTTCTTCACCGTCTATGGTCCCTGGGGGCGGCCGGACATGGCGATGTGGATCTTCACCTCCAAGATCCTCTCCGGCCAGCCGATCCCGGTCTTCAACCACGGCCGGATGCAGCGCGACTTCACCTATATTGACGATATCGTGAGCGGCGTGGTCGGCTGCCTCGACCATGCGCCGGAGGATGATGGCGCGCCCAAGGCCGGTGGCAGTCGATCGCCCCATCGGCTCTACAATATCGGGAACAACCGGCCAGAGGAACTGATGCACCTCATCGCCATTCTGGAGGAAGCCTGCGGCCGGAAGGCTGAGATCGACTTCCAGCCGATGCAGCCGGGTGACGTGCCCGCAACCTATGCTGATATCAGCGCGATCGCCCAGGACATCGGTTTCGCACCGACCACGGGGATCGAGATCGGAGTGCCGCGTTTCGTGGAGTGGTATCGCGCCTATCACGGCTGAAGGACGAGCGCCAAGAACCGGATTGGAGCCAAAAGGTTCCGCAGTTCACCGTCGATTTCCGTGATTGGTCGCTTTTTTGTCCATTGTGGTATGAAATACCCGTAAAAGTTGGTTCGCACCTGCGAAAGCGTTTGCCAGAACTGGGGGAAGATGCCTATCCATCATGCCCGGGTTCCGGCTCATTCAGGCCGGTCGGGTCGCGGAACGAAAATAGGGCGGTGCACCGTGGGGCGGTGGTCCGTCGCCATGATCGTCAGCAGCGCAAAGCGGCGGCGATATATGGAATAAAAGGGCTTACGCGTGTCGACAGTATCGAAAATCGTGCCATTCGGTTCGGGCGGGCGCATCGCAGAAAGTGCACGCCGTACCTTATCCATTGCGGCGGAGGGGCTGAACGCCCTCGAAGATAAGTTCACCGATCGCGAATTTGCCGCGACCTTCCTGCGTCTGGTCGGCCTTGTCATGAATGTCCGTGGCCGCGTGATCGTCACCGGCATGGGCAAGAGCGGTATCGTCGCGCGGAAGATGACGGCGACGCTGACTTCCACCGGCACACCGGCCATCTTCCTCCACCCGGCCGACGCGGGTCATGGCGATCTGGGCATGGTGACGCCGGACGACGTCGTGCTGATGCTCTCCCATTCCGGCGAGTCCCACGAATTGGGACCCATCATCCAATATTGCAAGCGCTTCGCCATACCGCTGCTGGCGATGACCGCGCGGGCGGAGAGCACGGTTGCCGCGGCGTCGGACATTTGCGTCCTGATGCCCAACGTGAAGGAAGCCTGCCCCAATTCGCTGGCGCCGACGACCTCGACCACGATCCAGATGGCCTTTGGCGACGCGCTGGCCATCGCCCTGATGGAGATGCGGGGCTTTTCAGCGGACGATTTCCACACATTCCATCCCAATGGCCGGCTGGGCGCGCAATTGATCAAGGTACGCGAACTCATGGCCTCGGGAGGTGAGGTGCCTCGTGTCCAGGAGGATGCCTCGCTGCTGGACGCCACCATCGAAATGACCCGTGCCCGGCTCGGCGGCACCGCGGTCGTCAATGGCCGGGGCGAACTGATCGGCGCCTTCACCGACGGCGATCTGCGCCGCACCGTCACCGGGACGCGGCACATGAACGAGCCGGTCGGGCGTTACATGACTGAATCCCCGCTCTCGGTCGGGCCGGAGGAACTGGCGTCCGAAGCGCTTCGACTGATGCACGACCATAATATCACCCTGCTTTTCGTGTGCGAAAAGGAACGGCTGGTCGGGGCTATCCATATGCATGATCTGCTGCACGCAGGCGTCGCCTGAGCATAGCGGTCGTCATTCCCGCGCGAGCAGGGTCGTCCCGTCTGCCGCGCAAGCCGCTGCGCCTGATTGCGGGGCGGACGCTGCTGCATCGGACCATAGCCATGGCGCGCGCCGCCACTGCCGGTTTGTCCGACGCGCAACTGGTGGTGGCGACGGACGATGAGGCCATCGCGGCCCATGCGCGGGAGGCCGGTTGCGAGGCGGCAATGACCGACAGTGATATTGCCACCGGCTCCGGCCGGGCGCTGGCGGCGGCACGCCAATGCGCGACGCCGCCCCGATATGTCGTCAATCTGCAAGGAGACTCGCCTTTTCAGCCGGAGGGCGCACTGCGCGCCGTCATCGCGTCGCTGGAGGAGGGGGCAGAGGTGGCGACGCCGGTGATTGCGCTTGACTGGCCGGCGCTCGATGCCTTGCGCACGCACAAGATCCGCTCGCCCTTCAGCGGCACGACCTGCGCCCGCGCGCCCGATGGACGTGCTCTGTGGTTTTCGAAAAATATCATCCCCGCCATCCGCAACGAGGAGGCCTTGCGCCAGAGCCAGCCGCTTTCGCCTGTCTGGCGGCATGTCGGCCTTTATGGCTACACGCTTGATGCGCTGGCGCGTTTCGAAGCCACGCCGCCTTCCACCCTCGAAAATCTGGAGGGGTTGGAACAACTGCGCCTGCTGGAACTCGGTATCCCCGTCACGACGGTTCCCGTAGAGCCGCCACGTTTCGACAGTTCCGGCATCGACACGGAAGCCGACATCACCCGTGTGGAGGCGTTGATCGCGGTCCATGGCGATCCGACTCCGCCCCTCCAGCCATGCTAGACATGCGCCGCGTCTTCATCATTCGCCATGGCAACACATTCGAAAGCAGCGCCGAGGCTTGTCGTATCGGCGCTGGGACGGATATCCCCCTGGTGGAGAGCGGCAGGGTCCAGGCCGATCGCCTCGGCCAGCATTTCGCTGCTCGCGCACTTCCCATCCGTCGTCTCCACATCAGCCCCCTTCTTCGGGCAAGGGAAACCGCCGATCGCATCGCCGCTGCCACCGGCAAGTCCATCGATGGCGCGCTTCCCTGGCTCAACGAGATCGATCACGGCCCTGATGAAGGACGGCCGGAGGCGGAAGTGCTTGCCCGCCTGGGGTCCGGAGCCCTGGCCGATTGGGATGAGAAGGCGATGGCGCCACATGGCTGGACAGTGGACGCCGAAGCCCGGATTGCCGCCTGGAAAGACTGGTTCGCGCAAGCGGGAGAGGGAACCGAACTGCTCGTCACCAGCAACGGCGCGGCCCGTTTCGCACTGCTTGCGCTGGGCCTGCCGCTTGCTTCGCTCAAACTGCGCACGGGGGCTTTTGGCGAGGTGGCGATTGACGAAGCAGGCAGGCCTCAGCTTGTCGGTTGGGATCAACGCCCTGAATAGCCGTCCGGGTGAACGCCACTTCTGACCAAAAAACGGATGGCTCAGGCCGGCAGAACCAGACTGGCCTCCAAACCGCCTTGCGGCCGATTGGCGAGCCGCAAGGCGCCGCCATGTTCGGTCATGATCGCCCGGACCAGTGCAAGTCCCAGGCCCGCGCCCCCCGTTTCCCGGTTGCGTGAGCCCTCCAGCCGGGTGAAGGGTTCCATCATCTCCTCCATCCGATCCTCGGATATGCCGGGCCCTTCATCGGCGACGATCAACCGGATCATGCTGTCGCCATGTTCGACCGAAACATGCGCCCGTTCGCCATAGACGATGGCATTCTCGATCAGATTGCGCAGCGCCCGGCGAATCTGCTGCGGGCGTACAGTGGCGACCGCGCGTTCATTGTCGGCCAGTTCGACCGGCGACCCCAGTTCCAGAAAATCCTCCACGACCGCATCGGCCAGCGCCGACAGGTCCACCTTCTGCCGCGCCTCGCTGCTGCGGCCCGCCCGGGCCAGCGACAATATATCCTCCAGCATCCGATTCATTTCGTCGATGGTTTCGGACATGCGGGCGCGTTCGCCTTCATCCTCGACCGATTCGGTGCGTACTCTGAGCGACGCCAGCGGTGTTCGCAGATCATGGCCGATCGCGCCCAGCATCCGGTCCTTCTCATTCAACATCGCGAAGATGCGGCTGCGCATCGCATTGAACGCCGTGGTAAGCTGGCGTACATCGCCCGGCCCGCGTTCCTCCACCGGATCGGCGGAGCCGGTGCGGGCGAATTGTTCTGCGGAGCGGGTCAGTTGTCGCAGCGGCCGCGCCAGCCTGCGCCCCACCCAGAGCAGAGGGACGAGTACGATGGCGTAGAGGATCAACGTCTGACCCACCAGCCAGCCGCCAAAGCGTGGCTGCCGTGCGCCGATTCGGCTTTGCGTCATGGCCCATTTGCCCGGTTCATATTCCGCGACCATCACCAGTCGCGCCATGCGCATATCATGCGGTCTTTCGCCCGCCGCGCGCAGACGGAAATTGTCCCAACGGCGCATGGGCAGGGGCTGGCTTTCCTCCACCACGCGAACGGAGCGAATCGTCAGGCCGATATCAGCGAACATCGCTGTCGCGCGCCGCTCCACGTCCGGCCGCGGCATACCCTGCAAGGCGGGCGCCTGCGTCAGAAACTGCACGCGGCGGCGGTCGCCATCCTCCCCGCTGCGCCTGTTCGGGCGATTGTCCAGCGCATCGACGATCCGATAGACGCCCGGCGCCGTCTGCGCCGTCAACTCTATCCGCGTCCGTTCGCGCAGCAGCAGGGCGAAGTTGATCGCCTGCGCCACGAACAGCGCAATCGCCACCAGGATGATGATCTGCGCGACGAGCCCCTGTGGCCAGAGGCGAAGGCGCTTCAAAGCCTTCGCCATCATAATTTGCGGACATCGGCGGACAGGGTGTAGCCGCCGCCCCATACGGTCTTGATCAGCGTCGGGGCCTTGGGATCGGGTTCGATCTTCTTGCGCAGCCTGCTTATCTGGTTGTCGATCGCGCGGTCGAAGGCATTGGCCTCTCGCCCTTGGGTGATGTCGAGCAGCTGGTCGCGGCTCAGCACCTGATTGGGGCGCGTGGTAAAGGCCAGCATCAGATTATATTCGGCGGTCGACAGCGGTAGCGACACACCTTCGCTATCGACCAGCGTGCGTTCCTGCGTCTTGAGAAGCCATCCGGCAAAGGCATAGGTTGCGCCGTCCGGTGCCGTGACGCGTTGACCCCCGGTGGCGACGCGGCGGAAGATCACCTTGATCCGCGCCACCAGCTCGCGGGGGGAGAAGGGCTTCAGCACATAATCGTCGGCGCCCATTTCCAACCCGACGATGCGGTCCGTCTCTTCCGATTTCGCGGTGAGCAGGATGACCGGAATCTCGCTGGTTTCGCGGATATGCCGGCACAGCGACAGCCCATCCTCGCCGGGCATCATGATGTCCAGCACAACCAGATCGATCGCGTTGGCGTTCAATCGTATCCGCGCCTCGGCCGCATTTTCGACTGCCGTGACACGAAAGCCGTTGCGCACGAGATATTGTGCCAGCGGCTCGCGGATCGAGCGCTCGTCGTCGACGAGCAGCAGATGGGGACGTTCGCTCATGTTCGGCTTCTTGCCATGGCTTTGGGTGGGTTGGAAGGGCGAAGGTCCGGCCTTCGCCCTTCACGTCACTGCGGGCGCGCTGTGGGAAGGGGGAGGGATTGTCGCGCGCCGGCAGAGGTTCGCTTCAGTTGGCGGGCGGCGGGGTCGGCGCCTTGCGGTCCTTCCAGCCGTCGCGGAACGCTTCACGCGCCGCCTTCATTTCGTCCGCCGTCACCTTGCCGTCATGGTTGGTGTCGGCCTTGTCGAACATGGCGAGCGGGCGGGCCATATATTCGACCTTGGTGATGGCACCGTCCTTCTTCATGTCGCCGTCAGGACCGCCGGGCATCATGCCCCGGCCCGGACCACGATGGCCCCAACCCCGGCCTTCGGATCCGCCGGGCTTGCCCATGCGGCCCTGATGCCCGGCGACGAATTCCGCCTTGCTGATCTGGCCGTTCTTGTCCGTGTCCATCGCGGCAAAGCGCGCATCGAGGCGCTGCTGGCGAAGGATGTCGCGATCGGCCTGGTCGATCTTGCCGTCCCTGTTGGCGTCGAGCTTGGCGAAGCGGGCTTCTAGTGCAGCGGTCAGTTCGGCCTTGGTGACGCTGCCGTCCTTGTTGGCGTCGGCCATCATCAACATGCCGCCGCGCGGGCCGCCATGGCCGAAATGGCGACCGGGACCATCATCCTGTGCGAAAGCCAGATGAGAAGCAGCGAGCCCGCCGACGAACAGCGAGCCCAGTGCCACCGTGGTTATGAATTTGCGGATCATGGGTCTTCCTTCAAAGCGTGTGTCACGAACGGCGCCCTGCCGTCCTTGAAGACGCTTATGGGGGAGTTTTGTCCCGCAAATTTGTCACGTCATCCGATAAAATGTCGCAATTTGTATCGGGTGGGTGACGGAGATCGTCGTCAGCGGTCCCGGCGGCCGAGCAGACGCAAACGCAGCGCATTGAGCTTGATGAAGCCCGCTGCGTCGCGCTGGTCGTAGGCGCCTGCATCATCCTCGAAGGTCACGACCTTCTCGCTGTAGAGGCTGTTGGGCGACTTGCGGCCGACGACCTGGACACCACCCTTGTAGAGCTTCATCCGGACAGTGCCGGTCACCTTCTCCTGGCTGTAGTCGATCGCGGCCTGAAGCATTTCGCGTTCGGGCGAGAACCAGAAGCCGTTATAGATCAGCTCGGCATATTTGGGCGCCAGTTCGTCCTTGAGGTGCGCGGCACCGCGGTCGAGCGTCAACTGCTCGATACCCCGATGGGCGAGGTGATAGATGGTGCCGCCCGGCGTTTCATACATGCCGCGCGACTTCATGCCGACGAAACGGTTCTCGACCAGATCGAGGCGACCGATGCCATGTTTGCGGCCATATTCGTTGAGGGTTTCGAGCAGCGTTGCGGGCGACATGCCCACGCCGTTGATCGCGACGCCATCGCCACGCTCGAAGTCGATGGTGATATATTCGGGCGCGTCGGGCGCATCCTCCGGGTTCACCGTGCGCGAATAGACATAGTCCGGGGTTTCTTCCCACGGGTCCTCCAGCACCTTGCCCTCGGACGAGGTGTGCAGCATGTTCGCATCGGTCGAGAAGGGGCTTTCGCCACGCTTGTCGCGCGGGATCGGAATCTGGTGCTGTTCCGCGAACTCGATCAGCTTGGTACGGCTGGTCAGGTCCCATTCGCGCCACGGCGCAATCACCTTGATGTCTGGGGCCAGGCCGTAATAGCCCAGTTCGAAACGGACCTGATCATTACCCTTGCCGGTCGCGCCATGCGACACGGCGTCGGCGCCGACTTGCCTGGCGATCTCGATCTGGCGCTTGGCGATCAGCGGCCGCGCGATCGAGGTGCCGAGCAGATAGAGGCCTTCATAGAGCGCATTGGAGCGCATCATCGGGAAGACATAATCCTTCACGAATTCCTCGCGCAGGTCGTCGATGAAGATATGCTCTTCCTTGACACCCATCAGCCGGGCCTTCGCGCGGGCGGGTTCCAGTTCCTCGCCCTGGCCAAGGTCGGCGGTGAAGGTCACGACCTCGCACTGGTAGGTCTGTTGCAGCCATTTCAGGATCACGCTGGTATCCAGCCCCCCCGAGAAGGCAAGAACGATGCGGTTGATCTTGTCGGACATGGCTTGGGCGACTTTCCTCAAAAGCTGGCCGGCAAAGGCCAGGAAATTACCGGCGGGCCGGTATCAGGCCGGGCGCGCAAGTGCAACCGAGTCCGCACAAGAAAGGGGACGCCGCTGATGATGCGGCGTCCCCCTGCGCTGTAAATCCAGCGATTTTTGACCGGCCCCTGTTTAACTGGGCCTAGTTCAACTGGGCCGTGGGTTGAACAGGGTCTTTCGTCCCGTGCGATCCGATCCGAAACGATAGACCGTCTGATTATGCTCCTGAACGGCGGGGTAGGCGACGGGCGCCGGGTTTTCCGGCTTGGTGGGTGCGGCCTGAGCCTTCTCCTCCTGGGCGAGCAGGAATTTTGCCCGAGTCATCCGCTTGGCATGGGTCTGGAACGGGTTCTCCGGGCTGGGCGGGGCGGCGACCATCGCCTCCAGACGGTTGTCGGTGCTGACCGGCTTTGCCGGAACGGGGCGGTTCACGGAGGGGGACGTCAGCGGCGGAGAGGCGGGCCGGGCCACTTCCGCCTCGACCGGCATGGCAGGTTCGAGTTCCAGTGCATCCTCTTCATCGCGATTGCTGCGACGCATCAACGCAACGCCAGCAAGGCCGAGGAGGATCAGCACCCCACCACCCAAGGCCCATATCAATGCGGGATCGATCATGGGGCGTTGCGCTTCGCTTGTTTTTGCTGGTCCGGCCATAGCGGTCGGGGCTTGGGCTTGGGCGAGCGGTGCATCAGCGGGCGCCGCCGTTTCAACGGGGGCTTGGGTGCGCACGGGTTCGCTCGCGACGGGCTGCGGCGGTGCGGCCGCTTTCGCGGGGGCCGCGGCCCTGTCGGCGACAGACCGGTCAGTCGCAGCCTTTTTCGCGGTCACAGCCCTTTCCGGTACGGTCTTCAACGCGGGGGCGGGCCTGGCAGCGGCTTCGGCTTTCGAAGCGGTAATGGCAGCGTTCAACCGCTCGTCCACGGACGGTGTCGGCTGGATCACCGGTTGCGTCGGCGCAAAGACCGGGCCGGAAGCAGGCGGCGGCGCAGGGGAAGCGACTCCCTCCGGCGTGACGGGCGGTACGACCGTCTGCGCCAGAAGCGGCGGAGAATTGAAGGCCAGAACAGCGGCAATCGCGGCCCCGGCCGGGCGAATGATACGAATATTTCCAGTCATAGCGGAAGATCAACCCGCCGACTGGCCGTTTCAGCGCAGGAGAAGCGCCTCATTCCGGATAAAAGGAGGTGTTTGTTCGATGAATGGAAAACAAACTCTACAATATGAACAGATATTCATCAGTCTTATTGGTTCCCGACCTCACATCGAGAGCGTTACACAAAGGCAGATTTAATCCGTCTTTATATTCTGACCGTCTCTGTGCGCGTCATCTATCATTCTTGCCTTGCGTTCTTCTTCCAGCGCTTCCGCTTTACGCTCTGCCTTCGTCCGGCCGAATTTCACGCGATTGATCTCAGCCTGGCGCGTCTGGTCCGCCCGCGCTTTCGCTTTGCGTGCCTGCCTGAGGTTGATGATATCGGCCATAGGGTGTCGACGGGACCGTGAAGGAAATGGAGCGGGTAGCGGGGATCGAACCCGCATCACAAGCTTGGAAGGCTAGTGCTCTACCATTGAGCTATACCCGCCCGTCAGGAGCAGCGCCCTGCCATCTTTGGACCGCGTTCGTCAATATGGCAAAGCGCTATTCACCCAATATCTGCCTTAACCCCGCACGATATTTGCACTATCAGGGGCCATGGCCACGCCTTCCCTGCGCCAGTTGGATATATTCGCGCAGATGGTGGCGTCGGGCAGCCTGTCGCGTTGCGCGCGCGATATGGGCTTGACCGCCGATGCCGTGGCCCGCGATCTGGCGTCGCTGGAACTGCGACTTGGCTATCGGCTGTTCGATGATCTGGCGGGGGCGGCGCGGTTGACGGCCGCGGGGCGGAAAACCGCGCAGGCCATGACCCTGCTGTCACAGGATCAGCCCGAAAACTGGCAGGTGGACGAAGCCGAGGCGGGGCTGCCGGAATCGTCGCCTCCATCCGTTTCGGCGGTGCCCTCGCGCGAATCCATCGTCCTGGCCGCGCCAGCCCCGGTGTTCGGTCATTTCCAGGACGCTTTGGCGGCCTTTGAGGCGGCGAATGAGGATGTCGCCATCACGCTCGACCTGACGGTGCATCTGGCTGATGAAGCCGGTCTCGCACTGCGCCGGGGCAAGGCGGACATCGCCTATTTCTACGCGCTGGGGGAGGTCGAGGGCTTGCCGTCGCGCTATGGCTGGTCGGAACAGATCAATCTTTATGTCGGCGCCGACCACCCATTATCGGGCCGGGACAGCGTCGCGCCGCAGGAACTGGCGATCATGCCGACGCTGAGGATGGAACCGCGCAACGGCCTGCGGCGGATCATCGACGAAGCCCTTATCACGGGCGGCGTCCAGTTGGGCGATCCGGTCCTGGAAACCGACAATCTGTTCGACATCATGACGATCCTGCGCGAGGGGGCGGGGTGTTTCGCGGCTTTCGGTCCGCTTGCCCGCGATCTGGGACGCATGGCGGGCATCGGGCGGGTGGCGTTGGAACGGCCCTTGCCGGCAATCGAAATTCGGCAGGCTGTCAACCCGCATAGCCCGGACGCGGCCGCGGCGCTGGCGGAATTTCTTTTTCTGTAGAGGGATTCCCAGTCGGATGACATCATCTGACGTGGGAGGGAATCGTAGGAAAAGCGGAAAATTGAGCGGCCTTGCGACGGGATGGCATGATTTTGCGGCCGACGTCTCCATTTGCCGCAAAGAGGTATTGATATATTATATCATACTAGCTAAGGCCACTCCATCTCTTCCCTGAATCAAGGATGACGAACCGCATGTCCTCTTCCACGCTTTTGCGTGCCGGTTGCGCCATGTCCGCACTTTGCTACGCCTTTCCTGCTTTCTCCCAAGACGTCACGGCAGATACGGCACCGCAGGCCTATCATGACCAACAACGAGCGGACATCGTCGTAACCGCCATCATCCCGCGCAGGCAGGGCGACATCCTGTCCGGCACTTCGGTCGTGTCGGGCGAGGAATTGACGCGCGACCTGCGCCCGACCATTGGCGATACGCTGGCGCACCAGCCGGGCGTGTCCGCCACGTCCTTCGGCCCCAATGCGTCGCGCCCGGTGCTGCGTGGCTTCCAGGGTGAGCGGGTGCGCATCCTGACCGACGGCATCGGCAGCTTCGACGTGTCCAATACTTCGGTCGACCATGCCGTGGCGATCAACCCGCTGACCGCCGACCGGATCGAGGTGCTGCGCGGGCCGGCTGCGCTGCTCTACGGCTCCTCGGCGATCGGCGGCGTGGTCAATGTGATCGACAGCCGCATTCCGCGCCGCGTCCCGGACGAGCCGATTCATGTCGACGGCATCGCCACCTATGGCAGCGCGGCCAATGAACGCACCGGATCGGGCGAAATCGAGGCGCCGATCGGCGACAAGTTCGTGGTGCATTTCGATGGCAGCTATTCGAAGAGCGGCGACCTCGACACCGGCAATTATATCCTGACGCCCGCCTTGCGCGCGCAGGCTGCGGCGAGCAGCGACCCCGCCATTGCGGCCCTCGCCAATTTGCGCGGGAAACTGCCCAACAGCGCGGCGCGGACCTGGGAAGTGGCGGGGGGTGCTGCGTTGATCACCGATGGCGGCAATCTGGGCTTTTCCGTTGCGCATACCGATAATTTCTACGGTGTGCCTGTGCGCTATTCGCTCGATCCCGATAGCGAGGCTGAAAAGGTACGGTTGCACATGAAGCAGGACCGTGCCGACCTGCGCGCGGAACTGCCGGTCAATGGCGGACTTTTGGAGTCCATCCGCCTGCGCGCGGGCTTTGCCGATTATCGGCATCAGGAGATTGAGGCGAGTGGTGCCGTCGGCACGACCTTCTACAACCAGTCGATGGAATCCCGACTGGAACTGGTGCAGGCGAAGCGTGGCGGCTGGGACGGGGCGATCGGTGCGCAATATTTCGTCCGCAATTTCCACGTCGATGGCGAGGAAAAATTCCTGCCGCGCAACGAGACCGAGCAACTGGGCGTCTTCACCCTGCAATCCCTCGATCTGGGATCGACCCGTATCGAACTGGGCGGCCGTTACGAACATACGAAGGTTGGAGCGGATGCGGATGAAACGCTGCTCAATCCGGCTTATCACCGTAGCTTCGATGCCCTGTCGGGATCGTTGGGTTTCAGTCATGAGATCGTGCCGGGCTGGCGTGTCGGGCTGAACCTGTCGCGTACGGAGCGCGCGCCATCGGCGGAGGAGCTCTTCGCTCGCGGCAACCATGCCGGGACGCAGGCCTTTGAACTGGGCAACCCCGCTTTCGGACTCGAAAAGAGCTGGGGCATCGAAGGCACGCTGCGCGGGCAGGGCAGTGGCTATACGATTTCGCTGTCCGCCTATCACAACTGGTTCGACGGCTATATCTATGATTCATTGACCGATGACGCGGTCTGCATGGCGGTCAATGGCGGCAGGCCGCTGGATTTCCCTTGCTATCAGAATCTCCAGGCCAACGCCCGCTATCTGGGCTTTGAGGCGGAAGGCACGCTCAAGCTCGGCCAGATCGGCGGTTATGCGATCACTATGGACGGCGTGGCCGATTATGTCCGCGCCACCATCGTCGGCACCGGCCCCGCCCCGCGCATTCCGCCGCTGCGCCTGCTTGGCGGAGTGGAATTGCAGGGTGACCGGATGAGCCTGCGCGGCGAGGTCGAGCATAGCTTTGCCCAGAACCGCATTTCCGACACGGAAACGCCGACCGACGGGTTCACGCTGGTCAACGCGTCGCTGTCGGTAAAGCCCTTCAAGGGCAATGACCGTACCACCATCAGCCTGTCGGCGAACAATATCTTCGATGTGGAGGCGCGGCGCGCCGCCAGTTTCCTCAAAGATTATGCGCCTTTGGCGGGGCGTGACATTCGTGTCACGATGCGCCTGTCGATCTGATCCGCGCCGATTGCGCTATGTGACAATTTCGTTACAAGGCGCCGATGATTCAGGGATGGTCACAATTCGATCATAAGCGCCATGAGGCGTATAAGGGCGGTTGATGCGTCAGATCGCCGCCCTTCCCTATGCGACCGATCCCGACGGGTCGATGCGCATCCTGCTGATCACGTCGCGGGAAACGAAGCGCTGGGTGATTCCCAAGGGCAACCGGATCAAGGGCATGGCCGGCCATCGCGCTGCCGAACTCGAGGCGTTCGAGGAAGCTGGCATTCACGGCATCGCCTGTCCGGCGCCGATCGGTCGCTATCGTTATGACAAGAAAAAGCGCAAGGGCGACGTGCGCGAAGCGACGGTCGAGGTGTTCCCGCTGGCGGTGACGGGCCAGTTGCCGCAATGGCCCGAACAGGGGCAGCGGGAGTTGCGCTGGTTTCCCGTGGCCGAGGCGGCGAAAGCTGTCGACGAACCCGATCTACAATTCATTATCGCAGCCTTCCGCGAACCCCCGAAAGATCCGGGCCTGTTCGTGCGGATGTTGCTGCGTGTCAGGGAATGGCAAAGCGAAAGGACTGGAATGCTGCGCTGGTTTCATGCGCTGATGCCCAAGCAGGGGCGCTTTTTCGAGCAGTTTGAGGATCATGCGGCGACCCTGGTTGCCGGTGCCGATGCGCTCGCCAGGCTGCTCAAGGGCGGGCCGGATATGGATAGTCATATCAAGGAGATATCGGATCGCGAGCATGAGGCGGATGATATCATCCGCGAGGTGTTGCAGGATGTCCGTCGCATCTTCGTGACGCCGTTCGATCGCAGCGCCATCACCGGGTTGATCGGCGTGATGGACGACGCCATCGATCAGATGAATCAGACCGCGAAGGCAATCGCCCTGTTCGAGGTGAAGCAATTCCCCTCCCAGATGCAGGACATGAGTGCCCTGATCGTCGAATGCGCGCGGATCACGGCGGAGGCGATGCCGCTGCTGCGCTCGCTCAACCTCAATTCGGCGCGGTTGCATGATCTGACCGAACGGCTGGTGAAGCTGGAAGGGCATGCAGACATTCTGCACGAAGCAGGGTTGAAGGCGCTCTATGTCCAGGCGCGGCAGGGCAATCCGATGGATTTCGTCGTCGGCAACGAAATCTACAGCCATCTGGAAAAGGTGACCGACCGTTTCGAGGACGTCGCCAACGAGATTTCCGGCCTGGTCATCGACCACGCCTGACCCGGCCAGAGCAAGATCATGGAAGCCCATATCGCCTTTCCGCTGCTGGTCGGCCTGATCGGTATCGCGTTGCTGTTCGACTTTCTGAACGGGCTGCACGACGCCGCCAATTCGATCGCGACCATCGTGTCGACGCGGGTCTTGAAGCCGCAATATGCGGTCGCCTGGGCGGCATTCTTCAACTTCATCGCCTTCCTGTTCTTTGGCTTGCATGTGGCCGAGACGGTGGGGAAGGGCATTGTCGATGCCAACATCATCGACCCGCAGGTGATCTTCGGCGCGCTGATGGGGGCGATAAGCTGGAACCTCATCACCTGGGGGCTGGGCATTCCTTCCTCCAGCAGCCATGCGCTGATCGGCGGCCTGCTGGGCGCGGGGACGGCCAAGGCGGGTTTGTCCGCCGTGGTATGGAGCGGGGTGTTCACGACCAGTGCCGCCATCGTGATGTCGCCGGCCATCGGCCTGATGCTGGCGCTGTTGCTGGTGTTGATCATGAGCTGGATCTTCCGTCGCTTCACGCCGCAGGGCGCGGACCGGGTGTTCCGCAAGTTGCAGCTATTGTCCGCCTCGCTCTATTCCCTGGGGCATGGCGGTAATGACGCGCAGAAGACCATGGGGATCATCGCCGTCCTGCTCTATTCCCAGGGCATGCTGACGGGCGGTTTTCATGTGCCCTTCTGGGTGGTGCTGAGCTGTCAGGCGGCGATGGGCATCGGCACGATGCTGGGCGGGTGGAAGATCGTCCATACCATGGGGTCGAAGATCACGCGGCTGAGCCCGGCGCAGGGCTTCTGCGCGGAGACGGGCGGCGCGATCACGCTGTTCATGGCGAACCATCTGGGCGTGCCGGTGTCGACCACCCATACCATTACCGGCGCGATCGTGGGCGTGGGGGCATCGCGGCGGCTGTCGGCGGCGCGATGGAATGTGGCGTCCAGCATCATCGTGGCGTGGGTCGTGACCCTGCCTGCCGCAGCCGGGATCGGCGCGGCCTTCTATGCCTTGGTGCGCCTGTTCTGACATGAAGAGGGCGCGGCCGGTTTCCCCGCCGCGCCCTTCCTCTCCTGAACCTGTTAAATGCTTAGAGCGCGCTGCGTCAAATCTGACGCAGGTAGCGCACTCCAAGCTTGTGTTGTCGCATCGTTTTGAGCGGAAAACCGGTTCCCACTTTTCCGCACGATGCTCAGCTCACCCGGCCGAGGCGGTGGTAGAGATTGGCATATTTGACCGATTCCGGCTTGTCCTGAACCTCGCGCAGATAATGGGCGATGGCGGTGCGGATCAGGCCGAAATCCTCTTGGCTGAACACCGCGCGAGAGCGAGCGGGCTGGGGGCTTTCAGTCGTTTCCATGGGCATTCCCTTCTTGTGTTCGTGGCGGCCGTTCCGACCGGATGCCGCTTAAAACCATGAATGTCGTGGCGAGGTAAGGGCGATTAGTGGGGGCGTGTCATGAGCCGACTTGTTCATACTGTCATTATTTGACATAGTGACAGTATGGCGGATGATCGGAAGCTTTATCTCGGGCCGAAACTACGCGTCTTGCGGCGGGAACTGGGGCTGAACCAAACGCGGATGGCGGAGGAACTGGGGGTATCACCCAGTTACCTCAACCATCTGGAGCGTAATCAACGCCCCTTGACCGCGCAGATGCTGCTGCGGCTGGCTAACGTCTATGACATCGACATTCGCGATTTCGTCGCCAGTACGCAGGAGGGGGCGGCCAGCGCCCTGGGGGAGATATTGTCCGATGCGCTGGTGCGCGACATCGGGATCGCCCGCGACGAAGTGCTGGAGGTCGCGGAGAATTATCCGGGGGTCAGCGAGGCGATCGCCCGTTTCTACCGGGCGCTCAGCGACCTGCGGCGCCTGCCCGAGCAGGTGGCCGCGGGGCCGGGCGGGGCGGCGCCGTTGCACGCGCCGATCGACTGGTTGCGCGAAACCATATCGCGGGCGGGCAATCATTTTGCCGAGCTGGATGCGGCGGCGGAAGGGCTGGCGGGCGAACTGGGGGACGATCCCTCGGCCATGCAGGCGGGCATCAGGGCGCGGTTGAAGGAACGGCATGGCATGGCCGTGCAGATCGTGCGGGAGGATGTGCTGGCGGGCACGCTGCGCCATTATGACATGCACCGGCGGCGGCTGTTGCTGAGCGAGCGGTTGGCCTCTTCGGGACGGCTGTTCGCAATCGCATACCAGCTTTGCGCGCAGGAACTGGCGGACGCGATCGGCAGCCAGGTGGCGAAGGCGGGGCCGCCGGACGAGGACAGCCGTCGCCTGGCCGGGATCGCGCTCACCAACTATGCGGCGGCGGCGCTGATCATGCCCTATGACCGTTTCGCCAGGGCGGCCGAGCAGAGCCGGCACGACCTGCCGCTGCTGCGGGCGCGCTTCGGCGTGTCGATGGAGCAATTGGCGCATCGCCTCACCAGCCTGGGGCGGACGGGGGCGCGGGGCGTGCCCTTCTTCATGGCGAAGCTGGACCGGGCGGGGTTGCTGTCGAAGCGCTTCGACGGCGAGGCCTGGCCCTTTGCGCGGCTGGGCGGCACCTGCCCGCGCTGGGACGCGCATGAAGCGCAGGAGCCGGACGCGGTGCGCCCGCAACTGATCGAGACGATGGACGGGCGGCGCTTCATCAGCCTGACCATCGGCCTGCCGAGGGAGGGTGGGGCGCGGGGACGCTCCGTGATCGCGCTCGGCTGCGAGGCGAAGCATGCGGGTAGGATCGTGCATGCCGACGGGATCGAGGTGGAAAAGGGGGCGGCGACGGAGGTGGGGCCGACCTGCCATCTGTGCGAGCGGCGGGGCTGCCCGGATCGCGCCCTGCCGCCGGTGACGCGGGCGCTGGATCTGCATGGCTATGAGCGGACGGTGGCGCCGTTTCCGTTTCGGCGGGTTTGAAAGGCCGTTAACGTCGGCTTTCAGCCCCTGGCGCCTGATCCAAGCAGCCAGGCCACTGTTACCCCCGCGCTACCCGGCTCAGGGGCCTTCGCTCATCTAAAAAAGAAAGACGTCGATATGACCGATGTAAGGCGCCCTATCCGTCGTCCTTGACGCTTCGCCAAGTTCCAGGCGTTGCCGGCAGCGCGCGACCCTTGAAGATCGCGCACCGGCCGCTGCGTCAGGCGCCGTTTCCCCGTGGTTCCAGCGCCTGCCGAACCAGCATGTCGTCCCCCGTCTCGTGGAACCAGTTGGGATAGAGTTTGGGCGTCGACGCCATGGCGTCGAGTTCGGCCAGGCTTTCGGGCGTGAGCGCCAGATCGATCGCCGCGACATTGTCGCGAAGCTGTTGCGCCTTGGTGGTGCCAAGCAGGATGCTGCTCACCGCCGATCGGGATAACAGCCAGGCCAGCGCCACTTGCGGCACGGTGGCGTCATGCTCCCTGGCGATGCGCCGCACGGTCTCGATCAAGGCAAAGCCGGCTTCGTAATCGATCGGAAGGAAACTCGCGAAGAGGCCGTCGCTGAAGCGCGATTCCGGCCCGCGGATCGTGTCCATGTCAAACTTGCCGGTGAGAAAACCGAAGGCGAGGGGACTCCAGATGGTCAGGCCCAGGCCATAATTTTGCGCCATGGGAACGATGTCGGCCTCGACGTCGCGGCCGATGAGAGAATAATAGACCTGTCCATGCGTGAACTGCGCCCATCCATTGGCCTTTTGCATTTCGATGGCGGCGGCAACCTTCCAGGCCGACCAGTTGGAATAGCCCAGATAACGCGCCTTGCCGGAGCGCACCACGTCGTTGAGCGCTTCGAGCGTTTCTTCCAAGGGTGTGTAGCGATCTTCCCGATGGGCGATATAGATGTCGGTCCAGTCGGTGTTCAGGCGGCGCAGGCTGTCGTCGATGGACGCCATGATGTGCCGCCGGGAAAGGCCGGATTGCGTCAGCGGCGCGCCCGAACGAACGCCCACTTTCGTCGAGATGACCACATCCTGCCGCCGATCTTTCAGGGCCTTGCCCAGAACGATTTCGGCTTCCCCGCCGGTATACATGTCGGCGGTGTCGAAATAGTTGATGCCAAGGTCGATGGCTTCGCCAATCAGGCGCGCGGCATGGTCGAGATCCACCTTCTGCAGGATCGACCCTGACTTGGCTTCGATCCCCAACGTCATGGTGCCAAAGGCCATCCGCGACACCAAAAGACCGGAATTGCCGAGCAAGCGATATTGCATAATCCCCATTCCTCTATCTTTTTTTGGGGATATTAGTCCTTTTTGATGCCATATCAATCATGATGCGCAATTTTTCTGCCAATTGAGATAGCGCAATGGTATGCCGGTTGCGTCGGTCGGGCATGATTGGTCGAGATGCCTCGGCGAGAGGATGGCGCAGCGGCCCGCATCGAAACCATGTCGGTCAGGCTGAGGCCTATCGGCAACATATGATTTTATTGGAAAATCTGGAGCGGGCGAAGGGATTCGAACCCTCGACCCCAACCTTGGCAAGGTTGTGCTCTACCCCTGAGCTACGCCCGCTCTGGCGGCCGGAGGATGTGTCCTCTCGGCGGGTGGGGGGCAACTAGCAGCGGCTTCCCCCCTCGGCAAGGGGAGAATTTGCAGAAAGTCATTTTTTTCTGCCCAACGCCATTTCCTCCCTTCCAACGGGTTGCGCACCTTGCATTTTGGCGAAGTCCAGCCATCTGCTAAACCGCCATTCATAAAATCCGTTGGCGGCGATGGACATAATCGGCTCGCCTTTCGTATCGCAGAAGATAGGAGGAGCGCAGCGCATGCCAGACCCGTTGACGCGACGCAGCCTGCTTCAAGGCAGCGCCGCTGCCGCCGCCGCCATTTCCGTTTCGGGCGAAGCGCAAGCCGCGCCGGCCGGCAGCCCGCAACGCCGCAAGGAGCAACAGCAGATGAACCCGGTAGGACTGACCGTGAACGGCCGCGAAGTGCATCTTCAGCTCGATCCGCGCACCACCCTGCTCGATGCGTTGCGCGAGCATATGCACCTCACCGGCACCAAAAAAGGCTGCGACCATGGCCAGTGCGGCGCCTGCACCGTCATCGTGGAGGGGCGGCGGATCAATAGCTGCCTTACCCTCGCCGTCATGCATGAGGGCGACCGGATCACCACCATCGAGGGCCTGGGCACGCCGGAAAAGCTCCACCCGATGCAGCGCGCCTTCATCACCCATGACGGCTATCAGTGCGGCTATTGCACGCCCGGCCAGATCTGCTCGGCGGTGGCGGTGCTGGAGGAGATCGGGGCGGGCATCCCCAGCCACGCCACCGAAAATCTCGACCAGATCGCCTTTTCCGACAATGAGGTGCGCGAGCGGATGAGCGGCAACATCTGCCGCTGCGCCGCCTATCCCAACATCGTCGCGGCGATTCGCGAGGTTGCGGAAGGAGAAAAGGCATGAGGCCCTTCACCTACAGCCGCGCCGCCAGCGTCGAGGAGGCGGCGAAGACCGCCGCCACCACCCCAGGCGCGCGATTCATCGCGGGCGGCACCAACCTGCTCGACCTGATGAAGCTCCAGATCGAGACGCCGGCCCATCTGATCGACGTCAACCATCTCGGTCTCGACCGGATCGAGCCGACGGCGGAAGGCGGCCTTAAAATCGGCGCGCTGGTCCGCAACACCGATCTCGCCGCCGACAAGACCGTCCGCCGCGATTATGCGGTGCTCAGCCGCGCGCTGCTGGCGGGCGCCTCGGGGCAACTCCGCAACAAGGCGACGACGGGCGGCAATCTGCTCCAGCGCACCCGCTGCCCCTATTTCTACGACACGCGCATGCCCTGCAACAAGCGCCGGCCCGGCAGTGGCTGCGGCGCGCTCAAGGGGGTGAGTCGCAGCCTCGCCATCCTCGGCACCAGCGAAGCGTGCATCGCGCAGCATCCTTCCGACATGGCGGTGGCGCTGCGCCTGCTCGACGCGCAGGTGGACACGGCGAGCGCCGACGGCAGCCGCCGGTCGATCCCGATCGCGGATTTCCACCTGCTGCCCGGCGACACGCCGCATATCGAAAATGCGCTCAAGCCCGGCGAACTCATCACCTCGGTGACGCTGCCCCGGCCGCTGGGCGGCACCCATGTCTATCGCAAGGTCCGCGACCGTGCCTCCTATGCCTTTGCGCTGGTGTCGGTCGCGGCGGTATTCGCAAAGGACGGCCAGACCCGCTTCGCCTTCGGCGGCATCGCGACCAAGCCCTGGCGCACCCCCGCGGCCGACGCCGCTGCCTCCTCCGGCGCGGCGGCCGTGGCCGAAGCGGCGCTCAGCGACGCCCGCCCGACCGTGCACAATGCGTTCAAGCAGCGGCTGACCGCCCGCACCCTCGCCTCGCTCTACCGTCAGAAGGGGGCCTGAGCCATGAAGTTCGACACGCCCGCTACCACCAATCCGATCGACCGGGGCCGCGTCATCGGCATTCCCCATGACCGCATAGACGGCGCCGCCAAGGTCACGGGCACCGCACCCTATGCCTATGAACGCCACGATGCCGCGCCCAACGCCGCCTATGGCTGGATCGTCGGATCGGCGATCGCCAAGGGGCGGATCAACGCCATGGACCTGCGCGCCGCGGAGGCCGCGCCCGGCGTATTGGGCATCGTCACGCACCAGAATGCCGGCGCACTGGGCAAGGGCAATATGAACACGGCCCCTCTTCTCGGCGGGCCGCAGATCGAACATTATGAACAGGCGGTGGCGCTGGTGATCGCCGACACGCTGGAAAATGCGCGTGACGCCGCCCAGCTCGTCCGCATCGATTATGCGGTGGAGCAGGGCCGCTTCGACCTCGCGGCGGAGCGTGACAGGGCGGTCCGGCCGCAGGACGGCTTCGGCGGCCCGGCGGATACCCAGGCGGGCGATTTCGATGCCGGATTCGCGAAGGCGGCGGTGAAGATCGATCAGCGCTATACCACTCCCGATCAAAGCCACGCGATGCTGGAGCCGCACGCCACAACGGCCGCATGGAACGGCGATCAGCTCACCCTTTGGACCGCGAACCAGATGATCGCCTGGAGCGTGGGCGAAATGGCGAAGACGCTGCAAATTCCGAAGGAGAATATCCGCTTCGTCTCGCCCTATATCGGCGGCGGTTTCGGCGCGAAGCTGTTCCTTCGGGCCGATGCGCTGCTGGCGGCGCTGGGCGCGCGCCTCGCCGGCCGTCCGGTCAAGGTCGCGATCGCCCGGCCGCAAATCCCCAACAACACCACCCATCGCCCCGCCACCATCCAGCGCATCCGCCTCGGCGCCGACAAGCATGGCGTGATCGACGCCATCGCCCATGAGGTCTGGTCGGGCGACCTGCCCGGCGGCGGCGCGGAGACGGCGGCGCAGCAGACGCGCTTGCTCTACCGCGGCGCCAACCGGCTGACGACGCATCGCCTCGCGATGCTCGATTTGCCGGAGGGCAATGCCATGCGCGCGCCGGGCGAGGCCGTGGGCCTGCTGGCGCTGGAAGTCGCAATGGACGAGCTGGCCGAAGCCTGCGGCATCGATCCGGTCGAACTGCGCATCCGCAACGATGTGCAATATGATCCCGAAGCGGGACCGCAGCGCCCCTTTTCCAGCCGCAAGCTGGTCGAATGCCTCCGCCAGGGTGCCGAACGTTTCGGCTGGAGCCATCGCAATCCCAAGCCCGGACAGGTGCGCGACGGCCGCTGGCTGGTCGGCATGGGTGTCGCCTCCGCCTTCCGCAACAATCTGGTCATGAAATCGGGCGCGCGCATCGGCGTCGATGGCAAGGGGCATGTCATCGTCGAAACCGACATGACCGACATCGGCACCGGCAGCTATACCATCATCGCCCAGACGGCGGCGGAGATGCTGGGCGTGCCGCTGGAGGCCGTGACCGTGCGCCTGGGCGACAGCCGCTTTCCGGCATCGGCCGGATCGGGCGGACAATGGGGCGCCAACAGCGCCACGGCGGGCGTCTATGCCGCCGCCATGGCGCTGCGCGCGAAGCTGGCGGAAAAGGCGGGTTTCCCGGCGGACCAGGCATTGTTCGAGGATGGGCTGGTGCGCCTTGGCAACCAGTCCCAGCCGATCGGCACGCTGGCCGGAGGCGAGGGCCTCTGGGCGGAGGACAGCATCGATTTTGGCGACCTTGCCGAACGCTATGCGCAGGCGACATTCGGCGCACATTTCTGCGAGGTCGGCGTGGACATCGACACCGCCGAGGTCCGTGTCCGCCGCATGGGCGGTGCCTTTGCCGCCGGGCGCATCCTCAATCCCAAATCGGCGCGTAGCCAGGTGATCGGCGCGATGACCATGGGGGTCGGCGCGGCGTTGATGGAGGAACTCAGCGTCGACACCCGGTTCGGCTTTTTCGTCAATCACGACATGGCCGAATATCTGGTGCCGGTGCACGCCGACATTCCGCAGCAGGACGTGCTGTTCATCGACGAACTGGACGACAAGAGCTCACCCATGAAGGCCAAGGGCGTCGGCGAACTCGGCATTTGCGGGGCCGGGGCGGCGGTCGCCAATGCGATCTACAATGCGACGGGCATCCGCCTGCGCGATTATCCGCTGACGATCGACAAGATTCTGGCTGCGTCAGTCGGCGATAGGAGCGCTTGAAGTTCTGTTGCGGCGCCCCTAGTGCCTCTCGCCAAGAGAGGAAGGGGCGCCAATGAAATATCTCCCGTTATCACTGGCTCTGGCCGCAATTCCGACGGTTGCGGCCGCCGAGACGGAGGCGCCCGATCCGGCGCGCATCGTCGTGACGGGGGAGGGGCTTTCCCTGCCGCCGGGAACCCCGGCCTATGGATCTTTGATCATCGACCGGGACCGCCTGACCAACAGCGCCTCCGGCCGGATCGAAAGCGTGCTGGGCGACGTTGCCGGGTTCCAGCAATTCCGCCGCTCCGACAGCCGCTCCGCCAATCCGTCGGCGCAGGGGGCCACGCTGCGCGCGCTGGGCGGCAATGCGTCGAGCCGGACATTGGTGCTGCTCGACGGCGTGCCGTTGGCCGATCCCTTTTTCGGCTATATTCCGTTCAGCGCCCTGGTACCCGATCGCCTGTCGGTGGTGCGGGTAACGCGCGGCGGCGGGATAGGGGCCTTTGGCGCGGGCGCGGTGGCGGGGACCATCGAACTCGCCAGCGCTACCCGCGACCAGTTGCCGACCTTCGCGGCAAGCGCCTTCTACGGCAGCAGGGACGCGACCGAACTCTCCGCCAGCCTGACCCCGGACCTGGGCAGCGGTTACGTCTCCCTTTCCGGCCGCTGGGATCGGGGCGACGGCTTCCAGACCACGCCCAGGGACCAGCGCGTCGCCGCCACGGCACCCGCCGCCTATGACGGCTGGTCGACCAATTTGCGCGCCGTCGCGCCGCTTTCGGCCACATCGGAAATCCAGTTCCGCGGCACCCTCTTCCGCGACGAGCGGACCTTGCGCTTCAAGGGCGCGGACAGCATGAGCGAGGGGCAGGACGCCAGCATCCGCTTCATCTCGCGCGGCGCCTGGCAGGTCGATGCGCTGGCCTATATCCAGGCGCGCAACTTCTCCAACATCGTGATTTCCGCTTCCACCTTCCGCAAGTCGCTCGACCAGCGCAACACGCCCTCGACCGGCATCGGCGGCAAGATCGAGCTGCGCCCGCCGGTCGGCCCCGACCATGTGCTGCGCATCGGCGCCGACACGCGCTTCGCCACCGGCGACATGTTCGAGGACGCCTATAACGCCAATATCGCGGCGAATCCGGTCACTTCCCGGCGCCATGCGGGCGGTGAGCAGATGACCACCGGTTTCTTTGCCGAGGATGACTGGTCCCTCGGCAAACTGGTCCTGACCGGCGGTGTACGGGCGGATCGCTGGACGATCAGCAACGGCTTCTATCGCGCCACCGGCACGGGCGCGGCGAACAACAGCTTTGCCGACCGTTCCGACTGGCAATTTTCCGGAAGGGCAGGTGCGCTCTACCGGATCGGCGACGCCGTCGCCTTGCGCGGCGCGGCCTATACCGGCTTCCGCCTGCCGACGCTCAACGAACTCTACCGGCCCTTCGTGGTCTTCCCGGTCACGACGCAGGCCAATCCCGCACTCAATCCGGAAAAGCTCAAGGGTGTGGAGGCTGGGGTCGACCTTAACCCGGTGAGCGGCATCACTTTCTCCGCGACGGCCTTCTACAACCGACTCGATGATGCCATCGCCAATGTGACGCTCAATCCCTCCAACCCCAATGTCCGCCAGCGTCGGAATGTCGATGCCATCGTCGCCAAGGGGTTCGAACTGACCGCCTCGGGCCGCATCGCGGATTTCCTGCTCTCGGCCTCCTATGCCTATAGCCACAGCACGGTCCGTGCGCCGGGCATGCGGTTCGATGGCCTGGCCCCGCGCAAAGCCCGCGCCACGCCGCCAGCGCCACGCTCGCCTGGGAACCCAGGCAAGGCCCGGCGCTCTCCGCCACGCTGCGCTATGTCGGCAAGCAATATGAGGACGACCTCCAGACCGACGTGCTGCCCGATGCGCTGACCGTCGACGCGGTGGCCCGCTTGCCGCTGGGCCATGGCGTTACCCTGGTCGCGCGCGGTGAGAATCTCTTCGATGAAGAGGTGGTCACCCGCAATGCCGGAGGGTCGATCGACCTGGGCACACCCCGGACGCTGTGGATCGGCGTCCGTTTTACCGGTTGAAGCGCAACCTTCGGAAAAAGCACGCTGGTTGAGGCAGGGCAAAGCTGTATGAGGGACGCCATGCGCTTCTCCTTCCTGCTCGCCCTGCCGCTCCTTGCCGCCACGCCCGCCCAGGCATGGGGGCCGGTCGGCCATCGCATTACCGGCGCCATCGCCGACCAGAATCTGAGCGGCGCCGCACGCGCCCAGGTCCGTCTGCTTCTGGGTGTCGAGGATCTGGCGGAAGCGGCGACCTGGCCCGACGACATGAAGTCCGATCCCGCCGACTTCTGGCGCAAGACCGCCAGCCCCTGGCATTATGTCACGGTGAAGGAAGGCGATCGTTACGGCCCCGCCGACGCCCCGAAGGAGGGCGATGCGATCACCGCGCTCAAACGCTTCACCGCCACGCTGCGGGACGGCAAGGCTCCGCTGGAGGACCGCCGCCTCGCGCTCCGCTTCATCGTCCACATCCTTGGCGACCTGCACCAGCCGCTGCACGCGGGAGGCGGCAACGATCGCGGCGGCAATGATGTGAAGGTCACCTTCTTCGGTCAGGCGACCAACCTGCATTCGGTCTGGGATTCGGGCCTGATCGAACAGCGTGCCCTGTCCTATTCGGAATATGCGAACTGGCTCTCGCGCTCGATCACGCCGGCCCAGTTCATCGACTGGAGCGCCAGCGGTCCGGCGACCTGGGTTCGCGAAAGCATCGCCCTGCGCAAGACCATCTATCCGGCCGAGGCCGATCTGTCCTGGGACTATGCCTATCAGCATCGCGCCGAACTGGACGACCGTTTGCGGCGCGGCGGGGTACGCATCGCCGCCTATCTGAACGCCATTTTCGATTCGACCGCGCCGACCGGCGACATGCCATGAAGCTTCTCGCGCACACCCGCCGGCGAAATATCAAGCTATGGGCAAATCGGGCGACCATCCGGTCACGGGAGGAAAATGGTGCTGCCGGTGAGGATTGAACTCACGACCTCAGCCTTACCAAGGATGCGCTCTACCACTGAGCTACGGCAGCACTATTTTCAGCTCCATCCGGCGTTTCGCGCCAGCGGAGCCGGGCCTATGGCCGCCCCATCGTCCCATGTCAAGGCGGCTTGCGGCAGAAGATGCAAATTGCTTAAGGGCGGGTCATGACAAACGGTCGGGACGAACGGAAAGAGCGCTTGGCGCAGGCGTTGCGGGACAATCTGCGCCGCCGCAAGGCCCAGTCGCGTGAATCGCGGAGTGAGGAAACCCCCCAGCGCCCGGAGGACGCCAGGGGGTAGAAACAAAAGACATATGCTCCCGCGAAGGCAGGAGCGCATGCGGTTACAGGGGCGCGCAGGCCGCCTTCAACCAATCGAGCGCCGAGCCCTCGATCTGCGGGCCGACGACCTCCACCACCCTGGCATGATAGGCGTCCAGCCAGGCCCGCTCTTCGCCGGTCAACAGTTCCACGGCGATCGCATGGCGGTCGATCGGGGCGAAGGTCAGCGTCGCGAAGCCCAACATCTCCCGCTCGGCGCCCGGCACGTCCCGCGCCTCCACCAGCACCAGATTCTCGATCCGGATGCCATATTCGCCGGTCTTGTAATAACCCGGCTCGTTCGACAGGATCATGCCCGGCTGCAACGGCTCGTCCCCGCCGCCGAAGGTCGCGATCCGCTGAGGCCCCTCGTGCACCGACAGGAAGCTGCCGACGCCGTGCCCGGTGCCATGGGCATAATCCAGCCCCTCGGCCCACAGGAACTGCCGCGCCAGCACGTCGAGCTGCCCGCCCCGTGTTCCCTTCGGAAACTGCGCCCGAGCGAGCGCGATATGCCCCTTCAGCACCAAGGTGAAGCGCCGCTTCATCTCGTCGGTCGGCGTGCCGATGGCGACGGTCCGGGTCACGTCGGTCGTGCCGTCGCGATATTGCCCGCCCGAATCGACCAGATAGAAGCTGCCCGTCTCGATTGCGCGATTGGTCTTTTCCTCGACCCGGTAATGCACCACCGCGCCATTCGGCCCCGCGCCGGAAATGGTGTCGAAGGACAGGTCCTCCAGCAGCCCCGTCTCCTTGCGGAACGCCTCCAGCTTCGCCGCCGCGCCCAGTTCGTCGATGCCGCCCCTGGGCGCTTCCACCGCGATCCAGTGCAGGAACCGCGACAGCGCCGCCCCGTCGCGCGCCTGCGCCGCCTTGTGTCCGGCGATCTCGACGGGGTTCTTCACCGCCTTGGGCAACACCGCCGGATCGCGCAGCGGCAATATGGTGGCGCCACCCGCATCCAGCGCCTCGAAGATCGCCGCCACCGCCCGCTCGGGATCGGCCACCACGGTCTTCCCCGCGAAGCCCGCCAGCGCATCGGCAAAACCGGCGCGATCATGCACCCGCACCGCATTGCCCAGATGCTTCACCACCGCCTCGTCGATCTTCTCGGGCGCGACATAAAGGTCCGCCGTCGCATCGGCATGGACGATGGCATAGGCCAGCGCCACGGGCGTCCGCTCCACATCCCTGCCCCGGATGTTGAAGGTCCAGGCCAGCGAATCCAGCGCCGACAGCACCGCCGCATCGGCATGTTTGCCGACCAGCCAGTCGGCCATCGCCTGCCGTTTCTCCGCCGACGACTGCCCGGCATGACGGTCCTCGTGCACCACCAGCTTGGCATCGCTCGGCGCGGGCCGATCCGGCCACACCGCATCCACCGGATTGGTGTCGACGGCCACCAGTTCCGCGCCCCGTTCGGCCAGCGCCTCGCCCGCCGCCTTCACCCAGGCGCGCGTATGCAGCCAGGGATCGTAACCGATCCTCCCGCCGGCGGCCGCATGCTTGCCGAGCCAGGCCGCCACGGACGTCTGAGGCACGCTCTCATAGTGCCAGTGCGCCCCGTCCACCTGCTCGCGCACCTGGAGCGTATAGCGCCCATCCACGAAGATCGCCGCTTCCTCGGGCAGCACGACGGCGCTTCCCGCCGAGCCCTGGAAGCCCGTCAGCCAGGCCAGCCGTTGCGCATAGGCGCCGACATATTCGCTCATATGCTCGTCGGTCAGCGGCACGACGAAGCCGTCCAGCCGGTCGCGCACCAGTTGCGCGCGCAAGGCCTTCAGGCGGTCTTCATAGGTGGACATTGAAATTCCCTTGGATCAAACGGTCCTCTTGCACAGGACGCCATGCGCCCAACATAAGCAGACCAGGGCACTTACGCCAGATCAGGACTTTGAATGACCGCTTCCGCTCCGCTCTCCCCGAAAGATCCTCCCAAGGCCGAAACCCGCGCGCACAGCTTCACCCGCCACGGCATCACGGTGGAGGACCCCTATGCCTGGCTGCGCGATCCGGGCTATCCGGAGGTGAAGGACCAGGCCGTGCTGTCCTATCTGGAGGAGGAGAACGCTTTCTTCGAAGCCGCGATGCAACCGCGCAAGGCGCTGACCGACCGGCTGTTCGAGGAGATGAAGGGCCGCATCAAGGAAGATGACAGTTCGGTCCCGCAGAAGGACGGCGACTATATCTACTGGCGCGCCTTCGAGATCGGCGCCCAGTACCGTAAATGGTATCGCAGGCCCGTGACGGCCAAAGCGGACGGCAGCGACGACCAGCTCATCCTCGACGAACCCGCGCTGGCGCAAGGCCATGATTATTTCCGCCTGGGCGCCATGTCGGTCAGCCCGGACGGCCGCTACCTGGCCTATGCGATCGACGATAACGGCTCGGAACGGTTCGAGGCGCGGATCAAGGACCTGACGACCGGCGAGCTTCTCCCCGAAATCATCCCCGACACCCTGTCCTCGCTGGTGTGGACCAGCGACAGCAAGGGGCTGCTCTACGGCATCGCCAACGACCAGTGGCGCACCGACAATGCCCGCCTCCACTGGCTGGGCCAGCCGGTCGAATCCGACATCGAACTGTTCCACGAGGATGATGAGGGCTTCCGCGTCTCGGTCGGCCTGACCTCCTCGGAAAAATGGATCGTGATCGCGACCGGCGATCATGTGACGACCGAAGCCTGGCTGCTCCCCGCCGACAATCCCACGGCGAAGCCGCTGCTCGTCGCCCCGCGCCAGCCTGGCCGCGAATATGAGGTGGATGAGCATGAGGGCACGCTCTACATCCGCACCAACGACACCCACCCGAATTTCCGGTTGGTGAAATCGACCCTCGCCGCCCCCGACGAGTGGGAAGAGGTGATCGCGCCCGATACCCATTTCTACCTGACCGATTTCACGCTGTTCAAGGGCTTCTACGTCACCGAAGGGCGGCAGGACGGCCTCGACCAGATCGAGCTGCGCGACTATGCGAGCCATGAACCGAAACGCATTCCCTTCCCGGAAGCCAGCTATTCCGCCTCGCTCGACGACAATCCCGAATATGACGTGACGAAGCTGCGCATCGGCTATGAATCCATGGTCACGCCCGACACCATCTATGATTATCACCTTGCCACGGGTGAACTCGAGGTCCTGAAGATGCAGGAAATCCCCTCGGGCTATGACGCGACCCGCTATGCCACCGAGCGGCTGATGATCCCCGCCCGCGACGGCACGCAAATCCCGGTGTCGATCGTCTATCCCAGGGACCTGCCCCGCGACGGCAGCGCCTTGCTCAACCTCTACGGCTATGGCGCCTATGGCATCGCGATGGAGCCGGGCTTCTCCACCAGCCGGCTGTCCCTTCTGGACCGGGGCTTCGCCTTCGCGCTCGCCCATATCCGCGGCGGGGACGATCTTGGCCAGCAATGGTATCTCGACGGCAAGCTCGACAAGCGCACCAACACCTTCACGGATTTTGTGGACGTGGCGAAGGGCCTGATCGACCTTGGCTATACCAGCAAGGGAAGGATCAGCATTTCCGGCGGTTCGGCCGGCGGCGAGCTGATGGGCGCGGTGATCAACAGCGATCCCGACCTGTGGGGCGCGGTCGTGGCGCATGTGCCCTTCGTCGACGTCCTCAACACCATGCTGGACGAGACGCTGCCCCTGACACCCGGCGAATGGCCCGAATGGGGCAACCCTTGCCTGGACAAGGCCGCCTTCGAGACGATCCTCTCCTATGATCCCTACAGCAATGTCAGCGCGCAGGCCTACCCGCCGCTGATGGTGACCGCGGGCCTCAACGATCCCCGCGTCACCTATTGGGAACCGGCCAAATGGGTCGCCAGGCTGCGCGCCAACAAGACGGACGGCAACATGCTGATCCTCAAGACCAATATGGGCGCAGGCCATGGGGGCAAGTCGGGCCGCTTCGAAAGCCTGCGCGAAACGGCGGAGGAATTCGCCTTCATCCTCTGGCAATTGGGCGTCGCGGACTGATGCCCTCCACCTACACCCGCACCTTCACGGCAGGCCCGGAGCATATCGACATGCTTGGCCATGTGAACAATGCGGTCTGGGTCCAGTGGATGGAGCAGGTCGCGACCGAGCACTGGACCCAGGATGCGGACCCGGCGCATGTCGACGCCTATGTCTGGGTCGTGACCCGGCATGAGATCGACTATCGCGGGAACGTCCGGCAGGGTGAAACGGTTTCTGTCCGGACCTGGATCGCGGAAGCGCCGCGCGGCGCCCGGTTCGACCGCCACATGGAATTTACCGGCCCCGACGGCAAGGTAAAGGTGGCGGCTAAATCGACATGGGCGATCATCGACAAGGAAACGGGAAGAATCCTGCGCGTTCCGACCGAAGTTTCTGCGCCTTTCCTGAACAACGGTTCATCCGGAACTTAGCCATATCTACGCACGTTCTTCGGTCCACCAATAATGATGACAGGAGAATTTATGCGTAAGATCGGCACATCTATACGTTTCTTTGCTGCTGCATCGGCTCTGTTTCTTGCCAGCGGTCCGGCATTGGCAGGGGACGAGGAGCGGGCGCTGGCCGCCATCGCCCAGGCCCAGGGCAAGATCGACGCCGCCGGAAAGCTCAAGGCGGGCGAAGCCAATCCGGCCGTTCTCGCCAGGGCGCAGGCATCGCTCCGTCTGGCCCAGGAACAGCTCAAGAGCGGTAAGGAACAGGCCGCCATCCGGGCAGCGATCGAAGCCCAGCAATTTGCCGATACCGCCATCGGGCAGAGCCAGGCCCGCGCCGAAACCGACGCCCAGATCCAGGCATCGACCGCCGCCTCGGCGCAGCAGGATGCCGCTGCCGCCAATGCGCGGGCGGAAGCGGCTGAGCGTGCAGCCTCCGCCGCCGCTGCAGACGCGCAGGCTGCCCGTGCCGCCGCCGCCACGCCCGCTCCCGCCACGACGACCGTGACCACGGAGACGGTGAAGACGGTCCCGACGACGGTCGTGCGCAAGGCCGCCCCGGCCAAGCGCAAGGTCGTGCGCAGGACCACCAGCCCCGCCCGCGCGTCGGTGGTGGAACGGACGACCACCACCGTGTCGAGCCGTTAAAGCGATTTCCACTCAGATGGCGTCATCTGACGATCGAGACATCGCGCGCTTGATCATCACGGATACGCTAAGGGCACGGCCCCTGGGCAGGGAACCATTCCGGGTTCCCTGCCCATCCTTCATGCCGCGCGGTCTTCCGCCTTCGTCTTCCACAACGACCAGACGACCCCCGCGCCGATCAGCGCAAAGGTCACGCCCAGGCTCAGCGCCGGCGGGAACTTGCCCCCATCCAGCAGGAAGTCCGCCACGAAGATCTTGGTCCCGATGAACACCAGGATCGCGGCAAGCGCATATTTGAGGTAGTGGAAGCGGTGCACCATGGCCGACAGCGCGAAATACAGCGCGCGCAGGCCCAGTATCGCCATCACGTTCGACGTATAGACGATGAACGTATCGGTCGTGATCGCGAAGATCGCGGGCACGCTGTCCACCGCGAACACCAGATCGGCGAAATTGATGACGATCAGCGCCAGCAGCAGCGGCGTCGCGGCCCGCACCATCCGGCCCGTCTTCGGATCCTTCATGCGGGCGAGGAAATGCTCGCCATGCAGCTCCGGCGTCACCCGCATATGCGTCGAGATGAAGCGGATCAGCGGATTTTTGCCGACATCCATCGGCTCGTCGCCCGCGAACATCATCTTGATGCCGGTGAAGATCAGGAAGGCGGCGAACAGGTACAGCACCCAATAGGCTTCATGCAGCAGCATCGCCCCGCCCGCGATCATCAGGCCGCGCAGCACGATCACGCCGATGATGCCCCAGAGCAGCGCCCGATACTGATATTTCGCCGGAATCGCGAAATAGGAGAAGATCAGGCTGATCACGAAGACATTGTCGATCGACAGCGCCTTCTCGATGAAGAAGCCGGTGAAATATTGCATCCCCGGCTCCGGCCCGCGCACGAACCAGACCCAGACGCCGAAAGCCATGGCGATGCTGATGTAGAAGAGGGAGAGTTTCAGGCTCTCCCTGATGCCGATCTCCTTGTCCTCCTTGTGCAGGAAACCAAGGTCGAAGGCCGTCAGCGCCGCAACGATGGCGAAGAAGGCCAGCCAGAACCACGCCGGTGTCCCCAGCCAGTCCATGAAGAGAAATTCCACGGGATATGCTCCTCTCGTTCAACAACAAGGTTGATCGGAGAATCCGCTGCGAAGGGGAGGGGGTGGTCCAAACCAAGCCGTCAGTCGCATCGGATAGTCCGATGCGGTCCGACATCACGCGCTGTTTGAGGTCAGCGCGCCAGAGGGGCCCGGTCCGCGAGCGCGACCATAGCTGCGGAAGCCGCCAAAATCAACCGGACCCCATTTCTCCCCACGACGGATGGGGAGGGGGACGGCGGCAGAAGGCGGTGGTGGAGGGAAAATGGTGCAGCCCGAGCCGCGTTGCCCTTGCCCCAGCGGCAAAGGCCGCCATCAACCCCTGCGCAGGTCAACCACTTCGAAAACATCCTCGATCTTCGGCTCGACCTCCGGCGCTTGGGCCATCTCGTCCCGCTCGGTCGCCTGCCGTGCCCACATGGTCGCGTAAAGTCCGTCCGCCCGCACCAGATCGCCGTGCCGCCCGCGTTCGACGATACGGCCCTGCTCCAGCACGATGATCTCGTCGGCATCGACCACGGTGGACAGGCGGTGCGCGACGATCAGCGTCGTGCGCTTGCGTGCGATGCTGCGCAGCACGTCCTGGATTTCCGTCTCGGTCCGGCTGTCGAGCGCACTGGTCGCTTCGTCGAGCACCAGCACCGGCGGGTCCTTCAGCAATGTGCGTGCAATCGCCACGCGCTGCTTCTCCCCGCCGGACAGTTTCAGGCCGCGCTCGCCGACCCGCGTCGCATAACCCTGCGGCAGTCCCATGATGAAATCGTGGATCGACGCCGCCTTGGCCGCTTCCTCAATCTCTTCCTGGGTCGCGCCCGCCCGGCCATAGCCGATATTATAGCCGACCGTATCGTTGAACAGCACCATGTCCTGCGGCACGATGCCGATGGCCGAACGCAGCGACCCCTGGGTGACCTGGGCGATGTCCTGCCCGTCGATCAGGATGCGTCCGCCCTGAATGTCGTAAAACCGGAACAGCAGCCGCGCGATGGTCGATTTGCCCGCGCCCGAAGGTCCGACGATCGCCAGCGTCTTGCCCGCCGGCACGGCGAAGCTCACGCCATGCAGGATTTCGCGTTCGGGATCATAACCGAAATGCACATGGTCGAAGCGCACCTCGCCCGTCTCGACATGCAGGACCGGTGCACCCTGCGCATCGGCGATCTCGGCCTGCGTGTCGATCAGCTTGTACATCGCCTCCATGTCGATCAGCCCCTGCCGGATCGTCCGATAGACCATGCCCAGCAGGTCGAGCGGCCGGAAAAGCTGGCTCAGCAACGTGTTGACCAGCACCACGTCGCCGGTCGAGAATTGCCCCTTGCTCCACCCCCAGACGGTATAGCCCATGGCCCCCGCCATCATCAGGTTGGTGATCAGGGACTGTCCGATATTCAGCCAGGCCAGCGAATTTTCCGACTTCACCGCCGCATCGGCATAGCGCCGCATCGCCTTGGCATAGCGCGCCGCCTCGCGATCCTCGGCGCCGAAATATTTGACCGTCTCGAAATTGAGCAGGCTGTCGACGGCATGGGCGACGGCGTTGGTGTCCATGTCCACCATGTCGCGCCGCAACTGGTTGCGCCATTCGGTGATGGTCCGGGTGAACCAGATATAGAGGCCCACCATCACCAGCGTCGCCGCGACCAGTCCGGGACCGAACTTCACGAAGAAGATGACGCAGACCGCCGCCAGTTCCAGCACGGTCGGCGCGATGTTGAACAGCATGAAATAGAGCATCGTGTCGATGCTCTTCGTGCCCCGTTCGACGATCTTGGTGACGGCGCCGGTCCGCCGGTCGAGATGGAAGCGCAGCGACAGCCGATGCAGATGCACGAACACATCGTCGGCCAGCCGCCGCCCGGCTTCCTGGCCCACCCGCTCGAAAATGGCGTTGCGCAGATTGTCGAACAGCACGCTGCCAAAGCGCGCGCCGGCATAGGCCACCACCAGCGCCACGGCGAGGCCCGCGCCGGACTCCATGCCCGGCACCATCCGGTCGACCGCGCCCTTGTAAGCGAAGGGCATGGCAAGGCTGACGATCTTCGCGACCAGCACCAGCACCATGGCGATCGCCACCCGTCGCCTCAGGGCAGGGGCATCGGCCGGCCAGAGATAGGGGAAAAAGCGCCGCAGCGTCGCCCAGATGGGCGGAAGGGGCGAATTGTCGGGCGTGGATGGCGGCATGGGGGTTATGTAGGGTTCTGAGCCGTCCGCATCCAGTAGGTTCAACCTTGCGGTCAAGTAATCCGTGCTCCTGCGAAGGCAGGAGCCCAGATCAGAGGGTGGAACTGGGCTCCTGCCTTCGCAGGAGCACGCAGCTACCATTTGCGCGGTAGGCGTTAATCCCGCAGCAGTTCGTTGATCCCGGTCTTGGACCGGGTCTGGGCGTCGACGCGCTTCACGATCACCGCGCAATAGAGGCTCGGCCCCGGCGTGCCGTCGGGCAGCGGCTTGCCCGGCAGGCTGCCCGGCACGACCACCGAATAGGGCGGCACTTCGCCGATGAAGATTTCGCCGGTGGTGCGGTCGACGATCTTGGTCGACATGCCGATGAACACGCCCATCGACAGCACCGAACCCTTGCCGATGCGCACGCCTTCCACGACTTCGGAACGGGCGCCGATGAAGCAGTCGTCCTCGATGATCACCGGATCGGCCTGCAACGGCTCCAGCACGCCGCCGATGCCGACGCCGCCCGACAGGTGGACGTTCTTGCCGATCTGCGCGCAGCTTCCCACCGTCACCCAGGTGTCGACCATCGTGCCTTCATCGACGAACGCGCCGATGTTGACAAAGCTCGGCATCAAAATGACATTCTTCGCAATGTGCGCACCCGCGCGGGCGAACGACCCCGGAACCGCGCGGAAACCGGCGGCGCGGAAAGCGGCCTCGTCCCAGCCGGCGAACTTGCTCGGCACCTTGTCCCACCAATGGCCCGCGCCCGGACCATTGTCGATCATCGCATTGTCGTTGAGGCGGAAGCTGAGCAGCACCGCCTTCTTCGCCCACTGGTTGACCTGCCAGGCTCCGGCGCCCTCGGTGCCGGTCGGTTCGGCGACGCGCAGTTCGCCCTTGTCCAGCAGCGCCAGCGCCTTGTCGACCGCCTGCCGGACTTCGCCCTGCGTCTGGAGATTGACGTTGGCCCGGTCCTCCCAGGCGGTATCGATGGTCGCGATCAGTTCGTTGCTCATGGTTGTTCCCCAAAAATATCCGCCAGAAACGGCGTCAGATGGTCGGTTTCGAAATCGATGAAATCGGGATGATGCTCGTGATTGCCGGCTTCCGAGCCGTTATTGACCCAGATGGTGGCCATGCCGATCGCCTTGGCGGGGCGCAGGTTGCGGGCCATGTCCTCGAAAAAGGCGGCCCGCATCGGATCGACATGGTGGACCCGGCAGAGTTCGGCATAGCCCGACGGGTCGGGCTTGGGCACATATTGGCAGGCATGGATGTCGTGGATCAGCTCGAACGCCCCGGCGAGGCCGAGCTTGTCCAGCACGCGCCCGGCATAGGCAGCATCGCCATTGGTGAAGATCAGCCGCCGCCCCGGCAGCGCGGCGATATGGGCGTTCAGTGCCTCGTCCACCTCCAGCCGGTCCATCGATATGTCGTGGACATAGTCGAGAAATTCGCGCGGCTCGATGCCATGATGGTGCATCAGGCCGGACAGCGTCGTGCCATGCTCCAGGAAATAGCGCTTCTGCGTCTGTTTCGCGACCACCGGATCGCAGCCGAGCAGCCCCTGGATGAACTCCCCCATCTTCACGTCGATCAGGGCGAACAGGTCCGCCTTCGCCGGGTAGAGCGTGTTGTCCAGATCGAAGATCCAGGTGTCGACATGGGCGAGATCGGCGCGCATGGCCGCGCCCTAATCCTCCCTGACGGCCAGGGCAAGGATCAACCGCAGCCGGGCGCTTCGGAGTCCTGATAGAAGTTCTGCACCGCCTGCCATGCCTCCTCGGCCGTTTCCACCCAGGTCAACAGATGGAGGTCCGACGGCGAGATCACGCCCTCGTCGGCCAGCGCTTCGAAATCCACCACCCGGGTCCAGAAATCCTTGCCGAAGAGCAGCACCGGGATCGGCTTCATCTTGCCGGTCTGGATCAGGGTCAGCAACTCGAACATCTCATCGAACGTGCCGAAGCCGCCAGGGAACACCGCCAGAGCCCGCGCCCGCAGCAGGAAGTGCATTTTGCGCAGCGCGAAATAATGGAACTGGAAGCTCAATTCCGGCGTGACGAAGCGGTTGGGCGCCTGCTCATGCGGCAGCACGATATTCATGCCGATGGTGGTCTGGCCGACATCATCCGCGCCGCGATTGGCCGCCTCCATGATCGACGGACCACCGCCCGAGCAGACGACGAAATGGCGGCATCCCGCCTCGTTCACCGGATATTGCGCCGCGATCCGCGCCAGCTTGCGCGCTTCGTCATAATAGCGTGCTTTCCGGCCCAGATTCTCGGCAATGCGCTTCTGCTCCGGCGTCGCCGCCGCATCGATCCGCGCCTGTACCTGGTCGGGTTCGGGAATCCGGGCGGAACCATAGAAGACGAAGGTCGACTCGATCTTCGCCTCGTCCATCAGCAATTGGGGCTTCAGCAATTCGAGCTGGAACCGTATCGGCCGCAGATCCTCCCGCAGCAGGAATTCGGTATCCTGGAAAGCCAGGCGGTAGGCGGCGCTGCTGGTCTGTGGTGTTTCCAGCCCCCTGCGGGCGTCGGCGGCTTCCTGACGGGCGGGGCGGAATTTGCGTTCTTCGATTTCTTTTCTAGTCATTTCCGGAAAGGTAGGATGTCGGGATGACAAAGCCAAGGCGCTTATCCGCAGAAGCCGCCAAACCATTTGGCGCTTAACGGCAAAAGCGCCCTGTCGTCATCAGCGGCAGAACCCGCCTTTTCCGCCCATGTCGAAATGGAAATGGTCGTGATGCGCCGCATTGTAATCGGGGCTGAGCACGGTGCGGAACCGCTTGCAGGCGCTGGCGTGGACGATTTCCAGAAACTGGCGCGTCCGCCTGTCGCCGTTCCAGTCCCTTTCGATCGAAATCCGCCGTCCGTCGCTCAGGACGAAGGCCGACACGTCGATCGCATTGCTGTGCGCATGTTCGCTCAGCTTGCCGCTGCCCGCGATCGGCCGGCAGTTATAGGTGCCGAATGTCTCGATCCTCTCGATCTCCGCGCCCAGGATCAGCCGGGCGGCAGGTTGCACGCCGTAACGCGCCCAGGCCGCGAAATTGGCGGCAAGGCCGCAGGTCATCGCGCCCAGATTGGTCGCGGGAACCCCGATATCGATCAGCTTGACGCTTCCCGTCGCGCTGCATCCGCCACCGAAATTCTGGTCGGGCAGGGGGGTGAAGAGGACCGACTGAGACGTCAGCTTCGCCATGCACTGGCGCAGTTCCATCGATGGCGGCGTGGCCGGGCGCGCCGTCCTCACCGGCTTGGCGGGCCGTTCCACGCGTCCGCGCGGCACCAGGTCGCCGCCGCACCCGGCCAGCGCCAGCACGGCGGCCGACAGGCCCGTAAAACCTATGCCGCGAAGGATCGCTTTCCCCCAAACCCGCTCAATCATGACGGCATGATTTACCACGTCCGGCTGGCTCAAGGGTTAACGGCCGACTCCTTTCATCGCATGCAGACATTCAACTTGACTCTTTGGCCGGAGACTTTAGGGCGGCCAGCGGGCCACGCGGTCCCAACGCCGCGCGTGCTCTCTGTAAGGAGACGCATTACATGACTGATCTGACTGCCGTTGACGCCACCCTTGCGCCTGCTGAAAAGCCCGCCAACCGTCCGGCCCGCCCCTATTTCTCTTCCGGTCCCTGCGCCAAGCCTCCGGGCTGGAGCGCCGACAAGCTGAGCGCGCAATCGCTGGGCCGCTCGCACCGCGCCAAGATCGGCAAGACCCGCCTCGCTTATTGCATCGACCTGATGCGCGAGCTGCTCAACCTGCCCGAAACCCACCGCATCGGCATCGTGCCGGGTTCGGACACCGGCGCCTTCGAAATGGCGATGTGGACCATGCTGGGCGCCCGTCCGGTCACGACGCTGGCCTGGGAAAGCTTCGGCGAAGGCTGGGTGACGGATGCCGCCAAGCAGTTGAAGCTCGATCCGACGATCATCCGCGCCGACTATGGTCAATTGCCCGACCTGAACGGTGTGAACTTCGCCCATGACGTGCTGTTCACCTGGAACGGCACGACCTCGGGCGTGCGCGTTCCCAATGCCGACTGGATTCCGGCCGACCGCGAGGGGCTGACCTTCGCCGACGCCACCAGCGCGGTCTTCGCCTATGAGATCGACTGGACCAAGATCGACGTCGCCACCTTCTCCTGGCAGAAGGTGCTGGGCGGCGAGGGCGGCCATGGCGTGCTGATCCTCGGCCCCCGCGCGGTCGAGCGTCTGGAGACCTACACCCCCGCCTGGCCGCTGCCCAAGGTGTTCCGCCTGATGGCGAAGGGCAAGCTCGCCGAGGGCGTGTTCAAGGGCGAGACGATCAACACCCCCTCCATGCTGGCGGTCGAGGACGCGATCTTCGCGCTGGAATGGGGCAAGTCGATCGGCGGTTCCGCGGGCCTGATCGCGCGCAGCAACGCCAATGCGGCGGCGCTCAACAAGATCGTCGAGGAACGCGACTGGCTGGGCCATCTCGCCGCCGACGAAGCGTCGCGCTCGACCACCAGCGTCTGCCTGACGGTCGAGGGTGCGGACGAAGCCTTCATCAAGAGCTTCGCGGCCCTGCTGGAGAAGGAAGGTGCAGCCTATGACGTCGCGGGCTATCGCGACGCCCCGGCGGGCCTGCGCATCTGGTGCGGCGCGACGGTGGAGACCGCCGACATCGAAGCGCTGGGGCCTTGGCTCGACTGGGCCTATGCGACCGTGAAGGCTGCTTAAACAAACTTCTTCCCATATATCCCGTCATCCCAGCGAAAGCTGGGATCTCAGGCATCTAGGTACGACTTTGCCGCCTGAGATCCTGACTTTCGTCAGGATGACGAATTGCAAGAAAGGCAATTCGTCATGCCCAAGGTACTTATTTCCGACAAGATGGACCCCCGCGCCGCCGCGATCTTCCGTGAACGCGGCGTGGAAGTCGACGAAATCACCGGCAAGACGCCGGAAGAGCTGAAGGCGATCATCGGCCAGTATGACGGCCTTGCGATCCGCAGCTCGACCAAGGTGACGAAGGATATTCTCGACCACGCCACCAACCTCAAGGTCATCGGCCGCGCCGGCATCGGCGTCGACAATGTCGACATCCCGGCCGCCTCGTCCAAGGGCGTGATCGTCATGAACACCCCGTTCGGCAACTCGATCACCACCGCCGAACATGCCATCGCGCTGATGTTCGCGCTGGCCCGCCAACTGCCCGAAGCCAATGCCCAGACGCAGCAGGGCCTGTGGCCGAAGAACGGCTTCATGGGCGTGGAAGTCACCGGTAAGACGCTGGGCCTGATCGGCGCGGGCAACATCGGCTCGATCGTCGCCAGCCGCGCGCTGGGTCTCAAGATGAAGGTCGTTGCGTTCGATCCCTTCCTGACCCCGGAACGCGCCGTCGAAATGGGCGTGGAAAAGGCCGATCTCGACACGCTGCTCAGCAAAGCCGACTTCATCACGCTGCACACGCCGCTGACCGACCAGACCCGCAACATCCTGTCGAAGGAAAATCTGGCCAAGACCAAGAAGGGCGTGCGCATCATCAACTGCGCCCGCGGCGGCCTGATCGACGAAGCCGCGCTCAAGGAAGCGATGGATGCGGGCCATGTCGCTGGCGCCGCGCTCGACGTGTTCGTGACCGAACCGGCGAAGGAATCGCCGCTGTTCGGCACCCCCAACTTCATCTGCACCCCGCATCTGGGCGCATCGACCGACGAGGCGCAGGTCAATGTCGCGCTCCAGGTCGCGGAACAGCTTTCCGACTATCTGCTCGACGGCGGTATCACCAATGCGCTGAACGTGCCGTCGCTGTCGGCTGAGGAAGCCCCGAAGCTCAAGCCCTATATGGCGCTGGCGGAAGAACTGGGCAGCCTTGTCGGCCAGCTCGAAGGCGACCGTATCCAGAGCGTCTCGGTCGAGGTCGAGGGCCATGCCGCCGAACTCAACCAGAAGCCGATCACCGCGGCGGTGCTCGCGGGGCTGATGCGCGTCTATTCGGACACGGTGAACATGGTCAACGCCCCCTTCCTCGCGAAGGAGCGCGGCCTCGATGTTCGTGAGGTCCGCCATGACCGCGAGGGCGATTATCAGACCCTCGTCCGCGTGACCGTGAAGACGGAAAGCGGCGACAAGTCGGTCGCGGGCACCCTCTTCGGCAATGCGCAGGCCCGCCTGGTCGAACTGTTCGGCATCAAGGTCGAAGCCGATCTGGCCGGTCACATGCTCTACATCGTCAACCAGGACGCGCCGGGCTTCATCGGTCGTCTGGGTTCGACGCTGGGCGAGGCGCAGGTCAATATCGGCACCTTCCACCTTGGCCGTCGCAACCAGGGCGGTGAAGCCGTGCTGCTGCTGTCGGTCGACGGCGCGGTGAACGAAACCGTCCTGGCCGACATCTGCAAGCTGGCAGGCGTCAAGACGGTCAAGCTGCTCCGCTTCGCCTGATCAGCTTGTGGTTCGGGCTGGCCTATTGCGAATAATCCGCTAAAGGCCAGCCCATGACCACGATCCCACCCGGCCTCCTCCCCGAAGGACTGTCAGATCGCCTGCCACCGCAGGCAGAGGCGTCCGCGCGCCTCGCGCGCCGTGTGCTCGATACCGTCGCCGGCCATGGCTATGAGCGTGTCATGCCGCCGCTCGCGGAGTTCGAGGATACGCTGGTCGGCCGTTTGAAAACGATGCGCGCGCAGGACCTTGTCCGCGCCATCGACCCCGTTTCCCAACGCAGCCTGGCCCTTCGCCCGGACATGACCGCGCAGGTCGGCCGCATCGCCGCCACGCGCCTTGCCAGCGCGCCGCGCCCGCTGCGCCTGTCCTACGCCGGGCCGGTGATCCGCCTGCGCGCGAATCAGCTTCGGCCCGAGCGCGAACGTTTCCAGATCGGCGCCGAACTGATCGGCAGCGACAGCGCCACCGCCGCCGTCGAAATCGTGAACGTCGCCATAGAGGCCTTGCAGGCCGCGGGCGTCACCGGCATCACCATCGACTTTACCTTGCCGGACCTGATCGACAATCTCGCCGCCGGCCCGCTGCCGCTGGCGCCGGAGGAGATCGAGGCGGTTCGCACGGAACTCGATGCCAAGGATGCGGGTGCACTCGCCGCGATCAGCCCGGCTGCCGCCGCCTATCTTCCGCTGATCGAGGCGACCGGACCGTTCCACGCCGCGATGGAGCGGCTCGAAGCGCTCAATGCCGAGCTTGGCGGCGCGATCGACAGCCGGATCGCCGGCCTGCGCGCCATCGCGAAGCCCATCGGCTGGGACATCACCCTGACGCTCGACCCCACCGAGCGTCATGGCTTCGAATATCAGAACTGGTTCGGCTTCTCGATCTTCGCGGACGGCTTCACGGGGGAGATCGGCCGGGGCGGCAGCTACGCCATCACCCGCGCCGACGGCTCGGACGAACCGGCGATGGGCTTCTCGCTCTATCCCGATCCGTTGATCGACGCGGGCTTTGGTGGCGAAGCGCCCCGGCGCCTGTTCCTGCCGTTGCATCATGACCCGGTGCGAGCCGCCGCGTTGCGGGCGGAGGGCTGGCATAGCATCGCCGCGCTCACAGGGCAGGAAAATGGCGAGACGCTTCGCTGTTCGCACTGGCTCGACGGCGACGAGCCGCGCGCCTATTGACTTTACCGGGCCAGCACGGCTAACGCGCGGCCCGCACACCGGGCGATGCGCCCACCCTATCCCACCGGCATGTCGAGTCCCGTCGAAGGGCATGGCCGGTCCGCGCGGCGGGCGGAGGACTATATCCATGGCAAATGTTACCGTGATCGGCGCTCAATGGGGCGACGAAGGCAAAGGCAAGATCGTCGACTGGCTGTCGGAACGCGCGGACGTCGTCGCCCGCTTCCAGGGCGGCCACAATGCGGGCCACACACTGGTCGTGGGCGAGAATGTCTACAAGCTTTCGCTGCTCCCCTCGGGCATCGTGCGGGGCACGCTGTCGGTGATCGGCAATGGCGTGGTGCTGGACCCCTGGCACTTCCGCGATGAAGTCGCCAAGCTGAAGGGGCAGGGGGTGGAGATCACGCCCGACAACCTTCAGATCGCGGAAACCTGCCCGCTGATCCTGCCTTTCCACCGCGACCTGGATGGCCTGCGCGAGGATGCGTCGGGCGCGGGCAAGATCGGCACGACCCGTCGCGGCATCGGCCCGGCCTATGAGGACAAGGTCGGCCGCCGCGCCATCCGCGTCTGCGACCTTTTCCATCTCGACGATCTCGGCCCGCAGCTCGATCGTCTGACCGCGCATCACGACGCGCTGCGCGCCGGGTTCAACGAAGCCCCGATCGACCGCGATGCATTGATGGCCGAGCTGCGCGACATCGCCAGTTTCATCCTGCCCTTCGCCAAGCCGGTCTGGCTGACGCTGAACGACGCCAAGTCCAAGGGCAAGCGCATCCTGTTCGAAGGTGCACAGGGCACGCTGCTCGACATCGACCATGGCACCTATCCGTTCGTCACCTCCTCCAACACGGTTGCGGGCACGGCGGCAAGCGGCACCGGCCTTGGCCCGTCGGGCGCGGGCTTCGTGCTGGGCATCGTCAAGGCCTATACGACGCGCGTCGGTTCAGGACCGTTCCCCACCGAACTGGAGGACGAAACCGGCCAGCGCCTGGGCGAGCGAGGCCATGAATTCGGCACCGTCACCGGCCGCAAGCGCCGTTGCGGCTGGTTCGACGCCGTGCTGGTGCGCCAGTCGGTCGCGGTGTCGGGCGTGACCGGCATCGCGCTCACCAAGCTGGACGTGCTGGACGGTTTCGACGAACTGAAAATCTGCGTCGGTTACAAGATCGGCGATCAGAGCTTCGATTACCTCCCCGCCCATGCGCAGGATCAGGCGAAGGCCGAGCCGGTGTATGAAACGATCGAAGGCTGGCAGGACACGACCGCGGGCGCCCGCAGTTGGGCCGACCTTCCGGCGCAGGCGATCAAATATATCCGCCGCATCGAGGAACTGGTCGGCTGCCCGGTCACGCTCGTCTCCACAAGCCCCGAGCGCGAGGACACCATCCTCGTGCGCGATCCGTTCGCGGACTGATCCGATGGCGGGCGATCGCTTCGAGCGGCACAAGCAGCCCTGGACGGCGGACGAGCTGCAAAAGCTCCATACGCTGGCGAAGAAGGGCATGGCGCTCAAGGCGATCGCCAAGGCCCTCACCCGCAGCGAGGAATCGGTCAAGGCCCGCGCCAAACAGGACGGGCTTTCCATCGCCAAGCTGCGCTAGGGCCAATCGACATTCAGCCCTGACGGCCTGCAAATGGCGCTTTCCCGTGCTTCCGGTGCTCACGTACTTTTAGTACGCTCCGCTCCGGGTCACGAAAAACCACCATTTTCGTCTCGTCATCATCTGAATGTCGATTGGCCCTAGAGCGGTTTGCGATCTGATGGAATCGGATCGGCCGCTCCATTTCTTTGTTTTACCGCGATTTCTTAACCGTCTGATGATGCCATCCGACTGGAAATCGCTCCAGGGCTGGACGCCGTCGAGCGCCAATGCGACATTCTTCTGAACATCAGGAGAGTCTCCCATGGCGCTTGATATCCTTGTCCTTTACGGCTCCTATCGTCGGGGTCGCCTCGGCATCCGTCTGGCGGATTATCTGATCCGGGGCTTCCAGCAACTGGGCCACAAGGCCGAACTGATCGACGCGCAGGCAATTGGCTTGCCCATGCTCGATCTACGCTACAGCGACTATCCGCCGGGCGAAGCGCCTGCCGCCATGGCCGCCCTGTCCGAACGCCTGACCGCCGCCGATGCCTTTGTCTTCGTCGCGGGGGAATATAATCGCGGCGTCCAGCCTGGCCTCAAGAACCTCACCGACCATTTCCTCAAGGAATTCGACCGTCGCCCGGCGGGCGTCGCCAGCTATTCCATGGGCCGCTTCGCCGGGGTCAACAGCCACGCCAACTGGACGGTGACGCTCAATGCCATGGGCATGACCGTCATTCCCGATCGCCTCAGCGTCGGGCAGATCGGCGACACGCTGGATGCCCAAGCCCGTCCCCATGGGGAAAGCGGCGCGGCGCTGGAGCGCGGCTTTGCCAGTTTCGCCCGCACCCTGGTCTATTGGGCCGAAGCCGTGGCGCGTTGACGCAGCCGCTGGACCTCAGGACCGCTTTTCCTCGTCCACCATATCGGATGCCAGCTCCAGTCCGGCGCGACCATGGGATGCGGTATGGGCGGGTGCCTTGGGGTGCGGTACATAATCCGGCTCCTCGACCTCCAGCATCCCCTCCCATTTGGTGATGACGGACGTGGCGATCGCGTTGCCCAGTACGTTGGTCGCGGTACGGCCCATGTCCATGAAATGGTCCACGGCCAGGATGAAGGCGACGCCCTCTACCGGCAGGTCGAACTGCCCCAGCGTCGCCGCCACCACCACAAGGCTGGCGCGGGGCACGGCGGCGATTCCCTTGCTGGTCACCATCAGCACCAGCAGGATGGTGATCTGCGTCGCGATCGGCAGATCGATGCCATAGGCCTGGGCGATGAAGATCGTCGCGAAAGTCGAATACATCATCGACCCGTCAAGGTTGAAACTGTAGCCCAGCGGCAGCACGAAACTGTATATCCGCCGCGGCACGCCGAAGCGGTCGAGCTGCTCCAGCATCTTGGGATAGGCCGCTTCCGAGGATGCTGTGGAAAAGGCGATCAATACCGGCTCGCGCACATAACGGACCAGCGTCAGCATCCGCTTGCCCAGGAATGCCGATCCCGCTGCAAACAGCAGCAGCCACAGGGCCATGAGCGCCAGATAGAATTCGCCCACCAACTGCCCGAAGGTCTTGAGTACACCCAGCCCCTCGGTGGTGATCACCGATGCCAACGCTCCGAACACGGCCAGCGGCGCCATGCGCATGACATAGCCGGTGACCTGCAACATCAGTTCGACCATCGCCTCGATCACGGTGACGATCGGCTTGCCCTTTTCGCCGATGGCGGTCAGCGCGACGCCGACGAACAGCGAGAAGACGACGATCTGCAGGATCGAATTTTCCGCCATGGCCCCGACCATGGAGGTCGGGAAGACATGCAGGATGAAGTCACGGAAGTTGAGCGCTTCGGTATTGACCCCCGAATCCGCGCCCGAGCGGACGAGGTTCAGCCCTTCGCCCGGCGCGAAGAAATTGACGAAGACGAGGCCCAGGGTCAGCGAGATCAGGCTGGCGATGATGAACCAGGCAAGGGCGCGCCCGCCGATTCGGCCGAGCGCCGCGCTGTCGCCCATATGGGCGATGCCGGCGACCAGGGTGGAAAAGACCAGCGGCGCGATGATCATCTTGATGAGATGCAGGAAGATGTCGGCCAGCAGGTGGAAATAACCCGCTACATCCTTTGCCAGGGCCTTGTCGCCGCCCACCCACAAATTGGTCGCAAAGCCCACGATCACCCCGAGAATCATGCCCGTCAGGATGAACGCCGTCAGTCGATTTCGCATGCAATTCCTCTAACCCGTGCCCGCCACAGCGACACCTAACAGGCGCACGGCACCCCCGCAATCGAGGTGGGCCGACCCGCTTATCCCGTTGAACGAACGACGCAGCATATTCCGCGCGCGTTTATTTCATGTCCGGCCGCCGCCGGCGCGGGGCGGGGCAGGTCAAGGGTATAGCAATCCCTCGTGCCAGCCGTCGCCGGTCCGCTCGAACAGGCGGCGTTCGTGCAGGCGATGCTCCCGATCCTGCCAGAATTCGATGCGTTCCGGTTTGACCCGAAAGCCCGACCAATGGGGCGGCCTGGGCACTGGCCCACCCTCGAACCGCAAGCTCGCCTCCTCATAGCGGGCCATGAACAGATCGCGGGATTCCAGCGGGCGCGACTGGTCCGAGGCCCAGGCGCCAAGCTGGCTGTCCCGGCTGCGCGTCGCGAAATAGGCATCGGCGGTGGCGTCGTCGACCGGACCCACCGGCCCCTCGATCCGGATCTGGCGCCGCAGCGATTTCCAGTGGAACAGTAGCGCCGCATGGGGATTGGCGTGCAGATCCTCCGCCTTGCGCCCTTCGAAATTGGTATAGAAGATGAACCCGTCCGGCCCATGCCCCTTGAGCAACACCATCCGCACCGACGGCCGCCCGCGTGCATCGGCGGTGGCGAGCGCCATGGCATTGCTGTCGTTGATCTCGGTTTCGCGTGCCTCATCGTACCAGGCGGCGAACAGGGCAAAGGGATCGGTCATACGCGCCGGTCTACGCGCGCCGAAAAGCCTTGTCGATAAGGCTTTCCCACGCTTGAACCATTCCGCACCTTTCGCCACATAGGGCGCGAACGGGTTTTTATTGCAAGAGGATGTGTTACCGCCCATGGCCGACCCTTATTCCACATTGGGCGTGGCGCGCAGCGCGAGCGAGGCCGAGATCAAGTCCGCCTATCGCAAGCTGGCCAAGGAGCTGCATCCTGACCGGAACAAGGACAATCCCCAGGCAGCGGAGAAATTTTCCGCCGCGACCAGCGCCTATGACCTCTTGTCGGACAAGGACAAGCGTGCCCGCTTCGATCGGGGCGAGATAGACGGCGACGGCAATCCGACTGCGCCCTTCGGCTTTGGTGGCGGTGGGGGAGGCTTTCGCGGGCATCCGGGCGGCCAGGGCGGCGGCTTCGAATTCAACGGCGGCGGCGCGGATTTCGGCGATATTTTCGAAGGGCTGTTCGGCGGCGGTACGGGGCGTCGCGGTGGCGGCGGAGGGGGCTTTGGCGGCTTCGGCCGTGGCGCGCCGCCGCAAAAGGGCGCGAACGTCACCTATCGCCTGGCCGTCCAGTTTGTCGACGCCGCAACCCTCGCGCCGCAGCGGATAACGCTTCAGGACGGCAAGACCATCGACCTGAAATTGCCCGCGGGGGTTGAAACAGGCACGCAGATGCGCCTTTCCGGCAAGGGCCAGCAAGGACCCGGTGGCGCGGGTGACGCCATCGTCACGATCGAGGTGAAGCCTCATGCCTTCTTCACCCGCGACGGCGACAATGTGTTGCTGGAACTGCCGATCACGCTCGATGAAGCCGTGAAGGGCGCGAAGGTCAAGGTTCCCACGGTCGACGGTCCCGTCATGCTGGGTGTGCCCGCGGGCACCTCCTCCGGCAAGACGCTGCGCCTGCGCGGCAAGGGTTTTACCGGCAAGACCGGCCAGCGCGGCGACCAGCTCGTTACCCTGCTGATCGACGTGCCCGCCGACGATCCGGCGATCCAGGCGCTGGTCGAAAGCTGGCAGGACAGCCGCGCCGTGCGGACCCATCTCGGCGTCTGAGGGGTTAGGAGGGAATGCCGCAACCCTCGCCCCTGTCTCCCGAGTCCCGTCGCAAGCATATCGCGGAAGAAGCCCGCATCCATTTCAACCGCCATATCGACCGGGTACGGCCTGGCAGCCACGCCTTTGAAATCGCCAAGCGCGTGGCCGTCGGCACCTATAGCGACGGCTTCATCCATGCCGGGAACCTCGCCTATCTTTCGTTGATGACATTGTTTCCCTTCTTCATCGTGGCGGCGGCGGTGGCGAGCATCTTCGGCCATTCGCAGGATGGGCTGGCGGCGGTCAGGGCCTTTCTGGAAACCGTGCCGCCAGGTGTCGCGGATGTCGTGCGGCAACCGATCATCGACGTGCTGAACGCCCGCACCGGGCCGCTGCTCTGGCTGGGGGGGCTGGTCGGCCTGTGGACCGTCGGCAGCCTCATCGAGACGATCCGCGACATATTGCGCCGCGCCTATGGCACAAAGAGCACGCGCCCCTTCTGGCATTATCGCCTGACCGCCATCGGCATCACGCTGGTCAGCGTTTTCGCGGTGATGTTCGCCTTCTCGATGCAGGTGATCATCACCGGCATCGACCAGTTCCTGCACCAGATATTGCCTTTCGCCGACCAGGCGATCCAGATCGTCGCCCTGACCAAGCTGGTGCCGATGGCGATCCTGTGCGTCGCCCTCTATTCTCTCTACGTCTCCCTGACCCCCAGCCTGTACAAGGACCCCTGCTTCCCCAAATGGCCCGGCGCCCTCGCCACGGCGCTGTGGTGGTATGGCGTCACCCTGTTATTGCCGCCCACGCTTTCCCTCCTGGGCGGTTACGATCGCACCTATGGCAGTCTGGCCGGCGTGATGATCACGCTTATTTTCTTCTTCCTTGTCGGGCTTGGCGTGGTAATTGGCGCGGAATTGAATGCGGCGCTGGCGGAGTTCCCGGAAGAGGAAGCCGCCACCGTCGCGCAGGTCGACAAAGGGAATGGAACGACGAAATGACAGGCTTGATGGCGGGAAAACGCGGTCTGATCATGGGACTGGCGAACGACAAGTCGCTGGCCTGGGGCATATCGAAGGCGCTGCATGCGCAGGGCGCGGAACTGGCTTTCTCCTATCAGGGCGATGCGCTGGCCAAGCGGGTCCGGCCGCTGGCGGAGGAACTCGGTTCCGATTTCCTGATCGACTGCGACGTGTCGGACATGGAAAAGCTCGACGCCGCCTTTGACGAGATCAAGGCGAAGTGGGGCAGGCTGGACTTCGTGGTCCACGCGATCGGCTTTTCCGACAAGAACGAACTGCGTGGGCTTTATGTCGACACCAGCCTGGAAAATTTCCTGCTGACGATGAACATCTCCGCCTACAGCTTCGTCGCCGTCGCAAAGCGGGCGCGTGCGCTGATGGCGGAGGGCGGCAGCCTGCTGACGCTCAGCTATTATGGCGCGGAAAAGGTGATTCCCCATTACAACGTCATGGGCGTGGCCAAGGCGGCACTGGAAACCAGCGTCAAATATCTGGCGATGGACCTGGGGCCGGAGGGTATCCGCGTGAACGCCATCTCCGCCGGACCGATCAAGACGCTGGCCGCGAGCGGTATCGGCGATTTCCGCTACATCATGAAGTGGAACGAGCTGAACAGCCCGCTTCGCCGCAATGTGACGATCGAGGACGTGGGCGGCGCCGGCCTCTATTTGTTGTCCGATCTGGCATCGGGCGTGACCGGCGAAGTCCACCATGTCGATGCGGGCTACAATGTCATCGGCATGAAGGCAGAAGACGCCCCCGACATCGCGCTCGACAAATGAGTGATGAAGGTAGCCTGCCCATAGGTTTCTATAATTTAGGGGTGGGTTACCTTGATGTGGCGCGTGCAGCGTCAAAAGGCGGCGATGTCTGGTTATTCCATGATCCGTTCGAGTTCTTAGTGGCGCATGGCTTAGAACTGATTTTCAAAGCAGATCGTCGCCGGGAGCTGAGTGTGGAGCATGTGCGACGGCAATACGGACATTCCCTGCCTAAATTATTTGATGACCTCAGTGCTGATTTTAAGAATAAGTTTCAGGTCGGAGATGATCTGAAATTCCTGGTCAATCATTTGGACTTGGGGCATTCAGGCCCGAATTGGCGGAATCGTTATCTTGAAACGGGTTATCGTGCCAATGTGCCGTCTCTGCCATCCATGCTTGAGATAGTAGCTCCCTTCACCACCATTGATCGTCGCTGGCTTTCAAACCATTTTGTCGGGCAAATAGCATGAGCTTCAACACCTTCGGCCGCGTCTTCCGCTTCTCGACCTGGGGTGAGTCCCACGGTCCCGCCATCGGCGCGATGGTCGACGGCTGCCCTCCGGGCCTGCCGCTCAGCGAAGCCGACATCCAGCCGTTCCTCGACAAGCGCAAGCCCGGCACGTCGAAATTCACCACCCAGCGCCGCGAACCCGATGAAGTGCGCATCCTCTCGGGTGTGTTCGAGGGCCGGACCACGGGTACCCCGATCAGCCTGATGATCGAGAATAAAGACCAGCGGTCCAAGGATTACAGCGAAGTCGCCAAGGCCTATCGCCCCGGCCATGCCGACTATGCCTATGATGCCAAATATGGCTTTCGCGATTATCGCGGCGGCGGGCGGTCCTCGGCGCGCGAAACCGCCAGCCGGGTGGCGGCGGGGGCGGTGGCGCGGCTCGTCATCCCCGATGTCGACATCTTCGCCTATGTCAGCGAGATCGGCGGCGACGCCATCGACCATGCCCGCTTCGACGCGAGCGAGATCGACAACAATCCCTTCTTCTGCCCCGACCCGGAAGCGGCGAAGCGCTGGGAGAAGCTGGTCGATGATGCCCGCAAGGACGGTTCCTCGCTCGGCGCGGTGGTCGAATGTATTGCCAGCGGCGTTCCGGCGGGCTGGGGCGCACCGCTCTATGCCAAGCTCGACAGCGAACTCGCCGCCGCGATGATGAGCATCAATGCGGTCAAGGGCGTGGAAATCGGTGACGGTTTCGCCGCCGCCCGCCTGCGCGGCGAAGAGAATGCCGACCCGATGCGGCCCAATGCCGAAGGGGGTAAGGACGGTAATCCGGTCTTCCTCGCCAACCATGCCGGCGGGATCGCGGGCGGCATCTCCACCGGCCAGCCGGTCAAGGTCCGCATCGCCTTCAAGCCGACCAGCTCGATCCTGATCCCGGTCGAGACCGTCACGCGGGAAGGCGCCGCGTCGGAGATCATCACCAAGGGCCGTCACGACCCCTGCGTCGGCATTCGCGGCGTGCCGGTCGTCGAAGCGATGATGGCGCTGGTGCTGGCCGACCAGAAGCTGCTCCATCGCGCGCAATGCGGAGCGGATTGAAAGCGCCGAATCGAGCCATAATTCCGGCAAAGACGCGATTCCCGCGAGACGACTCAGCCGATCTGCGGTAACATCTTCGTTACAGATCGCCCGCGGGAGGGCGAGCGGCAGTGCGTAAGCCTGGGGAGCGTCATCATGCCTTGCATGGATTGACGGTCAAAACGTCCCCTTCAGCCGCGAACACGGGCCAGCCATGCAACCATGGCTGGCCCATTTCGTTTCATCGCCGCCAGGAAAGGCGAACTTCGCCAGGACCAATTCCGCCCGACCGGCCCTGTCCCGGCGCCGGCCGCGGCGTCATGATGACGGGGAAACACCAAAGGATCGTCCGTGACCAGCCTGCCCTTCATCCAGGTCGATGCCTTCGCTGATGCCCCTTTCACCGGCAATCCGGCCGCGGTCATGCCGCTTGGCCGATGGCTGGACGACGCCACGCTTCAGGCGATCGCGGCGGAGAACAATCTCTCCGAAACCGCCTTCACCGTGCCCACGCCCGACGATCCCGACGCGGACTATGCGCTGCGCTGGTTCACCCCCGATGTGGAGGTCAAGCTGTGCGGCCATGCCACGTTGGCGAGCGGCCATGTGCTGATGGGCGGCCGTACCGCCGTCCACTTCCGCACGACGCATGCGGGGGTGCTCACCGTATCGCGCGATCGCGACGGCTATGCGCTCTCGCTCCCGGCCTGGACGACCGACCCCAGGCCGCTGCCCGACCTTGCCGCAGCGATGGGCGGCGATGTCCTCGAAACCCGTTGGCGCGAGGGCGGCTACGCGATCTTCGTCTATTCCGACGCCGCCGCGATCCGTGCGCTGCAACCCGATTTCGCGACGCTCAAAAAGGCCGGAAGCATCCTCCTCATCGCGACCGCGCCCAGCGAGGACAGCGATATGATCAGCCGCGTCTTCGTCCCCGGCGCGGGCATAGACGAAGACCCCGTCACCGGCTCGGCCCACTGCCTGCTCACCCCCTATTGGGCCAGGCGGCTCGATAAGACCAAGCTCGTTGCGTTTCAGGCGTCCCGGCGCGGGGGACGCCTATTGTGTCGCCTTTCCGGCAACCGGGTGATCCTGACGGGGGCTTGCCGGACGGTGATCGAAGGCAATTTCCTGCTTTAAGCAGGACTGCTTCTGGCCATTTGCGGACATGAGTTCTCCGTCACCCCGGACTTGATCCGGGGTCCCGCTTTCTTCTCTCGTGCGCGTTTGGCCCAAGGCAGCGGGACGCCGGGTCAAGCCCGGGGCGATGAAACGGGGAACGTTCGCTCTCCACCCTCAACGCGAATAAAGCCCCACCAGCTTCGCCAGTCCTTCCTTCACGACCTCCCGCTGCGCCTTGTCCGGCGACATGCCCAGCCGCACCACGGTCAGCCGCTGCGAGGGCGACACCAATATATATTGCCCATCATGTCCGACGCAGCCGAACAGGCTCCGCGGCGCCTGCCCCGGCATCAACGCGCTTTCCTCGCTGTCCCGGTTGAGCCACAGATGTGCCCCATAGGCTGCGTTGCGCGGCGAGGGCGTGCGCATATAGTCGATCCACTTTTCCGGCACGATCTGGTGCCCCACCACCCCGCGCCCATGGTTGCGCAGCAACTCCCCGAAGCGGGCATAATCCCGCGCCGTCATATGCATGAAGCTGCCCCCGATCATCGTGCCCGCCGCATCATATTCCACGGTCAGGCTGTCGAGCCGTGCAGGAATCTTCAGCCGCCCGTCGATGAACATCTGCATCGCCCGCCGCCGCACGTCGGGATCGGCGCTGTCGGTCAGCATCCGCGCCATCAGGTCGCTGAGGATGATCGTGCTGCCGGTCGAATAGGAAAAGGCCGAACCCGGCCTGTGGGCGAGCGGCTTGGCCTCGGCAAAGGCGCCCATGTCCTGTGCCCCGTCGGTGAACAGCATGCGTACCGTATCGGCCTCGGCCAGGGGCTCGGTATCTTCGACATGGTCGAGGCCGGAGGTCATGGCCAGCAACTGCCGCAGGGTGATCCGTCCCCGCGGATCGCCCGGCTGACCCCAGGCTGCCACCGGCACCGGCGAATCGAGCGCCAACCGTCCGTCGGACACCATCAGCCCGATCAGGACCGCCGTCACGCTCTTGGCCATGGACCAGGACAGCAGCTTCGTTTGAGGCCCGAATCCCGGCGCATAGCGTTCGGCCACGATCTTTCCGTCATGCATGACGATCAGCGCCCGCGTCTCGCCCGCCTCGCTGTCGAACAGCGGATCGATCGCCGCGCCGAGCGCGGCCGCATCCACATCGGAATCGCCGCCGATCCGGACGATGGGTTCCGGCCCGGCGGCGTGCACGGTCCACAGGCCCGCCACCGCGAGCATGGCCAAAATGCCGCCGATCGCGCCAAGGCGCTTTACGCTTTTCCGCTCAAGCCTCATAAGCCGCGGCCTTAGCATGGGATGTGGGAAAGAGTAGCATGTCCGGTCGCCGGAAATGGATTTACGCCTTGGCGGCCATGGGCCTTGTCGCGGTTGCCCTGCTCGCGTGGAACTGGAGTGCGCTGCGTGCCCACGCGCAGGTCGGCGCGGGCTTCGGCGCGCGCGTCGCCTGCTCCTGCCGTTATGTCGAGGGGCGTTCGATGGCGAGCTGCAAGGGCGACAAGGAACCCGGCATGTGGGCGGTGTCGTTGAAGGATCTGCCCGAATCGCAATCGGTCAGCGCCGCCGTTCCGCTGCTTGCCTTCCGCACGGCACGCTATCGCAAAGGGTGGGGCTGCCTGCTCGAACAATAGGTCCCGCCCCTTGGACTGGCACTTCGCCAACTGAGCCGCTAGAGCCACCCTTCATGCGTGCCGACATACCGACCATCCTCCACGATATTTTCGGCTTTCCCGGTTTCCGCGGCGTGCAGGAACAGGTGGTGGGCCGCATCATGGCGGGTCAGCCGACGCTCGCGATCATGCCGACCGGCGCTGGGAAGTCGCTCTGCTACCAACTTCCCGCCGTCGCGCTGGACGGTTGCTGTGTCGTCGTCTCCCCCCTGATCGCGCTGATGCACGACCAGTTGCGCGCCGCGCAGGCGGTCGGCATCCGCGCTGCCAGCCTCACCAGCGTCGACGCCGACTGGCGGGAGACGCAGGACCGGTTGCGCAGCGGCGATCTCGACCTTCTCTATGTCGCCCCCGAACGCGCCAGCGGAGAGGGCTTCCGCAACCTCCTGCGCAGCACCAAGATTGCCCTCTTCGCCATAGACGAGGCCCATTGCGTCTCCGAATGGGGGCATGATTTCCGCCCGGACTATCGCCTGTTGCGTCCGCTGCTGGACGAATTTCCGGATGTTCCCCGCCTCGCGCTGACCGCCACCGCCGACCATCACACCCGCGACGACATCCTGGTCCAGCTTGGCATCCCGCGCGATGGCCTGATCATCGCGGGGTTCGATCGCCCGAACATCCGCTATGCCGTCCATCCCCGCGACGGCCTGCCGCGCCAGCTTTCCGACCTGATCGCCGGTCAGACCGGCCCCGGCATCGTCTACGCCCCCACCCGCGCCGCGACAGAGAAGCTGGCTGAGACCCTGTCCCGTACCGGCCGCCCGACCCGCGCCTATCATGCCGGTCTCGACCCGCACATCCGCGCCGCCAATCAGGCGGCGTTCATCGCCAGCGAGGATATGGTGATGGTCGCCACCATCGCCTTCGGCATGGGCATCGATAAGCCCGACGTCCGCTTCGTCGCCCATGCGGCGTTGCCCAAGTCGATCGAGGGCTATTATCAGGAATCCGGCCGCGCGGGCCGCGACGGCGAACCGGCGCAGGCCCATCTCTTCTGGGGCGCCGACGATTTCGCCCGCGCCCGCCAGCGCATCGGCGAACTCGATCCCTTGCGCCAGCAGGGCGAGCGTGCCCGCATCACCGCGCTGGGCGGGCTGGTGGAAACCGGCACCTGCCGGCGCGCCATCTTGCTGCGTCATTTTGGCGAGAATCCACCGCCGGGCTGCGGCAATTGCGACAATTGCCTGAACCCGCCGCCCAGCATCGACGCCACCCAGACCGCCCGCAAATTCCTGTCCGCCGTCTATCGCACCGGCCAGAGCTTCGGCGTCGGCCATATCGAGCAGGTGCTGACCGGCGCCGTCACCGACAAGATACGCGAGCGCGGCCATGACAAGATTTCGGTCTACGGCATCGTCGACGGGGAGGAGACGGCGCTGCTGCGTCCGGTCTCCCGCGCTTTGCTGGTGCGCGACGCGCTCCAGACCAACGAACATGGCGGGCTGGAATTCGGTCCCAACGCCCGGCCGATCCTCCGCGGGGAGGAAGAGGTCAGCCTGGTCCTCCCGCCCCGCAAGGAACGCCGCCGCAAGAGCGCCCGCAACGGCAGCGCCGAAAATCCCGTGGGCGATCCGCTGTTCGACGCGCTGCGGGCTTGCCGCCGCGAACTGGCGCAGGAGGCGGGCGTGCCGCCCTATGTCGTCTTCCACGATTCGACCTTGCGCGAAATGGCGGAGCAGCGTCCGGCGAGTCTGGCGGAACTCGGCAACATCAGCGGCGTCGGCCAGCGCAAGCTCGATGCCTATGGCGATGCCTTCCTGGCGGCGATCCGCCCTTATCTTTGATCGAACGATATGAAGACGGGAATGGCGTGCGCCCGCCCAGGAGCAGGTTGCCCTGCGGCCTACCCCCTTGAATCCCTCGCCCCACAAGCGCAAGGAGACCCGCAAAGGAGTCCCGCCCATGTTCCGCCAACTCACCAAAAGCCTCTATGTCTCTCCGCAGATCAGCGTCGATCAGGTGGCGGAAGCCAAGGCGCTGGGCGTCACCGTCATCATCAACAACCGCCCCGACGATGAGGAGCCCGGCCAGACCAACGGCGCGGAGATCGAAGCCGCCACGAAGGCGGCCGGCATGACTTATGCCGCCGTTCCCGTCGCCCATGGCGGCTTCGCGCCCTGGCAGCTCGACGGCATGGCCGCGGCGTTGGAGCAGGCGGGCGAGGGCAAGATACTCGCCTATTGCCGTTCCGGCACGCGCAGCACCTTGCTCTGGGCGCTGACCCGCGCCCGCGCGGGCGACCATCCCGCCGCTCTCACTGAACAGGCGGCGTCGGCGGGCTATGACGTCACCCCTGTTCGACAGATCATGGACGCGCTCGCCGCCGGTTGATGCCCACCGCGCCGGAAACCTATGACGCCATCGTCCTGGGCGCTGGCGGCGCGGGCCTCATGTGCGCGGCCATGGCGGGCCAGCGGGGCAGGCGCGTCCTCGTCATCGACCATGCCGATCAGGCGGGAAAGAAAATCCTCATCTCCGGCGGTGGCCGCTGCAACTTCACCAATATCCACACCGCGCCCGACCGCTATCTGTCGGCCAACCCCCATTTCGCGAAGTCTGCGCTGGGCCGTTACACGTCGCAGGATTTCATCGGGCTTGTCGAACGCCATGGCATAGCCTGGCACGAAAAGACGCTGGGCCAGCTTTTCTGCGACCACAGCGCTCGTCAGATCGTCGCCATGCTGCTCGCCGAATGCGAAGCGGGCGGCGTTACGGTCCGGCTAGACCATGCGATTACCGTCGTCACCCACGCGGACGGCCGTTATCGGGTGGTCCATGGCGACAGGAGCGCGACCGCCCCCGCGCTGGTCATCGCCACGGGTGGCCCCTCTATCCCCAAGATCGGCGCGACCGGCTTCGCCTATGATCTGGCGCGCCAGTTCGGCTTGAAAATCGTCGAACCCCGGCCCGCACTCGTCCCCTTGACCTTGGGGGGCGAGGATCTGCTTTTCCGATCGCTCTCGGGCGTATCGACCGACGTGATCGCCCGTCACGGCAAGACTGGCTTCCGCGAGGCCGCGTTGCTCACCCATCGCGGCCTGTCCGGCCCCGCGATCCTGCAAATATCCTCTTATTGGCGTCATGGCGAGACGATCGCGCTGGATTTTCTCCCGGACCAGCCGAGTGGTTGGCTGACCGACGCCAAGCGCGACAGGCCGCGCACCACGCTCATGCAATTGTTGCGCGGTCTTCTGCCCGATCGTCTGGCCGACACCCTGACCGACCGGCTGTCGCTTCCCGGCGACCTCGGCAATATGCCCGATCGCAAGCTTCAGGAGGCTGAACGCCGTCTCGCCGCATGGAGCTTCGCGCCCAATGGGACCGAGGGCTTCGCCAAGGCGGAGGTCACGATCGGGGGTATCTCCACCAACGAGCTGTCTTCCCGGACGATGGAGGCCCGCCATGTCCCCGGGCTCCACGCCATTGGCGAAGCGGTCGATGTCACCGGCTGGCTGGGCGGCTATAATTTCCAATGGGCCTGGGCCAGCGGGTGGGCGGCGGCCCAAGCCATCTAGGCAGTAGTGACGATTTAATCATTTGATCCGTAGCATGATGCTGGCGATTTTGACGAAGCCGAGGAAGTTTGCGGCGAGTTTGTCATAGCGGGTTGCGATACGGCGCCACTGCTTGAGCTTGGCGAAGAAGCCTTCGATGCCCCATCGCTGTTTGTAGGCGATGCGATCATAGTGGTGCTGATATTTACGATGGCGGCGAGGCGGAATGACCGACTCGCCGCCTTGCTCGTAGATGAGATCGTGCAAACTGTCGGCGTCATAGGCCCGATCAGCCAGCACCTTGCCAGCCGGGATGCCGCGGATCAGATCGCAGGCGGGCGCCATGTCGTTTTGCTGTCCGGGGCCGAGGATGAAGCGGATCGGCAAGCCCAAGGCATCGACTACGGCATGGATCTTGGTGCCGAACCCGCCTCGCTTTTCCCGTGCCTCTATCATGCCGCCTTGGTCAGCCAAATCCTTCAAGGACGTCCCGCAAAGCTGACGGCGTTCTACTCTATTTGCGCGGGATGCGTCGAGCGCTTGCCAGATGATGGGCATGGGTGATGGCGACGGCCAGCGCGTCGGAAGCATCAGGCCCGGTGATTTTCGCGCCGGGGAGCAGGCGGGACACCATGGCGTGGACCTGCTCCTTGGATGCATTGCCGACGCCGACGACTGACTTCTTGACGAGGCGGGCGGCATATTCGCCCACTTCCATGCCGGAACGCGACGCCGCCAGCAGCACGACGCCGCGCGCCTGACCCAGTTTCAGCGTCGATTGCGGGTTGACGTTGACGAACACTTCCTCGACCGCCGCGCCATTGGGCTGATGTTCGAGGATCAGGTCGGTCAGCGCCAGGTCCAGCACCAGCAGGCGGCTTGCCAGCGCCATGTCGGAATCGGTCTTGATCTGCCCGTTGGCGATATGGGTCAGGCGATTGCCGTCCGCAGCGATCAGGCCCCAGCCTGTGGTGCCAAGGCCGGGGTCGAGTCCCAGGATAATCATGGCCTGATCTTATGGGCCAGGGTTTTCAGCCCAACTTCTCCATGACCTCATCGGAGACTTCGTAATTGCCCCAGACGGTCTGGACATCGTCATCGTCTTCCAACGTGTCGACCAGCTTCATCAGCGTCGCGGCGTTGCTCTCGTCGACTTCGACGGTGGTCTGCGGCCTCCAGGCGAGCTTGGCGCCTTCGGCCGGTCCGAGCTTGGCCTCCAGACCCTTGGCGACTTCGTGCAGCGCGTCCATGGCGGTCCAGATCTCATGCTCGTCATCGTTCGACGACACGTCGTCCGCGCCCGCTTCCAGTGCCGCTTCGAAGATCGCGTCGGCATCGCCCGCGCTCGCCGGATAGGTGATGAGGCCCATGCGGTCGAAACCATGGCTCACCGCGCCCGACGCGCCCAGATTGCCGCCATTTTTCGAGAAGGCCGTGCGGACGTTGGTCGCGGTGCGATTGCGGTTGTCGGTCAGCGCCTCGACGATGATGGCGACGCCGCCCGGGCCGTAGCCTTCATAACGGATTTCCTCGTAATTCTCCGTGTCGCCGCCAATCGCCTTGTCGATGGCGCGCTGGATATTGTCCTTGGGCATGGACTGTGCCTTGGCGGCATTGATCGCCAGGCGAAGGCGCGGGTTCATATCCGGGTCGGGCATGCCCATTTTCGCCGCCACGGTGATTTCGCGGCTCAGCTTGGAGAACATCGAGGAGCGCTTCTTGTCCTGCGCGCCCTTGCGATGCATGATGTTCTTGAATTTGGAATGGCCTGCCATGGGTCCTGAATTCTTGTCTGCCGGTTGAGGATCGATGGGCGCCCTTACACCAGCGGATGGCGGGAGGGCAACCGTCGGGACATCAGTAGAGTATGGCGGTGCCCGAGGCCGTGACCATCAGCATCGATCCGCTGGAGCCGACCGTCTCATAATCGAGATCGACGCCGACGACCGCATTGGCGCCCAGCGTTGCGGCGCGGGTGCGCATTTCCGCGATCGCCTGCTCGCGGGCGCGCTGAAGCACGTCCTCATAGGCGCCCGATCGCCCGCCGACGATGTCGCGGACGCTGGCGAACAGGTCGCGGAAGAGATTGGCGCCCACGATCACCTCGCCGGTGACGATGCCGAGATATTCCTTAGCGGGGCGTCCCTCCAGCGAGGGCGTGGTGCTGACGATCATCTCGGACATATGGGCGCTCTCCTTTGTCGGCGAACTCGGTTATTCCAGACCCAAGGCGTTCTTGTATGTTTCCAGCAGCGCTTCGGCCTCCATGCGGGCGTTGCGCTCCATCTTGCGCAGGCGGACGATCGACCGCATCGTCTTCACGTCATAGCCATTGGCCTTCGCCTCCAGATACACGTCCTTGATATCGTCCGCGATGCCCTTCTTTTCCTCTTCCAGGCGTTCGATGCGCTCGATGAAAAGGCGTAGCTGTTCGGCGGCGACATTGCCATCGCTCATGGGAATCTCCAGTCTGTGTGAATCGGTTGGGTGAATCGGTCGGTGAACGCCTCTAATGATTGTCGGCGTTCTTCGCCACACTCTCCTGCATGCGTGCGATCTGTTCGGGCGTCGCGTCGCTCTGGTAACGGGATTTCCATTCGGCAAACGGCATGCCGTGGATGATCGCGCGGGCTTCATCCTTGCCGAGCGTCCCGTCCGCCTCCGCGATCCAGTCGGCCAGGCAATTGCGGCAGAAGCCCGCCGTGCCCATCAAATCAATATTTTGAACATCGGTGCGGTGCTGCAAATGCGCCACCAGCCGTCGGAAGGCGGTTGCGGCAACCGCGTCGCTGAGTATGTTATCGCTCACGGCGAACCTTTCGCTGATCTACATCATCCTGTCGTGCAGCACGGATAATCGAAAACCGCGCCCTGGCAAACCAGCGGCGATCATGACGGTCAGGAGTTTGGGAAGAATGACGAAATTACCGCCCCGCACGCGCAAGGTCCGCATTCTCGCGACCCTTGGGCCCGCAAGCGACAGTCCGGAAATGATCCGCGCGCTGTTCGTTGCCGGGGCCGATGCCTTCCGCATCAACATGAGCCATGGCGCGCATGAGGATCATGCCGCGCGCATCGCGGCGATCCGGGCGCTGGAAAAGGAGTTCGGCCGGCCGACGACGATCCTGGGCGACCTTCAGGGGCCGAAGCTGCGCGTGGGGACCTTTGAGCGCGGGTTGGCGGTGCTGGAAACGGGTGCGGCCTTCGTGCTCGACAGCGATCCCACGCCGGGCGATGCCAGGCGGGTGAATCTGCCGCATCCGGAGATTTACGCGGCGCTCGTTCCGGAAACCCGGCTGCTGCTGGACGATGGCAAGCTGGTGCTGCGGGTCAAGAAGGTGGCGGACGACCGCATCGACACGGTGGTGGAGGTCGGCGGAACACTGTCCAACCGCAAGGGCGTGAATGTGCCCGATGTGGTGGTGCCGGTCCCTGCGCTGACGGAGAAGGACCGGCGGGACCTCAGCTTTGCTGTCGAGCAGGGCTGCGACTGGATCGCGCTCAGCTTCGTGCAGCGGCCCGAGGATCTGGCCGAGGCACGCAAGTTGATGGGCGGCTATGGCGCGCTGATGGCGAAGGTCGAGAAGCCTGCCGCCGTGCAGCGGCTGGAGGAAATCATCGAACTGGCGGACGGCGTGATGGTGGCGCGCGGCGATCTGGGCGTGGAATTGCCGCCCCAGGCGGTGCCCCCGCTCCAGAAGCAGATCGTCGCGACGGCTCGGCGCATGGGGCGCCCGGTCGTGGTGGCGACGCAGATGCTCGAATCGATGATCAAGGCGCCGACGCCGACCCGCGCCGAAGTGTCGGACGTGGCGACGGCGGTCTATGACGGGGCGGACGCGATCATGCTGTCGGCGGAGACGGCGGCGGGCGACTGGCCGGTCGAGGCGGTGACGATGATGGACAGTATCGCCCATAGCGTCGAGCGCGATCCGGGCTATTTCGGACGGCTGCACTATACCGAGACGAAGCCCGATCCGACGACTGCCGATGCGCTGGCGGAAGGGGCGGGCGGCATCGTCTCGGTGGTCGGTGCGAGTGCGATCACCTGCTTCACCTCTTCTGGCAGCACCGTGCGGCGCGTGGCGCGGGAGCGGCCGATGACACCGATCCTGGCGCTGACCCCGCGGCAGGACACGGCCCGCAAGCTGGGGCTGACATGGGGCGTGCATGCGGTGCGGACCAAGGATATCGGCACGTTCGAGGAGATGATCGGCAAGGCGCGGCGCATGGCGCTGCGCCATGATATGGTCGAGAAAGGCGGCAAGATCGTCGTGCTGGCGGGTGTGCCCTTCGGGACGCCGGGGTCGACCAACGTGCTGCATGTGGCAGCGATTCGCGGGGATGAGCTTCGGGGCCGGGACGAAGCCTAAAGCACGCCCAGCGCGGTCAGTTCCCGGCGTAGCGCGGCTGCGTCGCGGAACAGGTGTCCGCGCATTCCCTCGGCTTGCGCCGCGCGGATATTGTCCTCGCGGTCGTCGATGAAAAGGGCCTGCGCCGCCTCCACGCCGAATCGGGCGAGCGCCAGCCGGTAGATGGCCGGATCGGGCTTTGCCAGCTTTTCCGCGCCGGAGACCACGATGTCGCGGAAGGGAGCGAATAGGGCTGCTTCCCGTTTGTGGAAGGGAACCCAGAATTCATCGCTGAAATTGGTGATGGCGAAAAGCGGCACGCCGCTGTCATCCAGTTCGCGGACGATGTCCGGCATGCCCTCGATGGTCGGGCCGACGCTGTCGCTGAATTTGTCGCCCCAGAGGCGAATCAGGCCAGCATGCTCCGGATGCCGCGCGATCAATTCGGCGCTGGTTTCCGCGAAAGGACGGCCCTGGTCATGCTGGAAATGCCATTCCGGCGTCACCACGTCGCGGAGAAACGCGTCGAGCGCCCGATCGTCGTCGATCAGGCGCTCGTACAGAACCCTTGGGTTCCAATGATATAGGACATTGCCGACGTCGAAGATGACGGCGGCTATACCCACCCTTTGATCAGCCCTGACGGGCCTTGAAGCGGCGGTTGGTCTTGTTGATGACATAGGTGCGGCCGCGGCGGCGGATCACACGGTTATCCCGGTGACGGCCCTTGAGCGACTTGAGCGAATTGCGGATCTTCATGGAACCAGCCTTTGAATGAATCTTGCGTGATCGAAAATCGAAGCGCTGCCCCTATGGGTGAGGCAGGCGAAAGTCAAGGGGAACTGCCCGCATTTCAGCTCCGTTCATCCCCCGTGCAGCAAAGCCATGGCTTCAACGCTTTTAGGGGATTAGCCGCGCGGTGTCGTGTAGAGGGTGATTATCTTCGGAGTTCAAGTCCATGTTGAAAAAGATCGCCTTTTCTTTCCCGCTGGCCCTTTCCCTGAGCGCCTGCGCCACCGCCATTCCTCCGGTTGAGGTGACACGATTCCATATCGATAATCCCGTGCGCAGCGGGACCGTCGCGGTCGAGGAAATGGCCGGCAATCCCGACGTCGGGCTGGAATTCCGGACCTATGCCGCCGCCGTGGATCAGGAATTGCAGCGGGTGGGCTTCACGTCCGTTGGCAATGGTGCCGGACAGAGCGCGAAGAGTGAATATGTCGCGCTGGTCGGATTCCGTCGGACCTTCCGGGAGCCGAACAGCTATGGCGCCAATGGCAAGCCGGTGAGTGTGGGCGTTGGCGGGGCCGTGGGCAGCGGAGGCTATTCCGGGCTTGGCCTGGGTATCGGTATCAACCTGTCTGGCAAGCCGAAGGGGCAGGTTGTCACCGAATTGCAGGTGCAGCTCAGACGCCGCGCGGATTCGACCACCATCTGGGAAGGCCGCGCGCAGACCGAAGCGCGGGAAGGCACGCCCGCCTCTCAGCCCGGCATCGCGGCGCAGAAGCTCGCGGCGGCGCTCATCGGGGACTATCCGGGGGAATCGGGCCGGACTATAAGCGTCAAATGACCGTCTCCATCACCAGCGCTTTCGACAGCGGCAATATTCGCCTTGTTTCCCTGAACGATAGTCCGGCTGGCGTCCGCGCCGAGCTGGAGATCATCAAGGACCGGCAGAGTGACTTCTACCAATGGTTCCACTTCCGCGTGGCAGGCGTCGCCGGGCGGGAAGTCGAACTGGCGATCACCAATTGCGGCGCGTCGGCCTATCCCGATGGCTGGCCAGGCTATCAGGCAAGGGTGAGCGAGGATCGGGAAAACTGGCTGCTGGCGGACACCAGCTATGCCGACGGGACGCTGACGATTCGCATGGCGCCGGACGCCAATGCGGTGTGGCTCGCCTATTTCGCGCCCTATTCGATGGAACGGCACCATGATCTGGTCGCCTGGGCGGCGTGCCAGCCCGGGGTGGAGCATCGCGAACTGGGGCTGACGCTCGACAGGCAGCCGCTCGACCTGCTGGTGGTGGGCGATGGGCCGAAGAAGGTCTGGCTCTATGCCCGCCAGCATCCGGGCGAGAGCATGGCCGAGTGGTGGATGGAAGGGGCGCTGGAGCGGCTCTGCGATGAAGAAGATGCCGTGGCGCGGCTGCTGCGGAAGAGGGCGACCTTCCACATCGTGCCCAACATGAATCCCGACGGCAGCCGGCGCGGGCATTTGCGCACGAACGCGGTGGGGATCAACCTCAACCGCGAATGGCATGAGCCGTCGATGGAAAAGAGCCCGGAAGTGTTTCTGGTTCGCGCGGCGATGGACGAGACGGGCGTGGATTTCGCCATGGACGTGCACGGCGATGAGGCGATCGCGGCCGTGTTCCTGGCCGGGTTCGAGGGAATTCCCTCGATCACCGAACGGCAATTGACCTTGTACCACCGTTACCGGGAAACGCTGGCCGCGCGGACGCCGGATTTCCAGACGAGGAAGGGTTATCCCACCGCGCCGGCGGGCAAGGCGAACCTGTCCATGTCCACCAACCAATTGGCCGAGCGCTTCGGCGCGGTGGCGATGACGCTGGAAATGCCGTTCAAGGACAATGACGACTTGCCCGATGCCGATTTCGGCTGGTCGCCCGCCCGCTCGATTCAGCTTGCCAAGGATTGCCTGGGCGTGCTGGCGGAGATGATCGGGGAAATCTGATCCCCTGGATTGGGTGGACAAGGTGATGCGTGGGAGAGAGGGAAAAGCGCGGCTTTCGTGCGATGTTCCTACGCATGTGGATCACGCTTTCAGATGCCCGGGTCCGTAGGCCGGTGGCAGATGGTTGGGGGTAGCGGGAAATCGTGGCTGCCATGGGTGGGCTCTCGCCATTCCCCTTTCGTCGCCCCGGACTTGATCCCGCCATGCAATTTCATCGCCTGCGGGGTGGTTTTCCCCCTGGGCTTTCCCTAATTGGATGACATGGCAAGAAGCAGCCGATCCAATGACTGGGGCTTTCCCCGCTGGCGCAGCTATGGCGCATCGCGTGAGGCGCAACAGGTGCGCCTGTGCGATCGATATGGCTGCGACCGGCCGGGCGATTGTCCCGCGCCAAAATCGCCCAACAGCCGCGAGCGCTGGTATTTCTGCACCGATCATGCGGCGGAGTATAACCGCAACTGGGATTATTTTCAGGGCCTCGACCAGGAGGAACGCGAGCAGCGCGAGCGCGCCGAGCGGCGTGATGCAGGTGGATATCAGAACAGCGCCTATCATGGTTGGGGCGGACCCGGCGACGGCAGCCGCTCGCGCGACGAGTTGCACGCGCTCCAGGCGCTGGAGTTGGAGGACGATGCCGATTTTGAGGCGGTGAAGAAAAGCTGGCGCCGTCTGGCAAAGGAATATCACCCCGACGTGAAGCCGGGCGACGCGCAGGCCGCTGTCCGGTTCCAGACGATCCAGGCCGCCTATGAAGTGTTGCGCGCGGCTGAGGAGCGGCGGACATGGAAGCCGCGGGAGCGCGCGGATTGAAGGATCTGGTCCGATCGAACTGGGATCATGCGGTGCTGGTATGCCGCAAATGTTCGAAGAAGCTGGATGGCGGTTTCGGCCGCGCGGGCGATGAGCGGCTGGCCAAGGCGCTGCGCCGATACCTCTCGCTGAAAAAGGGGCGCAAGGCTTTGGCAGGTATCGTCGAGGTGAACTGCCTTGGTGTCTGTCCCAAGGGCGCGGTGACCGTCGTCAATGGCGCACGGGCGCGCGACTGGCTGCTGGTGCGGCCGGGCACCGATCTGGAAGCGCTGGCCCAGGCGCTGGATCTGGCTCCGGCAACAGGAGAGTGCCGCTCTAACCCGCCTGCCTGATCCGCGGCGTTTCCACCAGTCCGGCATCGGCGAGCAGCGGCATCAAAAGCCGTTCCTCCTTGTGCATCCGGTGCAGGATCCTATCCAGAACCTCCCGGCTTTCGCGGCAGAAGTCGCCCCATTCGCGCGCGATCCTGTCATCGCTCCAGCGGGCGATATAGGCCGAAAAGCTCTGGGCGATCGGCGCCATCTCCATTTCCAGCCGCGCAGCCGTGTCGCGCAGCCGTTCGTGCGGCTGCCGCTGCATATTGGGGTAGAATATCCGGTCTTCCAGCGCCAGATGCGCCATCAACTGGCGCGCGAACTGCCAACGGAGCGCGCCGAGCCTTTGCGGGCTGCTGTCGTCTGCAATAGCCTGGCGGAACCGGGCCAGAAGCGCCTCGATCTCGTCATGCTGCCTCTGCAATTCGTCGAGGTCCATATACTGTTTCCCTCTCTCCCCGGCCATATGTTCCGATGGCCGGGTTAAGAAACAGTTGTATCCTATTTCAAGGGCTCGGCTGGGGTGCCCATGATCGTTCCGATCGACGGGCACCCCTTGAAGGATCAGGCGGGCTGGTCCGCGCGGCTGACGCCCTGGCCGTCGAGATTCTGCGCGGCAAAGTCCCAGTTGATCGCTTCCTTGAGGACGCGGTCGGCATAGTTGGGACGGGCGTTGCGATAGTCGATATAATAGGCATGTTCCCATACATCGAGGATCAGCAGCGGCGCGTGGCCTTCATGCGCGACCGGCGTGTCGGCGTCATGATAGCTGGTGACTTCGAGCTTGCCGTCCTTCAGGATCAGTGCGGCCCAGCCGCTGGCGAAATGGCCGACGGCTTCGGCCTTGAGCTTCTCTACCAGAGCGTCGACCGAACCGAAGGCTTCCTCGATCTTGGCGAGCAGGTCGCCGCTCGGCGCTGTCTTCGTGGGCGAAAGCGACTGCCAGTAGAATGTGTGGTTCCAGATCTGGCCGACCTGGTTGAACAGGCCGCCCTTGCTGGACTTGATCAGCTCGACCAGCGACTTGCCCTGGAGCGAGGCGTCGGCGGCGACCAGTTCATTGGCCTTCACGACATAGGCATTATGGTGCTTGCCATGGTGGAAATCGAAGGTTTCGGCGGTCAGAATGTCGCCAAATGCATCCTTGGCATAGGGCAGGTCGGGAAGAACAAAGGCCATGGCGGAACTCCTCGGGCTCGTTATGGATCGGCCGCGGAAACGGATGACGCGGCCGATTGGTTCAATGGTCCTGTCGGGGCGTGGACGCCTCCGCGCCCTTCCCATATGCGCCCCAAAGCGCCAAGGAAACAGATATGTGCCTATTGCGAAACGATCGCAAGAATGGGACGAATTCAACCTTGCGGTGGCGTCGTTTCGCCGATTTCCTCGCTATCGAGTTTCTCGCCGAGGTCGAGGCCATGGCGCATCAGCATCGGGATATTGGCGGCGGCGAAGACGATCGACACGATGGTGACGCCCCACACCTTGACCGCGAGCCAGCTATCGAACGTCATGGTCCGGCGCATCACTTCATTGGCGAGCGCCATGGCGATGAAGAAAAAGGCCCAGTTGCGCGACAGCTTGCGCCAGCCGGCTTCGGTAAGGCCGTCATAGGCGGCCTGAAGCAGATATTTGAGCAGCGGCTTGCCCCGCATCAGACCCGCGAACAGCATCAGCGCGAAGAAGCTGTAGATGATGGTCGGCTTCAACTGGATGAAGCTCTGGTCGCGGAAATAGATGGTGAGGCCGCCGAAGAAGAGGATCAGCATGGCCGACAGCCAGAGCATCGGCGACACGCGGCCGAGCTTCACCTTCGACACGATGACGGCGATGATGATCGCGACCATGAAGGCGGCGGTGCCCAGCATCATGGCGGTGATCGGATTGCCCGGTCCCCATATCCAGCCGGCGCCCTTATAGCTCAGGAAGAAGACAAGGAGCGGGCCGAAGTCCAGGGCGAGGCTGAGATTGCCGTTGTGCTTGGGTTTCTTGGCGTCAGCCATCTGCTTGCTCCATCATCCCGGCGGAAGCGGGGATATCCTGCGGTCGGGTGGTGCCGTTGAGCCCCGAGATTCCAGCTATTGCTGGCATGACGAAGGAGGAGTGATCACCGCGCATAGGCCGTCCCAGCGATCGCCCGCGCCATGTCGCCCGGATCGAAGGGGCGCAGGTCCTCGATCTTCTCGCCCACGCCGATGGCATGGATGGGCAGGCGATATTTCTCCGCCGCCGCGACCAGCACGCCGCCGCGCGCCGTGCCGTCGAGCTTGGTCATGACCAGGCCGGTCACCTGCGCGACTTCCTTGAAAACCTCGATCTGGCTCAGCGCATTCTGGCCCGTGGTGGCGTCCAGCACCAGGACGACGTCATGCGGCGCCGCCGGGTTCAACCGGCCCAGCACGCGCCGGATCTTCGCCAGTTCATCCATCAGCTCGGTCTTGTTCTGAAGGCGCCCGGCGGTATCCACGATCAGCACGTCGATGCCTGTTGCCGTGGCTTGTTTCACCGCGTCGAAGACGATGCCAGCCGCGTCGCCGCCTTCCCTGCCCGCGACGATGGGAATGCCGAGGCGCTCGGCCCAGACCTTGAGCTGGCCGATGGCAGCGGCGCGGAATGTGTCGCCCGCCGCCAGCATCACGCCATAATCCTGTTCGAGGAAGAGGTTGGCGAGCTTGGCGATGGTGGTGGTCTTGCCGGAGCCGTTGACCCCGATGACGAGAATCACCTGCGGGCGCGGGAAGGCCTCTATCTCCAGCGGGCGGGCGACCGGGGCGAGCGTCTTCTCGATCTCCTCCGCGATGATCTCGCGCAGATATTCTTCCGTGAGTTCGCGATTATAGCGGCCCTCCGACAGGCGGTCGCGCACGCGGGCGGCCATGGCGGGGCCAAGGTCGCTGACGATCAGCGCTTCCTCGATCTCGTCCAGGGTCTGTTCGTCGAGAGCGGCCTTGGTGAAGAGGCCGGTCAGATTCTCGCCGAGCTTGTCGGAAGTGCGCTTGAGGCCGCCGAAGAGGCGATCGCGCCAGCTTGTGCCGGGTTCAGTCATTGCTGCGCCTCTTGCGCGATCAGCGCGCCATTCTCAAGGCCCGTGATGGTCGCGCGGACGATGGAGGAGGGGGATTGCGGCCGGGGGAATCGCACCGGGGCGAAATTTTCGGCATGACCCGAAAGCCCGTCGCGCTCCACCAGCACGGATTGGGTCGAGCCGATCAGGCTCATCAGCCAGTTCCGGCGCTGCGCTTCGCAGGCGGCGCGGAGGCGCGCGGCGCGGGCCTTGATGGCGGCGCGGTCGACCTGCGGCATCCGGGCGGCGGGGGTGCCGGTGCGCGGCGAGTAGGGGAAGATATGACCGTGGACGATGCCGCATTCCTCCACCAGCCTGAGGCTGTTTTGGAACATCGCTTCGTCCTCGGTCGGGAATCCGGCGATGATGTCGGCACCGATGCTGATGTCGGGGCGGGCGGTTTTCAGCCTTTCCACGATGCGGATCGCTTCTGCGCGGCTGTGGCGGCGCTTCATGCGCTTGAGGATCATGTCGTCGCCCGCCTGGAGCGAGAGGTGAAGGTGCGGCATCATACGGGGTTCGTGGGCGATGATGTCAAACAAGCGCTCGTCAATCTCTACGCTGTCGAGCGAGGAGAGGCGCAGGCGGGGAAGCTCTGGCACGCCCTTCAGCAGGCGTTCGATCAGCAGGCCGAGCGAGGGCGCGCCGGGCAGGTCGGGGCCGTAGCTGGTGACGTCCACGCCGGTCAGGACGATTTCCCTGTAGCCCGCATCGACCAGTTCGCGGGCTTTTTCGATCACCGCACCGGCGGGGGCGGAGCGGCTGTTCCCCCGGCCATAGGGGATGATGCAGAAGGTGCAGCGATGGTCGCAGCCATTCTGCACCTCCAGGAAGGCGCGGGCATGTTCGGCGAAGGCGCTGGCCATGTGCGGCGCGGTTTCGCGGACCGACATGATGTCGGAGACTTTGATCTGGGCACCCGCTCCGTTCGAAACGAACGGGCGGTAGTGAGTCGGGTCCATCTTTTCCCGATTACCGATCACCGCGTCGACTTCGGCCATTTGGGCGAAGGTTCCCGGCTCGGTCTGCGCGGCGCAGCCTGTCACCATGATCCGCGCATCGGGCCGGTCCCGGCGGGCGCGGCGGATCGCTTGCCGTGTCTGGCGCACGGCTTCGGCCGTCACCGCGCAGCTGTTGACGACGATCAGATCATCCTGCCCGCCCGCCATTTCGCGAATCGCCTCGCTCTCGGCGATGTTGAGGCGGCAGCCGAGCGTGATGATCTGGGCCCCGCTCATGTCAGAAGCGCGCCCAGTCAGCCTCGCCGTCGAAGACATGGGTGGCGGGGCCGGTCATCATGATATGCCCGCCCGGCGCCCAGTCGATCACCAGATCGCCACCCGGCAGGCTGACCGTCGTGGGGCCGCTTACCAGCTTGCGCCGTACCGCCGCCACCGCGGTCGCGCAGGCGCCGGTGCCGCAGGCGCGGGTCAGGCCGGCGCCGCGTTCCCAGACGACCAGGCGAATGTGATTCTCGCCGATGATCTGTGCGAAGTTCACGTTCACGCGGGCGGGGAAGAGCGGATCATGCTCGATCAGCGGGCCCAGACGGTCGAAGTTCACACCGTCCAGATCGTCCACGAAGAAGATCACATGGGGATTGCCGACATTGACCGCCACCGGGGCGGGGAGCTCTTCCCAGCTTACCGGCATGGTCAGCGTGTCCATGGCGTAGGAGAGGGGGATTGCGTCCCATTCGAGGCGCGGCTCGCCCATGTCGACGCTGGCGCCGCCATCGACGGTCTTTGCGTCCAGCAGGCCCGCCTTCGTTTCGATCAGCACGTCCCGGCCGACGAACAGGGGCACGCAGCGGGTCGCGTTGCCGCAGGCCTCCACCTCGCTGCCGTCGCTGTTGAAGATGCGCATCGACACGTCGGCGCGGTCGGAATTTCCTATCAGGATGAGCTGGTCGCAGCCGATCCCGGCATGGCGGTCGGCTATGGCCATGGCGCGCGTCGCCGTCATGTCGAGCGCGGTCTCCCGCGCGTCGATCACCACGAAGTCGTTGCCCAATCCATGCATTTTCGAAAAACGGCCCATAGTGCGGCGCATGTAGGGCTTGTGAGACGAAAAGGCCACCCTAAGCGGCGCTCAAGGATGCGCGCTTGCGTCCATAGAGGAAATAGACGGCCAGGCCGATGGCGTTCCAGATCAGGCAGGCGAGGATGGTCTTCATCGGCAGGCTGATGAACAGATAGGCGCAGCCGCCGATGGCGCCAAGGCCGACCAGCCATCCGGCGGGGGTGCGGAAGGGACGTTTCATGGCGGGCCTGCGGCGGCGCAGGATGAGGAGGCAGGCGCCGACGGCGGTGAAGGCGATCAGCGTGCCCGCATTGGCGAGCGCGGCGATCTCGTCGATGGGCAGGACGCCTGCGATGATCGCGACCAATATGGCGGTGACGGCGGTGATCCGGGCGGGGGTGCCGCGTTTCGAGATTTGGGCCAGCCTTTGCGGCAGGAAACCGTCGCGGGCCATGACGAGGAAGATGCGGCTCTGGCCGTAGAGGAAGCCGAGCAGCACCGTCGGCAGGGCGATCACCGCCGCGATGGCGACGATTCGCGCCACCTGTCCCTGGCCCATTTCGCGCAGGATCAGCGCGAGCGGCTCCGGGCTGTCGGCAAAGCGGGTGAAGGGCATGGCGCCGACCGCCGCCGCCGCTACCAGCACATAGATGAGTGTGCAGACGATCAGCGATCCGACGATGGCGATGGCGAGGTCCCGATCGGGGTTCTTCGCCTCTTCCGCCGCCGTGGAGATGGCGTCGAAGCCGTAGAAGGCAAAGAAGATGATCGCCGCCGCCGCCATGACGCCGCGCTCGACTCCATCGGGGCCCATCGACTTGGCGAAGCCGAAGGGCATGAAGGGGTGGAGATTCTGTGCGTCGAAGGCAGGAAGGGCGATGGCGACGAACAGGCTCAAGGTCGCGATCTTGATGAGCACGAGCAGGCTGTTCAGCCGCGCGCTTTCATGGGTGCCCAGCATCAGCAGCCCGGCGACCACGGCGATGATGAAGATGGCGGGCAGGTTGACGAGGCCGCCCAGTTCCGGCCCCCTCGTCAGCAGGTCTGGGAAGCCCACCGAGGTCAGCAAAGGCGCGGCATAGCCGGACCAGCCCACCGCCACGGTCGACACCACCAGCGAATATTCGAGGATCAGGCTCCATCCGACGATCCAGGCGATGCCCTCGCCCAGCACGACATAGCTGTAGCTATAGGCGCTCCCGGCGGCGGGCATCATGGTCGAGAGTTCGGCATAGGCCAGCGCCGCGCAGGCGCAGATGGCCCCTGCAATGGCGAAGGACAGCAGTACCGCAGGGCCGGCCCGGTCCGCGCCCACGCCGATCAGCGTCAATATGCCGGTGCCGACGATCGCGCCCACGCCCAGCGCCAGCAGGTGCGGCCAGGACAAGGTGCGCGCCAGCCTGTGCCCTTCATGGGCGGGCATCATCGCCTCCATCGGCTTGCGGCGCGTCCAGCTCATGTCTTTTCCCCTTTTGCGGGCACCATGCCGTTGATGGCGCGGCTGGCAAGAAAATTTTGTACAAATGTAAGGCAGTGGATCGCCGCCCCTCGCGACTCCCCTGATATTCTGTTACGGAGCCGCAAACAAAGGTCGCGACGGCATAAATTTAGGGGGGAGGGCGTCCCATGGATGCTGCTGCGTCGACCGCCCCGGCATCGGCCCGGGACAACGGCTTTTATCTGGGAATGGCGGTTGCCATCGCGGCGACGGTGATCGGCGGTTTCGGCTCCTTCGCGTTGCGGGGGTTGGTCGATGTCTCGCGCGCGCCCTATTGGGTGCATGTGCACGCCGCGGTGTTCGTGAGCTGGACGCTGCTGTTCGTCACGCAGAATGCGCTGGCCCATCGCCAGTCGATCGCGCTGCATCGGCGATTGGGCTGGGTCGCGGTGGGGATGGCGACGGCGATGGTGCCGCTGGGCGCGTTCACCGCCGTCATGGCGGTGGCGCTGGATCGCGTGCCGCCTTTCTTCACGATGCCGATCTTCCTGGCCTTGAGCGCGTTGGAACTGATCGCCTTCGTCGCGCTGCTGACCGCCGCCGTCCGCCTGCGCCGCCGGACGGAATGGCACAAGAGGCTGATGCTCTGCACCATGATCTCGATCATCGGACCGGCTTTCGGGCGGATTCTGCCGATGCCGCTGCTGGGACCCTGGGCCGGACTTGCGGTGATGGGCGGGCAATTGCTGTTCGTGGCGGTGGCGATCGCCCATGATCTCGTGTCGCGCGGGCGGGTGCATCCGGCCTATGGTGTCGGTGCGGCAGTGATCCTGGCCGAAGGGCTGGCCGTGCCGGTGCTGGCCGCGACGCCGCCCTTCCTCTGGCTCGCTTCGGCTTTGGCGGGCTGAGTTTCGGTTGCGTCGGGCGCCCGCTTGCGTTAAGGGCGCCCCTGCAATCGGGCGGTCCGCCGCCTGATACCCTGACAGATCCATGGCGCCCAAGAGGGGCACCGGATGGACGCTGGCCGGCGAGGATTCGCCCGCCGGCGATTTTGTCGTTTGGCGGGGTAAGCGCAGTTTTCCGGGCCTTTCGGCCCAAATGAGGTGATGATGTTCGATTCGCTAAGCGATCGTCTCGGTGGGGTATTCGACAAGCTGCGTGGGCGCGGTGCGCTGACGGAGGACGATGTCCGCGCCGCGATGCGCGAGGTGCGAATCGCGCTGCTGGAGGCAGACGTCGCGCTTCCGGTGGTCCGCCAGTTCGTCGATCAGGCGACGGAGCGGGCGGTCGGCAGCGATGTGCTGCGGTCGGTCACGCCGGGGCAGATGGTCGTCAAGATCGTCTCGGATACGCTGACCGAGACGCTGGGTTCTGAATCCTCCGACCTGCTGATCGATGTCACCCCGCCCGCCGTCATCATGATGGTCGGCTTGCAGGGGTCGGGCAAGACCACCTCCACCGCCAAGATCGCCAAGCGTCTGAAGGAAAAAGAGCGCAAGAAGGTGTTGATGGCGTCGCTCGACGTCCAGCGCCCCGCCGCGCAGGAGCAGTTGGCGGTGCTGGGCACCCAGACCGATGTGGCGACGCTGCCCATCGTGCCGGGCCAGCAGCCGGTCGATATCGCCAGGCGGGCGTTGCAGGCCGCGAAGCTCCAGGGCTTCGACGTGGTGATGCTCGATACCGCGGGGCGCCTGCACGTCGACCAGGCGCTGATGGACGAGATGAAGGCGGTGGCCGAAGTCTCCAACCCGGCGGAAATCCTGCTGGTGGTCGACTCGCTGACCGGTCAGGACGCGGTGAATGTCGCGACCAGCTTTACGGCGCAGGTTCCGCTGACCGGCGTGGTGCTGACCCGTATGGACGGCGATGCGCGCGGCGGTGCGGCGCTGTCGATGCGCGCGGTCACGGGGCGGCCGATCAAGTTCGCCGGCACGGGCGAAAAGCTCGATGCGATCGAGCCTTTCCATCCGGCCCGCGTGGCGCAGCGCATCCTGGGCATGGGCGACGTCGTCTCGCTGGTCGAGAAGGCCGCCGAGACGATCGACGCCGAGGAAGCCGACAAGCTCGCCAAGAAAATGGCCAAGGGTCAGTTCGACATGAACGACCTGCGCGCCCAATTGAACCAGATGCGCCGCATGGGTGGCCTTGGCGCGTTGGCGGGCATGCTGCCGGGCCTCAAGAAGGCGCAGGCGGCGATGGCGAACAGCGGCGCCAACGACAAGACGCTGATCCATCTCGATGCGATGATCGGGTCGATGACGCCCAAGGAGCGGGAGAAGCCCGCCCTGATCAACGCCAAGCGCAAGATCCGCATCGCCAAGGGTTCGGGCACCACGGTGCAGGAAGTCAACCGTCTCCTGAAAATGCATCAGGAAATGGAAACGGCGATGAAGAAGATCCGCAAGATGGGCGGCCTCAAAGGGCTGGCCAAGATGTTCACGGGTGGCGGGCTCGACGGGATGCTGGGCGGTGGCGGTGCGCCGCCGCAGGGCTTGCCGGGGTTGGGCGGCAATATGCCGAACCTGCCGCCCGGATTTCAGAATTTCATGAAGAAATAAGCGTTTTCAGTCATTTGGTTTAGAGTAGAAAGGCAAGTTCCATGGCAACCTCCATCCGTCTGTCGCGCGGCGGCTCCAAGAAGCGTCCCTATTATCGCATCGTCGTGGCCGACAGCCGCGCTCCGCGTGACGGCAAGTTCATCGAGCGTATCGGCAGCTACAACCCCGTCCTGCCCAAGGGCGACGAAAAGCGCGTCGTTCTGGACGTCGAGCGCGCGAAGCACTGGGTTGCCGCCGGTGCCCAGGCGACCGACCGCGTGGCCCGCTTCCTCGACGCCGCGGGCGTGAAGGAACGCGCCGCCCGCAACAACCCGAAGAAGGCGGAGCCGGGTCAGAAGGCCAAGGACCGCGCCGAAGATCGCGCCGCCAAGGCCGCTGAAGCCGCCGAAGCCGCCGAAGCGGCCAAGGCTGCTGCTGCCGAGGCTGCTGCCGCGCCCGCCGAAGCGCCTGCCGAAGAAGCCGCTCCGGCTGAAGAAGCGGCCGCCGAGCAGGCCGAGGGCTGAGTCCTTTGACCGACAAGCCCGTCACTCTCGCCGTCGTCATCGGTGCGCATGGGGTGGCGGGCGAAGTCCGTCTGAAGCTGTTCGGGGAGGGGGCGGAGACGCTCAAATCCTATGGCAGCTTCGATGCGGCGGGGCGCATGTTGACGTTGAAGTCGGTGCGCCCCGGCCCCAATGGCGCGGTCGCGCGCTTTGCCGAGATCGGCGATCGCACGGCGGCGGAAGGGCTGCGCGGGACGGAATTGACCGTGCCCCGCTCCGCCTTGCCCGCGCTGGGTGAGGGCGAATATTATCATGCCGACCTGATCGACCTGCCCTGCTTTTCCAGTGATGGCGAAGGGCTGGGTCATGTCGTCGCGGTCGAGAATTTTGGCGCGGGCGACATTATCGAGGTGGAGCGGCCCAATGGGAAGCGCTTCATGGCGCCGATGCATGCGGTCACGATCGCGGATGAGCGGGCGGTTATCGAGGCGGCTTTCGCAGCCTGACCGATGAGCTTCGCCGCGCAGATCCTCACCCTCTATCCGGAGATGTTTCCGGGGCCGCTGGGCGTGTCGCTCGCCGGGCGGGCGCTGGCGGAGGGGAAATGGGTGTGCGATCCGATCCACATTCGCGACTTCGCCACCGATAAACATCGCACGGTCGACGATACCCCTGCTGGTGGCGGCGCGGGCATGGTGCTGCGCGCCGACATACTGGGCCTTGCCGTCGATCATGCGCTGGCACGGCGTCCGGACCTGCCCGTGCTTGCGATGACGCCGCGCGGGGCGCCGGTCACGCAGGGTCGCATTCGCGCGCTCGCCGCCGGTCCCGGCGCCACCATCCTCTGCGGCCGGTTCGAGGGCTTTGACGAGCGGATTTTCGAGGCCCGCCCGGTCGAACAGATCAGCATGGGCGACATCATCCTTTCCGGCGGAGAGATGGGCGCGCTGATGCTGTTGGATGCTTGCATCCGCCTGCTTCCTGGGGTAATGGGCGCCGCTTCCAGTGGGGATGAAGAGAGCTTCGAAAGCGGCCTTCTCGAATATCCACATTATACCCGACCTGTTGAATGGGAAGGGCGCACGATCCCTGAAGTGTTGCGATCGGGGGATCATGCGAAGATCGCCGCCTGGCGGAAACAAAGGGCGGAGGACGATACACGGCTAAGGCGGCCGGACCTTTGGGAACGTCATATCGGCGTTCGGGACCAGTCGCCCTCTGGTGCGCAACGCGAAGAATAGGACCTGAGTCATGAACTTGATCCAGCAGATCGAGGCCGAGAACATCGCGGCCCTCGCCAAGGATATTCCGGAATTCCGTCCGGGTGACACGCTGCGCGTCGGTGTGAAGGTCGTCGAAGGCGACCGCAGCCGCGTCCAGAACTATGAAGGTGTCTGCATCGCCCGTTCGAACAAGGGGATGGGCAGCAACTTCACCGTGCGCAAGATCAGCTTCGGTGAGGGTGTGGAGCGCGTCTTCCCGCTCTATTCGCCGAACATCGATTCGATCACCGTCGTCCGCAAGGGCGTGGTGCGTCGTGCGAAGCTCTATTATCTGCGCGGCCGTACCGGCAAGCGCGCTCGCATCGCCGAGCGCCGCGACGTGCGCGGCGAGGACTGATCGCCCGTTCAACTGTTCTTGACAGTTGTATAAAAGATACAGGCGGCACCCCAATGGGGTGCCGCCTTTTTCTTTGTTTTCCAATGATATGATCGAAATCGCTTCCTGATTGCGCCAGGTGCCTGAACCGGATTTTGCGCCAATAACAAAATTCGTTTCTCATTGATGGCGGTTTTGTGTCAGCGTTCCGTTTCTAGACAATACTCAATATTTCCGACGACCAGACCAGTCGGTCTGGCGCGGGGGGAGTGTGTCTCGAAGATATTGAACGAAACTGGGACAATGAAAAAATAAAAGATCGGCCAGGAGAGGCTCTCTTCATAAGAAAGCAAGGGGGCTATTTCATGAATTATAAGAGTTTCGTTTCCCGCACGGCCATGATTATTGCGCTGTCGTCTTCAGCCTCGGCCCTGGCCCAGACCAGCGATCCGCAGGCGGCTTCGGCTACTGATGGCGCCGCGATCATCGTCACCGGTACGCGCATCACCGGGATGAGGGCGGCCGATAGTCCGGCACCAATCCAGCTTCTGAGCGCGGACACATTGCAGCGCACGGGGTCGCCGGACCTGATGCAGAGCCTGGCGCAGCAGCTTCCCTCGGTTCAGGCGCAATCCTTCGGCGGCGACCTTCAGGCGCATAATTTGCAGATGAAGCTGCGCGGCCTCAGCCCGAACCACACGCTGATCCTGGTCAACGGCAAGCGCCGCCATGGTACCGCCAACGTCTCGGTAGCCGGCGGCCCCTATGGTGGCAGCGCGGCGCCGGACATCAGCTTCATCCTGCCCGAATCGATCGAGCGGGTCGAAGTGTTGCAGGACGGCGCGGCGGCGCAATATGGCACGGACGCGATCGCGGGCGTCATCAACTTCCTCCAGAAGAAGGCTGACCATGGCGGGTCGATCAACCTGACCGGCGGCGAATATTATGATCAGGGCGGCAAGACCTATGCGATCGGCGGCAATATCGGCATGGCGCCCTTCGATGGCGCCTATCTGAACATCTCCGCGCAGAAGAAGCACAAGGGTTTCAGCTTCCGCGGCGACATCAATCCGCAGGCGATCCGGCTGTCCACCGCCTATCCCGCAATCAAGAATCTGCTGGGCTATCCCTATACCAACCGGATCATCGGCGATCCGCACATCGACCAGACGGTCGTGAACTACAATGCCGGCTATGAATTCGGCGATTATGAAATCTACAGCTTCGGCAGCTACGGCCACAAGAAGGCCGCCGCCTATGAAAACACCCGTCCGCCGACGACCGTCGTCAGCGCCAGCGGCGTGCCCTATTATGCCGGTGGCTTCCAGCCGCAGGAGCGCATCGACGAGACCGACTATTCGGTGACTGGCGGCTTCCGCGGCACGGTGGGCGACACGACCTTCGACCTGGCGTCCACCTATGGCAAGGATCTGGTCAAGGTCTATGTCTACCACTCGGCCAATGCCCAGCTTTACGCCGATACCGGCTTCACGCCCCAAACCTTCCACAATGGCGATTTCTTCAACACCCAGTGGAGCAACACGCTCGACCTGACCCATGCGTTCGACGTGGGGCTGTCGGAGCCGGTCAACGTTGCCGCGGGCCTGGAATTCCGGCACGAAACCTATGGTATCCGCGCGGGCGATCCGGCCTCCTATTATGGCGGCGGCGCGCAGTCCTTCTTCGGCTACAGCCCCAATGACGCGGGCAAGTACAAGCGGGACAATTTCTCGCAATATCTGGACATCAGTCTGAAGCCCGTCGAAAACTGGCTGGTCGACGGCGCGGTGCGTCACGAACATTATAGCGATTTCGGCGACACGACGGTCTTCAAGCTGACCACCCGCTATGACTTTTCCGATGCCTTCGCGCTGCGTGGCACGGTCAGCACCGGCTTCCGCGCGCCGACCTTGGCGGAAGGCGGCTATTCGGGCCTGAACGTGGGTCCGGGCTTTATCGGCGGCGTGCTTCCGCCTGCTTCCGCTGCGGCGGGATCGCTGGGCTTCGGCGGTCTCAAGCCTGAAAAATCGACCAACTTCAGCCTAGGTACGGTCTTCAACCCAACGCGGAACTTCACCCTTACGCTCGACGCCTATCAGATCACGATCCGCAACCGCATCATGACCTCAACGGCCTTCTCGGGCTTCACCGGCAATCGTTGCCCGGCGGGCTATGCCGGCAGCAATGCGGCGGCCTGTCTGCCCTTCAATGCCGACCAATATGCCATCTACAACCAGCTCGCGGTGCTGAGCGCGGTGAATGCGGCGCTGGGCGGCAGCAGCACGGTGACCGATTGGCGTACGGCGGATGCCATCCCGGCCTATGTGCTGTTCGCGGACAATGGCGTCGACCGCAATACCGAGGGCGGCGTGTCGGTGCAGAGCTTCGTCAACGGCGTGAAGATGCGGACCCGCGGCGTCGATCTGGTGGCGAGCTACCTCGCTGATCTGGGCGATCTGGGCAAGCTCGACCTGACCTTGACCGCCAACTACAACCAGAACAAGGTTCTGGGGATCAATCCGCTTCCTGCCGCGCTCTATTCCAGCACGGTCAATCCGGAGTTGACGCGCCTGATCGACGCGTCGAGCGAGGTGGAACTGGAGCATAGCACGCCGCGCTTCCGGGGGACGTTCAACGCCTTCTGGACCTGGGGCAAGTTCACCGCCAACCTGCGCGAAAGCTATTATTCGCAGGTCTACACGCTGGAAAATGCGCGCAGCGGTCCGGATGCGGGCAATCTGATCAAGGTTCCGGTCAAGGAGGCGTTCCTCACCGATCTTGAACTCGGCTATCAGATCGCGAAGCCGATCAAGATCTCCGTGGGCGCGAACAACCTGTTCAACAAATATCCGACCCAACGGTCCAAGGAGTTCATCCGCAACACCGAATTGGCCAATATGGAACGCGGCTATTCGACGAGCAAATATCCGCTCATCTCGCCCTATGGCATCAATGGCGGCTATTATTATGCGCGTGTGAATGTGACCTTCTAAGAATAGAGGGACGGGCCACTCGGCTCGGTCTCTTGTTCGACAGGGAAGGCGGCGATCGGCCTGGGCCGTCGCCGCCTTTTCCTTTCTCCTGGTGCATCAGCCTATGTCGCTCCTTCACCGTCTCGCCATTCCCGCCGATGAACCATCGCTTGTCCATGTGATGAGGCTGGCGATCGACGGGTTGCAGTCTGGTTTTCTGACGCCTGAGCAGGTGCGGGCGAGCCATGCTTTCATGGGGCTGGACAGCCGGTTGATCAGCGACGGCACTTATTTCGTGATCGAGGATCAGGGGCAGATCGCCGGTTGCGGCGGCTGGAGCCGGCGCGCGACGGCTTATGGCGGCAATCATAGTGCGGGCCGTGACGACCGGCTGCTCGATCCGGGGACAGAGGCGGCCAAGGTGCGGGCGATGTACACGCATCCCGACCATGTGAGGAAGGGCGTTGGCAGGCTGATCCTGTCACTCTGCGAACAGGCGGCGCGGATGGAGGGTTTCTCCGCGCTGGAACTGTCCGCCACCATGGCGGGCGTGCCGCTTTATCGCAGCTTCGGTTTCATCGATGTGCATGCGTTCGAGGATAGCGGCGTGCCGCTGATCCTGATGCGCAAGCCTATTGCCGACTTGTGAACCACAGGCCGATCAGGCTGAGCGCTGCCGCCGCCGACATATAGAGGCCGACCAGCGCCACGCCCTGCATTCCGATCAGCCAGGTCGCGACGATCGGCGCCAGCGCGCCGCCGATGATCCCGCCCAGATTGAAGGCGAAGGAGGCGCCGGTATAGCGGAGCTGCACCGGGAAGAGATGCGGCAGATAGGCGCCCAGCGGGCCGTAGACGAAGCCCATCAGGAACAAGGCGAGGCTGAGGATCAGGAAGATCGGCAGCAATTGCCCAGTGCCGATGGCGGGGCCGAAAATCACGCCCATCGCCACCGTGCCGATGCAGCCGGCCACCAGCACGCGGGTCGGGCTGCTCCTGTCCGCCCACCAGCCGGCGAGGATGATGCTGAGCGCCATGAACAGGATTGCGCCGAGCTGGATCGCCAGGAAGGTTTCGCGGTCGATCTTGAGCGTGGTCGTGCCATAGCCCAGCGCGAAGGCGGTCGCGATATAATAGACGGCGAAGCAGGCGGCGCAGGCGAAGGTGCCCGCGATCGCGGCGCCGAGATGGCTGCGGAACAAGGTTGCGAGCGGCACGGCGGGCGGCGGCGCCTCGGTGCGGGCGGCCACGAATTCGGGCGTCTCGGTGAGCTTCAGGCGAATCCACAGGCCCAGCAACACCAGCACCGCGCTGCCCAGGAAAGGCAGGCGCCAGCCCCAGGCGAAGAAATCCTTGTCGCTGAGGAAGGTGCCGAGGATCAGGAACAGCCCGTTGGCGGCGAGGAAGCCGACCGGCGCGCCCAATTGCGGGAACATGCCGAAGCGCGCCCGCCAGCCCGGCGGGGCGTTCTCCACCGCCAGCAGCGCTGCGCCGCCCCATTCGCCGCCAAGGCCGAAGCCCTGACCGAAGCGCAGGATGCACAGGATCAGCGGCGCCCACCAGCCGATGCTCTGATAGGTCGGCAGGAACCCGATGGCGAGGGTCGATCCACCCATCAGCATCAGCGACGTCACCAGCGTCGTCTTGCGCCCGATGCGGTCGCCATAATGGCCGAACACTGCCGCGCCCAAGGGCCGGGCGAAAAAGGCGAGGGCGAGGCTGCCATAGGCCGCCAGCAATTGCGCGGAAGGGGAAGAGGAGGGAAAGAAAAGCGGGCCGAAGACCAGGCTGGCGGCGGTGGCGTAGATATAGAAGTCGTAAAATTCGACCGCCGTGCCGATCAGGCTGGCCGCCAGAACCCGCTTGTGGCGCAGCATCGCGCCGATGCCGTCCATTTCCCCCGAACCCGCTGCCACCGCCCCTGTCGCCATCATTTCGCTCTTTTCTGGTTCAGCAATTCATAGGCCATGACCGCGCAAGCGACCGCTGCGTTCAGGCTGTCCGCCTTGCCCAGCATCGGCATCTTCACCAGCAGGTCGCATTGCGCCTCATAGCTTTCAGGCAAACCCTGCGCTTCATTGCCGACCAGCAGGAAGCTGGGGCTTTGGTAGCGCGGTTCCTGATAGTCGTGCGTGGCCTTCAGGCTGGTGCCGATCAGTTCGCCCGGCCCTTCGCGCAGCCAGTGCATGAATTCCCCCCAGCGTGCCTGGGTGATCGACTGGGTGAAGAGCGCGCCCATGCTGGCGCGTACGGATTCGACGGAGAAGGGATCGACGCAATCGTCGATCAGGATGAGGCCGCCAGCGCCGACCGCATCGCCGGTGCGCAGGATCGTGCCCAGATTGCCGGGATCGCGCAGCGATTGGGCGACGATCCAGATATCGGCCTTGGTTCTGTCGAGCTTCGCCAGCGGGGTCAGCCGGTCGCGATACACGCCGACCACGGCCTGGGGGTTATCCTTCCCGCTGATCTTGGCCAATATGTCGGGCGTGGTTTCGATGACATCGCCGCCCGCCGCCTCCATCGCCGCGATCAGATCGGCGGCGAGGGGATGGGTCGAGCCGGCATGGAACAGCATTTCGGGCAGCACGCCTTCCTCGCGCGCTTCGGTCAGGATGCGCAGCCCTTCTGCCAGGAACAGCCCTTCGGCCTTGCGGAATTTCTTCTCGCGCAGGGATCGGACGCGCTTCACCAGCGGGTTGGAAAATCCGGTGATCTCTCGCGCCACGATCCTGTCTCTTGCCTTTTCGAAGGTCCGCCGAAACGGCCTCTCTATAGGGGGAGCGGGGAAAAGGGTAGGGGGCTTGGAATGTCAGGATTTGGGTGGGAACGGCCACGAGCGGACCGGGGGAAAGCCGTTCGGGCCAAGCCCGTCGAGGCCCTTTCCGTTTCTCTTAAGATCGGGCCCGCTGCCCGTTTCCCACCCATTCCCGTAGGTCACAGGCTGCCGAAGCCGGGCGCTTCGCCGCGGGCATTGCCGTCGAGACGGGTCGGACGTTTCCAGCCGATGCGCGGGCGCTTGCGCAGACGGAGCGTTGGCCAGTCGCCGCGATCGGTGCGTTCGGCAAGGCGCATGCCCTGGGCGCGGTAGGCGGCCAGCACGGCATCGGCCTGTTCCTTGAGCAGGCCGGCAAGGACGATGGTGCCGCCTTCCTCCACAAGGGCGCAAAGCGAAGGCGCCAGTTCGATCAGTGGACCCGCCAGTATATTGGCTATCAGAAGGTCATAGGGCGCGCGGGTGATGATGGCGGGGTGGTCGACGCCCGCGGCCGTATAGAGCGCGATCTGGCCCTGGCCCTTCCCGGTCGCAATGCCGTTTGCGGCGGCGTTGGCCGCGCTGATCTCCACGGCCACCGGATCGATGTCCGATGCCGTCGCATAAGTCCGCGGCCACAGATGCAGGGCGGCGAAGGCGAGCAGACCCGTGCCGGTGCCGATATCCGCGACATTGCCGAAGCGCATGCCGACGCGGCGCATCCGGTCGAGCATGATCAGGCAACCCGCCGTGGTTTCATGCTGGCCGGTGCCGAAGGCACGGCTTGCCTCGATCAGGAAATTGACATGGCCGGGTCGCTCCGGATCGCTGGCAAGATTGCGGACGTGGAAGCGCCCGGCGGTGACGGGTTCCAGGCCCTGCTGGCTCAATGTCACCCAATCCTCGTCGGGGAGCTGTTCGACCTGCGGCCTGACACCCGCGGCGGAGGGGACCAGGGAACGGAGCAGCTTGATCGCGGCGGAGCTGGGCTGACCCTCGAAATAGGCTTCCAGCCGCCAGCTTTCTTCATCGTCGGGTGCCGCCTCGCTGGTCATCAGCACGGGCGGACGGTCCATCAGGGCGAAGGCCGCTATGTCGCCGTCCAGCGCCTCCGCCTCGGCGCGAGTGCAGGGGAGGGTGACTTTCCAGCTTTGTGCGGCTGGTTCCGGTTCGGGGGTTGGGGCGGCATCGGTCATGCCGCCGCCTTTAGACTTTTGGACGAGATAGGGGAAGCGGGGTGGCTTCAGGTGGTGAGTTGACCGTCGGCTTTTCCAGTTCGGTTCGTCCGAAGGATTTTGCGCGGACCCTTCGACACGGGCCTTCGACTTCGCTCAGTCCCTGCCCAGAAGGAGCGAGGAGAGACCGTTCATGGCCAAGCCGCCGTCAAGCGACCTGCTTGCCGAAGTCGGAGGAGGCCGCGCGCAGGCTGGAGAGTTTGCCCTCCACGCTCATGAAGCCCCGTTCGAGCTGGTCGATTTCGGAGGCCACGACTTCCGTATCCTGGCGGATCGCGCTGATGGTCGAGGACATGGAGTCGGCGGCCAGGGCTGTTTCGTCGACCGCCGCGGTGATCATCGTCACCGTCTGCGCCTGCGCGTCCATGGCGTGGCGGATGCGTTCGGCGCTGGCCTGAACCTCGCCCACCGTGTCGCGGATTCGTTCGTTGGTTTCGACCGACTGGCGAGTCGAGGCTTGGATGTCGGCGATCTTGCCGGCGATCTCGTCCGTGGCGCGGGCGGTCTGGTTGGCGAGGCTCTTCACCTCCTGCGCGACCACGGCGAAGCCGCGTCCGGCATCGCCCGCGCGGGCGGCCTCGATCGTGGCGTTGAGCGCGAGCAGGTTGGTCTGGCCCGCAATGTCGCGGATCAGGCCCAGGATCGATTCGATCGACTTGGCATGATCGGTCAGCGTCGTCGACATGGCGACCGCGTCGCCTGACTGGCGTGCCGCGCGCTGGGCCACGCCGGCCGCGCTTTCGACCTCGGTACGGGCATCCTCGATCGCACGGATGAGGCCGGCCGAGGTACGGGCCGCTTCGCGCATGGCGAGGGCGGATTGTTCGGCGGCGGCGGCGACTTCCGACGCCTTGCCCAACATGCCCCGCGTGGCGGCCGAAGCGTCCTTGGCCTGTTCGCGCAGCGATTCGCCCAGTTGCGAGGCGCCGTCGATCTCGCCCACGATCCGCTGTTCGAACAGGGTGCCGAAGCGCTGGCGCTCGTTGCGCTGGGCTTCCGCTTCATCGCTGGCGAGCACATTCGCCATCAGTCCGGCGTCGATCATGCCGACATGCATCATGACATGGACCAGCCGGCGGCGGTCCGCTTCCACCTCCGTACGTTCCCAGATGAGATCGATCAGCTTTTCGTTGGCCGCCGCCACCGGCATCAGGACAGCGCGCAACGGCGCCCCCTGCTTGCGGGCATGGCGCACGCAGGCGATCGAGGACAATGCCCATTCGCCCGCTTCATAATAGCCGAGCTTCTGGCGCACATATTCGTGCGCTTCGGTTTCGATCTTGGCGAGCGTCGCGGGGTTGAGCTTGGCACGCAGATTCGTCTGTTCGAGATAGGCGTCGTAGAAAGTGCGCGCCGCCACCGTCATATTTTCACCCACCAGGTCGCGGATCTGGCGCAGGCCCTGCGCCAGTTCACCATGCGGGTCGACCTCCCTCATCATCGCAAGGATGGCGTTTTTGGGCGTGGCGGCGGAAGTCATGTGCGGCAGAACCCCAAATTGGTCTTGTTGGTCGTGCCGGGATAGCGCCATTTGGTTAATCACTTCTTAGCTCATATCGGTCCGCTTTCCTTTATCCGTCCGCCGCAGGGCCAGGGCGGCTTGCCCTCTTCGCGGATCGCTCCTAAGGGGACGGGACTCGAGGGACAAACATCAGGGACGTAGGGAAGATATGGCGCGAACCACGAGCCGGCCGCTCTCGCCGCATTTGACGATCTGGAAATGGGGGCCAGCGATGGCCGTTTCCATCATGCACCGCGTGACCGGCAACGGTCTGGCAACGGTCGGCGCATTGGGTCTGGTCTGGTGGCTGATGGCCGCTGCAAGCGGACCGGAAGCCTATGCGACCTTCGTGAAGTGCGCGACGTCGCCCATCGGCTATCTGGTGATGGCGGGCCTCAGCTGGTTCTTCTTCCAGCATCTCTTTTCGGGGCTGCGCCATTTCGTGCTCGACATGGGCGCGGGCTACGAGCTGAAGAACAACAAGCTCTGGTCGCTGTTGACCTTCGTCCTTTCGGTGCTTGCCACCCTGGCCTTCTGGGCCGCGATCTGCACGGGGAAATTCTGATGGGAACGGGAACCGGAATCGGCCGCGTCCGTGGTCTTGGCTCTGCCCGCCACGGCGCACATCACTGGCTGGCGCAGCGTTATACCGCCGTCGGCAACCTGCTGCTGGTGCTGTGGCTGCTGTTCAGCCTGATCGCCCTGCCGGGGCTGGATTATCAGAGCGTTCACAACTGGATCGCCCATCCGCTGGTCGCGGTGCCGCTGATGCTGATGATCGTCAGCATCTTCTGGCACCTGCGCCTCGGCATGCAGGTGATGCTGGAGGATTATGTCCATGACAAGGGGCTGGCCTTCCTCTCCATGCTGCTGCTGAACTTCTATGCCTTTGGCGGCGCGGCCGCGGGCGTCTTCGCGATCGCCAAGATCGCCTTCACGGGGATCGTCAAATAATGAGCGAAGCCTACAAGATCATCGACCACACCTACGACACGGTCGTCGTGGGTGCTGGCGGCTCCGGCCTGCGCGCCACCATGGGCAGCGCCGAAGCGGGGTTGAAGACGGCTTGCATCACCAAGCTGTTCCCGACCCGCAGCCATACCGTGGCGGCGCAGGGCGGCATCGCCGCCAGCCTTGGCAACAACTCGCCCGACCACTGGACCTGGCACATGTACGACACCGTCAAGGGGTCGGACTGGCTGGGCGACCAGGACGCGATCGAATATATGGTGCGCGAAGCGCCTGCGGCGGTGATCGAGCTGGAACATGCCGGCGTGCCGTTCAGCCGCAACGACAATGGCACCATCTACCAGCGTCCCTTCGGCGGCCACATGCAGAATATGGGCGCGGGCCCGCCGGTGCAGCGCACCTGCGCCGCGGCCGACCGTACCGGCCACGCCATGCTGCACGCGCTCTATCAGCAGTCGCTGAAATATGACGCGGATTTCTACATCGAATATTTCGCCATCGACCTGATCATGGAAGACGGCCCGAACGGCAAGGAATGCCGGGGCGTCATCGCCATCTGCATGGAGGATGGCTCGATCCACCGCTTCCGTTCGAAGGCGGTGGTGCTGGCGACCGGCGGTTACGGTCGTGCTTACTTCTCCGCCACTTCGGCGCATAGCTGTACCGGCGACGGCGGCGGCATGGTGCTGCGCGCGGGCCTGCCGCTCCAGGATCTGGAGTTCGTGCAGTTCCACCCGACCGGCATCTACGGCGCGGGCGTGCTGATCACCGAAGGCGCGCGCGGCGAGGGCGGTTACCTCACCAACTCCGAGGGCGAGCGCTTCATGGAGCGCTATGCCCCGTCGGCGAAGGACCTGGCGTCGCGCGACGTCGTGTCGCGATCGATGGCGATGGAAATGCGCGAAGGGCGCGGCGTGGGTCCGAACAAGGACCATATCTTCCTGCACCTCGACCATATCGATCCCAAGGTGCTGGCCGAGCGCCTGCCGGGCATCACCGAAAGCGGCAAGATCTTCGCGGGCGTCGACCTTACCCGTCAGCCGCTGCCGGTGACGCCGACCGTCCACTATAATATGGGCGGCATCCCCTGTAACTATCATGGCCAGGTGGTGACCAAGGTCGGTGACGATCCGGAAGTGGTGGTGCCGGGCCTCTATGCGGTCGGCGAAGCGGCCTGCGTGTCGGTCCATGGCGCGAATCGCCTGGGTTCGAACTCGCTGATCGACCTTGTCGTGTTTGGCCGCGCGACCGGCCTGCACCTCAAGGAGACGATCAAGCCCAACGATTCGCACCGTCCGCTGCCGGCCGATGCGGCCGATCTGGCGCTGTCGCGTCTCGACCATTATCGCAATGCCAAGGGCGGTTCGCCCACGGCGAAGATCCGTCTCGAAATGCAGCACACCATGCAGAAGCATGCCGCCGTGTTCCGCGACAGCGCGTTGCTGGCCGAGGGTGTCGCCAAGATGACGCAGGTCAACCAGAGCCTGGCCGATGTCGGCGTGTCCGACCGCTCGCTGATCTGGAACACCGACCTTATCGAGACGCTGGAGCTGGACAACCTCATGTCGCAGGCGGTCTGCACCATGGTCAGCGCGGAAAACCGCAAGGAAAGCCGCGGCGCCCACGCGCATGAGGATTTCCCGAACCGCGACGACAATGAGTGGATGAAGCACACGGTAAGCTGGTTCGAAGGCTGGGGCGGAAAGGGCGGCAAGGTGACGCTCGATTACCGTCCGGTGCACGACTACACGCTCACGGACGAGGCGGAATATATCAAGCCCAAGGCGCGCGTTTACTAGAGCATCGTGCGCAAAAGTGGGAACCGGTTTTGCGCTTAAAACGATGCGACAACAAAAACTAGAACGCGCGGCTTGCGTACGATTTAACGCAGCGCGCTCTAATGCGCACCGTCAGGTGATATGAGAAGGGGGCGGGCCGGAAGGTGCCGCCCTTTTTCATGGTCAGCTTTTGGCCATCCTCTATCCCCGATGGCTCGTCCGTTGCCCCACGATCCGCCGCCGGCCATGTCCGTGCGGCTTTTCTTTCACCGTCGATTTGGCCGGATCAGAAGTCTAGTTCCGCCCGCCAGCCGACCACATTCACCCCATAATCGGCCCTGGTCCCCGCCAGGATCGCGGCATCCCGATAATCGATCCGTGCATAGTTGAGGTTGAAGCGGAGATATTCGATCGGCGTCCACACCAGCGCGGCGACATAGGCATTCTGCGTGCCACCCACGATGTCCCGGTCGTTGAGATCCAGATAATCATAGCGCAACGCCACCTGCCAGGCGCCCAGGCCGCCGCTGCCGACGGATTTTTTCGGCCTGGTGCTGCCGAAAATGCCGTTCTTGTAGCTGCGGGTCTCGCCGGTCAGGAACAGGCCGACCTCGGCATAGCCGCCGAAGAAGGTCGGATCGGCCAGCCACGGCCGATCGACCCGCAACCAGTGCGCCTCGCCCGCCCACCAGAACGGCCCCTGCGTGCCGGCCAGTTCCATGCCGTAATGGCTTTCCCCCTTGGCCGCGATCCGGGGCGTGGCCAGGAAACGGCTGTTGGCGCTATGGAAATAGGCCCGTTGCCGGTAGCGCTGCGGCGTTTCCGACAGGCGCTGAAAATCGCGCCAATGGCCGGACAGCGCGAAATGTAGCTGTGTGTCCCCCCATTTGGGCGCGAACACGATACGCCCATCGACGCCATAGCTGTTATTCTCGTCGCCTCCGTCAGGCCCGTCGGCGTCGTTGGTCAGCGAGTCGGCGCTGTCGGAGAAGATGCCCGCCTGCGCCAGCAACGGCCCGGCCTGATATTGCACCGACAGGCCCAATCGCCGCTCGAAACCGAAGGCATCGGTGAAGGCCGCCCGCTCCATCACCGAGCCGGTGGTGTCGCCGATCAGTTCGTCCAGCGACTGGAACTGGTTGTGATTGCCCAGCGTGACGAGCCATTTGCCCGTCTCATAGGTTATGAACGTGTCGACCAGATCGACGCCATTGTCGGAAAGCTCCGTCTCCAGCTTGTAACCGAAACCGCCGCCCAGCTTGCCTTCGCCACCCAGGCGTAGCCGGCGCAACTCGTTGGAATATCCTTTGGCGCGATCCTGCACGCTCGGCGGCGTCATCAGCATGCCCGCATCATATTGGATGCGGCCCTTCACCTTGAAGCTGGCCGACCCGCTGCTGAACACCGGACCGCCCTTCCAGCCGATGCTGGTGGCCGGGGCTGCCGGCTGTACGGGCGGTGGCGGGGTCGCAGGCGTTGGGGCGGCGCTCCCCAGGCGGGCTTCCAGTCGATCGACCTGCGCCTTGAGCGTGGCGATCTGGGCGCGCAGTTCCTGTGCCTCGGTTTCGCTGATTGCCTGCGCGACGGCGGGTAAAGGCATCAGGCAGAGGGCGAGTCCGCCAGCCCCCAATATACCGGCGCAAGGAGAGGTCCGCATGAATGAAATCCCGACAAATATCGGGTGACGCCAATATGAATTAATTATTACATGGAAGCGTCAGTAATATTTCATTTTTGCGACAATGGCGGGCAGGCCGACCTATTCCGCCGCCAGAGCATAGCCCGATCGTGGCAGTTCCTCCGCCAGCGCACCGACGATCGATGAGACGACCCGCCTTATCCGATCCAATCCCTCCCCCGGCTGCTCCATTGCCGCGTCCAGATAAAGGCTGCGGTCGAACTCCAGCTGCATGGCATAAAGGCCGTGGTCGGGATGGCCATGCCGCTCGATCATATGGCCGCCGGCATAGGGATGGTTCAGTGCCGCGGTGACACCGTGGGAGGCCGCCACGTCTGCCGCCAACATCATCAGCCGGGCCGATGCGCTGCGCCCGAAACGATCGCCCAGCACGAGATCCGGCGGCGCCTGCCCAGCGGCGGGTGGGGGCAGCGGCGGCATGGAATGAAGGTCGATCAGGATCGCGTGGCCATAAAGATCGCGCGCCGCCCGCATCAGCCGAGCCAGTTCGGCATGATAGGGGCGATGGACGGTTTCGATTCGCCGCTGCACCTCCGTCCAGCCCAGCGGCCGCAACCATAATTCATGCGCGCCGGGCAAACGGCGGGGGATCAGTCCCAGCCCGCCGCGCAACTTGGCGCTGCTGTGCAGGGCCACATCGCGTGGAAGGCCCGTCACCATGCCGGGATCGACTTCCCGTTCATGGCGGTTGAGGTCGATCATCGCCCTTGGCGCCCGCGCCACCAGCACGCTATGGCCGCCATCCATCACCGGATGGGCCAGCAAGTCCGCCCAGCGATCCTCCAGCCGCTGCAATATTTCCGGCCGGACCCGCGCCTGCGCCAGCAGCGACTCGTCATAATCGCGGCCGGCATGGGGAACGGACAGGATGACGGGACTGATCGGCTCTTCCGGGCCATGGAGGTCATAGGCGGCGCAGGATCGGCGGGGAACGGATGGCGCGCTATGATCCAAATCATGCCCTTTCACGCCGCCACCCAAAAATGGTTACTCGGCTGGATAATATTTACACCTTGTCGCATATATAGGGGCGACACGCCATCCGCGAAGGGGGCGATCCATGGGGACGGCCGGTCGGGGCCTGGGGCGAGACAAACGGGGCAATGGTTCGAATTCTGCTAGCCGAAGATGATGACAGCATGCGTGCCTATCTGGCCCGCGCCCTGGAAAGGTCGGGCTATGACGTCGTCGCCGTCGCCACGGGCGCGCAGGCTGTCCCGCATATCGAGAGCGACCGCTTCGACCTGCTGCTGACAGACATCGTCATGCCGGAAATGGACGGCATCGAACTCGCCCAGCATACCGCCTCCGTCGCACCGGACACGCGGATCATGTTCATCACCGGCTTTGCCGCCGTCACCCTGAAAGCCGGCAAGGCGGTGCCGCAGGCCAAGGTGCTCTCCAAGCCCTTCCACCTGCGCGAACTGGTGCTGGAAGTGGAGCGGATGTTCGGCAGCGAGAGCCTGACCGGCCTCAACTGACGATCTCGGCGGGGTCGGCCTCAAGCGGCCACCACTTCCTCCATGTCCGGCGTGGGGGGCAGCGGCGTGCCCGCCATGGCGGCGGCGAAACGCTCGCGATCAAGCCCCTTCTCCCAGGCCGACACCACGACCGTCGCCACAGCGTTGCCGATGAAATTGGTAAGGCTGCGGCATTCGCTCATGAAGCGGTCGACACCCAGGATCAGCGTCATCCCCGCGACCGGCACCGACGGCACGATCGACAGCGTCGCGGCCAGGGTGATGAACCCCGCCCCGGTCACGCCGGCCGCGCCCTTGCTCGACAGCATCGCGACCAGCAGCAGCAGCAGTTGCTCCTCCAGGCCCAGATGCACATTGGTCGCCTGCGCGATGAACAGTGCCGCCAGCGTCATGTAGATGTTGGTGCCGTCCAGGTTGAAGCTGTATCCGGTGGGCACGACCAGCCCGACCACCGACTTGCGGCAACCGGCGCGTTCCATCTTTTCGATCAGACTGGGCAAGGCCGCTTCGGAGGAAGAGGTGCCGAGCACCAGCAACAGCTCCGCCTTCAGATAGCGGATCAGATGCAGGATGTTGAACCCCGCCAGACGCGCCACGATGCCCAGCACCACCAGCACGAACAGCGCCGAGGTCAGGTAGAAAGTCGCCACCAGTCCGGCCAGATTGGCCAGCGTGCCCACGCCATATTTGCCGATCGTGAAAGCCATGGCGCCGAATGCCCCCAGCGGCGCGGCCTTCATCAGCAACGACACCAGCTTGAAAAGGGCGTGGCTGGCAGATTCGAGCACCGTCATCAGCGGCTCCGCCTTCTCCCCCACCATGGTGAGCGCAATGCCGAACAGGATTGCGACGAACAGCACCTGAAGGATGTTATGCCCGTCCGCGACCGCCGAGATCAGCGTGCCGGGGATGATGTCGAGCAGGAAGCCGGTGAGCGTGCGGTCGTGCGCCTGCTGTTGATATTGGGCGACCTTGCCCGCATCCAGCGTCGCGGGGTCGATGTTCAGCCCCGCGCCGGGATGGACGACATTGGCGATGATCAGCCCGACGATCAGCGCCAACGTGGAAAAGGTCAGGAAATAAGCGAAGGCCTTTGCCGCGACGCGGCCGATCGCGCCCAGTTCCTTCATCCCTGCGACGCCGGTGACGATGGTGAGGAAGATGACCGGTGCGATGATCATCTTCACCAGCTTGATGAAGGCTTCGCCCAACGGCTGCAACGCGACGCCCATGTCCGGGAAGAAATGCCCGATCGCCACGCCCAGCGCGATGGCGACCAGCACCTGGACATAGAGCTGGCGATAGAGCGGCAGGCGCTGGACGGCCCGGTCAGGCGGCGTGGTCGATGGCAGCATGATGTCTCGCGTCCCCTTTTCGCGCCGCAGCATATGGGCTGGCCATCGGCTGTCCAGAAGAATAGCGAAAAGGCGAAATTTCCCGCTTGCGCTACCTGCCTCCCCCCGCTATTGGCCCACTCCACCGTGGGCGTGTAGCTCAGTGGTAGAGCACTGTGTTGACATCGCAGGGGTCGCAAGTTCAATCCTTGCCACGCCCACCATCGAAAACCCCGTCAAATCAATGGTTTGGCGGGGTTTTTGTTTGCCGGCAGGCCGGCACAGGTCGAACCCGGCCGCCGCCCTTTTCGGCAAATTTTGGGCAAATCACCCCCCTCTCTTGGCAAATTCTGGGCATGCGGATGCTGGGCCAGCGCAGCCAATTCCCGAGTCGCGGACACGGCTCAAACCCGTCAGACGGAGGCGGTCGACAATCATTCGGCGGCGGCGAACAAAGCCAAAAGGAAAGCTTCGCTGAAGCCGCCAAAGCTGGGCCGACGGGGCACACCGGACAGTGGCCAGCGCGCCGATGCCAAGCGAAAAGCCTCCGGTTCGCTCAGAGCTCGAGCACCGCCGCAAGGTCGCGGACCAATTGCTTCCTGTCTCGCGACATTCCGCCCTGGTTCGCCATGAAGCTCACGCCGACCTGGGCAACGGAATGCGCCCGACCTTCATAAAACACGACGCGCTGCTTGTTCACGCCTGCAGAAAAATCTGCCCGGTACAGGCCGCGATCAAATACAAAGGAAACCAAGATGCTCTCCATCCGTACCCGTGGGAAGCACGGCATCTATTACATCCGTGGCACAGTTGGCCTCGGTAAAAAAAGATCATCGTCAAGGAATTCAGCACAGGAACGAGCGACCCCGACGCCGCAGCCCATCTGATGGCTGAACATGAGACGAAGCTGCGTCACCAACTGATGTTCGGTCCGGCCGCTCTCATCGCGCAGGGAACCATAGCCCAGGCCTTCGACAACTACCTGACCAAGGCGAAGCCACCCTGCCGGTCCGATGTCCTGCGCATCGGCAAGCTCAACGGGTTGATCGGAGACTTCAGTCTGCGCGAACCCAAGCAGGCGTGGGAACATTTTCGCCGCGCCTATCTGACTGGGCATGATCCGGCGGGCCAAGATCGCTATCGCTCCGTGTTCCAGGCGGCCATCAATGTCCATCACGAGCTGTACGACCTCCCGCCCCTGCGGATCAAGGCCATCCCCTTCAACAATGAACGGGTGCGCTTCCTCAGCAAGGAGGACCGCGACCGGTTGATCGCGGCCTACTCGCCACACATCCAGCCGATCATCACACTGCTCGCCTTCCATGGTCCACGCATCCAGACCGCGTTGCAGTTGTCCTGGGGCGTGAACGGCGTCGATATGAAGGAGGGCTCGATCCGACTCAATCACACAAAGAATGCGATCATCCGATCCGTGCCGATGCATCCACGTGTCATGGACGTGCTGCGCCCGATCTGGGAGAAGCAAGGTCAGCCGACAACCGGGCATGTCTTCCTCAACCGGTTCGGCAAACCCTATCAGGACACGCGCAAGGCGAAGATTCCCGGCGGCAATCCGATCAAGAACCAGCATGCAACCGCCTGCAAGCGCGCGGGGATCGAGGATTTCACCGTCCATGACTGGCGCCACCACTGGGCGTCCCATTGCGTGATGGCGGGGATCGACCTCATCACCATCATGAACATGGGCGGCTGGAAATCACTGCGGATGGTCCAACGCTATTCCAGCGTCAGCGTCGATCACATGCGAGAATCGATCAACAAACTGAGCTGAAGCCGGTGGTCAGGACCAAGAGAGTTTTGGGGGCATTCCCGGAGAATGGCCCCAGTGCGAAGATTGGATCGAGGGGCGAATTGCTTCGCTCGATCCAATTTCCAGCGGAATCAAGAAGCACGGCAATGAAATAATGTCCTGCGCGAAGCCATTGTCCCATCGCTTCGACAAGCGCGCCAGCTGTGTCGACGCTTCGGTCAGCCCAAGCAGACGATCCAGGGCGCGATGTCGTCCGCGAACTCTTCCTCGCTGATCGAACCATCGATCAGTCCTTCGACCATCCGACCCGCAAGCGTGTCATCGTTCATGGCGATTGTGAAGCCGTTAAGTTCGAGGAAGACGCCCATGCCAGCAAAGGCCGCGCGCTTGTTGCCGTCATTGAAGCCATGATTCTTCGCTATCGCGTAGCAAAGCCGCACGGCGAGTGTCAGCACATCATCGACATCGTCATAATGAAAGAGATTGCGAAGATTACTCAGGGCGCTTTCAACTAGTTTCCGGTCCTTGACGCCCGGCACGCCAGCGCTCTATTTGAATGCCATGTACTGTTAGAAGGCGCTCGTAGGAGAGCCACAAGGGCTCAACGGGCAAGGTATTCGAGAGTCTTCTTGTAGCGGTCGCTGAAATCACGAACAGCCTGCTCGAACTCGGTGTCGGTCACCTCGCGAGGTCGCGCCTTCAACGGAGCGCGACGGGTTTTTTGCACTGATTGCATATCGAGCTCCTTTCTCTCTGCTTTGCGTTTCTACGGCAATTAATGTGAGTATATTTACGCGACGGTCAACAAACCATTTAAACACTCGGCCGAAATGCGCAGCAAAATTCGCAAATCGCTCAAAACCCGTATGTTTTCTGCCGCGATTCGCCAAATGATGGGCCCACCCCTTTCCCATCCTATTCGCCTTCCAGGACCCAACGCATTCAGACCGCGTTGCAGTGCCGTGGGGCGAGGGCGGCTAACAAAGGAGCATGTCTTCCTTAACCGGTTTGGGAAACACTATACGCGCAAAGCGAAGCTTCCCGGAGGGAACCCCATCGAGAACCAACATGGCCCGGCCTGCAAGCGCTAACCCGCATCGCCGGCAAGCGCAGTGCAGCGCTCGCCGACGATGGCCAATATCTGGCTCTGAGCGGTCGCAGCGGCCTCGGCCTCCACCGCAAAAGCCGGTAGGCGGATGGTTTCGACGGCTTGTGTGAGGCTGCCAGTCAATTCGGCAATGGCTCTCTCCGCATCGCTTTGGGGCAGGCCGATCGTGCGCGCCAGCGTCATGAAATCTCGGCGCATCAGCCGATCGTCCTTGCCGTTGAGCTTGAGCGCCATGCGATCGCCGCCAAGACCGGGGAATACCCGCGTCGTGACCGCATCATAAAGCGGAGCGAAACGAACCGAGGTAAATGCCTTGGCATCCGGTTCGGCGATTTTGAGCAGCGCGAGGTTTTTGAGGTGCATGTCGCCATCGGCGATCAGCCAGGCGAAAACCGCGCGGCGGAAAAGAATGTCAAGATCGGCCGCAGGGTCGGTCGACAGCGACCGCAGTCCGCGCGCCATCCGCTCTATCGTCCCATCATATTTGGCCGAGGTGGGCAAATCCAGGATCGAACAGAAATCCTCAAGCGCGATCCGCCTTTGATCGCCCGGTCCCTGGCGGATATCGAACCGCTCCGCGATGAGCGCTGGGGCCATGCCATCGGGCATCGCCGTCAGGACGACGTCAGGCACCGCAAAGTCGGCGGCTCGGCCTAGTTCAAGGCAGAACCATTCCACCATCGGCAGCATCTCGAAACCAGCGGTGCCTGCCGGCTTGAGGATATGGGTGAATGGCAGATCGATGGCCGGGAGGAGTGCGCCATCCGGCGCCAGATGCATGGGCGCCTTGATCTGGACGCCCGACAGGCGCGGCGTTTCCGCGCGAGCGAATATGCGCGCGAGGTTCTGCTCGAAGCTCTCCTCGATCGCGCCGCGCGCCGGGCCATCATAGCGGCCGGTGAAGCGGCCTGCGTTGATAAAGCCGTTCAGCCTCGTCGTGAGATTGTCCGCCGGCAGTGCCGCCAGCTCGTCGCGGGCCTCGACCACGGTGATGTTCGACATATAGCGCCGCCCACGCTTCAACGCCTCGCGCTCGTCGCGCTCTTGAAGCACCTGGGCGAGCCAGCCTTCCGGTAAGAGGGATTCGACAAATGCCGGAAGTTTCCCGGGCGTTGTCTCCCGGATGAGCGCCGGTCCTGAACGCCGGCCTGGCTGCCAGCGCCACTCAAAGCCGTCATGAGTCAGGCGGCCGAGCGGCTCGCCGTGCCATGCAATCATCAGATCCAGCGCCGCCTTGTTGACGGGCGCTTTGGATGTGCTCGGCTGCGCCAATAAGAAGCGTTCCGCACCTTCGCCTTCGCGATACCAGCCATTTTCACGCGCGAGCGCCCAGACTGCATCGGCAGCATCCTTGGGCGTACCATGCTCCTCGACGAGGCGCGCAGACATCTGGACGCGCATTTCGGCAGTAATGGCACTGGCATGCTCGCTGCGCAGGCGAAAGGCTTCCAGAAAGCGCTGCCGGGGGGAGGACGCGTCGATGCGCAACTCGCCCAGATCGTCACCGACTACCGCTGACGCGGTCGAAGGATGCGGCGGCGCTTCGTTCTGGACGATCTCCAGGCTGCGCAGCCTCGTGCGCTGGTTGCGCCTGCCGCTGATAAAGAGCCGGCCGTCGGGTGTCGGCGCAAGCAGCACTGCGCTTGCCGACGACAAATAGGCATGGGGATAGAGATAATGAGCGATGCGGATCGCATGGTTCATTATGGCGGCGTCTGCATCAACATTTTGATCGACATATACGCCCCGCACGAGCTGGACGAGCTCGCCGGCTTGCGTGCGCTGGTGCGCGCGCTTGGCATTGATCGTCTCGCCAACCAGATGGATCGTCATATGATTATCTCGCATGTCAGATGCGCGATAATCCCACCGATCGATACAATGGGCAAGAATTATCTCGCATCTGAAATGCGCGTTAATTCCGAAGGTCGGACTGGAACGCGCCGATGGGCACCCAGCATCAGCGGGCTTCGCCAGCCTCATGAAACTACGCGGCATTGGGCCTGAGTTCGCCAACATCCTCTGGTCCGAAGGGCTTTATCGAAACTTCGACAATCGGCGCCAACTGGCTGCCTATGCCGGCCTAGTTCCGACCCCCTGGCAGAGCGGGGCGACCTATCGGGACAAGGCGTGTCACAAGCCGGTAACCCAAGACTGCGAACCGCCATGATCCAGCTGTCCTGGTTTTGGCTGCTTCATCAACCGGACTCTGCGCTGAGCAGATGGTTCCACAGTCGGACCAACCTCGCAGGTTGTCGACGTCGGCAACCTGCCATCGTCGCTCTGGCACGCAAGCTGATCATCGCATTATGGAAGTTTGTCCAGCATGGTGTCGTGATTGACGGGGCCGTGATGAAGGGCGCTTGATCAGAATTTTCAGTTTGCCGGGTCAACCCAAACCCGGCTGAACCGAGCGGGCGGACCGACACCCCCCTGTGGCTTAATCACCGCAAGCAGAAACAGGCTGGCCAAGCTGACAAGCAGGCCAACCCATTCCTGCCATATAGTGACACGCTCTATTCGATAGTGGCCCCGCCGTGCTTGGAAGTGGATGACGGGTCCCTTGTAATGCACAACCTCATCGCCCTGCATGACGCGCCAGATCGGGAAAGCGGCGCGGCGCATTGTCACCTCGCCTGGCGTCGCTGCCACCACCTCGTTCCCCGGCCTGATGTCGCGCCATTCGGTGAGGTTGGGCTTCCGTTCAAAGTCGGTTATGCGATTTGTGTTGAAGCCGGCAGGCAGATATTCCACGGCATCGGGCAGATCACGCCTGATCATGGCGTAGGGCACTGGCTTGATCAGATATTCCGCCGCTTCGGCTGTCCATCGGACATAGGAAAAGGCCACAAGCGCCAATCCCAATCCCAACAGGATCGGTTGTGGACGGCAGCTCAGAATGGCCGTTATGGCGGCAAATTCGATGAGGCCCAGCAACCGCCAGGGAAATTGCGCCTGAGCAAAGGGGGGAATGTCCCAGAGGAAGGGGATGAGGCCGAGCGCGGCCAGCGCGGCCAAAAGGCTTATGACGGTCCAGATGGAACGTGCCGACAGCGACAGCAGCGCAAGGCCAGCGATCAACACCGGAATGGGCAGCATCTGGAGGAGGGGGCCGTCCGCCAGCAGCCCCCAAGAAGATGGCCGATACCAGGGTCCCCATAGCAGTTGCGAGGAAATATGGCCCTGCATCGTCAGGGCCGGGAGCAGATAGAAGGCCGCAAGACCAATGGCGAGCGCGCCACTAACTGCCAAGAACCAAAAGGCGCGCCGGTCTGCCAGGATTCTATGCAGGCCCAGCGGAGCGATCAGGAAGAAGCCGGTGAGCATCGCCATGGGCAAATGGGTCAGCACGAGTCCTGCATAGGCGAGCGCCAGCAGGATGACGCCCCTGCGCTCGGGAAGGCGGGTTATGGCTAGCGCAATGAGGGGATACCATATGAAGGCGGTAAATTCCGCCAGAGCGCCCCGGACATAGAAGTCCATCAGGTGATAGGGCGCGGCCATATAGAGGATCGCCCCGGCAAGCGGATAGGTGCCGCGTGCGGAAAGCCAATGATACATGGCAATGCCTGACAGCAGCAGCGTCAGGAACGCGGCCATGTTGATAGCGGCGAGCGTGGACAGGCCGCCAGCATCGAACGCGCCGGCTATCCAGAAGGCGATGGGCGGATAGAAATAGAAGGCAGGACTACCCAGTCCTTCGAAACTGTCCGGTAGCCAGCGTGGATAGAGATTTCCCTTCGCCATCTCCGTCCCGAACTGACTCGTCCAGACATAATTGTAGGTAACGGAATGGGAATCGCCCGGGCCCAGCAGAAAGGTCGGCAGCAGCAGGAGTGTCGCCATAAGCGCGAGGGGGCCGACCTGACGCAGGCTGTTTTGAGTGGTCATCCGCGCCATCGTCGCCGTTTCATCCATCGCAGCCTGATCGCCGAAAATGGTAAAGATTATGCTGACCTTCCCACCGGCGCTGCCGTACCCCGACGCGGGTGAGGCTTTGTTAACCATTTTCGCTGATATCGGCATGGGGCACCGGCCCGCATTGGGGGCTCAAAAGGAATGGCTACACCATCTTTGTTGTCGATCGTCATTCCGGTCTTCAATGAACAGGAGAGCATTTCGCTATTCCTGGATGCAGCGCGTCCCGCGGTCGCCCGAGCGCTTCAGCTCATCGGACCGGACGCTCGAGCCGAATTTCTGTTCATCAATGATGGCAGCACTGACCGCACCGACGACATATTGACGATCCTCGCCCGTCTGGACCCCGATATCCGCCACATCACCCTGTCGCGCAATTTCGGCAAGGAAGCGGCATTGGCTGCCGGGATCGACCGAGCGAGGGGAGACGCGGTCATCCCGATCGACGTCGACCTGCAAGATCCGCCGGAAGTCATCGTCGCCATGGTCCGCCATTGGTTGGCGGGGGCGAAGGTGGTCAATGCGCGCCGCGCAGACCGGTCCAGCGACGACTGGTTCAAGCGCTGGAGCGCGCAAGGATTCTATCGCCTCATCAACCGCCTTTCCGATCATCCCATCCCTGAAAATGTTGGTGATTTCCGGCTGCTTGACCGGCAGGCAGTGGACGTCATCAAACAACTCGGCGAACAGGCTCGCTTTACCAAGGGCCTTTTCTCCTGGGTCGGTTTTCGCATCGCCACTGTCGATTATGAACGCGCTCCTCGCGAGGCCGGGAGCAGCAAGTGGCGCGTGAGCAAGCTCTGGTCGCTCGCCGTGGACGGCATCACCGCCTCGACGACCATACCACTGCGCATATGGTCCTATATCGGCGGCAGCATCGCGCTGATGGCCTTTGCCTATGCCGCCTTCCTGGTGCTGCACACGCTGCTGACCGGAGTGGATACGCCGGGCTATGCCTCGATCATGGTTGCCGTGCTCATGCTGGGCGGCCTCAACCTGATGAGCCTTGGCATCATCGGAGAATATCTGGGCCGCGTCGCGCAGGAGGTGCGCAATCGGCCGCTTTATGTCGTGGCTGAGGAAAGCGAGCCGACAGTGCCGCCTGCCATCCAGCCCCAAGCCAAGGAAGAGGACGAATGGATCGATCAGCCTATGCGAGCATGAGCGCGCAGGAGCAGGATCATTGGTGGTTTGTCGCGCGTCGCGCCATCATCGAAAGCCTGGTCCGAACCCATGTTCCGCTACCTGCTGACGCTCATATTCTTGAAGCGGGCTGCGGCACAGGCGGCAACCTTGCGCTGCTGGCGCAATATGGCGCGCTCGATGCCATGGAATATGATGCGAACGCCCGCGCCTTGGCCGCCGCGCGAGGTCTGTGCCGGGTGGAGGCAGGCGCCCTGCCCGACGCGATCGGTTTCGGCGAAACCCGTTACGACCTGATCGCGCTGCTCGATGTGCTGGAGCATATCGACGAGGATGAAGCGTCGCTGCGCGCTCTGGGTACGCGGCTGGCGCCCAAGGGGCGGCTGTTGCTCACCGTCCCGGCTGCGCCCTGGCTCTGGTCGGATCATGACGTGCTGCACCACCACAAGCGCCGTTACACGCATGATGGCCTGCTGGAAGTGGTCCGCGCAGCGGGGTTGAAGGTTGAAGTCTCAGGCCATTTCAACAGCCTGCTTTTCCCGCTCGCGGTAGCGCAGCGCTTCGCTCATCAGTTGTTGCGCCGTGACACGCCCCTCGACGCGCGCCCGTCACCGCTCGTCAATGCCGCGCTTCAGCGCGTGTTCGCGGCGGAGCGGCATCTGCTCGGCCGCCTTCCCTTCCCCATGGGCCTTTCACTTTACGCCATTCTCTCGGTCTGATGGCGCGTTGCGTGGATCGTAGGGCAGCCTCCAGGTGCCATCCCAGCAGCGGGCCGGTTCGCTCGCCGAGGCGCGGGCCGGATGGGAAGGGCGGATGAGCGAGGGAAGCTTATCGACAGGGGCCAGATAGGATCCCTTGGGAAAGGCTGCGAAGGTTTGATCCCATGCCTTGAAGAAGGTGCAGCGCACTTCGGGTGCGGCGGGATAGAGTAATGCGCGCCGGATCTCGGCAAGGCCCGTCAGGCTGCCAATGGCAAGCACCACCATGAACCAGCGCCACCTCTCGCCCCGTTGTACGACATGATCGCTGACCATCACCGTGACCAGAGCCAAGGCCGTGATCGAGCCACGCATCATGAAGTCGGTCGACCAGCCAATCTGCACGAAGGGGATGAGCATCAGCCAGGCAAAGGCCAGCCACAGGCTATCGCGCCCGAATCGCGTCGATCGTCCGGCGATCGCCAGAGGAATCAGATAAGGAAGCGTTTCAAAAGTTTGGAACAGCAGCCACTGGACGAAGGGGATCGGCTGAAAATGGAATCCGACGTCATCCGATGCTGCGCCCAGATAGATGAGCGATGGCAGGCAAAGGAGAAGCGATGCCGCGGGGACCAGGACGTCGCGCAATCGAAGCGTCCTCGCGATCAGCGTTCGTAATCCCGCCAGCGCGACAAAGGGCATGGCTCCCATCAGCCCCAGCGGCGACCAGAGCGCCGTCAGCGGCAGCAGCGCCAGCCATGGCGCGAGGGGCACGCGGCCCTCCCGCCACAACATATAGCCGACCGCGCCCACCCAACCGGCGATCGCGTGCTGCGGCACCCAGAACAGCAGGGTGATGGTCGAGGAATATTGGATTTCGGCCCAATCTTCCAGGTGACCGGTGAGCATTCCCTGCATGAGCAGGTCGCCAATCGCATCCATGCCGGAAAACAGGACGAATATCGCCAGGCCGATCAGGCGCGAGCGCTGGTCTGCGAACAACTGGCTTCCCAGGGCGAGCAGGAGCGCAACGAGCGTCGTATTCTGTGCCAGCAGGGCAATATCCGCCGCTCTTGGGCCAAGCAACTTGAAGACCAGTGCGGGTGCCAGGAACATGCCGATCGGCGCGCGCAGCAGGTCGGGCTCGGAGCGCGCCGTGTAGACGAATGGCCAGGGGTTGATGCCCATGTCCCGCAGCACGGCAAAGCGCACCTGCCAATCCACATTGGCGTAGAAGAACCGCCCCTCGCCGCTCAGCACCAACAGGCCCAGCGCAACCAGGAAACAGGTCAGCAAGGTGGCGAGGGTAATATCGCGGCTATCCTTGAAGATCTTGATCGTGAAAAAGCAAAGCCCGCCGACGATCAATCCGCCAAGGATGTAGGCCCAGGCGGGCGCGGTATCGAGAAACCGCCATAGCAGCAGCTGACTTCCGCCCAACCAGGCGGCAAGAGACGCCCAAATCCAGCGTGGCGCTATCAAAATAGAGGGCCGATTTCCCGAGACCGTGGAAGCGGCGCCAGTGGATGGTCCGACATGGCCGGCCGAGATGGATGTCTCCCCCATTTCCCAGGTCCTTAAAGAATTGCCCGCCAAGGTCGATAGAGGACCGGCGCCAGATGGCAAAGAGCGGTGAGGGAAAAATGCGCGTTCAGTTCAGCCTGTTGATCGACTCCCGCATGTGGCCGGTGCCCACGCTGGCGTAGCGCTGGACCGTTTTGAGAGACTTCCAGCCGCCCATGTGCATGATAGTGATGAGGTCGATGCTGGCCATCACGCAGTGTGACGCCCAATGGTGGCGCCAGTCATGAACGGTGAAATCGTCGATGGCGGCCCGCTTGCAGGCCGTCTTGTGCTGGGTCTTCAGTGGATTGCTTCCCGGTATGGTGCCAAGCCGCGTGTCCTTATAGGGTTCGCCGAAGCGGTTGAGGAATACATGGCCGTTCATCGGCTTCCCCCGCTTCTCCCAGATCGGCAACAGCACCTCCTTGACGCGCGGATGCATCGGGACTGACTGGATCATCGCGTTTTTCGTATGGTTGAGCAGGATGGCTTCCCGCTCCATATCGACGCCCTTGACGCCCCAGGGCAGTTGCAAGGCGGTCTGGATGCGCGGACCGTGAAAGGCCAGCATGATGATGACCGGCTGGATATGCGACGCGTAGGCCGCGATCAGGCGGTCGCGGTCGTCCTTTGTCAGGAAGCGCACCCGCTCATTGTCGAACGGTATCGCCTTGATCCTGAACGGAGGAAGATCATGCAGTTCGCGATAGATATTGACCGCCGCCTGGAACACGGCCCTGTAGCGATCCTGGCCGGCAGGTGCATGACCGCTCAAATAGGCCCGCCGAAACCGCTCCCACGCCTGCTTGGGTTCCCGCAGCGACATCTCACCGACCCGTTTGTTGCCGTTCTTCCCACGGCGGCGGGCGGAGAGCATGTGATTCTTTCCAATAGCAGCTGATATTGCGCTTCCGTCGCGCGCATTTTTCCGCACGTGTGAACAGAGGGCACGCCATGTTTCGCGAAGGTACGTCGCATCCATTTCGTGGGATCTGCGCTGGTCATCTTGAGCCTCGACAGGATCTCCCGCGGGGTAAGGAGAGTATCGCTGCGTCCGGCTGTGGGTGCGCGATGCGACATCCGTCCTCCGTCGGAATCGGAGACGGCTACACGCTCGCCTGCCGCGGTTTCGGCAGATCGCCGCACGATGGTCGTGCGACGTTCAGGCGATACAATCTGCACCATACCAGACGTTGGCAGCCCATGCGGCGTTGTTGCATTGGCGGGGCCGGCTTCCGGTTTTATAGGATTTTTCGTCGACATGTTGGAGCAGACTGCTTGATTGCCGCCGCCTTTATTGTTCCGTTCAGTCGTGCGGAGGTGGTTCATCGCTTCGGAGGCGACGAAGTAGAAGCGGCTCTGCCATGATGAAGAGTGCGCGCACTGCACCATGATCAACTCGGGGAGGTGTCGTTGGCGCTCCAAAACATAGGGTTGCGCTGCCAATCCTGGACGGCGGATTCCTGCCAACCTTTGCCGCTGGTGGCGATGCGGATTTGTTTCGGAAAGGTTCCGGCTCGGATCTTGCGATAGAGCGTCGCGCGACTGAGGCCGGTGCGATCAAGGACCGTGTTGAGTCGTAATATGGGATCCAATGATTGCGCGTTCATGATATTCTCCATTACTGTCATCGTTTACGCCCCCAACAAAGAATTGTGGGAGCTTTCTGCCGCGTCAAGATCATGAGAATCAGCGTTTGGGACTCAATGCGGCCTGGACGTCCATGTCGGTCCATCGGGATAGACTATGCGTAGAAAATTTTTTCTGGCCCGGGGCAGCGGCTTTCACGGCCCCGCGACTGAGACTTTTTGAGATCCGAAAGTGGCCGGACCGCAGTGGGGAAGACCAGTGGGAAGTCTTCCTGATTCGGATTGGGTCCCAGATGCGGCGCACAGCCATTTTGGGATATCTGGACGGCGAAGGGATTTGACGGCCCCCATCCCCATATCCCCTGCCGTTGAATAAGCCGGGGCTAACTCAATACGCCTGTTGATTTGTCGTATAGATTAGATTCATTACTAATGCTCGTGTTTTGCGCTGTGGTGAGGAAAAATGAAGCTCAAGGAAGATTGGCTTGCATGTAGTTTCATTGTGGTACTGCAGCTTTCACTGATTTGGTCTCATGTCGCTTGGCAGGATGAGTGGCAGGCGCTCCAAATCGCTGCATCGAGCCCAACCTTGGCATCTTTGGCGGAGCATTTGCGATATGAAGGACACCCGCCGCTTTGGTATATTTTTCTTCGTGTCATTGCGTTCGCTGCAGGGAGCGATTTAGCTTTAAAAATAGCTGTAACCCTTTGTGCATTGATAACAATATTTATTGTTTTCAGTTTTACAAATCAACCTCTTTGGTTACGTGTGTGCGTGCTTCTGTCTGAACCAATACTGTTTGAGTTCAATACGATTTCTCGTAGCGGAAGTCTGGGCATAATGATCATTTTTGCGGTTGTTCGATTTTGGAATAATCGCGCATTTTGGGTCCTGATCGGACTATTGCCACTTACTGATTTCTTATTTGGTTTGGTTTCTATCGTGTTTTTGTCAATTAGGTGGCGAGAAATATTTAATTGGCGTATTGTTCCTTGGTTCATTTCAGGCGTAGTCGCAGCGATATCGGTCATTCCGCCAAGTGATATTGTTCCAGCACTCCATCCATCGAGCCTTTACTGGGATGTCATTGGCTGGTCTGCGCGGACGGGACAATTAATTTTCCCATTTCAGCCAAGATGGAATGCATTTTACTCTATTAATGCATTCCTGATACCCATTTTGCTATATTTATTTTACCATCAATTGCATTTTTTTGAGAGGTTATCATTTTTTGTATTTTTATTTATAACATTTTTATTTTCTATTTTGATATATCCACTTTTGCTTCGCCATTTGATGATCATTTTGGTTTTGTTTCTCGCACTGACGTTGCGGCGAGAAATGACGACCTTGATGCGTGTCTGGATCGTAGGCCTTGCGTGTCTGGGCGTAGCGACAGCGACATTGAATTTCCTCCTTCCGTTCGATTCGGCACCGAAAATGGCATCAATCATCCGCCAGAAGGGGTTGGAAAATGCTCCTTGGGTTGGAGCGCCGCAATCTGTGCCGCAAGCAGTGTTTGCCGAACTGGATCTGCCGTTTCAGCGCGTCGGGGCCGACTGCTCATCAACATTCACGCGCTGGAACTTTCCACATGTGTTGAACGACCCATCCACCCTATCGCAGTGGCTCGCTCAACGAGAAAGGCAGGGTGGATTTTATTTACTTTCCAGTGTTGAATTGGATCGCGAGGCCATCGTGCACGTCGATGCGGGCTATGATAGCATTCCATATTACATCTACCGTTTCGGAGATCCCAAAAGCGGCAAGCTGGCCCCGCCGTGTTTCAATGTTCATCCTTTGCGGACAGATTTGAGCAATGAAAGATGAAGCGTCCCGGGTTTTCCGAAGGCTCCTATCTGTGAGAAGGAGCTATGATGAGCGCTACAAGGAACAAGTTTTCGCCTGAGTTTCGCGCCCCGTGCGGTACGGATGGTGGAGGAGCACCGAGGGGACTGCCCCTCTGAGTGGGCAGCGATGACCTCGATCGCAGGGAAGATTGACTGCACGACCGAGACGCTGCGCCGCTGGCGGCGCGTCTCGGCCGCCAAGGGCCAACCTTCCTGGCCGCCGCTGGCGATGTTGAAGGCCCTGCTGCTGTCGATCTGGTATTATCTGTCCGGAATAAAACTGGCTGAGGCGCCCGATGATCGAGCCTCCTTTCGCCCGTTCTGCGGGTTTGCCGAATGAAGCAACACTGAACGTACCGCCTTCTTCAGGCTTCGCAGACTACTGGTTGCCGATCAGCTGGACCGAACGCTGTTTGAAGCCGTGACCATGCAGCTCAGATCAAAGGCGGTAACGGTCAAGACAGGGACACTGGTCGATGCCACCATCATTGCTTCGGCAACCGGAGGAGGAGGAGGAGGAGGCGCGCTGGGTCAAGCATAAGGGAAAGCAGGCTGTTCGCGGCTTCAACGCCCATATCGGCACCGATGCTGATACGGCGCTGGTCGAGGAAGTGTCGATCACGTCGGCGAATATCAATGATGGGAAAGCAGGTCCCGATGCGCTGCCCGAGAACCCGGGCGAGGTGTTTGCCGACAGCGCGTACCGCGGCTATCACTTTCGCGATGCCGTGCGGGCAAAGGGCAGCATTCCCCGGATCGTCGCCACTGGCATGTGGGGCCACGATGAAGCCGAACCGCTGCGCGAGCTCCATGAATGGAAACAACCGAACCATCGCGTGGGCGGTCGGATCGAGAAGATCTTCGGGACATGGAAGCGATGCTACGGCCTGCGCCGAATGCGATGGCGAGGTCTCGCCAAAGCCGCCGTCCAAGTTCACCTCACCGCCATCGCCTATAACCTCAAGCGCACAATGAATATCCTCTACGTTCCCGCATGATATCCCTTCGCCTGCAAAGCATAGACCAGATCGAGAACCCACGGCGAACATTCAGGTGATTTCAGAGTGTTACGCTCACCCCCGAACAGGTCTCATAAACCCCTGACATCAAAGTTGAGTGGCAGCCTAGAACATGGCAAAGGATGCCACGAGGCTCATTAACGCCTAAGCAGGGAGGCGGGGCTGCGGAGCGGGGAAACGTGTGGATCGATGATAATACCGCAATTGGCAAATGGACGGGTGCATTTGCTCTCAACCGGCTATTTCCGGGGAACGGCGACTTGGGGGCGTCGCCGCAGTCATCCCTGGCCCGCCTCGGCTCATTGAAAATAGGACCGGGACCGATTCTTTCTGCGGTTCTCGCGATACTGGCGCTACAAAATATACTACTTTGGCGATTTTTGAACTTTGTGCCTGGCTGGTTCTACGCAATCGCCACTATGCTCGTCGGAATCGTCGCTTGGGCCCTTGCAAGAACGTCGCCGCCCCATGCCCATGCAACGCCAGAGGTGGATCGGCAGGGACCATGCCTGCGCAGAATATTGCTGCTAGCGTGCGTGGCCATTGTGATTTTCGTCCTCGGCGGTGAGGGCCGCTTTTTCTATGCCAATGCGGACTGGCAAGTACGCGATTCCGTTTTGCGCGACCTCATCGTCTACCCATGGCCGTTTGCCTACAGGTTCGACAGTCAGGTCGAACTTTTACGTGCCCCGCTGGGTATGTATTTGCTACCTGCAGTGGCGGGCAAGGCGCTTGGTTCTACGGGAGCTGACCTTGCGCTTCTTGTCCAGAACAGTTTGCTTTTGACGCTGCTTTTAGGGCTGGGATCAACGCTCTTCACAACATCGCGCGCGCGTATCCGTGGCCTTGTCATCACGGTTTTTTTCAGCGGAATGGATGTCATTGGACAATGGCTGCACGCGCATATCTATGGCTATCCGTTTCCAGATCATATTGAACGCTGGGCATTCACCCAATATTCCTCACATATCACCCAGGCATTTTGGGTTCCTATGCATGCCCTTTCAGGCTGGTTTGGTGCGGTGCTGTTTCTTCTCTGGAGGGAAAAGCGGATTTCGTTGGGGCAAATGTATGCGCCGGTGCCGCTTTTGATGCTAATGTCGCCCCTCGGCGTGATGGGCACCCTGCCGTTCGCAGCCTACGCCGGTATCGTGACACTTTGGAAGCGCGATCTCAAGGCAGGTGACATTCTGCTTCCGGGAATGACCACGGCGCTGACATTGCCCGCCATCCTGTATCTAGGTGCGGGCAGCGGCGAGGTGGGTCTGCATTTCATGCCGCTACCGCCCATACTCTACGTCATTTTTGAGCTGCTTGAGGTCATTCCTTTTGTGGTGGGGGCCGCGTTGATTGGCCGCACGAGCACTGGGGAACGTGCCACCTTACTGCTCGTTGCCGTTTGCCTGCTGCTGCTTCCTTGGGGGCAATTGGGCGAGGGGATGGATTTCACCATGCGGGTTTCCATTCCTGCGCTCGCGATCCTGTCCTTTCAGGTCGCAAGGGCTTTTGATCGAGCCGAAGCTGACCGCAGTTATCATCGTCCTGCGGGGGTAATGGCTGTCATACTCATGATAGGGTCCATCACGGGCGGGTTTGAAATCGTAAGAGCGCTCATGCACAAGCCCTCGCCACCTGTGCACTGCAACCTGGCAACGTCCATATACCAAAATGTAGATCTGCCGAAACATGCCAGCCGGGCAACCTATTTTACCGCGATTGATGCGATACCTTCCATCATAAGACCTCAACTCTCGACCATGGTCAGCCATGAAAGCGCGCAATGTTGGGAACGTCCCTGGGAGGTCAGCCGCTTCGCCAATAAGGGCAAATAGATTTTGGTGGCGGCAATCTTAACGCCGCGCTAGTGAAATCTAGAGTAGAGTGAGCGAAAGTCGCTCAAGATGGGATCGGATGTAAGAGCGGCGTCCCTGGGGGTGGGTAGATGCAAGCAGTCATTCTTGCGGGTGGATTGGGCACCCGCTTGGGCGAGGAAACGTCCATTCGTCCAAAACCCATGGTAGAAATCGGCGGAATGCCGATCATCTGGCACATCATGAAAATCTATTCGGCGGCGGGCGTGAACGATTTCATCGTCTGCCTTGGCTATAAAGGCTACATGATCAAGGAGTATTTCGCCAATTACTTCCTTCATACCGCTGACGTAACGATCGACCTTAAAAACAATAGCGTCGAGGTTCATCAGAACTGGAGCGAGCCTTGGCGGATCACGCTCGTCGACACCGGCGCTGACACCCAGACAGGCGGCCGCCTCAAGGCCATCGCAAATCACCTTGTCGAAGGACAGCCCTTCTGCTTCACTTATGGTGATGGCGTGGCCGATATTGATATCGCCAATCTCATCGCCTTCCACCACAGCCATGGGAAAAGCGCCACGATCACCGCAGTTGCGCCTCCGGGCAGATTCGGCGCCATCGAATTTGAAGGTGAGTTTGTCCGCAGTTTCCGGGAGAAGCCAGCCGGAGACGGCGGCCTGATCAACGGCGGCTTCTTCGTCGCTGATCGCTCCGTGATTGAACTGATCGACGGCCCAGAGACTATCTGGGAACAGAAGCCGCTGGAGCAGCTTGCGGCCACCGGTGAGTTGGCTGCCTATCGCCATGATGGCTTTTGGCACCCGATGGATACGCTTCGGGACAAGCTGTACCTGGAATCGCTCTGGCAGCAGGGTGCGCCTTGGAAAAGCTGGTGAACGCCTTTTCCTGGACGGGCCGGCGCGCGCTGGTCACCGGCCATACCGGCTTCAAGGGCGGATGGCTTTCGCTCTGGTTGCATCAGTTGGGCGCGCACGTCACCGGCTTGTCGCTGCCGCCCCCCACCCAGCCAAGCTTCTTCGAGCAAACGCATCTTCGCGATCTTGTGGACCATGTGGAGGGCGACATCCGCGACATGCAAACGGTATCGGAAGCGGTCGAAGCTGCGCGTCCGGAGATCGTGTTTCACCTCGCTGCTCAGCCTCTGGTGCGCTATTCCTACGCCAATCCGGTCGAAACTTACGCGACCAACGTTATGGGCACGGTGCATATACTCGAAGCCTGTCGCACCAGCGATAGCGTCCGAGCCGTAATCTGCGTCACGACCGACAAATGTTATGAGAATCGCGAATGGATTTGGCCCTATCGCGAAAATGATCCGATGGGCGGCTACGATCCATACAGCAGCAGTAAGGGAGCTGCGGAACTCGCCATCGCAGCATATCGGCGCTCCTACCCTGGCGGGCCAAAGATCGCTTCTGCGCGCGCCGGCAACGTGATCGGCGGCGGCGACTGGGCGGAGGATCGCCTTATTCCGGACATCATCCGTGCGCTGAGCGCAGGCGAACGGCCGATGATCCGCAATCCTGCTTCGGTCCGGCCTTGGCAACATGTCCTGGAGGCATTGTCCGGCTATCTCGCGATCGGAAGGCGGTTGCTCGAGGGCCGGGACGATATGGCGACGGCCTGGAATTTCGGCCCTTCCGACGATGATGCCCGTCCTGTGAGCTGGATCGTCGAACAGATGCTTGCCGCTTGGGGTTCGCCAAGCGGATGGGATCAACCCTCCACTCCTCAACCGCATGAAGCGGCCATGCTGAGACTGGATTCGAGCAAAGCGCGCAGCGAACTAGGCTGGAAGCCAAATATTAGCCTAAACGGAGCATTAACCAAAATAGTGGATTGGCATAAGGACGTGGCGCGCGGGGGAGATGCCCGCGAAATCAGCCTGCTTCAAATTGACGAATATATGGCGCGCAGAACTGTGCGGACGGGCGAGGACCAATGGGCGTGAACGATATACCTGGAGCTTCCCAACTGCAGGCCTTGGCCGAACAGTCGGACGAGGCGCAGCTGCGCCATCTTATCCTGGATCTTGTTGGGGAATATGCCCGCCGCCACCATGCTCCGCAGACCTTCGTTCCCGGCGAAAGCCCTGTGCCGGTTTCCGGCAAGGTTTATGGTGCGGAAGACATGCAGGCTCTCGTCGATTCATCGCTGGATTTCTGGCTGACGACCGGCCGCTTCAACGCCGCATTCGAGGAAAAGCTTGCGGCACGCATTGGCGTCCAGCATGCGCTGACGACCAATTCCGGTTCGTCGGCCAATCTGTTGGCACTATCATCGCTCTGCTCTCACTATCTCAGGGGAGATGCGCTCAAACCCGGCGACGAGGTGATTACAGTCGCAACTGGTTTTCCGACCACCGTAAATCCTGCACTGCAATATGGGCTGGTTCCTGTCTTCGTCGACGTTGATATCCCGACCTACAATATCAAGCCTGACGCGATCGAGGCCGCGGTGTCCAACCGGACGCGCGCCATCATGATCGCCCACACGCTCGGCAATCCCTTCGATCTGGGAGAGGTGATGCGGGTCGCCGAGAAATATGATCTCTGGGTCGTCGAAGATTGCTGCGATGCGCTCGGTGCTACCTATGGCGGGCAGAATGTTGGCACTTTCGGCGACATTGGCACGTTGAGTTTCTATCCCGCCCATCACATCACCATGGGCGAAGGGGGCGCGGTCTTCACGGACAAGCCACGGCTGAAGCGCGTTATCGAATCGATGCGCGATTGGGGGCGGGATTGCTGGTGCGCCCCAGGTATGGACAACACATGCGGCAAGCGCTTCTGCCGCAAGCTTGGTGATCTGCCGATGGGCTATGATCATAAATATACATACAGCCATTGCGGTTATAATCTGAAGATTACCGACATGCAGGCGGCCGTCGGCTTTGCCCAGCTTGACCGCCTTGAGGGTTTCATAGCGGCCCGACGGCGCAATTTCGATTTGCTGACAGAGCTTCTGAAGCCTTTTGAAGAGGCACTCATCCTGCCGGAGGTCACGCCCAACAGCGAGCCTTCCTGGTTCGGATATCCGATCACCATCCGTAAGGGAGCCCCATTTGCACGCGATGAATTGGTGCGGCACCTAGATGCGCACCGCATCGGCACGCGGCTCCTGTTCGGTGGCAATCTCATTCGCCAACCTTATATGCGCGGGCGCAATTATCGCGTCGTCGGCTCTCTCGATAATGCGAATTTCGTGACCGAAAGCACCTTTTGGATCGGCCTTTATCCGGGACTAGGCGAACTCCACCTGGAATATGTGGCTGAAACCGTAGAGGGTTTTTTAAGGAACTATGTTAATAAGTAAGCCTTGCGACTGCACCAGCCGCTTGGGGCGGGGGAATTTTCGTGACTGAGTCCATTTTCAATGACCTGTTCGTACTTGAACTGGCCAATAATCACTGGGGCAAGCTTGAACGGGGGTTGAAGATCATCCGCGATTTCGCTCGCGTGGTGAAATTCAACAATGTGCACGCCGCGATCAAGCTGCAGTTTCGGGATGTCGATAATTTCGTCCATCCCGATTTCCGCGATCGGGCCGATATCCGCTACATCAAGAAGACACTCGATACTCAGATGCCGTGGGAAAATCTGCGGCTGATGGTGGAGACGGTCCGCGACTGCGGCATGATCACGATGGTCACTCCGTTCGACGAAGTCTCCGTCGACAAATGCGTCGAGTTTGGCGTGGAAATTCTCAAGATCGCCAGCTCGGACGTTCGCGACAAGACCCTATTGCAGAAGATGGCCTCGACCGGACTCCCCGTGATCGCTTCGACGGGCGGCGCCAGCCTGGAGCATATCGACGAGCTCGTCGCCTTCTTCACCTCGCGCAACATACCCTTCGCGCTCAATCATTGCGTGTCGCTCTACCCCTCCGAAGATGGCGACCTCGAGCTTGATCAGATCGATTTCCTGAAGGCACGCTATCCCGGCATCGTGATCGGATATTCGACCCATGAATATCGGGATTGGTGGGATTCCACGCTGATCGCCTACGGCAAGGGTGCCCGCACTTTTGAGCGTCATATCGACATCGACTATGAAGGCTTACCGGTCAGCCCCTATTGCACCAAGCCCGAACAGGCCAATATCTGGTTTCGCGCCATGAAGAAGGCGCAGGAAATGTGTGGTGGTGGTTCCGCCGAACGGCGGGCCGTACCGGAGGGCGAGCGCCGCTATCTCGATGCACTGGTGCGGGGCGTTTACGCGAAGCGTGATCTTTCCGTCGGGGAAGTGCTGACGGCTGATGACGTGTTTTTCGCCGTTCCTCTGCTCAAGGGGCAGCTCTCCACCCGCGAATTCATCGGGGGCGAGCGCTTGACTGCTCCCATCGTGGCCAATGCCCCGCTTGACGTTCAGAGCATAGATGCGCCGGCGCTTCGTGATCCGGCGCTCGTATCCCTGATCCTGGATCGCGGACTCGACACCTCGACCGCGCGCACCGCAATCGCTTCCTGAGATGAACGACATGGGGCGATCAAGCGAATTCGAAGTGCGGCAAGAGTCGAGCAACGCGGCCAGCGTCCGGATGCGGCTGGCGGATTATGTGGCTCGTCGCATCGCTGAGCATGGCGTGCGCCATGTTTTCATGCTGACCGGAGGCGGCGCCATGCATCTCAACGACGCCCTTGGTCGCGCCGAAGGGTTGCATTATGTCTGTTGCCATCATGAGCAGGCGGCGGCCATGGCCGCCGAAAGCTATGCTCGCCTTTCTGGCCGGATGGCGGCGGTCAATGTGACCACGGGTCCTGGCGGAATCAATGCGCTGAACGGCGTCCATGGCGCCTATACCGATTCCATTCCTATGATCGTGCTGTCAGGGCAGGTGAAACGGGAAACGCTGCGGCATAACGCCACGGTCCTCGTGCGCCAGCTGGGCGATCAGGAGGCCGATATAACCGACATGGTGAAGTCCATCACCAAATTCGCGGTCGCGGTTTCAAGCCCCCTCGACATCCGTTACCTGCTGGAAAAGGCGCTTTGGCTTGCCCAGAGCGGCCGCCCCGGCCCGGTATGGCTCGACATTCCCATTGATATTCAATCGGCGCTGATTGATCCGGCACAGTTGCGCGGTTTTGATCCCGTGGCGGAAGGCTACGGGCACAAATTTGCCGTTCCTGGTGAATATGGCTGGCTAACGGGCACCGATCTGGATCGTGCCGCACAGCAGGTCGTTTCCGCCATTCGCGAGGCACGTCGCCCGGTCTTGATGCCAGGCGCCGGTATTCGCATCGCCGGCGTGCATGAACCCTTCCTTGAACTGGCCGACAAGCTAGGTATCGCCGTCGCTCCGGCCTGGAATGCCCAGGATCTCGTTCCTGACGATCACCCTCTCTATGTCGGACGACCCGGAACCGTCGGTGACCGATCCGGCAACTTCGCCGTCCAATGCAGCGATCTGCTGCTGGTTCTGGGCTGTCGCCTCAATATCCGCCAGATCAGCTACAACTATGCCGGCTTCGCGCCAGACGCGAAGAAGATCATGGTCGATGTCGATGCGCCAGAACTGTTCAAGCCGACCATTTCGATCGACATGCCCATTCATGCCGATCTGCGGACCTTCGTCCCTGCCATGATCAAGGTGCTCGACGGATATGAGGCGCCTCCCGCCCATCGTACCTATGTCGACTGGGCCATGGAAAGACGGCGGCGCTATCCGGCTGTTCTCCCCGAATATTGGCAGACGCAAGGGGTCGTAAATCCCTATTGCTTCACCGAACGCCTGTTCGAAGCGCTTGAGCCGGACGAAGTCATTGTAATGGCCGATGCCACCGCCGCAGTCGTCACAGTGCAGGCGGCGAAGCTCAAAAAGGGTCAGCGCCTTTATTCTAATTCAGGCGCGGCCTCGATGGGCTATGATTTGCCCGCCACAATCGGTGCCTGGCATGCGATGCCTCCCACCGCGAAGCGGGTCATCTGCCTCGCCGGCGACGGAAGCATCATGCAGAATTTGCAGGAGTTACAGACGATCATCGGTCAAGGCATCCCGGCCAAGATTTTTCTCTACAACAATTCCGGCTATCACTCGATCCGGCAAACGCAGCAGGCCTATTTCGACGGTCACTCCGTCGGCTGCGGCCCTGATTCAGGGGTTACTTTCCCTGACTTCGGCAAAGTGGCGCAGGCCTTCGGCTTTGCCTACACGCGAACGTCCGAGCATGAAGATATGGTGCGTGCCATCGCTGACACCCTTGCTGCACCCGGTGCGGCAATCTGCGAAATCTTTATCGACAAAGAACAGAATTTCGCTCCGAAGGTTTCGTCGCGACGCCTTGAGGACGGCAGCATGGTCACCGCGCCGCTTCACGATCTCGCACCGTTTCTTCCTCGGGACGAACTGGTGGAAGCCATGCGAGTGCCCGAATGATGAGCCCTGTACAAAACATCATATTTGACCTCGACGGCACGCTCATCGACAGCGCGCCCGTTTTCGTGGAAATTCTGAACGAAATGCTGTGCGAGCGTGGCAGCGCCCGCCATGTCGGACTTACCGAAATCCGGCAATTCGCAAGCCTGGGCGGCCCGGCACTAGTCGGCGGGGTACTCGCCCAGGAATGTGGTGACCTCCGGCAGGAGGTTGTCGATTTTCGCGCGCGCTACGCACTGTACAAGACTCCGTTTGAATCCTTGTATGAAGGGGTCGCTGAGGGCGTAAAACAGCTCACGGCTCATGGATACAGGCTAGCTATCTGCTCCAACAAGCCGCAACAGCTTTGCGAGAAGGTCATAGGCGATCTGGAGCTGACCTCGCATTTTCCCGTCATCGTCGGCAGTTCCCCTGATCGAATGGCCAAGCCGGCGCCCGATTTGATGGAACTTGTCATGGCCGGGTTAGGCACAACGCCAGCGGAATGCCTCTATGTCGGCGACAGCGAGATCGATCATGCACTGGCCAGGGCGACAGGTGTGCGCTTCGCCTTTGTCACCTACGGCTATGCAACCGATCAGTTCGCTGCTGACCAATGCGAGCAGTTCAGTCGGTTTTCCGAGCTCGTCCAGTTCTTGAAGGAAGAACGGGAACCTTTGCAGTCCGCGCGTGGGGTCGCCTAGAAAGGCGGAGCCAAGGTGACCTTCACCGCCCACATAGCAGCAGCTTTGCGGCACAGCGAGCATCGCATTGTCCTGACCGGTGCCAGTGGATGGCTCGGCCGCGCTACATTGGACTTATTACAAAATGCGCTTGGCGACGCGTTTGCGGAGCGGGTGTTTTGTTTCGGATCGCGACAGGCTGAACTGCGCCTGTCCGAAACGCAACTGATCATGCAGCGGCCGTTGGTTGATCTCGTCAAGCTTCCCTACCAGCCGACATATCTGCTTCATTTCGCCTTCCTTACGAAAGATCGCGCTGAAACGATGCAGGAGGCCGATTATTGCGCCGCCAATCGCGTCATCCGGCAGTCGGTTCTTGATGCTCTTGATCCCATTGGCGTGGAGGCAGCGTTCATCGCTTCCTCCGGCGCCGCGCAATTTGCAGATGACATGCTCGCCAAGCCCGCGATGCGGCTGTACGGAATGCTGAAGCGGGAAGACGAAGATGTGTTCGCGGCCTGGGCTGAAGGTCGAGACAAAAGCTCGGTGATCGCGCGGATTTTCAATTTATCCGGCCCGCACATAAACAAGCTGCCAAGCTACGCGCTGTCATCTTTCATCCTCGACGCTCTTTCGGGAGGACCGGTGATCGTCCAGGCCCGTCATGATGTGCGCCGCGGCTATGTTGCAATACGCGAATTGATGTCGCTCGCATTCGCGTTGCTACTCGAACGGCGGCATGAAGTGGTCCGGTTCGATAGCGGAGGGGACGACATTGAACTGGGCGAGCTTGCCTCGACAATTGCGTCCCAGATGAACTGCTCCGTCGAACGCCCCAGCCGAGGCGGCGGTCCCGCAGATGTCTATCTTGGCGACGACCGAGACTATCGGCGCCTCCTTGACCGGCACCGCATAGATCGCGTGTCGCTCGCTGAACAGATCGATGAAACAGCGGCCTTCTTGAAACACGCGTCCGCTCTGGGCGCTTCACAGGATTCCTATGCTTAGCCCCTCCGCAACGCCTGAAATCTCGGTTGTCATTCCCTGCCTTAATGAGGAGGAGAATGCTGCGGCGATCGCGAACGCCGTGACCAAGCAATTGGAGCCCCTTACCGACAGCTTCGAAATCATTTTCATCGACAATGGTTCAACAGACGGAACAGCGGCTATTGTCCGGAACCTGTGTGCGCGTGACGCACGCATTCGATTAATCATCAACACGCGAAATTTCGGCCAGTTGCGTTCTCCAGCACATGCGCTGTTCCAAGCGAGGGGACGAGGAATTATCGGCATTGCCGCCGATTTTCAGGATCCTCCCGAACTCATCCCCGAACTCGTTCAACGTTGGCGCGCGGGGACAGATATTGTGCTGGGCGTCAGCGAGACGAAAAAAACCTCTCCTCTCTACTCGAGCTTGCGCAAATTATCCTATGATCTGCAACGTAAGTTCGGCGACTATCCGATCATCCCCAATGCCACGGGCTTTGGTATTTATGATGCCAAAGTAATCCGCACTATCAGAGAGCTAAACGAGCCAGAACCGTTTGTTCGCGGGCTGCTCATAGAAACAGGCTATACCATCGACACGGTGGCGTTCAAACGGCCCGATCGCGCCGCTGGCCGTTCGAAAAATGGCTTCTTTGCTCTCCTCGACTTCGCGCTATCAGCCCTTGCCTACTCCTCAAAGGGTCTGCTTCGTGCGCCACTTTATTTCAGCTTCATCGCCTTTGCGGCAACCATTGTCAGCATGCTGGGCGCAGCGTGGTCGATCGTTTGGGCTCAAAATCCTAGAATGTGGATGTTTGCCGCACTGCTGGAATTTCAATTTGGGCTGTTATTCCTCTTCTTAGGCATACTCGGCGTGCAGGTTCGCCTGATCTCTGACCGGACTCGGGGAATGCCACTGGTGATTGAACGGGAACGCGTTAACTTCGCGCCTGAGGACTGACGCATGACGCCACTTTCTTCATCAGCGCTAAGGGTTTGGCGTTATTATAAAGTCGGTGTCATTAACACGCTGTTTGGTTACGGCCTTTATGCGCTGCTGCTGTCGATAGGCCTAAACATGTATGCTGCCCAGATCATAGGGCACATTATTGGGGTCGCCTTCAATTATTTCACCTATAGTCGGCACGTTTTTCAAGATGCGGCCGCATCGAAGCTCCGTTTCATAATCTCTTACACACTGAATTATGCTGTTGGTCTCGTTTTACTTGCAATTTGTGCAATCATCTTGCCTTCACCTTATCTCGCAGGATTGTTGGCGACGGTGATCACCTCGATCATCAATTTCCTTGTTTTGCGGAGATATGTATTCGCGTCCGGCCGACATGCAGTGCCGTTACCACGGCCAGCGGTAGTCAGTGAGAATATTGACCATGCCTCCTTTCGATAGCCCACGCGACGCGGACCGCCTCATCGTTTACGGCCTGGGAACCGTAGGGCAAGCCATCGTCGATGATCTGCTGGCCGAGGGTATCAACATCGAACTCATCCTTGATCGCGGAAAAGGTGGGGAGAGCTACCGGAACATTCCGGTCCTGGCGATCGAGGACGCTGGCGATAACCGCCTTACTGGCAAAACAATCCTTATCGGACTCCACAATCATTATGTCGACATCAACCTATTGCATGCCAGCCTCCTTGCAGCAGGCGCGGCCCGGATACTGAGCCCCATAAATTTACCGGAGTTGGCCCCGCAAGCCCGGACACGGCCGGGCTACTGGCTTGATCCAGGCTTCAGCTATGCGGCGCACCAATGCGAATTTGCGCGCATACGTAACCTGCTTGCCGACGAGATCAGTCGAAGCCTTTTCGACGCCATCCTGGCTTATCGCCAGAGCGGGAATATCGCGGAATGCCCCGTGCCCAGCCTAGAGGATGAATATACCCCGATCGGCCTGTAGGGCGACATTTACGGAGGCCGGTTGGCGTCAATTATGATGGCCGGTAAGCGGCCGCACCGAGTGGTGGGATTTGGGTATCACGCGAGCCTTGTAGTGGCAACGGGCCTTGGGCAACCGGATGTTGGTAATTGTCGCTGGCGCCGGTGGTGAAGGCAGCTGTGGCATTGCGGGAGTAATTGACGGTGGCGACAATTACCTGGTGTCGCAATGCCTTATGCGGAATGCTCCCTGGACGCGAGGTTGGCGACAATTACGATGGCCGGTCCGATGCCGGGCCGGTTGGGTGATTATTGGCTGGTTCGATGCGACTGATGGCGGAGCGTTTTCGGTAGCTCTCGCCGTTCATCTCGATGATGGTTGAGTGGTGAACGAGGCGGTCGATGGCGGCGACACTCATGGCGGGATCTGGAAAAACGTTGTCCCAAGCGGAAAATGGCTGGTTGGCGGTGATCGCGATCGAATGGCGCTCGTAGCGATGGGCGATGAGCTCGAACAGGGCGCTGGTCTCGACCTGATCCTTGCGGACATAGGACAGATCGTCGAGCACGATGAGGTCGTACTTGTCGAGTTTGTCGAGCATGGAGGGCAGACTGAGATCGCGGCGCGCAGCCTGAAGTTTCTGGACCATATCGGTGGTGGAGCAGAACAGGACCCGGCGCCCAGTATCGATAAGCGTATGGCTGATCGCCGAGATGGCGTGCGTCTTGCCGGTGCCCGACTGTCCGAAGAACAACAGGTTGCCCCCATTGTCGATCCAACCATCGCCTGTTGCGAGCGAGAGCAGATGGGGTTTGCGCACACCAGGGGCAGCGTCGAAATCGAAGGTGGCGAAGGTCTTGCCTGCTGACAGGCCGGACTGGTCCCGATGCCGCTGGATACGCCGCGTGGTGCGTTCGGCCATCTCGATCTCGAGAAGCGAGGCGAGCAGTTGAACAGCAGGCCATCCATCCCGATCGGCGGTATCGGTAAGCCGCTTCCAGTTGCGGTTGATGCTGGGCAGGCGCAGGGCCTTGAGCATGGTGGGCAGCACGGCTGCGGCTTGATCCTTGGTCCGGGTCATCAGCGCAACTCCATGCTGGTAAGCAGGCTGTTATATCCGCGCGGATCCGGTGGTGGGATCGTCACCTCGTGCCTGGCTCGAAGGGTCGGAAGAAACTCCTGCCTGAGCGCGGTGACATCGGGGAGACGACCAGCATCGAGTGCCGCGTCGATGCGCAGAGCCAGCGCGTCGACACAATCTCCTCTTGCCGCGATATCGAGCAGGGCGACGGTGTCACGGCAGGCTTGGTGGGCATCAAGCTGGTCGTCGAAGGCTTGCCATGCCCGCCTGTAGGCGTGGGCGGGGAACAGGGCGTCGCGGTATACCAGGTTCCGCAATGCCCCGGGCTTGCGCCTCAGGTTGGCGATCATGTGGCGAAAATCGATCTGGTGGCCTCTTTGGGGATGCGGCATACGGACCCGTGGGGTGGTCATCACCTTGTCGGGGCCGAGGAATAGATCGATGCGGTCATCGAAGAGATGGGCGTGCAGCCGACGACCGACCAGGCGGGAGGGGACCGAATAGATGACCCTGTCGATAGGAACGGTGCCGTTACGGCTGACATCAACCGCGATCATGGCAAAGTCTGTGGTGCGGTGTGCTGGCAGGCGTCCCAGCAGGCGGCGTTCCTCGTCGACGAGCCTGGCCTTGCGGCGGTTCTGCTTGGCGACTTCGGCTTCTACAAAATCGCGCCAGGCGCCGAGGCTGTCGAAGTCCCGGCTGCCCCGGCGACGCAGGGCTTGGTCGAGGCGTCGCTTGAGATGGCCATGAGGGCCTTCGATCGAGCCGTTCTCGTGGGCCTCGCCGCGGTTGTTGCGGGTCGCGATCATGCCGTAATGACGGCAAAGGTCGTCGTAGCTGCGGGTGAAATCCCGCTGCGCATCGGCGTCGAGGTTCTTGTAGGCAGCGGACAGGGAATCGCTGCGGTGCTCGACCGGGACGCCGCCCAGCTTCCACAGCGCATCCTGCAGATGCTCGGACAGGGCGGCAAAGCTCTCGCCCCCCAGTACGACAGCGGCATGCTCCCAGCCACTGCAGGCCAGGCGGAAATGATAGAGCCGGTGGGCGAAAGGCTCGCCGGTGATGGTGACCTTCAGGTCGTCGCAGACCGTGAAATCCGATAGGCCCTGCCGCCCGCTCTCGTGGCGCTGCGGGAAGAATATCTCCTTCTCCTCGCCATGCAGCGCCCGCCAGCGGGCAATCCGACGTTCGAGCGTGCGCCTGATCCTGTCGGGAACGGCCTCTTCGCCAAACTCGTCCTGTAGCGTCTCGAAGATGGTGACGGCGAGAATGCCGTCGATCTTGAGCAACTCCTCGATACGGGGCCAGAAAGGCTCAAGAGGATCGGCGCGGGTGCGCCAATGGCGTCCCTGCTTCTTCTGGGAAGGCAAGCGCGGATCGTTCTCGATCCGGCGTGCGCTACGCTCGCTAATACCGGCCTTGGCGGCCGCAACGGACTGGGTGTGATGGCGACGTTCAACCATGAAAAGAAATACCTGCTGATCGGAAAGGTGGTGGCCCGGCATCGCAACCCATCGCTTCAATGTTCGATGAGTGTTCCGATACCACCGCTCGCCGCAGCCCGATCCGCACTCCCGCGCAGGGGAGAAAAGATCGCCATCGGTTGTCTGGCCTGCTCTCCGGTCGGGGCTCCGCCCCTCCCTGCGATCAGGCCAGACAACCGATCCTACCGGCCATCATAGTTGCCGCTGAACCGGCCATCGTAAATGTCGCCGCGCACGGCCTGCCCCGCTTTGCGGAACCATTGCGGATCATTGACTGCGGCGCCTTTACTGGCGTTGCCATCCACAAATTCCTCAAGGCGGGATATGAAATAGCGAGTTTCGTCGCATTCGAGCCGGATCCCGCCAATTTCGCAATATTGGCTTCGCGCAATTTTCCAGTTGATCGAAGGATTTGCCTACCGCTCGGGACCTGGTCAACGACGCGGCAATTGAGCTTCGCGAGCAATGGATCAATGGCCAGCCACTTAAGCGATGCTGGCGACACAACCATTCAATGCGTCGCTATAGATGATATCCTTTATGGAGAGCAAATAAATCTAATTAAAATGGATGTTGAAGGCGCGGAAGTAGAAACTCTCAAAGGAATGCGGAATATCATCGAACGGCAGAATCCTCACCTACTCATTTCCGCCTATCACGCCCCGGAGCACCTATATGAGATTGTCGACCTAATCAATTCTTGGAACTTGCGATATAAATTTCATCTCAAAGTGCACGAATACAATACTTTCGGAACAGTTATTTACGCGTTTCCTGACGATGGAATGGGCTAATCATCCGACCTGATACGCCCCATTTATTCACAGGCAACAGCAATTACGCTAGCCGACACGCCACTTGCAGGATATGCACTTCAGATCCGGCGACATCGGTTACAAGTTCATTCCTTTTCAAAATGTCAAATCCGCAATTTTCCAACAGAGCATCCATGGATGATTGCGAATAAAAATTCACATGTTCATGCCAGTGTCGTTTTTTATTTTCTTTATTTTCCATGCCATTACGCATCACTTCTTCATAAGGAACCTCGATGTAAAGGACAGATTCTTTATCCATTGCTTCGCGAACTAAGCGCAAGACATCCGATGGATAGGGAATATGCTCGAGAATTTGCGCACAAACTATCAAGCGATATTTTGATGATGTCGCCTGTTCGCGAGTGACAACCCTCGCATTTCCCTCGACCGCCTTGCCGCTTATATCGAATATGTCCAAACTAACGCGCCGCTTCTCGAAGGGCGTGTTCGCTCCGGTGTCACCGCCCCAGTCCAAGATGGTCAACGGATCTTTGACGAAGGCCGATAGAAATTCCTCTATATCACCTTTGTAGGTAATAGATTGGGACAATCTATTATTCCGCTCACGATAGCCAGGCTCGTAACATTCTCGCAAACTTACATAGGCTTCTTCACGGTAACCCGAATAGATGGAATTCATCTCTTCGTCTGAAAATCTAATGTCGCAGAAAAGGTGCCCGCACCTACGGCACCTTAGCGTCTTACATATTGAATAGGCATTTCCATTCTGGATCGTTTTCAATCCCCAGCTATCGTCGATGATAACAGGTCTCCATCCAAATGCCCGATCGGCAACGAAAGGCATCAAGATCGCAGGCGAAGCGGCCAAGTCTTCTGATCCGCAGCACACACAGAAAGAAGCCAGCCGCTGAGGTGCAAATGTCGCACGCGCTAACTCATTCTTGAATTCCATTTTCAGCCCCCGAACTCGATCTTTGTCGCATATAGTAACGACCTTGGCGAAATATTGCGAAGCGGCAGGCCACTACCCTGCACGCGATTTAGCTATGAGGACATGTGGCCGCAATTTTGCATTTCAGCAAGACTTCAGCCCTTTCCGGCGCGCGGCGGTAAAACGCTCGGGCGGCTTCACGAAGCTACGAGCATCGCCGGTAGAAAAGCCGCGACAGGCTACTCCCTCTCATAGTCTGAGCTGAATCGGTTGAAGGGAGCTACCCGCTTGCCTCTCCCTCTCACCGCCGATTTCGCTCCAGCAACCGATGCAGACTGGCGACCGGAACGAGCGTGGCCGAACCGATCTTGACCACATCGATCGCCCCTTGCTGGATCAGTTCATAGAGCTTTGACCGCCCGATCCCGGTCATCCTAACTGCGGTCCCGATGCGGACGCTGATCGGCGCGATCATATGATCCTCTGGAGCTTGAGGCTCCTCTAAAGGCAATGATCTGGGCTCGACAAAATTCCGTGTGATACGACGCATGAGAAATTCCTTTTGATAGCGATACGGTGAAAATCAGGCCGGATTGGCGGGTCCGAATGGCCCATTGGGCCTGCTTTGCTGCTGGATCGATCCCCCGTCTGCGCCACTTCTCTGCCCGATCAGGCGTATGTCCGTGGGACGATGGCGATCGTTGCTCGTCTCGGAACTGTCGACATCGTCTGGAGCGTTGGCAGCGGTTGGATCGAGAGTTTCCGGCTCTATCGGTTCCAGCCGAACCGCCGGTTGCGTCCGATCGACATAGGCGGGCTGATCCGCCTTTGCGGGATGATAGCGATCGGTGAACCGGATCACCGGAAGGTCACGCCCAAACCGCAAATAGCCGGTCAGATTGGGCAGGTTCACGATCTCGGTCGGAAGCACCAGCGGCCGCGTAACCTGCGTCCGAGAGAGGCTGACCCCGTCGCGCATGTCATTGACGCCGTAGGACATCCCTTCATTGGCCTCCACCTGCTCAACCTGCCCGAGGTTGCTGGAGATATGCCGCGCGGTGGGTTCGTCATTGGCCCGAAGCGCGACCCAGGTGGAACAATAGCCGGTCAGCGCCGCCGCCTCCTGCCGACCATAGGTCGCCTCAAGCTGGGGATAGGATTGGAACCTCAATATGCCGCAGCCACCATATTTTCGAGCACGGGCCAGGAAATCCGAAAGCGACGGCAAGCGTTGCAGCGAGGGCAATTCGTCGATGACGCAGTTCTGTTCCTTCAGGCCGCGCATCACCGCGACCAGCGTGCCGCGCGCCGACTTCGCCCAGAAAGGATCCTTGCCGCTATCGGGCACGACCGATTCCGCGATCTGGTCGTAATGATAGTCGATCGGCGCATCCATCCAGGGCGCCCATTGCGACGATCGACTATCGAAGGGATTGAGGATGATGTCCTTGCCCGGGCGGTAGAAGCGTTCGACGAAGCTCCCCGCCGTGTCATAGACGATCGCGCGCTTGCCCTCCTTGCGGATGCCCTCAAGCATGACGTGGAGGATGTTGGTCTTCCCTGTCCCGGGGGCGCCGCTCAGTAGCAGATGCTCCGGCTCGAAGGCGGCGGGAATCTGGATGCCGCCGACCTTGAGGCAGCCCTTGGGCAGTCGCCGCAAGCGCCGCCGCAACTCCCGCGCCTTACCTCCATGCATGCGGGAAGTTGCGTGCCACAGAGGCTCAATATCAGCTGCTCTTGGAGAAGATCACATGCTCTCCTTCCGTATCCGTGGGAAAAATGGGATTTACTACATTCGCGGAACAGTCGCGCTCGGCCGCGAGCGGATCACGGTCAAGGAATTCAGTACAAAAACGAGTGACCGCGATGCTGCATCGCACCTGATGGCGGAATACGAGACGAAGCTGCGTCACCAGCTGATGTTCGGGCCCGCCGCCATCGTGGCGCAAGGCAAAATAGCTGACGCGTTTGAAAGCTACCTGACAAAGGCGAAGCCGCCCTGCCCGTCCGATGTCCTGCGCATCGGCAAGCTCAACGGATTGATCGGCGACTTTTCCCTGCGCGAGCCCAAGCAGGCGTGGGAACATTTTCGTCGCGCTTATCTGACCGGCCATGACCCGGCGGGCCAGGATCGCTATCGCGCCGTGTTCCAGGCCGCGATCAACGTCCATCACGACCTGCACGACCTTCCGCCCTTGCGCATCAAGGCGATCCCGTTCGACAATGAACGGGTGCGCTTTCTCAGCAAGGAAGACCGCGACCGGCTGATCGAGGCCTACTCACCGCACATACAGCCGATCATCACCCTGCTCGCCTTCCATGGCCCACGCGTCCAGACGGCATTGCAGCTCCCGTGGGGTGTCGAGGGCGTCGATATGGAGCAAGGATCGATCCGGCTTAACCACAGCAAGAATGCCGTCATCCGGTCCGTTCCGATGCATCCCCGCGTCATGGACGTCCTGCGTCCGATCTGGGAGAAGCGAGGGCAGCCGACAAAGGGGCATGTTTTCCTCAACCGGTTGGGCAAGCCCTATTCCGACACCCGCAAGGCGAAGATCGTAAGCGGTGCCGCGGCCCCACCTTGCGGCCGTAAAGGGTAGTCCCGAGTCTGCGCCTCCTGATCAGGATGGAGGACGCTGGTGCTATGACGATGCCATGTGACGATGCTGGCACCAGCAAGGTTCAGCGGTTCGAGGTTTTCACCGGTGCAGGCCAGCGGCGGGACCGGCCGCCCGACGTGAAGGCTGCGATCATCGCGGAGAGCTATTCCAAGCAGGAGACGGTCTGCGCCGTTGCTCGTCGGCACGGCCTTAGCCCATCGCAGTTGTTCACCTGGCGGCGGCAACTGCGCAAGCAGATGGAGGCTCGCGGCGTGACGCTGCCAGTGGCCCCCACGATGGCGCCTGCGTTTGTTCCGGCGATCATTGAGGAGCCACCGTCGATCGAGCCGTTCCGGCAAAGCGTCCGTGCAAGCGCCGGCCTGGCAGGGACAGCGCGGTCGAGTTGGAGATTGACGGCGTAGCGGTGAAGATCGGTCGCGGCGCGGATGCTGGCATTATCGCGGCGGTCATCGAAGCGCTCAGGGCGACGCGATGATCGGACCAGGAGTTGGTGCCCGCGTGATGGTGGCGACCCGCCCTGTGGACTTTCGCAAAGGGCCGGACGCCTTGGCTGCGTTGGTGAGCGCGCAATATGGCGGTGATGCATTTTCCGGCGTGATCTACGTCTTCCGGGCCAAGCGTGCCGACCGGATCAAGCTGATCTGGTGGGATGGGACCGGGCTGTGCCTGATGGCGAAGCGTCTGGAGCAAGGCAGCTTCAAGTGGCCTGGCATCCAGGACGGAGTGATGCGTCTTTCTGCCGCTCAGCTTGGTGCGCTTCTGGAGGGATTGGACTGGCGCCGGGTCCATGGCGGCCGTCGACCACAGGCCCCGCAGATTGCCGGTTGACGGGGCCTTGCTCCGCTGATTCACTGCTGCAATGCTCACGCAAGCGGACCTGCCGGAAGACATCGACGCGCTCCGCGCGCTCGTGCTGGAGCAGTCCCGGATGCTGGCGGAAGAACGGGCCGCAGCTGAGGTCCGGGTGGCAGAGCTGAACGTCGCCAAGAGCGAAGCGGACGCCGAGATCGAACGCCTCCAGTCGATCATCCAGGCCTTCATGCGACATCGCTTCGGCAGCCGGTCCGAACAGCTCGATGCCGATCAGTTCCAGCTGGGCCTGGAAGATGTCGAGACGGCGCTTGGGCATGCTCGCGCTGCCAGAGAAGCGGTTGCGCCGCGTTCCCGCAGCGATCAGCCCCGCAAGACCAACCGCGGCTCATTGCCCGCGCATCTCGAGCGGATCGAACAGATTGTCGATATCGACGACAAGGCCTGCCCTTGCTGCAGGGGACTGCTCCACCAGATCGGCGAAGACGTCGCTGAGCGCCTGGACGTCGTGCCCACCATCTTCTGCGTGCTGGTGACACGCCGCCCGCGTTATGGCTGTCGCTCCTGTGAAGGCGCGATCGTCCAGGCGCCTGCTCCGGCGCGGATAGTCGAAGGCGGGATTCCGACCGAAGCGTTGATCGCCCAGGTGCTGGTGTCGAAGTATGCCGATCATGTTCCGCTATACCGGCAGGCTCAGATCTATGCCCGGCAGGATATCAGGCTCGATCGCTCCACCCTGGCGGACTGGGTGGGCCGGGCAGCATGGTATCTGCGGCCGCTGCGCGACCGGACCCTTGAGGAGTTGCGGCGATCCGAGCGCCTGTTCGCAGACGAGACTACCGCGCCGGTGCTTGACCCAGGACGCGGCAGAACGAAGACCGGCCAGCTATGGGCCTATGCCCGCGATGATCGACCATGGGGTGGCGCAGGTCCGCCGATGGTCGCCTATGTCTATGCGGCAGACCGCAAGGCCGAGCGGCCCGACATCCACCTTGGAGACTTTGCAGGCATCCTGCAGGTCGATGGCTATGGCGGTTACACAGCGCTCGCCAAACGCCGCGGACAGCGCTCAGCCTCGCATTCTGCTGGTCCCATGTTCGGCGCAAATTCTATGATCTAGCCGCCAGTTCGCCGGTCGCGGCCGAGATATTGCGTCGGATCGCCATGCTCTATGCCATCGAAGACGAGGTGCGCGGCTCGACCGCTGAACACCGCCGCCTTCAGCGCTCCGAACGCAGCCGCATCATCATCGAGGATCTCAAGCTCTATCTCGATGGCCGGCTCCGGCAGATCAGCGCCAAGAGCAAGCTGGCTGAAGCCATTCGCTATGCGACCACCCGCTGGGCTGGCCTCGTCCACTTCATCGACGACGGCCGCATCGAACTCGACACCAACACCGTCGAGAGATCAATCCGCCCCTTGGCTTTGAACCGAAAGAACGCGCTCTTCGTCGGCTCCGACGAAGGTGGCAACAACTGGGCGGTCATCGCCACGCTCATCGAAAACTGCAAGCTGGGCGGCATCAATCCTCATGACTGGCTGACCCAGACCCTCAGCGCGCTCGCCAACGGCCATCCCGCCAATCGCGTTCATGAGCTCATGCCCTGGATCAACGTGGGCTGAGAACGTCGCTTACCGAAGATCCCCGGCGGCAATCCGATCAAGAACCAGCACGCCACCGCTTGCAGGCGTGCCGAGATAGAGGATTTCACCGTCCATGACTGGCGCCACCACTGGGCGTCCCACTGCGTGATGGCGGGCATCGACCTCATCACCATCATGAACATGGGCGGCTGGAAATCGCTCCGGATGGTGCAGCGCTATTCCAGCGTCAGCGTTGACCATATGCGGACGGCGATCAACAAACTAAGCTGAGGCAGGTATTCTAGACCAAGAGAGTTTTTGTGCAAACCGCACCGTCGGCTCCATTTCCCGCCGGAACCGACAGCTTGGCAAAGGCGGGTTGCGAGATCGGCAGCATCCGGTCAGCGGAAGGCGACTTAGTGCTCAACACATAGGAATGCGTAAAAATGCGTGTTCGGCCACTTGTTATATTCAGCAGGATAGGGATCGATTCGAGTGATAGAGAACAAGCGCTTGAGGCGTTCCTCCTCATCATCGACGCATGGATATATCGCCGCATAGTCCATGCCCAGATCATTTGAATAGGCGTCGACGAGTACCTCCTCCGCAATGCCGAACTGGCTTTTGACAATTAGCTTGCCGCCTGGGCGAAGCATTTGCCGCAATGTGCCATATATCTGCATTCGATCATCGGCGTCAGGTATCGAATTTATGACACCGAACAGAAGGATGATGTCGAACTGCCTGTCTCTGCTATAATCAATAGCGTCAGCAACTTCTGTGCTCAGATTGGGCCGTTTGTCTGCAAAATCCAACATTCCCGGATATTTGTCGACAGCGTGAACGTGAACCGTTTCCCGAGCAGCAATGGCATTCGCAAGAGCGCATGTGCCGCATCCCAGATCAAGTATTGTTGCGCCGCTGGTAAGATGCGGCTCGATCAATTCCAGATCGCAGGGCGTGAACTCGGGATGGAAGCGGGCGGCCTCCACCGCTGACTGGCGTGATCGAACCTCCCAGAAACGATCAATCTTTGCACCATCGATCTTGCTATTCATCAAAGGCCCTCCCACGCGTCACGATATTGCTGCATCCAAACCAGCGCGCGTTCATAATCGTCGATCGTATCCACCTCTGTTGCGCGCACTTCGACCACGCGCAGCGGCAGCAGCGGCTCCAATATGTGATAAACGTGCCGCTCAGCTCGGCCCTCTTCATTGGCTTGACGAAGTTGCTCGGCAGCTATTCTGGCAAGCCCGGACCATTCGGCAGCTCCCCTCTCCATTGAGAAGGCAGTAACCATCATACCAGTCTTGTCATGACATGTTTCGACCATCACAGGCTGGGAACTCGAAATAGGGAGGCAGCCGACCAGCGCCGTGGGTGCATCGAGGAAATTCCGGAAATCCTGGGGGGCCACAAGCAAGTCGCCGTCGAGCGAGACAATATCCCCTTCCACACCCGTGGCAGCAAGGCATAAGCTCTTGGCCGTCCCCGTAGTCTGATAGGCATGATTGAAGACGAAGGTGACGTCGCGCCTGAGGGTAAGCGCGCACGCAATCACCTGTTCTGCCTGATGCCCCACGACTACCCTGACATCCTCAACGTCACGCAGCATCGCAAGTTGCCAGTGCAGCAGAGGTTTGCCGCAGATGTCGATCAACGCCTTAGTCATGCCCATGCCCAATCGGGTCGCCATGCCCGCGCAATTGATCACAACTGTCGGAGAAAACGGCACAGCGCGGCTCCATCGTAAATCGCGTGGGTTGCCGCTCTCAGCAGTGATGGCGCAGGTGGATGAACGCCGCCAAAGGCGACCGCAACATCCGCGGTCTCCAACATACCCAGATCATTGTGGCCATCGCCAATGGCGGCGAATGGACGAGGGATGGTCCGCGCTGCAACGCGTTTGTCGACGATGCTAGTCAGGTCGACGATCCGATCGCCCTTCACGAGGGCTGTTGATGAAATGAGTTGCGCACCAAGACGGACGCATAGCGCCCCAACCCACACGTCGAGGTTCCCGGTAACGATGTAGCAGCGGTCGGCTTTCTGCTGGAAGAAGGCAACGATATGCGGATCGAGGTGCACGCTCTCCACGATATTGCGCACAGTCGAGACAGGGATGCCCTGCAAGAGCTTTACCCTCTCCCGAAAGCTGTAGGCGAACGGTATCCGCCCCGCCAGTGTGAGTTCCGTAAGCTTTGCGATTTCGTCACGCAGTCCGACCGCTTCCGCGATGCGGGGCAGCAACTCTTCGGATGTGATGGTGCCATCCAGATCGAAAGCGAAATGCCAATTGCACATCTGTACCCCCATGTCGGCGTCACCCCGTCGCTTCATAGAGCCTCGACAATGGTGGCCGCCTTATCGAAATCGAAGGGCGCTATGACCGACGGAGCGCGCGATGGGATCCGTTCGGGATGGTCACGCCAAGACGTAAGCAGTTCCCAAGCCCGGTCAGGAGCGTGAACCGTTACTCCGGGAAGAGCCTGCCAATGATCACGGAGATACCATGATTCGACCGAGCCGTCGTCTATACACAGGGTCGGCACCCCCCTCAACGCCGCCTCGGCGCAGATGGACGAAAGTCCGTTTGATACCACGGCATGCGATTGGTCGATAAGAACGCTGGACTGAACCGAAGCGTCAAAGACCTGGCATCCTGCACCACCAGCCAAATCGATCATCGCCTGAGTGCCTGGGAAAGCGGGCGCCTTGAACAGCGGACGAAGGGTGAGAAGATCCCTGTAGACCTCCTCGAACAGCCCGGCCGGGCGCGCGAGCCAAGCCCCGATCTCGGAGGGCAACCAGGCAATCTGCAAAGGCGTTCGAGCGATTTCAGGGATGTTATCCTGTGCAGCTTTTATCCACCCGACATTCTCGCAGCGGACATAGGTCGAGAGATACCACCAGCTATCCGACGGCATCAAAATTGCGTCGAACAGCGTCAATCCGACAATCTCCGACCCCTTGATCGGAGACAGCAGGTCATGAGGCACGAAGTAGCTGCGATCGGGCTGCAACACGCCCTGCAATTCGGGCACGTTCAGAACATCCAGATCGGTCCCGTAATAAATATGATAGTGGTGCCCATTCATGTAGGGATGTTGTGAACTGACCAGAATACGTCGCTTCGCGCCAAGCGCATGCGCCACGGCATCACGCCAATCTGCGCGCATCATGTCGATCTCGATGCAGTGCCGCCCCCGCTTCCTGAGGAAGGCGGCCAACGGCGCGAGCGAGTATTCGCTACCCACCCCAGCGAAAACATAGCAAGTTGCATCTTCAGCCATGCACGTCATCCCGAAGGGGGCATGCCGTCAAAGATTTGCTTGCAAACAGCCAGGCCATCTCGCCCTTGCCCAGCAGCATCGGCGCAGCGGCGCCGTGATCGTCAGCTATACAGTCCAGTCCTTCCAACATGATCGAGGATGAAGCAATGAAGCGGTCCCGGCGATTACCGTCAGACGAGCCCGCGAGGGAATGGACGCGAGTGAATCCTGCTGCGTGAAGGGCAGACCTCGCGGCGCGTGCCGTGGTGATGTCAGGTGTCGACTGCTGCATGAAATCGGCTGGTGGAACCACAACGGTCCCATCCTCGGCCACCAGATGCATGTCGACAAGGCCGAAGCTCATACGCCGCGCATCGGCTGACAGCACTAGCGCGGAAATGTCTGTCCGCCAGGAAATCGAAATGCGGGGCGCGGCCGCCGTAAACGGAACGGTGATCCATTCCGATGGCGCAGCGGCGCTCATGCATTGCCCACCCATGTCAATTATCAAGTCGCCTGTCGCTCCCGGCCGCGTCATGGTGTGGAACTTGAGCGCCAGGGCGTCACCCGACTGACGGAGCAGACAAATCTCAGCCTCAATTTGGGATCGCTCGCTATTAGCCCATATCCAGACATTTGCATCGCTGCTTTCCACCCAGGAATGGCCCGACACCCAGCGGCAGGCCGCAAAAAGCGGTGATCCCTCAAAGGGCAGGACAATCCGATCCCGAACCTTGTTGGCCAGCGTGGAGAGATGACCAGCATTGCTGACAATCGCCTCCCCCCAGCTTGCATCGCTAACTACGAGAATGTCGCAAGCGGGAAGGCAAATAGCGAGAGCCGAAGGATCTATGCACCGCGGGCCGCCTTGCAGATCGCGAGGTGCCGAAGCCACTTCAGCCAGCGACCCAGGAATGAAAATTCCGACAACCCGCGCCCTTGGCAATAGCGGCGCTAGGGCCTGCGCGAATGTCCCTGCAATCACGACATCTTTGCCAGCGCAAAATTCGGCCAGAGCAGTCAGCGGCAGAGAGCGGGCCGTGGCCGCTTCATCTCGCTCGGCCAACTTCTGGTAGAAATCCAGCACTTTGTTAAATCTGCCTTTCTGCACATTAAAGCCTCGTCATCGCACTCCGATGCAAAGTGTGTCAACCAAGACCTCGCTCGCCCACACCAATCGCGCGTCGCAAGTTTTGAAGAAAATACGCCATTATCGAGCAATTTAACAACGAAAGCAGGTGCAAAATATATCAAGGATCGATATTCTTGCAATTTGCAAATTAATCAATTTATAGATTCTGACGACAAAAAATCATTATGCATATTTACGCACCAAAAATCCAACAACACTTCAATTTTCTTTTTTTAACTAATAAACATGAATGCTTCATCAATGCAATCACCCCTCGTTTGCCTTTCCCAAGGTTAAACTAGACAATCCAAGGCCAAGACGGCATGACCGGCCCGCCTGCGGGCTCTGCCCGACATTGTATGATCTTAATAGGGGGAACTTCATGGTCTTACAGCATGCCCAGCAAAACGCACAAACATGGCTGTTTGAAGTGGCAGCTCCGTTCTGGGCGAGTCAGGGCGTGCATGCCGATGGTATGTTCGTGGAGGCCTTTTCCCGCGAAGGGAAACCTCTGGACAATATCCGGCGCCTGATGGTTCAAGCGCGACAGATTTACAGCTTCTGCGAAATCGGTCGGCTTGGATGGAGCGGACCCTGGCGCGAGACCGTCGCACGCGCAACGGATCATCTTGTGAACAGAGGTATTTCCAGCAATGGCGAATTTGTTCATGCGTTCGATGCGAGCGGCGTCGTGGCGGATGATCGAACCGATCTCTACAATCAAGCTTTCGGCCTCTTCGCGTTGGCCCACGCCGCAGAAGCGCTGGGCCGCAAGGACCTATTCGACCTCGCCGAACGGGTATTGGACAGGCTGGAAGATCGCTGGAGTCGCCTTCAGGGCGGATATTGGGAGGGAGATATCACACCTTGCCCGCCTTTCCGCCAGAACCCCCACATGCACCTGTTCGAAGCTGGCCTTGCCCATTACAATTTTACCGGCAATCCGCGCTGGAAGGAGTTCGCGACCCGGATAGCGGTGATGTTCAAGGGGCGCTTTCAGGAAAGCGCTTCGGGTGCCGTAACCGAATATTTCGACGAAAACTGGAAACCACTGCCGCCGCCTGAAGGCCTCATCGTGGAGCCGGGCCACTGCCTGGAGTGGGCCTGGCTCTTCGAGGTCGCCTTCGACCCTATCCGCTGCACCACCACGGCCGAACAACTGTTGGGCTTTGCTCGGAAATGGGGCATCTGCGATCAACGGAACCTTGCCATAAACCAAGTCAGCCTAAGCGGAGAGGTGATCGACGGGCGCGCCCGGCTCTGGCCGCAGACCGAACGGCTGAAGTCCGCCGTGGCGCGCCATCGTCGGACCGCGATGGAAGCAGACGAGCAGGAGATCGTGGCTGCCTATGACGGACTGACCCGCTACTTCGATCCGAATTGTCCAGCTATTTGGTATGATAAAATGGACGAGACAGGACAGCCGCTCGATGAACCGGCGCCAGCCAGTTCCTTTTACCATATCGTTTGCGCCATTTCGGAACTCCTGAAGGCCTGACCCATGGCTAGCAACCTTCAATCTGATGGCCGGGCCAGCGGGACTTTCTCATCGAAATGCTCCCGCACATACAGGGATGAGGGTTTCACCAAGTTCATCCATCGGGCTATTTCATCCACGTGGTGCTTCGGCAGTCCAACGCCTCCTTTTCGCTTCAATAATGATGCCGTAGAGGATTTGCACCCTGCCCTGCCTTGACCTCAGGGCGGGCGCAAGGCAACTCAGCCATCGCGAAGCAAGCGGACGAACCATGCACATGGCGATTGTTAGGGCAAAGTGATAGTATGGCGATCTCATTTCTGCGTACCCCAAGATCCAACCGCACAAGCAATGACTTCCTGATACGCGCGCGTGCGCCGCTACGGCTAGGCTTGGCTGGCGGCGGTTCCGACGTGTCGCCCTATTGCGATGAATATGGTGGGGCGATCCTTAATGTAACGATCGACAAGTTCGCCTACGCCACCGTTCAGCCCCGATCCGACGACATGGTCGTATTCCGATCCAGCGATCTGGACGTGACGGAAACATTCAATGTCGGCTCCGAGCCAGTGGCAGATAGCCGCCTCAAACTGCACTACGGCGTATACCGCCGGATCATGGACGAATTCAACGGCGGAAACCGGATTCCCCTCACACTCACCACAGAGGTGGAAGCGCCTTTGGGTTCAGGTCTGGGGTCCTCCTCATCGCTCGTAGTGGCAATGGTGCTTGCTCTTAGCGAACTCGTCGCCGTCCCGTTGGGCGAATATGACCTTGCCCGCCTCGCTTATTCCATCGAACGGAGCGATCTCGGGCTGGCCGGCGGTAAGCAGGACCAGTATGCCTGCGCCTTTGGCGGATTCAACTTCATGGAGTTCTACGCGAACGACCGTGTCGTCGTAAACCCGCTTCGGATCCGCCCGGACATCCATAATGAGATAGAGTCCTCGATCCT
>NZ_LBIC01000002.1 GCF_001005725.1 Sphingobium chungbukense
CTAGTATTTACCGGCCGATCGCGCCAATCGGCCAACATCATAGACGCACAGGCAAAATCCATCAGCAGCGGTGGAAAATCGCTTGAGGCCATGCATCAACTCAAACTCGAAGCTACACTGATGAAGGAGGCCCTGCTGTTCGGCAATATGCCGGAAGTTGGCCGAATTCTGGCGCGCGGTTGGGAGGCAAAGAAGCAAACTTCCGCCGCCGTTTCTTCGCCAGAGGTTGAGAGACTTTTTGATATCGCTCTGTCGAACGGCGCGTTGGCAGGCAAATTGTCGGGTGCTGGCGGCGGTGGCTTCGCTATGTTTTTGATCGATCCTACGCGTCGCAGCCAGGTTGCGCATCTGATCAACGAACAGTCTCTTGGGCGAACCGAAACCTGCCGCCTGATTGTCGAGGCCGCGACGAGTTGGGAGTATCCTCGATGGGTGTGAACGGTTCACTCCTTGTTGTCGGCGCAAAAGGATATGTCGGCGCCGCTATCATCGCCGAGGCGAGCCGGCGCGGACTTACGATTGCGGGAACGTCCTCCTTGGGCGGGAACGGTCTATTGCCCCTGGACCTGGCTCACCCGGAGAAATTCGACTATCAAGCAGTTTCGAAAGATTGGACGATTGTTTTGACCGCTGCGATCTCCAGCCCGGATCACTGTTCCAATAACTACGACAACGCCTATGCCATCAATGTCACCGGCACTACGCATTTCATAGAACGAGCGCTTGCGCGAGGCGCGCATGTCATCTTTCTTTCCTCCGATGCTGTCTATGGTGAAGCTCCTTTTCCAGTCACTGAAGACACGCCGTGCAGGCCGGTCGGCGCCTATGCGGAAATGAAACTAGAGGTGGAACGCCGCTTTCAAAGCGACCCGGGCTTCAAGGTCGCGCGGCTTTCCTATGTTTTTTCACGACAGGACAAGTTCACGCGCTATCTGCTCGATTGCGCCGCGAATGGCATCACGGCCGAAATATTCCACCCGTTTGCGCGCAACGTAATTCACCTCGGCGATGTAGTAGATGGTCTTCTCGCACTGCATGACCGTTGGGAGGCCACAGCCAATGTGGTCAATTTCGGCGGGAGCCGCTCGGTTTCCCGGCTGGACATCGCACGAGCTATCAAGCGGCTGGTTGCCCGGCAGCTGGACATTCGCGAGATTTCTCCCGGCCCTGATTTCTTCAAGGACCGGCCTCGGGAAATCCAGCTCGTTTCCACCCGGCTTGAATCTCTTCTCGGACGACCCTTGCGGTCGATCGATCAAGCAATCCAAATAGATTTTAACATCGGAGATCATTGATGGCATCTAAGGCGCTCATTACGGGCATCACCGGAATGGTGGGATCTCACCTTGCGGATTACCTGTTGGCAAATACGGACTGGGAAATCCATGGCCTGTGCCGGTGGCGCAGCCCGCTGACCAACATCCATCATCATATCCCGCGCATTAATGCGAAGGACCGGATGCATCTCCTCTATGGCGATCTCCGGGACTCCCTGTCGCTCGATCAGGTGGTGCGCGACAGCAAACCCGACTACGTCTTCCATCTCGCGGCGCAGAGCTATCCCAAGACCAGCTTCGACGCGCCGATCGAAACCTTCGACACCAATATCGAAGGGACCGAACGCTTGCTCGCAGCCCTGCGGCGCCACGCCCCTGAGGCCGTGATCCACGTCTGCGCATCTTCGGAAGTCTTCGGTCGCGTGCCGAAGGAAAAGCTGCCCATTGACGAGGAATGCACCTTCCACCCCGCATCGCCATATGCGATCTCCAAGGTGGGAACGGACCTCATCGGCCGCTATTATGGCGAGGCCTATGGGATGAAGGTCATGACCACGCGCATGTTCACCCACACCGGCCCGCGCCGCGGCGACGTGTTCGCCGAGAGCACCTTCGCAAAGCAGATCGCTCTTATCGAAAACAATCTGATCCCGCCGGTTGTGAAGACTGGCAATCTCGACTCTCTGCGCACCTGGGCAGACGTGCGGGATGCGGTGCGCGCCTATTATATGCTCGTTACGGTCGAGCCAACTCCGGGCGCCTATTACAATATCGGCGGCGATCACGTCGCTTCCGTGCGTGAAATGCTCGACACTTTGTTGTCCTTTTCGAATGTCAAGAACATAAGCGTGGAAACCGATCCGGAACGACTCCGCCCGATCGACGCCGATCTTCAGGTTCCCAACATCAAGAAGTTCCAGGACCATACCGGTTGGAAACCCGAAATTTCCTTTGAACAGACGATGGGTGACTTGCTCGAATATTGGCGGGAGCGGGTGGCACGTGAAGGGGACTTTCTGACTCGCTGATCCAAGCGACTTCCTAGCAACGACCGAGCGGTGATCCGGAATACGGGAGCGCCGCGCGGCGACCAGAGTGACACGCCGCCGTCGTTTCCATTGCCTTGCGCTGTGGCAGCGGTTATGCCCGCGCTACAACCCAACTACTGGACGGTTATCCTTGCCTATCTATGTCAAGCCTGCTGCTAGCCGCCGAGTTCTTAGGTTTTCCGCTGGAAAATGGGCACTCCTTGCCTGTGCGATGCCTGTCTTGCTGTCGGGATGCTCCTTTGTTCCAGCGGGCGGCCCGCGGTCCGACGCCATCAACCGCAGTGCAGACCGCATGGTCGGCGAAAGTCCCATTCGCGTCATTGACCTTGATGCTACCGTAGCAAAAAGAGTTGCAGCCAGCACGGTTCAGGCGAGCTTTTCTGAAACCCTAGGTGATGGCACGCCTGTCGGATCGCTTATCGGCCGAGGCGACATTGTGAGCGTGGAACTCTGGGAAGCGCCCCCGGCAGTGCTGTTCGGCGGCGGCATTGTCAATTTGGGCTCTGGGGCAACAGCGAGTCCGCGTTCGCAATTGACCGAACAGATGGTCGATCCCGAAGGCAAGATTTCCATACCGTTTGTGGGACTTGTTCAGGCTGCCGGTCGCACGCCCACCCAGTTGGGCCAAGTGATAGAGAGAGGCTTGACGGGGAAGGCCCACGCCCCGCAAGCGTTGGTGAAGGTCATCACCAGCGCCTCCCGAACCGTGACCGTAATGGGCGAAGTGAACAACAGTTCACGTGTACCCCTGACACCCAAAGGAGAGCGCCTGCTTGACGTACTGGCTAGCGTAGGTGGAACCCGGCAACCCGTCGGCAAAATGACTGTGCAAGTGACGCGTGACAGCCGCACGGTTTCCATGCCGCTAGAGCGCGTCGTTGCTAATCCACCGGAAAATATCCGCCTTCAGCCCGACGATCTGGTGACCGCGCTCTATCAGCCATACAGCTTTACCGCTCTGGGCGCTACTGGCCGTAATGAAGAGATTCCCTTCGAAGCGACCGGCATCACCTTGTCTCAGGCACTCGGTCGCGTTTCCGGATTGCAGGACATGCGAGCGAATGTATCCGGCGTCTTCATATTTAGAATGGAGTCGCCAGCAGCGCTGGGCATCGAAGTCGGCGGAGAAAAAATACCGGTCATCTATCGCATCGATCTTCGGGATCCCGTACTATTTTTTGCCGCGCAAAGCTTTCCAGTACGCAATCAGGACATCCTGTATGTCTCCAATGCACCGCTTGCCGATTTCCAGAAATTCGTCAATGTGATCGCATCGTCAGTTCTACCAGTAGTGACAGTCTCCACGGTTGTCCCATGATCACTACCTTACACCTGCGGACGTTACCGCCTGAAGCGGCTGAGGTAGACGTAACAGCATGATCACGCTGGAATCGGTTACTAAGCTTTACGACACCCGTCGCGGTCCCAAGACCGTGCTGGACGACATTAACCTATCCATCGACAGATCGGAAAAAATCGGCATTCTGGGCAGGAACGGCGCCGGAAAGTCAACGATGATCCGGATCATCAGCGGTGCAGAACGGCCGACGCAAGGAAAGGTCCACCGAAGCATGTCGGTGTCCTGGCCGCTTGCGTTCGGCGGAGCATTCCAGACAGGTCTGACGGGCGTTGATAATATCCGCTTCATCTGCCGAGTTTATGGCGTCAGCACCAAGGACAAGATCGAGATCGTCGACAATTTTGCGGAACTTGGTGCCTATCTGTATGAGCCGCTGCAGAATTATTCTTCAGGCATGCTGTCCCGTCTCGCATTCGGCATTTCCATGGCCGTGGATTTCGACTGCTTCTTAATCGATGAAGTCGTAGCTGTAGGCGACGCCCGTTTCCAAGAAAAATCTCGCACTGAACTTTTTGAAAAGCGCCAGCATAAAGCAATGATCATTGTGTCACATGATCCCGGCTTTATTCGCGAACACTGCACCCGCGTCTACGTCCTAGAAAATGGAAAGATTACCAGCTTCGTAGACGTAGATGAAGCATATCATTGCTATCATAGGATACTTTTGCTCGAATGATTATGGCGGCGCGCATGATGATATGGATTCAGTTATGCCGATGAAGTTCAATATTTGGCGTAAGTGGCGTGCAATTCGATCCTTTGGAAAGGAAGCTCGCTACACTTTGATGGGGCACCGTGATCGGGAAATCCGCAGGGATATCGACGAATTGCGCGGAGCTATAGCCGCACTGCAGCTCGAACGCTTCATTCAAGAATGTGCCAATCCTCACAGCCGAGCGGAACTCGCAGTTATCACATGTCTGCCGCCAGATGAAACAGGCATTGCCCGCTTTTCCGAAAGTCACTTGTCGGTTTGGCCAAAAGACTTAGACATCTACACGCACATCACCGATCATTCTAAGATCGTTCATGCGATGCGTACCATATGCGGCAAGAATTCAGATGCTAACCTCCTCTCGCTCGAAAGCCTTCCCTTTAATCATCTGCGGCGTCCCTATCGCAATATCGTTTTTGTCATTGGCAATTCCGATCACAACATAGTGTTGCTGAAATCTCTCAAAAATTTTATTGAGAGCTTCGGATCACAAGGTGTGCACTGCTATCTTCACGATCCTGCATGTTTTAACGTCACGCGTCACGCTCTCGGGCTGACTGAACAAGCATTTGCGGCGCAACTTGCCCAACTGCACGATAGGAAACTTAGAGACATCCGCGGCGGCAATAAACATGTGTTCGATGATTTTATCGATGCCGGGATATTCGGACCGCGAATTATTTCCCATATGTTCGGTGTACGCAGCTTCATCGTCAACAGCTTAGCTGCGAAAGAAATGATCCTCTCAAATTGCGGGGATCAGGCCTCGCATGTGGGGGTACTATACCATCCGGTTTTCGAACTAGAAAAAGGCGTTGATCCTGAACTAAGAAAATCCGAAAATAACGGCGAACTGGTTATCGGATCATATGGCTGTCCAAGCCTCAATAAATTGACCGACGTTATAATAGAGGCTTGCCATCTATTGACTAATGAAGGCAGGAATGTGCGCCTCATTCTGTCTGGTTATGGCAGCAAGATATATTTAGAACGTCACTTCGGCAACGAACCACCTTCATGGATAGACGTGCGTCATCAATCCAACGAAGCCGATTTCCAGCGCGACATGGTTGAATGCGACATCGCGATTCAGCTTCGGAAGCATAACCTCGGTGAAAGTAGCGGTGTCGTCCCCACTTTGCTTAAAATGGAAAAGACCGTGATTACATCCCCCATCGGCGCGTTTACAGCCTATGGTGACGCAGTCGTATATTTTGATGGGAACTCCACGGCTTTGGCTGACCTATTGCGGAAAAATGTGCGTGTTCCGCCGGAATGCATTCATGATTTTGTTTCAAAGCATGGGGTGGAACAGTTCAATGATGCTTTTCGTGCCATATTGAGTGAGAATAGTGGATTTGCGCCACTTTCCGCGCCAGAATTGGACATTGCAACAAACTCCATGATTTCGGAGGCCACATCCTGATGCCTTCCATTCGACAACTCGTCATCCTGGCGGGCGGCAAAGGCACGCGCCTTGGAGAACATGCCCGGACCACCCCGAAACCCATGATGCAAATTACCGAACAAAGGGTATTTCTTGACTACATCATAGAAAATGCGGCGCGACAGGGATTCGTCGACATTTTGATTGTCGCGGGCCATTTCGGGGACCAAATTGCCGCACGCTACCATCATGCCTGCTGCAAGGGCGCCAATATCTCCGTGTTCGTCGAACCCGAGGCGCGCGGGACAGCCGGTGCTCTGACATTTATTAGTGACCGACTTGCCGGGGCCTTCCTGGTGACAAACGGCGATACCTTCTTCGACATCAACTTTCGAGCGCTTGCCGCAAAGCTCGAAGGTTCGCCGCATTTGGACGCAGCAATTGCTCTGCGGACTGTCGATGATGTCGGTCGGTACGGTTCTGTGGAGGCAAACGGTGACGGCCTCGTAACCGAATTCAGAGAGAAGGACGAGAGCAGGATTGGACAGCAGGGCGTCATCAATGCGGGCGTTTACGCGATCCGTCATCGGGCGCTGTCAATGATCTCGAAATATCCTGCATCTATCGAAACCGATCTTTTCCCGCGCCTTGTAAAGGGAGGCACATTGGGTTCAGTTCGTGTCGAGGGATATTTCATCGACATCGGCCTTCCTGAAACTCTTCAACGCGGTCGGATTGAGCTACCCTTTCGTCGTCGCGACGCCCTCTTTCTGGATCGCGATGGAGTATTGAACCAAGACATCAACTACTTGCACAAGCGCGACGATTGGCAATGGATCGATGGTGCAAGGGAGGCCATTCGGGCCGCCAACGATGCGGGGCGCGCCGTAGTCGTCATAACCAATCAGGCAGGGATCGGACGTGGCAAATACCGTGAATGCGACGCGGTTTCCCTACATGCCTGGATGCAGGAAGAACTTCACGCATTTGGCGCATTTGTCGATGCTGTGTACCTCTGCCCCTACCATCCTGACGCGGTAGCAGAATCATATCGAATCAAGGCCCCGTTCGACCGCAAGCCAGAACCGGCCATGCTTCTGCGCGCTGCGCGACAGCATGACCTGAATCTCTCGCACTGCCTTTTCGTCGGTGATCAGTCCAGCGACGCGGCTGCAGCCGACGCTGCAGGGGTCGCTTTTCTCCATTTCCACGGTGGTAATCTGTACCAGGAGATCATGAGCAGCGAGAAGGGCCGTGCACTATTTGCCGCTTCGGCCTGATTAAACGGGATACCTGTATCAGATAGTTGCGCCTGCGGTGCACGAATCTCGACATGTCAGCTATTTCAGGCAAAAATCACTGGGCCTTCCTTTTAGCACGGTCCGGCCGGACTATTAGGGATGGTGACCACATCGATGATCAATGTTACAGGAGGCTCATGAGAAAGCTGACGAAATTGGTCCATGGGCTGAAAAAAGCCGGCACGGAATCGCAAGGCAATTCAAATAGCGGGGCAAGCGTGATCGAAGACTCAGAGGATCAGTCCGGCGGCCTGACTCTTGAAGACAGAGAGCTGATTGGCTTCATTGAGACGCTGGACAAGAGATTAGCTTCTCTAGAGCATGATCTTTGGATTGCTCGAAGGCAAATGGCCGAGCTCATTGATAACGAAGGCCATAAGTGATGAATTTGCGCCCAAAGTTGCCAGCGAACCGGATGCTTCTGGCTGATCTGCTCAATCAGCAGATTAAACGGCTTACTTCACTCGAACGCGAAATCGTCGATTTGATGGCTTCTCTCGATGAGCGCAAGCAGAGACGCTGAACGAGTTCCTGATAAGAGAGCTATCATGCAGAAGATTCATATCGTTTCGGTGATGCAGCCGGACAATCTTTGGTGCCGTAATCATACGCTCCTCATGTCTCGAGCATTGTGCGAGAGTTACGACATTGTCATTCTCTCCGACAAAATGTTTCCTCTGGCAGAAGAGGAAATTGATTTTTTCCCCAAGGGACGATCGCCGACCCTTCAGGATATACACATTTATTTCCAATATGATCGCGCTGATGATGATTTCATCTTATATCAGCTGGCTAATAACGATCATTTTGGCTGGATTGCAGAGTGCTTCCTCCGTCACCCAGGGGCAGTTCTTATGCATGATATCAGTCTATTCTGGTTATTCTGCCAGGCGACGGGACTGAAACACACCTTCATCGAAGAGGAAATTGGCATATCCAATGCGATCATGCTTAAAAATTCTCTTGACTGGAATAAACCGCGCCTTGCCGCGACCGGCGTGCATTCTGCTTATTTCAATCGGGCTATTCTCCAATATGCCTCGGGGATCATTACACATTCACCGTATCAAGCGGAAAATTTCCGCCGAAAATTCCCTGATGTCCCGGTGCATAGTGTCCCGCTCGTCCCAAACTTCCTTCATCCGCTAACGCCACTGGTTGACCGCACGGATCTCGCTCAGCACCGCGCCGAACTCGACATAACTGAAGAGACGATCACCTTCGGCGTAATGGGCTTTCAGGCGTTTCATAAGCGCCTTCCCGAACTGCTGGAGGGATTTTGTCGACTGGAACCCGACGCTGATGTGAAATTGTTGCTTGTCGGGAAATGGGATGCCGAGGTCCGCAAGCAGTGCGCCAAAAGCATTGCCGAACTTGAGCGCCGCGGCTGGGTGCTGCTGGTTGACCGTTATGTACCCGAAGTGGAATTGGAAACATTCATTGCGATCAGCGATGTAGTCGTCAACTTCCGCTATCCTACGGCCGGTGAAAGCAGTGGCATCGCCTGCCAGGCCCTAGCAGTTGGCGTACCACTTCTGGTGAATAAGATTGGATCCTTTGTCGACCTGCATGAAGACAGTGTCATTCGGGTTCCATTCGCCGTCGATGGCACCGAAGACGATGCAGTGGCTGATGTTCTGCGAAACATCACGCGCAATCCAGAATTTTTGAGGAAAAAGCAGCAAGCGGCTCGCGCGAACGTCTCATTTTACAGAATGCCGCGCTATAGTGCAGATTATTGCCGGATCGTCGCGGAACAGATGCATAATTACGTCGCGCGTCGCAGCAAGGCGGTGGAGCGCCTCGCCATCCGGCGGGAAAATGACGCTTGGTACCCTAAGAAGCGAGCGAGCGGCGGCCACGTGGCTGTTATTCTTGATAGCAACGGAAAAGGCATCTCCCTTACAAACCCCTTAATGGGCGACCGTGAGATACTCTCCATCGTTCACCGGGAAATGCAGCGCTCTGGCGATAAAAAACTGGATCCGAACGGTTCCATGTATCTGTCCATGCGCGCCATTGGCGAGCCTCTGAATGTGCTTGAGCCAGGCCTTGATCTCTCAAGCTACGCCAGCCTTTGCCTGACATGCCTGCCCAGCGGCGGCAAAGATGAACTGAAAGCCCTGACTGACGTAATATCCACCCTGCCAATCGGTGCCCGCATAATCGTCCCTGAGGCGTTTCTGGACTTCATAGCGATGGGTCAGGGATTTTACGAGGCAGGACTAGGTAAAAACGTGAATGACTATATGAATACGCTTCTACTCGAAGGCAAATACGCCGCTGAGGTGGGCATTTATCGTTATGGCCTCCATATCCTTGAAGACCTTAATCTTACGGATCAGCGTTTCTTAGTTCTGCGGTACGGATCTGCCGTACACACATATACCTGAACGCAGCCCCCAGATGCCTGACCGGAGGCATTTCACTTTGGTCATCATGGGAAGCGAGGCATTGTAAGTGGCGACCGCATCGGGTCGATGTTACTTGCCCAAGGCCTGGAACTACCGGTAGGATGATATTGCAATTTTCGTCACTGGTGGCGCCAGAGAAGAGGTTTTGATGACAGCCCAACCCTTTTCCAGAGTCTTTGATTTTTCACGGACCGACCAAGCAATGAGGCTGGAGGGGTTCTCTGGGACTGAAAGTAAAGGACGATGGAGCGATGGAAGTACCGCTCGGGTTGTACTCCTTAATGAATCCGACTGGCCACAGGTGTTAGCAATCGAGATTGAGGCTTCACCCTTCGTTCCCACCGATGCAGGCACACAATCCGTAGCAATCAATGTAAATGGCGCAAAACTAGCCGATTTTGCTTTTGAACGACATCTCGAACAAGTTCGACTAGATATCCCACTCTCGCTTGATCGAACCTCTGCCAAGCGGCCGTTAGAGATTCGCTTCGAAATAGATAATCCGGCAAGGCCAGTTAACCACGGCATGGGTGAGGATCGCCGAGATCTTGGCTTGTTCGTCTTCAGCATCAAGGTTAACGCGAGCGAAGCAACAGATATGCAGAGCGTGAGCAATCCCTATAAGGGCTTGCCGGGGCATCAATTCTGGCGTCGATCCATTTCCGCCGTCGAAAGTTTCCGGGTCGACCCGGTCACCAATCCGCGTTTCCGGATTTCCCAGAACGCGCGCGTGGGCACTGCCGGCAGTTGCTTCGCTCAACATATCTCAAGACGCATTTCCGCTGCTGGTTTCAATTATTTCGTGACCGAGAAGGGCGAAATGTTAAGTGAACGCGAGCGAGCACACAATAATTACGGCACCTTCTCTGCCCGATACGGCAATGTATACACCACTGTGCAACTGCTTCAGTTGTTCGATGAAGCATTCGGGACGCGGACACCGGCCGAAACGGCTTGGGTCCGTCCCGATGGCCGCTTTGTCGATCCTTATCGACAACAGGTTCAGCCCAACGGCTTCGACAGTGAAGAGGCCGTAAGGGCTGACCGGCGAAACCACCTCAATGCGGTTCGTCGCCTATTCGAAGACACAGACATCTTCGTTTTTACACTCGGCCTGACAGAGGCTTGGCGATCCAAGGCGGACGGCTCGGTTTTCTCGGCTGCGCCAGGCGTCGTGGGAGGCGGTTGGGATACCGACAAGTACGAGTTCATCAATCTGGACCTCGAGCAAACCTATGGTGCGCTAGAAGAATTCCTCGGTAAGTTTCACGCGATCAACCCAAACGCCAAGGTATTGCTAACGGTTTCACCCGTGCCGCTTATCGCGACCTATGAACCGCGTTCCGTCCTCGTTTCCACGGTTTACAGCAAATCGGTATTGCGCGTGGCTGCAGAAAAAGCGTTGAAGCGGTTCGACTGGGTGGACTATTTTCCGTCTTTCGAGATCATCACCGGAAGTTCTTCGGGTGGCCTCTATTATGAGGCGGATTACCGCGAGGTAAATATGCGCGGAGTGTCTCATGTGATGCGGTGCTTCATGAAACACTACATTGAAGGCGTCGACTCAGAACCTGCCGATCTGCCGCGAGAGATGATTACAAATAGCTCTATGTCTAACATCATTTGTGATGAAGAGATATTGGACAGGATACGGAACTAATGCCGGTTATGGAAAAGTGGTTAGTTATCTCCGCCTGCCAAGCCGTTGGTCTCGGCAACTGCATCCAATCTTTGGTTAGTGACGTAATGGTTACCGGGCTTGATATCGCCCTGTTCAATTCAGAGCCGAAGCGCTTCGGCAAGGAAATGGGCAATTACAGCAAATTATTCCTCAATCCAGGCGTCGCTCACCTTCTGCCACGCGGTGAAATTGACAAGATTGCTGATCGAGTTGCCGTCCCCGCCGTCTTTTTCCGACCTTACCATCCGGATCTCGTCTATCTTGAATGTGACGGAAAGGTCCTTCGGGGTCCGCAAGGAGACTATCATTCAGCGATTGTCTATGGGTGCTTCTCCAAAGGAATGGGCGTTTCTGATACTTTGCACTATTTCAATGGCAGCTTTTACGAGCGCTGCGGTTACATGTCGCTATGGGTGCCGGAACGCGAACGGCTGATCGCCGAAATGGCTGCTTCGGGAATAGACATTGCCGACTCATTACGGCGCTGGGGCAGGAACCGGGCATTCATGCACAGTTCGAACCATCCTCACATCCACGTTCTTCACGATGTTGCCAAGGAATTGGTGCACATGCAGGGTAGAACACCGATTGCAGGCGGTATTATCCCTCATGACAATCTGCAACTCGCAGAATGCTTTGCCATATATCCTGAGATAGGCGAGGCGCTAGGGGTCGAAGGCAGCTACATCTTCAAGGGAGATAGTTACAGGCCTGTCGATCTCGTTGAATTCGTTACGAAATCGTTCCAGATATACAATAGCTGCCCGCAGGGCACTGTCGTGCCATACGCCCATTACAAAGAATATGTCGACGCCGTATCCAGACATCTTTGATAGCAGCGATGCTCCGCATGGCCGGAGAAAATGCTCCCTCTGCAGGGGCAAGCCCCTGCAGAGAATAGATTATTTCTGTATTTTGCGCATGTGGATCAGTGCCACCAGCATGAACAGCATGTTCACTGCGATCACATAGATCAGATCATAATGAGCATGGACCTTTGATCCGAAAAAGCCATCCCGCAACAGCTCCGTTCCACTTACTTGCGGCAGCAACAGAATATAAGGCTGCACCGCTACAGGCATTGCGTCCACGAGGAACGCGGCTCCTCCGAAAGGAAACATGAGATATGCCGCTGGGTGCCAGAACTTTTCGACCATGTCGTGCTTTTCGGAGAGAGTGCCGAGCAGCATTGCGAGCGAGGCGCCGAACCAGATGAGAAATGCCCAACCCGCTATGACCTTAAGGAGGTTCTCTGGCGGTTCCATCCAGCCTATGGATATGAATAACAGGCCCAGCACTATGAAGGACATGGTCGTCCCGATTGCCTCAAGCAAAATGCGGGAAAGATAGATATCGATCGGGCGCACATTGTTGTGATGCATCAACGCTTCGTTGATCGTGATCGCAAACATACAACGCGCCGGCATGTTGCGCCACACCAGCAGACTTGAATAGCCAGTCAAGGCAAATGCCTCGATAGGGATTTCTACACCGTGAAGCGCCTTCATGAAGGTCCAAATCGCCGTCACGCCGATAGTGAAAATCATCGGCTCGACGAACAGCCAAAGGAAGCCGATATTGTGCCGGCCATAGCGGGTCAGCACTTCCCGCATGAGAAGGGCATGGATTACCCTCCACTGGATGCGGAGTGAGCGGAAGAAGCTTTGAAAGGTTGCGGCGTGCTGCACGGTCAGTCCTGATGTTCGCGAATGCCGGCAACAAGCATCCGGGCCAGCGCCCAAAGAACGAGGGAAAACAGCAGCACAGCAGCCATTCCCCGCAACTTACGCGGCTCTGCGGCCTCATCGGGCAGGTTGGGCCGATAGAGGGTTTCGATGTAGGATTGCTTCTTGTCTGCGGCGTTGCGCGCTTCCTGCAGCGCATTCAAGGCAACAGCATATTCCTTTTCCGCCAATGTATTGGCAAGTTGCAGACGCTGATATTCAATGCCCCGCGTCGCCATTGAATTGCGGTTGCCGGTCAGTTTGCCCTGTTCTTCGGCTAGCCCCTGATTCAACGCCGCAATGCGGTACTCTATCTCTTTCACCTGCGGATTATTAGGCGCTATAGACCGCAATTCGGACAATTGCGTACGAGCCGCCACTAATTCACCTTGCAGCTTTGTGATCAGTTCGATGCTCGCAGAGGCTTGTCGCTCAGGGTCAATGACGCCTTGCCTATTGCGATAGGCTGCAAGCGCAATAGACGTCTGCTGCAATCGTCCCTGCGCTGCCTCGGCTTCCTTCCTCGACAAGCCAATCATGTCGGCACGTGCCCGCTCGTTCAATTGATTAACAACTTTCTCAGCCTGCTCCATGAGCTTCAGATTGATGTTCTGAGCGTCCGAAGGGGTGAAAGCGCGGACACGGACAGTCGTGATCGCCGTCGAACGGTCATGTTCAATCTGAACCATATCGACGAAGTAACGATAAAGATCTTCAAATGTACCGTTCAACCCGGAAGAATTGAATCGATCAAAAATCGAAATTTGCGGCCGAGTATACGCCTTCTTGATATAATCTTTCTCGTCGAGATAGCTGAGGGCGGAGCGGGAAATCATATAGGCCCGCGCAGCATAAGCATTCTCGTCGTTACTGGACGTAACTCCTGTGTTTAATATCAATCCCAGACCATTGATCTTTGGCGTATCCGAATTACGGATAACAAAGCTCGATTCTGCGACATATACATCGGATGCAAGAACATAGTAGTACAATGCCGACAATGCGACAGGCAGCGAAACTATCAAGTGGAATGAAATGCCGATATTCTTGAATTTCTTCAAGCCATTCGACAAAAAACGCTTATTTTTCAATTTATCATCCCACAAGGCAATTGCCGATATGCGTTTTTGCAGCATTGGTCCGATTTCCTCCCTCTGCCGGCGGCGTTCCGCGAGGCTCAATAGCGACTTTTCCAGCGTGAGCAAAGAAACTATGCGGCGACCCACGCTGCAGAGCCCCCTTTCTCCCGTACATATATGGAGTTCGGCAAAGGCAGCAGACTTCAACTGGACACGGCCCTTCTTCTGATATGTCTCGAGCGGCATATCGAGGCCTCATGAGACCCTTGATGACAGACGCAGCCAGATCGCCGGGCAGCTAGCCCGTTTTATTCACGAGGGTCGGTGTAAAGGGTTGGCGGGAGTGGCATAAGCCATTGTCTTGCTGTAGGAAATTGGCTGTCTAGACCAACCTGCAACGAGGCAAAAAATGCCACAGGCCACACCCGCCGAGAGCCACGATAGCGCAGCGGTGATTTCGTTTCCAGCAGTGTGGCGCAAGAAGGTGGCGGGCACGTTCGATGGTGGGCGGTTGACTTCGGATGGCGGTGTTTTGCTGCTAGCCCAAGCTATGCTCAGGATCTGTAATTTGCAGTTGCTCGGCGGTTGTCCCTTGAGGTCTCAAAGATCTGTCCGCACTCGCCGACCGAGGCAGTGGTGCTGTATCGGGTCTCACAAGGCCGGACGTTGCATTGACTCGAAGCGGGCTTGGTAGCCCATCTGATCACCTTCGCAGATCGTCCGTCCCTGCGTTCCCTCGCGGGACACCGCCTTCGGGTCAGCTAGAGAGCATCACCGCTGGCGAACTGGTTCTTTCGCATCTCACGCCTCGAACAAAGTACCATCGCGTAACATGGCATGCATGATAGATAACAGCCAAGCGGCGGGCGAGAGCGACCCTGGCTTTTCTGAGGCCGCGCCGTTTCGCGATCTTGAGCGCCCAGCTTTTCAGCGCGAAGCTCTGCTTGGTGCGTGTCAGGATCGAGTTGGCCGCTTCATAGAGCAGCTTGCGAACGGTACCGTCCCCCTGTTTGGTGATCCGGCCCGTCCAGTCGAGTTTGCCCGATTGGTGCCGTCGGGGAACTAGCCCGAAGTAGGCACCGGCCGTCCGTGATCGCTTGAACCGGCTTGCGTCATCGACGGCTGCGGCGAACGCGGCTGAGGTCTGCACGCCCACGCCGGGGATGCTCATCAGGGCTTGGCAGACTGGCGCTGCGGCGCAGATCGCCTTCAGTTGGCGATCCATCTGTCCGATTTCGGCGACAAGGCCCTCGCGGGCGCGGACCAGCGATGCAACCGCTTCACCAAGACCGGGAACTGACGCTGCTACCTGTATTCGCGCTAGGAACCGCTCGCCTTGGCCTATGCCCAGCCTGATCCCGAAGGTAGCGCAGAGACCGCGGATGGTGTTGTCCAGCCGAACGCGCGCTTCGACCAGGTGCCCCCGCGTAGTGATCACGGCGCGGACACCATGCGCCGCCGACGATTTGACATGCACCTCCTTGTAAAAGCCGGTCCGCGCCAATTCGGCCAACCCGGCCGCATCATGCGGATCTGTCTTGTTCGCCTTCATCGCTTTCAGGCTTTGATGTGCCTGGCGCGCGTCGATGCAGACGATTGCAACGCCCAACTCGCGAAGGCCCAGGGCGATTGATGGTGTCATCCGCCCGGTCTCGATCACCGCGCGCTCGATCGGCCCGTATTGCTCCAGTGCCACGGCGATCGCCTCCGGCGTGCTGTCAACGCATTGCGTTCCGATCTTGCGTCCATCAGTATCGACGACACAGACATGTGTCGTTTCCATCGACAGATCCCAATCTGATGCATCTTCAGGCTGCGCTGATCCAGGCAGGCAGAGGTGGCCTGGCAAAACTGAACATTGAGATAAGTGGATTTTCTGCCTGACGGTGGCCAGGATGGCTGCGAGACAGGAGCAGAGATGAGCAAACGACCCCGCCGGAATCACAGTCCGGCTTTCAAGGCGAAGGTGGCACTGGCTGCCGTGAAGGGCGAGAAGACGCTAGCCGAGTTGGCGCAGCAGTTTGACGTGCATCCGAACCAGATCACGACGTGGCGTAGCCAGTTGCTGGAGGGCGCGGCCGGTGTGTTTGGTTCGGACAAGGCATCGGAAACGGGCGAGCCGCCGGTTGACGTGAAGACACTGCATGCCAAGATCGGTGAGTTGACGCTGGCGAATGATTTTTTGGCCGGCGCGCTCGGGAAGGCCGGTCTGTTGCCGAGCGCAAAGCGATGATCGATCGTTCGCACAGTTTGCCGCTATCGCGGCAGGTGCGGGAACTGGGGATCAGCCGGGGCAGCGTTTATTACCTGCCCAGGCCGGTTTCGGTGGCTGATCTGACGATCATGCGGCGCATCGACGAACTGCACCTGGAATTTCCGTTCGCGGGTAGCCGGATGCTGCGCGATCTGCTGCGGCAGGAAGGGATCGAGATCGGCCGCCAGCATGTGGCCACGCTGATGAAGAAGATGGCGATCGAGGCGATTTACCGTCGCCCGAACACATCGAAGCCAACGCCAGGGCACAAGATTTACCCCTATTTGCTGCGCAAAGTACCGATTGTGCGGCCCAACCAGGTCTGGGCGACTGACATCAGCTACATCCCGATGGCGAGGGGGTTCGTCTATCTCGTGGCCATCGTGGATTGGTTCAGCCGCAAGGTCCTGGCCTGGCGTGTGTCGATCACGATGGAGGCCGACTTCTGCGTCGAGGCGCTGGAGGAAGCCCTGGCGCGCTACGGCAAGCCCGAGATTTTCAATACGGATCAAGGCAGTCAATTCACGAGCCACGCCTTCACCAGCGTGCTGCACCGGGAGGAAATCGCCATCAGCATGGACGGCCGAGGCGCATGGCGCGACAATGTGGTGGTCGAGCGCCTGTGGCGCTCGGTGAAATATGAGGAAGTTTACCTGCGCGCCTACGCCGCGGTTAGCGAAGCCCGGATATCGATCGGTCGTTATCTGAACTTTTACAACGCAAGGAGGCCGCATTCGAGCCTTGGCGCCCGGACCCCGGACCAGGCATATTTTGACAACCTGCCTATTGCGATGGCAGCATGAATTTTGCTGCCGATATGGGGCGTCACTCCGGTCGGGCTTCGCCCTCCCTGCATGACGCCCCATATCGGCAGTTCGATGATGAAACCGGCAGATGATCCACTTATCGAATGCCGATCCCTGTTCAGACTACCCCAGCCACCTCTGGCCCATGGGCGGGGCAGGAAGACCTCAAGATCGACGTGGCGTGGCTGAAGGGCACGCTGCGAAACACGATAGGCGCTATAGACTGGCAGGCCGCCGCTGAAGATGTCAGACGCTTTCTACGTCCAACGGAGGCAAAGTCGCTCGAACTATGGAGTGAGCGCTTCTTCCTGGCGAAACTCGAAAAGATGGTACGGGCGTGAATTGTTCGGCAAGCATGGCCTGCCATTAGCGCCGGCGACAGTATCGCTGAGCAGCCATTTTTTCCTGCCGGTGACAAAGATTCCGATGTCGCACAGGCGCGCGATCCCGGAATGCAGTCTGGAGAAACTCGCCCAAGTCCTCGCCGGCATGTTCGTGAAAGCCCTCCATCGGCATCGCCCGATGCGCCGCGATGGAGCATGGCCCCTCGGCGCTTATGATGCGACCAAGATGACCGCCCGCACCGCAGCATTTCGGGATAATATGAGAAAGAAACGGGCTTAACCCGTGCAAGCATTTTCCAGCTATCGGCCAAGGTAGAAAAAGATGCGAACATCAACTATCTGAGGGTTTAGGACAGTCATGCAAGACGCTGCTAAATTGGAAGGGAATTCGACTTTGGACGAGCTGGGCAAATTCTGGGAAGCTGCACCCAGCCGATTCTCTAATGAACTGTTTTCAAACAGAAAAATTACCACGCCCCGTTGCCTTGACATCGCAGGGATCGCAAGTTCAATCCTTGCCACGCCCACCATGATAAGCCCCGCAAGCCTTCGCGCCTTGCGGGGCTTTCCCATTTGAGGCCAACGGGTCTCGCTTTTCCTCTCGTCGGAATCATCAAGATATGGCGTCGATTTGACGACCACGGCGTTGTGGCCAAAGGTGAGACGCGGCGAAAAGGTCATTCATGCAGTCAGACGCGACCATAATGCGCATATCCCGTCGTTCGATCGCTATCGCCGCCCTGTCGACCATCGTCGAATGGTATGATTTCACCCTCTATCTCTATCTCGCATCGCTGCTGTCCCGCGTGTTCCTGGGCGGAACGCCGGTCGCATTGACGGACATTTTGGCGGGCTTCGCGGTCGCCTATCTGATGCGTCCGCTGGGTGCGATCGCCTTCGGCCATATCGGCGACCGATACGGCCGAAGGCCGACCATGCTCTTGTCCATGGGCCTGATGTCCTTCGCCATGCTGGCAACGGCGCTGCTCCCCACTTTCGCGCAGATCGGCTCGACGGCCGGCATTCTGCTGCTGCTCCTGCGGTGCATGATGGCCTTCTCGGTGGGCGGCGAATATACCGGTGTCGTCGCCTATCTGCTGGAAGGCGCCCGGCCCGAGCGGCGCGGCTTCGTGACGTCGCTGGCCGCTGCCGCCAGCGAAGTGGGGGCCTTGCTGGCGGCAGGCCTTTCGGCGGCCATCGTCGTATCGCTCGATGCCCCGGACCTTGAACGATGGGGATGGCGCATTCCATTTTTCGTGGGCGCAGCCATGGCCGGGCTCATCCTGCTCGCCCGGTCGACGATCGAGGAATCGCCTGATTTCAGACGGCAACAAGCGCAACGAACCGTGCCGCGCCATCCGCTGCATCACAGCCTGAGCCGCCACCGCCCCGCCATAGCGCGCGGCTTTGCCATCTCGGCGCTGGGATCGATCACTTATTATGTCGGCATCACTTATGTCCCCACTTTCCTCACCGGCACAAAGGCCATGGGGGAGGGGGCTGCCCTCTGGTTGTCGACCATCGCGGCGGTCGTGGTGATATTGGTGACGCCGCTGACCGGCCTGCTGGCCGACTGGATCGGGCGAAGGCCCATATTGGTCGCGCTGGCCCTGACGGCCACGCTCGCGCCGACGGGTCTGTTCCTGCTGATGATGCAGGGGGATTTCGGGAGCGCGCTGACCGGCGCGCTTCTTCTCGCTGCCTTGGGGGGGGCGGTCAGCGCCGTGGGCGCGGTCGCCACCGCCGAACAATTTCCGGGCGAAGGGCGCCTCAGCGGCCTTGCCTTCGGGGCGACGAGCGCGACGGCGCTGTTCGGCGGGCTGACGCCGTTTCTGGCGCAGTGGTCGATCGATCGGACCGGATGGCCGTTGGTGCCCGGCCTGATGATCGCGATGGTGGCGCTCGGCGTTCTGCCGGCTTTCTGGACCTTGCCCGAAACGCCACCGCCGAAGCGGCGTCAGCGGGCCGGCGTGGCGGTGGAAAGCGAATAAGGCCGCGTGCCGGCTCCCTTCCCCCATTCGATATTGGGCCTGGACTGCATGATGAAGCGCAAACTGCCGCCCTTGCGGATATCCTCATCGGCGATCCAGCTTCGATCCAGCGGCCGGCCGTTCAGTTCCACCGATCCGACATAGATATTGGCGTCGGACATATTCTCCGCCTCCACCGTGAAATGCCGTCCATCGGGCAAGGTCAGCACCGCGCGGCGGACGAAGGGCCGGCCGATGACATATTGGTTCGAACCGGGCGTGACAGGATAGAAACCCAGGGCCGTGAAGACCAGCCAGGCGGACATCTGTCCCAGATCGTCATTGCCCGACAGCCCGTCGGGGGTCGGCTTGTACTGGCTCTCGACAATCTGCTTCAGCCGCGCCTGCGTCCGCCAGGGCGCGCCCGCATGGGCGTAGAGATAGGCCACATGGTGGCTGGGTTCGTTGCCGTGGATATATTGGCCGATCAGCCCGGCAATATCCTCCGCATGGCTATAGTCGAGCTTCGACATGTCATAGTCGAACATGGCGTCGAGCCTGGCGATCGCCTTCGCATCACCGCCCAGCACGCGGAAAAGAGCGGCCTGATCCTGCGGCACGAACCAGCTATATTGCCAGGCATTGCCCTCCGTATAATCCGACCCGTAATTGATCGCCGTGGGGTCGAAGGGGGTGCGGAAGCTGCCATCGGCCTTGCGCGCCCGCAGCCAGCCGCTCTTCACGTCGAAGCTGTTGCGCCAGTAGCCCGACCGCGCGAGGAAACGCCTCGCCACATCGTCACGCCCCATGGCCTGCGCCATGCGCGCGATCGTCCAGTCGTCATAGGCATATTCGACGGTCTTCGATGCCGCCTCCGGCTCCCGGTCGATCGGCACATAGCCAAGCTTCATATAGTCGCCCAGGCCGCCATAGGGGGCATAGTCCGCGCTGGCGACCATGGCGGCGAGCGCCTTGTCCGCGTCGAAGCCCCTGAACCCTTTCAGATAGGCGTCGGCAATCACCGGCACCGCATGATAGCCGATCATCGTCCAGGTTTCCCGCCCGGCGAATTGCCAGACCGGCAGGATGCCATGCGGGCTGTGCTGCTGGCTGGCGATCAGCGAATTGACGACGTCGGATGTCGTCTTTTCCGGCTGGACCAGCGTCAGCAAGGGATGTTCGGCGCGGAACGTGTCCCAGAGCGAGAAGGTGGACCGGAAGGTGAAATCCTTCGCCTGACGGACCTGATCGTCCGGCCCACGATAACGGCCGTCGACGTCGCTCCAGATGCTGGGCGCCAGCAGCGTGTGGTAGAGTGCGGTGTAGAGGTTCCTGCGCATCGGCTCCGGCGCGTCCATCTCCAGCCGTCCGAGCGCCCGACGCCAAGCGTCCTCGGTCCTTTTCCGGACGGTGTCGAAGCCGGCGCCTTCGGCATCGAGATTGGCAATGGCGCCAGCCTCGTCCACCCCGGAAAGCGCCACGCGGACCTCCAACGGGCCAGCGAGCCTGCCGAAATCGAGCCGTGCCTCCAGCGCCTTGCCCAGCTTTTCGGCCAGCGCATCGCTGCCCCGGCCGGGCGCCTGAAAGCCCTTGTAGGGAACCGCCTGATCCCGGTCGAGAAAGGTATGATCCTTGAGCGGCGCGGAAAAACGCATGGCGAAGAACAGTTTGCGGCCCGGCGCCCATCCCCGCGTCTCGCGAAAGCCGGTCAGCGTGCCGTCGGGATGAAGGTGCAGGCCGGACCAGAGGATCTTGCCCGGATAATCGTAAAGCGAGGAGCGCAAGTCGATCAGCAGATGCGCCTCCTGCCCCGCGGGAAAGGCGTAGCGGTGGATGCCCACCCGCTCGCCGGCGGTCAGCTCGGCCCGGATGCCGCTATCGGCCAGCGTCACCGCATAATAGCCGGGGCTCGCCTTCTCGCTGTCATGCGAGAAACGCTGGCGGTAGCCGGAGCGTGGCTGTTTCGGATCGCCCGGATCGAGCAGGACCGCGCCGGTTTGCGGCATCACCAGGATGTCGCCCAGATCGGAATGGCCCGCGCCCGAGAAATGGGTATGGCTGAACCCCTGGATGGTCGGATCGTGATAGCTGTAACCGGCCGCATGGGCATAGCAGTCGCGAATCTGGCAGGTCGCATCGGTATCGGGCGAAAGCTGCACCATGCCGAAGGGTGCGGAGGCGCCGGGGAATGTATGGCCCTCGGGGCCGGTGCCGATCATGGGATCGACGAAGGCCAGGGGGTCCACAGGCGTTTCAGCGGCGAGCGGCCATGCCGAAACGGACAGCAGCAGCGCGGCAGCGAAGGGCAAGGGGGTGAAGGAAAGGGTTCGCCCGATCATGATCCATTGCCTCCCGGCTCTAATGGTTCGGACGCGCTTGTCCCACTCGCGTCTGCCCCCTGTTTTTCTCGTCTTCATCGCAACCGCAACGGCAAAAGCCCCAGGCGGTTGCATCGACTGCCGAATTAATACATTAAATTTCGTTATTCAATCCGCAGTCAAGCGGGAGCCTTGCAGGAGAGATGAATGCCGGGATCGAAGCCGCCGGTTTCCGGGCCAGCGCGATCATCGCCGGAGGGGCTGCGGGCCTGCTGTTCGGTTTCGACACGGCAGTCATCGCGGGCGTCACCCGCGCCCTTACCCATGAATTTCTCCTGAGTTCCGCTGGGCTAGGCATGGCGGTCATCGACCGCTTCGGACGCAAGCCGCTGCTGCTGACCGGCGCGGTCGGCACCGCTCTCGCCCTGGCCGGCGTCGCCGCCATCTACGCGACCGGCCGAGGGCAATATCTGCTGCTCCCGGCACTGGTGGCCTTCATCCTGTTCTTCGCGGTGTCGCAGGGCGCGGTCATCTGGGTCTATCTCTCGGAAATCTTCCCGACCGCCGTCCGGGCGCGAGGGCAATCGATCGGCAGCGCAACCCATTGGCTGCTCAATGCCCTGATCGCCTTCGGCTTTCCGGTGGTGGGCCAATGGTCGCGCGCCGTCCCTTTCGCGATTTTCGCTGTCGCCATGTTCCTCCAGTTCATCCTCATCCGCCGCTACTTCCCTGAAACAAGCGGCCGCTCGCTGGAGGAGGTGCAGCAACCATTGACGGGTTCCGTACAGCATGAAAGACCGGCAGCATGACGCGCATTCAAGCAGCCCGGACGGGCCATGGGCTGGAGCATCGATGAACGGGATATTGCATTCCGTGCGCCCCCGGCTGTCCGGCACCAATCTGGAGCGCGCGGCGGACCATAATCAGCGGATCACGTTGCATGCGATCCGGGTGTGCGGGTCTCTGACGCGGGTGGAACTGGCGGGGATCACGGGGCTCACCGCGCCGGCCATCGCCAACATCACCAAGCGCCTGCTACAGGACGGGCTGATCGAGGAAGCGGGACAAAGGCGCGGCGGACGCGGCCAGCCGCCGACCAAGCTCGTGATCCGCCCAGACGCCTGCTATTCGATCGGCATCAATATCGACCGCGATCATATCACCATCGTGCTGGTCGACTTCGCCGGGCAGACGCTGGCGCGGGCGAGCGAGGAAATCGACTATGCCCTGCCCCGTCATGTGAAGGCGCTCTACGAACGCTCGATCGAAAATATGCTGAAAGGCGCCCAGGTCGACCCTGCCAAGCTGGTCGGCATCGGTGTCGCGGTGCCCGACGACCTTGGATCGATCGACCTGCCCGGACGTCCCGCCGCCTATGCCGAATGGGAAGGCGCCGACATGGCCGCGCTCTTTTCCGGCCCCCACGGCCCGCCTGTCTTCACCGAAAATGACGCCGCCGCCGCCGCCATGGGCGAAATGCAGCTGGGGCTGGGGCAGAAGATCAACAGCTTCTTCTACATCCTGCTATCCTCGGGCCTGGGCGGCGGGCTGGTGATCGACGGCAATTATGTCCGCGGCGCGGACGGTCGCAGCGGCGAGATCGGCTTCATGCAGGCGCATCGCGTGGGCGGCGGCCCGGATGCGCAACTTCAGAATATCGTCTCACTGTCCGCCCTGGCCAACATATTGTCGGCGGAGGGTTTCACCTTGGCGGAAGCTTTCGGCGGGGAAACGGACGCCGCGGCCTGCGCCGACCGCTGGATCAGCCTGGCTGCGCAGCAATTGGCCGAGCCATTGGCGGCGGTGAACTGCCTCGTCAATCCCGCAGCGGTGCTGTTGGGTGGCCGGTTGCCGATGCGGTTGGTGGAACGGCTGGCGGAACGGATCAACGCGCGGATGCAGGAGATGGCGGCCAGCCTGCCCGCCGTCGCCCCGGTCGCGCGCGCCGCCCTGTCCGAAGATGCCCCCGCGGTCGGCGCGGCAATCCTGCCGTTCAGCCATTTCCTGCTGCCCAAACCCGGCGCCTTGTGGAAAGCCCCGCGCAGCATGGGCGTCGGTATGGAAACCTAGAGCATCGTACGCAAAAGTGGGAACCGGTTTTGCGCTTAAAGCGATGCGACAACAAAAGCTGAGAGCGCGCGGCTTGCGTATGATTTAACGCAGCGCGCTCCAGCGTTGCGCCAAAGGACGCGGGGAACCCGCCTTTCCTTCCGCCTCCTTCGCGCCCTAGGTCGCGTGCGTCGCGTCGTGCCGGGCGATGGCGATCCGGTTGCGGCCCGAGCGCTTGGCTTCGTAGAGCGCCATGTCCGCCACCGCGAGCCAGCTTTCACTCGTCGGCCAATCTCCGCGCAGTTCCGCCACACCGAAGCTGACCGTGACGTGCAGCGGCGGCGTGCCGGGGATTTCGGTCGCGGCAATCGCATCGCAGAAGCGTTGCGCGGCCCTGGCGGCATCCTCTTCAGCGGTTTCGGGCAGCAATATGCCGAATTCCTCGCCGCCCAACCGCCCCAGCGAATCGCTGGGCCGTTGCAGGCTGGTACAGAGTCGGGCGATGCCGCGGATCACCTGGTCGCCGGCGGGGTGGCCGTGCGTATCGTTGATCCGCTTGAAATGATCGATGTCGAACAGCAGCAGGCTCGCGGGCCGATCATGCCGTTCGAACAGGGCGATGGCGCGGTTCATTTCACTAAGGAAAGCGCGGCGGGTGAGCGCGCCGGTCAGATGATCGCGTTCCGCGATGCGGCGCAGTTCGAGTTGCTCCACCACCAGCGCGGCGAGATTCTGGAGGATGGCGATCTGGCCGGGATCAAACTGGCGGGGCACCGTGTCGATCGCGCAGAGCGAACCGATATTGTAGCCGTCGGGGGTCTCCAGCGGGATACCGGCATAGCTGCGGATATTGGGATCGCTCGTCACCAGCGGATTGTCGCAAAAGCGCGCATCCTCCCTGGCATCAGTGATGACCATGGGTGCCCGCTGGCGGATGGTATGGTTGCAAAAGGCGACGTCGCGGGATGTTTCCTTGTCGTCGAGGCCCACCAGCGACTTGAACCATTGCCGATCGGCGTCGACCAGCGAGACGGCGGAAATCGGCACGCCCAAAATGCTGCGGACCAGATCGGTGATGCGGTCGAAGGAGGGTTCCCTTGGCGTATCCAGAACTTCATAGCGTTCGAGCGCGGCGAGGCGGGCCGGTTCGTCTGTCAGCTTCGGATCGAGCATTGCCAAGGCACCTCAACTGGTGACGCAGCCTGCCGCGCCCCGCGATTCTGGTTCAAACTTATCCTATGATAATGGCTTGGCGAGGCTTAACAAAGGTTTGGCGGCGGTGATCCGTCTTATTCCTCGCCGAACTTGTCCTCGACCAGAGTCACCAGCTTGCCCAGCGAATCGGCTGCTTCCGGGCCGGTCGCGCTGATGGTGATGCTGTCGCCCATCGCCGCGCCCAGCATCATCAGGCCCATGATGGAGGTTCCCGTGACTTCGCTGCCGTCCTTGCGCACGGTGATCTGCGCGGGCAGGCCGCTGGCCAGGGTCACGAATTTCGCGCTGGCACGGGCGTGGAGGCCGCGCCGGTTACTGATCCTGACTTCCTGGCTGATTTCGCTCATGTGGTGCTGCCCAACAGTTCCGACGCTACGCTGATATATTTCTGACCCGCTTCCCGCGCAGCGGCGACGGCCTGACGCACGTCCATCACCTTGCGGGCGCTTTCCAGGCGTATCAGCATGGGCAGGTTGATGCCCGCGATCACCTCGATCTCGCCTGCCTTTAGCAGCGAAATGGCGAGATTCGACGGAGTGCCGCCAAACAGGTCGGTCAGCAGGATCACACCCGATCCGTCATTGACGCGGGCAACCGCGTCCGCGATGTCGGCGCGACGCATCTCCATGTCGTCCTCGGGGCCGATGCAGATGGTCTCGATCTGCTGCTGCGGACCGACCACATGCTCCATCGCCACGACGAATTCCGTCGCCAGCGCCCCATGGGTGACGAGTACCAGTCCAATCATCTTGCTTACGTGGCCCACCTGTTTTTCATGGATTACGCTTTCGGGCCTCCCGGTTCGCGCTTCTCCAGGGCGTCCTGGGGCGCTGATTCCATATTGCGGTGCGAGACCGTGGGCGAAAAGCCCGCATCTTGCAAGTATCTGGCGACGCGTTCTGCCACATGGACCGAACGATGCCGGCCGCCCGTACAGCCGAACGCCACGGTAACATAGCTTTTTCCGCCCTCGGCATAACGGGGCAGCAGCAGCGTCAGCAATTGTTCGATCCGCCCGACGGCCTTTTCATAGGCCGGATCGTCCATGATATAGGCGGCGACATCGGGATCGAGGCCGGTCTTCGGCCGCAGCGCTTCCTCCCAATGCGGATTGCGCAGGAACCGCATGTCGAACATCAGGTCGGCACTCAGCGGTACGCCGCGCGAATAGCCGAAGGACATGATCGTCAGCACCGGGTCCGACAGCCCGTCGCGTGAGAAACGGTTGCGGATTTCCTGCTGCAAGGCGTTGCTGGTGAGGCTGCTGGTGTCGATCACCTGATTGGCCCAGCGGCGCAGCGGCTCGGTCAGTTCGCGCTCGCGGGCGATGCCGTGGGCGGCGGGACGGTCGGTCGCCAACGGATGACGGCGGCGCGTCTCGGCAAAGCGCCGTTCCAGCTCCGCATCCGAACAGTCGAGGAACAGCGTCTCGACATCATGGCCGTGGCGGGATCGCAATGCCTTGATACGCTGCGCTATGGCGGCCGCGTCGAAGCCGCGCGTCCGTGCGTCGATGCCCAGCGCCAGCGGCCGGTCGGTCCCCTCGTCATGCCCCTCGGGCAGGGGCGTGTCGAGCAGCCGGTCGAGCAGCACCAGCGGCAGATTGTCGACCACTTCCCAGCCCATATCCTCCAGCGTCTTGAGCGCCGTGGTCTTGCCGGCGCCAGACAGGCCGGAAACGAGCAATATGGTCTTTGGTGTTTCGAAACTCATGATGGACCGACGCTCTTCAGGCCCATGTTCCTGAGCGCGAGCTCGACCTTGATCGGGGCGGAGGCTTCGAACGGCGCGAGTTGCACGACAGGCACATCGACACCGGCCATGGCCCGCATCGCCGGCTCCAGCGGCATGCGCTCGACCGCGTCGCTCAGGTCCACGGCCAGCGCGACGGGGGCATTGTCCGCATGCGGCATGTCGACCAGGCCCAGGCCGCGGACTTCCATCATGCCGACGATCCGGTCGGGCGCGCGGGCGAACAGCCGGCCCTCGATCGCAAGCACGCGGGTATAGTCGTCGCTGACCAGCACGGCGCCGCGATCGATCAGGCGCAGTGCCAGGTCCGATTTGCCCATGCCGCTGGGGCCGCAGAGCAGCACAGCCTGACCGTCGATCGCCACGCTGGTTGCATGAAGGGTTTCGGAAGAAGGTGTCGACGCCATGTTCAAACTTATCGTTTCGTCGCCATACTAGCTCTTGTTGGCGCTGGTGGGAATCGAATTAACCGGGACGGTCTCATTATGGCGCACTTTGCGGGTTGGCGGGAAATGCGCATTTTCCGTCATTATCTTCCCGTCACCCGGGGTTGATCCCGGCAAATCTATTCCGAAACGATGCCGGGGTCGCGTTCCACCGCCATGGGCAGGCGCATGATGAAGCAGGCGCCGCTTTGCGCATCCTGGCGGTCCGCGATGCTGATCTTGCCCTGATGTCCCTCCACGATCGAACGGGCGATGGCGAGGCCCAGGCCCGAATGTTTGCCGAACGCCTCATTTTCGGGGCGCACGCTGTGGAAGCGACGGAAGACATGTTCCCGTTCGGATTCGGGGACGCCCGGACCCTGATCCTCGACGCTGACCAGCACTTCATTGTCCGCCACGGTCGCGACGATCTGGACCAGGCCGCCGTCGGGGGAGAAGGACACGGCATTGTCGATGAGGTTGTCGAGCACGCGGATGATCCGCTGCTCCTCGCCCAGCACCACCGCGACATTCTTGCGCGGGCGGGCGAAGGCCAGGCGCACGCCCCGGGGGACGCCGCGCGCTTCGCGGGCGACGACCATCCTCTCGATCAGCAGGCCAAGGTCGATCGGCTCGAACCGGGTGCGCGACAATTGGGCGTCGATGCGGGACGCTTCGGCAATGTCCGTGACGAGCCGGTCGAGCCGCCGCACATCGTCCTGCGCGATCGCCATCAACTGGGCGCGCAGCTCCGGCTTGTCCACCCGGTCGAGCGCGTCGAGCGCCGACCGCAGCGAGGCGATGGGGTTCTTGAGTTCATGGCTGACATCGGCGGCGAAGGCGTCGGTCGCGTCGATCCGCTGGCGCAGCGCATGGCTCATGTCGGAGAGGGCGCGGGCCAGCATGCCGATCTCGTCGCGCCGGTCGGGCAGGCGCGGCACGGTGACTTCGCGCGCCCGGCCGAGGCGCACCCGCACCGCCGCGCGGGCGAGGCGCTGCAACGGTTGCACGATGGTCCGGGCGAGAAAGAGCGAGAGCAGCACCGACGCCAGTACCGCCGCAGCCAGCACCATGCCCAGGCGGAACCGCTCCGCCCGGACGATTCGCGTGATGTCGCGGGCGTTTTCGGTGGCGAGCAGGCTGGTGCCATCCTTCATGTTCACCGCGGCGGAAATCATGAAGGTGCGGTCGGGCGCATAGCGGTTCATCGCCTGCATCCGGCCGGTTCGGCGCGCCTCCACCAGTTCGGGCCAGGTTTGCGCCCGGTCGACCGCAGGTTCCTCGAAATTCGGCGGGCGGTCGGCGGAAACGATGCGGTCGATCGCCTTGTCGAGGAAGCGGGCGACATGGCGCTGCCATTCCTCCTCCTCCGGCAGGCGCAGGCGATAGCGCGGCGCGTTCATGGTGAAGCTGTCCGCGATCAGCGTGCCCTGCGCATCATAGCGCCGGACGCGATCCTCCGTCTGGCGGGAATAGGCGGCGATCAGGGCATTCTGCCGGTCGGCGGGCGCATTTTCCAGGCCGATCGCCAGCAATTGGAGTTCCCGCGCCGACTGTTGCAGCCGATCATCGACGATGCGTGTGCGATAGCTGTCGAGATAGAAGAAGCCGCCCGCCAGCAACGCCAGCGCGAACACATTGACCGCCAGGATGCGCGGGGTCAGGCTGATCCGGCCGGACCAGCTCAACCCGGCGACCGGGTCAAACCTCTTCGGAGAAGCGGTAACCGGCGCCATATAATGTGTCGATCGCGTTGAATTCGGTGTCGACTTCGCGGAACTTGCGGCGCAGTCGCTTGATGTGACTGTCGATGGTGCGGTCGTCGACATAGACATCGTCCTGATAGGCCGCGTCCATCAACTGGTTGCGGTTCTTGACCACGCCGGGGCGCGCGGCCAGCGTTTCCAGGATCAGGAATTCGGTGACGGTCAGCGTCACGTCGCGGCCCATCCATTTCACGCGGTGGCGCGCCGGGTCCATCTCCAGCCGGCCGCGCACGATCGGTTCGGCGACCGGCTCGTCGGGCGCGGCGTCGACCCGGCGCGCCTCCGCCCGGCGCAGGATCGCCCGGATGCGGGCGATCAGCAGCCGTTGGGAAAAGGGCTTGCTGATATAGTCGTCGGCTCCCATGGCCAGGCCCAGCGCCTCGTCCAGCTCATCGGCCTTGGACGTCAGGAAGATGACCGGCATCTGGCTCTTCTCGCGCAGCCGCCGCAACAGTTCCAGCCCGTCCATGCGGGGCATCTTGATGTCGAACACGGCGAGGTCGGCCGGGTTTTCGACCAGGGCCTTCAGCGCCGCTTCCGGGTCGGAATAGAGGCGCGTCAGGAACCCTTCCGTCTGCAACGCGATGGATACAGAGGTCAGGATATTCTTGTCATCGTCCACCAGAGCGATGGTTGCGGTCATGCTGTGTCCCGGAAAATCTTCGGCATGGGAATGCCCCTGCGTTAGACGATGGCGGCTCCCCCCGCAAGGAAGGTCCGTTGGGGCGGGTTATGCGGCGTAGCCATGGGAATTCGGGATAAATGCCGCAGTTGTGGCCTTTTCCGGGGTTTGACGCACCTACCGCAAAGGCTTATGCCCGCTTTGTCTGCAGCAAATGGCGCCATGCGGTCCGAAGATCGCGGCGTCGAGAGGCGGACCGGTCGTAAGCATGATAAGATGGCGGCCGGACATAATGATATTCAGGAGCAAAGGCGTGCAGGCCAAATCCTCGTTCACCCTCGATCAGCAGGGCATTTCCACCAGCGCCCTTCAGTACTGGAATCTGGGCACTGCGCCCCTCGTCGAAGCCGCGCTCACCAATGGCGAAGGCATATTGGCCAAGGACGGCCCGCTGGTCGTCAAGACCGGCAAGCATACCGGCCGGTCGGCCAGCGACAAATTCATCGTCAAGGATGCGGAAACCGAATCCACCGTCTGGTGGGGCAAGACCAACGTGCCCATGACGCCGGAGCATTTCGCGGCTCTGAAGGCCGATTTCTTCGCCGCGCTGGGGCAGAAGGACAAGCTCTACGTCGCCGACCTGTATGGCGGGTCGCAGCCGGAACATCGCGTCAATGTGCGCGTCATCAACGAACTGGCCTGGCACAACCTGTTCATCCGGACCCTGCTGGTCCGTCCGGGCGCGGATGAGCTGGCCGGTTTCACGCCGGAATACACGATCATCGACCTGCCGACCTTCAAGGCCGATCCTGCCCGCCACGGCAGCCGTAGCGAGACGGTGATCGCGGTCAACTTCACCGAGAAGCTGATCCTGATCGGCGGCACCCGCTATGCTGGCGAGATGAAGAAGTCGGTGTTCGGCATCCTCAACTATCTGCTGCCGACCCATGGCGTGATGCCGATGCATTGTTCCGCCAATATCGGCCCCAACGGCGACACCGCGGTATTCTTCGGCCTGTCGGGCACCGGCAAGACCACGCTGTCGGCTGATGCTTCCCGGACCCTCATCGGCGATGACGAGCATGGCTGGTCGGACACCGCCGTCTTCAATTTCGAGGGCGGCTGCTATGCCAAGATGATCAACCTGTCGGCCGAAGCCGAGCCGGAGATCTTCGCCACCACCAAGCGGTTCGGCACGGTGCTGGAAAATGTCGTGATCGACGAGGAAACCCGCGAGATCGACCTGGACGACAACAGCCTGGCCGAAAACAGCCGCGGTTCCTATCCGATCGACTTCATCCCGAACGCGTCGGAAAAGAATCTGGGGCCGGTGCCCAAGAACATCATCTTCCTGACCGCCGACGCTTACGGGGTATTGCCGCCGATCGCGCGGCTGACGCCGGATCAGGCCATGTACCACTTCCTCTCGGGCTATACCGCGCGCGTTGCGGGGACCGAGATCGGCGTGACGGAGCCTTCGGCGACCTTCTCGACCTGCTTTGGCGCGCCCTTCATGCCGCGTCATCCGTCGGTCTACGGCAATCTGCTGAAGGAACGGATCAACAAGGGCGGCGTCACCTGCTGGCTCGTGAACACCGGCTGGACCGGCGGCAAATATGGCGTCGGCAAACGCATGCCGATCAAGGTGACTCGCGCCCTGCTCAATGCGGCGCTCGACGGCAGCCTCAACAGCGCCGAGTTCCGCACCGATCCGAATTTCGGCTTCCAGGTGCCGGTGGCGGTGCCGGGCGTCGATGCGACGATCCTCGATCCGCGCGCGACCTGGGCCGACAAGACGGCCTATGACGAGACCGCCGGCAAGCTGGTGAAGCAGTTCGTCGATAATTTCGCCCAGTTCGAGGATCATGTCGACGCATCGGTGCGCGATGCGGCGCTGACCGCCGCCTGACAGCGCAGCGATCCGTAACGAAAGGGGCCGGGGGAGCGATCTTCCGGCCTCTTTTGCTTTCTGTTGCCGGCGCGCAATGCTATCCTGCATCGAATTTTCAGCGGGATATGAGCTATGGCACTATTTGACGATTTGCTGGGCAATATGGGCGGTCTGGAAGCGGTTGCCGCGAAGATCGGCCTTCAGCCGGATCAGATGCAGGCGCTGATGAGCGAAATCGGCGGCAAGATCGCGTCGGGCGAAACCGATGTCGCAGCGTTGGCGACGACGGCGGCGGAGCATGGCGTGTCGGCGGACAAATTGCAGGAACTTTTCGCGCATTTCGGTGGGCCGGAAGCCATATTGTCGAAGATTGGCGGGTTGTTCGACCGGGACGGCGACGGCAATCCGCTCAACGAACTGGGCAATCTGGCGAAGGGATTGTTCGGCTGAGGGGCCTTCGGGCAGGTTTTGTCGGTGGGCGAGCGTCATTTTGCAATATCGTACAATAATACCCTGCTTTAGGTATGCCTTTGGATAGATAAACGGCTATGGGCCTGCCTTGGGGACGGACGCCTGTGGCGATCGTGCAAGGGGAAGCGACCATGATCGGGGAGATGTTGCGGGGCGGCGCTGCCCTTGTGGCGATATTGAGTGTCCACTATCCGATGAAGGAAGGCCCGATGGATGAACGCGGGCAGGACGGAGCCTGTGCGAGCGGCGGCACAAGTGTTCGCTTGTCGCCACCGGGCGGTTTCCCCTGCTGCGTCCCTGCCCGCCGGGTGAATCCGCGCACCTGCCCGCGCGCCTGATCGCCAGCTTTCGCGGCGACAAGTTTTTTTCGCCTTGCCTTCGCGCGGCCCAGGGGGCATTCGCGCTGCATAGCTTATTGCGAAGCCCACGCAACTGGCGCTCCCTTCGAGCGTCGGCGGTTCGTGGATTTGGCAGGGGAAAAGGTTTTGAACGACGTGACCATCGAAAAGCCGGTACTGGAACCGACCGGCGCGCTCTCCGTGGAAACCGTGCTGTCGGTGAAGCACTGGAACGAGCATCTGTTCAGCTTCCGCATCACGCGGCCGGCCAGCTTCCGTTTCCGTTCGGGCGAATTCGTGATGATCGGTTTGCAGGGCGACAACGGCAAGCCGCTGCTGCGCGCTTATTCTGTCGCCAGCCCCGCCTGGGACGAGGAACTGGAGTTCCTGTCGATCAAGGTGCAGGACGGTCCGCTGACGTCGAAGTTGCAACTGATCCAGCCGGGCGACCAGATCTATCTCGGCCGCAAGCCGACCGGCACGCTGGTGACGGACGCGCTGCTGCCGGGCAAGCGGTTGTTCATGCTGTCGACCGGCACGGGGCTGGCGCCCTTCCTCAGCCTGGCGCGCGACCCCGACGTCTATGAATTTTACGAGCAGGTCGTGGTGGTCCATTCGGTCCGCCGGGTCAGCGATCTCGCCTTCCATGACGAGCTGACCGGCAAGCTGGCGGAAGACCCACTGGTGTCGGAGCAGGCGGCGGCGCAGTTCCATTATGTACCGACCGTGACGCGCGAGCCGTTCCGCAACAATGTCCGCATCGACAAGTTGGTCGAAAGCGGCGCGCTGTTCGAGGGCATAGCGGGCGAGGCGAAATTCGATCCCGAAACCGACCGGATCATGATGTGCGGGAGCATGGAGATGATCAAGCAGTTCGGCGCATGGTTCGAGGAGCATGGCTTCGTCGAAGGTTCCAACGCCGCGCCGGGTGCCTATGTGATCGAGCGGGCGTTTGTCGGCTGATCGTTTGATTTCATGATGCAAGACAAAAGGGCCGGCGAAATGCCGGCCCTTTTGTCTTGCGGGACAAGGCCTGTCCTGGTCAATTTAGAAAAATGCCGTTCCCGTCACTGCGGATCAAGTCCGGTGACGAGTGGCGACCGGCGGGAAACCACTCATTTGTGATTTTTCGAAAGTGGGCAATGGTTTGGATCAAACTCGGGCTGGCGCGTTGCGTCGTGGCGGGTTAGTCTTTCCCTGATGACGATTGATCCGCTGGTGCTGTTGCAGGCCTATGCCATCGGCGTGTTTCCCATGTCGGACGACCGGGAAGCGGACGAGGTTTACTGGATCGAGCCGAAGCGGCGGGCGATCATGCCGCTCGACGGCTTTCATATCTCCCATTCGCTGGCCAAGACGATCCGGCGGGAACGGTTTCGTGTTACCGCCAATCGCGATTTTGGCGGGATCGTCCAGCTTTGCGCGGAAGCAGCGCCAGACCGGCCGTCGACCTGGATCAATCATCCGATCGAGCGTGCCTATCGGCATCTGCACGAGATCGGCTTCGCCCATTCGGTGGAGGTGTGGGAGGAGGGCGAACTGGTTGGCGGGCTTTATGGAGTCGCCCTGGGCCGCGCCTTTTTCGGGGAAAGCATGGTGTCGCGGCGCACCGACGCGTCGAAGGTGGCGCTGGCCTGGTTGACGGCGCGGATGCGGTTCGGGGGCTTCGCCCTGCTCGACTGCCAGTTCATGACCGAGCATCTGCGGTCATTGGGCGCGATCGAGATCAGCCAGTGCGATTATCTTCAATCGTTGGCGGGTGCGCTTGACGGCGTGGCGCTGGGCGCCGGGCGCGGCGTGCTTGCCGGCGGTTCGGGTGTCTGGGCGGAACTGGCATTTTCGCCGCTCGCCGGGGATGACTTGGCCGGTCCGTCCGGAACATCGCCCTTGTCGCCCAGCTTCACCGTGTCGGGGCCGGTTTCGGGCCAGGCCATCGTGCAGCTTCTCACCCAGACGTCATAGATCGGGTGCTGGACCACATTGCGGTCCGGCCGTTCCCTGAACAGCCAGCCGGAAAAGTTGCGGCGCCATTTATTGTCGGCGGTGCTGCGCACGTCGAGTTGCACGAAGGCGCCGGTTTCCTGAACATTTTCCCAGGGGGCGGTGGTTTCGCAGGCTTGGAGCCGGACGATGGCGTCGCCCACGCGCAGCGCTTCGCCGGGCTTCATCTTGAGGTCGGTGGTGATGCCGTTGCGCTTGTTGAGCAGGCCGATCACCGCGACCCGCTCGTTCATCGGTGTACCGGTCAGGGCCGATTCGTCGCCGTTGCGAATCTTCTGCCCTTCGATCCGGACGGGACCGGTACGGTTCCCGCTGGGCATGTCGTCGCCACCGCAGCCCGCGAGCATCAGGGTGCAGCCGAGAATCGGCAGGAAACGTCCCGCCGGGCGCAGCGTCATGATGCGTCGGGGCTCCACGCCTCATAATCGCCGGTGGCCTTCTGGCGCAGGCCGCCTTTTTCCAGCGCGCCCGAAGGGCGGTAGGCCTGGGCCGTGCCGGTAGCGTTGGGGGTGAAGTCCTTTTCCCAGATGCGGGGCGGTGGCAGGAAGCTTTCCGGCGCGCCTTCGATCGAATGGTGCAGCCAGCCATGCCATTCGGCGGGCACGCGGCTGGCATCATTGGCGCCGTTATAGATCACCCAGCGGCGGGTCAGGCCGTTGGGGTCGGTGCCGCCTTCATAATAGACATTGCCCTGATGATCCTCACCGACCTTGGTGCCCTTGCGGGAGGTGTAGAGCGCGGTGCCGATGGTCGCGCCATCCCACCAGGTGAAGATCTTGCCAAGGATTCCCATGGGCGAAGCGCTTAGCCGCTGGGGCTGGCGCTTGGCAAGGGCGGATCAGTCGTTCGGGCAGAAATTCAGGCGATCCTTGGGGCTGTTCGTTGCGTGATCGGCGCGAGCGGCGAGGACGCAATTGCCCCAGCTGACACGGTCGCCCTGCTGGATGCCGAGTTCCGCTGCGCGGCCCCCCGCCAGTTCGAGGACGGCGGCGACGGGGATGCCCGCGGACACCGGCTCGCGCGAATAGGGCGCGGCATTGGACTTGAGAAAGGCGATGCTGCCATCGGTGTGGATGAACAGCATGTCCAGCGGGATCACTGTGTTCTTCATCCAGAAGCTGGCCGTGCGCGGCGGTTCCATCGGGAAGAGCATGCCGGAGTCGGGTGCCAGCGTCTTGCGGAACATGAGCCCCTGTTCCTGCTGCTGTTCGGTGAGGGCGACCTCTACGGTGAAGCGATGGGTGGCTTTGGCCGTGCGGATGGCGAGGGGGATGAGGGCGGCTTGCCGGGTGGCGGCGGGGGAGGAGGTGTTTTCGGTTTTGGGGGCGGATTGGGAGCAGGCGGTGAGAAGGATGAAGAGGGAGAGGGATGTCATGATTGCGGAGTAGCGCAACTTCGCGGTTGAAAACGCTGCTTTTTTAGGCTGGCTCATGTGATTTATTCTTCCTCTTCCGGCATTTCACCCGGCGCGGCATCGGTCCAGCGGCGGGCGGTGGCGAAACTGTGGCCGGCGCGGAGGAAGGCGGCGATCCACTTTTCGCGTTGCTTGGGGTCGGGGCGTTCCAGCGCATAGGGGCCGAGGCGCTTGCGGCGGGCGAAACGGTCGGCCGCCTGCCAGCTTTCGGAGGCGGTCCGGGCGTCGGCCTCTTCGCGGTCGGTCTCCGCTATGCCGTCGGCACGTAGGGTTTCGGCAACACGCCGGGCGCCATAGCCGCGGCGGGCGAGCGAGGCGCTTTTCATCGCCGCATAGCTGGCGTCGTCGACATATTTGAGATCGCTCAACCGATCGACCAGCGCTTGCGGGTCGGCGGGCCCTTCGCCGCCCCAGCCGCGTTCCTTTATCTTCCGGCCAAGATAGGCGTGCAGCTTGGCGCGGCTGGTGGCAAAACGGCCGACATAGCGCAGCGCCAGCTCGCGCAAGGCCTCTTCATCGAGCGGGGGAGGGGCGCGTTTATCAGCCATGGCAATGCTTCATGCCTGTTGCGCCTTGATTATGCCACAGTCGGGCCGGAATTTTACCGCCCCTTTTGAGGTAAAAGCCCAAGCTGGAATGCAACTATCCGGTGCAAAGTGGCTTGAAAGCTGTTAGCGGCGCGCCGGAATATGACAAACATGACATTGGGTGACGCCAATATGACGGGTTCGCAAAGCATGATGGCACCGACGCCGACCACCGACGATCTGCCCCGCCGCTTCTCGGATTTCGAGACGCTGGGCGAAGCGCTGGACTATGCTGCGACCGGGCGGCGTGGCCTGAATTTCCACGATGCGCGGGGGAATCTGGCGCGCGCCTATCCGTTTTCGGAACTGCGCGAGGACGCGATCGCCTGTGCGCATCGGCTGATCGCCCATGGGGTGAAGCCGGAGGATCGCGTGGCGCTGGTGGCGGAGACGGCCCCCGATTTCGCCCAGCTTTTCTTCGGTATCGTCTATGCCGGCGCATGGCCGGTGCCGTTGCCGCTGCCGACCAGCTTCGGCGGCAAGGAAAGCTATATCGATCAGCTGAACGTCCAGCTGTCGAGCTGCGACCCGATGCTGTTCCTCTTCCCCAAGGAACTGGAGGAGATGGCGGGCGAGTCCGGTCGCCAGAAGGCGGTCGAGAGTATCGCTTTCGAGGATTTCATTGCGCGGGATGCCGTGCCCTGCGACCTGCCGCAGGCGCAGCCGCAAGAAATCGCCTATCTGCAATATTCGAGCGGTTCGACTCGCTTCCCCCATGGCGTGGCGGTGACGCACCATGCGCTGCTGAGCAACCTTGCCGCGCACAGCCATGGCATGGAGTTGCAGGACAGCGACCGCTGCATCAGCTGGCTGCCCTGGTATCATGACATGGGGTTGGTCGGCTGTTTCCTGTCGGTCGTCGCCAACCAGGTGTCGACCGATTATATGAAGACAGAGGATTTCGCCCGCCGCCCGCTGGCCTGGCTGGACCTGATCAGCCGCAATGAGGGCACGTCGATCAGCTATTCGCCGACCTTCGGCTATGACATTTGCGCCCGCCGCATGTCGAGCCAGACCAAGGCGCAGGATCGCTTCGACCTGTCCCGCTGGAGACTGGCGGGCAATGGCGCGGACATGATCCGCCCCGACGTGATGCAGAGCTTCGTCGATGCCTTTGGCGATGCGGGCTTTTCGCCCAAGGCGTTCCTGCCGAGCTATGGTCTGGCCGAGGCGACGCTGGCCGTCACCATCATGCCGCCGGGCGAGGGCATCATCGTCGAACTGGTCGAAGAGACGGACCTGTCGGGCGGCGACGCGACCGAGGGTCGGCCGCAGCGCTTCCGTTCGATCGTCAATTGCGGCAAGCCCGCCCGCGACATGATCGTGGAGATTCGCGACGAGGATGGCGCCAAGCTGAACGAGCGCCAGATCGGCAAGGTGTGGACCACCGGGCCGAGCCTGATGGTCGGCTATTTCCGCGATCAGGAGGCGACCGACGCCTGCATGCTCGACGGTTGGCTCGACACCGGCGACATGGGCTATCTGAGCGACGGCTATCTCTACATCGTCGGTCGCGCCAAGGACATGATCATCATCAACGGCAAGAATCACTGGCCGCAGGATATCGAATGGGCGGTGGAGCAGCTTCCCGGCTTCAAGCAGGGCGACATCGCCGCCTTCGCCATCACCACACCGGGCGGCGAGGAAGCGCCCGCCGTGCTGGTGCATTGCCGCACCTCCGACAATGACGAGCGCACGCGGCTGCGCGACCAGATTCGCGAGCGGGTGCGGGCGATCACCGGCATGAACTGCGTGGTCGAACTGGTGCCGCCGCGTACCCTGCCGCGCACCAGCTCGGGCAAATTGAGCCGGTCGAAGGCGCGCAATCTCTATCTGACCGGCGAAATCCGGCCTTACGACATCGCCGCCTGATCCTTTCGCGGCGCCTTTCCCGGCGCTGCAATTTTTCTGCCGCGTTCGTCCCAGGCGTTACGGATTGCTAACCGCTTGCTGCTAAGCCGGGTGGGTGAGACGCGGGCAAAGTTCATCCTCCGACCAGGCACCTCAGGAGCGCATATCGCTTCGGGCGATGATGGGCTTTACCGCTTTGTCGGGCGACGCGGTGGAGCGCGTGATAGCGGGGCAATTACAATCCGCCGCCGCCGTCGCCCTGCTGCGGCAGGCGATGAACGTCTTCGGCCTCATGTTCCTGTGGCAGGTTTTCGGCCATCAAGGCTCGGCATCCATGCTGATCCTCTGGAGCGTCGGGCTGGTGGCATCGATGGCCGGCGGGGTCTTGCTGGACCGTCGCCGTCGCACGGGTTCCGGGGTGACGGCCGCCGACCTGCGTGTTCATGGCTGCACCGGCCTGATGCACGGGCTGGTCTGGGCGGCATGCATGATGATGTTCTCTTCGGGACATAGCGCGTCGCAACTGGTGGCGCACTGGACGCTGATCAGCTGCATCATGATATGCGGGGCGATCAGCTATGCCGCGACGCCGCTGGCCGCGACCGGGTTCCTGCTGCCCTGCATCGTCGGGCTGTTCTTCATGTTCGACGGTCCGGAGGAGTTGCCCCTGCGCGCGCTGGCGACCAGCTATGCGCTGTCGTTGCTGGTGGGTTGTTTCATCTATGCGCGGACCTTCGCCCGTCAGCACAGCGCCAGCGTGCAACTGGAGGAAAAGAGCGAGGTGGTGAGCCTGCTGCTCCGCGAATATGAACATGGCGCATCGGACTGGCTGTGGCAGACCGATCCCGCGCGGCGGTTGAACGGCGTGTCGCCGCGCATGGCTGAAATGCTGGGGCGCACCCCGGCGGAAGTCGAAGGCACGTTGCTGGTGCAGATATTGGCAGGCAGCGCCTGGGAAAGCGGTCTGTTCCCGGCCGAATTGCATGAACTGGCCGATCATCTGAAGCGGCGGGAGAATTTCAGCGCCATCGCCTTGCCGGTCGAGGCGCAAGGGGGCGTGCGGTGGTGGGAATTGTCCGCGTCGCCGCGCTATGATGAAACGGGGGTGTTCCTGGGTTTCCGCGGTGTGGGCTCCGACATTACCGAGCAACGCGAGTCGGCGGAACGGATCACCCAGCTGGCGCGGTTCGATCCGCTGACGGGCCTGCCCAACCGCGCGCATCTGCGGGAGGTATTGGACAAGTCCATGGTCGGGATGCGGACAGGCGTGCCGGGCTGCGCCTTCCTCATGATCGACCTCGATCGGTTCAAGGCGGTCAACGACACGCTGGGCCATCAGGTCGGAGACAAGCTGCTGACCCAGGTGGCGCGGCGGTTGAGGCACATCTGTTCGGGCAGCGAGTTTTGCGGGCGGATCGGCGGTGACGAATTCGCCGTGGTGATCCCGCATGTCGCGGCCAATCGCGGCATCGACACGCTGGCGGGGGCTATCATCAGCGGCCTGTCCGCGCCCTATCAGGTGGACGAACATCTGCTCTATGTCGGGGCGTCGGTGGGTTCGGCGCTGGCGCCGCAGGATGGCAGCGAGTCCGAAGCGTTGATCCGCAGCGCCGACCTGGCACTCTATCAGGCGAAGAGCGAAGGGGGCGGTGTCCATTGCGCCTATGAGCCGCAACTGCATGCCCAGGCGGAAGAGCGGCGGCAACTGGAACTGGCGCTGCGCGATGCGCTGGAGAAGGACCAGCTCCATGTGCTGTTCCAGCCGGTGGTGGAAGCCGAGACGGGGACCGTCGTCGGGTTCGAAGCGCTGGCCCGTTGGACTCATCCGGAAATGGGGCCGATCTCCCCCGCGAAATTCGTGCCTGTGGCCGAGGAGGCGCGGCTGATCGGGCCGATCGGGGAATGGGTGCTGCGGACCGCCTGTATGGAGGCGTCGCGCTGGCCCGCGCCGGTCCGCATCGCGGTCAATGTGTCGGCCGAGCAATTGTCGCACCCCAGCTTCGTGGGCGCGGTGGTATCGGCCCTGGCTCAGAGCGGGCTGGAGGCGCGGCGGCTGGAACTGGAAGTCACCGAAAGCGTGTTCGTCAACGCCGATACCGGGGCGCTCAAGATCCTCGACCAGTTGCGCGGCCTTGGGGTGCAATTGTCGCTCGACGATTTCGGAACGGGCTATTCCTCCTTGGGATATCTCAGCCGCACGCGGTTCGACACGATCAAGATCGACCGCAGCTTCGTGGTGGGCGCGTCGAACAACAAGGCGGAAAGCCTGGCGATCATCCGCGCGGTCGTGACGCTGGCCGACAGCCTGGGGATGGCCACCACCGCCGAAGGAGTGGAGACCGAAACGGAACTGGCGATGGTCCGGGGCCTTGGTTGCCGCAAGGTGCAGGGCTATTATTTCGGGCGGCCGATGCCTGCCGTCGAGGCGGCGGCGCTGTTTCCGGCGGATCAGCTTCGGGCGCGGGCCTAGAGCGATTTCCAGGCGATCGGGATCGATTGCTGGTTAAGAAATCGCGGCAAACAAAAGGCTAGGCCGTAGTGACATTTTAGGGATTGAACGAACTCGCTGACGCTCGACTGGCGCGTGGAGGCTGGCGGGAATGACCCCCTGGTGGGAGGATTTGGTTGCTGAAGACCAACCCCTCACCAGGAGTTCATCCCATGACAGACGTCACAGTAACGGTCAGCCCGCTGCGCCGTCGTATGATCGACGACATGAGCTTGCGCAACCTGTCCCCCGCCACTCAGCGGTCCTATTTGCACGCGGTGACCAAGTTCAGTCGCTACTTCGGGCGGTCGCCGGATCGCCT
>NZ_LBIC01000003.1 GCF_001005725.1 Sphingobium chungbukense
GTCGCCGAAATGGGATCGGCCTTTCTCTGCGCGGCGCTGGGCATCATGCCGACCGTGCGCCACGCCGACTATATCGGCTCATGGCTGGAAGTACTGCGCGACGATAATCGCGCCATCTTCCGCGCCGCCGGACAGGCCAGCAAAGCCGCTGACTGGCTTCTCGCCCGGCATATGGATGCCCTCGAACTGCGGAGGGCGGCATGATCCTCCTTGAACCCCAGCATAAGGAGGCGCTGCGCGCCAACAGTCTGGCCCGCCGTAGCGCGCAGGAGGAAGGCCGCCGCGAGCCCGATTGCGTGCCCGTCGTCAAATTCTTCAACCCGGTGGGCGCGGCGACATGGCTGGCGACCGAACTGGACGATGATGGCGACACGCTGTTCGGGCTGGCGGACCTTGGCTTCGGTTGCCCGGAACTCGGCTCCTTCTCCCTCATGGAGATTGAAAGCGTGCGTTTGCCCTACGGGCTGCGCATCGAGCGGGATATCGGGTTCGAGGGCCTTTTCCCCCTCTCGGCATGGGCCAATGCCGCCCGCATCGCCGGATCGATTATCGACGCCCAGTTCGTGATTGCGGACATCGTCCGATCCACGTCGCCAACCCCATCCGAGGCTCCGGCCTCAGACGAAAATCCGCCCGAGACGAACGACAATTCGGACGGATGACGTGCGGCTCGCAGCCGCTTTCCCAAAAGCCGGTCCGCCGTCCCGGTGAAAAGCGACGGACCGGCACACTATAGGAGTGTGTACCCATGAAACTCGATTTTCTGAACATAGACAAGCTGGTCGTCGCCAAGGCGAATATGCGTTCGCGTCAGGAACCGGACGTGAGCGATATCCTGCCGTCCATCCGGGCGCGCGGCGTTCTGCAATCCATCCTCGTCCGTCCGCTGGACGATGGCGAACGATATGAAGTGATTGCGGGCAATCGCCGCCGCCGCAGTGCTTTCCTCGTCGCGGAGGAACGGCGCGAGGCAGGCGATAGCGAGCCGGTGATGGTGCCTGCCGCCATCATGGAGCCGGGCGACGATGCCGCCGCCGTAGAAGCCTCGCTGATCGAAAATCTGGCCCGGCTCGATCCCGACGAGGTCAGCCAGTGGGAAGCCTTCGTCCGTCTCGTGAAAGAGGGCCGCACCCCCGACGATATCGGCGCGACTTTCGGCCTGCCCGAACTCCGCGTGAAGCGCATCCTCGCGCTGGGCAATCTCCTGCCCCGCATCCGTACCCTCTACCGGAAGGAGGAAATCGACGCCCCTACCATCCGGCAGCTGACCCTTGCGACCAAGAGCCAGCAGCGCGACTGGCTCGCCCTGTGGAACGATCCGGACGCCCATGCGCCCATCCGTTCCAACCTGAAAGACTGGCTGTTCGGCGGCGTGTCCGTGCCGGTCAAATATGCTCTGTTCGATACCGAGCAGGCAGGCGGGCCGGTTGTGGCCGACCTCTTTGGCGAGGGGGGCTATTTCGCGGATCGCGATCAGTTCTGGATCGCCCAGATTGCCGCCATTGCGCGCAAGGACGAAGCCTATCGCGAAGAGGGCTGGGGCGAGGTCGTCATCATGGAGACGGGCGACCATTTCCGGTCTTGGGAGCATCAAAAGGCTCCCAAGCGCAAGGGTGGGCGGGTCTATGTCGAAGTCCGCACCAATGGTGAGGTCATCTTCCACGAGGGCTATGTGACCGAGAAGGAGGCCAGACGGATCGAGAAGGGCGAGAAGGTGGCAGCGGGCATCAAGATTGCCCGCCCGGAACTCTCCAGCGCTCTCGCTTCCTATGTCGACCTGCACCGCCTTCATGCTGCCCGTGCCGCGTTGCTGGCCTCGCCGGGGCTGGCGCTGCGTCTCTTGGTCGCCCACGCCATCACCGGCTCGGTGAACTGGCAACTGCGACCCGAGGAACCTGTCATCCAGAAGGAAGCCACCAAGGACAGCATTGAACGCTCGCCCGGCGGCTTCTTCTTCCGGGAGCAGCAGCGCGACATTTTGCAGGCCATGGGGTTCGACGCCGATGATCCCAGCCTCACCCACAACAGCGCCGATATAGGGCCTCTGCTCACCCGGCTTATGGCTATGCCAGACGAGGCGGTGATGGGGCTTGTCGCCCTCATCATGGGCGAGACGCTGCGGACGGGAAGCGTTGCCGTCGAACTCATCGGCCTGTCGCTGGGCATCGACATGGCGACATGGTGGGAAGCGGACGACGCCTTTTTCGAACTGCTCCGCGACAAGCAATTGCTCGTCGCGATGGTCGAGGAGGTGGCCGGGCCGACGGTGGCGCAGGCTAATGCCACCGAGAAGACCAAGACCCTGAAAGAGATCATCCAGAACTATCTGCTCGGCACCGATGGGCGCAAGCGGTGCGAACGCTGGGTGCCGCGCTGGATGCGCTTCCCGCCCTCTGCCTATACCGACCGGGGCGGGGTCGCGATGGTCCGTGCCCATGCCGAGGCGACCAAGGAGCCGGAGGTCGAGGAGGGGCAAGAGACGGACCTGCCCGAACTCGAAATCGATATCGGAGAGGAGGGCGACGCGCCTGCCACCGATGGCGGCGAAGAGGAGCAGCGCCTCGCTGCATGACGAGGAAAGGGCGGCATCACGATGTCGCCCTTTCTCTTTTGCCTTTCGGGAATAGGGAGAGTGTGATGGTTGACCGCACAGCAGCGTCCATTGTCATCGGAGGAAATGTGAGCGCGGCGGACTATGCCCTGCTCATCGAGATGATCGCGTCCTATGACTTGCGCACCGAATGGGAGGGCGAACCCTTTGACCCAGCGCAGCGGGCCATCGGCGAAGCATTGAGCCTTTATGACCAATATGCCGCATGGGGCCGGTTCGACCGGCTGGAGTCATGGTGCATCGACAAGGGCCTGCCGTTCGTGCGCTGGTGCGGGGGCTATTGCAGCCAATGGGGATCGCAGCGCCTCGTCTTCACAGGCGAGGGCGAGCCCTGCGCTTATGGTGCCGATGATGAGGATGAATTGCTCATCGGGCGCGAAAAGGTCCGCGAATTGGGCAGCTATGAGGCCATACAGGCATATTTCGTCGCAGGGGATTTCCCGGTGCCGCCGCTTCGGGTCGAGGGTGAGATTTCGGGCGCTGCCCCCTGACGTTGCATCGCCCGTGCCGGAAAAAATCGCGCCGCGCGGCCGCGCCCCATGGGGCGCCGTCCGCGCGGCTATCGTTTCTTAACTGCCTATGCCAAAGGAGAAGCATTCATCCCCCTGGAGTGAAGCATGACGGAAGATACGGTCGCGCCGGATAATAATCTCATCACCCTGACGGCAGATATTGTCGCCGCTCATCTGTCCAACAACAGCGTTGGCGTGGGCGACGTGGCTGGTCTTATCGCTCAGGTCCATGGTGCCCTTGCCGGGCTTTGCTCGACTGTTGCCGCGCCAGTGGAAGAGCAGAAGCCCGCCGTATCGATCCGCGCGTCGGTTAAGCCCGATCACATCGTGTGCCTTGAGGACGGCAAGAAGCTCAAGATGCTCAAGCGTCACCTGATGACCCACTATCAGATGACCCCCGACGACTATCGCGCGAAGTGGAAGCTGCCCGCCGACTATCCGATGGTCGCGCCCGATTATGCCGCCCAGCGCCGCGATCTTGCCATGACCATTGGTCTGGGCAGGAAGCCCAAGGCTGAGCCGGTCAAGCCCGCAAAAGCGCCGCGCGCACCCCGCAAGAAGGTCTAGGCGGAGCACCAGTCCGGCTTGGGCTGATGTCTCAGCCATGGCCGGGCCACCCCTTTGGCGATCAGCATCGTACCGACGTCCCGGTCTCCGAGGGAGATGCGGGCGACGGTGCGATTATAGCTGCGGCCGACCCGGACTATGCTGATCGTCCTGCCCTTGAGCAGGTCGATGGCGTTTCGGGTCGCAGCCTTGCCGGTCTCGATCTCGGCGGCGCATTTCGCCTGATCCTTGCGGGTCTCGGCGGCGTCTATATCGGCGATACGAATGCGTTCGCCGCTCGTCAGCCGGACCGTATCGCCATCGATGACCCATGCCACTTTGCCCGTCGTCGGAGGCGCTGCGGCGGTGAGGGCTGCGAGGGCGAGCGCACAGCTGAGGTTGCGGATCAGACCTGTCATCGGCGCACCAGCCGGGTCGTCACCTTGACCGTGGCACAGAGGGTGCAGGACGCCCCGGCGCGCTGATAGCCCGCTATGCCCGCGAGCGCATGGGCGCGGTGCGTCACCGGCTCCGTGGCCAGGCCGAGGCGCTCCGCGACGCAGTCATCGCATACCGGCTCCGGCGCGAGCCTGCCGATCAACGCATCGATCCGGCCATCGTCCCTGTCTGTGCTGTCTGCCCCCATGCCGCACCCCTTGGCGCATCGGGACCGGCGGCGAAAGAGGCAAGCGACATCGCCTCGTCGCAAGCCCTGCCTGTCACCATGAGCATCGAAGCGGCACCTGTCACCTCTGTCGTGCGTCCACCGCTGGGCCGGTGCGGGGCGAATGACCTGGGACGACCGGCGACCCCTGCAACCCGGCTTCCAGACTGATTTCCCCGCATGGCAGAGCCATGCTCCTCGCGGTCGCTGCGCTCCAAATCAGTCCTCCAGTCCGGGTCCTTCGCTGACGCTTCGGCCTGACGGTTCCGGGATCGCCTTCAGTCATCCCTTGGTCCGCCCATCGCCCGGCAAGCGGTCGGGCGGAAACGCAAAGGAGATGAACAATGTCAGCTATCGGTCATGTGCAGCGTCAGTCGGATGGCAGCTTCAAGGGCTCGATCCGCACCCTCTCGGTCAGCGCCGAGGTCCAGATCATTCCCAACCGGGGCAAGGTGGGCGAACAGCCCGACTATCGGGTCATGTCCGGCGGCGTCGAACTGGGCGGCGGCTGGATCCGGACCGGCGAGGTCAGCCAGCGCGAATATGTCCGCCTCTCCATGGCGGCGCCGGAGCTGGGACCGAACACCCTCTACGCCAATCTCGGCCGCGCGGCGGGGCAGGACGACGAGGACGTCTACGCCATCATCTGGAACCCCGGCAACTGAGCCGGACCGGGTCGGGATCGCACTCCCATGCGGTTCCGATCCATCCCCTCTTCAGGAGACGCGACATGCTCTTCAGGATCACCGTCACACAGACATTGCGTGTCGAGAAATCGACCGTCATCGAAGTCGAGGCCATCTCCTTTGACGAGGCCGTGGAGGCGATCAGCACCGGCGAGATCGATCTGCCCTCTGCGTCGGACGACATCGGGAAGCGTTGGTGGGTCGACCGATCCAGCCTCGAAGATGAAGCCTATTATCAGCATGGGTCGGGCGGTCAGTCGCCATATGATCGGCCAAGGTGCAGCCTGACCGACATCGAGGAGGATTGCTGCCCCTGTGGCCGGCATCCCTGATACAAGGGCAGGGCATCATCCCGGCTCGCTCGCGTGCCGCACGAACCCGTCGGTTCGTGCGTCGCTACGCCTTGCCTGACCCCACACCCACTCTCTCACAGCTGTCCCATGATACCAGACCGCCGTCGACCGCCTCAAGGATCGGCGGTCCCCCCAATTTTGCCGGTGCCGCCCTGCGGGCGCCACCAACAAAATCGGTTCCCCCACCGCCCGCTGCGCGGTCGTCGGCTGGCGCCGCCGATCCTTGACCCGATCTAGCCGGTCCGGCCGCCGCCTCGCGTCAGTTCGACTTCAAGGAGATGACCGATGCAGACGATGACCGCCCGCGACACCGATGCCTATCTCGACGCCCTCCTGACGGCCAAACGCCGCGCCGCCAGCAGCTACTTCGACCAGCACATCCTCCGGGATACGGAACGGGGCTACATCGCCATCGACGAGGGAGACTATGCCTGGCTCACCGAGGAGATGATCGAGAGCATCGTCCTCACCATCCCGGGCGAGGTCATCGACGAATATTAAGGCAGAAGGGAGGGCCGCAAGGTCCTCCCGCTTTCCTCCTGTAGCGGGGCGGACATGGGGGCATCGAACCCCCATGTCCGCGCAAGCCGGTCGGTCAGCCTGTCCGCGAAGAGGGAGCCTTGAGGAGCTGGAGGGCGGTAGCTGGTCCCGACTTGAGCATGAGCTGGAGTGCGTCGCGGAACTCCTTCTCGGTAAAATCCTCCACCGGCAGGTCGGTCACAATGGAAGCATATCGAGCGCGTACGGCAATCCGCTGCTGCTCTATCTCCTCGGTCATCTTGCGCTGGCGTTGCTCCATCTCAGCAAGCCGCTCGCGTTCGGTCAGTTTTGGCATATCCATTCCTTTTCTGCTGAATGGTCTGCCCGTCACAGACCCGTTGTGGGGAGCGACATGACGACCTGCAAGATCGCGCCGGACAAGAAAGGGAGAGTGGAAGAAAGTGCCTCGACCGGGGTGGGCCGCGCCTTCCGGCACGGGGGATGACGCAGCGTGAACACGCTGCGGAAGGGGGCACTCACGGCTCTGCCGAATGTAATGCACCGTACGCACGGGTGCTGCGGGTCTGAAACCCGCTGGAATGCTGGGGTTCGAGCCGTCCGCCTTTGTCCGCCGGCGCGTCACTAAATGGCTGACATGTCGGACAAGCGGGCGAAGGCGATGAACTAAGTGTCTGAGTTTGCCCGGTTTAGAGGATCAAATGCGTCTGACGCCCTAAGTTGTTGAGATAGCATGGCGATTCTGCTATAAGAGCGTCGCTTCATCCCTTGCCAGGGGCGGACAGGAACCGCTCATGGCACGTATCACCATCCGTCTTGACGACGGCCTGTACGGGCGATTGCTCGATCAGGCGCGGAGCGTCGGCGCTACTCAATCGGCCTTCATCAGGGATGTCCTCGAGCGTTTCGAGGGCGCCGATCCGTCGGGTATCCACGCCCGTTTCGATGAACTTCACGCCACCGCCATCCAGACCCTTGCGGTGCTCGCCGCGCTGGTCGAAGCGGACTCGCCATCCGTCCTTCAAAAGGGTCTTGCCGATGCCCGCCGCCTCCTCAAGCAAAGGGGGCTGCTCGATCCCGAGCAGGATCGCGCATGAGCATTTTCCGGCACGACACATTGGGCAGCTGGACGCGCGGCGGCCAGGCAATCGTCCACAATGTCCGCATGACGACGCAGGTCTTTTACCAGACCTGTCTCGCAGGCTTCGTCATCTGGATAGGCGGCATCATCTGGTATGCCTGCGAGAAGTCCAGCGACTATGAACGCTATGTGCTGGTGAAGATCGGCACCGCCCTCATGATGGGCGATACGCTGCCCGGCAACCAGACGCCCATCCTATTCAAGACGCAGGCCGGCGCCCAATATTGGACCACGCCGAACGCGCTGATGGCATCGGGACTGGCCCATAAAACGCTGGCGGCCTTCGAGCGCTATCTTCTCCATGGGGCGCTTCTCTCCGGCGCATTCGCCCTCGCCATGCTCTTCTGGGCCTGGTTCTACTTCACCCGGACGGGGAGGGGGTTGGGCTCCAACCAGTTCTTGCGCGGGGCGCGGTTTGGAACGGTCCGGCAAGTCAGACGCGCGCTCTGGGGGCAGAAGAAGGGGAGCTTCTCGATCGGCGGCGTCGCCGTGCCTGACGCCTTTGAACCTGAGCATATTCTCATCTGCGGCGCTCCCGGTACGGGCAAAACCAACATCATCGTGAAGATGCTGGAGGGCATCCGGGAGAAGAAGCGCCGGGCCATCGTCTATGACACCGCCGGCACCTTCGTCGAGAAATTCTACCGGCCGGGCAAGGACGTGCTCCTCAATCCGCTCGACGGTCGGAGCGACAGCTGGACCCCCTGGGTCGATGTGCCGCAGGACTATCATTACGACCAGATTGCGGAGTCCACGATCCCCGACAAGACCGGCGATCCCTTCTGGGCAAAGGCCGCACGGGGCACGCTGGTGGCGGTGCTCAAGAAGCTGGCGCGGACCGAGCGCACCCTCGTCTCCATCCTCCTCGACATCCTGGTGCGCTCCAAGCTGAAGGATCTCGCGACCTTCGTGGAGGGCACTGAGGCGTCGGCCTTCATTAGTCAGGAAGGGGAGCGCACATCGGCGGGCGTGCAGGCGGAACTGGCGTCGGTCATGCGCAGCTTCGCCTATCTCGACGATACCGCCGACGGCCTTTCCATCCGTGACTGGGTAACGAATGAGGATGACGACAGCTGGCTCTTCATCACTGTGAAGGCGGACCAGCTTCCCTCGCTCCGCCCCCTCATCACGGTCTGGCTGGACATTGCCATCAGCGCGATCATGAGCCTCGCACCGGATCGCGACCGACGGCTCTACTGCGTGATCGACGAGCTGCCGACGCTCCAGAAACTGCCTTCGCTCTCCGACTTTCTGGCCCGCGCCCGCAAATATGGCGGATGCGGCATATTGGGATTCCAGAGCTATCCGCAGCTGGAGGCGACCTATGGCATTCAGGATGCGGCCGCCATCACCGGCTACTGCTCCACCTGGGTCGCGCTCCGGGCCAATGACACCCCCACTGCCAAGCATGTGTCGGAAAATCTGGGGCAGGTCGAACAGGTCGAAGCCAACGAAGGCATGTCCTATGGCGTGAACGATATGCGGGACGGCGTGAACCTCTCCCGCATGCAGGTTACGCGCCCGCTCGTCATGCATACTGAGGTCACGAACCTCCCCAATCTGTGCGGCTATCTCCGCTTCGGTCGCAGCCTGCCGGTGGTGCGGTTCGAAGACAGCTTCAACGGGGTGAAGTCGATCGCGGCGGGCTTTGTCGAGAAGTCGGGCGCGCCTCTTCGCCTTGCCGTGGAGGCCCTGACGGAACCACCGGCGCCGCCGCCAGCACCGCCCAAACGGAAGCCCAAACCGAAAGTCCAGGAGGATGAGCCTCGCGAGGTGGAAGAACCGCGCGAGCCGGAACTGGATTTCGATGCGGAGGAGAAGGTCGTCAGTCCGGAGCCGGAAATCTTTCCCATCGATAGCGATGGTCAAGCCGAGCCGGATGCAGCCGAGGGTGAGGAGCAAAGCGAAGCGGAGCTGCCGCCCGAGCCCGAAACGCCTCCCATCAAACCGGAGCAGCTCGAACTGCTCGGCAAGCCTTCGGGGTCGGGGCTGAAGCAGCATGGCCGACGCGACGGGAACCGCAATAAGGCGAAGCCGGCATGATCCATCCGCGCCGCCTCAAGGGCACGCCCGCCAACATTGCCCGCTATTATACGGTGGGCGATTATTACACCAAGGGCGATGCCGAGCATAGTGAATGGGGCGGCGCGATCGCCCGTGATCTCGGTATCGAGGGCATGCCCGTCGAGCCCGATTTGTTCAAGTCCCTGCTGGCCGGCGAGATAGCCGGTCAGCAGCTCGGGCGCCGCCTGTCAGATGGCGCGATTGACCATCACCCCGGCTGGGACTTTGCCGTCAATGCGCCCAAGTCGGTGTCGATCATGGCGCTGCTGACCGGCGACGAGCGGATCATCGCCGCCCATGAAAAGGCCGTGACGGCGGCATTATCCTATCTGGAGGAACATGCCGGTCTTCGCCGCAGGGAGGAGGGCGAGATCGTCCATGAGACGACCGAGCGGCTGATCTTCGCGCGCTTCACGGAGCATGCAAGCCGCGAACTCGACCCGCATCTCCACACCCATGTCGTCGTCATGAACATGACGAACCATGAGCCCGAAGCCCGGATGGCGAGCCTTGAATCCCGCGCCATGTTTGCGGCGCAGATGGCGGCGGGGCAGGTCTATCGCAATGCGCTGGCCTTCGATCTGAGGGAACAGGGATGGCAGATCGCCGATGATCCGCGCACCGGCCTGTTCGAGATCGGGGGCGTGCCGTATGATCTGATCCGCACCTTCTCCCAGCGCGCCGAGCAGATTGATGACCATGCGCGTGAGCATGGGCTGACCGGGCAGGCAGCGCGCCGGGAATCCTTTTACGCAACGCGCCGGGCCAAGGAGAAGACGGACCTTCCGACCCTGCATCAGAATTGGGAGAGACGCTCCCATAGCCATGCCGTGACGCTGGATCAGCTCCGCGAGGAGGCCAGCTCGCGGGAGGCCGGTCCGCTGGAGGTGGATGCCGCGACGGCGGCGCGCGCGGCCCTTTTCGGGATCAAACAGGCCGAGACCCGTGAGGCGGTCAACGACTATGGTGCCATATTGCGCGCCGGGCTTGCCGCCCATGTCGGCGAGGTGCGGGCGCAGGATGTCCGGCCCCAGCTCGATGCGCATGAGGAACGGCGCAAACTCTTCGCGACCCATGAGCAGACCGGCGATCAGATCCTCACTCGTGGTCGCACCACCCGCAAGACCGCGCGGGCCGAACAGGCGCTCACCCGGCATATCCTGCTTGGAATGGACGATGCCCGCCCGATCGCCTCAGCGGATCGCCTGCTGGCGGTGTTGGAGGGGGCCGGCCTCAAGCCTGAGCAGGAACAGGCGCTGGTGGAGATCGCGACCTCGCGTGACCGGCTGACGGCTGTCCACGGCGTTGCCGGCGCGGGCAAATCGACGCTGGTTGGGGTGCTGAAGGTGGCAGCGGAACCGGGGACGCGATTCACGGCTCTGGCTCCAACCTCATCGGCCGCTGGCAATCTTGGCGACAGTGCCCGCATCACATCGCGCACGGTTGCGAGCCTCCTGGCAAGCGGGGGCAGGGGACTCACCCCGTCCGATGTGCTGGTGCTTGATGAGGCAGGGCAACTTGGCACCCGCCAGGCCTTGCGCGTGCTGGAAATCAGCCGGGCAAGCGGTGCCCGCGTCATCTTTCTTGGCGACAATAGGCAGACCGGCGCGGTCGAGCAGGGCAAGGCCTTCTGGTTGATGCAGCGCCTCGGGCTGCCGACTGCGCAGCTCACCGAATCCGTCCGTCAGGAAACTCGTGCCATGAAGATGGCCGTGACGGCGGCGCGCTCCGGTGACTATGCCGCCTCCCTGACGGCGCTCGACAAGGTGGCGAGCGGCGGGACGGCGGAGGACCTCGCCAAGGGGCTGGTTCGGGACTGGACCCGGCTCAGCGCTGACAGCCGCGCCACCACCAATATTCTCGTGCTCGACAACGCCACGCGCCTGATCGTCAACAGTCGGATCCGGGACGCCTTGAAGGTGGAGGGCGCCCTTGCGGCCGAGGAGCATCGCCTCTCCATCCTGACCCCGGCGGGGATGACCGACGCGGAAAAGCAGGCGGCGCGTTTCTATTCCGGCGGCCAGGTTGTCACCTTCGGGCAGGATCTCGGCAAGAGCGGTATCGCGCGCGACACCGAATATCGCGTGCTGGGGATGGGCCGCGATCCGAACGGTCGGCAGATGGTCAGGCTGGTCGATGAGCAGGGGCGGGTAATCCGGTGGGATCCTCGCCTCACCCGCGCGCGAACGGTGAACGTCTTCAACCGGGAGGAACGCAATCTCGCGACCGGCGACCGCATCCAGTGGCGGCTTGTGAACAAGGATCTCGATCTCAAAAATGCTGAACGCGGCACGGTCGAGCGGATCGATCAGGGCGTCGCGACGATCAGATGGGATCGCGGCGGGCGCGTCAGCCAGGTGGACCTTGCCACTCACAAGACCTGGGACCATGGCTATGCGGAGACGGTCTACTCGGCTCAGTCGAAAACCTATGCGCGCGCTTATGTCCTCGCGCCGGTCGCCTCTCCGCTGGTGACCGGGCAGAACTATTATACCGCCATTACCCGAGCGCGCTTCGGGGTGAAGCTCTGGACGGAAGACCCGGAAAAGCTGGCCGAAAAGCTCATGGCGCGGTCGGGCGAAAAGACGTCCTCGCTGGAGGGGCTGGGTCGGCTCGACAAGGATGCCCGAGCGCCATTTGACGAACGTCATGGCGACCGCCTTCGTGCCGACCGTGAACAACAGCGGTCCGATCGGGAGGCTCGCAAGGACCGGGCACTAAGTCGCCGTTTGCCGGACGAGCCACGCAATCTTGGCGAGCATCTGGCCGCGCGCGCGGGAAGGATCGCGGCCAGTCTCGACCGCTATCTCCAGAGCCTTTCGGAGCCCCGCCGTGGTGATACGGACAGGGCGTCCGAAGCCGCACAGCCGGCTTTCAGAGGCGCCGAACATACTCCCAACAAAGGACCAGAAAGATGACAGCGATCCTTTGCGTGCGCGCCGGGTGGCCGCATTCTCTTTGCCTTGCCCTCATTATGACGGGACTGGCCATATCGGTGTCTCCCGCCTCTGCCGCAACGACAGACAGGCGGGGGGAGGCCGAAGTGGCGCGCTGCGTGAAACAGGCCGCTGGTGGGAAACTCTGGCTGGAGCGTACTCTCTGGGGCCTGCGCGATCAGGAGGCGGGCTGGATTGGGGCAGAAGTGCTCAACAGCAATGGGACTCACGACCTCGGACCGCTCCAGATCAACAGCTGGTGGGTGCCCCGTATCGCCCATATGCTCGATCGGCCTCCGGGCCATGTCCGATACTGGTTGCGCTATGATCCCTGTTTCAACGCCCAGGCCGCGCGCTGGATATTCCTGTCGGCTCTGAGGACGACCGGCGATTTCTGGAAGGCTGTCGGCGTCTATCATAGCCCGACTGCCTGGAGGCAACGTCGATACACCGCCAGCGTGGTCGGGAAGCTGAGGCTCCGGTTCGGCGAGGATGTGTTCGCCGCCTCCATCTCCAAACAATAATCCTAAGGACCCAACCACGATGCGTACGTTGCGTCCGAATTATTGGGAGCGTCCCGTCTGGACCCTCGAAGAATTTGCCGATTACGCGTGCATGTCCGTGCGCCATTTGAACAGGTTGCGCGCCAAGCGGGATGAATCTTTTCCGACGGAGATGCGTCCCGCCGGTTCGCCGCTGTTCAAAAAGGAAGAGGTTGAGGATTGGCTTGAGGGTCGGGCCGTGCATCGCAAATCGCTATGGATCCACCCGCAATGGAAATCGAACTCGCGATCGGTGCCCTGATGGGTGTGCGCAATGGCAGCAAAAGGTGTTCCTGGCGGCGCCTCGAACCCAATGTTCCGGGAGAAGCATGTCCGGCGGCTGCGCCGAGCGGGGGGATTGGACATGCAGGTTGGGGGAATGCCACGAGAGTAGGTTGGATAGACATTTCTATCAGTGTTCGCTATAGAAGTTCTATCTTTGTTCTTGTTTGTGAGGAGCGTGCATGATTCTGGTTCGTCTTACGCTGCCTGCACAATGCTGATCTACCGGCGCACGAGCTTGCTCGAATCGAGCGCTCAAACCCTCGTCAACACGGTGAATTGCGTCGGCGTGATGGGCAAGGGGCTCGCGCACGCTTTCAAAGAACGTGAACCCGCCATGTTTGCTGCCTATAAGCGGATTTGCGACGATCATCTGCTCGAGCCTGGAAAGCTTTGGCTCTGGCGTGGATCGAGCAATTGGGTGCTCAATTTCCCGACCAAGGTCCACTGGCGGCATCCGTCGAAGATCGATTGGGTAGAGGCAGGGCTGAAGAAGTTCGTCTCGGCCTACGAAGCGCAGGGGATCACGGAGATATCATTCCCGAAACTGGGTTGCGGAAATGGCAATCTGGATTGGGACGAGGTGCGGCCTCTGATGGAGCAGTATCTCGGTGGCCTCCCGATTAAGGTCTATGTCCACGATTTCACCAAGGACATCGGCCTTCCGGAGCATCTGGAATCGATCGCTATGAACGTGCGGCGCGCCAGCGATGGCGGCGTGTCGTTCGAATCCTTCCTGCGTTCGCTGAATGACGTCGTCGCCGCTGGTGGCGACCAATTGGTTGATCTTGACGGTGCCCAGCCATTTCGTGCCGCTATGCCGTCGACAGGGGTGCTGGAAATCAAGGCTGATGGACATCGCTGGGAGCTTGAGGAAGAGGCATTGCGCGGTGTTTGGCTGGAACTTCAGTCGGGTGTCGTGACGAGCGATCGGGCAGGCTGGACGGCTGGCGATGCTGGTCCGCATATCCTTACATTGCTCAGTCTTCTGCCGGGCAATCGTCCGATAGAAATTCAAAGGAAGGGCGCGAGCCGGTCTGAACTGGCGGTGGAACGAGCGCCGGCACCCCGCGCCGTTTCCTCGGTAAATCCGGCGGGCGGGCAGCCTAGTTTTGCATGGCACTGAGTCACGAGGCCGCAGCGGCGCACATTGCGCGCTGGCAGGCCGAGCTTAATCAGCCCTGGTATAATTACCGGCGCCATTGGCCGGACTGCCTGTTTCATCACGCCCCGATTGAGAACGCGGTTTCCATACTTTCATCCGGGATGCTTCGTTCGCGAAATGATGCTGCCAACCCGAGGCCGCGCGATGTTGCCGCCCGAGACGTCAATGCAGCGCGCGACCACGCGCATGATCGGGTGCGGCTTTATTTTCGTCCCAGAACGCCAACGCAATTCAACATTGAAGGCATTCGAAAGCCGGGTGAGTGCCGTTTTGGTGACGAAACCCACGCACCGATGCTGGTCATGTTCATCCTCGATGCGCAGCGCGTTCTGACTGCGCCCGGAACGCAGTTTTGTGACCGAAACATGCAGCGCGGTGGTGCCGAGCCCGGCGACGGTGAAGCCTATTTTGCCCGCATCCCCTTCGATAAGGTCTATCATGAGGGGCCAACTGGCGGCGATGATAGCATCATCGCTCATCGATGTGCCGAAGTTTTGCCAACGTCACCGCTGGAGCTTCAGCCCTGCCTTCGGGCAGTTTTTCTCCGATCCGATCCTGAGCGCGACACCTTGCTTCATTTGCTGGGACCGCATCGGGCGCGTTGGGCCGAGCGCTGTTATGTGTCTGAGGCGCTTCGGGTGTTCGAGAAGCGCTATAGCTTCATCCAGGAGATAGGGCTGCAGTCGGACGGCCTCGTATTCACAATGAACGTAAGCGGTAAAAATCCCCCACGTGGCGGTGGAGCGGCCGTGGCGGGTTTGGCGATGTAATTTCGGTGATCAAGCAGCGGTGACGATGTTGCTCATTTCGAACATGGTTTGTCCGGCGTTTGTATTGACCCAGTTGTACGGGAGCAGGTCGTCGATCGGATCCGTGTCGGATCGGGTGATGATCCGGGCGAGCACATCGGAGAGGTAGGCGTAGGGCTCGAGGTCCAGCATCTTGCAGGTTTCGACCAGCGAGGCGATCGCCGCCCAGTTTTCGGCGCCGAGCTGGTGGCCTGCGAAGAGCGCATTTTTTCTCTGAAGAGTCACTGGTCTGATGGCACGTTCGGCGGAGTTGTTGTCGAGCTCGATCCGCCCGTCGTCGAGGAACCGGGTGAAGCCCGCCCAACGTTTCAGCGCATATTTCATCGCGTCGCTTGTCGCCGAGCCAGCCATGACGCGGGGGCTGATGGCGGTGAACCAGGCGTGGAGCTGCTCGACCAGCGGACGGCTCCGTTCTTGCCGTACAGCGAGGCGTTCCTCGGGCGGGCGACCACGGATGTCCTTTTCGATGCCGTAGATCCTGGCGATGCGCTGCAACGCATCCTGTGCGATCGGCGCATCACTGCCCGCGTCGACAAACTTACGTCGCAGGTGTGCCCAGCAGTAAGATTTCCAGACGCCAGCATTGGCGCGGTCATCTTTGCCGAACTGGTCGTAGGCTTGCCATGCATCAACCTGCAGGATGCCCTGGTAGGCTCCCAACAGCTGTCTGGCCCACATGGCCCCGCGGCCAGGCATATAGGTGTAAAGCGCCAGCGGCGGATCGGCACCGCCATGGGCCCGGTCGTCACAGACGATGACCCACATGTAGCCAGTTTTGGTCTTGCCGGTCCCCGGTGCCAGCACCTTGACGGTGGTTTCGTCGACGAACAGCCGTGATCGTGCAAGTGCATCCACGCGCATCCGGTCGACGATCGGCTGCAGCGCCGCAATGCCCCGGCCGACCCAGTTGGCCAGCGTGGCGCGGCTGATCTCGATGCCCTGCCGCGCGAAGATCTTCGACTGGCGATAAAGCGGAAGGTGGTCGCAGTACTTGTTGATGAGAACATCGGCGATCAGCGCTTCGGTCGGCAAGCCGCCTGGCACCACGCGCTCCGGTGCCGGAGCCTGGTGTACGCCATCGGTACAGCACCGGCACGCATAGCGCGGCCGGATCGTCACCATGACGCGGTGCTGCGCCGGGATGATGTCGAGCCGTTCCGCACGGTCCTCACCGATCTTGTGCAGCGCGCCGCCACAGGCGCATTCCAGGCTGTCGGGTTCGATCACCACCTCGAAGCGCGGCAGATGCGCCGGCAGCGATGCACGTTGTGTGTCGGCGGACCGGCGTTTGCGAGGCACGAGGCCATGACGCTCGGTTTCTTCGTCCGTCTTATCCTGCAGGCCCTGGGCCTCACCAAGGGCCACGGCCTGGTCTTCCAGCGCGAGTGCGAGCTGATCGGCAGAAAGCTTCTCCGACCGCTTGCCGAAGGTCGTGCGGTTGATCAGTTTGAGGATCTGCTCGAGCCGCGCTGCGCGGGCGCGCTCGGCCAGCAGCATCGCCTTGAGCTGCTCGACGTCGTCGGGAAGCTCGTCGTATCCGGCTTCTGCGCCGGTCGCTGCGGGGAGTTCTGGATGCGCCGCCACGCCTGCATTCTAGCGGATTTTGCCTCGCGAGGAACAGCCTTGCGCCAAGCAGAATCAGGCATGCGGCCTACTGCGCATGGATCGGTTTGGGCACGCGCGGCACGTGCACACGCGACCAGTCCAACCCCTCGATCAACGCCGAGGCTTGCGCCGCTGACAGCTTCATCACCCCGTCTCCCGGGCGTGGCCAACGGAACTTCCCATCGTGCAAGCGCTTCGTCACCAGCACCAGCCCAGTGCCGTCCCAGACCAGGAGTTTGATCCGGTCCGCTCTGCGCGCCCGGAAGATAAACAGCATACCTGAGAAGGGATCGAGCCTGAGCTCGCGCTCGACCAGCGAGGCAAGGCCCACCATTCCTTTCCTGAAGTCCACGGGCTGCGTTGCGACCAGTACCTTCAGGGGGCCGGGCGGGATGATCACGCGCTCACCCGCGCGGCCAACAACACCCGCTCGATGTGATCCGCGCTCACGTCGGGAGGGATACGGATCAGCAGCCCGCTTGCCTCGACGACGATCTGGCCGCTGACTGGTGGCACTGCCGCGCTGGACAGCTCGTCGACCTTCCCGCGCTCGACCATTGCCGGCACAAAGGTCATCGCCTCCGCGCGCTCCCGCAATCCGCGCCGCCATGTGTACAACTGCTGGGGAAACAGCCCGTGGCGGCGCGCCACCGCTGACACATTGGCACCCGGCTCCAGGCTTTCCGCGATGATCTGCGCCCGCGCCTCGGGCGTCCAGTGCCGCTTGCCCCGCGGGCTTTCGATCACGTCAAGCCGCTGCACCTGACCCGGGGCGCTCGTTTCGAAACATGTTTCGAAATCAGTTTCATCACTCACTGGTAACCTCGCCGTTCATTGCGACGAAACTACCAACCTCGGAGCTTCTGAAAATGTGGGGGATTTTGACCGCTTACCAATGAACCGCCGTTTCGATGGTCGCGGCGTCGCCATCTCAATGTCTGTCTGGAACCAATGGGGAGCGGAGGTCGCTCGCTTTGCGGATGCGGACCTGCAGGCCACGCCAGCCGAAGGGCGATGGATCTACCAGCACCATTTCGATGATGGCGTTTATCGTGTGCGCGTCGAGATCGATGGCCACCTCGCTTATGAAGCCATGATTCCGCTTCAGCCTGCGCTGTTCTGATTTTTCGTTGCTCTTAAAGGAGTGTCTGCTGGCCTGCCGTCGGCTTGCGTTTCACCCATAGCTCATCTGTGCGCGTCATCGCGATAAGTTCGCTTGGGAACGTCCGATTCTGGAACGCCTGCACGTCGTCAAAGGAGCCATGGAGCCAGTCGCCATATTCCTGCTCGTGAAGCAGCACGGGCATACGGTCATGGACGGGGCAAATGGCGTCGTTGCTGTCGGTCATGAGGCCCGTAAATACGGGTCCCCATTCAGCGCTTTCACGCCAGAAACCGGCCCACGCGAAGATCGGCTTTCCGATCATATTGAACCAGGTCCGCGTCTTCGCTCCCTGCGGACCCTCTGCCTCTGCAAATGCCGTCAGAGGAATCAGGCAGCGCAGGTGCGGCTTGCCCGTGATCCCCTTCCACATTGGCTTCGTAAGGTCTGCGACGTTGTTGACCGGTTTTGGCTTTGAGGTGGGCGCCATGGTTTTCAGCCGTACCGGAAAGCCCCATGTCATGGACTGCATGAGTCTGGCGCCTGCTTCCTCCCGTACGACGACGCTGGGTGCGCCAGGGTAGACCTCGTCTCCGGCATTGGATGCTACCGGATTTTCGACGCCGAAATGGGCGGCGACCTCTGCCGCGCTCAACCGCTGTGTATAAAGGTTGCACATGGCGCCGAGCTTATCCCCCTCTGAGGTGCTGAGCAATCGCTGCTACGGCGCTTTTGCTTCCGCCTACTAGTAAGCGCCGTGATCGAGCAGCAGTTTCGACATTGATACTGCTTACTTCCCATGACTCGAATGTTCCATCTTCGATGAGAGATGGAACCGGCCAATCAGACTTGGTAATCAAAAGCGCGAGGTCCGGCGACAAAACAATCTTCCAACCCAGATCACTCTCACCACGCTCGAATACGATGCCGGTGTCACCGATCACAAGGTCGGCTCCCTTCGATCGGCGTAGAACCCATTTCATATTCAGCAAGCGCTTCTTCAAAATCTCGCGCCCGGATTGATCTGTGATTACATCGGAAAACGGCATGTTCGGATCGCCGCCCGTCGCAAGGAGCGAATCAAATAGCCTTCCGAAAATGAGATCACGTGCTTGTGGGGTCGCGGCCTTCAGCTGCGCAAACTCCGCAGGTGAAATTGAAAAGTCAGGTACGCCGAGTGACGCCATGTAATTGATGAAATCGCCGCACTGATTTGCCACCTCCAAGGATTCTTGGATGTTCAGGATAAGCCCGGCTGCGGCTGAGGGGTAACGATTTACCGTACTGGGGTGGCGCAATGCCATAACAGAAAAGAAATCCGCCATATTCTCTCGAAGTTCCAGACTTCGATCACCATTATCAATGCGGCGAAACAGCTCCGCCCCTTGATTGTCGACAATGCCCATTTCGCCAGTTTCAAGACTTACGTCGGGGCCTGCTGCCGTCGATTGCGTATAAAGATCATATTGAGCCATCAGCATCGCTACGGACCGTTCGTCGATCTTGTCGGACTCCCAATCGTAGGACCAGACTAACTTCGATTTACCGTCATGCGAAAAACGCTTCAGCCAGAACTGCGGAATGTAATGATGATTGCGGGGCATATTCATAGTGCGGGTATGCCGGCGTCCGCTTAAAAATGATAGTTGTTGCCTTATGGCAAATGGAGGATGCTCACCGGTGCCGGCAGAGTGGCTCTTGCGTCAGCGATCGATGGTCGACGTTACTGCTCGTCGTTCTATCGCGGCGGTGCTGCGAGTAGAAGTTTGCAGATGCGGGCGTATTCGCTTGGACCAGCAGACGCCAGATCATCAGGGTCGGCAAGCGGCCCGCCTGCATGGCTGATTTCGGTAAGGAGGTCCGCGAATTCCATCCTGCCGGTTGTTCGGATCTGCTGATGAGTTTCGAGATCGGCATAGCTGATCGAGCTACCGCGGTAGCACCTTAGGACCGCTGCCAATCCCGCGTCATCGGTGATGTATTCGACGCGCCGCACACTCGACTCGCCTTGAGCTCCCAGCTTCTCCAGCTCGATCTGATGACCGAGGAATCTGCCGATCGTCATGACGTCCGCCAGCACGTTCTCCACCTCGTAATCCTGTGGATCGGCCTTGAACTTCATTACCTTCCGCGCATCCGGATTCCCGTAGATGCAGGCTAGGCAGAGAACCACGAGTGGGTGCACCTTGTGTATGCCCAGTGCGTCTGCGGTCGAGATCACTTGCTTGGCCTTGTCGAAGCGCTTCCTCGGCGAGACGATGGAAGCAAGCCGGTGGATGTCGTTCGCCGCCTTCAGGAAGCTGACGTAGTTTGGCTCGTCCTGTTCGACCAACAGGCCCCTGGCCGCATCGAAGTAATCGAGATGGAAGGTGTCGGGATCGCCGGGCTTAGCGTTGGCGAAAAAGCTGCGAACCAAAGCCACGTCTTTTTGGATCTCCGCTCTTAGCTGGGTATCTGAAAGCGCACCCCTTCGATCGTTCACCTTCTCCATCAGGGCGAGCAGGCAGGAAACCTTGTTGCCTGGCCGGTCGATGTCGCGAAGCCTTGCAAGCAGCGCGACTTTGCGGGCGTCGAGAGGCCGGTTGTTCGCCGACTTCTTGATCACGTCCATCGCATTGATGTCGAGAAAATACATGGTGGGAATGTGCGGCGACCAAGGCCAGATGATCCATGGCTTCCCCGGCGCTCGGGTCATTGTAAATCTCAGCTCCATGGACCGTTTCTTGTCATCCGGCATCACGAATTGCGCCTCATCATCGATCCATCACGTCACTGGCGAGCTGCCTGATGTCAGCCGCTCGTGGCGAACCTATATTGGATGGCGCTGGAGCATTGGAAGGGGCATGCATGGCCGTGGAATTTGACCGTTCGGACCTGACGGTTGTTGTGTCGTCTATCGTAGCAGCAGCGGGGCTGGTCTCGTCGCTGACGTTCGACAAAACGCTCGGAACGATCATGACTGCTGGGGGGGTGATCCTGACGGCAATCTTTGGCTATCTGAAGGCACGCCGCGCCGAAACGAGTGCCCGCCGGAACGCGCTGGACGTCGCAAGCATCTCGGCAAGTGCCGCAATCGATACGAACGCTAAGACGGTCTTGGTCCAGACGGTCACGGCCGAGCGGGCGAAGTGGCGTTCGGAATTGAGGGAGGTCGTGACCGAACTGACCGCGCTGCTCCGGGCGTCAGCCAGGGACGAGGAAGTGATATGGCAGAAGGTGGACCAACTCAGGAGCGGTGTCCGCTTGCGATTGAATCCGGCGGGACGGGGGCCGGCGCCTACCGGTATCGACAAGCACGAAAAGGACCGCCAGATCCACAACGACCTCGATGCGCTTGACCAGGCGGGGCCCAATAGCAAGGCGCAGCACGCTGTGATCGCTGAGCGGCTGGAGCGGCACATGGCCGACATCCTGAAGCAGGAATGGGACGTGTCGAAGGTCGAGGCGGTCAAGGGCAAGCTGAAGACGAGCTAATCTTAAGCGGCAATGCCGAAGGGCTTGCCCTTCCGGGCTGGGCTCGCGGCCGCGCACGCAGGACGCGGCGCCACTGCCCCTCTGTGGGGAGCAGCGGCGCACGTTCGTCGCGTCAACGCGCCGTCATGCCCCCGTCCACCCGGTAATTTACGCCGGTCAGGAATTTGCCCCTTTCCGATGCCAGTAGCGCAACCACTTCTGCTATATCCTCCGTCCCGCCGATGCGGCCCAGTGGCACATAGTTTTTCCACTCATCGTCCTTGATGGGAAACTGCTTGCGAAGTTCGTCCGAGTTGGGAGTCGAGATCGGCCCGGGCGTCACCACGTTCACGCGTATGCCGCTCTCGCCCAGTTCCACTGCCAGGGTGCGGGAGTAATAGTCCAGCGCGGCCTTCGCGGCGCCGTAGTGTACGTCAAATGGAAATGCGATCGTCGCTGCCGTCGAGGAGATGTTGACGATGGACGGGGCGCTCGACGCCCGTAGCGTGGGTAGAACCGCATTGGTCATGCGCACGGCCGCCAGCAGGTTGAGGGCGATGTCCCGCTGCCACTCCTCGTCAGGGATCGACTCCGAGCCGCCCAGGAAGGCCTTCGACCCCCCGGCATTGTTGATCAGTATGTCGAGGCCACCAAGGACCTCGAGCGCCTGGGCTGCGGCATTTCTCGTTCCAGCTTCGGTGAGCAGATCGCCCGCGACGAACGTCGCTCCTGTGGGCGTGGTGTCCGTGGGCGAGCGGCCGACGACCACGACGCGCGCCCCGGCATCGAGCAGTCGCTGCGCGATCGCCGCACCGATCCCGCGCGTGCCGCCGGTCACCAGCGCACGCCGGCCAGCGAACTCGTCGGACAGATCAAGTTTCGTAGACATATGGGTTCCTTCCATTGCATCTGCACCCTATATCGGAGCAGTGCTCCATATATTCGGAGCGGTGCTCCGTTTTTCAAGGATCGTCATGCGCGCAGACGCCAAAAAGAATTACGACCGCCTTCTCGCGATCGCGCGGGAGGCGGTAATCGAGCATGGAGCGGACGCCTCGCTGCGGGACATCGCCCGCCGTGCGGAAGTCGGCATGGGCACGCTCTATCGCCACTTCCCCACGCGCGAAGCATTGCTCGAGGCACTGCTGAGCACCGACCTCGATGCACTGACGGAGAAGGCGAAGCAGCTGCAGGCGACGACCTCTCCGGCCGATGCGCTCGCAACCTGGTTCCGGGAGGGGGTGGCGTTCACGCGCACCTTCGGCGGCGTGGTCGATCTCATGGCGTCAGCGCTGGACGATCATGATTCCGCCCTTCATGCCTCTTGCACGGCAGTCCGTTCGGCTGGCGCGCTCCTGCTGGAGCGTGCGCAGGAGGCGGGAGCAGCCAGGACCGACATCGATGGCATCGACCTGTTCGCCTTGATGGCGTCACTCGCGTGGCTCGGCGACCAGCCTGCATTCGCGTCCCGCGTCGACCGATTGTCCGAGACGATCGCGAACACGATTCTGGCGTAACCGGCGGATCGACCCTGATCTCAACTGGTCCCGATCAGATCATCGCCATCTGCCGCGCCGCATCCGGCGGTGGCGATCCGCTCCGCCACAGATCCTTGGTCGGCTGCACGACCATCCGCTCCCCCGGGAACGGCGGCCGGTACTGGAAGCGGATGACGTCCTGGATGCTGCCACGCAGCCACTCGTCATATTCATGGGGGTTCAGCAGGACGGGCATGCGGTCATTCGTCGGCGGGATGACGTCGTTCGCCTCCATCGTCATGCCGGCATAGACCGGCCCCTCGCCGGGCAGGTTCCGGCAGAAGCCGGCCCAGGCCATGATCGGCTCGTTCTTCAGCGAGAACCAGGTGCGCGTCTTCGCACCCTTCTCGCCGGCCGGATTGGCGAAGTGCGTCAGGACGATCAGGCAGCGGTAGCGCGGCTCGACCACAATCTGATCCCACATCGGGTTGGTGAGATCGGCGACCATACCGACGCGGCCCGGATCCTCGCCATGCTCGCGCATCTCACTCGTCAGTCGCGGGAATCCCCAGGTGACCGACTTGAGGATCCGCTTCCCGCCCTTCTCGAAGACGATCAGCCCAGGCAGCCCCTCGACCGTCTCGTCGGGGATATAAACCTGCTGCACGGGGTCGATGCCGAAATGAGCCGCGATATCCGCGGGGCCAGCCCTGACCGTGTGCAATCTCGACATGGGACAGGCTCCAGATGGACTCGGCGAAGGCCTGTTCTACCACGGAACGGATCATGAACGATAGGCCATTGACTCCCGACCCGGATTGGAGCGAACGAATAGGGAACGAATCCCCCACGAGCCGCGTATCCCGAGTCCCATGAACCAGTCCGCCGTCCTTGCCGATCTCCGTGAGCGCATCGCGCTGATCGAGGGCGCGTGCGCGCGGCATCCGGCCCTGCCGTTCGGGATCGAGGCCATCGACCGGCATCTGCCCGCCGGCGGGATCACCACCGGGGCGCTGCACGAGGTGGCGGGCAGTCCCGAGCTTGCAGACGATGCGGCCGCGACCGTCTTCCTGGCCGGCATCCTCGCGCGATGCGAGGGGCCGGTCTTCTGGTGCCTGCGCTGGCGCGACCTTTTCGCTCCTGCCCTCCATCTGGCCGGGCTCGATCCCGACAGGGTGATCTATGTCGAGGCTGGCAGCGACACGAACGTGCTCATCGCCATGGAGGAATGCCTGCGCCATGCGGGCCTCGGCGGCGTGGTCGGCGAGCTGAAGAAGACGACCCTCACCGCGTCCCGGCGCCTCCAGCTTGCTGCCGAGCAGTCGGGCGTTCCGGCATTCGTGTTCCGGCGCGCCGCGCCTATCGACGACGTCGCCAGCGGCACGGCGGCACTGACGCGGTGGCGCGTGACGGCGGCGCCCAGCGAGCAGCTCGGCATTCCCAGCCTCGGCCGTCCGCGCTGGCAGCTCGAACTCGAGCGCGCCCGCGGCGGCGATCCCCAACTCTGGACGGTGGAGGCCTGCGATGAGACGGGTCGCATCGGTCTTCTTCCCGACGTGGCCCACGGACCGCGTCAGGCGGAAGACCGGCACGCCGCCTGAGGGCGAGCCGCTTCCCCTCGTCACAGCGCTTCCCGAACATGGCCGCCGCGTGATCGCGGCCGTGGATGGCGCCGCGCGCCGCCTCGGCATCCTCCCCGGCATGACGGTGACGCGCGCCCGGTCGCTGGCACCCGAGATCGAGGTGGTGGACGCCGATCCCGATGGCGATCTGGAAGGCCTGCGCCGCCTCGCGCTCTGGGCCGGGCGGCTCTATTCGCCCGTGGTCGCGCCGGATCCGCCCGACGGAATCTGGATGGACATCACCGGCTGCGCCCATCTCTTCGAGGGCGAGGTGCCGCTGCTCAAGGACATCATGCGCCGCATCGCTGGCTCCGGCATGGCCTGTCAGGGCGCGATCGCCGACACGGCGGGCTGTGCCCATGCGGTCGCCCGCTTCGTGCCGTCCAGACGACCGAACATCGTGGAAGCCGGGCAGACCCGCAAGGCGATGTCGATCCTGCCCGTGGCCGCGCTCCGGATCGAACCGGGCGTCGCGGACGAGCTGCGCCGCATGGGGTTCGAGCGGATCGAGCAGCTGATCGCCGCCCCGCGCGCGCCGCTGGCCAAGCGCTTCGGCCGCCAGCTCTACAAGCGGCTGGATCAGGCGATGGGCCAAATCCCCGAGCCCATCGACCCAATCTTCCCTATCGACATGCCCCGCGTCCGGCGGGGGCTGCTGGAGCCCGTCGGCACGGCGGACGCGATCGCACAGGTGATCGGCGACCTGTCCGCCGACATCGCCGCAGTCATGACGAAGAGCGGCATCGGGGCGCGGCGGCTGGACCTCCACTTCGAGCGGGTCGACGGTCACCGGCCGGCCGTGCGTGTCGGCACGGCCAAGCCCACCCGCGATGTCCGGCACATGACGAAGCTGCTGTCGCAGAAGATCGAGACGGTCGATCCCGGCCTCGGCATCGAGGCGATGTCGCTGGTCGCCAGCCTCGTCCAGCCGATGGGCGCCACCCAGATCGGCACCACCCTCCAGAGCGATCGGCGCGGCCCCGATCTGCCGTCCATCGTCGACACGCTGGCCAACCGTTTCGGGGCTCGGGCGCTCTATCGCGCCATCCCGCGCGAGAGCGCCATGCCCGAGCGGGAGGTCGGAGTGACGCCTGCCATGTCGGCGCCCGCCACCATTGCGTGGGCCGACGATCTGCCCCGTCCTGCGCGGACGATCGAGCCGCCGGAGCGGGTCGACGTGATGGCCGCGCTTCCCGACAGCCCGCCGGCGATGTTCGTCTGGCGCGGCCGTCGCTACCGGATCACCCAGGCCGACGGGCCCGAGCGCCTGCATGGCGAATGGTGGCGTGAGGCGGGCCATGAGGCCGACACGCCGCTCGCCGTCCGGGACTATTTCCAGGTCGAGACCGAGAAGGGCGGACGCTACTGGCTGTTCCGGCTGGGCGACGGCGAGAATCCCGCTACCGGCCCGATGCGCTGGTTCATCCATGGCGCCTTCGCATGACCGACGACGATCCCCTCGACGGCGTGGGCTATGTCGAGCTGCAGGCGACCACGCACTTCTCCTTCCTGCGCGGCGCGTCCAGCCCGGAGGAGCTGTTCTCCGCCGCCGCCGTCCTCGGCCTGCCGGCGCTGGGCGTGGTCGACCGCAACAGCTTCGGCGGCGCGGTCCGCGCCTGGGATGCGCAGAAGGTCACGGGCGTGCGTGCGATCGTCGGCTGCCGGCTAGACTTGGTCTGCGGCACGTCGCTGCTCGTCTACCCCTCCGACCGTGAGGCCTATTCACGGCTGTGCCGGTTGCTCAGCATCGGCAAGGGCAACGCCGGCAAGGGTGCCTGCCATCTGCACTGGTCCGACGTGGCGGACTGGGCCGAGGGCGTCATCGGCATCCTCGTTCCGGACCGCGCCGACGCTGCGACGGAGGAGGCACTGGACAGGCTCGCCGCCATCTTTGCCGACCGGGCGTATATGGCGCTGTCCATCCGTCGGCGCCCCAGGGATGCGATCCGCCTGCGCGACCTGGCGACCATGGCGGCGAAGGCCAAGGTGCCGACCGTCGCGACCGGCGATGTGCTCTATCATTCCCCCGACCGACGGATGCTTCAGGACGTGGTGAGCTGCATCAGGGAAAAGTGCACGGTCGACACGCTGGGCCGGCGGCGCGAGCGCTTCGCCGACCGGCACATGAAGAGCGGAGAGGAGATGGAGCGGCTGTTCCGCCGTTATCTCGGCGACGTCGCACCGCTGCGGCGGAGCGTCGAGATCGCCCGGCGCTGCACCTTCGACCTTGGCCAGCTGACCTACACCTATCCCGACGAGATCGGGGAGAGTGGGCTGACGCCGCAGCAGGAGCTGGAGCGGCTGACCTGGGAGAAGGCGCCCGGCCGCTATCCCGATGGCGTGCCTGCCAACGTCCGCCAGCAGCTCGAGCATGAGCTGAAGCTGATCGGCGACCTCGCCTACGCCCCCTATTTCCTGACGGTCCACTCGATCGTCGCCTTCGCCCGGTCGAAGGACATCCTCTGCCAGGGGCGCGGGAGCGCGGCGAACAGCGCCGTCTGCTTCGTGCTGGGCATCACCTCCATCGATCCGGTGAAGTCAGAGCTGCTTTTCGAACGCTTCGTGTCGGCCGAACGGCGCGAGCCGCCCGACATCGACGTCGACTTCGAGCATGAGCGCCGAGAGGAGGTGATCCAGTGGATCTACGAGACCTATGGCCGTGAACGGTCGGCGCTGACCGCCGTCATCTCCCGCTTTCGCGCCCGCGGCGCCGTGCGCGAGGTCGGCAAGGCGTTGGGGCTGACCGAGGACGTCGTCGCCGGGCTGGCCAGCTCCGTGTGGGGCTGGAGCCGGGAGGGCGTGGAGGCCAGGCACGCTGAGGAACTGAACCTCGACACCGCCGATCGCCGGCTGGCGCTCACGCTCGAGCTGGCGAAGCAGCTGATCAACACGCCGCGCCACACCTCCCAGCATCCGGGCGGGTTCGTCCTGACCCTCGGAAGGCTGGATGAACTGGTCCCCATCGAGCCGGCGGCCATGGCCAACCGCCAGATAATCGAATGGGACAAGGATGACATTGACGCCCTCGGCTTCATGAAGGTCGACGTCCTTGGCCTCGGCATGCTCGGCTGCATGCGCCGTGCCTTCAATCTGTTGGAGGACGGCAAGGGCATCGCCATGGACCTGGCGTCCATCCCGCATGACGATCCCGCGACCTTTCGGATGATCCAGCGCGCCGACACGCTGGGCGTCTTCCAGATCGAATCCCGCGCCCAGATGGCGTCGCTGCCACTCCACAAGCCCACCGAATTCTACGATCTCGTCATCCAAGTGGCGATCGTGCGTCCCGGTCCGATCCAAGGCGATATGGTCCATCCCTATCGGCGGCGGAGGGCCGGGCTCGAGCCCGTCACCTATCCAACCGAGGAGCTGCGGCGCGTGCTGGAGAAGACGCTGGGCGTCCCGCTCTTCCAGGAGCAGGCGATGCGCGTAGCCATCGAATGCGCCGGCTTCACCCCGTCGGAGGCCGATCTGCTCCGCCGGGCGATGGCCACTTTCAAGCTCACTGGCGGCGTGTCGCACTTCCGGGACAAGCTGATAGACGGCATGATCGGGCGCGGGTACGAGCGCGAGTTCGCCGAGCAGACCTTCCGCCAGATCGAGGGCTTCGGCAGCTACGGCTTCCCCGAATCCCACGCCGCTTCCTTCGCCCTCATCGCTTATGCGTCCAGCTGGATGAAGTGCCACCACCCCGACGTGTTCTGCGCCGCCTTGCTGAACGCCCAGCCCATGGGCTTCTACGCCATCGCCCAGATCGTGCGGGACGCGCGCAACCACGGCATCGAGGTCCGCCCCATCGACGTGAACCACAGCCGATGGGACTGCACGCTCGAGCCGACCGGCGGCCGCTATCTCGCCGTCCGTATCGGGCTGCGCTACGCCCGCGAGCTCAGCAACCAGGACGGCGCCGCCATCGTCCTTGCCCGGGGCGACGAGCCCTTCACCTCGGTCGAGGAGATCCAGCGCCGCGCCGTCGTCAGCGGGCGTGCCCTCGACCGGATCGGCCATGCGCGCGGCTTCGGATCGCTGAACCTCACCCGCCGGTCAGGCCTGTGGGAGGTGAAGGGTCTGGGTGCCGAGGCTCTGCCGCTGTTCGCCGCCGCCGACGATCGGGCGGGCAAGCTGCGACCCGAGGCGATCGAGCCGGAGGTGGTGCTGGCCCAGATGGGAGAAGGTGAGGAGGTGGTGGAGGACTATCGCTCTGTCGGTCTGTCGCTGCGCGCCCACCCGCTCGCTTTTCTCCGCGACGAGCTGAACGCCCGCAAGATGGTGACCTGCGCCGCCCTCAAGGACATCCGCGACGGCCGATGGATCAACCTCGCCGGCCTGGTCCTGCTGCGGCAGAAGCCGGGATCGGCGAAGGGGACGATGTTCATCACGCTCGAGGACGAAACCGAGGTCGCCAACCTCATCGTCTGGCCCAAGCTGTTCGAGGCCAGCCGTCGCATCGTACTCGGCGCCAGCATGATGGGCGTGCGCGGCCAGGTCCAGAAGGAGGGCGAGGTCATCCACGTCATCGCCCAGCGCCTTGAGGACCTGTCGCCGATGCTGGCCAGCGTCGGCCGGCGTGAGGATGTGGCCAGCGTCTATCAGGTGGCGCGCGCCGATATCGTGCGCAGTCCCATGGCCCCCGATCCGCGTGATCGGGCGAACCGGCCGCTCGGGCGCGCGCCCCGCGACATGTTCGATCCGGACCTGCGCCTGGGGTCGGGCATTATACCCGGCCAGCCGACCGAAGGCATCAAGATCAAGACGCGGGATTTCAGATAGGCCATTTTTCGGAAATGCTTGCCTCCACACGGAAGGCCGTTTGGCGTTCCGTCATTCATCGAACTCGGCTGGCTCGGCGAGAAGATGCTCCACGATGTACAGCGAGGCCATATGCCGCTCGTGCGGCCAGTCGGTCCCACATGGGCAGTCGTCGTTATGTGGTTCGCGCCGCCAGATGCCGTCCTCGCCGACACGGTGGAACCAGCCGCGAGTTACACCGGCGGCATCGATCTCTTGGCCAGGATGGCTCACCATTAAAGCGCCCACATGAACGAGGTCCGATCCGACTAGGTCGAGAGCGAGGCCCTTCTGGTAGAAAAGGCCGCCAGCGTGCTGAGGAAACTTGACCAGCATGGGGACCTCGAAGATGGCACCCCCGTGCTTCTGCAACATAGCTAGAACATTGGGATAAATGCGAGGAAAACCGCGATCTGGCGACCCAAACATTGTGATTTCGGGGACCTGGACTCCAATCCCGCCGGAGAAACCATCGACCTCGTCGAAGAAATCCTCGACCTTTCCGCCGCGGTAGAACGCCACCGCCGGTGAGGCAATCTTGACGAAACTGTTGTCGTATTCGGGCAGTTCGATCCCGCGGCGGAAAGCCGGGATATCACCCACCGGATTGGCTATGCCTGGTATCGGAATCCATGGAAGACTGAGTAGGGCGTCCAAGATTGGGTCCTAGGTGGACGGAGGGAACACGCTATCGGTCGAGACGAGGCCGGCTTCGGCCGCGAATTCGCGGAAAATAGCGCAATCCGCTTCGATATGCACTAAGAAGCACTCGACCGGTAGTGGTGTATTCCGCAGCGGTCCGAGGAGGTGGGCACTCTGGACGCCGGCGCGCGTTCGCGCGCCCTCGATGGCGATCGCGGTTAGGTCGGTCAGGCCAACTTTCTCGCAAGCCGCCCGATCGAGCACATAGAGATGACCGACACCATCAGCGGCATTGTAGCTCGCCATTTTCTTGCGCAGAAACAAGGGGCGCTCGTCACAGTCCTCGCAGAGCTCCACGCTTGGTTCGTCCGAATACCGGTTCCCAGCGAACCATGCCGACACGGCAGGTTGGTCTGAACAGTCGAGGTAGAACGACCTAAATCCGTAGTGTTGCAGGATCGCTTGGCTCAGCGGCAGGTTGGAGTGCTCTCCTGTGAAAGCCCCGAGCACCTCGTCGGCATACCGGCTCCACCGCAGCATTTCTGAGGGGATGCAGCCATGACGATCAAACGATGTCGTCGCAGATGGGTGTTCGGGTGTCCCAAAATGTTCTGTCTGACCTCGGAATAGAACATTCTTGCCGAAGGCGGCGAGGCACTCCTTCAATTCGACGAGATTGTTCACCTTGATGTTTTGCAACGCCACCACCTTCTACCGCCGACACACCTGCCATTCGCCGGCTTGGATTAGCCTATCAGCCAAATGATCGGTCTCAAATTCATGCCTAGCAACAGTCAGTAAGTGGCCGATACCCCAGTTTCCTGTTTGGATACGAGATATGGAGATAGCTCCCATTTCCATCGGGTTGCCGTCCGACCAATGCCGGTCGTTCAATACGTCTGCGCTGAACGTCCGGTCCTATTGGCCGAACGTGGATGGCATCCTGCTGCCTGAATTCCAATCACCCGCGAAGGCTCCGGCGCTACAGGGCTATCGGCAAGTCGGTGTCGGTCCGGCTGTCGTCGCATTGGGGGCGCTCCCGCCGAATCTACCTTTCATTCCGCGCATTGCGCCCGGCCGGAAGCCATCGTTGGTTTTGGCAAACCTGTTGGAGCGACACCCATAGGGGCCACATCCCGCCGCCGGGGCGGGCATTCGCGGCAAGATCTGCGTACCGACCGAAGCGCGGCCGAGCCGGCCGCCTTTTTTATCTTGCTTTGCGCGAATGCTGTCCGATCTTGCGTAAAGGGAAACAGAATGCGGGGTCGGGGTGAACGGATCTGCTCATCGCAGCACTTTTGTGAAGGCAATCAAGGAAGCTGCCCCAGAACTGCGCGACCGCATCAATCGTCAGAAGCAGGACATCTATGCGGAGGTCGATGTCGTCCTGCTGCATCTGAGAACCTTGGTCCGCACGGGCGAAAAAGCGGATGCGGATCGCCTAATGGCGGTCATCGTCGATCAGTATCGTGAGGCGAATGAGCTGCTGAAGCACGCGCTCGATACTAAGCTCGTCGCCCCCCTCAAGGACCAGAAGACCGAAGGCTGGCCCGACTGGGCGGTCGAAACGCGCGCCGACGTGCTGGCGATGGCCGGAGAGAGCGGTCCCTACGAGCCCCTGTGGGAAGGCGATCTCAGTGACGATTGCACCGCCGAGCTTCACGGCTACATGCTTCGCGCGGAAAAGATGGACGACCGGCAGTGGTGGTGGGCCCTCTATGGTCCGGATGGCAACATATCGAGTAACGAAAAGCCGGGTAACTATACCACCGGAGGCCAGGCGCGTCGCGCGGCCGCCAACGAATTTCGCCGCGCGGTCGGGGCTCCGCGCGGAGAGCCGCAAGGCGCCAGCGACATGGTCGCTCTCGGCCTCGTCGACGGCGCGCTGCGTTTGTTCGCCTTTGCAGATGACGAGATCTACCGCTTCGCCGACGGCAACAACAATCCTCATCAGATTCTCAGTCGCATCGCCCATTTCGGGCGCTTCCTTAGCGGTGCGATCAACGAGTTCGAGGAGCTGATCAACAGTCCGCTGGCAAAGGAGCGCGATCTTCAACGCTTCTTCGAAACCTATCCCGATTTCCTGATCCGCGACGAGTACAAGGCTGCTCATCCCCATATGGTGCTCAGCACACCAGGTCATGGCGATCTGATACCCGACTTCGTGCTCGAACCCCACGACCAGGGAGGTTTTTGCGACCTGCTCGAGTTGAAGCGGCCGCAGCACAAGATCACATCCTACATGAAGAATCGGCCGGATTTCACCGCGACCGTCCATCGCGCCAAGGCACAGCTGCGCACCTACGAGGCTTATTTCGAAGAAGAGGGCAATCGCACGAGGATTGCGCAGCGCTATGGCCTTAATCTCTATCGTCCGCGGATGATTCTCGTTATCGGTCAAAAACAGCACATCGATCCGCGGATCTCCGCGCTCGAATACCGGCGCATGGAGATGGAAACGCCGCAGCTCGTCATCCGCACCTATGACCAACTGCTGGATCGAATGCGCTCTAGGAACCGCTAGGCGATCGCCGGTGTTAAGCGCATCCACGAACGACCGGTGTCAGCGTAACCGGACGTTCCCAATCGTGCCGCCAACGGCAGGATGTCGCGGATTTAGTCAGTTGGGTTGGGCATCATTCTCTAGTCTAGCAGACGGTTTTTGCACAAATAGCACCTCAGAATCGCTGCGAAGCCAACGACGCTCACCAAACATGTAACTGTGCATCTGCTCGACATCGACCTGTTGGAACGGACCGTAGGTATCCATCATCATCGCTCTGGACGACTCCAAACCCTCTCTCTGGCTGTCCGCGATCCAGGACAGCGATACGAACTCATACGCAACACGCGCGACCAACTGCTGAGAGATGCCAACCACGGCCCCGGCTTCGTGAACGCAATGAAGAGCATAATCGCTCGCTGGGTCGAACTCGATTTGCCAGCCGGGCGCGGTCATCTGCTTGCACAGCTCGTCCATACTAGCCGCGACGACGATAAAGATGTTTCCCTCTATAAAATCTAAGAGGTGCTGGGGTTCGTGGATGGTGAGGATGAAAGGCGTGTAGGGCGCCCATGCAAAGTCATTCTTGTCGCTGTTCAGGGTCCAGAAAACGCACCGTTCGTGAGCGAGTGGCTCAAAGATCGCTGCGTAGTCGGTCCGCCCTCCAGCCATTACCGCGTATGCCATGCCCGGCTCCGGACGAAAAATCGCAAAGCCTGTCTTTTTGGCTTCAGCGATGCACTCGTTCAGCGCTTCGACATTAGTGCGCTCAGGGAGGGTGACCGTTTGCCGCTTCGTCTCACCAGGCGCTCCTCGGTAGCCGACCGCACGATCAGTCTCCAAGAAGCTGCGCAGCTTTGCCATCTTCTCTGCCTGCCGCCTACCTCGACCACTTTGCTTCGGGCTGCTTTTCACCTCGATAGGCACGGGATCGGAAGAACCGAGCAGACAAACATCGCCATAGCGGATCGTGTTGGTGATGTCGGAAAGGACTGCAGGCACCCGATGTTCAAGGGCACTGAATAGGCATGTTAACTCGCCAGCCAATCCCTCTTTGCCACGGATCATCCCTGCATCGCGTTTTACGACGAAGCGGTCCGTGTCATAGTAGGCGTGCTTGATCGCGAACTTGTCCAGATAGAGGAACGCGAGCGCATCCCCACAGCATTTCCAGATGTAGATCTGCTTGGCGTACCGGTCGATAAACCCAGCTGTGCGCTTGATCTTTGTCCTGAGCGCCTTGCTGATTTCCTTCGATCCGCGACCTGTTTTCAACTGCCGGTACAGTTCCTTGTGCGCAGCGCGATGCTCATCCTGCTTCCGCTCTGCGCGAATAATCTCCTTCAATACGAGGAGATTTAGGGCTTTGACCGACGCAAAATCGTCTCTATCCGCTTCAATCGCACGGAGCAGCCGTACTATTTCAAAGAACGGCTTCCGTCGCCGACCCACCATCATTAGCTTTGTTCCGACCTAAGGATTGAAGGGCTAATCGCTATCTCAGACACCGCCGAATGGCGACCGTGGAGGGGGCAAAATGCCAGCGGAAATCTGGTGAGCATAGCTCTTGCAAGCCCTAGCGCTTAAGCTGCTGCCAGCAGTGCGGTTTCTTCCTTGAATGAATGGCGCTGGGAAATACAAACCGTGTCTCGCCGCGGCCCGCGCGATAATTCCAAAGTGAGCAAGCTGTCGTCGACAAACGCCGGGCTCAGCTCGAGCTTGAGATATTCGAAAAGCTGGCGGTCGTGCACTGCGATCATCACCTGCCGCCCATGCTCCTTGGACAAGGTCCGCAGCAGCGCCGCGAAATGCGCGATATGGACATCGTCCATCGACTGGACCGGATCATCGAGGATGAGCCAGGGAAGCTCCTTTGGTACGGACAGATGGAGCGCGATGAACAGAGTCAGCGCCGCCGTGTTTAGATTGCCGGCGCTGAGCATTGCGCCCGGCGTGCCGCCCGCATCGCCACCGTCGCGGTGTCGCGTGATCAGCTTCGGCTGCAGCTTCTGCGTAGAATCCTCAGGGATGCTAAAGGCAGGGACGAACGGCTCACCTGGGGCGAGTCGCACGAACAAATCGCGCCACACCTTGTTCAAGCGATCGTTGAACTCCCGCCGGATGATCGCCGAGCGGACCGTGTCGACGGCGTTGCGGATCCCGTTGCCCTGGTCGCGCAGCCCTTGAGCTGCCTCAAGCTGTTTCTCAAGGCGCTGCCACGCGGCGAAATCGACTTTACTGCGGGCGTCCTCTTCCTGCCGACGCTGGAGCAACGACCGTAAGGTCGCAATGAGGTCGCCACCGCGCCGGCGCTTCGCCAGCCTCATGTCCAGCCCTGAGGCCTTGTCACTCAACATAACGTCAAGCCGGGCGAAGCCTGCCTCGAACGTCTCGCCATCCGTTACCGGATCCGCCCCGATCGACAGTGCGAAGTCGCTCAGCGTCTGGCGTGCCGACTCCAACGCTACGTCGCGGGATCTTGTCTCGCTCACCGTCCGTCGCGCGGCTACATCGAGCGAGCGCAGCCGACTGCCTTCTGCCAAAACCTCGGTGAGACTGGTGACTTCCGAGGTCAGCGCCTCAACCGCCGCAAGCCGCCGATCCAAATCCGCCAGCGCTTCCTCGCCGAGTTGACGCGCACCGATCATTTCGATCTCCCGGTCGAGCCGTTCGATCGTCACCTGCACCTCGCCGCGCGTTCGCCCCAAGGTCAGCAACCGCTCCGCCGAAGCCGACAAGGTTCGAACCTTCACATGGACATGCTCACTCAGGGGGACCGCGCTCACTTGCCCGAAATCGCGATCGCATACCGGACAGGTTTCATCCGTGATGAACGCGGTGAGCTCTGCCAATGCCGATCCAAGACTGCCGGCGCTGCTCGACAAGCGACCGACTTCTTCGTCGATCGTGTCGCGCTGGCCAGCTGCAACGACCCGCTCATCCCGCGCCGTGGTCAGTCGCGAAAGATCAGCGCGCGCTTGATTTACCCGTTGCGAGAGCTGCTTTTGCTCGGTGCCAAGGCGTTTAAAGCTCGTCTGCGCCGCAACCTGGGGATCACTTTCCAGCGACAGGTCTGAAAACAGTCCTTGGACCCGGTCGCGGAAGGCGTTGATCCGATCGCCATGGTCATATTGCCAGTTCTGGAATTTCTCGCTCGCATTATTTGCATCTTCCGGCGCGGCAGGCGGCAGCGTCCCACTGCTGAGTTGCGCGGACTCAACCTCTCTACTCAGCGCGCCTAATCTGCGCCGCTGATCCGACAGATCAGCGAAGGCTCCGGTGTCGCCCTCGTCCTGTATGGCCGCCTCCGCCGCATCGAGGCTCGCTTCGCCCACCACGAGCTCGAGCGCTAAATCGGCGACGATCTGGCGGAGTTCGCTTAAGGCCGTGTCGATCTGCGTCTGAATGCCCTGACGCGCCCGACCATGATCTGCGATTAGCCGATCGAGCCGAGACTTCTCATTCTCGGCTTCGGGCCAACTATCTACATTCTTTCGAACGTTTCGCACATCAGCCAGTGGCTTGAGGCCAGCCTCGAGCGCGTCAAGACGATCGAGCCCGAGCAAATTACCCACGAACTGGGCCAACGGGGAACCAGCGTCACTTCCCGCTTCCTGGTAGATTTGAAGGAGCTGACCAAGCAACGCTTGCGGCAAAAAGGCGCGCTCTCTGAAGAAATTAGCCTTGGGTAGCTCCAGCGCCGCGGTGGACTGCACGCCGTCGAGTGTGAGCAACGATTTGTAGCTGTGCACCAACTCATCGCGCAACGTCTGGACCGCCACGCTTCCCTCGCTTGCGGACCGATGCAGCAGCTGCTTCACATAGGCCGGATCGGCGCGCTCCAGCGCTTGAACCCGGCCGGTTAGGGCTAGCTCGATCGCAGACAATAGGCTGGTCTTGCCGGCGCCATTCTCGCCATGGACCAGCACCACCTTCGCATCGAGCGGTGCATGAACCAGACCGCGAATGCTGCGGAAGTTGTTGACCTCCAAACTCTTGAGGAGAAGCTCGCTCATAGCGGATCGGCCCCGTTGTCCGGTGTCGTCTCTGGTGTCGGCTTAGGCTCCGGCTTGAATGCCTCGTTGATCACCTTGGCGACCGCTTCGGTGACCGCTTGTTCGCCGTTCGCCGACGCCGCGATAACCGCATCGACAAGAGCCTTTTCCGTCCCCTTGGGTAGCACCCGCTCCAACTGATCCATGGCGGGCTTACCGTCAGATGCGTCAGGAACCGCCGCTGGCAGTGTCAACGGCAGCAGCACCCTGATACGATCGTCCAACTGCTCGCTTGCCAGATCGCCATCCGGCTTCCCTTCTGCATCCAACACGATCCCCTCGACATGGAGGACCCGGCACGTCTCCGATAAACCGTCGATCCCCCCGGCGAGCACGGCGCCGACAAGGATCACGGTTACGACATAGCGAGAGCCAGTTACGTCGAGCGCCCGGCTCAAGGCATCGACGCGCTGCCGCACGCGCGCACCGTCGCGATCGCCAAAATCGCCGGTATTTGTATCCACGAACAGGATGAGATCGAGCGCACGCCCACCGCGCCCGCGCATCGCGCCGGTGAACGCGAAATCGACGCCAGCCATCTTGAAGGGGGTTGCGAGCTCGACATATCCAGCAAGCTGCAAACGATCCCGTACAGCCTGGACCAGCGGCACCGTCACAGCATCATCTCCGCGACAAACTCCCGTTGTAGCTCTGCGGCATCGGTGCAGCGCATGAGCAGGGCGCCAAGACTTACATGCGTGTTACTCAGAGATCCGGTCCGGCCTGGCGCCGTGCTGACACGCCGCGGGCTCACAGTTGGACCGGATAGGCCACCCATTTGCCTCCAGGCATCGTCGCCATGAATGACGACGGCATTGTCGTTCGCGAATGCGCCCTGGCTCTGTAATGTGATCGCTTCCGTCGCCGATTTGACGACAAAGACGGGGCGATCGATACCGCCTGCGTGCAGCGCACGCGCCGCCAGCGCGCCGCCTTCGAGGCTGGCGACCGTCGGTGCTTTCAACTCCCAAAGTCCGTCCATGCTGCCGTTCTGCAAGAGCGCCAACGCAATGCCGAATTTGCCAAGCCCCATGCCCAAGGCGTTGGGATCAGCCGCAATTAGATTGGGCGTGGAGCTACACAGTGCCTCATAGCACTCAGGGTTGGAGGGGAGGGCGCCATTCCGGAACAAGGCCAGCGCCCTAGACCAGAGGCTGATACCTCGATTGACGAAGGAGGTCCGACACTTCTCTCCCGCAGCAGGTACCGCCAATGCGGCGATATCGTGCTCAAGCGCGGTCAGCGCAGGTGTGAGCGCCGTAGCGATCGCGCCCTTGCCATATTGCGCCAGACTCAGGTCCATCAGCCGTCCAAGTTTGTCCGTCAGCAGCTTCAGCACGAGCGCGATCAATACCGTCTCTCCCCAGGCCCGCAATAGCGTGGCGTCCTGCGCAGCAGCCGGATTGTCATTATAGGCCTGACCGTAAGACAAGCGCAGCACGTCACGCTGTCCCTGCTGGATGCGATCCTCGCAAAAGATATGCGCCGGAGCGTCGGGCGCGCTCGGCCATGGCCAGGCGTGGGTTACCCTTGCCCTCGTGAAGAGCGTCTGGAGATTATTATCCTGGATGGAAAGACCCATAACCATTGTCTTGTGCGAAGTCGCGAGCGTGACCACCGCTTGGCACATCGCCGCGAATTCCGGCTCCTCTGGCCAGCCCTGAATCTGGGTGTGACTACCGGTCAGAAACCGCCGGAAGACAAGCGGCTCGCGTGTCGCGTGGACGATACAACCGTGAAATTTGAGTAGCCGCGCGCGACCAACCGGACCACGCAGCTGACCCGGATCGACCACCACCTGCAGATAGCCCGGCACGCCGCCACTCAAACGGTCAACCGCTGCCTCGATGAACCCGTCCCAATTGGCCGAGGCGATCGCCTGAACGGCGCCCTCCATGATCAGGATTGCCATGCAGAGATGTTCGGCAGCCGGGGGCTCAGGGTTGTCGAAGGCGGCTCTAATATCGATCGCGTCCCACAGGATGAAATCAGCCGGATGCCCGGCAATCGGAATCTCCAGGACGCGGGAGTATTTGTTCCATAGACGGTCGATAATCGCGTCGTGCTCGGGCCAAGTTGCAAGGGGCTTACTATATTGGGCCTTGACGCTCACCGCCGGCACCTCAGCCAGTCCAAGCGCTTCCTCAAACGCAGGCATAAACGCCGCCGCTCGAGCCGGATCGATGGCGCCCTCGCGCAGATAATCGAACGCGCTCTCGATCAAGTTGCCGAGGTTTGGCGCCCGGCGCGAAATCCCCGATCCAACCCACAGCGCGAACTCGCCATTCTCCACCGCGTTCGCAACCGCTTCAAACTCGGCTCCGAACTTTGTAAGGACCTCAGGCACGGTTATTTGACTGGCTGTCGGTACCAACGCCACGCGGCTTCATCTCCCCCTAGGCGGCGTGAGGTAGGCCGACCCGCACCCAACACTATTCGTTCTCGCAGCCTTGTCCAGCAAGATGACAATCGCTCCTCGATTGACTGAAAGTATGCGATACGTCGAATGCATACGGGGTTATAGCATGACCGGCCTTGGCGTAATCAGACGTTGAGAGGGGTGCCAATGACCGGCAGCAATGTCCTGCCTGCAGCCAATCATCGAGCCCCAGGTTGCCGCGTCCATGAGCGCTGCATGGATAATTTTCGTGCATTTAACAGGCGGACGGGTCACTCTGTTACATCAAAAGGTCGTGCGCGTCGTGGAAGATGCCTTCAATAAAAGGCAGGAGGAACGAACAGGGCTCAGGAAATGCATCGTTTCACCCGTCGGCAGAAAAGCTTGCCAGCGGCTATTGTTCGCTGGCAAGCCTGAAAACCGACATAGCTTCGTGGACGGTCATAAACTCGACCAGTCAGCAACCCTTTCTCTCGGGGGGAAGTGGTAACAGAGACTAGCGTGATGTTATGCCTCAAAGGCCGTGAGTTCATCGGGAATGAAGAGGGGCTCAGTCACGCCGACTTTTATCGCAATATCGACGATGAGACGTTCCCATCTGGCAAATCCATCCTTCTTTTCTTCGAAGAGATCATACCCGTCGTATATCTCCTCAAGGCCCTTTTTCTTATGGTTCAGCATAGCTTCGGCCGTCTCCACATCAATTTTTAGCCGCTTCGTGTTCGAACGCATTGTACGTCGCAGGTCGTGGAGGGTGAACCGGGGGATGGATCGTTCACCTATCTCACTCATTCGTTTGAGGACGCGCGCGATCACCTTATCCCAGCCCCATTTCATTGGTCTGTTCTCAAGGCGGTCAGAAGGGAAAAGCCAAGCCTCATTGGTCTGGGTCAAAGACAACGTCCAAGGAGCAAGCGGAATGCGGTGGGCGCAGGAATTTTTTGTGCGTTCAGGAGGTATAGTCCAGACCGTACCATCGATCTCGGCGCTAGGTGCCTCAACGACCTCCAGCTTCCTGCATCCAGTCAGAAGCATGAGAAGTAAGGCTCTGAGATAGAAACGTTCCTCCTGAGCGACAGCTCTGAGGAACAGCCCCAACTCATCATGGGATAGGAAACGCGATTTGGGCTTGGTCGGAAAATAGTAGGCGTCCAGCGTCACAGCCCTGTTTTCTGTCAGCCTGATACCTGCTTCCCAGCCCGACCTACCGGCACACCATTTCATAAACACCTTCAATTCGGCTGCCAGCCGGTTGGCTTGCACAGGCGCCGATTTGCCCTTTTTCAAGACCAACACCCACAGGTCGTCAGCGGTCAGTTCCTGCAGGATCCGCTGTCCAAGCGCGTCCTTGAGGAAGGCCGTCCAGATATACTCCTTTTCCTTGATGGTTCGGGGCTTCAACTTGCGGAGTGCTCCAGTTTTGACATGCGCGATGTAGAGGGCATGCGCGTCAGAGACCAACATATGGTTGGCCTTCTGAATGCGTTGCGCCTCGGCAGGATCGATACCCTGCTCAATGTTCGAATTAAGGCTAGTAGCCCATTCTCGAGCAGCCGCGATGCTATGAGCCGGATATGAGCCAAGCGTCGCTTTGTAGAAGGATGTCTTGCCAGGAATGCGGCGACGATATTTCCAGACCCGACTTACCCGAACGCGCCCGGCTCGGGCCTCGACATACAAGCCTGGAGTCCGCGGATCATTCAGAGTGCCAGAGAGAAGGGCTTCCACGATTGTAGGGGTGAGATTGTGCTTCTGTGTCATATGCCATCCGACAGATTCGGCGCGATGACAGGCTAAATTTCACGGGCACAATTCGGGCACAACAGGCGTCCATCCCTGTCATTCCATGTCCTGCGTAGTCCCGGATTCTTCCCATGTGGCAACGCCAGTCATCGCAACAGCAGCCGCCGAAGCGGCCCGAAAATCCCGGAAATGCTAGGGTTTGCGATCTTCTGAGAGGCGATGCTGTTGGTGAGCCCTGCTGGATTCGAACCAGCGACCTACTGATTAAAAGTCAGTTGCTCTACCGACTGAGCTAAGGGCCCTCATGTCCTGAGGTTCGCACGCACTAGTGGCGACGATGCGGCTGGTCAACCACCTGAACGCATTATTGGTGTCGCTTTTTGCAGGCGGCTCCGCAAATGCCGGACGCAGTGCCCGGAAACGGGATCGCGCCAGTCCGGCGCGATCCCGGCAAGCGGTGTCAGCACGAAGGCGCGCTCCCGGAAAGCGGGATGGGGGATATGCAGCGACCGGCTGTTCCAGCGCCCTCCGGACCAGAGGATGATGTCGATATCGACACTCCGCGCCCCCCATCGCCGGAACCGCCGCCGGCCCAATTGCCTTTCGATGTCCTGCAAGCGCCGCAGCATCGCATCCGGCGGCAAGATGCTCTCCAGCAACAGCGCGCCATTGGCGAAAACCCGCCGGGAAGGCCCCATGGGCGGCGTCGTCAGCAGGGGAGCGACCGCCCGGATGTTTCCCAAGGCGGCGATCCCGGCCACAGCCTCCCCCAGCAGCCGTGCAGGCGTGCGTCGTGCCGACAGCGGCCGGTTCGATCCCAGCGCAAGCGCATAAAGGTGACGAGTGCTTGTCTTCCCCATCATGCTGCGCCTATCGGGTCCTCATGACGCTGGAAAGCCCCATACCGCATACAGAGCCGCCCCATGATTGCCAGCTCTGCCCCCGCCTGGTCGCCCTGCGCGCGGAGTGCCGGGCCGAGCATCCCGGATGGTGGAATGCGCCGGTCCCGTCCTTTGGCGATCCGATGGGCAGGATCGCGATCGTCGGCCTCGCGCCCGGCAAGCAGGGCGCCAACCGCACCGGCCGCCCCTTTACTGGCGATTTCGCCGGCGACCTGCTGTTCGCCACGCTCGGCAAATTCGGCCTGACGGAAGGAACCTACGAGGCCCGGCCCGATGACGGCTTGACGCTGCGCGACATCATCATCGTCAATGCGGTCAAATGCCTGCCGCCGCAGAACAAGCCGCTGCCGGAGGAAATCCGCAATTGCCGGGCTTTCCTGAAACCGGCCGTTGCCGCCTTGCCCCACGCCCGCGTCTTCATCGCCCTGGGCCAGATCGCCCACCAGTCGGCGGTCAAGGCGCTGGGCGGCAAGCTGCCCAAGGCCCGCTTCGCCCATCTGGCCGAGCATCGCATGCCCGACGGGCGGATCGTGATCGATAGCTATCACTGCTCGCGCTACAACCAGAATAGCGGGCGATTGACGGCCGAGATGTTCGAGGCGGTCTTCGCCCGGGCGCTGGCGATCAGCGGATGAGATAGTCGAGATAGGCCCCGTCCGGCGGTCCGTCGAGCGCCGCCATCATCGGCGCGATCAGCCCCTTGTCCAGCATCGCGCCCGCCGCCTTGTGCGCGTCGACATCGGCCCATCGCTCGATGAGGACGAAGCGGCGTTCATTGCCTAGGTCCCGCAGCATCTCCACGCCTTCGCAGCCGGGCAGGGGGCGAACCGCATCGGCTATCGCGCGCAGGGCGGTTTCCAGCGTCGCGTCCATGCCTTCCTTCGCGTGCATGATATAGTGGCGGGCAACGGTCATCGTCTCTCTCCTGTCGTCGGATGTCCTGCTTATCAGATGTGCTGCCTGTCAGATATCTTGGGCGATCCGCGCATAAAGTTCCGGCCGCCGGTCGCGGAAGAAGCCCATGCCCGCGCGATGCGTCCTGGCCTGCTCCAGGTCCAGCGTGGCGACCAGCGCGCCATGGTCCTTCGCATCGGCCTCCGCGGCGAAATCGCCCCACTGGTCGGTAATGAAGCTGTGGCCGTAGAATTTCTGCCCGTCCTCCTCGCCGATCCGGTTCGCGGCGATTACCGGCATGCAGTTGCTGACGGCATGGCCGATCATCGCGCGGCGCCACATGCGGCTGGTGTCGAGGTCCGCATCATAGGGCTCGGAACCGATGGCCGTCGGATAGAACAGCATCTCCGCCCCCATCAGCGCCATCACCCGGGCGGTTTCGGGATACCATTGGTCCCAGCATATGCCGACGCCGATGGTGCCGAACTTCGTCGGCCACACCTTGAAGCCCGTATTGCCGGGCCGGAAATAATATTTCTCCTCATAGCCCGGCCCGTCGGGAATATGGCTCTTGCGATAGACGCCCATGATCTCGCCCTCATCGTCGATCATGGCGAGCGAGTTGTAATAATGATGCCCGTCGCGCTCGAAGAAGCTGGTCGGAATATAGACGCCTTCCGCCTTCGCCACCTTGCGCATTTCCTGCACGGCGGGATGCTCGTCGAGCGGCAGGGCGCCCGCGAACAGCGCCTCATCCTCGACCTTGCAGAAATAGGGGCCTTCGAACAGTTCGGGCGGCAGGACGATCTTCGCGCCCCGCGCGGCGGCTTTCACGACATGGCCCGCGACCATGGCGATATTGTCCGCCCGGTCGTCGGAAAAGGCGAGCTGGAGCGCGGCGACGGTAACTTTGGTCATCGATAACACCCTAAAGACGAATGCCCATCCGGGCGGCAATGGCAACGGTCAGGAGATAGAGCAGGATCGTCAGCACGCAACCCGCGATCAGCGCAGGACCAAAGCCAACGCCCCGCCGCAGCAGCATCGGGATCAACAGGAACATCGGCAGGGAGGGGATGACATAATAGAATGTCGCCTCGGCATGGCGGGCCATATTCTCCGCGTCGGGCCGGTCGTTCCACAGCCAGATCATCCCCAGCACCGAAATCAGCGGCAGCGACGCGATCAGCGCGCCCAGCCCCGGATAGCGCCGCGACACCACCGAGACGATGGCGATGATGATCCCGGAGATCAGCGCCCGCAGCGCCAGCATCGCGCTCATTCAGGCCGACGGCATCTGCTGGCTGCAACAATGGAAGCTGCCGCCACCCGACAGGATCGCATCGCTGCGCAATCCGACAATCTCCCGGCCGGGGAAGAAGGGTTTGAACGCATCCAGAGCTGCCTGATCATTGGGCTGGCCATAGATGGGCACGATGACGGCGGCATTGCCGATAGTGAAATTCATGTAGCTCGCCGGAATGATTTCTCCGTCCACGACCACGCGGCCGGGGGAGGGGATCGCCGCCACCTCGACCCCGAAGGCCTTGGCCCGCGCCCGCGCATCGGCATAGATCGCCGCATTGGGATCGTCGTCGGTGCTCGCTTCAGGCAAAGCCAGCACGCCCGGCGCCACGAAGCGCGCCAGATTGTCGACATGGCCGTCCGTATGGTCGTTCAGCAGCCCATCGCCCAGCCACAGCATGTCGGAAAGCCCCAGCGATCCGGCGAGCAATGTTTCGATCTTCCCCCGGTCCAGTTCGGGGTTGCGGTTGGGATGGAGCAGGCATTGCTCGGTCGTCACGAACAGCCCGGTGCCGTCGGTATCGACCGCTCCCCCTTCGAACACCCAATGCTGGGTGGAAGTCGGCAGCCCCGTCATCGCCGCCAGCCGCGCCCCGATATCCTCGTCGCCCGGCATCTGATATTTGCCGCCCCAGCCATTGAAGCCGAAATCCACCAGCGCCCGCTCCGCGCCCCGCTTCACCGCGATCGGCGCCGTGTCGCGCAGCCAGACATCGCCCAGCTTCTGGACGACGATGGAGACGCCCGGCGCCACCAGCCCGCGCGCGACCTCCGCATCGCTCTCTTGGGCGCACACCAGCCGCACGTCCTCGCCCTTGCCCCCGGCATGGAGCGCACTGGCGAAATCCGCGATCTGCCGCCGGGCCTCGTCGAACGCGCCGGGCCACTCATCGGGATTGGTGGGAAAGCCGATCCAGGTCCAGTCATGCGGCGCCCATTCGGCTGGCATACGGAAAGTCATGGGCTTGGCTCCTGTTTGCGGGGTATCCACCGCGCCCTCTACAGGATCGCGCTACGCATTCCAGAGGCATTATGAGGAATGGCTGATTTGGGTGGATTGCGGACTGGCCGCTTATGTGTCGATAATGCAACCTACCATAGTGAAGTAGGGGGCATTCATGAGCGTGGCTGTTGGATTGCTCGTTGCGGCTTTGGCCACCAACCCTGACAGATGGATAGACGACTATGGCCGTGCCAGCGCCAAGGCAGTAGTCGGGGAGTGTCTTACAGAGGCACGCCGCGCACTCTCTGATCCCCTGGGCTGTGTGCGCCGCGCATTAGATATCTGTGAAAATGAGCATGGAACCTATCAGAGAGCGATGAACGATTGTGCGACATTTTCCCGTTTGGCGTGGGAAGCTCGGCGCGCGACAGTTGCAAAGCAACTTATGGCCGCGCAACAGGTTTCTGCGAACTTTCATTCGCCAGACCGGCTCATTGCTCTGTTAGCTGAGAGTGAAAAGCACTGGGGGGACTGTCAGGATTTCCGTGTGCGGGCGGGCATAATGGGTAAAAAGGGAGTCCCACTATGTCTCGACGCAAAGAGCCTGCCATACCGAATGAGCTTCTCGATCAGCTTTTGGCGGGCGGCGCTGCCAGTGCCGCCTTCGAGCAGGGCGGTCTGCTCGATTCGCTGAAGAAGGCGCTGACAGAGCGTGCCCTGAATGCGGAGATGGATCACCACCTCGCTGGCGAAGACGGCGCCGGCAACATGCGCAACGGCTACGGTCGGAAGACGGTAATGACCGACACCGGCAAGTTGGCGATCGACGTACCGCGCGATCGCCAGTCGAGCTTCGACCCGCAGTTGATCGCCAAGTATCAACGCCGCTTTCCCGGCTTCGACGACAAGATCGTGTCGATGTACGCGCGCGGCATGAGCACCCGCGAGATCACCAGGCACCTGCACGATCTTTACGGCATCGACGTCTCACCCGATTTGATCAGCACGGTGACCGACGCCGTGCTCGATGAGGTCGCCACTTGGCAGCAGCGGCCGCTCGATCCGGTTTACCCACTGGTCTTCTTCGACGCGATCCGGGTCAAGATCCGCGACGAGGGCATGGTGCGCAACAAGGCGATCCACATTGCGCTGGGCGTCCGCGCCGACGGCGCAAAGGAGGTGCTCGGCCTGTGGCTCGAGCAGAATGAGGGTGCCAAGTTCTGGCTTCGGGTGATGAACGAGCTTCGCAACCGTGGCGTCGAAGACATCCTGCTGGCCGTCGTTGACGGCCTGAAGGGCTTTCCCGATGCGATCACCGCAGTGTTCCCCGATGCGATCGTCCAGACCTGCATCGTTCACCTGCTGCGCAACTCGATGGACTTCGTCTCCTGGAAGGACCGCAAGAACCTCGCCAGCGCGCTTAAGGAGATTTACCGTGCCACCGACGCGGATGCCGCCGAAAAGGCGCTGACGGCATTTGAGGCTGGCCCTTGGGGGCAGCGCTATCCCGCCATCGGCCAGAGCTGGCGGCGCGCCTGGGGCGAGGTGATCCCGTTTTTTGCGTTCCCCGACGAGGTCCGCCGGATCATCTACACCACGAACGCGATCGAAGCTTTGAACTCGAAGCTCAGGCGGGCTGTCAGGGCCAGGGGACACTTCCCCAGCGACGAGGCCGCCACCAAGCTGCTCTATCTGATCTTGAATCGGTCGGAGAAAGAGTGGAAGATGCCACCACGTGAGTGGACCATGGCGAAGGCGCAATTTGCCGTGATCTTCGGCGAACGTTTCATCAGAGCCATGGCGGCCTGATGATCAACCGCCCGCCCGCACACGGAAATCCTGACACTCCCGCACTGGGATGCTTGGAATAGCACTGACTGTGAAATGCAGGCAGCGTTAAGCGAGGGTGGCACTTTCCACCGCTTCGCTCGCGATATGTGCCTATCGGACCACGCGGCCTACCGCACCCTCGAACTTGAAGCACTGGCCGAAGACTGGGGAAAGATTTTCACTGTCGATGGTCTATGACTTGGCTTTTGTGAACGCCTGAAACTTGTCGCCTTAAGACCCTCCACCGATAGGATCATCAACGGGAACCTGGCGCTCATGATGCGTGTCAAATTGGCAACAAGTGGTTCAAAAAGCATCCTATTTCTCCAACGAGGCGGAATTCTGCCTGTCCTATTCCGCGCCGCCCGACCTATCTCCGCATCGCTCTTTGAAACGTCCGGCCAATCGCGCCCTCACGCACATGCGCGCGCAGCCACGCGCGCGCATACAGTGTGAACTTCGGGGCGTGTTTCCCCAAAAAATGCCCGAAAACCGTTACTTCCCCGCCCGGCTCTTGTCACGGATAGCCCGGAACTCGTCGCCCGGCATCCAATTGGGCCAGTCGGTCGTGTTGGCCAGCGCCCGCCCGACATCATAGTAAAGCTTGAGGTCGGCCTTCACGCCGCTCCAGTCCCATTTGGGATCATATTCGTCCTTGGGGCCGTGATAGCGATGCTCCTCATAATCCTTGGCCGCCTTGGCGCCCGCAGCCGGGCCTCCCTTCACCAGATCCTGCCCACCCTCGAAATAGAGCATCGGCACGCCATGCTTGGCGAAGCTGAAATGGTCGGAGCGGTAATAGAAGCCCTTTTCCGGTGTGGGCTCCAGACTGGCGACCCGCTTCTGCGCGGCCAGCGCCTTGTCCAGATAAGCGTCGAGCTGCGACTTGCCCTTGCCGATCACGACGACATTCTTCGCTACCCCCGCCATGCTGAGCGCGTCCATATTGACGCCGCCCACCGTCTGTCCCAGCGGGAAGACCGGATGATTGCCATAATAGGCCGACCCCAGCAGCCCCGATTCCTCCGCCGTCACCGCCAGGAAGACCTGGCTGCGATCGGTTGGCCCGGCCTTCATGTTCGCCTCCGCCAGGGCCACCAGCGCCGCCGTTCCGGTGGCATTGTCGATGGCGCCATTGCAGATGTCATCCCCGTCCGGTGCCGCCTTGCAATGGCCCAGATGGTCCCAATGCGCGGCGTAGAGCACATATTCGTCAGGTCGCGTCTTGCCGGGCAGCAGCGCCACGACATTCTTCGAACTATGCTTGCGAACGGCATTGTCGAAGGAGACGCTGGCCTTCACGCCCTTGAGCGGCATCGCCTTGAATCCGCGCTTCTTCGCCGCCGCCATCAGCGTGTCGAGGTTCAGCCCCGCGCTCGCCATCAGCGCCGCCGCCTTGTCCTTCTGCATCCAGCCGATCGCGGCGGACTGATCGGCATTGCCATTGGCACTGTCCGCGACATGCTGCGCCCCGGTCCAGCTCGACTGCACGACATTCCAGCCATAGGCGGCGGGCACCGTGTCATGCACGATGATCGCCGCCGTCGCGCCCTGCCGCGCCGCTTCCTCGAACTTGTAGGTCCAGCGGCCATAATAGGTCATTGCCCGTCCGCTGAACGGTCCGCGCAGCGTCGGGTTCTGATAGTCGGGATCGTTCACCAGGATGACGACCGTCTTGCCCTTCACATTGACGCCGGCATAATCGTTCCACTTCTTCTCCGGCGCGTTGATGCCATAGCCGACGAAGACCACGGGGCTATCCTTGATCTCGATATGCGACTGGCCGGTGCGATAGGTGGCGATGACCATTTCCGGCCCATAATCCGCGGAAACCACTGTCTTTCCGCCGCTGAAACGGAGCGGCGACACATTCTTCGCATCGATCTCGACCAGCGGCACGTCCTGGAACCAGCTTCCCTTGTTGCCGGGCTTCAGCCCCAGCGCCTCGAACCGCCGGACCAGATAGGAGAGCGTCTTTTCCTCACCCACGGTTCCCGGCGCCCGCCCTTCATAGGCGTCGGAGGAGATTTCCTTCACCACCTCCTTCATCGTGTCGATCGAAGGGCCATCGGCGGATGACGCGGCGGAGGCGGACAGGGCGCAGGACAGCGTGACGAGTGGCAGCGTGATCTGGGTGAAGGACAAGCGCATCGGGGGAACCTCGACAGGGGGACCGGTGCGATGATGACACCCCGCGACGGGCCCGGCAAGCATGGGTCGTTGACAGTTTTACGATCGTATATATTTCTGACCCCCATTGGGGGGAGTTTTCATGCAATTGAAGTTTCTGAATTATTTGCCATTGGTTGCACTTGCCGCGCCGGCCCATGCGCAAAGCGATGCCGCCAAGGCTTTCGGATCGCGTCCGGTCATCGATGTCAGCATCTCGCCCGATGGAAGGTCGCTGGCATTGGTCGAACCGCTGGCGGGGCGCGGTTCGGTCGTGTCCGTCGTCCGCGCCGACGGTAGTGCCGAACCCAAGCCGGTACTCGTGTCGGACGGCAAGGAAGACCGGCTGTTCGGCTGCGCCTGGTCGAACAACAGCAGGATCGTCTGCAACGCCTACATGATCAGTTCGATCTATGGCGAAAAGCGTGGATGGACGCGGATGCTGGCAGTCGATGCCGATGGCGGCGAACTCAAGATAGTCAGCGCGCGCGGCCGTTCCGATCAGCTGGGCTTCGTCCTGGCGGGCGGCGACATCATCGACTGGGGCAAGGATGGAGAGGATACGGTTCTGATGGACCGCTATTATCTGCCGGAAACGACTACGGGCAAGCTGAACGCCGATCAACGCAAGGGGCTTGGCGTAGAGCGGGTGAATACGCATAGCCTGGCCCGTACCGCGGTCGAGCCGCCGCGTGGCAATGCGGTAAACTACATCACCGACGGCCATGGCAATGTCCGCATCATGGTGACGCGTCCGACGACGAATATGGGCTATGGCGGTCATCGCTATGATTATTTCTATCGCAAGAAGGACAGCCGGGAATGGCTGCCGCTTTCGACGCAATCGGTTTCCGGCATCGTCGCCAGCGGGTTCCAGGCCGCTTCTGTCGATCCCGCCCTGGACGTCGTCTATGGCAGCGAGGCGGTGAACGGCCGGGAGGGTATCTATCGCATCAGCCTGGACGGCAGCATGAAGAAGGAACTCGTGTTCGAGCAGCCCGGTGTCGATGTCGACGATCTGATCCGCATCGGCCGCCATCGGCGCGTGGTCGGCGTCAGTTGGGTCACGGACCGCCGCCATTCGGTGATGTTCGATCCGGAGCTCAAGAAATTCGCCGCGGCCCTGGCAAAGGCGCTTCCCGATGCGCCGCTCGTCACCTTTGTCGACAGTAGCGAGGATGAGAGCAAGCTGGTCCTGCTGGCCACCAGCGACGTCGATCCCGGCAAATATTATCTGTTCGACAAGCAGACCAGGCAATTGGCAGAGATCGCCCCGATGCAGGCCGCATTAGGGAGCTACAAGCTGTCCCCGGTCCGATCGATCAGCTTTCCGGCGTCGGACGGCACAGCCATTCCCGCCTATCTGACCCTGCCGCCCGGCAGCGATGGCAAGGGGCTGCCGGCGATCGTCATGCCGCATGGCGGTCCCTGGGCGCGGGACGAATGGGGCTTCGACTGGCTGGCCCAGTTTTTCGCGCATCAGGGCTATGCCGTGCTTCAGCCCAATTTCCGTGGTTCGACGGGCTTCGGGACGGAATGGCTGGGCGGCAGCGGGTTCAAATCCTGGCAGCAATCGATCGGGGACATCAACGATGCGGGCAAATGGCTGATCGGGCAGGGCATTGCGGCGCCGTCCCGGCTGGCGATCGTGGGCTGGTCCTATGGCGGCTATGCCGCGCTTCAGTCCGCGGTGGTGGATCCGCAACTCTTCAAGGCGATCGTCGCCATCGCTCCTGTGACGGACCTTGGCGACCTGCAGGCCGAATGGAAAAGCGATCTCAGCCCCGGCACGCTGGAGGCGATGTTCGGTGATCTGTCGGTGGCGCAGGCTGGTTCGCCCGCGCGCCACGCCGATGTCTTCGCCGCGCCGGTCCTTCTGTTCCACGGCGATCTCGACCAGAATGTATCCGTGTCCGAATCCCGCCTGATGGCATCGCGGCTGCGCGGCAAGGGGAAGTCGGTCGAACTGGTCGAATATAAGGGGCTGGACCATCAGTTGGTCGATGGTCAGGTGCGAAGCCAGATGCTCGACCGTGCCGACCGCTTCCTGCGCGACGCCCTTCACCTGCCGCCCGCCAACCCCTGACCGGCAAAAAAAGAAAGGGGCGGTCCGATGGGACCGCCCCTTTTCCCTGTTTCGATATTCGCCGCCGATCAGCGCGAATAGAATTCGACGACCAGATTGGGTTCCATCTTCACCGGATAGGGCACTTCGTCCAGCGACGGAACGCGGACATAGGTGACCTTGGCGGCGCCATCGGGCGACACATAGTCGGGGATGTCGCGCTCGGGCAGGCTCTGCGCTTCCAGGACCAGCGCCATTTCCTGCGCCTTCTTGCCCAGGGTGATCTCGTCGCCAGGCTTCACCAGGCGGCTGGCGATGTTGCACTTCACGCCGTTCACATAGATGTGGCCGTGCGAAACGATCTGGCGGGCCGAGAAGATGGTCGGCGCGAACTTGGCGCGATAGACCACGGCGTCCAGGCGGCGCTCGAGCAGGCCGATCAGGTTCTGACCGGTATCACCCTTCATGCGGGCGGCCTCGATGTAGCTCTTCTTGAACTGCTTCTCGGTGATGTCGCCGTAATAGCCCTTCAGCTTCTGCTTGGCGCGCAGCTGGATGCCGTAGTCGGACATCTTGCCCTTGCGGCGCTGGCCGTGCTGGCCGGGGCCATATTCACGCTTGTTGACCGGGCTCTTGGGGCGACCCCAGATGTTCTCGCCCATGCGGCGGTCGAGTTTGTACTTCGCGCTGGAACGCTTCGACATATTCCATCCTTCGATTTGCTAACTACGTTGTTCCCGGTCATCGCCTGCTTGCCGCAAGGGGGCAGGGCCACCGCTTCACCGGGATGCGGGGCCAATCGCGAAGCGGCGCCTATGACGAAGCGATGACGCCATGTCAACCCTCGACAGGGCTTGTTTCCGGGCTTAGTCAGCGGGGCCATGAATCCCGAAAGCTATACCACCATGGCCGAAGTCCGCGCAGGGGTGGACGAAATCGACCGTCAGCTTGTCGCGCTGCTCGACCAGCGCTTCGCCCATATGCGCGCCGCCGCCCGGATCAAGCCGGCACGCGCGGCCGTGCGCGACGAGCCCCGCAAGGCTGAGGTCATCGAAAATGTCCGCGCCGAAGCCGAACGGCTCGGTGCCCCCGCCGACGTGATTGCCGAGCTGTGGGATCGATTGGTCGAAGCTTCGATCGCTTATGAGATGGCGGAGTTCGACAGCCTCAAGGGCTGACGTGCGCGAGGGCAGGAGCCCTGGCGCATCGTTCGACCTTTAGCGGGCTCGCGGATTGCCCAGAGCCGACAGGACGCCGCGCAAGGTCCGCACCTCCAGATGGTTCCAGCCCGGCTTGGTCAGCAGGTTGCGCAGTGTCCGCTTGGTTGCGGGCGCACGGTCGGGCGGGAAGAAATAGCCGGCGCCTTCGAGCAATGTCTCGAACTGCCCGATCATCCCCTCCAGTTCCGCCTGTGGCGCCGGTTCGCCCAGATCGACCACGGTCGGCTGCTCCAGCCCGGCCTGTTTCGACCATTCATAGGCGCACAGGATCACCGCCTGCGCCAGATTGAGCGACCCGAATTCGGGATTGATCGGCACGGTCAGGATCTTGCGGGCGAGCGCGACATCCTCGGTCTCCAGCCCCGACCGTTCCGGCCCGAACACATAGGCGCAGCGCCCGGAAGCGGCATGGATTTCCCTTGCGGCCTCGTCCGGCGTCACGACCGGCTTGGTCACGCCCCGCTTGCGCACCGTCGTCGCATAGACATGGGCGCAATCGGCCACCGCATCGGCCAGCGTCTCGAAAACCTCGGCCTTGTCCAGCACCACATCGGCACCAGCCGCGGAAGGCCCCGCATCGGGATTGGGCCAGCCATCCCGCGCGACACCAGCCGCATTTCGGTCAGCCCGAAATTCAGCATGGCCCGCGCCGCCTTGCCGATATTCTCGCCGAGCTGGGGCCGAACCAGAACGATGACGGGCGGCGTGGCCGCAGCCTCAGTCACTGCCGACTTCCTTCACGGTCGAGGCGAAATCCTCGAAATCCCGTGCGTCGGTGAAATCCTTGTAGACGCTGGCGAAGCGGATATAGGCGACGCTGTCGAGGCGCTTCAGCCCCTCCATCACCATCTCGCCGATCGCCCGCGCCGGGACTTCGCCGTCGCCGCTGGTTTCCAATTGCCGCTGGATGCCGGAGATCAGCTTTTCCAGACGGCTGGGATCGATCGGCCGTTTCCGGCAGGCAATCCCGATGGAGCGCGCCAGCTTGTCGCGGTCGAACGCTTCCTTGCGCCCCTCGCTCTTCACCACCCATATGTCGCGGAGCTGTATCCGCTCGAATGTGGTGAAGCGCGCGCCGCAGGCTTCGCACTGCCGCCGGCGGCGGATGGCGGCACCATCCTCGGTCGGGCGGCTGTCCTTCACCTGACTGTCGTCATGGGCACAGAAAGGGCAGCGCAAGCGGTCTTACCCTTCGTAGATCGGGAAACGGGCGCAGAGGGCCGACACGCGCTCGCGCACATTGGCTTCCACGGCGGCGTCGCCATGCTCACCATGATCGCGCAGCCCTTCCAGAACGTCCGCGATCATGTCGCCAATGGCTTCAAATTCCGCCACTCCGAACCCGCGCGTCGTTCCCGCGGGGGAACCCACGCGGATACCGCTGGTCTTGGTCGGCGGCAACGGGTCGCCCGGCACGCCATTCTTGTTGCAGGTGATGAAGCTGCGCTCCAGCGCCTCGTCCGCATCCTTGCCCGAAATGCCATAGGGGCGCAGGTCGATCAGCGCCAGATGCGTGTCGGTGCCGCCGGACACCACGGCCAAGCCGCGCTGCTCCAGCTTGCCCGCCAGCGCCTGGGCATTGGTGACGATCGCCTGGGCATAGGTCTTGAATTCGGGACGCAGCGCCTCGCCGAAAGCCACCGCCTTCGCCGCGATCACATGCATCAGCGGCCCGCCCTGAAGGCCGGGGAACACCGCCGAATTGATCTTCTTCGCGATGGCTTCGTCATCGGTCAGGATCATGCCGCCACGCGGACCGCGCAGGGTCTTGTGCGTGGTGGTGGTCACGACATGGGCATGGCCGAAGGGGGTGGGATGCGCGCCACCGGCCACCAGCCCTGCAAAATGCGCCATGTCGACCATCAGCAGCGCACCCACCTTGTCCGCGATCGCGCGGAACCGCGCGAAGTCGAGGTGACGCGGGTAGGCCGAACCGCCAGCGATGATCAGGGTCGGCTTGGCCTCGATCGCCTGCGCTTCCAGAGCGTCATAATCGATGACATGCGTGTCCTCGCGCACGCCATATTGCACGGCATTATACCATTTGCCCGACAGCGCGGGCTTGGCGCCATGCGTCAGGTGGCCACCGGCGTCGAGCGACAGGCCCATGATGGTGTCGCCCGGCTTGGTCAGCGCCAGCATCACCGCGCCGTTCGCCTGCGCGCCCGAATGGGGCTGCACATTGACGAAGCCGCAGTTGAAGATCTGCTTCGCCCGGTCGATGGCCAGTTGCTCGACCTCGTCCGACGGCGCGCAGCCCTGATAGTAACGCTTGCCCGGATAGCCTTCGGCGTACTTGTTGGTGAAGACCGAACCCTGCGCCTCCAGCACCGCCCTGGACACGATATTTTCCGAAGCGATCAGTTCGATCTGGTTCTGCTCGCGCTTCAGTTCCCTGGTGACGCCCGCGAAGACCGCCGGATCGGCATCGGCCAGGCTGCGCGTGAAATAGCCTTCCGAACGGATTTCGGACAGGGGGGAGAGGGTGGCTGTGCTCATGCAAAGTCTCCTTACAGCGCAGGCTGGGACAGTTTCTCGACGCGGCCAGCATGGCGGCCACCGCCGAATTCGGTGGAAAGAAAGGCGGCGACGCAGGCCTTGGCCATGTCCACGCCAGTCAGGCGCGCGCCCAGGGCAAGGACGTTGGCGTCATTATGCTCGCGTGAGAGCGCCGCCGACAGAGGTTCCGAAACCAGTGCGCAACGACAGGCGGGGTTGCGGTTGACGGCGATCGAAATACCGATCCCCGATCCGCACAGCGCAATGCCACGCTCGGCGGCGCCCGATGCCATGGCTGTCGCCAGCTTGTAACCGAAATCGGGATAATCCACGCGGTCCGCGGTTGCCGGACCCAGGTCATCGACCTCATGGCCTTCGGAGCGCAGCCAGTCTGCGAGTTCCGCCTTCAGATCGACGGCGGCGTGATCGGAAGCGAGGGCTATTTTCACGGCTAAGTTGTCCTGTCACGCAAAAGGTGATTCGTTCTCGCGCCTATTAGGGGGTGCGCTGCAATATTGCCACCGTCCACCTGCCAACCTATGGCCTGCCTCATGGCAGGCACGATTTTATCCATATTGATGCTGGCGGGCATGGCGCTGACCGGGGGCGGCATCTACGCCGTCGTGAAGAAACGCGACCGCAAGCGTGGTACATTGATGATCGTCGCGGGGCTGGTGATGTTCGCCAATGTCGCCATCACCGCCATTCCCGGCCCGGATCTTCCCATGCTGGAAAACGGCGGCCGTTAAACCCGGAGTGCCAAGGCGGTCAGCAGATCGGTCTGGGTGATGAGGCCGCGCAGCATCCGGTCGTCATCCACCACGATCGCCTCGCGCCGCTTTCCACCCGTCAAGGGACGCAGCAGAGCCGCCACCGGCGTATCGACATGCACGACATAAGGTGCCGAAGCGATGTCACGCGCGCGCTCACCCTGTCGTGCGAGGTCCAGCGGGCCCACCACGCCATGCACGCGCCCGCCATTGTCCAGCACCGGCAAGGACAGCAGCCGCCGGTCATGGAGCAATTCCCGCACCTCGGCCACCGGCTGGCCTTCCCGTACGGAGATCACGTCGCGCGACATGATCTCGCCGCAACGCAGCCGGCCATGGGTCCGCTCGGCTGCGCGCATCTCCGCATCGTGCAGGACGGCCTGTAAGTCGGCGGCATCGACGTCCAGTGCCTCGCCATAGGCGCGCAGTGCTTCCTCGACATCCTGCTCCGACGGCGTGCGCAGCAGGGGAGCGGGGTCGCTCGTGTCGTGGGGACTGGGCGCCTTCGACACGATATGGGGGTAATTATGCCCCACCATGCGATGGAACAGGATCGCAACGGCCACGAGCAGCGCCGTGTTCACCGCCACCGGTATGAAGGCGAACAGGTAGCTTGGCGCGCCATGGGTGGCGCCCAGCACCGTCGATAGCGCAATCGCGCCGCCCGGGGGATGAAGGCAACGGAAGAGCGACATGGCTCCAATCGCGAATCCGACCGCCAGCGCGGCCGCGATCGTCGGATCGGAGATCAGCTTCGCCACGGTGATCCCAGCCAATGCCGATACCACATTGCCGCCAAGGACCGGCCAGGGCTGGGCCAGCGGACTGGCTGGAACAGCGAAGAGCAGCACGGCCGAAGCGCCCATCGGCGCCACCAGCAGCGGATGGGCGATCCCGTTCCCCAGCATCAATCCGCAGAGCAGGCCGGTGACGGCGATCCCGCCAATGGCTCCGCTCGCCGCCTTCAACCGGTCCAGAAAGCCCGGCCCTGCCGGTGCAGGAATGAAGGCGCTGTAATAGCGGCTCCAGATCAGGCGGACGTCATTCTTTGGTTCGCTCATGCCGGGCGCCGCTAAGGCGGCTGATCTTTCAGGCCAAGCGCGAATTTTCTTCGGCGCTTCAATATCTGCTTGCCGCGCCGCAAAAGAAAAGGGGCCGCCGCAGCAGCCCCTCATTCTCTTAAATCCCGGCCGAACTCAACGGATCGGCGAATCCGGCGACAACCGCATGTCGAGATAATTGTCGACCGACTTCATCAACTGCTCCAGCTCATGCTCGAAAAAGTGGTTCGCGCCACGGATTTCGTCATGATGGATGGTGATGCCCTTCTGGGTGCGCAGCTTGTCGACCAGCTTCTGCACGGCGCTGGCGGTCACGACCTCGTCGGCCGTCCCCTGCACGATGATGCCCGAGGAAGGGCAGGGCGCCAGGAAGGAGAAGTCATACATGTTCGCCGGCGGCGCGACCGAGATGAAGCCCCGGATTTCCGGCCGCCGCATCAGCAACTGCATGCCGATCCACGCGCCGAAGGAGAAGCCGGCGATCCATGTCGTCTGCGCCTCCGGATGGAAGCTCTGCACCCAATCGAGCGCGGCGGCGGCATCGGACAGTTCGCCAATGCCGTTGTCGAACGTGCCCTGGCTGCGCCCTACGCCGCGGAAGTTGAACCGCAACACCGCGAAACCGCGCCGCACGAAGGTCTTGTAGAGCGCCTGTGTGATGCGGTCGTTCATCGTGCCGCCACCCTGGGGGTGGGGATGCAGGATCATCGCGACCGGTGCGCGGGGGCGGGGCGGGGGACTGAAGCGGCCTTCGAGGCGACCTTCGGGACCGGGAAAGATTACGTCGGGCATGGCACCTGTTATGGTTCTGGGCGGCCCAACCCCAAAACAGGGCGAGCCGCGAATGGAGACGGCGCAGCATCATATGCTGGCGCTGCGCGACAGACCGCCTATATAGAAGTCGCCACCATTTCCGCAATCAATGAGTGTTTCTTGGGCCGCACTTCCGACCGTCTCTATCTGGATCATGCCGCCACCACGCCCATCTTGCCCCAGGCGAAGGCCGCGATGGTCGCGGCGCTGGAAAGCTGGTCCAACCCCTCCAGCCCGCATGGCGACGGCAGGGCCGCCCGCGCCGCGCTGGAGGATGCCCGCCGCCGGATCGGCGGTGCGCTGGGGTGGGACGGGCCGATCATCTTCACCTCCGGCGCCAGCGAAGCCATCGCCATCGGCCTGACCCGCGCCAAGGCGAAGCGCATCCTGACCTCGCCGGTGGAGCATGATTCGGTCCTGCGCGTCACCCCACGAGCCGAAAGGCTGAACGTGACGACGGAAGGCCGCATCGCCTTCGGTCGCCCTTTGGATGAGGCACTGTTCGCTGTCCAGCACGTCAACAACGAAACCGGCGTCATCCAGCCCCTGAAGGAAATGGATCGTCAGGGCACGATCCTCTTTGCCGACTGCGCGCAGAGCGCCGCCAAGCTCCCGCTCCCCGACGCCGATATGATCGCCATCAGCGCGCACAAGTTCGGCGGTCCTCCGGGCATAGGCGCGCTGCTCATCAAGGATCTCGCCCTCATCCATGCCAGCGGCGGTCAGGAACAGGGCTATCGCGCAGGCACCGAGAATCTTCCGGCCGTTCTAGCCATGGCCGCGGCGCTCGAAGCCCGCACCGACTGGCTTCCCCGGGCCGCTGCCCTCCGCGCCAGACTCGATGCCGCGATCGAAGCGTCGGGCGGCCAGATCGTCGCCCGTGATGCGCCGCGCATCCCGACCATCGCCAGCTACCGTATGCCCGGCGTCTCCGCGCGCGCCCAACTCATCCAGTTCGATCTTGTGGGCATTTCCGTCTCGGCGGGCAGCGCCTGTTCCTCCGGCTCGCTCAAGACCAGCCACGTGCTCCACGCCATGGGCTGGGACGAAGCGCAGGCGGGCGAAGTCATCCGCGTCAGTTTCGGCCCCGGCACCTGCGAAGCCGACATGGATCGCTTCATCGCCCAATGGACCCGCATGGCGGCCCGCGCCCGATGACCGTCTATCTCGATTATCAGGCGACCACGCCTCTTGCGCCCGAAGCCTTTGACGCCATGGTCCCGCTGCTCCGCGACCAGTTCGCCAACCCCCACAGCCCGCACCGCCTGGGCCGTGCCGTCACCGCGCAGGTGGAAATCGCCCGCGCCGAAATCCTCAAGCTCCTGCCCGAAGGCGGCCGTCTCCTCTTCACCTCCGGCGCCACCGAGGCGCTGAACATGGCGATCCAGGGCGCCCCGCCCGGCGGCATCGTCACCATCGCGACGGAACATGCCGCCGTCCTCGACACGGTCGAGGCACAGGGCAGGGCAGGGCGCGACATCACCATCCTCCCCGTGGGCACCGACGGCCTCGTCGACCTGGACGAAGCCGCCAGGGCCATCCGCCCCGGCGTGGCGCTGGTCGCGGCGATGCTGGTGAACAATGAGATCGGTGTCATCCAGCCCATCGCCGAGCTCGCGGACCTCGCGCATAGGGCGGGCGCGCTGTTCCTGTGCGACGCGGTGCAGGGCTATGGCCGCGTGCCCATCCCGGACTCATGCGACATGATCGCGATCAGTGCCCACAAGATCCATGGGCCCAAGGGCATTGGCGCGCTCTGGTTGCGGGATGGCGTGACCCTGACCCCCATCATCCATGGCGGCGGACAGGAAGGGGGCCTGCGTTCCGGCACCCTGTCGCCTGCCCTCTGCGCGGGTTTCGGCGCTGCCGCCCGTCTGATGCGCGAGCGCGCGGAAACCGACAGCGCCCATGTCGAATCGCTCTGGACAGCCGCCCGCGCCCTCTTTTCCCGATGGACGCTCAACGGCAGCGCGGATCGGCGCTATCATGGCAATCTGAACCTCCGCCGGGCGGGAGTCGACGGCGCAAGATTGCTCTCCGATTGCCGCAATGTCGCTTTTTCGCTTGGCAGCGCTTGCGCAAGTGGGTCCGGGCGGCCTAGCCATGTGCTTCGCGCACTCGGCCTGTCAGACGCCGAGGCGCGTGGATCGGTGCGAATCGGCTTCGGCCGGTATACGACGCTGGCCGAACTGGAGGATGCAGCAGGGATAGTGAATGAGGCAGCCGAAAGGTCGGCGCCGTAAATCGGGGAACGTCGCACCATGACCAGGGTAGTCTTCATCAGTGCGGATGGAGAGCATAAGCAGGAAGTCGAAGCGCCGGCGGGATCGGTCCTGCTGGATGTCGCCCAGGCGGCCGGCCAACCGCTGGAAGGCACCTGCGAGGGGCAGATGGCCTGCTCCACCTGCCATGTGATCGTCGATGCCGCCGATTTCGCGAAGCTCAAGAAGGCTAGCGAGGATGAGGAAGATATGCTCGACCTCGCCGCCGCCGCGACCCGTACCAGTCGCCTGTCCTGCCAGATCGTGCTGGATGAGAAGCTTGAAAGCCTGACGGTCCGCATTCCCGGCGAATTCAACAATATGCAGGGGATGTGAATTTTGCCCAAGCGCCTGATTCTCGCGTCCCTGCTGCTCGCGGCCTCGGCGTCGGCGCAGCAGGAAACCCCGCGCCAGTCGCTTCTGCCGCCCGCGCCACGTTACATGGTCAGCGAATCGGCGATGAAATCCGTTCGCAATCCCAAGGAGATCGAGGCCGAAACCGGCGGCCGCCTGGGCGTGGCGCTGGTCGACAGCAAGGGGGCGCTGATCCTGGGCTTCAACCGGGATGAGCGCTTTGCCATGTGCTCGACCTTCAAGGCGCCGCTCGCCGCCGCCGTCCTGACGGGCGCGGAAGGCGGCAAATTCGGGCTCGAAGGCCAGATCAGCTTCACCAAGGCCGACCTCCTCGACTATGCCCCGGTCGTCAGGAAGAACGCCAAGCGCGGCCGCATGTCGATGGAGGAGCTGGCCGCCGCCGCGGTGGAAGTCAGCGACAACAGTGCCGCGAACCTGCTGCTCCCGATGATCGGCGGCCCTGAAGGCCTTACCCGATATGTCCGCGCCCACGGCGATATGGTGACGCGCCTCGACCGCACCGAGCCGGCTCTCAATGAAAATGCCGAGGGTGACGAGCGCGACACCACCAGCCCCGCCGCCATGGCGGGCCTGATGGGCCGCCTGATCTTCCGTGATCTGAAGCCGGAAAGCGCCGAAAAGCTGCGCGGCTGGCTCAATGCCAGCACCACCGGCGGCAACCGCATCAAGGCGGGCCTTCCCAAGGACTGGATTTCCGGCAGCAAGACCGGAAGCTGCGGTACGGCCTATAATGACGTCGCCCTGGTGAAGGCCCCTTCGGGCGAGGAATATATCCTCGCCATCTATCTCGACCGGCCCACCGTCGATGCCAAGGGGGCCGAGGCCGCGATCGCCGAAACCGCCCGCGCAGCCCTGGATTTCGTTAGAAAGGCGCAGAAAACGGGACTCGAATGAAATCCGCCTCGCCGGAAGTCGATCTTCTAGGCCCTTGCCTTCCCTTGCACCTTTCGCCATATGCCGCGCCGGGAGTCGGGCGGACGTAGTCGTCGCGAACCTGGTCAGGTCCTGACGGAAGCAGCCACAGTGATTTCGCTGCGGGTCGTTCCGGCTCCCACCTCCACATGATCGCGGCGTCGGCCGGTCGCATCCGGCGGCGAAACAAATCCCGCCCTTCAAAGGCTTTCCGGCTTCGACAGCCTCGCTCCAAGCCGCTAGACTGACCGAATGTCCGATTCACCCCAGCCCTATCGCGTCCTCGCGCGCAAATACCGCCCGCGCAATTTCCGCGAACTGATCGGGCAGGATGCCATGGTCCAGACACTGGGCAATGCCATCCGTCGCGGGCGCCTGGCCCATGCCTTCCTGATGACGGGCGTGCGCGGGGTGGGCAAGACCTCCACCGCCCGCCTGATCGCCAAGGCGCTGAATTGCATCGGCCCGGACGGGCAGGGCGGTCCCACGATCGATCCCTGCGGGGTCTGTGAACCCTGCATGGCGATCGCCGAAGGCCGCCACATCGACGTGGTGGAGATGGACGCCGCCAGCCATACCGGCGTCGACGACGTGCGCGAGATCATCGAGGCAGTGCGCTATGCCGCCGTCTCGGCCCGCTACAAGATCTACATCATCGACGAAGTCCACATGCTGTCCAAGAACGCGTTCAACGCGCTCCTGAAGACGCTGGAGGAACCCCCCGCGCATGTGAAATTCCTGTTCGCCACGACCGAAGTGAACAAGGTGCCGGTGACTGTCCTGTCGCGTTGCCAGCGCTTCGACCTGCGCCGCATCCCGGCGGAACTGCTGGCTTCCCACTTCGCCCATGTGGTCGAGGCGGAATCGGTCGCCGCCGAGCCCGATGCGCTGGCCCTGATCGCGCAGGCCGCCGAAGGCTCCGCCCGCGACGGCCTCTCGATCCTCGACCAGGCGATCGCCCATGCGGAAATGGGCGAAGGCGCGCCCATGGTCACCGCTGCTCAGGTCCGCGAGATGCTGGGCCTGTCCGATCGCGGATCGACCCGCCGTCTGCTGGGGCTCTTGCTGGAGGGTGACACCGGCGCACTGCTCGGTGCCGTCCGCGACCAATATGCGCTGGGCGTCGAGCCGCTGTCGTTGATGCGCGGGCTGCTCGAACTGGTCCATGCCGTCACGCTGGTCAAGGCGGGGCGCGACATCGCCAATCCTGGCCAGTCCGCCGAGGAACGCGAAGCGCTGGCCGATTGGGCCTCGCAATTGGGTTTCCCGCCGTTGCACCGCCTCTGGCAGCTTCTGCTCAAGGGCCATGACGAGGTCGCGAGCGCCGCGCTCCCGATCGAAAGCTGTGAAATGGCGCTGCTGCGCGTGATGCACGCGGCGACCATGCCCGATCCGGGCGAGATCGCCCGCCTGCTGCGCGAAGGTGTTCCTGCTGCCACCGCCGGTCAGGCGCCCGCAGCGGCGGCGACGTCAGGCGCGCCCGCCACTCAACTCCCCGCCAGCTTCGAGCAACTGATCGAAGCCTTCTGGCAGCGCGGCAAGGGGCAGCTCGCGCAGGAACTGCATGATTGCGTCGGCGTTGTCCGTTATACCCCTCCGGAACTGGACTATGTGCCGGCGCCTTCGCTGCCGTCGGATTTCGCCGGACGACTGGCCCCGGCCCTGCGCGAGGTCACCGGAACGGCCTGGCGCGTCACCCCGGTCGAAGGCCCGCCGCGCCGACCCTGCTGGAACAGGAGATGCGCAAGGCGGCGGAGACCCGCGCGGACATCATGGAAACCCCGGTGGTCAAGGCGGCGATGGCCGCTTTCCCCGATGCCGAGCTCAGCGATGAGCTTGAACAATGGAGTGCAGAGCAATGAAGGATCTGAACGAAATATTGGGCATGGCGAGCCGCGTGCAGGAGGAACTGCAACGCGCGCAGGACAATCTCGACAAGATCGAGGTGGAGGGCGCGGCAGGCGGCGGCCTGGTGAAGGTCCGCGCTTCGGCCAAGGGGCGCATCACCGGCGTTTCCATCGACGACAGCCTGTTGGCCGTGTCGGAAAAGCAGATGCTGGAGGACCTGATCGCCGCCGCCTTCAACGATGCGCGGAAAAAGGCCGATGAAGTTTCCAGCGCCGAAATGGGCAAGATGACCGCCGGATTGCCGCTGCCCCCCGGCTTCAAGCTGCCTTTCTGATCAAAACTGTGGCAGATCAGCCCTTATTCATCATTCCGGATCGATAAGGCATGATTGAACCATGCGACGAGCATCCCCATAAAGGCGATGAACCGCATGACTGGGTGGAATGAACACCCCGGAGAGTGAATGACTACGCAATATCCCCTTCTTCCCCTGCGCGACATCGTCGTCTTCCCGCAGATGATCGTGCCGCTGTTCGTAGGCCGCGACAAAAGCGTGTCCGCGCTCGAATCGGCGATGGAAGGCGACAAGGAAATCTTCCTCGTTTCCCAGCTCGACCCCGCAGAGGATGATCCGGGTCAGGATTCGCTCTACGATACCGGCGTCATAGCCGTGGTCCTGCAATTGCTGAAGCTGCCCGACGGCACGGTCCGCGTGCTGGTGGAGGGCAAGCAGCGCGCCCGGCTTGGCGGCATCGCCAATGCCGATGGCCATATGGTTGCCGATGTGACCGAGGTCGAGGAACTGGCCGCCGAAGGGCCGGAAGCCGCCGCGCTGATGCGTTCGGTGGCCGAGCAGTTCGAAAATTACGCCAAGCTCAACAAGAAGCTGCCCGCCGAAACGCCGGTGCAGTTGCGCGAGATTGAGGATGCGGGCCGCCTGGCCGACGCGATCGCCGCCAACATCAACGTCAAGGTGGCCGACAAGCAGTCGCTGCTGGTCGAGGCCGATCCGGTCAAGCGCCTCGAAATGGTCTTCGCCTTCATGGAGGGCGAACTCGGCGTGCTCCAGGTCGAGAAGAAGATTCGCGGCCGCGTGAAGCGGCAGATGGAGAAGACCCAGCGCGAATATTATCTGAACGAGCAGTTGAAGGCGATTCAGCGCGAGCTGGGCAATGGCGAAGGCGAGGAAGGCGACGAGCTTGCCGAACTGACCGAGAAGATCGCCAAGGCCAAGCTCAGCAAGGAAGCCCGCGCCAAGGCGACGGCTGAGCTGAAGAAGCTCAAGGGCATGCAGCCCATGTCCGCCGAAGCGACGGTCGTGCGCAACTATCTCGACGTGCTGCTCGGCCTGCCCTGGGGCAAGAAGGGCAAGGTCAAGACCGACCTCAAAAAGGCGCAGGCGATCCTGGACGAGGATCATTTCGCGCTGGAGAAGGTCAAGGACCGGATCATCGAATATCTGGCCGTTCAGGCGCGCACCAACAAGCTGAAGGGGCCGATCCTGTGCCTCGTCGGCCCTCCGGGCGTCGGCAAGACCTCGCTTGGCCGTAGCATCGCGAAAGCCACGGGCCGCGAATTCGTACGCCAGTCGCTGGGCGGCGTGCGCGACGAAGCGGAAATCCGCGGCCACCGCCGGACCTATATCGGCTCGCTGCCCGGCAAGATCGTGACCAACCTCAAGAAGGCCGGGACGATGAACCCGCTCTTCCTGCTGGATGAGATCGACAAGCTGGGTCAGGATTTCCGGGGCGATCCGGCTTCCGCGCTGCTGGAGGTGCTGGACCCCGAACAGAACAGCAAGTTCCAGGATCATTATCTGGAGATCGATGTCGATCTTTCGGACGTGATGTTCGTGACGACCGCCAACTCGCTGAATTTGCCGCAGCCCTTGCTCGACCGCATGGAGATCATCCGGCTCGAGGGCTATACCGAGGATGAGAAGGTCGAGATCGCCCAGCGGCACCTGCTGCCCAAGCAGATCGACGCCCATGGCCTCAAGGAAGGCGAGTTCGAAGTCACCGAGGAAGCGGTCCGCGACCTCATCCGCTATTATACCCGCGAAGCCGGCGTCCGCACGCTGGAGCGGGAGGTGGCGCGCCTCGCCCGAAAGGCGCTGCGCAAGATCCTCGAAGGCGCCTATGCGAAGGTGACGATCACGCCGGAAAATCTGGCGGACTATGCCGGCGTGCGGAAATTCCGCCACGGTGTGGGCGAGGAAGAGCATCAGATCGGTGCGGTGACGGGCTTGGCGTGGACCGAGGTGGGCGGCGAACTGCTGACCATCGAGGCGGTGACCGTGCCCGGCAAGGGCGCGATCAGGACCACCGGCAAGCTGGGCGAGGTCATGAACGAGTCCGTTCAGGCGGCCTTCTCCTACGTGAAGGCGCGCTCGCCCGGTTACGGGATCAAGCCCAGCATCTTCACCCGCAAGGACATCCACATCCATCTTCCCGAAGGCGCGGTGCCCAAGGACGGTCCGTCGGCGGGCATCGGCATGGTGACGACCATCGTGTCGACGCTGACCGGCATCCCGGTTCACAAGGATGTGGCGATGACCGGCGAAGTCACCCTTCGCGGGCGGGTGCTGCCGATCGGCGGCCTCAAGGAAAAGCTCCTCGCGGCGCTGCGCGGCGGTATCAAGACAGTGCTGATCCCGCAGGAAAATGAGAAGGACCTCGCCGAGATCCCGGCCAATATCAAGGAAGGGCTGGAGATCGTTCCGGTGTCCCATGTCGATGAGGTGCTGGCCCGCGCGCTGATCTCCAAGCCGGAGGCGATCGCCTGGACGGAGGAAGATGATCTCGCTGCCCAACCCAGTCCGGCGCAGGGCCGGGATGGGGAAGCCTCCATCCGGCATTGATCTGGGTGATGAAAGCGGCGTTCGGCGGTTGTTCGACGAGGTTTTGGCTTAAAATCTTGTCTGAGTAGCCGCTGACGCCGCTTTCCCTTTGACAAGCCCCGAAAGCTGGGCCTTATTGCCGCGCCTACGCCGCGATTCCTAAACTTATCCAACCAGCTAGAAGGGGGTTCCCAAGGCATGAACAAGCAGGATCTTATCGGCGCGGTCGCTGAAAGCAGCGGCCTGAGCAAGAGCGACGCTAGCAAGGCCGTCGAAGGCGTTTTCGACGCGATCACCGGGGCGCTCAAGAAGGGCGACGAAGTTCGCCTGGTCGGTTTCGGCACCTTTTCCGTTTCGCAGCGCAAGGCCTCTACCGGCCGCAATCCGCGCACCGGCGAAACCATGACGATCAAGGCTTCGGCCCAGCCCAAGTTCAAGGCCGGCAAGGGCCTGAAGGACTCGGTTAACTAAGAGTTTCAAGGGCGCTCTTCTGCACGGGCGCCCTTGCCAGTTTCCAGAGCCGGCATCGCGGTTGGCGAAAGTTTTACGGAGAGAATGGCGCAGCAGCAGGGAGTTGAGACTCCCGTGGCGCGCGCTGATTTGAAGGGTTGGAAAAGGGGGGAGGGCGCCCAGCTCTTCGCCCCTTTTCTTTTTTATTTTTGCCTCGCGCCATTTTCTCCGATCAGGCCGCTTGACGGCGGGGTATGGGCCGCATATGTGGCCCTTCTCTCGGGGCAAACGCCCCTGTGGCGATCGTAGCTCAGTTGGTTAGAGCGCCGGTTTGTGGTACCGGAGGTCGCGGGTTCGGATCCCGTCGATCGCCCCATTTTCTCTCTTATCCCTTGATAATCAGGGCTTCGCATGAAGCCCGGCGCGCTCTATAGCGCCTCCATGGATGATGCGCGCGACATGGGGCTGACCCTCAATCCCAAATATGACAGGGACGGCCTGATCACCGCCGTCGTGACCGATGTGGACAGCGGCGAGGTGCTGATGGTCGCGCACATGAATGCGCAGGCGTTGAAGCTGACGGTCGACACGGGCCTTGCCCATTTCTGGTCGCGCAGCCGCCAGTCGCTCTGGAAGAAGGGTGAGACCTCCGGCCACATGCTGCAAGTCCGCGATCTCCGCATCGATTGCGATCAGGATGCGGTCTGGGTGAAGGCGGTCCCGGCCGGTCCCACCTGCCACACCGGCGCGCGGTCCTGCTTCTTCCGCCACATCGGCCCGGACGGCCTGACGCCGGTTGAGCCGAGCGCCGATGCGGCTGACTAGCCTTTGCGCGCTGTTCCTGCTCGCCGCATGCCAGCGCGAAGCTGCGTCTCCTGAGCGGCATGAAACGGGCGTCCAGACCAGTTCGGGGCTCGAACGCGCGGCCATCGAAACCGGCGTGATCGCCGATGCCGCGAAAATCCCGGCCATCGGCCTCTACCAACGCACCCATGAGGCGGGCCGCGACGCCCTCTGCGTGATCCCGGCGAAGAATGGCGACTATCGTTTCGGCCTGGAAGCAACCTTCGGCGAGGATCAAAGCTGCGTGGGCAGGGGATCGGCGCGCCGCGCGGGCGACAAGTTGATCCTCAGCTTTTCCCGCAGCGATCATTGCATCGTGGTGGCCCAATATGACGGCGACCAGATATCGCTGCCCGGCGTGGTCGACATGAAATGCGCGGATGTCTGCAAGGGCCGGGGGACGCTGGAAGGCGTCAGCTTCCCGCGCGTGACGAGCGATGTCGCATCCGCCTTGCAGTTACGCGACAGCAGCGGCGGTCCACTCTGTCAGGCCGATTAACCGGAAGCGGGCCGCCATCTATTCGCAGGGAACGGTCGCCAGTCGCATCGACCGCTGATGCAGGCCCAGTGTGAACAGGAAGATCGCCAGCCCGCCCAATGCCAGCGCCGCGCCGATCCACCCGGTCGAGGTCAGCCCATAGCCCGCAGCGATCGCCATCCCCCCGAGCCAGGGCCCCAGCGCATTGGCGAGATTGAAGGCGGCATGATGCGCTGCCGCCGCCAGCGTCTGCGCATCCCCCGCCACGTCCATCAGCCGCGTCTGCAACACGCTGCCCAGACCGCCGCCAGCGCCGATCAGGAAGATCACCAGTGACAGGCTCCAGATATTCCCCGCCATCAGCGGGAATAGCGCCAGCGATCCGGCGCTCCACAGCAGCACGATGATGGCTGTCCGGCTCTGCGCCCGGTCCGCCGCCCAGGCCGCGACCAGATTGCCGATCGTCAGGCCGATACCGAACACCGCCAGCACCAGCGGCACCAGCCGCTCCGACACATGGGTCACGGAAATCATGGTGGACGCGACATAGGTGTAGACCGCGAACAACCCGCCGAAACCGATCGCCCCGGTCAGCAGCGTCAGCACCACCTGCGGTTCCCTGAAGGCGCCCAGTTCCCGCATCGGGCTGGCCTGCGGATCGCCGGCATCGCGCGGCGCGTAGAGCGCCACCAGCGTCATGGTGATCACCGCCAGCAGCGCGACGACGCCGAAGCCCCAGCGCCATCCCAGCGCCTGTCCCAGCCAGTTCGCCACCGGAACGCCGATCACGGTCGCGACGGTGAGGCCGGTCATGACCCGCGCCACCGCCAGCGCGCGCCGGTCACTGGGCACCAGGGACGCGGCGACCAAAGCCGCCACGCCGAAATAGGCGCCATGGGGCAGGCCGCTCAGGAAGCGGAAGATCAGCATGGTCGTGTAGTCGGGCGAAAGGGCGCTGAGGCCATTGCCGATCGCGAACAGGGCCATCAGCCCGATCAAGAGCGTCCGTCGCGGCAGCCGTGCGCCCAGCACGGCGATGACCGGCGCGCCGACCACCACGCCCAATGCATAGGCGCTGATGGCATGGCCCGCCATCGGCTCGCTGATCCGCAGGTCGCCCGCGAAAAAGGGCAGCAGGCTCATCGCCGCAAATTCGGTCGTGCCGATGGCGAAGGCGCCCATGGCGAGCGCAAGAATGACGAGAGCGGGGTGAACCGCACGATCGGCCTGCGCCATCGGCTGCTCCATGTTGCGATGCGATAGGGGTTAAGGCCTGCACATGATAGCGTTACCTGGCAAAATCAAGCCGAAGACGGCATGATTTTATCGCAGTTGCGTCAGCGCGTGCCGCAACTCAGCTTGCATGGCTCGTGTCCAGCCTCTTGCCATTGGTGATGACCACCAGATCGCCCAGCTTCGTCACGCCGAACAGCTTTTTCGCGAACGGCTTGGGCACGCCGATGCAGCCATGGGTGGCATTGCCCCATTGCACGTCGCTGCCATGGATGGCCACGCCGTCGCTGGTCAGCCGCAACGTGTGGGGCATGGGGGCATTGTTATAGGTGCGGCTGTAATGGTCGGCATCCTTCTGGATGATCGGAAAGGCGCCGAGCGGGCTGGGCTTGTCGTCCGCGCCATAGATGATGACCGCCGACCCGATCTCATAGCCTGCGCGGAAGACGGACAATGTCTGCGCCTTGAGGTCGACGGTGATGATGACCGGCCCGGTCGCTGGCGCGCCGCCCTCGTCCCAGACATAATCGCCATGGCGGAAGGGGCCGTCGATCGGCAGGACGCGCTTCACCATCAGCGCATGGGGATCGACCGCGACGGGCTGGGCACGGGTGCGTTCGACCGGCTGGTCTTGCTTCGGCTGGGCTTGCTTCGCGACGGTCCGCGTGGTCGTGGGTTGGTCCGGCTTTCCGGGCTCCAGGTCGCGCCCACGCCCGATCGACAGGCCGAGCAACAGCAGCACGGCGGCCGCGCCGCCCCCGATTGCCAGCTTCACTCCGGTCGAAACCCGTCCTGCCATGAACCGTCCTTAGCGATCTTTGGGCGGCTCATGGCAGAAAAAGGTTAAGGCTTCAGCCCTCGCGCTCGACCTCCGCCGCCGCGATGGCGGTCAGGTTCAGGATGCCGCGCGCCGTCACGCCGGGTGTCAGCACGTGGATCGGCTGGGCCAGACCGACCAGCATCGGCCCGACCGTCGGAGAACTGGATGAAGCGGACAAGGCCGTGAGCGTGATGTTCGCCGCATCCAGATTGGGCATGACCAGTAGATTGGCTGAACCCTCGAACCGCGAATCCGGGATCAACCGCTCCCGCAGGCCCTGGCTCAGCGCCGCATCGGCGTGCATTTCGCCATCGACCATCAATTCGGGGGCGGCCTGCTTCACCAGCTTGAACGCCTCGCGCATCTTGCGCGCGCTGGGCGAATGCGACGCCCCGAAATTGGAGTGGGACAGCAGCGCGACGCGGGGCGTCAAACCGAAATGCTTGAGTTCCGTCGCGCCCAGCAGCGTCATTTCGGCGATCTGTTCCGGCGTCGGATCGGGCACCATATGGGTATCGGTGATGAACAGCGCGCCCGCATCCAGGATCAGGCCCGACAGCGCGTAGACGCGGCTGTTGCCCGGCGTGCGGTCGATGATCCGCAGCGCATGTTCCACTTCACCCCAATAGTCGCTGTTGCCGCCGACCAGCGCCGCATCGACCCGCCCGGTGCGCAGCAACATGGCGGCGGTCACGCTGGGCCGGCGATAGACATGGCGGACTACTTCGGCGCCAGACACCCCCTTGCGCGCGGCGACGGCGCGATAGCCCTCGACCAATTCGCCCATCAGCAGATGATCGGTTTCCGGATCGATCACCTCGACGTCGCGGTCCAGTTCGAAGCGAAGGCCGAGATTGGGCAGCTTTTCCTTCAGGATTCGCCGCCGCGCCACGATCACCGGGCGGACGATGCCTTCGTCCAGCGCGTCCTGAATGGCGCGCAGCACGCGATCATCCTCGCCTTCCCCATAAGCGATGCGGCGCTGGGCACCCCGGGCCGCCTCGAACACCGGCAGCATGAGCTGGGCCGAGCGGGCATTCTGCTGCATCAACTGCCGCTTGTAGACCTCAAGGTCGAGTTGTTTCTTGGCGACGCCGCTATCCATTGCCGCCTTGGCGACGGCGCAGGCGATCTCCGCGATCAGGCGCGGGTCGAAGGGGGTGGGGATGATATAGTCCGGCCCGAACACCAGCTTGCGCCCGCCATAGGCCTGCGCGACGCTGTCATGGGCGGGCATGCGGGCGAGATTGGCGATGGCATCTGCGGCGGCGACCTTCATCGCCTCGTTGATCTCGGTCGCGCGTGCATCCAACGCCCCCCGGAAGATATAGGGGAAGCACAGGACATTGTTGACCTGATTGGGATAGTCCGAGCGGCCCGTGGCGATGATCGCGTCGGGCCGCGCCTCCCGCGCTGCCTCCGGGCGGATTTCCGGCTCCGGATTGGCGAGCGCGAAGATCAGCGGATTGGGCGCCATCAACGGCAGCCATTCCGGCTTCAGCACGCCCGGCGCGGACAGGCCCAGGAACAGGTTTGCGCCCGGCAGCACGTCGGGCAGGGTGCGCGCATTGGTGGTGCGGGCATAGCGGGCCATGTTCGGCAACATGCCCTCGCGCTCCGAATGGATGACGCCATCCTTGTCGGTCAGCGTCACATTGTCGATCGGCAGGCCCATCGACACCAGCAGGTCGACGCAGGCCAGCGCCGCCGCACCCGCGCCGGATGTCACCAGCTTGGCGTCGGCCAGCGTCTTGCCCTGCAACACCAGCGCATTGCGCACCGCCGCCGCCACCACGATGGCCGTGCCGTGCTGGTCGTCATGGAAGACGGGAATGTTCATCCGCTTCTTCAACGCCGCCTCGATGGCGAAGCATTCCGGCGCCTTGATATCCTCCAGGTTGATGCCGCCGAATGTCGGCTCCAGCAGGGCGACGGCCTCGATGAACTTCTCCGGGTCGGTCGTGTCCACCTCGATATCGAACACGTCGATATCGGCGAACTTCTTGAAGAGCACGGCCTTGCCCTCCATCACCGGCTTGGACGCCAGCGCGCCGATCGCGCCCAACCCCAGGACCGCCGTCCCGTTGGAGATCACCGCGACCAGATTGCCCCGCGCGGTATAGTCCATCGCCTTTTCGGGGTCTTGCGCAATGTCGACGCAGGGCGCGGCGACGCCGGGCGAATAGGCCAGCGCCAGATCGCGCTGGTTGACCATGCGCTTGGTCGGTTCGATCCTCAGCTTTCCGGGCTGCGGATAGCGGTGATAGTCCAGGGCGGCGCGGCGGGTGTTTTCGTCCATGACAGGGGCCTTAGAGTTGCTTTTCGGGAGGGGCAATGGTGGAGCGCTCCCAGGGGGGGCTGGGGGCGTAGAGCTGGATGAGAAAATCGACGAAGGCGGTGATGGCGAGGGGCGGATTGCTCTGCGGCAGGTGCACGGCATAGAGGCCGACGTCCGCCGACCCTTCATGATCGGGCATGATCTGGCGGATATCGCCGCGCTCCAGCGCGTCGCTCACGTCCCACAGGGATCGCAGCGCAATGCCCACGCCCGCCATCGCCAGTTCGCGGACCATCTCGCTGCTGTTGGTGCGGACATGGCTGACGCCCTCGACCGCGATCGATCCGGCCGGCCCGCTCAGCCGCCAGGGCAATTGTCCGTCCGCCGCGAGCAGGCGATGCCTGCGCAGATCGGCAACGCTTTCCGGTGTTCCGAACCGTTGCAGATAGGCCGGCGCCGCGCACAGGACGCGCCGGTTGGTCGCCAGTCGGTGGGCGGACAACCCCGGTCCCGGATCGGCGGTGATGCGGATCGCCAGGTCCGCCCGCGTCGCCAGCAGGTCGGCATAATCGTCCGACAGGTCGATGCGCATCCGCACCTTGGGATGCGCGTCCAGGAACCGCTCCAGCCAGGGCGCGACATGCATGCGCCCGAAGGATGTCGGCGCCGTCACCCTCAGCGTTCCCGCCGCCTCCGCCGACGTGCCGGACACGCGGCGCTCCGCTTCATCCAGTGCCGCCAATATGTCGCGCAGATCCTCATGCAGCCGTTCGCCAGCGGGCGTCAGAGCCAGCCGCCGCGTGGTCCGGTGAATAAGCCTCGTCCCCAGCCGGTCCTCCAGCCGCACCAGCCGTTTCGACACCATGGCGGGCGAGATGTTCAGCCGCCGTCCCGCCGCCGCCATGCCCCCTTCGTCCACGATGGTCGCGAACAGGTCATAATCCGGGTCCATCATTTGTTTCACCAGAAGAAAGTCTGAATTCCAATAATGGCGTCTACACGCTATAATGCAATCCGTCTATGGTCCCGCCCCAAAGGAGATGACCTCATGACCATGACCGATCGCGCAGGCCTGAAGGTCGCGCAGCAGCTTGCCAGCTTCATCGAGGAGCGCGCTCTTCCCGGCACGGGGATCGAAGCGGCCTCTTTCTGGCAGGGCACCGCCGCGATCTTCGCGCAGTTCGCCCCGGAAAACGCCGCCCTGCTGGCCAAGCGGGACACGATCCAGGCACAGGTCGACGCCTGGCATCAGGAAAGGGCAGGGCAGCCCATCGACGGCGCGGCCTATCAGGGATTCCTGCGCGAGATCGGCTATCTCGTCCCCGAACCCGCGCCCTTCCAGATCGGCAGCGAGAATGTCGACGATGAGGTCGCCCGCCTCGCCGGACCGCAATTGGTCGTCCCGATCCTCAACGCCCGCTTCCTGCTGAACGCGGCCAATGCGCGCTGGGGCAGCCTTTATGACGCGCTCTACGGCACGGACGCGATTCCCGGCACGGCGACGGGCAAGGGCTATGATGCGGAACGCGGCGCGCAGGTCATCGGCTGGGCGAAGGATTTCCTGAACCGGGCCGTTCCGTTGAAGGGGCATGCAGGCTGGGCCGACATCGTCCGGCTGCATGTCTGGAACGGCGAACTGCACCTGCATCTCCGGGAAGGGCATGGTGTCGTGGCGACCAGCCTGCGGCCGGCGGACGGTTTCGTCGGCTATAGCGGCGATCCGGCAGAACCCAAGGCGATCCTGCTGCGGCACAATGGCCTGCATATCGAGCTGGTCATCGACCGTTCCCACCCGATCGGCAGGGACGACCCGGCAGGCATTGCCGACGTCATCCTGGAATCGGCGCTGACCACGATCTGCGATCTGGAAGACTCGGTCGCCGCCGTCGATGCGGAGGACAAGGTCGCCGCCTATTCCAACTGGCTCGGCCTGATGCAGGGCGACCTCACCGACACGTTCGAGAAGAACGGCCGGCGAATGACCCGCGCCCTCAACCCCGACCGCGGCTATATCGCGCCCGACGGCGGCCACTTCACACTGGCGGGCCGCAGCCTGCTCTTCGTCCGCAATGTCGGTCATTTGATGACCACGCCCGCCGTCCTGCTCGCCAACGGTCAGGAAGCGCCCGAAGGCATTCTGGACGGCATCGTCACCACGCTGATCGCCCTGCACGACCTGAAGCGCGAAGGCGGCAACAGCCGCGCCGGCAGCATCTATATCGTCAAGCCCAAGATGCACGGCCCCGAAGAGGTCGGCTTCACCAACCGGCTGTTCGATGCGATCGAGGACCTGCTCGGCCTCGGCCGCCACACGCTGAAGGTCGGCGTCATGGACGAGGAACGCCGCACCTCGGCCAACCTCGCCGCCTGCATAGAGGCGGTGAAGGACCGCATCGTCTTCATCAACACCGGCTTCCTCGACCGCACCGGCGATGAAATGCACACGTCGATGCGCGCCGGTCCGATGATCCGCAAGGGCGAGATGAAGAGCAGCGACTGGATCACGGCCTATGAAGACCGCAACGTCCAGATCGGCCTTGCCTGCGGGCTTTCGGGCCGCGCCCAGATCGGCAAGGGCATGTGGGCCGCGCCCGACCGCATGGCCGACATGCTGGACCAGAAGGTCGGCCATCCCAAGAGCGGCGCCAACACCGCCTGGGTTCCGTCCCCGACGGCGGCCACGCTGCACGCGACCCATTATCACGGCATCGACGTTTTCGCCCGCCAGGCCGAGCGGAAGATGGAAGCGATCGCGCCTCTGGACAAGCTCCTGACCATCCCGGTCGCGCAGGGCCGCAACTGGTCGGAGGAGGAGATCGCGCAGGAACTGGACAATAACGCGCAGGGCATCCTCGGCTATGTCGTCCGCTGGATCGACCAGGGCGTCGGCTGCTCGAAGGTTCCCGACATCCACGACATCGGCCTGATGGAAGACCGCGCCACGTTGCGTATTTCCTCGCAGCATATCGCGAACTGGCTGCTCCACGGCGTCTGCACGAGCGAACAGGTCGACGCCGCCTTCACCCGCATGGCCGCCAAGGTCGATGCCCAGAATGCGGGCGATCCGCTCTACCGGCCGATGAGCGGCCATCCGGAAAGCCTCGCCTGGCAGGCCGCCCGCGCCCTGGTGTTCGAAGGGGTCGCGCAGCCCAACGGCTATACCGAACCGTTGCTCCACAAATATCGAGCACTGGCCAAGGCGGCGGCCTGATCTTGCCAATCCGGTGGGGAAGAGGCACCAAAAGCCCATGCCTCTTCTCCACCGCCGTCACCTTCTCCAGCAGGGCGCAGCGCTCACCGGCCTGCTCCTCGCCAGCCCGCGTCTCTTCGCGCAGGAACGCGCTGCCGAATCGCTCAAGCCCCTCACGACCGATGTCATCCCGATCGGCCGCGAAGAACGCGCCGCCCGCCTCGCCCGTGCGCAGCAAGCCATGCGCGCCCGGAATATCGGGGCCCTCATCGTCGAACCCGGCGCGAGCCTCATCTACTATACCGGCGTGCGCTGGTGGCGCAGCGAGCGCCTGACCGCCGCCATCATCCCGGCGGAGGGCGCGCCGATCATCGTCTGCCCCTTTTTCGAACGCCCCTCGGTCGACGAATCGCTCGGCATCGAAGCGGAAACCCGCGTCTGGCAGGAACATGAAAGCCCCTATGCCGTCATCGCCGCCTATCTGAAAGAAAAAGGCCTCGCCCAATCCCGTATCGGCATAGAGGAAAGCGTCCGCTATTTCGCCGTCGACGGCCTTCAATCCGCGCTCCCGCAGGCCCGGATCGAAAAGGATCCCGTTACCCGCGCCCTGCGCATGCGCAAGACGCCCGCCGAAATCGCCCTGATGCAAAAGGCCGCCGACGTCACGCTCGCCGCCTATCGCTGGACCTATCCGCGGATCAAGACCGGCATGTCCCGCCAGGACATTGCCGCGCTGATGGACGCCGCGACCACGGCGCTGGGCGGCAAGACCGAATTCAACCTCATCCTGCTCGGTGAAGCGGCCGCCTATCCCCATGGCAGCGGCAAGCCCCAGAAGGTCACGCCCGGCGCAGTCGTCCTCATGGATTGCGGCTGCACGGTCGAGGATTATCAATCCGACATCAGCCGCAGCTTCATCCACGCCGCCGCCCCCACGCCCCAGCAACGCAAGGTCTGGAACGAAGTCGCCCAGGGCCAGAAAATCGCCTTCGCCGCCGCCAGAATCGGTGCGCCCGCGGGCACGGTCGATGATGCCGTCCGCGCTTATTATGAGAGCCTCGGCTACGGCCCCGGCTACCAACTGCCGGGCCTGTCCCACCGCACCGGCCATGGCATCGGCATGGAGGGCCACGAGCCCGTCAACCTCGTCCATGACGAGAAAATGCCGCTCGGCGAAGGCATGTGCTTCTCGAACGAACCGGGCCTTTACCTGCCCGGCGTCATGGGCATCCGACTGGAGGATTGCTTCCACATGGGCGCCACCGGCCCCATCTGGTTTTCCCGGCCGCCTGCCTCAATCGAGAACCCCATCGACTGATATTCCCATAAACGACGAAAAGCCCCGCTTGTGCGTTGGAGCGCTTCCCACTAAATCGCCCGCATGACCTCGACCAACGACATTCGCCGCTCCTTCCTCGACTATTTCGGGGCCAACGGCCACACCATCGTTCCGTCCGCGCCTCTGGTGCCGCACAACGACCCGACGCTGATGTTCGTCAATGCGGGCATGGTGCCGTTCAAGAATGTCTTCACCGGCCTCGAATCCCGCCCCTACAACAAGGCGACGTCGAGCCAGAAGTCGGTCCGCGCCGGCGGCAAGCATAACGACCTCGACAATGTCGGCTACACTGCGCGCCACCACACTTTCTTCGAAATGCTGGGCAATTTCAGCTTCGGCGACTATTTCAAGGAACAGGCGATCACCCACGCCTGGACCCTGCTGACCAAGGAATGGGGCATTCCGGCGGAGAAACTCACCGCCACCGTCTATCACACCGACGACGAAGCCTTCGACCTCTGGAAGAAGATCGCCGGGCTCCCTGAGCACAGGATCATCCGCATCCCCACCAAGGATAATTTCTGGGCGATGGGTGACAGCGGCCCCTGCGGTCCCTGCTCGGAAATCTTCTACGACCATGGCGATCATATCTGGGGCGGCCCTCCGGGAAGTCCGGAGGAGGATGGCGACCGCTTCGTCGAGATCTGGAACCTCGTCTTCATGCAATATGAGCAGGAAGCGAATGAGATCGTCAGCGAACTGCCCAAACCCAGCATCGACACCGGCATGGGTCTGGAGCGCATCGCGGCGGTGCTGCAAGGCGTCCATGACAATTACGACACCGACACTTTCAAGGCGCTGATCGAGGAATCGGGCGCGCTCACGAAAACCGCCATCGATGGCGAGTTCAAGGCCAGCCACCGCGTCATTGCGGACCACCTCCGTTCGACCAGCTTTCTGATCGCGGACGGCGTGCTTCCCGCCAATGAAGGCCGCGGCTATGTGCTGCGCCGCATCATGCGCCGCGCCATGCGCCACGCGCACATCATCGGCGCGAAGGAACCGTTGATGCACCGCCTCGTCGGCAGCCTCGTCTCAGAAATGGGCGGCGCCTATCAGGAACTGGTCCGCGCTCAGCCGCTGATCGAGGAAACGCTGCTGCGCGAGGAAACCCGTTTCCGCAAGACGCTGGAAAACGGCCTGAAGCTGCTCGACGAAGCCACCACCGACCTGTCGGAAGGCGGCACGCTGCCGGGCGAAACCGCTTTCAAGCTCTACGACACTTACGGCTTCCCCTATGACCTGACCGAAGACGCGCTGCGCTCGCGTGGCCTCGGCGTCGACCGGACCGGCTTCGACAAGGCGATGGCCGAGCAGAAGGCCGCCGCCCGTGCCGCATGGAAGGGATCGGGCGAAAAGGCGTCGGACGAAATCTGGTTCGACATCGCAGAAAGCACCGGCAGCACCGAGTTTATCGGCTACACCGCGACCGTGGGCGAGGGTGAAGTGCTCGCGCTGGTGAAGGACGGCGCCCGCATCGACGCCGCCGGGCCGGGCGATGAAGTCACCATCATCACCAACCAGACGCCCTTCTACGGCGAAAGCGGTGGCCAGATGGGCGACGCCGGCACGATCAGTTCGCAGGCTGGCCTTGTCGCAGACGTCGAAGATACCGCCAAGCCCTTGGGCCGCCTCCACGCCCACAAGGCAAAGGTCGGCGCGGGCAAGATCAAGGTCGGCGACACGGTGCATCTCAGCGTCGACACCCACCGCCGCGACCGCATCCGCGCCAACCACAGCGCCACGCATCTTTTGCACGCCGCGCTGCGCAACGAACTGGGCGCGCATGTGACGCAGAAGGGCAGCCTCGTCGCGCCGGAACGCCTGCGTTTCGATTTCTCGCACCCGGAGGCGCTGACCCATAGCCAGATCGCCGCGGTCGAAAGCCAGGTCAATGAGCAGATCCGCCACAATGAAGCGGTCACCACGCGCCTGATGACCCCGGACGACGCGATCGCCGCAGGCGCCATGGCCCTCTTCGGCGAAAAATATGGCGATGAAGTCCGCGTCCTGTCGATGGGCAAGGGCGACGGTCAGGATAATGGGCACAATTATTCGGTGGAACTGTGCGGCGGCACCCATGTCCGCGCTACCGGCGACATCGCGATCCTCAAGATCATCTCGGAAAGTGCCGTCTCGTCCGGCGTCCGCCGTATCGAAGCACTGACCGGCGAAGCGGCGCGCCTCTGGCTCTCCGACCGCGAAGAGCGCCTGCGCCAGTCGGCCGCCGCGCTCAAGACGACGCCGGAAGAGGTCCCCGCCCGCATCGCCGCACTGGTCGAACAGAGCCGCAAGCTCGAACGCGAACTGGCTGAAGCGAAGAAGGCATTGGCGCTCGGCGGCGGCGGTTCCGCTCAGGCCGCTGGCCCGGAAAAGGTCGGCGCGATCAACTTCATCGGTCAGGTGATCGAAGGCCTCGACCCCAAGGAACTGCGCGGCCTGGTCGACCAGAACAAGACGACGCTCGGCAGCGGCGTCTCTGCCGTGCTCGCCGTGGTCGATGGCCGCGCGAGCATTGCGGTCGGCGTTACCGACGACCTGGTGGGAACCATCAGTGCCGTCGACCTCGTCCGCGCAGGCGTCGAGGCCCTTGGCGGCAAGGGCGGCGGCGGCCGTCCCGACATGGCCCAGGGCGGCGGGCCCGAAGGTGACAAGGCGCATGCCGCGATCGAAGCGGTCAAGGCCACCCTCGCCAACGTTCCGGCATAAGTCATACCATAACTTTCCTCTGGCTCTGGAAGAGAGGCACTCACCACTCTCTCAGGGCGCAGGGCAGCGCTGTGAGCGAAGCGAATATAGGGAACGCTGCAATGGGGTGGTTTGGCGATAGTCCGGTTTTGGAGGCGAATGGCGCTATTCAAGCAATTCTAAGCGCTCAGCTTGGATCATTGGTTTTCCCGTCGCACCGTTTGCGATGACCTGACCAGACAAACGCACCTTTTGCTCGATAAACCCGTTTTTGTCAGGGCGAGAGGTATGAACAATTCTGTCATACGCCCCATCGACGGCTTCATTGGCTGTGGCAAAATCGGTTGTTCCGGGGCACTGATCGGAGGTGAGATAGGCGCCGCATTCGATGCAACCCTGCTCAGCATAGGCATGAAGTATCGCTGTGCCTTCCACCTGATCGCCGGCCGATACAGTCCAGCACCGATCCGCAGCGATTTTTATCGGTCCTGATCCGCAAGATGTTAAAGCGATGAAGGGTAAAAGGAATGTCCGCATCTAGGCATTTTCACACCATGCCTAAAAGTCTGCAAGTGGTCGTTTTCAGACCTCGCTTTAATGATCGGATCGGTGCCTAGATGATGGGCTAGGGATCATCCGTGGCCCTAAAGCTACAGCATTCTCGAAAAGCATCCTATTTTCTTCAGGAGGACAGCATTTTGTCTGTCCTATTCCATACCCACAGGATTATGCCGCATCGCTCTTTAAAAAAAACGCACCACCATGCATACGCGCGCGCGGGCACGCGCGCGCATACACTGTGAACTTTGGCGTAAAACGGCCGGAAAAACGGCAATGAAGCTGCTCGGAACGGAAGCTCGTCCCAACCGCCGGGCCTTCATGATATAAAAGCCTGTCCTACGGGACCGGCCATGCGCTATGCCGCTAACCGTGTCATTGATGATGCCCGATCCTGTCCGGAAAAGCTGATCATACCCCCATGGACCTGCCCGCCATACTCTCCGAAATCGTCGCTCATGCAGCGGACCGGGAGGATCGCGGCACGGTCGCCAGTTACATTCCTGAATTGGCCAAGATCGATCCCGGCCAGTTCGGTATCGCCGTCGCCACCGCCGATGGCCGCCTGATCGCCGGCGGCGACGCCGACACAGGCTTTTCGATCCAGTCCATTTCCAAGGTTTTCGCCCTGACCCTTGCTCTCGGCAAGGTCGGCGACCAACTCTGGGAGCGGGTGGGGCGGGAGCCCTCCGGCAATGCCTTCAACTCCATCGTCCAACTGGAGCAGGAACAGGGCATCCCGCGCAACCCGTTCATCAATGCGGGCGCCATCGTCGTTGCCGACGTCAATCTGGGCGGTCATCAACCGCGCGTGGCGATTGGCGAAATGCTTCGGTTCGTGCGCTATCTGGCGGGCGATGACAGCATCGCCATCAATGAAACCGTCGCGGCTTCCGAAACCGCGACCGGTTTCCGCAACATGGCGCTTGCCAATTATATGCGCGCCTTCGGCAATGTCCGCCATGCGGCCGATCTGGTGCTGGGCAGCTATTTCCATCAATGCGCGATCGAGATGAGCTGCCGTCAGCTTGCTCTGGCGGGCCGTTATCTGATGCTCGACGGCCGGCACCCCGAAGGTGGCCGGGTCGTTTCCTCCAGCCGCGCCAAGCGCATCAATGCACTGATGCTGACCTGCGGTCATTATGACGCATCCGGCGATTTCGCCTTCCGCGTGGGCATTCCGGGCAAATCCGGAGTCGGTGGCGGCATATTGGCGATCGTGCCCGGCCGTGCCTCGATCGCGGTGTGGGCGCCCGGCCTCAATGAAAATGGCAACAGCCAGCTTGGAACGCTGGCGCTGGAAGAACTGGCGCGCCGTACCGGCTGGTCCGTCTTCAGCCCGCCGAATGAACTTTAAGGCACCTCATCCGGCCGCAACCGCCGCAGCTTCGGCGCGGTTTCCAGTTGGGCGGCCTCCTTGATCCCCATCCGCAAGTCTTCGCGAGTCTGGTGGATGGAAGCGATCACCGGTCCCATCGCGACCCCCAGGTCGACGAGCGCCGTCTCGGCAAGCTGGAGCGAACTTTCCAGTGTTTCCGGCACCGCATCGCTCGCCCCGGCCTTGTAGAGCTGGGCTGCATGATCGGTGTCGCGCGCTCGGGCGATGACGGGCAGATCCGGCACCCAACCCCGCACCCGCTTGGTGACACGTACGGACAGCACGGGATCGTCCATGGTCAGGATCAGCGCACGGGCGTGGCCCAGCCTCAGCTTGTCCAGCATTTCGGTTCGCGATACGTCGCCGAACAGGATCGGGTATCCGTCACGCCGCGCCTCCGCGACGACATCGGGGTCCGATTCGACGACGATGAACCGCTGCTTGTGCAGGACCAGCAGGTCGCAGACCATCCGCCCGACCCGGCCGAAGCCGATGACCACGGCGGCGGCTTCGGCATGGTCCTCGCTGACTTCCACGGCCTCTTCGCCCAGCGCCATTTCCAGCCGGCGGGCGATATCATGCCCCAGTCGCGCCAGAAGCGGGGTTATGGTGAGGCCGATTGCGGTCACGATCTGCCAGAATGTGGCCGTCGAGGGCAGGATCAATTGCGCGGCGGCCGCCGCGGAAAGCACGATCAGCGTGGTTTCCGACGGACTGGCCATCAGCACGCCGACCTCGAGGGCAACACCCTTTCGCGCCCCGGAAATGTAGAGCAGCGCGGCGGTGACGATCGTCTTGGCGAGCACGACGCCCGCCACAGCCAATATGAGGCTCGGCCAATTGGCGAGGATGACCCGCACATCGAGCCCCATGCCGACGGTGATCAGGAACACCCCGAGAGCAAGGCCCTTGAACGGGGCGGTCATCACTTCAACCTCACCATGATAGTCGGTTTCGGCGATCAGCAGGCCGGCAAGGAGGGCGCCGACGATCGGGGACAGACCTGCGATCGATGTAGCGAGGCTGGAGACGATGACCACCAGCAGGCTGGCGGCGAGAAAGACTTCGGGACTTTTGGTGCGTGCGGCCTGGCGGAAGATGTGCGGCAGGCACAGGCGCCCCAGAACCAGCATGACGGCAATGGTGATGCCGCTCTTGAGCAATGTATCGGCCAGTTCGCTCCACGGACCATCGGGGCTGGCCGCCACCGATGGTGCAAGCGCGCCCAGCATGAAGATGATGGGGACGAGCGCGAGGTCCTCGAAAAGCAGCATGGAAAAGGCGGCACGGCCGACCGCGCTTTGCGTCCCGACCATAGGAAGCACCACCGCCGTTGATGACAGGGCGAGCGCGAGCCCCAGGCCAAATGCTCCCGCGGGGGATTGGCCCAATATGTAAAGCCCGGCGGCGATCAATGTACCGCCGCCGATCAATTCTGCGGCACCTACTCCGAATACTTGCGTCCGCATGGTCCAGAGGCGCCGGAAGCTGAGTTCCAGTCCAATGGAGAACAACAGCAATATGACGCCGAGTTCCGCAAAGGGTTCAATGGCTGCCCTGTTGGAAATGGTGACATGATAGAGCCACGGATATTGGCTGACCAACGCGCCCAGTCCGGATGGACCGACCGCCAGTCCTACCAGGATGAAACCGATGACGGGGCTGATCCGGAACCGGGCAAAGCCGGGAATGACCAGTCCCGCCGCACCCAGGATGACCAGGGAATCACTGAAGCTTTGTGGATTGATCGCGTCGGCCATGACCGATCATTGCGGCAATCGCCGCCGATATCCAGCGTTAAGGCGAGGAATGCGTTGGTGCGGACGGCGGGACTTGAACCCGCATTCCCAGGGGGAGGCGGATTTTAAGTCCGCTGCGTATACCGATTTCGCCACGTCCGCTTGGGCAGACATCCCCTGAAGGCTAATAGGGCACAGGTCAAGATATGGTTGAAGTTGAACGACGGCGCCGATCGACCCCCTGTGCCAAGGCCCCGAGATGCTGGTGCATGCGATTCGAAACCGCTGGAACATCGCGCAAATCTCGCCGAGGGCGGCTCAGCCAAGATCGTCGCCCAGTGATAGGAACGGGTTCAAAATGGTCTTTCAGCAAGATGAGGCGTCTCGAAACGAGGCGTCCGCCTCCTTTCGATCCGGACATTTCCTCCTTACCCTCCATCAAGGTCCGTCAACGGTCTAGATGGCCTTGACGTTCAGCCGTTCCCGCATTTCCTTGCCGGGCTTGAAATAGGGAACGCGCTTGGCGTCGACCGGGACTTGCTCACCGGTCCGCGGGTTGCGACCGGTGCGCGCGTCGCGGGCGCGCGTGGTGAACGCGCCGAAGCCGCGCAGTTCCACACGTCCGCCGTTGGAAAGGCGGTCGACAATCTCCTTGAAGAAGAGATCGACGATCCTTTCGACTTCCTGGAGGTTGAGGGTTGGATTTTCCTCAGCCAGTCTCTGTATCAGTTCCGAGCGTATCATTGGTCCTCCAGACTCCCCCTTCTGGTTCCCGGTTTATTTATAATGAATCCCAAAGCTGCTGACAATCAGCCAATATCGGTAGGTCTTTCTCATTTTGGGAATAGAAAAAGCCCGCCAGAGACAAGTTCCGGCGGGCTCTATTACTTAAGTTAGATACCGAAGGAGATTAACCTTCGCTCTTGGCTTTCAGGGCTTCACCCAGAATGTCGCCCAGCGAAGCACCGCTGTCGGACGAGCCATATTGTGCGACAGCCTGCTTCTCTTCGGCGATCTGCATCGCCTTGACCGAGAAGGTCGGCTTCTTGGCGCGGTCGAAACCGGTGACCATCGCGTCGAACTTCTGGCCAACCTGGAAGCGTTCCGGACGCTGTTCGTCGCGGTCGCGGCCGAGGTCGCTGCGCTTGATGAAGCCGGCGGCTCCGTCTTCGCCAGCCTGGACTTCCAGGCCGCCGTCGCGCACTTCCAGAACCGTCACGGTGACGATCGCATTCTTGTTGAGGCCGGCAGCCGCAGCAGCCGTGCCGCCAGCGGCCGGGCCACCACGCTCGAGCTGCTTCATGCCGAGGCTGATACGCTCCTTCTCAATGTCGATGTCGAGAACGACGGCCTGAACCGTCTCGCCCTTGCGGTGCAGAGCCAGCGCGTCCTCGCCCGAAATACCCCAGGCGATGTCGGACATGTGGACCATGCCGTCCACGTCACCATCCAGACCGATGAACAGACCGAATTCGGTTGCATTCTTGACTTCGCCCTCAACGGTAGAACCGATCGGGTGACGTTCGGCGAAGCTGTCCCAGGGGTTGTTCTGAGCCTGCTTGAGGCCGAGCGAGATGCGACGCTTCTCGGGATCGACTTCCAGGATGATGACGTCGACTTCCTGGCTGGTCGAAACGATCTTGCCGGGGTGGACGTTCTTCTTGGTCCAGGACATTTCCGAAACGTGGACGAGACCCTCGATGCCCGGCTCCAGTTCGACGAACGCACCATATTCGGTGATGTTCGTGACGCGGCCCGACAGCTTGGCGCCGACGGGGTACTTGGCGCTGGCGCCTTCCCACGGATCGCTTTCCAGCTGCTTCATGCCCAGGCTGATGCGCTGAGTGTCGCGGTTGATGCGGATGATCTGCACGCGGACGGTGTCGCCGATGTTGATCATCTCGTTCGGGTGGTTGATGCGCTTGTACGACAGGTCGGTGACGTGCAGCAGGCCATCGATGCCGCCCAGGTCAACGAACGCGCCATAGTCGGTGATGTTCTTGACGACGCCCTCGATGATCTGACCTTCGGCCAGCGTCTGGATCAGGCCGCTGCGCTGTTCGGCGCGGGTTTCTTCCAGGATGGCGCGGCGCGACACGACGATGTTGCCGCGGCGGCGATCCATCTTCAGGATCTGGAAAGGCTGCGGGATGTCCATCAGCGGGGTGACATCGCGCACGGGGCGGATATCGACCTGCGAGCCAGGGAGGAATGCCACGGCGCCGTCCAGGTCGACGGTGAAGCCGCCCTTGACGCGGCCGAAGATGACGCCTTCGACGCGGGCGTTTTCGGTGAATTCGGATTCCAGCTTGTCCCAGGCGGCTTCGCGGCGAGCGCGGTCGCGTGACAGCATGGCTTCGCCATGGGCGTTTTCGACGCGGTCGACATAGACTTCGACTTCGTCGCCGACCTTGAGGTCAGCCTTCTGACCGGGCGCGGCGAATTCGCGCAGCGGCACGCGGCCTTCCGACTTCAGGCCGACGTCGATCAGCGCCATATCGTTTTCGATGCCGGTCACGGTGCCCTTGACGACGCGACCTTCGAAGCCGCCATCCTCGCCACCGAGGGAATCATTGAGAAGCGCGGCGAAATCGTCGCGCGAGGGGAATGCCGTAGAGGCCATGTTGTAGTCCTTCACTCGTCATTGCTGGCCTACCGGTTGTGTCCGGTGGTCTTTGAGGCCAAACAGTCCGCACGGCCGGATTGCCGCACGAACATCCTTTCGGCCATGGCGAGTCGACACCCGTGGATAAGCGAAAAGGGCGCCTGGGAAACCCCGGCGCCCGGCATCGCGTCAGGCGTTGCGCCGACGTTCCAACTGGGCATCCACCAATGCAATGGCTTGCTGGACGGCGGCGTCTATAGTCAAATTGCTGGTGTCGAGCAAGTCCGCGCCATCGGCCACACGCAATGGAGCATGGTCGCGGCTCATGTCGCGGGTGTCGCGGGCCTGGATGTCCGCGATCAGGCTGTCCATGTCGGGATGGCCGCCATGAGACAGGGCGTCGTCATAGCGCCGCTGGGCACGGACGTGGACGCTGGCGGTGACGAAGATCTTGGCGTCGGCATCGGGGGCGATGACCGTCGCGATATCGCGCCCGTCCAGGATGGCACCGCCGGGTTGGGTGGCGAAGTCGCGCTGTCGTTTCACCAGCGCCTGCCGGACGCTTGGGTGGATCGAGACGCGGGAGGCGAGGGAGCCGACCGCCTCGCTGCGGAGCGCGGGGTCGGCGAGGACGCCATCGTTGAAGGAGCAGGCGGCCAGGGCGTCCGCTTCATGATCGGGATCGCCGCCGGTTTTCAGGACGGCAAGGCCGACCGCGCGATAAAGCAGTCCGGTGTCGAGGACGGGGAGGCCATAATGGCGGCCCAGCGCCTTGGCGATCGTGCCCTTGCCCGATGCGGCGGGGCCATCGACGGCGATGATCATGATGCTTTGCCTTTCCGCAGCGCCTTGGCGAGACCGATCAGGGCAATGAACGCCCAGACGATTTCCAGCGCCATCGACGCCACGTTGAAATGAACGGTCAGCGAGTAGATCAGCAGCAGCGCGCCGACCAGATTCAGCAGGTTGAAGAGGGTGAAATTCAACGTCTTCGCCATGTTGCTATAGGCATAGGCAACGACCATCAGGCCGCTGCCGACCAGGCCTATGGCATTGGCGAAGTCGAAGGTCATGCCATGGCCCCCAGCGATTCGAGCAGGGCGGTGAAGCCGGGGAAGCTCGTCGCGACCGGGCGCATGTCATCGATGGTGACGCCGTTTTTCGACACCAGGCCGGCGATCGCAAAGCTCATGGCGATGCGGTGGTCGAGCTTGGTCGCGATCGGTCCGCCGCCGGTCAGCAGCGCGCCGCCGCTGCCCTCTATGACGATACCGTCCTCCAGTTCCTCTACGGTGACGCCGATGGCGCGCAGGCCCGTCGCCATGGTGGCGATACGGTCCGATTCCTTGACGCGCAGTTCTTCAAGGCCGCGGAAGACGCTGCGCCCTGCCGCAAAGGCTGCCGCGATGAAGGCGACGGGATATTCGTCTATCATCGAGGGGGCGTTGGCCGGATCGGGCTCGATGCCCTTGAGCGCGGAGGCGGTGATGACGAGGTCGCCCACCGGCTCGCCACCGACCTCGCGGGGATTTTCGATGGCGATGTCGCCGCCCATCTCGCGGAGCAGGTCGACAAGACCGGCGCGGGTCGCGTTGAGGCCGACATTGGCGATCGTCACCTTCGAGGCCGGCACCAGCAGCGCAGCGACCATCGGGAAGGCCGCGGAGGATGGGTCGCCCGGCACAGTGATCGATTGCGGGCGGAGTTCGGCTTCGCCCCTGAGTGTAATGATACGGGTGCCGTCGGCCTCCACCTCTATGTCGAGGTCGGCGCCGAAGCCCTTGAGCATGCGTTCGCTATGGTCGCGGGTCGGGATCGGTTCGACGATGCGGGTGATGCCGGGGGCGTTGAGGCCTGCCAGCAGGATCGCGGATTTCACCTGCGCCGAGGCGACGGGCAGGCGGTAGTCGAGCGGCACCGCCGGGCAGACGCCGCGCATGGTAAGCGGCAGGCGATCGCCGGGGCTGGTCGTGAAGCTGGCGCCCATGCGGGACAGGGGCTCTGTGACGCGGGCCATGGGGCGCTTGCTGAGCGAGGCGTCCCCCACGAAGGTCGCGGTGATCGCATGACTGGCGACAAGGCCCATGAGCAGGCGGGTCGACGTACCGCTATTGCCCATGTCGAGCGCGCTTTGGGGCTGGAGCAGGCCGCCGACGCCGACGCCGTGGATGTGCCAGATGCCTCCCTCATCCCTGCGGATTTCGGCGCCCATCGCCCGCATCGCTGCGGCGGTGGCGAGGACATCCTCTCCTTCCAGCAGGCCTTCGACGCGGCTTTCGCCCACGGCCAGCGCGGAGAGCATCAACGATCGGTGCGAAATGCTCTTGTCGCCCGGCACCGTGATCGATCCGGAAAGGGCCGGGGCAGCGGTGAAGGTCTTGGGGTGCGGCTGGTCGGAAGAAGCGGTCACGGGGAAATCCGTCTGTAAGACTTGAAAAAATGCGCCCGGCTTTTGACAGGGCGGTTTCGCTATGGCAAGGCGCCGTCTCTTCGCGGGCGACCCAGTCGTGCCGCGTAATATCTGTTCTGAGCACTCGCAAGAGAAGGAAAAGGCCGGACATGGTCAAGGCTGAATGGGGCACGAAGCGTACCTGCCCGAAATGCGCCACGCGCTTCTACGATCTGGGCAAGGATGACCCTGTCACATGCATCAACTGCGGTACGGCCTGGGAGCCCGAGCCGGTGCTGAAGTCGAAGCAGCCGTTGCCCTATGAGGAAGCGCCCAAGAAGGTCATCGAAACCGCCGATGGCGAGATCGAAACGGCTGACGACGATCTGGACCTGGATCTGGACGTGGATGATGACGGCGATTCGCCGGATAATGACGTCGATCTGGGCGGTGACGACGACCTGGGCGTCGATGCCGGCGGCGACGATGGCGAGGACGACAATTAATTGAATTTTGTGCTTGCCAAGGAGGTCGCCGCCACCTAATGGCAGCGACCTCGCAAGGCGCCGCCCCAACGGCGCCGACACTGGAAAACGGGGCCTTAGCTCAGCTGGGAGAGCGCCTGCATGGCATGCAGGAGGTCAGCGGTTCGATCCCGCTAGGCTCCACCAGTTTTTCGGTTTTACCGGAAAACTCCCGTCATTCGGCCGGCGGTGTCACACCGGACATGGTCTGATCCATTGGGATGCGGCATCACGCCGCAACATGATGGGGCCTTAGCTCAGCTGGGAGAGCGCCTGCATGGCATGCAGGAGGTCAGCGGTTCGATCCCGCTAGGCTCCACCAATTGTCCAAAATCGAGAATGTGGGCACGGACTTTCGTGGAAGATGCCCTTGTAGCGAGTGGCGACTGGCATGTTGCCGCAATCTTCCTGTCGTCGGCCCGCCGAATCTTACCCTTCCGGTCCGACGAAGGCGGGGTGTGCCCTACAGCCTGCGTTCCATGAAGACGGATGCGTCGCCATAGGATGCCGACGCATCCGGCAGGCGCACGAAGCCCCGCGACGACCAGAAGCTGTCCGCGCCGTTGACCGACATCAGGCGAATCGCCGCAAAGCCTTCTGTCCTGGCCTGCTCCACCACCTTGGCCATGGCGCTCTTTCCCGCGCCCGTTCCACGGGCCGAAGGAAGAAGGGCGATGTCGTGAAGATAATAGACGTCGGCATCGGCGGGGATGCCGCCCAACCGCATGTTGAGCGTGGGAGGCTGCTCGCTGCGCCAGGGGTGGGCGATGAGATAGCCGAGGGGCTGGCCCTCGCTTCGCAGGATCAGGCAGCCGGACGGATAAAGCGCCAGCCGTTCCGCATATATGGCTTCATCTTCGGTATAAGCGCCGTGGACAGCATCCGAAATGACCTTTACCGTCGGAAGGTCGGCCTCGCGCATCGGCATCCAGCCGTCGCTCATGCAGGCTGGACGAAGCTGTCCATCACCCGTTTCCGTCCCGCCGTTTCGAAATCGATCTCCAGCTTGTTGCCTTCGATTTCCGCGATGGTGCCGTAGCCGAATTTCTGGTGGAAGACGCGCAGGCCTATGCTCATGTCGTCGCGGCCCTTGTTGCCGAGCGACACCGCCGATGCGCGGGCTTCCACGATCCGGACAGGTTCTTTTACGAACTGGCCGCTTTGCTGGGCGCGTTGCCAGCCCGGGCCGCGACCGCTGCCGCGCTGGACATTGGCGAAGGGGTCGGCACGTTCCGACCAGTTGGCGCGCCAGAGCGAGGCGCCGCCGGACATGCTGTTTTCCTCCTCGACATGTTCGGGCGGGAGTTCGCCCACGAAGCGGGAAGGGATGGAACTGGTCCATTGGCCATAGATGCGGCGGTTGGCGGCGTGGAGTATGATACAGCGCTTCCGCGCGCGGGTGAGCGCGACATAGGCGAGGCGGCGTTCTTCCTCCAGGCTGTTCAACCCGCCTTCGTCGAGCGCGCGCTGGGAGGGGAAAATGCCTTCTTCCCAGCCCGCCAGGAACACCGTGTCGAATTCCAGCCCCTTGGCGGCGTGAATGGTCATGATCGTGATCTTGCGTTCGTCCGCCTGCGCCTCATTGTCCATGACCAGCGACACATGTTCGAGGAATGCGCCCAGCGTCTCATATTCCTCCATGGCGCGGGTGAGTTCGTTCAAATTTTCCAGCCGCCCCGCGCTTTCGGTGGTGCGTTCGGCCTGGAGCATGGCGGTATAGCCGCTTTCGTCCAATATCTGCCGGGCGAGTTCCGCATGGGGAAGCTGCGCCGCGCGGTCGCGCCAGCGGGCGAGGTCGCCGATGAAGGCGCCCAGTGACCGCCGGGCCTGCGGCGTCATCTCATCGGTGTCGAGGATGCGCGCGGCGGCGAGCGCCAGCGGGATAGCTTCCGCGCGGGCGAGGCGGTGGAGTTTTTCGACCGCCTTGTCGCCCAGGCCGCGCTTGGGGACGTTGACGATCCGTTCGAAGGCGAGGTCGTCGGCGGGCTGGTTGACGAGGCGCAGATAGGCCAGCGCATCGCGGATTTCGGCGCGTTCGTAGAAGCGGAAGCCGCCGACGATGCGATAGGGCAGGCCGATCTGGATGAAGCGGTCCTCGAATTCGCGGGTCTGGTGCTGGGCGCGGACGAGGATGGCGACCTCGTCCAGCGACTGGCCGCTGCGTTCGATCGATTCGATCTCATCGCCCACCCGGCGGGCTTCCTCAGGGCCGTCCCAGACGCCGATGATGCGGACCTTCTCGCCCACGTCGATCTCGGTCCAGAGAGTCTTGCCGAGGCGGTTGCCATTTTCCGCGATCACGCCGGAGGCGGCGCCGAGTATGTGCGGATTCGAGCGGTAATTCTGTTCGAGGCGGACGATCTTCGCGCCGGGAAAATCCTTTTCGAAACGCAGGATATTGGCGACTTCGGCACCGCGCCATGAATAGATGGACTGGTCGTCATCGCCCACGCAGCAGATGTTCTTGCGCTGCTGGGCGAGCAGGCGGAGCCAGAGATACTGGCTGCTGTTCGTGTCCTGATATTCGTCCACCATGATATAGCGGAAGCGCTGTTGATAGCTTTCCAGAACGTCCCGGTGGCGCTTCAATATCGTCAGAATATGCAGTAGCAAGTCACCGAAATCACAGGCATTAACATCGCGCAGGCGGGCTTGGTAAGCGGCGTAGAGCTTCTGCCCGCGGCCATTGGCATAGCCTTCGCTTTCGCCCGCGCCGATTTCCTCCGGAGTCCAGCCGCGGTTCTTCCATTGATCGATCAGGCCTGCGAGCTGACGCGCAGGCCAGCGCTTTTCGTCGATCCCTTCAGCCTGGATGAGTTGCTTCAGCAGGCGAAGCTGGTCGTCGGTGTCGAGGATGGTGAAATTGGATTGCAGGCCGACCAGCTCGGCGTGGCGGCGCAGCATCTTGGCGGCGATCGCGTGGAAGGTGCCAAGCCAGGGCATGCCCTCCACGGCCGGGCCGATCATGCGGCCGACACGTTCGCGCATTTCCCGCGCCGCCTTGTTGGTGAAGGTGACGGCGAGGATTTCCGACGGATAGGCGCGGCGGGTGGCGATGAGATGGGCGAGACGGGCGGTGAGCGCGGCGGTCTTGCCCGTGCCCGCACCCGCGAGGACCAATACCGGGCCTTCGGTGGTCAGCACGGCCTCCCGCTGGGGTTCGTTGAGACCCTGGAGATAGGCGGGATCATCGGGCGAGGGAGCGGGCAGGGTCATGGTCATCAACTAAGGTCTGGGGACGGGAGGAGCAAGGGTGGTCGGCCTTGCATCAGGCGGTCGTTTATGAGAACAAAAAGGGAATCATGCAAGGAGAAAGGCCATGGTCACGGGGCGGTGCCGATGCGGGGCGATTCACTATGAAGCGCAGGGCGAGCCAGCCTATAGCGCGCTTTGCCATTGTTCCGACTGCAGGAAGAGTACGGGTGCGCATATGGTCGGTTGGGCATTGTTTCCGGAGAATATGGTGATGGTACGGGGCAAGCCGGTGACCTATCAGTCATCGAAAAATGTGATGCGGCAATTTTGCGGAACATGCGGAACGAGCTTGTTCTATCGCAATTCCGAGGTCTTTCCTGGCATGGTGGATATCCAGACCGCAACCCTGGACGACCAGGCCGCGCTGCCGCCAGCCATTCATGTCCAATATGCGGAAGCTGCGCCCTGGATGGCGGCGGCGCATGAACTGCCGAAATTCGATCGCTATCCAGAGGTTTGACGGAGCACGGGTCGTTCGGGTTCGTCTGACGGCGCGTGCGCCACGGTTCGTCTCCGTGGCCGGAACGCTGGCGTCACGAGTCCGGTTCTCCCCCTGGCCCAAGCGGCAGAACGGGGTGAAGAACAAGGAAAGGATGATCCCGATGAAATCGATCCTATTGGCGGGCGCGGCCTTGCTGTGTTTTGGCACCGGTGCTGGCGGAATAGCGATGGCGCAGGACATGCCGGCATCGCAACAGCCTCCCGCTACCGATACGCCGCCGCCGGAGCAGGGCGCGACCCCGGCAACGCCGGCCGCCCCGGCGACTCCCGCAACGCCGCCCTCCGGTGCCGATCCCAACGCTGGGCAGCCCACGGGTGCGGTGCCGCCGGATACGGGGATGCAGCCGGCGCCGGCCGGCGTTCCGCGCGATCCGTCGGCGCCGGTGGGAACGTCCGCCAACCCTGCGACGGTGGGCGGCAATATGACGCCGCCGCCAACCGAGCAGAAGGACTATCCACTGTGCAGCAAGACCGTGCAGGATAGCTGCATGAACCGGAATGAAGCGCCGAGGGCTATGCGCAAGCGCCGGTAACCGCGCCGGGTCCCGAACCTGGGCCGGGCAAGGCGGCGATGAGCGCCGCCAGCCCGGCTCTGTCGCGCGCCGCGTCAGCCAGGCTGTGGCGATCCAGTACGGCCAGGAACGCGGCGGTCGCTTCCCGCAATATGCCGGACAGGCCGCAGGCTGCGCGGATGGCGCAGGAGCCGCAATCGGCCATGTTCATGTCGGGTTCCGTGTGGCGGATGACCTCGCCCAATTTGATCGCGTCGCTGGGACGGGCGAGGACGAACCCGCCGCCGCGCCCACGCTGGGTGTCCAGGAAACCGCCTTGGCCGAGATGATGAACGACCTTCATCAGATGATTGCGCGAGAGGCCGTAGGCATCCGCGATTTCGGGGATGGTCGCCCGGCCGGTGGGAGCGACCGCGAGATGGATCAGGACGCGCAGGGCATAGTCGGTGTGGCGGGTCAATTGCATGAATGTAATCGTTAATTGCGCGGCGGTTGATTTTCAAACATTCATTCTATTTACATCTTTAAACATGCAAAGTAAATGCATCTTTATCGAGTCCCCCTTGTCCGGCGCGGCTTTTTGGCCGGCGGGTCTGGCGCGGCCCGAAACCATTGAGGAAAGGTGCATAAATGACCCAGTTGACCGCAGACACCATTGCCATCGTCAAGGCGACCGCCCCCGCTCTGCGCAAGCATGGGGTGGAGATCACGACGGCCATGTATGCGCGGCTGTTTCAGGATGCATCGATCAAGGACATGTTCGACCAGGCCGCGCAGGAAAGCGGCGAGCAGCCCAAGCGGCTGGCGGCGGCGATCCTGGGCTATGCCGAGAATATCGACAAGTTGCAGGCGCTGGACGGCGCGGTCGCGCGGATGGTGCAGCGCCATGTCGAAACCGGGGTGAAGGCGGAACATTATCCCAAGGTGGCCGAGGCATTGCTGCCCGCGATCCGCGACGTGCTGGGCGCGGAGGTGGCGACCGATGCCGTGCTGAACGCCTGGGGGCAGGCCTATTGGTTTCTTGCCAATATCCTGATCGGCAAGGAAGCGCAGGCCTATGAGGATGCTGAGGCGGCGTGATGGCAGTGGAGCCTGCTTCTGCAAGGACAGGAGCAGGGATCGGGCTTTGGAACTGGGCTCCTGCCTTCGCAGGAGCACGGGTTCCTCAAGTCAGGCCGTTTCTCTCAGGAGGGTCAGGCGGGCCTTGCCGACGTCGCGGGTGGCTTGCGTGGTGAAGCCTTTGACTTCCACATCCTCGCGGCGGCCGGTTTCGATGCTGATCCAGGTGGCCGGGCCGGTCCAGCCCAGGCGGCTGAGCTTGTCGAGCGCCACCATGCCCGCGCCGCTATTGTAGGGCGGGTCCATGAAGATGAGGTCCAGCGGCTTGGCTGCCGGGCCGAGGGAAAGGACGCTGCTCTGGCGGATGTCGGGGCGAAGGCCGAGCTTGTCGCCGTTCGCCCGGATCGCGTCGAGGGCGGTGCGGTCCTGTTCCACGAAGATGCAGCTTGCCGCGCCGCGCGAGAGGGCCTCGAAACCGAGCGCGCCGGAACCGGCGAAGAAATCGCCTACGCTGAGCCCTTCGAACGAGCCGATGCGGCTCAGCAGCATGGAGAAGAGCGTTTCGCGGGTGCGGTCCGCCGTGGGACGGGTGGTATCGCCCTTCGGGGCGGTGAGGGGGCGGCCGCGCCATTGGCCTGCGATGATTCTCATGGGTTGGCTCGTCTTGGAAAGAAGAAAAGCCCTTCGACAGGCTCAGGGCGAACGGAGGTGAGGGACGCTCAGCGCCAACAGGGGATAGGGCTTCCTAACTAGCCTTTCCCAAACTCTTGCGGAAGACGATGAGGTCGTGCTGGCGCACTTCCTCCACCGCACCCGACGCCAGTTCGCCCAGATGGAATGGGCCGTAGCTGGTGCGGATCAGGCGGTTCACCTGGAGCCCCAGATGTTCCAGCACGCGGCGGACCTCGCGATTCTTCCCCTCGGTCAGGGTCATTTCGATCCACTGGTTGCGGCCGGTGCGGCGTTCCAGATTGGCCTCGATCCGGCCATAGCGGATGCCGTCGATCTCGAGCCCGTCGAACAGGTCTTCAAGCTGGTTCTGGCTGACTTCACCGAAGGCGCGGGCGCGGTAGGTGCGCGGCACGCCGGTCGAGGGCAATTCCATCTGACGCTTGAATTCGCCATCGGTGGTGAGCAGCAGCAGCCCTTCGGTCGTCATGTCGAGCCGGCCGATCGGCATGACGCGCGGCAGGTCGGCGGGCAGCTTGTCATAGATGGTCGGGCGGCCGCGCGGGTCGCGCTCCGTGGTGAGAAAGCCCGTGGGTTTGTGGAAGAGGAAGAGGCGCGTCGGAGCAGGGGCCGCGACGGGGGTGCCGTCCACCGCCACGCCATGGAGCGAGGCGAGCAGTGTCGCCGGGGTCGTGACTGCCTCTCCGTTCAGCGTGATGCGGCCTTCCTCGATCATCCGCTCTATCTCGCGGCGGGATGCGACACCGGCGCGGGCGAGAAGTTTCGCGATGCGCTGCGGCTCGTTCTTGCCGCTGGCGGCTGCGGCGGCGCGGGCCGGATGCGGGTTTGCGGCTTTCGCGGAGGCCGGTTTCGCCTTCCTGAAAGGCGGACGGGCGGGGCGGGAACCGGGAGCGGTTTGAGTGCCGGTCGGGCGCCTGGGGCCGCCGGGGCCTGACCGTCGCGGCGGTCCAGATTTTTTCGGCGGTTCCACGGAAGCGTTCCTTTTCAAAACGGGATGGCATTCCCATATGCGGGGAGCCAGATAATTGACGAATAGTGCTGTCCCTGCGCCTGTGTGCCGGGACGATAAGAAACCCGTTTCGGGGGTTGCACGTTGGTCGGCTGAATGGCGCAAATGGGGCGGATCGGCAAATGTTTTTCGGACTGGTCAAAGGGGAAGTCGGGGCGAAGGGACGCCGGAAGGCCATTCGCAGCGTGCTGGTGGTCGAGGATGAGCCGCTGGTCGCTTTCGACAATGAGCATGTGCTGGAGATGGCGGGTTATCGCGTGGCCGCGACCGTCGACGAATATACCCATGCCGTCAGCGTCATCGAGGACGAAAATGTCGATCTGGTGATCGCGGATGTGACGCTGCACGGCGAGAGGACGGGCATCGATCTGGCCCGCTTCGCCAGCGGAAGAGGGGTTTCGGTACTCTTCGTGACCGGCGCCTGCCCCGTTGATGCGCAGGAGGTGGCCCTGGGCTGTCTGGCAAAGCCCTATGCGCCGCGCGACCTGCTGGCGGCGGTTGCCGTTGTGGATGCCCTGTTGCGCGGCAAGACGCTGCCGCGGTTTCCGGAAGGATTGCATCTGTTCGGGGATGTGGGGTGAGGGTGATATTGGCCGAGAGGGGCGATCCTCCTCATCCAACTCCGCCCAACTCGCTGCGCGAATGAGCCTGCCTATCCTTCTCCCTCAAGGGAGAAGGTTTTTTGGGGTGGTTGTTTGGGTGGGCTTTGGTCATATGATGCGGGAATGACCATCGGGGGCTTGCCGCATTTATGACTGAGATCGCAGAGGGTTCGGCGGGCTGGCTGGATGCGGTGAAGCCCTATGTTCAGAAGGCGCCCTTGGGGGCCTTTTTTCTCGGCATATCGTCAGGCTTTCCCTATGCGATGATCGGCGCGACGCTGACGACGCGGCTGGCGCAGGACGGGATCGACAAGAAGGCGGTGACGGCCTTCACCCTGGCCTTTCTCGTCTATAATCTGAAATTTCTGTGGGCCTGGGTGGTCGACGGCGTGCACCTGCCCATCATCGGCCGGTTGGGGCAGCGGGTTTCCTGGCTGATCGTCGCGGGGCTGTTCGTGATGGCGGCGGTGGCCAATCTGGCGCTGGTCGATCCGGCCACGGGCCTGTTGCAGACGGCCTATGCGGCGATCCTGGTCGGGGTGGCGGGCGCGACCTTCGACATCGTGATCGATGCCTATCGGATCGAGACCCTGAAGCCGGAGCAATTGGGTGTCGGATCGGGCATGTCGCAATATGGCTGGCGCATCGGGTCGGTGGCGGCGGGGGCGCTGGCGCTGGTGCTGGCGGCGCGGATCGGATGGCATGGCGCCTATCTGGCCTGTGCGGTCTTCGCTCTGCCCGCGATGCTGACCGGGCTGGTGCTGGGCGAGCCGGAGCGGCACCGGGAACCGACGGCGCGGCGCGGCATGGGGGAGGTGTGGCAGTCGATCGCCGGGCCGCTGGTGGAGTTTTTCCGGCGGCGCGGGGCGTGGCTGGTGCTGTTGTTCATCCTGCTGCACAAGATCGGCGATACGCTGGCGAACCTGACCTTCCGCCTGCTGTTCGACGATATGGGCTACACCAATGACGAGATCGCCATCTATGACGTGGGGATCGGTTTCTGGGCCTATCTGATCGGGATTTTCGTCGGCGGCGTGCTGTACGCGCGAATGGGGATGAAGCGGTCGGTGCTGGTCAGCCTGCTGCTGATGGGCGTGTCCAATTTCAGTTTCGCGCTGCTCGCCGCGTTGGGCAAGAGCAATTGGGGCATGGCGGGAGCCATCGGTTTCGAGAATTTCGCCAGCGGCATTGGTGGCGTGACCGTGGTGGCCTATTTCTCGGCCCTGTGCGACCTGCGCTTCACCGCCGCGCAATATGCGCTGATCTCGGCGGCGGCGAGCATCGTCGGGCGGTTCCTGACCGGGACGACGGCGGGTGCGATGATCGAGCGGTTCGGCTATGTCGATTTCTATCTGCTGACCACGGTGATTTCCCTGCCAGGTATCATCCTGTTCTGGCTGATGATGCGGGCGGGTCTGATCGACGCCAGCGTCGGCAGCGCGGCGAGCGATCAGCCCGCCGCGTAGAGGTCGAGCGGGCGGCCGAGGTCGCTATGGGCCTGCGCGACGGCTTGCAGGCAGGTGAGGGCGCCCAAAGCGTGATCGTTGCCGAGCAGGGATGCGACATCGTCATAGGCGGTGCGCGGGCTGCGCCGGGCCGTGCCGATGGCCTTCATCATCAACGCTTCATCGGTCGTCATGCGCGAACAGCAGCAGGGGGCGATCAATATCTTGCGGCTGGAGGTGCGGGCGAGTTCCAGCATCATCGCGCGCATCAGCACCAGCGGGCGGCGATAGCTGCGGCCGAAAGCGCCCAGCATCGCATTGGCGGCATGGGCATCGTCGACGCCCGCCATCGCCATGCGGCGCATGACATAGAGGAACAGCCGGTTGCCATAGCCGCCGGGGATCGGGCGGGGCTGATCGAGGAAAACGGGCTCTCCAATGGCCATGCGCGGATACCTTTGCCTTTGTCGTTGGAAGGCAAGGATACGCTATTGCGAGTCAATCGCAAGTTGTTTCAGTCGGGATATTGCCCGTTCAACCGCAAAATTTCGCCCGCTAGGTAAAGCGATCCCGCGATCAGCAGCTTGGGCGCGGGATGGGACTGCGCGGCGATGGCGGCCACGGCTTCGGTTGCATTGTCGTGTGCGTTGCAGGGGATGCCCCACAGGTCGGCGATGGCGGCGAAGCGTTCCGGCGGGTGATGGTCGTGGCCGGGTACGGGCAAGGCGTGGATATGGGCGATCCGGCCCGCGAAAGGGACGAGATAGGCGTCCATATCCTTGTTCGACAGCATGCCGATAATGAGCTGGAGCTTTTGGCCTTCCAGACGCTCGGGCGTGAAGAAGGCGGCGATGGCCTCGCCCGCCCCGGCATTATGGCCGCCGTCCAGCCAGGCTTCGGCGGATTGCGGCAGCGGGGTGAGCAGCGGGCCGTGGTCGAGCCGTTGCAGGCGGGCGGGCCAATGCGCCCAGAGCGGAGCGGCTTTCAGCGCCGCTTCGCTGACGGGGAGGACGCTCTGATGGCGGAGCATGGCGAAGGCCAGGCCGGCGTTCTGCACCTGATGCGCGCCGGAAAGGCGGGGCAGCGGGGTTTCGAGGCGGCCGAGATCGTCGCGATAATGGAGACGGTCCCGATAAGCCACCGCGTCCCAATTTTCGCCCATGGCCAGCCATTGGGTGCGGTTGCGCGCGGCGGCGTTCAGCATCACGGGGAAAAGCGAGTCGGCATAGCGCTGCGTCACCAGCGGGGCGCCGGGCTTGGCGATGCCGGTCTTTTCGGCGGCGATTTCCTTGAGGGTGTTGCCCAGGAAACTTTGGTGGTCGAGGCCGAGTTGGGCGATGCCGCAGATCGCCGGTTTTTCGATGACGTTGGTGGCGTCGAGGCGGCCGCCAAGGCCCACTTCGATGATGCAGGCGTCGGCGGGATGCTCGGAGAAGGCGAGGAAGGCCGCAGCGGTAGTGACCTCGAAGAAGCTGGCACCGATCCCCTCCGCCACATCGAGGACGCGGGAGAGATAATCGGCGAGGGCTTCGTCGGCGATCAGCTTGCCGTTGATGCGGATGCGTTCGTTGAAGCGCACGAGGTGGGGCGAGGTGAAGACGTGGACGCTCTTGCCGTCGGCTTCGAGCGCGGCGCGCAGGAAGGCGCAGGTCGATCCCTTGCCGTTGGTGCCCGCGACGTGGAAGACGGGGGGGAGCGCGCGGTGCGGGTTCCCCAGGCGGTCGAGGAGCGAGGTAATGCGCTCCAGGCCCAATATGTCGGCGCCCGGCGACAGGGTCGCGAGGCGATCGAGCTGGGTCTGGACACCCGGATCGTCGGAGACGGCGTGGTCGGCCATCGGCGCTTTCCTGGCGAGTTTAGGCGGCGGCGCGCGGGGCGAGGTAGCCTATCACCCTCGCCAGCGTGTCGCGCAACTCGCTGCGGTGGACGACCATGTCGAGCATGCCATGCTCCAGCAGATATTCGGCGCGCTGGAAGCCGTCGGGCAGCTTTTCGCGGATCGTGCTTTCAATGACGCGCTGGCCGGCGAAACCGATCAGGGCGTTGGGTTCGGCGATCTGGATGTCGCCCAGCATCGCATAGCTCGCCGTGACGCCGCCGGTGGTAGGGTCGGTCAGGACCACGATATAGGGCAGGCCCGCCGCGTGCAGCTTCTGGATGGCCACGGTGGAACGGGGCATCTGCATGAGGGAGAGGATGCCCTCCTGCATGCGCGCGCCGCCCGCTGCGGTGAAGATCACATAGGGGCATTTATGGGCGATGGCTTCGTTGACGCCCTGGATGAAGGCGGCGCCGACGCCCATGCCCATGGAGCCGCCCATATAGGCGAAATTCTGCACGCCCATGACCAGCGGCACGTCATCGATCGCGCCGCGCGCGTTGATGAGGGCATCCTGATCGCCGGTCGAGGCGCGGGCGGCCTTGATGCGGTCGGGATAGCGCTTGGAGTCGCGGAATTTGAGCGGGTCTTCCTGCACATGCGGGGTCGGCAGCAGGATGAATCCGGCGTCGAGTATATGTTCGAAGCGTTCGGACGGGCCGATGCGGCCGTGATGGTCGCAGCGGGGGCAGACCGAGAGATTGTCTTCCCACTCCTTGATGAAGATCATCTCGGCGCAGGAGGGGCATTTGTGCCAGAGCGTCTCGACCGTGGTTTCCTTCTTGGCGATGAAGGGGATGGCTTTGCGGACGCGGTTGATCCAGCTCATGCTGCGGTCTCCCGGAAATGAGGGCTGTTGGCGTTGAGCGCGCCGCGCAGGGCGGCGACGAAATCCTTGACGAAGGGCGCGGCGGCGTCGCCGTGCGAGCCGATGATGTCGACTATGGCGGACCCTACGACCACGCCGTCGGCGACGCGGCCGATGGCGGCGGCCTGTTCGGCGGAGCGCACGCCGAAGCCGACCGCGATGGGCAGGTCGGTGGCGGCCTTGAGCCTGGCTACGGCCTGTTCGACGGCGGCCTGGGCGGCCTGTTGCTTGCCGGTGATGCCTGCGACGGCGACATGGTAGAGGAAGCCGCTGGCGCCGTTCAGCACGGCGGGCAGGCGGGCTGCGTCGGTGGTCGGGGTGGCGAGGCGGATCAGGTGGATGCCCGCTGCTCGCAGGGCCGGGCCGATTTCGGCATCTTCCTCTGGGGGCACGTCGACGCAGATCACGCCGTCGACGCCTGCGGCCTTGCACTGGTCGGCAAACCATTCGGAACCGCGCACCAGCATGGGGTTGGCGTAGCCCATCAGGACCAGCGGTGTGTCCGGGTGCTTGGTGCGGAAGGCGGTGGCGAGGGCGAAGATATCCTTCGTTTTCGTACCGGAACCGAGGCTGCGCAGGTTGGCGAGTTCGATCGCCGGGCCGTCGGCCATCGGATCGGTGAAGGGCATGCCCAGCTCGATGATGTCCGCGCCGCCCTCTACCAGTGCGTCGAGAATAAGCGGGGTATCGGCCACGGTCGGGTCGCCCGCCGTCACGAAGGTGACGAGGGCGGCGCGGCCTGCGCTCTTGCAGGCGGCGAAACGGGCGGAAAGGCGGTCAGTTGTCATATTTCCACACCCAGGGCGCTGGCGACGGTGAAGATGTCCTTGTCACCACGGCCGGAGAGATTGACGATGATGATCTGGTCCGCGTCGAGCGTGGGCGCGACCTTTTCCGCGCTGGCGACCGCATGGGCGGATTCGAGCGCGGGGATGATGCCTTCGAGCGCCGAGAGTTTCTGGAAGCTGGCCAGCGCCTCATCGTCGGTGATCGGCATATAGTCGACGCGGCCGATCTCGTGCAGCCAGCTATGCTCGGGGCCGATGCCGGGATAGTCGAGGCCAGCGGAGATGCTGTGCGCTTCGGTGATCTGGCCGTCCTCATCCTGAAGCAGATAGGTGCGGTTGCCGTGCAGGATGCCGGACTTGCCGCCCGCGAGGGAGGCGGCGTGCTTGCCAGCCAAACCTTCGCCCGCCGCTTCGACGCCGATCATCTTGACCTCGGCATCGTCGAGGAAGGGGTGGAACAGGCCGATGGCGTTGGAGCCGCCGCCGACCGGGGCGATCAGCATGTCGGGCAGGCGGCCTTCGATCTCCAGTATCTGCTCGCGCGCTTCCCGGCCGATGATCGACTGGAAATCACGGACCAGTTCCGGATAGGGATGCGGGCCCGCCGCGGTGCCGATGATGTAGAAAGTGTCGTGGACGTTCGACACCCAATGGCGCAGGGCGTCGTTCATCGCGTCCTTGAGCGTCTGGGAGCCGGAGACGACCGGGATCACCTCCGCACCCAGCAGCTTCATGCGGAAGACGTTGGGCTTCTGCCGCTCCACGTCCTTCGCGCCCATGAAGATCTTGCATTCCATGCCGAACAGGGCGGCGACGGTCGCGGTGGCGACGCCATGCTGGCCGGCGCCGGTTTCGGCGATCACCTTCTTCTTGCCCATGCGGCGGGCGAGCAGCGCCTGGCCGATGCAATTGTTGATCTTGTGTGCGCCGGTGTGGTTCAGTTCTTCGCGCTTCAGGTAGATTTTCGCGCCCCTTTTCTGACCATTTGGGCCCGGCGCGGCGTCGGCGCGCAGGGCTTCGGTCAGCCGCTCGGCATAGTAAAGCGGGTTGGGGCGGCCGACATAGGAGCGCAGCAATTCAGTGAATTCGGCGTCGAAGGCCGGGTCCTGGCGGGCTTCCTTATAGACCTTCTCCAGCTCCAGGATGAGCGGCATCAGGGTTTCGGCGACATAGCGGCCGCCGAACGGGCCGAAATGGCCGGAAGCGTCGGGTTGCGAGCGCAGGCTGTTGGCCAAGGTGGTAGGCGGCGTTATGCTATCGGTCATCGGATCAATCTCGTCAGGCAATATGGGTCACTTCTCAAGGGTAGGGAAGTGATCAACGCCATCGTGTGCTGCTGTGCTGCCTCATGAGGACGCCGCATTGCAGAAGGCCATGATCTTGTCCACACTCTTGATGCCCGGCGCGCTTTCGACGCCGGAGGAAACATCGACCAGCGGAGCGCCGGTGATGCGGATGGCCTCGGCCACATTGTCGATGCCAAGGCCGCCCGAGAGGCCCCAGGGCGTGGAAAGGGGTGCGCCGCGTAGCAGCGTCCAGTCGAAACGCAGGCCCATGCCGCCGGGAAGCGCCGCGCCTTCCGGGGTCTTGGCGTCGAAGAGGAGGAAGTCGGCGGCGCCATTATAGGCCTTGGCGGCGTCTATGTCGGCGCGGGTCTTGACGGAAATGGCTTTCCAGACCGGGATGGTGAAGCGCTGACGGATGGCGGCCGCGCGTTCGGGGCTTTCCTTGCCGTGCAGTTGGAGCGCGGTGAGGGCTTGGGTAGCCGAGAGTTCGGTCAGGATTTCATCGCTTGGATCGACGAGGACGGCGACACGCTCGATATGCGCAGGCACCGGCGCGGCGAGGGCGCGCAACTGGTCCGCTTCGACATGGCGCGGGCTTTTGGGGAAATGGACGAAGCCCAGATGCGTGGCGCCCCCGCGCATGGCGGCACCCACGGTGTCCGGCGTCGAAAGGCCGCAAATCTTGATGGCGAGTCGGGACGTCGATTGAAGCATGGCGGGCGCTTTAGGCGGTTGGCGCGCTGAGGTCCATGTCGTGGAGCGCCAGCCATTGGTCGGCATGATCGATGCAGGCCTTGCCGAGGAAGACGTCGATCTGATCCAGGATCTGATCGTCGGTCAATGCCGCAGGGTCGAGCGGCGGGTGCCAGTGGACGCGGAAGTGCGGCCCCTGGGTGCGAACCATGTAGAAGGGAAGGAACGTTGCGCCGACCTTGCGCGCGAGGCGGAGCGCGACGGAAAGATTGCCCGATGGCGGCAGATCGCGGCCGAAGCGGGGGAACCAGACCTGCCGGTCGCGGCGCTCGTCCAGCAGGATGTAGAGGGTGGCGCGGTCTTTGGTCGTGAGATGCTTGAGGATGCCTCGGGCGGCACCTTCGCCGGTGATCGCTTCGCCCATGTAGCTGGAGCGGGCGCGCTTGAGCATGGCGGCCTGATCCGGGTTTTCGGGCGGGTCGTAGATGCCGAGGCCGGGGCGATCGGTGGATGCCTTGATATGGGCGGCGAGCAGGTCCCAATTTCCCAGATGCACCGCCAGTGCGATCATCGGTCCAGGACCATCGAGAACTTGCCGATAGCCCTCCGCATCCTCCACCGTGACATGGCCGTTGTCGATCAGCCGGTCGATATTGGTCAGTTCCGCCATCGTGCGGCCGAGGTTGAGCCAGCGGCGGGTGAGCATCGCTTCTCGGGTGGGTTCGTCCAGATCGGGGCGGAGCAGGGCAAGATTGGCGCGGGCCCGCCGGTCGCGCAATTTCATGGTCTTGCGGGCGACATTCGCCGATAGCCAGCCGCCCAGCCATGAGGCGAGGGATGCGGGAAGGATGCGGAGCAGGGTGAAGAGAAAGGGGTTGGAGAGCATCGCGCCTGCCGTCATACAGCAGCGGGCGGGGCGGTAAAGGGCTTGGAAATTGGCGATGATCTGGTTGTGGCTGGTCCTTCAGGCGCTGACGTTGCTGGGGGTGCTGAATTATTGGCGGCATCTGCCGGTGGACCGGCAGGAGGAAGCACCCGAGGGCGTCGTCATGCTGTTGTCGGTGCGGGACGATTGGGACGGCGGGGCGGCGTTGATCGCCCGGATGAAGGCGCAGACGGCGCGATTCCGGCTGCTGATCGCAACCTCGGGCGAATGCGCGGCGGCAGAGGCTCTGGCCGCGCGCGAGGGGGAGTGGGCGCAGATCGTTCGTGCCGGGGTGGCCAGCGATGAAGGGCAGAAGGTCCATAAATTGCGGGCGGCGTTGCGGGCCTTGCGCGAAGGGGACCGCTATCTGGTGTTCGTGGACGCGGATATCGAGCCTCCGGCAAGGCTGGTTGGGCGATTGCTCTTTCCTCTGGTGCGAGGGAAGGCGGATATCGTGACCGGATATCGGTTGCTCCTGCCCGAGGCGAGCGCGATGGCCGCGCTGGTGGGGCGGTGGAGATGCAGCTTGCGACCCTGCCGCGGGCTGCGAGTGCGACGATGCCCTGGGGCGGTGCCATGGCGCTGACGCGGGAGGTGGCGGAGCGGCTGGATCTGGATGCGGCTCTGGCGGGGCGCTTGTCCGACGACATGGCGATGGGGCTGGCCGGATGGCGGGCGAAGCTGCGGTTGCGGCCCGTGCGGGACTTGCTGGTGGCTTCGCCGCTGGCGGGGCGCGGGGCGATGGCCTTCGGCGTGCGGCAGTATCGGCATATCCTGACCAACAGTGCGGGCATGTGGAAGGTGGCTTGTGTTGTGGTGGGGGTGCAGGCGCTCGGTTGGGTCTGGGCCCTGGGCTGGGGTGGCTGGGTCGCTGTGGCCGTGGGTTATGGTGCGGCCGTGGGGCGGGCGCTGGTGCGGTGGCGGATTATCGCGGGCGTTGTGGAGCCGGGGCAGGCGCGGGCAGCACGGCGGTCGCTATGGTGGGATGTGCTGGCGCCCTTTGCGGTATGCTGGGCGCATTGGGGGATGCAACTGGTGGCGGCTGGATCGCGGCGGATCAGGTGGGGTGGGTTTGATTATTGGGTGAGGGGCGGGAAGGTCGTGCGGATGATGAAGGTGGAATAGCGGATTTCGGCGGTTCGTCGTGCCAGAACGCCGGAGCGCTTGCATTCGCCCGGCATTTTTGTACGTGCGATGGCTCGACGCGACGCCGGGAGTAACCATGAACATTGTGCGCTTGTGGCGACGCATGCCGCCACTGGTCGAAGATCAGGTCGATCTGCTTCGAAAGGAAATCCGGAGCATTCTCGATCGCGAGGGATGGGCGGTGTCGGAGGAGACGAGCCGTGAATGCTTTCTCTTCATCCTGTGGTCCGTGCATATCGGGTTGATGAATATGCGTCCTGGCCTGACGCGAAGCGTGCTGTTCTGGCTGCACAAGCGCAAGATCAGGGCATTGGCCATCGCTGGGGACCGGCGTCTTTTTCCGCAATATGAGCGTCGTCTGATCGAGGCTTTGTACGTCGTCAAGAATGTCTATGTCGAGCGCACGGAGCAGGGATGGGCGCCGCCGCTGTCCCATCGATCCGCCCGGATGTTTCTCAACAATGCCGCGCCCGAAGCGCGGTCTGCGCCGGGCCGGTTGCTCGATGACGTTCTGTTGATCCTCCGGCGGCGCAGTTCGGCCTGTACCGCGACGCTTCTGGCTGGCTGACCGGCCTTTTTGCGGCGTCCTGTCGGGTCAGAAACCCGCGGGGAAGAGATGTTCGCCCTGTTCGTCCAGCCGCAGGACGACCTTGCCCGCCACAGCGCTGAGGGGGAGATCGCCATAAAGATGGGGGAAGAGGGCGCCGCCGCGTGACTCCTCCCATTTGATCGCGTCGCCGAAGGGGGCGAGGTCGACCATCACCATCACCAGATTGTCCTGTCCCGCGAAATGCCTGGCGGCGGTTTCAGCCGCCTGCTCGCGGGTCGACATGTGGATGTAGCCGTCGGCCAGATCGACGGGCGCGCCCTTGAACACGCCGTCGGTCTTGAGCTGGTCATACTGATCCTTGGTCAGGATCTTGTAGGCGAAGAGGTCGGTCACGCTTCCCCAATATCCAAACCAGCTTCCCCTGCCTCTTCGGCTTCGTCGCTTTCCTCGATCTTCGCGGCGCTGACGACATGTTCGTCGTCGGACACGTTGAACAGGCGCACGCCGGCCGAGCTGCGGCCGATGACGCGCAGGCTGTCGAGGCCCATGCGGATCAGTTTCGCCTGATCGGTGACGAGCATCAACTGGTCCGCCTGTGTCGCGGGGAAGCTGGCGACGACCGGGCCGTTGCGGCCGATATTGTCGATGTTCGTGATACCCTGACCACCGCGACCGGTGCGGCGATAGTCATAGGCCGAGGACAGCTTGCCATAGCCATTGGCGCAGACGGTGAGGATGAACTGCTCCTTCGCCTGTAGTTCGGCGAAGCGTTCCTCGCTCATCTGCGGCGAACCTTCCTTCTCCGCCTTCCATGGGGCGAAGCGGAGATAGTCGTCGCGTTCTTCCTGATCCCTGATGCCAGCACGGTGCAGGACGGAGAGCGAGATCACTTCATCATCGCCCTTGAGCGTCATGCCGCGCACGCCGGTCGAGGTGCGGCTCTGAAATTCGCGCACGTCGGTCGCCTGGAAGCGGATCGCCTTGCCTTGGCGGGTGGCGAGCAGGACGTCATCCTCTTCGGTCAGCAGCGCCACGCCGATCAGCCGGTCGGTGCTTTCATCGTCGAAGCGCATGGCGATCTTGCCGTTCGACGGGATGTTGGCGAAGGCGTCCATGCTGTTGCGGCGGACCGTGCCGTTCGCGGTCGCGAACATGACGTGCAGGTCCTTCCAGCTTTCCTCATCCTCCGGCAGCGGCAGGACGGTCTGAATCGTCTCGCCAGGGCTTAAGGGGAGCAGGTTCACCATCGGGCGGCCGCGCGTGGCCGGGCCGCCTTCGGGCAGGCGCCAGACCTTGAGGCGATAGACCTTGCCAGCGGTGGAGAAGAACAGGACCGGCGTGTGGGTGGAGGTCACGAACAGTTCGGTGACGGCGTCCTCATCCTTGGTCGCCATGCCGGAGCGGCCCTTGCCGCCGCGTGCCTGGGCGCGGAAGCTTTCGAGCGGGGTGCGCTTGATATAGCCCTGCACGGTGACGGTGACGACCATCTCCTCGCGCTCGATCAGGTCTTCGTCATCGATGCCGTCGGCGGCGGCGGTGATTTCCGACAGGCGCGGGGTGGCGAAGTCGCGTTCGATCGCCTCGAACTCCTCGCGCATCACCGCGTAGAGCTTCACGCGGTCGCCCAGGATGGCGAGATATTCGGCGATGGCGGCGGCGAGTTCCGCCAGTTCATTGCCGATTTCGTCGCGGCCCAGCGCGGTCAGGCGGTGCAGGCGCAGGTCGAGTATGGCGCGGACCTGCGTGTCGCTCAGGCGATAGGTGTCGCCGGACGCCTCGGTCTCGATGGCTTCGACCAGCTTCAAGTAAGGCGCGATCTCCGCCACCGGCCATTCGCGGGCGAGCAGGGTTTCGCGGGCTTCGGCCGGGCTGGCCGAGCCACGGATGATGCGGACGACTTCGTCGAGGTTGGTGACCGCGATGACGAGGCCCAGCAAGATATGCGCGCGGTCGCGGGCCTTGTTGAGCTCATATTTGGTGCGGCGGGTGATGACCTCTTCGCGGAAGCGGACGAACGCCTCGATGATGTCGCGGATGTTGAGCAGTTCCGGGCGGCCGCCGCGAATGGCGAGCATGTTGGCCGGGAAGCTCGACTGGGCGGGGGTATTGCGCCAGAGCTGGTTCAGGACGACTTCGGGGGTGGCGTCGCGCTTCAGGTCCATGACGATGCGCACGCCTTCGCGGCTCGATTCGTCGCGGATGTCGCTGATGCCCTCGATCCGCTTGTCCTTGGCGGCTTCGGCGATCTTTTCGACCAGGCCGTTCTTGCCGACCTGATAGGGGATGGCGGTCAGGACGATGGAGCGGCGGTCGCCGCGTCCTTCCTCGATCTCGTGGCGCGAGCGCATCATGATCGAGCCGCGGCCGGTATGATAGGCGCTGCGCGCACCGGACTGGCCGAGGATCAGCGGGGCGGTCGGGAAATCGGGACCGGGGACGATCTGGATCAGCTCGTCAATGGTGATGCCCGTATTGTCGATATAGGCGAGGCAGGCGCGGATCACTTCGCCCAGATTGTGCGGCGGGATGTTGGTCGCCATGCCGACCGCGATGCCGCCCGCGCCGTTGACCAGCAGGTTGGGGAAGCGCGCGGGCAGGACCTGCGGCTCGCTTTCCGAGGCGTCGTAATTGGGCTGGAAGTCGACGGTGTCCTTGTCGAGATCGTCCAGCAGCGCGTTCGTGACCTTGGCGAGGCGCGCTTCGGTGTAGCGCATGGCGGCCGGCGGATCGGGGTCCATGGAACCGAAGTTCCCCTGGCCGTCGATCAGCGGCACGCGCATCGACCAGTCCTGGGTCATGCGCGCCAATGCGTCATAGATCGCGCTGTCGCCATGGGGGTGATATTTACCGATCACGTCACCGACGATGCGCGCCGATTTGCGATAGGGCTTGTTGTGGGTGAAGCCCGATTCATGGGCCGAGAAGAGAATGCGGCGGTGCACCGGCTTCAACCCGTCGCGCACGTCCGGCAGGGCGCGGGCGACGATGACCGACATGGCATAGTCGAGATAGCTCGCCTTCATCTCGTCGACGATGGAGATGGGGCTGATGTCCGAGGGGTCGGCGAGGGCAGTCTCGTCGGTCAAATCGATTCTCTTTTTTGGTGAGTGTATGTTGTCGACCATGCACTAGCGGAGCGAAACAATATTGTCACCCCTCGCGCGCACGCGCGCACGCGACGAAAACGAACGGTATGGGCCATGAAGCGCATGATCGGTGCGCCAGATTGTTTCGTGTGATCCGTTCCTTGGGGCTGACAGGCGGTCAACTGGTGCATATAGGCTGTTCAAACGTTATTCACGCGCCGCCCCCTAATCGGCGTTACACAAGGGCCGCCTGTCCCCAGGGCGCAGAGGAGAAGATGAACATGCGTTTTGTTACACCCGTGGCGCTCGCGCTGACTCTCGCGCTGGCCGGCGGCGCCGTTTCGGCTCCGGCCTTCGCGGCCAAGAAGGAAGAGAAGAAGGGCAGCGCGCCCAAGCTGAACGTGTCGCCCGACGTGGTGAAGGCGCTCCAGACCGCGCAGCAGGCTGCCGAGAAGCAGGATTTCGCAGGCGCCAAGGCGGCGCTGGCGGATGCCGACAGCAAGGCGAAGTCGAATGACGACAAATATCAGATCGGCGCGATCAAGCTGAACACCTCCATCACCAGCAAGGATGCGGCGATGCAGAGCGAGGCGCTGACCCAGATGCTGGACAGCGGCCTGACCCCGCCGGAACAGGCCGGCCAGTTCAACGCCGTGGCCGCCGACCAGGCGTTGCAGGCGAAGAATTACGATCTGGCGATTACGCGCGCCAAGGCGGCGGCCGCCGCCGGTTACAAGGCCGAGGCGGTGAATGTGACGTTGGCCCAGGCCTATTTCGGCAAGGCGGGCACGGCCAATCCCTCCGTCGAACCGCAGCGCAGCCTGAACCAGCAGGGGCTGGCCGCGCTGAAGGCCGCGGCGGACGCGACCAAGGCGGCGGGTGGACAGGTGCCGGCGCAATGGTATCAGATCGGCGTCAGCCGCGCCGCGACCGCCAAGCTGCCGGAAGTCACCGAATGGGCGAAGCAGGCCTATCAGGCGGCCCCCAATGGCGAAAACCTCCGGACGCTGGTCCGCCTGTTCCAGCAGGCCAATCCGAACATCTCCAACCGTGAAAATCTGGATGTGCTGCGCCTGATGGCGACCTCCGGCGGGTTGGTGCTGGCGCAGGATTATCTGGAATATGCCGAAATGGCGTCGAAGACCGGCATTTACGGCGAAGTGAAGTCCGCGATCGACGCGGGCCGCAGCAAAGGCGTGCTGAACGCCAGCCAGGGCGGCGACCTGTATCAGCCGGCCGTGGCGAAGATCGCGGGCGACAAGGGCTCGCTGGGTTCGGCGGAGGCTGACGCCAAGAAGGCCGCCAATGGCAAGATCGCGGCGGCGACGGCGGATGCCTATCTGGGCTATGGCGACTATGCCAAGGCGTCGGCGATGTTCGAACTCGCCAAGCAGAAGGGTGGTGTCGATGCCGATGAGATCAACACCCGCATGGGCATCGCCAAGGCGCTGGGTGGCGACAATGTATCGGCCAAGGCGGCGTTCCAGTCGGTGCAGGCCGGTTCGCGCAAGCAGATCGCCGACCTGTGGCTTGCCTATCTCGCCACCAAGGCCTGATTTTTCAGTTGGTTATGGCGCGCCGTCCATGGGGATGGCGCGCCTTTTCCTGTTTTGAACATGATGACGCGCCGGTCCGCACCGGTCGACAAGGGGGATGGCTGACATGGCCATGATGCGACATTCAATTTTGACCTGTGGCCTATTGGCGGGGGCGGCGCTGTTCGCTGCGACGCCGGCCTTTGCCAAGAAACCGGTCGCGGTGGGGCCGGCGATCGAGATGTCGGACGGTTTCCGCGCGGCGACGCAGGCGGCGGACAGTGCGATCAAGGCGGGTAATGTCGCGGCCGCGCAGTCGCAGATCTCCGGGCTGATGCCGGTCAGCGATTTCGAAAATTATGTGGCGGCCGGGCTCCGGTTCGAGCTGGCGGTGCTGAAGGTCGACCGGCAGGCGCAGCGGGTGGCGCTGAACGACATGTTCAAGACCGCCTCCGTGCCCAAGACGGACATGCCGCGTCTGCGCTATGTCGCGGGCTATCTGTCCTTCATCGTCGGCAATTATGACGACGCCAATGCCCAGCTCGATTACGCCAAGACGCTGGGTTACGACCCGATGGATGCGACCATGTTGCGCGCGGACATCGCACTGCGAAGGAACAAGGCGAAGGAGGCGCGCAGCTTCGTACAGGAGGCGCTGGCTCGGCAGCGGGCGGCGGGACAGCCGGTCCCGGCGGCCTGGTATGACCGGGCGATCTCCATGGCTTATCAGGCGGGGGACTGGAGCGAGGTCGGTGCGCTCTATCGCGAACGTTTGGGCCATTATGATTCGGCCGGAGAATGGCGGACGGCGCTCGCCAATTACCTGACGGCGCCGGGCATGGACGCCCAGGTGCAGCTCGACCTCTATCGCTTGCAGGCGGCCAATGGCGCCATGGCGAGCGAGCGCGATTACCAGGCCTATGCGCAATTGGCGGACAAGACGGGATATAGCGCCGAGACCAAGGCGATCATCGTGGCCGGACGCTCGGCGGGCAAGCTCACCCCGACACAGGCGGTCACGGCGGGTCTCATGAAGACCGCGACGCCCAAGGCGGTCAAGGAGATCGCTGGCCTGCCGGCTGCGGCGAAGAAGGCGGCATCGGCCAAGGATGGCTCTGCCGCGATGACGGTGGGGGATATCTATGTCTCGCTGGGGCAATATCCGCAGGCGGTCGAGCAATATCGGCTGGCTTTGGCCAAGGGCGGGGTCGACACGGCCAAGGGCAATGCGCGTCTGGGCGTGGCGCTGGCGCGTTCGGGCGATCTGGCCGGAGCCAAAGCGGCGCTGGGCCAGGTGACGACGGGCAACTGGGCGAATGTCGCGGGTTTCTGGTCGGTCTGGGTCGATCAGCAGAGCCGGAAGACGGCGTTCAAGCCGATTGCCGTGCCAGCGAGCTGAAGGCAAGGCATGCCAATGGTCCTGGAGGGCCTTGGGCGATTTTTCGTCACGTCAGCGAAAGCCGGTATCTCAGGAGATGACATGCGATCCTGAGGCTCCGGCCTCCGTTGGCGTGATTGATCGCACGCCAACGTTCGACTGATCCAGCCTTGGCGTCATTTTCAGACCGGAAGCGGCACGCCCGGCAGGCTTTTTGACGTGCGGATCGTCAGGGATGTCTTCACGCTCACCACATTGGGCGCGGGGGTCAGTTTCGATGTCAGGAATTGCTGGAAGCTCTGAAGATCCTTCGCCACGACCTTCAGGATGAAGTCGATTTCGCCGTTCAGCATGTAGCATTCCCGGACTTCGGGCAGGGTGGCGATATGATCCTCGAACGCCTTGAGGTCGGCTTCGGCCTGGCTTTTCAGGCTGACCATGGCGAAGACCGTGATGGTATATCCCAGCATCGAGGGGTTCACGACGGCGTGATAGGAATTGATGGCGCCGCTTTCCTCCAACGCGCGGACACGACGCAGGCAGGGAGGAGCGGTCAGCCCCACCTTTCGGGCCAACTCCACATTGGTCATCCTGCCGTCGCCCTGCAATTCACCCAGGATCTGGAGGTCGATATCGTCGATATTAGGGCCGGCCATTATTCCGCTTATTTCCTTGCCTGTTAATATGGCGTTACCATAATAATATTTCAGGACAATGCAATTGTCCCACTATGCGACGTTCAGATAAGAACCCGTTCGCGCCCCTTCCCCTTTGGGCCGGGAAGCATTATCCCTGTGTAACGATCCCTTCGGCGAATGGTTTTTCAGCGCTGCGCCGGGGGCCAATATGGGGAATATGGGTGCGCTTCAACGATCTCATGCAGACGGTTCTCGCCGCGGAAAGCAGGAGCGGCCTTGGCGCCGTGACGCTGTGGCGGCAATGCGTGGATCTGCTGGCGCAAAATGACCGTCATGGCCGGGAAATCATGTCCCCGGCCGAGCGGACGGCGCTGCTGGAGCGCATGACCGCGCTGCTGCCGAAACTGTCGGAAACGCAGCGCATCGCGACGGTGGTGGAACTGGGCGGGCGGCTGCGGTCGCCTACGCTGGTCGAATTCTTCGCGAGCGACCGGCCGGCCATTGCGGCGGCGGCCATGTCCCGCGCAAAACTGCCGGACGAGGCATGGGTGGAGATGCTGCCGCGACTGACCCCGACGGCGCGCGGGGTGCTGCGCGCGCGGCGCGATCTGGGCGCGGCGACGCTTCAGGGGCTGGAGGCCTTTGGCGCGACCGACCTGGTGCTGACCAGCGCGGTCGAGGTGGAGCAGCAGGAGGATATGCTGCTGACGGAGGCGATGATCGCGCCTTCGCCCATCGCAGCGGAGGAAGCGCGGGCGAGCGTCCAGACAGAGGAAGCGGGAGAGGATCAGAGCCAGATTCGCAATCTGGTCGACCGGATCGCACGTTTCACCAGTGCGCGCCGGGCCGGAGAACCGACCGAGGCGCCGCGGCGCGAGGAAGCCGTGGGACCGCGCGCCTTCGCTTTCGAAACGGATGCGGCCGGTACGATCATATGGGTGGATCAAGGGCCGCGCGCGGCGCTGATCGGGCTGGCCCTCAACGAAACGGCGCTGGAGGGCGGCAGCGGGCCGGATGGCCATGTCGCGGGCGCCTTCATGCGGCGCAGCGGATTCCAGAACGGCCGATACATGATCGTCGGCGGCACCATGGCGGGCGAATGGCGTTTGTCGGCCACGCCCTTTTTCGATCCGCGTTCGGGCCGTTTCCAGGGCTATCGCGGGCAGGCGCGGCGGCCCTATCTACATGAAGTGGCAGCCGAGCCGAAAGTGGAGCCGGTGTCGATTGCCGGCCTTTCTGCCGACTCGATCCGGCAACTGGTGCATGAACTGCGCACGCCGTTGAACGCGATATTGGGTTTTGCCGAGATCATCGAGCAGGAGCTTTTCGGTCCCGCCGGCGAAGCCTATCGCGACATGGCGGGCAAGATCGCCGTGGACGCACGGCATTTGCTGTCGGCCTTCGACGATCTCGATCTGGCGGCGCGCGTGTCGCGCGGCGAGGGGACGTCAGCACCGCGGGCCGTCGATCCGGCGCTGCTGGTGACGCAGGTCTCGACGCGCTTCCGCGAACAGGGGGATGGCGCGCAGATCGACATCGCCATGGCACGCGGCCTGCCGATGGTCCGGATCGACCCGGTGCAGGGCGAGCGCATGGTCCAGCATCTGCTGCGCACCGTCATTTCGGTGTCGCCGGCCGGTGAGGCGCTGACCGGGACGTGCTGGTATCAGCCCGACGGGGGCGACGGACGGGTCGTGCTGGCGATCGACAGGCCGTCCAGCCTGGCGGGGATGGAGGAGGAGCGGCTGCTCGATCCGGGCTATATGCCGGATGGAAACTGGGCGGATGGCCCTTTGCTGGGACTGGGTTTTTCCCTGCGGCTGATCCGAAGCCTGGCTGCGGGATGCGGCGGGGCGCTTGAGATCGAGCCGGGGCGGTTCCTGCTTGCCGTGCCTGCCATGGCCGAAACCGGTGATGCAGTGGGCAGCGCCTGATGCCCGGACGGGCCGGATCGGGAAACCCGATGGCAACCATTGCCGCTTAGGAAAGCGGGATGGACAGGCTTTTCCATGACGGCAATCTGCTTCGCGCGCCTGCTGCGGAAGACAGGATCGCGCTCGATCCGGCGTTCGGCACGCGTTTCATGCTGTTCGTGGATACCGAGGAGGAATTCGACTGGGACGCGCCGTTCAGCCGGACCCGGCATGGCGTGACGGCGATTGACGGCATGGCGCGGGGGCAGGCCTATTTTGCGGCGGCGGGCGTGAAGCCGGTCTATGTGACCGATTATCCGGTGGTCGACAGCGATGCCGCGGTGGACATGATGGGGCGCTGGCTGGCTGATGGGACCGCGGATATTGGTGCGCACCTCCATCCCTGGGTCAATCCGCCGCATGTCGAGGACGTGACGGCGGCGAACAGCTATGTCGGTTTCTTGCCCGAAGCGGTGGAACGGGCGAAGCTGGAAGTCCTGTGCCAACGCATTGCCGATCGGTTCGGGCAGCGGCCCATGGCCTATCGGGCGGGGCGCTATGGCGTCGGGCCGAACAGCGCACGGCTGCTGGAAGAGGCGGGGTTCCGGCTCGACAGTTCGGTGCGCAGCCGGTTCGACTATAGCGCGCAGCATGGGCCTGATTTCCAGGGACTGCCGCAGCATCCTTATTGGACGGGGCCGAACCGGGCGCTGGTGGAATTGCCGCTGTCGACGGCCTTTGTCGGCCTTTTGCGCGGGGGTGGAGAGCGCCTCTATCGCGCGGCGCAGGGCATGGGGCCGATGGCAGGCGCGCTGGCGCGGGCACGGATGTTGAGCCGGGTGCCATTGACGCCGGAAGGCATTCCCGCGCGGGAGGCAGTCCAGGCGATCGACGCGCTGATCGAGGAGGGGGTGCGGGTGCTGAACTTCAGCTTCCATTCGCCGACATTGACGCCGGGGCATACGCCCTATGTGCGGGATGAAGGCGACAGGACGGCCTTTTATCGCTGGTGGGACGTGGTGCTCGACCATCTGGCGCGGCGAAATATATCGGCGGCAACGCTGGATCAGCTATTGAGCGCGGTGCCGATGCGCAGACGGGCTTGCCAAGCGGCCTGATGCTGCCTATCCGGGCGCATGTTGATGGAGCGTGATTGCCTGGAAATCGCTTCACGGTGGGGCCTGTAGCTCAATGGTTAGAGCTGGCCGCTCATAACGGCTAGGTTGCGGGTTCGAGTCCTGCCGGGCCCACCAAATTCCCTTAAGCGCCGGATGCGTGAATCGTTGAGCAGTTGCAATTTGTGCAACGCAAAAATTTTGCTTGCGCATGGAATGATTCGATGACAGCTTGCATTGCATCGAAGCAGGGGCGCTTCGAAACATAGGTCGAACTTACCGATGACGGTGGAGTTCGGTCCCGGTCCTCAAGGGGATCGATAAGGCAATGACGCCGCCCGGACAGGTCTGACGACCTTCGTCCAGGCGGCTTTTTTATTTGGTTTTCCGCTGGCGGCCGGGAGGTCGCCGGGCGGCTCTCAGCATCGACTTTCGAACGTCGGACATGCGTTTCCGGCGATGGCTGGCTGCGCGCCTGGCGCAGCGGGATGATGGACAGGGAAGGATTTTGGGGAATGGCAGAGGGGGATAATCCGGACGGCGTCAGCCGGCGTGGACTGCTCAAGACGTCGGGTACGGCGGCGCTGTTTGCTGCGGCGCACCAGGCGTTCCCGTCGGGTGCATTCGCGGCGGGAACCGGGCCGGAAGTGACCGGGGCCAAATTGGGCTTCATCGCGCTGACCGATGCGGCGCCGCTGATCATCGCCAAGGAACTGGGCTTTTTCGCCAAATATGGCATGCCCGATGTGCAGGTGGCGAAGCAGGCGAGTTGGGGCGCGACACGCGACAATCTGGTGCTGGGCAGCGCAGGTGGCGGTATCGACGGCGCGCATATCCTGACGCCCATGCCCTATCTGCTGACGCTGGGCACAATCGGCAAGGCGACGCCGATGAGCATTTTGGCCCGCCTCAATGTCAACGGCCAGGGCATTTCGGTGTCCAAGGAATATCTGGGGGCGAAGGCCGACCTCAGTTCCGCGAAGATGAAGGGCGTGATCGCGCAGCGCAAGGGCGCGGGCAAGAAGATCACCATGGCCATGACCTTCCCCGGCGGCACGCATGACCTGTGGATCCGCTACTGGCTGGCGTCGGGCGGGATCGATCCGGACAAGGATGTCGAACTGATCACCATTCCGCCGCCGCAGATGGTCGCGAACATGAAGGCCGATACCATGGATGCCTTCTGCGTGGGTGAACCGTGGAACGACCAGTTGGTCGCGCAGCAGCTTGGCTATACCGCCGTTTCGACCGGCCAGATGTGGATGAACCACCCCGAAAAGAGCTTTGCGATGCGCTCCGACTGGGTGGCGAAATATCCCAAGGCGGCGCTGGCGATCACAGCCGCGGTGCTGGAAGCGCAGCGCTGGGCGGACAATCCGAACAATATCACGCGTCTGGCCGGTGCCATTTCGGGCCGCGATTATCTGAAGTGCCCGATCACCGACATTGCCGATCGTTTGCAGGGCAATTTCACCATGGGCGACGGCCGGAAATATCCGAACGCGCCGTTCAAGATGAAGTTCTGGAACGGCTATGCCAGCTTCCCGTACAAGAGCCATGACCTGTGGTTCCTGACCGAGAACCAGCGCTGGGGCAAGCTGCCCATGTCGCTCGACACCAAGGGTGTGATCGCCAAGGTCAACCGGTCCGACATCTGGCGCAAGGCCGCCGCGATGCTGGGCGGCAAGGGGCCGGCCAGCGACAGTCGCGGCGTCGAGAAATTCTTCGACGGCAAGAGCTTCGACCCCGCCAATCCCAAGGCCTATCTGGCCAGCCTGGCGATCAAGCGGGCCTGATGAGGAAGGAGAGCAGCATGGCGTCGTCATCGCCCAGCAAGACCAGCGGACCCTCGGCTTCTGCCGGTGGCACCCCTTCGTCCACCACCGAATTGGGGGTTATCGTGCCCTATCCTGAAGAGGCCATCGCCCGCCGCAGCTTCGAACCGGTTGCCGCGCCGGAGCATCCGCTGGTCCGGGGTGCGCGGTCCGTGGCGGCGAGCGTGCTGCCGACCATGGTGATGATCGCGGTGCTGCTGGCCTTCTGGCAATTGCTCTGCGGATCGCCGAGCGCGACTTTCCCCAGCCCGCTCGCGGTCTGGGAGCAAAGCCATGACGTCATCATCCATCCGTTCAAGGGCGTGGATATCGGCCTGACCCATTTCAGCATCCAGGATGGCGGCGATGTCGGCATTGCCGGGCATGTGCTGACCAGCCTCAGTCGCGTGTTGATCGGCTATAGCATCGCGGCGGTGATCGGCGTGGCGCTGGGCATATTGATCGGCCAGAGCGTCTTTGCCTTCCGCGCGCTCGATCCGCTGTTCCAGGTGTTGCGCACCGTGCCGCCGCTGGCCTGGCTGCCGATCAGCCTGGCGATTTTCCAGCAGGCGCAACCATCGGCGATCTTCCTGATTTTCATCACTGCGATCTGGCCGGTCATATTGAACACGGCGGCGGGTGTGCAGACCATTCCAGCGGCCTATCGCAATGTCGCCAAGGTGCTGGCGCTCAATCCGGTCGAATATTTCACACGCATCATGCTGCCCGCCACCGTGCCGCACATGTTCACCGGGCTTCGCATCGGCGTCGGCATGAGCTGGCTCGCCATCGTCGCCGCCGAAATGGTGCAGGGCGGCACCGGCGTCGGCTTCTTCATCTGGGACAGCTACAACAGTTCGCTGCTGACCGACACGATCGTCGCGCTGATCTGGATCGGCATGGTCGGTTTCACCCTGGATCGCATCGTTTCCTTCGCGGGCCGCATCATCGGCCGCGCCGGATAGTTTTTAGTGGACGCATTTTCCGAGAGAAAATGCTCATGGGGAGACAGCGTCATGAAACAGCGCAGCTATCTCGCGCTTGAGGGCATCACCGTCGAATTTCCGACCAAGGCCGGGCGTTTCTGCGCGCTCGACGGGATCGATCTGGAGGTTGAGAAGGGCCAGTTCGTGGCGCTGATCGGCCATTCGGGCTGCGGCAAGTCGACGCTGCTCAATGCCGTGGCGGGGCTGGTCAAGCCGACGCGGGGCGCGATCTTCCTCGATGGGCAGGTCGTGGATGCGCCGGGGCCGGACCGGGCGGTGGTCTTCCAGGACCATTCGTTGCTGCCCTGGCTGACGGTGGAGGAAAATGTGCGCCTCGCGGTCGACAAGACGGCGGGCGGCAAGAACAAGGCCGAACGCAAGGATTGGGTCATGCACAATCTGGAACTGGTCCAGATGGCCCATGCCGCGTCCAAACGTCCGGGCGAACTGTCCGGCGGCATGAAGCAGCGTGTCGGCATCGCCCGCGCCATCGCGATGAACCCGCGCGTCTTGCTGATGGACGAGCCCTTCGGTGCGCTCGACGCGCTGACGCGGGCGGCATTGCAGGACGTGGTCATGGATTTGCAGGCGCGGCTCAACAACACCGTGCTGATGATCACCCATGATGTGGATGAGGCCGTGCTGCTGGCCGACCGGGTGGTGATGATGACCAACGGCCCGGCGGCACGGATCGGAGAGGATCGGGCCGTATCGCTGGCGCGGCCGCGCAACCGGTTGGAGGCGATCGATACGGCTGAATATGCCGAGGCGCGGTCGGCCGTGATCCATTTCCTGCACGAGCGTTACCGCAATCCGGCGACGCTCGCCGCCTGAACATCAAGACGATCCAGTTTGGAGAGGATGCTCTGGAAAGGCCCAAAACAGCCATCGGGAGCAAATGAAGGGGGATTTATGAAGAAGGTTTCTTTCCTGTTGTCGGCGTCGGCCTTGTCCGCAATCGCGGTGCCGGCACTGGCGCAGGATGTGGTGTTCAAACCGGTCGTCGAGGCGCGGCTACGTTATGAAACGGTCGATCAGGCCGGTCCGGCGCCGCTCACCAGCAGCCGCGACGCCAATGCGGTGACGATGCGGTTGCGTGCAGGCGGTGAGATTTCCAAGGGGCCGTTCGCTTTCCTGGCCGAAGGCGAAGGCACGCTGGCGATCGACGAGGATTATAATAGCGGCGTCAATGGGAAGACGCTCTATCCGATCGTCGCCGATCCGGAAAATGTCGAGCTGAACCGTTTGCAGCTTCAGTACCGCACCAAGCCGCTGATCGTGACGGTCGGCCGCCAGCGGATCAATCTGGACGACCAGCGTTTCGTCGGTTCGGTCGCCTGGCGGCAGAATGAGCAGACCTTCGATGCGGTGCGCGTCGAATATATGGGCGTCAAGAATCTGAAGGTCGACGTGACCTATGCGATTTCCGCCCGGACCATCTGGGGCATTGACGGCGGCAAGTTCGGCTCGGCCAACCGGCCGACGCAGATCGATGGCGACGATGTGTTCGCCAATGTCTCCTACAAGACCAAGCTGGGCACGCTGACCGGTTTTGCCTATCTGGTCGACGAGGATGAGGCGGTCGTCGCGCTGCGCCGGAACAGCAGTCAGACCTATGGTGCGCGTTTCGTGGGCGCCCTGCCGTTCACGAAGAAGGTGAAGCTCAGCTACCTCGCCAGCTATGCCCGGCAGAGCGACTATGCGACCAATCCGGTGCATTATTCGGCCGACTATGTCGCGGCAGAACTGGGGCTGGACGTCGCCGCGTTCAAGCTGACGGGCGGCTATGAACTGCTGGGGTCCGACGCGGGGGCCACCGGGATTGCGGGCGGCTTCGCCTTCCAGACGCCTTTTGCGACGCTGCACAAGTTCAATGGCTGGGCGGACAAGTTCCTGGCCACGCCGGGCACCGGTATCCAGGACTATTATGCCGGGATCGGCTATACCGTGCCGAAGATCGGGAAGGCGGGGCCGCTGGTGGCGTCCTTCACCTTCCACCATTTCAGCAGCGACCGGCTGTCGATCCATTATGGCGACGAATATAATGCGCAGGTCACGATGAAGCTGAACAAGCATCTGAGCGCGCTGATCAAATATGCCGATTATGAGCGCAAGGGGATCGCCAGCTTCACCGGTGATGCCGATACGAAGAAATTCTGGGCGCAGATCGATTACGCCCTCTGATATGTGACGGCGGCCAAGGCCGCGCGCTACAGCAATGCCATCGCTGCCGGAAGGAGCCGGCGGCGGTGGCATTTCGCTTTTTCAGGATGGTGGTCGGGGAGACAGGATTCGAACCTGCGACATCCTGCTCCCAAAGCAGGCGCGCTACCAGACTGCGCTACTCCCCGGCGCTTGCGGGCCTTAGCGGTGAAGCATGTCCCCCGTCAATCAGGGTTTTGCGCGACATGCATCGGCTTTGACCAAATAAAAAGGGCGGACCGTCCCAGACGATCCGCCCTTTCGAAAATCTCGCTGAAGCGAAGATTACTTGGCGTTGGCGGCGTTGCCAGCAACGTTTGCAGCATTCGCGGCGTTGTCAGCAGCGTTCGCGGCGTTGTCGGCAGCGTTAGCAGCGTTTTCGACAACGTTCTCGACAACAGCGTTCGAAGCGTTCGCGGTCTCGTTGGCCGGCTTCTCACCGCAAGCGGCGAGGGCCAGCAGGCCGGCCGAAGCGAAAACAACAGCGATCTTCTTCATTGTGTACGGCTCCCATAGCATTTTGCCGCGTCAGACACGTTAAATTCGTGACCTACGCGAGCGACCCGCATTAACGTGTGCGCTGCACAAATCAATGCTTTTCTGCGTCGGTGAAGCGACAGAATCACGCGACAAGCAGTTGTCTACAATAAAAGTTCAGTTAACGCCTAGCGATTCCGGCGCATTTGCGATTTCGAAAAGTGCGACCGCCCAGGCCGCAACATTCTGTTGCAGTTGCGCCGGATCGATCTTGTCCAGCGTATCGTCGGGCGTGTGATGAATGTCGAAATAGCGCGTGCCGTCCTGCTGGAGATCGACCACGGGGACACCCGCCTTCACCAGCGGTTCGATGTCGGAACCTCCTCCCGCGGGCAGGCGGCTGGCGCCGATGCCGAGCGGCGCAAGGCCCGCGATGATGCGGCGGGCCAGGGCGTCGTGGTTCTGCGGAAGCTTGAAATCGACGCGCCACACACGATCGGCGCCGAAGTCCGATTCCATCGCCATGGCGTGAGGCTCCCTACCATGGGCGTCATAATAGGCACGGCCGCCATTGCCGCCGACTTCTTCCGCGCCGGCCATCAATATGAGGATGGTACGGCGGAGCGGCCCGCCCTTGGCCGCCTGGAGCGCGGCGGCCGCGACGATGCCGCAACCCGCGCCGTCGTCGATCGCTCCGGTGCCCTGATCCCAACTGTCGAGGTGGCAGGCGGCGACGACGACGCCTGCCTTGGGGTCGCCGCCCGGGATTTCGGCGACGACATTGCCCGACGGCTGGTCCTTCAGCATCTTGGAGGTGAGCGTCAGGTGCAGCCGGACCGGCTGGCCGCGCGCGACCATGCGGGCAAGCTGTTCGGCATCGGGCACGCTGAGCGCGGCAGCGGGAATGGGCTTCACGCCATCGGCCCACATCTGCACGCCCGTATGCGGCTGGCGATGATTGTCGGTGCCGATGGAGCGGATCAGGATGGCGATGGCGCCTTTTTTGGAAGCGATGCTCGGTCCCTGACGGCGGGTGGCGCCGAACGTGCCGTAGGAACTGCCGTCCTGGGTCGCGTGCATAGCGTGGCTGACGAAGACGATCTTGCCCTTGAGGCTGGCTTCGGGGGCGGCTTCAAGGTCGGCCAGTGTCGGGAAATAGACGACTTCGCCGTCAATGCCCTTTTCCGGGGTGGAAGCGCTGTTGCCGAGCGCGGCGAGGACCAGATTTTGCGGAAAGGGTGAAATCACGCGGGCTTCATCACGGCCGCGTAGCCAGACGGGCATGGTGTAGGGTTCGACGCGGACATTGGAGAAGCCGAGGCTCTTGAGCTTCGCCACGGCCCAGTCGCGGGCGCGCGCCTCCTGCGGGGTGCCGGCGGGGCGGGGACCGACTTCGGTGGTGAGGCCCTCGGTGAAATCCATCGCGACCGTGTCCGCCAAGGCGGTTACGCGAATCGTCTCGACGCTGGACGGCGCGGCCAGGAGGGAGGAGGGGGTGGAGATGCTGCCGAGGAGAAGGGCGGCGAGCGTGCCCGATCGGATTTTCTGCATGGATGAAGGCTTAGCGGGCCATCCCCCATTTGCCAACGCGTTCCGCCTCCGCTAACCCGGCGCCAATTTCCAACGATTGTCCTTTCGGAGCTGCTTCAAGCCATGTCCGCCTCGTCCCAATACGCCTTCGTCATGAAGAGCATGACCAAGAGCTTTCCCGGCGCCCCCAAGCCGGTGCTCAACCAGATCAACCTGCAATTCTATCGCGGGGCGAAGATCGGCATCGTCGGCCCCAACGGCGCGGGCAAGTCGACCCTGATGAAGATCATGGCCGGCATCGACACGGATTATAGCGGTGAGGCCTGGCCGGGCGAGAATATCTCGGTCGGCTATCTGCCGCAGGAGCCCCAACTCGACCCGAGCAAGACGGTGCTGGAAAACGTCAAGGACGGCGCGCGGGAAATCGCCGACAAGCTGGACCGCTTCAACGAGATCAGCATGATTATGGCCGATCCGCCCGAAGACGTCGATTTCGACGCGCTCATGGAGGAAATGGGCACGTTGCAGGAGCAGATCGACGCCGTGGACGGCTGGACGCTCGACAACCAGCTTGAGATCGCGATGGAAGCGTTGCGCTGCCCGCCTTCGGACTGGCCGGTCGACAGCCTTTCGGGCGGTGAAAAGCGCCGCATCGCGCTCACTCGCCTGCTGATCCAGAAGCCGGACATCCTGCTGCTCGACGAACCGACCAACCATCTGGATGCCGAGAGCGTCGAGTGGCTGGAAAATCACCTGAAGGAATATGCGGGCGCGGTGCTGATGATCACCCACGACCGCTACTTCCTCGACAATGTGGTCGGCTGGATCCTGGAACTCGATCGCGGGAAATATTTCCCCTATGAGGGCAACTACTCCACCTATCTGGAGAAGAAGGCCAAGCGCCTGGAGCAGGAAGACCGCGAGGCGACCGGCCGCCAGAAGGCGATCAACGACGAGCTGGAATGGATCAGGGCCGGGACCAAGGGCCGCCAGACCAAGTCCAAGGCGCGTATCAAGAAGTTCGAGGAACTGGTCGCCAGCCAGGAGAACCGCACGCCGGGCAAGGCGCAGATCGTCATCCAGGTGCCTGAGCGCCTGGGCGGCAAGGTGATCGAGGCGAAGAATATCAGCAAGGCCTATGGCGACAAGCTGCTGTTCGAGAACCTCTCCTTCATGCTGCCGCCGGGCGGCATTGTCGGCGTGATCGGGCCGAACGGCGCGGGCAAGTCGACCCTGTTCAAGCTGATCACCGGTCAGGAGCAGCCCGATTCGGGTGAGATCGATATCGGCTCGACGGTGCGGCTGGGCTATGTCGACCAGAGTCGCGATCATCTCGATGCCTCGAAGAATGTCTGGGAGGAAGTGTCCGACGGCCTCGACTATGTGAAGGTCAACGGCCACGACATGTCGACCCGTGCCTATGTTGGGGCCTTCAACTTCAAGGGGCAGGACCAGCAGAAGAATGTCGGCAAGCTGTCGGGTGGTGAGCGCAACCGCGTGCACATCGCCAAGATGCTGAAGAAGGGCGGCAATGTGCTGCTGCTCGACGAACCGACCAACGACCTTGACGTCGAAACGCTGGCGGCGCTGGAAGAAGCCATCGAGAATTTCGCGGGCTGCGCCGTGGTGATCAGCCACGACCGCTTCTTCCTCGACCGTCTGGCGACTCACATCCTGGCGTTCGAGGGTGACAGCCATGTCGAATGGTTCGAGGGCAATTTCGAAATGTATGAGGAAGACAAGCGTCGCCGTCTGGGCGATGCGGCGGACCGTCCTACGCGGTTGGCATATAAGAAATTGACCCGCTGATTTGCATGGTGCGATGCGGAGACAAGGAACGGCTTGCAATGGTTGCAATCCTTGCTCCACATTTCGCACTTGCAAAATAATATATTGCGATGCACATAGAGAAGGCCTTTCAGGCATCCTCTCCTAAAACTTTCAGGCCGGTCCCTATGGGATCGGCCTTTTTTTGCGCCATGGGAGGGGGTGGAATGTTTTGGTCAGGTGCAGACATTCCGCCCCCTCCCACCGGGAGAGGGAGGGAGCCGTGCACAGCACGGCGGAAGGGTGAGGGCGAAACGGCGCGGAATGGCTCACCCTCACCTTCCCACTCGGCTGCCCCGAGCGGGCCTCTTCCTCTCCCGCTGGGAGAGGGGCTTAATGGCAGCAATCCACCCATTCCCGCCGCAAGCCGCGATGGCGGCGCCAATCAGCAGGTCGGCCGCTTCTGGAAGGATGTGAGTTCCTCGACATCGATGACCGTGGCATCGATCCGCGCCACATGCGCTGCGGGAGGACCTTCATGAGCCAGGCTGATGAACCGCTCGACCGCCTGCTCCGCCCCTTCCACCAGCGCTTCGACGCTGCCGTCCATGCGATTGCGGACCCAGCCTGCAAGGCCGAGCCCACTCGCCGTTTCCACGGTCCAATTGCGGTAGAACACACCCTGCACCCGCCCGAGGATCATCAGATGGCGGGCCACGACAGCCATCAATGCACCCGCTTGATCCAGGTCTGGCCGTCGCGGCTTTCCACCTTGAAATTCTTGATGGAGCGGACGAGGTCGGACAGCCGCTTGAACCCATAGTTGCGCGTGTCGAAGCTGGAGCGGTTGCCGGCGAGCTGGCCGACTTCGCTGAGGCGGGCGAAACCCTGATCGTCGCGCTTCACGGCGTTATAGGCATCCACCAGCAGATTGACGAGATCAGGGGCAACCTCCGCGCCATCGGTCTTGCCGTCCGGGTTTGCGTCGGGCTCCTCAGGCTCGACCGGCGCCTCCCGCGCGCTTGTCAGCGCGCCGACGTCAATGAAGCGGGTGCAGGCGCTGCGGAAGGCCTGGGGCGTGTTGGCCGATCCAAAGCCGTAGACCGGAATGCCCTCCTGCCGGATGCGCGTCACCAGCGGGGTGAAGTCGCTGTCGCTCGACATCAGGCCGAAGCCGGTGACGCGGCCGCTCGCCATCAGGTCCATGGCGTCGATCGTCATCTTCATGTCGGTCGCGTTCTTGCCCTTGGTGAGGTCGAACTGCTGCTGTGTCTCTATCGCCTGCGTCACCGCCTGGCTGGCCCAGCCCTTGAGCGCGGGCTTGCTCCAATTGCCATAGGCGCGGCGGATATTGACGGTGCCCAGTTCCGCCAGAACGGTCAGCACCGGGTCGAAATGGTCGGCGGAAGCATTGTCGGCGTCGATCAGCAGGGCGACATTGCCGCTGGGGATCGGCGCCGTCATGTCAGGCGTCCTGCGGAGCCGGGTGGAATTCGCCGCTCGTCTCATCCAGCAGATGGAGCTGGCCATCGGCGATGGCGAAGAAGGCGCCGATCAGCTTGACCTCGCCAGTACGTTCCTTGGCGCGGACGCAGGGGAAGCTACGCAGATTGGCCAGGCTGACCTTCACCCCTTCCTGTTCCATGGCGCGTTCGGCATTGCGGCCCTGATCGTCGCCGAAGCGTTCCACGACCTTTTCCCGCGCTTCGTCGAGCAGTTCGATCCAGTTGTGGATGAACCCGCCTTCGCCCGGGGGCGCGTCCTTCAGCGCCTGGCTGAGCGCCGCCTTGCAGCCGCCGCACTTGCCATGGCCCATGACGACGATTTCACCCACCTTGAGCACCTGGACCGCGAATTCCAGCGCGGCGGACACGCCATGGCGGCCGGGATTGGTTTCGAAGGGCGGCACCAGCGCGGCCACGTTGCGGACAACGAAGATCTCGCCAGGGCTGGTATCGAAAATCTGTGCCGGATCGACTCGGCTGTCGGAGCAGGCGATGACCATGACGCGCGGGCTTTGCCCTTCATTGAGATCGTCCCATCGCTCGCGCTGCTGCGTCCAGCCGGTATTGCGGAAACGGCGATAGCCAGCGAGCATGTCGGCGAAATCAGTCATGCGCTGTCCTGTGCCGAACAATGATGGGGCTGGCAAGAGCGAGCTTGCATCGCTATTTGGGGCGCATGACCGATATCGCCCCGATCCCCGACAATCGTTCCGCCAACCGTCCCGAACGCGTCCGCAAGCCCGACTGGATTCGCGTGAAGGCGCCGACCAGCCCGGGCTATCACGAGACCCGCAAGCTGATGCGGGCGAAGGGGCTGGCGACGGTGTGCGAGGAGGCGGCCTGTCCCAATATCGGGGAATGCTGGACCAAGAAGCACGCTACCGTGATGATTTTGGGCGATGTCTGCACGCGGGCCTGCGCCTTCTGCAACGTCAAGACCGGCATGCCGCGCAAGGTCGATCCCAATGAGCCGCAGAATCTGGCCGATGCCTGTGCGGAAATGGGGCTGGAGCATATCGTCATCACCTCGGTCGACCGCGACGACCTGCCCGATGGCGGCGCGTCGCAGTTCGTGAAGGTGATCGAGGCGCTGCGGCGCACGACTCCGGACACGACGATCGAAATCCTGACGCCCGACTTCCGCAACAAGCATGAGCGGGCGGTCGAGATGATCGTCGCGGCGCGGCCGGACGTCTATAATCACAATCTGGAGACGGTGCCCCGGCTCTATCCGACCATTCGGCCCGGTGCGCGCTATTATGCCTCGCTGCGGCTGCTGGAGACGGTGAAGAAGCTCGACCCGTCGATCTTCACCAAGTCCGGCATCATGCTCGGGCTGGGCGAGGAGCGGCTGGAGGTCCATCAGGTGATGGACGACATGCGTTCTGCCGACATCGATTTCCTGACCATGGGGCAATATCTTCAGCCCACGCCCAAACATGCCAAGGTCATGGAATTCGTGACGCCGGCGGCGTTCAACGCCTATGCTGCGATCGCACGGGCCAAGGGTTTCCTTCAAGTGGCTTCCAGTCCGCTGACCCGCTCCAGCTATCATGCGGGCAAGGATTTCGCCGAGATGCGCGCCGCCCGCGAGGCCCAATTGGCGAAGGCTGCCAAGTAGATCGATGCCCAAGCATAACGAGACAAGGCCGCTGCCCTATACACCGGAACAGATGTTCGACCTCGTGGCGAATGTCGAAGCCTATCCCGCATTCCTGCCCTGGGTCAGCGCCATCCGCGTCCGGTCCGACAGCGAATCCGAAATGGTCGCGGACATGATCGTCGGGTTCAAGGGCATCAAGGAAAGCTTCACGTCCCGCGTCCATAAGCATCGGCCGGATCATGTCCGCGTCGATTATCTCGACGGGCCGTTGAAGCACCTCCACAATGAATGGAGTTTCCGCGACGACGGCAAGGACGGCGTGCTGGTGGATTTCGAAGTCGAGTTCGAATTCAAGAGCAAGCTGTTCGAAATGCTGGCGGGCCAGGTGTTCGACAAGGCGCTGCGCAAGATGATCGGCGCGTTCGAGACCCGCGCGGCGGAGCTTTACGGCGCGGGCGAGTCGGGCAGCAGCAGTTCGAGTGCGCAGAGCGCCGCCTGAAGGCGAACGCCGCCCCGGCCATTATCCTCGAAATGATGCATGTCGGCCACGACCTTGTCGGGGCTGCCGCCGCGTTCTGCACGGGCGAAGACCACGGTGCCGACAGGCTTTTGTTCCGATCCGCCGCCGGGACCGGCAATGCCGGTGATGGCGACCGCGACATTGGCGTGGCTCTTGATGAGCGCGCCCTGCGCCATCGCCCAGGCGGTGGCGATGGAAACCGCGCCGAAGGTTTCGATGACATCTTGCGACACTTTGAGCAGTTCGCTCTTCATGTCATTGGAATAGGTGATGAATCCGGCTTCGAACACCTCCGACGATCCGGCGATTTCGGTGAGCGCCGCGGAGACGAGGCCACCTGTGCAGCTTTCCGCCACGGCAATGGTCCGACCAGCGCGGCGATTGGCAATGATGACGCGCTCGGCAAGGTCGACAAGCGGCGCGGGAAGGATGCTGTCGGGCATGGCGTCAGGATAGCGCGGGGAGGGAGAGGGTGGCAACAGCCTGTGCGGCAATGCCTTCGCCACGGCCCGCGAAGCCCAGTCGCTCGGTGGTGGTCGCCTTCACGCTCACCCGATCAAGCGAAAGGGCAAGGATTTCCGCGATGCGCGCGCGCATGGCGTCGCGATGCGGACCGATCTTGGGCGCCTCACAGATGATCGTCAGGTCGATATGCTCAATGATGCCGTCCCGTTTCGCGACACGGTCGGCGGCATATTCCAGGAATCGGGCGGAGGCGACTCCGCGCCATTGCGGATCGCTGGGCGGGAAATGGCTGCCGATATCCCCTTCGGCCAGCGCTCCCAGCAGCGCGTCTACGATCGCGTGGAGTGCCACGTCGGCATCGCTGTGGCCGGAAAGGCCGCGATCATGGGGCATCCGGATGCCGCCCAGCCAAAGCTCTTCCCGGTCGGCCAGGCGGTGCACGTCATACCCCATGCCGACACGCGTGCTGCGGGTGACGCCAAGGCCGCGCTCGGCGCGGACGAAATCCTCTGGATAGGTCAATTTTTCCAGCCTTTCATCGCCGGTCACAAGCAGGACGTCATGGCCCTGATGCCGGACGATCTGCGCGTCGTCGGTGGCTTCCCGCTGGCTGTCCCAGGCGCGGTGAGCCGAGAGCAGGGTGTCGAAATGGAAGGCCTGGGGAGTCTGTACCCGGGCGAGGGTATCGCGATCCACCGTGTCGCCTGCGCGGCCGTCCTGATGGCGGACGAGGGTATCGGCGACCGGAAGCACGGGGATGGCGCCCGCCGCCTCATCCAGCGCGGAGAGCAGGCGATCGATGACGGCGGCGGGCAGGAAGGGGCGGGCGGCGTCATGGATGAGGATGCGCCCGGCGCCGCCCGAAGAGGCGATCTGTTCGAGTCCGGCGCGGACGGACCCGCGGCGGCTGTCCGCGCCCTCTACGATGGCGGCGATGGGGCGACCGGCGAGAGCGGTCATGGCAGCGGCTTCCTGTCCCGCGCCGACCACCACCGTCACGGAGTCGATGCCGGGATGGGCGATCAGGGCGTCGACGGCATGGGCAAGCACCGGCTTGCCGCCGATCATGCGAAATTGCTTGGGAGTCCCGCCGCCTGCGCGGTTTCCCTGTCCGGCTGCGACCAGCAATGCGACGGTTTTTTCTGTCATGGCGCGCCTGTATCGCAGGGCGGGCCGGATCGCCAGACCTGCATTGCTTGCCGAAAGGGGCGATTTCGGCTAAGGGCTGCCTGTTTTTTAGGCACTGCCGGATTGATGACGAGTTGATGACGAAGCTTTCCCCGATTTCCGTTGGCCCGGTGACGATTGACATGCCGGTCGTGCTGGCGCCGATGACGGGCGTGACGGATATGCCGTTCCGCACGCTGGTGCGGCGCTATGGCTCGGGCCTCAATGTGACGGAGATGATCGCGACCGCCGCGATGATCCGGGAAACGCGGCAGTCGCTGCAAAAGGCCGCCTGGCATCCGCTGGAAGAGCCGGTGTCGATGCAGCTTGCGGGCTGTTCGCCCGGGGAGATGGCGGAAGCGGCGAAGCTCAATGCCGATCGGGGCGCTGCGATCATCGACATCAACATGGGCTGTCCGGTGAAGAAGGTCGTCAACGGCGATGCGGGCAGCGCCCTGATGCGCGACCTGCCGCTGGCGGCATCGCTGATCGAGGCGACGGTCAAGGCCGTCGACGTGCCCGTCACCGTCAAGATGCGCATGGGTTGGGACCATGCCAGCCTGAACGCGCCGGAACTGGCGCGGATTGCCGAAGATCTGGGCGCGAAGATGATCACTGTCCACGGCCGCACCCGTTGCCAGATGTACAAGGGGTCGGCGGACTGGGCGTTCGTGCGCGGCGTCAAGGAGGCGGTGTCGCTGCCGGTGATCGTCAATGGCGACATCTGCTCCATCGATGACGCGGAAACGGCGCTGGAACAGAGCGGCGCGGACGGCGTGATGATCGGGCGCGGTGCCTATGGGCGGCCCTGGCTGATCGGGCAGGTGATGCACTGGTTCCGCACGGGTGAGCGGCTGGCCGATCCCGCGCTGGAAGAGCAATATCGCGTGATCGTGGAACATTATCGCGCGATGATCGACCATTATGACGGCCTGACCGGCGTCAACATGGCGCGCAAGCATATCGGCTGGTACACCAAGGGCCTGCCGGGTTCGGCCGAGTTCCGCAATGCGGTGAACCAGGAGCCGGACGGCGACGTCGTGCTCGACATGCTGGCGCGTTTCTACGAACCGCTGATCGCCGACGAAGGGCCGGTCGAGACACGCAAGGCGGCATGACGGCGGATATGTCGACCATCCCGTCGCTTCGACCGCAACAGGATGGACCTTCGCTTTCGGAACTGATGACGGCGCTGCCGGTGGCGACGCTGGTGATCCGGCCGGACAACAGCATCGCCGACGCCAATGTGCGGGCCGAAACGCTGCTCAACATGGCGCGGTCCGCCATTGTCGGCAGCGATATCGCGCGGACCATCCGCATGGCGGAAATGGGTGCGCGCTTCGATATCTGGCACAGCAACAAGCCGATCTCCGCCTATGACATCCGCGTCCATGCCGGGCGGACGGCAGAGATGGAGGTCGACCTCATGATCTCCCCCATAGTGGATCATGAAGGCTGGCGCGTGGTGTCGATCCACACGCAGAGCCAGGCTCGCAAGATCGGGCATCGGGGCACGGCCGGCGGCGCGCGTTCGGCCATCGGGGCGGCGGCGATCCTGGCGCATGAGATCAAGAATCCGTTGTCCGGCATCAGGGGCGCGGCGCAATTGCTGGAATCCGGCAATGAGGGCCGGGACCAGGCCTTGACGCAGCTCATCTGCAACGAGGTGGATCGCATTGCGGCGCTGATCGATCGGATGCAGGATTTCACCACCGACCGGACGCTGGAATGCCGCAGCGGCAATATCTATCCGCTGATCGACCGCGCGGCCGATATCGCGGCCGCCGGATTTGCCAAAAATATCCGTATCAAAAAGAGTTACGACCCATCCCTGCCATTTGCCAACATCAATGACGATGCGCTGGTCCAGGTGATGATCAACCTGCTCAAAAATGCCGCCGAGGCACTGGAGCATACGGAAAAGCCGCGTATCCGGGTGGAGACCGCTTTCCGTCACGGTGTTTCGGTGGTGGTCGGCAAGGGCAAGGGCAGCGCGGTGCTTCCGATCGAGATTTTGGTGATCGACAATGGGCCGGGTGTGCCCGAGCATATTCTGGATCACCTGTTCAATCCCTTCATCACCGGGCGGCGGGACGGAACGGGTTTGGGCCTTGCACTGGTGGACAAGTTGGTCCGGGACATGAACGGGTTCGTGCAATATTCGCGCGATGGGCAAGTGGGGGAATCCACCTTCCGTATCCTGCTGCCGATGGGAATGGGTTGATGACGGCGAGGCAATGGCGGTGACGGGCGCGATTCTGGTGGTGGATGACGATCCGGCGATCTGCGTGGTTGTCGGCGAAGCACTGCGGCGGCAGGGGCACAGGGTCAAGACGGCCGGATCGATCCGGGAACGCAGCGCCTTGCTGGAGAGCTTCTCGCCCGATGTGCTGATCACCGACGTCATGCTGCCTGACGGCGACGGGCTGGACGGCATTGCCGGGATATTGGAGCGCCGGCCCGCGCTCAGCGTCATCATCCTGTCGGCGCAGAATACGTTGAACACCGCGATCCGGGCAACCGAAAAGGGGGCGTTCGAATATCTGCCCAAGCCGTTCGATCTCAATGAACTGACCCGGGCGGTTTCCGACGCGCTGGGTTCCCGGAAGAATGTCGATGAGGGTGCGGCCGATGCGGGGTTGCCGCACGACGGCCTGCCGCTGGTGGGGCGCTCCCCGGCGATGCAGGAGGTCTATCGGACGATTGCGCGGGTGCTGTCGAACGATCTCAGCATATTGGTGCTGGGCGAGTCCGGCACGGGCAAGGAATTGGTGGCGGAGGCGATCCACAGCCTGGGCCAGCGGCGGACCAAGCCCTTCGTCCCGATCAACATGGCCGCTATCCCGCGCGAACTGATCGAGGCGGAGCTGTTCGGTTATGAGAAGGGGGCCTTTACCGGCGCTCATGCGCGGACCGCGGGCAAGTTCGAACAGGCACAGGGCGGCACGCTGTTCCTCGACGAAATCGGCGACATGCCGATGGAGGCGCAGACGCGCCTGCTGCGCGTGCTGCAATCGGGAGAGGTCACGACCGTCGGCGGATCGAAATCGGTGAAGGTCAATGTCCGCATCATCGCGGCCACCAACAAGGAACTGCCGAAGCTGATCGAGGAGAATCGCTTCCGGCAGGATCTCTATTATCGCCTGAATGTCGTGCCGATCGCCTTGCCCGCGCTGCGCGAGCGGCGGGAGGACGTCATCCTGCTGGCCCGGCATTTCCTGGACCGGGCGGCGCAGGAGGGGCTGCCACGAAAATCATTGTCGGAGGAGGCAGCGCAATTGCTGATGGCCTATCACTGGCCGGGCAATGTGCGCGAGTTGCAGAATCTGATGCAGCGCCTCGCGGTTCTCAGCCGCGAAAATGTGATCACGGCGGAAATCCTGCGCAACAGCCTGCCGCTGGACGCGGTGCCCGCCGATCATGGCGCGCCGGCCGATCTGCTGGCGCAGGCCGTGCGGGAATGGGCGAAGCGGCAATTGGGCGTCGGCCTGACCCAGCCCAACCGCAACCTGCATGACGATCTATTGGCGGTGGTCGAGCCGATCCTGTTCCAGGAAACATTGGCCAGTGTCGATGGCAACCAGATTCGCGCCGCTGGCCTGTTGGGGATCAACCGAAACACGCTGCGCAAGAAGCTGACCGATTATGGACTCGATCCCTTGCAGCTTCGGATCAGCGACTAGAGCATCGTGCGCAAAGTGGGAACCGGTTTTGCGCTTAAAACGATGCGACAACAAAACTTAGAGCGCGCGGCTTGCGTACGATTTAACGCAGCGCGCTCTAGTGTGGTGGATTTGAAATACGCCTCATCATAGCGGCCAGGTGGGGAGCGTATTTCAAATCCATAAACCACACGAGAATCATATATTTGCTAGTGACCCTGGCGAATCTGAAGTTCGTTCAGCACTGGCCCAGCAGTGTGACGAACTTCAGATTCGGGTCACCAGGAACCCGACAAGACGAACCGATCGCTCTTTTCGACCGGAAGCTGCGTCTGCGCCATTTACTGTGTTTGATCGGGCACATTAATGTTGTAACCAAGCCACTATGGAAGGCGCAGTCACTCTTCCGGTGCGTGGCCGGGCATGGAAAAGGCATTTCCCGCCCTTCCTGCGCCGTCGCCTGGCCGCGGTGGTGGAGGCGGTGACGCTCATCCTTTTCCTGGGCATGGCAGGCATCACTTATTTCCTGCTGACCGGGCAGGGGCAATCCTACACCTTGCTCACGCCGCCGATCGTGGCATTGTTGCTGGTGGCCAATCTGGTGCCCGCGATCGCGCTGCTCGTGCTGCTGGGACGGCGCGTGGCGAAGCGGCGCGCGGCGCAATCGGCCATCGGCAGCGACGGGCAGTTGCACGTCCGGCTGGTGGCGATCTTCTCCATCGTCGCCAGCGTGCCGATGCTGCTGGTGGTGATCTTCGCCTCACTGCTGTTCCAATATGGCGTGCAATTCTGGTTTTCCGACAGCGCGCGCGGGATGCTGCAAAATGCGAGCGACCTAGCGCGCGGCTATTATGAGCAGAATCTGCGCGACGTCCGGGACGAAACCGTCACCATGGCGAGCGACCTGCGCGACTATCTCAGCCAATCGACCGTCTCCAGCCCGCGCTTTGCAGAGGGCTATATCTATCAGGTCGTGACCCGGAAGCTCAATCGGTCGGCCATTATCGAGATCGGCAAGGACGGCGTGGCGCGCACTGCGGCGACAGTCGATCCGGAAAGCCGTCCCGTGTCGGAAATGCTCACCCCCGACGTGGTGAAACGATTGTCATCCGGCGAAGATGTGGTGGTGGCGGCCAAGCCCAACCAGATCGAGGCGGTGACGCTGCTTTATCCGAACGCGAAAATCTATCTCTACGCCACGCGGGATTCGGGTTCCACGGCGTTTTCCAATGTCGAGCGGGCGCAGAAGGTGTTGTCGGATTACGACATTTTCGCCGCGCAATCCCGCGCCTTGCAACTGCGCTTCAACATCATGCTGTTCGTCGGGTCGCTGCTGCTCGTCGGCGTGGCGGTCTATATCGCGCTCAAGGTCGCCGACTGGATGGTGCGGCCGGTCAACGAACTGGTGATGGCGGCACGACGGATCACGGCCGGCGACCTGTCGGCGCGCGTAACCAGCCCGCAGGCACGCGACGAGATCGGCACGCTGGCGTCGGCGTTCAACCGCATGACCCAGCGGCTGGAGGCGCAGACGGGCGCCCTGGTGGCCGCTAACAGCCAGCTCGATGAACGCCGCGCCTTCATCGAGGCGATCCTGTCAGGCGTGTCGGCGGGCGTGCTGTCCGTGGACCGGGAAGGGGTCATCCTGCTGCTCAACAGCTCTGCTGCGGCGATATTGGCGCGTGAAGGCGACGATCCTGTCGGGCGTCCGTTGACGGACGTGTCGCCGGAACTGGCGGCGCTGATCGCGTCGGAGGAGGGCGCCGGGATCGTTCAGATCCGCGCCCATGGCGATGTACGCACGCTGGCGGTCAAGGTGTCGGAGGATGCCTCGCGCCATATCCTGACCTTCGACGATATCACCCAGCAGCTATCCGACCAGCGGCGCGCTGCCTGGTCCGACGTGGCGCGGCGGATCGCGCATGAAATCAAGAATCCGCTCACCCCGATCCAGCTTGCCGCCGAACGGTTGCAACGCCGCTATGCCGAGGAGGTGACGAGCGACAAGGCGACCTTCACCCGCCTTACCGGCACCATCGTCCGCCAGGTGGGCGATCTGCGGCGGATCGTGGACGAATTCTCCTCCTTCGCGCGCATGCCCAAGCCCGTGTTCCGACGGGAGCGGATCGACGATATCGCCCGCCATGCGCTGTTCCTGCATGAGGTCGCACATCCCGATATCCGCTTCGAATATCGGTTGGACGACATCGATGTCGAACTGGTCTGCGACCGGCGGCAATTGGGACAGGCGCTCACCAATATCGTCAAGAATGCCGTGGAGGCGATCGAGCCCAAGCCGGCTGCGGACGATGGCGACGTACGGGGCCATGTCTGTATGACCGTGGATCATGAGAACGGCCATCTGCTGATCGAGGTGCGCGATGACGGCATCGGCCTGCCGCCGGAACGGGAACGGATATTGGAACCTTATATGACGACCCGCACGAAGGGGACGGGCCTTGGCCTCGCCATCGTGAAGAAGATCGTCGAGGAGCATATGGGCGAAATCCGCTTCGACGATGCCGAAGGCGGCGGCGCACGGGTAACGCTGCGTTTCCCGGTCGCCGCGCTCGAAAAATTGGAGGAGGGGCAGGTGATCGCCTTGCCCAAAGGAAAAGTGACGGCCAATGGCGCTTGATATTCTGATAGTAGACGATGAAGAGGACATCCGCGATCTGGTTGCGGGTGTGCTGGAGGATGAAGGCTTCGCGACCCGCACCGCCGCGAACAGCGACAGCGCGATCGAGGCGCTGGACGCGCGGCGCCCTTCGCTGGTGCTGCTGGACGTCTGGTTGCAAGGGTCGAAGCTGGACGGGCTTGAGCTGCTGGAGGAGATCAAGCGCCGCGACGCGACCATTCCGGTGCTGATGATCTCCGGCCATGGCAATATCGACACCGCCGTCGCCGCGATCCGCAAGGGCGCGGCGGACTTCATCGAAAAGCCGTTCGAGGCGGACCGGCTGCTGCATTTGGTGTCGCGCGCGACGGAGACGGAGCGGCTGCGGCGCGAAAATCAGGTGCTGCGTGCACGGTTCGGGCAGGATGATGAACTGACCGGGACATCGGCGGCGATCAATTCCGTGCGGGCGACGATCAAGAAGGTGGCGGGCACGGGCAGCCGTGTACTGATCTCCGGCCCCGCCGGCGTCGGCAAGGAAGTGGCGGCGCGCATGCTCCATAGCTGGAGCGGGCGGGCCGACGCCCCCTTCATCATCGTTGCCGCCGCCCGCATGGACCCCGATCGCGTCGAGGAGGAGCTGTTCGGCGTCGAGGACCCGAGCGGCCTGGTGCGCCCCGGCTATCTGGAGCAAGCGCATGGCGGCACGCTCTATCTGGACGAAATCGCGGACATGCCGCTGACGACGCAGGCCAAGATCCTGCGCGTGCTGACCGACCAGAGCTTCACCCGCGTGGGCGGGCAGCGGCAGGTGAAGGTGGACGTGCGTGTCATTTCATCGACGGCGCTCAACCTGGCGACGGAGATCGAGGAGCGGCGGTTCCGAGAGGATCTTTTCTATCGCCTCAACGTGGTCCCGCTCGTCATTCCGCCGCTGGCCGAACGGCGCGACGATATTCCGCCGCTGGTCGAACATTATCTGGCGCGCTTTGCCGCCGATCGCCGGGTTCCCCCGCCGGAAATCGCCAGCGACGCCATGGCCGCGCTTCAGGCGAATGAATGGCCGGGCAATGTCCGCCAGCTTCGCAATGTCATCGAACGCACCATGATCCTGGCGCCGGGCGAACGGATCGGGCGGATCGAGCTCGACATGCTGCCTGCCGAACTCACCAGCAATGGCGGTTCGGAAGGCATGGGTCAGTCCGCGATCATGGGCGCGCCGCTTCGCGAGGCGCGGGAAAGCTTCGAGCGGGAATATCTGCGCATCCAGATCAGGCGCTTTTCCGGCAATATCTCCCGCACCGCGACCTTCATCGGCATGGAGCGTTCCGCGCTCCACCGGAAGTTGAAGCTGCTGGGCATCACCGATGGGAAGGACGGTTGAGACGGGCCGAGCGGCTTTTCGCCATTCAGGGCATGGACGGCTCTTCGCAATTGCGGTAGGTTGGCCCTGCTTCCGACAGGCGGGAGCAGGCAAGACACTCTGCTTAAGGGTGCGAGAGCGGGTAACGTCCCGCCAATAAAGGAATGGTGAAGACCATGGCCGACAAAGTGAATAACCTCCAAGACATCTTCCTGAACAGCCTGCGCAAGAGCAAGACCCCGGTGACCATGTTCCTGGTCAAGGGCGTGAAGTTGCAGGGCATCATCACCTGGTTCGACAATTTCTCTGTGCTGCTGCGGCGGGATGGTCAGTCGCAACTGGTGTACAAGCATGCGATCTCGACCGTCATGCCAGCACAACCGATGGATCTGACCGATCTGCGCAAGGCCAGCGACGGCAACGGCAAGTCGAAGCTGCTCCAGGAAATCTTCCTGAGCGCGGTGCGTAAGTCCGGCAGCCCCGTGACCATGTTCCTGGTGAACGGCGTCATGTTGCAGGGCGAAATCGCCGCCTTCGACCTCTTCTGCATGCTGCTGGAGCGGGACGGTATGGTCCAGCTCGTCTACAAGCATGCGATTTCGACGGTGCAGCCGTTGCATAATCTCGACCTCTCCGGCGAAGGCGAGGGCGAGGATTGATCGCTTTTTCTTGTCCCCGCCCGTCTTCCCATGAGACGGACCGGGGGCGTAAGCGTTAAGCCCCTATGGCTGTTTTCAACCGGGATTCTGCTGACGAGGTGTCGCGCGGTGCGCGCGCCATCGTCGTGCGTGCCGATGTCCACGGACCCGAACGTCGCGACAGCGATGCGCGGCTGGAGGAGGCGAGGGGCCTTGCCCTCGCCATCGGAATCGACGTGCGCGCGGCGCAGGCCTTCCGCGTGCGCGACCGCAAGCCAGCGACGCTGTTCGGCAGCGGGCAGGTGGACCAGATCGCGACCCTGGCCCGGATGGAAGAAGCCGAACTGGTCATCGTCGACAATGCGCTCAGTCCCGTGCAGCAGAGCAATCTGGAGAAGGCGACCGAGACCAAGGTCATCGACCGGACCGGGTTGATCCTGGAAATTTTCGGCGAACGGGCCGCGACCAACGAAGGGCGGCTTCAGGTCGAACTGGCCCATCTCGACTATCAGGCGGGACGGCTGGTGCGAAGCTGGACCCACCTTGAACGGCAGCGGGGCGGCTTCGGCTTTCTGGGCGGTCCCGGCGAAACACAGATCGAGGCCGACCGGCGGATGATCCGCGACCGCATGGCGAAGATCCGCCGCGAGTTGGATCAGGTAACGAAGACGCGCGGTCTCCATCGGGCGCGGCGGCAACGTGCGCCCTGGCCGGTGATCGCACTGGTCGGCTATACCAATGCGGGCAAGTCGACGCTGTTCAACCGGATGACCGGGGCCGAGGTCATGGCCGAAGACCTGCTGTTCGCGACGCTCGACCCGACCATGCGGCAGATCGCCCTGCCGGGCCTGGACAAGGCTATTCTTTCCGATACGGTCGGCTTCGTTTCCGACTTGCCGACGCAGCTGATCGCGGCGTTCCGCGCAACCTTGGAAGAGGTGCTGTCGGCCGATCTGATCGTCCATGTCCGCGATATCGCCCATCCCGACACCGAAGCGCAGCGTGATGACGTCATCGACGTGCTGAGCGAACTGGGTGTAGCAGGGGAGGGAGCGCTTGAGGCGGGCGAGGGCCAGGAGCCGCCGCCGATCATCGAGGCGTGGAACAAGCTTGACCTGTTGGATGAGGATGCGGCCGCGCTGGCCCGCGAGACGGCGGCACGACGGGACGACGTCGTGATCCTGTCGGCATTGACGGGAGAGGGAGTCGACAGCCTTCAAAGGACGATCAGCGCGCGGTTGACCGCGGGCGCGCAAATCCATCAATTGCGCGTACCGCTGGCCGACGGCGCCGCCATGGCCTGGCTGCACGAACATGGCGAGGTGATCGGCAGCCGCGCGGAGGGTGAGGCTATGCTGGTCGATGTCCGCCTGTCGGACTCTGCGCTGGCGCGCTTCCTCAAGCGCCGGGCGAATTGAGGGCGGGGCGGATCAGGTCCGCTTCAACTGCCGTTTCGCCTCCTGCCAAAGGGCTTCCTTCCGGTCGAGAGGCAGTGAGGGGAAATCTGCGCCTGCCATGTCTTCCATGGCGCGGAAGCGCTTTTCGAACTTGCCGTTCGCGGCGCGCAGGGCAACCTCGGGATCGACCTTCAAATGGCGGGCGAGGTTGACCACCGCAAAAAGCAGGTCGCCGATTTCCTCTTCCTGATCCTCCGGAGAGGTCGCCGCCCGCACCTCGTCCAATTCTTCCTCTATTTTTTCGATGACGCCACCGATATCGGGCCACTCGAAACCTGTCCGCGCGGCACGTTTCTGAATCTTCTCCGCGCGCAGCAGGGCGGGCAGGGCAACCGCGACGCCTGCGAGCGCGCTGGGATCGGGGTCCTTGTCGGCGCGTTCGGCGGCCTTGATCGCTTCCCATTGCGCATGGCCATCCTCGCGGGCCGCGCCTTCTCCAAAGACATGCGGGTGACGGCGGACCATCTTCTCGGTGATGCCGTCGATCACATCTTGCAGCGCAAAATGCCCATTCTGTTCAGCCATGCGGCTATGGAAGGCCACTTGCAGCAACAAATCGCCCAGTTCGTCACGCAGCGCCGCCATATCGTCACGCTCGATCGCGTCGACGACCTCATAGGCTTCCTCGATCGTATAAGGCGCGATGCTGGCGAAATCCTGCTCTATATCCCATGGACAGCCGGTTTGCGGATCGCGAAGCCGGGCCATGACATTGGCAAGGGGCATGATGTCGGCGGGACTCGCCTTGGCACTGGAGGACATGTGGAAACCCGGATAATGGAACTGCGCTCGGGAATAGGATGTTGGCGGAGGGATGACCAGAGGCGCCGGACCGGTTTATTGTTCGGGCAAGTTAGAGAAGACACTATTTCATCTATTTAGAAATGTCACCGCGTGTTGCGGCAGGGGCTGCGCGGAACCCTTCTGTATTGTGCAGCGTAGCCCCTGCCTCTGCGCTGGTCTGGCATTGGTAGCGCCTTTGGACCCGCTGCTTTGCAGTGGGCCCCCTCAATAGCCCTCAAGCATGCGCTGTGCTGCCTCGATAGGCGTCAGCCGGGGAAGGGGAGGACGACCCCGCTTGCGTTTGGCCGGTGGTTGGTCCGGCTGTGCAGGCGATGGAAACATGTGCGCACCCTGCGATCGGCGGCTTGGTTCGCTGTTGTTCCGCTTCCGCGGCGGCAGCAGTGCCTGCATCGCCTTGGCCATCGCCAGCGCTGCGTCGAGGTGTTTGTTCTCGACGATCGCCGCCTGATTTACCTGCCTGATCTTGTCGTGCATCCGGTAAGGCAGGACATGGTCGCCGTGCCGGATCTCAAGGCTGCCATCGGGATACTCGCAGACCTCGACCCGCTTGCCGGCGAGTGCACGGCTGATCTCGTCCGGCTCGAGAATGAACAGCGCTTTGTTATAGTGCAGCGCCAACGCCTGCGTGACTGTGCGCCACTCACGCCAGACAAGCTGCGTGCGCAAATCGTCATGTGGAGCCAACGGCCGGTGTAGATCGCGCGAATCGAACGCCGGCTTCGCAAACCGCACGTTGTGCCGCTCCATGTAGCCGGGCAGGAACGTGTTCGCATCGGCGATCGTCGATATCCCTTCCAACCGCATCGCCTTGACCAACCGGTCCTGCAGCGTCGCATTCGCCCGTTCGACGCGGCCCTTGGCCTGTGGCGAGTTGGCACAGATGATCTCGATGTTGAGAGCCTCCATCGCGCGACCGAAGTGGGTCATCCCGTCGCCATTGGCAGAAGCCCGGTTGTTGCGGAACGCCGAGTGCTTGTCCGAATAGAACGCTACCGGCTTGCCATGCCGCTCGATGTACTCGCGCGTCGCATCCATGTAGGAGAACGCACTCTCGCTCTCGACCATCTTAAGATGCATGAGCTCGCTGGTCGCGTCGTCGATGTAGACCAACAGCGTGCATTGCGGTCCGCGGTCCTCGAACCACCAGTGCTTCGAGCCATCGACCTGGATCAGCTCACCGCGGCAGTCCCGGCGATACCGCGGCTGATAAGGGCGCGGCCGCCGTGCTTCGCGGTCCTTCCATAGGCCCGCCGCAATCATGATCTGGCGAAGCGTCTCGCATGCAACCGTGATCCCATGACGTTCGATCAGGTACTCACGCGCGAGCGTCGGACCGAAATCCGCGTAGTGTTCGCGCACAATCGCCACAATCTGATCGCGCATGGCATCGCTGTACCGCCGGTTACTGGGCCGGCCGCGCTTGCGCGAGACCAGACCGGATACGCCTTCAGATCGCAGTCGATTGAGCAATCGGAATATCTGCCTCCGCTTCAATCCCAGCAATCCGGCCGCGTCCTCAACCCGAAGCTCGCCCCGCTCCACGCGCAACAGCGTATCATATCGCGAAAGTTCGCCATGGCTCATCGTCAGCACCGTCATATGCGTGCTCTCCTGACCCGCAGGAAAGCCATGCCACCAATATCCGCGGGACGACGCCTGGGGTGTCATCTCTATCTAGCGCAGGGTGCCATTTCTATCTGGCACTTACATTTATAAAGTACGATAATAAGGATTATGTTAAATTCATGCTCTGCCGCGGCCGTCAGTCTTCCAGAATGCGGCTATACCGCTGCGTCTCGCGCATCCGGATGTAGACGATCAGCGATATGGCGATCATCACCGTGACGTAGATATAGAAAGCCTGCTCGACGCCCATTTGCTTGAACCATAGCGCGACGAATTCCGCGGTGCCCCCGAACAAGGTGTTGGCCAGCGCATAAGGCAATGCGACACCGAGCGCCCGGATGTGCGCCGGGAAAAGCTCCGCCTTCACCACGGCATTGATCGATGTATAGCCGGTGACGATAATGAGCCCCGCCATCACCAGCAATCCCGCCACCAATGGATCTTTGGTCACGGCCAGCGTCGCGAAGATCGGATAAGTGCCGACCACGCCCAGCACGCCGAAGCCGATCATCAGCGGTTTGCGCCCGACACGGTCCGACAAGGCGCCCGCCAATGGCTGCAACAGCATGAAAAGGAACAATGTTATCCCATTGATCTGAGAGGCAATTTCTCGATTAAGCCCGCTGGTGTTGACCAGGAATTTCTGCATGTAGATGGAATAGGCGTAGAAGGCGATCGTGCCGCCGGCGGTCAACATCATGACCGTCAGCGTTTCACGCGGATGGCGTGTGATCAGTTCGATGAAACCCGATCTCGGCGCGCCCTCGGCCTTCGCTTTGACAAAGCTCTGCGTTTCGGAGAGGCCGCGCCGCAGCCAGAACACCACCACCGCCAGCGCACCACCGATCAGGAACGGGATGCGCCAGCCCCATTCGTCCAGTTCCGCTTCGCTGAGCGTCGCTTGCAGGACCAGCAGCACACAGATCGCAACCAGTTGCCCGGCGATCAGCGTCACATATTGGAAGCTGGAGAAAAAGCCGCGTCGATTGCGCCCCGCCATTTCCGACAGGTAGGTCGCGCTGGCGCCATATTCGCCGCCGATGGACAGGCCTTGCATCAACCGGGCGAGGACCAGCAACAAAGGCGCCCCGATGCCGATCGTCCGATAGGATGGCGTGATCGCGATCAGCAGCGATCCCGCGCACATCAGCGCGACGGAAAGGGTGAGACCGCTTTTTCGGCCATGCCGGTCCGCATATACGCCCATGATCCAGGCGCCGATCGGCCGCATCAGAAATCCCACCGCGAATATGCCGGCGGCGCTCAGCAACTGGGCCGTGCGGTCTTCGCTGGGGAAGAAATGCTGGGCGAAATAAAGGGTGAAGGCGGAATAGGCGTACCAGTCATACCATTCCACCAGATTGCCGGTCGAACCGCCGATAATGGCCTTCAGGCGCTGACGCTGGTCGGGTGCGGCCAGGGATGACGTCATGGTGTCAGCACCATTTCGCCGTTCTGGACGCCCCAGCTTTTCAGGCGTGAGAGCATGTTCATGCCGATCACATTCACCTCCCCGAAGGCGGGCGAGATCACGATGTCGAGGTCGCTTGCCCGGATCGGGCCGATGGCCAGGGTAGAAATGGTGGACCGTTTGGCGTCGATCTTGCCGTTGGCGGTCATCATGCTGACGCCGGGCGCGTTGAGGTCGAAATTGAGGCCGGATGCGCGCGCGGAGGCGACCGAAAGGGCCGTGACGCTGGCGCCGCTGTCGATCAGGAAACGCGCCGGCGTGCCGTTGACCATCCCCTCGACCCAATAATGGCCGTCCGGCGCAACCGGGATGTGCAACGCCTGCCCGTCTATGCGTGCGGCCGGCGGCGATGATGTTTCGGGCACGGATATGCTGCCCCCCTCCCCACCGATGCGGTCGGAGAACAGGCCATATTGCTCGCCCATCTTGAAAAGACCGAGCAGCGCAGCGAAAATCACCGCCCACAGCATGGCCATGCGCAGCATCCCGCCCATGGGCATCCGCCGGGCCAACAGGGCTGATCCGACCAGGACGAGCGCCAGCACATACCACAGGCTGGACATCGCCTGGTCGCCGCTCATCCCTGCTCGCCCCCGCTCGCTTGCGTGTCCAAATCCATCACCATGCCGTCATAGCCCGGTTCGACGCCGGCCGGTAGGGTGCGGCATAATGTCGCATAATCCATGCTCTGGTCCATATGCGTCAATATCGCACGGCCCGGACGAAGCGCCTCCACCGCATCCAGCGTCAGCGCCAGATGCGCATGGGTCGGATGCGGCCGTTCCCGCAGGGCATCCACCACCCAGATATCGAGACCATCGTAAAGCGCCATCATCTGTGGCGTCATATCATGAAAATCAGTAGCATAGCCGACAGACCTACCGCCATATGTAAAGCGGAAGCCGGTCGAAAATATCTCGCCATGGGGCTGATCGGCGCAGGCGATGTCGATGTCCCCGATGCGCAGTCCGTCAGGCAGCACATGCGGCTCTATCGTCGGATGATAGCCATGGCGGCCTTCAAAAGCATAGCCGAAGCGTTCCCTCAGCAGTTTGAGCGTTTCGGCACGGGCATAGCCTGGGACCGGCGCGCCGCGATGATGATAAAGCTGGCGCACATCATCCAGGCCGTGGCTGTGATCCGCATGGTCGTGCGTCCAGAGGATCGCGTCTATGGCAATGACGTCGGCCGCCAGAAGCTGGGCACGCATATCGGGCGACGTATCGATCAAAAGACGGGTGGTCGGGCTTTCGACCAATATGGAGACGCGGGTACGCCGGTTTTTCGGTTCGGCGGGATCGCAAGCGCCCCAGTCATTGCCGATCCGGGGTACGCCCGACGATGTGCCGCTGCCCAGAATGGTGACTTTAAGGCTCATCCGACCTTGCTGAACAAGGTGCGGAAATTGGTGGACGTGGCATCGGCCAGTCGCTCCACGCTTTCTCCGCGCAATTGGGCGAGGAAGCGGGCGGTGTCGGCGACGAAGGCGGGCTCGCAAGGCCTGCCGCGATGGGGAACCGGAGCAAGGAAAGGCGAGTCCGTTTCCACCAGTAGACGCTCCAGCGGCAGGCTGGCGGCGGTCTCCTGCAAATCCCTGGCATTCTTGAACGTCACAATGCCCGAAATGCTGATGTAGAAGCCCAATTCCAGCGCCGCATCGGCAAAGGCACCGCTGGCGGTGAAGCAATGGATGACGCCGCCATAGGCGCCCTTCCCCATTTCATCGCGCATGATGGCCAGCGTATCGGCCTCCGCATCGCGGGTGTGGACGATCAGCGGCAATCCCGTATCGCGCGAGGCAGCGATATGGGCGCGGAAGCTCTTCTGCTGCCGTTCGCGGTCGCTATGGTCGTAATAATAATCGAGGCCGGTTTCACCGATGCCTACGACACGCGGATGGGCGGCGCGTTCCACCAGCTTGGCGGTGTCGACATGGGGATGCTCGTCCGCTTCGTGCGGATGGATGCCGACCGTCGCCCACACATCGGGTTCGCGCAGCGCCGTGCCCAATACCTCATCCCACTCGCTTTCGCGGGTGGCGATGTTGAGCATCAGGCCGACGCCTGCCTCCCGTGCCCGTTCAAGCACATTCTGCTGATCTTCGATCAACCCCTTGTAATTCAAATGGCAATGGCTGTCGATCAGCATGGCGTCACGCCTCTTCGCCGGGCAGTTCGAGGCGCGGGAAAAGCGGCTTGGGCGCGCCGAGTGTAAACTCCGACGCGCGGAGTTGCGCGTACCAGTCGGTGCCAATGGTTGCGAAGCTCCGCGCCCCTTCGCCGATGCCCATCTGGTCGAGCAATGCCGACGCGCTGGCCGGAATGATCGGCTGGATGATGATGGCGAGATGGGCGATGGCTTCGTAGAGGGTGGCAAGCACCGCCTCCATCCGGGCGGGATCGGTCTTCCGCAGCGTCCAGGGTGCTTGCGCGTCGATATAGGCGTTGCAGGCGAAGACGGCGCGCATCCAGGCCTCGATCGCGGTCGAGGGGGCCAGATCGGCCATGGCATTCTGGAAGGTCCGGGCGGCTTCAGCGACAGTCTTGAGCAGGTCGCTGTCGACATCCTGCGCTGCCGGTTCGGGCAGGCGGCCTTCGAGATTCTTCGCGATGAAGCTCAATGTCCGCTGCGCCAGGTTGCCGAAGCTGTTGGCAAGGTCGCTGTTGGCGCGGGCGACGATCGCTTCGGCGCTATAGCTGCCGTCATTGCCGAAAGTGACTTCGGACAGCAGGAAATAGCGCAACTGGTCGACGCCGAAGCGATCGGCCAGTTCCATCGGATCGGCGACATTGCCGAGCGACTTCGACATCTTCTCCCCCCGGTTGAGGAGGAAGCCATGGCCGAACACCTGTTTGGGCAGAGGCAATTTCGCGCTCATCAGGAAAGCCGGCCAGTAAACGGTATGAAAACGCACGATATCCTTACCGATGATATGCGTGATATCGCCGCCTTCCGGCCAGTAGCGGGCCATGCGTTCCGCATCGTCGGGATAGCCGCAGCCCGTGAGGTAATTGGTGAGCGCATCGACCCAGACATACATCACATGGCCGTCACTGCCCGGCACCTTCACGCCCCAGTCGAAGCTGGTGCGCGAGACGCTGAGGTCCGAAAGCCCGCCCTCGATGAAGCGCATGATCTCGTTGCGGCGGCTGTCGGGCTGGATGAAGTCCGGCTGGCTGGTGTAGAGGTCCAGCAGCTTCTGCTGATAGGCGGACAGGCGGAAGAACCAGCTTTCCTCGACCGTCCACTCGACCGGCGTGCCCTGGGGCGAGAGCTTCTGTCCGCCCTCTCCCTCGGTCAGTTCCTTTTCGTCGTAAAAGGCCTCGTCGCGGACCGAATACCACCCCTCATAGCGGCCGAGATAGAGGTCGCCATTGGCCTCCATCGCCTGCCAGATGGCCTGGCTGGCGTGATGATGGTCCGGCTCGCTGGTGCGGATGAAACGATCATAGCTGATATTCAAGCCATCATTCATGGTCTTGAAATAACCTGACATTTCGTCAGCCAGTTCGCGCGGCTCGATGCCCCGGTTGCGCGCCGTCTGGGCCATTTTCAGCCCATGTTCGTCAGTGCCGGTCTGGAAGAAGACGTCACGACCCATCATCCGCTGGAAACGGGCGATCGCGTCGGTGGCGATCACCTCATAGGCATGGCCGATATGCGGGCGGCCGTTGGGATAGCTGATGGCGGTGGTGATGGTATAGGGCTTGGACATGCGGCTTCACTAGCGGGTGTTGTCGCCCGCGCAAAGCCGCTTTTCAACGAGCCAGGGCGGCGACGTGACCGGCGAGTTCGAACACCACGGCACCCGGTTCGAGCGACAGGATGATGGCGCCGCTCGCAAGCTGTCGCGCGGCCTCCCAATGGTCGAGCGCCTGGCCCAGCGCCGCGCCGCGCCGCTGCCGCGCCGCGCTCGCGATGAAGGCGGGCGCCCGTTCCAGAAAGGCTTCGTAGCGCGGGCGGGCCGTTTTGGACGCCAGCGCCTTTGCCAGGATCAGCCGCTGGCGGTTTCCGGGATCGCCATCGGCCGCGATGGCCGCCAGTGCCTGCTCCATATCGGCAATGCCAAGCCCCGCATAGCGTAGCGCCTTTCCGGGCGACCCTTCCCCGGCACGGACCAACGCGTCCAGTTCGGCGGGCGACAATGCTTCATCCGTCGCGCGCAATACCGTTCGCAGGGCTTCATCGCTCAAAGGTTCGAAGCGCATGGTGCGGCACCGGGAGCGGATGGTGGGGAGAAGGCGTCCGGGGGCATGGCTGACCAGCAGAAACAGCATGTCGGCGGGCGGCTCTTCCAGATTTTTGAGGAGGGCGTTGGCGGCTCCGCGCTCCAGATCGTCGGCGCTGTCGATCACCACGATGCGGCGCGTGGACATGGAGGGTGCGGACTGGATCAGCCGCTGAAGGCCGCGAATCTGGTCCACCGTGATGTTGCGCGCCGTGCCGCTATCCTTTTCCAGGCAGAAGAGTTCCGCATAGTCCGGATGCGCTTCGGCCTCGAACAGGCGCCGGATCGGGTGATCCTGCGGCACGTCGAGCCCTTCGCCGAGTATGGCCGGGCCGGCAGCCTCGGCCAGCAAACGCAACGCCATGGCACGGGCAAAGCTGGCCTTGCCGATGCCCCGCGGCCCGGAGAGGATCCAGCCATGATGCAGCCGCCCGCTGCGCGCGGCGGCCAGCAAGGTGTGCCCCTGTTCATCATGGCCGAGAAGTGACGTCATGGCAGCAGGTCTTGCAGGGCGATGAGCAGGCGGCCGGTCACCACCTCGGCGGCGCCTGACGCGTCAATGGCAAGGAAGCGATCAGGTTCTTCCCTGACGAAGCGCGCGAAAGCCGCCGCCACGGCGAGATGGAAGGCCCGGTCACGTCCCCCGATCCGATCGGAAGCCTCGCCGTCACGGCTGCGGGTCCGTGCGCTCGACTCCTCCTCCGGCAAGGTCAGGAAGAGGGTGCGGTCAGGCAGGAAGCCCTCGCTGCCGATCCGGTGAAGCGCCAATATGTCGGCATCGGTCAGTTCGCCCATGCCCTGATAGGCACGGCTGCTGTCCAGGAAGCGATCCGACAACACCCATGCACCCCGATCCAGTGCCGGACGGATCGTCTTTTCGACATGGTCGGCCCGGGCGGCCGCGAACAGCAAGGCTTCGGCGCGGGGATTCCATCGGTCGGCACCGCCGGTCAGCAACAGTGCGCGGATCGCCTCCGCGCCTTCGCTGCCGCCCGGTTCGCGGGTTTCGACCACCTCCACACCGCGCGCGCGCAAAGCTGCCGCAAGTGCCCGAAGCTGGGTCGACTTACCCGCCCCCTCCCCGCCTTCCAGAGAGATGAAACGCCCCTTTGTCGGCCGCACCGTCACCCGAAGAACGACTTCAACCCGTTCCACAGACGCCAGAAAATGCCCGCTTCGGACACATCCTCGCCGGCGACCAGCGGCAGGATCTGCGGCGGAGTGTCAGGGGTGGAGATGATGAGCTGCGCGATCTTCTGGCCCTTGGCGATGGGTGCCTTGATCGGGCCGGTATAGGCGACCTTGACCGAAATCTGGGACGAAGCCGCCCGCGGCAGGGTCACGGCCATGTCCTGCGGCGCGACCAGCGCGACCTTGGTGGCGCTGCCCAACTGGACCTCGGCGGTTTCGACGGTCTGCCCCTTCTTGAACAGCGGCTGCGCCTTCCACGCGCGGAAACCCCAGTCCATGAAACGCACGGATTCGGCAATGCGCTGGTTTGCGCTGGTGAGACCCGCGACGACCATCACCAGACGACGGCCTTCCTGCTCCGCAGAGCCGGTGAAGCCATAGCCCGCCTCCTCGGTATGGCCGGTCTTGAGGCCGTCGGCGCCCTGTACCTTGCCCAATATGGGATTGCGGTTGCCCTGCTCGATATCCGCGCCGCCCATGGTCTTGCCCCAGGTGAAGGCACGGGTGGCGTAGAATTTCTTGTAGAGGCTAGGCGTTTCCTCGATCGTCGCTTCCGCAAGCGAGGCAAGGTCGGCGGCGGTCACATAGGTCACGCCTTCATCCGGCCAGCCGTTGCTGGTGCCGAAATGGCTGTTCTTGAGACCCAGCCGCTTCGCCTCCTGGTTCATCAGCGCGACAAAGGCCTGTTCGGTGCCGGCAATGCCCTCCGCCAGAACGACGCAGGCATCATTGCCGGACAGCGTCACGATGCCGTGCAACAGATTTTCCACCGACACCTGCTCGCCGGGCGAAAGGAACATGGTGGACCCTGCCTGGGGACCATGCCACTGCTGCCAGGTTTCGGGACGGACAGTGAATGTCTGATCGAGTTTAAGGTCCCCCTTCTGGATCATGCGGAAGGCGACATGGACCGTCATCATCTTCGCCATGGAGGCCGGAGGCATCCGGGTTTCGCCGCCCTGGTCGAAGAGTACGGCGCCGGAGGACAGATCCTTCATATAGGCGATCGGCGCTCCGCTGCTGTAGGGCGGCGCGGCCGCCACCAGCGGCTGGGACAGCAACCCGACGAACAGGAGGGCGGCGACGGACTTCTTCATGCAGGACAGCCTTCGGATGAATGGATTCTTGTTTCATTAGCCCTGACCGGGCCAATCGCAAAGAGGTCTATTGCCGGACCGCGTCCGCCAGCAGGCCGACGGACAGGGCATAGAAATTGGAGCAATTATAATCCAGGATCGCCCGGTAATTGCTGGTAAGCAGATAGGCCGTCTTGCCGGGGCCGTCCGGTTCCAGGAGCGTCGCCATCACCGGGTCGGCGGGCCAGTTGCCGCCGCTCGGGACCACCCCCATGCGCCGCCATTCCGCCATGCTGAGCCAGCGGCTGTGCCGGTTGAATACCCGCTCGCAGCGGGCCGGCCTGGTACGCGCGGCGATCGACGCGCGATCGAGCCCCATGGGCACGGACACCGCGATGCCCCAGGGCTGGCCGCGCCGCCAGCCGGCGTGGACGAAATAATTGGCGATGGAGGCCAGCGCATCCGCTTCGCTGTTCCAGATATCGACCCGGCCGTCACCGTCACCATCCTTGCCCAGGCGCAGATAGACGCTCGGCAGGAATTGCGGATAGCCGGTGGCGCCCGCCCAGCTTCCGATCAGGCGGCTGCGAGGTACGCCATTGTCCAGCATCTTGAGCGTTGCGAGCAATTCAGGTTCGAACAAGCTACGGCGGCGTCCCTCATAGGAGAGGGTGGCCAGCGAACGGATCAGATCGAAATCACCGGTATAGGCGCCGTAATTGGTCTCATGACCGTAAATGGCGACCATGATCTCCTCCGGCACGCCGGTCTCCGCCTCGATCCGGGCGAGCCGGGCGCGATTGGCGAGATAGGCGGTGCGCCCCCGGCCGATGCGTGCGGCATCGACATGGGTGCGGCGATAGGGCTCGAAATTCGGAATGGGTGCATAAGCGCCGCCGCCCGGCTGGTTCTGGTCCAGTTGCACGACGCGCGGATTGGGCGTCAGCGTGGCGAAGACGTCGTTCAATGTCGCGTCCCTGATCCCCATGGCGCGGGCGCGGGGGCGGAGGGATTCGAGATAGGACCGGAACGCGACATCCTCCTGCGCCATCACGCTGTCCGCCGTCAGGCTGCCCACCATGACGGCGGCCATGCCCAGCAACAGCGACACTATCGACGAACGCATTGAAGAATCTCCTTGTCCCCTTTTGTTGCACAGGGATGCCGCGGCGTGAATCCCCTTATTGGCACATGACCGGATAATGGCGACGAAAGCGATTTTTCATGATTTTTGCGCTTGGCATGGCTGCCCGGTTCGCTAGGAAGCGGGACGACGGACAGGTGGCCGAGTGGTTTAAGGCAGCGGTCTTGAAAACCGCCGTGGGTTTACGCTCACCGTGGGTTCGAATCCCACCCTGTCCGCCATCTGTTCACAAGATCTTGCCATATCATTCCAGGCCGGTCCTCCCATGCGCATTCGCTTGCACCGGCACAATCCTCTCCCCCCCAAATTTGATCCCCGTTAATGTGGACCCGTCTTTTTCCTGCTAATGATGGCCTCCATTATCGGGAGATGACGATGTCTGTCGACACCGACGCGCGCTACCTGTTCCAGCGTGCCCGTGAAGAAGCCGCGAAAGCCGATGCCGCCTTGAAAAGAAGTGGCCCGCGGCAAGAAATTGCGGCGCATCGCGAATTGGCGCTCCGTTACAAGGTCAGAGCCCTGGCGATGTCCTGTTCCGATCAGGTCCTGCATGATGCCATGGAGAAGGACCAGGGTTGAGTCGGCTGTCTTTCCGCCGATGTGTCCGACCCGGTCGCCGGGCGGGAACCTTTTGCCAATGAGCGGATTGAGATAAAAAAAAAGCGCTCCCGGGCAAGGGACTGCCGGGAGCGCGACTTGTCTGCTGTCGGGCATCCAAATCGCGTTCGCCATAACAGGAACATGCGTTTTGGACAATCTATCTAATGGGCTACCCTTCCATTTCCGTAGCGTCATTCCCAAAATTCACCTCAAAGTCGGTGCGCCCCGGCTATGAGGTCCCACGCCGTGGACAAAAAGCCCAATTGAACTGCGTCCAGGGAAATGCCATTCCGCATCGGTCAGGAAGACGGAATGATGGATCAGATGGAAACTCATGCAGCCCCTCCCTTGCCGACCGTTGAGGACGGTCAGCGCTGGAAGCGGCTTTCGCCCGTCGAAACAGGCCCCTTTGGCCGCTGTCCCCGCTGCGGCGAAGGCCATATATTCCACGGATTTCTAACCTTGCGCGACCGATGCGAGGTTTGCGGGCTTAGCTACGACTTTGCCGATCCTGCGGACGGCCCCGCCGTGTTCGTCCAGCTCTTCGCCTGCGTGCCGGGTGTCATCTTCATCGTCATGCTGGAGATACTGGCTCGGCCGGGCCTGTGGGTGCATCTGGCGGTCGGTATTCCCGTTCTGATCCTGACCGCGGTGTTGCCCCTGCGGCCGATCAAGGGATGGCTGGTAGCCGCCCAATATGTGAACAAGGCGCAGGAGGCAGGGACCGCCCAATTATGGGCGAAGCTGAATGATGAACGGCCTGCCGATTAGGCAGGATTCGGCCTGAGGGCGTCGATTCATCGGCATCAACGCCCCCTGGCATGAAGGCGCTTAGCTCAGCGCACCATGGCAATGTTTATATTTCTGCCCCGATCCGCAGGGGCATGGCGCATTGCGGCTGATATCCAGATTGGCGAATTCGCCCGGTTGCGCATTGCCGACCGGCGGCCGCGGAATGGTGGTCGTGATGCCCAGTTGCGCACCATCGACATCCGCACTGTTATCCTCGCCCGAAAACGGGTCGATATGCGTCGTGATGAAGTCAGGCAGCACCGGCAGGTCGAATTCGGGCAGCGGCTCTTCCATCCGGAACTGGACGCGTGCGATCGATCCAGTCACATCCTCGCGGATATTGCCCAGCATGCGCTCGAACAGGGCGAAGGCTTCCTGCTTATATTCGTTGATCGGCGTCTTCTGTGCATAGGCGCGCAGGTGGACGACCTGGCGGAGCGCGTCGAGCGTCGACAGATGCTCCTTCCAATGATGGTCGAGGCTCTGGAGCAGGATCGACTTCTCGATCATGTGCCAGTTTTCGGGGTCGAGTTCCTTGACCTTCTCGGCCACGGCTTCGTCCGCCATGGCGGTCAGCCGTTCCTCGATCATCTCCGGATCGACATGGTCCTCCGCCAGCCAGGCGTCGAAATCGGGTTCGAGGTTCAGAACTTCGGCCGTGCGGACCTTCAGACGCTCCATGTCCCACTGTTCGGGATAGGTGCCCGGCGGGCACGACGCGCCGACCAGATCGTTGACCGTCTCATGCCGCATGTCGACGACGACATCGTCCACGGTTTCCGCATCCATGATGTCGCTGCGCTGCTCGTAGATGACCTTGCGCTGATCGTTCATCACGTCGTCATATTCGACGACCTGCTTGCGGATATCGTAATTGCGCGCCTCGACCTTCTTCTGCGCGGTCTCGATCGCCTTGCTGAGCCACTTCGACGGGGGCAGCGCCTCGCCATCCTCCAGGTTCGATCGTATCATCTTGGCGAACATCGTGTCCGGGCCGAAGATGCGCATCAGATCGTCATCGAGGCTGAGGTAGAAGCGGGACAGGCCAGGGTCCCCCTGACGGCCCGAACGGCCGCGCAACTGGTTGTCGATGCGGCGGCTTTCATGCCGCTCGGTCGCCAGCACGAACAGGCCGCCGGCAGCCAGCACTTCGGCCTTTTCCGCTTCGATCTCTGCGTCGATGCGGGCGATGGCGGCTTCGCGTTCCGGGCCTTCGGGCATGTCGCGCAGTTCGTCCTCGACGCGCATTTCCAGGTTGCCGCCCAATTTGATGTCGGTGCCGCGACCGGCCATGTTGGTGGCGATGGTGACGGCGCCCTTGCGGCCCGCCTGCGCCACGATATGCGCTTCGCTCTCATGGAAGCGGGCGTTGAGGACGGCGTGCTTCACCCCTTCCTGGTTCAGGAATTCGGACAGCATTTCCGACTTTTCGATCGAAACCGTGCCGACCAGGACCGGCTGCCCCTGATCGGCGTGGATTTTGATGGTCTTGGCGATGCCGCGGAACTTGTCTTCCAGATTCTTGTAGAAGCTGTCTTCCTCATCGACACGCTGCACCGGCCGGTTGGTCGGGATGGTGACGACGTTCATCTTGTAGATTTCGAAAAATTCGGTCGCTTCGGTCGCGGCCGTGCCGGTCATGCCACCCAGCTTGGGGTACATGCGGAAATAATTCTGGAAGGTGATGGAGGCGAGCGTCTGGTTTTCAGGCTCGATATTCACAGCTTCCTTGGCTTCCACCGCCTGGTGCAGACCGTCCGACCAGCGGCGGCCATCCATCATGCGGCCGGTGAACTCGTCGATGATGATGACCTTGCCGTCCTTGACGATATAATCGATGTCGCGGCGGAACATGACGTTCGCGCGCAGCGCCTGATTCACATGATGGACGACGGCCGTGTTCTCGAAATCATAGAGGTTGGCGCCTTCCAGCAGGTTGGCTTCCTCCAGCATGCGCTCGATCTTCTCGGTCCCGTCCTCGGTCAGGGTGACGGTGCGCTGCTTCTCGTCCTTTTCATAATCGTTCTCGTCCAGCCGCTTCACGATGGCGTCGACGGCGACATACAGCTCCGACTTGTCGTCGGTGGGACCGGAGATGATCAGCGGCGTGCGCGCTTCGTCGATCAGGATCGAGTCCACCTCGTCGACGATCGCGAAGTTGAAGGGCCGCTGCACCATCGACGCGCGGTCATATTTCATATTGTCGCGCAGATAGTCGAAGCCGAGTTCGTTGTTCGTCGCATAGGTGATGTCGGCGTTATACGCCTCCCGCCGCTGGTCTTCCGACAGATTGGGCACGATCACCCCGGTGGTGAGGCCCAGGAAGCGATAGACCTGCCCCATCCACTCGCAGTCGCGGCTGGCGAGATAGTCGTTCACGGTGACGACGTGGACGCCCTTCCCTTCGAGCGCGTTCAGATAGGTGGCAAGCGTCGCGACCAGCGTCTTGCCCTCGCCCGTGCGCATTTCCGCGATCTCGCCGCGATGGAGGACGATTCCGCCGACCATCTGCACGTCATAATGCCGCTGGCCCAGGGTCCGCTTGGCCGCCTCGCGCACCGTGGCGAAGGCTTCGGGCAGCAGATCGTCCAGCGTCTCACCCTGGGCCAGCCGATCGCGGAAGCGCACGGTCTGCACCGCCAGTTCCTCGTCTGTCATGGCGGAGATGGCGGGTTCGAAAGACGCGATCTGTTCGACGGTCTTGCCCAGCGACTTCACATAGCGGTCGTTGGAGGAGCCGAAAATGGACTTGGCGAGTGCGCCGAACATGCAAGTTCCTGACAAAAGGGGACGCGCCCGCCTTGATGGCGAAACACGCAAACATGCGCGGCGATTTAGGGTGCACACAGGCGTTAGTCAATCAGAGCAGACATGTCCCGAACCGGTCATGCAGGATAAGAGAGCCGATTTCCTCATGCCGAAAAATACAGGAATGACGGGATATTGGCGGCGCGCGGCGTCTTGTGGCACGTGTCGGAACATGGAAGGCGCTTAACGTGAATATCGGACCAGCCCGCCTGAAGTTGCGTGGCGCGACTTTGCTCATGCCCGCAATGGCTGTTCTGGCTTGCCTCTGGTTCGGGCTGGTCGCCCTCGCCACGCCGTTCGACCATGACGAGAGCCAATATATAGCCGGCGCCTATTTCAGTGCGCGCCTCCTCATCTATCGCGATTTCCTTTATCTCCAGCCGCCTCTGCATAGCTGGCTGTTTGCTCCCCTTGCCTTGGCTTTCCCGGCACAAACGGTCGTGGCGATGCGGCTGGCGACGGCGGCCTGCGCGCTGGGCACGCTTTGCCTCCTTTTCGCTGCGCAGCGTGTCGCGGGCATTTCTCGCTGGAGTGCCTTGATCGCGGCGGGCCTGATGGGGGCTACGGCCGCATTCCAGTTCACCGGCGGCGTGGTTCGCAACGACATGCTGCCGACGCTGCTCGCGACAACGGGCATGTGGGCAATGCTTAGCGCGCTAACGATGCGGAAGCGGTCATTTTGGTTCATAGGGGGGCTGTGTTTCGGATTGGCGATCACCGCCAAGCTCAACTTCATCCCCCTCGGAGCCGCGGCAGGGGGCTTCGTCCTGCTCGACCGACGCCGGCACGGGTGGCGACCGGCGATCGGGTTCGCCCTGGGCGGGGTGAGCGGCATCCTGCCGGCTATCCTGGCCTGGGCCATGGCACCTGCCGCCTTCCTTTACGGTGTGATCACCTATGGCGCGACCGGCCCCTTCGCCTGGTACATGGCCAATGGCGCGGGCGACGAGCTCGCGCTGGGAGAGAAATTGGGAGATCTGGCGAAATATCTCTGGCGCGGGCCTTCCCTGGTGGCACTGGTCATGCTGGCGGGGCATGGATGGATGCGCGGCGCCCATGCCATCGAACCGGAAAGGCGGCTTGCCCTGTGGTTGATCGGCGGAGGACTGGTCGGCGCGGCCCTGCCCACGCCCTCCCAGCTCCAATATATCATGCCGCTCCTGCCGCCGTTGGGCCTTGCGCTCGGCCATATGCTGGACGATGCGCGACGATGGCGCGATATAGCGTTCGCAGCCATGGCCCTGGTGCTGGGCCTCGCCGCCCTGCCCGGCCTCCTGCCGACTGGTCGCCATGTCATCGCGATGGCGCGTCATGGCTCGCCTGTGCTGGCGGCCGCTGCCAATGCCCGCTGGGCCGGGGCGCAGGTTCGCGCGCTGACGGGCGATGACGAGGTCGTCAGCCTTTCGCCCCAGCAACTGGTGGATGGCGGTCTCGCCATGGACCGGCGCTTTGCGGCGGGACCTTTCGTCTATCGCACCGGATGGACGATGGACAAGGGCGATGCCCGCCAGATGAACGCCATGATCCCTGCGACTCTGGGCGATCTCGACCGCGACCCGCCCGAGGCGATCCTGGTCGGCTATGAAAAGGGCACACGCAAATTGCCGCTCCGCCCCGACGACAGCCTGATCGCCTATGCCCGGAAACGGGCCTATCGGATGCTGATCATGCCCGATGGCGTGGGCAGGCTCTACGTCCGGACGGCCCTTCGAAAGCGGTGAGCCCATCTCGGCGTTGACGGGCGGGCATATTGCGCTAAGCGACGGGCATGACACAGCGCTCTCCCCTCGCCCCCGCCGCCTTCCCCGCTCTTCCCGCCATTGCCGGCGTGACCGCGCGCGCGGCACGAGCGCGCTACAAGAATTGGGACCGGTGCGACCTCACCTATGTCGAACTGGCCGAGGGCACGACCGTCGCGGGCGTCACGACGCAGAGCAGATGCCCCTCCCCCGAGGTCGAATGGTGCCGGGACGCGATTCCGCTCGGAAGCGCGCGGGCGCTGGTGGTGAATGCGGGAAATGCCAATGCCTTCACCGGGCATCGGGGCCGTGCCGCGGTGGAAGCGATCGCGGCGAAGGTTGCCAATCATCTGGATTGCAAGCCGTCGGACATCTTCATTTCCTCGACCGGCGTGATCGGCGTGCCGCTGCCGGTGGACAAGGCCGAGGCCGGTCTTGAAGCCGCCTTCACCGCCGTGCCCTGTAGCTGGGAGGATGCGGCAACGACCATCGGTACGACCGACACCTATGCCAAGGGCGCCCATGCCGCGGCCATGATCGGCGGCACGCGCGTCGAACTGGTGGGGATCATCAAGGGCTCGGGCATGATCGCGCCCGACATGGCGACGATGCTCGGCTATATCTTCACCGACGCGGCGATCGATGCCAGGCTGTTGCAGCAGATGCTGTCCGCCGCCAACAGGCAGAGTTTTTCCTGCATCACGGTCGATAGCGACACCTCCACCAGTGACACGGTGCTGGCCTTTGCGACGGGTCAGGCGGGCAATGCGCCTCTGGCCACGATGGACGATGCCGGAGCGGACGCCTTTGCGGCGGCGCTCGGCGATCTCTGCCGCCAGCTCGCGCATCTGGTGGTTCGCGACGGCGAAGGCGCATCGAAGTTCATCGAGATCGTGGTCGAGGGCGCGGAGACCGACGCCAGCGCGCACCGCATCGCCCTTTCCATCGCCAATTCGCCGCTGGTCAAGACCGCCATCGCGGGCGAGGACGCCAATTGGGGCCGCGTCGTCATGGCCGTCGGCAAGGCGGGCGAGCCTGCGGATCGCGACAAGCTCTCGATCCGCTTCGGCGCGACCCAGGTGGCTTCGGGCGGCCTGGCTCTGGAGGGGTATGACGAAGCGCCGGTGGCGGCCCATCTCAAGGGACAGGATATAGAGATCGGCGTCGATCTGGGACTGGGCAATGGCCGGGCGACGGTTTGGACCTGCGACCTGACGCATGGCTATATCTCGATCAACGCGGATTACCGTAGCTGAGAATAAGGCGAAGCTGATGCCGATCGAATTGCACGAGCCGGTCGTCGCGCTGATGCGTGGGGTGGCGCGCGACATCGTCATGCCGCGCTACCGGAATCTCGCCAGCCATGAAGTGAGCGCGAAAACGGCCGCCGACGACCTTGTCACCATCGCGGACAAGGAAAGCGAGTTGCGCCTGGCCGAAGGATTGTCCGCCATCCTGCCGGAAGCGGGCATCATCGGGGAGGAAGCCTGCGCCGCCGATCCTGCGATCCTTGACCAAGCGGGCAACGGCCTCAACTGGATCATCGATCCCATCGACGGAACGGGCAATTTCGCTGCGGGCCAGCCGCCCTTCGGCATCATGGTCGCGCTGGCCGATGCGGGGACGATCCTGGCAGGCTGGATATTGGACCCGCTGACCGGACGCCTGTGCCATGCCATATTGGGTGCGGGCAGCCATATCGATGGCGAACAGGTCCATGCGCGGGAAAGCGGCGAAGCTTTACCCATTGCCGCGCTGGCCGTCTATTTCATGACCGAGGAAGAGCGCGCCGACATCCAGCGTCGGTCGAAGGCCAGTTTCCGGTTGGTGGATATTCCCCGCTGCGCCGCCGAACAATATCCGCGCCTGGTATTGGGGCAGAATGACGTTTCGGTCTTCGCGCGCACCTTGCCCTGGGATCATGCGGCGGGGACGCTGTTCCTGAATGAGGCGGGCGGGCAATGCCAGCGGCTGGACGGATCGCCCTACGTCGTGGGCGATCTGCGGCGCGGACTGCTGGGGGCTTCCTCCCCGCGTCTTTGGGATCTGGCGGCGGAGCGGCTGTTTCTCTGAGAATGGAAAGGGACGGATATGCTGACGATCTGGGGACGCCTCAACTCGCATAATGTGAAGAAGGTGGCCTGGTTCGCCGGCGAAATCGGCCTGCCTCATGTCCGCCATGATGTCGGCGGCCCATTCGGCATGAACGACGCCTATCTCGCGATGAACCCCAACCGGCTGATCCCCACCATCGAGGATGGCGATGTGGTGCTGTGGGAGTCGAACGCGATCCTGCGCTATCTGGCGGCACGATATGCGCCGGATGCGATGTGGCCCACCGATCCTGCCGCGCGGGCGCAGGGCGACAAATGGATGGACTGGCAGTTCAGCTTCGCCGACGCACAGCGCGATGCCTTTCTGAACCTCGTCCGCAAAAAGCCCCAGGATCGGGATGCCGTAGCGCTGGCCGGCTCGGCCCAGCGGTCAGGCGAGCAGATGCGGATTCTCGACCGGGCGCTGGCCGCTCAGCCCTGGCTGTCGGGCGGCGATTTCGGCGTCGCGGACGTGCCGATGGGCGTTTATGCCCATACCTTCTTCACGCTGGAGATCGACCGACCCGACGTGCCGCATCTACGCGCCTGGTATGACAGGCTGCGGGAAAGGCCGGCTTACGTCGAAACGGTCATGATTCCGCTGACTTAAGCCGGCCTTTCCGAAAGATTTCAGAGGACGCTTTCGATCCATCCCTTGAGCGCGCTCTTGGGCGCCGCGCCGACCTTGGTCGCGGCGGCTTCGCCATTTTTGAAGAGGATCATCGTCGGAATGCCGCGCACGCCATATTTGCCGGGCGCGTCGGGATTCTCGTCGATATTGATCTTCGCGATGACGACCTTGTCAGCCAGTTCCTCGGAAATCTCTTCCAGAGCGGGGCCGATCATCTTGCAGGGGCCGCACCATTCCGCCCAGAAATCGACAAGGACGGGCTTGTCCGCATCGATGACGTCCTGCTGGAAGCTGTTGTCGGTGACTGCCTTGGTAGCCATTTGGGAATTCTCCTTCAGTTGGGAGCTATCTAGGACGGGTGCGCATCCGTCTCAACGGGTGGAAGCGGCAAATTCTCCTGTGCGCTGGAAAAGCCCGGCTTGTGGTGGGCCAGAAGCTCGGGCGGCAGTATGATCAGGCGCGGCGCTGCGGTGTAGAGCAGGGACGCCTCGACCCGGTGGCCGGGGAAGATCACCTGCAAGGCCGCCGCATAGGCCGCCATTTGCCGCACATGCGCGAGCGGCACCTCTGCGACCGAAAGTGGAGATATGCGCCCCGTCTTGAAATCCACCAACTGGATCAGATCGTCGCCGATCAGCAGGCGGTCGACAGTACCCGCAATCACTGCCTCGCCCACGACGGCGGCAATGGGAGCCTCGGCCAGCGCGTCGCACCCGAAAAGCGCGGAGAATTGCGGATTTTCGATCACGCCCAAGGCCTGTTCGATGACGTCATGCCGCCGCGCTGGATCGCCAAGCCCCTGCTGTGCCAGCCAGCTATCCGCGCGGGTCCGGCGGCTTTCGCTCGGCACTTCCGCCAGTCGCTCGAACAGCCGGTGCAGCCAGCGGCCACGCTCGGCGGCATCGCGCATGGCGGGGGTCGGCGGTGGATAGGGCACGTCATCCTCCACGGCGGCGGAAGGCGCAAGCGGCCGCGGCGGCCGCGCTTCCGCCGGTGCGGGCTGTCGCAGCCAATGCGGTTCGGCCTGTACGGGTCGATCCTCGGCCACGACGGTATCGTGGTCTTTAGCGGCGAGAAGCTCGCTCCCGCGCCAACTGCGCCGCGCCCCCCAGAGCGGATCGGCCTCCCATTCGGCATTCAGGGAGACGAGCGCGCCTTCGACCGCCGCATACCAGCTTTCCGGTTTCACCTCGCCCTTGGCCCGAGGCCCGAGCGAACCGGCGACGACAAGCCTTTCCTCGGCCCGGGTAAGGGCCACATAGAGCAGCCGCCAATGTTCCGCCCGTTCCACGGCAGCGGCGGCTTGCGCCACCTCCCCGATCGCCCCCTGCCTTTCCGCCTTGCGCGGTGCGATGATCGGCAGGCCGTTCCATTCCAGCGAATCCGAGCGATTGCCCGCGTCGGGATCAAGACAGGCATCGGCCAAGATGACGATCGGCGCCTGCAAGCCCTTGGCGCCGTGGACCGTCAGCAGGCGCAGCGAATCGCCCTGCGCGGCGGCGTCGCGCACGATCTCCACCTCGCCCCGATCGAACCAGTCGATGAAGCGCTGGAGCGAAGGATGATCGTCGCTTTCAAAGGCCAGCGCGGCGTTCAGCAATTCCTCGATCGGATCGGCCGCTTCGGAACCCAGCCGCTCGATCAGGCGGCGGCGACCATCCATCGGCCCGGACAATATGGCTTCCAGATAGCGATAGGGCGTGGTGAAGTCCGCCTGCCCCAGCAACGCCCGCAATGGCGCCAGCTGCGCTTCGTCCAACGTCCGGTTGAGATGCTGCCACAGGCCGATGCGCCGCCCGATCAGGCGCTCCATCAATTCATCCTGCGTCCATCCGATCAGCGGCGAAACGAGCAGCGCTGCCAGGTTCAGATCATCCTCCGGCTGCACCGCGAAACGCAGCGCCGCCAGCAGATCGCGCACCGCCAGCGGCGCGTTCAGGCGGAGCCGGTCGATGCCCGCCACCGCGACCTTCTCCTCATAGAGCCGCGCGACGATCAACCGCGCCAACTCGCTGCGGCGGCGGACCAGGATCATGATATCGCCTGCCGTCACCGGGCGTCCGCGGCTTTCCAACATCAGCCCGTCATCGATCCACTGCCTGATCTGGCGTGCAATCGTCTGCGCCAGGACCCGTTCCTGATCGGCGGCCCAATCCTCCTCGCCCTCGGCATCCTCGGACAGACCGGCAATGATCGGCTTCCAGAGCAGCACTTCGCCGGGAAAGCGGTTGGCACTGATATGGCGGACTTCACCGGCATCGAGGCCCAGCCGCTCGGCACGCAGCGTCTCGATCGTCCGGTCCACCACGTCCAGTACGGCAGGCGTGGAACGGAAGCTGTGCTGAAGCGACAGGTCGTGGAAGACATGGCTCGCATCCTCCGCATGGCGCTGGAAGACGATCTGCGCGGCGCGGAACGCTTCCGGGCTGGTTCCCTGGAAGCCGAATATCGCCTGCTTGAAATCGCCGACGGTGAAGATGGTGCGGACCTTGTCGCCCTTCGCTCCTTCGCCCGCGAAGAATTCCGCCGCCAGCGCGCCCACGATCTGCCACTGGCTGACATTGGTATCCTGCGCTTCGTCCACCAATATATGATCGATGCGCTGGTCGAGCTTGAACCTGATCCAGTCCGCAATGCCGGGCTGTGACAGCAATTGGGCGGTGTTGGTGATCAGATCGTCGAAATCGACCGCACCCGCCAGTTGCTTCGCCTCGGCATAGGCCCGCGCATAGGCACGCCCCGCATGCAGCGCCCGGGCAAGCAAGGCGGCATAATCCGCCTGCGTTTTCAGGCCCAGCAGTTCCGTACAGCGCTCGTGCATCCGGGCGATGGCGTCGCCATAGCCGTCGACCGGCGGTGCCCATCCCTTGGCCGTGGAAATCAGTTCGCCATCGGACTTGGCCCAGACGCCATGCAGATCGGAAAGCGCCGCCGCCCGCGCCGCGGGATCAAGGCTCCGCCAGCGCGCAATCCGGTCGCAGCGATCCAGCGCCCGGCCCGTCCCCCAATCCGCATTCGCCTGCGCGATCCACGCCAGCGTCTGCATGTCGAACAGATCGTCTGCGCATTGCGCGGCGATATGCGCGTCGATATCGCCTTCGGGCAGGCCCAGTTCCCGCAGCAGCCAGGGCTCGATATCTTCCGGCAAAGCCTCCAGCGCCTCCAGCCGGGCGGCGCAGCGGAGCAGGAAATTCTCCGCGCCCCCTTCCCCCATGCGCAGGCTGAGAGCCTGTAGCGCCTCGATCAGCGCATCGTCTCGCCGTTCCTGCGCGACCACCACCATGTCGGCCAGCGTCTGGCGCGCCAGCGTCGCCTGCTCCCGCTGGTCGAGCGGGCGGAAGCCCGGCGGCAGGTCTGCCTCCAACGGGAAGGCCGTCAGCAATTGCTGGCAAAAGCCGTGGATCGTCTGGATGCGCAGGCCGCCGCCCGTCGACTCCAGCACTTCGGCAAAGAGGCGGCGCGCCCTGTCACGGGCTTCGGGACCGGACGCCTCGCCCAGTGCCTCCAGATCGTGGAAGAGATCGCCCTCCTCCATCTGCACCCAGGCGGCCAGCCGGTCATGGACGCGATCCGCCATTTCCGCCGCGCCCGCCTTGGTGAAGGTGAGGCAAAGGATATTTTCCGGCCGCACGCCTTGCAGCAGCAGCCGGAACACGCGCGCGGTCAGCACATGGGTCTTGCCCGTGCCGGCGGAGGCCGACAGCCAGACATGCGCGTCGGGCGCGGCGGCCTGCGTCTGCGCGCCGGCCAGCGGTTGCAGGGCTCTGGCCTTCCTAACCATCGTCGCGGCCATACCATTCCTCCAGCCGCATGAGCTGGTCATAATCGCCATAATTCGCGACTTCGGGATTCACCTGCGCATCGAAGGGCGCCGATCCGTTGAGATAGGCGGCGACAAGCGTGTCGAACTGGGCGTGGGCATGGGAGGTGAAGTCGGCGGTCACGATCTTGTCCCGCTTGCCCATCGGATCGACCGGGCTTTCGCGATAGCCGAAGGCATCGCCCTTCTTGGCCAGCGACCAATATTCGAAACCGCCCGCCACCGGCGCCGCATCAGTGCCCGGAAAGCCGCCATATTCGGCGATCAATCCGAGCAGCCCCAATTGCAGCGCATAGCCTGCCCTGACCTGCCGGGCGCTGGGGGGCTTGCCGGTCTTGTAATCGACGATGCCGAGTTTCCCGTCGGGCAGCAGGTCGATGCGGTCGGCCTTGCCGGTCAGCGTGACCCCTGCGATTTCCGCGCGGCCTTCGATCTCGACCGCAAGGATCTTGCGCCCGGCGGCAAGGTCGCTCGCCACTTCCTCGGCGATCCAGCGGATCGCCTCGATCAGGCGCGGCTGCCAGAGCGCCTTCAGCAAGGGGTGGACATCGGGCCGATCGAACATCGCCCGCGCGCGTGCCTCCAGATCGGCCAGATCGCCGTTGCCCGCCTCCGCCCATTGCTGGAGGATTTCATGCACCGCCGTCCCGCGCCAGGCCGGTCCCGCATCGGCATCCACCGGATCGAGCCGCGCGAGGCGCAATATGCGCTTGGCGTAAAAGGCATAAGGATCGGCCTTCAGCCGGTCGACATCGGTGACGGGAATGAGCTTCGGCCGGACCGACAGGGGCGGGACCGGCGCGGGACGGCGCGCGGGCCTGTGCGCGGCCGGATGGTCGAGCACCCCTGCCAGCGCGGCATAGCGGTCGGCGCTTTTCCATTGCGCGCCCGCCATCGCCTTCAGCCGCAGCCAGAAGCGCGAGGCGACGGCGGGGCCGCCCGATCCACGCCGGGCACGGGTGATGAGGACGTGGGGTGCGCCCAGCGCGCTCGCGAAATCATGGGCGGCAAGGCCGATGCGGCTTTCCAGTCCGGGCAAGCCCAGTTCCCGGCGGATGCGCGGCGCCAACCAGGGATCGGGCGCAGGCAGACCCGGCCATGTGCCTTCGTTGAGGCCGCCCAGGATCATGAGATCGGTCTGCACCAGCCGCGCCTCGATGAGGCCAAGGATGCCGATGCGCGGATGACCACCCTGGGGCGGCCGGACCGACAGGCCGCTCAGCAGGTGATCGAGCAAGGCGGGGAGCGCGCGGACGTCCGCCTGACGCGGGCCTTCGCCGGCGGCTTCCTCCATCTCGGCGAAAAGGTCGGCGGCGGCGTGACCCTGATGCCCGGCCCAGATCGCATCCTGCGTCAGACGGCCCGCATGCTCGCGAATGGCGGCAAGCTGCGCGGCAAGATCGGATGCCGTGAGGAAGGCCTGTTCCAGCGGTTCCAGCAGGATGCGCGCTTCCCCCCACCATTGGCGCGTGCGGGCGCGCAGGACACGCTGCCGGTCCTCACCCTCCCGCTCCTGAAGCAACAGGTCGAGGCCGTGTATCCCTGCCTGTGGCCGAGGTCCGCGCAGCAGCAGGTCAAGCCCGCGCACGCCCTCCAGCCAGGTCACGCGTCCCTCGCCCCGCATCACCAGCGGATGCTTGAGCAGGGTCAGCAGCGCGACCGGCGCAAAACGTTCGGCCAGGGCCTCCGCCATGGCGATCAGCAAAGTGCCGGGCGGCAGGCGGGACAGCGGCTGACCGGCCGAATCGTCGGCTTCGATGCCCCAGCGGCGCAAATGCGCCGACACCCGCGTCGCCAATTGCCGGTCCGGCGTCACGAGCGCGGCTGTGCGCCCCTCCGTCTCCACCGCCTCGCGCAGCGCGATGGCGATGGCCTGCGCCTCCTCGCCGGGGGTCGCGACTTCCAGCGCCTCCACCCCGGCCAGCGATCGATCCGCCGTCCTGAGGTCACGCCAGCGACTGGTCAGGCGCGGCGGCAGCATGGCGTTGGAGATGTTGCGTCCCCGCACCGCCCGGGCGTCATGCTCACTGCCCCAGCGCCAGAGCGCCACGTCCTCGCGGGTCGCACTCATCCGGTCGAGCAGACGCTTGAGCGCATATTGCGGATGGGTTTCATGGCCTGCCGGGGCGCGGCCGGTGATCGGATCGGGATCGAAGGGGCCGATCGCGTCCCAGCTCTCGCCGTCCATCTCCTGATCGAGACCGGCGAACACGACCGCGCCATTCGGCATGATCGCGATCCGGCGCAGCAGGGCGGCGATGGCGGGGGCCGTGGTGGAAATGCCCGCTGCGATCACGAATCCTCCCGGCGGCTCCTTTGCCCAGCGCGCCGTCATGCGATCCAGCAGCCGGTTGCGGCGATCGGCAAGATCGATGCACCCCAGCCGCGCCAGTTCATCCGGCCAGCGCGCCAGGAGGATGGAGAAGAGGTCGAGCGATGTCTGCCAATGCCGGGAGAGTTCATCGGACAGGCCAAGATCGCCCAGCGCCGTGACCGGCACACGCTCGACCTGCATCTGGTCGAGTACCGCGCCCAGCGCCTGGCCAAGCATCAGCGCCTGCCCCGCGTCCACCGGATGCGCCGATGCCTGCTGCACCATGCGGGCAAGGATCATCTGGCGGCGCATGGCGGCGATGGCGGGCGCAACAGCCTCCCCCTCGCCCAGCGGATCGAGCGCGCCGCCGATTTGTTCGCCCAGATCGGGATCACCCAATGTCACCAGTCGGGGCAGCAACAATCCGCCCCCCGATTTGCGCACGAAGGCGTCGCTGACAGCGCGGACGGCGCGGTTGCTGGGCAACAGGATCATCCCCTGCGCCAGCCTCATCGGATCGGCGCCATGCTGGGCGAGGATGCCCGCTACCAGCGCATCGGAAAAGGCGCGGTGCGCGGGGATGTTGAACAGGGCTGGCCGGGTGCGATCACCCATGGGCCAGCATCGACTCCACGACCGGGATCGCCTGTGGCGTGCCGACATCGAACCACAGGCCCTGATGCGAAACGCCGTACAGGCGCCCGGCCTCTATCGCCCGGTTCCAGAAGATATTGGTGGAAAAGACCTCGGCCGGCGGATCGACCAGCAGGCGGGGCGACATGATCTGCACACCCGTGAAGACGAAGGGTGCGACATGGGCCGTCTTCCGCCGGGTGAGGCGGCCGTTCGCATCCATATGGAAATCGCCCGGCCCCCTGTGGCAATTCGCGCGCGCAAGCGGCACCAGCAGCAGCAGTGCATCCATCCGCTCGGGGTCCCAGAGTCGGCGCATCATCCCCAGCGTTTCCTGCGGCCCGTCGATCCACAGATTGTCGCTGTTGGCGCAGAAGAACGGAGCATCCCCCAACTGCTCCCTGGCGTGCATCAGCCCGCCGCCCGTTTCCAGCAGCTTGCGCCGTTCATCGGAAATGGCGACGGCCATGCCGTTGCAATGGGAATGAAGATGCGCTTCGACCGTATCCGCCAGATAGTGGACGTTCACCACCACCTTCCTGATACCGCCAGCCGCCAGGCGGTCCAACGCATGATCCATCAGCGGCTTGCCCGCCACCTTGACCAGCGGTTTCGGGCGGGTGGCCGTGAGCGGGCGCATGCGCTTGCCCAATCCGGCGGCCATCAGCATCGCGGTGTCGATCATGCGGGGGCAAAGTCCTCAAGGGCGTTGTGGCGCCTGTCGGCGGGGATGTTGGCCGCAAACCATACCGCCACGGGAGCGAGCGCCGGATGGGCAAGGTCACGTTCCAGCAAATCCCACATGCGCGGCAGGAAGGAGAGGTAACGCGGCTTGCCGTCGCGCTTCCACAGCCGGGTGAAGATGCCGATGATCTTCGCGTTCCGCTGCGCGCCCAGCACCGCGTAGGCGGCGTCGAAATCGACAGGCGGATTGGCGAGGGCGCGATAATGATCCAGCATCGCGGCCTCAAGCGCGGGTGGAACGTCGCGCCGCGCGTCCTGGAGCAGCGACACCAGATCATAGGCCGGGTGCCCCGCCAGCGCGTCCTGGAAATCGAGCAGGCCCAGACCATGCGAAGCCGCCCGGTCGATCAGCATGATATTTTCCGCATGATAGTCGCGCAGCACCGTGACGACCGGGCTGGCCGACTGCTCGACGATCGGCAGGACCGCATCCCAGGCCCGGACATAGGCATCCTCGTCCACGGCCAGGCCGATGGCGGGGCAATACCATTCGGTCAGCAGGCCCGCCTCGCGCTGATAGACCGCCCGGTCATAGGGCGGAACATCGGCCGCGGGCAGGCGATGCAGTTCGGCCAACAGGTCGACCGCGCGGCTATACACCTCCACCTCGGCGGCGGGCAGTTCCTCGACATGCTCCTTGACGCGCAGGTCGCCGAAATCCTCGATCAGCACCAGGCCCTCTTCCAGATCGCGGGCCAATATCCGGGGTGCGGCAAAGCCGTTACCCGTCAGATGCTCGGCAATGGCGATGAACGGCCGCGGGTCCTCGTGCGGTGGCGGCGCATCCATCAGGACCGCGCGGCGCGAACCGTCTATCACCCGGAAATAGCGGCGGAAGGATGCGTCGCCGGCCAGCGGGACGATCGCCGCATCCCCCCATCCGGCAGCTGAGAGAAAGGCGGGGGCAGCGGCGGGCGGGATCATATCTGTGACCATCGCTCCGTCCAAGCGCCCGGCACGCGTGCTGTCAAGCGCCGAGCGCCGTCGGGTTCGATGTCGATGTGGAACCGCAGGGCGTCGGGCCACGCGCCCTCCCCCAACCGGTCCGGCCATTCGACGATCAGCAGGCTGTCCGTCAGATAGTCGTCCAGCGCCAGTTCCTCCGCCTCTGCCGCTCCATCCAGCCGATAGAGATCGACATGGGCGACGGGCAGGCGGACTTCCGGAATATCATAGGGCTGCACGATGGCGAAGCTGGGACTCGGCGCCTCCTCCTCCAGCCCCAAACCCTCCAATATGCCCCGCGCGAGCGTGGTCTTGCCCGCGCCAAGGCCACCTTCGAGCGCGATGACGTCGCCGATCCGCACCAGCCCGGCCAGTTTCTGCCCGAAAGCCAGCATCGCCGCCTCCCCGGCCAGGATGATTTCTGACTCAGCCACGCGGCAGCTCGATCACCACCATGGTGCCCTGACCTGGTTCGGAGACCAGTTGCAGCGTGCCGCCATGGGCCTGCGCCAATTGGCGGGCGAGCGGCAGGCCGATGCCCGCCTTGCCGCCATTGCGCGCCTGCTCCGTGCGGGATGACGCGTCAAAGATCGTCGCCTGCCGCTTGGTGCTGATGCCCGGTCCATTGTCCGACACCACCAGCCGGGCCTTGTCCGTCTCGCCATCGCCATGCAGCAATACCCGTCCGCCCCGGCTGCAATAGCGCACCGCATTTTCCAGCAGATGGTCCAGCGCCTGGCCGATCCGGCGCTTGTCCCCCTGCACCGTGCCCAGCGTGGGTTGGAGCGACAAGGCAAGGTCGATGCCCTTGGCCGTCGCATCGCCCCTGATCCGCGCCACCGCATCGCGTGCCTCGGCGGCAAGGTCCACCGGGGCCTTGTCCACCGGCAGCATCCCGGCCTCGCCCTGGGTCAGGTCGAGCACATTGTCGATCAGCATCGAGAGGCGATTGGTGCTCTGCAATATGCCGTCGACATATTCCCTGGCGGAATCGCTCATTTCCCCGGCATAGCCCGCGCTCATCATCTCCGCGAAGCCGGCGATGGTGGTCAGCGGCGTGCGCAGTTCATAGCTCATATTGGTGACGAAGGCGGTCTTGACCTTGTCCGCCTGCTCCAGCGCGTCGTTGCGGTCGCGCAGCACCTGCTCGACCCGGCGGCTGTCCGTGACGTCCAGCATGGTGAACAACGCATTGCCGTCGGGCAGAGGGATCGCCGCGAATTCGAAGATGCGCCCGTCCGCAAAGCCGACATGGCCGACGCGCTGCTTGCGCTCCACCGTGGCGGCGCGCACAAGTTCGCGGACCAGATTGGCCTGCTGCGGCTTGGCGAGGCGCGACTGCACGGCGCGCATCAATTCGTCGATACGCGGATGCTTGGCGAGCAGGTCCTCCGGCACGTCCCAGATCGTCCGGAACCGGCTGTTCCAGAGCGATAGGCGGCCGTCGGAGGAAAAGACGCCGATCGACTCGAACAGATTGTCGAAGGTGGCCGTGCGCACCCGCAACAGCGTGTCGCGGGCGCTCGACAACTGCACCTGCTCGGTCCGATCCTCGAAGATCAGCAGCAGCCCGCCGTCCGGCAGCGGCTGGGCATAGACGCGCAAATGGGTGCCGTCGGCCAGCAGCCAGTTCTCCTCGCGCGGATCGGGCGAGAGGAACCAGTCGCGCCGCTCCGCGCGCCAGGCGGGGAAGTCCCGATTTTCCGGCAGGCGCCGCGCTTCTCGCATCTGGTCCAATACGCGCTCGAACGGCGGATTGTCGGCCAGCCGCTCCTGGTCCAGCCCGAACAGGCTCATGAAGGGCTGGTTCCAGAAACGCAGCGCCCGGTCGGAGCCGAAACGGGCCACGCCTGCCGACAACCGGTCGAGCAGATCGCGCTGGGCCGATTCCAGCCGCCGATGCTCGACCCGGGACTGCTCCAGTTCATTCTGGTCCATGGCGAAACCGGCGACGCCCGCCGCGCCCAACGGCACGTCGACCACGCGCATGGTCCGCCGTTCGCCGTCGATCGTGGCAGGCACCATGCGCTCGATGGACCTGCCTTCCTCCAGCGCCTGACCGGCAGCGGCCTGGGGCGAAAGCCCGCCCACCGTTTCGACCAGTTCGATCCCGTTGGCGATGACCTCGCGCGCGCTTTCCCCGTCCACGGCACGGACATAGGCGGTATTGACGAGATTGAGGCGCATGTCCGCCGCGCGGTGCCACATCGGAAAGGGCGCCGCTTCCACCAGCCCGGCCAGCGCTTCCAGCGCCTCGCGCAATTGTTCGACCTTGCCCTTGAGCGCCTGGATTTCGGACTGGCTGTCGGTGGCGTCGAATATCCACAGGACGACCCCGCCGCTTTCGGCCAGCACAGGCCCCGCGGGCGCGCCCCGGACCAGGAGCAGGCGGGACGAATCGACCCCACGCACCGGCAGGGCAAAGCTGCGCCCCGCGCGCTGGGACGCCGCGATTTCCTGTGCCAGGGCGGCGGCATCGTCAGGCTCCAGCCCGCCCTCGGGCGCTGTCAGTTCGGATACGAAGGTCGGCACCCGTTCCTTGCCGAGCCACTTCGCCAGCCGGTCCGCCGCCTCCAGCCGTCCGTCGGGGTGGATAACGATCGGTGCCGCCGGGGCGGAGGCGAGCAGCACGGCCAGCCGGTCCAGCTTGCCCTGCGCCTGCATTCCTTCGCGGCGGCGGCGCTGGCCGCTCGACAGCGCCCATATCGCCGCACCCAGCCAAGCGGCCAGAACGATCCCCAAAATCACAGCGGCAAAAGGCGTCAACGATGCCATTGCGCCCTATTCCACCCTCATCGCGATATGCTTGCCCATGATCATGTTCGATGAGGGGACTAACCCAAGTCGGATGCAGCGTGAAGCACCGAGATACAAAGAATTACGGGATGGACAACAATCGGAATGCGGCACCCGTAACGGCGTAGGCGCTTTGCAAGAAAAAAGGCAGATTGGGCCGAAGCATCGACCTGCTCCTGCGAAGGCGGGAGCAGGTGTCACTTAAGCGGCGACATTCAACACCCTAACAAAAAAGGGGAGGCCGCAGCCTCCCCTTTCCATCCGCATCAGTAGCGGTAGTGATCCGGCTTGAACGGTCCCTCCGGCGTCACGCCGATATAGGCGGCCTGTTTGGGCGTCAGCTTGGACAGCTTCACGCCCAGCTTCTCCAGGTGAAGCGCGGCGACCTTCTCGTCCAGATGCTTGGGCAGCACATAGACTTCGTTCTTGTAGGTGTCCGCCTTGGTCCACAGTTCGATCTGCGCCAGCACCTGGTTGGTGAAGGAGGAGGACATCACGAAGCTGGGATGGCCGGTCGCGCAGCCCAGATTGACGAGACGGCCCTTGGCCAGAACGATGATCTTCTTGCCGTCGGGGAACTGAACTTCGTCCACCTGCGGCTTGATCTCGGTCCAGGCCATGTTGCCCAAACCGGCAATCTCGATCTCGCTGTCGAAATGGCCGATGTTGCAGACGATCGCCATATTCTTCATCGCGCGCATGTGATCGACCGTGATGACGGCTTCGTTGCCGGTCGCGGTGACGAAGATGTCGGCGCGGGTGGCCGCTTCTTCCATCGTCACGACTTCATAGCCTTCCATCGCGGCCTGAAGCGCACAGATCGGATCGATTTCGGTCACCAGCACGCGGGCGCCGCCATTGCGCAGCGACGCGGCCGAACCCTTGCCGACGTCACCGAAGCCGGCGACGCACGCGACCTTGCCGGCCAGCATGACGTCGGTGGCGCGACGGATGGCGTCGACCAGCGATTCCTTGCAGCCGTAGAGATTGTCGAACTTCGACTTGGTGACGCTGTCGTTGACGTTGATCGCCGGGAAGGGAAGCTTGCCCTTCTTCGCCAGTTCATAGAGACGGTGGACGCCGGTCGTGGTCTCTTCCGACACGCCCTTGATCGCGGCGACGGTCTGGGTCAGATAGCCCGGACGCTCGGCCAGGAAGCGCTTGAGCGTCGCGACGAAGATTTCCTCTTCCTCATTGCCGGGCGTGAACAATTCTTCCCCGGCCTCGACCCGCGCGCCCCACAGCGCGAACATGGTGGCGTCGCCGCCATCGTCCAGGATCATGTTGCAGACCGTGTCACCCCAATCGAAGATGCGGATGACATAGTCCCAATATTCTTCCAGCGTCTCGCCCTTGACGGCGAAGACGGGGATGCCGCTCGCGGCGATGGCGGCGGCGGCGTGGTCCTGGGTCGAGAAGATGTTGCACGAGGCCCAGCGTATCTCGGCGCCCAGTTCCGCCAGCGTCTCGATCAGCACGGCGGTCTGGATCGTCATGTGCAGCGATCCGGTGATGCGCGCGCCCTTCAGCGGCTTCGACGCACCGAATTCGGCGCGCAGGGCCATCAGGCCGGGCATTTCGGTTTCGGCGATCTCGATTTCCTTGCGGCCGAAAGCGGCAAGGCCGATGTCGCGGATCACATAATCCTGCGCCTGGGTGGCGGATGCGGTGGCCACGAGCGTGTCTCCATTGGTTCTAGATGAGGCGACCGCTCGCACAGGCGAACGGCGGCGATGGGCTGGGCTTTACCAATCGCCGCCGAACAAGGCAACTCAATATAAAGTTTTCTTTATGTCCCAATCGGAGAGGACCCGATATGCTAATCGGCGGGCCCCCGCGCTGCGACCTTCACCGGCTCATTATCGACTATTCTGCCTGAATTGCTTACGTTTCCTGCGACCGCCATCACCACATCGCAGCGTGCGCCGGACAGATGCGGGCTGATCCCCGCCGCGTCGGCCAGTTCCAGCAACGCCGATCGCGTCGGCGGCAGGGCATTGGCCGCATCGGTGATCGACTGGAGATCGCGGCAGGCAAGGCCCTCCGCCCCCGCGCCATAGACATTGGCCAGCCCGGTGACATAATTGTCATAGGCGCCCAGCGCTCCCACCGGCCCCACCGCGGAACGGAAATGGTCGCGCAGTTCGTCATTCACCTGCGTCAGCGTATCGCGCTTTTCCCGAATGAAACGATTGTAGCCGGCCAGGAAATCGTTCCCCGTGGCCCGGCATCGTAGCGCCGACACCATCAGCATCATTTCGAAATCCCGGATTTGCGCCGCTTCCACTGCCGTTTGCTTCCAGCAGGTGGCGGCTGTCGCCGGCGCAAGCGGCATCGTGGCGGCGAGCGCCGCTGCGATCAGTTTCCTCATGGTTTGAACCCCCGTCCAATTGCCCAAGGATGAGGGTGCGCTCGCCCGATTGCCGGAATCTCAACGGCAAAGGTTAGCCGAATTTTACCGTAAACGGTTCAGTTACGTAAGGGAAACAAGCCGCCTCAACGGCCATGTCCCATCACAGCACGAAAGAGGGCGGGTCAAGCCGACCCGGCGCCGCTGACCAGGTGAGAGGCATCGACTCCGGCGGCGGCATAAGCCGCCGACCATTTCCGTGTCGCGGGCACATCGAACAGCAGTTCGGCGGTGCAGGCCGTTGGAAACCAGCTTTCTCCGCTCATCTCCTCGTCGAGCTGGCCCGCTCCCCACCCGGCATAGCCCAGGGCGACCAGATAGCGACTCGGTCCCCTGCCCTCCGCAATGGCCTTCAGGATTTCGAGCGAGCCGGACAGGCCCCACCCTTCGCCCACCTCGACCATGTCATGGCCGGTCCAGTCGAGCGAATGCAGTACGAAGCCGCGCCGCGGTTCGACCGGTCCGCCGCGCAACACCGGCAGGTCCGGAACGTCGCCCGGCTCGATATCGAAGCTCTCCAGCAGTTCGTGCAGGCTGACGCCGTCAATCTCGTCGCTGACGGCGATGCCCAGCGCGCCGTTTTCATCATGCACGCACATGGCGATGACGGAATGATCGAAACGCATGTCCTCCATGCCCGGCAGGGCGAGCAGGAACTGGCCGGCGTAAGAGCGCGCAGTGGTCATGGCGCGACTATACGCCCCCTGGCGTCTTTGCCAATGGCGGCCTGTCGCTTTGGCAAGGCGGTGTGCCATATTCCATGACCGCCCCCTTGACAGGAAGGCGCCCCGCGCCAACTTGCGCGGCGTCCAAAAAGGCCAGGAGACAGGAAATGACCATTTCGAAGGGTGATCGCATCCCCAGCACCACTTTCGTCAAGATGACCGAGAACGGCCCTGAAAAGGTCGCGTCGGACGAGTATTTCGCGGGCCGCACAATTGCGCTCTTCTCAGTGCCGGGCGCTTTCACGCCGACCTGCTCGGCGCGCCATCTGCCGGGCTTCGTCGACAAGGCGGCGGATATCAAGGGCAAGGGCGTGGACGAAATCGCCTGCACCGCCGTCAATGATGCCTTCGTGATGGGCGCCTGGGGCAAATCCGCCAATGCCGATGGCAAGGTCACGATGCTGGCGGACGGCAACGGCGATTTCGCCAAGGCCGTGGGCCTCACCATGGACGGCAGCGGCTTTGGCATGGGCACGCGCGGGCAACGTTTCTCGATGATCGTCAAGGACGGCGTGGTATCCGAACTCAATGTCGAGGCACCGGGCGATTTCAAGGTTTCGTCGGCCGACTATCTGCTGGAACAGATCTGATTTTGGGGGATGCGCGTCCGCTGTTGGGGCGCGCATCTTTCTTCCGTCATATAAAAGCGTTACCACATGTCGATGACAAGAAGCATCGGCAGTGCCATCGTCGCCGAACTCGACGACATCTATCGGAAATCCATCGAAAACCTGCGCGAGGCCATGCGCGCCTATGCCCGCGACGGCAGCGTCCCGCCGCCCGAGGCTGCGCGCGACAGGCGTTTCTGCTATCCCGAATTGCGGATCACCCATCATGCGGAAACCGACGCGCCTCCGCCCGGACGATCCTTCGCACGCCTGTCGAAACCCGGCCAATATGTCACCACGGTGACGCGGCCCGCCATGTTCGCGGAATATCTGGCCGAGCAGATCGACCTGCTGGTCCGTGACTATGGCGTGGAAGTCGAAACCGCGATCAGCGATCAGCAGATCCCCTTTCCCTATGTGCTGGACGGGCTGGACATCAGCGCGCTGGACGGCACGCCCCCGACCGAACTGGCACGCCACTTCCCCGCCACCGAACTGGCCGAGATCGGGGACGAAATCGCTGACGGCCTGTTCGCGCCGGATGCGGAGGGCGAACGCCCGCTCGCCCTGTTCGACGGCCTGCGCACGGATTTTTCGCTCGCCCGGCTGAAACATTATACCGGCACCCCTGCCGATCATGTGCAGCGCTATATCCTGTTCACCAACTATCACCGCTATGTGGACGAGTTCGTCTCCTGGGCCTGCGCCGAACTGCAACGGCCGGACAGCCGCTATACCGCGCTTTCCGGTGCGGGTGGGGTCTATGTGACCCCCGAAACCGCCGACCCTGCGCAGATGATCGCGGACAGCGCCTGGCGGAAGCATCAGATGCCCGCCTATCACCTGATCGCGCCGGATCGCAGCGGCATCACCCTCGTCAATATCGGTGTCGGCCCGTCCAATGCGAAGACGATCTGCGATCATCTGGCGGTGGTGCGGCCGGAGGCGTGGCTGATGATCGGCCATTGCGGCGGCCTGCGCCCCAGCCAGCGGATCGGCGACTATGTGCTGGCCCACGCCTATCTGCGCGACGATCATGTGCTGGACGAGATGCTGCCGCCGGAAATTCCGGTCCCCGCCATTGCGGAGGTTCAGGTCGCCCTCGCCAAAGCGGCGGAAGCCGTTCTTGGAGGCAGCGACCGGGAGGATTTCAAGAGGCGCCTGCGCACCGGCACGGTCGTCACGACCGACGATCGGAACTGGGAACTACGCTATTCCAGCTCGGCCCTGCGCTTCAGCCTGTCGCGCGCGGTCGGCATCGACATGGAGTCGGCCACCATCGCCGCACAGGGCTACCGCTTCCGCGTGCCCTATGGCACGCTGCTCTGCGTGTCGGACAAGCCGATCCATGGCGAACTCAAGCTGCCGGGCCAGGCGAACCGCTTCTATGAGGAAGCGATTGCGGGACATCTTCGCGTCGGTCTCACGACCTGCGAACTGCTGCGCCAGGAAGGACCCAAATTGCACAGCCGCAAGCTGCGTGCCTTCAACGAACCCCCGTTCCGGTAAGCGCTATATGCTCCTGCAAAGGCAGGAGCGAATGGTGGTTCAAGCCGTCAGGAAATCCACCATCGCCTGCCCCAGCTCCTTGCGGGTCACCGCATTCATGTGATTGCCGGGAACCTCGACATAGCGGCCATGAGGCAGCACATCGGCCAGTTCCTGCGCAACCCCATTATCGCGATCGTCCGCGCCACAAATCACGTCGACCGGCTGCTGGAATCCGGCAATGACCTCTTTCGGCGTATCGACGAAGGTATTGAGGATATGCAGCATGGCCACCGGATCGCCCTTGGTGGTCTTGAGAAAGGCCTCCGTCATCCATTCGGACGTACCGCGTTCGAAGGTGCCGAGGTTGGTCAGGACATTGCGATAATAGCCGCCATTGTCGAGCGTCTGAACCAGCCCACGCAAGCCCATGCCCGCCAGGATCACCTTTCGCGGCGCAGCGCCCCGCGCCAGCATCCGTACCGTCGTCCGCGCTCCCAGCGAATAGCCGCCGAGGTCGTAATCGGTCAGGCCAAGCTGTTCGACCAGCGCCAACCCATCCTCGGTCAGCGCGTCGGGCGGATAGGCGGCTGCGTCATGGGGCTTGCCGCTTTCGCCATGCCCGCGCAGGTCCGGCAGGATCAGTCGGAAACCCGCCTCGACCAACTTCGCGGCATGGCCGTAGCGTATCCAGTTGGTCCAGGCGTTGGAGAAATAGCCGTGGATCAGCACCAGATCACGCCCTTCTCCCGCCACATGCACCGCGATCGGTAGCCCACCCAGCCCCTTGATCTCCAGTTTTTCCAGCGGCAGGTCGGACACGGGCGATACTCCTTGGGGCTAGAGCATGTTCCGATTAGATTGAATCGGAACATGCTCTCATCTTCTTTGTTTGCCATGATTTCCGAGCCGTGAGATGTTCCATCTCACTTGAAATCACTCTAATCAGCCTCCGCCGATATGGCTTCCACCCGCCCTTGTCGAGTGGCAGCAAGCCACATCAACGCCAGCGCGCTGCCGACTTGCGCCGCCGCCATGTCCTTCTGCGGGTCCCACATGTCGCCCTGCTGGCCGTTATACCAGTCCGCCGTCTGCCCAGCCGCGACCACGCTCAACAGCCATTCGAAAATCTCGTAAAGCGCGCCCACGAAACCGACCGCCGCAAAGGCAAAGGCCAGGCTCCAGCCCATCCGCATGGCGCCGTAACGCCGCGCCGCTTCCGCGAAAGGCGCGGTCAGCAGGGCGCCGAAGGCGAAGTGCACCAACCGGTCGTAACCGTTGCGCGCAAAGCCGAACATGCCGGAAATATCGTGCCCGCTCACGGCCCGCGCCCAGCTGTCATAGGGCACATAGGAATAGATGTAGCGTCCGCCCAAAGTGTGCAGCAGCAGGAAAAGGAGGATGCACCCGACAACGCCGTTGGACAGGGGCCAACGGCGCAGCAGCCATGGCGCGGCCAAGGCCAGCAGGACGGTCGGCCCATGCTGGAGCGGCGCAAGTTCGGGATAGGGCTGATCGATGTTGGCGGCGGCGATGGCCGCGATCAGAAGAAGGATCATCCGGCGCTGCGCGACTGGAACCGCTTTCCAGACGGACGCAGCGCCGGAGATCATTTAAAAGGCCTCAGCCCTTCTTCAGATGACGGCGGCCCAGCAGTTCCGCGATCTGCACGGCGTTGAGCGCCGCACCCTTGCGCAGATTGTCGCTGACGCACCAGAGGTTCAGGCCATTGTCGATGGTCGAATCCTCGCGCACGCGGCTGACGAAGGTGGCATAGTCGCCCACGCATTCGACGGGGGTGACGTAACCGCCATCCTCGCGCTTGTCGACGAGCATCACGCCCGGCGCTTCACGCAGGATGTCCTGCGCTTCCTTGGCCGAGATTTCCTTCTCGAACTCGATGTTCAGTGCCTCGGAATGACCCACGAACACCGGCACCCGCACGCAGGTCGCCGTGACCTTCACCTTCGGATCGAGGATCTTCTTGGTCTCCGCGACCATCTTCCACTCTTCCTTGGTCGAACCATCGTCCAGGAAGACGTCGATGTGCGGGATCACGTTGAAGGCGATCTGCTTGGTGAACTTCTTGGGCTCCGCCGGATCGCCGACGAAGATGTTGCGCGACTGTTCGAACAACTCGTCCATGCCTTCCTTGCCCGCGCCGGAAACCGACTGGTAAGTGGCGACGACGACGCGCTTGATCGTCGCGGCGTCGTGCAAGGGCTTGAGCGCCACGACCATCTGCGCGGTCGAGCAGTTCGGGTTAGCGATGATGTTCTTCTTCTTGTACCCGTCGATGGCGTCCGGGTTCACTTCGGGCACGATCAGCGGCACGTCCGGGTCCATGCGGTAGAGCGACGAATTGTCGATCACCACGCAGCCGGCCGCCGCCGCCTTGGGCGCATATTCGGCCGTCGGGCCGGAGCCGGCGGCGAACAGGGCGATGTCCCAGCCGGTGAAGTCGAAATGCTCGATATTCTTGCATTTGAGCGTCTTGCCAGTGTCACCGAAATCGATTTCGGTGCCCTGCGACCGGGGCGAGGCAACCGCCGCGATCTCGTCAATAGGGAATTCGCGTTCGGCGAGAATGGTCAGCATCTCGCGGCCCACATTACCGGTGGCACCAACGACGACGACCTTATAGCCCATGACTTAACACTCCACTCCATGCACAAATGCGGAAGTGGGCGCCATAGCGGCATTGCGCGGTTTGTCCAGCGCCAAGCCATTTATTGCGCGAAAGCGCAGCTTTCCGCGCCCGGCATTGCCGCGAACGTCAATCCGCGGCAACCTGCCTGCGCGCTATTGGGCGGGCGTTTCCGGCGCGGTGCCATGCCGGGCCAGGAAATCCTCGATCGTGTGCCACAGATGCACGCTGATACCCGGCCCGCCCACGCGATGGGTCTGGCCCGGATAGACCATCATCTCGAACGGCACGGCGGCGCCCTGCATCTTCGCCATCAGCGCCGTCGAATTGTCGAACACCACATTGTCGTCGGACATGCCGTGGATCAGCAGCAGCGGGTCCTTGATCTTCACCGCCTCATCCACCGCGCCGGAGCCGGGATAGGCGCTCGGCTTTTCCTGCGGCCGGCCCAGATAACGCTCGGTATAATGGGTGTCGTACAGTTCCCATTTCGTCACCGGCGCGCCTGCCACCGCCGCCGAGAACACACCCGGCGCCTTCTCCAAAAGCTTCAGCGACATATAGCCGCCATAGGACCAGCCATAGGTCGCGATCCGCCTGGGATCGACATAGGGCTGGGCCTTGAGCCAGTTGACGCCCGCCAACTGGTCCTCCACCTCGACTGTGCCCATGGCATGGTAGATCTGGTCCTCAAACGCCTTGCCGCGATCGGGCGTACCCCGATTGTCGACGACGAAGACGATCCATCCCCTGTCCACCAGATATTGGTAGATGGGCGATCCCCATGAGTTGGTGACCTGCCGCCCCGTGCCCGGCCCGCCATAATGCAGCATGAAGACGGGATAGCGCTTTCCGGCCTCCAGTTGGGGCGTCATGATGCGGGTATAGAGCGTCGATCCGTCCGCCGCCTTGATGGTGCCGAACTTGGTCTTCGCATGGCTGGCGAGATAGGGCGCGTAAGGATGGTCGCCCACCATCGCATTCTCCGACAGCCATTGCACTTGCTTGCCCGCGCTGTCGGCCAGATAGACCTGTTTGGGCTGATCCGTATTGCTGCGCGCGACGACGATGCGGCTCGCGGCGCTGTCCATCACCGCGTCATTCCACCAGCCGGTCGAGGTCAACTGCCGGAGCGGCCCGGCCTTGGCGAGCGATGTCACATAAAGCTGCTGCTCCAGCGGCGTTTCCCTGTTGCCGGTGAAATAGACAAGGCCCTTCCCCTCATCCACGCCCACCACGTCGCGCACTTCCCAGTCGCCGCCGGTAAGCGCCGTCCATTTGCCGCCCCGCACATGATAGAGGTGGCCATGGCCGGTCCTTTCCGACCACCAGAGGAAGCTGCCGTCCTTCAAGGCATGGAAATTGTTGCTGAGGTTGATCCAGCTCTTCGCCTTTTCGGTCAGGATCACCTTGCTCACGCCGGTCGCCGGATCGACGGCCAGCAGGTCCAGCCTCTTCTGGTCCCGGCTTTCCCGCTGGACATAGAGCGTCCTGCCGTCCTTCGACCAGTCGACGCGGGCGAGATAGACATCCCCGTCCGTGCCCAGGTCGACCTTCACCTGCGCCCCGCCCTCCGGCTTCATGACATAAAGGTCGACCAGCGCATTGGGCGTACCGGCGGCCGGATAGCGCTGCTCATAGACCTTGGTGCCCTCCCCGCCGATCGCCGTACGGGTAACGATACCCACCGGGCTTTCATCGACGCGGGCGACCGCGATCAGCTTGTCGTCGGGCGACCACCAATAGCCTGTTCGCCGGTCCATTTCCTCCTGCGCGACGAACTCCGCAACGCCCCAGCTCACCGTATCGCTGGCGCCCTGCGTCAGTTGCTTTTCCGTCCCGCCCATTGACTGCACGAAGAAATTGCCGCCACGCACGAAGGACACATAGCCGCCCTTGGGACTGACCACGCCGTTCAGTTCGCCGTCGGGCGTATCGGTGAGCCGCGAGACCTTGCCGTCCAGCCCGGCCAGGTAGAGATCGCCATCGACGGGTACGAGAATGGACTTGCCGTCCGGCGCCCAGTCATAGCTGACGATGCCGGTGCTGCCCGCAACCGATCGATCCCGCTCCCGCTGCATCTTCTCCGCTTCGGAGAGTTCCGCGCCGCTGCCGGTCTTCTTCGAATCGACCAGCATCCGTTCCGCGCCGGTCGAGGTGTCGACCGCCCAGAGGTCCAGCCTCTCCTTCTCGTCCTTGCGGGGCTTGAGCAAGGTCACCAGCCTGCCGTCGGGCGAAAGCTTCAACGCGCGCGGTTGCGGCCCCGACAGGTCCGGGCTGGCAAAAACCCGTTCCAATGTAAGCTTTTCCTGTGCCTGAGCGGAAAGGCTCAAAAGCAGCGCGCCCACCGCGGCACCGCATTTCAGATATGGCGACATGATCTTCCCTTGCTGGCTCGCGGCGCATGGAAACGCCGCGTCACATGCGCCCGGAATTAGCGCGACGCAGATGAAAAGATCAATGTTGGGAAATAATATTTCTCCGCCATGATCGCCCGGATCATGGTGGGCGCGACAGGGATTGAACCTGTGACCCCACCCGTGTGAAGGGAGAAATCCGGTTCAGATACCGCGTTGAATAGAAAGACATATTCATCCCTTCTTCTTCGGCTTTGTACGCGATTTGTACGGAATAGCGCCAGCGGAAAGTGAAATCTTGGTGAGTTTTTCGGCCTCTCTCAGACCACGATAGAAGGCTTCGTGGACCTTTCCGGCGACCTCTTCGGCATGGGTGTAGGTGCGCTTCATGAGGGCGGTGTCTGCCCATCCGCCGAACTCCCCCGCCGCTTTCTCATCGATCGATTGGCGGACATTCATCTCCTGTCCAAAGCCGTGGCGACCGGCTGCATGGAACGGAATGAAGGGAATATCGGCTTCCTTGCACGCCTTGGCCCATCCCTTGCGCGGGCTGGAGCGATCAGCGAAGCCAAATAGGCGGCGATTCTCATCCGTGCGCGCTGCGCCGCGAGGGTAGAATTGGGTGAGGGCCTTCAACTCCTCGACCAGTTCAGCAGGGATTTCCAGCCAGCGGTCGTCATGCCCCTTAGCGCCGGGGACACATAGCAAGCCTTCATCCGGCTTGAAGTGCTTCTCCGGGTCCATGGCTACGGCCTGACTGATGCGGGCGCCGGTTACGAACATGGTCAGCGCCAAGGCCGCGTGGCGCTGCGGGGCGTGCTGGCGGAACCGGAGTAGCCACTCCCAACTGCCCGGCTCGCGCTTGACCCGGCTGCGTTTCCCGCGCCGCTTATCCTGCTTAATCCGGTCCTGTTTCGAGAAACCCTTGACCCTGAACGCCTCGCCCTTGTCGCCATCGCGGAAGGTGTTGATAACGGCGCGCACAGGGGTGATGACCTGACGCGTCCATGTGTCGGTCGACGCATCGGGATAGATCTTCTGCGCCAATGCCCGCACGTCTTTCGGGGCGATGGATGACAGCAGCTTCTTGCCCCACTCTTCCACGATGGGAATGAGATAGGTGGCCGTCTTGGGGTTCGCTGGATAGAGCATGACGGCCTCCGCGAATGTCAGCGTGCGGTTCGCGCCAAGCAGATGCTCATTTATGCGGCGCTCTTCTTCGTCGCGGCACCACGCCCATGCGCCCGCTGCCTCAGATGCGCCAGTGCTGCATCGGTAGTATTCTGTGATCGGCTTGCCGAGATATTCGACACGCCCCTTTGCCCACCAGAGCGACCCTCTCTTATAGGGTTCGAGCGGCATCGTTTGTCTCCGAGAATTACGTCCATCTGCGCCGGGGTGATCAACATCGCCCGCCCCAGCTTGTGATATGCGTCCAGCTTGTGGGCCTTCTCGCGCAGGGTGCGCTCCGAGATGTCCAGCCCTCGCTGCGCCAGGATCATCACCCATTCTGAGGGCGGGCGGCCACGATCGATGATTGTTGAGCCGGTCTTGTCCGTCTCTGTCACCTACCCCTCCCCATCCAGTGCTGCGTCTATCATTGCTTGCCAGACAGGTTCAGCGGTGATCGTGCAGTCTACAGCTTGCCCAGCCTCCACCATCTCAGGCGTCGGATCGCGCAGGGCTTTCAGGGCGGCGATGGCCTGATCCCGATAAGGCTGGCGGTCGAACTCAGCCCACTTATTCCAATCGTCCCGGCCTCCGCATGCATGGATCGCAAGTTTCCGTGCCATCGCCTCCACCATGCTCATGATCCGCCTCCTTCAAGTGCGGTGCGGGCGCGGCGAAGATCGCGCATCCGTGGTGTGTCGACCACATCATCCCCAGTGGCGCGCGACCAATAGGCAAACGATGTGCGTAGGCAGGCCCCGTCATCTGGGAAGTCTGCGTCATACCGATCCACAATCTCAGCAGCGCGAGCGAATGGCTCCAGCGCCTCCCTCAGCCGCTTTATCTCCTCTTCCAGCGCGGCGACGGACTGGAGGCCCCTGGCCGCCTTCTCTTCCGCGATCTTATCGCTCATTTCGTGCATGGCAGTTGTCACGGCTTCCATGGCGCAAGCCTTTCCAAAGATCAGATGGCTGTCACCAAGGCAGCCGATCACATCATCGTCCAACCTTTCGAGAAACTTCTTGCGGGTGGCGGATACGATCCGGTCTGCATATTGCTCCAGCGTTTCGTCCCCCTGCTCAACCGTCACGGGTGCTTTATCGGTCATGGGTGATCTCCGGGGAATGGGATTGATTCGACCTCAATACCGGCTCGGCGCAGAGCCATTTCGATGCGGATAATGCGGCGCTCTATGGTGATTAGGCGCATTCCTTCGGCTTCGGCAGGCGTTCGGCCGCAAGCCCCCAGCAGGCCAGAGCCGTAGGTTGGCAGGCCAACGTCGATCCATTCGCTGAGTTTCTCGCTCACTTCTCTATCTCCCCGGAGGGAGCAGAGGGGAGCGGATGGCAGATACCCGAACACAAGCCGCACTTATGATGATAGCCAAGCGGGGCCGATGGATACTGCTTGCCGCACTTGTTGCAGGCGCTCATTCCCTGACGGCTCTCCCCCGCCTCAAACTCCTGACCCCACGCCTGTAGTTCGGGGGCGCGGAGGGCAGCGATAATCTCATCAGCCTTGCGGTAGGCCTGTGCCCGGCGGGCATCATCATGCCGCTTTGGGAGTTCGCGCTTGAAAATTCCTGGGTCAATCAGCGCCGCTATCTTGTCCCGGTCTTTGGCGTATACCACGCCCGCGTCATTCTGGGGAGGGGAGGAACGGCGGTTCCAGGCGGCTGCAACTGATACACCATTGTCCGCCGTATCGATCGAAAAGAATTTCAGGCCGCATGTCGTTGGCTCGCGGTGGATGATCGCGTCAGTGTCGCCATCACTCGGCCACAAGGCATGGCGCAGCATCATTTCGCCGTTGCACATCGGGCACCGTTTCAGTTCCTCGCCGCTCATGCGCCGGTCTCCCCGAATAGATGAGAATGCGCCATCGTGACGCGCTTGATCCGCTCCAGGGCGAGCAGTTGAACAGCCTTATCGTTCGCGGCCATCGTCGCCCCTTCCATGACCCAGCGCATTAGGTCGGCTTTGCTTGTGAAAACCGGGTCTGGCGGGGCTGCGGATTGGGTCAGTTCCTCGCTCTTCGCGGTATCGGTGGGGTGGGTCATGCTGCGACTATCGCAATCAGCCCTACGACGATCGCCCCAGCAGCAAATCCCACAAAAAGCAGCGCGGTGATCAGACCTTTTAGGTCAGGCATTCAATCCTCCATCCAATCTTCGATTTCATCGGCAGCATTGTGATCGACGACCCCAGACCCGCCACACTCAACACATTCAACTGTGTGATCGTCGGGCGAAAGATCGTCATGACCGACAAAGCGCGAACGGCGGTTCGGATTGACGCCGCAAACCTCGCCGTGGCCGTTGCAGGCCGGGCATTCAACTTGGATAATCAAGCCAAGTCTCCTGGGTGATATTGTGGCGACTGGCGCAGATCGAAGATCTCTGCCTGCTGGCCTTTGAGCGCTTGTTTGGCGATGCTGACCATCGCCTGAGGCGTGTATTCCGGCAGCCCATCCGATGCTTCGGTAGCGATGTTTTGCAGCGCCTTTGCGTATCGTTCGGACAAGGTGGCACGGTAGATTAGGCATGGCCCGGGGAAGCAGGTGCCCTTGCCCCATCTGCAAGGCGCACATGCGGGCGGAAGTGGCTCGTCGCTCATGCGAACAGAAAATCCTTTTCCTTGAAGACATGCCCGAACCAGCGCGGCGCGGGATTGCTGCCGACCAGATCGGCAAAAAGCGCGTACTCGGCGTTACCGCTATGGTCGAAGCGGAAGCAACGATCCGAGGGTCGGCGTTCGTTAGCGCCAGTGTCCTCGATGAAGACGCCGCCAGCGAGCGTAGAGAATTTAACGATCATGGCAGCCTCCTTTCGGTATGGGCGGAATTGCCCGCTGCGCGATTACGATTGCCTTCGTTCCTGATATCACCTACATAGATGATATCATTTACATCGTCAATAGGTGATATCAACAAAATGACAGGCTCGACAGAATTAGTGATATCCGATACCCGCTCCCCTGTGGGCAGGCCGAGGATCAACGGAGAGCAGACGCCAGCGCGATTCGCGGACGGAACCCTTGCGCGCATCGATGCGGTACTGACCGACAAGGAGAAGCGGTCGGACTTCATCCGCGAGGCCGTCGAGCGCGAGCTGGCAAGGCGGGAAGGCAAGTAGCCCATCACCGCCCCCGCTCGGTTGAGGTTGCAGGGGTGGCGGGGAGCGGTTGCCAGAGCATCCTTGCATCGTATCGAGCGCCGTTCACTGGCGTCCGATCTTCATCCTCATCGTCGCAGCATCCGTGCGGCTCGGTAGAAAACGTGTCGATGAAGCGCCAAGGGAATGCATCGTTCTTGCTGTACCAGCCGATATGCACGAAATATCCGCTCGTGATCTTAGGGATGGCAAGCATGATTTCCGTGCCATCAACAGGGGCTGTCTCGATTGGCTGCCAGCCTCTCAACCCCTCCGCATCATGCGATAGAGGGGTGGAGATACCCGCAAGAAAGTCGCGAGCCTTTCCAACCATGTGCCAAGGATCGTCTCCGAGATATTTGACGAACTGCTCTATGATAGATGCAGCCTCTCTCAACCTCCCCTCCGATGGGGAGGAAAGGGCGGCGATCTTCTGGGCCGCATACTTGGCTACAGCCTGCGTCCAGTGTCGCTCGTCATACCAAAGTGCCTTGCCGCGCCGTTCGAAATCGAGTGGATGGCAACCTGTATCGGCGCATATCTCGTCCCACCATTCGCGCATCTGCTCCTTGATGATGCGCTCTATGTCAGCGGCTCTCACCCCATCCAAAGCAGGCGCGGGATGGGTGGCGCGGACCATGTTGATCTGCGCATCGCAGCTAAGGCATCCTTCGCGGACAGTCCCGTTGCCGATTGTCCACCCGGTATCGTTGCACCATTTGCACTTCACCGCCTCCTGATCGGCCGCAGGGGGTGATGAAAGGGCTGGTATGTGGTCATTCATGGCGGCGGCAAAACTGCGACCGGCCTTTTGTGCCTCCCACCCAGCGATGAAGGCATTTTCGACCGCCTCCCGCCCATTGCCCGCAGGCTCTACCGATGAAAGGGCCGGGTCACGCTTCGACGGCGGTAGGTAGTTGTCTTCGGCGTCACAGCAAGGGGAGCATCCAATCGTCCCGGCATTTGGGTGACACCAGCAATAGCAATGTCCGCCATTTTCCTCCGTCACCGCAGGCTGTGCTGATGAAAGCGATGACCGAAAGCGAAAAAGCGCCATGCGGGCCGCTTCCATGTCCGCATCCTTGTCCTGATGCGAGAATATCCACGCCTCAACGTCGCCGTTCGTGATACAATCCGGCAGCACCTCCCGCCCATTGCCCGCAGGCTCTACCGATGAAAGGACATTGTAGGACTGGCCTCCTGAGGCAGCCATTGCCGACCCAAAGCCGGGGTTCATCACTTCTCGCGCTTGCTTCTGCGCCAGCGTCTCCGCCTCCTGACCTGCGGGCGCGGCGGACAACTCGGGCCAGCGATTACCAATGGAATTGAATAGCAACTTCTCAAGTAAACTGGCTGGTCGCTGGTCATCTATGCATTCATGTAAATCTTTAGTATTTGCCCAGTGCCAGTTTCCATCTGGGCCGTACATAACCCAACCGTGATCCTCACCCCTAGCCACGCCATCCTGACCTGCGGGCGAAGTTGAGAGGGCTGCGAACTTGCTCCGGACGCGATCAGCCATAATGTCAAAGGCTTCCTGAGCCGTGCGGTTCTCTATGCCGACGATGGGACGCGTCAGGTCCTCCAGCGCAGCTATTATGTCGGTGGTCATGCGGAAATGTCCTTTGAATTCATGGCGATGCCTCCGGCCCGCACTGCCACGGCTACGCCGCCAAGCCCCTTCGGGTCTTGGGCAAAGCTGGCATCGCTATCGCGGGCGCGCACAAAGCCGCTCGCTGTCTGCACCCAATGATCCGGCTGCTTGACCGTGCGGGTGGAGCGGACCGGAAAGACGCGCTTGCGGGGATGATGGCGCGGGGTCATGCAGGCCTCCGAACGTCAGCCAAGGCGCGGGTCAGATCCATGCTGGCACGTCGCGCAGCAGCAGACAGGACAGTGTTGGTATTGTTCCAATACCCACCAGTGATGTTGTTGAACTTGCGCCACTCGAAGGCATCCCTCGCCGCCGATGCGCGTTCGATGAAGCGTTCCGCTTCCGCAATCGCTGCGGTGAGGCTGTCGGGGTTCATGCTCACTGAAATTCTGTGGCCGGTCTTGTTAGGTGCCGGCCACTCCCTGTTGAAAGTGGTTAGGCGACCTTCGCCTTGAACTGCTTGAGGTTGGCCCGCGACCGCCGATACTTCGCGGCGTCGTCAGCGTTGGCGGCGGCTTCGATCCGCGCTGCGTCACGCTCGCGCTTGTACTTGGCGGCCAGCGTATCGAGCGCCCGAACGTCCTGCTCCAAATCCACATTCGCCTTAGCCATCAGGGCCAGGGCGGCTTCGTGCTTGCGTCTCGTGATGAACATGGGTTTCTCCCCTCAGGCTGCGTGTGCTTGTGCTTCGGAAGTCAGGGCCGTCACCTCAACGCCAAGCCATTTGCTCAGCGTCTCGAAAGCCCACTGGATAAAGTCATTGCGCTCAGGCTCGCTCATTTTGGCGAAGCTGATGCTGTCGTAATTCTTGACGATTTCGCCGCTTGGCAGGACGGTCTGGCCGTATAGACCGCGCCGGTCCTTAAGGATGCGATGCAGCATCGTGTCGTCTATTGCATCGCCCTCACACAGTTCGGACAGCATGGGCGCGCATATGCCCAGCACGATCCAGTAGAGTGCGATCCGGCGATGATTTCCCTGCATCCGCGTGATCTTAACGCGGACATTCCCCTTCACTTCCGCCATGGCTTTTTCTGCCGCCGGGGACGCCGGGAACAGGCCGCCAAGGCGCGGGGTGAAGATGAGCGGGGCCTGATCAGCCATGGAATGACTCCCATGCGCGACGGCCGGGCCATGCCTGCCAATAGGCTTTGGACGCCTCCAGCGCGTTGATCTTGAAATTGGCTTCGAAGGTCTGCCAGCCCCAGGAATGCTGCGCGGCATGATGGGCCGAACACATAGGCACGCAGAACCTGTCCGCGACCTTGAGAGCCATCCCCTTGCCCCCGGCATAATCGACATGCGCGGCTTCAATGCGCCCGTCGCATCCACCCTTGTCCGACAACATGCAGTTGCGGCCACGGAGCCATTGCAGGAAGCTGGGAGCGCGCAGTTGGAAATCAGCTTTGTGGCTGTTTTTCTTGCGCGGGCGAAATGCGGATGCGGTCAGCATAGCGAGCCTCAGAAGGGGACGTGGTCCTGATCGCCGTAGTGGAACGACGATTCATCAGATTGATTGCCACTGTCGGAGCGACCGCCTCCCTGTGGAGCGCCGTCGAGCATGGTCAGAACTGCGCCCGGACCGCTCAGCGATACTTCGGTCGTGTATCGATCGTTACCAGATTGATCTTGCCACTTGCGGGTGCGGAGGGTGCCTTCGACATAAACTTTCGAACCCTTGCGCAGATACCGCTCAGCAACGCCAACAAGCCCATCGCCGGTAATAACCACGCTATGCCACTCGGTACGCTCTTTCCGCTCTCCGCTGGCGCGATCCTTCCAGTTTTCAGATGTCGCGATGCGAAGGTTGGCGACCCGCCCCCCGTTCTGGAAACTCCGGATTTCCGGGTCGGCACCAAGGTTGCCAACAATTATCACTTTGCAGACTGATCCGGCCATTATGCAGCTTTCTTTTTGCGGTGGAGTGCGCTCATCGCTTCATCAAAGCGTGATTGCGGGATAGTTTTGAGGCTTGTGACGCCCATGAATTTGCAGAAGGCTTGAAGGTCTGCCTGCACGTCATCGGCGGCGTTCTGGAGGCGTGTTAACTGCTCCTCGGTGACAAGCTGGTCCTGCCGGGGCTGAACTGGCGCTACAGCGCCGCCAGCGGCGCTCCGCAACTGCGCCAGACCTCGCGGCGTCCACTTCTTCCAGTATTTCTTGCCGTTCCGGTCAGCGCTTTCGCATTCTGCCCAGATGGCATCCATGTCATAGAGATAGCGCCCAACGCCCCATTTCACGGCGGCGCGTTTGAAGGCGTCCGAAATGGCCCCCTTCTCGCCCTCAACATCGGTGTCGCCAGCGCCATCGCTCTTGCTAATCCAGTCATCACCGCACTTGATCGAGATGGTGCAGATCAGCCGGCCCTTGCCAGTCTCGGTATAACTGTCCGACCAACCTTCTGGGCCGCAGACTTCATCCAGACGGCGCATCACATCGCGAGCGTCGATATAGGCGAGCGCCATGGCGGCGGTGCCATCGCCCTTAAGGGTTTGCGCCCGCCAGTGGACAGCATCACCGGGGAACGGACGTGAGAGTGCATCGAACATGCTCATTTCCGCCTCACGGTGATGCTGGTGCCGCCGTTATCCATGGTCGCCCATGAGGGCAGGCCGTCGGGGCTGTTAGGATCAATCGCCTTTAGCTTTTCGCGGTCCAGTTTCCGGTCGAACTTGCAATAAGCATCCGGCACCAGATCGATGTTTGGGAAGATAACCTTGGGGGCGACCACGCGATGGCTGATCGTCGCCTCCGGCAGCGTGAGCTTGTCGATCCCAGCAATCTCCATCAGCGCCTTGATCATGTCCCGGCGCGTGGCAATGCGGTTCTTGGCCCGATCCTGCCGAGCCTTGCGGTCATCAATCTGCTCGGCGAGCGCGTTTACAACACCCTCGTCGTCTTCGTTCCAAGACAGGAGCTTGCCGACATACTCATGAAGATCGGTAAGCCCTTCCAGGCTATCATGCAGCAGCCGTTCGTCATCCTCGTCATCAGGCAGCATGGCCTTGACTGCGGCGATCTGCTGGACGGTGAAATTATAGCCCATTGCGTTTGCTCCGGTCATATGCCGCCCAGAAGGCATTGCGCGCACGGCGCTGGCCTTCCTCGTAGCGGAGGTCGATATCTTCGAGGGCCTGGCAGGCGTGGACATGCCACGCCGCAAAAGAGGGATAGCCACCTTTGCGAGCCAGCCATTCGGCAGCACAGGCGCGCCGCTCAATCTGATACAAGCGCTCGTCAGTGATGACGGGCTGGTCGCGCCAGTTAGGAGCGGCGAAGTCGTGAACATGTTTCATGCCAGTTCCGCCCGCTCCAATTGCGCCAGCGTCACCCCATGCGGGGCAAGGATGGCATTCACGTCTGCCCGCAATTTGCAGGCCAGAGCGTGGGCGTCGTTCGCGCACTGCTGCGCATCATCGCCTCGGCGCTCAATGTCGAACTGGCGTTCTGCCGCCTTCAAGGCACAGTAGCGCGTTAGATCGGTTCCTATCATGGCCGTCCCTCCCGGCGCCCAAGCGCCATGAATGCGTCGATGCTCTCAGCCATCTGCGACCTGATGCGGGGTCCGAACGAGCCGCCCGGATAGGTCCGGAACGCGATGCGCTCTTGCTCGGCGCGCTCAATCTCAGCCTTGTAGGCGTAGACCTCTTCCCATGCCTTGGTGGCTGCATCGCTGATGAGAGAGCGGGGCTGATGGGTCATTGCCCTGCCTCCAGCTTGGCGAGGGTGGCGCGCTGGTATTGCTCCTGCACAGACACGGGCGGCTCGCCGTGGATGCGGTCATGCTCCTGACGCTCAGCGGCATCAGCCAGTTCGTCATCGCTCATCGGGCGCCAGCCTTTGCCGTCACATTCCGAGCAAATCGGGCCAAACGGCCACATGAAGCCCAGATTGTCGCACTTCGGGCATTCGATTTCTGGGGTGTCAAAAACTGTCACCCTTCCAGCCTGATAATGCTCGTCGCACGTAAACTTACTGCCGACACATCTAGGGCAATCCGCCTGCCAGTTACTCCGGGTCATAATTCTGGTCCTCGTCCTCGATGGCGGTCAGTAGCGCGCACCGATAATTCACGATGCCGTGGCGCTCTTTCATCGCCTCTGCGATCAGGTCGTAGGCTTGGCCAAAGCGGCCATCCTTCCATCCCCCAGCGCCTTCGTAAGCGGCGCGTTCTGGGATACGGTCGCCCATCACAACCCTCCCGCCACAATCCAAAGCGGCAGAGCCACCAGAACGAGAGCAATCGTCACCGCTTCCAGGCGGGTCAGCGTTATGCTGTCGCGGCCATTGCGAAGGGCGTTGGTGAAGCGGGTCATGGTCAGTACCACCCCATGTCACGATCAAGCTGCTCGTGCGCTTCGTCGCGTTCCTGCTGGTAGGCATTGCGAGCCTCGCGGACACATTCGAGCGCGCCGCAGTCGTCAAGCGGTTCGGAAAAGCGATCCTTGGGACCGATGTCTGCGCCGCAGTTGAAACAGTAGTGCCTGTTAGAAGCCATCATACCTGCTCCTGTGATGCTGAAATCATGGCCAGCCCGGCGCGAAACCGGGATGGAATAGATGTCAGGCGGCGATCTGAGGGGTGTGGTCGATGATGCTAGCGGTCAGGGCGTCAGCCGTTGCGCGACCAGCGGCGGCAACTTCCTCAGCAACCAGCGACACGATGCGCTCGCTCATTTCCGGCGACAGGTTCAGTTCGACCTTGCCGTGCTGGCCGTGCAGTTCCATCGTGCAGCGGAAGGGCTTCGATGCGTCGGGCTTGCCATATCCAGCGCCAAAGTAGCCTTCACGGTTGATTGATACGTGGGTCACAAACATGTTCATTCTCCTCCTGTCGTAAATCTCATCCGCGCCCTGCCCCCGATAAGAGGCAGGACAGGGGGAGATTCAGGCGGCCATGACCAGTGTGGCGGACGAAAGGCAGCGAGTGACGATCGCCGCCGCACACTCTTCGGCGCTGGGGAACTCGCAGGCAGCGTCATACCCGACCGCATCAATGCAGGCATCCAGCAGGCGATTGCTGGCCTGGATGTAGCCGCGCGGATCAGCGCAGGTTTCGAAGTTGCCCATGCGCAGGATCGAGGCATAAAGGCCGTCGATCTTTTCGAACTGCTGAAGCGTGATGCTCACTCGCCGCTCTCCAGTTTGCAGTCCGCATCCTCGACGGCATCCAGAGCAGCCTTGACCGCGTGGTAAATGTCGCCTTCGCTGCTATACTCATCAGCGACTTGCCAGATCAGGCCATAAGCCTGGGCAAGACGTTGATCTTTCCATTCTTGCGCGGCGATCACCATGACATCGCCTCCTCAAGCGTTTCGCAGCGGACAAGGCCGTTGTGCGGAACAAAGGAGTAGAAGCGGCCCGTTGCAGGCTGCCAAAGGGCATACAGGTCAGGACGGTGATCGCCGGGCGTTGCAACCTTGGCGACAACCTCAAGTCCTTTGACAAAGCCAACGGACACATGATCGCCGATTTCCCAGCTTTGCTTCGCCTTGGGCCGGTATGCTGTTCCGTATGCCATTCTCTTCCTCCTTCAGCTTGGCCGGTAGGAGGGGTTAAAGCACATCCATGTGTGCTTCGCAAGAGAAAAAGCACATGTGCATGTGCTATTTTTAAAGGGGCGCGAGAATCACACGATTCTTGGGCGATAGTCCCCTATGACGAGACCAATGATCTCGATGCGCTCAACGTCACCGCCCGGATGATCGACATCAACTGGCGTTTGAAATTCGGGATCGTCCGATTGCGGCCAAAGCCAGCGTTTGCCGTTCCGTTCCTGGAAAAGCTTTACCGTCGCCTCGACCAGCCCGTGGGCGGAATAGCTGTAAACAATGACATGATCGCCATCACGCGGTGGCCGGGCATCGAGCATGGGCACCCAGATAACCACTGCGCCCTCTTTATATTCGCGATTCATTGAGGTTCCGCGCACTTCCAGCGCTCTGGCCCTATTCTTAAAGCGGGGCGGCACTGGCACATCAACATCGTACCAGTCGCTGCGTTCCCATTCGACCGCTTCCCTGAAATAGCCTGCCTGCACGTGTCCCATCACCCAGATCGGCGCGGGTGTCGCCGGTTCCGGGGCCTCTCCACTTATTTTCCAAGAGGGCACATTATAGACCCTAGCCAGCTTCGCATAGGTCATATGATCCAGCCCGTCGCTGTGACCGTTCAGGAAATTGTACAGCGCATTCTTGGACACGCCCGCCGCCTTCGCCCACTGCTGGACGTTGGTGCCGAAATCCTTGATCGCCTTGCGGAGAAGGTCGCGCTTCTGGTCGGGTGTCATGCCGCCGCGAATATCAGAGCGTAAGCCCATGCTGATGTGTTTTTCGTCTTGAAAAGCACATCCATATGTGCTTTCTAGCAGGGCATGGTTCACGACATCATCAACCGGGTCCGCGAGACCCTGAAACAGCCGGGGATGTCCAAGCATAAGCTGGCATTGATGGCTGGATTGCACCGCAACACCTTGCGCGAAGCAGATGCGGAGGACTGGAACCCATCCGCGTCCACGTTGGCTGCCCTTGAGCCGATTATCATGTCGGCAGAACAAGGACGGGCAGCATGAGGAAGCTTGACGTTAGGCCGATCAAGGTTCGCCTCATGGAGCGTATCTCTGTCGAGGGTGAATGCTGGTTCTGGACCGGAACGATAAACCCGAAGGGGTACGGCTCGCTCTCGGTTCGGGGTCGGTGCAACCTGGCGCACAGGCTGTCTTACGAGGCATTTTGCGGCCCAATCGGTGACGGCCTTCAAATCGATCACCTGTGTCGCAACAGGGCTTGCATCAATCCTGACCATCTTGAAGCAGTGACCGCTTCTGAGAATTGCAAAAGGGCTGCACCGTTTCATCCTGGCAGCAGGCCTCGAACGCACTGCCTGAGAGGTCATGAATTTGCAGGTGATAACCTTTTTGTAGGCCGTGGAGGTAAGCGATATTGCCGGGCATGCTGCCGCATACGTGAAGCTAGCCGCCGCCACTACCGCCCCACCAAGCAGCCACAGGCGGAACGGGCAGCATGAGGGGCGTTTGCGCTACGTGCCGCTATTTCTTTGTTCAGGATAGCAAGGCGTTCCCGGATACGGATGGCGTTTGTCGTCGGCATGCTCCGCGAGGCCCTGCCATACCTGCCGGCTCCGGATGGTCCGTTTTTCCGCCAATGATGGCTGGGCACTGGTGCGGCGAGCATCAGGCGATTCCTCTGGCGGCCATGGGCAAGCGGATGCGCGAGATGACCGCGCTCGTGGAAGCACGAAAGGCCGCAGCATGACCCCCACACATCAGATTGGGAGGGGCGAGAAGCTGCGCGTCCTCGACCTGTTCAGCGGCATCGGCGGTTTCAGCCTTGGCCTTGAGCGCACTGGCGGTTTCGAGACGGTCGCCTTTTGCGAGATCGAAGAATTTCCCCGCCGCGTGCTGGCGAAACACTGGCCTGAGGTGCCTTGCTATCATGACGTTCGAGAACTCACAGCCGACGCTCTGGCCCGAGACGGAATTGCCGTCGATGTCATCTGCGGAGGCTTCCCCTGCCAGGACCTGTCTGAAGCTGGACAAAGAGCGGGAATTGATGGCGAGCGCTCCGGCCTTTGGCGCGAGTTCGCCCGTCTTATTGGCGAAATTCGACCCGCATTTGCGATCGTGGAAAACGTGCCAGAACTCCTTTCTGGAGCCGGTGGAGAGTGGTTCGCCCGCGTTCTCGGTGACTTGGCCGCGCTCGGGTATGATGCGTGCTGGGACTGCGTTCAAGCTGGCGACCTTGGCGCCGCCCATATCCGAGATCGAGTTTGGATCACGGCTTATGTTCCCGACGCCGCGCAAGAGCGGCATATCCAATGCTGGCGGGAGCAATTCACGCAAAGCCGCGCTCCGGCGGGGGACGTATATTCCTTCTCGGACGAACCCATGCCTGCAAGAGTGGCTGATGGGGTTCCCGATCGGATGGACCGAGTTGGAGCCTGCGGAAACGCCGTAGTCCCGCAAATCCCCGAGTTGATCGGGCGGGCGATCCTCCAAAGCATGGAGGCGTAGCAGCAGATGTCTCACAACCTCCCCAATAGCAACGAGACCAGCACGGCGGACATGCTGGCCGATCTCGCGCGCGCAAAGGCGCTGTTCCAGATGCGCGCTATCGCCGCTGTCCTGGGCGCCCCAGCCATCATTCGTGACGTCGATGGCGACGGCCTGATGCTCACGGTTGAACCGCTTCAATTCCTTCGGGTCGTCGAAGGAAGCGCGGACAGGGCTGATCCCCCTTCCGGTTCTGTCCGCGCCGTTTGTTTCGAATCCGTATCTCATGAGGGCGCTTCTGCATGACTGGCACAAGCAATTCAGCGGGGATTTCCCCGAATGTTTCCCGCACTGCAATATATCGGGCGTTCGGCGCTGCGCTGCGCCTCTATGTCGGGGTCGGCAAGCGGCACCGCTACAAGGAAATCGAGCGCGGTGCGGGCGTTTCGGCGCGCATGATCGAAGCCTATCGCCATGAGCCTGAACACCATGAATGGCGCGAACCGAAAATCGAGGAAATCCTGAGTGTAGCGGGCTTCATCGGCCCTGATTTTCTCAACGAAATCCTGCCCGAACTGATCGGCCAGGGCGTGTTCTGGGTTCCCGATGAAAGTGAGCCGCCTCCGGGTCAATTTGCTGCGGATGCGTCAGAGGACACCACCGAAATTGTGCGCCGCGCCGCAGATGGCATGTTCTGTGCCGATGATCGCAAGCACCTTGCCGCTGTCGGTCGCCGCCAGATCGAACGCGGCCAAGTCCTCGTCGCTATGGGGAGGAAGGTGGCATGAAAGCGCTCATCTTCACCCCGCGCTTCAACTGGTTCGATCTCTTCTGGATCAGCACGGCCACTGTCGTTGCGAAGGAAAGCATCGGTCTGGCCCTCCTGATCACCATCGTTGCGGCGGCGATCTCCGGCGCCATGGAAAGGAGCGTGGCATGAACTTCCAGGACGCCCAAACCCGTGCAGCGGCGACCTATTATCGCGCCAAGGCCGACTTCGAACGGCTGGACGCCCTGTCTCGCCAACGCGCCCTCACAGAGCAGGAAAGCCGCCTGCTGGAGAGCGCCATCGATCGCATGGCTGTGTGGGGAGCGGCGGCATGATCCGCGCCATCCGCCGCTGGACTGCAAAGCGCGCCCTCGCCCGCATGTGCCGCCAGAACATGGCGCGCCTTCACTCAGGCCCGGCGCGCGATCGCTTCGGCCGCTTCACAAGGAAAACCGCATGACCGTCAATGTTGCCGCCGAACAGCTAAGGCTTTTCGTGGAGCGCTATGAGAGGCTGGACGAGGAAGCCAAGGGGCTGGCCGACGATAAAAAGGATGTGCTGCTGGAGGCGAAGGCCAACGGTTTTTGCGTCAAGACGATCCGTAAGATCATCGCCCTGCGCAAGCTGGACGCCAACACCCGTCAGGAAGCTGAGGCCCTGCTGGCCACCTATGCCGCTGCCTTGGGCATGCAGTTGGGCTTCGACATCTGATGACGAAGTATCGCGCCATCAAGACTGACTGCGACCATGGGCACACCCATGATAGCCGCAAAGAGGCTGCACGCTGCAACCAGCTTCATGACATGGAGATCGACGGCGCGATCACCGATCTACGCCAGCAGCCGTCCTTCGCCGTCAACATCGGTGACAGCTACATCTGCACCTATGTCGCGGACTTCGAATATCGTGTGCAGGACTGCCGCATAGTCGAGGATGTGAAGGGCGTCCGTACCGCCGTTTTTCAGCTTAAGCGCAAACTGGTCGAGGCAACCCACCCCGGCGTGGTCGTCACGATCTATCCGCCTGTGCGCCGGAAGCGGCGTAAGGCGAAGAAGGTGGCGACATGACCATATTCACTCTCGACCGCGCGGCACAGGCCACCGGCATCCCCATTGCCGATCTTCGCGGCCCATCACGCACCCGGCATGTCTGCTGGACGCGCTTTGCGATTATGGAGGCCATGCGCGCTCGCGGCATGTCGACGCCCGCCATCGGTCGCCTGTTCCACCGCGATCATACCACCATCGTTTCAGGGCTGCGCCAGGCTGAAAAGCTGCGCGGTAATCCAGCATTCGAGAATATCAGGAGCGCTATAGGGTGACTTCCCCCCTGACACAGCCGGACTGCGATTTGCAGGATTTTCCATTCATGCCGCTGCATGTTTCACGTCTGCGCGACAGTGATCTTGCCGCGACAGTAGATCCGGAGGCTGCATGGTACGCCGTCATGTTATGGGCCGCGTCTTGGCATCAAATCCCCGCTGCCAGTCTGCCCGATGACGAAATGGTACTGACACGCCTATGCGGCCTTGGTCGGGACGTAAAGACGTTCCGGAAGTGTCGAGCGGGCGCAATGCACGGTTTCATCCTGTGTAGGGATGGGCGCTGGTATCATCCTGTTGTCGCTGAACAAGCCAATGCGGCCTGGAAAGCCAAGCAGGAACAGCGCTGGCGGACGGAATGCGCCCGCATCAAGAAGCACAACCAGCGCCATGGAACAGACTTTGAATTCCCCTCTCTGGACGAATTCATTGATTCCGGTTGCCACCCTGTCCCGCTTACAATCCCATCCAAGCCCTCAGAATGTCCCCAATCCGTGTCCCAAGATTGTCCCCAGGGACACGGAGAAGATGTCCCTCAGGAAAACACATCCAAGAGACAGGGAGAGGGACAGAGACAGGGAGATATAATTATAGATGCTTACGCATCTGGGGGCAGCGCTTCCGAAATCGAGGAGGCTGATGGCGAGAACCTCAAGCCGGAGCATTTCATGGAGGCGTGGAACGAGCTTGCTGCAAGGCTTGGCCGCCCACAGGTTCGCGATCTCACCCCTGAACGCCGCCAGAAACTGAAAGCCCGGATCAACGGGCACACCATCGAGGATTTCCAGCAAGTTCTTGGTAGCATTGAGAAATCCCCGTTCCTTCGCGGCGAACGCAACTGGCCCGGCGCAACCTTCGATTGGGTGCTGGGCAAAGGAAACTTCCAGAAAATTCTTGAAGGGAACTACAACTCATGAGCGCGAACCCGCTGAAACGGCAGAGCTATTCCGCGCCTTCCGCCTCCGATGAAGATCGGGTGAGCATCGGCCAGCGGGTGGCAGCAAACTACAACGCCCGCCTTTCCATGGAGCCTGTCGATAAGGGCATCCGCTGGATTTACGACGCGAAGGCCGACAGCCTGAAACTGGTTCCGCTGTCCGAATATCGCGCCATGCGGGGGGGGCGCTGATGTGCCCGCCAACCCCGGCCGCAATCCGTTCGAGGGCAACGAGAACCCGCCGCTCGTTGATGTGCGCTATCGCTGTGGTGTTGTCGCCCGCTGCGTGCGTCCAGAACAGCGCCGCTGGAAGCAATGGCCCACAGGCCCGCATGAATGGGACATCGTTTCGTGGCAACCCGCTGTCGGCAAGGATTACGAGCTTGTCTGGCCTGCCTGACGCCCCCGCAATGTACGACGCCGCTGAAGGAGATGAGTGATGGGGAATTATCTACACATCGGCCCCGTAGCCATTCGCTATGGATCGCGTAATCTGGCGAAGTGGGGATTTGAGCGCTTGCGGGTCGGCGGACTGGCTATGTGGTCGCGGTCCAATTCGGGCGATCTCATTCTGGCAAGCTATCATCCCCGGAGTTCGCTATACTGGCATTGGTCGGTCTGCATCACTAACCGGACGCGGGGCTATCACAAGATTTTCAGCCACGCCGAACTTCGGCGCCGTGCCGAGCTTCACGCTGCGGGCAACCAGTATGTGGGTCGCCCGCGTTGGTTTCATCGGTTCTACCAGCCAGATACGAGACGCGTCAGCCAGTGGCATGACTATGTGCGCCTGCCCTTCGGGTTTTGCCTCCTGATCAGTCGCCAGGATTATCACAAACGCCCGCAGTTCGACCGCAAGCACAAGGAGGCGGGGGAGTGAGTGTGACCGATCTGAACGTGCACCGCCAGAAGAAGCTCACCAGCTACGGCGAGCAGAACTGGATGCTGTGCCCATGCCAGCAGGATCAGGAAACGCCAGCGGGCTTCATTCCCGCTGTGATCCACGATGCTGCTGGACCGTTCATTGCCGCGCTCGTCTGCCCTGAATGTGAAAATGAGATCGCCATCAATGGCGGGCGATTGGAGACACGCCCATGACCATCCAATGCGAACCCATGCACCCAGACGAGGAAGGTTGGTCCGAATGGATACACCCGCTCCCCGGGTACCTCATGCAGTGCTGCGATTGCGGGCTGATCCATGAGATGCAGTTCGAGATCGCGGAGCCAAACGATCCGGCGCAACTCAATCCGGGCGAAGGTGAGCATGGCGTGATCATCTTTCGCGCGCGCCGGTTTGTCAGCCCATCCACAGAGGGGAGGTAGGGGGATGGACGCTGCAAAGGGTCGCGGCCGACCACCAGCTACTCGGGCGCGGGTCATGGGCTATGTCGAGAAGCACGGGCCATGTTCCATCATGCAGATTGTGCGTGCAACTGGGGCTGACCGCAGGCATGTGCAGCGGATGATGCGTGCGGCAGAGAAAGCTGCTATGGCTTTATGATGAAGTGGGTCGCGTAGCTAGACCGGGCCTGATGGCGAAGCGCGAAGTGTAGCGGTTAAATTGCAGAGTGTTAAACTGCGCCCACTGATTTTTGCCGCATGTGCAGGGTGATTCCCATGCTGTAAATGGGTGCCCGCCATGACGAACGCGGGCCGCCCCACAGATTTCACGCCGGAGCTAGGAGAGCAGATCCTTGCGCTCATGGCAGAGGGCCTTTCCCTCGCAGCGGCAGCGGCAGAACTCAACATCCATCGCCAGCGCGTCTATGAGTGGGAAGATCGACATCCCGAATTTGCGGACACTGTAAAGCTGGCACGGTCAAAGCGTCAGGCGTTTCTTGAGCGGCGGTTGCTCCGGGCCAGTGAAGGTCCGGTGGTTACATCGACCATCTTCGCGCTGAAGAATGCGGGGCAAGGCGATTGGCGCGATAAGGTCGAGACCGAGCATAGCGGCGAGATCAACCAGAAAATCACCAAGATTGAACTGGTCGGGGTCAAGCCGGAATGACCACCGCGCAAATCCAGATGCCGGCCAAGCTGGTGCCGGTCTTTTCAGGCACGGCTGACACACGCGGGGCTTATGGGGGGCGTGGCAGCGGAAAGACCCGCACCTTCGCCAAGATGACCGCCGTCCGCGCTCATATGTGGGCGAGCGCAGGCCGTGAAGGCATCATCCATTGCGGGCGCCAGTTCATGAACAGCCTGGCCGATTCCTCGATGGAGGAGATCAAGGCAGCGATCAGCGAAGAAGCGTGGCTGCGTCCTCATTTCGAGTTTGGTGAGAAGTATATCCGCACGGCTTGCGGTAGCATCTCATACGCCTTCACCGGCTTGGACCGGAACATCGACAGCATCAAGTCGAAGGCCCGCATTTTGCTTAGCTGGATCGATGAAGCCGAGCCGGTAACGGAAGAGGCGTGGGTCAAACTGATCCCGACGCTGCGCGATGAGGAAAGCGAGCTTTGGGTTACGTGGAACCCGGAGAGCAAGCGATCCGCCACGCACAAACGGTTCCGGGAGCAGGCTGGTCCGCGTGACAAGATCATTGAACTGAATTGGCGCGATAATCCCTGGTTTCCCGCCATCCTTGATCGCAAGCGCCTGGACGATCTGGAAAAGCGGCCAGACAGCTATCGGCACATTTGGGAAGGCGATTTCGTGCAGCAGCATGAGGGCGCCTATTATGCCCGTCAGCTTGCTCTGGCCCGCCTTGATGGGCGCGTTTGCCGCGTGAATCCAGACCCGCTCATGGCATTGTGGGCAATCTGGGACATTGGCGGTACTGGCGCGAAGGCGGACGCCACCGCAATCTGGATTGTCCAGTTCGTCGGCAAGGAAGTGTGGCTGCTGGACTATTACGAGGCTGTAGGACAACCACTCGCCTCGCACATCAATTGGCTGCGTGAGAAGGGCTACGATAAGGCCTACTGCATCCTTCCGCATGATGGCGCGGCGCATGACCGCGTTTACGACGCCACCTATGAAGGCGCGCTAAGGCAGGCCGGGTTCAACGTCCGCGTGATCCCGAACCAGGGCGCGGGCGCGGCGATGGCCCGTGTGGAAGCCGCGCGCCGCCTGTTCCCGCAGATGTGGTTCGACAGCGAGAAGTGCGCCGGGGGCATCGAGGCTATCGGCTGGTATCACGAAAAGCGTGATGAAAAGCGCACGATCGGCCTTGGTCCAAACCATGACTGGTCCAGCCATGGCGCCGACGCTTTCGGCCTGATTGCGGTGGCGCGCCCACTGATCAACCCCGCTTTCAATGACGATGACGAATGGGAGGAAGAGAGCCTCCGCCAAACTCAGAATATCGGGAGGTTCGGACTCTAATGGCAACGGCACCTGACATCGTGGAAGAGGTTGAGGACGACGCCCCCGTCACCCTGACGATCCCGGTCATTCTCCAGACTGAGCGACTGATCGAAGCGCTGCCTGATGATCAGTTGAACCGCATCGGCTCGCGCTGTCTCGACGGCTTCCGCGCCGACCTACAGAGCCGCAGCCAGGGCGATGAGGGTGACTGTTGGGAGGACCGCTACAAGCGCTATCTGGACATTGCGATGCAGGTTCGTGAGCCGCGCACCATGCCATGGCCCAACGCCAGCAATATCAAGTTCCCGCTGCTGACCACTGCCGCCGTGCAATTCCAGGCCCGCGCATATCCCGCTATCGTGGACGGCTCCAATCTGGTGAAGGGCCGCGTGCTGGGCCAAGACCCGGACGGCCAGAAGCGCGCGCGCGCCGATCGCATTGGCGATCACATGACCTGGCAGTTGCTCTATGACATGCCGGGCTGGGAAGAGGCGACCGACCGTCTGCTGCTGCAACTGCCCATCGTCGGCAGCGTGTTCCGCAAGACCTACTATGACGTGGTGCAGAAGCGGAATGTCAGCAAGACCGTCACGGCGCTGGATTTCGTCATCAACTATTGGGCGGAATCGATCGAAGCGGCCCCGCGCTACTCGGAGATCATGCGTTTCTACCCGCACGAGATCGAAGAGCGGTTCCGTTCCGGCATCTGGCGGCGTGTTCCCGTCCCTGTGTCGAATGATGCGCAGGACGACAGCGAAACGGCCCCTGTCGAGTTCCTGGAGCAGTTCTGCCTCATAGATTTGGACGAGGACGACTATCCAGAGCCCTACATCGTCACGCTGGTGCGCGACAGCGGCGCGGTGGTCCGCATCGAGCCAGCCTATGACGAGGATACGGTAACGCTCAACATGGCGACTGGCGAAGTCGTGCGGGTCGAAGCCAAGCAGTATTTCACCCAATATGGCTTCTTCCCAGCCCCCGATGGGTCGTTCTATCATATCGGATTCGGCGCGCTGTTGGATGACATCACGGCGGCGATCGATAAGTCCTTGAACCATCTGCTTGATGCTGGCGCGCTCCAGAACGCGCAGGGCGGCTTCATCGGTGCCGGCGTCAACATTCGGTCGGGCGAACTCAAGTTCAAGCTGGGCGAGTGGAAGCGCCTCGATGTGACGGGAGGAACGCTGCGGGAAAACATCGTTCCGCTCAATCTCCCCGGCCCCTCTGCTGTGCTGTTCAACCTGCTTGAGATGTTGATCGGGGCAGCGAAGGAGATCACCTCCGTTCAGGACATCCTGACCGGGGCATCGCAAGGCGCGACCACTCCCGCGACCACGGTTCTTGCCCAGATCGAGCAGGCGACCAAGGTCATGACAGCGATCTTCAAGCGCATCCATCGCTCGTTCGGGCAGGAATTGCGCATCCTGTTTGGCCTGAACCGCGATTTCCTTGACGAGAATGCCTATTACGCCCTGACCGACCAACCGGGCCAGATCGGCCGCGCCGACTATCAGGACAAGGACATCGATGTAATCCCGGTGTCCGACCCCACCATGGTCAATGACGCGCAGAGGGCGCTCAAAGCGCAGTCGTTGTTAGCGTTCAACGGCGATCCTCTGGTCAATCAGGAGGAAATCCGCCGTCGCTACTTTGAGGGCACCGGCCAGCCGAATGTTGACGCGCTGATGACGGTCCCGGCCCCGCCGCCGAACCCGGAGATCATCGCCAAGGCAGCGGAGATGGAAAACACCCGCGACAAGACCAAGAGCGAGATCCGCAAGAACAACGCCACGGCGGCAAATGACATCCTGAACGCAGCCGAGACCGCCCAGCGCATGAACCTGCTGGACGACACGGCAACGCTCGTGGGTGCCGCCGTGCGCCTCGCCACGGACGCCGCAGACATGGAGGACAATGGTGAACCAATTGCTCAACCCGGAAGCGCTGGAGGCGTGGAAGAACCACAACCTGACGCGGGACTTCCTCCAATATCTGAGGGACCGGCAGTCGGTGCTGATGGAGGCATGGTCGCGGGGAGTGGCGGCGAGCCAGCCGGAAGCGGTGTTCCTGGGGGAAATCCTGCACCTGTCCTGTGAAGATTTGGCGCGGTTTTATGAAGTCGAGGTGAAAGATGGAAAATAAGAGCGGGGTCGTCCCGATGGACAAGCGGGTGCTGGTCAAGCCTGACAGCGCCGAGCGCAAGACGGCGGGCGGGATCATCATCCCGGAGGCCAATGCCGAGCGCAAGGACATGGCCATGACCAAGGCCACCATCGTGGCTGTGGGTGAGACGGCATGGTCCGAAGCCATCCACGATGCGCGCAATTTCGGCGTGGCTTTTGAAGCGCCGGCCACCGGATCGCGCGTGATGATTGCGAAATATGGCGGCGTCGAGATCGAGGGAGCGGACGGTGAGAAATACCGGCTGCTCAATGATGAAGACGTGATCGGCAGGCTTGAGGAGGCGGAGTGATGGAACAACTCACGACAAGCATTGATGGTGTTAAGAAGGCTACGGGACTCGGAATCACAAAGATTTACGAGCTCATCAATGAAGGCAAGCTTGATACCGTTAAGGTGGGGAAACGAACCTTAGTAAAGGTAAAAAGTATCTACCGACTTTTGGAGATATCCGATGCTAAGTGATAGCAAGCTTCCTCCCTTTTGTTACAGCCTGAAGGAAACGGGCCAGCTTCTTGGCGGCTTATGTCGAGCGTCTATTTACAATGCGGTAAAGCGCGGAGATCTGGAGTTGATTAAGATCGGTGGACGTTCGGTGATAACCGCGCACTCGATCCACGCCCTGCTGAACCGAGGAAAGAAAAAGAAAGAGAGGATGCCGAGCGTTGCGCCTCTCTACATGAACTTCTCTGATGTTCACAGGCTTAAGGCCGCGATTGACCAAAACAATCAGGGGGAGCCGAAATAATGGCAAGCGCAGCACCCGCAGAAGCCGGAACGCCGATCCCCGGCGAAGAATTGTCCGGCAATGACGATGCAATCGACTTCGAGGCTGAAGCCTCCAAGATGGGCTGGACGCCGCTTGACCAGTTCAAGGGCGACCCGTCGCGTCATGTAGACGCGGAGACGTTCTACAAGCGCGGTCAGGAGATGATGCCCATCCTGAAAGCGCAGAACAAGACGCTCCTGCGCCGTCTGGACGCTGCGGAGAAGGCCGCGAAACAGGCCGCTGAGTTCTTCAGCCAGGCCGAACAGCGCGCCTACCAGCGGGCATTGGCGGACATCAGGGCCGAACAGGAAGCCGCTGTTGAGGCTGGTGACGTGGAAGCCCATCGCAAGGCTTCTGAGAAGCTGGACAAGCTGGAGAAGCCGGGAACGCCGACACCGCAGGCCGAAGACAGCGAACAGCGTGCCAAGGACTTCGCGGATTGGGGCAAGGCCAATAAATGGTACGCCACCAACCCTGTCATGCAGAACTATGCGGACAGTCAGGCGGCCATCCTCGCCAAGTCGAAGGGCGGCTTCCTTGATCGCGCCGATCTGGACGCGGTTGCCGAGAAGGTTCGCGAGGAATTTGCCGAAGCATTCCCCGATGCCTTTGCGACCGAACCGGCGCAGCGGCAGAAGCGCCCCGCAGTCGATGGCGGCGGCACTCGTCGCGGCGCCACTGGCGGCAAGACTTACAACGATCTTCCGCCCGAAGCGAAGGCAGCGTGCGACAAATGGGTGAGGCAAGGCCTCATCAAGTCCCGTGAGGACTATGTGAAGGCGTATCAGTGGACGTAACGCCGTGACTTTGCGGACGGAATTTGCTATATACAACGGGCCGGAAACACTGCGTCAACAGTGCCCGGCCCTGACCACCACGCGAAAGGACCGCGCAATGGCTAAGAGCCATCTACCGCCCGCAGATTATCTGCGCAACTTGCTTCGTTATGACCCTGAAACAGGAAAGCTGCTTTGGAAGGCCAGAGCCTCTGACCGCTTCCCCAATGTGCGCCGCTGGAAGCGGTGGAACACAATGTTCGCCAATGCCCCGGCCCTATATACGCTTCATGCAACGGGCTATTTGTCCGGTTCTATAGACGGCCGGACATGCTACGCTCACCGGGTTATATGGAAAATGGTCCATGGTGTTGATGCAGAAACTATAGACCACATCAATGGCGACCGTACTGACAACCGATTGTCCAATTTGCGGTGTGTTAGTCAGCGCGAAAATTGCCGCAACAGTTCACGGCATAATGATAACATCTCTGGGGTGACCGGTGTTTCATTCTACCGGAATAGATGGGTGGCCACCATCTGGGATGGTGAGCGCAATATCTACTTAGGTCGCTTCAAGAATATCGAAGATGCTCGGAGCGCGCGCAAGGTGGCCGAGATCACCTATGGATTTCACCCTAATCATGGAAGGATTCGAACATGAGCGACGAACACACCTCTCCCGGTCCGCAGCGCGAGCGCAAACAGGCCGTACCGCTCCGCCAGACCGGCGTGGATCACAACCCTCCGCCTCCGCCCCGTGAGGTGCGCCAGCAGGCCGAAGTCACGATCGAAACCCCCGATGGCCCGATCAAGCGCCGCCGCCGCGCATCTGTCGGTGGCCATGCTCTCAAGCTGGACGCGCCGCAACGCCCTGGATTCAAACGGCGCTGGTTCAACGATGACGGCAACCGTCTTGCGGACGCTCATGAACTCGGCTATGATCCGGTCCACGATACCAACGTTCAGTCATCCGATGTTGGCAGCGGTGTCTCCCGCCTAGTAGGAACCAAGGCGAACGGAGAACCCCTTCGAGCTTACCTCATGGAAACCCCTGATGAGCTTTATGCCGAGGGGTTGGCCGAGAAGGAAGCGCGCAACCGGCTAGTAGACGATTCAATCGCAGCCGGTCGTGACTCCACCGGCCAGATGTCATCCCACGATACATACGGCCAAGGGTCTATCCAGCGCGATTAGTCCTGGCCCGCCTGTCGGCACCAGCTACGCGCTAGAGCGTGAAGGTGCCGACAATGGCAAATCCTACCACTCCCTTCGGGCTTATCCCGCGTAAGAAGCTCGATAGCGGCGTTTACAACGCGGGCATCATGGTTTTCGCAACCCCGTCCGGCAATGCCACTGCGATTGGCGTTGGCGATCTCGTCACGCTGGCGGGCACTTCCCAGATCATCAACGGCGTCGTCTATAACGATGTCGTGCAGGGTGCGACCGGCAACGTCTTTGCGGGCGTGGTCGTTGGCTTCCTGCCGGATACGCGGGACAGCCTGCCCTATCGTGCGGCTTCGACGGTGCGCCTCGCACTGGTGAATGTCGATCCGCAGGCGGAATATGAAATCCGTCAGGTCGCGGGCGGTACGCCGCTCAACGCGAACGATGTTGGCCTCAATGCCAACGTGGTCGTGGGCAGCGTCAACACCTCCTACGGCTGGTCGGGCATGGCGCTCGACAACACGACCGAAGCCACCACGAACACGCTCGATCTCAAGATCACCGGCATGTCGTCGCGGCCCGACAACGAGGTTGGCACGTCCGTAAGCTCCGGCTCGGACAGTTCCACCTTCTTTGTGCGGATCAACCGCCATCTCTTCTCCAACCAGGTCGCGGGGGTCTGAGCCATGACTGTGATTTCAACCGGCAATATCGCCAAGCTGCTCTGGCCCGGCCTCAACGCTCGCTGGGGCACCGCTTACAACGAGCATCCCGCCGAGTGGAAGGAACTCGTCTCCATCGAAAGCTCTTCGATGGCCTACGAGGAAGATCAGGAGATGACCGGCTTCGGCCTGGCTCCGGTGAAGCCTCAGGGCGAATCCACCCGCTACGACAGTGCGGGACAGGGCATCACGACCCGTTACACCCATCTGGCCTACTCCTTGGGCTTCATCATCACGCATGAGGCGCTCAAGGACAATCTGTACGAGAAGATCGGCATGCAGCGCACTGGATCGCTGGCCTTCTCTGCGCGCCAGACCAAGGAAAACGTGGTCGCGAACATCTACAACCGGGGATTCAACTCCGCCTATACCGGTGGCGACGGTCAGCCGCTCTTCTCGACGGCGCACCCGACCATGGCCGGCAACCAGTCCAACCGGCTGGCGGTGGACGCGGACCTGTCCGAAGCGAGTCTTGAGGATCTGATTATCCAGATCGGCAAGGCGACCAACGCCAAGGGCATGAAAATCTCCATCACGCCGCGCAAGCTGATCATCCCTGTGGATCTTCAGTTCGAAGCCACCCGCATCCTGAAGTCTTCGGGCCAGAGCGACACCGCGAACAACGCGCTGAACGCCCTGAAAGCCCTCAACGCCTTCCCGGATGGCACGGCCGTGAACCACTACCTCACGGACCCGGATGCGTTCTTCATCCGCACCGATGCGCCGGAGGGCGTGAAGCTCTTCCAGCGCGAGGACATCTGGTTCGCGCAGGACGGCGACTTCGACACCGACAACCTGAAGTACAAGTTCTACGAACGGTACTCCACAGGCTGGACGGATTGGCGTGGCGCCTACGGCACCCCCGGCGCCTGAACGACTTGGGGCGGTCGGGAAGTAGGCCGCCCCATTTTCCTGACGCTGGAAACAGCGTTCGCATTGAACGTCAGGAGTGAAAAATGGCAGTCACCCGCCTCTCCACCGGGCTTTCGACCCGCAAGACCACTGATCCCTTGGGTCAGTATTTCCGCCCCGATCCGACTGACGCCCATCAGTTCATGGATGATTTCGATTTCTTTGGCGCCACCAACTGGACGACAACGCTGATTGGCACCGGCACGGTCGCTCTGACCGCTGGTGACGGCGGCATTCTGCTGTTCACCACCACGGGCGCAAGTGGCGATGCTGTTTCGACGCAGAAGACCACCGAGGGCTTTTCCTTCGAGACCGGCAAGCCAGCATGGTTCAAGGTTCGCTTCAAGGTTTCGGCGCTGACCACCGTTGTGACCGTGGGCCTTCAGGTCACCGACACGACCCCGGAAGATGCCACGGACGGCATTTTCTTCCAGACCACGACCGCAACCGGCGCGATCACCGGCTATGTCCGCAAGAACGCCACCACGGGCAGCACATCGGCGGCTGTCGGGACCATTGTAGCCGACACCTATACCGAACTTGGCTGGTATTGGGACGGCAAGGACACGGTGACCTTCTATCAGGATGGTGTTGCCAAGGCTTCCGTGACCGGCGTTGCGGCGAGTTATCTGCCCGACACCACGACCACCCCGTCTTTCTCTGTCCGCACCACCACCGCTGCCGCGAAGACGGCATCGGTCGATTATATCTTCGCGTCCAAATCGCGGCGCTGACCCTGTGAGCCGGGGGCTTGAGGAGAACTGAGATGACGAATGCCAAAAAGCCGGAAGCGACCAAGGACGTTCCCGCGTCGGATGCGCAGGAAGCCAAGGCGGCGAAGAAGACGATGACCGACAGCCAGAAGCTGAAGGCCCTTGTCGCGGCGGCCAAGGCCAATGGCTGGACGTTGCCTGCCGAAATCGAAGACGAGGAATAAGACATGGCGGGCCGTTCATCTGATTTTGCCCCGTATTTCGGGGCATCGGCTGTCACCGCCAATGACAGTACGGTGATTCCCACTTCGCGTGCGCTGTATGTTGGCGTCACTGGCGATGTAACGGCCCGCCTCGCCCAAGGGCAGACCGTCACCTTCAAGGCCGCGCCTGTCGGGGTTCTGCCTGTGCAGGTTGATAAGGTTCTGTCCACCGGGACCACCGCCACTAACATTCTGGCGCTATACTGATGAAGCGGAGCCTGACCACACGCGGCCCGAACGCGATATGCGATGCGAGTGGCTTCAAAGTGAAGCTGTCCGCGCTCGTTCGCCAATGGGACGGCGCGATGGTCGATAGGCGGTTCGTGGATCGTCGCAACCCGCAGGACTTCGTTCGCGGCGTTCCTGACAGGCAAGACCTGCCATATGCGCGGCCTGAAGCGCCTGATCAATTCATCGGAGGAATAATCCGGCCGGAGGATCTGTAATGGCTCTGCCGGGTCGTGTGGAGGGCAGAAAATCGGTGGACGGGCTGGCGTATGAAATCCGGTCGGTGGACATTGACCGCCGTACTGGAGAGCCTGTTCCAGGCGGCAAGCTGCTTCGCTCGATCCCGCTGCATGAGGCCATGGCAGACGTGAAGCTGGCGCGCACGATCAAGCAGAATGGCTGGGAATCGATATGACCGTCTCCACCATAAACACCCTGCCTCTCAGCCTGCTTGAGATCATTCAGGAGGCGTTCGATGTGATCGGCGTCGGATCGGAAGGTGAGACAATCTCCGCCGACATGTTCAGGCGCGCGAAGAATAGTCTGAACCTCATGATCCTATCATGGAACGCGGACGAAAATCTGTGGCGCAAGGAACAGGTCACGATTACCCCGATAGCCGACACGGCGGCTTACATCTTGAATGATCCGAAGCCGATGCGGGTCACTTCGGCACGTCGCAAGCAGCTTGTGGGCGGCTATGAAACTCCGATGACACCATGGTCGAGGCAGGAATATCTCGACATGCCGAGCAAGACGACCAGCCCGTCTACGCCGGTCAACTTCTACTATGATCCGCAACGGGATGATGGCACGCTCTATCTCTGGCCCACCCCATCATCGGCTGTTGCGCCAACGATCAGCGTTATCATTGATACACTGCGTCCCATGTTCCTGATGAATGCGGCAAACGACACGCTCGACTTCCCGCAGGAGTGGCAGCAGACGGTCGTTTACAACCTAGCTGATGTCCTCATGGACAAATACCCGGTCAACGATCCTAACGTTGCCGGCAAGATCACGGCGCGCGCTCAGATACTGTTCGGCAAGCTCAAGGCATTCGATAACGAGCCGGTATCGATCTATCTACAGCCTGACGACCGATGGGGCGACAGCCGATGGTGCTAAGGTCCATAAAGCCCGCGCTGCAATATAGCGATGGGCGCAGCAAGCCATGGTCGGGCGCAAGTCTCATCAACGCGTTTGCGGAGAAGGCGGACGGAGACAAGACTACTGACTTTGCAATCATGGCCATACCCGGCCTGACACTATTTGCTGACATCGCTAACAAGCCAGTGCGTGGACAGCATGTCATGGGCGACCTGCTCTATGTCGTCATCGGAACGCGTCTTTATGGCGTGGACCAGAACGGCTTTGCAACCGATGTGGGCGAGATTCTTGGCTCAAACACCGTCACGATGGCTGATAACGGTTTTCAACTTGCCATTTGTGCCGCGCCATATGGATATGTGCTGGCTGGCGATGTTATTGTTGAACCTGACGGCCTGCCTTTGGTTTCTGACGTTGAATATATCGACAGTTATTTCGTCTGGTCGATATATAATTCTGACCAGTGCATCTATTCGGGCATTGCGGATGGCGTATCCTATGATGCCCTCGATGTATTCACGGCTGAAGGCTCACCGGATGGGATCGTCGGGATAATAGCTGACCATCGCGAACTGCATCTCTACGGCGAAAAGACCGTCGAAATATTCTACAATTCGGGCGGCGCGGATAATGTGTTTGAGCGCCAGGGCAATGCTTTCATCGAGCGCGGTTGCTTCGATCGTGACAGCATCGTCAAGATCGACAATAGCGTACAGTTCCTTGGGGACGACCGGGTTGTTTATCGTCTTGAGGGATACAACCCTCTCCGCATCTCCACTCATGCGATCGAATATCGGTTGCGTAATGCCACGTGGGCACGCGCCTTCACCTACACGCAGGAAGGGCATAAATTCTATGTCCTTAACACCGACCAGGGCACATTCGCTTATGATCTGGCCACTGGGACATGGGCAGAACGAAAGTCCTGGCAACTGGCCAACTATCGGATCGGCGGGGCTGTGTCGGCATGGGGGCAGGCGCTGCTCTCCGACGCCTACACCGGACGCATCTATCGCCCTGATCTGGATGTCTGCGATGAGAATGGTGATCCGATCGTCGTGGAAATCGGCCTGCCAACCCTGGAGGCTTCCCGCGAGCGCGTCACCATGTATGCCTTCGAAGTCTATTGCGAAACGGGCGTTGGGCTTTCGACCGGGCAAGGCTCCGATCCCCAGATCATGCTCAAATATAGCGACAATGGCGGCCGCACCTATTCGAGCGAACTGTGGCGTTCGCTCGGACAGATTGGTGAGTATCGGACGCGGGCGATCTGGCGCAATCTTGGCCAATTCAGGCAGCGCAATATTCAACTAACAATCAGTGATCCAGTTCGCCGGCTTGTGATGGGCTATTACGCCGATGTTCGCTAGCCTCATCAACCCACCTAATGCGCCGCTTATTGATGACAGGGGGTTTATCAAGCCGGAATGGTATCGGTTTCTCCTGTCGCTGGTCAGGGCGGATGATGATTTGTCGGCGGCTGACGAAGAGATTCGCTTGCTGGCGGGTGGTGGCGACGGTGCAATCGCGGGCCATACAAGTGATGCATGGGATTTTCCCAGCATGCCGCTGGTCGAGCAAGAGGTTCCGGATCGCTTGGATGCCACCTCCCCCGTTTTGGAAGCGGGCCTTGGCATGGTCGAGCGCAATGGCAAGCTGGACTTGGCCAATACGACTGTCACGCCTGGGAATTATGGCTCAGCGTCTCAGGTCGCAACGTTCAGCGTTGATCCACAAGGGCGGCTGACCGCTGCGGCAAATGTATCCATCGCCATCCCTGCCTCCGCCGTTTCCGGCGTGGCGCTGACAAAAACGGACGACACAAATGTTACCCTCACTCTAGGCGGATCGCCATCAACCGCGTTGGTCGCTGCAACATCCCTTACGCTAGGCTGGTCTGGAACGCTTGCCGTGGCTCGTGGGGGCACGGGCGGCGGTTCCGCATCCGGGACGCTGCTCGACAACATCAGCGGGTTTTCCTCGACCGGGCAACTGGTGAGAACCGGAGCGGGAAGTTACGCGTTCCGTACCCTCACGGCTCCAGCAGCAGGGATAACAGTTTCAAATGGGAATGGAGTTTCGGGCAATCCCACCCTTGCCCTAGCGGACGATTTGGCGGCGCTTGAGGCTCTGTCAGGCACGAACACGATCTATTACCGTTCTGGCGCCAACACATGGACGGCGGTGACTATCGGGGCGAACCTTTCCTTTTCAGGTGGGACGCTCGACGCCGCGCAAACTCTGGCAAGCGGCACATACACACCAACATTGACCAACGTAACCAATGTGTCCGCATCCACAGCTTATCAGTGCCGCTATATGCGCGTCGGCAATGTCGTGACGGTTTCAGGGCGTGCGGACGTTGACCCGACTGCTGGAGGGTTGGTTGAGCTTGGAATCAGCCTGCCCGTCGCATCTAATTTCACAACGGTTCAGCAATGCAGCGGGACAGCGGCGAACGATCAAGTTCCGGGCCAGAGTGCGGCCTTCTATTCAGACATAACCAACGACCGCGCACGGATGATCTGGAACACCACAGACACAGCAAACCGCTCAATGTGTTTCATCTTCCAGTATGAAGTGATTTAGGAGCAGATAAATGGCGCTCACTCCCAAGCAACTCGCAGCCGGAACCCTGACAAATGCGGTGGCGACCTATTACACCACGCCAGCGGCGGCGAAGGCGCGTATCGATGCCTTTTCGGTGGTCAACTACAGCGGCGTAGCGGCGACATTCTCGATCTGGCTGGTTCCGACCGGAGGCACGGCTGACAACACGAACCTGTTGGTAAAGGACAGGTCGGTCGCAGCCGGCGCATCAGGTCGCATCCTTGAAGCCGTCGGGCAATGGCTTGGCGGTGGCGGCACGATCCAGATGAGCGCATCCGCAACAGGGTCTATCACTGTCCTTGCATCCGGGATCGAGCAGACAGCCATCTAGGCTTCCCCTGCCACTCTATCCCTGCTATATCGGCAATTGGAGCGCAGTCGCGTTGATGGCATGATCCGGGCCATCGTCCACCTTAGACAACGGTCATCGATGTTCGATGTGTCTGAGGTTTCATGCGCGGATCGCATTTCCATAATCCCATGAACGGAATCAGGATTGGCACTCCCGCCGATGCTGGGTTCGTAAGCGCGATCATCGGGCACGATGCCTCCGATCTTATGCAACGCGTTACGACGATCCTGACGCCACATGGGGGCTTCTTTCTGGAGCCTATCACAAGCTCCGTTCTGGAGGCTCACATGTTCTTTCGCCCTGAGGGACGCGGAAAGGAAGCCTTGGATGGAGCGCGCGCTGGACTGCGATATGCCTTTGATGTGCTGCACGCTTCCGTAGTTTTCGGGCGCATCCCTATCGAAGACCGCGCCGCAAGACTGTTCACCCGCATCATTGGGTTTCGGTCTGATGGTGTCCGCGCACGGGAGCCAGGAGGCCCTCTTGTTGAATGGTTCGAAATGAGGAGCGATGAATGCCCAAGGTGAGTGCCCAGACAGTTGTCAGATGTGCTTGCGGGGGACATGCGTTCTTGCGGATGAAACGTGGGGTCGCCTTGATAGACGTCGCAGATTCTAGCTTGCTCGCTTCAGGCGGGTGGAGTGTCAACGAGGGATATGCTCAACATAAGATCAGGGGCAAGCTTCACCGTGCCATCATTGGCGGAGATTGCGAGGCGATAGATCATGTCAATCACGACCGCCTTGACAATCGGAGGCAGAATCTGCGCCCATCCACGCAGCAGGCCAATCAATTCAACAAGAAGCCGCAGGGGGGGCGATCTAGGTACAAAGGTGTCACCTGGTATCCCGAACAAGGATGGGTTGCGAGAATAACTCGTGACCGGAAGCGACACTTTTTGGGAGCCTTCCCTACGGATGAATTGGCGGCAAGAGCATATGATACTGCTGCGCGAAGACTGTTCGGTGAATTCGCCTTTCTCAACTTCAAGGAAACTTCATAATGTGCCCCCCGGCAGTAGCAATTGCGGGCGCGGCGGTCGCTGGCGGCATTTCCACTGCTGTCGCAGGGTCCAAAGCCGCCAAGGCGCAAAAGCAGGGTGCGAAGGCGGCGGCTGACGCTTCGGAGCGCGCCACGCAGCTTCAGGTCGACGAGGCTAAGCGTCAATATGACCTGACCCGCTCCGACTATGAACCATACCGCGAGACGGGCTACAAGGCACTGGATACGCTGGCTGGCCTCTATGGCGTTGGCGGCACGAAAATAGATCCTACGGCGGCGCTGGAGGCCACGCCGGGCTACAAGTTCCAGTTGGATGAGGGGTTGAAGGCTATCAACCGCAGCAACGCGGCTCGCGGCATCCTCAACAGCGGCGGCGCGGACAAGGCCCGCATGCGGTATGCTTCGGGGCTGGCGGCGTCGAACTATGACGCCTTCGCCAACCGGATTGCCGCTCTTGCGGGTGTAGGCCAGTCAGCGACCGGCCAGACAGCGGCGGCGGGACAGGCCGCATCCAACGCGATTACTTCGGCTTATGGAGTAAATGGGCAGAACCAGGCCAACGCCGCGATGGCGGCGGGCAATGCGCGCGCGTCGAGCTATGCTAATATAGGGGCGTCGATCTCAGGGGCGACCAATAACCTCGCGTCCCTCTACCTGATGAATAACGGCGGGTGGTTTAATCGGCCAACCGGCACGGCTGGGGGGAATATCTGATGGCCTCCAATCCTTGGGAAATCCTTGCCCGCGCCCGTGATGAGACGAACAGCCTGCCCCAACTGTACATGCAGTTGAAGCGGCAGCGGATGAGCGATCTGATGGCAGCTAAGACATTGGAGCTAAAAATCCGCGAACAAGATCGCGCCGACAAGAAAGAGTCCGAGTGGAATTCCCTTGTGGCCCAACTTTACCCGAAAGGAGGTGATCAGGCGTCTGGTGGAACCGGAGCGATCACGCAACCCCCTGCCTCTGCTGCTCCGGTTGCATCTCCACCCGTCGCGCCGCCCGGCACCCAGAGCATTGCCGACAGTCTAACACCCGATCAGGACGCAGCTATCCGCCAAGGATTGGGCGAGGAGCGCTATCAGGCATGGAAGGCGCGAAATGGTGCTTCTCCTGCGCCGGAGCCGGCTGCGGTAGAGCCGCACCCACTCGACAATCATCCTCTCGATCAACCATTGCCACCCCGGACCGATGGCGCGAAGATCAATATGGACGTTCTGTCCCAGATGATTTTGCATGATCCCCAAAGGGGTTCGCAGATTCAACGCGCTATCTACGACGCCGACAAGCATCAACTGGACATGATGACCCGTCGCGGCGAGGCGATGGCTGTCGCGGCGTCGGCCCTGCGCGGCATCCCGAAAGAATTGCGTATGGCAGAGTTGCAAAGCAAGTGGGGGAATTACCTCGCTGACCGGGGCTTTCCAGCAGACCAGCTTCAGCACGCAGACCTGTCTGATCAAGGGTTGGAGACCTATTACCGGCAGGGTCGTGCGCTGGAAAAGCTGATTGCGAGCGCTGAGGATGACCGGGATTACCGTCTGCGCGTCGAGAACCAGAACGCCGATAATGCGCGGGCTGATCGCGCAGATGCGCGCGCTGATGCGAATCTTAGCCTTTCCGAACGCCGTGAAGCACGGCTAGCCGCATCCGCAGGCGCAAAAAGTTCGGCTCCGCAGTATGAGTATCGCATTGGCCCGGATGGCAAACTCCAGCGAAGGAAGAAATAATGGCCGATGACGGTTGGGAGGACGTGACCGACCCCGCTGAGATCAAGAAGGTTCTCGGCTTAAAGGCCGCGCAATCTATGCTGGGCGGTGGCGGCAAGGGTGACGACAAAACCGCCCTCCGGGCAAACGGATTGGACGCCCTCGCCTCACAGGTTGATCGGGTTTATGACCTTTATCAGCAGAACGTTCGCGGCGGCTGGCCCAATTCTATTTCTGGGCGCGTCCCATCCACTTTGCGTCCGGAAAATAGTCAGTTTGAGAGCGCGGGAGCAGGCCTTTCAGACCAAGCACTCGCAGCATTTCGCGTGCCTGGTGTTGGCGCGCAGTCGGATCGCGAACTAGAGTCATTTATTGCCGCCAATCAGCCCCTTCCGACCGATAGCGATTTGGCAATCGAGGAAAAGCTGAGCAACATTCGCCGTCGCGTCGATGCGCAGCGCAATGCTCTGGGCATGACGCCTTGGTCGTGGAAAGGCGCTGCGGACAGTGCAGAAAAAGCGCCCCAGGACAAGCGCGAGGATGATTCTCCACCGATCATCATCCCCAAGGCTGCCGGCGAGGCAGGCAGAGATGGTGCCACCGGCCCTGGTCCCGCTGGCCCCAGCGCGCCTACAATCTCCCCTGATGGTTCCAGCGAATGGTCAACCGACGCAGACAAGGCCTTCGCGGCTGAAGCGCAGGCGGCGTTCAATGCTGGCGCTAACCGCGAGCAATTGGATGCTATAGCCGAGAAATATGGAACTCGTCCCTTCGGTCCAGAACTTGAGGGCGCGATCCGTTACCGTGATGGCGGCGGCAAGGGCGTGAGGTTCACCGTCCCTACTTCTGGGCGGAAGGATAGTTCGTGGATCGGTGCGCTCGGCGCTACGCCATATGGCACTGCGACGGCTGAGTTTCTTAACAGTATCGTGCCGGTCGATGAAGTCGCCGGTTTAATAGGCGGTGAAGGTGCGGCGAAAAGGGCGCAAGATGCCAAAGAGGCCATGCGCGAAGCCCACCCCATTGCTTCCATCATCGGAGGCACGGCTGGTGGCCTCGCGGCGACGGTCCCGGCTGCGCGTGGCTTGCGCGCCGCCACAGGCTTGTCGATAGCTAAAAGCGCCCTTGCTGCCGACGCAGCCTATGGCGCTGCATCCGGTGCGCTGGAGAACAACGACGACCGCCTGACCGGCGCAGCCCTTGGCGGAACACTTGGGGCGTTAGGTAATCTTGGCGGTCAGGCGGTCAACCGGGTTGTATCGCGCACCCTCTCCCCTGCGGTCGCTGGTGTGGTGAAGACGCTTACCGACAAGGGGGTTAACCTCACTCCCGGCCAGATCGCTGGGCAGGGGGGCTGGCTAGGCCGTGTCGCCAAGGGCGTTGAAGACCGCCTTTCTGGCATTCCGCTGGCGGGCGAGTCGGTAAATACCGGACGCCGGGCTGCTATCGAGGACATGAACCGGGTGGCCATAGACGAGGCACTTGCTCCAATCGGGGCGAAGCTGCCGAAGGACGTGGCAACGGGCCATGATGCTGTGGCTTGGGGGCAGCGCGCTCTGAGCGATGCCTATGACAATGCGCTTGGGGCCATCAACGCGCTCCCCGATAACCAACTCACACAAGACGTGTCGTCGCTATACCAGCAGTCCCGCACCCTTCCCAAAGCGCAGCGAGAGACGTTCGATGCGATTGCCATGGGTGACGTACTGCCCTTTCTCCAGAACGGCAACGGCGCATTGGCGGGGCGCGACCTTCAATCCATTAAGCGTGGACTGGATTCCAGGATTTCCAAGGCTCGTAGCAGTTCGGCCCCTGCGGATGACTTGTTGGCAGATAGGCTCGAAGAAATGCGGGCCGCATTCTTTGATTTTGCTGGTCGCGCCGATCCCGCCAATCTTTCCGCCTACAAGGCTGCGGATGATGCATATGCGAATTTCGTTGCCATAGAGCGGGCGGCGGCCAAGGGGAAAGGTGGCGTCTATTCCCCAGAGCAATTGCGCACGGCTGTCCGGCAGTCTGACCGAAGCGCCCGCAAGCGTGCTACCGCTGCTGGGGGTGCGCGCATGCAAGAGTTTTCCGACGCCGCAAGCGAAGTCCTTCCATCGAGTGTTCCCGACTCTGGAACGGCCGGACGCCTCCAGTTGGGGCAGCTATTTCTCCCCGGCGCGGCCGTAGGATTGGGCGCAGGCGCTGACTATACCGACAGCCCTACGCTGGCGACGTTGGCAGGCGGCGCAGGCGCCTTGTCCGCGATCTACAGCCGTCCGGGTCGTAAGGTGGTGCAATCAATGATGACCGAGCGCCCCCAGTCCTTCGTGAAATTGGGCGATCTTATCGGCGGTCGTCAGGCCGAGACGGGACAGACGGCGGCGCAACTGTTTCTGAAGGGATCACAATAGAGGGAGGTTGCTGGGCTGGGTGTTTCAACCCAGTATCTATCGCAACAAAAAGTCCACCGCCGATTCCAAAAATCAGCGCGCTCCACATAAGCCGTAGCGACCAAATGCCGATCAGATCGACGCGGCGGTCATTCCAGTATCCCGCATTACGCACATGAGCCGGAAGGAGCGCTCGACGTTCCTTCCATTTTTCGTACCGCCCTATTAGAAAATAGATGATGGTTGAACAGAAGGCCGTCAGAACGGCTTTCTTGATATACCAGTCATCCATTATCGGGCAGTCGTCTTGCAGACGTTTATGCCACCCATACTAGAGTTCGGCTTGCATCGATACCCGCACTCATCATCGCCCACTAAATGATCTCCATCAAGCTGACGTATTTCGTTCGTGTATCGTAGCACCATTCTAGCCGCCTCTTGGCATTTCTCTAAGCTTTCAAACGACCCAAGCGGAATGTCTGCGGCTAAGCTGTTTTGGTCTGGATAGGCCCATCCCTTCCACTCCAATTTTTCTGGCCACGCAAAAAATAAACCAATCGCCGCGCCAATAAATATAGGGAAAAGCACGGCATTTGATAAATGCTGATGCTTCATTGAGCAATATATTTCACGACCAGCATCTTAGTCTGTGTTTTACTGCCACCCATAGCGAAGAACCCCCCTAAGATCGCCCCGCTTCCGGCTCCGCCAGTAGCTCCTGCTTCGTCTTGGGCCAACACAATCACAGCATCACCACCCGCAGCCAGCACTTGCTTTGCTACCGCTGGACTTCCGATAGCATGTCCTCCGTCCCAGTTCTCATCGCGTTTATCGCTGATAAAGCCGATCACCTGATATTTGCGTGGCGGTGTCCCCGTCGTCCACCAGTCGATATCGTTTTTCCGGAGTTTTGTGCCGCCATCGCCATTCTGAACCCTCTCAGGCCCTTCGTAGGCAGAAAACTGGATTTTAGCGCCAGCGAAAGCAGCGCTCGGCATGGATAGCAGCAATGCCGCAAGAATGATTCCCCTCATCCCCCTCCCCTACCTCATTGAGAGATAAGGGACAAGACAGCCCTATTCGGCGGGATGAACGCTCTTGTGGCGCGAATCATAGCTCCGGCGCAGCAGATGCATCGTCAGCCATGCGCCGCCAGCAAGGCCGAAGCCTACCAGGGGGAATGCAATCTGAAACCAGTCCGCCATCTCTATTCCTCCGGCCGCATGTAGAACGGCCCCGCAATCGACATGCCCAGCAACGCCAAGCCTGCCAGCATACCTCCTAATATAACGTAGGAAGTCGCTGTTGGATCACCATACCATAGGCCGATAGCGCCAGCAAACCACGCCAGACTGGCATTGCCGCAGAAGGACGATATGGCTTTCTGGGCTTCGTTGAAGCGGACGGCATCAATGTCTTTCATTCTGGAGCGCTATCCGCATAGGGATAGAAGCTTACCACGTCGTCCACGCACTTGACGCACCAAGGGGTTTTGGCGCTCGCCAAAGCGCGGTTCACTTCCGCGAAATATTCGGCTCCCCCGTCGCTTTCATATGTCTGGGTGACAAGGCCACTAAGGAAAGCGGCAAGCTCATGCGCATTGATCGTTGGCTGGGGAAACTCGCGCTCCAGCACGGATGTGATGAGGGCATTCACGCTCGTTTTAGATTGGCTGGCGGCTTCAATAACCCGCTGCTTGAGGTCGGGAGGCAAACGAAGCCCGAAGGGCGCGATACGCTTTTCTGATTCACAGCAATATTCCATCCATCTAGATTTGATCGCCGTTGGTCAACGCCATCGGCCGGTCAATCATGAGGCTGCTCGGCGGCTGGCGGAATCAATGAAGCAGATTGGTCTTCGTCAGCCGATCACCATCCGGGTTGTTGATGATTATGTCGGCAGCGATGGTCAAAAGGCCGATGGGGTTCCGGTGCTTGTTGCGGGATACCACCGACTTGAAGCTGCTCGCATTCTTGGCTGGGAAAAAATCGACGCCATTGATGCTGATGACGACGATCTATCCGCTGAGCTTTGGGAGATAGCTGAGAACCTGCATCGCCACGATCTGTCCAAGGAACAGCGCGACGAGCATATTCGCCGCTATGCGGAATTGTTGGAGGCGAGACAGGTGACGCAAAATGCTGCACCTGTCTCCAAACTGACGGACGGGAGGAGTAAAGGCCCGCAGCACGAAAAAGGCATCCCACGCCAAATCGCTGAAGAAACAGGGTTGAGCGTCGATACGGTTCGCCGTGCGCTGAAACCTAAGCCCGTACATCATGAGCCGCCCAAAGAAGTTCATGATGTTCACGATCAAGCTCGGCGTCGGATGATGTCGGCTTGGAATAACGCCACTGAAGAAGATCGTCAGTGGTTCCGAGATTGGATCGATAGCCCCGTAATGGGCTGATCCAAACAAACAGAACGGCGCAGGGCTGCAACCCCGCGCCGCTCCTAACCCCTAATGCGAAAAGGAGCTTCGCATCATGGCTACTCGCCCTAATAACATTGTTGTGTTCCCGCCCCAAGTGGTTGCGGGTCAGAAAATTCGCGAAGCAGAACGGATGATCGCCAAACTGCTTGGCTATATCGAAGACGCGGCTCGATTTCCGAAAGACGGTGACCTGCAAGTCCGCGCCGCGATAGCGCCGGGCATGCTCGATATGTGGAGGGAAATCCTTGAGAAGGCAAAGCTCGAAAGCGAGTTGGCCCAAGCTGGAGATGCGCTGCTCTACAAGGGTTTGACCTATCGCGCCCAACCCAGCCAGAATGGGGCGCACTAATGACCGACCGTCGCTCCTTCATCACCGCTGCGCTTGCCGCGCCCATTGTTATCGCGGCGCCCGCCCTAGCTCGGCCGGCAGACCCTGTTGACCGCTATTATGCCGCAACCGACGCCGTAAACGCCAATCGCATGAGCGACGAGGACTATACGCAAGTGATAGTCGAATTGGACCAGTGGGAGCCGTCGACGCAGCGCGACCTCCTGCGAAAGTTCATAGCTCAATATGAAGAAGGCGGAACCCCGGCGATAGAATACCGCCTGCAAATGGTCGAACAGGCCAAGCGGCTGATTTCCTGACCTATCGGCGGCCTTCGGGCCGCCTTTCTTTTCTTCCCCTACCCCGCCAATCCTGCTATTAAACCATCAGGCAGCGCCTTTGCGCGCGCACGATCGCGGGACGTGCAGCCGAACAGACAACCGCATCCGACCGGATGAAGAGTTGTCTGCATGCCCGCCATTCTCCTGCCCGAAGGCAAGCAATCCTATCAGAACGCTCTTGGCCTACCTTTGGTGGGCGGCAAGCTCTACACCTATCTGGCCGGCACATCGACGCCTGCCACGACATGGGCCGATCCGGCCAAGACTGTCCCCAACGCCAATCCCGTCATTCTCGACACACGCGGCGAAGCCACGATCTTCTGGGACGGCAATTACAAGATCGTCCTGAAGGACGCTTCTGATGTCACGATCTGGACCGTCGATAATGCGACGACCGTGATCGACACCGGGGCTTTCTCCCCCACCCAACTCACCGACCTTTTCAACGCCATGCAGGCCCAAGGCCTGTTCGATGGCTTCATGGGAGTATGATATGAGTTTCGCGCGCCTGCTGCTCGCGTTCATGGCGCTCGCGGCTCTCCAGTCGCCCGCCTTCGCGCAGACCACCATCAACAGCCTTCCGGCCAATACCTCTCCGGCGCCGACTGATAACGTCGCCTGTATGCCTTCCGGGGCAGTCGCCGGAGGCACGAAGCGATGCACGATCGCGCAACTGTTCGGCGCATCGCATCAGGCATCAGGCGTCAATATCTATGTCGACGCGGTAGCGGGAACGGATAGCGCGACATGCGGCACCGGCACCGGTGCAGCGGCATGCCGAACCATCCCGCAGGCTTCGCGCAATCTCTGCGTCAATTACAACCATACCGCTGTTCCGACCATTCATGGGGTCGCGGGTCAGGTTTATACGCAGGGACTCGCCTTCACCGGGGGGCTGCTTTCCACAGCACTGCCGCAATGCTCTGGCATCACCAACATCTCCTTCGACGGCCACGGCAGCACGATCAGCACGACCAACGATTGGGCTGTGAAGCTGTACTACACGCCGATCGCGGTCGAACTGCACAACGTCACGCTTCAGGCAAGCGGTACTGTCGGCGGCCCGATCCTTGTGCGTGGTGCCGGATTCATTGGCATCAAAGAGGGTGTTACCTTGGGGGCTGCCGCGCCCGGCTTCCCGCTCATATGGGCTTATGGTGGCGCTCAGGTTGTCACCTGCCCGACGAGCCTTTGCCCTGCCAATACCGTGATCAACATCACTGGCGGCGGCCTTGCGGCTTTCCTGGCGCAGGAATCGGGCGGTATCCAGATCGAAGGCACTTCGCTCAACATCACGGGTAGCCCTACCTTTACGCTGGCCTTCGCGGCGGCCACCGATGCGGGGACGATTGCCTTCATCTCGACGCCGATCACAGGCGCCGTCACGGGCGACCAGTTCAGCATCGCCAATAACGCCTTCCTGTACACAGGCGGTCAGACAGGCGGCTATTCAGCATGCGCTCTCACCTATCTCCCCGGCACCACATGCGGGCAGGTTTATGCCGAGGGCGCGGTCAGCCAGCCCGGCACGCCGACGCCCACCAGCGGTTGCGGGACCGGCTGCACGGTTCAGGGGCAAGAACGGGCGTTCGTGGTGATTTATGGAACTGGTCTCGGTTTTGTGAACGGGACGACCTATGGCCCTGCCCGTATCACCTTCCGAACCCGCACGGATTACCGCGCCTGCTATGTGCAGCCGAGTGACCCAGCGATCGGCACGCCATGGGTTCTGATCGCGCCTCCCACCGGTAGCGCCAATGGTTACATGGACATCTACTGGAAGGGCAACGGCTTCGATCCGAACACCAAGGCCCTCTACATAAGCTGCAACGTGAACTGAGGCGGCATGAACCATGCAGTCAGCGAGGGCGCAAGTGAATGAGATTGATTGGCTTGGCGCCAGCGGGGGGCAACTCGCGGTAGCGTTCGGCGCTGGGTGCGTGGCGACATGGGGGTTTATCCAAACCGTGCTGGTGGGGCCGCTCAAGAAGCAGATTAGGGAACTCAAGGACGAGTGCGAGAAGCGGGACGAGCGATCGGCGCAGCGCATCAACCAGCTTGAGACGCTGTTGCTGCTCCACGGACCAGGGCAGTTGCGCCAGCAGTTGCAGGCAGCGCTTTCCGAGGAGCGAGTGTTGGGTGATAAGGCATGACCGACTGGAAGCCTCTCCAGCGCAATCTGGGCGTCACGGCGACCGGGATTGTGGACCGTGGCACATTGCGCGCTCTGTTTCAGCGCCTTGGGGCCGACACGGGCCGAGCGGTTGAGCTTGGCATATCGGCCAATGTCCATTTCCGCTCCTATGGCCTTCTCGACAATGGCCTTCGCCTCGCCCACTTCCTCGCTCAGGTCGCCCACGAAAGCGGCGGCTTCCGGTACATGGAAGAGATATGGGGTCCGACTGAGGCGCAGAAGCGCTATGAGGGCCGTAAGGACCTTGGAAATACCGTAAAAGGCGATGGCTCCCTGTTCCGGGGGCGCGGGCCTATCCAGATCACCGGCAGGGCCAATTACGAGGAATATGGCAACGCCATCGGCCTGTGGCTGACCGACAAGCCCACCTTGGCCGCCATCCCTGCTATCGGCCTGCACATCGCCTGCGAGTATTGGAAGCGCAAGGGGCTGAACGCTTGGGCCGATGCGGATGACGCCCTGACGATCACCAAGAAGATCAACGGCGGGGTGAACGGACTTGCTGACCGACAGTCGCGGCTTGCCATCATCAAGGGGGTCATCGGGATATGACCGCCAAAGACCTCCCCCGCGTCATCATCACCGCCGTGATCATGACCTATTTCGGATACGCGCTGATCAACCACTGGTCCGAAGGGCTGGAGGAAACGCTCAAGAATGTCGTCATGCTCGCGGTCGGCTTCTGGCTGGGGTCGTCCAAGGGCAGTTCCGACAAGGCCGCTACTATCGAGAGGATCAGCCAGTGAACCTCCCCGCCTTCTCGATCGCGTTCCTGCGCGGCAACTGGAAGCTGCTGCTAGGTGCGGGAATCGTCCTGCTGCTGATCGTCCAGACTTTCCGCCTCCAGAACACACAGGCCGCGCTGGAGGCGGAAAGAGCGGGGCGAACCGCTGACCGCAGTGAATACCGCCGCGCGCAGGCCGAAGCAACGGCCAACGCCATCGCGGACGCTCGAAAGAAGGAAGCCGAAGATGCCAAGAAAGCCGACGCGGCTGATGCCCGCTATGCTGATCTGTCTCAGCAGTATCGCGCTGCCGTCCTGCGCTACGGCGCCGCTCAAAGTGCAGCCCGACAAACCGATCTGCCCGTCCCCTCCGCAAGCCCCGCGAGCAGCGACCGACCCGGTGGACCTACCATCGTTCCTCAAGGATCGATCCTGATTCCTCAGGAAGACGCGCTCATATGCGCGAATAACACAGCCCGCCTGGAAGCCGTCAGGGAATGGACGCTCACCCTCGATCCCAATTAACCTTCATGCCCGCCAGCATCTGCGCCTGATGGTGAAACCCGCCCTCTAGCAGTGCATCGACGACCTCCTGAACCTCCTGAGGATGCATGGGGTCTCCGCGCTCTATCTGCTGCACGATGGCCTGATACTGCTGCATGGCCGGGTGACCGTTGTAGCGGGCGATGTCGACGAAGCTATGCATGCTTCATGTTCGCGTATTGTTCGCGATTCGGTCAAGGGGTGACGCGGCGGCGTCGGAATCGAACCAGCGACTTCCTCTAGCGAGGCTGCTTTACCCATTAAGCTAGCTCGCCGCGTCTTCCCCCTTATACCACAACCGCGACTCGGCGGAATAGGCCATGGACATTTTTACCCATATCCCCCTAAATCACCGCATATACGAGAGAGGCCGCGTAAATCCCCTCCTCGCGGGATGGCCCGCTGATCGCTTAATGCTGATCGCGGGCCTTTTCATTTCTGCGATCTAGGCTTTCCAATGTGACGAGTTCAAACACTGGCGCACTACGTAAGTCATATTCATCAACCTTGATAGGGATGCCGTATAATGGCCTATCTTCGAATGAAATTCCGCGAGCATCGATTTGTTTAGCGCGCTCATCTGCCATGAGAGAATAAAGCGCAGCACGATTAATGCGCCAATGTAGCATCTTCTCTTTCGCGGCAAAGGCTCTATAGCAAGCTTCACCAATTTCATCCCATAATTTCGTCATATCATTATCACTCCTCCAGATGCAGCCCAATTGAAATATCATGCGCTATCCCCATAGTGGCAAGCATGAGAAGGCCGCCTAGGAGGAAGCGGGTGGGGGCGGTCATGGCTGTTGATCTATAAGGGCGGTGATGGCGCTCTCTAGGGCATCGTCATAGCAAGCTATGCAATCTTCCCATCCATAGCGTTCATGCGCACACTTCACTTCTGGGGCATTATACCCCCGCGCAATAGCTTCGCGCATAGCAGCCGCCGCTTCCCTAAGCCCAGCTTGGCGACCGGCTTCCCTCATGCGGGCGAAGGCTTGGACAAGAGGATCAGCGTCCATATGGCCATGCCGAACAAGACTGCCCCAGCGCCCATTGTGCGGCGAGCTATCCGCAGCCGCCTCCCGCACATCCTGATCCACCTTACCGTCCATCATGAGGGCCTTTCTGGGATAGGCGCGCCGTTTCAAGATCCTTGTGACGATGGAAGGCCGTTCTCAAGCGCTCAAAGGTCCAGGCGATTTCTTCCCACTGGCTGTCGGAAAGATAATCATCCGCTTTCCGGCATTCCTTGGTATGCTCATTAAGGCACTCGCGCACCCATACATAGGCGGCATTTTCTGCCTCCATCTCAGGCGTAGGCTGCTGTCTCATTTTTCCTCCCCCTCAAGGTGGGCGCGGGCTTTTAATGCGGCGGCGCAGAGGGCGAGCGGTAATGAAGTGGACGATGCCCATGCCGTCCGTTTTATGGCGTGGTTTGTCAATGTGGCTTCATCGTAGCCGTTGGCGTTCATCAGGGTATATTCCCACCCTTCCGGCACCAACTGCATCGCCGCGTCGAGGGACCGCAGATAATTTGGCGGCTGCACACACTTCGGTTCAGGCAGAAGGTCATGCAGGGCGTTGTTGGTCACTGCCGCCTCTGGCGTTTCCAAATCCGTCAGCCCTTCGACAATCTCAGCCAGCTTCATCATCTCAGACATGGGGGTGATCCTGTGGGGGTGGGGGACCGAGCCGCGACGGATGCGATCGATCTGCGCGATTTGGTTCGCCTTGGTGCTGGGCTTGTTTTGTTCATGGAAGTAGACGCATGGGCCGGGGAAGCAGGTATCCTTGCCGGTCACGCGCTCGCACTTCATGCAAGCAGGGGCGAGAGGCTTCCAGTCAGCCATGCGCCGCCTCCCGATTCGCGAAGGACGCCGCCCCGGCACAACCGCTGTACCGGATTTGTACGAACGACCGTCGCAAAAGTGCGTTTGTTCCCGCACTGTTCCGCAATTTGGAGATTGGCCTATACCGGCCTTCCGCCATTAATCCCCTTGAAAATAAGGAGAAAAATGGTGGGCGCGACAGGGATTGAACCTGTGACCCCACCCGTGTGAAGGGTGTGCTCTACCGCTGAGCTACGCGCCCCCTGTAAGGAGGAGGCGGCCATTGGCATCCACCGCGCGCCCTGTCAAGCGCCCCGCCAACCTAATTTCCGAAAATGGACTTATTCGCGTCAAGCGCGTTATAATCGATACGCTATCAAAAGGAGTGCATATCCCATGCGTCAAACCGTCGCCCTTGTCATTGCAGGGCTGCTTCTTTCATCGCTCGCAGCCTGCAACACCGTGAAAGGTGCCGGCCGGGACATCGAATCCGTCGGCCGCGCCGGAGAAAAAGCGATCAACTGATCGGGTATGATGACCGGATCATTGTAGGATGCGGCTGGTGACGCCGGCCGCATTCTTCTCCAAACTCACGCCGTCGCAATCCGGTTCGCCGCAATCGCAGGCGGCAATGGTGTAGCGCACACCGCACATGACCAGCCCCTCCTGGTCGAAGGAATAGTTGGATATTCCGGCACGCTCGACCTTTTCCTGCGCCCTGGCTCTCAATAGCCGGTCTACGAGGGTCATGCTCTTACCTCTCTGCAACATGCGTGAATGATTGTTGCTGCGTTGCACAATGTCAATCGAGGCAAGTTGGTTCCTGAACGAATTGAAATAAATCTGTCCAGAAAATGACACGATCCGGCGCTTAAGAGCATGGTGCTTGCACGCTGCTTTCATCGCTCCCATATGCCGGGCCATGAACGACCAACGCTCCCATTCCATGCCGGTCTGGCATGGCACGACCATCATGTCGGTACGCAAGAACGGAAAGGTGATCGTGGCCGGTGACGGCCAGGTCTCCATGGGCCAGACGGTGATGAAGCCCAATGCCCGCAAGGTCCGCCGCCTCCATGACGGCTCCGTCATCGGCGGTTTCGCGGGTGCCACGGCAGACGCCTTCACCCTGTTCGAAAGGCTGGAGGCCAAGCTGGAACGGCATAATGGCCAGCTCATGCGTGCCGCCGTCGAACTTGCCAAGGACTGGCGGACCGACAAATATCTCCGCAATCTCGAAGCCATGATGATCGTCGCGGACAAGGAAGTGACGCTGATCCTGACCGGCAATGGCGATGTGCTGGAACCGGTCGCCCACCCCCAGGGCACCGTCGCAGCCATCGGTTCGGGCGGCAATTTCGCCCTCGCCGCCGCCCGTGCGCTGGTGGAATATGAGGAAGATGCCGAGACGCTCGCCCGCAAGGCGATGAAGGTGGCGGCGGAAATCTGCGTCTACACCAACGACCAGCTCGTCGTGGAAGAGCTGGAAAGCGTGAACTGAACCCTTTTTCCGGAAATTTGCCGAACATCATGAACGACAACCTGACCCCCAAAGCCATTGTCGCCGCGCTGGACGCGCACATCATCGGCCAGGCGGACGCCAAGCGCGCCGTCGCCGTGGCGTTGCGCAACCGCTGGCGCCGCCAACGCCTCTCCGCCGACCTGCGTGACGAGGTGACGCCCAAGAACATCCTGATGATCGGCCCCACGGGCTGCGGCAAGACGGAGATCAGCCGCCGCCTTGCCAAGCTGGCCGATGCGCCCTTCGTGAAGGTGGAAGCGACCAAGTTCACCGAAGTCGGCTATGTCGGCCGCGACGTGGAGCAGATCGTCCGCGATCTGGTCGAGGAAGCGGTGCGCCTGGAACGCGACCGCCGCCGGGAAGCCGTGCGCGAAGCCGCCTCCGAGGCCGCCATGGCCCGCCTGCTCGACGCGCTGACCGGCAAGGAAGCGAGCGAGGCCACCCGCCTCTCCTTCCGCCAGCGGATCGAGAACAACCAGATGAACGATGTCGAGGTTGAGGTGGAAGTGACCGACAGTCCCTCCATGCCGATGGAAATCCCCGGCATGGGTGGCCAGATCGGCATGATCAACCTCAGCGACATGATGTCCAAGGCGTTCGGCCAGCAACAGAAGAAGCGGCGCAAGCTGCGCGTCGCCGAAGCCTGGGACAAGCTGGTCGAGGAGGAACAGGACAAAAGGCTGGACCAGGACGACGTCGCCCGCGTCGCCATCACCAGCGCCGAGCAGAACGGCATCGTCTTCCTCGACGAGATCGACAAGATCGCCGTCAGCGACGTGCGTGGCGGATCGGTCAGCCGTGAAGGCGTGCAGCGCGACCTGTTGCCGCTGATCGAGGGTACGACGGTCTCGACCAAATATGGCCCGCTCAAGACCGACCATATCCTGTTCATAGCCTCGGGCGCCTTCCATGTGGCGAAGCCCAGCGACCTGCTGCCGGAGCTGCAAGGCCGCCTGCCGATCCGCGTCGAACTGAAGGCGCTGACCGAGGATGACTTCGTGTCGATCCTCTCCGACACCAAGGCGAGCCTTGTCGCGCAATATCGCGCGCTGCTGGCGACCGAGGGCGTCACCATCGACCTGACGTCCGACGGCATCCGCGCGGTGGCGAAGATCGCGGCCGAGGTGAACAGCGAGGTCGAGAATATCGGCGCCCGCCGGCTTCAGACCGTGATGGAAAAGCTGCTGGAGGATGTGAGCTTCGACGCCGAAGACCGCCAGGGCGAAACGCTGGTGGTCGACGCAGCCTATGTCGAGAAGCAGCTTGCCGTAGTGGCGCGCAACACCGACCTCAGCAAATATGTGCTGTAAACAGTTTTAACTCCCCTCCCGCAAGCGGGAGGGGCCGGGGGTGGGCGCGAGCGCAGCGAGCCTCCTGTCGGAGGTCCCGCTGCTTATCTCTCTCCGGCGGAACAAAAAATGATCAGTAGCTCCGCCCGACCAGCACCCGCTCTACCGCCTTCTCACCGGTGAACACGCAAACTCCATCAGCCGCGTCCGCATCGGACGGAATATTGCGCAGCGTCAGCTTCTCGCCCTTCAACCACTCGACCACCTTGTCGAGCGCAGTCCCCGTCGGCTTGCCCCACTGCACCAGCGCCCAGCCCGGCTTCTTGCTTGCGCCAAAATAGGCCTTGAGCCCGTCCAGCGAGGTGATCGACTTGTCGATATTCCCCAACAGCCGCGCCTGCGCATCCGCAAACAATGCCTGCTGGATCTCCTCCAGCATCCCCGTGGCCGCACCAAGGAAGTCCCCCTTCGCCACGATCTGGCTGTCGAGCTTGCCATCCTCGCGATAGAGCCGGTCGCGGCGGATGACGGACACATTGCCGCCCGCCACATCGCGTCCGCCAACCTCGATCACGATCGGCGCGCCCTTCTTCACCCAGCCCCAACGCTTGTTGGCAGCCTTGGCCGGGCGACGATCCAGCAACGCGCGAACCGGCTCGCGGAACACGTCCAGCTTGTTCAACTCCGTCACCAGATCACCGCAATAAGCCAGGATCGCCGCATCCTCGTCATTGTCGCGCAGCATCGGCACGACGACGACTTGATAGGGCGCCACACGCGGCGGCACGCGCAGACCGTCATCATCGCCATGCACCATGATCAGGCCGCCGATCATCCGCGTCGACACGCCCCAGCTCGTCGTCTGCGCCAGTTCCTGCTGCCCTTCGGCATTCTGGAACTTGATATTCTGCGCCTGCGAGAAGGTCGTGCCCAGGAAGTGCGAAGTCCCCGCCTGCAACGCCTTGCCATCCTGCATCATCGCCTCGATGGAATAGGTCGCGACCGCTCCGGGAAAGCGCTCATTCTCCGGCTTCTCGCCCGCGATGACGGGAAGCGCCACGCACTCCTCGGCAAAGCTGCGATAGACTTCCAGCATCTTCATCGTCTCTTCCATCGCCTCATCGACGGTGGCGTGCGCCGTATGCCCCTCCTGCCAGAGGAACTCGGCGGTGCGCAGGAACATGCGGGTCCGCATTTCCCAACGGACGACATTGGCCCACTGGTTGATCAGTACCGGCAGGTCGCGCCAGCTCTGCACCCAGCGGGAGAAAGCCGCGCCGATCACCGTTTCCGAAGTCGGGCGAACCACCAGCGGTTCCTCCAGCTTCGCCTCGGGATCGGGCACCAGCCGCCCATCCTTCTGGATCAGCCGATGATGGGTGACGACCGCCATTTCCTTGGCGAAGCCGTCGACATGCTCGGCTTCCTTCTCGAAATAGCTAAGCGGGATGAACAGCGGGAAATAGCAATTCTCGTGGCCGGTCGCCTTGATGCGCTCGTCCAGCAGTTTCTGCATGCGTTCCCAGATGCCATAACCCCATGGCCGGATGACCATGCAGCCCCGCACGCCGCTTTCCTCGGCCATGTCGGCCTCGGAAATGACGGCCTGATACCAGGCGGCGAAATCCTGTTCGCGGGTAACGGAAAGGGCGTGCTTCACGGGATCGACCTTAAAATTTCGAATGGATGGCGCGCCATAGGCCAAGCGCGCCCTCCCTGTCGACTCCCAAGGATAGCCGGAAGCGCGGCTTAGCTCAGCTTGTCGATCTTCGCGTTGAGCGCGGCAAGCTGCGCCTTCAACTCAGCAATCTCGTCATCCTTGGCCTCTTCGGAAGCGGACGACGGCGTGGGCGTGGGCGTGGGTGCGGCCATTCCCGGCATGCCCGTTCCAAAGGCGCTCGCCGCCGCCTCGAACATCTGCATGTTGCGCTTGGCGATCTCGGCCAGCGGGCCTCCGCCGAAGGCTCCCTTCATGGCTTCCTGGAACTGCTGCTGGTTCTTGCGGAACGCATCCATCGACGCTTCCAGATATTGCGGCACCATGGACTGCATGGAATCGCCGTACATGGCGATCAGCTGGCGCAGGAAGTTGACGGGCAGCATGTTCTTGCCGCGCTGCTCCTCCTCCATGATGATTTGCGTCAGGACATTATGCGTGATGTCCTCTCCGGTCTTCGCATCGACGACAACGAACTCCCGCCCCTCGCGAGTCATCTGCGACAAAAGATCCAGCGTGATGTAGCTCGACGTTTCTGTGTTATAGAGCCGCCTGTTAGCGTACTTCTTGATAACGACCGGTTCGGATTCGTTCGCGGTCTTAGATTTGGCCATGGATACCTCTCCCACACCTGCATTTTCCGCATTAGCACAGCAATATGCCGCGTCGCAACATGGGCCGCGGCCCTTACCCCTTTTTCTCAATATTTTATGGCGAGAAACGCAGGGCGATCCCGAACTGCGAAAGCGCGCTTTCCAGGGTTTGCGGAAATATCAAGAGGCTAGGCGTCCCGTGCGCGCCCCAGCCCCGCCCGCTTTCGCATCCGCGGGCAGCGCGAAACTGATCCGATATGGCACGGAAAACGGGCGGGCGCCGGTGGTGTTCGTGCCCTCGCTGATCAACCCGCCGCATGTGCTGGACCTGTCGCCCGGCCGGTCCATGCTGCGCCATATGAGTGCAGCAGGGCACGACGCCTATCTGGTGGATTGGGGCACCCCGGCACAGGATGATGGTACGCTGGGCCTGGACCGCCACGTGACGGAGCGGCTGTTGCCGATGCTGGACCGGTTGCCGCGCGATCCGATCCTGGTGGGCTATTGCCTGGGCGGAAATCTGGTGATCGGCGCTGCAACATTGCGGAATGCCAGGGCCGTTTCGACCATCGCCGCCCCCTGGAATTTCGAAGGCATCCCGCCTGCGGACCGCGAGCATATCGGTGCCCTGTGGCGCGGAGCGAAACCCATGTGCCAGCGCCTGGGCTATGTTCCGATGGAGGTACTGCAATCGGGCTTCTGGGCCATGGACCCGCATCGGACCATCCGCAAATATGCGGCCTTTGCCGAAATGGCCGCCGGATCAGACGAGGAGCACGCCTTCATGGCGGTTGAGGATTGGGCCAATGGCGGTCCTCCGCTCAGCTATGCGGCGGGGTGCGACCTGTTCGAAAAATTCTATGCTGCAAATGCGAGTGGACGGGGGCAATGGCGCATTGGCGACCGGTCGATCGATCCCGCCGGCCTGACTTGTCCAACGCTCTCAATCCGTTCCGCGAGCGATCGCATCGTGCCGGCGCAAGCCGCGCCGGAAATGGCGGAAGCACGGACATTGTCGCTCGGTCATGTCGGCATGATCGTCGGCGGAAACGCGCCACAGCAACTGTGGCACCCCCTGTCCCAATGGCTTTCCAGCCACGACGGATGATGATATGTGCGGCTGCGAAAACAACCACTGGAATTGAGGATCAAGGCTTTGTCAGACATCGTCATCACCGCCGCCAAGCGTACTGCCGTCGGCAGCTTCCTGGGCGCATTCGGGTCCACTCCGGCCCATGAACTTGGTCGCACGGCGATCGTCGCCGCTCTCGCCCAGGCCGGCGTCGCGCCCGAGGAAGTGGACGAGGTCATTCTGGGCCAGGTGCTTGCCGCTGGCCAGGGTCAGAACCCCGCGCGTCAGGCCGCCGTCAATGCGGGCATCCCGGTCGAGCGCACCGCCATCGGCCTCAACCAGCTTTGCGGCTCGGGCCTGCGGGCCGTGGCTCTGGCGGCACAGGCGATTCGTGCCGGTGACGCGCGCATCATGGTCGCGGGCGGCCAGGAAAGCATGTCGCTGGCGCCCCATGCCCAGTTTTTGCGCAGCGGCACCAAAATGGGTGCGGTCTCGCTGGTGGACACGATGATCCATGACGGCCTGACCGACGCCTTCAACAATTATCACATGGGCATCACCGCCGAAAATCTGGCCGAAAAATACCAGATCAGCCGCGAAGCGCAGGACGAGTTCGCCGTCGCCAGCCAGAACAAGGCCGAAGCGGCGCGCGCGTCGGGCCGGTTCCAGGACGAAATCGTCCCCGTCACGATCAAGGGCCGCAAGGGCGACACGATCGTCGACACCGACGAATATATCCGCGCCGGCGCCACGATCGAGGCGATGCAGGGCCTGCGCCCGGCCTTCAAGAAGGACGGCACCGTCACCGCGGCGAATGCCAGCGGCGTGAATGACGGCGCGGCCGCGCTGGTGGTGATGACCGCTGACGAAGCCGCGAAGCGCAATGCCGCGATACTCGGCCGTATCGCCGGATTCGCGACCTGCGGCGTCGATCCGTCGATCATGGGCATCGGCCCCGCTCCGGCGACCCGCAATGCGCTGGCCAAGGCAGGCTGGACGCTGGCCGACCTCGACCTGATCGAGGCCAATGAAGCCTTCGCCGCTCAGGCGCTGGCCGTCGGCCAGGAATTGGGCTGGGATCCGTCGAAGGTCAATGTGAACGGCGGCGCGATCGCGATCGGCCACCCGATCGGCGCTTCGGGCGCTCGCGTGCTGACCACCCTGCTCTACGAAATGCAGAAGCGCGACGCCAAAAAGGGCCTCGCCACGCTTTGCATCGGCGGCGGCATGGGCGTTGCCATGTGCATCGAACGCTAGAGCATCGTGCAGAAAAGTGGGCACCGGTTTTCTGCTTAAAACGATGCGACAACAAAAGCTTAGAGCACGCGGCCTGCGTCAGATTTAACGCAGCACGCTCCAAGCGAAGATTCGACCATTAAAAAAAGGCCGCCGATCCATCCAAGGATCGGCGGCCTTTTTTTGGTTCAGTGCCAGATCCGGTCGAACCGCGCGCCCAATCCCGTCAGCAACTCATATTGCGACAGCCCCGAAATCGCGGCGGCTTCCTCCAAAGCATAATCGACGGTCAGCCAATCTCCCTCCGCCACTTCGGGCAGGCCAGAAACGTCCACCGCCGTCAGGTCCATCGACACCCGCCCGACCACCGGCAGGATCATATCCCCCACCCGCATCGACCCACGCCCGGAAAATCCCCGCAAATAGCCGTCGGCATAGCCCAGGTTCAGCACGGCGATCTCCATATCCGCGCTGGCGACATGGGTGGCATTATAGCCGATCGCATCGCCCGCCAGAACGCGGCGGCGTTGCAGGACCTGCGCTTGCGGAACCACGACCTGCCGGATGTGCCCCGCCGCCTCCCGGCGCGGGATGCCACCATAAAGGGCTATGCCCGGCCGGGTCATGTCGAAGGCATAGGCATGCCCCAGACAGATACCGGCGCTGTTCGCCAGGCTGTAACGCGCCGCCGCCACGCCGTTTCGCAGCCCGGAAAAGCGCGCAAGCTGACTCCGGCTGAGCGGCGCATCCTCATCGGCCGACGCCAGATGACTGAGCAATGTCACGATTTCAAGCCCCGCCACCTGCGCTCCGACATCGCCGCGCCAGTCGAGCCCCAGCCGGTTCATCCCCGTATCGACCATGACGTCGCAGGCCCCGCCACCGGCGCCTTTCCATCGCGCGACCTGGCTTTCCGTGCACAGGACCGGCCGGGCACGCGAGTGCAGCGCCACCGCCATATCCTCCGCGCGCACGCCATGCAGCACCGACAGCGACACGCCCACATCGAGCAACGGCTCCAGAGCCATGGCCTCAGCCCAGTTGGACACGAAGAAGTCACGGCAGCCCGCTCCCAGCAACCGCCGCATCACCTCCGCAGCGCCCAGCCCATAGCCATTGGCCTTGATCGCCGCGCCGCAGGCAGCCGCGCCGCCTTGCCCCTTCAACCAATGCCAGTTGGACAGCAGCGCGTCTCCATCCAGACGCAGACGCAACGGGGCCGAAAAATCAGTCATGCCCCAGCGGATAGCGCCCCACGGCGCCATCGTCGAGGCATCATGCCTCCAGCTTCGCGCCGCGCGTCTCGGGCAGGGCGACAAGGCAGGTCAGCAACGCCGCCGCCACCACGGCGAGCGTGTACCACAGCCCCGCATAGGGATCGCCCGTCCTAGCCACGATATATTGGCTGACCAAAGGCAGGAAACCGCCAAAATAGCCGGTCCCGATATGATAGGGGATCGACAGCGAGCTATAACGTATCCGCGCCGGAAAATATTCCGAAAGCAGCGCAGCCACCGGCCCATAGGTCGCCCCGGACAGCGTCCAGAGCAGCAGCAAGGCCAGGAACAGCAGCATCGCGCGCGGCCAGTCCGGCGTCACCGTCCCCGAATCATAACCCGCCGCCCTCAGCGCCGCGTCCAGCCCCCCGGCGCTCAGATCGCCGACCACCTTGCCGCCGATGCTGACCGATGGCGCGGCAGCCTCCCTCTTCTCATAAGCGATGCCGCGCTTGGAAAAATGGTCGAGCAGCTTGCCGCAGGCGGTCGGCTGGACCTTGGCGAAGGGGTGGAAGCTGCAATCGGGACCGCTCACGACCACGGGCGCTCGCTCCGCCGCGCGATAGAGAGCCGGATTGGCCGTGCTCCCCATGAACTGGTACAGCGGCATGAGCAGCAGGAGCACCAGCGCATAGCCGATGACAATCGGCTTCTTCCGCCCGACCCGGTCCGACAGCCAGCCGAAGAAAATGAAGGACGCGATCCCCGCAAAGGCGCTGCCGCCCACCAGCAACTGCGCCATGCCGGGCGAGACATGCAGGCCGCTTTGCAGGAAATAGAGCGCCTGGAACATCGCCGTATAGGCAATGACGGTAAAGCCCGCTGCAATGCCGATCATCGCCACCAGCATCCGCCGCTTGTTGCCGGGATAGGTGAAGGCCTCCTTCAGCGGATTGCGCGATTGTCCGCCCGCCGCCTTCATTGCGGTAAAGACCGGGCTTTCGCGCAACATCAGCCGCATCCAGAGCGAAATCGCCAGCAACGCCAGGGAGAAGATGAAGGGCAGGCGCCAGCCCCACGCCTCCCATGCCCCCTTGCCCACGATCGATTGCGTGCCCACGACGACGATCAGGGACAGGATGAAGCCGCCGATCACGCCCGCCTGGATGAAACTGGTGTAGAACCCCCTTTTCCCGGCAGGCGCATGTTCCGCGACATAGATGGCCGCGCCGCCATATTCGCCGCCCAGCGCCAGCCCCTGCGCGATCCGCAGCAGGATGAGGATGACCGGCGCCGCCACCCCGATGCTGGCGGCCGAAGGGGTCAGTCCCACACCCGCCGTCGCCGCGCCCATCAGGACGATGGTGGCCAGAAACGTGTATTTGCGGCCCCATCTGTCGCCGAGATAGCCGAACAATGCCGCGCCCAAGGGCCTGAACCCGAAACCGATGGCAAAGCCCGCCAGCGAATAGAGCAGCTCGACGGTCGGATTGTCGGTCGGGAAGAAGGTTCGCCCGATGATCGGAGCGAGCACGCCGTAGATATAGAAATCATACCATTCGAACACGGTGCCAAGAGCGGACGCGGTGATGACCAGCCGGTCCCGCTTCGCATCCATCACATAGTCGCCACCGACCGTCCCCTCGCTCATTCCACCCCCTGCCCGTGCGCCTCGTCCGGAGCCGTTCTAATGAAGTGCCCCGATCCGGCAAGCGGCATGACCGCAGCGATCGATATGGGTGAAATCGGACTTTCCCTCTCCCAACGGGAGAGGGAGCGGAAGGATGAGGGCGAAAGGTGGTGTAAAGGGCCGCTCTCCCCTTCCCACTCGGCCGCAGCCAAGCGGACCCCTTCCTCCCCCTCTGGGAGAGGAGATATGTCCATTCCTGCCCAACAACGCCAACTGCTCAAAACAGCCGCGATCCATTCGGCACCGCCTTGTCCGGCGCAAACAGCATCACCGCGCCCGCCTCATCCGCGAACCCCAGCGTCAGCACTTCGGACAGAAATTTCCCGATCTGGCGCGGCGGAAAATTGACGACGGCAGCCACCTGCCGTCCAGGCAGATCCCCCAGCGCATAATTTTCGGTGATCTGCGCGCTGGATTTCTTCTGGCCGATCCCCGGCCCGAAATCGATCAGCAGCTTGTAGGCCGGCTTGCGCGCCTCCGGATAGGCTTCCGCCGACAGGATCGTGCCGACGCGGATATCGACCTTCAGGAAATCGTCGAAGCCAATGGCCTCGCCGGCAGGCGAGCTGGGGTCATGATCCAGATGCATGCCCCATCACAGCATGTCCGCCGCGCAAGGAAAAGGCCTTATCCCTTCTCCTTGCACAGCGGCCTCGCGTCCGATTTATTCCAGTTCGAGGATGATCGCATCGACCGGCAGGCTCTCGCCCTGCGCCGCCGACACGCTCTTCACCACGCCTGCCTTTTGCGCGCGCAGGATATTCTCCATCTTCATCGCCTCGATCACGGCGAGAGGCTGGCCGACCTCGACCTTGTCGCCTTCCTTGACGTTGAGCGCGACCAGCAGGCCCGGCATCGGACAGATCAGGAAACGCGACAGATCCGGCGGAATCTTCTCGATCATATGCTTGGCATGCACCGCCGCATGAGCGGGCAGGATGCGCAGCTTGTGGCTGGCGCCGTGGGCGGTCAGCACGAAGCCCGAACGCACCGGCGCGATCTTCACCGCCAGTTGCTCCTCGCCGAACTCCGCCTCGATCAGCCGGTCGCCGGGCGTATATTCGAGCGCCATGTCGATCGCGTCGCCGTCCACGGTAACGTCATCGCCATCGATCACGACGTCATGGATCGCGTCCCCGATCTTCACTTGCCAATCGGTCGGCGGAGCGAGACGCTTGCCCAATTGCCCCTCGATCCGGCGAGCCCGGTCCGCCTGCGCCATGGCGGCAAAGGCGCCGATGGCCGACAGGCGCTTCAGCAGCGTTGCGGACGCGGGAGCACCAGTGAAGCCCTCCGGATATTCCTCGGCAATGAAGCCGGTGGTGATGTTGCCCGAACGGAAACGTTCATGCTGCATCAGCGCGGAGACGAAATCGATATTGTGGCCCGGCCCCTCGATCTCGAACTGGTCGAGCGCGGCGATCTGCTTGTCGATGGCTTCCAGACGGGTCGGCGCCCAGGTGATCAGCTTGGCGATCATCGGGTCGTAGAACATGGAAACCTCGCCGCCTTCGACCACACCGTCATCGACGCGCACGCCGTCCACGGCTTCGGGCGGATTGTAGCGGATCAGACGGCCCGTCGAGGGCAGGAAACCGCGATAGGGGTCCTCGGCATAGACGCGGTTCTCGATCGACCAGCCGTTGATCTTCACATCCTCTTGGGCGAAGCTCAACGCCTCACCATTGGCGACGCGGATCATCTGTTCGACCAGATCAAGGCCGGTGATCTCTTCCGTCACCGGATGCTCCACCTGCAAACGGGTGTTCATTTCCAGGAAGTAGAAGCCGTCGCCGGTCTTGTCCGCACCCGACACGATCAGCTCGACCGTGCCCGCACTGAAATAGCCGACCGCCCGCGCCAGGGCGACGCACTGCTCGCCCATCTTCTTGCGCATCTCGGGGCTGACGAAGGGCGACGGCGCTTCCTCGACCACCTTCTGGTGGCGGCGCTGGATTGAGCATTCGCGCTCATTCAAGTAAACGATATTGCCGTGCTGATCGCCCAATATCTGGATTTCGATATGGCGCGGGCTTTCGATGAACTTCTCGATGAACACGCGATCGTCACCGAAGCTGTTCAGCCCCTCGCGCTTTGTCGCCTCGAAGCCTTCGCGGACGTCCTGTTCGGAATAGGCCAGGCGCATGCCCTTGCCGCCGCCGCCGGCCGACGCCTTCATCATCACCGGATAGCCGATCTCGTTGGAGATGCGGACGGCATGTTCGGTATCCTCGATCACGCCGACATAGCCGGGAACGACGTTGACGCCGGCAGCCTTGGCCAATTTCTTGGATTCGATCTTGTCGCCCATGGCGGCGATGGCGTTGGCGGGTGGGCCGACGAAGATGATGCCCTCAGCATCAAGCGCCTTGCGGAAGCTCTCACGCTCGGAGAGGAAGCCGTAGCCCGGATGCACCGCATCGGCGCCGGTCGCCTTGCACGCCTCGATGATCTTGTCGGCGAGCAGATAGGACTGGGCGGCGGGCGGCGGGCCGAGATGAACCGCCTCATCCGCCATCAGCACATGGGGGCTGCGCGCGTCGGCGTCCGAATAGACGGCGACGGTCTTGATACCCATCTTCCGCGCGGTGCGGATGACGCGGCATGCAATTTCGCCACGGTTCGCGATCAGGATCTTGGTGATTGCCATTATCTGTCCTTGCCCCAGTCCTATTCCTCTCGCCCTTTGGGCGAGTTGCCGAAGACCCGCTCTCCCTGTCGGGAGAGATAGGTCGCCAGCGTGCGTGTAAATTACTCCGCCGCCTCCAGATGCCCATGCGGCTGCGCCATCATCGGCGCCAGCCCGAGCTTGGAAAGCAGCGCGCTATCCTTGTCATCCCCGGCATTGGCCGCCGTCAGCAGCTTGTCGCCGGTGAAGATGCTGTTCGCCCCCGCCATGAAGCAGAGCGCCTGACAGGCCTCGCTCATGCTCTCGCGTCCGGCGGACAGCCGCACCATCGAGCGCGGCATGACGATCCGCGCCACGGCAACGGTGCGGACGAACTCCACCTCGTCGATCTTGGCGAGCGGCGTATCCTTCAACATATCGCCCAGCACGGTCCCGGCCACCGGCACCAGCGCGTTGATCGGCACGCTTTCCGGATGCGGCATGGTGCCCAGCGCGTGAAGAAAGCCGATGCGGTCGCTCCGCGTCTCACCCATGCCGACGATCCCGCCGCAACACACATTGATGCCCGCGTCCCGGACATTTTCCAGCGTCTCGATCCGGTCCTCAAAGGTCCGGGTGGTGATGACGTTGGCGTAATTTTCCGGCGAGGTATCGATATTGTGGTTGTAATAATCCAGCCCCGCGTCCGCGAGCTGCTTCGCCTGATCGGCCGACAGCATGCCCAGCGTCATGCAGGTTTCCATACCCATCTGGCGCACGCCCTTCACCATCTCGATGAGCTTGGGCATGTCCCGTTCCTTGGGATTCCGCCACGCCGCGCCCATGCAGAAACGGCCCGAACCATGGTCCTTCGCCTGCGCCGCCGCCTGAAGCACGGCCTGCACGTCCATCAGCTTGGTGGCCTTCAGGCCGCTTTCCGCCTCGGTCGACTGGCTGCAATAGCCGCAATCCTCCGGGCAGCCGCCCGTCTTGATCGACAGCAGCGTGGAAAGCTGCACTTCATTGCGCGGAAAGTTCGCACGATGGATCGACTGCGCCTCGAACATCAGGTCGTTGAAGGGCAGGTCGAACAGCGCGGCGATCTCGTCGCGGGTCCAGTCAGTGCGAGGCGTAACGGTCATTATGCGGCTTCCTCCAGCCCCGCCGGGGGCATGTTGTGGCCGAGGAGGCGCAGCACATCGGCGGCGCATTCCACGACGTTGGAGCCCGGTCCATAAATCCCTTGAACGCCCGCGTCACGGAGGAAGTCATAATCCTGCGGCGGGATGACCCCGCCCGCGATCACCTTGATGTCGTTGCGGCCCTTTTCCCGAAGCTGCCGGATGAGGTCGGGGATCAGCGTCTTGTGCCCGGCGGCAAGCGACGAAGCGCCCACCACGTCCACGCCGCTCTCCAACGCCAGCACCACGGTTTCGTCGGGCGTCTGGAACAGCGGCCCCGACACGATGTCGAACCCCATGTCCCCAAAAGCCGACGCGATCACGTTGGCGCCCCGGTCATGACCGTCCTGCCCCATCTTGGCGATGAGGATTTTCGGCTTGCGACCGAGGCGCCGCTCGACGGCCTGCACCCCGTCAAGAACCTGTTTCCACCGGCTGTCCTGCGCATAAGGCTTGCCATAGACGCCCTTCACCGGCGTCGGCTGCGTGCCGTAGCGGTTGAAGCTGTCCTCCATGGCGGCCGAAATTTCGCCCAGCGTGGCACGCGCCCGCGCCGCTTCGACCGCATGGGCAAGAAGGTTGTTCTCGATCGACTGATCGCCCGCAGCCGCCTGACGCAACGATTCCAGCGCGGCCTGACACGCTTCCTCGTCACGCTCGGCCTTGACCCGGTTGATGCGGGCGATCTGCGCCTCGCGAACCTTGGTGTTGTCGACTTCCAGCGTCTCCAGCAGGTCTTCGTTCGCCAGGCGATATTTGTTGACGCCGACGATGACGTCCTCGCCCCGGTCGACGCGGGCCTGACGGGCGGCGGCGGCGGTTTCGATCATCGCCTTGGGCCAGCCTGCGCCCACGGCCTTCGCCATACCGCCTTCGGCCTCGACGCGGTCGATGATCTCCTGCGCGGCGTCGACCAACTGCTGGGTCAAAGCCTCGATATAATAGCTACCGCCCAGCGGATCGACGACATTGCACATGCCGGTCTCTTCCTGGATGACGATCTGCGTGTTGCGCGCGATACGGGCGGAGAAGTCCGTCGGCAGCGCGATCGCCTCGTCCAGCGCGTTGGTATGCAGCGACTGCGTGCCGCCCAGCATCGCCGCCATCGCCTCGATGGTGGTGCGCATGACGTTGTTATAGGGGTCCTGCTCGGTCAGCGACACGCCCGACGTCTGGCAGTGGGTGCGCAACATCTTGGAGCGTTCGTCCTTCGCGCCGAGCTTCGTCATGACGCGATGCCACAGCACACGAGCGGCGCGCAGCTTGGCGATCTCCATGAAGAAGTTCATGCCAATCGCGAAGAAGAAGCTGAGCCGCCCGGCGAACTTGTCGATATCGAGGCCCGAAGCCACCCCGTAGCGCACATATTCCGCGCCGTCCGCAATGGTGAAGGCCAGTTCCTGCACCTGCGTCGCCCCGGCCTCCTGCATATGATAGCCGGAGATGGAGATGCTGTTGAACTTGGGCATCTCCCGGCTGGTATAGCCGAAAATGTCCGAGATGATCCGCATGCTGGGTTCGGGCGGGTAGATATAGGTGTTGCGGACCATGAACTCCTTCAGAATGTCGTTCTGAATGGTCCCGTCGAGCAGCTTGCGCTCGACCCCTTGCTCCTCGCCCGCGACGATGAAGAAGGCCAGGATCGGGATCACCGCGCCGTTCATGGTCATGGAAACGGACATCTGGTCGAGCGGAATGCCGTCGAACAGGATCTTCATGTCCTCGATCGTGTCGATCGCGACGCCTGCCTTGCCGACGTCACCGACGACGCGGGGATGATCGCTGTCATAGCCGCGATGGGTGGCAAGGTCGAAAGCGACGCTGAGGCCCTTCTGCCCTGCGGCAAGGTTGCGGCGATAGAAGGCGTTGGATTCCTCGGCGGTCGAGAAGCCCGCATATTGCCGGATGGTCCAGGGGCGCCCCGCATACATGGAGGCACGCACGCCACGCGTGAACGGCGCGAAGCCGGGCAGGCCCGGATCGACGGTCACGTCCTCCGCCGTGTAGAGCGGTTTCACCGTGATCCCCTCCGGGGTTTCCCAGTTGAGATCCTTGCCCTTCACTTCCTTGGCGGAGGCGGCGGCCCACTGATCCAGCGTCGGCTTCTCGGTCATCTTTCCTACCCTTATTCCTCTCCCGCAGGCGGGAGAGGATACGCAGGCTTGGCGGCTTGTCCGCCTAGCCGAAGTTGGAGTGGGCTGTTCCGGCCCACCCCGCTGCGACTAGGGCCTGCTGCGCAGCCCCAAGTCTCGCTGCCCCTCCCGCATGCGGGAGGGGTGGTGTTAATGTGCGCCCTCTTTCGGCGTCTCCATGATCTCCGTCAGCACCCCGTTCATATCCTTGGGATGGACGAAGAAGATCAGCGTCCCATGCGCCCCGATGCGCGGCTCGCCCAGCACCTTCTTGCCGAGCCCCTCGAACCAGGCCTTGGCTTCATGGATGTCCGGCACTTCATAGCACATATGATGTTGCCCACCGGCCGGGTTCTTGGCGATGAAACCGTGAATGGGCGAGTTTTCGCCCAGCGGCTCGATCAGTTCGATCTGCGTACCGTTGGTGCCATTCTCGCCGGGCGTGTCGACGAAGCACACCTTCACCCCCTGCGCGGGCAAGTCGAAGGGCTCGTGCGTCAAAGTCGCGCCCATGACGTCGCGATAATAGGCCAGCGAAGCCTCCAGCGAAGGCGTCGCCACGCCGATATGGTTCAAGCGACCGAGTTTCATACTACTTCACCATTCTCGTCACCCCAGCGAAAGCTGGGGTCTCATGCCCCAAAAGCTCCATCTGGCCGCCTGAGATCCCAGCCTTCGCTGGGATGACGGCCCGGGCCGTCACAACGGAATATTGTCGTGCTTCTTCCAGGGGTTCTCCAGCGCCTTGTTGCGCAACTTGCGCAGGCCAAGGGCGATCCGCTTGCGGGTCGAATGCGGCTGGATCACCTCGTCGATGAAGCCCTTGCTCGCCGCCACGAACGGGTTGGCGAAGCGGTCTTCATATTCCCTGGTCTTTTCCGCGATCTCCTCCGGCGTCTTGCCGCGGAAGATGATCTCCACCGCGCCCTTGGCGCCCATCACCGCGATCTCGGCCGTCGGCCACGCATAGTTGAGGTCACCGCGCAGATGCTTGGACGCCATCACGTCATAGGCGCCGCCATAGGCCTTGCGGGTGATGACGGTGATCTTCGGCACGGTCGCCTCGGCATAAGCGAACAGCAGTTTCGCGCCATGCTTGATGATGCCCGAATGTTCCTGCGCTGTCCCCGGCAGGAAGCCCGGCACGTCGACGAAGGTGACGATGGGGATTTCGAACGCATCGCAGAAACGCACGAACCGCCCGGCCTTCTTGGACGAATTGATGTCCAGCACGCCCGCCAGCACCATCGGCTGGTTGGCGATGATCCCGACGGTCTTGCCCTCGACACGCCCGAAACCGCAGATGATGTTGCCCGCATGGGCCGGCTGCACTTCGAAGAAGTCGCCCTCGTCCACCACCTTGCGGATCAGCTCATGCATGTCATAGGGCTGGTTGGCATTGGCTGGGATCAGCGTATCCAGGCTCTCCTCGATGCGATCCCACGCATCGGCGCTCGGCCGTTCGGGCACCGGCTCCTTGTTGGAAGCGGGCAGGAAGTCCACGAAATCGCGCACCGCCAGCAGCGCCTCAATGTCGTTCTCGAACGCCACGTCGGCCACGCCCGACTTGGTGGTGTGGGTGACGGCGCCGCCCAGTTCCTCCTGCGTCACGACCTCATTGGTGACAGTCTTCACCACGTCCGGCCCGGTCACGAACATGAAGCTCGAATCCTTCACCATGAAGATGAAGTCGGTCATGGCGGGCGAGTAGACCGCACCACCCGCGCACGGCCCCATGATCACGCTGATCTGCGGCACCACGCCCGACGCCAGCACGTTGCGCTGGAAAATCTCCGCATAGCCGCCCAGCGAGGCCACGCCTTCCTGGATGCGCGCGCCGCCCGAGTCATTCAGGCCGATGACCGGCGCGCCGACCTTCATGGCGATGTCCATGATCTTGCAGATCTTCATCGCGTGCCGCTCGGACACCGCGCCGCCGTAAACGGTGAAGTCCTGCGAAAAGACATAGACCAGCCGGCCGTTGATCGTGCCCGATCCGGTCACGACGCCGTCGCCGGGGATATGCTGCTCGTCCATGCCGAAGTCGATGCAATTATGCTCGACATACATGTCCAGCTCTTCGAAGCTGTCCTCGTCCAGCAGCACTTCCAGCCGCTCGCGGGCCGTCAGCTTGCCCTTGGCATGCTGGGCGTCGATGCGGCGCTGGCCGCCGCCCAGCCGCGCGGCATCGCGCTTGGCTTCGAGCTGTTCAATGATGGCGAGCTTCGACATATAAGACTTCTCTCCGGCTTGTCGCGGACTCCTGCGCCCGCCCTTTCCAACCTTTTCGCATTTTCGCAAATGCGATTTTGCCAATTTGCAAATCGCGATTTTGCAAATTATGGACAAATCATGGCTCGCGGCAATCGAATCTTTGCAGGACCCCGCTTGCGGCAACTCCGTCTGGACCATCGCATGGATCAGGCGACCATGGCACAGGCGCTTGGGATTTCCGTATCCTATCTCAGCCAGATGGAAAATGACGATCGCCCCCTCACCGCCAAGGTGAAGGCCGCGCTCGCCAGTGCCTTTCCCACCGACTGGGCCAGTTTCGACAGTCGTGAGGACGAACAGTTGCTGGGCGCCTTCACCTTCGCGCTCGCCCATCCCGAACTTCCCGGCGTCCCGATGGAGCCGGAACGGATCGAAAAGCTGCACCTGCAATTCCCCGAATTCGCGGCGCGCTATGTCGATCTCTACAACGCCCATATGCGCGCCAACGAACGCATCAACATGATAGAGGAGGCGATCGCCAACGATCATGCGGTCCAGGCCCGCCTCCCCTGGGAAGCCGCGCGCGACTGGTTCCATGAGGCCGGCAATTACGTCCACAGCCTCGATTGCCTGGCCGAGGACATGGCCGCCAGCTTCACCGCCGGGCAGGTTCTGGACGAAGGCATGCTGGTCGAAGCGCTCGCGCGCCGCCACGGCATCGAAACGCTGATCGCGGAGACGCCCGATTCCGCGCTCCGATCCTATACCAGCGTGGAGAAGCGGCTGTTCATCAACGCCGCCCTGCCGACGGAGAGCCGCAAATTCATGCTCGCGCATCAGCTCATGATGCTGGAGGGGCAGGCCGTCATCGCCGACGTGGTGAACAAGGCCGCCCTGCCGGTCCTGGGGGCCGATCGCCTGCTCGCCATCGGCCTCGGCAATTATGCGGCGGGCGCGCTGCTGATGCCCTACGCCCAGTTCCGCGAAGTCGCCCGCGAGGTCCGCCATGACATCGACCGCCTCGCCCGCCGCTTCGGGGTGAGTTTCGAACAGGCCTGCCATCGCCTCTCGACCCTCCAGCGGCCGGGGCTGCGCGGCATTCCCTTCTTCTTCTGCCGCGTCGACATGGCCGGCAACATCACCAAAAGGCACAGCGCGACCCGCCTGCAATTCGCCCGCTTCGGCGGTGCCTGCCCTTTGTGGAACGTCCACGAAGCCGTCGCCATCCCCGACCGGATCAACGTCCAGCTCGGCGAAACGCCGGACGGCGTACGCTATGTCTCCATGGCGAAGGGTCTCGTCAAACCGCTGGGCAGCTACAGCCGCACCCCGCGCCGTTTCGCGGTGGTGCTGGGCTGCGAGATCGCCCATGCGGCCAATTTCGTCTATGCCGACGGCCTGCAGCTCGAGGTGGAGGGCGCCGCCACCCCGATCGGCATCACCTGCCGCCTCTGTTCCCGGCAAAGCTGTGATCAGCGCGCCTTCCCACCCGCCGACCGCCCGATCCACGTCGATCCCGACAACCGGCAGATCGTGCCCTACTGGATCGGTTAGCCGGGCAATTCCAGTGCCTCGTCCAGAAAGTCGAGAAAGGCCCGCACCCGTGCGGCCAGCCGGTCCTGCGCGGAATAAAGCGCGTGGATATCCTCGCCGTCCCCCGTGCTGAAATCGCCCAGTACCTCCACCAGCCTCCCTTCCCGCACATCGCGCGCGACATGAAAGCGCCCGTGTCGCGCGATACCGCCTCCCGCGATCGCCATCTGCCGCACGACCTCGCCCGAATTGCCGAAAAACCGCCCCTGAACCGGGCGCTGCACGACCCGCCCACCGATCCAGAAGGGCCAGCTGTCCACCGACCGGCGAAAGCTGAATTGCAGGCAGTCATGCCCATCCAGTTCCTCCGGCGTGCGCGGCGTTCCCCGCGCGGCGAGATAGGCGGGACTGGCGACCAGAAGCATGCGGCTATGCCCCAGCTTCTTCGCTCGCAATCGCGTATCCCGCAAAGGTCCGATGCGAATGGCGATATCGGCCCGTTCCTCCACCAGATCGACCACCGCATCCGACAAGGCCAGATCGACCGCCACGGCCGGATGGCGCCCCAGGAAATCGGGCAGGATCGGCAGGAGGCACTCCGTACCGAAGGAGACGGACGCATTGACCCGCAAAAGCCCGCGCGGTCCCTGCTCCTGCTGCCCCAACCCCGCTTCGACGTCGGCCATCTCCGTCATCAGCGCCATCATCCGGTCGCGATAGGATGCCCCCTCCAGGGTCAACGCCAGTGACCGCGTGGTCCGCCGCAACAATGTGACGCCAAGACGCTGCTCCAGCCGCCCGATGCTCCGGCTCACGGCGGATGGCGTCAGCCTCAGCGTCTTGGCGGCCGCTGCGAAGCTGCCTTCCCGCGCGACGGCCAGAAATGTCTCGATATCCCCAAAGCGGTTGTCCATCTTTCATCCATGATTTAAAATCACTTCTATAGTGATAGATGTCATTCTAATCATCAATGGCAGCGTTTCTTATTCTTGCACTCGTTCACGGAAAAGGAGTGCCCCATGGATCTGAAACTCGCCGGAAAGACCGCCCTCGTCACTGGATCGACGGCCGGCATCGGCTTCGCCATCGCCAAACGTCTCGCAGAAGAAGGCGTGGAGGTCGTCATCACCGGCCGCAACCAGGCGAAGCTGGACGAGGCCGCTGCCCAGATCGCGCCGGTCGGCAAGGTTCGCCCGATCCTGGCCGATCCCGCAACCGCCGACGGAGCGGCCGCATTGATAGCCGCCGCGCCCGACATCGACATTCTCGTCAACAATCTGGGCATATACGAAGCTAGGTCCTTCACCGAAATCTCGGACGAGGATTGGCATCATTTCTTCGAGGTCAACGTCGTCAGCGGCGCGCGCCTCGCCCGCCATTATTTCCCCCGCATGATCGAACGGAATTGGGGCCGCATCATCTTCATCGCCAGCGAAAGCGCCCTGCTGCCGCCTGGCGAGATGATCCACTACGGCATGACCAAGACCGCCCAGCTCGCCATCGCCCGCGGCCTTGCCGAACAGACGCGCGGCACGGGCGTCACGGTCAATTCCGTCCTGCCCGGCCCCACCCGGTCGGAAGGGATCGTCGACTTCATCCGTTCGGTCGTGGAAAACAAGGACGCACCCGAGGCCGAGCGCGAGGCGGAATTCTTTGATAAACTGCGCCCCCTCTCCCTCATCCGCCGCCTGATCGAGGCCGACGAGATCGGATCGATGGTCGCCTATCTCGCCAGCCCGCTCGCCGCCGTCACCAATGGCGCCGCGATCCGGACGGAAGGAGGGATCATACCCACCATCGCCTGAGATTCCGGCATCCGAAGCTCCGTGCAATCCTGCTTGCGGGAACTGGCCCTGTCGCTCGTCTGTCCCTCCGGTTAAGGAAAGATAGATGAGCGATACGGACATTCTGACGGACACGCCACTGGGCCGCGCACTGGATGACAGCGGTTATGCCCGACTGTCCGGCACCCTTCTGTTCGACCAACTTGCCATCCCGGCCGCCGATTGGGAGGCGTTCGCCCAAAGCTGGGATCATCTTGGTCCGGATCTCTATATGGCCGATGGCGGTCGTTATCGCCGCCGCCGCCATGCCATCCTTGGCCTCGAGAACGGCAGCTTCAGCCGCAAGCCCCATCAGCCGCATTTTCAGAGCCGGGACTATAATCCCCTGAATGGCGATGTGCAGCGCTGGTTCGATCCCGTCGATCAAGCCACCATCGACAATGTCATGATGCGGTCGATCCTCGCCTTCTGCGCCCGCAATTTTCCCCTGATCGGACGGCAGCATGTTGAACTCCACCAGTTCCGCATCGAAGCGCGCGCCGGCGAACTCGGCCGCCCGACGCCCGAAGGCATGCATCGCGACGGGGTGGACTGGGTCTTCGTGATGCTGGTCGAGCGCCGCAATGTCCGTGAAGGCGTCACCCGCATCGGCACGCCCGATGGCAAGGAGCTTGGCGAATTCACCCTCGCCCGCCCCGGCGACGCCGTGCTCGTCGACGACCATCGGATCATGCATGGCGTCACCGAAATCCACCCGGTGGACCCGGCGCAACCCGCCTGGCGCGACGCTCTGGTCGTCACCTTCGCCGCGGAATAGGACCTATTTCAGCAGCACCAGTTCCTCAGCCATGCTGGGGTGCAGGGCGACCGTGTCGTCAAATTCCTGCTTGGTGAGACCCGCCTTCACCGCAATCGCCGCCGCCTGCAAGATTTCGGGCGCATCCGGCCCGATCATGTGCAGTCCGACCACGCGATTGGTCGTGGCATCCACCACCATCTTGTAAAGCGCTCGCTCATCCCGCCCGGCCAGCACATTCTTCATCGGCCGGAAATCGGACGTATAGACCTTGACCGTCCCATATTTGTTCTTGGCCTGCGCCTCGGTCAGCCCCACGCCCGCCAGCGGCGGATGGCTGAACACGGCGGAGGGCACGCAATCATAGTCGACCGTGCGCGGATTATCCCCGAACACCGTGTCCGCAAAGGCATGGCCCTCGCGGATCGCCACCGGCGTCAACTGCATCCGGTCCGTGACGTCGCCCACGGCATAGATGCTCTCGCAGCTCGTGCGGCTATGGTCGTCGACCTTGATCGCGCCCTTGTCGTTCAGCTCCACCCCGGCATTTTCCAGCCCCAGCCCGTCGACATCCGGCTTGCGCCCGGTCGCGAACACCAGCAGGTCGCAGGCGATCGGATCGCCGCTCTTGAAACGGACGCAGAGCGTGCCGTCCTCATTCTTCTCGATCTTCTCCATCTCCGCATTGAAGCGGAAATTGATCCCCTTCATCGTCGATATCTGGAGCAGCCGGTCGCGTATCTGCTCGTCATAGCCGCGCAGCAGCGTATTGGACCGGTTCACGATCGTCACATGGCTGCCGAACTGGTGGAAGATGCCGGCAAATTCATTGGCGATATAGCCGCCGCCGACGATCACGATCCGCTTGGGGCATTCCTCCAGATGGAAGACCTCATTGGAGGTGACGCCATGTTCCGCGCCCTCGATCTCCGGCACGATCGGCCAGGCGCCGGTCGAAACGAGGATATATTTCGCGCTGACCTCCCGCCCGTTGGCCAGCTTCACGCTATGCGGCCCGGTGATCGTCGCGCGTTCGGGGATCAACTCGACCTTATGGCTGTCGAGCGTATTCTTGTAGAGTCCCTCCAGCCGGTCCACATCGGCCAGCACATTGTCGCGCAGCGTCGTCCATTCAAAGTCGCAATCCGGCACATTCCAGCCGAAACGCCGCGCATCCTTCAAATCCTCGGCAAAATGCGCGCCATAGATGAGCAGCTTCTTGGGCACGCAGCCGCGAATGACGCAGGTGCCGCCGACGCGATATTCCTCGGCCACCGCGACCTTCGCGCCATGCGCCGCCGCGACGCGGGAAGCCCGCACGCCTCCCGATCCCGCACCGATGACGAACAGGTCGAAGTCGTAGTCGCTCATTCATGCCTCCGCAGGGTTGCGCCCGCATATGGAGCGTCCCCGGCAGAGTTACAAATGAGAATCGTGTGCCTCCCTCCCGCAAGCGGGAGGGGCCGGGGGTGGGCGCGAGCGAAGCGAGCTTTGCGCAACCCCTCCACCTCCAAAAGAGGCTAATCCGTCAAACCCCACCCAGGGCCAGATCGATCAACGCCATCGTCGACGGGTCGAAACCCTTCGGCCCCTCCGCCTCGATGGACCGCGCAATCTCCTTGCCCAGCTCGACGCCGAACTGGTCGAAGGGATTGATCCCCATCAGCACCGCATTGGCAAAGGTCCGATGCTCGTAGAAGGCGATCAGCGCGCCCAGGGCCTCCGGCGTCACATCATCCAGCAGGATCGTGGTCGAAGGCCGGTTGCCGTGATAGGCTCGCGCCGGATCGGCCGCATTGTCCTTGCCGCGCATCAACGCTGCCCCCTGCGCGAAGCAGTTCACCAGCAAAGCGCGATGATGCGCCGGATCGAGCGCATGGCCCGGCTCGATCGAGGCGATGAATTCCACCGGCGTCAGGATCGTCCCCTGATGCAGCAACTGGAACACCGCATGCTGCGCGTCGGTGCCCACGCCACCCCAGGTGATCGGCGCCGTCGGCCCATCGACCGGCGTCCCATCCCGCGTCACGCTCTTGCCGTTGCTCTCCATCTCCAACTGCTGGAGATAGGAGGGCAGCAGCCGCAATCTTTCGTCATAAGCGAACAAGGCCCGCGTCTGGCAGCCCAGCACCCGCGCATAATATTGGTCGACAAAGGCGGCGATCAGCGGCGCGTTCTGCCTGGGGTCGCTCAGCCGGAAATGCCGGTCCATCGCCGCCGCGCCTTCCAGCAGGCTCTCGAAAGCATCCCACCCCAGCGCCAGCGCCGCCGGAAACCCGATGGAGGACCAGAGCGAATAACGGCCGCCCACGCTCTCGGCAAAGGGCAGCACCCGCGTCTCATCCACGCCCCACTCGATCGCCTTGTCCGGCGAGGCGGTCAGCGCGATCACCCGGCCATAAGGGTCGTCGACGCCCGCCTCGACCATCCAGTTGATCGCGCTTGCCGCGTTCAGCATGGTTTCGGTGGTGGTGAAGGTCTTGGAGGCCACCGCGATCAGGGTTGCTTCGGGGTCGAAACGCGAAATCGCCCGCTCCAGCGCCGTACCATCGACATTGGACACGATAGCGACGTCATAACGCCCCCCATCGCCGCCCAGCGCATCGACGATCAGGTCCGGCCCCAGCGCCGACCCGCCGATGCCGATATGCAATATATGCCGGATCGGCCCCAGTGCCTCGCCCTCTATGGCGTCGATCAACGCCCGCATCCGCGCATGGAACATCTTGGCCCGCGCCACGCTGTCGGCGTTGCCCTCGCCCCGTTCGGCGGGATGCTCGGCGGCGCGCCCCTCGGTGTTGTTCACCGCCTCGCCCGCGAACAGGGCGTCCCGGTGCCCGGCGAAGCCCTTTTCCTCGGCCAGCTTCAGGAACCCGTCGAACAGGCCATCGGTCAAATGCGTCTTCGACCAGTCGAAGCGGATCGGGCCTTGTGTCAGGGTGAATTTGCTCAGCCGGTCGGGATCGGTGGTGAAGATGGACTTGAGATCGGCCTGGGGAAGAGCCGCGAGCGCTGCCAGTGCAGGGCTGGACATTGGGGAATATCCTCTTGTTTTGCCGTTGATCGATACCGACGCTGCACCTGTCGATTCTTGCCCATCCTAGCCCAGTCGTTCCGCTATTGCACCGCTCAGGCAGAAAAATCAGGTTGCAGGACAGCATGATGAGAGCAGCAGTTAGTCTTTAGGACGGATGGACATTCAGGAGATGACGTGGCGAAAATGGTGGTTTTCTGCGACCCGGAGCGTAGCGTACTAAAAGTAGGTGAGCACCGGAAGCGCGGAGATTGAAGCGAGGCACGTGACTCGCTTCAACCATTTGCAGGTAGCCAGAACTGAATGCCGATCCGTCCTAGCGCGCTTGACGGCGGCTTTACTAACCCGCAAAAGCCGCGACGGCCTGTTTTCAGGGCGAATTGAAGGAAAAGACGACCAAGCATGAGCGCAAAATCCGAAACGCGGGATTTCCTCTGGTTTCTCGCAAAGCTGGCGGTGTTCGTCTTCGTCCTGCGCAGCTTCATCGTGTCGCCATTCAACATCCCGTCGGAATCGATGCAGCCGCGCCTGCTGATCGGGGATTATCTGCTGGTGGCGAAATGGCCCTACGGCTATTCGCGCTATTCGCTGCCCTTCGGCGTGCCCCTGATCCCCGGCCGCATCTTCGCCTCGACGCCCCAGCGCGGCGACGTGGTGGTGTTCAAGGCGCCGCCGAACCAGAAGAACGACTATATCAAGCGCGTCATCGGCCTGCCCGGCGACATGATCTCCGTGCGCCATGGCACGGTCTATCTGAACGGCCAGGCGATCCCCAAGCAGAAGGTCGATGACCTCGTCATCCCCGTCACCCCGAACATGACCGACGCGGCGACGAAGGAAGGCAGCCCCTCCCCCTGCTACCGCCCGAAATTCGAGGAAGCAGCGCCCGGCGGCGGTCGCCAGTGCCGCTACCCGCAATATCGCGAGACCCTGCCTGCCGTCGATGGCAAGCCGGGCAAAAGCTATAATGTCCTCGACCTCATGCCCGACGGCGCGGCGGACGACCGCGACACGGTGGTCGTGCCCGAAGGCCATCTCTTCATGATGGGCGACAATCGCGACCGCAGCGCCGACAGCCGCTTCCCGGCGGTCGACGGCGGCGGCATCGGCCTGGTGCCGGAGGAAAATCTGGTCGGCAAGGCGATGATCTCGGTCTTCTCGACCGATGGCAGCGCGAACTGGCTGCTCCCCTGGACTTGGGTTTCCGCCGCGCGTTGGAGCCGCATCGGGGAAGGCTTTTGACGAAACCCGACACCGAAGGCTGGCTGAGGGCCCTGATCGGCCGCGCGCCGAAGGACCCGGCTGCCTTCACCCAGGCGCTGACCCATGGCAGCGCCAATATGGTGAATTATGAACGGCTGGAGTTCCTGGGCGACCGCATCCTCGGACTGCTGATCGCAGAGTGGCTCTACGACCGTTTTTCGGGCGAACCCGAAGGCAAGCTCTCCCGCCGCTTCAATGCGCTGGTTTCCGGCGAGACCTGCGCCGAAGTCGCCCGTAGCGCCGGGGTTCCCGCTCATCTGGTGCTCGGCAAGCAGGCCCGCGACGACGGCGCCGCCGATAGCGACAATGTGCTGGGCGACGTGATGGAGGCGCTGATCGGTGCCCTCTATCTGGAGGGCGGCCTGGGCGAAGCCCGCACCCTTGTACGCCGCCTCTGGGGTGAACGCGTCGACACCCAATCGAGCGCGCCCAAGCATCCCAAGTCCGCGCTCCAGGAATGGGCCGCCGCCAACAAGCGCAAGCCCCCCGAATATGCGATGACCGACCGCTCCGGCCCGCACCACGCGCTGCGTTTCACGGTGACGGTTTCGATCAAGGGTGCAGGCGAAGCGAGCGCAACCGGCGGCTCCAAGCAGGAGGCGGAAACTGCCGCCGCCCAAGCGCTGCTGGACAAACTGACAATCTGAACGACTTTTTATGATATGATGTACTCCTGCGAAGGCAGGAGCCCAGTTGAAACGGTAGAACTGGGCTCCTGCCTTCGCAGGAGCACTTGGCGCGATCCGAACGGAGATATGTTTGACTGTTGAGTTAGAAACCCAGCGCTGCGGCGTCATCGCCATCGTCGGCGCGCCCAATGCCGGCAAATCGACGCTGGTAAATGCCCTTGTCGGCCAGAAGGTGGCAATCACCAGCCCGAAGGCGCAAACCACCCGCACCCGCGTCATGGGCGTCGCGATCGAGGGCGACGCGCAGATGGTGCTGGTCGACACACCCGGCATCTTCGCCCCCAAGCGCCGCCTGGACCGCGCCATGGTGCAGGCCGCATGGGGCGGCGCGCAGGGCGCCGACCTGATCGCGCTCGTCGTCGACGGCAAGGCGGGCCTGGGTGCCAAGATGGAACCAATCGTCAGCGCACTCGCCGCCCGGCCGGAAAAGAAATGGCTGATCCTCAACAAGGTCGACATCGCCATCAAGGAAAAGCTGCTGGTACACACCCAGCGGCTCTACGAACAGCTCGACATTGCAGAGACCTTCTTCGTGAGCGCCGCGACCGGCGACGGCCTTGCGGAACTCAAGACCGCCTTTGCGAACGCCATGCCGCAAGGCCCCTGGCACTTCCCGGAGGACCAGGTGTCCGACGCCACAGACCGGATGCTGGCGGCCGAAATCACCCGCGAGCAACTCTATCACCAGCTCCACGCCGAACTGCCCTATGCAGCCGCCGTCGACACGGAAAAATATAGCGAGCGCGAGGACGGCTCCGTGGAAATCCACCAGCAGATCCTTGTCGGCCGCTCCAGCCAGCGCGCCATCGTGCTGGGCAAGGGCGGGCAGCGCCTCAAGGAAATCGGCTCAAAGGCCCGCGCCGAGCTGGCCAGCCTGCTCGGCGTCAAGGTCCACCTCTACCTCCACGTCAAGGTGAAGGAAGATTGGGAGGATGACCGCTTCATCTACCGCGACATCGGGCTGGACTGGGTGGAGTAGAAAATCGCTCGGCGAGGCGAACGGCCTGAGAAAAAGGGGCTCCCGTCCGGACGGGGGCCCCTTTTTCATTACTCCGCCGCTGCCTTCTTCTTGGCCGGCGCCTTCTTGGCGGCAGGCTTCTTCGCCGCCGCCTTTTTCGCAGGCGCCTTCTTCCCCTTCTTCGCAGGCGCCGCCGCTGCCCGTGCATCAATCAGTTGCGCGGCCTCCTCCAGCGTCAAGGCATCCTGCTCGATCGTCTTGGGCAGCGTCGCATTGGTCGTGCCGTCGGTGACATAAGGCCCATAGCGCCCCGCCATCAGCTTGATCTCCGCCTCGGTGCGCGGATGCTTGCCCAACACCTTGAGCGGCTCACGCGAGGAAGACCCCCGCCCGCCCTTGTTCGCCGCATCCGCCAGCTTGGCAACGGCGCTGTTCATCCCCACCTCGAAAATCTCGGCGGTGGAGGACAGCCGGCCATATTTGCCGTCATGCAGCAGATAGGGACCGAACCGCCCGATATTCGCCACGATCGGCTTGCCCGTCTCCGGATGCAGCCCGACCTCGCGCGGCAGGCTCAGCAGCTTCACCGCCCAGTCCAGCGTCATCTCGGGCAGATCCTTGGGGATGGAACCGCGCTTGGCCTCCTTGCCCTCCCCCATTTCGATATAGGGACCAAAACGCCCCGACTTCCTGACGATGTCCTGCCCGGTTTCAGGATGCTGACCCAGCACTTCGGGTCCGCTATCCTCGCCACCTTCGCTCCCGCCCGGCTGCCCGAACTTGCGCGTATATTTGCACTCCGGATAGTTGGAGCAGGCGATGAACGCCCCGAAACGCCCGCCACGCAGCGACAATTGCCCATCGCCGCACATCGGGCAGGCCCGCGGATTGCTGCCGTCCGCCTTGGGCGGGAAGAGCATAGGCTCCAGGAACTTGTCCAGTTCCGCCGTGATGTCGGACGGCTTCTGCTCCATCACCTCGGCGGTCTTGGGCTTGAAGTCGCGCCAGAAAGCTTCCAGCACCGCCTGCCACTGGGCACGGCCGCCGGAAATATCGTCCAGCTCTTCCTCAAGCCCCGCCGTGAAGTCATAGGACACGTACCGCTCGAAGAAGCGCTCCAGGAAGGCCGTCACCAGCCGCCCGCTCTCCTCGGCGAAGAAGCGGTTCTTCTCGATCCGCACATAATCGCGGTCCTTGAGCACCTGAAGCGTCGAGGCATAGGTGGACGGACGCCCGATCCCCAGTTCCTCCAGCTTCTTGACCAGCGATGCTTCGGAGTAACGCGGCGGCGGCTGGGTGAAATGCTGCTCGGCCGTCACCTTTTTCTTGGCGGGCGCATCCCCCACGCCCAGGCGCGGCAACAGCTTGCTGTCGTCGTCCTCGGCGTCGTCGCGGCCCTCTTCGTAAAGCGCCAGGAAGCCCGGAAAGATCACCACCTGGCCCGTAGCGCGCAAGGCATGCTGCCCGGTCCCATCCACCAGATCGATCACCGTCCGCTCCAGCCGCGCCGAAGCCATCTGGCTCGCCAGCGCCCGCTTGAAGATCAGGTCATAAAGCCGCGCATGATCGCCCGACCCCACCTTGTCCCGATAAAATTCGGTCGGACGGATGGCCTCGTGCGCTTCCTGCGCATTCTTCGCCTTGGTCTGATACTGCCGCGGCTTTTCAGGCAGATAACCGCCGTCATAGCGTTCCGCGATCGCCTTGCGCGCGGCGGAAATGGCGCTGCCGTCCATCTGCACGCCGTCGGTACGCATGTAAGTGATCGCGCCGTCCTCATAAAGCTGCTGCGCGATCCGCATCGTGTGGCTGGCGGAAAAGCCGAGCTTGCGCGCCGCCTCCTGCTGAAGCGTCGAGGTCGTGAACGGCGCCGGAGGATTGCGCGAAACCGGCTTCGTCTCCACCTTCTCGACGGTAAAGCGCCCGGCCTCCACGTCCGCTTTCGCGGCCATGGCGTCGCCTTCCTTGCCGATGGTCAGCCGCTCGATCTTCTCGCCGCGCCAGCGCACCAGCCGCGCGGTGAAGCCCTGCCCGCCCTGTTCCATCTCGGCCGCGACCGACCAATATTCCTGCGGCACGAAGCTCTCGATCTCGCGCTCGCGCTCGACCACCAGACGCAGGGCCACGGATTGCACGCGCCCCGCCGACTTGGCGCCGGGCAGCTTGCGCCACAGCACCGGCGACAGGGTGAAGCCCACCAGATAATCCAGCGCCCGCCGCGCCCGATAGGCGTCGATCAGATCCTCGTCCAACGCGCGCGGCTGGGCCATCGCCTCGGTCACCGCCTGCTTGGTGATCGCGTTGAAGGTCACGCGGTCCACCTTCTGCGGCAACGCCTTCTTGGCGCGCAGCACCTCCTGCACATGCCAACTGATCGCCTCGCCCTCGCGATCGGGGTCGGTGGCCAGGATCAGGCGCGTCGCCTTCTTGGCTTCGTCGGCAATGGCTTTCAGCTGCTTGCCCTTGTCGCCATAATTTTCCCAGCTCATGGAGAAACCATTGTCCGGGTCCACCGACCCGTCCTTGGCCGGCAGGTCGCGGATATGCCCATAGCTCGCAAGCACATGGAAATCGCCGCCCAGATATTTCTCGATGGTCTTCGCCTTGGCCGGCGATTCTACGATGACAAGCTGCATTCAAGCCCCGGTTCTGAAATCTCTCACGTACACGCGCGAGTCTGGAAGGTGTTTTCGGCGGACGTCAAGCGCCCCTTATGTCCAAATGTGAAGCGATCATGACAAGCTGACCCGTCCACCCGCATGCCGCTCCAGCCGGGCCGCCAGTTCCAGCTCCAGCAGAACCGTATGCACCACCGCCGGACCAAGACCCGAAAGCCGGATCACTTCGTCGACCGGCACCGGCGCGGTCCCCAGCAACGCGAAGATCGCCGCCCGCTCATGCTCGGCCACATCGGACGACACAGGCGCGCCCGCGAAATCGAAGCTGCCTTGCCGCACCATGCGCGGATCGATGGCCCCCATCGCCTCGATCACATCGGCCGCATTCTGCACCAGCACCGCCCCCTCCCGGATCAACTGGTTGCATCCTTGCGCGCGCGGATCAAGCGGCGACCCCGGCACCGCCATCACTTCGCGCCCGGCTTCCCCCGCCAGTCGCGCCGTGATCAGCGACCCGGATTTCGGCGCCGCCTCCACGACGACGGTGCCCCGCGCCAGCCCCGCGATGATCCGGTTGCGCGCCGGAAATTGCCGCGCCAGTGGCTGCGTGCCCGGCGGATGCTCGGTCACCAGCAGCCCCTGCTCCGCGATCTGCTCCTGCAAAGCCTCGTTTTCCGGGGGAAAGGCAATGTCGATCCCGCAGGCAATGACCGCTATCGTCCCACTCCCGATCGATCCCTGATGCGCCGCCGTATCGATCCCGCGCGCCAGCCCCGACACCACCACGGCGCCACGCTGGCCCAGATCCTGCGCCAATGTCCGCGCGAACCGGCATGCCGCCGCCGAGGCATTACGCGCTCCGACCATGGCAACGCACTCCCGCGCCATCAACCCGGTGTCGCCTCGCACGATCAGCGCGGGCGGCGCCCCCTCCATCTGATCCAGGAGAAAGGGGTAATCCCTGTCTCCCATCAACAGATAGCGCGCGCTCACCGCGCGGGTTCGCGCAATCTCCTGCTCGACCAGTCCGGCATCGATGACGGCCCCCTTGCCGCCGCCCCGCGCCGCCAGTTCCGGCACCGCGCGCAAGGCCTCGCCCGCGGTTCCGAAGCGCGCCATCAACTGACGGAAAGTCACCGGCCCGATGCGGGGGCTGCGGATCAGGCGCAGGCGGTTGAACCGCTCCTGTTCGCTCATTCGCCGGACGCTGATTTCTTCGAAGCGCCAACCTTGGGCTCCATCCCCTTGGCCAGCCGCGCGATATTCTCTCGATGCCGCCACAACACGATCAACGCGAGCGCCAGCGCCACGGGCACCAGATCGATCCGCCCGAAACACCACATGGAGACCGGCGCGCTGACCGCCGCCGACATGCCCCCGACCGAGGACCATTTCGTCCCGAACAGCGCGGCCAGCCACACCACCGCGAAGACGATGCCCGCAGGCCAGTAAAGCGCGGTCACCACGCCCATCATCGTCGCCACGCCCTTGCCGCCCGCAAAGCGCAGCCAGAGCGGATAGCAATGCCCGATAAAGGCCATCGCCCCCGCCATCGGCCCGCCACCATCGACCAGCGCCGCACCGATCAGCACCGCCGCCGCGCCCTTCGCCAGATCAAGCAGCAAGGTCGCCGCCGCCAACCCCTTGCGCCCGGTACGCAGCACATTGGTCGCGCCGATATTGCCCGACCCGATCTTGCGCAGGTCGCCCGCGCCGGTGAAGCGGGTCAACAGCAGGCCGAAGGGGATCGAACCCAGCAGATAACCGATCAGCAGGACGAATGCGGGAATTAGCCAGGGAGGGGTCATGATATCGCCGAAATAGTTGCGGCGCGACCATAGCGTTCCCGGCGCACCGGGCAATGCCCAAAGCGCCCGATTTCGACAGGCATTCGCTTGATTTATCCCGGATGGCGCCTAGGCTCGCCCGACAAATCCCATTGCCAATGCCTTAGCCGGAGCCGCCATGACCGACCATGCCTCCCTGGAACCCTGGACCAGTTTCTGGCGCCCCTGGATCGCGGCGTCGCTCGCGCCTCAGCAGCTATGGCAATCGATCAATTCGGGATGGTCGTTCGGCAATGTCATCGTCAACGAGAATAATTCCTCAGCCCCCCAGACGGAGCAGGCGATCCTCGCCGAGGAAAGCTACGGCCGGCAGATCGGCAAGCTGCTGGACGCCGTCGACGCGCTGGTGAAGCGGCAACCGGACTGGGAGAGGACGGAGGCCTATAGCGAGGTAGCGGAGCTGAAGGGACGGGTAGATCGGGTGAAACATGCCATGGCGCTCAAGCGCATCGATCAACTCCGCCGCGATCTCGACATGCTGCGCGATTCCGCCGATGCGGCCGACCGCACGCAATATGAGACCAGCATGGCGGCGCTGCGCGGCCTGCTTTCCCCCAGCCCGCCGGGCACCCCTAAACCGCCCCGTTGACACCAGCGCCGGTCGCCGCGACATGTCGAATATAATGACAGTCGCATCCACTGCCCCCCTGCTGTTCTTCGATTCCGGCGTCGGCGGACTTTCCATCCTCGCTCCGGCACGGACAGCACTGCCCCATGCGCCGATCGTCTACGCGGCGGACAGCGCCGGCTTCCCCTATGGCACCAAGAGCGAAGCGGAAATCGCCGCGCGCGTGCCCGCCCTGCTCGGGCGACTGGTCGAACGCTATCGCCCACGCCTTGCCGTCATCGCCTGCAACACCGCGTCGACCATCGCCCTTTCGGCCGTCCGCGCGGCGCTGGACATACCCGTCGTCGGCACCGTTCCCGCCATCAAGCCCGCCGCCCTGCTCTCGCAGAGCCGGGTCTTCGGCGTCCTCGGCACCGATGCGACCGTCCGCCAGCCCTATGTGGACCGTCTGGCCGCCGAATATGGCTCGGACTGCACGGTATTGCGCCATGGCTCGGCGGCACTGGTCCAACTGGCGGAAGCGAAATTGCGCGGCGAACCGCTCGATCCCGCCGTCGCGCGCGACGCTCTTGCCGGGCTGTTCGATCAACCGGGCGGCGACCAGATGGACGTCGTGGTGCTGGCCTGCACCCATTTCCCGCTGGTCGAGGAGGAACTCGCCGCCGCATCGCCGCGCCCGCTCCGTTTCGTACATGGCGGCGAAGGCATTGCCCGGCGCATCGCCTATCTGACCCAGGGCCAGGACTGGCCTGCCGCCGCTCCTCCCGGAACTGCCGTCTTCACGAGACTGGATGAGGGGGTGGAACCCCTTCGCGCCGCGCTCGCGCGCTATGGACTACAGCGGATGGAAGGGCTTTGAACGGGGGTGGACCATTGGTCCAATCGCAAGCCATTCTATCAGTGTGATAGGTATTTCTCCCTAGCGCTGCGAGCGGTTATCACTGGTAATAGGGCGCCGCAGCAGGTAATGACCCCTCCATAAGAGGGGATGCGGGATCAGGGACAGGGCGTTAAGTGAACTACAAGCACATTTTCACGCAGGCTATCGACCGGCTCCACACGGAAGGTCGCTACCGGGTGTTCATCGACATCCTGCGCAACAAGGGCGCATTCCCCAACGCCCGCTGCTTCCACGGTCATAATGGTCCCAAGCCGATCACCGTCTGGTGCTCCAACGACTATCTCGCCATGGGCCAGCATCCCAAGGTCGTCGCCGCCATGGAGGAGGCGCTGCACGATGTCGGCGCGGGCTCGGGCGGCACCCGCAACATCGGCGGCAACACCCATTATCATGTCGATCTCGAAGGCGAACTGGCCGACCTGCATGGCAAGGAAGCGGCGCTGCTCTTCACCTCGGGCTATGTCTCGAACGAAGCGACGCTCTCCACTCTGGCGAAGATCCTGCCCGGCTGCATCATCTTCTCGGACGAACTGAACCACGCCTCGATGATCGCGGGCATCCGCAATTCAGGCTGCGAAAAGCGCGTCTTCCGCCACAATGACGTCGACCATCTGCGCGAGCTTCTGGCCGCCGAAGATCCCGAAGCGCCCAAGCTGATCGCCTTCGAAAGCGTCTACTCGATGGACGGCGATATCGCCCCCATCGCCGCGATCTGCGATCTGGCGGACGAATTCAACGCGCTCACCTATCTGGATGAGGTTCATGCGGTCGGCATGTATGGCGCGCGCGGCGGCGGCATTTCCGAACGGGACGAGGTCGCCGATCGGGTGACCATCATCGAGGGCACGCTGGGCAAGGCGTTCGGCGTCATGGGCGGCTATATCGCGGCCGACCAGATGATCGTCGACGTGATCCGCAGCTACGCGCCGGGCTTCATCTTCACCACCTCGCTCTCGCCCGTGCTGGTCGCAGGCGTCCTCGCCAGCGTCCGCCATCTCAAGCAATCGAGCGAGGAACGCGAAGGGCAACAGGCATCCGCCGCCACCCTCAAGCGGCTGATGGCCGATGCCGGCCTGCCGGTGATGCCATCGGTCACGCACATCGTTCCGCTGATGGTGGGCGACCCGGTCAAGGCCAAGCGGATCAGCGACATCCTGCTCGCCGAATATGGCGCCTATGTTCAGCCGATCAATTACCCGACCGTTCCGCGCGGCACGGAACGGCTGCGCTTCACCCCCGGCCCTGCGCATACCGAAGAGATGATGCAGGACCTCGTCTCCGCGCTGGTGGAAATCTGGGACCGGCTGGAACTGGAACTGAGGAAGGCGGCCTGATCCGGGTCACACCCGGATCAACCCACCCCTGACCGCATAGCCGCGATACAGCATTCGGCTGTACGGAAAGCCGCCCATGTCGGCCGCCAGTCCCTCGATCGCCTGCCTGAGCCCGGCACGCGGCGACACATGGAACCGCGCCAGCCATCCGAACAGCGCCCGCTTCCACAAAGCGGGCAGATCGTCCTGCTGTCCGAAGTCCACCACCTCCAGCTTCCCGGCTGGCGCCACGCATCGCGCGGCCTGCCGCAACGCCTTTTCCCAATCGGGGATCATGGAGAGCGCGTAGCTGATGAATACCCGCTCGAAATCCGCGCGCCCGAACAGCGCCTGCGCCTCGAATCCGCAGGCATCGCCCTGCATCAGCACGACGCGATCGGCCATGCCCGCTTTAACCGCCGCCTTGCGCGCCGTTTCCAGCATCGCTTCGGAAATATCGATGCCATAGAGCCGCGCCTCCGGCCACGCCTTGCCGACCGCGATCAGGTTGCGTCCGGTCCCGCAGCCGATTTCCAGCACGGCCCCGCCCCGCGGCGGCGCGAGATCGGCGATCAATCCATCCCGCCCCAGCAGATAATATTTCCGCGACAGGTCGTATATGTGCCGCTGATGCCGATAGACGCTGTCCATCAGCCCGCCATGCTCGGCGCTCATCAGGCGCCCTTCAGCACATAGAGGTGCACGCCGCCATAGATGGCAGATCGGTCCCGCGCGGTATAATCGATCGATTCAGCGGCCCGGTAATCCCAGCGCGACAAGATCGCGTCATCGACCCGCCCCGGCAGGATGCTCGGCTCTCCCGCCGTCCGGAACAGCACCCGCGCCCCCGGCCGCGCCGTCCGCGTGATCTGCGCCCACAACGCATTCAACTGCGCATCGTCCATCCAGTCCTGCGCATCCAGCAGGATGTAGCGATCCGCCGACCCCTCATCCTGCGACGCCAGGAAATCGGTGAAATTCACATGCCGCACATCCACCCGCTCCGCGCGTTCGACCACCGCCTGATGGTTCGCCGCCTGTAGATAAGGCGGCAAAGGCCCCTCGCCCCCGGCATAGCCCCGGCCAAAGGCCTGAACCGCGAAATAATTATCCTTAAGGTCGAAGTCGCAGGCCAGCTTCTCCAGCCGCGCCTTCAACACGCTGTCCATCCGCTCGTCCCCGGCCAGCGCCTCATATTGCGCGGGCGGAATGCCCAGGCCGAAGAGCGAAGCGGGCTGGCTCGTCAGCCAGCGCATGAAGGCGCTGTCGAAAACAGGCGCCAGCTCCGTCTCGAAGATCGCCCGCTGCTCCTCGCGGCTCCGAGCATCCAGCATTCGGCGGGGATTGACGCCATGCAGCCGCGCCAGCAGATGCGCCGCGCCGATGAAGCGCCCCAACAACCCATGTTTGTAGATGCCGCGCGCGAACCCGCCGATGCGCCGCCGCCCGATGAAGTCGCGCCCTTCCCAGTAACGCCGCGTCGCATCGTCCAGATGTGGCGCCACGAACATCCTGTATGCCGCCACATTCTCCCGGCAATCGGCCCTGGCGAAGAAGCGATGGAACGCCTCATGGTCGGGCAGGGTCCGCGCCGCCGCCAGCTTCAGCCGGTTGAGCGCGATATGCGCCGTATTCAGGTCGACCGCCGTGATCTTCGCCGGATCGGCGGTCAGATAGCTCAGCACATTGCATCCACCCGAGGCGATGGTGACGACATGGCAGTCCGGCGTGATCGCCAGCGCTTCCATGTCGACCTCCGGGTCCTCCCAGATCTGTGCATAGACGAGCCCCCGGAACGCGAAGGTAAAGGCGCGCTCCAGCAAGCCCTGCCGGGAAAGATGCCGGTGCCGATGCACCGCGCGGGTAACATTCCGATGAGCCCTCGATGCCATAGTCCGCGCCTCCTCGCTGCCGGGTCGTGGGGCGGCGCATAGGGCAACGGGATGTCGCTGGCGTGACTCTGAGGTTACGGCAATATGAAGCCCCTTGCGGAACCAACCCGCCCGCTCCACTTTTTCCAACAAGCCATGCCCCACTGGATCGAACCTCACCCGACCGGCATCTACGTCCGCCCCGCCGACGCCTGGATCGATCCTTCCACCCCGCGCGAACGCGCCCTCGTGACCCACGGCCATGCCGATCATGCGCGCGGCGGGCACGGCCATGTCTGGGCCACGCGGGAGACCCTCGCCATCATGGCCCTGCGCTATAGCACGGCATCGGGTACGCCTGTCCCCTATGGCGAAGAGGTCCGCATGGGCGGCGTCACGATCGGCTTCGTGCCCGCCGGCCATGTCCTGGGCTCTGCCCAGATCGTCCTCTCCCATGCGGGGGAGCGCGTCGTCGTCACCGGCGATTACAAGCGCCGCCCCGACCCGACCTGCAAGCCGTTCGAGCCCGTTCCCTGCGACATCTTCGTCACCGAAGCGACCTTCGGCCTCCCCGTCTTCCGCCATCCCGACACGGGCAGCGAGGTCGATCGCCTCCTTGCCGCCCTGCACGCCCATCCCGACCGCTGCGTCCTCGTCGGGGCCTATGCGCTCGGCAAGGCCCAGCGGCTCATCATGGAACTGCGCGGGCGCGGCCATCACGATCCCATCCACATCCATGGCGCGCTGGAACGGATGTGCGACCTCTACCGCCAGTTCGGGATCGAACTGGGCGACCTCCGCCCTGCCACGGACGTGCCGGCCAGGGAGATGCGCGGGCGCATCATCGTCTCCCCCCCTTCCGCGCTCAACGACCGCTGGAGCCGCCGCCTGCCCGATCCGATCACCGCCATGGCGTCGGGATGGATGCGTGTCCGCCAGCGCGCGCGCCAGCGCAATGTCGAACTGCCGCTCGTCATCTCCGACCATGCCGATTGGGACGAGCTGACCGATACCATTCGCGAAGTCGCTCCATCGGAAACCTGGATCACCCACGGGCGGGAGGAAGCGCTGCTCCACTGGTGCATGACCCGTCAGATGCGCGCCCGCGCCCTGGCCCTGGTGGGCCGCGAAGATGAGGATGAGGGGTGATGCGCGCCTTCTCGCAATTGCTCGACGGCCTCGTCTACACCCGGTCCCGCAATGGCAAGCTCGACCTCATCGCCCATTATATGCGCACCGCCCCGGACCCCGACCGGGGATGGGCGCTGGCCGCGCTCACCGGCAATCTGGACCTTAATGCCGTCAAGGCCTCCACCATCGGTGCAATGGCCCGCGCCCGCACGGACCCGGTCCTTTTCGAAATGAGCCGCGACTATGTCGGCGACCTCGCCGAAACCGTGGCCCTGCTCTGGCCCAGGGCAGAGGGCCAGGCTGAAGAGGTGGACGACGCCACCCTCACCCTGTCCGCCATTGTCGACCGCCTCCACGCCGTCAGCCGCGCTTCCGCCCCGGCCGTCCTTGCCGGGATGATGGATCATCTCGACGCCTCCGGCCGCTTCGCCCTGCTCAAGCTCGCCACCGGCGGCCTGCGCGTCGGCATTTCCGCCCGCCTTGCCAAGACCGGCTTCGCCCAGGCGTTCGACCTCGACGTCGACGAGGTGGAGGAATGCTGGCACGCCCTCGCTCCCCCCTATACGGATCTCTTCCGATGGGCCGAGGGCAAGGCCGACCGTCCCGATCCGGCCGGCACGCCTTTCTTCCGCCCTTTCATGCTCGCTCACCCGCTGGAGGCGGAAAGCGTCGACCTCGACCATTATGCCGCCGAGTGGAAATGGGACGGCATCCGCGTCCAGATCGTCGGGACCGGGCGGGAAACCCGTCTCTACAGCCGGGCGGGAGACGACATCACCGCCACCTTCCCGGACATAGCGCAGGCCTTCCGCCATCACGCGGTCCTTGACGGCGAATTGCTGGTCAAGGGGGAGTTTCAGGGCGGTGAAGCCGCCAGCTTCAACGCCCTCCAGCAACGCCTGGGTCGCAAGGCGGTGACGGCCAGGATGATGAGCGACTATCCCGCCTTCGTCCGGCTCTACGACATATTGCTCGACGGGGAAAACGACTTGCGTGCGCTTCCCTGGGCACAACGCCGCGCGGCACTCGAAACCACCGTCCCGGCCCTCGACCCCGACCGGTTCGATATTTCCGCCCTGATCGAAGCGCCCGATTTCGAGACCCTTGCCGGGATCCGCGCGGGCGCTCGCGACGCTTCGATCGAAGGCGTGATGCTCAAGCGCCGCGACAGTCCCTATGTCGCCGGACGCAAGGCCGCGCTCTGGTACAAATGGAAACGCGACCCGCTGACCGCCGACTGCGTGATGATGTATGCGCAGCGCGGCCACGGCAAACGCTCATCCTTCTATTCGGACTATACGTTCGGCTGCTGGACGCAGGACGGCGAGTTGCTTCCCGTGGGCAAGGCCTATTCCGGCTTCTCCGACGAGGAACTGAAATGGCTCGACCGCTTCGTGCGGACCAACACGGTCAACCGCTTCGGCCCCGTGCGCGAAGTCGAAAAGTCGCTGGTTCTGGAAGTCGCCTTCGACAGCATCCATGACAGCAAGCGGCACAAATCGGGCCTCGCCATGCGCTTCCCCCGCATCGCCCGCATACGCCGCGACAAACCGGCAAATGAAGCGGACACGGTGGCGGGCCTGCGGCGGCTGGTCAGTTGAAAATTTCGTCCCTTCTTCGGGGCTGCGAACCCTGCGGATCGCGCCCGCCCAACCTGTGACTTTGCGCTGTCACGCGCAGCCCCTATATGGGCGCTTTCGCGCCTGATGCGCGGCACAGCTATGGAGCAGTTGAATTGAGCAAGGTACTGGTCATTGGCGCGGGCGGCGTGGGTTCTGTCGCGGTTCACAAGATGGCCCAAAATCCTGATATTTTCAGCCATATCACGCTCGCCAGCCGCCGCATCATCTCCTGCGAGAAGGTCGCCGAATCAGTGAAGGCGCGCACCGGCGTCACCATCGACGTGGCGCAGGTCGATGCCGACAATGTCGCCGAAACCATCGCCCTCATTGAGAAGGTGCAGCCCAAGCTGGTCGTCAACCTCGCTTTGCCCTATCAGGATCTGGCGATCATGGACGCCTGCCTTGCGACCAAGACCGACTATCTCGACACCGCCAATTACGAACCGCGCGACACCGCCCGGTTCGAATATAGCTGGCAGTGGGCCTATCAGGATCGGTTCAGGGAAGCGGGCATCATGGCGCTGCTGGGTTCGGGCTTCGACCCCGGCGTCACCAGCGTCTTTGCGAGCTATATCAAGAAGCACCTGCTCGACCGGATCGACACGCTCGACATCCTCGACTGCAATGGCGGCGACCATGGCCAGCATTTCGCCACCAACTTCAACCCGGAAATCAACATCCGCGAAGTGACCGCGCCGTCACGCCACTGGGAAGGCGGCAAGTGGGTCGAAGGTCCGGCGCTCAAGCACAAGCAGCCCTTCGTCTTCGACCAGGTGGGTGAGAAGAACATGTACCTCATGTATCATGAGGAACTGGAATCGCTCGCCAAATTCTACCCGGAGATCAAGCGCATCCGCTTCTGGATGACCTTCGGCGACGCTTATCTCAAGCATCTGGAGGTGCTCCAGAATGTCGGCATGACGCGGATCGACCCGGTCGTCTACAATGGCCAGGAAATCATCCCGCTCCAGTTCCTGAAAGCCGTGCTGCCCGAACCGTCGAGCCTGGGCTCCACGACCAAGGGCAAGACCAACATCGGCGACATCGCGACCGGCGAGAAGGACGGGCAGCAGAAGACCGTCTATGTCTACAATGTCTGCGACCATGAGGAAGCCTATGCCGAAACCGGCAACCAGGCGGTCAGCTACACCACCGGCGTCCCGGCCATGATCGGCGCCGCGCTGATGCTGACCGGCGCGTGGAAGGGTGAGGGCGTGTTCAACATCGAACAGCTCGATCCCGATCCCTTCATGGACATGCTGAACAAGCATGGCCTGCCCTGGCAGGTCAAGGAACTGGACGCGCCGCTCGACTTCTGAGCCGCACGAAACGACAGACCATTGCCCCGGCCATCGCCCCGGCCATCGCCCCGGCCATCGCGCCGGCCATCGCGCCGGGGCACTGCCTATTGATCCTCAAGGGGAGCGCCCCATGGAAACCAAAGCCGGCGATCCCGCCGCCTTCGCGCATTTCGATCTCCACCGCGTCCCCTCGCCCGCCTTCGTCGTCGACGAGGCGGCGGTGCGGCGCAACCTGTCGATCCTGCGCGACATCGGCGAACGCGCGGGCATCAAGGTGCTGGGCGCGCTCAAGGCCTTTTCCATGTGGTCGCTGGGCGGCGTCGTTGCCGAATATCTCGACGGCGTCTGCGCCTCTGGCATTTACGAGGCGCGTCTGGGTCGGGAGGAATATGGCGGCGAGGTCGCGACCTATTGCGCCGCCTACAAGCCCGATGATCTGGCCCAAATCCTCAAGATCTCCGACCATGTGATCTTCAACAGCCCCGGCCAGATCGCCCGCCTGCGTCCCGTCATCGACGAAGCGCGTCTGAACGGTGTGAACTTCGACATCGGCCTGCGCATCAACCCCCTTCATGCGGAGGGGGAAGTGCCCAAATACGACCCCTCCCAACCCCACAGCCGGCTTGGTTTCCCCGTCGACCAGTTGCGGCCCGAACATCTGGACGGGGTCGATGGCCTGCACGTCCACAATCTGTGCGAACAGGATTTCCTGCCGCTCGAACGCACCTGGGCAGCGATCGAGTCACGCGTCATGCCGCATGTCGGCCGCCTCAAATGGCTCAATTTCGGCGGCGGCCACCATGTCACCCGCGCCGACTACCAGATCGATCTGCTGATCGCCTTCCTGCAACGCATCAAGGCGCAGACCGGCCTGGAACTCTATATCGAACCGGGCGAGGCGATGGCGCTCGACGCCGGCATATTGGTGGGCGAAATCCTCGACGTGATCGACAACGGCATGCCGGTCGCCATCACGGACATTTCCGCCACATGCCACATGCCCGATGTCATCGAGGCGCCCTATCGCCCCGCCATGCTGCATGAGGATTCGGAAGGGCAAGCCACTCGACTCGGTGGTCCGTCCTGCCTCGCGGGAGACATTATCGGCGACTATCGAGTCCCCGGCGGCGCGACTCCGGGACGGCGGATCGCCTTCCTCGACCAGGCACATTATTCGATGGTAAAGACCAATACATTCAACGGCGTGCCCCTGCCCGCCATCTGGCTGTGGAACTCGGAAACCGACGAACTCAAGGAAATCCGCCGTTTTTCCTATGAGGATTTCAAGTCCCGTCTCTCCTGACGCACATTTCGTAGTCGGCCGCGCAACAAAATTTACGCACGCGCTTTACAGGGGGGGATGGCGGGCATATATCGGCCCTCCGCTGCCCCATGGGACTTCCACCGCAAGGCAGCTTCTTTGCCAACGACTACACTGGAGGTCCCTTGAGTTGCACAAGCATCATAGCGCGCTGGGGGTAGCGACCACCCTCACACCGGCAGCACCGGTAACGCTGATTCGTCCCCAGGCTGCTGCCCGGGCCGCCCGCTTCTTCACGGAGAAGTTTCCGGGGCGCTCGCTCTATGCGGTCAAGGCGAATCCGTCTCCCGATTTGATCCGCACTTTGTTCGCCAGCGGGATCACGCATTTCGACGTGGCCTCCATCGCGGAAGTGCGGCTTGTCGCTGAGACGCTGGCCGATGCTGACGGATCTCAGGCCAAGCTCTGCTTCATGCACCCGGTCAAGGCCGAGGAAGCGATCGCAGAGGCGTACCATGTCCATGGCGTGCGCACCTTCTCGCTCGACACGCTCGACGAGCTGGAAAAAATCCTGCGCGCCACGAACGACGCGACCGACCTTGAGCTGTGCGTGCGCTTGCGCGTTTCCTCCGAACATTCGGAACTCAGCCTCGCGTCCAAATTCGGCGCCGAACTGGGCGAAACCCGCGAACTGCTGATGGCCACCCGCCAAGCGGCGGACGCGCTCGGCATCTGCTTCCACGTGGGCAGTCAGGCAATGTCGCCCCAGGCCTATAGCGACGCCATCGAACGCGTGCGCGCCGCGATCGTCGACGCGGCCGTCACGGTCGACATCATCGATGTCGGCGGCGGCTTTCCGTCTGTCTATCCCGGCATGGAACCGCCCGCGCTGGAGGCCTATTTCGATGCGATCCATCGCGGCTTCGAAAGCCTGCCGGTCAGCTATTCGTCGGAACTGTGGTGCGAGCCGGGCCGCGCTCTGTCGGCGGAATACAGCTCCGTCGTGGTGCGCGTGGAGCGTCGTCGCGGCTCGGAACTCTACATCAACGACGGCGCCTATGGCGCGCTGTTCGACGCGGCGCATATCGGCTGGCGCTTTCCCGTGGCCCTGCTGCGCGAGGAAGAGAGCGAGGCGGAACTGACCGGCTTCTCCTTCTACGGTCCCACTTGCGACGACATGGACCATATGGTGGGGCCCTTCATGCTGCCGGAAGATGTGCGGGCGGGCGATTATATCGAGATCGGGATGCTCGGAGCCTACGGCGCTGCGATGCGTACCGGCTTCAACGGCTTCACATCGGAAGCAATCGTCGAAGTGGAAGATGAGCCGATGGCCAGCCTCTATATCGATGCTGTTCCGGTTCGCCGTCGCGCAACTGTCATCAAGCTGGGGTAGAGGCTCAGGCCTCCCCTTGGGAGAGGATGCAAGGTCCCTCGCCGCACTCCCCCGCGGCGGGGGGCTAATCTTATCCGCGCCGGAAAATCCCGACCAGTTCCACATGGGTCGACCAGCGGAATTGCCCGACCGGACGGACGCTTTCCAGCCGATAGCCCCCACCGATCAGATGAACCGCATCGCGCGCGAAACTCGCGGGATTGCACGAAACATAGGCGATCGACGGAACGGCGGAGGCCGCGATCTGCATCACCTGCTCCCTGGCGCCCGCCCGGGGCGGGTCGATGACGATGGCGGCAAAGCGGTCCAGTTCCGTCGGTGTCAGCGGACGCCGGAACAGGTCGCGATGATCCGCCACCATCCGCCGCTGCGCGCGATTGGCCGACGATTTGAGCGACAGCACCAGATCGCGCGCCGCTTCCGCCGCATAGACGGGGCGCGCCTCCCCCAGCGCCAGCGCAAAAGTGCCCAGCCCACAGAACAGGTCGGCCACCACACCCTGCTTCGGCAGCGCATCGCGCACCGTTCCCACCAGCGCCGCCTCGCCGTCAGGCGTGGCCTGGAGGAAGGCATAGGGCGGAAAGGCCACCGGCACGCCACCGAAGCTGACGGTGACGAGTTCCGGCTCCCAACGGGTCTGCGGGCCATCGCCTTCATCGACGGTCAGCCGGGCCAGCGCCTGTTCCTGTGCGAAGCCAAGCAGGGCTTCGTCCGCCGCCAATCCTTCGACCTTCACGCCTTCCAGCAGCAGATCGATTCCTTGATCGGTCAGCGACATGCGCACATGCGCCGCCTGCCGATCCGGCAGGATCGTTGCACAAAGCGCGCGCAAAGGCTCCAGCAGGGCGAACAGGCGGGGATCGAGTATCTCGCACATGGAAAGGTCGATCAGCGCATGACTCCCGGCCTCCGCGAAGCCGATGACCACCCTGCGCCCTTGCCTGCTCGCTCGCAGCGAAGCGCGCCGTCGCGTGCGTGGCGGCGAGATATGCGGCGGCAAAATGCTACCGGCTATCACACCCTGCCCGGCCAAGGCCCCGGTCACGCGCGCGATCACGAAATCGGCATAGCTGGCCTCATCCACATGCTGCAATTCGCAGCCGCCACAGGACGGGAAATGGCGGCACGGCGGATCGACATGGTGGGGGCCGCGCAGGATCGATCCGTCAGGATTGATGCGGTCGCCCGGCGCGCTCAACGGGACATGGCGCCCCTGGGCCGTCACGCCGTCGCCCTTGGCGGCAATGCGAACGATGATGTCGTTTTCGATGTCGGTCACGCTCTTGGCCTTGATTACAGGCGCGAGGCGATAGCCGCTGGCAGTTCCACAAGCAAATCATCCGCGACGAATGCAGCCCCGGCCCTTCGCGCGGCCTCCCCATGGAGCCACAGCGCTTCACAAGCTGCGCGATATCTGTCCCCAGTGACGGCAAGCCGGCCAGCCACCAGCCCCGCCAGCACATCGCCAGTGCCTGCCGTCGACAACCAGGCGGAACTGCCCGATGCAATCATTGCGCGGCCGTCGGGGGCAGCGATGACGCTATCGCTGCCCTTGTAGATCAGGATCGCGTCGGCTCGCCTCGCAGCCTCCAGCGCGCGGTCGATCTTGCTGCCCGGCAAGTCGCCGAACAGGCGGACAAATTCGCCCTCATGCGGAGTCAGGATCGCGCCAGCCGGAATGGCGTCGACACCCTTGCCCGCAAGCAGGGTAAGCGCGTCCGCGTCCAGCACCAGGGGGTGCCCGCTCACCATCGCCGCCTCCAGCCTCGCGGTCGCGTCCTGATCAAGGCCCAGCCCCGGCCCGACCAGAACGGCCTTGAACCGGGCATCATTCAGCAATCGCCCGACATCGCCAGCGCCGTCGGCCTTTTGCGTGATGATGGCATCGGGGCCGCCGCCGACCAAATCGCGCGCAATATGACGAACCATCCCTGCTCCGGAATGCGCAGCGGCGTGGCTGGCAAGCTGGCCGGCGCCCGCCATTTCGCCGCCAACCACCGCGACCAGGCCGCGGCTATATTTATGGTCCAACGGTTTCGGCGGGAACATGGGTGGCGGAGACAGGCGATGAACCGTCGCAGCCGACACATCAATGCCGATATCTGCACAGATCAGCCTTTGCCAGCAGTTCGCGGACGGTTGCAGCAGATGGGCGGATTTAAAGGCGCCCAAGGCAACACATATGCCAAAGGCCGGAACGGCCGAAAGCAGGGCGCCGCTATCCGTATCGACGCCGCTGGGCAAGTCGACCGCATAGCTGAAACCGGCGCTGGCCGTCAGCGCGCAGAGGCGATCGGCCAGGACAGGGTCCAACCCCCGCGACAAACCGGTTCCGAACAGGGCATCGACAATCTGGGTCGCCGGTGCGGCGCTGAAGATATCCTCCACCGGCCCCGCCCAGCACGCCCGCGCCTTGAGGCTCGAAGGTGTCAGGCTTTCACCCAATGCAGCGACGCGGACCGGCACACCGCGCGCGCGCAGCAATCGGGCGATCACGAAACCGTCGCCGCCATTATTGCCCGGTCCGCACAGCACCAGAAGGTCCCTCTTGCCGCCTGCCCGCCAGACAATCTCCGCCGCAGCCGCGCCAGCGCGCTCCATCAATTCATATTCGGGCACGCCGGTCGCAAAGACCGCCTGCTCGGCCGCTCGCATTTGCGCGGCAGTCAAGATCGCCTCAGCCTTGCTCATTTCAGCACCTCGCCGAACCGCGCGGGCAGACGATAACGATCAGGTCCGACGCTCAATTCCGTCCTGTCCCCGTCCACCCTGCGATTGCTCGATTCCTCCGCGCCATCGGCGGGCATGACGCTTTGCCCATTCTGGATGATCAGGAAGCGACGAAACCCGCCATCGGCATGGCGTATGGTCAGAAGATCGCCATCACGCTCGACGGGGCAATGGCCGGTCCAGTCGGCGCCGATGCCGATCGCGCATTCCACCGTTTGTTCGGCATGACCCGCCCCCGGTTGCGCGCGGCATCCTGTCAACGCCAGGAAAAGCGCCATCGTACCCGCTGCAAGGCCATATCTCGGCATGCTCGTCATGCCAGCTGGTTGCGGCATTCCAGGACGATCGGGCCCAATATCCTGGCGAAACGCGCCTGGCCCTCCGGATCGCCAACCAGATCCTGCCGCATCTCTACACCAAGATAGGGGATACCGTTATCCTCCGCATGGCGGTTCATCGTCGCATTCAGCAACTTGCCGGAATAGGGCTGCTGGTCCCCAACCTTCAGGCCCGCATCCTCCAGCTGGGGAATGGCGATGCGCGCCGCCCTGTCATCCTCATTATAAAGAATGCCGATATCCCACGGGCGCTGCTGATCGGGATCGCTTGCCAGTCGGGGTGTGAAACTATGCACCGACAGGATGAAGGGCGATCCCATATCGTCGAGCAGCCGACCGATCCGATGATGATAGGGATGGTGGAAACGGATCATCCGCGCGGCAAGGTCGGCATGACGGTTACCGGGAATGGCGTGGCCGTCGCTCATCACGGGAAGCAGGCCGGGAGCGTCATCTTCCCGGTTGAGATCAATCACGAGACGGGACACACCACCCAATATGGCGGTGCAGCCCAGTTGTCGGGCGAGAAGCGTGCTGACCTCGGCCACGCCGATGTCAATCGCGATATGATCGTTCAGCAGCGCGGGATCGATGCCCAGTTCGACATCAACCGGGACGCGGGCCGAGGCATGATCGCCGATGATCAATATATCGAGATCGCCGCCGTCAACCTCCGTATAGGCCTCGTTCATGCGCTTCTGATCCTTGTTTCCGCGATCCACCATTGCGGATGCCCCTCCCGAAGCGAAGTCGCCGCCGCCACCAAATCACGCTCCGTATCGAACAGCGCGAAGCACGTCGCGCCTGATCCCGACATGCGGGCCATCGCCACGCCTTCGCAGGATCGCAGGCCTGACAGCACCTCGCCGATGACGGGTGCCACGGCCATCGCCGGCGGTTCAAGATCGTTGCGCCCGGCCTCGACCAATTGCCGGAGATCGCTGGCCGCCAAAGCGCCGCGATCGACCTGATCCCATCCTCCGAAAATGCGTGCCGTCGAAACGCCCACACCGGGATTGACCAGCAGCATGGGCATACCCGCCAGCCCGGGGATCGTCTGGCGCTGCAACACTTCGCCCCGGCCACTTACCATCTGCGTCACGCTGGACAGGCAGGCCGGAACATCCGATCCCAGCGACAGGGCAATCTGCTCCAGCGTCTCCGGCGCGATGGAGACGTCCCACAACCGCATCAGCAACCGCAACGCCGCTGCTGCATCGGCCGAACCGCCGCCAATGCCAGATGCGACAGGCAGGTTCTTCGTCAGCACCAACGCCGCGCCATCTTCTTTCCCGACATGGAAGCGCAAGGCGCAGGCAGCCTTCATCACCAGATTATCCGGTCCGGCATCCAGCATCTGCGCAAAAGGACCCTCCACACGCAGGCTGATCATGCCATCGGGCCGGACATGACCGGCCAGCCGATCGCCCGCTTCGGCAAAGACGAACAGACTTTCCAGCGCATGATAGCCGTCAGGCCGTCTTTTCCGGACATGGAGCGCCAGATTCACCTTGGCAAAGGCCGTTTCGACCAGCTCTCCGGCACGGCATTCCGCTTCAACGTGCGGCATATTCCGGTTTCATTCCCTCTTTCGTCTTGGCGGCCAGACGCTCCGCCGCATGCCCTTCGGCAAAAACCGATGCTGCGCGCCAAGCATAGCGCGCTTCGTAACGGCGCCCCACCGCCCAGAGCGCATCGCCGAGATGCTCGTTGATCGTCACATCGGCCGGAGCCCCCGCCGCCGCGCGTTCCAGCATCGGCACGGCCGAGTCCAGGTCGCCGGTGACGAACTGCGCCCAGCCAAGCGAATCCGTGATCGAGGGGTCCTGCGGTTTGAGCGCGCTGGCCCGCTTCAACAGCCCAAGCGCTAAGTCCATATTCTGTCGCCGCTCGATCTGCGCATAGCCCAGATAATTGAGGACGGTCGGCTCATCGGGCGCGATCCTGGCCGCCCGTTCCAACACCGTCCGCGCCTCGCTCCAACGAGCGCCTTGTTCGAGTGCGCTCCCTTCGAACAACAGCAGGGCCCAAGGCACGCCCTCTTCGGGATAGCGCGCCTGCGCAGCCTGGAAGGCGAGCGCCGCACCGCCAAAATCCTTATCCTCCGCCAGAAGCCGGCCAAGCTGTACATGCCGTCCCGCGCCAGCCTGAGGGGCTGCCGCCAATGTGCGGGCCAGGGCAATAGCCTCCCCGCGCCGGCCCGACGCGGCAAGCGCCTCGACCAGTTCTGCCTGTCCCAGCGCACCATACCAACCCATGGGCACAACCTTGCGCGCTTCCTCCACGCCATAGGCGGAATAGCCACCCCGCGTGAGCAGGTCCGCAAGAACGACGCGAAGCGCGCTTTCCTCGGGGGCGGCGAAGCTGGCGATTCGCGCCAGCCGGATACCCAGCGTTCCTGTGCTGTTATCGGTCGAGATATCAGCCGCCAACCGTGCGAGCAGATATGCGAACCCCTGCGCGGGCGACAGTGGCTTGCCGCCTGCGGCCGGCGGCCTGCCCCGATCAATATCGGCCCGTGCCCGGGCGAGATCGGCCTCATCCTCCGGCAGCAGCGCCAAAGCGTGAGTCTTCGCACCCCTTGCCGCGAGTTGTCCCGCGAAGAGCAATCGCATATCCGCCGCCGGTCCGACCCGCAGGGCCAGCGCGCGATGGATGGCGGGTTCCGCCATGTCCAGATCGCCGCGGCCAAGCGCCAGCAGCGCCTGATGCTCGTCGGCATAGCGTTTTGCCAGGGACGCGAAACGGTCGTTGGGATCAATGGCGGGCGGCGCATAATGCCCTTCGCCCATCGAAATCCAGCTCAGGATGATAGGCGCGAGAAAGGCGAAATTGGCTTCCGTGACCAGCCGATCGACCAGTCCGCGCGCCGACGCCCAATCCTTGCGGTTCAATGCGTCGCCAATCTGAAGCAGCGTGCCGTCGCGGGGCAGCAGCCCATCACTTTCCAGCAAGGCGGCGGATTTGAGCGCCAGCACCCGATCACCGCTGATCAGCGCCTGGAAATAGGAACGCCGGGCTACCGACAGGCTTGCGGGGTCCCGCCCCAGCGCCTGTCGGTAGCTGTTGAGCGCCAGGCCGGGGGCGCCGTCGCCGTCTGCCAATCGCCCGCGCATATAGGCGTGCAGCGCGCTCCCCGGATCGACCGATGCCCCCGCCACGGCGGGCAGCATCAGCATCATTGCAGCAAATGCATGTTGAGGCAGGCGCCTACATATTGGGATAGTTCGGTCCTCCGCCGCCTTCGGGCACGACCCAGTTGATATTCTGGGTCGGGTCCTTGATGTCGCATGTCTTGCAGTGGACGCAGTTCTGCGCATTGATCTGGAAACGGGGATTGCCCTCTTCCAGCCCGACCACTTCATAGACACCCGCCGGACAATAGCGTTGTGCCGGCTCGTCATAAAGGGGCAGGTTGTAGCTGATCGGGATCGACGGGTCCTTGAGCTGCAAATGCACCGGCTGATCTTCCTCATGGTTGGTGTTGCTGAGGAACACCGAAGACAGACGGTCGAAGCTGATGACGCCGTCGGGCTTGGGATAGTCGATCTTCTTGCTGACGTCCTTGCGCCAAAGCTTCTCGGCATCGGGCTTGTGCTTCATCGTGAAGGGCAAGCCGATCTTGAGCGTGCGCATCCACATGTCGATGCCGGCCAGAACCGTGCCGATGGTGCCGCCGAATTTGCTCAGCAGCGGTTCGGCATTCTTCACCAGTTGCAACTCGGCCGCGATCCAGCTCGACCGCAGCGTCGGCTCGTAATCGGCCAGCACGTCGCCCGAACGGTCGGCCTGGATCGCCGCGAAGGCTGATTCGGCGGCCAGCATTCCCGACTTCATCGCGGTATGCGTGCCCTTGATGCGGGGAACGTTGACGAACCCTGCGGAGCAGCCAATCAGCGCACCGCCAGGGAAGGCGAGCGTGGGGATCGACTGCCAGCCACCCTCGTTGATCGCACGCGCGCCATAGGAGACGCGACGGCCGCCTTCCAGATATTTGCGGATTTCCGGATGCTGCTTCCAGCGCTGGAATTCCTCGAACGGATAGAGATAGGGGTTGCTGTAGCCAAGGCCCACGACGAATCCCAAGGCCACCTGACCATTGGCCTGATGATAAAGGAAGCCGCCGCCATAGGCATCCGTCAGCGGCCATCCCTGGGTGTGGATGACCAGACCCGGCTTGTGCTTGGCGGGGTCGATGTCCCACAATTCCTTCATACCGATGCCGTAGACCTGCGGTTCGCAGTCGGCGTCCAGCGCGAACTGGCGCTTCAGTATCTTGGTCAGATGGCCGCGCGCGCCCTCGGCGAAGAAGGTGTAACAGGCATGCAGTTCCAGGCCCGGCTGATAGTCGGGCTTGCGGTTCCCTTCGCGGTCGATGCCCATGTCGCCGGTAGCGACACCCTTCACCGAACCGTCCTCATTGTAGAGGATTTCCGCCGCTGCGAAGCCCGGGAAGATTTCGACACCTAGCCCCTCGGCCTGCTCGGCCAGCCAACGGCAAAGATTGCCCAGCGATCCGGTATAGGTGCCCTTATTGTGCATCCAGCCGGGCGTCATGATGTGCGGCATCGCCATCTTGCCGCCCTTGCTGAGGAACCAGTGCTGGTTATCCGTCACCGGCGTTTCCGCCATGGGACAACCCATATCGCGCCATTCGGGAAACAGTTCATCCAGCGCCTTGGGATCGACCACCGCGCCCGACAGGATATGCGCCCCGATCTCCGACCCCTTCTCGAGTACGCAAACCGACAATTCCTGCCCGGCTTCGTTCGCCAACTGCTTCAACCTGATCGCAGACGACAGCCCGGCCGGTCCTCCGCCGACAATGACGACGTCATAGGGCATCGAATCCCGTTCGCTCATAGTCCCTCCATCTTGCGCGCGCCCTTGGTTTTCTCCCCAATCCGATCGCCGCGCTACCCAAACGTTTTACCACTGAGCGCGATGAAGAAACTTGACCACGGCGTCAACCTCTGGCCCAAGAAGATCGATGCGGGGATTATTGCAGGAAAATGTGGCAGAAGCTGCCGGCGCCTATCTGGCATGGTGGAATCTGGCAGGCGTGGATTGCGCCGTCGGTGAGACGCCGGTCAACTGGTTGCGTCCCGCGCCGACGGCAGCGGCGATCGGCGAATCCCCGGTTGCGTCCCAAGCGCCGTCGCGATCCCTTCCGCAAAGCTTGGAGGCATTCCTTGCCTGGCTTGCCGAGGCGGCCGATCAGCCGGAACGCCGCTGGCCCGGCACGCCGATCCTGCCCACAGGTCCCACCAACGCACCGTTGATGATCGTCACCGACATGCCCGATCCCGCCGATGTCGGCGCAGGGCATTTGCTTGCCGACAAGGCGGGACAGTTGTTCGACGCCATGCTGCGTGCCATCGGACTCGGTCGTGCGGACATCCATCTCGCATCGCTTTTTCTGTCGCGCCCCCCCGGCGGCATGGTCGAGGCTTCTGATCTCATGGCCGCCGCGGCAAGAATGCGCACACATGTGATGCTTGCCGCGCCCCGGCGATTGTTGCTGCTGGGCGACCGCACGATCCGCGCGCTACTGCCCGAAAATCATCGTTTACCGAATTTTAACCATGATGACGGCACTGTTCCCGTCTTCGCCACATTTCATCCCCGCCTGCTGCTCGGTCAGCCCGCGGCAAAAGCGGAGTGTTGGCGTATATTGCAGAGTCTGATCGAGGAAATGCCCCAGTGATTCGCGCCGTAACCCGTTCGTCATGCCTGGCCATGGCTGCCGCCGCCGCATTGGCTGCCATGCCCACTCGCGCCGATACAGGGGGTGCCATAGTTGATTATTCCAATTCCCGGTCCACAGCACCGTTGCAACTGAACGATGCCGACAGGACACGCTACAGTGCCATCTTTGCAGCGCTGCGTGACCAGAAATGGGTCGATGCCAAGGCGATGACTCTTGCATTGGGAGCAGACGACGCCATCCGGCCGGTTGCCCTGGCGGAACTGTATCTCGCCAAGAATTCACCGCGCGTCGAACTGTTCGAAGTGCTGGATCTGATCAACAAGGCGCCCTGGCTCGACAAGGCGGATCAGCTTTCCCGTCTCGCGCAAAAGCGCGGGGCGACGATTTTACCTACCCTGCCCCAGGTTCAGAAGATGGTCTGGCTGGGTAGCGCGCCGCGCCGCGAATATGTGCCCGCGGTCAAGACGGACATGCTGGCCCAGACGCTGGTCGGCCAAATCCAGCCCTTCATCAAGAATGATGACCCCGCGGGCGCCGAGGCCCTGCTTGCTACCGCGGAACCCGGCCTGACGCCGGACGGCCTGACGGAAGTGCGGCAGCGCGTTGCCTGGGCTTATTATATCGAAAGCGACGACAACAACGCCCGACGCATGGCGGCCAGGGCGCTGGAAAGCCGCAGCGGCGGCGACTGGGCGGTGCAGGCCCATTGGACCACAGGGCTTGCCGCCTGGCGGCAGAATGATTGCCGGACGGCTGCCCCCGCATTCGCCAATGTCTCGGCATTGGCCGGCAATGCGGATATGCGGGCCGCAGGCGCCTATTGGGCGGCGCGGGCCTATATGGTCTGCGGTGAAGCGGAGAAGGTCGAAAATTTCCTCAAGACCGCCGCTCGGTCGGATGAAAGTTTCTATGGGCTGCTGGCGCGCGAGACGTTGGGCATGCCGCTGGGCGGCGCTCCGGTTGCGGCCCGCTTCGGCCCCGTCGAATGGCAGCAACTCAAGGACAGCCCGAACGCCCGCGCAGCGATCGCCTTGGTGGCGGTCGGCGAAAATGGTCGGGCCGATCAGTTGCTCCGTTATCAGGCGCGGATCGGCGGCACGGGTCAGTATGACGCCCTGCTTCGCCTCGCCAGCGCGCTGAATCTTCCGGAAACGCAGCTCTGGCTGGCGCATAACGGGCCTGCGGGCAAGCAGCCGGCAAGCTTTGCCCGATTCCCTGCCCCGGCGTGGCGTCCCGACGGCGGCTGGCGGGTCGATCCCGCGCTGATCTATGCGCACACATTGCAGGAATCGGGTTTCCGCCGTGACGTCGTCAGCAGCGCGGGTGCGCGCGGCCTGATGCAGGTGCTGCCCAGCACCGGCAACCTCATGGGTCTAGCCTCTTCCGACCAGCTTTTCGTGCCGTCGACCAACATGGAATATGGCCAGCGCTATCTCGAAAGCCTGCGCGACATGAGCGCGACAGGTGGATTGCTGCCCAAGGTGATGGCCGCGTACAATGCCGGGCCAATGCCGGTGGAGCGGTGGAATAGCGAAGTGAAGGACAATGGCGATCCCCTGCTCTTCATCGAATCGCTGCCCTATTATGAAACCCGCGCCTATGTGAACATCGTGATGCGCAATTACTGGATGTATCAGATCCAGGCGAAGGGAAGCGCGGATTCGCTGACCGGCATGGCTCAGAGCCTGTGGCCGACCTTCCCGGGCGCCAAGGGTGCGCGTCTCGTTCGGCTGACCCCCAAGACGCCGATGGCGAGTGCGAGCATCGCGGGCGGCTCCGACTGATGCCGATCGATGAAAGCCGGGCCTTCCTGCCGGTCCGGATCGCGCTTCTCACCGTGTCAGACAGCCGGACAACCGCCGATGATCGTTCGGGCGACATATTGGCGGAACGAATCGGCGCTGCCGGTCATATCCTGGCCATGCGCTATATCGAACGGGACGAACGCGCCGCCATCGTCGCCCGGCTCCATAGCTGGATCGACGATCCCGAGATCGATTGCATCATCACTACCGGGGGAACCGGCGTCACGGGCAGAGATGTCACTCCGGAGGCGCTTGCCCAGGTTCAGGATAAGGAAATCCCCGGCTTTGGCGAACTCTTCCGCTGGTTGAGCTATCAGACCATCGGCACTTCCACGATCCAATCGCGCGCGACGGCCTGCGTCGCGCGGGGCACCTATATTTTCGCGCTACCGGGATCGACCGGCGCCGTGAAGGACGCGTGGGACGGCATTCTGGTCAGCCAACTCGACAGCCGTTTTCGCCCCTGCAATTTCGTCGAACTGATGCCGCGCCTGACCGAGCGTTGAGGTTTATTTGCCCTTCACCGGGTTTTCCTTGAAGAATTTCGCGGCCTCGCCCAGCATGACCGCCCACCAGTCGATCACATCGGCGAAATTCTTCTGATTGAGCCCGCCTACGGTCGTCACATCATAAGCCAGTGCCAGCGAATGATCGTCCCAGACGGACATCTGGCTGAAACGCTTGTCCTTGTTCCATTTGTTGGCAAGTTCCGGTGTATTGCCGCCATCATCCTCGAAGCTCAGCTGAAATTGCAGCGATCCGCATTTCTTCGCCTGCTCGCATTCGTAGAAGAAGATGGTGAAGTTATAGCCATTGGCGGCGCTTTCGATCAATGGATTGCCGGTTGTCTTACTTTTGTCCAGAGCAGCCTTATAGCCCTCGGCCTGCAAGGCACGGACCACCGATTGCGGATCGCTGGCGCAGACAAGTCCGTCACCGCAAGGGTCGGCATCGGCCGCCCAGGATGGCGACGCCGTCGCGACGATTCCCATGGCCACGGCCATCGCTATCCTCTTCATCCACCCCCCTGAAATCATGGCATGTTGATGCCCGGAGCAAAGCCTCTTGTCAATATGTTCTTCTTATGTTCTAACGACAAGATGGTCGTTGAGAAGGGCAGAGGTGCGACGCTGAATGGCGAGAGCCGGCGCTTCAACATGCCTGAACGGATTGCGGATGGGGATTGGCTCGACACGCTTGAAGAAGTGGATGGTCTTCCGCCGCGCCGCCGTACACAGGTCACGGTGGAGCAACCACGCACCATCATCAGCCGCAACGCGTCCCCGGATATTGCCTTCAGCCAGTCGATCAACGCCTATCGGGGATGCGAACATGGTTGCATCTATTGCTTTGCGCGGCCCACCCACGCCTATCACGACCTGTCGCCCGGGATCGATTTCGAGACGCGCCTGTTCGCCAAGCCGAACGCGGCGCAATTGCTGAAAGTCGAACTTTCGCGCAAGTCCTATCATGTCGCTCCGCTGGCCATCGGGACCAATACCGATCCGTATCAACCCATTGAAAAGGATTGGAGAATTACTCGACAATGCCTTGAAATATTATGGGAATGTCGACACCCAGTTTATATCACCACCAAGTCCGACCGCGTCTTGCGGGACATCGACCTGCTTGCCGGGATGGCACGGCACGATCTTGTTTCCGTGATGATTTCCGTGACCAGCCTTGATCCTGCTGTCGCCCGGACATTGGAACCGCGTGCGCCGCATCCACTACGTCGACTCGACGCCATTCGTCGTTTATCGGAGGCTGGCGTTCCGGTGGTCGCCAGCATATCCCCGATCATCCCCGCCATCACCGATCATGAGATAGAGTCGCTGATCGCCCATGTGGCTGCGGCGGGAGCGCGGGAAGTGAGCTATATCCCCGTCCGTTTACCCCATGAGGTCGCGCCCTTGTTCCGGGCATGGCTGGAGGCTCACTATCCCGATCGTGCGGGCAAGGTCATGGGGATCATCCGTGAATTGCGGGGCGGGCGCGACAATGATCCCGATTTCGGCAGCCGGATGCGCGGGAAGGGCGTATGGGCCGACCTTATCAGGGCGCGCTTTCTGAAAGCACGCCAGCGGGCAGGCTTGGGCGGCCGGCGACTGATGCTGCGCACCGACCTCTTCCGTCCGCCCCAAGGCGACCAATTACGGTTATTTTAGAGCATCTTGCGCAAAAGTGGGAACCGGTCTTGCGCAAAAATGGGGCGGAAACGAAAAACTGGGCGCGCGTCCCAGACCTTGATTTAACGCGGCGCCCTCTAACTCACGAGCCTCATTCCCGACCGCCTGTTGCGCGCTCGGTAACCGTCGGCCTTGGCTTCCATCCGTTCGAAGCGGCCAATGCGGAGACCTGGAATGAGCGCGATCGCATCGACTTGGTCGGCGCCGACTAGATAATCGTCCCCCAGGAAAAGCCGTGCAGCCTTGCCGTCCGCGACGGGTGCGCGAAGAAAGACTTCGCTCCGCCCCCCCTTCGCGCGCGCCAGCAATTGCGCCAAAGTCTCGGCCGCCGCCGGATCACTGACATCGACCACCAATTCCATACGTGAACTGTTGGCCAGGTGGCGGAACGGCTCAACCCCGCGAATGGTGACGCGCGGCGTTTCCTCTCCAGGCAGACGGTCCAGCTCGACCATCAGCAGCGCGCAATCCCCTTCGCGGGCCATGTCTTCGATCGCCTTGCACGCCTCCTCATCGAAGCAACTCGCCTGAAACTGGCCGCTGCTGTCGGAGAAGGTGGCGGCGGCATAACGCGCGCCCCGCTTGGTTTCGCGCCAGCGCACATCCTCGACCATGGCGGCCATCACGCCATTGGCCCGGCCGCCTTCGGCCACTGGCTCCGCGCAAATCGCGCCATAACTCTTCGCGCCCCGCGCTTCCGCCAGATGCCGGAAGCGATCCACCGGATGGGCCGAAAAATAGAAGCCGAAAGCATCCTTTTCCTGCGCCATGCGGTCAGCGGTCGACCAGGTCTGGTGCGGGGGAATGCGCACATCGGCATGGGGTGCCTCAACGTCCCCGAACAAGCCGCCCTGCCCGCTTTCCCGTGCCTCGGCCGCGCTGGCGGCCACGCTCAGAATGGTCTCGGCGGCGGCGTGGACGCCCGCTCGGTCGGCATGGATGCCGTCGAACGCACCTGCCGCCGCCAGGCTTTCCAACTGGCGCCGGTTCAGGAGGCGCGGTTCGATCCGGTCGGCAAAATCGTCCAGCGACTTGAAGGAACCGCCCGCGTCGCGCTCCGCGACCAATTGTTCCATCGCCTTTTCGCCCACACCTTTCAGGCCCCCCAGCGCATAGCGCACCGCAAAGCCAAGGCGTGGATCATCGCCTTCCTGCTCAACCGCCTCGACCGAAAAATCGGCCAGGCTGCGATTGATGTCCGGCGCAAGGCAACTGAGCCCCATTCGACGCATATCATCGACGAACACCGTCAGCTTGTCGGTCAGGTGAATATCGAACGCCATGGAGGCGGCGTAGAATTCCGCCGGGAAATGCGCCTTCAGCCAAGCCGTCTGATAGGCGAGCAAGGCATAGGCGGCCGCGTGCGATTTATTGAAACCGTAGCCCGCGAACTTGTCGATCAGGTCGAACAGTTCGTTCGCCTTGCCTGCCGCAATATCACTCTTTGCGCAGCCCTCCACGAAACGGGTGCGCTGGGCATCCATTTCCGCCTTGATCTTCTTGCCCATCGCGCGGCGTAGAAGATCGGCGTCACCCAGCGAATAACCGGCCAGTATCTGAGCGGCCTGCATCACCTGTTCCTGATAGACGAAGATGCCATAGGTTTCTTCGAGGATCGGTTTCAGCAGGATATGGGGATATTCAATATCTTCCTGGCCGTTCTTGCGACGGCCAAACATCGGGATATTGTCCATGGGCCCGGGACGATAGAGCGACACCAGCGCGATGATGTCCCCGAAATTGGTCGGACGCACGGCGGCCAGCGTCTTGCGCATGCCTTCCGATTCCAACTGGAATACGCCCACCGTATCACCGCGCTGGAGCAGTTCGTAGACAGCCGGATCGTCCCAGCCGAGTACGTTCAGATCGATCTCCACCCCCCGCCCGGCGAGCAGTTGCACGGCCTTGTGCAGGACCGACAAGGTCTTGAGGCCAAGGAAGTCGAACTTCACCAGCCCCGCGCCCTCGACATATTTCATATCGAACTGCGTCACCGGCATGTCGGATCGGGGGTCGCGATAGAGCGGCACGAGTTGCGACAGGGGCCTGTCGCCGATCACCACGCCCGCAGCATGGGTAGAGCTGTGACGAGGGAAACCTTCCAGCTTCATCGCATAGTCGATCAGCCGCCTGACCTGATTGTCATTGTCATATTCCGCCCTGAATTCGGCAACGCCATTCAGGGACCGTTCCAGCGTCCAGGGATCGGTCGGATGGTTGGGCACCAGCTTGGCGAGGCGGTCGACCTGGCCATAGCTCATCTGGAGCACGCGGCCTGTGTCCTTGAGCACCGCGCGAGCCTTGAGCTTACCGAAGGTGATGATCTGCGCGACATGATCCGCGCCATATTTCTGCTGGACGTAGCGGATGACTTCGCCGCGCCGGGTTTCGCAGAAGTCGATATCGAAGTCGGGCATGGAAACGCGTTCCGGGTTCAGGAAGCGTTCGAACAGCAACCCCAACTGCAACGGATCAAGATCGGTGATGGTGAGTGCCCAGGCGACGACCGAACCGGCGCCCGAACCACGGCCCGGCCCCACCGGAATATCATGATCCTTGGCCCATTTGATGAAATCCGCGACGATCAGGAAATAGCCCGGAAACCCCATCTGGATGATGATGTCGGTTTCGAACTTCAATCGGTCGAAATATGGCTTGCGCTCTTCCTCGCCGGTGATCCCGACCCTGGCCAGCCGTTCCTCCAGCCCCTGTGTCGCCTGCTCACGCAGCATCATCGCCTCGCCCTCTATATCGCCGGCGAGGCTGGGAAGGATCGGCTTGCGCTTAGGCGCGGCCACGGCGCAGCGCTGAGCGACCACCAGCGTGTTGGCGAGCGCTTCGGGCAGATCCTCGAACAGCCGCTTCATTTCCGCCGCCGGTTTCATCCAGGCATCGGGCGAACTGGTGCGCCGATCGGGCGTTTCCACATAGGCGCTGTCCGCAATGCAGAGCATCACGTCATGCGCCTCATGAAAATGCGGCTCTGCAAAACAGGTGGGATTGGTCGCCACCAGCGGCAGGTCGCGCGCATAGGCAAGATCGAGCAGTTCCGGTTCCGCCTTCCCCTCGACCGGATCGAGACGGCGGCAGATTTCTATATAGAGCCGCCCAGGGAAAAGCTCTTCAAGCCGGTCCGCATAGGCCAGTGCGGCATCGGGCTGGTCCTCGGCGAAAAGGCGCGCCAGGGCTCCCTCGCCCCCTGCCGTCAATGCGATCAGGCCGTCCGTGCGGCCCGCCAGCGTTTCCAGGCTGATATGGGGCACTTCCTCGACCGGCCGGTCCAGATGCGCCATGGAAACGAGCGCGCAGAGATTGTCATAACCCGTCGAATCCTGCGCATAAAGGGCGATCCAGTCATGCACCGGCGCGGCATTGGCAGGACGGCCGGGCCGGGAAATGCCGATCATCGCGCCGATGACCGGCTGTACCCCCTCCCCTTTGCAGGCATCGGAAAAAGCCATGGAGCCGTAGAGGCCGTTGCGGTCGGTAATCGCCGCAGCGGGAAAGCCCAGGGCCTTGGCCTGTTTGGCGATCTTCTTGGGGTCGATCGCCCCTTCGAGCATGGTGAAGGAAGAAAAGACGCGAAGGGGGACGAAACCGGCATAAGGCATTTTGCCAATCTAGGCGTTCCCCCCGATTCGACGCCAGCCCCTCACCTTAAGAAAGTCGTGGGTAACATGAAGGCTTTCCGAAAAAGAAACTCGTGAACCGGTCGATAGTTAACTCATCCCCAATTTTTGAGCGTTACGACCGGCTCATGCGTTTATCCACCATCACCAACTACGCCTATGGTGCCACCGTATTCCTGACGCTGGCGTCGGGCACCGTCATGCTGATGGCATCCAGCGCCGAACAGACCGAGCGCGCCGCCGTCGAGCAACGCTCGGCCTTCGACCAGATGACAGCGACCCTGGAGGAGGATGTCTATCGCCAGACGGAGCAGGCACGCAGTTTCGTGATCACGGGCGATCCCACCCATGTCATCGCCTATCGTCGGGAAAAGGCCGAATTGCATTCGGTCGAACAGAGGGTTGCCCATCTTCAGGACGCAGGCGCCAATATCAGCGAACTGGGGGCTCTGAAACAGGCGCTGCGCTGGGCGGACGCCCTTGTCGACGAGCAGGAAGCCGCCATCCAGGCTGCGCAAAAGGGCGATGGAGAAACTGGGCGCAAAATCCTGTTCGGCGATGAATATGGCCGCGAACTGGATCGGGTTGCCGCTCAGGTCGGCAAATTCCAATATATGCTGGATCAGCGGACCGAAGCCTCCGTCCGGCGGGCGACCGATACCGCCCGGCAGTGGCGCTTCATGTCCGAACTCATGTTGGGTGCGACTGCCCTGCTTTTCCTGTGCGTGCTGTACTTCATCCTGAAACAGCGCATCCTGCGGCCGGTGGTGCGACTGAGTGACGTGGTGACGCGGCTGGCGGCACAGGATTTCGCCGCCGTCCCGCCCGAACTTCCGCAAGTGGACGAAATCGGGGACATGGCGCAGGCCGTGCGCATCTTCCGCGAAAACGGGCTGGAACGGCAACGATTGGAACAGGAGCGTGACGCCGATCGCGTCACCCGGGATCAACTGTCGCGCATGACGCAGCGTTTGCAGGGTTGCGACAGTATAGGCGATCTGGTCGACATCGTCGGCCGCTTCGCGCCGGAAATCGCACCCGGCTTCGCAGGCCGGCTCTATATTCAGGACATGCGGCGCAATGCCATGGTCCAGGCCTGTCAGTGGCTTGAACCCCGCCAGTCACAAGCGCCGGAATTTGCGCCTTCCGCCTGCTGGGCGCTGCGCCGTGGCCAGACCCACAAACCGACGGGCGAACTGATCGATATTCCGTGCGAACATCTGGGTGGCCAGAGCGCCATCGCGACCATATGCATCCCGTTGACGGCGCAGGGAGAAAGCATCGGCCTGCTCTATTTCGAGCAGCCCGACAATGTGCCCGCCGACCAGCTAAACCGCGCGGAAAAATATCTGGAGATGCTGGCGGAGAATATCGGGCTCGCGCTAGCCAATCTACGTTTGCGGGACGCGTTGCGACAGATGGCGATGGCCGATCCTTTGACCGGCCTTGCCAATCGGCGCCGCTTCGATGCGGTGTTCAAGGAACAGATCGCCCTGGCCGAAAGCAAGGATGCGCCCATGGCGTGCCTGATGATCGATATCGACCATTTCAAGCGGTTCAACGACAATCATGGTCATGATGCGGGCGATGCGGTGCTGCGCGCGGTTGGCGACGTACTCCATGAGGCTCTTCGCGAAAAGGACTGCGCTTTTCGTCTGGGAGGAGAAGAATTCGTGCTGCTGATGCCCGGGTTTAACCTGGATCAAGCATTGGACCGTGCGCGCATGGTCCAACAGAAGATACAGGATTTGCGCGTCGAGCATCGCGGCGATGAACTGGGACCGGTCACGGCATCGTTCGGCCTTGCGGCTTTTCCCGATCATGGCCGGGCGGAAACGCTGCTGCGGACCGCCGATGCGGCGCTGCTGCGCGCGAAGAGTCAGGGCCGCGACCGGATCGTGATCGCAACGGTGCGGGACGCCGCCTCACAGGTGGCCTGAACCATCCTCCAGCACGCCTTCGTGCAGGCGAACCACCCGGTCCATCTTCTCGGCCAGCCTCTCATTGTGGGTCGCGACCAGTGCGGCCGAACCTTCCTCCCGGACCAGGCGCAGGAATTCGGCCAGCACGATGTCGGCGGTCCGTTCATCCAGATTGCCGGTCGGCTCGTCGGCCAGCACCAGCGCGGGCCGGTTGGCGAGCGCGCGGGCCACGGCGACGCGCTGTTGCTCGCCGCCCGAAAGCTGGCTCGGCCGATGCTCCAGCCTATGGCCGAGCCCCAGCGATCCCAGCAGGGATTCGGCACGGGCCCGCGCCGTGCCCATGTCCACGTCGCGGATGACCTGCGGCAGGACGACATTCTCGATCGCGTTGAAATCGGGCAGCAGATGATGGAACTGATAGACAAAGCCCAGCGCATCCCGCCGCAACCGGGTGCGCCCGTCATTGTCGAGTTGCGCCGCCTCTTCGCCGCCAATGCGGATCGACCCGTCGAAGCCGCCTTCCAGCAGACCCACCGCCTGAAGCAGGGTCGATTTGCCCGACCCCGACGGCCCCAGCAGCGCGACGATCTCGCCTGTCCGGACCGACAGGTCCACGCCGCGCAGCACCTCTATGGTGACGCCCCCCTGGGTGAAGCTGCGCTGGAGACCGCTGACCTTCAATATGTCATTCATAGCGCAGCACCTGCACGGGATCGGTATTGGCGGCCTTGAACGCCGGATAGAGCGTCGCAAGGAAACTGAAGATCAGCGCCATCAGGCAGATGATGGTGATCTCCACGGGATCGGGCTTGGCCGGCAGTTCGGTCAGGAACCGGATCGAGGGGTCCCAGAGATTCTGCCCGGTGAGGAACTGGATCGCATTCACCACGCTCTGCCGGAAGAAGAGGAAGGTGAAGCCCAGCACCATGCCCGCCGCCATGCCCAACGTGCCGATGGTGACGCCAACGGTCATGAAGATCTTCACCAACCCGATCCGGCTGGCACCCATGGTCCGCAATATGGCTATGTCCCGCGTCTTGGCGCGCACCAGCATGATCAGCGAGGAGAGGATGTTGAACACCGCGACCAGCACGATGATCGACAGGACGACGAACATCGCCACGCGCTCGACCGCCAGCGCCTCGAACAGCGATGCGTTCATCTGACGCCAGTCCGTGATGACGGCGCGGCCCGCGACCTTGCCCGCCAACGGCTCCAGGATCGCGCCGACCTGATCGGCATTGACCGTCTGGACTTCGATCATGCCGACCACATCGCCCAGCAGCAACAATGTCTGCGCATCCTCCATCGGCATGACGACGAAGGCCTTGTCATAATCATAGATGCCGACTTCGAAGATGGCGGCGACCTGGTAGGACACCTGGCGCGGCACGGTGCCGAAGGGGGTGGAACGCCCCGCCGGATTGATGATCGTGATATTGTCGCCGAGTTGGACGCCCATATTCTCGGCCAGCCGGGATCCGATCGCCACCTTGCCGCCATGGGGGGTCAGCGCATCGAAATTGCCCGCGACAACCTTCGCCTTCAAGGTCGCATTGTTGCGAATGTCATTGACGGTCATGCCGCGGACCAGCACGGCCTCCACCCGTCCCTGGAAGCTGCCCAGCAAGGGCTGGTCGATCAGCGGCGTCGCACTGACGACGCCCGGCGTCGCCTTCGCTTCCTTCAGCACCGCCTTCCAATCGGGCAGGCGCCCGCCATAGCCCTGCACCACCGCATGGCCGTTGAGGCCGACGATCTTGTCGAACAGTTCGGCCCGGAAGCCGTTCATGACGCTCATCACGATGATGAGCGCGGCCACGCCCAGCATCACCGCAACCAGGCTGATCCCGGCAACGAGGAAGATGAACCCCTCTCCTTTGCCGGGCAGCAGATAACGCTTGGCGATCATCCGTTCGTATCGGGATAGAATCATGATGGCGCGGAATGGCCTCTTGATAAGGATATGGCTTGCCCGTCTAGCACGGTATCGATCAACGGCAAGCATTGCCCGATTGTTGCATCGACGCCACAGCATGATCGGGAAAATCACAGGGAGCATAAATAGCCCGTGACAGCGGCCTGCGCAGTCCATAGCACAGGCTTCGAAGCACAGGTAAATGGCCGTGGTTCAGGGATACTGCATCCCGCTTCGAGCTTAGGGGGCTAAGAAGCGGTCGAGGCAGGCCAAGGGGGAGACGAGCAATCGTCCATTAGTACCCGGGTCGTGGCAGCACGGCCCGGGTACTTTTCTTCGTTCTGCCCGCCGTCGATCGATGCTGCCCTCGAAATGAAGGATCGGCTGTCCGGTTGTGACGTCATGCAACGACGGCTTCCGTATCGGGCGAGCATATCGCTTTGCCTGTCCCACTTGAAACACCCTGACGTCGAACCATATCCGCATTGTCCGGCCGCCGCTTGGGGTCGGACAGCGTTTCGCCGGATGCCAGATCGGGTCCGGCAGGATCATTTTGCTCTTAGGAGATTATGACAATGCGTGGTTTTGACCTGACCCCCTATCGTCGTTCCACCGTCGGCTTCGACCGCCTGTTCGACCTGATCGAAAATAACGCGCGGTTGCAGCAGGCTGACAATTACCCCCCCTTCAATATCGAGCGGCTCTCCGATGATCGCTATCGTGTGACGCTGGCCGTTGCCGGGTTCCGCACCGACGAGATCGACATCACCGCCCAGCAGAACCTGCTCCAGGTGACGGGCCGGAAGGAAGAATCGCAGGGCGGCGACCGCGCCAGATTCCTTCATGTCGGCATCGCCAATCGCAGCTTCGAGCGCCGTTTCGAACTGGCCGATTTCGTCCGGGTGGAAAAGGCCGATCTGGCCGACGGCCTGCTGATCATCGAGCTGGTCCGCGAAATACCCGAAGCCATGAAGCCCAAGAAGATCGCCATTAATGGCGGTCAACTGGTCGACATCAACGGCAAGGATCGCGACGCCGCCTGATTCGCAGCTATGTGACAGGGTGGGCGCGGCGTTCGAACGCCGCGCCCTCATTCATCGAGATCAAATCTCGACCTGGCTGCCCAGTTCGACCACGCGGTTGGTCGGCAGGCGGAAGAATTCCATCGCACTTTCCGCATTGCGCAGCATCCAGGCGAAAATCTTCTCCCGCCAGAGCGGCATGCCCGGCTTGGCGGAGGGCAGCAATGTCTGGCGCGCCAGGAAGAAGCTGGTGTCCATCATCCGAAACGCCTGACCGCAGCCGGTGACATTCTTGAGCGCGGCGGGCACGTCAGGTTCCTGCATGAAGCCATATTGCAGGACGAGGCGGTAGAAGCCCCGACCCAGATCCTCCAGCCGGCACCGGCCGTCATCCTCGACCACGGGCACGTCCTTGATCTTGACGGTGAGCAGGATCACTCGTTCGTGCAGCACCTTGTTGTGCTTGAGATTATGCAGCAGCGCATGGGGCACGCCGTCGGGCGTCGAGGTCATGAATACCGCCGTTCCCGGCACCCTTACCGCGCTGTTGGCGGCGGATGCCACGAACACCGGGATCGGCATGGCGGCTTCGCGCAGGCGATCCTGCACCAGCCTGCGTCCGCGCGACCAGGTCGTCAGCAGCGTGAAGATGACAAAGCCGATCAACAGCGGGAACCAGCCGCCGGCAGGCACCTTCGTCAGGTTGGCCGCCAGATAGGCGCCGTCGACCAGGAACAGCACCGTCAAAAGCGGAGCCGAATAATACCAGGGCCACTTCCACAGGCGGTAGAGCAGCACGGTCAGCAGCACATTGTCGATGAACATGGCGCCCGTGACGGCGATGCCGTAGGCCGCGGTCAGGTTCGATGAGGTCTGGAACACCAGCACCAACAGGATGACCATCACCATCAACCCCCAGTTGATGAGGGGGATGTAGATCTGACCCGCGGTCGACGCGCTGGTATGGGCGATGCGCAGACGCGGCATGAAACCGAGCTGGATCGCCTGCTGCGTCACGGAAAAGGCGCCCGAAATCACTGCCTGGCTGGCTATGATCGCCGCCAGTGTGGCAAGGCCGACCAGCGGCAATTGTCCCCATTGCGGCGCCAGATAGTAAAAGGGGCTGTGCAGCGCCGCCGCCCCCTCCCGGAACAGAAGCGCGCCCTGCCCCATATAGTTCATCATCAGCGCAGGCAGCACGAAGGCCAGCCAGGACACCCGGATCGGGCTGCGGCCGAAATGGCCCATATCGGCATAAAGCGCCTCCGCCCCCGTCACCGCCAGCACCACCGCGCCCAGCGCCAGGAAGGCGGGCAGCGGATCGGTGACGAAGAACATGAAGGCCCAATAGGGATTGAAGGCGTGCAGGATGCCCGGCGTCTTGACGATGCTGATGATGCCCAGCACCGCGATGGTCAGGAAATAGAAGAGCATGATCGGGCCGAAGAGCGAGGCGACGCGATTCGTCCCCAGTCCCTGAATCCAGAACAACCCCAGCAGGATCATGATCGCTGCCGGCAGGATCAGCGGCGCGAGGTTGCTGTTGTAGACGGCCAGGCCCTCGACCGCCGAAAGCACCGAGACCGCCGGGGTGATCATCGAGTCGCCGTAGAAGAGCGAGGTCGCGAACACCCCCAGCAGCACGATCCCGCGCGACCAGCGCTGGGTCTTCGTCTGGCCGTTGATCAGCGCCAGCAGGGCCAGGCTGCCGCCCTCCCCCTTATTGTCGGCGCGCATGATGACGGTGACATATTTCAGCGTCACCACCAGCATCATCGACCAGAACATCAGGCTGATGACGCCCAATATGTGATCGGGATCGAGATCGAGATGATGATGCCCGGCAAAGGTTTCCCGGAAGGCGTAAAGCGGGCTGGTGCCGATGTCGCCGAACACGATGCCGATGGCACCCACCACCAGCTTCAGCGTCGCCTTCTGCCCGGCATGGCCATGACCCTGGGCGTCGTCCTCCGCATGCACGGCGCCGGTGTTGGTCGCGTCAGCCATGAAGAAAATGCCGAATTGTCATGATCTTTGGACACCTGAACGGGGAAGCGGCCCGTCTTGTCATTCCATAAGCCCCCGCAAACCGCCGCGCCCTATCATGGCTCCATGGTCTAGGCAATGCGTCGGTGGGCCTGATCGGCGCTATGGGCTTTGGGAACCCAGCATGGCGTCGATACGCGCGATATTGCCTTCCAGTTCCTTGCGGATCTCGCTGCCTTCGGGCGCGCTGGCGGCGAGCGGGCCCCAAAGCGCCCGCGCTTCCTTGAGCTGTCCCGCGCGGGCGAGCGCCAAACCGTAGAAATAGCGCGGCGCCGGTCCACCCGGATCGATCGCCATGGCCCTCCGATAGGCAAAGTCCGCCGCAGGCGACATGACGCCTCCGGCATGGGCCACCAGCGCATTGCCGAAGCCCAGCCACAAATTGGGATCGTCGGGCATTTCCCGCAGGCCCGAAAGCAGCACATTGGCCGCTTCCCTGGTCTTGCCCTGTCGCCCAAGACCGTCGGAGAGCAACAGCCACTGGCCCGCCTTGCCATAGCGTTCCGCCATGCCGCGGCGCTGCTCGGCCAGCTTTTCATCAAAGGCGGCTCCGCTCTTTTCCTCCGCTTGCCGGGATGCCCCGGCAAGGGCGGGCCGCCCCTGCCATGCATAGCCCGCAAGACCGAGCAGCAATGCCGCCGCGGTGATTTCCCAGGATGAGCGCGGTATACGACCGACGGCCAGGATCGCGACAAGAGCGCCCACCGCCATGACAATCGCGATGATCCAACCCGTCATGACCGCCTCCGCTTGATTCGGCCGCGCACGATCAGCAGCCCCAGCCCCAGAAACAACAGCGGGGCAGCCCATAGCGGCCATAGGATCGGTTCGGCCGTCGGCTCATAACTCACCCAGTCGCCATAGCGCTCGATCAGCCAGGCGCGGATATGCTCGGGCTGCTCGCCCGCCATGATACGTTCCCGAATCTGGGAGCGCAGGTCGCCCGCCATGCTGGCGTTGCTGTCCGCGATCGACTGGCTCTGACAGGTGAGGCAACGGATAGTCTCCATGAGCGTCCGCGCCTTCTTCTCCAGCGCCGGATCGTCGATCTGACGGTCGGCATAGGGTGCGGGCGGCAGCGCGGACTGCGCCAGGGCGGGCGCGCTCAACATCAACAGGAGCATGACCAGCAGCCCCCTCATTGCGCGCGCCTCAGCCGGTCGAGGATCATCGGCACATCATCCTCGCGGATGTCACCGACATGCTGATAGGCGATGCGGCCCTTGCCATCGATAACGAAGCTTTCCGGCACACCGGAAGAGCCGAGCGCGATCTGCACCTCGCTCCGGGCATCAAGGCCGATCCGGGCATAGGGATTGCCGTAGCGCTTGAGGAAGGCGTCGACATCGGGCCGGGCATCGCGGATGGCGATGGCGTCGATCTCCACGCCGGCCTGCTTGAGGGCCATGAGTTGCGGCGCTTCCGCGGCACAGGGCACGCACCAACTGGCGAAGATATTGAGCAGGCGGGGCTTGCCGCTGGCCAGTTCACTATTCGCCAGCGGCGGGCGGTCGCTGGCCGCGGCAGGAAGGACAAAGGGCGGAAGCGGCTTGCCGACCAGCTTCGAGGTGATGATCCTGTCGTCCGGACGCAGCAGCCCGCTCGCGAACAGGCCGAAAAAACCGAGGAAAAGCAGAAGTGGCAGCCAGATCAGCAGCTTCCTCATGCGAGAGCCTCCGTGGCCTTCCGGGCCCGCCATTTGAGGAGCCATCCCCGCCGCTCCCGTCCGACCAGCGCCAGGGCACCGCCCAGCGCGATCAGGAAGCCACCCAGCCAGATCAGCGTCACGAAAGGCTTCCACCAGATGCGCAGTTGCCAGCGGCCCTCATCGGCCTCCTGACCCAGCACGACGTAAAGCTGGCCGTTCCAGCGCGTCAGCAGGGCCGCCTCGGTCGTGGGGGTGGGCGGAGACGCGAAGAAGCGGGATTGCGGATGCATCAGGACCGGCTCGCTACCGCCCCGGCTCACCTCCACATCGGCCTGAAGCGCGGTCCAGTTATCACCCGCGATCGGGATTATCTGCTTGAACCGCAGCGTCCAGCCCGCCGTCTCCACCATGTCGCCGGGACGTGCGGCCACCAGCCTCTCGACCGTGAAAGCTGAATCGCAGGCCATGCCCGCCAGGCTGACCGCGCAGCCCAGATGCGCGATCACCATGCCCCATGTGAAAAGCGGCGTCCGGCGCAGGTTGCGCTTCCACAGCGGCGCCAAGCTGCCCACGGCGACCGCCAGCGCGATCACCAGCCCCAGGAAAGGCAGGATGCCGATCCGGCCCCAGGCAAACATGGCAAGCGTGATCAGAACGACCGCCCCTGCGACAAGCGGGATCGCCATGCGCCGGCCCACTTCGCGCATCCTGTCGCGGCGCCATCGGGTCAGCGGCCCCAGGATCATGACGACCATCAAAGCCAGCGCGATCGGCCCGGCAATCCGGTCGAAATAGGGGGCACCCACCGACACCTTATGGCCGAAAGCCTCCGTCAGCAGCGGATAGAGCGTGCCGATCAGCACCAGCCCCAGGATCACCGAAAGCAGCAGGTTGTTGACGACCAGCATGGTTTCCCGGCTGACCAGTTCGAACGGCGCGCCTTCGCGTACCGCGCCCACGCGCCAGCCGAACAGCGCCAGCGCGCCGCCGATATAGATGCCGAGCAGAACGAGGATGAAGGTCCCCCGCTCCGGATCGACGGCGAAGGCATGCACGCTGGTCAGGATACCGGACCGGACCAGGAAGGTGCCGACCATCGACATGGAAAAGGCGATCACCGCCAGCATCACCGTCCAGGCGCGCAGCGCATCGCGGGTCGCCAGCACGGTCACGCTATGCAGCAGCGCGGTCGCCGCCAGCCAGGGCATGAGGGAGGCGTTCTCCACCGGGTCCCAGAACCACCAGCCGCCCCAGCCCAGTTCATAATAGGCCCAATAGCTGCCCGCCGTGATGCCCAGCGTCAGCAAGATCCAGGCACCCAGCACCCAAGGACGCATGGCACGGGCGAAAGCGGCGTCGACCTGCCGGGTGAGCAGCGCCCCGACCGCGAACGAAAAGGCCACGGAAAGACCGACATAGCCAAGATAGAGGGTCGGTGGATGGAAGGCGAGCCCGGGGTCCTGCAACAGCGGATTGAGCCCCTGCCCGTCCGCCGGGGCCGGATCGATCCGCGCGAAGGGATTGGAGGCGAAGAGCAGGAAGACATAGAAGCCGAGGCTGATCGCCGCCTGGCCGCCCAGCGTCGCCATGTGCGTTTCACGCCGCAGGGCGCGTTCGAACAGGGCGACGGCGGCGCCTGCCACGCCCATGACCGTCACCCAGAGCAGCATGGACCCTTCATGATTGCCCCAGGTCCCGGCGAATTTGTAGAGCCAGGGCTTCATCGAATGGCTGTTGGTAACGACCAGCAGGACGGACATGTCGGATCGCAGGAACAGCGTGATCAGCAGGGCAAAGGCGATTGCCGTCAAGCACCCTTGCGCCACGGCGACGGGCCGCACCGCGCCCAGCAGATCGCTTTTGCCGCCCGCAAGGCCGATCGCCACCAGAGCAAGCTGGAGCAGCGCCAGCGAGGCGGCAAGCCATAATGCGGCAAGGCCGGCCTCAGCAATCATCCGCGCCGTTCCCCGCTCACTGGTCCGCCTTCATCTTGTGGGTCTCTTCGTCATATTGCATGCCCTGCAATTCGCGCGGCATGTAGCGCTCGTCATGCTTGGCGAGCAGATTGGTGGCCTGGAAGGTGCCGGCGGCATCGAAAGCGCCTTCCGCCACAACACCTGATCCTTCCCGGAACAGGTCGGGCGTAATGCCCTTAAAGCTGGCCGGAACCTTAGCCTTGCCGTCGGTGACGTCGAAATGGATGGTGACGCCGTCGCTCGCGCGCTTCAGGCTGCCCTTGACCACCATGCCACCAAGCCGGATCGCCCGGCCGGGCTCGACGCCCTTGGTCCTGACGTCGTTAGGGACATAGAAATAGGCGGCCTCGTCCTTGAGCGCGGACGCCGCAAGCAACCCCGCACCGATCAGGGCGGCGAGGGCGACCACGGCCAGGATCAACCGTTGATGCTTTGCCTTCATGCCCGGTCCGCCAACTGCCGCGCCCTGGCTTCAGCGCTGCGCATCGCGCGCCAGCTCAGAATGCTGATGACGGCGGTGCCCGAAAAGGTCAGCGCATAGGCGCCGATCACGAATGCCCACTGGTTCATTCCCTTACCCCCGCGTCCTCATCCCCGAGCAAGCCGCTGCATCCGTGCTTCGATCTTGTTCTGTGCCAGGATGGCGCGCATGCGCATCAACACGATCGCGGCGAAAAGCAAGGTGAATCCGATCAGGGTGAAACCGAGCGGCCAGAGCAGCGCATTGTCGATGCTCGATCCCCGCAGCGTGATGCTGGGGCCTTGATGCAGGCTGTTCCACCACACCACCGACCGGTTGATGATGGGCAGGTTGATCGCGCCGACCAGTCCGAAAATGGCAGTTACCGGACTGACCCCACCGTTCCCCTGCCGCGCGCTCGCATTGGCGAGGGCGATATAGCCGAGATAGAGGAAGAAGAGCACCAGCATGGAGGTCATGCGCCCGTCCCATTCCCACCAGGTGCCCCAGGTCGGGCGCCCCCAGATCGATCCGGTGACAAGGCATACCGCCGTGAAAAAGGCACCAGGCATGGCGATCGCCCGTCCAGCCACGGCGGCAAGCGGATGGCGCCAGACAAGCTGCATCAGTGCCGCCACGGCAATGCCCGTCCAGCCGCCCATGCCCAGCCAGGCGGCAGGCACGTGGATATAAAGGATGCGCACCGTATCACCCTGAAGATAGTCCGCGGGCGTCACGAACAGGCCGCAACCCGCCCCGACGAGCAGCAGGATAAGCCCCGGCCAGAACAGCCAGGCCGTCAGCGGCCGGACAATCTTGAGGAAGCGCGCAGGATTGGCAAAGCGATGCATGGGAGAAGGCTATTAGCTTTCGAAAACGCTCAAGGCCAGTGGACCTTTTACCCAATGTCGCTCTTCGGAAAATCGCGATCGGGCGGCGCCGCGACCCTTTTTTGTGACAGGCAGGCGACAAATCGTCCCTGACACACTATATGCGCGCCAAAGCCGCCCCCGATGGGAGCGGACAGGATTGGCAGTGGACCACCAAAAACCCATGTTTACGACGAATCCGTTCGACGACGACAAACTGCGTGAGGAATGCGGTATTTTCGGCGTTTTCAATGCTGAAACCGCCTCCGCCATGGTTGCGCTTGGCCTTCATGCGCTTCAGCATCGCGGCCAGGAAGCCGCCGGCATCACGAGCTGGGACGGCCATGATTTCCATACCCATCGGGCGATGGGGCATGTGGCCGGGAATTTTGACCGCGACGAAGTGATTCGGGGCCTGCCGGGCGGCGCAGCCTGCGGTCATGTCCGCTATTCGACCACCGGCGAAACCTCGCTGCGCAACGTCCAGCCGCTTTATGCGGAGCTGAGTTCGGGCGGTTTCGCCGTCGCGCACAACGGCAATATCTCCAATGCCATGAAGCTGCGCCGGGAACTGATCCGGCGCGGGTCCATCTTCCAGTCGACCTCGGACACAGAGGTCATCATCCATCTGGTCGCCACCTCCACCTATCGTACGCTGCTCGACAAGTTCATCGATGCGCTGAAGCAGGTCGAGGGTGCCTATTCCCTGATCGTCATGACGCCCGAGGGCATGATCGCCTGCCGCGATCCGCTGGGCATCCGGCCGCTGGTGATGGGCAAGCTGGGCGATTCGACGATCTTCGCCTCAGAGACCGTCGCCTTCGACGTGGTCGGCGCGGACTATGTCCGCTCGATCGACCCCGGCGAACTCGTCATCGTCACGCATGACGGCGAAGTGCGCAGCCACCGCCCCTTTGGCGAAAGCCATGCCCGCCCCTGCATTTTCGAGCATGTCTATTTCAGCCGCCCCGATTCGATCGTCGACGGCTCCAGCGTCTATTCGGTCCGCAAGGCGATCGGCGCACAACTGGCCATCGAAAATCCGGTCGAAGCGGACTATGTCATCCCGGTGCCCGACAGCGGCGTTCCGGCGGCGATCGGCTATGCCCAGCAGTCAGGCATTCCTTTCGAACTGGGCATCATCCGCTCGCACTATATCGGCCGCACCTTCATCCAGCCGGGCGACAAGGTCCGCCATCTGGGCGTGAAGCTGAAGCATAATGCCAATCGCGCCCTGATCGAGGGCAAGCGCATCGTCCTGATCGACGATTCGATCGTGCGCGGCACCACATCTCTCAAGATCGTGCAGATGATGCGCGAAGCGGGTGCCAAGGAGGTGCATATGCGCATCGCCAGCCCGCCGACCAGGCATAGCTGCTTCTACGGCGTCGACACGCCGGAGCGCACCAAACTGCTGGCGCACCGCCTGGACATTGACGGGATGCAGGACTTCATCCACGCCGACAGCCTGTCCTTCATCTCGATCGACGGCCTCTACAAGGCGCTGGGCGAGGCGAAGCGGGCCGACATCCGGCCGCAATATTGCGATGCCTGCTTCACCGGCGACTATCCCACCACGCTGACCGACCAGGACGAGGCCGTGGTGCAGAACCAACTCGAACTGCTGGCCGAGCGGGTCGTCTGACCGCCTTTTTCAGCCGTTGAATGGACAAGTCCGGCGCCTTGCTGCATCGGGCTTGTCCCTGCCTGACCCTCATGAGGGAAATTCCATGTCGACGCAGCCTCTTTCCGGTAAACTGGCCCTCGTGACCGGCGCGAGCCGGGGCATCGGCGCCGCCACTGCGCAAGCTCTGGCCGCTGCGGGCGCTCATGTCATCCTGACCGCGCGGACCGGGGGCGCGCTGGAAGAGGTGGAGGACCGCATCCATCAGGCAGGCGGCAGCGCAACCATCGCACCGCTCGATCTGGTCGACGGTGAAAGCATCGGACGGTTGGCGCAGGCCATTTCGGGACGTTGGCAGGCGCTCGATATTCTCGTGCTGAATGCCGCGACGTTGGGCAGCCTGGCTTCGGTTCCCGCCATCGATGCCAAGGAATTCGCCCGATTGCTCACGCTCAACATTGCCGCGCCCCAAGCGTTGATCGCCGCCTTTGACGCTATGCTCCGGGCAAGCGACGATGCCCGCGTGGTGGCGCTCACCTCATCGGTCGGCGCGCAGCCGCGGGCCTATTGGGGTGCCTATGGCGCGTCCAAGGCGGCGCTGGAAACGCTGGTCGGCGCCTATGGCGAGGAAGTGAAGAACATCTCCGCCATCCGCACCCATATCGTCGATCCGGGCGCCACGCGAACCGCGATGCGGGCGCGCGCCTTCCCCGGTGAGGATGCCGCAACGCTCAAGGACCCGTCGGTCGTGGGGAACGCCATAGCCGATCTGGTCGTGGCCGACACGCCGACCGGCCATCGAGTCCGGATCTAGGATTTCACCAGCGTCACCTGCGCGACGTCGATGCTGCCGCCCCGGAAACCGCCCTCGCAATACATGAGATAATAGCGCCACAGATCGACGAAGTGCTGGTCGAAGCTGGAGGGCAAATGCCCCTTGTCGATCGCACGGTCGAAGCGTTCCCGCCAGCGCCGCAGCGTCTCCGCATAATGGGGCCGAAACGGTGGACGTCCCGCCATTGCAGCCCCTGTTCTTCCGCCAACCGACGGAAGCGGCTTTCGGACATCAACATGCCGCCGGGGAAGATATGGGTCTGGATGAAATCGGCGCCGCGCGCATAATTTTCGAATAGGGCGTCATCGATCAATATATATTGGATCGCCGCCCGGCCGCCGGGCTTGAGCAGCCGCGCGATCGCCTCGACATAAGCAGGCCAATAGCGTTCGCCGACGGCCTCCACCATTTCCACGCTGGTGATCGCGTCATATTGCCCCTGGGCGTCGCGATAGTCGCGCAGGATGATGTTGGCCCCAGACCCCAGCCGGTCTCGCGCATATTCCGCCTGCTCGACCGACAGGGTGAGACCGTCATAGCGGATCGCACAGCGCTCCATCGCCTGTTCGGCCAGACCGCCCCAACCGCAGCCGATCTCCAGCAGGGAATCGCCTTCCTTGAGGTTCAGCCGGTCGAGAATCGCATCGACCTTCCGTTGCTGCGCCCGCTCCAGGCTTTCGATTCGATCCTCGGGATCGCGGAACAAGGCACTGGAATAATGCATGTTCCTGTCGAGCCAGAGGCCATAGAAATCATTGCCCAGATCATAATGATAGGCGATGTTCCGGCGCGACCCCTTGCGGCTGTTGCGTCGTGCCCAGTGCATCGCCTGCCCCATCCAGCGCGCGGGACCGGCGGGACGGGCGACATTGCCCAAGGCAACGGCATTGGCCATGAACAGTTCGAACAGCGGGACCGGGTCGGGGCTGGTCCATTCACCCCGCGCCCAGGCCATGTACCAGCCCGCCGAACCGCCGGTGATCAGGCGTAGCAAGGCCCGCCAGCGCAGCAGATGCACTTCGCATTCCGGCCCGGCCGCCCGACAGCCCAGCAGCCGCCGGCTCCCGTCCGGGAGGATCGCGTGCAGCGATCCCCTTTCCAGTCCCTCATCGATACGGTCGAGCAGCCGATGGAATTGCTGGCCCACCCATCGTCCCAGCCAGCCGTGATCGCGCGGGTCCAGTCGACGCCGAACCGGAATCGCTGCCCTGCCGCGACGGGGATCAATTGCGTTCATTCCAGCACTCTGCCTGATGGTTTACGCCGTCGCAATCATGGCTTGCCATGGCGATATGCCGCCAGCGCCCTTTCTCGTCCCTCTCTGTGTCCGATGCATTTGGACGGATAATCCGCCGGACGGACGCCATGGATCTCCGGATCGTGGATATGATGATCGTTCAGATGCGCCAGTTCAGGCACCCATTTCCTGATATAATCGGCGGCATCGAATTTCTCGGACTGGGTCAGCGGCGCCATGATACGGAAGAAGATATTGGCGTCCACGCCGCTGCCCGCGACCCATTGCCAATTGACGCTGTTATTGGCGTAGCTGGCGTCGACCAGCGTATCCCAGAACCAGCGCGCGCCATGGCGCCAGTCGATCAACAGATGCTTGATCAGGAAACTGGCCGCGATCATACGCACGCGATTGTGCATCCAGCCCGTCGCCCAAAGCTGGCGCATGCCCGCATCCACGATCGGATAGCCGGTGCGGCCGCTCGTCCAGGCCTTGAAGTCCGTCTTTGCCTCCCGCAAATCGCGCCATGGCATGGCGTCGAACGCTGCTCGTGCATTTTCCGAGCCATAAGCCGGCATCGTCCAAATCTGCGTATGCGCATAATCGCGCCAGATCAGTTCCTTGAGGAATATCGTCGCATCGGCGGGCGCCTTGCCGATGCGATTCCAGACTTGGGCCGGGGAAATCTCCCCGAAATGCAGGTGCGGCGACAGACGCGACGTTCCCTCCCGCGAAGGCAGGTCGCGGGCAACCGGATAGTCGCCGACCTCATCCAGGAAAGCGGCGACATTGGCACGCGCGCCCTCCTCGCCAGGCGTCCAGTCGCGGGCAAAGGCGACGGCCCAGTCCGGGTTTTTCGGCAGGAGATGCCAATCCTCCAGCGCATCGCCATCCGGCCATCGGGCGACTGTCGCGATTCGCGACGGCGACGGAGTCGGTGCTGCGGGCGGCATCTGATCCATCAGCGCCCGATAAAAGGGCGTGTAGATGCGATATGGGCCTCCGCTTCCGGTTCGCACCGCACCGGGCGGCAGCAACAGCCCGCCATCATGCAGGCACAGGTCAAGTTCCCGTCCCACCGCCTTTTCCGCATTGCGCCACCATGGCTCATAATGGCGCAGGGCATGAACCCGACGGGCGCCGGTTTCCTGCGCAAGCCTGGCGAGTTCCAAGGCACATTCTCCCCGTCGCAGGATGAGCCGCGAACCTTTGCTGCGCAGCTTTTCATCCAGGCTCTTCAGGCTGTGATGCAACCACCAGCGCGACGCCCCGCCCATCTTCCACTGGCGAGGCGCGCTGTCATCCAGCACATAGACCGGAATCACCGGGCCTTCATGAACGGCAGCGGCCAGGGCGGCCTGATCGGACAGGCGCAAGTCCTGGCGAAACCAGAGGATGACGGGAGAAGTCATGGGTTTTCCCATGCCATTGGGCCACCCCGGTTCCAAGCATCTCTTTTGCGTCACTCATTCCATTTGGAACACAAATCACCGCCCCGGCGATTTTCATCCATGGACGCGCGGCTCCCCGCCGCTTATTCTTGCACCGCAAAAAGGTCATGTTCGAAAGGCATGCCCCGGAACAACGATCAGGGACTATGATGGCCTCGATGCCGAATGATTCAGAACACGCCTACCGGCCTTGCGTCGGCGTCATGCTCGTCAACATGGATGGCAAGGTTTTCGTCGGCCAGCGGATCGATAATGCGGTCGAAGCCTGGCAGATGCCGCAGGGCGGCATTGACGATGGCGAGGATATGAAGGCCGCCGCTCTACGCGAACTGAACGAGGAAACGGGAATCGATCAGGCGCATGTGGAAATCATCGCCAAGGCGCGGGAAGAGCATTTCTACGACCTCCCGCCCGAACTGATCGGCAAGCTGTGGGGCGGCAAATATCGCGGCCAGCGGCAATTCTGGTTCCTCGCGCGCTTCCTGGGGAGCGATGCCGACATCGACATACGGACCAAGCATCCCGAATTCCGCGACTGGAAGTGGGCCGATCCCGAATCGCTGCCGGACCTGATCGTGCCGTTCAAGCGCAAGCTATACCGCGATATCCTGCACGAATTCAGGGCGTTGATCTGAAAAGAGGGTTAAAATCGGCCATCATGTCGGTATGAGAAGGGCCATGCGCTATTGGCTGGCCCTTCTCCCGCTCCTCATCCCGACGCCGGCATGGGCCGATTATCCGGTCCTGCTCCCCTCCTCCGTGCGCGAAATGCTGGAGGCGGCGATCGCGAACGGCAATGAAACCGAGATCGCCACTGTCGCGAAGATCGCCAAGCAGACCAATCCCGGTTCGGCCGATGAGATACAGCGCATGGTCAACAGCTGGAAGGAACGGACCAAGGCCACCCGCGATACCGTGATCCGGGAGGCGCGCTTCACCGAACTGTGGACCGGCAAGGTCGAGGCAGGCGGGTTCCGTTCGACCGGCTCCACCAGCGAAATCGGCATCAGCGCCAGCGCTGCGCTCAAGCGAACCGGCATCCAATGGTCGCACAAGCTTGCGGCCAGCATCGATTATCGGCGAGCCAATGGCATCACCTCGCGCGAGCGCTATACGGCGAGCTACGAACCCCGCTACGAATTCGATCCTCGCGGCTTCGCTTATGGCCTGACCCAGTTCGAGCGCGACACCTCGATCGGTTATGACGAGCGTTACACCGCCTCGGTCGGAATCGGCTACAAGCTGATCGTCAGCGATCCGATCGACCTGTCGCTGGATGCCGGTCCTTCGATCCGTCACGCCAAATATGTGATCGGCGAACGGGAAACCAAATTGGGCGCGCGTGCATCCATGGACCTGGCCTGGCGACTGGCGCCCATGCTGACCTTCAAGCAGGTGGCGTCGGGTTATGCGGAAAGCGACGTCTATACGATCAATTCCCTGACATCGCTGGAGACCAAGGTCGGGACGCGATGGTCGGCGGCCATGTCCTATAATGTGCAATATGAATCGGAAACGCTGCTGTCGGCACGGGACTTCGATACGTTGAGCCGGCTTACGCTGACCTACAGCTTCTGACCGGCGCCTTCTGAACGGGGTGGAGGCGTCGACTTCGCTCTGATAGGGTCGCGAGGATGAGAGGAATTTCATCGCTTGAACGAAAGGTGATGGGACAGGCCGCGGCGGCACCCATGCTCGCGCAAACCGAAAAATGGGCCGGGGTGAACAGCGGGTCACGCAACCTGGCCGGTCTTTCCACCATGGCCGGGATGCTGGCGGATGCCTTTGCACCATTGCCGGGCGCATTGCGCCTGATCGATGCCGCGCCGGTGGAGGCGGTGGCTCCCGATGGCAGACTGACGACGATGGCCCATGGGCAGCATATCCGACTGACCGTCCGGCCGGATGCAGCGGTGCAGATCTTGCTTACCGGTCATATGGATACGGTGTTCCCCGCCGATCATGCGTTCCAAGCATTGCGCTGGATCGATCCGCTGACGCTGAACGGACCGGGCGTGGCGGATATGAAGGGAGGCCTTGCCGTCATGCTGGCGGCGCTGTGTGCTCTGGAGACGGCGCCCGAAGCCGGAAATCTGGGCTATGAGGTGATCATCAACAGCGATGAGGAAGTGGGCAGCCCCTCCTCCGCCCCATTGCTTCGGGAAGCAGCCGCGGGAAAGCGCGCCGCCTTCACCTATGAACCGGCCCTTCCCGACGGTACGCTTGCGGGCGCAAGAGCGGGCAGCGGCAATTTCGCCATCGTCGTAACGGGCAAAAGCGCCCATGCGGGCCGCAATCCGGATGATGGCCGCAACGCGCTGCTCGCGGCCGCGGACCTTGCCCTACGGCTGAAGGCGGGCAGCGGCGGAGGCCTTTCCTGCAATCCGGCGCGGATCGAAGGCGGCAGTCCCAACAATGTCGTTCCCGACCACGCCATTCTCCACGTCAATTTCCGACCGCGAACGCCCCCCGACGAAGAGGCGGCGCGGCAAATGCTGGACAAGGCGATCCGCCAGGTATCGCGAGACCATGAGGTGACGATGCATCGCCATGGGGGCTTCGGCCGCCCGTCCAAACCGATGGATGCAAAGGCGGAAACGCTGTTCGCACTGGTCCGGCAATGTGGGGAGGATATGGGGCTCGCGATAGGCTGGCGGGATACGGGGGGTGTTTGCGACGGCAATAACATCGCCGCATGCGGTGTGCCCGTGGTCGACACCATGGGAGTACGCGGCGGCAACATCCACAGCGATTCGGAATATCTTATCGTAGAGAGCCTGGCCGAACGCGCGCAGCTTTCGGCGCTGGCATTGCTGCGTATGGCGCAGGGGCGTTTTCCATGAAGGGGATGAAGGCGTGAGTTTTTTCATGCGCACGGCGCGAGCCGACGATCTACAGACCCTTTATGAAATGGCGAAACTGACCGGGGGGGGATTCACCAATCTGCCGCCGGACCGTAAGTCACTGGGCGCCAAGCTGGAGCGGACCGAACAGGCCCTGTCCCGCCAGACAGAAGGTGTCGAAGACGAACTGATCGTCATGGTGCTGGAAAACGGCCAGACAGGGCAGGTTCGCGGCACCTGCCAGATCTTCAGCACGGTCGGGCAAAGCTGGCCCTTCTACTCCTATCGGCTGGGCGTGCTGACCCAGCACAGCCGAGAGCTTTCGCGCACCTTCCGGGCAGAGATGCTTTCGCTCGTCACCGATCTGGAAGGATCGACCGAAGTAGGCGGCCTGTTCCTGCATCCGCGCGAGCGGGCGGAGGGGCTGGGCCTGCTGCTGGCACGCAGCCGTTATCTCTATATCCGCAACCATCGCGCCCGTTTCGGCGAACGGATCATCGCGGAACTGCGCGGCGTGATCGACGAGGCCGGGGGATCGCCTTTCTGGGACGGGTTGGCCGGGCGCTTCTTCGGCATGAGCTTTCAGGAAGCGGACGAGTTCAACGCCGTGAACGGCAACCAGTTCATCGCCGACCTGATGCCCAAGACGCCAATCTATACTGCCATGCTGACCGACAGCGCCCGCAGCGTGATCGGCATGCCGCATCCCAACGGCCGCGCGGCGATGCGGATGTTGGAGACGGAGGGTTTCACCAATCCCGGCTATGTCGATATCTTTGACGGAGGGCCGACGATGGTGGGACAGATCAACAGCCTGAGGACCATCGCGCATGCCCGGGACGTCACCCTGGGTGCCGTGCATGACAAGGGAGGTGAAAAGGTGCTGATCACAACCGGACGACTGGCCGATTATCGCTGCGCCTACGGCTTTTTCCTTGAGAATGACGACGGCAACGTCTCGCTCGACCGGGCTTCAGCGGAATTGCTGCGGCTGGAGCCGGGGCAGAATTTCACCGTGGCGGAGCGGGCATGACGGTCAGGGAAATCAATTTCGACGGCCTGATCGGCCCCAGTCACAATTATGCGGGCCTCAGCCTCGGCAATCTCGCCTCATCGCGCAATGCGGGAGCGGTTTCCCATCCCAAAGCGGCAGCGCTCCAGGGGATAGAGAAGATGCGCTCCAACATCCGTCTGGGGCTGTCGCAGGGGATATTCCTGCCGCAATGGCGGCCCGACGGCGCCTGGCTGTCCGCGCTCGGCACCGATGTCGGCAATGCGGAGGCGCATATCCGTGCGGCCGCCATGTCCGCCTCGTCCATGTGGGCCGCCAACGCCGCCACGGTTTCCCCCGCCGCCGACACGGCGGACGGGCTGACCCATTTGACAGTCGCCAACCTCGTCACCATGCCGCATCGCAGCCATGAATGGCCGCAGACGCTGGCGCAGTTGCGATTAGCCTTTTCGGACCGAAGCGCCTTTGCGGTGCATGGCCCGGTCCCGGCGCCCTTTGGCGACGAAGGCGCGGCCAACCATATGCGGCTGTGCGACAGCCATGGCGAGGCGGGCGTGGAAATCTTCGTCTATGGCCAGTCCGGCGGTCCCTTCCCCGCACGCCAGCATGTTGAGGCAAGCAAGGCGGTCGCCCGGCTGCACCGGCTCGATCCGGGACGGACGCTGTTCGTCATGCAATCGGAAGAGGCGATTGCGGCTGGCGCGTTCCACAATGATGTGGTCGCGGTCGCGAATGAACGCGTCCTCTTCACCCATGAGCAGGCCTTCGCCGACAAGGATCGTTTCTATGCCGATCTGCGTGTCTTGCTGCCGTCGGCCGAGATCGTGGAGGTTCCCGCCAGCGCCGTCAGCCTGGCGGAGGCGATCCGCAGCTATATCTTCAATGCGCAGTTGGTGACACTGCCCGATGGCGGCATGGCCCTGGTCCTGCCGACCGAGGCACGCGATATTCCGGGCGTATGGGCGTGGCTGGAAGCCATGGTCGCGGGCAATGGCCCCATCCGGCAGATCATTCCAGTCGACGTGCGGCAATCCATGGCCAATGGCGGCGGCCCTGCTTGCCTGAGGCTGCGCGTGGTGGCCGATCCCGCCAATATCGACCCGCGTTTTCTGGTCGATGAGGCCCGGCTGGACAATATAGCCGGGATCATCGACGCCTATTGGCCCGAAGCCATCGCGCCGGACGATCTCGCCGATACGCGCCTGATCGCCCGGATCGAACAATCATGGTTAACGCTTGTTGACCATTTGCAGCTTTCGGGCGATTTAATTCCCTAGCGGCAACACAGCGCCTGCGAGTGGGATCGGATGGACCGGATCAAGCGCCTCTTTACCATCAAGACCAAGTTCGAGGCGTTCCTGGTCATCTACGCGCTTGCCCTCGGCGCGACGGAGCGGGGCATCGTCTATATGCAGCAATATCCCGGCACGGGCGGGCATCTGCTGGCGCTGGCGTGCACCGGCAGCGTGTTCATGGCGGGCGGCATGCTTATCGACGCCGTGGAGATGCGGCGCAACGCGTTCGGCTGACAGCCACTAGAGCGCGCTGCGTTAAATCGTACGCAAGTCGTGCGCTCTAAGCTTTTGTTGTCGCATCGCTTTAAGCGCAAAACCGGTTCCCACTTTTGCGCACGATGCTCTAAACGCTTGTAACCATGCCCCGCCCCATGCAGGAGCGGCGGCATGGCTGCGATCATGTTTCAGGGAACGGGTTCGGACGTCGGCAAGTCCCTGCTGGTGGCAGGCGTCTGTCGCGCGCTGTCGCGTCGTGGGTACAGGGTGCGCCCGTTCAAGCCACAGAATATGTCGAACAACGCCGCCGTCACCGTGGATGGCGGGGAGATCGGGCGCGCGCAGGCGCTTCAGGCGATCGCTGCCGGAGTCGATCCGCATACGGACATGAACCCGGTGCTGCTGAAACCCCAGGCCGACCGCACGTCGCAGCTTGTCGTTCACGGCCAATTGCGCGGGACATTGGGCACGGGGAATTTCCGGTCCGCGCGCGGCGAACTGCTGGAGGCGGTTCTCGCAAGCTACGAACGGCTGAAGGCGCAATGCGACATTGTCGTGGTGGAGGGCGCGGGCTCGCCTGCCGAAGTCAATCTTCGCGCGGGCGACATCGCCAATATGGGCTTCGCACGAGCCGCCGGTCTGCCGGTCATCCTGGTGGGCGACATCGACCGGGGCGGCGTGATCGCTGCGATCGCGGGTACGAAGGCCGTGATCGATCCCGAAGATGCGGCGATGGTCCGAGGCTTCCTGATCAACAAGTTCCGCGGCGATCCTGCGCTGTTCGAGGACGGCTATCGCCATATCGAGCAGTTGACGGGCTGGAAGGGATTTGGCGTCATTCCCTGGTTGACCGCCGCGGCCCGCTTGCCGAGCGAGGACGCCGTCATACTGGAACGCGGACAAAAACACGCCGGCGACCGGTTGATGATCGCTTGCCCGATCCTGCCGCGCATCGCCAATTTCGACGATCTCGATCCGTTGAAGTTGGAACCGGGCGTCGAGGTCGTCATGGTGCCGCCGGGACAACCCATCCCCGCCGAGGCTGCCCTGATCGTCCTGCCGGGATCGAAGGCGACCATCGCCGACCTCCAGGCGGTACGCGACCAGGGATGGGATATCGACATTCGCGCCCATCACCGTCGCGGAAGGCCGATATTGGGCATTTGCGGCGGTTATCAGATGCTCGGCAGCAGGATCGCGGACCCGGAGGGCATCGAAGGAGCGCCAGGCAGCGTCGAGGGGCTTGGCCTGCTGGACGTGGAAACGCGGCTCTCCCCCGTCAAGACGCTGGAAAGGATCAGCGGGACCGCATTCGGAAAATTGTTTTCCGGTTACGAGATGCATGTCGGCGTTACCAGCGGCGGCGACTGCGCGCGCCCCTTTGCCGCGATGGACGACGGACGGGCGGATGGCGCTTCGAACCCGGACGGCACCGTCCTTGGCACCTATGTCCACGGCCTGTTCGCCAGCACCGGCTTTCGCGCCGCCTTTCTGGAGCGGCTGGGTGGCCAATCCATGCTCGGCGACTATCAGGCGTCCGTCAACGACGCGCTCGACGACATTGCGGCGCAGTTGGAAGAGCATGTCGACATGGCCGCGCTGATCGATCTGGCAACTGCCTGAATATCTGTTCCAGCGCGGCACAGACCGCCAACTATGCTGATTGATATATTTACCGAAATTTGCCTGAATATTATACTAGGAACATAGGATATAGGCCGAACAATATAGCCTCGGCTTTCGAGGCGAGGGGGCGGTTATGTTGCTTGACCTGCATGAACCGGCAGCCCCCATGAAAGCCGCCCTGTCTTCATGCAGGCGGCACTTCCTTTCTTCCCTGATCTTCAGCGCCTTGATGAACCTGCTCTACATCGGGCCCGTTCTGTACATGTTGCAGGTCTATGATCGCGTCGTTGCCGGCCAGGGGCGGCTCACGCTGCTTTTCCTGACGATCATCATCGCGGTGGTCATCGGCACCCTGTCGCTGCTGGAACTGGTCCGGTCGCGCCTGCTGGTTCGGGCGAGCATCCGGCTGGACCGCCAATTGGCCGGGCAGTTGCTCGACACGACGCTCAGCGGGCGTGGGTCGACCGGCGAGAGGATGAACAAGCAGGTTCTGCGGGAATTCGACACGCTGCGGCAGGCGCTGACCGGCCCGACCATCCTGTCGATCTTCGATTTTCCCTGGAGCCCGGTCTACGTCCTCGTCTGCTTCCTGATCCATCCCGCCATTGCGGCTCTGGCGGTGGTCGGCGGCGGCGCCTTGCTCTTCATAGCGTGGCGCAACGAAAAGGGCACCAATGCGCCCTTGAAACAGGCGAACGAGGCCGCGAACAAGGCCTATGTCAGCCAGGAACAGACGCTGGCCGGCGCAGAGGTGATCAGGGCGCTCGGCATGCGCCATGCGCTGGTGCGCCGCCACCTGCTCGAACGGCAGACGATGCTCAGCCTCCAGGCGAACGCCAGTTTCGCCGGCGGCCATTATGTCGCGATCAGCAAGTTCATCCGCCTCATCCTGCAATCGCTGGCACTGGGTCTCGGCGCGTGGCTGGCGATCAACAACCAGATTTCGGCAGGGGCCATCTTTGCCTCTTCCTTCCTTGTCGGGCGTGCCCTCTCTCCCATCGACCAGTTGCTCGGCGCGTGGCGCAGCGTCGTCCATGCGCGGGCAAGCTATGCGACGCTCAACGACCTGCTGGCGACGCGGGAAGCGGATATCGCCCTCACCCGGCTTCCGCCGCCTAACGGCCATATCGCGGTCGAACATCTCACCCATTTCATCCCCGGCCAGGAACGTCCCATATTGGCCGACATCAGCTTTGCCGTCGAACCGGGCGAGGTCGTCGCCATCGTCGGTCCCAGCGGGGCGGGCAAGTCCACCCTGCTGCGCATGCTGTCGGGCGCGGCGCGGCCCCTGCGCGGATCGATCCGCTTTGACGGCGCGAACGTCCAGGATTGGGATACGGAAAGGCTGGCCGCCTTCATCGGCTATCTGCCGCAGGACACGTCGCTGTTCGCCGGCACGATCAAGGAGAACATCGCCCGGTTCCAGAACTTCCTGTCCGAGGAAGACGAAGCCATCGACAATGCCGTGATCGAGGCAGCCCGATTGAGCGGTGCGCACGACATGATCCTGCAATTGCCGGGCGGCTATAACCGGACCCTGGGGTGGGGCGGACGCGGACTTTCGGCCGGGCAGGCCCAGCGCGTAGGATTGGCGCGAGCGCTCTATGGCACACCGCCCCTGGTCTTCCTGGACGAACCCAATGCGCATCTCGATGCCGAGGGCGAGGTGCGGCTGGTCGCCACGCTGGACGACCTCAAGAAGAAAAAGGCGTCCGTCATCATCGTGGCGCACCGAATGGGCATATTGGGGGTCGTGGACAAGATCATGGTGATGCGCGACGGGAGGCTGGAGACTTTCGGCCCCCGCGATGAGGTGCTGGGACGGCTGAAGGCCATTCGGTCGGAGGAACAGCCCAAGGCTCAGACGGCGGAGGGATAGGCGCCATGGGGGACATTCAGCTCAGCGACGCCAGCGGGGCGATCCGCCTGACCCATCCGGGTGGCTATGAGACACCGGTGATCGACGACCGGCCGGATCGCGACATGCGGACCGGCATCATCATCGCGGTCCTGTTTTTCGTCGTCTTCCTGGGCTGGGCCGCCTTTGCCCGGTTGGATGCAGCCGCCTATGCGGCTGGCCGGCTGACCGTGGCGGGTCAACGTCAATCCGTCCAGCATCGCGACGGCGGCGTGGTCGGCGCGATCTTCGTCAAGGAAGGGCAGCATGTCCGTCAGGGCCAGCCGCTGATGGAGCTGGCGGCAGCGGATGTACGGGCGCAAGCGCGCATGTACGGCGCACAATATATCGAACTCCAGGCACAGCGCGCCCGGCTGATCGCCGAGCAGCTTGGCGCGAACCATGTCGAATGGCCGGCCGAATTCGCGACCCTTCAAGGACAGGAAAAGGAGGATGCGCAGGAGGCGATCAAGCTCCAGACGACGCAATTCAACAGCCGCTCCTCCGTGCTGACGGCGCAGACCGGCGTCCTGCGCGAACAGGCCAGCCAGGTGCAGGAGACGGCGCGCGGTTACAGGTCGCAACTGGCGGCTTCTTCGGAACAGGCACGGCTGATCGGGGAGGAACTGGACAGCCTGCAAGACGTGGCGGAGAAAGGCTTCGTCTCCAAATCGCGCATCCGGGCGCTGGAACGGGCGCGCGCCGACCTTCAGGGGCAGGAGGGGCAATATTCGGCCAGCATCGCCAGGTCGGGCGCCGAGGCTGGCGAAAACCGCCTGAAGGCGCTGGAAGCTGAAAAAGCGTATAAGGAGCGCGCCGCTTCCGAACTGCGCGACGTCGAATTTTCGCTGAACGAGGTTGCCCCCAAATATCGCGCGGCCAAGGATCAACTGGCGCGACTCGCCATTCGCGCTCCCGCGACCGGTACGGTGGTGGGATTGAGCGTTTTCACCGTGGGCGGCGTGATCGCACCGGGCCAGAAACTGATGGACGTCGTGCCCGACCGCGCGGGCCTGGTCATCGAGGCGCGCATTTCGCCGGACGATATCGACGACCTGAAAGTCGGGCAGAACGCCCAGATACGCTTCAACAGCCTGCATGAACGCGACCTGCCGATCATGGACGGCCGGATCACCCGGCTGTCGGCGGACAGTTTCCAGGACGAAAAGACCGGCCTGTCCTTCTACACCGGGGAAATCACGGTGCCGTCGAAGGAACTGGACATCATCCGCGGCAAGCGGGGACAGGATTTCAATCTCAAGGCCGGGATGCCGGTTCAGATACTGGTGCCGCTTCATGCCCGGACGGCGCTGCAATATGCGTTGGAACCCCTCACCCAGTCGTTATGGCTCTCCTTCCGGGAGCATTGATCATTGCAGTTCCGAAAAGCGGGCCTGGGCGCCGAGCATGCTGTAGATGTGCCGATATTCCGCGATGATGGCGCTGCGATCATAATCCTTCGCCACGCGATCGCGCAGCGCTTCGCCCATTGCGCGGCGCAGCGACGGCGCGCGCAGTAGCCGGAGGATGGCCGCCGCCGTCCCGTCCGGGTTGACCAGTTCAGTGACGATGCCGCCGGGCCGATCGACGCGGGGCGAGCGTCCCTCGATCATCTCGCGGCAACTGCCGACATCGGGTGCCACCACCGGCACGCCGCATGCTCCCCCCTCCAATATGACCAGCGGTTGCGCTTCCGACAGGCTGGTCAGGACGAGCAGGTCGATGCGGGGCAGCCATTCGGCAACGTTGACCCGCCCGGCAAATTGTACCGCATTGACGATTCCCAATTCCTTGACCAGCGCCTCGCAATCGGCGGCATAGTCGGGGTCCTCGTCCAGAGGACCCAATATGGCGAAGCGCACTTCGGGCATCTCCGCCAGGACGAATCCGGCCGCCCGGATGAAGGTCTTCACGTCCTTGATCGGCACCACGCGCCCGATCAGCGCCACGAGCGGCCTCGCGGGGTCCCCCTTGTGCTCGAGATGGGCAAAGCGATCCGCGTCTATGCCGTTGGGGATGACCCTCAATCGCTCCTGCGGGGCGCCCAGCCGCCGCTGCGTCTGGTTATTGGCGCCATAGAGCGCGATGATCGGATTGCAGGCATCATAGCAGGCACGCGTATAGGTCTGAAACACGGCCAGCCAAAGATCGCGCAGGTCGTGCCCTTCCCGCTCGAGCGTCAGGCCGGTTTCGATCTGGTCGCCGATCCAGTCCGCCATCATGATCTCGATCTGCCGTTCCAGCATGTAGATGCCATGTTCGGTGATGAAGGCAGGCTGGCCGGTTTCATAGGCGGCCCGCGCCGCCAAAAGGCCCGCAAAGCCGGTCGATATGGTGTGATAGACCTTGGCCTTGGGCAAGGGCACGAGCAGCATCTTGAGCAAGCCGCCCAGCAGCACCCGCATCGCCCAGAAGAAGTGATGGAAGGATGCCGAACGAAAGGCTGTGTCATAATAATGAGTGAAGAGGTCGAATATTTCCGGGTTGGAGAGCAGATCGCCCGCTGCCGGAGGCGGCTTGAGTTGCTCGATCTCCTGCCGCAACCTTATCAGTTCCCCCTTTCCTCCCGTGGACAGGAAGGCGAGCAGCAAACGGCCGATACGCTTCATCTGCGCGGCAGGATAACGGCGCGGAAGGCACGGCTCGATCAGCAGCGGAACTTCGATCACCTCCACGACATTGGACGGGGGCACCACGCGCCAGGGCTGTTGCATCGCCCCGGCCTTGATCGCGACAAGGGAAAATCGAAGGTCGGGCATGGACAGGATCAGGTCTTGCAGCCAGCTTGAAACGCCGCCGACGACGAAGGGATATGCGCCCTCGACGATCAGGCATACATCGCTGTCCGCACTGTCGGACATCAGGGCGACAACTCCATGCGAGAGTTGCGCAGGGACCTGGACTGCGCGTCCCTGTCCCGTTCCATCGCTCGTCCGACATGGGCCCGCACCTCGCGCAGCGCACGACGGCGAATGTCCGCAGCGGACAGTTGTTCGGCGATTTCATCCAGCTTCCGGCCGGCCTCCTGACAGAGGCGGGTTCGCTGGGACTGCGGCAGGAGCTGGTTGAAACAACCATGGTCGGCAAATAACATCGCGAGCGCGTAACGGTCGTCCAGATTCTGGCTCGGCGCGATACGCGCCTGCAATTCGCTGCTCTGCTGGGCCAGATTATAGCTGACCTGCGCGGCAGCGGCGGCGGCCAGGGCGCGGATGGTCTGATCCTCGTCGGACAGGGCCATGACGATCAAGGGGGAAAGCCGCGGTTCGAACGAAATCACGGCCGTTTCCAACGCTCTATAACGCGCTTGCAGGCTGCCGTAGCGCAACATCGTCGCCAATGATCCGATTTCGTCGCAATCAGGGTAGCGTATCCGATCGTCGAGTATCCGGCCCAGCCGCTCGACCGGCGAGAGGCTATTGCCGATCCGATAGCGGCGGATGCGGACATTGTTGTAGACGATCTGCCTTTTGCGCCTGGAACTGGCCGCCAGCGGCGCGATCAACAGGCAGAACAACATACCCGGCGGGCCCATCGCCGCCCCTATCGGCAAGGCAAAGCATTGCAGCGCGCTCATGCCCCGCAACTTCCGCATCGTCAGCAGCAGCGCAGCGATGGTGAGCGTCAAATGCATCGGCGCGAACCAGTAAATGGACGCCGCCCCTGCCAGCAGCGCCTGGACAAGCAGCAGAAATTCGATGATCGAACCAAGGGCGAGCAGCGCGATCACGCGACCTTGCCTTCCGGCATCTGCCATTTGGCGGTGAAGGCCGGCTCACGGCCGAACAGCGCGCTGCTCTTCCCCAGCAGATCGGTGACGTGCAGCAATTGCGTCATATAGGCCGCAGTGATCCTGCCGACGCTATGGATGATGATGATCCCCGCCAGCTGATCCCCTGCCCCCATGACCGGCAGGGCGATCGAACCGATCTGCGCCAGCATCGCTTGATCGGCCGGATCGTCATTCTGCAACACGCGCGGCCCGGCAAGCATGGCCTGAACCAGCATCGACTTGGTGAGATCGGACGGCTGGCCCGATGGCGTCCTGCCTCCGAAGCGCGCCACGACCTGGCTCCCGCGCACGTCGTAGAAAGTGAAGTCGTCGGTCTGGGCGGCCAGTGCGATCATGCGGGCGACGGCATCGATCTGACGCTCCGGATCGGATTCGGTCAGGCCGAGACCGGCCGCAATCGCCTCGACCACCGTCCGCTGCTCCGTTGCGATCCGCACCTGGAGCCTGCGATTGGTGTCGGTCAGACGCGCGACCACTTCGGCCAGCTTCTTCCAGTTGCGTTCCATCGCCTGATGCTGTCGCCGTTGATCGGCGATCCGGTTGCGCCTGCTGGCCGTCACCTCGCCGACGATGAGCGCCGTTACCATCCACAACATCGGCTGGATGGACAGGCGCAATTGCTGCTCCAGATGATCCGCCGGCCCCGACCAGATGTTCGACCAGCAAAGCCAGATGGCCGAAGCGATGGCCCCCGCCAGCAATCCCGTGCCGGTCCCATAGGCGATCGCCATGACCAGCACCGGCAACCAGTAGGGATTGGGGTTCAGGTCGGAATAAGCGTCACCATGCAACAGCCCCTGATCGATCGCGATCAATATGGCGAACAGGACCAGCATTTCGGCGCATTGCAGAAGGATGGGCTGCTTTTTCAGCATCAATGCCTCCCCAGATAGCGCGTCAGCGCCACGCGCAGATATAGCTGCCGTCCCGAAATGCCCGGCCGGCTGATGGAACTGACGCCACCGCTCGCCTGCAAGCGCCAGCCATCGCTCAACCGCCCCGTGGCGCTGATATTGGCGGTCGGGCCATTGGTCTTGCCCTTCCGATCGAAGGTCCAGCCGGCGGCACCCGTCAACTGCCAGCGGGTCCAGGACATGCCGGACACCAGTTGGAAGCTGTGGTTCTCCCGGTCGCTCAGCGGAATATAGGCAAGGCCGTTGGGCCTTGTATCGGTGCGATCGACATATTCGGCGTCCAGCCGGTAACTGAAGGCCAGGGACGGCTTTCCCCGCCGCAGCAGATAGTCGAACCCGCCCGCCGCGGTGAAGCTGCGCGTCCGGGCACCGGTGCCTCTCAGCCCATAGCCGTTCCAGGCGCCGTCAGCCTGCACCACCAGTTCCGGCGTCAGGCGGATCGTGCCGCCCAGCCCGGCGCGGCTGATGTGACCGCCGAAGGTCGACTGTTCGGGCGTGGCGAGATCGGGCAGATGATAGGCCAGCACCAACCGCCCCTGCCTTTCGGGCGGCCCCGCGAACAGGCGCAACCCGGCGCCGGCGACCTTTTCGTCCAGTTGGGCGCTGCCCTGAAATTCCAGGCGCGAGACAGGTCCGAGGTTGATCGTCGCGAACAGGTCGCCAATGGTCGAGCGTGAGGTGCGGTTGCCAAGGATGCCGGTGGGTCCATAGACCGTGTCGGCTTCCGACCGGAACCAGCGCAGACCTGCCCCAGCCGAAATTTGCGGGTTGATCGGTATCATCCCGTTGAGGCCGCCCTCCGCCTGCCAGAAGACCTTGCCGCCGCGCAATGTCAGCGCCGCTGCCACATTGCCGCCGGATTCCGCCAGGGTCTGCCGCGCAAAGGGATCGTCCGCCGCCAGATTGCGGTAACGCCCCGCCCCCAGGGCCAGCGCGCCTTCGGCTATTTCCATGTCGGCCAGCAGGCGCTGTATCCGCTTGTCGTCGGGATGCGCGGCCGCCAGCGGAGCAAGCCGCCGCCGCGCCAGGTCGGGATAACCCGCCGCTGCATCGGCCTGCGCTCTCGCTATGGCGAGTTCGAGGTCCATGTCGGGCGATGGCGGTGCGCTGCCGACGACAGGAGTTGCCGGGAATTCGGGTTCCGGAACGAAGCTGACGTGGAGGTTGCGCCCGTCGGCGCTGGCCTCCAACCGACGTCCGGCCGCGGAACGCAGCAACAGGCTGTTGTCGTTCCAGCGCAGATCGGCGAGATCGTCGCCCGCTATCCTGGCAAAAGCCTTCAGCCTCTCGTCCGCAATCGGCCGATCGAAGCGGACGACCAGTTCATAGCCGTCATTTTGAAGTTGCAGATGAACATCCTCGCTCCATTGCAGGTCGACCGTCCGCGCCTCGGCCAGAGCCGAAACGCCGGTATCGGGCGGCAGCGCCGCGGTGAGGAAGGGCAGCGGCGGCACTGACAGCAGAAGAGCTGCGACCAGTGGCGTCATGGCCGCAGCACCTTCCTCGCCCGTCCCGGATCCCCGGAGGCGATGAGCAGCCGAGACAGCATGATGTCCAGCCTGCGGTCATTGGGCGTTGCCTGGCGCAGCGTTTCCACCATCGCCATGGCGTCGGACGTACGGCCCAGCCGGTTCAGCAATTCCGCTCGCTCGATCGATGGCGGCGTGTTGGCCAAAAGCCGTTCCAGCCAAGGCCGAGCGGCGGGCTCGCCCCTGAGCTTCGCCTGCGCGTCCGCCATCAGGCGCAGGGCAGCCCGGTCATCGGGCCGATCCCGCAAATAGTCCAGCAATTGCCCAGCGGTTTCCGCCGCGTCACCTCTGTTCCAGCCGTCCCATGCCAGGCTCAGGCGATCGGACGCTTCCCCCTGCCCCGCCGCGATCCGGGCGCGAGCCAGGGCAAGCGCATATCTCCCGGCCCTGTCCGCCGGAACGGTGGCCGTGGCGGCAGCCTTGAGCTGCATGGCGGACAAGGGACGGCCGTCAAGCAACCCGTCCAGCGCCCGTGCCGCCGCCACACGGTCCCGCGCTGCATTGGCAAGCGCGATGCGCTGCACCAGCATGTCGCTGCTATCCGCCGCCGGGCGGGATTCGACGAAGGCCAGCGCCTTGGCGGGCTGTTCCCGCTCAATATAGGCCGCCAGCCAGCGCGGGTCGGCCGACGCGCGGGACCGCAACCAGTCCAGATCCTCCCCTGCCGGGCGCGGCCCCATCAGATAAAGCATGCGCGCCGAAACATCCTCATCGCTCGCTCCCTTGGCCGATTGCTGCCTGAGCAGCGCAATGGCATCGGGGCGGAATCCCTTTTCCAGCAATCGCTGGGCGATGGCGGAACCGTCGGCGCCCTTGGCCGACGCCTGAGCGAGCAAATATTGCCGCATCGCCTGCGGATCACCCGATGCCATGATGATGCTCTCCCGCGCCGCATCTCGGCCGGAGGGCAGCAGGGCAGCGTAGCGAAGGGCCGATCCGCTATCCCCGGACCTTTGAGCAAGGGTCATGGCCAGCCAGGGATTGGCGGCACGCCAGCCGGGCGTACCCGCCCGGTCGATGCGGGAAATCAGATCATAACGCTGCGCCGTGTTCGCCCATGACGCCAGATCGAGTGCCTGCGCCTGGCTGAGCGGCGGAATCGCACCATGTTCGGCGGCGGTGATCAATATTTCGGGCGTGGCCAGGGCATAGGCCGCCTCCACCAGATGCTGCGGCGGCGCGTTTCCGGGCGTGATCGCGGCAGACCGCAGCAGGTCGGCGGCACCCGCCAGGTCGCCCGTCTTGCGATGCAGGTCGAAGCGCAGGCGCCAAAGAGCGGGAGCAGCGCGATCCGGACGGCTCTCCAGAAAGGCCAGGGCGACGTCCGGCCGCCCGCTCGCCAATATGTCATAGCTGACCCGGTCGGTTGCGACAGGGGCATGGCCCTTCGCCAGCGCGTCGGCGATCGCGGAAAGCGTGGAGGCGCTCGCGGTGGTCGCCGATGCCGCCATCAGGCGCTGAAGATCGGGCAAGGCCAGCCGCTTGCCCCCTGAAAAGCGCTGCATCAATTGGGCGGTGCTGGGCGGCGGCAGCGGGATGGCGGCCGGAGGCGGCGAGAATGTACCCCGGCGAATGGCATCCGCGATCTGCCAGCGATCGGGCATCAGCACGACCGTGGCGGCAAGCAGCAGGCCGCCCGCCAGGATCGGGCCGAGGAAGGCCGCGTTCGGCTTGCGCAACGCCGGGATGTTCATGGCTCCAATGTTCATGTGCGGGGCTCCGGAATGAGCCGGTCGAGGGCCAGGGTGGATACATAGGGCTGGAACCCGGCGGCGCGTTCGCGCGCATAGAGGCTGGCGACGGTCGCCTGGTCCTGCGGGTCCCAATAATCGAGTGTGGCGAGGACGAGACGTGGATTGATCTGCCGCGCGGCGAGCAGATGCCCGGCCTGCCATGCCCAATCGTCCGCGGACGTCATTTCATAACGCCCATCCGCGAAGCTCCAGCGGGACGCCATCGCCTCTGCCAGCACCAGATCGATCTGGGTCGCGACCACCGGCAGCAACGCATAGCCCCGGTTCATCATGATGGTGATACCGGGGAACCGCGTGCGAATGGCCTCCACCAGCCGGGCGGCGCCCGCGGTCATGCCCTGGTTCCTATCGCCATCCTGCCGTTCCAGCGCCTCGGCATTGTCGAGCGTATCCATGAAGATGCCATCATAGCCCTTCGCCAGGATCGCGGGCACGAGCCGGTCGAGCACCAGCTTCGTCCAGGTGGGATCGCGCAGGTCGACCAACCGCGCCTCGGGCCAATTGGGATTGGGCTGGCGCAAGGCCCCTGCCCTGTCCAGTTCGGCAACAAAGGGACGGCCGCCATGAACTTCGCCCATGCTGATATAGCCGAGCAAGCGGCTCCCCTCGCCTCGCAACGGCGCCACGGGGCGCGGAAAATCGGGTTCCAGCACGAGCAGTTTGAACTGACGGGCCATGGCCGGATCCGTCACCCCGCCATAGTCCACGCCCCAGGCCCCGGCATGTCGGGTTTCGGGAAGCGCCCGTGCCGACAGGCCGAACACCATCAGCGACAGCGCGAAAAGATCGCGACGGCGAAGAGAAACCGGACTCATGGCCAGAATCTCGCATTGCCGACCACCGCCGGATTGTTGCCGACGAAGAGAAGATAGGTGAGATTACCGGTGGCCTGCGCGACCAGCGCCACCGCCAGCGAAGCGCCGGTCACGGCCCCCGCGAGATAACCGAAGCCGAAACCGGCAAAGCCCATGTCGCGGAGCAGCCATGTTCCGATAGCGCTGGCGACGAGGAAGCTGCCCCAGACGGCGACGATCCTGCCTGAAAGGTCGTAATAGGATAGGATGATGCTCATCTGGATGACGACGAGATGAAACACCGCGCCCACCGCCGTCAGGCGGAAACCGAATATGCCCCGCGCGTTGAGGTCCAGCAGGCGGACGATTTCCGGCGCCAGCACCCAGCAGAAACCGGCCAATATGGCCTGCTGGACCACCAGCAGACGCAGGTCCAGCCGGATCGTGCTGCCGACCTTGCGCCGTGCCTTTTCGATCCGGCGCCAGTTGGCCGTGCCCGTGCATTGCACCATCAGTTCGGTAAAGGCACGGTCGAAACGCGTCTCCGTCGTCACCAGGATCAACGTCAGGCCGGGGATCATGGTGAGCAGGCCAAGGAAGCTTGCCTGGTCGTTGATCGGATTGACACGGAGTGCACCGACCGCCTGGATGCTCCCCGGCGCCCACCAGAGCAGCCATTTGTCGATCCAGATGGCCAGCGCATTGGCAAGGCCCGCGACCCCCAGCGCAACCACGCCGGGCGTCCGCCCGATCCAGTCGAGCCGCCAGCCGGGACTGCCCGGAAAATCCTCCCTGATCGCGGTGATGAGCAGTGTCAGCGTCACCACCAGACCGGCGGCGATGGTCGCCAGCACAGCCGAAGGCGTCGTCGGCCGAACAATGGCCAACGAAAGGGCGGCCATGGCAATGCCCGAGACATAGGCCAGGAAGATCGGCCCATGCCGGGATGTCGCATGGAGGAAGGGGCTGGCGATCCAGATCTGCGCGAACAGGGTGAGGATGGCCGTAGCCAGCAGGAATTGATCCGGACGCATGGCAGCGGCAAGGCCGAAGAGAATATTGCCGGCGATCAGCGCCGCGATCGCGGCCAACACCATCGCAACCATCAGGATCGACGGAATGGCATCCCGCTCGCCAAGGTAGAAGCGATCCGATGCCATGCGCGTGGCGATCATCGCCAATGGCGCGGTGACGACGGTCGAAATGCCAAAGGCATAAACCAGGCTGGTCTGGACGATCACATGGTCCGCAGGCTGCATGACCGATCGGGTCCAGCCCTGGAGCAGGAATATGGCGCAGGCGGTTATCAGCCACGGACCGGAACTGATGACGGCGCCCTGGAAGGTGGCATGGGCGATGCCGCCAGGGACTGTCAGGATTTCCGTGTGCGGGCGGGCATAATGGGTAAAAAGGGAGTCCCACTATGTCTCGACGCAAAGAGCCTGCCATACCGAATGAGCTTCTCGATCAGCTTTTGGCGGGCGGCGCTGCCAGTGCCGCCTTCGAGCAGGGCGGTCTGCTCGATTCGCTGAAGAAGGCGCTGACAGAGCGTGCCCTGAATGCGGAGATGGATCACCACCTCGCTGGCGAAGACGGCGCCGGCAACATGCGCAACGGCTACGGTCGGAAGACGGTAATGACCGACACCGGCAAGTTGGCGATCGACGTACCGCGCGATCGCCAGTCGAGCTTCGACCCGCAGTTGATCGCCAAGTATCAACGCCGCTTTCCCGGCTTCGACGACAAGATCGTGTCGATGTACGCGCGCGGCATGAGCACCCGCGAGATCACCAGGCACCTGCACGATCTTTACGGCATCGACGTCTCACCCGATTTGATCAGCACGGTGACCGACGCCGTGCTCGATGAGGTCGCCACTTGGCAGCAGCGGCCGCTCGATCCGGTTTACCCACTGGTCTTCTTCGACGCGATCCGGGTCAAGATCCGCGACGAGGGCATGGTGCGCAACAAGGCGATCCACATTGCGCTGGGCGTCCGCGCCGACGGCGCAAAGGAGGTGCTCGGCCTGTGGCTCGAGCAGAATGAGGGTGCCAAGTTCTGGCTTCGGGTGATGAACGAGCTTCGCAACCGTGGCGTCGAAGACATCCTGCTGGCCGTCGTTGACGGCCTGAAGGGCTTTCCCGATGCGATCACCGCAGTGTTCCCCGATGCGATCGTCCAGACCTGCATCGTTCACCTGCTGCGCAACTCGATGGACTTCGTCTCCTGGAAGGACCGCAAGAACCTCGCCAGCGCGCTTAAGGAGATTTACCGTGCCACCGACGCGGATGCCGCCGAAAAGGCGCTGACGGCATTTGAGGCTGGCCCTTGGGGGCAGCGCTATCCCGCCATCGGCCAGAGCTGGCGGCGCGCCTGGGGCGAGGTGATCCCGTTTTTTGCGTTCCCCGACGAGGTCCGCCGGATCATCTACACCACGAACGCGATCGAAGCTTTGAACTCGAAGCTCAGGCGGGCTGTCAGGGCCAGGGGACACTTCCCCAGCGACGAGGCCGCCACCAAGCTGCTCTATCTGATCTTGAATCGGTCGGAGAAAGAGTGGAAGATGCCACCACGTGAGTGGACCATGGCGAAGGCGCAATTTGCCGTGATCTTCGGCGAACGTTTCATCAGAGCCATGGCGGCCTGATGATCAACCGCCCGCCCGCACACGGAAATCCTGACACTCCCATGCCGCCAAGCCCCTCCTCCCGCGCTATGCGATCCAGCCTGAAACCGATTCCAGCCATGTTCCTGCCCTCTTCATGTCCAGGCCTAAAGCAGGAAATCGCTCGCGGTCAGATTGTGCACACCGATCAACCTGATCGCCATTTCCACCGTCGCGGGATTATTGTCCGTGTTCGCCTCGACAAATGTATCCGTGCCGTTCGAATAGACATGGACCTGTCCCGGCGCGGTAAAGGCGCCCGTGACGAAGGCGAACGCCTGGTTGCCGGACAATGCCGGGTTGGCATCGATGCTGGACAGGTCGATCTTGTCGAGCCCCTCCTCGAAATCCATGATCCGGTCCATGGCCAGCGGCGTACTGTTGCCCGTCGCATTATAGATGAACAGATCGGCACCAGAACCGCCGGTCAATATATCCGCGCCCGCGCCGCCGGTGATGCTGTCGTTGCCAGCGCCGCCGTCGATGGTGTCGGCACCGCCATTGCCCGTCAACCGGTCGTTGCCACCGTTGCCGATCAGCGTGTCGTTGCCCGCTGCCCCCTTGAGCGTATCTTCCTCGCCCCCGCCGATCAGCGTTCCTCCACCGCTTGGCGCGGTCAAAGACACACCCGTCACATTATTGATCACAACGGTGAGGTTCTGGAAATCCTGCGCTCCCAGACTGTCCGTCGCGAGCACCTGAACCTGATAGCGATTGTCCAGGTTGGAGTCGGTGGGGTTCTCGAAATCCGGAGCCGTCTTGAAGGTCAGGACGCCGGTCTGGGCGTCGATAGTGAAGAGGTTGCCGTCAACGGCCGAACCCAGCGAATAGGTGACGGTCTGACCGATATTGGCATCGGTCGCGACGACCTTGGTCACGGCGGTGCCGTTTTCCGCCATCCGGATGGTCGACGAAGCGCCACCGCCATTGGAGATGATGATCGGCGGCGCGTTGAGGATCGTGACGGTCACGGCGATGGCTTGTTCGTCGTAAAGCGTTCCATCGGACGCGCGAACCGTCACGTCATAGACATTGTTTCCGCCCGCATCGGTCGGCAGCAGCACATTCGGCGCATTCACGAAATTGAGCTGCCCGGTCGATGAATTGATGGTGAATTTGGCGGCATCGGCCCCGCCGGAAATGGAATAGACCAGCACTGTGTTGGCATCCGGGTCGATGGCCGTCACCTTCATGACTGGTTTCGTCCCGCTGGACACAGAAATGGCCGCTGCATCGCCACCGCCGCCCGAGGTGATCACGGGCGGGGATTCATTCACATTGGTGACGGTGACGTTGATCGCCTGTTCGTCGAACAACGCGCCATCGGACGCGCGGACGGTCACGCTATAGACATTGTTGCCGTTCGCATCGCCCGGCGCATCATAATTGGGGGGGCTCAGGAAGGAGAGCGCGCCTGTCGCGGGATCGATCGCAAATGCCGTCCGATCGGGTCCGCCGGTAATGGAATAGACCAGCGTGGTTCCCGCATCGGGATCGGTCGCCTGGACCATCGTCACCGGGAGGGTGTTTTCAGGCACGGAAATCGCCGCCGATGCTCCACCTCCGTTCGACGTGATGACGGGGGCCTCGTTGACATTGGTGATGGTGACCGCAATGGCCTGATCATCGAACAGATAGCCGTCCGACGCGCGGACGATCACGTCGTAGACATTGTTCTGGCCGACATCGGTCGGCGCTTCGAAATTGGGCGCATTGACGAAGGAGAGCACGCCGGTCGTGCTGTTGATCGCGAACTTGGCGGCATCCGCGCCACCGGAGATGGAATAGGCGATAACCGTCCCGACGTCCGCATCGGTCGCGGTCACGGTGGTGACCGCTGTGCCGTTTTCCGCCCTGGAGAGTGCCGCGCTGGCACCACCGCCATTGGACGTGATCACCGGCGGATAGCCGGTTTCCAGCGTGACATTGTGCAAACCATAGCTACCGATATCGAGTGTCACGATTTCGCCGACCTGGCTTACCAGCGTGGCCCCGTTTACCACGACGGCCTTGCCGCCCGGATTGGCGATGTCGATGACGACCTTCCCTTCGCCCTGGAGCGAGAAGGCGAGATTGCGGCCATCGCCGGTGAGGCTCATCAGCACGGAGCGCATCGGCAGGTCCGTGATATGCGTCACATCGTCGGCCGCGGCGCCCATATGGATGGTGAAGGTGCCGCCGCTCTGCGGCAGGAATATGCTGTCCTTGTCATAGGCATACCAGCCGGTCACATTCTGGATGACCAACGATCCCTGCCGGTCGACATCGAGCGACAGATTGCCGACATTGGCTCCGGTGACGGAGGCGGTGATGGTATTGCCGACGACGGTTGAAGTGATGGTGGAGTTCTTCAGCGCCATCATGCGATGAGCCAGATCGTCCAGCGTCACGAATTCCATGTTCGCCGCGACGGCATGTTGCAGCCAGGCGTTGAACATGGAAATGTCATAGGGGCTGTTCGCCGTCGGACTGCCCGACACAAAGTCGGCCGCGCCATAATCATGCCAGGGCCAGACGATGACCGGGGTCCCCGCATTGGCGACGAGCTTGTCGAACTCGGCAAGCCATGCGGTGGTGGCGTCCGCCACGCTCTTGCCCTGGAACTCGACCAGGGTGAAGTCGAAGGACGTGTTGGGTGCGAAATAGATCTGGCTCTGGTTGGCGGGCGTCATGTAGCCGAAGGCATTGGGAAAACCCGCCCCCTGCGCCGCATAGCCGCCCGTCAGATAATCCGTCACATATTTCATGATCTCCTGGGAAACCGGCAGCGTCTCCGGCATGCCGGGGACAGCGGCACCGGCCACCTGGAAGGGGCTGCCGATCAGGCTGTTGAGGATGGCGGTGCTGCTCTGAAACTCAGTCTGGATCTGAGCCGCGGTGAGCTTGTTAGTGTCCTCCGGATGGGTCAGGCTGTGCGTGCCGATTTCATTCCCGAGGGCCAGAATGTCCCTGTAATAGGGAAGCGCGGCCTGCTGGACCTGGGTGCTGGTCCCCGCCACGGCGAAGAAGCTGCCGACGAAATTATAGGCGGCCTTCCATTGGGTCAGTATGGGGATCAGCTTGTCGTAGATGCCGGGCGAGCCATCCGGCGGTCTTATGTCCTCCAGTTCCTGGCTTTGGTCCATGTCGACACGCGCGGCAACGATGCCGGAATCGCGCGTCAGATGCAGGCCCACCGACAGGCCGGTCCCATTGACCGCATAGCTTATCGCCTGTTGCAGCATATTGGCGTCGGCCATGACACCATCGCTGGAGAAGAGGACGTTGCGCGCCGGTCCCGTCTGGGTGGCGAGGGCCGCCGAATAGGTCTGGCCGCCATTGATGGTTTCGGTCGCGATCGTCTGGCCGGTGCCGCTGACGCTGGTGAAGGCATTCCATCCGACATTGGTATAGCTGTTGACGAGCTGCCCGTTCGTATAATGATCCAATACGAGGCCGGTCGGGTCGGTTGCGTTCACCTGCACGTTGCCGGTGCCGCCCGTGACGCGCGTGGCATCGAACAGCACCTTCATCGCGGCATAGGGATCGCCTGGAAGCGGATCGCCACCAATGGTGCCCCCACTCACATGGGGCTGGTTCGTCATGAACTCGCCTGCGGCGACAAGTCCGATGCCCAATTGCTTGCTGGCTATTTCAAGCGTGTGGGTGATCGCCTCCACCTGGTCGACGGGCACGTTGCGGAAGGACGGAAACACCAGCGCATCATAATGCGAAAGCTTGTTGAGGTCGGTAAGATCGGCCTCGGTCAAGATGTCGAAGGGGATACCGGCCTGCATCGCCTGGGACTGGATCGACATGAAGAGCTGGGAATAGGCGGTCGAGTTGAAATAGGCATCGGACGTCGTCTGCGAAAAAACGATACCGATCCGCATGTCGGGCGCCTCGGTCGCGGTCGGCTGATTGAAGACCGTGAAAGGGGCGGACAGATAGTTGGACGGAAGGAAGGTCGTGTCGTTGATATCATAGTAGCTGTACATCGCCGACGGATTGCCGACGGCGGCGGTCGGCAGCCGGAATTCGACGACAGTGTGATCTGCGGACCAGGCAGCGGTCAGGCCGCTGAGCACCAGGGTCTGACCTGCGCCGCCGGTATAGAGATTGATCGTCCCGTCGGCCGCGAAATTGATGTTATATTCCGCGCCTCCTGCAAATCCGAATATCTGATAGCCGGTTGAGGTCTTGCCATCCGTGTTCAGCCAGACAGTCGTGTTCGTGCCGATGGCGACAGGCGCCTTCAGGGCGAAGACAAAGTCGCCATTATCCACGGTTGAATAGATTTGATAGGCGGGATTACTGTTATCGTCGATCCGATCGGTCGCGAACCAGTCATCCAGAGAGCCGTCTATTGTGACGCTGTGGCCAAAGGTCATGACAAACCCCCAAACTTATGGATCCTGAAAATCACGTCATAAGTTTGCGACCGAATATATTTTGGTTTTGTCGGTAAAACCCAGTCATGTACATAAATGGGATAATGAAAGACACGCCTCCTCTTTGGCAGCGATGACAATCGATACCATCCGGGCTGTCCCGGCCATTATCCGCGCCAATGAGGCTGTGTCAGGGTATAAGCATTACTTTGCTCGAATGCCCTTGCGGTCCAAAAGATAGGAAGCTCCGCATATGGCTACAGTCACACCGCGCATCTTGATGGGGCGACTCGGTTTTTAGAAGTTTTTACCCATGGTTAATGTGCTGTTAGGCATGATCTAATGTCAACTTCAATGAACACATATCCCCAAAAAATTTTGCAGGTAATGCCATTGTTATCCGGATATTCAGCATAGGAACCTATTGATTATAATATTATGTCTATATCTATAGATATATCCAAGCATGAACCGTTTTTCTTTATAAAGCTGCCAGCTTCGATCGACCGTCCCGCCGGAAACGTTTCGTTGATTCAGGATCAATGCTCCCAAACTACAGGGACGATGATTGTGTTTCACGCGCGCAAAAAGCTCTCGCAAATCAGTGCCCTTGCCATCGCGGCCTTGATGCTGGCCAGTTGTGGCGGCGGAGGCAGCAACGATAGTGCGCCTACACCGACTCCTGCGCCAACGCCTTCGCCGTCTCCTTCGCCCAGTCCATCACCCTCCCCGCCCCCGTCACCGACGCCGCTGTCCAGTTGGGACTGGATATTGCAGAGTCAGGGATTGCCGGCGACACCCCCGGCGGTCGCCTATCTCGATGTCGACGGGTTCGACACCCCGGCCAGTTATGTGACGCTCGCCAAGGCCAGCGGGATCAGGACGATCTGTTATCTCGACATCGGATCGGCCGAAAATAACCGCCCTGACTATGCCGCCCTGGCCGCCATTTCCGGGCTGTTGGGCAACAGCTATCCCGGCTTTGCGGGGGAACGCTATATCGACATCCGCCGCTATCCCGAGTTCATCCAGATCATGGATGACCGATTGCGCATGTGCCGCGACAAGGGATTCGATTATGTCGAATTCGACGTGATGGATTCATTCGAGGATGGGGCATCGACCACGGGCTTCGCTCTGACGGAACAGAATATGGTCGATTATGTCACCGCCCTGTCCAACCGGGCCCGGAGCTATGGGCTGAAACCTGTGCAGAAGAATGCGGGTGGATCATCGGTCAAGCTCGTTTCGCTATTCGATGCGATCCTGTTCGAAGACTGCGTCCTGGACAATTTCTGTTCCGATGCCGCGCCCTATGTCGCGGCGGGCAAACCCGCCTTCAATGCGGAATATCCGGAGGAATGGCCGACAGGCGCATTCGACCGGACACGGGTATGCAGCGTGTCGGCCAGTGCGCGGATTTCCACCATCATCACCGTCGTGGCGCTCGACCGGCCAGCATCCGACCGATGCAGCTGAAAACCGACTTCGGGCTTATCCCAGATTTTCGAGAAAGTGGCGCCCCGCACCGGATAAACATAACGAATTTGTGTCGCCGCTTGCACTACTCCAGGCCCGCCTATAACCGTCGCCGGCGGCTGTGGTGGGCGCCATGTCAAGGTGAATGCCAAGTCACCGCCTCGGGATGGCTATAGGCCATCCGCGTCGCGATCCCGGAACCCCAATCGCCTCCTTGGACGAGATACCGCGTCTCACCGAACAACTCCGCCATGAGGCCGTGCAACAGTTCCGCGATCCGGATCGGCCCGACAATGGTTGGGAGGGACATGGAGAAGGCAAAGCCCGGCAACGACGGGACGACCACATCATGCCCATCAGCGACGAGCGGCGCGATGAGCTGCCCGAACTCGATGAACGAGCCGGGCCAGCCGTGCAGAAGCAGGAGCGGCGGCTGGGCGCCGTCGCCTGTGACATGGATGAAATGAAGGCACGGCCCTTCGATCTGCGTGGTGAAATGCGGAAGGAGGTTCAGGCGGCGCTCCGCATCACGCCAGTCGGATTGATTGAACCAATAGTCGATCAGCCGCCCGAGATCCGCCTTCCCGATCCCGGATTTCCAGCCGCCCGCATCTGGAAGTTGATCCAAGTCATAGGCTTCGACCTTCCGCCTGATCTGGGCGAGCCGGTCGTCGGCTATATGGATTGTAAGGGAGTCGCCATCTCTAGAGCCTGAGCTGAGCTTCAATTTCCGCCTTGTCGATCACGGAGAACACCTCGGCGATTTTGCCTGCGGCAAGAGTGTAAAAGGCGTGCTCATGGAACATGACGCGCCTTCCATCGACAGACAGACCGAGGAATTCGCCGGTCGGTGTGCAATCGAAGCCTATTCGAGACGCGATATGGCCCTCATCAGCCACGACGAGATCGACGTGGAATTGGAGATCGGGAATGTCGCGGCAATTCTCCTCAAGCATTGCCCGATAACCATCCACACCGAGGGTGCGCCCGTTGTGAACTGCGTCGTCCGTCACAAATTCGCCGAGCCTTTCCCAGTCTCGGGCATTCAGGCAGGCGATGTAGCGGTTGTAGAAGATGGTAGCATTGTTGTGCATCGGAGGTGCTACGCGCGACGAAGCTAACCGTTCCGAAATGGCGCACCCGGAACGATTCGAACGTCCGACCCTCAGATTCGTAGTCTGATGCTCTATCCAGCTGAGCTACGGGTGCGTTGTGGAGGCGCAGATATAAGGGGCAGAGCGGTCTGGCAAGCCCTTAAGTTCGCCATTTTCAAATTAAAATTCCGTCGGCTTCACAACCACACGCAAGATGCCCGCACCGCTAACGGATCGGACCATGTGCATCGATGTCGGGGGAAAATGGCGCACCCGGAACGATTCGAACGTCCGACCCTCAGATTCGTAGTCTGATGCTCTATCCAGCTGAGCTACGGGTGCGTTGGAGTGGCGCAGATAGAAGCGTCAGCCCGATTGGGCAAGCCCCTTTTTGCAGATTTTTGACGGCCCGTGCCCGTGGAAGCACCGAGCCGCAACCTTTGTCCCGACCCGCTCGTTCCCGCAGCAGGAAAGGATGCATGACGATGACCTTCACCCTCAATGAAATCGCCCTGTTGCTGATCGCACTTCTGGTCGGGCTGGTGCTGGGCCTGATGCTGAGCGGGCGTGGCAAATATAAGCGCTATTGGCGGGACGAACAGCTCGCTCATCGCCAGGCGATCCAGGATCGCGAAACGCGCCTTGCGGCCGCCCAGGACAGAATCGCCGAACTGGAGCAACAATCCGGTCCGATCGGTCCGGGCACAGCAGAAGCGGTGGCAGGCGCCGTACACGGGCGCGACGATCTCAGCCGCATTCAGGGGATCACGCCACAGGATGAAGTCGCGCTCAACGAGGCAGGCTATCATCGCTACCGGCAGATCGCCGCCATCGGCAGCGAGCAGGAGGCCGCGCTGGAAACACGTCTGGGACTAAAGCGGGGCGTGATCGCGCGGGAGGATTGGCGCAAGCAGGCCCGCTTGCTGGACGCACGCAGGGACGACGAACATGCGCGGCTCTACGCGCATCGCGCCCACCAGGCCTGAAAGGGAGAAAGGGCGGGACATCGGTCCCGCCCCTCCCTGTTACTTCCGGTTCGCCAATGCGGCCTGGGCCGCGGCGAGACGGGCGATGGGCACGCGATAGGGCGATGCCGACACATAGTCGAGACCGGTCTGCTCGCAGAAGGCGATCGAGGCCGGGTCGCCGCCATGTTCGCCGCAAATGCCCAGCTTGATGCCGCTGCGGGTCGCGCGGCCACGTTCGGCAGCCAGTTCGATGAGTTCGCCCACGCCTTCGACATCGATGCTGACGAACGGATCACGGGCGAAGATGCCCTTGTCGACATATTGTGTCAGGAAGCGGCCCGCATCGTCGCGGCTGATGCCGATGGTGGTCTGCGTCAGGTCGTTGGTGCCGAAGGAGAAGAATTCGCCCACTTCGGCGATCTCGCCCGCCTTCAATGCGGCGCGGGGCAGTTCGATCATGGTGCCGACCAGATAGTCGACCGAAGCGCCCTGCTCCTCGAACACCTGCTTGGCCACGCTGTCGACGATGGCCTTCATCAATTCCAGTTCCTTCTTCGTCGCGACGAGCGGGATCATGATTTCGGGGATCGGCGCCCCGAACGAATCTGGGCCGCTGCGCTGCTTGATGATCAGCGCGGCTTCGAAGATGGCGCGGGCCTGCATTTCGTAGATTTCAGGATAGGTGACACCCAGACGGCAACCGCGGTGGCCCAGCATCGGGTTGAATTCATGCAGTTCGGCGGCGCGGCGCTTGAGCGTTTCCACGCCGACGCCCGCGGCCTTGGCCACTTCCTCGAACTCCGCTTCGCCATGCGGCAGGAATTCGTGCAGCGGCGGATCGAGCAGGCGGATGGTGACGGGCAGGCCCGCCATCACCATGAATATCTGCGCGAAGTCGTCCCGCTGTTCCGGCAGCAACTTGTCGAGCGCGACGCGGCGGCCCTTTTCGCTGTCCGCCAGGATCATCTCCCGCACGGCGGTGATGCGCGCCGCGTCGAAGAACATATGTTCCGTGCGGCACAGGCCCACGCCTTCCGCGCCGAAATCGCGAGCGGTCTGGCAATCCAGCGGCGTTTCGGCATTGGCGCGGACCTTGAGGCGGCGGACCTTGTCGGCCCAGCCCATCAGCACGCCGAAGTCGCCCGCCAGTTCGGGCTGCACGGTCGGGACTTCGCCCGCCATCACTTCGCCGGTCGCGCCGTCGATGGTGAGGACGTCGCCTTCCTTGAGCGTGCGGTCGCCAATCCGCAGCGTCTTGTTGGCGTTGTCGATCGACAGGCTGCCCGCGCCGGAGACGCAGGGTCGGCCCATGCCGCGCGCCACCACGGCGGCGTGGCTGGTCATGCCGCCGCGCGCGGTCAGGATGCCCTTGGCCGCGTGCATGCCGTGAATGTCTTCGGGGCTGGTTTCGACGCGGACGAGGATGACCGAATCGCCCAGTTCATTGCGGCGCTCGGCGGTGTCGGCGTCGAACACGATCGCGCCCGAAGCCGCACCCGGCGAGGCGGGCAGGCCCTTGGTCAGCACATCGCGGGGCGCCTTGGGATCGAGCGTGGGGTGCAGAAGCTGGTCGAGCGCGGCGGGATCGACGCGGGCAACGGCCTCTTCCTCCGTGATCAGCCCTTCATTCGCCATCTCGACCGCGATCTTGAGCGCCGCCTTGGCGGTGCGCTTGCCCGACCTCGTCTGGAGCATCCAGAGCTTGCCCTGCTGCACCGTGAACTCGATGTCCTGCATGTCGCGATAATGTTTTTCGAGAATCTCGAACACCCGCGCCAGCTCGGCATAGGTTTCCGGCATCGCCTCTTCCATCGACAGCGGCTTGGCCCCTGCCCGCTCACGCGCCTGCTGGGTCAGATATTGCGGCGTGCGGATGCCCGCCACCACATCCTCGCCCTGGGCGTTGATCAGATATTCGCCATAATAGGCATTCTCGCCGGTCGCGGGGTCGCGGGTGAAGGCGACGCCGGTGGCCGAGGTGTCGCCCATATTGCCGAACACCATCGCCTGCACGTTGACGGCGGTGCCCCAGTCGTGCGGGATCGAGTTCAGGCGGCGATAGACCTTGGCCCGGTCGGCCTGCCAGGACCCGAACACGGCGCTGATCGCGCCCCAAAGCTGGTCGTTCACATCCTGCGGGAAGGGTTTGCTCCAAAGCTTTGAAACAAGCGCCTTATATTCGGTGACGAGCGCCTTCCAATCGTTGGCGGTCATTTCCGTGTCGAGCGTGTAGCCCTGGTCTTCCTTCGCGACTTCAAGGGCTTCCTCGAAGGCGCCATGGTCGAGTTCCAGCACGACGTCCGAATACATCTGGATGAAGCGGCGATAGCTGTCCCAGGCGAAACGCTCGTCCCCGGATGCAGCGGCGAGGCCGAGCACGGTTTCGTCGTTGAGGCCAAGGTTCAGCACCGTATCCATCATGCCGGGCATCGAAATGCGCGCACCGGAGCGGACGGACACCAGCAGCGGATCGGCCTTGTCGCCGAACTTCTTGCCGGTGATGCCCTCGATATGGGCGATGCCGTTCGCGACTTGTGCCTTCAGGCTTTCGGGATAGACGCCGCCATCGGTATAATAGCGGGTGCACATCTCGGTCGTGATGGTGAAGCCCGGAGGCACAGGCAGGCCGATGGCGGCCATGCCGTCCAGATTGGCGCCCTTGCCGCCGAGAAGATTCTTGTTCCCCTTGCCGCCGTCATCGACGCCACCGCCGAAACGATAAACATAACGGGTCGCGGTCGTGCTCATGCTGGCCTCTTCCATTGTCAACATAATCGCGGCTCTCCTGCACTGATTGCCGTGTCCTTGTGCGTTGCAACAAAACTTTAAAACAGGGGAGCGATAAACGCACCTGCTTTTACGATAATTGCTCTCTTACTTCACTGATTTTCCCGCTTGGGCGGGTATCTTTCGGTATCAACCCGTAATTTTCGAGAAATCAGCCACCGCGTGGACCGCGTCCCGCACCCGCGCAAGCAGCGCGAGGCGAGCCGAACGCTTTGCCGGATCGGCATCATTGACGGTGACGCTTTCGAAAAAGGCGTCGATCGGCGCCCGCAATGTTGCAAGTGCGGCCATGGCGCCTTCGAAATCCTCCGCCGTGACGGCGGCTGCGGCACGAGGCTCGGCAGCGTCGAGCGCGGCGATCAGGTCAGCCTCTGCCTGTTCAGGGGCGTAGGTGAGTTCCACCTTCTCGGCGGTTTCGACGCCTTCCTTCTTCAGGATATTGGCGGCGCGCTTGTAACCGGCGAGCAGATTGGCGCCGTCGTCGGTGGCGATGAAGGATTGGAGCGCTGTCACACGGGCGAGCAGGCGGACGAGATCGTCCTCCCCGCCGAGCGCGAATACCGCGTCGATCAGGTCGTGGCGGACGCCTGCTTCCTTTTGCTGGACCTTGAGGCGATCGATGAGAAAACTCACCAATTCTGTGACGACATGCTGGGAATAGCTCATTCCCAGAATTCTGTTTTCCAAATTGGCATATGCCCCAGCGGCGGCCTCGTAGGCTTGCTCATTTTCTTGAACCGAAGGCAAAAGCCTTACAGAGTCTACTGCTTCTTGCATCACGCGACTTTGGGATGCCCGCAGTCCCGACTGGAAAATAGCTGCCTCGGCAATAACTGCACGACGAAGGGCGAAAGGATCCTTCGAACCCGTGGGCGCCTGCTCAATCGCGAAGAAGCCGGCTAAACTATCAAGCTTATCTGCAAGGCTCACAGCCATGCTCACTGGCGCCGTCGGCACCTGATCACCATGCCCAACCGGCTTATAATGGTCACGGATTGCATCTGCCACCGCATCGGACAATCCTTCCATGCGGGCATAATAACCGCCCATGACACCCTGCAATTCAGGGAACTCGCCTACCATTTCGGTGACGAGGTCAGCCTTGGCGAGGCGCGCAGCCTTTTCGGCCTCATCCGCGTTCGCACCGTTTACGATGCCTTCCTCGACCAGCCAGCGGGCCAGTTTCGCGACGCGCTCCACCTTGTCGGCCACGGTGCCGAGCTTTTGGTGGAAAGTGATGCGCTCCAGCTTCTTCGCGTGATCCTCAAGCTTCGTCTTGCGGTCCTGCTCCCAGAAGAAGCGGGCATCCGACAGACGGGCGGCGAGAACCTTTCGGTTGCCTGCGACAATCGCCGCGCCGCCATCCTTCGCCTCGATATTGGCGGTGCAGATGAAGGCCGGAGCCAGCTTGCCGCTCGCATCACGCAGAACGAAATATTTCTGGTTGATACGAAGGGTTAGCTGAATGACTTCAGGTGGAACCTCAAGAAAGGCGGGGTCGAAATCGCCCAGCAGCGGGACCGGCCATTCGGTCAAGCCCGCATTTTCAGCGACAAGGCCCTTGTCCTCGATCACCGTATAGCCGTGAGCAGCGGCAGCTTCCGCAGCCCTGGCCTCGATGATCGACTGGCGCTCCTGATGGCTGACGATCACATGGCAGGCGCGCAGTTTTTCGGCATAGTCGTGCGCGCCGCCGATGGTGATCTCGCCGGGGTGATGGAAGCGATGGCCGAGCGTCGCATAGCCGCTGCGGATGCCTTCAATCTCTATGTCGACCAACTCTTCGCCCAGGATCGCGACGATCCCCTGCAACGGGCGGACCCAGCGGAGGCTTTCCGTGGTCTGCGACGCCGCGCCCCAACGCATGGACTTGGGCCAGGGGAAGGCGCGGATGACGGTGGGTACGGCTTCGGCCAGCACTTGCGCGGTGGCGCGTCCGGGCTTGTTGACCACGGCGAACCAGACGCCGTCGCGGTCCTCAAGCTGGTCTTGCGTCAGGCCGGTCTTGCGGAGGAAGCCTTCCAGCGCCTGAACCGGAGCAGACGTGCGCGGGCCTTTGAATTCCTCGCTGACGGCGGCGGTTTCCAGCGGCAGGTTTCGGGCGACCAGCGCCAGTCGGCGCGGCGTGACGAAGCTGTCGATGCTTTCCGGCTTCAGGCCAGCCTTCGCCAGTTCCTCGGTGAAGAGGCGGGCCAGGTCTTCCGACGCCTTCAATTGCATCCGCGCCGGGATTTCCTCGCAACGCAGTTCGAGCAGGAAATCGGTCATTATGCGGCCCACCCGTTCACTTCCATCCACTTTTCGCAGGCACCCTTGGCCAGATCGCGGACACGGCCGATATAGCTGGCGCGTTCCTGCACCGAAATGACGCCGCGCGCCTGGAGCAGGTTGAAGACATGGCTCGCCTTGATCGCCTGGTCATAGGCGGCGAGCGGAACGCCGGCCTCCAGCGACGCCTTGCACTCCGCCTCGGCATCCTTGAACCAGCGGAACAGCTTTTCGGTGTCGGCGATCTCGAAATTCCACTTCGACATCTGCCGCTCATTTTCAAGGAACACGTCGCCATAGGTGACGCCCGCGTCGTTGAATTTCAGGTCGTACACGCTGTCGACGCCCTGAATATACATGGCGAGGCGTTCGAGGCCGTAGGTCAACTCGCCCGCCACAGGCTTGCAGTCGAAGCCGCCCATCTGCTGGAAATAGGTGAACTGGGTGACTTCCATGCCGTCGCACCAGACTTCCCAGCCCAGGCCCCAGGCGCCCAGCGTGGGACTTTCCCAGTCGTCCTCGACGAAGCGGATGTCGTGGACCAGCGGATCGATGCCGATCTCCACCAGCGAACCCAGATAGAGTTCCTGGAGGTTCGCCGGGCTCGGCTTCATGATCACCTGATATTGGTAATAATGCTGGAGGCGATTGGGGTTTTCGCCATAGCGGCCATCCGTGGGCCGGCGGCTGGGCTGCACATAGGCGGCGTTCCAGGCATTGGGACCCAGGCTGCGCAGAGTGGTCGCCGGATGGAAAGTGCCAGCGCCCACTTCCATGTCATAGGGTTGCAGGATGACGCAGCCCTGGCGACCCCAATAGGCATGGAGCGTCAGGATCAGATCCTGAAAGGAGAGCGCTTTGCTTGTCGCCACGGATGGTCCCCAGAAATCACGGCTCGAAAAATGACGGTTCGATTGCGGCGCGCCTTGGCGCAGCGAGGGCGCAGGGTCAAGGAAAAGAGGGTGCGATTGACGGTAAATCCGCTTGCCCTGATGCCCGGCGGCCCGCATGGATGGCAAAACCCTTTTAGGAACGGACCCGCAACAGACATGAAATGGCCCTCCTTCCGCTGGCTCGCCCCCGCCATGATGCTGCTTGGCGGATGCGCGCTGGGACAGCCCGTTTCCGCCCGCGATGCGGCAGCCCGCCAGACCTATGTGACGCCGGCGCTGTGGACGGTGAAGGATGCGGATACCACCATCTATCTGTTCGGCACGGTTCATGTGATGAAGCCGGGGATCGACTGGTATAAGGGCGAGGTCAAATCAGCCTTCGAACGATCCGACGAACTGGTCCTGGAAATCGTGGAGCCACAAGACCCCGATGCGCTGGCATCGACCATGGCGGGGGTCGCGCTGGCACGGGACGGGGTGAAGCTGTCCGACCGGCTCGGCACGGAGGAGCGAGGCAAATATCAAGCCGCGATGACCGCCAACGGGCTGCCATGGCCGGCGTTCGAGATGTTCAACCCCTGGATGGCGGGCATGGCGCTGTCGGTCCAGCCGCTGGCGAAGCTGGGTTATCAATCGGACCTCGGTGCGGAGAAGGTACTGACCGCCAAGGCCAAGGCGTCAGGCAAGAAGGTCGGCGCGCTGGAGACAGTGGAACAGCAGCTCGGCTATTTTGCAGGGCTGCCGATGGAACAGCAGGTGAAGTTCCTGACCGCGACCATAGAGGGGCTGCCCGACATGGACAAGGAATTCGCCAGCCTTCTCGACCATTGGCAAGGGGGCGAACCGGAAAAGCTGGCCGTGGAGATGAACGAATCGCTGGAGGCGACGCCCGAACTGGCAAAGGTGCTGCTGATCCAGCGCAACGCCAATTGGGCGAAGTGGATCAAGCAGCGGCTCGACCAGCCGGGCACCGTGTTCATCGCCGTGGGCGCGGGGCATCTGGCGGGCAAGGGCAGCGTGCAGGATCAGTTGAAGGCGCTGGGCATCTCTTCGGAGCGGGTGAAGCAGTGAAATGACGCGCTGGTGGGCTCGCTGGCTCTGGCTGCTGGGGTCGGGACTGGGACTGGGGCGGGGACTGAGGCCGGGACTGGGACTGGGGCGGGGACTGAGGCCGGGACTGGGGCTGGGACTGGCCGCCCTGTTCCTGATCGTGGCTTGCGGGAGCCAGCCTCCTGCCCCGCCTCCGGGTGGCGGCCCCGCGCTCTGGAGGATCGAGGGCAAGGGGATCGATGGCTGGCTGTTCGGCACGATCCATGTGCTGCCGGACAATGTGCAGTGGCGAACCGCGCCGATCGGTGATGCCGTGGCGCGCGCCGACCGGCTTGTGCTGGAATCGGCGGAAATTCAGGATCAGGCACGGACATTGGCACTGTTCGAGAAAATGGGCCGCAGTCCGGGACTTCCACCGCTCGAGACCCGCGTTCCCGGCAAGGACAAGGCCGCCCTGAACGAGATCGCGAATAAGGGGGGCACGTCCAGCCAGGCCCTGTCCGGTTATGAAAGCTGGGCGGCGGCGATGCTGCTTTCCGCTGCGGCGCAGCAGGCACTGCATGTCAGTCAGGATAATGGCGTGGAACCGGCGTTGATCGCGGCATTCAAGGACGCAGGCAAGCCGATCGGCGGACTGGAGACGGTGGAAAGGCAGTTCAGGGCCTTCGACACGCTTCCCGAAGCAGCGCAGCAACGATTGCTGGCCGATACCGTGCATGAGGCCAAGGATATGCGGACGCTCTATGACCGCATCCTCAAGGCGTGGATCAGGGGCGACGTCGCCACCCTCGCGCGGGAGGACCAGCTCAGCGAGGAACCCGACCCGGTGGTCGAGCGGGCGGTGTTGGTCGAGCGCAACCGCGATTGGGTGAAGGCGGTGGAAGCGCTGGACGGGCACCCGTTCATTGCCGTTGGGGCAGGACATCTGGCGGGCAAGGGCAATCTGATCGAACTGCTGGAAGCCAGAGGTTATAAGGTGACGCGGGTGCAATAGCGCGCCTCTCTTGCTTTCCTACCCTTTTCTGCTATTGGGCCGCGGTCCCGGCATGGTCATCCCTGGAGGCGTGACGGGCGCTTACATCAATTTGCTTTTGGAGACACGCAATGAGCGAGCAGCTTACGCTGTCGGCAGAGGCACGCGATCGGGCAGGCAAGGGAGCCTCCCGCGCTCTCCGCCGTGAGGGCCGCGTACCCGCCGTCATCTATGGTAACAATGAAGAACCGCAGTCGATCCACGTCGAGGAAAAGCTCCTGGGCAAGCTGCTCGGCACCGGCCATTTCTTCAATTCGGTCGTCTTCGTCGAAGTCGGCGGCAAGAAGATCCGCACCCTGCCCAAGGATGTGGCTTTCCACCCCGTGACCGACCGTCCGCTGCACGCCGACTTCCTGCGCGTTTCGGAACATGCCACCGTCCACGTCAACGTGCCGGTGCGCTTCGAGAATGAAGACGCCTCGCCGGGCATCAAGAAGGGCGGCGTACTCAACATCGTCGCGCATGAAGTCGAACTGATCGTCGACGCGGCCCTGATCCCCGACGATGTCGTGATCGACCTGACCGGCCTGGATGTCGGCGAATCGATCCACATCGGCGCGGTGAAGCTGCCCAAGGGCGCCAAGGCTGCCCATGACGAAACCGACTTCACTGTCGCGACCATCGTTGCTCCGTCGGCTCTGAAGAGCGCCGAGGGCGACAACGAAACCCCGGCCGAAGGCGCCTAAGCCCTTTTGCCAACCCTTTGGGGTGGAAATTCAAGTCCCGTCCGCCTACCCGGCGGGCGGGATTTTTCTTTGGAGTACGGACGCGATGCAGATCTGGGCTGGGCTGGGCAATCCCGGAACCCAATATGCGATGAACCGGCATAATGTCGGCTTCATGGCTGTCGATGTGATCGCGGACATGCATCGCTTTTCTCCGCCGAAGAAGCAGTTCCAGGGTTGGGTCCAGGAAGGCCGGATCGGGCCGGAGAAGATCATCCTGGTCAAGCCCGCGACCTTCATGAACGAAAGCGGGCGGTCGGTGGGCGAAGCGATGCGCTTCTACAAGCTGGCGCCCGAGGATGTCACCGTCTTCCATGACGAGCTCGACCTGGCACCGATGAAGGTGAAGGTGAAGCGCGGCGGTGGAAACGCCGGGCATAATGGTCTGCGCTCGACCGACGCGCATATCGGGGCGGAGTTTCGCCGGGTGCGGATCGGCATCGGGCATCCGGGGCACAAGGACCGGGTACATGGCTATGTGCTGGGCAATTACCACAAGAGTGAGACCGACGCGCTGGCCGATATGCTGGGCGCCATCGGGGCCGAGGCAGAGTGGCTGGCCAAGGGCGACGATGCGCGGTTCATGAACGAGGTGGCACTGCGGCTGGCCGATTAGGACCTGCGCAGTTGGGTGCATGGCGGTTGGTGAGCGCAAGCCCGCTTCGCCGCCCCGGACCTGCTTAAGCCAGCCGGGCCCGCATGGCGCTGGACAAAATGCAAGCTCGTCCGCCCTCTCCTCACGGCGAGCCGCAAGCGATGGATTGCGGTTCGTAGTATTGCCGGGCCATAGAAGGAATCTGAGTTCCACTTTCCCAAGGGGATACGGGTGATACAGACCGTCTCGACGAAGCCTTTCGACGACCAGAAGCCGGGCACGTCCGGCCTGCGCAAGAAGGTCCGCATTTTCCAGCAGGCCCATTATGCGGAAAATTTCGTCCAGTCGGTGTTCGACAGCCTGGAGGGATATGAAGGCCAGACCTTGGTCGTGGGCGGCGACGGACGCTATCTGAACCGCGAGGTCATCCAGATCGTGCTGAAGATGGCGGCGGCCAACGGCTTTGGTCGGGTACTGGTGGGCAAGGGCGGCATCCTGTCCACCCCGGCGGCCTCGCATCTGATCCGGTCTTCGGGCGCCTTTGGCGGGCTGGTGCTGTCCGCCAGCCACAATCCGGGCGGGCCGGACGAGGATTTCGGGATCAAATATAATGTCTCCAATGGCGGTCCCGCGCCGGAAAAAGTGACCGACGCCATTCATGCGCGGACGCTGGCGATCCAGAGCTATCGCATCCTTGCAGCGCCGGATGTCGATATCGATGCGATCGGCACCAGCCGGCTTGGCGGCATGACCGTCGAGGTGGTCGATCCGGTGACGGGCTATGCCGATCTGATGGAGACACTGTTCGACTTTGCCGCGATCCGGGCGATGATCGCAGGCCGCTTCGCCCTCTCCTTCGATTCCATGAGCGCCGTGACCGGCCCCTATGCGGTCGAGATTTTCGAAAGGCGGCTGGGCGCGCCAGCGGGAACCGTGCGGAACGCCACCCCCCTGCCCGACTTCGGCCATCATCATCCCGATCCCAATCTGGTCCATGCAAAGGAGCTTTACGACCGGATGATGGCTGCCGATGCGCCGGATTTCGGCGCGGCTTCGGATGGCGACGGCGACCGCAACCTCATCATCGGCAAGCATTGCTACGTGACGCCGTCGGATTCGCTCGCCGTGCTGGCGGCCAATGCACATCTGGCGCCAGGCTATGCGAAAGGCCTGAAGGGCATTGCGCGGTCCATGCCGACCAGTGGCGCGGCGGACAGGGTGGCGGAGAAACTGGGCATCCCGCTCTACGAGACGCCCACAGGCTGGAAATTCTTCGGCAATCTGCTGGACGCCGGGATGGCGACCATCTGCGGCGAGGAAAGCGCGGGAACCGGCTCCGATCATGTGCGCGAGAAGGACGGCATCTGGGCGGTGCTGCTGTGGCTCAATATCCTTGCCGTCCGGCGGCAAAGCGTGGCGCAGATCATGGCGGACCATTGGGCGACCTATGGCCGCAACTATTATGCGCGGCATGATTATGAGGGCATCGCCAAGGACAGGGCCGATGCGCTGATGGCGGCATTACGGGGCAAAATCCGCGATCTGCCCGGCTTTGCGACCATTCTGGGCACCGTCGTTCAGGCAGATGATTTCGCCTACACCGATCCCACCGATGCCTCGACCAGCAGCGCGCAAGGGGTGCGCATATTGTTCGACGATGGATCGCGCATCGTTTTCCGCCTGTCCGGCACAGGCACCGAAGGCGCCACATTGCGCGTTTATCTCGAACGCTTCTTAGGGCCGGATGGAAAGCTCGACATGGAGACCGGCGCCGCGCTGTTCCGCGTCATCGAGTCCGCGGAGCGCATAGCGGATATCGAGGCATTTACCGGCATGAATGCGCCCAGCGTCATCACCTGACGCCAACGCTTACCTCCCGGACATGACCGGGAAACAGGCAGCGCGCTAGAGGGAGGGCTATTCCCCTCCCCTTGAGGTCTGCAATGCGCCGCCTTTTTCGTGCCCTTTCCTTTTGCGTCTGCGTTCTCGGCCTTGCCGGTCACGCACAAGCCCGCACCACGGAAGACGAGCAGTTCTGGATCAACCTGACCGCCATGGGGCCGGTTTCGGGCAAGCTGGTCTATTTCGCGGAAATCCAGCCGCGCGCCGGCGACGGGATTTCGCGGCTCGACCAGTTGCTGCTGCGGGGCGCGGCAGGATGGAAGCTCTCGCCCGGCCTCACCGTCTATCAGGGCTATGCCCATGTCGTGCTGCCGGTCGATGGCGGCCGGGATGTGAATGAGGAACGCAGTTTCCAGCAGATCAGTTGGGTCATGGGCAAGCCATGGGGCGGCGAGCTTTCCTCGCGCACGCGGCTGGAACAGCGCTGGCGTTCCGATGGGGACGACCTGGGCTGGCGGCTGCGCGAGATGCTGCGGTATGAAAAGCCGCTGAAGCCCGGGAGCAATGCCGTCAACGCGCTCGTCTATGGCGAGGGGTTCGTCGCGCTCAACAGCACGGATTGGGGGGCAAAGGGCGGGTTCGACCAGTTGCGCAGCTTCATCGGGGCGGAACTGGGGCTGGGCGGCGCTTCGACGGCGGAAATCGGCTATCTCAACCAATATATCAACCGGCGCGGCGGAAACGACCGCGTCAACCATGTCGCGTCGGTCACGCTGTTCTTCCGCCACTAAGTTACTCCGGTCATTGGGAACTGGCCAAAGGCCGGCGAAAGCGCTATCGGCGCGGCCAATCATTCTGACGTGAAGGCAGTTCCATGGGTTTTCGTTGCGGTATCGTCGGGCTTCCCAATGTGGGCAAGTCCACCCTGTTCAATGCGCTGACCGAGACGCAGGCGGCGCAGGCGGCGAACTATCCCTTCTGCACGATCGAGCCCAATGAAGGCCGTGTCGCCGTGCCCGACGACCGGTTGCAGACCATCGCGAAGATCGGCGGATCGGCCAAGATCATCGAGACGCAGCTTTCCTTCGTGGACATTGCCGGGCTGGTGCGCGGCGCGTCCAAGGGCGAGGGTCTGGGCAACCAGTTCCTGGCCAATATCCGCGAGACGGACGCCATCGTCCATGTGCTGCGCTGTTTCGAGGATGGCGACATCACCCATGTCGAAGGCAAGGTCGATCCCATCGCCGACGCCGAGACGGTGGAAACCGAGTTGATGCTCGCCGATCTGGAAAGCCTGGAGAAGCGCGTCCCCAACCTCGCCAAGAAGGCGGCGCAGGGGGACAAGGAGGCGAAGGCCGCCGCTTCGGTGCTGGGCCAGGCGCTCGACCTGCTGCGCGACGGCAAGCCCGCCCGCCTGACCGTGCCCAAGGATGTCGAGGAAGAGCGGCTCTTCGGCCAGGCGCAGTTGCTGACGGCCAAGCCCGTCCTCTATGTCTGCAACGTCGAGGAAGAAAGCGCCGCCACCGGCAACGCCCATTCGGCGCGGGTGTTCGAGAAGGCCGCGGCTGAAAATGCCAAGGCCGTCATCGTGTCGGCGGCGATCGAAGCCGAACTGATCACCATGCCGTCCGAGGAGCGCGCCGAATATCTGGAAGCGCTGGGGCTGACCGAAGCGGGCCTCGCGCGGATCATTCGGGCGGGTTACGAGTTGCTGGGCCTCATCACCTTCTTCACCGTGGGGCCGAAGGAAGCCCGCGCCTGGACCGTGACCAAGGGGTCCAAGGCGCCCCAGGCGGCGGGCGCGATCCATACGGATTTCGAGAAGGGTTTCATCCGGGCCGAAACCATGGCCTATGCCGACTATGTCCAGTATAACGGCGAGGCCGGGGCCAGGGAAGCGGGCAAGTGGCGCTCCGAAGGCAAGGATTATGTGACGCAGGATGGCGACATCATGCTGTTCCGCTTCAATGTGTGATTGACCATGCTGCGGCCGGGACAGATGCCCGCCCGGCGCAAGGCGGCCTTTCCGCCCAGTGTCGATGAAGGGACAAGGCTGCTGATCCTCGGCAGCCTGCCCGGCGATGCCTCGATCAAGCAGGGCGAATATTATGCCCATCGCGGCAATGCCTTCTGGGCATTGATGGGCGATGTGCTGGGGGAGGATCTGCGCGGCCTGCCCTATGCCATGCGGTTGAAACGGCTGAAGGCGCGGCATGTCGGCCTGTGGGACGTGATCGAGAGCGCTGACCGGGAAGGAAGCCTCGACAGCGCGATCCGGGGGGCGGAATTGCGCGATCTTGGCGCTTTTGCGGCACGGCTTCCGGTGCTGGAAGCGATTGCCTTCAACGGCAGGACGGCGGCGGTGCACGGGCGGCGGCAGCTTGGGGAACGGAGCGATCTTTCGCTGATCGACCTCCCCTCCTCCTCCGGCGCCTTTGCCAGCATGTCGCGGGACGCAAAGCGGACGGCGTGGATGGCGCTCGCCGCGTTCATCGGCGATGCGTGACGCCATCGTCACTTTACCGTCGCAATCAGCCTGTTAAGCCAGACGCGTAAAATCACAGAGTCGCCATGTCCTTGCGTTGCCCGTTCCTTGCTGGCCTGATAGCCTTCGCTGCGGCGTTAGGCGGTTGCGCGCCAGCCGGTCAGCGTCCCGCACCCGTCGCGGCCATACCGGTCGAACAGCGGCAGCCGGTCACCATCCTGGTGTCGATCGACGGGTTTCGCCCCGATTATCTGAAGCGCGGCGTGACGCCCAATCTGCTGACGCTGGCGGCAGGTGGGGTCGAGGCGTCGATGCGCCCATCCTTTCCGACCAAGACCTTTCCCAATCACTGGGCGATCGTCACCGGAAACCGGCCCGATCGCAGCGGCATCGTTTCTAACAAGATGGAGGATGCTTCGCGCCCGGATGAGAAGTTCACCACCGCCAGCGACGATCCCTTCTGGTGGAACGAGGCTGAACCGATCTGGGTAACGGCGGAAAAGGCGGGCATACGCACGGCCACCATCTTCTGGCCGGGCTCCAATGTCGGCTGGGGCGGAAATAAGATCGCAGGTTCGGACCACAAGATCGCTGGCGGCATCCGGCCCAGTGACTGGGCGCAGTTCAATGAGGAGATTGGCGGGGACCAGCGGGTAAACGCCGCATTGGACCTGCTCCGCCGCCCGGCGGACATCCGGCCGCGCTTCGTGACGATTTATTTCAACGCGGTGGATAAGGCCGGCCATGACAGCGGGCCGGATGCACTGGAAACGACACGGGCGGTCCGGGAAGTCGATGGGCAGATCGGGCTGCTCATCGCCGGACTCAAGACGCTGGGCCAGCCCGCCAACCTGGTCATCCTGTCCGACCATGGCATGGCGCAGAAAAGCAGCGATCGGGTTGTGGCGATGGACAGGGTCGCTGATGCCGCCGACTATCGCCTTGTCGAAAGTGGTCCCTTTGCCAGCCTCGACGCCCAACCGGGACATGAGACGGCCTTGGAAGCACGGCTCTTGAAGCCGCAGCCACATATGCAATGCTGGCGAAAGGGCGATATTCCGGCCCGTTTCCATTATGGCTCGCACCGGCGCATTCCGCCTTATTTCTGCCTGGCCGACACGGGATGGATGATCCAGCCGACCGCCCCCGCGAAGCCCTTCGTCGGCGGCGATCATGGCTGGGACGACCGGGCGCCGGAAATGCAGGCCCTGTTCATCGCCAACGGTCCGGCCTTCGACACACGCTTCCGCCCGCCGGCCGGCTTCACCAATGTCGATGTCTATCCTTTTCTGGCAAGGCTGTTGGGGGTGGCGCCGGCTCCCAACGACGGCGATCCGGCGGCACTGGCCGGGCTGGCCAGGCATTGACGTTTTCGTCAACGGAAGCTTGACGGGAACGTAAGGCACCCCTACCTCCCACCCGTTGCAGAAGGAAACGGGCATGAGCGAAATCGTCTATTTCGAGGATGTGAAGGTAGGGGACCAGACCGAATTCGGTCCTCTCAACATCGGCAGGGAGGAGATCATCGCCTTTGCCGGCGAATTCGATCCCCAGCCCTTTCACTTGTCGGACGAGGCGGCCGCACAAACCCATTTTGGCAGCCTGGCCGCCAGCGGCTGGCATACGACGGCGCTCTGCATGAAGATGATGGTGGCTCGCTGGCAAAGGGAGCCGGGCGTTCAGGCGGCGAGCCTGGGCGCAATAGGCGTGGACGAACTGCGCTGGCTGCGACCTGTCCGGCCAGGCGACACATTGCGCGGAACTTCCGAAGTCGTCGAGACGAAGGCTTCGAAGAGCCGCCCGGAAATGGGAGTGGTGAAGTCGCGGATCACGCTGTTCAACCAGCGCGACGAACCGGTGATGACGATGATACCGATCGTCATGTTCCGGACGCGTGCCGCCTGAATTATCGAGGATTCGGCTGGTTCGCCCGGGCGTCGGCAGCCATGATGCGGATGACGGATTTGGGAGAGCCCGCGACCTGGACGGTGTGAAGCCCCGGCGGCAGGTCGAACCAGACGATCTTGCGGATACCCGAACAGTCGGGGCCATGGCCATGATCGACCGACGAAAGCGCGGAGGCTCCCGTCGCGACATCGACCCATGCTCCTTCCGACAGGGCAATGCCGACGCGCGCCGGGTCCTTGAGCGCCAGGGTGAAAAGACCGGCAAAGCTTTTTGGCGCAGTCTTGCCCGGCGGAACGGCGAACTGGACCTGGACGCCGGGTCGCAGGCTGGCCGTGACGGGCTTGCCCAGGATCAGGCGCGGCGCTGTCGAGACGGTGCCGCCGCCAGTCGCCGCGCCGCTTTGCGTCCAGCTTGTCCAGGGTTCGGCCAATGGCCCAGCGCCAGCACAGGAAGCCGGTGCGGGAACCGAAGCGGCATGGGCCGCGATCGGGCAGAATGCCAATAGGAACAGCAGCCGCTTCATCCTCATTTCCCTTTCTACTTCCGGCCGAACAGTTTTTCGATGTCGCCATGCCCCAGCTTTACCCAGGTCGGGCGGCCATGGTTGCACTGGCCGCTGCGGGGGGTGATCTCCATTTCGCGGAGCAGGGCGTTCATTTCCGCGACGCTCAAGGTGCGACCCGCGCGGACCGATCCGTGGCAAGCCATGGTGGCGGCGACCAGATCGAGCCGTTCCTTCAGGGACAGCGCGCTGTCATAAGCGGCGAGGTCGTCGGCGAGGTCGGACACCAGGCCCTGCACATCGCCCTGCCCCAGCATGGCCGGGGTTGCCCGGACCAGCATCGCCGCGGGACCGAAGCGCTCCAGTTCGAGCCCGAAATCCTTCAGCTCCGCGATCCGCGCCTCGAGCCGGTCGCAGGCGGGCTCGTCCAGTTCCACCACTTCGGGCAGCAGCAGCGCCTGCGCCGCGACGCCCTGCCCCTCCATCGCACGGCGCATGCGTTCCAGGGTCAGCCGTTCATGCGCAGCGTGCTGGTCGACGATGACGAGGCCGTCCTCCGCCTCCGCAACGATATAGGTGCGGGCGACCTGCCCCCGCGCGACGCCCAACGGGAAGCTGGTGCCTTCGGGCGCGGGCGCGGCGGCGGGTTCGGCGCGGGCCTGCGGCGGGGGTGTAAGGAAGCTCGGGCGGCGATCGGCCAGGGAATAATTTGGCATCGACCTGGGGATGGACACGTCCGCCGCTTCGAAGATCGGCATCGCCCCGATCGGCGTTGGGGAAACGGGCTCGGCCTTCCATGCGGAAAGCCCGGCGGGATCGGCATGCTGGACGGCACGGAAACCCTCCGCGTCCAGCGCGCGGCGCAGGCCGGAGACGATCATGCCCCGGATCAGCGCCGGGTCACGGAAGCGAACCTCGGTCTTGGCCGGGTGGACGTTGACGTCGACCTCCAGCGGCGGAACGTCGAGGAAAAGCGCCACGACCGGGTGCCGATCCCGCGCCAGCATGTCGGCATAGGCACCCCGCACCGCCCCGACCAGCAGCCGGTCGCGGACCGGGCGGCCATTCACGAACAGGAACTGATGATCGCCAACACCCCGATTATAGGTCGGCAGCGAAGCCACGCCGGACAGGCGCACGCCTTCCCGTTCCAGCGCAACGATGACATGATTGTCCGCCAGCGCCCGGTCGGTCAGCGCGGCGACGCGATCCTCCCGCGCCTCGTCCGCCTGCACGCCCAGCACCCGGCGGCCGTCATGCTCCATGTTGAACGCCACCGAGGGATGCGCCATGGCGAGGCGACGGACGACATCGAGGCAGGCGGCATATTCCGCTTTCGCCGAGCGCAGGAACTTGCGACGGGCGGGCACCTTGCCGAACAGCTGTTCGACCGTGATCCGGGTCCCCGGCGGCAGCGCGGCGGGACCTTCGCCGACCACCACGCCATTGTCCACGGTGCGATTCCAGCCGTCCCGTCCATGCGGCCGACTGTCGATGGAAAGCCGCGCAACGCTGGCAATGGAAGGCAGCGCTTCACCCCTGAAGCCCAGCGTGGCGACATTCTCGATCGCATCGTCCGGCAATTTGGACGTGGCATGGCGTTCCAGCGCCAGCGCGATCTCCCCTGAATTCATGCCGCAACCGTCGTCGCTCACCTCGATCCGGTCGAGGCCGCCATGGGAAATGCGGACGGAAATCCGGCCTGCCCCGGCATCCAGCGCATTTTCAACGATTTCCTTGAGTGCGCTGGCAGGCCTTTCGACCACTTCACCTGCGGCGATGCGATTGACCAGATGTTCGGGCAGACGGCGTATTGACATTGATTAGTGACTAGCCCAAGCGAGCGCTTTCCGCGAGACGCCTGCCCCAGAAAATTTGGTTGCCAAAATTGGTGAACCCGGGGGGCGGGTGAATTGCGGGGCGAACTTTCCGACTGACCCGGTTCGCTTCGCCGGGGGGGTGGGGCTGAACAGGAACAGGCATGTCGATCTTCTCCCGACTTTTCAAACTCTCCTCTCAGGACATGGCCATCGACCTCGGCACGGCGAATACCGTGGTCTATGTGCGCGGGCGCGGCATCGTGCTCAACGAACCGTCGGTGGTGGCCGTCGAGACGCTGAACGGCGTGAAGCGGGTGAAGGCGGTCGGTGACGACGCCAAGCTGATGATGGGCAAGACCCCCGATTCGATCGAGGCGATCCGGCCGCTGCGCGACGGCGTGATCGCGGACATCGACGTCGCGGAGCAGATGATCAAGCATTTCATCACCAAGGTGCATGGCGGCAAGTCGCGCCCCTGGCGCTTCCCGGAAATCGTGATCTGCGTGCCATCGGGTTCGACCAGCGTGGAGCGCCGCGCGATTCGCGACGCGGCCAGCAATGCGGGTGCTTCCCAGGTGTTCCTGATCGAGGAACCCATGGCCGCCGCGATCGGCGCCGACATGCCCGTGACCGAACCGATCGGGTCGATGGTGGTCGACATCGGCGGCGGCACGACCGAAGTCGCCGTGCTGTCGCTGCGCGGCCTGGCCTACACCACCTCGGTCCGCGTGGGCGGCGACAAGATGGATGAGGCGATCGTCTCCTTCGTGCGCCGGCATCACAATCTGCTCATCGGAGAAGCCACCGCCGAACGGATCAAGAAGCAGTTCGGCGTCGCCCAGCCGCCCGAGGACGGCGTGGGCGAGACGATCCACATCAAGGGCCGCGACCTGGTGAACGGCGTGCCCAAGGAAATCTCGATCAACCAGGGGCAGATCGCTGACGCGCTGGCCGAACCGATCAGCACCATTGTCGAGGGCGTTCGCATCGCGCTGGAGAACACCGCGCCGGAACTGGCCGCCGACATCGTCGACCAGGGCATCGTGCTCACGGGCGGCGGCGCGCTGCTCAAGGGGCTGGACGACGAGCTGCGCGACGAGACCGGCCTGCCCGTCACCATCGCTGAAGATCCGCTGACCTGCGTCGCGATCGGCACTGGCCGCGCGATGGAAGACCCGATCTTCCGGGGCGTCCTTCAGACCGCTTAAGGGAGCGAGTGGATGGCGCGGCCACCCAGCCGACGCCCCGGGCACAACCGGAAGGCGCAATATAGCCTCTTCGCCAGCTATGTCGTGGCGATGACCGGCGCCGCCGTCGGCCTGCTTCTGGTGGTTGTCGCCATTTTCGATCCGACCGGCTTCGCCGCGATCCGCATCGCGACGGCGGAAATGACTCGCCCGGCATCGGTCACGCTGAAGAATATGGTAAGCGGGGTTTCGTCCATCGACGAGGTGCTCGCCTCCTATTGGCAGGCGGGATCGCAGAATGTCGCGCTTCGCCGGCAGGTGGAAGCGGATCGCAACCGGATCATCGAGGCCAAGGCCGTCGCGCAGGAAAATCTTCGCCTCAAGAAGCTGCTGAAGCTGGTCGAGGATGACGGCAGCCAATTGCTGACCGCGCGGCTGATCGCCTCCTCCTCCTCCAGCACGCGCCGCCTGGCCCGGCTGAATGCCGGGCGTTGGCAGGGGGTGCGGCCGGGCATGCCGGTACGCGCCCCGGAAGGGCTGATCGGGCGCATCCATATCACCACGCCCAATACGGCCGAGGTGCTGTTGCTTACCGACACCAGCAATATCGTGCCGGTGCGCCGGGCCAATGACAGCGTACCGGCGATTTCCACCGGGCTTGGCGATGGAACGCTGGAAATCCGGGCGCTGGCGGCGGGACGCAATCCGTTCAAGCCCGGCGATCTGCTCGTGACCTCCGGCATTGGCGGCGTCTATCAGCCCAATATCCCAGTGGCGGTGATCGTGCGGATCGAGGGCGAGATCGCCTATGGCGTACCGCTGGCCAATCCTTCCAAGGTGGATGCCGTGGTGGTCGAGCGCTCCTTCGAGGAAACGGTGACGCGAACCGATCCCAACGCGCCGGTCGAGCCGGAAGCAGGCACGAACGCGCCTTCCGGCGCACCGCCGCCATGATCGACTCGCATTTCCAGCATGTCCCGCGTCTCGGCCGCCATCCGTCGCGCCTGCGGTTGACCGGGACGCCCGTGATCACGGTCATGCTGGGATCGATTGTGACCGCGTTGCCGGTGATCGCGCAATCGCCGGTGATGCCGCCCTTCGGCCTGCTGCTGCTGTTGACATGGCGGCTGTTGCGGCCTGAGTTGTGGCGGGCCTGGATCGGCCTGCCGCTCGGCCTGTTCGACGACATGGCGAGCGGTCAACCGATCGGTTCGGCCATGTTCCTGTGGACCGTCACCCTGATCGCCATCGATGCGGTGGAATCCCGCATGGTCTGGCGCAGCTACCGCCAGGACTGGCTAATCGCCACGGCGGCGATTATCTTCTGCATTGCCGGCGGCGTCTTCTTCGCGCGGATCACCGGCGGAGGCGACGTGAAGCTGATCCTGGTGGCGCCGCAAATGCTGTGGACGGTCCTGCTCTTTCCCTTTGTCGTCCGGCAATGCGCCCGGATCGACCGCTGGCGCGTGATGGCATGAAGCTGCCCTTTTCCAAAAAAAAGACCGTTACCGAAGCTTCCCTGTCCTTTACCTTCACGCGCCGTGCGATGGTCGTCGGCGGGTTGCAGGGGGCGATCGGGACGATGCTGGTGGCCCGCATGGGCTGGATCAGCGTGGCGGAGAACGAGAAATATAATCTGCTGTCGGAAAGCAACCGGGTCAACCTGACGCTGATCCCCCCCCGGCGCGGATGGATCATCGACCGTAATGGCCGGCCACTGGCGAACAACCGCACCGACTTTCGCGTCGACCTGATCCCGGAACGGGTTACGGACGCGGAGAACACGATCCGCAGCCTGGCCCATCTGCTCGCGCTGACCGATGATGAGGTCGAGCGGATCAAGGAGGAACTGGACAAGTCGGCGGGCTTCCGCCCGGTGCAGGTGGCCGAAAAGCTGACCTACGACCAATATGCGGCGGTCAGCGTGCGCCTGCCCGACCTGCCGGGGGTAGCGCCGAGCCAGGGCTTTTCGCGCAACTATCCTGCAGGCGCGACGGTCGGGCATCTGCTGGGCTATGTCGGTGCGGCGTCGGCCAAGGATTATGAAGAGCGCAAGAACCCGCTGCTGATCACGCCGGGTTTCAAGGTCGGCAAGGATGGTCTGGAGCGATCCTTCGACCGGGAACTGACCGGAAAGCCTGGCGCGAAGCGGGTGGAAGTGACGGCACGGGGCAAGATCGTGCGCGAACTCACGACCAGGCCCGACACGCCGGGCAATGCGGTGAAGCTGACCATCGACGCCGGATTGCAGGAATATGCGGGACGGCGGCTGGCGACGCAGAGCGGGTCGGTGGTGGTGATCGACTGCCATAATGGTGATGTGCTGGCGATGGCGTCGATGCCCAGTTTCGACCCCAACAGCTTTTCCGACGGCATCAGCCATCTGGAATGGGACATGTTGTCGAAGGACGACCATGTGCCCTTGCGCAACAAGACCTTGCAGGGCCTTTATCCGCCGGGATCGACGGTGAAGCCCATGGTGGCGCTGGCGCTGCTGGAGGCGGGGATTTCGCCAATGGACACGGTGAGCTGCTCCGGCGCCATCCGGGTCGGCAACACGCTGTTCCACTGCCACAAGAAGCGCGGGCACGGGTCGCTCAACATGCGCGGAGCGATCGCCCAGAGCTGCGACATCTATTTCTACCAGATGGCGCAGCGCATCGGCATGGACCGCATCGCCAGCATGGCGCATCGCGTGGGTATGGGCCAGAAATTCCCCCTGCCCTTCCCCAGCCAGAGTTTCGGCACGGTTCCCGATCCGGCGTGGAAGCTGAAGAAATATAACCAGAAATGGCAGGTCTATGACACGGTCAACGCGACCATCGGCCAGGGTTATATGCTGATCAACCCGTTGCAGATGGCGGTGATGGCATCGCGGCTGGCGACGGGCAGGCAACTGATGCCCAATTTCATCTTCGGTGCGCAGCGGCCAGCCCCTGCGCCGGTGGGCGTGAATGAGGAGCATCTGGTGACGATCCGCGACGCGATGAGCGCGGTGGTGAACGGCGGCGGCACAGGCGGTGCCGCGCGCATGACCGTGCCGGGCGTGCTGATGGCGGGCAAGACGGGGACGGCACAGGTCCGCCGCATCACCATGGCCGAACGCGGCGGCGGCGTCCGCAGCAACGCGTCCCTGCCCTTCAAGCTGCGCGATCATGCGCTGTTCCAGGGTTTCGCGCCGTTCGACAATCCGCGCTACGCCATTGCCTGCATCATCGAGCATGGCGGCCATACCAATCGCAACGAGGACGCGCCGATGATCGCGGCCGATACCATGACCTTCCTGTTCGACCAGGCCAAGGCGATGGAAAAGCTGGAAACGCTGGAAAAGGGCTGGGGCGGGCCTCCGGCCGAGCGGATGGCAAGGCAGATGGCCGCTTATCGGCTCGCCAAGGCGATCGAAAAGGGGGAGGCGCCGCCGCCCGAAGCGTCCAACGCGATGAATGGCGCTGAGACAAGCAACAATATGGCCGCTGCCGCCGTACCCCAGCCCCCTGCGGCCGCAACGCCGGCGGACGCCGATGACGCCCCCCCTCCGGCGGACAGCGCCCGATGAGCATCGTTCCGGAACCCTTGACCGAATTCCCCTGGCGCGTGCTGGGCATATTGCTTGCCATAGCGGGGTTCGGGACGCTGGTACTCTACAGCGCCGCGGGAGGCAGCATCACGCCCTGGGCGATCAACCAGGGCGTGCGCTTCGTCATCTTCTCCGTTATGGCGCTGGTGCTGAGCCGCATTCCGCTTGAGACCTTCGCCCGCTTCGCCTTTCCCGCTTATGGCAGCGTGCTGGTCGCCCTGTTCCTGGTCGAGTTGATCGGCGGGGTGGCGGGGGGCAGCCAGCGGTGGATCAACTTGGGCTTCATGCAATTGCAGCCTTCCGAATTCATGAAGCCGATCATCGTGCTGGCGGTCGCGCGCTTCTATGCATTGCTCCCGGTGGGGGAGATCAGACGCTGGAACGCGATCTGGCCGGCGCTGGTGCTGATCGGCGTACCCTTCATGCTGGTGCTGGTTCAGCCGGACCTCGGCACAGCGACGATGATCGCGGCGGGCGGGGTGACGGTGATGTTCCTCGCCGGATTGCCGCTGCGGCTGTTCGTGGGGTCGGGGCTGGCCTTCGCCGCCATCGTGCCGATCGCCTTCAGCTTCCTGCATGACTATCAGAAGAACCGCGTGCTGATCTTCATGGACCCGGAGAGCGACCCGCTGGGCGCGGGCTATCATATCAGCCAGTCGAAGATCGCCATCGGTTCGGGCGGCATTTTCGGCAAGGGCTTCCTCAAGGGCACGCAGAGCCATCTCGATTATCTGCCCGAAGGCCATACCGATTTCGTCTTCGCCACCATGGCCGAGGAATGGGGGCTGCTGGGCGGCGTGCTGCTGATCGGGGCCTTCATGCTTCTGTTCCGCTGGGGCATTGGCGTGTCGCTGCGCGCGCAGGACAAATATGCGCGGCTGGTGGCGGCGGGGCTGACCACGACGATCTTCTTCTATGTCGCGATCAACCTGATGATGGTCATGGGCCTGGCGCCGGTGGTGGGGATCCCCCTGCCCTTCATGTCCTATGGCGGATCGTCGATGCTGACGGTCATGCTGTGCGTCGGCATCATCATGGCGATCGAACGGTCGGGACGGCGGCGGAGCAGGCCGGGAAATTGGGGCTGAAACCGGCCTGTTCACAAAAATTTGCGACCAGAAGCGATTTCCTGTTTGCAAAGTCCGATGCGACTGCTAACAGCCCGCCCACGCCAAGGCGACGCCTCATCTAGGGCCTAGCCGAAAGCCGGTGTGGACGCATAGCTCAGTTGGTAGAGCAGCTGACTCTTAATCAGCGGGTCCTAGGTTCGAGCCCTAGTGCGTCCACCAGATTTTCAGCGGATCGGGACACAAGCCCAACGCCGGCGTGGACGCATAGCTCAGTTGGTAGAGCAGCTGACTCTTAATCAGCGGGTCCTAGGTTCGAGCCCTAGTGCGTCCACTAGGAAAATGCATCCACTCGGAAAATGCATTCCCCGGAACATTGCCGGATCGGCAAGCCCGTCTCCGGATCAGACCGGCAATGCGGTCGTGAATTTCGTCATCGACAAAGCGAAATGCGACGCAGCCCCCGCGACGGAAGAATGGCCGAGCAGCGTCATCATCAGGAAGCGGTTATAGTCCGCCACGTCCGCGACCACTATGCGCAGCAGATAGTCCCACTCTCCGGACATGGAGAAGCATTCGACGATCTCCGGGCGCCCGTCGACAAATTGTTCGAACGCACGGCGCGATTCCTGCGCATGGCTGCGCATCCGGATATTGCAAAGGACGTTGACGCCGAGCCCGATCTTCTCCGGATCGACCAACCGCACGGTCCCGGCAAGGATACCCGCGCTCTCCAACGCCTTGATCCGGCGCCAGCACGACGCGCTGGACGCGCCCACCTTCTCCGCCAAATCGGCATGGCTGAGTGTGGCATCCTCCTGCAAGACTGCAATGATTTTGCGATCTATCGCGTCGATCTGCCGTTCCTGTTTCATGATCGGCAGAATAGGCGATCCCGTGATTTCATCCAAGAAGCTTCGTGGAACACCCATGCTGGTGCGGTGGGCCAGAAGAAAAGGTTCCGTAAATCTGTTTCCCTTTTCGGTCAGCCGGGCTATTCTGACGCCAGGTCGAAATTCGATGACCGGGGCCGCGAAATGATCGACCTTTCTCCTCAACCACGCGACAAGGGTTCAGGCACGGCGCATCCGGCGCCTCGGCACGACGCGGTCGATCGCAACGGGAAAGAGGACCGGTCAAGCCTCGCATGGTGGCGTCATTCCCATATATGGGCGGAGACGGCGATCCAGCGCCTGTCGCGCTGGGCAGGGCCGGTCGCTCTTGCCCTGACGCTCGGTCTGCTGGGCTGGTGGATAATCCACTGATCCGCCTTATGATTCGGATTTAGCCAGGCTCGCTCCACCCCAAATCGTCTCGCGATGCAGCACTGCTCCAAAACGGATCGTCGCAAATGCAGGGCGGAGTGTCCTTTGAGACGAACGGATCATCGGAAAAGCGGGTCCGCGCGTCCCACGCCCGATTGCCAGCCTTTCGCAATTATGTCCTGCTGCTGCGCAACATAAATCAAAACGCAGCGGATGTCTGATGCTTACACACTGCCTCCCGGCGGTGATCCGTTTGACGTCATGACATAAAAAGGGTTGCAGATGTCGAAAATTGATCTGGCGATCGAAGGTGTTCCCAGTCGCCAGCCCGCAACAGCCGCCGGACAGCGGAACGCCAGGCTTTGGCTTTGCCTGTTGCTGCTGGTCGCCGATATGGCGGCGCTGGCGACGGGCTTCGCCTTCGGCCTGCGCGCGGCAGGCTTGCCCTGGCTCGCGGACGGACAATGGCAGCCGCTGGCGGGCGGAATGATCGTCTATGGCGTGCTGGCCTTCCACAACCAGGCTTACAATCCCCATTGCCTTACCCGCATGACCCAGTCCTGCCGCAGCGCGACCATGGCTTTTGCCGGGACGCTGCTGATCTTCCTGCTGGTGGTCTTCTCGCTGAAGGCAACGGGCAGCTTGTCCCGGCTGGGTGTATCGGCGGGCATAATGTGCAGCGGGACGCTGATCGTGCTGCAACGGTTGCTCATCGTGCAGACCGTCCGCCGCAACTTCGCCGACGGGCTGTTCGCGCAACTGTTGATCATCGATGACGGCGTCATTCCCGAAGATGTCAGCGGTATGGTGATCGTCGATGCGATCGCCATAGGCCTGAAGGCCGATCTCGACGATCCCTATATGCTGCACCGTCTGGGGACCATGCTGCGCGATTATGATCGGGTCGTGATCTCCTGCCCCGCGGAACGCAAGGCCGATTGGGCGCAGATGCTGAAGGGCGGCAACATATTGGGCGAGATCATCGTGCCCGAACTGGACCCGATGGCGCCGCTGGCCGTGCAGGCCTATCGGGGAACGCCGACGCTGGTGGTGTCACGCGGGCCGCTGAACCTTGCCAACCGGGCGAAAAAGCGGTTGCTGGATATCGTGCTGACGGTGCCGGTCCTGATCGCGCTCGCGCCGCTGATGGCGGTGATCGCGATCCTGATCAAGCTGGACTCGCCAGGTCCGGTCTTCTTCCGGCAGGAACGGATCGGGCGCGGCAACATGTTGTTCCATATCCTGAAATTCCGCAGCATGCGGGTCGAGCAATGCGATGCCGCCGGCGCGACATCCACCCAGCGCCACGATAACCGGATCACCCGCGTCGGCGCCTTCATCCGCAAGACCAGCATCGACGAACTGCCGCAACTCATCAATGTGCTGCTGGGCGAGATGAGCCTGGTGGGGCCGCGTCCCCATGCGCTCGGCTCGACCGCGGAGGAACAGCTTTTCTGGCAGGTCGACCGCCAATATTGGCACCGTCATGCTCTGAAACCCGGCATTACAGGCCTGGCGCAGATCAGGGGTTTTCGCGGCGCGACCGAAACCCGGCGCGACATATTGAACCGGGTAGAGGCGGACCTGGAATATCTGCATGGCTGGAGCCTGATGCGGGACATTGCGATCCTACTGGGCACGGTCAATGTCCTCGTCCACAAGAACGCATATTGAACACGACTCGAACGGGGATGCCAAGACGAAGCATTGGATCAAAAGTTCCTGAAAAAAGTTACGCACCCGATGTTTTTACGATGAACCGTTGAGCAAAACGGCTCATCCCTATCCCAGATCAAGAATCACCACGCCGTCGACTGTCATATGCGACGAATTGATGTCACTTCCCCCTGCGCTCCAACTATTTGTTAACCGCAAAATCGGATATTAACGTCATCAGCAATCGGGCGGCGGGAATATCGACGTGGCGGAAGATTTTGCGGGCATCGCGGTAGTGCAACCTTCATTGATGGACAAGGCGGAGGCGCGACGGGAATTTCCGGTGCGGGCCGATGCGGCCACCTTTGCCGACCGCGCCGAGAGCGGCATCCAGTTCGTCTCGCGCTGGGCCGGCATCCTGGCCTTCGTCGGCGCCGTCGCCGCCATTGCCTGGCTGATCCTCTGAAGCGGACTCGCGCCGCTTAGCTTTCTCCCAGATGAACAGCCTCAGGGTGCGTCGGACATGGGTTCGCCGCGCCCTTTTTGCGATGAACCGAGCCGTTGTTTTGACACGACAAGCCGATTTCCAGACAGTGGCTTTACGGTGAAATCCTTCTAGCATGCCCTGATTGCTGCAATGCAATAAGGGTCATAAGATTGTATAGAGATAATAGTCCGCGTTTGCGGGGCAGCTTTCACGCGCCCTGTGAACGAAAAATTTTTCGGTCACGCGCTTTCATCGCGGCGGCATGGAGTGGCGCTGCAATGTTGGCGATGTTGCCGCTCGTCTTGCATGCACAGGAGGACGATGACACCACAGTCCAGAAGCAACCGAAAAATCCCACGGAACAAAAGCGAATCCAGGATTATGGGCTTCATCTGACGGCGGGCTTGGATCTTCTCTATGACGACAATGTCTATCGCGTCGATGACAGGGTCGAAAATCCGAAAGACGACCTGATCGTCACCCCTTCGCTGGAGGCGACCTATGGCATGCCGGTCGGCCGGCACGACATCCTTCTGCGCGGCAAGATCGGCTACGACCGCTTCGTATCCGAAGGACAGCGCAGCAAGTTGCGGCTGGATACGGAAGCGAAGGCGAACATCCGCTTCGGCGCGACCTGCCTGATCACGCCCCGCGCCGCCTATCGCCAGCAGCGGGCCGATTATGGCGACATCAACTCCGCGACCGAAAATCTTCAGAAATTCGCGACCGTTGGCGCGGATTTCACGTGCGAACGGCCTGGACTGTTCCCGGTTGCAAGCTATGAGCGCGACACCACGCGCAACGCCGCACAGTTCGACTATGCCGATCAGACCAGCGACACTTTCATGGGCGGCGTGGGCTATAGCAAGCCCAGCCTCGGCACGCTGACCGCTTATTATGAGCGGGTGAACAGCAAGCGCGACACGCTGGGGATCGAGAACCGGATCAACAGCTATGGCCTGCGCTTCCAGCGGTCCGTTTCCCCGATCACGCAGATCGATGCGGATATCCGCTGGCTGGACGTGAACAGCGATAGCGCGGCGGTGGGCGGCTATGACGGCCTAGGCTGGAAGGTCAGCCTGTCGACGACCGCCATTCCGCGCCTGAAGCTGACCGCGACGACCGAGCGGGCGATCATCAATGACAGCCTGATCGCCAGCGGCTTCGCCATTGACACCAGTTATCGCATCCAGGGCGAATTCTCGATCTCCGAACTGACGTCGGCCGGGCTGTATGCGGAATGGGACCGACGCAAGTTCCGGCAGGATGCAGCGCTTCGTCCCTATTCGATCACGGCCGATCGCAATCGTCGCTTCGGTGCCATGCTGACGAGGAAACTTTCGGACCGTTTCGATCTTATGCTCGATGCCCAGCATTATATCCGCAGAACTGACACCAGCGTCTCCAACTATAGCGGTACGCAAGTGACGCTGGGTGCAGCTCTGCATTTCTAGATCCTCATATATTTGGGAGCCAATGGCTGTGAAAGCTGAAACTCTCGCCAAAAGTCTTTCCGCCCTGCTGATGATTGCGGGGCCGGTGACGGCGACTGCACAGAATAGCACGGGCGCTGCCGCGATGACTGCGGCCGTTCCACCCCCGTCGACGGCCAGCGCTGGTTATCAGCTTGGGCCGAACGACGAACTGAAGATTTCCGTCTTCGGACAGCCCGACCTGTCGACCACGACCCGCATCAAGGAGGACGGCACGGTCGTCCTTGCACTGGTGGGGCCGCTGACGGCGAAGGGCAAGACGACGTCGCAGCTCGCCCAGGATATCGAGGCGGGCTATGCCAGCGGAGGCTATCTCACCAAGCCCTCGGTCAGCGTAGAAGTCAGCAATTATGTCAGCCGCTTCGTCACGGTCCTGGGCAATGTGCCGCAGGCAGGAAACTATCCGCTCGACCGCGATTATACGGTGGCCTCGATGCTCGCCAAGGCGGGCGGGTCGACCAAGGATGGCGCCAATGCCGTCATCCTGACTCCTGCCGACGGCAGCGGGCCGGTGCGCATTTCGCTGGCCGACATGGCGGCGGGCGCGATGCGGCCGTTGAAGGCGGGCGACACGCTGTTCGTGCCGCCCGCCGAGAAAGTCTATGTCTACGGCCAGGTCCAGCAGCCCGGCGCCTTTTCCTATGTGCCGGGGCAAAGCTTCCGGCAGGCATTGGCGCTGGCCGGCGGACCGACGCTGGCAGGTTCCACGAAACGCATAAAAGTGCGCCGGGAGGGGAAGGAAATACAGGCCAATCTGGACGATCCGGTGAAGCCTGAAGATGTCCTCATCATCCGGGAGAAGCTGTTTTGACGACACTCGATCAAGGCTTCACGCAACCACGGTCCGGTCTTTTCGACCGGTTCATGTCCCTGACCCGCAGCGCCGACAAACGCAACGAGCGCATCATTCCCGACGATGTGCCGCTGCATCTGGACGTGCCGGCATTGCCCGGCTTCCGGCAGGAGGCGCTGGAGATGGAAGCGGGAGAATCCGCCCATCGCCCGCTGTCGATGAGCGCCATGGCCGCGCCGATCAAACCGATCAGCCTGCGCCGCGACAGCATCTATGCCGCCTTCAACACCGCCATGCCGGTGACGGACCGCCATGGCCTGGCGGGGCGCAACAGCGAGTTGGAGAAGCTGGTCGAGGCGATCGTCGTGCAGCGCAAGCATGCCGTGATCTTCGGCACGCGCGGATCGGGCAAGACCTCGCTCGCCCGTGTGTTCGGCGATCTGGCCGATGAGGCTGGCTGTATCGCCCTTTATGCCTCGGCCAACGGCGAAGCGGATTTCGATTCCCTCTTCCGCCCCTTCCTGACCGAACTGCCGATGAGCAACACGGGACAGGAGCGGGTGCGCAAGATGATGGGCGAACGGCTCGACGTCTCCCGCCTCTCCGCCCTGCTGGTGGAGGAGGTGCGCGAACGTTCGATCCTCATCATCGACGAATATGACCGGGTGCAGTCCGAAACCGCCAAGCAGGAAGTCGCGACGCTGCTCAAGCTGCTGACCGACATCCACTCGCCGGTGCAGGTCGTGCTGGTCGGTATTGCGAGCGACATTGACGGGCTGATCGCAGCCCATCCATCGCTGCGCCGCCACCTGGCGTCGCAGCGGGTCGCGCCGATCCCCAAGCCGGAGCTGGAGCGACTGCTGCTGAGCTGCGCCGGCAATGCCCGACTGTCCATCGACGACGATGCGTTGGACATGCTGTCGGGCGCGGCGATGGGTTCGCCCTATCATGCCCGGCTGTTCGGCATGTCGGCGGCCCTGGCGACGGAGGCCAGCGGTCGCGACCGCATGATCCTGTCCGACATCGAGCAGGGCCTTGTGTCCGCTCTGGAGGATTGGGAGGAGATGAGCGGCCAGACCTACGCGCTGTTCCGTCGCATCCTGTGGGAAGCCGGCTCGACGCGCCGGATGATCGCGCTGGCCGCCGTTGTGGCGTCTCAGATGTCGGCCATTTCCTATGAGCGGCTGGTGAAGCTAGGCCATGAAGTGCTGGGCGGCGGGTCGATCAACGAAGGACAGGCGCGCGACGCCATGGCGCGGTTGCAACCCGCCCTGGTCGCAACGCCCAATGGCGAACTGTGGATGTTCGAAGATACGCTGGCGCCGCAATTCCTGCTGCTGATGGCGAAGCAGCCGGTGCAGAGCGCGCCGCCTGTCCAGACGCCTGCCGAGGAAATGCGCGCGCTGCTCAAGGGAGTGGACGGGCTATGACCATGAACCCCATCGATTTGCTGGCGGCGCTTCAAGCGCGCTGGCGCACGGCGGCGATGATCGGGGGCATATTGTTCCTGATGATCGCCATCCTCGCCTTCATCCAGCCGCGCCAATATATCGGTACGGCTTCGCTGCTGCTCGACCTGTCGCAGACGGACCCGACCGACGCCAATGCGGCGCAGGGTGCGAAGCCGGACACGGACTCCATCCTCGGCACCCAGACCGACATCATGCGCAGCGGCAAGGTGATGAACGCCGTCGCCAAGGAGGCGGGCTTCGTCGACGCTCAGCCGACCGACATGCCCGCCGATGCGCGGTTGCAGAACGCCGCCGCGGTGGTGAGCAAGAACATGCTGGTCACCACCGGCCGGCAGAGCAACGTACTCCAGATCCAGTATCTGGACCCCGATCCGCAGGTCGCGGCGAAGGTCGCGAACCTGATCGCCAAGATCTACATGCGCGAGCAGGTCGAACTGCGCGCTTCTCCGGCCCGCGGCTCCGCCAAATGGTTCGATCAGCAAACGGAAGAGGTGCGCCGCCGTTACGAACTGGCGCAGAAGAAGCTGTCCGATTTCCAGCGGGCGCATGACATCATCGGCATCAACCGTATGGACCTTGAGGCCGAAAAGCTGAAGAATATGTCCTATCAGCTCACCCAGGCGCAGGCGGAAGCCGCCGCAGCCCGGTCGAAGGCCGGCGCGGGCGCCGTGTCCGACATCGAAGGATCGCTGATCGTCCAGAATTTGCAGGAACAGGTGGCGCAGCAATCCGCCCGCGTGTCCGAACTGCAAAAGACACTCGGTCCCAATCATCCGTCCATGGCGGCGGCCAATGCGCAGCTTTCAGAACTCCAGTCCAAGCTGGCGGCGGCACGATCCAGCCAGGCAGGCGCGGTCAATGCGAACAGCGTGGCGGCCAGCCGTCGCGAGGGCGACCTCAAATCCAACATGGCGGGCCAGGAGGATCGCATGATCCGCATGTCCGATGTGCAGGACCAGTTGATGGTCATGCAGCGCGACGTCGATGCGGCACGGCAGACCTATGACACGGTGCGCCAGCGCTTCAACGAGGCGGCGCTCAAGAGCCAGATCTCGCAGCCCAATGCCAGCCCGCTGGACGAGGCGACCGTGCCCCTGCTGCCTGCCAAGCCCAACATCATGCTGTGGCTGGTCGGCGGCGTCGCGCTGGGTCTGGTCGGCGGGATCGCGGCCGTGATCCTGATGGAGATCATCCATCCGCGTGTTCGCTCGGCCGCTGGCGTGGCCCGCGCGACCGAAGTCGAAGTCATCACCGAACTGATGCCGGTCCCGACCCATGGTGGCTGGTTCTTCAAGCAGCAGGAGGCCGCATGAGACTGCGTTCCACGGCAGGCGCACCGCCTCAACTCGCATCGAGTGGCATTGGGGGCAGCACGAGCAACCTGCGTCCCCGCGCCCGCGACAGCCATAATTTCGCCCGCCTCGCGGTGGAGCATGGTTTTCTTGCCGAAGACGATGTCCACAAGGTCGAGGCCCATGCCCGGTCCCAGGGTCTGGCGCTGCATGATGCGGCGGTCGACCTGGGGCTGTTGAACCCCGAGGACGCGGGGATACTCGCGGCCTTGCAGGGCGGCTTCGCCCTGCTGCCGGAGGGCGACCAGCGGATCGATCCGCTCGTGGTCGCGGCGTTCGATCCTGCCAATGCCTATGCCGCCAAGGTGCGGACCATCCGCGCCAAGATGCGAGTGGCCGCCAAGGATGGCGATCCAGCCTCCCTGCGGCTGGCGGTACTGGCGATCGAAGCGGGTGACGAAGCCGCGATCATGGCGGCCAACCTCGCCGTCGTGCTGGCGCAGATGGATGGGCAGACCATGTTGATCGACGTCGACATGGGGCGGCCTTCGCTCGACCGGCTGTTCCGCATCGCCAACAAGGCGGGTCTTGCCGAGCAGTTGATGGGCAGCGCGGCGCTGCTTCCGGCCGCGAAAACCGCGGTCGAAGGGCTGTGGCTGATGACCGCGGGCCGGGCTTCGGGCAGTGCGACCAGCCTCATCACCCGTGGTCCGCTGGCCGAAACCGCCAATGGCTGGGGCCTGCGCGACACGTCGATGCTGTTCTACCTCGCCGAGCGTAAGGGGGACCAGACGCCCTATGGCAGCATACTTGCAGGCTTCGACGCGGTGGTGATCGTGGCGCGGCGCGGCGATACCGCGATCGCCGACATGCGCCGCGTGATCGACGATCTCGACCGTCATGGCGTGCCCATTGCCGGGACGGTGATTGCATGAGCGCCGAACAAGCGCTGGCGCGCCGCCAGCCCTTTCCCTCACCCGGCATCGGGCAGGACGCGCCCGTCGCTCAAGTCGGCGGCGTACCGGTTTCCACATTGTCGCTGGACGCGCTGATCGCCAAGATGCTGATCGAGGCGCCCCTGCGGCGAAGTCTCGATCAACCGCCCCTGCTGGTGTTCGACGCCAACGGGCAGGGTCTGTCGATGAACGCCAGCGACCCGGTTTTCCGAACCAATCTGGCGCAGGCGGACCTGATCCATGCCGATGGGCAGATCATCGTCATGGCGTCCCGCTGGTTCGGCGGCCCGCCTATCGCGGATCGTTCCAGTACCACCGACATGTTCACCGACAGCCTGAAACCGGCGGCAGAGGCGGGGGTCCGCTATTATCTGCTGGGCGCGGAGGAGAAGGTGAACGCGCAATGCGCCAGCCGGATCGTCGCCATGGCGCCGGGGCTTCAACTCGCGGGACGCCGCAATGGCTTCTGGAGGCCGGAAGAGGAAGATGCGGTGATCGATGCGATCAATGAAACCGCACCCGACATCCTGTGGGTCGGCACCGGCAAGCCGCGCGAGCAGGCCTTCTGCGTGCGCCACCGGCACCGGATCAAGGCCGGCTGGATCGTCACCTGCGGCGGCCTGTTCAACTATATCACCGGCGATTATCCGCGCGCGCCGCTGTGGATGCAGAAATCGGGGTTCGAATGGCTGCACCGCATGGCGACGCGGCCCAAGGAACTCGCCTGGCGCTATATCACCACCAATCCGCACGCGCTCTGGCTGATCTGGAAACACCGCCATGGCTGAAGCCCAAGCGGCTGAAAACCCTCCGATGACGGGCCGCGTCCAGCGACTGGGCAATCTGTTCGGCCGCTTTGGCCTCGCCAGCCTGTCTTCGGCGGTCGTCTCGGTCAGCCACCTGCTGGTCCAGCTTTTCTCGATCCACCATCTGGGAACGGCGGCCATCGGTACGCTGGCCTTCCTGCTGGTGATCATCCAGTTCGGCTACAGCCTGTCCAATGCGCTGGTGTCGACGCCCTACACCATCGCCGTGAACCAGGGCGAAGAGGCGGAAGGGAAGAATTTCGACTTCTTCTTCCCCGTCAACCTGATGCTGGCGGCCAGCCAGGGGATGATCTGCGCCGCCATCGCCTGGGCCACGGCTTCGCCCATGGCGGCTTTGCTGTTCGGCATGGCAGGGACGCTGTCGCTGATCCGCTGGTTCGGGCGGTCCAATGCCTATGCCCATCACGCCCCGGCGCGGGCCGCCCGGTCGGACATGGCCTATGCCGGGACGATCCTTGCCGGGCTGCTGATCGCGTTGCGGACGGGCGCGGATATGCCCGTCATCGGCGGAATGCTGGTGGCGGCGAGCCTGATGGGACTGCTGCCCTTCGGCACTGCCTATCTGCGGCGGCATTTCGCCATGGCGCCTGGCCGCGCGCTCGGCGCCTATCGGCCGGTGTGGAAGGAACAATCGGCCTGGACGCTGGTCGGTGTGCTGTCGACCGAAGCCACCTCCAACTCGCACAGCTATATCGTGACGCTGCTGGCCGGACCCACGGCCTTCGCACCGGTCGCGGTGGGGATGCTGTTCTTCCGCCCGGTCAATGTTTGCATCACCGCCCTCACCCAGTTGGAGCGTCCCCGCATGACCCGCGCCGTCGCGCGTGGCGATCATGGCGCGGCGATCAAGTCGGAGCGGGTTTTCATGGCGGCGCTGGTCATGCTGTGGCTCGCGACCTGCCTGGTGGCGGCGATTGCGCTATATTTCTTCCCCGGCCTCATTCTGAAGCCCACGCTCGACCATCGATTGGTGATGATCGCGGTCGGCCTTTGCGCCCTGCTCTCGCTCGTCCAGTGCGTTCAGACGCCGATGAGCGTCATGACCCAGGCCCGGCGCGCTTTCCGTCCCCTCGCCGCGCAGAGCATGCGCAGTTGCGTCGTCGGTCTGATCGCCGTCACACTGCTGGTGTGGGGCACCGCGCCTGTCTTTTCCATCGGCGGCGTCGTGCTGTCGCAGCTCGTCATGATGCTCGGCATCTGGCAGCTCGACCGCCGATGGCGGCGTGACCAGCAGGAAACCGCCTGACCATGGCGACAAGCTGGCATCGCAGCGGTTTTGCCGCCCCCGCCGCCCCCGCGACCCGGGCCGACAGCGGTAGCTCGACGCTCGTCTGGGTGGCGCAGGTCTTCTACTTCGTCTTCCTGATGATGGTCTTCATCGGGCAACAGCCTTTCGCGTCCCGTACGCAGGAAGAACTAGTGGCGATGGCCGAAGCCAATGACGGCTCGGACCTGTTCAAACAAGCCCTGTTCATCGGCTTCGCCCTGCTGCTGACGGCGGTGCAGATAATGCGCAAGCAGCCGCTGAAATACCGGTTCACCTTCTGGCCGTTGGCGATCATGCTGGTGTGGTTCTTCATCACCTGCACATGGGGCGTCGCGCCGTTCATTTCCTTCAAGCGGGCGATGCAGCAGTTGATCGTGATCTACATCACCTTCTGCGCCCTTTCGCTGATCGGACCGGAACGGCTGTTCAACGCCCTGCGCGCGGCGTTGATCGTGTCCCTGATCATCTGTTGGGCATCGCTGCCCCTGATACCGGCGGCGGTCCACCCGGCGACCGAAAGCGACAAGGCGTTGATCGGCGCGTGGCGCGGTTTCTTTTTCCACAAGAATATCGCGGGCGCCGTCATGGCGCTTTGCTTCATCGTCTGCGGCAATAGCTGGATCGACAAGCGCAAATGGTATTATGCCCTCTTCGCGGTCATGGCCTTCGTGTTCGTGATCGGGACCAAGAGCAAGACATCGCTGGCCCTTTGCGTCGGCATGCTGGCGATCAGCAACATCTATCGCGCGCTGAGCGACAATACGCAGAAACGGGCGATCCTGCTGTTGATGCTGGGCTTCGGCATGGTCGGGTTCCTGGGTCTCTATATCGCCTATCAGCCGACCATCGAGCGGTTGTTCGCCGATCCCACTGCCTTCACCGGGCGGGTGTCGATCTGGCGGGTGCCGCTGGATTATCTGGCGGACCATCCCTATCTGGGCGCGGGGTTCGGCGGCTTCTGGCAGGTCGGCGCCAACAGTCCGGCCTATGATTATCTGAACCAGCAGTTCCAGATGCTGACTGCCCATTCGCATGACGGTTATCTGGAAATCTGGGTGACGACCGGGCCGTTGGGCCTGGCCATGTTGCTGGTCAGCTTCCTGGCCTTGCCCGCTTATTGGTTCCTGACCGGATCCACCAGGGAGAATCAGGCGCTGATGGTCCCGGCCTTCGCGATCTGGGTCTTCGTCATGTATCAAAATCTGCTGGAAACCAGTTTCTTCGACAAGGATCGCCAGGTCTGGGTGATCTTCCTCGCGGCGATCGCGACCGCGCACGCCAGTTTCAAGGCCAGGCCGCGCCCGACATGGTCGCGGCGGCACATCCCTCATCAGGCGGAGACCGTGAATGGCTAGGATCATCGTCTGCATCGCCACGTGCAACCGGCCTCAGGGATTGCGGCGGACCTTGGAGTCCCTTGCCGCGCAGCAAACGCAGCACGATCTGGAAGTGCTGGTCGCCGACAATGACGCCGCCCGGCAGGAGGGCATGGCCGTCGTCGAGCAGATGGCGTCGCAGGGCTATCGCTGGCCGATCGAGGCGCTGCTGGTGGCGGAGCGCGGCATTCCGCTGGTGCGCAATGCTTTGGTGGCGGCGGCCATGGCGCGGCCCGGTGTGACCCATGTCGCCATGCTGGACGACGACGAGGCCGCCTCCCCCGGCTGGATCGATGCCATGGCGGAAACGGCGGCGCGCTGGGATGCCGATGTCGTCGGCGGCGCCGTGCTGCGCGAGATGGACAGTGCCATCGCGTCCTGGGCGGCTCGCCATCCCCTCCTCGCCCCCAAACAGCGCGGGCGATCCGGCCCGGTCGCGCTGGTCGACAGCACCGCCAATGTGCTGATGGCGGCGGCGGCGCTGCGCGCCATGGGGGATCGTCCGTTCGACGAACGCATGGCGCTGACCGGCGGGTCCGACAAGCAACTCTTCACCCGCATGCAGCGCAAGGGCTTCCGCTTCGCCTGGTCGGAGGAGGCGGTCGTCACCGAACTCATCCCGGCCAGCCGCGTCACCGCCAAATGGCTGCTGATGCGCGGCTATCGCGTAGGCATGACCGACATGATGGTGGAGCGTTTCCACAAGGGGCGCGTGCGCGCATTGCTGGGCGAAGCGCCGCGCATCGTCGCGGGATTCCTCATCGGCTCGCTGGGCGCCGTCACAACGTTCGACAAGGGCAAGCGGGTCGAGCGCCTCGGCAAGCTCTATCGCGCGGCAGGCAAGATCGCGGGCCTCGCCGGATTTCACTATGAAGAATATCGAAAGGTGCATGGCGCATGAGCAATGCAGCCCCGAACGGCGCACAACCCTTCTTCTCCGTCGTCATCCCCCTCTACAACCGGGCGGAGATCGTCGGTGACACGATCCGATCCGTGCTGGCGCAGGACTGGCAGGATTTCGAGATCGTCGTGATCGACGACGGATCGCGCGACAATCCGCAGCCGGTGATCGACGCCATCGGCGACCCGCGCGTCCGCTATATCCGGCAGGACAATGCGGGCGGCGGCGCAGCACGCAATGCCGGTATCAGGGCGGCCGACGGGCGCTATATCGCCTTTCTCGATTCCGACGACCTGTTCCTGCCGGGCAAGCTTTCCATCATGGCACAGGCGCTGGCCGGGGACGATGGCAGGGCGGTGCTCTATTCCCGCATGAAGGTCGACCGGGGCGTCGACCGCTACTGGATCAGGCCCGATCGCGGCATCCGCGAGGACGAGGATGTGGGCGAATATCTGTTCTGCGCCAACCAGTTCATGCAGACCAGCACCATGGTCGTGCCCACCGCCATGGCGCAGGAGGTGTTGTTCGACCCGGCGCTCAAAAAGGGCCAGGATCTCGACTTCTGCGTCCGGCTTCAGGGCGCGGGCGCGCGGTTCCGGATGATCGACCAGCCGCTGACCGTCTGGCTCGACGCGACCGAGGCGGGCCGGACTTCCTATGTGAAGGGATATGAAACCTCACTCGACTGGCTCGACCGTTGCGGCCATATGCTCACCAACCGGGCGCGGCGCGGCTATCGGGCGACCGTGCTCGCCTATCATATGGCGCCGATCAAACCCGTCGTCGCGATCAAGGACCTCGCCGTCGGCATGGTCGCGGGAGGAGTCCCCCCCCGCGTGATCGCCCGGCAGGTGCTGCGTTCCTATCTGCCAAAGCCGCTCTACCGTTCGCTGGTCAACGGGTTCGTGCTGCGGTTCGGCAAGGCAGGAACCCTCACGAGCGGAGCCAGTTCGTGATGACCGCATGGCAACCTCCGTCCAGCCTCAAGGCGGTCGCCGCCACGCCGCTCTTTTCCGTCGTGATTCCCACCTATCAGCGGCGCGACGCGGTCGTCGCCGCCGTCGTCTCCGCGCTCGAACAGACCATCGCGATCATCGAGGTGATCGTGGTGGTGGACGGGTCGACCGATGGGACGGAGGTCGCGCTGGGCGCAATCAACGACCCGCGCCTCAAGGTCATCGTGCAGGAAAATCGCGGCGCGGCGGCGGCCCGGAACAAGGGCATCGACCATGCGCGAGGACGTTATATTGCCTTCCTCGACTGCGATGACCGCTTCCTGCCGCATCATCTGGCCGACCTGCTGCCGCTGGTGCAGAAAAGCGAAGAGATCGTCGCCTATGGTCAGGTGCTGGCCGACCGCGGCGAAGGGCGCAATTTCCTGAAGCCCCCTCGCGCCATCGCCAGCGGTGAAACCATGGACCGCTATCTGATGTGCGACCGGGGTTTCATCCAGACCAGCAGCATGGCGCTCGGCCGGGCGCTGGCGAAGCGGGTGCGCTATCGCGAGGATGTGAAATTCGGCGACGACACCGATTTCGCGATGCGCCTGGCGCTGGCCGGTGCCCGCTTCCTGATGACGGAGCGGCCCGGCACCATCTGGGCCGACCGCCATGCCGAGGACCGTCTGTCGCAGGTGCGCGGCAGCGTCGGCAGCCTTGGCTGGCTTCGCGATTTGAAGCCCCATATCTCCGCCCGCGCCTTTTCCGCCTATATGGGCTGGCACGCGGCGAAGAGCATCTGGCCGACCAGCAGGCGGCAGGCGATGCGCTATTATCTCGAAGCGGTCTGCCGGGGCGCCTTCGGTCCGCGTATGGCGGCGACAGTATTGTTGCAGATCGTCATGCCCGACCCCGTCTACCGGCGCATGTCGGACCGGCTGATCGACCTGTCGCACATGATTGCGGGCAAAGGACAAAGGCTATGAAACGGCGTGAATTTCTGGCCGGCGCGCTGGCGCTCGGTGCCTGCTCGCCGGTGCCCTCCAGCCGGGCGGAGGCAAGCATCTCGTCCGAAGGTCTCGCCGCCCATGCACGACGGTCGGGCCGCTATTTCGGCGCGGCGATCAAATCCCGCCAGTTGCGCGAAGACCCCGATTTCACCGCCGCCGTCGCGCGTGAATGCGACATGGTGGTGCAGGAATATGAACTGAAGCGCGGCACCACCGAACCCAGGCCCGGCAAATATGATTTCAGCGGCGCCGACCAGATCATCGCCTTCGCCCAGGACCATGGGATGAAGGCGCGCGGCCATGCGCTGGTCTGGTACGCGGCCCAGCCGGACTGGCTGGAACCGGCGCTGAAGCAGGCAGATCTCACCGGCCGCGAAAAGCTGATGACCAGCTATATCGACATCGCCATGCCCCGCTATGCCGGCAAGATCGGCGAATGGGACGTGGTCAACGAAGCGATCGAACCCAATGACGGCCGCGCCGACGGCATGCGCGCGAAAAGCATGTGGCTGGACGCGCTGGGGGAGGATTATATCGACATCGCCTTCCACCGCGCGCGCGAAGTCGATCCCCGGCCCATGCGGTTTCTGACCGACTTCGGCCTCGAACATGATTCCCCCCGCTGCGAGCGTCGTCGCACCGCGATGCTGAAACTGCTCGACCGGCTGATGGCACGCAATGTGCCGGTCGATGCGGTCGGCATACAGGGACATTTGAAGCCCTATAAGGAGGGCTTCGATCAGGCGGTCTTCGCGCGTTTCCTGGAACAGCTGAGCGGATATGGCCTGGCCCTGTCGGTGACGGAATTCGACGTGGCCGACAAGGGCGGCCCACCCAATCCCGACAAGCGCGACGGTGAGATCGCCTCGGTGGCCAAGGCCTTTCTGGACGTGGCGCTGGACAATCCGGCGATGCGCTCGGTCCTCTGCTGGGGCCTGTCCGACCGCTATAGCTGGCTGTCCAACTATCCCGACTATAAATGGTCCGACGGCCAGCTTTCCCGCGTCCTGCCGCTCGACGGGCAGATGCGCCGCAAGCCGCTCTGGGATGCCATCGCCTCCGCCTTCGACGCGGCGCCGCCGATCGGCAGGACAGCCTCCAGGAGAACAGGCGCATGAGAATTTCCTCGCTCACCGGCCTGCGCGGCGTGGCGGCGGTATCGGTGCTGCTGTACCATATCCCGCATAATCCGACGTTCGAGGCCTTCCGCCTGCCTCTCTTCTCGCGAGCCTATCTGGCGGTCGACCTGTTCTTCATCCTGAGCGGCTTCGTCATTTCGTTCGGCTATCACGACCGGGTGGTGAACCATCTGGGGCGGTCGAGCTATGTCGATTTCCTCGTCAACCGCATGGCGCGGGTGTGGCCGCTGCACCTGATCGTGACGTTGGTGTTCATGGCCAGGATCATCCTCAACGTCTCGGGCAATCAGGCAATCGCACTCGACCTGCCCAATGTGGCGACCAACATCTTGATGATACAAAGCTGGGGCTGGGGCACCGAACCGATCGCCGGCAATAGCTGGTCGGTCAGCACGGAGGTCGCCGCCTATCTCCTCTATCCGCTGATCGCGATCTTCGCCTTTTCGCGATGGGCCTGGGCGCAGGGCCTGCTCTACATCGGGATATTGGCGCTGGTCGCCTCATCGGGTCTTGGGGCCAGCGGACCGCTGGACGTCAATGACAGCGATACGGTGCTGACCCTGCTGCGCTGCCTTGCGGGCTTTTCGCTGGGCGTCCTCACCTATCGCTGCGCGGAAAGGCCCTGGTGCAAGCGGCTGGTGGACCGGACAGGCGGTTTTGCCATCGTCTGCGGCCTGATGGCTTTGGCGCTGCTGCTGCCCGGAAAGGCCGATGTGCTGGTCGTCTGCCTGATGCCGCTGCTGGTGCTGAGCTGCTATTATAACGGCGCGGCGGCGCGGGCAGTGATGGCCAATCCCATCAGCTTCCACCTCGGCCTCATCAGCTATTCCATCTATCTTTGGCATCCGCTGGTTCGTGACGTCGCGGCGCGGGCGATGGGCGTGGCCCACAAACATGGCATGACGAGCATCGACGGGCTTTTCGTGGTGGGGATGCTGGTCTCGACATGGCTGCTCTGCTGGGCCAGCTATGCGCTGATCGAGGTGCGCGGGCATCGGCTCATCAAATGGCTCCAGCGCGGCGGCCGGTCGCGCAAGCCCGCGCGGGAGGCGACCGTCTGATGCCCGCCATCTGGATCGCCATCCCCACATTCCGGCGACCCGACCGGCTCGCGCATCTGTTGCAGACATTGCCGGGCGTGGCGGGCCGCCATGATGTGATGGTGCTGGTCGCGGACAATGATCCGGAGCGGCAGGAGGGCGCCGCGGTAACGCGGCGGTTGCAGGCGGAGGGCTACGCCCTGCCGCTGACGCTGCTGACGGTCGGGCAGCCCGGCCTGTGCGCCGTGCGCAATGCCATTGCCGAAACGGCACTCTGCGATCCCGCCATGCGCTTCGTCGCCATGATCGACGATGACGAATGGCCGCAACCGGGCTGGCTGGACGCGCTGCTGATCTGTCAGGCGCAGGTCGGCGCAGATGTGGTCGCCGGACCGGTCGATAGCTGTTTCGTCGGCGATCCGCCGCGCTGGGCGAGGGAAACCCTGGTCTTCTGTCCGGAAGAGCGGCCATGGGGCGCCGCGCCGATGCTGTGGGCCAGCAACAACCTGCTGGTCAGCCGCCGGACCTTCGCGATGATCGACGCGCCCTTTTTCGATCCCCGGTTCAACCGCAGCGGCGGCGAGGATCTCGATTTCCTGGCGCGCCTGCGCGATGCCGGCGCCCGCTTCGGCTGGTCCCCCGACGCGCGGGTCAGCGAATGGGTGCCGGCGGAACGGGCGCGCCTGTCATGGGTGTTGCGCCGTATGTGGCGGATCGGCTGCACCGAAACCATGGCCCGGCAAAAGTCCCTGCCCGGCCGGATCGGAACGATGAAGTTGCTCGCCCGATCGCTTGCCATATTGGCGCTGCGCACGGTCGGCCTCGCCGCCATGCTGCTGCCCGGCGCACGTCGGGTCGACATTGCCGGGCAGTGGATCAAGAGCTGGGGACGCCTCTACGCCCTCTCGGGCGGCGTCCGCAGCGATGCGGTGGTGGGCCATTATGGCGCGCTGTAGATGCGGAAGCTCTTGATGATCATGTCACCCGAGCCATCGTCATAGGCGCCATTCGTCTTCACCGCGACATCCATGATCGGATACCAGCGATGACCCTGGAAGGGGTTCACCGACTGATAGGTCTCCACACCATCGACGAACCAGGTGATGTAATCCCGCTGGATATCCACGGCGAAGCGGTGGAACCCCTGGCTGTATCCCGTGAGACCATAGGCCTGTTGCGACTGGATCGTGACGCCGCGCGCATCATAGCGGGTGCCGTTCGCGCCCACATGGATGGTGTGCGCGATATGCCGGTCGAAATCCCAATAGCTCTGATAGCCGAAACCCTCATAGATATCGATTTCCGGCGGCCAGCCACTGGTCGAGATCAGCCAGAAGGCGGGCCATGACCCGCGCCGGTTGGGCATCCTGGCTTCCCATTCATATTGGCCATAACCGATCTGCGAAGCCAGGAAATTGCGGCCGTCCAGTACCGATGAACCGTAATACCAGGTCTGGCCGTCATAATTGATCGGGGTCTTCAGCTTCTGCGTATGCAGCACCAGCCCGCTCGTACCCCAATAGACCGGCCCCTCGACGCCAGGAAAGACCGAGGAGTCGAGATATAATCCGGTTTCCCCATTTGCGATCTGGGTACGTCCGTGGGACAGTGACGTGGCCCAGCGGTCCCATCCGCCATCCGGCGAACGCTTATGCGTATCCTTCGCGAGTTCGAACTGTAGCGTGCCGGTCGGCGCGAATGTACGCGGTTCGCGGAAGGTGCCGGTCGCCTGGGCCGTGGCCAGTGCCGTGCTGGAGGCGGTGATCGTCGCCGTCGCCTGGCCCTGAAGCCCGCCCCAGGGCGCTTCACGCAGCTTGAGCTGGAACTGCTGGCCTTCGGTGGCGGCGATGATCGGCACCGCTACGGTCTGGATCAGCGGATCGCCGGGACGGAAGATCACCACCGTGTCGACGGTCTGGTAATTATAGCCGGAAATGGCGCGATAGGTGCCCGATCCGTTGACCGTCGTAATCCGCGCGATCACCGTGTTGGGCGTCGGCCGATCCAGTGTCACCGGTACATAGGCCATGTTGCTGCCCGGCTGGAAACTGGCGTTGCCGAGCGAAAGCGTCGCCTTTTCCGGCAATCTCGTTCCATTGGCGAAGTCGAAAGTGGAAAAATCCGACACGCTGTTCGTCGTTGAGGAACCATTCACGCTCGACGTTGTTGAGGACGTCGGAGCAATGGTGGTGGACGACAGCAAAGTCGTCGTTGTTGTCGACGTCGTATTCGATGTCGACCCATTGGTCATGATCGTAGCGGCACCCGCTGCGAAAATGCAAAGAACGGACATTCCGGCTCCAAAGATGGAGCCAGTCATTTTGACAGGCATGTTTGCGACCCCCGAAGTTAACCCCTGTAGGGTCTCCTATGAAGGTTAACAAAAACTTCCGGTCAATATCGACTCGTCGTGTTCTTTTGGAATTTGCGATGAACTGTTGTTTGCCCAAGCGAAACGATGTTTGAAATCCGCCATCGTTTCAAAATCGCTACGATGGGAACCAAAATAGATTTGAAGAGTAGTGGCCCGCTTGCCCATCCCCAAGACGGGATGGGCAAGCGGTTGCGGCTTATTCAGCCGCCTGGACCAGCTCCTCGAACTCGGGCGTGGTGCCACGGCCAACGCTGACATAGGTGAATCCCGCCGCCTCCGCGACTTCCGGCCGGTAGATGTTGCGCAGGTCGACCAGCCCGACTCCGTTCATGATGCCCTTGAGACGCGGCAGGTCGAGCGCACGCAGCGCATCCCATTCAGTGACGATGACCACCGCCTCCGCCCCTTCCGCGGCGCTGTAGGGATTGTGGCAAAACTCCACGTTCGACACCATCGCGCGGGCGGCATCCATGCCCTCCGGATCATAGGCGCGTACCTGCGCGCCGCCATCCTGCAAGGCCTGGATGATGGAAAGCGACGGCGCATCGCGCATATCGTCGGTATTGGGTTTGAAGGTCAGGCCGAGGACCGCGATCGTCTTGCCACGTACCGATCCGTTGCACACGGCCACCACCTTGCGCGCCATGGCCCGCTTGCGGCTCTCGTTGATGGCCACCGTGGTTTCGATGAGGCGTATCGGCGCACCCGCATCCTCCGCCGTCTTGACCAGCGCCAGCGTATCCTTGGGGAAGCAGGACCCGCCATAGCCCGGCCCGGCGTGAAGGAATTTCGAACCGATCCGGTTATCCAGGCCAATCCCGCGCGCCACCTGCTGGACGTCGGCCCCGACATTTTCACACAGATCGGCCATCTCGTTGATAAAGGTGATCTTCATCGCGAGGAAGGCGTTGGCGGCATATTTGATCAGTTCGCTGGTCCGGCGGCCAGTGAACTGGATCGGCGCCTGGTTGAGGTAGAGCGGTCGATAGACCTCCTCCATCACCGGGCGGGCGCGTTCATCCTCCATGCCGACGACGATGCGGTCGGGCCGTTTGAAATCCTGGATCGCCGCTCCTTCGCGCAGGAATTCCGGGTTGGAGGCAACGGCGAACTGCGCATCGGGATTGGCCTCCCGGATGATGCGGTCGACCTCGTCACCAGTGCCGACCGGGACGGTGGACTTGGTGACGATGACGGTGAACCCGTTCAGATTGGCCGCGATCTCCTGCGCGGCGGCATAGACATAGCTGAGATCGGCATGACCATCCCCACGCCGGGCGGGCGTGCCGACGGCGATGAACACCACATCGGCCTGGCTAACCGATCCGGCAAGATCGGTGGTGAAAGTCAGGCGCCCAGCCTTCACGTTGCGCGCGATGAGGTCGGCAAGGCCAGGCTCGTAGATCGGCACGCCGCCACCCTGCAACAGCTCGATCTTGCGCGCGTCCTTGTCCACGCAGATGACATCGTGGCCGAAATCCGCGAGACACGCGCCGGAAACCAGGCCGACATAGCCCGAGCCGGTCATAACGATCCGCATCACTATTCTCCTTCTTCAAACGGCTTTCGACCGATGGCCAACCGATCATGTCAGGACGCACAAATCCGTTCCGGAAAAACCGGATGCACGGACCCTCATCCCTCATCATGGGTTGGGCGCCAGCCGACCGAGCCCGATGCCCAATTGGCCGGAACCAGCCGGCGATTGACGCAGCGCAGCATACCGCGCTGCGCAGCATGGATGCAACACAGCCCGCCGCTCTACGGACACATATGGACGTGGATCAGGCGTTTAGCCCATGGAAAAAAGGCGGAAACGCCGACGCTCCCACCCCTCGCGCGCGATCGTTCGAAATTCGAAACCGCCGCTATCGCCGTCATTTCTTCCCATCGGCCGGACGCTGGGCAATCGCGCCTTCGCTGGCCAGGGCATCGAGCGCGGCATCGTCGAGGCCCAGCCACTGGCCCAATATTTCCCGGCTATGCTCACCCACGCGCGGCGGGCAATATCGATAATCGGCGGGCGTTACAGAAAGCTTGGCCGGATAGGCGACGGTCGGGATTTCAACGCCGTCCTCTTCGCGACGGAAGCGATGGACGGTCTGCCGCGCTTCGACGAAGGGGTCCTCGAACACATCCTTGATCGTGTTCACCGGTCCGGCAGGCACGCCCCTCGCCACCAAGCGCGCCATCAGTTCGTCACGATCGAAGGGACGGACGATCTCCTGCACCTCGGCCTCGATCGCATCGCGGTTGATGAGCCGCTGGGCACTGGTGGCGAAACGCGGATCGCCGCCGAGTTCGGCATGCCCCATCTCCTCGCAAAAGGCCCGGAACTGCCGGTCATTGCCGATGGCGATGATCATCACGCCGTCTGCAACCTCGAAGGTCTTGTAGGGCACGATGGTCGGATGACGATTGCCCAGCCGGCCCGGCACCACGCCGCCGACAAGGAAATTCGCGCCTTGATTGGCGAGCATCGCGATCTGCGTATCGAGCAGTGAGACATCGATCCGCTGCCCTTCGCCGGTTCGTTCGGCGTGGCGGAACGCCACCATGATGGAAACGGTCGCGTACATGCCGGTCGCCAGGTCCGCCATGGCGACGCCCGCGCGCAGCGGACCGCCATCCTCCTCGCCGGTGATGCTCATGAATCCGCCCATGCCCTGGGCCACGAAATCATAGCCACCACGGTCGGCATAGGGTCCGTTCTGGCCGAAACCCGTGATCGAGCAATAGACGAGGCGCGGATTGATCTCGCAAAGGCTCTCATAATCGAGGCCATATTTCCTGAGGCCGCCGACCTTGAAATTCTCGACCAGGATGTCGGCTTCCGCAGCCAGCCTGCGGATCAGCTCCGCGCCCTGTGGCGTCGCCAGGTCGATCGCAGCGGAGCGCTTGTTGCGGTTGCACGAAAGATAATAAGCGCTGGTGCCGATTTCCGGCTGGCCATCGGCGCCGGTCAGATAGGGCGGTCCCCAGGCACGGGTGTCATCGCCGCGACCCGGCAACTCGATCTTGATCACGTCGGCGCCGAAATCGGCCAATATCTGCGTCGACCAGGGACCGGCGAGGACCCGTGAAAGATCCAGCACCTTGACCCCTTCAAGAGCCCGGCCGTTCATGGCCGCGCTCCTGCCATCATCATGTCATGGTAAAATCGCATCCGCTCCTGTCCCCGCACCCCTCCTGCGCCGGTTGCTTCGGCAGGTTAGCGAGGCAGGATGGTCAGCACAATTATTTCGCACCATAGGATAGTTTTCAGATCATTTGCCGGATGAGCTGGCGAGATAGGCGATCAGGTTGGCGCGATCGGCGGGATTGGGCAGGCCCGCGAAGATCATCTTGCTGCCAGGCACCTTCGCTGCGGGTTTGGTCAGAAAAACATCGAGCGACTTGGCATCCCAGCGGATCTTGGCGTTCTTCATCGCGGGCGAATAAGCGAAACCCGGGACCGTGCCCGACGTGCGGCCCATTATCCCGGCAAGCGAAGGACCAAGACGGTTCACGCCGCGATCGACGGAATGGCAGGCCATGCAGCGGGCGAAGACCGTCTTCCCCTTGGCAGCGTCGCCCGTCTGCGCAAGTGCGGGGCTCGCAATCAGCATGGCGGTGGCAAGCGCAACGAGTTTCGAAATCATCAGCAACCCTCTTTCCTTCTTCGCTCATCGGATTCCATGTCCGTGCGCGCAAATATACCGATAATGGCCTGAGTCTGAACGCCGATTGAAGCAGTCTCGGATTTGCGAACGAAGGAACGGGGATGGAGGAACCACTCTGTCACCCGAACGGAACCGGGCGGGACAACCGCCACCTCGCTTCCGCCCCCCCGAACCATGACGCCACAGCTCCCAAGAAAAAGCCCCGGATCGCTCCGGGGCTTTCATTCCTTCTCGCTGGCCCCGCTCAGATGGTCGCCAGCCGCGCCACCTTGCCCAGCTTGTCGCCGGCAATCCGCATCATCGCCTTTTGCAGCTTTTCAAAGGCGCGCACCTCGATCTGGCGGACGCGTTCCCGCGACACGCCATAGACCTGAGAGAGTTCCTCCAGCGTCTTGGGCTCTTCCGCCAACCGCCGCTCGGCAAGAATATGCTTCTCGCGATCGTTGAGGTCGTCCATCGCCTCGACCAGCATGTCGTGGCGCAGTTCGCTCTCCTGACGGTCGGCGACGCGTTCGTCCTGCAACGGATCGGTGTCCGCCAGCCAATCCTGCCACTGGCCTTCGCCATCCTCGCGCATCGGCACATTGAGCGACGTGTCGCCGCCCATCGCCATGCGGCGGTTCATGGAGATGACATCCTCCTCCGTGACGCCCAGATCGGTCGCGATCTTCTTGACGTCGTCGGGATGCAGGTCGCCATCCTCGAACGCTTCGATATTGTTCTTCATCCGGCGCAGGTTGAAGAACAGCTTCTTCTGCGCGGCGGTGGTGCCCATCTTCACGAGGGACCAGGACCGCAGGATGAATTCCTGGATCGAGGCGCGAATCCACCACATGGCGTAGGTCGCCAGGCGGAAGCCACGATCAGGCTCGAACTTCTTCACGCCCTGCATCAGGCCGATATTGCCTTCGCTGATCAGCTCGCTGACCGGCAGGCCATAGCCGCGATAGCCCATGGCGATCTTCGCCACCAGGCGCAGATGCGACGTCACGAGCTGGGCCGCGGCTTCGGAGTCCGCATGCTCGGCATAGCGCTTCGCGAGCATATATTCCTGCTCGGGCGTCAGAATCGGAAATTTGCGGATTTCCGACAGATAGCGGTTGAGGCTGGCTTCACCGCCCAGCGCAGGAACCGCGGGGACATTGGTCTTTCCGGCCATGTCGTCACCTTTCCCTTTCATGCGCGGCGGAACCCAGAAGAGGCGTTCGAAGCGCCGTCGCAAACTTATCCAAACCTATACGTGAAGCTCGCTTAACAGTTCCTGCATATCCGCAGGCAGTTGGCTGTCGAAGCTGAGCGCCTCACCCGTTACCGGATGTATGAACCCCAGCCGTTTCGCGTGCAATGCCTGCCTTTTGAAACCCAGCGTTTCCAGTATCGATTTGAAACCTTTTCTCTCTCTACTGTAAACCGGATCGCCGATCAAGGGGTGACCCAGATGGGCCATGTGCACCCGCACCTGATGGGTACGCCCGGTTTCCAGCCTGCATTCGACCAAAGCCGCACCGCGCAGCTTCTGCTCCGTCCGGTAATGGGTCACGGCATGCTTGCCACGCCCTTCCCGATGAACCGCCATTTTCTTTCGATCGGCGTCGGACCGGCCGATCCAGCTATCCACCGTGCCCGCGCCCGGCGCGGGCACGCCATAGACGATCGCGGCATAGAGCCGGTCGATGCTATGATCCTTGAATTGCTTCGCCAACCCTTCATGGGCACGGTCCGACTTGGCAACGACCAACAGGCCGGAAGTATCCTTGTCGATGCGATGAACGATGCCGGGACGCGCCACGCCGCCGATGCCGGATAATCGCCCCTGGCAATGATGGAGCAGCGCATTGACAAGCGTGCCGTCGAGATTGCCCGCCGCCGGATGGACCACCAGCCCCGCCGGCTTGTCGACGACGATCAGGTCGGCGTCCTCATGTACGATGGCGAGCGGAATGTCCTGCGCGATTGCCTCCGCCTCGACCGGCGGCGGCAAGGTGATGGCGAAGGATTGCCCCACCAGCACCTTCATCGACGGATTGGGTGCACGGCCGGCGGTTTGCACCTGCCCCTCGACGATCAGCGCCTTCAGCCGTTCGCGCGACAGGTCGGGCACCAGCTCCGCGAGCGCCTTGTCGAGCCGCATGCCGTCCTGCGCCTCGCTTATCGTCGCTTCAATGATGGAAACCCCCGAATTCATTGGATAGGGATGTAGGAATGAGGGTCAGGATTGCAAGAGGCATTTTGGAACAAATCATGTCCGAAGCGGCAGCAACGCCGCTTGAGGTCTGCGGCCTGCTCCTGGGCGAGGTCGAGCATATTCGGGCGATCCGTCCTGCCGCCAATGTCGCGGCCGACCCGGCACGGCATTTCGAACTCGACCCGGCCTCCCTGATCGCCGCGCACAAGGCCCAGCGTTCAGGCGGACCACGGATCGCCGGCCATTATCATTCCCACCCCAGCGGGGTTCCAGTCCCATCCTCCACCGACGCAGCCAGCGCGGCGCCGGACGGAAGCCTGTGGCTGATCGTCGGGGGCGGTTCGGCGCGGCTCTGGGTTGCGACGGGGACGGATGAAAATGCACGATTTGTTGAGGCTTTGCTCGATATCATGTGAAGGAAAGGCGGCAGGCCGGGCTTGCATCATGCGGCGGGGCAGCGCATTAGCCTTTCATTCCCTTCCTGATTTTCCTTCCGGCGGCAGCGAGACTTCATGACCAATCCGACCGACAGCATTGAATTTGCCAGCCTGCTCTGTTCGCGGCTGTGCCATGATCTGCTGAGCCCCGTGGGCGCGCTCAACAACGGGCTTGAGCTGATGGCGGACGAAACCGACCCGGAAATGCGGCAGCGCTGCCTGGACCTGCTGGCGGACAGTGCCAAGACCTCGGCCAACAAGCTCAAATTCTTCCGCCTGGCCTTCGGATCGGCGGGCGGTTTCGGTGATACGGTGCCCACCCATGAAGCGCGTGTCGCGATCGAGGGTATGTTCGCCGCATCCGGCCGGGTGAAGGTCGGCTGGATGATCGAGGAGGACATGCTCGACAAGCTGCCGGTGAAGGTGCTTCTCAATCTTGCACTGATCGCGGGCGACGCGCTGGTGCGGGGCGGACAACTCGACATCGGCGCCGAACGGCGGCCGGGCGTCACCGAAATCGTGGTGCGTGCGGAGGGCCCGAAACTGGTGCTCGACCCCGATCTGCGGGCCGCGCTGGCCGGAACGCTGCCGCCCGAAGGACTCGCCTCGCGGACCTCCGCGGCCTGGATGGTGCGCACGCTCGTCACCAGCACCGGCGGCGAAATCGCCCTGTCGCCCGCGGGCGAACCGATGCTGCTATTTGGCGCATCCATTCCAGACGCCCAATAGCCCCTTCAGGGCGCTGCCAGTTCGGCGGCAAGCGCAGCGACCAGATCAGCCACGGGCATTGCCCGTGCCAGCGGCGCGCCCCGCCCCGCCCATTGCGCACCGAAGCCGCCTTCGCCTTGAGCCTTCGCCGCGGCGTTGAGCGCCTTGCCGGCATCATAGGCGACGGGATAAGCGGGCGCCTCCAGCCCACAATCCTCGCCCCATCGGGTAAAATGATTGGCCAGGCAGCGCGCCGGACGCCCTGATATGGCGCGGGTCATCACCGTATGATGCGCCGCCGGACCGGCAAGAGCGGCTCGATAGGCCGTATCTGCGCTGCTTTCGGGGCAGGCGATGAAGGCCGTGCCCAACTGCGCCGCCACAGCGCCCGCATCCAGCGCTGCACGTACCCCTGCCCCATCCATGATCCCGCCCGCGGCGATGACCGGAAGCCCGGCCTGCGCCACCAGGAGCCGCGTCAGGGCGAGACAATCCAGTCGCTCATCAGGCCCGTCAGGATCGAAAATCCCGCGATGACCGCCTGCTTCATCGCCCTGCGCGACGACGGCATCGATCCCGGCTTCCCGCGCCTGGCAGGCTTCATCCAGGCAGGTCGCCGTGGCAATCAGCAGGCATCCCGCTTGCTTCAGCGCAGCGATCCGCCCGCCATCGGGCAGGCCGAAATGGAAACTGACGACCGCGGGCGCCCGATCGACCAGCACCGCCAGCATTGCGTCGTCCTCAACGAAGCTACGGTAGATTTCACGCAAACGTGCAGGCGGATCGGCATCATAGCGGTGGAAGAGCGGCGTCAGCGCCTCCAGCCAGGCCCGCTCCCGGTGGGCGTCACGCTGTGCCGGATCATGGGTGAAGAGATTGACGTTGAACGGCCGGTTGGTCCGCGCCTGCACCGCTTCGATCATCGCGCGCGCGCCCTCCGCATCGGTCGCGCCCACCGCGATCGAGCCAAGCGCTCCGGCATTGGAAACCGCCGCCGCCATGTCCGGCGTGGAAACGCCCGCCATCGGCGCCTGAATGATGGGATGGGCCAAGCCCAGCGACTCGATCAGTGACATGGGCCGATTTTTGAGCATAGGCGATCTGCCATGCAACCATGACCATCAACCGCTTTGCCCCCCACTCTCACGCCGCCTGCTCGCCCGGCTGGCCTCCCAGGCTGATTTTCCGCCAGGCCAGTCTCGCCGCAATGTCCCGCAGAGGGATTTCGACAAATCGGTGCACGGCAATGCCCGCAAGGACCGAACCCAGAATCGCGACGACGAAGCCGATCGGATGATGCTGTCCCATAACAGCCAGCACGGGAAGTATGACGAACAGATGGGACAGGTAGATGGCGTAGGAGGCTTCCCCAAGCAAAGTTGGAAGGAACCAGTCCTTCAACCTGCCGTCGAGTGATCGGGCGGAGGCCAGAATCACGGCCACCGGCAGGGTGACGGTCAGGGGCCGCATGTCCGTCAACAACGGCAGCACCCCAAGAAGGAGGAAGCCCAGCGGCAACAGCCATCCAGGAAGCCGAACATGAAAATGGGCGATCACCATGCCGGCGACGAAGTCGAGCAGAAGCGGCTGGCCATAATAAGCAAGCAGGGCCGGAGGATGGAGGAGAAAACCGCTACAAGACGCCAGGATGAGAATCGACGCCAGAAGCGGAACGGCGATCCGCCGGGGCAGAGGCAGGAAGATCGCGAACAGGATATAGAAAGCCATCTCGAAATTGAGCGTCCAGCCGACTGGCAGGACGGGCCCACCCGCCACGCCCATGGATGGCAGGAAGAGCAGGGAGGAGAATAGCTTCCAGCCATTTCCTTCACCCGCACCGATGGCGACGCAGAGGGTCGCGGTCCAGTAGAGCGGTCCGATCCTTTCGACCCGCCGCCAGAGGAAATGTGCCGGGCTGGGTGGCAACGGCGATGTGGACACCACCATCACATAGCCTGAAATCCCGAAGAACAGGCCTACGCCTTGCTTCAACCAATTGGCCACCGCAGGGTGGTCCACCGCCATCAGATGGTAGGAGAAGGCGTGATAGATAACCACCATCAGCGCCGCGATCGCACGCAGATAGTGGACGGAACGGATGCGGCGGGAACCATGCGGCATGAGGGCCTCATCGCATCCATCGGTAAATTGCCGGTAAATTACTGTATCAATAGACAATTCCCCTCGCCCACCGCGATCGACAGATAAAGAAAAAGGCCCGGCCACTTTCGTGACCGAGCCCTTTTTCTTGCAACAATCCCGAAAAATCAGGCGCTGTAGTACATGTCGAATTCAACCGGCGAGGGAGCCATTTCCCAGCGGTACACTTCGGGCCACTTCAATTCGATATAGGCATCGATCTGGTCCTTGGTGAACACGTCGCCCTTCAGCAGGAACTCATAGTCGGCTTCCAGGCTGTTCAGCGCTTCACGCAGCGAACCGCAAACGGTCGGCACCTGGCTCAGCTCTTCCGGCGGCAGGTCATAGAGATTCTTGTCCATCGCGGCGCCCGGATGGATCTTGTTCTCGATGCCGTCGAGGCCGGCCATCAGCAGCGCGGCGTAGCACAGATAGGGGTTGGCCATCGCGTCGGGGAAGCGGAACTCGACGCGCTTCGCCTTGGCACCGGCGCCGTAAGGAATACGGCAGGAGGCCGAACGGTTGCGAGCCGAATAGGCCAGCAGAACCGGGGCTTCGAAGCCCGGCACCAGACGCTTGTAGCTGTTGGTGGTCGGGTTGGTGAAGGCGTTCAGGGCCTTGGCATGCTTGATGACGCCGCCGATGAAGTAGAGGCAGGTTTCCGACAGACCGGCATAGCCTTCGCCAGCGAACAGCGGCTTGCCATTTTCCCAGATCGACATGTGGGTGTGCATACCCGAACCGTTGTCCTGCGCGATCGGCTTCGGCATGAAGGTCGCGGTCTTGCCATAGGCCTGGGCGACCATCTGCACGACATACTTGTAGATCTGCATGCGGTCGGCGGTCTGGACCAGCGTGCCGAAGGTCAGGCCGAGTTCGTGCTGGGCAGCGGCCACTTCATGGTGGTGCTTGTCGCAGGGCAGGCCCATTTCGAGCATGGTCGAAACCATTTCGGCGCGGATGTCGGTGCAGGGATCGACCGGCGCGACGGGGAAATAACCGCCCTTGGCGCGCGGACGGTGGCCCAGGTTGCCGCCTTCATATTCCTTGCCGGTGTTGGTCGGCAGTTCGATGTCGTCGATCTTGAAGTAGCTCTGCGAATAGTCATTCTCGAAGCGCACGTCGTCGAACATGAAGAATTCGGCTTCCGGGCCGACATAGATGGTGTCACCGAAACCGGCCGACTTGACGAACGCCTCGGCGCGCTTCGCGCAGGAGCGCGGGTCGCGGGCGTAGAGTTCGCCGGTGTCGGGCTCGACGATGTCGCAGAAGATGATCAGCATCGGCGTGGCGCTGAACGGATCGACATAGACGGCGTCCAGATCGGGCTTCAGGATCATGTCCGATTCGTTGATCGCCTTCCAGCCTTCGATCGACGAACCGTCGAACATCAGGCCCTGGGTCAGTTCATCCTCGCCCAGCACCGAAGACACCATGGTCAGGTGCTGCCACTTGCCCTTGGGATCGGTGAAACGGACATCGACCCATTCGATCTCCTTTTCTTCGATCATCTTCAGGATGTCTTTAGGCGTGTTGGCCATGTGAACTTGCCCTTCTTTCAAAAATACCCCCCCGAAGGGGTAGGTTGATGCTCCCCCGGAGGGGGTGTTTCGTTAACGCCCACCAGACCTCCGCCAGCCCCCTGCAAGCTCGCGAGACTCTGGTGGAAAATCAGATGGCGTCGCTGTCGCGCTCGCCGGTACGGATGCGCACCGCGCCCTCGATATTGGAAATGAAGATCTTGCCGTCGCCGATGCGGCCGGTCTGCGCGGCGGCGGAGATCGCCTCCACCACCCGTTCGGCGAGCGAATCGTCGACCACGACTTCCAGCTTCACCTTGGGCAGGAAGTCGACCACATATTCCGCACCCCGATAAAGCTCCGTATGGCCCTTCTGGCGGCCAAAGCCCTTCGCCTCGGTGACGGTGATGCCCGACACACCGACTTCATGAAGCGCTTCCTTCACTTCGTCGAGCTTGAACGGTTTGATGATCGCTTCGATCTTTTTCATCTTCAGGTATCCCAAATCAATCGCGCGCTGAGTGGCGGATACGATCCCGCCCTTCGTTCCTTTTCGAGACGATCATCATGCCCCCCAAAGGCAAGCACCGCCTCTCATCCCAATCAATTACCATGCCAAATAGCGAATCGCTGGAATCTGCTTTCCGCGATGCAACAACTTTTGTCCATATTGCCCGGATTCCGGGCAATTTCATGACATTCTGCCCATTTTTTAGGCAGCCTTGCAATGATCAGAGCTTATAGGGAGGCGCGTCGAGTCCGGCCGGGCTCCTGGTGAAGATTTCGCAGCCTGTCTCAGTGATGCCGATGCTATGCTCGAACTGGGCCGACAGCGTGCGGTCGCGAGTCACCGCGGTCCAGCCGTCCTCCATCATCTTCACGCCAGGCTTGCCGATGTTGATCATCGGCTCGATGGTGAAGAACATGCCCGGCTTGAGTTCCGGGCCCGTGCCCGGACGGCCGACATGGACCACCTCCGGGCTGTCGTGGAACACCCGCCCCAGGCCATGACCGCAAAAATCGCGGACCACGCCATAGCGATGCTTTTCGGCATGACGCTGGATGGCATGGCCGATGTCGCCCAGATGATTGCCGGGTCTCGCCTGCTCTATACCCAGCATCAGGCATTCATAGGTCACCTCGACCAGCCGCCGCGCCTTGATGGAGGTTTCGCCGCAAATATACATGCGGCTGGTGTCGCCATGCCAGCCGTCGACCAGCGGCGTCACGTCGATATTCAATATATCGCCGTCCTTCAGCCGATAATCGCCCGGAATGCCGTGACAGATGACGTTGTTGAGCGAAATGCAGCAGCTATGGGTATAGCCACGATAGCCCAAGGTCGCGGGCACGCCACCGCCGTCCAGGGTCATGCGGCGCACGATGTCGTCCAGCTCGCCGGTGGTAACGCCCGGCACGACATGCGGGACCAGCGCGTCCAGTATTTCCGCCGCCAGCCGCCCGGCCTTGCGCATGCCTTCGAAACCGGCCGCGTCATAGAGCTTGATCGCGGTCGAGCGGGAAATCGGCGCGTCCGCCGTCATCGTCATATAATCGGTCATGCACCGATTATAGGCAAGGATGCGACATAATGCGAGGGGCTAGGCAGGGCACGCGGCACAGGCTATGGCCAGCCTCATGGCCGATACCAACCGCATCTGGACCGCAGCGCTGGTCGTCATCGGCGATGAGATTCTCTCGGGCCGTACGCAGGACAAGAATGTTTCCCAGATAGCGACCTGGCTCAACGTCCAGGGTATTCGCCTCAATGAAGTGCGCGTCGTGGCCGACGACAGCGACGCGATCGTCGAGGCGGTGAACACGCTGCGGGCACGCAACGACTATCTGTTCACGACCGGCGGCATTGGCCCGACCCATGACGACATCACCGTGGACGCGATCGCCCGCGCACTGGGCGTAGGGGTGGAAATCCATGAGGGCGCCCGCACGATGCTGTCGGGCTATTATGAAACGCGCGGCGGGCTGACCGAGGCCCGGCTGCGCATGGCGCGGGTGCCGGCGGGGGCAAGCCTGATCGAAAACCGCATGTCGGGCGCGCCGGGCATCCGCCATGGCAATATCTACATCATGGCGGGCGTGCCGCATATCACGGCCGGGATGCTGGACAGCCTGACCGGCAAGCTGGAAGGCGGCCTGCCGGTGCTGTCGGCCACCATCGGCTGCTGGGTCGCGGAAAGCGAGATCGCGGACCTGCTCGGCACGACCGAGCATGCGCATGAAGGTTGCCAGATCGGCAGCTATCCCTTCTTCCGCGAAGGCCGGACCGGCGCCAATTTCGTGATCCGATCGACCGATGCGGCCGCCCTGGACCGCTGCACCGCGGACCTCAGCGCCGCGCTGGAACGGGGCGGCTGGCCGGCCGTGCCGGGCGGCATCTGATTACACGTCGATATTGGGTGGGAGGCTGATGCCAGCCTTACCGTCGCCTCGCACTTGATCCGGGGCGTCGAGGACGGCAATGCTGGAAAATATCCAAAATCCATCACACCCGCCGCCACATCTTGAACCCGGTGGAGATCGCGTTACCACGACGCAATGCTCGCAAAGACCTCCGCTCGCCGCCGCTCCCGTTGGGTCAGCATTCCCCTCAAGATCCTCGGCGGATTCATCGCCCTTTCGCTGCTGATGGTCGTGATCTACCGTTTCGTGCCCCCGCCGGTGACATGGACGATGCTCTTCGATCCCCATGGCATCACCAAGGACTGGACGAGCCTGGACGAACTGGATCCGGACATGGCCCGCGCAGCCATAGCGGCGGAGGACAGCCGCTTTTGCAGCCATCACGGCTTCGACGCCGTCGCCATCGCCCAGGCGATGCGCCACAATGCGAGCGGCGGCCGCATTCGCGGCGGATCGACCATCAGCCAACAGACGGCGAAGAACGTCTTCCTGTTCCAGGGCGGCGGCTTCCTGCGCAAGGGGCTGGAGGCCTGGTTCACGCTCCTCATCGAGGCGATCTGGGGCAAGCGCCGGATCATGGAAGTCTATCTGAACGTCGCGGAAACCGGCATCGGCACCTATGGCGTGCAGGCTGGCGCGATCCGCTATTTCCACCATGGCGCCCAGCGCCTGACCCGCGCCGAAGCCGCCCGCCTCGCCGCCGTCCTGCCCCTTCCCAAGAAGCGCGAGGCGATCGATCCGCACGGCTTCACCCGTCGCTACGGCAACAGCATCGCCGCCCGTATCGGCATCGTCCAGCGCGACAGGCTGGATAGCTGCGTCCAATGAAAAGGGCGCGGATCACGCCGCGCCCTTTCCTTTCCGTCATATCAGCGATCAGAAGCTGATGCGCGCGCCGATGCGGACCGCGTAGAGCGACGACCCGTTGGTGGTCACCAGCTCATCCGCCAGCACGGTGTCGGAGCTGGGCTGCTCATATTTATATTGAGCACAGGCATTGGTGCCCGCCGCCACGCAACTGACCTTCGCCACTACCTTGCGGTATGGGAAGCTCGACCGCAGCTGCTGACCCCATTTGTGGTTCAGCAGGTTCGTGAAGTTTTCCACATCCGCGAACAGCGAGAAGCGCGCTCCGAGCGGCAACGGCAGTTCCTGCTCGACATGCAGGTCGACACGCGTGAACGCCTTGGACCGGAAGGCATTGCGCGGCGCGATCTGACCGCGATAATTCTTCAGGCCCGAGCTTTCGATGATGTCGTTGATCCGCTGAGCGGTAGCGGCGTCCCACTGCACCTTCGGATCGTTCAAACCCGTCGGCACATAGAACAGGTAGCGCAGTGCGCTGCCCGCCGTGCCGAACACGCCCGATCGCCCACCCGACAGGTCCTGCATGGTGTAGCTGTAGGGCGCACCAGCGCGGGTCGAGCCGAACAGGTCGATCCGCGTCTTGTAATCGCCGAAGAAGGCACGCTCGAACGACGCATTGTAACGGAAGGCCCAGCGGACCTCATCGTTCGAATGGCCACGACCGCCGAAATTCGCATCGTAATTGGCGCCGTTGCCATAGATCGAACCGGCCTGCGACGAGGTCAGCGCCCCGGCATCACGCACGTCCTGATAGGTATAGGCGCCACCCAGCGTCAGACCCCAGTCCCAGCTCTTTTCCGCGCGCAGCACGCCGATCCAGCCACGACCATATTTGGTGTTGGTGAGCAGCAGGTCCTGGCCGGTATCATTCAACGGCTGGCCATTCGCGGCGAGGATGAGGTTCTGATAACGCTGACGACCGTCCGGCGTGAACGAACCGGGGATCGGCACCGACCGCAGGTCGACCACGATCACCTGTTCCCGCACCTTCGAATAGAGCAGGTCCGCCCCAAAGCGCCAGCCGTCGCCCAAAGCGCCCAGATTGGCCTCGTAATCGACCGACAAGGTGCCCCGATACTGGTTGGGCGCCTTGAATTTCGGATCGATCGCGTTGAGCGAGGTGGTCGCATTGGGATTGGACGACAGCCCCGCCGCCGCCGCCTGAACCGCCACATCCGCTGCCGCCGGAATGGTGGTGAAGGACGGATTGTTCAGGATCGAGGCCGCGGACGGATTGGCCGCGCTGTTCAGCTGATACACGCCGCCATCGGTCTGACGCGCCGAAATCGACGTGTTGATGACGCCCGTGTTGGAGAAGCTGTTGCCGATGTAGACGTCCGGCGACCCACCGCCGAAGATGCCGCCGCCACCGCGGACGGTGAGGCGCGACGTCGGCTTGTAGGTGAAGCCGAAACGCGGCTGGAGCAGACCGATCCCGCCGATGTTGCTGGCATTGGTGAAGCCGTAGCGACGCGAGAAGTTCGGGTTCACCGCCGGCTTGCTGTCCATGCCGAACAGGTCATAGCGCAGACCCAGGCCGACCGTCAGCTGGCTGTTGACCCGCCAGTCGTCCTGCAAGCCGAAGGTATAGGCGTCGTAGGAGAAAGCGGCCGCCGCATCATTGGGATCGAGCGACCCGGCATTATTGTAGCTGAAGGACTGCGCCGTGCCGTTGGCGAAATCCTGGATGCTGTCGAAATAATAAGTGCCTGCCGAGGGGTTCACGAACAGGTTGAACGACTTGGTGTGGTTCCATTCCGCCAGCATGCGGAAATTATGGTCGCCGGCCTTCAGCTTGGCCGAAACCGATCCACCCCAGGTACGGATTTTCAGGACGTTCGACTGGCTGGGGCCACCAGCGCCCAGAACGAATTGCGGGGTGCCGGTGGGGCAAACCGTGCTGACGTTGGTCGTCGTGGCACCGCTGGTGCTGCGATCCGAAGTCGGCGCCGCGCAGATCGACATCTGCGCGCTACGGCCCATCAACGGGAACTGACCGCTATCATAGGTCTTGTAGAGCGCGCGCGCTTCGGTGGAAAAGCGGTCGGTCCAGTCCGCGTTCCAGTTGACGATGCCCGCCTTCATCTTGTTCGGCTTCTTGTAGGCGTTGGACGCAAGGCCCAGGTCGCGGGTGCCGGTGGTCGTGCTGACGTTCAGTTCGTCCTTCGTATAGAGGCCGGTCAACGAAACGCGCTGCGTATCCGACAGGTTGGCGTCGATCTTGCCGACGACGCGATCGTCCTTGTCGCCGTCCGAACGCAGGATGCCGCCCGGATCATAATTATATCTGTTCTGGGCGATCTGCGTGATCCGTTCCAGATCGGCATCATGGGCGCCGATGACGGGCGTTCCGGCATTATCTTCCTGCGTGCCGAAGGCGACCGGACGAGCGGCGCGCACGCGCTCCGCCGCGATCATGAAGAACAGCTTGTCCCTGATGATCGGACCCGAAATCTCGGCGCCGAAATCCTTACTGGTGAAATTGGGCTGGACGATCCGGCCGGTCGGATTGAGGATATAGGATTTGGTCTTCTTGCCGGTCAGCTCGTCGGAACTGAAGGTGTAGAAGGCGGTGCCATGGAATTCGTTGGTGCCCGACTTCAGGATCGCGTTGGAAACGCCGCCCTGGAAAAAGCCTTCGCGGATGTCGTAGGGCGCGACCTTGGTTTCGAACTGGCCGATCGAATCCAGCGGCACCGGGCCACGACGCGACGGCAGCGCATCGGGATTGAGGCCGAAGCTGTCAGTGATGGGAACGCCGTCGACGGTAAAGCGGTTGAAGCGCGGATTCTGCCCCGCGAAGGACACCTGGCGACCGGTCGTCTGGCTGGTGTCCAGCGTCGCGAACGGATCGCGCGCGGCAATGTCGCGAATGTCGCGGTTGACCGATGCGATCTTGCTGATCTCCTCAGCCGTCATCACATTGGCCGGACCTGCCGAGATATTGCCTGCACCCCGGACGAGCGAGGCCGTCACAACGATCGCGTCGCCCTCTTCGGCGAGTTCGATCGGCAGCGCGAAGGTCTGACCGACGGCGGTCTGGATGTCGGTGACGGTGGAAGTCGTATAGCCCGACGCGATCACCTGGACGGTGTAAGGCCCGCCGATGCGCAAGCCTGCGGTCGTGAATCCGCCCGAGGAGTCCGTCACTGCGTTCGAAACGGTTCCGGTAGGAACATGGGTCACCTTGACCTGAGCACCTGCGACAGGCGCACCATTGGCGGTCACCGTGCCGCGAATGGTCGACGTCGTTTCCTGCGCATGTGCAGGAGCAATCATCGCGCCGGCAACGCCAACAGCCGCCGCGGACGCGGCGAGAAAAATCTTGAGGTCCCTCATCTTCAATTCCCCTTTTGGGCCCGCCCGGCCACCCCGACCGGACCCCCCGTAAGTCACTCACTTTATTGAGTGCGCCACCGCCTAGCGGCGCGTGGCGACGGCCCTGTGATGCTCTGATTACAGTTTTACGACAATATAATAGAAATCCAGTGATGCACGCCCCATCCACCCCGAAAACACCATTCGAAGCTCAGGGAAAAATGGCTTAACAATTTGATTTATAATGTTTTTTAAGAGGATCGACAGAGCTGTTGAACAGTGGTGCAATTTTGCAACGCAACAAGAATTTTTGTGCAGGTGCGCTGAGGCAACGAAAAAGGGGCCGGCGAACGCTCGCCGGCCCCTCGAATTTCATGCCGTCGGAAGGATTAGTTCAAGCGGCGTCTTCGGCCCGCTTATCCTTTTCGCTGAAAACGCGAATCGGTTCCTTGCTGCCCGCGACCACATCCTTGTCGACCACGACCTCACCCACGCCTTCCATCGAAGGCAGGTCGAACATGGTATCGAGCAGGATCGCTTCCAGGATCGAGCGCAATCCGCGTGCCCCCGTTTTGCGCTCGATCGCCTTCTTGGCGATCGCGGTGAGGGCATCGTCGGTGAAGCTCAGTTCGACATTCTCCATGTCGAACAGCTTGGCATATTGCTTCACCAGCGCGTTCTTCGGTTCGACCAGGATCTTGACCAGAGCGGTCACGTCCAGATCCTCCAGCGTCGCGATCACCGGCAGACGACCGACAAATTCGGGGATCAGGCCGAATTTCAGCAGATCTTCCGGTTCGCTCTGACGCAGCAATTCGCCGGTCTTGCGCTCTTCCGGCGCCGCGACATGTGCGCCGAAGCCGATCGACTTGGCTTCCAGGCGGTCACCGATGATCTTTTCCAGACCCGCGAACGCACCGCCGCAGATGAACAGGATGTTGGTCGTGTCGACCTGAAGGAATTCCTGCTGCGGATGCTTGCGCCCACCCTGCGGCGGAACCGACGCGGTCGTGCCTTCCATCAGCTTGAGCAGCGCCTGCTGCACGCCCTCGCCCGACACATCGCGGGTGATCGAAGGATTTTCGGCCTTGCGGCTGATCTTGTCGATTTCGTCGATATAGACGATGCCGCGCTGCGCCTTCTCGACATTATAGTCGGACGCCTGGAGCAGCTTGAGGATGATGTTCTCGACATCCTCACCGACATAGCCCGCCTCGGTCAGCGTCGTGGCGTCGGCCATGGTGAAGGGCACATCGAACGTCTTGGCCAGCGTCTGCGCGAGCAGCGTCTTGCCGCAACCGGTCGGGCCGACCAGCAGGATGTTCGACTTGGCCAGCTCCACCTCGCCCGGCTTGGTGCCGTGGTTCAGGCGCTTGTAATGGTTGTGGACGGCAACCGACAGGACACGCTTCGCCCGGTTCTGGCCGATCACATAATCGTCCAGCACATCGCAGATTTCCTGCGGGGTCGGCACGCCGCCATCCTTCTTGCCGACGAGACCGCCCTTGGTCTCCTCGCGGATGATGTCGTTGCACAGTTCCACGCACTCGTCGCAGATGAACACGGTCGGCCCCGCGATCAGCTTACGCACCTCATGCTGCGACTTGCCGCAGAAGGAGCAGTAAAGCGTGCTTTTAGAATCGGAGCCCGTAAGCTTAGTCATTCGCCAATCTCTCTTCCCTCTTCAGACGACTGCCGCCTGCGGTGAGGGATATGGTGGTCCTAGGATCATCCTAGACCGCGACACGTCCGTTTCACAAGGGGAGAAAAGGACGGGTCGCGGTAAACATGGCTTTTAGCCTTCAGCCGAGTCCGCCACGGCCGGGCGGCGGTCGAACACTTCATCGACCAGACCGAACGCCTTGGCTTCCTCCGCCTCCAGGAAGGTGTCGCGGTCCATCGCGCGCTCCACTTCCTCCAGCGAACGGCCGGTATATTGGACGTAGAGATTGTTCAGGCGGCTGCGGATTCGCAGGATTTCCTTGGCCTGGATCTCGATGTCGGACGCCATGCCCTGCGCGCCGCCGGACGGCTGGTGCACCATGATGCGCGCGTTGCTGAGCGCGATGCGCTTGCCCGGCTCGCCCGCGGCCAGCAGGAAACTGCCCATCGATGCCGCCTGGCCGATGCAGACGGTGCCCACCTGCGGGCGGATATATTTCATCGTGTCGTGGATCGCCATGCCGGACGTCACCACGCCACCGGGCGAATTGATGTACATCCAGATGTCCTTCTTCGGATTTTCCGACTCAAGGAACAGCAGCTGGGCCACGATCAGCGAGGCCATGTGATCCTCGACCTGACCGGTCACGAAGATGATCCGCTCCCGCAACAGGCGCGAATAAATATCGAAGCTGCGCTCGCCCCGGTTCGACTGTTCGATAACGATGGGGACCAGAGCGGCCATGGGATCGGTCATGATATCGGTCATCTTGCTCTTTCAGGGTGGTTGCTTTTTGCCCGTTCTCTACATCGGCACAAAAGGCAGACTGTTCAAGGGGTCGCGTGCAACGCGGATGAGATCGGCCGGTCGTCCCGCACGGGATCAATCGCGCCGGGCGAAGTCGGAAGGTGCCTTGAAGGCGAGATAGGCCAGCCGCCGCACCTCCCGCCGCCCGCGCACCACGGTATCCAGGATCAGGCCGCACATGCCCGAAAGCGTGGCGAGGATCATGAGGCCAGTCACGAGAATGGCGGTCGGGAAGCGCGGCACGAGGCCGGTCTTCATATAGGTGAGGATCAGCGGAGCCGCCAGGGCCAGTCCGGTCGCGGCCAACAGCACGGCGATGATACCGAAGAACAATATCGGCCGCTCGATACGGTAGAGGGTGATGATCGTCCGCAAGATGCGCCAGCCGTCGCGATAGGTGGAAAGCTTGCTCACCGACCCTTCCGGCCGCGCGCCATAGGCGGTGACGACCTCGGCCACCGGCATGGCGAGCTCCAGCGCATGGACGCTGATTTCCGTCTCGATCTCGAAACCGGCGGAGAGCACCGGGAAACTCTTCACGAAGCGCCGGGAAAAAACGCGATAGCCCGACAGAATGTCGGTGAAGCTGCGCCCGAACAAGCGCTTGAGCAGGCTCGTCAACGCCCAGTTGCCGAAACGATGGCCACGTCGATAGGCTTCCTCGATCTCGCTCTTGCGCGACCCCACCACCATATCGAGATTGTCTTCCAGCATAGCCGCCACCATGCGGGGCGCGGCGGCCGCCTCATAGGTCGCATCGCCATCGGCCATGATATAGATGTCGGCATCCACATCCGCGAACATGCGGCGCACGACATGCCCTTTGCCCTGTTGCGCCACGCGCCGGACGATCGCCCCTGCCCCCGACGCCAGTTCGCCGCTGCCGTCGGTGCTGTTGTTGTCGAACACGTAAATCTCGGCCGAAGGCAGGGCGCGGCGGAAATCCTCCACCGTCCGTACGATGGCACCCGCCTCATTATAGCAAGGCAGGATGACCGCGATCCGTGGGTTTGCCATACCCTTTCCGCTTTCCACTGCCGGAAATTCCTTCATCGACCCACACACCCTTTTTCGGCCCATTCCGGCCCTTTTGGGCGCCCCTGCCCCCTGTCGACATGAACGGACCCGATTAACATTTCGTCTGCCATGCCGCGGCAGAAATGGAAAGCGACGGAAATGAAAAGCGCCCGCGCTTCCTTGCGAAGCCGGGCGCTTATCCACTCAAACCGAACCGGCCTTATTCAGCCTTGGCGGCAGCCTTCTTGGCCGGAGCCTTCTTCGCCTTGGGCTTTTCCTCGGCGACGGCTTCCTCGGCTACAGCCTCGTCCTTCTTGGCGGCGGCCTTCTTGGCAGGCGCCTTCTTGGCGGGAGCCTCTTCAGCCACTTCCTCGGCAGCCGGTGCGGCTTCTTCGGCCTCGGCCTTCTTCTTGGGAGCAGCCTTCTTCGCCTTGGGCTTTTCGTCATGATCATGGTCATGATCACAGTCCGGGCCATGGACGTGCGGCTTCAGATCGCCATCCTCGGCCTCGATCGCGGCTTCCAGCTCTTCACGGCTGACAGTGCGATCAGTGACCTCGGCCTTTTCGAACAGGAAGTCGACGACCTTGTCCTCATAAAGCGGTGCGCGCAGTTGGGCCGCGGCCATCGGGTCCTGGCGGACATATTGGACGAAACGCTCGCGATCCTGCGGGCTGTACTGTTGAGCCGCCTGCATGATCAGGCGGTTCATTTCCTGATCGGAAACGACCACGCCGTTCGCCTGGCCGATTTCGGAGAGCAGCAGGCCCAGGCGGACGCGACGCACGGCGATGCCGCGATAATCCTCCTTCTCCGCTTCCATCTCGGCCAGAGCCGCTTCCGGATCTGCCTCATGGCCCGCTTCGTGCTGAAGCTGCGCCCAGATCTGGTTGAATTCGGCCTCGACCATGCTCGGCGGCACGTCGAAATCGTGCGCGGCGGCGAGCTGGTCCAGCAGCTTGCGCTTCATATAGGTGCGGGTCAGACCGTTATGTTCCTGCTCGATCTGGCCCTTCAGCAGCTCCTTGAGCTTGTCCAGACCTTCCAGACCCAGCGACTTGGCGAAATCGTCGTCCAACTTGGGCTTGTCAGCATTCAGGATCGCCTTGACGGTGATGTCGAAGGTCGCTTCCTTGCCGGCCAGGTGTGCCGCGCCATAATCTTCCGGGAAGGTCACGGTGATGGTCTTCTCGTCGCCCTTCTTGACGCCCGCGAGCTGCTCTTCGAAGCCGGGGATGAACTGGCCCGAACCGATCTTCAGCTTCACATCTTCCGCAGAGCCGCCCTCGAACGCCTCACCGTCGACCTTGCCGACGAAATCGATGGTCAGCGTGTCGCCGTCCTTCGCCTTGTGCGAAGCGGCATGCTCTTCCAGCGCACCCTGCTGGGTCGCGATGCGGCCTGCGGCTTCATCGACCTGCGCATCGGCGACTTCCGCGGTCAGACGCTCCAGCTTCAGTCCATCGACGCTCGGCGCGGCGATTTCCGGCAGCACTTCCAGCGCGACCTTGATCTCGGCATCCTTGCCGAATTCGAAGCCTTCGTCCAACTCGACGGAGGGCTGCATCGCGGGGCGCAGCTTGTTGTCGGCGATCAGCTTCTGGATGCTGTCCTGGATCGAGCTGTTCAGCGCATCGCGCTGCAACGATTCGCCGTGCATCTTCTTGACGAGGTTGGCGGGCACTTTGCCGGGGCGGAAGCCGGGCATACGGACTTGCGGCGCGATCGCGGCCACTTCCTTTTCCACGCGGGCGTCGATGTCCTTCGACGTGATGGTCACGGTGTAGGCGCGCTTCAGGCCTTCGTTCAACGTCTCGACAGTCTGCATCTCTTCTCTCAAACGCTTTCTAAAGCTGAATTTCGTTGGCGCCTGCGCATCCTATAGAGTCTGGCGCACTGGTGCGGGCGAAGGGACTCGAACCCCCACATCTTGCGATACCAGAACCTAAATCTGGCGCGTCTACCAATTTCGCCACGCCCGCATCGGTCGCCGGTCGGCGCGGCATAGAGAAAAGAGTCTCCCGAAGCAAGGCCCAGAGGTCAAGCCTGTGGATAACCGGTGGATAAGTTTCCGGGAACCCCCACGCCGGCCCGTGCGTACCCCTATTCAAGAGGAGAGAGCCATGGCCACCCAACCCGACCCGGCGCCCGACGGCGTACCGCCGCCCGACATCATCCAGCCGCAATCGCCCCCGGAAAACCCCATTCCTGCGCCTCCGGCGGAAACGCCTCCCGGCGAGCCGCCTGAAATCATTCCCGAAAGCCCGGATTTCGACCAGCCCGATCGCGCGCCGCCGGAACTGCCCCCGATCTGAATCGGCGCATTTCGGCAACATGACACCGGTTTTCCACAGAAACGGGAAATAATGCCGCTCGTAACGCTGGACAGCACCCTGCATCCATGATTGAACTATGACAAACAGATGAAAGAACGGGAGAGGCGCGGCTGACATCAAGGGGGTCAACGTGCAGACGGTTCGCGCTAAGCTGGAATGGTTCAAGACGGTCATCCTGCCTCAGGAAGCGGCTCTACGCGGGCGCCTGCGGCGGATATTACCTGCCAATCAGGAACTGGAAGACATGGTCGCGGAGGTTCTCGCCCGCGCCTATGCCACGGAAAATTGGGAAAATGTGACCACAGGCCGGGCCTATCTGTTCACGATCGCCCGCAATCTGGTGATCGACACCGCCCGCCGGAACAAGGTGGTGAGTTTCGAAACCATCGCCGATCTGGAATTGCTGCAAGGCGAAAACAATGTGGAAGCACAGCTCCACGCCCGCGAAGCCCTGCGGCAGGTCGAGACGATCGTCGATTCGCTGCCGACACAATGCCGCCGCGTCTTCATTCTTCGCCGTATCCACGAAAAATCGATGCTGGAAATAGCGGAGGAGATGTCTCTATCCGTTTCTACTGTTGAAAAACATCTGGCCAAAGCGATCGCAATAGTTATGCGGGCCTGGGCGGAACGTGAGGAAACGGATTTCGAACGTGCAGGCGTCGGGACCAGAATCAGGCTACGAAAGCAGGGGCAAGATCGAGGCGGAAGCCGCGCGCCTGCTGGCAAGGCTTAACAGCGATCCAAGCGCACAGGACGAAGCCGAAATCTGTCAGTGGATCGAAGCCGATCCGCGCCATGCCGTAGCCTTCACCAGAGCCGAAGTCGCCTGGGAAGCAGCCGAGCGCCTCAAGAGCGCCGCCGCAGAAGTCAACCTGCCCCCGCTGGAAGCCATCGTCAGCGAGGAACAACAGCGCCGCCTGTCGCGCAACATCATGATCGCCGCGGCCGTCGCGGTGATGCTGTTCATCGTCGCCGCCATCGTCACTGTCCGCACTTTCAGCGGTGTGGATCATTATGAGACGGGCATCGGCCAGATCAGCGATATTGCCCTGAACGACGGTTCGACCCTCCATCTCAACAGCGACAGCGCCGCGGAAGTCCGCTTCACCGATCATGGCCGCAAGGTGCGCATCCTCAAGGGCGAGGCCTCGTTCGACGTCGCCCATGACCGTTCCCGACCCTTCGACGTAGAGGCCCGCTCGGCCGTGATCCGGGCCGTCGGCACGGCCTTCAACGTGCGCTTGCGTCCGTCCATGGTCGAACTGACGGTGACACAGGGCACCGTAACCGTCCATTCGGGCACCAAATTGGCCGAACGCGTCAGCGCGGGCAGCGGCGCCGTCATTCAGCCGCGCAGCATATCCCTCACCCATCTCGATAAACGCCTGATCGGCCAGCGCACCGCCTGGCGCGAACAGATGGTCGAACTGGACGGCGAAACGATCGAGCAGGCCAGCGGCGAGTTCAACCGCTACCGCACGGCGCCGATCCTGATCGGGGACACGAGGGTTTCCTCGCTCCGCATCGGCGGCCGCTTCCGCATCAGCGACAGCAAGGAATTCCTCTCCGCCCTGCAACTCAGCCTGCCTATCCGGGTGGTCGACGGGCAGGACGGATCGGTTATGCTGCTTTATCGCGATGACCCTGAACCAGCGGACAATGCGGTGGGCGGATAGGCTAGCCAACAGACCATCCGCCCTCCCTTGCGTAAAGGAGGCATGCCGCCCCCATCGTCACCCCAACAACTCCCACACCAATTCCGGCACCAGCATGCTTGCCGGTCCCATGCGGCTTTCCTCGAAGTAAAAGCTCCCCGCCGACGGCTCCAGATTGAGCTCCAGCGTCCGCGCGCCCACATGGCGGGCCGTCTGCACGAACCCCGCCGCCGGATAGACCGCCCCCGACGTCCCTACCGAAACGAACAGATCGGCCCGCCGCAGCGCATCGTCGATCGCCTCCATCTCATAGGGCATTTCACCGAAAAACACGATGTCGGGCCGCAGGCTCGGCTTTCCGCAGCCATCGCAAACCGAAGCGGGCGGCAAGGCGTCCTTCCAAGGCTTCGCCTTCCCGCAAGCGGCACAAAGCGCCGACTGCAACTCACCATGCATGTGGACCAGCCGCTTCGCACCGGCCCGCTCATGCAGATCGTCGACATTCTGCGTCACGATCAGCAACTCCCCCGGCCATTGCGCGTCCAGCGCCGCCAGCGCCTCATGCGCCGGATTGGGCACGACCTCGGCCAGCTTCGTCCGCCGCTCATCATAGAAACGATGCACCAGCGCCGCATTGCGCGCCAGCGCTTCGGGGGTGCAGACATCCTCGACCCGATGCCCTTCCCACAGTCCGTCGGACCCGCGAAAGGTCGAAAGGCCGCTCTCTGCGGAAATCCCAGCGCCGGTCAGGACCACGATGTTGCGAATGTCGTCCATCTATTTTCCCGTCGTGCCTGCCCTGGACAGCGCTACCGCACCGGATGCGGGGGCGATAGGAAATAGTGCGAAAAATCGCCCTTCCCCCATCTCGCCATATTGGCTGTACCACCCCCGTTTCTGCTGCAAGCGCGGATAGCAAAGGGATGACAAGAGGCGCCCATTCTGGCATCCGCCATGCGACTTTTTCGGGGAATGACAATGACGACCAGCATCGGGATTTTCGGAGCGGCAGGCCGCATGGGCCGCGCCATCGCGCAGATCGCCCAGGAAGCCGGCCTGAAAATCGCCGGAGGCACCGATCGCGGCGGCGAGGGTGAATTGGCGCCGGGCATTCCGATCACCACCGATCCCGTCGCGCTGGCGCAACAGAGCGATGTACTGATCGATTTTTCCGTACCCGGCGCCTTGTCCTCCCATCTCGACGCCTGCATCGTTGCGAAAAAGCCGGTCCTGATCGGCACCACCGGGCTCGAACCGGCGCATCACGCGCTGATCGACGAAGCCGCCGCACATATCCCGTTGCTCCAGACCGGCAACACCTCGCTCGGCGTCAACCTGCTGGCGGCGTTGGTGGAACAGGCCGCGGCCCGCCTGGGTGACGATTGGGACATAGAGATTGTCGAAATGCACCACCGCCACAAGGTCGACGCCCCCTCCGGCACAGCCCTGCTGTTGGGCGAAGCCGCTGCGCACGGACGCGGCATCGCCCTGGCCGACCATAGCGAACGCGGCCGCGACGGCATCACCGGCGCCCGGGCCAAAGGCGCGATCGGATTCGCGGCATTGCGCGGCGGCTCCGTGGCGGGCGATCATCAGGTCATCTTCGCCACGGAGGGTGAGCGGATCGAGATCGGCCATCGCGCCGAAAGCCGCCTCATCTTCGCGCGCGGCGCGGTGAAGGGTGCGCAATGGCTGATCGGCCAGCCGACGGGACGCTATGACATGAAGGGCGTGCTGGGCCTCTGAACATGAAGAAGGACCAGATTTTCGACTTTTTCAGCCGCCTCGCGGAGGCCAATCCGGCCCCCCGCACGGAGCTGGAATATGGCAATGACTATCAGCTTCTGGTGGCGGTGGTCCTCTCGGCGCAGGCGACGGACGTCGGCGTCAACAAGGCGACCCGCGCCCTGTTCCGCGAAGTTCACACGCCGCAGCAGATGATGGATCTGGGCGAAGACGGCCTGAAACAGCATATCAAGACCATCGGCCTCTTCAATGCCAAGGCGAAGAATGTCATCGCCCTCTCGGAAATACTGGTGCGCGATTTCGGCGGGGAAGTGCCGCAGGACCGCGATACCCTGACCACCCTGCCCGGCGTCGGGCGAAAGACCGCCAATGTCGTCGTCAATACCGCCTTCGGGCAGGAGACGTTCGCGGTCGACACCCATATCTTCCGCGTCGGCAATCGCACCGGCCTGGCCCCCGGCAAGACACCGCTGGCGGTGGAGCTGAAGTTGGAAAAGCGCGTGCCCGGCCCGTTTCGCCGCGACGCGCATCACTGGCTGATCCTGCACGGCCGCTACGTCTGCAAGGCGCGCAAGCCAGAATGCTGGCGCTGCATCGTCGCCGACCTCTGCCGTTTCAAGCCGAAGACACCCGCTGCCGGAAGCCCGAACTGATTATCGTCCGGTTCAGCCGGGACGTGCTAAAAGGGAGCGGAATAACGGATGAAGCGTTAGCGCGCCGTCATTCCTATAGTCATAAGGAGAGACATGATGTCCGCCCATCTCACCCGCCGGCTGGCTCTGGCCATGGCGCTGGCCTGCACCGCCGCCCCCACCCTCGCCAAGACCGCGCCCGACAATCTCGTGCCGGCCGGCAAGCCGGTGGATTGCGTCCAGATTACATCGATCCGGTCCACCAATGTCCGCGACGACCGCACCATCGATTTCATCATGAATGGCAACAAGGTCTACCGGAACACGCTGCCCAACAGTTGCCCCAGCCTGGGCTTCGAAAAGCGCTTCCTCTACAAGACGAGCCTGTCGCAGCTATGTTCGGTGGACATCATCACCGTCCTCTACCAGACCAATGGATTGCAGCCGGGCGCCAGTTGCGGCCTGGGCAAATTCCAGCCGATGCAAAAACTCGCGAAATAACTTTGATCTGAGGTGATTTTGGTGCTGGCGCGAGCGATTGGGCTTTGCTAAGCGGCCCTTCGCACCAGCGACACGCACCCATAGCTCAGCTGGATAGAGCGTTGCCCTCCGAAGGCAAAGGCCAGAGGTTCGAATCCTCTTGGGTGCGCCATTTTTCAAATGGTGGCGAACAATCCTCCTTCCAGTCCGAGCAGATATTGCTTGGCCTGTAGACCACCTGCGAAGCCGGTAAGCGCTCCATTGGCGCCCACGACGCGGTGACAAGGCGCAATGATCGAAATCGGATTGCGTCCGTTCGCGGCGCCCACGGCGCGGCAGGCGGACGGCTTCCCGATCTGGATCGCAATGTCGGCATAGCTGCGCGTTTCCCCAAAAGGGATGGTCAGCAATGCCGCCCAGACACTCTTCTGGAAATCCGTGCCCTTGAAATCGAGCGGCAGGTCGAAGGCCTTCCGCCGCCCGGCGAAATATTCTCCCAATTGCCGAACGGCCTCATCCAGCACATCATGCTCGACGGCCTCCGCGCGCGGTTCCAGCCGGACGCGCATGGGATCGTCATTTTCCCAAAGGACCGCGGCCAGTCCCCTTTCATTCGCCACCAGCGTCAATTCGCCGACGGGCGACGCCATCGTCCGATATGCGTTGCTCATGCCATAGCCTTTCCATCATTTGATGACGAACGCATAGGGCATGATAAGGGGAAAGCCTTCCCGCCCCTTGCGGCCAAAGGTCACCGGAGGCCGCCACCCATGGCACGATAGAGTTCGACCATATTGGTCGCCCGCGTCAGCCGTGTGGCCAGCAGGCTCTGTTCGGCATTGTAAAGGGTCCGCTGCGCATCCAGCGTCGTCAGGAAAGCGTCGATACCCGCCCGGAAGCGCGCTTCCGACAACCGATAGCCTACGCGCGCGGAGTCCCGCAGGGATGTCTGCGCCTCCAGTTGAGCCGTCATCGTGCCCCGCCGGGCCAGTGCATCGGCGACTTCGCGAAACCCGGTCTGCACGCTTTTCTCGTAGGTTGCGAGCATCGCATCATATGTGGCCCGCGCATAACGCAGATTGCCCTGATTGCGCCCGAAATCGAAGATCGGGAGCGTGGCCGACGGCGCCACCGACCAGGTGTCGCCGCCCGACTTGAACAGGTTGGATAGACCCAGGCTCATTGTTCCCAGCGCCGCGGTCAGCGATATTTTGGGAAAAAAGGCCGCGCGCGCCGCCCCGATATTCGCGTTGGCACTCAACAACTGATGCTCGGCCGCCATGATGTCCGGCCGCCGCAGCAAGGCCGTGGACGGCAGGTCGACGGGCAGATTGGCCAGCGTCACATCCCCCTCCGGCATCGCTGTCGGCAGATCGTCCGCCGGCACCGTCGTCCCCGTCAGCAGATTCAGCGCATTCTGGTCCTGCGCCACCAGGGTCGTCGCCTGCGCAATGTCGGACCGCGCCTGGTCGTAGCTGGTCTGCGCCTGCCGCACTTCCAGTTCCGACGCGATCCCCTTGGCGAAGCGCGCCCTGGTCAGGTCCAGCGTCTGGCCAAAGGCCTTTTCCAGATCGCGTGCGATCTTCAACCGCTCCTGATCCGCCGCCATGGCGAGCCAGGCGTTCGCGATCTCGGCGATCAAAGCCGTCTGCGCCGCGTTCCGGTTCTCGACCGACGCGAAATATTGTTCCTGCGCCGCCTGGGTCAGGTTGCGCACCCGCCCGAACAGATCGATTTCCCATGCAGAAACGCCCACCGAAGCGGCATAAATATCGGTCCGTCCCGATCCGGCCTGGGAAAAGGGTGTGTCCTGATAGGTCGCGCTGCCATTGGCGCCGATCGTGGGGAAGATGTCGGCACGCCGCGCCTTATATTGCGCCCGCGCCTGCTCGACATTCGCCACCGCCACGCGCAAGTCGCGATTGTGGATCAGCGCCGTCTCGATCACCCGGGCCAGACGCGGATCGACGAAGAAATCCTTCCATGCCGTCTCCGCCGGAACGATCGCCACCCCTTCCCCCACGGCATAGGACGGTCCCTGCGGGCTGGCGTCCGGAACGGGCAATGCCGGCCGCGCATATTTGGGTGCCATATCGCAGGCGGCGAGCGTCAACGCCAAGGCAAGAGCCGGGAAGAGCGTGATCCTGTTCATTATCCTCTATGCCTCCTGCGGAGCGCTGCCGCCCTCAAGCCCGTCTTCGTTCCGGCCGTGATGCTCGCGGAACAACCGCTTCACCACCGTGAAGAAGACCGGCACGAAGAAGATGGCGAGTATGGTGGCGGACAACATGCCGCCGACCACGGCCCAGCCGATGGCGTTCTGACCGCCCGCGCCAGCCCCCTTCGCCACCGCCAGCGGCAGCACGCCGAAGACAAAGGCGAAGCTTGTCATCAGGATCGGCCGCAGACGCAATTTGCCGGCCTCCAGCGCCGCCCGTGCGGGCGACATCCCCTGCCGCATCTTTTCCTCGGCGAATTCGACGATCAGGATCGCATTCTTGGCCGACACGCCGATCGTCGTGATCAGGCCCACCTGAAGGTAGATGTCGTTGTTGAGCCCCACCAGCATCGCCGCGATCACCGCGCCGAACACGCCCAACGGCACCACCAGCATGACCGCGATCGGCACCGACCAGCTTTCATACAGCGCGGCAAGGCACAGGAACACGATCAGCATCGACAGCGCATAGAGTGCGGGCGCCTGCCCGCCAGAGGTCTGCTCCTCATAGGAGATGCCGTTCCATTCATATCCTACGCCCGCCGGCAGCTTGGCCGCCATTTCCTCCATCGCCTTCATCGCCTCGCCGGTGGACACTCCCGGCGCGGGGGCGCCCATGATCTGCATCGACGGCACGCCGTTGAAGCGTTCCAGCTTGGCCGGACCATGGGTCCATTCGGTCGTTGCGAAGGAGGAGATCGGCGCCATCACGCCGCTGCTTCCCCGCACGTGCAGCGCGCCGATCGAATCCGGCGTGGTGCGGAAAGGCGCATCGGCCTGCACATAGACGCGCTTCACCCGGTCGCGATCGATGAAGTCGTTGATGTAGCTGCTGCCCATCGCCGTGCTGATCGTGTCGTTGATGTCCGCCTGAGCGATGCCCAACGCCCCGGCAGCGGCCTGATCGACATCCAGCTTGAGCTGCGGCGTATCCTCCAGGCCATTGGGCCGCACCTGCGCCAGCCGCTTGTCGCCCATCGCCATGCCCAGCAACTGGTTGCGCGCCTCGAGCATCTTCTGATGGCCCAGATTGCCCCGGTCCACGAGTTGGAAGTCGAACCCCGTCGCATTGCCCAGTTCCTGGACTGCGGGCGGCGCGAAGGCGATCGCCATGCCGGCGGTGATCTTGCGGAAAGCGCCATTGGCGCGAAGCGCGATGGCCGACACCCTGTTGTCCGCCCCCTTGCGTTCCGACCAGTCCTTCATCCGGGCGAACGCGATACCGACATTCTGGCCCTGCCCAACGAAGCCGAAACCGGCAACGGTAAAGACGGCGGTGGCGTTCTTCTTCTCGTCGACCAGATAATGGTCGCGCACCTTGGCCAGCGTCCGCTCGGTCTCCTCCAGCGTCGATCCGGTCGGCAGCGAGACCTGGTTGATGATGACCCCCTGATCCTCATCGGGCAGGAAGCCGCCCGGCAGGCGCAGGAAGATCAGCCCCATGCCCACCACGATCAGCGCATAGACCAGCATGGTCCGGCCCCAGCGCCGCTCCACCTTCTCCACCGTCCGGCCGTAACGTGCGACATTGCGGTCGAAGGTGCGGTTGAACCAGTCGAAGAAACGACCGAAACGCGAACCCAGCACGCCCGTCCACTGATGGCTGTGCCCCTTGGGCTTCAGGATCGTCGCGCAGAGTGCCGGGGTCAGGATCAACGCCACCAACACCGACAGCACCATCGAGGAGACGATGGTGATGGAGAACTGCCGGAAGATCACGCCGGTCGAACCGCCGAAGAACGCCATGGGCAGGAACACCGCCGACAGTACCAGACCGATGCCGATCAGCGCGCCGCTGATCTCGTCCATCGACTTTTTCGCGGCTTCCTTCGGACTGAGGCCCTCGTCCTGAATGATCCGCTCGACATTCTCGACCACGACGATGGCATCGTCGACCAACAGGCCGATGGCGAGCACCATGCCGAACAGGGTCAAGGTATTGATGGTGAAACCCGCCGCATAAAGGATCGCGAGCGAACCCAGCAGCACCACCGGCACAGCGATGGTCGGGATCAGCGTGGCGCGCCAGTTCTGCAAGAAGATGAACATCACCACGAAGACGAGCAGGATCGCCTCGAACAGCGTGTGGATGACCTGATCCACCGACAATCGCACGAAAGTGGAATTGTCGAGCGGGAAGTCATATTTCACCCAGGCCGGAAAAGTCCTGGACAGGTCGTCGATGCGGTTCTTGACAGCGTCGACCGTATCCAGCGCATTGGCGCCCGGCGCCAGCTTGATGCCGAAACCGGCGGCCGGATGACCGTTGAACTTCGCGGCGAACCCATAATTCTCCGCGCCCAGTTCGACCCGGGCCACGTCCGACAGGCGGACCACCGACCCGTCGCTGTTGCTGCGGAGCATGATCTGGCGGAACTCTTCGGGCGTCCTCAGGCGCGACTGCGCCGTCACCGTGGCATTGAGCGCCTGCCCCTTGGGCGATGGCGTGCCGCCGATCTGCCCCGCCGAAACCTGCGCATTCTGCGCCCGGATGGCCGATTTGACGTCGCCCGTGGTGATGCCCAGATTGGCCATCTTATAGGGATCGAGCCAGACGCGCATCGCATATTGCGCGCCCAGCAACTGGGTATCGCCCACGCCATTGACGCGGCTGATCGGGTCCTGAAGCGCCGAAGCGATGAAATCGCCGGCATCCTGCTGATCATGGATGCCATCATCGGCATAGACCGCCATGATCATCAGGAAGGTCGAGGTGGACTTGGTGACACGCAATCCCTGCTGCTGCACTTCCTGCGGCAGCAGCGGCGTCGCCTGGGCCAGCTTGTTCTGGACCTGCACCTGCGCGATGTCGGCGTCGGTCCCCTGTTCGAAAGTCAGGGTGATGGTCAGATTGCCGGCGGAATCGCTGCTCGATGAAAAATAGCGGAGATGATCGATGCCCTTGAGCTGCTGCTCGATGATCTGGGTCGTCGTGCTTTCCAGCGTTTCCGCATTGGCGCCGGGATAGGTGGTGGCGACCGTCACCGCGGGCGCCGCGATCTCCGGAAACTGTGCCACGGCCAGCGACCGCAACGCCAGCAGGCCCGCCAGCATGACGACGATGGCGATGACCCATGCGAAGATGGGCCTGTCGATGAAATAGCGGGCCACGGCTTAATTCGCCCCGCCCGAACCGGCTTGCCCACGGGATGCCGTCACCTGCTGCGGCGCGCCCGGCTTCACCACCGTTCCGGGATGCAGGTTGACCAGCCCTTCGACGATCAGCCTGTCGCCGGCCTTCAGCCCCTTCGTGACGATCCACCTGTCGCCTACCGGCCGGTCGGTTTCGACCTGGCGCACCTCCACCTTGTCGCCTGCGCCGACCACCATCGCGGTCGCCCGGCCACGCGGATCGCGGGTGATGCCCTGTTGAGGCGCCAATATGGCCTGCGTCCGCTGCCCCTCGACCATTCGGGCGCGGACATACATGCCGGGCAGCAGCAGGCCGTCGGGATTGGGGAAGGTCGCGCGCAATGTCACCGCGCCAGAACTCGGATCGACCGTCACTTCGGAAAATTGCAGCCGGCCCTCGATCGGATAGACGGTGCCATTAGGCAACAGCAACTGCACCCGCGCGCCCTGATCCGCGCTGACGCCGCCCGCCTTCATCGCCTGCTTGAGGTCGATGATCTGCGCCGCCGACTGGGTGACGTCGACATAGACCATGTCGGTCCGCTGGATCGTCGCCAGCGCGTCGGCCTGGCCCGCCTGCACCAACGCGCCCGGCGTGAACAGCGATCGACCGATGCGACCGGAAATCGGTGCCCGGATCCGGGTGAAATTCTGGTTCACCTGCGCCGCCTGCACCGCCGCGCGCTGGGCCGCAACGTCCGCGCGCGCCTGCTGCGCGGACGCAGCGGCATTGTCCGCTTCCTGACGGCTCACCGCATTGATGCCGACCAGTTCCTTGTAGCGCTGCGCCTGCAAACCGGTCGCGTGAATGGAGGCCTGCGCCCGCGCCAGCGCGCCCTGCGCCTGGCCCAGGGCCGCTCGATAGGGCGCATCCTCGATCTCGTAGAGCAATTGTCCGGCGCGGACATCGGCGCCTTCGGTAAACAGGCGGCGGCGGATCACACCGCTGATCTGGGGCCTGACTTCCGCCGTTTCCGCGGCTGCGATGCGTCCGGGCAATTCGTTCATCAGCGGCGCCGTCTCGACCTTCATCGTCACCACGCCGACGACAGGCGGCGGTGGCACCGGCTGCTGTTTTTCGCCGCAGCCGCCCAGCGCCACCGTCGACGCGCAGGCGAGCAGCGCCACAAAAATCCCCTTTTGCATCGGCCGATGCTCCATTTCGCAGAGTCCAGAAACGGAATGAACGTTCATTCCGCTTGCGCCGCAGGTAGGAACCTGCCACAATTTGTTCAAGAGTAAAAAACAAGAGGCGGCATTTTGGTTGCGTTGCAACATGAACCGAGCGGTCGGGATCGTATCCTGGGCGCTGCGCGCGACCTTTTCGCCGCCCATGGCTTTCACCAGACGTCCATGGCCGAACTGGCTGCCGCCGCCAAGGTGTCGGTCGGCCAGATCTACCGCCTGTTCAAGGGCAAAGAGGATATTATCGACGCGATCGTCGCCAATGATACCCGCGACCGCGAGGCCATGATCCTGGCCCTGCAACGACGGCTGGACGCTGGCGAAATCAGCATCGAGCGCACCTTCGAATTGCTGTTGCTGGAAATGATGGACAATCCGCATGAGGCGCTGTCCTTCGATATATTGGCCGAAGGATTCCGTAATGAACGGGTGGCCCAGATCATTGCCGACATGTGCGCGCATTTCCGCAAGTCGCTGGGCGATTTCGCCACCATAGCCAATCCTGCCTTGTCCGGCAAAGCGCTGGAAGGTGCGGAGGAGATCATTCTGGCTTGCATGTTCGGCCTCGGCCATCGCAGCCTTTCGGGATCTGCGTTGAGCGCCGAATGCACCGCTCGACAGGCTGCCGACATGCTGGTCGCGGCCTTGCGCGCCATGAGCTGATCGGCCGGACGCGGCTTCCTTTCGTTCCGCCGCTTTGCAGCATGAAATGATGTGCATTGCCGCAACCGGAGCGGGAATGGCGCATTATGCCGCGCAGATCATTTCGGGAGGCAACATCTTGATTTCCGGTACATCTTTCGACCGCAGCTATTTCGAGGCGCGGCTCGACCGCAACCGCAGGCTGGCGGCGCGCTCCCGCAATCCCGAAATCCGGGCGATCCATCTGGAATATGTCCGCCTGTACAGCCAATTGCTGGAACTGAAGGACGGCGTTCCCGTCTGAACCCCGGTTATTTCTCGTCGCCCCGGACCTGATCCGGGGCGAGAAACCGGCTCCGTCAGCATGGCACGAAGCTCTATTGCGCAGCGACGCCTTCCGGCAGGACGACCGCCGACCAGCTCTTGCCGGGCAGCAGATATTTGGCCGCAAGCGCCTGGATGTCGGTTGGCGTGACGGTCAGCATGTCCTGCGCCATGCTCTGCATGGCCTGGACATAGCGAGGATCGTGGGTCGCGCCCTCCATCTGGTTCATCCAGAAGGCATTGCCCGTCCCGGCGCGCATCAGCAACTGCCGCATCGGCGCGACCGCGCGCTGCAATTCATCCTCGCTCACAGGATTTTTGGCGAGATCGGCGGCCGTATCCTTCACCACGCTATAGAAATATTTGATCCGATCCGGCCGCACCTGGCTGGTGACGAGGATGTACCCTCCGCTGTCATAGGAAAATGGCCAGTTGTTCTGGACACTGGGCGAATAGGCCGCCCCTCGGTCGAGCGCAGCTTGTCGAACAGCCGGTCGTTGAATATCTGCGTCAGGATTTCGAGCTGCCGCGCCTCCTTCGTCAGTGCAAAGCCACCCGCCGTGGGCCATGCCATCACGGCCGCCGCCTGCTCCTTGTCGCCCTTGTGGCGCAGGACCACCGGAACTTCGACATGGGCCGGGAAGCGCATCAGCCTGTTCGCCGCCGGGACCGCCACGTCAGGCCGCGCCGGCAGGGCACCGAAGGTCGCCGCAACGGCCGCGATGGCGTCGTCCGCCTTGACCTGTCCGAAAATCTGGATCTCGATCGGCCCCGAAGCCAGCAACGGCTCCCAGGTCGCGCGGAACGCCTGCGGCGTCAGCCCGTCTATCTCGGCGCGAGAGGGCGTACGGAACCGCACATCCTTGTCATGCAGCAGCCAGTTGAGATCGCGCGCCAGCACGGAATCGGGCGCCCGCGCCATGGCGTCATAGGCAACCCCCGCCCCGGTCTTGACCCGCGCGATCGGCGCCGGGTCCCATCCGGGCGCGAACAGCTTGGTCGCGAAAAGCTGCAACTGATCCTTGTAGTCGGCGGGTCGTGTCACCGCCTGCAATTCGAAAGCGTCGTCGTCGATGGAGAAATCCATCCCCATGCGCCGCCCATTGGTCAGGTCATCCAGTTCCCGCTGGCCAAGCTTGCCGATCCCGCTCGCCACCAGCGCATAGTCCGCCGCCCAGCCCGCCACCGGCCTCGTCGGCGAAAAAGCCTGCTGTCCATGGCCGAAGCGAACGTTGATCCGCACCTTCTCGGTCTCGGCATCGTTGGCGAACAGGGTCAGCCTGACGCCGTTGGAGAAGATGATGCTCTCCATCCCCGGCAGGCCGATGGGGGCGCGCGACACGACTTTGCCCGGCGCACCCAACTTCGGCAGGTCGGCCATGGTCACGACCTTGTCGCCCAGCCGCGCATTGGTCGCTGCCTTGACCGGCGCGGCGACCGCCGCCGCCAGCTTCGCGTCGACGCCGGGCAGGACCTTGCCGGTGATCAGCATCGCCCGGAACACCCCCGCCGAAAACAGCCGTTGCGTCGAATCCAGTATCTTCTGCGGCGTCATCATGGGCTTGCCGGAACGGAAGATGTCCAGCGCCGCCTGCGGACTGACCGTGGTTTCGCGGATATCGACCGCGCTCACCAGATCGCTCGCCTGCTTGGCACCCGCTTCCGTATCGGAATTTTCGACCTGGATCGCGAGCGCCGTATCCATCTGCGCATATTCGCGGTCGATTTCGATCTGGCTTGGCGGCGTACCCTTGGCATCCTCGATGATGGCGCGGACGTCGGAAAGCGCCTTTTCCCAATTGTCGCCGGTCGGAACCAGGGTGATGAAGGTGCCGTCCGCCGACCGGCTGACATCCTGCTGGTCCGCGCTTGCCTGAAGGAAGCTGCCGCCCGCCCGCGCCGCCTGCTCCAGACGGCGGTTGATGATCTGCAGGGCCAGCATGTCGGTCAGCTTGTCCTGGTTATAGACGATGGTGTCGGCACGCGGTTTCCATGGCCGCAACCACGCCATGGTGAGCCCGGTGGGCACGCCGGGTTCCACCGTCACCCTGGTCGCGGGCGCCTTGGCATCGGGCTCGCCGAAATCGGGCAGCGGCACACCCTTGCCGGGCACCGTCCAGCCCGCGAAATTATCCTTGAGCAATTGTTCGGCCAGCGCCGGATCGATGTCGCCCGCGATCGAGATCACCCCATTTTCGGGCCGATACCAACGTTGGTGGAAAGCCTCCATCTTCGCCGCCGTCACGGCATTCAGCGTCGCCACCGTGCCGATGGGACTATGATCGGCCAACGGCTGCCCGGCGAAGAAATGCTGGCGCGTCGCGTCGGAAATCCGCATCTGCGGCCCATCGCCCTCGCGCTTCTCGGCCAACACGACCGCCCGCTCGGCGTTGACGGCGCTATCCACGATATTGGGATCGATCATCATGCCTGAAAGGATCTTCAGGCTCTCCCCCAGGCTCGCCTGCGTCGCCTGCGGCAGATCGAGCGCGTAGGTCGTGCCGGTGGGCGTCGTCTGCGCATTGCTATCGCTGCCGAAGGTCACGCCCAGCCGCTGCCAGATGCGCTTGGATTCGCCGTCAGGCACATGGCGGGAGCCGCGGAAGGTCAGATGCTCCATGAAATGAGCGTAACCCAGTTCATCGGGCCGCTCCATCAGCGACCCGGCATCAATCCGCAACCGCACCGAAACCTGCCCCGGCGGCACGCCATTGCGCCGGATCGCATAGCGCAATCCGTTGGACAGCTCGCCAAATCGCCAGGCCGGATCGATCGGCACATCGCTGTTCTGGTAGAGCCAGGGCCTGACCTGCGCCTTGGTGGAACCGGGGACGGCGGGCGCAGCAGTCGGATCCACCTTCGCCGCCAGAGGCGTGGAAACTCCCGATAGCAACAGGGCCAGGACGGAAAGCGAAGCGGCAGAGCGCCGGAAGGAAAAGCTCATGAGGCCCTAGCCTAAAGAGATTTTCCTGAATGACCACTGACAAAGAAGGCCACCGGCAAAGGCAGGAGGAGCGAAGATCATGATAGGACATGCTCCTCCCAAAGCGGGAACCAATTCAGACGGCGGGCCCGGGTTCCTGCTTTCACAGGGGAAGGGCGTACCGCTCGCGTACCGCTCCTTCAAAAGGAGGGCAGCTTACCGCCCGCCGGTCTTCTGCATCGCGCCCTTATGCGCGCCGACACCGCCGCCGCCGCCGCGCCGCCGCCGGAAATTCTTCTTCGCCGGCTGGGCCTCGCCATCGGGACGATGCGCCCGCTCGGCATTGCCGCGCTGCTGCTTCTGCTGGTCCTGATAACGGCGCTGGCCATCGGCGCGCTTGGCCTTCTGCTCCGGCGTCTGCTCGCGCCCCTTGCGCTGCGGCGCGGCCTTGGGAAGGTTGCGCACGGCCTCGACGAAATTCTCGGGCAGCGGCACGACGTCCAGCTTCACCTTGGTCGTCCGCTCGATCGCCTTCAGATAGGGCCGTTCATCATCCGCCACGAAACTGATCGCGACGCCCTCGGCCCCGGCCCGCGCGGTTCGGCCGATACGGTGAACATATTGCTCCGGCACATTGGGCAGCTCGAAATTGATGACGTGGGACACGCCCGAAACGTCGATCCCGCGCGCCGCGATGTCAGTCGCCACCAGCAGCTTCACATGGCCATGACGGAACGCCTGCAAGGCGGTGGTCCGCTGCGCCTGGCTCTTGTTGCCGTGGATCGCCACGGCCTGGATGCCCGCACCCTCCAGGAAGCGCACGACCCGATCCGCGCCATGCTTGGTCCGGGTGAAGATCAGGGCGCGATCGATATCCTCGCTCCTGATCGTGAGGTTGAGCAGCGCCTGCTTCTCCATCTGGTTGACGAAGGTCGCCTGCTGACGCACCCGCTCGGCCGTGGTCGACTGCGGCGCGACGCTCACCTTCACCGGATCGTTGAGGAACTGCGCGGCCAGCGCCTCGATCTCGCCCGGCATGGTCGCGGAGAAGAACAGGTTCTGCCGTTCTCTGGGCAGCAGTTTGGCGATCCGCTTCAACGGATGGATGAAACCCATGTCCATCATCTGGTCGGCTTCATCGAGGACGAAAATCTCGGTATCCTTGATCGTGAACGCCCGCTGGTCGATCAGGTCGAGCAGACGCCCGGGCGTCGCCACGACGATATCGACGCCACGCCCCAAGGCGCGGATCTGCCGGTTGATCGGCACGCCGCCGAACACGACTTCGACGGAAAGCTTCAGGAAGCGCCCATAGTCGCGAAAGCTCTGCGCGATCTGCGCTGCCAGCTCGCGCGTCGGCGACAGCACCAGCATGCGGCAGCCCTGAAGCGGCGTCGGCTTCGGGTTACGGGCGAAATGGTCAAGGCTCGGCAGCGCGAAGGCCGCCGTCTTGCCGGTGCCGGTCTGGGCGATGCCGCACAGATCCTTGCCCTGCAAAAGGACGGGAATGGCCTGACTCTGGATCGGCGTCGGCGAAGCATATTTCTTGGCGGCGAGCGCTTTCAGAATAGGCTCGGAAAGGCCAAGGTCGGTAAATTGCATAAATTGAACTCACAAGTCGGCCCACGCGCCGACTTGAACTGCACGGACGCAGCAAGGGCGCAAGGCGGGTTACGAAACGACCCGCGTGAAAAGGGAAGCCTCAAAGCTTGGCGCAGACTTTCATTGGCCGGCCCCAATGCCTGTCCGGCCGGAGCGATCACGCTGCCAATCGCTGATAAGGGCAAAGCCCAACTGCTGCGCTGCGGCGCATATGATGGGAAAAACAGGAAAAAGCAAGTGGATGCTGGAAACCCGCCTACAAAGGGCCGATTTCTGTGGATTATCATCACGCCCGGCCTCGTCATCCCGGATCAAATCCGGGGTGACGGGAATGGCAATGCCTTGAACCGCGCGCCCCTAAAGCGACACTTCGACATGTTTGCCGCGCATCTCCTCGCGCACGTCGCCGCCGAACATCTGTTTGAACATTCCACCCAGCGACATGTCCGCCCGCCAGATTTCCGCATGCCCCAGATCGAAGCGCAGCATCAGCAGGTGCGGGTCCTGCCGCCCGCCGGGATACCAGCTCGCCACATCATGGGTCCAATAGCGGTCGATCACCGCCGGGTCCGTTTCCTCGACCAGCGTCCCGTCGATGCAGGCGAACAGGAAATGCCCCTTGGCGACAAATTGCGCCATCGCCGGCCCACCCGCCGCCAGCCGGTTCTCCCGCGTGGTGTAGAACCAGAAGCAATGGCTCGCGCCCGGATCAAGCTGCGCCGTCATCGGCATGCTATGTGCATGCGATCCCTGAAGTCCGACCATCAGAAAGGGGCTTTGGGACAATTCGGTCCAGAAACGGCGGCGGATGTCGGACTCGTTGCTCATATCTTCTCTCCATCGTGTCTTCGCGAAAGACTCAATCGACGGCACCAAGCGAAGTTCCGACAGGCAATTTAGCACGAAAGCTTGATCTTGCGCACTCTTCTCTCCACATAGCGCGCATGTTGATCGAGACCGAACCGACGCCCAATCCGGCCACCGTCAAGTTCCTTCCCGGCCGCGTGGTCATGGGCATGGGCACCCGCGATTTCGCGACGCCGGAGGAAGCGGAAGCCTCTCCGCTGGCCGACGCCCTCTTCGGCCTGGGCGACGTGACCGGCGTGTTCTTCGGCGGCGACTTCATTTCCGTGACCATCGCACCGGGCGCGCAGTGGAGCGATGTGAAGCCGGATATCCTGTCCGTCCTGCTCGATCATTTCTCGGCCAACATGCCCCTCTTCACGCCGGGTTCGGCCGGCGAGATCTTCGTGCCGGCAGAGGAGGAATTCGCCGACGATCCGGAAGATGCGGAAATCGTCGCCCAGATCCGCGAACTGATCGACACCCGCGTCCGCCCGGCCGTAGCCAATGACGGGGGCGACATCATCTATCGCGGTTTCGACAAGGGAACCGTGTATCTGCGGATGCAGGGCGCCTGCTCGGGCTGCCCCTCCTCCACCGCGACGCTCAAGAACGGTATCGAGCAACTGCTCAAACATTATGTCCCCGAAGTGACCGAGGTTCGCGCCGTCTGAACGCCGAGATCAATCGGGAACGGCCAATTGGCAAACCGGTCCTGATCGATTAACCGCTGAACCAGGCGCCCCGTCGGGCGAACGCATTACAGGGGTCTTCTTTGCGTATCTTGGTCATCGATACCGCGACACAGGCGCTGTCCGTCGCGCTGCTCGATGATGGTGCGCCGATCGGTCATTTCCATGAGATCGTCGGGCGCGGCCATGCCGAAGCCTTGCTGCCCGCCATCGCCTCCATGCCCGACGGCGGCAAGGCCGACGCCATCGCCGTCGATGTCGGACCGGGCAGCTTCACGGGCGTGCGCATCGGCATCGCTGCGGCCCGCGCGCTGGCGCTGGCCTGGGGCGTTCCGCTGCACGGCTATGGCGCGCTCAGCCTGATCGCCGCCAGGGCGGCGGCCAGGCATGAGGGCGGCCTCCTCGCCGTCACCATCACCGGCGGCCATGGCGAGTTGTTCTGGCAGAGCTTCTCCCCGGACGGATTGACATCGCTCACGGCCCCCGCTTCCACCCCGATCGCGACGCTGGCACAGAAACTCGACCAACCGCTGCTCTACGGTACGGGCGCCGAAGCGCTGGTGACGGCGCGCGGCCATGGCACGGCGATCAACCTGTACCCCGATGCCGCCGACTATCCCCTGATCGCCGCCCAGCCCGCACTGCCGCCTTCGCCCGTCTACTGCCGCGGCGCCGATGCCCGCCCGATGGCGGAACGCGCGGCGCCATGATCCCCGGTCTCACCCTCCACACCTATGACGACGGCGAGCGCAACGCCATGAGCGACGCCATGGACGTCATGGGCCGCGCCTTCGATCCCGCTTATGGCGAGGCATGGACCCTGCCGCAGCTTGCCGGCGTGATGACGATGCCCGGCACCTGGCTCACCATCGCCCGGATCGACGCCGCGCCGCTGGGTTTCGCGCTGGTGCGTTCCGTGCTGGACGAATGCGAATTGCTGCTCCTGGCGGTCAGTCCGCTCTGGCGCGGGCGCGGCATTGGCGAGGCCCTCCTGGTCGACAGCCTCAAGACGGCGCGCAGACGCAACATTACGTCGATGAATCTGGAAGTTAGGGCATCCAATACAGCGATCAGGCTGTATGAAAAGATCGGCTTCGAATATGTACACCGCCGCCCTGGTTATTATCGCGGTAACGACGGACAACTTCACGATGCGCTAAGCTTCCGTATCGACATGCTTCGGTAATCTAAATCAACGCTTGCCAAAAAGAAACCGGGGGTATAGCTGACCCATACCGCCCCTGAAATGATTTTCCTGGTGCGGGTCGCATCACCAATAGCCTTCACAGGAAAAAGAAATGGAAACCGAATCGGCCCAGAGCGAACTGCTCATTACTTTGACTTCGGACATTGTGGCGGCTCATGTCTCCAACAACAGCGTCGCCGTCTCCGACGTATCTACGCTGATCCAGAATGTGCATGCCGCGCTTTCGGGGCTTGCCACGCCGGCCGCCGCGCCGGAAGTGAAGCCGGAACCCGCGGTGTCGGTCCGCTCGTCGATCAAGCCCGACTATATCATCTGCCTGGAAGACGGCAAAAAGCTTAAGATGCTCAAGCGCCACCTGATGACCCACTATCAGATGACGCCGGAGGATTATCGCGCCAAGTGGAGCCTGCCGGCCGATTATCCGATGGTCGCGCCCAACTATGCCGAACAGCGCCGCAGCCTGGCGAAGAAAATCGGCCTGGGTACCAAGCGCCGCCGCACCCGCGCAGCCAAATAATCCGGCCCCCTGTGGGCAAAACTCATGCAAAAGGGGGCGTGCTGATGGCACGCCCCCTTTTACGCTATGGCAAAAGCCGCTAGGCTCGCGCCGATTGACCGCAAATTCCAGCAAGTGAGCCTGCATGAACCGCAAGATCGACGTAGAGGCCCTTTGCCATGAAAAGGGCCTGCGCATTACCGAACAGCGCCGCGTCATCGCCCAGGTGCTGAGCGACGCCACTGATCATCCCGATGTGGAGGAATTGCACAGGCGCTCTTCGGCGATCGATCCGGGCATTTCGATCGCCACCGTCTATCGTACCGTCCGCCTGTTCGAGGAAGCGGGCATTCTCGACCGTCACGATTTCGGCGACGGCCGCGCCCGCTATGAAGCGGCGCCCGAATCCCATCACGACCATCTGATCGATGTCGAAACCGGCAATGTGATCGAGTTCGTCGATCCTGAACTGGAACAGTTGCAGAAGCAGATCGCCGAAAAGCTCGGCTTCCGCCTGGTCGACCATCGCATGGAATTGTACGGCGTCGCGCTCGATCGCAAACACTGAGGCAGCTTGGCCAGACTTCGCCGCATCACGCGCACCGGGGCGCTCGCCGCCAGCCTGCTGCTCTGCCTGATCCCCCATCTATTCTGGCGCGCCGCCCATGCACGCTCCCCCTGGCCGAGGCGCTTTCTGGGGCTGGCCGCGCGCTCGGTCGGCGCCCGCGTCGCCATAGAAGGCCATCCCTTTCAAGGCGACAGCTTCATCATCGCCAATCATGTGAGCTGGGTCGACATATTGGCGCTGGGCGGCGCGACCGGCACGGCCTTCGTCGCGCATGACGGCATAGCGGGCTGGCCGATCATCGGCTGGCTCGCCGCACAGAACAACACGCTGTTCGTCGCCCGCAACCGGCGCGGCGCCCTCTCCTCGCAGCTCGAGGCGCTACGCGCCGCACTGGCCGGGCACCAGCCGGTGACGCTGTTCCCGGAGGGCACCACCAGCGACGGCACGGGCCTGCTGCCCTTCAAGCCCTCCCTGCTTGCGGTCCTGCTCCCACCGCCGCGCTCCGTCCGTATCCAGCCCGTGCATATCGATTATGGCACGGCGACCCCGGAAATCGCCTGGCACAGCGACGAACCGGCCGGCGCCAATGTGAAAAGGCTGCTGGAACGCAAGGGCCGGCTCGACGTCACCTTGCGTTTCCTGGAACCGTTCGACCCCGCCATCTGCCCGGATCGCAAGGCGCTCGCGACGATGACGCAGGAAAGGATCGCCGCCAGCATCGCAAGCTTCCCCTCGCAACCCAGGCCCTGTATAGCTGGACCGCATGAATCGTAACGACGCCCCAAAGACTCCAGCGACTTTCCACGTCAAATCCTTCGGCTGCCAGATGAACGTCTATGATGGCGAGCGCATGGCCGAAATGCTGGGTGAGCGCGGCATGACCGCAGCGGCGGAGGGCGCCGAGGCCGATCTCGTCATTTTGAACACCTGTCACATCCGCGAAAAGGCGGTGGACAAGGTCTATTCCGACATCGGCCGCATGACGCGGGAGGACGGCAGCCGCCCGATGATCGCCGTCGCCGGCTGCGTCGCGCAGGCGGAGGGCAGCGAAATCCAGCGCCGCGCCCGCAATGTCGACATCGTCGTCGGTCCGCAGGCCTATCATCGCTTGCCCGGCCTCATCGACAAGGCCGGTCGGGGCGAGGCAGCCGTCGACACCGACATGCCGCTGGCCTCGAAATTCGGCGCCCTTCCTGCCCGCACCAAGCAGGCTCGCCCGACCGCCTTCCTGACGATCATGGAGGGCTGCGACAAATTCTGCACCTATTGCGTCGTCCCCTATACGCGCGGCGCGGAAATCAGCCGGACCTGGTCCGCCATCCTCGATGAGGCAAAGGCTCTGATCGACGGCGGTGTGCGCGAAATCACCCTGCTCGGCCAGAACGTCAACGCCTGGGAAGGCCAGGATGACAAGGGTCGCACGCAGGGCATGGACGGCCTCGTCCGCGAATTGGCGAAGATCGATGCGCTGAAACGCATCCGCTACACCACCAGCCATCCCAACGACATGAACGACGGCCTGATCGCCGCCCATGGCGACGAACCGAAATTGATGCCGTTTCTCCATCTGCCGGTCCAGTCGGGCAACGACCGGGTGCTCAAAGCCATGAACCGCAGCCACAGCGCCGACAGCTACCTCCGCATCATCGACCGCGTCCGCGAAGCGCGCCCGGACATCGCGCTGTCGGGCGATTTCATTGTCGGCTTCCCCGGAGAAACCGATGCCGAGTTCGAGGATACGCTGAAGATCGTCGAGCAGGTCCGCTACGCGCAATGCTATAGCTTCAAATACAGCCCGCGCCCCGGAACCCCCGCCGCCGACATGGATCACCAGATTCCCGCCGCACTGATGGACGAACGCCTCGCCCGCCTTCAGGCGGTGATCAACCGCCATCAGGCCGAATTCAATGCCGCGACCGTGGGCCGCCGCACGGAGATATTGCTGGAGCGCAAGGGCCGCCATCCCGGCCAGCTCATCGGCAAGTCGCCCTGGCTCCAGTCGGTCGTCGTCACCGCCCCGGACCTGTCCATCGGTGACATGGTCGAAGTCGATATCATCAGCGCCGGTCCGAACAGTCTGGCCGGGCAACCCAGCAGGAGGAAGGCCGCTTGAACCCAAAACCAGTCGTTCCCGTGACAACGGGAACCCATCTCCGAACCTGTCCGCCAGGCGCAACGAGAAGGAGATGGATACTCGCCCATGCGAGTGTGACAGGTGAACAGGGAGGCCGCTGAATGTCGAAGAAACCGAACCAGAACCATCGTACCGAACTGGCTGAACGGTCCCGGGCCGAACGCGCCCGTCTCGAAGTCACCTTCGACCGCCCGCATCTGCTGGGCGCGCTGTTCGGCCAATATGACCAAAATCTCGTCGCCATCGAAAACCGCCTCGGCGTCTATATCGCCGCGCGCGGGAACAAGCTCCAGATCGAGGGCGACGTCGAAGCCGCCGCCCGCGCCCGCGACGTGATGACCGGCCTCTACAACCGCATCGTCGCCGGACAGGAAATCGACGCCGGGGCGGTCGAAGCGGTCATCGCCATGTCCGCCGAACCGACGCTGGACGGCATCATCCGCCATGACGTGGCCGAACCGCCCAAGGTGATGATCCGCACGCGCAAGAAGACCATCGTCCCGCGTTCCGCGACGCAGGTGACCTATATGGAGGCGCTCACCCGCAACGACATCATCTTCGCGCTCGGCCCGGCCGGCACCGGCAAGACCTATCTCGCCGTCGCCCAGGCGGTGAGCCAGCTCATCACCGGCAGCGTCGACCGCCTGATCCTCTCCCGCCCCGCCGTCGAGGCGGGCGAGCGCCTCGGCTTCCTGCCCGGCGACATGAAGGAGAAGGTCGACCCCTATCTCCGCCCGATCTACGACGCGCTCTACGACACGCTCCCCGCCGAGCAGGTCGAACGCCGCATCGCGAGCGGAGAGATCGAGATCGCCCCCCTCGCCTTCATGCGCGGCCGCACATTGTCCAACGCCTTCATCGTGCTGGACGAAGCGCAGAACACGACGATCGCCCAGATGAAGATGTTCCTCACCCGCTTCGGCGAGGGCAGCCGCATGGTCATCTGCGGCGACCCGCGCCAGGTCGACCTGCCGCAGCCGGGCATTTCGGGCCTGGCCGACGCCGTCACCCGGCTGGAGGGGGTGGAGGGCATTTCGGTGGTGCCCTTCGGCATCAGCGACGTCGTCCGCCACCCGGTCGTCGGCCGCATCGTCCAGGCCTATGAAGGCCCGGATGCCTGATTTCGTGGAGTTTCCGGAAAATGATTGAAGTCGCCGTCCTCCATGAACAGGGCTGGCCCGATACCGATTGGGAATTGCTTGCCCAACGCGCCGTGGTTTCGGCCATCAGCCACAGCCCCTATGCCAATTTCACCACGGACGAGGCGCTGTACGAGGTCGCGGTCAAACTCACCACCGACGAGGAGGTCCATCAGCTCAATCGCGCCTATCGGGACAAGGACAAGCCGACCAACGTCCTGTCCTTCCCGATGGTGCAGTCCGACCTGCTGGAGGCCACAGCCAACACCGATGATGGTGAGGTGATACTGGGCGATATCGTGCTGGCGGAGGGGGTCTGCGCCGCCGAGGCTGCCGAAAAAGGCATCTCCATTGCCGACCATGCGACGCATCTCATCATTCATGGGACTTTTCATTTGCTGGGATATGATCATATGGAGGACGCCGAGGCCGAAGCGATGGAAGCGCTTGAAACGCAATCGCTGTTCAGCCTCGGCATTTCCGATCCTTACGGGGATCGCTAACAGGGATAATGGACGAACATGGCTGAAGGCAGTCCGAAGGACGGCAACGGTTCCAAGGAACCGGACAGTAGTAGCCACGAAGGCGGTTTATGGAGCGGCCTGAAATCGCTGCTCTTTGGAGAAGAAGAGAGCCATAGCCTCCGCCAGGAGCTGGAGGATGCGCTCGACGAATATGATGAGGAACAGCAGGATGAGGGCACGTCCCATCCTGCCAAGGGCGACCTGTCGGCGATCGAGCGCCAGATGGTTCGCAACCTCCTCCATTTTTCCGAACATACGGTCGACGACGTCGCGGTTCCCCGCGCGGACATCATCGCGATCGAGGAAAAGGCGAGCTTCGCCGATCTCGCCGCCTTGTTCGCGGAGGCCGGCCATAGCCGCATCCCCGTCTACCGCGACAATCTCGACACCATCGTCGGCATGATCCACATCCGCGACGCCTTCGCGATCATGGCCGGCAAGGCACCGGTCCCGGACAGCCTCGAACCGCTGATCCGCCAGCCGCTCTACGTGCCCGAAAGCATGGGCGCGCTCGACCTGCTGGCGGAAATGCGCGCGAAACGCACCCATCTCGCCATCGTGCTGGACGAATATTCGGGCACCGAAGGCCTGCTCACCTTCGAGGATCTGGTCGAGGAAATCGTCGGCGAGGTCGAGGATGAGCATGACGAGGAGCCGGAGGCCATGCTCGTCCCGCTGGAAGGCGGCCTCTGGGAAGCCGATGCCCGCGCCGAACTGGAGGATGTCGCCAAGGAAATCGACGAAAAGCTTGCCGACATCGAGGAAGATGTCGATACGCTGGGCGGACTCGCCTTCGTGATCGCGGGCCGCGTGCCCGAACCGGGCGAAATCGTCGAGCACGGGCAAAGCGGCTGGAAACTCGAAATCCTGGCCAGCGACGGCCGCCGCGTCACCCGGCTGCGGCTCCATCCGCCAGCAACGAAGGAAATCGAGGAAGAATCCTGAAAAGCCTGAACCTCGGCGACGGCGGGCCCTTCCGTCGCTTCCACTTCCCCTTGTCACCCCGGGCTCGACCCGGGTCTTGTCGCCTTTCAGCCCCGTCGCCTTTCAGGAAAGTCTTTCGAACCGCGAAAGCATGAAAGATGCCCGGAACACCGCGCCTCGCTCGACCTGAGCCGCCTTGTCCTCCAGCAACCATATCAACGCCGGCCCGGCGAGCGCCAATATCCGTAAATGAACCGCTCGGGATCGGCATTGGCTGGGAAATATTAAGGGCTCGGCGCTAGAGCGCCCTGATGCGGCAGGAAAGACGGACATCCCCCCAGGCGCGGCGCGCGACCTTGATCCCAGGCCCCTGGACGGCCATGGAAAAGTGGCTGCTGGCGCTGGTCTGCCTCGCCACCCTGTTCTTCGCCTGCATTACCCCGCCCTTTCAGGCGCCCGATGAAAATCAGCATTATATGAAGGCGCTGATGCTGTCGGAAGGCCGCATCCTGACCGAACGGCGCGGCGCAAAGATCGGCGCCGAATTGCCCGCCGCCGCCATCGACCTGCACGATGTCCATTTCCCGACCGGCGCCTCTCCCAAACCGCGTCGCTTCGACCGGACCATGCTGACGCGGGCATGGACCGCCGGGCAAGCTGAGCTCGGCCAGCGCCGCTTCGCCGATTTCCCCAATGTCGCCAGTTACGCGCCCTCGCTCTATGCTCCGGCGGCCTTGGGCCTCGCCATTGGCGACAATATGGGCCTGCCCGCCTCGGCGCCTTCTATGGCGGCCGGATCGCCAATGCGCTGTTCGCGCTGGCCATGCTCGGCCTGGCTCTCCGCCTCATCCCCTTTGGCCGTCCTGCCTTACTCGCCATCGCGCTATTGCCGACCTTTTCCTATCAAGGCGGATCATTGTCGCCCGATGCGGTCATCAACGGCCTCGGCTTCCTCGGCCTCGCCCTCGCGCTGCGCGCCGGTTTCACCGGCTGGACCGAAAGGCGCGGCCTGGCGCTGATCGTGACCGCGCCGCTGCTGGCGCTCGCGAAGGGAGTCTATCTGCCGCTCATGGCCGCCGGCCTGCGCTGGCCCGAGGGCCGCCGCGACCTGCGCCCGCTGCTCCTGTCGGGCGCCATGGTCCTGGGTGCCATCGCCTTCATCCTGTGGATGAAACTCTCCGGCGGCAGCCAGGCGCTCTATCATATCGTCTCGCGCAAGACCGGCGAAATGGTCACCACGGCGCCGCTCGCCGACCAGTTGGCGGTCATCACCCACTCGCCGCTCGCCTATCTGCACGTCCTCGCCACCAGCGTCGCGGAACGCGCGCCCGTCTATGCGCTCCAGACCGTCGGCCGCTTCGGCTGGAACGCCATCCTGCTGCCGCTGCTGGCCTATCCGCTCGCCATGCTCATGCTCATCGGCGCCCTGTTCAGCGGATCGGAGATGCGCTTTTCCCTGGGTCAGCGCCTCTGGTGGCTGACGATCGCGATCGGCACCGCGCTACTGATCGAAACCGCCATGTACCTGACCGGCACGGCGCTTGGCGCCGACTATATCCAGGGCACGCAGGGGCGCTATTTCCTGCCGATCCTGCCGCTGGTCCTGCTCGCGCTGATGCCCGCCGATCCGATATACGGCGCCCGCGCGGTCTTTGCGGCGGGCGCAAGCCTGCTGCTGCTCATCGCAGCCGCCACGGCCTTCGACAGCTTCTGGGTCCATGGCTTCGTCACAGCCGACGGCATGCCGCCGCATCGCAGCCTGGAACGCGCGCTAATCCTGCCCTCGCCGCGCTGGTAGCCAGACCGCGCAAAGCGCCAGCCAGCCAAGCCCCTCGATCCATCCCGCCAGCACATCGCTCGGCCAATGCACGCCCAGCCACACCCGGCTGACTCCGATCAGCGCGATCGCCAGCCCGGCACCGGCATAACCCGCCCGCCGCCCGAACAGCAGCGCCAGCGCCCCGAAGAAGATCATGTTCCCCGCCGCATGGCCGCTGGGGAAGCTGTAGCTGTTCACAATGTCGAGATGCGGCAGAAGATCGGGGCGGGGCGCCGCGAATATCTGTTTGAGCGCAAGGTTGAGCAACGTGCCCCCGGCCATCACCGACAGCAGCCACAATGCGCATCGCCGCCGCCGGCCCCAGAGCATCGCGCAACAGGCCGTCAGCAGGACAAGCCGCCCCGCCGTTCCCCCGACCGCGGACGCCCCCTGCATGAGCCAGGTGACGCTCCCCCCGTCGCACTGTCCCGCGCCCGGCCCGCCATGCCCATCAGCCCATGGTTCATCGCGTCCAGCAGCCCCTGCCGCTGAACCAGCGCGATCCCCAGAACGCAAAAAAGCGCGAGGGCCAAAGCTCCCGCGCCTTTTGCCATGGCTTTGCGCCGGTCAGATATGGAGCGCACGCCCATAAGCGGCCAGCACGCTTTCATGCATGGATTCCGAAATGGTCGGATGCGGGAAGACCGTGTGCATCAGTTCCGCTTCCGTAGTCTCCAGCGTCTTGCCGATGGTATAGCCCTGGATCATCTCGGTCACCTCCGCGCCGACCATATGCGCACCCAGCAATTCGCCGGTCTTGGCATCGAACACCGTCTTGGTGAAGCCTTCCGCCTCGCCCAGCGCGATCGCCTTGCCATTGCCGATGAAGGGGAACATGCCGACCTTCACCTCATGACCCGCTTCCTTCGCCTTGGCTTCGGTCAGGCCGACACTGGCGATCTGCGGATGGCAATAGGTGCAGCCAGGAATATTGCGCACGTCCATGGCGTGCGGATGCACATCCTTGTTGCCCAGCGCCTGCGCGATGGATTCAGCGACGATCACACCCTCATGGCTCGCCTTGTGCGCCAGCCATGGCGGCGCGGTGACGTCCCCGATCGCCCAGAAACCGTCGACATTGGTGCGGCCATAGGCGTCCGTCTTGATATGGAAACGCTGGTCCGGCTCTATGCCGACATCCTCCAGGCCCAGATTTTCGACATTGGGGACGATGCCGATGGCGACGATCACATGGCTATATTCGTCCGTGACATCCTTGCCATCCTTGCCCTTGATGGTCGCGGTCACGCCCTTGTCGCCGGTCGCGATCTTCTCGATCTTCGCGCCGGTGTGGATGGTCATGCCCTGCTTCTTCAACGCCTTTTCGAGGAAGTTGGAGACATCGGCGTCCTCGACCGGCACGATGCGGTCCATCATCTCCACCACCGTCACGTCCGCGCCCATATCATTGTAGAAGCTGGCGAATTCGATGCCGATGGCGCCGGAACCCACGACCAGCAGCTTGGTCGGCATTTCCGGCGGCGTCATCGCATGGCGATAGGTCCACACCCGCTTGCCATCGGCCTTGAGCTGCGGCAGGTCGCGGGCGCGCGCGCCGGTCGCGATGATGATATGCTTGCCCGTCAGTTCCTCGGCCTTGCCGTCCTTGGTGACGGACAGCTTGCCCTTCGCGACCAGCTTACCCTCGCCCATATGGACGGTGATCTTGTTCTTCTTCATCAGGTGGGTGACGCCCTGATTGAGCTGCTTGGCCACCCCGCGCGAACGCTTCACCACCGCCTCGATGTCGGCGCTGATCTTCTCGGCCGCCAGGCCATAATCCTTGGCATGCTGCATATAATGGTAGATTTCCGCCGAACGCAGCAGCGCCTTGGTCGGGATGCAGCCCCAGTTCAAACAGATGCCGCCCAGATTCTCGCGCTCGACGATCGCGGTCTTCAGCCCCAGTTGAGCAGCCCGGATCGCCGCCACGTAGCCGCCGGGCCCCGAACCCAGGACAATGACATCGTAATTCTCAGCCATGATCAAACTCGCTTCTCAATGAAATTAGGTCACGCCGCCGGAGGGGTGAAGGGCGGCACCGAACGAGGCTGGCGATCCTCACCGATCGCCACGAAGGTGAAAGTCGCCTGCGTCACGCGATAGGACCGGTCGTCATGACGCGTCCGCCGCCAGGCTTCGACGGCGATATGCATCGACGTGCGGCCGACCGATTTCAGCGTTGCGAACACCGACACCTCGTCACCCACGACGACGGGACGCAGAAAGGTCATGCCCTCGACCGCGATGGTCACGGCCCGGCCCTTGCTGTGACGTGCCGCGACCGAACCGGCCGCCGAATCCATCAGGCTCATCAGCCAGCCGCCGAAAATATCGCCATAGGGATTGGTATCGGCCGGCATGGCGATCACGCGAACCGCCGGGCTTTCCTGCGGTGGCAGCTCGTCGACCTTGCTGGACATCAGGCCAGCATGCCGATCGGATTTTCGACCAGCTCCTTGAAGACCTGCATGAGGCGGGCGCCGTCCGCCCCGTCGATGGCGCGATGGTCGAAGCTGCCGGTCGCCGACATGACGGTCGCGATCTGGAGCGAGTCGTCGATGACGAAGGGCCGCTTCTCGCCCGCGCCGATCGCCATGATCATGGCCTGCGGCGGGTTGATGACGGCTTCGAACTGCTTGATGCCGAACATGCCCATGTTGGAGAGCGAGGCGGTGCCGCCCTGATATTCTTCGGGCTTGAGCTTGCCGTCCTTGGCGCGGGCGGCAAGGTCCTTCATCACGGTCGAGATCGCGGCGACGCCCTTGCTGTCGACTTCGGTGACGATCGGGGTGATCAGGCCGCCGGGGATGGATACCGCCACCGAGATGTCGGCGCGCTGGAATTTCAGCATCTGATCACCGGCAAACTGCACGTTGCACTCGGGCACCTGAATCAGCGCGACGCCCAGCGCCTTGATCAGCAGGTCGTTGACCGACAGCTTGACACCCCGGGAGGCCAGCCCCGCGTTCAATTCGCCCCGCAGTTTCAGCAGCTTGTCGAGCTGCACATCCACGGTCAGGTAGATATGCGGCACCTGCTGCTTGGATTCGGTCAGGCGACGGGCAATGGTCTTGCGCATGCCACTAAGCTTGATGACCTCGTGCGGAATGCCGAAATCCTGCGCGGCGGCGGGCGCAGCCACGGGCGCGGCGGCCGGAGCCGAAGCAGCCGGAGCCGAAGCGGCCGAAACCGGTGCAGCAGCCGGGGCAGCCGCTCGGGCCGCCGGTACGGCACCCTCCAGGTCAGCCTTGACCACGCGGCCATTGGGGCCGGTCCCCGATATGGTCGCCAGATCGATGCCCTTCGCCTCGGCAAGACGGCGCGCAAGCGGACTGGCCTTCACCCGGCCATCGGACGCCGCCTTCGCTGGCACGGAGTCGGCTTTCGGCGCGGCGGTGGCGGAGGCAGGTGCGGCAGAAGCAGGCGCGGCTTGCGCCTTGGCAGGAACCGCATCGGCCTTGGGTGCTGGGGAAGCGCTGCCGGCGGCCGCTGCCGACACGTCCTCACCTTCTTCAGCGATGATGGCGATAATGGTGCCCACCTTCACCCCCTCGGACCCTTCGGCGACCAGAATCTTGGCGACGACACCTTCATCGACGGCCTCGAATTCCATCGTCGCCTTGTCGGTCTCGATCTCGGCCAGCAGATCGCCGGACGAAACCGTGTCGCCCTCCTTGACCAGCCATTTCGCCAGCGTCCCCTCCTCCATGGTCGGGGACAGCGCAGGCATCTGGATCGTCTTGCTCATGAACTGGGGGCCTCTCATCTTTATCGCGTGTGGGGCAATGACAGCCGTTTCGGCGCTTTAGCCGGGGCGGTCAAGGCCACGCCTTGCGCAAAGCCCGATATTGGGCCACATTTCACCAGACTGGTTCGCGTGTAACCATATAGGTTCAACAAACCAGACTTAACGCTCCGGTAAAGGGGCTTCGAACTGCGGAAACGGGCAAGCCATGCGGACATATCTGGTTGTCGTAGACGAATCGGCCGAGGCGGAAACGGCACTCCGTTTCGCCGCCCGCCGCGCCGCCAAGACGGCTGGCGCGGTTCGCATCCTCGCCCTCATCCCCCCTGCCGAGTTCGTCCAGTGGGGCGGGGTCCAGGCGACCATGGAGGATGAAGCCCTGCAACGCGCCGAAGCACTGGTCACCAGTGCAGCCGGTACGCTGACCGACGAATCCGGCATCCGCCCGAGCATCACCGTGCGCCAGGGCGATCCGGTGACGGTCGTGCGCCATACGCTGGAGGAAATGGACGACGTCGCCGCCCTGGTATTGGGTGCCGCCGCCAGCGGCCATCCCGGCGTCCTCGTCTCGCACTTCGCGGGCGCCGATGCGGGCAAGCTGCCCTGCCCGATCATGATCATCCCCGGCGGCCTGGATGCCGAAGCCATCGATCGGCTGAGTTGACGCCCCATGCGAACCTGAAACGCCCTACCGCCGGTGTTTTCCCCGCTTCGCCCCGATATGGCGGATATTGGCCGGTCGCCCCCGCTTGATCCCCGGCCGCGCCCGGTCCTTCCTGAAACTCGGCCGTTGCGGCAGCGCATCGGGCAATTCGAACCGCAAGGCCCCGTTGATCGGGTCCGCCTCAACCAACCGCAACTGCAACCGCTGCCCGACCGTATAGCGGTCCCCGCTCTCCACGCCCTCCAGCGCGCGCCCGGCCTCGTCATGGAAGAAGCGCTCGTCGCCCAGCGTCGACACCGGCACCAGCCCGTCGCCGCCCAGCCCCTCGACCGTCGCAAAGAAACCGAAACTCTGCACTCCGGTGATCCGCGCCTCGACCAGATCGCCGACATGCGCCGCCAGGAAAGCCGCGACATAGCGGTCGATCGTCTCCCGCTCCGCCTCCATCGCCCGCCGCTCATGCTGGCTGATCATCTCGCCGACGCGGCCCATATTCTCCATGTCCTCGCCGGAGAGCGAAGTCCGGTCAGGGATGGTGCCGCCCTTGGGCGCGGGCAGTTCCAGCCCATAGGCGCCCACCAGCGAGCGATGCACCAACAGGTCCGAATAACGCCGGATCGGTGAGGTGAAATGGGCGTAGGAGCCAAGCGCCAGCCCGAAATGCCCCATATTCTGCGGCGTATAATAGGCCTGGGTCTGGCTGCGCAATATCTGCTCCATGATCTGCGGCTTTTCCTCCGCCTCCCCGACGCGTTCGATCAGGCGGTTGAAGGTGGAAGGCTTCACCACCTGTCCCAGCGCGAATTCGATGTCGAACGTCGCCAGATAATCCTTCAGCGCCACCAGCTTGTCCCGGCTCGGCGGCTCATGGACACGGTACATGACCGGCGCCTTCTTCTGTTCCAGCGCCTTGGCCGCCGCGACATTGGCGGCGATCATATAATCCTCGATCAGCATATGCGCGTCGAGCCGCTCGCGCACGGCGACGCTGACGATCTTGCCAAATTCGTCCAGCACCACCCGCCGTTCGGGCAGGTCCAGCGCCAACGGCTCCCGCTTGTCCCGCGCCTTGCGCAGCAGCGCCCAGCAGCCCCAGAGCGGCTTCAGCGCATCCTCCAACAGAGGTTCCTCGCGCGTGCCGTCGATCGCCGCCTGCGCATCCTCATAGGCCAGCACCGCCGCCACCCGGATCACCGCGCGGGAGAAACGCCAGCTCTTCACCTTGCCCGCGGCGTCGAGGACGAGGTGGCAGGCCATCGCCGCCCGGTCCTCCCCCGCCCGCAGCGAACACATGTCGGAGGAAAGCTGATGCGGCAACATCGGCACGACCAGATCGGGGAAATAGACGCTGTTCCCGCGCTTCCTCGCCTCCCGGTCCAGCGCGCTGCCCGGCCGGACATAATAGCTGACGTCGGCGATCGCGACGATCGCCTTGTAGCCGCCCGCATTGGCCGGATCGTCATCCGGCGCCGCCCAGACCGCATCGTCATGGTCCCGCGCATCGACCGGATCGATGGCGACGATGGGCAAATGCCGCAGATCCTCCCGCTTCTCCTCATGCAGGGCGATACCGGACGCCGACACGGCCTCTTCCTCCACCCGCTCGGAAAAGACATGGGGAATGCCATGTTTGTGAATGGCGATCAGGCTGAAACTGCGCGGCGCGAAGGGATCGCCCAATATGTCGGTGACCCGCGCCGTGATCCGCGGCGGCCGCCCCACAGGTTCCGCCAGCACCAGATCACCCTTTTTCGCGCTTCCCACGTCGGAGATCGGCGTATCCCGGCGAATCCGCTTGTCGACCGGCCGCAACCACAGCTTGCCGCCCTCGCCCTCCTCCACCACGCCCAGCAATTCCTCGCTGGCCTTGGCGAGCTTCTTCATCGGATGCGCGACCCAGCCGCGCCCCGCCTCCTCGGTTCGCGCCAATATGCGGTCCCCGATGGTCAGGGCGCCGCGCTTGCCCCGCTCGACGACCCGCAACCGGGGCGCGGGCTGTCCCTCTGCCTCCCAGCGCTCGGGCGTCGCGATCAATGTGGTGTCGTCGACATCGACGATCCGCAGCACCGTGACCTTGGGCACGCCACCCATCTTGTGAAAGGCGCGCGCCGGGCCGATGTCGATCAGCCCTTCATCCGCCATGTCCTTGAGCAGCGCCTTGAGCGCGATCTTCTCCGCGCCTTTCAGGCCGAAGGCTTTCGCGATTTCCCGCTTGCCCGCGGGCTGGTCGGAAGAGGCAATGAAATCCATGACCTGCTCGCGCGTCGGAAAACCGGCGGGCCGCACCTTGGTTCGGGAAGATGCGGATTTCTTCTGTTTTTCGGTCGATGCCATGGACCAGCTATAGGGAGACCCGCCGGACCGCGCCAGTGCCTGCGGAATGTTCGGGCGGTGGATTTGGGTGGAAAGCGGAATATCGGGTATCGGCACGGGTCTTGCCAAAACAGACATAAGCCATGCATCATTCGATATGGCTGTAACTCTTCTCGCGCTTCCAAAAGAGGTGGCCTGGCAAAACTGAACATTGAGATAAGTGGATTTTCTGCCTGACGGTGGCCAGGATGGCTGCGAGACAGGAGCAGAGATGAGCAAACGACCCCGCCGGAATCACAGTCCGGCTTTCAAGGCGAAGGTGGCACTGGCTGCCGTGAAGGGCGAGAAGACGCTAGCCGAGTTGGCGCAGCAGTTTGACGTGCATCCGAACCAGATCACGACGTGGCGTAGCCAGTTGCTGGAGGGCGCGGCCGGTGTGTTTGGTTCGGACAAGGCATCGGAAACGGGCGAGCCGCCGGTTGACGTGAAGACACTGCATGCCAAGATCGGTGAGTTGACGCTGGCGAATGATTTTTTGGCCGGCGCGCTCGGGAAGGCCGGTCTGTTGCCGAGCGCAAAGCGATGATCGATCGTTCGCACAGTTTGCCGCTATCGCGGCAGGTGCGGGAACTGGGGATCAGCCGGGGCAGCGTTTATTACCTGCCCAGGCCGGTTTCGGTGGCTGATCTGACGATCATGCGGCGCATCGACGAACTGCACCTGGAATTTCCGTTCGCGGGTAGCCGGATGCTGCGCGATCTGCTGCGGCAGGAAGGGATCGAGATCGGCCGCCAGCATGTGGCCACGCTGATGAAGAAGATGGCGATCGAGGCGATTTACCGTCGCCCGAACACATCGAAGCCAACGCCAGGGCACAAGATTTACCCCTATTTGCTGCGCAAAGTACCGATTGTGCGGCCCAACCAGGTCTGGGCGACTGACATCAGCTACATCCCGATGGCGAGGGGGTTCGTCTATCTCGTGGCCATCGTGGATTGGTTCAGCCGCAAGGTCCTGGCCTGGCGTGTGTCGATCACGATGGAGGCCGACTTCTGCGTCGAGGCGCTGGAGGAAGCCCTGGCGCGCTACGGCAAGCCCGAGATTTTCAATACGGATCAAGGCAGTCAATTCACGAGCCACGCCTTCACCAGCGTGCTGCACCGGGAGGAAATCGCCATCAGCATGGACGGCCGAGGCGCATGGCGCGACAATGTGGTGGTCGAGCGCCTGTGGCGCTCGGTGAAATATGAGGAAGTTTACCTGCGCGCCTACGCCGCGGTTAGCGAAGCCCGGATATCGATCGGTCGTTATCTGAACTTTTACAACGCAAGGAGGCCGCATTCGAGCCTTGGCGCCCGGACCCCGGACCAGGCATATTTTGACAACCTGCCTATTGCGATGGCAGCATGAATTTTGCTGCCGATATGGGGCGTCACTCCGGTCGGGCTTCGCCCTCCCTGCATGACGCCCCATATCGGCAGTTCGATGATGAAACCGGCAGATGATCCACTTATCGAATGCCGATCCCTGTTCAGACTACCCCAGCCACCTCTCAACGGTGGATCATCACTGGAATTTGGAGCGGACGATTCCGATACAGTCCGTGACGTCATCACCACGCTTTTTGGGCAGATCGCGGAGCGGCGGTCAGCGTCATATTCCGACATCACCTTCGGGGGCGAAAGCTTTCTGTTGGAATGGGAGTGGGACGAGCCATGTCTAATTGCCACCAGCGCGAGAGGAAGCGAATTACTGTCGCAAATAGAAGAGCATCTAAACGGATAAACGGGTGGGTAGTGGACCGTCTGCTTCGGAGCCGATAGCTGTGGTAACCTGACCATCCTCATGCAAGATAAAGTTCATGACATTGGATGAAGAAAGCGAGCGAGCAACATGTATGTTGCTAGGCAAGGCCATCAGACGGATTGCTCGATTCCGGGAAACAGAAATTCTCATAGAATTTGAGGACGGCACGCGGCTTTTTGTCGATAGCGCGACGCCTTTGCAGCTATCTATTCAAGAGGCCGTATGAAAGGTTTGAACGGCGACGACGGGTGGTTTGGCGATAGTCCGGTTTTGGAGGCGAATGGCGCTATTCAACCAATTCTAAGCGCTCAGCTTGGATCATTGGTTTTCCCGTCGCACCGTTTGCGATGACCTGACCAGACAAACGCACCTTTTGCTCGATAAACCCGTTTTTGTCAGGGCGAGAGGTATGAACAATTCTGTCATACGCCCCATCGACGGCTTCATTGGCTGCGGCAAAATCGGTTGTTCCGGGGCACTGATCGGAGGTGAGATAGGCGCCGCATTCGATGCAACCCTGCTCAGCATAGGCATGAAGTATCGCTGTGCCTTCCACCTGATCGCCGACCGATACAGTCCAGCACCGATCCGCAGCGATTTTTATCGGTCCTGATCCGCAAGATGTTAAAGCGATGAAGGGGAAAAGGAATGTCCGCATCTAGGCATTTTCACACCATGCCTAAAAGTCTGCAAGTGGTCGAATTCGCTCGGCGGTTCATCTCTTTGACTGTTAGCGTCAGAAGTTAAGGGAATGCTGCTGAGTTGACACTCCCCTGCCAGCAGGCCCACAGGAAATAAATACCAAGTTGTTGTCGGGGTAGAATTTGGCCATGAAAAAAACATTCGCGACGTCGGTTTCGGCCCTCTGGCTCGCCGCCATGCCGATCTCAGCTTCGGATATGCCGACAGGCGCGAAGATAATTCCTTTATCAGAAATCGATCGAAGCAAGCCAATACCTCGCGCGAGCCCGGCTTCTTGGATCACACCCGAGGATAGCAATCTGTTTCCGCGCTTTGGTAGCGTTAATGGAACGACCAAGTACACGCTCCATATAGACGCAGAGGGAAAAGTTGTCCGGTGTGAGGTGACATCAAGCGATGCCCCTCAAGAATGGAATGCGATCGCATGCAACCTTCTGTCTACACGTGCTCGCTTTTTGCCCGCTTTAGGCCCAAACGGGCAACTCATAGCCGGTAAATTCTCGAACAAGATCAAATGGCGATAGTCCCTTACGCTACTAGAATAGTAACTTTTGACCTTCTGCCGCTGCGCCTGAACGTCCGCAATCAGGAACGCGCTGCGAAAGACTGAACGTCCTCGAATGGTCGAAACCCGTCGACCGATCAGGCCAATTTCCGCGCCCGCTCCCGCCAGGCCTCGGCCAGCACGGACATCCCGGCCAGCGCGCGCACCGCATCCGGCTCGCCCTTGTGCCCGCCCCCGATCAGCAACCGGAACACCCGCGCGATCGACCAATCCGGCAAGGGCCGCTCCAGCAGGTCCATCCGCATCCCGGCCTCCGCCTCACCCTCGCGGACCACGCGAACATAAATGCCGCACCGCGCCGTCTTCACGATCGTCGCCATGACATCCCGCGCGCCGAAGCGATGGTCGAGCTTCCAGCAGGGCTGCCGCCCATGGCTCACCTCGACCACCGCGCTGCCCAGGGAGAAGCGATCGCCCAGGCAAATCTCCTCCTCGGTCATTCCGCGCGATGCGATATTCTCGCCAAAGGCCCCCGGCGCATCGAGCAGCGGATGCCCCGGTTTCCGCTCGCGCCACCAGGCATAATGATCCTGCGGATAGAGATGGATGGCTTTGTCCCAGCCGCCATGGTGCAGGCTGTCCGCCACCGCATCGCCCGCAAGGCCGAGCCAGCCGATCCGCACCGGCCCTTCGACCGGTTTCTTGGCGATGGCGCTATAGTCCCCATCGCGAAAGGGGACGGGCGTGCCGGTCAGCAAGGCATCGACGGTCATGGATATCATGGTCATGACCTCCCTTGCCACGAAGGCGGGCCATTGACCAAGTCCAGTGGAATGAAAGCGGCTTCAGGCCGGGGACAATTCGGACTCCAGCTTCAGCACCTCGCTGCCGCTGTCGGTCGTCACCAAATAGGCCGGATTGCGGCTGGACCCGTTGCGACGGATCAGCGCACCCTCAATGGTCCGTTCGACATGCCGGTCGAACCGTTCCGCGCCCCTTCCGCGGCCGACGCCCTGCCCCCAATTCCATTTGACCCTCGCTCCTTTGCGAAAGCTTTCGGTCATCAAGCATTCTCTCCTGTAGGGAACAACCGCGCCGGCCGGCCATCATTGCTGCCGATACGCAAAAATCCCGAATAGCTTCGCGGTTCCCTTGGGTTTTGCGATTGTCTGCGTTAAGGGCGGCGGATGGATGTTAAGGGCCTTCGCGTCGCGCTCTTCAGCGGCAATTACAATTATGTCCGCGATGGCGCGAACCAAGCGCTCAATCGCTTCGTCGGCTATCTGCTGCGGCAGGGTGCGGCCGTACGCGTCTATTCCGCCACCACCGACACCCCGGCGTTCGAACCGACCGGCGATCTTGTCAGCGCGCCTTCGATTTCCGTCCCTGGCCGCCGCGAATACAGGATTCCCTACCGTATGTCGGGCGCCGTGCGCCGCGACCTCGCTGCGTTTCGTCCCAATCTGGTCCATGTTTCCAGCCCCGATCCGCTTGGCCATCGCGCCGTTGCCTGGGCACGCAAACACGGGCTTCCCGCCGTCGCATCGGTCCATACGCGCTTCGAAACCTATCCGCGCTATTACGGCCTCGCCTTTCTGGAGCCGGCGATCGAATCGCTGCTCCGCCGCTTCTACCGCCGCTGCGACGCCATCGTCGCACCGTCCGATTCGATGGCGCAACTGCTGCGGGAACAGCGGATGAGCTATGATGTCGGCATCTGGACCCGCGGCATAGACCGGGACATATTCAATCCAGGCCGCCGCGACACGAACTGGCGCCAGTCGCTCGGCATAGCGGATGACGAACCGGTGATCGGCTTCATCGGCCGGCTGGTGATGGAAAAGGGCCTCGACGTCTTTTCCGACACGATCGACCATCTGACCGCGAAAAATGTACGCCACAAGGTACTGATCGTCGGCGAAGGCCCCGCGCGGGAATGGTTCGAGAACCGCCTGCCGAACGCCGTCTTCACCGGTTTCCAGAAAGGCCCCGATCTCGGCCGCGCGGTCGCCAGCATGGATATGCTGTTCAACCCCAGCGTCACCGAAACCTTCGGCAATGTGACGCTGGAGGCCATGGCCTGCGGCCTCCCCACCGTCGCCGCCCGCGCCACCGGCAGCGAGAGCCTGGTTTCCGAAGGCGTCACCGGCCGCCTTATCCGCCCCGGCGCGATCACCGCCTTCGCCGACGCCCTGACCGCCTATTGCACCAACCCGGCCGCCCGCGCCGCCGCCGGCGCAGCAGCCATGGCGGAGGCGGATCATTATGGCTGGGATCAGGTGAACCAGGCACTGGTCGACACCTATGTGCGCGTGATCCGCCAGCGCGAACATGGCGCGATCGTGCGCTCGAGTCCTGTTCCCTGAAAGCAAATCCAACCCTATATCGCGGGTGATGGCTGACCTTTTCGCTCCCGACGACCTGCCTGCATCCACCCCGGCCGATGCCCCGCTCGCGGACAAGCTGCGCCCGCACGCGCTGGCCGACGTCGTCGGGCAGGATCATCTGACCGGTCCCGAAGGCGCGATCGGCCGCATGGTCGCGGCAGGACGCCTTTCCTCGATCATCCTCTGGGGCCCGCCGGGCACGGGCAAGACCACCATTGCCCGCCTGCTCGCGGATGCCGTGGGCATGCGCTTCGAGCCGATCTCCGCCGTCTTCTCCGGCGTCGCGGACCTCAAGAAGGTCTTCGCCACTGCCAGGGAACATGCCCGGCGTGGCGAGAAGACCCTGCTCTTCGTGGATGAAATCCACCGCTTCAACCGCGCCCAGCAGGACAGTTTCCTGCCCTTCGTAGAGGACGGTACCGTCACCCTGGTCGGCGCGACCACGGAGAATCCCAGTTTCGAACTCAATGCCGCGCTTCTTTCCCGCGCGCAGGTGCTGATCCTGCGCCGGTTGGATGCGAGCGCCCTCGAACAATTGCTCGACCGCGCCGAAGCCCTGACCGGCCGCCCCCTGCCCCTTGATCCGGCTGCCCGCGAAGCCCTGCTCGCCAGCGCGGACGGCGACGGCCGCTTCCTGCTCAACCAGGTCGAAACCCTCTATTCCATCGACATTCCCGAACCGCTCGATCCGGCGGGCCTTTCCGCCCTGCTGCACCGCCGCGTCGCGGTCTACGACAAGGATCGGGAGGGCCATTACAACCTCATCTCCGCGCTGCACAAAAGCCTGCGCGGCTCGGATCCTCAGGCGGCACTCTATTATCTCGCCCGCATGCTGACGGCGGGCGAGGAACCGCTTTACGTCCTGCGCCGCCTTGTCCGCTTCGCCGTGGAGGATATCGGCCTCGCCGACCCGCAGGCCGTCGTCCAATGCCTCGCCGCCAAGGATACATATGAATTTCTCGGCTCTCCCGAAGGCGAACTCGCCATCGTCCAGGCCTGCCTCTACTGCGCCACCGCGCCCAAATCCAACGCCGCCTACAGCGCCATGAAGTCCGCCTGGAAATCCGCCCGCGAGACGGGCTCGCTGATGCCGCCGCAGAATATCCTGAACGCTCCGACCAAGCTCATGAAGACGATCGGCTATGGCAAGGGCTATCAGTACGACCATGACGCTGCCGAAGGCTTTTCCGGCGACGATTACTGGCCGCAGGAGATGCAGCCCCAGACCTTCTATTCTCCCACCGAACGCGGTTTCGAAGCGCGCATCGCCGAACGTCTGGCCTATTGGGACCGCCTGAGAGCCGAACGCAGCGGGAAATGACGCCGCGCTTCACCCGCTACGCCGTCATCGATTGGTCCGGCGCCAAGGGTTCGCGCCACAAGGGCATAGCCGTCGCCCTTTGCGAAGCCGGAGCCGCGGTTCCCACGCTCCAGCAACCGAAGGGCGGCGGCTTCTGGTCGCGCCGCGCCGTCGCGGACTGGCTGATCCGGACCGCGCGCGAAGCGCCCACCCTCTTCGGCTTCGATTTCAGCTTTGCCCCGCCCTATATCGCGCGGCAGAGCTACCTTCCCGGCGACGAAGTGCCGACCGCCGGCCCCGCCTTCTGGGCCTATGTCGACAGCGTCTGCCAGGATGAGGATCTGGGCGCCGCCAGCCTGCTGGAACATACCCACCGCCGTCATTTCTATTTCGGCAAGGCGGACGGCATCAAGGCCGACTATATGCACAACCGCGCCTGCGAAGGCCATTACAATGGGCAAGGCGGCGGCAAACCCTCCACCGTCTATGACGCGATCGGCGCGGCGCAGGTTGCCAAGGCGAGTTTCGCGGGAATGCGCCTGCTCCATCATGTCCACACCCATGTCCCGGTCTGGCCCTTCGACCCGCCGCCCAAAACCGGCTCGCTGGTCGTCGAAATCTACACCAGCATAGCCGCCCGCGCCGCCGGCCGGCCCAAGGGCAAGGCCAAGATGCGCGACCTGGCGGCGCTCAACGACGCCCTGATCGCGGTCGAATCGCAACCGCATGTCGGCCTGCCGCCGGACGATCACGGCGCGGATGCGATCCTCACCGCCGCCTGGCTCCGCCGCGCCGCGCCGCGCCCCAGCCTGTGGAACCCCGCGCCCCTCGATGAAAAAATCGCGGCAACAGAGGGCTGGACGTTCGGCATCATCTGATAGTAAGGCGCTCCCCACCAGAATGATGGGCCGGATTAGCACAGCGGTAGTGCAGCGGTTTTGTAAACCGAAGGTCGGGGGTTCGATCCCCTCATCCGGCACCATGCGTTTCCCATATTTGCAGCAGGGTGATCTTCCCCTAAAGTCACAGCATGGCACTTCAACGCCTGAAAAGCTGGGCGCGGGAACTGAAGGTCGACATCATCGCGCTGTGGATCGCCGCCCGCGCCAGCCGCACGCCCCTGACCGCCAAACTCGTCGCCGCCGGCGTCGCGGGCTATGCGCTCAGCCCGGTCGACCTTATCCCGGACTTTGTCCCGATCCTGGGCTATCTGGACGACCTGATCGTCCTTCCCCTGGGCATCATGCTGGCGATCCACCTCATCCCGCCCGCGTTGATGGCCGATTTCCGCACGCAAGCGCAGGACATGACGGACCGGCCGAAAAGCCGGATCGCCATGACGCTGATCGTCCTGCTGTGGCTGGGCCTGACGCTTCTGGTCGGCCTTTGGGCACTGCGCCGCTTCGCTTGACGCCCCAACGCAAAATGGGGGCCGGCATTTCTGCCGGTCCCCACTTCCGTCGTGTCTCTCGATCCGCTTCTCTTTCAAGATGCGATCATCGGACTCGGCGCGCGATAGGTCCGCCTCAAAGGCTTTGCTATCGTGTCGGCTCCGTTTGCCCGGCCGGTCGGCCGTTCTCCCGCAGCCTGTCCTCTCTATTCGATACCCGACGTTCACTTTCGCGCGTGCACGGCATCGTCTATTGAGAACCATCGGATTTCCGCATTTTCCTTCCGGTCCATGCTTCTTTCCCGACGCTCGAAAAGTTCTTCAAGTCACTGATTTCTCACTGACTTTGGCATCCAGATTTCTCTGTCTCCCGTTCTTTCCGATAAGAGAATGCTCTCACCAAAAGCGAGTCGTTCAAAGCGGAATCTTGCCCTCCTAAGACGGCCTCCCCCTAAAGCTGTGGATAAATGTGGATAATTTTTCCATGAGGTTCAGTCGGCCGGCGACCACCCCTCCGGCGCCAGCGTAAAACCCGAAAATTCAAAGCCGGGGACCACGGTGCAACTTACGAGGGTCCAGCCTCCCATGGGGCGCGCCGATTGCCAATGATGCGCCGGGACCAGCCCCTGGGGCCGCTGCCCGGCGATCACATCACCGCCCAGCAGCCACTCCCGCACCGGACCGCCCTCTTCGGCGACGGAAAGGATCAGCGGCACACCGGCGTGCCAGAACCAATGCTCGTCGGCGTCGACCCGATGCCAATGCGACTGCTGGTGCGCTTCCAGCAGGAAATAGATCGCCGTTCCGGATGCGCGCGTGCCCGGCCCGGCGTCCGCCCGCCAGGTCTCCCGATACCATCCCCCTTCCGGATGGGGTGACAGGTCGAGAGACCGGATCAACGCCCTTGCCGCCGCTTCATCCTGCCCGATCATCGCTTCACCTCAAATTTTATCTATTCAAAAACAATAGGATGTGTCGTTGTCACAGGTTCATGCAACCTCGATCAATATGGGCGAGTTGAACGACCAAAGCACGTCTTTTGGAGGAGATAAAATGCGCAAGACCCTTATGGCCCTGGCCGCCGTTTCCCTGGCCATCCCCGTTTCGATGGCTGTTCCCACGGACGGCGCGAATGCCCGCCGCCATTATGAATATCGCGAATGGCGCGGTCGCGACGGCCGCACCTATTGCCGCAAGTCCGATGGAACCACCGGCCTGATCGTCGGCGGCGTCGGCGGCGCCCTGGTGGGCCGCGCCATCGATACGCGTGGCGATCGCGCCACCGGCACGATCCTGGGCGCCGCGGGCGGCGCGCTGCTCGGCAAGGAAATCGACAGCAAGCGTCGCTGCCGCTAACACAAGAAATGAAAAAAGGGCGGCTTCCCGGTCGGGAGCCGCCCTTTTTTAACGGAAGCTTCCGAAAAGCTTATTCGGCGGAGGTTGCCGCGCCGCGGGCATCCTCGACCTTGAAGGTCACGGCCTGGCCACCCGAAACGCCCGAAACGCGGCCGTTCTTGACGGACAGGTTGAAGGCGACGGCGTCGGGGTAACGACGGCCGGAAATCACCTTGCCGGTCTTGGTGTCCTTGACGTCATACACATAGGTATAGCCTTCGTGCGTGAACTTCTGCTTGGCAGCCTCTTCGGCATGGGCCGGAGCGGTCGCGGCACCAGCGGCCAACAGGGCGGACAGGACAAACTTGGACAGCATTCGCATGGGTCAACTCCTTGTGAATGCCGATCAAACACCTCTGGAATATTCTTTTCTGTTGGGACCGATTTATGGTGCACTGCGGCAAAACGACAATCGCAAACAAAGGCGAAACGATTGCATTTCCCGCAACCGCCTTCTCAAGCCTTTGATAAAGATATGATATGTTTGAATTCCGCTTCCGTCAGCGGGGACACGGACAGGCGCGATTGGCGGATCATCACCATCTCGGCCAGCGCCGGATCGGCCTTCATCGTCTTCAATGTCACCGGCTTTTCGAACTTTTCCTTCGGCCCCACATGGACGGCGATCCACTTGCCCGTCTCGTCGGTGCTGTCGGGGGCCGCTTCCTCGACGATCTGCATGATGCCGACGGCCTCGACCCCGATATTGCTGTGATAGAAGATCGACAGGTCGCCTTTCTTCATCGCCTTCATATTGTTCTGGGCGGCATGGTTGCGCACCCCATCCCATTCCGCCTTCCCCTTTTCGACCAGATCGTCATAGGAGAAGACATCGGGTTCGGATTTCATCAGCCAGTAGTTCATGGCTTCTCCTTGCATCAGCCGTCGAGGACGATCAAGGATGGGAGCATGTCCGCGTGACGCCCCGATGGCGTACCGGGCCGATCCTGTTGATCTTGGAGAATGAAGTGTCGCAATCGGTGCTCGACCAGGTGCCCGTCCTGTCCCTGGGCCATATGACGAAGGCCGATTTTTCCGCCGCCTTCGGTGGTTCCTTCCAGCGTTTCGGTTTCGCCATGGTGAAGGATCATGGCATGGACCAGGCGCTGATCGACAAGGGCTGGGCGCTCGCCCGCCAATTCTTCGCCCTGCCAGATCAGGCGAAGCGCCGCTACGACGCCAAATATAATGGCGGCCAGCGCGGCTATACCGCTTTCGGCGTGGAGATCGCCAAGGGCGCGAGCGAGAACGATCTCAAGGAATTCTGGCATGTCGGGCGCGACCTGCCCAAGGGCGACCCGCTCCGCGAGTCCATGCCCCCCAATATATGGCCGGACGAACTGCCCGAATTTCGCGAGACCTTCGGACGCCTCTATGCGGAGTTCGACCGCGTCGGCGCCGAACTGCTCTCCGCCATCGCGCTCTATCTCGGCCTTCCGGAACGCTGGTTCGACAAGCCGATCGAGAACGGCAATTCGATCCTGCGCCTGCTCCATTACCCGCCGGTCTCCGCGGAAGCCCCCGGCATCCGCGCGGGCGCCCATGAGGACATCAACCTCATCACCCTGCTGCTGGGTGCGGAGGAAGGCGGGCTGGAGCTCAAGGACCGCAACGGCAACTGGCTGCCGGTCGTGCCGCCGCCGGGCGCGCTGGCCATCAATGTGGGCGACATGCTCCAGCGGCTGACCAACCATCATCTGCCCTCGACCAGCCACCGCGTCGTCAATCCACCGCCGGAACGGCGCGGCTATTCACGCTATTCCATGCCCTTCTTCCTGCACCTGCGTCCGGATTTCCTGATCGATGCCCTGCCCCAATGCGTGGACGCGGAGCATCCCAGGCGCGAGGCTCCTATCACCGCGCACGACTATCTGACGGAACGGCTGCGGGAAATCGGGCTGATCAAGGGGTAGGCTCACCGTGCTCCTGCGCAGGCAGGAGCACGAAGCGCTTCGATCGAAACGATGCGCACCCGGAGATCAGGAACCTACCTCCGTCCCCGCCCCATGGTGATCCCGATCTCCTCGCCCTTTTCACTCAGGGCGAGTTTCACGATCTTCACCTCGACATGGCTGACCTTGTCGTCCTGGAGGAAGATCGTCTCGATGATATGGTCGGCCACCGCCTCGATCAGCGTGAAATGCTGCCCTTCGGGCAGCGCCGTGGTCGCCGCATGCTTCAGGTCCATATAGTTTTTGGACCGCGACAGCGGCGTATCGGGCTCATAATGATCCGCGACCTTCAGCTTCGCACGGATCGAGATGCGCAGCGGCTGCGGCAGGTGCGTCTCCTCCGAATAGATGCCGGTCAGGACATCGACATCCAGATGATTGACCTCCAACGTCAGAAAATCGTCAAATCCGCTGTTCATAGCTCGCCACATTCGGCCCTTGTCGTTGCGGCCATGGTCTGCCGCGGATGGGTCCAGTTTAGACTTTTATTTTGCGAGCCACGCGCTAAAGCCCGCCGCTCTCGGCGCGTCCATGCGCCATTGAGGACGGATCGGCAAGACGTGTCTGTGATAGTGCCCCTCAACATCATGTCGCAGGACGCCGTCGAGCGGTTGCTCGACGCGGCCTTCGGCCCCGACCGGCACGGCCGCACAGCCTATCTGATTCGCGATCATATGCCCTGGCTTCCCGAACTGTCCTTCGGGATCGAGGATGAGAAGGGCAGGCTCATCGGCTCGCTGCAAAGCTGGCCTGTCGCCCTCACCCATGAAGACGGCAGCCAGACGCCCCTCATCATGGTCGGTCCCGTGGCCGTCGATCCGACCGTGCAGGGCACCGGTCATGGCCGCGCGATGATGGACGCCGTCGTCACCGCCGCCCGCGCGCAGAAAAGCGACCCGCTGATGATGATCGGCGATCCCGAATATTATGGCCGCTTCTGGGGCTTTTCGGCGGAAGGCACCGCCGGCTGGAACTGTCCCGGCCCGTTCGAGCCGCGCCGCCTGCTCGCCCTTTCGGTCGACGGCCGCCCGATCGGCGGCCTGGGCATGCTCGGCCCCCGCATCAGCATCCAGGCCTGAAATTTCCCTTTTGCCTTCGCGCCCGAGCGATCCTATCTCGACCTCATGCCGATGGAGCCGCCCCCCGATCTCGCCAGCCTGTCCCTGACCGACATCGCCCGCCTGTTGGCGGAAAAGCGCCTGCCTCCGGTCGAAAATTGGAACCCCGCCCATTGCGGCGACAGCGACATGCGCATCGCCCGCGACGGCACCTGGTTCCATCAGGGCTCCCCCATCGGCCGCGAAGCCATGGTCCGCCTCTTCTCGACCATCCTGCGCCGCGAATCCGACGGCAGCTACGTCCTCGTCACCCCGGTCGAGAAACTCTCGATCGAGGTGGAGGACGCCCCGTTCGTCGCGGTCGAACTCAAGACCGAAGGAGAGGGCCGGACACGCAGCCTGGCCTTCCGCCTCAACACGGGCGATCTGGTCGCCGCCGGCCCCGACAACGCCCTCATCCTGCGGGAAACACCCGACGGACCGCATCCCTATCTCCACGTCCGCGCCGGGCTTGACGCGCTCATCGCCCGCAGCGTCTATTATGAACTCATGAACCTCGCGCTGGACGAAAGCGCCGATCCCATCGGCCTCTGGAGCAACGGCGCCTTCTTCGCGCTGGACGGATCGGCATGACCCTGGCGGATCGTCTGCGGATTGCCTTGAAGGAAGGGCATGAGCGCGAAGTCGGCCTGCTGCCGTCCGACACCCGTGATCCGCGCATAGAAGGCGAACTCATCCTGGCCCCGGCCGCCGTGCTGGTCGCCATCACCGACCGCACCGAACCCGGCCTCATCCTCACCCAGCGCTCGGCCAGATTGCGCAAGCATGCAGGCCAGGTCGCCTTCCCCGGCGGCCGTGTCGACGACAATGATCCCGATGAAATCGCCGGCGCCCTGCGGGAGGCGCAGGAGGAGATCGGCCTCATTCCTCATATGGTCGACATCATCGGCACATCGGACCGCTATCATACCTTTACCGGCTTCGACATCATCCCCGTGCTCGGCGTGATCCCGCCCGACCTCCCGCTCCATCCGCAGGAGGCGGAGGTTGCCGAACTGTTCGAACTGCCCCTCGCCTTCGCCCTCGACCCCCTCAACAGAATAAAGAAATCATTGGAATTTGAAGGATCTGAAAGGCATTATTACGAAATCATGTGGGAAGGACGCCGCATCTGGGGGATTACTGCCGCCATCCTCGCCAATCTGTCGCGCAGGCTCGGCCATGACCAGCTTGCTACCTGACGCCGACTGGCGCCACCGCCCCGGCCTCGACGCCCTGCTCGCGGCACTTGGCGCGGCCGAGGGCCATGCCCGCTTCGTCGGCGGCGCCGTACGCGACGGCCTGCTGGGCCTGCCGGTCAGCGATCTCGACATCGCCACCGACCTGACGCCCCAGTCCGTCATCGACCGCCTCAAGACCGCGGGGATCAAGGCGGTCCCCACCGGCATCGACCATGGCACCATCACCGCCGTCATCCACGGCTGGCCGGTCGAGATCACGACGCTGCGCCGCGACGTCAGCACCGACGGCCGCCGGGCGACCATCGCCTATACCGGCGACTGGCGGGAGGACGCCGCCCGGCGCGATTTCACCATCAACGCCCTGTACGCCCACCCTGTCACTCACGAAATCACGGATTTCTTCGACGGCGTGGCCGACCTCCAGGCCCATCGCGTTCGCTTCATCGGCGACCCCCGCGCCCGCATCGCGGAGGATCATCTGCGCATATTGCGCTATTTCCGCTTCCTCGCCCGCTTCGGCGATGAGCAACCCGACGACGAAGCCTATGCCGCCTGCCGCACCGCCGCCAACAGCCTGATGGCACTGTCGCGCGAGAGGATCGCCGACGAGCTGCTCAAATTGCTGGCCGTCGCGGCCCCGCTGGCCTCGCTCCAGCTCATGGTCGACGGCGGGATATTATTGCCGGTCATGCCGGAGGTCGACCAGAACAGTCTCGACCAGCTTTCGACCCTGATCGTCCGCGAAACCGCATCGGCCACAGCGCCTTCAGCCCTGCGCCGCCTGGCCGCGCTGCTGCCGCGCGACCCGCGCATCGCCGATCAGGTCGGCGCCCGGCTCAAACTGTCCAACAAGGCCCGCAAACGCCTGACAATCGCGCTGGAAGCTCCGGCCTCAGGCATCCCGCCCCGCGCCCTTGCCTTCACCATCGGCATGGAGGGGGCCATCGATCGCATTCTGCTCGATCCCGCCGCGCCGCTCGACGGCTTGGCCATGCTGGAGAACTGGACCCCGCCCCGCCTGCCGCTCGGCGGTGGCGTGCTCATCGCGCGCGGCCTTCAGCCGGGCCCCGATGTGGCAAAGGCGTTGGCGGAGGTTCAGGCCATATGGGTGGCGGAGGGTTTTCCCGACGACATCCGCCTCGCCGAAATCGCGGATCAGACCGTCTCGAAATTCCAGCGCGCACGCCAATAGTCGAAGGCATCCGCCTCCGCCATCGGCCGCGCGAAATAATAGCCCTGCCCCTGCCAGCAGCCCAGATTCTGGAGCGCATGGGCCAGTTGCTGCGTCTCGATCCCCTCGGCCGTGACATGCAGGCCCAGCGATTCGGCCAGCGACAGGATGGTCCGGACCATGATCTCCTTGTCGCGATCCTCCAGCATCGAACTGACGAAACTGCGGTCGATCTTCAATATGTCGATCGGCAGGCTGTGCAGGCTGGCCAGGTTGGAATAGCCGGTGCCGAAATCGTCCATGGCGATCGGCATGTGCAGGTCCTTGAGGGCGAAGAGCAGCTTCTTCGCCTTCTCCGGATCGGCGACGATCGCGCTTTCCGTCAGTTCGGCGGTCAGCCGATTGCCCGAAATCCCCGAATAACGCAGCGCTTCCTCGAACATGGAGGCCACATCATCCCGCGCCATCTGGATGGGCGACAGGTTCACATTGACGCCTACCGGCAGAGGCTGTCCGAATTTCGCGTCCCAACGGCTAAGCGCCTGTGCCGCCTCATAGGCTGCCCAACGCCCCAGCGGGGTGATCAGGCCGCTTTCTTCGGCCACCGCGATGAATTCGGTGGGCGACACATCGCCCAGTTCATCGTCATTCCAGCGCGCCAACGCCTCGAAGCCGGTGATCTCGCCGGTCTGCAAATGAATGAGCGGCTGGAACGCAAGCGTCAGCCCCCCCTGCGCCAGCGCATCGCGCAAACGGCTTTCCACGGAAAAACGCCGTTGCGCTTCCTTCAGCACACCGTTGCGATAGATTTCCACCTTGCCGCTGCGCTTGGCGATCTTGACCGCTGCCTGCGCCTTGCGAACCACATCGTCCGGGTCCTCCGACAGGCTGAGCGACAGCGCGCAGCCAATCGCGCAATCGACCCGAATCTGCAGATCGCTCAGCCGAATCGGATAGCTGAGCGCATCGCGAATACGCTGAACGATGTGAAGAGCATCCGACAAGCCGTTGTTCAAACGAGCAAAAACAGCAAAATCATTACCGCCGATGCGTGCCAGCACATCTCCCTGGCGCAGGCTGGACTTCAGCCGCTTGGCGACCGTGATCAGCAATTCGTCGCCCGCCATCGGCCCCAGCGATTCATTGACCCGGCTGAACCGGCTGAGATCGATGGCGATGATGCCGAACTGGGCATTGTCGGGCCAGGGCGTGTTCCTCAGCCGGTCGTCGATCTCCTCACCGAAACCCGTACGATTGGGCAGGGCAGTCAGACCATCGGACAGCAATTCCCGGCGCAGATTCTTCTCGATCGCGCGGTCGCTGGTCCGGTCGAGCGCCGTGAACAAAAACAGATTCGGCCGCCCTTCCAATTCGGGCAGCCGTCCCAACGTGCAATGGAAATATTCCGGCCCCAGAACGCCGTCGCGCCGCAATTCGAAACTCTCCGAATCACGCGCCGACTGGACATATTGCACGATGCGGTTCCGCCATTCTGCGGCATGGGCCGGCTTCACAGCCTCATCCATCGTCGGATCGAAATATCTGCGAAAAGATGAATTGATAGCAACGACGGATAAAATATTGTTTTCGAACGAAAATGTCGCAGATGGATGAGGCAGGGCGGCCAGCCACTCGCTCATCGTCACCGGGTGCACGGGATGCGCGTCATCGACCCCGGGCAGGAGCTCGACTTTCGGCATATCATCGGGCCGATCACGCATCGACGTGGATTCCATGGGACCCGGCAATAGGAGCAATCGGTAAATATTCGGGAAACGACATTTCCCGATTCCGATATATAATAGATAAAATATCAGCCGATCAGAAACGGTTATCCCGCGGGAATCCGGTAGGCGGCATCCGGCCCGCGGCACCGCGGGCCACACGCCATGGCGTCATGTCCGCCTCCGTCCGCGTCCGCCCCGTCTCGCCACCCATGGTCCAGCTCAGGCCATCGGACAGGCGGAAGGCGATCGCATCGGACAGGCCGCCATCGCGATAACGCTGCATCTGCACGCCCTGCCCGCGCGCCATGCGCGGCATTTCGATCAGGGAAAACACCAGCAGCTTTCGGTTCTCGCCCACCACCGCGACGCTATCGGCTTCCGGTGCGATCGGGTGCACGACGCTCAGCTTCGCGCCTGTTCGCACATTGACGACCTGCTTGCCCTTGCGCGTTTCGGCGATCACATCGGCCACCGCTGCCACGAATCCGCGACCGTCCGACGACGCCAGCAACAGTTCGCCGCCCGTCCGCGCGGGCATCAAGGCAACGATATTGCCGGTCCCGTCCATATCGACCAGCGATCGCACCGGATCGCCGAAACCGCGCCCACCCGGCAGCTTGTCCGCGCCCAGGGTGAAGATGCGCCCCGTCTCGGTCGCCAGCAGCAGCTTGTCGGTCGTCTGCGCGTGGAAGGCGATCATCGGACCGTCGCCTTCCTTGAACTTCAGCGTATCGGCCGAAGCAAGGTCACGATGCCCGCTCATCGCCCTGATCCAGCCGCGCTCGGACAGGATGACGGTGATCGGTTCCTTCTCGATCATCGCCTCCAGCGGGATTTCCCGCGCCGGCGCCGCTTCCTCGACCAGGGTGCGCCGCTTGCCGAATTCGCTCTCCGGCGAATAGCGCTTGCGCAGGTCCGCCAGATCCTTCTTCAGCCGCGTCCGCTGCCGCGCCGGGCTTTCGACCAATTTGGTCAGCTCGTCGCGTTCCTTGAGCAATTCCGAATGTTCGCGCCGCAGCTCCATCTCCTCCAGCTTGCGCAAGCTGCGCAGCCGCATGTTGAGGATCGCCTCGGCCTGCCGGTCGTTGAGGCCGAATTCGGCCATCATCACTTCCTTCGGCTCATCCTCGGTCCGGATGATCTCGATCACCCGGTCGAGGTTCAGATAGGCGATGATATAGCCGTCGAGCAGTTCCAGCCGCGCCGCGATCTTCTCCAGCCGGTGCTGCGCGCGCTTCACCAGCACGTCGATCTGGTGCTTCAGCCATTCGACCAGCACCGTCTTGAGGCCCAACACCCGTGGCGTGCGCGTCGCGTCCAGCACGTTCAGGTTCAGCGGGAAACGGTTTTCCAGATCGGTCAGCCGGAACAGGCTGTCCATCAGCACATCGGGATCGACAGTGCGGGCGCGCGGTTCGATGACGATGCGGATGAGTTCATCGCTCTCGTCGCGCACATCGGCCAGGATCGGCAGCTTCTTGTCGTTGATCAGCGCCGCGATCTGCTCGATCAGCTTGGATTTCTGCACCTGGAAGGGGATTTGGGTGACCACCGCGACCCAGGTGCCGCGTCCGCCATCCTCCTTGTGCCAGCGCGCGCGGGTTCGAAACGATCCCCGCCCCGTCGCATAAGCCTCTGAAATAATGGAGGAGCTGTCGACCAGCACACCGCCGGTAGGAAAGTCCGGACCGCGCACGATCTGCATCAGGTCGGCATGTTCGGCATCGGGATTGTCGATCAGCAGGCTGGCCGCATCGATCAGTTCCGACACATTATGCGGCGGGATGCTGGTCGCCATGCCGACCGCAATGCCGGTTGCGCCATTTGCGAGAAGATTGGGGAAAAGGCCGGGGAAAACCTCCGGCTCCTGGTCCTCGCCATTATAGGTCGGGCGAAATTCGACGGTGCCCTCGTCCAGCCCCGCCATCAGGTCGGCCGCCGCCTGCGTCAGCCGCGCCTCCGTATAGCGCATGGCCGCCGCATTATCGCCGTCGATATTGCCGAAATTGCCCTGCCCGTCGACCAGCGGCGTGCGCAGCGAGAAATCCTGCGCCAGACGCACCATCGCGTCATAGACCGACGCGTCGCCATGCGGGTGGTATTTGCCGATGACGTCGCCCACGACGCGGGCGCATTTCTTGTAGGAGGTGGTGTTGCGCGCCGGATTGGCGACCAGCACGTCGGGCGACGCACCGCCCGGCTCCATCCGCAGCAACCGCATCGCCCAGAGCAGCCGGCGATGCACCGGTTTCAACCCGTCGCGCAGGTCCGGCAGCGATCGCGCCGTGATCGTCGACAGCGCATAGACGAGATAGCGCTGGGACAGCGCATCGTCGAACGGGTGATCCTTGATAGCGTCGAACGGGTCGCGAAAATCGGTCATCGGGATCGGAATAGCAGCGCCGCGACAAAACGGAAACGAAGTTTAGCGCGGCAGGTAACGCCCGTCCGGATCGGCCGCGATTTCCCGCGCGAACTCGGCGCTGATCCAGTCGCGAAAGGCCTTCACCTTGGGCGTGTTGCGCGCATGGGGCGGATAGGCCACCCAATAGCTTGCCCGTTCCCGTACATAGGATGGCACCGCTTCCACCAGCAGGCCCGCCTCGACCTCCGCCTTCCAGAGGAACAGGTTGACGATGGCGACGCCCTGCCCCGCCATGGCCGCGCGCCCCTCCATCACCTGGGAATCGAGCGCGATCCCCGGTAGCAGCGCGTCGCCATCGCCCTCCACCGCCATCGCGGCAAACCATTCATGCCACCACATGTCGTCGGGCGAGAGGCGCAGCATGGCATGAAGCGCCCGCGCATCGTCGATCGGTCCATTTTCGGCCAGCCAGCCCGGACTGCACAGCGGCGCCAGCCGGTTATGGGTGAGCAGCTTCGCCTCGACGCCCGGCCAGTCGCCCTGCCCGCCCCGCACCGCGACATCCACGCCGTCGCGGGCGAAATCCACCACCCGGTCGGTCGCATCGATCCTGACCGCCAGCCCCGGCTGCCGCATCTGGAACGCCCCGATCCGCGGCGCCAGCCAGAGATGGGCGAAACTGCTGGAACAACTGATCGTCAGCACCGTGGAATGATCCTGCGTCAGCGCAGCGAAACCCTGCCGCATCTGGTCGAAGGCACGGGTGAGGACGGACGCGATCTCCCGCCCCTTGTCGGTCAGCGCCACCTTGCGCCCCGCCCGTTGGAACAGGCTGAGGCCCAGCCGCTCCTCCAGCAACTTCACCTGATAACTGACGGCCGCCTGCGTCATCCCCAATTCCTGCGCGGCGGCAGTGAAATTCTCCAGCCTTGCCGCGGCCTCGAACACGCGAACGGCGGAAAGCGGAGGCAGCTGGCTCATGCGCTTTTTCATAAGCCAGCCTTATATGTCTCGTCCAGCCTTTTATTGGCATCCGCTACGGAAACACGGCAAAAGCATAACAGCGAAACGACAATCAATTCGCGATTACATTCATGGAAAAAGGACCCCGTCATGCGTTCGTCTGACGATGCTCGTCTGCGCCAGCAATTCCACGCCGAAAGTCATGAACGACCCTTCGGCATCCTCGCCGCCATCATGCAGCCCTTCTGCACCCTTCACCGCATCGCCTGGTCCGCGCCATGGGCAGAGCAACGGCGATGAAGTCCCGGAAAAGCGACGAGGCGCAATCGAGGGGACTTGCACAATCCACGGCATCCGCCACTTTGCGCCCGTGCCCGATTCCCATCTTTCCCCTCTTCCCGATCTACCCGTTCCGCCACCCGCGCTCTTGAAGGGGGCGGCGCTGTTCCTCGATTTCGACGGCACGCTCGCTCCCATTGCGGATACGCCGGACGGGGTGGTCGTGGACGATGAATTGCTCGTCCTGCTCGGCCAGCTTCGCGATCGCCTGGACGGGCGCCTGGCCATCGTCAGCGGCCGTTCGGTGGCAACGCTGCGCGACCTCGGTTTTGCGGCCTTTCTGCTTGCGGGAACGCACGGCCTGGAATTCGCGGAGCCGGACGCCCCCGTCGAAGCACCCGCCCGCCTGCCCGCCATCAATGAGGCGGAAGCCGCCTTCCAGACCTTCGCCGCGGGCAAGTCCGGCGTCCTGGTCGAACGCAAGACGATCAGCGTCGGCCTTCATTTCCGTGGAGCCCCGCAATGGGGCGCGGCCGCCGGCGACCTGGCCACGGCATTGGCGGAACAACTCGGACTGGCTGTGCAACCCGGCAAGATGCTTTACGAATTGCGTCCCGGCGGCGCCGACAAGGGCAGCGCCGTCCAGTCCCTCATGCAACGCCGGCCGATGGCCGGCGGCACACCGGTCTTCATCGGCGACGATATCACGGATGAGGAAGGTTTTGCCGCGGCGCGCGAACTGGGCGGCGCGGGCATTCTGGTCGGCGTGCCCAGACCGACGCTCGCCGCATTCTCTTTGGAACAGGTTGCCGCCGTCAGGCATTATCTTGCGCAGGGGGTCGCTGCGACCGGCTGATCGGATGGTCCGGCGTCCTCTGTCGTGCACGAACAAGGGGGATTGACCGATCACCACGCAGAAAAAACAAATTCCCGCGGGGAATGAGCGCACGCTCGACCTGTGGCCGATCGGCAATTGCCAGGCCTCCGCGCTGATCGATCGTGCCGGCCGCATGGTCTGGGCCTGCGTCCCGCGCGTGGACGGCGACCCGGTTTTTTCCGCCCTCCTCGACGATGAGGCTTGGGAAGCCCCGGATGCGCGTGGTTTCTGGGCGATCGAACTGGAAAATTGCGCGAAGATCGAGCAGCATTATGTGCGCAACACCCCGGTCCTGGTTACGCGCCAGACCGATGCCCAGGGCAATGCTGTCGAGTTCTACGATTTCTGCCCACGCCATAAGCATCAAGGGCGCATGTACCGCCCCGTCGCCTTTGCCCGGGTGGTACGCCCCGTGGCGGGCAGCCCGCGCATCCGCGTCCGGCTGCGCCCCACGACTAGTTGGCATTCGGAAAAGGTGCCGATCAGCTACGGCTCCAACCATATCCGGCTGGTTCTGTCCTATATGGCGATGCGCGTATCCACCAATGCGCCCATCGGCCTCATATCCCAGGAAAGCTGGTTCCGTCTGGAACATGACATGCATTTCTTCATGGGACCGGATGAGAGTTTTTCCGATGCCCTGCGCCCCGCTGTCGAGCGGATGCTGGACGACACGATCCATGAATGGCAGGTCTGGGTGCGCGGCCTCGCCATACCCGCCGAATGGCAGGAGGCGGTCATCCGCTCCGCCATCACGCTCAAGCTCTGCCAGCATGAGGAAACCGGCGCGATCGTCGCGGCGCTGACCACCAGCATCCCCGAACATGCGGATTCGGGACGGAACTGGGACTATCGCTACTGCTGGATCAGGGACGCTTACTACACGGTCGAGGCACTGAACCGGCTGGGCGCCCTCGACGTGCTGGAAAGCTACCTCGTCTATCTCCGCAATATCGTCGACGGCGCCAGAGGGGGGCATATCCAGCCACTCTACGACGTGCGCGGCAATGCCACGCTGGAGGAACGCGAAGCCGCCTGCCTGCCCGGCTATCGCGGCATGGGGCCGGTGCGTGTCGGCAATGCCGCCTATTCCCAGGTCCAGCACGACGCTTATGGCCAGATCGTCCTGTCCTCCGTCCAGGGCTTCATAGATCAACGCCTGCTGCGCATGGCAGGCCTATCGGATTTTGAAGCGCTGGAGGTGGTGGGCGAACGCGCCTGGCAGGTCTATGACCAGCCCGACGCGGGCCTGTGGGAATTGCGTACCCGCGCCCATGTCCACAGCTACAGCGCGGTCATGTGCTGGGCGGCCTGTGATCGGCTGTCCCACGCCGCCGCAGCCATGGGCCTGGCCGAAAGGGAGACCTATTGGCACGAACGAGCAGAACTGATGAAGGCCCGCATCCTGCAATCGGCCTGGCGGTCCGGCAGCGACGCCATCTCCGCCACCTTCGAGGATGACGCCCGCGATGCATCACTGCTCCAGCTGCTCGACCTGCGTTTCCTGACCGCCGACAACCCCATGTTCGTGGGAACGCTGAAAGCGCTGGAGAAGGACCTGCGGCGCGGCAACAACATGCTCCGATACAGCACACCGGACGATTTCGGGGAGCCGGTCACCGCCTTCAATGTCTGCACCTTCTGGCTGATCGAGGCACTGCATCGCACGGGTCGCACCGAAGAAGCCCGTTCCCTGTTCGAGGAAATGCTCTCCCGCCGCACCGCCGCTGGTCTGCTGTCCGAAGACATCGACCCGGTCAGCGGGGAATTATGGGGGAACTATCCCCAAACCTACTCATTGGTCGGCATCATCAACTGCGCCGTGCTCTTGAGCAAACCATGGAGCGTGATGCGATGAATTGCTTGGCGTGGAGGTGCTTCGCATGAGCCGGCTGATAGTCATTTCCAACCGGGTCAGCCGCCCCAGCAAGACGGGTGCCCAGGGCGGCCTGGCCGTGGCGCTGTCGCAGGCGCTGCGCGAAAGCCGGGGCATCTGGGTCGGCTGGTCGGGCGAGGTCACGGAAAATTTCACCGGCCAGATCGGATTTGCCGAGGATGATGGCGTCAAGACGGCCACCATCGATCTGGAAGAACAGGATGTCGACGAATATTATAATGGCTATGCGAACAAGACGCTCTGGCCACTGTTTCACTTCCGCATAGACCTGGCGGAATATGAACGCGATTTCGAGGGTGGTTATAATCGCGTCAACCAGCGCTTCGCCGACACCACCAGCCCGCTGATCGAGCCGGAAGATGTCATCTGGGTTCAGGATTATCACATGATTCCCCTGGGTCAGATGCTGCGCGACCGGGGGCATCAGAACCGGATGGGTTTCTTTCTGCACATCCCCTGGCCGCCGACGCGCCTGCTGGTATCGTTGCCCCACCACAGCAAGCTGGTGCAGACGCTGTTCGCCTATGATGTGGTCGGGTTCCATACGGAGGAATGGCTGGAATCCTTCCGCCATTATATTGAGCGCGAAATGGGGGGCAGCGTCGACGGCGACTATGTGACGCTGGGCGATCGGACGATCCAGGCGGTCGCCTGCCCGATCGGCATCAACGCGCAGGAATTCGCCAATGCCGCGGTCAGCGACCCGGCCAAGGACATGTATGAGAAGGTCCGCCGGTCGCTTCAGGACCGCTCGATGATCGTCGGCGTCGATCGGCTCGACTATAGCAAGGGGCTGGAGGAGCGGTTCAACGGCTATGCGCGCTTCCTGAAGGACCATCCCGAACAGCATCGCAATGTCGTGCTGACCCAGATCGCACCGCCTTCACGCGGCGAGGTGGAGAGCTACCAGCAGATCCGCGCCACGCTGGATGCGATCGCAGGCCGTATCAACGGCGAATATAGCGATGTCGACTGGACCCCGATCCGTTACGTCAACCAGGGTTATCCGCGCGACAAGCTGGCGGGCATCTATCGCGCCGCGCGGATCGGACTGGTCACACCGCTGCGCGACGGGATGAACCTGGTCGCCAAGGAATATGTCGCGGCGCAATCGCCGGAGGACCCAGGCGTCCTCATCCTGTCGCGCTTCGCTGGCGCGGCCATGCAGCTCAAGGACGCGCTGCTCATCAATCCCTATAGTCCCGAAGAAATGTCCGACGCCATCAACCGCGCCTTGTCCATGCCGCTCGACGAGCGCAAGCGGCGTTGGCGCGCGATGATGGACTGCGTCGAGGTGCAGGACATCAGTTGGTGGCGGGAAAGCTTCACGTCCCGGCTGATGGCGGTGGATCGCAATGACGAGAAGAAACCGCAGGCGGAGCCGGCATAAGACCGGGCTTCCCTTTCCGTCGCCCGCCGTTACCATGGCCTCATCATGGAAGATGAGGATGAACCGCGCGGCCCGATCGCCGCCCTCCGTGCCCGTTCAGGGGTGATTTTCGGCGTGATCGGGTTGGCGGCCTGGCTGGTGATGGTCTGGTTCATGTTCAAGGACGTGCTGTAGACCGGCGCTTCCGCCATCCATTTGCACCCCCGCCCCTTTTGGTCTAAGGGCCAGCCCAAGCAGCCCCGGCACCCGCTGATCCTTTCCGATTCGCGTTTGCCGGGGCACATTTCTTTCTTGGGAAGACAGGAACCGCGCATGGCCCGTCGCCGCCAGATCTACGAAGGCAAGGCAAAGATCCTTTATGAAGGCCCCGAACCGGGCACGATCATCCAATATTTCAAGGATGACGCCACCGCCTTCAACGCCCAGAAGAAGGGCACGATCTCTGGCAAGGGCGTCCTCAACAACCGCATTTCCGAGCATATCTTCACCCTGCTCGGCCAGATCGGCGTGCCGACCCACTTCATCCGGCGCCTCAACATGCGCGAACAGCTCGTCCGCCAGGTCGAGATCGTGCCGATCGAGGTCGTCGTGCGCAACGTCGCCGCCGGTTCGCTCAGCAAGAAGCTGGGGATCGAGGAAGGCACGCAACTGCCCCGCACGCTCATCGAATATTGCTACAAGGACGATGCGTTGGGCGACCCGCTGGTGTCCGAAGAGCATATCGCCTGCTTCGGCTGGGCCAACCAGGACGAGATGCACGACATCGCCGACATGGCGATCCGCATCAACGACTTCATGTGCGGCCTGTTCGCGGGCATCGGCATCCGCCTCATTGACTTCAAGCTGGAATTCGGCCGGCTGTGGGACGGCGAATATAGCCGCATCATCCTGGCCGACGAGATCAGCCCGGACGGTTGCCGCCTGTGGGACATGGCGACCGGCGAGAAGCTGGACAAGGACCGTTTCCGCCGCGACCTGGGCGGCGAAGTCGAGGCTTATCAGGAAGTCGCCCGCCGCCTCGGTCTCATGCCCGAAGGCGCGGACACCACCGTTCTCGACCTCGACACCCACCGCAAGAAGCGCGGCAAGGATTGACGGTTCGACGCGCTGCTCAGGCGAGCAGCGCGTCCGCCATCAGCTTGATCCCCAGCAACACCATCAGCACATAGATGAGCGTATAGAAACGCGCGGCGTCAACCCGCCGGACCAGCACCACGCCCGCCAAGGTCGCTGCAATGGCCACCGGAATCAACATCGCCGTCGCCATCAGATTGGTTCTGGTGAACTGCCCCAGGGCGGCATAGGCGGGCACCTTCATCCAGTTCAGCATGGCAAAGGCGATCGCAGTCGTTCCGACCAGCGTGTCACGGGGCAGGCGTTTCGGCAGCACCCACATCTGGAAAGGCGGTGATCCGGCATGAGCGATCTGGCTGGTGAAACCGCTTGCCACGCCGAACAGCACACCTACCCATCCCGGCGAACCGGACGGCAGCACGATCGCGCCGCCGCGCTCGATCCAGAGACGCTGGAGCCCGAACAGCGTCGAAATCAGCCCCAAAACGCCCAGCACCGCCACTTCGGACACCTGGGCCGCGAAGAAATAGCCGATGGCGACTCCCATAGCCATTCCGGGCAGCATGACCTTCAGGATGTGCCGGTCCCAGCTGTGCCGGAATGACCAGACACTGACGACGTCCTGAAGGATCAGAATGGGCAACAGGATCGCCGCTCCCCTGACCGGATCGACTCCCAGCGCCATGATCGGCATGGCCAGCGCGCCGACCCCGGCAAAGCCCCCCTTGGCAAGGCCGGACAGGATCACCGCCGCGATGGCGCAGGCATAATAGAGATATTCCGGATTCATCGCGCCCGGCCTAAAGCAAGACAGGCCGCTGCGGGAGCCGGTTTTTCTGCTGGCCGATGCCGTTCGCCGATTAGCTGTTCGCGCGATAGCCGATCAGTACGCCGAAGGTGAAGGTCGCCAGAAGCGCAAGCTGAACCCGGCCATGGGGATCGTCATAACCCACGATCTGCTGACCGAAGGCGAACAGCCCGACAAACATCGCCAAAGCAAGACCGGCCATGAAAACCCTTTCCTCCACCGGCAGGATAGCGCGCTTGTCGCTAACAAAAGCATAATGCCTTGCTTGCGGGAGCCGAGGATATTAGGGGGTGCGCGAAAGCCTGATTACGGAGTTCCTCGTCCCATGAAAGCCCGCATCTTCGTCACCCTCAAGGGCGGTGTCCTCGACCCGCAGGGCAAGGCGATCCATCATGCGCTGGAAGGCCTTGGCTTTGGCGGCGTCAATGACGTGCGCGCTGGCAAGCTGATCGAGCTGGACCTGGCCGACTGCACCAGTGACGAGGAAATCGACGCCATGTGCCGCAAGCTGCTGGCGAACACGGTGATCGAAAACTACCGCATCGAAAAGGCCTGAGCCATGAAGAGCGCCGTCATCGTCTTTCCCGGCAGCAATTGCGACCGCGACCTCGCCGTGGCGTTCGAGGCGGCGACCGGCGCGAAACCCGCCATGATCTGGCACCGCGATACGGAACTGCCCGACGATCTCGACCTGATCGGCGTGCCTGGTGGCTTTTCCTATGGCGACTATCTGCGCTCCGGCGCGATGGCGGCGCGTTCGCCGGTGATGCAGGCGGTTGCGAAGGCTGCCGAACGCGGCGCCTATGTGCTGGGCATCTGCAACGGCTTTCAGGTGTTGACCGAGAGCGGGCTGCTGCCCGGCGCGCTGCTGCGCAATGCGGGCGGGCATTTCGTCTGCCGCGACGTAGCGCTGACGGTTGAAAATGCGCAAAGCGCCTTCACCAGCCGCTATGATGCGGGCGAAGCGATCCGCTTTCCGGTGGCGCATCATGACGGCAATTATTTCGCGGATGCCGATATGCTGGACCGGCTGGAGGGCGAAGGCCGGGTGGCGCTACGCTATACGGAGAGCGTCAACGGATCGGCGAGGAACATTGCAGGCATCCTGAACGAAGCGGGCAATGTACTGGGCATGATGCCGCATCCGGAACGTGTGATCGAAGCGGCGCATGGTGCGACCGACGGGCGGCGGCTGTTCGAGGGGCTGGTCGAAGGGTTGCTCGCCCGCGCCTGACCCATCGTCCGGGGGTGGGTCAAAAGCGGACATGACACAGGGTCAGGAAACCGCGATTCCCTGACCAAGCGAGCGAGGCCGTGCTTGTGCGCGGAAATATTATTCCCGACCCGCCCGGATCGCGGCTCCCCCGGCAAAGGGCGTGATCGCCACCAGCAGCAGCGATGCCGCTCCCAGGAATTTGAGCGCCGCACCGCTGCCGTCGCCGAGCGTTCCGGCACCGAAGATCAGTAGCGGCACGGCCAGCGGCAGGGCCAGCAAGCCCGACAGGGCGCCGCTGGATCGCAGTCCCGCCGTCAGCGTCGCCACCAACAGCCCCAATGCCGCGAGCGCGGGCGTCCCGATCAGCAGGCCCGTTTCCAGCAGGCCGATGGTCGCCGCATCGAGCTTGAGCAAGGCGGCCGCAGGCAGGGTGGCGATCATCAGTGCCGGGCCGAACCCCAGCCAATGCGCGATCAGCCGGGCGAGCACCACCATCTCCTCCCCGATGCCGCGCAGCGCGATCTGGTCGAGCACGCCTGAATCCCGGTCCGGCGCGACCAGCCGGTCGACCGGCAACAGGCTCGCGAGCAGGGCTGCAATCCACAGCATCCCGCCGCCGGTCCGCCGTAGCAGCGCCGCATCCGGCCCGACCGCGAAGGGATAAAGGCTCGCCACCAGCAGCAGGAAGGCAACGGGCAGCCAAAGACCGGCCGACTGCCAGGCCTGGCGCAAATCCCGCGTAGCGAGCGTCAGCACGATCCTCACGCGGCCTCCTCCGTCGGGAGATAATCCTGCATCGCCATCACCACCGGCGTCACCAGCGGCAGCGGCTGGTGCGATGCCGCAACGACGATCCCGCCCTTGGCCAGATGCCCCGCCACCGCGTCGCCCAGCAGGGACAGCGCCACATCGTCCAGCCCGTTGCCCGGCTCGTCCAGCAGCCAGATCGGTGCGCCCGATGCGATCACCCGTGCCAGCGCCGCCCGCTTGCGCTGTCCGGTGGAGAGCATCCGCACCGGCACCTGCGCCAGGGAAGCAAGCGCCATCGCCGCCATCGCTGCATCCACCGCCTGCGGTCCCGCGCCGTCCAGCCGCGCCCAGAAATCCAGCGCGGCGCGAAGAGGCTGTTCCATGTCCAGCGCCAGCCGTTCGTCGGTCAGCGTGACCTTGCCATGCCGTTCCACCGTGCCCACCGACGCGCGCAACAGACCGGCGCAGATTCGGATAAGGCTCGATTTGCCGATGCCGTTCGGTCCCTTGACCAAGGCACTACCGCCGGCTTCCATCGCCAGATCGATCCCGCGAAACAGCAGCCGCCCGCCACGCACGCACGCGACACCCGACAGGCGCAACCCTGTCCGGCTCATAAGGTGACCATGTCCTCCAACACGTGCATATCGAGATCGGACAGGCCGAAATGATGGCCGATTTCATGGACGACCACATGGGTGATCAGCATGTCCAGCGGCACCCCGGTTTCCACCCATTCGTCGAGCAGCGGACGGCGGAACAGATGAATGGACGGCGGCAGATCGCCCGTTTGCGCCGCCTCCCCCACGGGCCGCCCGCTATAAAGGCCGGTCAGGCCGAAGGGATCATCGATCTCCATGTCCTTCAGCACCTGGCTGTCGGCGAATTCCTCGACAAACAGCACGACATTGGACAGATGCGCCCGGAAGGGATCAGGCAGGCGCGACAAGGCGTTCAACGCAAGGGCCTGAATATCCTCGCGACTTGGCGCAAAACGGGGGGGTTGACCGGCATCATCCATGGGACAGACATAAAGCATGTTCCGAATCGTCTGGAAACAGCCGAAAATCGGGAAAGTGGGTTAATGACCCGCACGAATGGAGAAGACGACAAGTGATTGCGAGACTGGATGAGGAAGAACGGGCGCTGGCGCTGCGGGACCTACCCGAATGGACCCCGGTTCAGGAGCCCGAGGGCATCCGCCGGCTATTCATCTTCAAGGATTTCGTGGGCGCGTTCGGTTTCATGACCAAGGTGGCGCTGCTGGCGGAAAGGGCGGACCATCATCCTGAATGGTCGAACGTCTACAACCGGGTGGACATCACGCTCACCACCCATGACGCGGGCGGATTGTCGCGCCGCGACATCGACCTCGCGACTCAGATCGACGCGATCTATTCTTGATCGACCGGGATTTTCAGGCCGGCCTTTGCAAGCCGTTTCCCTGAGCTATTGGGAGGCATTGCCCTCGATCTGGTTCTCATAGCCGCTGAGCGCGGTCATGACGGCCGGATCCTGGGCATAGCGTTCCCGCAAGCGCGCCAGCCGCGCATCCGTTCCGGTGCACAATTCCGCGATATTTTCCTGAAGGAAGGCACGCCGTTCCATGTCATAGGCTTCCTCACCCCGGAAATGGTCGCAACTGTCGCGGTCGACCATGTAGCGGGTCACCTCATCCGGAAAAGGCCGGGGATCGGCGGCGCCGACGGAAGGGGGCAGATCGGGAACATAGGCAGGAGGCGGTATGTTCACGACCGAGGGTTTGATCGGAAGGACCAGGGGTTGATCCGCCATCGCGACCGGCGGGGTTTCCTCCATCTTGGCCGGCACTTGCCGCTTGCCGGTCACGGTGGGATCGATATCCGGCAGAATATGCGTGGACTGGGAACCGGGCGCGACTGCGCCGGACGGCCCAACCTCCGAAAAGGCCGCGGCATCGACCTGCTCCTGCGGCCCCGCGCCGGCGTGATCGCCGGAGGCAGGCGAGCAGCCGGCGGCCAGCACCAGCATCATCGTCGGAAACAGCTTCTTCCCCGCGCTCACCCGATCTCCTCCCGCAAACTGGCGATCAGGTCCGCGGCATGGGTCAGCCGCTTCTCTTCCTCGTCGAGGATCGCCAGGAAAGCGGTCCGCCTATAGTGGCCCACCATCTCCTGCGAAAGACGGTTTGCCGCGGGTAATGCCGAAATCACGATATCCAGTAGCCGTTCCACCCCATGGAGCCGCCCCCATAGATAGTCATTCTCCCGATAGGCGCGGCTGAAGAAGGCGCCGAAATTGTTGAATTCTATGCCTTTCAGCGTCGCTTCCGCCCCGCCGGGCCGAATCGCACTGCAATCTTCGGGCGATATGCGGTCGACCTTGACCGGGTCATATTCGTCCATGGCGTGGCCCTGGAGCAACGGCAGGGTGGCGATATCGTAGAAGGGAAAGCCAAGATAGGCGAGCAGCATGGTCCGCCGTGCCGCCTTGGGCAGGGCGGCCATCGCATCGGCCAGCATCATGTCCGCCGCCTCGTCCCGCTCCCGCAGTTGCATCCGCGCCGCGATCGCCTCCAGCGCGGCGCCGGCATCATTGGGCACCTCGCGCGCCGCAGCCTTGATGTCCCCATTGTAGAAGTCGATGCCCTGGCACTCGGTATAGTGCGAGAGCGCGGCATAGATCGCGTCGTGCATCTTCTGGATGAGGGCGTCGTCCGTGGTCGCGTCCACCTCCAGCGTTTCGGCCAGGCGCCGTGCCAGAAAGCGCAAGCGGCGTATGCGGAAGGGGAGATCATATCGGCGGAAGAAACCGACCGGAGCGGAAGTGGGGCCGACGTCCTCGGTCAACCGGTCCGCCCCGGTCGCACGCACATGGCTCCACAGCGCCTGACGATAGCTTTCCCGCATCAGCGGGCTTTCCTCGCCGCTCAGGCGGAAAAGCAGATCTGCCAGATCCTCGACGATGCCGGACAGCTTGAGATGCCCATAGGCGGGAAAGGCGAAGCCCGCCGAATTGGCCGCGCGTTGCTGCGCCTTGCTGCGCCAGGCAGACAGGCGAGCGGGCGTGGGACGGTCAAGGAACAGCATGCCGCCGACCGCGCCCTCCACCTCCGCCTCGATGCCAGGACGCAGCGCGTTCAATATGCGCACCATGCGTCGGATGCGCCCGCTGTGGCGATCTATGGCCTCCAGATTGTCGCGGATCGGCTGTTCGCGGGGAATATCGCTGAGGGCACCGAAAATGGTACGGAAGAAACCGGGCAACGGCGCATCCTCACCCGTCGGCACGGCCTCTCCCTGGCGGTTGAGCTGGATGGAGCGATGGCCCGGCTTGGGATCGATATAGACGAAGCGCCGGTCGACCTCCCTCCGTGAGGGCCGGTTCCTGAGAGCGCCGATCGCCTGGGCGAAGGGGGCGTTAGCCAGCACCGATCCGTCGATCAGCACCGCGTCCTCCGCCCTCCCCTGCGCGGCATGGCGGGGCAAGGCGCGGGCAAGGAAAGCATCGCGCGTCGGCCAGGCGCGGTGGCGGCGTTTGAGCACCCGGTCCAGTTCGCGCACGGTGAAGGGGGGAAAGGCGCCGGGAAAGCTGGCCGTCGCCCGCGCCGCGAAGACCAGTTCGGCAGGATCGGCGAAGCTCCGGGCCTGCCCATTGCTCTTGGGGCCGCGCGCGCGAAAGCCGATGGAGAGGCGATGCTCCGTCTCCACCACCTGGGGCGGGCTGTTGAGGGTCAGGCTTTGCGGATGTCCCTCGAAATCCGTGACGGTGACGAACAGGTCGAGCGGATGGCCGGCGGGCAGAAGTGCGGGACCGCGTCCGGTCGCCTCCATCGCGTCGAAGGCGTCGAGGATCATCGCGGTGAATATCTCTCCGCCGAAGGGTGGCTCGAACCAGCGCGAACGGATGAAATGCGACAGCTTGTGGCGCACCTCCTCCCGCGTGTCGGGGGCGACCGTGCGCTCCACCGTGTCGCCCGGATGCCGCGCCGCCATCCAGACGAGCGGCGTCGCCCAGATCTTGGTGATGCGCCGGGCGGGGCGGGCGTCGGGGTCCAACAGCTTCTCGACATCGGCATTGTCCAGCCACATGTCGGTCAGCGGATCGAGCGATTGTCCCGTCTCGATCGCCTGTGCCAGGAAGATGCCGTTGATCCCGCCCGCGCTCGCCCCCGCGATGATGTCGGGCATGACGCGCAGTCTGACGCCGCCGGTCAATTCCAGTTCCTCCAGCAACCGCCGATAGACCGCCTCGCTGCTGTTCCCCGACGGCTCGCCATCGTGGAAAGCCCGGCTGGCCCGCGCGAGATGCCAGATTTCCTTGGTGATGCCGTGCATGTAGACGGCCAGGCTGATCCCGCCATAGCAGACCAGTGCGAGCCTGAGTTCCCGCTCTTTCATGGGCTTGAGAGTTGCAGAGCAAGATCGACTTGTCGAGAGGAAGTCAGGATAGTTTGAACTCCGCCCAGATCGGCAGATGGTCCGAAGCACGCCGCGCCGCCGCGCTTTCATGCACGCCGCTGTCGACCAGCTTCAACTGCCCGCAATGCATGATCCGGTCGAGCCGGGCCACCGGGCGCCGCGCGTGAAAGGACCGCCCACATGGCGCGAAATGGTAATGCCGGGCGAAATCGGCCAGGCAACCGCGTTCCGCGCTCCATTCGTTGAGGTCGCCCATCAGCACGGTCGGCATGGCATGGCGCAGGCCCGCCGCATGGATGACCGCCGCCGCCTGCTTGCGCCGCCACAGACCCGACAGGTCCAGATGCATGCCGAATATGCGCAGACTCGCCTTGCCCAGATTCACCTCCGCCATGGTCGCGCCGCGCGGCTCCAGGCACGGAAGGTGCAGCACATCATGCGCGCCGATCTCCGCCTCCTTGCGCACCAGGATCGCATTGCCGTGCCAGCCCATCGAATCGACATGGACGTTGAGCGGAACGGGCTTGTAGGGGCTGATGCTTTCCAGCAGCCAGGGCGGCAGCGCCGCGGACCGTATCCCGAACCGCCGATCCGCTTCCTGCAAGGCGATGATGTCGGCATCCAGTTCGTTCAGCACGTCGATCACCCGTTCGGGTACGCGGCGGCGGTCGGTGCCTATGGCTTTGCGAATATTGTAACTGGCGACGCGAATGGTCTTCATGGCGAAACAATGCGCCACTGCGCGCCCGGTTTCCATGGGAAGATGCAAAGAGGATTTGTGTTCCACATATGTTCTGATATGCGTGCGCCATGGCAAAGGCAAAGCGCAAATTCGTCTGTCAGCAATGCGGCACCGTCTCCGGCCGGTGGCAGGGACAATGCGACGACTGCGGCGAATGGAACAGCATCGTCGAGGAAGCGGCGGAGACGGTCTTTTCCGCCCGCCATGATCTTCACACCGGCGGCCGCGCGCTGACGCTGGTGGGTCTGGACGACAAGGTCGAACTGCCGCCGCGCACCAGCACGGGCATCGCCGAATTCGACCGGGCGCTGGGGGGCGGCATCGTGCCGGGGTCCGCCACGCTGATCGGCGGCGATCCCGGCATCGGCAAGTCGACACTGCTGTTGCAGGCGGCGGCCCGCATCGCATCGGCCGGGCATAGCGTCGCCTATATCAGCGGCGAGGAGGCGTCCGATCAGGTCCGCCTGCGCGCGCAGCGGCTTGGCCTCGGCAATGCGCCCGTTCAGCTTGCCAGCGCCACCTCCGTCCGCGACATATTGACGACGCTTGGCGAGGGCGCGCCGCCAGCCCTGCTCATCATCGATTCGATCCAGACCATGCACAGCGACCTGATCGAGGGCGCGCCCGGCACGGTGAGCCAGGTGCGCGCGTCCAGCCAGGAACTGATCCGCTTCGCCAAGCAGCGCGGCACGGCGCTCATCCTGGTGGGCCATGTCACCAAGGACGGCAGCATCGCGGGGCCGCGCGTGCTGGAGCATATGGTCGACACGGTGCTGAGCTTCGAGGGGGAGCGCAGCCACCAATATCGCATCCTGCGCGCGATCAAGAACCGCTTCGGCGGCACGGACGAGATCGGCGTCTTCTCCATGGTGGCCGAGGGACTGGAGGAGGTGGCCAACCCCTCGGCCCTGTTCCTGACCCATCGCGACGAGACGGTCACGGGCGCGACGGTGTTCCCTGCATTGGAAGGCACCCGCCCCGTGCTGGTCGAAATCCAGGCGCTGGTCGTGCGCCTTTCCAGTGGCGCGACCCCCCGCCGCGCGGTGGTGGGTTGGGACAGCGGGCGGCTGGCCATGGTCCTTGCCGTGCTGGAGGCGCGCTGCGGTCTCAGCTTTTCCACCTGTGAAGTCTATCTGAATGTCGCGGGCGGTTATCGCCTGTCGGACCCGGCGGCCGACCTGGCCGTCGCCGCCGCGCTGATGTCCGCGCTTTCCGAGCGGCCGGTGCCTGCCGATGTCGTCCTGTTCGGGGAAGTCGCCCTGTCCGGTGAGGTTCGTCCAGTGGCGCACGCCCCGCTGCGCCTGCGCGAGGCGGCCAAGCTGGGTTTCAACCGCGCCTTCGTTCCGGCCGCCGTGGCCGATGGGGTGAAGGGCATTTCCGTCAGCGGATACCGCGCGCTCGCGCAACTTGTTGACCAGATGCTCGGCCGCGGATAGCCAACGGCGCCATGAACGCGATCGATATTCTCGTCCTGTTGCTGATTGGCGGCTGCGCCATTTTCGGCCTGTTGCGCGGTTTCGTCCAGGAAACGCTGTCGCTGATCGCCTGGGTGCTGGCGATCTTCGCGATCCGCCTGTTCCATGCCTCGGCCACGGACCTGCTGGATGGCTTCGTCGGCAGCACGAGCGGCGCGGCGGTGCTGGCCTTCGCGCTGGTGTTCGGTGTGACCTTCGGCCTGGGTAAGCTGCTCGCCCACGCCATAGGCCGCCGCACGCGCCAGTCGGTGCTGGGTCCGGTCGATCGCGTGCTCGGTGCCGGTTTCGGCGCGGTCAAGGGGCTGATCGGCGCGACCCTGGTGTTTCTGGCGTTCAGCCTGGTCTACGACACATTCTATGGCAGCGGCGCGCGACGGCCGGACTGGTTGTCCGATGCACGCACCTATCCGCTGCTCAATGCCAGCGGCCAGGCGATCAGTGAATTCGTGGCAGAGCGACGCGCGCGCAAACCGACGGAAGCGGATTAGCGCCGATCGACCTTCAGCCCTCATGGTTGAAAACAAAGGAATAGAATCGTTTACGATCGAAACGGCCTGGCCATTCGAAGCATCGGTTCGGCCCCTCAGCCACCCCTGTGATAGTCATATTCGAAGGCGCGGCCCTGCTGCTTGGTGAGGATCGCCCCGATGATCGCACCGCCGGCGCGGCGCAGGCGATCCGCCGCGACGCGCAGCCCGCCATGATGATTGCGGCCCCATTCGACCACCAGCAATGTCACCTGCGCCTTGGCGGCCAGCAGGGAAGCGTCCGACAGGCCGAGGATCGGCGGCGCGTCGATCAATACCGTGTCATAGCGTTCGCGTACCGCCGCGAGCAGGGAATCCATCGCGGGCGTGATCAGCAGTTCCGCGGGACTGGGTGGGATCGCGCCACAGGGCAGCAGGGACACGCCGGGAACGCCGCTGTCGACAATCACCTCATCCATCTTCGCCTGCCCGGTCATCAGTTCGCTGATGCCCCGGTGGGGTGCGATGCCGAACAGGCTGTGCTGCTTGGGCCGCCGCATGTCGGCATCGATCACCAGCACCCGCTTGTCGAGCTTCGCCAACGCTTTCGCCAGGGCATGCAGTGTCGAGGACTTACCCTCCCCTTCCTGTGCACTGGTGACGAGGATCGAGCGCGGCAGGCCCGCCGCCGATCCCAGAAGCAGCGAGGACGCGATGGGCGCGAAAATCTCCGTCGCCGGTTTCTCGCCCGCCGGGACCGCGCCCAGCAGCGGCAGGTTCACCCGTTCAGCCAGCGTATCGGCCGACGTCACGGCATCGTCGAAAATATGCCGTCCCGCCACCGCCAAGAGGCCAAGGACCAGTCCGCCGAGCGACGCCAGCAGCATGGTGACGCCGATATTGGGCGAAGAAGGCCGCGACGGCACCGCCGCCCGATCGAGCGGCTGGATACGGCCCGCCTGGAACCCGGCCTGAGAGGCCATGTCGCGATAACGCTGGAGCAGACTGTCGTGCAGCAGGCGATAGGTATCGACCTGCCGCTCCAATATGCTCATCTGCACGCCTCGGCCGCGTTCGGCCTGCGCCTGCCGTTCGACCTTGGCGATTTCGGACCGGATCTGTTTCTCGCCATGGACGGCGACATCAAACTGTTCCTTGAGCGAGGCGCGGATGGTATTGGCCATCCCCTCCGCCTGATCGTCCAGCGCCGCCAGACGCGCGCGCGCCTCGCGCATTTCGGGATGGGCATCCTTGCGGAACTGGCGTTCCTGCACGACCTGCGCCCTCGCCTGCGCCCTCTCCGTCATGATCTGCTGCATCGCGCCGTTGTTCAGCACTTCGGGCAGCGTCTCGACGCTGGACAGGCGGGCGCTTTCCCAACGCTTCTGCGCGGCGATCCGGTCCGCCGTCGCCTGGGCGCGGAAGGCGTTCAGTTGCGCCAGCCGGGTGGCAGTCGTGCCTTCGGGCGGCGAATCGCCGCCTTCGCCCTCCTGCGTTCCCAGGGGCGCCATGGCTCCGGCATTGGCGGCATAGACGGCCAGATCGCGTTCCGCCCGCTCCAGATCCTTGCGCGCGCCGTCCAGTTCCCCCAACAGGAAGCGGCGGGCCTGAACCCCGGATTCGAAGCCGCGCTTCAGGTCGGCGCGGATCAGGCTGTCGGCGTAGCTGTTGGCGACGCGGGCCGACAATATCGGATCGGCGCTGGTGAAGCTGATACGGATGACGCGGGACTTGCCCGGCAGTTCGACGTGCAGATTGTCGCGCAGCAGGTTCACGACCATTTCGGTTTCAACCTGCCGCTGGCTGAGCGAGCCTGCTCCCCGGTCCGGGCGGCGGACGTCCATGCCGTCGAAGAAGGTGCGGCTGCCGACCAGCGCCAGTTCCCGCGCCACATCCTCCGCCAGAGCGCGGCTGCGCAGCACTTCGAGTTCGGTCTGCATCAACGCTTCATTGTCGGAGGGCGTCGCCTGCCGTTGCGCGGCGGCTGCGCCTGCGGCCCCGGCGGGAATATCCTCCACCTCGACGGACGCGGTCGCCCGGTAATCGGGGGTGGAAAGCAGAATGAAGACCACGCCCGCCAGCACGCACAGCGCCATGGTGACGAACAGGATGATGCGATGCCGCCGCACCGCCACCCATGCCCCGTTCGCGGCAGCGGCGAAGCGCGCGGCGCGACCCTCCATCGTGGCGGAGGCGCCGTCGGCATCGATCAGCAGGCCCGGCCCCGCCATCAGAGCCCTCCGTCCAGTGCGACGAAACCAGCCCCCACCGCGGGAAGCGCCAGCAGCGCACCGCCCAATATCGCCTTGGCCCGCGACAGGCCGACAATGATGGTGTCGCCCGGCAAGATTTCGGGATCGGGTGCCTCTCCCTTGCGGATCGCGCCGAGGTCGAACATCGCTGCCTTGCGCTGGCCGTCGGACTGCCGGACCACCACGATCTGGCCGAGGCTGGCGAGGCGGGTGGGCCCTTTGGCCAGGGCGACGGCCTGTAGCAGACCAAGGCGGCCGTCGAGCGGAAACAGGCCCGGTTCGCGGACTTCGCCGTCCACGGTGATGCGGCGACCCACCGCCCTTTTGACGAACACCGTCACCTGCGGCGAGACGAGATAGCGATCGCCAAACCGCCCGGCGATGACGTCCGACGCTTCGCCTGCGGAAAGACCGGCGACGGAGACGTCTCCGATCAGCGGCATGCGCACCATGCCAGCCGCCGTCACCTGCGCGTCTTCGAGCGAGAGGCCTGGCTCATGATAGATTTGGATACGAAGGACATCATCGGGGGAAATGCGATAATCGATGCCGACGGCCGGAGCGGACGGGATCGCGGCGTAGGCGGCCTCCCCCTTGGGTGCGTCCTCCACGGTCGAGCAGGCGCCGAGCAGCGCGCAGGCCAGGGTCGGGGCCAGGATCGGGGCCAGCATATGGCTCTTGCTGTCGGTCGGCCGGTTCATTGCCGTTAAAATCCCCGCGCTATTCAGGCAGCGCGTTCAAAACGCGCCGTTTCGGGCGGGGTTAACGGCGCAACGGGGACATGGCAACCGCAGGCGCGCCCGCGCTGCCGATCAGATGGCGATCCGGGCCTGATCCGGGATGACTCGCCGGGGCTGATCCGGCCAGACGCCGCGCGTGTCGTAGACCGCCTTGTCGGCGCGTTCGTCCACCGGAACCGATTTGAACATGTCATGATCGACAAGAATGACGAAAACGCCGCATTGTTCCAGAGCCGTATCGAGATCGATCAGTTCGGCGCCCGTTCCGGCGAACTCCATCGGCAGATCATGGGCATAAGGTTCGACCAGCTTGATGCGGCGGCCATAGCGCCTGGCAAGGCGAGCCGCGACCTTCACGGCGGGGCTTTCCCGGAAATCGTCGATATTGGGTTTGAAGGCGAGGCCGAGGCAGGCGACGTCCTCACCCGGCAATTCGTCTATCAGGTCGGATGCTTTCGCGACCACATAGTCGGTCTTGCCGTCATTGACCTCCCGCGCGGTGCGGATGAGGCGGCTGTTTTCCGGGTCGCCATGAACGATGAACCAGGGGTCGACGGCGATGCAGTGGCCGCCCACGCCGGGGCCGGGTTGCAATATGTTGACGCGGGGGTGCCGGTTGGCGAGGCGGATGACTTCCCACACGTCGATGTCCATGCGCTCCGCGATCACGGACAGCTCGTTGGCGAAGGCGATATTGACGTCGCGGAAGCTGTTTTCGACCAGCTTCACCATTTCGGCGGCGCGGGCGCTGGTGGTGATGCAGGCGCCGCGCACGAACTGGCGGTAGAAGCCCAGCGCCTTGCGGGCGCAGCGGGGTGTGATGCCACCGATGCAGCGGTCATTGTCGATCAGTTCGACCAATATGCGACCGGGCAGGACGCGTTCGGGGCAATAGGCGATGGCGATGTCGCCCGCCACGCCGGGTTCCGGCATTTTGAGGTCGGGGCGAAGTTGCGCAAAGAGGTCGCGCATGGCTTCCGTGGTGCCGACCGGCGATGTGGATTCGAGAATAACCGTGTCGCCGGATTTCAGGACATGGGCGACGGTGCGGGCGGCTTTCAGGACATGGCTGATGTCGGGCGCGCGGTCTTCGGCTACGGGCGTGGGGACCGCGATGATGAAGACGTCGCTCGGTTCCACCTCCAGGCTGGCGCGGAGATTGCCGCGGGAGACGACCCCCTGGACGAGGCCGTCGAGGTCGACTTCCTCGATATGGACGCGGCCGGAGTTGACCGTCTCCACGACATGGGCGCTGACGTCGACGCCGACGACCTGCGCTCCGCCGCGCGCGATCAGGGCGGCGGTCGGCAGGCCGATATAGCCTAGGCCGACGACGGATACCTTCTGCTGGAGCTTTTCGAGGGGCATGGAGGGGTCCTGGGGATGCCTTTGGGTTCGGTGGGTTTGTGACGGGAAATGCTGAAGATTTCGGTAATGAAAGTGGCGCTTGCGCGTACCGGAACTTTACGCTGCCTCGTTCATATCGGCTTGCGCGCTCGCGGCGATGATGTCCGCGATCCGCTCCGATGCCTGCCCATCGCCGAAGGGATTGTGGGCGCGCGACATGGCGGCGTAGGCGGCTTCATCGTCCAGCAGGTCGAAAACGGAGCGGACGATCTTCGCGCGGTCGGTGCCGACCAGTTTCGCGGTGCCCGCCGCCACGCCTTCCTGACGTTCGGTCGTCTCGCGCATGACGAGGACCGGCTTGCCGAGCGAGGGCGCCTCTTCCTGCACGCCGCCGCTGTCGGTGAGGACGAGGTGGCACAGGTCCAGCAGGCGGACGAAATGGGGATAGTCCAGCGGTTCGATCATCGCGACATTGGGAAGGCCGGCGAGCACGGCGTCCATGACCGGGCGCACATGGGGATTGGGATGGACCGGGAAGATCACCGCCATGTCGGGACGCTGGGCGATCTCCGCAATGGAGCGGGCGATCGCTTCCATGCCGCCGCCGAAATTCTCGCGGCGGTGGCTGGTGACGGCGACGATCCGCTTGCCGGCAAAGCGCTGGGCAAGGCCGTCCAAACCTGAAGCGAGATGGGGTTCAGCCAGAACGCGCTCGCGTGTCGCGAGCAGCGCGTCGATCACGGTGTTGCCGGTGACATGGATGGTCGCCGGGTCGCGATTTTCGGCCAGCAGGGCGTTCGCGGCGGCGTCCGTGGGGGCGAAATTCATGTCCGCGATGCAGGCCACGACGCGGCGGTTCACCTCCTCCGGCCAGGGATGGTGGATGTCGCCGCTGCGCAGGCCGGCTTCGACATGGGCGACCGGAATCTTGCGGTAATAGGCCGCGAGGCTGGCGACCATGGTGGTGAGGGTATCGCCGTGCACGACCACGCGGTCCGGCTTCTCCGCGTCGAACGCCCTCCCCAGTTCCACGATCAGCTTCGCCGTCAGGCCGTCCAGCGTCTGGTTTGGGGTCATCACGTCCAGGTCGATGTCGGGGGCGATCCCGGCAATCTCCAGCACCTGGTCCAGCAGGCCGCGATGCTGCGCGGTCACGATCACCCGGGTTTCCACACCCTTCCGCGCCCGCAGCGCGTGAATCACCGGGAACAGCTTGATCGCTTCGGGGCGCGTCCCGAACACCAGCGCAACCTTCATTTCTTACCCTTTGCAAGCCGTCTTACGGGTAAGTGGCTGACAGAAAATGGTAACCATCCCCTGAACATGGGTACTCCCGACGCGCGCTTTCGCATTGGCAAGGACCTATGCTAGAGGCCAGCCGAACCATTTTCCCAATCGAGGGCTCAGTTATTTTATGAAGATCACGATGATCGGCACGGGCTATGTCGGGCTGGTGTCAGGCGCCTGCTTTGCCGATTTCGGCCATGACGTGGTGTGCGTGGACAAGGATGCGGGCAAGATCGCCGCGATCGAATCCGGACGCATGCCCATCTTTGAACCCGGCCTGGACCATCTGGTGGGGAGCAATGCTTCGGCCGGACGGCTGACCTTCACGACCGATCTGGCGAAAGGCGTGAAGGGCGCGGATGCGATCTTCATCGCCGTGGGCACGCCTTCGCGGCGCGGCGATGGGCATGCGGATCTGAGCTATGTCTATGCGGCGGCGAAGGAAATCGCGGAATCGCTGGATGGGCCGACCGTCATCGTCACCAAGTCCACCGTTCCGGTCGGCACCGGCGACGAGGTCGAGCGGATCGTCCGGGAAGCGCGGCCCGACCTCGACATCCAGGTCGTCTCCAACCCGGAATTCCTGCGCGAAGGCGCGGCGATCGGGGATTTCAAGCGGCCCGACCGCGTCGTCGTCGGCACCACCGGCAGCGAACGGGCCATCGATGTGATGGCGCAGGTCTACCGCCCGCTCAATCTCAACCAGGCGCCGGTCATGTTCACCGGACGGCGCACGGCGGAGTTGATCAAATATGCCGCCAACGCCTTCCTGGCGACCAAGATCACCTTCATCAACGAGATGGCGGACCTGTGCGAAGCCGTGGGTGCCGAGGTGCAGGACGTATCGCGGGGCATCGGCCTCGACAACCGGATCGGAAGCAAGTTCCTGCATGCCGGCCCGGGCTATGGCGGCTCCTGCTTCCCGAAGGACACGCTGGCGCTGGTCAAGACCGGGCAGGATTATGACACGCCGATCCGCATCGTCGAAACCGTCGTGCAGGTGAACGACCTGCGCAAGCGGGCGATGGGGCGCAAGATCGTGAAAGCCCTGGGCGGCGAGGCGCGGGGCAAGACGGTCGCGTTGCTGGGCCTGACCTTCAAGCCCAATACCGACGACATGCGCGATGCGCCGAGCCTGGCCATCGTGCAGGCGCTGGAGGATGCGGGCGCGAAGATCGTCGCCTATGACCCCGAAGGCATGGACGTGGCCGCGCCGCTGATGCCGGGTGTGACCATGGTGAAGGACGCCTATGAGGCGGCGACCGGGGCCGATGCGCTGGTGCTGGTGACGGAATGGGACGCATTCAGGGCGCTGGACCTGAAACGGCTGGCCGCTTCGATGAACGGGCCGGTTCTGGTCGACCTGCGCAACATCTATCCGCGCAGGGAAGCCGAGGCAGCGGGCTTCTCGCTCACCCGCGTTGGGGGCAAGGGCGTCAACGTCTGATGCTGCTGAAACCAGAGGGAGGGTGTGATGAACGCTCCCTCCCCCGGCTGCATCATTGGGTGGTGGCGGCGCTTGCGCTGTTCGCGATCATGCTCGTCGTGCCGGTTGTCGCGGGGTTGATCTGACCCCCGACAGGTGCGCGGGGCGAACGGAAGGGAAGCTTTACGCCTTCAATTTCCACCCACGTTTGAGCAATATATAGCATAGCAGGCCCAGCGCGACGTTCAGACCCAGCAGCACCACGCTGCCCACCATCACGTCGCCGTCCGCCGCCGCGACGAAACCGTAGCGGAAGCCGGAAATGGCGTAGAAGAAGGGATTGGCGTGGCTGATCGCGCGGAAGACGGGCGCAAGGCGATCGATGGAATAGAAAGTGCCCGACAGCAGCGTCATCGGCCCGATCACGAAATTGGTGATGGCGGCGGCGTGGTCGAACTTTTCCGCCCAGATCGACGTCAGCACGCCGATGAAGGCCGTCAGCGCCGCCCCCATCAGTCCGAACCACAGGATCGCCCAGGGATGCGCCGGGGTCACATGCACGCCCGGCCACAAGGCCATGGCCGCCCACAATGCAAGACCCACGCAAAAGGCCCGCGTCACCGCCGCGCCGACCAGCGCCAGCAGCAATTCGCTGACCGACAAGGGCGGCATGAGATAATCGATCAACGTTCCCTGCATCTTGCCCGCCAGCAGGGAAAAGCTGCTGTTGGCGAAGGCATTGTTCATCATGCCCATGATCATCAGGCCCGGCGCGATGAAATCGGCGAAGGGCACGCCAAGCACTTGCCGATTCGCGCCACCCAGCGCCAGCGTGAAGATCACCAGGAACATCAGCGTCGTGACGGCAGGCGCCCAGATGGTCTGGAGCTGCACCTTCATGAAGCGCCGCACCTCTTTCCTGTAGAGAGCCCGGGTTCCCGCCCAATTGACATTGCGGATGACCAACTCGCCCGGCTCATGGAAAGGCGGCTGAGGCGACAGGGACGCTGCAATTTTGGTCTGGTCGTTCATGGTCGGATCGACTATCGGCTGAGAGGTTGTGCCGCAAGGGCGTTATGCGCGGGAAATTGAACCCGTGCCGGCGCGCCCCATATAGGGCGCGAATTTGAAATTTTGAGGAGTCATTCATTGTCCTGGACCGACGAGCGTATCGACCAGCTCAAGGCAATGTGGGAACGGGGCCTGACCGCCAGCCAGATCGCGGACGAACTGGGCGGGGTCAGCCGTAATGCGGTGATCGGCAAGGCGCATCGCCTGGGCCTGCAATCGCGCCCTTCCCCGGTAAAAGCCAACGAAGCGCCCAAGAAGGCCGCGCCGCCCGTGCGAAAGCCCGCACCCGAAGCCGATGCGCCCAAGCCGGCCGCCCCGGTCCATCATGCCGCGCCCGCGCCGGTGCGCGCGCCTGCTCCGGCGGCGCCCGCGCCCGCCCCGGCCGCATCGGCCGCGTCGGATGCGGAACCGCCCAAGCCCCAACCGCGCATCATCTCCGTCGGTCCGGGCGGCTTTCTGCGTCAAGGCCCGGGCGACCAGCAGGCACCGATCCCGCCCGCGCCGCCGCGCCGTCTGGTCCCGGCCAAGCCCAGCCCGGAAATCGCCGGCAAGACCTCCTTGCTCGACCTGACCGAACGCATCTGCAAATGGCCGATGGGCCATCCGGGTGAACCGGATTTCCATTTCTGCGGCGAAGCGGTGAACCCCGGCTTCCCCTATTGCGTCGAGCATTGCGGCCGCGCGTACCAGGCGCAGTTGCCGCGCGGTACGCGGCGTCCGCCGCCGCCGCTTCCCTTCGGCGGACCGCGGGTTCGGTAAGGACCTTCGCTTAAGAGATATACTCGCAGGAAAGGGCCGGTTCCAAAAAAGGACCCGGCCCTTTCCTTTGCGCCTCCCGCTTGCGCAAGCCGCGCACCCGCTTATAGCTATGCCCATGTCCGATCTGTTCGAGAGCCAGCCCACCTCCTCCCCCGGCTATGACGCCTCCGCCATCGAAGTGCTGGAAGGACTGGAACCGGTCCGGCGTCGCCCCGGCATGTATATCGGCGGCACGGACGAGCGGGCGCTCCATCACCTCGCCAGCGAAGTGCTGGACAACAGCATGGACGAGGCGGTCGCGGGCCATGCCACGCGGATCGAGGTGCTGCTGGAGCCGGGCAACAAGCTCACCATCACCGACAATGGCCGCGGCATCCCGGTCGATCCGCACCCGAAATTTCCGGGCAAGTCGGCGCTGGAAGTGATCCTGACCACGCTCCATTCGGGCGGCAAATTCACCGACAAGGCCTATGCGACCTCGGGCGGCCTGCATGGTGTCGGCATCAGCGTGGTGAACGCGCTGTCTGTCATCACCGTGGTCGAGGTGGCGCGCAACAAGGAACTCTTCCGCCAGAGCTTCACCCAGGGGCTGCCGAGCAGCGGACTGGAGAAGGTCGGCGCGGCGCCCAACCGTCGCGGCACATCGGTCAGTTTCATTCCCGATACGGAGATTTTCGGGGAGCAGAAGTTCAAGCCGTCCCGCCTCTACCGGCTGGCGCGGTCGAAGGCCTATCTGTTCGCGGGCGTCGAAATCCGTTGGAAATGCGCGCCGGAACTCATCGGCGACGACACGCCGCCTGAGGCTGTGTTCCAGTTTCCGGGCGGTCTGGCCGATCACCTGAAGGAACAGGTGGGCGACCGCGAATGCGCGACCAGCGCCTTCTTCTCCGGCTCGCAGGATTTTCCCGAAGCGGCGGGCCGGGTCGAATGGGCGGTCGCCTGGCCGCTCTGGTCGGACGGTTCCTATAGCTGGTATTGCAACACCATCCCGACGCCCGATGGCGGCACCCATGAGACCGGCCTGCGCGCCGCGTTGGTGAAGGGCATTCGCGCCTTTGGCGAACTGGTGGGACAGAAGAAGGCGAAGGACATCACCGCCGACGACATCGTGACCTCTTCGGAGATCATGCTTTCGGTCTTCATCCGCGATCCGCAATTCCAGAGCCAGACCAAGGACCGGCTCACCAGCCCGGAAGCCGCGCGGCTGGTCGAGAATGCGGTGCGCGACCATTTCGACCATTATCTGTCCGACCATATGGAGCGGGGCAAGGCGCTGCTCGCCTATGTGCTCGACCGCATGGATGAGCGCCTCAAGCGCAAGCAGGAGAAGGAGGTCAAGCGCAAGACCGCGACCAGCGCGCGCAAGCTGCGGCTGCCCGGCAAGCTGACCGATTGTTCCAATGACGATCCCGAAGGCGCGGAAATCTTCCTGGTCGAAGGTGACTCGGCGGGCGGATCGGCCAAGCAGGCGCGCGACCGCAAGACCCAGGCGATCCTGCCCCTGCGCGGCAAGATATTGAACGTCGCCTCGGCCAACACCGCCAAGATCCTGGCCAATCAGGAGATTGCCGACATGATCCTGGCGCTGGGCTGCGGCACGCGCAAGGACTGCAATCCCGACAATCTGCGTTACGAACGCATCGTCATCATGACCGACGCCGACGTGGACGGCGCGCATATCGCGACGCTGCTGATGACATTCTTCTTCCAGGAGATGCCGGAACTGGTGCGGCGCGGGCACCTCTATCTGGCGCAGCCACCGCTCTATCGCCTGGTCGCCGGAGGCAAGAGCCTTTACGCGAAGGACGATGCGCATCGCGAAGAAATCCTGCGCAAGGAGTTCAAGGGCAAGAAGGTCGAAGTGAGTCGCTTCAAGGGGTTGGGTGAAATGAACCCCGGCCAACTCCGCGAAACGACGATGGACCCCAAGACCCGCAGCCTGATCCGCGTGACCCTGCCCGACGACATTGAGGACCGGCAGCAGGTGCGCGAACTGGTCGAACGGCTGATGGGCACCAATCCGGCGCATCGCTTTGCCTTCATTCAGGAAAATGCCGCGAACGTCGACGAAGAGGCGATCGACGCCTGACCTGCAATTGTCGTGAAAATCGCGACATCAGATTTCGCGATTTACCGGAAAATTGCCGGGCAAAAAATTGCCGGCAATTTTTTGCCTACCGCCGCATTAACCAGCGCGGGGCACCGGATGTTCAATTTTCGACGCGATACGGGCAAGCATGTCAGGCTTCGCCCCATCCCTTCGCTCGCCGGCCCTGTGCCATACCATGCTTCGCGCTGCGCCTGCCCTGTTGCTGGCAGCGGCAAGCAGTCATGCCCTGGCGCAAGCGCCGCTCGCTGACTTTCCTGACGCTCTCGGTCAGGGCGTTGCCGCCTATACGCCCGCCGACCGTGCTACCGCCAATCTCCTGGCGGGCGGCATGAGCCGCCTGGCGGCGATCAGCGCGCAGCAGGGCAGCGGGACCATCCAGGCTCCCTGGATCGCGCAACCTATGGCCCCCGACGCCATCGTCAACGACCGCCGCATCGCCGATTTCAGCGGCAAGCTGCCCGGCTGGCAGTTGCAGGGGGTGCAGCTCTCCGTGGTGAGCTATCGCCAGCCGGAACTGGTGCCGGGCTTCATGCGCGGCTTCCTGCCCGCCCCGACGGCAACCGCCGTGCCGCAGGCCAACGGCTTCGTCATGCCCGCCCGCACGTTTCCCGCGCTCTCGGGTCAGCTCCCGCCGCCGCGCAATGGGCAGCCCGATGTGTTCGGATCGGTCGCCATGCCGATTTCCCGAACCCTGCTCGACGGCAAATGGGCGTCGGTTTCGGCCGCCCTGCCCGGCAAAGGGGTATGGAGCGCCGTCCTCAATGCCGCCCGCGGCTCGTCGGGCCAGCAACAGGTCGAGATGATCAATAGCTGGGTCAACCGGCGGCTGCATTTCGTGGATGACCGGCAGGGCGGCGATAATTGGGCGTCAGCCGCGCGGACGCTGCAAAGCGGGGCGGGCGATTGCGAGGATTATGCCATCGCCAAGATGAAGCTGCTGGAAGCGGCGGGTTTCGACCGCCGCTCCATGTTCCTGGTAATCGCCCGCGACCTGGTGCGGCAGGCCGATCATGCGGTGCTGGCGGTGCGGATCGGCGGGGAGTTGATGATCCTCGACAACATGACCGACCGGGTACTGCCTTCGTCCGGCGTCAGCGACTATCGGCCGATCATGAGCTTCAACGCCTTTGGCCGCTGGACCCATGGCTATCGGGTGACGACGCCGCAACCCGTGCAGTTCGCGGCGCGCTGACCCTCCGGCTTATCTTTCCCGCAGAGCCTCCGAGCGGGCCTTCATGATGGGTTTCAGCAGATAGGCCAGGACCGACTTGCGGCCGGTCATGATCTCCACATCGCATACCATGCCGGGCGTGATCGGCAACCTGTGCGCGCCCGAGCCAAGCCAGGCGCGGTCCGTCTCCACGACCACGGTGAAATAGGCTTCCCGCGTCGCCTCGTCATAGACGCTGTCGGCTGACACCTGCTGCACCGTGCCGGTCAACCCGCCATAGATGGAGAAGTCATAGGCCGTCACCTTCACCACGGCGCGGTCGCCGGTCTTGATGAAGGCGATGTCGTTGGGCTTCACCCGCGCCTCGACCAGCAGCTTTTCACCCACGGGGACGATCTGCATGATCTTCTGGCCCGGGCTGACATAGCCACCAATGGTCGTCACCTGCACATCGTTGACCACGCCGTCGACGGGCGAGCGGATCTCCGCCCGCTGCGCCCGTCCTTTTGCGCCCCGAAGAGACTCGCTGTTGACGGCGATCTTGGCCTCCAGTTGACTGCGTTCGTTCAATGCATCCTGACGGAACTGGAAATTCGCCTCGGAAAGCTGCGCCTGCGCCTCGCGGATCGCGGCGGACGCGCGCGAGGCCTGCTGCTGCGCGGCGTTCAGCCGACCCTGCGCGTCCACCAATTCGCGCCGGGCATCGAGCAACTCGGTCTGCGGAACGATCGACTTGGCGGCGAGCGGTTCCAGCATCGCCACGCGTTGCCGCGCCAGTTGCACGCTACCGCCCAGGCTTTCGATCGTCGCCTGCGCCTCGCCCAGTTCGCGGCGGCGCTGGTCGACCTGTGCCGACAGGGCATCCTGCTTGCTGCGCAACGCCGACTGGCGCACGGCGGCAAGCGCCTGTTCCTGCGCGCATTCCGGCCCACCTGTCGTGCAGTCCGCGCCTGCACCGGTGCCTTCCCGTTCCAGACGACCGGCGCGTGCGGTGAGCGAGCGCGTCTCCGCCTGAAGCTGGCCCAATTCCGACGCCAGCATCGCGTCGTCCAGACGCACCAGCAATTGGCCCTTGGCGACCTTCTGCCCGGATCGGACGAGGATTTCCTCGATCGTGGTCGGCTCGGCGGACTGGATGACCTGCGCCTTGCTGGACGGGATCACCTTGCCCTGCCCGTGCGTCACCTCATCCACCGGCGCCAGGCTGGCCCACATCAGGAAGACCAGCATGCCGCCGCCGCTGTAGAGGATGACCTGTTTGTTGCCCGGTTGGCCCCGCAGCCAGCGTACCCAGCGCGAAATCATGGTTGCACCTTCTGAGATAAATGGTCGTCGGCCGCCAGCGCCAAAGATTTTGCAGGTTGCTGGGCGGCTGTCTGCTGGCGGGCGAGCATGTCATTCAGCGCACCGCCGCTTGTCGAGGGATCGGGAATGGAGAGCTTCCACCCCTTGGTCGGGTCCATGCGGCCGCCGACATCGTTGGACGCCCGGCGTTCGGGCAGGGCCGCGACGGGCGGATAGTCGATTGCGGGCTCCGCAACCGTGGCGAAGCGCGACGGGTCGAAGGCCGGAATATGCTCGCCCCCGGCATAGCGCCCGGTGAACGCACCCGGCAGGCCCCAGCCGCCCGGCCAGCGATAGAAGATATGCGCGCCGAGCTGCGCCAGCTTGGCCAGATGCGGCGCCCAGCGCGGGAAGACGTAATCGGCATGATAATGAGTCGCCGTGCCGACTTCTTTCTCGACCCGCCCGGCCAGCGCATCGGCGGCGATCCGCTTCGCCCGGCTCAACAGGTCCGGCAGCGGATGGCGCGCAAGGGATCCGTCGCAGACGAAGCTGAACTGGCAGACCGATGCATCGAAACGCTGATAGACGACGCCGCACACCGTCTTGGCGAAGGCGGGATGGCGAACGCGGTTCAGCACCACCTGCGCGACGGCGCGCTGGCCGCTTTCGGGCTCGCGGGCCGCTTCATAATAGACGGCCTGCGTCAGGCACTGGAGCGCGCGGTCGTGATCCTCGCCTGCCGTGGCCAGGGCGCGGAAGGGCTTGGCCGAAGCGATCGTGCCGCCTGAAAAGCCGAGGCGCGCATTTTCCTCGCGGGCCTTGGCACCATCCATGCCGTCGCCTTCCGCTGCGGGATCGGCCTGTTCCGTCATCTGAACCAGCGCCAGATATTGGTGGGGGATCGCCGGAACGGCTTCCACGATCCTGGCCTGCACGGCGGGACGCGGCGGCGCATGGTGCCAAAGCACCGCCGTCGCGGCCGCCAGCGCCACGGGAGCGGCAATGCCGACGCTGCGGAGCAGAACGCTCATTGCCCTGCCCCCCGCTGGAGCTGGCCGATGACCTCGTCGCGCGGTCCGTCCGCCAGCACCACGCCCTGATCGATCACGATCAGCCGGTCCACGATCCGTAGCAGCGCGTGGCGGTGGGTCGACACGATCAGCGTCTGATCGGGCTCCAGCGCCTTTTCCAGATGGTCGATGAACAGATTCTCGGTCTGGTTGTCCATCGCCCCGGTCGGCTCATCGAGGAAGAGCAGCTTGGCCGGTTCCACCAGCGCGCGCGCCATGACCAGGAAGCTGCGCTGCCCACCCGAAAGGCGGCTGCCGCGTTCGCCGATATGCAGGTCGAACCCCGCCGCATCGCGCCCGAAGAAGCGCGCCGCGCCCGAACGCTCCAGCGCCTCCAGCAGCTTTTCGTCGCTGGCTTCGCGCGCGCCCAGAATCAGATTTTCCCGCACCGACCCGCTGAACAGCTCGGCATCCTGCCCGACGAAGCGGAAGGAGGAACGCAGCTCATGCGGATGATATTGGCGGCTGTCGACATCGTCGATGGTCAGCAGGCCGCCGGTGGGCGGATAAAGACCGCAAATCACCCGGCCGAGCGTCGACTTGCCCGACGCGACCCGACCGATCAGGCCGATGCGTTCGCCCGGTTCGATGCGCAGGTCGATGCCGCGCAGGCTGGGCTGGCTGGCGCCCGGATAGGCGAACTCCAGCCCCTGCGCGACAATGGCGCCCTTGCGGATCTTGGGGATGATGCCGCGCGCGCCGTCCAGCCGTTCGTCGGGCTGGTCGATCAGCGTCTGAAGGCTGTCGAGCGTCGTCATCGCCTGCCGCGCCCGCACGATGACGAAGGCGAGTTGCCCGACCGGCGCCAGCGAACGCCCGGCCAGCATGACGATGGCGATGATCGCGCCCATCGAAATGTCGCCCGCTGCGAACATGTAGAAGCCGCCGATGACCAGGGCGATGCTCGTCACCTGCTGGCAGAGGGCCGCCAGGGTCACGCTCTTCGAACTCAGCCGCCGCAGCTTTTCCTGCGTCGCCGCGCTCATCCGGGCGTAGCGGCGCCAGCGCTCCAGCATCCGTCCTTCGGCACGGCAGGCCTTCAGCGTCTCGATGCCGCCGATCGCCTCGACCAGCGCCGCGCTTTGCAGGCTGGAATCCGCCTGCGCGTCGCGCGACAGGCGGGCCATCGACCGTTGCAGGAAAAATCCCGCGCTCGCCATGATCCCCATCATGACGACCGGCACGATGGCCAGCCAGCCCCCCAGAAGGGCGATGATGGCAACGAAGAAGAATAGGAAGGCGATGTCCACCACCAGCACCACGGTGGTGGAGGTGAAGAATTCGCGCACGGATTCGAATTCCGACACGCGCCGCGCCAGCGCCCCGGTGCTGCCGGACCGGCTTGCCAGCGGCGTGTTCAGCACCTTTTCGAACAGGCGTTGCGACAGGCGTTCGTCGATCTCCCGCCCGGCCTCGTCCACCAGCCTTGCGCGTGCGATCCGCAGCGCGAAGTCGAAGCTGAAGGCCAGCATCACGCCGACGCCCAGCACCCAGAGGCTGGACGCCGCCTTGTTCGGGATGATCCGGTCATAGACGTTCATCGTGAACAGCGGCAGTGCGAAGGCGAGCAGGTTGATGATCGCCGCGGCCAGCATCACATAGCCGAAGCCGCCGCGCGCGCGCCAGACTTCGCGCCAGAACCAGTGCTGGCGAGCGCGCTCGTCCCACGGACGTTCCTCGGCCCGTTCACGGCCATGATCGGCCATGACGACCAGTGCTTCGCCGGTGAAACTGCCCTCCAGATCGCTGAGCGGCGCCCAGACCGCTTCATTCGCGTGGGGAAGCTGGACCAGCACGTCGCCGGCCTTGATGTCCATCAGCAGCAGGAAGCGGCCGCCCCGAAGCGGCAGGATGGCGGGCAGATTGCCCGGCCGCCATTTGTCCAGCCGGCCCCGGACATGATCGCTGAGCAAGCCGATCTGGTCGAGCGCCGATTCCGCCTGATGAAAGGGCAATCGCCCGGATTCATCGACGGCGAGGCCGGCGCGAAGGCTCACGATACCCGGCGAGCGGTCGAAATGCCGCGCCGCATGGGCGATGCATTCAACCAGCTCGTCGCTGGGCGTGCCTTGATGGTCCAGCCATTCGGCCAGACTGAGTGTGCTTCGTTCCAACATTGTTTACCCCGCGCCATCCCGGCTTGCGCCGGGATGACCCCCAATAATGAAACTTAGCCCGGATAACGCCGCCGCTGCAATTCGGCGGGCGGCAGATCGGGGACATCATATTTCTTGCGCGCATAGGGGTTGGCGCCCGAGGGAGCCGCAATCCCCAGCGTGTCCAGCAACTGGTTGGTCGCTGCCAGGATCTGATATTGCGCGAAGATTTCGGAGAAGCGGGCCGTTTCCGTCCGCACCTGCGTGTTGAAACGGGTGTTCTGCGTATCCAGCACATCCAGCAGCGAACGCCGCCCGACATTGAACTGCTCGCGATAGGACACCAGCAGCCCGTCGGACACCGTGCCCTGACGCGCCAGATCGTTGACGCGCTTCTTTTCCGTGTCCCAACGGTTCCAGGCGGTGCGCACGTCCTCTTCCGCCTCGCGCTGGCGCTGGCTCAGGCGGAAACGCGCCTCGCTCGCCCGGCGGGTCATTTCCTGGACCTTGGCCCGGTTGATGCCGCCATTATAGAGCTGCCAGCGCAGGACCACCCGGCCCTGCACGTCGTTGGTGCTGCCCTTGAAGCCGTCCACATCCTCACCGATGCGCCCGCGCCCTTCCAGCCCGACCGTCGGCCCAAGTTCCGACTTCGCTTCATCCACCACCGCGTGAGCGGCCTGGATATCGGCTTCGGCCTCGCGGATCAGCGGATTGTTGGTACGGGCCGAGGCGATCGCTTCGTCCAGCGTCGGCGGCACGGCGCTCGTCACCGCATCGGGCATGGTCACCTGATCGATCGACAGGCCGGTCAGCGTGCGGAAGGAAATGGCCGCATTGGTCATGTCCTGCTCCGCCTCGCTCTTGCGGACGAGGGCGGCCTGGAGCCGTTCCTCCGCCTGCTGCTGGTCGGCGATGCTGATCGATCCCTTGGACACGCCCTCGCCCAGATCGCCCAGCAATTTGCGGTGGAAGGCGATATTGTCCTCCGCCGCCGCGACGACCCGCTGCTGGAGCATATAGTCGAGATATTGGCGGGTGACGTTCAGCGCCACGAATTGCGAACGTTCGCCCACGCGCAGGGCGGCGCCGTCAGTCCGGGCCGCCTGCCGCCGCTTTTCCGCGCTGCGATAGCCCGAATCGAAAACGGTCCATTCGCCCAGCACGCTGGCTTCCAGCGGCCAGAGCGTCTGGTCCTCGATCCCGATGGCGCGGCGCGTGGAATTTTCCAGGCGGCGGACACCCGCCGATCCTTCGACGCTGACGCGCGGCAGGTAAAGGCCCTGCGCCTGTTCGCGTTCGAATTCGATCGCTTCCTTGTTCTGGATAGCCTGGTTGATTTCCGGATGGCTGTCGATCGCCGCGGCGATCGCGCTCTTGAGATCGGTGGTCTGAGCCCAGCCCGTGCTTACCATCGCAGCCGCACAAAGGGCGATCAGGCTGCCACATGTCTTGCGCATGATAGTCATGCCTTCCTCCCCTTAATTCGCGCTGGCGGTGATTTCGACCCGACGGTTCATCGGTTCGCGCACACCATCGGCGGTTTCGATCTTGAGCTGGGTTTCGCCCAGGCCCGTGACGGTCATGGCATCGGTCGCGATGCCGCCCTGGCCCAGCAGGCTGGCGACATTCTGCGCCCGGCGCAGCGACAGGCCGTCATTATATTTGGTGGCGCCCGACGTATCGGTGTAGCCGGTAACGCCGAAACGATGCCAGCCGCACTGGGCAGCCGTCTGCGCCAGCGTGGTGATGGTGTTGACGCCTTCGGGAAGCGGCGTGTCCATGTTCCAGTCGAAGAAGATGGACACCGCCGGTGCCGTGCAGTCCAGCGCGGGTGGGGCTGAAGCTGCCGCCACCGGCGGCGGTGGCGGCGCCGAAAGGCGTGCCACAAAGTCGTCGCACTTGTTGATGCTGTCCGCATCCTTCGTGCCGGATTTCAGAAAACCGATGGCGATGCCGCACTGGTTCTTCGCCTCCACGGCGTAGGTCCAGCGGCTGTCCTGCGCGGCGCGCGTGCCGGCGTCGCCGACAGCCTTGACGGCCGTGTCATAACGGCCGTTCAGCGCATCCTTCAGTTCGGACTTGCCCAGTTGCAGCAAGGGCGAAGCAGGCGCCGCCCAGGCCGTGGTGGTCGTCAGCATGGCAGTCACCAGCCCGACCGCTGCTACCCTCCCCAACGCATTTCGCATATTCACTCTCCCCAAAATTCCCCGCGAGACAAAATCAAGATCAGCCCCAGCTTCAGGCATGCCCGACCGCCATCGCTTCATGCGCCACCATCGCGGCTTCGAAGATGGCGGTGGCCGCCGCCAGATGCCCGCTGTCGACCGCATCCACGGCGACCGGGTTGAACAAGGCCGGGACCACCGGATGCTCGCCACCCGGCAGGGCAGCCAGCAACGCATCGATATGCGGTGCGTCATGGGTCCCCAGCGCTTCCTTCACGACCTCTGCCGCATTGGCGGTCGCCCCCCCCGGCTGCGCGGCCTGCTGCGCCGCGGCCAGAACCGCTGCCGCATTGCCGTCGAAGGACGGGAGGCTGATCGATTGCGCGAGCAGCCCCTGATGATCGCCCAGCGAAGGCTGGTCGGCCTCAGCCGTGTCGACGGACGCCGGAGCATGGGCTGCGCCGCCATCGGACAGCGTGGCATGATCCGTTGCCGGTTCATCGCCGCCATGGCTCGCCTGCTGGGCCGGTTGCTGCGCCTCAGGCGTCGACTGACCGTCAGCGGGAGCGAGCGATGTCGCATTGCTCTCGGTCGCCGTCGGCTCCACGGTCGCAGTGCTGGCCGGCGCGGTTTCGGTCACGACCGGCGCGGTTTCGGTCGCAGCCGGAGCGGGTTGCTGGTCCTGCGTCGCCTCGGCGGCGCCGACCGCCGCGACCAGGCTGGCCGCGAGCAGCGCCTGATTGAAGCCGCTGGTGGGGCTTTCCGTGCTCTTGCTCGCATCGCTGCTGGCGCCAGTAAGGAAAGTGACGTCGCCCACCGTACCCTTGGTTCCGTCGGTACGGGTGAAGCTCGCCTCACCCAGCACCGTCACATCGCCATCGGCGGCGGTATAGCCCTTTCCATCGGCCGTCAGGTCGATGGAGGCGATGCCCATGGCCGCAAGCGACTTGAACTCGCCCGCATCGACCACGCCATTGCTGTTCGCATCCTGCCAGACGCCGAATTCATGGAAGGCGGCGTCATTGACATCGAACTTGCCGTCGCCATTGCTGTCATAGGCAAGGCGCAGGCCTTCCAGATCGCTCTTCGCGCCCGCTGCGTCATCGGAGAAGACGATGTCATAGCCGCTCCCCACGACATGGGCGAGCAAACCGTCATCGGACGAAACCCAGGCGGTGCCGACCACTCCCTGGCCGTAATCGTGGTTGACCCCCGCGGAGAGCGGCACGAATTCCAACCCATCGCCGTCCAGATCGACAGCGATCGGGGCGGCAGGAATGGCAGGCGACAGGCCGTCCTTGACATGGACGCTGAAGCTCTGGGTTGCGGTCGTATCCCCGTCGCCATCGGTCAGTTGCAGGGTGAAGGGGATGGTCTTGTCGACCGAACTGCTGGCAACGCCGACATTGGTCAGGTTCAGCTTCATGTCCCCGCTGGACTGATAGACGTCGATCCAGTCGATCAGCGTGCCGCCCGGAGCGGAAATCTTCTGCTGGTTGTCGGCATCGGGCCCATTGATCTCGAACGCCTGGCTGGTGCCATTGGTATAATGCGCCACGAAGATGATCTTCTCGCCGCTCGTGAAATTGAAGAACGAGAAGGTGGCATAGGACGCATTGACGATATTGTAGGTGCCGGGCGGGGTATAGCCGCCAGCGCCATCATAATCGGCAAGGGTGCCGAAATCGAACCGCAGGAACTCGCCTGCATCGAAATTATTGTTGGAAAGCCCCCATCCCTGGGTCGAGCCGTTGACGTTGCTCGTCTGGGTCGCGGCAACCGCTCCGCCAGCTTCCCAGATCGCGATTTCCTGCGGGGTGAAGCCACCGGTCGGCGCCCAGCCGGTCACATAGACCAGTTGCTGCGACGTCAACTTGTCCGTCACCACGATTTCGTTGCTGGGGCCGGAACCGAATGAGCTGCCCGAGCCGATCGGCACATCGGTCACGACGGGATCGAGCTTCGTGACCAGATCGAACACATATTGGCCGGAGGTGCCCGCGTCCGGATTGACCGTCAGCGTGAAGACCGTGGTATCGCCCGCATTGAAACCGCCGCTATGGTCGGCATCGACATAGGCGGTAAGGACATTGCCGTTCTGGACCGTACTGACCGCCTGTCCGCCCACGGTGATGGACGACGTATCGGCGGTGATCAGCATCGATCCGGTGCCATCGGCGCCCGCGGCATAATGCAGCGTGCCTACGGCCGGTGTCGTGGCGACATTATTGTCGGTCTGCTGGCTCTGCACGACGCCAAGCGTAGGCATATCGTCGTTGAACGATATGTTGAGCTGGCCGATGGCCGAAGATGTCGGATTGGTGGTCGCGTTATAATCGCTGTCCGTCACGAGGAAGTTGAGGCTGACGGCAGCGTTATTCTCATTGCCGCCGGCGGCGTGCAGGACATTGTCGAGCAATGTTGCCGTATAGGCCCCGGTCGTCGGATTGACGACCACCTGGAACAACGCCGTGCCGCTCCGTGCACCCGCATTCACCGTGGCGGTCAGCGTGTTCGTGCCCGCGTTCCAGCTATAGGCCACGGTCTCGGTTCCGACGGTACCAGTCGTACCGTTCAGGTTCGCGAAGGTGACGCTGCCGCCGCCGTCCGCGCCGAAGGTGAAGGGCAAGGTGCCGCTGAAGCTCGCTTCGCTAGGACCTGCGATGCCATTGTCACCGACATTGGCGTCGACATCGCCGGTCGTGCTCAGGGGATTGCCGCCGGTCAGGCCGTCATCGTCCAGCTTGGCGGCGGTGTTGTCCGCCGTCGGCTTGTTGGCGTCGCCTGCGAAGGTGAACTTCAGCGTCGCGGTGGCCGTGTCATTATCAGCATCGCGCATCACATAGGTGAAGCTGTCGAACGATCCCGAAGGCACCGATGTCTTGGGCGTATAATTGTAGCTGCCGTCGGAGAATATCTGCAACGTGCCGTAGCTGCCGACGATCGTCTGGCTGCCGCCCGCGGTGATCACGCTGCCATTGATCGACACGACGGCGCCCGGCGTGTCCGCACCGACATGATCGTTGGTCAGGACATTGCCGGTCGAGGCCGCCGCATTTTCCGTGGTGGTGATATTGTCATCGGCCGCAGTCGGGCTGTCATCCTCGATCGTCACGGCAATGCTGGTGGCAACCGTCGTGATGCCGTCGGTGACATTCACGGGGACCGAGAAATTCTTCAGATCCTCGACATTGAGGCCGTTATGGTCGACCGACTGCAACAGGGTGACGGTATAGGCGCCCCCGTTGGTGATCGTGATCGTGATGACCGGCACGCCGCCTGCCGAACCGGTCAGCGCCTGCGTGCCGACCCCGGTCCAGGTGACGGGCAGGCCGTCGGCGGTCAGCACCGCACCCGGATCGCCCAACGTCATGCCGATCGTGTTGCCGTCGGCGTCGCTTGCCGTGATCGTGCCGGTGGCCACGGCCGAGTTGGTCGTATCGCTGGGCGATCCCACCGTGTCGGGATTGGCGCCGAACAGCCCTTCCTCCGAAACGATCGCGATGCCCTTGTCCACCAGCGGGGCATCATTGGTGCCCTGGATGGTGATCGTCAGCACGGCGGTCGTGCTGTCGCCGTCGCCGTCCGTGATCGTGTAGGTGAAGCTGTCGGTCAGCGTCTGGCCTTCGCCCAGATGCTGGACCGCCGCCAGGCCGTTGTTCAGCGTGTAGGTATAGGTGCCCGAAGCGTTCAGGACGAGCGTGCCATATGCGCCGGCGGCATTGCCGCCGATGGTACCGCCGGTGACCGCAGTCACCGCCCCGCCCGCCGCCGGACCGTCGGCGCCCAGCGAGTCCGCGCCCGCCGGATTGCCATCGCTGCCCACGCCCGTCAGCACATTGCCGCTGGCCGTCAGCGTGACGTCTTCCTTGACGAAATCGGTGTCGTTCGCCGCCACTGGCGTGTCATCGTTGACATTGATGGTCAGCGAGCCGTCGGCATAATCATGATCGGCATCGGTCACGCGGTAGCCAATCGAGAAGCTGACATTATTCTCGTTACCCCCGGCGGGATGCGAGATGGCCGCATTCTGCACCACCGAATAGGTGCCTGCCACCGGGTCGGTCAGCGTTACGGTCAGCACTGTCGTGCCACCCTGCTTCACCAGCAGGACGGTACCGTTGCTTTCATAGGTGAAGCCGGAGGGCGCGCCCGTGTTGAGCAGGGTGATCCCGCCAGGCCCGTCAGCGCGATAGTCGTGCGCCAGCGTGCCCGTCACGTTGAGGCTGTCGGCGGTATCGCCGGTCCCGCCCGCATTGCCGCCGGACAGGGCGTCGTCGTCGAGCTGGACCGCCGGATTGGCGCTGACGACCGGCAGGTCGTCGGACACGCTGACCGATACGGAACTGACCGCCGTGTCGCCGTCGGTATCCTGGGCGATGACCTGCACCGATCCCAAGGCCACCAGATCGTCGACATTGATGCCCGAATGGGTGTCATAATTGTCGTTGAGCGTCGCCGTCACCGTCGCGACATTGCCCGCCACCGAAAGGTCGAGCGTCACGACGACGCCGCGCTCATCCGATCCGGTGATCTGGGTGTCGGACACCCGCACCCAGTTCAGGTCGCCGGTCAGGCTGCCGATGCCGCCGAACACGATCGAGGTGATGGCATCCGAACCGGGCGTGAAGGTGATGGTGCCGCTGGTGAAATCCGGATTGCCCTGGCTCGTGCCACCGGCCAGATTCTGGTCGTCGAGCCCCAGGCTGATGGGCGGACCGGCTGTCGGATCGGCGCCGTCCGTGATTGCGACCGTCTGGCTCTTCTGCGCGACATCCCCGTCGGCATCCGTCACCTTGATGTCGAAGCTGATCGACGGGTTGAGATTGTTGTTGAGATTGCCGTTCGCGACGAAGGTCCAGCTATGATCGGCCTTGACCGTCAACGTGCCGAGGCCCGTGTCGATCGCAGCGCCGATGGCATAGCTGTTGCCGCCGAAGAGAACCTGGGTGGTGGCGCCGGGCTGGTCCGCACCGATCACTTCCGACCAGGTGCCGGTCGCCGTTTGGCCTTCGACGACCGTGACCGCGCCGTCCAGCGTCAGCGACGGGACATCGTCGGACACCGACAGATTGACCGTCGCGGTGGCATTGCTGCCGTCGACGTCGCTTGCGACCACGCCGACATGGCCAAGCTGTGCCAGGTCATCGGCCGTCGCGACGGGATGATGCGCATAATTGTCGAGCAGCGTGGCCGTGATGGTCACATTGCCGCTGAGGCCCGCGCCGATCGAGGCGGGCGCCGACAGGGTCAGCGCGACGACCTTGGTGCCGGTGCCGACCGCGCCGTCCCAGCCCTCGATCAGCGTGGCGTTGACCCGGTTCCAGGTCAGGCCGCCGTCCAGAGCGGACAGGTCCGTGGCAAAGGCAAAGCCGGTCAGTGCATCCGATCCGGCCGTGAAGCTCACCGCCCCCTGCGCGAAGTCGTCCTTGCCCGGCGTCGTGCCGTCCGCCAGATTCTGGTCGTCCATCTGAAGGCTGAGCGGCTCGCCCGCCGTCGGGCCGGCGCCGTCGGTGATGGCGACCGTCTGGCTGTCCTGCGCCACGTCGCCGTCCGCGTCCGTCACCTGCACGGTGAAGCTGATCGACGGGTTGAGGCTGTTGTCGATATTGTTGTGCGACACGAAGGTCCAGCTATGGTCGGCCTTGACCGTCAGCGTGCCCAGCCCCGTGTCGATCGCCGCGCCGATGGCATAGCTGTTGCCGCCGAAGATCACGACGGTGCTGGCTCCCGGCTGATCCGCGCCGATGACTTCCGACCAGCTCCCGGTCGCCGTCGCGCCTTCGACCACGCTGGTCTGGCCGTCGACGCTGAGCGTCGGGGCGTCGTCCAGCACGGTCACGTCGATGCTGGCGCTGGGCGACACATCGCCGTCGCTGTCCGTCACCCGGACCGCGAAGCTGTCGCCCGCCTTGGGATCGGCGGCGCCGCTGATGCCGTCGCCATCCAGCGGATTATTGTCCGGATGGGTCGGATCGTTGACGGCCAGCGTGTAGCTGTAGCTGTAATGCCCTGACCCGTCGGAGGTGACGGTCAACTGCCCCGCCGCGCCGCTGACGACAACCGGCGTACCGACGGTCGCCGCGGTCACATCGACCCAGGCGCCATTCTTGTCCTGCACCTCGACCTTGGCGAGCGTATCGCCGCCGGTCGCGATGGTCATCGCGCCGCTGGCGGTTTCGCTGTTGCTCGTCGAATCGCTGCCCAGGGGGAGACCGGCCTCCGATACGGTCAGGTCGGACACCTGCACGGTCGGCTTGGAATCCCCGGCCAGGGTGATGGTCACCGTCGCGGTCGAATGATCGCCGTCGCCGTCGGTGATGGTGTAGGTGAAGCTGTCGATGCCTTCCGCGCCCGCATTGGGGGTGTAGTGGAAAATGCCGTTGCCCTGATAGACGGCGGTGCCCTGGGACGGGCCGGTCGTCAGCGCCACGCCGGTGGCCAGGTCGACGCCGTCGGCGCCCTTCGTGTCGTTGGCGATGACGTTGATGTCGATCGCCACGTTTTCGCTGGGCTGAAGCACGACGTCATCCACGGCGGTCGGCACATCGTCGACCACAGTGATGTCGAGGCTGGCGGTGGCGTTGGAGCCGTCCGTATCCGTCACGACGACCGCGAAGCTGTCGGTCAGGCTGCCGTCGTTCGCGCCCGTGTGCAGCAGCGTGTTGTCGTTCAGCACATAGCTGTAGCTGACCGTTCCGCCGATCACATCGCCGTCCGCGCCGACCGTCGGCGTGAAGCCGGTGATGGTCAGCGTGCCATAGGCGTTGGACAGGGTGACGCCGCTGATGAAGCCGCTTGCGCCGAAGATCGGCTGCCCGCCGACCGTGATCGTCGCGACGCCGTCCAGCGCCGACAGGGTGAAGCTGCCCGTCTGGGTCAGTGCCGCCGCATTTTCCGAGCTGCCCCCCGGCAGGTCGTTTTCATAGACTATCTCTTCGGCGCCTTCCCCATCGAGGCCGCCGATCGTCACGCCATCGTCGCTGCCCTGGATAGTGATGGTGATGGTCGCGTTGCGCGCATCGCCGTCGCCGTCGGTCAGCGTGTAGGTGAAGGTCTCGGTCAACGTCTGGTTCTTGTCCAGACCCTGGACCACGCCATTCTCATTGTTCAGCGTATAGGCATAGCTGCCGTCCGACTGGATCAGCAGCGAACCATAGGCGCCCGCCAGAGCGGTGCCCACCGTGCCCGCCGTCTCGCCGAAGACGATGGCGGTAACATGCGCGCCGTCCGCACCCTGCACGTCGGCATTGCCGTCGGTGCCGTTGGCGTCGCTGCCGCCCGATCCGGTGATGACGTTGCCGTCGGCCACCAGCGGCCCGTCCTCGCGCACGGAGTCCGCATCGTTCACGGCGGTCGGCACGTCGTCGATGATGGTGATGGTCAGCGTGTCGGTCGCGCTGTCGCCATCGACGTCCGTGACCGTGACCGTGAAGTTGTCCTTCACATCATCGCCGGCGGTATTGGTCGTCAGCTGATAGGTATATTCGATCTGGCCGTCATTGAGGCCAGTGATCGTCAATATGCCCTTGTCGGTGGTGATCTGCGTACCCACGCCGATCGGGGTGCCGTTGATCGTGATCGAGGCGGGACCGTCGGGCGCGGAATAGGTGATCGTGCCACCCGTCGCGTCGGCGCCGCTGCCGGCATTGGAACCCATCGGGTTCGTCAGGCCGGATTCGTCGACGATCGTCCCCTCGCCCACCTTCGGGATCGAGATGATCGTGACTTCGCTGTTGGCGATATCGATCCGCAGCGTGGCAGTCGACGTGTCGCCGTCCCCGTCACGCAGCGTATAGGTGAAGCTGTCGCTGACGCCGCCCGGCGTCCCCGCCGCACGCACATAGCTGTAGCTGCCGTCGGCATTGAGCGTCAGCGTGCCGTAGCTGCCCTGGAAACTGCCCGTACTCGACACGACGGCGCCGTCCGCGCCGACGACGTCCGCACCCGCAGTGCCCGAAACCGTACCCGCGCCAGTGATGACGTTGCCGGTTTCCGGACCATAGCTGCCCGCCGCCACGCCATCGACATCATTATGGGCGACCGGCACGTCATCGACGATCTGCACGTCGACCGTCGCATTGGCGGTCGAGCCGTTGCGGTCGGTAGCGACCACGGCGAAGCTCTGGAAAATGCTGTCCGCGCCCGCCGCGTCATGGGCCAGGCTGTTGTCGGTCAGGACGAAGCTGTAGCTGAAGGTACCGGCGGTCGGCACCCCGCCTTGCGAAGCGGTCGCCGTGAAGCCCGTGATGGTCAGCGTGCCGACGGGCGTCGTCACGACCTGCCCGGCGACGAATGCGTCGTTGGCAAGCACCGTCACACCGCCGATCGTCACGGTCGAAATGCCGTCGGCGCCATTGACGCCGAAGGAACCCACATGGGTCAGCGCCGCCGCATCGGGCGCGCTACCGTCGGCCAGATGGCTTTCCAGCACCACGACCTCGGCGCCTTCCACGCCGGGCGTGCCATTCAGGCCGGTGATGGTGATGCCGTCATCCGCACCGTTGATGGTGATGGTCAGCGTCGCGGTGGAGGTGTCCCCGTCGGCGTCGGTGATCGTGTAGCTGAAACTGTCGGTCAGCGTCTGCCCGGGCACCAGGAACTGCACGGCTGCATTGTCGTTGGCCAGCGTGTAGCTGTAGGCGCCCGACGCGGTGAGCGTCAGGACGCCATAAGTACCCTGGAAGCTACCCGTGGTCGATACCACTGCGCCGTCCGCGCCCTGAATGTCCGCCACACCGTCGGTGGCGTTCGCGTCGGACCCACCAACGCCGGTCAGGACATTGCCGTCCGCGACCAGCGGGCCGTCCTCGGTCACGCTGTCCACGTCATTGACGGCGGTGGGCGCGTCGTCGGCGATCGAGATGGTCAGTGTCGCGGTCGCATGGTCCCCGTCGCTGTCCGTCACCACCACGGTGAAGATTTCGGACGGCGGCGCGCCCACCACATTGTCGCTCAGCACATAGCTGTAGCCGATCGCATTGTCGGCGACGGAGGTGATCGTCAGCACGCCGAGCGGCGTCGTCACCGTCTGGCCGACGGCGGTGATCGTCACCCCGTTGATGGTGATGCCTGCAAGCCCGTCATTGGCGGCGAACTGGATGGTGCCGCTGGTGCGCTCGCTGTCGGTCGCCGCCGCCGAACCGGCCGGTTCATTGCCGCGTGCGGGAAGCCCCGCCTCGCTGACGCCTGCGGTCGCGTCGATCGCGCCGGCGGGCTGGTTGGGCGTGACGATGACGACTTCCGGCTCGCTGCCGGGCGCGATGGGCAGGATTTCGCGCTGTTCGGGCTGGGTGAATTGCAATTCGGTGGGCGGCAGCAGATCGCCCAGACCATGGGGATCGCCGACATCGCCGTCAGGGCCGATGAAATTGCCGCCGGAGCTGCGCGCCGGACCGGCGGCGGGCTGCGGCTCCTGACCGATCAGCAGCGCGGCAAGGTTGACCGAGGGGATTTCGACATCGCCCACGACGAGCTGCGGCATGACAACCGCGCCATCCACGATCACCATCTCCGTACCGTCGGGCAGATGGACGATCAGGTTGCGGCCTTCGACCTCGATCTGGTTGATGTCGGTGCCAGCGGGAAGGACCACAACGCCCTGGGCGTTGGGCGTGACCGTCTGCACGGGGCCAGCATGATGGTGCATCTTGCCGGGATGGATCGCCTTGCCCTTGGCAGCCAGCGCAGAGGCCTCCGGATGGAGGGCCTGCTGATGGTCGCCAGCGTCTTTGCTATCCCAGTTGCGCTCGAAATCCATGTCCATCCCCAACTCATCGCCATGGGGGCACGGAAGGAGCGCACAGAAAGCCATGCTCCGAATGCACCATTGCATGCGGACCTGAGGCCTTCCCAGACATTGTGGCAATCAGCGGATCAGCCAATGCCCCGTGTCAACGATCTCCCGCCGGCATGACCTTTGCCCAGTCAACGCCGCCCCGGATTATCCATCTGCTTTTATGTTCTACTGACCCGATGACTTACCTTATTCGGCGCCTGCGAAATGAGTCACGCAAATTCCAGTTTTGTTAACCATTTTAAGGCGATAAGCGCCAATTTTATCCTTAATGTATATATCTTAGGATATAGATCGGTGATCAAACCTATATCGAGACGGCTATGCCGGGACCGGGCCGTGGTTAACACCAAGGGCCCATATCAGGCGACTCGGACGACTCGATCCCCGATCGCATTGGCGGCCCGATGAGGGGTCTTTCGCCTCGACCACCATCGGAAAAACGCAAAAGGGCGACCGGCTTGTACAGCCGGCCGCCCCATGATTGCGACCCATAGGCTTATCGTTCGGAGCCTTCCGCGGCTTCGTCCAGTCGGCCTGTGACTGGCGATAAGCTATGGAAAATCTGTGCCCCTCCGACGCGAATCAGACTTAGCCATTGCGTCATGTTTAACAATTGAGCCAATGACTTATATCTTAGGTTAATCCCGTGCCCCACCGCGACGGAACGGCGGAAAAGCGGGGCTCAGGGGTTGGACGCCCCTTCCTCATCCTTTGGCGTTACAGACGCTTTTTCCACAGCTTCGGCAGCCATGTCCGCGGATTGCGCGTCAGACGGCTTCTCCATCGCGACCTCCCGCACGACCGGCTTCGGCATGTCGGCAACGATCCGTTCCATCCGCCGGCTGCGCTCGCTGCCCGCGCCGGTCGTCCGGCGGAAGCTGGCCAGGGCATAGTCCGCCAGCGGCACCGCCGCATCATAGCGTTTGCGGGCGATATAAAAGTCGATCAGATTTTCGACCGCCAATTGCGTATTGGGGTCATCTTCCGCCCGCGTGCGCAGATAACTGTCGAACACCCGCCGGAACAGGCCTTCGGCTTCCCGGAAACGGCCGGTCGAATCCAGTTGCAACGCCAGGTCGTTGGCCGAGATGAGCGCGCGCGGATCGTCGACGCCGAACAGTTCGTCCGCCAGGGCCAGTGCCTTGCGGGCGTTGTCGATCCCATCCGCCGCCTTGCCCGCCGAATAGGCCGCCTGCGCCGCGGCGACCAGCTTGCGCCATTCCTTTTCGCGCGCTTCCGTCACGTCCGGGACATAGGGCGCCTGCGCCTGCAACGGCGCCGCCGCACAGAGCAGCAGCGCAACCAGCAATCCCCTTGTCTTCGTGCCGCCGTCCCAGGCCATGCCGCCCCTCCTGCCGGCGGATGATAAGCGCCAGCAGCTTAAGAAAAAGCAACTATCCGGTCAGTGCCTCGACGAGCGCCCTGACCTTCTTCTGCCGCCACTGCGGCAAGGGGGCGATCAGCCAATAGGCAAGCGGCGACGACATTTTATCCCCCAATTGCCGCACCCGGCCCGCCGCCATATCCGCCTCCGCAAGCAGCGTCGGCACGCAGGCATGGCCGAAGCCGTTGGCCGCCGCCTCGATGGCGAGGCCCGCGTCCGCCACGCGGATCGTCGCGGGCGCGTCTCCTTTGGGGCAACCGGGCCATTCGATGCGATGGTCGGGACCACCTTGGGCCGCCTCGATCGTGACGAAGGCCGCTTCGCCCAGCTTGATGCCTTCATTCTCGCCCGGCCCTTCGGCAAGGCGCAGGGCGAGGTCGAGATTGGCTTCCGTGAAATCGAGCGTCTCGTCCGCGGCGACCAGTGCGAATTTGAGGTCGGGCTGGCTCGCCGCATAGCCCGCGAGGCGCGGCTGGAGCCATTTGGCGGTGATGTCGCGCGGCGCGGCGATGGTGAGCGAGGAACTGGACTGGCCCGCCTGCATGGCGCGCACGGCCTCCTCGAACTCCAGGAAGCCGGCGCGCAGGGCGGCAAGGCCCGCTTCGGTTTCCGGGGTCAGTTCCAGCCCCTTGGGCGTGCGGCGGAAGAGAACGACGCCCAGCAAATCTTCCAGCGCGCGAATTTGCTGCCCCACGGCCGCAGGCGTCACCGCCAGTTCGTCCGCCGCGCGGGTGAAGGACAGATGCCGCGCCGCCGCATCCAGCACGCGCAGGCCGTTGAGCGGCAAATGGGTACGCTTCATTCAGCCACCGCCGGCGCGATCAGCGCAAAATGGGGGATGGCGATGTCGAACGTCTCGCCGCTGGCGCCGATCATGTGATAATGGCCCTTCATCGAGCCGTTCGGCGTGTTGAGCGGGCAACCCGACACATAATCATAGCTCTTGCCCGGCTGCACCACTGGCTGTTCCCCCACGACCCCATCTCCATCGACCCGATGCTGCGTCCCCCGCCCATCGGTTATGATCCAGTGACGGGTCAGCAGTTGCACCGGCTGGTCCCCGTCATTCTCTATGCGGATATGATAGGCCCAGAACCAGCGGCCCCGGTCCGGCTCCGACTGTTCGGGCAGGAAGGTGACGGCCACATGCACGTTGATGTCGCGCGTGGTCGCATGAAAGGGGAAAAGTGCGTTCACAGCTTAAGAAATGCGCCTTTCACCCCTGTTCCGTCAACGGCCTATCGACTTCAGAGCGCGATCGAGATCCTCGATCACGTCCTCCGGGTCTTCCAGACCGACATTGAGGCGCAGCATATCCTCGGTGATGCCGACCTCCAGCCGCGCTTCCTCCGCCATGCCATAATGGGTGGTGGAGGCCGGATGCGTCATCAGCGAGCGCGAATCCCCGATATTGTTGCTGATGTCGACCAGTTCCAGGCCGTTGAGCAGCCCGTGCGCCTCCGCCCGGCCGCCGCCGACATAGAGCGAGAAGATCGGACCTGCCATCGCCATCTGCTTCATCGCAAGGGCATGCTGCGGATGGCTTTCGAGACCCGGATAAAGAACCTTCGCGACGCGGCCTTCGAGGAATTTGGCGACCTTGAGCGCATTCTCGCTCTGGCGGCGGATGCGCAGGTCCAGCGTCTCCAGCCCCTTCAACACCACCCAGGCGTTGAAGGCGCTGAGCGTCGGCCCGGTATTGCGATGGAAGGGCAGCAGCGTGTTGAGGATGAAATCCTCGGTGCCGCAGATCGCGCCGGCAAGCACCCGGCCCTGCCCGTCCATCATCTTGGTCGCGCTATAGGCCACCACGTCGGCGCCGAATTCCATCGGCCGCTGGAGCGCAGGGGTCGCGAAGGCATTGTCGACGACGCTGGTGATGCCATGCGCCCTGGCGATGCCGCAGATCGCGGCGAGATCGGCCACGTCCATGGTCGGATTGGCCGGGGTCTCGAAGAAGAAGACCTTGGTGTTGGGCCGCACCGCCGCTTCCCAGGCCGCATTGTCGGTCGCGTCGACCGTGGTCGTCTCGATCCCGAATTTCGGCAGCAGCGTGTCGGTCAGCCAGCGGCAGGAGCCGAACAGAGCCTTGCCCGCAACCACATGGTCGCCCGCCGACAACTGGCACAGCAGGGCCGCCGTCATCGCCGCCATGCCTGTCGCGGTCGCGCGGCAGGCTTCGGCGCCCTCCAGCAGGGCGATGCGCTTTTCCAGCATCTCAACGGTCGGATTCTGAAGGCGGCTGTAGGTCATGCCCTGCTGCTCGCCAGCGAAGCGCATGGCGGCATCTTCCGCGCGGTCATAGCTGTAACCGCTGGTCAGGAAGAGGGCTTCCGACGTCTCACCCCATTCGCTGCGCACGCTGCCGCCACGCACTGCGAGCGTCGCCGGGCGCCAATTCTTGGTGATCTCGGGATTCTGCCCGCTCTTGCGCTTCATCGCCTTATCCTCAGACCCAATATTCAGACCAGCGCCGCCAGCACGGCATCGCCCATTTCGACGGTGCTCATCGTACCACCCAGATCGAAGCTGCGCGCCCCGTCGGCAAGAGCCCTGGCGACGGCGGCCTCGATGCGGTCGGCCTGGTCGGCCAGGTTTAGCGAATAGCGCAGCATCATGCCCGCCGACAGAACCGTTGCCAGCGGATTGGCCTTGCCCTGCCCGGCAATGTCGGGCGCGGAGCCGTGGATCGGCTCGTACAGGCCCTGGTTGCTGTCGTTGAGCGTGGCCGAAGCCAGCATCCCGATCGAACCGACGCACATGCTCGCCTGGTCGGAAAGAATGTCCCCGAACATATTGCCGGTGACGATGACGTCGAACTGGCCGGGATTGCGCACGAGCTGCATCGCGGCATTGTCGACATACATGTGGCTCAATGCGACGTCGGGATAATCGGCCGAAACCTCGATCACCACGTCGCGCCAGAGCTGGCTCGTTTCCAGCACATTGGCCTTGTCCACCGAGCAGAGCTTGCCACGGCGGGCGCGCGCCGCCTGGAAGCCTTGATGCGCGATCTTGCGCACCTCCTCCTCATTATAGGACATGATGTCATAGCCTTCGCGCAGACCCTCGGGCGTCTTGCGCATCCCCTTCTCGCCGAAATAGACGTCGCCATTGGTCTCGCGCACGATCAGCAGGTCGATGGCGCTCGCCACCTCCTGCTTGAGCGCGGAGGCGTCGGCCAGCTCCGGGAAGACCTTGGCCGGACGCAGGTTGGAGAAGAGGCCCAGTTCCTTGCGCAGGCCAAGGATCGCCTGTTCGGGGCGCAGATGGCGCTCCAGCGAGTCGCAATCCGGATCGCCCACCGCACCGAAGAGAATCGCATCGGCGCGCCTGGCAAGGTCCAGCGTTTCCGGCGGCAGCGGATGGCCCACCGCCTTGTAGGCCGCGCCGCCGACCAGCCCTTCTTCATAGGTGAGGCCGGGGATCGCCAGCGCATCCAGCACGCGCTTCGCCTGAGCGACGATCTCGGGGCCGATACCATCTCCGGGGAACAGGGCGATCAACATAGGGCAACTCCTTCAACCTCGTGCCGCCCCTTATGAAGCCCCACCCTCCAGCGCAAGTATTTAGGCAATCGCTCTTTTGAGGCGATCGACCAGCCGCTCACGCGACGGAAGGATTTGCGCGCGCCAGTCGGTCAACACCGAACGCTCGATGAAGAAGCCCGTCAGCCGCAAACCGTCGAGGATCGCTGGCCAATCCCCCGCCCCGCCCGCCAGCAGGAAGGCCGGCAGCGGCAGCAGTCGATTCTCGTAGCCCAATGCCCCTTCCCGGCTGACCGCCGCCGCGCTGCGCGGACTGACAAAGGCCAGATCGTCCTTCCCGCCCGTCGCGGCGCAACGCGTCAGGTCCAGACCGAAACCCAGCTCGGCAAGGAGCAGCAATTCGTAGCGGATCAACGCCGCCGCCCATCCTCGCGCCGCCGGTGCCGCCTCGACCGCGCCCAGCACGCCGTCCAACGCCTGGTAGAGCGCGGGATAGGGCGTCCCCTCGGGCAGCGCCGCCGCCGTGAGCGCGCAAGCCCAGTCGATCGCTGCCGCAGGCAAGGCTTCTGCCAGCAGGGGCGCGCGGCTATGCGCCAATTCGACGGTCAGCCCCGCCAGCTGCTCCTCGGTCCGCGCCCGGAATTCGGCCTTGACCGCATTGCCGGGCAACAGCACCGGGCGTAGCTGGCGCGAACGCCCGCCCCGCACATACCCCGCCAGCAAGCCATGATCGGGCGTCAACAACCGCGCGATCGCGCCATGTTCGCCATGGCCGCGCAAGGCACAGACAAGGGCGGGAGTGATAAGCGACGCCATCCCGCCCGTTTACAGACTGCCGGGCAGGAACGCCATCCGGAGCCTTTTCATCCCGACCTGTCCCGAAATCGCGCATAATTTGCCGGGCGCGCCGATAGCCGCATCGATATCGGTTGCTTTTCCTTCAGTCACATGCGCACACTCCTCTTGTGGAGTATGTCGGGGGACAAATTTCACCATGCATCGCATAGACGGGGCGTCTTCCATGATGGATCGCCTGGTGCTTTGGTTGGGCCGTTCACCGACGCTGGGTTTTGCCATATCCCGCGTCGCCTTTTCCGTTGCCGCGATCTGGCAGATCGACGTCATGCTGGGCGGCGATTCCTATTTCACCCATACCGCGCAACTGGTGAAGATCGGCGTCTGGATATGGACCATCCTCAGCATGGGGCAGCATTTCCTGACACCGCCCGTCGGGCTGCTGCTGCGTCCCCTTTTCCTGATATTCGACCTGATCGTCTTCCTGACGGTCATCGTCCTGTGCGCCCCCCTGCAGATCGCGGCGCTGGGGTGCCTGTTTTTCGTCGCATGGTCGGCATCCGACCGCTTCGGACGCGGGGCGATCATCGTCCTGGGGCTATGTCTGATCTTCGCCTTCATGGCCCGCGGATATTATGACGCATGGATTTCGGTCCGGCATGTGATGGCCGTGGACCGCGCCATCGACAGCCTGACCATCGTCATCGGCTGCATGATCGCCGCATCGATGCTGAGCATGTCCATCCTGGAACAGCGGCTGGTCAACTGGACCGAGCGGTTGCAGGGCGTGGGCCTGTCCTTTCAGAAATCGCTCGCGCAATTTCTGGTGGAGCAGGTCGCGCAACTGATGAACTCCCGCTATTGCGCCTTCGTCTGGGAAACGATGGACGATACGGCGGTCCATTGCGAGTTCGGCGATGCGGACGGCGTGCGGCGCATGGTCCTGCCGCAGAAGCAGATTGACGGCCTGACCAACGTCACGCCAAGGGATGCGCCCTTTCTCTATTCCACCCAGTCACCCCGGCTCCTTCTGCGCAGCCGCCTCGGCATATTGCGGAATGAACGGGCGGCGGACCTGACCGACACCATATCGGACGTTTTCGGACCGGGCCAGGGGGCGAGCTTCTATGTGCAGGCCGGCGAACTGCGCGGGCGACTGTTCATCGGCACCCGCCATGGCTGGTCCCCGGCCCTGCTGCTGCGGTGCCTGCGCATACAGGAGGGGATCGACCTGTTCCTGGAACGCCATTTCTTCTTCCTTGCCTGGCGTCAGCGCACCTTTGCCGAAGCACGGCAGGCGCTCAGCCGCGACCTGCATGACAGCGTCCTGCAAACGCTGGCGGCGCTGCGCGTCAGGCTGGTGACAGCCATCCACGGACTGCCGGGCGGCGCTACCCCGGAACAGGTGGCGGAACTGAAATCCATGGAGGAACTGGTGACGGCCGAGCAAGCGCATCTGCGCCGCCTGCTCAGCCAGCAACTTCCCGTTTCATCGGAAACCGACGTCGACCTGGCCCGCGAGGTCGAACGCTGCTGCCGCTTCATCGCGTTGCAATGGGCGATCGATTGCCGCCTGAACCTGGTCGAGCGGGCCATGACCGTATCGGCGGAAACGGCGGCGGAAGTCGAATATCTGATCCGGGAGGTCGCCGCCAACGCGGTCAAGCATGCCAATGCCCGCCATATCACCGTATCGATCGCACAGGTCGACGACGAGATACTGATTGCGCTAAAGGATAATCCGGGGCCTCAGGCCCCGCACGAGACAGCTATACCGGCGATTTCGAACTGCAATCGCAATCCATCATGAAGCGATTGAGCAAGATCGGCGGTACGGCCTATTTTCATAATTTAAGCATGAATTCATTAATCTCGATCAGACTACCCTCCTCTTTACCAAGGTCCCAGATATGATGGCCCAGATTGCGATAGTCGACGATCATCCGATCTTCCTGGATGGCATGGCACAGTTCCTGAGTTCCCATGGCCACGACATATTGTTCTGCGCCCGCTCCGTGGAAGAGGCGCTGGAACGCATGCAAACCGGCGAGCCAGACCTGCTGATCCTGGACGTCAGCATGAAGAGCGGCGGCGGGCTGGCCATCCTGTCGGCCATCCGCAACAGCGGCAGCACGGTGCCGGTGATCTTCATGACGGTGCACATCCGTCCGGAACAGACGCTGGAGGCGATCAAGCTGGGCGTCGATGGCGTGGTGTTGAAGGACAGTGATCCCAACGAGTTGCTGGGCTGCATTCAGCAGGTCATGAACGGCAACAAGAGCATCGCCCCCTTCGTCATGGAACAGGCGCTGGTGCACAGCATCTCCGCCCCCGCGAACGAGGCCAATGTCCTGAGCGTATTGACCGAACGGGAACTGGAAATCGCCGGACTGATCCGCGCCGGATTGCGCAACCGGGAAATCGCCAGCCGTTGCGGCCTGACTGAAGGAACCGTCAAGGTTCATCTGCACAGCATCTTCCAGAAGCTCAACATCAAGTCGCGTTCGGAACTGATCATCATGATGATGTCGATGGACAGCGACATACCCGCCGTCAGCATGGAGCATTAGAACGATTTCCAGTCAGATGGCATCATCTTACGGTTAAGAAATCGGGGTAAAGCAAAGAAATAGAGCGCCCGATCTGATTCAATCAGATCGGGCGCTCTAAGGTCTGTGGACAATAGGGATTTTCTTTTTGGCTGAGAAGTGATTCAAGCTCCTTTTGGGAGCGCGAACATGGACCCGAACCGTTTTGTTATCAGTGATGCGATGTGGGAACGACTTGAGGGGTTGCTTCCCGGCAAAGTGACAGACCGTGGTGTGACGGCGGCGGACACGCGCTTATTTCTGGAGGCAGTATTCTGGCGGGTTCGCGCGGGTCTGCCGTGGCGCGACCTTCCATCCGGGTTTGGCAATTGGAACAGCAACTTCCGCAGGTTTCGACGCTGGGCGCGCGATGGCGTGTTCGACCGGCTTTTCGAGGCTGTGTCGGACGATCCCGATATGGAATATGCGCTCATCGATGGCACGATTGTTTCCGTTCACCAGAAGGCGACCGGCGCTAAAGGGGGACTCACAATCAGGCCATCGGGAGATCGAAGGGTGGGCTGACGACCAAGATCATGGCTCTGGTCGATGCGCTGGGCAATCTGGTGCGTTTTGTTCTGATGCCGGGGCAACGCAACGATATCATGGGCGTCAGGCCGTTGATCGAGGGGCTGACGTTCGACGCCTTGCTCGCTGACAAGGCCTTTGACGCCGATTGGCTACGCACGGAACTCGCCGAACGAGAGGCGCAAGCCGTCATCCCGCCGCGCAAGCATCGCAAAGCTTGCATCGACTACGACGCCCAAATGTACAAATGGCGCCACCTCGTCGAAAACTACTTCGCCAAGATCAAGGAATTTCGTGGTATCGCAACCAGATACGACAAAACCGATGGCAGCTTCAAAGCCAACCTCAACCTAATCGCTACACTCATCGCTTGTCGGTAAATGTCCACAGACCTTAGGGCATCGCACAAAAACACCGGAGAGCGCGTCCTGCGTCCGATTTAGAGCGCGCTGCGTTGAATCATGCGCAAGCCGCGCGCGCTGAGCTTTTGTTGCCGCATCCTTTTAAGCGCAAAACCGGTTCCCACTTTTGCGCACGATGCTCCAGCGCAGCGCGCTCCGACCGATTTCCTGGTGATCGCTGGTCAAAATCGAGCGCGCGAAACCTTATAGCGGGCGCACGAAATCAGGCATATGAGCCATGGCGCTGGGGTTCGGCCCCGCCATGTAGAGCGCCATGATCGTGCCCAGCGCAATGGCGACGCCATAGGGAATGGGGCCCTTGGCAGAGAAGATCGCGAGAGAGGAGTTACCGCGCACGCCCTGCGGCACCAGCCGGCGGCCCACGATGATCAACAGCGCCAGTACGCCGCCGCCCACCGTCATATAGACGATCCACGGAACGGCGCCCGACCAGTCAAACCAAAGCGCGCAGGCCGCCATCAGCTTGATGTCCCCTCCCCCCATCAAACGCATGGCGAACATGCCGCATCCGAGCGCGAACATGCCCAGAAAGAGGGTCGCGTTATGCCAGATGTCGTTTTCCCATCCCGTGACCGCGACCCAGCCGCCATAGAGGGCGACCACGAGCAGCGGAAAGACGTTCGATATGCGCAACCGCGCCATGTCTTCGACCGCCGCGGCGATCAGAACCAGCGAGACGGCCGGCAAAATCAGGTCCTTGATCATCGCTTCCCATTTTCCATTGACGCAAGCGCGGCGGCGGCTTCCGGCACGAAATTATCGGCTTCGGTGACGGCACGGCTCAGATAGGCCTGCGCCTTCGCCCGGTCGCCCGCCTGGAGCGCGACCTGCCCCGCATGGCTGAGCCGCCGCGCCCAGGTATCCGCACTGTCACCCGCCGAGCGCCGGATGTCCCGCCCCGACAAGACATAAGCGGCATCGCGATTGGCCGTGACGCCGGCGTCGTCGGGCACCAATTCATGCGCCTTGTCGAAAATGGCGGAGGCCTTGTCCGCCTGCCGCTGCTTGAGCAGCGACAGACCATAATTATTGAGTATCTTCTCGGGCTTGTTGGTAAGCTGGAAGGCACGCTCATAAGCGGCCGAACTCAGTGCCCAGGATTCCGCATGATCATAGGCGACAGCCAACGCATTCCAGGCTCGCCAGCGGTCCGCGCAAGCGGCAACGGCCCGACGCAGCGGCTCGAGCGCCTGCTGCGGCTGGCCAAGCCGCACCATGGCAATGCCTAGCCCTTCATCAACCCGGCAATCGGCCATTCCAGAATTGATCAATGCCGTGAACTGAGCGGCAGCTTCCCCATCTCGGCGCTTTTCCAGTGCAAGGCGCGCGGTTGCAATGTCGATCCGCGGCCGGTCGGTGGTCCCTGCCTCCGCACGCCATTGGGCAAGCATCGCTTCAGCCTGAATGATCCGTCCACCGTCGATCGCCTCATCCATCAGGAAGGGATAATCCAATGGAGCGGCCGCGGAGGGGGCTCCTCCAACGGGATGGGCGACGGCGGCCGCCAGCAGCAGAAGCAAAATCATCCCCTGCCGGCTTTCCGGTTGCCCGGTTGCAGCCACGCTTTCCACAGGCGTTTGAACACCCCATCCTGCACTTCATCGCCAGCCCATGATGCGCATCGACCGGCCGCATCCCCATCCTTCCGGGCGTTCGGCAGATCGATGGCATAACCGGTAGCCGGCAGACGGAAACCTGCCTGCGCTACCTCGCTACAGGCGGCCGCGACGCCCGGGCCGGCGGATGACGCCCTGACCAGTGACACAGGCTGCTTGGCCACGATGGCCGAGGGTCGATTTCCATTCAGAGGCTTCGGCTCGTTCAACGGCTCGGCGGCGACCGTCACGATCGGTGTGCTCAAGGATCGCGCCGGCGTCGGTGCCGCAACCTCCGCGACAGTGATGATCCTTGTCGTGAACTGGGGCGCCGCGCCAAAACCGTCGGCGGACGCCCCAGTCCGCAACCGCACTTCGCCAAGCGAAAGCCGTTCCAGTTCCAGATGGGCCTGGCGCTGCACGTTCGCAGGCGCCGTCCGCAGGCCGTTCGCCGCCAATTGCGCCAGCGTCGGACGGGCCGCCATTTTCGGCGCCCCTGCCGATCCGGGCACAAGTGATCGCGCAGCCGCCATCAAGGCATCGGCCTCGCCGCGAAGCCCCTGCGCTTCCAGACTACGCGCGAAATTACGATAGATGCGCGCATCCTGCGGCGCGCGGGCCAGGGCAAGTTCGAAAAATTCGCGCGCCAGATCATGCCTGCCCATCGCCGCATAGCTGATCGCGACACCGTTCAACGCATGCACATCGTCGGGATCGTAACGCACGGCCTTGCGGAACGCGTCCAGAGCCAGCGCATGATCGCCCTGCGCGAACAGCAGATCGCCCCGTGCCAACGCATCCTTCGTCGAACCGGTTGGCTCCTCATTAACGGGCCTGACCGAAAGAACGCCGGTTTTCGTCGGGCTGCATGCCGTCGTCGCCACGATGAGCGCGATGGCCAATGTCCGTTTTTTCACGCCCCCCATCCCCTTTGCTATCTGGTCATATATGGCAATATGTCGCGGATCACCCGCACGATCGCCGGCAGCATCAACACGCCGATCATGACCGGCAACATGCAGGCCACGAGCGGGATCGACAGCAGCACCGGCAAGCGGTGCGCCTTCTCCTCCGCGCGCATCCGGCGCTTTTCGCGCATTTCCGCAGCATAGACGCGCAGCGTCTGTCCCACGCTGGAGCCCAGTTGATCGGACTGGATCAGCAGCGTGGCAAAGGACCGGATTTCGTCCACATCCACGTCATCGGCCATGCGCCGCAGCGCATCGGCCCGGCTTCGCCCGGCCCGCAATTCCAACACGACCTTGCCCAGAACCGACGACACCAGCGGGTGGGATATGGCCAGTTCGCGCCCCACGCGATCCATCGCCGCTTCCAGCCCCAACCCCGCCTCGACGCAGACCAGCATCAGGTCCAGCGCATCGGGAAAGCCGTGGATAATGGCTTCCTGACGCCGCCCCGCCTTGGCCGATATCCACAGATTGGGAATATAAAGCCCCACGATCGCGAAGAACACGGCGATCAGATAGAGCTTCACCGGGCTCGGCGGTTCCGGTTTGCCGAGCGCGCTGATGACGAACACCGCCGGCAGGGCGAAGGTCATGACAAGGCGAATGAGGGTGAAGATGCGCGGCGCTTCGGGCGAGGCATAGCCCGCCGCGATCATCCGCCGGCGCAGGCTGTCATTGTTGCTGTCGACCAGGGAGATGCCCAGCCGTTCGATCCGGTCGACCAGCTTTTTCCATTCGCTGTTGTTGCGCTCGCCACGCAGACTGTGCACGCCCGCCTGCGTCGCGCTGCCGGCATCGCTTACCATGTCCAGACGGCTGCGTACCTTGGCGTTGCGCGTGACGAGTTCCGCCACACCGAATACCAGCGCCACGATCACGACGAACAGCAGCACCAGGAAAACCGGTCGCAATTGGGAAAGAAGTGCCAGGTCAAACATCAGATCAAACCTTCAAATCCACCATGCGGCGGATCGTGATGAAACCGATCATGTAAAGGATGATCAGGCCCGAAAAGCCGAAGATGAACATCCTGTCCTGCGCCACGTCCATGTAGAAGGCCGGATTGACCATGAACAAACCGACAAAGGCCAGGATCGGCAGGGCGGTCAACATGATGGCGGTCATCCGCCCTTCGGAACTCAGTGCCCGGACCTTCATGAAAAGGCTCGCCCGCTCGCGGATGACGAGTGACAGATTTTCCAGGATTTCGGCCAGATTGCCGCCCGTCTCGCTCTGTACCGACAGGGAGATTACGAACATGTGCATTTCGTTCATGTCCCACCGCTCGGCCATGCGCTGCAAGGCGTCGCGCAAATCCGCGCCATAGGTGACCTCGTCCACGACGATGCCGAATTCGCTGCCGATCGGATCCCGCATCTCCTTGGTCAGCAGTTCCAGCGCGGCGGCGATCGGATGGCCCGCCCGCAGGCCACGCACGAACGTGTCCAGCGCGACCGGAAACTGTTCCTCCATCTTCTTGCGTCGGCGCTGGCTGAGCCGGGTCAACACCATCATCGGCAGGAATATGCCCAGCGCCACCGCAAAGGCGACCGCCATGACGATCATCCCCGCCGTCAGCCCATAGCCCGACGCCACACCACCGACGATCACCAGCAGAAACAGCAGGCCAGCGGCTATGCCCATCAGCATCAGCACGGTTCGCGCCGGAATGGTCAGCCCCGCGCCGTGCAACGTCCGCAACACCCCCAATCCGGCGCGCCCCCACAGGGTCGCATGATTGAAGTTCATTTCCTCGCTGTTGCGGCGCAGCTTGGAAAGCACGGTGCTCCGCTCATACCCTGCCGCGATCATCTTCAGCCGGCGGTTGACGACCCGCTCCGTACTGGCACGCGCACGGAGCCAGCTCGAAATGCCCTCGATCAGCAGGATGACTGCCGCGAACAGCAGGATGAGGATGAAGACACGGATATAAAGCGGGTTCATCACTGCACCACCGCATCGGGGCGGAACAGGTCGGCAGGCAGGTTGATGCCCCGGTCGGTCAGTTCGCTCATGAATTTGGGGCGGATGCCCGTCGCCTCGAAATGGCCGCGGACCATGCCGTCCTCATCCCGACCCGTCAGCTTGAAGCGGAAGATCTCCTGCATGGTGATCACCTCGCCTTCCATGCCCGTGATCTCGGAAATGCTCAGCAGACGGCGGCGGCCGTCCGCCAGACGCCCGACCTGCACGATGACATTGAGCGCGGACGCGATCTGCGCCCTCGCGGACCGGGGCGAAATATCGATGCCGCTCATGCCGATCATCTGCTCGACGCGCGACAGCGCATCGCGCGGCGTGTTCGCGTGGACCGTGGTCATCGATCCATCATGGCCGGTGTTCATCGCCTGCAACATGTCGAAGGCCTCACCGGCGCGGACCTCGCCCACGATGATGCGGTCGGGCCGCATGCGCAGCGCATTCTTCACCAGATCGCGCTGGGACACCTCGCCTCGCCCCTCGATATTGGCGGGCCGGGTTTCCAGCCGGGCGACGTGGCGCTGCTGAAGCTGCAATTCGGCGGAGTCCTCGATCGTCACGATACGCTCATGCTCATCGATACTGGCCGACATGGCATTGAGCAGCGTGGTCTTGCCCGATCCCGTGCCGCCGGAAATAAGGACGTTGCGCCGCGCCGCCACCACGGCCGCCAGTACCTGGGCCATGGGCCCGGGCACGCTGCCCAACTCGGTCAGGCGCGCCATGCTGATCGGCACCTTGGCGAACTTGCGGATCGACAGCAGCGATCCATCGACCGCCAGCGGCGGCACGATCGCATTGACGCGCGATCCGTCGGCCAAGCGCGCATCGACAAAAGGCGATGATTCATCGACCCGTCGTCCGACCGCCGCCACGATCTTCTGGATGATACGCAACAGGTGCTTCTCATCCTTGAAACGCGTCGCCGTTTCCACCAGCCGACCGCCGCGCTCGACGAAGACCAGCTTGTGTCCGTTGACCAGAATATCGGTGATGCTGTGGTCCTTGAGCAGCGGCTCCAATGGCCCCAGCCCCAGCAGTTCGTCCAATATGTCCGAGACCAGCCGCTTGCGCTCCTCCAGGTTCAGCGCATGCTTCTGAAGCGCGAGCTGTTCATGGACGATTTCGCCCACTTCGGCCTCGACCTGTGCCCGCGACATATTGTCCAGAGCGGATAGGTTGATGATGTCGATCAGCTTCTGGTGCAGCGCGACCTTGAGTTCGGTGTGCCGGTCATCCTCCCAGGATGCGACCGGCGCGACCAGGGCGTCCGCGGCTTCCTCCCGCGGTTCACTGCCTTTTTCTTTACGGATCTGCCACATCAGCCCTTCTCCGCCCGGCGTTCGGCTTCGGCCGCCTGAACGCAGCAATCGACGATATCCTGCAAATCCTTGCACACGCGGCTGCGCGCTTTCAGCTCCTGGATCAGCACGCCCTGGTCGAGTGCCGAACTGACCAGCGGGAAATCATTGGCGATGCTGAGGCTGACCGGATGGTCGAGTGCAGCCGCCGCATCCTCCAGCCCGATGGCGCGGAAGAATTTCTTCTCCACGCGATTGGCGATCACATGGATGCGGGAAGGATCGATGTCCTGGCTGCGCAGCAGAGCGATCTGGCGCCGCGCCTGACGCAGGCTGGCAATGGTCAGCTCGACCACCAGGAAAATCACCTGGGAACGAGCCACCAACGACATCGACCAGTTCGTCCAGTTGCCGGGCAGGTCGAGATAGACGGTGTCGAAGCTGCGCTGCGCCAGTTCGACCACGCGGAACACCTGATCGGCATTCACCGCCTCGATCGGCATGATCTCGGGCGGGGCGGTGACGACGCGCAGCCCCGTGGCCGTCTCGACGGTGACGGTGCGCAGCAGTTCCTGGTCGACGCGATTGCCGCCCGTCAACAGGTCGGCCAGCGTCAGCGGCGAAGATATGCCCATGAAGGTGCCGGCATTGCCGAACTGGATATCGAAGTCGAACAGGCAGACTTCGCTCCCCTCCTGCCTGGCCGAGCGCGCATGGAGGCTGGCGGCCTGGGTCGCGACCGTCGTCGCGCCGACACCCCCGACGCTCTTGATGATCGAGACCAGTTGCCCCGTCTTGACCTCGCTGCCCGTGTCGGCGGCAATGGCGGCCCTCAATTCGTCCAGGATCGACGTCAGTTCGCTCGCCTGCAACGGCAGGGCGACGACATCGTTGATCCCGCTGCGCAGCAAGGCACGCACGACCGGAATCTGCGCATCGCGAATGGCCGCGACCAGCCTCAGCTTGGGATTGGCCGCACGCAGGGCGATCAGCCGCTTCATCGACGCATCGCTGTCGGGTTCCACCTCCAGGATGATCGCCCTGGCCTCTGCCACCATCTGGGACGGCAGGGCAGCGGCAGACGGCAGCATGCTGAGCGTCAGCGATTGTCCGCTCAGCCCATCACCCAATATATCGGACGCCTGCACCTCCTGCTCGGACAGGATGAGGTGGATGCCCTCGTCGCCGATGTTGAGAGTCCAGCTCTCCGCGGGTTCCGCTGCGTTGGTCACGATGCCCAAATTCTTGTTCCTCAATTTGCAACCGTGCCCTGGCCATCTTCCATCGTCAGAGCGGATGTGAAGGCAGGCAGGTTGATAGAGCCTTTGAAAGCAGCCAAGGTAATCGGCCGAAAGGCCAGCGCATTCGGCAGGATACTCACTTTCACCAGCGGCGCGACATCTGAACCGTTGGGATCGCCGGCATAGCCAAGCCCTGAATAGTCATAGTCCACCTTCACGGCGCTGGAGGTTATTTCCGGCATGAACAGACGCATGCGGGCGACCACATTGTTGAAGGCGGTCAGCGCAGTCGCACTGTTACTGACAAGGGGACTGGGACAGGTCGCGCCCGTATTGCAGGTGCAGGACACCGCGCCGCCGCTGATCTTGCAGGACGCGCCGCCAAACGAACTTTGCGGGATCGGATCGCCCTGCGTCAGCCCGCCGCTGACGACGAAACTGTAATTGGCAAGGCCATTGGGAATCATGTCAGTGGCAACGGCAAAGCGCACGCCCATCTGCGTTGCTTTTTCCGCCCGGTTGCAGGTCCACATGAACCGTCCGACATCGATGATGCCGAACAGAAAGATGATGAGCAACGGCAGGACCAGCGCGAATTCCGCCGCCGACCCAGCACGGTCGTCGCGGACAAGGCGAGCGAATATGCGCATCATATGCCCTGCACCACTGCTTCGGATTCGGACACCAGATTCAAGGTCGAACTGGTAAAACCGAGATCGTTGAACAGGGAGGCATAGGGCACGGTCGCCGATACCTTGACCTTCGGCACGCTGGACATGCCCTTGTAGATGCCGGAATAATTGCCGCCGCTGATCGCCGTGCAACTGAGCGTAACCGAAACCGTGGTGGGCGCCGTCCAGTTGATCAGCCTTGCCGTACCGCCGGTTGCCACCTGTCCCGTGCGGGTGATGTTACGGGTTTTGTCGACCACGTCGCTGGCGACAGTGCCGGGGCAGGTAAAATCCGTCAGCGATCGCCGTGATGCATAGCGCGCGCCATCGCGCACGGCCTTGGCCACGACATGCTCGCTCAGGAAATAATTACCCGCTTCGAAAGACGCGAACATCAGGATAATGAGAAACGGCGTTACGAGCGCCATTTCCGCAGCGGCGGCGGCGCGGCGGCAAGCAAACAGGCGGAAAAGGAAAGAATGTTGCATCCGCTTCACTCGATCAGATAGGGAACAGAGCGCTCAATGACTTGAGGATTGCTCGCGCCGTTCGCCCCGCTGCCCGTATCGCCGATAACCTCGACATACACCTCTTTCTTGTCGGTATATGTATTGTTGCCCTTCCCTCGGGCGAAAGCCGGTTCGACCAGAAAAACATCCAGCCATTTGACCGGATCAATCCCTGTCGTTTTCCCGTGCAGATTCAATGCATTGCAGTTGAGAACGGCAACCGAGATGCGACGCCTGTCCACGCCAGCCGAACTAGGCGTGATACCGGCAATATTATTTGCCGGTATACCGAACCCTGTCTCTTTCCCGTTCGTGACATGAGGGACACCGATCCCATGCGATTTATTGTCGCCACCGATCACGCTCGGATGCGCCACTTCCCAATTATAGACCTCGTAACGAGTAGCTGTAGGACCCAGGGCGTTGTTTGTTCCGGCTATCCAGGCCGCCTGACTGGTCCATCCATAATTGACCCGGAAATAGGCGTCCCTGTCCCAGGTGGCATTACCCACTATGCCACAGGTCTGCGATCCTTGGGGCACAGCATGACATAGGTCGCGCGGATAACCCATGATATCCGGATAGGACGAGGTCAACGCCGCAACCGTTGTTGGCCGATACGGGTTGCTCGAAACGCCAAAATTATTATTGCAGGTGAGGCCATCGTTCGAGTTGCAAACCAGGTCCTTACGCGTATTGCTCGACGGAGAACAAGTTCCGCCATATTGCGATGGACAGGTCGAATTGCCGTTAGCATAGACATCGAAGCGGGTATTGAGCGCATCCAGCACGGAGGTACTCATGCCAGTCTTGGTGGAAACGCCATCCACAGTTTGGCAATCCGCCTGGATCGTATCGTAACCAAGCGCTGCGGCCAGCCCATTGGCACCATTTTGGAAGACCGAATCGAGCCAACCGAAGTTGCCCGGTGCATCCGCATTTCCAGTAATGAGCTTCAACCCATCACCGCGAACGGCGTTGAAGGCATAACTTTCGTTGGTATTTCCCGTCGGTTCATCCGGATTGCACATCATGACCGGCGGCACCTTGCAAATCGCCGATCCTACCCCAGCATAAGCCTTGGCCGACAAAGGGCCCGAAGACAGGGCCGACACGATCGGAGTCAAAGCAAAGTAAGCGGTCCTCGAATTGACCGTCACTTCGACAAAATTAGCGTCGGCATCGGTCAGCGTACCTGTGTCGCTGCGATCCTTGTTCTTGTAGAATTTGATGAAGCCGGTGCGGTCGCACGCCGTTTCATTGGCGATGGTCACGGCAAAACCGCCATGATCATTGGCGAAACGTGTATTGTTCGTGATCAATGCACTGGCAGCGCTGGCCGCCCGGCTACAGGCGTTGCTCTTCCCGTCAAGCTGCGTTGCAGCCGCCAAGGCCGCCTGATCCGCGGCCGTCTGCAATTCGGAATCAAGGCTCGCCATGCGCGCATAATCGAAAGCGATCCCCCCGACCGCGACCAGCCCGAACAGCGACAGTGCGACCGTCGGCGCCACCGCGCCGCTGGTCGACCGTAACAGGCTTTTCCGACGGGCAGACATGGAAAATCGCTCCCTTCCCCGATCAGTTGGCGCTCATGCCGGACCCGCCGCCGCCGCCATTGCCGCTCACGGCTTGCGTGGTCCGGATCGACTTGGGCTCCTTCACCTTGCCGGTGCGATAGCGTTCGACGGCCGCAGCGCTGCGGGTTCCTTCACCGCCCTCGACCATGGCGCCCTCATATTTCGGCTCCGGATTGATGACCTGCATGGCGTAATTGTGGCGCGCAGCCCCGCCGAAGGTCGGATCATTGGTGGTGCAGCCGGCCAGTGCCGGCAGCAGCAGCATCGCAGCAAGGGACGATTTTCCCATGGTCAGTCTCCCGCTCATAGCTCATATCCACTCGAAGTGGCGCCCGCCGGGGCCGGCGCATCCTTCGCGGGCGCGACCGGCTTTGGAGCCGCTTTCTTTTCCGGCGGCATGGCATCGGGATCGAGCGGGTTGATACCCACCGCCTTGTCCGTGCGGCCCATCAGGAACAGGTCCAGTTCATGCGGATTGCCCACGCGATCGGTCGGCAACTCCACGTCGGCGGCCCGCATCGGCTTCACCAGACGGGGCGTGACGATCATGACCAGTTCGGTCTGCTGCTTCTGGAAACCCGTCGAGCGGAAAAGCGTACCGATGATCGGCAAGGAGCCCAATATCGGCAGTTGCCGCACCGTATCCTGGAAGTCATTCCGCAACAGGCCGGCAATGGCGAAGGACTGCCCGTCCCGCAACTCCACGACCGTCTTCGCCCGCCGGGTCAGCAGGCCGGGAATGACCAGGCCGTTGACCGTCACGGAAGCCGAAGGATCGATCGAACTCACTTCAGGCTCGACCGACAGGCTGATGATGCCGTCGCTCAGCACGGTAGGTGTGAAACCCAGGCTCACGCCAAAGGGCTTGAACTCGATCGTGATGCCGTTGCCGCCACCACCCGAACCGGTGCCGGAGCCTCCATTGCCCTGAAGGACCGGGATCGGGAATTCACCGCCCGCCAGGAAGGATGCCGTTTCACCCGACAGCGCCACCAGCGTCGGTTCGGCCAGCGTCTTCACCAGCCCCTTGCGCTCCAGCGCATCCAGCGCGGAGAAGAGATTGAGGCTGCCAAGCTTGTAGGACCAGGTGCCGACGCCGAAGGCGTCCGACAGTCCATCCAGCAATATGGTGGGCGTATGATTGTTGTTCGTGGGAACGATCGAGTCCCCGGCCAAATTGCCGATCGTTCCCGCCGTCCGGTTGCCCGTGAAGCTGTGGTTCAACCCGATCTGCTTCGCGGCTTGCCGGTTCACTTCGGAAAAGCGCACCTCCAGCATGACCTGCTGGGACGCGCCGACCGACAGCATATTGACGATCTTGTCCTCTCCGCCGGCATAGGTCTTCGCGACCTGCACCGCCCGGTCGACGGCCGCGGCATTCGACACCGTGCCGGTCAGCACGACCGAATCGTTAGAGATGCGCGCGCCGATCTCTTCCCCTGGGATCAGTTCCGACAATTGCCGCTTCAGCGTCACCACATCCGGCCCGACCGCGACATCGACGACCGCGATCAGCATGTTGCGGCTGTCATAAAGCGTCAGGCTGGTGGTGCCCACCTTCTTGCCCAATACATAGAGCGACCGATTGGTCATGGGCAGGACGTCGGCAATTTCCTGATTGCCGACGAGGGCTTTGGAAAAGGCCCGGTCGACCGTCAATACCTGGCTCTTGTTGAGCGGGACGTCGAGTTGCCCTGCATGGGCGGCATTGTTGGTGCCGATCGACGCGATCTGCGCGGTGGCGGGCATGGCGACACCTGCGGCCAGCGCTACGGCGAGCGCCAGCCTCGTCACGGACTTAGCGGGAACCATAGCGCTTCACCTCATAGCTGGTGCCGGTCGTGCCGCGCACGACTTCGACCGTCGCGGTCGCGGACAGAGCGGAAACATTTTTCGGAACCGTGCGGCGGGGCGCACGCATCGCGGGTGCCGGACGCGGCGGAAGATAGGCCACGTTGGCGACGCGGGCACGCGGCCCGGCATAACCGCCCACATAGGCGCCATCACGCAAATCCTCCGTGCCGACCGTCTGGACGGCGGGATTGCGCTCATCCGTCACATTGCGCAGCACCAGGGTCAACTGACCGACCTGCTGCGCCAGCACCAGTTTCTGGGCATCGACCTGATTGACCTCCAACGTCGCGGTCTTGCCGACGGCCGGGTCTTTGGTCGTGTCATTGGCGTTCTGGTCGATGGCGATGACGCGCGTCTCCTGAAGCAGCACATCGGTGATCTGCTGGCTCTGGCCGGTGCCCGGATCCTGCATCGTGCGCGTCACGAAGACGTCGACAGTGTCGCCCGGCAGCACGAAACCGCCCGCGGCAGCCACATCGCTGACCCGGACGGCAACGGCGCGCATATCGGGCCGCAGCACACCGGACATGGTGGCTCGCCCGCCTTCGGCCGACAATTTGGATGTGAGAATGGGTTCACCCGGCTCGATCTGGCGCAGAACGACGCGCTGCTTGCCAAGCGAGGTGAGCTGGATGGGATCGCGGAACGAACCTGGCGGCACCGACGCTGCGGGCCAATCGACGACCTTGATCTTTTCCGGCGTTACCGAAGCTCCGAACGGAAGCGGCATGGAAGCGACGACGACCTTGACCATTCCGCCGGGAACGGCCGCCTGCTGCTGCTCGGCGCGGCTCAGATAGGCATTGGCGATGTAGACCGCCGCAAGCCCCAATAGGATCGCTAAGCCAAGGATGATTAGAGATCTGCGCTGCCCCACGACAACTCCCCCCCGGGATTGTAGAATTTTGAAAGCCGGTGCATATGCACCGGCTTTCTCAGATAATTAGCAATTCGCAGGCGGTGCGGTATTCGTACCAACCTTCGAAATGCAATTCGTGGCAGTTCCCATCGAATTCTTGATGGCACCACCCAGATTATAGGCGGCCAGTGCAATACCGGTGCCGACAATGGCCAGGATCAGCGCATATTCCGCCGCAGCGGCGCCGCATTCATCAGCCCATAGGCTTTTGATGAAGGTCATCTGTTTTCTCCTATCCTACTGTTCAACAGGTCGGCGCAGTGTTGGCGATACCAACCGACTGAATGCAAGTCGTGGTATTCCCCATCGAAGTCTTGATGGCACCACCCAGATTATAGGCGGCCAGCGCAATACCGGTGCCGACAATGGCCAGGATAAGAGCATATTCCGCCGCAGCAGCACCGCTCTGATCATTCCACAGGTTCTTGAAAAAAGTCATGTCTTTTACCCCTATTTCGCCGGAAACCATCTTTCCGACCGCTCTTGCAAAGCTCTGCGGTTGGGGCCTGACCACCTCGCGACCCCGGCGGCGATTATCACCCACTCGCCAGGTAGTTGGCAGTTCCCGTAGAACTTGAGATCAAATTGACCCAAAGCCACCGCAAGTCAACAAGGTAAAAAAAACATCAATTTTTCAATGTCTTATGGCAATTTTTTGTTAACCATTTTTTTTCACGACATTCGTTTCCACAAGTAAACGACATAACTTTCAGAATATATCTTTAGATATATACCTTAGTATCAACTATCATCTTTTTTTAGTTTACTTGAATAAATCATCACATCAATAAAATATAACGTCATTAATTTATTTTTTACTATATTTTTTTCGCTGCATATACTTTCATATGAAAAAGGTAATATGCCGAAACCCGAGCATATATATCGAAGGAATATTCCACCCCCTCGCCCTCATTTTCCTGCGGCGATGGTCTGCCTGAAGCAGACTGTTCAAGAAGCCGTCCATTTTGGACTTGCTTGCAATATCGCTCGGCCCGCCTCGGCTCGCCGCGAATCAGGCGCGACTCGGCGCGCAGAAATTCAAGGAATGGAAATGGTTAAAGGCATGATGCTCATGCAAGGGATCGGGACGTCAGCAGGAACCGGTCTTGCCGACATATCGGGATGGGACATGAGAATGGGTAATATGCCGGCTTGCGATCTCAGGCCGGCCGGAAAATCGCCCCTGGCCCGAACAGCGGCACACCCCTGGGACGGGGGCATTCCATTGTTCAGGCGCTGACCCGATGCCGGAAGGTGACGTTCACCCGCTCCGACAACAACAGATAGGGCATCCACAGCGCCGCACTGATCAGCACCTTTTTCACATTGCCGCTGAGCAAGTCCAGCAGCGCCATATCAACGGCACGCGGCACTTCGTCGATCGATGAAACCATATGGGCAATGCCAAGCTGCGCGAGCAGATCGATACCCCACACCATCACCAGAAACCGGGGGAACAGCGGCACCAGCCGCAGCGCCATGGCAAAGGCGAACATATAAAGGCTCGACAGGATGACGACATCCGCCAGCAATATGCTGTACAGGCTTACGAACCAGGACGGCGCAAAACTGCCCAGCGCGGGGACCGAACTCAGAAACTCCAGTGTCCGCACCGGCACGTTCAATATGATGCCCAGCAACAACGACGCCATGACGCCGTACAGCCCGAACTGCGACATCTCCCGCGCCCGCAGGCAATCGACCTTTTGCCAACGACCGACCTTGGCCAGCCGGAACGTCGGCTGCGCATGCACCTGCCCCATCGGAAACAGCTTCAGTCCCAGCATCAGCGTGGCGACCGGCAAGGCTACGACCAGCAGATAGGGCAGCAGGCCAGCGCCGCTCACCCACGGTGTCTCGGCATAGGGCGTCGCCGGAAAGGCCAGCCTGAGCCCGCAGGCAAAGGCTGCCACCAGGACCCATATCATCAGGATGCGTTGCAGATTGACCTGCATGGAAAGGACCAGGGCCACGCTCTTCCGGTAGAGATGATCCTTCACCATTCGCACCATGGACCGGAACCTCCTTTGGACGTGGGCCTGTTCGTTGGCCGCGACTATCTGACATTCTGGTAAACGCCGGGTAAACAGCCGGTTCCCTCAGACATTGTCGGTTCGTCCCGAATATGGGTATCCATGGCGCCAAGGGAAGCTCCCGGCTCCGCTATTTGCGCGGAATGGTGATCCGGATGGTCGTGCGCCCACCGATATTGCGCAGGAACACCTCACCGCCCAGCGCCTGTATCCGGCGCATCAGCGATCGGGAAGGCACGGCGCCGCTCGACCCCAGCCGCGCCATATTGGGCACGCCATCATCGCTGACCTGCAAGGCGATGCGATTGCCGTCCGGCTCCAGCGCGAATTCGATGGCGCTGGCCTGGGCATGGCGCACCGCATTGGCGACGATCTCCCGCACGGCGAAGCTCAATTCCCGCCCGATCATCGCACTGGTAGCGCAATTGCCGTCCTCGACCTTCAACTCGCAGCTTATGCTCCATTGCTCGCCCAGAGAACGCACCACCATCGCCAGCGTTTCGGGCAGATAGGCGAAATCTTCCTCATCGACTTCCGGATTGATGATCCAGCGAATGGTCGCGATCTGGTCCTTGGCGATCCGGTCGACATTCTCGATCACCCGGTGCGGGGCTATGGCCTGCCCGCCCAGCAGCGGCGCGACCTGGAAACGGATGCTCGCCAGCGCCTGAAGCACGCTGTCATGCAGTTCGCGCTGCAATCGCTCCCGTTCCCGCGCGCCGGCGATGACATGGGCCAGGTCCAGGCTGTTGCGCACCATCAATTCTTCGCAGGCGGCTTCGAACACATGCTGCGCTATCGCGGCGCAATCTTCATGGCGGGGGTCGAACAGACGGACCGCTCCCACCGCTTCGAAGGTTCCGGTCGCGACCCGCACGGTGAGCACCGTGTCGGCCTCCAATAACGAGGTCCAGGCATGTCCGCCATCCGACAAGGGCGTGAGCCGCGAAGTTCCGGCCTCTGACAGCGAGATCGACGCATCCCGCCGCGCGTCGTGCCACCCCGTGGTGACGGCCAGCAACGGGCCAAGACCGGCCGACGGCATCGCCTGCCCCATGCTGCTGGCAAAGCGCAAAGGCTCATGGCTGGCCGTCCGGAACAGAACGGCGCAGCTCTCGCCGCCGGTCGCCACCTTCAAGGCATGCAATAGAAAGCTGCCATGGTCGCTTTTGGCGGGAGGCGGATTCCCCTCCAGCAGCCTTTCGCTCCGCTCGCTTTCAAGCAGCGTTTCCCGTCGGGGTCCCAGCAGCACAGCCGTTATCGCAATCGCGACCAGCAGATAGCAGACCCGAAGGACCACCCGCTCCAGCTCAGGTTCCGGAGGCAGGGCCGCGATTTCGTCGATCCATGTCATGCCGAACGCCGCCGCACCGATGGCCAGTGCGATCAGCATGTAAAAACGACGGCGCACGATGAGCGCCACTTCGATCGCGATGAAGAAGCTGCCCGAAAAATAGGGACTGTCCGACGCGCCCGTCACCACCAGCAGCGGCAGGAACAACAGGGTGTCCAGCAGGACGGCCGGCGTGCGTATGCGCATGTCGACAACCCAGGACCGGGACGACAGGAATACGACGCCGAGGGCGAGCAACAGCATGAGAAGGGCGATGATATTTTCGGCCGTCTCCGCCCAGGACCGTTCGTTGGAAAAGGCGAAGCTGATGAGGCAATAGAGGCCAGCCAACAGGAGCCGGGTGAAATTCAGCGTCTGCCAGGGGCGAAGCGACGACAGGGGCAGCGCATCTCGCCAGCCGATCCTGCTCGCCAGTTCGATCCGACCATGCATCGCGTGATCATCCTCTTGCAGCGGCGGGAAGCCCTGTCTTCGATGCGCATCCTTATGGAAAGGAAATGATCGCCGCGTCAAACGACGATCCGCCTGGCGTGACGATAAGCGGATGACTGCGGCCCGGCGGCCACGATCGGGATCATCGCATCCGCCATGCAGGAGCGCCCTCCCTTCTCACCCGTGAAAATAGTCGTAGATTTGCTGGGCAACGGCCTTGGAGACGCCAGGCGCCTTCAGCAGATCCTCCAGCGCCGCGCTTTTCACGGCCTTCGCCGTGCCGAAATGCATCAGCAGCGCCTTCTTGCGGGAAGGGCCGATGCCGGGCACCTCGTCCAGCGAACTGACCGTGATCGCCTTGCTGCGCTTCTGCCGATGCGCGCCGATGGCATAGCGATGCGCCTCATCGCGCAGACGTTGCAGGTAGAACAGCACCGGATGGTTGAGCGGAAAAGTGATTTCGCGGCCGTCCGGCATATGAAACACTTCCCTGCCCTCTCGTCCATGATGCGGCCCCTTGGCGATGCCGATCATGCAGACATCCTCGATGCCCATATCCTCCAGAATCGCGCGGGCGGCCGATAATTGTCCCTTGCCGCCGTCGATCAGCACCAGGTCGGGCCATTCGCCGCTGTCGCGATCCGGGTCCTCCCGTGCAGCCCGGCCGAAGCGCCGCTCGAACATCTCGCGCATCATCGCAAAATCGTCGTTCGAGGTTTCGGGATTCTTCATATTGAACTTGCGATAGGCGTTCTTGCGGAATCCTTCCGGTCCCGCGACCACCATCGCTCCCAGGGCATGAGCGCCCTGGATATGGCTGTTGTCATATATCTCGATCCGTTCCGGCACGCCGTCCAGGCCGAACGTCTCGACCATTTCTTCGAGGATTTTCGCCTGCGTCGTCGTCTCGGCCAGCCGCCGGTCGAGTGCCTCCACGGCATTGCGCTGTGCCTGCCGGATGAGACGCGTGCGATCGCCGCGTTGCGGCACCTCGATCCTGACCTTGGAACCGATCCGTTCGGTCAGCGCCTGGGCCATCAACTCGCACTCGGCGGGTGCGCGATCGGACAGGACCAGCTTGGGCGGCGGCACCTCCTCATAGAATTGCGCCATGAAGCTCGCCAGCACCTCATCTTCCGCCACATCAGCCGTGTGCACAGGGAAGAAGCTGCGATGCCCCCAATTCTGGCCGCCGCGGATGAAGAAGGCCTGGATGCACATCGCCCCGCCCTTGGTCGCCAGCGCGAAGATGTCGGCATCGCCCAACCCCTCGGCGTTGATCGCCTGACTCCCCTGGATGAAGGTCAGCGCCTTCAGCCGGTCGCGCAGCACCGCCGCCTGCTCGAAATCGAGCGCCTCGGACGCCGCCTGCATCGCTTCGCCCAATTTCTTCTGCACGGCGGTCGACTTGCCGCCCAGGAAATCCTGCGCGTCCCTGACCAGTTCGGCATAGCTGTCCTGATCGATCCGGTCGACGCACGGCGCGGAGCAGCGGCGGATCTGGTAAAGCAGGCAAGGCCGCGAGCGATTGGCGAAAAAACTGTCCGTGCAGCTTCTGAGCAGAAACAGCTTCTGCAAGGCATTGATGGTGCGCGTCACCGATCCGGCACTGGCAAAAGGGCCGTAATAGCGCCCCTTATATTTGCGCGCGCCGCGATGCTTCTGGACGCGGGGGAAGTCATGATCCTCGCGCAGAAGGATGAAGGGAAAGCTCTTATCGTCGCGCAGCAGGACGTTGTAGGGAGGACGGAAGCGCTTGATGAGTTGCGCCTCCAGCAGCAACGCCTCGGCTTCGCTGTTGGTGGTGACGATGGTCATGGAGCGCGTCTGCGCCACCATCCGCTGGAGCCGCTTGGGCAGGCGGTCGACCTGGGTATAGTTGGTCACGCGGTTGCGGAGCGCCCGCGCCTTGCCGACATAGAGAACATCGCCCCGCGCATCCTGCATGCGATAGACGCCAGGCCGGGTGGGCAGCGTCCTGAGCGTCGTGCGGATCGCCTCCACCCCCGCTTCGATATCGGGCTGGCTGCCCGTGACTGTGAAGGTCGCCTTGTCTTCGTGGAAACGATCGGGAGATTGGGGGCCGGACATGCCGCAGAGATAGCGGCGCCCGCGCCTTTAGCAAAGGGAGCAAGCCGATTCTTGCGCCGACCAGAATGCAGGCGGGATGCGCCCTTCATTCAAAAGGCTGCATATCGTCCTTAAGATAGGCACGGTCCTTGATGTTCGAGAGCGGGCTCTCCCAAATCCATCCGCCGCCGGCAAGCAAAGCCACAAAGGCCAGCCCCACCTGGAGAGCCGCCGCCTCGTCATGGGAAAGCGTCAGCAGGGAAGGGAAAAGGATGACCAGCGATGCCAAGGCGAAGATCGCGGTCCAGCCAACAGCCAGAACGATGAGCAAGCGCTCGTTCACCTTGCTGACCGACGGCTGAAGGGCGGCTTTCATCAAGACGATCTTGTGCAGCCTCCCCTCCACTTCGTCTTCGAGGAAATCGACATGGGCCTCCCAATTTTCCTGCCAGAATTTCGACCCCCTTGCGGTGCGGATGGCCGCCAGGGACGTAAGCACGCCCAGCACGGCAACCGGCAGGGCGAGGGGCGGAAAGATCGCCCCGTGATCGGCGGTCAGCGCCAGGGCGGTGAACGCCACCAACTGAAACCCCCAGAAATAGGTCGCGCGCCTCCAGTAATTCTCGATTTCGAAACGTCGCAGATCATGGGCCCGCTCCAGCGCGGCCCGATGCGCCTCGCTGACGCCGGGGGCGGGAAACCGCATCTTCTCGAAATATATTCGCCGCAGCTCTTCCTCTTGCACGCTTCGCCCCTCTCACCGAACTTAGAAATTCTTGCCGTTGATGGGGAAAGCTGTCGATAGGCAGGAGAAACAAAAAAGCCGGACTTTCGCCCGGCCCTTTTGTTCAGCAATATCGGAACGGTCAGACGCTGGGGCCAAGCCCCTTGATCGCGTCGTCGACCAGAGCCTTATCCGCCTTCGCATCATGCCCTTGGGCTATCAGCGCCGCGGCGGCACCCGTGGCGGCATTCACCGCCTTGGCCCGGATATCCGCAATGGCGGTCCGCTCGGCAGCACCGATCTTGTCCTCGGCCATCTTCTGGCGGCGGGCGACCAGCGCCACGGCATTGGCCTTGGCATCTTCGAGCAGTGTCTCCGCTTCGTGTTCCGCCGATTTGCGCATGGCTTCCGCCTCGCCAGCGGCGGCAGCCAGCTTCGCTTCATATTCCGCCTTGAGCGCATCGGCTTCGGCCCGCAACTTGGAGGCTTCCTCAAGCTGCGTCTTGATCTGCGCGATCCGGCCGTCGAGCGCGCCGCCGATCAGGCCGGGCACTTTCTTGAACAGCAGGATCAGGATGAAGACACCCATCGCCAGGCTGACCCAGGCGGTGGCATCCATGCCGACCGCCTTCGGATCGGTGTGCGGGGCGACGCCCTCATGGGCAACGGTGCCGACCGGCTCCATGCCTTCGCTGTGGATCGCCTGGTCGATATGCGGAGCCTGCGCTCCACCCTGCTCTACAGCTTGATGCTGTGCTGCTGCCTCAGCCATGGGCCAGTGCCGCCTTTACTGCGTTGCGGGCCGCTTCGTCCGACGCATCCACGCCGGAAATGCGAGCCACCATGTCGCGCGCTGCATCAGCGGCAACGGTTTCAATCTCTGCCATCGCTGCATCGGATGCAGCCTTGATGCGGGCCTCGGCAGCGCCGATCTGGCTCGCTATGTCCGCATCGGCGGCGGCCAGCTTGACTTCGGCCGCCTTCGCGGCTTCGGCCTTCGCCTTGGCCAGCAACGCCTGGGCGGCGGCGCGGCTTTCGGCATCGCGGGCACGATAGTCCGCCTCGGCTTCGTCGGCGCGGGCGAATGCCGCCTTCGCCGCATCCAGATCACCGCTGATCTTCGCGTCGCGCGCATCGGCTGTCGCCTGGACCTTGGGCACCATGCCCAGGCCAATGACGAAGAAAACGAAACCGAAGGTCAACAGCAGCCAGAAGATCTGCGATGAATAGGTTTCGGCAATTTGCGCGATTTGAGGCATTTTATGGGATCCGTCCGATCAGGGCGCGGTCAATCAGGAGGTGGGCAGGAGCATCATCGGACGCCCTCGCCCACCCCAAGCGGTTATCAGGCCACGAACACCAGGATCATGGCGATAACGAACGCCAGCAGACCCAGAAGTTCCGCCGCGGCGAAACCGATGAACAGACGGCCCTGCTGACCGTCCGCCGCGCCGGGGTTGCGCAGCGCGCCTTCGAGGAACGAGCTGAAGACGTTGCCCACACCGAGAGCGGCGATGCCCGCACCGATTGCGGCCAGGCCAGCACCGAGCAGCTTTGCGGCTTCTGCGTCCATGTTCTAAACTCCTTTTCTAAACTCTATTCGAACGTTGAGGTAATAACGAAGATCAGTGCAGGTTCTCGGCATCGTTGATGTAGACCGAGGTCAACAGCGCGAACACATAGGCCTGGATCACGGCCACCAGCACTTCCAGGGCACTGATGCCGATCATCAGGATGAAGCTGGCCGTGCCGACGGTCAGACCCAGCGCGGGGCTGGCGTTGGCGCTGTTGATGACGAACCCGGCGAGCACCTTCAGCAGCACGTGGCCAGCGGTCATCGCGACGAACAGTCGCAGGCCAAGGCTGAACGGACGCACCATGAAGGAGACGAGTTCGATGAAGAAGAGCGGCACCACCATCAGCGCGGGAGTGCCATGCGGCACGAACAGCGAGAAGAAGTGCAGGCCATGCTTGTAGAAGCCCACCGCCAGCACGATCGAGAAGCTCATGATCGCGAGTACGCCGGTCGCGGTGAAATGGCTGGTGAAGGTGAAGGGGTGCAGGCCAATGAGGCCCAGCGGCAGCAGGCCCAGCAGGTTGGCCAGCAGGATGAACATGAACAGCGAGAAGACGTAAGGGATGTACTTCTTGCCGCCTTCGCCCACATTGGCGATCAGCAGGCTCTTGATGAAGCCGGTCATATATTCGACCGCCATCTGCCAGCGCCCGGGAACCAGTTCCCGCTTCATGCCGCCGACGACGAAGATCCACAGCACCACAGCAGCGGCCACCATATAGAGCGCGCTGTTGGTGAAGGCGATGTTGAAACCGCCGAGCGACAGATGGTCCGTACCGAACAGCGGTTCGATCGCAAACTGGTGCATCGGATCGATTTTGCCGGATTCTGCCACGCTGGACCCCTGTAACGTCTTTGCCTTCACGACTATGATAAAAGCGTCCCTATTGGTCGGGACGCTTCGTCGTCGTCAATCTGATGATGTTCCTGAACGCCGCCACGATCCCAAGACCGAGGAATGCCAACAGGAGCCATGGGGATGTCCGCAGAAAGTAGTCCAGAGTCCCACCAACCACGGCACCGCCAGCAAGACCACCGATCAGTTCCGCGAGAACCCTGTTGCCGAGGCGCGACCCATCGTCCGCCTGCTGCACCTGTGTCCCCTGTCTGACCTTTTCGGCATGTTCGGCCCGTGCGATCCGTTCCTCCAACGAAACGATCCGCGCGTCCTCCCCCGCCGGGTCCTGCCCCGGTGCATCCGCCGCCATTCCGCCATCCTTTCCGTCAAGGCTCGAAAACCCAACGTCAGGCGGCATGGCGCTTGCGGCTGCACCCGTCAAGGCGCGGCCCGTTTAGAAAGGGCTTTCGGGAGTGTCAACCGTCGTTGGACAGGAGAATTTCCCGTCCGAACGAAGCTGGGTCGAAAGTCCGCCAGGTCTGGGGAAAATCAGCCCGCCGTCGCGCAGTAGGACGGCAGGGCGATCGGCCCGGCTCCCTTGGTCTGCCACGGACCGGCGCCGATGCGGTAGGCCTGCCCCTGCTTCACGCGGCTGCTGAGCGTCTGACAGCCGGTCGCGGCGGCGACATCCTGCACCGTCACGCCCCGCTTGCCCGCCAGGTCCGTATAGACCGCCCGACGCTTGATATTGATCGATTCGACCTCCGAACGCACCGCATCGCTCACCGACCCGGCAATGCCGAGATAGCCGTCGGCCTGCTCGCCGACATCGCCCGAAGCCATGGCGGCGGCAACGGCGCCCGACTGCGCGCGCGCGGGGGAAGTCATGACCATTCCGGTCGCCAGCGCGACCGCGGCCGATGCGGCGATCATCAAAAACTTGCGTGTCATTGCGGGAACAACTCCGGGTTATTCTGGATCAGATCCTGCGCATCGCGTTGCAGGCGGACAACAACTTCCTGCTGTACCTTGACGTTGAGGTTGATTTCGATCGGCTTGTCCGGGGCCTTCACCTGGATGCAGCCCCCCAGGGCCAAACCGGCGAAACCCGCCGTCATGATCGTTCGCTTCTTCATTTCTGCTCCCCGTTTCGCACAGTTTCGCTTTCGGCAGGCTGAACTGCAACCCTCTGCTGGCCGATATTGGCCCGCATCTTCTCCTGCATCTGGTCGCCAATGCTGTTTTGTATGAGCGTTGACGGATCGATGAAGGACTGCGCCGTGCCCAGCAGCCCGCGGAAGGGCGCGGCGATCCGCACGTTGAAGATGAAGGGCAGGCCCGTGAAATTGCGCGCCAGTCCGGCGGGCGCACCGCCGATCTGTCCGCGATTGACGCCGTTGAAGACGACATTCGTCACCATTTCGCCGTCCAGCGCGCCGTCCATCAATATGGTGAGGCATTTATATTGCAGATTCTTGAGCGCATCGAAGGCCAGCCGCCCCATCGCGCCCAGTTGTTCGTTCGACACCGGCCCGACATAAGACAGCGAGCCCGATTGTCGCGTGGGATCGCAGGGAATCGTCGGCAGAACCCCTTCGGGCATCATCAGGGGCGGCATGCCCTGCTGCCGGGCGGTCAGCACACCACCCGCCACGCGCCCGCCCTGTGCGTTGAAGATCAGAGGCATGATGCCGTCGAACGTGCCGGTGGCGGAGACATTCTTGAGGTCCATCGCCTGGATGAAGGCGCCCGCGTCCAGCCCGATGACGCGGAACGTCAGATATCGGTCGACATCCGCGCTGAAATCCATGGTCGTCGGCAACAGGACCAACTGCCCCCCGGAAAAGGGCCAGCCGCCCCCTTCGATCCGCACCTTCTGCCCGGCCTCCAGCCGATAGCGCACCACGCCCTCGCGAACCTCCACGCCCGGATTGACGGACCTGATTCGCACCTCCTGCCCCGGCGCGCTGACCAGGCCGAGCAGGTCGGTGAAGCGCAATTCTCCGGACAGTCCCTGGACCGGACCGAAGGCTGCCGCCAGATTCGCATTCTCGGTGCGGAACAGGCCATCGCTCGTCACGCGGGTGCCGTCCCAGCGAATATGCCCTTCGCCGCTGACGGTCGCATGCACATTGGCGACGACACCCAACGCCAGCCGCGTCACCTCCTCAGGCTGAAGCGCCGGACCAAAGACCAATGCCGGAACCATCAGATCGGCCTTCCCCCGGCCATTGCCCAGATCATGAGCAATCACCGCCCGCGCCACCAGCGCATCGTTGCGCGGCGCGCGAAGCGAACCCGTGGCCGCGATCCGGCCGTCCTTGAGCGTCAGCGCGAAATCGGGAACCTTCAGCGGCTGGAACCGCCCCGGCGCCTGGGCGTCGCGTACCGTCAGCGCCGCCGCCAGCTTCAGCGCGCCGCCCGCGAAACTCCAGTCGCCCGCACCGTCCTCGACAATCAGCGGCACCGCGCCGATTCGTCCCCCTGCGCCGGTCAGCCGGCCGCCCAGGCCCTTGCCCACCGCCTTTCCATCCAGCGTTGCGGCGGTCAGGCGAACAGGCGCATCCTGCGGCCCGATCGCCCAATCGACATGGGAAAGGGCAAACCCCTCTTTCCCGAACGCCACGCGCGCCGTGTCGGCGGTCAAGCGCATCGGGCTGTCGCCGCTCTTGCCGACCAGCGCCAGCTTGCGGATTTCCGCGCCGCCATGCACGCCGCCGGGACCGCTTGCGAACAAGGCTCCGCCGACCGGACACAAGTTTTGCTGCGTCCGCCCGATCAAGAAATTGCCATAACGCGCCTCGATCAGCGACACCGGGACGCAACGCGGGTTGACGGCAATGGTCCCATCCGCGCCCAATTGTCCTTCAACCGGCGCGACCAGTCCACGCAATCGCCCGCCCGGCAAAGGCCCGTCGAGCCGCACCCGGGTAGAGAAATGGGTATCCCCCTTCGGCCCCGCGACAAAGCGTACCGGCTCCAGCGACAGCTTCGCCTCGCCCGCCGCATAAGGTTCCAGGAAAAGCTGACCGCCAAAGCCGCCGCCGGGGCGCCGCGCCAACCGCAATGCCGCCTTGGGCAGTCCACCGCCATCCGTCGTCACCGCGCCGTCCAGCGCCCAGTCGAACGCCGCCTGCCGCTTGCCGGGCCACGCGATGGTCAGGCGGCCATCGCCGGGAATTGCCATGTTCGCCCCGCTGCGCGCGGAAAATCGGGTGCCGTTCAGCACCAAGCTGCCGCCCTCGCCCCGCTGGGCAAAGGCAAGATTGGTCTGCAACTGATTATCCTCGCCCGCGCGGCGCACGGCATCGGCCAATCGGTCGGCGAGCGGCCCCACCGGCGTCCCGGCGGCCGACCCGCGCAGGCCCGCCAGCGGATCGCGCCCGGCCAGACGCAATTGCTGGGCCGAAAGCCATCCCTGCATCCGCGATTCGCCCTTGCCGATGTGCCAGGCCCCTTGAATCTCCGTTGCTCCAGCCAGCCCCCCCCCGCCGGACAGGGCAGCCGCACGGACCCGCGCCCGCCCTGCGGTGGCGGCGGGCGTCCCGTCGAAATCGATCCGCCCCGTCGGCTGGGCCAACACCATGCCGTTGGATTTGAGTGCCTCCCCCGTCAGATCGACATGACCGTTCCAGCGATCCAGCGCCTTCCCCAGCCAGATGTCCACATTCGCCGCAGGCTTCGCCATGGCCGTGGCGGCATCGCGACAGGCGAAGGCCTCCCCCCGTACCGGACCGGACAGATGGGGGCGCCCATCCCGCATCGCTACATCCAGCATCGCCGACAGACGGGCGAGCCCGCAACCACCCATGCCGGCATTGGGCATCGCCGCCGCCAACCTGCCGCGAAAGCCCGAATGCAGATTGCCCGTCCCGTTGATCTCCATGCCGATGGTCCCGGCATCGGTGTCCAGGCGCAACCGCGCATCGCGCAAGGCCAGGAGGATGTCAGGCAGGCTGAACGGCGCGGTCGATGTCGGGTCGCGGAACTTGTCGATCTCGCCCAGGCTCAACCTGCCGCCGTGCAGCGCCCCGCGCATGCGCACGCCGCCCGCCCGCACCGCCGCGACCTGGGGCGACAGGCCGGTAAAGGCTATGTCGACCTCCACCCACCGCGCCGTCAGGTCCGGATCGGCCGGATCACCCAGCACGATATTCTCGATCCACTGCGTGCGCAGACCGATATCCTTGAGGTCATAGCTGCCTTGAACCCCGCGCCGGTTGAGTTCGCGCCCGATGAAATTTTCCGCGATGGGCGCGCGCTGCGTCCACAGCGCGGCAAGGATCAGCGCAAGCGATCCCGTGCCCACTCCAAGCCAGCGGAGCCAGCCCCGGCGAATCTCCTTTTCGCCGTCTTCATCTTCCATGCCTATTGCCAACCCCGGCTTTCAACGCGCTGTTAGTCCGTAACGCCTGCATAACGTCCGACCGCTCTTAAATATCCTTGCCCGGCAAATCCGCAACTTATAGCGTCTCGATCCGCAGAGGGAGACGGGTAAGACATTGCCGGAAAAGGATTTGAAGACCGCGCATGACGGCGTTGGACATCGCGCGCGGCTCCGCCAGAGGCTGGCCGACGGCGGCGGAGAGGCGCTGCACGACCATGAACTGGTCGAATATCTGCTGGCACTCGCCATACCCCGTCGCGACACCAAGCCGCTCGCCAAGGCGCTGCTGCGCGAATTCGGCGGCATCGGCGGCCTGTTGACGGCGGATTGGCAGGCCATCGGCCGCATACCCGGCATGGGCGACACAAGCATTGCCGCGATCAAGATCGTCCAGGCGGCAATGTTGCGGACGCTGCGGAATGAAGTGGCCGAAAAGCCGGTGCTGGCAAGCTGGCAGGCGCTGCTCGATTATCTGCGCGCGGACATGGCGTTTTTGTCGGTGGAGCGGGTTCGGGTGCTGCACCTCAACGGCCGCAACATGCTGATTCGCGACGAACATATGGGCGACGGCTCGATAGATCAGGCAGCGATCTACACCCGCGAAGTGATCCGCCGGGCGATCGATCTGGGTTCGGCCGCGCTGATCCTGGTACACAACCACCCCAGCGGATCGCCGGAACCCAGCCGTCAGGATATAGAGATCACCCGGCAGATCGCGGAAGCGGGCAAACGGCTCAACATCGCGGTGCACGACCACATCATCATCGGAACACAGGGGCATACGAGCCTGCGTGCGAAAGGACTGCTTTAGAGCGGTTTTCGATCTGATTGAATCAGATCGGCCGCTCTATTTCGTCGTTTTGCCGCGATTTCTTAATCGTCAGATGATGCCATCTGACTGGAAATCGCTCCAGGACCGCCCAGCGCTGGCCCGAACTGGGTGGTTTCCCGCCTCCAGTCCATCATCCGGGCAAAGCTGCGACCTCAGGCAAGCGAGCACAACCCGGCCTCACGCGATTCCACCTTTCACCAGGACGCCGGTCGTTGTTGAAGGCAACTCATCGCCGATATGCGGACCTCATCTGGGTCAGCCGGAAACGACGTCAGGCGCCGAACCCCACCGAAAGAAATTCCGGCACCGGCCCGTTCCAGCCCTCGTCCGGGCCGTCGTCCACCGGCACGGGCCGACGCGGACGGGAAGCACCATTTGCCTCGGGTCGGGCAGCACGCGGCTCTTCGCGACGGCGATCGTCGCGACGCGTGTCGACCTTGCGATCATCCTTGCCGTCCCTGTCGGAACGGCGCGGTTCCTGCTTCACCTTTTCGGCGGGGGCAGCGGCAGCCGGCGCATCGATCGTCTCGATCTTCTGCTTGATCAGCTTCTGGATATTGTCGATCGCCTCGGCATCGTCCGCCGTCACGAAGGTATAGGCGACGCCCTTGGCCCCCGCGCGGCCGGTGCGGCCGATGCGGTGGACATAGTCGTCCGGATGCCAGGGCGCGTCGAAGTTGAACACATGGCTGACGCCCTTGATGTCCAGCCCGCGCGCCGCGACGTCCGAAGCCACCAGGATGTTCACCGAACCGGTCCGGAAACGTTCCAGTTCCGCGATCCGCGCCGACTGGTCGATGTCGCCGTGAATTTCCCCCGACTTGAAACCATGGCGCTGAAGGCTCTTGTTGAGGTCCCGCACCGTGGTCTTGCGGTTGCAGAAGATCACGACGCTCTGCACCTCCTCCGCCTCCAGCATCGCGCGCAGGGCTTCGCGCTTCTTGCGCGAATCGACCTTGACCAGCCGCTGGGTGATGTTGGTGGAGGCCGTCGCGGGCCGCGCCACCTCGATCGACTTGGGGCTGGACAGGAAGCGATCCGCCAGCTTCTTGATGACCGGCGGCATGGTGGCCGAAAACAGCAAGGTCTGTCGCTGGGCGGGCAGCTTGGTGCAGATTTCCTCGATATCCGGGATGAAACCCATGTCGAGCATGCGGTCGGCTTCATCGATCACCAGCATGCTACAGCCGTTCAGCAGGATCTTGCCCCGCTGGAACAGGTCCATCAGCCGGCCCGGAGTGGCGATCAGCACGTCGACGCCCTTTTCCAGCGCCTTCAACTGGTCGCCCATCTGCACGCCGCCGATCAGCAGCGCCATGTTGAGCTTGTGATATTTGCCGTATTTCTCGAAATTCTCCGCCACCTGCGCCGCAAGTTCGCGCGTCGGCTCCAGGATCAGCGAACGCGGCATCAGCGCGCGGGCACGGCCGTGGGCGAGGATGTCGATCATCGGCAGCACGAAACTGGCCGTCTTGCCAGTACCCGTCTGGGCGATGCCGATAATGTCCTTCATCATCAGCACGGGCGGGATCGCCTGGGCCTGGATCGGCGTGGGCGTGTCATATCCGGCCTCGCTTACGGCCTTCAATAATTCGTCGGAAAGGCCGAGATCGGCAAAAGTCATTCAGATGTCCGGGACAGGAGGCTCTCCACCCGCGCGGAAATGCGCAGAGGAAATCGCGCGCGCCTTGCGGAAATATCGGCCTCTTGTCAAGAAAATCGCGAAAAAGATGCCCTTATTCGTCGGGTTCGGCCTGTTCCAGCCGCCGGAAACTGTCGATCGCGCAACTGGCGCCGCTTCGCGCCTGCAATTCGTCCCGCCCCGAACAAAGCGATCCGTCGTCATCCGGCTCGACATAGAAGCCCGAATAGAAGCCCATGCTGTTGCAGCCCCGCGCCAGCCGGGCGCGATAGCGGTGATTGTCCGCCAACAACAGGTCTATGGCATTGTCCATGATGATGCTGGCCGACCGAATCGAGCGCAGCGCGATGCAACGCGGCCCCTTCTTCTCCTTCCATTCACTCCGCGCCTCCGGTGCCGGGGGCGCCGGCGCGCGGCCCTTTTTCGCCATCGGCACGCGAATGATGATGCGCTGCTCGATCGTCAGCTGCGCCCATTGCACGGGCTCGGCGGCTGGCGCATTCATCAGCAGCAGGACGGAATAAAGCAAATCGAACCCCTTTTGGGACGAAGACGCTATGGAGCCAAGGTTGAACCGTCGATGAATTCCAAGGCATAGGACAGTCCCATGATAGGACAAGATATTATCGCCCGGTTCACCGCCCTGCTGGGCGAAAAGCGCGTCATGACGGATGCGGACGCCATTCTGCCCTGGGTGAACGACTGGCGCGGCCGCTACCATGGCGCGGCCGCCGCCATCCTTCAGCCGGATTCGACGGATCAGGTCGCCGCCGCCGTGGGACTGGCCGCGGAACTGGGCGTACCTCTTGTGCCGCAGGGGGGCAACACCTCCATGGTGGGCGGCGCCACGCCGCCTACGGACGGCTCCGCGTTGATCCTGTCGCTTCGCCGGATGAACCGCATCCGCAACCTGGCGGCCGACGACAATCTGGCGGTCTGTGAGGCCGGGGTGATCCTTTCGAACCTCCACGATGCCGCCGCCGCCGCCGATCGGCGCTTCCCCTTGAGCCTGGGCGCCAAGGGATCAGCCACCATAGGCGGCCTCATCTCCACCAATGCCGGCGGCACGCAGGTCCTGCGCCACGGCACGATGCGCGCGCTGGTCGAAGGGGTCGAGGCGGTGCTGCCCGACGGCAGCATCTTCCATGGCCTGGACGCGTTGAAAAAGGATAATCGCGGCTATGACATCAAGCAATTGCTGATCGGCGCGGAAGGCACGCTGGGGGTCATCACCGCGGCCTCGCTGCGGCTGGTGCCCGCCATCGCCGCGCGCGCGGTCGGATGGGTCGGCGTCCCCTCCCCGGCCGACGCGCTTTCCCTGCTCCGCCTCTGCGAGGAGCGGCTGGGCGACAGCGTCGAAGGATTCGAGGTGATCGCCGACGATGGCCTTGGCCATGTCCTATCCCATATTCCCGACACGCGTTGCCCCATCGCCACGCGCACTCCCTGGCATGTTTTGATCGAGATCGACCATGGCGACCTGGGCGAACCGGGCCCCGGCGAACGGTTGGAAGGCGCCCTGGCCGAGGCGCTGGAACGGGGGCTGGCGGTCGACGCCGCCATCTCCGCCAACGAGGCGCAGGCCGAAGCCTTCTGGCGAATCCGCGAATCCCTCTCCGAAGCGGAACGCGCGCAGGGACCGGCACTCCAATATGATATCAGCGTTCCCGTCGCGCGCATGCCCGCCTTCATGACGGATGCGGCAAGGCAGGCGGAACGACGCTTCCCCGGCACCACGGCGTCCTCCTTCGGCCATCTGGGGGACGGCAATGTCCATTTCCACGTCCGCGCACCCCAGGGCACGACGGACGGCCCGTCCTGGATCGCGGCGCAGGGACAGGGCATCAACCGCTTCGTCCACGATGCCGTGGTCGCGGCAGGCGGGTCCATCTCGGCCGAACATGGCATCGGCCAGATGAAACGCGCGGAACTCGGCCGCCTCGCCGGCCCCGCCCGGCTGCATGCCCTGCGCGCGATCAAGGACGCCTTCGATCCCCAGGGCATCATGAACCCGGACAAGCTGGTCCCCCGCCCGGAAGAAGGCTGAAAAGCAGCACGCCTCAAGGCCGGCGAGCCACAAAGCGATTGCCTCGCGCGCCCAAGCCCTTTATCCCCCTCGGCCCAGTATCAGGCCAGCGGCGCTCAGGAAGATGCGCCGCTTTTTGTTAGAAATGGACTAGCACATCATGGCAAGCGCGCCCGCGAACGGCCTTCCCGTCTTCTACAACGACCTTATTCCGCTCAGCAGCGTCGATCACGCCGCCTATCGCAGCCGTTCCGTGGATTCGGCACCCTTCCTCACCACGCAGCACGCCATTCCCCTGACGGTCGACGAATTCGTCGCGGCACAGCGTTTCGTGCCGATCATCTTCTCGGCCGGTGACGAGCCGGTTCCGCTGGCGCTGATGGGCCTCAACGAAGGCGTCAACACTTTCCTCGACGATGAAGGCAAGCTGCGCGGTCCGGCCTATGTCCCGGCCTATGTCCGCCGCTATCCCTGGATGCTGGCGAAGCTGCGGCCCGACAGCGACGAACTGTCGCTCTGCTTCGATCCCACCAGCGACGCCATCGGCGTGTTCGAGGACGGCCAGCCCCTGTTCGAGGACGGCAAGCCCAGCGAACTGACCCAGGGCGTCCTCAAATTCTGCGAGGATTTCGAACAGGCCGCCGCCCGCACCGGCCAGTTCATGAAGGATTTGAAGGATCTGGACCTGCTGATGGACGGCGAAGTCGCGATCCAGGTGCCCGGCAACGACCAGCCCTTCGTCTATCGCGGCTTCCGCATGGTGAACGAGGAAAAACTGCGCGACATGCGCGGCGATCAACTGCGCAAGATCAGCCAGAACGGCATGCTGCCGCTGATCTATGCCCATCTCTTCTCGCTCCAACTGATGCGCGAAGTGTTCGAGGCGCAAGTGTCGCAGGGCAAGGGCCCGATCGCTGTTCCCGCGACTCCCGAACCGGCGGGCGCCTGATTCAAATTAATCGCCAATGACAGATATTTAAGGAAAAAGGTTGCGAGGAGCCACTTGAAACTCCTCGCGGCCTCCTCTATTTACTGAACATACGGTGCACCTGCCCCCCTTTCGGGTGTGTCGTATGGGCGCCTCCCCCTTAGGAGGCGTCTCCTCCCTGAACCTTGGCCACCCCATGCGAATGCATGGGGTGGTTTTTTATAGGTCGGTTTCGCTTGACGCGCTCCCATCCTCCCCGTAGAGGCGTCCCCCTGCCTCGCTCGAAGCGATGCAAGGCCCCTTCGTCTAGCGGTCAGGACGCGGCCCTCTCACGGCTGAAACACGGGTTCGATTCCCGTAGGGGTCACCATTGGAAATCAATGGTTTACCAGCGACCCCCTCCGGAAATTTCGCAGACTTCGGTAATATCTAGGCAATAAACGCCGGAAAACGCGCTCAGACGCGCTTGGACTTTCACACCATTATTGCTGCGGGAAATCCTGCCCAGTCAGTTGCTCCAGTCGCCGCGCAACCTCCTTCCACAGCGCCACGCCTTCCGCCTTCCCCTCGCTGGCAAGCTGGCCGATCCTCTCCGCCACCACGACCGGCGCACGGTCGCCATGCTGGCGCAGCACCATCGACGCCATGCCCCATAGCTCCTGATCGCGGGTCATCATCCGGGCAGGATAGAGGAAGGTTGCTAGGCGCGATAGGTTTGCGCCACGGTGGCGCGAATTGCCCACCAGATCGCGGGCGCTTTGTTACGTCACGGCCTGAGACATAACAAAGCCGTACGGCACGGCGATGGAGGTACTTTCCCGTGCCGGAAAAAACTCCCGCGACGTTCGTAACAGTCTGGGACGTACGTCGCGGCACGACACCGCGCCAGATCAAGCGAGCGAAGTTCGTCTGGCTGGTCACTGTCCGCGATCCGGATAGTGGGACGCTGGCGTTCGGCTTGGTTCACCAAATCGGGGGAACCATAGGCATGCCCCCCATTGGGGGTTGTGCGATCACGCCCCGGCCGCCTGAAATATTGCCCATCGCGGCAGAAACCAGAAGGCTAAGTTTAAATTAGGGTCGCAGCGAGCGCCGACGAATTTCGTCGGCAGTCATTCACCCGCCTGCTGTCGCTCTGCGCGCCCTTTCGCAAGCTCCGCATCAAGCTTCCGGCCCTGCCACTTTACGACAGTCAACGCGATGCTGCCAAAGACCAGCGGCATCGCAACCATGGTGACTTGATAGATGTTCGGGAGCGCCATAGATCGATTCTAGCAGCCCGACATGCGGCCCACAAGAGAATGGCGGGTCGCCGTCATTGGATCGTGAATCCAGGCGGGGGCGGAGGGATCGAGAAGCCCGGAGGGGGCGGCGGAATAGATCCCGCGCCGACGCCCATATTCTCCTTCGCCAGCTTGCGCGCCGCCTTGACGATCTTGTTGACGGCCTCCTGCTGATCGTCACCCGGCATCGCCGCCCAATCCGGCGAACCGATCAGCCCGGCAATGTCATTGTAGCTGGTCGCGCCAGCCATCTCCCGGAACCGCCCATATTCTTCTGGCGTCATATCCTTGCGGACGAAGGACGGTACAGTGACATCGGCGTTCAGCAGGGCATTGTTGACCGGATCGCCTTGGCGCGTCGAAAGCCAGACGGGCGACACAATGTCAGGACCAACCCCGCCTTCGCTGGTGACAGGGCGGCCCCACACGTCCCGCTGCACCGGCAGGGATTGCGAGAGGCCTGGCACGCGGCGGCGCACTGCATCAAGGACCGTATTCGCCTCCCGGAGCGTCGGATCAGCCGTCCGCGCCAACTGTGCGACACCGGCAGGAATGGCCAGCGATCCCGCCGTGCGCTTCAGCCAGCTATTGGCGTAGCGGCCCGGATCGTTCACCGCGTCCACGAGATCGCCCAGCCCGGAAAGCCAAGTCTTGCTGGAAAGGTTCTGCATGACGGAAGCAGTCACCAGCAGGGCCACGTCCTCGCGCTGCTTCTCCGTCATGTGATCTTGCAACTCGACCATCCCGGCCGCCACGCCGAGGGTGGAGGCGAAGGGATCGAGACGCTGATAGCTCAGATATTCGTCCCCGATCTTGATTGAGTAGGGTTGCCAGCCATCAGCCAGCATCAGAGCGCGGGCCTTTTCGTCGGCTGGGCCGTTGCCGGTCACAAGCCCCTGCGAAGCCAGTTCCATCACCAGCGCGCCGACGCCGGACCCTACCATGGCGCGGGCCACGGCAAGATCGCGCTTCGCTCCGCCTGCCCGGAAGTCACGACGCCATTCCGACAGCAGCGGCGCAGCGGGCGAGCGCTCCAGTGAGAATTTCAGGAGATTGGTCGGCGTCCGCACGAACGGCAGAACCATCTTCATGACCGGGCTGGAATTGCTCAACATCGTGGCGGCCCTGCCCACCTTGCCCAGCGGGCGCTGGAAGGTCAGATAGCGGCCATAATCGAATGCCTGTTCAAGCATCTCATCGGTAGGGTTCGCGACCAGTTCAGCAGCCCGGCGCTTACCCTCTTCACCGCGCAGGCCTTCCGCTGCGGCCTTCCGGACCGCAAGCCCGTTCAACTCCATGCGCCGCGCCATCGCCTTGTATAGTTCGTCCGACGAGGACAGCATCCGTGTAGGCCACCGGATGATCTTGCCCGCCACGCCGCCGATAGCGTCTTGATGTACGGTATCGACCTTGCCCCTTGCGCCGGGACAATAGCTGATCGGGCGTCATGCCCAACTCATCGGCAAGGCTTTGCGTCTCTGCCTGGGTGATGCGACCACGCCGGGCTGCGTCGAATCCACCCGTCATGCGATCGACCTGGCTCAATGCCCGCTGGATCGATTGCGGGCTGTCCAGCTTCGACAGGCGGATATTGCCCGCGAAGTCCGGAGCCTGATCGCCCCATTCCTCATAGGCCGACAGCGGCGGCTGGTTCGCCTCCAGATCGTCCATGCTGACGGGCTGGCCGCGATCCTCCGCAAGAGGCGTCCCCCGATCCCTCGCCCGTTCGACCGCAAACCGCTGATCGCGGGCAGCGTTGAAGGCATCGACCTCTGCCAGATCGTCAGGACGGAAGGACCGATTGATGCCCCGGTTCGTGTTATCGACCGCATCCAGAAATTCCCTGATGGTCGGGCGCTCCGCATGGTCGGGGAAATAGCCCGAACGCCATGCAAGGTCTGCCGCCTGATCGAGCGGCATGCCGTTCTCATTGTCCACCAGCCTGCCGAAGCGCTGTTCCCCGCGTGCAAAGTCCAGATCGCGCCCGGCGTTGTCCGTGATCCCCAAGGCCCGCAGTTCGCCGCCCTGATCGATCACACCGCCCTGACTGCGCAGGAAGGTGACAAGATCGGCTGGGCCGCGCTTCGGCATCATCCGCTCCGGATCGTCGCCACGCGGCAACATGCGGCTTTCCAGCGCCGACGCCTCATTGGGCGGCTTGATGGTCGGATATAGCCCGGCACCGATCGATGCGGCCTCTTCCTGACTGGCAACGACATTCGAAGGCAGCGGCAACAGATCGGCCGGGTTCACCCGCTCCGCCATAGCGCGGCGCTGCATCTCGGTTGCGGGATCGAGCAGCGGACGCGGACCCGCGTTCACGTCAATGCGATCCACCAGACGCGGGGAAGAGATGGACGGCGAGGGCATCGCCCCCTCATTCTCCATGGCGATCTGGAAACCGGGCGGAGGTGGCGGAATATCTGATCCCGGATTTGGAGATGGCATAGCATCCACCGCCCTCTGTCCCCGAAGCTGGGCAACAACGCGCTGGGCGACCGGGCCAAGTTCTTGCGCAAGCGCCCCCGTCCCATAGCCAAGGGCACCACCTGTCAGAGCGCCGACGCCAGCATAAGGCAGGCGGTCGACCACGCCGCCCTCTCCGGAACCGAACCCGGCAAATCCGCCCTCGATAGCCCCAGCCTGCGCCAGCCTCAGACGCGCCGCCGCCTGCGCGGCCTCCTTCGCCGCGAACCGCGATCCGCCCGCCCGCAGAGCTTGCCGGGCAGCAGCAAGGCCGACGCCTTCCACGGATGTACCCGGCAGTACAAGGCCGCTCGCGAGTTGGCCGCCGAAGCGCGCATAGGGATGGTTCGCGTCGTCATAGGCAAGGATGCTGCGGTTCTGATCGACGTTGTTCGCCAGAATGTCGGCAAAGCGCCGATCGCTGTCCCAGACATTTTCGCGCCCCGGCGTCAGGCCGAGCGAGTCCACTACGCCGCCCATCTCATCAAGCATGTTGATGGGGTCCGACAGGCCACGGACGCCAGCGCCTATCGCGCCATCGCCTGGATTAGTGAGCAGGCGGGGAGGCTCCGCTGCATAGCGGATGGTCGGATCAGCGCCACGCTTCGCCCGCTCCGCATAGGATTTGCGCGTAGCGTCGGGGTCGATGATGAAGCCGTTGGATTTGGCATAGGCCAGCAAATCGTCGGGCGTCGATTTGGGGTCGGTCCAAATCTTCTGATAGCCCTCTGCGATATCTTGGCGCAGCCCTTGGAATGGCGTCGGATCATCAAAGAACACCGCCTGACTGCCCCGCGTAGCGATGTGTGTACTTGTTCCCGCATAAGGGGCGCTCCTTTGACGGGTATCAGGATACCACTTATGTTATACGGGGGCAAAGAAAATCGCGGTTTTCTGCCGAGTCTCTACCGCCTGAGAATGCCCCTATATGCCGCAGACTTGCGCCATTTCAGGCCGAGTCATGATTGACCGCCACTGATCGGCTGTGAGCCAGATCGGGACAGCGCCGAGGCCGGGCTTGTCAGCTTGAGGGAGTCATGGGAAATTCGCGCCGGGAGGAATGAACCATGGACAAATCTTCGGGCGGCGTTCAGGCGGGGGACGGCAAGGTCTCACAGGCCATTGAACGGTGGAAAGCTGGGGTCGCCTTCCTTGCGCTGGTGGCGGCGATGGGCGGCGCGGCGTTCCTTGTGGCCGCCATACCGATGATGGCCGCCGCGTCCCTATTTGGCGCTGCCTATATCGCGTCGACCGCCAACATTGCAGCCGTGGCGGCGGTGGCAGTTTTTCCATGGATGCTGACCAATGAAAGCGTGGCGCGGGCGTCGCGCTCGCTCTTGGGGGCCGGGCCGCGTCGGTAAGCTGACCGATGGTTGCCCTTGCCCTGATCCTCGCCTCATGCTTCGCAGTCGACGGTGACACGCTCCGCTGTGACGGCGAGCGCATCCGCCTTCTCGGCATCGACGCGCCAGAAATTCATGGATGCCGACAGGGCCGGATTTGCGTCCCCGGCGATGGGCAGGCCAGCAAGCGCAGCCTGGAGGCGATGATGGGCGGCCGTATCAGCGTCCAGCGCGTCGGGCAGGATCGCTATGGCCGCACGCTCGCTCAGGTCTATGTCGGCGGCCGGAATGTTGCCTGCGAACAGATCAGGCGCGGGCAGGCGGTCTACGTTGAGCGCTGGGACAATGGCGGGCTGCTGGCGGCGGACTGCCAGTGAGCCGCTACCGCTACCGCTGGAAAGACCGGCATGACGATCTTGTGAACCGGAACAGGGGCAATCCTTGGCCGCTGCGGATCGAGTTTGCCCTATTGGCCTGCCTGTCTCTTGCGGCGATTGCCACCGGCATTGTTTCGGCTGGCCACTGGATCGCGGGCCTGCTCCCTTAATTACCGATGGCTGGCGGGCCAGCGCGCCGCCCGGATCACAGCACCGACCTTCGCAAGAAACTGCCTATCCTCCAGCGGTATGCAATCTGGATATTCCTCCGGATCGTCCCTGTCGGGTACAAACTCACCCCACTCCCGCCCTGACTTACTCGGCTGCTTCTTGCCAAGGCTCGATACCCAATCGTCCCATAGGGGTAGGCTTAAATCGCCCTGCTCCTGTCGCACACCTTCATAGAGAATTTGCACTGCGCGATCGATGTCAGCGGGCGTCACGCACTCGCTCAACTTCTGCTGTTTGCGCTCGCGGAGCCGCGCCTGTCGTTCTGCATTGGATAGTGCCATGACAGTTACGTAACGGTTTACCGTCCAAAATGCAAGATCGTTACGTAACGTCTGTTGACGGGTGCCGTTAACCTCGTTACGTAACGAACGGCCAGAGCGGAAGCTACCAACGACCGCCCCGGCCTAACCGCAACCCCTGATATAGAGGGATTGAAGCTATGAACGAACTACACAGTTCGCGGCGCCAAGTCATGCGCGCTCTGATTATCGCACCATCTCTAATTGCGACACCTGTTGCCAGCGCCGCTACCGGGCCGGTCTGCACCCCGACCGCCTCACAAGACCCGGCATGGCTGGCACTGCTGGAGGATGAGCGCCGCACCGCTGCCGCCGCCAAGCAGGCAGGGAAAGCCGCAGACGATGCTTTCAGCCGCTTTTCCAACGCCCGCGATGCCTTCATGGAAGGTTGGCAGGCTGAATGGGACGACAAAAGCGGCAGGCCTTACAAGTTCATCGATGCGCGCCCCGCCCACGAAGAAGGCGACTGCCGCATAAACGCTGGCATGATCGACTACAACGCCTTCCATAAACTGATGAAAGCGAAGCGCGACCAGACCACCGCCGCGCTGAATAGCCAATATCGCGTTGCGGAAACGGAAGATGTCTGGGGCGCGGCGCACGACACGCACATAGCCGCGATTAAGGCGATCATTGCCTACCCCTCCCGCGATCCCGACATCATCGCCCACAAGCTGCGGCTGTTGATCGACCAGTTCGGGGACGATGAGGGCGACCTTGCGCCCCTCCTGACCTCCATCGCCGGGGAGGCCTAAGCCATGCACATAGCGAACACCAATCAGGGGGCTTCGGCCCCCACCGATGGCCTGCGCCTGTTCGATCCAGTCGAATGGCTGGCCCGCTATGTCGAGCTTGGGGGCGGCTACACCGTCAGTTCCACAAGCGTCTGCCTGCACTGGTCGCTGCGGATCACCGAACAGGAGCGGGACGCCCTTGCCCAGCATGAGCGACCGCTGCGGCGCGATCTGGCGAAGCGGGATGCGGTCAAATCCCTCCTGCTTGCCTCCAGCCCAAAGGAGGCGCTGCCATGCTGATCTATCGGCAGAACTATTCCGCGCTGGCCCATGATCGCGGTCCCGTTGCGCTGGACCCTGACATTGCATGGATCGACCAGCGCCTAGGGGAGAAGCGCGACCGGAAAACGGACGCCCCCAAACTGGTTCCCGTCGCGCCTGCGCAGCCCGAACAGCCGCCCGTCACGCCACGGAAGCCAAAGCCGCGCAGCGCTAGACCGCAGCGAAACTATGCCGCGCCGATCCTGATGGAAATTGAGCGCTGGCTGAAAATGGCAGGGATGCCCGCGAGCAAATTTGGGCGCGAAGCAGTGGGGGATAGCCACCTTTTGCGCGATCTTCGCAGGGGTCGCGATCCATCCTCCCGCGTCGTCGCCCGCGTCCGGGCCTACATGAAAAAGGAGGATGAGGCGCGACAGCATAAGCCAAGACCGAAGGGCAAGGCCGTCTGTGCGCTCGATCTCATCCCCCGCATCGAAAAGGCCATAGCGGAGCGTGACATGCTGCCGAGCCGGTTTGGACGGAACGTCGCCAATGCGCCCGACCTTATCGACCGGATCAAGTCAGGGGCGGGAATCCGCCATGCAACGCGGGAAAGGATCGTCGCCTTTCTGGACAAGCTGGAAGGGAGGGGCTGACCATGGCGAGCAAAGCACCACGCAGCGCGCCCATTCCCCGCGTGACGCGGCGCAGGAGGCTGCGCAGGGACAAGCGCCAGCCTCAACCCGTTCCGACGCTGGCGGCCCTCCTGACCGTCATTCCTAGCCTGTCCCGCGCAGAGCTTGGGCGGCTGGTCCAACGGATGATCGATCACATGGACCAGATGGACGGCGATCCCGATCTTGAGCAGGAGGGGATGGAAGACGATTGGGTCCGCCACAAGGCCGATGGCCCCGGATGCCCAATCAGCGATCCGGGCGGCGGGAATGTCGAGGACGAGGGACAGATTAACGAGGTCGCGCCCTACACAGGCCCGATCGCAGTTAGCACTGCCCGCACCGCCGCCGAACGCGGCGAAAGCAAAGCACAATAGAGCATGTGACCAGCGCCCCGGTTCGAAAGGATCGGGGCGTTCCCCTTTCATCGACTGAGCGAATCAATCCGAACGCACTGATTCGAATTGTCAATTTCCGCTTAGGTCACGCCGACAGGATAATCTCCCCATGCGGTACAGCCTTATCATCTTCGCCCTCGCGCTGGGCATCCTTGGCGTCGTCGCCGTCGATGCCATGTTCAGCGCCGCTACCAGCATCATGCAGAGCGCGCTGGCGCGCCCCTGATAGCAAAAAAAGCCCCGTCACGCGGGGCCCATGTCGAATTTTTGCAAGGCGAATCGCTGCACCAGCGCTATGCAGCCAGTGCGACCCGAAGGATGGCTTATCCCAACCTTCTCCTGGCCCGGTGGGAAACTGCCGGGCCATTTTTGATATGAAAAACCCCGCCTCCACCGCATGCGAGGAGACGGGGCCTTGGAGCGACCCAAAGGCTTTGTGCCCCCCCATTGCCATAGCTTGGCTGAACATGTCCAGACAACTTTAGTCAAGCTGCGGACGCGGGGAGATCGCGGGCAAAGAAAACCCCCGCCTCCTTGTGGGAGACGGGGCGTGCATAGCGGATCGGCGTTTGATCAGTTGGGGCTCGCCCCTGATCCCATCGATCGGGCCTGCTTCAGATAGTTCGCCGCCAAGGCAAGGTGCACCCGTTTGGCGGATGGATCATTCATGGTGCTGGCTTTACGGATCTCGCTCCTGGCGCGGCGCTCGTAATAGGCCTTATCCGAAATATCGCGCATTTTGCTCCTCCTTGAGTTGAACAAAAGCGGCCACATTGGGTGGCCACTATCCCGAGGAAGCGAGCCTCGGAACACGGCAAGATTTATCAGATTTGGGCGTGATTATTCAAGAGGTTGGAGCTCCGATTATAAACCGTAGCCCCGCCTCCCACCCCGGAGGCGGGGCAGCAGGAGCAGAATGACTATAGCGCCGGGCGCTGGCCACATCGATATGGCGCACGATGTATGCCGGTCGGCCGCCTGCAATTCCGGATTATATCCATAGCCGAATGTACGAATCGGGCGGGGTGGGCCATGATGTCCTTCCCTCTCCCTTGGAGGGTCCCATAGCCCCGCATCAGCCCCCCTTCATGATGCGGGGCTAATCGTATTTCCGCCCTCTGTTTTATTCGTGCAGGAGGCCGCCTTTTATGGTGTCCGAAAATTGCTCCCTACATGGACGCTAAAAATTCGGATTAGACGTAGCAACAGGCGAAGGCCCGCCTATTCCCCTCTATTTTAGAAGATCGCCAACCTCATATGGCGTCCATCGTCGTGCGCGTTTCGGCCAGCAGCGCCCGCATGATCCGCCGCCTCTTCACCATCGCCGCAGATCGCAGCCCATGCTTGAAATTATGCTGGTTTCCGAGCGGAGCGCCGGGACTTTTGCCGCCGTGCATCCGGCACCGCTTCTTGCCCTTGATCGCTGGCGATTGGCACTCCGTTCCCTGCCGGGTCTTCGCCAAGCATCGGGGGGCCGCCCGCAGGCGCGTGACCCGCGAAGGGTGCATAAGGTTGTCCGAAGCCTTTTCCATATCCGCCAGCCCCATAATGATTGAATTGGTCCGCGACGATCGCCTGCCCACCCTCATAGACATGGACATGTCGCACCACCTGTTCACCGCCGCGCCGGGACTTGGCCAGCGCCTCAACCTGCATGGTGAAGGTCCGCATCATCTTCGTGGCCATGTTCCCAAATTCCATGAGCGCCACCCGGTCATCGGTGTGCCGACACTTCGCCGCCATCTCCATCGCGATCTGGTGGACAGCATACATTTGAGCGCCAAGCGCGCCCTCTACTTCGCTCGATGGGGCAACCGCCGCCATGAAAGCCAACCCCGCATTCAGTTCATGCGCCGTGATCACTGATTGGCCACGCTGACGGCCTACCTTGTCCAGGCTGAGAATGATGGCGTTGACCCAATCGTCCGAAGCCGAACCGGTAGCGGCATGAAGGAGATAGCTTTCCCCCAACCGGTCATTATGACGCGCATCGAGATTCATTGCGCCTGCATCAAACTCGACATCATAAGCCGCACGGGCAGGCAGCGCATCATATCCGGCCTTTGCCGCCGCGATGGCTCTAGCCTTCCTTTCCGTGGGGGCGGGCTTCTCAGCCGCCTTCTTTCGCCTTGGGCTTGCTCCCTTTGTCACGAACCAAGCCTCGCCATGAAGTCCGCCATGAACTTGCGCATGAACCCGTTCACGCCCCCATCTTTGTGCCAACTGCGCGGCCGGGCGAAATAGACCCGACGCCCTGCGCCATTGATGTTCCGGGCGCGATATTGGCCCGGCCTTTCCTTGACCCGTCTCATTCCCCCAACTCCCAAACCGGCACGAACTGCTGCGCCATACAGTTCTCAAGATAGCCCCGCGCAAACCGACTCGTCCGATCCGAGAAGGGCCAGCGGTACGTTGCGCAATTGTCATCCATGGCAACGATCCGCCCGCCATCGATACGCCGGACTAACCCAGCGACAATGCCGCCCGCTGGATCGAAGCCAAATAGATCGATGGTCGACCAGCCCATCGCCGCCGCGCCCCTACCGAAATCCGCAATCAGGTTGTCGCAGTCGCGGACGATGCGCCGCCAATGGTCAGGATCATAGCCGCCCAATGGGTGGTCGGGATCGAGCGAGGCAACACCGCGCTCCCATTCTTCCAGCAGGAACACAGGACCATGCTTCATTTTTCGGTGTTCTTGGTGTTCCTTGTGTTCCTCTTTGTTTTTCAATGCTTTGCGTTCTTCGATTGGTGTTCCGTTCCGTGTTCCAAGGTGTTCCGACTGGTGTTCCGGAACACCTGGAACACCTCGCGAAAAAGAAGGTGTTCCAGCGAAACCCACGGTTTTCTGCGGCGGAACACCGGGAACACCCGGAACACGCATATCTGGTATGGAGTCGAGCCATTCGACCTTCATCATTCTTCTCCGAAGATGGCAGGGAGGACGATGTAGAAGCGCGATTTGCCGATGCCGGGGACAGTGACCGGGACCGAATACTTGCCCGCGCCATCGACGCCGAGGAAACCGCGAGCAGCCAGCACTTGAGCGACCGATTTGGGGTCCATGCCTTGGCAGACTTCCCCTTTCCATGTCGCGGCCGGGATCAGATATTCCCGCCGCTCCATGGCATCGGCACGCCAGAAGCCAGCCCGATTATAGATCGGCGCGGACGTGTCATCATGGACCGGCTGGAAGCGGGACATGCCATGCGAGATGAGAAAGGCGCGGACCTGATCGGTTGCCGCCTCATCCTCCGCCGCGCCGACGCCACCGCGAGCAGCGAGCCAAGCGGTGAATACCTTTTTCGCCGCATCGATCGACACGCCTTCACCCCATGGCAGCACGCCGAGGCGGGCGGCTGTTTCGCCAGCAGCAGCAATCAGGCCGAACCGGCGACAGGCCCGCGATACCTGACCGTTGCCGCCCTTGGGCATGTTCTCTGCCACGAATGCATCAATGCCTTGGCGGACGCCCTGCGCGACCACATCAAGCCGACCAATGAGGCGCTCGACAAAGGCCGGTCCCGCTATCCCATAGGATTCGGCCGCACCCGCCTTGATGATCCGGGACAGTGCTTCGCCCGTCGCCGCCCCATGCAGAGTTTCGAACAAGCCGAGACCTTCGCCCGCGTCCGCCTCGATGTCGAGAATGCGGACCTCCTGACCCGCAGCGGATCGGCGGCCCCGTCCGTCAGACTTCGCATGATCGCTCAGGCTGATTTCACCCGACGACAGGAAGAATGCCCGCCAGCGCTTCGCGGCCTTCGCTTCACCCGATTGCGAGGCGCGGGACTTGCCCGTCCCGTTCGCCAGAAGATAGGCCACGCTGCCCGCTTCCTTCGCGTCTAGCTGGGCCAGTTCATCCAAGATCAGCAGGGTTTCATTGGCCTGCTCCGCCAGCCCTTCCAGCCCGTTCTGGGTTGCGCGCCACTGGCGGACAAAGGATGGCGGACCCCATACCGACGCCGCCGCAAGGAGCGTGGTGGATTTGCCGATGGATGACGGCCCCCGGAAGTGGACGCCGCCACCTTCCTCCCCGATAGCGGCCAGCAGCGGCCCGACGAAGGCGGAGGCGAGCGCCACGGCGATGCGACTGTTGCCGACGCCATAAACGGCAACGGACTTCTGCCACTGATCTAGAACCCCGCTCACCCGATATTCGTGGTCGAGCGCCGCCGTGCCCTGATAGACCACAAGATGCCCATCTTCCCCGATGGTGCGGTCAGGCAGAGCGAAAGCGCCATCGGTCCAGCCCACCCGCGTTACGGCACGGGCGCGATCTTCTACCCGGATCGAGGCGAGGAATGTTTGCAGCGCATTGCGGTGGCTGGTTCTGGGGCTGACATAAAGCCCGCCGTCCAGCAGGGCGGAACGGACCTCGCGACCGTCGCCCGCCATCAGCGAACGGGGCAGCGACCATTGATGCTCCACCCCGTCATCGTCGCGCCAGCGCAGGAGCAGACCCCATGCCTGGCTGTTGCGGTCGCGGGTCTGGGCCACCACGCGCACCGGCCCCGCGATCTTCTCCGGACCTTCGCCGCCGTCGAAATAGAGGCCGTCAGGCTTGATATGATAGCCGCTGGGTAGTTTCGGCTCCCGCTTCGACCCGATGTTGATGGCGTCGGCCAGCGCCGCGTCATCCTTCATGTCCGCCATGTCCATGGCAGTTGCGACCTTAGCCATTATTGCTGTCCTCCCGAACCGGAAGCGCCACACGTCCACCAACTGCCTGAGCAGCGGCGCGGGCGGCTTCCAGCCCCACATTTGCTTTGATTGTCGGATGGTCGATCAGGTGCGCGTCATCGTCCGCGAGGATCACCAGATCGCAGTCAGGATAGGCGGCCTGCATCGCCAGTGCGGTTGCCGTCAGGTTCTTAGCGGAGAAGCCGACTGCCACCGCATGACCCGTTGCCCGGCGCGCAGCGGCACAAGTGGCAAATCCTTCCCCGACCATCACCACCGCGTCAGGCTGGCCGATCAGGGAGAACAGGCCCGCTTGCCTGCCGCCCTTGGCAAAGCGCTTCGAACCATCGGGCGCGATGGCCTGGAGGTTCCAAAGCACCCCGCCAGCATCGAACATCGGCACCAGCAGGCGGTTGCCTTCCTGCCGCAGCCCTTCACCCGATACCCGCTTGCGGATGAGATAGGGGTGGCTGGGATCGGCGCTTTTCGCATTGGCCCACCGGTCCCGGCATTGCTCGGCCGCCTCGCCTTGTTCGGCCAGCTTGGCGGCATCCCGCTTCGCCTTTTCTGCGCGGTAACGGGCGGCGCGCTCCCGACGCTCCTTTGGCGTCAGGCGCTCGACAGTACCAGCGCGCCACCGTTCCGATATTTGCAGGCGATAATTGCCGAACGCCCCGGCTGGGGTGGCGTCCATATGCAGGATCGCCCAGCCATTGCGCTTGCCCTTGCCGTCACCATCGCATGCGAAGCGGATCAGGTCAGAGCCAAGGCGATCCGCGATAGGTTCGGCGGGACGCATCCCTGCCGCTTCCATGGCCGATAGGAAGGCCGCGACCGTATCTTGTTCCATTGGTGCGGAACGATATGGGCGTTGAGTCCGATAGGAAAATTCCCTCATGGCTCGACACCTCCCGCCATATGAGCGCGGATCGCATCGGGGATATAGACCGCCGCTTTCCCGTCCAATTCCTCACGGTTCAGCCGGTGGGCGGCACCTATGGCCGCCTCCGCGCTGTTGAAGGTGGCGAAATATCCCCAGCTATCCCCGGAGCGGCTTTCATGCCCGATCTCGAAATGCCGGGGGTTCCCCATCCAGATATGAATGGTTCCGCCCGCCGCAGGTTCTTGCGCTGCATCGGGGCGGAAGAAGGCGACGACTTCACCCATGGACCGCCTCCTGCCGCTGATATTCGGGCAGAACCCAGACGATGCTGGAAATACCTGCCTCGCTCTTGCGGCGCATGCCGCTGTCCACGATGGCTTTCTTGATCCGCAATTCGCTGGTGCGGGGACGAACGCGGAAGCGCTCCCAGCCCAGACGCGCCGCAATTTCGTCGCCGGTCGCGCCCTGGCTGGAAACCTCCGCCAGTACCTTGAGAATCTGCTGTTGGAGATGAGGGACAGACGGCGCGATGAAATCGGCCGCCGCCATCGAAGTGTCGATGGGGTAAGCGCCCGGATGGTTCGGATAATTAGACATGATCGACCTCCCCGAAGCAGAGGGACAGGATCAGGTCGCCCAGGCTGGGCGAAACATGGCAGCGCTCCATCAGATATTGCGTGCGCCAGTGAGGGCGGGTATCCTGTTCTGCATCGTGGTTGACGAAATTTGCGGGGCTGGACGGAGTAGAGGCCGTCCGGCCCTTGCGTTTCTTGGGGTCATCCCTCGACTTCCCTGCCATCAGGCGGCCGCCGCGTAATCAGGCATGGAAGTGATGAACGCGTCCCAAGCCGCATGCGGAACAATGGTGCGGCGACCATATTTCTTGGCCTTCAGGTCGCCGCGTTTAATCGCCTCATAAATCTCTGAACGAGAGATCGGGCCATGAGCAGCCAAGAATGCAATGGCATAGCCGAGTGGGGGCTGTGGTGCGGTGCTATCGCTCATCTTTATGTCCCTGTGCGTCCAAGCGGGATTGCTCGGACGCTGCGGGACAAATTTCCGCTGCGCCTATCGTGTAATCACTAGCGGTTACATCGAATTACTGCCGGGGGTATTTCGGGCGGGAAACGAGAGTGGCCGGATCGATCCAGCATTTCGCCAGTCAGATATTTGCGCTGGTCGTCGCTTAACTGCCAAGCCTCCGCAATTTCAGAGGCATATTCTCTAACATCTTCCTCCGGCCACCTGATCCATTCCGAAATGTCGACTAATTCTATAGCCGTCATTGTTTCGATCCCAAGGACGCAACGGCGCCAGGCTGAACAATACCCATCCCCGCGATATTAGAGCGCACCATGTCGGCTACATGGCTTGGGGCCAAATGTGCGTAGTGCTTGCGGGTAATCCGCTCGTCCTTGTGGCCAAGCGCCTCCGCGATGATCGCCATCGGTACGCCGCGCAGAGCAAGACGCGCCCCATAGGTTCGGCGCAGATCGTGAAAGGAGGCTGCTGGGGCCACGCTTCCCGCCGTGCATGCATCAGTCATGCGCCTTATTTGCTGGGCGTCGTTCCAACGCTCACCAGTCGGGCCGGGGAATACCAGATCATCTCCCTTCCTGCCCGCCATCTGCTGCCGAAATAGTTCTACGCCCTCGGCTTCCAGATACACGACGCGGGGAGCCGCGCCTTTTGTCTCCTGAAGCCAAGCAGTACCGGCCAACAGATCGACATCGATGCAACAGACCCGGCGCAATTCGCCCCACCTTGCGCCGGTAAGCAATGACGCTTGAACAATCGGCCGAAATTCTGGTCCCGCCGCATTGACGACCCGGCGCGCCTCATCGTCGGTCAGGTATCTAAGCCTTGCGACCTCAACACCCTTAAACGGCTTAACAAGGCGCCATGCTGAATCGGACGGCACCTTCCGCCTGTTGAATGCATAGTTGAGGGCCGCCTTAAGCACGGTCATATCGCGGTTCGTGGATGCCTTGCGCTTCCTCCGATCCTCATCCGTGTCTAGCGTGCGATATTTCTGCTCGTCAGCACCTTTGGCGGTTCGCAAACGCGCTGGTGTCTTTGCCCTATCACGCTGGAACTTCTCAATGTGATCAGTAGTGAGTTGGTCCATTCGGATATGACCTAGCGCGGGGCGGATGAATTTCTCTATCCGCCGTTTGGTATTGACCAAATCTTTTCCGGCGAACCCCTCAATATATTCGTCAAGCACATCGCCCACGGTGTAATTTGCTTTCACCTTAGGACCGCCCTGACGATCTTTCAGCCATTCTCGCGCCTTGTCCTGCGCCTGCCTGTAATCAAGTACGCCGGTGGCATCGGCATCCTGGGTATCGTCGGCCTCCCCCAATGTCGCTTTCTCATAGCCGCCCGCCTTCCCCGGAGGCCTGTAGCGGGCAACCCATTTCGCCACCTTCTTTCCACGGTAATAGCCAAGGTGAAATCCCTCGCTCATCAAAGCCCAATAAGGTTCTTGGCGAACCGCGAGTCTGGAGCGCGCAGCGCGGGTTTCTAGGCGATGATCACGAACTGAACGAGCCATTTTGATGCCTTCGGTAATGCATCGGTAATATACACACCCGGACAGTAGCAGACAACCAGCGACATAAAACCAAGATATTGCGCGCTTCGCAGCGTCTGGGTATGTCCACCGATGTGTAGGTAGCGGCCCTCTCACGGCTGAAACACGGGTTCGATTCCCGTAGGGGTCACCAATAGCATCAATGGATGGGATGGATGGTGAACCAGGAAATTGGTCCATCTCCTTTATCCATGGATTCTTCCCGAAAATCAGCCGCTTACGCTCAAATGCGCTGAAATCCTGAAGCCATTCCCCTGTCCGATCGTCGACCCCGATGAAATGCGAACGGTCGCGTTCCCGTCGGCGTTCGGCCTCAAGAACGGTTCAGCCCATTCGACCAAGCTAATCAGATGATCAAAGCCCGCGCAGCGTTTCGAGACGGCGTTCGCCGATGATGCGCGCAGTCTCCTCTTTAATGCGGTCTCCTCGTTAACGATGCACAATAGCCCACCGACCGCTCCCTCGGCTATGTGCAGCGGACTGTAGGAGAAGCTGTGGCAGGCCCCCTCGGGGAAACCGCTCCGCTCAAGCAGCAGCAACGCCTTGTTCCAAGTCGCCTCGCCGGCGCGCGACCTGATCAGCCACCTCGTCATTGACTTCGGACCGGACCCCGCGGAACGGATGGCCGAGCATGGCCGGATGCTCGATGCCGAACGTCGGGATATCGGCATCATCCTAGAAGAAGCTGAGCTCTTCACCCCACCCCAGCCATGCCGGAGATCGCCGTCACCGCGCGGGAACGGGAGCAATCCGCATGCCCCTCCCCCCGGACGGGCATGCGCGGTAAAGCGTCAGTTCGCCTTGCTCAGATCCACCTTCTCGACCCATTCGGGATAGAAGGTCGGCTCCCGGTTCGACCAGCCCACGGCGGTCGCCGCTGCCTCACTGATCGACTGGAGCAGCGCGCGGCGCTTTTCGGGATGCAGATGCGGCAGGCTCGCGGCCGCGCAGAAGGCACCCGGCAGCCACGGCCGCGCCCCCGCCCCCAGCAACCGCTCGTAGAGAAAGCGATAGGCTGAAAAGCTGCTCAGCCGATCCTGGCCCAGGTCGAAGGCGGAGATCGTCACCAGCGGCGCCATGAACGGCTCCATCTGATCGAGGCCGCTGTCATCGGGCACGCGGGCCTTGATCTCCTCAAGGCGGCCGTAAATCCGCGCCTGCGCACGGATGCTGGCTTCCTCCACCATGTCGCGCGACCACAGCTTCATCGCATCGCGCCGATGGAGGCCGATATCCAGCGATCTTCGGATATAGCGCTGCGTGGCGGCCGGGAAGCTGGCGAATTCACGCAATTCCGCCAGTGTGATGGCCCCGTCCGCAGGTCTTGCACTCGTGCCCATGCTCATGCCCTCCGACTTTAAGTCGACCGACAAACCATGCGCCCAATATGGTTTCTACAAGATTAAGCGCCGGTTGCCCCGACAGACACAGGGAATCATTTTTCCTTGTGCGGTGCAACATGTAATTTTTGTGAATGCGCCCAATGGATAAGCGCCACGGCAGGAATGTCCGCCGGCACTCTCGCGCATGGCACATTTTCGGCCCTTTACCGCGCCCTCACTCCTGCGCGGCCAGCGGTTCGGCCCGCAGCATCCCGGCCAGTTCCGGCCAGTGCACCGCCGCCCCTTCCTGCGCCGCAGCCTGCAAGGCACGGTAGCGCGCCAGCAATGCCTGCCCGAATGGGGTCAGACGCGCCCCTTCGGTCGAGGTGGCGACCACCGGCGTCGTCCAACAGCGATTCATGACGTCCACCAGCAACCAGCAGCGGCGATAGCTCATCTTCAGCTTGCGCCCGGCAGCGGAAATCGACCCTTCGCCGGCGATGGCGTCCAACAGGTCGGCCTTGCCCGGCCCCATGGCGATTTCCTCGCCGCAATAAATCTGGATCTTGATCTTCAACATCGGCCCAACCATAGCGTCGCCTATGCCATGGCGGCGCGAAGAGGCCAATGCGCCTTTCCCGCGAAACGGCTACGCCTTCAGGCCCGCCGCTCCAGCACGGCCCCGATCATGCTCCGCCACACCGTCACGTCGCCCGCCTGCGCCATCTGCGCATCGGGTTCGCGCAATGTGTGCAGGATCGCATAGGCGTCATCGACATGGTTCTGCCAACTGGCATCGACTGCGCCCGCCGCGTGCGGATCGCTGCCCTCGCCGTTCAGGCTGAGCTGGCGCCCGGCCAGGACACGGGCAATGCGTTCGATCGCGGGAGTAGCGGAAGTCGGCATATGAACTGGCTCCTCTCACCTGCGAAGGGGCCACATCGGGGCGGCCCCTTGCGAAAAACGATCATATCACGATTTCCCGCTCCGTCTATCGCCGGTCCTTCTCCTTGCCCCCGGGAAAGCCGGAAGACGGCACCGGATCGCCATGGTCGCCCGGCGCGGTGGCGGACGGCGGGTCGGACGCGTCCATCGAATCCTTCAGGCCCTCGTCCAGCTTCTCCTCAGGGGTGATGGCATGGTCCTGCTCGTCGGTGGGCCGCTTGTCGCCCGCTTCCTCGCGGCTGTTGGGACGGATATCGGTCTTGTCGGTCATGGCTCTCTCCTTTTCCGATCAACGGGCCAGCGCGGCGGCCGGTTCCGCCCCCTCGACCGACGCGCTCATCGACCAACGCATGGAACCCTTCGACCAGCTTCACCGCCAAGGGGCGACAGCGCGGACCGCTTGGCCTAGACTTTCGCCCATGAGCATAAAGAATGAAGACGGCGAGCCGGGCGTGCCGCCGACGGTCGCACTCTATTCGATACTGGGTTTCTGGTTCTTCTATGCGGTGCTGGTGACGCTGCGCGCCTCGGTCATGGGGTTCGAGGCGCAGGGGGCCATGGCCGCGCGCCGCGCCGTGGTGACGGTGATCGGCATCGTCGTCACCTGGGTCCTCTATCTCTGCCTGCGCCGGTTCGACCGCAAACCGCTGGCGACCCGCATCGTCGCCGCCTTCACCCTGGCCGCCCCCTTCGCGCTGGCGACGGCGGCAGCCAATTTCTACGTCTTCAACATCTATGATCCGGCCTCGCTCTTCCCCGACGCGGATTACCAGAAATATGCCAGCGAACAGGGTTTCGCCCTGACCCAGATCGTGGAGGACGCGATCAGCCGCTATTTCTTCCTCGCCGCCTGGGCCGGCCTTTACCTCGCCTTGTCCTATGCCAGCGAGGCGCATCGGGTGGAACGCCGCGCCGACCGGCTGGAACGCGCCGCGCAACAGGCCGAACTGCGATCGCTGCGCTACCAGGTGAACCCGCATTTCCTGTTCAACACGCTCAATTCGCTCTCGTCACTGGTGATGAAGAACCGGCGCGACGAAGCGGAACAGATGATCCTCTCCCTCTCCAATTTCTACCGCACGAGCCTCACCGGCGACCCGCTGGAGGATGTTTCGCTGGAGGAGGAAGTGCATCTCCAGAAACTCTATCTGGATATCGAAGCGGTGCGCTTCCCGGATCGCCTGTCGACCAGCATCCGGATACCCGACAGGCTGCTCAATGCCTGCGTACCCGGCCTCATCCTGCAACCGCTGGTCGAAAATGCGATCAAATATGGCGTGTCGCGCACGTCCAGCCCCGTCACCATCACCATCGCCGCGCGGGAGGAGGAGGGCATACTCCACCTCAGCGTCACCGATAATGGCGACAAGCCGCCTAGCGATGCCGATGCGGGCAGCGGCATCGGCCTTGCCAATGTGCGCGACCGCCTGACCGCGCGTTTCGGCGATAAGGGGCGCATCGACTATGGTCCCCGCACCGGCGGCGGTTTCGCGGTCGACCTCACCCTGCCCGTCATCCGCAGGAATATCTGAATGGCCATCCGCACCCTGATCGTCGACGACGAGCCGCTCGCGGTGGAGCGGCTCCAGATGCTCTGCGCCCGCGAACCGCGCATCGCCCTGGTCGGCACGGCCAGCGACGGCGAGGCGGCCCTGCGGCTGATCGAGGGGCTGGAGCCCGATCTGGTGATGCTGGACATCGCGATGCCGCTGCTCGACGGCATCGGCGTGGCGCGGGCGACCTCCCGCATGGGCATCTGCCCGGCGGTGATCTTCGTGACCGCGTTCGAGGGGTTCGCGGTCGAGGCCTTCGACCTTGCCGCCGTCGATTATCTGCTTAAACCCGTCGCCCATGAACGCCTTGCCCGCGCGGTCGACCGGGTGGAACAGGCGCTCGGCAACCGCGCCGCGCCCTCCCCTGCGACCAGCATGGAGGCGGAGAGCGAATGGGCAGAGGAATTCTGGGTCCCGCACCGGTCCGAACTGGTGCGCATCGGCGCGGTCCAGATCGACCGGATCGAGGCGGAACGCGACTATATGCGCCTGCATGTCGGGCAGAACAGCTATTTGCTGCACCAGACGATCAGCTCGCTGGAAAACCGGCTCGACCCGCAGCAGTTCGTCCGCCTGCACCGATCGCATATCGTGCGCCGCGACCATATCGCGCGCCTTCGCCACGATGGCAGCGGCGTCTGGTCCGCCTGCCTGGTCGACGACACGGAAATCCGCATCGGCCGCACCTATCTCGCCAACGCCCGCGCCATGACCGGGCGCTGATCGATCGGAGCGGGTTTGGGTGGCTAAGAGACCACCCGCTTTTGGATCAGATAAACGACGGACCTGCCATTACACCCAGCCTCGTCAGGAGACCTAAAACCTCTTCCCGACACCCAACATCAGCTGGCCATAATCGTATATTCCCGTGCGCAGAGGGGTGTTGCTGTATTGAGCCGCTGCCTTGATGAACCACCCACGTTTGTTCGCCGGGCTGGTCATCTCCGCCGCGGCGAACCGGGACTGCGTCCAGTCAGTCACGGCATCGCGCTGACCACCGATGCCGGCCGCCAACAGATATCGCCAGCCGCCCGAATAACGCCGCATCTGCACCACGGGAAGGATTTGGAGATAATAGCGGGGAGAATAATAATCGAATTCGCGCGGGTGCGTACTGTGGTAATAACGCGATCGTAGCTGGAAGCTAAGGCCCCAATCCGATTTGATCGAATGGGTATATGTTCCCCGGGCGTGAAGACGAACGTTCCTGCCTGTGAATTCCTGGACGCCACCCACAAGCGTGAAGCCGTTATTCTTGTCTACCGGCAGATCGAGCGCAGCGCCAACGAACGTATAATAAATGCCCTCATCCACACCACGCGGTGTTTCGACAATGTCCCGCTCCACAAAATATTCCTGCCGGAACTTGGCATTGTTGTGGATGCTGGCAGAACCCAGTACCGTATGTCCGTCCGTGCCGATCTGGCTGGTCCACGCCCAATCCTTGCCCTTGTCGGCATAGCGCAGGAAGCCGCGTTCCCGGGTTCTCGCCCGTTGACCGAGCGGCTTGTACCAGGCTTGCTCATAGCGAACGCCCAGAAGCTGCTCTTCCCCCCGATATTTGAAGTCGAGGTTCACACCTGCGCGATACACTTCCGTATTGTCCGCATCGGTCGAGGCGAACAGATCGGCGCTCACGGCGTGACTGAACGGCTGACCGTCAGCCGATTGAGCGAAAGCGGGGGCGCCACAGAAGCCGGCGACAACGATCGTAGCGACGACATGGTTGGTCTTCATTTTGTGTCCCACGCTTTACGCAATCCTATCAATTCAACGAGATAGCCCCACACGCACACCGGCTGCATGACCAGGCTGTAGGCAAGGGCATAGAATAGGAATCCGCCGCGATTTCGACGGACCCTCATGTGCTCGCTTTCAAACACATCTTTCTGGATTCGAAAGATGACCGTGTTCCAGAGCGCCGCGAGCGGCAGGACCGCCAGCGTCAACGGACCTGCGATCCAGAAATAGCCGAACAGCGCCAGAATGATTCCTGGAATGAAGACGAAGGTGTAAACAAGGTCCAGAGGCAAGAAGAGGACATTCCACCAGATGAACAGCGTCGTCATCCGCATTTTGAAAAGCAGCGGCCAATAGAGCTTGAACGCCTCCATCAACCCGCGCGACCAGCGCTTCCGCTGAAGCGCGAACTGGCGGAATTTTTCTGGTGCATTGGTGAACGCAAAGGCGTTGGCGGCATAGCCAATGCGCGCCCTGCGAGCCAGCATAGCCCAGGAGACGACAATATCCTCGCCCACCCTTTCGGGCCACCCTCCGACCTCTTCCAATGCCTCACGGCGATAAAGGGAGAACGCGCCCTGCGCGACCAGCGTGCCGTGGTACATGCCCTGCATACGCTTGACGGCAGCGATACCGTGGAAATAGTCCCACTCCTGTGCGCGGGTAAGCAGGTTGACGCGCGAATTGCGCACCATCACGGCTCCAGCAACGGCCTGCGTATCGGCAGGATCGGACAACAGCCGTCCGACAATGTTGGTAAGTCCGTCGCTGCGCACCCATGAATCGCCATCGACCGTGGCGATCAAGTCATACCGCGCGGCGGCAAGTCCATCGTTGAGAACGGCGGATTTCCCGCGGTTCTTCTCAAAATCCATCAGACGAAATGAGGCGTTGGGCGGCATCGAAAGCTTGCCGAGCTGTTCCCGGACGATGTCGGCCGTATTGTCGCTCGATCCATCGTTGAGGATGATGACCTGATAGGGGCCGGTATAATCCTGCCTTGCCAGGCTCGTCAGCGTGTCAGCGATCCCGGCCGCTTCGTTATAGGCTGCTACCAACACGGTCAGGCCGGGATATTCGGCTATCGGTCTTAGCGGCGGCTTGCGATCAAGCAGCAGGGTCGAGATGAGAAAGGCATTCATGAACCCGGGCACATAGGCAATGAAGCCGATCACGATCAGCGCGACAGCCCATCCCGCGACCATGGCCAGATCGTTCAGCCAGCGCTGGGAGAGCCATATGCTGAGAGTGGTCCAAGCCACCGCGATAGTGATGGATAGAGCGAATTTTGCACGAACCGACAGATAAAATCGACGCCGTTCCGCTTCGAACCGCCGTATTTGTTCAGGGGATACGTCAACTGGAGATTCGAGGCCTGGCTCGTCAAAGCCATCCCGCGTCAATTCACCGCCCTGTGGATGAGAAAAAATATCGTCCATATACTCGGGCGATAAGTGCAATAAATTCCGATATGGTTAACATCGTCGCCAAATGGTCTCATACTCTGGGCAATGCATTTCCACCTGCCGTTTTCTCCTGGGGGGGAGGGGGGGGGCGCACATCATTGCGCGCTATTCAGTGGTGATCGGATCTCGGCTAGGTCAGCCTTACGGCGAGCGAGTCCGCTTTGAGATCACCAAAGGCGAGGCCGGAATGGCAATTTCGTCAGCGGCCTGGCGCATCCAAACAAAAAGGCCCGGGTCTCCCCAGGCCTTTGCTCCATCACCAAAGCGGAAAATCTCAGTTCCCGGCGCCCAGCGGCTTGTCCTTGGCCATATCCGCATAGCGTTCGCCATTATTGGCCTTGGCGATCGCCAGTTCCACCGAACTGCGCACATGCGCGGCAGCCACCGACTGGCATTTCTTGATCTCGGCGGAAGTCGAACCATGCTCGCAGACCTTCCAGGCCGCCCGCCAGATCCGCGCCTTCAGGACATCCTGGCCCTTTGCGCTGGACAGGTCCAGGTCATGATAACGGACGTCGGCGGTCTTGCCGTTGGATTGGAATTCGACGGCCGAAGCCGTCCCGGCAACGCCCAGCAATGCGGCGGCAGCGATTATCTTCGCGGCGATCATGGCACTCATCTCCTCAACTCTCGTCCGCGCGCGGCGAACCTCAAGCGAAGAGAAGAGAGGGCCTCAACAGATCATCGTCTCTGTCTTCGCCCATCCGGTTTACGCCCGCTGCCCGTGCACCGCCTTCCGCTTTCGACCGGCGCCCCTTCCCGTCGGCCAACGACGCCCCTGTCGACCAAATGCAGTCCAGCTTGGACGAACGACAATTTTACGCCAAAAAAACAAGCTTTCCGTAGCGGAAAATTACAAATGTTCAACAAGCGCGCGACACAAAAAACACCCCCGGCGCAAGGGATAGGCCGGGGGTGCATCCAGGAAGCTGTCGGGCTCTCCGGGACTTCAAACTGTTATCGACAGGGCAACCTCACACCGGCCGGAACCGTATCGGGTCGTCGCTGTGTCGGCACGCATCATAGCGCGGGCGAAGCAGGACCGTTTTCCCCATTCGATGATCCGCCGACCCGCCCCGCCCGGCGGCATCCACGGACGACAAACCGCAGCAGCCCGTCGACGAACGACATCACATCGCAGCCCCGCCGCCCGCCGCCAGTTGCGCCCGCAAATCGACCAGCGTCCGCGCGTCGACCGCAGGCCGCGACGGCGCCTCCTGCCCCTCGCGCAGCTTGCGCTTGTCCTTCTCCGGCGGCTCCACCACTCGCACCCTGACCGGCGCATGGCCCGTCGCCCTGATCCCCAGTTGCTCCGCCGCGCCGCGCGACAGGTCGATGATCCGCCCCTGCCCGGCAAAAGGCCCGCGATCGTTCACCCGCACCAGGATGGTCCGCCCCGTATCCAGCGACGTCACCTCGACATAGCTCGGCAGCGGCAGCGTCGTATGCGCCGCCGTCACCGCCCTGGGTACGAAGCGCTCCCCATTGGCCGTCTGGTTCCCGCTCTCATGCCCATACCAACTGGCATAACCCAGATAGTCGTAGGTGGGATCGGCCGCCGGCACATAAGTCACCCCGCGCACCGTATAGGGTTTCCCCACCCGCACCGGCACATCGCTCACCGGCCGGAACTTGACGCCCCCGCCACACCCCGCCAGCGCGACCGCCACGGCCAGCGCCCCGCATCGCATCCGAACCGAAATCCCGCTCATCCCCCAGCCCTAACCCAGCCTCTCCGCGGAGAAAAGCCGCCACCTTTTCCTTTCACCGCACAGACCCTATCTTGCCCCCGACCGGGCCTTGCCCTCGAAGAACAAATCTGGAACAACACGCCCCCATGAGTCTCACAACGATTTCTCAGCAGAGGTCTACCGAATGCTGACCACCATAAGCGTCCGCGGCGCCCGCGAGCACAACCTCAAGGGCGTCGACGTCGACCTCCCCCGCGACAGCCTGATCGTCATCACCGGCCTGTCCGGCTCGGGCAAGTCCAGCCTCGCCTTCGACACCATCTATGCCGAGGGTCAGCGCCGCTATGTGGAGTCCCTCTCCGCCTACGCCCGCCAGTTCCTGGAGATGATGCAGAAGCCCGACGTCGAGCATATAGAGGGCCTCTCCCCCGCCATCTCGATCGAACAGAAAACGACGTCCAGAAACCCCCGCTCCACCGTCGCCACGGTCACGGAGATCTACGACTATATGCGCCTCCTCTGGGCGCGCGTCGGCATCCCCTACAGCCCCGCCACCGGCCTCCCCATCAGCGCCCAGACCGTCAGCCAGATGGTCGACCGCGTGATGCTGCTGCCGGAGGGCACCCGCTTCTACCTCCTCGCCCCCGTGGTCAGGGGCCGCAAGGGCGAATACCGCAAGGAACTGGCCGAATGGCAGAAGGCCGGCTTCACCCGCGTCCGCATCGACGGCGAACTCTACGCGATCGAGGACGCCCCCGCCCTCGACAAGAAATACAAACATGACATCGAAGTGGTCGTCGACCGCCTCGCCGTCACGCAGGACATGTCCACCCGCCTCGCCGACAGCTTCGAGCAAGCCCTCAAACTCGCCGACGGCCTCGCCTATGTCGACCTCGCCGACGGCACCGTCGCCGACCTCACCTCTCCCCTCCCGCAGGCGGGAGGGGCCGGGGGTGGGCAAAGCGCAACCGCCGGCAAAATGAAAAACGCCGAAGTCCCCGCCAACCGCATCGTCTTCTCTGAAAGATTCGCCTGCCCCGTCAGCGGCTTCACAATCCCCGAAATCGAACCCCGCCTCTTTTCCTTCAACGCCCCGCAGGGCGCCTGCCCCGCCTGCGACGGCCTGGGCGAACGGCAGGAGTTCGACCCCGAACTCGTCGTCCCCAACGAAGCCCTCACGCTCAAGAAGGGCGCCATCGTCCCCTGGGCCAAATCCAACCCGCCCAGCCCCTATTACATGCAGGTCCTGGGCAGCCTCGCGAAGGAATTCGGCTTTTCCCTCGAAACCCCTTGGGCCGACCTCCCCGCGGAGGTGAAGATCATCATCCTCCACGGCACCGCGGGCAAACCCGTCACCCTGCGCTTCGTCGACGGCAAGAAGTCCTACGAGGTCAAGAAACCCTTCGAAGGCGTGATCGGCAACCTCAACCGCCGCCTGCTCCAGACCGACAGCGCCTGGATGCGCGAGGAACTGGGCAAATACCAGACCGCCATGCCCTGTGAGACATGCGACGGCGCCCGCCTCAAACCCGAAGCCCGCGCGGTCAAGATCGCCGGAGAGGACATCTCCATGTCCACCCGCCGCTCGGTGGCGGACGCGCTCGGCTTCTTCTCCACCCTCCCCACCCACCTCACCGATCAGCAGAACCAGATCGCCAAGGCCATCCTCAAGGAAATCGTGGAACGCCTCGGCTTCCTCAACAATGTCGGCCTCGACTATCTGAACCTGGACCGCACCAGCGGCACCCTGTCCGGCGGCGAGTCCCAGCGCATCCGCCTCGCGTCGCAAATCGGCAGCGGCCTCTCCGGCGTCCTCTACGTCCTCGACGAACCGTCGATCGGCCTGCACCAGCGCGACAATGACCGCCTGCTCGTGACCCTCAAACGCCTGCGCGACCTCGGCAACACCGTCATCGTCGTGGAGCATGACGAGGACGCGATCCGCACCGCCGACTATATCGTCGACATGGGGCCGGGCGCAGGCGTCCACGGCGGCACCATCGTCGCGCAAGGCAACCTCAACCAGCTCCTCGCCCACAAGGACAGCCTGACCGCCGATTATCTGAACGGCACCCGCCGCATCGAAGTCCCCACCAAACGCCGCAAGGGATCGGGCAAGAAACTCACCGTCCACAACGCCCGCGCCAACAACCTGCAAAATGTGACGGCCAGCATCCCGCTCGGCACCTTCACCTGCATCACCGGCGTCTCCGGCTCGGGCAAGTCCAGCTTCACCATCGACACCCTTTATGCAGCCTCAGCCCGCGCCCTCAACGGCGCCCGCATCGTCGCCGGCCCGCACGACAAGGTGACCGGCCTCGAACATTGCGACAAGGTGATCGACATCGACCAGTCGCCCATCGGCCGCACCCCCCGCTCGAACCCCGCGACCTATACCGGCGCCTTCACCAACATCCGCGACTGGTTCGCCGGCCTCCCCGAAGCCCAGGCCCGCGGCTACAAACCCGGCCGCTTCTCATTCAACGTAAAGGGCGGCCGCTGCGAAGCCTGCCAGGGCGACGGCGTTCTCAAGATCGAGATGCACTTCCTCCCCGACGTCTACGTCACCTGCGACGTCTGCCACGGCGCCCGCTACAATCGCGAGACGCTGGAGGTGAAGTTCAAGGGCCACAGCATAGCCGACGTGCTCGACATGACGGTCGAGGACGCGGTCGAATTCTTCAAGGCCGTCCCCCCCATCCGCGACAAGATGGCGATGCTGGCCGAAGTGGGCCTGGGCTATGTCAAGGTCGGCCAACAGGCCACCACCCTCTCCGGCGGCGAAGCCCAACGCGTCAAACTCGCCAAGGAACTCAGCCGCCGAGCCACCGGCCAGACCCTCTACATATTGGACGAACCCACCACCGGCCTGCACTTCGAAGATGTCCGCAAACTGCTCGAAGTCCTCCACGCGCTGGTCGAACAGGGCAACAGCGTGGTGGTGATCGAACACAACTTGGATGTCATCAAGACCGCCGACTGGATCATCGACATGGGTCCAGAGGGTGGCGTCAAGGGCGGCGAAGTGGTGGCCGAAGGCACCCCGGAGAAGGTAGCGAAGAACGCTCGAAGCTTTACCGGGCGCTATCTGGCACCATTGTTGGGGTTGGAGGCTGTGGCGGCGGAGTGATCCATATTATGCCGCACCCAATGTGACATTCGGGACTCACCTCATGCACGAATCATTCGAGCATTCCTGATTATGCTTGAGTTCCATGGCAGATTCTCTAGCACCGCGCTCACCTTGGACGCGTGAAGCGAAAGGCACGCGCAAAGAGAGGAGGCGCATGCGTGGCACTTCGGGATAGGGATATCCGTATTAAGTTAACCGAGTGGCTAGCCACCGAATACTCATACGATCCCACAACCGTCATTTGTCATGAACTCGCGATTCCGCGACCTTCAGCGCGCATTGACCTAGCGGTTGTTAATGGCGTTTTAGCTGGCTTTGAGATCAAGAGTGAATTGGACACGTTATCTAGGTTGCCCCGGCAAATTGCGAGTTTCAGTTGCATATTTGAGCGAGCCACCTTGGTCACAACGCCAAGACATGCGGCTCAAGCCAGATCGCTCTTGCCTGACTGGTGGGGAATTCTCGTTCTTGATGAGAAGTTAACATTCCGCCGGCTAAAGCGTGGTCGCCAAAACACCAAGGTTAGCTGCAAGCATGCGTTGCATTTACTGACCCGCAAAGAACTTTACGCCCTTGCTGCTCTAAACAGATGCACGCTCAGTCGAGTTCTAAAAAAGGCGGCAGCCATTGAAGCAATTTCTGAAGAGGTTAGGCATTCAGAAGTTATGCACGGCGTGCGAGAGGCATTGAAAGGTCGACTATCCCAACAAATCGTCAAAGTCATCTGACGGAGGTTGATATCTAAACTGCCGGTCGACATGGCCTGCGATGCGTGCAGCATGCCATGGCCGAGGGTTATCCATCCCAACGATATTTCCTCCGGCGGCTGTTTCTATGGCTCTATCGGTCCATGTGTCGATGGGCTCGAACTGATCATGCGCCGCTATCACCACTGAGCCATCGATCCACCCTTGTGGATCGTCAGCATTCAAATGCCTGTGAACCATCCAGTAATCATCGGACGCGTGCACAACTGTAGCCCGAAAACTACGGGGTAAGAATGCACTCAAGTTCTGCAAGCGAGGAGAAGCTGCATAATCACCGAACAGAAACGGAAACTGCTGATAGGCTCCGACCCATATCCTCCGATCGTAATTTTCGACGACACGTAAGCCGTCATGATTCATTTGCGGGTACGAGTTACTCATGCACACTATGGAGATACCGGTGATCTGGTCCGGTTCCAGACCAGCCAGAAGCATGTCACGACAGTGTAAAACCCATTCTATCTTCTCCGCAACGCCACGCCTTCCTTGGCCACAATCGAATATGACAAGCATTTGACCGCTTGAGGGAAGCGTCGCCAAGATTTGAATAGCAAGAGCAATAAGCGCTTCGTAATTCGCCTGCCCCACTCTCATGCAGATACTGTTGCCACCTTGCGCGAGGAGGGCAGCTTGGCGTAACACTGCGTTAGCTTGGCTAGAAATATTAGTACATTGCAGAACAGGCACCGCGTTTTCAAATCGGGCGCACATCGACCGCCAATTCTCGAAACCGTTGGCCGGAGAAAGCAGCGCATTCAGATAAGCATTATAAGCGTCATTCTCTGCCGTCTCCCGAGATACTCTTTGTTTCTCCACAGTCGGGTTTGCGGGATTTGAAGCTTGATAGGGCGGCGGAGCATAACGCTTGTCCAAATCAAGCAAAAAAGGAGCATTAATTGTCTCTTGAATGAGAGAAACTGATGCCTCGAGATCCTCATCGCCCCGGTGCCGATTCAATTCGAATACAGGCAATATCCCGGCCCGAGTATCGGCTCGAAGACTGCTATATGCCAATCTTTCTACCTCAGTAGTGCCAAGCACTGGTAGGTAATCATAGCTCCCAAATGACACGATCGGCATACGTGCATCCCAAATGTTCTCGAATCGTTCCTACATGATAATCTACCATTCAGCAACATCTTCTTGATTTATGACGATAGGTACTTCATCGCCAAATCCATCCAAACCTGATCCATATCGGACTAACCCTCCCCGCCTCAGTCGACACTACCCCTCATCGCTGATACTTTCCGCCCATGACCAAACTCACCCCCATCGAGTCCGAGTTCGCGACGACCGAGGAAGCCGAAGCCTATGACGCTTGGTTCCGGACAAAGGTCGAGGCAAGGATGGCGAAGAAAACTCCCGGTATTCCGCATGATGTGGCCATGGCCCGGATGCAAAAGATCATCGACCGGCGCAAGCAGGCCTGATGCTCCCCCTCATCTGGCACGATGATGCCCTCGATGATCTCGAACGCATCATCGACTATATAGAGGCGCACAATCCTGCCGCCGCGCAGAGGCTCGGCAGCGTCATTCGCGACACCGCAGAACGCCTCCCCAATCACCCCTATCTGTATCGCGGCGGTCGGATTGCAGGCACACGCGAAGCCCTGATCACCCCCAATTACGTCCTCGTCTATCGCGTCACGGACATCATAGAGGTGCTGGCCGTCATCCACACCCGCCAGCAATATCCCTGACCGTCCAAAGGAGCCGAAATGACATCCGCAAAGCCCAAGCGCGTCATCAATATGGAAGAATTCGGCCGCCAACTCGCCCGCCGCCGCGCCGAACTCGGCATCACCGACGCCGACATACCCCGCAACAGCGGCACCCGCCGCACCGAGAGCAAGAAAGCCCTGCTCAAAGCCATCAAGGACGCAGGCGGCAACTGGTAAACCACCCTCCCCACCCGTTCCCATTTTGTTCTGTCCTACAACCCCTCCCCTAACATATCCTCCCGGCAAACCCTCCCATAAAAAGGAGCTTTGCCTGTGACTTGCCAATTCCCTCCCCTCCCCGCGCCCGCTCCGCCAATCCGCGTCGACGGCTGGAGCCCGGAACGCCAGCGCGCTTTCCTTGAAACCCTCGCCGCTACCGGCATCATCCGCGCCGCCTGCGAAGCCGCGCACATCTCCACCCGCTCGGCCTACTCCTTACGCATCCGCCGCGACGGCGCGGCCTTTCGCCTCGGCTGGAACGCGGCCATCCTCATCGCTCGAGCCCGCCTCGTCGACGATCTGCTCGCCCGCGCGCTGACCGGCCATGAGGAAGTGATCCGCAAGGACATGGAAGCAGGCGAAATCACCCGCCACCGCCACGACAACCGCCTCGCTATGTCGATGCTCTCCCGCCTCGACCGCATGGCCGACAGCCCGCCCGAAGGCTCCGACGCCGCCCTCGCCCGCATCGTCGCGCAGGATTTCGCCGCCTATCTCGACATGCTCTGCCCGCAGGACCAGGCGGAAGCGGAGGCAGATCTGTCCGCTCCCTATGCCGGTCCCATGGCCGGCGACAGCGACGACGCCGGACCGCTCGACCCCGCCATGGAACGGGCTGCCACCGCCCTCTCGCCCGGCGCCTCCGCCGCGCTGTTCGTCGCCGCGCGCATGGCGCTGAAGGAGGGCGGCAAGGCCCCGTTTCATCCCTTCCAGGAACGGTGTGAACTTCCGCCCGCGCCGGTCGACCGCGCGACCCTTCCGCCCGATGAGGCCGCCGCCCTGCTGCGCGGCGCTTGGTGGGACGCGAACCTGGAAAGCTATCGCACCGACTTTCCCCCGCCCCCCGGCTTCGACGGCTACGAGAGCGACGACCTTTATGACATCGACTGTTATGAGCGCGACCTGACAGCGGAAGAATCGCAAGCGCTCCGCGCGCTGGCGGCCGAACAATGCCGCCCCTATGTGGACGCCGCCGCCCGCGCCCGCGACGCCTTTTTCGGCTTCGCCGCGCTGGCGGGTGCGGGATAGGGACTGCCGCACGACGGAGGGCCAGGCCCTCCTGCGCAAAGGTGGGAACCGGCTTCCTCCAAAGCGATGCGACACCTGCGTCCGCTGAAAATGCGGCGCACTCCGGCATGGCCCATGCCGCCGCTTTCGCCATCCCGTCCCCCGCTGCCACCATATCGCACTGCGACCACGCCTCGCCGCAGCCCCGGAACCACAGGCCCCGCCGCCCGTTTATCCGGCAAATATCGAAACCAAGGAGCATCCCATGATCCGCACCCTGATCTTCGGCGCGATCGCTGGCTATGTCGGCAAGAAACTCTATGACGAAGGCAAGCTGACCGAGTTCAAGGACGACCTTGTCGCCCGCTACAATGATGCGAAGGCCAACCTGGCCGCCCGCGAAACGGAAACGGCGCCGGTGATCACCCCGACCCCGCCCCGGCCCACGACCAGCGCAGGATCGCCATCCCTGTCCTGATCCTTTTTCGCTGACCCTCTTCGGGCAGGAGAAACTGGCCCGCTCCAGACGCCCCTCCTCCTGCCCGGACCCAGCCTTCCCCAGATCAGCGCCAAACCAGCGGACACACCCTCTCTCCGCTGGCCCCCACTGCCCGCCCGGACGCCTTTTCCCCCCTTTGGGCACGCCGCGGCGGGCAGACTAATTCTGCCCGCGAAACTTCCCTCGGCCAAAAGCATTATCCCTCTCATCAGGGGATATAATGAGGAGAGAACAACCATGCGCACCCCCCTTCTGGCCGCGATGTTGCTGGCCCTGCCGCTGACAGCCTGCGTCACCGACGGCGATGGCGGCCGTTACGGCTATGATCGCCCCAGCTACGGCCACCGCCCCGGCGGCCGCCCGATCGGCGACAACGACTATATCTATCGCGACAATGACGGCCGCTATTATTGCAAGCGCGACGACGGCACCACCGGCACCATCGTCGGCGCCATAGCGGGTGGTGTACTGGGCAATATCATCGCTCCCGGCGGGTCGAAGACCCTCGGCACGATCCTGGGCGGCGCAGGCGGCGCGCTGGCAGGCCGCGCCATCGACAAGAATGACGTCCGCTGCGAATAACGGACAAGAAAAAGGGCGCGGACCCGAAAGCCCGCGCCCTCTTTTCAAATCCGGGACGATCGGTCAGAGCTTCTCGACCAGCTCCGGCACGACCTTGAACAGGTCGCCGACAAGGCCGATATCCGCGACCTGGAAGATCGGCGCATCCTCATCCTTGTTGATGGCGACGATGGTCTTGGAATCCTTCATCCCCGCCAGATGCTGGATCGCGCCCGAGATGCCGACCGCGATATAGACTTCCGGCGCCACGATCTTGCCGGTCTGCCCGACCTGATAATCGTTCGGCACATAGCCAGCATCGACCGCCGCACGGCTCGCACCGACCGCCGCGCCCAGCTTGTCCGCCAGCGGGAAGATGGTCGCCTCGAACGTCTCGCTGTCCTTCAGCGCGCGGCCGCCCGACACGATGATCTTGGCCGAGGTCAGTTCCGGACGCTCCTGCTTGGCGATCTCGGCGCCGACGAAGCTGCTCAGCCCCTTGTCGCCGGTCGAGGCCACGGCTTCCACCGCGCCCGAACCACCCTCACGGGCCGCCTTCGCGAACGCCGTACCGCGAACGGTCAGGACCTTCTTGGCATCCTTCGACTTGACGGTCGCGATCGCGTTGCCGGCATAGATCGGACGGGTGAAACTGTCCTCGCTCTCCACCGACAGGATGTCGCTGATCTGCATCACGTCGAGCAGAGCCGCAACACGCGGCGCGATATTCTTACCGTTGCTGGTGGCAGGCGCGACAAAGGCGTCATGGTGGCCCATCAGTTCGACGACCAGCGGCGCGACATTCTCGGCCAGCGCATGGCCGAAGGCGGCGTCGTCCGCGACATGGACCTTGCCCACGCCCGCGATCTTCGCAGCCTCCTCGGCCACCCCGCCGACGCCCGAACCGGCGACCAGCAGATGGACTTCACCCAGCTTCGATGCAGCGGTGACGGCGGAGAGGGTCGCGTCCTTGACCGCGCCGCCCTCATGTTCAACCCAAACGAGCGTCTTCGTCATGCTGCAACTCCCAGAGCCTTGAGCTTAGCGACCAGTTCATCGACATCGGCAACCTTCACGCCGGCCGAACGCTTGGCGGGTTCCGTGACCTTGAGCGTCTCCAGACGCGGCGCAATGTCCACGCCGTAATCGGCGGGTGCCTTGGTCGCGAGCGGCTTGCTCTTCGCCTTCATGATGTTGGGCAGCGAGGCATAGCGCGGTTCATTGAGGCGCAGGTCGGTGGTGATGATCGCCGGGGTGGTGAGCTTCACCGTCTCCAGGCCGCCATCGACTTCGCGGGTGACGCTGACCTTGTCGCCCTCGACCTCCACCTTGCTGGCGAAGGTGCCCTGCGGCAGGTTCAGCAGCGCCGCCAGCATCTGGCCGGTCTGGTTGCTGTCATCGTCGATCGCTTGCTTGCCCAGGATGATCAGGCCAGCGCCTTCCTCTTCCTGGACCTTCGCCAGCAGCTTGGCCACGCCCAGCGGTTCAACCTCATCATCCGTCTGGATCAGGATCGCCCGGTCCGCACCCATCGCCAGCGCCGTGCGCAGCGTTTCCTGCGCCTTCGCAACGCCGATCGACACCGCGACGATCTCGGTCGCGACGCCCTTTTCCTTCAGGCGGATCGCTTCCTCCACCGCAATCTCGTCGAACGGGTTCATCGACATCTTCACGTTCGCCAGGTCGACGCCCGTGCCGTCCGCCTTCACCCGCGGCTTCACATTATAATCTATCACCCGCTTCACGGGCACAAGGATCTTCATCTCCAACATCCTCCGTTAAATCACGCCAAGTCCGCCGATGCGAAAGCAAAGGCAAACACAGGCGCGGGCAGCCCGTCTCCGGACCACCCGCACCCTTTGGTGTCTTGGTTCAGGCGAAAAGCTGCGTCAGGCTGCCTTCCTCACTTCCGCCACGATCTTCTTCGCCGCGTCGCCCAGATCGTCCGCCGGGACGATGGCCAGGCCCGAAGCCGCTAGAATGTCCTTGCCCTGCTGGACGTTCGTGCCTTCCAGGCGGACGACCAGCGGAACCGACAGGTTCACTTCCTTGGCGGCGGCGACGATGCCCTCGGCAATGATGTCGCACTTCATGATGCCGCCGAAGATGTTGACGAGAATGCCCTTCACCGCCGGGTCCTTCAGGATGATCTTGAAGGCCGCGGTCACCTTTTCCTTGTTCGCGCCGCCACCGACGTCCAGGAAGTTGGCAGGGAATTCGCCGTTCAGCTTGATGATGTCCATGGTCGCCATGGCCAGGCCCGCGCCGTTCACCATGCAGCCGATGTTGCCATCGAGCTTGATGTAGGCGAGGTCATATTCCGAAGCTTCGACTTCCGCCGGATCTTCCTCGGTCAGGTCGCGCAGTTCGGCGATGTCCTTGTGACGGAACATGGCGTTGCCGTCGAAACCGACCTTCGCATCGAGCACCAGCAGGTTACCCTGTTCGGTCAGCGCCAGCGGATTGACTTCGATCTGCTCGGCGTCGGTGTCGAGGAAGGCGGCGTAGAGCGAGGCAGCGACCTTGGCAGCCTGCTTCGCCTGGTCCCCGGACAGGCCCAGAGCGGCGGCAACGGCGCGGCCGTGGTGCGGCTGGAAGCCCGAAGCCGGATCGACCGAGAAGCTGTGGATCTTTTCAGGGGTCGAGTGGGCGACCTCTTCAATATCCATGCCGCCTTCGGTCGATACGACGAAGGCAACTCGGCTGCTGGCGCGGTCGACCAGCAGGGCGAGGTAGAATTCCTTCGCAATGTCGGCGCCATCGGTGATGTAGAGGCGATTGACCTGCTTGCCCGCTTCGCCGGTCTGGATGGTGACCAGCGTGTTGCCGAGCATGTCGGTGGCATGCGCCTTCACTTCGTCCAGATTGAAAGCCAGGCGAACGCCACCCTTCGCATCGGGACCGAGTTCCTTGAACTTGCCCTTGCCGCGCCCCCCAGCATGGATCTGCGACTTAACCACATAAAGCGGCCCGGGCAGCTTCTTGGCGGCTTCGACGGCTTCCTCGACGGAGAAGGCGGCATAACCGGCAGCGATCGGCGCGCCGTATTTCGCCAGCAATTCCTTCGCCTGATATTCGTGGATGTTCATGGGGCTCGCCCGTCCTTTCCGCTGAAACTTGATGGTCAGCGGCTAAGCACAGGCGAAACGTCAACGCCAGTGAATTTCGCAAAACCACTTTGCAAAATTGCAAAACTTTTGCAAAGCGTCGCCTCGATTTATTGCGAAATCAGCGGTCGATGGCGCAGATCAGCGCCGCCTTACTGGTTACCGCGAATATCTCCGGGTCCTCCAGCGCGCGGACCTTATAGAGCAAGCGGTCGACCGTCATGTCGCCCATGTGAGACTTGCGAAGCGAGGCCAGCGACTGGAGCCGGCGCAATTGTGCGATACTGAGCCGGTCAGCCATTCTTTCGGCCATGCAGCCCGCCATGGGCGGCGACAATCCTGCATCGATCAGCCCGGCGCGCACCCGCGATTCGGGTGACACCGTCGCACAGGAGGCGAGAAAAAGTGATGCGCCAAGCCCGACGGCCAGCGAACGGAAGGGGATGGTTGTCATGACACCTTCATGGCAAGCACGGGCTGAACGGAGGCTAAATATGGCTGCTCACATCCATTTATTTTTGCCTTCCGCGAAACATAAACCGTTTCGGCCGAGTTCAGCACGTTCCAGGAGAAATATCGATATGGACAGGATTTTTACGGCTTTCGCGCACAGGATCGCCTGCTGGTCGGGGCAACCTCTCGCTTTTATCCTGGCGGTGCTGGTAATCCTCTGCTGGATCCTTACCGGTCCGATCTTTCATTATTCCGACACCTGGCAACTGATCATCAATACCGGCACGACCATCGTGACCTTTCTGATGGTGTTCCTCATCCAGAATGCGCAAAATCGCGATGGTTCCGCAATCCAGGCAAAGATGGACGAACTGATCCGCGCCATCTCGACCGCGCGCAATGAGTTCATCGGCATCGAACATCTGACGGAAACGGAACTGGAGAAAATCAAATCGGTTCTCGAGAAAGAGTGCGGCGACGATCACGTCCATCGCCTGTCGATCGAGAATCTCATCGCCCGGCGCTAAAGCGTACCGCGTCCCCATCTGACGCAGATCACGCTCAACCCGGATCAATGCGCGAGATCGACCAACCGTTCATTCTCACGGCGATAGGCGTCGATACGGCTCGTGTAACCGCGCGCCAGATCCTCATAGGCCGCCCTGCCCTTGGCGGAGTGGCTCATCTGCGCGCGGATCAACGCCACTTGTTGTCGATGCAACAAATAGTTGACATCCATCTCCCCAAACATATTCACCCTCCTACCTGATCGCTGAAAGGGACTGGCTAGGGTCTTCGCATCTCGTGCGATTCGCTCTTATGGCGGCCAGCAAAATAGCATTGCCGCTTTCCGCGCGCGATTCCGTCCGACGCATGGACAGAGCGGTCCAACGGATAATCGCGCTACTCAACAACGCGATTCCGCCCTGCGTAAAACTATATATCCAGCCACGGCGGATAGCAACGATCCCGCGATTATGCCGATCTTCGCCTGTTCCACCAAGGCGGCGGAGCCCGGGAATGCCAGCATGCCGATGAACAGGCTCATGGTGAAGCCGATGCCGCAAAGCAGCGCCATGCCGTATATCTGCGCCCAACTCGCCCCCGCGGGTCGCCGCGACAGGCCAAGCCGGTCGGCTACCCAGATACCGCCGAAAATACCGATCTGCTTGCCGAAAAACAGGCCGGCGGCGACGCCGATCGGCAGGGGGGTCAGCAATGTGCCCAGCGCGGCGCCGTCGAGCGTCACGCCGGCATTGATGAAACCGAACAGCGGCACGATCAGATAAGCGCTCCAGGGATGCAAGGCATGTTCCAGGCGATGTAGGGAACTGTCGGCGGCATCCGGCTTGCCGGGCGTGGACTTGATCGGCACGAACATTGCCGTCAGCACCCCCGCGACGGTCGCATGCACCCCGGAAAGCAGGGTAAAGTACCACAAGGCCCCAAAAGCCAGCATATAGGGTATCAGTCTTTGCACGGCCAGGCGATTGAGACCGAACATCACGAGCAGCACCGCCGCCGCACAGCCCAACGCCGTCCAGTCGATGTCCTGCGTATAGGCCAGCGCGATGATTGCCACCGCCCCCATATCGTCGACTATCGCGATGGCGGTCAGCATGAGCTTCAACGAAGCTGGCACCCTGCGCCCCAGCAGCGCCAACACCCCGATGGCAAAGGCGATGTCCGTTGCAGCCGGGATCGCCCAGCCGCTCGCAAGATGGGGCCGTCCCGCGACCACGAGAAGATAGACGCAGGCCGGAGCAAGCATGCCCGCCGCCGCCGCGATGAACGGCAGGCGCCGCCGTTCCCAACTCGACAGGCCGCCGTCGACCAGTTCCCGCTTGATCTCCAGCCCGACCAGAAGGAAGAAAATCGCCATCAGGCCGTCATTGACCCAGAGGTGGACGGTCATAGGCCCCAGTTTCGGCGTGAATTCAGGGCCGATTTGCGCATGCACCAGCGCGTGATGCACATGCCCCGCCTCTCCCGGCAGGTTGGCGAGCAGCATCGCGAAAGCAGCGACCGCCATCAGCAGAACGCCGCCACCGGCCTCACTCTTCAGAAAATCACGCAGCGCCGACGGCGGACGATTCAACATGGGCGCTTTCTCCAAGACATTCTCCATCTGTAGGCAATGGCTTTCCCAGATCAAATGTCAAAATGGATACGAAAGTGGAACGAATAACCGTTTGAGAATCAATCTGTTACTGCAATAGCTCACGCCGGGGACAGAGGGGGTTAGATCCGTGGCGGAAATATTCTTCGCTTCTCTGGCGAAGGCGCATCATGAGATTCTGCTGTTCGCGGTGGTAGGGCTGGCGATCGGCGGCATCGATGATTTCATTATAGACGTGCTGTTCCTGTGCCGCCACTTGTGGCGCCGCCTGACCGTCTATTCCCGCCATCAACGGATGACGACCGTCACCCTGCCCGCTTCCGTACGGCCCGGACGCATCGCCATCTTCATTCCAGCCTGGCGGGAGGCGGACGTGATCGGACCGATGCTCCGCAATGCGCTCGCCCATTGGGGGCATCAGGACTATCGCATCTTCGTCGGCCTCTATCCCAATGATCAGGCGACGCTGGATGCCGTCGCGCCCCTGGCGGCCGGGGAAGAGCGGCTGATATTGTGCATCAACGAACGGAATGGACCGACCACCAAGGCGGATTGCCTCAATGTGGTCTGGCGGACCATGTTGCGGGAGGAAGCGCGCACGGGCGTCGACTTCAAGGCCATCGTCATGCACGATGCGGAAGATGTCGTGCACCGCGACGAAATCCGTCTGTTCGATGTCATGACGGATCGCTTTCAACTGGTCCAATTACCGGTTCTGCCCCTGCCCGGCCAGGGTGGCTGGTGGAACAAAGCCATTGCAAATCATTACTGTGATGAGTTCGCGGAAACGAACTGCATGTTATCATAATTGTGCGATTTTCCCTGATTTCATAGCGATAGACAGGATTTCGTCTATGTGACGCTCCACACGGACGATCACGCCTCGCTGTTTCTCTTCGTTCGGCGAGACAATGATGCGAGCGATGATTGAGCGCAGGCGAGGGACCGCCTCCAGTTTGGCCTCTGGCCCTTCCAGAAACTCGGCCAGTTCCTCGACCTGTTGGCGATAGACGGCCTCGATGTGGGGGTGGAGCGCGATGATATTGGGCATAGCATCCATGCTTGCCAGTTCGCGCGTTAGCCTCGCCTTATCATCCCGCGCCGCCGCCAGTGCATCTCGGATTTCCACGAACTCACTGCCCCCGTCGCTGAACGCCTTCAGCAGCCGCTCCATCTTGCGCTCGGCCTCTTGCAGCTTTCGTTGTACCCTGTCGCGATCACGTGACAGATCGGCGGCGCTGCGAGCAAAATCACGACGATATTCCCTGATCCACTCACTGATGACTTCTGGATCGAGCATTCCTCCCTTCAAGTCGGCCAACACCCACTTCTGATAGCGATCGGTGTTGACGTGCCGGTTATTGGAGCAGCGCTTGGCGAAGCGATGGGCGCTGCATCCCCAGAAGTCGCTGGCAGTCTTGATCCATGGGGAGCCGCAGACGCCGCAGAAGCCAAGACCTGACAGGATATGCTTGGGTCGGCGCTGTCGCTCGGGCCGAACGCCCTGATTGGATGCAAGCCGCTCTTGGGCCCGCCGCCACGTTTCATCATCGATGATGCGCAACTGAGGGAACGCCTGGCGCTCGACTTCCGCCTCTGGGTTCGGCCGCATAAGCCGCCGCCGCGTCTGGGGGTTCACCACCTGCCTGCTGCGGCCATAGGTGACGACGCCGATATAGGTTTCGTTGCGCAGGATGCCGCGCTTATGCCGGGGGTCGCCGCCGATCGCGGTGTCATGCCAGAAGTCGCCTCGCGGCGCCGGGATGCCGTCGTTGTTCAGCCCCTCCGCGATTCTGCGCGGGCTGAGGCCAGCGATATATTCCCGGAAGATGCGCCGAACCACATCGGCATGGTCGGCCTCAATCTCCCGGATGCCCCGGATAGCCTCGCCCTTCTCATTGAGTTGGTTCGCCTGCCGATACCCGTAAGCGATGCTGCCGGGGATGCGGCCAGCCTTGAGGGTGCCGACCTGACCGCGCCGGACGCGCTTCGCTAGATCGGTGCGGAACTGCGCGTCCATGAAGCCCTTGACCAGTCCGATCATGGGCGTGACCGTGCCATCAAAGAGTGTGAACAGGCGCGCGCCAGCAAATTCGATGCGCTCGCGGAACACATGGGCATCCGCTACATGGCGGGCGATACGGTCTGTCGATTCCGCCAGCACCTGATCTACGCCGCCCGCCTCGACCAAGCGGAGCATGGCATTCAGGCCGGGGCGCTGATCCTCTCCCATCCCCGCCGCGCCGGATATTGCCGCATCCTCAAAGGTGGCCACGACGGGCCATCCTTCTTGCTCTGCACGCTGGCGACACAGGGTAATCTGGTCCGCGGCAGAGCGCGGATTTTGATTATCACCGCTGAATCGCGCGTAGATCACTGTCCGCACGGTTTTCTCCTGCCTTACCTTCTGTTTGCGCGGCCCGAAGGTTTGCAATGTCCCGAGCCACCTGTGCGCGCGCAAGAGCCTTGACGAAGGCTATCAGATCGGGATCGGTATGCCTACGCATCGTCATTCTCCCGCTCATGCAACCCCGCCGCGATATTCCCGGCCAGTGCCGCCGGAAACTCGCGAATCATCAGGTCCGCCGGGATTGGCGCCTTCTTGGGCATTTGCTTCATGAAGAAGGCGGCGCCGACCTCCGCGCATTCGTCGCGGATGGCACGGGCCGCATCAGCGAAGCCGTCCCAATCGCGCGCGCCCGCGCCGCTCTCCCCGCCGACAATGACCAGATCGGGGGCATTCTCGCGGATGCTTACCGGCTCCAGCATTGGCTCTACCGACGCGAAGGTGAAACGCGGCGATCCCCATTTCTTGGTTTCGGCCAGCTTCCCGGCGTCACGGTCCCATTCTTTCTGTGTGACCATCGTGGCGCCCAGCGCAGCGTTGCCCGGCAGCGGCCGGTGCCCATTCTCCGCCCGCGTCATGCGCCGGGCGTTGCCGATGCGCTTCGACAGCAGCAGCCATGTCAGGGCTGGCGTCTGCTCGATCAGCCCCATAAGTTGGTAGCGCCACAGTTCGTCCACCTCGACGTCCCAGACGTCGGCTAGGCTGGTCGCCGTCGCTGGACACCTGGTATCACGTTGCGGCTGATTTCGACGGCACCACCTATCGCCTCTACATCGATGGCACCATGATCGACAGCGGGACGTCGACATATGCGATCGACAATGTTGCGACCTCGATAACCATCGGCTCCGACCTGCGAAATGGAGCGGTAGAGGGCGCAGGCTTCAACGGCTATTTCGATGAGGTGCGTATCACCGCGGGCGTGGCGCGCTATGCCGATGATGCTGGCTTCTCGCCCCCTACCGAAGCGTTCCCGCGCTCCTGATGCTCCTTTCAAACTGAGGAAGATATGGCCGAAAAACCGTTCTTTGTGGTGCCGCTCGACCTTGGCACCATCACCACCGGCAATGAGCGCGCCAACCGGCCTGCCTCCCATCTGGGCGAGTTCCTTTACAGGGGCATGGTCTGGCAGTCGGATGGCAACAGCAACCTATGGGTCTGTTGCGATCTGGGCGCGGCACAGGACATCGACTTCGTGGCGCTGCTGGGCACCAATGCGCAGAGTGGGACCACGATTCGCGTGCGACTGGGGGACAGTCAAGGCGAGGTCGACGGGACGGCGGACTATGATAGTGGGGCGGTGGCGCTCATCAGCCCGACGCCTGCGACCGTTCCCGCTCAGGGCTATCACAGCCATCTTGAACTGGCGGCGGTCAGCAAGCGCTGGCTGCGCATCGACATTGGCGGGCATAGCGGGGATTTCAGCGCGTCGATGCTGGTGGTCGGGAAGAAGGTCCAACCTGGCTCCTATTATGAAGGGCAGTGGCAAAGATCGGTCCGCGACCTGGGCGGCGTCACCTTCTCGCGCAACGGCGTCGCTGGGGTGACGGCAGGCGGCAAGATGCGGGCGGCGGTCTGGAAGATGTCGTGGCTCACCGAAAGCGAGATGGAAGAGAATTTCGCACCGATGGACATGGCGATCGGCAAATCCTCCCCGCTGCTGGCCTGCTTCGATCCCGCCGCCACGTCATACCGGCAGGCGCGCACTTATTTCGGGATATGCGAGGATCAGCCTGCGCTCACGAAGCTGGGATGGAATCGGTTCGAGCGCCAGTTTCAAATCCTCTCCCTCTTCTAAGCCCATCCCGCCGTTCCCCTTGCGGCGCGGCAACTGCCCGGTTCGTCCTTCGGGGCGGGCCGGGCTTTTTTGCGTTAAGGCTTTCGCTCGACCGACAACCGCATTCCCAATGCCGCCAGCACTTTCGTCACCGTGCTGAGTGTCGGGTTCCCATCCCTGCTCAGTGATTTGTAAAGCTGCTGTCGCTTGATCCCAGTGGCCTCTGATAGTTTGGTCATGCCATAGGCGCGCCCGACCTTGCCCAACGCGTCAGCTAAGGCGGCGCCATCACCCGTAGCAGCAGCATCCGATAGCAGCGCTACCCGGTCCTCATGTTCGGTGAGGTGATTGGCGGTTCTAAACGGGGTCAATGGTATGTTCATGGGCACGAACCTACAGAAAAAGCGATTTCGGGAATAGGTAAGCGCTCAACTTTTTATGTAACCCCAGATTCCGTAACCTCTTCAAAACCTAGGCGCCATGGGCATTAAGTGGCGGTGGAGGGGTTACGCAAACATCGATAGCGACGCGGAATTGCGTTACCCTTCCTCAATCCACACCAACGGATGGGCATAGAACCGACCCGGCTCGCCATTGCTACGCCTATGCTCTTCGCGATGGCCGAATCCTGCCCTGACCGCTGCGTCTTCAGCTTCGGCCTTTGTTGGATACCAGCGGCCCTTTGTCGTGGGCGTGACATAGCGGAAACGCATCAATCGACCCGCCAGACAATATCCCAGCCTGCCTCCTTCGCGAATGCCTTGGCGCCGGGCGACCACTTCAAGAAGTCCATCGCCTGTTGAACCTCAGCCGGAAGTGGCGGCGGCTCCATGCCGATGACCGTGCCTTGCCCTTCGCCTCAACCAGCAGGGCAGCGCCTTCCTTCAGCACGGCGAGGACGGTCGCATTGAGCCTGAGCGATTTCTTGTGCTTGAGCCATTCGCTCGACCGGGCCCGACGGTATAGCCCACAGCCAGAGCGTCTTTCAGGCTGTGGGCCAACAGCGCCCGGTTGAGGGATCGCATTCCGCTGTCGACAAATTCCTTTGTCCTCGCCTTGCCCTCTTCGGTTTGGGCGCGGGCGTCTTCCTCTTCGATCCAGTCAATGGTCTGGAGGCACATTTCCCGGCTCTCAGCGTTGCCGGTGCGGAGTTCATCATCGTCCCGCGCATCCTTATGGGCGTAGTGCCAATCAAAGGACCGGCTGGCGATCGGCCATGGCTGATGCCAGACAAGCCAGTCCCCATGCGTCTCCACCTCCCGCCCATTGCCCGCAGGCTCTACCGATGGGGAGGCGAGGTCGTTCAACATGGGGCGGATTGCTTTGGTCGCGGCCTTCATGTCGCACGAAAAGTCCGCGCCCCGGCAGTATTCCGTCACGGTATCAACGATCCGCCGAGCCTGTACTAAGGATACCTCCCGCACCTCCTGACCTGCGGGCGAAGTTGAGAGGGCTGCGCGGCGGTTCCATGCTGCCAACTGGCGAGGGAAAACGCCCTGGCCGGACATGAAGCAATCGTCATCAGTGACGACGCCGGGGTGCATCCAGAACTCGCCATCCCTGTCGGTGCAACGGGTCATCGATGCGCCACAGAACGGACAGCTTGCCGCCTCCAGCGCCGCTATTATGTCGGTGGTCATGCTCATATCGTTTCCCTTCCTGCGGCCCGACGATCCCGCCGCGCCTGCTTCTTCCGTGCGATCTTGATTGCGTGGTCCAGCTCACCGCGCTGCTGGCAAAGCTGGTTGAGGGCGGCATTGATCGCCGCGTCCTTTGACACATAGATGGTGTCGCCTGCGAGATCGCCGCGCGGCGCTGTCTGCCTTCGTCCTGTTCACCGCCTATCTCACTCTATTGCTATCGGCGGTGCTACAGATCGGCGGCCTGTTCGGCCTCGACTCCCATCTTAGACCTTCACGCGCGGTCGAAACGCTGTTGTGGATCAATTTCGCTTTCATGACCTGGCGCATGGCGACGCGCGCCATTTTTGCCGGCATGAGCTATGGCTGGGCGTTCGGACTGGGGGCGATACCGCGCACCATCATTGCCAATATCATCGCGATGATGGCTGCCCGGCGCGCCATGTTTCTTTACCTCCAGTCCCTGACTGGCAAACCGCTGGCATGGGACAAGACCCAGCATCGCTTTCCCGATCTGGAAGTCCCGGCATGAACGAGGCGGCGAGCGGCCGGCCGGTTCGCTTCTTCGCCTTCGTCATGGCCGGTTGGGTCCTCATCCGTCTGGCAAGTCCCCAAGGCGACATATGGGTGTACCCCGAAGACGGACAGCTCCGCCGCCCGGAGCGTCGGAAAATCTGGTCGACATCAGCGCGGAACGACGCCCTCTTGCACTGGAAGACCGTGGTCCGACACAGGCAGGCCCCACCCGTTTCCGACCGGCGCGAGCCTTCATATTTCGCCTCACCGGCCAGGGAGAGCAGGACTGCGGCGGTCATTCCCATTTCCATCCGGGTGGCCGACGTCGCCGCCACCTCAATGCCGAGTGAGGATCACACAGCTCCAACCGATCCGCCGGTCCATCCAGCTCCCGCCATACCCCTGGCGTTGCCGCAGACGGCGGGCACCGACCGCTGGCACGGCAGCCTGTGGTTGCTCTGGCGCGAAGGCGGCGCCACTCGGGCCGATGCCGTTTCGGCGGGCAGGCTCGGCGGGTCACAGGCAGGGGGCCGCATCGATTTCGATCTGACTCCACACGCCTCCTCCCGGGTGACGGCCTATGCGAGAGCGAGCGCAGCCTTGAACCGTCCCGCTTCCCCAGAAGCGGCGCTGGGACTGGCATGGCAGCCGGCGCGCCGCATTCCGGCCAGCGTTGCGACGGAGCGACGGATCGCGCTTGGTCAGGGTGGACGCAATGCCAATGCGGTCATGGTTGTGGGCGGAATCGGACCGATGCCGATCGCGCCTTCATTGGAGGTTGCAGCCTATGCGCAGGGCGGCATGGTCGGCTTCCGGTCGAACGATCTATTCATCGACGGCAAGATGTCCTTGCTGTCGCCGATCGGGCGTTCGCCTTTACGGCTTGGCGCCAGCCTTTCGGGTGGAGCGCAGCCGCAAGTGGAGCGACTGGATGTCGGACCGGAAATCCAGGTCCGCCTGCCCCTGAAGCCCGTCGCAGCCCGGTTGGGCATCGAATGGCGCGAACGCATCGCGGGCCGCGCTGCACCTGCCTCCGGCCTTGCCGTGACGCTTGGGGCGGATTTTTAAGCGGGACCGCCTTTATCTCTCCGCATATTACGCTTAACCCAAGACCTCCATGGACCTTTATCTGCCCATCGCCAATCTGTCGGTGAACGCGCTGGTCATCATTGCCCTTGGCGGCGTGGTGGGCCTGTTGTCAGGTATGTTCGGGGTCGGCGGGGGATTCCTGACCACGCCATTGCTGATTTTCTACGGCATTCCGCCGACCGTTGCTGCGGCTTCGGCTGCGTCACAGGTGACCGGCGCCAGCGTATCGGGCGTCGTCACGCACATGTCGCGCGGCACGGTGGATTTCCGTATGGGCGGCGTGTTGATCGTGGGCGGCGTGGTGGGGGCAGGCCTGGGCGTACTCATCTTCCGGCTGCTGCAAGCCATCGGCCAGATCGATACGGTGATCGGTATCCTCTACGTGTTGATGCTCGGGGGCATCGGATCGCTCATGGCAAAGGAATCGATCCAGGCGCTGATCGCGCTCAAGAGCGGCAGACGCATCCAGGCGCGCAAGCGGCGACACCATCCCCTGGTCGCTGCCATGCCGATGCGCTGGCGTTTCTATCGCTCGGGGCTTTATATCTCGCCGCTGGCGCCGCTGCTGCTGGGCATGGCGACGGGCATCCTCACCATGTTGCTGGGCGTGGGCGGCGGGTTCATCCTGGTTCCGGCCATGCTCTACCTGCTGGGCATGACGACCCAGTCGGTGGTCGGGACGTCGCTGTTCCAGATTTTGTTCGTCACCATGGCGACGACGATGATGCACGCCATGACCACCCATGCGGTCGATCTGGTGCTGGCCATGCTGCTGCTGATCGGCAGCGTCACCGGCGCGCAGGTGGGGACGCGCATCTCCATGACGATCCGGCCGGAATATCTGCGTATCCTGCTGGCCGCGATCGTGCTGCTGGTCGCTGCGCGCATGGCGCTGGGCTTGGGATTCCGGCCCGATGAAATCTATACGGTCGAAGTGCGATGAAACGGCGTGCCCTTCTCGCTTTGCCCCCCGCCATGCTGCTGCTGACGGCGGCTGACGAGCCGATGCTGGTGCCCGACGTGTCGCAACGCGAGGTGGAGATCCAATATAGCTTCACCGGTGCCGACCTGCTGCTGTTCGGCGCAATCGTCTATCCCGACGGGCGGCGGCCGAAGACGCCCGCCGACATCATGGTGGTGCTGAAAGGCCCCGACCAGTCGATCACCATGCGCGAAAAGCAGAAGGTCGCGGGCATCTGGGTCAATGCCGACAGCGCGCGCTTCCGCTCGGCGCCGAGCTTCTATGCCATCGCGTCATCGCGGCCCATCGGCAAGGTGGTCGATGAACGGACGGCCGCGATCTACGAGATGGGCGTGGACAAACTCCAGCTTTCTCCCTCATCCCTCAACGACAGCGCGGAACTGGATCGCTTCCAGAAGGGGCTGATCGACCTGCGCCAGCGCGCGGGCCTCTATGTCGAGCAGCAGGGAACGGTGGAGATCACCGACGGCGTGCTCTACCGGGCGCGGCTGCCGCTGTCCGCGCGGGTGATCGTGGGCGATTATACGGCCGAGACATTCCTGGTGCAGGATGGTCGTGTGGTGGCGGCAGCGGTGCGCGACATAACCATCCGCAAGTCGGGGTTCGAACGCTTCATGGCGGTCGCGGCCGAGCAATGGCCGTTTTTCTATGGGCTGGTCGCGATGATGCTGGCGGTCGGCATGGGCTGGGCAGCGGGCGCGATCGCCAAGCGGATTTAGGAACGGGGATTTCAGGCGGGAGGGCACGGCACTGAGGATGTCCCTGCTTCGCCGGGATCAGGGGCAACCTCCGGACTGTGGCCGATGACGCGTTGAGGGCATGTTGGATCTTTGCGCTGCCTTCTGCGTGGCGATCGTGCCGGGAACGTCGGCCCGGCTCGGCACGCGGAGCGCCGGGGATAGCGACAGCCGCGCGTGCGCAATGGATTGGGCGTATCGGTGGTGACGCTGACGCTGGAACAAGCGCGCGGCCAGTCCCGGTGCGGGAACGGATCGTCCTCCATCACGGCCCCCTCATGAATTGGCGCTTTTCCGATGCGCGTCCGGCCGCTACGGCATGTCCCGGTTCCATTCACGGCGCGCCCCCGGCCCGCCAATTGCCTGAGCGAGTAAACCGCCTATGTCCATCACTCTCACCCGCTTCCTGATCGAGCAACAGCGGCAGGCCAATGCCCTGCCGTCCGAGTTGCGCCTGCTGATCGAAACCGTCGCGCGCGCGTGCAAGACGATCTGCCACAGCGTGTCCAAGGGCGCGCTGGGCGAGGTGCTGGGAAGCCTGGGCAGCGAGAATGTGCAGGGCGAGGTCCAGAAAAAGCTGGACGTGATCGCCAATGAGTTGCTGCTCGACGCCAATGAATGGGGCGGGCATCTGGCGGCCATGGCTTCGGAGGAGATGGAGACGATCCATCGCATCCCCAATCGCTATCCCAAGGGCGAATATCTGCTGCTGTTCGATCCGATCGACGGGTCCAGCAATATCGACGTCGACCTGAGCGTCGGCACGATCTTCTCCGTGCTGAAGGCGCCGGAGGAATGTTCGGGCCGCGAGGTGACGGAGCAGGACTTCCTCCAGCCCGGTACGCAGCAGGTCGCGGCGGGCTACGCGATCTACGGGCCGCAGACGCTGCTGGTGCTGACCATCGGCACGGGAGTCTATGAGTTCACGCTGGACCGGGAAATCGGCTCCTGGCGGATGACTGACGGCCCAATGGAAATGCCGCAGGGCAATGCCGAATTCGCGATCAACATGGCGCGACGGCGGCAATGGTCGCCGGGGATCGCCCGCTATATCGAGGAGCGCATCCAGGGGACGGAGGGGCCGCTGGGCAAGGATTACAACATGCGCTGGACCGCTTCGATGGTGGCAGACGTGCATCGCGTCCTGAAGCGAGGCGGCATTTTCCTCTATCCCGCCGATCACCGCTATGCGGACAAGGCGCGACTGCGGCTGATGTATGAGGCGAACCCCATGTCCTTCCTGGTCGAACAGGCCGGCGGCGCGGCAAGCAACGGTTATGCGCCGATCATGGAGGTGAAGCCGACCGGGCTGCATCAGCGGGTCGGCGTGGTGCTGGGCGACAAGGCCGAGGTGGAGGCCGTGATTGCCTATGGCCAGGCGGGATAGGGGTTCATAGCCCTCACCGCTACCCCGGGCTTGACCCGGGGTCCCCTGACTGGACGGGCCGCGGACGAAAGACGAACAGCGGGGCTCCCAATCCAGTCCGGAGCGACGATTGGGGGAAGGCGTTCCCCGGTCAGGAAACCGTCAGCACACCATCATAGGCGCGATCTTCCAGCGCCCGGCCCGCACCCATCGCCACGCAGATCAGCGGCTTTTCCGCGACCGTCACCGGCAGGCCGGTCGTGTCGGACAGGGCTTCGTCCAGCCGCTGGAGCAGTGCGCCGCCGCCGGTTAGGGTGATCCCTTCCTCGATGATGTCGGCCGACAGTTCCGGCGCGGTCTGTTCCAGCGCGGTCATCACCGCCATCTTGATCTGGCCCACCGGCTCCGACAGGGCGTCGACGATCTCCGCCTCGCTGATCGTCATTTCCGCCGGGCGGCCGTTGACCAGGTCCCGGCCCTTCACGATCATGCGGCGGCCCTCGCCGTCGGGCGGGGTGGCGGCGCCCAGTTCGCATTTCACACGTTCCGACGTGGCTTCGCCGATCATGAGATTGTGCGTGCGACGGATGTGGGAGGCGATGGCGTCATCCAGCCGGTCGCCGCCGACGCGCGCGGAACTGCTGTAGGCGATGCCGCGTAGGGACAGTACGGCGACTTCCGTCGTGCCGCCGCCGATGTCGACCACCATGGCGCCGCGCGGTTCGGTGACCGGCAGGCCGGCGCCGATCGCTGCGGCCATGGGTTCCTCGATCAACTGGACCTTGTAGGCCCCGGCATTGGAGGCGGCGTCGCGCAAGGCGCGGCGCTCCACCATGGTGGAGCCGGTGGGGACGCAGATCACCACTTCATGACGGCGGCCGAAACGGCTGTGGCCGTCGAGCGCCTTGTCCATGAAATGCTTGATCATCTGTTCGGCCACATCGATATCCGCGATCACGCCGTCGCGCAGGGGGCGGATCGCCTGGATACCGCTGGGCGTCTTGCCCATCATCAGCTTGGCTTCGTTGCCGACGACCTTCACCTTGCGGATCCCGTCACGGGTCTCGATCGCGATGACCGAGGGTTCGTTGAGCACGATGCCGCGATCACGCACATGGATGACCGTGTTGACGGTGCCAAGGTCGATGGCCATGTCGCAGGCGGTCGAGGAAAAGAAGCGCGGCAGTTTCATGCGGAGGGCGGGCAATCTGTGTTGGGAAAGCGGGACGGCTCCCCCTGCATAGTCGCCTTGTTCAGAAGAAGGGCGCTGCGACAGCCCGTCCGGTAAGTGAGGCCAGTTGAAGCCTCAATAGGATCGGCGGGTATAGCTGATCGACAGCGACGGCGTCTGATAGACGATGAAGTTCAGCGGCCGGGAATAGGTCATGGTGATTTCGGTATAGGGCACGCCATATTGGGTGCCGTGGGTGATGGTCGGATTGTTGGTATAGGCCGGGTCCAGGCCGAATTCACGCGAATTGACCTTGGCGATGATGTCCGTATCGGTTGGCGTGGGATAGATGGACGCGTAGCGCGCGCCTTCATCCACCGCATGTTGCAGGCCTGTGCGTGCGCAGGCGATGATGCCGAGTTGCAGCGCCCCCATCAGCAGCATGATGAAAGGCGGCAGGGCAAGGGCGAACTCGACGGCACCCGCCCCGCGCTGGTCGCGTACCAGCCGGATCATTGCAGGCGCACCGATGCGGAGCCGGTGAGCGCGATGCCCTGGGCCGACCAGTTGCTGCTGGGCGCGAGTTTGGCGAACATCGGCGTATAGGTCCCCGAAATATTGATCGCGACATAGCGCTTCATCTGCTGGGTCGCGGTGCAGTAATCGGGCGTGGTTTGCGCCGTACTGTCGCAAACCAGCGTGGGCGTGATAGTGACGTTATTCGTTGAAACACCGGCGGCTGAAGCGGCGTCCGCCTTCAAATTGCTATAATTGTTGGCGGATGTGGTGCTGTATCCGCCCGCGGTCGCCATCTGGGCCGCACGTTCGGCCCCGCGCTGGAGCCCGATCTTCGCCTTGAAGGCCATGGCCACATCCGCTGCCATGAAGGTCAGCAGCACCAGGACCGGCATGATGATCGCCAGTTCGACCGTGCTGTTGCCGGATCGGTCCGAAAGGAGACGCTTCATCATCCCACCAGCCTCACCAGCGTCGCGACGATTTTATCGACGCCCTTATTGTCGCATTGATTGACGATATTGCTGTTGCCGATGAAGGTGACGCGCTTGCTGACCATCTTCACGCAGGTGGTGGTCATGCCCGACGTGCCGCTGAATTCCATCGCCTGGCCCGGAAAATAGAAGGCGCCTTGCAGGGCAGAACTCGCATTGCCGTTGATCTTGTTGGTTCCCGAATCCAGCGCGCGCCGGTCCTGGTAGAAGAGGACGCCGTGATAGGGGTTGGTCATGTCCGTCGGCGCCGTCAGATTCAGCGTTGCGCCACCATTGATGCTGACGGTGGAGATGGAACCGGGGTTGTTGGTCGCGTTGCTGCTGGTCAGGATGATGGTGACGCCGGTGCCGTTGACCACCGCCTGCGACCCGATGTCGAAGGTCGTGCTGTCGATGAAATAGGTGCCGGGCGCCATGTTGAGCGTGCCCTTGACGTCGAAATTCTTGAAGCAGCCTGGCGTGATGGACTTGCTGTTGTTGGGCTGAACATTGGCGTTGCCATTGCAGCCTGACAAATCCGACGCGGTGGGCGTGGGCAGCGACGCATAGGGGTCCTGCACCGGGATGCTGTAGGGCATCAGCGTGGTCGGTGAAACATAGTTGGAACTGGACGACAGCCCACCCACCGCCGCGACCGGGGTGGCCGTCACCGTGCTGCTGCCTCCTGCCGTGACGGCGTTCGACGCGCGCGAATTGGTGGCCATGCCGCAGCCCAGATTGACCGTGGCGTTACCCTGGAGCGTGATGCCGACCGCGGTCGTCTTTTCGAGCGTGACGACGCAATAGTCGCCGCTGCCCACCACAGCCGCGGTCGCTTCGCCATAGATGACCGGCGTCCTCACCCCCAATATCTTCGAAAAGGGCAGTTCTGCCGAGGTTTGCAGCACCACCCGCACCGCCTTATTGTTACCGGCGTAGGCTCCAGTCGTCGGCGCATTTTCGATGGTCGGGGTCTGCGTCAGGGTGACCAGCGACAGGCGGCTGATGTCGGAGGTCGCACTGTCCGATGCGCTGAAGCCCTGCGCCACCGCATAGGCACCGGCCAAGGCAGCGCTGTCCGCCTGGCGCTGAATCTGCCGCTTCCACAGGGTCCATTGCACCGTGTCGGTGGCAAGCCCCGCCGAACCGACCAATATGGGCATGGAGGCAGCCGCCATCATCAGGACATTGCCCGTCCTGTCCCGCAGCAATCGCCCCATCGATCTGCCGAACATCACATCACCCTTTCCTGTGCGTCATGAACCAAGCCAGACGACAGGAGGGACTGTAATTAATGTGGGTTAATGAAATCCTATTTTCTAACAAAAATTGAGTATATTTTATAGTATATATCCAACGATATATAAGAATAATTATACTTTTATCTTATAATTTTCAGTACATTATCACCTATTATTTTCCATAATTTGCTACATTTCGAATAATATTGCAAATCATTCGAGAACTGAATTTTCCACACCCTCATCCACATGTCGAAAAATGGAGGAATTTCGGTAGATATTCTCCAAATCCGGACCACCTATCCCCGACAAGTTCCTTTGATAATAGCACAGAGCACAAGATAAGGCTTCCGCTATAGTCCGCGTGCGTCGCGGCCTGGCTCTCACCACGACCGCTTTCCCGTTCGGCATTTTTTCTGTAACTTGCTCCGGCGGTTATTGCCGGGGCGACTCGAAATGCCGGACTGAAAAAGGCTTCGAGCGCCCGCCTATATGGGAGAGGGCTTGTGCCGGTTGCGGTAGCCATCGCCATGCTTGTGGTCGGTTCGGTCGCCTTTCACCTGTTCAGTCCCTGGTGGCGCACGCCCATAGCCTCCAACTGGGGTTCGATCGATTCCGCGCTCGACGTGACGTTGTGGATTTGCGCAGCGGCCTTCGTGGGGCTGAACCTGTTCCTCGCCTGGACGCTGGTCAAATATCGCCATCGCCCGGAATATAGGGGGCTGAGGCACAAGGCGCATTATGAGCCGGAAAACGCCTCCCTGGAGAAAAGGCTGACCTTCTGGACCGCGATCGGCATAGCGGGAATGCTGGCGCCGGGATTGGCGGCGTGGGGCAAATATGTGTCCGTGCCCCACGAAGCGACCGTGATCGAGGCGGTCGGCCAGCAATGGCAATGGTCGTTCCGCTATCCGGGGCCGGACGGTGTGCTGGGCGCAGCGGGGGTCAAGTTCGTCACGCAGGACAATGGGCTGGGGCTCGATCCGCTCGATCCCTACGGCCGTGATGACATAGTGGTCGAAAGCGGCGACTTGCATCTGCCGATCGGCAAGTCGGTCAAGATCGTGCTGCGGTCCAAGGACGTGCTGCATGATTTCTACGTGCCTGAATTCCGCGCCAAGATGGATCTGGTGCCGGGGATCGTGACCTATTTCTGGTTGACCCCGACCAAGACCGGAACCTTCGACATTCTTTGCGCCGAGCTGTGCGGCACGGGGCATCATGCCATGCGCGGCAAGGTGGTGGTCGAAGACCCCAAGGCCTTCGCCCGGTGGCAGGCGCAGCAGACCAGCTTCGGCCAGATTCTGGCCGAGGCACCGCCGGCCGCCATGTCGATCCTGATCATCAAGGCCAATGCCTGTTCTACGCCCGCCTCCTGGAGCATTCGCTGATGGCTACCACCCTGGCCGACGACCTGCGCCCGCTGCATCATCCGCACAGTTGGGTCACCAGATATGTCTGGAGCCAGGATCACAAGGTCATCGCCATTCAATATAGCTGCACCGCCATCGGGATCGGACTGGTGGCACTGGTGCTGTCGGCGCTGATGCGGTTGCAACTGGGCTTTCCCGGCGCCTTTCCGGCGATCCAACCCGACAATTACCTGCAATTCGTGTCGATGCACGGCATGATCATGGTGGTCTATCTGCTGACGGCGCTCCTGCTGGGCGGGTTCGGCAATTATCTGATCCCGCTGATGATCGGGGCGCGGGACATGGTGTTCCCCTTCGTCAACATGCTGAGCTACTGGTTCTATCTGCTCTCGGTGATCGTGCTGGTGGCGGGCTTCTTCGTGCCGGGCGGGCCGACGGGCGCGGGCTGGACGCTCTATCCGCCGCAAGCGATCAGCGAGGGCACGCCGGGGCATCAATGGGGCATCGTCACCATGTTGGTGAGCCTCGCCATCTTCGTCGCGGCCTTCACCATGGGCGGCCTCAACTATGTGACCACGGTGTTGCAGGCGCGGACCAAGGGCATGACGCTGATGCGGATGCCGCTATCGGTGTGGGGGATCTTCACGGCATCGGTGATGGGCCTGCTGGCCTTTCCGGCGTTGTTCGTCGCGGCGATCATGATGCTGTTCGATCATCTGGCGGGCACCAGCTTCTTCATGCCGACCATGCAGTCCATGGGCGCGATCACGCCGACGGAAGGCGGCAGCCCCCTGCTCTTCCAGCATCTCTTCTGGTTCTTCGGCCATCCCGAAGTCTATATCGTCGCCCTGCCCGCCTTCGGCATCGTGTCCGACCTGATCAGCGTCCATGCGCGGCGCAATATCTTCGGATACCGGATGATGGTGTGGGCCATCGTCATCATCGGCGCGCTCAGCTTCCTCGTCTGGGCGCATCATATGTATGTGTCGGGCATGAACCCCTATTTCGGGTTCTTCTTTGCCACGTCGACGCTGATCATCGCCATTCCGACCGCGATCAAGGTCTATAACTGGCTGCTGACATTATGGCGCGGCGACATTCACCTGCGCGTGCCGATGCTGTTCGCCATCGCTTTCATCTTCACCTTCATCCATGGCGGACTGTCGGGACTGTTCCTGGGCAATGTCAGCGTCGATGTGCCCTTGTCCGATACTTTCTTCGTTGTCGCCCATTTCCATATGGTCATGGGCGTGTCGCCGGTATTGGTGATCTTCGGCGCCATCTATCACTGGTATCCCAAGATTTTCGGGCGGATGTGGAACGACACACTGGGCAAGGTCCATTTCTGGATCACTTTCCTTGGCGTCTATGCGATTTTCCTGCCGATGCATTATCTGGGCATATTGGGCGTGCCGCGCCGCTATTATGCGCTGGGCGAAACCGCCTTCATCCCGCAGTCGGTGCATCTGGCCAATGCCTGGATCAGCGTGGCGGCGCTGATCGTCTTCTGCGCGCAGGGCCTGTTCTTCTTCAACATGATCTGGAGCCTGTTCCGGGGACCAAGGGCCGATCCCAATCCCTGGGGCGCGGCGAGCCTCGAATGGCAGACGCCCGACACCCCGCCCGCCCATGGCAATTGGGGCGCGAAGCTGCCGGTCGTCTATCGCTGGGCCTATGATTACAGCGTGCCGGGCGCGGCGCGCGATTTCATTCCCCAGACCGAACCCCGAACGGAATTGGGCGCATGACGATCCTCGCGCGCCTGACGGAGAAAAGCTGGGAGCCTGGTCCACCGCCGGTCGAACGGGAAAGGCCGTCTGCGGGAACTGTCGGGACGCTGGCCTATTTCGGCGTCGCCATGGTGATGTTCTCGCTGCTGGTCGCGGCCTATCTGATGCGCATGGGACTGCATGGCGCCATGGGGCATGGCAGCGACTGGAAATCGATGCCCGACCCGCCGCTGCTATGGATCAATACGCTGCTGCTGGCGGCAAGCAGCGTCGCGTGGGAGATGGCACGGCGGGAGCGGATGGCCCGCGCGGCGACCGCGGGGGCCGCGCTGGGCGGCCTGTTCCTCATGGGACAGTTGCTGCTATGGCGGCATTATCAGGCGACCGGCTACACCCTGTCCGCCAATCCGGCTAATGCCTTCTTCTACCTGCTGACTGCCCTGCACGGGCTGCACATAGTTGGGGGCCTGTTCGCGGCCGGCCGGGCGCTGGCGGCGGCGAACATGCGCAATATCGCTCTGTGTGCGCTCTACTGGCATTTCCTGTTGATCATCTGGCTGGTTCTGGCCGCTTTACTGCTGTCGACTTGAGGACTCATCGCCATGGCTCAAGCCCCGTCGGATCGAGAGATCATAGGTCCCACCTTGCGGGAGATTGCGGCCGACTGGTCCGCCGATCAGGAAGTGTTCCGCCACACCCACTGGGGCAAGGCGATGATGTGGATCTTCCTGCTCAGCGACACCTTCATCTTCTCCTGCTTCCTGACCGGCTATATGACGATGCGCTCCTCCGCGGTGCTACCCTGGCCCGACACTGCGAAGGTATTCGCGCTCGATATCGGCGGGCATGAGATTCCGCTCGTCCTGATCGCGATCATGACCTTTGCCCTGATCAGTTCCAGCGGCACCATGGCGATGGCAGTAAATTTCGGCTACCAGCGCGACCGGCGGAAAACGACGATGCTGATGCTGCTCACCGCCCTGTTCGGCCTCACCTTCCTCGGCATGCAGGCATTCGAATGGACCAAGCTGATCTTCGAGGAAGGCGTGCGGCCCTGGTATAATCCCATGGGGGCACCGCAATTCGGCGCCAGCTTCTTCATGATCACCGGCTTTCACGGGCTGCACGTGACCTGCGGCGTCCTATTGCTGCTGATCATCGCGTCCAAGGTGGCGCGGGGCCATTACGACCGCACGGGAGATTATAGCGCGGTCGAGATTGCCGGACTGTACTGGCATTTCGTCGACCTCGTCTGGGTGTTCATCTTCGCCTTTTTCTATCTCTGGTGAGGCGCGCCATGCAGCATGATCCTTCAATCACCCATGAAGCGCAACAGCATCCGATCAGCCTCTACCTCAAGGTCTGGGGCCTGCTGTTCCTGCTGAGCGCCATGTCCTATCTGGTCGATTACATGCATGTGCAGGGGATCATGCGCTGGACGCTGATCATCGTCTTCATGCTGCTGAAGGCCGGGCTGATCGTATCGATCTTCATGCATATGGCGTGGGAACGGCTGTCCCTGATCTATGCCATCCTGGTGCCGCCGTTGGTGTTGCTGGTGCTGGTGCGGATCATGACGATCGAGGCGAACTACGCCTTCTGGACGCGGGCGATCTTCATGGGCGGAGGGGGGTGAACCATGGGACGGATGCGCGGGACGGCGGTGGCGCTGTGCGTGGCGAGCGCAGTGGTGACGGCGCTGGGCCTCGGCTGGTTCAGCGACAAGCTCTATACGCGGGTCAGGCCAGGACAACTGGCCTACAGGCCGATGGATGAGATGCCGCCGCGGGTCGACATGGCGGCAATCCAGCGGGACTGGCCCGCCAGCTTTGCCGAGCCAGGTGAAGGCAGCCGGGTGATCGCCTATCACAAGGCCATGCGGGGCAAGGCGCCGGAGCCTTCAGTGGCCGGCGGGAGCACGACAGCGGCGCCTCCACCCGACCTCGGTACCCTGCTCGCCCGCGCGGATGCGGGTGCGGGAAAGCAGAAGGTGCAGCTTTGCATGAGCTGTCATGACTTCACTCCGGGCGGCCCCAATCGCATCGGGCCCAATCTGTGGGGTGTGGTCGGGCGACCCGTGGCGAGCCATGCGGGTTTTGCCTATTCGCCCGCCATGCAGGCGCATCGGGGTAGCTGGAGCTATGACAATCTGTTCGATTTCCTGGGCTCGCCGGGGCGCGTGGTGCCGGGCACGAAAATGACCTTCGCCGGATTGCGCCGCCCAGAGGACCGGGCGGCGGTCATCAAATATCTTGCCACCCTGGGGACCGGCGCCCCGCCCTTGCCCCAACCGAAGACGGCTGCGGCGGCGAAGGACATGGAAGCGGGCGGTCAGCTATAGGGGCTGCGCCAATCCTCCTCGACCAGATAGCGGCTGAGGAAGGTCGATCCCTGCCGTGCCGCCGTTCTGGCGATGTGGCGGCGGATGTCGTTGTCGCTGGACGATCCCAGCACCGCGCGAAACGCCTCCATCGCCTTGGCCGTGGGTTCGCGTTTCAGGTCGACATAGGGTTGGAAGATATCGCCGAGCGCCTGTTCCCAGGCCTTCTCGATCTGAAGTAGCCGCTTTTCCATGGCTCGCCTCGCTATGCAACATGCTGCGTCAGGAATATGGAGCGGCGCGGCCGGCAGGACAAGGGAACGACTGAGAGGACGACACACGGGGAGCCAGTCGAGGTGACGGCGGACGGGCCTCTCACGCCTTGGCCGACAGGGCGCTCAACTCCTCCAGATCGAGATCGCGTTCCAGTTCCTGAAGCGTATGCTCGTCGATCTCGCCGGTGCGGTGAAGGCGCAGCAGTTCTGCGCGCCCGGCGGCGATGGCCTTCAGCACCAGATCGAAATGCGCGTGGAGCGTGTCGGAAAACGCCTCCTCCCGCGCCGCATAATTGGCGGAGAGTTCGGCGTGGCGCTGATAGCGTTCGAGAAGGCGCGGGTGGAGCAACATACCCTGCCCGTCATAGGCGTGGACCTCCACGACGCGGACCTGCGCCTGTGCCATGGCGGCTTCGGCCTCGCTCATGGTCATGCGCGGGCGGTCGCTTTCCGGTTCGACCAGCTTCACCATGCGGATCACCGCGCCCAATGTCGTGCCTTGCAGGAGGACGGTGCCGATGATGACGGCGAAGGCGGTGGTCAGGATGAAGTCGCGGCCGGGGAAATCCGCCGGAACGCTGAGCGCGACCGCCAGCGTCACCACGCCGCGCATCCCGGCCCATCCGAGCACGGTCGCCGAGCGGGGCCCGAGCGGTTTGTATCCGCATATCCCCATCGCCCTCAACAGGATGATGACGGCGTCCGATCCGAATACCCAGAGGAAGCGTGCGACGGTGATCGCGGCCAGGATCGCAAGGATGGGCAGCGTCATTTCGTCCAGCACGACGCCGATACCCCCGACACGTTCGATCACGCCGCGCAGCGACGATCCGATGAGGAGGAAGACGAACGCCTCCATCAAGAAGATCATCACTGCCCAGAAGGCAGTGCCGTTCATCCGTACCATCGCGGAAAAGACGACATGCTGATACCAGCCGCAGATGAGGCCGGTCGTGACGGTCGCGATGACGCCGGAGGCATGGATGGATTCGGCCAGCATATAGGATGCCCAGGGCGCCAGCAGCGACGCGGCGATCATCAGATATTTGTCGTCCAGGCGCTTGACCGTCAGCACCCAGAGCACGCCGATCGCAACGCCGACGAGGGCGCCGCCCGCCGCCAGCATGACGAAACTCTGCAAGGCATCGACCATGCTGAACGCGCCGGTCACCCCTGCCGCTATGGCGAAGCGGAAGAGGACGAGGCCGCTGGCATCGTTGAACAGGCTTTCCCCTTCGAGCAGGATCGAGAGGCGACGCGGCAGGTGGACATGCTGTAATATCGCGCGGGCGGATACGGCATCGGGCGGCGAGACGATGGCGCCCAGCGCCGCGCAGGCCGCCCAGGGCAGGCCCGGCACCAGCCAGTGGGCCACAGCCGCGACGATGGCGGTGGTGAAGACCACAGCGCCCACGGCCAGGGCAGCGATGCCGATCATGTGCCTCCGGAGATGTCGCAGCGCAATGAACCACGCGCCGTCCATCAGCAACGGCGGCAGGAAGATCACCAGCACCAGTTGCGGATCGAGCGAAATCACCGGCAAGCCCGGCAGGAAAGCGAAGAGCGCGCCCCCGGCGAGCAGGGCGACCGCGGGCGGCAGGCCAAACCGGTTGGCGCCATAATGAAGCACGATGATCGCCAGCAGCATGACGATCACCAATTCGAACAATTGCATCGGATGCACGGCGCCCTCCCTGGCCTGATCACTCAACCCTAACGACTGCGGCGATCTCAACCAAGATGGCCCTTGGCTTCCCTCCGACGGGCGCATCGGATTGAATACGTATGTTGGATTCTGTGCAGGCCGCATGTCCTGCGGCTATCGAACGCTCAACCAGCAAGGCTGGCAAGAAACGCGATCCATGCGTCTTGGGGAGGGTCCAGAAAAGTGCATCAATTCCATCATTCCGTCCTGCGGGCCGCCCTTCTGGCCGGCACTTCGCTGTCGGTCGCGGCTACCGCTTCCGCACAGGCCGTAGGGGAAAATGCTCCCTCCGTCCCGGCGACCGCAGACGCGCAGTCCGGTGACGCGATCATTGTCACCGGCATTCGCGCTTCGCTGGCATCCGCTGCGAAGATGAAGCGCGATTCGGTGCTGATCGTCGATTCGATCTCCGCCGAGGATGTCGGCAAGCTGCCGGACGTGTCGATCGCGGACTCGCTGGCCCGCCTGCCCGGCGTGACGGCGCAGCGGCTGGAGGGCCGCGACCAGCGTCTGTCGATCCGCGGCCTTGGCCCCGATTTTTCCACCACGCTGCTCAACGGGCGCGAACAGGTGACGGTGGGCGACAATCGCGGCGTCGAATATGACCAATATCCATCGGAATTCTTCCAGAACGTCAATGTCTACAAGAGCGCCGACGCGGCGCTGATCGCGGCCGGTATTTCCGGCACGGTGGACCTGCGCATGCTGCGGCCACTGGACAAGAAGGATCGGGTCGTTGCCCTTTCGCTGCGCGGGCAGATGAACGGCATGGACAAGCTCAATCCTGACGGCAAGCGTTACGGCTATCGGGCGTCGGCTACCTATATCGACCAGTTCGCGGACGACACGCTGGGCCTGTCGCTGGGCTTTTCCGCCTCGCAGACGCCTTCGCAGGATGAGCGGTTCAACGCCTGGGGCTATCCCACCGACGCCAGCGGCAACCTCATCATCGGCGGCGCCAAACCCTATGTGCAATCGAATCTGCTGAAGCGCTATGGCGCGGTCGGCACGCTGGAATGGCAACCCAATGACAATTTCCATTCGACCTTCGACGTGCTGGCCTCGCATTTCGAGGAAGAACAAAGGCTGCGCGGCATCGAATTCCCGCTCGTCTGGGGCAGCAATGTCGGCGTGAGCAACGAAACGGTCGAGAACGGCTTCGTCACCGGCGCGACCTTCAGCAATGTCTATGGTGTGCAGCGCAACGACTATAACAAGCGCAAGGCGGACACGATCTCGCTCGGCTGGAACAACGACATCCGCCTCAACGACACGCTGAAGCTGAATGTCGATGCAAGCTGGTCGCGAGCCAAGCGCACCGATTTCCTGCTGGAGACCTATTCGGGCACAGGCTATTTGCGGTCGGGCGTTTCCGATACTGTCCAGGTTCAGCGACAGTCCAACGGGCTCTTCCGCATCGTACCGGCGCTCGATTATACCGACACCGGCATCATCAGCCTGACCGATCCCAATGGTTGGGGCTATAACGGCACGACCGCCGTGGTGCAGGCGGGCTTCCTCAACCAACCCAAGTTCATCGACGACATGAAGTCGTTCCGCACAAACCTGATCGGCGATATTGCGGGCAGCATCTTCTCCAAATGGGAAGTCGGCGGCAACTATAGCCGCCGCAAGAAAACCAGCGCCTATACATCCTATTTCCTCTGCCCTCCCGGCGGCACCGACTGCACCATCTCCGGCGGGACGCCAGGATCGGTACCCGTGCCGAGCGAAGCGCTGCTGGGGTCGAACGTCTCGCTCGACTATCTGGGCGTGCCGGCGATGCTGACGCTGAACCCGCTCTACCTCTACGACAATGTGCTGGACGCGGTTTACGACAATCGCCCGGGATCGCTGGTGCGCGACAATGTGGTGAAGGAGGATGTCTTCACCGGCTATGCCAAGCTGACCATGGACGGCAACCTCGGCGGCAAACCGCTGAAGGGTGCGATCGGCGTGCAGATCATCCATTCGCGGCAGGCCTCGACCGGCACGATTTCCAACTTCGCCAATGGCGTGGTGACCGTGCTGCCGGTGTCCGGCAAGGACAGCTACACCAATGTCCTGCCGAGCGCTCAGATTTCCGTCGAACTGGAGCCGAGCTTCTTCGTCAAGCTGGGCGCGGCGCAGACCATGGTGCGTCCGCGCCTGGACCAGGAACGGATCAACCAGGAATTCAAATATAATTTGAGCTATGTCGGGATAGGATCGTCCGATCCGCAATTCAGCCCGTTCAGTTCAGAGGGCGGAAATATCTTCCTGCGCCCCTATCAGTCGACCAATATCGACCTGTCGCTGGAGAAATATTTCCGTGGCGGCGGCTATGTGTCGGTTTCCGGTTATTTCAAGAACCTGACCAACTTCGTCGATCCCAACAATAATATCGCCTATGATTTTTCGTCGGTCCTACCGACCTTGCCAGCCGATCAGCGCGACGCCATTCTCGCCGACGGCAGCTATATCGGTCTGGTGAAGTCGCCCGCCAATACCGGCAAGGGCACGATCATGGGGGTCGAGGCGACCGCCTCCCTCCCCTTCAAGCTGTTCAGCCCGGCACTCGACGGCTTCGGCATCTTCGCCAGCGGCTCCTATACGCATAGCGAGGTCGAATATGGCAGCAACCCGACGGAAAGCGTCACCCTGCCCGGCCTGTCGAAATGGGTCGCCAGCGGCACCGCCTATTTCGAAAAGGCCGGTTTCCAAGCGCGGGTAAGCTATCGTTACCGCTCCTCCTTCCTGGGCGAAGTGGCGGGGCTGTCGGCGGCACCGACCTTCCGCACGGCCAAGGCGGAGGGCATTCTCGATGCGCAGATCGGCTATGAGTTCCAGTCCGGGCCGCTTCAGGGTCTGTCGATCCTGCTTCAGGGCAAGAACCTGACCGACCAGCCCTTCGTCACCTACCAGAATGACGACCCGCGGCAGGTGATCGATTATCAGCGCTACGGCCGGGATTATTATCTGGGTTTGACTTACAAGTTTTAACGTCCCCGATCTGCCTGACTGCACGCAGGCAGTTCTCCCCCTGGACCGCCGCCCCTTTCAGGGGTGGCGGTCCTCCCTTTTCTGCTGGGGAAATATACGTGCTCCTGCGAAGGCAGGAGCCCAGTTCTGACCTTGGGACTGGGCTCCTGCCTTCGCAGGAGCACGTTAACTACGCAAACTATGCCGTCATTCTTGTGACCAGCCTCGGCGCCAGCAACGAAGGCGTCACCGTCTGGCGGTCGATCTGGCCGATGAGCGCGTCCACCAGCACTTCGCCCGCGCGCAGATAGTCCTGCGCGATGGTGGTCAGCGGCGGGCGGGTCAGGCTGGCGGCGGGGATGTCGTCGAAGCCGACCAGCGCGACGTCGTTCGGCACGCTCATGCCTGCTTCGTCCAGCGCCCGCATCGCGCCGATGGCGATCAGGTCCGATCCGGCGAAGATCGCGTCGAAGGGCAGGCCGCGCGCGATCAGGCGGCTGGCGGCTTCGTGGCCCGATTGCTCGGTCGAAAGCGCGTCGACATGCAGGCCGAGGTCGACCGGCAATCCTGCTTCCTTCATCACCTCCGCGAGGCCGGCATAGCGATCGCGGAATTCGGGATAGCGACTGGACGCATCGCCGAGGAACGCTATGTTCCGGCAGCCACGCTCGATCAGATGGCGGCCTGCATCGCGCCCGCCCTGCCGGTTGTCACAGCCGATGGTCATGCCCAGCGCATTGGGATCGACCGACCCCCATCGCACGAAATGAGTCCCCTGCCCGATCAACTGCTCCAACCGGGCGCGGTAGCTTTCATAATCGCCATAGCCGAGCAGGATGATGCCGTCGGCCTTGCGGCTATCCTCATAATCGACATGCCAGTCGGTCGAAAGCTGCTGGAAGGAGGTCAGCAGATCATAGCCCCGCTTGGCGCAGGTCTGCAGGATCGGCCCTAGCATCGAGAGGAAGAAGGGGTTGATATAGCTCTCGTCAGGCAGAAGATCCTCGAAGAACAGCAGCGCTAAAGTATTGCTCTTCCCCCGGCGCAGCGAGGAGGCATTCTTGTCCACGGTGTAGTTGAGCTGGCGGGCGATCGCCTCGATCCGTTTGCGCGTGGCTTCACTGACGGTGCGGTCGCCGCGCAGGGCGCGGGATACCGTCGGTTGGGAAACCCCTGCGAGCGTGGCGATGTCGAAGGACGTCGGTTTTTCGTTGACAGCCATCGCCCGATCTTACGCCCGCGCCCTCCCCTTGGGAAGATAGGGCTCTGAATACGTATGTCGGCTGCTTGGCCCCATGGGTGCGATCCGATTAAGACCCCTATGAAAGCCGCTGCAATCAAGCCAGAAGCGGCAGGGGAGGCCATGTCCATGCGCGCAAGAAAAGCATTGCTGTACGTCGCGCTGTGCGCGCTCGCCGCGCCCCTCCCCCTGTCTGCCACCCAGCCGTCCGATTTCCGGGCACGGCTGCCCGAGGATGAGGTGATCTACTTCGTCCTGCCCGACCGCTTCGACAATGGCGATGCGGCCAATGACAAGGGCGGATTGAAGGGCGACCGGCTTGTCACCGGCTATGATCCGACTTCCAAGGGTTTCTATCATGGCGGCGACCTGAAAGGGCTGATCCGCCGCCTCGATTATATTCAGGGACTGGGCGCGACCGCCATCTGGGTGGGGCCGATCTTCCGCAACAAGCCGGTGCAAGGGCCAAAGGGTCAGGAAAGCGCGGGCTATCACGGTTACTGGATCACCGACTTCACCCATGTCGACCCGCATTTCGGCACCGATGCCGATTTCGCCGCGCTGGTCGAGGCCGCGCACCACCGGGGGATGAAGGTCTATATGGACATCATCGCCAACCACACGGCGGATGTGATCCAATATCGGGAATGCCCGAACACAAACGCCGACAAGCCCTGCCCCTATCGTTCGCGCGCCGATTATCCCTATCAGCGGCAGGGCGGCGTTGGGGGCAAGGCGATCAACGCGGGATTCGCGGGCGATCAGGACCATGGCGAAGCGAATTTCGTGAAGCTGACCGATCCCTCCTATGCCTATCCCCCCTTCATTCCCAAGGGCGAGGAACGGGCAAAAAACCCGGCTTGGCTCAACGATCCGATTTACTATCATAATCGCGGGGAAACGACCTATTCGGGCGAGAGCGCGACCATGGGGGACTTTGCGGGGCTGGACGACCTGATGACCGAGAATCCGCGGGTGATCGCGGGCATGATCGAGATTTTCGGCGGCTGGATCGATCGTTTCGGCATAGATGGCTTCCGGGTGGATACGGCGAAACATGTCGATCCGCATTTCTGGCAGATGTTCGTTCCCGCGATGCAGGCCCGCGCCAGGGCGAAGGGTATCCCGAATTTCCATATTTTCGGGGAAGTCTATGTCGAGACAGTCGATGCCGGGCCGCTCGCCTGGCATACGAAGGAGGGCGGCTTTCCCGCGGTGCTGGACTTCGCCTTCCGGCAAGCGGCGCTGGAGACGGTCGCGGGCCAAGGCGCGACGGCAGTCTGGGAACGGATGCTGAGCGGGGACGCGCTCTATCGCGATGGCGAGGCGACGGCGCGGACCTTGCCGACCTTCGTCAGCAATCATGATGCCGGGCGGTTCGCCACCTTCGTGCGCAAGGCTTTCCCGCAGGCGAGCGACGAGGAGGTGTTGCGCCGGGTGATGCTGGCCAACGCCATGCTGCTGACGATGCGCGGCGTGCCGACCATCTATTATGGCGATGAACAGGGCTTTGTCGGGGACGGCGGCGATCAGGATGCGCGGGAGGATATGTTCGGCAGCCGGGTCGAGAGCTATAATGACAATCGCCTGCTGGGCACCGGCGCCACCACGGCGACGCCGCGCTTCGATACCGGCCATCCGCTTTATCGGGAGATCGCCGCGCTGGCCGGTCTGCGCACCGCCCATCCGGCGTTGCGGCGCGGCCGGGAGGTCATCCGGGCGCGGGGCGACCAGCCGGGCCTGTTCGCCCTCTCCCGTTTCGATCTCGACAGCGGGGCGGAAACATTGATCGCCTTCAACACGTCCACCGCGCCGGTCAAGGCGCAGGTCGAGGTCGATACGCGGTCCGACCAGTTCACCACCCTCGCCGGAGCCGAATGCGCCGCAAGCGCCTCCGCCCCCGGCAGCATTGCCGTCTCCCTACCCCCTCTCAGCTACAGCGTCTGCGCTGTCCGGAGTGCCGTACCCCAATGACAGACACGACCCTGCCCTGGTGGCGCGGCGCTGCCATCTACCAGATCTATCCCCGCAGCTTTGCCGACTCCAACGGCGACGGCATTGGCGACCTGAAGGGCATCACCGCCCACCTGCCCTATGTCGCGTCCCTCGGCGTGGATGCGATCTGGCTGTCGCCCTTCTTCAAAAGCCCGATGCGCGATTTCGGCTATGACGTGTCGGATTATTGCGACGTCGATCCGATCTTCGGCACGCTGGAGGATTTCGACGCACTGGCGGCGCGGGCGCATGAGCTGGGCCTGCGCATCATCGTCGATCAGGTCTGGGCGCATACGTCGGAGGAGCATCACTGGTTCATCGAAAGCCGCTCCAGCCGCGACAATCCCAAGGCGAACTGGTATGTCTGGGCCGATCCCAAGCCGGACGGTTCCCCGCCCAACAACTGGCAGTCGGTGTTCGGCGGCCCGGCCTGGACCTGGGATGCGCGGCGCGGCCAATATTATATGCATCAGTTTCTGCGCGAGCAGCCGCAACTGCACCTGCATCATCCGCAAGTGCAGCAAAGTGTCTTCGACATCATCCGCTTCTGGCTGGACCGGGGCGTGGACGGGTTCCGCATCGATGCGATCAACCATTCGATGCACGATCCAAAGTTGCGCGACAATCCGCCCGCGCCGGAGGATGGCAAGGTAAGGACACGGCCGTTCGACTTCCAGATCAAGAAGTACAGCCAGAGCCATCCAGACATTCCGCTGTTCCTGGAAAAAGTGCGGCAAGTGTTCGATGAATATCAGGATCGCTTCACCGTGGCCGAAGTCGGCGGGGCGGACAGCGATACAGAGATGAAGGCCTTCACGCAGGGTGATGGCAGGCTGAATACAGCTTATGGATTCGACTTTCTCTATGCGCCGGAACTGACCGCCGAGTTTCTGAGGACAGCGCTCGTCAAATGGCCTGCCGAAACCGATGAGGGCTGGCCGAGCTGGGCGTTCGAAAATCATGATGCGCCGCGTGCCGTGTCGCGCTGGGCCAAGGGGATGGACCCGGATGCCTTTTGCCGGATGAAGATGCTGCTGCTCGCCTGCCTGCGCGGCAATATCTTCCTCTATTATGGCGAGGAACTGGGGCTGCCGCAGGTCGACATCGCGTTCGAGGATTTGCAGGACCCCGAGGCCATCGCCAACTGGCCGCTGACGCTTTCCCGCGACGGGGCGCGCACGCCGATGCCCTGGCGGGCGGATGCAACCTATCTGGGCTTTTCGGACGTCAAGCCGTGGCTACCGGTCGGGGAGGCGCATCGGGCGCTCGCCGTCGACGTGCAGGAAGCGCAGCCGGATTCTCTGCTGCACTGGACTCGGAAGGTCTTGGCACTGCGCAAGGAAACGACCGCCTTGCGCATCGGAGCCATAGATTTCCTCGACGCGCCGAAGGAACTGCTTGCTTTCGAGCGCAGCTTCGAAGGCGAGCGTCTTCTCTGCGTCTTCAACCTCAGCGATCAGCCTGCGACATGGACCGCGCACGGTGACTGGCACCCCCTGCTGTCCACCGGCGGGATCGAAGGCCGTCACTTTCCTGCCGCCTCCGCCCTTGTCGCGCACGCCTGAAGGACCATCCCATGAAGAAACTTGCCGCCCTCGCGCTGCCCCTTTTCGCGCTTTCGCTCCTTCCCACTGCCGCTCGCGCCGATGTGGTGGCGAAGGCCGCCTCGCCCGATGGCCGCATCACGCTGACCATCAGCCTCGATAATGAAGGCCGCCCCAGCTATGCCGTGCAGCGCGACGGCAAGGCGCTGATCGCCGACAGCCGCCTTGGTTTCATGTTCACCGACGCACCGAAGATCGAACGCAACCTGACGCTGGCCGATACCAAGACCGACAAGAGCGACACGACATGGACCCAGCCCTGGGGCGAATGGTCCAGCATCCGCGACCATCACAATGAAATCCGTCTCGCCTTCCGCGAGAAAAGCGACCTTCAGCGCGAGATGGACGTGACCTTCCGCCTGTTCGACGATGGCGTGGCGTTCCGTTACACGCTGCCGGATCAGGCCAACCTGCATCACGCCAATATCGCGGAGGAGCTGACCCAGTTCGCCTTTGCCGAGGGCGGCACCGCCTGGTGGAAGCCCGCCTTCGAATGGAACCGGGAGGAATATCTTTACAACAGGACGCCGCTCGATGCGGTGGGGACCGCACAGACGGTGATGACGGTGAAGCTCGCCAGCGGCACCCATGTCGCGCTGCATGAGGCGGCTTTGGTTGACTATGCGGGGATGAACCTGGCGCGGGCGCAGGGCAACACGTTCCGCGCTGCGCTGACGCCCGGTTCCGGCGCGCCCAAAGTGTCGCGCGACGCCGGTTTCTCGACGCCATGGCGCACCATCGCCATCGCGGACGATGCGGCTGGGCTGTACATGAACCATATGATCCTGAACTTGAACGAGCCCAACAAGCTGGGCGACGTGTCAGGCTGGATCAAGCCGGGCAAGTTCGTCGGCGTGTGGTGGAACATGATCAAGGGCGACTGGACTTGGGCGCGCGGGCCGAAGCATGGCGCGACGACCGCCAATGTCCGCCATTACATCGATTTCGCCGCCGCCAACGGCATTCCCGCCGTGCTGGTGGAGGGCTGGAATGTCGGCTGGGACGGCAATTGGTTCGGCAATGGCAAGGACATGAATTTCTCTCAGCCGACCGAGGATTTCGATGCTGATGGGCTGGCGGCCTATGCCAAGTTGAAGGGCGTGACGCTGATCGGCCATCATGAGACGGGCGGATCGGCCAGCCATTATGACGGCCAGCTCGACAGCGCGTTCCAATGGGCCGCCGATCATGGCGAGCGGGTGGTGAAGACCGGCTATGTCACCGATGCCGGGCAGATCGAGCGGGTCGATCCCGACGGTTCCCAGCATCGCGAATGGCATGAGGGGCAGTGGATGGTGAACCACTATCTGCGCGTCGTGCAGACCGCCGCCAAGTATAAGGTCAGCATCGACAGCCATGAGCCGGTGAAGGATACCGGCCTGCGCCGCACCTATCCGAACTGGGTGGCGCGCGAGGGCGGGCGCGGCATGGAGTACAACGCCTGGATCGGGGGCAAGAATCCGCCCGAGCATGAAGCGAACCTCGTCTTCACCCAGATTCTGGGCGGTCCCATGGACTTCACGCCGGGCGTGCTCAGCCTTTCCGGGTCGGAGGGGAGCGCGATCCAGTCGACCATCGCCAAGCAGTTGGCGCTGTATGTCGTGCTCTATTCGCCCTTCGTGATGGCGGCGGACACGCCCGAAAATTACGCCAAATATCCCGGCCCCTTCCAGTTCATCAAGGATGTGCCGACCGACTGGTCTGATACCCGCGTGCTGAATGGCGAGGTGGGCGACTATGTGACCATCGCGCGCAAGGCCAAGGGCAGCAACGACTGGTATCTGGGCGCTATTGGGGATGAGGAAGAGCGGTCGAGCCAGGTGAAGCTCGATTTCCTTGATGCGGGGCGGCGCTATACCGCCGAGATTTATCGCGACGGGCCGGGGGCGGACTATCGCACCGAGGCGCGTCATGCGATCGTGATCGAGAAGAAGGCTGTGAAGAAGGGCGATGCGCTGAGCATCGATCTCGCGCCGGGGGGTGGTCAGGCGATCCGGTTCGTGGCGATTGGTGGGAAGACCCGATAGTGAATCGTGTTCCTGCGAAGGCAGGAACCCAGTCCTGCCGTTTGAACTGGGCTCCTGCCTTCGCAGGAGCACGGGATGGGAAATATGTGCGAATAGGCTGAGAATGTATGGATCAACCGCACGATAATCTGGCTTCTCATTCCCGCCCCCGTCAGGGCTTTTGGGGACTGTGGAATATCAGCTTCGGCTTTTTCGGCATCCAGATCGGCTTTGCCCTGCAAAACGCCAATATGAGCCGCATCTTCCAGTCGCTGGGCGAGAGTCTGGACGATCTGGCGCTGCTGTGGATCGCGGCGCCGCTGACCGGACTGCTCGTCCAGCCCATCATCGGCCATTATAGCGACCGGACATGGTGCCGCTTCGGGCGGCGGCGGCCTTATTTCTTCGCGGGGGCGCTGTTCGCGGCGCTGGCACTGTTCGGCATGCCTCATGCGCCCGGCCTGCTCGCCGCCGCGATGATGCTGTGGGCGCTGGACGCCTCGCTCAACGTCTCCATGGAGCCGTTCCGCGCCTTCGTCGGCGACATGCTGGCGAAGGAGCAGCATATGGCGGGCTATGCGCTCCAGACCGCCTTCATCGGCGCGGGAGCGGTGATCGGATCGTCGACGCCTTGGCTGCTGGACCGGCTGGGCGTCGCCAATGTCGCGACCGGCTCCGGCATCCCCGATACGGTGCGGATCAGCTTTTATATCGGCGGCGGCGCGCTGTTCCTGGCGGTGTTGTGGACCGTCCTCACCACCCGCGAATATTCGCCCGAGCAGATGGCCCGTTTCGAACCTTCGGAAGAGCCATCGACCGTCGAACCCGATACCGCGCCAACCATTCCGGCTGGTGGACCGCTCTGGATCGTCGCCGGGCTGGTTGTCGTCGTCCTCGTCCATCTCTGGGCGCTGGAGAAGGAGCTCTATCTGCTGGGCGCATTGCTCGCGGCTTATGGCATCGCCAGGATCGTCGCGCGCCGGTTGTACCGGCAGGGCCGCGGTGACAATCTGCTGGGCCATGTGATCGGCAATTTCGCGACCATGCCCGTGATGATGAAGCGCCTCGCGCTCGTCCAGTTCTTCACCTGGTCGGCGCTGTTCATCATGTGGATCTACACCACGCCGGTCGTCGCCCAATATGTCTTCGGGTCCGCCGATCCGAAAAGCGCGGCCTATAATGAAGGGGGCAATTGGGTCGGCATCCTCTTCGCCACCTATAATGGCGTCGCCGCCCTTGCCGCCCCCTTCCTGCTTCAGCCGCTCGCCCGGCGCATCGGGCAAGCCAATACCCATGCGTTCGCGCTGATGCTGGGCGCGCTGGGCTTCCTCTCATTCCTGTTCCTCCGCGACGCGCAGGCGCTGCTGTTGCCGGAGGTTGCGATCGGCATCGCCTGGGCCTCTACCCTCGCCATGCCCTATGCGATGCTTGCCTCCAGCGTGCCACAGGCGAAACTCGGCATCTATATGGGCCTGTTCAACGCCTTCGTCGTGATCCCTCAACTGCTGGTCGCGACCGTCATGGGCACGATCATGCGGCATGTCTTCCCGACCGAGCCGATCTGGACCATGGCCTTCGCCGCCGGGGTCATGCTGCTTGCCTCGCTCGCCACGCTGCGCTGCCGGGAAAACTGACGATCCGGCCGGGCTACTGCACCCGGAACGGCATCATCACATGGAACAGCGCCTCGCGGGAGGAGACGCTCATCTTGCTGTAGAGCTGTCGGATATGGCTGCGCACGGTGTCCACGCTGATGTCGAGATTGGCTGCGCATTTTTCCGCAGTCAGGCCCTTCAGCAATTGGCGCAGCACCCGGTCCTCCGCTTGGGTCACGCCGAAATAGGCGCGATAGCCGGCATATTGGATGTGATCCGCCTCATCGCGCCAACGCAGTTCCAGACCATAGAGCGTCTCGCCGGCACGATCGCCGGGCAGCAACCGGATGACGATGACCGCGCTCATGTCGCCGCCCAATCCGTACGACTGGATCAGCATCTCCTCCCCCCGCAACTTGCCCGCTTCCACTGCCAGAGCGCCGGAACCGGCATTCTGGCCGAAGGTCAATATACCCTCCCGCTCCTCCAGTCCCTGCCGTGCCTGCAACACCTTGCGAGCAGCACGATTGGCCCAGAGTATGGCAAAATCCCGGTCGAGAATCAGGCGCGCGGTCGAGCCGCCGTCCAGCCAGCTCAACGCCGCACTTTCCAATATCGCCCCGTCGCTCAGCACTTCCCCCACCTTCCGGACACCATCAACAATCGATCCCTCGACTGTACCGTTTTCGGACATTCTGACCCCCCGGCCTGCCCTTCGTCGGGATATTTAATGGTTAATAATCAGTTAATAGCCCCACCTCACCAATTTTGGTGATGCGAATCGATATATGCCAGACGTAATAAGCCGCTCGCAACGGAATTAACAAAAGGTTAAATCATCAACCTCCTCACAGGCAGGAATTGCAATTCTTGATTCAGGTCAAATCGACCGAAGAATAAGGATTTCCTGTCCTCAACGGAGCCATATCCTGCGGGTCGCATCGCATTTTGATTGGCTGGAAATACGGAGGGCTAATGTCAGCGGCAAGAAAAGGGGGCGTCGTCATCATGGCGGCGATGATGGTCTTCGCCTTGGTAAGACCCGATGCTGCTTCGGCATCCGATCTTGTCTATACCCCGAACAATCCGTCCTTTGGCGGCAATCCGTTCAATTCGGCCCATCTTCTGGGCGTGGCGAACGCGATCAACAAATATAAGGATCCGACGGCAACGACGAGCTCCGATCCTGCCTCTCAATTCTTGCGGACATTGCAAAGCCGCCTGCTTTCTACGCTGGCATCGCAGATCACCGACGTGATCTTCGGCGCGAATGCGCAGGAAAGCGGCCTCATCAAGTTCGGGGACCAGGAAATCAGCTTCGTGCGTGGCGTCGATTCGGTGACGCTGACGATCAGCGACCTGGCATCGGGTTCGGTCAGCGAAATCGTCGTACCCTTACTGCAGGGGGCCGGTTGATGCGCCTTTCCTCGCTGCGGTCCTGCCTGCCTATGCTGGCGGCGGCGGCCGTTCTTTCGGGCTGCGCGACGGCCAATCCGGTGAGCTGGCAGCAGCCGGTCATGGCCAAGCCATCCCAGATCCAGAACCGCCTGGCCCTGCTGCCCGCCAGCGGCAAGAAGGTCGCCGTGGCGGTCTATGGCTTCACCGACCAGACCGGCCAGTTCAAGCCCACCGACAATGTGCAGACCCTGTCCCGCGCGGTGACCCAGGGCGCAACGTCGATCCTGGTCAAAGCCTTGCAGGATGCCGGCAACCGCCAGTTCTTCCAGGTGATCGAGCGCGAGCGGCTGGACAATGTGCTGCGTGAACGCGCTGTCATCCGCGAAATGCGTGCCTCCTATCTGGGAGAAAAGCAGGTCAATCCCCAGGCATTGCCGCCGCTGCTCTTTGCCGGGCTGCTGCTGGAGGGCGGGATCATCGGCTATGACAGCAACGTCAAGACCGGCGGTGCGGGCGCACGCTTCCTGGGGATCGGGGGCAGCTCACAATATCGCGAGGATACCGTCACCCTCTATCTGCGCGCGGTGAGCGTCAAGACGGGCGAGGTGCTGACATCGGTCAATGTGCGCAAGTCGATCGCTTCGGTGGCGCTGGGGGCCAATGCCTTCCGCTATGTCGGGTTCAAGGACCTGCTGGAACTGGAAGCGGGCGTGACGTTCAACGAGCCCGATCAGCTTGCGGTGCAGCAGGCCGTCGAAAAGGCCGTCTATGCGCTGATCGCCGAGGGCGCGTTGCAGGACTTGTGGTGCTTCGGCACGACCGAGGATTACAGCGCGAACCTGTTGCGCGACTATGTGGCGGAACGGGACTCGATCAAGGCACAGGATGTGGTCCTGCCGCAGCGCGCCGACGGATCGAAAGTGACCGGCGCCTGTCAGGTCGCTTCACGCCACGCCGCGACGACACCGCCCCGGATTCAGACGCAGATCGTCAGCGGGCCGGCAGTCGGCGATCCCGCGCTTCAGACGAAAATCGTCCAAGCCCGGCCCGCCGGGAAATGAGACACAGGAGAGGATGAACCGAAATAGCATGAATGGGCTGGTCCGCCAGCGGCGGTGATTGGCGTCAAGACGCTGACGGACCAGGTCGGACATGGTTTGCGGAAAACCATGTCCGGATCGTGAGTTTCAGGAACCCACGCCACAATGTGGCACAGATGCGTGCGCCAAGGCAATCCGCCCTGGTTCCGTGAGAACGGCCGCGCGTCCGGGCAACCCCTGCATGATCCATCTCTTCCGCCGGCTGCTCTTGAGGCCGGGCAGAGCAGCCGGACCCTACCGGCCATAACAGGGGGCATGATGCCCTTTTCGGGAGAATGTGGGATGAAGAAGATCCTTTTGACCGCGGTGTCGGCGTTCGCGCTGACCACCACCGCCTATGCCAACAGCTCGACCAGCTCGGTCACGCAGAGCAGCACCAACAACCAGGCCTATGTCGATCAGGTCGCCGCCCAGACCGGCGGTTCTTCCACGATCAACCAGACGGGTGCGAGCAACTATGCCAAGCTGACCCAGGCCGACGATGCCACCGGCGCAACCCCGGTCCAGACATCGAACATCCAGCAGACCGGCGCGAGCAACTCGGCCATCGTGTCGCAGACGCTGGAAACGTCGTTCAACTATCCGCCGTCGACCAAGAATGCCTCGACCGTCATCCAGTCGGGCAACACCAACGCCACCACCGTCACGCAGAAGGATGACGGCCAGAACAGCTATGTGGAGCAGGCCAGCAACGGCAACGTCGCCACCGTCACGCAGGGCGTCGCCAATTCGGGCGATTCGACCTATGAAAACAGCTCGTCCGTCTATCAGGGCGGCAACGGCAGCCATGAAGCGACCGTGTCGCAGACCGGCTATCGCAACGGCAGCTCCATCTATCAGATCGGCAGCAACCAGCTCGCCGACGTGAACCAGAGCGGCGACAACAACACCGCCGGCGTCGTCCAGGACGGCGCGGACAACCAGTCCTTCATCGACCAGAACGGCGGCGGCAACCAGGCCTACACCACCCAGGGCGGCGTCAAGGGCAGCATCTCGACCATTACCCAGATCGGCTTCAGCAACAGCGCTTCGGTCGTGCAGACCGACGATGGCGACGGCAACAACCCGCCGCTCAACCGCTCGACCATCACCCAGTCGGGCAATCGCAACAGTGCCGCGGTCAACCAGAATGCCCAGACGCTGATCATTCCGAACGTGTCGACGATCGCCCAGTCGGGCAACAACAGCGCGGCAAGCGTCACCCAGAAGGACGACTGGCAGTTTTCGGACATCCAGCAGTCGGCCAGCAACAGCTCGGCCACGGTCGTGCAGGGCGTGGCCCAGTCGGGCGGTTCGGACACCAGCTACGGCAACACCTCCACCATCACCCAGTCGGGTTCGACGCAGCTCGCCTATGTCGAGCAGATCAACCGCAGCAGCTATTCGGACATCGACCAGTCGGGTTCGCTGAACAGCGCCACCGTTCTCCAGAGCGGCTTCAGCGGCAATTCGGACATCGACCAGACCGGCAGCGACAATGACGCGCTGGTGAACCAGTACGGCACCAACAACGATGCCGTCACCTACCAGTCCGGCAACCTGAACGCGTCCACCATCCTCCAGGGCGGTGCGAACAACTACGCCAATGTCAGCCAGACGACCAACGGCAACGTCTCGTTCGTCGATCAGACCGGCACCGGCAACATCGCCTACGTCGCACAATAAGTTCATCCCAGTCCGGGCCTCTTCGCTGAGGCCCGGACCTCCTTCGCAGGGGGCAAGACCCATGAAAATATTCCTTCTCGGCGCGGCGTCGGCCCTGGCTCTTGCCACCGCCGCTCATGCCGATACCTCCACCAGCATCGTCACCCAGTCGGGTTCGGCCCAGAATGCCAACGTCACTCAGACCGCCGCGATCAGCTCCGACTCCCAGATCGTCCAGAGCAACGCCAACAACAAGGCGACCGTGGTCCAGGCGGGCGCGGACAATCTGTCGGGCATCAACCAGTCGGCCAACGGCGCCATCGCCCACGTCGATCAGGACAGCCGCGTCGACACGCCGACCAGCAACAACCCGACCAACGCGGCCTTCGTGACGCAGACCGGCGCCTCGCGCGCCGACGTGACCCAGGACGGCGAAGGCAACAGCGCCTATGCCATCCAGTCGGGCACCGCGTCGCAGGCGACCATCGTTCAGCTCAACGCCAACCGCCCCTTCCCCGGCACGGCCAACCGCGTCCAGACCGGATCGATCACGCAGGATGCAGACTCCGCGACGGCATCGATCAACCAGAATGGCGAGGGCGGCTATAGCTTCATCGTCCAGAACGCCGCCGCCGACGGTTCGACCGCCAGCTCGACCCAGTGGGGCGAGGATAACGGCTCGAACATCAACCAGTTCGGCCCCGGCAACAACGCGACCGTCTATCAGCAGTCCGGCCCCGGATCGTCGGGCAACGGCAGCTATTCGTCGGTCGACCAATATGGCAGCGGAAACGACGCCGACGTCTTCCAGCTCGGCGCGGGCAACCAGTCCTATGTCGTGCAGGACGGCACCAATGGCGATGTGAAGGTCAAGCAGACCGGCAACGCCAACTTCTCCACCGTGTCGCAGACCGCGTTCGGCGGCAGCAGCGTCGATGTGAAGCAGAATGGCGATCGCAACGCCTCCACCGTCTATCAGGCATCGACCGCATCGACCGTCGATGTCGATCAGGATGGCAATGACAATATCTCCGGCGTCACGGAAATCGCCGCCAATTCGGCGGTGGCGGTCGATCAGGACGGCAACCGCAACTATGCCAATGTCGGCCAGTTGACCGTGCTGGGCAGCGTCAACGTCAAGCAGGATGGCAACCGCAACAGCGCGACCGTGGGTCAGGCCGGTGCGGGCGTGCTGGTGATTGTCGACCAGAAGGGCAACGACAATCTGGCGAACACCCAGGAAGTCGCGGCGCTGGCGGCGGTGACGGTCGATCAGGACGGCGACCGCAACCAGTCGCAGGTCGGCCAGCTCGGCTATACGGCGGCCGTCGCGATCAAGCAGCAGGGCGACGACAACCATTCCAGCGTCGCGCAGTCCAGCGCGCTCGATCTGGATGCCCAGTTCAGCATCGTCGGCGTGACGCAGATCGGTGACGGCAACGCTTCCGCCGTCGTTCAGGGCGGTCTCGACCAGCAGGCCTATGTCACGCAGCTTGGCGACGGCAACGGCTCGTCGGTGCAGCAGGTCGGGGAGAACAATCTCGCCCTGGTCGGCCAGACCGGCGACGGTAACGGGTCGATCATCGAGCAAGGCGGCCTTGGCAACTATGCCAGGCTGACCGTGACCGGCGATCTCAACCAGTCGGCCATCTATCAGAACGGCACCAGCCTGGTCGCCAATGTGACGCAGACCGGTGACGGCAACAACTCCTTCGTGTCGCAGAGCGGGCTAGCCAATATTGCCAATGTGACGCAGAGCACCGACTATAACATCTCGTCGGTGGTCCAGTCCGGGATCGGCAATATCGCCACGGTGAACCAGTAAGTTTACCCCAGGGGTGGCGGCGGGCGATGCGAATGGCCCGCCGCCGCTTCCCCTTTTTTCCACCCGAGGTGCGCCGATGAAGCCGATGCTTGCCCTATTGCCTGTCCTTGCCGTTGCGGTCCCCTTCGCATCCATGGCGCAAACCAGCGCGGAGATAGTCAGCCTGGGCCGGGGCAACGGCATATTGGTGGACCAGAGCGCGGCCAATGCCGCCGCGGTCGACGTCCAGCAGATCGGCGACGGCAATGCCCTTGCCGTCACGCAGGTGGGGAGCGGCCAGTCGGCCCGCCTGACCATCCATGGTTCCGCCAACGACATACGCCTCAACCAGGGCGGATCGGGCGCAAACGGCGTGGAACTGTCGCTGACCGGAGATGGTCATCTGGGCCGCCTGGACCAGTTTGCCGACGCGGGTGGGAGCAACATGATGCTGCTCGATCAATCGGGCGCCGCCAATTTCGCGGCCCTGTCTCAGACCGCCTATGTGGGCATGAACGAGATGAGCCTGCGCCAACATGGCCAGGACAATAGCGCGACCATGACGCAGAACGGCGATGACAATCGTCTGGCTCTGACGCAAAATGGCGATGGCAATGCGGCGGCGCTTAGCCAGACCGGCAATGGCCTGGGGCTGGCGCTGACCCAGACGGGCGGCGCGGCGATCACCATCACCCAGACCGCTCATTGAGAACCGGCCATTGAGAAACCGCCATTGAGAAACGGATCGAGGACCAAGCAAATGCCCGGCATCGCCCTGCCCCTGTTTCTCCTGCTCCAGCAAGGCAGCGCCGCGGCGCAGGCGGCCAATCCCGGCTTGGAGGTCGAACAGCTGGCCCATCCGCAGCCGCACGCAAGCGACCTGGCCGTGCCCAATGTCGCTGCGCCCCGGAACGGCAATCCCGCGCAACTACCGCAACTGCCCCCGACCCTGGAGGCACCGAGGGAAAGCGGCAAGGGCGAAGCCGCGCTGGTCAAGGGCGATGACAAGCGCGACCTGGCCGGCGAAGTCGCCAGGGCGGCGGAATTGCTCCGCCAGCGCGGACAGCAACCGACGCCCGAGACGCTGGCGCGCGAAATCGGGCCTGACGCACTGGCCGCCTATCTCAACCAGAACCCGTCCGCATTGGACATCTACAGCACGCCCAAGACACCGGGCAACAGCCCTGCTCCGGACGGGGGCGGAGCGACCGGCCAGGTCATCATCCTACCCGGCCCGACCGGAGGATGAGCCCATGCCTTCGATGCTTTTGCGTATCGCCACCCTATTGCTGCCGGGAATGATGATGATCTCTTCTGCCCATGCCGCCGATCCGGACCGTCCGGTGTGGCTCGACGTCCGGACCGAGGGGAATCAGGCCGTGATCAGCGTCCTGGCGGCCTGGCCTGAGAAGGTCCGGGTGGAGGTCGACCTCCAGATCGCAGGCGCCTCAACCGTCCACACCGCCAATCGCGCCGAACTGAGGGCTGGCGCGGCGCCGGTGACGCTCAGCAGGGCCGCTATCGATGCGCGCAAGGGCTGGTCGGCGCGGCTCAGCGTCCAGCCGCAAGGCATGGAGCCCTATCAGATAAGCCGCAGCAGCAACGAGGAGATTCCCGCTGTCCGCTGATGCTTCAATTGTCGCAATATTCCCATCGGCCCGCATTGCAGGCGGCGACGGCGCGGCGCCAGGCGGCCATCTCCCGCGCATAGTCGGCACGGGCGTCGGCATAGGCTTCGCGGTCCCTGCGCGACACGCGGTAGGTCGGGCGGTTCCGGGCGTCGCGCTCGCGGACATAGGCGAGCTGCTGCTGGTTCATGCGCTTGATGATCGCGCTGTCGCGCGCGCGCGCCGCGGCACTGCGCATGGTTGGATCATGCGGATCGTCGGCCAATGCCGCCACCGGCAGAAACGCCGCGCCCATTGCCAGCGCGCACGCGAACGAACCAAATTTCATGAGCATTTGCCCCTTTATTCCCTTCGCCCGTTCTTTGCCTGCCGCCCCGCGCAAGGCAATCGATTTGCGACGAATGGGGGAACGATCCGATCACTGCCGGTCTGACAGGCGCCGGGCCCCGATATCCGGCGTTTCGTCCGACGAGTCGGTTACCATGTGCCGTGCGCCTTGACGAAATCGACGAACGCACGGAGCGGGGACGGCAAATGCCGCCGGCCGGGATAATAGAGAAAGGGCCCGGTGAAGCTCTGCCACCAGGGTTCCAGCACGGGCTGAAGCTCGCCGCTTTCCAGATGGGGTCGCAGCCAGTCCTCGAAGATTTGCACGATGCCGAGGCCGCCGATCGCCGCCTCCACCATGAGGTCGGCGGCAGCGCCCAGACGGACGAGCAACGGCCCGGTGGGATCAAGGCGGAGTATCTCGCCATCCCGCTCGAATTCCCAGGTCGGGATGGCGCCGCTCGCAAACTGGCCGCGCAGGCAGTCATGGTCCAGCAGGTCGCGCGGATGATCGGGGCGTCCGCGTGCGGCCAGATAGGCGGGCGCGGCAGCCGTCGCGAACCGCTGGAACCGCGGGCCGATCGGAATGGCGATCATGTCCTGTTCCAGCCGCTCGTCATACCGGATGCCCGCGTCGCATCCGGCCGCCAGCACATCCACGAAACTATCCTCGACGACCACCTCCAGCCTGATGTCGGGATAGGCCTTGAGAAAGGGCGCGATGATGGGCGGAAGGATCAATCTCGCCACGTTGGACGGCACGTTGAGCCGCAGCGTTCCGGCCGGCCGGTCGCGGAAATTGTTGACCACATCCAGCGCCGCATCGACCTCCGCCAGCGCGGGCGCCAGACGTTCGAACAGACGGCTTCCCGCCTCGGTCGGCGCCACGCTGCGCGTCGTGCGGTTGAGCAGGCGAACCCCCATGCGCGCCTCCAGCCGCCGGATCGCTTCGCTCAGGCTTGACGGGGACCCATCGGTCAACCGGGCGGCCTCGCGAAAGCCTCCAGCCCGCGCGACCGCCAGAAATGCGTAGAGATCCTGAAGATCATTGTTCGGCATATGGGACAGCCTGTACGATTCTTGGCGGATTATCGCACAGCCTAGCACGGTCCATATCGGCGCCATCCGATTTTTCCACGGCGAAGGAGAGCCGACATGACCGATATTCGCAAGATGGCCAGTTTCCGCCTCGGCGACAGAAATGTACGGCGCATGGGCTATGGCGCGATGCAACTCGCCGGGCCGGGCGTGTTCGGCCCGCCGCGCGACCGTGACGCAGCGCTTCGTGTCCTTCGCGACGCCGTGGCGGCAGGCGTCAACCATATCGACACCAGTGATTTCTGCGGCCCGCATGTGACCAACCGGATCATCCGGGAAGCGCTGCACCCCTATGCCGACGATCTGGTGATCGTGACCAAGGTCGGTGCCGCACGCGGCGACGACGCATCCTGGTTACCCGCGCAAAGTCCGGCCGAACTGATCCAGGCCGTGCACGACAATATGCGCAACCTGGGCCTCGACATGCTCGAGGTGGTCAATCTGCGGGTGATGGGCGACGTCCACGCCCCGACCGAGGGCTCGATCGAGGCCCAGTTCACCACCCTGGCGAAGCTGCGCGAGCAAGGGCTGATCCGGCATCTGGGGTTGAGCAACGCGACCGCCGCGCAAGTCGCCGAGGCACAGGCCATCGCGCCCGTGATCTGCGTGCAGAACCATTATAATCTCGTCCATCGCGACGACGATGCGCTGATCGACAGTCTTGCGGCGCAGGGTATCGCCTATGTCCCCTTCTTCCCACTGGGGGGCTTCAACCCGATCCAGTCGGAGGGTTTGTCCGCCCTCGCCGCCCGGCTCGACGCGACGCCGATGCAGGTCGCGCTATCCTGGCTGCTGGCGCGTTCCCAGAACCTGCTGCTGATCCCCGGCACGTCGAGCCCGGCGCATCTGGCCGAAAATCTGGCGGCGGCGGAACTGGAGCTATCCGATGCCGAAAAGGAAGAGCTCCACGCGCTCGCAACCGCCGGGTGACCGCGCGGTGCGGGCGCATGCGAAGGAAGCGGACCCAAGGCCCGCCTCCCGCTGGTCCGGTCAGCCGCGGAAGAAGGCGAGCAGATCGGGGTTGATGATGTCGGGGTGGGTCGCGGCCATGCCGTGCGACAGCCCCGCATAGGCCTTGAGCGTGCCGTTCTTCAGCAGCTTGACCGCCTTTACGCCATGGTTGGCAAAGGGCACGATCTGGTCGTCGGTGCCGTGCATCACCAGCACCGGTACGTCGATGGCCTTCAGGTCCTGGGTGAAGTCCGTCGCCGAGAAAGCCGCGATCGAGTCATATTGCGCCTTTGCACCGCCCATCAGGCCCTGGCGCGACCAATTGTCGATCAGCCCCTGGCTGACCTTCGCCCCTTCGCGGTTGAAGCCGTAAAAGGGACCCGATGCGATCTCGCGATAGAATTCGGCGCGGTTGGCGACCAGCGAGGCACGGAAACCGTCGAACAGGTCGATCGGCAGGCCTTCCGGATTGCTTTCCGTCCGCACCATGATCGGCGGCACGGCGCCGATCAGCACCGCCTTCGCGACGCGACCCGGCTCCGCCTTGGCGACATAGCGGGCGACTTCGCCGCCGCCGGTCGAATGGCCGACATGAATGGCATTTTTGAGGTCGAGCGCCGCCGCCAGTTCCGCGACGTCGGCGGCATAATTGTCCATATCGTTGCCACTGTCGGTCTGGCTGGAACGGCCATGGCCGCGCCGGTCATGGGCGATGACGCGATAGCCCTCGCCCAAGAAGAACAGCATCTGATTGTCCCAATCGTCGGCCGAAAGCGGCCAGCCATGGTGGAAGACGATGGGCTGCGCCTGCTTGCTGCCCCAGTCCTTGTAGAAAATCTCCGTGCCGTCCCTGGTGGTGATCGTCGTCATGATCTGTCTCCTTGCTTTCCGGCGTCATCGCCGCTGCTGTGGACTATGTAGGGGAGCACTGGCAGGATCGCGCTTGGCAGAAACGACACAATGCGAGGTAAAACTGACAATGCGCCCGATCATCGCAGAAATAGGCCTTGTCCTTTACCCCGATTGCCAGCTTTCGGCCATATATGGGCTGACCGACCTTTTTCGCATCGCGGGCGACATGGCGCAGTCGGTGGATGGCGATAGATCTCCCGCCATCCGGGTCAGCCATTGGCATCAGGAAAATGGCGAAATCGTCTGCGTTCAGGACAGCCACCCCGATCCCGATCATGCGCTGACCCACATCATCACCCCGCCCAGCCTGATCTTGCCGGATCATATGCGACCCATGCCCGAATTCGCCGGCTGGATGACGGACCTCCACGGCAAGGGCGCGACCTTGTGCTCGGTCTGTGCGGGCGCCTTCCTGCTGGCCGAGACGGGGTTGCTCCAGGGGCGGGAGGCGACGACCCACTGGGCATTCGCGCAGACGCTGGCGTCCCGTTTCCCGGCGGTGCAGATCGACGCCGACCGCATGCTGATCGACGATGGCGACATCATCACGGCGGGCGGCATACTGGCCTGGACCGACCTGGGCCTGACATTGGTGGAGCGGCTGCTCGGGCCAAGCGTAATGCTCAACACCGCCCGGTTCCTGCTCATCGATCCTCCGGGCCGCACGCAGCAGCCTTACGGCCGGTTCATCCCCAGGCTGACCCATGGCGACGCCGCCATATTGGCCGTGCAGCACTGGCTCCAGGCGACCGACGCGAAGGTGCATGGCGTGCCCGACATGGCGCGCCGGGCGGGACTGGAAGAGCGCACCTTCCTGCGCCGTTTCAGGAAGGCCACCGGCCTCAGACCTACCGAATATGCCCAGCAGGTCCGTATCGCCAAGGCGCGCGAGGCGCTGGAACTGACAAGGCGTCCGGTCGAACAGATTGCCTGGCAGGTGGGCTATGACGATCCGTCCGCCTTCCGCAAACTGTTCCAGCGTGTGACGGGGCTGGCACCCCATGCCTATCGGCAGCGCTTCGGCGTAGCCGCCCGGCAAGATGCGGGATCGACGGAGGCGGCTTGAACCCGTCGCGCCCCTCAGTCGGAAAACCGACCGGCGCCCCTGCCAATCCGGCCGTCGCTTCCCATATGCACGACGGAAAGCATGGAGGATTCATGGGATATCATGACGACGAGCGTGACGCCGCTGCCGCGGCCTGGCATCGAAAAGCGGAATATGAAAATTATCGCTGTTCGGTCTGCGGCGAGGTCATCTCCTATGATGATCGGGAACAATATTTCGGCACCAAGGCGTGCGCCTATCATGCGCATCAGGCGCGCAAGGACGATTGACGACTGACCGTCACCCCTCGATCAACCGCAGCAATTCGGGGAGCAATTGCCGGGCGTCGGCCACCGCGCCGACTTCGGCATAGCGGAAGATCGGTGCATCGGCGTCGCTGTTGATCGCAATGATGCGGGTGGCCGCGCCGATCCCGGCCAGATGCTGCGGCGTACCCGAAATGCCGGCCGCCAGATAGAGCCGCGGCGTCACGAAATGGCCGGACTGGCCGATCTGGCGGGATACCGGCGCAAGGCCGAGGTCGACGGCGGGCAAGCTGGCGCCCAGTGCGCCGTCGAGTTTCCGCGCGATGCCATCGAGCATGGCGAAACCGTCGGCATCCAGCCCGCGCCCGCCGCTCACGACCAGATGGGCGCCCTCCAGCGCGGCGTTCCGCGCGGACAGTTCGACCCGGTCGATCGCCAGTACCGCGAGCGGCGCATGCCTGATCACATGATCGCCGGCAGGCGGTTCGTTCATGGTGGCGATGGCGATGCCCTGCGCCAGCCGCAGTTCAAGCCGGATGCGACCGCCATAGGCGGGGCGCGTCGCTATCAGCGTATCGCCATCGAAACCGATGTCCGACACGCGGCCCAGCAGGACCCCATCCAGACGGGCCGCCAGCACACCTGCCAGCACATCGCCATCCGGCGTGGCGGGGAGGATGAGCAGGGTGCGGTCCGGATACTGGTTCGGTGCGACCTCCCCGGCTTCGTTCGTGTCAAGGTCCACCCGAATGCGCCGCCAACCGCTCATAGCCGTCCATCCCGCAGCATTGCGGCAAGTGCGCGCGCCTGTTCCCCCACATCGCCGTCGATCATCCGGCAATCGGTGAACGACCGCGCGCCCGCCAGTCCGGCGCTGCCCGCGAGTTGAAGGCCGGTGGCGGCGACCGGCACCGGGTTCCGATGCACGATCGGAGCCTGGCGGGCCATCATGACATTCTTCATCAACGGCTTGCGCAACCGCGTGCGGCGGTCGTTGGTCACGCTGGCGACGATCGGGCGGTCCACCGCCACCCATTCCTCATGACTGCCCGCTTCGCGCATCAGCCGCAGGGCAGGATTGGATTCCACCACCTGCGCGCGGCCGAAGAAAGGCAGGCCGAGGATCGCAGCCAGCATCGGTGGGATCAACCCATCGTCGCAATCGCCAAATTCCCGGCCGATGAGAATGAGATCGGCGCCGGATGCCGCCAGCGCGAGGGTCCGCGCGACTGCCGCCTGATCCCAGGGCGTCGCGAGGGCCAGGGTCGATACGTCCGCCACATGCAGCGCGCAGACCGTGCGGGCAAGCCTTTCGGCTTCCGGGCCGCCCGCCACGACGGCGCTCAATGCTATGTCGGCCCGTGCATCGCGAATCTTGAGCGCAAGTTCCAGCGCCGCCTCGTCAAAGGGGCTGAGCAGCAGCCGGTCGCCCGATCGCGCGGGCAGGCCGCCGGGCACGGGCACGACCGGCCATTTGGGATCGAGCACGCCCGCGATCAGCACCACGATCCTCATGACGCCACCGCCTGCCCCGCGATCCGCCCGAACACCACCGCCTTGCCCAGCGCGGAACCGGTCATATAGGCCGCGCCGTGGAAGCCGCCGGTGACTTCGCCGGCGGCGTAAAGCCCCTTTATCCAACTCCCGTCGGCGCGCAGGACATGCGCGTCGGAATCGATGCGCAGGCCGCAATAGGTGCCGAACACCACGGCGGTCGAGGGATAGGCATAGAATGGCGCCCGATCGATCCGGCGCAAGGCGCCATGATGGTGGACAAGGTGCGACCGCCCGAAATCGGGATCGTGCCCGGCGTCGACATGGGCATTGTAACGGTCCACCGTCGCCACCAGCACATCGGGTTCAATCTCGATCTGCGCGGCGAGGTCCGCCAACGTATCGCCGACATAGAAGAGCCCCTCCTCCAGCCGCCGCCCGAAATCCAGGATGCGAACGCGGTCGTCGCCGGTATCGAAAATCCCCTGGTCCATGATCTGATAGGCGCAATGCCAGGGCTGCGCCATCACCGCGTCGCCCAGCAGCTTGTAGGAAATGCTTTCATCGACGAAACGCTGCCCGTCCTGATTGACGGCGATCGCGCCCTTGTAGACCGCTTGCAGGCTGTGGTCGTTGCTCTCGTCGGTCGGATGCTTGCCGAAGGTGCCCTTGACATAATCCATGTCGCGCAGCTCCGCACCCAGGGCCTGCGCCATTTGCAGGCCATCGCCCTGCGACCCCGCACCAGCGACGAACACCGCCGGGGCATAATGGGGGGCATAGCGATCGAGCAGCGCCGGATTCTTGGCAAAACCCCCGCTGGCGATGATGACACCGCGCGCCGACTCCAGCGTTTCGCCGTTGTCGAGGACGACGCCGGTCACGCGACCGCCCGTATCCTGACGCAACGTCCGCGCTATGGTCTCGGTGCGATAGTCGATACGGCCGGTCGCCTCCGCCGCGGCTCGAAGAGCACGCACCATATCGGCAGGATCGACGCTGTGCACGCGCGGCACCGACTGACCCGCCGCCGTTTCGATCACCGGGCTGAACGTCACGCCGGCAGCCTTCAGCCACGAATAGGTGCCGAGTTGCGCATCGCAATAGGTGCGGACCAGATCCGCGTCGTTCACCCGCTGACCCACCTCGCGCAGGTCGGCGAACAGCAGGTCGGGGCCGTCGGCGACGCCCTGAGCGACTTGCAGATCGGTGCCGGCAAAGGCCAGGCAACCGCCGCTCATGGCGGAAGACCCGCCGGATTCAGCCAGTTTCTCCAACAGCATGACCTTCAGGCCACGCTGCGCGGCGGACAAGGCCGCGGCCCAGCCCGCCGCCCCGCCACCAATGACGATCACATCCATCGTACCAGGGGTCATGCCGGGTTCAATCCGTAGAAATCGAGAATCTCGGCGCGCCGCACCGGATCGGGGATCGCCCCGAAATAGCCGGTGCCTTCTGCCTGCATACCGCTCCGGCGGGCATCCACCGCCGCTTCCGCCGCCCGCACCCAGGCACCGAGGGAATCGATCACCGGCACGCCGTCGACTTCGCTGACGCCGTTCATCGCCAGCAGCACGTTGAGCGGCGCCTCCCCCGGCACGATCGCTTCCGCGCCTCTGCCGATCAGATCGCGGGCCGCATCCCGAAAGCGATCGATCAGCCGGCCGGGACTGGCGAAACCGGCGAGCACATCCGTGAACCGGAAACCCACGTCGCAGGCGCCTACCAGACGGCAACCAAGGCCGTGGCGGCGGACATTGTCGCGGTACAGTTCGGCCAGTTCGGGAATGAACACCAGCGCCCCGAATTTGCGTCCGTCGTCTACCGCCGCCCGCGCCGCGCATTCGCCATAGCCCACCACCGGCATGTCGACCAAAGCGCGGATTTCCCGCAATCCCGGTTCCGGCAGTGTACTCAAGGCGAAGGCGTCATAGCCTTGCCGTTCCGCTATCAACGCACCCTGAAGGAACTGGATCGCGTGCAGGAACTGGAAGCCGACATGCTTGATGTCGTCACCCGGATAGTTGGTCCGGTATGTGCCCTCGCGCATGCCGTGCATATCGATCACCGTGTCGGGCCGCGCCACCCGCCTGAAATGCGCCTTCAACGCATCGTCATAGGCGGCAAGGTCGCTGAGGACCGTGAAGCTCTGGTGCCAGATATGGATGCCCATGGCTCAGCCCGCCTTGGGCTTTTCATAGAGCATCGGCGGCAATTCCCCGCTCAGCAGATAGCCGCCCAGCGCCGCCGCATTATTGTCGGCATCCTGGGTCACGTGATTGGCGGCCACCAGCGTGTCACGCAGATAGCGCTGGATCGGATTGGATTTGTACACGCCCCGCGCGCCGGTACATTTGTAGAGCGTCAGCACCGCCTCCTCGCACTCACGTCCGATGCGGGCCATGTCGAGCATATAATGGATGCGATCGTCGGTGGATACCAGTTCGCGCCGTTCGACGATCTGCGTGCAATGCGCCATCATCTGTTCCATGCGGGCCTGCGATGCGCGGACCTTGGCCACCGCATTGGCGAGCCGGTCCTTCACATAGGGGCTGAGCCGTGTCGCTGCGCCGGTGCCATTGTCGACCCGCACCTGCATCTGGTCGATGAAGACGTCGATCGCCCCCTGCGCGAAACCGATGATCACCGACGATACGGACGAATAGAAGATCATGGCGAAGGGGAAGAGATAGTTGGTCGGCCGGTCGTCCATCTTGTAATCGATCATCGAATGGGCGCGATGGTCGGGGATGAAGGCATCCTTGATCAGCAGGCTCTTGGAGCCGGTGCCCGACAGGCCGAACGTGTACCAGTCGTCGATGATCTCATAATCCTCGCGCTTGACCAGCAGGGCATGGCGATCGACCGGCACGCCTTTCTCATTGCGTTCCAGCGCGCCGATGAAGGCCCAGGCGCCATGGTCGCTGCCGCTGGAGGTGGGCCAACGGCCCTTGAGGCGCCAGCCGCCCTCAACCTTGGTCAGTTCACCCATAGGCGGATAGGAGGAGGCGATGATGGTCTGGTCATCCTCGCCCCACACATCCTGCGCGGCGCGATCCTCCATCAGGCCGAATTCCCAGTTGTGGACACCTAGGATCATCATCGCCCAGGCGCTGGCGCAGCAGCCCCGGCCCAGTTCCCCCAGCACCCGCATGAAGACGATGGGGTTCATTTCCCACCCGCCATAGGCCTTGGGCTGAAGGATGCGGAAGAAACCGGCGTCGCGGAACATGGCGATCACATCGTCGGGCACCCGGCGCGCTTCCTCGATCGCGTCGGCGCGGGCGCGCAGGCCCGGCACCATCGCGAGGGCGCGGGCGACCAGTTCATCGGGCGTCGGAATTTCGCTGGCCTTCTGGCCCAGAACGGCAACGGACATGGCCGGCTCTCCTTGTTTCTGATTGTTCATGGGATGGGACGTTCGGGCAGGAAGGCCCCATCGAAATAGATGAGCGGATCGCCGCCCGGCTCGCGCAGCAGCACGCCCAGCACGTCGCAGATGAAGATGTCGTGCGTGCTGGCCTCGATGCTTTCGCTCACCAGGCAGTCGAAGCTCGCGAGCGCGCTGCCGAGCAAGGGCGCTCCGCTGGTGGCGGTCAGCCAGTTGCCCTCGCCGAATTTCTCCTCCGGCGGGACACCACCGGCGAAGCGCTTGGCGAGCGGCAGGGCATCCCCGCCCAATATGTTGACGCCCAGGATGCGCGACTGGCTGATGATATTATGCGCCCAGGTCGAGCGGTTGATGCAGACCAGCAGCCGCGCCGGTTCGGCCGTGACGGACGCCACCGCCGTCGCCGTCAGCCCGGCCCACCCCTCCCGCCCCTGACCCGGTGCGACCGACGTGATGATCGTGCAGGCCCCGGCCAGACGCCGCATGCCCTGCCGGAACAGGTCCGGCTTGGGCGCCATGGGCGGCGACGGCGGGACGGGATGGGCGAGCGCGGCGGCCATGGCTTTCAGACCTCTCCGGTGGTCAGATATTTGACCACCACGGCATCGAATTCCTCGGGGCTTTCATATTGCGGCCAGTGCCCGCAATCCTTCCGCATGACGTAGAGCTTGCCTTTCTTGAGGCGCGGCAGGGCGGCCTCGGCGGCGGGGACGTCATGGATCGGATTGTGCGTGGTCCAGAGCAACAGCGCTTCCTGCTCGATCTTTTCCAGTTCCATCGCGTCGGGCATCGACTGGCCGCCGCCGGCCTTGGCCTGGTTCAGCCGGGCGAAGACGAGCGGCGCGGACTTCTGGAAATCGGGCCGCGAATAGATAGCGAGGCGGGATTCGATCAGCTCGTCGGTCAGAAGGTCCCAATTGCCTTCATAGATGAGCCACTGCATCCGTTCCCTGATGCTCTCGAAGCTGGGCGGCTTGCCGTAATTCTTCTCGGTCAGCGTGGCGAGGTTCACCAGATCCTGCCGCCCCTTGTCGGTCATGATCGGAATGCCGCCCGCCGTGTTGAGGATCAGGCGCAGGCAGCGTTCGGGATATTTGACCGCGAACAGGCCGGTTACGAGACCTCCCAGCGATTCCCCGGAAATATGCGCCTTCTCGATGCCAAGCGCGTCCATCAGCTCCTTGAGCTGATCGGCATAGATGCTGGCGGGATATTCGATGTCGGTCTTCTTTTCCGATAGCCCATGACCGACGAAATCGAAGGCGATGACGTGGAAATGCTCGCCCAGCGGCACCACATTCTTTGAATAGGCCTCGATATGGCCGCCAATGCCGTGCATCAAGAACAGGGCTTCGGGTTTGCCCTTGCCCGCTTCGGCAATGCGCACGCGGCCGAAGCTGGGCGTGTCGACATAGCGAATTTCGGCGCCGAGAAAATCGATCCAGATAGACATAATTGCTCCCTGATTGGGTTGGGGCCGTTGTCAGTCGGCCATGTTCATGTTGCGGGCGTGACCCCAGTCCGACATGCGGTCGTAGATTTGCGGTTCCCAGCTCACCTCGTCGATCACCAGACCGCCATGACCCAGTTCCATCCCGAAGCCCGAAGGGGTCCGCATGTAGAAGCTGAACATCTGGTCATTGGGGTGATGGCCCAGTTCCAGGACGATCGGGATGCCGGCCTTCTTGGCGCGGTCGCAGGCCAGGCCGACGTCGTTCATGTCCCGATATTCCAGCATCAGATGATTGAGCCGCTTGGACGACGGGAAGGAACCGGTCGCGAGCGAGTGGTGACGGCCGGTCGCGCTATGGAAGAAGGTCGCGTCCGCATAGACGCCGGGGGCGATCAACTGCCGGATGCGGTCGCTGTAGCGCAGACCCAATATGTCGCGATACCAGGCGACGCCCTCGTCATAATCGCGCGAGACCGGCAGGATATGGCCGATGCCGAGATCGCCGGTCATGAAGCCGGGACCGCGCAGGATGGGCGAAAGATTGCCGCCATCCGGGATCAGGCCGGTCCGTCCGCTGAAAAATTCATGGATGACCCCATTGGGATCGGTAAGGCTGTAGAGCCGCGTGACAGAGCGCGCCGACGCCCGTTGCGCATCTTCCTCCCGCACATCCGCTCCCTTGGAGCGAAGGGCGGCGACATAGGCTTCCAGTTCCTCGGCCGAACCGACATCCCAACCCGCATGGGTCAGGTCATCCTCCGTCGCCTGTGTCGCCAGCATCCGCCAGGGATGATCGTCCATGCGCAGCCCCAGGCTGCCGTCGGGGGTCGTCGTCGTGCCAAGACCTACGATGTCGGTGGCAAAGCCCCGCCAGGCCGCCAGGTCGCTGACGCCAAAAACCACATAGGCGAGATTCTGCAGTTCTGCCATCGATCCACTCCTGCCTCTCGCTTGCCGCGAGCTGATGGGACTGGATTAGCGCCGCCCGCCTATTGTCAGAAACGATATATTTAGATAGTCACTATCACCACAAACGATTAATGAGCGAGAGCGATGCAACTGAGGGATTTCGACGTCAACCTGCTGGTCACGATGGAAGCGATCTGGACCAACCGCAACGTGTCCAATGCGGCAAAGACGCTGAACCTGGCCCAGTCCACGGTCAGCGCCGCGCTCAACCGGCTGCGGCTAGCGCTGGACGATGAACTGTTCACCTGGACGGGCAGCGAGATGGTGCCGACGCCGCTGGCGGAACAGATCATGCCCGACGTATCACAATTGCTGAACGGCGTGCGCGCCGTCATCACCAAGTCGCGTGGTCAGATCGACACTGTCGAACGGCGCCTGGTGATTGCGACGGCAGACTATGTCGCGGCATTGGTCGGCGGCCAGTTGCTGATGCGGGCGGCCAGCGAGGCACCACAACTATCCTTCGACTTTGTGGAGATCAGACCACAATTTCTTAATCGCTCGACACGGCCGGACATCGATCTCTTCATCTTTCCGTCCAATGCCCTGCGCGTATCGGGGATGGAGCGGCAATTGCTCTATCGTGACAGCTATGTCTGCATCGGCGCAGAAGACAATGACGCGCTCTATCCCGGCATGTCGGCCGACGCATTCCTGGGGCTGCGCCATGTCGGCTATTCGGCGCTACCCCGCGTATCCTTCAACCACGAAACGATGCTGTGGGACGAATTGGGCAAGGCCCAGAATCTGCGACTGACCATGGGCAACTATCTGATCTTTGCCCGGATCGTCGCGAGCAGCGACGCGGTGGCGATCCTGCCCAAGCGGCTGGCCGTGACGCTCCAGGGAGAATGGAAGCTCAAATGGATCGAGCCCCCCCTCCCCACTCCCGAAATCGATATCTCGGCCACATGGCGACCGGATCAATCGAAGGATATCGCGCTTACCTGGCTGCGTCAGGCGCTAGTCGATATCATGGGGGATTAGGGCCCGGCAGGTCATCCCATGGCGGCCTGCTCCCCCGCGATCCGCCCGAAGACCGCGCCGCTGGTCAGGCCCGCACCGCCGGGATAGCGATCATAGTAAAGCCCGCCGACCAACTCGCCCGCCGCATAGAGGCCCGCGATCGCCTCCCCCTCCTCGCTCTGCACGCGCGCCTGCTCGTCGATCGCGAGGCCACCATAGGTCAAAGTGATGCCGCAAGTGACCTCATAGGCGACGAAGGGCGGTTCCCGCAGCGCCCGCGCCCAATTGCTCTTGTTGATGACGAGCCCCCGGGTTCCACGGCCATCCTTCACCGCCGGGTTGAAGGGCATGCCATCGTCCACCGCCGCGTTGAAATCCGCGATCGTCCGCAGCATCGCATCGCGGTCGATGCCCTCCAGCTTGGCGGCCAGTCCTTCGAGCGTGTCCGATTCGAACCGCGCGGCACGGGGCACGCGATATTCGTCGGGCAGGATAGGGATCGATTGAGCGTCGAACAGTTGCCAGCCCGTTCCACCCGGCTGACGCAGGATTGCCGCACCCATTTTCGAATAGATATAGTTGCGGAAATCCGATCCCTCATCGAAAAATCGCTCGCCATTGCGGTTCACGACTATACCCAGCGTAAAATAATTCTTCTGCTGGTTGAGCATGGCGATATTGCCGAAGTCCTCGGCCCCGGCATCGAAGAATACGCTGTGGCAGCCCGACCAGTTGCCATGCGACCGTGCGCCGATGGCGAAGGCGGCCTGGATGACATTGCCGGTGTTATAGCGCGAACCCCGGACCTTCGCCAGATCCCATCCCTGCCCCAAAGTGCGCACCCGCCATTCGCTGTTGGCGTGATAGCCGCCCGACGCCAGCACGACCGCGTCGGCGTGCAGAGGCTCGCCATTGACGACGACACCCTCGATCCTGTGGCGATTGCCGATCAGTTGCTCGACCTTATGGTCGTAACGGATCGTGACACCCAGCGCCTCGGCCCGGCGGAACAGGGCATCGACAAGGCCCACGCCGCCGCCCGCCGTCTCCACGGTCAGCCCGCCCCAGAAGATGTTGCGTCCATCGACCTTGAAGGATTGCCGGCCATAGGCCGGCAGGAAACGCACGCCCTGGTCACGCATCCATGACAGGGTGGGCAGGCTCTGCTGCACCAATATGTCGATCAGCAGCGGATCGGCGCGATAGCCGCTGAGCTCGCACAGATCGAGATAGAATTTCTCCGCATCATAGCGCCCGAAGTCGCTGCCGTCGCGCTCCTCCTCCGTCAGGTCGGGAACGAGCCGAGCAATATCCTCCACCCCGTCATAGACGGTGCGGAAGCATCCGCCGGTAAAGGCGGAATTACCGCCCCGCGCCGTTTCGGGCGCTCGCTCCAATATCGTGACCCGCGCGCCCGCCTCCGCCGCGGCAATAGCCGCGCACAACGCCGCATTGCCCGCACCCACTATCACCACATGTCGCATTCGCCCCTCCTATCACCATAGACGATAATCGCTATCGATAATTATCGCTTCATTCGATGATGGAGATGTTCTAGTCCTGTGGTCAAGAGAAAAGCCGAAGTCGTCGCCAAACAAAGACGCAGGCAAGTGGGAGGGAAGAAGATGACGTTCACGCGTCTTGCAACAGCCGTGTCCGGCGCCGCACTTACGACAGCGCTTCTGTCGGCCGCGCCCCTCCTGGCACAGGAGGCGCCACAACCCGACAATAATGTCGACATCATCGTCACCGCGACCAAGCGCGCGGAATCGATCAACGACGTCCCCATGTCGATCAGCGCGGCATCGGGAGACGAACTGGTCAAGGCCGGTATCCAGAGCGCCAACGACCTCGGCAAGATCGTGCCGGGCTTCACCTTCACCCAGTCGGCCTACAGCACGCCGGTCTATTCGCTGCGCGGCGTGGGCTTCTACAATTACGACATCGGCTCGACACCGACGGTGACAGTCTATCAGGACGAAGCGCCCCTTCCCTTTTCGGCGATGACGCGCAGCGCCAGTTTCGACCTGGAACGGGTGGAAGTGCTGAAGGGCCCCCAGGGCCTGCTGTTCGGGTCCAATTCGACCGGCGGTGCGGTGAATTATATCGCTGCCCGGCCGACCGACCATCTCAGTGCCGGTGCCGACGCCAGCTACGGCCGTTTCAACAGCTGGGATCTGGGCGGCTTCGTCTCCGGTCCCATCAGCGATACAGTCGCGGTACGGATCGCCGCCCGGCATGAGGGATCGGGCGAATGGCAGCGCAGCGCGACCCGGCCAGATGACGGCAACGGCAAGCGCGACTTCACCCAGCTTCGCGGCCTCATCGATTATAATGGGGGACGGCTGAAGGCGAAGATCGGCTTCAACGCCTTCTGGGACAAGTCCGACGTGCAGGCGGCGCAGCTTATCCAGGTCAATCCGCTGATGCCGCCTTTCGTCGATCCTCGCCTTGCGAACCAGCCGATCGTCAATTCCGACGCGCGCGTCGGCGATTGGACGGCGGGCCTTAACCCCCGCCGCGACGACCGCCAGTGGCAGGTGACGGGACGGTTCGACTATGAGCTCAGCGACAGCGTCACGCTGACCTCGCTCACCTCCTATTCCGATTACAGGCAGCATGATGTGGTCGATCCGGACGGCACCGCGCTGGTGATGGTCGATACGATCGACAGCGGCCGGATCAAGGCCTTCTTCCAGGAAGTGCGGCTTTCGGGCGAGTTCGGTTCCGGCAGCCGCTGGATCATCGGCGCCAACCATGAAAACAACAAGGTGGACGAGACCCAGCGGCTGACATCGACCGAAGCGTCGGGCTTCGCGCCGTTCGCCGTCTTCTTCGGCCTGCCGGTGCCCGACCAGATCCCGATCACGTCGGAACAGCGGTTCAAGACCTATGGCGTCTTCGGCAATGTCGATCTGGCGCTCAACGACAGCATCACGTTGCATGGCGGTCTGCGTTACACCGATACGTCGGACAAGTTCACCGGCTGCACCGGCAACAGCGCCAATGGCAGCCTGGCGATCGGCCTCGGCATCATCACCCAGGGCGATCCCCTGGCTCTCGGTCCCAATCCGCAATGCACCCAGCTCAACGCCACGCTGCAACCGACCATCACGCGCACCAAGCTGGCGCAGGACAATCTGTCATGGCGCGCCGGCATCGACTTCAAGCCAGACCAGGACACGCTGCTCTATGCCAGCGTCAGTCGTGGCTACAAGGTCGGCGCTTTCCCGCTGATCCCGGCATCGTCGGACTCCCAATATACGCCCGTAACGCAGGAAAAGCTGACCGCCTATGAAGCCGGTTTCAAGCTGACGCTGCTGGACCGGAAACTGCAACTCAACGGCGCGGTCTTCCATTACGACTATCGCGACAAGCAGACATTGGGCAGCGTCATACTGACGCCGAATATTTTCGGCCCGCTGAACCTGCTGGTCAACATCCCGAAGTCGAAGGTGACGGGGGCAGAACTTCAGGCTGTACTGCGCCCCGTACGCGGACTGGCGATCAACGCGGGCGTGACTTATGTGCGCAGCCGCATCGGCAATTTCGTCAATTTCGACCCCTATGGCGTGGTCGAGAATTTCAAGGGAGAGGCCTTCCCCAACACGCCGCGCTGGCAGTGGTCGGTGGCTGCCGATTATGAATTCCCACTGTCATCCACGCTGAACGGCTTTGTCGGCGGCAACATCAACGGGCGAAGCAAGACCAACGGGGCACTCGGCCAGAATCCGACGCTGGATATAGACGGGTACAGCCTGATCGACCTACGCGCCGGGGTCGCCAGTGCCAACGATCGTTGGCGGATCAGCATCTGGGGCCGCAACGTCGGTGACAAATATTACTGGACCAATGCCTACAAGATTGCCGACGTTTCGGCTCGATTTGCCGGAATGCCCGCCACCTATGGGGCAACGCTGTCCTTCCGTTACTGACGATTTATCGAATATTGGAGAATGATGAATGACTGCCGCGCTGCTATTGCTCGACCTTCAAAATGAGATGGTCGACCCCCAGGGCAAGGTCGGCGCCCATGGCCTCGCCCGGATCGTCGAGGAACGCGGCGTGCTCGCCAATGCGCGCCGCTGCCTAGACGCGGCGCGCGGCGCTGGCATGGCGGTCGTCCATGTCCGACTCGGCTTCCGCCCCGATTATGCCGATTGCCTGAGCGTCGCCGCGCGGATCGGCGGTCTCAAGGCCAATCGCGCCGCCATCGTCGGGGAATTCGGCACCGAATTCCATCCCGACGTCGCGCCCGCCGATGACGAACTCGTCATCACCAAACAGTGCGTCAATCCCTTCTTCAACACCGGCCTCATGACCTGGCTGATGCAGAAGGGGATCAAGCAACTCTATATGGGCGGGGTCGCCACCCATCTGGTCGTGGAAAGCACCGCCCGTTTCGCGGACGATGCCGGGTTCGCACCCGTCGTGATCGAGGATATCTGCGCCGCGCCCAACGCGGCCCTGCACGATCATTTCATCACCATGATCGCCCCGGCAGTCGGCACGGTCAGCACCACAGAGGCGTTCGTCCAGGCCGCGCAGGGAGGCTGATCACATGACTCTGCGGGAAATCGCGTCACGTCGGAAGGCCGTTCTGGCTCCCGGCGCCGCCAACGCCCTGTTCGCGCGGATCATCGAGGATCTGGGCTTCGAATGCGTCTATGTGACGGGCGCCGGCATCGCCAACATGGCATTGGGCGCGCCGGACATCGGTCTCACCACCCTGGACGACATTGCCGGCACCGTGTCGCGGATGGCCGACGCCGTCAGCCTGCCGTTGATCGTCGACGCCGACACCGGCTTCGGCAATGCCGTCAACACGTTCCGCACGATGAAGGTACTGGAACGAGCCGGCGCCTCCGCCATCCAGTTGGAGGATCAGGACTTCCCCAAGCGCTGCGGCCATTTCAACGGCAAGGGCGTGATCCCGCTCGGCGAGATGCTACCGAAAATCCGGGCAGCCGTGGATGCGCGGACCCGCGACACGTTGATCATCGCCCGCACTGATGCACTCGCGGTGGCGGGCATCGACGTGGCACTGGAACGGGCGGAAGCCTTTGTCGAGGCGGGCGCGGACATCACCTTCGTCGAGGCGCCGCGCGATGCGGAGCAGATGCGGCGCATCGCGACGCTATCCGTGCCTCAGGTCGCCAATATCGTCCATGGCGGCAAGACGCCGCCCCTGCCGCAATCGGAACTGGCCGATATGGGTTTCGGCCTCGTCCTCTATGCCAACGCCGCCTTGCAGGCAGCCGTGCGCGCCAGCGCCACCGTGCTCGGTTCGCTCAAGGCGACCGGCTCGCTCGACGCGGTGCATGACCAGCTCGCCTCCTTCGAGGAACGGCAGGCAGCGGTGGCGAAACATCATTGGGATGCGCTCGAACAGCGGTTCAAACCGGAGTGAAATCATGCATTTGATCGTTGTGGGCAGCGGCATTGCGGGCCTTAGCGCCGCGCTGACCGGAGCCGAAGCGGGCGCGCGCGTCACGCTGGTCGAACGCGCGGCAGAGGGCGAGCATGGCGGCAACACCCGCTATACAGAAGCCTATCTGCGCATGAAATCGATGGACGAGGTGGCCGACGACTTCATCGACCATTTCATGGCCAATGCCGGGGGCTATACCGACCCCAGCATCGAACAGGAAATGGTGCGCGATCCTTCCGACTGGTCGCCGATCGCGCGCAGCCAATCGATGGTCGACCCGGATCTGCTGTCGGCCTTTGCCGACCATGCCGGGGCGACGCTACGCTGGCTGGAAATGGCGGGACTGCGCTTCGACTTCCTGCCCACCGCCTTCATCACCACCACGACCACGCGCCTGCTGCCGGTCGGCGGCGGATTGGCGATGGTCGAGATGCTGACGGATGCCTGCAAGGCGAAGGGGGTGGACTTCCACTTCGAAACCACCGCCCGCTCGCTGCTGACGCACGACGGACGCGTCACGGGGCTGGCGACAAGCCGGGGGGATGTGGAGGGGGACACCGTGATCCTCGCCTGCGGGGGGTTCGAGGGCAATCCGGAGATGCTCGCCCGCTATGTCGGCCCGCAGGCGATCAACCTGCGTCCGGTCGCGCGGGGCGGTCATTACAACAAGGGCGAGGGCATCCGCATGGCGCTCGACATCGGCGCCGCCCCCAATGGCGATTTCGGCAGCTATCATGCCGAACCCATCGATCCCCGCTCGGGCCTTGCGGAACCGGCGATCTTCACCTTTCCATATGGCGTGCTGGTCAACAAGGACGGCCTGCGTTTCACCGACGAAGCGCCCGGCACGGTCGATGCCCATTATGAAAATGTCACCCGGCGCATCTACCAGCAGCGCGACGGCATCGCCTGGCTGATCGTGGATGCGCGGATAGAGGACGTCCCCAACTGGCAAAAGGGCAGCCGCACCGACCAGCCCCCGGTCAGGGCGGACAGCATAGAGGCCCTGGCCGACGCCATCGGCGTTCCGCGCGCAACGCTGGCCGACAGCATCGCGCGCTACAATGCGGCATGCGGAACAGGCGAATTCATGCCGCTCGCGCGCGACGGCCTCGCCACCCATGGCCTTATCCCGCCCAAGTCCAACTGGGCGCGGCCGATCGACCGCGCGCCCTATCTCGCCTGGCCGATCATCTCGGCCAATGTCTTCACCTTCGGCGGGCTGAAGGTCGATCGCAACGCCCGCGTCCTGGATCAGGACGGCCGCGCCATAGACGGCCTTTATGCTGCCGGAGAAACGATGGGCCTTTATTATCGCACCTATACCGGCTCGACGTCTGTGCTGCGCGGCGCGGTGTTCGGGCGGCAGGCGGCGCTCCACGCGAGCGCAGGCGCATGAAAACCCGGTTCGCGCTTGACGATATGGTGGTGCTGGTCACCGGCGCGGGCGGCATGATCGGCGGCGCGATCGCACGGCGCATGGCCGAGGGCGGCGCCCGGCTGGCTCTTGCCGATCGGGAGGCGCCGGCTGCGGCGGGCGATTGCCGCGGCTATGCGCTCGACCTTTCCGATGCGGCACAGGTGCGCGCGATGGTCGACAAGGTGGTCCGCGATTTCGGGCGGATCGACTGCCTCGTCACAGCGGCCGGCATCACGTCACCGGGATCATTCGAGGACATCAGCCTGGAAGAATGGGACGGGGTGCATGGCATCAACCTGCGCGGCGTCTTCCTCGCCAACCAGGCGGTGATCGCGCCGATGAAGACGGCAGGCTTCGGCCGGATCGTCAATATCGGGTCGGTCCTCGCGAAGAATGGCGGCAACCCACGCCCCTGGATCGATCCGGCGGAACAGACGCGCGCCGGCAACGCCGCCTATGGCTCGGCCAAGGCGGGCGTGCATGCGCTCACCCTCTATCTCGCGAAGGAACTGGCGGCGCACGGCATCACCGTCAATGCCGTCGCCCCCGGCCCGATCGCCAGTTCGATGACGACCAGCTTCCCCGCCGTGCTGACACAGCAGATTCCGGTCGGCCGGATGGGCAGCGCCGATGAGGTGGCGGGCATGGTCGCCTGGCTATGCACGCGCGAAAGCGCCTTCGTCACGGGCGAGATCATCGACGTGAACGGCGGCCTCTGGCTCGACTGATGGTCGGGAACCAACCGGCGCGACGCCGCATCCGACATCCCTCTATCTGCGGACATCGGTTCCGCTGATCCGGCCGTCCAGCATCGATATCTGCACATCGGCAGCGGCGGCCACATCGGGATCATGGGTCACGCACACGACGGCGCGGCCCTGATCATGGGCAAGCGCGCGAAACATCTCCACCACGCGGGCGCTGTTCTGGCTGTCGAGATTGCCCGTAGGTTCGTCGCCCAGCACCAGCACCGGATCGTTCGCGATGGCGCGGGCAATGGCGACGCGCTGGCGTTCGCCGCCGGAAAGGCGGTCGGGCGTCTTGTCCATCTTCGCGCCCAGGCCGACTTCGGTCAGCAGCGCCGCCGCCTTGGCCCGCGCATCCGGCAGAGGCAGCCGTCCCAGTCTGCGCATCGGCAGCAACACATTTTCCAGGGCCGTGAATTCAGGCAACAGGAAATGAAACTGGAACACGAAGCCGAAGTTCGCCAGCCTGATCTGCGCCCGCTCGTCCCCGTCGAGGGAATTCATGTCGCGTTCCTGGAAGCGCAGCGATCCACTGCTCGGACGGTCCAGCAATCCCAGCAGATAGAGCAGCGACGACTTGCCGCAGCCCGACGGGCCGACGATCGCAACGAAGCTGGCGGGCTGGATCGCGAGCGACACGTCCGTCACCAATGACACGGGCGGCGTGCCGGGAAGGTTGCGCGACAGCCCGCCGGCCTCCAGTATCGCGTTCATACCGCGCCCCGCAGGATATCGACCGGATCGACCTTCGCAGCCTTTCGCGCCGGAAGCCAGGCGGCGATCACTCCGGACAGCAGCGAGGCGGCAGCGGCAATGGCATATTGGCGCGGCGACCGGTCGAGCGGCAGATATTGATTGTCACCCGCGATCGGGAATTTCAGCGACCCCAATATCGCCATCAGGCCATAGCCCAGCAGCCATCCAGCGAAGATGCCGATCAGCGCCAGCGCCAGCCCCTCGAACACGAAGATCAGTTGCAGGTCGCGCTCGGAAAAGCCGATCGATCGCATGATCGCTATGTCCCGGCGCTTGTCGGTGACGCTGTTCGACACGACCGTATAGATGCCGAAGCTGGCGACGAGCAGGATCGCCGACACCACGCTGTACATGATGACGTTGCGCGTCACGAGCAGCGAGAGGAAGTCGGCCGACCGTTCCTGCCAGCTTTCCGCCTTGTAGGAAAAGCGCATCTCCAACCTGCGGGCGACAGGCTGCGCGCCATAGGGATCGTCCAGATGCACGCCGATGCGGTTGACGATGAAGGGCCGGCCGAGCAGCGACTGCGCCTCGCGCAGCAGCACATAGCCGGCCGAGGGGCCGAGTTGGCTCTGCCCGCGCTTGAACAGGCCGACGATGCGCATCGACCTGCTCTTGCCCGACGCGGATGTCGCGCCCACCACGTCGCCCATGCCAAGGCCAAGGCGCTGCGCCATTTCCTCACCGATGATGATGCCGCCCTGCGTGCTTTCCAGGTCGCGCAGATGGCCGGTGCGCAGCTTGTCGGCCACGCTGCTCACTTTTTCCTCGACCGATGGATCGACGCCGATGACGGTCAACGCCTCTTCCCGCCCCCCGCTGCGCAGTGTGATGGCACCCGTCAGGCTGGGCGATCCGATCGCGCCGGGCTGGGCATTGACGGCGCGCAATATCTCCGGCCAGCCCCTCAGCCCGCGCACCTCGTTGCGTACCTTGTAATGGCGCAGGTCGATGGCCGCGCCCTTATGGACCTCTACGCCCGGTTGCGGATGGGGACTGCGAAGCTCGTCGGAAATGATGATGTGCGGCGCGGCGTCGATCAGCGTCTTGATGAAATCATTCTGGCTGCCGATCATCATCGCCGATACGGCGAGGAAGAAGCCGACGCCCACCGCCACGCCGCTGACCGCGACCAGCGTCTGTCGCCGCCGACCGGCCAGATGCCGGGCAGCGATGCGCCCAAGCAACGGCAACTGCCCCATCATGGCGCGGTCCGCACCCGCATGTTTTCGGCAATCTTGCCCTCGGGTGCCCTGATGACCTTTTCACCGCGCGAAAGGCCGGAAAGGATCTGGACCTCTTTGGACCCGGCTATGCCCGTTCGAACGGACCGGGCATGGGCGCGACCGTCGCCGACGATCCAGACGCGGCCATTCTCGACGGCGCTGGCGGGAACCAGCAGGGCGCGCGGCGCGCGCCGGCTCACGATATTGACTTCGAGCGTGAGGCCGAGCGGCAACGTCACCTGCCCGTCGGTCGCCAGCCGGACGCGGAAAGCGCGCTGTTCGGGATCGCCGCCGGGCGTCACCTCCCGCACATGGGCATTGAGCACCCGGCCTGGCCAGGCGTCGCTGGACATCAGCGCGGCCTGCCCCGGCCGGATGCGGGGCACGTCCCGTTCGTCGACGGTAGCGGTGATACGTATGCGCGCCGGATCGCCCAGCGTCATCAGGGTACGGCTGGGGATGGCGAGATCGCCCGGTTCCACGTCCCGGCGCAGGACGATGCCGTCCATGCCCGAACGGACCACCATCTGGTCGAGCCGGGCGCGGGCGCTGGCTTCGGCCGCCCGCGCGCCGTCCGCGGCGGCCACGGCGGCATCGCGCGCGGAACGCGTGACCCAGCCCTGGGCAAACAGCGTCAGCGTGCGCCGCTCGTCCTGAACAGCGGCGCGGCGTTGCGCCATCGCTTGCGCAAGGGCATGGCGCTGCTCCGCATCGTCGAGCAGGATGAGCGCCTGTCCCTGCGCCACGCGACGCCCCTCATCCACAAGCACGTCCCGAACCGGGGCGGTGACGCGCGCGGCGATGGAAACGGGATGTTCCGCTTCGACAAAGCCGGTGGCGTAAACCAGTTCCACCGCTTCGCCGATCCGTCCCGACGCCATCGTCACTAACGGAGCGCGCGACGCAACCAGCCAATATCCCACCGCTGCCGCCAGCAGCGCCGACGGCAACAACCAGAGCGCGACGCGTTTCATGCGGCCCTTATAGCGTCATACGGAAATCATTGCGAAAGCGTTTTGATCGTCCGCTCACGCTTGATTTCCCCCTACAGGAATCCGTCTCGGCTTCTTTGCTTCGGTGGCAAGGCGGGGGACGACGACCTTGAGCAGCCCCTTGTCGAGATGGGCGCTGGCCTTTTCAGCATCGGCTTCGAAGGGGAGCGTGAAACGACGCAGGAAACTGCCCTGGCTGCGCTCGACGAGATGATAATGCTTCTTCTCGTCCTTTTCCTCCCGCTCCTCCTTATGTTCGGCCTTGATCGTGAGCATGCCTTCGTGGATGTCCAGCGACACGTCCTTTTCGTCGAAACCGGGAAGCTCGGCGGTCAGTTCCAGCCCGGCATCGGTCTCGGCAACATCGACCTTGGGTAGCAGGAAAGCCTTGGCGTCACCCGCCGCAGCGGCGGGCCAGCCACGGCCGAAATCATCGACCAGCCGGTCCATCTCCTTCCGGAAATCGGCGAAAGGGTCAAAGCCGCCGCGTAACATGGTTCCGCGACCCAAGGGAATCAGCGAACGAAAATCGGTCATTTCTGCTCTCCTTTCTCATGATCCGGGGTCTGCATCGCTTTGCAATGCTCCCCATGATGGCCAGGATTTGTCCGATCATGCGACGTTGTCCCCGCCGACACGGACGGCATGCAGTCATCCATGATCGGACAGGGGCGATCCGGCTCCGCCCCTGGAGGCGTCCGGGCCATTTCAGCCTTGTCCTGATGATGTCCCGCATGAGGGTCGGCCGTCTGCGCGGCGGCACTGAAGGCGATAGCCAGCGACAGCATGCCGAATAGGAAATGGCGCATGACCCACCTTCCTTTGCCTGAATATATATCGGAATCTGCGTCGGCGTGCCCCTTTGCGCCATAGGTAAAGTTACGCATCCCAAGGCACTGATCGGGCGACCCCGCCGATCAGTGCGGCAGCGGCGCCAGATGCTCCGCACATGTCAGGCAATGGCTGCCAAACCCGGCAGTCGCCATGGCCTGCCCCGAACGAAGGGCAACGAAAGTGCGGAAATACCCTGGAGATAAGTCGACAAACGCTTTTGAGCCACTAGTATAATCGTCTATTCACGGGCTCGATGATAATCATTTTCCGGTGCCGGCACTGCATGAAGATTGCTCATAGCCATCCAGAGCGGGATCATGGTTGTCTTCGCAGTCGGCATGAACTGCTGCACTGTGGAGCTTCATAGGTCGAGCCTGACGGATTATCTTACTTGATTGCGGCAGATCGGTCCGTGAGCATTTCTCAACCATTTGGCATTATCCATAAGCCGCCGCGAGATCAGCACTGGAACCGCCGCACTTCTTCTCCCATCCCCTTTTTCCTTAAGAGACATGGGAGACCATCGTGCAGATGTATCGATGCTGTCCATGCAGCATCATCAAGATGTCGGAACAGAGCGCGTTCCTGTCGCAAATTGCGATCAGCGGGAAGGCTCAGGCTCGGTAGGAGCCTTCGACTATCGCCTTGCCAATATTGTTGCGGTGAATTTCGGTCGAGCCATAGCCGATCGCCATGCCGCGCACGTCGCGATAATGCCTCTCGAACGGGTATTCGGTGGAAAGGCCATAGGCTCCCGCGAGTTGCATCGCGGTTTCCGTGATGCGCATCGCCGCTTCGTTGGTGAATGTCTTCGCGACCGATACATCGATATGATCGACATGGCCGGCGTCGATATTCTTTGCCGCGCGATAGACCAGCGCCCGCGCCGCCTCAAGGTCGATCGCCATGTCGGCAAGCTTCCAGCGCAGTCCTTGAAAATCGCCAATCGCCTTGCCGAACTGGCGCCGGGACGCGACATATTCTGCCGCTTCGTTCAGCGCCGCGGCGGCGACCCCCAGGCAAATCGTCGGATTCCCGGCGATGCGATCCGCGTTGAAGACATTCAGCAGGTCGCGCATGCCGCCGGCGGGAAAGAGAATATTCTCCGCAGGCACATAGCAATCGTCGAAAAAAAGCGGGGCCATGCCGGTCGCGCGAAGGCCGATCAGGTCGAGATGCTCGCCGATCGTGAAGCCAGGCGTCCCGCGTTCGACCAGCAAGCCCCCCACCCCGGCCAGCCCCTTTGCGTCGTTCATGCGCACGAGCACCAGGAAAAGATCGGCGACCTGGGCGCAGGAACACCACATCTTCGACCCGTTCAGTCGGTAACCATCGCCGTCCGCCACGGCACGGGACTTCATGGCGCCAAGGTCGGAACCGGCTTCGGCTTCCGACATGCTCCAGGCGGAATAGAGTTCGCCGGAAACGAAACGCGGCAGGTAGCGCCGCTTCTGCTCTTCCGTCCCCAGATGGAGGATCGCGCGCGGGGTGGCCCCATCCGTGACACTCATCAATATAGCGGTGTTGGCGCAGGAGCGCGCGATCTGCTCATACATGAGGGCATTTTCGAGGACGCCCAAGCCAAGACCACCATAGGCTTCCGGCACGAACGTGCCGGTAAAGCCGTGCTCGGCCAGTATCTTTATATTCTCGATCGGCGGATCGAACTTCCGGTCGGCGTCCGCGGCGATCTCCTGAAAATTATTCTCCGCAATTTGCCTGACCGTATCGCGCAACATGAGTTGGTCGTCGGTCAGCATTTCCGAACCGTTCATGCGTCTTGCCCCTGCTTTGCATTGGCGATCGCGACCGACCGGGCGATTTCTTCTTCGGTGTGCATCCAGATCTGCTTTGCGATGGGATTGCGCGGTTCCTCCGCGATATGGCCGACGAGGCCCACCGACCGGCCAATGACGGCAAGACCGCGACACAGTCTCCAGTCAAGGCCGAGTTCGCAGCACAGTGCGCCAAGGGCTCCCGTCGCGTTCACGGGCATGGATTTACCCGTCCGCGCTTCAGCCGCTGCCGCCACTGCCTCGATCAGGTCGACGAAGCGGCCGCGATATCCCTGCTGCTCCGCAATGGCGAACAGCACCGGCGTGCGGGGATCGATCGGTTTGTGCAGATTGTGACCGATGCCGAAGATCGGTCGTCCGGCATCAAGCTCCCGATCAACTATGGTTTTGGCGATGGTATCGATGTCCGCATCGGCGGGCGCATCCTTCAACCCGGCATAAAGCATCTTGGCCGCACCTTCGGCGGTGCCCGCGAAGGTCGTGCCCATGCCAAGAAGGCCAGCCGCAACCGCGCCCTGCAATGCTTCGGGCGCCCCGAGATAGGTCAGGCGCGTCGCGATAGCCATCGGCGTCGCGCCATGTTCGACCAGGGTCAGCAGCATCGCTTCCAGAAGCGTGGTCTGGGCTTTGGACGGAAGCTCTCCGGTCAGTTCCAGCCACGTCATCTCCGCAAAGCCGATCTTGCCGAGCAATTCAGTGCACAGATTGCGGCCCTGGACCCAGATCGTATCCGGGACACTCGCGCCCATGCGCGAAATCATCAGCTTGTCACTCATAAAGATCATACACTTTCTTGGAAATCGAGGCGCGCATCACTTCCGCCGCACCCTCGGTGATGATGAACGAGCGTTGTTCACGCCACATGCGTTCGATCGGCATCTCGGTGGTGAGGCCCATCCCGCCATGCATCTGCATGCAGCGATCAACGGCCCGGAATCCCATTTCCGTCGCCTGACTTTTGGCGATCCATGATTTCAGCCGCACGTCGCGTCCCCGCTCCAGATCCAGCGCGGCATCACGCACCAGCAATCGCGCCTGCTGCAACTCCGCATAGGTGTCCGCGATCATGAACTGGATGGCCTGACGCGCCGCAAGTGGTGCGCCGAACGTCTGCCGCTGCCGGGAATAGGAGATACCGAGTTCAAGGCAGCGTTCGGCAACGCCCAGGGACCGTGCGCCATGACGAAGGATGCGGCCTTCGGTGATCCACTGCTGGGCAAGCGCCATGCCGTCGCCTTCGGAACCGACCAGATTGGTTGCCGGGATGCGGACATTGTCGAATGTCACTTCGCATGGCCTGTCGCCCATCATCGTGTCGTAGTCGGCGGTGACCGACACGCCCGGTGTCCGCATTTCGACGAGGAAACAGCTGAGACCACGCAGGCCCTTCGACTTGTCGGTGTAGGCGATCAGTTGCACGACATCGGCGCGACGCGCGTCGGTGATGAACCGCTTCACGCCGTTTATCACATAATGATCGCCATCGCGAACAGCCACGGTGCGTATCGATGTGGGATCGGAACCGGCGTCCGCCTCCGTGATCGCGAAGCAGGGCGTCCAGTCGCCACGCAGGACCGGCATCAGGAACCGCTCCTTCTGTTCTCTCTTCAACCCCAGCAGGATCGGACCCACAAGCGACCGGAAAACGCGCGTATCGCGGGGCGATATGGCAACGGTGCGGGACAGTTCCTCCCAGAAAATGCTCATCCCGACCGCGCCGAGACCCTGGCCGCCCAGTTCCACGGGTACGTCCAGCATCCACAGCCCTGCCGCCTTCGCCTTCTCGCGCAGCATGTCATGGGTCGCCGCGTCGAGTTCCCCGCGCGGTTCGAGCGGAATAAGCTCGCGGTCGACGAAACGGCGCATCAGCGTCTGGAAGAGCTGAAGATCCTCGGGGAGATCGAAATCCATCGTCGCGCCGCTCACGCAGGACTTGCCGAGGGAGGATTTCGGAACACGGCCGTTCCTGTCATCAGCACGCGCCCGTCGGCGACGAGCCTGCCACTCACCCAAGTCATGGTCTTGCTCGAACCATCGACCCGCGCTTGACCGATCACCAAAGCCCCCTCGGGCGCGGCCAGCATCATGTTGCAATTGAGCTGGACGGTGATCGGGTGCCGACCGCTCGCTTCGCTCTTGAGACAGGCCTCGACATTCATCCCCAGCGTGATGTCCAGCATCGTCATGAGGACGCCGCCATGCGTGGTGCCATTGGGATTGAGGTGCTGAGGCGCCACGAGAAGGGCGGTTTCGATCCCCTCCGCCGTCCGACGCCGCCTGAGCCCGCCCATATGGCCGATGAAGCTGCCTTCCTGGCCGACATCATCGAAATCGCTTTGGTCGCTCACGCGCCGTCCCCCTCATAGGCTATGCAGATCCATTCGCAGACGGCGGCAGGCCGCTCGCTGCCTTCCAGTTCGAGCGTGCATCCGAAGCGAAGGCGGGTTCCTGCCTTCTGCGGTTCGAGTTCGAGCAGCTTCAAGCGAAGCCGCAGGCGCGCGCGCGCCACGACGACGGCGGTGAAGCGCACCTTGTCGAGGCCGTAATTCATCCATCTGCCGACGCCGCGCACCGCATAGCATTGCTTCGAAAGGCCGGTGACGAGCGCCAGCACGAGAAAGCCGTGCGCGATCGTGCCGCCAAAGGGCGTTTCCCGCTTCGCGCGCCCTGCATCCATATGGACCCAATGCGTGTCGCCCGTGAGGTTTCCGAACGCGGCGATCGCCTGTTCGTCGAGCCCCACCCAGTCGCTCACGCCCAATTCCTGCCCCACCAGCGGCGACAATTCAGCTACTCGATCAACGGCTATCACTGCGGAGTCCCCTCTTCATACAACGCCGCCACGGCGTCGGCGCGACGACTCAGCAGCACTTTCTTGTTGATTTCGCCCTTGGGCGTCAGTTCCCCCGCTCCGGCGTCCGGTGGCGTCGACAGGGCCGCGAAGCGCATGATCCGCATCGTCTGGCCCGTGTTCTGGCGGTTATGCGCCGCGAACAGCCGTTCCAGCTTTTCAGGCTGGTCCACCCAGCAGAGCGCGGCGACATAGGATTTGTCGGCGCCGATGATGACGACGTCCCGCAGCGCCCCGCCGGCCCGCTGCATCAGGCTCATCCGCAGCGCGCTCGCATTGACCCAACTGCCATTGGCAAGCTTGAAATCGTCGAGCAGCCGGCCGTCGAACATCAGGCCCAGTTCGGGCCTTTCCGGATCGACCAGCCGCCCGGCGTCGCCGGTGCGGAAAAAGCCTTCCTCGTCGAAAGCCGCCGCCGACAGGTCCGGCCGTCCCCAATAGCCGGCCATGACGCTTTTGCCGCGTACGCGCAGCTCATGCTTGTCGCCATGGCGCATCAGGCGAATTTCGACGCCGGGCATCGGCGTACCGATGCAACCGGGCTGAACCGAGAGACCGTGCACCATCGTCGCGCCTGGACCCGTTTCGGTCGAACCCCAGCCCGTCACGATCGGAACGGGCTGTCCGCGCACCAGAGCGGACGCGCGCGAAAGCCGATCGAAAAGATCCGCGGACATGGCGGCGCCGGCAGAAAACATCACATCGAGCCGGCTGAAGAAAGCCTGCCGGAACGCGACGTCCGCCTCGATCGTCGGCAATAGCGCGGCCCAGCCCGCCGGAACGGCACCATGAAAGGTCGGCCGGAACGTCCTCAACGCCTCGATACTGATCCCCAGCTTGTCAGGACGGCCACCCGACGGATCAATATGAAGGGTGCCGCCTTGCGAGAGCGCCAGATGAACATTGTTGCTGCCGCCGAAGGCGTGATTCCAGGGGAGCCAATCGACTAGCACCGGCTTGTTCCGCGTGACGAATGGCCAGACATCGATCGTTGCCTGCGTATTATGTGTCATCAGGGCATGGCTGTAGGGAACCGCCTTGGGCATGCCGGTGGACCCCGAGGTCAAAAGCAGCTTGGCCGGGGCCTCCGGGTCGAGTGCCGCGATATCCGGCGCAGCCCAGTCGCCTCCCTTGTCCATGAGCGCCGCAACGCTGGCCTGTCCTTCGAAGATATTGGGAATATCCGCCAGAAGCGGGGACAGCACGGCACCGCCACAATAAACCCCCGCTGGTCTGATCACCTCCAGGACGGCCGCCAGCTTCGATGGATCGGCCCCCTCCGCCGCATATTGCACCGCGATGGGAACATAGATGATCCCAGCCCGCAAGGCACCCAGCGCGACCTGCATATGAGCGAGGCTGTTCGGGGCAATGATGAGCAGGCGATCCCCGGGCACGAGGCCGGACGCGAGCAGGCCTGCGCCGATCCGTCCCGATTCACGCCAGGCCTCACCATAGGTGAGCGTTTGGCGCCCCTGGTCCTCGCCCACATACTCCGTGACGAAAGCGGCATCGGGCGTTTCCGCCGACCAGCGCGCGAGCCAATCGAGCGTGGTCCTGGCGGAGGGCGAAGGCAGCAATCGTGACGCCAGACGAATGTCTCCGTCCGGCAGAAAGCGTGCGGCGATGTCGGGCACGGCAAACATGCCCACCCGCCAATCGCCCGACGCTGTCGTCTCAGTGATGACTGGAGACATGGTGTTCCGCCAGCGACTCCATGTCGAGCACCGGCCCGGATCGACGGATCAGGGCCTTTTTCCGGAAGAAGCGGAGCATGGCATTCGGCCCCATGCGGGAACCACCCAGGCCGGATATCCCGAAGGATGTCTTCTCGACGTCCCCCATGATGTACAGGGTGAGGGACGTGTCCTGAATACTGATCGCCCCGGCATTCAGCCGTTCGGCAATATGCTCCGCTTCGTCGGCATCACCGGCGATGACCGCTCCGGACAGGCCGAACTCGCTATCGTTGGCGAGTGCGACCGCTTCGTCGACACTGTCATAGGGCATCACCGGGATTACCGGCCCGAACGTCTCATCGCGCATCAACCGCATGCTGTGATCGACGCCGGTAACCACCGTCGCCGGCATGAAGCGGCCGCCGCCCAGCGTCTGGCTCTGCCCGCCGATCTCGATCGTGGCGCCGGCATCAACGGCCTCCTGCAATTGCGCATCGACGATATCGGCCTGGCGCGCGAGGATATATGGCCCAAGATGACCCTGGCTCATGTCCGGATAGGATAGCGCAATCGCGCTTGCCTGGGCCTTCAGTTCCTCGACGAAGGGCGCGTAAATCTCACGGGCGACATAGGCGCGCTCCGTCGCGAAGCACATCTGGCCGGTATTGGATACCGCGCCCTTCAACACTGCCGCCGCCGCCTGCTGGATGTCGGCGGAGCCGGTGACGACGACCGCGTCCTTGCCGCCCAGTTCCAGGAATGAGGGGATGAAGCGGCGCGCGCACGCTTCGGCGACCTTGCGCCCCGTCGGCACGCTGCCGGTGAAGCACAGGGCATCCACTTGCTCGATCAGCGCCTGGCCGGTGCCGCCGTCGCCGACAATATAGCGCAGGACCGCTGCGAGTTCGGGGACAGTGGCGATGGTTTCGGTGACAGGCTCGACGAAACGCGGCGTCACTTCGCTAGGCTTCACCAGCAAGGCGCAGCCGGCAATCAGCGCCGGGACGGCATCCAGCATCGACAGGAGAAACGGGTGGTTCCACGGGCTGATGATGCCGACGAGCGGATAGGGTACGAGCTGGGTGCGGTAGCTCACCGAAGGCATGACCGTGGAGGTCCCTTCGAAATAAGCGCGTTCGACGACCTTGGGCGCCCGCGCGCACCATCCGCGTATCGATCCTGCGACTATGAACGGCACTTCATGAGCGACCCGCTTGCGACCCGTGTCCCGCATTTCGGCCGCGCTGATCTGCGCGGCATTGGCTTCTATCGCATCCGCCCAGCGCCGCATCGCCGCAATGCGGCCATCAAGCCCGAGCGCTTCCCATGCCACCTGCCCCGCGCGCAGGTCCCGCGCGATCTGCGTGATTTCCGCGGCGGAGGGCGGCACGATCTCCCCGTCACGCTCGCCTGTGCGGGGGTTGAAGATCGGAATTGCATTGGAGGGCGTCGACATCATGACCTCAATTGAAAGCGGCGCGTGCAATCGCCGTATAGTCTTCGGCGGTTCCGGTGCGCGCTGCGGTGTGGTTGAAAGGGGTGCCAGCGGCGATGGCGCCGGCCCGCTCAAGACTGTCTTCGGTCACGCCCATCGCCGAAAGCCCTGCCGGCAGACCGATCTGCGCGTTGAGAGCGGCAAGGCTGGCGGGAATGGCGGTCGGTTCACAGCCCAGGGCTTGTGCCAGATTGGCGCGTCGCTCGTCGGAGACGACAGGCAATACGAAACGAAGCGCTTCGGGCATCAGCACCCCGACCAGGGTTCCGTGATGCAGGCCGAGATCATCGAACGGCATGGACAGCGCATGCGCCGTACCCAGGCCCTTCCACATGCCCATTGCCGCTTCCAGCGTTCCCATCATCAATTCGAAGCGAGCCTCGTCGTCGTCGGCATCGGCAACCGAGCGGGGCAGATATTTGACGAGCCGCCGGATCGCGTCCAGCGCGATGGCGTCGGCGGGCGGATTGAAGGCGGGCGACAGATACGCCTCGATCGCATGACCAAGCGCGTCTATACCGGATCCGACCTTCAGTCGCGTGGGCGCACTTCTGGTGAGATCGGGATCGCAAATCGCGACCCGTGGGATCAAGTGATGGCTGAGGAAGACGCCCTTTTCGCCGTTGGCAAAGGTCAGGCCCGCGCCTCTCCCGATCTCGGTCCCGGTGCCTGAGATGGTGGACACAGCCATGATCGGGGCGATGGGGCCGATCTTGTCCATCCCCCCGCGGCGTGCCAGTAGCGGCTCGAGCGGGCCCTCATGAGTGAGCATGAGGGCCGCACCCTTGGCACAGTCGATGACCGATCCGCCACCGATCGCGACAAAGCCATCGCAGCCTTCCCTTCTGTAGGCCGCAAGCGCCGCCTCTGACGACGCGACGGTGGGATTGGGAGGCACGTCCAGAAAGCGGGGCCAGGAAGCCGCTTCCTCCGTTGCCGACAATGCCAGATCGAGCACGCCGGCCGTGGCCACGCCTTTATCCGATACGACAAGCGGGCGCTGTACGCCCAGGCGGGCAAGCTCTGCAGCGATCAACTTGCGGGAACCGGACTCAATCTGGATGCGCGCGAAATACTGAATGAAGGCCATTCGAGTTGATCATCCTCAATTATTGTCATTGCGCGCCATCGGTGCGTTTCCGAGAAAGCCTAATCCAAGAGCTGACCGTGATCCAATCGACCATGCCGATGAGGATAATAGATAGGGAGAATAGGGAAATTATTGGCAGCGTGGAGCCAGGGTGGCATTCGGGGACGATGAGCAGCAAAGACCCGCAATTGGCTTGCGAGCCATTCACCCTGAGCGATGGATTCGGCATGGACGTGTTCGTCGACCGGCCGCAGCAACCCGCCAAGGCGACGATCCTGCTCCTTTCGCCGATTTTCGGCGTGGATCTTTCCTTCGCACGAACCGCCCGGGCATGGGCTGCTGCTGGCTACCTGGCGGTCGCACCGGATTATTTCGCGCGTGCGTTTCCCGGTGTCATCACGCATAGCGATGAAGGTTTCCGAAAGGCGATCGGCCGGATGAAAACCATCGACCGCGATCGCCAACTCCTGGACATCCGGGAAATCGGCGCGCATTTCGGTCATGGCGCCCCCCTGTTTCTGGGCGGATATTGCGCCGGTGGAGAGCCCGCCCTGAAACTCATGCTGGAGGGCTTTGGAGACGGCGGCGTGATCTTCCACGCGGCCCGGCTAGGTCTCTACGCGGATCGTCTGGGAGCGATTGCGAGCCCGCTGGACATCCATTTCGGAGAAGCGGACACGCTGGTGCCGCCCGAAGAAGTCGCCCATGTGCGCCAGGGCGCCGCCGGCAACGACCATGTTCGCATTACGGTCCATCCCGAAGCGGTGCATAGCTTCACCCAGAGCGCAAGCCGGAATTATCAGGAAGCAGCGGCGGCAGCGTCGTTCGGCACCGCCCGGTCTCTTCTGGATGCCGCCCTCCTTCGCTAGGCGGCCGCGAACGCACGCCGGGATGCTTCCGGATGGAGCATGGCGAAGGACGCGGTTCCGCCGATCGCGAGCGCTGCTGCGGCAAGGAGCAGCGCATAATCGTAGCCAAGCGGCCCCGGATATGCGCCGCCACCGGCCGCGTTCTCGCCGACACGGCCATTGCCGGGGAATTGGCCGAAAAGATCGCCGAAATCGCCCGTTCGCATAAGCCGGGTGACCCACTGCATCAGGGAACCACGATGGGCCCGCTCAACAATGCGGCGGTCGTGGAAAAGACCCGCGAGCATGTCGATGAGGCGATCACCGCGGGCGCGCGGTGCCTCGCTGGCGGGCATCTGTTGCCCGACCTTGGCAGCGACTTCTTCTACGCGCCGACCGTGCTGGTCGATGTCACCCCCGACATGCGGGTCGCGCGGGAGGAGACATTCGGGCCGGTCGTTCCCGTCATTGCGCTGGACGGCGATGACGAGCTTCTGCGGGTCGCGAAAGACACCGAATATGGTCTCACCATGTCGATCTTTTCCCGGGATATGGAAAGAGCCCTGGCGATGTCGACCGAACTCTCCGCCGGGATCATCAATATCAATGCACATACGGTGACGTGGGAAACCCACATGCCGCTCGGCGGCGCGTCGGGGACGAAAAGCGGGATCGGCCGGCTCGGCGGTCGTCACACGATAGAGGCGATGACCGAGATGCGGATGGTTTCCATCCCGGCACCACGATATGGCAGCGGCGGTTCGCAAAGCGCCGCGCATCACGCAGACAAGGGCTGAGGACTTCGTCCGATGCGGCATGGCGAGAGGACAACAGGCCCGCTGGACTGGGGGGCGGGGCTGCACCCACATCACTGGCAATCCCGACATGACTGATATGTCGACACAGGATGAAGCGGCGATCCGGCAGGCAAGGTCGGCGTTCAACGAGGCCCTTTTCCGCAAGGATTTGCCCGCCATCGATGCCATTCTTCAGGATGACTATGCCGTCATGCCGAGCTTTTCGGCTCGCTGTTTCGACAAGTCCGGCATTTTGGGCGTCTATCGCAATTATTTCTCCGATCCCGGCTTCGTCACCTTCGACCGCATAGCAGACAGCATCATTATCGGTACGGACGGCAAGCGGGCGGCCGAATTGGGGCAGTGGCGCGGACTATGGCGCACGGACAGCGGGGAACGCGAGAGGACCGGGATATATCATGCGGCGTGGCTTCCATCGGACCTTGGCTGGAAGCTGGCCAGAGAAAGTTACGTGCTTCTTGAGGGCTAG
>NZ_LBIC01000004.1 GCF_001005725.1 Sphingobium chungbukense
CGCCTGGGTCGATCAGGGGTATACCGGCGAGCGTGCCGCGCAGGCCGCCGAACGGCACGGCATCACCCTGGAAGTTGTCAAATTACCCGAGGCGAAGCGCGGCTTTGTTCTCCTTCCCCGTCGATGGGTCGTCGAACGTTCCTTCGCATGGGCAACCAAATTCCGCAGGCTCGTCAAGGATTACGAACGATATGCCCAAACCCTCGCAGGGCTACATGTCGTCGCTTTCGCTTGCCTCATGATCAGGCAAGTCGCCGCTCTCACCGCAGATTCATAACAGTCTCTAGGCCGCACAAGCTGAGCCACGGGCGGGACAACGGAGCGGTACCGCGCCGCCCGCATGCCCGTATCACATATCGGCGGCGGCGCGCGGATGCGCGCTTCTCGGCCTTGCCTGCCGTTGCATGTCCATGAAGATCATCGTTACTGGCATCGTCGGGTTCGCCGGTCGCTTCCGGAAAAATTGTCGACCCCTGGATTTTTGAAATCCACCCCAAAGCTGCGTCGACCTTATTTACCGCGCACAATTTTGTTGCTGATTAGCAACATTATCGAAAAAAAGCTTCTACATTGGTGCAAGATAACACAAGTATGATTGCCAGGGTGATGTAGACGGACAACACTCCGCAAGTCTATTTTGTGGGGAGTCATCATGCGCAAAAAGAATAGTCTGAAATATGGCGTCGTCATGTCGGTCCTGATCGGGGCGACACCGGTTCTGGCCCAGACAGCTCCTCAGGAAGACGAGGGCGTTTCCATCATCGTTACGGGTTCCCGCATCCGTCAGAACCCGCTGAATCAAGACAAGCCGGTCGTGACCGTCGATCAGGAAGCGATCGGACGGACGGGCCTGTCCTCTGTCGCAGACGTTCTCCAGCGTATTCCCAGCGCCGCCGGCGGATTGAACACCAAGGTCAATAATGCCGGCAATATCGGCGGCCCGCCCGACGGCACCGGCGTCAGCTCCGGCTCGGCGGAAGTCGATCTGCGTTATCTGGGTGCCAAGCGCACGCTGATCCTGGTTGACGGCATGCGTTATGTAAACGGTTCTGCCGCCGGTGGCATTCCCGCTTCGGTAGACCTCAACACCATTCCCGCCAACATGATCGAACGGGTGGAAGTACTCCAGTCCGGCGCATCGCCGCTTTATGGCACCGATGCCATTGCCGGCGTCGTCAACATCATTACCAAACAATCGCAAAAAGGGCTGGACTTTTCCGCACAATTCGGAACCTACCGCCAGGGTGACGGCGACACCTGGGACATCAATGCCAGCTACGGCATACAGACTGACCGTACCTCGCTGGTCTTCGGCGCAAACTATGTGAAGCAGAGCGGCGTCAGCACCGCTGACCGCTCCATCTCGCAATGGCCGACGCCGGGTGCCACGAGTTGCGCCGCGGGTGGCTGTTCCAGCGCCACGCCCAACGGCCGGTACGATGTTCTGGGCCAAAGCCTGACGCTGAGCGCGCCAGTCATCGGTCGCAATCCCACGCTGGCAGACTATCGCAACTATAGCAGCAGCACGGACTCGTTCAATTTCGCGCCCTATAATTATCTTCTGACGCCGTCCGAACGCTATGGCGCCTTCGTCAATTTCAAGGGAGAATTGAACGACAGCGTCAACCTGCGCACGCGCTTCGTCTATCAACATCGCAATTCGACGACCCAGGCGGCATTCCTGCCGCTGTTCATCGGACCGGATGCGGGCAACGGCAATCTGCTCGACACCATTTCGGTCGACGTCACCAACCCTTATAATCCCTTCGGCGTGACGCTGTCGTCGGGCGCCAACGGGACTCCGGCCAATTATTCCACCATTCGGCGGCGCTTCGTGGAAGGCGGCCAGCGCACCTTCAGCCAGGATGTCGACACGCTGACCATGGCGGCGACGCTGGACGGTTCGTTCGACGTCGGGGATCATAAATGGTATTGGGACGTCAACGGCGTCTACGGCATCAACGACGCGCACCAGGTCTTCACCGGCAATCTCAACGCCGCCAGGCTGGCTCAGGCGCTGGGTCCGGTGGGGAATTGCACCGGCCCCTGCGTGCCCTTCAACATATTCGGTGGAGCGGGGTCGATCACCCAGGCGATGCTGGACTATGTGACCTTCGACGAGAAGGACAAGAGCGAACAGCGACTTTGGGACTTCACGGCAAACCTGTCGGGCGAATTGTTCAATCTTCCGGCAGGCCCCGTCGGTGTCGCCATCGGCTATGAACATCGCGACCAGAAGGCATCCTATAGTCCCGATCCGATCATCGTCGCGGGATTGGGTGCGGACGTACCGACCAGCCCGGCGCGGGGCGGTTTCAACGTCGATGAAGTCTATGGCGAAATCCGGATACCGATCCTGGCCGACACGCCCTTCTTCCAGAAACTGGACCTGAATGGCGCTGTACGTCATTCCAACTATTCCAGCTTCGGCAGCAATACGACGATGACTGTCTCCGGCCTGTGGAAACCGACGCGCGACCTGCTGCTGCGCGGCGGCTATGCGGAGAGCTTGCGCGCACCGAGCATCGGCGAGCTTTATGCGGGTCTGTCGCGGACCGACGCCACCATCGACGATCCGTGCACCAGCGCACCGGGCGGCTCCTTCACGACCAACGCCACCGTCCGCGCCAACTGCATCGCCAATGGCGTACCTGCAAGCGGCAGCTATGCCGAACCGACAGGTGGGCAGTTGGGCGTCTTCTCGCAAGGGTCGACCGCTCTGAAGCCGGAAACGGCGAAGACCTGGACGGCGGGCGGCGTCTACAGCCCGGCCTGGGCGCGGAACAGCGGCTTTGCCAGCACGCTCAGCCTGGAAATCAACTATTACAACATCCGGCTGAAGAATGCGATCGACTCGGTTCCCGCGTCGCTGACGCTGCGCCGCTGCGCCTTCGACGCCGATCCGGTGAGCTGCGCCGCGATCACCCGCACCGCCAACGGCAATGTCGCGGGCATCAGCGGGCGGCTGCTCAACCTGAACGCGATCCGCACGGACGGGCTGGACGGCTCCTTCATCTATCGTTCGCCTGCCATTTCCGACGGGACGATCGGATTGACCGTCAATGCCGCCTATCTGATCAAATATGACGTCCTGCCGCCGTCGGACCTCAATGCCCCGCCGCAGAAATTCGCCGGCACGGAACGCGGCAGCACGGATCAGGCCTATCCCCGTTTCAAGCTGAACGCGACGCTCGACTGGTCGACCGACGGCTATGGCGCCTCCTTCACCGGGCGTTATATCAGCAAGGTGGATGAACGGGACGGCGTGCACAGCATGGGCAGCACCTTCTATGGCGACATCCAGCTTTATTTCTCGCCAAGCTGGATGGATCACCGGGCGCGGCTGACGCTTGGCGTCAACAATCTCTTCGACAAGGATCCGCCGGCCTGCTTCACGTGCGACAGCGCCAATTTCGATCCCACCACCTATGATATACCGGGACAGTTCGGATATCTGCGCCTGTCCTACAAGATGTAAGCCCCAGCGACTGAGGGTGCCGAAAAGCGCCCTCAGTCGCCTGCATGGGCATTTGATTTTCAGGCCATGCAAGGCTTGAAAGACGGCTCTGTCCCCGCCATCTGACGGTCCGGATTCACCAGGGAGAGCCTTCTATACTGCCATGACCATCTCTACCGGCACCGCACCCGAAACCCGTTCCTTCGAGGCCGACGTCGCCAGGCTGCTGCACATGATGGTGCACTCAGTCTATTCGGACAAGGACGTCTTCCTGCGCGAGCTGATCTCCAATGCGGCCGACGCCTGCGAAAAGCTGCGCTATGAACTGCTCAGCGATCCGGCGCTCGCCGGGGATGACGGACAGCCGCGCATCACCGTCACGATCGATCCCGACGCACGCCAGCTCATCGTGGAAGATAATGGCATCGGCATGAGCGAGGTCGAACTGGCCGAAGCGCTGGGCACCATCGCACGATCGGGCACGCGGGCCTTCATGGAACGCGTCACGGCTGCCAAGGAGGGAAACAGGGAAGGAGAAGGCGCGCAACTCATCGGCCAGTTCGGCGTCGGATTCTATTCCGCCTTCATGGTCGCGGACAAGGTAGACGTCTTTTCCCGCCGTGCCGGGGCCGATACTGCCGCCCACTGGGCATCGGAGGGCCTGGGCAGCTACACCATCCAGCTTGTCGACCCGGCCGAGGGACCCGCGCGCGGCACCCGCATCATCCTCCACCTGAAGGATGACGCGAAAAGCTACACCGAACAATTCACCACCCAACGCATCATCACCGCGCAATCGGGCCATGTCCCCGTCCCCATCTTCCTCAAGGAAAAGCCGGATGCGGAGGAAAAGCAGATAGCGGACGGCGCAGCGCTCTGGACCCGGCCGAAGTCGGACATCACGGCGGAGGAATATACCGACTTCTACCGCAGCGCCGCCGGTCAGTTCGACGAACCTGCGCTGACCCTTCATTACCGTGCGGAGGGGCTGCACGAATATTCGGTGCTCGCCTTCCTGCCCTCCACGCGTCCGTTCGACCTGTTCGATCCGGATCGTGCCGGCCGCATGAAGCTCTATGTCCGCCGCGTCTTCATCACCGACGAGGCACAGATATTGCCGCGCTACCTGCGCTTCGTGCGCGGGCTGGTCGACAGCAACGACCTGCCGCTCAACGTCTCTCGCGAGATGATCCAGGAAAGCCCGGTCCTTTCCGCCATCCAGAAGGGTGTGGCCAACCGCATCCTTTCCGAACTGGACAAGCTGGCCGAGAAGGATAGCGAGGCCTATCGCAAATTCTGGGACGATTTCGGCGCGGTGCTGAAGGAAGGGCTGTACGAGGACTTCGCCCGGCGGGAAACGCTGCTCGGCCTTGCGCGCTTCAAGACCACCGCGGGTGGGGAGGATTGGCGCTCGCTCAAGGACTATGTGGAAGCGATCAAGGACAATCAGACGGCGATCTACTACGCCACCGGGACGGATCTCGACCGCCTTTCCTCCTCGCCCCAGTTGGAGGGCTTCCGCGCCCGCGGGATCGAGGTGCTGCTGCTCACCGATCAGGTCGACAGCTTCTGGGTCACGGCAGGCGTGGACTATCAGGGCAAGCCGTTCAAGTCGGTGACGCAGGGCCTGGCCGACCTCAGCCTGATCCCGCTGGCCGACGGCGAAGCGCCCGCCACACAGGCATCGGCGGAGGTCGACGGCTTCATCGCCTATGTCAAGGATGTGCTGGGCGAGGAGGTCTCCGACGTCCGCGCGTCGGAACGGCTGACGGAAAGCGCCGTCTGCCTGGTCGCGCCGGACAATGCGATGGATCGTCAGCTCGAAAAGCTGCTGGCGGGCGCGGGCCGGCTCGACAATGCGGCCAAGCCGGTGCTGGAGATCAATCCGCGCCATGAACTGATCGTCCGGCTCGGGACATTGCCGCAGGATAGCAGCCTGCGCGAGGATGCCGCGCGCCTGTTACTGGATGAGGCCCGGATCGCGGATGGTGAGCTTCCGGCTGACCCGCGCGCCTTTTCCGCGCGCCTCGCCCGCATGATCGGTGGCGCGATCCAATAAGTGCCGCGATCCAATAGGTGCAAGGCGGCCGGGAACGGCCGGCCGCCGACCCGATAATGGCGATGTCGAACGACAATAGGCTTGCCAGTCCCGCGAAAGCGCGCCAAGCACGCGGCAATGGGAAAATGAGGGGATAGCGCGTCGATGAGCTACTATGACGTTCTGATCGTGGGTGCGGGACATGCCGGGGCACAGGCGGGCATTTCGCTGCGCCAACTCGGCTTCGAAGGCTCGATCGCGATGGTTGGCGACGAGAAGGATCCGCCCTATGAGCGTCCGCCGCTGTCCAAGGAATATTTCGCGGGCGACAAGAGCTTCGACCGCATCCTGATCCGCCCGGCCAGCTTCTGGGAAGAGCGCAAGATCGACATGCTGCTGGGCCATCGGGTGAAGTCCGTCGATCCGGTGGGCAAGTTCGTGACCGTGGGCGGCAAGGAAACGGGCGGCAAGGAAACGGGCGACGGGGAAATCGGCTATGGCAAGCTGATCTGGGCGACCGGCGGCTCCCCGCGAATGCTGACCTGCAACGGCGCCGACGCGCCCAACGTCCATGCCGTCCGCCGCCGCGACGATGTCGACGCGATGATGGCGAAGATCGACCAGATCAATCATGTGACCGTCATCGGCGGCGGTTATATCGGGCTGGAGGCTGCTGCCGTCCTGTCGAAATTCGGCAAGAAGGTCGTGCTGCTCGAAGCGCTCGATCGCGTGCTGGCGCGCGTGGCGGGCGAGGAACTGTCGCGCTTCTACGAGGCGGAACATCGCGCCCATGGCGTCGACCTGCGCACCGGCGCGCGGATGGACTGTATCGAAGTCTCCGACGGGAAGGCGACCGCCGTGCTGATGCAGGATGGCGAGCGGATCGCAACCGACATGGTGATCGTCGGCATCGGCATCATTCCCGAAACCGGCCCGCTGATCGCGGCGGGTGCGGTGGGCGGCAATGGCGTCGACGTGGACGAATATTGCCGCACCAGCCTGCCCGACATCTATGCGGTGGGCGATTGCGCGGCGCATGCCAACAGCTTCGCCCGCGGCGCGCAGATCCGGCTGGAATCCGTGCAGAACGCCAATGACCAGGCGAAGACGGCCGTGGCCCACATCATGGGCAAGGAAGAACCCTATCATGCGGTGCCGTGGTTCTGGTCGAACCAATACGACCTCAAGCTCCAGACCGTGGGCCTGTCGACCGGCCACGACCAGACCATATTGCGCGGCGATCCGGCGACCCGCAGCTTTTCCGTCCTGTACATGAAGGGCGGCAAGCTGATCGCGCTCGACTGCGTCAATGCGGTCAAGGATTATGTGCAGGGCCGCGCCCATGTGATCTCCGGCGCGGTGCTGGATCAGGCGCAGCTTGCCGATCCGGCGGTGCCGCTCAAGGAAGTGGACCTCGCCTGACCGTGGCGAAGGTCAGCCCCGAAAGCTGGCCTTCATCGCCAATTCCCAGGGTCCGCCGCGATAATGCCAAGCCGCAAGGCCCGCGATCGCGAGCGGCCGTGGGCAGAAATCTTGCCGCAATTCGGCTGCGAGCGCCCTGGCCTGGGCTGGTTCGACCTTGTTCTGTACCGTGACGTGAAAGCGCGGCCGTCCCTGATCCTGCGGCATCAGCAGGCCGGCCAGGGCTTCCGCCAGTTCCTCGCGCATCGCCATCAGTTCGGGGCTTTCCACCCGATAGGCGACGCCCCGCCCCAACAACATCACTTCGGTCAGGCTCGCAGCGGGCGGCAAACCTGCGCAGAGTTGTTTCAACCGCCGCGCCAATTCCTCCAGGGCCGAGGGCGGCAGATGATGGAACAATGTGATATGTGCCGGGACCAGGTTGCGATCAGGCGGAAAATGGGCCCGGCGCAAGCCTTCGGCCCAGCCGAAATCCGCCGCACCCATCAATGCCGTCACGATGATCGGCGCCATCCGAGTCTCAGCAGCCAAGGACCGGCTTCTCCTTTCGCAAAATCCCGCCCGGCGCTATGATCCGCACGAGCGGCGCCGACAGGCCGGCCGCCGACAACGGGGGAACTGCCATGACTGCACCGCGATCCTTCCGGGCCATCGGGATCATATTGCTGCTCTGGAACCTGATGGGCGTCATCGCCTTCATCCTGCAATATAGCGCCGACCTCGACCAATTGGCGAAGACCGATCCCTACACCGCCCGCATTTTCGCGGCCATGCCCGTCTGGGTCTGGGCAGCCTATGCGATCGCGGTGGGTGCCGGTTCATTGGGCGCTATCATGCTGCTGCTCCGCAAGGCCGCCGCGGCGCCCCTGTTCCTCATTTCCATCGTCGGCGTGATCGTGCAGTTCGGCTACAGCTTCATCCATACCGACCTGCTGGCGGTGAAGGGCTTCACGGCCGCGATCTTCCCGGCGGTGATCCTGGTCATCGCGATCTTCCAGTGGCGCTATGCCAGCACCCAGCTCGCCAAGCGCATCCTGCGTTAGGCTGCGGTCAGCGCCGGCTGTCCGACCGCGCCCAGATCGAAGGGAACGGTCTGGTAGATTTCGTTGATCCAATTGCCGAACAGCAGATGTGCATGGCTGCGCCAATGATTCAGCGGCGGCTGCGCCGGATCGTCGCCGGGGAAATAATGGGCCGGCAACTGCCCGGCCCCATCGCGGGCATATTCATCGGCCAGCGTCAGCGTGTCATATTCCAGATGATTGAACATGTGCAGGAAGCCGCGCCCCGGATCACCGATCAGACAGAGGCCCGATTCATCGCTTTCGGCCAATATCTGCAAACCCCGCCCTTCAGGAATGTCAGCCCGCCGCACTTCGGACCAGCGTGACACGGGTACGCAGAAATCATCCGAAAAGCCCCGCATCCAGGGTGACGAAGGCACATGATTGTGATGGCGGAATACACCGAACGCCTTCCGTTCCAGCGCATGCTTCTCCACGCCATGGAAATGATGCAGCGCCGCCTGCGCCGCCCAGCAGATACTGAGGGAGCGGTGGACATGGGTCTGGGTCCAGTCGAAAATGGCCCTCAATTCATCCCAATAGCTCACCTCTTCGAAGGGCAGCGTTTCCACCGGCGCTCCTGTTATGATGAAGCCGTCGAACCGCTCGTCCCGCACATCGGTCCAGGGGCGATAGAAGGACGCCATATGGTCGGCGGACGTGTTGCGCGACACATGGTCGCTGATTCGCACCAAGGTCAGTTCCACCTGTAGCGGCGTCGCGCCCAGCAACCGGGCGAGCTGCGTTTCCGTGCTGATCTTGTTCGGCATGAGGTTGAGCAGCGCGATCCGCAACGGGCGGATGTCCTGCCGCACGGCATCGACCTCACGCATGACGTCGACACCCTCGGCCTCCAGCGTGCGGCGGGCGGGCAGGTCGTCGGCTATCTTGATCGGCACTTCACGTCATTCCTTGTTCCGGAGCGACGCTGACGATGTGGCTTGGGTCCGCTTGGTTGCCGGATCGGCCACATCCTCCCTTCGGGAGTGCCACCTTGCCCGGATCGGCAGGTTGGCGTTGGGCGTCGCCCCAACTCTTGATGCTGACGCCCATCTAAGCGCGCCCTTCCGGTTTGGCAATCCTTGCTTTACCGAAGAAAAGGAAAACTTACAGCTCGCCGCGCGCGCGCCGGATCTCGAACCATTTGCGCACATTCTCATTATGCTCTTGCAGCGTGTCGGCAAAGATATGCCCGCCCTTGCCATCCGCGACGAAGTAGAGCGCCTTCGTCTCCGCCGGATGCAGCACCGCCAATATCGACAGCCGCCCCGGATTGGCGATCGGCCCCTTCGGCAGCCCGGTCATCGCATAGGTGTTATAGTCGTTGACCGCCGCGATCTCCGACTTCTTGATCCGCCGCCCCAACGGCTTTCCCCTGGTGATCGGATAGATGATCGTCGGGTCCGCCTGCAACATCATGCGCGCCTTCAGGCGGTTGCCATAGACCCCGGCCACGGTCGGCCGCTCCGATGGCACGGCTGTTTCCTTCTCCACGATACTGGCAAGGATGATCGCCTCTTCCGGTGTCCTGGCAACTGCGTTGGGCGCCCGCTCCGCCCACATCTTCTCCAGCGCCTTGTCCATAGCGGATTGCATGCGCTTCAACACCGCCGCCCGGCTCTCGCCCTTGTCGAAGGCATAGCTGTCGGGCATCACGCTGCCCTCTTCGGGCACCGCTATATCGCCGGTCAGCTCCTCATTTGCCTTCAGTCGTTCATAGACGAGGATCGATGGCATCCCCTCTGGTATGGTCACCAGCCGGGTCAGCGTCTTGCCGCCGCCCAATATCCTGAAGATGTCGCTGTTGCTGGCGCCCTTGGGGATCAGGAATTCGCCCGCCTTGATCGACTTGCCGCGTCCGAAGACCTTGGCGCGGGTCAGGAAAGCGTCGGCGGAGCGCACCGCGCCCTTCTGCTTGAGCAGCACGGCGGCATCGGCGAGCGTCGCGCCATCGGGCACGACGACCGTCACATCCCTGGTCGCGGGCCCCGCCTCCGTCCATCCATGAACGAAACGGAATGCCACGAAGGCCGTGACGGCCAGGCCGATCAGCAATATGGACCAGCCAAGCCGTCGCATCCGTCTCGTCTCAGACCGCCTTCATGATCAGCGACGCGTTGGTCCCGCCGAAACCGAACGAATTGTTCAGCACCGCGCGCACCTTGCGCTCCTTGGCGACGTGCGGGACCAGGTCCACGCCCTTGCAGCTTTCGCTCGGCTCGTCGAGGTTGAGCGTCGGCGGCACGATCTGGTCGCGCAACGCCAGGATGCAGAAGATGCTCTCCACCGCGCCCGCGCCGCCCAGCAAGTGGCCGATGGCCGACTTGGTCGAACTCATCGACATGGTGCTGAGATGCTCGCCGAACAGACGCTTCACCGCGCCCAGTTCCAGTTCGTCCCCCAAAGGCGTCGAAGTGCCATGCGCGTTCACATAATCGATGTCGGCCAGCGAAAGGCCCGACTTCTTGAGCGCCATTTCCATCGAGCGGTAACCGCCATTGCCTTCCGGATGGGGGGCGGTGACGTGATAGGCATCGCCCGACAGACCATAGCCGATGACTTCGGCATAGATTTTCGCGCCGCGCGCCTTGGCCCGCTCATATTCCTCCAGCACGACCACGCCCGCGCCCTCGCCCATGACGAAGCCGTCACGGTTGACGTCATAGGGGCGCGAAGCCTTTTCCGGCTGATCGTTGAAGGCGGTCGACAGCGCCCGGGCCTGCGCGAATCCGGCAATGCCGATCGGGCAGATCGCACCTTCCGCGCCGCCCGCCAGCATCACGTCGGCATCGTCCATCGCGATCATGCGCGCAGCGTCGCCGATCGAATGCGCGCCCGTCGAGCAGGCCGTCACGACCGCATGGTTCGGCCCCATCAGGCCATATTTGATCGAAACCTGGCCCGAGATGAGATTGATCAACCGTCCATGCACGAAGTGCGGCGACACGCGGCCCGGCCCCTTGTTGGCCAGCACCAGCGATTCGCTCTCGATGCCCGGCAGTCCACCGATGCCCGAACCGATCGAGCAACCGGCGCGCAGCCGCTCTTCCTCGCTCATATTGTCGAGACCCGCATCGCGCAGCGCCTGGCTGGCGGCGGAAATGCCATAGACGATGAACGGGTCCACCTGCCGCTGGATCTTGTGATCGACATCCAGCCCCGCATCATAGCCATATTCATGATCGGCCGGCTTCACTTCGCAGGCGATACGGCATTTATATTCGCTGGCGTCGAAGCGCGTGATCGTCGCCGCGCCGGATTTGGACGCGATGATGTTCTTCCAGGTCGTTTCCACATCCCCGCCGAGCGGGCTGACCATGCCAAGGCCGGTGACGACAACACGACGCATATGCTTGCTCCGAAAATTCTCTTTGGCTCAACGCCGCTCATCTAGCCATTCAAGACGGTCTTGTGAACGGGGGACCAGATACGAAAAGGCTCCCCAAGACCCGGTTTTTGCCGGACAGGAGGAGCCATTCCCTTTGAAACGCAGCGGCCATCTGTTTTCAGACAGGCCGCCCGACGCTCTTACTGCTTGCTGTCGATATAATCGATGGCATCCTTGACGGTGGCGATCTTCTCGGCCGCATCGTCAGGGATTTCGACGCCGAATTCTTCCTCGAACGCCATCACCAGCTCGACGATATCCAGGCTGTCAGCGCCCAGATCGTCGATGAAGCTCGCATCCTCGGTCACCTTTTCGGCTTCGACGCCCAGATGCTCGACGACGATTTTCTTTACGCGATCCGCGGTCTCACTCATGAGTGGTCCTTTTTACTGGGTATCGTTGATGGTTCTGAATATCTGTTAAGGCAAAGCCCTAGAGGCAAGCCCCTACAGAGGCAAGAGGCAAGAGACAATCGGGAAACGCACACCCGCTCGCCTGCATTCGACTCCCTGACCCCGATGGCACAGGGCGAGAGCTTTGCAAATGCCCAAAATTTTTGACGAAATCACGAAAGAGATGGAATAATTCATCTCTCCCGCGCCTTCAAATCATCGCCATGCCGCCATTGACGTGCAGGGTCTGGCCGGTGACATAACCGGCTTCCCTGCTCGCCAGATAGACGACGGCCGCGCCGATATCCTCGCCCGCGCCCAGGTCGCCCGCCGGAATCCTGGTGAGAATCGCGCTCTTCTGCGCATCGTTGAGCGCGTCGGTCATGGCCGACCGGATGAAGCCGGGCGCCACGCAATTGACGGTGATGCCCCGGCTCGCCAATTCCTGGCCCAGCGACTTGGACATGCCGATGATGCCGGCCTTGGACGCGGCATAATTGGCCTGTCCCGGATTGCCCGTCACGCCCACGACCGAGGTGATGGAGATGATGCGACCGAAACGCGCCTTCATCATCGGCTTGGCAGCCGCGCGGGCGAGCCGGAACGCCGCCTCCAGATTGACGGAGATCACGTCCGACCATTCCTCGTCCTTCATGCGCAGGATGAGGTTGTCGCGGGTGATGCCGGCATTGTTGACGAGGATGTCGATCTTGCCGCCCAGCGCCTCGACCGCCTGCCCTACCAGCGCGTCGACCGCCGCCGGATCGGAGAGGTTGCACACGAGAATCTTGTGATCGCCGCCCAATTCCGCCGCGAAAGCCTTCAGCTTCTCCTCGTTGCTCCCCGAAAGGGCGAGCGTGGCGCCCTGCGCGGCCAGCGCCCTGGCAATGGCGGACCCGATGCCCCCCGAAGCGCCGGTCACCAGCGCGGTCATGCCTGACAGATCGAACATGTCTCTTATCCTTTGATTCCGTTCAGAAAGCGGCCAGCGCCGCCTCGATATCGTCCATCGTCACGATGCTGCGCACGGTCGCGTCGGGCGCGATGCGCTTCACCATCGGTCCCAGCACCTTGCCGCCCAGCTCGACGAATTCGGTCACGCCCGCGTCCCACATGGCGGCAACGGATTCGCGCCAGCGCACCCGGCCCGTCACCTGCTCCACCAGCCGCAGCTTGATCTCTTCCGGATCGGCGATCGCGCTCGCGAGCACATTGGCATAGACCGGCAGCAGCGGCGTGTTGATCGCCGCCTTGGCCAGGGCCTCCTCCATCGCCTCGGCGGCGGGCTGCATCAGCGGGCAGTGGAAGGGCGCCGACACCGGCAGCAGCACGCCGCGCTTGATGCCATGATCCTTGACCAGCGCCACCGCACGCTCGATCGCGCCGCGATGGCCGGAAATCACCACCTGCGTCGGGTCGTTGTCATTGGCGACGGTGCAGACCTCGCCCTCGGCCGCCGCGTCGGCCAGCGCCTGCGCCTTCTCGATGTCGGCGCCCAGCAGCGCCGCCATGGCGCCCTCGCCCACCGGCACGGCCGCCTGCATGGCCCTGCCGCGCAGCTTGAGCAGCTTCGCCGTGGTGCCGATGTCGAACGCCTCCGCCGCACAGAGCGCGCTATATTCGCCCAGCGAGTGCCCGGCGACGAAATCGCCCTTCTCGGCCAGCGAAAAACCGCCCTCCCTCTGCATCACCCGCAGGGTCGCCAGCGCGTTCGCCATGATCGCGGGCTGCGCATTTTCCGTCAGCGTCAGGTCGCTTTCCGGCCCTTCCACCATGATGCGGAACAAATGCTGCGACAGAGCGTCATCGACCTCCTGAAACAGCTCCTTCGCGGCCGGGCTCGCATCGGCCAGCGCCTTGCCCATGCCGACCGACTGGCTGCCCTGTCCCGGAAAAAGAAATGCCCTCATCATCCACCTTCTGACACGCGCGCTTTTCCAAAAGCGCAATTTTTCAAAGTCGTTACACTTTGAGACACAAATGCCGTTGAGCCCCCCGGCCCATTTCGGCACTTCTCTCTGGACGACCGCCTTTAACGATGACGGAGTATAAGGAAAAGGTGCGATATCGCATTGGATGGATCACGGGAACGGCGCTGACCCTGTCGGCCTGCGCGGCGGGCCCTGACTATCGCGCCCCCGCTCCCGCCACGCTCGGCGTGCCTCCCGTTTACAGCCAGGGCGAAACCGGGGCTGTCGATGAAGCCGGCCTTGCCAGCTGGTGGACGCGCCTTGGCGATCCGACGCTCAGCGGGCTCATCGAGCGGGCGATCGCCAACAATCTCGACATTGTGCAGGCTCAGGCACGGCTCCGCCAAGCGCGGGAATCGCTGCGCCAGGCAAGGGCGGCTTTCCTTCCGCAAGTGAACGGCTCGGCCAGCGGCGGGCGCAATTACAGCAACCAGGATGCCGGCGGACGCCTCGACCCCAGCGGCAATCCGATAGGCGGCGGTTCCTCCAACTGGTCGAGCAGCTATTCGGTCGGCGCCAATGCAAGCTGGCAGGTCGACCTGTTCGGCGAACTCTCCCGCTCCGCGCAGGCCGCCCGCGCCGACCTTGCCGCTTCGGGCTATGACCTCGCCAATGTGCGGATGACGATCATCTCCGAACTCGTCACCAATTATGTTCAGGCGCGGCTGGCACAGGAACAGTTGCGCGTCGCCCGCGAAACGCAGGCGATCCAGCAGGATAATTACAGGATCGCCGCCTGGCGGCTTCAGGCGGGCCTCGTCTCCTCCCTGGACGAGCAGCAGGCCAAGGCGCAACTCGCCCAGACCAACGCCACCATCCCGCAACTGGAAGCCAGCCTGAGGGGCAGCCTCAACCGCATCGCCGTCCTCACCGGACAGGCGCCGGGCGAGGCCACCCGCACCCTCGAAACCCCCGCACCGATCCCGACCGCTTCGACACAGATCGCCGTCGGCATCCCCGCCGACACGCTGCGCCAGCGACCCGACGTCCGCTCCGCCGAGCGTGCGCTCGCCGCCGCCACGGCCCGGATCGGCGTGGCGCAGGCGCAACTTTATCCCTCGCTCGGGATCAGCGGCAACATCGGCACCACGTCGAACAGCTTCAAGGACCTGTTCAGCCTGATCACCGGCGGCATCTTCGCCAATGTCGCGCAGCTGATCTTCGACGGCGGCCGCCTCGCCTCGCAAGTCCGCTCGCAAAGGGCCGCCACCGAGGGCGCCTTCGCCGCCTATAAGCAGTCCGTGCTGACCGCGCTGGAGGATGTGGAGAACGCCATGGCCTCCCTCTCCAGCGCCCGCGCCCGCAAGGCCGCGTTCGCCACCGCCTACGAAGCCTCGAACAATGCCGCGATCATGGCCCGCAGCCAGTATCAGTCCGGCCTGATCGACTTCCAGACGCTTTCCCAGACCGAAAACACGCTTCTGAGCGCGCGCAACAGCCTGGCCGCCGCGCAATCGGACGAGGTGCTCGCGATCGCCCAGCTCTACAATGCGCTGGGCGGCGGCTGGCAGGATATGGAAAAATCGTCCCCAATGAGCAAAAACAATGAGCAATGATGTGACGACCGATCAGGGCCTCGACGACTTTCTGGGCGCGAAACCCGAAAAACCGTGGCGCAAATGGGCGATCCGGAGCGGCATCGGGATCATCCTGCTGATCCTGATATTGTTGCTCGCGCACTGCTTCGCGGGCGAAGACAAGCCCAATTATGCGACGCGGGAGGCGCGCAAGGGCGACCTCACCGTCTCCGTCTCCGCCACCGGGAACCTCAAGCCCATCAACCAGGTCGATGTCGGCTCCGAACAGTCGGGCAAGATCACGGCGGTCTATGTCGACGTCAACGACCGCGTGACCCAGGGACAGAAGCTGGCCGAACTCGACACCCGCCGCCTGGTCGACACGATCAACCAGACCCGCGCGCAGGTCGCCTCTTCGGAGGCCAGCGTCGCGCAGGCACAGGCGCAGGCCGCGCTCGCCAAAGCGACTCTCGACCGCCAACTCAACGTCTTCAAGCTCTCCGGCGGCCGCGTGCCCGCGAAGACCGAACTGGATGCGGCCCGCGCCGATTACAGCTCCGCCCTCGCCAACCTCCGTTCGGCGCAGGCCCAGGTCCGCGTCTCGCAGGCGCAGCTTTCGACCGCCCAGACCAACCTTTCCATCGCCCAGATCGTTTCGCCCGTCACCGGCGTCGTCCTTTCGCGCGACATCGAACCGGGCCAGACCGTCGCCGCCTCCCTCAACGCCCCGGTCCTCTTCACCATCGCGGAGGACCTCACCAAGATGGAGGTGGAGGTTTCGGTCGACGAAGCGGACGTGGGCCAGGTGAAGGAAGGCCAAAGCGCCAATTTCTCGGTCGATGCCTTTCCCGGCCGCACGTTCCCCGCCAAGGTGACGCGGGTCAATGTCGGTTCGAACAGCGCCAGCAGCAGCTCCTCTTCCTCATCGAGCGGCAGCACGGCCAGCAGCACCAGCGGCACGGTCGTCGCCTATACGGCGGTGCTCTCGGTCGACAATGAACAGGAAATCCTGCGCCCCGGCATGACGGCCACGGCGGACATCGTGACGCAGGAACTGCATGACGTGCTGCTGGTCCCCAACAGCGCCCTCCGTTTCAAGCCCAGCGCGGGCAACAGGGACGGCGGTATCACCAGCCAGATCGTCCCCGGTCCCCGCCGCTTCCGCCGTGGCGGCGCCAGCCGTCAGGTCAGCTTCGGCATCGGCAGCAGCCAGACCGTCTATATCGTGGGAGCAGACGGCGATCCCAAGGCGGTGCAAGTGACCGTCGGCGCCAGCGACGGCGCACGTACGGTCATCACCGGCGGCGACCTCAAGCCCGGCATGCGCGTCATCACCGGCCAGCTCGCCAGCGGCCAGCAGGCTCCGGCAGAGGATCAGGCAACGGATGGCGGATCACGGGACGGCAAGCCCCGCGACCGCTCCACCGACGGCAGCCCCGCGACGGTCGGAAAGCTTGGAAATTCCGGCGATTCGAAGCCGGAAACCGCACCCCTCACCCCTCAGCCGCCACAGTCCCGGACGATGGAACCGCGCGGCACCGGCCGCAACGGCGGAACGTGATCGGATGGCCGACGATCCTATCATCTCCCTGCGCGGCGTGACCAAGGTCTACGGCTCGGGGCCCACCGCCTTCCAGGCCTTGAAGGGCATCGATCTCGACATCGCACAGGGTGATTTCGTGGCAGTGATGGGACCTTCCGGGTCCGGCAAGTCGACGACGATGAACATTCTGGGCTGCCTCGACGTACCATCGGGCGGCGAATTCCTGTTCAAGGGCCGCCATGTCGAACGGCTCGACCGCGACCAGCGCGCCCTGCTGCGCCGCCGCTATCTCGGCTTCGTGTTCCAGGGCTTCAACCTGCTCTCGCGCACCACGGCGCTGGAGAATGTCGAACTTCCCTTGCTCTATCGGGGGGAAGACAAGAAGACACGGTATGATTCCGGCATGGCCGCGCTCGACAAGGTGGGCCTGAAGGACTGGTGGGACCATACGCCCGCTGAGCTTTCCGGCGGGCAGCAGCAGCGCGTCGCCATCGCGCGCGCCATCGTGACCCAGCCCGACGTGCTGCTGGCCGACGAGCCGACCGGCAATCTCGATTCGGAACGCTCGGTGGAGATCATGGAACTGCTGACCGATCTCAACCGCAACAGCGGGATCACCGTGCTGATGGTGACGCATGAACCCGACATGGCCGCCTTCGCCCGTACCATCGTCCACTTCAAGGACGGTCTTGTGGAGAGCGTCGAATATGGGGTGAAGGCCTGATGCTGGGCACCACCGTCATCCTCGCCTTCCGCGCGATCAACCGGCACAAGCTGCGCAGCTTCCTCACCACGCTCGGCATCATCATCGGCGTGGCGGCGGTCGTCACCATGGTGACGCTGGGCAACGGGGCCACGGCCGCCGTGCGCGAACAGATCAGTTCGCTGGGCGCCAACGTCCTGCAACTTCGCCCTGGCCAGGGATTCGGCCGCGGCGGCGGCGGTCCGCGCCCCCCGGACTTCAAGCCCGCCGATCTTGCGGCGATAGAAAACCAGCTCACCGGCGTCCGCGCCGTCGCCCCCATGGTCCAGTCGAGCGGCACGGCCATCTACGAGGGCAGCAACTGGTCGACCACCGTCTACGGCACCACCGCCGCCTATTTCGAGGTGCAAAGCTGGAAAGCCGACACCGGCCGCCTCTTCATGCCGGAGGAGGAGGAGGCGGGGAAACCCGTCTGCATCATCGGCAACACGGTCCGCACCAATCTCTTCCAGGGCAATGACCCCGTCGGCAAGCGGATACGCATCAAGGGTGTTTCCTGCCAGGTCATCGGTGCGCTGGCCACGCGTGGACAGGGCGGCTTCGGCGATCAGGACGATGTCGTCGTCATGCCCATCAAGTTCGTCCAGCGCCGCTTCACCGGCGACCGCGACATCAGCCAGATCATGGTCGCGGTCGACGACGCCTATGACACCAGCACCGTGCAGACCAGCCTTGAGGAACTGATGCGCGAACGGCGCAAGGTGAAGCCGGGCGCGGAGGATAATTTCAACGTCTTCGACACCAAGCAGATCAGCGACACGCTGACCGGCACCACCACGATATTGACGCAGATCGTGGCGGCGGTGGCGGCGATATCCCTGCTGGTCGGGGGCATCGGCATCATGAACATCATGCTCGTCTCCGTGACCGAGCGCACCCGCGAGATCGGCATCCGCCTCGCCATCGGCGCCGTCGCCCGCGAGGTGTTGATGCAGTTTCTGGTCGAAGCCATCGTCCTCTCCTGCCTTGGCGGCCTGATCGGTCTGTTCCTGGCGCTGATAGCCTCGCTCGCCATCGCCCCGCTGATGCAGGTGCCCTTCATCTTCGACGTCAAGGTGAACCTGATCGCCTTCCTCTTTTCCGCCGCCATCGGTGTCGTCTTCGGCTATTTCCCCGCTCGCCGTGCCGCCGCGCTCAACCCGATCGACGCGCTGCGTCATGAATGACCGGCAAGATCCTGCATGGCTCGCCACATTCCGTACAGTCATGCGGCAAGCATCTTTCCCTGGGAAATAATCGTTCATGAACAGATATTCAGACTAAATCCGTTTCCATTACACTTTTCGACAAACTCCGCCATGCCGCGACACATCCCTGCGACAGGCCCCTCCTAAATCTGATTTCAACGCCGGACAGCGGCGCAGAAATCGAAGCAAGGAGCAACGACATGATGAAGAAGTTTCTGATGGCCCTGGCCGCCACCACGATGGTCGCCAGCCCGATGATCACCGCGCAGGCGCAGGCCGCGCCGCATCGCGAGGAAACCCGCATCGTCAAGCAAGGCCCGCACGGCCGCATGGTGGTCAAGCAGAAGACCGTGGTCCGCAAGGACGATCACCGCCGCTGGGCCAAGGGACAGCGCTTCGACCGCCGCTACGCGCACAATTATCGCGTCATCGACAATTATCGCGGCTACCGTCTGAAGGCCCCGCCGCGGGGCTATCACTGGGTCCGGTCGGGCAATGACGCGGTCCTGGTCGCGATCACCAGCGGCATCATCGCCTCGATCATCACCGGCGCGATCCGCTAAACCAAAAGACGCTCCGGAGCCGGGTCTCCGGGGCGTCTTTTCTATACCAGCCCCGTCAGATAATAGACCGCGATCACCACGAACACGGTGAAGGTCTTGATCAGCGTCAGCGCGAAAATATCCTTGTAAGCCTGCCGATGGGTCAATCCCGTCACTGCCAGCAGGGTGATGATCGCCCCATTATGCGGCAGGCTGTCCATGCCCCCGCTTGCCATCGATGCGACCCGATGCAGCACCTCGCGCGGGATTCCGGCCGCATCGCCCGCCGCCGTGAACTGCTCCGCCATCGCCGCCAGCGCGATCGACAGCCCGCCCGAGGCCGATCCCGTGATCCCGGCCAGCGACGTCACGGTGATCGCCTCATTCACCAGCGGATTGGGCACCGCCTTCAGCGCCTCCTTCACCACCAGAAAGCCCGGCAGCGCCGCGATCACCGCCCCGAAACCATATTCGACCGCCGTGTTCATCCCCGCCAGCAGGGCTCCGCCCACGGCCGCTTTCGACCCATCGGCAAAGCGCCGGGCCACCGGCCGGAAAGCGAAGAGCAGGATCGTCGCGATCCCCGCCAGCAGCGCGCCCTCCACGGCCCAGAGCGCCGCCACCTGTGCCACCTTCACCGTCACCGGCTCGGACAGGCCGATCAGCGACACACCGACTTCTTCCCCCGGCACCATGCGCGGGATCATCATGGTCAGCGCCAGATTGCCCAGACCGACCACCAGCAAAGGCAGCAGCGCGATCAGCGGATGCACCCCGCCCTGCTCGCCGGCCACGGCTTCCGGCTCGTTCACCAGCGTCTCCGGCGCGCCATAGCCCTCTCCCGCCGCCATAAGCCTGGCTTTGCGCCAGCCCAGATAGGTCAACCCCAACCCCGTGATGCACAGGGACCCGATCAGCCCCAGCACCGGCGCCGCCCAGGCGGTGGTCCCGAAGAAACTGGTCGGGATGATATTCTGGATCTGCGGCGTCCCAGGCATCGCATCCATGGTGAAGGTGATGGCGCCAAGGCCGATCGTCGCGGGCACCAGCCGCTTGGGAATATTGCCCTGCCGGAACATCTCGGCAGCGAAGGGATAGACGGCGAACACCGCCACGAAGACCGAAACCCCGCCATAGGTCAGCAGCGCCGTCACCAGCATGATCGCCGGGATCGCCTGCCTCGCCCCGACCAGCCGGACCACCGCCGTCACGATCGCACGCGAAAAGCCCGAAATCTCGATCAGCTTGCCGAACAGCGCGCCCAGCAGGAACACGGGGAAATAGAGCTTCAGGAAGCTTCCCACCTTCTCCATGAAGAGACCCGAAAACACCGCAGGCACGGCGGAAGGATCAGTCAGGAACACCGCCAGCATGGCCAGCAACGGCGCCATCACTATGACGCTCATCCCCCGATAGGCCGCGATCATCAGCAATATCAGCGACAAGGCCGCGATCCCGACCGCCATTCCATTCTCCCCTTTTCGCGTCGTTGTCCAACCTCTATGCAAGCGGCGGGGCAACGCCAAGTCTCCCTTGCCTTTCTCCTGCATTTCCGTCATAGGCGCCGCTTCGCACGGCTCCGGGGTGACTCGGAGGCGCGCGATTGAATGCTTGAGACGACAGCCGGAGGGGCGTTCCGCATGGGGCGGACGTCAGCGATCGGCCAACAGATGAGGCAATACCCATGGCTCTTTACGAGCATGTGTTCCTTGCGCGCCAGGATCTGGCACAGGCGCAGGTGGACGCTCTGGCGGAAACCGCCACCAAGATCGTCGAGGATAATGCTGGCAAGGTGACCAAGGTGGAAACCTGGGGCCTGCGTTCGCTCGCTTACAAGATCGCCAAGAACCGCAAGGCTCATTATGTGATGCTGAACATCGACGCCCCCGCGGGTGTCGTTGCGGAACTGGAGCGCCAGACCCAGATCAACGAAGACATCATCCGCTACATGACCATCAAGGTCGATGAGCTGGAAGCCGGTCCGTCGGTCATGATGCGCAAGCAGGAACGCGCCGAGCGTGGTCCGCGCGGCGATCGTGGCGACCGTGGTCCCCGCGAAGACCGTGGCCCGCGCCGTGAGCGCGAAGAAGCCGCCGCCGGCGAATAAGGAGATCTGAACAATGGCACGCCCGTTTTTCCGCCGCCGCAAGAGCTGCCCCTTCGCCGCCAAGGATGCGCCGAAGATCGATTATAAGGACGTTCGTCTGCTCCAGGGCTTCGTGTCCGAGCGCGGCAAGATCGTCCCCAGCCGCATCACCGCGGTTTCCGCCAAGAAGCAGCGCGAGCTGGCCCAGGCCATCAAGCGCGCCCGTCATCTGGGCCTGCTGCCCTACATCGTGAAGTGAGGGAGTAAGACTCATGGAAATCATTCTCCTTGAACGGATCGAGAAGCTGGGCGCCATCGGTGACGTCGTCACCGTGAAGGACGGTTACGCCCGTAACTATCTGCTGCCCAACAAGAAGGCGCTGCGTTCGAACGCCGCCAACAAGAAGGTGTTCGAAGCCAACCGCGCGAAGATCGAAGCCGACAACGCCGCCCGCCGCTCCGACGCCGAAAAGGCTGCCGAAGGCGTCAACGGCAAGCAGATCGTCCTGATCCGCCAGTCGTCCAACGCCGGCCACCTCTATGGTTCGGTCGCCGTCCGTGACGTCGTCGAAGCCCTCCACGCCGATGGCGTCACCAACGTCACCAAGGCGATGGTCGTTCTGGAACGCCCGATCAAGACGCTCGGCGTGTTCGACGTCAAGGTCGCGCTGCACCCCGAAGTCGCCGTCACCATCACGGTGAACGTCGCCCGCTCGCCGGAAGAGGCTGACCTTCAGGCGCAGGGCGTCGACGTGATGGCCGACCTGTTCGAAAAGGACGAGGCTGGCTTCACCGAAGATTATGATCCGAATGCGGAACCCGGCGAGATCGCCGTGGAAGCCGAAGAAGCTCCGGCCGAAGAAGCCTGAGCCTCAGCATCGGACTGAACAGAAAAGCCGCCCTCACCGGGCGGCTTTTTTGTTGGATATGACGACAGTCGATGACCAAAATTCATGCGTTGCCGACGCATAAAAGGCCCCAAAACCCGCGGCCTTTCTTTCCCTCCCGTCCCGTTCAGGCCGCCAACATCACCGGCTGAACCTGCACCATGCCGCGCGCCACATCCTTGATCAGCCCGATGAACCTGGCTGCCTCGCGCGCGATCATCGCCTTGTTGAAGCAGGCCGCCGCTCCCCGATCCAGCGCCTCGCCCGTGATCGGCGCCCCGTCGCGCATCAGGCTGGACAGCATGATGACGGGGCGCGGGTCCATGTCCATGATCTCGTCCAATATGGTCATGCCGTCCTTCCCCGGCATGGCGACGTCCAGCGTCACCACATCGGGCCGGTGCAGCCGGACAAGATCGATCGCCTCGTCCCCGTCGCGGGCGATCCCCACCACTTCGAAACGCCGGTCGCGCTCCAGCAGCGTTTCGATCATCGCACGGATGGTCAAGGAATCGTCGACCACCACTATCCGTATCGGTTTCATGCCCCGGACCTTTCCCGATCTGTCATGACGATCATAACGGACCGGGAGGAACCGGCTTAAATCCGTCAGAAGAACAGCTTGCGGAAGCTGATCGTCACCGCCCGCCCCAGCGGATCGAGATAGCCCGGCTGGTAACGCACCGGCGTCATTCCGGTCGCATCGGTCACGCTGCGCCGTTGGTTGAAGAGATTGTCGATGCCGATCGACACGCGCGCTCCCCGCAGGAAGGGATGCCGCTTCACCAACGAAGGCATCTGGCCCAGATTGGCAAAAAGCCGCAAGTCCACCGTCGCCAGGCTGCCGAAGTCCAGCCGTGAGGCTCCGCCGAGGGCGCCGTCGACATGGGTGCCGCTCTCCCAATCGACGCTCAGCCGCGCGCCAAGCCCATTATTGGTATAGCCGACCCGCGCATTCAGCTCATGCCGCGGCTGGCCACCCGACGATCCCGTGGCGCCACCGTTCAGCAAATCCAGTTCCGGCACGCCCGGCGCGATCAGGATGCTCTCGGTGAAATGCCAGGTGTGATAGAGGCTGAAGCTCAACCGGCCGCCACCGCCACCAGGGCCGCGTCCGCCGCCGCCAAAGCCACCCGGACCACCGAATCCGCCGCCAGGACCAGGCTGGCCGCCTCCGCCAGAGCCGCCGGGGCCGCCTTGATCGCCTTCGCGGCGCGGTCGATCACCACCATCCTGCGTCTGCGGCGGCTGCCCCCCCTGCCCACCGCCCGGTCCTCCACCCGGCCCGCGATTGCCGAACAGGCCGCGCAGGTCCTGCAATTCCTTGGGCCGTTCCTCAGGCTTGGCGCCCGCCGCGCGCCACGCCTCGATCACTTTCTGGATGTGCGATTTCAGCGGGATGGAAAGATCGAAACCCCAGCGCAACTGCTCGCTCTGCGATCGCAGATAATTGACCGGCCGCGCGTCGATCTGAGTCAACATACAGCTATAGCAATCACGCCTGAAGCGATCTTCAAAGGCATCTTCGATCGCCGGTGTCGGCGTCGGGAAAGCCGAAATCGGATTCCTCGTCCGGCTGTTGGTATAGGTCGCGGTGAGCGTCAGATTCGGTTTCTCGAAAGGCTTGATCGTGGCACTCAAGCGGAACTGATCCCGTACGCTCTCTTTAAGGTCGGCATTGCCGCCGCTGATCTGGGTAACGAAGACGGTTTGGCCTGTCCGGTAATCGAAGACCGACACGTTGGGCGTCGAAATCAATGGATCGGTGATCTGTTGCCCGGTCGGCGCCGCGCGGTCCTGATTGGCCGACATCAGCAATTGCACGGCGGGCACCGGCCGCCAGCGCATGCCGTAGCCCAAGGTCGAAAGCGTGCCGAAATCGGAATAATGCTGCGCCGCCGCATTCACATTGACGCCGATGTCGCCCACCGCGCCCAGCACGCCCTTGGACCGGCTGGTGATCGGCATGTCCAGGCTGATCTGCCCGCTGCCGATTTCCCGGCTGTAACTGCTGTTGCGCTCCACGCCCGACCGGATCGACCAGCTATCGAAGCCATTGGCCGATCCGCCCAGGCGCACCGCTGTCGTCACCGCCCCGGCGGGCAGGTCGAACAGCGAACCCGACAGCAGCAGGTCGCCCTGTATGGCCTGGGACTCGGCCTTCGCCCGATCGATCACATGGGTGGAGAAGAGATCGGCCACGAAACTGCCGAAGGGATCGGCACCGCCGTCGATGGCATTCTGGATCGCGTCCTGACCGATGCCGCGATCGGTGGAGGTGCGGGTGCTGGAATAATCGCCATTGCCGGTGAAGGACCATTGCCAGCCGCCGCCCAGCAGCCCGTTCAGCGTCACGCCGACATGGCCGGTCGTGCCCTTGACCTGCTGCCCCAGCACGCCCGCCTGCCGCAGATAACGATAGAAGCTCGTCTGATCGGCGAAAGGCGAGAAGGGGTTGCCCGCCGCCAGCGTCAATTGTTCCGCCTCGAACCCTTGCAGGCTGTCGCTGTCCGACAGTTCCAGCCGCCCGTTGACGGTCATCGACACCTTGCCCAGCGCGCGGGCCAGAGTCGCATTGGTGGCGAAGCTCTCGGTCGCCGGGCTGAGCGTGCGGTGGTGGGCCAGTTCCGCGCCGGTCATGGCGTTCTCGCCGACCAGAAATGCGGAGAGGCCCGATTGCTGGTTGGCCCGATCGCCCTGCACCGTCGGCACAACCCCGCGTTCGCTTTCCAGCAGCGACGCGGCGGTCTTGTACTGCATGTTCAGGGTGAAGCGATTATCCCCCCTTATGCGCAGCAGCCCGCCTTCCGCCGATCCATTGTCGCGCCCGCCCTCCGTGGTCGTGCCCGCGCGCAGGTCCACCGTCTCAGCGCGGAAACGCTGGCGCAGGACGATGTTCACCACCTTCTGCGTCGGCGCATAGCCATAGCTGAGCGCCACCTGTTCGGGCAGGATGTCGACCCGCGCCACCGCTTCGGAGGGGATGTCCTGGATCTCCGAGAAGCTCGAAATCCGCTTGCCGTTGAGCAGGACCACCGGGCTGCCATTGGTCTGCGGCGACAGTTCCGTGATCATCTCGGCTATCGAGGTGACGCCCAGAGCGCGGACATCGGCGGGGGAAAGCTGCTGTTCCGGCTTGATATTGCCGGCGACCGCGCCGCGCTCAGGCTGGCCGGTGACGACGATCTCGTCGGCGTCGTCCATCTGTCCCGCAGGACCTTTGGGCTGCTGCGTCTGCGCCATCAGTGCGCCCGGCGCTGCGCTCATCATCAACGGAAACAGAAGACATGTGAAGGAACGGCGCACTTTTCACCCCTAAATCCAGGACCCTGACGCATCCCTCTCTAGGCGGGAGTTGTCGCAAAATTCTGGCAAGGCCGATAAGGATTTGTCGCAAAATGTAATCGGGAAAATCATGCGGCATCGTGAAAAATGATGCCCAGCGTATAACGTACCCCGGAAAGCAACCGGCTGACACCGTGCCGCATCTGCACCCGATGCACACCGCGAACGCCGGTCACCGGCCGATCACGCACAGGGAAAACCACCGCGTCACCCTGACCAAGCGGCACGATTTCAGGTCGCGACTGCATGCGGGGCCGCTGTTCGGTCAGGACGAAGGCGCCGCCGGTAAAGTCGCGACCAGGCTCGGAAAGCAGGATTGCCACCTGAAGCGGAAAGACATGCGGCCCATAGACATCCTGATGCAGGGCATTCCAGTCCCCTGTCTCATAACGCAGCAGTAGCGGCGTCGCCTTGTCCTGCCCGCCCAGCGAGCCTGCCTTCAGGAAATCGGCGTGGCGCGCGGGATAGATGTCACCCCTCCCCAGCATCTCCGCCCAGCGATTCGCCTGGCTGGCGAGCGCAGGATAGAGTGCCTCCCGCAAGGCCGCGACAGGTTCGGGAAGGGGATAGCCGAAATAGCGGTAACGTCCGCTGCCATAACCATGCCGCGCCATCACCACCTCCTTGCGGAAGAGGTCCGGTCGGTCCCACAATGCGATCATCTCCGTGCATCGATCCGGGGAAAGCAAGGCGGGCAGGCGCGCGGCGCCGTACCGGTCGAGGTCTGACAGGTCCATGTCCGCCAGAGTGGCGCCGTGCCTGTCCCCTGTCATCCCGTTGCTTGCGGTCAAACGGATCGGGCCACTGTCGATTGCATTGCCCGCCAGACTTTCTACACCTTGGCTCATGCGCACGCTTTATCCCCCGATCGAACCCTTTGCCTCCGGCCATCTCGATGTGGGAGATGGCCACCGCATCTATTGGGAGCGCGCCGGAACACCCGGCGCCAAGCCCGCCGTCTTCCTGCATGGCGGACCCGGCGGCGGCATCTCGCCCGATCATCGCCGCCTGTTCGACCCGGCGCGCTATGACGTCCTCCTGTTCGACCAGCGCGGTTGCGGGCGCTCCACCCCCCATGCGGAGCTGGAGGCCAACACCACCTGGCATCTTGTCGCCGATATCGAACGGCTGCGGGAGATGATGGGGGTGGAAGAATGGCTGGTCTTCGGCGGGAGCTGGGGCTCCACCCTGGCCCTATGCTATGCCCAGACGCATGTCGGGCGCGTGACCGAACTGGTGCTGCGCGGCATCTTCACCATCCGTCGCCAGGAAATCGACTGGTATTATCAACATGGCGCCAGCCGCATCTATCCCGACAAATGGGAACGTTTCGTGGCACCCATTCCGGAGGCGGAGCGCGGCGACCTGCTCCATGCCTATCGCCGCATCCTGACCGGGGACGATCGCGCCGCCCGGATCGCCGCCGCCAAGGCCTGGAGCGTGTGGGAAGGGGAGACCATCCGCCTGCTTCCCGACGAAGCGCTCTCCGCCACCCATGAGGGCGATGATTTCGCGCTCGCCTTCGCCCGCATCGAAAATCATTATTTCGTGCATGGCGGCTGGCTGGAGGAAGACCAGCTCCTCCGCGATGCGGACAAGCTGGCGGACATTCCCGGCGTGATCGTGCAGGGTCGGTACGACATGGCCTGCCCCGCCGAAACCGCCTGGGCGCTGCACCGGGCCTGGCCGCGAGCGACATTCGAGATGATCGAAGGCGCCGGTCACGCATTCAACGAACCCGGCATATTGGACGCGCTCATCCGGGCGACGGACGGGTTTGCCGCCCAGGCGAAAGGATGAACATGCGCAAATGGATGATATTGGCCGGGGTCTTCAGCCTGATGGCCTGCGGCGAAAGCAGCGAAAAGATCACGGCTGTCGACAATCAAGCGGCACCCGAGAGCGGCGCGGCGGCGCAGGTCGCCCGGCTGGACGAAACCCAGCGCAACGGCGTTCTGGAGCGGGCGGTCCGCGCCTCGGGCGAGGCGTGCCCGACTGTCACCCGATCGGAACGGACCGAGGTGCGGCACGGCGTCATGGGATGGAAGGCGCAATGTAACGACGGCACCGCGCATCTGATCGAAATACAGGCCGACGGCACGGCCAACGTCACCAGCCGAACGCACTGATCGCGTCATCCCCGAGCAAGCGGGGTGGCGATTGGGAAAGGGCGGATGAACGCCGATTGCCGCCGCTGAGCGCAATATGCTCCCGCGAAGGCAGGAGCGGTATCCAGGCTGGGCGCAAATCAATGCCTGCCTGTCATCCGATGCCCGTCATCGCCCCCTCGACAGGGATGACGATTGTGGGCAGCTATCAGGGTCTCAAAGGGGGAAGCGTGCGCGTCGATGCCATCACTCAGGATGCCGTCCCTCCGGCCAGGCCATGGCCGCTCGTCATCGCCGTGGCGCTGCTGCTCTGCTTCCTGCTCCTCTTCTGGCCGGGTATTGCGAGTTACGACACCGTCGTTCAATATCAACAGCTTCTGAGTGGAAGCTATGACGACTGGCATCCGCCGGTCATGGCCCGACTCTGGTCTACCCTCCCCTTCGCCCGGCATGGCACCGCCCCCATGTTCGTGCTGCAACTGAGCGCCTATTGGATCGGGCTTGGCCTGCTCGCCCGGACATTTGGCGGCCGCAGGGCCATCGCCCTGCTTGCCATCGGCGCGACGCCCTTCCTCAGCGGGTGGATCGCCGTCGTGATCAAGGACAGCCAGCTGATCGGCGCGCTGGCCCTCGCCACCGGCCTGGTCAGCCATTACCGCCTGCGCCGCCAGCCCGTCCCGACGCCAGCCCTGATCCTCATCATCCTCTGCCTGGCCTACGCAACGCTGGTCCGCGCCAATGCAATCTTCTCGACCGTGCCGCTGGCGATGCTGCTGCTTGCACGGCCGCAATCCGGCCTCGCCCGCCTGGGCGTGATGATCGCCGCCATCCCGGCCGTCCTGCTCCTTTCCCAGCCGGTCAATCACGGCCTGTTCGGCGCGCAGGACAGCGGCGTCCGCCGCACCCAGCCCCTATACGACCTGGCGGGCATCGCCGTGCGGACGGGGGACGGAACAGGCAGCGGCCTTTCCATGACGGCGATCGAGGCACTGAGGCAACATGATTGTGTCCGCCCGCTGTTCTGGGACTCGCTCGGTAGCGCGCCGGGATGCCAATCCGCCATCGGCCCAATGGAGAAGGCGCCGATAGGCCCGCTCTATCTCCAACTCGCCATGGCCGCCGCGCGCCATCCGATCGCTTATCTGACCCACCGCGCCGTCCATCTCAACTCGACCGAACGCTGGCTGGTGCCGCGCCATTGGCCGCTTGCCGCGCCTCCGGCCAGGGCCGAACCCAATGATGTCGGCCTTGCAAATCCTGACAATCCCCTGGTCCCGGCATGGCAGGGATGGGCCGCATGGTTGACGGAAACACCCCTGGCATGGCCGATCCTGTGGACCGCAGCCGCCCTCTGGGGCCTGTGGGCCAGCCTTGCCATGGCATCCGGAGGTGCCAGGGATATGGCGCTGGCCCTCTTCACCTCCGCCCTGTTTCAGGAGGCCAGCTTCGCCGTCATCAGCATATCGTCGGACCTGCGCTATCATCTTTGGCCGATGCTGGCGACGGCGCTTGGCTGGCTGTTCCTGGGTCGCCCCGCCCTGCGCGGATGGCGCGTTGCTGGGCCTGCCATCGCGCTGCTGCTGCTCTGCGGCGGTATCGCCCGCTTCACCCTGCCGCCGGTGCCGCCCCATTATGCGGAGCTGTAGCCGGACCGGCGCCCGTCAAACGCCCCCTTTCATCTTCCCCCCAACCTGCTCTATGGCGGGTCCGAATTTCCCAAGGGGAACGACAACTTGATCCTTGACCTTGCCGCCGCCGCTTCGGGCGCCATCCGCTTCGACCAGCTCGGCCTCAGCCCGGTCGCGCTCGACCTCGGCTTCTTCACGCTGAAATGGTACAGCCTCGCCTATCTGGCCGGCATATTGATCGGCTACTGGTATCTGCTGAAGCTGATCGCCCAGCCCGGATCGCCCATGGCGCGCCGTCATGCCGACGACATGATCTTCTATGCGACGCTGGGCATCATCATCGGCGGGCGGCTGGCCTATGTCTTCTTCTATCAGCCCGAAATCCTCCGCAACCCGCTCGATATCTTCAAGCTGTGGAACGGCGGCATGTCCTTCCATGGCGGGGCGATCGGCGTGTCGCTCGGCATCCTCTACATGGCGCGCAAGGAGAAGCTGTCGTGGCTGCGCATCCATGATTTCGTCGCCTGCTGCGTCCCCTTCGGCCTGTTCTTCGGCCGCCTCGCCAATTTCGTGAACGGGGAATTGTGGGGCAAGGAAACCGACGTGCCCTGGGCGATCATCTTCCCGACCGGCGGCCCCTTCCCCCGCCATCCGAGCCAGCTTTACGAAGCCTTTTTCGAGGGCATCGTGCTGTTCCTGGTCCTGGCCTTCGCCTTCTGGCGGACGCGCGCCCGCTACAAGCCCGGCATGCTCGTTGGCATCTTCCTCTTCTGCTACGGCATATTCCGCTTCGGCGTCGAATATTTCCGGGAGGCTGACGCGCAGCTCATGGAATTCGCCGCCCGCACCGGCCTGCACATGGGCCAGTGGCTGTGCGTGCCGATGATCCTGGGCGGCCTCTACCTGATCCTCACCGCCAAGGGACGCCGGGTCAGGGTGGAGCCGATCGCAGGCAGCGCGAGTGTCAGTTGAGTTGAGTCTCGCCGAACGGCTCGTCCGCCAGATCGCGGCGGGCGGCCCGATCTCCGTCGCGCATTATATGGCGGAGGCGAACCAGCATTATTACGGCACCCGCGATCCGCTGGGCGCCGCGGGAGACTTCACCACCGCGCCGGAGATCAGCCAGATGTTCGGGGAACTGGTCGGCCTGTGCCTGGCCGACATCTGGATGCGGTCGGGCGGCCGCCCGGAGGCGAGCTATGTCGAACTCGGCCCCGGACGTGGCACATTAGCCTCCGACGCGCTGCGTGCCATGGCCAGCGTCGCACTCCATCCCCGTGTGCATTTCGTCGAAACCAGCCCCAGCCTGCGTGAAAGGCAAAGGGCCCTGATCCCCAATGTCTTCCATCATGACGCCGTTTCCGGCCTGCCCGATCAAGGGCCGCTGCTGGTCGTCGCCAATGAATTTTTCGACGCCCTGCCGGTGCGCCAGCTTGTCCGCACGGGCAGCGAATGGCGCGAGCGGGTGGTCGTCCGCCCCGATCCCGACCAGCCCGACCGGTTCGCGCCGATGCCCGGTTATCGCCGGGTGGAATCAGGCATTCCCGCCATGGCCGCCGATGCGCCGGACGGCACGATCCTGGAAATGCCCCTTGCCGGATCGGCCGTTGCGCTGGAACTGGCGCATCGCATCGCGCGGCAGGGCGGCGCGGCGATCATTGTCGATTATGGCTATGAAGGCCCCGCGACCGGCGACACGCTTCAGGCGGTCAGGGCGCATCGTTTCGCCGACCCCTTTCTGGAACCCGGAGAGAGCGACCTTACCACCCATGTCGATTTCACCATGATCGGCAATATGGCGCGTCAGGCCGGGCTGCGGGTGTCGCGCACCGTCGGCCAGGGCGATTTCCTGCGCCGCCTCGGCATAGACGCCCGCGCCGACCAGTTGAGCCGCACCGCCCCCGCCCGCGCGCAGGAGGTGGAGGCCGCCCGCCACAGGCTGACCGCGGACGACGCCATGGGGACCTTGTTCAAGGCCATGGCCTGGGTCCATCCGGACTGGGCCGATCCAGCGGGTTTCGAGGGATAATGATTTGCGTGCTCGGAGTGCAGGACTGAGCTCCTACATTTCAGCCGGTGTGAGCCTCAATCTTCCTGGTGATAGCGGCTCAGCCTGCGGATGAAGCCGATCAGGCCGGTCTGGCGGCTGCGCTTCATGCGTTCGGCATGCAGGATGGTCTGGACGCGCTGGAAACAATCGTCCGCATCGACATTGCACAGGACATAGTCATAGCCGTCCCAATGCGCGATCTCTCCGGCGGCGCGGGACATGCGGCCCTCGATCACTTCATTGCTGTCGGTCGCGCGGCCGCGCAGGCGACGCTCCAGCTCCTCCATCGACGGGGGCAAAATGAAGATGCGGACCACGTCGCCGCCCGCAATCTGGTGGAGCTGCTGCGCGCCCTGCCAGTCGATGTCGAACAGCACGTCGCGGCCCGACTTCAGCATCGCCTCGACCGGCGCGCGGGGCGTGCCGTAGCGCTGGCCGAAGACATGCGCCCATTCCAGGAACTCGTGATCGGCGGTCATCCGCCGGAATTCCTCCAGATCGACGAAATGATAATCCTTGCCGTCGACCTCCCCCGGCCGCATCGGCCGCGTCGTCGCAGATACCGACATCGCCAGATCCGGCTCGGCGGCGAGCAGCTTGCGCGCAATGGTGGATTTGCCGGCGCCCGAAGGCGAGGAAAGAACGAACAGGACGCCGCGGCGCTTGAAATCGGGCGTCTCGATAGAGGTGCTGTCGGCCATGGCCGCTAGTGCCGCCATGGACGCGATTTTGCAAGAGGGACAATCCGCGCGCGTCAGCCTTTGCGGGCCTTGCGCGCCTCCTCGATCAATATGGGCTGCGCGCTTTTGTCGGGCAGGGCGTTCGTCTTGCGCTTGCGGTCCGCTTCCCGCTTCGCCTCATAGAGCTTACCCGCCATATAGGCGCCGGTGACGAACAGGGCTCCGGCAGGATAGCGCATGATCAGCCGCTTGGCGCCCATGCCCGCCAGCAACCCGATCACGCCCTTCTTGCCAGTGTCCGCGGCGACCCGCGCCGCCACCACCGTCGCCCCGACGCGGGCGGCCTTTTTGAGCAGGCTGGATTTGCGCGGCGGGCTGCCCTTGACCGGCGGCTGGGCGGTTTTCTTCTTCATAGCGGCTCAATGTATCGCAGGCCGGGCGGTTCCGCCATGTCGATCTGGATCAGACCATATTTTCCGGTCGCACCAGCCGGTCGAACGTCGCCTCATCGACCAGCCCCAGGGCGAGACCCGCTTCCCTGAGCGTCAGCCCCTGCGCATGGGCATATTTGGCGATCTTCGCCGCATTGTCATAGCCGATCTCCGGCGCCAGCGCTGTCACCAGCATCAGCGAGCGGTCGACCAGTTCGGCGATCCGCCTTTCATTGGCCTCCAGCCCCTCGACGCAGCGTTCGGCGAAGCTGTCCATGCCGACGCTCAGCAGATGGACGGAGCGCAGCACGGCAGCGCCGATCAGCGGCTTGAAGACATTGAGCTCCATATGCCCCTGAAGGCCGCCGACCGTCACCGCCTGATGATTGCCGATGACCTGCGCGGCCACCATCGTCAGCATCTCGCACTGAGTCGGGTTGACCTTGCCCGGCATGATGGAACTGCCCGGCTCATTGGCAGGCAGGTCCAGCTCGCCAAGGCCGGAGCGCGGCCCGGAGCCCAGCAGTCGGATGTCGTTGGCGATCTTGGTCAGGGCCACGGCCAGCGTCGCCAGCGTGGAGGAAAGGTGCACCAGCGGATCGTTGGATGCCAGCGCCTCGAACTTGTTGTCGGCGGTGCGGAACGGCAGGCCGGTCAGCCCGGCGATTTCCCGCGCCATTGCGACATCGAAGCCCTTGGACGCGTTGAGGCCGGTGCCGACCGCCGTGCCACCCTGCGCCAGCGCCATCATCCCGTGCATGGTGGCGGGTTCGATCCGCTTGCGGCAGCGATAAAGCTGGTGGACATAGCCGGAAAATTCCTGGCCCAGCGTCAGCGGCGTCGCATCCTGCAAATGGGTGCGGCCGATCTTGACGATGCCGGCCCAGGCCTGCGCCTTGGCGTCGAGCGCGGCATGCAGCCGGTCGAGCGCGGGGAGAAGCTCGCCCGTCACCGCCCGCGCCGCCGCAATATGCAGGGCGGTGGGAAAACTGTCGTTGGACGACTGGCCCATATTCACATGATCGTTGGGATGGACCGGGATTTTCCCGCCGCGCCCGCCGGTCAGCGCCTCATTGGCGATGCCCGCGATCACCTCATTGACGTTCATGTTGGACTGGGTGCCGCTGCCCGTCTGCCAGATGACGAGCGGAAACTGGTCGTCATGGCGGCCCGCGATGACGTGCGCGGCGGCGGCCTCGATCGCGTCGGCCAGCCCCGAGTCGAGGCCATAGCCGCGATTCACCCGCGCCGCCGCCTGCTTCACGATCGCCAGGGCATGGACGATGCCGATCGGCATGCGCTCATCGGCGCCGAAGGGGAAATTCTCGATGCTGCGTTGGGTCTGCGCGCCCCAATAGGCGCTCGTCGGCACTTCGATGGGGCCGATACTGTCCGTTTCGGTGCGGGTCTCGCTCAAGTCGGGCACTCCCTGAAAATGGCCGGAGTGCCGCCAATCTGGGGACGCCCCGCCCAGGATACCAGAGCTTATTTCTTCTTGCCGAAATCCACGGTCACGACATTGGAGCCGTCTTCGCTCGTCACCTGCGGCGCGTCGTTTTCCGCCTCCTCATGCGGTTCGGGCGCGATATCGGCCTGCGCCTGGAACTGGAGCGCGAAATTCACCGCCGGATCGACGAAGGCCGTGATCGCGGCAAAGGGAATATAGAGATGCGCGGCGACCTGGTTGAAGGTGAGGCTGACGCCGAAGGCATCGTCGCCGACCTTCAGGTCCCAGAATTTGTTCTGGAGCACGATCGTCATCTCATCGGGGAAACGCTCGACCAGATGGCGGGGAATATCGACTCCGGCCGCCTGGGTCTTGAAGGTGATATAGAAATGGTGGGCACCGGGAAGTCCGCCCGAACGCTCCACCTCGCCCAGCACGCGGCCGACCACGGCACGCAGCGCCTCCTGCACGATTTCGTCATAGGGAATCAGGCTGTCGGGCAGGTCGTCGCTCATGGGCCAATGTCCTAACGACGCGGCGGCCCGGGTCAAGAGCGCGCCACACTTTGCAAGGGCACATTGCATGCCGCCCCCACTTCGGTATAGGGCGCAGCCATGCGCACGGCCGACATTCACCGCAACACTGCGGAAACGCAGATCGACGTGACCGTCAACCTCGACGGCACCGGCATCTATACCGTTTCGACGGGCATTGGCTTCCTCGATCACATGATCGAGCAGCTTTCGCGTCACTCGCTGATCGACATGGATGTGAAGACGGTCGGCGACCTGCACGTGGACCAGCACCACACGACAGAGGACACGGCCATCGCCATCGGTGAGGCCGTGGCCAAGGCGCTGGGCGACAAACGCGGCATTTCCCGCTACGGCAGCGTCTATTCGCCGATGGACGAAACGCTGACCCGCGTGTCGCTGGATATTTCGGGCCGCCCCTGGCTGGTGTTCAAGGCCCCCTTCACCGTGCAGCGCATCGGCGAATGGGATACGGAGATGGTGGAGCATTTTTTCCACAGCTTCGCGCAGGCCGCCGGGATCACGCTGCACATCGAAAATCTCTACGGCAGCAACAACCATCATATCGTCGAAAGCTGCTTCAAGGGGCTGGCCCGCGCATTGCGGCAGGCGGTGGAGATCGATCCGCGCAAGGCCGACGCCATCCCGTCGACCAAGGGGATGTTGTGACGACTCTGGCCCTGATCGATTACGGCGCGGGCAACCTTCATTCGGTGCACAACGCCCTGCGCAAGGCGGGAGCGACGGACGCCGTCATCACCGCCGATGCGGAACTGGTGGCGAAGGCGGATCGCATCGTCCTGCCGGGCGTCGGCGCCTTCCGCGCCTGCCGCGACGCACTGGTCGCCATTCCCGGCATGGTCGATGCCATGAACGAAGCCGTACATAAGCGCGGCACGCCCTTTCTGGGCGTATGCGTGGGCATGCAGTTGCTCGCCGATGCGGGCGAGGAGTTCGGGCGGCATGAGGGGCTGGGCTGGATCGCCGGCACCGTCAGGCTGATCGAACCGAAGGACCCGTCGATCAAGGTTCCCCATATGGGCTGGAACGACGTGACCCTGCACGGCCATCCGCCGTTGCTGGAGGCAGGCGAGGCCTATTTCCTGCACAGCTATCATTTCGACGTGGCGCAGGATGAGCATATCGCCGCCGTGACCGACCATGGCGGGCCGCTGGTCGCCGCGGTGGCGCGCGATACGATCATCGGTTGCCAGTTCCACCCGGAAAAGAGCCAGAGCTATGGCCTTTCCTTCCTATCCCGCTTTCTGGAATGGCGCCCATGAGCCTCATCGTTTTCCCAGCCATCGACCTCAAGGGCGGACAGGTGGTCCGCCTGGCCGAGGGCGACATGAATCGCGCCACCGTCTATGGTGACAATCCCGCCGCGCAGGCGTTGCTGTTCGCGGAAGCGGGCGCGCAGCATCTCCATGTCGTCGATCTCGACGGCAGCTTCGCCGGTCACGCGGTCAATGCCGAAGCGGTCGAGGCGATCGTCGCAGCCTTTCCGGGCCATGTGCAACTGGGCGGCGGCATCCGCAATCGGCAAGCGGTGGAGCGCTGGTTCGACCTCGGCGTATCGCGGATCGTGATCGGCACGGCGGCGCTCAAGGATCCCGAATTCGTGAAGGCGGCGGCGCGCGAATTCCCCGGCGGCATCGTCGTCGCGGTCGATGCCCGCGACGGCTTCGTCGCCACCGACGGCTGGGCGGAGAAATCCGACATGCCGGTGGTCGACCTCGCCCGCCGGTTCGAGGATGCCGGCGTCGCCAGCCTGCTCTTCACCGATGTCGGCCGCGACGGGCTGCTGAAAGGGTGCAATATCGAAGCGACCGTCGATCTCGCCCGTGCCACCGACATTCCGGTGATCGCCAGTGGCGGCGTGGCGGGAATCGCGGACATCCGCATTCTGAGCCTGCATGCGGACGAAGGGATCGAAGGCGTCATCACGGGCCGGGCGCTCTATGACGGGCGGCTCGACCTCAAGACCGCGCTGGCGGTGGCGCAGGCGGCGGCATAGGATGACGGTCCGTACCCGCGTCATTCCCTGTCTGGACGTCGCCAATGGTCGGGTGGTCAAAGGCGTCAATTTCGTCGACCTGCGCGATGCGGGCGATCCGGTCGAGCAGGCCAAAATCTATGACGCGGCCGGGGCGGACGAACTTTGCTTCCTCGACATCACGGCGACTCATGAGGCGCGCGGCACCATCCTGGACGTGGTGCGGCGGACGGCGGAGGTCTGCTTCATGCCGGTGACGGTCGGCGGCGGCGTGCGCAGTCCCGAGGATGCGCGGGCGCTGCTGCTTGCAGGCGCGGACAAGGTGGCGGTGAACAGTGCGGCGGTCGCCCGGCCCGAAGTAGTGGCCGACATCGCCGACCGCTTCGGCAGCCAGTGCGTCGTCGGCTCCGTCGACGCCCGGCGCGTTGGCGAAGGCCGATGGGAGATTTTCACCCATGGCGGGCGCAAACCGACCGGCATCGACGCGCTGGAACATGCGATACGTCTGGCGGAACTGGGCGCGGGCGAGTTGCTCGTCACCTCCATGGACGGCGACGGGACCAAAGCAGGCTATGACCTTGCCCTCACCCGGTCCATTGCCGATGCGGTGTCGGTTCCGGTGATCGCCAGCGGCGGCGTCGGTACGCTGGAGCATCTGGTCGAGGGCGTGATCGAGGGCCATGCCAGCGCCGTGCTGGCGGCATCCATATTTCACTTCGGTCAACACACTATTGCTGAAGCGCATCAGGCACTTGCAGCAGCCGGCGTGCGCGTCAGGGCGAACTGAAAAGCGCCTTTGCGCAAAAGCGTCGGTTGCATTTACATTAACCAAGAACCGTAGAGACGCGTTAACCATGGTTCGTGCGTCGGACGCGTTCCTTCGCGCATCTGGCACGGCCCCTGCACATCTTCATCCACCTGATTAAACCGGCAAAGGGGTGAAGATCATGAATGTAAACAAGCTGTTTCTGGCCGCTGGCGTAGCGGCTCTGATGGGCGCGGCGGCTCCGGCCGAGGCGACATGGTGCTGGGGCAAGAAGTGCGGCGGTTCGAGCGGTTCCTCGGGCGGCGGCTCCAGTTCGGGCGGTTCCAGCTCGGGCGGCACGCCCACCCCGGTTCCCGAACCAGAGCAGATGGCGCTGTTCGGCCTGGGCGCGGCAGTGCTGGGCGCGCGGGTTTTCGTCGGCCGCCGCCGCAAGAAGTAAGTTTTCATTTGACGGGTCGCGCGTGCGGCGCTTGATGGCGCCATGCGTGCGACCCTTTTCGACCTTGAACGGACCATCCGCCAGCGGCGGCAGGCCGACCCGTCCCAAAGCTATGTGGCCAAGCTGACCGCCAAGGGACGCGGCAAGATCGCCCAGAAGGTAGGCGAGGAAGCCGTGGAGACGGTGATCGCCGCCATGGCGTCCGACCGCGACGGCGCGATCGGGGAAAGCGCCGACCTGCTGTTCCACCTGATGGTGTTGCTGGCCGATCTCGACATCGCGCTCGACGAGGTGCTGGACGAACTGGACCGGCGCGAGGGCGTGTCGGGGATCGCGGAAAAGGCGTCCCGCAAGGCAGACTGATCCTCGTCGGATCGATCCGCGCGAAACCTGTTGCCGATCCGGCATTTGTCCGTCAGCCTCTTCCCCGCGGAGAGGACAGGAGGGCATATGATCAAGACCTTGTTGGGCGGCCTGATCGGCGGCGTCGCCATGTATCTCGTCGGGTTCCTCTTCTGGGGCACGCCGCTCAGCGCGCTGGCCTTTCATCGCGCGGATGCCGGAGCCAGCGGCACGTTGCAGACCGCCATGGCGCAGGCGCTGACGCCTTCGGGAACCGGCGTCTATATCGTCCCCGATCCGGCGACCGCGCAGGGCACGGTGCTTTACGGCAAGGGGCCTGTCGCGACAGTCTTCTATAATAGCGGCGGCTTTCCGGTGACGGATACCGGCGCACTGGTCGGCGGCCTCGTCCTGGCTCTGGCAGTGGGGGTGCTGATCGCCCTGATGCTGCGGTTCGCGGGTGCGGATTTTGGGGGACGGGCGCGGGTAAGCGTGCTGTTGTCCCTGATTGCGGTGCTATGGCTGCATGTCGGGCAGGCGGTGTTCAACCATGCGCCCTGGGGCTATATCCTCTATCTGGCGTTCAGCGATTTCTTGGCGCTTGTGGTGGCCGGATTGATCGCAGCGAAGGTGATGGAGGGCAGGAATATTTCCCCTACGGAGCCGGGGAATGAGGAAACGCTGCATTAGGCCTGCTCGCCGCGACGGGCCTCCTCCGCCAGGCGGATCATGCAGTCGGCGTGGCGGCGGGCGATCGCCATGCGATCGACGCCATAGCCTCCACCCATGGTGCTGGCGAGCGGAATGGCCCGGCGCCTGGCGGCGCGCATGACGGCGCGGTCACGGCGGTCCAGCCCGGCATCGGTCAATGAGAGGCGCCCCAGCCTGTCGTCGGCATGGGGATCGATCCCCGCCTGGTATAATATGAGATCGGGCCGAAAATCGTCCATCGCGCGTGGCAGCACATCCATCAATACCGCCAGATAATCCTCATCCCCCGTCCCGTCGGGCAATCCGATGTCCAGGGTGGACCGCGCCTTGCGGACCGGGAAATTCTTCTCCGCATGGATCGACAGGGTAAAGACATCCTCGCGATCGGCCATGAGGGCCGCCGTCCCGTCCCCCTGGTGCACATCGAGGTCCAGGATCAGGATGCGCCGGGCGTCCCCCTCCCCGATCAGGCGGTTGGCCGCGATGGCGAGGTCGTTGAACACGCAATAGCCGGCCCCGCTGTCATGCAGCGCATGATGGCTGCCGCCGGCCGCGTTGGCCGCATAGCCATGGACCATCGCCAGCCGCGCCGCGGCCCAGGTGCCGCCGGGCGAAAGCAAGGAACGCCGCATCACCCGATCGGTCACGGCAAAGCCGATGCGGCGTTCCTTTTCGCGCGGCACGCTCAATGTCGCGACCTGCTCGACATAGGCGGGATCGTGCACCGCCTCGATCCAGTAGCGGGGCATGGGATGGGGTTCATGCACGGTAAAGGGCGCGCCTGTCATGGCGAGGGCGTCCATCACCAGCCCATATTTGTCGAAGCGAAAGGAACCGTCCCCTGTTGCCGGAGAAACATAAGCCGGATGGTGAACGACGTGCAGCATCATCTTTTCCGCTATCTTCGAGTTTGAACGATGCGGGCTTTGCGCTATCTGGTCCAGCATGAAGCGTCCCGATTTGATCCGTTTTTCCGTTCTTTCCCTGCTTGGCGCAATGGCGGCGCCGTCGCTGGCGCAGCCGCCGGCGGTCGCCCCCACGCAACCGCAGGCCCCATCCGCGCCCCAGCCGCAGGTGATATTGCCGCCGTCCATCGTCACGCCGCCGCCGCCTATTCCGCTGCCCCAGCCGTCCGCCGCGCAGGAACGCTGGCTTAACGACTGGCTGAAGGGCGGCACGCAGCAGGGGCTGATGGCGCGCAGCAAGGTGACCGGCGACCTGAAAGGCGACGCCCTGTTGTCGGCCGCGCTGGACCGGGCGCGTGCGCTCAGCACCGGGCGCGTCGACACGGCGGACTTCCTGGAGATCTGGGCGCTGCGTCCCGCGCCCTTCGACCCGCGCCCAGGCCTCGCCAAGGCACTGAGCGAGGATCGGTTGCCGCAATGGGCGCTCAACCTGACGCCGCCCTATTCGGGCTATGACGGACTGCGCAAGGGCCTCGCCAACTACGAGCGGATTCGCGACGCGGGCGGCTGGCCCATGCTGACCGCGCAATCCGCGCCCGATGTGGTGCGGGCGCGCATCGCCATCGAGGACAGGAGCGTGACGCCCGGCGAAAAGCTGATCGACGTGTTGCAGCGGGCGCAGCGGCGCTACGGCCTCAATCCCACCGGCCTGCTCGACGCCCGGACGCTCAAGGAACTGAACGTGCCGGTCGACGACCGTATCGCCGCGATCATGGCGAATATGGAACGCTGGCGCTGGATGCCGCGCGAATTGCCGGTCAATCGCGTACAGGTGAACATCGCCGCCGCCGTGCTGACGGTGTTCGAGGGCGACGAGCCGGTGACGTCGATGCGCGCCGTGACGGGCGCGCCGGACAATGCGACGCCGATGCTGTCGTCCAGCATCCATTCGATCGTCGTCAATCCGCCGTGGAATGTCCCCGCCTCCATCGCCAAGCGCGAATTGTGGCCCAAGGGGCGGGCAACGCTGATCCGGCAGGGCTACAAGATCGTCGGCACACCCGAAACCGGCGAGCGGATCGTGCAGCCGGCGGGGCCGAACAGCGCGTTGGGCCGGTTGAAGTTCGACTTCAACAATCCCTTCGCCGTCTATCTGCACGACACGCCGTCGCGGGCGAAATTCTCCAGCTATGACCGGCTGGCAAGCCATGGCTGCATCCGCCTGGAGAAACCGGTGCCGCTGGCCGAGCTGATGGTGGCAAGCGATCCCGCCCTGGCCGGGCAGATCCAGTCGCTGATCGATACGGGCAAGACGCAACGCGTCTCGCTGCCCAAGCAGGTCGCCGTCTATCTGCTCTACTGGACCGCCTTTGCCAGCAACAACGGCACGATGAGCTTCCGTTCCGATCCCTATGGCTGGGACAAGCTGCTCGCCGCCAAGATCGAGGCGTCGAGCCGCCGTGCCGATCCCACTGCCGCCCCAGCCGCCACCATCGCATCCAAGGACTGATCTTTCATGCGCAAATTCGCCCTTATCGCCCTCGCCGGGACGCTTGCCCTCGCCGCCTGCGGCAAGAAGGAGGAGGAAGCGCCCACCAACAATCTGGTGGAGCCGCCGGTCGAGAATGTGATCGTGAACGAGCCGGAAGAAGCGCCCGCACCGGAGCCGGGCAACAACGCCGCCGCGCTCCAGCCAGCCGCGCCACCCAGCATTTCCGAGCAGCAGCAGATCGAGGATGATGCCGCGGCGACCGGCATGACGTCCCGCCTCAGCCGGGACGAGCCGGGCGAATCGTCGAACTCGACGCAGTAAGCCATGCCCACGCCCTGCCCCGGAAACCGGGCGGCAGGGCGGCTTTTCCGCCAGGCGCCGGACGAATGGACAGGGCCCCTTCTCCCTGCCCTTGGAGCCTGCGCACGCATTTGCTATATAGGGTTCATGGATCGTCGTAGTTTTACCAAGCTCGCTTTGAGCGGGTTGGCCTTTTCCTTCGTTGCCGACAGCGCCGGGCGCGCCGCTTCGCTTGGCGAAACGCTGCCCACATCTCCCGCACCGGCAACGCCGCGCTCCGTCCCGGACGGGCCGCTGGCAACCCAGCCTTACGCGAAGTTGCTGGAGCGGGCGAAGGCCGCGCTCGATCAGCATGGACATATGTTCGAACTGCGCGATCGTGTCGCGCTGGCCGATTTCAATGCGCCCTCACGGGAATTACGCTTTCATGTCGTCGACCTGATCGGCGGACAGGCCAGTTCCTATCTGGTGGCCCATGGCCGAGGATCGGACCCGGGGCATTCGGGATGGCTCCAGAGCTTTTCCAACGAACCCAATTCGCTGGCAAGCTGTTCAGGCGCCTTCAAGACGGGCGAAATCTATGAGGGCCAGCATGGCCGCGCCATCCGGCTGATGGGGCTCGACCCGCAGAACAACAACGCGGAAATGCGGGCCATCGTCGTACATGGCGCCGACTATGTGAGCGAAGACCATATCGCGACCTGGGGCAAGATCGGACGCAGCGAGGGTTGTTTCGCGCTCGCCCGCCATATGCTGCCTCAGTTCATCGGCCTCATTGGGCCGGGACGGATGCTATACGCCGACAAGATCATCGGCGCGCCAGCCTGAAGGGCGGCCCCGGTCGCACCATCGACCGGGACGGATGCCCCGGCCGCATAGCTCGAAGGTCGCATAGCCCGAACGGAAATCAGCCCGCCTTGGCGCCTGTCATCGCTTCCACCGAAGGCTTGTTCGTCGCGTCGATCGTGCCGTCGCTGAGCATCGCCTTGCCCATGCTGAGAGCTTCGTTGGTGAGCGCGGGGTCATTGGCGGTCTGGCTGGTGCCGATCAGGGCGGAGAGCAGGATATTCCGGCTCACCGCGTCCGTGCCGTTTTCCGACACCGACTTCCGGGCCAGGGTCAGCGCCTCCTTGTAGAGCGGATCGGCGCCGGTCTTGTCCTGCGTCGCCAGCTTCTGATTGCCCATCTGGACCAATATGCCCGCGAAGATATTGCGGCTGGCGGCATCGGCGGGTTTCGCCTCCACCAGCTTGCGCCAATGCGGCGCGGCCTCACCATAGAGGGCGATCACCCTGTCCATCCTGCCGAGCGCACCCTGCGCGGCCGCATCGGCATAAAGCGCATTGGCAAGGAAGTTCACATTCTCGATCTTGCCGGGATCAACCTCCACCGCCGTGCGGATGGCGGGGAGCGCGGCGTCATATTTGGCGGCGGCGGTGCCGTTGTCGCCCGCCTGCTGGGCCGTCTGGCCCGCGGTGAAGTCCGTCACGGCCTGGTTGAACGCCGCGATCTGTTCGGAGGTCATCTGGCCGGCGGCGGGAGCGGCGGCCTGCTGGGCAAGGGCCGGGGCGGAAAATGCCAGCGGACCGGAAAGGGTCAACAGCGCGGCAACGAAGGAACGGGGCATCAAGGTCAGGGCCTCCTTGGAGAGTCATCCATATGGGACGCGAGGCGCCTCCCCGCGCCTCACCCTGACAATTGACCAGAGATGCGCCGCCGATCCCAGCCGATCAGGCACGGGTCAGCGCGCAAAAGGCTCGCGCCATGGCAAATTCGTTTCTGCGCTGCGCCGAACGGGCGGCGGCTTCGGCATCCTCGCCCCATTGTTCGACTTCCCATGCCTCGTCGATTTCGGCCGCCGTCCACACAAGGTCGGCGTCATGCCCGCCCTCGACAATGGCAAGGCCGCAGACGAGCGAGCCGGAAAGCGTGACCAGCGTCGATAGTCCCGCCAGGGTGAAGGGATCAAGCGCAGCCACCGCCGATGCCAAGCGGTCCAGCGTATCGCCCGGCTGATCGACGGGAATGATGCCCTGCGTCACGGCGAAGGTCACGTCATAGCGACGGCGCGCCCAGTCGAGCAGCGGGTCCCAGGCTGCGGCCTCCCGATCGATGAGTTCGCCCGGTCCCTCGGCGCGGTAGCAAAGCAGGTCGCTGGTCCCATAGCGGGCGATGCCGTCGGCAAAACTCTCCCGATTGGGCGCGATCTGGTCGATGGCGCCATTGGCGAGGCCGGTGAAGGGCATGGAGCGCGGGTCGATCGTTTCGCCTTGAGCGCGCCATTCCTCGGCAATGGCCTCGGCCAGCGCGGCATTGGGCAAGGCCAGAGGCGCGCGGGCGGGCGTGCGGACGGGCCGGTCGTCAAGCCGGATTTCGAAGCCGTTTTCGCCGGAAACGACGCTCACATCCTTGTAGAAGCGTTTCATGATTGCGGGGGCCTTCGAAACAGCGCCAACAGCAGGCGGGGCACGATGACGAACTGGAACAGGCCGACGACAACGAAGATCGCGCCCATCGCCTTCGCCTTGTTGCCCTGCACCCAATGAAAGCGCTGCATCAATATGAGGAAACCGAACATCACCAGCAGCGCGCCCGACAGGCGGAACAGGCCCAGCGCGAAGAAGCGCTGACGGGCGACCTTTTCAGGGTCGACAGGCGGGATCGGGGGCAAGTCGGTCATCTGGCGCGGATATGGCCGTGCAATTCCGCGCTGTCCATCGCGACGCTATGGGCACCCGCCGCGATCAGATCCTGTGGCGTATGATAACCCCAGCCCACACCCAGCGCACGCGTGCCTGCGGTCAGCGCCATGTCGATGTCGAAGCTGGTGTCGCCGATCATCACCGTGGTTTCCGGTGCCGCGCCCGCTTCGGCCATGGCAGTCAGCAGCATCGAGGGATGCGGCTTGGACGGGTGGCGATCGGCGGTCTGAAGCGTCACGAAATGGGCGTGGATGCCGTGATGGGTGAGGCAGAGCTGAAGGCCACGGTCGGACTTGCCGGTGGCGACGCCCAGCAGCCAGCCATCGGCATCCAGTTCGCGGATCAGATCGGCAATGCCGGGATAGAGCGGCTCCGACACGGCATTCTCCCGGCGCAATTGCTGGAAGGCGAGCTTGTAGCTTTCGGAAAGATGGCCGTGATAGGCTGCGTCCGCATCCGGCAGCAGCCGCGCCATGGCAAGCGGCAGCGACAGGCCGACCACGGACAGGATCGTCGCCCGGTCCGGCGCGACCAGCTTTTCGCCTTCAAAGGCTCGGATCATGGCCGTGCAGATGCTATGCTGGCTGTCGACCAGCGTGCCATCGCAATCGAACACGGCGAGACGGTTGGTCATTTCCTGCGCGGAGCTCCTCCGGACTTGGGGCCGCCGCTCTTGGCGCCGCCCGACGCGCCGCGCGCGCGGCGCTCGCCCTTGCGACCCTTGCGGATTTGCTTGGCATGGGCCTTCGCCACCTTCTTCTCATCCTCGCGGGTGGGCTTGCGCGCGATTTCCTCATCCAGCGGCAGGTCGCCGGCATGGAGGTCGAAACCCAGCGAAACGAGGCTGGCCGCGAAATGTTCGGGCAGTTCCGCCCGCACGTCGACGCGATCGCCGTCGGGATGGTCCACCCGGATGCGCCGGGCATGAAGATGCATCTTGCGGCTGATCGTGCCGGAGAGGAACGCTTCCTTCCCGCCATATTTGCCGTCGCCGACGATGGGATGGCCGATCGCCGCCATATGGACGCGAAGCTGATGGGTGCGGCCGGTATAGGGTTGCAGCTCGACCCAGGCGGCGCGGTTGCCGGCGCGTTCGATCACGCGGTAGCGCGAACGGGCGGGCAGCCCCTCCTCCTCATCCACATGCATCTTCTCGCCGCCGGTGCCGGGCTGCTTGGCGATGGGCAGTTCGATCATGCCGTCCTCGATCGAGGGGACGCCCATGACGATCGCCCAATAGACTTTCCGGGCCGTGCGGCTGGAAAAGGCCTTGGCGAAATGAGCCGCGGAGCGCGCGGTGCGGGCGATCAGCAGCGCGCCGGACGTATCCTTGTCGAGCCGGTGGACCAGCTTGGGGCGCTGGTCGAGTTCGAACTCCAGCGCGTCGAGCAGGCCGTCGACATGATCGTCGGTCTTGGTGCCGCCCTGGGTCGCCAGACCCGGTGGCTTGTTGATCACGATCGCCTGCGCGTCGCGGTGGATGACCAGGCTTTGCGCGAAGGCGATCTGATCATCGGTCAATTGCGGGCGAACGCGCCGGGGCTTCGCGATTTCGGCGGCCTTTGGCTCGGCGGGGGGGACACGGATGGTCTGCCCTTCCGCGACGCGATCTCCGGGAGCTGCGCGGGCGCCGTCGACGCGGAGCTGCCCGGTGCGCGCCCAGCGCGAGACGACGTTGAAACCGACGTCCGGCAGATGCCTCTGGAACCAGCGGTCGAGGCGGATGCCGTCATCGTCCGCGCCGACGCGGAACTGGCGGACGTCGAGCGAGACACCCTTGGCCGGGGAAGCCTTGACTGGTGCAGACTTTGCCGCCGCCACCTTGGGCGCGGGATTGGGCGCGGGTCGGGGCGCGTCAGGCTTACGGGCACGCGCAGCCTTCACGGCACCGCGCGCGCGCCCCTGCGGCGCGGCGCCGGGCTTGCGGGGGCCGCCGCGCGATGGGCCGGATGATTTCCCCTTCATGCGACGCTCCTCATCACGGCAAGGCCGCCGGCCAGCGCGCCGACGGCGCCGATGACGGAGAAGGCGGCATAGGCCAGTGCCATGCCCAACTGACCACGCTCGATCATCAGCACCGTTTCCAGGCTGAAGGAAGAGAAGGTGGTGAAGCCGCCCAATATGCCCACGGCGAACAAAAGGCGGATCGGTTCACCGGGTCCGGTATTGAAGCGCGCCAGGAAGCCCGCGAGCAGGCCCATGGCGAAACCGCCGAATATATTGGCCGCAAAGGTGCCCCAGGGCCACAAGGCGCCGGGCAATAACTGGCCTGCGAGACGCCCGAGCAGATAGCGCAACGCCGATCCGACGGCGCCCCCTGCCATGACGAGAAGGATATTGATCATGCCGCCCGCCCTAGCATTTTTGCCGGGATTGGGAAGCGATCATTGGCAAACGGGTGGCGAGAGCGGTGGGTAGCGGTGATGGCCAGAGATTGCCTTTCGCGTTGCCACGGGCTTGATCCGCGACCGCGCGGCCCTGGGTCGGCGCGGGGTGCAAAAGGAAGCGCGCGCCCCGGATCAAGTCCGGAATGACGAATGGGAACGGCGGGAAACCATCCTTCATCGCCATTCACCACCTGTTCAATGCTGCGCGGCTATGCCAAGGTCATGCGAATGATGTGGTTCAGACTGATAGCAGGGCTGGGAGCCATGGCGGCGCTTTTCGCCGCAAATCCCGCTGCTTATGCCGGCAGCCAGCGCGACGAGCAGGATGCCGCGCGCCGCGCGATGCTGGACGGGCAGGTCATGCCCTTTTCCGTCATCAAGCGTCGGGTCGATGCCGCCATGGGCGGCGCAACCTATCTGGGCAGCGAATTCAACCCCTCCTCCAACCGCTACCGCCTGAAATATGTGAAGGACGGCAAGGTGGTATGGGTTGATGCGGACGGTCGCACAGGCGATATAATCGGCTGGGCGCGCTGAGGGCGCGCTTCCGGCATAACAAGAGAAACGGGGCCATATGCGTCTGCTGATCGTCGAAGATGAACCTAGCCTCGGGCAACAGCTCCGCAATACGCTGGAGGGCGCGGGTTATGCCGTGGACCTGGCCGATGATGGTGAGGACGGGCATTTTCTGGGCGCGACCGAAAGCTACGACGCGGTGGTGCTGGACCTGGGCCTGCCGACCATCGACGGGCTGACCGTGCTGGACCGCTGGCGCAAGGAAGGCCGCAGTTTTCCGGTGCTGGTGCTGACGGCGCGCGACAGCTGGTCGGACAAGGTGGCGGGGCTGGACGCGGGCGCGGACGATTATCTGGCCAAGCCGTTCCAGAGCGAGGAACTGATCGCCCGGTTGCGCGCACTGATCCGCCGCGCATCGGGCAATGCGTCGAGCGAATTGACGGCGGGCGACGTGCGGCTGGACACCCGGTCGGGCAAGGTGACGCTGAAGGGCGAGCCGGTGAAGCTGACCGCGCAGGAATATAAGCTGCTGTCCTATCTGCTCCACCACAAGGGCAAGGTGGTGAGCCGCACCGAACTCATCGAACATATTTACGATCAGGATTTCGATCGTGATTCGAATACGATCGAGGTGTTCGTGACGCGCATCCGCAAGAAGCTGGGCGCGGACGTCATCACGACGATCCGGGGCCTTGGCTACAGCCTCGACGAACCGGGACGGTAATCGGGGCCGAGGTTCCGGCGCCCGCGATGACCGATCCCCACGCCCCTGCTTCGGTTCGATCCACCGGATCGCTCAGCCGCCGCATGATCGGCATCGCAGCGCTGTGGATCAGCCTGCTGCTGCTGGGCGGCGGGCTGGCCTTGGATCGCGTGCTTTCGGACGCGATCACACGCAATTTCGACGATGGCATGAACTATGTGCTGACCGCCATGATCGCATCGGCGGAAATCGGGCCGGACGGCGAGGTGCTGTTCAATCGCGAACCCGCCGACCAGCGTTTTCTGGAACCCAATAGCGGCCTCTACTATCAGATCAGCGGCAAGGGGCATGAGGATTGGCGGTCGCGGTCGCTATGGGACCGGGCGCTCAGGGTGAAGCCGGAGCATCAGGACGATGCGCCCCATATCTATGACAGCAACCAGTTTCCCGGCGAGGATCTGCGGATATTGGAGCGCAGCATCGTCCTGCCGGGATCGAACACACGCTGGATGTTCATGGTGGCCCAGGCCCGCGAAGGACTGGACGCGCAGATCAAGACGCTGCGATCGACGCTGTTCGAAAGCTTCGCGCTTCTGGCGCTGGGATTGATCGTGCTGGCGACGCTTCAGACCATTTATGGCCTTCGGCCATTGCGCAAGGTGCGGCACGAGATCGTGCGGATGCGGGCGGGCGAGAAGAACCGGGTCACCGAACCCATGCCCGCCGAGGTGCTGCCGATGGTCGAGGAACTGAACGCGCTGCTCGCCCATAATGAGCGGCAGGCGGAGGAGGCGCGGACCCATGCGGGCAACCTTGCCCATGCGCTCAAGACGCCGCTGACGGTGATCATGAACGCCGCGACCGCGCAATCGCCCGACCTTGGCGATACGGTGATCCGTGAGGCAACGACGATGCGGCGGCAGGTCGACCATCACCTCGCCCGCGCCCGCGCCGTGGGGCGGCGCGGCGCGGCACAGAGCCGGGCGGAGGTCTGGCCCAGCCTCGACGCGGTCGAACGCGCGGTACGGCGGCTCTATCCGGATGTGCGGATCGACATGGATGGCGTGAAGGACGCCGCCGTCCGGGTCGAGCGGCAGGATTTGGACGAAATGCTGGGCAATCTGATCGAGAATGCCGCGAAATATGGCGGCGGCAGCGTGTTCGCGACGGTCGGGCGCAGGGGCGCCATGGTCGAAATCCTGGTCGAGGATGACGGCATGGGCATAGCCCAAGCCGATCGCACGCGCATCTTCGACCGGGGTGTCAGGCTTGATTCGGGCAAGCCGGGTACGGGTCTTGGCCTCGCCATCGTGCGGGATGTCGCGGAAATCTATGGCGGGTCGGTCGCGCTGGAGGAAAGCGAGGATCTGGGCGGTGTGCTGGTCCGGCTACGGCTGCCTTCGGCCTGATGCGGCGGCATATCTATCTTGCCTGCGGCTTTCTTTCGCTGGGCCTGGGAGCGATCGGGGCCTTTTTACCGTTGCTGCCCACTGTGCCGTTCATGATCCTGGCTGCCTTCTGCTTTGCCCGATCCAGTCCGGCGATGGAAGCCCGGCTGCTGGAGCATCGTCATTTCGGGCCGCATATCCGGCGATGGCGGGAAAAGGGCGCGATCAGCCGGCGGGGGAAGAAAGCCGCTCTGGCAGCCTTTGCATTCAGCGTGGTGATGGCGCTGCTGTTCTCGCCCTTCCCGTGGTTCCTGATTCCGGTTGGAGCCGCCATGGTCGGCGGAACCTGGATATGGACGCGGCCGGACTGACGGTTCCGGCATCGCCATTCTCGTCATCCCGGGCTTGATCCGGGTGACGAAGCGGGGAGCGGAAGTCCCCCAAAGCCGACAATTGCCTCAGTCCCCCGCTCGCTTATAATGTGGCAATCCAAGGCCGCGCCAGATTGCGACAGCGCGGAGCAGAAATCCCAGAAACGCAGCGATCAGGCCGGCGACCGGTACGTCCAGTCCCCACCAGCGCAGGCAGACGAACAGACCCGACGCGAGCGCCGCAGCCGTCACATAAAGCTCCGGACGCAGCAGGATCGACGGTTCGTGCGCCAGCAGGTCACGCATGATACCGCCGACGCAACCGGTGACGACGCCCATCATCGCCGCGACGAGGGGCGGAATGCCGTAGCTCATCGCCTTGGCCGCGCCGTAGACGGCGAAGGCGGCAAGACCGATCGCATCGAGCCAGTCGAGCGCGCGGTCGCTCCACCAGCGGCGCGGCGTGAACCAGATGAGCAATGCCGCGATCATGCAGGCAATCGCGGGCATTGCATCATGGACCCAGAACACCGGGGCACCGATCAGCAGATCGCGGACCGTTCCGCCCCCCACCCCCGTCACCAGCGCGAAGAAGGCGAAAGTCACGAGCGTCTGGCGCAACCGCGCGGCAGCGAGCGCGCCCGAGGCGGCGAACACGAAAGTGCCGACGATGCTCAATGTTTCGAGGACCGGGCCGATCTGATGAAAGGCGATGGCGGGTGGCAGCATGGGATCGAATAGGCGCCCGTCAGCCGCGCCCGCCGAGGATCAGGCACGAACGGTGAGCGCCGCCATTCCGGTCGGGGAGAATGGCGGCCCTCCCCATCATTTCGCCAGTTCGGCCTCGATGGCGGCGATCAGCGCGGCGTCATCGGGCGCGGTAGTGGGCGCGAAGCGGGCCGCAACGCTGCCGTCCTTCGCGATCACGAACTTCTCGAAATTCCACAGGACTTCCGGCTCGGGATTGGGCGTGATGCCATAGCCTTGCAGCTTTTCGCGGAAGGCGGCGCCGTCGCCCTGCGCTTCGGGCCGGGCACTGGTGAGGGCAGCATAGAGCGGGTGCTTTTCCGGACCGGTCACGACGATCTTTTCGAACATCGGGAAATCGACGCCGAAATTGGTGGTACAGAAGGTCGCGATCTCGTCATTGCTGCCCGGTTCCTGCGCGCCGAAATCGTTGGCGGGGAAACCGGCGACGACCAGGCCCTGGTCCTTGTAATCGCGGTAGAGCTTTTCAAGGCCCTCATATTGCGGGGTCAAGCCGCATTTGGACGCGACGTTGACCGCCAGCACCACCTTTCCCGCATAGTCGGCGAGGCTGGCGTCGGCACCCTTGATGGTCTTGAGCGGGATTTGCTGGATATCGGTCATCTTGTCACTCCTTGGAGATAGGCGGCGGCTTCTGCCGTCATATGGCTGCGCCGAAAAGCTTGCCCACGCCGGATGTCGCCAGCATCGCGAACACGCCCCAGAAAACGACGCGTGCGACGGCACGGACGATCCCCCCGCCGCCGAGCCGCGCACCGACATAACCCAATATGGCAAGGCAAACCAACGACGTAACCGCTACAGCTACAAGCGCATGGGAAGGATATGCGACCGCCGCCAACAGTGGTGCGACGGCGCCGGCGGAAAAGGTCGCCGCGGATGTAAACGCGGCCTGAACCGGGCGCGCGGTGCTGATGTCCGAAATGCCCAGTTCATCGCGCGCATGGGCAGCCAGCGCATCGATATTCATGAGTTGCGTCGCCACTTGCCCCGCCAAATCAGGGGTCAGGCCGCGATCGACATAGATGTTGCGCAACTCCTCCCACTCCACATGAGGTTGTTGGGCCAAAGCCTTCTTTTCCTTGGCCAGGTCGGCACGTTCGGTATCGGATTGGGCGCTGACGGAAACATATTCGCCCGCCGCCATCGACATGGCGCCCGCCACCAGCGCCGCCGTGCCGGAAAGAAGGATCGTCGAGGGCGCCGCCCCGGAAGCCGCGATGCCCGTGAGCAGGCTGGCGGTCGAGACGATGCCGTCATTCGCGCCCAGCACGGCGGCGCGCAGCCAGCCGACTCGGTTCACATAATGGACCGCATGATGGCCGTCGATCACGTCATCATCCTGCGTCGCCGTGGACTGTTCCATCCGCTTCCCCCTGACTTGCTGCCTTGGCTATCAGATGAGACGATTGGCGCAAGGCCTTCTAGGCACCCAGCCCTTCGGCCCTTTCCGCCAGTTCGAGCCAGCGTTCCTCCGCCGCGTCCTTTTCGGCGCGGGCCTTTTCGATCGCCTTTGTGAGAGCATCGAATTTCTTCGGGTCGCGACTGTAGAGATTGGGATCGGCCAACGCCTCTTCGTCGCGGGCGATGGCGGCCTCGATCGACTCGATTTGCTTAGGGATCAGATCGAAGTCGCGCTGGTCCTTGTAGCTGAGCTTCGTCGCGGCGGTCTTTTGCGGCGGCGGCGCGGCGGTCTTCTTCTCCTGCCTTGGCGCGTTCTTCGGCTGGCGCTTGGCAACCCAGTCGGCATAGCCGCCGACGATCACGTCGATCGTGCCGGAGCCGTCCAGCCCCAGCGTCACGGTGACGGTGCGGTCGAGAAAATCGCGGTCGTGGCTGACGATCAGGACCGTGCCCTCATAGTCGGCGATCACCTCCTGGAGCAGGTCGAGCGTTTCGAGATCGAGATCGTTGGTCGGCTCGTCCAGTACCAGCAGGTTCGATTCGCGGGCGAATTCGCGGGCGAACAGGAGCCGGGAGCGTTCGCCGCCGGACAGCGTCCCCACCCTCGCCTCGGCCAGCGAGGGATCGAAGAGGAATTCCTTGAGATAGCCGTGGACATGCTTGCGCACGCCGCGCACGTCGATCCAGTCGCCGCCTTCGGCCAGCACATCCCTCACCCGCTTGTCGGGCTGCATCAGGCTGCGCTGCTGGTCGATGAAGATCATGTCGAGCGACTTGGCCTGTTTGACTTGCCCCGCGTCGGGCGCGAGTTCGCCGGTGAGGAGCTTCAACAGCGTGGTCTTGCCCGCGCCATTGCCGCCGACGATACCGATGCGGTCGCCGCGCTGGATGCGCAGGGAGAAATCCTTGATGACCGTGCGCTCGCCGAACTGCTTGGTGACATGCTCGGCGGTGATGACGCTTTTCGTCTTGTTGTCGTCGCTGGCGACGGCAATCTTCGCAACGCCCTGCGGCCCGACCATGGCGGCGCGCTGGGCGCGCATCTCCCACAATTTGGCAAGGCGGCCCTGGTTGCGCTTGCGCCGGGCGGTGACACCGCGTTCCAGCCAGTGGGCCTCGATCTTGAGCTTGGCGTCAAGCTTTTCGGCGGCGCGGGCCTCTTCGGCATAGACGGCTTCCATCCATTCCTCGAAACCGCCGAAGCCGATCTCGTTGCGGCGGATGCCGCCCCGGTCGAGCCACAGCGTCTGGCGCGTCAGGCGGGTCAGGAAGGCGCGGTCGTGACTGATCACGATGAAGGCGCCATTATAGCGGCTGAGCCAGCCCTCCAGCCAGTCGATCGCGTCGATGTCGAGATGGTTGGTCGGTTCGTCGAGCAGCAGCAGGTCGGGTTCGCTCGCCAGGGCGCGGGCGATGGCGGCGCGGCGACGCTCGCCCCCCGAAGCGGTCGCGGCCTCGCGATTGAGGTCGGTGCCTAGCTGGCTGGCAATGGCCTCCACCTCATGGGCGGGCGGCGCGAACTGGCCCGCCAACGCGAAATCGCGCAGCGTGGCGAAGCTGCCGACGTCGGGGTCCTGCTCCAGCATGATGACCCGCGCGCCAGGCCGGACCGACCGGGTGCCCTCATCCGGTTCGATCTGCCCGGCAATGAGCTTCAGCAACGTGGTCTTGCCCGCGCCGTTGCGGCCGATCAGCGCCAGCCTGTCCCTCTCCCCGACGAAAATGTCGAGATTGCGGAACAGCCAGTGGGTGCCCTGCGAGAGGCCAAGATTTTCGAAGGAGAGAATGGGAGCCGCCATGGGCGTGCAGCTAGAGCATTTTCAAGTCGGGTGGAACAGGTGACGGCCGGAAAAATGCGGAAAACGAAAGAGCGATCGGCGGTTCGCGGCAGGAGGGGGAACCGGAATCTGTCTGACGGCTTTCAACGCATGTCAGCGTCCATTCATCGCAGCCGTCACAATAGACCTGCATCGCTTTTTGAGGAGAAAGCCCCGTGAAATCAATGCTTGCCCTGATGGCTCTCGGCGCCGCCCTGCCCGTTTCGGCTGTGGCGCAGACCAGTGTCACCATTGCCGAAACCGCTCCCGTCGTGACGCTGAACGTTACGGAAACCGTCGAAGCGGCGCCGGACATGGCGACCGTCGGCACCGGGGTCCAGACCCGCGCGCAGACCGCCGCCCAGGCGATGCGCGACAATGCGGTACAGATGGACAAGCTGATCGCTGCGCTGGTGAAGGCGGGCATCCCGAAGAAGGATGTCCAGACCAGCGGGATCAATCTGAGCGCGCAATATGATTACAGCAATCGCGACGGCCAGCCGTCGGGACCGCGCTTCATCGGCTATGAGGCGTCGAACCAGCTTTCGGTGAAGCTGCGCGACATCAAGAAGGTGGGAACGCTGCTCGACACCATGGTCGAGGCGGGCGCGACCAATGTGAACGGGCCGAGCTTCTCGATCAGCGATCCCGCGCCGATGCTGGCGCAGGCACGGGCGGCGGCGCTCAAGAGCGCCAAGGCGCAGGCGGATTTCTATGCGCAGGCGGCCGGCTATCGCTCGGCCCGGCTGGTGTCGCTGGCAGAGAGCAACAGCGGCGGCCAGCCACCCATGCCGATGATGGCGGCCGCGCGGTTCAAGGCCGATGCCGCCCCCGCCACCCCGGTCGAGCCGGGACAGGTCGGGTCTTCGGTGACGCTGACCGTTCAATATGCGTTGGAGAAATAGAATAGCGGATTTAGCGGCTTGCAGCCGTGATCGCCCTCGTCACCCCCGGCTTGCCCTGGGTGACGAAAGGGGGGAGGTCCGTCTTCCCCCGAATGCCCGGGCAGGCTCAGTTCATCGCCAGGATCATGTTCCGCACCTGCGGATAGACCTGCTTTTCCCATTTGCTGCCTGAAAACACGCCATAATGGCCGACGCCGGGCTGGAGGTGATGGCGCTTGAGATGCGGACGCAAACCCGTGCAGAGCGCATGGGCCGCCGCCGTCTGACCCACGGCACAGACATCGTCCTTCTCACCCTCGACCGTCAGCAACGCGGTGTTGCGGATCGCACCCGGATTGACCTTGCGCCCGCGATAGGTGAGTTCGCCCTTCGCCAGGAGGGTGCGCTGGAATACCTTGTCCACGGTTTCGAGGTAGAATTCCGCGGTCATGTCCAGGACCGCGAAATATTCCTCGTAGAATGTCTTGATCCTGTCGGCTTCCACCTGCTTGCCGTCGGCCAAGAGCTGATACAGTTCGCGATGCGCGGCACCATGGCGGTCCATGTTCATCGACATGAACGCCGAAAGCTGCAGAAAACCCGGATAGACCCGCCGTCCCCGGCCCGCATAGCGCATCGGCACCATGCTGATCAAATTGTCCTCGAACCATTCCAGCGTCTGTTCATTGGCGAGTTCGTTGACGACCGTGGGCGCGGCGCGCGTGTCGATCGGACCACCCATCAGGGTCATGGAGCGCGGCGTGGCGGGGTCCTTGTCCTCCGACATGATCGACACCGCCGCCATGGCGGGCACGCAGGGCTGGCAGACGGAGACGAGGTGCGAACCCGGCCCCAGCTCCTGCATGAAGGTCATGATATAGTCGACATAGTCGTCGAAGCCGAAACGGCCGGCGCTGAGCGGCACGTCGCGCGCATTCTTCCAATCGGTGATATAGACGTCGTGGTCGCGGAGCAGCGTCTGCACCGTGTTGCGCAGCAGGGTCGCGAAATGGCCGGACATCGGCGCCACCACCAGAACCTTCGGCTGGGCGGTCTCCACATCGTCCTTGGCAAAGTGCAGCAGATTGCCGAAGGGCATGTCCAGCGCCACTTCCTCCCGCACCGGAACCAGCGCATTGCCCGTTTCGACCGGGCGAATCGCATAGGCGGGACGGCGATGGGTCAGCTTCGCGCCCTGGAACACATCCATCATGGCAAACATGCGGCGGGGCATCGCCCAATCCGCCACGGGGCCCATTTTATCCCTGAAAGACAATGCGATCTGTGCCCCGAACCGGGCCGGAGCCAGCATGTCGTTCCACGCCTGATAGCCACTGTACAGCATCTTCATCTAATCAAACGCGCCCTGATCTCGTTCGGTCCCGATTCGACCATCATTATAGGTCTATACAGGTTTTCCATATTGCACCGCATCATGATTGATGGAAAAGTAGGATAAAGCGGGAGGATTTGCCATGGCCGACGCGGAATTGACCATTTCCAGCAAGACTTATTCCTCTTGGTCCCTGCGCGGATGGCTGTTGTGCCGCCTTGCCGGATTGCAGGTGGCGGAAAAGACGATCGCGCTCGACGATCCCGAAAACCGGGCGGAATTGCTGCTTTTGTCCCCCTCCGTGCTGGTCCCGCGCCTGACCCATGAGGGGGCGAGCGTGTGGGATACGCTCGCAATTGCGGAATATCTGCATGAGCTTTACCCCCATGCCGGGCTCTATCCGGACGATCGCATCGCCCGCGCCCATTGCCGGTCGGTGTCGGGTGAGATTCATTCGGGTTTCATCAACCTGCGATCCGCCCTGCCGATGAACCTCAAGGTCCGGCATGAGAAATTCCCGGTCTTTTCGGGCGCGAAACAGGATATCGAGCGGATCGAGGAGATTTGGACCGAATGCCTGGATGCCTATGGCGGCCCCTGGCTGTTCGGGGAGAAGCCGACCGTCGCCGATGCCATGTTCGCGCCGGTAGCGCAGCGTTTCCTGAGTTACGCCGTGCCGCTGTCGGCCAAATCGGCAGCTTATTGCAATTTCAGCAACGACTGGCCCTTGATGCGCGAATGGATCGACGCCGCGCGCAAGGAAAAGGACGAGGTCGAGGAATTGGAAGTCGAATTTTAGAGCAAGGCGCTGCCCTAGAGCGCGCTGCGTTAAATCGTACGCAAGCCGCGCGCTCTAAGTTTTTGTTGTCGCATCGTTTTAAGCGCAAAACCGGTTCCCACTTTTCCGCACGATGCTCTAGGATTCCAGGCCCGCCAGCCATTCCCCGATCATTGCCCGGCCCGCCGCGACCGCGCCGGGACCGTGATCGGCATGGTCCTGCCGCAGCGCAATGTCGCATTGCTTCGCCATATCGAGATCGGCCCAGAAATGCGTGAGCCAATCCTCGAAGCGGGGGTCCTCCCCCATTTCGGCGTGAAACTGGAGCGCCAGCAGGTTCCGCCCGCGGCGGAAGGCCTGATGCGCGTAATTTTCGGTCGAGGCGAGCAGGTCCACGCCAGCGGGTAGATCGAATGTGTCGCTGTGCCAGTGCAGGACGGGAACATCCCGCAAATGGCGAAGCGGGGAATCGACGCCCGTCCCGTTCAGCGTGACTGGCGCAAAGCCCAATTCCATATGGCCGCCGGGATAGACGCGGGCACCCAGCGCCGCCGCGATCATCTGACTGCCCAGGCACACGCCCAGCGTCGGCAGGTCCTGCTCCAGCCGGGCGGCGAGCTTCTCGATCTGGTGCGGAATCCAGGGGTGGATATGCTGCTCATAGACGCCCATCGGCCCGCCCATCATGATCAGCAGGTCGGGCGTGCTAAGGTCGGCATCCAGGAAATCGGGACTGGCGACGTCGATCCGTTCGATCTCAAAGCCTGCGGCCTCGATCGGCTGGAGATACCCCGCCGCTCCTTCGCGCGGCACATGACGGACGATCAGCGCTTTTTTCATCTCTACCGCGTTGGTAGCCATTGGAAGCCCGGGCCGCTACCCCAGCCTTTCTTGAGGCGGCGATATTCCTCCTATCGCCCCGCGCGACCCAGGCGGACGATGCGGGCCAGTGCCGCGATGCCGATACCCAGCCAGACGATGTTGAGTACCATCGAGGGAATGGCGCCGTGCCACCAGGTGTTGAGGATGAAGAGCGCCGAGCCCAACGCATTCATCCCCTGGAACAGCGCGGACTTGCCCGACACGCGCCCGCTCGACACCAGCATATAGGCGCCCAGCACCAATATCGCGCCCAGCCAGCCAGCGATTTCGACAAGGATCGGCACATCGTCCCCCACAAGAAAAGGGCCGCCTCCTCTTTAGGAGACGGCCCTTTTTCCTCCAACTCAGCCTGTCAGCCGATCAAGCGGCCAGCTTGCGCAGCACATATTGAAGGATGCCGCCGTTCAGGAAGTAATCCAGTTCGTTGACGGTATCGATGCGGCACAGCGCGGTGAAGGTGAAGGTCGAGCCGTCGGCGCGCTTCACGATCACGTCCACGTCCTGGCGGGGCTTGAGACCCGACACATTCTGGATGGTGAAGGTCTCGTCGCCCGTCAGGCCCAGCGTGTCCTTGTTCTCGCCGTCCTTGAACTGGAGCGGCAGCACGCCCATGCCGACCAGGTTCGAACGGTGGATACGCTCGAAGCTTTCGACGATGACCGAACGGACTCCGAGCAGGTTGGTGCCCTTCGCCGCCCAGTCGCGCGACGAGCCGGTGCCATATTCCTTGCCGCCGATGACGACCAGCGACGTGCCGTCCGCCTTGTGCTTCATCGCCGCGTCGTAGATCGGCATGACTTCGCCTTCATAGCGGGTCATGCCGCCTTCGACGCCGTCCAGCATCAGATTCTTGATGCGGATATTGGCGAAGGTGCCGCGCATCATGACTTCGTGATGGCCACGGCGCGAACCATAGCTGTTGAAGTCGGCCTGGCTGACCTGATGCTCGCTCAGCCATTTGCCCGCGGGCGAAGACGCCTTGATCGAGCCGGCCGGCGAGATGTGGTCGGTTGTGATCGAATCGCCGAAGATCGCCAACGGCTTGGCTTCGATGATGTCGGTGACCGGCGCCGGGGTCATGGACAGCCCCTCGAAATAGGGCGGGTTGGCGACATAGGTCGAACCGGCGCGCCACTTGTAGGTGTCCGAACCCGTGACGTCGATCGCCTGCCAGTGCGCATCGCCCTTGTAGACATTGGCGTAGCGCGCCTGGAACATCTGGCGGTCCATGCAGCCCGCCATGGTGGTGGCGACTTCGTCATTGGTCGGCCAGATATCCTTCAGGAACACGTCCTGGCCGTCCTTGCTCTTGCCGATCGGGGTGGTGATGAAATCCTCGATCACCGTGCCCTTGAGGGCGTAGGCGACGACCAGCGGCGGCGAGGCGAGGAAGTTCGCGCGAACGTCCGGCGACACGCGGCCTTCGAAGTTGCGGTTGCCCGAGATCACGGCGGCGGCGACCAGGCCGTTGTCGTTGATCGCCTTGCTGATCGGTTCGGCCAGCGGGCCGGAGTTGCCGATGCAGGTGGTGCAGCCATAGCCGACCAGGTTGAAGCCGATGGCGTCGAGGTGCGACTGAAGACCGGCCTTCTCCAGATAGTCGGTGACGACTTGGCTACCGGGGGCGAGCGAGGTCTTGACCCAGGGCTTGGGCTTCAGGCCGAGTTCGTTCGCCTTCTTGGCGACGAGACCGGCGGCGACCAGAACGCCGGGGTTCGACGTGTTGGTGCAGCTGGTGATCGCGGCAATGGTGACGTCGCCGTCGCCAATGTCGAAATCCTTGCCTTCGACCGGAACGCGCTGCTGCGCCTTCTTGTAGGTGTTGGCCATGTCGGCGTTGAACACGTCATCGACTTCCGGCAGCGCGACGCGGTCCTGCGGGCGCTTGGGACCGGCCAGGCTGGGGACGACGGTGCCGAGGTCCAGTTCCAGCGTGTCGGTGAAGACGGGTTCGACGGCGGGGTCGATCCAGAAGCCCTGCTCCTTGGCATAGGCTTCGACCAGCGCGATATTTTCTTCGGTGCGGCCGGTCAGGCGCATATAGTCCAGCGTCTTGTCGTCGATGCCGAAGAAGCCGCAGGTCGCGCCATATTCCGGCGCCATGTTGGCGAGCGTCGCGCGGTCGGCCAGCGACAGCGAGGCAAGGCCGGGGCCGAAATATTCGACGAAGCGGCCGACCACGCCCTTGGCGCGCAGCATCTGGGTGCAGGTAAGCACGAGGTCGGTGGCGGTGACGCCTTCCTTCAGCGTGCCGGTGAAGCGGAAGCCGACGACTTCGGGGATCAGCATCGAGACGGGCTGGCCGAGCATCGCGGCTTCAGCCTCGATCCCGCCGACGCCCCAGCCCAGCACGCCCAGGCCGTTGACCATGGTGGTGTGGCTGTCGGTACCGACGCAGGTGTCGGGATAGGCGACGGTGACGCCGTCGGGGCCTTCGCTCGACCAGACGGCCTGCGCGATATTTTCCAGATTCACCTGGTGGCAGATGCCGGTGCCCGGGGGAACGGCGTAGAAGTTGGCGAGCGACTTGGAACCCCACTTCAGGAAGTCATAGCGTTCCATGTTGCGCTGATATTCGATTTCCACATTCTGTTCGAACGCCTTGGGCGTGCCGAATTCGTCGACCATGACTGAGTGGTCGATGACGAGGTGGACGGGAACCTGCGGGTTGATCTTGTTGGCGTCGGCGCCCAGCGCGTTCATCGCGTCGCGCATGGCGGCCAGGTCGACGACGCAGGGAACGCCGGTGAAGTCCTGTAGCAGCACGCGGGCGGGACGATACTGGATCTCGCGTTCGGCCTTGCCCTTGTCATTCTGCCAGTCGACGATCGCCTTCACGTCCTCGGTGGTGACGGTCACGCCGTCCTCGAAGCGGAGCAGGTTTTCCAGCAGCACCTTCATCGAGAAGGGCAGGCGCGAAACGTCGCCCAGCTTGGCGGCGGCCTTCTTCAGCGAATAATAGGCAATGTCCTTGCCGCCGACATTCAAGATGTCGCGCGTTCCAAGGGTGTCCTGTCCGATGGCGGTCATGAGTCGTGCGTCTCCTCGCAGTGGCCCGGCCAGGAGGAGGCAGGATGACGCTATTCCACCAGGGGCTCGCCGGACGGCGAAAAAATACCGGACGGCAAGGTGGCGGGATGCGCCCCAACTCACGGCCGAAGCGGATATGTCCCGATGCGCGCCGCCATAGCGCCTGCACGCCCCAAGTCAAATGCGAAGGCGCGAAAATGGGACATTCCTTCGAATCTTTCTTGTAGACGCGGTCATTCGACGCGGGATACATTGGGTGGCAGCCGCGTTCTGGTTTAAGGAGCGGGCTACACAGAGATGAAAATGGGTCGCTCGCTCTGACTGTCGTCGTTGCATCAATGCAGGCGTGATCGGGTCTCGTGCACTTTCGCGCCGATGCCGAGAATATATGTCTGAGGAGGAAGAGACGATGCGCCCAGTTTCGAGCCTCGCTACCGGCAAGTCTTTTGACCCGGCCTTAAGGGGTTACATCATTCACTATCATCCGGGGGAAGCCAATCACTGCCCCAGTTGCGGCCGCAGCCAGTGGATGGTCGGCCGGTTGATGGCGGAATGCGCCTATTGCGAAACCGCATTGCCGCTCGAGAATAATCGCGGATTCGGCGCATGCGCCCGTTTCGTGCGCACGCATGACGTCATGCCGTCCTATGATCCGCGCGATTCGTTCAATCCGTGAGGCAAATGCGATCCTGATACACGCAGGGCCGCAGCCCGGTCAGGCAGCGGCCACCCCTTCGACCTCCACTATGCCCTCGCCGGCATAAAATCCCCGTACCCTGACCCGCTTTTCGACATGGTCGACAGGCACGCGCAGCAGCACCAGTCGGAAGATGCCGCCGAGATCACGCTGGAGCAGGAAGCCGGCTTCATCGCGTATCAGCCGGCCGGTTTCGTCCACTCCAGCGCCTATCTCAGTGATGCCGATCCATGTCATGGACGGTCAGTCTATCGCATTCCTGATACCCTTGCCAGCCAGCAGGCCGAGCACCAGGAAGATCAGGAACAGCGCGATCGCCAACACGAACAGGAATTTGGCGATACCGACAAAGGCGCCCGCCGCGCCGCCAAAGCCCAATATGGCCAGGACAGCGGCAATCACGAGCGAAATGATGGCCAGACGGATCATGCGACACTCCTTCCGTTGAAAGACCCGCATATTCCAACGGATGGTGAGGCAGTGGGGTTCCGGCTAGAGCATCGTGCGCAAAAGTGGGAAACGGTTTTACGCTTAAAACGATGCGAAAACAAAAACTTAGAACGGGCGTCTTGCGTACGATTTAACGCAGCGCGCTCTAGCGGGACGGTGATAAACATCTGCGAAGTTGCGATGTGTGATTTGCCGATGCGCGGGCCTCCAGGCCAGAAACTGGCCGGAAAGGCCTTGCATGTCAGACCCAGCCTTCCAGCACCTGATTGGGCGGACGATGCCCGTCCACCCAGCTACGGATATTGGCGATCACCCGCGCGCCGGTCGCGTCGCGCCCCTCGAACGTGGCGGACCCCATATGCGGCAGCAACACGACGTTGGAGAGTTCCAGCAAACGCGGGTCGATCGCCGGTTCATGGGTATAGACGTCGAGCCCCGCCCCCGCGATCCGCCCTTCCGCCAGCGCCGTGATCAGCGCCGGTTCGTCGGTGATCTCCGCGCGGGAGGTATTGATCAGATAGGCGTCCGACCGCATGAGCGCGATCCGCCGCGCATCGATCATCCCCCGGCTATCGGCATTGAGCGGACAGTGGATCGACACGATGTCGCTGGCCGCCAGCAGCGAGTCCAGGTCCGGATACCAATGCGCCTCCAGTTCCTGCTCGACCTCGAAGGGCAGGCGATGGCGGTTGTGATAGGCGATGGAGAGGCCGAACGCCGCCGCCCGCCGGGCTACCGCCCGGCCGATGCGGCCCATGCCGATGATCCCCAGCTTCTTGCCGCCGATGCGATGGCCGAGCATGCCGGACGGGCTCCAGCCGGTCCAGGCGCCGGATCGCACCAGCTTCTCCCCCTCGGCCAGGCGGCGCGGCACCGACAGGATCAGCGCCATCGTCATGTCGGCCGTATCCTCGGTCAACACGCCCGGGGTATTGGTGACGATGATCCCCTTCTTCCGCGCGGCGGCGAGGTCGATATGATCGACACCACTGCCGAAGCTGGCGATCAGTTGCAGCCGTTCCGGCGCCGCCTCGATCAGCGCGGCGTCGATCTGGTCGGTGACGGCAGGCACCAGCACGTCGCATTGTGCCATGACGCGGGTCAGCGCGGCGCGGTCCATCGGAACGTCGCCGATGTTGAAGACGGTGTCGAACAGATCGGCCATGCGCGCCTCCACATTGGGAGGCAGGCGGCGCGTGACGATGACGCGCGGCGTGGCGGGGCGCGGTTTCTTGGCCATATCCGGCCGCTATGCTTCACAGGCGCGATGGTCAAGCGCTTATACCGCCAAGTCGCTGCGATGCTGACGCATCACGACCTGGCGACGCTCCGCCGCGGCGCGGGCCTGGCATAAGAGCGGTTGTCGGGGCTGCCGCCCGGCGTCTATAAATGCAGTATCGTTCGGCTTGGGGAATATGGGAACATGAAGGGCTATTTGCTGGGCGCGGGGCTGATCGCCGCCATTTGCCTGAGCGGCGGCGCGGGGGCGAACCCGGTCAAGCCGGTGCCTTACTGGGCCTCCCTCAGCCATGACGAGGCCCGGATGCGCGTCGGCCCCAGCCTGGATTACCCCTCCAACTGGGTCTATCGCCGCCGCGACCTGCCGGTGAAGGTGGTTCAGGTGCTGGGCCTGTGGCGCAAGGTCGAGGATTCCACCGGAACGCAGGGCTGGATGCACGTCCGGCTTTTGAGCGACGCGCCGACCGCCATCGTCACCGCCGAGATCGCGCCGATGCGGGAATCCGCCAATGAGGAGGCCCGCACCGTCTTTCGCGCGCAACGGGGCGTGGTCGGGCGGATTTCCTCCTGCGGCAAGGGCTGGTGCGGGTTCGATGTGGGCGGACAAAAGGGCTTCATCCGCGCCGACGACATCTGGGGGGCGACGCGGTAACGCCGCTCCCCTTTCACCTTATCGCGCCTGCCCGATGTGCATCAACCGCTTGACCAGCGGCGCAGCGGCCATCACGGCGATGCCGATGCCGACCGACCACCAGCCGATGCTGCCATAGACCGCCAGCACGTCGTCACGGCTGGCCGCCCCGCCCTCGCCTCCGGTCGCGGCAGAGATCAGCCCGGCGGCATATTCGCCCAGCGCCATGGCGAGGAACCAGATGCCCATCATCAGCCCGATCATGCGCGACGGCGCCAACGTCGACATGGCGGACAGCCCGACCGGCGACAGGCACAATTCGCCGATGGTGTGGCACAGATAGAGGAGGAAGATGAACAGCACTGGAGTCAGCGTGCCGGGCGCGCCCGTTCCGGCGACCAGGATCAGGAAGCCCGCGCCGACCAGCGCGATGGCGATGCCGAATTTTGCCGGGGTCGACGGTTCCCATCCCCGCTTCGCCAGCCATATCCAGAGCGCAGCGATCACGGGTCCGAACATCAGGATATAGGCGGCGTTGACCGACTGGAACATCGAGGCGGGAACGTTGAAGCCCAATATGTGCCGGTTCGTGTAACGGTCCGTAAAGAGGCTGAGCGACGATCCGGTCTGCTCGTACAGGCCCCAGAAGATCGGATTGATGACCAGCAGGAACAGCGCCGCCAGCATCCGGTCGCGCCCGATCCGTTCCATCCGGCCAAAGGCTTCCCACAGGATGTAGAGCACCACCGCCACGCTCGCGACCGCCAGCATCCAGCCGACGATCACATGCTGCTGGATGAGGAACCAGCACAGTGCGATGGACGCAAGACTGGAAAGATAGACCAGCCATTCGCGGGGGATGATCCCGCCGACGCGCTGGGCCAGACGATCGGGATCGGGCGGCTCGCCCTTGCCCTGCAACAGCGGCTTGCTGAGCGTGAAACCGATGACGCCCGCGATCATGCCGACCGACGCGGCGCCGAAACCCCAGTGCCAGCCCCATGTCTGGCCGAGATAGCCGCAGATCACCGGGCCGATGGTCGCGCCCAGATTGATGCCCATGTAGAAGATCGTATAGGCCGGGTCGCGCCGCATGTCGTCGCGCGGATAGAGCTGTCCCACCAGCGCCGACGCGCTGGATTTGAGGAAGCCCGTGCCGGTGATCACCGTCGCCAGGCCGAGCCAGAAGAGCCCAAGACCCATCGCGCCCGCATCGTCGCTTTCCATTCCCAGGATCAGATGACCGACGGCAATCACGATCCCGCCGAACAGCACCGCCTTGCGCTGCCCCAGATAGCGGTCGGCCAGATAGCCGCCCATCAGCGGCGAGATGTAGATCAGCGACATATAGGCGCCATAGGCATAGGAGGCGTCGCTGTCGGAAAAGAGGAAATGCTGCGTCAGGTAGAAGATCAGCAGCGCGCGCATACCGTAGAAGGAGAAGCGCTCCCACATCTCCACGAAAAACAGCAGGAACAGGCCGCGGGGATGGCCGAGCCAGGTCTTCCCCTCCCCGGCCACGTTTGAAACGGAGGTCGCCATTCAGGCCCCTTTTATTCGATTTGATCGTCGGGCCGCGAAGCTGCCCGCTATGCCCACAGCCTAGAGCGGAAATTATTCATCTGTCAAAGAAGGGCCGCGCACTTGCGTCCGGTCCCGCGGCAAGCCATCTGGTCCGCCATGTTCAACGATCTCCGTTCCCCACTCTCGCTCCTCCAGACCCGCCGTTCCGGCAAGCCCCGCGACCTGGTAGCACCCGGCCCCGATGCGGGCCAGCTGCGCGCGATATTGGATGTCGCGCTGCGCACCCCCGATCATGGCAAGCTGGCGCCGTGGCGCTTCGTCATCGTCCCGTCGGAGCGGCGCGACGCGCTCGCCGATCTGCTGGAAAGCGCCTATCGCACCGAAAAGCCTGACGCTGGACGGTTGGAGATCGAAGCGATGCGCCAGTTCGCGCATCAGGCCCCCGCCTTGATCGTCGCCCTTTCCGCGCCGGTCGCGGGCAGCAAGATTCCGGTCTGGGAACAGGAACTGTCCGCCGGCGCGGCGATCATGAACCTGCTGCACGCTACCCATGCGCTGGGCTTTGCGGGCGGATGGCTGACCGGCTGGCCCGCCTATAATGAAGATGTCCGCGCCGCCTTCGCGCGGGGGGATGAACGGATCGCCGGCTTCGTTTTCATCGGCACGCCGGGCAAAGCGCAAGAAGAACGGCCACGGCCAGAATATGATAATGTAGTTTCCATCTGGGACAGATAGTTACGCGGTTAGCGTCCCGTTGAGAAACTCCCAGCCTTGACCCGAATGGCTGTATTATGTCACTGAAGCACTATGGCCGACGACTCCAAGCCCGTCTATCTCCGCCTGCGTGAGATCATCGCCGCCTCCATCTTGGACGGGGCGTTTCGCGATGGCGACATGCTCCCCTCGGTCCGCGCACTGGCCGCGCAGCAGGGGGCCAATCCGCTGACGGTGGCCAAGGCCTATCAATGTTTCCAGGATGACGAACTGGTGGTGGTGAAGCGCGGTGTCGGCATGTTCGTCGCGGATGGCGCCACGAGGCGGCTGCGTGAGATGGAGCGGGCCAAATTCCTGGACACGGTGTGGCCGCCAGTAGCCGAACAGATCAGGCGGCTGGGGATCGATGTCGCCGATCTGGACATGCAACGGGCCTGATATTCCGGAGCATGAGCGGATCGGGCCGGAAGAGGATATGTCGGATGGCCGCCCTCAATTCTGCATCTGATACTGTTTGAGCAGATCGTAGAGCGTCGGGCGACTGATCCCGAGAATCTTGGCAGCGCCGGAAATATTGCCGTCGGTCCGCGCAATGGCCCGGCGGATGGCGCGGCGGTCAGCCATTTCCCGGGCGGCCTTGAGGTTCACCATATCCCCACCCTCGGTGCGATCGCCGTCCAGATCCAGGTCGGCGGCGGTCACATGCTTGCCGTCGGCCATGATGACGGCGCGCTTCATGCGGTTTTCCAGTTCGCGCACATTGCCCGGCCAGCCCCAGCTGTCGAGCGCGGCCAGCGCATCGGGCGCCAGGCCCTTGACCTGCGGGTTCATGTCCTTGGCGAAGCGATGGAGGAAATGCCGCGCCAGCAGCGCCGGGTCGCCGGGCCGGTCCTTGAGCGCGGGAATGCGCACGACGATCTCGGCCAGACGGTAATAGAGATCCTCGCGGAAAGTCCCAGCCGCGATCATGTCTTCCAGATTCTGGTGCGTGGCGCAGACGATCCGGGTGTCGACCTGGATCGGCTGGCGCCCGCCGATCCGCTCGATGACGCGTTCCTGAAGGAAGCGGAGCAGTTTCACCTGCAAGGCCAGCGGAATGTCACCTACTTCATCGAGGAACAATGTGCCGCCCTGCGCCAGCTCGATCTTGCCGGGCGTGGTCTTGATCGCCCCGGTGAAGGCCCCCTTCTCATGCCCGAACAGTTCGGCTTCCAGCAGCGTTTCGGGTATCGCCGCGCAGTTGATCGCGACGAAGGCCCCCTCACGCCGCGGGCTGGCATCATGCAGGCCCTGCGCCAGCAATTCCTTGCCCGTGCCGCTCGCGCCCAGCAACAGCACGGAAACGTCCGCACCCGCCACGCGCTCTATCGTGCGGGCGACCTTCATCATCTCCGGCGCGGCAGTGATCAGCCGCCCCAGCACCCGCCCGCTCTCCGGCGCGGTTTCAGCCAGCCGCGCATTTTCCTTCTCCAACGCATGGACATGGAAGGCGCGGCGGACGATCAGCCCCAGTTCGTCGATGTCGACCGGCTTCTGGTAGAAATCATAGGCGCCGCCGGAAATGGCATGGAGCGCGCTTTCCCGCGCGCCATGGCCGGAAGCAACGATGACCTTCGTGTCGGGCTTGATCCGCAATATCTCGGCCAGCGTGGCGAAACCCTCGCTGGTGCCGTCGGGATCGGGCGGTAGGCCGAGGTCCAGCGTCACCACGTCGGGCGCCTGCTCGCGCAGCATCTCGATCGCCTCCTCGCGGTCGCCCGCGATGAAGAGCTGATATTCCTCATAGGCCCAGCGCAATTGCCGCTGGAGGCCCGGATCGTCCTCGACGATCAGCAATTTCGGTCGCGTGTCGCTCATCAGGCGGCCTTCCCCCTGTCAATGTCCGTCCGCGCCAATGGCAGGCGCAACGTGAACCGGCTCCCCATGCCGGGCCTGCTTTCCACATCGATCCGGCCGCCCATGGCCTGGGCCAGCGCGCGCGCCTCGAACGCGCCGATGCCGAAGCCCCCCGCCTTGCTGGACGAGAAGGGCTTGAACAGATCGCGGCGGATGAATTCGGCGGTCATGCCCCGGCCCTGATCGATCACGGCGATCAACGCGTCCTCGCCGTCCGTCGAGAGCCGCAATTCCACAGGACTGCCGGATGCGCTGGCATCGATGGCGTTCTGGAGCAGGTGTATCAATATCTGTTCCACCCGCGCCGGATCGGCCAGGGCCAAGGGCGCTTCCCCCGTGACACTGATCGGATGCTGACGCGATCGGGTACGCGCGACCTGCCGCGTCACCTCGTCCAGCGCCATGGGACGCGGTTCTTCCACCCTGCCCTTGTTATGCTGCGACAGGCGGGCAAGCATATCGTTCATCTTGCCCACGGATTCCTGGAGCGTCAGCACCATGTCGGCGCGGAAATCGGGATTGTCGGCATGACGCTCCGCATTCCGGGCAAGCAGGGAAAGCTGGCTCACCAGATTCTTGACGTCGTGGATGATGAAGGCGAAGCGGCGGTTGAACTCCTCGAACCGCTGGGCATCGTCCAGCGCCTGCTGGCCCTGCGCCTCGCTCAGATAGCTGGCGGCCTGCCGTCCGGCGGCGCGCAGCATGTCGAAATCCTCCCAGTCCAGCCGCCGGTCGATCGGCGGCCGGGCCAGCAGGATCGCCCCGATCAGCCGGTTGAAATGGATCAGCGGCACCAGCGCCCAGGCACGACGCTCCTCGCTCATCCAGCCCGGCGCAACGACCTCTCCCGCGCCGCTCGGCGGGCGGTCGACATCGATGATCCAGCCGCTCTGCTCGATCAGCAGCGCGAGCGGCGCGGGGACCACGGCGCCATCGGGCAGTTCGCCGGTCCAGTTCCACTGCGTTTCGAAAGCCAGCGCGCCATCCTCGGCCCGCAGCATCAGGATGGCGGCCGGGGAATCGGTAATGTCGGCCACCGCCTTCGCCACTCGCTCACCGAGCGGCATGGCATTGTCTCCGGGGCGCCCTATGGTGTCGCCGAAACGCATCCATTCGGTGCGATAATCGTAGCGATGCTGGAAGAAATGCTTGGCCACCTGCACTTTCCAGAAGGCGCGCAGGCGGCGGGAGGGCAACAGCACCAGCGCGCTGACCGCCATGAAGAAGACACAGCCGATCTCGACCAGCCGGGCGTAGGGACCAGCAACCAGTTCCAGCAACACCGCCGCCGCCACCAGCACCACGCCGTAAAGCGCCACCGCCGCCAGCGAGAGCGATTTCAGGGCCAGCGTGCGCGACAATTGCAACCGCCCCGCCATGTCGTTGCGGAGACCCGCGCCGATGACCGGGGCGAGCAAGGCCATCATCGGTCCGCGCAGGGCGTAAAGTTCATTCGCGCGGTGCATCGCGAAGGTGGCGATGGCATAGAGGTTGAGGTCATAGGTCCACATCGCCGCCAGCGCGCCCAGCAGCAGCGCGACCCGCCCTCGATCCTGCGCGGGCCAGCTGATGTAAAGATGATGGACCAGCATCAGGCCACCGATCGCGGTCATCATGTGCAGCACCAGCGAGACATGGATGAGAGCGCGGTGCAGATCGCTCGCCGTCGGCAGTTGCCGCCAGATGATGTCGGTGAAGGTCTGGAGCAGGAGCAGGCCCGCCACCGCGGCATAGACCGAACCGATCGCCACCAGCGATCCCGCTCGTCCCGCCGTCCCCTGCCGCAGCATGACGAACAGCAGCAGCAGCCAGGCAGCGTTGCGGATATTCTCGCCGATGCCGGTCAGCGGCTTGTCCACCCCGCCGAACGACACATAGAGCGACCAGCAGGATGTGAGCAGCAGCGCGGCGGCCAGCAGGCGCTGTTCCGGCGCCTCGTCGCGGCGGCGCAGGATGAAGATGCCGAGCGCCGCGAACAGCACCGCCGCCAGCGCGTGCCCCCAGTCCCCGATAAATTGCAGCAACGTGCCCATCGCCCGCCTCCCTCAGCGCGCGCCTTCGGGCCAGAGGATGACCCGCAGCGTCTGGATGAGGATCAGGAGATCCAGGAAGGGCGTGTAATTCTTGGCATAATAGAGGTCATATTCCAGCTTGTGCCGGGCATCCTCGATCGAAGCGCCATAGGGATAGTTGATCTGTGCCCAGCCGGTGATGCCGGGCTTCACCATATGGCGCTCGGCATAATAGCGCAGATGCTGTTCCAGATCCTCGACGAACTGGCGGCGTTCGGGACGCGGGCCGACGAAGCTCATCTCTCCTTTCAGCACCGTCCAGGTCTGGGGCAATTCGTCGATGCGCAGCTTGCGCAGCCAATAGCCCAGACGCGTGATGCGCGGATCGTCCTTCTCCGCCCAGACCGCCTGGCCGGACAGTTCCGCATCCTGCCGCATGGTGCGCAACTTCACGATCCAGAATTCCTCGCCGAACAGGCCGACGCGCTGCTGGCGGTAGAAAGCCGGGCCCTTGCTGGTGAGTTTCACCAGAAGCGCCGCGAGCAGGATGACCGGGCCGGTCAACAACAGCAGGATCGAACTGGCGACGATGTCGAACAATCGCTTGGCAATGCTGGAGAGGCGCCGGCCGGCGGAAAAACCGTCGGAAAAGATCAGCCAGCTCGGGTTCACGCTGTCCAGGTCGACGCGCCCCGTCTCCCGCTCCAGGAAGGTGGAGATTTCGTTCACATGGACGCCGGTGGTCTTGATCCGCAGCAGGTCGGACAGCGGCAGGGCGTTGCGGCGTTCCTCCAGTGCCAGCACGACCTCGCTTGCGCCCAGACGCACGACGAAATCGGCCAGATTGTAGATGGCGTTGCGGTTGATCGCTTCGGGGATCACCTGCGCGCCGTCGTTCATGGCGATATAGCCGACGACGAGGAAGCCCGAACCCTTGCGTTCCTCGATCTCCCGGATGCGATGGGCGCGGTTGCCCGCGCCCAGCACGACGAGCCTGCGCTTGAAGGCCTCACCGCCCAGCATCGACCCCAGCAAGAGGCGGATCGTCAGCAACAGGCCGATCGCCAGGCCCATGGCATAGAGCGAGTTGGACCGCCAGAGCGTGATGTCCGGCAGAACGAAATGCATGACCGACAGGAACAGCACGCCCAGCGAAATCGCCACCAACAGGCGCGCGAGGGCATAGCGAATCGATTGCAGGGCCTCCGTACCGTAGACGCCGACGGCGATCATGGCCGTCTGGATAGACACGGCGAAGCTGGCCAACGGCCCGATGCGGGTCATGACGGGATCGACATCCATGCCGATCTGGTGCGCGCGCAAGATCCAGCCGCCCTCCGCCGCGCCGATCAGCAGCATGCAATCCAGCAGGCCGAGCAACAGCACCGCATGCGGCACATAATGTTTGAACAATCTTATCATTCGTCGCGCGTTCCCGCTGCGCCCCGCGGGCGGACAGATGGCCGGATCGCCTTACAGTGATTGTAAGAAAATCCGACATGCCGTCACATTGCACGACAATCGCAAAGAATTTCTGAACGAGACACGCTGGAAGTGAGCCGACGGATCGGGCATGAAAATGCCGCGCTTCAGGCGCCGGGCCGGGCCGCCTTCCCCCGCAGACGCGCAATGCGCCCCGGTCGTTCAGCCTCACTCGTGGTTCTGGAGCCTGTCGGCAGCATTTTTCGCCGCATTTCCGACCACGCGGGCCGCACTGTCAGGCGCATCGGCGGCGTCGATCAAGGCATCGGCCCCACGATCATGATTGCCCTTGGTGGCGTAAAAGAAACCAACCGCCAGGATCAATGCCAATGCCACCAGAATGAAGATGACCAAGCTGCCGCGCGACCGGCCCGTCGGCCGGGTCGATTCATTCAAATTGTCGAAGGGCGTGGAGGACTCGTTTCTCCGATCCTCGGCCATTCTCCTTCTCCCGTCGTAGCGACCAACATGGAAGGCGAAACCTTAACATAGATTATTCCCGATCAGGGTCAGTATCTTCCTTCGCTTCGCGGCCGCGGCTCAGCCGGTCGACATCATCCATGATCTCGTCCAGCACCGCGACGTCGCTGCTATCCTGGCTTCGACGCGATGGCAGTTCGCCATTTTCCAGAATCTGCTCCAGCGCCGCCCGGCCACGCGCCACGCGGCTCTTGATCGTGCCCACCGCCACGCCGCAGATTTCGGCCGCTTCCTCATAGGCGAAACCGCCCGCACCGACCAGGATCAGCGCCTCGCGCTGCGGCTGGGGCAATTGCAGCAGGGCGCGCTGCATGTCGGACAGTTCGACATGCTTGTCTTGCCCGGCCGGTGCTGCCAGCAGGCGGTCCGCAGCCAGATCGTCCCAATCCCCCCGGAACCGCGAACGGCGCATCTGCGAGAGATAATGGTTGCGCAGGATGATGAAGGTCCAGGCCCGCATGTTGGTGCCCGCCTGAAAACGGGACCGGGCCGCCCATGCCTTCAACAGCGTTTCCTGCACCAGGTCATCGGCCACATCGCGATTGCCCGACAGCGATCGGCCAAAGGCACGCAGATGCGGAATGACGGCCGCCAGTTCATGCTTGAAATCAGTATCCGACAGGGCCTCGCGCTCGCCATCCGGACCTGCGCTATCGGTCATGGACACAACCCCCTCATTGGCTGTCGCCCTCGCTGCATGAACCGAAGTCGTCAAAGCCATATCCGCGTCCGCATCCTAACCTTACTCTGCCCGGGGGCCAAATTACCGAGGCGCTCTCTAATAGCCCCACACTATCACGATCATCACGATAATGGCGAGTGTGAGGGAAATACCCAACACATAACGCACGACATGCGGCGTGGAACCCGCCCGGGCTTTTTCGGTGGCGATATGCTGCTCCTGCTCGACCATGAGCTTCTCCCGATCGTTACGCATCAATAACGCGGGCCCCGGGTCGGGGTTCCGTTTTCGCCCCAATTTTCCAGGATAATCAGCCGCTCAGACTGGCGCGGTCGCTTCGTCGAAGAACAACGCCTGGGAAATGGCGGCTTTCACGGTGGAACGCTGGAACGGCTTGGTGATGAGGAATGTGGGTTCCGGCCGTTCGCCGGTCAGCAGGCGTTCCGGGAAGGCGGTGATGAAAATCACCGGCACGGAAAATTCCGCCAATATGTCCTTCACCGCATCGATGCCGCTGGAATCGTCGGCCAGTTGGATATCGGCGAGCACCAGGCCGGGTCGCTCCGCCATCGCTTCGCGTACCGCATCCTCGCGCGTGACGGCGATCGCGGTGACTTCATGGCCCAGGTCGCGGACGATCGTCTCTATATCCATGGCGATGATCGGCTCATCTTCGATGATCAGCACCTTGGCGCGGGTCTGCGCCTCGATCTCGCTCAACGCTTCCTTCACAAGTTCCTCGACATCGTCGCTGTCGAGACCGATCAGATAGCCGACATCGTCGACCGTGAAGCCCTCCAGCGCCGTCAGCAGCAGCGCCTGGCGGGGCAAGGGCGTCAGCCGGGCGAGTCGTGCCTGGGCAATCGCCTCCTGACCGTCGGCACCCGAAAGCAGCGGTCCGTCTTCCAGATGGGAGGATGACCAGATGGCATGAAAAGTCTTGTAGAGGCCCAGGCGGGGATCGACCGTGCTGGGAAATTCGTCCGGCGCCGCGACGATCGCTTCCAGCGTCGCGCGGACATAGGCATCACCATGCGCCTGACTGCCTGTCAGCGCACGGGCATAACGACGCAGAAAAGGAAGATGGGGGTGAAGTTGCTGACCAAGCGACATCTGTAAAAATTCTCCCAGCCCGTTGGGCGCCGTTGTTCCAACACATTCTGTTTCGAAACATTCGCCGACGAAGGAAAATGGATGGACGATGCCGATGTGGCAAGCCCCCTTTTCCCCCTGTTGAAATCAGGCGTGCATCCCGGCCATGGCCCCAACCATGACGCGATCGCGCCGTCCGATTTCCCTTGCCGAATGGCCGGCAGGGCAAAAAATGCTTCGGACAAGGGAACCATCAAGCACAGAATTTGTTTCACTGGCGTTCGGTTTTTTCGAATTTCTTTGGAATTTTCTGTTTTCATACCCCCGACGCTGAATTGACGTCATGGGGGAAAGCCGCAAGAAGAGCAGGCGGGCATGGTGATATTGGCTGCAGAGGGGCGTGTTTTGGTTGCTTCAACGACGGAACGGGATGTGACGGGAGGGGACAAGAAAGATGTCAGCGCCAACACTCCGGGTTCTGGCGTGAAGAGCAGCGCGGCCCGCAAGAAGCGGGTATCGGGGGCCAAGAATGACGGCCAGGTTGGCAATGCGCTGCGTTCCGTCTATCAACGCACAGTCGAGGAAGATATTCCTGCCGAAATGCTGGACCTCCTCAGCAAACTGGACTGACCTCCTTCTATCATCGGCCCGTTGAAAAAGGCGAAAGGCGCTATGGCGCGGATTGCGATGTGCAGCGTCGATTTCCCTTGCCAGCGGCCCCGCGCGATCCCAAAACCGGCCCTGCCCATTCAGCACCAGGTCCATGCTCGCTAGCCTTGAGCCGCCAGCGGCGCAGGACGGCCCGACCGCGGCCGCACCCTCCTTCCTGCACAGATTGAACGCGGTGCCGCAGTCCACCGGCGTCAAGATGTTCCTGATCCTGACGTTGGCACTGTTGCCCCTGGGGCTGATCGCGCTGGTCGCATCGCTTCAGGCAATCCGCACGACCGATCTGGAAAAGGAAGCGCTGCTGCGGGTCGCGGTCACCCAAAGCGCGCGGAAATTGTCCGCCGATCTCACATCGGACCGCACTGCGCTGATGCTGACGGCCAACAGTTTCGCGGTCTCCGGGCCTGATCGCGCGATGTGTGCGCGTCTCTCGATCTTCCTGGCTTCACATGATCGCGGGGGCGGACGCTATTATATCTACGACCGAGGCGGGCGGCGCCTGTGCGGATCGCCGCAGCCCGAGCCGGACGGGCTGGCGCCGGAGCGCCGCTTTTCCGTCCGGGCGATGCACTTGCTGCCGCGCAGCCAGTTTCTCGTCAATCCGGTGCAGAGCCGCGACGGTACCGTCGTTGCGCTCGCTTATTATCCGCGCGCCTATCTGGAGGCGATCACCAGCCCTGCGGGCGCCCTGCCCAACCGCCAGATCAGCCTGCGTCAGGGCCGGGACAGCCTGGTCATCACCCAGCCGTCCAGCCTGCCTCAAAGCCGCAGCACCACCCTTTCCGCCCGGCTCGATCCGTCCGACATGATCCTGACCATGACGATGCGCGACCCGCCGGTGACGCTGGTGCGGATGCTCTCGCTATTCCTGCCGCTCGTCATGTGGTTCGCGGCGGCGGCGATCGGCTGGTTCGTCGTCAACCGGCTGCTCATCCGGCCACTGGTGCTGCTGCGCCGGTCGGTGGCCACCTACCACCCCGGCGAAGTCCTGGAACCGATGCGCCGCATCCGAACCCCGGCGCAGGAAATCGTCGCTTTGGGCGACACCTTCCGCGAGATCAGCGAGGATGTCGCCACGCACGAAGCAGAGATGGCCGAAAGCCTGGAAACCCAGCGCAAACTCACGCGGGAAGTCCATCACCGGGTCAAGAACAACCTCCAGATCATCGCCAGCCTCATCAACCTGCACGCGCGGTCGGCCCATGATGCCGAAGCGGTCGAGGCCTATGCGACGATCCAGCGGCGGGTCGACGCGCTTTCCGTCGTCCATCGCAACCATTATGCGGAACTGGAGGAGCATCGCGGCGTGGGCGTGCGTTCACTGATCAGCGAACTGTCCGCCAGCCTGCGCGCCACCGCGCCAGCCGAAGCGCGCCGCTTCGGCATTCAGATCGACAGCGACAATCTGCATATCAGTCAGGATGTGGCGGTGCCGGTCGCCTTCCTGCTGACGGAACTGGTGGAACTGGCCATGCTATCCAATCCGCGCGCGACGATGCACATCTCCGTGCAGTTGGAGGACGATCGTGAGGATCGAGCCGTTCTGCGCATCGCCTCCCCCGCCCTGCGCGCATCGCAGGAGATGAGCGAGCGGCTCGAGGACCGCTATGGCCGGGTGCTGACCGGGCTTTCCCGGCAACTGCGCGCGCCGCTGGAGCATGATTCGGAGGCCGGGGATTATGCCATCGCCATCACGGTGCTTCCCTGATTTTCCGGCCTGTTTTCTCCGGCTGAGCGTCAGGCGCGCTGATAATCCCGCCTGAAATCGGCGGCGAAGCCGGCAAACCGGCCTTCTGCAATGCTGTCGCGGATTGCCTGCATCAACGCCTGGTAGAAATGGATATTATGCTGGGTCATCAGCATCGCGCCCAGCATCTCTCCCGCCTTGACCAGATGGTGCAGATAGGCGCGGCTCCAGGTCGCGCAGACCGGGCAGCCGCAGCGCGGATCGAGCGGCCCCATATCTTCGGCGAAGCGCGCATTGCGGATGTTGAGCGGCCCCGCCCAGGTAAAGGCCTGTCCATTGCGTCCACTACGCGTGGGCAGCACGCAGTCGAACATGTCGATCCCGCGTTCGACCGCGCCGACGATATCGTCCGGCTTGCCCACGCCCATCAGGTAGCGCGGTTTGTCCACCGGCAACATGCCGGGTGCAAAGTCGAGCGTGGCGAACATCGCCTCCTGCCCCTCGCCCACGGCAAGACCACCGACGGCATAGCCATCAAAGCCGATATCGATCAGCTTTTCCGCCGAAATCCGCCGCAGTCCTTCGTCAAGCGATCCCTGCTGGATGCCGAACAGGGCGGCGCGCTCCGCATGCTCCCCGCCCGCGTCAAAGCCTTCGCGTGAACGCCTGGCCCAGCGCATGGAGCGCTCCATCGACTTCGCCGCTTCGTCATGGGTGCAGCCATTTTTGGTGCACTCGTCGAAGGCCATGACGATATCGCTGTCCAGCAAACGCTGGATTTCCATCGAACGCTCCGGCGTCAGCATATGCTTCGACCCGTCGATATGACTGGAGAAGGCGACCCCCTCCTCGCTCATCCTCGTGAGCGCGCTGAGGCTCATCACCTGATAACCGCCGCTGTCGGTCAGGATCGGCCGGTCCCAGCCCATGAAGCCGTGCAGGCCGCCCAGCCGCGCCATGCGCTCGGCGCCGGGACGCAGCATCAGATGATAGGTATTGCCCAGGATGATGTCCGCCCCGGTCGCGCGCACCTCGGCAGGGCGCATCGCCTTGACGGTGGCGGCGGTGCCGACCGGCATGAAGGCGGGCGTTCGGATGTCGCCCCGGCGCATCCGGATCGTGCCGGCGCGGGCCTTGCCATCGGTGGCGGCTATGGAAAAGGAAAAGCGGGAATTTGTCACAGCGCGCGCTGTAGGAGCGAACGGCGCCTCAGACAAGGCCGCCCGCGCGCACCGCCTCAACCGTCCTTGCGCAACCCGTCAAATGCGACGATCGCATCGATATCGAACCCCTCTACCCGGCGGTAATTGCCGATGAAGCAAAGGCAATCGGCCGACAGGCTCAGCCGCCAGGACTCACCCTGCATATCGTGCAGCAGCAGGGTCACAACCTGCATGTCGTTTCGGGGCGTTTTCATGCCCCATTTCCTAATTAATAAAGGTTAACAAAGGCCTGTCGCTGATCCTCGCCCGATTTCTTAACGCCGAAATGTTGCATTAATACAACGTTAACCATGGCATATAGGGTTTTTCAGAGGCTTATGGGCAACAGTGCGTAATAAAAATGGTTTATGCCCGCCAACACCCTATGGGATGGTTGCGCAGAGGATGTAAGATTGTCCACCTCAATCCCAAGAAAAGGTTGGGGGCGCAGATGATTGATTCCGGACGATTTAATTCGAGGCACGAGCCTATGGACGATCTGTCCTCGACACCTCTGTCGGCGGGCGAGCATGAAGCGCTCGTTACCGCTACGGAAAGCTTCACTTCCGCGCCCCATACCGGCCAGTCGACGATGTTCGATCTGGGCCAGATCGATGTGAGTTGGAATGCGGACGAGCAATCGCTGTGGGCGTTCATGACTCCCGCGAATCGTCCCAACTTCAGCATGCAGATGCTGCGCGACGTTCGGACCTGGTATTCGGAAACCAAAAGGCTGTTCGAGGCCGAATTGCTGCCCGTCAAATATATGATCGCCGGATCGCGCTTTCCGGGCGTCTTCAATCTTGGCGGCGATTTGGAGCTGTTCGCGGCCTGCATCGAACAGCGCGATCTGCCCAGCCTGGTCAAATATGGTCATGCCTGCATCGACGTCGTGCATCGGACGTGGCGCAACGGCGACCTGCCGGTCGTGTCCGTCGCGCTGGCGCAGGGCGACGCATTGGGTGGCGGCTTCGAAGCCCTGCTCTGCTTCGACGTCGTGATCGCGGAACGCAGCGCGCGTTTCGGGTTGCCGGAAATGCTGTTCGGCTTGTTTCCCGGCATGGGCGCCTATTCGATCCTGGCGCGCAAGCTGGGCCGGCTGATGGCCGAGCGCATGATTCTTTCCGGTAAGGTCTATACCGCCGAAGCGATGTACGACATGGGCATCGTCCATATGTTGGTGGAGGATGGCGAAGGCGAGCAGGCGGTACATGATTATATCGCCGCGAACCGGGCCCATCATGCCGGCCATGTCGGCGTGTTCGAGGCCGGACGGCGGGTCGATCCGCTCGATTATGCGGAACTCAAGGACATTGTTGAAAACTGGGCCGAATGCGCCCTCCAGATCGATCTCAAGGATCTGCGGATGATGCGGCGCCTCGCTTCCGCGCAGACCCGGCTGACCAAATAGGATCAGGCTCGCCGGCGACCTTCCAGCGTCGGGACTTCATTGACCGTCGTGCCCCGCATCCGTTGCAGCAGCTGATCGGCGGGTATCGGCTTGCACAGGACGAAACCCTGGACATTGGTGAAGCCCGTTTCGCGGGCATAGCGTAGCTGTTCTTCGGTCTCGATCCCCTCCGCCACGGTTTCGACGTCCAGTTGCCGGGCCAGATAGGCCACCGACTGGGCGATGGCCCGGTCGCGGGAATTTTCGCCGACGCCGCGCATGAAGCTCTGGTCGACCTTGATCGTGTCGAAGATATTGTGTCGCAGATAGCCCAGCGACGAATAGCCCGTGCCGAAATCGTCCAGTGCCAGCCGCAGGCCGGTCCTGCGCAATTCGTTGAGGATCATGTGGGTCCGACCGTCATCCTCCAGGAAGATCGATTCCGTCACCTCCAGTTCCAGGCGGCGCGGCTTCAACCCGGATTGCAGGAGCGCGGCCATGACGCCGCGCGGTAGATTGTCGCCCCGGATCAGAGCGGGCGAGATGTTGACGGCCACGCGGATATGTTCGTCCCAGGTCATGGCGTCGCGGCAGGCCTGTTCCAGCGCCCATAGCGTCATCGGCTCGATCAGCGAGCAGCTTTCCGCGATCGGGATGAATTCGGCCGGCGAAATCCGGCCGAGCACCGGATGTTCCCAGCGCATCAGGGCTTCGCAAATGGCGATGCGATCCGTGGCGGCATCGAATATCGGCTGGTAATGCAGCATCAGCTCGCCATTGGCGATGGCGGTGCGCAGGCCCATTTCCAGTTCGTAGGTGCGGTTCTGCCGTTCCTTCATCTTCCAGTTGAAATGGGCATGGCGATTGCGCCCTTCATGCTTGGCGCGATACAGCGCCATGTCGGCATGTTGCAGCAATTCGTCGCTGTCGCGGCCATCCTCCGGCGCGATGGAGATGCCCATCGATGCCGTGATGTTCAGATGGTAATTTTCGACTTCGAAGTCGGACACGAATTCGGCCAGCAGGTCGGACGCTATCTCCTCCGCCATTGCACGATCCGCGCCCGGGCAGATGAGGATGAATTCGTCACCGCCGAAACGCGCGACATGGCCGCGCCGGTTCAACGCATGCGAAAGCCGCTCGGCCACCAGGCGGAGCAGCTGGTCGCCGATGATATGACCCAGCGAATCGTTGACTTCCTTGAAGCGGTCCAGGTCCATCCACATGACCGCCATCAAATCGTCTTCGGATTGCCGGGAATCGAACCAGTCGCGCAGCCGCATGTGCATCGCCATGCGGTTTTCCACGCCGGTCAGGCTGTCGAACCGCGCCAGCCGTTCGAATTTCACCGCCAGTTGCGATTTTTCATATTTGCCCTGAAAGGCGTCGAGAACGATATGATGGGTGGTGCGGGTGATGTCCGCCATGGCGAAGATCATGAGGAAGCACATGATCCCGAGGGTCGTATAGGGCAGCCCGCCGACCAGCAGCAGCCCGAAGGAGGTCGGCAACATCGAGAAGCAGGTCTGGCCCACGGCAACATGGATTCGCCCCGCATTACGGCCCGAAATACCGCCGGCATAAGCGGCAACGATGCCCACGCTCAAAACATGCAGGGTCAACATGTTGGTCAGCGTCAGGGTGACGAAGGCCAGGACCCCCAGCAGCGCCGCATAGCCCCAGGCGCCCAGTTCATAGGCGAAACCCCAGATCGGCTTGGCCGGCCGATCCTGGTGCGCCAGTTCGCGGTGGAAATAGAGCGAAGCGATCGAACGGCTGATCCCGACCATGCAGATCAGGACTGAAACCACTGTGATTTGAGCCAGTTGGGCCTTATAGGCGACGACCAGACTGGCGCCGCCGCCGGCCAGCGCGCCGCTCATCAGCGATGCCGGGGACGCATAGAGGGCTTTGACAAGATTCGCCTGCACTTCAGCGCTGTGCTGAGTGTCTTGCGCAAAGCGCGCTCGCATGGCGGCGATCAGGTTTCGAACAAGGCGTGACACGTCATCAGCACCATTGGCGAAACATGATTTCCATTTGGTAAATTCGCGCTTCGCAAAGCGCTCCATAATGACGCATCTGTTACGAATTTGGTCAAATTGTCCGCCTCTCTTCGCCATGACGGACAGGAAATCTTGCTTTCCCGGCCCAACGGCGGAAAATGCGGTCGTCATGACGCTTCATCCGCTCCATCGCCCGGTCTGGAACGCCCTCAACAGCGGCTGGTCAACGCTGGCCCAGGGGGATGCGCGCGCCCTGCGGACCGATCCGCGCTACGCCCCCTTCGCAGCGGCTGCCGATGACAGGGCCGAGGCGCAGACAGCGCTCGCCGCATTAATAGCGGGGAATGACGAAGCCTGGATCGTCGAGCCGGACCCGATCGTTGCGCCGCCCGGCACGCGGATTGTACGCGAAGCCATGCTGGTGCAGATGGTGGCGGAAGGGATGGTGGGACGCACGCCTACCATCGATAGCGTGTTGCTGGGAGAGGAGGATGCGGCCGAGATGCGCGACCTGGCGCTGATGACCAAACCCGGGCCGTTCCTGCCCCTCACCCATCGGCTGGGCCGTTTCATCGGGATCAGGGAGCAGGGCAAGCTGGTCGCCATGGCGGGAGAGCGGATGCGCATCCCCGGCTTTGCCGAAATCAGCGGCGTGTGCACCCATCCGGAACATCGTGGACGGGGCTATGCCAAGGGTCTGATGCAATTGGTCGGCCGCGCCATGCTGGAGCGGGGTGAGACGCCCTTCCTCCACGCCTATGCCGCGCATGAAGCGACGGTGGCGCTGTACCGCACGCTGGGCTTCGAGGTGCGAGCGCAGATGCACATGATGGTGATCGCGGCCCGATAGGCGGCTTCAGCCTGGCCTCATTGCGTCAGGGCCTCATTGGGATCGACGGAGCGGATCGGGCTGGCCGGGCTTTGCGCCGGCGGCGCGGCTTCGGGCATGATCGCAGGCGTCGTCGTGGGGATATGAACCTCCTGATCGACATAGACGTCGAAAACCGTTCCGGCGGGCAACTTCACATCCTTGCCCCGCACCAATATGGCAAGCGGCAGAAAGACGATCCCCGCCCCCACCGATCCCAATGTGCCTGATTTGCCCTTGGCATTGCGCTGGCCGCGCACGGGAATGTCGAGCTGCCCGACCTTCAGCCGGTCGACCCGGATGTCGAGCTTGCCGGAACGGCCGAGCAGGCCGTTATCCCTCGCTCGCGTGACTTCCCCCACCGCAGATGTTCCGGCGGGAAGGACGACGACCCCGCCGATCGTCACCGGCTTGGCTACCGCCAGTTCCACCTCATCCCCGGTCCGGGCCGATTTGGAGGAGATGTCCTCGCGCGTCTGGAGCGGGATCGCCATGCCCTCGGGAAGGATGGCATATTGGGCGAATGCGGGAAATGCACTGCCCAGGGAAAGCGCCATGGCGATCAGGGCCAATCGCCGTGCCCGGTATTTCGGCAATGCAATGCGAGTCATAGGGACATCCTTTCCGCCAGCGGCCGAAGCGGAGCCATGCTCGCAATCTACGCTTCGCGGGGGGGAGCGTCAACGAATGGGGCGATCGAAACCGGATCACGAACTGGATGGGACAGGGCCGACAAAAAGCGCCATGTCCTGCGCTTTGCCGATTGCGGTCAAGGATTCCACGGGCCTGTTCCGCTTAGCCCAGCCGCGGCGCTGTAGGACAGGGAAATCGAGGGCGCGAAAAAGGCCGGCGGATCGCTCCACCGGCCTTCTCGGTTCGCTTGCAGGCGAAGGAGGTGGACTTAGAAGTCCATGCCGCCCATGCCGCCCATGCCGCCGCCGGGCATGCCCATCGGCGCCTTGTCGTCGGCGGGCAGTTCGGCGATGGTGGCTTCGGTGGTGATCAGCAGGCCGGCGACCGAAGCCGCGTCCTGCAGAGCAGCGCGCACGACCTTGGTCGGGTCGATCACGCCGGCCGAAACCAGGTTCTCATAGGTGTCGGTCGCGGCGTTGAAGCCCTTGGTCTCGTCATTTTCGCGCAGCAGGTTGCCGGCGACGACGGCGCCGTCGACGCCCGCATTCTGGGCGATCTGGCGCAGCGGCGCTTCGATGGCCTTGCGGATGATGTCGATGCCGCGGGTCTGGTCGTCGTTCGCGCCCTTCAGGCCATCCAGAGCCTTGGTCGCGTACAGCAGGGCCGTGCCGCCACCGGGGACGATGCCTTCTTCAACGGCTGCGCGGGTTGCGTGCAGCGCGTCGTCGACGCGGTCCTTGCGCTCCTTGACTTCGACTTCGGTCGCACCGCCGACCTTGATGACGGCCACGCCGCCAGCCAGCTTCGCCAGACGCTCCTGGAGCTTTTCGCGGTCATAGTCGGACGTGGTGGTCTCGATCTGAGCGCGGATCTGCTCGGTGCGGCCCTTGATCGCTTCGCCATCACCGGCGCCATCGACGATGGTGGTGTTGTCCTTGTCGATGGTGACGCGCTTGGCGGTGCCGAGCATGCCGAGCGTGACGTTCTCAAGCTTGATGCCGAGGTCTTCGGAGATCACTTCGCCCTTGGTCAGGACGGCGATGTCTTCCAGCATGGCCTTGCGGCGGTCACCGAAGCCCGGAGCCTTGACCGCAGCGACCTTCAGGCCACCGCGCAGCTTGTTGACGACCAGGGTCGCCAGCGCTTCGCCTTCAATGTCTTCCGCGATGATGAGCAGCGGACGGCCCGACTGAACCACGGCTTCGAGGATCGGCAGGATCGACTGCAGGTTCGAGAGCTTCTTCTCGTGGATCAGGATGTACGGATCAGCCAGCTCGACAGCCATCTTTTCCGGGTTGGTGATGAAGTAGGGCGACAGGTAGCCGCGGTCGAACTGCATGCCTTCCACGACGTCCAGTTCGAAGTCGAGACCCTTGGCCTCTTCCACGGTGATGACGCCTTCCTTGCCGACCTTCTCCATCGCTTCCGCGATCTTCTGGCCGACTTCCACGTCACCATTGGCGGAGATGATGCCGACCTGGGCGACTTCCTGCGAACCGGCGACGGGCTTGGAACGAGCCTTGACGTCTTCGACGACCTTGGCGACGGCGAGATCGATGCCGCGCTTCAGGTCCATCGGGTTCATGCCGGCGGCGACCGACTTCATGCCTTCGCGCACGATCGCCTGGGCCAGGACAGTGGCGGTGGTGGTGCCGTCACCGGCGATGTCGTTGGTCTTCGAAGCGACTTCGCGGACCATCTGCGCGCCCATATTCTCGAACTTGTCCTTCAGTTCGATTTCCTTGGCGACGCTGACGCCGTCCTTGGTGATGCGGGGGGCGCCGAAGCTCTTGTCGATGACGACGTTGCGGCCCTTGGGGCCCAGGGTCACCTTGACCGCGTCGGCCAGGATGTCGACGCCGCGCAGGATGCGCTCACGAGCGTCACGCGAAAACTTTACGTCCTTCGCTGCCATGATCTTCTACCTCTCTTTGAGAATTGCAAATCTTGCGAAGTTCACACCGTTGCTGGTGTCGGAAAATCGCGGAAAACAGGAATGACCTTCGGGTTCGCCGCTTTACGCGACGACGCCCAGAATGTCCGATTCCTTCATGATCAGCAGGTCTTCACCGTCGACCTTGACCTCGGTGCCCGACCACTTGCCGAACAGGATGCGGTCGCCGGCCTTGACGTCCAGCGGGGTGACCTTGCCGTCTTCCGACTTGGAGCCGGTGCCAACAGCGACGATCTCGCCTTCCTGCGGCTTTTCCTTGGCGGTGTCGGGGATGATGATGCCGCCGGCAGTCTTCTCTTCCGCTTCCACGCGGCGGACGAGAACGCGGTCATGCAACGGACGAAATGCCATGTTGTGTGCCTTTCCCTCTTTACGACGTTTGAATGGGATAAGGTGGAACCGCCATGGACGACGACTCCGGATCCTTCTCCCTATGAACCCGTGCCTGTTAGCACTCCTTATCAGGGAGTGCCAGCGCCGTTTCATATGGATCGGCCGGACCGAGGGTCAAGGGGACCATGGAATTTTTATGCCGAAATTTTCCCCAGCCCGGTCTGGCCCCCGGTCGCGATCTCGTCAGATCAAGAGTTGGAGACGGCGCCCTTGGCCCGGAACCGTCCCGCCAAACGCCGGAAACTGTTGCAGATATACTTCAACGTGCGGAAAATGCGACAAGCGGCTCAAAGCAGACGGAGAATATTGCTTTACGGACATAAAACAGAAAGGCACCCTCCGCCCCAGCCATAGTCCATATGGCCTATCGCAGGGGTCGCGCGATGACCGACACGAAGACCGGCACGCGCGCAACAGGGGAACATACAAGTCTATGAAGAAGAGATTCGCCGGGCTGCGCCACGGGGCCGCCATGTCTGCCTTCGCCATTGCCGCTACCGGGATAGCGCCCGCTTTGGCCCAGTCGTCACCACAGACCGCGACCGCACCCGACGAGGGCGCAACCATCGTCGTCACAGGGTCGCTGCTGAGCCGTGCGAATGCGGAAACGCCGTCACCCGTCAGCGTGATCACCTCCGAAACGCTTACGCGCGCGGGCGTCACCAACATGGCCGACGCGATCCGTCAGGCGTCGGCCGATGGCGCGGGCTCGATCGGCATCGGCTTCACCAGCGGCTTTTCGGCCGGCGGCTCCGCCGTTTCGCTGCGCAATCTGGGCGTCTCCTCGACGCTCGTGCTGGTCGACGGCCTGCGGTCCGCGAACTTCCCGCTCAGCGACGACGGCCACAATAGCTATGTCGATCTCGCCAGCATCCCGCAGGTCAATGTCGAGCGGGTCGAAGTGCTGAAGGACGGAGCATCGTCGACCTACGGCGCCGACGCGATCGGCGGCGTGGTGAACATCATCACCCGCAAGCAGTTCACGGGACTTGAAGGCGGCGCCGAGTCCGGCATCTCGCAAGAGGGCGACGGCCAGAAATACCGCCTGCGCCTGCTGGCCGGCTATGGCGACTATGACAGCCAGGGCTGGAACGTCTATATCGGCGGCGAATATGAGAAGGGCGGCAAGGTCACGGCCAATTCGCGCGGCTTCCCGTTCAACACGCTGGACCTGCGCGCCATAGGGGGTGTCGACAACAACCGCGCCGACGACACGCTGGGCACCGCGACAACCAATGCGGTCGTCACGCGCGTGACCCAGACCGACCTCAACAATCCGCTGGCGGGCAGTGTGGCGAACGCCACGACGCCAGCGCTCTTCACCTCGCTGACACCGCTCGGGAACTGCCCATTCGGCACATATTCCGAAAATACGGGGACGCGCGTCGGCACGGCCTGCGCGCATGACCTGACCCGCGAATATATCCAGATCCTGCCCAAGCAGGAACGCTATGCCGGCGTTGCCCGCTTCAGCTTCCGGCTGAGCGACGATATCGAGGGCTATGTCGCGGGCAGCTATTCGCACAACAAGGTCGACATCACCTTGATTCCCCGTGCCATCCGGCAGAATCAGGCATTCGGCGGCTCGCCGTCGACCTCGACGCAGAATCCCGGCATCGTGCTGCCCGTGTGGATCTGCCCGTCGGGCGTCAACTGCGCCGATCCGGCAACGCCCGGTCGCACGCTGAACCCGAACAACCCCTATGCAGCCGCCTTCGCCAACAACCCCGCAGCCGGCGCGGCGCGCATCTATTATCTGTTCGGCGACGTGAAGGCGGGTTCGGTCCGCACTAACGAACTGTATCGCATCACCAGCGGCCTCAACGGCACATTCGGCGACAGCTGGAAGTGGAATCTGGAGGCGGGCTATTCGCGCGACGACCTGAAGCTGATCCAGCAGGGCTGGGCCAATGTTGCGGGCCTCACACAGGCGATCAACACCGGATCGTACAACTTCGTCAATCCGAGCCTGAATTCGCAGGCCGTCCGCGATTCCGTGCTGCCGCCGATCACCTCGCTCTCGAACTCGAGCGAATTCACGGTCGATGCCTCGCTCAGCCGCAAGCTGTTCACCCTGCCGGGCGGCGACCTCCAGATCGCCGTGGGCGGTCAGTATCGCAAGGAGAAGCTGACCAACCGGAGCGCCAACCCGAACCTCGACGTGCCGGGCCTTTCGACGGCGCAGGCCTATGGCAACCGTGACGTCTGGGCCGGCTATTTCGAAATCGACGCCCCGATCCTGGATTCGCTCGAAGTCAACGCGTCGGGCCGTTACGATCACTATTCGGAAGGCTTCAGCCACTTCTCGCCCAAGTTCGGCGCGAAGTTCACCCCGATCAAGCAGATCTCGTTCCGTGGCACCTATTCGAAAGGCTTCCGCGCCCCGACCTTTGCCGAGATCGATCCGCGCAGCTCCTACTCGGGCTTCGTCGGTTTCAACCCGAGCACTTCGCCCGACGCCGTCGCGTTCCGCCAGGCCCATGCTGCCAACGCCGCGTACATCGCCAATTACTCGCTTGGCCGAGGCTATGTCGGCAATCCCGACATCAAGCCGGAGAAGTCGCGCAGCTTTACGCTGGGCGTGGTCTTCGAGCCGACCCGGAACATCAGCTTCACCGCCGACTATTTCAACGTCAAGAAGACGGATCTGATCGTGACGGGGCCGCTTACGGGCAATGCAATCAGAGCCTACTACTCGGTCGCGGGCCAGACCTTCGCCTCGGCGGATGCGGCCTCGGCCGCCGGGTGCGCCGCGGTGGCGGCGGTCGCCGCCGGTTATTCGTGCAACGTCATCGACGGCGCCGATCCGTTCGCGCTCAACGCGCTGCCGCGTCTGCTGGTGGTCAATGCGCCTTATGTGAATGCGAACTTCGATGTCACGACGGGCTTGCAGTTCGGGGCCAATGCCCAGTTCGATATCAGCGACAACGTGCAGTTCCAGAGCCGTCTGGACCTGCAGGCCACGCTGAAGTTCAATCGCCACCTAGACGACGGTAAGGTGCAGCGCTTCGTCGGCACGGTCGGCCCGGCGGATCTCTCGTCAGGCGGCGGCACGCCGAAGTGGCGCGGCAACTGGCAGAACACGCTGACCGTCGGCAAGGTCTCGCTGACCGCGACGACCTATTATGTGGGCAGCATGAAGGGCGTTGCGACGGACCAGGGCAATCTGGACACCTCGTGCGCGGCGACGATCTACAAGGATGGCTCTGGCGGCAACTCGTTCTGCAAGATCAAGACCTTCGTCTATGCCGATCTGAACGCGACGGTGGAGGTGAACGAGAATTTCAGCTTCTTCGGCTTCATCGGCAACTTCACCAATGCCGGGGCACCGCTCTATGCGAACACGCTCTATACGTCGCAGCCCAACTATCTGGCCTCCTGGCACTTGCCGGGCCTGATCGGCCGGACGTACCGCGTCGGGGCGAACTTCAAGTTCTGATCCTCGACCAGGGGAAAGGAAGGAAAAAGGGCGGCCTCCCTTGGGCCGCCCTTTTTTTTGATCGGGCGGGTTTGTGCCGGGCGGACGCAATCCCTACCTAGCGCTGGCCGATGGGCGCCCCCGCCACCCGTCGCCTCGTTCGCAGCCTATCAAGGGATCGCCCGAATGACTGATAACAACAGCTATACCCCGCCCCGCGTCTGGACCTGGGACAAGGAAAATGGCGGTGCGTTCGCCAATATCAACCGGCCTATCGCCGGTCCCACCCATGACAAGGACCTGCCGGTCGGCAAGCACCCCCTGCAACTCTATTCGCTCGCCACCCCCAATGGGCAGAAGGTGACGATCCTGCTGGAGGAGTTGCTGGCGGCGGGGAAGGACGCGGAATATGATGCCTGGCTGATCCGCATCGGCGATGGCGACCAGTTCGGCAGCGGCTTCGTTTCCGTCAATCCCAACAGCAAGATTCCCGCGCTGATGGACCATGGCGTCTCGCCGCCGCGCCGGGTGTTCGAATCCGGTTCCATCCTGGTTTATCTGGCCGAGAAATTCGGCGCCTTCCTGCCGACCGACGCGGCCAAGCGGACGGAAACGCTCAACTGGCTGTTCTGGCAAATGGGTTCGGCGCCGCTGCTGGGTGGCGGCTTCGGTCATTTCTTCGCCTATGCGCCGGAGAAGTGGGAATATCCGATCAACCGCTATGCCATGGAGGTGAAGCGGCAGCTCGACGTGCTGGACCGGCAACTGGCCGAGCACGAATATATCGCGGGCGACGAATATACGATCGCGGACATGGCGATCTGGCCCTGGTATGGCGGCGTGGCGTTGGGTCGCGCCTATGACGCCGCGGAATTCCTCGATGCCCGGAGCTACAGGAATGTGGTGCGCTGGGCCGAGCAGATCGATGCGCGCCCGGCGGTGAAGCGCGGGCGGATGGTCAACAAGGCCAACGGGCCGCTGGAAGAGCAGCTGCACGAGCGCCATGACGCCAGCGATTTCGAAACGCAGACCCAGGACAAGCTGGAAGGGACGGCCTAAAAGCCCTGGTCGGCGGGGTGCCCCTACCCCGCCGCCTTGACGATCTCGGCCCAGGCGGCCTCGTCTATGACATCGATGCCGAGCGCGGCCGCCTGTTTCAGTTTCGAACCGGCGCCGGGACCGGCCACCACCAGGTCGGTCTTGGCGCTGACCGATCCGGCGGCCTTGGCACCCAGGCGTTCGGCCTGGGCCTTCGCCTCGTCGCGGCTCATCGTTTCCAGCTTGCCGGTGAACACGACGGTCTTTCCAGTGACGGCGCTGGCGGTGGTTTCGACCACATAGTCCGGCGGCGAGACTTCGCTTAGAAGGTCGTTCCAGACTTCGACATTATGCGGTTCGTGGAAGAAGTCCGCCAGCGCATGGCCGACCGCCGAACCGACATTCTCCACGCCGATATGTTCGGCAATCGCCTTGTCGAGCCGGTTGCGGAAGCGGCTTTCCTCCTCCCCTTCGGCCGGGACCGTGGCTTCGCGCAGGGCGATGACCTGCTGGGCCAGCGCATGGATGCCCGGCAGCGTCGTGTAGCGCTTGAGCAGGTCGCGGGCGGTCACGGCGCCGATGTGGCGGATACCCAGGCCGAAGAGCAGGCGCGCGGCATCGGGCCGGCGCTTGGCCTCGATCGCGGCGAGGAGGTTGTCGACCGATTTCTCCTTCCAGCCCTCCCGGCCCAGCAGGTCGGTGCGATGGGACCGCAGGCGGAAGATGTCGGCGGGTTCGGTGATCCAGCCGAGATCGAGGAATTCCTCGATGCTCTTTTCGCCCAGCCCCTCTATGTCGAGCGCGGCGCGGCTGACGAAATGGCGCAGCCGTTCGAAGCGTTGCGCGGCACAGATGAGGCCGCCGGTGCATCTGATGTCGACCTCGCCCTCTTCGCGCACCGCCTCCGAATGGCAGACGGGGCAGTGGTCGGGGAAAGCGAAGGGGGCGCGCGGCTCATCGCGGGTGAGGTTGTCGACCACCTGCGGGATGACGTCGCCCGCGCGCTGCACGACGATGCGGTCGCCAGGGCGGACGGCGAGGCGGGCGATCTCGTCGGCATTGTGGAGCGTGACGTTGGAGACGACGACGCCGCCCACAGTGACGGGCGTGAGGCGGCCGACCGGGGTCAGCTTGCCGGTGCGGCCGACCTGGATGTCGATGGCTTCCAATGTCGTCTGGGCACGCTCGGCGGGGAATTTATGGGCGATCGCCCAGCGCGGCGCCTTGGCGACGAAGCCGAGGCGCTGCTGCCAGTCGAGCCGGTCGACCTTGTACACCACCCCGTCAATGTCGAAGGGCAGGTCGGCGCGGGCGGCTTCGATGGCGCGGTAGTGGGCGATCAGCGATTCCAGCGTGTCGACGCAGGTGAGGCGGTCGGAGACGGGCAGGCCCCAGCTTGCGATCGCCTGCATGACGCCGAGCTGGGTTTGCGCGGGGACGGCACTGACTTCGCCCCAGCCATGGGCGAGGAAGCGCAAGGGGCGGCTGGCGGTGACGGCGGCGTCCTTCTGGCGCAGCGAACCGGCGGCGGCGTTGCGGGGGTTGGCGAACTGGCGCGCCTTCTCCGGATCGTCGGCTTCGGCCAGCAGCCGTTCGTTGAGGGCGACGAAATCGGCCTTGGCCATATAGACTTCGCCCCGGACCTCGAACAGGTCGGGGATGGCGTCGCCGGTCAGGCGTTGCGGGATGTCGGGGATGGTGCGGACATTGGCGGTGACGTCCTCTCCCGTCGTGCCATCGCCGCGTGTGGCGGCGAGGACCAGTTCACCCTTCTCATAGCGGAGCGAGCAGGACAGGCCGTCGATCTTCGGCTCGGCGGTGAGGGCGACAGGCGCGTCTTCGGGGAGCGCGAGGAAGCGGCGGACGCGGGCGACGAATTCGGCAATGTCCTCATCCGCAAAACCGTTGTCGAGGCTCATCATGCGGACGGCGTGCTGGACCTTCCTGAGCGCGGAGGTGGGCGCGGCGCCGACCTGGGCGTTGGGGGAGTCGCTGCGGATGAGGTGCGGGAAGGCGGCTTCCAGCGCGTTATTCTCGCGGACCAGCGCGTCATAGTCCGCGTCCGCGATCTCCGGCTCGTCCTGGTCGTGGTAGAGGCGGTTGTGGCGCGCAATCTCGCGCGCCAGCCGCATCAGGCGGTTGGCGGCTTCGGCTTCGGTCATGGACGCGGGGTCGGTCATGCGGCTGTCTTTAGCGCGGGGCCTTGGCGGCGGGTAGCGGATATTCGGGGAGGTTGTGGGAGGCGGGGCGTTAGGGTGGGCATGGGTGGGTGGCGGACTGTCAGGTTATCGGCTGGTAACAGCCAGAAACTGACGTTACCATTCTCTGATGGATTTATCGGGCTTCCTCCTGATCCCAGTCGCAGCGGTAATCGCTGCCGTCTGGATTGTTGGTGCAGCCTTCATTTCGAAGCGAAGACTCGGCTTCCGCTCGCCGTTTCTACTCTCCTATGGGTTAGGCGTGATCTTCATGCAGCCCTGGAGAATATCGACTTGGGAGCATTTCGGCATGTTCACCATCATGCTTGTCATGCTCGTATTTTGGGTCGCAATAGGCTGCCTTATCGGCGGTTTACCGGCCACTTTGGCGGTTTCAATCGTGCGCAAATTGCGGCGGCGCATTATTAGCTGATAGTCGGCTGTTGGATTGGGAAGCCCACAAATCTAACGGCAACAAGTGGTCGCTTGCAGTCGTAGATGAAAGAAGAAAAGCGGAACCCCCGGATCAAGTCCGGGGTGACGGGGGGGCGCAAATATCCGGCTTTGGCTGGTGGCCGCTTTATAGCTTTTCCAGCAGGCGTTCGGCCTGGGCGCGGGCCTCCGCCGTGATTTCGGCGCCGGAGAGCATGCGGGCGATTTCTTCGCGGCGTTCGCCGTCGCTGAGCGCGTGGACGCCAGTGCGGGTGACGGTGCCGTCGCTAGATTTGGCGATCAGCATGTGGCCTGCGCCTCTTGCGGCCACTTGCGGGCTGTGCGTGACGACGAGGATCTGGTTGGTTTGCGACAGGCGGGACAGGCGCTCCCCGATGGCGGACGCGACGGCGCCCCCTACCCCGCGATCGATCTCGTCGAAGATCAGCGTGTCCGCGCCGCCCCGTTCCGCCAGCGCGACCTTGAGCGCGAGGATGAAGCGGGACAGTTCGCCGCCGCTGGCGATCTTGACCAGCGGGGCGAAGGGCGCGCCGGGGTTGGTGGAGATTTCGAATTCCACCCGGTCCATGCCGTGGGCGCCCCATTGCCCCTCCTCCTGCGGCGCGACCACGGTGCGGAAGCGGGCGGCGTCCAGCTTCAGCGGGGCGAGTTCGGCGGCGACGGCGGCGTCGAGCTTTCCGGCCGCCATTTGGCGTTCGGCGGAGAGGGCCTGGGCGGCGGTGCGATAGGCGGCGGCCCTGCCCTTCACCTCGGTTTCGAGGGCGGCGAGATGTTCCTCTCCACCTTCGATGGCGGCCAGTTTCGCGGCCATCTCGTCGCGCAGGGCGGCGAGGCCGTCGGGTTGCACCTGATGCTTGCGGGCGAGGCCGCGCAGATCGAACAGGCGGGTCTCTATGGCGTCGAGCCGGGCGGGATCGAAGCTCAGCGCTTCGGCGGCTTCGTTGAGGCGGTCCTCGGCTTCGCTCGCTTCGATGACGGCGCGGTCGAGGGCGGCGAGGACTTCGGCCAGCGGTTCATATTCGCTGACCATGCGGTCGAGGCGGCGGGCGGCCTGGCGCAATTGGGCGAGGCCGCCGTCGGAGCCGGTGAAGCATTCGGTGACGGCGGACAGGTCGTCGGAGAGGCGCGCGCCCTTCTGCATGGTGGCGCGTTCTTCGGCCAGCGTCGCTTCCTCGCCCGGTTCGGGGCCGAAGCGGGTGAGTTCTTCCACCGCATGGGTCAGATAGTCGCGGTCGCGGGCGGCGCTTTCGACGGCGGCGCGGCTTTCCGCGAGACGGTCGGCGGCGGCGCGCCAGGCGTGATAGGCATGGGCGACCGCGCCCGTGTCGCAGCGGCCATAGGCATCCAGCAGGGCGCGATGGCCGCGCGGGTTGAGCAGGCCGCGATCGTCATGCTGGCCATGGATTTCAACCAAGGCGCTGCCAAGATCGCGTAGCAAGGCCGCCGAGCAGGCCTGGTCGTTGACGAAGGCGCGGCTGCCGCCATCGGCCTTGACCGTGCGGCGGATGATGAGCGGCTCGCCCGGTTCCAGGTCGATGCCATTGTCGGCCAGCAGGTCGGTTGCGCGGTGATCGGTGCGGGGTGCCTCGAACGTGGCGGTGACGCTGGCCTGCGCCTCCCCCGTGCGGACAAGCCCGCTGTCGGCGCGGGCGCCCAGCGCGAGGCCCAGCGAATCGAGCAGGATCGACTTGCCCGCCCCCGTCTCGCCGGTCAGCACGCCGAGGCCGGACCCGAAATCCAGGTCCAGCGCCTCGATCAGCACGACGTTGCGGATGGAGAGATTGGTCAGCAAGGCGCGCGACTTCCTTTGCCCTTCCAGGGTGGATGCGCCGCGCCAGCGGCGCATTTCAACGCAAGGGCGGAACACTCGCTTCGCTCGCGACCCACCCCTAGCCCCTCCCGCTTGCGGGAGGGGAATAAGGTCGGGTTACGCCTTGTTGGGATGTTCACGCATGAGCTTGTGGCTGCGCTCATACCATTTCGAACCCGGATAGTTGCGGCCCAGCACGGCGGCGGCCTTCTGCGCTTCGGCGGGGATGCCCAGGGAGAGATAGGATTCCACCAGACGTTCCAGCGCTTCGGGCGTATGCGTGGTCGTCTGATATTTGTCGATCACGGTGCGGAAGCGCAGCGTGGCGGCGAGCCACTGGCCGCGCCGCTGGTAGAAACGGCCGATCTCCATCTCCTTGCCGGCAAGGTGATCGTTGACGAGGTCGAGCTTCAGCCGGGCATCGGCGGCATAGCGCGTGTCGGGATAGCGGCGGATCAGCTCGCCCAGCGAGTCCAGCGCCTGGCTCGTGATCTTCTGGTCGCGGGTGACGTCGGCGATCTGCTCATAATAGCAGAGCGCGATCAGATAATAAGCGTAGGGCGCGTCCTTGTTGCCGGTGTGGATCGACAGGAAGCGCTGCGCCGCGCTGATCGATTCCGGATAATCCTTGTTCATATAATAGCTGAACGCGGACATGAGCTGCGCCCGGCGCGCCCAGGGCGAATAGGGATGCTGGCGCTCCACCTCGTCGAACAGGGCGGCGGCGAGCTTGTACTGGCCGCGATCCAGCCGGTATTTGCCCGCATTGTAGAGCGTGGACACGTCGCGGGCGACATATTGGGTGTCGGCCTTGTTCTTCGACGTGGCGCATCCGGCAAGAAGAGCGGCAAGCAGAAGCGGTGCAGTGGCCGCGCCGATGCGCGTCATGTTTTTCGTCAGCATGGCCGGGTCATAGCCGAGCGAATGCGCCTCGCCAAGCGGCAGATGCGCATGTCGTTCACTATAGGCGGGCCGGCAGGTCCAGCCGCGCAATCGCGCCGCCCTGGGCCGAGGGCTTCAGCGAGAAGCGGCCGTTCAACTGGCCGGCCAGAGCGTTGGAAATGCGCAGGCCGAGGTTGGTGGCGCCGTTATGGTCGAAATCGGACGATATGCCGTTGCCGTCATCCGTGATGTGGAGCGCGATCCCCTCCTCCGATGCATCCAGGCCGACATGGATGCTGCCGCCCCGGTGCGGCAGGCCATGTTCTATCGCATTGCTCACCGCCTCCGTCACGATCAGCGCCAGCGGCACGGCGACATCGGGTTGGAGAATCAGGTCCTCGGGCGCCTCCACCGCCATGCTGATGTCACCCCGGCCGCTCGCCTCCACCACATCGGCAGTCAGCGTGGTCAGGAAAGCGCGGATATTCTGCCCTTCCCCCGACGGATTGTAGAGCGCACGGCTGATGCGGCCCACCAGCGCCAGCCGGGCCGAAGCGTCGTCCAGCGCGCGGCGGGCCAGATCATGATCGACATGGCGCCGCTGGAGCGAGAGCATGGCGGCCACGACCTGGAGATTGTTGGACACGCGATGCTGCAATTCGTGGAACAGCAATTCGCGATTTTCCGCGAGCACGCGGCTGCGTTCGCGTTCCACCGCCAGGTTGAAATTGGCCTTTTGCAGGAAATGGATGAGGGCGACGTCGATGGCCACCACGGCGCCGTAGAAGGCCAGCGCCAGGATGACGCTGGGTTGGAAGGAGAAGCCCATGCGCGGCGGGATGAAGAAGTACCAGGACAGCAGACCGCATAGCAGGCCCGCATAAATGCCCGGCCGCACGCCGAACAGGAAGGAGGAAAGGATGACCGCGGGGAAGAAGGAAACGAAGGGATAGCCCATGGGCATGGCGATTTCGGCGGCGCTGCGGATGGCGAGCGCCGTCAGGCACAGGCAGGTCGTCAGGAAATAGGCTTGCCAGGGGCGGCGCAGGACGAGCGGCAGGCGCTCCACGAATCTTTCGTTTCTGCGCTGCATATGTCCCCCCGAACCCTTCTTGTTACAGTATCATAACTTCTCCGGCTGCCAATTGATGGAGATCAGAAAAATCCCAACTCATCGAAAAAGGGCGCCCGGAAAGCCGGGCGCCCTTTTCATGTGTCAAACCGGATGGCTTGCGATCAATCCTGGGTCAGGAAGTCGGGGAGACCGGCATTGCCGCCGTCGTCATCGCCGCCGCCATTGCCACGGCCTTCGCCGCGCGGGCCACGATCACCCCCGCGGTCGCGGCGGGGGCCACGATCACCACGGTCGCCACCACGCCCGCCACGGTCGCCGCCGTCACGGCGCGGGCCACGGCCCCGATCGCCGCGACCTTCGCCGCGATCACCACGGTCGCCGCGCGGTTCACGCGGTTCGCGGGCGGGACGGGTGTCTTCCAGTTCCTCGCCGGTTTCCTGGTCGACGACGCGCATCGACAGGCGAACCTTGCCGCGCGGATCGATCTCGAGGACCTTGACCTTCACTTCCTGGCCTTCCGACACGACGTCGGTCGGCTTTTCGACGCGCTCATTCTTCATTTCGGAGACGTGGACGAGGCCGTCCTTGCCGCCCATGAAGTTCACGAACGCACCGAAATCGACGATGTTGACGACCTTGCCGGTGTAGATCTTGCCGACTTCCGCTTCCTCGACGATGCCGAGAATCCACTTCTTGGCGGCTTCGATCTGGGCGATGTCGGACGAGCTGATCTTGATGATGCCCTCGTCGTCGATGTCGACCTTGGCGCCGGTTTCCGCGACGATCTCGCGGATGACCTTGCCGCCGGTGCCGATGACGTCGCGGATCTTCGACTTGTCGATCTGGATCGTTTCGATACGCGGGGCGTGCGCCGACAGTTCGGTGCGGGTCGAGGACAGCGCCTTGCTCATCTCACCCAGGATATGGGCGCGGCCTTCCTTCGCCTGACGCAGCGCGACTTCGAAGATTTCCTGCGTGATGCCGGCAACCTTGATGTCCATCTGCATGGTGGTGATGCCCGCTTCCGTGCCCGCCACCTTGAAGTCCATGTCGCCGAGATGATCCTCGTCGCCCAGAATGTCGCTGAGCACGGCGAACTTCGAACCTTCCAGGATCAGGCCCATGGCGATGCCCGACACCGGACGCTTCAGCGGAACGCCCGCGTCCATCATCGAGAGCGAACCGCCGCAGACCGTCGCCATCGAGGACGAGCCATTGGACTCGGTGATGTCGGACAGGACGCGGATGGTGTAGGGGAACTCGTCCTTGCTCGGCAGCACGGGGTGCAGAGCGCGCCATGCGAGCTTGCCATGGCCGACTTCGCGGCGGCCCGGCGCGCCGAAGCGGCCGACTTCACCGACCGAATAGGGCGGGAAGTTATAGTGCAGCATGAAGCTTTCATAATGAACGCCGGTCAGGCCGTCGATCATCTGCTCGGCGTCCTTGGTGCCCAGCGTGGTGGTGCAGATGGACTGCGTTTCGCCACGGGTGAACAGCGCCGAACCATGGGTGCGCGGCAGGAAGCCGACCATCGCCTCGATCGGGCGGATCTGCGTGGTGGTGCGGCCGTCGATGCGCTTGCCGTCCTTCAGGATGGCGCCGCGCACGATTTCGGCTTCCAGCTTCTTGGTCAGCTTGATGCCGGCCATGACGGTCTGGGCGTCGAGGCCGTCGGCCGCGAACTGGGCCTTCGCCTTGGCGCGGGCTTCGTTGAGGGCGTTGGAGCGGGCCGACTTGTCGGTCAGCTTGTAGGCGGCGGTGATGTCCTTGCCGATCAGCTTCTTGAGCTTCTTCTTGAGGTCATCCAGATCATCGCCCTTGGCGACGTCCCACGGGTCCTTCGCGGCCTTTTCAGCGAGGTCGATGATCGCGTTGACGACCTTCTTCGACGCTTCATGGGCGAACAGGACGGCGCCGAGCATGACGTCTTCCGACAGTTCCTTGGCTTCGGATTCGACCATCATCACGGCATTGCCGGTGGCGGCGACGACCAGGTCGAGTTCGCCGGTCTTCACTTCGTCCAGCGAGGGGTTGAGCTGATATTCGCCATCCTTGTAGCCGACGCGGGCGGCGCCGATGGGGCCCAGGAAAGGCACGCCCGACAGTGTGAGCGCGGCCGAAGCGGCGATCATCGCGACGATGTCGGGCTCGCTTTCGCCGTCGAAGCTCAGGACCTGGGCAATGACGTTGATTTCGTTATAGAAACCCTCGGGGAAGAGCGGGCGGACCGGCCGGTCGATCAGGCGGGAAACCAGCGTTTCCTTTTCCGTGGCGCCACGCTCACGCTTGAAGAAGCCGCCCGGAATGCGACCGGCGGCCGAATATTTTTCCTGATAGTGGACGGTCAGCGGGAAGAAGTCCTGTCCTTCCTTCACCGACTTGGCGGCGGTCACGGCGCACAGCACCACGGTTTCGCCATAGGTCGCCAGCACGGCGGCGTCGGCCTGACGCGCAATACGGCCGGTTTCGAGCGTCAGGGTCTTGCCACCCAGCTCGATTGATACCTTCTTTACATCGAACATTGGTTTTTTCCTTCGCCCGCCTGGCCCTATTGCCGGGCGGGGCCTGTGTTGCGCGCTATCCGGCGCGCGGCGGTTTCAGGGCATCGTCTGGCCCCTTGGAAAATCGACACCGAATTGCGCGACCTTCCCTTCTTCGTGTTCCTGCGGAGGCAGGAACCCAGTTCCAACGTTTGGACTGGGCTCCTGCCTACGCAGGAGCACGGCAGCTCCAAACCCCAGAATCGGAAACGGCCCCGCTGGGGGGCCGTCCCTTCTTTAGCAGACTTACTTGCGCAGGCCCAGCTTGGTGATGAGGTCGGTATAGCGACCCGCATCCTTTTTCTTGAGATAGTCCAGCAGCGAACGGCGCTTGTTGACCAGCATCAGCAGGCCGCGACGGCTGTGGTTATCCTTGTGGTGACCCTTGAAATGCTCGGTCAGGTTCGAAATGCGCTCCGAAAGGATCGCAACCTGGACTTCCGGCGAACCGGTATCGCCTTCGGCGCGGGCATGTTCCTTGATCAGCGCTTCCTTGCGCTCAGCAGTAATCGACATCGGCTTCCTTTCTGTAACTAGAGATTAAAGCCGCGCACCACCCTGATTTCAGGGCCACTGGCCTCCACCAGCGCGACGGGCGTGTCGCCCTCCATCGCCAGTAACAAGCCGGTATGCGGTTTCCCCACGAGCACCTTCCCCTGTCGGAGAGCCAGCGCATCGTCGGGAGAGACTGCGAGAGCCGGGATGTCGTCCAGCCCTGCGGTCAACGGCAGCATAAGCTGCGCGATGCCGCCGCCACTAGCAGCTTCGTCCAATTTGTCCAGCGAAATCGCGGATTCCAGGGTGAAGGGACCGGCCTTCACGCGGCGGAGCATGGTGACATGGCCGACTGTACCAAGCGCGAGCGCGACGTCGCGGGCGAGGCTGCGGATATAGGTGCCCTTGGAGACATGGGCGGTGAGGGTGACGGACGCCAGACCGTCCTCTGCCGCCTCCTGCCCCGTAATCGTGAGGGCGTGGATGGTGACGGCGCGCGTCTTCATCTCCACATCTTGGCCCGCGCGGGCAAGGTCATAGGCGCGCTGGCCGTCGATCAATATGGCGGAATAGGCTGGCGGCGCCTGTTCGACCGGGCCGGTGAAGCGGGGCAGGATCGCTTCCACCTCCGCCAGCGTGGGGCGATAGTCGCTGGCGGCGATTTCCTTGCCCTCCAGGTCCAGCGTGTCGGTCTGGACGCCGAACCCAATCGTGAAATCATAGATCTTGTCGCTGTCGAGCATGCGCCCGGCAAGCTTCGTCGCCTCCCCGATCGCGACCGGCAGCACGCCGGTCGCCAGCGGATCGAGCGTCCCGCCATGGCCGACCTTCCACTTGCCCGCCCCACTCTGGCGCAGGGCGCGTTTCACCGCGCTCACCGCCTGGGTGGAGCCGAGGCCATGAGGTTTGTCGAGGATGATCCAGCCGTGCATGGCGGCGCGCTCTAGCTGTCCTGTGCGCCATTGTCAGCCCTTATCGGGTCGTCGCGGCAGGGTACGGCGGATCAGTGGCCCGATCGCCGTTCGACGAAATGGCGGCGGCAAAGCGCGACATAGCGGTCATTGCCGCCGATTTCGGTCTGTTCGCCCTCGCGGATCGGGCGTCCCTGCGCATCCACGCGCAGGTTCATGGTCGCCTTGCGGCCGCAGTCGCAGATCGTCTTGATCTCCGTCAGCGTGTCGGCCAGACCCAGCAGCGCGGCGCTGCCCTCGAACAATTGCCCCTGAAAATCAGTGCGGATGCCATAGCAGAGGACGGGAATGCCGAGCCGGTCGCACACGGCGGCGAGTTGCCAGACCTGGCCCATGTCCAGGAACTGCGCTTCGTCGACCAGCACGCAGGACAGGCGGTTCTGGGCATGTTCGGTCGCGATGGCGGCGAACAGATCGGTCGCGGTATCGAACAGATGGGCCTGCGCCTCCAGCCCGATGCGCGAGACGATGCGCCCCTGGCCGTAGCGGTCGTCGAGCGCGGCGGTCCACAACATGGTTTCCATGCCGCGTTCGCGATAGTTGAAACTCGATTGCAGCAGGGTCGTGGATTTCCCCGCATTCATCGAACTATAGTAGAAATAGAGCTTCGCCATCTGCGTGGGCTTTCAACGGGCCAGAGGCGCGATCTGCTTGAGGAAACGCACCAGCGCATCGGCCAGAGCGATCCGCTTGTCGGAAAAACTGTGGTCGGTCGGCCAGACCATCAGCCGCGTGTCGGGATTGGCCGACTGGGCGTCGGCCGTAACCTTGCGCGCCATGGCGCCGATCCCCCGTTCCGCGCCGATGATGCTGAGCGGACGGCGGCCGTAACCGACCAGCCGGCGACCGAGGTCGAATTTCTCGCCATTGGTGCGGATTTCGGCGGTCAGGCTGTCATAGGTCGCACCTTGCAGCGGCGGGAGGTCGCCGGCGACTTCGGCTTTCCATGCCGCTTCGCCCTGCAGGGTGGCGAGCGCGGCGACGGTTTCGGCGGGGTCCCAGGGGTCGATCAGGAACAGGCCCGCGACACGCGGTTCGGCGGCGGCGACATCGGCGGCCATGAAACCGCCCATGCTGTGGCCCGCGACGACGATGGTGCCGGCGTCGATGCGATATCGGGCGATATTGGCCGATTGCTGGAGGAATTGCAGCGCGTTCCACGCATCTTCCGAAGCGTGGTTGAAGGAGAAGCTGCCGGGGCTGCCCCAACTGCCGCGATAATGGAGCGTCAGGACATTCCACCCGGCGCGGCGGGCGGCTTGCGCCAGGTCCAGATTCTGCTCATTGCCGGGGAAGCCGTGGAGCAGCAGCAGCGTCGGATGAAGGCCCGAACCCGCAGCGGTGTACATGACGGCGTTGAGCGCGCCGTCTTCGGAGGGGATGGCGAAGGCGCTCATGCCTGGGGGATAGGCGGCGTCGGGCGCGGGGTCGCTGATGACGGCGGGATGGACCGGCGCTTCCCTGGCGGCGGCGGGCGTGGCGAGAGCCAATATTCCGCCCAAGAGAATTGCGATGCCTTTCATGCGCCTTGCCCCCTTTTTCCGATTGCGGGTGAGACGCTGTTAGCCCGGACGCGCCGTCCCGTCGACGGGAAGAATGAGCGCTTCCCCTCTCCTCCGTTTGCGCGCCCGCATAAGGAAGTGGGAGGCTTCGACAGGCTCAGCCCGCACGGAAGTGGCGCATGGGATTGGGGAGCGCCCTATTCCTCGTCGGGCTGTTCCAGATCGCGGGCGACCTTGGGATCGCGGAGCAGCCGGTCGATATGCGTGCCTTCATCGAAGCTCTCGTCCGCGAGGAATTTGAGCTTCGCCGCATATTTGAGGCGCACGCGGGTCGCGACCTCCCGCTGGAGATAGGCGGTGTTGGTGCGCAGCGCCTTGATCACCGCAGCCTCATCCTGCCCCAGCAGCGATTTGATGAAGACCGTCGCATGGCGCAGATCGGGCGACATGCGCACTTCGGTGACGCTCACCACATGACTGGCGAGTACATCGTCATGCACGTCGCCGCGCTGGAGGATGTCGGACAGCACATGGCGCACCTGTTCGCCCACGCGGAGCAGACGGACGGAGGGGCCTTCATTTTGTTGAGCCATAGCCAAAATTCCTCCCTCCCCCAGAGTGATTGCCGGGTCGGCAGGTGGAACCACCTGCCGACCCGGCAATCATGTAAAACAAACCTCCGGAGGGAGGGTTTTATCCACTTACAACGTGCGGGCGCGTTCCTCGACCTCGAACAGTTCGAGCGTATCGCCGGGCTTGATGTCGTTGGTGTCCTGAAGCACCGCACCGCATTCCATGCCCGCACGGACTTCGGACACGTCGTCCTTGAAGCGGCGGAGCGAGGCGATGTGGGTGCGCGACACGATGACATCGTCGCGGGTAAGGCGCGCCGACAACCCCTTGCGGATGATGCCGTCGAGGACGAGCAGACCGGCGGCCTTGTCCTTCTTGCCCGCCGGGAACACCTGAAGCACCTCGGCACGGCCGACGATGGTTTCGATGCGCTCCGGAGCCAGCTGGCCCGCCATTTCGCCGCGAACCTCTTCGAGCAGGTCGTAGATCACGTCATAATAGCGCAGCGAGATCTTCTCGCGCTCGGCAAGCTGGCGCGCCTTGGCATTGGGACGCACGTTGAAGCCGATCAGCGGCGCGCGGCTGGCGGCGGCCAGCGTGACGTCGCTTTCGGTGATCGCGCCGACGCCCGAATGCAGGATGCGGACCTTGATCTCGTCGGTCGAGATCTTGTTGAGCGACGAGACGATCGCTTCCACCGAACCCTGCACGTCGCCCTTCACCACCACCGGATATTCGATGACCGTCGTGTTGAGCGCCGAGAACATATGTTCGAAGCTGGTCGGGGCGGCCGTGGTCCGCTTCTTGGTCGCCTGTTCCTGACGGTAGGCGGCGACTTCGCGGGCGCGGGCCTCATTCTCGACGACGGTGAGCTGGTCGCCCGCCATCGGCACGCCGGACAGACCCAGCACCTCGACCGGGGTCGAGGGACCGGCGGTCTTCACCTGCTGGCCCTTGTCGTTGATCATCGCGCGGACCTTGCCGCTTTCCGAGCCGATGACGAAGGTGTCGCCGATCTTCAGCGTCCCCTTGCGGACCAGCACGGTCGCGACCGCACCGCGGCCCTTGTCGAGCTGCGCCTCGATCACATTGCCTTCGGCGGCGCGATCGGGGTTGGCGGTCAGTTCGAGCAGTTCGGCCTGGAGCAGGATCTTCTCGAGCAGTTCGTCGAGGCCGGTCTTCTTGAGCGCCGAAACCTCCACGTCCTGAACGTCGCCGCCCATATCCTCGACCACGACCTCCTCGCTCAGCAGGCGCTCTCGCACCTTCTGCGGATTGGCTTCGGGCTTGTCGCACTTGTTGATCGCGACGATCATCGGCACGCCGGCCGCCTTGGTATGGTTGATCGCCTCGACCGTCTGCGGCATCAGGCCGTCGTCCGCCGCCACCACCAGGATGACGATGTCGGTGACGTTGGCACCGCGAGCGCGCATTTCCGAGAAAGCCTCATGGCCCGGCGTGTCGAGGAAGGTGATGAGATCGCCGCCCTTCGTCTTGATCTGATAGGCGCCGATATGCTGGGTGATGCCGCCGCTTTCGCCCGACACGACATTGGTGCCGCGCAGGGCGTCCAGCAGCGAGGTCTTGCCATGGTCGACATGGCCCATGATGGTCACGACCGGCGCACGGGGCTGTAGCGTTTCGGGCGCGTCAGCCTCACCCTCGATACCGATTTCGACGTCGGCGTCGGACACGCGCTGGATGCGGTGGCCGAATTCCTCGACCAGCAATTCTGCGGTGTCCTGATCGATCGCCTGGTTGAGCGTGACGGCGGTGCCCATCTTGAACAGGGCCTTCACCAGATCCGCGCCCTTTTCGGCCATGCGGTTGGCGAGTTCCTGAACGGTGATGCTTTCCGGCACGACCACGTCGCGCGACTGCTTTTCGCGCTGCTGGGCGCCGCCCGAATAATGGGCGCGGCGTTCCTTCTCACGGGCGCGCTTGAGCGCCGCGAGGCTGCGGGCACGGGCGCTGTCGTCGTCCGCAAGGGCGCGGGTGACGGTCAGCTTGCCGGCCTGGCGGCGATTGTCGTCGCCCCGCTTGGCGCGGTCGGGCTTGGCCGGTTCGGGACGCTTGACCGGCGCGACCGGCGTGAAGCGGCGCGGCGGCGGCATGGTGGAAGAGGTGGTGGTCGTCGCGGCGGGCTTTGCCTCGGCGGCGGGGGCCGGTTCGGCCGCGGCGGCAGGCGCCGCTTCCTCGACCGGCGCGGGCGCGGCGGCAGGAGCATCGGCGGCTTCGGCGGCCTGACGCGCGGCTTCGGCCTCGGCGGCTTCGGCGGCGAGGCGATTTTCCTCGGCCCGGCGCTTTTCTTCCTCGGTCGCGGCCTGACGCTGGGCGTCTTCGCGGCGCCGCGCTTCCTCCAGCGCGTTCATGCGGGCTTCCTCCGCCTCGCGCAGCAGCTTCGCCTGCAATTCCTGACGCGACATCAGGCTCTGCGGCGGCGGCCGGGGCGCGGGGCGGCAGGCTGCGGCGCGCGAGTCTGCTGCGGCGCAGGCGTGGCGCGGCCGGGGCGGCGGCCACGGGCGTGGGATCGGCCTGCGGCTCAGGCGCAGCGTGACCGGCTTCGCCCGGCTTGCCCAGGATGCGGCGCCGCTTCACCTCGACCACGACCGTATTCTTGCGGCCATGGCTGAACTGCTGCTGCACCTGACCGGACTCGACCGTGCGCTTGATCCCCAGCGGCTTGCGGCCCAGAACCGGCTTGTCTTCCTTGCTGTCACTCATACGACTGAACTATACCCTTCACATCAACCCGACCGGCAAGGCCCGTCGGCGCCTTCATTCAATATGCTGCTACCGACAGATTACGTTAGGCGCCCAGCACACCGGCGGAGTCCCGCTCCCCATGCACCGGCGCTCCGTTAGCGCAACCCAGATAGCTTTCCAAGCGGCCTATGGCGCCGCGCAGACGTGACGCCGCACGCGAGTCGGTCACCGCGATATGGACGACATTGTCCCGCCCCATTGCCATAGATAGGGCGTGTCGGTCCACAGGCAAGACGATGCCCGCCAAATCCGTGCCCTCCGCCTCCTGCCCGACGCGCAGCGCCTGGTCCAGTTTGCGGTTGCCGTCGGCGGCCGCATCGGCGGCGTGGAGCAGCAGCGTCACGTCGCCCTTGCGGCAGGCGACATCGATCTTTTCGGAGCCGGTCAGGACCATGGATGCCTTCGCTTCCAGGCCGAGGCGGTCGAGCAACGCCTTGCGCAAGCCGTCCTCGATAAGAACAGGCAGCGTGTCGGGGATGTGCAGGTCGCCGGTCTTGAAAGCGCGGGCGAGCGCGCCCTTGAGCTTGCCCTTGGCCAGCGCCTGTTCGAGTTCGGTGCGGGACACGCCGATCCACGCGCCTCGGCCGGGGGCCTTGGCGCGGATATCGGGCAGGATTTCGCCGTTCGGACCGCAAGCGAGGCGGACCAGCATGTCCGGATCGGCACGGTCGCCCGACAGGATGCATTTGCGTTCGGTCATGGGCGCGCGTCCCCGGAAGAAATCCGTGTTCCTGCGCAGGCAGGAACCCAGTTCCGCCATTGGAAGGACACGCGACCTTGGGACTGGACTCCTGCCTTCGCAGGAGCACGATAGTCCGATAGCGCTATAGGAGCGTTTAACCTCTCATCGGGAAGTGACCGCAGCATGGGCGTCCTCCCCTGCTTTGGGCGCATCGCGATCAGCGATAAGCTGACCGCCAGACCCGTAATTTTCCGTCGAAATCTCGGAAATCACCACCTGGACGGCAGCGGGCGACTTCCCCAGACGCTCGACGAGCGACCGGGTGACGTCGGCGACGATGGCCGCCTTCTGCTCCTTGGTGGCGTTTCCGGCCAGACGGATGTCGACGAAAGGCATCTGGGCTTACGCTTCCTCGTCTTCGAACCAATGGGCGCGCGCGGCCATGATGATCTCATTGCCCTGTTCTTCGCTGAGGCCATATTCGGCGAGAATCCCGCCCTTGTCCTCTTCCTTGTTCTCGCGGCGGCGGCGCTGGTCGACGCGCTTCTTGGCGACCAGTTCGTCGGTGGCAAGGTCGGCCAGATCGTCGAGCGTCTTGATGCCCGCCTTGCCCAGAGTCACCAGCATGGCTTCGGTGAGGTGGGGCATATCGGCCAGCGCGTCCTCGACGCCCAGCGCCTGGCGCTCCTCGCGCGCAGCGGCTTCGCGCCGGTCCAGCGCTTCCTGCGCACGGCTTTGCAGCTCCTGCGCCAGTTCCTCGTCGAAGCCCTCGATCGCGGCCAGTTCGTCGATGCCGACATAGGCCACTTCCTCCAGCTCGCCAAAGCCTTCGGCCACCAGAAGCTGCGAGAGGGTTTCGTCGACGTCCAGTTCGTTCTGGAACAGTTCGGAGCGGGCGACGAATTCCTTCTGGCGCTTCTCGGACGCGTCGGCCTCGGTCATGATGTCAATGGCCTTGCCGGTGAGCTGCGAAGCAAGACGGACATTCTGGCCGCGGCGGCCGATGGCGAGCGAGAGCTGATCGTCGGGAACGACGACTTCGATGCGTTCCTCTTCCTCGTCGATGACGACGCGGGCGACCTGCGCGGGCTGGAGCGCGTTGACGACGAAAGTCGCGGTGTCCTCGCTCCAGGGGATGATGTCGATTTTTTCGCCCTGCATTTCCTGCACGACGGCCTGCACGCGGCTGCCCTTCATGCCGACGCAGGCGCCGACCGGGTCGATGCTCGAATCGCGGCTGATGACGCCGATCTTGGCGCGCGAACCCGGATCGCGGGCGGCGGCCTTGATCTCGATCACGCCGTCATAGATTTCGGGCACTTCCTGCGCGAACAGCTTTTTCATGAACTCGGGATGCGCGCGGCTGAGGAAAATCTGCGGGCCACGGTTTTCGCGGCGCACGTTCAGGATCACCGAGCGGATGCGGTCGCCGACGCGGACGACTTCGCGGGGAATCTGCTGGTCGCGGCGGATGACGCCCTCGGCGCGGCCCAGGTTCACGACGACATGGCCGAATTCCACGGACTTCACGACGCCGGTGATGATCTCACCCACGCGGTCCTTGAATTCCTCATGCTGGCGCTCGCGTTCGGCATCGCGGACCTTCTGGAAGATCACCTGCTTGGCCGACTGGGCGTCGATGCGGCCCAGATCGATCGGGGGCAGCGGGTCGACGATGAAGTCACCGATCACGGCGTCCTTCTTCAGCTTCTGCGCCTGACGCAGATCGACCTGCTTGAAATAATCGTCGACCGCCTCGACCACCTCCACGACGCGCCACAGGCGCAGGTCGCCGGTGTCCGGGTCCAGCTTCGCGCGGATGTCGTTTTCCGCGCCATAGCGCGCACGGGCGGCACGCTGGATCGCGTCTTCCATCGCCTCGATGACGATCGCCTTGTCGATCATCTTCTCGCTGGCGACACTGTTCGCGATGGCGAGCAGTTCGGCCTTGTTGGCGGAAATGGCGTTGGCCATGGTCGTAAACCCTTATTCTTCGGTTTCGAACTCGTCCGCCCCATCGGAGGAGAGCGGCATACTAGCAGCAATCAGCGCGTCGGTCAGTATCAGCTTGGCATCCCCGACCAGCGCGAAAGGGATGACCACCTCACCGGCCTTGGCGTCGGTGAACAAAATATCTTCGCCCTCGATACCCTTCAGCACGCCCCGGAAGCTCTTGCGGCCCGAGACGGTTTCGGTGGCGGCGATCTTCGCCTCATGCCCGGCCCATTCGAGGAAATCGGTGAGGCGGGTCAGCGGGCGGTCGATGCCGGGCGAGCTGACTTCCAGGCGATAGGCCTCCTCGATCGGGTCAGCTTCGTCGAGCACGTCCGAAAGGCGGCGGGAGATGGTGGCGCAATCCTCGATGACGAGCTGCTTCGTTGCGGGCCGTTCGGCCATGATCTGAAGCGTATATTCGTCACCCGACCCGAACAGCTTGATGCGCACGAGGTCGAAGCCCAGGGCTTTCACCTCCGGTTCGATCAGGGCTGTCAGTTCGGCGATGTCCGCCATGGATTCTCCAGAAACAAATGTGCAGCCTCCCCGTCGCCGCAAGCGATCCGCTCGCGACCCCGACATGTTTGACGATGTAAGGAAGCAAGGGCGATATAGGCGGGATGCCGCAAAGCTGCAACAACATTTGTTGTGGGGCATTGCAGCACCCGACGAGGAGAAGAAAAGATGCGCCATTTCGCCCTGACCGCCCTGCCGCTGGCCCTGATCGCCTGTTCGGCGGACGATGCCACTGGGCAAAACGCCACTGCGGACAAGCCGTTCAAGACGTCGGTGATCGCGGATTTCGATTCTCCCTGGGCGATGACCTTCCTGCCGGACGGGCGGATGCTGATCACCGAGAAGGCAGGTGAGATGATCCTGTTCGATCCGAAGAACGGGACGAAAATCCCGGTCGCGGGGATTCCGGCGGTCGACAGCGCGGGACAAGGGGCGCTGATGGATGTCGTGCTGGCGCCCGGTTTCGCGGACAATAAGAAGGTCTATTTCAGTTTTTCCGAGGCTGGCGAGGGCGGCAAGGGGGTGGCGCTCGCTACCGGCACTTTCCATCAGGCGAGCGACGGGACGACGAAGCTCGACGGCGTGAAGGTGATTTTCCGCGCCAGTCCCTATGTCGACGGCAATGGCCATTATTCGGGGCGAATCGCCTTTTCGCCGGATGGGAAATATCTGTTCTTCGCCAATGGCGAACGGCAGAAATTCGATCCGGCGCAGGACCCCAAATCCACCTTGGGCAAGGTGTTACGGCTGAATCTCGACGGCACGGCGGCGGCTGGGAATCCCTTGGCGGCGAAGGGGTTTCATCCGGCGGTCTGGTCCTATGGCCATCGCAACCTGCTGGGGATCGCCTTCGACAAGGACGGGCGGCTGTGGGAGCAGGAAATGGGGCCGAAGGGCGGGGATGAGGTGAACCTCATCAAGCCGGGATTGAATTACGGCTATCCCCTCGCCTCCAATGGCAGCCATTATGACGGGCGGGACATTCCCGACCACAGGCCGGGCGATGGGTTCGAAGCGCCCAAGCTCTGGTGGAATCCGGTGATCTCGCCGGGCGGGCTTGCCTATTATTCGGGCGACCTGTTTCCGAAATGGAAGGATTCGCTGTTCATCGGCGGGCTGTCGAGCCAATCGCTGGTACGGGTGAAACTGGATGGGGAGAATGCCGCCAAGGCCGACCAGTGGGACATGGGCGCACGCATCCGGGAGGTGGAGCAAGGGCCGGATGGGGCGCTGTGGCTGCTGGAGGATGGCGGGCAAGGGTCGCAGGGGCGGTTGTTGAAGTTGACGCCTGCCCAGGGGTGACCCCCGTGTTCCTGCGCAGGCAGGAACCTAGAGCATCGTGCGCAAAAGTGGGAACCGGTTTTGCGCTTAAAACGATGCGACAACAAAAACTTAGAGCGCGCGGCTTGCGTACGATTTAACGCAGCGCGCTCTAGTTCAAGCGGTGCGTGTTTATTCAGACGGCGGGACTGGGCTCCTGCCTTCGCAGGAGCACGTTGTTGTTTAATCCCCTTTACCGCGAACGAAAAACGGGGCCTGTCCGGCCCCGTTTTCTTACACCAACCGGCTCTGCTTGACTGCCGCTTCGATGAAGCTCGCGAACAAGGGGTGCGGGTCGAAGGGTTTCGATTTGAGTTCCGGGTGGAACTGCACGCCCACGAACCAGGGATGGTCCGGCCGCTCGACGATTTCCGGCAGCATGCCGTCGGGCGACATGCCAGAGAAGATCAGGCCGCCTTTCTCCAGCGGCTCGCGATAGCCGGCATTGACTTCATAGCGGTGACGGTGACGCTCGCTGATGTCGGTCGCGTTGTAGATGCCTGCGACGACGCTGTTGCCGGTGAGTTTGGCGGGATAGGCACCCAAACGCATGGTTCCGCCCAGATCGGTCTCGGCGGTGCGCTTTTGCAGGCCTTCCTTGCTCATCCATTCGGTGATGAGGCCGACGACCGGTTCGCTGGTTTCCCCGAACTCCGTGGTCGAGGCGTTTTCGATGCCCGCCGTGTTCCGCGCGCCCTCGATGCAGGCCATCTGCATGCCCAGGCAGATGCCGAAGAAAGGCACATGGCGTTCGCGGGCGAATCTGACAGAGGCGATCTTGCCCTCCGACCCGCGCACGCCGAAGCCGCCTGGGACGAGGATGCCGTGCATCGGTTCCAGGCGGGCGGCGATGTCGGCGCCCTCCTCCTCGAACAGTTCGGCATCGATCCACTTGATGTTCACCTTCACCCGGTTGGCGAAACCGCCATGGTGCAGGGCTTCGTGGAGCGATTTATAGGCATCGGGCAGACCGACATATTTGCCGACGACGCCGATCGTGACTTCGCCCTCGGGATTCTGCTGGCGGTCCATGATGTCGTGCCAACGGTCGAGCCTGGGCGCGGGCGCATTGTCGATGCCGAAGGCGCGCAGCACTTCGTCGTCCAGCCCTTCGGCATGATATTGGGTCGGAACGGCATAGATGCTGCTGGCGTCGAGCGCGGGGATGACCGCTTCGGGGCGGACGTTGCAGAACAGCGCGATCTTCCTGCGCTCGCTTTCCGGCAGCGGATGCTCGCAACGGCAGAGCAGGATGTCGGGCTGGATGCCGAGCGAGGTCAGTTCACGCACGCTATGCTGGGTCGGCTTTGTCTTCAGCTCGCCGGCCGCCGCGATATAGGGCACCAGCGTCACATGGACGAAGATCGCCTGGCCGCGATCAAGGTCGTTATGGAGCTGGCGGATCGCCTCCATGAAGGGCAGCGATTCGATGTCGCCCACCGTGCCGCCGATCTCGCACAGCACGAAATCCAGGTCTTCGGTGTCGGCGGTGGCGAAGGCCTTGATCTCGTCCGTGACGTGCGGGATCACCTGCACCGTCGCGCCCAGATAGTCGCCGCGCCGTTCCCGCTGGATGATGGTCTGATAGACCCGGCCCTGCGTCACATTGTCCGACTGCCGCGCCGAAACGCCGGTGAAGCGCTCATAATGGCCAAGGTCGAGGTCGGTTTCCGCCCCGTCGTCGGTCACATAGACCTCACCATGCTGATACGGGCTCATCGTGCCCGGATCGACGTTGAGATAGGGATCGAATTTCCGAATGCGCACACGGAAACCTCGCGCCTGCAACAGAGCTGCAAGCGAAGCGGCCATAAGGCCCTTGCCAAGCGAGGAGACCACGCCGCCGGTGATGAAAATATACCGCGCCATGGGAGGAGAGGCTTAGCCTTTTACAAACGAGTTGGGCAAGCGCGCGAATCATCGCGCGTGCGAAAAAAGATCGAAATGATCGTTAACGGGATTTAGTTAGCGAGCGGAACCGCCCCGTTGGCGGCATTGCCGCTCGCCGCACCCGCAGCGCCGGCCAGGGGATCGTTGCCCGTCGCCGGTGCCGGAGCGGTCGCCGGAGCCGTCGGTGCCTGCTTGACGAGCGACGTATCGATGTCGCTCGGACGATGCTGGACCGAAGCGATCACCGCCAGCACGATCGACAGCGTCACGAAGATGCCGGCGAGAATCGTGGTCGAACGGGTCAGGAAATCCGCCGCGCCGCGCGCCGACATGAACCCCGCCGGGCTGCCGCCGACGCCCAGGCCGCCGCCTTCCGACTTCTGCATCAGGATGACGGTGACCAGCAGAGCGGCGACAATGGCCTGCACGACGAGGATGAAGGTGAACATGGCTAGCGAATAATGTCCGGTAAAGGGTGCGTTGCCGCGCACATAGCGATGATGAGGCGCGGGGGCAACCGCCCCCGGCGCCTTGCGCCTGCGATGGGGCGTTTAATTCAGGCCGCCGCCGCGATCACCGGCGCGAATTTCTCCGCCGTCAGGCTCGCACCGCCGACCAGCCCGCCATCGACATCGGCCAGCGCCAGCAGTTCCGCCGCATTGTCGCCGTTCATCGATCCGCCATAGAGGATGCGCATGGCATCGGCCTCTACCCCGATCCGGCTCGCCAGCGCGGCGCGCAGGGCGGCATGCATGGCGGCGACAGCTTCCATGGTGGGGATTCGGCCGGTGCCGATCGCCCAGATCGGCTCATAGGCGATGGCCAGCCAGTCCGCCGCCGCCCTTCGGGAAGAGACGCCAGCAACTGCGCCGACACCACCGCTTCGGCATTGCCCGCATCGCGAACGTCCAGGCTTTCGCCCACGCAGAGGATGACTTTCAGCCCCACCGCCTTCGCCGCCAGCGCCTTGGCCGCGATGTCGGCGTCGGTTTCGCCCTGGTCCTGCCGCCGCTCGCTATGGCCGACGATGGCCCAGCTTGCCCCGGCCTCCGCCAGCATCGCGGCGGAAAGGCAGCCGGTATGCGCGCCGCTGGCCTTCATATGGCAATCCTGCGCGCCGACGAAGGCTGCGCCCTTCACACCGTCCGCCGCCGCGATCAGCGTCGCGGGCAGGCACAGGCCGACTTCCACCGCCGGATGCTCCTGCGCCAGGCCGCCGATCGCCTCCACCTCGCCCAATTGGGCGCGCAGGCCGTTCATCTTCCAGTTACCGACAACCAGCTTCCGCCTGCCCATCGATCTTTCCCCTTATGGTTATTGCTGCACGGTCCCCGACAGCGCCGCTCTCCAACAGGACCGCCGGGTTGGCCGAGCCGATGAACGGCGCACGGGCATTTGTCCAGCCTTGCGCCCGTCGCGCCCCTTGCCCACGCGACGATCCGCCCTTAAAGCGGGCCGCCATCAAAGCCGCATTTACGGACTTTCCTCCATGCTTTCAGTCTTTCGCCGTTTCATCCACTCCAAATTCGGCGCCTTCGCGGCCCTGATCTTCCTCGGAATCGTCGCGGCGGCCTTCATCTTGGGGGACATCACCAGCGGCAAGTTCGGCTCGTCGCTGGGCGCCGGGGAAACCGCGGCGAAAGCGGGCGGATCGCGCCTGACGGTGACGGAATTGCAGGAACGGGTGCAACGCGTGTTCGAAAATGCGCGGCGGTCCAATCCTGGCCTACAGATCGGCGATTTCCTGGCGCAGGGCGGTGCGGCACAGGTCTATGACCAGCTCGTCTCCTCGCTGACGCTGAAGGAATATGCGAGCGACCAGAAGATCCATATCTCCAAGCGGCTGGTCGATGCGCAGATCGCGCAGATCCCCGCCTTCCAGGATGCCGCCGGCAATTTCAGCCAGGAGAATTTCCGCCAGTTGCTGATGCGCGAGCGCATCACCGAGCAGGCGCTGCGGGACGATATCAGCCGCGAGATACTGGAACGGCAGATGCTGGCGCCGCTCGGCCTTGGCGTGAAGCTGAGCGATTCCATGGTTCTGCCCTATGCCTCGCTGCTGCTGGAGGCACGGCAGGGCACGATCGCGGCGGTCCCGGCCAGCGCGTTCAAGGACATCAAGGATCCGACCGACGCGCAGCTCAATGATTTCTACAAGAGCAATGCCGCGCGCTACACGATCCCGGAACAGCGCCGCATCCGCTATGCCGTGATCGACGTGGAGCGCTTCGCCCAGGCGGCGCAACCCACCGATGCGGAGATCGCCGCCTATTACAACCAGAACAAGACGGCCTATGCCGCCAAGGACAGCCGCAGCTTCGAGCGGCTCATCCTTCCGACCGAGGCGGGCGCCAAGGCCATTGCCGATCAGGTGAAGGGCGGCAAGTCGCTGGCCGCCGCCGCGCAGGGCGCGGGCCTTTCCGTCTCGGAACTGAGCGACGAAAGCCGCGAGGCGCTGACCGCCGCATCGTCCGCCGCCATCGCCAATGCGGGCTTTGCCGCCAAGCAGGGCGAACTGGTGGGGCCGATGCGCGGATCGCTGGGCTGGGTGCTGCTGCGCGTCACGGCGGTCAAGACGACCCCTGTCCGCACGCTGGAAGCGGTGCGCAGCGAAATCGTCGCCACGCTGCGCACGCAGAAGGAGAAGAAGCTGCTCAGCGACTTCACCGGCAAGATCGAGGACCAGATCGCCAATGGCGGCAGCTTCGAGGAAGTGGTGAAGGACAATGGCCTGAAGCTGGAAACCACCCCCTTCCTCGTGTCCACCGGCAAGCAGGTCGAGGATGCGGCCTATCAGCTGCCGGCCGATGTGAAGCCGTTGCTCGCCCCCGTCTTCGCGATGAGCCAGGACGACGATGCGCAACTGATCCCGATCGCCGCCGACCAGCGCTATGCGCTGGCCGCGCCCGGCGACGTCCAGGCCGCGGCGCCGCCGCCCCTCGCCAAGATCAGGACGCTGGTGGTGATGCAGTACAAGCTGGCCCAGGGCAATGAGAAGGCGAAGGCCATCGCCGAACAGATCCGGGCCAAGGTGGCCAAGGGCACGAAACTGTCCGACGCGATCGCGGCGGCCGGCGTCGCCCTGCCCGCACCCCAGACCGTAGGCGGCCGCCGGGCCGACATCATGCGCAGCGGGCAACGCCCCCCGGCGGAAGTCGCGATGCTCTTCTCGATGGCGGCCAACAGCGTGAAGATGCTGCCGATCGGCGAGGATCGCGGCTATTTCGTGGTGCAGTTGAACGGCATCAAGCGCGGCGACGCGGGCAACGACAAGGCGCTGCTGAACCAGGTCCGCGACCAGCTCAGCGATGTCGTCGGCCAGGAATATGGCCAGCAGTTCGAGCGCGCCGTCGAAAAGGAGATGGGCGTCAAGCGCAACCCGGCGGCCGTCGCCAGCGTCCAGCGCGCGCTGACCAGCAGCAATGGCAGCGGCCAGTAAGATGGCGGGCGGAACGGCGGGAATGGATGGCATCGACAGCGCGCGCAAGGCACTGGCGGCGGGGCAATCCGCGCTGGTGTGGCGGCGCCAGATCGCCGACACCGACACGCCGATTTCCGCCGCCCTCAAATTGTTCGAAGCCGATCGCGGCGACTTCCTGCTCGAATCGGTCGAGGGCGGCGCGGTGCGCGGCCGTCACAGCCTGATCGGCCTGGCCCCCGATCTCGTCTTCCGGGCGCAGGGACAGGTGGCGCAGATCAACCGCCAATGGGCGACCGACAGGGAGGCATTCCAGCCGGAAAGCCGGGGGGCGCTGGACGCATTGCGCGCACTGGTCGCGGAATGCCGGGCGCCGCTCGATCCGGCACTGCCCGCCGCCCTCGCCTGCCTCGTCGGTTATTTCGGATATGAAACGGTCGGGCTGGTGGAAAAGCTGCCCCGTCCGCCGGAAAACCCCATGGCCCTGCCCGACATGCTGTTCGTGCGGCCGACCGTCATATTGGTGTTCGACCGGCTGGCCGACGCCCTCTTTCTGGTCGCGCCGGTCTGGAAGGGCAGCTTCACCGATGCCGGCCGCGCCGTCGAAGAGGCGCTGGAGCGGATCGACGCCGTCGCCGCGCGGCTGGCGGCGCCCCTGCCCGCACAGACCGCTCCTGCCGAGATCGCCGATGTCGCGGTGACGCCGGTGCTGGAACCGGGCCGCTATGCCGCGATGGTCAACAGGGCGAAGGATTATATCGTCGCGGGCGACATCTTCCAGGTGGTGCTGGCACAGCGTTTCACCAGCCCCTTCACCCTGCCGCCGATCGCGCTTTACCGCACGCTGCGGCGAATCAATCCCTCGCCTTTCCTTTATTATCTCGACTTGCCGGGCTTTGCGATCATCGGGTCCAGTCCGGAGATCCTGGTCCGGGCGCGCGACGGCGAAGTCACGATCCGTCCGATCGCCGGCACCCGCCCGCGCGGCAGGAATGCCGTGGAGGACGCGGCCAACCGCGAAAGCCTGCTGGCCGACCCCAAGGAGCGGGCGGAGCATCTGATGCTGCTCGACCTCGGCCGCAACGATGTGGGCCGGGTCGCGACGGCAGGCAGCGTGACGGTCACGGACAGCTATACCGTCGAATTCTACAGCCATGTGATGCACATCGTCTCCAACGTAGTCGGGCGGCTGGCGCCGGAAAAGGATGCGCTGGACGCCCTGTTCGCGGGCTTCCCGGCGGGCACGGTTTCCGGCGCGCCCAAGGTGCGGGCCTGCGAGATCATCGCCGAGCTGGAGCCGGAAACGCGCGGCGCCTATGCCGGCGGCGTCGGCTATTTCGGACCGGACGGCAATATGGACAGTTGCATCGTGCTGCGCACCGCGGTGCTCAAGGACGGCGTGATGCATGTCCAGGCGGGCGCCGGGATCGTCGCGGATTCAACCCCTGAATATGAGCAGCGCGAATGCGAGGCGAAGAGCGGCGCGCTGCTCGCGGCGGCGCGGGAAGCGGTCGCGCTGGCCCGTCAATCCGGCTTCGGCCAGTAAATCAGGTCTCAATCCGCCGTCGTCGGATCGATCGTCGCGCGCACCTCGGCAATGCTGTTGGCCGGGAACCCCGCCATCTTGGCATGTTGGCGGATCAGATCCTCGCTGGGCGCGCGATAGACGCAGTAGATCTTGTCGTCCGTCACATAGCTGTGCACCCACTGGATGTCCGGGCCGAGCTGGCGCAGGACATTGCAGGACCCCTGCGACGCGCCCTTGAGCTGCTCGCCCGACAATTGGCCGACGCCCGGCATGTCCCGTTCGATCACATATTGCGGCATGATATCCTCCCCGTCTGAGGGCCGGGGGAGTGTACGCCTTTCGCGCCCCCGGTTCGAGAGGCGATATCGGGGTAGGCTTCCACGGCAGGCGTGGCGAATCCGGTCTGCCGATCACAGGTCGCCGTGCCTCAGCCGCGCCGGACGGTCCCTATGGATTCCGACGTCACCGGATAGCCCAGATGGGCGGGGATGCACAGATGCCGCTCCCCATCCCTGTCCTCGAACCAGGGCGTCACCTTCTCGACCGGGATCGACCAGGCGTGGGCCGCCAGAGCGCCATAGCTGCCAAATTGCGCCAGCCGCTCCAGATTGCGCCGCGTCGGAAAGACGATCCGCGCCTCTCCCCGGTCGCAATATGCCAGCGTGTCGGCAGCGCCGCTCCAGAAGAGCCTCACATTTTCGGTGGCATCGACGCTCGCCACCTGCCCTTCCGGTGCGCGGGCGAGATAGAAGCGGGTATCGAACACGCGACGCGCCATCTCGAACGGGGCGGGTTGCCAGCGGGCGAAGGGCACGAGCGCATCCAGTGCAAGCTCCAGCCCGTGGACGTTCAGGACCTCGCCGAAACCCATTCCTTCCGCCAAGGCCCGGCGCATGGCCACGATCCGATCCGCTTCGACAGGCCGGGTAAAGGCGATGGCGAGGCCGCTTTCCTCCAGCGTTTCACGGATCGCCGCGATGCGCGCCGCGGCTTCGTCAAGCGCCAGTTGCCCGCCGATCGCTGTCGCTAAGGCGTGATCGCCCGCATCCAACGCACCGCCGGGAAAGACCAGGGCACCCGCCGCGAAGGCCATGCTCGATGCCCGTTCCATCATCAGGATTTCAGGCGCGGAACCAGGACAATCGCGCAAGATGACCACCGTCGCAGCCTCACGGCTTTCTGAAACACCATCTGTCATGGAACCGCCATATGCATTGAGCATGCCCGCGGTAAAGTCCCTTCCGGACAATCCCGGGGAAGCGATTGTGGGAGCCGAGGTCGGTGATCATCGTCCGCGCTGGGCAAACCCATTCCGGTGACCCACTCGTCGACCGGGCGGGCATATTGCCTTGTGCTTATGTGGGGCAGCAGCATGGTCTGTCCGGCTGAGGAACGCATACTCCTCCTGATTCATCTATTCAGCTGCCCAGAAATGGACATGGATCGGCGTCCAACCTATCGGCCGAAACTGGCCCGTTCCGGTTGCGGTTGATTTTGATTGACCTCCAACATTTTCGGAAGCCGGGGTTATCCAGCCTTTCTTAACCATATCCGCGTAAGAAACGCCCGAGCGGCCATGGTTCCACCTGCCAGTCGCTACTTCGGGACAACTGGCGATAAATATATGATCCCCTTCACGACATTCAGGGGTCAGATTTGGTCGTCGAGCCGCTGGAGCAACGCCTGTCCGTCTTCATTGTCACGACCAAGGATGTAAAGCGCACCGAAAGGCGAAATATTCAGAACCTTTCGCCCCGTGCCCCGTTACGAAGGACGATCGGGTGGACAACAGGGGATAATCCGTATCAAGGCGAGGCCATACTGACTTTTCAATATCGCCGACCCGAAGCGTGCGAATTTTGCTTTTGCTTGCATGGCGCGAGTAGCCGGGATTGACGCAAAGCTGGCAAACAATCTCCAGCCCTTCAATCTCTGCCTTTCAGGTCATCCGGCAACATGTCATGGGCCTGCACCTGATCGATGAGCCCCCTCTCTCCGCCCCACTATGCTGCATGGCCTTGCAAAGGGCATGAAGGCCGGGCATTGCACAACGTCACCGCGCAATGGACGCCGCACTGGTTTACGTCGCGATTGATCCCGAGAATCCGACAGGAACAGCATGAATCGTGACAACGCTTCGTCAAGGCGGTCTTCTGCCACACAGACTGGCATCAGCGATGACCGGCAAACCAGGACCGCCAAAACGAGCCGTCTGCCCATAGAAACGGTGGATGTCGCGGATATTCCGGGCGGTGGCCAATTGCATCTGCTCAAATGCGGCAAGGAATTCTCCATCCAGTTCGGCCGCGACGAGTTGATGGGAAGTCAGGATCATCTCTCGGAAATGGCGCTGGCTACCCTCACGAGCGAGCGCTTGGCCAGGAAAGACGGGCACGTCCTTGTAGGCGGGCTTGGCATGGGCTTCACCCTGGACGCAGTCCTTGCATCCTGGGCTTCCGATGCTTTCGTGACCGTGGCGGAACTGGTTCCCCAGATCGTCGTCTGGGCCAAGGGGCCGTTGGCGCATCTGTTCAAGGAAAACCTCGCCGACCCCCGCGTCAGCATCCGCTTGCACGACGTCTATGATGTCATCGTGGAAACATCCGATCGCTTCGACGCCATCCTGCTGGATGTCGATAACGGGCCGGACGGCTTCATCACGCCCGGGAATGATCGGCTCTATTCCCATGCCGGTCTGGCCGCTGCCTACGCCGCGTTACGGCCGGGCGGGCTCCTCTCCGTCTGGTCGTCCTATGCCGACGACTGCTTTGCGGGGAGGCTTGAGGAATCGGGCTTCGACGTCGATGAAATCATCCTGCCCGCCTATGTCGGCAGCACGGAGCGTTGGCATAATATCTGGTTCGCGACCAAGCCGGGCAACCTCGCCCGGCTATCGAGCGTGCAGTGAAGCCTCTTCCTCCCGGCGCAGAACGGAGATGATCTTGGAATAGGCGCGCGCCTGTTCTTCATGCTTCCTTTTCTCGACAGGACATATGGCGAGATCGGCATGATTCAGTTCCGCTTGCCTGCGACGATCGAGATAATCGAAGCGATCCACGGCCTATTTCCGATGGAGCGAAGGGGCCCATTGCCGGGCCATGTGAGAAGCGGATCGCGTTACGGTGCCCTCGATAAGCTTGTCCTGCATCAATATGCGGAAGGCGTCGGCATCCCTTGGATCCAGCATGACGACCCTTGCGCCGCCGGAAACCAGCGCTTCCACAGCGGATATCCGGAATGCGTGTTTCGCGCATGTCTCCTTGATGACGTCCGTAGTGGCCCAGACGTTGACGACCCTGCTCATGCCGCACCGCCTTCCACGTTGAAGGGAAAGGGATTGAATGGGGTGGAACCATCCGCTCGCCGTGAGCGGTAGGGGTGAGGATGACGGCGGATACGGGCCGCATATCCCTGTGCAAGCCGTTGATGGGCGCGACGTGCGGCCGGGTTATGCGCGATCCGGGCGCGCAGCAACTCCTCCTGCTCGCGTTTCAGCAGATAATTCAGGTCTTCCATGCGATGCTCCTCGGCTGGCAAGCGGGAGCACGATGGTCTCTCTGTCACGGCGAATGCTTGCAGCAAATTTCGCGCAATAATGGCCTAATAGCATGGAAGGTCCTTCCCGTCTCGCTGGAAAAGTCTACAGATCTCAGAAAATTCTGTTCGGTTCGCATGAGGGCTGCTACAAAAGGCTATCGGGTCTTCCTTCCGCACGATCCGACAGAGAGACTTGAGTGCTCCCGCATATATGGGAGCATCTCATGCAGGAAGATTATCTTTCTTTTCAGGCAGCACTGATCGCATCGGTCGTCGTTCTGCTTTTTCTTGGCTGGCGTATTTTCGGACGCGGCGGTTGATACTTGCCCTGCAATGGCGCCGCAGATGCGCCGGTTGTTCAAGACCATGATCGAAGGCCCATGACGATCCAGCCCCAATCTTCCCAATCGCTCTCCAGAATTCAACAGAACTGGCTTGCCGCCAATGAACGGCGGGTGCTCAACTGGCTGTGCCACCGGATGCCTCCCTGGATAACGCCGGATCGACTGACAGCGACGGGCATGGCGGGCGCGGTCATGATCTTCGCCGGATATGCCGCCAGCAACATCGCCTCGTCCTGGCTGCTGCTCGCCATTGCGGGCTATGCCGTGCAGTGGTTCGGCGATTCCATGGATGGCAGCCTGGCGCGATACCGGCGTATCGAGCGTCCTTCCTACGGATATTTCATAGATCATAGCTGCGACGGGCTGGCGACATTGCTCATCCTTGCCGGGATCGGCCTCAGCCCGTTCGTCACGATGAATGTCGCCATGATCGCGCTTGCGGGTTATCTGCTGCTGTCGATCCACGCCTTTCTGTCGGCGCGGGTGCTGGGCGAATTGAAGCTGTCCTATCTTTCCGCCGGACCGACCGAACTTCGGTTCATGCTGATCGGAATGACCGTCATGATGATGGTGCTGGGCACGGCTCCCGGCCTCTTCGGACGCTGGTCGGGCTTCGATCTCTTCGTGGGGACGATCGGTTCGATCCTGATCGTCCTCTTCATCGGCCAGACGTTGGTCACGGGGAGAAGGCTTGCTCTCGCGGAAACGGAACACCGCCTCCTGAAGTGAATGGCAAGGGCATCTTTCCCTCCTCGCCTGGGAACCCCATTTGCTGGAGACCATCATGACCGCCCACCTTGCCAGTTTCGCGATCGAGGCCGAGGCGGAACGTTATCGGCTGAGGCTGACCCTGGACGACGGCACGATCCTGGACATCGGCATATCCTTCGATCAACTCGATGAATTGGGCGAAGAGATAGACCGGCGCCTCGACGCCGATCAGGATTTGCTGCCGCCCGAATTCTGAAAATCCCGGCGGGAAGACGTCAGGCTTCCGCCCATTCGTCCAGACGCTGCTCCGCAGCGCGCAGACCTTCGATGCTTTCTATGGCCAGGTCGAGCGGCCTTCCGCCCAGTTTCTCGTCATTGCCGTTGAGAAAGGCGATGGCCTCCCGCGCGCCTAGCCGAGCGATGGCCAATTGGGAAATACGGCCTTGCCGTGCGGCCTGTTCCGGAGAAAGGCGGGGACCGCTGAAATGTCTGCCTGATTGTCTAGCCAAAGGGCCGCTCCTGCTGGACCGCCTTGTCGGCGGCCTGTTGTTTTCGGTTCCCCTCGCCTTTCAGGACCCGGTCGGCCATGGCTTGCCATGCCGCCTTTGCGCGCAAACAGCGGTCCCGCACATTGGACAGATCGGTTTCGCTTGCCTCGCGATCGCATTGGGCGACTCGCGCAAGATAGAAATCGCTGGTGACGGACATGGGCAATCTCCCGGATGAAGTCGGGCTGCGGTATTTCAGCCGAGCATTTCGGCCACGATGCGGCGCAGGTCCGGGGCCGACAATATACCCGCGGGCGTGGGCCTATTATGGTCCGCCCTACGCATCTTGCGAAAGGGGGAAGGCCGATTGGAAAGGGTGCAGATATTCGGAAATTTGAAATTCATGATGATCCTGATGAACGCCTATGGGCGCACAATGATTGAGAATGGCGCATATTCGGTGCGGCCTATGCCCTCCTTCATAAGGACGGGCTGGATGTATCGAGACGAGTTTCTGTCATCCGACACATGGAAATCGCCAAACCGCAATCGGGCTCGGCGACAGGAGAGGCGTCCTGCCCTCCTTCAAGTCCCTGAACATTCCCCGCGCTCTTGCCAGCCATAGGGGCAGGAAAGCGGGGAATACAGCCCCGGCACCAAGGGGGTCGTGCCGGGGGAAATTGATGTCAAGCGAACGGTCCGCTTGACCGTCCCGTCAGGCGCTGGCGAGATTGACGGCGGACTGTTTGCCGCGACGGTCAGTCTCGACCTCATAGCTCAGCCGCTGGTCCTTCTGCAGTGTCGCCATGCCCGCGCGTTCGACGGCGGAAATGTGCACGAAACTGTCGCTGCCACCGTCCTCGGGCGCAATGAAACCATAGCCTTTGTCGGCGTTGAAGAATTTGACGATGCCGATGGGCATGGGATGTTTCCTTTCACGAAAACAGGATACCCGCCCGCAAAAGCACGAGCGGAGCTGATAGCGCGAGAAGGGAAGGAGCACCCAGTGGGGCAAATTCCGTCGCAGGCGACGTTTAGCCCGCCTCATATGGCAGTCGACGGAGAAAAAGTCAATCCGCCCTCCTCCAATGCCCACGAAACCCTCTGATTTTCAGGTTGCGTTACTATAGAATTGACGCGGAACAATAGGAATTGACGACTGTCTCAATCAATCGATAGCGCTGAAATAACAGATCGCCACCTTCATTATTGTGTCAGCTTATCCAATGCTTCGTTAAGCTGGTGGACCTCCTCTGCTGAAAGATCAAAGCCGCTTTCCAGTTTTGCCTTCGCATTGCGCAAAAGATGGGCAAGACGGTCGAGTTTCGTGAGTGAGCCAGCATCGTCCGATTGCAACTGCCGGGTCGCCCCGATCAGCATATTGGCAAGGTCGAGGCCTTTCGCGGTAGGACCCATGATGCACTCCCGCTTGTTGAGGGAGCGCATATGTCTCTCAGTCGCTTGCAATATGCGGCGATGCCAGAACGTAGCATGGCGGCGCCGTCATTTCCATCACGGCCATCGTTTCAACTATCGCCTATTTGTCTGACCCTTGCGCCACCGGCGGTACGGCGCAGGGCATCGATGGCATTCCGACAGTCCCTTGCATTGGCGTAGCTGCCGCTGGAGGCACGGACATGGCCGTCGGCCGTGCAGAAGCGCCACCGCCAATCTTCATGCCCGGCGCGGTTGGCCAGCATATGCGCAGGCGTGACCCGATAGATTTCGAAATAGGGTTCAGCCCGGTCGTTGGACACCCATAGGGGTATGGAGCGCCAGGGAACCGATCCCGACAGGCCAGCGTCATTCCGGGCGGATGAAGCATGGCCCGGTGGCGACTGTTGGTTGGCCATGTCCGGTTCGACAGGCTTTCCGGAGCGAATCCCAAAGGCATCAAGAAACCTATGATCCAGAGAAGCGGACATCGTCATCCTCCTGCTGTGCAAGCGGGAGCGCATATGTCTCTCTGTCACAGGAAGCTTGCGGCGAAATTCGCGTGATCATGCTCCATAGCACATCCTGCCATGCACTTTGCATCGATTCGCAATGAGGCCGGATTGAAGGCTGGCTTCATATCTACCGGCCCTATATTGTCCATGGATCGTTCGCGCGTTCCTGCAGGCTGCGACCGGCTGAGAGACCAGATTGTGCTCCCGCTTGCCGATGGGAGACTGAAAATGACGGAACCTCTTCTCCATCGGAACATCGTTCAAAGCTGGCACGAGTGGGAGATCGACGGACGCGACCGGCGTCTCATCCTGGTGATTGAAACCGATGTCGAGATGCGCCCGGAAGCGGAGAATTATGACGCGGCTTTGATGGAAGAGGTGCGAACGGCAGCGGTCGCGTTGATGCGCACCATTCCCAGTGCAATCGACCGTATTCGGATCGTCCCGGTGCGCTATTGATCGCTTCCCATCGCGTCACGGCTTCGTCTCTTGAAGATCAAATCGCCAATCCGGCAAATATCGACATGGGACCGCCTTCGGGCAGAGGCGAAGCAGCGGCTCCCCCTATTGGTCATAGAAACAGACCGGGAATTGAATCGACCGATGGCTCTGGTGCATGGCAGAGCGTAACCCACGTTCCGGCTTTTTACGGACAGCATAGCGCTTTGGCAGGATTGAGCAGCTTCGCAATAGACGTTCAGAGCGGATTCCGATCTGAGTCTTTTATTTGCCGTGATTTCTTAACCGTCAGATGATGCCATCTGACTGGAAATCGCTCTAAATTCGCGCGTCCAGATAAGATGGTTAGATTTGCGTGAATAACTGAAGGTTCCGCCGGCACCCTTAACTATAGACGAGGCTTATTTTCCGGCAAAGTTCATTGTCAAAGGTCTGTAAAAGACGAAGCAAGGTCTGACTTTCTCGTTCGAGAGCAACTTTTGGAGAAAGCTGTCGAATCCGAAATACATGAGCCACGCTTCAACGGTTACTTCCCAAAGCATTTAGCATTTGCGAAAGAACATGATCAAAATCATGCATCTTAATTCCAACCGGATTCATAATTGCATCTTGATCTTTTGTCTTAATTCCGTGGATTCCATCAAGCGCGACAACATGTTTATTAATTGCCTGTCGACACATTTTCTCAAATAAATCAGATGATTTAAATGAATTTGTGGGATTTGCGAACTCAGTAACAACATTTATGCTGTAATAACAGCATACAGAAATCAGAGGTTCCGTTACTTTAGAAGTCTGATCGAATTGTCTCTTGCACTGATTCAGGACATAAAGCGATACCCGTTCAAGATATTCTTCAATGGCCGCATGTTGAAGCAAAACATAAGATTTAAGCTTAAGCTCATCCAAATCGCCCCGAATAAGATGATCAGGAAGATCCTCTATGATCTTACGCGCCGTTGCCAGAGCAAGATCAAGATAATGAAACTCAGGAGTTGTCTCTAGCATTTGCGATCACAGGAATAGATAGATCAATGTTATAGCTTTTTTAATAAAACCATACCATGTAGTGAACCGCTCTCGCGTAGCATCAATGCTCTTGGTAGTCACTTCAATTGCTCGACGGAAATTGGCGTCGTCACACGCTTGCTGCCAAAGCTTCACGAAGCTCTCTGGCTTTTTCCGTACTGCATCTTGCACGGCCCGATTGACCAATGATCCTGCAATTACGTCGAAAGCAGCTCGATTGAACGGGCGGTCAAACTTACTTTCATCTGGGAGATAACGGCGACTGAAGAATTTCGGACCAAAAGCTTCAAGCCCGATTGCAATAGCAGCATTCAATTCATCCAGATCAGACAGATTTTCTCCCTGCCTCGCGTAATCCACATTCCTCAACCTACAATATTCATCCAAGAACTCTTTCAGGTTACCTGCGTAGACAACTCGCCCGTCGTTGAAAGCCATGTGCCTGATTGCGATTTCGACATCTCGCATTCGCTTGTCGGGAACTCTCAATCCAAGCATCGCTTGAATCGCCGCCTCTTCACTGGTTTTGCGCACAACGGATGCGATAAAGGGCCCCCGCACAAGAGCCATTCTGAGTTCCATCGGCGAAAGACGAACAGAACCGGAATTTAACCGATGGAAAATCTCATACAAGATGTTGTCATTTCTCCAACCTCGTATAATTGCTGTTCGAATTTGGGCTGCATCGATTGCACGAGCGTCTTTTGGAAAATCAATTACAATGCCGTCCCAATCTCTTCCATTGAGGCGAGAAAGATCATTAAGTCCAGTGAGACGAAATTTTACGCCATCCGATAGCCTGCCCTGAAAAAACTCCTTTATAGTCAGAAGGCGCTGCTTACCATCAAGTACGAGGTAGTGATTCCGCTGTTCGTGGCTTTCTGCTAGCAGAATTTGCGGGATCGGAATTCCCAAGATCAGCGATTCAATGAATTTAGATTTGGCAGCAAGAGACCAAACGCTTCGGCGTTGAAAAGCAGGATCGAGGTCCACGATCTCGTCCAGTTCGCCACGGAGCGTAGATACATTCCAGTCCGACGGGATAACAAAAATATCGGCAAAATCTGCGGGCGTAACACGATAATCGTCGCTACCCTCTGTAAAATCATCATAATCGAGGATGTCGTCATTCTCGCTTGCCATTGTGGCCTTACCTCTGATGCATCGGCCCGCAGTCAACAGACCACGAGTTCGCGTTTGAACTATGGCTTTTAGCATGAAGTTCGGTTTTGGCTATGCTTGGCAACCTCATGCGCAGAGCAAAGATTGGGCGAATGCCTCTAACCTCTCAACGCCGATGCAAAGACAGGGTGACCAACTTCAGTCCCGCCGAATCATAAGCCCAAAGCACATCCCACTGGGAACCCACGACGGACCCATCTTAAAGCGCTTTCAGTAGGAAAAATCTGGCCCATAAAGCCAAGGACTGGTGCCGCTTACGTGACTCGAACACGTGACCCTCGCATTACGAATGCGATTTTTCGAGGGGTTTTCACGGAAAATGGGGCCTAAAATGCTCGGTTTTCCGTGAACAATTCTAGAACAAACGGCAATCTGCGATACCAGTGCGATACCAGATCAGGAGGGTGAAACGCCCTCCCCTACCCCAATGTCTCATGATACTTAAACGGCGATCAGGAACGGAGATCATCAATATGACCTGGAAAGCCTATGCCATCATCCCGATTGATTGGACCTGGGAGTTTCTGCCCACCGTTCAGGAGATGGCTGGTCGATTTGCGGAATCAGATGCTACCCAGAGAGTGGAAAGCGTCGATTATGATCCGCTCTACCTCGACAATTTTTGGAAGCACTTCGAACTCGCGAAAAGGCTCGCAGCCCAAGAAGGATGGGAAGGTGATTTTCGTCAGCACCCCAGGGTGTTCTTCTTGCCCGACGAAAACCAGTTCCGATACGGCTTCGTATGGAAGCAGGAAAACAATGGCACAACCTTCGTGGTCTCTCCCCAGCCGCTTTCCTGGCTTGACGGGTATACATAGACCAGTCCCGACCCATGCCGCTCGACGATTGGGAGCTATGGGCCTGCGCTCAGCAGGTCATAAAACAGTACGGGGCAAAAGCGCCCGTGCATGTCGCCGGCCGCATTGGGGAACTGGCCACGGCGGGCGACCTTGACGGCGTTCAGGCTTGGCAGGCCATTGCGGAGCGCGTCGAGCAACTGATGGATTATCGGACAGGAAGGCCCTTGAGCAAACAGTAACCGCCTATCGACTCTTGCGAAATTCTGCGCCAGCATTGCGGAGGGGGCAGAATGACAGACCAGCCAGAAGAAGACTACATTCTCAAATTCAACCTGGTGCCGGGGCTCTACCCCCGCGCTGAGGCTGTTGCCGAGGCGATAATCGCATACGTCGATACGGTCCGCACTGCGGCTGGGCTAATCGATCCAGTGGCACAAGTGGCGGTCGAAATAGTTGGCGTTGAAGAAGGAAGCCAGATTTTCAAGCTGGCCCTGCGTCGCATGGAAAGCGCTGGCGAGCGTATGAAGCGCGGCGCCGACGAATATCCGCTGGTCGGCAAAGCGGCGATGGCGTTGGGATCAATGATCGCCAGCGCAGTGGTTGGGCAGGTCATCGTAAATGCGATCTCGCCTGACCCACGCATCCCTGATGATCAGATGGAGGTCTTCCAGAACATCGAAGAAGATCTACGCGATTCAGTGGAGTTGCAGCGGCAGTCTGCGGACCTATTCGGCGGCCTTCAGGCGGAACCTGCGTTCATGAGTGTCCAGATACTGTCCAACACGCGCGTCCCCATCATTACTGTTCCGAGAGATGAATTTGCACTGCGGGGAGGCGTGTTCACGCCTAATCCGGAGCCTGAGCCGGACCGGATAGAAAATAGGGTAGCGATCTGGGACGTAACGTTGATTAAACCAGCCCTGATTCCCGAAAAGCGGCGATGGACGTTCGCGCGTGACGGCATTGAGTTCAGTGCGCTCATGGTCGACCAGGCGGTTCTTGATGCCATCCATAACAAGACGTTGCCGATACAGATCGCTGAGGGCGTCGTGGTGAAGATCGAAATTCAATATCGCGAGCGGTATAGCGGGTCGACTTGGATCACAGACCCTACGTCGCGGCGGGTCACGCGGCTTTTACAGCCGCTCCCTCCAGCATCTCCGAGCCTACCCCTTTTTCCCGCCTCCGGCCGCCCATAGGAAGGCGACAAGGCCGAAGAAAATGACTGTGGACACTACAAGCGTCCAGCCGACCGACACACGAGCGAAGCCGATAAACGAAACGATCACCGCGATCACCACGGCAAGGCCAGATAGCCATGCGCGCGTCGCGCCACTCTGATCGTCATTCGGTTGCATGTCGGTTCGCACAATTTAGAATCGCACGTATGCTGGTGCCATGCAACGTTCGCGTTTGCACCTATATGCTGCTGAAATCATCTTTCGGCTCGCGCGGCGGCCAGTCATCGTCGCCATAGCCATCAGGATCAGACGCAGGAGCCCGGCGCTCAACCGGCTTCTCGACCGGCAAGACCGGCGTACTGCCGTCGAACGTCGCCCGGATCACCGCGCCGAATGTGTCCGCACGCTGGAAAATCGCTCGGATCACGGCAAGCTGGCCGCCGATCCATTGTGCTTGTTCGGCAGGGACGTAGCCGATCTGGATACCGCGTTCGGAATAGACCCCAATCGCCCTGCTGTCCGCCGGGTTCTTGGGCTCGCGACGAAGCTCGACCGATTCGCCCGGAACACACATAGCGATCTCGAAGCGCCGGGTGGGCCCGCGCTTGTTCGGGTAGCCTGCGCCGACGACGGCGATGGACATGGGCGGTCGAGCCATAGCGCAGGAATATTATGATGGGCCCTGTATGGCAATGGAGCGGCCCGACGGGGTCGCACCGTCCTCGCACGCGGGGGCACCGCGCTCGTCCGATGGACGGGCCGCATAAGGAGCAGATGCCGCTGCTTGGCAGAAACTGCAACTGCTCACCCTAAGAAAAACTTAGGGTGCATAATCGGGCTTCGGAAACGGCAGCGCCGGATAGCGGCACCCCTTCGCGAATCGGGGCTTGAGGAACCGGAGATACCGAAACTGGCGCAGCTTGTGCCGTGTTGCCCGATCAAGGCCGGCACGGATGGCCATGGCTCTCGGCCCTCCGCTCTTGCCATTGGTGACAAGGCTGTTGTGATAGAAGTCGCCATCCAGTTCCCAGAAGATGCCAATATGCTCGCCGTGGTAACTGAACCCCGCCGCCTGATAGACCGTCCCGAACAGGCCGCACCGCTCATCCGCAAACGACTGTATCCATTTGACGGTCGGCCGGACGCGCCGGATCAGCCGGATCGAAAAGGCGAGCGCCCTGCTCTCGCTGTTGCGCGGCGCAGCGTCCGAGAGCCACATGCGGTTCAGTTCGAGATATTCCGACATGGCCGTACCGGCGACGACGCTGTCCGCGCTCGCTGGGTTCATGGCGAAGCCATATTGGAGCACGCCCACCATATTGGCATCAATATATACGCCAAGGTGAAGCGTGGATGCGGAATAGACCCGCTTGCTGTAGTGGTTGGCGCGGATGATCTCATTGGCCAACAGCCGGTCGATGATGACGACTCGGAAGGCCTGATTACCGAAGCCGATGGCCTCGCGCTGATTGAGAAGGTCCGCAAAGGGATCGAACAGATAGCCGACATCGTCGCCAGCGACACCGAAAGGCGTCTGGCCGTTTAAGGACTCCATAATGGTTTTTGCTCACACAAGCCCCGCCTGGTGCACAGGCGCGGGGCGACGCGGCGCGCGCGGGCCGCTCGTAACGGGGTGTGTCGAACCTTCCCGTTGGTTGCTGGGTTGCCGCCCAGCACCCCCGCTCGCAGTTGTACGATGCTGTCGTACATCTGGCGGCGGACGTGTCTCAGATAAAAAGAAACCTCACGTTACTTTTCGCTTGCGCGATGTAACGTGAGGTGTCATAACCTTCCTTGTCAGACGGCGATACCAACCCGGTGAGCCCGCTGACAAACCCGAAAGGAGCGAGAGATGCATCTCTCAATCCGGCTTCGGATTTGGAAAGTGACCTTCACAGTCACAATCCAACTCTAAGAAGCCCCCCGCCCCGGTCTAGCCACCGGGGCGGGGATAGGGTGAGGATAAGGCTTTAGCGATGGCAATGCAATCTAGCGTCCTGCGGCCATTCCGGCTGGCAGAGAATTACACGGCAGAGGACGTCACAGCCCTATTCTGCGCCTCAAAATCGGCCTTACTCCGCCTCCATGCAAATCTGGAAGTCGAGAAGCAGAGCCTGCGTTGCGGCGACGGAAAGGGCGGTCTGCACCCCTTCTGCATGGATGAACTTTCCGAGGACGATCGGTCATGGATCGGCCGCCAGCAAAAGCTGGTGGATGGCCTCAGCGGCGCCCTCGCTCGTTTTGGATACCAACTATGACCCCGGATGAACTGAAGAATATCAGGAAGGGCTTGGGCTGGACCCAGATGGACATGGCTATGGCGCTGGACATGAGCCGCAAGGCAGTCGTGGAGATGGAGGGCGGGAAGGCTGCTATAGAGCATCGCACGGGGCTTGCCGTCCTGTATCTCGCGGAGCATCCCGAGGTACTGACGGAAAGGCGGGCACTACTGCAGGAATTTGCTCAGCGCGTGGGCATTGAGCAAGCTATGGCCGCTCAAGGAAAAACGCGTGGGCGTATAGGATGACGACGGTGGGCGCCGGTCTTCGGTCCAAGCCGCGAGTGCCATGATCGACGCCATACTGGAGGAAGGCTGACCGAAAACTGGGGCTAATTGCCTCAGTTTTCCTATTGACCACAGGCCCCTCCCGCCGCGAATTAAGATGCTCGGGGAGGGTATGAGATGAAACTGTACGGAATCCTTGGCTTAACGATTGGCGCGCTTATGGCGATCGTGGCATTGACGCTTCTGCCGTCAACCGTCAGCAACGAAGAAATGACCACGCTTCCATATACTGGGGCGGTGATAGGATCTGGCAAGTTCGTCGAAACCTACAACCTGCCGCGCGCTCAGGTTCGCGAGATGGTCTTTAACGGCGGCCTCGCCGTCTTTCTTGCGGGAGCCATATTCTTCGTCGGCGGCTCGATCGGGGAGCGCCTACGCCAGCCTTCCCATCACGCGCCATCGGCTGCTGATGGCGATACCCCCTCTATTCAGACACCGCCAATCCCAGCAGCGCTCGATATTCCGTTTTCCAACGATGAGGCGACAAGGAACAAGATGATCCTCGCCGCCATAATGCTTCCGATAATAATGCTGGTTCTGGTCTTCCTTGCAGCCCAGTTAAGGCTGTCCTGACCCGGTGCCATCTGGCGGCAGAATAAGCCGTGCGGACGGCTCGGCCTTAACTGCCGCCTGCTCTGCCGCCCATTCCCGGAGCTTGATCAGGTTCCACGCCTGCCTCTCGGCTATTCGGAGCTTGGCAAGAAGTCCGTCACAATCGGTCCCTGCATAAGCTCGGCAGGTGGCGTCGCTGGCGGTGGACACTGGAGCCGGGTCGGAACTGCGGAGATCGGCGCGGGCGGCGAGTTCCGCGCGCACGCGCTCATAGCGAGTATCGACATCAGCATAATGGCTCTTGAGGTCATTGACGGTCCTTTCGGTGATGGCGATCTGTTCGGCCTCGACGCGCTTCACGTTCCTGGCCGCTTGGCGCTGGGCTTCGGCGCTGGCGGCGCGATAGTTCGCTTCGGTTTGCCTATGGGCCTGATGCTCTGCCGCGAAATCGGTTCGTGCCTTGTCACGCTCCGCCGTGCGGACATCGACCTTCATCGATGTCAGGGCGAGGGCGACCATCAGGCCGATGATGACGGGTGCCCACCAGAAGCGGCGAGCGAGCGCCAATGCTGCGGCCCAGCTCATGCAGCGGTCGCCACGCGGTTGAGAAGCCAGCCGTAGACGAAAGCCTCTTGCGTCGGATTGCGCTCGGCAATCCCCAGATAGCGTTCGCCCTGAAGCGCGTTCATGGCCTCCAGCAGGACATCGATTCGGCCGCGGCGGGGATGGGCAATATAGGCAGCAAGCGCCGCGTCGCTCTTCGCGCCATAGTTGCCGTCAACCTTCGCCAGATCCGGCCAGAGTTTCCCGCCCTCGTTGAAGGCGTTGAGCGCGCGCTGAAGAAACATGACGCCCCAGGGCGCGCCCATATTGACGCCGGTGTCCAGCGCCTCCGCAGCAAGCGCCGGCGCCCGCTTGGCGAGTAGATCGATGCCGGTCGCCGTGACGAACTGCCGCCAATAGATGTCGAAAGCCAGCGAACGCGGCAGCGCCTTCATGTCCCCCTGATAACCGTTCGCCCGGGCAAGCGTCTGGACGATGCCGAAGCGGGTCGGCCCGCCGCGATCGGCCGGATGGTTCACATAATCGCCTTCGCGGGTGATGACGTCGTCGATCATCTCCTTCGGCGTCTTGGTCATGTCATTCTCCCATGGAAAAGGGCGCCAGAAGCGCCCTGTCGTTCGTCTGTTCCCGGAAATCGGGATTGTCAGTCGCTTACTCGCCGCCGATCGCCCGCTTGCCGGAGGCGATGTCCTGCATCGTGCGGTTCGCGCTCAGTTCAGCTTGCACTTCTTCCCGGATAGCCGCCTTGCGGTGGGCCACTGTGTCCAGAAGGACCGCGTCAACCTGGCGGAGAAACCGATCGGTATAGAGCTTGACCACCCGGTCGGCGCCGACTGTTGCTGCCGCAGTCAGAAGCGCGGCTCCTTCGCCGTCCACGCCCGCCTGCTTGACGATCCAGAACGCTATCAGGGCGACCATCGGCAGCAGCAGAATGTCTGCGATGACCAACCATGCCCTGATCTTAACTCCGCGCTTGATCAGCAGCGCATATTTCGCGGCCAGCCCAAACGTGAGGCCGACCCAGATCCATCCGTATTTGGCGATCAACGCCTCAACCCCTGGCGTCATTGCCGATGTTCCTTGCTGTGTGAATGTTGCGCCCTGCATCGATCACGCTCCGTCCAGCGCACTGAGGCGGGCGGAAAGGGTGGCAATCGTCGCTTCCATGGTCTGAAGCGCGGCATCTTTGCGCGCCAGCTCACGCCGCTGCCATGCCGCCTCCATGGCTTGGCATTCGTCATAGCGCAGGCCCCAGCGGTCGCCGGCTTCTAGCGTCACGCGCGTCTCGCCAGTATCCTCCTCGACCTCATATTCTTCCTCAACCTCGACGGTTTCGAAGTAGGTTTCTTCCACTTCGATCGTCTCGATAAAGGGCTCGAACAGGCTTTCCGGATCGTCGGGATCGAGCCGCCGGAATCCAGGGCGCTCCTGTTGAACGGTGCGCGTGCGGGGTTCTTGGCGCTCCACCATGCGGGTCTTTGTGACCGTCTCGTAAACCGGCTCGGTCTTCTCGTCCCACTGGTCGTAGCAGAGAAGGCCGATGGCCTGAGCGTCCAAGCCTGTCTCAGAAAAAGCGTCCCGGACAGCTTGGGCAACAAGGCCCAAATGCCAGCGGGCATCATCACCCTTGGCCTGTACGGCGTCGATGAACTTGTAGCGCTTCCAGTCCACTGCGGCCCAAGCGTCGAGCCACTCGTCCGGGATGGACGCAATGTCCTGCTTGGCGCGGGCGTCGGAGGTGTTGATGGCGCCGGTTGCGGAGAATACCACGCTTGCACGGAGAGCCGCCGTGCCAAGCGAATATGAGTTATCTACTCCTGCGGCAAAATGACCGTTGTTTTGCACTTGCCACCGTGTATTTGCACCTGCCGTCTGAAACGCAATACTTTCAGCTAACAGAGTGATTTTACGCCAAGCAACACCGGGCGAAATTGCGCCCATTATCGCACCGTCCGTGTCATTGTAGCTAATGCCTAACGCGCCGGAGGATGCGCCTGCGCCCCCGAATACGGCTGTTCCAGCATCCCAGTTGCCACCCCAAAAGAACGACGATGTAAGCCCAGTGTGAAGCCGTCCCGCTGGCGAACTCGTGCCAATTCCAACATTGCCGCCGGTATTAATCCTCATTCGTTCTGCGCCAACATCAACGATAAACGCACCGCTTCGCGTACCAAGTCGGATTGCTGCGACGCTATCACCGATCAGAACGCCAGAATTGGCACTTGTCGAAATGAAGCCCGCAAGATCAACTTCGGAGCCTAGAACATGATGCCGCCACAGCGGGTTGTTTGTGCCGATCCCTACATAGCCACTGCCGTTGATGCGGACACGCTCGGTCCCGTTGGTCGCCCAAGCAATCGTGTTGGCCCCCGGCCTATAGAAGCCGGTATCCTCGTCGCTTGCGAACCTGATACCGGGCGTCCCGACAGTCCCATCGGGAAACTTCCCCTGTCCCACGCCATCACGCACCGTGACGAAGGACAGCACCAGCGCTGCCGCCTGTGTCGCCAGGTCGCGCAGATAGCCCTGCACAGGCATAATCCGGTACGTCTGACCCGACGCCGTTACGCCGCGATAGTTGCTCGCCAGCGTGATGGAGGTCGCTGAGACGACCGAAGCGATCTCATACGGAAGTCCATCGGGCCCGATGAACGACTGGCCGGCATCGACATTATCCGCCCATGTCGTACCGGTTCCGGTAACGGTGGCGCTATTATTGGTGACGGCGACCGTCCCAGCATTGTACCAAGCCAAGCGAAGTCTCCCTGATTGGAGTGTTATGAAGCTGGGTGTTGCGACGGCTTGCAGTCGTCGAATGCCGGTCGCCGGAACGTCTTTCAGCAGATCGGCATGAAGACAGGTGCGCCGCCAATGCCATCGGCAGCGCCGTTGAACGAACCGACCTGGATTGCATTGTCGTTCCGGATCACGCGGACCTCCCGGCCTTCGGCCTTGGCCGCCTGGATGGCCTTTTTCGCGGCGGCTTCGGCTTTGCGGATCTGGTAATCGGCAACGCGCCCGCCGATACCGCAAACGCGACTGTTGTCGATAATCACGATGAGCGGCGGGCGGGCGCCCTGGGGACCAGCCGTCGACGCGGCAAGAGCAAGCAAAATGGTCAGCATAGAGCCTCCTTCTCGAAGAGGCTGCGATTGATCCGCTTGCCTCCATAACTGATATGACTTATCATAAGTGATATGAGTTATGAAGTGCCAATAAGTGATATGAGGAATTAGTTCTTGGCCGAGAAAGTGATATGCGATAGTCCGCGCCGTATGGGACGCCCGCCGCTCTGGTCCGAAAACATGCACGCCCGCTTCCGCGCGGGAACGTTCAATCGGATCAACGCTGTTCTGCGCGAGGACGAGGACAGGACCGATTTCGTTCGCGAGGCGGTGGAGCGAGAGATTGAGCGCCGGACGAAGGAAGCCAAATCATCTGGCGCTGGCGAAAATCGTTAGTAATTCGTCACGTCTAGTATCAGGGCCTTGAGATCGCCGCGCGTTTCGGTGCGAAAATCCACCGGATCGGGCGCTGAATAATTTGTGTACTGCGCAAACCCCATCGTCACTGATCCTGCCCCGTCGTTTATCGTGGCGATGCCCATGCGATCCTGAATGGTGAAATTGCCCCCTCCCTGATCGATCGCGACGCGCTGAGCATACGCCGAAGGCTTCAACACCGCATATCGGCGCGACGAATCGCCAGAAAAAGGCGCCCCGCTATCAGCACGGCCGACGATCCGAGCAGGGCGGCAAGCAAGTGAAAATGTACGCACGCCGCTCGTATTGAACATCTCAAGCCCGCCGGAAACCGCCGGCGGCGGATCATCGGAAAAGATATACGCCGTGACGTCCGCAGTCGCGTTGCTCCGGGTCCAGACCTGATATCGCCAGTTGCCGCCGCTCTGGGAGACGAGATAGAACCCTATCGGTGAAGCGCTGCGGAATGCCACGAGCGGGCGTGCGATCGATGTTGAAAACACGAAGGTCGTCGAGCCCCAGGTGCCGAAATAGGGCGCGCCTCCGACCGATGCAGCCGTCTGCGTGACAACGGAAACCAGATGCAGAGGCGAGAAGCGCGCCGCCCATTGGAGCTTGCCGTCAGCAGTATAGATTTCAGCGTTGGCGTCAGGCATCACCAAAACCCATAAACGAGTGTCCCCGACCATGTAGTCGATTTTGGGTTCGACCAACTGATCGTGTTCCCGGAGATGCTGATCGTGGGGAAGCTGCCCCAGGCGCCACCGATGGCAGCGAAGAAGAAGTCGGCGTCGCCAAGTGCGAAATCGGTATTGGTTATCGACCCACTCGGATTGCTGGCAGAATTGATCGACACGCTCCCCAGGATCTTGAAAACCTTCGTGGTGACGGATGCCACCAGGACGCCCGCCGCGTCATAATACTCCATCCCGGCGGGCATCGATCACCACACGCCCAGTCGGACGCGCAACACGCCGCTGCTATCGTAAACGCGCCAATTGCCGCCGCTAAATTCCGTTCGAGCGCCGCCAGTAGGACTGGAAACTTCGAACAGATCGGCCCTGAATTTGATGCTGCCGGTCGTCCCGTTATTGTTCAGCTCATAGCCGATCGTATAGCCGTTGACGTCCAGACGGAGCGCATAACGGGCGAACAGAGTCGTAATGTTGCCATTGGCTGTCCCAATTGCCGAGGCATTTGCCGAGATGCTCGCCGTATGACCGTTCACCGTGACGGTCAGGCTGTTGATCGAATTAGCCAGGCCCGTGTCTGCGGTCGCTCGCGTCGATGCTTCAGCGTTTATCGACGCTGTATTATCGCCCACGGTAGCAGTCAGCGTATCGATGCGGTTCGAGAGGGCGGTGTCTGCCGTGGCGCGAATTGTTGCTTCACTGCTGATACCAGCCTCGGCCGCACCCATTCGGACGTTGATCGCATCGACTGAGCGAGCGATCACCTCTTCGGAATTGGCGCGAATCGTGCGCTCGCTCGAGAATGCGGCCGATTGCTCGCTGGTCTTGATCGTAGCGGCGAGCAGTGCGCCAGCGACGCTTTCATTGTCAGTCACCATGACGCCGAGCTTGTTCGAAAGCTCGGCCATGGCCTCCGTACTCAACGCTCGGATCTGTTCGGCAAGCAGTTCAATGTCGCCTGAGTTGGTCGCGACATTAGCCTCGATCGTGGAAATGGCAGTGCCTTGCGCTGCTATTGCCGCAACGGCCGTATCGATTTCCGACTGAGCCGTTGCAACTGCGGCGGTAGCGGCGGCCGTGTCGGCGTCAAGCTGGGCAAAGGCGAGCGCTTCGGCATCGGTCATGCCGACGGTCGCACCATCCTCCGGCTTCGGATGATCCGGATCGTCGTCGAGCACCCCAGTCCACGGGATTTCGTCCGTCTTGATGACTTCTGCCGCGATGACGTCCTTGTCTTCGGTGGCGGCAAGCGCTGGCGACGGCGGCGCGGTCCCGGTCCGGCCGAGCGCAAAATCATGCTTCCCGGCCGTCTCGGTTTCGAGGGTCAGGGTGACTTTCATCGACCCCGGATCGACGCTGCGCTTCAATATGACCGCGTCCATGCCGCCGAGGGCATGGTCCGCTCCCAGGTTGAGCGTGATCATGTCGCCGGGGCCAAAGGTCCGCATGTGCGGCTTACAAACTAGTGTGATCGGGCCGATTTCTCGACCGTTCACCAGCCGGTAGGCGGCCAGCTTCGCAACCTGATCCTTGTTCTGGACCAGGTCCCACTGCAACTCCTCGAATTTTTCTTCGCCGTCCTCGGTGATGTAAGAGGGGATCGAAACGAGGTCGGAAGAGACGTAGGTCCATTTGTTGGCTTCGGACCGGTACTTTGGACGGATGCCGTTGCGGCGCTCGCGCCATGTCTTGGCGGCCGGGATCTCGGCGTCATCCTCGGTGAGATCACTGGCTGTCAGGTCATAGATAGACACGCGCGGAGCATTGATGCGCAGGCCGAGCTTGCCGCCGATGAACAGCGGTTCCGCACCGCCCGCCTCAAGGATGCGTTTCAGATTCGCCCAACGGTCGCCCGGCTCATAAATGACGCCGCCGACTTTCCAGCCGTTCGCCTGGCAGACATTGGACAGTTCAACGAAATGCTCGACGATTATGCCATCGACCGGCAGACCGACGCCAAAGACCTTCTTGCCATTCCGGAACCTGCCCAGCGCATAGGCAAGCGCGTGCTGGCCTGGGTCCTCGGAATATTCCCAGGTGCTTTCATCGTTGATGCGATGTGCGCCCGAGCCGCCGGGATAGGTGCTGTCCTTGCGCGCGTCATAGGTCTTCACGCCGCGCCAGACGGCGCCGGTCGCTGGCCATCCGGAGGCGAAGCGCTTGCCGTCCTTGTCGAACTTGCCATTGAGCAGGATCGCCGCCTTGCTCGATAGCTTGTGGTTCGACGTCCAGTTGGGCATGCCCGCGAAATGCGGGGTCAGCGCGGTCTCAGTCGTCAGCCCGACACGAACGTCGCGATAAAGATAGCCGCTGTAATAGCCCGTCGCTGCACCACCGGCGAACGGCACGACGGAATAGTCGACATAGATGTTTTCCAGCCCATCGCAGGGGCCGGCGACCGAATATTCGATCACCTGGCCACGATAGGGGTTCGGCACCTTCTTGAGCGTCGCGCCGTATCCGACGTCGTGACGCAGGACACCGCCCGAATAGGTACGGCCCATCATGTAGGGCGCGGGCGGTTCGGCCGAGATGATGACCTCGTTGACCGTGCCCCGCGCTGGCGGCTTTTTCGCCGTGATCTGGGCGCCGATCGAGGCCGCCATACCAACGGCAGATGCGACGGTGGCGACGGTAGTCGCAGTGGCGAGAATAGACGCGGAGGTGAGGCCAGCGACACCAGCCGCCGCCGCAGATGAGCTTACACCGATAGCACCGATGCTCGCTGCCGCTCCGACGCCAGTCGCAACCAGGGCGACAGCACCAGCAACAAGAGCAACGGTACGCAAGGTTTTGGACATTCGTTAACTTCCCCGGCATACCGTGCGCCTGAAACTCTGAGAGGCGACGGAATGAAGCTTGGTGTTGTGATCGCGGCATGCGTGACTTTGGCGGGATGCATGTCCGTTCAGGACGTTCGATCGCGCCCCGTCATGTTCTCAGGCAGCAGCCCGAAGGCAGTGAACGACATCGCTGCCTGCGTGACGCTGATTTTGCAGTCTGGTAAGGCCGTCATGGTGACGGCAACGCCGCTCAAGAACGGCGTTTCACTGACCCAGTCGGTAAATGGGCAGTTCGGAAACACGGTCTTCACTGTTGCGGACATCGAGACCGTCAGCAGTGGCGAAACATCCGCGCGCGTCTATGCGGTCGGTCGCGTCCCGAAGAACTTCGATCCCGGCAAATCTCGATTCGCTACCTGTATGTAATCAAGCCCGCCAAGCGGCAGGCAACGGGACCAGCGCCATCAACGGCTTGACGCCGTCTGGCGCATCCTCGTTGTAGCCGATCAGCTTCCCGCCCGCCGAAATGACGATGCCCTCCATCCCTTCATCGCCAGGCAGAATGGCAATATCTCCGACAAGCATTTCGGCGGGGGCGATGCGCGGAAGAAGGCTGTCCAGCAATGCGGTCAAATTATCGAACCCTGTGTTCTGAAGCGCCCGGCGGGCGCCTATCACAGATCGAAAATCGGGGATTGGCGGCGGTCTGTGGCCCATGTTGCGCAAATGCGTGCGAGCCATATGAATGCATGTCGATCGCGACTTCCAGTCGAAAGGCCGCGCGCGGTATTTATTGATCGTCAGGCGGGTCGCCTCTGCGCGACGCAAAAGATCACTCATCCCAAAAACCCATCCATCCGTTCTCTCATGGCTGCCGTGTTGGCCGCGATGCTTGTCCAGATCGTCTGCGAATTGCCTCCGGGCTGGGCTTCGGTGCCCCAGGCCACGCCCACGCCGAGGCCCGTCGCGTTGTCCTCCCCCAATTCACCGGGATAGACCGACTTGTGAAAGTTCGCGGCGAGCGTGTTTCCTTCGACGATCGTGAACAAGCGTTCGGAGTAGGAGACGAACTCAATATCCAGTTCGCGCTTCCGAAGGCCGACGCGGAGCACGGTCCGGTCGATCATGCCATCGAATTGCAGGTCAGGCGTCCCGACGGGCAAGCCGGAATCGGGGTTGATCTCCGCTATCCAAATCCGAGCGCGGGAGCCCTGCATACCTGGCGCGGACAGGTCGGCCGCTGCGGTCGTGCTGACGGGCAGAAAGGTAAGCTGGAAGGCGGGCACCTCGTCCCCAACACCCTCCTCCAGCGCCTGCATCGATCCTATCATTCCGAACTGCGTATCGGACGACCGAAATATCTCGGCGCCCCAGAGTACGAAGCCACCATCACACAGCCGAATGATCCTGCCGTCGCGCAATTCGATCTTCATGAGGCCGGATAGAATTACCCGGTCCATCAGCCCATTTCCTCGATCATAAAGGCAAGCCCGGTAATGCGACCGCCGCGTACGATCTGCCAGGATTGTTCATTGCCGCTGATCTCACCCTCGATCATGGGCTGGGCAAGGAACACGGCAGCGCCGTCCGCGAATGCATAGCGCAACATGGGATTGATGGGCAGGGCGAGCAGGCCGCCAGCGTTGGCCGTTGCTTCCGCGCGGACGTTATGCAGGAAGTGCTGACCCGCTTCGTTGACGATGGAGACCCAAAAGCCCTTCCGCGCGATATATCCCGGCGTTAAGCCACGTAGGTTGATGGTCTTGCCCGCCTGCGCCGCTCCGTTGACAACTGGGGCGCCCGGAACTCCCTGATCCACCCCCTGGAGCGGATAGGCCATCCGTAGGCCTTCCTCCTTCGCGGCGATGAGATCGGCAATCAGCCCTGCTGCGTCGTCGGCCCTACTGATCGGCATGGTGACGGCGGCGCGAAAGTGATTGCCGAGGCGGTTCAGGCGAAGGCCCTTCGCATTCGTCGCGCTGCGCATGGTGGCGCCGTTATCGACGAAGGCGGGCGTCACACTCGCGGGCAACTTCGTTGGAGACAGTACGATCACGCGAGGCGCCTCCCCGCCCGTCGCTGCATGGCAGCCTGCGCGCCCTGGCTACTGCCGGCCGCAATGACCGGCGCTGATTGAGCGATGCGAGTGTCGGAAACCATAGATACCTCTGCATCGAACGTTGCGCCCTTGAGGGGGCGCACCTCGAAAATGACATGGCTGGACGGTTGCATCATTTGGCGCGTGTCGCTGGCGCTGTAGATCTTCGATCCGCGCGGAAGATCAACCAATTCGCGCCCCTGCTCCCCGACATAGGTCATGCCGCCGGACCAGTAGGAAGTGCCGACCGCATTATGCCCCGGCTTCTTGCCGATCCCACCGAGGACAGAGCCGAGTGTGGGCAGGCCATCACCAAAGAGCAAATTCTTGATCGGGTTGACGATCGCGAGTTTCATCATCTCGTTCTGAAGCTCGCGCAGGATCGTCTTGCCAGCGCCGCCCCAGCTATCCCACGTGGAGGGAGACAGGACCGTGTCGACGAACCCGCGCCCAAATTCGGTGACCTCCTGCCAGTCGCGCCCGAAGTCTTCGAGCAGCCGGTTCATCTCGATCTGGCTTTGCTTCGCCTTCAGCAGTTCCGCGATCTGCTCGGCCGTGGCGCCGGGGAACTGCCGCGCTATGTCGAGCCGATAACGCTCAAGCTCCAGCATATCCGCCGCAACATCACGGCTCTTGCCGCGCAATTGCCATTCGATGTTCAGAAGCGCGGTGCCGCTGGATATGTCGGAGCGCATTTCCGCCATGGCGCGCCGGTTTTCAGCTAGGCGCTCGCCTTCCTGGCCCAAGGCGGCAGCCGCACCTTCTCCGACATGCTGGCCTTGCTCGTTAAGCCATTCATTGCGCTGCTTTTCCAGCGCTAGCGACTTTCGGACCTCTTCCGCGATCAACTGCCCCATGATCCGAGCGCTGTCCATCTCGCCCTTGCCGCCCGCCCAGGCGACATGGAAATGATCATTATGGCCCTTGTCGCCCGGACCCAGCAATTCCTTGATCTGAAGTCCGGCACCTTCCAGCAAGGCGCGGATTTGCTCTTTGCTGATCGCGCCCATACCGCCCGTGGGCACAAAATCCACCGCCTGGCCGCGATAATGGTACGAACCCTTCACATGCTGGCCGCCAGTGGTGGAAGTGATCGTCCCGCCAAAAGCCTCAAGCAACAATTTGCTGACCTGGCTCGGCGTTGCCGTGTCGCCGTCCCGGCGAGCATTCGCGCTCTTGCGGAGTGCATCCGACTGCTCGTCGATCCGTTTCAGTTCTGCGGCGCGCGCAGCCTCCAGCCGGTTGATCGCGGCGGCCTGCTTGTTCGCGTCCCCACCCGCCTTGATGATGGCGTTGACTTGCTGATCGTACTGCTGGTTGACGCGCCCGGACGGGGTCCGCATGTCACGCAGGATTTGCGCGATATACTGGCCCTGGGCGATATTCGCCGTATCGGTCTGCCGTTTGAGGGCGGCCTGGTTCTCGGCCAGCAGCTTGGCCAGGCGGTCGACTTCCCGAGACGCGCTGACGAAGCCCGGATTGACGACATCGCCGCGCGCCGTGATCTTGACGTCATCACGCTTCTGTTCAGCCACCAGCTTGGCCTGCTCAAGCAGCGCCTGCGTCTTGTTGCGGGTGGCCAGCGCCGATAGCCGTTCGCTTTCGGCCTCGACGAAGGAAGCGCGGGCCCGGTCCTGTGCCGTCAGGATCGAATCACGCATCGCCTTGTTAAGCGCCTCGACCGCGTCGCGATGCTTATCGATCGCCTTTTGCGCTTCCTTGGCGGCATCGCCACCATCGAGCAGCTTTTCCGCCAACATGGCGGCGGCGGGAATTGCGATACCAAGGGCGACGCCCCAGGGGCCGCCCAGCAGGTTCATGAACGAAGAGAACTTGCCTTTACTGCTGTCGGCGTTGTGCGCCATCAACTGTAGCGAGCCGATGAACTGAGGCGCCTGCATTGAGAAAGCACGCAGGGCGCCGGTCCCGCCATTAACCTGCACAAGGAAGTCCTGGACCTGAAACCCCGCCGATTGCAGGCCAGCCTTCATGGCGTTCGACGACGTCGCAACACGACCATGGCCAGCGCTCGCCGCTGCCAGCGCCTGCTGTTCCTGCCACAGCTTCTTCGAATATTCGTCGAGGGAGATCGCCCCGTTTGCGAGAAGGGTGCGCGCCTCCGTTATCTCGGCGTTGAAGCGCTGCTGGGCAGCAAAGGCTGGATCGAGCGCCGCACGCAAACGGGTTGCGCCGCGCTCATATTCTTCCTGCGCCGCCATCGCTTCGCGAAACGCGGCGGCCGAAACACGCGCCGAGCCTTCATTCAGCGTTGATCCCGTGCCCACCGCGTCGTTGATGCGCATCTGGGTAGCAGTCTGGGGGGCGATGGCAGCGATCTTCGCGGCGGCAGCGGCCTGCCGTCGCTGGGCCGCCTCGATGTCGGATGACGCCTTGTCCCAGGCCGTCCGCGCGCGATTGGCCGCCGCTTCGTTGGCGGTGCCGACGCTCTCGACGTCGCGCCGGACATCGGCGGCGCCTTCGGTCCCGAGGCGGATGGCGATATTAGGCCTCGGCATCGTCGCCCTCCCTATCGAACTGCGCCAGGACGACCGCCTCTACATAGGGCAGCGTTTCGGCCAGCATCTTCATGTCGGCCCCCTGCGCCTGCCCCATTGTCAGAACGGCGCTGAAATCGAGCGCAAAAGGCCCGCCCATGTGCGCGCGCAACTGGCGGCCGCAACCGGATATGACGTCCCAAACGCCCGCACCCGCCTCAGTCTGGGCCTCATTCTCGCTGTAAGGGCAGCCCTTTACGCCTTCGGCTTCGTCCGCTTTGCACCTGCCCTCTTTGTGCGCCTGGCAGATGTCGCGGCAGTAGGCGTCGCCCCCGCCGAACTTCCAGTCGGCAAGGGCGATAATCCGTTTTTTTCCAGTTCCCTCGTCACGAAGGGTTGCACATAGGCTTTGTCGAGCCGCTCGAACCGCATCGGGTCGGCCAGGAACTGGCGAAGCCGATCCGGAGTGACCTCGACGGGGGTATCGCCCACGCCCACGCCTTCCCAGGCCTTGATGCCGGCCATCAGCAAACATTCGCTGAGAGCATCGCCCGCCAGTTCGATCAGATCAGCCGGCACTGGCGCATTCTCGTCATCGGGAAGATCGGCATCAAGCACGACCTCACCAGCAGCCCGGCGCGCTGCCCGAAGGGCGATTCGGCCGATCGGATCGAACAGCACCCGCACAGCGGGGCGGCAATCCTCTTCCTTCTCCGCTTCGATTGCGGGGTAGAGGGTAAACCACCAAGGTTTGGACCGGTCCTGTTCAGCTTCAAGATCAATGGCGACGGTCATTCGGCCGGCACCCCTTCCGCCCATTCGAAGCGGATGGACCGATCTTCGGTGATCGTGACGAAGCGGTCGTTCTTGCGGACAAGGTTACCGTTTTCCACGGCGAACCGCGTCACCTGGCCAGCCGCAACATCCGCGGCGATGACCTTTTCGATGGGCTCGCCCGAATCAGCGTCGACCACCTTCACGCGGGCACGCAGATCGACCGGCGTGCGGGTGTCGATCGCCGTCGGCAAAGACTCAATCACGGGCGTAGGATCGCGCTGGTCGACGGGATCGACAATGAGCGCTTCATCCGGGCCCGTCGGGGGCGTCGGGTCGGTCAGGTTCGTGGTTTCAGCGGCAGACTTCGCCGCCTTCGAATTTCCAGCCATGGGGGCGCTCCTCAATAGGTGGCGGTGGTGTTGATCAGCGTCGCGGTGACCTTGTGGCCGCCAGCGCCGGACGCCTGGGCCGTGAAGTCGGCCATGATCCCGCGCGGCCCTTCGATGGGCTTCTTCGGGCGCGGCAGGAACACGCGGGGCAAGGCGAACTTGAGGGAGTTCGCCCCCGCTACCCAGCCGACCTCCAGCGCGATCGGCGTCTGGTTCGTCGCGTCGTTGAAAAGCTGAAGGCTGTTGAAGCGGGTCCGGAGGGTGATTGTGGCCGCAAGAACGCCGGGAACGACGCCATCGATCCGGCCGTCTTCGCGAATCACCTCCACCTTGTCGAGGCCATTGCTGATCGCCAGTTCGGCCGAGACGACCGCGCCCAGAGCCACGCCGCCGCGCTTGATGGACCCGGTAGCCTGCGCGAACCGGGTGCCGGTCAACGCCGTCGGCGTGCCCGCCGCAGACGCGGGGTCTTCGGCGGTCTCGCCCTGGCACATGAGGCTGATGGTGGCGTTCAGCATGCCGCTTCGCGCCAGGGCGATGCGCATCTGATTTGCCACCGCACCATAATGCGTCGAGAAGGAAGGGACGTCCGGATTGCCAATCTCCAGCGACATCGACGGCAGGGACGCCGAACCCGACTGAAACACATGGGTGTAGGGGCCTGCTCCCGTGGTGGCGGGAGCACCGAACATCGCTCGCAACCAGAAGCCGATTGCGGCCTGGTCGACCGGAATGACAATATCTCCGTCATTGGTGGCGACGTCATAGGAGGGGTCTAGCCCTTCGCGGCCGAAACCGAGTTGATCGTCTTCGATCAGCGGGCGCTCCTCGCCCAGCGTCGAACTGACGAAAGGCAGCTTCTTGAAGCCGCTGGCCGGCGAAATGCCGTAGGTGCTTTCGAACACGCCGTTGCAAACGGCATTGATACCCTGGCCGTATCCCATGGAAGACTCCTTGTCGTGAAATCAGCCCAGGGGGCTGCTGGTGCTGTAGGAAGCGATGATTTCGAACTGGCCGACTAACTGGCTCGCTCCACCAGGAACGACCGCGTCGACAATCTCCAGCGCGGTCACGTCGATGAAGGTGCAGAGACCAGCGAGGAACGGATCAGAGGCGATTCCGGCACCGATCGCGCCCGCGCGCTGATCAAGCCGTTCGCGCATATCGACGTTCGGGCTCGCCAACGTCATCAGTTCGACCGGAATGCTATGGTCAAAATGGTAAGCGGGCGGGGAAAGATCGATCGCGGGCTCGCCCGGATCGCCGTCGCGGATGACGATCGTGTCGAGCGGGGAGATCCTGAGGGGCCGATCCGCCTCATTGGTTAGCCCGACAATTTCGCATGTGGGCAGCGCATTGGCGATGACCGCCTTCACGGCGGCGAGGACTTGAAGGCGATGGGACATTTTACCTCCAGCGCGCCTCAAACAGCGCGGGCAGCTTGGCGCCCCAGCGCTCGGCTACGCTTTCGATCTCGAACCTACGCGGCAGCTTAACCGTCTTGCGCAGCACGAACATCAGCACGGGGCGAGAGCGGCGGCCCTGCGCTCGGCGTCCGGCTGTGTCGCGGCGCCACGCGGCGCGCTTGGCGTTCAGCCCGGCGGTCAGGTCCATGAATGCGAGCAAGGAACCCCTCCGGCCGGGTCGAACAGTGAACTCGGTGTTGAAATGCAGTTCGCATTCCTCCGGAGACATCGCGCTCCCGCCACCCGAGCGGCGGCTAAGGTTCGAGCGGTAGCTTCCGGCGCGGCGATGCTTCGGAACGTTCTTGGTCGGTATCCAGAGATACTTCGCGCCATTCACGGGCCGGAGTGTCGCGCCGCGCGCGAACGCATCGATGATCAGCGGGGCGTTCGACCAGACGACGCCAGCCGGATTGATACTCTTGCGGCCATAGACGGAGGGATAGACGTCCGCCCGCCAGGTGTTCGCAAGGCGCTGGCCCATGCCAGCCTCCAACACCTGACCGCGCAATTCATTCTTGAGACCGGCCACCGCGTCACCCATCGCAGCGGTCGCGACGGAGGCGATGGACAGTTCGATATTTTTGAGATCGTCCTTGATCGAGCCGAAGCTCGCCGCGATCTTCACGGCGCGATCAATTCCGCGCCGCAGGACCAGGTCAGGCCCTCGACATCGCCCATAGGCTCGTCGACCAATTGATAGCTGGCCGAAACATCGAGCACGCCGTCAGCATCGCGTTCGCCCACGCGCACTGTCGCGAAGCGGGCCGGGTTCGAAACTTCGGAGCGTCGAATGTCGATCACCATCGTCGCGGTGACGATCTGCTGCCCAGCGCCTGCAAGCACGTCGGGCTGGCTAAGGATCACGCGAATTGGGACGACAGAAAGTCCGTCATCATAGTCCGCCGCCGCAGAACCAGGCGCGTTGAAAAGCGCGTCCAGCGCTGCGGCGAACGGACCAGACATATCAGGCAGCGACGCGCAGAAGCGCCTGCCCGGAGGTGTCGCCGGATGCGGCGGCAGCCGTGGCAAGCGCCACATGGGTGTTGCCAGCGGAGGTCGTGGTGAGACGCTTGTTGGTGTTATCCCAATACAGCTTGACGCCAGCCGTCCAGGCCTCGCCGGTCGCCTTGGGCAGCGTGAATACGCCGCGCGTGACCAGCACGACGGGCGCGCCATTGGCTGCGTCTGCCGATGCCACGCCGAAGATGGAACCGACAAGCGCGCCAGCACCGCTGGCGAGCACATAGGGGGCGGTCAGGGTGAGATTGTCGCCCTGCTGAACAAAGTTCTTCATGACTTACGACTCCTTGATCGCCGCGCCGCGCTTGGGCTTGGCGGAGGTTTCCTGCTGCTCGTCTTCGACGGGCAGATCTTCGGGTTCACCATCGAGGCGGCCAGACTTCTCCAGTTGCTCGGCCTGTTGGTCGGTAACGGTGAGCGCACCCTCGATGGGATAGCGGACGGCTCCGGCGATCACGGCCGGGCCACTGAGATTGACGATCTTCATGTCACGATCTCCATGCCTGACGCCCGGAGGCGTCAGGGCTTGGTGGTGGGGATGTCCGGATTAGTTGCCGGGGTTCTTATACATGCCGCGCCAATCGATCGGCGCGCCGCCAACATCGAGACGCGCCTTCGTCTTGACGCCGTCGACATCGAAGCCTGCCTGGGTCTCGATATAGACGCCCTCCTGACCTTCGAGATGCGAGAACTCGATGGTGTCGATCGATGCTGGGTCCGCGATGAGATACCAGCTATTGTCAGTGATGCGGGGCTCCACGATGAGCTGCAACTTGCCGACGAACGGATTTACGTTCGTGTTCTGTGTTGCGGCAACGGCGGTCAGGAACTGCTCCGCTTCAGTTTCCTTCGCGGGACCGACAACCAGATAAGCCGGGCGGACGGTGATGAAACCGCCTTCCGCGCTCTTCTGCTGCGACATCGCAAGGCGGCCCGCCGCCACGGTGGTGACGCTGATCGCGCCGCCGGCAGCCGCGAGGTTACCGTGGGCGACGCTGAACAGCGCGTTACCGTCCGCCATGACCGGGTTGCTGATAATCAGGCCCCAGACCAGATCGCTCTCAAGATCGCGAGCCTTGAAGCCGAACTGGGTCGGGATGCGGCTGAACAGGCGCTTGTCATCGTTGATCAGAGCCTGACGGGTGATCGCGATGATGCGGCCATAGGTCTGGAGGCGATAGGTCATGCCGGTATCGGACATCGCGCCATAGGTGAACTCAGCGTTTTCGCGGACCAGCAGCAGCGACGGGGCATCGCCCAGGCCGATGATGTTGGTATCCTTGAAGTCCGGCAGGGTGCCGCGCGAGACGATGGCGCCAAAGGTCTGCGGAGCCGCCTGATAGGAATCGCGGACCCGCTTCGCGGCGGCGCTCGAAAGCGCGTTCGCGAAGTCGCTGGTGGTCATTGCGCCGTAGCGCATGCCGAGGGCGGCGCCAGCCAGTTCGAGACGCCCCATGCCGACGGTGGAAATGCCCGTCCGCTGGAGATAGTCGCGGCTCAGTTCCATCAGCGACATGCCGGCGAACTCGCGGGCAGCCGAGATGTCCGCAGCGTCGAACTGGACGCTGGGATCGGCGCGCAAGATGACCGCCGTCTCGATCGCGCGGCGATAGCCCTCGCTCTCGGTGCCACTGGCGCCCGCGCGGACGTCGATATGCGGCTGCTGGCGGCGATCCAGCAGACGATCGCTGATCGCACGCTCAAATTCGACTTCCGTCATCGGATTTTCTTCATTCCGCTCGATCAGTTCGAGGGCGAAGTCGTTGCCGAGGTCGGTCGAGCGGGCACAGCGCTCCCGAATCGTGCGTGCCGTGACCGCCAGCGCGCGCTGGGCGGGTTCCGGGGTCGTGCTCGGTGCCGGTTCGGGCGTTGGTGCCGGGGCCGGGGCTGGAGCAGGCGAAGGGGCGGTCGTCGGCGCGGGCGCCGGCGCCGGGGTCGACGTCGGTTCAGTCATAGTTACTTCCTCAGAATGCGCGGTCGCGCCGCGAATGGTGCAGGGATGGCCGCCCTGCTCGGCATTCCGGGCGCGAACCTGCGCATCGGGATCGAAAGGCACCGAGACAAAGGAAACCTCTACCGGCTCCCAATCCGTCGCCAGCATGTGAGGGTGCTGGCCTTCGCGCTCGGTGCGCACAAATTCATAGACGTTGTAACCCACGCTCAGGGAGCGGATATGGCCTTCCTTGATCTTGGCCACGACGTCGGCAACGTCGGGCGTCGTCGCAAAGCGGACGCGGGCAAGGCCCTGACCATTCTCGATACGGACGCTGCCGGGCACGATCGAGCCGATGACGCTCGCCAGCCGATAGCTGCTGTGGCTGTCGAGGACACTGGCGCCGGCATTGAGCCTGTCGAGCCGAACGGCGCCCGGCTCCATGCTCAGTTCCTCGACATAATAGCCGCCATCGTACCAATCGAAGCGGAGCCCGGCCGCGCCTACCGACCAACAGACTTCGATGGAGTTGTCTTCCTCCCGATACGACGATGGCCGCACGTCGGCGGCGCGCGTCATCATGGGCGCGGTGACGGCGCGCGCCTGCGCCGCCGAAGCTGGTGCGTTCATCAGTTGGTTCCCGTGGTCGGTTGCGAGGATGCGGCGGCCTGGGCAGCCGTGAACGGGTCACCCTTGTAGAAGAGGCCCTTGTCCTGTTGCGCCTTCAGGTCGGCGGCGGTTTCCTCCATGAACGTGTCATGGTCGAGCCCGCGAGCATTGAGCAGGCTGCGGCGGTTCTCAAGCCCGGCCTGCATTTCGAGAATGTCGGCTTCCGCGTCGCCCTTGCGGTCGATCGATTTGCGCGGCGGCGGCGTCCAGCGCATGTCGTAGCTGAGCTTCGCCGTCTTGCCGAACTCATAGGCCGCCTGACAGAACCATCCCCAGACCCGGTTGAGCCCAACAGGAATGATGGTGTTCCACTGGATACGCTCGATCGAGGCGTCAAACTCCAGCGCGCCAGCGCGATAGGATGAGAAATTGACGTGCGACAGGTCGCCGGTCAGGTGCTCATAGGTCACGCCGATGCCCGCAGCGGTGGCAAGCAAGTTGATACGGACCGCCTCGCCCAGTCCGCCAGCGGGCTTGGGATCACCGAATTTTATGTCCTCGCCAGGCGAAAGCGTGCTGATCATGCCGGGTTCGAAGAACTCGGCCGGTGGCTCGCCTTCGGCGCGAGCCTCCCGCACCCCCAGCGGCACGTCAGCATCTTCCCAATTCAGTGTGCGGAAGCCGACGAAGCACGATTCGATCTTGCGGCGGACCAAATCGGCGTCGAGGGCGTCATCGATGTCGCCCATGCGCTTGATGACCGGTTCGAAGACCGACCGCCCGCGTTTCTGCCCCGCTTCTTCCTGAACGAACAGGTGAATGACGTCGCCGGCCGGGTACATCACCGGGGGACGGTTGCGCCGGTAGGTCGATCGCGCCTGATGAAACCAATAGCCAACGACATTGCCGTCGGCATCATATTCGATCCCATCCTCAATATACTCGCCCACCTTGTCGATCGCGAGCATTCCGGCATCGAGGATTTGCAGCCGGAAGGGCAGAACGGGAGCGTCGCGAACCCAGCGGCGGACGATGAAGGATTCCCCCTCCCGGAACATCGTCCGCACCGCCAGTTCCTGGAGACCGAAGAAATCGAGCCGGCCGCGATAGTCTGCGACCTTGATCCACTCCAGCCATAGGGTCGAAACCGCTTTCGGACCCTTTGGTGCCCCGGTGATCCCCCAGCCGATAGAGTTATTGACCAGCGTGTTTATAGCCTTGCGGCCATAGGGGTTTTCGTAGGCCAGCCGCAGCAGCGTTTGGCGATCGATGAAGCGGCGCGGGCGCGCATCATCGGGGTTGCCGGTGTTGACGCCGAAATTAGGGTCCTCGCGAAGCCGCTTCTGCGCCGCACGTTGCTCGATGCGGGCGAGAGTGTTGATCTGCGTGCGCGCGTAGGCACGCTTTGCAGCGTAGCGCGGCGCTACGGCGGCGATGGCGCGTTCGAACCGGTTCACCTGTGACGAATCCTGCCGACGACGGTGCGGACGCGAGGGTTCACCTGGGCAGCGCTGGCGCCCAATTCGGCTTTGACGTCGGCCCGGAGGCGGCGCAGTTCGTCCAGTGAATGGAACTCGGTCGACCGGCCGTCCGCGAAGGTGACTTTCTTGACACCGGACAGGAGGGCGGCATCGATCTTGTCGAGATCCTCTGGCTGGTAGGCCATCAGCGCCTCCTTGAAGTGAATGGGTTTTGCCGTCGCTGGGCGGGAGCCTTCGGGGGCGGCCGGGTGACAGTTTGTTTCGGCACTGACGGCGCGGAAACCGGCATCTGCGCGGGCTTTTCCATATCGCCCCGCGCCTTGGTCCAATGCAGGTTCGTCCAGCGGTCAACGCCCAGGCTGATCGCGACCGCGCGCGCATAGATGGCGTTGTCCAAAGCTTCGTTGCGGTCGCGGGTCTTGTCCCATTTGCGGCGGAATCCACCACTCCGCAGCTTGATCAGCTTGAACTCTTCCGCGACTAACTGCTTAATCCACTCGTCCGACGTGCCGTTGGGCAGATAAATGTAACCCTCCGGATATTCGTCGCCGTCCACCGGCTTTTCGAGGCTGAGTTGCCCATAAAGCTCGAACTTCAGCATGGAGGTGCCGATGTTCCAGAGCCGGACGCCCCGTTTCAGCTTCCGACCATTTACCGTAACGTCCTGCCAGGTCGGCACGCCTATGGCTTGCTGGGCAGCGATGCTCTCCCGGCCTTTCACCGCCATAACAAAGCCCGGATGACGCCGGGCCCAGGAGTAGATTTCCATCGTGTTCTCGCCATCGCCGGAGTCGACGGCGACGCGGGTCAGGCGCATCGATCGCCCGTCCTGCGAAAGCCACTCGCGCGCGACCTCCAGATCGAGTTTCGCCCACGTCTTCTTGTCCGAGATTGGGCCGAACACCTCGATGCGCTCGACAAAGGCCCTCTTTTTGCCGGGCCCGAAGGCCCATATGTCCATATCGATGCGACCGCCACCGCCGCGCTGAACGTCGGCAGCGCCGATCAGCAGCCCAGCCCATGATGGAGGCGTTCCAAGCTGCATATCCATCTCGCGCCGGTCATAGAGCCGCTGCCATTCCGGAGCCTCGCCCCGCTCCGACCATGCCTCGCCCAGCACTTGGTTGACGAAGGTCCGGAGCAGATTCGGGTCCTTGCGGACCTCCATGAACTCGCGGGCAATTTCCAGCCAGGCGGCGCCGGGATGCTGGCTATATGCTGCCCAAATGTGGAAGGATCGATGTCGGGGGAATGCGGCGGGGTTGTGCGCCCGCCATTCCCCGTTCTCGTCCATCCACGGCTTATGCTCCTCCTCGATGTCGCAGCCGTTTTCGCAGCGATACCAAGCGTGGGTCGGGTTCTCCTTCGGAGCCCAGCGGATGCCCGGTCCTGTGCCGTCACCGAACACCAGCTTCTGCACGTGGCCGCAGTGCGGGCAAGGCACGTACCGATATTCCTGGCTGCCCTGATCGAACAGGGCATCGATCCGACTGAAGCCTTTGACCTTGGGCGTTGAGCCGGCGGCGCTGAAACGACGCGGCGATGTCAGGTTGCGCTTGAACGCCAGCCGAGCGGGGTCGCCTTCCTCTTTCGAGGCCCACGGGTAGCCATCGCATTCTTCAAGGAAAACGTCATCTGACGTGACGCGGCGGAACTCCTTGGGGCTGTTCGCGCCCTTGATCTGTATCCAGCCGCCCTTGTACCGCTTCGCCCTGATCTGGTTGTCCGAATGTCGGGGCTTGAAAGTGGCTACCGACCGGACGACAGTCCATTGCAGGACCGGGTCAAGGTCGTCCTTGCTGAACTTCTCGGCGTCATCAATCGTCGGCTGGTAGATGAGCGTCCGCGCCGGATCGTATTTGATGCGCCAGGCGACAAAGGATTGCAGGATAGTGGAATAGCCAATGCGGCTACTCTTCCTGACCGATACCTGCGCCGTTTCCGGATCAGTGAACGCGTCGGCCAAGTCCGACTGAAACGGAAACGGCCTAATCTTCGCCCCGTCATCGGACCGGGCGTGGTCGCACATGAACTGCGATAACTTCGGCCGTATCTTCGGAGCGAATGCAGCGAATGCCTGCTCCGCCACCGCGACGCCGTGCGCGCCACGGACGGTTAGCGTATCAGTCGTCGTCTTCGTCGGGGGCGTCATCCTCATCCAAGCCCCCGCCCACCGCCTCCTCGACGCGCGTGACGCTGATGTCGGTCAACACGTCATTGATCGCCGTCTCGATGCGCTTCCGTAGTTTCACATCGCCCTGCGCAACCTGCGCGCCCACCTGCTGGAGGCGGGCCACTGCCATTACGATCACGCCAGTAATTGCAGCGATCATGTCGGGACGCGGCGCCAATTCCTTGCGCCGCTCCGCATTGTCCATAGCCACTCTGTCGGCCTGCTCTTTCGCGAGACGGGCACGTTCGGCTTCAAGATCGAGCCTGCCGTCCTCATCGGCCCGTTCGAACTTCCGCAGCTTAAATTCGAGGAAGGCCTCGACATATTGCTCTGCCGTCTCGCCTGGGCGGGGGAAGTCCCCGGCCTGCATACGGTCCCGGACCCAACTGTCGGACATGCCCACCAGCCACGCAACGTCCGCGCGGGTAAGCGTCATGGTGTCGATGCTGGAAATTGTCGCCTCCCATTCGCTGAAACGCGCTAATTTCCGCCAGAAATGACCCCAAGGCGGCGGCACCTATGACAATCTTGTGGCTAGCGACCTTTTGCGCCTTTGCCCCCCTCACTGGCAGATTGCCCGGAAGGACCCGCGACGGGGTCCGATCGTTGCTGGTCGCCGCAACAATGTTGCGCTTCCATCAGCAGGGCGGCCGTAATGGCGGAGGCTCCTTCCCGTGGCCGCACTCTGCGCACCATCGGCGCCAGTGCCCGTCGTTCGTGACCCATTCATGCCAGCCGAAGGTGCAGCGAATGCGAGACACGATGCCCCGCCTCGGACGCCATGGCGCACCCGTCTGCGTTGTGGGCTCGGGTGCCTTCGCCATGCCGCCTCCTGAATGACTGCCGCTGACCCCTCCATCTCAGGGGTTACCGAAAGGCCAGCGGCTTCCACCGTTGCCGGGGGAACTGGAGCGGCCAGCCGGGTTCGAACCGGCATCATCGGTTTGGAAGACCGAGGCCCTACCGTTGGACGATAGCCGCATGAATGGAGCTAGGGGCGGGACTTGAACCCGCAGCCTTCTCATTACGAGTGAGCGGCTCTACCGTTGAGCTACCCCAGCAAGTGGGACAAATTGTCCCAAAATGTCGTGACGCGGGCCGGGCTTGATACCGGCTGCTGGCGGGTGTCCCTCTGGCTGTACCCATCCATTGCTGATCGGGGGCCTTGGCTGGTGGTTCGGTTAAGCCAGCGTTCCTTGGCCTGCGCTTCCTTCAGCGCCGCCGCGTCGGGGTGCCGGCCAGATTTCGTCTCGGTCTGTCCGGTCGGCAATTATGGCCCGTCACCAGCGCGGACGCTCATAGCACGTCTGCCTTACCGCCCGCCGTGGCGACGGATTAGCTGTTGGCCTTGGGCAAGCCCGATAACTGGAACGGCGCATGCACCGGGTCGCAACCAGTCAGAGCGGGAACAAGAATTTCGTGCATTGCGCCGCAGTTCGCCGGAAGCGAGGCTTCCTGCGTTTGGCGGCGAGGGCGCCGGTCCAGATGACCAGCCGACCGATTAACTCTCCGAAGCTGCTATGGCAGCGGCGCCTTTCGGCTTGCCGTTCATTTACCTGAGAAGGCGACTCGCCGTCAAGCGGCGGTTTTCGCAGGCAGAAGGTCGCAGATCTCGACTTCCAAATCCAGGCTTCCGAACATAACCACCGCCTTGCGGCGCTTCACCTTGAGGACGACACCGGTCAGTCCGCCCAGCATGCCGACAGGGTGTCGGACATTGTCGCCCGGCTTGAACGTGGGGAGCTTGGCGCGGAAGCGACCGCGCTGCTCCGCCTGACGCAGCGGGTCCAAGGTCCGGTCAGCAATGCGAGGGTATTTGCCCTGATACCGGAACACTGAGAAATAAGGGCATCCCCGGATTTCCATGCGCTCCGTCTCCGGGTTCCAACGCTGGTACGTCAGGGATGGCGACCGGGACATGGTGACGAGATCGTGCAGCCGATCGTCAGCCGCGAAGATGATGCCGGGCATCAATGGCAGCGTGACCTCCTTGGTCGCCTTCGATCGCGGCCGGCGACGCTTCTGCAATTCGACCGGCGTCCAGACGCGGTATCCGGTCTCGGTCAATGCCGTGGCGACCGGCAGCGTCGCCGCGCCCGACATGCGCAAGATGCACCACCGATCATTCATATCCGTCACCGCTTCATGCTCCCCAGGTCATCAATCACGTCGTCTATTCGTTCGCAGGCTTCCCTGCGCAGTTCCGCCACCAATGTTGGCATGGCGCCGTTCATCCCTTTGATCAGGAGCTTTACCGCCGTCAGGGAGGCGGCGAGGTCGGCGGGGGTCGGACGGGGCTTCCTCAAGCGACATCGCCCGCTGTCGGGAGGCGCGGCTGGTGCTGGCCGCACCAGTGCCCATCCCAAGTTACCGGCCATTGCGCGCAGCCCGCTGCATCTTCAGTGCTTTGGAATTTGTGCGCCCGATCATCCAGCACAGGCGGATTGCGCCTGCACTCCCCAGTCCCTTCGGCAATCTCGAAGAACGGCCCCTTGTCCTGCGCTGTATAGCGCATCCAGAACCGGCAGGTGGCGCATACGTTCATTTCCATCAGTCGTCTCTCTTCGTCTGCCATCTCGATTTTTTTCGACATCTCTCATCCAGCCCCTTGGTCGGGGTTGACATGGCGGGGGTGTCGGGGGTACGCGCTGAAGGCGCTACCCCCGCCCGCCATCCCGACCGCCCCGCCCTGGCTAGCCTCCACCCATTTCCACAACGGCACGCCTCCACCAGCGACCAGCTTGCGTTGAAAGGTCAGCGTGTCGCGCGGCGTGACCCGGATCAGGGCCGTGTCGCGGTCGATCGCTTCGACAGCGTTCCCCCGCAGCAAATAGACCAGCCCCACGACATCGAGCCGTCGCATGCCCGGCTGGCGCGCAACCCCGAAGATTTCCAGTGTCGTCCAGCCGAGCCCAAACAGGTCCGTCCCCCAATTTTGGAGCAGCATGCGAGCGTCCATGACCAGCGCCCGCCACGCCATGTCGGTGATGCCGTCCGGCGCGCGCGACCGGGCTGCGCGCTCGACTGCCAAACTCCAATTTGCGACACTTGCGACATCTGCGACAGGCTGTGTCGATTGCCCCTCTAAGCCCCGAAAATGCGCGCTTTCACGTGTCGCAAACTCTGTCGCAATCGGGGGGGTCGCATTTTGCGACACCTCTGCCTCAACGCCTAGATTTGCGACACCTGCGACACTTGCGACAGCATCGTCCGACCAGCCGAAATCCCGTGCAAATGCGGGGGCGTCGCCTGTCGCGACAGGTGTCGCACGGGTTTGCGACAGCGGCGGGCGAGGCTGCGACGGCGCGCCTTTGTCAGGTGTCGCAACGGGTGTCGCAGCGTCCGCGACATCGCCCCACGCAAAGCCGGCGCTGAACAGGTCGCCCTCGCTCATTCGGCACCTGCGGGGATCACGGTGTAGGCTTCGGCGTAGAACTTCGCCTCGCCTCCAAGGTCCAGCCGTGCGCCGCCCTTGATCGGGACGAGGTGCTTATATTCCACAAGGATTTCGAGCGCCCGCTTGAGCGCCGGGCCGTTCCGGGTCTGTTGGGGGCCACGTCGGTTCAGGAACCGCGCGCCGACCGCTGTTAGCTCGCGCTTTCTGATCCATTCGATCAGTAGGGCTGCGTTGGCAGTATCGTTATCCAGCGCGGAAGTGCCATAGAGCCGGATGGCTTCGCTGGCATAGAACTCCATAAGCGCGATACCGGCTTGCACCGCCTGTAGGCTGAGCCCTTTGTCTATCAGCGCCCCGCCTCCCTCGAAATATCCGATGGTTGCCGCCAACCGCGTCGCGTTCTCAGTCATCTTCGATGCGAAATCGGCAATCTGCTCATAAGGTCCGCCGGGCCCGAGCAATCGCTCGCAATGGTCGCTGAACTCGATCAGCTTGGCTTTCGCCTCTGGGGTCAGATGGACGATCGCCAAGTCCAGCGCCCGGGTCTGGGGATCGCGGAATGAAAATTCTGTCGCCAGCATACGGCCGAGACGCTGGTGATATGCGGCAAGGTCTTCCCGGTGCTTGTCGCTGGGCTCCGCATAAAAGCGGCTTCCCTTCAAGCTTTTTGGCGCCGCTGGGAGGATACGGCTCAATAGGCCCTGATTACGCACGGCCGGATTGCCCAGCAGCTTCCCGGCAATGTCGGGCTGCACCATCAGGTGCAGGCAGAGACGACGCCCATAGAGGATCTGTGTCCCGTTCTCCTTGTCGGCCCGGATACGCTTGATAGGCGAACCGTCCCAAAGCTTCGACAGCATGCCGCCAGTGGCAGCCTGATTTTCCTCCTGCATCGACCAGCCACCAAGGAAGGTGGCGCCCTCGTCTGAAAACAGGCCAAGCGCCGGCATGGCTTCCGCAAACAGGCGTTGCATGCCCGGCCCGGTCGGCTCGTCCACGGTGAGCAGGGGCTGAATGGGCGGGATCGGCGGCTTGCCCACGCTCTCCAGATCGCGCCGGATGTCCTCCCGCGATTTATTGCTGCCGTTCTTGGCCTTCTGCGTTGCGGCTTTGAACGCCGCGTCATCAATGGCAAACTCATGCTTGCGCTGCTCATAGTGCATCCCAAGCTGCTCCTCCCGCTCCTTCACAGGCTTGATTGCGAGGCTGTCGGACGTGGACTTGCGATCACCGGATGCAGCGATGCTCAGCAGAAAAACCGACACGGGGACGATCTTCCCGTTCACGATGGTTTCGACGTTGATGAACCCCTGAGCCGCCAGTGACGCGGCCGACAGAACTGATTGGGCTGCAAGCGAGATCGGCACCTGCGCCATAGCTTCAATCGCCAAAATGGCGTTCCGCAGGCGCGGGCTGAGCGCATCGATAGGATATTCGACAGCATCAGCCATTGCGCCGCGCAGATCCAACGGCTGCGGCGCTACAGACTCGACGTCTGCAAACTCGGATGCGAAGCCATCAGCCATTGGCCAGCGCCCCGCGCAACTGATCGTTCCAGTCGTCAAAGCGCCTATCTGGCCAAGCGAATGCGACCTCAAGCCCGCGTTCCGACAGTGAAATCGCCGCCTTGTTCGCCGCGATCCGGCCTGCGGTATTATTCTGACCGGCAATAATCACCCGCCGGACTTCGGGCGGGAAATCGACAGCAGGCATCATGCTTGTGCCAAACGGCACCCAGACGGGCAAACCAGGGCCCTCCTGCAAGATCGACATGCCGTCTTCCGGGCCTTCTGCCATGATGATTGAGCGTCCCGCCGGTGCCAGCCGCAGCGCAGACCCCTTGATAGTGCCGAGGCTCAGCTTGCAGTCTTTCTTGCCGAGCTTGGGATCATCGTTCTTGAAGAAGATCCGCTGGATACCGACCACCGCCCCAGACCCATCCTGCGCGCCGCAGATGACGGCCGGGCGTTTGCGACCCCATTCGCCGGTTTCCTTGCTTCGCCATGACGGAACCATGCCGAAGCGCACGAACTCCGGCGCTGCGACAGTGATGCCTCGCGCCTGAAGATAAACCTCGCCGGGCGTCCCCACGATCGGCAAGGACTCTGAGAAGAAACGGCGGGCGTCCTTCTCCTTTTCGAGATCTTCCAGGCGCTGACCGGCCTGCGCCTTCGCGCGTTCCTGTGGTGTCCATGTAGGGAGATCGTCGTTCGCGAGGCGCTGATATGCCTCCCGGAATCCGCATCCTTCCTTATCCATGACGAACCGGAAAATGTCGCCATGCCAGCCGCAGCCGAAGCAGTGGCCAAATTCCTTCGCATCATTGACTGTGAAGCTGGGCGTCTTTTCCTGGTGGAACGGACATAGCCCCTGATAGTCCCGGCCTGCCCGCTTCAATTTTATTGCGCGGCCCATCACGCTTGATGCAGGTATCCTCGCCTTCAGTTCATCAAGCAGATGACGAAGGTCGGCTTCGTTCACTCGACTGCGGCGCCCGGCGCTCGCCTTCCCCCGAGACATCGGCGTCACTTCGCCTCGGCATGGGGGTCATAATTGCGCATGAACGCGCGGACGCGTTCAGCCGTCTCTGGCCACACACGCCGACCCTTTCGCACTTTGCGGACAAAATGCCGGTCACGGGTTGCACTGATGCTAAACCGCGTGGGCTTCATTCCGGTCAGCCGGAGGAAGACCTCGATTTCTTCTTTCAGAGGGTCAGTCATTAACCCCATTGATAGGTGTGTTTTGAAACACTTTCCAGTCAAAAGTGTGGAATATCACCATCTAGCGCGAAAGGCGGCTTTTTGACACACGACCTTATGAGCACCGGCACCGAACGAGCGATTGACATCCTGAAGGACCGCCTGGCTGCGGCGATCAAGCATCGGAACACAAACCCGAAGGCTCTCGCGAAAACCGCTGGTGTGGGCGAAACCGTTGTTCGTGACATCCTCCAAAAGGACACGCAGGATGTGCGCCTCGGCACTGTCGAGAAATTGGCCAAGGCTCTAGGTCTTTCCGTGGGCGACCTATTGCCAGATGCATTCGGGCGAGCAGCGTTGGTGCTTGTGGAGGGCGCAGAACCATCGACGTCCCGGTATCGCGGCGACGATGATGAAAGCGACGACGTTGAAATCGAGCAGTGGGACATTGCCTACGGGATGGGTGGCGGCACCTACCTCGACCTTCCCGTCACGGGCGAGCGGCACAAGTTCTCTTTATCCTGGCTGCGGCAGTTCACGAATGCTCCGCCCGACAAGGTTGTTCTGGCCACCGGCACCGGCGACTCTATGACGCCCACCATCCTCGACAGCGACATGGTGATGATCGACACGTCGCAACGCGAAGTTCGGATGGCCGACAAGATATGGGCCGCCGCGTATGGCCAAACCGGGATCATCAAGCGCTTGCGGCCGATGCCCGACGGCAGCGTGAAGATACTCTCAGACAACCCCAACGTGCCGCCCGAAACCGCCTATGACGGGGAATTGCACGTGGTCGGCAGAATCGTTGCGATCATTCGGAAGACCTGATCTCGGACGGAGTGTGTTAAAAAACACTTTATGCGCTTGACAGGGTGGTATTCCACACCGCATATATGCCTCATCACCTGATCGCCCACGGGCCGAAAACGGTGATGAAGGCAGGAGCGCGCTGGCGTCCGTAGTTTTCCCGAAAGGGAGCAGGGCAAGGCATCTCCTGTCACTTTGACACAGGAGACCCCGACTATGCCTGACGGCAACCAGTCGCGGAGCGATAGCGCTCCGCGAGAAGCGACCCCGCGTCTTGCTATTCCGACCTTGGCGGATCTCCGCGTAATGGAAGGGTTTGCTCCCTTCGAGAGCGCAGATGCGGATGAATTTTCAGACCAAGGCTTCGCGCTGCTTAACCTCCTGAGCGCGAGTTTTCACAACAGTTGCGCGATGGGTCCGGCCGGGATCGAGCGTGGCGGGCTTTTTCACGAAAATCTCATCCAGACTAGGCGTCACGACATAATCGCCCAGGCGCTCGACGGGATCACCACCCTCTTTGCGCTGAGTGTCCATTTTAACGACGTCCATCGCGCCGAGCAGTCGAACGCCGAACTGGATCGCCGGGAGGGCCGCTGAGATGGACGTGCCATTTCCCGACCGTATGTCGTCGGCCGAGCGGGCGCAGCCGAACATCAACTATGATGTCACGCAGCCGCGTTGCGCCACCTGCCAGTTCTGGGCGCCCGATACGTTCAGGCTGGAGAAGGGGACGAACGATCCTTCCTTCGGCTTTGGGGCATGCCGTCGGCGCCCGCCTCAGATCATCGATGCGCTTGCTCGGGTCAATATCAACCCGCCTCGGCCAGGCATGCACCTCGACAATGACGAAGTATTCAGCGTCGACGACGCCTTCGATTCCACGATGTTCCCGGTCACTTTCTACACCTCTTGGTGTGGAGAATTTGAGTGGCTTCCTGAACTTTCGGAAAGGGCCTGACATGCTCTCCAGCACCATCGTTCGTGGCGATACCGCCTTCCCTCTTCCCCCAGTTCCCGCTGGCACCAGCCTTGAACTGGCGAAGCACTACACGCTCATGGCCCGGTCCTTTGCGTCGGATGACACCGACCAGTGGCAGCATTCGAAGCAAGCTATCCGAGACTTTCGCCCGAATTGTGGCGCTGATCTCGCCACGAAACTTATTGCGGCGCTTCATGAGATGGCCCCATTTCTGACCAACGGCAGCACAGGCGATGCCGCCATTAACCCCGGCGAGTTTCCGACTGACCTCGCCTTCCAGATGATAGCCGTTGCGGTCAACGATGCTCTGCATATGGACACGCGCAGCGAATGGAACCGACGCCTCGCTGCCTTCGATGAGGCGCGGGCTGCTGACATCGCCCACGCCAAGCTGCACGGCATCGACTGGGGCTTACCCAAAGAGCAACTGGAAGCGGGATACGCGATGGCCTCGAAAGAGGTGCTGGAGGAAGACGATCGCCTCGGAGATGTCGCGGGCGAAGCGGAAGATTCCTTGATGGAATGGCCGGCACCGGACGCCACCGCGTTCGCCCTCAAGGTGCTTCTCGCCCATGGCCGGATGATCGACCGGTATGATGACATCGTCTTGGCCGAAGCGAAGCACTTTAGCGGAAGGGCCAGCCGATGACCATTTTCACACGTACCCGCCCGCGCGCGATGCTGGTCGCCCAGACTGACCAAAACATCATCGCCGCATGGAAGTCCTTCGCTGGTCGCCAGTGGGCAAAGCTCAACAGCGATGATCCAGAGAACGATACTGTCACGATCGTCGATACCCCTGCGGAGACCTTGGCAGGGGTGATCGCCAAGCTGCGCATGCTCATGTTCACGCAAACCGCGATTCCCCTGATCGAGGCGACGGCGCTTGGTGCCACGATCCCTGGCTTTGATGAGTCTATTCGCGGTGAAGACTATCTGACCGAACTGGTCTGGTCCGCGATCAAGGACCTTGAGGCGATGGAGGCGCGGTCATGACCGCGACCATCTTGCGCTTGGTCGTTAATAATCCCGGCGACAGCGAGATCGAAGAAGCGCGCCGCGTTTGTCATCGCCTCACTGCTGTCGACCGCGACCCCGCCACCCGTTCAGGCACGAAACTGGTCGCCCCAGGCTGCATCCTTGGGTGCGAACCCTGCTTTCGCGCCTGCGCTGTCAACCGGATCAAGCTGAACTGGTGGATGGCGGAACTCTCCTCTTTGCTGGAGGCGCAGCCATGAGCTGGATCATAATCAAGTACTCGCATCCGCTCGACCAGATTTGGTCGAAGGCGATGGCCGAGGTCGATGACGCGCAAGACGCTATCGATGCCCTACCCGATGGTTACTCCGATGAGGAAATCGACGCGCTGGTCGACAAGCACTCGACTGCGGCGCAGGCGATTCTGGCCCTCCCCGCCCGGAACGTTGCGGACTGCATTTACAAGCTCGACCTGACAGGCCCGCTGGACGGCGGTCAGATCGTATGGGCTGACCGCGACGCCATCACAAACGAGGCCTTGACGCTGATCGACGCCGCCGTCGCGCGCGGCGCGAAGCTTAAGGCCCGGCTCAACCCAGAGATTCTGGAGGGCATTGCAATATGATCCGCGCCCTCAACTATACACCGAAGGCCATCGAAAGCCTGCGGTCTCATCCCTGCCCCGGTGCGCCGGGCGTACGGCAGGGCATGGATTACCTTATCAGAAAGTTGGAGCAGGCGGAGGTATTCGTCCTGCCCGACAACGGCCAACTGATGGACAGGGCAAAGCCACGCGCCGATCTCCCCGGCATGGCGCTCAAACCGCCGTTCGAAGTCGTGGCGCTGGAATATTCAGCGCTGAACGGGGTGCCGTGCGGCGGAGAGTATAATGCCGAAACTGCCTCGCGTCGCATATCCTTGGCCTGGGAATGGCGCGACGATCTTCCGCCCTTGCTGGCGGCCATCGCGCCGCCGATTGATGAGCCGGGCGTCGTTATCGCATCGATTACCTACTTTGATCGGCAGAACCTGTGGATGCCTATCGCTGGCGCGGCTTTCGTGCCCTTCGATGGCGGCCCGGCTCCGGCCGACGCGGTCAATCTCGACTTTGTTAAGGCCATGGTCGCTGATCGGCGCGTCACGCGAAAATCGGCTGAAACCGGAATGTCTTTGGGCTTTATTCCGATAATGCCCGAAGCCGTCATGGCGGGCGCTCAGCGCCAGGGCATCGACAAGGTACTCAACGACATTTCAGCCGATGTTATGGATGAGGTTTGCGCCTACATCGACCTCTGTCATGTCCTGCTCTGCAAGAATGTGCGGGCGGAACGTCAGCCAGCATCGGCCGCCCTGAATAGGGCGCGCAACAAGTCCCGGCCGCCTCTCAGGGATTTTCATATCCTGACGATCGACGGTCATGGTGAAGGCGAGGGAAGCGGAGAAGCCTTCTCCGGTCCGCGCAATGGACCCCGCTCGCACCTGCGGCGCGGTCATATCCGCCGCCTCGATGCGAGCCGCGTCACCTGGGTCAATGCGACCATGGTTCGCGGGCGCGGCGGCTTTGTCGACAAAGCCTACTCGGTTGGAGCCAGATCATGACCGTTGAAACGAAGCGCGCATATAGCGCCGACGAGACACAGGCCTATGAGCGCTACATCAGCGCCGTGGCGAACCATAATATCGTCTGCGCCCGCGCTGGCGCGACGACCAGGGAGAAGATGGACGCCGCTTTTGCCGCCGACGCAGCTTACCGGGAGTTCTGCCGAACCGCTGGCCTTGTGATCGGACAGGCTACCCGGCCGTCAACGGGCAACGACGTGGTCAAGCGGCTGGAGCGCGAGATGTGCACTCTGACGGAGACCGTCCGCACCGCCTATTCAATGATCCACGCCGCCAACGGCATGGGCGTGATTGAGAACCGACCGGCCGACATAGATCAGTGGGATCACGATGTATGCGTCTGCCTATTCACCGATGCGCAGACCGTGCTGCGCCGGGCACTTGAGCGGGCCGACTCGCTATGAGCGGCATGACGATCACACATCGCGACCAGTTCGCGTTCATGGCGTGGCGCCGCAATCCGGAGCGTGATCCTCGCTTCCGGCTCCAGACCGAAGACGAGGCGCTGGCGGAAGCCGAGCGCCTGGCGCGGCAGCGCCCCGGCTCAACCTACATCGTCATGCGCGAGATCGCCCGCGTGACCTTCGATTCAGTTCCAGCCGCGCATGCCCCTGCGGCTGGTGGAGCCGGGCGGCGTTTGTCCCCCCTGCCGTCCGGCTCCAAAGGGGGTGCACGCTGATGGCTACCGCACGATACGAAGCGGAACTGGCTTCAATCGCCAGCGCAGCGGATCGGCGCGGATTCGCATGGTTCTTCCGCTGGGCTGAGCTTGGCAACGACCTTGGCAACGACGAGGGAGGCGCGCTGCGGTTGACGCACCAGGGCGACGAGGAATCGCTCGCCATGGTCAAAGAGCTTCAAAGCGATCCTCTTCTCGCCCACGCGGTCGGACGCGCCTTCCTCGACTATCTCCGGTGGGATCACGCAACCAATCCGGGAGACGGAGATGCCTGACCTGTTCGGCTATCCAGACAGTCCAGGCGCAAAGGCCCGTGAAACGTCGTTTCAGGCGGCGGATGAGATCGCGGACAAGGCTCCCATCCTTCGCGCCCGATGCCTCAAGGTACTGGAGCATTCCAACGGCCTGACCGCCGACGAGGTAGCGGGGCGGCTGGGCTTGTCGATCCTGTCCGTCCGGCCGCGCATCACCGAACTGGCCCGCGACGGAAAGGTCCGCGACAGCGGCCATCGGCGGCACAACGCCAGCGGCAAGCGGGCGATCGTATGGATGCCGGTCAACCCAGCACGGCTGAAAGGAGGTAGACGATGACGAACGCTCGCAGCCCTCGCCCGTGGACGAGGCACTTCGGCCTCCCTCAAATCCCCGTGGTTATCGTAAACCCGAAAGCGTTCGTCCAGATCAAGGAAGACGGCGTTCGCGGCCGATGCCGCGTCGTCCAAGCCGATGAAGTTGATTGGGAGCGGGTCACCCATTGGAGATGGGGTGATTCAGGCAGGCCTCAGAGTGATCCAGACAAAATGACGTTGCAGGACTGCGTTGAAGAGCGCCGTCGGATTGATGCGGATAGAACCCGCATTGAAGCCGAACTGTTGGTTGCTAAGCGCCGTCAGGATGATGACGCGATCCGCGACCTTGGTCATCGCATACAGGCGCTGAACCAGCAGGCGGCAGAGCTAAAATTGCGGCGGCATGCATTGGTGACGCAGGCAAATGTAGATGCCTACAAGCGTGCGGCGCAGGAGATATTGCCACCCGACCTTCTCCGCAAATTGTATGACCGCGCAAACGCGATCCAGCAGGAGATGACGAAATGAGCGAGGACGATCTTGACGATCTCGCCATGACACTCGCTCAGGACGTGGTGGGCACGACCGGCGATCCGGGCACCGCTGCGGCGGTGCTCTATCAAGCGTCCGTCGCGGTACTGTTCGCCCATTTCCCTGCCGAGCAGATCGCAGCCGCGTTGAAGGACATCATGGAGATTGCCCACGCCGACGTGGCCGAAGCCTTGGGCGAAGGAGCGACAGTGCAATGACGAACCTTCTCGACCTTGCCCAGCGGCTCGATGACTGTTGGCTCGACATCGTCGCGCCCGACGACAAAGCGGCCAGCTTCGCCCGTTGCGCCAATCTTATGCAGGAGGCGGCGACGCTCCTACGGTCCCATGGAATCCCAAGGGACATCAGCACAGCGCCGCCGGGTGACGGCTGGATATTGGGCTATGATCCGAGCATTGCCGAGCCGGGCCGCTCGCCTTGGGTTCCGATGACTCGCGGCGATGGCGGCTGGTATGACGACGGCGTTGATGTTTATCAGCCGACAATGTGGGTGCCGCTCCCCGATCCCCAGCCGGAGCCTTCAGGCTGGCGGCCAGCGGAAGGTCATATTGAGATCGCGGCCGGTATGCTCCAGGGAAGGCCGGTCTTCATCGCATCCATCATCAAGCCAGACGGCACGCAGGATATTCCCCGCGACTGTCGGCTGGCGAACACGGCCGAGGGCATCAGAGCAGAAGGCTTGTCATGGGCAAGCGACCTTAACCTGCCTGTCGTGGATATGATCGACGCCAATGTGGTGCCTTTCCGCCTGGGGGATCAGCAGTGATGATGATCCTGACCCGCCTCGACGCATGGCTGGGCATGAACCTGTTTCACCCGCCCATCATCCTGCTCTGCCAGCTAACCCGACAGACGCAATATGCCATGTATCGGGCGCTGTGGTTCTTCGCCTGCTGCCATGCAACCTATTACGCGAAGGATGACGGGTGGGGCTGGGCGGCGTTCTTGTGGCTCTGGACGATTATCACCTTCATCAGCGCTGCGTTTACCCCCGATGTTCCGACGCAATCCTTCGGGCTGTTTCGGTTCTTTGTCTGGTCGATGTTGGTGATCGATCTCATCGGCATCGCCTCCGGCGGCGCGCTTCATTCCCTTGCCATCCGGAATCTCATCATCCTGTTTGCGGAGTATGCCGCGACCATCAAGGCGATACCGCCGCGCCGGAAGCGCGAGCGGCGCACCAGCGCGAAGGAGGCCCGCGCTTGAACTCTGGCCCCTTCACCGAAATCACCGATCTCTTGGAGCGCGCGGCCCGAAATGGGACACGGGCCCACCTTAACCACGATCTCGTTCGCGCGCTGATCGCATCCGAGGCATATTCGCTTCTTCTGGCAGACAGGAAGAAGGAGATAATTTCAACATGGCAGGACAACGAAGAAGCGTTGCCCCGGCCGGGCGTACGCAACTCGGGCAGTTCTGGCTCTGGTATCGCGGCGACCGAGATGACTGGTGCATCTGCTGGTACGATGACGGCGGACCAGACGGCGTCCGTCGGACTGGCCGCAAGTCGACAGGCATCGGCGGCGGTAGCCCAGATAACCCACCGAAAGAAGCGCAAGACGCCTTAGCCGAGCATTATCTCGCATCTCAGCAGCCGGCTCAAAAGGCGATCGATGTCGCCTACGTAGAGGGCATCATGGCTGATTGGCTGCTGAAGCACGCCCAGCCCAATCTTTCGGACCCTGTGCGATATGCCAATTCGGTGGCGCACTGGATTGAGTTTTTTGCCGACGAGCGCCGCGCCGGACGCCTGACCGGGCCGCCCACGGTTGCCGACATCAACACTGCTCTGGTTCAACGCTTTCAGGCGTGGCGTATCGCGGCTGGGGTCAGCCCCCATACCGCCAGCCGGGACACGGCTGCTCTACGCCAGCCGCTCAATTGGGCTTGGAAGAATAACATGATCGCTTCGGCGCCATTCGTGCCGGACATCAAGGACAAGCCCGGCCCGAAGGAGCTTGTCTATACCGTCGACCAGATCGCGGCGCTGCTGGACGCGGCGCGTGCGGAACCTGACCGCGAGCATATCGCTATGCTGGTCATGATCGCACTCAGCACCCATGGGCGCATGCAGGCGATTCTCGAGCTAACCACGGACCAGATCCAAGGTAACCTGATCTACTTCAATGCGCCGGGCAGGAAGCAGACGAAGAAGCGCCGATCCATCGTGCCGATCGCGCCGACCCTCGCCCCCTGGCTGGAGGACCTTCCGGACGGCAAGGTGATCCAGTGGAAGAAGCCCAAGCGCAGCGCGGCTACCGGCAAAATCGAATATGAACTGCTGCCGGCGGGCAGCGTGAAAAAATCGTTCGAGAAATGCCTACTTGCTGCGGGCATCAGCGCCGTGGAGACGGATGATGACGGCGAACCTGTCTGGTTGCCGCCTCGCCAGAAGCTGGGCGAGACCGCTTGGCGTCCCAAGCTGGTCGGGCTCGGTTCGCCCAACACCCTGCGCCACACCATCTCGACGGAACTGCATCGCAGGGGCGTCCCTGAGGCTCAGATCGACACGGCGGCCGGGCACAGCGGCGATTCGACCAACAAGCGCCACTACCGCCACCTGAGGCCCGATTACCTCGAGGATTTCATCGAAGCGGTCGAGGATCTGTGGAGCGAAGTCGGCAAGCTGACGACAGCCCATTTGCGATACCAGCGCGATACCAAAGTGGTTGATATGGGTGCCGCTCGGACCAAGCGGAAGCCCAAAAACGGCTGAAAACATAGGGCTTTGATGGTGCCGCTTACGTGACTCGAACACGTGACCCTCGCATTACGAATGCGATGCTCTACCAACTGAGCTAAAGCGGCGTTGGGGCGGCCAGATAACAGTGCTTGGGGCGAAGGACAAGCGCTCAATTCCACTTTCCGCGCCTCTCCCTTGTCGAACCGTATCGGATCATCATTCCTCTCCCGTCTTTACGGCATGTTTACCATCCCGTGTCACTGTCGAGTCTCGAAGGTAAAGCTTTGCCTGGGCTAGGGACTGATTGGATGGACATTCTGCGCGGATATGGAATCGCCAGTGAAGCGGACGATTTCGAGTCCGCGGACGACGCAGCGATCGAAACGCCGCCCCTCATCGGATCGGATGAGCGCCGGATGCAGGTGCGCGCCTATAATTATTGGGCATCGCTGCTGGGCGAGCGCGGCCTGCCCTCGATCGAGGACCTTTCGCCCGAGGACCTGGAGGATTTCGGCCCCTACAGCGTCCTGCTGGACTTCAGCACCGGCCTTGAAAATCCCGCCCTCGTCTATCTCGGCTCCGCCCTGCGCGAGGAATGCGAGATCAGCGGGCCGATCCAGTTCATCAACGACGTCCCCTCGCGCTCGCTGCTGTCGCGGCTGACCGACCATTATCTCCAGATCATCGCCAATGCCGCGCCGATCGGCTTCGAGGCCGGCTTCGTCAACCAGCGCGGCGCGGAAATCCTGTATCGCGGCATATTGATGCCCTTCTCCTCCAACGACGAGACGATCGATTTCGTCTTCGGCGTCATCAATTGGAAGGAAGTCGCAGCCACCGACGTCAGCGCGGAAATCGACCGGGAGGTCGAGGAAGCGCTGCGCACCGCACCCAGCGCGCCGCCGGTCGCCCCGATCTGGGCCGACGGCCCGGCCGCCGACGACGAATTCGGCACGCTCGACCTGTCGGGGATGGAAACGCCCGACGAGGACGCACCGCTGGCCGACTGGCTGGCGCTTGCCCGCGACAGCGCGGAACAGGCCCGCACCAGCGAGGCGCGCAGCCATGCCGCACTCTATCGCGCCATCGGCCTTTCCTACGATTTCGCGCTGGTGACGATTGCCCGGCCGGATGAATATGCCGAACTGCTCGCGAACAGCGGGCTGAAGGTTCAGGCGCGCGCGCCGATGACCGCCGTGGTCAAGCTCGTCTTCGGCTCCGCCTATGACAAGACGCGGATCACCGAATATGCGACCGCGCTGGACCATGCCCGCGCGAAAGGCATCGCGCTCGGCAGCTTCGGCGATTATCTCGCCCACTATGAGGGCGGCCTCAAGGCCCTGGTCCGCGACGAACGCGCCCAGCGCCGCAGCGACGATCCGGCCAGGCCCGACCGGCAACAGACCGCCCGCGCCGCAATGAAGGCCGCCGCCGCGCTCGATCCCTTCGCCGTCGCCACCGACGGGGACGGCCTGGCCGTCGTGATCGCCCGCCGGGAAAAGGACGGCTCGCTCGTGCTGGTCGGCGCCCTGCCCGAGGGATCGGAACTCAGCCAGCGCGCCATCATCGCCGCTGCCAATTGATCCGTCCTTTATCGGTTGAAACGGCCCTGCTGCATTGACAGATACGTATCGAAGGCCGATTCCTCGTCTCCATTCCCTTGCATGCTGTTCCGCCATGCTGCGCCGCGTCATAATATTTCAATTTAGCGTAACTTTATTTCCTATCCTGGGTTGAGCCTCCGGACGCAGTGGCGCATAGTGGACGGCATAGGTTGGAGAAGGCCCGTGGCGGTTCCCCGGCGCCTTCTCCGTTCACAGGAAGCGGGGACGGACCCCGCAAGGAAGAGGCAAGCGCATGACGGCACTGGCGGAGCCAAAGGAACTCGACATCTCCATTCGCGACGCGCTGGAAACGGCGCTGGCCCGGGGCGCCCTGCCCGGCGAGAGCGAGGGTTTCGATCATGATGCGGTCCTGGATGCCGCCGCCTTCCTCGCCCGCACCGCCGGCGCCCGCAGGCCCGGTCATGTCGCCATCGCCATGGAAACGCTGGGCGAAGGGATCAGCGGGCGTTTCATGCGGATCGCCATCATCAATGACGACATGCCCTTCCTGGTGGATTCGATCGCCAATGCGCTCACCGCCGGCGGCATCATCATCCACCGCCTGCTGCATCCGGTGCTGTCGGTCGAACGGGACGGCAACGGCCATCTGAAGGCGATATTGGAGGATGATGCCGCCGGGGCCCGGCGGGAATCGATGATCTATATCGAGGCGGACCGTGTTGATGCGAAGGCCCGCCATGCGCTCACCAAGGCGCTGGAGGATACGCTGGAGGATGTCCGCGCCGCCGTTACCGACTGGCCGAAGATGCGCGAGGCGATGGGCAATGATGCCGACACCGTCACCGATGAGGAAGGCGCGGCGCTGCTGCGCTGGTTCCTGGCCCGTCATTTCACGCAGGTCGGCCATGAACGCCGCCGCCGCGACGGCAAGGCGGATGCGCGCATCGGCATCTGCGCGCTGAAGGATCAGGCATTGCTGGCGCCCGCCTCGCTGGAGGCGGCCTTCACCTGGTTCGAGGAAGGCAAGCGCACACCGCTGATCATCAAGTCCAACCGCCTCTCGCGCGTCCATCGCCCGGTGCTGCTGGACCTCATCATCATACCGGTGCGCGAGGGCAAGCGGGTCACGGCCCTGTCCATCCATGCAGGCATGTGGACCAGCGCGGGGCTGGCGACGACGCCGGACAAGGTGCCGTTGCTGCGTTCGGCACTCTCCGCGCTGATGGACAAGTTCAACTTCGACCCGCACGGCCATGCGGGCAAGGTGTTGACCCATGCGCTGACCGCCCTGCCCCACGACATATTGATCGGCTTCGACCGGGAGACGCTGGAACGGCTTGTGCTGACCTTCATGTCGCTCACCGATCGTCCGCGCCCGAAACTGGTGCTGGGAACGAGCGCGCTCAACCGCCACCTCTATGCCTTCGCCTGGCTGCCGCGCGAGGAACTGACCACGGCGCGGCGCGTCGCGGTGCAGGACATGCTGGCCCAGGCCGCCAATGGTCCGGTGCTCAGTTGGTCGATCGCCCTGGAGGAAAGCGGTCTCGCCCTGCTGCGCATCACGCTCGACCTGCGCGGCGAAGGGGTGGTGCCCGACGAACAGCCGCTCGACCGGCAGTTGAAGCAGATGGTGCGCGGCTGGCTCCCCGCCGTGGAGGAGGCGCTGGCGGAAACCGAGGAAGCGGGCCGCGCCGCCGCCCTCGCCCAGCGTTTCGCGGCCGGTTTCCCCATGGGCTATCGCAACGGCGCTGGCCCGGCCGAGGCGGCGATCGACATCCGTTTGCTGCACGGCCTGTCCGGTCCGGGCGACAAGTCGATCCGCATCTACCGCAACCAGGATGACACCCCCGCACGGTTGCGCCTCAAACTCTACAGCCATGACGCCATCGCCCTATCCGAAGTCGTCCCGGCCTTCGAGAATTTCGGCTTCCGCGTGATCGAGGAGATGATGACCCCGGTGGATGGCGGCTCGCTGGGCCATGTCCAGCGTTTCGTCCTTGAACTGCCCGCGGGCGGCAATGCCGACACGGTGATCGCCCGCGCCGATGTCGTGACCGAAGCCATTGCGCAAGTCACCGAGGGGGTGGCGGAAAATGATCGCTTCAACGAACTGATCGTGACGGCGGGACTGGACCAGCGATCGGTGGTGCTGCTGCGCGCGCTGTTCCGCTATCTGCGCCAGACCGGCATGGCCTATGGCATGGCGACCTTTGCCGAAACGCTGCGGCGCGAACAAGGTATCGCGCGCCAGCTGATCGAACTGTTCGAGGCACTGCACGATCCGCAGGCGAAGGATGGCGCCGCCCGCGCCGCCGCCGCACAGCTGGAGATCGAGGCCGGGCTGGAGAAGGTCACGGCGATCGACGAGGATCGCGTGCTGCGCCTGCTGCGCGCCGTCATCACCGCGACGCTGCGCACCAATTTCTACAGCGATACCGCGCAGGAGGCGCTGGCCTTCAAGCTGGACAGCGCGCAGATTCCCGGGCTGCCCGCGCCGCTGCCCTGGCGCGAAATCTGGGTCTATTCGCCACGCGTGGAGGGTATCCATCTGCGCGCAGGGCCCGTGGCGCGCGGCGGCCTGCGCTGGTCCGACCGGCGCGACGACTTCCGCACCGAGATACTGGGTCTCATGAAGGCGCAGCGGGTGAAGAACGCCGTCATCGTGCCGACCGGCGCCAAGGGCGGCTTCTATCCCAAGCAGCTCCCCAACCCGCAGGTCGATCGCGACGCCTGGTTCGCGGAAGGGACCGAAAGCTACCGCATCTTCATCCGATCGCTGCTCTCGGTCACCGACAATATCGTCAAGGGCAAGGTCAGGCATCCGGCGCAGGTCGTCATCCATGACGGCGACGATCCCTATTTCGTCGTCGCCGCCGACAAGGGCACGGCGACCTTCTCCGACGTCGCCAATGCGATCGCGCTGGACCGCGATTTCTGGCTGGGCGACGCCTTCGCCAGCGGTGGCTCCAACGGTTACGACCATAAGGCCATGGGCATCACCGCCAAGGGTGCGTGGATCAGCGTGAAGCGCCACTTCGCGGAAATGGGCGTCGACGTGCAGAGCGCGCCGGTGCGCGTCGTCGGCTGCGGCGACATGTCGGGCGACGTGTTCGGCAACGGCATGCTGCTCAGCAAGGCGATCAAGTTGGTCGCCGCCTTCGACCACCGCCATATCTTCCTCGACCCCGATCCCGACCCGGCGAAATCGTGGGAGGAACGCAATCGCCTGTTCCAGCTCCCCCGCTCCAGCTGGGACGATTATGACAAGGCGCTGATCTCCAGGGGCGGCGGGGTCTTTGCCCGATCCCTGAAGAAAATCTCCCTCACCCCGGAGGTGCAGGCGATATTGGGCGTGACGGAGAGCGAGATGGAGCCGACCGCGCTCATCGCCGCGATCCTCAAAAGCCCCAACGACCTGCTCTGGTTCGGCGGCATCGGCACCTATGTGAAGGCCGCCGCGCAAAGCCATGGCGATGTCGGCGATCCGGCGAACGACCGGCTGCGCGTCAACGCCGAACAGTTGCGGGTCAAGGTGGTGGGTGAAGGCGCCAATCTGGGCACCACCCAGGCCGCGCGCATCGCCTTCTCGCTGCGGGGCGGACGGATCAACACCGACTTCATCGACAATAGCGCGGGCGTCGACTGCTCCGACAATGAGGTCAATATCAAGATCGCGCTCAACAAGGAAATGACCGAAGGGCGTCTATCCTTCGACGACCGCAACAAACTGCTGGTCAGCATGACCGACGCTGTGGCCGACATCGTGCTGGAGGATAACCGGCTGCAAGCGCTCGGCCTCTCCATTGCGGAGGCGGGCGGCGCGGCGGACCTTGCCAGCTATGTGCGCCTGATCGAAACCTTCGAGGAATCGGGCCGCCTCGACCGCCAGGTCGAGGGTCTGGCCGCCAACGACCAGTTGCTGCGGCGCGGACAGGATGGCCTGGGCCTCACCCGGCCCGAACTGGCCGTGCTGCTCTCCACCGCCAAGCTCGCGCTACAGGACGCGATCGAGCATGGCGACCTCAGCACCGATCCGTCGATGGGCAGCGAACTCGCCGCCGCCTTCCCGCCTGCGATGCGGAAGAAGGAAGCGGACGCCATCGCCGCCCATGCCCTCAGGAAGGAAATCATCGCCACCAAGGTCGCGAACCGCATCGTCAATCGCCTCGGCCTCATCCATCCGTTCGAGCTGGCGGAGGAAGAGGGCTGCTCGATGGCCGACCTGGCCAGCGCCTTCCTGATCGCGGAGCGGCTCTATGACATCCGCAAGCTGTGGGACGATATCGACGCGGCGGACATGTCCGAAGCGGCCCGCCTCGCCCTGTTCGGCGACATCGCCAGCGGCATGCGGGCCCAGATCGCGGACATATTGCGCAGCCTGCCCGCGGGCACGCTGCCCGACGCCGGGCACGCGATCCTGGCCAGCGGAGTCGGCAAGCTGGCGAAACAGGTCGACGACCTCCTCACCAGCGAGGCGCTGCGCCGTGTGAATGCCGTGACCGACGGACTCCTCTCGCTCGGCACGCCGCAGGACCTCACGCGCCGCGCCGCCGGCCTCTTCAAGCTGGACGGCGCGGTCGGCATCGCCGCGCTGGCAGGCCGCCTGTCGGTGGACGAAGTCGCCCTCACCCGCGCCTTCACCCATCTGGGCGAAGCGGTCGGCATCGACTGGGTCCAGTCGACCGCCGCGCGCATGGAACCGTCCGACCCATGGGAACGCCTGCTGATCTCCGGCGTCGCCCGCGACATGCAGCAGGTCCGACTCGACTTCCTGGCCCAGGGCAAGGGCAAGGACATCGCTCATCATGTCGAGGAATGGCTGAAGGCGAAGGGCGCCCGCATCCAGCAGTTCCGCACCCTCGTCCACCGCGCCAAGGCCGCCGCGACGCCCAACGTCGCCATGCTGGCGGAAATCGCCGGACAGGCGCGCGGGTTGCTGGGACGATGAAAAGCGCCCTCCTCCGTCCGCTTCCCGCGGACGGAGGAGGGGATGATGGGCCTATTGCGGCACGTCTGCCGTGCCGTCGATCACGTCCTGAGGCGTGATCTTGCCCAGCCCCGGCCCATAGACCGGCACCACGGGTTCGGCGGGCTTGCGTCCATGCAGCGCCTCGATCTCGGCCTCGCGCTGCTTCAGATACAGTTCGCGATAATAGGCATAGGGATTTTCCTCGTCGCGGATCTGCTGGATCGTCTCGTCGAACGCGGCCCGCTCGCCAAGCTGATTGAGGATCGTCGCCGGGATCACATATTTGGGCTGGTTGAACGGCTTGCCCACAGCGAAGGGCACGATCATCTTGTCAACCGTGTCGCCGATGATGTCGCGCAGCGTCGTCGGCCCGACGATCGGCAGATACATATAGGGTCCCGGCCCCACGCCATAATAGCCCAGTACATTGGCCAACCCGTTGGGCCGATGCGGCAGGAAGAAGGGCTTGCGCTTCGCCACGTCGAACAGCCCCGCCACGCCCAGGGAAGTGTTGACGGTGAAGCGCCCGACCGTCTCCATCGCCTTGCCGGGCTTCAGCTCCAGCATATAGGCCAGGAACACCACCGGCTCCTGCAAGTTGGAGAAGAAGTTGCGGAACCCCTTGCGCACCGGCTTGGGCAGACCCTTGTTATAGGCCTTGGCGACCGGCTCCACCACGGCCTTGTCGACCGACTGCACCGCCTCGAAACTCTTGAGGTTCAGTCGCTCCATCGGGTCGCCCGGCGCCGGCCCCGTCCGCCCGGTGACGACGATATCGCCCTGCCGCGCGACCGGGACCGTCGTCGCGTCCGCCGCACCCGGCAGGTTCGGCAGCACCGGCGGCGGGGGCACGACGATAACCGGAGCGGACGCGGCCTGGGGCGCCTCAGCCGGCGTTGCGACAGGTACGGCGGCGGACGGATGTTGCGGCTGCTGCGTGTCGGCCGCCTCCGTCTGCGCGCCCAGCATCATCATTCCAGCGGCGACGGCCGGCAACAGCATCTTTCAGTCCTTTGCGGAAAGTTCCCCTGCGAAACCATGACGGTTCCGTGTCACCCCCGTTTCCAATGGCGGCTAGTTGGGATGATGCCAACCGTCAAGTGCATGACGTCTCGGCTTGGCGCGAACCGCCGTTCGCCCGCCACGTTCCCGCCGCGCCCATACATTTTGTTACATTTTTTGCGGCAGCTCAGGTTTGCAATTGCGAGTCGTTCGCGTTATTCAACGCCCATCATCCACCTCCAGGACTTGTCCCGCTCCCGATGCACGCCCCCGTCCGCGCTCAAAATCCCAGGAAGAAGAGCGCCAAGGCCTTCTGGCTGAAGCAGCTCCACACCTGGCATTGGGTAAGCTCCGCCATCAGCCTGATCGGCCTGCTGCTGTTCGCCTTCACCGGCATCACGCTCAACCATGCGGCCGATGTCGAGGGTTCGCCACAAACCGTCACCCGATCGGGCACCCTTCCCCCCGCCCTGCTGAAACAGGTCGCGCCCGATGATGCTGGCGCCGATGCACCCGACGTCAAGAAGCCCCTGCCCGCCCCCGTGGCGGCATGGGTGGAAAAGGAAATGGCACAGAACGGCGCTGGCGTGGCGGAATGGTCGGCGGATGAGGTCTATCTCGCCCTCCCCCGCCCCGGCGGCGACGGCTGGGTGTCGATCGACCGGCACAGCGGCGCGGTGTCCAGCGAAGCGACCAGCCGGGGCTGGATCAGCTACCTGAACGACCTGCACAAGGGCCGCAATGCGGGCGATGTCTGGAAATGGTTCATCGACATCTTCGCCGTCGCCTGCTTCCTGTTCGCCCTGACCGGCCTGGTCCTGCTCTGGCTTCATTCCCGCAAGCGCCCCACCACCTGGCCGCTGGTCGCCATGGGCCTCGCCATTCCGGCGGTACTCGCCATCATCTTCATTCATTAAGGGGGATTTTCACCTCATGCAGATCAGCCACAAGATCGTCCTGACGGGTGCCGCCATGAGCGCGGCCGGCGCCATCGCCGCGCCCGCGACGGCGCAGACGCTGGACGTCACCCTCACCCTGCCGCGCCTGTCGGTGGCCGAATATCACCGCCCCTATGTGGCCGTCTGGCTGGAGAAGGAAGGCGCGCCCGCGCGCACGCTGACGATCCTCTACGATGTCGACAAGCGCAACAATGGCGGCGCCAAATGGCTGCGCGACGTGCGCATGTGGTGGCGTGCATCGGGCCGTTCGCTGACCCTGCCCGCCGACGGCGTGTCCGGCGCCACCCGTGCACCCGGCACCCATAAGCTGAGCTTCACCGCGGGCAAGGGCGGCATGCCCAATCTCACCCCCGGCAAATATACGGTCGTGGTGGAAGCCGCTCGCGAATCCGGCGGCCGAGAAGTCGTGCGCGTGCCGCTGAACGTGACCGCCGCAGGGGCCAAGGGCAGCGCGACGGGCCAGTTCGAACTGGGCGCCGTGAACGTCCTGCTGTCACGCTGAAAAGGGGAGAAGTCATGACCGGATTCCGCAAGCTGCTGCTGCTCGCCGCCACTGCTGCCATCACCGTGCCGCAAATGGCCGGCGCCGCGCGTCCCTGGCTGCTGCCTTCCGAAACTATGTTCGCGGGGTCAGGCAATGAATGGTTGACGGTCGATGCCGCCATTTCCAGCGATCTTTATTATTTCGACCATCCGGGCCAGGACTGGCAGCCGGTGGTGACCGCGCCCGACGGCAGCACCGCGGCGATCGAGAACCGCGCCGTCGGCAAGCTGCGCCAGACCTTCGACCTCGGCATCAAGGCGAAGGGCACATACAAGATCGCCGTCGTCAACGAGATGCTGATGGGCAACTACATGCTGAACGGCGAACGCAAGATGCTGCCGCGCGGCACCACCGCCGCGACGCTGGCAACGGCCGTGCCGCAGGGCGCGACCGACGTGCAGACGGCGACGGCGACGACCCGTATCGAAACCTTCGTGACGGCGGGCGAGCCGGATCGCATGGTCTTCGCCACGACCGGCAAGGGGCTGGAAATGATCCCCGTGACCCATCCCAACGACCTGGCCGTGGGCGAACCCGCGACCTTCCAGTTCCTGCTCAACGGCAAGCCCGCCGCCGGGCTGGACGTGGTCGCCGTTCCGGGCGGCATCCGCTACCGCGCCGACCTCAAGCAGATGGATGCGAAGACCGACGCGACAGGCAGGGTGAGCTTCACCTGGCCGGAAGCGGGCATGTACTGGGTCAGCATCAGTTCCGGCGGACGGCGCGGGCCGGGCGGCGAAGGCGGTCCCGCTGGTCCCGGCAACGGCGCATCCGGCGCCGGCGGTCCACAGGGCCAGAACAATCCCGAAGCGCCGCGTCCCATCGGCCCACCGCAGGACCGCGCGACCTATGCCATGACGGTCGAGGTACAGGGCTGATCGCCGCCCCCCTTCGCATCGCCATCCCGCCCGGCCTGTCGCCCGACCCGTTCGAAGGACGGAACGGGCTGGGCCGGATCAGCGACTTTGGCGGGCCGACCATGGGCACAAGCTGGTCGGCCCGCATCGTCGATGCCCCCCCCGGCAGTGCCGAGGCGATCGAGGCCGTCCTTTCCCGCGTCATCGCGCAGATGAGCAATTGGGAAGCGGCATCCGACATCAGCCGATTCAATGCCACGCCGCTCGGCCAGTGGACGACACTGCCGGACGACATGGCACGGGTGCTGCGTGCCGGGCTGGATGTCGCGCGGCTGTCGGGTGGCGCGTTCGATCCGGCGGTCGGCCGGATGGTCGCGCGATGGGGTTTCGGCCCCGGCGGCGTCACCGGCCTGTCCACCACGCCCCATCACCCCTCCCCCTGGACCGCCATAGAGCTGGACGATCGCCGCGCCCGCCGCACGGCAGATGTAACGCTCGACTTTTCCGGCATTGCCAAGGGTTTTGCCGTCGATGCCGTCGCGGCGGCGCTGCATGACCTCGGCGCCCGGCATTTCCTCGTGGAGATAGGCGGCGAATTGCGGGGACAGGGTGTGAAACCCGACCTCCAACCCTGGTGGGTCGATGTGGAGGCGCCTCCCCATCTGTCCCTGCCGACATTGCGCGTGGCGCTCTGCGGCCTGTCCGTCGCAACCTCGGGCGACTATCGCCGCTTCCGCGAGGAAGGCGGCATCCGCCTTTCCCACAGCATCGATCCGGCCACCGGTGCGCCCATCGCCAACGCCGTCGCCTCGGTCACGGTACTGCACGAAAGCGCGATGTTGGCCGACGCCTGGGCGACCGCGATCACCGTCCTGGGCGCCGATCGCGGCATGACGCTCGCCACCCGCCACGGCCTCGCTGCAATGCTGATCCGGCGAACGGCATCAGGCGGTCAGGAATATATGACACCGACGCTGGCCGCGATGCTGGAATGACCGCATGTCCTCCCTCGCGGTCATCCAAAGCTTCAGCCGCCCGGACCAGAGGATAGGTGACCCAATGGCAACAGGGGCCCCGAAATCCATCCTATTTCTCCACAGCAGGCGGATTTACCTGTCCTATTTCGCGCCCACCGGCCTATCCCGCCTCGCTCTTTGAAACATCCGATCGATCACGCCCTCGCGCCTACGCGCGCCCAGGCACGCGCGCGCATATGGTGTGAACTTCGGCGTGAAAATGGCCGAAATCCAAGTGATCAGGCTTCCCGCGATCAGGCGTCGGCCCAGCGCCGCAGCAGATTGTGATACACCCCGGTCAACCGGATCACCTGCGCATTGTCATGCCCCAGATCGACCGCCAGCGCCTGGATGCTGCTGTCGAGGTCGAACAGCATCTGCCGCGCCGCATCGTCGCGCACCATGGATTGCAGCCAGAAGAAGCTCGCCACGCGCCGCCCGCGCGTCACCGGCTCCACCCTATGCAGCGAGGAGGACGGATAGAGCACCGCATGACCTGCGGGCAGCTTCACCCGCTGGACGCCGAAATTGGTCTCGATGGTCAGTTCACCGCCGTCATAGCTTTCCGGATCCTCCAGGAAGACGGTGATCGACAGGTCCGACCGCACGCGAAAACCCGTTCCCGCCTGAATTCGCACGGCATTGTCGACATGGGTGCCGAAGGCCTGCCCGCCCGCATAGCTGTTGAACAGCGGGGGAAAGACCTTGAGCGGCAGCGCGGCGGCAATGAACAAGGCCGACCGGCCGAGCGCATCCAGCACGATCTGCCCCGCCTGCTTCGCTTGCGGGGACTCCTCGGGCAATTGCAGGTTACGTTTGGCGAGCGCCGACTGATGGCCGGAGGTCACATTGCCGTCGACCCATTCCGCCGCATCGACCAGCGCCCGGACGCGGCCCAGCGTTTCACCATCGAGCAGGTCGGGAATGACGGTCAACATATCGGGGCCTCCTTGCCCAGCAGGACGGCAAGCCCCGCCTGCCGCATGATCGCATCGGACGAATGACGCAGATGGTCGGCCGCCTTGTCAAGGAAAGCGGGCGTCGCCGTTTCCCGTACCCGCCCAAGCCAGGACAACGCCTCATCCGTCGCGCCATCCTCGGCCAGCAGCCGGGCAAGGTTGAACTGCCCCCGAAAATCGCCGCTTTGGGCGGCGATCCGATAGTGTCGCAACGCCTCCTCCCTGTCGGGCGCAACAGCCCAGCCATCTTCATGGAAGCTGCCGATATAATTGGCCGCCTTGGCCCCGATCAGACCCGGATCGGACGCCGCCTTGCGGAACCAGTCCAGCGCCGCCTCATGCTCGTCCCGCAAGGCAAGCTGGGTGGCGTAATTGTACATCGCCTCGGCCAGTCCCCGACCGGCCGCGACGCGATAGCATTCCATCGCCCGGTCCGGATCGACGGCCACGCCCCAGCCCAGTTCATAGCAACGCCCGACCATGTTGAGCGCGAACATGTCATGGCTGGCGGCGGCCCGGTTGAACCAGCCGAAGGCGGCGCGTGGATCGGCAGGCAGTTCGATCCCATCCAGCAGCATCTGCCCCAGCAGGAGCTGCGCCTGCACCACGCCTCCCTCCGCCGCGATACGGATCAGCGCGGCGCGATCGCTCCCCGGCTCCGCCAGCCGCGCGGCGAGTGTGTCGGCACTCATCGCGCTCAATTCGGCCAGCGAAGGCAGGGATGGTTCGGTCATCGCATCAATATTTGATGCTGAGCGTCGCAAAGGCCGACCGGCCCGGTGCGAGCATCGCATAATGGTTGCTGTAGGCCTGGCTGAAATAGCTCTTGTCGGTCAGGTTCTGAACATTGACGGAAAGACCGATCTTCTCGTTGAAATCATAGCTCGCCCGGGCATCGAAGCGCCAGTAACTGGGAACGGAGCGGGCGATGGTCTTCGTAGCCGGACTGACCGTGACCGCGCCCGCGCTGTTCTGCGTGGCTGTGCGGTTGTCCGCATAGCCGCCATAGACCCGGCTCATGTAGAAGGCGCCGCCGCCGACATTCAGCTTGGGCAGCACTTCCACATTGGTCCACAGCGAGAAGCTGTGTTTGGCGGTCTGCGGGAACTGGCGGCCGGTGTTGACCGATTCCACCAGAACGGTCTTGGCCGCCTGCCCCGGAACGGCCGCCGCGGTCAGCGCGGTGAAGCCGCCCTCGACGATCTTCGCGTCCATATAGGTGTAACCGCCAAAGACGCTCCACTTGGGCAGGATTTCGCCGTTGAAGCCGAATTCCACGCCCTTGATCAACCGTTCGCCAATGAACTGGATCGTGTTGTCGGCGCCGGTCACGCGGGCATTCTTGGTTTCCGTGCGGAACAGTGCGACGTTCAGCGACAGGCGCGAATGGAACAGGTCCGCCTTGGCGCCGATTTCATAGGATTTGGTGCGCTCGACCTTCAGCGTTTCCTCCGCAGCGGCCCGCAATGCGGCGATGGCGGTGGCGGTGTTCGCCGGGGTCGTGGTGGTGGCGATCGTGCCCAGCGAATTGCCCTCCTGCCCTTCGCCGATCAGGCTGTTGGGCGGCGTGGCCGAGGTTGCGTAGGAGGCATAGAGGCTGGTGTTCGCGGTCGGTTTGAACACCGCGCCCGCCTGCCAGTTGAACACGCCGTCGTCGCGGCTGACGGTCGGGGACACGCCGTTGATCACCGGCAACGTCACCTTCGAATGATAATCGTCATAACGCGCGCCCAGATTGACGATCAGCGATGGGCCGATGCTGATCGAATCGAAGGCGTAGATCGCCTTGGTATGGGCGTCGTTCTGCGTTTCCTGTCCCGGCGTGGTGCGGGTGATCGGGCCGGTGGCGGCATAGTTGCCGTTCACATAATTGACCCAGGGATCGGACGGGTTCGGGTTGAACAGGCTGGTGCAATCGAAGGTCGCGACCTGCGCCACGCTGCACGAGGGACCATTGGTGGTGCCGGTCGAAAAATGGCGCGTGGTCACATTATAGGTGCCGCGACGCGCCTTTTCCCAACTGAGTTCCGCACCGGCGGAGAAGCTGTGCTCGATCGCGCCGGTGTTGAACTTACCGAACAGATCGATCTGGTTTGTCAGCGTGTCGACCGCACCATAGCGGGTGTTGGCACGGCGCCAAACCTGACCGGTGTTGAAGACGTTGCCCTGGCTGTCATCGGGCTGGGTATAGATATAGGCTTGGTCGTTGCGGCTGTAGCGCGCCGTGTTGCGCAACGTCACGCCGCCGAAATCATGCTGCGCGCGGACGGTGAACTGATCCGTCTTGCTCTTGCGGAAGTCGCGATCCTTCAGGCCATAATAGGTGTCGCGGTCGACATGTCCCTTGGTGCCGTTGGCCAGGGTCACATCGCCGACGGCCGGCTGCGAAAAAGTGAAGCCGGTGGGCGCGTTGCACACGGTCGTTGAGCAGGCATAGGTGTAGGGAATGCCGCTGTCGGGCAGTTCATCCGTATCGAGATGATACCAGGAAAGCGTCAGTTGCGTCGGCGCATTCAGGCCGATGGTGAGCGAGGGCGCCACGCCCCAGCGCTTCTGCCAGATGGCGTCGCGTCCGGCCACATCCTGGTCATGCCACATGCCCGCCACGCGGAAGGCGATGGAATCCGTCAGCCGGTAATTCAGGTCCGCCGTGATCCGCTTATAGTCCGCGGTGCCATAGGACAGGTCCATGGCGGCGAAATCGCGGTCGCGGGGAAGCTTGGTGATGATGTTGAGCGATCCGCCCGCGCTGCCGCGCCCGCCCAGCGAACTGTCGGAACCGCGCACCACCTGGATCTGCTCGACGGCGAAGACTTCGCGCGACTGCGCGGAGCTGTCCCGCACACCATCGACATAGGTGCTGCCCTGGCTGTCGAAGCCACGGATGAACGGACGGTCGCCAATCGGATTGCCGCCCTCCGCCGCGCCGAAGGTGATGCCGGGCACGGTACGAAGCGCGTCGACCAGCGTGGCCGAGCCCGTATCCTTGATGACATTTTCGCTGACGATCGCAATCGAGCGGGGGGTATTGATCAGCGGCGCGGTCGCCTTGGGCGAAATAATGTCCTGATTATAGCGGCCATTGACGATGATCTGGCTGGCGTCCGCCTGTTGGTCGGCAGCCGCGCCAGACATGTCCTCCGCCCTGTCGACCGCCAGCGCAGGGCTCGAAACCAACGCCCCCACACACCCCAAGGCCAGGAAGGCCGGTGTCGTGCGGCGGCGATTGTCGTCTTGCATGGTGATGGAGCCCCTATTGCCTAATCTTCTTGGGTTCCAGTTATTGCGACGCGTTCGCATAGTCAAACACTATTGCGAAACAAAATCATTTTGCCGACGGTGCCACTGCCGGGCTTATTCCCTGCGCAAGACGAAAGGAATCTCGACGATTCCCCTGACGCGAACGGCTTGCCCATCGCGGATCATCGGTTTCCAACGCCAACCGCGCACGGCGTCGCGCGCCGCATTGTCCAGTCGCGGGAACCCGCTGCTCTGCGTCACGGTCATGCTTTCCACCGCGCCATCAATGCCCAATGTCAAATCGAGTATCACCATTCCCTGTTCGCGCTTGCGACGGCTTTCGATCGGATAACGAGGCGGCTTTCCGGCGACCATCTGCGTGCCGATATCCCCTCCCTGCACAATGTTCGGGACGACAGCTGTGGCCGTCGCGGCAACGGGCACCGGAACGGCGACGGGCGATGCGGAGGGAACGGACACTGGATCGGGCGTGGTCGCGACGGCAGGGGTTGGCGGCACGGGCACAGGCACCAGCGGCGGGGGTGCGACAATCGCAGGCCGCGACGGCGGCGGCGGGGCTTCGGCGGCGGGCGGGGGTGGGGGCGGCGAGAGGTTCACGACCGAGAGACGCACCTCCTTGAAGCGCGGGACATGCTGGCGCGCCTGCACCAGCACCGTGATCAGCGCCGCGTGGACCAGGATGATGAGCATGACCGCCGGCACATGGACCGTGCGCCGCACGCCGTAGCGAGAGACAGGAAGATCGGACTGCGGAACGAGATAGGGAGAAACCGGCGCCGGCGCAGCCGGGGATGGGACGATCAGTTCATCCGCAGCATCTTCCATCACCCTATCCGCTGAACGAAACATGGCAGATTCCCTTTGGCCGGGCCATAACGCTAATAGTAATGCGACTCATTCGTATATGAAAATAAGACGGGTGGCGACCCGAGGAGGAGAGGATTGTATCGCCACCCGCCCATATCCCCCGGCAAGGGACGAATGCCGGGGGAAGGAGGACAATCAGAGCTTGTAGCCCAAGGTCAGCACCCAGGACCGGCCCTCACCGGGATTGGCCCAGCCATTGTTGCGGATGCTCGTATAATATTTCTTGTTGGTGAAATTCTGCACGTTGAGTTGCGCCGACAGATTCTCCGTGATCGGATAAGACAGCATCGCGCGATGCACCGCATAGGAGTCCGACTTGAAGAGCGGCACGATCGCCATACTGTTCGCCACCAGCGGCGTCGCAAGAGCCCGGTTGGTCAGGAAGAAGCTGCCCTGGTAGGTCAGCCCATAGCCGATCTGCAGCCCGAACGGAAAATTGTAGGTGGTGAACAGGCTGCCTGAATACCGCGGCGTGTTGGTCAGTTGCTGGCCGCGCTGCGGATCGATCACCGACGGATTATTGCCGCAGCCATTGGTCGTGGCCGAGACAGCCGGTGTCCAGGGATTGGCAAGGCAATGGTCCGAAACGCTCTGCAACACCTTGCTGTCGAGATAGGTATAGTTGGCGAAGATCGTCCAGCGCGACGTGATATTGCCCGACGCGCCGAGCGTGACGCCATTGACCCGGTTCCGGCCGTCGCCCACCGGCAGGTTGCCGACGAACGGGTCATTGGTCGCCACCCGATAGTTGGTGCGTTCGTTGCGGAACAGTGCCGCCGTCAACTGAAGCTGGCTGTCGAACAGATCGACCTTGGCGCCGATCTCATAATTGCGCGCCTCTTCGGGTGACAGATCGCAGGGATCGTTGTTGAAATTCGCCGCAGCCGCCAGGCCGCAGCCCGACCGCACGCTGGTCGCCGTCGGATTCTTCGAATTGCCATAGGCAATATAGAGGCTGGCATTTTCGACCGGCTTATAGACCAGCCCGACGCGATAGGAGAAGAGATGGTCCTTCGCGACCTGACCGGCGCCGGGGGTGGAGGCACCTCCCAGGGCAGGCGTGGCGATGGTGTCGGACCGGAATTTCCCGCGATTATATTCGTAGCGCAGGCCGCCATTCAGTTCGAGCTGATCCATCAGCTTGACCACGCCGAAGGCATAGGCCGCGACATTGAACAGGTCGCCGTCCTGGTGGCCGGTGCGGATCCTATTGACCGGCCCGCTATAGTCCGTCGCCGTTCCGATGGCGATCGGATTGAGCGTCGGATTGGGCGTGGCGCCATTGGCGTTGCGCAGCACATTGCCGCTGTCGAGCGCATAATCCTCCTGCATGGCGGAGGTGCCCAGCACCAGCCTGTGGCCGCCGGGAATGTCGAAGGTCAGATCGAGCTGGTTGTAGAGCGCCTGGTTCTCGGAAAAGCGGAAATTACCGCGCGGACCGCCGGGGTAATAGGTGCCAGGCACCTGTCCCGCCGCGCAGGCGATACCCGCCTGGGTCAGGCCGCTCGACAGGCAGTAGCTGCCCGCCTGCGGCGGATCGACCACCAGATTCTGCTCGACCCGCTGCCAGCGCGAGAGATTGCGGATGGAAAGAAGATCGCTGAACCTGTGCTCGAAGATGGCGGTGGCCTGATCGACCGTCTGATCCTGACGGTCGATATTCCTGTAGCCGAGATAGGCGCTGTAGGGCACGCCCGGCAGCGGACCGTCATAGATGCCGTTCTTGTAATAAGGCACGCCATAGAGCGGCGTGTTCCTGTCCTCCTGATGGACATAGAGCAGTGTCAGGGAGGTAGGACCGTCCACGCCCAGCTTGACCGACGGTGCGACGCCCCAACGCTTGTAATGATCGACCTGCCGTGCGGGCACATCATTTTCGTGGACCATGGCGTTCAGGCGCACCGCGATCCGGTCATTCACCCGGACGTTGCTGTCGATCGTCGCGCGATAATAGTCGGATGTGCCGACCCCCGCCTGGATCAGCGTTTCGTCATCGGCCTTGGGCCGCTTGGTGACGAGATTGATATTGCCGCCGATCGCACCCGAGCCGCCATAGACGCTGTTGGCGCCGTTGGTGACTTCGATCTGCTCCAGATTGAACGGATCGGTGCGGCTGTACTGAGCGCTGTCGCGCACGCCGTCGATGCTGATGTCGGTGTTCGCACTCTGGCCGCGCAGGTTGATGCTGTCGCCATAGCCCCCGCCACCCTCGCCGGCACCGAAGGTGATGCCCGGCACGGTCGCCAGCACATCGCGCAGCGTCAGCAGATTCTGTTTCTGGATCGTCTGGTTGCCGATCACGGTGATGGTCTGCGGCGTGTCCAGCAGCGGCCGGACATATTTGGGCGATTCCGCCTTCTCGACCTTCACTGCCGATTCATCGATCGCCGTGTCGGTGACCGTCATCCCGCCGAGCTTGGCGCCCTGCGCGCCGTCCTGCGCCTGAACGGTGGAAGCGAAGGCCATGGCACTGACGCAACCAAGCGCCAGAAAGGAAGAATGTGACATTGCTTTGGACATGGAAACAGAACCCCTTTTCTCTATTCCGGGGCATCTGCTATTGCGACTCGTTCGCATAGTCAATGCTATTGCGAATAATTATTATTTTATGGCCGCATATTATCCCTGAAAAGCCAGCACCTTATCGCGCTGGCCAGATTGGGGGGATCGTCCGCCGCCATGCGTGCCACGTCGATACGCGCGATCAGCGCATTGACAGGCAAGCCCTCGCGCACGGCGGCCGCGCGGAGGGCTTCCCAGAATATCGGTTCCAGGCTGATGGCGGTCTGATGGCCCGCGATGGTCACGCTACGCTTGACAGGCGGCGCGAAGAGCGCCGCCGAAGCGCCATCTTCACGTTCAGCCGACATCGCGTTCAGGGGGAACCGAAAAGGCGGATGTTCGAACAGGGGAGCCCGGAAAATCGCCGTGTACGGGCTCGTCCCCACTGCATGTCGACCAACCCATCCATCAATACATATGCTGGCCGCCGTTGATCGACAGCGTGCTGCCGGTCACGAAGCCGCCATCCTCGCTACAGAAGAAGGCGACGCCTCGCGCGATTTCATCGGCATGGCCAAGACGGCCGACCGGGATCTTGGCGACGATCTTTTCCAGCACGGCGGCGGGCACCGCGGCGACCATGTCGGTGTCGATATAGCCAGGCGCGATGGCATTGACGGTCACACCATATTTCGCGCCTTCCTGCGCCAGCGCCTTGGTGAAACCATGGATGCCGGACTTGGCGGCGGCATAGTTCACCTGACCATATTGGCCGGCCTGGCCGTTGATCGAGCCGATGTTGACGATGCGGCCCCAACCCCGCTCACGCATCCCACCGAAGGTTGCCTTCGCCATGTTGAAGCAACCGCCCAGATTGATGCGCATCACCTCGTTCCAGTCGTCGAAGCTCATCTTCGCGAGCACGCCGTCGCGGGTGATGCCCGCATTGTTGACGACGATGGAGATCGGCCCCAGCGCTTCTTCCACCTGCGCGCACCCGTCCAGACAGGCCTGGTGATCACCCACGTCCCATTTGAAGGAGCCTATGCCGGTCCGCTCGGTAAAGGCCTGCGCCTTTGCCTCATTGCCGGCATAATTTGCCGCGACCGTATAACCCATTTCCTTGAGCGCCAGGCTGATTGCCTCGCCGATACCACGCGTCCCGCCCGTGACGATTGCAACTTTGCTCATATCGGCTCTCCTTAAAAATAGTGACGGACGAAACTCACCTCTCCAACCAGCCGGCCAGTTCGCGACGGGCCAGATTCTCATACAGGTTCATAGCGTCCCGTGACGCGTTCAAACAACTCAAATGGACAAATTTATGACCACCGGCGGCGATAAAGTCCGCTTTGGCTCGAATAGCGATTTCCTCTACGGTCTCCAGGCAATCCGCGGCAAATCCGGGCGTCAGCACCGCGACCTTTCCGACGCCTTGGCCGGGAAGTTTCCTCAGACTGTCATCCGTCGCCGGTCCCAGCCATTTCGCCCGGCCGAAACGCGACTGGAACGTCACCCGTACTTCGCAGCCCAGCGCCTCCCCCAGCAATCGCGCCGTTTCCACGCACTGGTCGCGATAGGGATCGCCCAGCAGCCGCGTCCGCTCCGGCATGCCGTGGAAACTGGCGATCAACAGGTCGGGCGCGAAGTCGAGCGCGGCCAACTGAGTCAGTGTGGAGGCGCGCAACGCCTCGATATAGGCTGGGTCCGCATAATAGGGCGTAAGGGTACGAATGGCAGGCTGCGCGCGCATCTTGCGTAGGGCTTCATAAGCCGCATCCAGCGCCGTCGCGGTCGTCGCGCCGCAATATTGCGGATAAAGCGGCGCCAGCAGGATACGGTCGCATCCCGCGGCGACCATGGCCTCCAGTCGCGAGGCGATGGAGGGATTGCCATAGCGCATCGCCCAATCCACGACCAGTTCGGGCAAACCCTGCTGGAGCGCCGAAGAGATGGCACGGGTATAGACCGCGAGCGGAGAGCCATGCTCCATCCACACCTGTCGATAGGCATGGGCCGACTTGCGCGGCCGGGTCATCAGGATCGGACCACGCAATATCGGCTGCCAGAGCCATTGCGGTAATTCGACCACGCGGGGGTCGGAAAGAAATTCCTTCAGATACCGTCGCACGGACGCTGTGTCGGGCGCGCCGGGTGTACCAAGATTGATGAGGAGGATGCCGATCTTGCCCATTATCCCTCCATCAGCAGCGGCAAGTTGCGGAAACGACGCCCGGCCGTGGTGAACAGCGCGTTGGCGATGGCAGGTGCGACCAGGGGCGCGGCCACGTCGGTCAGACCCGTGGGCGGCGCGGTACTGCGGATCAACTCGACCGTGATCTCGCCGATGTCGCCCAGCCGGGGCAGCCCCATGCGGCCCAATATCGCGCGGGTCGGCATGCCCTTGGCATAGGGTATGGCTGCCCCCATGGCGAGCGCCAGCCCATGGACAAGCCCGCTTTCGATCTGTTGCCGGGCGATGTCGGGATTGACCTGTTCCCCGCCATCGACGGCGGCGATGATCCGGCCGACCTGTAGCTTGCCCTCGGAAATCCCCGCCTCCGCCATGACGGCAATATAGGCACCGTTGATCCTGTGCGCGGCAAGTCCCTGCCCGCTCCCGGCGATCCCGCCCTGCCAGCCGCCCATGGCGCCCACGGTCGCCAGGCAATGCGCCAGACGCGGATTGCCGCCCAGCATCTGGATGCGGAAGGACATCGCCTCGATCTGCGCCTGATGCGCCATTTCGTCGATGAAACTCTCCGTGAAGAAGGCGCCGTGCAGATGCGCATTGGCTCGCGCGAAACCCAGCGGCAGGCCGATCTCGGCGGGGAAATGCTCCACTGCCCAATTGGGCACGGCATAGGGCAGTTCCATGCCTGCCACCGCCAGCCGGCTCGAAACGCCGGCCGTGTCCGCAATCGCCTCGTGCGGCAGTCTGTGATGGGCGATACGCGCCCAGGTCTGCGCCATTGCGCAGGGCGCAGCGACCTTGGCAGACCAGATTTCGATCGCGCCGTTGCGGCCGAGCTTGCCCGCCATGCGCGCATGGGCTGGCGCGCTGGGCCGGTCCTGGATCACATCCTCCAGCCGCGACCAGAGCAGTTGCACCGGCCGCCCCATTTCGCGGGACAGCAGCGCCGCCTGCACGCCCGGCTCGAAATCCATCCGACGCCCATGACCGCCACCGGCATGCAGCGGATAGAGCGTCACCGCCCCCACGGACAACCCCAACGCTTTCGCAATGGCGGCACGCGCCAGGCCGGGCGCCTGGCTCGCCATCCAGACTTCCGCACCTTCATCGCCGATCCGCGCCGTCGCACACATCGGCTCCAGCCCCAGATGCAGCCCCGGCCGCACCTTATATTCGCTGGCAAGGATCGCCGCGCCCTGAGCCAACGGCTGGACATCGCCCTGCGCATAGAGCCGCTCGCCGGAGGATGCGGCAAAGGCCTGCTCCAGCGCCGCTTCCATGCCCCCGCTGTCGACGGGCGTACCGGCAAGCTCGAACACCGGATCGGCCAGGTCCAGCGCCTTGTTCGCCGCCCACCAGTTGTTGGCGACCGCCGCCACCCAGCGTTCCTGCCGGATGAGCTTGAGGAATCCGGTGACGGATTTCGCCGCGCCCTCATTGACGCTTTTCAGGACGGCATCGCCGATCGGTCCCTGCCGGATCGAGGCAAAGACCATGTCCGGCAGGCGGATGTCGGCAGCGAAATTATGGCTGCCATCGATCTTGGAAGGCGTATCGAGCCGCGGCAGTTCCTGCCCGGCCAGCCTGTCCGCATCCGTCTGACGGAAGGGCAATATGTCGGGCAGGTCATAAGTGGCAGCATCCTCCACCACCTCCCCGATCTTCAGCCTGCGCTGGCCGCCGTCGGAGATGATGCCGTTCTGGATATCGCAACTTTCCCACGCCACGTCCCAGCGCGCCGCCGCCGCCTTGCACAGCAGCACGCGCGCCGCCGCGCCCGCCTCACGATAGGCCTGGTGGAACATCGGCAGGGAAGTGCCCGCCCCCGTCAGCATCAGCGCGCGGCGGGTCGCATATTGGTCGATCGTCCAGTCGCCCGCCGCCCCGGCAAGGCGGCTCCAGTCATTGGCCAGCCATTCGCGCGCCAACAATGTGTTGGCATAGAGCGGGCTGACCGGCGCGCTCTGCACGCCGACCGTACGCCAGTCGGCGCCTAGTTCATCCGCCAATATCTGCGGCAAGATGGTGCTGATCCCCTGCCCCATCTCCGTTTGCGGCACGATGACGATGACCTGCCCGGCCCGGTCGATCTTGAGGAAGGCGTTGAAGGCGGTCTCGCCCGGCGCGGTATTGAGATTCGGGCGATAGGCCCTTGGCCACACCGCCCACGCCAGCAGCAACCCCGCGCTCGCGCCCCCGCCGATCAGCAGCGTGCGCCGGTTCAAACCTCTTGTCTTCTGCTGACCCAGCTTCCGCGGTGCGCGCCCCATAGCCCCGCTGATAAAGAGGCTTGGGACGACTGGAAAGCCTTATTGCGCGTCAATCGGCGCAAGTTGGAGGCGACGTATCTCGATCGCCGGACAACGGTCCATCACGACCTTGAGCCCCGCGGCCTCGGCGCGGGCGGCGGCGGCTTCGTTCACCACGGCCAGTTGCATCCAGACCGCCTTGGCACCGGCGGCAATGGCATCGTCCACCGCCTCGCCCGCCGCCTCGCTGCGGCGGAAGATGTCGACCATGTCGATCGGCACGCCGATGTCGGACAAGCGCGCCCAAACGAATTCGCCATGCACATGCTCGCCCGCGATCTGCGGATTGACGGGCAACACGCGATAGCCATGGTCCTGCAAGGTCTTCATCACGCCATAGCTCGGCCGGTCGGGCCGGTCGGAAATCCCGACCAGCGCGATGGTGCGGGTTTCATTCAGCAGATCGGCAATGTCCTGTGCGTCGGTCAACGGCATGATATCACCCTCCAATGGCCTTTCGACATGGGAAGGACGCGGGAGGGACGCAAGCCGTTCCCCCTTCAAAACTTTGCTTGAGGCCGCAGCCACGCCGCTACCTTTTCCGCGATCGCGCGGAAGGCGGCGCCATGCACATCGTCGCCCGCCGCGGGAGGATCGCCCGCGTCGGACCGGCGACGAATGTCGATCGCCAGCGGAATCCGGCCGAGGAAGGGCATGCCCATCTCGCCCGCCGCCGCCTCCGCGCCGCCCTGCCCGAAGGGGTCCGACACCTCTCCGCAATGCGGGCAGGCATAGCCCGCCATATTCTCGACCAGACCGATCATCGGCACCTGCGTCTGCTCGAACAGGCTGACCGCGCGGGTCGCGTCGATCAGCGCCAGGTCCTGTGGCGTGGAGACGATGACGGCTCCGGCAGGCTTGTGCTTCTGCACCATCGAAAGCTGCACGTCGCCCGTGCCCGGCGGCATGTCGACGATCAACACTTCCACTTCCCCCCAGTCCGCCTCGATCAGCTGGGCCAGCGCATTGCCCGCCATCGGCCCGCGCCAGGCCAGCGCCTTGCCCGGCTCGACCAGATGGCCCATCGACAGCATCGGAATGCCGAGCGGGCTTAGCACCGGGATAAGCTGCTTGTCCTTCGCCTGCGGCTTCCTGTCCTCGCTGGCCATCAGTCGCGCCTGAGACGGGCCGTAAATATCGGCATCGACCAACCCGACCCGGATACCCAGCCGTTGCAGCGCGACCGCCAGATTGGCCGAAAGCGTCGATTTGCCGACGCCCCCTTTGCCCGAAGCGACAGCGATGATCTTCATCGGTTTGCGCTCCGCCGTCATCGCGATACGCACGTCGCTGACGTCCGGCAGGTTGAGTGCGCCCTCGCGGATCGCCGCGGCGACGGCATCGCGCTGGTCCAGCGACAGGCCGGCCACATCCAGCACCAGCGACATCACGCCGTCCTTGACCCGCGGCGCGCTGGCGCGGCCGTCGGTCAGTATTTTCAGGCGGGCGGCAAAATCTTCAAGCTCGGTCATGGGAGCGCCATCTAATGGCTTTCGACCTCCGGTTAAACCGGCCGGCCCCCTTTTTTATCCCCCGCGACATCATTCGAAACAATAATCGTTGCGAAGGGCACTGTTTTTCGTGGGAAAGCCTTCCTATAGAGGAGCGATGAACAGAATTTTCGGGTGGATGCCGCGCATTGCGAGCGCCATGGCCCAGGGTCCCTGGGGCGGTAAAAACGACGGGCCGGACGGCAACGACGGCCAAGGCAAGGGCGGCGATGGCGGGCGCGAGGGCGGCCCGCGCAATCCCTGGACCCAACCGGGGCGCCCCTCCGGTCCCAAAGGCCCCTCCGCGATCGAGGAACTGCTCCGCCGCGGCAAGGAAAGCTTCGGCCAGGGCGGCGGTGGCGGCTTCGGCAACCTGCCGCCTCGTCCTTCGGGCAAGGCGCTGTGGCCTGCCGCCATCGGCATATTGGTGGTGCTCTGGCTGGTCCTGACCTGCTTCCACCGCGTCGGTCCGCAGGAACGCGGCGTCGTCACCCTGCTCGGCAAATATAGCCGCACCCTCTCGCCGGGCATCAGCCTGACCTTGCCCGCGCCGTTCGAGAATGTGACGACCGTTGACGTAGAGGAAATCCGCACGATCGACATCGGATCGACCCGCGCGGAAAGCGAGAATCTGGTACTGACCGGCGACCAGAACATCATCGACCTTGCCTATTCGGTGCGCTGGAACATCCGCAGCCCCGAACTTTATTTGTTCCAGTTGTCCGATCCTGACGCATCGGTCCGCGAAGTCGCGGAAAGCGCGATGCGTTCGGTCGTCGCCAGCGTCAGCCTGGAGGATGCGCTGGGCGCGGGCCGGACCGAGATCGAGCAGCAGGTCGAGCAGCGGATGCAGGAAATCCTCGACGGCTATAAATCCGGCATCCGCGTGCAGGGCGTCGCGATCAAGCAGGCCGACCCGCCGACAGCGGTCAACGACGCGTTCAAGGCCGTGTCCGCCGCGCAGCAGACTGCCCAGACCTATCTCAATGAAGCCCGCGCCGCCGCGCAACAGGTGACGGCCAAGGCGCAGGGCGAGGCCGCCGCCTTCGACAAGGTCTATGAGCAGTATAAGCTCGCGCCCGACGTGACCCGCCGCCGCATGTATTATGAAACCATGGAGGGCGTCCTGGCGAACGTCGACAAGACCATCGTCGAAAGCGGCAATGTGACGCCGTTCCTGCCGCTGCCCGAACTCAAGCGCCGGGCGCAGGCCAACACGGCCCAGGGCACCACGACCGAGGGAGGCCAGTGATGCAGGGCCTGGTCCGCCATCCCGTCGCGCTCGCGCTGCTCGCCATCGCCGCGCTGCTGCTGATCGGCAGCACCATCGCGATCGTGCCCGAAACCAAGCAGGGCGTGATCGTGCGCTTCGGCGATCCCAAGAAGATCATCAACCGATACCGGCCGAACGAGGATTTCGGGAAGACCGGCGCAGGCATCATCCTTCGCTGGCCGTTCATCGACCAGGTCGTCTGGATCGACAAGCGCGTCCTGTCCGTGGAAATGGAACGCCAGCAGGTGCTCTCCACCGACCAGTTGCGCTTGCAGGTCGATGCCTTCGCCCGGTACCGCATCGTCGATCCGCTGCGCATGTATATCGCGGCGGGCAGCGAAGACCGCGTATCCGATGCGCTGAGACCCATTCTCGGCTCCGCGCTGCGCAACGAATTGGGCAAGCGGCCGTTCGCAGCACTGCTTTCGCCGGAGCGCGGCCAGGTGATGGACAATATTGAAGCCGGCCTGAACCGGGTTGCCCGCCAATATGGCGCCCAGATCGTCGATGTGCGCATCAAGCGCGCAGACCTGCCCGATGGCGCGCCGCTGGAAAGCGCCTTCACCCGCATGCGCACCGCACGCGAGCAGGAGGCGCTGACGATCCGGGCCCAGGGCGCGAAGCAGGCGCAGATCATCCGCGCGGAAGCCGATGCCAATGCCGCCCGCATCTATTCGGACAGCTTCGGCAAGGATGCGCAATTCTACGATTTCTATCGCGCCATGCAGGCTTATCGTTATACCTTCTCCCCGGACAAGCAGGGGTCGACCGCCATGGTCCTCTCCCGCGACAATGATTTCCTGAAACAGTTTCAGGGGCGTTGATTTCATTACGGAACCAGCGCCATTCAATGACGGTTAAGGCAAGGCGGCGCATCCCGCTCATCGCAAAGTCCCGCCCTTCCTTCGCCAAGTTCATGAGAGGACCGTCACGAGTGCGTTACGCTTATGCCATTACCGGTGCCCTGCTGCTCGGCGGCACGGCCATCGCCGTCACGACCAGTTCCCATGTCGGCGCGCAAGTCGCGCAAAATGAAGGCATGCAGGCAGCGGCTCCCGCCGGCGCGCCCGCCAGTCTGGCCGATATGGTCGAAAAGCTGCAACCCGCCGTGGTCAACATCTCGACCAGACAGCGGGTGCAGGTCCAGAATCCCTTTGCCGGCACCCCATTTGGCGACCTGTTCGGCCAGGGCCAGGCACCGGGCGGCAAGCCCCAAACCCGGCAAGCCCAGTCACTGGGGTCCGGCTTCATCATTTCGGCCGACGGCTATATCGTCACCAACAACCATGTGGTGTCGGCGGGCGCGGAAGGCGCGTCGGTGGATTCGATCACGGTCACGCTGACCAACCGCGAGGAATATCCGGCCAAGCTGATCGGCCGCGATCCGGCGACCGACATCGCCGTGCTGAAGATCGAGCCGAAAAAGGCCCTGCCCTTCGTGAAGTTCGGTGACAGCACCAAGGCGCGCGTGGGCGACTGGGTGATCGCCATCGGCAACCCCTTCGCCCTGTCGGGCACGGTGACGGCGGGCATCATCTCCGCCGTGCATCGCGGCACCGGCGGCACCTATGACAAGTTCATCCAGACCGACGCGTCGATCAACCAGGGCAACTCCGGCGGCCCGATGTTCGACATGCGCGGCAATGTGATCGGCATCAACAGCCAGATCCTCTCGCCCTCGGGCGGCAATGTCGGCATCGGCTTCGCCATCCCGTCGGAACAGGCCGCGCCGATCGTCGACACGCTGCGCAAGGGCCAGGCGGTCAAGCGCGGCTATCTGGGCATCCAGATCAGCCCGCTGGGCGAGGATCTGGCCGATTCGCTTGGCCTTGCCAAGAATCGCGGCGAGTTCGTGCAGGGCGTGGAACCCGGCAAGGGCGCCGACAAGGCCGGGATCAAGGCGGGCGACGTGATCGTCAGCGTGGCCGGCCAGGAAGTGACGCCGGATCAGAACCTCTCGTCCATCGTCGCCAACCAGCCCATCGGATCGCGCGTGCCGATCGTGCTGCTGCGCAACGGCCAGCGCCAGACCGTGACCGCCGTGGTTGGCGAGCGCCCGTCCGAGGATGAGTTGAACGCCTTCGCCCAGCAACAGGACGATGATTTCAACCAGCAACAGGACGACCAGTCCGGCAGCGGCCAGGCGACGCAGCAATCGCTCGGCATTTCCGCCATCCCGTTGACCTCGACCATCATCCGCCAGCTCGGCATCGCGGCCGACACGCGCGGCATCGTGATCACCGCGGTGGACAGCTCGACCGATGCGGGCGCCAAGGGGCTGCGTCGCGGCGATGTGATCATCACCGCCAACAACCGGCCGGTCGCCACCCAGGCGGAACTTGACGCGCAGGTGAAGGCGGTGTCGGCCCAGGGCCGCAGCGCGATCCTCCTGCAAGTCCTGCGTCGCGGCCAGCCTGCGGTGTTCCTGCCGGTGCGGCTGCGCGATAAATAAACCGCTGATAATCAGCGGATCGTTACGGGCCGCGCTTGCCGGGAACCCTGTCTCCCCTCTACACTGAGGCGACAGACTCCGGCGGGCGTGGCCCGAAGCTTTTGGGGAGCATGACGGAATGAGCGACGGCATTTTCATCGGCCTTGGCGCACCGGACAAGGATGGCGGCATCCCTCAGACGCTGAACCTGCGCAGGGCCAACCGCCATGGCCTGATCGCGGGCGCGACCGGCACCGGCAAGACCGTGACGTTGCAGGGCATTGCCGAAAGCTTTTCGGCGCTCGGCGTCCCCGTCTTCCTCGCGGATGTGAAAGGCGATCTGTCGGGCATCTCCATGGCTGGCTCGCCCACCGCCAAAAATGCCGATAAGCTGGTCGCCCGCGCCAAGGAAATCGGCATCGAGAATTACAGCTATGCCGACAATCCGGCCATATTCTGGGATCTGTACGGCGAACAGGGTCATCCGATCCGCACCACTGTCAGCGAAATGGGACCGCTGCTGCTGTCGCGGCTGATGGACCTCAACGAAACGCAGGAGGGTGTGCTTTCCATCGCCTTCAAATATGCCGACGAGGAAGGGCTGCTGTTGCTCGATCTCGGCGACCTTCAGGCGATGCTGGCTTATTGTGCGGAAAATGCCGACAGCCTGTCGGCCCGCTACGGCAATGTGACCAAGGCCAGCGTCGGCGCCATCCAGCGGCAATTGCTCCAGCTTGAATCCCAGGGTGGCGACCATTTCTTCGGTGAACCCGCGCTCGACATTCACGACATGCTGAAAGTCGACGAGAAGGGCCGCGGCTATGTGAACGTTCTTGCCGCCGACAAGCTGATGCAGAGCCCCAAGCTCTATGCCACCTTCCTGCTCTGGCTGCTCTCCGAACTGTTCGAGACGCTGCCCGAAGTCGGCGATCCGGACAAGCCCGTCCTCGTCTTCTTCTTCGACGAGGCGCACCTTCTCTTCGACGACGCGCCCAAGGCGCTGACCGACAAGATCGAGCAGGTGGTGCGCCTGATCCGCTCCAAGGGCGTCGGCATCTATTTCGTGACCCAGAACCCGATCGACATTCCGGAGGATGTGGCGGGCCAGCTCGGCAACCGGGTCCAGCACGCGCTGCGCGCCTTCACGCCCCGCGACCAGAAGGCGATCAAGGCGGCAGCGGATACCTTCCGCGTCAATCCGGACCTGAACGTCGAAACCGCCATCACCGAACTCAAGGTGGGCGAGGCGCTGGTGTCGCTGCTTCAGGAGGATGGATCACCGGGCATCGTGCAGCGCACATTGATCGCGCCGCCGCGTTCGCGCCTGGGTCCGGTGGATGCCAAAGAGCGCGCGATCATCCAGTCGATTTCGCCCTGCGCGGGCAAATATGACACGACTGTGGATCGCGAATCGGCCGAGGAGATCCTCGCCGCGCGGGGGCAGGCCGCCGCTGCCGCCGCGCAGGCGTCCAAGGCGCAGGCCGAAGCCGACAAGGCCGCCGCCGCCCAGGCGAAGGTCGAGGCCAAACAGCGCGAGGCCCAGCTCAAGGAACAGGCCCGGCAGGAAGCCGCCGCCGCCCGCGAAGCCGCCAAGCCATCCGGTTTCGACAAGGCGATCCAGTCCGCCACCCGCTCCGCCGCCTCGTCGGTCGGCCGTCAGGTCGCCAATGAGCTTGGCCGCGCGGTCTTCGGCGGGTCCAGCCGCAAAAGCTCGGGCGGGATCGCGGGTCAATTGGTGCGCGGCATATTGGGCAGCCTGTTCAAATAGGCACGGGGAGAAACGCCATGCGAAAGATGGTCATCTGCATTAAGGGCATCTGCATACTGGGTCTGGCATCCGCCATTCCCGTTCATGCGCAGGATTATCGCGACCTGCATCGCGCCGCCGATGCCGCCATTGCCAGCGACATCGCCCGCGACCGTCAGGCCGAACGCGACGCCAAGCGCCAACCTTACGCCTCGCCCGCCTATGGCCCGATCCGCACCGCCACGGCCGCGCGCAATGCCTGCGCCGCCAAGGCACGGGAGGAGGCCGGACCCGGCACGAAAATCCTCGGGCGGATCGCCGCCAGCAGCATGTCAACAGGATGGGAAGTCGAGGGCGAAGTCGGCCCCTTCGATGGTCAGCGGTCAGTGCCTTTCGTCTGCTCCGTGCGGAATGGATCGGTGAGCGGGATCATGTTGCAGCCGGATCGCTAGACCCTTTCCACCATGTTCCTGCGAAGGCAGGAACATGGTGCCTCTCCAGCCTACGGGCAGGGATCCCTTTCCCCTAAAGCCACACCTTCCCCACCCCAAATATTGCTGCGCCTTTTCTCTACCGATCAGGTTGCGAGAGTCATTGTGCAGGCGCTAAGGAGGGCCGATGCATAGCCCTTCCATCCCGCACCATCCCCTGCGCTTCGGTGATTTCCGGGCCTATCTGCTGGGGCGGCTGACGGCGGTACTCGCGCAATACAGCATGATGGTCGTGCTGGCGTGGCAGGCCTATAATGTCGCGCGCGAAACGATGAGCACGGGGGCTGCCTCGGCCCAGCTTGGCCTGATCGGCCTTGCGCAATTCCTGCCGCTCTTCTTCCTGACGCCCGTGACAGGTTGGGTGGCGGACCATTTCGACCGGCGCAAGATCACCCGCTTCACTCTGTTGCTGCTGATGCTGGCGTCGGGAACCCTGGCCTTCGCAACCTATGAGGGTCGGATCACCCTGCCCCTGATCTTCGGCATCGCCGCCATCGTCGGTATCGCTCGCGCCTTCAACGGCCCGGCCTACAGCGCCCTTGCCCCCAATCTGGTGCCACGCGAAGTGCTGCCCAACGCCATCGCCATTGCCAGCGTCGTCTGGCAGGCGGGGATGATCGCGGGTCCGGCGCTGGGCGGCTATGCCTATGCCATTCAACCCTGGGGCGCCTATGCGCTGGCATCGGGCCTGTTCGCCGTCGCCCTGCTCTGCATGCTGCTGATCGGTCCGGTGCCGCAGCCGCCCCGGGACACCAGCCGCCATCCGGTGCGCCAGATGATCGACGGCCTCACCTATGTCCGCACCAACCGGCTCGTGCTTGCGACCATCACGCTCGACCTGTTCGCGGTTCTGCTGGCCGGCGCGACCGCGCTGTTGCCGGTCTATGCCCGCGACATATTGCATGTGGGGTCGGCGGGCCTTGGCCATCTCGCCGCTTCGCCGGGCATCGGCGCGGGTGTCACCGCACTCTTCTTCTCCTTCCGTCCGATGAAGACCGAAGTCGGTCTGAAAATGCTGGGCGCCGTCATCCTGTTCGGCATCGCGACCATCATCTTCGGCAGTACCGCCTTCCTGCCTCGCGCCATCGCGCCGGAAGTCGGCATCGCCGCCCTGATCCTGCTGGGGTCGGCCGACATGGTATCCGTCTATGTCCGCCAGTCACTGATCCAGCTTCATACGCCCGACGAGATGCGCGGTCGCGTGTCCAGCCTGTCGCAACTCACCATTTCCGCCTCCAACGAACTGGGCGAGGCGGAATCCGGCTTCCTCGCCGCACTGGTCGGCCCGGTCGCGGCGGTGATCGGCGGCGGCATCGGCGCCATTATGATAACCCTTATCTGGGCACGGCTCTTTCCAGAACTGCGCCTTGCCCGTACCTTCGACCCACCTGAAATCCTACCCGAACAAGGGGCGGCTGAATCCAAGCAGGAGAAAGCGCAATGAAGGCATCCAGCATTTTGGAAACCATCGGCAATACGCCGCATATCCGCGTCAACCGGCTGTTCGGTGATGCACCCAAAGGCACGGAAGTGTGGATCAAGTCCGAACGTTCCAACCCCGGCGGGTCGATCAAGGACCGAATCGCCCTGTCCATGATCGAGGCCGCCGAAGCATCGGGCGACCTGAAACCCGGCGGCACGATCATCGAACCGACGTCGGGCAATACCGGCGTGGGCCTGGCCATGGTCGCGGCGGTCAAGGGCTATAAGCTGATCCTGGTCATGCCCGAGAGCATGAGCCTGGAGCGTCGCCGGCTGATGCTGGCCTATGGCGCCAGCTTCGACCTGACGCCGCGTGAAAAGGGCATGAAGGGCGCAATCGAGCGCGCGCTGGAACTGGTCGAGCAGACCCCCGGCTCGTGGATGCCGCAGCAATTCGAGAATCCGGCGAACATCGACGTCCATGTCCGCACCACGGCGCAGGAAATCGCCGCCGATTTTGCTGACTCGCCCCTGGACGCGCTGATCACCGGCGTCGGCACCGGCGGTCATATCACCGGCGTGGCGCAGGTGCTCAAGCAGCTCTGGCCCCATCTCAAGGTCTATGCGGTCGAGCCGACCCTGTCCCATGTCATCAGCGGCGGCCAGCCCGGCCCCCACCCGATCCAGGGCATAGGTGCTGGCTTCATCCCGGCAAACCTCCACACCCAATTGCTCGACGGCGTGATCCAGGTCGATCCGGCTGACGCCAAGGAGTTCGCCCGCCGCGCCGCGCGGGAGGAAGGGGTGCTGGTGGGCATCTCCTCCGGCGCGACACTCGCCGCCATCGCTCAGAAGCTGCCGGAACTCGCCGCAGGCAGCCGCGTTCTGGGCTTCAACTATGACACCGGCGAACGCTATTTGTCGGTGCCCGACTTCCTGCCCGAATAAGGCAGTTCCGGGCCGGGCATGACCGACGCTGCAACCCCTGGCCAGCCACGCAAATGGGCGTGGCTGCTTTGGCTCATGCTGTTCGTCGGCCTGCCCGCCATGGTCGCGACCTGGGAAGGGCGTATACCCGCGTCAAAGCATCCGTTTGACGCCGTTTCGGTCACGCGTCTCAAACGTCCGACAACCCCGCCCCCGCCGGTAGAGCCGGTCGATTTTTATGCGCTCGACCGGAATCAGGCGCGAACGTTCAACGCCGCCGTGCCCTTTTCCCACCTGCCCAATCCGGCGGCGCGGCCTTTCCTCTTCACAGGATCCGAAACCGATCTCGCCCGCGCTACGGACTGTCTGGCCGCGGCGCAACTTTATGAGGCGGGCGACGATGCGTCAGGCGAGCGGGCCGTGGCACAGGTCGTGCTCAACCGCGTACGCCATCCCGCCTTTCCCAAGACCGTCTGCGGCGTCGTCTTTCAGGGGCAGGAACGCGCCACCGGCTGCCAGTTCACCTTCACCTGTGATGGCGCCCTCGCCCGCACGCCCACTCAGGCGGCATGGGAAAGGGCGCGGGAGATCGCCAGATCGGCGCTGGCGGGCAAGGTCTACAAGCCTGTCGGCTATGCCACCCATTATCACACCGACTGGGTGGTTCCCTATTGGAGTGGCAGTCTGGACAAGATCGGCGCGGTGGGCACCCACCTCTTCTTCCGCTGGCGCGGCTGGTGGGGCACGCCGCCCGCCTTCCGCCGGACGGGCGACAATGGCGAGCCGTTGATCGCGCGTATCGCCCGACTGTCCGCCGCTCATCAGGGCGGGCCGGGCGCGGTCGTCGTGCCGTCGGCCGCCTTGCTCGCCGGGGGCGCATTGCATGACCTGGCCGCGCAGCCGCAACAGGCGATCGGGGCGGACTCGCTGGGCAAGATGATGGCGGGCGTGCGGTTGATCGCGATCGCACCGGGCGCGAAAAGCTTCCTGGTCGAACTGGGGCGCAACACGGCGCCGGACAGTTGGCCGGCGCTGGCGCAAACCTTTTGCGCGGGCCGGCCGGAATGCCGGATCATGGCGTGGCGTATCGGCACCGCGCCGGCTGGCCTGCCGTTGTCCGGCGACCAGATGGAAAGCATGGCCTTCGCCTATATCCACAACGATGCGACAGGTTTGCAGCGCGCGCTGTGGAATTGCATACAGACGCCGCGCGGCAACAAGGATGAGTGCATGCGCCAGCGCGTTCCCACGGCAACCGCATCTGCTACGCCTCCCGCCGCACCAGAACTCGCCGGCGTGCGCCGTAAAGAGCGGTTCGAAACGGTGAAGATTACCCCACCTCCCCCCGTCATTGCCGTACCCGCCCAGCCCTGACGTCATGCTCCTGCCTTTGCAGGAACAGGAGATTCCGGGCGCCCTTAATCTCCGTTCTTCGCAGCACTCAAGCGCGGCAACGCACCGATGCGCGCCACCAGTTCGGACTGACGGCTGCAATCCAGCTTCGCATAGATATTCTTGATCTGCGTACGCACGGTATTGAGCGCCACGCCCCGTTCCTGGGACAATTCCTCCAGGCCCCGACCGGCGCAGAGCGCCTGAGCCACCTCCGCTTCAGCCTTGGTCAGGCCATAGAGCGCGCGAATGCGACTGGTAAGACTTGCATCCTCTTCATTCGGATCCGTGGCTATGGCAACGATCTGCCGCTGCGCGCCGACGCGCACCGACGCGATCGAGAGCACATAGGGCGAATCCGCCGCCCGATGGATGAAGATCGCACTGGCCTGCCCGCCCTCGCGCGCCGATGCGATCCTCAGCGCGGTCTGCAGGGCTTCGTCATCGCGGGGGTCGCGTGCCTTCAACTGCCGCTGACGCAAGGTCAGCCCATCTGCCCTGCACAGCAACATATCCGCCGCCCGATTGCAGTCGATCAGCGTCCCGTTCGGGCGCAGCGTGAAGACGGCATGCCCCAGCATATCGAGCGTGGCCTGCAAGGACCGGCCACGGTGATTGATGCGGTCGAGCTTGCTGCGAATCGCGAACATCCGGGCGATATGGCCCATATTCTCCTGGATCACGCGCTCCTCCTGGGAATCGAAGGGCTTTTGCGCGCGGCCGCGATGCAGGCCGATATGGCCGGTCAGGCCATCCCTGTGGATCACTCCGCCCAAACAGCGAAACGTATCATCGCCCATGGGCCTGATCCACTCATTGTAGATTCGGCTGCCCTCATAGATATGATCGGATACGAACGTCTCGACATTCCAGACGCGATTGACGGCTTCGGCCCGAACGACCGCCGCCCCCCATAAGTCGTCGTCCTGGAATTCCTCTTCGTAAATCGCCATTTGCCCGTCGGAAAAATAGCCCGAATAGGAAATCTCGGCGACATGATCGGATGCATGGCCCCAATGCAGCACCCCCGAACGCGCGCCCACGGCGCCCGCCAGCGTGGAAGCCAGCCGGTCGAAAGCCGCATCGTCCGTGGCGGCGTCATAAATATCTTCCGTGCGGATCAAAGCTCCATCCCCACCCGTTCCGTCCCCACGAAACCCAAAGCCGAATGGACTATACCGACTTGATGGATGCCGCATTGCACAAATCGGACATCAACCGGTTCATTTCGGCGCAGAAAATCGATAAGGGCGGTCCGGTGGTCCGCCGCCCTGCCTCTTTCTCCGCCATACCGGTCTCGCCACCGCTGCTGGCGCTATCCGCCATCACCCTGCTGATCCAGGGTAGCACTCTCATGTCGCTCGGCCTTTTCCTTCCCGCCATGGCGGCTGATTTCGGCGGACGGGCCGGTATCGCCGCCACAGCATTTCTGCTGGCGATGAGTATCATGGCGGCGCCCGTCGGCTGGGCGCTGGACCGGCTGGGCGTGCGGCCGGTACTGCTCGGCGGCATCATATTTAGCGCGGCGGGCTATGCCGCTGCATCACTGGCGCAGGAACGGCTGTGGCTCGCGGCGGCGATGGCCGTGGCAGGAGCAGGCGTCGGCTCGTCCACCATCGTGCCAGGTATCGCGATCATCACCCGCCGCCATCCCCGGCGGCGGGGTGCAGCGCTGGGCGTCTTCCTTGGCGCGGCGGTCATGGCGGGCGCGGTCGTACCGCCCCTCATCGGCGGGGCCATTATCCATTGGGGCTGGCGCGCGGCGATGCAGCTCTGCACGCTGGTGATCATACTCGCCTGTCCGGCGCTCGTGCTGGCGGTGCCCAGCGGTCGGATCGCAAGGGCTACCGAGACCGACGAACGCCCGCTGTGGCTCGTCCTGCGCAGCGGGAATGTCCGCCGGATCGTCGGCGCGATGACATTGCTGCAACTGGCAATCAACGGCATACTCTTCGCGGCCGTCGACGGTCTCATGGCGCAGGGCCTTTCGCAACCGGGCGCGGTGGCCGCATACAGCATCGCCAATCTGCTGGGCCTCCCGGCGCTGCTGCTGGGCGGGATACTGGCCGATCGTATCGGGCCGCAGCCTGCGCTGATCGGCACGGCGATGCTGCTGGCGGCCGGCACGGCGGCACTTCTCGGCGTGCGTATCATGGGATGGGGCGGAGTGACCGCCTTTGTCCTGCTATGGGGCATCGCCAGCGCCCTGCCCGGCCAGTCGGGACCGATGCTGCTGGCCGACAGCGTCCACCCGAACGCCTTTTCGCGACTGCTGGGCATCAACACCGCGATCATCAGCCTGGTGGGCGCGCTTGCACCGATATGGACAGACTGGATGCACCTTGCGAGCGGCGGCTATGACCTGCCCGTGCTGATTTATGCGGCAATGGCTCTGGCGGCGGCGGCGCTCGTCGCACTGATCCGCCCATCGGAGACTCGGGCCGACGGACAGGTCAAGACTGCGCCACCGCCGGCAGATCGTCCGCCAAATGCGGGAAGGCAGTAGTCGGACACGGAAAGCCCCTTCACAAACAGCGACCTCGGACCTATATGGGCTGTTCAAATCCGGTCCATGCACCGCCCTCGGGCGAGGCGGGGGCCGTCCCCCGGATCGCTCGGGGATCGGTTTCGTTTAGCGCTCGAAACCGGCGGAATGGGGCGAAAACGGCGGGTTACAAGACGCTGACAGTGCGGATCGGACAGTCCCGGCCCGCACTTTTTTGCGTGACTGCATAGGGGCGAATCACCCCGAAACTTGTCATGCAAAGGCTGAATTTTCGCTGCGATGCGAAAAAATTCGACGAACTACAGGCAGGAACCGCAATGGCGACCAAAGCTCTCCCCACGATCAGCAATACCGGCGCGAAGAAGCGCATCAGAAAGGTATTCGGCGACATCCACGAAGTGGTGCAGATGCCGAACCTGATCGAGGTCCAGCGGGAGAGCTATGAGCAGTTCCTGCGGTCGGACCCGAAGATCGGCTATGTCTCCGGCCTGGAAAAGACGCTGCGCTCGGTCTTCCCGATCCGCGATTTCGCGGGCACGGCGGAAATGGACTTCGTTCACTACGAACTCGAAGAGCCGAAATATGACGTCGAGGAATGCCGTCAGCGCGGCATCACCTATGCGGCGCCGATGCGCGTCACGCTGCGCCTGATCGTGTTCGAAGTGGACCAGGACACCGAAACCCGCTCCGTGCTCGATATCAAGGAGCAGGATGTCTACATGGGCGACATGCCGCTCATGACCCAGAACGGCACCTTCATCGTCAACGGCACCGAGCGCGTCATCGTGTCGCAGATGCACCGCTCGCCGGGCGTCCTGTTCGACCATGATCGCGGCAAGACCCACTCGTCGGGCAAATATCTCTTCGCCGCCCGCGTCATCCCTTACCGTGGTTCCTGGCTCGACTTCGAATTCGACGCCAAGGACATCGTCAACGTCCGTATCGACCGCAAGCGCAAGCTGCCGGTCACCGCGCTGCTCTATGCGCTGGGCCTGACGCCCGAGGATATGCTCGGCTATTTCTACAACAAGGTCACCTTCGTCCGTGGCGAAGGCGGCTGGCAGATTCCCTACACCGCCGAAGCATGGCGCGGCCAGAAGCCGGCGTTCGACATTGTTGACGCCAAGTCGGGCGAAGTCGTGTTCGCCGCCGGTCACAAGATTTCGCCCCGCGCCGCCAACAAGGCGGAGAAGGACGGGCTTGAGACGCTGCTGATCCCGACCGAGGAAGTCTATGGCCGCTACAGCGCCTATGACCTCATCAACGAGAGCACCGGCGAAATCTACATCGAGGCTGGTGACGAAGTGTCGCCCGAAAATCTCGAAAAGCTCGACCGTGCGGGCATCGACCGCCTTGAGCTGCTCGACATCGACCATGTCACTACTGGTCCCTGGATTCGCAACACGCTGAAGGCCGATAAGGCCGAGGAACGCGATCAGGCGCTGGCCGACATTTACCGCGTGATGCGCCCCGGCGAACCGCCGACGAAGGAAACCGCCGAAGCGCTGTTCGCCGGCCTCTTCTTCGATCCGGAGCGCTATGACCTCTCGGCCGTGGGCCGCGTGAAGCTCAACATGCGCCTCGACCTCGATGCCGAGGACACCGTCACCACCCTGCGCGTCGAGGACATCCTCGCCGTGGTCAAGGAACTGGTGAACCTGAAGGACGGCAAGGGCGAGATCGACGATATCGACAATCTCGGCAACCGCCGCGTCCGCTCGGTGGGCGAACTGCTGGAAAACCAGTATCGCGTCGGCCTGCTGCGCATGGAACGCGCCGTCAAGGAGCGCATGTCGAGCGTCGACGTCTCGACCGTGATGCCGAATGACCTCATCAACGCAAAGCCCGCCGTGGCCGCCGTGCGTGAGTTCTTCGGCTCCTCGCAGCTCTCGCAGTTCATGGACCAGACCAACCCGCTGTCGGAAGTCACCCACAAGCGCCGTGTCTCGGCGCTTGGGCCGGGCGGTCTGACCCGTGAACGCGCCGGCTTCGAAGTCCGCGACGTCCACCCGACCCATTATGGCCGTATCTGCCCGATTGAAACGCCGGAAGGCCCGAACATCGGTCTGATCAACTCGCTCGCGACCTTCAGCCGCGTGAACAAATATGGCTTCATCGAGACGCCCTACCGCAAGGTGATCGACGGCAAGGTGACGAACGAGGTCGTCTATCTGTCGGCGATGGAAGAAGCCAAGCACACCATCGCGCAGGCCAACGCCGAAGTGACCGAAGAGGGCACTCTGGCCGAGGATCTGATCTCGGCGCGTGAAGCGGGCGAATTCCTGATGGCGCCCAAGGACCACATCACCCTGATGGACGTCAGCCCCAAGCAGCTCGTCTCGGTCGCGGCCTCGCTCATTCCGTTCCTGGAAAATGACGACGCCAACCGCGCGCTCATGGGGTCGAACATGCAGCGTCAGGCCGTGCCGCTGGTCCGTGCCGAGGCGCCGTTCGTCGGCACCGGCATGGAAGGCACGGTCGCGCGTGACTCGGGCGCGGCCATCGCCGCCAAGCGCGCGGGCATTATCGATCAGGTCGACGCGACCCGTATCGTCATCCGCGCCACCGGCGACATCGAACCCGGCCAGTCGGGCGTCGACATCTATACGCTCCAGAAGTTCCAGCGCTCCAACCAGGACACCTGCATCAACCAGCGTCCGTTGGTGAAGGTGGGCGACCTGATCGAGGCTGGCGACGTGATCGCCGACGGCCCGTCGACTGAGTTTGGCGAGCTGGCGCTGGGCCGCAACACGCTGGTCGCGTTCATGCCCTGGAACGGCTACAACTACGAGGACTCCATCCTGATCTCCGAGCGGATCGTGAAGGATGACGTCTTCACCTCGATCCATATCGAGGAGTTCGAGGTCATGGCCCGCGACACCAAGCTGGGGCCGGAAGACATCACCCGCGACATCCCGAACGTCGGTGAGGAAGCGCTGCGCAACCTCGACGAGGCGGGCATCGTCTATATCGGCGCCGAAGTGGAGCCGGGCGATATCTTGGTCGGCAAGATCACCCCCAAGGGTGAATCGCCGATGACGCCGGAAGAAAAGCTGCTTCGCGCGATCTTCGGCGAAAAGGCGAGCGACGTGCGCGACACCTCGCTGCGTCTGCCGCCGGGCGTTGCCGGTACGGTCGTGGAAGTGCGCGTGTTCAACCGCCACGGCATCGACAAGGATGAGCGCGCCATGGCGATCGAGCGGGAGGAAATCGACCGTCTCGCCAAGGATCGCGAGGACGAACGCGCCATCCTCAACCGCGCGACCTTCAACCGCCTTCAGGAAATGCTGCTCGGTCAGACGGCTGCGGCTGCTCCCAAGGGCGTGCGCAAGGGCGTGGAGATCGACGAGGCCCTGCTGGGCGAGGTCGAGCGTCACGAATGGTGGAAGTTCGCGGTCGCGGACGACACGCGTCAGGCCGGCATCGAAGCCGTCAAGGCGCAGTATGACGAAGCGGTGAAGCTGATCGTCGAGAAGTTCGAGGACCGCGTCGACAAGCTCCAGCGCGGCGACGAGCTGCCGCCGGGCGTGCTCAAGATGGTCAAGGTGTTCGTCGCGGTGAAGCGCAAGCTCCAGCCGGGCGACAAGATGGCCGGCCGTCACGGGAACAAGGGTGTGATCTCGCGCATCCTGCCGATCGAGGACATGCCGTTCCTTGAAGACGGCACCCATGTCGACATCGTGCTGAACCCGCTGGGCGTGCCGTCGCGCATGAACGTCGGGCAGATCTTCGAGACGCACCTTGGCTGGGCCGCGCGTGGCCTCGGTCAGCAGCTCAAGCATGCGCTGGAAGATTGGCGCGAAGCCAATCCGAACGCGCAGGCTGGCGAGATGCCGGATGCGGTCAAGACCCGCCTGCTGGAAACCTATGGCGAGCACTATGCCGACCAGATCAACGGCCGCACGGCCGAGCAGATCGTCGACCTTGCCGAACATCTCCAGCGCGGCGTGCCGATGGCGACACCGGTGTTCGACGGCGCCCGCGAAGCCGACGTGTCCGCGATGCTGGAGTTGGCGGGCCTGCACTCGTCGGGCCAGTCGGACCTGTTCGACGGCCGCACCGGCGACCGTTTCGACCGCAAGGTGACTGTCGGCATCATCTACATGCTGAAGCTGCACCACCTGGTCGACGACAAGATCCACGCCCGTTCCATCGGCCCCTACTCGCTTGTTACCCAGCAGCCGCTGGGCGGTAAGGCGCAGTTCGGCGGCCAGCGCTTCGGTGAAATGGAGGTGTGGGCGCTCCAGGCGTACGGCGCCGCCTATACCTTGCAGGAAATGCTGACGGTGAAGTCGGACGACGTGGTCGGACGTACCAAGGTCTACGAAGCGATCGTCAAGGGCGACGACACGTTCGAAGCCGGTATCCCCGAAAGCTTCAACGTGCTGGTCAAGGAAATGCGCTCGCTGGGCCTCAACGTCGAACTCGCCGCGATGGACGAGATCGAGGAAGACGGCGACGGCTTCGCGCAGGCGGCGGAATAACGGGACTCTGGCCCTTGCCCTCCGAAGGCAAGGGCCATCCCTCCTTCGCCCCGGAATTTTACCCTCTAGAGGGACATGAGATATGAACGAACTGACCAACTTCGCGAACCCGGTCCAGAAGCCGGAAACCTTCGACCAGATCCAGATCGGCCTCGCCTCGCCTGAGCGTATCCGGTCCTGGTCCTTCGGCGAGATCAAGAAGCCGGAAACCATCAACTACCGCACGTTCAAGCCCGAGCGTGACGGCCTGTTCTGCGCCCGCATCTTCGGTCCCATCAAGGACTATGAATGCCTGTGCGGCAAGTATAAGCGCATGAAGTACAAGGGCATCGTCTGCGAAAAATGCGGTGTCGAAGTCACGGTGTCGAAGGTCCGCCGCGAGCGGATGGGCCATATCGAACTGGCCGCGCCCGTCGCGCACATCTGGTTCCTGAAGTCGCTGCCCTCGCGCATCGGCCTGCTGCTCGACATGCAATTGAAGCAGCTTGAGCGCGTGCTGTATTTCGAGAGCTACATCGTCACCGAGCCGGGCCTGACCCCGCTCGAAAAGTTCCAGCTTCTGACCGAAGACGAACTGCTCGACGCGCAGGACGAATATGGCGAGGACGCCTTCTCCGCCGGGATCGGCGCGGAAGCGGTCAAGCAGATGCTGATGGACCTCGACCTTGAGGGCGAGAAGCAGGCGCTGCTGGACGAGCTGGCCGTCACCAAGTCGGAACTGAAGCCCAAGAAGATCATCAAGCGGCTGAAGGTCGTCGAAAGCTTCCTGGATTCGGGCAACCGTCCGGAATGGATGATCCTCGACGTCGTGCCGGTCATCCCGCCGGAACTGCGCCCGCTGGTGCCGCTGGACGGCGGCCGCTTCGCCACCTCGGACCTGAACGACCTGTATCGTCGCGTCATCAACCGCAACAACCGCCTGAAGCGGCTGATGGAACTGCGCGCGCCGGACATCATCGTCCGCAACGAAAAGCGCATGTTGCAGGAAGCGGTCGACGCCCTGTTCGACAATGGCCGCCGCGGCCGCGTCATCACCGGCGCGAACAAGCGTCCGCTCAAGTCGCTGTCCGACATGCTGAAGGGCAAGCAGGGCCGCTTCCGTCAGAACCTGCTCGGCAAGCGCGTCGACTATTCGGGCCGTTCGGTCATCGTGACCGGCCCGGAACTCAAGCTGCACCAGTGCGGCCTGCCCAAGAAGATGGCGCTCGAACTGTTCAAGCCCTTCATCTACGCCCGTCTGGACGCCAAGGGTCTGTCCATGACCCTGAAGCAGGCGAAGAAGTGGGTCGAGAAGGAGCGCAAGGAAGTCTGGGACATCCTGGACGAGGTGATCCGCGAGCACCCGGTCATGCTGAACCGCGCGCCGACGCTCCACCGCCTGGGCATCCAGGCGTTCGAACCCGTGCTGATCGAGGGCAAGGCGATCCAGCTTCACCCGCTGGTCTGCTCGGCCTTCAACGCCGACTTCGACGGCGACCAGATGGCCGTCCACGTCCCGCTGAGCCTTGAGGCCCAGTTGGAAGCGCGCGTGCTGATGATGTCGACCAACAACATCCTCAGCCCCGCGAACGGCAAGCCGATCATCGTCCCCTCGCAGGACATGGTGCTGGGTATCTATTACCTGTCCATGGAGCGCGAAGGCGAGCCGGGCGAAGGCATGCTGCTGGCCGACATGCAGGAGGTCCACCAGGCCCTCTATGCCAAGGCCGTGACCCTGCATTCGAAGATCACCAGCCGCGTGCCGCAGACCGACGAAAACGGTCAGCAATATATGAAGCGGTTCGAGACGACCCCCGGTCGCATGCTGCTGGGCGAATGCCTGCCCAAGTCGCACAAGGTGCCCTTCGACGTCGTCAACCGCCTTCTCACCAAGAAGGAAATCGGCGACGTCATCGATCAGGTCTATCGTCACACCGGCCAGAAGGACACGGTGCTGTTCGCCGACGCCATCATGGCGCTGGGCTTCCGCCACGCGTTCCAGGCCGGCATCAGCTTCGGCAAGGACGACATGGTGATCCCGGATTCGAAGACCGCGATGGTCGACGAGACCAAGGCGCTGGTGGCCGACTATGAGCAGCAATATCAGGACGGCCTGATCACCCAGCAGGAAAAGTACAACAAGGTGATCGACGCCTGGAGCCGTTGCGGCGACCAGGTCGCGAACGCCATGATGGACGAGATCCGCGCCCAGCCCAAGGACCCGCAGACCGGCCGCATGGCCCAGATCAACTCGATCTACATGATGGCGCACTCCGGTGCCCGTGGTTCGCAGGCCCAGATGAAGCAGCTTGCCGGCATGCGCGGCCTGATGGCCAAGCCGAGCGGCGAGATCATCGAAACGCCGATCATCTCGAACTTCAAGGAAGGCCTGACCGTCCTTGAATATTTCAACTCCACCCATGGTGCTCGAAAAGGGCTTGCCGACACCGCGCTCAAGACGGCGAACTCGGGTTACCTGACCCGCCGTCTGGTCGACGTGTCGCAGGACTGCACCATCGTCGAGGAAGATTGCGGCACCGAAAAGGCGCTGGAGATGAAGGCCATCGTTCAGGGTGGTTCGGTCATCGCCTCGCTCGGTGAGCGCATTCTGGGCCGCACCACGGCGCAGGATATTGTCGACAGCAAGGACGGTACGGTCATCGTGCCGATCGGCACGCTGCTCGACGAAGCGCTGGTGGCGCAGATCGAAGCCATCGGCACGCAGGCCGTGAAGATCCGCAGCCCGCTGATCTGCGAAAGCAAGATGGGCGTGTGCGGCAAGTGCTACGGCCGTGACCTCGCCCGTGGTACGCCGGTCAATATCGGTGAAGCGGTCGGCGTCATCGCGGCGCAGTCCATCGGTGAACCGGGCACGCAGCTCACCATGCGTACCTTCCACATCGGCGGCGCGGCGAACTTCAACGAAACGTCGAACCTGGAAGCCATGTCGGACGGCACGATCGAGCTGCGCGACATGCCGACCATCACCGACAAGAATGGCCGCCGCCTGTCGCTCGCCCGCAATGGCGAGATCGCGATCATCGACAATGAAGGCCGCGAACGCGAAACGCACCGCCTGCCCTATGGCGCTACCGTCCTGATTGCCGATGGTGCCCCCGTGGCGAAGGGCGAGCGCTTTGCAGAGTGGGATCCCTTCACCATGCCGGTGATCACCGAAAAGCCCGGTATCGTGAAGTATCAGGACCTGATCGACGGCAAGACGCTAGCCGAGCAAACCGACGAAGCGACGGGTATCGCCCAGCGCGTCGTGACGGAGCATCGTGGTGCCGCCCGCACCAAGGAAGATCTGCGGCCGCGCCTCACCCTGCTCGACGACCAGTCGGGCGAAGCCGCCCGCTACATGCTGGCGGTGGGCGCGACCCTGTCGGTCGACGATGGTGCGCAGGTGCAGGCCGGTGACGTGCTGGCGCGTGTCTCTCGCGAAGCTGCGAAGACCCGTGACATCACCGGCGGTCTGCCACGCGTCGCTGAACTGTTCGAAGCCCGCAAGCCCAAGGACAATGCGATCATTGCCAAGGTCTCGGGCCGCGTCCAGTTCCTCAAGGATTACAAGGCGAAGCGCAAGATCGCCATCAATCCCGAGGATGGCGGCGAGCCGGTCGAATATCTGATCCCCAAGAGCAAGGTGATCGACGTTCAGGAAGGCGACTTCGTGAAGCGCGGCGACAACCTGATCGGCGGTTCGCCTGACCCGCACGACATATTGGAAGTGCTCGGCATCGAGCCGCTGGCCGAATATCTGGTCGCGGAAATCCAGGAAGTCTATCGCTTGCAGGGCGTGAAGATCAACGACAAGCACATCGAAACGATCGTTCGTCAGATGCTGCAAAAGGTCGAGATCATCGAGTCCGGCGACACCACTTTGCTGGTGGGCGAGCAGATCGACCGCGAGGAAATGGACGAGATCAACGCCAAGCTCCAGCCGGGCTTCGCGCCCGCCGCGGGTAAGCCGGTGCTGCTCGGCATCACCAAGGCCTCGCTCCAGACGCGTTCGTTCATCTCGGCGGCCTCCTTCCAGGAAACCACCCGCGTCCTCACGGAAGCGGCGGTCCAGGGCAAGAAGGACACGCTGGTGGGCCTCAAGGAAAATGTCATCGTCGGCCGCCTCATCCCGGCGGGTACGGGCGCTGGCATGAACCGCATGCGCGTTGCCGCCTCGTCGCGTGACGCGGCGATGCGGGCCGCGCTGCGCGCCTCCGCCCAGGTCGACCTGATTGCGCCTAAGACGGCTGCTGAAGAGCATGCCGCCGAACTGCGCCAGGGTCCGGAAGCAGCCATCGGAGACGATCCGCTGGGCGCCGTCCAGGGTGAGGATTTCACCACCGAGGATATGGAATAAGGTCTTGGAAACAGGGGCGCCTGCTCCCTATCTGGGGAAGCAGATTCTCTGATCTTTCGGATTGATGAAGAACCCGCCGGAAGCGACAGCCTGTCCGGCGGGTTATCTTTTGGGGTTCCATGGCCAAGGCGCGAAATTGTGCGAAATGCCTGTCGCAACCCTCTTGACCAATGCCGAATCCCCGCCTATTTGGCCGTCTCCGGTGAGCCACTGGCTTACCATGATGCCCGATCCTCTAATGGTAAGAGAGCGGACTCTGACTCCGTCAATCAAGGTTCGAATCCTTGTCGGGCATCCAGATTTTCCAATAAAACTCAGCGGTTTGGTCTTCCGACGCTTCATATGGTGGGCATTTTCGGATGCGGTCCAGTCCCGCGCCTTTCCGCCATTTTTCGCGCGTCCGCGCTTCCTCCCGGCGGTTCCTTGGTCCATGGATGACATATGGCACGGAACAAACTAATTGGGATTATCACCATCGCTAGATGGGCGAATCACAACAACAGACGTTACGCTGGCGTTCTCGATCCCCCTTGATCGAAAAGCCCCGCGCTGCCCCCTTCAAGCGCGGGGCTCATTCGTTTCTGGATCTGAAGCGGGCGGAAGTTCTTCCGGCCATGCCGAGCAGGCCTCTTCCTATATCCTCCGCCATAACTCCAAATATTCGCGATCCTTACTGCTGTCCGGACGTTCTCCCGGTGCAGGCAATGCCTGTAGTGCGACCCAACTGGCCCCGTCTCTCCATGCAGAGACGGGGCATTTTTGAATGGCTAGGCAGGGAAAAGGAAAGTGAGAGCAGACATCTGGATTGGGATAGCGTCAACACGTGCTGATCTGCCAGTTTGTCATGATGCGAATGATCATGCCCCACATAAACCCCGCCTCCCAGGGTAAGGAAGCGGGGTGCCACAGGCCAGTGACCTGCAAGAGCGCGCCCCTCCTATGAGCACCCGTCATTGTTCGCCATAACCTTAGTCATATCTCGAAAAAATCTTACGGTTGCCGTTGGTCGAGTTGAGGCTGCCATTCTGATGAACGTCGGATAAATCGGCCATTCAGCGAGCAGCCACGCCGCGTAATCCAAAGACTGTCTGCAACATCAGGGAGATAGTCATGGGGAAGAAGATCACATTGGCATTGGGCCTCGCCGCCGTGCTGGCTGCAACGGTGCCGTCGATCGCGATGGCGGACAATGGACGGCATCGGGGCTGGTATAAGCATCATGAGCGTGACGGCTATTACGATGGCCGCTACTATCGCGATGACCGGCCGCGCTACGTGCAGCGCGATTGCAAGACCAGCGGCACCACTGGCCTGTTGGTCGGAGCGGCGGCGGGAGCCTTGCTTGGCCGAGCGGTAGATACGCGCGGCGACCGTCTGCCGGGCACGATCATTGGTGGTGGCGCGGGCGCGCTGATCGGCAAAGAGGTCGACAGCAAACATCGCTGCTGACCTGTACCAGAAAGGCTGCGGCCCAACCTGGCTGCATGTTGGGCCATCAGATCGCACTATCCGTTTTGCCAGGAGCCAGCCGGGCATCGCCGGCGGCGCCTCGCCCCTATGCCTGTCCCTGACGGTCAATGGCCTGAGCGATCAGCAATTTCTCTCGCATGGCGGTCCGGGACATTGAGATCACATGGTCAACGCCATCGATTGTGATCGCCAAAGTCCCATTTTCGGTGATCTCGATCAGGCCCTTTGCCTTGAGATACCACAGATGAAATTCGAAATGGTTGTCAGAGCAGTTTAACATTTTCTGGACGTAATACCGACCAATACCGGCATCCTGAGCATTTTCTCGTCGTTTCGTGTACAGGAAATGAAGGATTTTTTCGTGCGCATCAGCATCGTCATATGCAGATTGCCCATCCTCCATCTCATCTTTTTCGGAGAAATCGAACCCGGTTCTCGTCGCGTATAATATGTTATATTCGGCACGCTTCTTGGCGTTCCTCAGCGCATTATATGCCTCGATGACTTCATTGAATTTCGTGACATCCGCGGTTTCAGCATGGTCCGGGTGGTATCGCTTCGCCAGCAAGCGATATGCAGCCTCCAACCCTCTGGCGTCACATTTCGGACTGACCTGCAAGATTTTGTAATGATCAACAAAGGGTTGTCCGTTAAGCATCAGAAACCTGCCCCCATCAGTATCCGTGGGCACCCCTGCCCGAAGCTTCAACTGTTTCCAACTGCAAGTCTGAAGCTCGCCCACATTCTCCGACGCGTGCGCGGCGTTGTCAAAGCAGATCGATGCACGGCTTTCCGGGACGACCGTCGCGCCATTGCCGCCCGATTGCCTTGCAGGCTTTCAGATGTCGGATTGAGACGCTGTTCATTGTTGGGCCGGACAGGAGGCGACCATGAGCGCTCTCCCCCCGTTCGTTCTGGCTATCATTGAGCTTTGCGATCCGCCTATCGCTCCAACTGGCCGTTCTCCGTCGCAAGATAGCGCCTCATAGAGCCAGGCTCACCCTATCCGCTTATTGGCACGCGCCAGGGGGCTGGTCATGGTGCTGTCATCGAAATGGGCATATCTGCCCATGATGAATATCGGTTCATATTTTCGCCTCGAAGGCGTTCTGGTCGCAGGAGCGGTCAGCCTTTATGTTCAAGCGCGCGATGGTGCTTTGTGGGAAGTTGGTTGGCTGAAAAATGTGGGCCATCTTCTGCAGACCAACGTCGCCGTCGAGGGCATCCGCACCGGTGCTGAAGCCATCGCTGTCAACTGGATTGAAGCGATTGAACCCATTGGAAGGGCGCTCAGTTCGGCAAACATGAGTTGCGGGGGAAAGCTCTCGACCTCTACCGGGCGGCTGGGCAATCCCTGACGCACCTGACATTCGGTTCCGGGGTCAGCCCACCACTGGCGCTGATGGAAGCGCCGTTACCCAGCCGGTAGATGGGCGCATTCGTCCCCTCGAACGGGTCGCCGGATTCTTCCACGACGGGCACAGCATGAGCGGCACGAGACCTTGCTGCCGCCGAAACTGGTCTGTGAGAAACGGTTCTCGCGCTTGGTGCCCTGAAGGCATTACCGGCATTGTTGAAGCTCTGTGAAATGGCCGCCCCCAACGAGCTTGCGCCACGTTGCGCATGCCCCACGCCGCCCAGAATAATCGCTGTTTCAGCCGCATCCTGCGCTACGGCTTCTTGAAATACTCCAACCGAAAGCATTGTTGCCAAGGTTGCCAGGACTAAGCGATTTGCCATGTGATTTCCCTTCGCGATCAGCATTACGGGAGGCATGTGGTTTATCACAGATGTCTGGGCCGGGACAGTCGGCAGGCTTCCGCGCTCCGCTGCTGAAATCTGTCGCTTTTCTTGACTCGAAACGAAATTGGGCACCACCGCCAATCCGGCCAGCGGGCCAATGGAACGGGCCGGAAAACGATCGATCCCGCGGCTCGGCGTCGCAGCCATGACGAGCGGATAAGCGCCAAAACGAATCTCGCCGGGCAAGCCATGTCGCGCGCGAATGGCCCATTTCCACGAAAAACCCCGCTCCTTTTGAAAGGCAGGCGAGGCAAGTCAGGTCGCACGCGGGCCAAAGCCCGCCGGATCAATTGCGCATGCGGCGCAATGCGCCGCAATGGCGCAAACGGGGTAAGCGATTCTATTTACCGTCGGCGCGGGCGAAGCGGCATTCCTTGGCCAGCCGGCGTCCACTGTCCCAATGGGGCTTGTACACGGCCATACCCTTGCGAAGCTGCTCGCAGGAGATGTTCAGTCCCCCCGCGTAGATGATCGCCACCGTCCGTCCGGCGGCATCGCGCGCAACCGGAACGATGGTGATCGGATCGCGCAGCGAATGTTTGAGGCTATCCTTGCTCCGACGCGGATCGACCGGCGTGCAGATCCTACCCTTGCGGCAGCGAGCGGCAACGTCCGGCGCCTCGATACCAAGCAGGCGAATAGGCTCTCCATTGACCCGCAGCATGCTGCCATCGACCACCGTCACAGCGGAGGCGATCAACAAGGCCGCGATCATTCCGCCCCAGCCACCATCATGGTCGCAGCTTCCTTCACAGGAAATATTTCCTCTTCCCCATCCCTGCCCCTTTCCGCACCTATAACTAAAGATTTACCCGTACACTTCTTCTGAGTGATAATAATTAACCTTTAGACCATCATATCTTACGTCTCTGTTCTGGAGGCAAGCCAGAAGCCAGAGGAAAGTACCGGATCAAATATCCATTCACGGGTCGCAGGGGCACGGCATCTGCCACACCGGGAACGGCCAAACATGGAAATATCATGGTTTTGGGGAAGGAGCCGGAATCAGGAGAGGCCATATAGGCGGGATGGAAGCTGGAAGGGCGCTGGGCGACGGATACCATCCATCACCCCATTCGATCACCCTTCCAGACTCCGCAACGCGAAACACGGCCTGGGGGAGAGGCAGCGTTCAACGCGCCGCAATCAGGACAGGCTGTTCCTTATCCGCCTGCACCAGCGTGCGCGCGCGTTGATCCGCACGCAGTTGGCTCATCATATCGTCTCTCTGCCAAACATCATCGGCGACGATGATCCATGCCTCGAACTTGGAATCTGCGGATATTCCCTGCGGCAGCGGTGTCAAACTCCCCATGGTCCTGACGGCGCGCACCGATATGCGGTCGATCGTACGGGATTCGGACGGCCCGGCAACGGCAATGGCCTGAGGTCGTCCATCGGCATCCAGGCGGAATTGCACACGCGCAAAGCCGACCGAATGACGATCATTGAAAAAACCCGCGCTGCGGCGGATGCTGCTGGTCAATCGGTTCTCCGTCCGGTCCGACCATTTCTGGTAGGTGACTTGCTGTTCCGGTGAAGCAACGACAGTCAATTGGTCGCCTGGCTGTCTGGCACTAACCCCTGTTGAAAGCAGCAGGGATGAGCAAAGCGCCAAAATCAAGGGCTTGGCATGCATGAGGACCTCCTCTGCCATTATGATGTGATAGGATTTTGGGATGCCGCTGCGGCGGTATTGACCGGCCGAAAGACGGCGCGAAGCTATATATTACAAAATAGGCATCTTTAGTAATGAATATAAAACAATGATCTGAGACACATATGGAATATTTCAAAACGCCGCCCGCCTGTCCCGATATGGAACATCGCTGCGATGCCGTCGCAACAGCAACGGCCAACCCATTTTGCCGGATCAATTTTGGTGGACCGGACCAAGCCGGCAAACAACGACTCGCTCTCTTTCGGGCCGCGGCGACAGGCCGAGCCGGTCGATCACCTCCATCCACCCCGCCACCACCCGTCGCAGGCTGAACGCCTCGATCCGATCACCCGGGACGATGGCGCTGGCCGGGTCAAGTTGGCCCAACAGCGCTTCCGCCATAGCCGTGGCATCGGCGGGATTGATCAACCGCCCGAACCGCCCGCCGTCCAGCAGGTCGGCCGCATTGCCAGCCGTGCTGGACGCGACCACGGGAATCCCAACGGCCATCGCCTCCAGCAGCGCATTGGGCGATCCCTCCCACCAACTCGGCAGGACGAAGGCATCCGCATGAACCAGCCAGGGAAAGACATTGGCGACCACGCCCGGCAACGCCAGATCATCTGCGACGCCCAGTTTGCGCGCCTGCGCCATCAATCGATCACGCATCCGGTCGCGGCTCTCGCCCAGAATGATGAGCCGCGCTCGCCGTCGACACCGCACCATGGCAAAGGCGCGCAACAGCGTCTCGAAATTCTTCTGTTTCGCCAGCCTGCCGATGGCAAGGATCACGGACACATCCTTCGTCATCCAGATATGGGGCGCCGCGGCGTCCGCGTCCGCCTTCGCCCGCGCCGCGGCCGCATCGATGCCGTTGGGGATGATCGCCACCCGCCCCTCACGGGCCGCATCGGCAAAGGCTGGAATGGAGGCCAGTGTCGGCGACACCAGCACGATCCGGTCGGCGTCAGACGCGATGAGCCGGGTCATGATGCGCCTTTCCCAACTCGCCGATCCGCCGTGGGGTGCGCCCGGAATGGCGCGTACCATGTCGTTGCTGATGCGATAGACGCGGCGTAGCCGGCCAAGACCCCGGCTTGCCGCCCAGGCCACGAAATGGCCCTGATTGCCGGCGGAAATCAGCAAATCGGCCCGGCGGCGCTTCAGATGGCGGCGAAGCGCGCCGATCGCGATCAACTTTTCGAACAGGCTGTAGGTACGGCTTTCCCGCAGCAACGCATGATGGGGAACGCCAGGAACACCCTCGCCGCCCGGCGTTGCCGTCACCAATTCCACCGGATAACCGCGCGCCGCAAGACCCGACGCCAGCAGCCGCGCGTTGCGCACCACGCCGGTCGCTGCCAAGGCATGGACGTAGAGAAGGATCATCGGAGCGCCTCCCTGTGCTGGGCGCGGGCTGGGGATGGAGCGCGCTCATGCGCCTGGCGTCAGCACCATGCCCACTGACCGGTTGAATAATGTCCGGGCCGGGGTCCAGTTCCCCCTCGACCAGCGACGGCCGTCGAACGATCAGGGTGAAGCCGGCAGGACGATTGCAGTCAGTTCGCTGCGATGCCGAGACCCACCGCTTCGGCCACCTTGATACCGTCGATCGCGGCGGAGAGGATCCCGCCGGCATAGCCCGCGCCCTCCCCGGCCGGATAAAGCCCCGCCACATTGAGGCTCTGAAAATCCTTTCCCCGGCTTATGCGGATCGGGGAGGAGGTCCGTGTCTCCACCCCCGTCATCACCGCGTCGGGGTGGTCGTAATTGGCGATCTGCCGCCCGAAGACCGGGATAGCCTCATGGAAAGCCTCCAGCACGAATGCGGGCAGGCAGCGCGACAGGTCGGTCATGGTAACGCCCGGCTTATAGGAAGGCACGACCTCGCCCAATTGCGTGGACGCCCGTCCGGCCAGGAAATCCCCTACTTTCTGCCCGGGCGCATGATAGCTCGCGCCACCCGCGACAAAGGCCATGCTTTCCCAATGGCGCTGCAATTCGATGCCCGCGAGCGGCCCGCCGGGATAGTCCCGCTCCGGATCGATGCCCACGACCAGACCCGAATTGGCATTGAACTCGGCTCGCGAATATTGGCTCATGCCGTTGGTGACGACGCGCCCTTCCTCCGAAGTCGCCGCCACCACGCGTCCGCCAGGGCACATGCAGAAGCTGTAGACCGTTCGCTCGTTGGCGCAATGATGGGCAAGGCTGTAGGCCGCCGCACCGAGCGCCGGGTGGCCCGCGCAATTGCCATAACGCGCCCGGTCGATCCAGCTTTGCGGATGCTCGATCCGCACACCGATGGAAAAGGGCTTGGCCTCGATATGCACGCCGCGCCGATGCAGCATCTCGAAGGTCGGGCGGGCACTGTGGCCCACCGCCAGGACGACATGATCCGTCTCGATGAAACCGCCATCCGCCAAATGCACCCCGCGCAGCGTCTGCGTGCCGTCACCCCGCCGTTCCAGTTCCAGCTCGTCGACCCGGTGCTGCCAGCGATATTCGCCGCCCAACCCCTCGATCTGGCGCCGCATCGCCTCCACCATCGAAACGAGGCGGAAGGTACCGATATGCGGATGCGCCTCGGTCAGGATATTGTCCGGCGCGCCCGCCGCGACGAATTCCTCCAGCACCTTGCGGCCCAGGAAACGCGGGTCCTTCACCCGGCAATAGAGCTTGCCGTCCGAAAAGGTGCCCGCCCCGCCTTCCCCGAATTGCACATTGCTGTCGGGATTGAGTTCGGCCCGGCGCCACAGCCCCCAGGTATCCTTGGTCCGTTCCCGCACCACCTTGCCGCGATCGAGGATGATCGGCCGGAAACCCATCTGTGCCAGGATCAGCCCGGCGAACAGCCCGCACGGCCCCGCGCCGATGACCACGGGCCGCTTGCCCGACCAGCCCGCGGGCGCCCTTGCCACGAATTTATAGTCGGTATCCGGACGCGGGCGGACATCATGATCCTTGGCGGAACGCTCCAGCACCCCGGCCTCGTCCACCAGTTCGAGATCGACGGTATAAACGAGCTGGATCGCATTCTTCCGCCGCGCATCATTGCCCCGACGCACCACGACATGGCTCAACAGCTCCTGCGGTTCGAGGCCCAGTCGTTCACAAATGGCGGCGTGCATCGCCTCGGCAGGATGGTCGAGGGGCAGTTTCAGTCCGGAAAGGCGCAACATGTCGACGCCCCTAAACCTATTACCGAGTCGGCTCCAGCCCCGTCACGCGCGACGCAGCCGTCCGGCCGCCCACTCACCCAGCAACGCCGCCACCATGCTGAGGCCCGTCAGAGGAAACAGAACGCCGAGCCCCAGCATCAATCCGGCCACGATGCGCTTGGCGCCCTGCGCCGCTGCCGGCGGTTCGCCCAGCCTGCCTTCGGGCCGCCGTTTCCACCACAGCACGGGCCCGGTCACGCAAAGCAGCAGCAGGCAAAGGCACCCTGCCAGCATCAGCAACCGGTTCGGTTCGCCATATTCCAACCCCTGATGGGTGGCGACGCCCCATTCCACCGCCTTGGCGCCGCCGCCGAACATGCGCCAGTCGACATCCTGCGCCACGGCGCCGGAGCCTGCATCGATGGTCAGGACATGCGAATCCTCCGCCCGGACGGCCAGCGCCGATACCAGCCAGGGCGAGCCCGGGGAAGCCGGCACACCGATCGTGACGCCCCCCGTCAGACCGCGCCGATCCGCGATCCGCATGATTTCATCCACGTCGACGCCGCCAGCGCCGCCCCGAACAGCGCCACCCTCGCGCAATGCCCATGGCAGCACTTCCTTGACGGGCGCGCTCCATGGCACGACGGCGGCGGACGGCCGCCCCAGCCCCTGTGCTGTGATTACACCGCGCAGCCCGCCACCCCAGACCTCGGTCCAAGGCATGCCGGTGACGGCCAGGAACAGGATCACGCCCGCCGCCAGAAAGCCGACCGTCCCGTGCAGATCGCGCCAGAACAGCCGCCCGCCGGGCCGCCCGCGCAGCGCCAGCGCCCGGTTCCCCGCGCGCGGCCAGCGCAGGTAGAGCCCCGTCACACACAACAGGATCGCCCAGCCCGCCACCACCTCGACCAGCCGGTTGCCAATGGGTCCGGTGATCGCCAGGCTGTGCAAATCCTTGATCGTCTTCATGACGCCGCCGCCCGCCATGCTGCCCAATATGCGCCCGTCATAAGGATCGACGAACCACGCCGTCCTGCCGACTGTCAGCCGCCAGCTTTCATCGGATGCGGCAGGGCGCTGGATCTGGCTCACCCTCCCGCCGCTTGCCTTCTCCACCGCTGCGACCAACCGGGACGGCGCGAGCAGCGCCCCGCCCGGCTGCACCACGATCCGGTCACGATAGACGATGCGCTCGATCTCCGGCTTGTAGAGATAGAGCGCGCCCGTCACCGCCATCAGCGCCAGCACCGGCAGGACGATCAGCCCGGCATAGAAATGCCAGCGCCACATCGCCCGGTAGAAATGCCCGCCTTCCATGGTCAGAACCGCGCGCGGACGCCGCCGTAGAAGGCGCGCCGTTCGATGGGATAGAAGATCGCCCGGCTTGCAGGCGCCAACTTCGCATAGTTCACCACCGCACTGATGTCGCCGATCGCGCGCTCGGCCGTCAGGTTACGCGCGTCCAGGAACAGGGTGACACCCGGCTTCACCTCCGCCTGCGCACCAAGGTTCAGCGTGGCATAATCCCCCACCCGCTTGCTGTTGGCATAGTCCACCCAGGCCCCCTGCGGCAGCCATTCGACGGCGGGTGAGACGCTGAACCGGTTCGTCCCCAGCTTCAGCTCCGCGCGATAGAAATGGCGCGGCACCACCGGCAGGCGGTTGTTCCCGAACTGCGCATCGTCGCGGAACCGGAAATCGCTATATTGATAGACCTGCCGCAGCTTAGCCCAAGGGGTCAGCGCCAAGTCCAGCCCCGCCTCGATCCCCTGGTGCCGCGTCCGGTCCGCATTGAAGGTCGCCGCCGGATAGAGCCCCGCCACCACATTATATTGGAGCAGCTCACCCTTCAGGTCGGCGCGGTAGAGGCTGACATCCCAATGTGCGATGCCCAGCGTCCCACGCGTGCCGATCTCCGCCGTCCAGGCCTTTTGCGTGCCAAGCGGCGTGAAACCCGGCAAGGCGACGCCGTTCGCGTCGATCGCTGTCTGCCCCAGCTCGATAAAGCCCGGCAGTTCCACCGACCGGCTGTAGTTCGCATAGAATTGCACCGCCCGCGCCGGTTCAAACAGCAGTCCGAACTTCGGTGCAAAGGCATCGAACGACACATCCCCGCTCCGCGCCGGGGCGAAACGATTATCCAGCCGCCGCTCGCCATGGGTATAGATGCCGCCCGCGATCAGCCACAGCCCGGACAGCGGCGCGATCCGCACCTCGCCATAGCTGTTGATCGTTTGCGCCCGCGCCTTCTGGTAAGAGGTCGGCGCCCCGGCCCGGCCGTTCACATTGACGAACTGGCGGAATTTGCCCTGCCCGAAGCGTGCCTGACCGCCCAGCGTCAGCTCGACCGGCAATCCCCCCCAATCGCCCGCCCAATCGAGGCTGGCAAAGACGCCGCGATCCTCCGACTTCTGGTCGACGACCTGATAGATCGGATGATCGAGCGCCTTGGCATTATAATAGACGCCAACCGCCAGTTGCCCGCCGCCAAGCTGTACCGTGGTCCGGTTCTGCAAGCGGATCGAATCGATGTTGCGCGCCTGATCCCCAGCGAAATTGCCCTTGGCTGGAAGGTCCAGCGCATCGCCTTCATTCAGCGATCCCGACAGCTTCTGCCGGATCGTCTGCACGCTCGCATAGAAGCGCGTCTCCACTCGATCGTTCAGCTTCAGCCCGGCATTGCCGTTGAAACGCAACGCCTTGCGCCGCCCATGATCGCGGTCGCCATCGGATCGGTCGGCGGACACGGCCGCCCAGGCATCGCCCCGCTCATCGCTATAGCCATAGGCCGCCTTGGCCCGCAGCGTATCGAACGACCCGCCATCGACCCGCATGTCCGCACCCGGCGCCGTGCGCCCCGTCGGCGTCACCGCGTTGATCGCCCCGCCCAGCGTCGATCCGCCCAGCCGCAACGCATTGCCGCCGCGATAGACCTCCAGATGCTGGAAGACCTGTGGGTCCAGTTCCTGGAAATCGCCGTTGTCGTCGGCCATGTTGATCGGAATACCGTCCTGCAACAGCGTCAGCCCGCGCATATGATAGCCGCGCGACAGGCCCGATCCGCGAATGGAAATCCGTACCTCCTGACCGAACCGCGGCTGGGTATAGACGCCCGGCGAAAAGCTCAGCGTGTCGCGCAACGACACGGCCAGCTTGTCTTCGAAATCCTCGGCCGACACGACATCGACGCCGCCGGGCGTGCGGACGACCTTCTCCGCTACTGCCTCGACAATGGGACTTGCGGTGACGATGATGCGGCCCTGATCGCCGCCTTCATCCGCCAGGACAGGAGCGGAAAGCGAGCAGGCCAGCGCACACAGCGAAACGCCGCGCGCAACGGAAAAAGCGGACATAGAAGGACAACCTTACTGAAAAATCACAAGAAAACAGCGGATTTTCAGAAGGTGGCGGGGGGCCCCGATGAAGGTGGCGGCGGCGCGGCCAGCCGAGCGATCGCCCCGGTCTTGAGCGCAAAGGCTATCGGCCCGAAACCGAGCTGCCAGGCCGGCAACGGCAGATCGGCCAACACCAGCGGCGGCACGGCCGGCTGCACCGATGCGGCGAAGGGGCAATGCGGCTGGCCCGGTGCGCCATCATCCTGGCGATGATGTTCGCCCGCCGCCCCATCCCGGCCAACGGCACCCCGGTCGACCACCACATTGACGGCGCCCTGGCCGGTACAAAGCGTCACCATGACGCCTCGTTCGGTCCGCACCGGCATGAAGCCGGAGGGGGCGACAAACTGGATCGCCAACACAAGCAGAGCCAGCGTGGCCAGCAGACCCCTTGCGGCTTCCGATTGTCTGACAGCGCTCATCATGTCGCCAAAGCCCTAGCGGCGACCGACCGCCCTGTCACTAGGACAAAAGAGCCACGGCAAGATATACTGACCTTGACGTAAACGTAAAGCACAGTTACATCAACCGACATGGACAAACGCACCAGCATCGCCGGTATCGAACTGCCCGATCATAGCGACCGGCAGAGCTACACCATCACCGACCTGTCCGAGGAATTCGGCGTCACCGCCCGCGCCCTGCGCTTCTATGAGGACGAAGGCCTGATCGCACCCGAGCGGCAGGGGCTGGCCCGCATCTATTCGCGCCGCGATCGCGCCCGGCTGGCGTGGATCCTGCGCGGCAAGCGGGTCGGCTTCAGCCTGTCCGACATTCGCGAGATGATCGACCTGTACGACGCGGATGAGGAACATGAGGAACAGCGCCGCGTCACCGTCGCCAAATGTGAGGCGCGCATCGCCCTGCTGACCCGGCAGAAGGACGACATCGACGCCGCCATTGCCGAACTGGCGCAATTCGTGGCCGTCCTTCACAGATAATCCGCCTTCACCAGAACAGAACCCTCGGAGAAGATCCATGCCCAGTTATGCCGCTCCCGTCCGCGACACCCGCTTCGTGCTTGACCATGTCGTGTGCCTGGACCGCTACACCAACCTGCCCGGCTTCGAAAATGCGACGGCCGATCTGGTCGAGGCGATCCTGACAGAAGGCGGCAAGATCGCCGCCGAAGTGCTTTTCCCGCTGAACGCCATTGGCGACAAGGAAGGCTGCACTCGCGACGCCAACGGCAATGTAAAGACCCCCACAGGCTTCAAGGCGGCCTATGACGCCTATGTCGAAGGCGGCTGGACCACGCTCCACGCGCCGGTGGAATATGGCGGCCAGGGTTTGCCCCATGTCGTCGCGACGGCTGTCAGCGAATATATACTCTCGGCCAATCACAGCTTTGAAATGTATCATGGTTTGACCAGCGGCGCCGTCGCCGCGCTGCTCGCCAAGGGCAGCGAAGAGCAGAAGCAGAAATATATCCCCCATATGGTGTCGGGCAAATGGACCGGCACGATGAACCTGACCGAACCGCATGCCGGCACCGATCTCGGCCTCATCAAGACCAAGGCCGTGCCCAATGCCGACGGCAGCCATGCGATCAGCGGCACCAAGATCTTCATTTCGGCAGGCGAGCACGACCTGGCGGAAAATATCATCCACCTTGTCCTCGCCAAGACGCCCGGCGCGCCGGACAGCAGCAAGGGCATTTCCCTGTTCGTCGTCCCCAAGTTCCTGGTCAACGAAGACGGCTCCCTGGGCGAGCGCAACGCCGTCTCCTGCGGATCGCTGGAACATAAGATGGGCATCCACGGCAATGCCACCTGTGTCATGAATTATGACGGCGCGACCGGCTGGCTGGTGGGCGAGGAGAATAAGGGCCTGGCCGCCATGTTCATCATGATGAACGCCGCGCGCCTGGGTGTCGGCTTGCAAGGCCTGGGACAGGCGGAGATCGCCTATCAGAATGCCGCCGCCTATGCCCATGACCGGCGCCAGGGCCGGGCGCTGACCGGTCCCAAGGATCTGGAGGAGAAGGCCGACACGCTGTTTGTCCACCCAGATGTGCGCCGCATGCTGATGGAGGCCAAGGCGCTGACCGAAGGGCTGCGCGCCTTGATGCTGTGGGGCGCGCTTCAGGTCGACCTCTCCCACAATGCCGCCACGCAAGAGGAACGCCAGGCGGCGGACGACCTCGTCCAGCTCCTGACACCGGTGATCAAGGGCTATGGCACCGACAAGGGATTCGACGTCGCCGTCATGGCGCAGCAGGTGTTCGGCGGCCACGGCTACATCTGGGAAAATGGCGTCGAACAATATGTGCGCGACGCCCGGATCGCCCAGATCTACGAAGGCACCAACGGCGTGCAGGCGATGGACCTGGTCGGCCGCAAGCTACCCATGAACGGCGGCCGAGCACTCCAGGCTTTCCTGAAGATCATCGCCACCGAAGTCGCTGATGCCAAGGCCGATGACAAGCTCGCTCCGATCGCCGAAGCGCTGGAAAAGGCCAGCGGCCAACTTGGTGCCGCAACCATGTGGCTGATGCAGAATGCAATGAAGAATCCCGACAATGCCGGGGCCGGTGCGGTCCACTATATGCACATTCTGGGCATCGTCGCGACCGGCCTGATGTGGCTGCGCATGGCGACTGCGGCGGCAACCCAGCTCGCGGCGGGCGCGGAGGACGCGAAATTCCTCGAAGCCAAGCTGGTGACGGCGCGCTTCTTCGCGGAACGTATCATGCCCGATGCAGGATCGCTTCGCCGCAAGATCGAGGGCGGCGCAGACAGCCTGATGGCGCTCGATCCGGAGATGTTCCTGGCGGCGTAAAACCCGGTCCGCCAGACAAACACAAGACGCTCCGCCCGGCCCGCCGCGGCGGAGCGTTTTCGTTCCGGGCGTCGACGACAATGTCTCGCCCTGCGCGGTGCGACAATTGCCCCATCTTAACCATATCCGTCGAGCCGCCTCGAATGAAGGACGCCCCGCGCTCGGCACCCTATACGTCGCCCCATCAGCCCGTAAGACTAGGCCTTTACGCCGGAGAGTCAGGCCATGAACGTCGACAGCAACGACACCTTGTCCGAAAGGGCACAGCTTCACTTCCTTGCGGCGCTGGTGGACGAGCTGATGCGCCAACTGCTCCTTTCCGGCGTCCTCAACCAGGCCCAACTCAACGAGATCGAGCGGCAGGTATCGAACCGCGTCGGCCATAGCCCCCGCGCCTGGTAGGGCTATTGCCCCGCGCCGCCATGCGATATCATTGCGGGATGCGTGCCCCCATCGCCCTTCTGCCGCTGACAGCCTTCCTTGCCAGCCCCCTATTGGCCCAAGCCTCCGAACGCACGGGCCATTATTATCTGCGCGGCGTGATGGAGACCGGCTCGGAACTGATGCTCCATCCGGACGGCCGCTTCCAATGGTATCTGGTCTATGGCGCGCTCGATCTTTTTGCTGAGGGCAGATGGACCGAAAAGGACGGTGCCGTCATCCTGACCTCCGAAAAGACGAAGGATGTGCCCAACCCCGGCTTCCGGACGCTCACCCTGACCGTCAGGGACAGATCACTGGTCCCGCCCGACGGCCAGGGCGCCTATGTCCGACCTGCGGACGAGAAGGACTGAACCGCCCCCTTCAATTCGGGACGATCAGATATTTCTCCCCGGTGCGGCGGGCGTTGTAGGTCAGCACCGCCTCCCGGTTCAGCGCTTCTGCAAGAGAGATGCGAGCCTTGTAATGGCTGGCGAAGGTGGTGGTGAGATTGTCGCGCACGCGCTGGCGCATGCGCTCGGCCGTTTCGGCGCCAGCGCTCTGGAGGAAGGGGAAGAGCAGCCAGCCCCCGACATTCCAGGCAAAGCCGAAGCTGCGCGTCAAGACGGTCGGCGACAGGTCCAGCGCACCATAGACATAGGCCTGCTTGCGGCTGTTGGAGCCATAGCGGCTATAGGGTGCGTCCTTGCTGGCCACCCGCTCCATGGCATGGAGAATCTCGCTGACCAGCGCCCCGCCTCCGATCGCGTCGAAGGCGATGGTGGCTCCGGTCGCGGCGACGGCCGCTTCGAGCTGGGCGGGGAAATCGTCTTTCCCGCTGTCGAGGACATGGTCTGCGCCCATATCCTTCAATATCGCCACTTGCGCGTCGTTGCGGACGATGTTCACCAGAGGGATGCCGTCCTCCTGGCAGATACGAACCAGCATCTGGCCGAGATTGGAAGCGGCGGCCGTGTGGACGATGGCCTTGTGCCCCTCCCGCTTCATGGTTTCGATAAAGCCGAGCGCGGTCAGCGGGTTGACGAAGGCCGAGGCCCCCTGCTCCGCCGTTACATCGCCGGGCAGGGCCATGCAGGCACTGGCATCGACCAGCCTATATTCAGCGAACATGCCCCCACCAATCAGCGCCACCCGACTGCCAAGCAGCGCCTGTGCTTCGGGCGCCTCCCCCGCGGCGATGACGGTGCCGGCGCCTTCATTGCCGATCGCCATGGGCTGGCCGACCCGTGCGGCCAGTGCGCGGCGAGCAGGATCGGGCATCCGGGCGACGATCCGCCGCTCATCATAATCGGCATTGGCGACATCGGCGGACGCGAAAAGCAGACCCAGGTCGGACGGGTTGATCGGCGCGGCCTCCACCCGGACCAGGACTTCACCGCCCCTGGGCGCGGGCAGCGTTTCCTCGACCAGTTCGACGATCAGACGGCCGTCCTCATGCAGGGTCGAGAGGAGTTTGAGGCCTTGGGTGTCACTCATGAAGGCTCCATTTTCAGGCTGATGGCCGATCGCGGTAGAGTGCAGGGAACATCGTCTTCAACGCGGCAAGCTTTGGCATGTCCCAGCGCAGGATATAGGGATGGCGCGGATTCTTGCTCAGGAAATTCTGGTGATAATCGTCCGCGTCCTGAAAGCCGGTGAAGCGTTCGAGGCGCGTGACGATGGGACCCTCCCAGAGGCCCGATCGGCCGAGTTGGACAAGATAGGCTCTTGCGGCCCTGTCTTGTTCCCCGTTCAGCGGGAAGAGCGCGCTGCGATATTGGGTGCCGTGATCCGGCCCCTGATAGTTGAGCGTCGTCGGGTCCGCGATCACCGAGAAGAAGATGCGCAACAGCGTGCCGTAGCTGACCTGCCTCGGATCGTAGGTGACGCGGACGGATTCGGCAAAGCCAGTGTCACCTTGGCTGACCCGCTCATAATCGACCTTGCGGTCCCGCGGACCACCCGCGAAGCCCGACACGGCGAGATGGACGCCCTTCACATGCGAGAACACGCCTTCCACGCCCCAATAGCAGCCGCCCGCGAAGATTGCGGTTTCAAGCTTGCTGCCAGGCGCGGCATCGATGGCCGGGACAGGAGCCAAAATCGGGCGTTCGGCACGCAGCGGGGAAGCGACGGCTAACGCCGCCAGAAAAGCCAGGGCGATGCCGTCAGAGCGCCGCATTATCCGCGGTCGAAGCCGGGGTGGCACTGGCCGATGCGGCCATCGCCGGGCTGGTCAGCGCCGAATGATCGTCATTCGGCTGGAGTATGAAAACACCGATCGCACCGATCGCGAACCCGCCCAGAAAGCGCAGGAACAGGTCGGATTTCAAGAATGCCGTCATGGCGTTCTTCCCTTCGGTCGTCTTGGCCGCCACAGGCGGACGGCAATGAATGTCGCGGCCTAGCCCCGGATGCATGCTGCGCAACGGCAGTTTCGACCAACGCGTCACCGGGGACGATGGACGACCGAGGGAGAAGGCCAGTTTCGGTTCGAAACGGGATATAGCGCCCGCCGATCCATCTGCAAGACGGCACGGCGGAAAAATTCCGTTTCCGAATTTGCGATTGGGGGGACCAGGATTGGCCTGGCGCTGTTTCCCCTCCACCATTTGCAAGGCAGATGATCCTCCCCATCAAGGATGGGGAGGATCATTTGATCACCTCAGCGCGGCGCAAGCTTCCTGGATGCGGGTGCAGGCCTTTTTCAACACCTCTTCCGAGGTTGCATAGCTGATGCGGAAGGCCGGCGAGAGGCCGAAGGCGGCGCCATGGACGGCGGCGACCTTCGCTTCGTCGAGGAAATAGCCGATCAGCGCCTCGTCGCTGTTAATGACCTCTCCCTTCGGCGTGGTCTTGCCGATCAAACCGCTGGCATCGGGATAGACGTAGAAGGCGCCTTCCGGAGTGGGGCAGTCGAGGCCGGGCGCATCGTTCAGCATGGCGACGACCATGTCGCGACGCTTCTTGAAGGCGGCGTTGCGTTCTTCCAGAAAGTCTTGGGGGCCGGTCAGCGCCGCGGCGGCGGCCGCCTGGCTGATCGAACAGGGGTTGCTGGTCGACTGCGACTGGAGCTTGCCCATCGCCTTGATGATCCATTCGGGGCCACCCGCGAAACCGATGCGCCAGCCGGTCATGGAGAAGGCCTTGGAGCAGCCGTTGACCGTCAGCGTGCGGTCGTAGAGGTCCGGGCAGACCTGCGCGATGGTGGCGAAGGGGGTCGGCGCGTACCAGACATGCTCGTACATGTCGTCGGTCATCACCAGCACATGCGGGTGACGCAGCAGCACCTCGCCCAGTTCCTTCAGTTCCGCGGCCGAATAGGCCGCTCCGCTAGGGTTGGAGGGCGAGTTCAGCATCACCCATTTGGTACGCGGGGTGATCGCGGCTTCGAGCTGGGCGGCGGTGATCTTGTAGCCCTGCGACGCCGGGCCTTCGATGAAGACCGGCGTGCCGCCCGCGAAGTTCACGATGTCCGGATAGCTGACCCAATAGGGCGCCGGAATAATGACCTCATCGCCCGCATCGACGGTCGCAACCAGCGCGTTGAACAGGGTGTGCTTGCCGCCCGAATTCACGCTGATCTGGCTACGCTTATAGACCAGGCCATTGTCGCGCTTGAACTTGAAGGCGACGGCTTCCTTGACGTCGGCCGTGCCATCGACGTCGGTATAGCGGGTCAGGTTCTTGCGAATCGCCTCGATGCCGGCCTCCTTCACGAAGTCGGGCGTGTCGAAATCGGGTTCACCGGCGGAAAGGCCGATAACGTCCACGCCTTCGGCTTTGAGGGCATTCACGCGCGCGCTCATCGCCAGGGTGGCGGAGGGCTGGATGCGACCGAGGGCTGCGGAAGTCTGGCTCATGGTAATAGTCTTTCTGAAGAATCCCCAAGGCCCGCAATAAGGGCGGACGCGGCGTCCTTTAGTGCGCAACGAAAGATCGGGCAACCGCCAGTTCGCTATGTCTGGCCTCGGTTCATCCCGATGCCATCCGGCTGGTTCAACGGACCAGCGATGCCGCCACCATACCCCGCGCGGCGTTACCGATGAAGAAGCCCTTTTCAAGGTCGCGCGGGCGCAGATCCTCCTCGATTGCCTCGCCCATTTCGATCAGGCTGCGGCGCAATATGCCGGGCAGCAGCCCGCGACGAAGCGGCGGGGTCAGCAGCTTGTCGCCACGCTCGACGAAGATGGAGGAGAAGCTGCCTTCGGTGAGGAAGCCCTGCTCGTCGGTCATCACCACTTCATAGGTGCCGCCGCGTTTCAGGGCGTCGCGATAGAGCGAGCGGTCGGTCGTCTTGTGGGCCAGGCGCGGGTCGCTAGCCGGGGCGTTGCGGGGCACGCAGGCCAGTTGCATGATCGCGTGCGGCCAGGTGCGATGTTCGCGCACTTCGATGGCGACCGAACCCCTGCGCGACACCAGCAGGCGCAGGCGGCTGCGCTCCCGCAAACGAAAGGTCGCGGCCTGAAGCTCGTTGCGCACATCATGGCGGTCGAAGGCGAAATCAAGCGCGGTGGCGCTGGCCTTCAGCCGTTCCAGATGCATTTCCAGCAGCCGGACGCCGTCGACGGGATCGAAAGCCATCGTCTCCAGCAGGTCGAACCGTCCGTCAGCCAATGCCATTGAAACCCATCACGCTCCCTGCGCTCATGCTATCGGTGTGAGAAAGCGCCCCTTGGCCAGACATTCCGCCCATTCGGAATGACTTTCCGAATCCGCGACGATTCCCGAACCCAGACCCAGGCGCCCCTCCGGACTGCCTTCTTCGACGCAAATGGTGCGGATGGCAACATTGAAGGCGGCGTCTCCCTCCGGATCGATCCAGCCCATGGAGCCGGTGTAGACGCCGCGCGCATGGGGTTCGACGGCATCGATGATCTCCATCGCCCGGACCTTGGGCGCGCCGGTGATCGAGCCGCAGGGAAAGAGGACGCGCAGCACATCGACCGGCGACAGGCCCGGCAGCAGGCGGGCGCGGACGGTCGATACCAGTTGATGGACAGTGGGATAGGTTTCGACCTTGAACAGGTCGGGCACCGTGACCGTACCGGCGCGCGAGACGCGCGAGAGATCGTTGCGCAGCAGGTCGACGATCATGAGGTTTTCGGCGCGCTGCTTGGCATCGCTTTCCAGCCATTCGCGCAAGGTGGCATCGCCGGCCGGATCGGCGTCGCGCGGGGCGGTACCCTTCATCGGGCGAGCCGTGAGCTGACCGCGGACGTTGGTGAAGAAGAGTTCGGGCGAGAAGGACAGGATGCTGTGGGCACCGGTGCGGATCACGCCGCCATAGCCCGCATTCTGGCGCGGACGGATCGCGGCATAGAGCGCCATGAGGTCGCCGCTGAAACGCGCGGCGCAGGGGAAGGTCAGGTTCACCTGATAGATGTCGCCGGCGCGAATATAGTCCTGCACCTGCGCGAAGGCGGCGCGATAGGCGACCTCATCGATCAACGGACGAACGGACTCCACCTGGGCCAGGGCGGGATCGGGCAGCAGGTCCGGCATGGCGCCGGGTGCGATCAGGCGTACCCCTTCGAACAGGCCGAACCAGAGCAGCGGCGTTGTCGCCATATCGGCATGATGACGGGCGGCCAGCGGACGAAGGCGATCCTCCAGCGCGAGGCCGGCTTCATAGCTGATGAAGCCGGCGGCATGGAGACCCCCCTCCTCCGCTTCGGCGAGGCGGTCGAGCGCGGGCTGGACATCCTCCAGCCGATACGCGGCAATCACCGACACCGGATCACGATACAGGCGCGCGGGCGCGGGAGCGCGCGTCCGGGCATCGTCGAACAGGGCAAAGGCTTCGGTCGGTCCCGGCAGGCGCATGGGGTTCTCTTAACGATCTTTTGGCGGCGCGGAAGGCTTGTCCGCCTATCTAGCATGTTGCGCCTTCGGCACGCGGGCCATAGAGACGGGCGGCATGAACGGCCCACCCTCCTCCGACGACGCCCCCCGCCCCTTCGGCCCGGCGCTTTCGCTGGCCTTGCGCGGCCGTTGCCCGGCCTGCGGCGAGGGGCGGATGTTCACGGGTTTCCTGAAGCCGAGTCCCGCCTGCGGGCATTGCGGCCAGGCCTGGAACCTTGCGCGCGCGGACGATTTCCCTGCCTATATCGTCATCCTGCTGCTGGGGCACATATTGGTGCCGCTGATGATCGAGGTGAATGCAGCGCTGGCGGTTCCGCTGGCCATTCAGGCGGTGCTGTGGCCGGGGCTGGCGATCCTGCTGGCGGTGGCGATGATCCAGCCCGTGAAGGGCGCGGTCATCGCCTTCATATGGTCCCGCAGGATGGACGGGTTCGCCTGAACCGTCTTATTCCGGCTGGATGATGAAATTGCGTTCCATCGCCTCGCGCAGCGTTTCGTCGATGCTGCGGCGTCCTTCGGAGCCGTGGGTGACGACGGTCGTATCGCAGGTCGCGACGCACATCCCCTTTTGAAAACCCGCCGAGCTGATCGTCCAGCTGGTGCGGCCGATATGGCCGATCGCGCAATGCACTTCGAACGGATAGGGGAAATGCGCTTCCTCGACGAAGTTGAGGTTCACGTTGGCGACCAGCCAACGCACGCCCTGCTCCTGCGGATGGCGGCCGAGATGGTGGTGGAAACGAATGCGGGCGGTTTCGAAGATCCCCGAGATCGCCACATTGTTGACGTGGCCCATGGTATCGATGTCTTGGAAGCGGGTGTCGATGCTGGTGACGAAACGATAGGCTTCCGGGCTCAGACGCCAGGATTCGGGTTTGGCCATGTCCTGCTTTCCATATGTCCTGTTTATCCTATGCTCTTAACCCCTCGCGGCGGGGATGCAATCTTCGGGTCGAAATTGATCGGACTGCGACCTTTATGACACAGGTGCGAAGGCGATCGTTCGGCTTGGGGAACGGATCGTTTCCCAGCGCGGCCATGGACTTCACCGCAGACGCAGCATAGCGTTCGCTCCTGCTTTTCGTTCACGGGGGCCTCATGCAACGCTACAGTCGGATTGCCATTTTCCTGCACTGGGCGATCGCCGCCCTGCTGGCCTTTCAGATCGCCGTGGGGTGGGCGCTGGAGGATCTGGGCGCGCGCGGGTTCGCGGTGTTCCAGTTGCACAAGTCGATCGGCATTTCGATCCTTGGCCTGACCCTGGCGCGCATCGTCGTGCGCTACTGGAAGCCGCGTCCCGCGCCGGTCGAAGGCGGCTGGCAAGGCGCGCTGGCGAAGGCGGTGCATGCGGGGCTCTATCTCTTCATGCTGGGGGCGCCACTGACCGGATGGGCGCTGGTGTCGACCGCGAAGGTGAAGGTGCCGACGCTGATATTCGGGACCGTTCCCCTGCCCCATCTGCCCTTGCCGATGAGCGCCAATGATCCGGCCTCCGCCGCGCATGCGGTGCTGGCATGGATCGGCATCGCCCTGCTCGCCCTGCATGTCGCAGGGGCGTTGCGGCATCATTTCCTGATGCGCGACGGCTTGCTGTGGCGGATGATGCCGGCGCGGTCGCCGCTGTGGCTGGTGGCCTTGCCCACGCTGATCGCGGTTGGCTTCCTGCTGGGGCGCGCGATTCTGCCGGCCTCCGCGTCCAAGGCGATGCCCCAGGCCATGGCTGTGCCGAGCGCACCGACCGCGGCCGAGGAAGAAGCGCCGGCCACTGTCGCCAATGTCCTTGGCACCGATGTCCCTGGCAATACCGAAAACGCGGCGGTTCCGTCCGAGGCGGACAATGCGGTCGCGGCCGGAGAACCGGTCGGGCCGCCATCGTCCTGGGCCGTGCAGCCGGGCGGGACGATCGGCTTTTCCGTCGGGAATGGCGGCGAGACGATCAGCGGCGGCTTTTCCAGATGGACGGCGAAGATCGCGATGGATCCGGATCATCCCGACAGCGCCGATATTCGCGTCGAGATCGATCTGGCAAGCGCCAGTGTCGGCGACAGCTACAAGGACGGGATGCTGGCGGGGGACGAATTCTTCGGCGTGGCCGCCCATCCCAAGGCGGTGTTCACCGCCAAGGGCGCGGAAAGGACTGGGGCGAACAGCTATCGCGCATCGGGCACGCTGACGCTGAAGGGCGTGAGCAAGCCGCAGAGCATCCGCTTCTCCCTATCCGGACCGGGCAAGACGCGGAGGGTTTCTGGATCGGCCACCATTGCCCGCGCGCCCTTTGGCGTGGGCAATGGCGAGAGCGGCGCGGGACTTGATCCCAAGGTCGCCGTCCACTTCGGATTCAGTGCCAAAGCGGAATAAGCGGGCATGGATTCGGCTCCGGACTTCTGCCAAAGCGATGTCATGGACAGCAGAATGGAGCCGCCGAGCGCGCGTATAGAGGACGGGGTGTTTCTGGGCTTCGTGCTGATCGTCTCGATCGCCTTCGCCCTGGTGATCGAACCGTTTTTCGCCGCGATCCTGTGGGGCGTGATCGCCGCCATCCTCTTTGCCCCGGTCAACCAGGCATTGCTGGGGATCATGCCCCGGCGGCGCAACAGTTCGGCCGCACTGACCCTGTTGCTGATCATTGCGCTGGTGATCGTTCCTGCCATCATCCTGTCCATCGCACTGGCGCAGGAAGCCACCATCTTCGCCGCCAAGGTACAATCGGGCGAGATCAACTTCGCCCGCATGTTCGCGCAGTTCCAGGCGAGCCTGCCCGGATGGGCGGCCGCCTTTCTGGAGCGGTTGGGCATCACCAATTTCGCAACCGTACGCGAGATGTTGAGCGAAGGCATCGCGTCGAGCTTTCGCACGGTCGCGACCCAGGCGTTGCAGATCGGGCAGAGCGCGTTCAGCTTTTTGATGGCGCTGGGCGTGATGCTGTACCTCACCTTCTTCCTGCTGCGCGATGGGCCGCGGCTTGCGGCGATGGTGGACAGGGCGGCGCCGATGCGGACCGCCCATCGGCGGGCCTTGATCAACCAGTTCGTCATCGTCACCCGCGCAACGATCAAGGGCAGCATCGTCGTCGCCATCGTGCAGGGGTTGATCGGAGGCATCATATTCTGGGCGCTGGGATTGCCGGGGGCGCTGCTGTGGGGCGTGCTGATGGGCTGTTTCTCACTGATCCCGGCGGTGGGAACCGGGCTGGTATGGGTACCGGTCGCCATCTATCTGTTCGTCACCGGGGCGTGGGTGAGTGGCCTGATCCTGGCCTTTTGCGGCATGTTCGTGATCGGGATGGTCGACAATATCCTGCGCCCGGTCCTGGTCGGTCGGGATACGCGCATTCCCGATTATGTGGTGCTGATCACGACGCTGGGCGGCATCGACCTGTTCGGCTTCAACGGCATCGTCATCGGGCCGGTGATCGCCGCGCTGTTCATCGCCACCTGGAACATCGTGACCAAGATGCGCAGCGGGGCCGATGGGCTGGAAGGGCCGCTGACGGAGGAAAATGTCAGCGCCTGAGAAAGCTCAAAGCTCCCCCAGCGCCGCGCTGGCTTCCATCCAGACTTCTTCGACCGCCTCCAGCTTCTTCTCGACTTCCGAGCGCTTCACCATGAGCTGGGTCATGGTCATCTTCGCTTCCGCGCCCGTGGCGGCCTTGGGGTCGAACAGCGCCTGATCGATGCGGCTGCGTTCGGCGGAGAGCGTCGCCATTTCCTTTTCGGCCTTGCTGACGGCGTTCTTGGCGACCTTCTGCTTTTCGCGCCATTGCGCGGCGTTGCGCTTTTCCGCCTTGCGATCGGCCTTGGGTGCGTCGCCATTGCCGCCGTTGCCGTCGGCCTTGCGCAGGATGATGTCGGTGTAATCTTCCAGGCTGCCGTCGAAGGGCTGCGCCGTGCCGCCATCGACCAGCACGAGCCGGTCGGCGACCAGTTCGATCATGTGGCGGTCGTGGGAGACGATCACCACGGCGCCCGAATATTCATTGAGCGCCTGCACCAGCGCCTCGCGGCTGTCGACGTCGAGATGGTTGGTCGGTTCGTCGAGGATCAGCAGGTGCGGCGCGTCGCGGGTGATGAGCGCCAGCGCAAGCCGCGCCCGCTCCCCGCCCGACATGGAGCCGACCTTCTGCGTCGCGCGCTCGCCGGAGAAGCCGAAGCGGCCGAGCTGGGCGCGGACGGCGGCGGGGGTGGCGCCCTTCATCACGCGGCTCATATGTTCGAGCGGCGTGTCACCGACGTCCAGTTCCTCCACCTGATATTGGGTGAAATAGCCGACATTCATCTTGGCCGAGGCGTTCATCGCGCCTTCCATCGGCTTCAACTGCGCCGCGATCAGGCGGGCGAGCGTGGTCTTGCCATTGCCGTTGCGCCCCAACAGCGCCAGCCGGTCGTCGGGGTCGATGCGCAGGTTGACGCGGCGCAGGACAGGGGTTTCGTTATAACCGACAGCCGCCATGTCCATGGTGATGAGCGGCGGGCGCAGTTCCGGCGGGCTGGGGAAGCCGAAATGGAGCGTCGGGTCCTCGATGGCCGCCGCGATGGGCTGCATCTTCGCCAGAGCCTTGGCGCGGGACTGGGCCTGTTTCGCGGTGGAGGCGCGGGCCGAGTTGCGGGCGACATAGTCCTGCAACTTCTCCCGTTCCGCCTGCTGCTTGGCGCGGGCGGCCTCCTGTTGCGCCAGGCGTTCGGCGCGCTGGCGTTCGAAGGCGTCGTAGCCGCCGGGGTAAAGCGTGACCTTCCCCCCTTCCAGATGGAGGATATAGTCGACCACATTGTTGAGCAGGTCGCGTTCGTGGCTGATGACCACCACGGTACCGCGATAGCTTTTGAGGAAATTTTCCAGCCACAGCGTCGCTTCGAGGTCGAGATGATTCGACGGTTCGTCGAGCAGCAGCAGGTCGGGGTTGGAGAAGAGCAGCGCAGCCAGCGCCACGCGCATCTTCCAGCCGCCCGAGTAGCTGTCGAGCGGGCGGCCCTGCATCTCCTCGTCGAAGCCGAGGCCGACCAGGATGCGGGCGGCGCGGGCCGGGGCGGTATAGGCGTCGATGGCGTTCAGCCGCTCGTAGATATGGCCGAGGCGGTCGGGGTCCTCCGTATGTTCCGCCTCCGCCATCAATTCGGCGCGTTCCTTGTCGGCGGCAAGGACGGTGTCGAAGGGGGTGGCGGTGCCGCTGGGGGCTTCCTGCGCGATATAGCCGAGGCGGGTGTCGCGGGGCATGTCGCAACTGCCCTCGTCGGGGTCGAGCTGGCCGATCATCACCTTCATCAGCGTCGATTTGCCCGCGCCGTTGCGGCCGATGAGGCCCACGCGGCTGCGCGGCGGCAGCGCGGCGCTGGCGCGATCAAGGATGGTGCGGCCGCCCAGGCGCACGGTGATGCCGTTCAGATTGAGCATGGAGCGGGCCTCTAGCAGAGGTGCAAGGCGTGGTGAAGGTGGCGGGGTGGAGTTTTGCAGTATGCCTCATGGTTGCGAAGTTCACGCCGTTGAGGCTGACGCATTTGCGTGGGTGCGGACGGGTGGTGCGGATTTCGCAATAGGAGAATTTTTGCGGAATGGGCGCGTGGACGCAGCCCGCCTGGTGCGGGGTGGGATGGGTTGACGGTGGGAAGGAGCCGGTGGGATTATGGCATGGGGTGGGGCGTGTAGGACAGCGTTTTGAGCGTGCTGCGTCAAATCGGGATCACCTCTCGCCGTTCGGGCTGAGCCGGTCGAAACCCTTGTCTTCTTTTGAAGAAGCAGGGCCCTTCGACAAGCGCAGGGCGAACGGGAGGTTAGGTGGTCCTGATCCAACGCACGTTGCGCCAGCGATCCTCAGGGAATGGCTAGGCCTGCGCATAAAGGGTGAAGGCCCCCTGCAGGCCGCCGACGCTGGACTGGCCGATCCACAGGTCGAACGCGCCGGGTTCGGCGATTCGCCGGTTGCCTGCGCCGACGAATTCCAGGTCGATGCGGGAGAGGGAGAAGCGGAGTGTCCTGCTTTCCCCCGGTGCCAGCGTGACGCGTTCGACACGCTTGAGTTCGCGGATCGGGCGGGTTCGGCTCGCGACGCGGTCGCGGATGTAGAGCTGGACCACTTCGCTGCCCTTGCGCTGCCCCCTGTTGGTGACGCGCACGGTGATGCCGATGGCCGCGTCCCAGCGGAGCGCGGTGTCGGAGAATTTGAGCTGGTCGAGGGTGAAGTCGCTGTAGCTGAGGCCATGGCCGAAGGGGTAGCGGGCGCTGTTGTCGGTGGTGGTGTAGCGCGAGCGATATTCGGTGCGGTTGTCGATCACCGGGCGGCCGGTCGACTTGCGGTCATAGAAGAAAGGCTCCTGCCCCGATTCCCACGGGAAGCTGACCGGGAGCTTGGCGGAGGGGTTTTCCTTGCCGAACAGAATGTCGGCGATGGCATGGCCGGATTCGGAGCCGAGGAACCATGTGGCGAGGACCGCCTGCGCATTGGCGACACCATCGTGCAGCGCGAGCGCCCGGCCATGGCGGAGCAGGACGATGACGGGCTTGCCGGTGGCGGCGACGGCGTCGGCCAGCGCCTGCTGCACGATGGGGAGTTCGATGGCGGTGCGCGATTGCGCCTCGCCCGACATGTCCTGCGATTCCCCCAGAGCGAGGATGACGATATCGGCGGCCTTGGCGGTTTCCACCGCCTTGGCGACGCCGCCGTCGATGGGCGTCAATATGCCGCTGCCCGGCGCGATCAGCAATCTGGCCGGGTCCGGCATGGCGGCGCGCAGGCCGGTGGCGATGTCGACGCCCTTCCCCTTGTCGCCGTAAAAGGCCCAGGGGCCATAGACGTTCATGGTGTCTTCGCCGAAGGGGCCGATGAGCGCGATGGTCTGGCTCTTGCCCGGATCGAGCGGCAGCACGCCATCATTCTGGAGCAGCACGATCGAGCGGGTGGCGGCCTCGCGCGCCAGCGCCCGGTGGGCGGGCGTGAAGATGCGGGTCCTTTCCGCCTCTTCATTCAGCGAGCGGTACGGGTTTTCGAACAGGCCGATGGCGGTCTTGACATAGAGGATGCGGCGGACGGCGACGTCGACCGTCTCCATCGGCACGGCGCCGCTCTTCACCAGATCGGGGATGTGGCGGATATAGAGGCCGCTCTGCATCGACATGTCGACGCCCGCGAGGATGGCGAGGCGGGTGGCGTCGCGTTCATCCTCCGCATAGCCGTGGGCGATCAGTTCCTCGTCGGCGGTATAGTCGGAGAAGACGAAGCCGCGGAACTTCATCTCGCCGCGCAGCGTGTCGGTGAGCAGGTCGCGGTCGGCGGTGGCAGGGACGCCGTTGATCTCGCTGAAGGCCGCCATGGTGGTGAGCGCACCCGCCGCGAAGGCCGAACCGAAGGGGGGCAGATGGGTTTCGCGCAACGTCTCGTCGCTGATGTCGACGCTGCCATATTCGAGGCCCCCGGCGACCGCGCCATAGGCGGCGAAATGTTTGGGACAGGCGAGCAGGCTGTCGTCGCGGCGCAGGTCGCGGCCCTGGAAGCCGCGCACGCGGGCGGCGGCGAAGAGGCTGCCCAGATAGACATCCTCTCCGGCCCCCTCGACCACGCGGCCCCAGCGCTGGTCGCGGGCGACGTCGACCATCGGCGCGAAGGTGAGGTGCAGGCCCGCCGCCGTGGCCTCGACCGCCATGGCGCGCGCCGTCCTTTCGGCGAGCGAGGGATCGAAGCTCGCCGATTCGGCCAGGGTCACGGGGAAGATGGTCTTGAGGCCGTGGATGACGTCGCCCGCGAACAGCAACGGGATGCCAAGGCGACTCTGTTTGAGCGCGATATCCTGCGCGCGGCGGGCGCCCGCTACGCCGATGCCATTGAACAGGCAACCGACGCGGCCCTTGCGGATTTCGTCGGCCAGTTGCTTTTCATTCTGGATGCCGACTTGCGGATTGGGCGGGTTGTAGGGACGGAAGCTGTCGGCAAGGCACGTCATCTGGCCTGCCTTTTCCTCTATGGTCATGCGCGCAATCAGGTCGTCGACGCGCTCCACCTCGCTCGCCGCGAGGGCGCGGCGAGGGAGCGGAAGGGTCAGGAAGCCGGCAAGGGCGGCGGTCAGGACGGCGCGGCGGTCGATGGTCATCAGGGGAAATGTAGCAGATGTCGGATGAACCGCATCTATCCCGTCAAGGCGGGCAAGCAACCGGCGGAGAGATGGGCTGAGCCATAAGGCCGATCAATACGGCCGGGGGAGCGATGGTGGACAGGGCTGGATTCGAACCAGCGTACGGGAAACCCGGGCAGATTTACAGTCTGCTGCCTTTAACCACTCGGCCACCTGTCCAGTCGCCACACCGTTTCGGGGAAGCCCCCGATCGGCTGGAGGGCGCTCCAATGGCGAAAGGAGACTTGCCTGTCAATGGTGCAATGTGAAAAGAGCGCGTCATGAAAAGAGGAAATCGCACCGGGAAGGCCAAAGGGACCTTTCCCCGCTTTTATGGACGGCATGCCGTCATCGCCGCGCTGGCCAATCCGAACCGGGTGGTGCGCAAGATATGGGGGACGCGGGACGCGCTGAATGCGCTCGACCTGCCGCCGGTCCTGCCCATCGTCTATGCCGATGTGGCCGATCTGGGCCGGATGGTGCCGGCGGACGCGCCGCATCAGGGCATCGTGGCGGAGGTCGAGCCGCTGGACGATGTCTGGCTGGGCGACGTGCTGGAGACGGGGCAGGACGACAACAGGCCCGTGCTGGTGCTGGACCAGGTGACGGACCCGCATAATGTCGGCGCGATCCTGCGGTCGGCGGCGGCGTTCGACGCGCTGTGCATCGTGACGCAGGACCGGCATGCGCCGCCCGAATCGGGGGTGCTGGCGCGATCGGCGTCCGGCGCGCTGGAAATCGTGCCCTGGGTGCGGGTGGTGAACCTGGCCCGTGCGCTGGATGAGATTGCGGAGGCCGGTTACTGGCGCATCGGCCTCGACGGCGAGGCGGAACAGACACTGGGCGAGGCGATCGGCACGTCGCGGGTCGCGCTGGTGCTGGGGGCCGAGGGCGAAGGGTTGCGCCACAACAGTATGGCGCATTGCGACATTTTGGCTAAACTGCCGATCAGCCCGCGCATGGAAAGCCTCAACGTGTCCAATGCCGCGGCGATCGCCCTTTATGCGGCCGCCAGCCGGTAGCCGGTCAAGGGACTGACAGGGGGTTGGACATAGGGGGTTGGATATGGCCGTTCTTCTGCGTGCTGTTTGCGGGTTGGCGGCCAGCCTGTTGCTCTCGGCCTGTCTGGTGACGCCGGGCAAGTTCGAATCGACGCTCGACATCCGCGCCGACCGGAGCTTCAGCTTCACCTATAAGGGCGAGATATTGGCGACCGATCTGGGCAAGGGGCTGGGCAGCCCGCCCGGCAGCGGCCCGGACGAGCCGCTGGACGACGGCACGCCCAAGGACCAGCCGAGCACGCTGCGCACCGCCTTGCAGAAAAAGACGCCGGCCGCGCCCGACGAGCATTTCGACGCCAAGCAGGACAAGGGCGACGAGCAGCAGATGCAGACGATCGCGGCGGCGCTTTCGAAGGAAAAGGGATTTCGCGCCGTCCGCTATATGGGCAATCACCGTTTCGAGATCGACTATGCGATCAGCGGCAGGCTGACCCACGCGTTCCTCTTCCCCTTCAACAGCGATGCGCAGATCGTGCTGCCCTTCGTCGCGGTGGAATTGCGCGGGGATGACCGGGTGCGGGTGAAGGCGCCGGGCTATTCCAACGGCTATGACAAGAGCCAGAACCCGATGGGCGGCAGCAGCACGGGCGACGCGGCCAAGGCGCTTGACGGCATCTTCACCCTCACCACCGATGCGGAGATCGTCAGCCAGAACCAGGAAGATGGCGCGCGGGCCGTGCCGCAGGGCAAGCGGATCGTCTGGAAGGTGACGCCGCTCACCAGCGAGGCGCCTGCCGCCACGCTACGGGTCAGGCCGTAGACGGGAGGGTGTTGCGGTCCACAGGATCGCGCGGGCAAGATGCCCGCTCCCCCCCTCATCCAACTGCGCCTAGCTTCGCCGCGCTCAGCAAGGCTGCGTATCCTTCTCCCTTCAAGGGAGAAGGAACGGCCGGTTGGACTCAGTCTTCCGGCGCGATGGTGACGCGCAGGCCGTCCAGCGAATCGCTGAAGGTGAGCTGGCAGGACAGGCGGCTGGTTTCGTTGCGGTGATCGGAGCTGTCGAGCAGATCATTCTCATCCTCGCTCACCGCCGGCAGGCTGTCGGCGAAGGCGGGATCGACATAGACGTGGCAGGTGGCGCAGGAGCAGCAGCCACCGCACAGGGCCAGCAGTTCGTCAAAGCCGTTGTCGCGGATGATTTCCATCACCGACAGGCCGTTCGCACCCTCGACCGCCTGCTCCTCGCCCGAACGGTTGACCACAATCAGTTTCGCCATGTACCCCGGTCCCTCAAAATTTTTTCCCGCCGCTCATGTCGGAGCGACGACGGGAAATCAAGGGCTGGACAGCGATTAAATGGTGACGACAGCGGATCAGTTGCGGGCAAGCCTGGATGCGATCGCCGCGCGGGAACCCGGCTTTGCGGCGGCGATCGCGCGGGTCGGCTATCCCCTGCCCCGCGTCCGTGCGCCCGGCTATGAGACTTTGCTGCGCACCATCGTGGGTCAGCAGGTGAGCGTCGCCGCCGCCGCCGCGGTCTGGCGCAAGCTGGAGGCGGAACTGGGCGAGGGTTGCGCGCCCGACACCCTGCTGGCGCGGGATTTCGACAGTTTGCGGGCTTGCGGCCTGTCGCGGCAGAAGCAGGGCTATGCCCGCAGCCTGGCCGAGCTGGTGGTGAGCGGCGAACTCGACCTGCATGGCTTGCCCGCCGAGGACGAGGAGGCCATTGCCCAACTGGTCAGGATCAAGGGCATCGGGCGTTGGTCGGCGGAAATCTACCTGCTGTTCGCGGAGGGGCGGCCGGACATCTGGCCTGCCGGCGACCTGGCCGTGCAGATCGAGGTCGGGCGCATATTGGGCCTGCCCGAGCGGCCGAGCGAAAAGCTGACCCGCGATCTTGCCGAAGGCTGGCGCCCGCATCGCGGCGCCGCAGCGATCATGGCCTGGCACCATTATAATACGGAGGTTCTTTAAGTGCCCTTGCCCCACGCCCGCTACATCGTCCTGGAACATGAGGGCGTGTGGAAGATCAATCTCGACAACCGCTATTACGGCCCCTTCCCGACGTGCGAGGCGGCGGTGGAAAGCGCCACCGGAACGGCGCGAAAGGCGAGCGAGGCAGGCTATCCGGCGTCCGTCCTGCTGATGCGGGGCAGCGCATTCGAGACGGTCTGGAGCAGCGTGGCCGATACGACCCAGCAATAATATGTCGTGATGCACCACGATTTTTTTGGGCAATTGCGGAACCTGTGGCCCTTTTGTGCATTTACCGGCTCCAGTTGCACGGGCGTTGGGATGAACAAAAAGGTCTTGATCGTCGAGGACGAGATTTTCGTCGCTTTGGAAATCGAACATATCGTCGAGGACGCGGGCTTCCTGGTCGGCGCCATAGCGGCTGACCGTCAGGCGGCGCTGGAAGCGGCGGGCGATTGCGACATAGCGCTGGTCGACCTCAACCTGCGCGACGGCCCTACCGGTCCGGGCATCGGCGTCGAACTGGCCAGCCAATTCGGCATTCGGGTCATCTATGTGACCGCCAATCCCGCGCAGATCGGCGACGCATCGCAAGCGGCGATGGGTGTCATCACCAAGCCCTTCCGGGCGCACAGCATCATCGAGACGCTGCATCTGGCCGCCACCGACAAACCGGAACTGGAAACCGCCGAAATTGCCGGCTTCACGCCGTTCCTGTCGGCACGCGGATCATGGATGCCAATGGAATCCAGAGGCTGAGGCTGAGGCCTTCGGGCCGCCAGTCGCGGGTCATCCGTCCGCCCAATTGCCGTTCGATGCTGAGTTGCATCAGCCGGCTGCCGAAGCCCTGATGGGTGGTGGAGACGGCGGACGGCCCCCCTTCCTCCCGCCAGTCGATGCGGATTTCCCCATCCTCTCCCGTCACCAGCATATGCACCTTGCCCATGGGCACCGAGAGCGCGCCATATTTGGCGGCATTGGTGGCCAGTTCGTGGAAGAGCAACGCCAGGGGCGTGGCGGAACGATCATCGATCGCCGGATTTTCGCCGGAAAAAAGGATGCGCGCGCCGTCCGCGTCGCGATAGGGCGCGAAAATCTGGTCGAGTATGCCCCAAAGCCGCCCCTCGCCCTGTTCCGGCTGCGAATTGGGACCGTGCGGGCGGACGAAGTCATGGGCGCGGCCCAGCGCCATGATCCGGTCGCGCAGGTCGTCCGCCGCCACGCGGATTTCGGGATGTTCGCGCGCCGACAGGCCGATGAGGCCGGAAATCACCGAGAAGATGTTCTTGATCCGGTGGGACAGTTCATGCGCGATGACCTCGCGTTCCTCCACCATCAGTATCTGGTCGTTGATGTCGGTGCAGGTGCCGATCCAGCGGATGATCGTGCCCTCCCCGTCCCGGATCGGCAGCGCGCGTCCCAGCGTCCAGCGATAGTCCCCGCTATGGTGGCGCATGCGATATTCGATCTCGTAGGGATCGCCCGTCTCCAGGCTGTGCCGCCAGCGTTTCCAGGCGATCGGCTGGTCGTCCGGATGGAACAAGGCGCTCCACCCCGCGCCATCGGTCGTACCCGGCGCGACCCCGGCAAATTCATACCAGCGCGCGTTGAAATAGTCGTTATAGCCGTCCGGCAGCGCCGACCACACCATTTGCGGCATGGTGTCGGCCAGGGTACGGAACATGCGGTCGCTTTCCGCCACCGCCTGCGCGTCCCTTGCCTGGCGGGCGATCACTTCCCGGTCGCGGCGCCGCCCTTCCAGCTCGACCATGACCTGATGGGCAAGCAGCGACAGGCCCTGGCGCTGAAGATCGGTCAGCCCCGGGCGCGGGCGGGTGTCAAGAACGCTCACCGCGCCAAGCGGCATTCCATCACCGTCGACCAGTGCAGCGCCGGCATAAAAGCGGATGAAGGGCGCGCCCGTCACCATCGGATTATCGGCGAAACGCGGGTCGAGGCCGGTATCGGGCACGATGAAGATCGCATCGTCCAGCATCGCATGCGCACAGAAGGAAACATCGCGTGGCGTTTCCTCCACATCCACGCCGGTGCGGGCCAGGAAACGCTGCCGGTCCGCCTCGACGATGCTGACCAGCGCGATGGGCGCGTCGCACAGCGCGGCGGCAAAATCCGTGATCTGGTCGAGCGTGGCAAAGCCGCCGGCATCGAGATCGTAGCGCGCAATGAGCGCTGCGCGATCCGCCTCGAGGCCGCTGCCGTCAGCCATCGCTGACGCGTTCGATGTCGGCGCCGACGGCGGAAAGCTTTTCCTCCAGCCGCTCATAGCCGCGATCGAGATGGTAGACACGGTTGACCTGGGTCTCTCCCTCGGCGGCGAGGCCGGCGAGAATGAGGCTCATCGAGGCACGCAGGTCGGTCGCCATGACGGGGGCACCGACCAGCCGGTCGACGCCGCGCACGATCGCCGTGCGGCCATTGACGCTGATGTCCGCGCCCATGCGCGCCAGTTCGGGAACGTGCATGTAGCGGTTCTCGAAGATGGTCTCCGTCAGCACCGACGCGCCGTCGGCCAGCGTCAGCATGGCCATGAACTGCGCCTGCATGTCGGTCGGAAAGGCCGGGAAGGGCGCGGTGGAGATGGTGAGCGGGCGGAGCCTGCCGTCCGACGCAACCTTGATGCCGTCCTTGATCTGCTCGACATGGACGCCCGCATCGCGCAGCGCGGCGAGGATGGCGTGCATGTCGTCGGCGCAGGCCCCCGCCAATTCCAGCGAACCGCCGGTGATCGCCGCGGCGCAAGCGTAACTGCCCGCCTCGATCCGGTCCGGCATGACGCTGTAGGTCGCGCCGTGCAGGCGGGGCTTGCCGTGGATGGTGAGCTTGTCGCCGCCCACGCCCTCGATCTCGGCGCCCATGGCGATCAGCAGCTTGCACAGATCGACGATCTCCGGCTCGCGCGCCGCATTTTCCAGGACGCAGGTGCCATTGGCGAGCACCGCCGCCATCAGGGCATTTTCGGTCGCGCCGACCGACACCACCGGGAAGGTGTAGAGCCCGCCGGGAAGGCCGCCGTCGGGCGCGCTGGCGCGGACATAGCCCGCCGCGATCTCGATCTTCGCACCGAACGCTTCCAGCGCCTTCAAATGCAGGTCGATCGGGCGGTTGCCGATGGCACAGCCGCCCGGCAGCGACACCCGCGCCTCACCCGCACGGGCGAGCAGCGGGCCCAGCACCAGGATCGACGCGCGCATCTTGCGCACGATGTCATAGGGCGCTTCGGTCGAGGTGACGCGGCCCGCGCGCAGCGTCATGACGCGGCCGAAATCCTCCGGCCGGGCGCCCTCGATCATGGTCGAGACGCCCAGCTGGTTGAGCAGATGGCCGAAGCTGTCGACATCGGCGAGGCGCGGCAGGTTGCGCAGCGTCACCGGCTCGTCGGTCAGCAGCGCGCAAGGCAGCAGCGTCAGGGCGGCGTTCTTTGCGCCGGAAATGGGAAGGCGGCCGTTGAGCGCTTTGCCGCCGCGGATGTGAATGCGGTCCATCGGCTGGGTTCTTACCGCTAATTGCGGTTTTCGCAAGGCGTCGGCTTGCCATTGCCAGGGCGGCGCGCTTTTTCTGATAGCCTGTTTGGAAATGCGCCTATCGGCCCCATGCCCCGCGCCAGCCCGCTCTTCCGCGCATTTCCGCACAGACTCTGACGCCGCCCTGAAACATTTGTGCGTTCGCCCGCCCATTATTGATCGAGTTTAGTGCAACTTGCGGAAATGCAGCCAAAAGACGCGTGAGGCGTTTTGCCATCGTAACGACAATGTAAGCAAGAAGGTGTGTTTGGTGGCAACAAGTTGTTTCGCGGACAGATTGGCGAAGCATGTGCCTTTGTCCGATGCAGAAAGGAAAGCGCTGACCCGGCTTGAGGAAAATCCCCGCAAGGTGAAGCGGGGCGCGATGATCCAGCGCGTCAACGATACGGTCACGGAACTGTTCGTCCTGCGCGAGGGACGGGTGATGAGTTTCGTCATCCTGCCCGATGGCAGCCGGCAGATCCTGCGCGTCTATTTCCCTGGCGATTTCATCGGGTCGGCCAGCACCATATACAGCAAGGCGCCGGAATCGCTGGTGGCCCTGTCCGACGCGATCATCTGTCCGTTCGACAAACATGCGTTGCGGCGGCTGCTGGAGGAATATCCGCGGGTCGCGGCCCTGCTGTTCCTGCTCTCCAATGCGGAGCGCGTCGCGCTGACGGACCGGCTCGCCTCATTGGGGCGGACCTCGGCCAAGGCGCGGGTCGCCTCCTTCCTGCTCGATATCTTCGACCGGCTGCGGGTGACGGACGACAGCATCGTCGACAGCTTCGACCTGAAACTGACGCAGGAGGAGATTGGCGACGCCATCGGCCTCACCTCCGTCCATGTGAACCGGATGATCCGGCGGATGGAGCAGGAAGGATTGATCGGCCGGGCGAATGGGCGGATCACGCTGCTCGACCTGGCGCGGCTGGAGGAAATCGGCCATTATACCAACCGGCACAAGGATATGGATCTGGACTGGGTTCCGTCCCTGAACTGATACCGAGATGCGGGCTGGAACGCGCGCAGGATGTCCCGTCAGGCCAGCAGTTCGACGTCCCAGTAGAGCCAGTCGTGCCAGCTTTCATGCAGATAGTTGGGCGGAAAGGCGCGGCCATGTTCCTGCAACTGCCAGCTCGTCGGGCGGATCGGCGTCACATGCAGTTGCATATGCGCTTCCTTGGGCGTGCGCCCGCCCTTTTTGAGATTGCACGGGGAGCAGGCGGTGGCGACATTTTCCCATGTCGTGCGGCCGCCCGCGCGGCGCGGGATCACATGGTCGAAGGTCAGGTCGCTGGGCGAACCGCAATATTGGCAGGCGAACTTGTCGCGCAGGAACAGGTTGAAACGGGTGAAGGCGGGATGTTCCGACGGCTTCACATATTGCTTGAGCGCGATCACCGAGGGGATCTTCATCTGCAAGCTTGGGCTGTGCACTTCCCGTTCATAGCTGGAGACGATGTCCACACGATCCAAAAAAACCGCCTTGATGGCGGTTTGCCAGGGCCAGAGGCTCAACGGATAATAGCTTAGGGGCGTGTAGTCCGCATTCAGAACCAGTGCCGGACAGTTTTCCGGATGTCGTATCAGGTCGGGATGGTACATATATTACCCTTCAATCCCTTTCGCCGCCGCTCTGATCGACCAGAAACGTGACGGGCGCATGACAGCATTAACACCCCTACCCCGTCAAGGGCCTGTATGATTCAATCGCATCAACCACAGCATATGGTGACTCGGTTCGCGCCAAGCCCCACCGGTAGGTTGCATATCGGCCATGGCTGGTCGGCATTGCTGGCGATGGACTTCGCGCGGGTCCGGGGCGGCACCCTCCGCCTGCGGATCGAGGACATAGACGGCACCCGCAGCCGTCCCGAGCATGTCGCGGGGATCATGGAGGATCTGCGCTGGCTTGGCATCGCCTGGGACGGCGAGATCATGTTCCAATCGGCGCGGCTGGGGGATTATGATGCCGCACTGGGGCGATTGAAGAGGATGGGGCTGCTCTATCCCTGCTTCTGCACCCGCGCGGACATCCAGGCCCAATGGGCCGCCAGCGCCAGCGCGCCGCATGGGCCGGAAGGGCCGGTCTATCCCGGAAGCTGCCGCGGACTGGCGGAAACGGAACGGTCGCAACGGATAGCGGCGGGCGAGCCGCATGCCTGGCGGATCGACATGGGGCGCGCCGTCGAGCGGGCCGGAACCCTGCATTGGGACGCTGCATCCCTTCATTCCGATCGAACGCGGGCGGTGGAAGCGAGACCGCTGCTGGCGGGCGACGTCGTGCTTGCGCGCAAGGATGCGCCGGCCAGCTATCACCTCTCCTGCACGCTGGACGACGCGGCGATGGGGGTCAGCCATGTGTTGCGTGGCGACGATCTGCTGGGGGCGAGCGATATCCACCGCTTGATCCAGGCGCTGCTCGACCTCCCCTCGCCCACTTATATCCACCATCCGCTGCTGGTGGGGCCGGATGGCAGGCGGCTTGCCAAGCGCGACGGTTCGATCGCGCTCGCCGATCTGCGGGCGCAGGGCGCCGATCCGCGACAACTGGCCGACGATCTGCGCCAGGCGCGCTTTCCGATTGGCATTTCGCTGGGGAGCGCCTAGATTCACGCCATGAACACCGTGCTTGTCATTGCCCTGATCCTGGCCATGGGCGCCACCCTGTTCGCGCTGATCCGGGGCATCATCGCCTTCTTGCAGGCGACCAAGGAACAGCTCAACTCGCCGGAAAGCGGCCCCAGTTCGTCCAGCCTGAAACAGAACAGGATGATGATGAACCGCATCCTGTTCCAGGCCGTTGCGGTGATCATCGTCGCCATATTGCTGCTGATGAAGGGCAACAACTGACCCCATGGTCAAGCTCAACAAGATCTACACCCGCACCGGCGACGCGGGCACGACGGGCCTTGTCGACGGATCGCGCCTGCCCAAGCATGCGCCGCGCATGCGGGCGGTCGGCGACGTGGACGAGGCGAACAGCGCCATCGGCCTGGCCATCGTGGCGATCGGTGACGGGCCGGAAGCGGCGTGGCTGACCACCATCCAGAACGACCTGTTCGACCTGGGCGCGGACCTCGCCACGCCGATCCCCGAGGGCGCGGACGAACCCTGGGCGCTGCGCATCGTCGCGTCGCAGGTCAAGCGGCTGGAGGACCAGATCGACGCCATGAACGCCGAGCTGGCGCCGCTGGACAGCTTCATCCTGCCGGGCGGATCGCCCGCCGCCGCCGCCGTGCATCTCGCCCGGGCGGTCACGCGCCGGGCCGAGCGCGCCGCCACCGCCGCGACCGATGAAACGGCGCTCAATCCCCAGGCGCTGGCCTATCTCAACCGGCTGTCCGATCTGTTGTTCGTGATGGCGCGCCGGCTCAACGGCAACGGCGCGGGCGACGTCAAATGGGTGCCGGGCGCCTCGCGCTGATATTCGCTCGCTCTGATATTTGATTGCCGCATTCCGCGAGCGGCCGGCCGCGGCCTGCCTCTCCATCCTTAACGGCTCGACTCGCGCGCCGCACGGTTCGTCCATGGGGCGGCCGTTAACCATTCCCCTTCACCTTGGATTTACGCGCCGCCCCAATTTTGAGCGCGATTTCAACGACGGGCCTCAGGGATGCAGTTCTACCGCGCGACCTCCTTCCTCTTTCCGCATTCCTTGCGCCGCCGCCTCTTCGCGCTGTGCCTCGTCACCACCCATATGCCGTTGCTGGGCTATATCGGCTGGGGCTTGGCGACAGGGCGGATCGCCTGGGCGGAGTGCATCATCCTGATCCTTGCCACCATGGCGGGCGCTGCGGGGGCGTTGATCGGCATCGGCGCGCTGCTGGACCCGATCCACGCGCTGGTCGATGCGCGGGATGAGGGCGACGCGCCGCGCCCGGAACGCGGCGGCACGCCAACCCTGCCGACGGTCGGCGACATCATCGCCAGGCTGTTCGCCGGGATGAGCCGGGCCGCGCATCCCGCACGGGAGATCGATGAACGCAACATCGCGGCGCAGGAGGACCCGCTGACCGGTATCGCCAACCGGCGCGGTTTCCTGGCGCAGCTCGACACCCTACCCCACGCCCGGCGCCGGGGCTGCATCGCGATCATCGACATCGATCATTTCAAGCAGGTCAACGACCAGCTCGGCCATGATGGGGGCGACCATGTGCTCGGCGATTTCGCGGCCCGCCTGTCATCGCAGACACGCCGCATCGACCTGATCGGCCGCTGGGGCGGGGAGGAATTCGCGATCTTCTACCAGGACGCGATCGAGGATGAGGCAAGCTGGTCGCTTGCCCGCATGGCCGACCGGATGCGGCAGGAACCGGTCGGCCGGGTGAACGGCCAACCGATCAGCTTTTCAGCGGGGCTGTGCGCCTGGCGCGGTGGTCCGGTGACGGCGGCGATCGCCCAGGCGGAAGAGGCGCTGCATCGCGCCAAGCGGTCCGGGCGGGATCAGATCCGGCGGGCCGAACGCCCTTCCACTCAGGCCTATGGTTAGCAGGAGACACGGTGATCGAAGGATCGGGCGCCGTCACCCCATGCCCCTTCCGAAGGGTAGCAGCGCCTCATAAACGGGGAGCGGCGGTTTGCCCGCCACCGGAACCCCACGCCGCATCAGAAAGGCATGGCGCACGATTTCCGCCTGCTGCTCCAGCCCATAACGATCGAAGGGCCGTCCCGGCACGATCTCATAGCCATAGCGGCAAAAGGGATGGCGCATCAGCGGCAGATACCATTTACCCCCGCGCTGGGCCTGCCAGACATGCGTCATCTCATGGATGAAATGCCCCTGGATATGCAGCGGCGTGTCGCAGAAATCCGTGCAGAACAGGCCTCCCGCTGGATGGAACCAGAGATCGCCGTCGGGCGCCATGGTGACGCCTTTGGGCTGGAAAGGCCACCATTTGCGATTATGCACCCTGACACGGCCGTAATCGATCGCCTGCCCGAAGACCGATCGGGCGAGAGCGGCCTCCGCCACCGTCAGCGGGCGAGCGGTCAATGGGCCTTGTGGTCGTCGGGGCTGGGCGCACTGGCAGGCGCAGCGGCGCCGGGCTTCTCGATGATGGCATCGACCAGCAGGCGGTCGCCATTGGCAAGCAGGAAGGTGAGCGTCATCTTGCCCCGGCCGATCGCGGTGTCGTTGACGCCCCAGAGCATCAGATGCTTGCCGCCCGGCGCGAAGGCGACCTTCGACTTGGCGGGGATGGGAACGCTTTCGATCGGCTTCATCGTCATCTTGCCGCCCTCGCTCATGCTCTCATGCATCTCGACCTTGAGCGCGTAATCGGTCAGCACGCCGCGCAGGGCCGTGTCCGCATCGCCGCCATGGGCGATGAAATAGCCGGAGGACGGCATGTCCTTATTGGGGCTGAGGCGCACCCAGGCCTGGTCGACATAGGTGGGCGCGGGGTCGCCGCAGGCCGCCAGTGCGAGGGGTGCAAGGAGGATCGGGGTAAAATAAGAGCGCATCGACAAGGCTTTCGTGACTGTCTCGTTTCCGGTCGATTGACTAGCTAATCTCCACAGCTTCTTGTGCCAAGCAAAAGCGCGCCTATATCCCTTTCGCAAACGGCCTTGCCTTGGCGCTTTCGTGAGGTATGGGGCCGTCAACCGCTGAATGTGATTTGGGGTTCAAAGAGGACAAGATGGCAAAAGTAATCGGTATCGACCTGGGCACGACCAATAGCTGCGTCGCCGTGATGGACGGCGGCAAGCCCAAGGTCATCGAAAATGCGGAAGGCGCGCGCACCACGCCCTCGATCGTCGCCTTCACCAAGGATGGCGAGCGACTGATCGGCCAGCCCGCCAAGCGTCAGGCCGTGACCAATCCGGACAATACGATCTTCGCGGTGAAGCGCCTGATCGGCCGCCGCTTCGACGATCCCATGACCAAGAAGGACATGGAACTCGTCCCCTATTCGATCGCCAAGGGCCCCAATGGCGACGCCTGGGTCAATGCCGGCGGCAAGGATTACAGCCCCTCGCAGATTTCCGCCTTCACCCTGCAGAAGATGAAGGAAACCGCCGAGAGCTATCTGGGCGAGACGGTCACGCAGGCGGTCATCACCGTTCCGGCCTATTTCAACGACGCCCAGCGTCAGGCAACCAAGGACGCGGGTCAGATCGCTGGCCTGGAAGTGCTGCGCATCATCAACGAGCCGACCGCGGCGGCGCTGGCCTATGGGCTGGAGAAGCAGGACGGCAAGACCATCGCGGTCTACGACCTTGGCGGCGGCACCTTCGACATCTCGATCCTGGAGATCGGCGATGGCGTGTTCGAGGTGAAGTCGACCAATGGCGACACCTTCCTGGGTGGTGAGGATTTCGACGCCAAGCTGGTCGAATATCTGGCTGCCGACTTCAAGAAGGAAGAGGGCATCGACCTCACCAAGGACAAGCTGGCACTCCAGCGCCTGAAGGAAGCGGCGGAAAAGGCGAAGATCGAGCTGTCCTCGGCCCAGTCGACCGAAGTCAACCTGCCCTTCATCACCGCCGATCAGAACGGTCCCAAGCACCTCGTCAAGAACATCACCCGCGCCGATCTGGAGCGGCTGGTGGCCGACCTCATCAAGCGGACCATGGAGCCTTGCAAGAAGGCGCTGGCCGATGCTGGCGTTTCGGCGACCGAGATCAGCGAAGTCGTCCTCGTTGGCGGCATGACCCGCATGCCCAAGGTGCGCGAGGCCGTGAAGGACTTCTTCGGCAAGGAACCGCATACCGGCGTGAACCCGGACGAAGTCGTCGCCATGGGCGCCGCCATTCAGGCAGGCGTGTTGCAGGGTGACGTCAAGGACGTGCTGCTGCTCGACGTCACTCCGCTGTCGCTGGGTATCGAGACGCTGGGCGGGGTGTTCACCCGCATGATCGACCGCAACACCACCATCCCCGCCAAGAAGTCGCAGGTCTATTCGACCGCCGACGACAATCAGCAGGCGGTGACGATCCGCGTGTTCCAGGGCGAGCGTGAAATGGCGGCGGACAACAAGCTGCTCGGCCAGTTCGATCTGGTCGGCATTCCGCCCGCGCCGCGCGGCGTGCCGCAGATCGAAGTCACCTTCGACATCGACGCCAACGGCCTCGTCAACGTCCATGCCAAGGACAAGGGCACGGGCAAGGAACAGCAGATCCGCATCCAGGCTTCGGGCGGGCTCAGCGACGCCGACATCGACCAGATGGTCAAGGATGCCGAGCGTTTCGCCGAGGAAGACAAGAAGAAGCGCGAATCGGCCGAGGCGAAGAACAATGCCGAGAGCCTGATCCACACCACCGAGCAGCAGCTTTCCGAGCATGGCGACAAGGTGGACGCCGGCCTGAAGTCGGAAATCGAAACCGCGATCGCCGCCACCAAGTCGGCGGTCGAGAGCGGCGATGCTGAAGCCATGAAGGCGAAGGCGCAGGAACTGGCGCAGGTCGCCATGAAGCTGGGCCAGGCCATTTATGAGAAGGAGCAGGCGGCTGCGGCTGCTCCGGGTGCGGATGCTCCGAAGGCGGACGACGATGTCGTCGATGCCGAATTCTCGGAAGTGGACGACAACAAGGCGTAAGCTGATGTGCTTGCCCCGTCAGGACTGTTATGGGCTTGACGGGGCAGGGACGCCGGGGGCGAGATGAGCACCGAAATCGATTATTACGAACTGCTCGAAATTGAGCGCACGGCCGATGCCGGGGCTATCAAGAGCGCTTATCGCAAGCTGGCGATGAAATATCACCCCGACAAGACCGGGGGCTGCGCCGACAGCGAGGCCAAGTTCAAGGCCGTTTCCGAGGCCTATGAATGCCTGAAGGACCCGCAGAAGCGGGCGGCCTATGACCGGTTCGGTCATGCGGCGTTCCAGAATGGCGGCGCGGGCTTTGGCGGCGGGCGCGGCGGCGCGGGTGGCTTTTCCGACCTGGGCGATATTTTCGAGACGATCTTCGGTCAGGCGGCTGGCGGTTTCGGCGGCGGCGGGCGACAGGCCCAGCGGCGCGGCGCGGACCTGCGCTACGACATGGAAATCACGCTGGACGACGCCTATCACGGCAAGAAGACCGAGATCGAGATCGAAGTCTCCGCGTCTTGCGAAAGCTGCGATGGGTCCGGCGCACAGCCCGGCACGGGGGTCAAGAGCTGCGGCACCTGCCACGGCCATGGCCAGGTGCGGGCGCAACAAGGCTTCTTCGTGGTCGAGCGGACCTGTCCGTCCTGCCATGGCGCGGGCCAGGTGATCGAAAGCCCCTGCCGCTCGTGCCGGGGCGAGGGACGGGTGGACAAGCCCAAGACCCTGTCCGTCAACATCCCCGCCGGTGTCGACGAAGGCACACGCATCCGCCTGTCGGGCGAGGGCGAGGCCGGGGCACGCGGCGCGCCCGCGGGCGACCTCTATATCTTCCTGCATGTGAAGCGGCATGCGATCTTCGAGCGGGATGGGACGACTTTGTTCGCCCGCGCGCCTGTGAGCATCACGACGGCGGCTCTGGGCGGCGTGATCGAAGTGCCGGGCCTCGATGGCCAGCGGCACGAGATCAAGATCCCGAGCGGCATCCAGTCGGGCAAGCAGATCCGCCAGCGTGGCGCGGGCATGCCGGTGCTGAACGGGCGCGGACAGGGCGACCTGGTGATCCAGGTCGATGTCGAGACCCCGACCAAGCTGACCGCCAAGCAGCGCGAATTGCTGGAAGCCTTTCGTGAGACGGAGACGGGCGAGGAATGCCCGCAGTCGACGGGGTTCTTCAGCAAGCTCAAGGAATTGTGGGGGGATTGATTTCTCCCCGCTTCCTTTAGAGCGATTTCCAAGCGATCGGAACCGATCGCTGGTTGAGAATCGCGGCAGACAAAAGGCTTGGAGCGGCGATCTGATTCAATCAGATCGCAAACCGCTCCAAGGCGCACAAAGCGCCAAATTTACCTGTTCCCGCGTTCCCGCTGCGCCCAGGCGTAAAAGGGAAATCCCCCCGCCATCAGCAGGAAGCTGGCGCCACTGGGCACCAGCCCGGCGCCCCAGAGCGTCCAGAGCGCATAGCCAAGCCCGATCAGCGCCACCGGAACCACCAGCCGGAACCTGAGCGCCGCCAGCGCGCATCCGACATAGAGCCAGAGCGTGGCCGAGGTCGACAGCAGCGCCATCGCCGTGAACAGCGCGACCAGCCCTTGCAGGCTGTTGGCGATCAGCATCAGCGTCCCCAGCGCGCAGGACAGCAGCAATGCGCGGACCGGCGTGCCGCGTGCGTTGGCTCCCGCCAGCCAGCGCGGCAGTTCGCCGCCCCGCGCCATGGCGAGCGGCACTTCGCCTTGCAACAGAGTCCAGCCGTTGAGGGCGCCAAGGCAACTGATGGTGGCGAAGGCGGCGATCAGATGCGCGGGGCCAGGCGACCAATAATGAGCGACGAAGGCAGCGAAGGGAGAACCGGACTGGCTTTCCGCCGCCGGTAAGGTGAGCGCTATGCCCGAGCAGACGAGCAGATAGATGAGTCCCGTGACCGCCGTGCCGATCAGCGTGGCGCGGGGGATGGTCCGGGCGGGATCGCGCACCTTGTCGGCGGCGACACTGGCGGATTCGAAGCCGAGCAAGGCCCAGAGGGTCAGCGCGGCCGAGGCCGTGATCCCGGCGCCGGTGAAACCGTGCGCGGGGAAGGGTGCGACCTCCGCCTTGCCGCTGCCCAGCATGAGGGCGAGCAGGATGAGAACCACGACGATCGGGATCAGCTTGAGCGCGGTGGTGGCGAGCTGGGTCAGGCCCACCGCCCGCGCGCCGATCAGGTTGACGCCGGTCGTGGTCCATAGAAAGGCGATCGATACCAGCGCTCCGACGCCCGGGCGGTTCAGCGCGGGCAGGATGCTGCTGAGATTGGCGGCAGCGGCGACGGCGATGGTGACATTGGTGAAGATCACCGAAATCCAGTAGATCCAGCCGATCGCGAAGCCGGCAAGCGGGCCATAGGCGCGGGTGATGAACTGCGCCGTGCCGCCGGCATCGGGCATCAGGACCGTCAACCGCGCGATGACATAGGCCAGGACCAGCGATCCCGCGATGGTGAAGACCCAGCCCGCCACCGCGTCCCAACCAAAGGGCGCGAGCGAGGCAGGCAGCAGGAACACGCCCGACCCGATCATATTGCCCATCACCAGCGCGATGCAGGCGGCAAGACCCAAGGTGCGGCTGGTGGAGGGAGGCATGTTCATGACTCAGCCTGGGGTTCGCGCATCGGCCATTCATGGGCTTATGCAGCGCGCGGCGCAATGGAGGCGGGAGCGGGATTTTCGAAACAAGGCATCGCAAAGCCGGCGTCCGGAAATGACAAGCCCCCCTTCCCCGGCCGGAGTCGGAACATAACCACCCTTCGTGCGATTCCCTTGCGAGAGCGGATCAACCGTATCGGAGGGGCATGGATGGGCAAAAGCCGAACCGCACCAAGCCAGATCGACCTCATCACCCGTTACCGGGAGGTCCGGGCGCTGAGCGAAGCGCTGGCGGCACCGCTTTCCGACGCCGATGCGACGGTGCAGTCCATGGCCGACGCGTCGCCGGCCAAATGGCATCTTGCCCATGCGAGCTGGTTTTTCGAGACCTTCGTACTGCGCGATCATGTGCCGGGCTACACGCCGTTCGATGCCCGCTACACCTTCCTCTTCAACAGCTATTATGAAGCGGAGGGACCGCGTCATGCCCGGCCGATGCGGGGGATGCTGACCCGGCCGAGCCTGAAGGACGTTCGCGCCTATCGCGCGCATGTCGACAAGGCGCTGGTCACCGCCCTGCCGATGCTGAAGCCCGAAGTGCAGGCGCTGGTGCTGCTGGGCCTCAACCACGAACAGCAGCATCAGGAACTGATGCTGACCGACATCCAGCATCTGCTGTCCCTGAACCCGCTGGAACCCGCGCTGTTCGACGCACCCAATGCCCTGCCCGCGCCGATCCCGGGCCCGCTCCACTGGATCGAGGGGCGGCAGGGACTGGTCGAGGTCGGCGACGATGGCAAAGGCGATTTCGCCTTCGATTGCGAGGGCCCCCGCCACAAGGCGGTGTTGCATCCCCACGCGCTGGCCCATCGTCTGATAACCAATGGCGAATGGATCGACTTCATCGAGGATGGCGGTTACGCGCGCACGTCCCATTGGCTGTCGGATGGCTGGGCCTGGGTCCAGGCGGAGGGGATCGAGGCGCCGCTCTACTGGAAACGCAACGAGCAGGGATGGACGCGCTATGGCCTGGACGGCCGCAAGCCGGTCAATCGCGCGGCGCCGGTGACCCATATCAGCCTTTATGAAGCCGATGCCTATGCCCACTGGGCGGGATTCCGGTTGCCCACCGAGGCGGAATGGGAAAGCGCGGCGCTCAATATCGCGCCGACCAGCGGCAACCAGCTCGACGGCGCGGCCTGTCCGCGCGCCCGCGCCGCGGAGGGTGGATCGGTGCTGACGCAGATGTTCGGCGACGTGTGGGAATGGACCGGTAGCGCCTATCGCCCCCATCCCGGCTTCCGTGCCGCCGAGGGCGCGGTGGGCGAATATAATGGCAAGTTCATGTCCGGCCAGTTCGTGCTGAAGGGCGGCAGTTGCGCCACGCCGCGCGGCCATGTCCGGGCGAGCTACCGCAATTTCTTCTACCCCCATCAACGCTGGCAGTTCACCGGACTGCGGCTGGCAAAGGATCTGTAAGGCGATGTTGCTGACCCAGTATGCCCCGCTGTCCCTGCGCGCGCCCGATCCGGCCTTCCGCCGCGACATAGTGGAGGGGCTGTCGCGCACGCCCAAGGCGACGCCGCCCATATGGTTCTACGACCGGCGCGGATCGGAACTGTTCGAGGCGATCACGGACCTGCCGGAATATTATCCGACACGAGCGGAAACCGGATTGCTGGAAAAGCACGGGGCCGATTTTGCCGCTGCCGTGGGAGCGGGACGCGCCGTGGTCGAATTCGGCGCGGGCAGTGCCCGCAAGACGCCCCATCTGCTGCGCGCCATCGACCCGGCCGCCTATGTGCCGATCGACATCAGCGGCGAGTTCCTGCACGCCAGCAGTGCCGAACTGGCGTCCGCCTTTCCTGGCCTGCCCGTGTTGCCGGTGGTGGGCGATTTCAACCGCGACCTGCTGCTGCCGGCCGCCGTCGAGGGCCTTCCCCGACTGGGCTTCTTTCCCGGATCGACCATCGGCAATATGGAGCCGGAGGCCGCCGTGGATCTGTTGCGGGCGATGCGGCGATTGCTGGGCGACGATGCGTTGTTGCTGATCGGTATGGACCGCATCAAGGATCGCGAGCGGCTGATCGCGGCCTATGACGATGCGGCGGGGGTGACGGCGGCGTTCAACCTCAACCTGGTCGCCCGCATCAATCGCGAGCTGGAGGGGGATATGCCGATCGACGGCTTTGCCCATCGCGCGATCTGGAACGACGACAAGGCACGGATCGAAATGCATCTGGTGGCGGTGCGGCCGTTGCATTTCCATGTCGCCGGGCAATGTTTCCGCATGGCGGCGGGGGAGACGATCCATACGGAGAGCAGCCATAAATATGGCGCGCGCGACGAAAGACTGCTGCTGCGCGCGGGCGGATGGGAGCCGCGGCACGAATGGACGGACGGTGAAGGCCTGTTTTCGCTGATACTGGCGAAAGCGGGCTGAGCGGGGACAACCGCTATTCGACGACCCTGGCCGACCAGGTGGTGATCCAATGCCAGGCGCCCCGGCATTCGCCCATGGCGCTCGCCTCGACCAGGCGGAAACGCGTGCCGTCCCAGACATAGGATTCGCTGCCGCCGCAATCGCCCAACCCCCTGCCCTTGGCATAGCTTTGCAGGGTGGAGGTCTGCGGCGCCCAACCCGCGTTGACGAGCATCGGATGGCTCGCGTCCTCGCTCCAGCCCGGCGGATAGTCGAAGCTGGCGAAGCGGAAGGCCCGGCGGCCGGGAATGCCGGTGGCGATCACGGGGACGGAGGTGAAATTATAGGCGCCCGCGCCGCACGGCACCAATATCAGCGTCTCCGTCTTCGACAATCGATGCAGGTCGGGCGGCGAGGCAGCATCCTTCATCTCGTCGGCGCAGCCGGTGAATGCGCCGACGGCCGTCAGTTCCTCCCGCCAGAGGGCCGGCGGCGCCGTGCCGGCGGGAATGATCGCGCGCCGGATGGACGGGATTGCAGGTGCAGGCCGCACCGCGCTGCGGGCGAGCGGACCGGTCGCGACGAGCGCCGCCATGGTGCCCGCCCGCCCCTGCCTCGCGTCCATATAGCGCAACGCGGCGGCGGAACCGGCCAAGGACGGCTGATCGATGCGCTTGCCGCCCGAACGGATTTCCATCCCGCCGCCCCGCGCCATGGCAATGGCCAGCGCCGAAGCCTGCGGCCCTTGCAGGCTGGCCTCCCCGTCCACGCTCACCGCGCTGGCGACCTTGCGGCCGTCGATCAGGAAATCCAGCGTCTCCCGCCCCTTGGCATCGCGGCTGACCCGGATTTCAGGATCGGCGGCCGCGTCCGCATCCCGGCTGATACCCAGCATGACGGGGCTGTCGGGCCAGTCGCCTCCCTCGGGCAGCAGGGACACCGCCTCGCACCGGTTGCGGTTGTCGCAACCGATGGTCCAGTCCTTGTAGCTTTCCAATGTGCCCGGCTTCGGCGCTTGCGCGAAAGCCGGCGCCATGACCGCCGACAGCATGACTGTCAGCCCGAATATGCGTTGCGCCCCCATGGGTTAACCATAGCTGGTTTCGTCGGCGACGGGTAGAACTTTCGTTATAGACGCGCAACGGTCAGCGCAGGCTGAGCATCAGCCCCGCCAGTGCCGCGCTCATGAGGTTGGCGAGACTGCCCGCCACCAGCGCCTTGAGCCCCAGCCGCGCGATCACCGGCCGCTGGTTGGGCGCAAGATTGCCCGTGACCGCCATCTGGATCGCAATCGAGCTGAAATTGGCGAAACCGCACAGCGCGAAGGTGACGATCGCGATGGTCGCGGGCGACAGCGCGCCCTGCACCTGGCCCAGATTGATGTAGGCGACGAATTCATTGAGCACGACCTTGGTACCGAACAGGCCGCCCGCGATCTGCGCCTCGTTCCAGGGAATGTTGAGCAGAACCATGACCGGGGAGAAGAGATGGCCGAGCAGTTGCTGGAAGCTGAGGCCGGGATAGCCGAACCAGCCGCCGATGCCGCCCAATATGCCGTTGGCCAGCGCGACGAGCGCCACGAAGGCCAGCACCATGGCGCCGACCGCGACGGCCAGCTTCACGCCGGTCTGCGCGCCCTGGGCGGCGGCCATGATGAGGTTGGCGGGCTTTTCCTCGTCATGAGTGGCGGGCGGCATCGGTTCGCCGGGCGTTCCCCCCGGCAGCAGCGCGGCGGGGCCGGTGTCGCCGATCCGGCTTTCGGGCAGGACGACTTCGGGATGATCGCCGAGCGGCAGTTCGGGCTCGCGCTCCGGCTCGTCGGGCATCATGATCTTCGCCATCAACAGCCCGCCGGGCGCGGACATGAAGCTGGCGGCAAGCAGATAGTCGATCTTGATCCCCATGGAGGCATAGGCCGCCAGGATCGTGCCCGCCACGCCCGCCATGCCGCTGGTCATCACGGCGAAAAGCTGCGGCGGGGTGAGGCCCGCCAGATAGGGGCGGATGACGAGCGGGCTTTCGCTCTGGCCGACGAAGATATTGGCGGCGGCGCAGAGACTCTCGACCTTGGATACGCCCGTCACCTTCTCGATCGCGCCGCCGACCCAGCGGACGATCTGCTGCATGATGCCCAGATAATAGAGGATCGACACCAGGCTGGCGAAGAAGATGATGACCGGCAGCGCGGCGATGGCAAAGCTGGCGCCGCCGATTTCCGGTTTCGCGAGCGGACCGAAGATGAAGTCCGTCCCGGCCTGCGCATAGCCGAGCAGGTTCGAAACGCCGTGCGACATGCCCGCGATCACCGCGCGGCCGGCGGGCACATAGAGCACCAGCAGGGCGATGCCCGCCTGCAACAGGAACGCCGCGCCCACGACCCGCGGCCGGATGGCGCGGCGGTTGGAGGACAGGGCGACGGCGATGGCAAGGATCAGCGCGATACCGGCTAGGCCAATGAGAAGGTGCATGAAAAGCTTTCGCGGGAAGAACGAATGGCGCGACCATAATGAGCACGCGGTGGCGAGGCCAGTAGCTTTACGATGTTACAAAGGCGTCACATCGGGACGGCATGCCATGAAAAATGCCGCCCCGTTGCCGGAGCGGCATGATCTTCCCACCGATGGCGGACGCTTCAGGCGGCAGCCTTGGCCCGCGACATGCGCTTGCGCTCGTTCGGGTCGAGATAGCGCTTGCGCAGGCGGATGTTCTTCGGCGTCACCTCGACCATTTCATCATCGTCGATATAGGCGATCGCCTGTTCCAGCGTCAGCTTGCGCGGCGGCGTCAGGCGGATGCTGTCATCCTTGCCGCTGGCGCGGAAGTTGGTCAGCGCCTTCGACTTCATCGGGTTGACTTCAAGGTCTTCGGGCTTGGCATTCTCACCGATGATCATGCCTTCGTAGAGCGCCTCGCCCACGCCGACCATCAGGATGCCACGCTCTTCGAGAGGACCGAGAGCATAAGCCACCGCTTCGCCCGCGCCATTGGAGATCAGCACGCCATTCTTGCGGCCTTCGATCTTGCCCTTGTGCGGGCCGTACTTCTCGAACAGCCGGTTCATGATGCCGGTGCCGCGCGTGTCGGACAGGAATTCGCCATGATAGCCGATCAGGCCACGCGACGGCGCGGAGAAGGTGATACGGGTCTTGCCGCCGCCCGAGGGACGCATGTCGGTCATCTCGGCCTTGCGGATGTTCATCTTGTCGACAACCGTACCGGAAAACTCATCGTCCACGTCGATGACGACGGTTTCATAAGGCTCGGTCTTAGCACCGGTCTCATCCTCACCGAACAGCACGCGGGGGCGCGAAATGCCCAGTTCGAAGCCTTCACGGCGCATGGTTTCGATGAGCACACCCAACTGGAGTTCGCCGCGACCGGCGACTTCGAAGCTGTCCTTGTCATCCGATTCCGTGACCTTGATCGCCACGTTGGATTCGGCTTCGCGCATCAGGCGGTCGCGGATCATGCGGCTCGTCACCTTGCTGCCTTCACGGCCCGCCATCGGCGAATCGTTCACGGCAAAGCGCATCGACAGGGTCGGCGGATCGATCGGCTGCGCTTTGATCGCAGTGGTGACGGCCGGGTCGGCAATGGTGTTCGACACGGTAGCGACGGTCAGACCGGCCAGCGAGATGATGTCGCCTGCCTGCGCTTCATCGACCGGCACGCGGTCGAGGCCGCGGAACGAGAGGATCTTGGACGCGCGACCGGTTTCCAGCACATTGCCATCGGCATCGATCGCATGGATCGGCTGGTTGACCTTCAGCGTGCCGGACTGGACGCGGCCGGTCAGGATACGGCCAAGGAAATTGTCGCGGTCGAGCAGAGTCACCAGGAAGCTGAACGGCGCATCGACGTCCAGCGCCGGCGGCGGCACATGGTCGACAATCTTCTGGAACAGCGGCTCCAGCGTGCCTGAACGCAGCGAGGCGTCCTCATTGGCATAGCCATTGCGGCCCGAAGCGTAGAGGACAGGGAAGTCGAGCTGCTCGTCATTGGCGTCGAGCGTGACAAACAGGTCGAACACCTCGTCCAGCACTTCCTGGATGCGTTCGTCGGGACGGTCGATCTTGTTGACGACGACGATGGGCTTGAGACCCAGAGCCAGCGCCTTGCCGGTGACGAACTTGGTCTGCGGCATCGCGCCTTCCGACGAATCGACCAGCAGGACGACGCCGTCTACCATGGAGAGGATGCGCTCCACCTCGCCGCCGAAGTCGGCGTGGCCGGGCGTGTCGACGATGTTGATGCGGGTGCCGTTCCATTCGACCGAGGTGGGCTTCGCCAGGATGGTGATGCCGCGTTCCTTTTCGAGGTCGTTCGAGTCCATCGCGCGTTCCTCGACGCGCTGATTGTCGCGGAAGGTGCCGGACTGGCGGAAAAGCTGATCGACGAGCGTGGTCTTGCCATGGTCGACGTGCGCGATGATCGCGATATTACGCAGGGACATGAAGCTGCCTTCGGGATATGGGTTTTCCCGGCGGGCACCGCGCCTGTCCAGGATGTTTGCGCGCGCCCCTACAGGAAATGACGCGTTGCGGCAAGCGTTGCGGGCGGGCGGCACGATTGCAATGGCCGGGGCAGGCCTTTAGCGTGCGACGCAGGCTTGCAGCCGAACTGTTCTATATACATATAACAGTGCGAACCCTTGATGGCCCCTGGGAGATGACATGGCTTCGACCGCGCCGACCGCCACCGCTACGACATCAGGCGATACGCTGAACCTGACCCCGCCCGATCCGGTGCCGCCGGTCGCGCCCGAAAAAGCGGCGGGACTGGTTCCCCTGGAGGACGAGAAGAAGTCGAAACTCGACGAGAAGGTCGATGCCTTCGTCGACGATCTCGTCGCGCAGGACGCCAATTCGCCGGAATTCGGCCAACGGGTCGACCAGCTCACCAATATGGGGCGCAAGGAAATCGCGGAGGCCGCCGGGCATTCGAACCGCTTCCTCGACCGGCCGGTGCGCGCGATGGACAGCGACAACAAGGTCGGCGTCGACCTTGCCGAACTGCGCCGGACCATCGAGGATCTGGACCCCGGCAAGCGCGGCAGCCTGACCGCGCCCAAGAAGCTGTTCGGGCTCATCCCCTTCGGCAACCGGATGCGCGATTATTTCGACAGCTACAAAAGCGCGCAGAGCCACATCAATTCGATCCTGGGATCGCTGGCCAGCGGCAAGGACGTGCTGATCAAGGACAATGCCGCCATCGATGTCGAGCGGCAGAATATGTGGCAGACGATGGGCCGTCTGGAGCAGATGATCCATATTTCCAAGACGCTCGACGCCCGGTTGGAGGGCAAGGCGCTGGAACTGGATTCGACCGATCCGGCCAAGGCCAAGGCGATCCGCGAAAGCGCGCTTTTCTACATCCGCCAGCGCACGCAGGACCTGCTGACGCAGATGGCGGTGACGGTGCAGGGCTATCTGGCGCTCGACCTCGTCAAGAAGAACAATGTCGAACTGGTGAAGGGCGTGGACCGCGCCAGCACCACCACTGTCGCCGCGCTGCGCACCGCCGTGACCGTGGCACAGGCGCTGGTGGGGCAGAAGCTCGTCCTCGAACAGATCACCGCGCTCAACACGACGACCGCGAACATGATCGATTCGACCGGCGAGATGTTGAAGACCCAGACCGCGCAGATCCACGAGCAGGCTGCGTCCAGCACCATTCCCATCGAGACGCTGCAACGCGCCTTCCAGAATATCTACGACACGATGGACAATATCGACACGTTCAAGATGAAAGCGCTGGAGAATATGAAGACGACGGTGAACACGCTGTCGAACGAGGTCGAGAAGTCGAAGGGCTATATCGCACGGGCCGAGGGACAAGCGCAGGCCGCGCAACAGGCCCGTGCCGACAATCCGCTGCTGAGTGCGATCGAGGCCTGATGCGATGAGCCGTTCCGACCGCGTGCTGGCCGATGCCGAAGCGGTGCTGCGCCGCCATAGCGAGCGCGGACAGAGCCTGTCGGCGCGTGCCCGGCAACGGCGCAACGCGGCGCTGATGCGCAAGGTCAAATATGCCTTCTGGGCCATCATGGCCGTGCTGGTGGCGAGCACCCTCGCCGGCTTCATCGCGCCGATCGGCACGACCGGGGTGATGATCGCGCTGGGCGTCATGCTGGCGGCGGTGCTGCTGATCGGGGCGATGCCCGGCGAGCGGCGCGTCCGCACCGAGGCGCTGGCGGATACCGCGCTCACCGCCTTGCCGCTCCAGGCCGAAATCTGGCTGGAAAACCAGCGCAAGGCCCTGCCCGCCCCCGCGGTCACGCTGGTCGACAGCATCGGCGTCAAGCTGGAGACGCTGGCGCCGCAACTCGAACGGCTGGGGGAACAGGAACCGGCGGCGCAGGAAATCCGGAAATTGCTCTCCGATCATCTGCCCGAACTCGTCACCGGCTATCAATCCATCCCCGAACCGCTGCGGCGCGAGGAACGCAATGGCCGTGTGCCGGAAAAGCAGTTGATCGAGGGGCTGAGCGTCATCGACGCGGAAATCGCCCGGATGAGCGAGACACTGGCGAGCGGCGATCTCGACAAGCTGGCGGTGCAGAACCGTTTCCTGGAACTGAAATATCAGGAGGCGAAGGAACTGGGTCAGTAGAACCCTTTTCCTTCAGGACCGTTCTATTGTCGTCATGATCCATCTGACGCTGATCATCGTCGACTTCCTGACCGGCCTGCTGGCGGCCGGAGCATGGGCGCTCGCCACGGCAGGAGGGGCGATTGCGGCTCTGGTGGCCGGCGGGCTGACAGGTGCGGCGATGTTCCGCAAATGGCGGCAAAGGGAATGAGGCGGCCGGTCAGTAGCCCTCGATCCAGGCGGTCATCGCCGACTGGGTCAGCGGCTGGCTGAACTGGATGCCGAAGCGCTTGCCATTGGCCCATATCACCCGGCCGCTGGCTTCCTGTCCCTGGCCCTCGACGGTCAGGAAGGTGCCGGCCGCCGGCGGCGTCTCGCAATGGGCGAGCGCTCCGGAGCAGGACAGGTCCAGGAAATGCGCCCGCGCCGCCATGCCGCCGAAGTGCAGCGCCACCGGCTCGAACATCTTGTGACGCGGATCGTGCCGCCGCTGTCCGGCAGCGGCCGTCGATTCAACCATTTCCTGTCCCTCTCCCGAAGGCCCTGTTCTTCACGAAGAGAGCTAAGGCGTCCGCCGAATCACGGCTGGCTGGCCATTAACCATAATCCACATCAGGGAAAGCGCCGAATGCAGTGGCCGGTCAGGAGCGCAGGGCGCACGGCACGATCGCGGCCGGATCGGGGCGCGCGGCAGCCCGCTTGAACCGGGCGAAATAGCCGCCTGCCGTCGGCTTGGGCACCAGTTCCTCCAGCCGGAAACCCATGGCCGCCAGTTCGCAGGCGAGCAGGCGGGGCGGCGTACCATGCTGGTCGGTCGGCCGGTTGGCGTCGACCACGATCAGCTCGCCGCCGGGCTTGAGCGCGGGGCTGAGATTCCAGAGGAAGGCGTAGGGCTCGGCAATTTCATGATACATATGGACCATGAGGATACGGTCGAAGCTGTTCTCCGGCAGCTTCGGGTCCTCCGGCGCGCCCAGCTTGACGCTGACATTGCGCCAGTCCTCCCGCGTGATGCGGCGGCTGAGCGCCTCTATCACCTCGGGCATGATGTCCTCGGCCAGCACACGGCCCCTGTCGCCGACCCTTTTGGCGAGACGCACGGTGTAATAGCCCTCGCCCGCGCCGATGTCCGCCACCGTCATGCCGGAGCGGATACCGGCGCGATCCATGATGTCCTCGGCTTCGTTCACCCGGTCGCGCGCTTCCTCGCTGGACCAGCGGGTCGAGACGATCGGCGCCACCGGGCGGTCAGCGCGCGGAAAGGCGCGGGCGGCGGCCGGGCGCTCGCTATTCTTGTCCGACGAGAACGGGCCGCAGCCCGCCAGCAAAACCAAGCATGCTGGCAGGATTCCGGCCGGCAGCGCCGGAGCCTTCATCAGTCGACATCCTCCACATCGACCTTCTCGCCCGTCACCTTCTGGCTGAGCGCGGCCGCCATGAAAGGATCGAGCGCGCCGTCCAGCACATCGTCGGGCGAGGTGGAGGTGACGCCAGTGCGCAAATCCTTCACCAACTGATAGGGCTGGAGGACATAGGAGCGGATCTGATGGCCCCAGCCGATCTCGGTCTTCGCCTGATAGTCGGTCGAAGCGGCTTCCTCCCGGCGGCGCAGTTCGGCTTCGTAGAGGCGCGCCTTCAGCATGTTCATGGCCGTGGCGCGGTTCTTGTGCTGCGACCGGTCGTTCTGGCTGGCGACGATGATGCCGGAAGGAACGTGCGTGATGCGGACCGCCGAATCCGTCGTGTTGACGTGCTGCCCGCCGGCACCCGAGGCGCGATAGGTGTCGATCTTGAGGTCGCTTTCATTGACCTCGATCTCGATATTATCGTCGATCACCGGATAGACCCACACCGAGGAGAAGCTGGTGTGGCGGCGCGCCGAGCTGTCATAGGGGCTGATGCGGACCAGGCGGTGCACGCCGCTTTCGGTCTTGGCATAGCCATAGGCATTCTCGCCCTTGAACAGGAAGGTGGCGGACTTGATACCCGCCTGGTCGCCTGCCTGATAATCCACCAGCTCGACCTTGTAACCGCGCCGTTCGGCCCAACGGCGGTACATGCGGCTGAGCATTTCCGCCCAGTCCTGGCTTTCCGTCCCGCCCGCGCCCGCATGGATTTCCAGATAGGTGTCGCTGGCGTCCGCCTCCCCGGCCAGCAGCGCCTTGATCTTGTCCTCGTCCGCGCGGTCGGCCAGCGCCTTCAGCGAGGCGATGGCTTCGTTGACCATGTCCTCGTCACCCTCCGCATCGGCCATTTCGATGAGTTCGGCGGTATCGGTCTTCTCGCTCTCGATCGCGCGGGTGGCGCCGATGGCGGCGTCGAGCCGTGTGCGTTCGCGCATCACTTCCTGCGCCTGTTTCTGATTGTCCCAAAGCGTCGGATCCTCGACGCGGGCGTTCAGTTCGTCGAGGCGGCGAAGGGCGCGGTCCCAGTCGAGGAAGCGGCGCAGCAGATCCAGCGCGGCGTCGATGCGGTCGATATATTGCTGCGCTTCGGCGCGCATGGGAGGTCTCCAGAATGTCGGGGCGCTTGGCCGTCAGGACAGGCAAACGCATCAAGCCCCTGCCCCTATCCGAGGGCGGTGGATTTGGGAAGATTCAATCCTTGTCGGCGTGCGCGGAAGGATTGGCTGGAATGGGCCATTTTATGGCGAAGTTCACACTGTATGCGCGCGCGTGCCTGCCCGCGCGTAGGCGGAGGCGGGGTTTTTATCGGACGTTTCAAAGAGGGATGCGGGATAGAGCGGTGGGTGCGGAATAGGACAGGCTGAATGGGCGGCTGTTGGAAAAATAGGATGTTTTTTGAGGAACGCTGTTGCGGTTGGGTTACCTATTCTTCCGAGTCAGGGTCGGGGAATGGCCGGTTGCCACCAGTCAGCACACGTGCTCCTGCGGAGGCAGGAGCACGTGTGCTTCAAGGAAAGCTGAAGGCAGCACTCCGCCCTAACCCGCGTTCAATAAATCCCGCCCTGATCCTGCAGGAAGTCGCTGTCGGTGCGCTGGTGGCGCTGGACCGTCGCCTCGATGCGGGCGGCGGCCTTGTCTTGCGCGGCCACCTCTTCCTTACGGATCGAGCGGCGGGGTTCGGATTCGGGCTTGAACGCTTCCCAGATCACGGCGGGCTTGGGCTCGTCGGTCGGCCAGACGCCGTAGACGCGCTTGCCCGAGCGGCGGTCGATCGTGACCATGCGGATGCCCGCGGGCGCGACGAAGGGCGTCTTGGGCATGGTTTCGAGCACCGGGGTCATCGCCGCCTTCCAGATCGGCGCGGCGACGCGGCCGCCCTGCGCCCAGCCGCCCAGGCTCCTCGGCTGGTCATAGCCGATATAGACGCCCGCCACGATGTCCGGCGATCCGCCGACGAACCAGACGTTGGTCGGGCCGTTGGTGGTGCCGGTCTTGCCGAACAGCGGGCGCTTGAGGTCTGCCAGGACCGTGGCGGTGCCGCGCTGTATGACGCCCTCGGCAATATGCACGACCTGATAGGCGGTCATCGGGTTCATCACCTGCCGCCCCTCAAAGCCGAAGCGGGGCATCGGCTTGCCGTCCCAATTGGCCATGTTGCAGCCGTCGCACGCGCGCCAGCGCAGCGGCCAGATCACCTTGCCGCGCCGGTCCTGCACATAGTCCATCAGCTTGGGGCTGAGCTGCCGTCCCTGGTTGGCGAGCATCGCATAGGCGTTCACCATCCGCTCGACCGTGGTTTCGCCTGCTCCCAAGGCAAAGGAGAGATAGGGCTGGTAATCCCCGATCCCCATCGCCTTGATCGTGCGGACGACGCGGTCCATGCCGGTCTGGCTGGCGGCGCGCACCGTCATCAGGTTGCGCGACTGCTCGACGCCCCAGCGCATGGTCTGCGGCCCGGCGCTGCCGCCGGTGAAGTTGCGGAAGCATTTCTGGCCCAGGCCCGCGCCCTGATAGACGCACAAGGGGCCGTCGACGATGATCGAGGCCGGGGTCATGCCGTTGTCCAGCGCGGCGGCATAGACGAAGGGCTTGATGGTCGACCCCGGCTGGCGCATCGCCTGCGTCGCGCGGTTGTAGGAGGACAGGCGATTGTCGAAGCCGCCCTGCATGGCGCGGACGCGGCCCGAATGGGTTTCCTCGACCACCATGCCGCCGGAGACTTCGGGCACGTTGCGCAGCGCCCATGACGAACCATTGCGCGCCACCACGATCAGGTCGCCGGGCTTCATCGCGGCGAAGGCCGGACCGCCGCTCTTGCGATAGGGCAGTTGCGCCGCGTCGGCGGGCAGCGTGCCGGTCGATCCATCGGAAAAGCCGATCTGCGCCGCGGAGGAATCGCGGTTGACGATCACGGCCACGCGCCATCCGGCATAGTCGACGTCGATATAGCTGGCCGCCAGTTCGCGCTGCCAGCCGCGCGCCATGTCGACCTTGCCGACCGGACCGGACCATCCCTTGCCCGCGTCGAAGCGGAGCAGGCCGTTGCGCAGCGCCGTCGTCGTCAGATCCTGCATCTTCGGATCATAGGGGCTGCGCACCCAGAGGCCGCCGGCATAGACGCTGTTGGGGCCATCTTCCGCCTTTTCGCCGAAGAGCTGGATCAGGCGGCGGCGCACCTCCTCCATATAATAGCCGCCGGCACGGGCGTCGAAGCTGGAGCCATGGGCCGCCACCGTGCCGAGCGGCTGGGCCTGCGCCTCATCGCGTTGGGCTTTCGTGATCCAGCCATTCTTGGCCATTTCCCCCAGTGCCCAGTTGCGGCGTTCCAGAGCGCGTTCATGGCCGGTCGGGCTTTCAGGCCGGTAATTGGCCGGCCCCTTGGGCAGGATCGCCAGATAGGCCATTTCGTGGAGCTTGAGGTCGCCCACATCCTTGTCGAAATAGGCCCGCGCCGCTGCCTGAACGCCATAGGCGTTGCGGCCCAGGAATATCTGGTTGAGATAGAGTTCGAGGATCTGCTGCTTGGTCAGCACCCCCTCCATGCGATAGGCGAGGATCATTTCCTTCACCTTTCGGGTCGGCGAATATTCGTCGCCGATGAGGAGGTTCTTCGCCACCTGCTGCGTGATGGTGGAGCCGCCTCGCGCGCGCTGGCCCGAACCGATCTTGGTCGCATAGTCGAACACCGCGCCGAAGAAGCCGGGAATGTCGACGCCATGATGTTCGAAGAAGGTCTTGTCCTCCGCCGACAGATAGGCGCGGATCAGGAGCGGCGGATAGTCGCTATACTGGAGCTGCACCCGGCGTTCGCGGGCATAGCTGTGGACCGGCTGGCCGTCGGTGTCGCGCACGATGGTCGGCAGCGGCGGCTCATATTCCAGCAGCGTCGCGGCATCGGGCAGGCCGCGCGCGAAGAGCAGCCAGAAGGCGGCATAGGCCAGCAGCAGCCCGCCCAAGCCGACCGCGATCCAGCGGAACCAGCGCTTGTCCCAATGGGGCTGGAGACGCTGCCGAAAGTCGCTCGCGCCGCGGCGCAGGCGCTGGCTGAAGGACGATGCGGCGTTTTCTGGGCGAGCCTCTTCCATGATGGTCGAGGCTGTAGGGTCAAAAATCGTTTAGCGCCAGAGCGGATCGACGGACCATTCAACCGCCTGCCCCATCCCCGCCCGCCGCCAGCCTGCGCGCGAAATGCACCTCGATCGCACGGGCGACGCCGCGGGCAATGTTCGCCTGCCCCTCTTTCGACGCGAGGAACGCCGCGTCGGCGGTGTTGGAAATATAGCCGGTTTCGAACAGCACCGATGGCGTGTCCGGCGCCTTGAGCACCATCAACGAGGCGAAGCGATGCGCCGTATTGCGGAACGGGACATAGGGCGCCGCCTCCCGCTGGAGCAGGCGGGCGAAGCTGACCGAGATGTTCATCGATTCCCGCTGGGTCAGGTCGATCAGGATCGAGGACACGTCACTGGACTGGCCACCCAGATTGACGCCGTTCAGCACATCGGCCTTGTTTTCACGCGCGGCAAGGCGCGCAGCTTCGCGATCGGAGGCGGTTTCGGACAGGGTGTAGACGGTCGCGCCCCGGGCGATGGCATCGTCCGCCGAATCGGCGTGGATGGAGATGAAGAGGTCCGCATTCAGCTTGCGGGCAATGCCATAGCGTTCCTGGAGTATCAGGAAATGATCGTCATTGCGGGTCAGCGCGACACGCACCCGGCCTGATTTCACCAGTTGATCGCGGACCGCCTGGGCGATGGCGAGCGTCACATCCTTTTCCCGTTCGCCATTTTCGCGGTTGACGGCGCCCGGATCATGGCCGCCATGGCCGGCATCGATCACCACCAGCGGCCGGGAGGCATCGCGCGGCCCCTCCACCGGCGGCAGCGAGAGGCCGCGTGCCACCGGCGGGATCGGCACGGTGATGCTGTGGAGACGCCTGGCCGGGCGCGGCGCCATATGCGCGGGTTGATCGAAGCGCATGTCCGTCCGATCGCCGTCGCGAAGGATGGCGGAAAGCGGGGCGCCGGAGAGGATCATGCTTGCGAGCGCAAGACTTTGGAACATGAACCGCTTGTGCAACGCATGGACCATGGCCGTCCAGCCCCATTTCATGCCGCCTTTCCGCCTGGCATTCGCGCGGGGAAGCCGGCGTTGGGCATCCTTTCCTTTCGCGGGGCGGAATAGAGGGTTAACGCCTTCTTCACCATGATATGGTCAACGGTTGCCGGTGAAGTTCCAGCAGGCAACAATATTTCAAGGGGCCGTTGCCCCGGTGCATTTTGACTGCTACCCATTCACATTCCTGAGAGGCTCGCCCATATTGCGCCAGCCCTTCGGGGCATTTCACGATGGCATCGGCGGCCGCCCAAGCGTCCGGCACGATGCACGAACAGGTTGACGCTGCATGAGGCATGATTTCCAATCCACGCTTGCCCCGGTTCCGGGCGATGCGGCGTGGTTGGTGGTGTCCGGCACCTTGTCCGGCCCTGCCTCGGCAGCAGACGCGCAGCTTTTCCTACAAAACCGGGCGATGCAGCAATTCGCGCCGCCCCCCTGCTATCGCGTGGCAGCCCGGCCCAGCGCCGCTGGCCGTCCACGCCGGAGAACAATGAATGACAATGCGTATGCTGATCGATGCGCGCCACCGGGAAGAGACCCGGGTCGCGGTCGTCAAAGGTAACCGGATCGAGGAATTCGACTTCGAATCGGCCGAGCACAAGCAGCTCAAGGGCAATATCTATCTCGCCAAGGTGACGCGCGTGGAACCGTCGCTCCAGGCGGCGTTCGTCGATTATGGCGGCAACCGCCACGGCTTCCTGGCTTTCAGCGAAATCCACCCGGACTATTACCAGATCCCGCGTGAGGACCGCGAGGCGCTGCTGCGCGAGGAGCGCGAGCATGCCGAGGAAGAGGCCGCGCTGCGCGCCGATTATGACGATGACGACGATCATGCCGGAGCGTCCGACGGCGGGCTGGAAGTCGTCGAGGCCACCCATCATCATGACGATGATGAGCATGAAGGCGAAGGATCGGGCGGCGAAACCGCCGACACTGGCCGGAACGGCCGGGGCCGTCGCGGCAAGGGCGACGAAGCCGCCGACGAACTGCGCCGCAAGCGCATGGCGCTGCGCCGCCGCTACAAGATCCAGGACGTCATCAAGCGCCGCCAGGTGCTGCTGGTGCAGGTCGTCAAGGAAGAGCGCGGCAACAAGGGCGCGGCGCTGACCACCTATTTGTCGCTGGCAGGCCGTTACTGCGTGCTGATGCCGAACACGTCGCATGGCGGCGGGATTTCGCGCAAGATTTCCAACGCCGCCGACCGCAAGCGGCTGAAGTCGATCATCGCGGAGATGGCGCTGCCCTCGACCATGGGCTGCATCGTCCGCACCGCGGGCCTCCAGCGCACCAAGCCGGAGATCAAGCGCGACTTCGACTATCTCGCCCGGCTGTGGGACGAGATCCGCGAAAAGACGCTGAAGTCGGACGCCCCCGCGCTGATCCACAATGACAGCGACCTCATCAAGCGGGCGATCCGCGATATCTACAACAAGGATATCGAAGAGGTCATCGTCGAGGGCGAATATGGCTATAAGGCCGCCAAGGACTTCATGAAGCTGCTGATGCCGAGCCATGCCCGGCGCGTGAAGCAATATGCCGACGCGGTGTCGCTGTTCCAGCGCGCCAGCGTCGAGGACCAGCTCGCGGCGATGTACAATCCCGTCGTACAGTTGAAGTCCGGCGGCTATCTGGTCATCAACCCGACCGAGGCGCTGGTGTCGATCGACATCAACTCAGGGAGATCGACCCGCGAGCATGGCATCGAGCAGACCGCCGTCGCCACCAACCTGGAGGCCGCGCGCGAGATCGCCCGGCAGTTGCGCCTGCGCGACATGGCGGGTCTGGTCGTCATCGACTTCATCGACATGGAGATGAACTCCAACATCCGCAAGGTCGAGAAGGCGATGAAGGAGGCGCTGAAGGACGATCGCGCCCGCATCCAGGTCGGCCGCATTTCGGGCTTCGGCCTGATGGAAATGAGCCGCCAGCGCCTGCGCACCGGCGTGCTGGAAGCGTCGACCCGCCAGTGCCCGCATTGCGAAGGCACGGGCCTCGTCCGCACCGCTTCGTCGGCGGGCCTGGGCGCGCTGCGCATGCTGGAAGAGGAAGCGGCGCGCGGTCGCGGCTCCCTCATCACCCTGCGCGCCAGCCAGGAAGCGGCCTTCTACGTCCTCAACAACAAGCGCCACGAGCTGGACGAGATCGAGCAGCGCTATGGCGTGCGCATCGCGATCCTGCCCGATGGCGAAATCGAGGGCGCGCGCATGTCGGTCGAGGCCAGCGGGCCGCGTCCGGAGCGCGTCGTCGACTATACGCCGATGGTCGAGGAAGAAGATGATCTCGATATCGTCGAGGAACTGGACGAGGAAGAGGTCGAGGAAGTCGAAGCCGCGCATGAGGATCGCGCCGAGCGGGGCGAGGACCGTGAAGGCGGTCGCCGTCGCCGTCGCCGTCGTCGCCGTCGCGGCGGCCAGCGCGACGAGCATCGTGCCGACGCTTCCGGCGAGGAAGGGGCCGAGGAAACCGAGGCAGCCGACGAGGAAGCCGACATCGAGGACGAAGCCGAGGCCGCACCGGCCGAGGCTGCCGCCGAGGGTGAGGGCGAAGGTCGCCGCCGTGGTCGCCGTGGTCGCCGGGGCGGACGCCGCCGTCGCGAGGCGGGCGAAGGCGGGGCCGAAGAAGCCGTGACCGAAGCCGAGGAAGCGACCGAGGTGGTCGAGGCCGCGCCGGAACCCCTTGTGGAAGCGGTTGCCGAAGCGCCTGCCGAAGAGGAAGCGCCCAAGACCCGCCGCCGTCCCCGCGCCCGCAAGGCGAAGGAAACCGCCGCCCCCGCCGCTGAAGCGGTAGAGGCCGTGGTGGAAACGCCCGTCGAAGCCGCACCGGAAGCCCCGGCTGCGGAAGAGGCGCCGGTCAAGCCCAAGCGCACCCGCCGCAAGAAGGCCGATCCGGTGGTCGAGGAAGCCGCCGTCGCCGAGGTCGTGCCGGTCGCGGAAGAGGCGCCGGCCAAGCCCAAGCGCACCCGCCGCAAGAAAGCCGATCCAGTGGTCGAGGAAGCCGCCGCCGAAGTCGCGCCGGTTGCCGAAGCGCCCGCCGAATTGGCCGAATCGGTCACGGTGAATGGCGATGCCGAGGCGGCCGGTGAAGGCGAGGGTGAGGACGGCGCGCCGCGCCGCGGCTGGTGGCAGCGCACCTTCGGTCAGTAAACGGCACGGGATGATGAAGGACGCTGCCGTCTTGCCGGTTCAAACGGTCAGACGGCGGCGTTTTCATTTCAGCGGAAGTTCATCCCGGCCATGGCATCCCCTGGCATCGATGCGACAATCCCCCCTGCCCCGGACCGCTCTCCCACGCCGGATCGCCCAGGCATGAATGCCCGCTGGCTTCGTCTCGCCGCCGTGGCCCTGACGTCCCTCGCCCTGCTGGCGCGTCCGGCGGCGGCGCAGCAGATCCTGCGGGATGCGGAAACGGAAGCCTTCATGGCCGACATGTCTGCGCCGCTGGTCAAGGCCGCGGGGATGGAACCCCGCAATGTCCAGGTGCTGGTCATCAACGACCCCGACATCAACGCCTTCGTCGCGGGCGGCCAATATGTCTGGGTGCATAGCGGGCTGATCGCGGCGGCCGACAATGTTAACCAGGTGCAGGGCGTGGTCGCGCACGAACTCGGCCATATCGAGGGCGGCCATGTCATTCGCTATGGCGAGGGGATGAAGGAGGCGACCGGCATCACGCTGCTCAGCCTGGTCCTGGGCGCGGCGGCGATCGCGGCGGGCGGTGCCGAAGCGGGCATGGGCATCCTTGGCATGGGACAGCAGGCGGCGATGGGCAAGTTCCTCGCCTTTTCCCGAACACAGGAAAGCTCCGCCGACCTGGCCGGCGCGCGCTATCTCAGCAAGGCGGGGATTTCGGGCAAGGGCAGCCTGGAATTCTTCAAGAAGCTGCAGAACCAGGAATATCGGCTCGCCATCCCGCAGGACGACAGCTATGGCCGCACCCACCCGCTGTCGGGCGAGCGCATCAATGTGCTGCGCGAGGTCTATACGGTCGATCCCGCCTGGGACAAGCCGATGGACCCGAAGCTGGAGGCGCGGTTCGAGCGGATCAAGGCGAAGCTGGTCGGCTTCGTGTCGGAGCCCAATCAGACCCTGCTCAAATATCCGGAAAGCGACCAGTCGATCCCGGCCCATTATGCGCGCGCCTATGCCTGGCACAAGAGCGCCTATCCGGACAAGGCGCTCAGCGAGGTCGACGCGCTGCTGACTGCCGCGCCGCACGATCCCTATTTCCTGGAATTGAAGGGACAGGTGCTGCTGGAAAGCGGCAAGCCTGTCGATGCGATCCCGCCCTTGCGCGAAGCGGTGCAACTCACCAACCAGCCGCTGATCGCCACGCTGCTCGGCCATGCGTTGATCGCGACGGAGAATGACGCCAATTTCGCGGAGGCGGAGAAGGTGCTGCGCAACGCCATCGCGCGGGATCGGGAGAATCCCTTTGCCTGGTATCAACTGGGTGTCGTCTACGAGCATCGCGGCGATATTCCCCGCGCGGCGCTGGCGACGGCGGAACGCTATTCGATGATGGGTGACGACCAGATGGCGCTGCGCAGCGCGGACGCGGCGATGCAGGGGTTGAAGCCGGGAACGGTTGACTATCTGCGCGCGCAGGATATCGCCATGGTTTCCCGCGCCGCCGTCGAGCAGAAGCGAAAGAAGAAATGACAGACCAATCGCGGCCCGGCTTTCGCGCGGCGCTTTCCAACAGGACCATATTGATGACCCTTGGCGTTTTCGCCTTCATCGCCGCGACCGCGACGGGCGCCGCGCTCGGCACGCAGAGCACCGGCCGCGTCGATGCCAGCGACAAGGCGGCGATCGAGCAGATCGTGCACGACTATATTCTGGAGCATCCGGAGATCATTCCGCAGGCCGTCGAGAAATTGCAGGCCAAGCGCATGACGGGCACGATCGACGCCAGCCGCCAGACCATCGAAACGCCCTATGCGGGGGCGTGGGAAGGCGCGGCCAAGGGCGATGTGACGGTGGTCGAATTTTTCGACTATGCCTGCGGCTATTGCCGGGCGTCGCTGCCCGATCTGGCGAAGCTGGTGGGTGAGGACAAGGGGGTGAAGGTCGTCTATCGCGAGCTGCCGATCCTGTCCGACGCGAGCATCGATGCCGCGAAAGTGTCGCTGCTGGCGGCGGAGAAGAACCAGTATATGCCCTATCACCGCGCGCTCTATGCGGCGGGGAAGGTGACGCGGGAAACGATCCTCGCTGCCGCGGCGAAGGTCGGGATCGATGCGAAGGCGGCGGAAGCGGCCATTGCGGACAGCAGATATAATGCGGAAATCCAGTCGAATATCGGCCTTGCGCAAAAATTGCAGGCGTCCGGCACGCCGACCTTCGTGATCGGGAAGCAGGTGCTGAACGGCGCGGTGGGATATGATGCGCTCAAGGCGGCCGTGGCGGCCGCACGGGGGAAGTAAGCGGCGATTTCGGGTGGATTCTTGCTTCTGGCCCGTCTTCCCCGCGGAAGCTGCGATCGCGGGCGGGAACGCACATGCCAGCCCTTAGGGGATCCCCGCTTTCGCTGGGGTGAGGGATGTTGCCGACGTCCGCAAATGGCCGAACCGCACTCGTCCGTGGACAATGCTTAAAAGCGTCTTCCCCCCTCCTCCGCCATTGACTCGGCTTCCCCTTTTGCCTATCGGACGCCCCCTGACATGCGGCCGCCCGACCGGCGGCCCTTTTTTGTCACGCCCGATTCTTATAGTTTTTTGAGGAATGAACGATGAAGCGCACCTATCAGCCGAGCAATCTGGTTCGGAAGCGCCGTCACGGTTTCCGCGCCCGCATGGCGACCCCCGGCGGCCGCAATGTGATCCGCGCACGCCGTTCGCGCGGCCGCAAGAGCCTGAGCGCCTGAACGACGCGCCGCTGAACAGCGCGCCTGCCGTCATGGGCAAGCGCGCCGATTTTCTGGCGGCGAATCGTGGGCGGCGCGCCCCCATGCCGGGCTTTGTCCTGCTGGTGCGCGAACGTGGCGACGGCGATCCGGCGATGCGTTACGGCATCACGGTCACGAAAAAGATTGGCGGCGCTGTCGTCCGTAACCGGATGAAGCGCCGTTTTCGCGTTCTGGCGCGCGAGTTGCTGCCCCTGCATGGCGTGGCGGGCGCCGATCATGTGCTGATCGGCCGGTCCGAAGGGATTGAGCGCGATTTCGGCCTGCTGCGCGCCGAGATGGCGAAGGCGCTGGGTAAGGTCATGTCGCGGCCAGCCGGTGATACTCGCGGCCGCCCCGGCAAGAAAGCGGCTCATCCGAAGAGCGACGTGCTCCTGCGCAGGCAGGAGCCCAGTTCAGAGGCAGAGACAAAAGGCAATGGCGGGACTGGGTTCCTGCCTGTGCAGGAACACGGAGCGGAAAAGCCGTGATCGGCCGCCTGCTCATCCTGATCGCCCGTTTCTGGCAGCTTGGTCCCTCGCGGATTTTGCCGCCCAGTTGCCGCTATGCCCCCTCCTGCTCGGAATATGCGATCCAGGCGATCCGCAAATATGGTGCGGTGAAGGGTAGCTGGCTGGCCACGAAGCGGCTAATGCGATGCCACCCTTGGGGCGGTTCGGGTTACGACCCGGTCCCCTGACACAAGAATTTCACAGACACGGCGGAGCCGATAAGCGTGGACGACAAGAAGAATATTGTTCTGGCGGTGCTGCTGACCGCGGCGATCCTGTTCGGCTGGCCTTATGTCGCCAAGCATTTCTTCCCCGCCGCCAATCCGCCCGCGACCAAGATCGAGGGCGGCAAGACCACGCCGCTGGGCACCTCCGGCCCGGCCCCTGCTGCTGAAGGCCCCGCCGCGATCCGCGATCTGGCGTTGGTCCTCAAGGACAGCCCGCGAGTGGCGATCCGCACGCCAAAGCTCGCGGGTTCGATCAATCTCAAGGGCGCGCGCATCGATGACATCGTGTTGCCGACCTACAAGGAAACCATCGCCAAGGATTCGCCCGCGATCCGCCTCTACGGCCCCAGCGGCACGAAGGACGCCTATTTTGCAGGCTTCGGCTGGCAGGGCGAAGGGTTGAAAGCTCCCAACAGCAACACGGTCTGGACCGCCAATGGTAAGGAATTGACCCCGACCAGCCCCGTCACGCTGACGTGGAATAACGGTGCAGGTCAGACCTTCGAAATCCGCTTGTCCGTCGACGAAAATTACATGATCACCTTTGCGCAGAAGGTATCGAACAGCGGCGCAAGCGCGGTTGGGGTGAAACCTTACAGCTATGTTAGCCGTAAAGGACATTCGAAGGACATTTCGACCTGGACCATCCACACTGGGCCGATTGGTGTGTTCAATGGGGCGGCCAATTACGATATTGGTTTCGATAACCTCGATGGCCAAGAGCCCGGCTTCTTTGCAAAGATGTTTGGCACCACCGCCGTAGCAGGCGCCAATCCGTACAGCACCAAGGGCGGCTGGGTCGGATTTACAGACAAATATTGGCTCTCAGCCATCATACCTGATCAAAAAGCGGCTGTTTCCGGTCAGTTCCAAGGCGCTGACAAGCAATATCAAGCTGATGTCACCGTTGCTCCGACTGTGCTGGCCCCCGGCAAGGCTGTGACGCAGACCAACCGGCTGTTCGTCGGTGCCAAGGAAGTGAAGACGCTGCAAGCCTATGAGCGGGCGGGCATTCCGCTGTTCGACCGGGCGATCGACTGGGGCTGGTTCTACTGGTTCGAACAGCCGATCTTCGCGCTGCTGCACTGGCTGTTCACGGTCATCGGCAATTTCGGCGTGGCGATCATCTGCCTGACCTTCGTGGTCCGGGGCCTGATGTTCCCCGTCGCCCAGCGCCAGTTCGCCAGCATGGCGGCGATGCGCGCGGTGCAGCCCAAGATGAAGGCGTTGCAGGAGAAACATAAGGACGACAAGCAGAAGCTCCAGCAGGAGATGATGGAGCTGTACAAGCGCGAGAAGGTCAATCCGCTTGCCGGCTGTCTGCCGATCTTCATCCAGATTCCGATCTTCTTCGCGCTGTACAAGGTGTTGCAGCTCACGATCGAAATGCGTCACCAGCCCTTCGCGCTGTGGATCAAGGATCTCTCCGCGCCCGATCCGCTGCATATCGTGAACCTGTTCGGTCTGCTGCCGTTCACGCCGCCTGCCTTCCTGGGCATCGGCCTGCTGGCGCTGGCTCTGGGCATCAGCATGTATTTCCAGTTCAAGCTGAACCCGGCGCAGATGGACCCGATGCAGCAGCAGGTGTTCGCGATCATGCCGTGGATGATGATGTTCATCATGGCGCCCTTCGCGGCGGGCCTGCTGGTCTACTGGATCACCAACAACTGCCTGTCGATGTTGCAGCAATGGTGGCTTTACAAGCGCCACCCGCAATTGAACGCCGCAGAAGCGAAATAAGGCCGGATTGGTGAACGAACAGGAAGCGACCGACCAGAATTTGGCCGACCTTATCGAGGAAGCGCGCAAGGTCTTTGCCGGGCCGATCGCCTTCCTCAAATCCGCGCCCGATTTGAAATTCCTGCCTGACATGGCGGTGAATGAGGTCGCCTTTGCCGGGCGGTCCAATGTCGGCAAGTCATCGCTGCTGAATGCGCTGACCAATCGCAATGGGCTGGCGCGGACGTCCAACACGCCGGGGCGGACGCAGGAGCTGAACTTCTTCGATGTGGGCGATCCGCTGCGGTTCCGGCTGGTCGACATGCCGGGTTATGGCTACGCCCGCGCGCCCAAGGACATGGTGCGCAAATGGCGGTTCCTGGTGAACGACTATCTGCGCGGGCGGGCGAAGCTGAAGCGGACGCTGGTGCTGATCGACAGCCGCCATGGGATCAAGGATGTCGATACCGATATTCTCGACATGCTGGATGCGGCGGCGGTCAGCTATCGCATCGTGCTGACCAAGGCGGACAAGGTGAAGGCCAGCCATCTGGCCGAGGTGAAGCAGGCCGTGGCCGAGGCGATCCGCAAGCGCCCCGCCGCGCATCCCGACATCATCGCGACATCGAGCGAGAAGGGCATGGGATTGCCGGAACTGCGTGCGGCTGTGCTGGAAAGTGTGACACAGGGATAAAGCATTCTGAAGTTGGCTGGAACAGCCGACGGCTCGCGGAATGCGGTAACAAGGACAGCTGCCATGACCGACGATGATTATGTCTATGACGAGGCGAGCGGCGAATGGATCAGCGCGGCAGAAGCCGCTGAGAAGGCCAGCGCCGCCGAGACGGTCGAGGTCCGCGACGCGGTCGGCAATCTGCTGAACGACGGCGATCAGGTCACGCTGATCAAGGATCTGGTCGTCAAGGGCGCGGGCCAGACGTTGAAGCGCGGGACGCTGATCAAATCGATCCGGTTGACCGGCGATCCCCAGGAGATCGATTGCCGCCATGATGGCATCAAGGGACTGGTGCTGCGGGCGGAGTTCGTGCGCAAACGCTGATGCACCGTCAGAACAGCTTGTACTGACCGCTGCCGTTGAGGCGCCAGGTCGCCAGCGTTTCATGGTGCGTGCGGCCGACATGGCTGCACACCAGCATGAACTGGTCGACATGCCAGCTGAAGCCTTCGACCCGCCGCTGCTCCGGCGGGCCATCGCGATAGAAGAGCGTCTGATGCGGGCTGAAGCTCCACCCGGGGCGGGATAGCACCCCTGCCCCCTTCATGGCCGTCGCGATCTGCCGCTGGAGCGCATTCAACAACGGCACGCTATGCGAGGGGCGCAATGCCGCCGATCGATTGCCGATACTGAGCCGGTCCAGCCGCAGATCGAAGGGCTCGGCCTTTATCCCGGTACCCGCGCGCAGCAGCGCCTTGATGACCGCGTAGGGATAATCGTCATAATCGCAGCTGATGGCGAGCGTCACATGCTGATGCTCGACCGCGATGCGCCGGGCGTCGCCCGCAATGGTTTCCGCGAAATGATCGGTCTGGCGCGCGATCAGCAGGCTGGGCTTGAGCGCATAGAAGAGACGGAAGAGGCTTTGGCTGGGGCGGCTTTCCATGGCCTTGTCTCCATGCGAATCGGCGAATTTTGTTCATGATATGTTCTTTTCTTGCGGGAAGCGAATCCTTCCGAAATTTCGGGCGCCGCGACGGGCCTCGTTCCGTCCGGGCAAGAGACGCCGGACAAGAGAAGATTGTCTTTGCCGGGACCGGCCTTACTGTGGCGGCTTTGGACGAACAGGCGATCAGAGAGAGCGATGACCCGGCATATCCCATGGATTTTGATCGCAATTGCCGGCGCGGTGGCGCTGTCGGTGGTGGCCGTGTCGCGCGGCGAGGCGGTCAATGCGCTGTGGATCGTGGTGGCGGCGGTCAGCAGCTTCCTGGTCGCCTATCGCTATTATGCACTCTATATCGCGCGAACCGTGATGCGGCTCGACCCGTCGCGGCCCACGCCCGCGATCCGGCGGGCCGATGGGCTGGACTATGTCGCGACCGACCGGACAGTGCTGTTCGGGCATCATTTCGCGGCGATTGCCGGCGCCGGGCCGCTGGTGGGACCGGTGCTGGCGGCGCAGATGGGCTATCTGCCCGGCACGCTGTGGATCATCGCGGGCGTGGTGCTGGCCGGGGCGGTGCAGGACTTCATGGTGCTGTTCATCTCGATGCGGCGGGACGGCAAGTCGCTGGGCGAGCTGATCCGCATGGAGATGGGGCAAGTCGCGGGAACCATTGCCCTCTTCGGCGCCTTCATGATCATGGTGATCATCCTGGCCGTGCTGGCGCTGATCGTGGTGAAGGCACTGGCGGAAAGTCCCTGGGGCATGTTCACCGTGGCGGCGACGGTGCCGCTGGCGATGGTGATGGGCGCCTATACGCGCTGGATCAGGCCGGGACGGATCGGCGAGGTGTCACTGCTGGGGCTGGTCGGGTTGCTGGCGGCCATCGTCTATGGGCAGAGCATCGCGCAGTCGCCGGTCTGGGGGCCGGTCTTCACCTTCACCCCGGTGCAGCTTTGCTGGATATTGATCGGCTATGGCGCGATCGCGTCGGTGCTGCCGGTATGGCTGCTGCTGGCGCCGCGCGACTATCTGTCAACCTTCCTGAAGATCGGGGCGATCGCGGCGCTGGCGATTGGCATCGTCATCATGGCGCCGCCTTTGAAGATGCATGCTGTCACCCCATTTGCGAGCGGCAATGGGCCGGTCTGGGCTGGCGGGCTGTTCCCCTTCCTCTTCATCACCATTGCTTGCGGAGCGGTGTCGGGTTTCCATGCGCTCATTTCGAGCGGCACCACGCCCAAGCTGATCGCGAGCGAAGCGCATGCACCGTTCATCGGCTATGGCGCGATGCTGATGGAGGCGTTCGTGGCGATCATGGCGCTGGTGGGGGCGTCGATCCTCGATCCGGGCATTTATTTCACGATGAACAGCCCCGCCGCCGCGATCGGCAAGGATGCGGCGAGCGCGGCAGCGGCGGTGACGGCCATGGGCTTTCCGATTACGCCCGACCTCATCCTCCAGACGGCGAAGGATGTGGGCGAGCATAGCATCATCTCCCGCGCGGGCGGCGCGCCGACGCTGGCCGTGGCGATGGCGGAGATATTCTCCCATGTCGTGGGCGGGCCGGCGATGAAGGCCTTCTGGTATCATTTCGCGATATTGTTCGAGGCGCTGTTCATCCTGACCGCCGTGGATGCGGGGACACGCGCCGGGCGTTTCATGTTGCAAGATCTCATCGCCCTGGCGGTCCCCGGCTTCAAGGAGACGAAGAGCATGGCGCCGGGGATCGTCGCCACGGGGTTGACCGTCGCGGCCTGGGGTTTCTTCCTCTATCAGGGTGTGACCGATCCGCTGGGCGGGGTGAATACGCTCTGGCCGGTGTTCGGCATCTCCAACCAGATGTTGGCGGCGATCGCGCTGATGCTGGGGACGGCGGTGCTGTTCCGGATGAAGCGGGACAGGTTCGCCTGGGTGACGATGGTCCCGGCCGCATGGCTGCTGATCTGCACCCTGTCGGCGGGGTTCCTGAAGCTGTTTTCGGCGGATGCCAAGGTCGGCTTCCTGGCGCATGCCGCGAAGTTCAGCGCGGCGGCGGACAAGGGAGAGATACTGACGCCCGCCCAGTCGATGGCGGAGATGGAAGCGATCATCTTCAATGACCGGGTCGACGCCGGCCTGGTCGCGATCTTCCTGTTCGTGGTGCTGGCCATATTGCTGTTTACGGTGCGGACCTGTCTGGCGGCGCGAAAAGTGGGCGCGCCGACCGCGCGTGAAATCCCGGCGCAACTGGTGCCGGCGGAATGAGCGTCTTTCTCCATCGCTTGCGGCAGATGGCGCGCATGATGGTCGGGGTGCCGGACTATGACGTCTATTTGCGGCACATGCGGGAATGCCATCCCGAGCGCGCGCCCATGGATCGGACCGCCTTTTTCCGGGAGCGGCAGGAAGCGCGTTATGGGGGCAAGAATGGCGGAAAATGCTGTTAGAGCATCGTGCGCAAAAGTGGGAACCGGTTTTGCGCTTAAAGCGATGCGACAACAAAAGCTGAGAGCGCGCGACTTGCGTACGATTTAACGCAGCGCGCTCTAGAATTCGTCCGGATCGGATGGAAGTGCGACATGCTTCCGCCTTCGTAAGCAGAGATTTTCCACCTCGACAGCACAGAAGCCGCGGAAGCGTCGTGCAATTCCCCTTCCACCATTTGTCTTGAAATGGTCCCCCTCCCCATCCTCGATGGGGAAGATTTTCAGCGTGGCATGTTGAAGCTGTCGATCATGCCTGCGGCGATGGAGAGGGCGATTTCGGCGGCGCCCACTGCGCCTATGTCGAGACCGGCGGGGCCGTCGATGCGCGCCAGATCGTCGGGCGAAAAGCCCATGGCGGCCAGCCGGTCCAGCCGGGCCGCATGGCTCCTGCGGGAACCCAGCGCGGCGATATAGCCCGTCGGCGCACGCAGCGCGGCGGCCAATGCCGGATCGTCGATCTTGATATCATGGCTGAGCGTCACCACCGCCGTCGATTCGCCGGGCGAGCGGGCAGCAATGGCTTCATCGGGCCAGCGGTCGTCCCGTTCGATGCCGGGGAAACGTTCCTCCGTCAGAAACCGGCCGCGCGGGTCGATGATGACCGGCGTGACGCCGATCGCCCGTGCGAGCGCGCCCAGCGACTGCGCGATCTGCACCGCGCCCACGATCAGCACCCGGCGCGGCGGATCATAGCGGTTGTGGAATTGTCCTTCCCATGCGCCTTCCCGCGTCCGGCCAGTTTCCAGATCGGTCGACAGGGTGAGCGCCCTGCCCTGCCCGCTTTCCACCGCGATCCGGTCGAACAGCGCGGGGTCGAAGCCGTCGGGGCCGACCGGCTGCACCAGCACGCTGATCTCCCCGCCGCAAGGCAGGCCGACCGCCCAGGCATCCCCATCGGCCACGCCGTAAATCTCCAGATGCGCCGGACGCCCCGCGATCACTTCGGCCGCGCGCTGAAGCACGTCGGTTTCGACACAGCCCCCGGAGATGCTGCCTTCGAAGCGGCCATCCTCATGCACGATCATATGGCTGCCCCGCGGTCGCGGCGCGGAGCCCCAGGTCGACACCACGGTCGCCAGCGCCAGCGGGGCGCCGCGCCATTCCATGGCCTTGCGGATCACCGCGCCATTATCATTCAAAATCCCTGCCTCCCAATCCATCCCCTTCAAACCAGCCGTCGTCCCGTCCAGACCACCCGTCCCACGATCATAACCAGCGCCGGGTCGATGTCGATCCAGTCGGGATAATGGGGATTGTCGCTGAGAACGGAAAACAGCCCCCGCCGCGGTCCCATGGCCACCCGTTTCACCATCAGCACGCCGTCGAGCCGGAGGACATAGACGCCGTCGCGCAATCGGATCGCATCATCATCATGATCGACCATGATCTCATCGCCGTCGCTCAATGTCGGCGCCATCGATTCGCCGTCGACGCGGATGATCGATATTTTTTGCGGGCGGACGCCCAGATGGCGCAGCCAGTTGGCATCGAACGCCATCACGCCCGCCGTCCGCTCATCCTCGTCCAGCGACCCCGGCCCGGCCGAAGCCCCCAAGGACAGGCGCGGCACGGTGATCACGGCGGGCAGCGACCGCATCTTGGCCGGGGTTTCCGGTCGCACGGTCGAACCGCCCAGCATCTGCTCCGCCACGCCGAAATAGCGGGCCAATATTCGCCGGTCCTCCTCGTCCAGCTTGCGGGGGGAGCCGCGTTTGATGAACTGCTGAATATAGGCCGGATTGCGGTTCAGCAGGCGCGAGAGGTCGGAATAGCTGTCCCCCCGCTCAGCGATCAAACGCTCCAGCACGATACGCGGATCTTCTCCATTACCGACCATGTTTCATCCATAATGATAGGAATTTTCCTAGACAAGTAGGAAATAGGGTAACAGATGGAAATTCTCTTGCGCATTCGCATCGGGCGAATCGAGTCGATAGAGGAGAAGCAGAAGAATGCTGTTGCGAGCCGTCGAAAAATTTCTGCGAGAAAATGGTATCCCGGCGACGCGGTTCGGCCGCGAAAGCGTGCGCGATCCGCGCCTGGTCTTCGACTTGCGCAGGGGACGCGAACCGGGCGCCCGAATGAGGAGACGCGTAGAACATTTCATGAACACATATCGCAGGAGTGTTGGTCAATGACAAGCATCGGCATGTCTGTCGCCTCCGCCAACCTGCTCCGAAATGGCGAAATCGGGACCAAGGGCCGGGACCCCCTCCCCCGGCTGCTGGGGCAATTGACGGCGCGGGCGGGCACGCCCGTCACGGTCGAACGCGCCGCCAGCCGCCCCTGGGCCAGCGCCCTGTTCCAGGGACGACGCCATGTCATCACGCTGAGCCTCGCCGGACCCGATGCGGCAGCGCGGCGGGCGGCGTTCGTCGCCGGGATCGAGGAGGCGGAATGGAGCCTGACCGGCCATTTCGTCGCCGATCTCAGCATCGATGACAGCTATCCGATGCCAGGCGGCGAATGGATCGAACTGTCGGCGCTCACCATCGAAGATTGGTGAGGTTGCCTTGCCGGAGCGCGCACGGGGGCGGCGCGCTCCCGTCCATCAGTTCAACGGGCGCGGCCCGCCATGGTACGCAACGTACCGAGCGCGGCACGCAGGGCATCGTCCACGCCCTGTTCCACATGGTCGCGGACCGGTACGGCCGCCTCGACGGGCATGTCGGCCAAAACGGAGACCGGACGTCCCATTCGCTTGCGCTGGGCAAGGCCTCGTTCCAGCCTTTCGGCCAGTTCCGACAGGGAAAGATTTGTGATCGGGGCAGGCGCCGGAGCGGCCTGACGCTCGGCCTGAGCTTGGTCAGGCTGTGCAATCTCCTCATAATCGGCATCGACGGTTTCGGCGGAAAAGGCGCGCCGGAGGCGGGCGAAGGCGCTTTCTTCCGTCATTTCCCCCGGCGTACCGGGGATGGAGAGGCCAGCGGCAGGCACCCTCTCTTCCGCTTCCGCTTCGGCCTGCACCTCCACCTCGCCGCGTCCCGGCGCGGTGCGGGCGAATATGTCCAGCCCGCCAAAGTCGCGGCTGGCGAAGATCGGCGGCCGCGCGGGCGCGTCGGGATGGGCATCGGCGCGGCGCAACGTCGGCCCGGACTTGTTCCGGTCACGCGACAGCCAGCTCAGCTTGGACAAGGCAAAACCCATTTTGCTCACTCCTGCGGCGCTTTTCCCGCGCCCTTTCCTTTCATGCGTCAACAACGCGACGCGCGTTTCCCTCTGCCTTACTCCGATCAGGCCCAGCACCATCATGGCACCGAACGCCGCCATCATCAGCCGGGCCGTCATCCCCAGCGGCGGGGCGGCGGCGGGGACGGCTTCGCTGAGGCCGCTCGACGCCACCATGGTTTCGACCAGCCCGACCGGTATCGAGAAGAGCAGCAGCCCGGCCGCCAGCGCGCCCAGCAGCGCCTTTGCCCACCTGCCCATCTTGCTCAGGCCGCCGCCCGCACCCGCTGCGGGCGCGCCAGCAACTGCCGGTAGACGGGTTCGTAGCGAAGAATGTTTGACGACCAGTTACGCTCGCGCTCGACGAAGGCCCGTGCGACCGCCCGCCGCTCGTCCCAGAAGCCGCGATCCGCGAACATTCCCGCGAGAGCGGCGGCGATGGCGGGCGGATCGTTGGGCGCGAACAGCGTGCCGGTGACACCATGTTCGATCAGCTCGCGATGGCCGCCGACGCTGGAGGCGGCGACCAGGCGGCCCTGCGCCATCGCTTCCAATGGCTTCAGCGGCGTCACCAGATCGGTGAGCCGCATCGCCTTGCGCGGATAGGCGAGGATGTCGACCTGCGCATAATAATCCTCGACCTGGGTGTGCGGCACACGGCCGACAAAGACGATATGGTCGGCAAAGGGCGAGGCCATGGCCTGATCGCGCAGCGCCTGTTCGCGCGGGCCGCCGCCGACCAGCAGCAGCTTCGCCTTCGGGCGGGCGCGCACCAATTTGGGCAAGGCGGCGATCAGGTCGTCCAGCCCCTCATAATCGTAGAAGCTGCCGATGAAGCCGACGACATCGGCGCCTTCCAATCCCAATCGCCGGGTCAGCGCCGGATCGCGGGGGACCGGCGTGCCGAACTGGTCCATGTCGACGCCATTGGGCGAGACGATGATCTTGGCCGCGTCGATGCCGCGCGCGACCAGGTCTTCGCGCAACCCTTCGCAGATCACTGCCACCGCATCGGCGCCGCGCACGGCATGGGTTTCGAGCTGGCGGGTCAACCAGTAACGCGGGCTGCCCTCCGTCCCGGTGCCGTTGCCGACCGCCGCATCCTCCCAGAAGGCGCGGATTTCGTAGATCAAGGGAATGTGGTGGCGCTTCGCCACCTTCTGCGCGGCGATGGCGTTCAGCACCGGCGAATGGGCGTGGATGATGTCGGGCCGCCATTGGCGCACCAGCGACTCGATCGCTTCGGCATGGGCGGAAATGTCCCGCCACTCGCGCAGCAGCGGATTGCCGCCGGTCGATTCGCCCGGCGTGCGATGGAAATGGAGGCCGTCGACAATCTCTTCCAGTTGCCCCGGCACGCCGTGACGATAGCCGGTGATCCCGCGCACCTCCCAGCCCTTGACCATCTGCGCCCGCAGGATCGCGCGGGTGCGGAAGGTGTATCCGCTATGCATCGGCAGGCTGTGGTCCAGCACATGGAGAATACGGGGGAGAATACGGGGGAGAATCCGTGTCATGGCGCCGAGTCTTGCCGGAAAAGGTTTAACGGGCCGTCAACTCTGTTGGGGTAAAGCATCCCAGGTTCGGGCTTCGGCACGATGGAACTGACGGATTACCCAAGTCACTCGATGATCGACGCTCTCTCCCTCCTCATCAGCCATGGCGTCATCTTGCTGGCGGCATGGCGACTGCTCTCGCGCCCCGACCTGGATCGCGATCCCCCCTCTGCCCTCGAAACGGAGAGCAGCGGCGATGCGTGACCTTTTCTTCGTCGCCTTTCTCGGCGCCTTCTTCCTGGCGGGCCTCAGGCGACCGTTCCTGCTGGTCGCGGTCTATGCCTATATCGACATCGTTTCGCCCCAGCGGCTTTCCTATTTTCTGCTGAACAGCATCCCCATCTCCTTCATCGCCTTCGTGGCAACGGTGGGGGCCTGGGCGCTGGTCGACGACAAGAAGGATTGCCGCTTCTCGATGCGGCAGGTGATCCTGCTGCTGCTGCTGGCCTGGTGCGGCTACACGACGGCGACGGCGGACTTCCCGATCAACGCGGCCACCAAATGGGGCTGGGTGTGGAAGGCGATGGTGTTCGCCGTCTTCCTGCCCGTCACGCTGCGCACACGGCTGCGGATCGAGGCGCTGGCCCTGTTCATGGTGCTCTGCGCCAGCACGATCATCATCAATGGCGGCATGAAGACGGCGCTGTCGGGCGGCGGCTATGGCGTGCTGAACCTGATGGTCGACAATAATAGCGGCCTTTATGAAGGCAGCATCATTTCGACCGTCGCCATTTCGCTGATCCCGCTGATCCTGTGGCTGGCGCAGCATGGCACCATCTTTCCGCCCGACTGGCGGGTGAAGCTGTTCGCCTATGCGCTCTGCTTCGCCTGCCTGCTGATGCCGATCGGGACGGAGGCGCGTACGGGGCTGGTGTGCATCGCCATCCTCGCCGGCCTCATGCTGATGCGGTCGAAGCGGCGCTTCGTCTATGGCCCGTTGATGGCGCTGGCGGCCCTGGCGGCCATCCCCTTCCTGCCCGCCAGCTTCACCCAGCGCATGTCGACCATCGAGAATCACCAGAGCGACGAAAGCGCCTCCACGCGGCTGGAAGTGTGGAAATGGACGCTGGGCTATGTGAAGGAGCATCCGGCCGGCGGGGGCTTCGACAATTATCTCCAGAACAAATTCACCTATGTCATGCAGGAGCGGGTCGTCGACGCCGCCGGTTCGCGCATGGAGAAGCGCATCGTCACCGATCATGGCCGCGCCTATCACAGCGCCTATTTCGAGATGCTGGGCGAGCAGGGCTATTTCGGCTTCTTCCTCTGGGCGCTGCTGCACCTGACCTGCTTCATCCGGACCGAAGCGATCCGGCGGATGTACCGAAAGCGCGAGGGTGAGGAAGCCTGGATCGCGCCCTTCGCCCTTGCCCTGCAACAGGGGCACGTCATCTACATGGTAGGATCGCTGTTCGTGGGCATCGCCTATCAGCCGTTCATCTTCATGATGCTCTCGCTCCAGATCGGCCTCGACACTTATTTGACCCGGAAACGCAAGGCCGCCGCGCGCCAGCCGTTATTTCCCGCATCACCAGTCGCGCAGGGGAGCGCCGCATGAAGGGCGAGTTGAAGATTTTGGGCCTGGCCCACGGGCTGCTGCTGGGGCTGGTGCTCGCCTCGCCGCTGGTCGCGCCGTCGTTGCTGCCCTGGGGCGCCGAAGCGCTGTTCATCATCGCCGCCTTCCAGTTGCGGCTGGCCGACCGGCGCTGGGAAACGCGGGCGGGCCTGCATGGCTGGATCAGCCATATCCGCATGGCGCCGCTGCGGCTGGTGCCATGGGCGGGGACGGCGGTCGTCGCGGCGATTGCCGGGCCGGAGCAGGCCCGGCTCGCCGCCGCGATCCTGATCGCCGTCGTCATGGGCGAATTGCTGGTCTATCCCGTCATCGCGCATCTGCTCGGCCGCTTGCCGCGCCTGGGTCTGGCGGGGGCGATGCTGTTGCTGCTGATCGGCTGCGGCCTTGCCGGACCGGGTCAGGCGGCGCGCTTCGCCATGGCCTTTGCGCTGGGCATCAGTGGCTGCGTCTTCTGGCTGCGCGGACCCGATGGGGAGGCGGGCGCGACCCTCGCCGCGCTGAGCGGCGCGGTCGGCGCGCTGGCGGTCGCCCTGCTGATGCCGATGGCGCAGGGCGTGGCGATACCGGCCGCGACCCTTTGCCTGACGCTGACCTTTGCCCATCTGTCGGTGATGCGGCGCCACCCGCTGCACTGGCGGCTGCCGAGCGGCATGCGCCGCGTGCTCCCGCGCCCGGGGGGTCTTGGCTGACGTGGAACGAAGCAAGGCATGGCGGGTTTGATGGCGTGAGACGATCATGCCCGCTACGCCCCGCATCATCCACGCCAATGACGGCATGCCCGGTATCACGCGCCGGGCGCTGAAACGGGGATGGGCCTATTTCGACGCCGGCGGTACGCGGATCACCGACCGGGAGGAGATCGACCGGCTGAACGCCATCGCCATGCCGCCCGCCTATCGCGATTGCTGGTTTTGCCCACACCCGGACGGCCATATCCAGGCGACCGGCTATGACGACCGGGGACGCAAGCAATATCGTTATCACACCGCGTTCCGCGCCGCGCGCGAAGCGGAGAAATATGCCGGATGCGCCGCCTTCGGCCACGCCCTGCCGAAGCTGCGCGCACGGATCGAGGCCGATCTGTCGCGGCGCGGCCTTGCCAAGGAAAAGACGCTCGCCGCGGTCGTGCGCCTGCTCGACCTCGCCAAGGTGCGCGTCGGCAACGAGCAATATGTCGCCGCGAACAAGAGCTTCGGCGCCACGACCCTGCGCCGCCGCCATGTCGACCTGCGGGGGCAGGCGCTGCGCCTGCGCTACCGCGCCAAGTCGGGACGGGAGCATGAACTGACGATCACCGACCGCCGGCTTGTGCGCTTCGTGCGGGCGGTGCAGGACCTGCCGGGGCAGCATCTGTTCCAATATCTGGATGAGGAGGGCGTCGCCCGGCCCATCACCTCCAGCGACGTCAACGCCTATATCGCGCAGGCCATGAGGGGCGACTTCACCGCCAAGCATTTCCGCACCTGGGGTGCATCCGTCATCGCCTTCGAAGCGCTGGCGACGGGCAGCATTTCCCTGAAGCAGATGATCGCGCCGGTGGCGGAGGCGCTGGGCAACACCCCGGCGATCAGCCGCAAAAGCTATATTCATCCCGCGTTGATGGAACTTTGCCGCAACGGACAGGATGAATGGCGCGAGGGGCTTCGCCTGCCGCGCACAACCCGCTATCAGTCCCGCTACGAACGAGGACTGATCGCCCTGCTGGAAAGCCTGGACATGGCTTGCGCTTTCCGGCGGGCGGCCTGACCCGTACCCACGGTTCCAAGGATTTCCATGGCCCAGAAAGATCCCGTCGCCCTTCCCGAGATTGACGTGCGCCCCCCCAACCTGACCGAGATGTGGCATTCGACGGTTCACTGGTTCTCGCTCCATTATTGGCAGATCCTGATCGCGATCGGCGCGGCGGTGGTCATCTATACCCTGCTGACCGCACTGCGCAGCATCGGCGGGCGGCTGAAGGGGGCACCCGGCGACACGCTGGGTTTCGTCAATGTCGCGGGCCGGTCCTTCGCCCGGACCACTCATTTCTTCATGGCCATGGTCGCGGCGCGGCTGGTGGTGAGCTATGCCAATCCACCGCAGATGGTGCTGAAGACCGTCGCCTTCCTCTTCACCATCGCAGCCGTCTTCCAATGCGCCATCTGGGCGCGGGAGATCATATTGGGGCTGGTCGAACGGCGCACCTCGGCGGACGAAAGCCAGAGCCTGGCCAATGCCATGGGGCTGATCCGCGTGCTCGTGACGTTCGCACTGTTCGCGATCGCTCTGATCGTGGTGCTGGACAATCTGGGTGTGAACGTCACCGGCCTGGTCGCGGGTCTGGGCATCGGCGGCATTGCCATCGGCCTCGCCGCGCAGGGCATATTCTCCGACCTGTTCGCCGCGCTGTCGATCATCTTCGACAAGCCCTTCCGCCAGGGCGAGGTCATCACCTATGACCAGACCACCGCCCGGGTCGAGCATATCGGCCTGAAAAGCACGCATCTGCGCGCGATGAGCGGTGAGAAGAAGGTGATTTCCAACGCCAATCTGCTGCAGAAGGAGATCACCAGCCTCCAGATGCTCGCCCAGCGGCGCGTGACCTTCGCCATCGGCATCATCTACCAGACGCCGGAGGACAAGGCCGATGCGATCCCCGCGATGTTGAAGGAGATCGTCGAGGCGCAGGGGCATATCTTCGTCAATGCGGGGCTGGTCAGTTTCGGCGCGAGTTCGCTCGATTATCAGCTCAATTTCGACGTGCCCGATCCCGATACCCACGATTATTTCGCCTCGCGGCACCAGGTCGGCCTCGCCATCTGGAAGCGCTTCAGGGCGGCGGGGATCGAGTTCGCCTATCCGACGCAGACGAGTTTCACGGCCGCCCCGGATGGACATGCCGTCATGCCCTATCCGGATGTGCAGCCCGTGGTGCGGGTCGACCAGAAGGGCAGGGAGGCCCAGGACCGGCTCGCCTGATCGCATATCGGACTCGGCCCGGCCTGCTCCCCCTTGCCTGAGACAGCGTCGGGAGTCAGGCCGGGGCCGACCATGAACAGACATTGCGGATGCCCATGAAACCGATCTATCTGGTGGCTGCCATCGCCGCCCTCGCCCTTGCGCCAGCAGCCCATGCCGAGGGGATCGGCGCCGAACTCAACTATGGTCGCGCCGACGGTCATTGGGGAACGGAAATCGGCGCAGGCTATGCGATGGGCATGGGCGGCTTCCGCCTGACACCGGGCGGCGGCGTGTATCTGCGCGACGGCGATACGAAGCTCTATGGGCGGGTCGAGGCGAGCTATACCCTGCCCGCTTCCGCCACTATCGGCGCGGGCGTGCGCTTCAGCGGCGACAATATACGCCCCTATGCCATGCTGGCCATGCCGCTGATCCCCAAGCTGCGCGCCAAGGCCAATGTCGGGCCGAAATATTATGCGGTGGGTCTGACGCTGGGTTATTGATCGCGTTCCTGCTGCTCCTGCGCGGGCAGGAGCACAGAATCAATCCAAGCCCCACAAAGTGCCGGGATGAAGTAGCCCGTCGCGCATCTCCAGCCCGCCATCGCGGTCCTTCGCCAGCAGCAGCGCGCCGTCCAGATCGATCCAGTCCGCCCCCTGCGCGACCAGCGCGGCGGGTGCGATGCCCAGCGACGTGCCCAGCATGCAGCCAACCATCACGCGGAAACCCCGCGCCCTCGCCTCGCGCGACAGGGCGAGCGCCTCGGTCAGGCCGCCCGCCTTGTCCAGCTTGATGTTCACCGCGTCGAAACCGCCCAGCCGGTCGAGATCGGCGCGGCTATGGCAACTTTCATCCGCGCACAGGGGCAAGGGCGCCCTGATACCGGTCAGCCGCTCCTCCCTGCCGTGGAAAACCGGCTGCTCGACCATCTCGACGCCCAGTTCCGCCAGCGCCCCTGCCTCAGCCACGATGTCGCGTTCATGCCAGCTTTCATTGGCATCGACGATCAGCCGCACATCCGGCGCGCCCGCCCGCACGGCCGCGATCCGCGCGCGGTCGCCTTCGCCCGTGAGCTTGCATTTAAGCAAGCCGAAGCCGCGCCCCGCCGCAGCCCGCGCATCCGCCTCCATCTTCTCCGGCTCGCCCAGGCTGATGGTGAAGGCGGTCGGCAAGGGCCTGGGTTGGTCCAGACCGGCAAGCCGCCACACCGGCATTCCGGCACGCTTCGCCTCCAGATCCCAGAGCGCGCAATCCAGCGCATTGCGGGCGGCGCCTCGCGGCATCGCCTCCAACAATGCCTCCCGCTCCAGCGGTCCGGCATAGGCGTTGATCGCCGCAGCACAGCCTTCCGCCGTCTCGCCTTCATAATAGATCGCCGTGCCCTCGCCCCGCCCGACATGCGCGCCATCGGCCACGGTGCAGACGACGACGTCCACCGATGTCTTGGCCCCCCGGCTGATGATGAAGGCCCCCGCGACCGGCCAGCGTTCAACAGTCGCGGATAGGAGGCGTGTCATCGGCGTTCCCTGTGCTGAATATGGTGGGGCCTGAGCGAACCGGCTATCCCCGCCGCATAACCCCTCTCGACCCGCAGATAAAGGATAGGCGCACCCGTGACCTCCAGAGAATTGACCGGCCTGCTGCCCCTCGGCGATGCCGACGCGCTGGCGGCCCGGCGCCGGCCGCGCGCCCTTGGCGACTGGGCCTGGCGCATCGGCTTCGGCGCGATCACCTGGCCCTGGCTGCTGGCCAGCCTGTCGGGCGGGCGCAAGGCGGACAAGCGGGCCTTGCTCGATGAACTCGGCCTGCCCCATGACGCGCTGCCGCATCTGGGGAGCTGGAAGGCGGATGTCGGTTTCCTGCGGCATATCGTCCGCGAGATCGCGCGGGCGCGGCCGGCCAATGTGGTCGAGCTGGGCGCGGGTGCCTCGACGCTGATCGCGGCGCGCGCGCTTGCCCAGCATGGCGGGGGGCGCGCGACTGGCTTTCCGATCATGGCCTGCATGCCGATCTGCGTCATGCGCCCCTTGTCGCGGAGAGCCGGGACTGGCCGGGGCGCTGGTATGATATCGACAGCCTGCCCGACAGCATTGACCTGCTGATCATCGACGGGCCGCCCTGGGCAGTGCATCCGCTGGTGCGCGGTGCGGCGGACAGCCTGTTCGCGCGCCTCTCTCCAGGCGCCGTCGTGCTGCTCGACGATGCGGCCCGCCCCGGTGAGCGGCTGGTCGCCCGGCGCTGGCGCAAGCGCTGGCCGCATATCGACTTCCAGTTGAGACATGACGGCACCAAGGGCACGTTGGTCGGACGCCGCCGCGACACGTCGATCCCCGTCGCCAACGACAATGAACGGGGCCGGGCCTGGCGGCATATCGCCCGCGCCGCCGGGATCGCCGCGCTGATCGCCACCGGCTGGATCGCGCGCGGGGAAATGGGCGAGTTTCCGCAAAGCGCGGAAGCCAGCACCTTTCTGGACGAAGCCGCCGCATCGCACCGCACGGGACTGTTGCGCCAGAGCATGGCTTCGCAGGTGGAAAGCGCGACGCTCAATCCGGGGGAAATCCGGCGCTCGACCGGCATCACCCTGCCGCCGCTGCCCGCGCGGTGGCGGATCGACGACGTCCAGCTCTATCCCACATCCGGCAGTCCCGCCCTGGCCGTGTCGATCACCACCCCGGACGGCGAGCAGCTCTCCTTCTTCGCCGACCGCGCCGAAACCCCGGCAGAATCCCGCCCGCTGCTGGCCCGACGGGCTGACGACGTCATCGCCTATTGGGAGGCGGGCGACATGGCCTATGCCTTGACGGGACGGGCGACGGCGGGCCGCATCATGACGCTGGCGGCGGAGATCGCGCCCGTTCTCTGATCCCCTTTTACAGTGCGCGGCAGGCTGCTACAGCGCACGCGCATGGAGGAACTGGACAAGCCGTCGCGCGACAAAACGCGCCCCGCCCTAGGCAGCCTGGGCATGATCTGGCGTTTCGCCAGCCGCTATCCCGGCCGCATTGCCGGCGCGCTCACCGCGCTGTTCATCTCCTCCGCCGCGACACTGGCGATTCCCAGCGGATTCAAGCTGGTGATCGACCGGGGATTCATGGGTGGTGGCGATATCAGCCGCTGGTTCGAATATCTGTTCATCATCGTCGTGGTCCTGGCCGCTGCGACCGCCGCGCGCTTTTATTGCGTATCCTGGCTAGGGGAACGGGTCGTCGCCGATATCCGGTCCGCCACCCAGGCCAATCTGCTGCGGCAGGAACCCCGCTTCTTCGAGGAAAACCGGCCGTCCGAAATCGCATCCCGCATGACTGCCGACACTGCGATCATCGACCAGGTGGTGGGATCGACCGTGTCCATCGCCCTGCGCAACGTGGTGACGGGCATTGGCGGCCTGATCTACCTGTTCGCGCTGGCGCCCAAGCTGGCAGGGCTGCTGCTGCTGGGCATTCCCGTCATCCTGGTCGCGATCATCGGCCTCGGCCGGCGCGTGCGCAAGCTTTCGCGCGCCAGTCAGGACCGGCTGGCCGAGGTCGGCAGCGTCACTTCCGAGACATTGGGCGCGATGAAGATCGTCCAGGCCTTCGGCCAGGAAGGCCGGGAGGCCGCCCGCTTCGACGCGACGGTCGAGATGGGTTTCGCCACCGCCCGCCGCCGCATTGCCCTGCGCGCGGCGATGACCGCCATCGTCATCGCGCTGGTGTTCGGATCGATCACCGCCGTCATGTGGCAGGGCGCGCTGGACGTCGCAGCCGGGCGCCTGTCGGGCGGCAGCATCGCAGCCTTCGTGTTGACCGGCGGGCTAGTCGCGGGGGCGTTTGGCGCGCTGTCGGAAACCTGGGGCGACCTGCTGCGCGGCGCGGGTGCGGCCGGGCGGTTGCATGAATTGATGATCGCCGTGCCGCAGATCGCGGTCCCGCCGCGGCCGGTGCCGGTGCCGGGCGCGGACCATGGGGCACGTCTTCAGTTCGAAGACGTGCATTTCCGCTATCCGACCCGCCCCGATCAGGCCGCGCTGCACGGCATTTCCATCGATATAGCGCCGGGCGAAACGGTGGCGATCGTCGGGCCTTCCGGCGCGGGCAAGTCCACGCTGATCCAGTTGGCGCTGCGCTTCTACGATCCCGATTCGGGCGATATCCGCCTGAACGGCGTGCCGCTGACGCAAGCCGACCCGGCCGCGGTACGCGCGATGATGGCGATGGTGCCGCAGGAAAGCATCATCTTCGCCGCGTCCGCCCGCGACAATCTGCGTTATGGCAAATGGGATGCGAGCGACGAGGAGATTTGGGCGGCCGCTCGCGCCGCCAATGCGGAACGCTTCCTGCGCGCCCTGCCGGAGGGTTTGGACAGCTATCTCGGCGAAGGCGGTGCACGCTTGTCGGGCGGGCAGCGCCAGCGCCTGTCGATCGCCCGGGCCTTGCTGCGCGATGCGCCGATCCTGCTGCTCGATGAGGCGACCTCCGCGCTCGACGCGGAATCGGAGCGGCTGGTGCAGGACGCGCTCGCCCGGCTCATGCAGGGTCGCACGACGATCGTCATCGCCCACCGGCTCGCAACGGTGCGCGCCGCGGACCGGATATTGGTGCTCGATGAAGGCAGGCTGGTCGAACAGGGTAATCATGCCACGCTGATGGCCCGGCAAGGGCTCTATGCGCGGCTAGCCAATCTGCAATTTCAGGATGTTCCGGCGGGCTGAACGTTCATCGATTGTGGGTGGAGTTCCGCCATTTCCCACTCTTCGTCCGGAACTTCATCCGGGGTGATGCTGCCTCGGGCCAGATGCGGTTTCGGAAGAAAGCGGGACCCAATCAGTTCCGCGGTGATGGGAATGGCCATGTCTTGCACCGGCCGACAGCCGCCCAAGCCTGTCTGACCGGCAGAACTGGAACGGCTATTGGCTGATCTTGATGATGTGATCGAGAATGGCCGGGTGTAGCGGACGATCGAACACGCAGCCCGATTCGTGCGCCCGGCTCCATTGCACCCGCGCACGGCGGCCTTCGAAGCCGGGCAGCATGATCCACAGATCATCCCCGGCTGTCAGCTTCATGAAGCTCTTGAGGCGGAATCCGGTGGTCGTGGCGTCCGCAATCTGGCTCTTGAACCAGGTTTCGCCCGGTCTGCGCACCCGAACGGTGATGAGCACCGACCGGCGGTCCGCCAGACGGCTATTGCCCCTGCTGAGTTCGGTTTGAAGTTTGGCGCCCATGATCCAATGCCGATTTGACCATCCGCATCATCCCCCATCAGGGTAAAGGAAGATTTAAGTCCCCGCGGGTCGCGCGCATTAAATAAGGCAGATAAAATAAGGGGCCGCCGAAGCAGCCCCCATCAAAGTCAGCGCGATAAGGCCGATTGCGTCACCCCTGCCCGCGCCCGGAAACGGGAAGTCAAACATTCCCGGCCAGACGGCGGCGGCGTATCCGGTCCTCAAACGCCCTTGTCTGTCGTGAACCGGGTCCTGGCGCTGCCAGAAACCGGTTCCGCTCTGATTTAGAACTTGCCGTACTGTTCGTTGCCGACGAAGCCCAGCTTGGTCACGCCGGCGCGCTTGATCTCCGCCAGCACCTCGTCAACGACGACATAGCGGGTCTGCGCATCCGGCTGGAACTGCAGTTCGGGTTCGACCGGCAACCGCAGCGACTGCTGCAGATACTGACGCAGGGTCAGCAGGTCGATGGCCGAACCGTTCCAGGTGATGATGCCGCCGGCATCGATCGCGACCTTGTTCTTGACCGGGTCGACGACACTGGCGGTCGGCGGCGCGTTCTGCGGCAGGTCGATCTTGACCGCGTGGGTCTGGATCGGAATGGTGATGATGAACATGATGAGGAGAACGAGCATGACGTCGATCAACGGCGTCGTGTTCATTTCCACCATCGGTTCGCCATCTTCACTTCCGGCACTCATTGCCATGGGGCGATACTCCTAAAACTTAAAGCCGGTGCGTCGTCGTGCCCGGTTCGGGCTCGGAGATGAAACCGACCTTCGGGAAACCGGCGCGCTGCATCGTATAGATGGTGCCACCGATGCACCGATAGGGAACGTTGATGTCGCCGCGGATATGCACTTCAGGCAGATCCTCAGGCGTCAGATTTTCAACGCCGCCCGCCTTCTTGATGTCCGCTTCGAGCTTCGCGACCGCACGGTCGAGCAGTTCGTCCGAAGACACCTTGGTCAGGTTCCAGTAGACCGCACAGCTGCCGTCAGACCCCTGCGTAACCGACAGGGAGACATTTTCCGGCTTCGTCGTCGTCGGCTCGAACGCGACCTTGGGGAGCTGTAGCTGAACCGTCTGGACGACGACCGGGACCGCGATGAGGAAGATGATGAGCAACACCAGCATGACGTCGACGAGCGGCGTCGTGTTGATGTCGGACATCGGCTTTTCTTCACCGCCGTCAGAGCCAACACTCATTGCCATTGATTATTTCCTAACATGCTTGTCGATGGCGCCCCGGCGTTCCGGGGCCCACGTCCGGCAGAGAACCGGGCGGTCGCAGCCGCCGCCCGGTCCTGCCGGCATCTCAGCCTATCAGGCCTTGGTCGGAGCAGCGGCCGGCTTGGCAGCGGCAGCGGCCGGAGCAGCGGCGACCGACGGCTTCACGGCGCCGTTCGACACCAGATAGGCCAGCAGATCGACGGTGAAGCCGTTCAGCTGTTCGGCGATCGACTTGTTGCGGCGCTGCAGGAAGTTGTAGGCCAGCACCGCGGGAACGGCCACGGCCAGACCCAGAGCGGTCATGATCAGAGCTTCACCGACCGGGCCGGCGACGGCGTCGATCGAGGCCTGACCGGCGGCGCCGATCTTGATCAGAGCGCGGTAGATACCGATAACCGTACCGAACAGACCGATGAACGGCGAGGTCGAACCAACGGTCGCGAGGAAGGCGAGGCCGCCACCCAGGCTGGAGTTGATCGAGGCTTCCGAACGGGCCAGCGAGCCGTGCAGCCAGTCATGGGCTTCGACCGGGTCGGTCAGCTTGCCATGCTCGTCCTGGGCCTTGATGCCGTCGTCGACGATCTGCTTGTAGGCCGAATTCTTTTCGAGCTTGGCCGAAGCTTCCTTGAGGTTGGCCGAGCGCCAGAAGGTCGCGCGAACCTTCTTGCCCTGGTTGATGACCTTCTGCTGTTCGATCAGCTTGGTGAACAGGATGTAGAAGGTGCCGACCGACATGAGGCAGAGGATGCCGAAGACGGTCTGGGCGATGAGGCCGCCCTGCTGGAGCGCCTCCGCGAGGCCGTAAGGATTGGCCGACTTGGGAGCGGCGGCCGCTGCGATAGAGATCAACATGTTCAAGACTTCCCTCTCAAAGGATCAATAACTGGGGAAGGCGGCGGCCGGATCGTTCCTGGCCTGCCCGCCTGCCCGTCAAATCATTCCGGTAGACGCCAGGTGATGCGGCCGTTGTACGTGTCCGACATCGGCCCACCCCCGGCTGCGACAGCGGGCTTGAATCTCGCACGCTTGGGCAACAGGCGGCACGTCGCCTCGTCGAGATCGGCATGGCCGGTCGAAGAGGTGATGGTGCAGTTGGTCACGCGACCATCCGGACCGATTTCGAGCCGGAACCCAGCCGTACCCGAGCGTTCTTCACGCTGCGCACGGCTCGGATAGTCGGCGTCGCTGAGCCAGCTGCCGGGGCTGCTGCGCGGAGACGCACGGGATGCGGGCACTTCCGGCGGCGGCGGAGCCGGCGGCGGCGGTGCGGCGACCGGAACCGGATTGAACACCGGCGGGGGCGTGCGAACCGTCTGGATCGGCGGCGCCTGAACCGGGGTCTGCACGATCGGCGGCGGTGCGACGACCGGCGGCGGTTCGATCGGCTGATCTGGCGGCGGCGGCGGCGGCTCCTCGTCCGGTGGTGGCGGTTCCTCCTTCACGTCGATCACGTTCAGCTGTTCCGCCGCCTTTTTGACATATTTCATGCCAAGACCGGTGACGAAGGCATAACCCAGAACAGCGTGAATCAGGGCGACGATAATGATCGAGACTGTGCGACTCGATCCTTGCGAGTGGTCAGCATAGGCCATTCGGCAACGACACTCCTTAACTCAGCTTACTAGTTGATTATCGGCAAATAAGCCAAAAACGGCCCGAGCTGGCCAGGTCTCCCTGGTCATCTTGGCCCCTATCCGTCCATTTGCTACCGTGCGAACTCCTATCGCGGCGCATCGTGGCACGCAAACGCTTTATCGATATGATCATTTGCGACCGCCATTACACACCAGAAAGACTTGCATGTGACAAACATGTCACGGACTGCCATCATTAGGACGAAGATGAAACAGAAATCCACCATAGCCTTGCGGAAGCTCGCCTTCCTCTGCCTCATTTCCGCCGCACAATCGCAGATTTCCGTGGCTCAGACGCCATCCAGCCGATTGGTAGCGCAACCATACGAACGGGCCGTCGGACTGTCTTATGCGGACGTGGTCGACCTCGCGGATGCCGCCCCGCTGGTTGCACAGGCGCGGATTGGCAACATCATAAAATTGCGTCCCGAGCAGGCGGGAACTGTCCCGGCCGGCCATCAGAGGGTCTTTATCGAGGCGAATGTTATGACGCTGATTCGCGGCGAAGGGGGAATCAGTCCCACGGTCCGCTACCTCTATGACGCCCCGCTCGATGGACGGGGGAAGATGCCAAAGCTCAAGAAGGCGCAGGTCATCCTGTTCGCGCGGCCGGGTGGCCGGCCGGGTGAAATACAGCTCGTCGCACGCGATGCCCAGATCGCCGCCTCTCCCGCCGAACTGGATCGGGTGAAGACGATTCTGGCCGATCTGATCGCCAACGACGCGCCGCCGCGCATCACCGCCATGGGCGACGCCTTCCATGTTGCGGGCACGATCGCGGGCGAGGGTGAGACGCAAATCTTCCTGCGCACTGAAAGCGGCCAGCCGGTGTCCTTGTCGATCCTGCGTCGACCCGGGCAGGAACCGCGCTGGGCGGTGGCACTGGGCGAGATCGTCGATGAAGCTGCCAGGCCGCCGGTGCGTGGCAGCCTGCTCTGGTATCGCCTTGCCTGCGGTTTGCCCGCCGAACTGCCCGCCAGATCGGTCCGCGCCCTTTCGGGACCGGATGCGGAGGCGGCTCGTGCCGATTACCGATTCGTACTGGATGCACTCGGCCCTTGCGGGCGCACGCGGGCAGCGAAATGATCGACATGGCGAATCCTGCTTTTCCTTGGACAGATACGCGCAGGCGGCTATCAGCGCCGCTTCACGCCTGACGGAAGGACAAGAGGAAGCCATGACCAATCTGCACCGCCATGCCCCGTTGCGCGTCGCGCTCGTCGGCCTCGGCACGGTGGGCGGGGGCGTCATTCGGCTGCTTCAGACGAATGCCGCCCTGATCGCGCGCCGCGCCGGTTGCCCGATCCAGATCGTCGCCATTTCCGCCCGCGACCGGAACAAGGATCGCGGTGTCGACCTGTCGCCCTATGAATGGGTGGACGACATGACGACGCTCGCGACCCGTGACGACATCGACGTGGTGGTCGAACTGATCGGCGGAGCGGACGGCCCTGCCCTCACCCTTGCCCGCCAATGCCTGAGCGCAGGCAAGCCCTTCGTCACCGCGAACAAGGCGATGCTGGCACATCATGGCCTCGACCTTGCCGCCCTGGCGGAAAAGGCGGGCGTGGCGCTCAAATATGAAGCGGCGGTGGCAGGCGGCATCCCGGTCATCAAGGGCATGCGCGAGGGCGCGGCAGCGAACGAGATCAGCCGCGTCTACGGCATCCTCAACGGCACCTGCAACTACATCCTCACCACCATGGAGAAGGCCAAGGAATCCGGAAACCCCCGCGGGTTCGACGAGGTGCTGAAGGAAGCGCAGGAACTGGGCTATGCCGAGGCAGACCCCAGTTTCGACATCGATGGCGTCGATGCCGCGCACAAGCTGACGATCCTCGCCAGCCTCGCCTTCGGCACGGAGCTGGATTTCGATGCGGTCGCGATCACCGGCATTCGCCATGTCATCGCCGCCGATATCGCCGAAGCCGCCGCGCTGGGCTATCGCATCCGCCTGGTCGGCATGGCGGAGAACGGCCCAGACGGCCTGTTCCAGCGTGTCCATCCGATGCTGGTGCCGCTCGACCATCCGCTCGCCCATGTCGATGGGTCGCTGAACGCCGTGGTGGCCGAAGGCAATTTCGTCGGCCGCCTGTTCTTCCAGGGACGCGGCGCGGGCGATGGCCCCACCGCTTCGGCCGTGGTGGCGGACCTGATCGACGTGGCGCGCGACGAATATGGCGATGCGCTCGCCATGCCGGTCGCCGCCCTCGCCCAGCAGAAGCCCGCCGATGCCGGCAAGCGTGTCGGCCGCGCCTATCTGCGCTTCAAGGTCCAGGATCGCCCCGGCGTGCTGGCGGAAATCGCCGCCGCCACCCGCGACGCGGGCGTCTCGATCGAGAGCATGATCCAGCGCGGCGCGAATCAGGCGGACGGGGTTCTGGTGGCGATCGTCACCCATGCGGGCGAGGAGCGCTGCGTGCGCGAGACGCTGGAGCGGCTGGCCGGATCGGACAGCCTGCTCCAGACGCCCATGGTCATCCACATTCTCGACTGATCAGTCGGCCCCGAAGCTGCGCGCCAGCGTCCGTTCGATGGGTTCGCCCAGCCGGAAGATCTGACGGTTGGCGCGCTTGGGGCAATCCAGGTTGCCGATGATCCGGCAGGGTCGCGCGTCGAAACGATAGGCGTTCATCTTGCCATCGCTGGTGGGAGACGTGTCGCTGACGAGACGCGGCCCTTCCATCTCGCCGCCCGTGATGCAAAGCGAGGGCACGGCCTGGCAGGGCGCCGGGCGAACCCTGGCGATGCGATGCGGCACGCCTTCGGACTGGGCGGCAAGGCTGGCGGCCATCAACAGCAGGATCATCATCGCGGCCCTTCCGATTCTTTCCGGGCCAACGCGGCAAACGCCCTTCCGTTGCATTAAGCCTATGAAAAGCGCACCCTCGACAAGGATCGGCCAACATCCTATCGCGCTCCGCAAACGGCGTTGGAGAGGAAAGAAGATGGTGCAGGCAAGCTCGATACTCGATCGCGTGCTGGTGCTGGAAATGGTGCGCGTGACCGAAGCCGCCGCGATCGCCGCGTCGAAGCTGATCGGCCGGGGCGATGAAAAGGCCGCCGACGCGGCCGCGGTCGAAGCGATGCGCCTGGCCTTCAACGACCTCTATATGGACGGCACCGTCGTCATCGGCGAGGGGGAGCGCGACGAGGCGCCGATGCTCTATATCGGCGAAAAGGTCGGCAATGCGATCGGCAGCGGGCCGAAGATCGACATCGCGCTCGATCCGCTGGAAGGCACGACCATCACCGCCAAGGCAGGCCCCAACGCGCTCGCCGTGCTGGCCATTTCGGAGGAAGGCGGGCTGCTCAATGCCCCCGACGTCTATATGGAGAAGCTGGCCGTGGGTCCCGGCTATCCCGACGGCATCATCGACATGAACAGGCCGGTGAAGGACAATGTCGAGGCTGTCGCCAGGGCGAAGGGCGTCGACCCGCATGAGATCATCGTCTGCGTGCTGGACCGTCCGCGTCATGAAAAGCTGATCGCGGAGCTGCGCGCCATCGGTTGCGGCATCATGCTGATCCCCGACGGCGACGTCGCGGGCGTGATCGCGACCACCAATCCCGAAACCAATATCGACATCTATATGGGTTCGGGCGGCGCCCCGGAGGGCGTGCTGGCTTGTGCGGCGCTGCGCTGCGTCGGCGGGCAGTTCAAGGGCAAGTTGCTGTTCCGCAACGATGACGAGCGCGCCCGCGCGCGCAAATGGGGCATCACCGATCTCGACAAGGTCTATGACCTCAAGGAACTGGCCAAGGGGGACTGCATCTTCGCCGCGACCGGCGTGACCGACGGATCGCTGCTGGACGGGGTCAAGCGGCTGCCGGGCGGCAAGCTCACCACCGACAGCGTGGTGATGCGCGCCAGCACCGGCACGGTCCGCTGGGTGAAGGGCGAGCACCGGATCGACCGCAAGCCGCTCTGAATCCGCCCAGCGGGGTAAAAAAGGGCCCATGAACAGGCCCTTTCTTCACGCCATCGGCAGTATATAGAGCCTTAGCGGCCCGCGCGGTGGTTCAGATCGTGACCCAGCGCCAGGATCGCCACGCCCAGCAGGGTATAGGCGCTTTCCTGCAAGCCATGATCCATGGTCATGGCACCCGCCATGATGCCAAGACCCAGCGATCCGATCGCCGCCGGCATCATGTAACCGTGGGCAACCGCGCCATGGCCCAGCGCCACCGCGCCCAATATGATCGCGAGCACCAGCCCCACTTCATGGAAGATCGGATTTTCGAAAATCCCGCCCGCCGATGCCAGTAATCCCAGCAGGACCGCGGTGATGAAGCAATGGGCGACGCACATTCCCGACAGCGCGATCGCGACACGGTCGATACGACCATTGAGCAGATGCTGTCGGAGGCTGATCGGCATGGTGGCAGCGATATAATCGAGGCAGGCGAAAGTTACAACATATCATCACCTGATTCTTTTGCCGGCGAGGCGTCTGCGTTCGGCCTACCCGGACCATCTTCCGATCGGATCGAGACGGAGAATGCTGCCGCCTCCTTTGTTTGCCGTGATGTCCGAGTCGCGAGATGTTCCATCTCACTTGAAATCACTCTAGGCCGCCAGTCGCAGGCAGTTACGCCCGCTATGCTTGGCGCGATAAAGGGCCTTGTCCGCCGCCTCCAGGATCGAATCACGCCCGACGAGCGCGTCCAGCCCCACCAAGCCTGCGCTGAACGTCACACGGATCGCCTCGCCCGAATCGATCCGTACCGGGTTGGCCGCGACCATTTCGCGCAGCCGCTCGCAGATCATGCTGGCCCTCTCCACATCGGTGCCGCTCAGCAGGATGGCGAATTCCTCGCCGCCGAGTCGTCCGATGCTGTCGATGCTGCGCAATCCCGGCCGCAACCATTCGACGAAACCGGCCAACACCCGGTCGCCCGTGCCATGGCCGTAACGGTCGTTCACCGCCTTGAAATGATCGATGTCAATCAGCAGCAGGCAAGCCCGGCCGCCCCGCCGGACACGGCCGATCTCATCATCCAGCTTTTCCAGAAAAGCCCGCCGCGTATCCGCCCCGGTCAGCGAATCGAGCGCCGCCACCTGTTGCAATGCGCGCTGCCGTGCCTTGTGCCGGGACATGTCGCGGATGGTGCTGACGATGCCGGTGGGCAGCCCATGTTCGTCCACCACCGCCCGCGCGACCATCTCGCACCATTCCAGCCCGCGGGTCGAGACGAAAGGACGGAATTCGACCGTCTGCACGTCGCCCGGCTGCGCCAAGGCCCGGCCGATGGCGGCGCTCACATGGGCGCGGTCCTCCGGATCGACCAGATTGGCTGCATCCTGCCCGATCAGCAGTTCCGGCGCGCAGCCGATCTGCTCGGCGGCGGCAGGCGAGGCATATTCGATCAGCCCGCCCACGCTGATGTTGAGTACCACATCGCCGCTATGTTCGGCGATGGCGCGATAGCGCGCTTCGCTTTCCTGCAACATCTGGAACAGGCGACGGCGGCTGTTCAGCTCCGCCGCGACCGGCATGGACAGCAGGAAGGTCGAGGCGAGGAAGAACTGGAAATATTGTATCCGCTCACCCATTGTGCCGGGGATCATGTGCAACGGCCCATGCCCGGTCATGGTGGCCACACCGCCGATCGCCGCTAGGATCAGCACCGATGCCGAGGCCCCCAGATTGCCGACGCGAAAGACGATGACCACCATCGGCAGCAAAAGGGCGAACAGCATCGGATAGCGCGCGACGTAAAAGACATAGGCCGTCGCCAGGGCGAAGAAGAACAGCAGACCCGCCGCCTCCCATTTTTCCCGACGCAGCGTATGGCGGAACCAGCGACGCGCCTCCCCCTGCAACAGCATCATCAGGATCGGGGTGCAGGTCAGGCCGCCCAGTACATGCCCCGTATACCATTGCAGCCAGGATGCGCCGAAGGACACCGGGGTCAGGAGGGACGCGACCCACGCGGCCGCGACGCCCGCCAGCATGTTCGCCGGCCCGCACAGAGCCAGGGTGAAGATGAGCAGAGGCCGCATCGATCCGGCGAATTTCCGGCCCGGCGCGAACCGGCGGCAGACGAGCGCGACGATCAGCGCCTCCGCCAGGTTGATGATCGCCATCGGCACGGCCGCCAGCGGCCCCATGCCCCACAGGCTCGTCGCGGCCGCGCTGGCGACCCCGGCAGCGATCAGCAGGGCGGGCCAATCATTGATCCGCGAAGTCAGCAAGACCGCCATCAACAGCGCATTGGCGCCCCAGATGAAGGCAAGGCCCCCTTCGAATCGCGAATGGCCGAGGGCGAGCATCGCCAGCACGAAATAAGCGCAACCCAGCAACGCCGGCGTAAGGCTGGAATAGGAATGACGAAGAGTCGTTTGCATGTTCCCCCGCCCTACAGGCTTATCGTTAAAATATACTCACGATGATGATCTTACAAATGGCCGATAGCGGATGGGCGCGCGGATGCACGTCCTGCCGTTCCGGTCATGGACAGGCCTTATCCGGCCAATTGGCGCGCGATCAGTGCATCCCATCGGGCCAGCCTTTCCGTCCGCCTGCCCACGGCCATGGCAGGCGTGAAACGGGTCATGACGGTCCCCATCGCCGCCGCCGCCCTTTCCAGCGAGGGGTGCAGGCCGCAACCCACCGCCGCGAGCATCGCTGCTCCCTTGGCGGTGGTCTCGACATCGGCAGGGCGGTCGACGGCCAGGTCGAGCATGTCCGCCAGATCCTGCGCGATCCAGTCGTTCGCGCTCATCCCGCCGTCGATCCGCAGCATGCGCCACCCTGCCCCATCGGCCGCGAAGGCACCGGCCAGATCGCACAGCTGATGCGACAGGGATTCAAGCGCCGCCCGCACGATATGCGCCCGGCCGGTCCCCTGCGTCAGCCCGCTGATGACCCCTGTCGCATCCGGCCGCCAATGCGGCGCGCCCAGTCCCGCCAGCGCGGGCAGCATCATGACCCCGCCATTGTCGGGTACGGAACGCGCCAGTGCCTCCGTCTCCTCCGCGCTGGCGATCAGGCCGAGCTGGTCGCGCAGCCACTGGATCAGGCTGCCCGCGACGAACACCGATCCTTCCAGCGCATAGACGCGTTCCCCCGACAGCCGGTAGAGCAGGGTCCCGAGCAGCCGGTTGTGCGACACCGGAACCACGCCTCCCCGATTGGCGAGGATGAAGGCCCCGGTGCCCAGCGTCGCCTTGGCATCGCCGGGCGTCAGGCAGGCCTGGCCGATGGTCGCCGCCTGCTGGTCGCCCGCGAGGCCCCGGATCGGGATAGGCAGCCCGAACCATTCCGCCAGCGTCTCGCCAAAGGGCCCCGCATTGTCGCTTATCTCCGGCAGGGCCTGGCGGGGCACGCCGAAGAGATCGCACAATTCCGCGTCCCAACCTTCGCCGGCCAGCGCCATGAGCTGGGTGCGGCTGGCATTGCTGGCGTCGCTGATGTGCAGCCCGCCGGTCAGCTTCCACACCAGCCAGCTTTCCATCGTGCCGAAGGCCAGCGAAGCGCCCGCCGCCCTCAGCGCGGGTTCATGATCCAGCAGCCAGCGCATCTTGGTGGCGGAGAAATAGGGATCGATCACCAGCCCGGTGCGCCGCTGGACCGTCGCCTCATGCCCGGCCTCCCGCAGCGCCGTGCAATGGTCGGCAGTGCGGCGATCCTGCCAGACGATGGCGCGGGCCAGCGGAGCGCCCGTTCGCCGGTCCCAGGCGACCACCGTCTCGCGCTGGTTGGTGATACCGATGGCGGCGATGCGATCCGGCCCGCCGGCCTGTTCGACCATCCGCCGCGCGCAGTCCAGCGTCCGGTTCCAGATTTCGATGGCATCATGCTCGACCCAGCCGGGCTGCGGATAATATTGCGTGATCTCCGCCTGCGCCACGCCCAGCCGTCCGCCGTCCGGGGCATAGAGCATGGCCCGCGTCGAGGTGGTGCCCTCATCCAGCACCAGGATCAGCCGGTCGTTCATCCCCCCTCCTCCAGCCAGTTTTCCAGCCGTGCTTTCTGTACCGCGTCAAGGCGCAGGCCCAGTTTCGTGCGACGCCACAAGATATCCTCGGCGCTGGCCGCCCATTCACGGGTCTTCAGATAACGGATTTCGGCCTGGGTCAGCCCATGGCCGAAATGGACGCCCAATGCCGCCATGTCCTGCGCATCCCCCAGCCAGTCCCGCGCCCGCGTGCCATAGGCGCAGGCAATCCGCTGAAGCGATGCATAGTCGAGAAAGGGATAGTCGCAGCCCAGATCGGCGATCAGTTGATCCAGCCCCTTCATCGGGAAATCACCGCCGGGCAAGGGGGCGTCCGCCGTCCAGTCGCCGCCCGACAGGCCCGGCAGATGGGATTTCAGCATCTCCACTGCCTCGGCCGCGAGATGACGATAGGTGGTGATCTTGCCACCGAAGACGCTGAGCAGCGGCGCCTCCCCCTCCCCACCCTCCAGTTCGAGCCGATAGCCGCGCGTCGCCGCCTCCGGCCGGCCGGAGCCGTCATCGACCAGCGGACGTATCCCGGCATAGGACCAGAGCACATCCTCCGGTCCGATCGACCGCGCGAAATAGCGGTTCGCGCCTTCGCAGAGATAGGCAATCTCCTCCTCGTCCGGCTGCGGTCGATCGACCGGACCGTCATGATCGCGGTCGGTCGTGCCGATCAGCGTGAAGTCGCGCTGATAGGGAATGGCAAAGAAGATACGGCCGTCGGGCAACTGGAAGAAATAAGCGAAACCATGGTCGAATAGCCGCCGCACGACGATATGCGAGCCCCGTACCAGACGCATGCGCCGGTCGCTGCCCTCCTGCGCGCGGTGCAGCAGGTCCAGCACTGACGGCCCCGCCGCGTTGACCACCGCGCGTGCCCGGAAATGCGCGTGCGGTGTCCGGATCGTCCAGAGGCCGTCCGCCCTTTCCAGCCGAAGCGCCTCCGTCCGAGGACGGATATCGGCCCCCCGGTCCGCCGCATCGCGCGCATTCAGGATGACCAGCCGGGCGTCATCGACGCAGCCGTCCGAATAGATGTAGGCCTTGCGAAAACCGCGCTTGAGCGGCTGGCCCGCCGGATGATGGCGCAAGTCGACCGCCTCGGTCGGTGGCAGGGCACGGCGGCCCCCGATATGATCGTAGAGAAGGAGCCCCAGCCGCAGCAGCCAGCGCGGACGCAGGCCCGGCACCCAGGGCAGCACGAAGCGCATCGGTTGGATGATGTGGGGCGCGATTGCCCAGAGCCGTTCGCGCTCGGACAGGGATTCCCGCACGAGCGCGAATTCATAATGCTCCAGATAGCGCAGTCCGCCATGGATCAGCTTGGTCGAGGCGGAGGACGTACCCTGCGCCAGGTCGCCGCGCTCCAGCAGCAGCACCCGGGCGCCGCGGCCCGCCGCGTCGCGGGCGATGCCACAACCGTTGATCCCGCCGCCGATGATGGCGAGATCATAGGGGGCAGGCTCTGTCTCCCTGGTCACGGGTGAGAGCCTATCGTGCTTTTCGCATTTGCGGAACCGTCATGCCGAACCAGGTTCGGCAGGGAACAAGGGATCAGGAAGGCCGGCTGTTGGATGAAGGGGCAGGCGCGCGTGCCGCGCTCAGGCCTTTTCCAGCGTGCATTGCAACGGATGCTGGTTCTGCCGGGCGAAGTCCATCACCTGGTTCACCTTGGTCTCCGCCACCTCATAGCTGAAGATGCCGCAGACCCCGACGCCGCGCTGGTGGACATGCAGCATCACGCGGGTCGCCTCCTCCATGTCCATGCGGAAGAATTGCTGGAGGACATGGACGACGAATTCCATCGGCGTGTAATCGTCGTTGAGCATCAGCACCTTGTAGAGCGAGGGTTTTTTCGTCCGGGCGCGGGTGCGCGTGGCAATGCCGACATTGGGGCCACCGGAGCCGTCGCCCTGGTCGTCCTGATCCTTGCCCGCCATCATCGCGGGATATGCCGATGTCGAAATGCTGCTCATGATGGGGAAGGATATGGCGATTCCCCCTTTCAAGGCAAGGGGTCGGACGGGCCGTAAACCATGCTTCTGTCCCGGTGTTCGAGATTGAACCTGAAATTTTGTCTCAGGATGGATCGAATGGGCAGCTTCAGATCAATATCCCAAGGCCGGAACCAAAGGCCTGTCAAAAAGAAACGGCCCCCGCCCGAAAGCGGAAGCCGTTCCTTCCATTTCGCAAGCCCGCGGGCAGGATCAGGCGACGAGCGCCTTCACCTCATGGCTGGTCAAGCCGCCAGCGCCTTCACCTTGTCGGTCACGACAGTGACGCGCGCGGTCAGCGGCGAAGCGACGTCGCCGGCCAGCTTGATCAGTGCTTCGCTGCTCTTGGCGGCTTCCTTCGTGAACTCGTCGAAGCTGCTCGAGAAGAGCTGGCTCTGGAGCTGGAAGAATTCGGTCGGCGTCTTCACGGTCGAGAAGCTCTTGAACGAGGCGGTCGCCTTTTCGAAGCTCTTCTTGCTGTAATCGACGGCTTCCTGGCCCAGGGTTTCGAAACCCTTGGCCGCGATCTTGCCGGATTCGACCAGCGCTTCGACATTGCCCTTGGCGATGTCGCTGAATTCCTCGATCGCCTTGGTCGACTTCTCGACGCTGACCTTCGCCTTCTCGTTCAGGTCGGCATAGACCGTTTCGAGCTTGGCCTTGGTTTCCTCGGCGAACTTCTTTCCGGTTTCGATCACGTCGTTCATCATCTTCGTTCCTTCTGTGGCGGGCAGCAATTTGGGCTCTAATGGCCCGGCCTTAAACGACAGGCTCTTCGATTCTTTCGGTTCCGGCGGCGTCACTTTCGCGGCCGGTTCGATCTTGGGCGGGGCAACCTTGGGTGTTTCCACCTTGGTCGCCGCAGCGACAGGGGCCGGCTCCGGCGTCCTGGCCTTGACGGGCTCAGGCTTGACCAGTTCCGGTTCCGGTGCGGCATCGACCGCGGTCGTCGCGGCAATCACCGCCACCGGATCGGCCTTGGCAACAGGCGCCGCTTTGACCGGACGCGTTGCCGGTTTGACCGGGGCGGGTGTGGCCGGGGCCGGTTTCTTGGCGACGGGTTTCACCGGCGCCTTTATCGCGGCTTCGGCGGCCTTCAACGCCTCCGTGGCGGACAGCGTCGACGAGGTCTTCTTCGCGACGGGCTTCTTACGCACTGGCTTTGGGGTAACGGCCATGGACCATCCTCCATTTGTTGCAGTGCACAATATAGCGTTCGCGCCCATGTTGCAAGCGCTTTTGTGCGCTGCAACAAAACTGCCATATGCGGCTCGCCGCCAAGGAAAGGCGGGCTACCGCAAATCCCCGGGAATCAAGGATTCAGCGCGCTTTTACGTAACGGCCCGGGGCGTCCTCGATCGCCTTGAGTCGTCCCTTGCCCGGCTGGCGCGCGCCCCTGACCGGCACGCTGGCATGGCCCTGCCCGCGAATCCAGTCGATCCAGTCAGGCCACCAGCTGCCCCTGGTCTCCTTCGCTTGCGCAAGAAAGGCGTCGAGGGTCGGTTGCGATTCGTCGCAGGCCCAATATTGATATTTGCCGGCGGCCGGGGGATTGACCACGCCCGCAATATGGCCCGAACCCGCGAGCAGGAAGCGGACCGGGCCGGACAGATGCTGGGTCAGCTTCCACACGCTTTCCAGCGGGGCGATATGATCCTCCCGCCCTGCCTGCACATAGGCGGGGGTCCTGATCTGGCGCAGGTCGATGGGCGTCCCCGCGATGTTGATCGCGCCCGGCTGCACGAGCAGATTGTCGCGATAGAGCTGGGTCAGATAATCCCTGTGCCAGCGTGCGGGCAGATTGGTGGTATCGCCGTTCCAGTAGAGCAGGTCGAAGGGCGGATAATCCTGCCCCAGCAGGTAATTGTTGACCACATAGTTCCAGATGAGGTCGCGCCCGCGCAGCAGGTTGAAGGTCGCCGCCATATAGCGCCCGTCGAGGAAACCGCCGGAGGAAAGCTGCTCCACCATCTTCATCTGATCGTCGTCGACGAACAGGGTGAGGTCGCCGGCCTGGGAAAAATCGACCTGCGCCGTGAAGAAGGTGGCGCTGGCGACCTTGTCCGCTTCCCCCCGCGCCGCCAGCAACGCCAGCGTGGCGGCCAGGGTGGTGCCCGCGACGCAATAGCCGATGGTGTGGACGCTCGGCACCTTGAGCAGGTCGCGCACCGTGTCGATCGCGTCGATCTGGCCGTTCAGGATATAATCGTCCCAGACAAGGTCCTTCATCGAGGCGTCGGCCGATTTCCACGACACGAGGAAGACGCTGAGTCCCTGATCCACGGCCCATTTGACGAAGCTTTTTTCCGGCGCGAGATCGAGAATGTAGAAGCGATTGATCCAGGGCGGGAAGATCAGCAGCGGCGTTTCCAGCACCGTTTCCGTCGTCGGCGCATAATGGATGAGCTGGTAGAGCGGGGTTTCCTTGATCACCTTGCCCGGCGTCGAGGCGATGTTGCGTCCCAGTTCGAACGCCATGCCGTCGGTATGGGTGAGCTGACCCTTTTCCAGATCGGCCAGCATATGCTGGAGGCCCTTCACCAGATTTTCGCCGCCGCTCTGGATCGTCTTCTGCACGACCATGGGATTGGTCAGCGGGAAATTGCTGGGCGCCATCGCGTCGAGCATGCCGGTGGTGGCGAAGCGCAGCTTGGCCTTCTGCTTCGGATCGACGCCGTCGACAGCGTCCGCCAGCTTCAACAGATAGTCGGAGAGCAGCAGATAGCTTTGCCGGATCAGGTCGTAGAAGGGATGTTCGGTCCACGCCGGGTCCGCAAAGCGCCGGTCCTTGACGGCTGCGGGACTGCCGGAGGGCGGTGCGTCGGGCCGGTCCCGCAGCAATCCGCCCGAATCGAGGAAACGCTGCCAGAGCGCGAGCCCTTCGTCGGCGAAGCTGGTCTGGATACGCGACACGGCCTCGGGATCGAAGGGCAAGGTGCGGCCGGTCGCGCCCGCCGCCTGTTCCAGCAGCAATTGCTGGGCGCGGCCCAGCACCTGTGTCCATTGCTGCATTTCCTCAAGCGTGGGCAGATGGGGTTCCATGATGTCCTGTGCTGTCATGGCCACCTTCCTTCGCCTGGCATGGTCGGGTTCGCCGCTTTCACTGGCGCGTCGCAGTCCGGCGGGTTATAGCCGGATTGTGACAAGCCGAATGCGCGTCACGCACTATTCCTTACAGCGAGCTTTCAGGAAAGCCCCAAAAATGTCCGAAGAATTCTACCGCATGAAGCGTCTGCCGCCCTATGTCATCGCCGAAGTGAATGCGATGCGGGCCGCCGCGCGCGCCGCGGGGGAGGACATTATCGACCTGGGCATGGGCAATCCCGACCTGCCGCCGCCCGACCATGTGATCGCCAAGCTGTGCGAAGTCGCGCAGAAACCGAGCGCGCACGGCTATTCCCAGTCCATGGGGATTCCGGGGCTGCGCAAGGCGCAGGCCAATTATTATGGCCGCCGCTTCGGCGTCGATCTGGACCCGGAAACCGAAGTCGTCGTGACCATGGGGTCGAAGGAGGGGCTGGCCAGTCTCGCCACCGCGATCACCGCGCCGGGCGATGTCGTGCTGGCGCCCAATCCCAGCTACCCGATCCACATGTTCGGCTTCATCATCGCGGGCGCGACCATCCGTTCCGTGCCGACCACGCCGGACGAACATTATTGGCAGTCGCTGGAACGGGCGATGGCCTTCACCGTGCCGCGTCCCTCTATCCTGGTCGTCGGCTATCCCAGCAACCCGACGGCGGAAACGGTCGACCTCGCCTTCTACGAGCGGCTCGTCGCCTGGGCGAAGGAGAATAATGTCTGGGTGTTGAGCGACCTTGCCTATTCCGAACTTTATTATGACGGCAATCCGACGCCCTCCATCCTTCAGGTGCCGGGCGCCAAGGATGTGGCGGTGGAGTTCACGTCGCTGTCGAAGACCTATTCGATGGCGGGCTGGCGCATCGGCTTCGCGGTCGGCAACAGGAAGCTGATCGCGGCATTGAAGCGGGTGAAGAGCTATCTCGACTACGGCGCGTTCACACCCATCCAGGCGGCCGCCTGCGCGGCATTGAACGGGCCGCAGGACATCGTGCAGAAGAATCGCGAACTTTATCACAAGCGCCGCGACGTGATGGTGGAGGCCTTTGGCCGGGCGGGGTGGGACATTCCCGCGCCACGGGCCTCGATGTTCGCCTGGGCGCCGCTGCCCCCTGCCCTCAAGGAGATGGGGAGCCTGGAATTTTCCAAGCAGCTGCTGACCCATGCCAAGGTCGCGGTCGCGCCGGGGGTCGGCTATGGCGAAGATGGCGAGGGCTATGTCCGCATCGCCATGGTCGAGAATGAGCAGCGGTTGCGGCAGGCCGCGCGCAACATCAAGCAGTATCTGAAGTCCATGGGCGTCAACACGCCCGCCAAGGGCGCTGCCTGAACCAAGCGACAAACGGTCAGACTATGAGGAGGGCGCCTCGGCCAACCGGCCATGGCGCCCTTTCTTTTTTCCAGCTCATGGCATTTGGGGCCTTGTCATTTATACCGCCCTGCGCTGCTTTGGCGCATGGGGAGAAAAGCGCGCATATGATTGCACTGCCACAGGTTTCCCAGGTCGCGCAGACCATTCAGCTGGCCCTTGCGCCGGTCTTCCTGCTCGCGGGCATCGGCGCGTTCCTGAATGTCTGCGTCGGCCGGCTGGCGCGCATCATCGACCGGGCGCGGAAGGTGGAGGAGAAGATCCTTGAATCCCGCGGCAAGGAACATGACCGGATGGTGAGCGAGATCCGCGTGCTCGACCGGCGGATGAGCGTGGTCAACGGCGCGATCTTCCTGTCGGTGGCATCGGCCTGTGCGGTCTGTCTGGTGGTCATTCTGCTGTTCGCGGCCAATCTGCTGGGATCGCATCTGGGAACGCCGATCGCGATCCTGTTCAGCCTGGCCATGGTGTTGCAGGCGGCGGCCTTCGGCACCTTCATCCAGGAAATCCGGCTGGCGTCGCGGACCATTCATATCCGCAACGAAGTGCTCTACCATCAGGTGGAGGAAGAGAGCGGGGAATGACGAAGTTCACGGTCAACGATCGGCCGGTCCAGTACCGGATGGACCCGGCGACACCGCTGCTGTGGGCCTTGCGGGATGCGTCCAATCTGACGGGCACCAAATATGGCTGCGGCACCGGGGACTGCGGCGCCTGCACGGTCGATATCGACGGGGAGGCCGTTCGGTCCTGCCAGGTGACGATCGCGGCGACCGAGGGGAAGTTCGTCACCACCATAGAGGGCCTGTCGCCCGATCGGGGCCATCCGTTGCAGCAGGTGTTCGCGGCGGACAATGTGTCGCAATGCGGTTATTGCATTCCCGGCGTCATCATGACGGCGGCGGCGCTGCTGCGGCGGACCGCCGATCCGAGCGACGAGGAGATCGATGCCGCGCTGACCAATATCTGCCGTTGCGGCATCTATCCGCGCCTGAGGGGTGCGATCCAGCGCGCGGGGCGGGTGATGCGGGGCGAGGAGGTGGTGGACCCCGTGCCGCCTTCGGGGATCACCCCCGACGAAGCGGCGAAGGCGGTCCCGGCGCTGCGCAAACCATGAACGTCGTCGTCAATCGAAACGGTATCCGGAGACGGCCCAACCCATAACGCTTCCGTTATGATTTTTCGTGGCGGTGCCGTCGCCGCCGGCGCCCAACGCGACCATCAGGGGAAGGAGATGTTCCTCGCGCGGATGGGCGAAACGGGCGTGGGGCAGATCGGCCCAGGCGGCGACGCGACGAGCGCGGCGGGCCGGGTCGGCATCGGTCACGGCGGCGGTCAGGGCGTCGTCCCAGACTTGCGAAGGCTCGATCGCCTGGGGGCCGCGAACCCGCAGATTGTGGAAGCTGAGGCCCGAACCGATGATGAGCACGCCCTCGTCGCGCAAGGGTGCCAGGGCGCGACCCGCGGCGATATGCGCCTGGGGATCGAGATCATGGCGAAGCGAGAGTTGCGCCAGAGGAATGTCGGCATCGGGCAGCGCGACCTTCATGGGAATGAAGACGCCATGGTCCCATCCCCGCTCCTCCTCCGCATCGGTGGGGAAGCCGGCCCGTTCCAGCAGGTCCGCAGCGCGGCGGGCGAGCGCAGGCGCGCCGGGCGCATCCCAGCGCAGCGTGTAGGTGTGCGGCGGGAAGCCATAATAGTCGAACAGCAGGCCGGGACGTTCACCTGTGTGGACGGTGAAACGGCTCTCCTCCCAATGACCCGAGACGAGCAGGATCGCCTTGGGACGTTCGGGCAGGGTGGCGACGATGCCCGCCAGATAGTCCTGCATCGGCTGCCACATCGGGTCGCTGTGCGGACGGTCGGGATCGCTGGGGTCCATGAAGAAGCATGGGCCGCCGCCATGGGGGATGAAGAGGGTCGGTTGTCTCATGCCCGGTTAGATCGGGGCAATCGGATCGGGGTTCAAGCGGGCGGGTGGAAACGGATTGTTTCGCAGGCCCGACGCGTCAAAGGCCCAAGGACCAGAAGGGTCCCGGATCAGGCCAGGACGATGCGAGAGGAAACTCCGATCCGCGAACCCTGGGGCCCACACCCTCAGGCCCCTGCCGCCTCCAGCACCGGGGCGATCGCCTGGGCCAGGGTGGCACCGGAATAGGGTTTCTTGAGCAGCGTCACGTCCGCATGCCGTTCCGGCAGGTCGAGGCCGTCGCCATAGCCGGTGGCGAAGAGGAAGGCGACGCCCTTTTCCGCCAGCAGGTCCGCGACCGGCAGGCTGGTTTCATTGCCGAGGTTGAAGTCCAGCACGGCAAGGTCGACATCGTGGATCGCGATCGCCTCGCGCGCGCGGCCGATGCTGGCGGCGGTGATCACTTCCGCGCCCAGGTCGCGCAGCGCGTCCTCGCCATCCATGGCGATGATCATATTATCCTCCACCAGCAGGACGTTGCGGCCCTTGAGCAGCGTCGGCGTGGGTGCGGGCACGGGCCGGGGGCGCGCCGTCCCGGTCACGTCGGGCAGGACGGAGGCGACGTGGGGCGAGGGAATGCAGAAATGCGCCTCCAGCCCCGAGAGGCGATAATGCACTTCCGCCCGGCCACCCAGATCATAGGGGATGGAGCGTTCGATGACGGTCGATCCGAAGCCCCGGCGCGTCGACGCGACCACTGCCGGGCCGCCATTCTCGCACCAGTGGAGCAGCAGGCTGCCGTCGTCGTCCACCGCCCAGTCGATCGCCACGCTGCCATTGTCCGACAGCGCGCCATATTTGGCGGCATTGGTCAGAAGCTCGTGGATCACCAGGGCCATGACCGTGAAGGCCGCGGGCGTCAGCAACACATTGGGACCGCTCAGCCTTACCCGGTCGCGACGCTCGGCCAGATAGGCGGCCGCCTCCACCTCGATCAGGTCATAGAGGCGCGCGGGCGCCCAGCGGTCGGCGGTGATCTGGTCATGAGCGCGGGCCAGCGCGTGGACGCGGCTTTCCAGCGTGTCGATGAACTGGTCGACCGACTGGGCATTGTCGCGGGTCTGGGAGAGCAGGCCCCGGATCAGCGAGAGGATGTTGCGGACGCGATGGTTGAGTTCCGCGATCAGCAATTCCTGCTTTTCATGCGCCTTCTGCCGTTCCTCATGCGCGGAATCGGACAGGCGCAGCACGACTTCGAGCAGGGCCGTGCGCAGCGCCTCGGCCACGCGCCGTTCGGCGGCGGCGAAGGGCAAGGCGGTACCGCGCACCAGTTCCGACCACTCCTCGAAACTCTTGCGCGGGGTGAGGCGCGGGCCGTTGGGACCATATTCGACATGCTTTTCCTGGTTGCCCGCCCAACGCACCGAACGAAGCTGCTCGGCCCGGAACAGCACCACATAATCGCGCGGGCGGCGCGAGAGCGGTATGGCGAGCAATCCCGCCGCGCGATCGGCATAGGCGGAGGCTTCGGGCAGCAGGCCCACCAGCCGGTCGGTGGTGAAGACCTGGCTGGCGGCCGCCCGGTTCAGCATGGCGACGATCGCGGCGAAGCTGGGCTCGTCGGGCGTAAGGCCGGAAAAGCTCATCTGGCCGTCGATATAGACCCCGACGCCGTCGGCGGGAATGGTGTCGAAGATCACGTCGCCCAGCCAGCGCGCGTTGGACAGCAGGTCATGGTCCTGCGCCACCGCCGACATCAGCCGGTCGGCCACCTGCCGCGCCTTGCCCTCATAGGCGGCGGTTTCGCTCCGCTCGCGATTTTCAAGCATCATCGAGAAGATCTGGCCGAACAGTTCGGCGGCGCTGCGCTGCGCGAAGCTGGGCAGGCGCGGCGCATAATGATGGCAGGCGAACAGGCCCCAGAGCCGCCCCTCGACGACGATCGAGATGGAGAGCGAAGCCCCCACCCCCATATTGTTCAGATATTCGATATGGATCGGCGACACGGCGCGGGTAAGGCACAGCGACATGTCGAGCGCGGCGCCGGAAGGGTCGAGTTGCGGCACGACGGGAACCGGCTTCGCCTGCACATCGGCGATCACCCGGAAGATGTTGCGCAGATAGAGCGCGCGCGCCTGGGCCGGGATGTCGGAGGCCGGATAATGCAGGCCGAAAAAGCTGTCGATACCGGGACGGAGCGCCTCGGCCACCACCTCCCCATCGCCGCCCTCGGCAAAGCGGTAGACCATCACCCGATCGAAACCGGTCAAGGCCCGCACCTGCCGCGCGCCGTCCCGCAGAAAGGCCGTCATCCCCTCCGTCTGGCCGAGGCGGGCGACCATGGAGCGGACCATGCTGCTTGCCTCCATCTCGTCATGGCAGGCCGGTTCGGCTTCGATCACCACCAGCGATCCGGAGAAATGCACCGCAACGTCGAAGGGCTGGACGCCCTCGATCAGGATGAGCGAGAAGATGCGTTCGACCGCATCGGGACCGCGCAGCAGGGTGATGCGGTTGCGCAGGCTGTGGATCGCTTCATGGCGGAAAATCGCGCCGATCGGCTGGCCCAGCATCTGGTCGGGGGATAGGCCGGTAAAATCGGCGCTGTTGGCCGAGACGCGCGACACCAGCCAGTCGGCGGTCAGCGCGATGAGGAAGCCGAAGGGCTGGACGGTGCCCAGCACATGGATCGGCTCCCGCTCGCAATTGTCGAGATCGACCGAGAAATCCACGCTTCCGTCAGCCACGGGCGGCGCCCGCTTCGACGCGGGCGGCACAGGCAAAAAGGCCGAAGGCGGCTTGCGCGCCCCGAATCGCCTCGTCGATCCACGCTGCGCCGCCCGGATCGGCCGCGGCATCCAATGCCTGCTGAAAGGCGGTCCAGCCGCCCTTGTCATGGATCGCGGACAGATAGGCATGCGGCAGCCCGTCGCCCACCTGCCGCGCCAGCATCGCGCCGCCCAGGCGCGATCCCTCCAGCGTATAGCGTGCGCCCCAACGCCAGGCCTCGCCAGCGGAAGGGAGCCTCGCCAGCGGCGCGGGGAGGGATTCGCCCAGCGCCGCAAGGTCCCGCGCCAGCATCGGCAGGCGGTGCAACGGCGGCTGCGCCAATGCCTCCAGCGGGGCAAGCGCGCGGGCATGGGCCTTCAGGAAAGCGGCATAGTCGTCCCGATCGTCCAGGGAAAAACCGGAGAACAGATCGTCGACCTGCCGATGGCTGTCCATCGTCGCTTGACGTAGCGCCTGTCGGGCGTGGCCGGCGTGGTGCATTTTCTTCACGCCTCATCCGTATATCCAATGATAGATCGACGCTCTGATCTAGATCAGCTTTTCTCCTCCGTCCGCCATTAATGGGCAGTTCCTTTCATGTGTCGGCCGGATTCTTTCAAATCGCTGACTGACAAGTTCAGCAACATGACATGGCCCGAGTCTTAAAAGCGACATATGAGGGGCATCCAGCCCCATGAAAACGAAGGCGAACGGCATGTTGAGGAAAATGATGCTGGCGGGCTTGATGGCGGCGACGGTGCTTGGCGGCATCGCCCCTGCCTATGCCCAGCAAAACGACAATGGCGGCTGGCGCGGCCGGGGTGGCGAGCGGTCGGGACGGCCCGACGGCGGCCAGCGCGGCGGCGGCGATCAGGGCCGGGGCCAGATGCAACGGCAGTGGCAGGGCGGCGGCGACGCACGCTGGCAACAGCGCGGCAATGACCGGCCCGCGGCTCCGGCGCAGACTCAGGCCCAGCCCCAGGCCCAGCCGCAATGGCGCGGCGAACAACGCGGCCCGGCGACCGTGACGCGCTGGAATCGCGGCGAGCAGCGGTTCGAGACCAGCACGCGCGGCGGCGACAGGAACGACCGCAACTGGAACGATCGGCGCGACGACAATCGCGCCGGGTGGCAGGACCGCCGGGGCGACGACCGCCGCGACAATGATCGCTGGCGCGGCAATGATGCGCGGGATCGGGACGGGCGGGATCGGCGCGACGACCGGCGCTGGGACAATAATGACCGGCGCGGTGGCTGGAGCGGCAACAACTGGAACGGCGGGCGCCGTTTCGATGACCGCACCCGTTGGGAAGGGCAGCGGCGTTGGGACAGCGGCTGGCGCAACGACCGGCGCTACGACTGGTCGAGCTACCGCTCGCGTTACGGCGACCGTTACCGCATGGGACGCTATTATGCGCCGCGCGGGTGGAACTATGGCTATTCGCGCTATTCGATCGGGATCTTCCTGAACAGCCTGCTCTATTCGAACAGCTACTGGATCGACGATCCCTATTCCTACCGCTTGCCGCCCGCTTACGGCTCGCTGCGCTGGGTCCGCTATTATGACGATGCGCTGCTGGTCGATATTCGCGACGGCTATGTGGTCGACGTGATCTACGATTTCTTCTGGTAAGCCCGGAAGACATGCGCTCCTGAACTGGCCTTCAGGACCCGGAAGCATCGTGCAAAAAAGTGGGAACCGGTTTTTTGCGTTGACGATGCGACCACCCATAACTGGGCTCGGAGTGTTGCACTCCGGGCCCTTTTCATTTGCGTGGAGCGACCGCGCGGTGGCAGGAGGGCGGCATGAGCGAGTTTGTTGACGATGGCGGCGTCGCCTCGGCCGTCAGGGCACGGATCGGGGAGACGGTGCGGGCGCGGCTGGACCGCAATCCGATGGTCAGCCGGATCGATACGCCGCATCTCGAAATCCATGGGCGGCAGGAATTTCTGAGCGCGGAGGAATGCGCCGGGCTGCGGGAACGGATCGATGCGGGCGCGCAGCCTTCCAGCCTGTTTTCCGGCAGCGCCAATGCCGATTACCGCACGAGCGCGAGCTGCAATCTCAGCCCCTGGGACCCACTGGTGAGCACGGTCAGCGATCGGATCTGCGCGCTGATGGGACTGACGAGCGCGCATGGCGAGACGTTGCAGGGACAGCGCTACCAGCCGGGGCAGGAATATAAGGCGCATTGCGATTATTTCCCGGTGACGGCCAATTACTGGCCGGCGATGATGAAGACCGGGGGACAGCGGAGCTGGACGGCGATGATCTACCTCTCCCCCGTGGAGGCGGGCGGCGAGACGCATTTCCCCCATTGCGAATTCATGGTGCCGCCGGTCGAGGGCATGCTGCTGATGTGGAACAATATGGAGCGGGACGGATCGCCCAACCACTTCAGCCTGCACGCCGCGCGTCCGGTGGAACGGGGCATCAAATATGTCGTCACCAAATGGTTTCGCGAACGGCCCTGGACGCCCTGAGGTGGCGGGACGCTGATACACAATGCGACATAAATGACTGATTCCTGACTGTTTCATTCCCGGACCGTTCAGGCGCCGGGGTGCATATCCGTCTTCGTGGTCGGCGGAACCGGCGGGATCGGGGAAAGGTTTCCCTCTCCCCACCGGCTTTCAGCCACCAAGCATCGGGAGAAGACTTATGCGCAAGTTGATCATTCTGGGCCTTATGGCCGCCACCGTCATTCCGGGTGCCGCCATGGCGCAATCCCGCGCGGAAGTGCGTGATAGCGCCCGCGACCTGCGGCAGGAACAGCGCGAACTGCGCGACGCCCAGCGGTACGGCAACCGGCATGACGTCCGCGAGGAACGCCGGGATGTACGCGACGCACGGCAGGAATTGCGCGAGGATTGGCGCGATTACCGCAAGTCGCATCGCGACGTCTATCGCGGCGGCAACTGGCGGGCGCCCTTCCGCTACAATCGCTGGGAAGTCGGATCGCGCCTGCGCCCGAACTATTATAATTCGCGCTATTATATCTCGGACCCCTATCGCTATCGCCTGCCCCGTGCGGGTGCCAACCAGCAGTGGGTGAGGCACTATAACGACGTGCTGCTGGTCAATGTGAGGACCGGCCGGGTCGTGGAAGTGCATCGCGGTTTCTTCTGGTAAGCCGCTGCTTCCCCAATAACGAAACGGCCCCCGGATAGCTCGGGGGCCGTTTCCTTTTGCGCTATGGCGCTTCTGATCCACAGGGAAGGCCCCTTGGCCGCGCCGCTCGTTTCCGGGCAGGCGCGGCCGATGGCGCGGGAACCGCACCATCAGTCCGAAAGGGGGTGGACCATCAACCGTAACGTTTATCCCGGCTGAATGTTCCGTTGCCCGCCCTCAGGAGGCAAGCGCCTCGGCAATCAGGCGGCGGCTGTTCTCGATGCCGTAAAGCGCGATGAAGCTGCCCATGCGCGGCCCCTGATCGGCGCCCAGCAGCGTCTGGTAGAGCGCCCTGAACCAGTCGCGCAGTTCGGCGAAGCCATAGGTCTCGTCCTTGCCGATGGCGTAGACGATGTTCTGGATATCCTCCGCCGAGGCATGATCGGGCAGCGCGGCGAGTTCCTCGTCCAGTTTCCGAAGCGCGGCGGCTTCGTTCGGTTCCGGCGCGCGGCGCTTGAGCGTCGGGGCGACGAAATCGCGGTGATAGGCGAGCGCATGGCCGATCAGCGCGTCGAGTTCCGGATAGGTCCCCGCATTGGCGTCCGCGACATAATTTTGGAGATAGCCCCAGACCTGTTCGCGGCTGGCATCGCCCATCACGCCGACCAGGTTCAGCAAAAGGCCGAAGGTCACGGGCAGTTCGCCAACCGGCAGCTTGCCGTCATGGATATGATGGACCGGGTTGCCGAGCTGCTGTTCGACCGCCTGCTTCGGATAATTGCCGCGGAACTGCCAATATTCGTCCACCGCGCGGGGGATGACGCCCATGTGGAGCTGCTTCGCCTTTTTCGGCTCGCGATAGGCGTAGAAGGCCAGGCTCTCCTGCGGGCCATAGGTCAGCCATTGCTCCAGGCTGAGGCCGTTGCCCTTGGACTTGGAGATCTTCTCGCCCTTTTCGTCGAGGAACATCTCGTAATTGAAGCCCTCGGGCGGGCGGGCGCCCAGCGCGCGGCAGATTTTCGAGCTTTGCGTGACGGAATCGATCAGGTCCTTGCCCGCCATCTCATAGTCGACGCCGAGCGCGACCCAGCGCATCGCCCAGTCGACCTTCCATTGCAGCTTGGCGCCGCCCGACAAGATCGACTGTTCGATCACCTCGCCCTCATCCTCGAAGCGGACGAGGCCGGTTTCGGCGTCCAGCACCTCGACCGGCACCTGAAGCACGATGCCGCTCCTGGGGCTGATCGGCAGGACCGGCGAATAGGTCGCCTGCCGTTCCTTGCGCAGCGTCGGCAGCATGATGTCCATGATGTCCTGATAATGGCGCAGGACATTCTTCAGCGCGTCGTCGAAGGCGCCCGATTTGTAGCGCTCCGTGGCTGAGACGAATTCATAGTCGAAGCCGAAGCGGTCGAGAAATTCCCGCAGCATCGCATTATTGTGATGCGCGAAGCTTTCGAACTTTTCGAAGGGATCGGGCACCTGGGTCAACGGCTTGCCCAGATGCTGGGTCAGCATCGCCTGGTTGGGCACATTGTCCGGCACCTTGCGCAGGCCGTCCATATCGTCGCTGAAGGCGATCAGGCGGGTCGGGATGTCCGACAGCGCATGATAGGCGTTGCGGACCATGGTGGTACGCAATACCTCGTTGAAGGTGCCGATATGCGGCAGGCCCGAGGGGCCATAGCCGGTCTCGAACAGGACATAGCCCTTTTCAGGCGCGGCACTCTGATAGCGCTTCAGGAGCTTGCGGGCTTCCTCATAGGGCCAGGCCTTGGACGCCTGTGCGGCGGTGCGGATGATGTCGGACACGGTCATGATGGGCCCCCCCTACCTCCGGTCCGGACGAAAGGGAACGATTTTCAGTGTCAAAGTGGAGACAAACGGCGGCTTTACGACATCCCCCGTTTAACTTTGATTAACCCTGATGAGTCATATTTATCGCGAGCTTAGGGGGCTCAGGAGGGTCTATGCAGCCAAGGAGCCGCCAGAGAATTGCCGTCGAGATTCCCGTCATCGTGACGACGGTGCTCGATAGCCTGGAAGGAACGATCATCGATCTGAGCGAAGGCGGCGCCCAGATTGCGGGCTGCGGCCTGCCCGCGCGCAGCCAGTGCCAGATCGATTATGAAGGCCATGTCGTCTTCGCCACGGTGCAGTGGACCGAGGAAGACCGCATGGGCATCCGCTTCCCCTATGAACTGACCGACGGGCCGTTGTTCGACCGGCTGGAGATCGCGCGGGCGGCAAGGCTGACCCCGACGGCCTTCCAGCCGCGCATTCCGGGCATGCGTCCCGCCGGTGGATTCGGACGCCGGTTCGGCTGAACCGCCTGATTTCAGGTTTCCCTTTTTGTTCCCGTTCGCCTAAGCGAAACGGGTGGTCGATCCTTCCGCCCTGCCCGCCCTTCACGCCAGCCATGGCGGCATCTGGCTCCGGGAAGGCGGCGATACGCAGGCGGTGGCCAAGGGCACGGCGATCGCGCGGACGGCCGAAACGCCGACGCTGCTGCTGAATGCCCCGCTGACCGGGCAGCGGCTGGGCTATCCCGATCTGAATGGCCTCGACCTGCTGGAACTGTGGGCCTTCATCCATCCGGCGCGCTTTCTGGTGCCCACGCCCAAGGGGCTGGCCGAAGCGCTGAACCTGCCGCGTCCGGCCAGCGAGGCGGACATTCCCGCACTGTTGCAGGCAGCGACCGGGGCACTGCTGGCAATGCTGGATTCGCCCTCATGGGCTGAGCGCGAGGGCGGCTGGACGGCGGCGCAATCGCTGCACCGGCTGCGCTGGCCCTGGGCGCCGCTGGTGGCCGGGCGCATCGCCAAACCGAAGGAAGCGGAGCGCTGGCTCTTTTCCAAGCTGCCCGAATGGGAGGAGAACCCGCCCCGCCCCGCCCCGCGATCGGTGTCGCTGCGATCCGATGCGGTGGTGGCGCGGCTGGAGCAACTGACCGGCGCGGGGGCCGAGGCCCGGCCGGGGCAGCGCGCCTATGCGGCGGCGGCGGCGGAGGTGTTCCGCCCGAAGGCGCATCGCGATCAGCCCAATATGCTGCTGGCGGAGGCCGGAACCGGGATCGGCAAGACGCTGGGCTATCTGGCGCCCGCTTCCCTCTGGGCCGGGGAAGCGCAGGGGACGGTGTGGATTTCCACCTATACCAAGGCGTTGCAGCGGCAGTTGGACCGGGAGAGTTTGCGGTTGTTCCCCGATCCCGCCGTGGCGGCGAAGCGCGTGGTGGTGCGCAAGGGGCGGGAAAATTACCTCTGCCTGCTCAATCTGGAGGATGCGCTGCAAGGGGGCTTTGCCGGGCGCGCCGCGATATTGGCGCAACTGGTGGCGCGCTGGGCGGCCTTCACCAAGGATGGCGACATGATCGGCGGCGACCTGCCCGGATGGTTGCCGACCTTGTTCCGGCGCAATGGCTCGACCGCACTGACCGACCGGCGCGGCGAGTGCATCTATGCGGGCTGCCCCCATTATCGGAAATGCTTCATCGAGCGGTCGGCGCGGGCTTCGGCGGATGCCGACATCGTGATCGCCAATCATGCGTTGGTGATGATCAATGCGGCGCGGGGGCGCGAGACGGGGCAGGCGCCCCAGCGCATCGTGTTCGACGAGGGCCATCATCTGTTCGATGCGGCGGATTCGACCTTTTCCGTCGCGCTTTCGGGGCAGGAGGCCATCGAGCTGCGCCGCTGGGTGATGGGGCCGGAGGGCAATGCGAGAGGGCGGCGGCGGGGGCTGGCAGCGCGGCTGTCGGACCTTGCCAGCTATGACGAGCAGGGCGGCGAGGCGATCAGGGCGGCGGCGGAGGCGGCGCGAGCGCTGCCCGCCGACGAATGGTTGAAGCGGATCGTCGCGGACGAGCCCTTCGGGCCGGTCGAGCAATTGCTCGCGGCGGTGCGAGGGACGGTCTATGCGCGGGCAGCCGATACGGGCGAGGCCGATGCGGGCTATGGGCTGGAGACCGAACTGGCCGAGCCGGACGGCGCGCTGGTCGAGGCGGCGCAGGAGGCGGCCCGGGCCTTGGACAATCTGCTGCGCCCCCTCACCCATCTGGGCAAGCGGATGGAGGCGGTGATCGAGGAAGCGCCCGACTGGCTGGACGGCGCGGCACGGGCGCGGGTCGAGGGGGCGATCGCCTCGCTCGGCTGGCGGCGCGATCTGGTGACGGCCTGGCTGGCGCTGCTGGCGCGGATCGGCGGGCCTGCCGATGCGGATTATGTCGACTGGCTGGCGGTCGAGCGGATCGAGGGGCGGGAGTTCGACATCGGCATCCACCGCCACTGGCTGGACCCGACCCGGCCGCTGGCGCAGGCGGTGCTGAAACCGGCGCAGGGCGTGCTGATCACCTCCGCCACGCTCAAAGGGGGCGGCGATTGGGAGAATGCGGCGAGCCGGAGCGGCGCCACGCATCTGCCGCGCGGCGCGGAGCAATTCGAGGCGAGCAGCCCCTTCGACTATCCGGAGCGGTCGGAAGTGCTGATCGTGACCGACATCAAGCGCGGCGATATTGCGGCGCTGTCGGGCGCCTATGCCCGGCTGATCGAGGCGGCGGGCGGGGGAACATTGGGCCTGTTCACCGCGATCCGGCGGCTGCGCGCGGTGCATGCGCGGATCGCCGACCGGCTGGCGCGGGCGGGACTGCCGCTCTACGCCCAGCATGTGGACCCGATGGATACAGGGACGCTGATCGACATTTTCCGCGACGATCCCCGCGCCTCGCTGCTGGGGACCGATGCGCTGCGCGACGGGGTGGACGTGCCGGGCCATTCGCTGCGGCTGGTGGTGATGGAGGGCGTGCCCTGGTCCAAGCCCACGGTTCTGCATGCGGCGCGCAAGCTGGCGGGCGGAGGATCGGCCTATGACGACCGGTTGATCCGGGCGCGGATGGCGCAGGCCTTTGGGCGGCTGATCCGGCGGGCGGAGGACCGGGGCAGCTTCGTCATCCTGTCATCCGCCATGCCCAGCCGGTTGCTCAGCGCCTTTCCGCCGGGCACGCCGATCCGCCGCCTGACGCTGGATGAAGCCATCATATCGGTGAGCGGCCATTCCCGCGCTGGCCTTGGCGGCGATGCCGCGTTAGGGCATCAGCAATTCGAATCCCGCACCCCCGACCTGGAGCAAAAATGAAGCGGTTGATCCTGTTCCGTCACGCCAAGTCCGACTGGGACGATCCGGTTGCGCGGGACTTCGACCGGCCGCTCAATCGCCGGGGCGAAAAGGCCGCGCTGGTGATGGGCGAGTTCGCCAGGGCACAGGGCATCCGGTTCGACATGGTGGTCGCTTCCCCCGCGGTGCGGGTGGTGGAAACGCTGAACAGCTTCTTCACCAGCTATGGCGATACGGTCGATCCGCATTGGGACCGCCGCATCTATCTCGCCTCCACCCCCACCCTGTTCGACGTCATCCGGGACCTGCCCGACAGCGCCGACAGCGTGCTGATGTCGGGGCATAATCCGGGGCTGGAGGAATTGATCCTCGACCTCGTGCCCGACGACGGGGCCAGCCCCTTGCGCGAGGATGTGGAGGTGAAATTCCCGACCGCCTCGATCGCGGTCATGGACCTGCCGATCGCCCATTGGAGCGAGGCGAAGCCCAATATCGCCACCCTTGCCAGCTTCACCCGGCCACGCGACCTGGACCCGGCGCTGGGGCCGGGGTCACGCTGAGCGGGACGTGACGCCGATCCTCTGGCGACGGGCGGAGGCACGCGATGCGGCGGCGCTTTCGCTGTTGGGCGGGGCGACGTTCCTCGCCAGCTTCGCCTTCGACCATCCTGGCGACGCGCTGATCGCCCATGTCCGGGACGCGCATGGCGAAGCCTTTTATGCTGAGGCTTTGGCCGATCCCGCGCAGACGATCCTGATCGGCGAGACCCCACTGGGCGCGCCGGTCGGCTATGCACTGCTGACACCGCCCAAGTTGCCGGTCGAGACGGGGCCGGACGATCTGGAGCTCAAGCGCATCTACCTGCTTTCCGGCTGGCAGGGCGGGGGCAACGGCGCTGCGTTGCTGGCCCTGGTGAGGGAGGAAGCACGGCGGCGTGGAGCGAAACGGCTGCTGCTCGCCGTCTATCAGGGCAATGAACGGGCGCAGCGTTTCTATGCGCGGCACGGCTTCGCGGAAACGGGTGAAACCATCTTCATGGTGGGCGACGTGCCGTTTCGCGACCTGATCTACGCGGCGCCGGTGACCTGACCCTCGATTGCGAACAGGTGCCGCTATTCGCCGATCGCCCTCGCCAGCGTCGCGCGGATGGCTTCCAGCCGGGGGAGCAGATCGGCACCGGGGACCGCTTCGCCATTGACGGCCGAAGCGGGCGCGGGTTCCATCGCCAGCGGGGTGGCCACGCCGTCCGCCAGCGCTTTCTGCGCGCCCCGCACCGTGAAGCCCTCGACATTCAGCAGATGGTTGATGCGGCGCACCAGCACCACATCGGCCGGCCGGTAATAGCGCCGGTTGCCCGATCGCTGAAGCGGCCGGAGCTGCGTGAAGCGCGTCTCCCAATAGCGCAGGATATGCTGCGGAAGACCCAGTTCGCCTGCCAGCTCACTGATCGTCAGAAATGCACCCTCAGCCTTTTCCATGGCACCGATGTTGCACCTTTAGCGGCGCCAAGGTCAACCTCCGGGGAAATGGCAATTTTGAGGGAGCCTTTCCTGAGCCCCCCTTACATATGGGCGACGCGATCCCGCATGGTCTGGCTGGCGCGAAAGGTCAGGACCCGGCGCGGTTCGATCGGCACTTCGACCCCCGTTTTCGGTTGCGGCCCATGCGCTGCGTCTTGTCGCGCAGGACGAAGGTGCCGAAGCTGGAGATCTTCACATTTTCCCCGCGTTCGAGCGCGGAGGACATATGTTCCAATATGGATTCGATTATCGTTGCCGCTTCAGCCCGCGACAGGCCAATATGACGGTTGACACTCTCCGCGAGATCCGCGCGGGTCAGAGTTCCTGTACCGCTCATAGCACTTCCCCACCTGATACCCGTCGAGCCTAAATGCGGGTGATCATTCGATAATGTGCGCGATTCTGCGTGATTCGGCAAGATCAGGAGCCGTCAAAAGCCTTAAAAAATCGTGAAAAATGGGGGAGATAGGGTCCCAAAGGGGGATTTTGGGCATGGCATGCCAAAATGGGCAGCATTCAGCTTCCCATTCTCCGGCGCCATCATCCTGCACGCCCTCCGACCTTAACGCTTTTCGCGAAGCCGCGGGAGGAAGTCTGGTGCAAAAACGAGGCGACGGCCAAAGTCCCAACGCGCGATCCGGTCTTTTGCAATCCCGCCGCGTTCCAGGGGCAAAGGCGGTGGCCGCTTTTCCGCGCGAGGCGTCAGACCCGCAGAACGCAGGCGCCCCAGGTGAAGCCGCCGCCCATCGCCTCCAGAACGAGCAGGTCGCCCGGCTGGACACGCCCGTCGCGCATCGCAAGATCGAGCGCCAGGGGAACCGAAGCGGCGGACGTGTTCGCATGACGATCGACCGTCATCACCACCTTTTCCGGCGCCAGTTTCAGCTTGCGCGCGGTCGCGTCGAGGATGCGGGCATTGGCCTGGTGCGGGACCAGCCAGTCGATGTCCGCCGGACTCATGTCCGCGGCGGCCATCACCTCGGTCAACACCGAAGCGAGGTTGGTGACGGCATGGCGGAAGACCTCCTGCCCCTTCATGCGCAGCTTGCCGACCGTCTGGGTGGTCGAGGGGCCGCCGTCGACATAGAGCAACTGGTTGTGACGGCCGTCGGCATGGAGCTTCGAGGCGAGGATGCCGCGCTGGCCGTCTTCGCTCTCCTCCGCACCCAGCACGACCGCGCCCGCGCCGTCCCCGAAGAGGACGCAGGTGGTGCGGTCTTCCCAGTCGAGGATGCGGCTGAAGGTTTCCGAACCGATCACGATGGCGTTCCGCACCGCGCCCGAGCGGATCATGCTGTCGGCCACGGTGACGGCATAGAGGAAGCCGGAACAGACCGCCGCCACGTCGAAGGCGACGCAATCGTCGATGCCGAGCGCGGCCTGAACGATGGTGGCGGTGGCCGGGAAGGTCTGGTCGGGCGTGGCGGTCGCCAGCACGATCAGGTCGATGTCCTGCGCGGACAGGCCAGCCGCTTCCAGCGCCGCCTTGGCCGCGTCGGTGGCGAGCGTCGCGGTGGTTTCGCCCTCTCCCGCCAGATAGCGGTTGCGGATACCGGTGCGCTCGACGATCCATTCGTCGCTCGTGTCCACGGTCTGCGCCAATTCGGCGTTGCTGACGGCGCGAACGGGCAGAGCGGAGCCCGTGCCCAGGAGAACGGATCGGCGGATCACTTTGCGGGCAGCTCCATCCTGGATGCGGGAGCGGTCAGCCCCTCGATCCCATGCATGTCGGCGGCGATGCGCCGGGTGATGTCTTCCTCCAGCAGCCGGGCGGCGACATGGACGGCGTTGGCGACCCCCTTGTCATTGGCGCTGCCATGGCTCTTCACGACCACGCCGTTGAGGCCAAGGAAGACGGCGCCATTATGATTGTTGGGGTCGAGATGATGGCGCAGCAGATGCATCGCCGGCTTGGAGATCAGGAAACCGAGCTTCGAGCGGATCGAGCTGGTGAAGGCGGTACGCAAAAGGTCGGTGACGAAGCGGGCCGTGCCCTCCGCCGTCTTGAGCGCCACATTGCCGGAAAAGCCGTCCGACACGATGACGTCGACGTCGCCCCGGCCGATCTTGTCGCCTTCGGTGAAGCCTTCGAAGGACAGTGGGAGGCTGGTCGCGGCGCGCAGGATCGCGGCGGCGTCGCGGATTTCCTCCGTGCCCTTCATCTCTTCCGTGCCGATGTTCATCAAGCGGACGCGGGGGCGTTCCAGGTCGAGGGCGATGCGGGCATAGGCCGCGCCCATCACCGCGAACTGCACCAGGTTGCGCGCGTCGCATTCGGTATTGGCGCCCAGGTCGAGCATGACCACGTCATTGTCGCCCAGGGTCGGCAACATGGCGGCGAGCGCCGGGCGGTCGACTCCCTTCATGGTGCGCAGCGCGAGCTTTGCCATCGCCATCAGCGCGCCGGTATTGCCGGAAGAGACCGCAGCGCCGCATGTCCCAGCCTTCACCGCCGCGATCGCCATGCTCATGGAGCTGGTCTTCTTGCGGATGGCGACGCTGGGCTTGTCACCCGAATCCACGACATCGGGCGCGTGGACGATTTCCGACGCGGCGCGCAGATTGGGGTGATGGTCGAGCGCGGACTTGATCCGCGCCTCGTCTCCGAAAAGGGTGAAGCGCAACCCGTCATGACGGCGACGGGCGAGCGCTACGCCCGCCATCATCACGCGTACGCCTTCATCCCCGCCCATCGCGTCGATTGCGATTCGCGGTTGGCTGGACAAGTTAACGCACCCTTTTCAGGAGAAATTCTTGAGCGTCAGGCCCCGACGGCGACGACTTCGCGGCCGTTATAGTGGCCACAGGCATCACACAGGTTGTGCGGACGCTTCAGTTCGCCGCAGTTCGAGCATTCCTGATAGGCCTCGACGCGCAGCGAGTCATGGCTGCGACGCATGCCACGGCGGGACGGGGACGTTTTCCTCTTGGGGACAGCCATGTCGGCACCTTATTCCATAAATTGATCTGTTAGTGCGACTGACCAGTTCCACATGGATGCTGACGCCAACGGCGCCGCAGACCCATGCGGCCCGGATGATCGCGAAGCCCTGCGCCTATAGCGTTTTTTGGACATGGCGCAAGTCCTTCTTGCCCCGGCATCCTGTCGCCTTATTGTGCCGGCGTCACGATAATGTGGGGGAAATCCGATGTTGCTGCCGATCACGCTGACTCTGGCCGCGGCCTGCGCGCTGCTCAACATGTGGCTGGGGATTCGCTGCGCGCGAATCCGGATGGCGGATAAGGTGCTGCATGGCGACGGCGGCAGCGCATTGCTGGCCAAGCGGATGCGGGCCCATGCCAATTTCATCGAATATGTGCCGGTGACGCTGATTCTCTTCGGGTTGGTGGAATTGGCGGTCGGCGCGTCGATCTGGCTCTGGGGGGCGGCGCTGGTGCTGGTGCTGGCGCGAATCGCCCATGCGTTCGGGATGGATGCGGAAAAGCCGACGGCCTGGCGCGGGGGCGGGGCGATGCTGACCTGGATCGTGATGGTCGGCATGGCGGTGGCGGCGCTCGTCCTCGCTTATGGGGCGACGCGGGAGGTTCCGGCGCCGCCGGCCATGGCGATGATTCGGTAGGATCAGGCCAGCGCGGCATCCCCGACGAAGGGATTGGTGCGGCGTTCATGGGCGAAGTTGCTCATCGGGCCGTGGCCGGGGACGAAGGCCGTGTCGCCGCCCAGCGGCCAGAGCTTGCCGGTGATCGCGTCGATCAGATGCTGATGATTGCCCCTGGGGAAGTCGGTGCGACCGATCGACCCCTGGAACAGCACGTCGCCGACGATGGCAAGCTTGCTGGGGGCGTGATGGAACACGACATGGCCCGGCGTATGGCCGGGGCAATGATAGACATCGAGCGTCAGATTGCCGACCGTCACCCGGTCGCCATCCTTGAGCCAGCGGTCGGGTTCGAAGCTCTCGCCATTGATGCCATATTTGGCGCCGTCTTCGCCCAGCCGGTCGATCCAGAAGCGATCGTCCTCATGCGGACCTTCGATGGGCACGCCAAGATCGCGGGCCAGGATGCCCGCCTGGCCGCAATGGTCGATATGGCCGTGGGTGACGAGGATCTTCTCGATGGTGACGCCATGCTGTTCCGCCGCCTTCTTCAGCACCGGCAGGTCGCCGCCCGGATCGACGAAAGCGCCGCGATTGGTCGCCGTGCACCAGAAGAGCGTGCAATTCTGCTGGAGCGGGGTGACGGGGATCAGGGCGGCTTTGAGAGGCGGAGTCGTCATGCCGTTGATGTGGCGAAGCTGTGGGCCGGGTGCAAGGCTTTGGGGGAGGCGCAGGCCGTTTTGCGATTGGGTTGAAGGGGGATCGGGTGGCGAGCGGACGTTCTGGTCGCGGTAGTTGCATCAGGCATACCATACTCCTGCGAAGGCGCTCGAACGAGACGAGTGGCTCGCGAGAGCCTAGAGCGATTTCCAGTCAGATGGCATCATCTGACGGTTAAGAAATAGCGGCAAATAAAAGACTTAGAGCGCGCTGCGTTAAATCGTACGCAAGTCGCGCGCTCTCAGCTTTTGTTGTCGCATCGCTTTAAGCGCAAAACCGGTTCCCACTTTTGCGCACGATGCTCTAGTTCAAACGGTGCGATGATCCGCCAAGGGCAGGACTGCGTTCCTGCCTTCGCAGGAACACGGCGCGCTCAGGGGCAATTGATGGCCAAAAGGCCGCCCCCTTACCCCAATTCCTCGGTCGCGAAGGGTTCGGCGAGGCTGATGCCGTCCAGAACCTTGGCCGTTTCGTCGCGCACGCGGAGCATCACCCTATGCAACCGGCATTCCGATTCGGGCAGGCAGTTGGTGCAGGTCTCATGCGCGAAACGGCTGGCGCAGGGCGTGAGCGCGAGCGAGCCGCGGGTCAGCCGGACGATGTCGCCATAGCTGATGTCGACCGGGGCCAGCGCCAGCCAATAGCCGCCGTCGCGTCCCCGCTGCGTCGCCACCAGCCCCTCCCGCGCCAGTTCCGACAGGATCACCGTCAGGAATTTGGACGGAATATTCTGGCGCGTGGCGATCTCGTTCAGGGGCACCGGGCCTTGCCGGTAGCGGTCTGCGAGATGCTGGAGGGCACGGATGGCGTAACGGGTCTTCTGCGAAAGCATAAGGCTGTTATTCGCTCCCGCCGAAGATTTGACAAGTCATCAGGGCGCGGGATTCAACGCCTGGCGCGCCTGTTTCGGAAAATCGCTGAACAGGGCGTCGACGCCCGTGCCGGCGACCGCCCGGACATAGCCGGCAAAGTCCCCCCTCCCCTGCGGATCGTCGGGGCGCTGGAAGGCGGTGGGCAGGAAGCTGTTTTCCATGCGCAGCGTCCAGACATGGACTTGCAGTCCCGCATCATGGGCGCGCCCGACCAGCCCCGTCGGGCCTTCGGGCGCGAGTACCATCGCGGTGGCGGGGCCGATGCCGTCGGCATAATCCGCGATCTGCTTCAGCCCCTGCGTCGTCATCATGTCGGCATAGGTGGTGCCCGGCGCGTCGGCGGGGCCGCCCTCGCCCTCGACAAGCTGGATCAGGCGCAGGCGGGACGCGGCGCGCAGGGCCTTCAGATTGCCGACCTCGAAGGACTGGATGAAGACCGGATCAGCCTCCGTCTGATAGCCATATCGGCTGAGCAGCGCGAGGAGCGGCGCCTGATGCGGCAAGCCGATGCCGGCGAAATAGCTCGGATGCTTGGTTTCGGGATAAAGGCCGATGCGGCGGCCGGTTTCCGCCTCCTTGGCGCGGACCAGCTTCAATATCTCCTCGAAGGTCGGGATCGGGTAGAGATCGTTGAAGCGGCTGTTGGCGGGGCGAAGTTCGGCCAGGCGCTCGCGGGCGCGCAGGGTGCGCAGCTCGGCCAGGGTGAAATCCTCCGTGAACCAGCCGGTGATGGACTGGCCGTCGATGGTCTTGGTCGTCCTGCGGGCGGCGAATTCGGGGTGATCCGCGACATCGGTGGTGCCGCTTATCTCATTTTCATGCCGGGCGACGAGCACGCCGTCCCGGGTCAGCACCAGATCGGGCTCGATATAGTCGGCGCCCTGGTCGATCGCCCGTTCATAGGCGGCGAGCGTCTGTTCGGGCCGCTCGCCGCTGGCGCCGCGATGGGCGATGATGAAGGGTTCGGCCATCAGGGGCGCCACCGTCACGAAGCTGAGGAGGAGGATGGCGAAGCTTCGGAACATCCTCCCCGGGGTCATGCCTTCACGCCCTCCAGAGCGTCCTCATAGGTGGTCGCCTTGAAGCCGACGATGGTGCGGCCGCCCAGGTCCAGGATCGGGCGCTTGATCATCGAGGGATTGCTCATCATCAGCAGCACCGCCTTGTCCGCGTCGATATGCGCCTTGTCCCCGGCATCCAGTGCCTTGAAGGTCGTGCCGGACCGGTTGAGGATGGTTTCCCACCCATGTTCCTCGACCCAGCCGCGCAGGGCGGTTTCATCGACGCCCGACACCTTGTAATCGTGGAAGCTGTAGGACTTGCCGCTATTGTCGAGGAAATTGCGCGCCTTCTTGATCGTGTCGCAATTCTTGATGCCGTACATGGTGAGCATGGCTGTCATCCCTTGAACGCGGTGACTTCGATCTCGATCTTCATCTCCGGCTTGATGAGGCCGGCGACGACGCAGGTGGCGGCAGGGCGGATTTCCCCGAAGACCGGCGCGGTCGCTTCGCCCAGAACGTCCCAATAGGCCGGGTCGCTGATATAATAGGTCACGCGGACCACGTCGGCGAAGGAGAAGCCGGCCTCCTCCAGCGCCTTGCCGATGACCTTCAGCGCATTCCTGCCCTGGTCGACCACGGATTCGGGCATCGCCTTGGTTTCAGGGTCGGTGCCGGTGGTGCCGGCGACGAAGCACCAGTCGCCCTGGACGACGGCGCGCGAATAGCCGACCTGCGCCTCGAAAGGCGAGCCGGAGGAAATAAGCTGGCGGGGCATGGAAGTTCCTTGAGCAGAAGGAGCGAAAAGGATCGAGGCGGCTCTTGCCCGGTCGGCAGGATGCTGTCCAGAGGCTTTTGCGCGCGCGGCACGGCCGGAGGAACAGGCGGACGGCTGGGCCGTTTCCAGGCAGAAGGAGACATGCCATGGATCAGCCCGACAAGAACCGCCTGCCCGATATGGACGAGGAGAATAGCGAACAGGCCGATGCCGGGTCACAGGCGCAGGATGTGGCCGAGGATGCCCGGCTGCGCTCGACCGACCGGGCGGAGGACAGCGAGCGGGGCGGCCGCCCCAATCCGGCGCAGATCATCCCCGACGACACGCCCGACCTGGTCGAGAAGATGGAGGAGATGAACCGTTCGGGGCGGATCGACACCGACGCCTTTGCCGGCGAGCCGCAGATGGACGATGAGGAGGACAGCCTCGGCCCGACCGAGGATGAGGATTAGGGCGATTTCCAGTCAGATGGCATCATCGGACGGTTAAGAAATCGCGTTAAACAAAAGACTTGGAGCAGCCGATCTAGGCGGCGTCCTGGTCCAGCGACAGGTTGATCATGGCATGGGCCATGTGATCGAGCGCCTTGGCCAGGGCCGATGCGAGGTCGGGATCGAGGCCGGGCTGGGCGTCGATGGCGCGGGTCATGGCGGCGGACCACTGATCCGCCAGAGCGGGCGTGATCGGGAAAGCGCGGTGCAGCGTCATGATGCACTGGCCGCGTTCGAACCAGTCGCGGGGGCCACCCGCCCAGCCGGTCAGGAAGCGGACAAGGCCATGGCGCACGGCACTCAAATCCGCGGCGTGGATGGCGCGCAGATCGGCATAGGCCGGGTCCCGCTCGATCAGATCGTAGAAGCGGTTGGCGATGGCGGCGATGGTCGGTTCGCCGCCGATGCGGGTGTAAGGGGTGGTCATGGCTGGCTCCTGCTGGCGGTTCCAGGGTGGCCGATGGGAGCGGACTGTCATTGATCCGGGTCAAAATGACGGCTTTGGCGCGAGACGGGGCGGGCAAGTTTCGTTAAGGCCGCGTCATGAAGCGGCGATCGGGGACAAATGGGGCGGACAGGAAGCGCAGCGAGACGGCATGGCGTCGTGAAGCGCGGCGGTCGGGGGTGGTGCGGCTGAAGCGGCGGCGGACGAACGCGCCTTCCTTTGCGGTGCTGGTGGTCGCCGGGGTGCTGATCGGGGCGGGAATGGGATGGTTCGGGCCCGATCTGATGCAGCGCCTCCAGAGCCGCCGGGAGGCGGTGATGCCGGTGTCCGGCGACAGCTTGTCGGCCCAGTTCGGATTTTGCCACACGGGCGGCGGAACCAACTGCGTGGTCGATGGCGACACTTTCTGGTTTCGCGGGGAGCGGGTGCGGGTGATGGACATAGACGCGCCGGAGACGCATCCGCCACGCTGTCCGGAGGAGGCCGCGCTGGGCGCGCGGGCGACGCAGCGTTTGCAGGAAATGTTGAACGCCGGGCCTTTTTCGCTGGAGAGCGGGGATCGGGATACGGATCGTTACGGGCGCGCTTTGCGGGTGGTGACGCGGGGCGGTCAATCGCTGGGCGAGGCGCTGGTCGCCGAGGGGCTGGCGCGGGAATGGGATGGGGCGCGGCGGCCCTGGTGTTAGGAAATGGGGAAGGGGTGCCCCCCTTCCCCGCTTTTCGTTCAACGGCAGTTGAGGCTGCCGCGGTCGATTTCGCGGCCGAGCAGCGCGCCTGCGCCGCCGCCGATCAATATGCCCGCGGTGTTGGAGCGGCCGCGATCGATCTGGCTGCCGATCAGGCCGCCCAGCGCCGCGCCGACGATGAGGCCGGTGGTGCCGTCCGAGCGGCGGCAATAATAGCGGTCGTCATAGCCGCGATAGATGCGCGTGCCACGGGTGACGCGGATCGGTTCATAGCCGCCGCGATAATAGCGGTCGGGGCGATAGTAACGGCCGTAGCGCGGATCGGGGCGGTTCCAGTCATAGCTGTAGATGACGCGGCCGGGACGGTTGTAGCCGCGGTCGTGCTTGCCGCCATGTTTCCAGTCGTCGCGGCCATGGCCGGGATTGCCATGATTGCCGTGCCCCGCCCAGGGCGGCGGATCGGCGGCGGCGGGGGCCGCGCTCAAGGCGACGGCGCCAAGCGACAGGGCGGCGATGGCGGCTTTCAGGGTGAACTTCATCTTTGGCTCCCTTGGCAATGTCTTCTCGAAGCACAACAACCCAAGGCGCCTAAACGTTGCATGAACGGAACAAAACGAGGCGTTCATGCGGCGGTCAGGCTGCGCTGTGGGATCGGGGTGACATAGGTGACACCATCGGCGGAGCGGCGGGGGGTCAGAGGACGCTGTTGATCGCGGCCTTCTGCTGATCGGTGAGGGTGTCGGTCGGGGCGCCCTGCCCTGCCTGCGCTGCGTTGTCGTCCGAGGCGCCGACGAACTGGATCGCCGTCAGGATCACCAGCACCGCCCAAAGCAGCGCCATCCAGCGGCTGGTGAAGAGGGAGGAGAGGCGGACGCCGAACATGGGTGTGAGGGTAAGGCGTTGGTGGTTAAGGAAACGTGCCGATCCATTCCGGCGGGAGATTGGTCCGAAACGGCGCGGTCGCCTTGCAATCGCCGGACGCAAGAGGCATTCTTCGGTTCATGAAAACGCGCAACGATCTGCGAGACAAATTGGCCGAGCATGGCGGTGCGATAGAGTGCGGCCATGAGGCGTGGAAACGCGCCAAGGTCGAGCGCGGGCTGGCGCAGGCGCAGGATCGGTCGAGCCTGATCCCGATGGACAAGATTTTACGCGACTTCGGGCTTGAACGTTAATTTTACGCCGCAAGCGCGGGATGATCTGGCAGCAATCCGGGATTGGATTGCGCAGGATGATGAGCGGGCGGCAGATCGCGTGGTCGCTCGGATCGTGCAGACGGCGATGATGTTTGGGCAGTTTCCGTTGCTGGGACGTGCCGGACTGGTGGAAGACACACGTGAGTTTTCGGTAGTTGGGCTGCCTTATTTGATCGTCTATCGGATCGCATCAGATACCGAGGTTGATGTGCTGACGATCATTCATGCGCGGCGGAAATATCCATCCTAGCTGCAACCCTCAGCTAGACTTGAATGCTGGAAGCACAATTTCACGAAAAATTGCCAATGGCTTTAAGCCATAGGAAGCAAGAGGCCTGCCGAACGATACCGAAGTACCCCAGATAAGTTGAGCCAAATGGGTAATCATATTAGGGATGTGCGGGCTTGCTCCAGCATCGTAAAGATGATCCAATGAAAATTGATCATTAGGCAAAGCATCAATGATCCCCAAAATCTGCCACTTCCCACTTATCGTTATCGGATATTTAAGCGGAATATCCGTTTCATGCAGATAAAGATAATCTCTATTTATATTGAACCAGAACCCCGTTTGCAATGTACATAATACAAACTGTATACTTAAGCCGAGAGTTTCTATATATTTCTGTATAACTTCGGCTTCTTTCATTTTATCCCGAATTTTCTTCTGAGCAGATTTTTTCTGATCATCATCTTCCTTGATACCAGATGCGATGAAATCTCGCATCGAGGTTGCCGCCATTAGCTTGGAAAGTACGGATTGGTCGAACGCGATTAGGTCACCTTCCATGACGCACATTTGGCCAATCAGCAGCTCTGGCTTCTGGCTAGTTCTCCCAATATATTCGATCAGTTTCCGTGAATTTCGCCACAGTGGATCGTAAGTTTGACGAACTTCATATTGATGGCCTCGATTCGTACCGATCTCACCCCCCAGACCACCTACCTTGGCTGAAAAGCCAGTCTTGTGATCCTTACCTTTTTGAGCACGGACGGCGGTTTCCTTAAGAGCGCCATCCTCCTCAATCTGTGACAGGATAGAAGCAACTTTCTCGTGATCGGCATATAGAAAGTCATATACTTTCGAGGCGGCCACTCATTTTTACTCCGCTGCGATGCCCGCTGCCTTGAACATGTCCGGGTCGGCGGTTTCGTCGGCGTTGGCGGCGGGGGTGCCCTTGAGCTTGGAGCGGCGGTCGAACGCATCCCACACATCGTTCCACTGGCCGCGGGTCGCCGCCTTCGAATATTCCGTGGCGCGGGTTTCGAAGAAGTTGGCGTGCTCCACGCCGTTCAGCAGCGGGGTCAGCCAGGGCAGCGGATGCTCGTCGATCATGTAGATCGGCTTCAGGCCCAACTGTCCCAGGCGCCAGTCGGCGATGTAACGGACATATTTCTTGATGTCCTTGGGCGTCATGCCGGGCACGGGCCCCATTTCGAAGACGAGATCGACGAAGGCGTCCTCGATCCGGACCGTCTTCTGACACATGTCCATGATGTCGTCCTTGACGGACGGGGTCAGGCAGTCGCGTTCCTTCACGAAGGCGTGGAACAGGCGGATGATGCCTTCGCAATGCAGCGTCTCGTCGCGGACCGACCAGCTCACGATCTGGCCCATGCCCTTCATCTTGTTGAAGCGCGGGAAGTTCATCAGCATGGCGAAGGAGGCGAAAAGCTGTAGCCCTTCGGTGAAGCCGCCGAACATGGCCAGCGTCTTGGCGATGTCCTCGTCCGTGTCGACGCCGAACTGCTGGAGATAGTCGTGTTTGTCCTTCATCTCCTTATATTGCATGAAGGCGCTATATTCGCTCTCGGGCATGCCGATGGTGTCGAGCAGGTGCGAGTAGGCGGCGATATGGACCGTTTCCATGTTGCTGAAGGCGGTCAGCATCATCTTGATTTCGGTCGGCTTGAACACGCGGCCATATTTTTCGTGGTAGCAGTCCTGCACCTCCACGTCCGCCTGGGTGAAGAAGCGGAAAATCTGGGTCAGGAGGTTGCGTTCATGGTCGCTGAGCTTCTGCGCCCAGTCGCGGCAATCCTCGCCCAGCGGCACTTCCTCCGGCAGCCAGTGGAGCTGCTGCTGGCGCTTCCAGAATTCATAGGCCCAGGGATATTCGAAGGGCTTGTAGACCTTGCTGGCTTGAAGAAGAGGCATGGTGGTTACTCCGCGAACATTTTACCAGACCCTCTCCCCTTGTGGGAGAGGGAAGGGCCCATCGCGCCAGCGATGGGAGGGTGAGGGGTGAAGGCAGCGATGGAGGCCAGTACGCCTTCAGGATTTTCTACCAGTTCATGGTTCCAGAAGCGGATCACGCGATAGCCTTCGCTTTCGAGGAAGGCGGTGCGGGGCGCGTCTGTCGCTTCTTCATGCTGGCCGCCGTCCAGTTCGATGATCAGGCGGGCGGCATGAGAGGCTAAATCTGCGAAATAGGGGCCGATGGGAACCTGGCGGCGGAACTTCGCTGCGGGCAGTTTTTCGCGAAGGAGAGCCCATAGGCATTTCTCGGCGTCGGTTGCGTTGCGGCGGAGTTCTCTTGCGCGGATGATCGTCGGGTTTGGGGCCTTACCCCTCACCTTCCCACGCGGCTTTGCCGCGCGGGCCCCTTCCTCTCCCACAAGGGGAGAGGAGATTATCGGATCACTGGCAGGCGAGGCACTCGTCATAGTCGGTGGTCTCGCCGATTTCGAATTTCGGGGCGTCGATCGTGTTGTCGGCCTCCACGCCGCCTGCGAAGCCAGCGCGCTGGACCGATTTCGAGCGGAGATAATAGAGCGACTTGATGCCCAGTTCCCACGCCCGATAGTGGAGCATGAGCAGATCCCATTTTTCCACGTCGGCCGGGATGAACAGGTTCAGCGACTGGGCCTGGTCGATATAGGGCGTGCGGTCGGCGGCCAGTTCGAGCAGCCAGCGCTGGTCGATCTCGAAGCTGGTCTTGAACGTGTCCTTTTCTTCCTGGCTGAGGAAGTCGAGATGCTGGACCGAGCCGCCCTTTTCGAGGATCGAGTTCCAGACGGCGGTGCTGTCCTTGGCTTTCTCGACCAGCAGTTTTTCCAGATAGGGGTTCTTGACCGCGAAGCTGCCGGACAGCGTCTTGTGGGTGTAGATGTTCGCCGGGATCGGTTCGATGCACGCCGAGGCGCCGCCGCAGATGATGCTGATCGACGCGGTGGGCGCGATCGCCATCTTGCAGGAGAAGCGCTCCATCACGCCCATATCCTCGGCATCGGGGCAGGCACCGCGTTCATTGGCGAGCAGCATCGAGGCCTCGTCCACCTTGGCGCGGATATGCTTGAAGATGCGCAGGTTCCATGACTTGGCCATCGCGCCTTCGAAGGGGAGTCCGCGGGCCTGGAGGAAGGAGTGGAACCCCATGACCCCCAGGCCCACCGACCGTTCACGGCTCGCACTATATTTCGCCCGCGCCATTTCCGGCGGCGCGCGGTCGATATAGTCCTGCAGCACATTGTCGAGGAAACGCATGACATCCTCGACAAACTGCTTGTCGTCCTTCCACTCATCCCATGTTTCGAGATTGAGCGACGAGAGACAGCAGACGGCCGTGCGGTCATTGCCGAGATGGTCGCGACCCGTCGGCAAAGTGATTTCGGAACAGAGGTTGGAGGTCGACACCTTGAGCCCGAGATCGCGGTGATGCTTGGGCATCGTGCGGTTCACGGTGTCGTTGAAGACGATGTAAGGCTCGCCGGTGGCGAGGCGGACTTCCACCAGCTTCTGGAACAGGGCGCGGGCGTTGACGCTGCCGCGTACCGAGCCGTCCTTGGGGCTGCGCAGGGCAAATTCCTTGCCGTCGCGCATCGCCTCCATGAACTCGTCGGTGAGGAGGACGCCATGGTGCAGGTTCAGCGCCTTGCGGTTGAAGTCGCCCGACGTCTTGCGGATTTCCAGGAACTCCTCGATCTCCGGGTGGGAGATGTCGAGATAGCAGGCGGCCGAGCCGCGGCGCAGGCTGCCCTGGCTGATCGCGAGGGTGAGCGAGTCCATCACGCGGACGAAGGGGATGATGCCGCTGGTCTTGCCGTTCAAACCGACCGGCTCGCCAATGCCGCGCACATTGCCCCAATAGGTGCCGATGCCGCCGCCGCGCGAGGCGAGCCAGACATTCTCGTTCCAGGTATTGACGATGCCTTCCAGGCTGTCGTCGACGCTGTTGAGATAGCAACTGATGGGAAGGCCCCGACCGGTGCCACCGTTCGACAGGACCGGCGTGGCGGGCATGAACCAGAGGCGCGAAATATAGTCATAGACGCGCTGGGCATGATCGGCATCGTCGGCATAGGCGGCGGCGACGCGGGCGAACAGGTCCTGATAGCTTTCGCCGGGCAGCAGATAGCGGTCCTGGAGCGTGTCCTTGCCGAAATCGGTCAGCAGCGCGTCGCGGCTGGCATCGGTCGTGACATGGAAGCGGCGGTCCAGCACGCTGGACGAGGAAATCGGCGCAACACCGGACACGGCATCCGCCTGGGGTGCCTTCTCGACCTGGGTCGGGGCCTTCTTCTTTTCCGCCACGGTTTCGACCACTTCGTCAATCACGGTTGCCACGTCGCTTGCACTCACCTGTTCGCTGTCTCGAAAATCCATGACCAGCTCCCCGAATGTTCTCGTTCCGTTCGATTCGGTCAAGCCGCTGCCGGCCGGGCCGAAAGAAACTCGCATTTTCGTCCCGGTCAGGCACGGAGATGGGGCTGGCAGACGGGATCACAAGGGCAAAAACACCCCCCTCCCGGGAATCAGCCCGGTCGGCGCGATCACAATCTGTAGGGTAACCCCCGTTAACCTGATACAAGGGATAGTGCCACAGCTTCATTTGCTTGCAAGGGGGTAAATGACAGTTCCGGGACTCGGTTCGTCGACGCTGCGACTCATTTCATCGACAGCTCGGCACGTCGCATCGCAGCGACGCACGGACTTTCCTGAGGTGCGGAAAAGGCAAGGGGAACAATTTGGATCAGAAAATAAATTTGGCTTGCCACCTATTTATGGGGAACAACCGATTCATCCCAGGCCGGATGTGACCGGACAATGACGCCATGTGGGTGGTGGAACAAGAGCGGGTGCCGAAACGCCACCCAAAGGACCGACGATATGATTCTCTATTATCATCCGCTTTCATCCTATTGCTGGAAGGTGCTGATCGCCCTGTATGAAAACGGCACCGCCTTCGTGCCGAAGATGCTGGAGGCGCCCGAGGTCGCGGAGGAATGGCTGGCGCTCTGGCCGCTGGGCAAATTCCCGGTGCTGCGCGATGGCGACAGGGTGGTGGCGGAAACCAGCGTGATCGTCGAATATCTGGGCCAGCATTGTCCGGGGCCATTCCGCGCGATCCCGGCGGATGCCGATGTCGCGCTGGAGGTGCGGCTTATGGACCGGCTGTTCGACAATTATGTGATGACGCCGGTGCAGACCTGCGTCGGGGACCGCATCCGGCCCGAAGGCGTGGCGGGCGATCCCCACGCGGTCGAACAGGCGAAGTTGCTGCTGGGCAGGGCCTATGCGCTGCTGGAGGCGCGGATGGCCGGGCGACGCTGGGCGGCGGGGGACGACTTCACGCTGGCGGACTGTTCGGCGGCGCCTGCGCTCTTCTACGCGGACCGGATCGTGCCGCTGCGCGAGGATTTTCCGGGGCTGGGCGCCTATCTCGACCGGCTGGAGGCGCGGGAGAGCTTTGCGCGGGTGCTCAAGGAGAAGGAGCCGTGGTGGCATCTCTTCCCCTACGCCCATGGTTGAGCCGACCATCTGGACTCAGGCGGCCAAAGGCCTATAGCCGCGCCTGCATGGACCCGCCGTGCAGGGCGGGCCTTAGACTAGACTAGGGACCAGGGTAGATGACCGTCATCAAGACCGCCGATCTGATCGAGAGCGTCGCCGACGCGCTCCAGTTCATCAGTTACTATCATCCGATGGATTATATCCGCGCGCTGGGCAAAGCCTATGACGCCGAAGCCAATCCGGCGGCCAAGGACGCCATCGCCCAGATCCTGACCAACAGCCGCATGTGCGCCGAAGGGCATCGCCCGATCTGCCAGGACACCGGCATCGTCAACGTCTTCATCAAATGGGGCATGGATTGCCGGCTGGACGACAACAGCCGCTCCATGCAGGAGGTCGTCGACGAGGGCGTGCGCAAGGCCTATCTGAACCCGGAAAACCGCCTGCGCGCGTCGATCCTGAAGGACCCGGCGTTCAGCCGCGTCAATACGAAGGACAACACGCCCTGCGTGCTGAATGTCGAGCTGGTGCCGGGCGACAAGGTGATCGTGGACGTCGCGGCCAAGGGTGGCGGGTCGGAGAACAAGACCAAGTTCAAGATGATGAATCCGAGCGACTCCATCGTCGACTGGGTGCTGGAGATGATCCCGCAAATGGGCGCGGGCTGGTGCCCGCCCGGCATGCTGGGCATCGGCATTGGCGGCACGGCGGAAAAGGCCGTGGCGCTGGCCAAGGAATCGCTGATGGAGCCCATCGACATGGGCGAGCTGAAGGCGCGCGGACCGCAGAACGATATTGAACGCCTGCGGATCGAGATTTTCGACAAGGTCAATGCGCTCGGCATCGGCGCGCAGGGTCTGGGCGGGCTTTCGACCATCCTCGACGTCAAGATCTACGACTATCCCTGCCATGCGGCGGGCAAGCCGGTGGCGATGATTCCGAACTGCGCGGCCACCCGCCATGCGCATTTCACGCTGGACGGATCGGGCCCGGCCTATCTGGAGGCGCCGAAGATTTCCGAATGGCCGCAGGTCGACTGGAAGCCGAGCAAGGAAGCTATCCGCGTCGATCTCGACACGCTGACGCCCGAAGTCGTGCAGAGCTGGAAGCATGGCGACCGCCTGCTGCTCAATGGCAAGATGCTGACCGGCCGCGACGCGGCGCACAAGCGCATCCAGGACATGCTGGCCAAGGGCGAGGAGCTGCCGGTCGATTTCAAGGGCCGCGTCATCTATTATGTCGGCCCGGTCGATCCGGTGCGCGACGAGGTGGTCGGCCCGGCCGGTCCGACGACCGCGACCCGCATGGACAAGTTCATGGACATGATGCTGGAACAGGGCCTGGCCGCCTGCGTCGGCAAGGCCGAGCGCGGTCCGGCGGCGACGGATTCGATCGCCAGGCACAAGAGCGCTTACCTTATGGCAGTCGGCGGCGCGGCCTATCTGGTGGCGCGCGCGATCAAGGAAGCCAAGGTCGTGGGCTTCGAGGATCTGGGCATGGAAGCGATCTACGAATTCACGGTGCAGGACATGCCCGTGACCGTCGCGGTCGACAGCGAAGGCCAGAATGTCCACCGCCTCGCCCCGCTGGTGTGGCAGGAGAAGATCAGGAAGGAGCATCTGCTCGAAGGCGCATGAGCCGGGGCTCTGCCGGCTGACCTGGCAATTCCGGTCAAGGCGGCGCGCGAGCGGGAACTCCCGTTCACGCGCCGCATTTCTTTTCGGCACCTTCTTTGTCGGAGCCGCCATGTCCTTCACCCAGCTCGAACCGCCCCTGCCCGTCCATGTCGAGGGCAAGGGCAAGGGATTTGCCTTTGCCGTCATCGATTATGGTCAGGAGCATAATCTGATCTGGGTGACGGGGCTGTCGGATTCGGGGGAAATCTGGTGCGCGCCCAACCCGCTGGTGCGGTTGCAGGCCAACTGGACCATGGGGCGCGATGGGCGCCAGCAGCCGGAATGGCAGGATGTGGCGCTGGCGGCGGTGAAGCCGAGTTGAGCATGGCATCCCGTTCCTTCCCATGCGGACCATGGGAAGGAACGGGATCTGGTTTTGGAGCGCGCTTCAGAGCTTTCCGCTCAGCGACACGCCGATGATGCGGGGTTCGTTGAAGACCGCCGCCATATAATTTTCGATCACGCCCTTGAGGTTCTTCTCGTTCGTGATGTTGCGGGCGAAGGCCGCTATCTCATATCGGCCGCCCGGCGCGGTGTAGCCGATCTTCAGCCCGCCTTCGAAATCGCCCTTCGAGTAGAACTCCTTCGTCTTGTAGAGGACGAAATTGGTGTAACCCTGGATGTTCCAGTCGGTCGCGATGAAGGCCTTGCCGCCATTGCCGAGCGGAAGGTCGTAGCGGGCCGCGATATTGGCCGTGTATTTCGGTGCGTTGGGCAGCGGGTTGCCGTCGATCTTCGCCAGATAGACCGGACCGAAGGCCGTCGACACGGTGCGCAGCGAATTCTCGACCGTGCAGACCACCGCGCCGTTGAGGGCGCAGACCTGCGCTTCGGCATTGGCGTCGTCGATTTCCGTGTGCAGCAGGCTGAGGCCCGCCGACAGGGTCAGGTTCTCGAACGGACGCGCTTCCAGATCGGCTTCCAGGCCATAGGCCTTCGCCGCCTTCGCGTTGAACAGGACGCCGTTGCCGTTGATGTCATTGCCGTTGAGCTGGATGTCCTTCACCTTCCAGGCGAAGCCGGTCAGGTTGAAGCGGACCCGGTTGTCCAGCAGGCTGGTCTTGATGCCGCCTTCATAGGACATGATCGTTTCCGAATCCGCCGTGGTGAAGTCGCTGTTGAACACCGCCGAGCGGCCCTGGATGGTCGGGCCGCGGAAACCGCGCGCGACACGGGCATAGAGGCTGACCTCGGGGCTGAGCGCGTAGAGCAGGCTGACGTCCCAGCTCGGCTCGTCGCCCTTCAGCTTCACGTAGCGGCGGCCCCCATAGGTGGAGAGGCCCGCAGCATTGGCGGTGGCGCGGACGAGACGGGTGGACTTCTTGTCTTCCGTATAGCGTCCGCCCGCCGTCAGCGTCAGGCCGGGCACGATCTCATAGCTTGCCTGGCCGAAGAATGCCCAGCTCGTGTTGACGTTGCGCAGGCGCACCCAGTTGTTGGGATTATGCGCAGCGGTGGTCAGGAAATAGGCGCGCTGGTAGAAATCGGTCACGTCGCGGCTGTCGAAAACCATGCCGCCGACCTGCCATTTGAAGGCGCTGTTGCCGTTGCTGGCCAGGCGGACCTCCTGCGTCAACTGGTCGAGGTCGCGGACATTGCCCTGGCTCTGGCCGAAGCCGTTGGGAACGCCGCCGACCGGGAAATTGGCCGCCGCGCCGCCATCGGTGTCGCCCCGGCTGTAACCCTTCGTCGTCTCATAGGCGGTGATCGAGGTCAGCGTGACCGGGCCGAAGTCCAGCGCGATGTTTTCCGACGCGCCATAGGTCTTGTAAGCCTGCGGATTGTTGTGCGCCTCGTCGAGGGCGATCCTGGTGCGCGGCTCGGCGGAAACGCTGTTCGACCCCTTCACCAGCGCACCGCGATGGAAGATGGTCGAGGTGCCGTCATAGTCGCGATAGTGGAAGCTGGTGAGCATCGACAGCGTGTCGTTGGGCGTCATCAGCAACTGGACGCGGACGTCCTTTTCGTTGAAGCCGCCCATGGCGTCCTTCTTGGGCGAGACGGTGCCGTCGGCGCTGGCGCCGCTATAGACATTGTCGACCCAGTCGTCGCGATGCTGGTAGAGTGCCGAGACGCGGAAGGCGAGCTTGTCGGCGACGATCGGACCGCCGATGCCGCCGTCGAAGGTCACGGTGTTGTAGCTGCCGTAGCTGGCCGATGCCCGGCCCTGCCAGTCCATCGTCGGGCGGATCGTGTCGAACTTGATGATGCCGGCCGTGGTGTTGCGGCCGAACAGCGAACCCTGCGGGCCGCGCAGCACCTCCACCTGGTTGACGTCGAAGACCGGGTTCGACTTCAGCACGACATGTTCAAGGACGACATCGTCCTGGATGATCGACACCGGCTGCGAGGCGCCGAGATAGAAGTCGATATTGCCGAGCCCGCGAATGTAGAAGCGCGGGAAGATGCGGCCAGTGGTGGTTTCGGCATAGAGGCCGGGCACGCGGGCGGCGAGTTCGAGAATGTCGCCGCCGCCGGAGGTCAGGTTGCGCAGCGCATCCCCCTGCACCACACCCACCGATACCGGGACATTCTGGAGATTTTCCGAGCGGCGTTCCGCGGTGACGACGATCTCGTCCAGCGCGCCGCCGGCGGCGGCATCCTGTGCATGGGCTGCGCCGGTCGACGCGAGCGCGCCCAGAGCCGTGGACAGCAGCAGGGCGGACCGCCCGAAATGGAATTTGGCCAAGATGACTTCCCCCAAATATCTGGTGCGTCTTCCACCGAGACGGCCGCAATCGGCCTGCTGGCGGAACCGGATCGGCCGCTAGAGCCGGATTGTGGCGGCTTGGTGACGAGGAGCAGCCTTCGCCGGACGAGTGTATAATTATGTCCGACTGTTGCAGCACAGCAACATTGAGGGCGGGATTCCATCCTTTTGTTTTCTGCGAAATGCTCTAGTGACCCGAATCTGAAGTTCGTCACATTGTTGGGCAGGCGTTGAACGAACTTCAGATTCATCAGGGTCACTAGCAAATATATGTTTTTAGTGTGGTTTATGGATTTGAAATACGCTCCCCACCTGGCCGCTATGATGAGGCGTATTTCAAATCCACCACACTAGCGCGCTCGCATGATGAGCTTTCCGATCTGGTTGCCCGCGACATTGATGGCTGGCGCGTTGCAGGCCTGGCGGACCGCCATCCAGCGACGGGTGAGCAAGGAGCTGTCGGTCAATGCCGCGGGCCTGGTGCGCTATCTTTACGGCCTGCCCTTCACCATGTTGCTGCTGGGCGGATACCGGATGCTGTTCGCCACGCCCCTGCCCTCTCCCGATCCTTTGTTCCTGCTCTTCTGTCTGGGCGGGGGGCTGGCGCAGATCATTGCCACCAATTTGCTGATCATGGCCTTTGCCTATCGCAATTTCGTGGTCGGCACCGCCTATGCCAAGACCGAGGCGGTGCAAGGCGCGATCCTGTCCTTCCTGCTGATGGGGGAGCGGTTGCATCCGCTCGCCTGGGCAGGCATCGGTTGCGGCGTCATGGGGGTCATGCTGCTGTCCACGGGCGGCAAGCGCATGGGACCGATGGATTTTGCCAGGGCCCTTGGCCAGCCGGCGGCGCTGACCGGCATCGCGTCGGGCTTTTTCTTCGCTCTGACCGCGATCGGCATCCGCCGTGCGACGCAGGAGGTCGGTGGGAACGACCCGGTCCTCGCCGCGCTGATCGTACTCGCCGTGACGGTGGCGATGCAGACGGCGATGCAGGGCGGTTTCCTGCTGCTGCGCGAACCGGGGCAGATGGGGAGGGTGTTTCGCAACTGGCGGGTGTCGGGGCAGGTCGGGCTGCTCTCCTCCCTGGGATCGGCCTGCTGGTTCACTGGCTTTGCCACGGCGCCGGTCGCGCTGGTGCGGATCGTCGGGCAGATCGAGGTCGCCTTCACCCTGGGTTTCGGCCATTTCTACCTGGGCGAACGGATGCGGCGCAGCGAGGTCGTGGGACTGATATTGGTGGCGGGCGGCGTGGTGCTGGCACTGATGGGCTCATTATAGCGGGCGAGCAACGGCCCGCCGCATCGCTAACGGATATTTTACCATCGTCCGATAGCCCCTGAAACCGTGGAAAATCAGGCAAGAAACCGGAACGTCGAACAGGCGGTGATGAAGGTGGCCAAGCTGTCTGGCGACCTGGGCATCCGCACGCTCGACCTGCAGGCGGACATCAGCGAACTGGCGGACCGCGTCACCCATCAGGCCCGCACCATCGAGACCATCGGCGGCGCGGCGGCGCAACTGTCGCGCGACGGGGAAAGCGTGTCGCTGGCCGGGCAGGACGCGCGGGAAAAGGCGATCGCGGCGCGGGGCATCATCGATGATTCCGGACGGCAGCTATCGGACGCCAACGCCAATTTCGTCGACCTGATCGAGCGGGTGAGCAGCCTGCATGAACGGCTGGACGGTTTCCGCAATGCGCTCAAGACCGTGGCCCATGTGACCAGCGTGATCAGCGGCATTGCCAGCCAGACCAATTTGCTGGCCCTCAACGCCACTATCGAAGCGGCACGGGCCGGCGATGCCGGACGCGGCTTTGCCGTGGTGGCGGCGGAGGTCAAGAAGCTGGCGCAGGAAACAGCGACGGCAACCCAGACCATCGACCAGTCGATCGGCGCGTTGACCGGCGAGGCGGGCAAGATGCTGGAAGGGATCGTCCATGGCGCCGAAACCGCGCGCACGGCCCTGTCCGACACCAAGAATATCGAGCAACTGGTCGAACGGCTGGGCAATCTGATGGAGGATCTGTCCAGCAACAGCGACGCGGTGGCGCAGCGCATCGCCTCCATGGTCGGATCGGCGGGCGAAATCCGCAGCGGGCTGGAGGCGCTGGCCAGCACCTCGACCGACAATGCGGGCGGGCTGCACCGGCTGTCCGGGCGGATCACCATCGCCAGCGACGACACCAACCAGTTGCTGCAATTGGTGGCGGAGAGCGGCGTCGAGATTCCCGATTCCCCCTATATCGACTTCTGCCTGAACGCGGCGAAGGCGGTGAGCGGGGAATTGGAGCAGGCGCTCGCCGATGGGCGGCTGACCGAAAGCGTGCTGTTCAGCGAATATTATGCGCCCATTCCCGGCACCCATCCGACGCAATATAGCCATCCCGTCCAGCCGGTGCTGATCCCCGCGGCCAGGGTGCAGCAGGATAGGGCGCGCGCGTTCAGGGGCCTGTTCGGCATGACCTTCACCGATCGCAACAGTTTCGGCGCGGTCGCCATGCCGGAGCGGTCGTTGCCCCAGCGGCCTGGCGACGATAATTGGAACATGGAATATTCGCGCGAAGGCGTGATCTTCGATTTTCCCGATACGCGCGAGCAGAGCAAGATCACCCAGCCCTTCTACCTCAAGGCCTATCGTCGCCTGACCGCGGAGGGAAATGTCATCCTGCTCAAGCAGGTGATCGCCTCCATCCATGTGCGGGGCAGGCATTGGGGGATTTTGCAAATGGCCTATCAGGATCAGGGGTGAGGCCGGTGGCCATGGATGGCCTGTTGCCGACATCGCCACCCTCGTTACGCTTGTTACCCTGGTGGGCTTGACCCAAAGGCTCCCCGCATTGTCAGGGTGGGCGCTCAAAAGAAAAGCGGGACCCCAGGTCAAGTCCGGGGTGACGTGCCATGAAAGTGTCCGCTCTTGCCCGCGCTCCGATCCGCGCTATGTCGCTTCCGGTCATCATTGCGGGAGACGGCATGGGCCGCATCGTCGGGCAAATCGCCAAGGGTCTGGGCATCACGCTGCTGTTTGCGGTCATCGCGCTGTGTCTGGCGGTGACCATCGTTCCGCTCTTTCTCGACCAGATCTATTATCGGGGGCCGGTCAGCCGCCATTATGATGGTGCCCGTTTCTTCAATCCCGATGGGGAGATCGGATTGCCGGTGCCGCCGGGGAGCAACCCCCGCGGCTTCGTCGCGCGCTGGCTGACGGGGCAGGACGACCGACCCGCATGGCCCGACGCTGTCGCGGTCAAGCCCTCGCGCCCGCCCGCCTTCGCCGCGCCCAGGGGCATGGTGGCGACATGGGTGGGCCATGCGACGGTGCTGGTACAGGCGGCGGGCCTCAATATCCTGACCGATCCGATCTGGTCGGACCATGCCGGCCCCTTCCCGCCGCTGGGGCCGAAGCGGGTGGCACAGCCGGGGGTGCGCTTTGACGATCTGCCGAAGATCGACCTCATCCTCGTCAGCCACAATCATTATGACCATATGGACATTCCCACGCTGAAAAGGCTGTGGGAGCGGGACCGGCCGAAGATCGTCACCAGCCTGGGCAATGACGCGATCCTGAAGGCCAACGGCATCCCGTCGACCGCGCTGGACTGGGGCCAGTCGGTGAGCGGCGCGGCGCTTCGCGGCCTGGGCGACGACACGGTGATCCAGTGCGAAAATTACGAACATTGTCCCGATTATCGCGTCCATGTGCTGCGCAGCCATCATTGGAGCAGCCGCTGGAACACGGACCGCAGCCGGGCTTTATGGTCCAGTTTCGTCATCGAGACGCGGGCGGGCAACATCTTCTTCGCGGGCGATACCGGGGCTGGCGACATGGCTTGGCCGGAAGAAGCGGCGCGGTTGGGGCCGATCAGGCTGGCGATGATCCCGATCGGCGCCTTCCGCTTCTATCCCGGGCAGATGCAGTCGGACGCGCATATCGGGCCGGAACAGGCTGTGCAGGTGTTCGAGAAACTCAGGGCCTCGACCGCGATCCCCATCCATTGGGGAACGTTCCGCCTGTCCTACGAGAAATGGGGGACGCCGCCCAGGATGCTGGAGCTTGCCCTGCGCTGCGAAGGGATAGAGCGGAAACGCTTCGCACCGCTCAGGGCCGGGCAGTCGATCCTGGTGCCGGGCTATGCGCCAGTCCCGCGTGGCACCAAGCATTGCGACCGGCGGGCGATCGCGGCGCTGGAATAAGCGTCAGCAGTCGCCGATGCGCGTGATTTCGCGGCGGCCGGAAACGACGACGACATAATTGCCGCCGGTCTTTTCGGTTAGGCGTGCGATCCCATCCACATCGAGCAACAAATGTTCCGCACCAGTACGGCCATCCACGCGGACGGTCATCTGAATATCCTGTCCCGTGTCGTGCGGCCTGCATCTGGCAAGCGCTGAAAGGGTGGATCCATCGGTATCGAACGTCTCCATGGCGCAGTCGTCGAATTTTTCATCGAGCATGGCCTGAATCTCCGACTTCTCCCGCAGGCGCGGTTCGCCGCAGACACTCTTTTCCTTGTTGAAGCCATCGATCACCCCGCGCAGTTCAGACGGGATTTCCTCATCCTTGAGCGCGCGGTCGTTGAGACGCACGCCGGTCAGGATTGTACGGTCATGCCATTGGCCCAGCCGTGGCGGATTGGACGGATCATCCTGCCGGGGCGCACAGCCGACCAGCATCAGCATGCCCCATGCCGCCGAACCTGCCATCGCAAATCGCATATATGCCCCCAGCCCCGTCGGCTCAGGCAGATAGGCGTTCCAAGACCTTAAAACAGGGGAAGCCATCCATTTCGGACATGATAATCTTCCGTCGCGCGCCAATGGGAAAGATTTGGGGGCTTTATCCGTCGCCGCTCATCCCCCTCATCATGGCGCGGAAATTGTCGATCGTCGCGGAGGCCAGATATTCGGCCTGCATCTCCTGCGTCAGCAGTTCGACCATCTGCCGGCCCTCGATCCAAAGTTCGATGACGCCGAAGGTGCCGCCCCGCTTGCGATATTTGGCGGGCCAGCCTTCGCGCGACGCGATCGCCATCACCTCCGCCTGGCTGAGCGTGGTGGCAAGGGCGGCATGGGTGGCGGTATAGCCGTTCTGCTGCGTAGCCTCGCCGAAGCTGTCGGCGTCGCCCTCCGCCTCGCGCAGCACTGTGCCCAGTGGATAGACTTCTATCGCCGTGCCGCGCTCGTCCCCCGCCACGGCGATCCAGCTTCCCTGTGCGACCGGCGGAAAGGGAAAGGCCTCCCCCCGCCAGAATTCGGCCAGGACCTGCGCGACATGGCGGGGATTGCGGGCTGCGATCGACAGATGGAACAGCATGGAACGACTCCCCTTCCCAAGAGATGGATGCCGTTCGGGACCATCGCATGAATCGCAGCCCAGCGCATTTTCGATCTTCCGTCGCGAATCCGCGGCTTAGGCCTTCGAACATTCCCCCGTGCGCTTGCCGGTGACGTCATGGGTCGTACGCAGCACGGGGCTGCCGCCCTCCGTCCGGGTCATGGTGCTGCCCAGGGTCAGCGTATCGGCGGTGAAATTGCCCTCCAGCACGATTTCCGACGTGCCCTTGCCCGACGTGCAGGCGAGCGTCGCGATCAACCGGCCCTTGCGGACCAGCTTGTCCTTGTAGGTGCAGGCCTTGCCCTCCGCTCCCGCAAGCGCATTGGCGTCGGGCACGCCAGCGGCATCGACGGCGATGCAGGCCTTGTCCTCGCTCGTCTGCTTCAGGGCGGCCTGATATTCGGCCGGGGTGACGGTGGGCGTATTGTAGCCCGTGGTCTTGCGCGTCAGCGTCCATTCGCCGGCCTTCATCAGGACCGGTGCTTCGGTGGTTTCAGGTGCGGGTTCCGGCTTGCTACCGCAGCCGGCCAAGCCAAGAGCGAGCAAAAGCGGCCATGCCGCCAGTGCAACTTTCTGCATATCCTCTCCCCTGTTCTCGCTGGTTCACGCATTTTGCGAGCCATCGGCCGTACCTGCCGACTTCAAAATGCTTGGGCGGAACGGCGTGAGGCTCGCGCCAAGTCGCGCAAAGCGCAAGAGGAATTTGCTGGAGCCTGTTTCCCGCATTTTGCGAGCCGTCGGCCATGCTGGCCGACTGCAAAATGCTCTATCGCTTCTTATAAGTGGGTGCGTGGAAGTCGGGTGGCTTGGTCGCGATCCAGGCGAGAAAGCGGGCGAGTCCGGGATGGGCGCGCAAAGCGTCGGCATCGCCATAGGCACGGGCGAGTTCCGCATTGCCGAAATGGGCGTGGATGGCGCGATGGCAGATCGGGTGGACGGGCACCCTGTCCCGCCCGCCTTTGCTTTTGGGCATCGGATGATGCCATTCGACGCGATGCCCCAGCGCGCGGCCGCAAAGCCAGCACGCCGGGGCCTGGTTCATTTCGCTGCGCAGGTTGTGCCGATCCACTTGCCGCTGGTCTTGGCCTTCATGCTCATGTTCATGCCGTTGGGCGCGCCGGTCATCTTCATGTCCATGCGCATCGCATAGCTTTCGGGCGCGTAATCGCCGGACATGACGGCGTTCATCGTGCCGCCCTGCGACTTGCAGCTTATCTCGCCCTTCACGGAGCCGCCGCTGGCGTCGAAGCCCTTGTACGTACAATCCTTATTCTCCTGGCCGGAGAACATCTTGCCGCTGGGGTTGGCCGCTTCTTCGGGCGAGACGCAATATTTGATCGAGGTGCGGCTCATCATCTTCTTCATCTGCTCTTTCATCTGGGCGCCGCCGCCGGGCATGTTCGGCATGTCGATGTCTTCCAGCTCATAAGTGCCCTCCCACTGGCCCGGCTTGAGCTGGACCTTCTGGACCTCCTGTTTCACCTCTTCCTTGGTCTGGGGCTCGCCGGACGGTTTTTCGCCGCAGGCCGCCAGCAGGGCCGTCGCCCCCATCAGGCCCAGTACAGTTTTGCGCATGGATCATCCTCCCTGTTGCACCCCGCTTGGGCCGGGACCATATCAAGGCGCGATGACAATTCAAATCCGCACCACGCTGGACGAGCCGGAGACCGGCGAAGGCTTCGTCCCCCACCGCCCCGCGCGCCCCGAAAAGAGCGAGGGCGGGCGGGCGTTCAAGCTGGTTTCCGATTATGAGCCGTCGGGCGACCAGCCGACCGCCATTGCCGAACTGGTGGAAACCGCGCTGACGGGCGAGAAGGATCAGGTGCTGCTGGGCGTGACCGGCTCCGGCAAGACCTTCACCATGGCGAAGGTGATCGAGGCGTTGCAGCGACCCGCGCTGGTGCTGGCGCCGAACAAGATTTTGGCGGCGCAGCTTTATGGGGAGTTCAAGAGCTTCTTTCCGGAAAATGCCGTCGAATATTTCGTCAGTTACTATGATTATTATCAGCCCGAAGCCTATGTGGCGCGGTCGGACACCTATATCGAGAAGGAGTCCAGCGTAAACGAGGCGATCGACCGGATGCGCCATTCGGCCACCCGCGCCCTGATGGAGCGGGACGATGTGCTGATCGTGGCGTCGGTGTCCTGTCTTTACGGCATCGGGTCGGTCGAGACCTATTCGGCCATGACCTTCGCGATGAAGAAGGGGCAGATCGAGGACCAGCGCGAGATCATCCGCAAGCTGGTGGCGCTCCAGTACAAGCGCAACGATGCGGCCTTTGCGCGCGGCAATTTCCGGGTGAAGGGGGATAATCTGGAGATTTTCCCCTCCCACTATGAGGATACGGCGTGGCGGGTCAGCTTCTTCGGCAATGAAATTGAGGAGATTGTCGAGTTCGATCCGCTGACGGGGAAGAAGATCGCGAGCCTCGATTATGTGAAGGTCTTTCCCAATTCGCACCATGTCACGCCGGGGCCGACGCTCAAGCAGGCGATGGAGGCGATCCGCTTCGAGCTGGCGGAGCGGCTGAAGGAACTGACCGGCGAGGGCAAGCTGCTGGAGGCGCAGCGGCTGGAGCAACGGACGAACTTCGATCTGGAGATGATCGCGGCGACCGGCTCCTGCGCGGGGATCGAGAATTATTCGCGCTTCCTGACCGGACGCCTGCCGGGCGAGCCGCCGCCGACCTTGTTCGAATATCTGCCCGAAAATGCCCTGCTGTTCGTGGACGAGAGCCACCAGACCGTGCCGCAGATCGGGGCGATGGCGCGGGGCGACCATCGGCGCAAGATCACGCTGGCCGAATATGGCTTCCGCCTGCCGAGCTGCATCGACAACCGGCCGCTGCGCTTCAACGAGTGGGACGCGATGCGGCCGCAGACGGTGAGCGTGTCCGCGACGCCGGGGCCGTGGGAGATGGAGCAGACTGGCGGCACCTTCTCCGAACAGGTCATTCGGCCGACCGGCCTCATCGACCCGCCGGTCGAGATCAAGCCGGTCGAGGATCAGGTCGACGACCTGATCAACGAATGCCGCAAGGTCGCCGCGCAGGGCTATCGCACGCTCGTCACCACGCTGACCAAGCGGATGGCGGAGGACCTGACCGAGTTCATGCATGAGGCGGGGATCAAGGTCCGCTACATGCACTCGGACGTCGAGACGCTGGAGCGGATCGAACTGATCCGGGATTTGCGGCTGGGCGTCTATGACGTGCTGATCGGCATCAACCTGCTGCGCGAGGGTCTGGATATTCCCGAATGCGGGCTGGTGGCGATTTTGGATGCCGACAAGGAAGGGTTCCTGCGCTCCGAAACCTCGCTGATCCAGACGATCGGGCGCGCGGCGCGCAATGTCGAGGGGCGGGTGATCCTCTATGCCGACCGGATCACCGGGTCGATGGAGCGGGCGCTCAATGAGACGTCCCGTCGGCGCGAGAAGCAGATGGAATATAATGCCGAACATGGCATCACGCCGCAGACGGTGAAGAAGAATATCAGCGACATCATCGCCCATGTCGCGTCGAAGGATCAGGTGACGGTCGAGACGGGGCTGGAGGACCGGCCGCATCTCGTGGGCCACAATCTGCGCGCCTATATCGAGGATCTGGAAAAGAAGATGCGCGCGGCGGCGGCGGACCTGGAGTTCGAGGAAGCCGGACGCATCCGCGACGAAATCCGCAAGCTGGAGGCGGAGGAACTGGGCCTGCCCGCCGATCAGCAGGTGGCCGCGCCGCGCGGACGTGCGACGGAGGGGAAGCCGGGGACGCGGAAGCTGCGCTACGGCAAGGTGCAGAAGAAGTTCGGGCGGTAGAGCTTTTTCGAAGCAGGTGGTATCACCCGCTGGCTCCGTCCCCCCCTCAGGACGCCAGCGACCGGGGTGCCGCGCGCAAGGCGGACAGGTTGATCGAATGGGTGAATTCCACACCCATCCGGTCTTCCTTCGACCAGCGCGCAACGGCGTTGACGATCTGGTTTTCGCTCAGTTCGATCGCGAACAGCGTGCCTTCTGGAACAGCCCACACCCCCTCCAACTGCGCGCCGGTGGCGGAAATGTTGCGGATGCGCCCGGTATGGACATGCCCGTCATGATGCACGGTCACGGTGCGGAACATGGTCTTGCGTTCGGGCCGGCTCGACTGGAAACCCTGCGGCGCGATGTGCCCGCCATGGCGATGCTGCTGGACCAGCACCTCCTGCGCGGGAACCGGCCGACCATAGACATAGCCCTGGATGTGGCTGCACCCGAGCTGGCGGATCAGGGCGAGCTCGTCCTGCGTTTCCGCCCCCTCCGCCGTGGTGTCCATACCCAGCGCTTCGGCCAGGCTGACGATCGCCTTGATGATGGCGCTGTTGCGGCTGCCCTTGATCGCGGCGCCGCGCACGAAGCTCTGGTCGATCTTGATCTTGTCGAACGGCGCCTTCTTCAGATAGCCGAGCGAGGAATAGCCGGTGCCGAAATCGTCCAGCGCCAGCCGGACGCCCAGGCCCTTCAGGCGGCTGAACATCGAATCCGTGCCGTCGCCGTCGGTCAGGAACACGCTTTCGGTGATTTCCAGTTCCAGCCGCTGGGGCGCCAGGCCCGATCCGGCCAGTGCATTCATGACGACGGAGGGCAGGCCCGGATTGGCGAACTGGATCGGCGAGACATTGATCGCCACCCGCACATCGTCGGCCCATTGCGCCGCATCGCGGCAGGCGGTGCGCAGCACCCATTCGCCGATCGGGCCGATCAGGCCGCTATCCTCCGCAATCGGCACGAACTGGGTGGGCGAGATCGCGCCACGTACCGGATGCTGCCAGCGCAGCAGCGCTTCATAGCCGGTGATCCGTTCCGTCTTGGACGACACCACGGGTTGATAGACGAGGTGCAGTCCGTCCTCGACCAGGGCCCGGCGCAGATCCTCCTCCAGCTGGCGGCGGTCTTCCGCCTCGGCATGCATTTCGGGCGAGTAGAAGCGGTAGACGCCGCGTCCATCGCCTTTCGCCGCATAGAGCGCGAGGTCGGCATTGCGGATCAGTTCCTCCGCGGTGACGCCATCCTGCGGGCAGAAGGAAATGCCGACCGATACACCGATGACGACCGCCGTCCCCTCCACCGTATAGGGTTGGGAGACATCGGTGATGATCGCCCGCGCCAGATGATCGAGCGTGACCTTGTCCGGGCGGCCGGGCAGCAGGATCTTGAATTCGTCGCCGCCCTGGCGGCCGACCAGCCCCTTGTCCCCGACGACGCGCTGGATGCGCTGGCTGACCTGCCGCAGCAGCGCGTCGCCGGCGGGGTGGCCGAGCGTGTCGTTGACCGTCTTGAACCGGTCGAGGTCGAGCATCATCAACGTGCAGTCGCGGGGCCGGCCGCCCTTGCCCGCCACCGCCTGCTCCAGCGAACGCATCATCTGCACGCGGTTGGCGAGGCCGGTCAGCGAATCAAATTGGGCCAGCCGGTTCACCTCGGCCTGGCTGCGGCGCATTTCGGTCAGGTCCGTGCCGCTGCCGCGGAAGCCGTGAAACTGGCCATATTCGTTGAACACAGGCTGGCCGGAAATCGACCACCATCGCTCGTCCTTCGCCATGGCGGCACGGACCGGAATTTCGGCAAAGCCGGTGCGGGCGGAAAGGTGAAAGCCCAGCGTGCGCTCGCCATCGCCGTCCTGCCGGTCGCCGGGCCGGATGATCTCCGTGATCGGGCGGCCGATCAGCGCCTCGCTGGTCCTGTCCAGCGTGCGCGCCAGCGTGTCGGAAATATAGGCGATGCAGCCGTGGCGATCGGTTTCCCAGAACCAGCCGCGACCTGACTGCTCATATTCATGCAGCAACCGGTCGGATCGCTGCGCCCGCAGATCGCGCTGATGGAAGAGGATGGCGCGGTTCATGTCGGCATTCGCCTGGCGCAGGGCGGCGACCATCATCACCGCGATGCAACTGATCAACAGGCCTATCTGGGTGAAATCCGCCCGATGGACGATCGCCGCGACCAGCAGTCCGGTGAAATAGCCCACCCCCAGCAGCCGCCGGTCGCCGAAGATCGACACCGCCATCAGCGCGACCGCCATTTCCGCCACCAGATTGCGCGACGGCGCATCCGTAAGGAGCGACGAACCCAGCATCACACTGAAGGTCAGGCCCGACAGCATCACCATCGGCAGCATCAGCCATTTCTGGTGATGCGGGCGCAACCGCTGGAACGCGGCGCCGCGCGGCGCGACGATCGCGACACCGTCCACCAGCAGCATGGCCGACAGCGCCAGCGCATGACCGATATTGTCCGCTTCGTAAAAGGGCACGTGCAGCAAGGCGGTGATGCAGAGTTTCCCCAGCAATATCAGCGGCCACAGCCGGGCGATATGGACGAAGGTCCCGGAAATCCAGGAGACGTCGACCTCCACCCCGCCCTCGGCCAGACCGAGCGCAGCGACAAGGTCGCCGCGCCGCGCATGCCATTCGGTCAGGTTGGTCCGCAGGGATGCCATGATCCCTGCGTAACAAGGAGTTATTGAAAGAAGCTTACCTGTCCGACGGCGGAATGGCGTTGCGGAAAAAGGTCAGGTGGCAAGGCGGATTTGGCGGGATTCCAGCCGTTCCCCCCTCCCTCGTTCCCCCGATCAAGTCCAAGGTGACGAAGGGCTCATGCCCGCACGACCAAAACCGCCATCCCTTCAGATGCTCCAATGCCAGAGGGCCTGTAAGCCGGGTTCTGTCCCCTCCTTGCGAAGGGTGGCGACCATTCCTCTAGGGGACGGATCGCTCCGTCCCTCAAGCAACCAACCCGGGCGGTCTCAGCCGAAACTGGCCTAGCGGTCAAGCCGCGCGCCGCCCCTATTCGGTCTTGCTCCCGGTGGGGTTTACCGTGCCGCCTTCCGTTGCCGGAGACGCGGTGCGCTCTTACCGCACCCTTTCAATTTCGCTGAGCCGAAGCTGTAGCGACCTGCTTTCTGTTGCACTGTCCCTTGGATCACTCCAGCCGGCCGTTAGCCGGCACCGTCATTTCGTGGAGCCCGGACTTTCCTCGCCGTGGAAGTACCCCTCCACGCCGCGGCCGCCCGGCCCTCTGGCAAGGGCGCCTATACACGGGTCGGGCGCGCTCGTCATCCCCGTTCCATCATCGCGCCGCTTAGTCCTCACCCTGGGGCTTGGGCAGCAGCAACGCCAGCAGGATCGCCCGGCACTCGCCGTCGATGATCCCGTCGATCAGTTCGGGCCGGAAGCGCCGCTGGAACGCCACCACCGCCGCCTGCGGCTCGGCAATGTCATAACCGAAACGCTCCAGCGCCAGCATGAAGCCGCCATCGCTCCAATGCGGGTCCATGAGGTTCTTGGTGGGGCGCGGCAGGGCCAGCCGCAGCCGCGCCAACTGTCCCCAGGGGAAAAGCTCGCCAGGGTCCTGCTTGCGGGCCGGGGCGACGTCGCTATGCCCGACGATATTGCCGCGGGTGATCTTGTGACGCTGGACGATCTGGTGGATGAGCGGGATCAGCGAGCCCATCTGCGTGTCCGGGAAGGGCCGATAGCCCCATTCATGCCCCGGATTGACGATCTCTATGCCGATACTGGCGGAATTGACGTCGTCGATGCCCCGCCAATGCGCCCGCCCGGCATGCCAGGCGCGCTTGTCCTCGTCCACCATGCGGATGACCTGCCCGTCCTCGGTCACGACATAATGGGCGGACACCTTGGATTCCGGGCTGACCAGCCAGTTGATCGCGGTCGCCGCGTCGACCATCCCGGTATAGTGCAACACCAGCATCGATACGGGCAGGCTGCGCTCGTCGAAATTGGGCGACGGCGTGTCGATCATCGGAAAGTCGGTCATCGCGAAGGGCCCGTCACTTGTCCATCATCCGCCGCCATTACCATGGACCGACCATGGCCGACAGCGGCCAGCCAATCAAGCGGGCGGCCCCGCAAAAATCATGATGGGCAAATGACGAGGCGGATCAGAGCGCCCGATGAACCGAGGCCTGCGCCAGCGAAGACGCCTCGATCCGGCGCCCATAGCCACCGCGAAATTCGGGATGGGGTACGAAATCCTCGCTATGGCCGATCACCGTTTCGCCCGCGCCCAGCAACAGGACAGATCGCGCATGGCTGTGCCGCGCCAGCAGACGGAACACGTCCTGGCGGCGCTCCGGCGTGAAATAGAGCAGCACGTTGCGGCAGAGCAGCAGATCATATTCGCCCATCGGTGCCCGGGCATCGAACAGATTGTCGGTGCGGAAATCGATCATCTGCCGCAGCGCGGGATTGGCGCACCAATCGTCGCCCGACGGTTCGAACCATTTGATGAGGTCGCCCACCGCCAGCCCGCGCTGCACGTCCATCTGGGTGAAGATGCCCGCCTTTGCCTGGTCGATCGCGGCGGTGGAAATGTCGGTGGCCAAAATCTCTATGCGCCAGCCGCGCCAGCGCGCCATGGCGTTGGAGATCTGGATCGCGATCGAATAGGCTTCCTGCCCGGTCGAACAGCCCGCGCTCCAGATGCGCAGGGTCCGGTCCGACCGCTGCGCATGGATCTGCGGCAGGATCTGGCGATGGATCATGTCGAAAATCTGGAGATCGCGGAAAAAGCTGCTCTCATTGTTCAGCAGCGCATTGACCACGGCATTTTCCAGCGCCGGGTCCTTGCGGGTCAGCAGCCGGGCGGCCAGGGCATCCATATCCGCCAGCCCATGGGCGCGCAGCACCGGCTTCAGCGCCGTTTCCATCCGCCAGGCACGGTTTTCCGACAATATCTGGCCGGTACGCGCCTCCAGCAGGCCGGACAGGATTCGCGCGGCGCTGCGCGAAGAGGCGCCCGAAGCGGATGCACCGGAGCCGGACGAGGGAGTGCCGGACGAGGGAGTCATTGCCATCAGTTTCTGTTCTTTCCTCGCCGTGCCACGAAATCCATGATCGCATGCGGTTCCAACAGCGCGCAGTTCAGGCCCTCGCCCGCGATCGATCCGGGCATTCCCCAGACCACGCTGCTCGCCTCATCCTGCGCGACGATCCAGCCGCCCGCCGCGACGATGTCGCGCGCGCCGATCGTGCCGTCGCGGCCCATTCCGGTCAGCACGATCCCCGCCGCCCCCGCGCCATAGGCCTGCGCCATGCTGGAGAACATCGGGTCGACGCCGGGCAGATTGCCCGTCGGGGTGCGCTGTGGATCGAGCATGACGGACACCCGTCCGTGCAAGCCCCGCCGCAACTGGAGATTGGCATCGCCCGGCGCGACATAGACGATGTCGGGGGACAGCAATTCCCCCTGCTCGGGCACCTTGACCTTCAGGCTGGTCATACGCCCCAATTGCTGGGCGAAATAATAGGTGAAGCTTGCGGGCAGATGCTGGGTCAGCAGGATCGGCACGCCCAGCGGTTCCGCCAGCCCGGCGAACAGTTGCCCCAGCGCATGGATGCCACCGGTCGACGCGCCGATACCTAGACAGGCGAGCGGCTGCGCCACCTGCCCCGCCTCGACCGGCGCGGCAGGACGGGCGAGAACCGGCGGCTGCCCACCGCTGAACAGGCGTGACAGGCGCTCGATCAGCGACTGGGGGAAATGTTCGCCGAAACTGCCGCTGCCCGGCTTGGCGAAAATGTCGCTCGCCCCCAGCGCCAGCGCCTCGATGGCGGCGGCGCTGCCCTCCTCGCAATTGCCCGACAGGATCACGACCTTGGCGTGGGGCTGCGTCCGCAGGATCGCGGGCAGCGCCGTCAGGCCGCTCTGACCCGGCAACTCTATGTCGAGCAGCACCAGGTCGACTTCATGCTCGTTCAGATAATATAGGGCCTGTTCGGCGCTATTGGTCTTGTGCGTCACGCAAAAGCCCCGGTCCGCATTCAATATCCGCTCGATCACTGTCCGGACCACGACCGAATCGTCGACGATCAGGGTGCGTACCACCCTGTCGTCGCTCCGGTTTCTGGCCATGATCGGCACGTGGACGGTCATTGAAGGGACAACTTTCCTGAAGGAAAAGAAAAGGAGGAAAAGGAGCGGTCAGTTCATCGGCAGACGAGGCATTTCCCGGCGGCCGGCTTGCCCGCGACCGGCCGGGAAAGGCGGTGTCGGAAACTTCAGATCACTCCCACGATGGCCAACTTGCTTTCCAGCGTTTCACGATCGAACGGCTTCATCACATATTCGTCCGCGCCCGCCTCGACGGCGGCCTTGATATGGCTGATGCCGTTTTCGGTGGTGCAGAAGATGATCTTGGGCCGCGCCGCCAGTCCGGCGCCGGGCAGGGCCTGGAGGAATTCCATGCCGCTCATCACCGGCATGTTCCAGTCGAGCAGCACGACGTCGGGCGCGGATGCTTCGCACTGGGTCAGGGCATCGCGGCCGTCGACCGCTTCGCTGACCGACAGGTCCAACGATTCCAATATGTGGCGCGCCACCTTTCTTATGACTTTCGAATCATCGACGACCAGGCAGTTTTTCATAAAGCGTCCCTTGTTTTGCTTCCCGTTTGGACGAGACTTAAATGGCAAAGCCAAGCAATTGGTAAACGTCCGAAAAATTGATCATGCTACGTGCGCCAACGCGCCAGCCTCGATGAAGCCGGCCAGCGACACGAGCAGATGGGGTTGCCCCTCATGCTCGACCAGTCCGCGCGCATGGGGCAGCCAGGCCGGATCGAGCTGGCCGCGCAGCGGCAATTCCCCCTCCGAGACCTGACAGATGTCGTAGACCGCATCGACCATCAGACCATAGCTGTGGCCCGCAATGTCGGCGATGACGGCAAAGCCCCGCCGATCGGGGGGCGTCGGCTCTCCCCGGATCAGTGCGGCGACATCGATCACCGTCAGCACCCGGCTGCGCAGCGCGGACAGGCCCGCGACATGCGCGCCCATCCCCGGCACCGGGGAAATGTCGGTGAGCTTCACCACCGCCTCGACCTCGCTGGTTTCGATGGCGACCCGCGTGCCGGCCAGCAGGGCGAGCAGATAGAGCTTGTTCATGCGCCTTCCCCCTTTTACCCGCGCGATCCGGCCAGGGCCGCCATCAGCGCATCCTGGTCATAGCGGTAGATGCTGCCGTCCTGCGGGCTGCTGGGCCGCGGCGAGGCGCGCAGATGCACCACGCGGCACCCCAGCAATTCGCTTGCCTGCGACAGATCGGCGCCACTGAACAGCACCACATCCTGCGGATCGACCGGCGCATCGGCGGGCAGGCCCAGCACCACCTCATGCCCCGCCTGCCGCAGCAGCGGCGCCAAGATCTCGCGTGTCCAGCCATCCTCGCTGTCCGCCAGCAGGCAGCGGCCACGCCCCTTTTCCCGGATCGGTTCATCGGGCAATGCGGCGAACAGGGCGAAGGGATTGACGACCTCCAGATGCTCGCCGTCGATCACCACCACGCCGCTCAGCGTGCCATGCATCGCGATCATGTCCGGCACGGCGGGCATGTCCACGATGTCGAGCACCGCCGCGACCGGATAGCAGACATCCCGCGTGCCGTCGCGCAGGCGCAGCGCGGCGACCTTCTCGCCAACAAAGCTGTGATGCCCGTTCGCCACCGGCACCAGCCGGTCGTCCAGCCGCACATAGGCACGGCCGCCGGAGCGCCCGAACAGGTGCGCATCGACATCCTCCACCCGCTCGATCAGCGACAGCTTGAGCAGGCGCCGTTCGCCCGAATATTCCTCGAATCGCAGCGCCGGCACCATCTCCACGCCCTGCACGTCCACCGCCTCTTCGGCCTCGCGCGCGGCACGGTCGTCGAGGATGTTGGGCAGGCGCGCCGCATTGGCGAGGCCCGCCGCGTCCAGCAGCAGCATCGGCTTGCCATTGTCGGGCAGCGTCATGCCCGCATAAACCCCCGTCGCCATCACCAGCGGCGAGGCCGGGCGGATCACCAGTTCCTCATGATTGTCGACCGCGGACACGCCCATCGCAAAGGGAACGCCGGTCGCCGATCGCACCACCATGACGGCGCGCGGCCCGGTCTGCGCCGGCTTTTCCATGCCCAGCACATCTTCCAGGTCGATCATCGAATGGCGGATCGACCGGATGGTGGCGATCTTGGCACCGCCCACTTCCGCGATGTGCAACGTCTCATTATTGTCGTGCAGGATTTCGACCACAGCGGCCCGCGGAATGGCGAAATGCAGCCCGCCCGCCCGCACGATCAACCCCGGAATGATGGTCAGCGTCAGCGGCACGCGCAGCATGATGGTGAGGCCGCGCCCCGGCCGGTTGTCGAGCGATATGACCCCGCCGATCCGCTCCACATTGGCGCGGACCACGTCCATGCCGACGCCGCGCCCGGAAATGGCCGTGACCTGATCGGCCGTCGACAGGCCGGGATGGAAGATCAGGTCCAGCTTTTCCGCCTCGCTCATGCGCGCGGCCGATTCCGGCGTCAGCCTCCCCGCCGCGATCGCCTTGCCGACCAGCCGTCCGGTATCGATGCCCTGCCCGTCGTCGGAAATCTCGATGACGATCTGGTTGCCCGACTGGCGCGCCTCCAGCTTCAGCCGGCCGGCCTCGGACTTACCCAGCGCGCGGCGCTTTTCCGGCGTCTCGATACCATGATCGATGCTGTTGCGGACGATATGGGTCAACGGATCGACCACCATCTCGACCATCTCGCGGTCCATCTCGACATCGCCGCCCTCCAGGAGCAGGTCGATGCGCTTCCCCAGTTCCCGGCCCAGATCGCGGACCATGCGCGGGATCGCCGTGAACAGCCGGTCGACGCGCTGCATCCGCGTCTTGGAAATGGCGTCGCGCATGTCCGCGACGCAGGTCGACAGCCGCTCGAAGGCGCTTTCCAGTTCCGGATCGCCGGTCCGCTCGCGCAGCTTGCGGGACAGTTCGTTGCGGGCCAGCACCATGTCCGACACGCCGTTCATCAACTGGTCGATCAGCGACAGCGGCAGGCGGATGGTGCGCGGCGCGGCTTGTCCATTGCCCTGCTGGCGGGCGACGGCGACGGGCGCGCTTTCCGCTTCCGGCAGGACGGCCTCATCCTCTTCCTTCTCGCTCAGCGCGGCGATCAGATAATCGTCATTCTCGTGCGGCAGCGCGGTGCCCAGGGAGACCGCCTCCGCCAGTTCGGCGATGCGGTCCATGATGCCCAGCACGGCACTGACGGTGGCGGGATCGGCGCTACGCCTGTCGGCACGAATCTCGGCCAGCACATCCTCGGCAGCATGGCTCAGCCGCTCGAAACGCGGAAGATTGAGAAAACCGCAGCTTCCCTTCACCGTATGGAAGAAGCGGAAAATGGCATCCAGCCGGTCGCGGTCCGCCGGGTCCGCTTCCCAGGCGACGACCTCTCCGGCCAGCGCCTCCAGCGTTTCCTGCGTTTCGGATATGAATTCCTGAAGTAACTCGTCCATTCCCGCGCCTCGTGGATAGGGTGCGGACCATGGAGCAAGCGTGGTTAAATCCCCGTTAAAGAGGTGGAATGCCGACAAAAAAGGGCGCCGCGACCACTTGTCGCGACACCCTCTTGCGGCTCAGGTGAAAGCCTTCGAATTTTAGCGCTTTTCAGTCTTCTCGACCGCCTCGCCTGCCTTTTCGCCTGCCTCGCGGGTGGCGTCGGCCTTGTTCTCCAGCGCATCGGCGGCATTTTCTGCCGCATTTTCGGCATTGCCGCTCAGATTGTCAGCCAGCGCTTCCATATTGTCCGCCTGGTTGTCGATGGCGTCCGCCTGATTCTCATATGCGTTCTCGACCTTGTTCTCCTGCTTGGAATCGCATGCGGCAAGCGCGATCAGGCTGGCAAGGCCAAGGACTGATACGAAGGTTTTCACGGCGTTTTCTCCTGTTGCACCCCTTTGGGCTGACGTCGTTCGGCGCGGGACCGGCTGTCCGGAACCCTGACGGCGATCAACCGGTCGCGCGCAGGATGGTTCCCGCCGCAAGCTCCTTCCGTCGCAGAAACGACTTATTTTTTCAGGCTGTCCCGGATTTCGCGGAGCAGGACGACCTCTTCCGGCGTGACGGCCGGGCCGTCTTCGGGCTTGGGCATCAGCTTGTTCACCGCCTTGACCAGCAGGAAGATGACGAAGGCGAGAATCAGGAAATTGACGAACACGGTCAGGAATTCGCCCCAGCCGAACATGGCGACGCCGGCCGCCTTCAGGTCCGCATAGCTTTCCGGATTGCCCTTGAACCCGGCGGGCAGGTCCCCCAGCCGGATGAAATAACCGGAAAAATCCGCACCGCCGAACAGATAGCCGACGACCGGCATGATCAGGTCGTCGGTCAGCGACTTGGTGATGGTGGCGAAGGCGCCGCCGATGATCACGCCGACGGCCAGGTCCATGACGTTGCCGCGGTTGATGAACGTCTTGAATTCGGTGATCAGTCCCATGGTAAACCCCTTGTTGGACTTTGATAAACAGAGCATGGGCCGTTGCGAAGGGTTCGACAACCGCCTATTTCCACACACGAAACAATGTCGAGGATGTTCCATGACGATCCTGCGCCACCTGCGTCTTTTCCTGCTGCCGTTGCTGGGCGCCTTCGCGCTCACCGCCTGCGGCATCAACAGCGTCCCCGCCGCCGAGGAGGTCGCGAAGGCCAAATGGGCCGACGTCCAGGCCCAATATCAGCGCCGTTCCAACCTGATCGGTAATCTCGTCGCCACGGTGAAGGCCGCCGGCAAGCAGGAGCAGGACACGCTGGTCAAGGTGACGGAGGCCCGCGCCAAGGCGACCTCGATACAGGTCAGCGCCAATGACCTCTCCGATCCCGCCAAGGTGCAGCAGTTCCAGCAGGCCCAGGCGCAACTGTCGCAGGGCCTCGGCCGCCTGCTCGCCTCGGTGGAGGCCTATCCGGACCTCAAGACCAACCAGAATTTCCTCGACCTGCAATCGCAGCTCGAGGGGACGGAAAACCGCATCGCCGTCGCCATCCGCGACTATAATGAGGCGGTGCGCGCCTATAATACCCGCATCCGCACCTTCCCCGATGCGATCGGCGCCAAGATCATCCATGGCGCCAAGCCGATGACCCCGTTCCAGGCCACCACGCCCGGCGCGGAAGAAGCGCCGAAGGTCGACTTCGGCAACTGAGCGGGACATGCTTCGCCGCCTGTTCCTGATCCTCGCGCTGCTGCTGTCCATTCCGGCAGCAGGGGCCCAGACCTTTCCCAAGCTGACCGGGCGGGTGGTGGATGACGCCGCCCTGCTCTCCCCGCAACAGGAACAGGCGCTGACCGACAAGCTCGCCGCGCTGGAACGACAGAGCGGCCGGCAACTGGTGGTCGCCACGCTGCCCGACCTCCAGGGCTATGATATTTCCGATTACGGCTATCAGCTCGGCCGCGCCTGGGGGATCGGTGACAAGGAAAAGAACAACGGCGCGCTGCTGATCGTCGCGCCCAACGAACGCAAGGTGCGGATCGAGGCCGGCTACGGCCTGGAAGGCATCATGACCGATGCGCTGTCGTCCCAGATCATCCGCAACGACATCACCCCGCATTTCAAGGCCGGCGACATGCCCGGCGGGATCGATGCGGGCGTGGACGCGATCGGCAAGCTGCTGACCCTCCCGCCCGAAGAGGCGAAGGCCCTGGCGGCGCAGGCGGCGGCCAATGCGCGCAACGCATCCGACGATGGCGGCGGCTTCATGGTCGTCTTCTGGTTGATCGTCGTCGCGATCATCGTCATCTCCATGTTTTCCAGCCGCGGCAGGGGACGGCGTTACCGGGGCGGATCGGGCCCGGTGATCCTCTGGGGACCGGGCGATTCCGGCTGGGGCGGCAGCGGGGGCGGATCGGGCTGGGGCGGCGGTGGCTGGGGTGGCGGCGATGGCGGTGGCTTTTCGGGCGGCGGCGGCAGCTTCGGCGGCGGCGGCGCTTCGGGGGATTGGTGATGCACCTGCATTTGAACGAAGCCGACCACGACCGCGTGACCGCCGCGGTCGCGCAAGCGGAAAAGGCCACGGATGGCGAGATCGTCACCATCGTCGCCCGCCGATCGGACTCCTATCATGACGCCGGGCTGCATTGGGCGATCGGCGTGGTGTTCCTCGCCCTCTCGGTGGCTGCCGCCTTCCCGCAACAGTTCCGCGCGCTCTGCTCCTGGCTGCTGCAAAGCTGGGAACATGAGATCGAGGACTGGAAGCTGCTGACGGTCCTGCTGGGCCTGCTGATCGTCAAATTCCTGATCGTCCGCTATGCGCTGGCGTGGATGCCGCTGCGCCTGGCCTTGACCCCCAAGGCCACCAAGGCCCGCCGCGTGCGCCGCCGCGCCATCACCCTGTTCCGCGCCGTTGCCCAGGGCCGCACGCGCGGGCGGACCGGCGTTCTCATCTACCTGTCGCTGGACGAACATCGCGCGGAACTGGTCGCGGATGCCGCCATCAATGAAAGGGTCGCGCCGGAAATCTGGGGCGATGCCATGGCCGCGCTGATCGACGGCGTGCGAGACGGCGACGCCGCCCACGGCATGGCGGAAGCGGTGCGGCAGGTCGGTTTGGTGCTGGCCCGCCATTTCCCGGCAACCGGTGACAATCCCAATGAACTGCCCGACAGGTTGATCGAGTTATGAGTGAACAGGATATGGCCTCCCCCGAAGAGATCATGTGGGAGGGCCGCTTCATCACCGCCAAGCGGCGGGGCAAATGGGAATATGTCGGCCGGGCGAGGGGCATCAAGGCCGCTGTCATCCTGGCCGTGGAAGAGGCCGCGGACGGGCGCCATGTGCTGCTGGTCGACCAATATCGCGTGCCGCTCGGCCGCCGCTGCATCGAATTGCCGGCGGGACTGGTCGGTGACCATGACGAGGGCGAGGAAGCCATGCTCGCTGCGACCCGCGAGCTGGAGGAGGAAACCGGCTATCGCCCCGGACGGATGGAGGTGCTGGGCGAATTTTTCAGTTCGCCGGGCATGGTATCGGAAAGCTTCACGCTCTTTCGCGCCCATGATCTGGTCAAGACCGGCGAAGGCGGCGGCGTCGACGGCGAAGATATCCGGGTCCACCGCGTAGCGCTTGCCGGCATTGCGGAACAGATCGCCGCCTGGCGCGCCGAGGGCTTTGCCATCGACGTGAAACTGCTGTTGCTGCTGGGAGCCGGAATCGTCGGCTGAGGGTGGTTTCCAGTCATTCCCCCTCCCGCCTGCGGGAGGGGAATATCTCCTATTGGCCAACATCACCTCACCCGATACCACCCGGCCACCCGATCCAGCGCCAGCGTCAGCACCAGCTTGCCAGCCCTGCTTGGCCAACCGAGCGCCTTTTCCGCCGCCCCCAGGCCCTCGCCCGCGCAAGCCACCCGCCAGAGCACATCCGCCAGCCCCGGCCCCGCCGCCCGGATCGCGCCGTCGAACCGCTCCCGCGCGGACAGTTGCGCCACTGTCGGCTCGACCCTGCGCCCGGTACGCCCCTGCGGTGGCGCCGCATCCCAGCGCATCGTGACACGCGGCCCCAGCCCGGCCTTTTCCCAATCCGCGCGCAGCATGTCGCCTGCGACATAATGGCGCGCGCTCAAATGCCCCCGCGCATGCAGCCAGGCGAGCGGCGATTCCCCGATATTAACGGCCACCTTGCGCGCCTGGCCAAACGGGTCTTCGATGATCTGCTCGACATGATGCGCCGCCACGGCCTGTCTCCTCGCTGGAATCGGATGCAAGGGGGCTTGCCATGCAGACGCCTTTGTAGGAAAGAATAAAAACCAAATAGGTAAAATAGGACCCATTATGATCACCCGCATCCGGGAAGTGCGCAAGGCAAAGGGATTGACGCTGGAGCAAGTCGGTGCGCTGTGCGATCCTCCGACCACCGCCCAGACCATCGGCCGATTGGAAACCGGCACCCGAACCGTATCGGTCAACTGGCTGAACCGCATAGCCACGGCGCTGGGTGTGTCCTCCTCCGAACTGGTCGCCCTGCCGGGGCAAAGCGTGGTGCCAGTCGCCGCCCTGCTCGGCCCGGACGGCGCCCGCGCGCCGACCCGTCCGCTCTCGCTTCCCCCGCCGGCGCCCGCCGATGCGATGATCGGCGTGCAAGTGTCCGGCAGCATCGGCGATTACCGGAGCGGTGATGAAATCTGGTGCCGCCGCATCCTGCCGGACGAATTCGCCAGCGTCCTCAACCGCGACCTGCTGTTGCCGCGCCATGCCGGGCGATTCCTGTTCGGACGGCTGATCGGGCGGGAGGACGACCGGCTCCAGATATTGCCGCTCGGCAGCGGTTCCCGCCAGCAGGTGATCACTGACCCACCTTGGGGCGCCGTCGCGGTTCAACTGGTAAGACGGCTGTAGCCAAGGCGGCACTTCGTCCTTAACCCGGTCTCAACCATGGTAATGGTAGGAAGGATGCCATGACGCTGAACGTCCTGACGCTCTCGACCCTGTTTCCGGACATGAGCCGTCCCAATTTCGGCGTCTTCGTCGAACGCCAGGCGCGGGAACTGGCGAGCCGAGACGGCGTCAAGGTCACGGTCGTCGCGCCGCTCGGCCTCCCGCCCTGGCCCCTCTCCCGATCGAAACGCTATGCCGCGCTCGCCGCGCTGCCCGCCAAGGAACGGTGGAAGGACCTGACGGTCTATCGCCCCACTTTCCGGATCATCCCCAAATTCGGCGGACGGCTGAACGTCCACGGCATGACCCGCGCGATCCTGCCGCTGGTCAGGCATCTGCACGCCCAGCAGCCCTTCGACGTGATCGACGCCAGCTTCTTCTTCCCCGACGGCCCGGTGGCGCAGCGCCTGTCCCGCGCGCTCGGCATACCCTATTCGGTCAAGGCGCGCGGCGCGGACATCCATTATTGGGGCACGCGCAAGGGCACCCGCAAGATGGTGAAACGCGCCGCCGAGGATGCCGCCGGGCTGCTCGCCGTCTCGGACGCGATGCGCCGGTCGATGACGCGCATGGGCATCGATGCCGACAAGATCCGCGTCCATTATACCGGCGTCGACCTCGACCGCTTCGAGATCATCGACCGCGCCGCCGCGAAGGAAGCGCTGGGTTTCGAAGGACCGGTGGTGCTGTGCGTCGGCGCGCTGATCCCGCGCAAGGGGCAGGAACTGCTGGTGCAAGCGCTGCCGCAACTGCATGGCGTGACGCTGCTGTTCGCGGGGCAAGGGCAATATCGCCGGTCCCTGGAAAATCTGGCGCAGGAACTGGGCGTCGACCGGCGCATCGGCTTTCTCGGCTCCGTGCCGCACGACCGGCTGCCGCGCATCTACGCCGCCGCCGACGTCATGGCACTGCCCTCCTCCTCTGAAGGCCTTGCCAATGCCTGGGTCGAGGCGCTGGCCTGCGGCACGCCGATCGTCATCAGCGATGTCGGCGGCGCGCGCGAACTGCTCGACCGCCCCGAAGCGGGCCAGATCGTCGCGCGGGAACCCGACGCGATCGCCGCCGCCATCAACGCGATTCTCTACAACCCTCCCGAGCGCGAAGCCGTGCGCGAAACCGCGTTGCGCTTCACCTGGGCCGCCAATGGCGACGCGCTGCTGGAACATCTCCGCACGATCGCGGGTCAGCCTGACTGATCCCAAGCCGGCACCAGCCGCGCCTTCCCGTCGGACGCCGGGAAACGCCCCTCGTCGAACGGCACCTCTCCCCAGCGCCATGGCGTCAGCTCGTCATAGGCCGGGTTGGAGATCGGCGCATGCCGCTTGAGGTTCAGCAGCCGCTCGCCCTCATTGCGATAGGCGGTCAGCCGCGCATGCTCGCGATAGATTTCGGCCGGACGCTCATAATGAAAGGCATCGTGCCAACCCATGGCGCGGGCGATCTGGGTAACGATCCACCAATCGGGCTTCGCCTCGCCGGGCAAGGGAAAGAGCCGCCGCTGCCGGCTGATCAGCCGGTCCGCTCCGGTCAGCGTCCCGTCCTTCTCCACCCATACAGGCGAGGGCAGCGCGATCATGCGCAGCCCCGCCAATTCCGGATCGACCCAGGGCGTCATCAGCACAAGCAACGGCACCCGGTCCAGCAGCCTCCGGATCGGATGCCCCGCCGCAGGCAAGCCGCCCAGCATCAGCAGCGCCTTGATCCCCCCTTCCTCGACCGCGCCGGCCAGTTCGGCGCCGCACAGCCCCGCCCGTTCCGCCATGGCCGTCGCGCCCCAGAAACGCCCAACCTGCGCCAGAGCCTGAGGCGAGAAATCCCGATGCGCCGCCAGCTCGCCCGCGCGGCAACCCACTTCGCGCCCGCCCATGCCGTTAGCCGCGCTGGTCACGGCAAAGGGCGCCGCGCCCGGCTTGCCGATCCGCCCGGTCGCCAGATGAAGATTGAGCACGGCGGCCGACAGGCGCCGCGCCTCCGCGCCCTCGCCCGATGGGCTGAACAGCGTCACGAGCCGCGACGCGCCCGCGACCGCATCGTAAAAGCCCCGCACCTCACCCGGCTCAAGGCCGCAGATGCGGGCCACCGACCAAAGGTCATGCCCCTTCCGCAACCCGGCCCAGAAGGCGGGCGGCACCAGGACATGACGCGCCAGAAAGCCCTCATCCAGACCGCCACGATCATGGCAATGCAGCAGCAGGGCCGAAAGCAGCGCCGCCTCGCTGCCGGGTGCGACGGTCAGCCGCAGATCGGCCTCGATCTCCTGCCCCTCATCCCCCCGTGCGATCAGGATCAGCCGGGTCCCCTGATCGGCCCGCGCCGCTTCGATCCGGTCCCGCAACAGCGGATGGCGGCGAAGGGTCGCGCCGCCCACCAGCAACAGCAACTCCGCCCGCCCCACATCCTCGCCGGCGGCGGGCATCACATCCTCGCCCAAGGCCGCGCGATGCGCCGCCGCCACGCCGCCGGCCTCACTCCAGGGCGCGTCGATATGGGCGGAACCGATGAAACCCTTCATCAGCTTGTTGGCGACATAATAATCCTCGGTCAGCAGCGTGCCCGGCACATGCATCGCCACACTGCCGGGTCCATGACGGGCAATGACCTCGCCCAGCCGGCGGGCGGCCTGGCCCAGCGCCCGCTCCCACCCGGCCGCCCGGCCGTCGACCATCGGCCGCAACAGCCGGTCGTCCAGCGGCAGCAGGTCGCTTAGCGCCGCGCTTTTCTCGCACAACAATCCGCCATTGGCCGGATGCACCGGATCGCCCTCGACCGTGACCTGCCGCCCCTCGCCGGTCACGGCGCGGATACCGCATCCCAGGCCGCACTGGCCGCAAAGCGAACGAATGACCGGCACGATGCGATCAGGCCGCCGGCAGGGTCGGGCAGAAAATCATGGCTTCGGCTTAGAGCATTTTCGCGTCGGCTGGAAACAGCAGACGGGCCCAAAAAAATGCGAACCCGGCTGCGCGACGGCGACCCAAGACAAAGGGCCGGCGAACTGGCAAGAAGGACGGATGCCGAAAGTGATTCTCCGTGCCCTCGCGCTGTTCGCTATATTCCTTCATATATCGACATCGCCCGCCATGGCGCAGCAGCGCGGGCCGCTCGTCCTCGCCGCCGCCAGCATGCAGGAGGCGATGAACGCCGCCGCAGACGCCTGGGCGGCGCAGCACCATGCCCGCCCGGTGCTGTCCTTTGCCGCCTCCTCCGCTCTCGCCCGCCAGATCAGGAGCGGCGCCCCGGCCGACCTGTTCGTCTCCGCCGACGAGGATTGGATGGACGATGTGGAAAAGGCCGGGTTCATTCAGCGCGGCACCCGCGCCGATCTCGCGGGCAACCGGCT
>NZ_LBIC01000005.1:0-45000 GCF_001005725.1 Sphingobium chungbukense
GTCCGGTCACAGCTGGTCGACAGCGGATGGATCGAAAAACGATCGGGTTTCGGAATATGTTGTTTCGGTCCTCCCTCCGGACAACAGGCACCAGCCTTTTGCGGACCATGGGGTCAGAAGAGAGAACAAAATGAGAATTGCAGCTATTTGCCGTTTTAAGGCCCAACAGCCCTCGATCGACTGTCCTGTATAGGATTGCTTGTCCCAGCCCTGTTTTGGTGCCCAGTGGCGCTACAGCGGTGCCTAATTTTTTGGCAGGCGAAGCCATATGGCCGGCTGGAAATCGTCGAAAGGGTAGGGGAGGGGCCCAGCAGAGACATGACCGTCCTCGCACCGCGCTCTTAGGGAAGGCAGCGGAGCGGATGGAACGGCCATGCATGGGACGGCTTCGGTGGGGACGAAGCAGGCCGAGGTTCGATTTGCTTGTTGCCATGATTGCCCGATCGTCAGCTCAGGTCCCTCAGATCGTGGAAATCCCCTCGATGACGGAGCTGGCAGGGGAGGGCGACAGATCGTCCTTACTGAAAGGCAGGGGACGGTGATCGGGCTCGTGCGAAACCCCTTCGCCTTACATCCGTTTGGAAACGACGGGCGCAGAAGGGGGGGATGGAGCGATCGCCGGCGCAATCGATTTTCCGAAATGGTCGGCAAAGTCCCCGGCGATCATTTCAAACCGTGAAGACAGCGTGACCCTTGGTTTGTGAATATATCGCCGGGTAATATCGGAAGGGGAAGATGATCCGGTGTCCTTCCCAGATCATGCAGATTACCTCTCGACGCCGAAAGTCGCCATGCCAAAGCCACGGACCGGCCATAGACATGACAACGCCCCGATCACGTCTACGGATCGGGGCGTAATCTCGATCACTCGGCCCCCCGAAAGGGCCGAAACTTTATGCAGCGGTTTCAGGCGTCGTCGTCTTGGCCGGAGGGGCCTTTGCAGCAGGCTTCTTCTTAAGAGCAACCTTGGCCGCAGGAGCCTTTGCAGGAGCTTTCGCCGCCACCGCAGGCTTGTCGGTCCCCTTGGCCGGAGCCGAGGGGGCATCCTTCTTCTCGGCCGTCGGCGTGGCGATGGACAGGCGCTTGCGAGAAGCCGCGGCCTTGGGCGCGGTAGCTTTTGCCGGGGCCTTGGCTTCCGCTGGCTTGGCAGCAGGTGCCTTTGCGGCGGGCGCTGCCTTGGCCACCTTGGCTTTTGGAGCTGGCGCCTTGGCTGCGGCCGGTTTCGGAGCGGCAGGTGTCTTGGCTTCGGCCGGCTTTGCCACAGGTGCGGTCTTTGCCGCAACAGGTGCAGTCTTGGCGGACACCGCAGGCGCGGCGACAGAGGCAGGTTGCGTTGCCGGCTTCTTGCTCACCGGTTTGCGGCCCAGGCCGAGCTTGGTGGCAACTGCGCGGCGCGCTTCGGAATAGTTGGGCGCGACCAGCGGATAGCTTTTGGGCAGGCCATAACGGTCGCGATATTCGGCGGGGGTCAGACCATGACTGGCCAGATGGCGCTTCAGGGTCTTGTACGGCTTGCCGTCGATCATGCTCAAAATATGTTCGGGCGACGACAGGCTCTTACGAACCGACACGGCGGGCGTAAAAGTCGGTGCTGCCGGTGCGGCCGCTTTCGCTGCCGGATCCTCAGTCAAGGCAGACCGCGTTGTTCGAATGAGATCGGCGAGACCTTCGCTTGGAACCGTATTGTTGGAGACGAACGCACTCACCAGTTGAACAGTGAGCGTCGTGATGTCAGGCTGATTATCTTCAGACATTGGCCCCGCTTCCCATATTATGACCGGTAGAAGCTGCCTTTTGCGCGGTTTTGATGCAAATGTAAATCCGAAACACCATTAAATCGGAACAATAGCCGCCATTTATCTGCATGGCGACTGATTTGCTGTACCGGGACGGCACAGGTCGAGCTTCCTTGGCCTGCCGTCCAGGCGGAATTTTCGATCTGGCGCAGCAAGGCCCCGCTCGAAATTTTCAGTTCATCATGTGACAGCGGCTACTGTATTCGGACGGAATTTCCTTTCATCAGGCAAATGGTTGCAGCAATCCAATCTGTCCTGTCGCATGGGCAGACATCACGCTTCTGTTATTGGAAGTGTTATTGGAAGAGATCGGTGCGGAATGAAAATCTATTACAGCGCCATATAAACCATATGGCTCAATGGTGCGACCACCGCATCTTTTCGCGCCCGGCAGTTGAGCTGCATGGGACGGATACCGGAAAAAAAAGGCCGGTCTTTCGACCGGCCTACTGAGTTTTAGGAGAGGATGCCTGAAAGGCACGGGCCAAATGCTCTGTCGTGGACGACATCGCAAATGCGAAACATGTGATCATGATTGCATCGGACGCAATCCATCCGACATCTTTACCGGCGGGGCATGAGGAGGCTCGTGCAGGCCGAACAGATAATGGCGCTCCTCCATCAGCGGAGGGGGCGCCATATAAAAAGATGCCGGGCATTTCGCGTCAGCGCAAATGCCCGGCCTTCCCTTATCGCATTTTTGAAAAAATGCCTTAGCCGTTCAACTGGTCCTTCACGGCCTTGGCCGGGGTGAAGGTCAGCTTCTTGGAAGCTGCGATCTGGATCACGGCACCGGTCGAAGGATTGCGGCCCTCGCGAGCAGGCTGATCCTTGACCTTGAACTTGCCAAAGCCGTTCAGCGAAACTTCGTCGCCCTTCGTCGCGGCACCGGCGATCGCGGCGAAGACGCTGTCGACATACTTACGCGCGTCGGCCTTGGTCAGACCATGATCGGTGGCCAGAGCTTCGGCGAGTTCAGCGTTGTTCATAATCATCTCCCTTTCGTGGACGGATGGTCTTAACCTGTCTGATCGCGCTCAACCAGCCCCTTTGCGACCGATAATCAGGGAAAAACAGCGATAAAATCGCGTTTTTTCGGCTTTTGCGGTCCAAATTCGGACGAACCCGCCGCGCTGGATGGCATTTGCCGCCACGGTCGGCTCATGCGGTTGGACCGAAATGGCTGCAATTGTCGCCGCGCTTTCCTCTTCAAAGCCCCAGTTTGTCCCCTCATGGCCTTTCCGAAAGCTTGCCGAATTCACCGATCCGGTCGCGGTTCCTGGTGAAGGCGCCGTCCTTTTCCCCCATCCTCATGCCGGATCGGGGATGGCATGGGACGATGGACGGTTTGTCGGGAATGGTGAAGGGCATCCTGCTGGCGGTGCTGCTGGGTTTCATGCCCCTCTCCCCGGCGGTGGCGCAGGACAGGCCCTCCGTCCCGGTCATCGATCGCGACCGGAGCGACCGGATCGAGCCGCAAATCGCGCCGCCGGCCACGTCGCCGCTGCCCCCCGCACCTTCGGTCCAACTCGTCCGGCCCAGTCCCGCCGCGGCGGCCGTGCTCCTGACGGCATTGCGTTATGCGGGGACCACGCTTTCCCAGGCACGACTGGATGCCGCGACCGCGCCTTTCATCGGCCGCCCCCTCACCGCCGACGCGATCCAGGATATCGCCGACGCCATCGGCGCGCTTTATGCCGGCAGCGACATCGCGTTCTATTCCGTCTCCATCCCCGCGCAGACGCCCCATGGCGGCGTGCTGACGGTCCGGCTGGTCGAGGGGCGGGTGCGCGACTATCGCGTCACCGGCCTTCCTCCCGGCATGCCCACCGGCCTCATCGCAGCGCATATGCGGCGGCTGATGCGTGATGCGCCACTCCGCAAGAGCAGGCTCGAACGGACGCTGTCCCTGCTCCGCGACATGCCCGGCCAGACGGTCGACGCACAGGTCCGTCAACTGGCCCAGCCGGGCGACCTGCTGATCGACCTGATCGTCAAACGCAAGCAGGTCCGGATCGGACTGCTGCTCGACAATAGCGGCGTCAATAATGTGGTGGACGGCATACAGGCGCAATTGTCGCTGACGATCAACGGTCTCGCGCGTGAGGGGGACAGCACCCGCCTGTCGGGCTATATGCCCTTCTATCCCGACCGCTACCAATATTATGCGTTCAGCCACAGCACGCCGATCCGCAGCAACGGCCTCACCCTTACGGCGCAGGCGGCCCATGTGCAGACCCGGTCGCGAGACAATCGGACACAGGGCGACGCGACGCTCGCCGGACTGTCGTTCAGCTATCCGCTGCTGCGTTCCTACAAGACCAACCTGACGGTCACGGCGTCGCTCGATGGGATCGACAGCCATAATTATTTCCTCGACACCCGGTTCGGCGATTATCGCTCGCGGGTCCTGCGCCTGGGCGCATCCTGGTCTCATGCCGACGCGACCAATGGTCAGGCGCTTTCCGTCGTCGTCAGCCAGGGATTGGACGCGCTGGGTGCCAGACCCTTTGCAGGCTTCTCCGAAACCGGCTTCACCAAAGTCAATCTTCAGGCAGTGGCGGTCAAGCGCCTGACCGGGAAACTGACACTCAAGGCAACGGCGAAAGGGCAATATTCGAAGGATAATCTGCCCGTGACGGAACGCTTCGCGCTGGGGGGCAGGGGAGCAGGCATGGCTTATTCTCTGGGCACCCTGACCGCGGAACAAGCGCTGGCGGGCAGCATCGAAATAGCCTGGTCTCTCCCCGCCCGGTCACCGCTGCTCAAGGAGGCGACGCTCTTCGCGGCGCTCGACGGTGCCCTGGCCCATGCCACGGCGCGTCCCGCCTATGGGCTCGCGGCGCAGGACCATCGACTGGCATCGGCGGGCGGCGGCCTGCGCCTGGGACTCGGCCCGAAATGGCATTTGAGCGCCGAAATCGCCGTTCCGGTCAAGCGGCCCGCACCGTCCTACAGACGCAAGACGCGTTTCTTCTTCGGGATCGGACGGGCGTTCTGATCGCCCTTTTGCGTATGCGCAAAAAGGATCGCAAGGCAGGGAAAACAAGAGATGAACAATATATGGGAGGTCTGGCCTTCGGCACTGACGGAGGCGGAATGCGATGCCATCATCAAACGCGCCGCACTGTACGAACAACAATCGGCGACGGTCGGCTTCGCTCAGGAACAGCGCAGCGATCATGGTTATCGATCGTCCACCATCAGTTGGCTGGACGTGCATCGCGACCGGGATATCGTCGATCGACTGATGCAGTTCGTCCATTCGTCGAACCGGACCAATTTCGGCGTCGACATCTTCGGCCCCTATGAACTGCAGTTCACCGAATATCATGGCCGCGCCCAGGGCAAATATGACTGGCATCAGGATGTCTGGCTGGAATCGGCGCGCCCGTTCGACCGGAAATTGTCGGTGGTGGCACAATTGTCCGATCCCGAAGACTATGAGGGCGGCTCCTTCGAATTTTTTGGCCTTCAGCAACCGGGCGTCAGCTTCGCCCCCAGGGGAAGCATGCTGATCTTCCCCTCCTTTCTCCAACATCGCGTCCTGCCCGTGACCAGAGGGATTCGGCGCAGCCTCGTCAGTTGGATCGAGGGGCCGCGCTGGCGCTGATCGTGCCATGGCCTGGGCTTGCGCTCCGGCGTCGCCCGTCAGTGCCTTTTTTGTTGCAAGGCGCGTCTCTGTTCGTCCATGCCGCGGCAGGAAAAAGCTCCGATCCGGATCAACCCTCCGCCGACCGGCTTTGCTTGATCTCCATGCGATATTGCGGGTCCAGGCCTCCATCAAAGCCGCACCGGCAGCCGATAATCGCGATTTCCCGCATAGCGAAACGCGTTTTGCGCAAACTCTGGTCCCCGTTTCCGGATCATCACGGCGGCAATATTTCCTTCCCGATGCATTGCAACCAGAGCGGTTTCTTCTTGACGAGGCGATAAGGAAGGTCGGGCTTACTCTGTCCCTGTTGCGATCTGTTCGCAGTCAAACAGGGAGTTTTCGATGCCACGTCATGGATCGGTCCGACCGGGTAAGCGCGCACTTCTATGCGCCACGGCGATACCTCTTCTTTTGCTCAGCGCCTGCGCCGATGGCGTCGGCTTCGACATTGGGGCAGGCGGCGGCCATTCGCCGTCGGGTCCTTCCGGCCCCAGCGGTCCTTCCAGTCCCGGCAGCCCCAGCGGCCCGACCGGTCCCAGCGGTCCCACGGGGCCGAGCGGCCCGTCAGGACCTTCCGGCCCGACCAGTCCCGGCGGACCCACTGGCCCTGCCGGTCCGAGCGGACCTGGCGGCCCTACGGGTCCTGCTGGCCCGACCGGCCCCGGCGGACCCAGCGGCCCTGCTGGTCCCAACAGCCCCACCGGTCCATCCGGCCCCGCGGGTCCCGGCGGCCCGACCGGTCCCACCGGCTCCAGCGGCGGTGCCGTCATTGGCGCCTCGGTTGGCAATGTCCCGTTGGTCGGCCCGACCGGGCCAGGATCGCTGGTCGGCGTCAACATCCTTCCCGGCACCAATCCCGCGATGGGCAGTGTGGTCAGGGCCGACTTGCTGACCGGCGACGGCACGGTGGCGCAGATTGCCCTGCCCGCCACGGCCGAAGGCGTCCAGCAAGGACTGGCGCCGGTCGGTGCGCTGGCCGGGACGCTGTTGGGCGCGCCTGTGGGCGGCACGGTGACGCAGCTCACCGACGGTCTCTCGCCCACGGTGGCGACGGTGACATCGGCGGTCGGCCAGATCGGCGCGCCGCTGCTCGATGGCGTGAACGGCGCCCTGTCGCCCGTTACAGGACCGCTGCTGGGCGATAGTGGTGTGCTCGCGCCTGTCACGGGATTGGTGGAAACTGTCGTGGGCGGTGTGACCGGCACATTGGGCAGCGTCGGGGCCGATCCTTCGGCGGCACTCGGCGGGCCGCTGATCGGCGCGAATGTCGGCGGCAATGCGCTGACCGGACCGTCGACCGGCAACACGCTGGTCGGGGTCAACCTGTTGCCGGCGGAGGGCACGGCCGCGTCCGGGCAGTTGGCGACGGTCAGTCTGCTCTCGCAAGGCAATCTGGCCGATGTCGCACTGCCGACCACGGCGACGGGCGTGGAGGCCGGTTTGCAGTCCGTCGGCAATCTGGCCGTCGGGATATTGGGACAGCAGGCGGAAACCGCCGTCAACCAGGTCATCGCTACTACCGCACCCGTGGCTGCCGCCGTCACAGGCGCAGTGGACAGTATCGCCGCGCCATTGCTCGATACCGTCAACAGCCTGGCGCCGACACTGCCGGGTGGAAACGCGAACGGTTCGCCGCTCGCGCCGGTCACAGGTGCGGTCAACGGACTGCTGGGGTCGGGGGCGGGGCAGGGGACCGGCGATGCGCTCGCCCCCGTCACGGGTCTGGTCAACGGCATATTGGCCCCGGCGGCCGGATCGGGAAATACGGCCGCGCCCGTCACCGGCCTGCTGGGCGGTCTGCTGAACGGCGGTAACTGATGCGGGTGCGCGGCTCGACATGGTCCTCATACATGCCGCGCCGCGCCCTGCTGGAGCCCATCCCCCTTGCCCCCGGGGGATGGACGGGGGGCGAGGAGGCAGTGGCGCACTGCCTCCTCAAACCGACCCCGCTTTTCATCTCGAAAGGGAAGTCATGCATCTGCCGATCGTTCGTCTGAACAACGCCCTGCCGGTTCGGACTGCCTATGGCGAACGGGCCTTCCAGGCCGCGCTGGACCATCTGCGCCAAAGGATGGATCGCCATTTCGGGACGGAGGGCTGCCGGGTCGACGGGACCGGGGTCGCGCTGTGCCCGCTTGCCGATCCCTTCGTCCACGCGCCGATGCTCGACAGTTTATGCCTCCTGCTGGAGGCGGAGCCATTCCGTTTCGAAGGGGACGAGATCCTGTTGTCGCTCTCGGCCGGCGCGGTCCACGACGCCATGTTGGACGATGTCGCGCTGCCCGCCGAATGCTACCGCGAGGACATGCAGCTTGCCGTGTCGCTGCTGAAGGCCGTGCGCAGCGGCACCACGCATCTTGCCTGGCGCCCCATTGCCTCTCCGCGCGATCCCGGCGCGATCCTTTATCATGAAGCCTGCTTGCGCCGCATCGGCGAGGACGGCGTGTCGATCGATTGCGCGGAGGCCCATGCCGCGCTCGATCGTCTCGGCCTGACCCATCGCTTCGACCGGCGACTCCTGTCCGACATGGTCGATGCGCTGGAGGCCGATCCTTTCGCCTGCCTTTCCGTCGCCCTCTCGGCGCAGGGCCTGTCGCGCGGTTTGCATGGCGGCGACGGCGGATGGAGCGATCTGCTCGCCCGCCTGAAGCGCGATCGCGGCCTCGCACGGCGGCTCGTGATCGAGATCATCGATCGCGACCGGATGCTCGCCATGCAGGATGTGCAAAGCTGTGTTCGACATCTTCAGGCGCTGGGCGTGCGCATCGCAATCGGGCGTTTCGGAACGGGCCAGGCTTCGGTCGGCGAGTTGATGGCGCTGGCGCCCGATATCGTGAAGCTGGACGGCGCCTTTCTACAAAGGGCGTATGGCGCGCGGATCGGGCATTTGATCGGCCTGGCGCGGACGATCGGTCCCACGGTGATCGTCGACGGCGTCGATTCCGGGCGTCACCTCCAGACCGCGCTCGAGGCGGAGGCGGAATGGGTGGCAGGCGAGCTTCTCGGTCGCTCCCGCTTCCGCCGCGCATCTCGCCCGCCATCGTCCGCGCCCGCCATCCAGACGCCGTCGGGCCTGTCGGCATTTGCCTGACTGACCGGCTTTGCGTGCACGCAAAAACAGAGTCCAAAAAAGGGGAATATCTCTTGTCGAAATGGCCTTTTCCGACCCTGACCGGGGCGATCCTGCTGCTGGGCGCCACGATGCAACCGGCCCATGCCGGTCCCTACACACCCTATGCGACGACCGCAGGCGAAGCGGCGGTCGGCGCGATGGTCGATGCCGGACCCGACTCCGGCAGCGCGTCCGTGGGCGACCGCGCCACCATGCTGGCGTCGATCGATGCCCTGCCAGGCGCCCCTGCTCGTGCCGATGCGCTAGGGCAATTGTCGCCGCGCAGCTACAGCCTGCTCCCCCGTCTCTCGATCCAGGCGATGGACGCCGGCGACCGGGAAATTCGCGCCATGCTGACGGAACGGCGCAGCATCGCCATCGACGCCCTGGCCGCTGTTCCCGCCAGCGGCGACCGGACCATCCACATGATGCTGACGGGCGGCATCCGGCAAGCAACCTATGAGGGGCGCCCCGACCGCCCCAAGACGGACTCCGACAGCCGCTCGCTTCGCTTCGCCATCGATGTCGCACCGGTGCGCGGCCTCATTCTGGGCGCGACATTGGGCATTGACGGCATCGATGCCCGCCTCGACCCGGCGCAGCGACCCCGCATCAGCTTGTTCACCACGAATATCGGTCCCTATGCCAGCTTCAACAACGGCCAATTCTATGCCGATGCGACGGCCTCCTACGCACTCTCCGAATATAAGCTGCGGCGGCAGGTGGGCTGGTCCGGCTTTTCCGACCGGATGGTGGCGCCGGTCGACGGCGATGGCTGGGCCGCATCGGGCGAAGCGGGCGCCATGGTGCGGGCAGGCGTGATCAGGCTTCAGCCCTTTGCCGGCCTTCACTATCGCTATGCCGATGTCAGCGGCTTTCGGGAAAATGGCGGTCCCGCCGCACTGGAAGTCGCCCGTTTCCGCACCCAATCGCTTCGCGGCGCGCTCGGCGCCCGTCTGTCCGCCAATGTGGCGCATGGCGGCTGGACGCTTCGCCCTTCCGTCGAGGCGCAATGGCAGCGCGAACTGCGCAGCCGCCCCGACAGCCGGATCGAGGCGCGCTTCGCCACCCGCGACCTCGCCGTCTTCACCCTCCGTCCGACCCGGCTGGCACGCGACGCCGGTCTTGTGAACGCGGGAATCAGTGCGACCTGGAACAGCCGCACGACCGTCCGCCTCGGCTATGCGGGCGAGTTCAGTTCCGACCGCCATATCCACGCGGCAACGCTGACGGTGGGTCGCCGCTTCTGAAAAGGGATTGCTCCGAAACGGACGTGCTTCCTCACCCCGGCCGTCTCCAAGCCGCTATTGCGTGGACCAGACCACGCAAAAAGGAGTGACCCATGGCCCGCTTCATCCGCGACATATTGGCTGCGCTATCCTATGAGCCGCCAGTCGACAAAGGCCCCGTCGATCAGGAATCGCTCAGCCGCCTCGACCAGCGCCTCGCCCCTTTCGCGGACAAGGGCGCGGGTCCCCGCTCGGCCATGGCGATCCAGCCGGGGGAATGTTCGGTGTGGGACGGCAATCCCCGCGACCAGCCCGGCCTGACGGCGGAAAACTGCCGCTCGCTGATCGATTCCATCGCCAGTGAAGGCGGTAACCGCATTCCCGTGCTGGTGCGCCTCAATCCGCCGGGGTCGGACCGGCCCTATCAGCTCCTGGTCGGCAGCCGCCGGCGCTTCGCGGTCGACTGGCTCAACCATCATGGCCGCCCGGACATGCGGCTGAGCGCGCTGGTCGTCGACCTGTCGGACGAGGAAGCCTTTCGCTTGGCCGACATCGAAAATCGCGAGAGGGCGGACATCAGCGAACTCGACCGGGCGCGCAGCTATCAAAATGCCGTGGACCGTTTCTATGGCGGCGTGCAGTCGCGCATGGCGGAGGCGCTCAACCTCTCCAACAGTCAGTTGAGTCGCCTGCTTGCGCTGGCGCAATTGCCCGAAGAGGTGGTGGGGGCGTTCGCCACCAGGGACGAGCTGCGCGTGCGCTATTCGGAATTGCTGACCCCGCTGCTCCGTCGTCCGGACCAGCGCGGGCGGATGGTCGCGGAAGCACGATTGATCGGCGAGCAACAGCAGACGCTGGCATTGCAGGGCGAACGCATGATCCCGCCCGCCACCGTGCTGGCCCGCCTGCGCGAAGCCGCTACGCCGCACGCGCCGGAGGATGCGCGCGACATCGCCATCATCGCCGGGGGCACGCGCATCGGCCGGGCGAAGGCCAGCCGCAGCGGCGGCCTGACGGTCGATCTCAGCATAGCGGAGGACGCCGATCTGGACGAATTACTGGCCCGCCTGCGCGAAACCATCGTGGCGGTGCGCGGCGTATAGGCCGTCTCATGCCATAAGCTGCGCCGAAAGCAGTGCGACGGCCGCGATCGCCGCCATGTCGGGCCGGGGATCGCCAGCTTTGCGTACACGCAAAAACAGCGCGGCCAGCAGGAAAAGCGCGATGGCCACCCCCAGCATCCGCAGCGCACCGCCAGGATCCAGCCAGGTCGCGCCTGCCGCCAACAGCTTGATATGCCCACCCGTCAACAGACGCAGCCGCCAGCGCAGCGTAATCACTGCGATGACCGACGACAGCAGCATCAGGCAGCCAAGACCGGCCAGCGCCGCTATCATCAAGCCCGGAAGACCCTGCACCAGCCCGGCAAAACCCAACCCGCTCAAGGCGATCAGCCCATAGAAGCGATCCGCCACCATGCGCTTTTCTGAATGCAGCACCAGCACCGGCAACAGCAGCAGGATCATCAGCGCACAGCCGATCAGATGGGATCCGTTCATCTCAATAGCTCCCATTGGTCACGACGATGCTCGCGCTGACGCTGGGCGAAGGCATGGGCACGAAGACGGCATAGCGCATCATCGGACTGCCGCTCATATTATAGCTGACCCGCACCCGGAACGTCCCCGTCGCATCCGGGCCCGCCGTGACGACCGGCCCGCCACCCGCCGCCAGCAACTTGCCATAGCCGTCGATCACCGCCCGCGCCCGGCCCTGCGCCAATGCCGTGCGCTCCGCGGTCGACAGCCCCGCCACGGCGGCGCGCGCACCCTCGACGGCGGCATGGCGCACCCCCATCAGTGCGGCGAAGTAGAAGGAATAGAGCACCACCGCGAAGACCAGCATCAATAGCGCGGGCGCCAGCAGCGCGAATTCCAGTGCCGCCAGCCCCCGCGTGCATGCCCACAGACGGCGCATCCGCATCAGCTCGACGGAATGCTGTTGAACATCGTCGTGAAGGCGGCGCCGAGCTGCGTCTTGAAATTGGCGCCCACCGCGACGATCGCGGCCACCACCACCGCGCCCAGCACCGCATATTCCACGGCGGTCAGGCCCTTTTCATCCCGCGCCAGTTTCGCGATCAGCGATCCCAGAAATTTATTCATGGTCGTTTCTCCCTTGGTCCCTCCTGCGAACATCCGGCGGCAAGCGGGGAGGGGGAACCGCCCGCCGCCCGATCTCACACCAGCACCGGCACCCCGCATCGCGCCCCAGTCGCCCAGAGCGTCGCATGGCCAAGCTGGATACCCAGCGCGGCGAGCAGATTGTCGAGCAACGGATCGGCCGTGCCGCCGACCAGCCCCGCCAACGGCGCAGTGATCCCGTTCAGCAATTGAGTCCGCACCGCCGCCTCCGTCGCATCGCAGACCAGCGGCAGGCACAGGCCCAATATCTTCACCTGCAATCCGTTGCCCGCCGCGATGCTGCTGAGCGATGTCAGAAGCGGCCCCGCCTGCGACCCGTTGCCGATGCTCGCCGCGCTGCCGGGCGCGCCGGGCCGCCCGACGCTGCCCTGCCCGCCGGGGCCGAAGACCAGATTGCCGCTTTTGCCCATCACCGGCTGCGCGACGGCGCGCGCATCGACCGTGATCAGCGACAGCAGATTGACGATCCGTGCCTGTCCGATGCTGGCGGCGGTGATCGGCGGCATCGGGCGCGTCATCGCATTGGCGGGCGCTGTGCCGATATAGGCGTTGACCAGCCCGGTATCGGCATGGACCGTGACCCGCGTATCGCGCGCCTGTTCGGCGGTGTCGGGACAATCGATCGCCGTCACCTGCGCCTGCGCGGCGGCGATGTCGATCAGCACGGGCAGGGAGTCGACCGACACCGCATTGCCCAGCACCGCAATATTGCCCAGCCCGATCAGCAGTTGCAGCCGCAGCGCGGAGGTGCCGACGCTGGTTTCCCCCGCCGGGCCGAAGGAAAAGCGCGGCCGGTCCATCGGTCCGCTCGCCATGGCGGCGATCTTCACCGTGCTGCCGCCTGCCACCACGCTCACCGCGTCGGACAGGTCGATCGTGCCGTTCCCGGCCTGCACCGCGAAGGCAAAGAGCTGATAGGCGTTGATCCCCGCGCGCAGCGCCGGTTTCTCATCGGCGCCGCCCACCGGCATCTTCCTCCATACGCCCAGGCCGAACAAACCATTGAGCGGCACGGCATAGCCGTTGCCCACCTGTCCCGCGATCAGGGTCAGCGTGGCGGCGCTCGACGCATTGTCGGCCGCGCTGGCGGCGGCGTACAGCAAATCCCGCAATCCCACCGTCCGGCTGGTCAGGTCGCCATAGGTTCCGCTTTCCCCGACCCGCTGCGCCAGCGCATCGAAGAACAGCCCCGCATCGATATTGCTGGTCATCAACGCCTCGACATCGGCGGTGGAGAGGCGCAACTTGATGCCCAGCAGGGCGCCCAGCAGGTCGTTGACGCTGTTCACCAGCCCGTTGCTGACGGTCAGGATGCCGGACGTGATGCCGACCCCCGCCTCATCGATGCGCGTCGCGGTGGCGCTGGCGGCCAGATCGGGCAGGGGATTGGCCGGCCCCAGCACCCGCATCAGATATTGCCGCGCAGGCTTTCCGGTGCGGATGCGTACCGCATTGACCCGCCCGTTGCCGGGGCACAGCGCCATGCTCGCATCGAAACGCTGCGCCGCGCCCAGCCCCGCATCGGCGCAATAGCGGCCCGTCTCCACCGATCGGAGAATGGCCGGATCATAGCCGTTGCGGATCAGGCTGTCCCGCGCCCGCGCCACCGCCTGCGCCGGGTTCATCGCGGCGGCCATCGCGGCGGCATCGGTCGCGGCGCGCAGATTGCGCTCGCCCACATAATAAAGCCCCGCATCCAGCGCAAAGCCCGCCGCCCCGATCAACACCGTGCCCAAAGCCGCGACCATCGGCGCGACAGCGGCCGACCGGTCGTGCCGGAGAGAGGAAAACAGCCGCATCATGGCTCGTCCGCCACCCGCTCGACCCGCCGCCCGATGGATTCCAGATAAAGCTGCCGGACGCGCGCCGCCTCTTCCGCCGAAAGCCCGGCATCGCTCCGGGGCTGCGCCTTCAACTGCCACTCGATCACACGTCGCGCTGCATTTTCCACTGGCGGCACAGGAAGAGGAAGAGGGAGAGGGGAGGCCAGCATCAGCCACAGCATCATCATCCTTCAGCCTCCCTTCCCGATCCGGGCCGCTTCCGCCGCCAGCTTGCCCCGCAGCGCCTCGTCCCCGATCCGCCGCAAACCCGCCTCGGCCTCCGCCCGCCGCCCGCCGACCATCAGCGCCAGCAGCAGATTGTTGCGGATGACCGCGATTTGCGGCGCCAGATCGCGCGCCCCGCGCAATGCCTCGATCGCCGCCCCGGCTTGCCCGGCGCGCAACAGCGCATAGCCCCAGGCATTGCGCAGCAGCGCATCCGCCGGGCTGGCGCGGCTTGCATCGGCATAACAGGCCGCCGCCTCGCTCCAGCGCCCCCGCGCCGCCAGCAAATGCCCGCGCACCGCGAAGACGCCGCCATCGGCCGTCGCGGCGGGCAGCGGCACGGCCTCCGCCGCGTCGATCTGGCCGAGGTCGATCAGGCTGTTGACCCGCAGCAGCCCCGCCTCGCCATCGCCGGGATAACGCCGCTCGAAATCGTCGAGATAGGCGAGCGCCGCCCTGGGCCGTCCATCGCTGCGCGCCTGACGGATGAGTTGCAGATAAAGCCCGCGCATATCCGGTGCCTCCTCCGCATGCACGGGCGCGGCGCTCATCAATAGCGCAGCGATCATCACCCGCCTCATTGCGACACCCCCCGCAACGTATCGAAGATCGCCACGATCGGTGGCCCGCCCAGCACCACGAACAAAGCAGGCATGAAGAAGAGGATCATCAGCACCACCATCCGCACGGTGATGCCGCCCATCGCCTCCCGCGCCCGCATGACGCGCCTCTGGGTGAACTCGCGCACGAATTCGCGCAGGGCAGGGGCCAGCTCGACGCCCTGGAACAATGCCTGCCGGAACAAAGCCGCCAGCTCCTTCGCGCCGCTGACCGCGACCCGCGCCGCCCAGCGATCCAGCGCCAGATCATAGCGCATCCCCCGGTCCAGATCGGCCACCAGCATCGCGATCAGCCGCGCATGCTGCGGCACCGCCACGCCCTCGTCCCGCGCAATGGAACGGAAGCACTGGTCAAGCGAAATCCCGCTCTCCAGCATCATCAGCATCAGGTCGAGCAGGAAGGGAAATTCCGCCGTGATCGCCCGCGCCCGCCGCGCTGCCAGCAGCAGGATCGCCTGCTTCGCGCCCACATAGGTCAGGCCCGTGGCGATCACGATCAGCAGCGGCTGGGCCAGAAACCCGCCCCACAGGGCCCGCGAAACCAGCATCACCGCCAGCGCCACGCCGACGGTCGCCGCCATCCGCGCCCAAGCGAACCGGTCCGCCGCCTTCGCATCCTGAAAGCCCGCCAGCATCAGCTTGCCCGCGATTTCCGACCGGTCCCGCCCCCGCGCCGCAAGGGCCAGCGGCAACCGCAAGGCGGGCCGCTCCCCGGCCATCCCCAGCCGCGCTTCCAGCCGCCCGTCGGCCAGCCACATCCGCACCCCGGCGAAGGCGCAGGCCACCCCCAGGGCAGCGCAGACAAGAAACAGCGCGCCCATCAAAAGGCGAGCCTCATCACCCGCCGCATCACCAGCATGCCCATCGCTTGCAGCACCACCGCCACCACGCCAAGCTGGTGCCCGCGCGGGTCCTTCACGAAGAAATCGACATAGCCTGGGTTCATCGCCACCAGCGCCGCCATCGCCACCAGCGGCATGACGATCAGCACCCGCCCGCTGATCCTGGCTTCGGAAACGGCGGCCTTCAGCTCGCGCTTGATGCGAATCCGCTCGCGCAGGATGTTGGACAGGTTCAGCAGCACCGCCGAAATCGACCCGCCATAGCGCATATTGGTGCGGATCGCGGCGGCCAGCATCGATATTTCAGGAACGCGCAGCCGCTCCGCCAGCATCTGCATCGCGTCCGCCACCGGCGCGCCCAGCTCCAGCCGCCGCGCCACCGGCGCGATGAAATCCTGCACGATGAGGGGCGCATCGGCCAGCGCCCGCTCCAGCGCCTGCGCTAGCGAATTGCCGACCGCCTGCATCTGCCGCACCGCGTCGATATAATAAGGCAGCGCCTCGATCAGCGCCTCGATCCGCCGCTGCGCCCGCCGCCGGACCCAGCCGAGCACTCCCACCGGCAAGCCCAGAACCACGGCCAATGCCGCCACCGGCCCCGCTGCCAGCAAGGCGAACAGCGCCGCCAGCCCCAGCGTGCCGCCGAACATCCCCAGCGCCCGCGCCGTCACCTCGATCTGCGCCTGCGCCAGCAGGGGCGCCACCATCTCCGGCACCGCCATCGCCACCCGCCGCCGCGCCACCGTCCCTGAAGCCAGCCCCAGCCGCCGGTCGATCTCCGCCCGCTGCCGCGCCCGTTCCACCAGCAGCGCCCAGCCGATCCCCGCCACGATCAGCAGCGAGAGCGTAAGAAAGGCCGCCCCGCTCAACACGGCCGCCCGCCCCGATAATCCCGCAGCCGCCCCGCAAAAAACGGCCGCAACGACAAAGTGCGAAATTCCCCCAGCCCCGACAACGCAGGCTGCTCCTCAAATACGAACAGCTCGTTCAGCGAATAAGCATCCCCCTCCAGCCCCGTCACCTCGCTGACCGACATCACCCGCCGGCTGCCGTTGGAAAGCCGCTGCAACTGCACCACCACATGCACGCTGTTGGCGATGAAGCGCCGGATCGCCCGCACATCGCTCTGCACCCCGGCAAAACCCAGCAGCATCTCCAGCCGCGCAAAGGCGTCCCTTGGGCTATTGCCGTGCAGCGTCGCCATCGACCCGTCATGCCCGGTCGACATGGCCTGCAACATCTCGACGGCCTCCACGCCGCGCACCTCGCCCAATATGATCCGGTCCGGCCGCATCCGCAGCGCATTGCGCACCAATTCGCGCGAACTCACCTCGCGGCTGCCGTCCACCGTAGGCGGCCGCGTCTCCAGCCGCACCACATGGCTCTGCCGCAATTGCAGCTCCGCCGCATCCTCGATGGTGATCAGCCGCTCCCGATCCCCGATAAAGGTCGACAGCATGTTGAGCAAAGTCGTCTTGCCCGCCCCGGTCCCGCCGCAAATCAGGATATTGAGCCGGGACCGCACCGCCGCGCTCAGATAAGCCGCCATGTCCGCGCTCATGACGTGACCCGCAACGCAATCCTCGATGGTCATGCTCTGCAACCGGAACTTGCGGATCGAAAGCGTCGGCCCGTCCAGAGCTACCGGCGGGATCACGATATTCACCCGCGACCCGTCGGCCAGCCGCGCATCGACATAGGGACTGGCCTCATCCACCCGCCGCCCGATCGGCCCCACGATCCGCTGGATGATGTTCATGAGGTGCGCATCGTCGCGAAAGCGCGTCTCGACCTTCTCCAACAGCCCGCCGCGCTCGGCATAGATATGCCCCGGCCCATTGACGATGATGTCGTCGACCCCGGCATCGCGCAGCAGCGGCGCCAGCGGCCCCATGCCCGCCACCTCATCCTCGACATCCTCGATCAGCAGCAGCCGTTCCGCGCTGTTGAGCGCCAGTTGCCCGCGCCGGCTGCGGGCGGCGATCACCTGCTCGATCTCCTCGCGCAGCGTCCTTGGCCCCAAAGTCTCCGCCGTCTCCCCGCGCGCCTCCAACTGCTCGATCAACTGCGCGCAGGTCTGCGCCTTGGCGATCTGATAGCTGTCGCTCATCCGCTGCGTCGCGGGCTGGGCGACCGGCGCGATCCGCACCTCCCGCGCAGGCACGAAGCCCTCCTCTCCGGTCAGCAAACTCACGACGCTTTCTCCACGACCTTCAGCATCGCCCGCCGCAACCGATCGATCCCGCCCGTCTTCGCTGCCACCCCGCAAGCCCGCCGGATCGCCGCCATATAGGCCCCGCCATCAGCTTCCATCGCCATCGGCCGCCCGGCATTCAGCGCATTGCGCATCCGCGCCCGGTCCACCGGCAGCGCCAGCACGGAGCCGACGCCCAAAGCATCCGCCATCCGCCGCCCGTCCAGCAGCACGCCGGGCAGATGATCCCACACCAGCAGCCGCATCGCCGCCACCCGCTCGCGCTCCGCCCCGATCCGGTCGAGCAATCTTCGGCACGCCTCGATCTCCCGGATCGACTGGCCGCAGAGCAGCTCCACCCGATCCGCCTCCGCCACCACCTCGCGCAGCAGCCCGCCATGGCGCAGGCTCCCCGCATTCAGCACCACATCGCTGCAACAGGTCCGCAGCAGCCGGATCAGCGCCGCCAGATCGCCGGGCGTCAGCCCCACCGGCTCCGCCCCGGTCCCCCCGTCGAGGGTCAACAGCATCAGCCCGCTCGGCCCATGCCGCGCCGCCGTGCTGGTGAGCAAGCTGGCGTCCAGCCGTTCCCGGTCGCCCACCGCCGAAGCCAGCCCATAATCGACGCCAAGGTCGAGATAGCTCGCCGCCGCGCTGGTCGGCAAAGTGCAGTCGATCAGCAAGGTGGACCCGCCTCCACCCGCAATCGCCATATCCGTCGCCACCATGGCGCAGGCATCCCGGTCCGCGCCCAGCACCAGCGTCAACCGTCCCCGGCTTGCCCGGTCCGCCGCCGCATCGTTCAGCAGCCGCGCCAGCACCGCCGCAATCTCCGTCCCTTCTCCGTCACGCGGGATGACATCATCCACCCCGGCCCTGATGGCGCGCAGCAACGGCTCCGCCTCCATCTCCTGCGTCGCCAGCACGACCGGCCGCCCGTTCGCGCTTTCCACCACGGTTGCGATCGCAGCGGACAAGGCCCGCTCCGGCGGAATCGCCGCCCGGTCGATCACGATCAGGCAAGGCCCGGCCAAATCCTCCCGCTCGATCGCCTGCACCAGCTCGACGGTCGCCCGCCCGCTCATCGCCCCGTCGATCCGCTGCGCCAGCATCCGATCGACCGACAGCAGGAATATCGTCGCCATGGTCAAGGCCGCACCACGCCGAAGGGCGTGCTCGACTGGTCCAGCCCGTCCGTACCCAAAATCATGTCACCGATCGAAGGATCGACCCCCGCCGTCGCCGCGCCGCGCAAGGGCGGCATCTCCTCCGCCTTCACCGGTCCCACCAGCCGGGGCGTGGCGACGATGATCAGCTCCTGCTTCTCCTTCTGGTTCTGCTGCCGCTTGAAGAAGGCGCCCAGCACCGGAATATCGCCCAGAAAAGGGGTGCGCTCCTTCGTCACCGTCTGGCTCGAATAGCTGAGGCCCGCGATCACGAAACTCTGTCCGCTGCCTAGCTCCACCGTCGTCTCGGCCGACCGCCGCCGCAGCCCCGGCACGACATAACCCTGCAACTGCACGCCGTTATTATAGTCGAGCTCGCTGACCTCCGGCGCGATCTTCAGGACGATATGCTCCTTCGACAGCACGAAGGGCGTGACCGACAAGCGCACACCGAATTCCTTATACTGGATGGACAGCGTATTGCCGGACCCCGAAAGCTGCGGCACCGGCACCGGAAACTCGCCCCCCGCCAGGAAACTCGCCTGCTCGCCGGACCGCACCAGCAAGGTCGGCTGTGCCAGCAACTGCGACAACCCATTGGAGGACAGCGCACTCAACACCGCCCCGATCCCCCGATGGGGCGCGGAGAGGAACAGATTGAAGGCATTCTGGATCGGCGCGCTCGCCTCCAGCGACAGGCCGCCGGGATCGAACGAAGCGCTTCCCAAAGTACTGGGCGAAACGATCGCCCCCTGAATATCGCCGCTCAATTTGGAGAAATTGAACCCCAACGCCTTGAGCGTCGTGGCAGAGACGGCGGCGAACTGCACATCGACCGCCACCACCTGCTCGCCCGCCCGGACGACCGGCGCGCTCGCCGCCGCATCGGGCGTGACGCTGACCGGCTCCCGCGCGATCAACCCGCCATCGCCGCCAAAGACGCTGACGACCGCCTCGCCTTCGCCGATCGCGGACAGCCGCAACGACCGGGCCGAAGGCGCGGCGATGGACAGCACGCCCTCCCGGTCCACCTCGACCCGCCCGATGGCGCGGGGGTAGGAAAGGGTGCGCTGCTCCTTCACATGCAGCGCCGTCTGCGCGCCTGCGCCCATGGGCAGGGCCAGCGTGATCAGGCCAAGGATCGACAGGCTTCTCAACGGCCGGCACTCCCCGAATAGATGGTCTCGCGCCGGTCCCCCACGACCAGTTCGATGGCATGGGGGGCGGGACGGGGCGCGACACGCGGCACGGGCGCCGCCGCCGCAGGAGGCGGTACGGGAACCGCCACCGGTTCAGGTCCGGCAGAAGAAGCGATGGCCAGCTTCACCTGCGCGCTGTCGGCCGGATTGCGCAGCGACAGCGTCAACGCGCCCGTGCTTTTCGCCAGCGACAGCGTCGACACCTGCTCCGGCGTCAGCGCCAGCGTCACCGTCCGCGCAGGCGGGGGAGGGGAGGACAGCGCTCCATCCACCCCTGACGGTTGCTGCGTGCCGACGACCAACTCGCCTACCGCCAGCACCTGCACCATTTGGAGCAAGGCCTGCGCCCGGCTGCGCCCGGTCCCGCGCGCGCCGCTGATGGCATCGGCGCCCGGATAGACCACCTGCACGTCCACCCGGTCGCCGGGCCGGACCAGCCCGGCCACGGCGATCTCCGCGGTCGTGTCGATGCTGACGGCGCGCATCCCCATGGGCACGCGAATGGCGAGCTTGCTTTCCATCCCCACCGCATCGCGGGCGATCAGCGCGCGCATCGGAATGTCCCGCGTCGCGACCTTCCCCACCACTTCGGCGGAGGTCGCGGCAGCAGGGAAGCGCGCCGGATCGCCTGCCGCATTGCGGATCATCGCGGCGGTAATGGTCTCCCCCGTGCGGATCGCGCGGGCTGCCTGCACCAGCAGCACGGCCGGAACCGGGGCCTTTGCCGACAGGAGAGGTGGGACAGCGTTGCGCGCCATGGCGGCGCCCTCGCGCATCGCCCGAATGCCCAGCAGCAGAAAGGCGCAAGCGGCGGCCAGCCCGACGGCTATGGTCAGCTTGGCTTTCAACCCCAGGCGCATGACTTCCCCCTTTTTTGGAGCACCTTGCGGGAACGCAAAGCGCTTCAACCGGGAAAATTCATAGCCTTGGGGCCATTGTCAGGGCATGAAAGAAGGAACCGGAACGGCGCAAAGCCATGCCATCCCCAAAATCCCTTTTTGCGTGCCGGCCGCAGGGTTTTGCGCCCGCCAATCACGCAAAAACGGACAAGGTCGATCCGAAACGGTTCCGATTGCCCCATAACCTACCGTGCTCCTGCGAAGGCAGGAGCCCAGTTCTGTCGTTCGATCTGGGTTCCTGCCTACGCAGGAACATGGTGTATGTGAGGGGAAGGAAACTCCTCACGCGTCGACGGTAATCACCCCGCGCCTGATCTGGTCCAGCTCGATACTTTCGAACAGCGCCTGGAAATTGCCGTTGCCAAAGCCTTCATTGCCCTTGCGCTGGATGATCTCGAAGAAGATCGGCCCGAACATATTCTCGGTGAAGATCTGGAGCAAAATCCCCTCATCCCCGACATTGCCGTCGATCAGGATGCGGTTCTTGCGCAATCGCTCCAGATCCTCGCCATGGCCCGGCACGCGCTTGTCGACCAGCTCATAATAGGTCTCGATCGTGTCCTGCAACCTGACGCCACGCGCCCGCAGCTTTTCCACCGTCTCGTAGATATTGGCGGTGGTCAGCGCCAGATGCTGGATGCCTTCGCCATGATATTGGCGGATGAACTCCTCGATCTGGCTCTTATCGTCCTGGCTTTCGTTCAGCGGAATGCGAATGGCCTTGTCCGGCGCGATCATCGCCTGGCTGAACAGGCCCGTCGCCTGTCCCTTGATATCGAAATATTTCTGCTCCTCGAAGCCGAAGAGCGTGCGGTAGAACTGGCTCCACACCCGCATCTGCCCGCGCCGGACATTGTGGGTCAGATGGTCGAGCAGGTCGAGCCCGACATTGTTCTTCGCCTCGGCCTCGCGCCAGCCGGGAAATTCCGCCCAGTCGGCATAAAGGTCCTCGCCGTCCCTGATGAAATAGAGATAGGAGCCGCCAATCCCCTGGATCACGGTATCGTCCTCATCGGTCGGCTTGGCGCCATGCTCCAGCGCCCAGGCCATCGCCGCCTCCGGATCGGCCACGCGGAATGCCATGGCGCTGGCCGACGGCCCATGCTCGCCGCGGAAGGCCGCCACCCGCCCGGCATCGTCGCGGTTCAGCATCAGGTTGATGCGCCCCTGCTTGTAGCGGGTGATATTCTTGGTCGGATGCCGGTGGCTGGCCACGAAACCCAGTTGTTCGAACTGCCGCCCCATGGCTTCGGGATCGGGAGAGGTGAATTCGACGAATTCGAAGCCATTGAGGCCCAGCGGATTGATGATGTCAGCCATGAAGGCGATCCTCTCGATTATGATAGATAAGGCGCAACACCCGCGACAAAGGCCGGAATCGTGTCCAGCGTCAGCCCGGCAATATTGATGCGGCCATTGCCCGCCATATAGATGCCATGCTCGCGGCGCAGCGCCTCCACCGCCTCGGGCCCCAGCGGCAACAGCGCGAACATGCCCCGCTGCCCGCCGATCGCCGCCAGCCGCGCGTGACTTGCCGCCAGTGCCGCGCGCAGCCCGTTGATCCGCGCCCGCATCGCGTCCAGCTCCGCCGTCCAGTCGGCCCGCAGCGCTGCATACTCCAGCACCAGCCGCACCACCGCCGCGCCATGATCGGGCGGCATCGACCAGAGCGACCGCGCCAGCGCCAGCAGATTGCCGCGCACCAGCTCGCTTGCCTCAGACTGCACCCACAGCGCGCCCACGCGCTCCCGGTACAGCCCGAAATTCTTGTCGCAGCTATAGGCGATCACCGCCTCGGGCAGCGCGTCCATCAGCCCGCGCATCGCCGCCGCGTCGGCCTCCAGTCCATCGCCCAGCCCCTGATAGGCAAGGTCGATGAACGGCAACAGGCCCCGCGCCGCGCACAGCCGCCCGATCTCCAACCACTGCGCGCCCGTAAAGCCCGCCCCGGTCGGATTATGGCAGCATCCATGCAGCAACAGCACGTCGCCCGCCCGCGCCTCGCCCAGATCCTCGATCATCCCGTCGAAATCGACCGCCGCGCTCGCCACGTCGAAGAAGCGATGCGTCTGGATGGCCAGCCCCGCATCGCGAAAGATCGGCGCATGATTGGGCCAGGTCGGCGTTCCGATCCAAACCGTCGCGCCCGGCCGGCTGCGCGTGATCAGCTCCGCGCCCAACCGCAGCGCCCCGGTCCCGCCGGGCGTCTGCACGCCTGCCAGCCGATCCGGTCCGGCCCCGAAGGCCACCTCCGCCAGCAGTTCGGCAAAGCGGACATCGCCCTCCGCCCCCAGATAGGATTTCGTCTCCTGATCGCGCAGCAGCATCGCTTCGGCCGCCTTCACCGCCCGCATCACCGGCGTATGGCCGAAATCGTCGCGGAACACCCCAACGCCCAGGTCGATCTTCCCCGGCCGCGTATCGGCCCGGTACAGGCCGATCAGCCCCAGCAACGCATCGGCCGGCTGCACCGCCAACCCATCGAAAAATCCACGCTCCCTGACCAGTTCCCGCGTCAGCATGCCATTTTCGCCCGTGCATAAGCCTGGGTGCCGCGATGATAGACCCGGTCCTCCGGCGCCACCGCATCGGGCGCCAGATCGGTGCTCCCTTCCAGCTCATGATAGATCGGACCGAAATCCACATCGGACGTCTTGCGCAAAAGATCCTCGAAACTGTCGATGACGAAATAGCTCTGCTGATAGTCGTCGATGCGATATTGCGTCCGCATCAGCCGCTTGAGGTCGAACCCGATCCGATTGGGCGACGCATCGTCCAGCGCGAAGACCGACTCCCCATAGGATGAAACGATCCCCGCCCCGTAAAGCTGCATCCGGCCCTCCCGCCGCATCAGCCCGAACTCGACCGTATACCAGTAAAGCCGCGCCAGATGATCGATCGCCCCCATATGGTCGGCGCGCATCCCGCCCTCGCCATAGGCCTGCATATAGTCGGCAAAGGCCGGATGGGTCAGCAGCGGCACATGGCCGAACACATCGTGAAAGACGTCCGGCTCCTGCAAATAATCGATCTGCTCAGGCTTGCGGATGAAGCGCCCGGCGACAAAGCGCCGATTGGCGAGATGCTCGAAAAACACGCGATCCGGCACCAGCCCCGGCACCGCCACCACCTGCCATCCGGTCGCCCGCATCAGCCGCTCGGACAGCTCGGCAAAGTCGGGAATGCCGGGCTTGGTCATCCGCAGGATATCCAGCCCTTCCATGAATTCCGGCACGACCCGCCCCGGCAGCATCGCCGCCTGCCGCTCGAACAGCCGGTCCCACATCGCATGCTCGCCCGTCGTATAGGACGCCCAGTCCTGCGGAACCGTCCAGTCCGCAGCCGCGCCCTCGGGAAGTGTCAGTTCAGCCTGTGCCATGCGAAGCCTTATCGCACGCCCCGGCGGAAATCGGGTTTCAATTTCGCGCCGATCCCGCCCATCGATGAAACAGAATGATCACATCACTCGTAAATATGAAACCATCTCATCCCAATATACCGGGCAGATCCAGCCCCTTCGCCCGCGCGCAATCCCGCGCAATGTCATAGCCCGCATCCGCATGCCGCATCACCCCGGTCGCCGGATCGTTCCACAGCACCCGTTCCAGCCGCCGCGCCGCCGCCTCCGTCCCGTCCGCGACGATCACCATGCCGCTATGCTGGGAATAGCCCATGCCCACCCCCCCGCCATGATGCAGCGACACCCATGTCGCCCCCGAAGCGGTATTCAACAGCGCATTGAGCAACGGCCAGTCGGACACCGCATCCGACCCATCCATCATCGCCTCCGTCTCCCGATTGGGCGAAGCGACCGACCCTGAATCCAGATGATCGCGCCCGATCACCACCGGCGCCTTCAATTCCCCCTTCGCCACCATCTCGTTGAAGGCCAGCCCCAGCCGATGCCGGTCCCCCAGCCCCACCCAGCAGATCCGCGCCGGCAGCCCCTGAAACCGAATCCGCTCCCGCGCCATGTCGAGCCAGTGATGCAGATGCGCGTCATCGGGCAGCAACTCCTTCACCCTGGCGTCGGTGCGATAAATATCCTCCGGATCGCCCGACAAAGCCGCCCAGCGGAACGGCCCGATCCCCCGGCAAAACAGGGGCCGAATATAGGCCGGCACGAAGCCCGGAAAATCAAAGGCGTTCTCCACGCCCTCATCCTTCGCCATCTGCCGGATATTATTGCCATAGTCGGTGGTCGGCACGCCCGCCGCCTGAAAATCCAGCATCGCCCGCACATGCACCGCCATGCTCGCCTTCGCGGCCCTGGCGACCGCTTCCGGCTCCCGCTCCCGCCGCTCGATCCACTCGGCCACGGTCCAGCCGATCGGGAGGTATCCGTTCACCGGATCATGCGCGCTGGTCTGGTCGGTCAAAAGGTCCGGCCGCACCCCCCGCCGGTAGAGTTCCGGCAGAACCTCCGCCGCATTGCCCAGCAGGCCGACCGAAACCGGCTTTCGCTCCGCACAGCTCTTCCCGATGACCGCCAGGGCCTCGTCCACCGACGAAGCCGCCACATCCAGATAGCCCGTCCGCAACCGCATCTCGATCCGGCTCGGCTGACACTCCACCGCCAGACAGGACGCCCCCGCCATCACGGCGGCCAGAGGCTGCGCTCCGCCCATGCCGCCCAGCCCCGCCGTCAGCAGCCATTTGCCCGAAAGGTCGCCGCCATGATGCTGCCGCCCCATCTCGACGAAGGTTTCGTACGTCCCCTGCACGATCCCCTGCGTGCCGATATAGATCCACGATCCCGCCGTCATCTGCCCGTACATGGCGAGGCCACGCTTATCGAGTTCGTTGAAATGCTCCCAGGTCGCCCAATGCGGCACCAGGTTCGAATTGGCGATCAACACCCGCGGCGCATCGACATGCGTGCGGAACACCCCCACGGGCTTTCCCGACTGCACCAGCAGCGTCTGGTCCTCCTCCAGCCGCCTCAGCGTCTCGACGATCCGGTCATAGCTTTCCCAGTCCCGCGCCGCCCGCCCGATCCCGCCATAGACGACCAACTCCTCGGGCCGTTCCGCCACATCGGGATGCAGATTGTTCATCAACATCCGCAGCGGCGCCTCGGTCAGCCAGCTTTTCGCGCTCAGTTCCGTGCCGGTGGCAGGCCGAATGACGCGGCTATTATCGATACGGGTCATGGGATTTCCTCCTGATTCCCTCTCCCACCGGGAGAGGGAGGGAGCCGCGCGAGCGCGGCGGAAGGGTGAGGCGCCATCGCACCGGAAAGATTTCACCCGCTGCTCTCGGCAAACCGGATGCAGCAATCCAGAACATCGCGCAGCACCGCGACCATCGCCGCCGCCCGCGCATCATCGTAAACCGGCGGCCAATGCGCCTCGTCCAGCGCATCGGGCCCATCCGGCTCGTCCAGATAGCCCCGCATCGCCAATTCCATCTGGATCGCATGGACGCCCTTGTCCGGCTCGCCATAATTGCGCGTCGTCCACCCGCCCTTGAAGCGCCCGTTCAGCACATGGCTCTGCCCGGTGCCCGCGCAAATCCCCTGCACCGCCGTGGAGAGCGCGGGCGAACAGCTCACCCCGCCGAAGGTGCCGATATTGAAAACCGGCAATTCCCCGTCGAACAGCCGGGGCACATGGCTGCGGATCGAATGCGCGTCATACAGCACCACCCGCCGGTGTCGCACCCGCAGCCGCGCAATTTCCCCGGCCAGCGCCGCATGATAGGGCACGAACCAGCGATCGACCCGCCGGATGATCTCCGCCTCATCCGGCCCCGCGCCCGGATAGAGCGGCTCCCCGTCGAAGGTCGCCGTCGGGCAAAGCTCCGTCGTCACCTGACCCGGATAGAGCGAAGCGCCCGACGGATCGCGGTTCACATCGACGACGCTGCGCGAAATCGTCGTCCGCACCACCGTCGCGCCCAGATCATGGGCAAAGCCATAGAGCCGGTCCACCCACCAGTCCGCATCCCGCCGCGCCAGCGCGGGCGAACGGAAATCATGCGCCACATCGGCCAGATCGGTCCCCGTATGCGGCAGGGCCAGCACCAGGGGCGCCTCGCCCCGAATGATCTTCAACCAGCTCATGACAGAACACCCGGCAGGGCCAGCCCGGCCGCCTCCATGATCGCGCCTTCCCGCACCAGCCCGTTGGCGATTTCCATGTCCGGATGGAAATGCCGGTCCTCCTCCAGATGCGGCACCTGCGCGCGCAGCCGCGCCCGCACCCGCTCCAACGCTTCGGAAGAGGTCAGGGGGGCATGGAAATCGCACCCCTGCGCCGCCGCCAGCAACTCGATGCCGATCACGGCCAGCGCATTCTCCACCATCTCCGCCAATCGCCGCGCGCCATGCGCCGCCATCGACACATGATCCTCCTGATTGGCGGAGGTCGGGATGGAATCGACGCTGGCCGGAAAGGCCCGCTGCTTGTTCTCGCTCACCAGCGCCGCCGCCGTCACCTGCGGGATCATGAAGCCCGAATTCAACCCCGGCCGGGGCGTCAGGAAGGCCGGCAGCCCCGACAAGGCCGGATCGACCAACATCGCGATCCGCCGCTCGGCGATCGACCCGATCTCGCAGACCGCCATGGCGATCATGTCGGCGGCAAAGGCCACCGGCTCTGCATGGAAATTGCCGCCCGACAAAGCCTCGTCCGTCTCCGCGAAGATCAGCGGATTGTCCGAAACCCCATTGGCCTCCGTCTCCAGCATCGCGGCGGCGGCGCGCATCACGTCCAGCGCCGCGCCCATCACCTGCGGCTGGCAACGCAGGCAATAGGGGTCCTGCACCCGCGGATCGTCCGCCCGGTGCGAGGCGCGAATGGCCGATCCCGCCATCAGGCTGGCCAGCGCTTCCCCGACCGCGATCTGCCCGGCATGCCGCCGCAGCCTGTGAATGCGCGGATCGAAGGGGGCGTCGGTCCCCTTGGCGGCCTCGGTCGACAGCGCCCCCGTGACCAAAGCCGTGCGGAACAGCCGATCCGCCCCGAACAACCCCGCCAGCGCATGCGCGGTCGAAAACTGCGTGCCGTTGAGCAGCGCCAGCCCTTCCTTCGGCCCCAGCACCGCCGGTTCCAGCCCGGCCCGCGCCAGGACGTCCATGGCGGGCAGGCGCTCTTCGCCCACCAATATCTCGCCCACCCCGATCATCGCGGCGGTCATATGCGCCAACGGCGCCAGATCGCCGCTCGCCCCCACTGAACCCTGCGCGGGCACCACCGGGGTCAGCCCGCGCGCCAGCATCGCCTCCAGCAACGCGACGGTCTGCGGCCGGATGCCCGATGCCCCCTGCGCCAGGCTGGCCAGCTTCAGCGCCATCATCAACCGCACCACCGGCACGGGGGAGGGGGCGCCGGTCCCCGCCGCGTGGCTCAGCACGATATTACGCTGCAGCGTCGCCAGATCGTCGTCGCCGATCTTCACGCTCGCCAGCTTCCCGAAGCCGGTATTGATGCCGTAGACCGGCTCATGCCGCGCCAATATGCGCTCGACCGCCGCCGCCCCTGCCGCGATGCGGGGCGCGCATGCCGGGTCCAGCCGCATGCAGGCGCCCGCATGGATCGCCTGCCACTGGCCCAGCGAAACCTCGCCCGGAACGAGCGTCACTTCCGTCATTGTCCTCTCCACACGCGCGCATGGAGCGGGTTCAGCCCCATGCGATAGACCAGTTCGGCGGGCCGCTCGATGTCCCAGATCGCCAGGTCGCAGCTCTTGCCCACCTCCAGCGTGCCCAGCCGGTCACTCAGCCCCAGCGCCCGCGCCGCCTGCCGCGTCACGCCCGCCAGACATTCCTCGACCGTCAGCCCGAACAGCGTCGCCGCCATGTTCATCGCCAGCAGCAACGACGTGAGCGGCGACGTCCCCGGATTGCAGTCGGTCGCGACTGCCATCGGCACCCCGGCGCGCCGCAGCGCCTCGACCGGCGGCACATGTTTGTCGCGCATGAAATAGAAGGCGCCCGGCAACAGCACCGCCACCGTGCCCGCGCCTGCCATGGCGGCGACGCCCGCCTCGTCCAGATGCTCCAGATGATCCGCCGACAGCGCCCCATGCCGCGCCGCCAGTTCCGCGCCATGCAGGTTGGACAATTGCTCGGCATGCAGCTTCACCGGCAGCCCCAGCCGCCGCGCCGCCGCGAACAGCCGCCCGATCTGTGCCGGGGAAAAGCCGATCCCCTCGCAAAAGCCGTCCACCGCATCGGCCAGCGGCGCCATTTCGGGCAGGGCCTCGATCAGCATATCGACATAGCCGTCCGCATCCCCGGCAAATTCCGGCGGCAACGCATGGGCGCCCAGAAAAGTCGCTGCCACCGACACCGCCCGCTCTTCCCCCAGCCGCCGCGCCGCCCGCAGCATCTTCATCTCCTGGGCCGGGTCCAGCCCATAGCCCGACTTCACCTCGACCGTGGTGACGCCCTCCGCGATCAGCGCGTCCAGCCGGGGCAGGGCGCTCGCGACCAGTTCATCCTCGCTCGCCGCCCGCGTCGCCCGCATGGTGGAAAGGATGCCGCCGCCAGCCCGCGCTATCTCCTCGTAACTCGCCCCGGCCAGCCGCATTTCGAACTCGGCCGCCCGGTCGCCGCCATGGACCAGATGGCTATGGCAATCGATCAGCCCCGGCGTGATCCACCGCCCGCCGCAATCGATCACCTCCGCCGCATCGGGCGCGTCCCCGGCCTCCCCGACAAAGCGGATGACGCCGCCCGACGACCCCACTGCGCCATGCTCGATCACGCGCAGGTCGCCCCGCATCGTCGCGATCCGCGCATGGGTCCAAACTCTGTCGCAGGTCAGGCTCATCCTATTTCCCACTGGCATCGACTCAATAATGTATATACTTAAATGCAGCCCATCGCCATTGTCCAGAGAGGGAAGTTGAATGGCACTCTGGTTCGAACAGGCCCTCCTCCCCGAAGGCTGGCGCTCCGGCGTGCGCCTGATTCTGAAAGGCCGTTCAATTGACGGGATCGTTCATGGAGTCGCCCCCGAACCCGAGGACGAACGCCACGGCCCCGCCTTCGCCGGCCTGCCCAATGTCCACAGCCACGCCTTCCAGCGCGCCATGGCGGGCCTCACCGAACGGGCAGGGCAGGGCAAGGACAGCTTCTGGACCTGGCGCGAGGCGATGTACCGCTTCGTCGACCGCCTCGACCCCGAAGGGCTGCACGCCATCGCCGCGCTCGCCTATGCCGAAATGCTGGAAGGTGGCTTCACCAGCGTCGGGGAGTTCCACTATCTCCACCACGACCCCAGCGGCGCGCCCTATGCCGATCCCGCCGCCATGGCGCAGGCCATAATCCAGGCCGCCCACGACACCGGCATCGCCCTGACCCTGCTCCCGGTCTTCTATGCCCATGCGAATTTCGGCGGCGCATCCCCGACGCCAGGCCAGCGCCGTTTCCTCCACAGCCCCGACAGCTTCGCCCGCCTGATGGAGGCCCTGACACCCCTCGACGCGACCCTGGGCGTCGCCCCCCACAGCCTGCGCGCCGTCACGCCGGAGGAACTGGCCTCCATCACCGGCCTTGCCCCCCATGGCCCGATCCACATCCACATCGCCGAACAAATCCCGGAAGTCGAAGCCTGCCTCGCCTGGAGCGGCCAGCGCCCGGTCGACTGGCTCATGACCCATGCGCCGGTCGACGACCGCTGGTGCCTCGTCCACGCCACCCACGTCACCGACAGCGAACTGACCGCCATCGCGAAATGCGGTGCCACGGTCGGCCTCTGCCCCATCACCGAAGCCAATCTGGGCGACGGCCTCTTCCCCGCCCGCGCGTTTCTGGCGCAAGGCGGCCGGATCGGCATAGGCACGGACTCCAACGTCGAAATCAATGCCGCCGCCGAACTGCGCCTCCTCGAATATGGCCAGCGCCTCATCCATAAGGGCCGCAACCTTCTGGCGTCAGGCCCCGATCAGTCGACCGGCGCCAGCCTCACCCGCGCCGCGCAACAGGGCGCCCAGTCTCTCGGCCATCCCCCGGCGGCGCTTGCGAAGGGTGCCCGCGCCGACATCGTCACTCTCCGCCGCGACCATCCCGCCATCGCCGCCCGCTGCGGCGACAGCCTGCTCGATAGCTGGATCTTCGCCCGCGCCCCCATCGATACGGTCTGGTGCGCGGGCGTGAAGCGCGTTAGCGCGGGCCTCCACCACGCCCGCCCGGTCATAGAGGCGCGCTATGTCAAACTGCTGAAAGCCCTGCTCGCTTGACCCGCCCGATCTCCGACGCCCTCCACGCCCGCATCCGCCGCGACATCGAAAGCCGCATCATGTCGGGCCAATGGCGCCCCGGCCACCGCATCCCCTATGAACATGAGTGGATGGAGGCTTATGGCTGCTCGCGCATGACAGTGAACAAGGCGCTGCGCTCGCTGGTGCAATCGGGCCTGCTGGAAAGCCGCAAGCGCGCGGGCACCTTCGTCGCCGCCCCGCGCTTCCACCGCGCCGCGCTCGAAATCCCCGACATCCGCGCCGAAGTGGAGGGCCAGGGACTCACCTACCGCCTCGACCTTCTTAGCCGCGACCGCCGCAAGGCCACAGAAGCGGACAAGGCGCTGCTCCGCGTCTCGTCCGGCGACCTGCTCGCCATCGAATGCCGCCATTTCGCGGATGATCTGCCCTATGCGCTGGAACACCGCCTCATCAACCTCGCCGCCGTCCCCGAAGCGGCGGAGGTCGATTTCTCCACGCAGCCGCCCGGTTCCTGGCTGCTCGCCCATGTCCCCTGGACCGAGGCGGAACACCGCATCACCGCGATCAACGCCGACCCGGCGACGGCGCAAAGCCTCCACGTCCCGGAAAACGCCGCCTGCGTTGCTCTGGAACGCTGGACCTGGATCGGCGCGGGGCGTGACGACGAGCGCATCACCTATGCACGCCAACTCTACCCCGGCGACCGCTACGCGCTGACCGCCCATTTCCATGCGTGACGGGAGAGGATGGAAGGGCGGCCCTTCGCCGTCACCCTAACCCGCCGCCATCTGCGTCATCGACGCATAGTCCGTCTTCCCTGTCCCCAGCAACGGCAGCGCATCCAGCACCCTGATCTCGCGCGGCAGGGCCAGTTCCGCCACCCCATGGGCCTTGCCCCAAGCCTGCAATGCCGCCGCCTTCGCGTCCCTTGCGGTCGTGAACAGCACCAGTTGTTCCCCCTTGCGCGCATCGGGTCGCGTCACCACCGCATGTTCGGCGTCCGGCCAGACCGCCGAGGCATAGCCCTCCACCGCGGGCAGGGAGATCATCTCGCCGCCGATCTTGGCAAAGCGCTTCGCCCGCCCCCGGATCGTCACGAAGCCCTGCTCGTCGATGGTCACGATATCGCCGGTATCGTGCCAGCCCCCCTCCGGCGGTTGCAACACGCCCGGCGCATCGGCCTTCATATAGCCCGCCATGATATTCGGCCCCCGGATGGAAAGCCGCCCGCCCTCGCTGATCCCCGGTACATCGTCCAGCCGCGCCTCGATCCCCGGCAGCAGCCGTCCGACCGAACCCGCCTTGAAATGCATCGGGGTGTTGACCGCGATGACCGGCCCCGCCTCGGTCGCGCCATAGCCCTCCAGGATGCGGAGCCCGAACTTCTCGGCATAGAGTTTGCGCGTTTCGTCCCGCACCCGCTCGGCCCCGGCGAAGATGTAGCGCAGCGAATAGAAATCGTAGCCATGCGCCATCCGCGCATAGCCTGACAGGAAGGTGTCGGTCCCAAACAGGATCGTCGCATTGGCGTCATAGGCGAGCGCGGGCACGATCCGGTAATGGAGCGGGCTGGGATAGAGCAGCGTCCGCACCCCATGGAAGATCGGCAGCAAAGTCCCGCCCGTCAGCCCGAAGCTATGGAACACGGGCAGGGCATTCAGCACCACGTCGGCGGAATTGAAGTCGATCCGCGCCGCCAACTGCCGGCAATTGGAGAGGAGGTTGCGATGCGTCAGCACCACCCCCTTGGGCAGTCCTTCCGACCCCGAGGTGAAGAGGATGACCGCCGCATCATCCGGCGAAACCTTAAGCTTCCCATGGGTCCGCCCGGCCCATCGGCTTGCGATCAGGCCGCGCAGCTTTGCACGGGTCCCGATGCCCGCCGCTATATCCTCGAGCCAGAGGAAAGCGATACCCTCCGTCTCCAGCCCAGCGACGACATCGCCAAGCTTCCCCTGATCGACAAACGCCCGCGCGGTCACGATGGTCCTGATCTCCGCCGCCGCGCAGGCGGCCTTGAGATTGGCCAGCCCCGCCGTGAAGTTCAGCATCGCCGGGACGCGTCCACCCGCGTGAAGCGCGAAGAAGGTCACAGCCACTCCCGCGACATTGGGAAGCAGCACGCCAACCGCCTCGCCCTGCCGCGTCGCGTGTCCCAGTGCGCGCCCCAGCACCAGCGCGCCCGTCACCAGCCGCCCGTAACTCAGCGGCTCGCGCTTTACATCCTCGACCACCAGCGCGTCCGCGCCATGGATATGTCGCGCTTCGAGCAGCGCCTCGAACAGGGTCCGGTCCGTGTCCGACGTGGCGAACATCATCTGGCTCATTTCGTCATAGAGCCGCCGCCCGGCGATCGCCCGCCGCGCCCGCGCCGTCATTTCGCCCTCTATCGTAAAGCGGCGCGGCTCCAGCACAGTGAGCGTGATCTTGGGAAAACGCCGCAACCGCACCTTGCCCTTGAGGCGGGAGAAGGGGGTGAACTGCGCGCCGTCGATGCGCACGGGAATGATCGGCGCGTCGGCCTTGTCCGCGACCATGCCGGGGCCGTCGAACACCTTCATCAGCGCGCCGGTCACAGTGATCCGCCCTTCGGGAAAGATCACCAGCGTCCGTCCCTCGCGCACCGCCTTCACCATGGCCTTGGCCGACAGCGGATTGGTCGGATCGACCGGGAATGCGTCGAACAGCGGCAGGAACGGCTTCACCCACCAGGCTCTGGCGATCCGCGTGTGCACCGCGAAGGTCGGCTTGCCCGGCAGGAACGCCGCCAGCAGCAGCCCGTCCAGGAACGACACATGGTTCACCACCACGACCGCCGGTTCGCCGACGCCGGGCATGTTCTCGCTCCCATGCACCTCCACCCGGTAGCAGAGCTTCAGCAGGCCGCGCACGATCGCCTTGATCACCGTCTCGGGCAGCAGCCAGCAACTGATCAAGGCCACTGCCAGGGTCGCAAAGCCCATCGCGCCGATCACGCCCGGCACGCCGGTCCCCTGCGCCAGCATCGCCGTCACCGCGCTCACCACCGCGACGGCGACCGCCGCATTGACGATATTGTTGGCGGCGATGGTGCGGGATCGTTCCTCGCGCGGGCTGTGGGTCTGGAGGATCGCATAAAGCGGCACCACGAACATCCCACCCGCAAAGGCGATGCCGGTAAGATCGAGCATGATCCGCCAGCTTCCCGGCGAGCCGATGAATTCCGCTATGCCCGCGCCTTGATGCACTGGCGCATAGAGGCTGGTCGACAGCCACAGGTCGATCATGAACCCCGACAGCGCCAGCGCCGACACCGGTACGAAGCGCGCGGACACATGGCCGCCGAGCAGCCGGTTCACCAGCATCGACCCCAGCGCCACGCTGATCGAGAAGATCAGCAGGAACAGCGTCGCGACCTCCTGTTTCGCCTTCAATACCCCGCTCACCAGCGGCGCGAACTCGGCCAGCAGCACGGCGCCCACGGCAAAGAACCAACTGATCCCCAGTATCGACAGCCACACCCCGCGCCCATGCCGCGCGGCTTTCAGGATATGCCAGGTGCTCCTGAACACATTGCGCTCGATCCTGAGGCCCGGCACCACAGTGGGCGCGGACGGCACGGCCAGGCTGGAGAGGAAGCCGAGCGTCGCCAACCCCACCGCCACCAGCCCCGCTTCCCAGGGTGGGATCACGCCCGCCAGCAACTGCCCGCTCAGGATCGCCAGGAAAGTTCCCGCCTCGATCAGTCCGGTCCCGCCCATGATCTCCTCCGGCCGCAGATGCTGCGGCAGGATGGAGAATTTGACCGGCCCGAAGATCGTCGAATGCAGCCCCATCAGGAACAGGCAGGACAGCAGCACCGGCACCGATGCCAGCCAGAAACCCGTGACGGCAAGCACCATGATGACGACCTCCGCCGCCTTCACCGCCCGCACCAGCTTTGCTTTGTCCCACGCATCGGCCAACTGGCCCGCCAGCGCGGAAAAGAGGAAATAGGGCAGGATGAAGAGGCCCGTGGCGATCGTCGCCAGCATCTCCGCCTTGTCCGGTTCGGCCCGATAGAGACCGAAATTGGCGAGGAACAGCAGCGCGAACTTCAACAGATTGTCGTTGAACGCGCCCAGGAACTGCACCACGAACAGCGGCGCGAAACGGCGTTTACCCAGCAGAGACAGATCAGGTGCGGACATATTCTTACCCCCGTCCTTCACGCATTATGCAGCAATCGTCGCGGAGTTGTTAACCGGTTCCCGCAACACGCGATTGTAAAGCCATCCGATCCCGATCAGGCTGAACCCCAATGCCAGGAAAGAGGCGATCCGAAGCAAGCCGGTGAGGCCGGAGGCATCGAACAGAAACACCTTGGCTACTGCCGCGAGCATCAACAGCAGCGAGGCGATCCGCCAATCCCGCGCCCGTTTGCGAATGCCCCAGAGCAGGAAGCCGATCGCGAGGCCTAGCGCCAGCACCGACCGCAATATATCCTCCGCCTGGCCAAGCCCGGGCACGGTCAGCAAGGACCCGACGAATATCTGCCGCAGCATCGCCAGTCCGAACCAGGCGATCAGTCCCATGCGGAGCATATCCGCGGGTCGCTTTGCCCATTGCCAGCTCTGCTCCATCACCAGGAGCGCGACAAAGGCCAAACCGAAGGCAGGCGGCAACAGATTGGCCAGCGGCAGGCTTCCGACCTGTTGCGGGAACCATAGCGGATCGTGCAGCACCACCGTATAGACCAGCATATGCGCCAGTCCCGTGGTGACGGCTGCAAGTCCCTGAGGCTGCCATGTCGCCAGCGGGAAGGGGAGGCGAAGGCCCTGTTGATCCCACCGCTGGAACGCGAGCCCCGCTCCGATCAGCAAAGCCTCCCAAACCGTCCGCTCCGCCAGGGCGAGGCGCGTTACGTCGGCAGGCCCCGTCAGGCCGAAAAGCTGCTTATAGCCGATATGCACGGCGACACCGGCCATGACGCCCGCCATGATCCAGCCACCCCGCCGGGCCCATGGCCCGACCGTTTCACCGGCACGCCACAGGGCAAGGCCCAGCAACAGCGCTGGCAGGGCCAGCCGCTGCAATACCGCTCCCGGCGCGGGCAAATCCCGGACCAGCATGGGCTCTGCCGTCAGCGAAAGCAGCGCGCGGCCCAGCCACATCCCCAGCGGCCAGCAGGCCCACAGCAGCACGAGCAACGCTGCCACCGCCAGCCCCGGCAGCATCCGCCCGACCGCCAACCGCCGCGCACCCTCCGCCAGAGCGGCCAGTCCCAGGGCGGCCGCGACCGCCAACCAAAGTCCGGGCACGACCTGCGCCGCCGCGCCATAGGCCAGCAGCACGGCCACGCCCTGCGCGACCATCCGACCTTCGGCAAATTTCGCTCGCCATGCAAACAGCGCCGCCATCGCCGCCACCGCACCCCAGCGCAGAACGCCCTGCGCTGGTAGATTCGTACTCGTCTGGCCCCACAGCCGCGCCATCTCCACCGATCCGGCGAGCAGCACGACCGCCGCAAAGGCAAAGGCCCAGCCGCTCCATTCGACACGCGGGTCCTGCGCCCGTTCCGCGAGGACGAGCAGCCCCGCCGTCACCGCCGCGACTACGACCGGCAACATCCAGTCGGCCAGCCCCAAACCACCCGCGATGACCAGCAACAATGCCCCGGCGCTTGCCAGTGTCACGAAGCGGGCATTGTTCCGTCGCCCTTCGCAACGCCATCCCAAAGCCATCGCCACCCCCGGCAATGCCGCCGCCGCCAGCGCCAGCAGGGCAAATTCCCCGTCCAGTCCGGCGCGCCAGAAATGCCCCAGTCCCAGGAAGAACCCGCCGAGAGCCAGTCCGGCGATCTGCCCGGCCTCGACCAGCCCGCCCACGCGCCAGACCCGCCAGATCGCCGCTCCGCCATAGATCGCCACCATTCCCAGCAGGACGAGCGTGAAGCGCCCCATTTCCGGATCGGGCCACACCGCCGCCAGCAACAAGGCGACGCCCGCGCCGACCGCTGCCAGAGGTCGCAAAGCCGCCTCCCGGCCCAGCCAGACCAGCGCCACCGAAAGCAATCCGAACAATCCCCATTGCAGCAGGCCAAAGCCCCCGGTCGCCACCAGCGCCGCCATCTGCGCCGCCGCCACGATTGCCGCGCCGACCCGCAGCAACGTGCCCCGCGTTTCCGAAAAGGCGAATAGCGGCAGGCCCACGCCCAACATCAGCACCAGCAGCCCGACTGATAGCGACGAGGCCCAATCCAGCGCGCCCATGGCGAGCATGATCGCGCCCCAACCGGCCCCGCCGATCAGCGCGCTCACGCCCAGCCACATCCACCGCTGCGTCCGCGACAGCACGGTAAGGCCGCCTACCGCCAGAGCCAGATAGCAACTGAGCAGCGGCACATTGGGTTGCCCCGCCTCGACCAGCGCGGGCGCGGCCAAACCGCCGACCAGCCCCAGCAGCGCGCTCGGCGCTCCGAAGCGCAGTGACAGCGCCATGGCGAGCCCGGTCACGCCCGCCAGCCCGACAAACGCGATACCCGGTCCGATCAGGCCGTATAGCGTATGCGCCGCCAGGATGCTGACATAGAGCGTCGCCAGTCCTGCTCCGGAAAGCGCCTGCCGCACGCGCGGATCGCGTACTCGTTCTTCCTGGCGCAGCGCCAGTTCCGCGCCGCCGATCAGGGCACCGCCGAACAACAGGCCCATCACGATCCGCACCAGCGGCGACAGCAGCCCCGCATCGATCGAATATTTGACCAGCAGCACGCCCGCGACCGCCAGTGTCGCGCCACCCGCCCAGATCGGCAGGCGGCGGCCGAACAGATCTTCGAAGCTGAAAGAGGGGTGACGGGGCGCTTCGATCCGTTCCGCCGGTTCGGCCATGGGCTCGTCGATCGGCGCCGCGGGGGGAGGGGGTTCGAGGCCGACGGCCCGTCGCTCCACGATCGCCGCGGACCGCAATGCGCGCGCCTCCGCAGCATCGCTGCCATCATCCTTTCGCCCCTCGTCCCAGGGGGTAGGCCGAGATGGTCGAACCTCGCCATCGAACGGCTGCGGTGCAAGGGCAGCACGGGCAAGCGCCGCGCCGCCCTCCAGCACCGCCAATCGCTGCTCGGCGGCCTTCAACCGTCCGCGCATATCGAACAGCAGCACCCCGAAAACCAGCAGAACAAGCGCCATGAACATGAGTCGCACCCCTGAATCCCTGCGGAACGATCCATCGCCTACCGCAAAATTATACACTGTTCAATAAAATAATTAGACAGCGTTCAATTCGCGTCCTATCGCTTCTCCCATGGGAAGACGCTCCGACCATAGCCGCGAAGAACTGGAGGCATTGATCATCGCTGAAGGGCACCGCCACATGGCGGAAGCCGGCTTCGCCAAATTCTCCTCGCGCGAAGTGGCCAAGCGGATCGGTTATTCGGTGGGCACGCTCTATAACATATTCGGCAGCTACGACCGGCTGATCATCGCCATCAACACCCGCACCTTCCGTCTCTGGGCGGCCTGGCTGGAGGAGGGTCTTGCCGGCAATCCGCAAGATCGCCCCCAAGACCGTATCGCCGCGCTGGTGGAGGGCTATTTCAGTTTTGCCCAGGAAAACACCCATATCTGGATGGCGATCTACGACCACCGCCTGCCGCCCGGCATTCCCATGCCGCAGGATTATGCCGGGCAGCGCGCGGGCCTGACCGAAATCGTCGTGCGCGAGGTCGCCGCCGTCCTGCCCTGCGAAACGAGGGACATCGCTCCGCGCCTTGCCCGCTCGCTGGTGGCGACGGTTCACGGCCATTGCACCTTCGCGCTCAACGGCAGCTTCGCCCTGCTGGGGGAAACCGACCCGCTCGAAATGGCCACGGCCCGCGTCAAGGAAAGCTTGAGGGCTGCGGGGGCAAAGCTGTAATAAGGGCGCTTACAGGGGAAAACATCATGGCAAGCTGGTTCGAAAGCCTGGAACGCGACCTGCAATCGCCGCTTGCGGTGCGGCGTCTGGGCAGTGGATGGTTCTCCGGCTTTTTCGCGCTGCTGTTGAGCGTCACCGGGCTCTGCCTGGTGATGGCGTTGCGCTGGCCGGACTGGTTCGCGACGCCCGAGCTGGCGGCGTTGCACCAATGGGGCGGCCTGCGTCCGCTGGTCCACGCACTGCTGATCGGCGGCTATGGGCTGGCGCTCCTGAGTTTGTTGCTTCGCCCGCGCAAGGCGATCGGCGTCACCGCGCTCATCATCGCCTTGCTCGCCACGCTGCTGGGCGGGGCGGAGGTCCAGCCCAGCGAAACCCATGATTGGGGCGTGTTCTTCGGCGTCGATTTCTTCGCCGTCAACATGGTCGCCACCGGCCTCATGTTCGCGCCGATCGAGCGCCTCTTCCCCCATAGGGCGCAGCAGCGCCTGTTCCGCCAGGAATGGCGCGAGGATCTCTTCTATTACCTCATCAGTTCGATGATGGTACAGTTCATCACCTTCCTCGCGCTGGCGCCGTCGGGCTATATCAACGCGGTCACCACCAGCCTCGCGGGCATCCGCGCCCTAGTCGCCAGCCAGCCCTGGCCGCTCCAGTTCCTGGAAGTGGTGCTGCTGACCGATCTTGTCCAATATTGGTTCCACCGCGCCTTCCACCGCGTACCGTTCCTCTGGGGGTTCCACGCGGTACATCATTCGGCAAAGGCGATGGACTGGCTGGCGGGCGCGCGCATGCATTTCTTCGAGATCATCGCGCTGCGCGGCGTGACGTCGCTGCCGCTGCTCACCTTCGGTTTCTCGCCCCTGGTGATGCAGGCCTATATCGGCTTCGTCTATATCTATTCCTCACTGCTTCACGCCAATCTGCGCGGCGATTTCAACCGCCTGGGCGCCATCGTCGCGACCCCGCGCTTCCACCATTGGCATCATGCGATAGAGGATGTCGCGGTCGACAAGAATTTCGCGATCCACTTCCCCTTTCTGGACCGCCTGTTCGGGACTCATCACCTGCCCGACGGCCAGTGGCCCGGCGGCTATGGCGTGCCCGAACAGGTGCCCCAGGGCTATCGCGCGCAATTCCTCTATCCCTTCCGTCGAAAGCAGGACGCTGCCCTTTGAATCTGCTATGATCGCGTCACACCCATGCAAGGGGGACTCGCGCCATGGTCTACTGGAAACTCAAGGGCCGGGAATTTGCCAACTGCAATTGCGAATATGGCTGCAACTGCCAGTTCGGCGGTTTGCCGGACAAGGGGCATTGCCAGGCCGCCGTCGGCATCGCCATCGATGAAGGCCATCATGGCGACACCGACCTGTCGGGCCTCAACATAGCGGGCGTCTTCCGCTGGCCGGGGCCGATCCATGAAGGACAGGGCGAATGCGTGGCCTTCGTCGACGAACGGGCCACCCAAGCGCAGCGTAACGCCCTGCTGACCATCATGACCGGGGGCGATACCGATCCCTTTGCCACGGTGTTCGCGGTCTTCGCCTCCACCATCACCACCATGCACGAACCGCTGTTCGTGCCGGTGGATTTCGAGGTCGACATCGAAGGCCGCAAAGGCAGGTTGCGTATAGCCGGTCATCTGGAAATGGACGGCGAACCGATCCGCAGCCCCGTGAATGGTGCCGAAATCCGCGCCCAAATCCGCTTGCCCGACGGTTTCGAATATGAAGTGGCGGAGGTCGGATCGGGCGCCAGCCGGTCGATCGACCCGATGCAGCTCGCCCATCGGTCGAGCTACGGCCAGTTCGCCTATCTCCATCTCGACAGCCATGGCGTCGTCAAGGGCGGGTAATGTCTGAGGTGGAGGCGATGCTTGCCCGGCATCGCATCCTGTCCATCGTGGCGCTCGCCACGCTGATCCTGCTGGCCTGGGGTTGGTTGTTGCTGGGCGCGGGCATGGACATGGCGCCGACCGCATCGATCATGCCCTCCGGCCTAGCGCCGCAAGATTCGATGCCCGACCCGATGCCGAACCCGATGATGGCGATGACCATGTCGGCCGATGTCCCCTGGTCGGCAGGCCGGTTCGCGCTGACGCTGGTCATGTGGTGGGTGATGATGGTGGCGATGATGCTGCCGTCCGCCGCGCCGATGATCCTTCTCTACGCTCGCGTCGTCGCACATCGCGATCCGGCCCGGCGTCCGGCGACCGAGAGCTTCCTGGCGGGTTATCTGCTGGCCTGGGGGCTGTTCTCCCTGCTCGTGACGATGGCGCAATGGCGCCTGAGCGCAGCCGCCATGTTCGCCCCGATGGCGATGGCCTCGTCCAGCCGCTGGCTGTCGGCCGGATTGCTGGTGGCGGCGGGCCTCTATCAGCTCAGTCCCTGGAAGGACGCCTGCCTGCGCCAGTGCCGCAACCCCGCGCTATTTCTCAGCCGCCATTATCGGACGGGCCGGATGGGTGCGCTGCGCATGGGAATGATTCACGGCGCCTGGTGCGTGGGTTGCTGCTGGATGCTCATGGCGCTGCTGTTCGTGGGCGGTATCATGAACCTTGCGTGGATCGCACTGCTGACGGTGCTGGTGGCGCTGGAAAAGCTGTTGCCATGGGGACGGCTGGTTGCGCTGACGGCAGGCCTGGCATGCATGCTGCTGGGGGTGCTTCTCGTGGCCCGCGGCGGGATCGGATAGCGGCCGCGGAAAAATCACCGTGCCGGCTGCAAATGCCGCCGTTCCATTTCATCCAGCACGGCCTGTTCGAAGTCGGTCGGATTGGCCGGATCGCGCATATCGCGGTTGATTGCGCGAAGCTCATCGTCCGAAAGGGACGCTGCATCCGCTGCATCCTTCAGATAATCGTGCATGGCGAGTCTCCGCAGAGCGACGATCGCATTGTCGCATGAATGGAGCCACGCCTCAATTCACCGGAAAGATTATGCCGAAAAGACGGAGGCCGCTCCCAGAAAGAGCGGCCTCCTTCATCACCGCGCAGCTTCAGGCCGCGAGGTCGAAGCGGTCGGCGTTCATCACCTTCGTCCAGGCGGCGACGAAGTCGTGCACGAACTTGTCGCCCGCGTCGGCGGCGGCATAGACCTCCGCCAAAGCGCGAAGCTGCGAATTCGATCCGAATATCAGATCGACGCGCGTGCCGGTCCATTTCTGTTCATTGGTCTTGCGGTCGGTGGCGGTGAACAGGTCCTTCTGTCCTTCGACTTCCTTCCATGCCGTGCCCATGTCGAGCAGGTTGACGAAGAAATCGTTGCTGAGCGTGCCCGGCTTGTCGGTGAACACGCCATGCCGCGATCCGCCATGATTGGCGCCCAGCACACGCAGGCCGCCGACCAGAACCGTCATTTCCGGCGCGCTCAGGTTAAGCAACTGGGCGCGGTCGATCAGCAGTTCCTCGACCGGCACGCTGAACGGCACGGGCAGATAGTTGCGGAAACCGTCGACCTTCGGTTCCAGCCATTCGAAATTCTGGATGTCCGTCTGCTCCTGCGAGGCGTCGGTGCGGCCGGGGATGAAGGGCACCTCTATGGCATGCCCGCGGTCCTGCGCTGCCTTTTCGATCGCCGCCGATCCGGCCAGTACGATCAGGTCGGCCAGCGAGATCTTCTTCGCGCCCGCGCCGTCGAACTCGGCCTTGATCCGTTCCAGCGCCGACAGGACGCGGGAAAGCTGCTCCGGCTGGTTCACGTCCCAGTCCTTTTGCGGGGCGAGGCGGATGCGCCCGCCATTGGCGCCGCCGCGATGGTCCGACCCGCGATAGGTCGAGGCCGACGCCCAGGCCGTCGTCACCAGCTCCGCCACGCTGAGGCCCGACGCCCCTATCTTCTGCTTGAGCGAGGCGACGTCCGCCGCATCGACCAGAGCATGATCGACAGCCGGAATCGGGTCCTGCCAGATCAGGTCTTCGGCCGGGACTTCGGGGCCGAGATAGCGCGCCTTGGGCCCCATGTCGCGATGGCACAGCTTGAACCATGCGCGGGCGAAGGCGTCCTCGAACGCCGCCGGATCGGCCCGGAACCGCTCGGATATCTTGCGATATTCCGGGTCCATCTTGAACGCCATGTCCGCGGTGGTCATCATCGTCGGCACGCGCCGGTCCGGGCTGTGTGCGCCCGGCGCCATATCCTCGGGCTTCTGGTTCACCGGCTGCCATTGCTTGGCGCCGGCAGGACTTTTCACCAGCTCATATTCATAATCGAGCAGCATGTGGAAGAAGCTGTGGTCCCATGTCCGGGGCGTTGGCGTCCACGCGCCCTCGATGCCGCTGGTGATGGTATGATCGCCCACGCCGCTTTCATAACCGCTTTGCCAGCCCAGCCCTTGTTGCGCGATGTCAGCGCCCTCGGGCTCCTTGCCGACCTTCGACGCGTCGCCGGCGCCATGCGCCTTGCCGAAGGTGTGGCCGCCGGCGGTCAGCGCAACGGTCTCCTCATCGTTCATGCCCATGCGCAGGAAGGTTTCGCGAATGTCGCGCGCCGATTGCAGCGGGTCGGGATTGCCGCCCGGCCCTTCGGGATTGACGTAGATCAGGCCCATCTGGATCGCGGCCAGCGGGCTTTCCAGCACCATGTTCTTTTCGGGCTGGATGCGGGTCTCATTGCCTTCCTGGCCGACCCAGAATTCCTCGGTGCCCCAATAGACGTCCTTTTCCGGCTCGAACACGTCGGCGCGGCCGCCGCCGAAGCCGAAGACCGGTCCGCCCATGGATTCGATGGCGACATTGCCCGCCAGGATCATCAGGTCAGCCCAGCTCAGCTTCTGGCCATATTTCTGCTTGATCGGCCACAGCAAGCGCCGTGCCTTGTCCAGATTGGCATTGTCCGGCCAACTGTTGAGCGGGGCGAAGCGCTGCGAACCGGAAGAGGCGCCGCCGCGGCCATCGCCCGTGCGATAGGTGCCTGCCGAATGCCAGGCCATGCGGATGAAGAAGGGGCCATAATGCCCGTAATCCGCCGGCCACCACGGCTGGCTGTCGGTCATGAGCGCCGTCAGGTCCTGCTTCAGCGCGTCATAGTCAATCGACTTGAACGCGGCGGCATAATCGAAATCGTCGCCCAGCGGATTGCCGGACAGGCCATTTTGCTGGAGGATGTCGAGCGAGAGCTGATTGGGCCACCAATCGCGATTGGTCCGCCCCAGCAGGGATCGCAACGCGGCCGGCTCCTTCATCGGACAGCCCAGGGGATCACTAGTCTTTGCGTCCATTGCCTATTTCCTTTCGGCTTCTCCTACGACGATGATAGACGATGCCCGCCAGGGCGTGAACACTCCGGGCCATGTTATTTTTCCGATAACAGTGTGGAATTTATTGCATGAAACGGCCTGCTCGCGCGGACCGCTTCATGCCCTTTCGTCAGATCGCAAAGGCGAAGTGCCCCGCCCCTTTTTGCAGGCGCCGCCAATTGTCGGCATCCATGTGAATGAGCGTGTTGTGGTCGCCCCCTTCGAACCAGACATCCCCGTCGCTCAGCATATCGTCGTCGAGGATGGTCTTGAGGCCATAGGCCGCGCCGACCGGAGGAATAGCGCCCAGCTCGCAATCGGGGAAGAGTGCGGCGGTGGTGTGCTCCTCGGCCAGCGATACGTCGCGCGCAAGCCATTGCTGAAGGAAATTGAAGCTTACATGCTTGGAGGCAGGCAGCACGGCCAGCATATATTGGTCGCCCGCCTGCACCAGCACCGCCTTGGCCACCCGCTTGCCCGGAATGTGGGCGGCCTGCGCCACCCGCGCCATTTCGGCCGCGGGTTCGTGCATCAACTCGTCAAATCTCGTGCCGCAGCGGTCCATATAGCTGCGCAATTTTCCGGAAATCGCCATGACATCCTCCATCCACACGCCGCTTTTGGGGGCATGGGCGGCCGGACGTCTGGCGGGGTGCCGGTCAAGGGGCCGACACGCGGGCGGGCGGGCGGATCTGGCCAATGCCATCCAATGATCAAGGGATAGCAGATTCCAACCCGATAACCAATGCGGAAGGGGGCATT
>NZ_LBIC01000005.1:50000-550239 GCF_001005725.1 Sphingobium chungbukense
TCCGCGAAATCTATTGAGGTAGAGCGTCGGATGATTGCCGTTGGGGGTAGAGCACTGGATGGTTGCGGGGGTCGCGAGATCTACCAATACTAACCAAACTCCGAATACCAACGAGTCTAGTCCGGCAGACAGACGGCGGGTGCTAAGGTCCGTCGTCAAAAGGGAAACAGCCCTAACCTACAGCTAAGGTCCCCAAGTCACGTCTAAGTGGGAAAGCATGTGGGATTTCCAAAACAACCAGGAGGTTGGCTTAGAAGCAGCCATCCTTTAAAGAAAGCGTAACAGCTCACTGGTCTAAATAAGAGATCCTGCGGCGAAGATGTAACGGGGCTCAAGACGTGCACCGAAGCTTAGGGTGTGATCGTTTACGATCACGCGGTAGCGGAGCGTTCCGTAGGCCGTTGAAGCGATCTGGTAATGGGTCGTGGAGGTATCGGAAGTGCGAATGCAGACATGAGTAGCGATTAACAGTGTGAGATGCACTGTCGCCGAAATTCCAAGGGTTCCTGCTTAAAGCTAATCTGAGCAGGGTAAGCCGGCCCCTAAGACGAGCCCGAAGGGGGTAGTCGATGGGAACCACGTTAATATTCGTGGGCCTGGAGGTGTGTGACGGATGGCGTAAATTGTTCGGCCTTATTGGATTGGTCCGGGCAGTGAAGTTGTCCCAGGAAATAGCCCCTCCGTATAGACCGTACCCTAAACCGACACAGGTGGAATGGTAGAGTATACCAAGGCGTTTGAGAGAAGTATCCTGAAGGAACTCGGCAAATTGCCTCCGTACCTTCGGAAGAAGGAGGCCCCACATTAAGGCAACTTTTTGTGGGGGGCACAGGCCAGGGGGTAGCGACTGTTTAGCAAAAACACAGGGCTCTGCTAAGTCGGCTTCAAGACGACGTATAGGGCCTGACGCCTGCCCGGTGCCTGAAGGTTAAGAGGAGGAGTGCAAGCTCTGAATTGAAGCCCAGGTAAACGGCGGCCGTAACTATAACGGTCCTAAGGTAGCGAAATTCCTTGTCGGGTAAGTTCCGACCTGCACGAATGGCGTAACGACTTCCCCACTGTCTCCAGGATATGCTCAGCGAAATTGAATTCTCCGTGAAGATGCGGAGTACCCGCGGTTAGACGGAAAGACCCCGTGCACCTTTACTGCAGCTTCAGAGTGGCATTAGGAAAGAACTGTGTAGCATAGGTGGGAGGCTTTGAAGCGATGACGCCAGTTGTCGTGGAGCCATAGGTGAAATACCACCCTGTTGTTTTCTGATGTCTAACCTCGCACCGTTATCCGGTGCAGGGACCCTCTGTGGCGGGTAGTTTGACTGGGGCGGTCGCCTCCTAAAGAGTAACGGAGGCGCGCGATGGTGGGCTCAGGACGGTTGGAAACCGTCTGTTAGAGTGCAATGGCATAAGCCCGCCTGACTGCGAGACTGACAAGTCGAGCAGAGACGAAAGTCGGTCATAGTGATCCGGTGGTCCCTCGTGGAAGGGCCATCGCTCAACGGATAAAAGGTACGCCGGGGATAACAGGCTGATGATTCCCAAGAGCTCATATCGACGGAATCGTTTGGCACCTCGATGTCGGCTCATCACATCCTGGGGCTGGAGCAGGTCCCAAGGGTTTGGCTGTTCGCCAATTAAAGTGGTACGTGAGCTGGGTTCAGAACGTCGCGAGACAGTTTGGTCCCTATCTGCCGTGGGCGTCGAAATTTGAGAGGAGTTGACCCTAGTACGAGAGGACCGGGTTGAACATACCTCTGGTGTACCTGTCGTCGTGCCAACGGCGCAGCAGGGTAGCTATGTATGGACGGGATAACCGCTGAAAGCATCTAAGCGGGAAGCCTCCCTCAAGATAAGATTTCTTCGAGCGGTCGTAGACCACGACCTTGATAGGCCGGATGTAGAAGTGTGGTAACATATGGAGCTAACCGGTCCTAATTGCTCTGATCGCGCCTGAGAGTCCCACCATCAATGACAACACTGGACACAAACCAGCGTCAGCCATTGAATGTGGTGATCAACCTCATGCCAGATATATCTACCGTAAAATGCACGGCACCGATTAAAACCCAAAGCGCAAGCTCTATTGCTTGGTGACCATAGCGTCTGTGACCCACCCGATCCCATCCCGAACTCGGCCGTGAAACCAGTCTGCGCCGATGGTACTGTGGCTCAAGCCCCGGAAGAGTAGGGCGTCGCCAGGCATTACAGCTCGCGCTTTGATAAAAACCCATTCACTTTGTTTGTTGGCCTCAGGCGCCGGCGGTCCCATCCGGGACCTTGGCTACCACGCCATAAGGCGTGACGGCCGTTCGGCCTTGCGGAGGCTGAAGCCTCCGTTATCCCTGAGCCAACATCTATGGTGTCGCGGGATGGAGCAGCCCGGTAGCTCGTCAGGCTCATAACCTGAAGGTCGTAGGTTCAAATCCTACTCCCGCAACCAAACTTTGGTCCAGATGGACCAACAACGTCCCAAATGGATGTCATAAAATCCGCTTCTTTCATGCGGTTACCTCATGCAATATGGTCTCATATCGGATCATAACCGCCCAGGGTGGTTTGCATGGGATTTGTTGGTAAATGTGTTGGTTCGAAAGGCAGGATTTTAAGTCCTGCGCACGGTTTTCAGGAGTCCTGATCCGTGCTGACCGGCACCCTTATCCAGTCGATTCTTCCCTCCGATCGTCCCATCAAAAAAGCCGATGGCGGAGGCCTCAATATCTGCGTCTTGCCCAATGGGCGACGTGAATGGCGACTCTCCTGTTGAGTTGTTTTGGAGGTCGACGAGCCGGATGCGCTGGGATCCGACCTTGGCCAACCGCCCCTTCATCCGGCCGCGCCGGACCCAGCGTAAACGGTTTGTCGGTGCGCTCAGATTTGATCGGCATATTCCTGAAGAGTCATTTGGCTCTTGTGCCGCCGGGGGATATTATTCGACCAGATAGGACATGTCGTGCCAAGCCCACGCCGCTGGAGCAGGCGATGGATCATGCGGCCAGCGGCATAGCTGGAGCCAATGCCGACCGTGCGCCAGCGGCGCATATCGCGTAACAACAATCTCCTCTTCCCGGGCCGATTCAATGGCGGCTTTGGGGCCGAAGGCTGGGACGTTGCCGAGAGTCCGGTTCGCGGAATCGATCTGGAAATTACGACGGTCCTAACTTTAGGTTGAAAGGGCCGATCATAGCACGCTCGCTGCGACGCCCAAAGGTGTATGCCGATCCCGAATTATCGCTTGCAAACGCTGAATTAGTCCGGACAAATACTCAAGGTCGGAGGGGTTGGGATACTGGCGACAGCCCGCTGCGATCAGGTGAGGGCGAGAACAGGAAATGGAAATCAGGCAGTTGCGCCATTTTCTGGCGCTCATGGAGACGGCAAGCTACTGGCGCGCGGCCGAGCAGTGCAATTTGACTCCCCAGGCGCTGAGCAAAAGTATCCGGCGCTTTGAGGAAAGCTTGGGCGTCCGCCTGTTCGATCGGGACAGCAGATCGGTCAAGCCGACGCTCTTTGCCGATCGCATCGCGCCGTGGGCCGCCAATATCGACGCGGAAGCGCGAAGCCTTCGCCGGGAACTCGATCAATTGCTCGGCACGGGCACGAACCAGCTTGCGATAGGGGCGGGGGCTGCGGCCGCGATGGAAATCGCCGCAGCCGCCATTCTCGCCGTGCGCGAGCATAATCCCAAACTTTCGGTCACCGTCATGGAAGGCACGATCGAATCCCTGATACCGCAGCTTTGCAGCGGCAAACTCGATGTCGTGGTCGGCATTCTGACGACCGATACAATCGAGCCGATTGTCGGCCATCAGATCTTGAAGGTGGAGCGCTATCATGTGTTCGGGCGCGCGGATCATCCGCTTGCCGGTCGCGCTGCGGTTCCCTTGTCCGAGCTTGCGGCTTATCCTTGGATCACCGGCGCGGACGATGACAGGGCCATGGACGAGGTTCGTGAAAGCTTCGACAGGCATGGTCTCAATCTGCCCGCCGCGCAGTTCAGGACCGATTCCGTGACGTTCGCGGTAAGCCTCGTCCAGCAATCCGATGCCTTGTTCCTTTTGCCACTCGAGATGGTTCGCCGGGACGTGGAAGCCGGAAAGCTTGCTGTCCTCGATGTTGATGCCGAGCCCTGGACACGCCCCACTGCAGTTTTCTATCGCAAGAACAGCACGCGTTCGCCGGATTCGGTCCGCTTCCTGCAGAAAGTGCGCGCGCTGGTTGAGGCGCGCGGGCTCGCCCCTACGCCGGAGGCAACCGCCGGTTGCCTATAAAGACAAACAGTTGATGGCATTCAACACTTCACCCGCCGCAACATCATCCCCTGGCCGAAGCATTCGAAAACCGGGCCGGCCGGCGCTAAACAATGCGAAAGGGTGGAAACATGGGGGCCAAATTTCGTAGTTTGACTTTGCTCAGCCTGTCTGCGGGGTCCGCGCTTGCAGCCTATGCGCCTGCATGTGCCCAGACTCTGGACAGCCAGAATTCCACGCTGGGCGACATCGTCGTCACCGCGCAGCGGCGCGAGGAGAAGCTTCAGGAAGTGCCGATCGCGGTAACGGCTTTCGATGCGGCGAGCATCGATCGCAACCAGATCGCCACTGTGCAGAATATCGCCAGCCAAGTACCCAATCTCTGGATGGAGAGCAACACCGGCCTGCAAAACGGCGCCCGGGCGGCGCTGCGCGGTATCGGCGAGGATGAGAGCTTCTTCACGGCGGATGCGCCGGTCGGCATCTATGTCGATGACATCTATATTCCGCGCCAGAACGGCGCTTTGTTCGACCTGTACGATATCGAGCGCATCGAGGTTCTGCGTGGCCCGCAGGGCACGCTTTACGGCCGCAACACCTCCGCGGGTGCGATCAAGCTCGTCAGCCGCAAGCCGGACGCCGATACGCGGGCGATGCTCGAAGTGACCGGTGGCAATTATGACCGGATCGACGTGAAGGCCAGCCTTTCGGGTGAGATCGCATCCGGGCTGAGCGGCCAGGTCGCGTTTCTTTCGCGCAATCGCGACGGTGTCGATCTCAACCTCGTCAACAACAAGCGCGTGAATGATCAGGATGTCCTTGCGGGTCGCGCAAGCCTGAGATGGCAACCGTCGGATTCAACCGACATCCTTCTCTCCTATGATCAGCTGCGCGATCGCTCGACGCCTGGCTATGCAGTCGGCGTATCGCTGCAGCCGCCAAATGACCTCGGCCCGTGGGACAAGAAGGATCAGTATGACGGGGATACCAATGTCCATACGTTGCGTTCCGACCTCACCGATCCTATCAGCAAGCTCGATCAGCGCGGTGTTTCGCTGACGGCGAGTTTCGATCTCGGTGGTGCGACGCTCAAATCGATCAGCGCATGGCGTGAGATGACTTATGAAATCTCGCTTGACGCCGATGGTCAGGACACTTGCTTCGGGGCGAACCTCCCCTGCCTTCATCTCTATCAGGATCAGAAGCAGGATCAGCTGAGCCAGGAGCTTCAACTGAGCGGCCGTACGCTCGGCAGCATGCTCGATTATGTGGTCGGCGGCTACTGGTTCAAGGAAAAGAACAGTCAGATCACCGAAAACGCCATCTTCGTGCCGCTCGGCCAGAACCCGTACAGCGACGTTTCGCTCGATGCCCACAGTATTGCCCTCTACGGATCGGGAAGCTGGCATTTCAGCGATCGGCTGACCGTCACCACGGGCCTGCGCTGGACGCGCGACACGAAGGATTTCGATGCGGCGGTGTTCAGTGCCTCGGGCATCCAGCAGCAGGTCTGCGTCGCGCCGACTGGTCGCACCGTCTATTCCTCGGGCGCTTGCACGGTCGCATCGCCCGCGGGCGCGATCACCGCACCGCTGGAGCGGCAGATCAAGAAGAGCTGGTCGTCCTTCACCCCGCGCATTGCGGTCGATTATACGCTTGCTCCCGGGGTGATGCTCTACGGCTCGGTCTCGAAGGGCTTCAAATCGGGCGGCTTCGACGGGCGTGAATCCAGCTCGCAACTCTACGCGCTGGAAGCGATCGCGCCGGAGAAGGTGCTGGCCTACGAGGCCGGCGTAAAGGCCGATTGGTTCGACCGCCGCCTGCGTACCAACCTCGCCTTGTTCACCAATAAGATCGATGATCTTCAGGGCACGGGTACGAACCAGCAGACTGGTGCGCTGACCCGCTTCTCGGTCGGTGACGTTCGGACGAAGGGCGCCGAACTTGAGGTGACGGCGGTTCCCGCACCCGGCGTTGAGCTGTTCGGCTCGCTCGGCCTGCTCGACACCAAATATACCAAGATCAACTTCGATCAGGTCGCGGATTGCGGCCCCGTCGGCACCGGAACCAAGAGCCTGAAGCAGAAGTTCGCGCCGAAATTCTCCAGCAATGTCGGCATAAACTACAATATCCGCTCGGTTTTAGGCGGCGCCGTGACAATGGGCGGCAACTGGACACACAAGAGCAGCTTCTATCATAGCTCCTGTAACGCGATTGCCGCGATGGAGAATGGCTACGATATGGTCGATGCCCAGATAGCCTGGGAGACCGACGATACCCGTTGGCGCCTGGCATTCGCAGTGAAGAACCTGACCAACGAATCCTATGCGACCGGTAACTTTTTCATCCCGTCGCTCGGGTTCAACGCGATGTACTTCAACGCGCCGCGCACATGGACGCTTTCCGCGCGCTATTCTTTCAACTGACGCAAGGAATGAGAAGACAAGGCCCATTCACGACATCCGAGAGGGAGAAACCATAAGATGACTTCATCAGATGCAGCGCAGGGGCGGCGGTACTATTCCGGTATTGTCGAATCTATCAGCGACACCGTCGGGCTTCGCGGGGTCGAGCGATTTTCCGTCAGCGTTGCACCGGATGGCAGCAGGACCCTCCACGCAACCTGCGAGATTTTCGACCGCTCGGTTTCGAAGGACGTGGTCTACTCGGTCGACAAGGATTTCAATCCGATCGATTCCTATGTCCGGCTGATCAAGAATGGATCGCTGCTCGGAACCGGCTGGTTTCGGTTCGATGGCTCGGACGGCGAGGTGCAGGCATGGAATCGCGATCTCGGGCGGGTCGAGCAGCGGATCACGCTCGATGCGCCGATCGAAACCTTCGGTCCGCACCCCTTATCCTGCGATTGCTGGCATCTGGCCGCCTACGATCATCAGAGCGGCGAAAAGATGCAGCCGATGGGGCGCAGCTTCCTCAGCTCGCTGGAGCATGATGGCTGCTCCGGCCCGATGCTGCATCCGATTGCATTTGGTATTGAATATGTCGGCCGAACGACCATCACGGTCCGGGCCGGTACGTTCGAGGTCGATCATTATCTCTTCCGGCTGGAAGGCTCGCTGCCCGTGGAGCATCCCACCGAAGAGTTGTGGGTCATGCCCGACGATTTCATCATCGTGAAGATCCGCGTCGGTGGCTATCTGGCCACCACGTATGAACTTGTCGAGTTTAATCAATGAGGAAGTGGCGATGACGGTCCAGACCGCGCTGATCATCATTCATCTGCTGCTTTTCGCCTATTGGCTGGGCGCGGACTGGGGCGTGTTCGTGACCTCGCGCTATGTCGCGAACCCGGAACTGTCGCTGGATGAGCGCCGCCGCTTCCTGATGGCGGCATTCGGCATCGATCTGATGCCGCGCATCGCCTTTACGCTACTTCTGCCGGTTGGCCTTCAGCTTGCGTCCTTTTACGGAACTGCCTGGTTGCAGGATGGCCCCTTCATGATCGCAGTCTGGATTGGGTCGGTTGCGTGGCTTGCCCTGAACATTCAGGGCTATCGCCTGACGGGCACAGCGAAAGGTGATCTGCTCCGGATCATCGATACGCGCATCCGCTACGTCCTCGCGCCTGCGCTGATCGGCGCAGGTGGACTGTCGCTTTTGACGGGCAATCCCGTCCCGCAGACGTTCATTGCCCTCAAGCTGATCGTGTTCGGAGCGATGGTGATAGTGGGCCTCGTACTACGCCATATCATGCGTGCCTGGGCGATCGGCTTCCGGCGTCTCGCCGCCGAAGGCCGCAGTCCTGAGGTGGACGCCCTGTTCGCAGACTCATTGGCCAAGGCCAAGATCATCGCGCCGTTCATGTGGGGGCTCTCCGGGGTCATGGTTGTGCTCGGTGTCGCCCGTTTCGGCTGAGACCGCACGGCGCGGTCAGCTTTCCTGGGCGCTTGCCGATTTCGCGCGCGAGCCCTTCTTCTCTTTCGTGCTGTCGCTCGCGTTCCCGCCCTTCTTCGTGGGCACCCTGGCGGCGGACCCGATCCAGGGTACGACGTTATGGGGTTACAGTCTTTCGGCGACGAGCTTCGCGCTGATTCTGCTCGCTCCGCTAGCCGGCGCGCTCGCTGACGCGACCGGCACCCGCCGCCCTTGGATCATCGCGATGCTGATAATCGTGCTGGCCGCCGTCGCCAGCCTCTGGTTTGCGACCGCGCGACCGGGATTTATCGTCTGGACCCTGCTCTCCGTCGCGGTCGCGCAACTCGCGATCGAGCTTTCGCGCATCTACACCGACAGTCTGATCCCCTCGGTCGCTCGCCCGGACGAGACGGGCCGCCTGAGCGCGCTTGGAGTCGGGCTCGGCTTTGCGGCCAGCATCCTTTTTCTCGGACTCGGCTATCTCGCCAGCACCTCGGGTTGCGAGGATGCCACCGTCGCGCGGGCGCTGTCGTCGGGGAGCGGCATCTGGCTCGCCCTATTCATGCTGCCGTGCCTCTTCTTCTGTCCGCAGCCTCCCACGCGTTTTCCGTCGATGCGGGTGGCGTTGCGCGAAGGCGCCGGCGAGTTTTCGCGTATCCTGCCACGGCTCATGGATCAGATGCGCCTGCGCCGCTTCCTGATCGCCCGGATGTTTTATTGGGACGGGACAATGTGCCTGTTCTCCTTCATCGCGATCGTCGCGGCGACGCAGTTGAAATGGGGCACGGCGCAGGTTTCCATCTTGGGCCTGGGCGGGCTGTTCATGGGCGCATTGTTCGGGGCGGCGGCGGGTCGGATCGAAGCCCGGCTTGGTACCTATCGGACGCTCTTCATAGCGCTGCTCGCGATGCTGCTGCTAACGATCATGATCGCGATGGTGCTGGTTCTGGAGCCGCCGCCGCCGATCGAAGCCCCGGCCGGCTTGCCGAGAGCCGTCGACCGGATATTCCTTGCCCTCGCTGTGACGGCCTGCGGTGCGCTAGCGATCATCATGGCATCGAGTCGATCGCTGCTCGTGGCGGTAGCGGACCCGGCGAAACTCGGTGAGGCGTTTGGCCTTTATGTCATGATCGGCCGCGCATCGAGTTTCGTTGCGCCGTTGCTTGTCGCGGTCTCGACATTCGTGACCCGCGAGCAGAAATTCGGCGTGTTCGGCGTCGCGACCCTGCTGCTTGTCGTCGGGCTGGTCCTGCTGGCGCGGCTCAGGAATGATGCGGTCCGAAGGGAAGCGGCTTTATGACCATCTCATGGCCCTCGGCGCGTCAGGCATGGACGATGACGGCGGTGCTGACCTTTGCTTACACCATCGCCTTTCTTCATCGTATCGGGCTCAGCCTGTTCGTCGAGCCGATCCGCGCCGATTTCCATCTTACCGATACGCAGGTGGGGTTGCTGACCGGCGCGTGCTTCGCGCTCCCCTATACGCTGTTCGCGCCGCTTTCGGGGTGGCTGGTCGATCGTTTCAACCGTTGCTCGCTGCTCGCGGGCGCGGGGTTGATCTGGAGCGCGGCGACCGGCTTCGGCATTTTCTCATACGCCATCCTGATGATCGGCCGTATCGTTACCGGCGCTGTTCAATCGATCGTCCAGCCGGGGTCCGCTTCGCTGATCGCCGACATGTTCCATCCCGACAAGCGCGCGGCGGGCTATGGCGTCTTCGCGGCAGGTACCGCGTTCGGGACGGCCGGGGCCTATTTCGCGGGCGCTCTGGCTGTCTCGCTCAGCGCGCGCTGGGCGGACGGCCTCGGCCTTCACGAATGGCAGGTGGCCATGCTGTTGTTTGGGTCACTCGGCCTCTTCATCCCGCTCGCCTTGCTTTGCGTTCGCGAACCGGTCCGGCAGGAGCTGAGCGAGGAAGCGGTCACGCGCGGAGCGGTGATTCATTTCGTGCGCGGCCGGATCTGGACCTTGGCGACGCTGTTCGGCGGTGTCGCGATCGCCTTTCTGGCGATGTACGGCCAGCTGGCTTTCATGCCTTCGCTGTTCATCCGCAAATATGGCTGGACGGCCGACGATGTCGCCGTGACCTTTGGTGGGATCGCCGCAGTGGTCGGCGCGCTGGGTTCGTTCAGCGTAGGGCCGTTGACGACCTGGCTCGCGGGGCGCGGCAATAACCACGCATCCTGGACCATATGCCTGTTCGGCACCTTCGCCTGCCTGGCGCCCGGCGCGCTTGCTCCCATAATGCCGACCGGGGCGCTCTGCATGACTATGTTCGCCATTTCCGGCGCGTTCGCGAATTTTCCCGCCGTTGCCGTTCTCGCGGTCATATCGGAAATTACGCCCAATGAGCTGCGGGGGCAGCTCACCGCGCTTTATACCGCGCTGGTGGGCCTGTGCTCGGCTGCGCTTGGGCCGTTGGTGGTGGGCCTGCTCAACGACAATCTGCCGGGTTCGTCGCCCATCGATCTGTCGTTGTCGTGGACTTTTGCGGGATGCGCCATCCTGTCGGCCGGCTTGCTGATCGCGGGAATGCCCGGCTTCCGCAGGCTGAAGCTAGGGGTGCTGGCAGGATGATCGGCGGACAATCGGTTGTTGATAAAGACCGGAAGTTGATGGCCTCGTTGCCTTCGAACTTCCGATAAGGGCGGCATTGATCGCAGCCCATGGCGTGTTCTGCCTGCGGCTTCCAGAGGGGCTTGTTTGATGACGGATGGTGTAGGCGTAGCGCGGCCGGGAGCGGATAGACTGACGGCCAAAGGCCCCGAAGTGATCCTGACCGATGCGATGGTGCTTACCATGGACGATCAGCGCCGTGCCTTCAGGAACGGGTATGTCTGGATGAAGGACGGCCGCATCCAGGCCGTTGGCCCGGCGTCGGAACTGGCGAGCATTGCGGCCGAAATCTCCCGGCGATCATGCCAGGGCCGTATCGTCATGCCCGGCCTCGTCAATTGCCATACCCATCTGGGCAACGGACTGATGCGCGGCATCTATGACGAGATGCCGCTTGAGGTCTGGTTCGCCAAGGGAATGTGGTCGGTCCTGAACGCCATGAGCGCGGGGGCGGGTGAAGCGGGCGCTTATCTTTCGGCACTCGAACTGCTCTCCACCGGCGTTACCACCACGGCCAGCGGCGAGATTTGCACCCCGCATCGAGAATCGATGGACGGCGTGATTACCGCTGTCCGGGAGGTCGGCATCCGCTCGATCATATCGCGGATCGTCATGGACAATCCCGACGAGAGTAGTGCGTCACAATCCATCCCCGCGCTTTTTCGGGAAACACCGGCGCAGGCCGCCGATGAAATCCATCGTCTACAAAAGGCCTATAATTCGGATCGGATTTCGATTGTGCCCGAGGCGCTGGGTGTCCTGCGCTGCACGCCCGAGATGGTTCAGGCGATGCACAGGCTTGCGATCGACACCAATTCGCACTTCACCATGCATGTGGCGAGCTCACAGGACGAACGGGACGAAAGCCGCCAGCGATTCGGCCATGGCAGCGTCGCGGAACTGGAGCATCTGGGAGTCCTTGGCCCGCGCACGCTGATCGCCCACGCGGTCTGGCTCGACGATTACGAAATCGATTGCGTGGCCGCCCGTCAAACGGGCATCTCGCACAATCCAGTGGCGAATGCTTATTACGCCGCCGGTGTGGCGCGTCTGGCGGACATGATGGCCAAGGGCGTGCGCGTCGGTCTCGGCGTCGATGGCGCATCGACCAACAACAGCCAGAACGTCTGGGAAACCATGAAGATGGCCATGCTGTTCCAGAAGCAGAAGCTGGAAAGCGCTAATTTCGGCGGTGCCGAAACAGCGCTTGAACTGATGACGCGCGGTGGTGCTGCGGCGCTGCACATGGAAGATGAGATCGGATCGCTTGAGGCCGGAAAAAGGGCCGACGTGATCGTTATTGATCCGCGCAGCCTGCCCCTGGCGCCTATCCAGACCGCACTGTCCAACCTGATCTATTCGAACGATCCCAACGCCGTGAGGGACGTTTACGTCGACGGGGAACTGCTTGTTTCAAACGGTGTGCATCGTTCGATCGAAACCGGCCGCGTCCTCGACAATGCCGAGCGGGAACTAGGCGGCATATTGAAGGTGACAGGACTGGATGAGTATATCGAGACACGCAGCAAATGGAGTTGGCAGTAAATCGGCGGAAACTAGGGTCAAGCTGTGCCACTTCACTGATGGCGTATCATATCCCACATTGAGTTTGCTGGATGGATGATGTTTATATTCGTTCGCATTGTTGGCCAGGTGCCACCATTCTTCCTCGGTGAACGGCGGCACTTTGCAATATAGCCGAAACCTGCGGCGCTGTTGAGGGGCTGAGAGCCCGATTCATAATTATTCGATGAGAATTCATAGCCTTGCGATGCGACAGGCAAATAGCTGGATGGAAGCTATGAACAGCCATGCGGTTGCCGATACGCCGGAGTGCTTCCCTTCATTGTCACGGCAGGCCAGGTGGGCAACATCACCGATGACACCATCCTGCGTTATCTCGATAGGTATGGCCACAAGAACGGCTTCAAGCCCCCCGCCATGATCCTACCGGCGTCAGCCGGTCAGTCATTCAGTCAGCAAATGCCGTGGATTTCGCGACTTGGCGGGCGGATTCAAACTGATGCTGCTCAACCCCTGAAAGCGGGATCATTTCATCCGTACGATCCGCGATCTCGTCCAGCCTGACAAGAATGTCGTTCGCCACATCATCGCTTTCTGCAAGGAAGAGGCCTTGAGTCATGGTGATGTTGGCCTGTTCGAAACTGCCGCCACCTGCCAGCAAGATGCGACGGTTAGGCGCGTTCTCCGCAACCAGGGCTACGACCGCAGGGCTGACGATTTCTGCCCCCAGGGTGGACAAGACTTCCTGCGAATACAGCCCGTTCGTCATCTGGGTGGCCGCGCTTGGGGCAAGGCAGTTGACCTTAATATTGCTGCGCTCCCCTTCAATCGAGAGCGTTTGCATCAGGCCGACAAGCGCCATTTTGGCCGCGCCATAATTGGCCTGCCCGAAATTGCCGTAGAGGCCCGACGAAGAGGTCGTGAAAACGATCCTGCCATAGCCGTGATCACGCATATGGTTCCAGACCGCCTTGGTGCAATTGACCGAGCCCATCAGATGGACATCCAGCACCAGCCGGAAATCGTCCAGATTCATTTTTGCGAAACTCTTGTCGCGCAGAATGCCTGCATTATTCACCAATATGTCGACTTTGCTCCAACGGGCGATGACTGCTTCAACCATCGCGGTCACCGCCGCCAGATCGGTGACGCTTGCCGCGAAAGCGATAGCTTCCCCGCCAGAGGCTTTGATTTCCTCTGCAACAGCATCCGCCTGATCGGCATTCATGTCATTGACTACAACACGGGCGCCGTGTTTCGCCAGCGCAAGCGCGTGCGTGCGGCCAGCGATGCGCCGGAGGCGGAGGAAGCCATCAATCTGTTCATCTGGCGCGCCGCACGCGAAGCCGGCGCCCTCGCTGCGTCCCTGGGCGGTCTCGACGGCTTCGTTTTCACGGCGGGCATCGGGGAGAATAACGCCGATGTCCGAAGCCGGATCTGCCGACGGCTCGAATGGCTTGGGCTGGAAATCGACGAGCTTGCCAATGCAGGCAATGGCCCCGTCATCAATCTGCCGGACAGCCGGGTGAAAATTCTGGTCGTCCCCACCGATGAGGAACGGATGATTGCCCTGCACAGCCTGAACATCGTAGGAACCAGCACATGACCCCCCGGATCGACGATACCCAGCATCTTCTTGCGCGAGTGCGTATATGAACTTCTGGATGTTCGCGGCGGTCATGGGCATTCCCATGGCCGCGTCCCATGCCGTATCATCGGTCGATTAGAGCGGATTCCGTCTGATTGAATCAGATCGGCCGCTATAAGTCTTTTATTTGCCGCGATTCCTTAACCGTCAGATGATGCCATCTGACTGGAAATCGCTCTATAACCGGCGGATGACTCGATTCAGGTTCGGGCTCGCGTTCGTGCGATGAAAGGAGGCCGACTGCTTGATCGCGCGGAATCCTGGATTTTTTCGCTCAGCTAAACGGCCGCTTTGTCAATTTACCAATGGGCTACCGGTCGGGCCTCAGTCGGCCAGTTTCGGAGTGCGTGGTCTGAATAGCGGACCAGACCGACATCGGAATATAAATTTGAGTTCTGGATGGCCACATAGGGTCGGGCATGCCCATCAGTTGAAATCGGGAACCAACCATTTTGCCGCGCCTTTGAACGGCATGGATTCACTGTCAAGTCCTCTTCCGATCCGCGGCGAGCAGCGCAAAGATCTGTCTGCCCATGCTGGCAACGGCCTTATCCGACTGCCCACAGGTGCAGGCCTGACGATCCAGTTCCGCCATAAGGATCTAAGGATGATTTCGATGAGCGAGGGGCCAGCCACAGAAAGGGCCGGTAAACCCCTTGCGTTATGTATCACGAAATGATACGTATCAGTTCATGATACAGAGCGCCAAAGGGAAGTTGGTTGAACAGGTGTTGGTGGGCAAGCCGGGCAAGGGCTTCCCGAACGACATCTTCCGGGCTGCTGTGCGGAAGTTCGCTATGCTTGAGGCGGCGATGAATCTGGAAGACTTGCGGTCGCCTCCGGGTAACAGGCTGGAAGCCCTGTCCGATGACCGTGAGGGCCAGCATTCGATCCGGATCAACGACCAATGGCGTATCTGTTTCGTCTGGACCGACAAAGGCCCGGAAGGCGTAGAGATCGTGGATTATCATTGAAGGGAGTCGTCATGACCATGTTGAAAACCCCGGTTCATCCCGGCGAAATCCTCAAGCATGAGTTCCTTGAGGAGATGGGCATTTCCGCTGGCAAGCTGGCGAAGCATATCCATGTCCCTCGCACCCGCATCGAGCGGCTGTGCGAGGAGAGGACTTCGGTCACGCCGGACACGGCCAAGCGCCTGTCCAAGGCACTTGGTACGACGCCGGAGTTCTGGCTCAACCTCCAGACGCATTATGATTTGCTGGTGGATCAGGCCGCCGACATCGAAGAAATCAAGCCGCTGCTGGCGGCTTGATTCTCCCCGTGCGGTCGCAACGCCAGCCTTTTCCTGCAAAGCATCGCGGAACCAGTCGGCGTCGTAGCCACGATCGGTGAGCAGCCATTGGGCTTTGGGAAATTCGTCCAACAGAGCGGCGGCACCGATGCCGTGCGGTGCGCCTTGAGATAGGTCGCGTCGATCATCACCGTCTTACGCTCGGAAGACTGGGGCGCAGCCAGACCTTCCATCATCCGCAGGAACACGCCCCTTATCGCCCCACCGCTTCCAGCGGTTGTACAGCGTCTTGTGCGGCCCATAGCCCTTCGGCGCGGCCCGCCAGCGCGGCCCGTTGCGATTGACGAAGATGATCCCGCTCAACACTCGCCGGTCGTGGCCGCCCTCTTTCACCATTACGTGGTCAGGGACGATACGCTGCGCCGGATGCTGCCGGGCCGGGGTAGAGCAGCGGAATTCCCGGAAGCATGACGGAAGATCGGGAAATATACTTATGGGCCCTCTCCAACGCGCCGACTATTCCCTGTCGTGTAACCACAAACGGAGCGAGACATGTCGAACACCCCGCACACCTTGGGCGAAGAGTTTCCGGGCCAGATGGACAAGATTCATGCGCTGAAGGTTTCGAACCCGGTTTTTGCGCAGTTGCTCGCCTCCTATGATGCAGTCAACGACGAGATCCATGTGGCCGAAACGAATGTTCAGCCAACATCGCAGGATCACGAAACCGAACTCCGCAAGCGCCGCTTGGCGATCAAGGACCAGATCACCCACGCGCTCTCGCAGCTGGCCTGATCTTCCGAAAAAGGGCCGGATGCCATGCGTTCGGTCCGCCGGGTGCTGCGAGCATAAGGGGACAGGTGGAGAGCCCAGCTGGGCTGTCGACTGGATTGGACAGCGGCCGACTTCGGATTTATTCAGACTTCCTGTCGTCGGGGTGAAAGAACCATGTGGAAGGCCGCCATTGCAATCAGCCTCTCGCTGGCGGGTGTCGCAACCATGACCGCGGCCGGGAATGCTGGAGATGTATCTCGAGGGCGCGAACTGGCGGAGCGGTGTTGCGCGAGTTGCCATGCCATCGGCGAAGCCGACAAAAGCCCCGACCCGCTCGCGCCGCCCTTCCGAAATCTTTATCGGCAATATCCGGTCGACGCCTTGCAGCCGGCATTCCTCAAAGGGCTTGAGGTCGGTCACCGGAATATGCCCCGTTTTGTCCTGTCGCCCCAGGAAGTGACGGACATCATCGCATTCCTCCATGACCTCAACCCATGCGGCAAGCCGTCGTCGGATGACGAAGCCATGGCGCGATGTTTCGCGCCCGTAAAGTGAAGGGAAGCGTGGATAAACGCGCCATCGGGACGGGAGCCGCATGCGCGGCACGGCCGATGAAGGCGGCGTGCGGTGCTGTTCCGGGTTGCGGGATCAGGACCTGATATTTTTCTGCAAGCCTTTCACGCCTTCACACAGCAGAAGCAGCAGGACAGGCAGCAAGATCAGGAACGGAAAATCTGCCGGTTCTGGCTGAGCGAAGTGGAGTATGCGGCGCAGCGGCTCCACGGTGAGGATCAATCCACATGCTGTCAGCACGGCGGCCGCCACATAGCGCAGCGACGCGTTGTTGCGCCAGAGCGCCCGCGTCAGCGATGTGCTGAAGGATCGGTTCACCAGCGCCAGCGCCATGATGGAAGCGACCAGTGCGAAGAACAGGACCGCCCTCACGCGATCGGGCGCGAGGCCCCAATATGTCGTCGCGATATGAAGGCCGATGAGCAGCGCCAGGGCGATGCCGCCGTACAGGATGCTGGGGACCACCAGCGCCGCGGAAAACAGGCGTTCGGCAGGGCTGCGGGGCGGTCTGTGCATGATGCGGCTTTCCTCCCGTTCGGCTTCGAAGACGAGCGCGCAGACGGGATCGATGATCATTTCCAGCAATGCGATCTGGATCGGCCCCAACACCAGCGGCAGGCCCAGCAGCAGGGGCGATAGGGCAAGGCCCGCGATCGGGACGTGCACGGCGAAGATGAAGCCGATGGCCTTGCGGATATTGTCGTAGATGCGGCGGCCGAGGCGAATGGCGACGACGATGGCGCCGAAATCATCCTCCACCAGCACGATGGCCGACGCCTCGCGCGCCACATCGGTGCCCCGCTTGCCCATGGCGATGCCGATATGCGCCGCCTTGAGCGCGGGCGCGTCGTTCACCCCGTCGCCGGTCATCGCGACGACCTCTCCCGCGGCCTTGAGCGCGGAGACGATGCGCAGCTTCTGTTCGGGCATGGTGCGGGCGAAGACGGTCACATCCTTCACTCGCGCGGCGAGGTCAGCGTCCGAAAGCGCGCCGACCTGATCGCCGGTCATGACCTCGCCCGAAGCGATCCCTGCCTGCGCCGCGATCGCCTGGGCCGTGGCCGGATAGTCTCCGGTGATCATCACCACCCGGATTCCGGCCGAGCCGCATTGGGCGATCGCTTCGGGAACCCCCGCACGCAGCGGATCGGACAGGCCAATCAGCCCGAGCAGCGAGAAGTCGTGCGCCTCGTGCCCCTTGTCCCGATCGTCCGGCGCGATGGTCGCAGTGGCCACTCCCAGCACGCGAATGCCCCGCGCCGCCATGGCACGGACGGCCCGATCGAGCGCCCGATGGGCTTCCCCATCCAGCCGGCAAAGCCGCGCTATCGCTTCCGGCGCGCCCTTGGCGGCCACGGTCAGCCCTTCCCCCATCAGCTCTGTCTGCCACACATTGGACATCGCCAGCAGATCGGGGCGAAGGCCGTTAGTGTGGGTCAGTTGCCAGCCCTTCCGCGCAGGAAGCCGTACATCCTTCACTATATTGTGAAAGGCGACCTCCATCGGATCGACCGGCACCGGGGCGCTCGCCAGCGCAGCGGTTTCGATCAGCGCATGAAATTCAGGTCCGGGCGATCCGTCACCCGGCACCGCCATGTCGCCTGTCGGAAGCCACAACTCCGTCACCGTCATGCGGTTCTGGGTCAGCGTCCCGGTCTTGTCCGTGCACAGCACCGTCGCGGCGCCCAGCGCCTCTATGGCGGAGGCACGCCGGGTCAGCACCCCGACCTGCGCGATGCGCCATGCGCCCATGGCGAGGAAGATGGTGAGGACCACCGGAAACTCCTCGGGCAGCAGGGACATGGCTGTCGCGATGCCCGCGAGGAAGGCTGCCATCCAGTCGCCGCGCAGCCAGCCATCGAGAAGGACCACCAGCAGCGCGATCGTCACCCCGCCGACGGCGCACAGGCTGACCATGCGGGCGGTTTCCTTCTGGAGATGGGGGACTTCCGTTTCCAACGTCTCCAGAAAACGGCCGATCTGCCCGATGCGGCTGCGCAGGCCGGTGGCGCTGACCCGCGCAATGCCGCCCCCATGGGTGATGACGGCGCCTGAAAAGAGATAGGGCGTGTCGTCGCCGCCCGGTTCCGCCCGATCCGGGTCGCCGGCCTGCGCGGCGCGCTTGCGGACCGGAACCGCTTCCCCGGTCAGCAGGGATTCGTCCGCTTCCAGTTCCCGCGCCTCGATCAGCAGCGCATCGGCCGCGACGCGGTCGCCCGCCTCCAGCACCAGCATGTCGCCATGCACGACCTCCCGACCGGGGATGCGTACGGTCTCGCCGTCGCGGATGACCAGCGCGCGGGGCGCCGACAGGTCGCGCAGCGCCTCCAGCGTCCGTTCCGTGCGCGCCTCCTGCACGATCGTGATGAGGATGGAGAGGCCGGCAAAGCCCAGCAGGACCAGCGCCTCCGTCCCGTCGCCGAGCAGCAGATAGATGAGGCCCGCCGCCAGCAGCATGGCGAACATGGGTTCTTTCAGCACTTCCGCCGCGATCCGCAGCGGTGTCCGCCGGGTCGGGCGGGGCAGTTCGTTGGGCCCCTGTTCGGCCAGCCGGTCCCGCGCCTGCGAAGCGGAAAGGCCGAGATGATCAGCCTGTTTCCCTATTGTCGCCACGCCTTGTCTTCCCCCCGCAAATTGTCTCCCCCCGCAAATATGGCCCGTCAACGACACGGGCGCCGGAAAATCGATGAGACCCCCATTGTCGTCCATCAGGATATCTACGGACTGTTCCTGCCGTGTTATCATCTAATGAGCTTGGAGAGGCTGCAAGAGGGGAGGAGTTCCGATGGACAGGTCATCGCTCACACTGACATTCCATGGTGCGGCAGGCACGGTCACGGGATCCTGCATGGAATTGCGGCTGAATGATCGCAGCCTGTTGGTGGATTGCGGCCTGTTCCAGGGATCGCGCAGCCTGGAAACGCTGAACCATGGCGGTTTCGGCTTCGAGCCGGGAAAGATCGACGCGGTCGTGCTGACCCATGCGCATATCGACCATTGCGGCCTGCTGCCGAAACTGTCGGCGGAAGGGTTCGACCGGCCGATCTGGTGCACGCCCGCAACATCGGACCTGCTGGAATATATGCTGGCGGACGCCGGGCGCATCCAGGAAAGCGAGGCGGACCGCCGCAACCGGCGGCGCGACCGTGCGGGCGAGAGCCAATTCGTGCCCCTCTATACCGAGGAGGATGCCCTGCGCGCATGGCGGCTGAGCCGCCCCGTGCCGCTGTCGGACTGGTTCGATCCCGCTCCCGGCTTCCGGGCCCGTTTCTGGAATGCCGGTCACATATTGGGCGCGGCGTCGGTGGAGATCGAGGCGGCAGGCACGCGGCTGCTCTTCTCCGGCGATCTTGGTCCCGACAACAAGGCGTTCCATCCCGATCCGCAGGCGCCGTCGGGCATCGACCATGTCGTCTGCGAATCGACCTATGGCGACCGCGCGCGAGAGAAGTTCACGATCGAGCAGCGCCGCAGCCAACTGGAGCATGAGATCAAGGACGCGCTGGTGCGCGGCGGCAACCTCATCATCCCCAGTTTCGCGCTGGAAAGGACGCAGGAACTGCTGCTCGACCTGGCGCGGCTCGCGGACGCCAACCGCATCCCCAATGTCCCGATCTTCGTCGACTCCCCGCTCGCCAGCCGCGCGACCAAGGTTTTTGCCGCCCATGCCGCGGAGATGGAGGATATGGACGGGCAGGACATCTTCCGCCATCCGTCCATCCATTATGTCGAGGATGTCGCGGAATCGATCCGGCTCAACACCATGTCGGGTGCGATCATCATGGCCGCTTCGGGCATGTGCGAAGCGGGACGCATCCGGCATCATCTGAAGCATAATCTCTTCCGGCGGGACTCCACCGTGCTGTTCGTGGGCTTCCAGGCCAGGGGCACGCTGGGCCGGGTGTTGCTGGACGGGGCGCAGCGCGTGCGCATTTCGGGAGAGGATGTGAACGTCCGCGCGCGCATCCGGCGCATCGACAGCTATTCCGCCCATGCCGACCGTGACGAACTGCATCGCTGGATCGCCGCCCGCCGCCCCATAGCGGGCAGCCTTTTCCTCGACCATGGGGAGGTCGAAGCGGTCGCGGCGCTGCGCGCGCTCGTCCAGGCCGACGATCCGGCCGCCAGCATCATCGCGCCGCAGATCGGCGAAAGCTACGCGTTGGAACCGGGCGTGCCCGCGCGCCGAATCCAGACGGGCCGCGTCGACATGGACCTGCTGGCCGGGCCGGACTGGCAGAATGACTATGCCGATTTCGTCACCCATCTGAAACAGCATCTGGGCCGGATCAGGAGCGAGCGCGCCCGCCGCGAGGCGCTCGCCCAGATGCGCCGGGTGCTCGACGCCTATGAGGAAGCACGGCAACGCCGCTCAACCGCAAAATGATGGAGGTTCCCATGAACAACCCCTCGCCTTCAGCCATCCGTCATATCGTGGTGCTTGCTCATCCGGATGCCAGCAGTTTCAATGCCGCGATCGCCGCGACCTATTGCGAGGCCGTTCGCGAGGCCGGTCAGAAAGCCGTGCTGCGCGACCTCTATCGCATGCAATTCGATCCTGTCCTCAGGAATGAGGAGCGGCCTGACAGGAAGGGATACCGCATGGCGCCCGATGTGAGCGAGGAATGGGAGCTGCTGGCGGGCGCACGGGTCTTCACCTTCATCTTCCCGATCTGGTTCGGCATGCCGCCGGCCATGATGACGGGCTATGTCGATCGCGTCCTGGGGGCCGGCGTCACGTCCCGGGAGATTCAGCAGAGGTCGAGCGGAAACCTCCTAGGTGACGGCCATCTCTGTACCATCACCACCTCCGGCGCTTCGGAGGACTGGCTCGACGCGCAGGGGCAGAGCCAGGCATTGCGGGAACTGACCGGCACCTATCTGTTCCGCGGTTTTGCCATGCGCTCGAACGCGGCCCTGCACATCGGCGATGTCGTCGAAGGCGTGGACGCCGCGTTCATCCGGGACAATCTCGACCGGGTTCGCAGCCGGGTGCAAAGCCTCTGCGCGCGGGTGGCGCAGGACATCCAGGGAACGCCCGCTCCTTCGCCAGCCGGCAACGACAGTTGATGCAAGCATTTCGAGGAAGCCCGCAGAAAGCCATGCTGACGATCAAGCGCCTCGCCATCGACACCTACCCGGAAAACACGGCTTTCCTCCTGCGCCGCAGCAACGGCTATTCGGCCGAGCAATTCCAGGCGCTGCGCAAGATCAGGGTGAGCGGCGAGGGAGCCGAAATCCTGGCATCTCTGGCGCTGGTCGATGAATCTCTGCTGCTCAAGCCCGGTGAAATCGGTCTGGGCGAGCAGGCTTTCAGGCGGCTGGGACTGCCCGAGGGTGCACAAGTGGCGATCGAGCAGGCAAGGCCGCCCGCCAGCCTGGAATATGTCCGCCGCAAGATCGACGGCGACACGCTGGAGGATGACGAGATCGCCGCCATCATCCGCGACATCGCCGCGCATCGTTATTCGCCCATGGAGATCGGCGCCTTTCTGGTCGCCTGCGCGGGTTTCATGACCACGCAGGAAACGCTGGCGATGACCCGTGCCATGGCGGGCCTTGGCAACCGCTTCGACTGGAAGGCGCCTCTGGTCGTGGACAAGCATTGCATCGGCGGCATTCCGGGCAACCGCACGTCGATGATCGTCGTGCCCATCGTCGCGGCGCACGGCCTTATCATGCCCAAGACATCGTCGCGGGCCATCACCTCGCCCTCCGGCACGGCAGACACGATGGAAGTGCTGGCCAATGTCGACCTGTCCGAGGACAATATGCGGGCCATCGTCGCACGGGAAAAGGCCGTGCTGGCATGGGGCGGCCGGGTCAACCTGTCGCCCGCCGACGATGTGCTGATCTCCGTCGAGCGGCCGCTGCGCATCGACACGTTCGACCAGATGGTGGCCTCCATCCTGTCCAAGAAGCTGGCGGCGGGCTCCACCCATCTGGTGCTCGACATTCCGGTGGGCCCCACGGCCAAGGTTCGCTCTCAGGAGGAGGCGGTGCGGCTGCGCAAGCTGTTCGAGCATATCGCCGACAAGCTGGGCCTCGTCACCGACATCGTGATCACGGACGGGTCGCAGCCGGTCGGCAACGGCATCGGACCGGTGCTGGAGGCCCGCGACGTCATGGCCGTGCTGCGCAACGACGCCGACGCGCCGCAGGATCTGCGCGACCATGCGCTGTTTCTGGCAGGGCGGGTGCTCGACTTCGATCCGGCCCTGCGTGGCGGCAGGGGCTATGCACGGGCCATGGAACTGCTGGCGTCGGGCGAGGCGCTGGCCGCGATGGAGCGGCTGATCGAGGCGCAGGGACGGCAGGAAATCCGCCATGATCCCGGCGCGCATGTGCATGAGGTCCGCGCCGGGGAGGACGGGCGCGTGACCGCCATCAATTGCCAGCGCGTCGCGCGCATTGCCCGGCTGGCCGGGGCGCCCATGGACAAGGGGGCGGGTATCGACCTGCTGCACAAGGTCGGGGCGCAGGTGCGCAAGGGCCAGTCACTCTACCGCATCCATGCCCAGTCCGCGACGGGCCTTGGCTTTGCCCGCGATCTGGCCGCGGAAGATTCAGGCTATGAGGTGACGCGGTGAGCGCGGTTGTCTTCGGCTTCGGCGAAAGCATGGGAGCGGCGAAGAGGCTGGGGGCGCTGCTCGACCTGCCCGTCCTTCAGGTCGCGACCCGCCGCTTTCCCGATCGGGAATCACTGGTCAGGATGCCTGCCCCGGCTCGCACGGCTATTCTCTATCGCTCCCTCGATGACCCGGACGGGAAGATCGTCGAACTGCTGCTGGCGGCTTCCGCCGCGCGGGATCTGGGGGCTGAGCGCGTCGTGCTGGTTGCGCCCTATCTTGCCTATATGCGTCAGGACATGGCCTTCCATCCGGGGGAGGCGGTCAGCCAGCGGGTGATCGGCCGGCTCATCGCGGATCATTTCGACGCCTTGCTGACCATTGATCCGCATCTGCATCGCATCGCCAGTCTGGGTGAGGCGGTGCCCGGCATCCCGGCGATCAGCCTTTCGGCCGCGCCCTTGCTCGCCAGCCTGATCGATCCTGCGGGCCATCCCGTCATTATCGGGCCGGACGGCGAATCCCGGCAATGGACGCAGAGCATCGCCGCCCCGCTCGGCCTCGACATGCTGGTGGCGTCGAAGGAACGGAGCGGCGACCGCGATGTCCGCCTGACCCTGCCGGAGGTCGAGCGGGTGCGCGGGCGTCCGGCCATATTGGTGGACGACATGATTTCCAGCGGCCGGACATTGATCGAGGCGGCAAGACTGCTGCGCGCGGCCGGGGCGGCATCGGTCGAGGCCCATGTGACCCATTGCCTCGCCCGGCCCGACGATCTCGCGCTGATGCAGGCGGAAGGGATAGGGCGGATATCCAGCAGCGACAGCGTCGAGGGGCCCACCAACCGGGCCTATGCCGCGCCGTTGCTCGCCTCCTGCCTCAAGGAAGCGGGCCTGGTTTGACCGACCCTGGGGAGGAAGCCCATGAAACAGATGATCGCCATGCAGATCAAGGCTCCGGGCATGCCCCTGGAGAGGATCGAACGCCCTGTCCCGACGCCGGGAACGGGCGAATTGCTGGTCGAAGTCAGCGCCTGCGGTGTGTGCCGCACGGACCTTCATGTGCTGGACGGCGAAATTCCGGCCCATTATCCCATCATACCCGGCCATGAGATCGTCGGCCATGTCGCCGCCATCGGGCCGGATGTGACGGGCTTCCTCATCGGGCAAAGGGTCGGCGTGCCCTGGCTGGGGCATACGTGCGGGCAGTGCCCCTATTGCCGGAGCGATCGGGAAAATCTCTGCGACGCGCCGCTGTTTACCGGCGCGACGCGCGATGGCGGCTATGCCAGCCACGCGATAGCCGATGCACGCTATTGTTTCGCGCTGCCGGATCGCTTTTCGGATGTGGAGGCCGCGCCGTTGCTGTGCGCCGGGCTGATCGGGTGGCGGGCGTTGCGGCTGGCAGGCCCGGCACCGGCGATCGGCCTGTACGGCTTTGGCGCGGCGGCCCATATCCTCACGCAGATCGCGGCGGCGCAGGGACGCAGCGTCCATGCCTTCACCAAGGATGGGGACGAGGAAGGTCAGGCGTTCGCCCGCTCGCTTGGATGCGTCTGGGCGGGCGGTTCATCGCAGGCGCCGCCCGCGATGCTCGATGCCGCCCTGATTTTCGCGCCGGTGGGAGACCTCGTTCCCCGTGCCCTGCAAGCTGTGCGAAAGGGAGGTCGGGTCGTCTGCGCGGGCATTTACATGAGCGATATTCCCTCTTTCCCCTATGCGCATCTGTGGGAGGAAAGGGAATTGCTCTCTGTCGCCAACCTGACCAGGGAGGATGGCACGTCCTTCTTCCAGCTTCTGGATCAGATTCCGGTTCGGACCGTCACGGAAAGCTTTCGCCTGGAGGATTGCAATGAGGCTCTTGCCAGGTTGAGAAACGGCCAGGTCAAGGGCGCGGCGGTGATCTTGCCCTAATTGCGGGAGTCTCTTTCTTCTATCCATCCGGAAGTAGGAGAATGGATCGACCATCGGTTGGGACGGATCAGCTATCGCCGACAATGGCATTTGCAAGACAGGGGGATCGCGGTCGCCCGCCCAGCGCATCGGACGATGCGACGAAAACCGTCACTGCATCCGATCAGTCATCGGTGCAGTCGCAGCGTCACGCCGATGGTCCGGGGATCGCTGGGCGTGCCGACGATCAGGCCGCTATTTCCGGCCTGGACGGTGAGGTTCTGCATATAGTCCTTGTCGAACAGATTGCGGGCAAAGGCCGCGACTTCCCAATGCGGCGTGCGATAGCCAATGCTGGCATTGACCAGCGTATAGCCCCGAATGATCGTATAAGCGGAACCAGTGGCGTCGCCGAGTATCCTGGTCTTGGCATTGGCGTCGGCGCGGAGGAACAGGCTGCCGTCCAGCGACCCGATCGGCATGGGCAGAACATATTCGCCGCCCGCGCTGCCCGACCATTTCGGCAGGCCCGGCAGGCCGTTGCCCGACAGGTTGCAGCTGGTGGTGGCGCTGCCGGTCAGCTCGATGGGGCAGGGACCGTTGGGATAGCTGGCATATCGGCCATCGGCATAGGCGCCCGCCGCGCGCAGCGTCAGATGGTTGCCGATGACGAGGGCCGCATCGAACTCCACCCCCTTGACCGTAACCTTCGGAATATTGGCGAGATAGCTGCGCAGAGCGATCACCGCCGCATTGTCGACGACATTGGCCTGGAAATCAGTGACGCGGGTGTAATAGGCGTCGATGGTGAAGGTCAGGCGCTTCTCGAACCAGCGGGTCTTGAGGCCCGCTTCCCATGTGCTGTTCTTCTCCGGACGGACCGTCACCGTGCTCAGGATCGGATCGTTGGCGGCGTGGCCCGGCACGCCGGCCGGATAGACCGGCAGGCCGGACATATTGATGCCGCCCGATTTCTGTCCCCGCGCGAAGCTGGCATAGGCCATCAGATCATCGTTCAGGCTATAGGAGATGTTGGCCCGGCCCGACGCGCTGCCGTCGCCCAGATGGGCGCTGTAGGATTGGGCGCGCAATATACCCTGCGCTTGGGCAGAGGCCGGTGCGCTGCCGCCGAAGGTGCGCAGATCATAGGCGCCGTCCTTCTCCTCATAGGTATAGCGGATGCCGCCGGTGATCGCGAGGCGCGGCAGCGGATGCCAGGTCACTTCGCCGAACACGCCATAGCTTTCGGTGCGGAAATCGGTGGTGCCATTGCTCTGATAACCGTTCAACAGCGCGGCATTGGTCGAATTGAGCAGCCAATAACTGGCCAACGGACCATAGATGCTGATCGGATGGCCGACGATCTCCTGGTTGAAATAATAAAGCCCGGCCACATAGTCGATCGGCCCCGGCGCGTTGGAGGCGATGCGGAATTCCTGGCTATACTGGTCCTGACGAGAGGGGATATGCTGCGTCGTCTGGATGTGCAGGCCGGTATAGTCGCGGTCGTTCGCCGCATCCCATTTCCAGAAGCGCCAGGCGCTGACCGAGGTGATGGTCGCGCTGCCCACCGTCCAGTCGGCGATGGCCGACGCGCCGCCCTCGCTGGTGTCGACGCCCAGCGGCGCATCATTGTCGGTCACGCGGTCATAGGGATGGGTGCTGGGCGGCGCATAGGCGCCGCCGGGTGCGTTGGTGGCGAGCGCCGCATATTGCTGGGCGGCGGGCTTCAGCGTCGGCGCGACGCGCACATGGACCTGCGCGCAGCAATCATTCCTGAACCGAGCCCAGTCCCCGATCAGTCTCAGCGAGAAGTCGGGCGAGGGCTGGAACAGCAATTGCCCCCGGAGCGCATCGTTGTGGACATCATTCTGCATCTCGTTGCGGCGTATATTTTCGATATAGCCGTCCTGCCGGGTGATCGATCCGGACAGGCGGAAGGCCAGCACATCGCCCACCAGCGGCCCCGTGACCGCGGCTTTAGCCTGAAGGAAATCACGGCTGCCATAGGAAAGCTCGGCATTCGCACCGAAATCGAAGCTGGGCTGCCTTGTCGTGATGTTGATGGCGCCGGCGGTCGTGTTCTTCCCGAAAAGCGTTCCCTGCGGCCCGCGCAGCACTTCGACCTGGTCGATGTCGGTAAAGTCGAACGCCGCCGTCGCGGGACGGGCGTGATAGACCTGATCGACATAGACGCCGACGCCCGGTTCCAGCCCGTCATTGGCCTGGCTGACCGCGACGACACTCGACCCCAGGCCACGAATGGTGAAGGCGGTGTTACGCGGATTGGCGGAGGAATAGTTGAGCGAGGGGACGAGTTGGCTCAACTGGTTGGTGTTGACGGTATAGGTTCGATCCAAAAGATCTTTGCCCACTACGGTAAGGGACACTGGAACGGACTGGGCATCCTCGGTTCGGCGGCGGGCAGTGACGACGATGCGGTTCGGGCCGGAATCCCGCGATTCAACCGAAGCTTCGGCCGGCTCCTGATTGGCATAAGCCGGCAATGCGGCCGCCAATGCAGCCGGCAGTGCAGCCGCCAATGCCGAGATCAGCGACGTTGCGCGGACCATATTGGACTTCCCCATTCGATTCCCCCTCTGATTTTTCTGAAATGCGGCTTTGCGTGAGGCCAGGTGCCATCCATCAACCCATGATCGGGCAACCGACCTCTTCGCCAGTGTCCAAAGGCTTCCGCGTCGAAGCCGACCGTTGCGGCACATTTCGTGGGAGATCGTTCCCACGAGTGCCTCAGGATCGCCGCCACCTATATACAGCGGAATATAGCGTCAACCAAAAAAAAGCGGCGGCGTTCGAGCGCAGCGTTTCGGTGGCTGTTCTGCCTGGAACGGGAAAGCCATCGGCCCGCAGGCGAGAGGGAGAAAATCAGGCGTTGGCCGGCCGGGATTGGTCGCAACCCATATGGCGGCAAGAACCAGAGCCAACCAGAACAATATATTTCTGGAATCACTATGTCTTTTCAGGCATGTCAGCAGTAGTAATGGAGGGGGTCATGCAACTGAAATATCTTGTGTTCGTCTCAGTCGCTGCTCTGATCTCGCAACAACCACTTTTCGCTCAAACATCATCAACGCCGACCGCGCAGGGTGATGTTTCGGTCACCATCTACTATAATGATCTGGCGTTGGTGCAGGACGTCCGCCGGATCAGCTTGCCTTCGGGCCGGTCGCGGCAGGAATTCCCCGATGTGTCGGCACAAATCCGGCCGGAGACGGTGACGTTGTCGGGCGATGGGATCGGCATTGTCGAGCAGAATTTCGATTATGACCTGCTCTCGCCGGCATCGCTGATGGAAAAGGCGGTGGGTCAGACCATCACCCTGCTGCGTACCAATCCCGCCACGGGCGCGGAGACGCGGGAGCAGGCGACGGTGCTGGCCGCCAACGGTGGCGTCGTGCTGAAGATCGGCGAGCGGATCGAGGTGCTGCGCGACGACGGACTGCCTGTGCGGGTCATCTTCTCCTCCATTCCACCCAATCTGCGCGCGCGGCCGACGTTGAGCGTCACGATGGACGCGGCGCAGGCGGGGCCCCGGCCGGTGACGCTCAGCTATCTGACGCCGGCTATGGGATGGAAATCCGACTATGTCGCGCTGTTCGACGAGAAGGCGAGCAAGCTCGACATGCAGGGATGGATCACGCTCAACAACAGCACCGGCACGACCTTCACCAATGTGCGAGCCTTGCTGGTGGCGGGAGAAGTGGGGCAGGTGCAGCAGCGTTATAACGGTTATGACGGCGGCCGGCCTCAGCCGCTGGGCAACATCGCGGGGACGGAAAGCGGCGGTGGCGAGCAATTGGGCGACTTCCACGCCTATCCGATCGAGGGGCGGACCACGATCGCCAACGCCCAGACCAAGCAGGTGAGCTTCCTTGATGCGTCGGGCGTTCCGGCCATGCGCGGTTATGAATATCGCAACGATTGGATGGAGAGCAAGAATCAGGCCGAAAGCGCCGCGTCCGTGCTCAAATTCTCCAACGCGAAGGCAGCCGGCATCGGCGAGGCGCTGCCCGCGGGTACGGTTCGCGTCTATATGCGCGACACGCGCGGACAGGCGCAGTTCGTGGGCGAAAGCGCCATCCCCCACACGCCGGGCGGATCGACGCTGGCACTGCGCACCGGCGACGCGTTCGACGTGAAGGTGCAGCCGGTTGTGGAGAAGCGTGACGTCATCACCGCCGATGAATGGACGAAGACGGATCGCTGGCGTGTCACCTATTCCGACGGTCGCAAGCTGGAAGGCTATAGCGAGCGGCCCGTCAAATATTATCGCACCCAGATGCGCTACATCGTCACCAATGCAAAGCCGACGCCCGTGAATGTCGATGTGGTCCAGTCCGGCCTCGCTCGCTGGTGGTGGTGGCGCGACCTGCGCATACCGGAAGAGAGCATCAAGGGCGTGCAGGAAACGGCGGACATGCGGCGCTGGGTCGTGCCGGTTCCCGCCAATGGCAAGGTCGAGCTGACCGCCACTTTCCTGACCCCCTGGTAAGCGCGCGGTGATCCGCCTTCCGCGATTGCTGTCGGTCCTCCTGCTGGGGGTGTGCGGCGGCGCGCGGGCGCAATTGCCGGTGGTGATCTCTGCCGCGCCGGACAAGCTGGCGGTGACGCTCTATCGCGATCCCGAACGGAGCGGGCATGCGATCGATCGCGAGAGCCCCGGCTCCTTCGCGCTGGTGGCCGAGACGCGCACGGTGATATTGCCGCCCGGCCCGGCGGTGATCCGGTTCGAGGGGGTGGCGAGCGGCATCGTGCCGCAATCCGCGATCCTGTTCGGCGCGCCCCCGCGCGAGCGCAACCGTGATGCCGCCCTGCTGTCGCAAAAAGGGCTGGTGGATGCCTTCACCGGCCAAAGGGTGATATTGCGCCGCACCGATCCGGCGACTGGCAGGACGGTGGAGGAGAGTGCGACCGTCCGCTCCGCTGCCGATCGGCTGGTGGTGACGACGCCGCGCGGCGTGGAAGCGCTCTATTGCTCCGGCCTGCGCCAGACGCTGCTTTATCCCGAGGCGCCGCCGACCCTTTCCGCCAAGCCGGTGCTGACGATGACGACCAAGGACCAGCCGGGCGGTCGTGCAACGATCACGCTGGCCTATATCGCCACCGGCTTCGACTGGAACGCCACCTATGTGGGTACGTTGGCGCCGGACGGGCAGTCGCTGGGCCTGCTCGGCTGGCTGACGATGGCGAGCGCGGACGATACGAGCTTTCCGGACGCGGCGGCCTCTGCCGTGGCGGGGCGGGTGAACCGGTCGGACGACAGCCGCGACGATACGGGTGCGCAGGCGTTGGAGGAGGCGCGCAGCCTCGATAAGGTCAGCGACTGCTGGCCCGCCGGCACGACCAGCGATGTCGGCTATCGGCCGCTTGTGCCGCTTGCGGTTCCCGCGCCGATGGCGATGATGATGGGAGGCCAGGATATTGTCGTAACGGCCCAGAAGCGGGAAGAGCGTGTGCAGTCGGCGCCCATGGCCCTTTCCGTGGTGGCGAAGGCGGAAAATCTGGGCGATCTCAAACTCTATCGCATACCTGTTCCCGTCACGATCGCTGCGCGGTCGCAGAAGCAGGTGGCTTTCCTGGTCAAGGACAAGGTGAAGGGCAGTCTCCTCTACCGCGCGCAGATGGATTGGGATGAGCCGGGCGAGGTCCGCATGCTGTTCCGTTTCCGTAATCGCAGGGAGGATGGGCTTGGCGATCCGTTGCCGGCGGGGCCGGCGGTGCTGTATCAGGAGAGCCGCTGGGGCCGTATGTATGTCGGGGAAAGCGTGGCGGGCGACAAGGCGGTGGACGAAGAGGTCGAATGGCCCTTCGGCAAGGCGAGTAACCTGACGCTGGAACAGGATCAGGCGGAGGACGACAAGGGCGCGCTGCGCCACACGGTGATCGTGCGCAACGCCAATCCCTTTCCGGTGCGGTTCGAACTGGATTTTCCTTCGACGAGCGGCCGGGTCTTCAGCGGTTTTGCCGGCCGGGTGACGGACAAGCCTGGCAAAAGGGTCTGGGCGACGACCGTGCCTGGCAATGGGGAAGTGCGGCTGCGCTTCGCATCCGACGAGCGGAAGGAGTAGGCTGTCCGAACGGCAGCTCAGGGCACCACTTTGCGCTCATGCTCGGCTTTGCCGGGTTGCTCTGGCGGGTCTTGCCGGGCCTGAGCCGCATTGTGAAAGCGGGATTGTTCCCATCCGGATTTCGGAAAGAAACCGTCCCAGGGCACCCGAAGCGAGCGATCGAATGCCCTGGGGACTTTTTGCATCCCATCCCCTGAAACAGGATCAGGCCGCTCGAACGGGAATCCCGGTTCGGGCGCGGACGAACGCGATATCGAGATCCGACGCCAGTTCCTGTACAATCAATTCGCCACGATCCCGGTCCAGGATGAACCGGCCATAGTCGGAAATGACCGCGTCGACGACGCCCGTACCGGTAAGGGGCAGGGTGCAGCGCTCGACGATCTTGGGATTGCCTTCCTTGTCGCTGTGGCTCATGACCACGACGACGCGCTTCACGCCCGCGACAAGGTCCATGGCGCCGCCCATGCCCTTGATCATCTTGCCCGGCACGGTCCAGTTGGCAAGGTCGCCATTGCCGGCAATCTCCATCGCGCCCAGAATGGCCAGGTCGATATGGCCGCCGCGTATCATGGCGAAGCTATCGGCCGAGCTGAAGAAGCTTGATGTCGGCAAGGTGGTCACGGTCTGTTTGCCGGCATTGATGAGGTCCGGATCGACTTCATCGTCGTAGGGGAAGGGGCCGATGCCCAGCAGCCCGTTTTCGGATTGCAGGACGACCTCGATATCGTCGGGCACATGATTGGCGACCAGCGTCGGGATGCCGATTCCCAGGTTCACGTAAAAGCCGTCCTGAAGCTCGCCGGCGGCGCGGGCCGCCATTTCCTCGCGTGTCCAGGGCATCAGGCGTTCTCCTCTTTGCGCGGCCGCGTGGTTCGAAACTCGATCCGCTTTTCATAAGACGGCCCCTGGATCACGCGGTCGACATAGATGCCGGGGGTGTGGACCTGATCGGGATCGAGCATGCCCGCAGGGACGATCTCCTCGACTTCGGCGATCGTGATCTTGCCCGCGGTCGCCATGTTCGGATTGAAATTCCGGGCCGTCTTCCGATAGACGAGATTGCCTTCCGGATCGGCCTTCCAGGCCTTGACGATGGCGACGTCGGCCCGCAGCCATGTCTCGCGCACATAAAGTGCGCCCTCGAATTCCTCGACCGGCTTGCCCTGGGCCACGACCGTTCCGACGCCGGTTCTCGTATAGAAAGCCGGAATGCCGGCGCCGCCCGCACGGATGCGTTCCGCCAGCGTACCCTGCGGATTGAGCTCCAGTTCCAGTTTTCCAGACAGGTAAAGCTCGGCGAACAATTTATTCTCCCCGATATAAGAGGAGACCATCTTCCGGATCTGGCCATTGTTGAGCAGAGTCCACAGGCCGAAGCCGTCCGCGCCGCAATTGTTCGAAATGACGGTCAGATCTTTGACGCCGTTGCGGAGCAGCCCGGCGATGAGGTGTTCCGGATTGCCTGAAAGCCCGAATCCGCCCGACATAATCGTCATGCCGTCAAAGAGGATTCCCTCCAGCGCTGCGTCTGCGTCGGGAAATATCTTGCGCTTTGCCATAAAAACCTCTATCCGTCCGATTATCGGACAAAAGAATCAATAATCGTTTAGTTGCGAAAGGTCAATGCCAATGCCCGCCGCGAGCGAAGCTGCCGATCCGAATTTCATGCTTTCGCTTGCGCGAGGGCTGGGTGTGCTGCGCGTATTCGAGGGGCGGTCCTCACTCAGCATAGCGGAGGCGGCCCGCTTCAGCGGACTGAACCGGCCGAGTGCGAGCCGTTGCCTGCACACGCTCATGCGTCTCGGCTATGTCCGGGAACATGGCGGACGCTATTCGCTGACGCCCAAGCTGCTTCCGCTGGCGGCGGGGTTCCTGACCTCCACGCCTCTGGCCAGCGTCAGCCAGGCGGTCGCCAACGGCTTGCGCGATCGCCTTCAGGAGACTGTTTCCGTGGGCGCGCTCGATCCCTCCGACCCCGGCCGGATCATCTACATCGCCCGCGCCGAGCGCAATCAGGTGATCGCCGCGCCGCTCATGGTGGGCAGCACGCTTCCCAGCCATTGCACCTCGATGGGGCGTGTCCTCCTGGCTTCGATGACGAATGGCGCACGCGAGCAATGGTTGTCGGGGGCCGTCCTCGAATCACGGACGGAGCGCACGATCACATCCCCCGACGCCTTGCGCGGAGAGTTGTGCGCGGTCGCAGAACAGCGCTGGAGTCTCGTCGAGGAGGAATTGGAGATCGGGCTGCGTTCGCTTGCGGTCCCGATCCGCGACCGGGACGGCACCACCCTTGCGGCGCTCAACGTCGCGACATTTTCCGACGCGCACAGCCGCGAACATCTGATCGACCGGTATCTTCCCGATCTCAGGGCGGCGGCCGGCCAACTCGAGCGGGCCATCTAAAGCCATCGACCAATTTACAGAACTTTAGGAGCTGACATCATGACACTGCGCCGCGCCGCGATCGTTTCCCCACTTCGGACTGCCGTCGGGAAGTTCGGGGGAGGGCTGTCTTCCTTCTCGGCAGGCCAGCTTGGCGCCACCATCATCAAGGCGCTCGTCGAACGGAGCGGAATCGATCCCGCACGGGTGGACGACGTCGTCTTCGGACATGGTTATCCCAGCGGCGAGGCCCCCAGCATCGGCCGCTGGTCGTGGCTGGCGGCGGGCCTGCCGCAGAATGTGCCCGGCTTCCAACTCGATCGCCGCTGTGGCTCGGGTCTTCAGGCGATCATCGAGGCGGCCATGATGGTCCAGACCGGCGCTGCCGACGTGGTGGTCGCGGGAGGCGCGGAAAGCATGTCGAACGTCGAACATTATTCAACCGCGCTGCGCAAGGGCACGAAGATGGGCAGCGTCGAACTGCACGATCGCCTCACCCGGGCGCGCCTGATGTCGCAGCCTATCGAGCGGTACGGCGTGATCACGGGCATGATCGAGACCGCGGAAAACCTTGCCCGCGATTATGCGATCACGCGGGAGCAGTCGGATGCCTATGCCGTCCGTTCCCACCAACGCGCCGCGGCGGCCTGGCGGGAGGGCAAATTCGCCGACGAGATCGTCCCGGTCGCCGTGCCGCAAAAGCGCGGTGAGCCATTGATCTTCGACCGGGACGAAGGTTTCCGTGAAGATGCCTCGCTCGAGACGCTTTCGGCGTTGAAGCCCATCGAGGGCGGGGTGGTGACCGCCGGCAATGCGAGCCAGCAGAATGACGCGGCCGCCGCCTGCCTGGTCGTCGCAGAAGACCAACTCGCCAAGCTGGGCCTGGAACCGAGCGGCTGGTTCGTCGGCTGGGCCGCCGCGGGCTGCGATCCCTCGCGTATGGGAATCGGCCCGGTTGGCGCGGTGGATCGGCTCTTTGCGCGCACGGGCCTTGGTTGGGACGATATGGACCTCATAGAGCTTAACGAGGCGTTCGCGGCGCAGGTGCTCGCTGTTCTGAGGGCATGGGGCTGGAGTGAGGACGACAGCCGCCTCGACAAGCTCAACGTCAATGGCTCCGGCATTTCCCTGGGCCATCCGATCGGCGTCACCGGCGCGCGCATCGCAGCGACGATGCTGAACGAGATGCGCCGTCGTGATGCGCGATATGGGCTGGAAACCATGTGCATCGGCGGCGGTCAGGGGCTCGCCGCCATTTTCGAACGCTGACGGCGATGAGCGCGCGACGCGGCCATCACCGCCGCGACCGCCGGAGCGGTCGTCCCGGGATGGCCCGTGGCGACCCTTCTCTCGATACGCGGCGCCGGTCATCAGCTTTCAGGACCGTGCCGCCGCATTCCGCCGCGTGAGACATGCGACCGATGCGGGCGACCCCGCTTCAGATTATCGCGTTGAGCTGACGCATGATTTCCCGGCGTCGCCGTTGGGCCTCGAATCGCGCTCGCTCCGGATCGCCGTCAAGAATAGCCGAAATGATCGCTCGCTTATCGCGTTTCCAGCGTAGTTTACCTTTACTTCCGCCATAGACAGGGCCGTGTGGATATTCGGCATAGTGATGGACCGCCACTCGAGATAGCAGCTCCATGAGCGGCCGATCGACCATCTGATATAATATGTCCAGCATGCTTTGATCGAATTCACTGCGTTGCTGCGCGGTATTCCGATTATCGATCGAACCGACGAGCGCCGCCAATTCGGATCGGAAGGTTGCGTTGGTCGACAGCGCTGCCGCCGCCATGAGTTCGCAATCGAGCAAGGTGATAATGTCGATTGCCTCTGGATGCGCCGAATGATGCAGCGCGAGGAAACCGGAAATGGCCTGGCTCAGCCCGTCGGCGTCGGGTCGCGTTCCATAATAGCCGCCGCCCGGCCCACGCCGAACCTTCAGAAAACCTTCATGCTCCAGCACGCGCGCAGCCTGTTGCACGGTGACGATGCCCACGCCCAGCGCCTTTGCCAGGTCGGGCAACGAGCCGATTTGTGTTTCGGGCGGTTGCGCGATGATCATATCGCGCAGCTTCGCCACTGCGGCCGTCACCAGTCCTTCACGCGAATTTTGCTTGCGGGTGCTCATCTTACTCCTCGTCCGGGCGTCCGGTGGCCATAGCGAATTTGAGCGCCAAAGGCACTCCCGCTGGAATTTTCATATAATGTGCATATTAATGGTTTGATTCTTTCGAATTTGCCATTATTCGAACGAATCATAGTCGATAATAGGCACATTTAGGCAAGGGTTGGGCAGCAGGCTGTTTGGGCCGAACCGGCACCTTGCCCGCGCATGACGAGGGTGGATGGAGTGAAGATCGGCATATTGAGAGAATTGGCGCCCGGTGAGCGGCGCGTTTCGGGTACGCCTGAAACGGTCAAGAAATTCTTGGGCCTGGGGGCGCAGGTCGCGGTAGAGGCGGGCGCGGGCCTGGCCGCTGCGATAGCGGATGCCGATTATGCCGCCATGGGCGCCGTCGTGGGTGATCGTGCCTCAACCGTGGCGGGCGCCGACATCATCCTGGGCGTGCAGGGGCCGGATGTGACCAGCATTTCGGGCGCCAAGCCCGGCGCATGGATCGTCGCGGGCCTCAATCCCTTTGTCGAGAGGGCGCGGATCGACGCCTATGCGGCGGCGGGCTATGAGGCGCTGGCGATGGAATTCATGCCCCGCATCACGCGGGCGCAGTCGATGGATATCCTTTCGTCCCAGTCGAATCTGTCCGGTTACAAGGCGGTGTTGGACGCCGCGTCGGAATATGGCCGGTCCTTCCCGATGATGATGACGGCGGCAGGCACGGTTTCGCCGTCCAAGGTCTTCATCATGGGCGTCGGCGTTGCCGGCTTGCAGGCGATCGCCACCGCCCGGCGGCTGGGTGCGCAGGTGTCCGCGACCGACGTGCGTTCCGCCACCAAGGAGCAGATCGAGAGCCTGGGAGCCAAGGCGATCTTCGTGGAAAGCGTCGCGGGGATCGAGGGTGAGGGCAAGGGCGGCTATGCCACCGAAATGTCCGAGGATTATCAAAGGGCGCAGGCCGAACTGGTGTCCGGCCATATCGCCAAGCAGGACATCGTCATCACCACCGCGCTGATCCCCGGCAGGCCCGCGCCGCGCCTGATTTCGGACGCGCAGATCGCGTCGATGAAGCCGGGCAGCGTGATCGTCGACCTGGCCGTCGAACAAGGCGGCAATGTCGAGGGCGCGGTGCCGGGCGAAGTGGTCGAGCGGCACGGCGTCAGGATCGTCGGGCACAGGAATGTGCCGTCGCGTCTGGCGGCGGATGCGTCGGCGCTGTTTGCGCGCAACCTCTATAATTTCCTCTCGGCCTTCTGGAACAAGGACCAGAATGCGCCGGTGCTGGACGAGGAAATCGGCAACGCCATCCGCGTGACGCAGGGCGGCAGGGTCGTGAACGACCGGTTGCAATCGACGGGGGCAATGCAATGAGTGCACTTAATCCTGATTATCTGTTCGTCTTCATCCTGGCGGCCTTTGTGGGTTTCCAGTTGATCAAGAAGGTATCGCCGCTGCTGCATTCGCCGCTGATGTCGCTGACCAATGCGATCGCGGCGGTGGTGATCGTGGGCGCGATCACGATCACGGGGGAGGAGGGCGCGACGCCGCTCGCCAAGACGCTGGGCTTCATCGCCGTGTTCTGCGCGACGGTGAACCTGGTTTCGGGCTTCATGATCACCGACCGCATGCTCAAGATGTTCAAGCCGCGGGGGAAGTAAGAGATGCACGCTTTCGTACCTTTCGCGGCGATCATCTCCTCGTCGCTGTTCATCCTTGCGCTCATGTGGATGAGCCACCCTTCGACCGCGCGCCGGGGCGTGCGTGCGGGCGAGATCGGCATGCTGATCGCCATCATCGGCGCGCTGGTCCAGCATGAGGTTGTCGATTACAACCTCATCCTCATTGCCATGATCGCCGGCGCGGCTGTCGGTATTCCGATGGCGCTGCTGATGCCGATGACCGCCATACCGCAGCGGACGGCGATTTCGCACGCCTTCGGCGCGCTCGCCGTGGGCCTGATCGGCGCGGCGGAATATTACAAGCATGCCCATGCCGAATATGCGGGCAGCTTCGTCCTGTGGGCGCTGATGTTCGAGATGCTGCTGGGCTTCCTGACCTGCACCGCTTCGGTCATCGCCTTTGCCAAGTTGCAGGAACTGATGGGCAGCCGTCCGGTGTCCTTCGCCGGGCAGCGGGTGGTGAATGGCGGCGTGGCGCTGGCGACGGTGGTGATCGGCGCGATGCTGGCGATCGATCCGACGCAGACCTACCTGTTTCCGGTCTTCGTCGGGCTGGCCCTGCTCTTCGGTATCCTGCTGGTGATCCCGATCGGCGGCGCCGACATGCCGACCGTCATCGCGCTGCTCAACAGCTATGCGGGTCTGGCGGCGAGCGCCATGGGCTTCGCGCTGGGCAACAAGCTGTTGATCGTGGCTGGCGCATTGGACGGCGCGTCGGGCTTCATCCTGGCGGTCATCATGTGCAAGGCGATGAACCGCAGCTTCGCCAACGTCATGTTCGGCGGCTTCGGCGCCGTCGTGGCGGGCGCGGCGGGCGGCAAGGACGACCGGGTGGTGCGTTCGGCTTCGGCGGAGGAAGCGGCGATGCAGCTCGAAAATGCCAGCAGCGTCGTCATCATCCCGGGCTATGGCATGGCCGTGGCGCAGGCGCAGCACAAGGTCAGCGAACTGTATCAGGCGCTCACCAAGAAGGGCGTCGACGTCAAGTTCGCGATCCATCCGGTGGCGGGCCGCATGCCCGGCCATATGAACGTGCTGCTGGCCGAAGCCAATGTGCCCTATGAGCAACTGGTCGAGCTGGATGACATCAACCCCGAACTGCCGCAGGCCGACGTGGCGCTGATCATCGGTGCGAACGATACGATCAACCCGTCGGCGCGCGACGATCCGCAGAGCGCGATCGCGGGCATGCCGATCATCGAGGCGGATCGGGCCAAGTCGGTGTTCGTGATCAAGCGCAGCATGAACGCGGGCTTCGCCGGGATCGACAATCCGATCTATTATAACAGCAACACCCAGATGCTGTTCGGCGACGCCAAGGACATGGTCGGCACCATCGCCAAGGAATTGGCAGGGGGCGGGTCAGGTCTGCATTGATCCTGCCGGCGGGACGGTTACATTCCTCATTTGGGCGGCGTCCAGGTTGGCGCCGCCCCCTTTCGCTGCCATACTCCAGTCCGCGCCTTGATGAAGGAGGTGCCGGCCAGGCATGGCGTGCGTCTCCAGAACCATTGCAATGTGCCAACCCTGCCCCTGCGAGAAGGGACCGATAACGCTGCGCAGCCGGTATCGGGCGACGCCGCGGGCCAGGTCGAAATCGCGCATACCGAATAATATCCGATATACTGGAACCGGTGCGGCGGAGAAGAATTGAGAGCAAACATGCATTGCCGGAGAGGATGCAAGCCATGGAGATTGCCGTGCCTGCGCTTCCTCTCGCTTTCGCCCTGATGCTGGCGGCATCATCAACGGCCCAAAGCGTCGAGCATCATGAAGCGTTCCATGTCGCGTGCGCGCAGGGACGTAGTTTCGGCCTGAGGATCGAAGGGCGGCAAGCACGCGTGCAACTGGCCGACAGGGAATTGCTGCTTGCCCGCAAGCCTTCCTCGCTGGGCCAGCATTTTCGCAGCGCGGAAGCGACGCTGATCATTGACGATGCTTTCGTCGCCTTTGTCCAGCGTGGCGACTGGGATTGGCAAGATTGTCGTATCGACCAGCCTTAAAGTCCAAAATGGTGACGAATCCATCTTGAATTGCTACGCAAAAGGCCTAGCTTGCTGTTACCGCTCTCTTCCCCTTCGAGCGGCACCTCCCTGAACTGGCCCCGCCGTGGAGCATAGCTCCGGCGGGGGTCCTTTTACCTTCGACACAAACGGCCGTCAGGCCGCTGCCGGGAGCGGTAGCATGGCGCTCAACTGGGGGACATGGCCGCTGCGTGCCTGTATCTTGTCCAGATAGGCAAAGATGCTGACCACGGCTTGATCGCCATCGGCGAAATCCTGCCGTTTGGTGTCGAGCACACCGCCCTCCATCAGCGCTTCCAGCGCGGCCCGGCCGCGAGCCACCCGGCTTTTGACGGTACCGATGGCCGTGCCCATGATGTCGGCCGCCTCCTCATAGGAAAGGCCGCCCGCCCCGACGAGGATCAGCGCCTCGCGCTGCGGGTCGGGAAGCTGCGTCAGGGCGCGCATCATGTCGCGCAGTTCCACGCTCATATCCTGGCCTGCGGGCGCTGCGAGCTTGCGTTCTGCCACCAGATCGTCCCACTCGCCCACAAATCGCTTGCGCCGCATCTGGCTGAAATGATGATTGCGCAGGATCGTGAAGGTCCAGGCGCGGAAGCTGGTGCCGGCGGCAAAACGGTTGCGCGCCGCCCAGGCCTTGAGCATCGTTTCCTGCACGAGATCGTCGGCGGTATCGGGATTGCCGCAAAGCCCCCGCGCGAAGGCTCGTAAATGCGGGATGGTCTTGCCCAGCTTGTCCTTGAATTCCGCGTCCGGGAGAATGGCCGCCTGTGCTACAACGCTGTTGCGATCTGTCACGCTTTTCTCTCCGTCTTATCGATCGTTGATGGAAAGAACATTTCGGCTTGGTATCGGTTCCCATGCGCGAGGCGCAATAAGGAGAAGACCCCGACAGCAAGGCGCTGACGGGGTCCTTTTTTCTCGAATCGCCCTGCGGGGGAGGAGTGCGACCCGATAAAATGGTTAACGCCCGATCAAGCGAGCGGTTCCGACCCGACGCGCTTCGCCAATGCCACGGCGCCGCCAGCGATCGCGGCGAGCAGGCCGAGCTTGGCGACTGTCTTGATGGCGCCGGATGCGACATAGCCCATTATTGCGCCCTTGACGCCGCTGTCGCCATCCTTTCGGTCGATCGCTGTGCCAATGATGGGGCCGATGATATGCTTCATGATAATGCGCTCCTTGCAAAGAAGGGATAGGGCGGAAAGCCCGCACCGAACCAGCAAACAACGCATGTTGTCCCGAATGGATGCGGATCGGCCGTCCGCTCTCCACCGTTGGCGCCGCGCCATGTTTTTTCGTGCGGCATCGATCCGCGATGGCGGATGGCGCTATCTTGCGAACCGGCCCATCTGCGCGAGGTCATTTCGGATGGTTGTCGCTGCGACTCCCGCCTCGCCCATTGCGTGGCTGATCTGATCGAGTCCTCGCACGACGTCGCCCGCCGCATAGAGGCCCGGGACGCTGGTTCGTTGATGCGCGTCTACTATTATGCACCCGTCCTGGGAAAGATTTGCGGAGAGCTGGTCCGCCAGATCGGATCGGATTCTCGATCCCAAGGCGGGATAAACGCTGTCGAAGGCCAACTCCGCATCGGGGAGGGGAACTATGATCCGGTTACCCCCGATCCGAAGTTGACCGCACGGGCCAACCTCCATCCGGATACCAAGCTGCTCAAGATGCCCTCGTTCTTCAGGAGAAAGCGCTAGATTTCCCTCAGGCGCGATCAATGTGACGTCCGCCGAGTAGATTCTCAGAAATATCGCCTCGTTATAGCCATGACTTCCCGCCCCGATCACGCCAATCCGGCGGTCGGTGACCTCAAAGCCATCGCAAATCGGACAATAGCGCAAAAGACCTTGTCGCAGTGCCTCCTGATGGAGTTCGTCTTTGATCGGCGGTCGATTATTGATGACGCCGGTGGCGAGCAGAACCGATCTGGCTTCAAAAGAATGCGCTTTCCCATCGGCCGCGAAAATCCCGTTGTCGCGTCGAACATTCTCCACAATATCCTGATGGATTTCAGCGCCAAACTGGACAGCCTGCCGACGCATCCGTGACAGAAGTTCGACGCCGGTGATGCCGTCGGGAAAGCCGGCGTGGTTCCGTGTCATGGGAATGAGGGCGGCTCGGCTCTCGCCGCCGTCGATCACCCCCACGGTGAGGTGAAAACGAGCCAGATAAATTGCGGCCGTCAATCCGGCAGGTCCTGCACCGATGATCAGGCAATCCAATGGCTCCATCCCGCCCAAAAGCGTCGATTCATCGCTTGGTTCCATTGAGCGGGCGGACAGGCTGCCAATCATCGCGTGTCGCAGCGATCATGAGGCATCCTTGTTCAGGGGAACAGACCACGCAGTTCGTTGGCGGCGCCCACCCGGCTCAATGCCTCGATCATCGCGGCCGTACGCATGTCGACCTTCTCCGCCTGGGAGCGGCGAAGGGTGCGAGCGAGAGCATCGGTCAAAACGCCCTGCATGCGGCTGTTGATCTCCTCCAGCGGCCAGGTCAGGTTCTGGAGGCCCTGCACCCATTCGAAATAGGAAACGACGACACCACCCGCATTGGTCAATATATCGGGCAGCACGATGATGCCGCGTGCGTCCAGCATATCGTCGGCTTCCAGCGTCGTCGGGCCATTGGCGCCTTCCGCCAATATGCGGCAATTGATGCGTGAGGAATTTGCCGCCGTGATCTGGTTCTGTAGGGCGCAGGGGGCAAGGATGTCGCAATGCAGTTCCAGAAGGTCGCGGCTGGGAATGATCTCCCCATGGGGACAGCCGAAAAGCTGGCGATGCTGGCGCACATAGTCCTTGAGCTTGTCGATCGGCAGGCCGTTGGGATTGTGCAGCGCGACGCTGACGTCGCTGACGCCGATGATCTTGGCCCCTGCTTCGGCGAGGAAGGTGGCGGCATGCATGCCGACATTGCCGAAGCCCTGCACCACGGCGGTGGCGCCGTTCATGTTCAGGCCGATGTGGCGGCAGGCTTCGCCGACGAGATAGGCCAGGCCCCGGCCCGTCGCCTCGTTGCGGCCCAGCGATCCGCCCAGCACCACGGGCTTGCCGGTCACGACCGAGGGCACGGAATAGCCGACATGCTCGCTATAGGTGTCCATGATCCAGGCCATGACCTGCGCATCGGTGCCCATATCGGGCGCGGGAATATCCTTGTCCGGGCCGATCAGGCTGATGAATTCGGAGGTATAGCGGCGGGTGAGCCGTTCCAGTTCATCCTTGCTGAGCGTCGCCGGGTCCACCCGGACGCCGCCCTTCGCGCCGCCGAAGGGCAATTTCATCAGCGCGCATTTCCAGGTCATCCACATCGAAAGGGCGGCGACCTCGCCTAAACTCACGTCCGGATGGTAGCGCAGCCCGCCCTTGGTCGGTCCCATGGTCAGCACATGCTGCACCCGATAGGCGAAGACGGTTTCGACCTGGTCCTTGCCATCCCGCTTGAAGGGTAGGGCGGCGATCTGGGCGCGTTCGGGGAAGAGCAGCCTTTGCCGGATATTGTCGTCCAGGCCGGAGATATAGGCGGCCTTCAGAAACTGCTGCTGGGCCAGGTGCAGCATGGAGGAGGACCATTCCGCGCCGCGTGCGTGGGTGCGTTCTATCGCATAATGGATGGAACGGAGCAGCGTGGCGCCATTGATCTTGTCCTTGAGCAGATAATCCTCCGCGCCGTTTTCCACTGCCTTGCTGGCAAGGCCGATATCGTCGAGCGCGCTCTGGACGATGATCGGGGTCCGCATGTCATGGGCACGGACGCGGTAGAAGGTGTCCAGCGCCGTGCTGTCGGGCAATATCAGGTCGAGCAGGACGACATCGATACCGCCATGCGACAGCCGGTCGAGCGCGCCTTCCAGCGTGCCGACCTGGATCACCTCGAACAGGGGATAGTCCGAACGGCTGAGCAGCTTCTGGATGAGGCGCGAATAGACCGGATTATCTTCCACCAGAAGAACGGTGATGCGCTTGTTCGCCATGACATTCTACTCCATCGCCGAAGCCGGGTTCATGAATTATGGGCGTTGCTGGCTTCGTTCGAACCTTGTCCCTGCACCTTGGCGGTCAGGGCGCGGACCAGCCCGTCGATCTCGAAGCGCAGGATCGCCCATGCGTCGTCCGCATGGCGCAGATCGCCGTCCGCACCCATCGCCTCCAGCCGGAAGGCGGCGTCGGTCGCGGCCGGAGCGGCGAAGATGCGCGCCGACCCTTTGAGGCTGTGGGCCGTGCGCTGCAATTCGCGCATATCCCGTCCGTCGATCGCGGCGCGGAGCTGCCGCATCATTTCCGGGCATTCCGCGATAAAGACTTCGGCAAGTTCGAGCAGAAGCTCCTCGCTGCCATCGGCGTTCTGGAGCGCCCTGGCCCAGTCCATCAGCGTGCTCATGTCTCTCGCCTTTCCTTCTCCTGCTGTCCGGCGCGGGCGATCCGCCCTTCGACAACCTCGTAGAAATCCTCGACCTTGAGAGGTTTGGAGATATAGTCGTCCATCCCCGCCTCCAGGCAGCGCTCGCGGTCGCCGCGCATCGCATGGGCGGTCATCGCGACGATCGGGATATGATCGCCTGTCGACCGCTCGCGCGCACGAATGGCGGCGGTGGCCTGGAAGCCGTCCATCTCCGGCATCTGCACGTCCATGAGTACCACGTCGAAGCGGTTCCGGTTCACGGCCTCCACCGCTTGCGCGCCGTCGCCGACGATCTGCACCCTATGTCCACGCTTTTCCAGCAACCGCTGCGCGAGGCGCTGGTTCACGGCATTGTCCTCCGCCACCAATATGTGGAGCGAGGGCCTGTCCTCCGGCACCGGTTCGGCCTCGCCGCTTTCCTCGACCACCGTGACTTTCAGCACGGCCAGAATGGCCTCCAGCAGTTCGGACTGGCGCACGGGTTTCAGCAGGAAGGCGGAAATGCCAGTTGCCTCGGTACGGCGGGCCATTTCGTCCTTTTGTGCCGAAGAGAGCATGATGACGGCCGGCTGCTCTGCGCCATTGCGGCGCACGATCGCCCGCGCGACCGCAAAGCCGTCCATGTTCGGCATCATCATGTCCAGCAGCACGAGCCGGAAGGGGCGGCCGATGCCGACCGCATTCTTAAGCGCCGCGAGCGCTTTTGGGCCGCTGTCGACCGCCAGCGGCTTCATGCCCCAGCCTCGGATCATCTCGTCCAGGATGCGGCGGTTGGTGTCGTTATCGTCGACCACCAGCACCGCCAGATCGCGCAGCGATGGCTGTTCGATAGACCGGCCGGCCGGTTCGACCCGCGACAGGACGAAGGGGATGGTGAAATGGAAGATGCTGCCGCGTCCGACTTCGCTCGACAGTTCCAGCCGCCCGCCCATCAACTGCACCAATTGCGAGGCGATGGTGAGCCCAAGCCCCGTGCCGCCGAAGCGGCGGGTGAAGGATGCGTCGGCCTGCGAGAAAGCCTCGAAGATCAGCCTTTGCTTTGCCGGCGCGATGCCTGGGCCGGTATCGCTGACCGCGATGCGCAGGCGCGCCCGGTCCGGTGCTCCCTGACCTTCGACCGGCGCGTCGACGCTGACGTCCAGCACTACCTCACCCTTGTCGGTGAAGCGCAGCGCATTGCCGACAAGATTGATGATGACCTGGCGCAGCCGGTGCGGATCGCCCTCCAGCCCATCGGGCACATCGAGCGCGACATGGCAAGCCAGCTCGATCCCCTTTTCGGTCGCGCGCCCGGCAAAGGCCTGCAACGTGTCGGCCAGCTCCTCGCGAATGCTGAAGGCGACATGTTCCAGTTCCAGACGGCCCGCCTCGATCTTCGAGAAATCGAGAATGTCGTCGATGAGGTGGAGCAGCGCGTCGGCCGATTGCGTCACCATATAGAGATATTCGCGCTGCGAAGCGGTGAGCGGCGTGTCGCTCAGCAATTCGGCGGCGCCGATCACGCCGTTCATCGGCGTGCGGATCTCATGGCTCATATTGGCGAGAAACTGGCTCTTGGCGCGGGTCGCTTCCTCCGCCTTGTCCTTTGCGGCGCGCAGTTCGATCTCGGAGGATTCGAGCTGCATCGTCCGTTCCTCCAGCCGGACATTGAGGCCGCGCAGTTCGGCGGTGCGTTGGGCCACCACCTGCTCGATGCGGGTGCGCTGGTTGGCGAGGGAGATGAGATAGATGAGCAGGATCAGGCTGATGCCCATCCCGCCTGCCAGCGCGATCAGGGGCGTGGCGATGCCCCGCTTGCGGCCGTAAGCGGGCGTGGCTGCGCTGTAGATCGTGAGGACGCTGTTGCCGATCACGAGCGAGCTGCTGTGGAAAATCTCCGCCGTCATGGTCGGGGGGGCGGCGGACCTGGTCCGTTCGCCCGATGCGAGGACCGACAGCAGGACGCGCTGCGATGGTGGAGCGGCGGAATCGAGCAGATAAAGGTCGACCCCCTTGCGCGGCATCAGATCGATGGCGTTCTGGATCACGTCGCCGATCCGCAGCACGACGACCACGAAGCCCTTGAGATGCGTGCGCCGCTGGTCGACGGTCATGGCGTCCGCATTGCCATCATAGACCGGCGCGAACACGGCGATGCGGGGATCATCGTCCATCATCTGCGGCAGGCGGACATGGGCCGCCGCGTTGATCTCCCCACTGTCGCGAGCCGCCAACAAAGCGGAACGGGCAAAGGGGTCCGACCCCCAGTCGAAGCCCAATATTCCGCCAGCATCCCCGAGCGAGGATTGCGCATAGAAGATCGGGAAATAGTCCGAACCGGGCGGTGCCGGGACGGCGGCGTCGTGCCGGTCGACCCGGGTGAAGCGGAAATCCTTGCCGAGTTCGGTTGCCCCCCTGGTCTCCCAGGCCCTGCGCTCCATGCCGGAGACATGGGGAACCCATTGGACGGTATCGAGGCTGGACAGACCCGTCAGATAGACACGCGTGAAGGCGTCGAATTCGCTGCGGCTGACGGCATCCGATCCCAAATAATAGCCCAGTAGCGCCTTTATCACGCTGGTTTCGGAGGAAAATTGCCGTTTTATCCCTTCCGCGCGCTGCTCCGCTTCCAAAGTGAATTCCGTCTCGATCGATCGGCCCTGCTCGGCCGAAAGCCAGCGCCAGGCCCCCACCGTCAGGCACATGCTGACGATCCCGACAAGGATGGCGAACCAATAGGGGCGACTGCGGGCGAGCCAGCCTTTGGCGTCGGGGGGGAGGTTCGGTCTCGTCATGGCTGGCCGGTCCTTGCGGGAACGGGTTGCCATTCGCGGGCAAGGCGTTGGCCCTCCGCGACCTGTGCCGGCGACATGCCGCGCGACAGGCGGTCCAGCAATTGGGTCGCCTTTGTGCGCACGCGCTCGGTCCGGCCGTTGGTCTGGGCAAGCTGTAGCCATTTATAGGCAGTCACCTTGTCCTGGCTGACGCCTCGGCCCGTCGCGTAGATATCGCCCAACTCGACTTGCGCGTCCGGATTGCCCTGCGCGGCGGCGCGTTCGAACCAGTAGGCGGCTTTGGGCTTGCTCTCACGAAGGCCCCGACCGATCATGTACAGGACCGCCAGAGTGAATTGCGCGCCGACATGGCCCTGCTCGGCGGCGCGAGTGTACCATCGCGCCGCTTCCACCAGATCCTGGTCCACGCCCCATTCGCGCAAATAGATTTCGCCGAGATTATATTGGGCGTCCGCGAAACCCAGGGCGGCGGCGCGGCGTAGCAGCTTCAGCGCTTCGGGATAGTTTTTGCCGGTGCCGCGGCCGGTAAGATACATGCGGCCGAGATTGGTCTGCGCGCGCGGGTCGCCCTGATCGGCGAGGCTTTGATAGAGGCGCAGCGCGGTTGTATAGTCGCCCCGTCGATAGGCGGCGGTGGCATCCTCGAACGGGCCAGCGTGGCAGGGGGCGGACAGAAGGAAAATACCCGCCAACAGGGTTTTCCGGACACAAAGGAGGAGCGTTGCGGTTGATATGCCCGCAGCACCTGACCCCTGCACGAAGGGCCTAGATGAAATGCCCAAGCCCCGCATGGCGGCACCTCTCCGGCATATTATGCCGGGCCGAACACTGTGTTTGACGGCCAGGGACCATGGTAACTCAGCCCGCCGCGAAAAGCGCGCTGTTTTTCGGGGGAAAACGCCTTCTGAACGAGATGGGCATGCACATCAAAACGGGACGCTGGGGGGCGGGCGGGAAAGGCCGGCGGGACAGCGTGCCGGGCATGATGTATGGGCGGGCAGCGCGACGATTGCGAAGCCTTATATGTCGGATATCTCCGGAAACGACAGTGCCTCCCGGCGCGTTCAGAGGGGCAGGGCGGTCCGATACACGACCGGCCGCAACGCAAAACTGGTGGTGACCTGGGCGACACCGCGGATTTTGGTGAGCTTGTGACGGAGGAAGTCCTCAAACAGATTGAGGGACTCGACGAGTATCCTCAGCTGATAGTCGGCGTCGCCGGTCATCAGATAACATTCCATGACCTCCGGAAAGCCGTCGACGGCTTTTTCGAACGCAGCCAGATGGCGGTCATCCTGTTGATCGAGTCGGACGCGAACGAAGGCGGTCACCGTTAAGCCGACCGCCGCCGGATCAACGAGCGCGGCATAATGCGAGATGACGCCGGCACTTTCGAGTTGACGCAAGCGCCTGAGGCAGGGGGAGGGCGACAAGCCGACAAGGTCCGACAGGTCCTGATTGGTGATGCGGCCATTGGCCTGCAAAGCCCGAAGCAGCTTCCGGTCGATTTCATCCAAACTCGGCATCATTGAAACATCCTGCGATCAAATCATCTGGATATGAAAGAATCTGCCAATCCTGTCGCATTCATCGGCTGATTTCGCAAGGACCTGCGTGGAGGATTCCGGTTAAGCTGACCTCCAGCTGAAAGGAACCACCCATGACCATCGCCCTGTCGAACGATCGACAAGATATCGTTGATGCGCTGGAAGCGATCGATCGACGCTTGCTGTGGCTGGCTTCCTGGACAGTGCATAATGCGAACCATATTCGTCCCAAGCGCGATGGCCTGAAGGTGGGCGGCCATCAGGCAAGTTGCGCGTCCATGACGGCCATCATGGCGGCGCTTTATTTTTACGCCCTTGGCCCGAATGACAAAGTGGCCGTGAAGCCCCATGCCGGCCCGGTGCTCCACGCCATTCATTATCTGTTGGGAAACCAGAGCCTGGATCATCTCCAGCGCTTTCGCGGCCTGGGCGGCGTGCAAAGCTATCCCAGTCGCACAAAGGACAGGATTCCGGTCGATTTTTCGACGGGATCGGTTGGGTTGGGCGTCGCCATCACCGCCTTCTCCTCGCTGGTCCAGGATTATCTTGTCGCCCATGGCCAGGTCCGCGAGGAAGATGCTGGCCGCATGATCGCCTTGATGGGCGATGCGGAGCTTGACGAAGGCAATATCTACGAGTGCCTGATCGAAGGCTATAAGCACGACCTTCGTAACTGCTGGTGGATCGTGGACTATAACCGCCAGTCGCTCGATGCCACGACGGCGGATCGGATGTTCCGCCGGTTTGACGATATTTTCGAGACATGTGGATGGCGTGTCCTCACGCTCAAATATGGCAAGCTGCAACGTGCGGCATTTCAGAGGCCGGGCGGAAAGTCGCTTCAGGAATGGATCGACAACTGCCCGAATGCGGAATTCGCCGCTCTGACATATCAGGGCGGCGCCGCCTGGCGTCAGCGCCTTGTGGACGACATCGGCAGCAAGCCGCATGTCGCGAAGCTGCTCGACAGCTTCGACGATCAGGGGCTGGCGGCTCTGATGACCAATCTTGGCGGGCATTGCATCGAGACGCTGATGGACGCGTTCGACAGCGCCACCGACGATCGGCCGACCCTGTTCATAGCCTATACGGTCAAAGGTTATGGCACGCCTCTCGCCGGTCATAAGGACAATCATTCCGGCATGATGAACAATGCCCAAATGGACATGTTTCGATCGTCCATGGGCATTGCAGAGGGTGAGGAATGGGAGCCTTGGGCTGGCCAGGGCGATAATGTGGCAGCGCAGCTCAAGGCGTTCATCGCCCGATCGCGCTTCGTTTCCAAGCCGCCGGAGCCGACCGCGGGGGCCGTGCCCGTTCCTGCCATCCCTGTTCCCGAAGGCGCGGACCAGTCGACGCAGGCTGCTTTCGGCCGGATATTGCTCGATCTCGCCAAATCGGGCGAGCAACTGGCCGACCGCATTGTCACGACGGCTCCGGACGTGACCCAGACGACCAATCTGGGCGCATTCGTCAATCAGCGCGGGATCTTTCGCCGGCAAGAACTGGCCGACGTTTTCCAGAAGGCCAAAATCCCGTCCGCGCAAAAATGGGCGCAGCATGCGGCTGGTCAGCATATCGAGCTGGGCATCGCGGAGAATAATTTCTTCCTCCTGCTCGCCTCGCTTGGATTGGCGGCGCCTCATTTCGGTACGCGCCTCATTCCCGTGGGCACCGTCTATGATCCGTTCGTTTCGCGTGGTCTCGATGCGCTGAACTATGGTTGCTATCAGGACTCACGCTTCCTGCTTGTCGGGACGCCGTCGGGCATGACGCTGGCGGCCGAGGGCGGCGCGCATCAGTCGATCAATACGCCGCTGATCGGCATGGGACAGCCCAATCTCGCTTATTTCGATCCGGCATTTGCCGACGAACTCGCCCTGATGATGCGTTGGGCCTTCGAGCATATGCAGCGCCCTGACGGCTCCTCCGTATACCTTCGGCTTTCGACGCGTTCGATCCAGCAGGTCGAGCGCGAGGACGATGCGTGGCAGGCAGACGCGCTGCAAGGTGGCTATTGGCTTCGCAAGCCGGCGGCGGGCGCCGAGGCCGCCATCGTCTTCAGCGGGGTGGTCGCACCCGAGGCACTGGCCGCTTGGGAACAATTGGCCGACGACATTCCGGGGATCGGCCTGCTCAACGTGACGTCGCCCGATCTGCTGCATCGTGGCTGGTCGGCGCGATGCGCAGCCCGCTGGTCGGGTGGCGCAAGCCAGCCCTGCCATGCCGAGAAGCTGTTGTCCGCGCTGGCGCCGGGTGCGGGCCTGATCACCGTTCTGGATGGCTCGCCTTCTGCGCTTTCCTGGCTCGGCGGTGTACTTGGCATGCGGGTCAGTCCGCTGGGAACCGACCGTTTTGGTCAGACCGGAGATCTACCTGACCTGTACCGTACATACAGGCTGGATGCCGACGCGATCGTGGAGGCTGCCGCCGAACTCTTTTTGAGGAACTCAGATGGCAATTGAACTCAGGATGCCGGCGCTGTCGCCGACGATGGAGAAAGGCAATCTGGCGAAGTGGCTGGTGTCTGAGGGCGATAGCATCAAGCCGGGCGATCTCATTGCCGAGATCGAGACCGACAAGGCGACGATGGAGTTGGAAGCCGTCGATGAGGGCCGCATAACCACTCTCGTCATTGCGGCGGGGACGGATGATGTCGCCGTCGGAACGGTGATTGCTCTGCTCGCCGCCGCCGATGAACGCGCCGATACGGCGACCGTTGTCCAAGCGATGGACGAGGACGCGGCGCCCGTTGATCCCGAACCGATCCCGGTGCCGATGGGGGAGGGCGTCTTGCTCGTCGACGCGCCGCCGTCCGTGAGCGCGTCCCCCAGGCGTCCGTCGCCATCGGGCCGCCTCAAGGTCAGTCCATTGGCACAACGCATCGCTGATGCGAAGGGTATGGATCTTGAAGGCATCGTCGGATCGGGCCCCAACGGCAGGATCGTCCGGGCCGACCTTCCTGTTGCGCCGCTGGTCGTCCCTGCCCCCTCATCGCTGCGCCCGGGCGGCGCTGCGGACGCAGGGACGGGCATCGTGCCGCCCCCTGCGGGCGTGCCCGTCGAAACCGTCAAGCTGAGCGCGATGCGGCGGACGATCGCGCGCCGGCTGACCGAGGCGAAGCGGACGATCCCTCATTTCTATCTCACCGTCCGATGCAACATCGATCCACTCCTCAGGCTGCGTGAGGAACTCAACGCCGGCCTTGCAGCCCGGGGGATCAAATTGAGCGTCAACGATTTGCTCATGAAGGCGATGGCGTTGGCGCTCGTCGAGGTGCCCGACGCGAATGTGCAATATGGGGGCGACGACCTCCATCGCTTCGGCCGGGTCGACATTGCGATGGCGGTCGCGATCGACGGCGGCCTCATCACCCCGGTCATTCGAGATGTGTCCGCATTGTCGCTGTCCGCGATCGCCCAGGCGAGCAAGGGGCTCGCGGTCAAGGCGCGTGCGGGCCATCTCCAACCCGAGGACTATCAGGGAGGAACCGCTTCAATCTCCAATCTCGGCATGTTCGGCATCGATGAGATGTTTCCTGTGATCAATCCACCCCAGGCGCTGATTCTGGGGATCGGCGCCGCTGTCGAACAACCATGGAAGGTCGATGGGGAACTGGCGCTCGCGACCGTCGTCGCGGCCACGGGCAGCTTCGATCATCGCGCCATCGACGGTGCCATCGCAGCCCGGTTCATAGCCGCGTTTCGAACCTTCGTCGAAACCCCGATGCTTGTCATGAGCTGAGAGGCGAAGGGAAGAAGCTGAATCCATCGCCATTTCTGGCTCCGTCGACTGATGCGGGTGGATGATCCGGCCCACCGGGGGGGCAAAAGCAGGATCAGCCCAACGCCATCCAACCGGCCAGACTGGCGGCGGCTGCGGTCACCGCGGCGACAAGCGGCATGGCGGCCCTGCCGCCGCCGTGACGCCATCCGATGACCACGGTCATCACCGCCTTGGCCAGCGTATTGGCCAGGACAGCGCTCCCCAGAATGAGGCCTGCGCTACGATTGTCCAGCAGGTCGGGCGGCAGTCCAGCCATGGTCATGACCGCGGCATCGACGTCGGATATGCCGGTCAGGGTCAGAATGACGGCCATGCCTTGCTCGCCGAAACGCGCCAGCGCCCATCGTGCGGCAAGCGACAATCCTGCTACCAGAGCCGCCAGCATGAGCGCAGGCGCAAAGCCGAGCGGATTGGAAATCTCCATGCCGTCGCCACCTTTGCCATGGCGTCGCCAGGCGATCAGGGCGAATATCACGGCAACCAGCGTCGCAGGAGCCATGGTCAGCGCCAGCGTGGGAACGGCGCGTGGGATGAGGGCGAGTGCAACGAGCTGAACCCGCACGAACATGACGATGGACGCGACCGCGATGCCCGCCGACAATATTTCCCGGGCCTCCGGTTCGTCGCGCAGGCGACGGGCATAATCCGCCGTCACGGCCGTGGAGGAGACGATGGCGCCCGTCAGGGCCACCACCAATATTCCCCGGTCGCGGCCGAAGCGTCTGGAAATGGCATAGCCTGAAAAGGACAGGCCGGTCACGAATACGACCACCATCCATATCTTGCGAGGGTTCCACGCATCAAAGGGGCCGTAGGCGGCGTCCGGCAGCAGTGGCAGGATGACGAGTGCGACCAGCAGGAAGCGGGACACGCCCTCGATTTCGCTTTCGTCCATGCCCCTGAGCAGGGCGTGCATCGATTGCCGCGCGCTCAGGATCGCAAAGGTCGCCGCGCCCGTTGCAAGACCCAGCGCGGGCGACACCCTCGTGGCACAGAAACTCGCGCCGAAGGTCAGCAGGCCGGCGAGCGTCGTTGTGGCGGACAGATTCTCCGGATGGGCGCTGCGCGCATAGCCGATCGCCAGGACAGCCACGACTCCCAGGCAGAGAGAGGCAGCGACGGTGTCGGGCGCCAATCCGCCGATACCGCCCAGCAATCCGATCAGGCCGAAGGTTCGAAAACCCGCGACCCTGTGGCCCTTGCCCAGATCCCGCTGTGTCCAGCCGCGCTCCAGCCCCACGAGCAATCCGACCGCGATGGAGGCGATCATGGACAGATAGGGTTGGGCAATGTCGGTCATGGGCTTTGCATGCCTATGCCTGCTGTCGTGACGACGGCATAGGTATAAACCACAATCAACCTTCTTGGGTGGGCACTCTTTTGCGGTCTGTCCTGTCGGCACATTTCATGCCTGCCGCTGTGCCCCGTTCCATCGGACGCCCCCGATCGACCAGTGGCCGGCGTTGCTCTTGCGCGGCACTTGCCCCATAAGAGCATATGACAAATCCATTACATCCCGCTCCGGCCCAACTGGATAGAATCCAGCAAAATTATCTCGCCAAGGCCGAACGGAGGCTCCTGACCTGGTTTTGCGGCCGGATGCCCGCATGGGTGACACCGGACTTGCTGACCCTGTTGGGTGTGATCGGCGCCTTCATGACCTTTGCGGGCTATGCGGCGAGCAATTACGGCTCCGCATGGCTCCTCCTCGCGATCATGGGCTATACCGTGCAATGGTTCGGTGACTCGATGGACGGGAGCCTCGCTCGCTATCGCCATATAGAGCGGCCTTCCTATGGCTATTTCATCGATCATAGCTGCGACGGTCTGGTCGTTCTGCTGATCCTGGCGGGGATGGGTCTCAGTCCGTTCGTGACGATGGACGTCGCCATGATCGCGCTGGCGGGCTATCTGCTGCTGTCGATCCACGCCTATCTTTCCGCCCGGGTCCTTGGGGAATTCAAGCTTTCCTATCTTTCCGCCGGTCCGACCGAGCTTCGCCTGATGCTGATGACCTTGACCGCCATGATGATGCAACTGGGTTCCGGCCCCGGCCTGTTCGGGGCCTGGTCGGGATTCGACATATTCGTGGGAACGGTCGGCGCCATTCTCATCATCCTGTTCATCATCCAGACGCTGGTCACCGGACGGCGCCTGGCCAGGATAGAGGCGGGGCAACGATAGGGGCGACGTGCCGCCGGCTGCATGCAAGCGCGAAGCGGGCTAGCCGAACATGATCCGGAACGGTTATGAACGGCCTTCCGAACTTCAGGAGCCCGACAATGCCGAACCCCAGCCCATGGCAGCATCATCGTCAGCCCGGCATCGCGGATGACATCGATTTCGAGATCAAGGGGCAGGAACTGCAATTCCTCGAAATCGAACTCGATCCGGGTGAAAGCGCGGTTGCGGAGGCAGGGGCATTGGTCTGGAAGGATGCGGTGGTCGGCATGACCACCGTTTTCGGTGACGGCAGCGGCGGCAGCGACGGCGGCTTCATGGGCAAGCTGCTGGGCGCGGGCAAGCGTCTGGTCACCGGCGAGAGCCTGTTCACGACCGTGTTCACGCATAATGGCCATGGCAAGGCGCGGGTCGCCTTCGCCTCGCCCACGCCCGGCGCGATCCTGCCCATCCGTCTCGACCAATATGGCGGCCGGCTGATCTGCCAGAAGGACAGTTTTCTGGCCGCCGCGAAGGGCGTCTCGATCGGCGTCCATTTTCAGCAGCGGATCATGACCGGACTGTTCGGCGGCGAAGGCTTCATCATGCAGAAGCTGGAAGGCGATGGCTGGGTCTTCGTCCAGATGGGCGGAACGATCGTCGAACGCGAACTGGCGCCGGGGGAGCAATTGCATGTCGATACGGGCTGCGTCGCCGCCTACACCGATACGGTCGATTTCGATCTGGAGCGGGCGGGGGGTGTGCGAAGCATCCTGTTCGGCGGTGAAGGTCTGTTTTTCGCGCGCCTGACCGGGCCCGGCAAAGTGTGGATCCAGTCTTGCCCTTCTCCCGGCTTGCGGGTCGGATGCTGGCGGCTGCCGGAAGCCGGGGCGGACAGAATCGCGGCGAAGGCTCCGTCCTGGGCGGTTTGGGAGATCTGATTGGCGGTAACAATTAGGTCGAGAGTCCCGTTGCTCTGGGGATTTCATCGGAATTAACGCGCTTTACAGGATCGTGTTGTGGCATCGGGCGCCAGACGGCGTTCGAGGGCATGGCCGATGGGCGGACGGGATATGTGCGATGATCCTGCTGAACCCCCGCACTGGAAGACGCCAAGCCGGCAAGCGGGCAAAGTGCCCAATCCTATTTTGATGGAGATTGTTGCTCCGTGGCCAGGCGGCAACATCGGAATAGTCCAGCTTGGAAATATAGGTTGGCCTCGCCGTGAAGACATGGCTGATTATGCCTGTGCAAAAATGCAACATATCGATTGATTGATCGCTCATACCCTAATCGGGGGATGCGAACGACTGCTCGACCCGACTAACCCTGCCGCATATTTGTCGGGAGGGAATATCATGATCGGGCGGAAGTCTACGCGTTCACCTATTCGTCTGGGGCTTGGTATTGGCGTGAGCGTGCTGGCGCTCGGCGCCGGCAGTTCCTTCGCGCAGCAGGCCCCGACAACGACCTGTCCGGATGGGAGTGCGGGTCCGCTCTGTATCATCAGCAATACCGGCTCGATCGGGCCGATCACCGGAACGCTGGGCACCGCCACCGTGGTGAACAACAGCGGAACCATTGCGGGGGACCCGGCCATCCGCGCCGGTCTGGCAGTCATATTGTCGGTGAACAACGCAGCGGGCGGCGTGATCGATGGGGGGACGAGCGCCATCATCGCACCCGCAAGGACCGGTATTCCCTTGCTCAGCTTCAACGTGACAAATGCCGGCACGATCAATGGCGATGTTTCCTATGTCGAGCCCACCCCTGTATCGCCCCAGTCGCCGCTGGCGGGCGCGCTCTATTATTATATTTCGGACGGCGGCACGCTGAACGGCAACCTGCAACTCGGCACCGCATTCAGCACCGCCAATTTCATCCAGCGGGGCGAGGATGACGGCGTCACCGGAACCCTATCGGCCGGCGGCGGCATCGACATCTATACCCGCAGCTACAGCCAGTCGCAGTCGCTGGAATTGGGTGCTCGGGCCTTGCCGGCCACGTTCGAGATCGAGGGTTTCGAGGCGCGGGGCGATGCGACCACGCTGACATTGACCGGGCAGGGCACGACGATCACCCTCATGGGCAACGGCAATGTCGTGAACGGCGGCACGATCAACCTCCTCAACACTGCGGGCCTGTATCCGCCCGGCGTGACCGTCGTCCCGGCTGCGATCAGCTACTACCAACAACGTTTCGCGACTTTCCAGCGCGCCAATGTGCAGCCCGGCACCGTTCCGCTTTATACGCCGACCTATGGCGATGCCCTGACCAGCTTCACCAATGAAGGGACGATCAACGGCGACATAAGGATCGCGGCCGCGACCTTCGTCAACAATGACGAGATCAACCTGGCGACGAGCGGAATGGGATCGGTCATCACGACCTCCGCGGGCGAGGATTTCGTCTTCCGCAACGCCGGCACCATCGAGATGGACTTCAACGGCGCGCGTCCAGCCTTCGCCAATATCGAACGCGAATTCGACGAGGGCGTGAACGCGGCCATCCGTATCCGCCAGGCGTTGGAAACCACTGAACTGGCGGATGCGAAAATCGAGAATAGCGGCAGCATCATCGGCGGCCTGGATGCCAACGTGGCGGCGCGGGTCTTCTCCTTCACCAACAGCGGTTCGATCGCCGGGATTGATGCCAACGGACATTTCCAGCGCGGCCTGACGCTGAAGGTGGGCGAGCTGGACCTCGTGCTGCCCAACGCCAATGACGAATTCAACGCCGATGCCGCGACGATCGTCAACAGCGCGAGCGGCGAAATCCTGGACGGCTTCTACGCCGGCGTCGCGGCACAGAATCTGAGCTTCGCCAATCATGGCCGCATCGCGGCTTCGGCGCGGGAAGGCGGCACTGCGCTGTACATCGAAACCGGCCTTTTGCAGGATGACGGGCCGGAGGACGAGGATATCATCCGTATCCCCGCTGAAAATTTCGCGTTCACCAACACAGGCGCGATCGACGGCGCCGCCGAGGTGGAAATCGGGAACCGGGTGGCGACATTCGACAATAGCGGCACCGTGACACGAACCGAGCTTCCCATCGAGCCGGGCAATGTTCCATTCTTCGGCGGCGTTGCCGCGTTCGACATCGAATCGGATACGGACGTCAGCCAAAGCCTGACCTTCAACAATAGCGGCAGCATCATCGGCCAGGACCGGGGCGGATCGGGCCTTCTCATCGAGATCGAAGCGGGCGACGGCGATGAGCCGGGTACTCCGTTGGCGGACTCGACTGTGCGCCTGGTCAACAGTGGCACGATCAAGGCGACCGGAGGCGCCACCGGCTTCCCGATGGGAATATTGAACCCCGGCAGCACCGAATTCTTCGTCAACCAGATCGCCGCCGTCGGGATCGACCAGGAAAGCAGCGGCGCAGGTACGGTCACCATCGAAAACCGCGAAGGCGGCCTGATAGAGGTATCGGGCTTCGCCAGCATGATCATCCCTACGCCTCCCACGGGACTGTTGGCATATAATGCCATTCCCAACGCCGTCGACGGCGGCATGGCGACCGCGATCGGCGTGTCCGCGAAGACCGTCAATATCGTCAACGCGGGCACCATCCGGGGCGGCGCGGGCAGCGATTATTCGGCCAATCCCGGCATCGTCGTCGACAATGCGATCGGCCAGCCCAACCGCTATCTTGCCGGCGCGATCCATACGAGCGGTGATCAGCTTGATGACGACAGCGGCTTCCTGCCCTCGACCGACCATGTGACGAACACCGCGACGGGCGTGATCATCGGGTCGATTGACCTCAATGCCGGCGATGACCGCATCGACAATGCCGGCCGGATCACCGGCGACATCTACATGCGTGAAGGCAATGACACCATCGTCAACGCAGGCACCATCACCGGAACGGTGCGGATGGGCGATGGCGATGACAGCTTCACCCATCTCCTCGCTTCGGCGGTGTTGAACGGAACGGTCGACGGCGGCGCAGGGGAAGACACGCTTTCGTTCGACATCACCGGAACGACCTACACCGGTTCGATCGATCCGGCCCTCCGTCAGCTGTTCACCAATTTCGAGATCGAGAAGATCATCGGCACGGGTCAGGTCGTGGTCCAGCAGACGGTTCAGGTATCCAGCGGTGGCCCGCTCAACCTGACCCAGGGATCGAGCATCGTCGTGGCCCCGGGCGAAACAGCCATCAGCGGCGGAAGTGAAAGCGTCACGATCGCAAACAGTGGCGAAGTGATCGGCAATGTCGATCTGGGTGCAGGCGACAATGTCTTCAGCAATGCGAGCGGTGGCTCCGTCACCGGAAACATCATCACCGGTCCCGGCAACAACAGCATCAGCAACCAGGGTGGCACGATCAATGGCAATATCCTCGCCGGAAGCGGCGCGGACAGTCTGACCAACACGGGTGCGATCTCCGGCAATGTCGATCTGGGCGCAGGCGCCGACACGGTGACGATCGGCACGGGCGGCAGCTTCGGCGGCACGGTGGCCGCGGGCGGGGGATCCGATACGCTCGCCTTCAATACGGGCAGCACCTATGAATCGCAGACCACGATCAACGGGTCCAACTTCACCGGCTTTGAAGAAGTGAACAACGCCGCGGGCGTGAACAGCTTCACCGGCGATCTCGACGTCAACCAGGTCAATGTCACCGGTGGCCGCCTGATCGGTCTGGCCGGATCGACCCTGACCGGATCGGTCGACGTGGCGAGCGGCGGCACCTTCGGCACCGCCGGAACGGTCAGCGGCAACGTCACGATCGGCAATGGCGGCACGCTGTCGCCCGGCGCTTCGCCCGCGATCATGACGATCAACGGCAATCTCGCGATCGGCAACGGCACCACCACGACCTTCGAGTTCGTGCCCGTGGGCCAGAGCGACCAGATCATCGTCAATGGCGGATCGGTGGCGATCGGCGACAATACGGTGCTGAACCTGACCGGCTCGCTCACCCCCGGCGCATCGCGCGACCTCATCATCGTCAACGGCGGCGGCACGATCACTGGCGAGTTCGACATCGTCAACCGCGATCCCGGCATCGTCGGTGTGCTGCGTTACAATGCATCGAGGCTGCAACTGCTCGGTACTTTCGTGGCGCCCGCGGGCACCAACGTTCAGGCCAACGCCGCGATCAATTATGTCAACGGCCTGTTGGTCGCCGGCACCGCCGGCACGGCGCTGATCAATGCCGTGCCCACATTGCTCAGCGGCAGCACGGCAAATGCGGCGGCCTTCGGCCAGCTTACAGCGGAAGCTTATGCCAGCGCCTCGCAGCTCGGTGTGGAACAGGGACTGGCCATTGCGAAGGCCGGCCGCTCCGGCCTCGCCGCAACCCGGCGCGACACGGCGGGCCCGTTCACCTTTGCGCAGAGCCTGGGGAACTGGCGCACGCTGAAGGGCAATGCGGTCCTGGGTAGTTCCACGGCCAAGAGCCACAGCTATGGCGTGCTGGGCGGCATCGGCTTTGGTTCGGCGGCGGCATCGGTCGGTGGGTTCGTCGGCTATGTCGACAGCCGTCAGACCGTCAAGGCGCTGGGCGCGCGTACCGATGCGGACGGCGTGGTTGCCGGTCTGACCGGTCGCGTCACCAGCGGCGGTTTCGACGCGGCGGTGACGATGGCCTACGACTGGAGCGAGGGCAGCACCCGCCGCGCCGTTCCAGGCGCGACGGTCGCATCGAACGACTATCGCCTGCGCAGCCTCGTGCTGGACGGTTCGGTCGGCTACAGCTTCCCCATGGGTAGCTGGGCGGTTCGGCCGGAAGTCGGCATCACCCACGTCTCGACCCGCCGTGGACGCGCCACTGAAACCGGCAGCGCCGCCCTCGCACTCGCCATCGATCGCGCCAAGACCCATGCCACCTTCATCGACGGCGGCCTCAAGTTCGAGGGCGGCGTCGGCGAGGGCGACCGTTTCCATCCCTGGGCACAGGCCGGCGTGCGTCACCAGCTTGAGGGCGAGCTTTCCGCCGCCAGTGCCGGGTTCGTCGGCAATGCCGAACGCTTCACGGTCTTGGGCGCCGGCCGCAAGGAGACGATGGCGACCGCCGGTGCCGGCGCGCGCTACGATGTGGCTCCGGGCTTCAGCCTCTACGGCGCCTATCAGGGTGAGTTCGGCGGCACGCGCAGCCATAATGTCAACCTGGGCGTCCGTTTCGATTTCTGACGCATCGGAGCGCGTCGGGGGCGTCACCCAAATCCACAGGGGGCGCCGGTCGCAAGGCCGGCACCCCTGATCCCCTTCCGCAACGCGCCGGTATTCCCCGCCACACACGGCGGTGTCCGGCCCCTGCGATCCGGCAGGCGCCGAGCCTCGATCGCTAAATGACTCCCATGGCCTGCATCGCTTCGGCGACCCGCACGAAGCCCGTGATATTCGCCCCAAGAACATAATTGCCTGGCGCGCCATAGGCTTCGGCGGTTTCCGCACAGCTATCGTGAATGCGGCGCATGATCGCGGCCAAACGGGCCTCGGTCTCCTCGAAAGTCCAGCTGTCGCGCGAGGCGTTCTGTTGCATTTCCAGCGCCGAGGTCGCGACACCCCCGGCATTGGCGGCCTTCGCCGGACCGAAGAGAATATCGGCTTGTTGCAGGAGACGCACTGCCTCCGGCGTGCAGGGCATGTTCGCGCCTTCTCCCACGGCGATGACGCCATTGCGTATCAGGGCTGTCGCGTCATTTCCGTTCAGCTCATTCTGTGTGGCCGATGGCACCGCCACATCGCACGGAATTTCCCAGACCGATCCCTGGTCGGAATAATAGGCTCGTTCGCCTTTCAGACGGACATAGTCCGAAATCCGCTCACGACGGACGAGCTTGATTTCCTTCAGCAGTTCCAGATCAATTCCGTCTTCGTCGACGATGAAGCCCGACGAGTCCGAACAGGCGACCGCCTTGCCGCCGAACTCATTGATCTTCTCGATCGCATAGATCGCGACATTGCCCGACCCGGATACGACCGCGCGCTTGCCATCGAGGCTCTGCCCCCTGGTCTTCAGCATCTGGTCGATGAAATAGATGGCTCCATATCCCGTCGCTTCCGTCCGCGCCCGCGATCCGCCGTAGATCAACCCCTTGCCGGTCAGAACACCGGCCTCGTACCGGTTGGTAAGGCGCTTATACTGGCCGAACAGATAGCCGATCTCCCGAGCGCCGACACCAATGTCGCCGGCGGGAACGTCGGTATATTCACCCAGATGCCGATACAGTTCGGTCATGAAGGATTGGCAGAAGCGCATGACCTCGCCATCCGACCGGCCGCGCGGATTGAAGTCGGAGCCGCCCTTTCCGCCGCCGATCGGCATGCCGGTCAGCCCGTTCTTGAAGGTCTGTTCGAAACCGAGGAACTTGATGATCCCGACATTGACGGACGGATGGAACCGCAAGCCCCCCTTATATGGCCCCAGTGCGGAGTTGAACTGCACACGAAAGCCGCGGTTGATGTGGATATGCCCATTATCGTCGACCCACGGGACGCGAAAGATGATCTGCCTTTCCGGCTCGCAGATCCGCTCGATCAGCGCATTGTCGATATATTCCGGATGTTTCGCGATGACGGCGCCCAGGCTTTCCAGAACCTCCTCGACGGCCTGATGGAATTCCGTCTCGCCTGCATTGCGTCGCAGGACATCCTCGTAAATGGGAAGAAGCTTTTCGTCGATCCGTGGCAAAGTCGGGCCTCCTGTTCAGTTATTTTATTGTGTGAAAACATGCGGGTAAGCGGGCGGATGATGATCGCTCTGCCTAGGATCGCGGCGGCTGCGTAACCTTCAAAATGGCGAGAGGTCGCTCGCGTCCGTCGCGGTCGGGCCAAAGGATCACATCGCCCGCGCTCAAGCCTATCAGACCGGCGCCCACGGGCGTGAGGATCGAAATGCGTCCTTTCGATATATCGGCTTCTCCGGGATAGACCAGTTGCACCGTACGGCTGGCGCCGCTCGCCGCGTCCTCGAATTCGATCATCGAATGCATGGTAATGATATCGCCGGGAGCCTGGTCGGCCCTGCATATCGAGGCCCGGGCAATTTCATCGAGCAGCAATTCTCCCGCCTGCTTCGCTGGGCCGGAGGCATTCAGGGCAATGTCGGTGAGCCTTTCGGCTTCGGTGTCGATGAGGCGAACGGGAGGGCGTTTTGTCTTGAGGCGGCTGGCCATGGCGCTGACTTTCGATCGTGAGGGGGCGCCTGCCCCTCAAGGCGGCGACCATCATGTGTCGATTTGCCCCGAGTCCGGGGCAAGTGCGCCGAGACCCGGGGCTATATGCCCGCGAGAAGCTGCCCTCCGTGATGGCGAAAGCGCGCAAAGTTGACCCGAAAGTTCATGCCGGCACTTTGGCAGGCGAAGTCGTGCGAGTCAAACGCCGCCAGTTTCGCCTGCCTTCGATGGTTCATGCGAGATGATGCCGGCGGAGGTCAGAAGCCGGCCATTTCCGCTTTCTCGACCGCGCCCAGGTGCGGCGAAGCAACAGAGGCGCGGGCCTGCGCCGCGACGTGGCCACCGGGGCCATCGTCAACGCCGCGGGACCACCCTAGTGACCCGAATCTGAAGTTCGTCACATTGTCGGGCAGGCGTTGAACGAACTTCAGATTCATCAGGGTCACTAGCAAATATATGATTCTACTGTGGTTTATGGATTTGAAATACGCTCCCCACCTGGCCGCTATAAGGAGGCGTATTTCAAATCCACCACACTAGCGCATGACATTCATTTCTCCGCAGCCGGAGCTGCGGGGACGACGACGCCCTTTTCCCTGGCGTAGCTGTCCCAATCGGCGATCAGTTCCCGCAGCTTTGTCGGTTCGCTTGTCGCCAGATCGTGCGCCTCGGCAGGGTCCTTGGCGACGTTGAACAACTGCCATGTGCCAGTGCCAAAGCCACCGCGCGGATAGGTGCTGCCGGACTTCGGCAGGTAGACCGCCTTCCAGTCGCCCTTGCGCAGGGCGCGACGATAGAACAGCTCCGTTCCGACGGGTTCGGTCGGCTGGCGCAGGTTGGTTTGGCTGGCGGTCAGCACGGGCACAAGGCTATGCCCCTGCATGGCCAGGATGGGCCGCCCTGCGAAGCTGGCGGGCTGTGTCTGTCCTGCGAGGTCGAGCAGCGTGGGCGCCACATCCGTGACGCTGAGGAATGCGTTGGCGATCCGTCCGCCGGCGACATGCGGCCCGGCGGCAAAAGCGGTCACGCGCGTGCCGCCTTCGGTCGGATAGCCCTTCACCAGCCAGGATGGCGAGCTGTTCGCCTGGGCCCAGCCGGGGCCATAGCCGACGTAGGAGGTGGCCGCGCCGATATTCCCGAGGCTGTTGTCGATGCCCAGCTTCGCCGCGCCCTCAGGCTTCGACGCGGCCTGGAACGGCGCGTCGATCACATTGCCTTCCGGTCCATTGTCGGCGAGGAAGATGATGACCGTGTCGTCATATCTGCCCAGGCGCTTGAGGGTCGCGACGACCCGGCCGACATTCTGGTCCATGCGGTCGACCATCGCGGCATAGACTTCCATCTTGCGCGCCTCCACCGCTTTTTCCTCCGGGCTGAGCGAGGCCCACGGCTTTACATTCTGAAACGCGTGCGGTGTCAGATCGGCGGGCACCAGGCCGAGCTCCTTCTGGCGTTTCAACCGTGCATCGCGCAGCGCCTCGTACCCCGCATCATAGCGGCCCTTATATCTGGCGATGTCTTCCGCCGGCGCCTGTATCGGCCAGTGCGGCGTCGAATAGGGCAGATAGGCGAAGAAGGGGCGTTTGTCCTTCCTGCCCTCCTCCAGGAAGCCGATCAGCCGATCCGTGAAGTAATCGGCCGAAAAGCGCCCCTTGGGATAGGAGACGATCTTGCCGTTGTCGCGATAGGTCGGCGCGGCATCGATCGCCCTCCACGCCTTATTCTGGTCCGCGCCGAAATGATTGCCAAGGCCCTGGAGCAGAGCGTAGGACCGCTCAAAACCCCGCGCCGCCGGGCCGCGTTCGGAGGTGAGGCCCAGATGCCACTTCCCCGCCATCAGCGTGCGATAACCACCCTGATGCAAGAGTTCGGCGATGGAGGCGACCCGATCGTTGAGATAGCCTTCATAGCCCGGCTGGCCGGTCTGTTCGGGTTGGAGGGTCTCCGCCATGCTGCCAAGGCCAGCCTGGTGATTGTCGACACCGCTCAGCAGCATCGAGCGCGTCGGCGAACAGGTCGGTGCGGTGTGGAAGCCGGTGAAGCGGACGCCGGCATTCGCGATGGCGTCCAGATTGGGTGTCGCAATCTCTCCACCGAACGATCCAAGGTCCGACCAGCCAAGATCGTCAGCGACGATCAGCAGGAAGTTCGGGCGTTGCTGGGCAGGCGCCGGAACAGTGCTGCCGGTCGCCGCCGGTGTGGTCCGCGCCTGCCCCATGGCGCCCCATGAAAGAGCGGTCGCGGTCAAAAAAATAGCTGATTTCAGAAATTTACTCATCCGATATCTCCAGAACCGATTGGCGCGTCAGGCGCTGGACCTAAGGCAAAAGGGCCGGAAATTCGTAGCAATCAATTGTCTATGATATTGATAGAAAAACTGTCTGGCAGGCTGTCCAGTGATTTCTCTAGTGGATGAGTTGAGAATCATTCAACCGTCCTGGTCGCTGAAAAAAGGGGATTTCATGACTATCCTGCGTTCTTCTTCCACCTTCGCTCTGGCATTCGCTCTCGCCGCCATCGCCGTGCCGCAGGCCCGTGCGACGGAAGGCGAAGTCGCCGCTATTCCATCGGCCGTCGATGCCATGGATGATGGCGGCGCGATCATCATCACGGCCCGGCGCCGGGACGAAAAAATCCAGGACGTTCCTGTTGCTGCGAACAGCTATGGCGGGGATAAGCTCGCGGCCACGCGGACTTACAATTTGCGCGATCTTCAGGCGCTCAGCCCCAGTCTGGTGGTGACGGTCACCAATCCGCGCAACACCAGCATCAATATCCGGGGACTTGGCAACAATGTCTCGGTCTATAATGACGGGCTGGAGCCGGCGGTAGGCGTTTATATGGATCAGGTCTATCTGGCGCGACCGGGTCAAGCCGTATTCGATTTGGCCGACATCGAACGGATCGAAGTGCTGCGTGGACCGCAAGGCACCCTATTCGGCAAGAATACGTCGGCGGGTGCCGTTGTCATTACCACAAAGTCACCCAGCTTCGAGCCGGAATTTGGCGGCGACATAAGCTATGGCAATTACGACTTCCGTCAACTGCATGCCTATGCCAGCGGCGCGCTGATCGACGACAGGCTCGCTGCCCGGCTCTACGTCTCGAAGACCGACCGAGACGGCTATGTCACCAATCGTTATGATCATGGCCGGACGCAGGATTATCATGATTTCGGCCTGCGCGGGCAGCTGCTGTTCACGCCTGCCGACAATTTCAAGCTGCGGCTGATCGGCGATTATGGATTCCAGAAGCAGCAAACCGCCGCAGCCGTGCTGACCGGGGTGATCCGCACCTATGATAATGGCGCCAATTTCGCGAACAATTATACCGACCGGACGACCCGGTTGGGCGTACCGGTCGTTACCGATGCGCCGGGTGAACGCATCGTCGATGTGAACGGCAACCCGCGTTACAAGATGCGTCAGGGCGGCGTGGCCGCAATCGCGGATCTGACATTGCCGGGGCACAGCTTGACTTCGGTCACCTCCTGGCGGCGGTGGGACTGGTATCCGCATAATGATGGCGACAGCACGCGCCTCGATGCCGGTCGCGATTTCCACCAGAGCAACAACCAGCAACAGTTCAGCCAGGAACTGCGCATCGCATCCGAGGGAGAACGCAAGGTCGACTATATCGGCGGCCTTTATTATCTCTGGCAATCGATCAGGGCGGAAGCGCTCAACGCCTATGGCGCGGACGCGGCGAACTGGTTCTTGGCGCCCAGCACTGATCCGGCGGTGGGTGCGGCGGCGCTCAACAATTATACGGTCCTCAGCCATTCCCGGCCCGTCACGAACAGCTATGCCGCGTTTGGCCAGACAATCTGGCACATCACGCCGACGATCGACCTCACCACCGGCCTGCGTTATACGTACGAGACCAAGGGCGGCTGGTTTGATCAGGAGGCGACAGGTGCCGTTCTGAGCGGCCTCACCGCAGCACAGCAGGCCGCCGCGCAGGCGATCCGCGCCCGCTATGGCGTCGCCAACTTCTATGAGGCGAAAACGAAGGAAGGCCGTCTGTCGGGACAGGCGACGCTGTCGTGGAAGGTGACTCCTGATGCGCTGATTTACGCCACCTATGGCCGGGGCAACAAGTTCGGCGGGCTCAACCTTGCCAACATCATCACCACCGGCCAGTTTGCCGTCGATCCTGTGATCAAGCCCGAGACGATCGACAGCTATGAACTGGGCCTCAAAACCAGTTGGGCTGGCGGCAAGCTGACCGCCAACCTCGCTGGATTCTGGACCGATGTCAGCGATTATCAAACGACGATCGTCGATACCGCGCCGGATCGCAACAATATCTCCTATTTCACGAATGTCGGCAAAGTGCGCACCCGCGGGATCGAGGCGGATCTCCAGGCCAGCCCGGCTCCATGGCTCTCTCTTTATGGATCGGGCACCTACACCGACGCGAAATATGTGAGCTACCCCAATGCGCCTTGTCCGATCGAGACGACGGGCGTCACATTCTGCGATCTTTCGGGTGACCGCCTGCCAGGCGTGTCCAAATGGGCCTTCTCCGTTGGCGGAGAGGCAAAGGCTCCGGTCGGCAACCATTGGGGGCATGATATGGAAGTCTATGCGGGCGCCGATTACAGCTACCGCTCCAATTTCTATACGACGGCCAGCCTGTCGCGCTATTCGTTGATACCCGGTTACAGCCTGCTCAACGCGCGGATCGGCGTGCGGGCGCTGGACGGGTCGGTGGATTTGCAATTGTGGGGCCGCAACCTGTTCGACAAGGATTATTTCCAGAGCCTGTCGGCCGCGAACACGGGTGCGATCACCGGCACGCTCGGCGATCCGCGTACCTATGGCGTGACCCTGCGAACGCGTTTCTGAGGTCGAAGCTGCCGGGGATGGCGACGGACGATAGTTTGAACGGCTCGATCATGGCTTGGTGCGCGGCGACGATGCTTATGGCGGGGTACACATGCGTGTCACAAGCGCGAGCGTGTCGTCTATGATCTCGTCCCTCTCCCTAGCGCTTCGTGCAACCGTCATATCTTCGATATCGCGGATCATCGAAAGGAAGACGATGTTCGCGTAGATGAGATGCCGCGCAGTGACTTCGCGGGGGATGTCCGACCGCAAATTCAGGATCATGTCGACGATGAGGTTCGTCACCGGTGTTTGATCGGGCATCTCCGTGAAGGCGAAACGCCAATTGGGCGATTCAAGTGCCTGAAGCTGGAAAGCCGCATAGCTGCGTCGGCCGTGTTCATCGACATGTTCGGTCAGCGGCACGAAAAACGCGGCCATGAGATCTCGGGCGCTTGCGCCCGATCGAGCGACCCGCAATTGGGCGAGGCGATCGGCCCGCATTCGCTCCAGGGCGGGGATGTTGCGTTCATAGATGGCGCGCACCAGGCCGGCGCGATCGCCAAAATGATATTGCACGGCGTTCACATTGCGCTGTCCCGCCGCCGCGGCCACCTCTCGCAACGAGATACGGTCGATACCCTGTTCGGCAAATAGCCGTTGCGCAGCGTCCACAAGCGCGTCCGGCACCGATTTCCTGGGATTGAGCTTGCGTGCGAGAACCATCCTTGCCTCTGTGCTTCCGATCACGCGGCGTGTCCATTCCGGTTTTGGATATAATTCTCATGACTGATATTTACAAACACATGTTTTAAATTTATCAGCATGCCTTGCGGTAGGCGGGGATAGGAGAAACTGTGGCTGCATCCTGGATCTGGAAGGCGTCATTGTGCGCGCTGATGAGCATGGCCCTGCCGCTTCATGCGCAAGAGACAGATCGTACCAGCCTGCCTTTGCCGGATCCGGCGTTCAAGGGGACCGTCGGGCGTACCTACCGCGATTCCACTCCGGCCGTGCCGCATCAGGCGGTACAAGCTCCGAAGGGCGCGCCGAACATCGTGGTCATCCTGCTCGACGACGCCGGCTTCGGGCAATATGCGACCTTCGGCGGGGCGATCCCTTCGCCGGCGCTGGACATGCTCTCCCGTACCGGACTGCGGTATAATCGGTTCCACACCGCGGGCATATGTTCGCCAACCAGAGCAGCGCTGCTGACCGGCCGCAATCCCCATAATGCGGGTGTCGGGATCGTCACCGAACTGTCCACCGGCTATGATGGCTATACCGGCGTTATTCCGCAAAGCACCGCGCCGGTCGCCCGCATCCTGCGCGACAATGGCTATGCGACCGCAATGTTCGGCAAAAACCATAACACGCCGGCCGCGGAGGCGGGCGCGGGCGGACCCTATGCACATTGGCCCAACGCCCTTGGCTTCGACTATTTCTACGGGTTCAACGCCTGGGGCACCAGCCAGTACCAGCCACTGCTGTTCGAGAATATGCGCGCGCTGTCCCCCTCCAACGATCCCGATTATCATCTGACGCACGATCTGGCCGACAGGGCGATCGACTGGGTCCGTCAGACACGGTCGGTCCACCCCGACCGACCCTATTTTCTGTACATCGCCACGGGTGCCACCCACGCTCCACATCATGCGCCGAAGGAATGGATCGACAGGTTCAAGGGCAAGTTCGATCAGGGCTGGGACAAGTATCGCGCGGAGATATTCGCCCGCCAGAAGAAGCTGGGCGTGGTCCCGGCCGACGCGAAGCTGACGCCGCGCCCCGACGAACTGCCCGCCTGGGACAGCCTGACACCCGAACAGCGGCATATTGCCGCCCGGCAGATGGAAGTATTCGCGGGCTTTGCCGCCCATACCGACGCGGAGATGAAACGCGTGGTGGACGCGGTGCGCGCCATGCCCGGCGGCGAGAATACGCTGATCGTCTATATTGCGGGCGATAATGGCGCGAGCGCGGAAGGCGCGGTGACCGGCACCCTCAATGAACTTGCACCGGCCAGCGGGCTGGAGGAGGAGGCCCGGCCCACATTGGCGAGCCTTCCCGACCTGGGCGGACGGAGATATAATAATAATTACCCGGCCGGTTGGGCGTGGGCGGTCAACACACCCTTCCGCTATTACAAGCAGATCGTTTCCCATCTGGGCGCCGTGCGTAATCCGATGGTCATTTCGTGGCCGGCCGCGATCAAGAAGGGTGGCGGTCTGCGGTCCCAGTTCGCCGATGTCACGGACATCGCGCCGACCCTGCTGGAAGCGGCACATGTGCCGGCGCCCGAGAGCGTCGACGGATTCAAGCAAAAACCGATGGATGGCGTCAGCCTGCTGCCGACGTTCAGCGACGCCCATATGCCGGAAGTGCGCAGCCGCCAATATTTCGAGGTCTTCGCCAACCGTGCCATCTACGACAAGGGATGGATGGCTTCGGCAAGGATCGCCATTCCCTGGGAGGCGAACCGCGACGCGCTTGATCCGGACGAGGTCAAATGGGAGCTTTACAATCTCGACAAGGATTTCACCCAGGCCGATGATCTCGCCGCGAAAGCGCCCGAGCGGCTTGAGGCATTGAAGATTCTCTGGTGGGAGGAAGCGAAGCGCAACGATGTAATGCCGCTCGACTGGCGGGCGGGTTCGCGGATGGCGGCGCTGCAACGACCGCAAACGCGGACCAGCTTCACTTATTATCCGGGGCTGGCCGGCCTGCCGGAAGCGATCGCTCCCAGCATTCGCAATCGTTCCTGGACGATCAGGGCGGATGGCGATTTCATGCCGACTGACAGTGGCATATTGATCGCACAGGGCGGCATGACGGGAGGGTGGGCGATCCGCATGGAGGGCGGCCGGCTGGTGTTCGATTATAATCTCGCTCTTGTCGACCATTTCACGGTCAGGGCCGACGCCCAAATCCCTGAGGGGACGAAAAACCTGTCCGTTCGCTTCGACTATGACGGCAAGGATCGCGAGCGGGGGCGTGGCGGGACGATCACCCTGCTTGCCGATGGCAAGGCAATGGGCTCCGGCAGGCTGCCACGAACGCTTGCGGGGAGCTTCGCACTGAATGAAGGCATGGATGTCGGGGCTGATTATGGCTCCCCGGCAGGAGATTATGCTGTGCCGTCGCTCTTTACCGGGAAATTGCGAAGCGTTTCCCTTGATTTCCCGAAGTGATGGGCGTCTGGAAGACCGAAATGATGCCCGCGACGATCCGTCGTGAGGACGCAGTGGCCATCGGCGCAAAAGCGCTGCACGAGTAGCCGGCTGATGGCTTTTCTGCGCTCTCAGCCGAGCGATTTCATGACGATCGGCGTTATTTTGCCGACGATCACGTTCACGCCGGCGGGATTGGGATGAATGGAATCCGCCTGCATCAGCTTGGCGTCGCCAATGACGCCATCGAGGAAGAAAGGGTAGAGCGACAGATCGTAATCCTTCGCCAGCCGGGGATAGATGGCGTTGAACTTGGCGCCATATTCCGCCCCCATATTGGGCGCGGCCCGCATGCCGGTGAGGAGCACGGGGATTTGGCGCCGCTTGAGTTCGTCCAGGATGGCGCGCAGGTTCTTTTCGCTCTCCTCCGGTTGAAGGCCGCGCAGCATGTCGTTACCGCCCAGGTCGATCAGCAGCAGGTCGGGCTTGCGCGGAAGACCGTCGAGGGTGAAGGCGAGGCGCTGCATGCCCCCTAGGGAAGTTTCGCCCGAAACGCCCGCATTATGGACCTGGGCCGCCAGCCCCTTCGCCCTCAGCGCTTGTTCGAGGCGGTAGGGAAAGCTCTCATTCTGGGCCACGCCGTATCCGGCATAGAGGCTGTCGCCGAAGGCGAGGATCAGCTTTCCGTCGGCTATCGGAGCGGCGCCGTTCTGGAGCTGTGCGGACGGGACGGCGCCGTTGCTGGTGGCCGGTTCATTCGAACAAGCGGTGAGCAATTGCACAATCGCTGCCATACCCACATATATCGGCCATCTCCCCGCGTTCATGGAGTTCCTTTCGCTGATGCACGGTTCTTCCCACCTCGACCATATCGCGATTGAAGCGCGCAATGTCACCCTCTCGCTTGGCAGCCGTGAAGCGCCCACCCCTATTTTGAAGGGCGTCGACCTTTCCATCCCCAAGGGAGAGAGCCTGGCGATCCTGGGACCGTCGGGGTCCGGCAAGTCGTCGCTGATGGCGATCCTGTCGGGTCTGGAGCGCGCGAGCGGCGGTGATGTGCGCGTCGCGGGAATCGATTATGGACCGCTGGACGAAGATGCGCTGGCGCGGGCGAGGCGGGGGCGCGTGGGCATCGTGTTGCAGAGCTTCCACCTGCTGCCGACCATGACGGCCGTGGAAAATGTTGCGGTGCCGCTGGAACTGGCCGGTTTCCGGGATGCATTCGCCCGCGCCGCGAATGAGCTGGAGGCGGTCGGACTGGGACACAGGCTGCATCATTACCCCGCGCAACTTTCCGGCGGCGAGCAGCAGCGCGTCGCCATCGCGCGCGCCGTTGCGCCCGAGCCCGGCATCATCTTTGCCGATGAGCCCACGGGCAATCTCGACGGGGCGACCAGCGGGTCGATCGTCGAACTGTTGTTCGCCCGGCGGGAAGCCAATGGCGCGACGCTGGTGATCATCACCCACGATCCTGCCCTTGCCGAGCGGTGTGACCGCATCGTCGAGATGCGCGACGGCCTGATCATTGCGGACCGGCGGCCATGACGGTGCTGGGGGCGGAATGGGGGCCGGGGCTGGGCTGGCGGGGTTGCTGGCGGATCGCCCGGCGCGATCTGCATCGCGGCTTTCGCGGTTTGCGGTTGCTTTTCATCTGCCTGTTTCTGGGGGTGGCGACGCTTGCCACGATCGGTGGCCTGACCGCCGCCATCATGGGCGAGATCGCAAGCAAGGGGCAGCTATTGCTGGGCGGCGATGTCGAGGTGGCGATGTCGCAGCGTGAGGCGAGCGCGGCCGAGAAGGCGGCATTCCGTCGGGAAGGGGTATCGAGCGAGACGATCAGGCTTCGTGCCATGGCTCAGCGGGTTGAAACGCAACGGGCAGGGGCCGGCCACGCCCCGTCCGCGGTGCTGACCGAACTCAAGGGAGTAGATGCGGCCTATCCGCTCTACGGCACCTTGATGTTGAAAGCGGGACGTGCAGGGCCGATGCGCGCGGACGAAGTGGTGATCGGACAGGCGCTGGCGGACAGGCTGGACGTGAAACCGGGCGATTCCCTGCGCTATGGCATGGCGACCTTCCGAATCCATGACATCATCGCGGACGAGCCCGATCGTGTAGGAGAAGGCTTCACCCTGGGCCCGGTCGCCCTCACGTCGATGGAGGGCATCCGGCGCACGGGCCTTATCCAGCCGGGCAGCCTCTATGAAAGCAAATATCGCATCCGCATGGCAGCGGGCCTGGACGCGGGGGCAGCCGGCGACCGGCTGAAACATGCCTTTCCATCCGCCGGCTTTGAGATCAAGGACCGCGACGGGGCCGCGCCGGGGACCAGCCGTTTCCTGGAACGGATGGGGCAGTTCCTGTCCCTGATCGGTCTTGCTGCGCTCGCCATCGCCGGGATCGGGGTCAGCAACGGGGTCGCATCCTATCTGGCGATCAAGCGCAACGGTATTGCGACGCTCAAGATATTGGGCGCCTCGTCCGCCGACATCGCGCGCATCTATTTGATGCAGATCGGCGCGGTGGCCATACTGGCCATAGGTTGCGGGCTGGCGGCGGGCATCGTGCTGCCTCTGGGCCTGGTGGCGGCGATGCGGGACATATTGCCGGTGCAGCCGGGCTTCGCCATCGCCGCTTGGCCGCTTGTCACCAGCGCGCTCTACGGTTTGCTGATCGCCTTCATCTTCACCATGCCGCCACTGGCGCATGCGCGGACGCTGCCCGCCGCCGCCCTGTTCCGCGAGACGGTGGACAGGCGTCGCGCCATCGACCGCGCCAGCATGATCGCGGTAGGTGCGGCGGGGGGCGCTGCCGTCGCGCTGGCGCTGGGCACCGCGAAGGAGCCATGGTTCGCCGCGTCGATGCTGGGCGCGGTCGCCGCCGTGCTGGTCTTGTTGACCGGAATCGGACTGCTGGTCCGATATGTGGCGCGCCGTGCGCCCGCGCCCCGGCGGCCTCTTGCCCGGTTGGCGGTGGCCAATCTCCACCGCCCGGGTGCGCAGACATCGGCATTGGTGGTGGCGCTGGGGTTGGGGCTTACCCTGTTCGTGACGCTCGCGGCGATCCAGTCGAGCCTGAGTTCCGAAATTCGCGATAGCGTGCCCCGCACCGCGCCCGACCAGTTCGTGCTCGACATTCCCATCGCCGGAAAGGACCGGTTCCTCTCACTCGTCTCGCAAGAGGCGCCGGGGGCACAGGTCAACATTGTCCCGACCCTGCGGGGCACGATCGTCGCCTATGGCGGACAGCGCGTGGCGGACCTCAAGGAGCTGCCCGAGGGCGCATGGTTCCTGCGCGGCGAGCGGGGCGTCACCTATAGCGAGACGCTGCCCGAGGGATCGGAACTGGTGAAGGGGCAATGGTGGCCGCGAAACTATGCCGGGCCACCGCTGATCTCGCTGGATCGGGAGGCGGCGAAGGTGATGGGCGTCGACATCGGCGACACGCTCACCATCTCAGTATTGGGGCGCGAGATCGAGGCGCGGATCGCATCGTTGCGGCAGGTCAATTGGGAGACGATGGGGTTCAACTATATCATGGTCTTCCCGCCGGCCACGCTGAGCAGCGCGCCGCATAGCCTGTCGGCGACGATCACCATGAAGGGCGCGTCGGAGGGAGCGATGACGCGCACGCTGCTGGCGGCGTTCCCGTCGGTGTCGATCATTGCGGTCGGTGAGGTCGTGGCGCAGGTCACCGAGCTGCTGGGTCAGATGTCGACCGCGATCGTGCTGGCGGGATCGGTGGCGATCCTGGCGGGGATCGCGGTACTGATCGGCGCAATCGCGGCGTCGCGGCAGACGCGTGCCTATGACAGCGTGATCCTCAAGACGCTGGGCGCGACGCGTGGACAGATATTGGGCGCGCAGGCGATCGAATATGCGCTGCTTGCCGGGGTGCTGGCGCTGGTGGCACTGGGCTTGGGGCTGGCGGCGGCGTGGTTCGTGATCGTGGAGATATTCCATTTCGGATGGGCGCCGGATTGGGTGCTGGTGCTCTCGACGCTGGGCATGGGCGCAGTGCTGACATTGGGGATCGGCCTATTGGGATCGATCCCCCTCATGTCGGTTCGGCCGGCGCGTGCATTGCGAACGCTGTAAGCTTGTCGACTGCCCGAAGGGTGGAGTGAAATATGATCCAATTTGGGCCAGCATATCCTTGAAAGATCGCTGACGGGTTCTAGATTCGACGGATCACTCTTCCCCCTTGGAGTGATGCTTCCCTGAACCTTGGCCCCGCCGTGGAGCTTGCTCCGGCGGGGTTCTTATTGTTCGAAGGGCGGATATGAGCGATGTCACTGCGATCCGAAGATCGGTAAGCAGGACAATGAATCAAGGATATAAGGCGGTCACGGCACGCGTCTACCGGCCACGAGCTGATAAACCAGGACGATCAACGCCAAGACGAGCAGCAGATGGATAAGACCGCCGCCGACGGGTATGATGAATGCGCCCAAGGCCCACAGGACCAGAAGAATAAGAAGGATGGTCCACAACATGATCCATCTCCGATTGAGTAACTGTACATTAAATGGTTCGGAACGGATGCGGTTCCATGCCCTGGCCGAACTATGTGCGTCAGCCTGGTCTTTGCAGTCCAAGGATTTCTAATCGAGCAGCGCGATGCCCAACGGGTTGGCGCAACTGGCGCCCATGGTCGATAGGCGCACGTTCGGCAGGTCGGCGCCTCGGGTCTCCTGATATTCTCCCTGTGGCTGGATACCTGCCGCCATTTCTGGGAACTGGCGGCCTTCGCTACCCCGTTAATCCGGTTGAGTACGGTCTTGGGCTCTTGTTCGGTGCGTCGATCACACAATGCCCTGCGTCATATCGAAAAATGGACGCTCGTGATCGTGGTCTTTCTGTCCATTGTTGTCACTGACGCTCGGGATGGCGACGGTGGCCCTGTTGGTCAACGGGCTCCTGGGCTATCATCTGGCACGGAAAGAGCATGGGCGATCGCGCAATTCGAACAACGCGATGCGAAGGAGGAAAAATAGGAGTGGCTGGATGGTCCGGCCCCGGAGGATGCGATGGACAGGTCGATGCGAAAGATATGAAGATTTGACTGTAACATATGTTTGGTATAACCGCTGACACTGAGATTTTCACGTGAGGCCCCGATGTTCAACTATATTCCGCCGATCGACGATTACCGCTTCCTGCTGACGGAGGTTCTGGGCTTTGACCGGGCGATGGCGGACATCGGCAAGGAGGTCGATGCGGACCTCGCCGCCGCCGTGCTGGAGGAAGCCGGCCGGATGTGCGCGGAACGGCTGCACCCGCTCAACCGTCATGGCGATGAGGAGGGCAGCCGCCTCGTCGGCGACAAGGTGGAAACGCCCGCTGGTTTCGCCGAGGCGTGGCGTGATTTTGCCGCGGCAGGTTGGGCTTCGTTGTCGGCGGCGCCGGAGCATGGTGGACAAGGACTGCCCTTCATCCTCCAGCTTTGGCTGGACGAGATGATGGCCGCCGCCAACCTGTCCTTCGGCCTCTTCCCGGGCCTGACGCGCGGCGCGTGCGAGGCGATTGCGGCGCATGCGGATCAGGCTCTGAAAGCCACCTATCTGCCGCCCATGGTCAGCGGTGAATGGACGGGTGCCATGGCGCTGACCGAAAGCGGTGCGGGCACGGACCTCGCCCTGCTCAAGACCAAGGCCGTGCCCCAGCAGGACGGCAGTTATCAGGTCACCGGCCAGAAGATCTTCATTTCGTCGGGCGATCATGATTTCGGCGGCAATATCGTCCATCTGGTGCTGGCCCGGCTGCCCGACGCGCCTGCGGGCGTGAAGGGAATCAGCCTGTTTCTGGTGCCCAAATTCCTGCCCGATGCCGATGGCGGCTTCACGGTCCGCAACGCCCTGTCGGTCGGCGCGCTGGAAAAGAAGATGGGCATCCATGCGCAGCCGACCTGCGTCATGAACTATGATGGCGCGACCGGATGGCTGGTAGGCGAGGCGAACAGGGGGCTTGCCGCCATGTTCACCATGATGAACGCGGAACGCCTGATGGTCGGCATTCAGGGGCTCGGCATTGCCGGTGCGGCTTATCAGCAGGCCAGCGGCTATGCCAAGGAGCGGCTCCAGGGGCGCAGTGCCGACGGCGCGCGCAATCCGGTGGCGATCATCGAGCATGCCGATGTGCGGCGCATGCTGCTCAATATCCGGGCTTTTGTGGAGGCGGGAAGGGCGCTGGCCGGATGGACCGCGTTGCAGCTCGACCGGGCGCACCACCACCCCGACGCCAGCGAGCGGGCCAGGGCCGATGCGCTGGTCGCCCTGTTGACCCCCGTGGTGAAGGCGGGCTTCACGGATTTCGGTTTCGAAAGCGCCGTGCAGGCGCAGCAGGTGTTCGGCGGCCATGGCTACATCCGTGAATGGGGCATGGAACAATATGTCCGCGATGCCCGCATCGCCCAGATCTATGAGGGCACCAACGGCGTGCAGGCGATGGATCTGGTCGGGCGGAAACTGCCGCTTGCGGATGGCGCGGTGGTCGAGGGCTTCTTCGACCTGATCGCGGCTGATCTGGCAGCCGCCGAAGGTCTGGCGATCGCGGAACGGACGAGGGAGGCGCTGGCCTTGCTCCGCGCCACGACGGCTTCGCTGCGCGGTGCGGGCATTGACGCGGCCGGGGCGGCTGCGGTCGATTATCTGCGTTTCTTCGCCCTGGTGGCCATGGGGTGGATGTGGACACGCATGGCCGTGGCGGCCCAGGAGACCGACAGCCCGCTGCACGAGGCCAAACGCGCCGTGGCGGACTATTTCGCTGCGCGGATGCTGCCGCAGTCGCAGGGTCTCGCGGCGAGCATCGCGTCGGGCGAAGGCAGCATCATGGCGCTGGCCGCCGACGCTTTCTGAAAAAGACGGGACAGGATAGGGATAGAAGATGACGGACGTTTTCCTGGTGTCGGCGGCGCGGACCGCCATTGGCAGCTTCGGCGGGTCGCTGAAGGATCAGAAGCCCGGTGAACTCGCCGCCCATGTGGCGAAGGCCGCGATCGGGCGGGCGGGCATCGATGCGGCGCAGATCGGCAATGTGGTGCTGGGCAATGTCATCCATTGCGAGCCGCGCGATGCCTATGCCGCGCGCATCGCCGCGATCGGCGCGGGCGTACCGCAGGAAAGCCCGGCGCATGCGGTGAACCGGCTTTGCGGGTCGGGCTTGCAGGCGATCATCACGGCCGCGCAGTCGATCATGCTGGCGGATTGCGAGATCGCCCTGGGTGCGGGCGCGGAGATCATGAGCCGGGCACCCTATTTCCTGCCCGCCGCGCGCTGGGGCCAGAAGATGGGCGATGCGCAGGTGCAGGATGGGTTGACCGGCGCTCTGACCGACCCGTTCCAGGCGATCCATATGGGCGTGACGGCGGAAAATGTCGCGGCGCGTTATGGCATTTCGCGTGAGGATCAGGATGCGCTCGCCTATGAAAGCCAGAAGCGGGCGGCGCACGCCATCGCGCAGGGCTATTTCAAGGACCAGATCGTGCCGGTCGAGGTGATGGTGCGGCGCAAGCTGGTGCCGTTCGACACCGACGAATTCGTCCGCGCCGATGCCACGGCAGAGGATTTCGGCAAGCTCAAGCCGGTCTTCCAGAAGGACGGCACCGTGACGGCGGGCAATGCTTCGGGCATCAATGACGGCGCGGCGGCGGTGGTGTTGGCGAGCGGCGCGGCGGTGCAGGCGCAGGGATTGAAGCCGCTGGCGCGGCTGGTTTCCTACGGTCATGCCGGCGTCGACCCCGCCTATATGGGCATCGGCCCGGTGCCTGCCACGCGCAAGGCGCTGGAACGGGCGGGGCTCAGCGTCGCCGACCTCGACGTGATCGAATCCAACGAGGCGTTCGCGGCCCAGGCCTGCGCCGTCGCGCGGGAGCTGGACTTCGACCCTGCCAAGGTCAATCCCAATGGCAGCGGCATTTCGCTCGGCCATCCGGTCGGCGCCACGGGTGCGATCATCACGACCAAGCTGGTCCATGAATTGCATCGCGTGAGCGGTCGTTACGGGCTGACGACGATGTGCATCGGCGGTGGCCAGGGCATCGCCGCGATCTGGGAACGGGTGTAACGATCAGCCCGCTTGCTGGCTGGGCCGGTTCATCGCCGGCCCCAGCTCATGTTGCAGGCAGTCGACCACCTGCTGCACTTTCGGCAGCAGGTGGCGGCGCTGTGGATAGACGGCCCATATGGGCTCATCCTCGGGCTGCACATCTTCCAGCAGCAACTCCACCATGCCGTGCTTCAGATGCGGTAATATATAGAAATCGGGGAGTTGGCAGATGCCGAGGCCTGCGATGCATGCTTCCATCACGGCATGGCCGCTGTTGCAACGGAAACGGCCTCTGGGACGGTGAAGCACTTCCTGCCCGTCGATCTGGAAATGCCAGGTGGCGCTGGTCCCGGCGATGCATTCATGCCCCTCCAGCGCATCCACCGTCCCGGGGCGCCCCGCCTGGGCAAGATAGCTGGGCGCGGCGCAGGTGTAGAGCGTGCGGGAGGCGACCCGCACGCCGATCAGGCGCGTGTCCGTGACGACGCCGGTCCGCACCGCGAGGTCGTAACCCTCCGCCACTAGGTCGATCACGCGGTTGGAGAGCTCGATCGACACGTTGAGCTTGGGATGCCGCATGGCAAAGCGCCGGATGATCGGCGCCACGAACCGCTCGCCCATTGCGGTGGAGCAGGTGACCCGCAATTCCCCCTGCGGTTCGCTTTGTTCGGAGATCAGCGCAATGGCTTCGTCCCGTTCCTGCGCGATCCTGGCACAGCGTTCGAAGAATACGCGGCCCGTGTCGGTCAGGCGGACGGTGCGGGTCGTGCGATGGAATAATTGGGCCTGCACCCGCTGTTCCAGTGCCATCACCGCCCGGCTGATATGGGTTGGCGAAACACCCAGCGCCCTGGCCCCCCGCGTGAAGGATTCCGCCGTTGCCACGGCAATGAATTCGTCAATGCCGTCCCACGCGGTCATATTTGTCCCATCTTCGTGATAATAAGCCGTCAGATGGTCCGATTATCACATCGGAGACGGATTGTCATAAGGGTGATGGGGCCGGTCGAGCCAATTCCCGGCCAGTATGCACGCCCGGCCGCAGCCTCTTGTGCTGTTCCGTGGAACCGTGCGAGTGCATGCCTCATGCCCCGGCGGAAAGACATATGGAGATGCGGCATCGTCGCCCAGCCGATCCCGGCGATCGTGGCGGCGGGTGGTATCGGCGGGCCGGTGACTTGGCTGGAGGAGGAGCCGGATTTCCAGTTCCTGGCCGACCCCTTCGGCTGGCGTGACGGGGAAGGGCGGCTGCATCTCTTCGCCGAACATTATGACTATCGCATCCGGCATGGGACGATCGAACGGCTGCTGTTCGACGATGCCCTGGCCTTGATCGACCGCCGCCCTTGCATGATCGAGCCGTGGCATCTTTCCTATCCGCAGGTCTTTGCCGGGGAGGGGGCGATGTGGATGCTGCCCGAAGCGCACCGGTCGGGCGGGTTGACGCTCTATCGCGATCATGGCGGGCTGGTCGACTGGCGGGCCGAATGCCGGATCGCGCTCGACTGCGTGCCGGTCGATGCCAGCGTGATGCGGCATGAGGGGCGCTGGTGGCTGTTCTATTCGCCCGCCACCAGCAAGTTGACGAAGATGGCGCATCTGCATGTGGCCTGGGCCGATCGGCTGTGCGGGCCGTGGACCGCACATCCTGGCAATCCGGTGCGGATCGACCGTCGATCGGCCCGGCCCGGTGGGACGCCCATGCCGATTGGCGGGCGCATCATGCTGCCGGTGCAGGATTGCGCGGCGACCTATGGCGGTTCGATCCGGCCGCTATGGATCGATCGGCTCGACGAAGGGCGGTTCGTGGCGGAGGCGGGCGAGGCTTTGGCCATGCCGGAGGAGGCGGGGAGCTATCGGGAGGGGATGCACACGCTGACCGCCTGTGGCGATGTCACGCTGTTCGACGTCAAGCGGATCGACCGGTCGCTGCGCGGGTTGATGCTGGACGTCCGGCGCGGGCTTGGCGGATATAGTTGAGGATTGCCGTCCCGTTGGCAACGAAGCGATCCTGCGAAAAGCGGTTGAGCATGTCGCGACGGGCCGCCCCGCCCATGATCTGAAGCCGGGCCGGATCGGCAAGCATGGCGTCCAGCGCGCTCGCCAAGGCCTCGGGATTGCCGGGGGGCACGATGACGCCGGTTTCACCCTGCCGGATCGAAAAGGGCAGTTCCCCCACGGCGGAGGCGACGACCGGCAGGCCTGCGGTCAGCGCCTCATGGGCGGCGATGCAAAATCCCTCCGAACGCGACGGCTGGACATAGAGGTGCAGGCCCGCAAGAAAGGCGTGGGGATCGTCGGTATAGCCGGTGAAATGGACCTCGACGCCCGCCTGCCGCGCGAGGCGTTCGAGATGGTCCCGCTCCGCGCCGTCGCCTGCGATCGAGAGGGTGAAGGCGCGGCTGTCCATTCGGGCCAGTGCGGCGATCAGTACGTCATAGCCCTTGACCGGATGGAGGCGACCCAGCGTGCCGATCCGGACCGGTTCGCCCGGCTGCCAGGGGCGAGACTGCGGCATGACAGGATCGGCGGCGAAGATCGGCCAGCAGGCCAGCCGATCCTGTGGAACGGCCAGGCGCTTGGCCGTCAGCGCCGCGACCGACTGCGAATCTCCGACCCAGAGCATCGCCCGGGATTCGAGCAGGCGCATCAGCCGCCGGTTCCAGGGTTTCAGGAAAGCGGCATGTTGCCAGCTCACCACCGGCAGGCCCAACATCGGACCAAGGATCAGCCCCAGGATCGTCGCCCGGCTGAGCGAGGTCCAGATATGGGTCGCGCCCCAGTCCAGAAGCTGCCGCCGCAACCACAGCGCAGCGGCAAGATGATCGGTCAGGCCGCCCTCGCGCACCGCGGGATCGAGCCCCGCCTCCACCATGGCGGGCAGGCCGCGTCGGTCGCGCGGGGTGAGGGCGAAGACGCGCACCTGCGCACCCGCATCGCGCAGGACACGGGTGATGGCGGGCACCGGCTGGGCCGCGCCGCCGCCCTCCACCGAATTGATGACGTAAGCGATCCTCAATGGGCAAGGCTCCTGCGCCACACGAGGCTGGCGAGCAATATACTCGCCAGCAATGCCTGTCCCACCGCCTGCGCGCCCGCGCCCATCAAACCCCAATGATGCAGCATCAAGGGCAGCACCGGCAGGAAGATCAGGCTGGCGAAGAGATTGGCGCTCATCGACAGGGCGGGAAAGCCCATGGCGGAGAGGGCGGATGAGCAGGGCGGACCGATCACCGCGATCATCCGCGCCGCGACCAGCACGACCATGACGCTGCCCGCCGCCTTGAACGCAGGACCGGCCAGCAGCGTGACGATCTGCGTGGGAAAGAGCGCCGCGATGATCACCACCGGCGCGGCCGCCGCCAGCGCGATGCCAATCACGCGGGTGAGTGTCCGGCGCAGCGGCGCGCCGCCCTGTCCGGCGGCGACCATGCGGGCGAGTTCGGCATAGGCGGTATTGCCCAATATCTGTGCGGGCTGGGCGATGATGACGGTAGCGCGCTGGGCGACGGCGAACAGGCCCGCCATGGCTGGCCCCATCACCCAGCCGACGATCAACGGTGCGATCCGTCCTGCCAGTTCGCTCAGGGTGACGTCGGCATTGCTGGCGACCAGGAAGCGCCAGATGCCCGGATTGTCCCTTACCGCGCTGCCGTTTGCGGGGTGGCGTAAAACCATGCCCAACCGGTTATGGGCGCAGATGAGGCCCATCCCCCACAAAACCGCGAATTCTGCAAGCGCGGCCGCGAGCCAGGCGATCAGAAAGCCCTTCAGCCCCCAGCCCAGCAGCCAGGCCAATGTGGCGCCGGTGAGGCGCACAAGCGGCTGCACCATATTGTGCAGGCCGATCAGGTCGAAGCGGTCGATCAGTTGCAGATAGCCCGCCGGGGCCGACCGCACCGATCCCAGCACGGCGAAGCTGTAGGGAATGGCGAAGGCGACGGTTTCCGGCGGCCAGCCCAGATGCGGCCCGACCAGCGGCGCCAGTGCCATGGCCGCGATGATCGCCGCTGCTCCGCCCGCCAACTCGACCGCTGTGCCGAAACGCAGCAGGCGGGCGAGGCGGTGCGGCGCATCCTCCGCGCTGGCTTCCGCGCCATAGCGGACGATCGCCTGCCAGGCGGGAAATTCGACGATTCCGACCACCGCCGTCACATAGCCGTGGACCAGAACCAATATGCCATAGTCGCGCGGCCCCAATGCGCGCGCGGCGATGATCAGGTACACAAGGCTGATCAGCCCGGCGCCGGCCTTTCCGCCCAGCACCAGTCCCAGTCCCTTGAAAATCCGCCCCGTGATTCCGGCCCGTTCCGTCATGCGTTAGGGAAAGACCAGTCTTTCCGGCGCAAGGCAATGCCCATGCTGTTGCGGGCGGCCAGACGGCGGCCCAGAAAGCGGTAGAAATACCAGTTCATCGCGGCGCGGGGCGTGTAGCGGTAGAGCAGCCGCTCGCCCCGCGTCCAGCTCACCGCGGTGCGCGAAGCGCGCCGGTCCGACGGAAAGCAGACATGGCTTGGATGATAGACGGCCCGGCCATGGGCCATCACGCGATGGACGATCTCATGATCCTCCAGCACATAGGGCCAGCGCTTGACGTCGAAGCCCCCGGCCGCTCGCAGCGCATCGGCGCGGAAGGCCTGGGCATAGCCACCCGCATGGCATTTGCCGGCGAAACGGCGGCTCTTGCGCAGGATGAAGGCGATGCGCTCGCGGGACTGGCTGTTGGTTTCGGGGGCGTAGAGGTCGATCGCCATCACCGCCGCCGCGTCGTCATGATTCTCAAACAGCTCGATGATGCGCCGCACATAATCGGGGGGATAGCGTGTGTCGGCATCGCAGATCGCGACCAGCGGCGTGGTCACATGATCGAGGCCATGCGCCATGGCGTGGATCTTGCCGGGCGTGGGGCAGGGCAGGATCGTGGCGCGTTCCCCCAAGGGGAAGGCATGGGTCCTGGCCTCGTCCGCCCCCGCATCGGTCGAGCCATTGTCGATCAGCAGCAGCCGAAAGCGCGGATCGCTCTGGGCGGCCAGGCTGTCGATGGTGGTGCCGATCCACCCCTTTTCATTGAAGAAGGGAAGGATGATCGTCAGCAGCGCAGTCATGCCGCTTGCACCGCCGACCCGCTACCCGGCTGCCCGGAGCGGCGTTCGGCCAGGCGCGCGATGACTTCGGCGGCGCGTTCGGAGGAGGGGCGGCCGTCCAGGTCGAAACTGTCGGCGAACATCTTCTCCTGCACAGCGTGGTAATGGTTCGCATGCAGATCCTCGGCGCGGTCCAGGGCATCGCCCAGTTTCGCCGGATCGCGAATGACCTCGCCCGCGTGCCAATGCGCGAAATTGGGGTCGCCCCGCCAGTTGGTGCCATGGCTGTCGAGGAAGATGCAGGGGCGTGGGTGCAGCAGGAATTCATAGACCTGGCTGCTGGCATCGCCCAGATAGATGTCCGCCGCCATGGTATAGCTCATGTCGGTGGAAGCCCGGCTGCCCAGGTCGAAATGGATATTGTCCCCGTGCAGATAGCGGTTGTCGATCGCTCCTGCGCGACTGATCGTCAGCTTGTCGATGGTCAGGACGAAGGGGCGTTCGAACAGCATGACATGGGGCGCGAAGATCAGTTCGCGCTCGTCATGCTGAACGAAATGGTCCAGCACCGCCCGCCCGTCCTTGTACCAGGAGGACAGATGCGGCGACACATGGGGGTTGTAGAGGACCACGGGCCGTTCGCGGCTGAAATGATGGGTGCGGCCGGCTTGGCGGACCATGTCGAACTTGGGATAGCCCACGATGCTGATCGTCTCGGGATCGACCCCGGCCTCGACGATCAGGCGGCGGCGGATCTTCTCGCCCGAACAGAGAACATGATCGAAGCGTGCGCTTGCCCGGTCGAAACCGATGGCCCGGTCCCCGGCGCCGTGCCGGGTGTGGACCATGAACAGATTGTCCAGGCCATAGTGCGTCTTGAGCAGAAGTGATGTCTTTTCCGCCACCACCAATATGTCGAGGCTGCGGAAGAAATCCAGATTGTCGCGATAGAGCATCAGCTTGCCCGCCGGCACGAGCTTGCCCAGCACGCCCGCTATGCGCGCGGATCGGGGCGTCAGCGTCAGGCGGACATGGGTGATGCCCGCGTTGAGCCATTCCCCGGCCAGCCGTTCGACCTCGGCCGCCAGCCGGTCGTTGGTCGTCGCCACGATGATTTCGCCCGCAAAGCCGCCCTTGGCGAGCGCGATGGCGATGGGCAGGCTGTGGGCGACCTGGTGAATCTGGTCGTGGTTGAACAGGAATCCGATGCGCATGGCGCGGGGACGTCACGCCCCTGCATCCACCTCAGTCCTGTTTCGGCGGGGTCCGAAATTTTTTCAATATTGTGTCCGGCCTGGCCTCAACGCTCCTTGACCGTCTCCATGGCGACAAAGGTCGATGTGCTGGCGACATGGGGCAGGCTCGAAATCTTCTCCCCCAACACGATGCGATAGCGGCGGATGTCCGCTGTCCGCACCTTCAGCAGATAGTCGAAGCTGCTGGCGATCATATGGCATTCCTCCACCTCGGGAATGCGGCGGACGCCTGCATTGAATTCCTCCAGCGCCTTTTCCCGCGTGTCCGACAGTTTCACTTCGGCAAAGGCGACATGGTCGAGCCCCAACTTGGCGGCATCGGTAATGGCACGAAAGCCCAGGATCACGCCGGTGTCGATCAGCCTTTTCAGCCTCACCTGGCAGGGCGTCTTCGAAAGCCCGACCTGTCGCGCGAGATCGGTGACGGTGATCCGGCCGTCCTGAGCCAAGGCCGCGAGAATCTTGCGGTCAAAGCCATCCAATTCGACTGATTTATCGTCCATAGCTATATTATATGACCTGAATATGGGGAAATTGAAGTATATTTTGTCGATATATGGATAGTCTTTGGCCGGATCGGCAGGATGAAGTGCGATATCATATGGCCATGACCAGCCAGCTCCCCTTTGCCGCCTTCGCCCCGCCCATCCGTCAGCAGTCGCCGCTGCGACGGGCCATCACCTCCGCCTATCGCCGGGATGAGGCCCAATGCATTGCCCCGCTGATAGAGGCCGCCACTTTGGACGAGCCGACCCGGCGAAAAGCGCGGGAGACGGCACGTCAGTTGGTGACGACGCTGCGCGCCAATCATCGCGGCAGCGGGGTCGAGGGGCTGGTGCAGGAATATTCGCTCTCCAGTCAGGAAGGCGTGGCGCTGATGTGCCTGGCCGAAGCGCTGCTGCGCATCCCCGACGCGGCGACCCGCGACGCGCTGATCCGCGACAAGATCGCCGATGGCGATTGGAGCTCCCATCTGGGCGGCGGCAAGTCGCTGTTCGTGAATGCGGCCACCTGGGGCCTCGTCGTCACCGGCAAGCTGGTCGCCAGCGTCGACGATCGGGGCCTGGGCGCGGCGCTCGCCCGCCTGGTCGCGCGGGCGGGGGAGCCGGTCATCCGCCGGGGCGTCGATCTGGCGATGCGGATGATGGGCGAGCAGTTCGTGACCGGGGAGACCATTGCCGAAGCCCTGAAACGCGCCCGCGATCTGGAGGCGAAGGGTTTCCGCTACAGCTACGACATGCTGGGCGAAGCCGCGACGACAGCCGCCGACGCGGCGCGCTATCATGAAGATTATGAGCGGGCCATCCACGCCATCGGCCGGGCATCGGCCGGGCGCGGAATCTATGAGGGACCGGGCATCTCCATCAAGCTGTCGGCGCTGCATCCCCGCTATGCCCGTGCGCAGGCGGACCGGGTGATGGGCGAATTGCTGCCGCTGGTGAAGCGACTGGCGCTGCTGGCCAAGGGTTACGACATCGGCCTCAACATCGACGCGGAGGAGGCCGATCGCCTCGAACTTTCCCTTGACCTGCTGGAAAGCCTCGCTCTCGATCCGGACCTTGCGGGCTGGGACGGCCTGGGCTTCGTGGTGCAGGGCTATGGCAAGCGTTGTCCCTTCGTCATCGACTGGATCGTCGATCTCGCCCGCCGCGCCGGACGGCGGATCATGGTCCGGCTGGTCAAGGGCGCCTATTGGGATGCGGAGATCAAACGCGCCCAGGTGGACGGCCTCGCCGATTTCCCGGTCTATACGCGCAAGGTCCACACCGACGTCTCCTATGTGGCCTGCGCCCGCAGGCTGCTGGCCGCGCCCGACGCCGTGTTCCCGCAATTCGCGACCCATAATGCGCAGACGCTGGCGACCATATACCATCTCGCCGGGCCGGATTTCGTGGTCGGCCAATATGAGTTCCAGTGCCTGCACGGTATGGGCGAGCCGCTATATGAGCAGGTGGTGGGCGCGGCGAAGCTCAATCGTCCCTGCCGCATCTATGCCCCGGTCGGCACGCATGAGACGCTGCTGGCCTATCTGGTCCGGCGACTGCTCGAAAACGGCGCCAACTCATCCTTCGTCAACCGCATCGCCGATCCGCAGGTGCCGGTCGAGGAGATGATCGCCGATCCGGTCGAGATCGTCCGCGCCATGCCCCGCCCCGGCGCGCATCACGATCAGATCGCTCTGCCCGCCAACCTCTATCCCGACCGCCGCAATTCGGATGGCATGGACCTGAGCGACGAAGCGGCGCTGGCGGACCTCACCGCCGCGCTTTTGCATAGCGCCACGATCGAGTGGACCGCCGCGCCGGAAGATGGCGAGGGCACGCCGCGTCCGGTGTGCAATCCCGCCGATCATCGCGACCGGGTCGGCACCGTGACCGAAACGTCGCCGGGGCACGCCGCCGCCGCCGTGCATCGCGCCAGCGGATCGGGTTGGAGCAAAGTGCCGGTCGTCGATCGGGCGGCGGCATTGGATCGGGCTGCCGATGCGATGCAGGCGCGCATGCCGGTCCTACTCGGCCTGATCGTGCGGGAGGCAGGCAAGTCCCTGCCCAACGCCATTTCCGAAGTGCGCGAGGCGATCGATTTCCTGCGCTATTACGCCGGGCAGGCGCGCGCGACCTTCGGCCCGGCGCAGACGGCCATCGGGCCGGTCGTCTGCATCAGCCCGTGGAACTTCCCGCTTGCCATCTTCACGGGGCAGGTCGCCGCCGCGCTGGTCGCGGGCAATCCCGTGCTGGCCAAGCCCGCCGAGGAAACCCCGCTGATCGCGGCCGAAGCGGTGCGTCTGCTCCATGAGGCGGGCGTTCCCGCCGATGCGCTGCACCTGGTGCCCGGCGATGGCGCCATAGGAGCCGCGCTGGTCGCCGCGCCTGAAGTCGCGGGCGTCATGTTCACCGGATCGACCGAGGTGGCGCGGCTGATCCAGCGCCAGCTCGCGACGCGGCTATCGCAGGGGGGCAAGCCGATTCCGCTGATCGCCGAAACCGGCGGACAGAATGCGTTGATCGTGGATTCCTCCGCATTGGCGGAGCAGGTGGTGGCGGACGTCATCGCCTCCGCCTTCGATAGCGCGGGGCAGCGCTGCTCGGCGCTGCGCATCCTCTGCTTGCAGGAGGATGTGGCCGACCGCACGCTGGCGATGCTGAAGGGCGCGCTCAAGGAACTCCGCATCGGCCGCACGGACCGGCTGGCGGTCGACATCGGTCCGGTCATCACCGCTGAGGCGCAGGCGGGGATCGAGGCGCATATCGACGCCATGCGCGGCCTTGGTCGATCGGTCGAGCAACTGGACCTGCCGCCGGAGACGCAGCACGGCACCTTCGTCCCGCCGACGATCATCGAGATCGACGATATCGCCGATCTGAAGCGGGAGGTTTTCGGCCCTGTCCTGCACGTCATCCGCTTCCGCCGGGAAGGGCTGGATCAGCTCATCGAGTCGATCAACGCCACCGGCTATGGCCTGACCTTCGGCCTCCATACCCGGCTGGACGAGACGATCGCCCATGTCACCGGACGGGTGAAGGTCGGCAATATCTATGTGAACCGCAATGTCATCGGTGCGATCGTCGGGATCCAGCCCTTTGGCGGCTGCGGCCTGTCGGGCACCGGGCCGAAGGCGGGCGGGCCGCTTTATCTGGGGCGGTTGGTGGCCGTGCCGCCGGTCTTCACGGCCCGCGCCGGGCATCCGGATTCGCCGCTGCACGACTTCATCGCCTGGCTCGAGGCGCGCGGCGACAGCAAAGGGGCGGCCATCGCCCGCCGCCATGGCGCGGAATCGGCGCTGGGCGTGACGCTGGAATTGCCCGGCCCTGTCGGGGAGCGCAATCTCTATGCCCTCCATCCGCGCGGCCTGATCCAGATGAAGCCGGAAACCGCCGCCGGGTTGGTCGAGCAGATGGCCGTGGTGCTGGCGACCGGCAATCGCGGGATCGTCGAGGGCATGGCACTGCCGGCCGCTTTGCCCGACAGCGTGGCGGCGGCCTTCCCGGCCAGGGCGGATCGGCCCTTTGCCGCGATGCTGGTCGAAGGCGGCACGGATCGCGTGTCGGCGGCTGTGGCCGCCGCTGCGGAGATGCCCGGCCCGATCGTTCCTGTCCATGCCGCCGATTCCGGCCGGGCTATCGCCTATCATGCCAACTGGTTGCTGGAGGAGGTGTCGACCTCCATCAACACCACCGCTGCCGGCGGCAATGCCAGCTTGATGATGATCGGTTGATTTTCGCGTTCAGCCGCGCCGGGGCAGGCGCGGCACGGCGTCGGACTGGCGACGGACCAGGCTGTAATTGAGCTGCGCGAGCTTTTGTGCATTCGTCGCTTCGCCATTGCGCAGGGCATGGGCCAGCAGCGTCATGGCGGCCCGGCTCATATCGCGGATCGGCTGGCGGATGGTGGTCAGCGTCGGCCAGATCGCGGCCGCCAGGGGCGTATCGTCAAAGCCGCAGACGGTCAGGTCCGCAGGGACGCTGATCTGCCGCTGATGGGCGATGGTGATGGCGGCCGCCGCCATGTCGTCATTGCAGGCGAAGATCGCGCTGGGCGGGGAAGGCAGGGCCAGCAGACGCTCCGCCGCCTCCAGCCCCGAGCGATAGCTGAAATCGCCCTCCACGACCCACTCGTCTTCCACCGTCAGGCCATGGTCCGCCATCGCCTGGCGAAAGCCCTCCAGCCGTCGCGCGCTGGCCCGGTGCTGCGCATTGCCCTGGATGAAGGCGATGCGGCGGTGGCCCAGGCCAATCAGGTGACGGGTCATCTCGCTGGCGGCTTGCCGGTCGTCGATCGCCACGACCATCGCGCCTTCCTGCCCCTGGTCGGGCGCGATCGCGACGCGGAGAATGCCGTGCCGTGCCAGCGCGTCCGTCAGTTCGTCCCAATCGCACAGGGGCGGCGGCACGATGACACCGGCAACGCGCGCCTGAAGGATCTGGGCGATGATGTCCTCCGCCGATGAAGCGGCGTCGCATTGCTCCACCACCAGATGGAGATGGTGCCTGGCTGCCTCGTCCAGCCCGCCCAGCAGCAATTCGCCCAGATAGGCCGATGTCGTGGTGTTGCGGTACAGCAGCGCGACCCGCCGGTCGTCGCCCCCGGCCAGGGCACGCGCCGTGGCGTTGGGTGCGTAGTGGAGGTCCTCGATCGCCTTCTCGACCTTCGCGCGGGTCTGCGGGCTGACCCAGCTCTGCTTGTTGACCACGCGCGAGACGGTCATCACCGACACGCCTGCCCGTGCGGCCACATCGCGGATCGTCGGCGGTTTCCGGTCGTTCATAATGGATCGTGCCCTAGCGTCGCCTGGCGTCGAAAGCCAGTCATGGATGCCCCGGCGCGTGGGGAAATTGCAGGGCCTTGTACCAGTTCAGATCATGTTCCGGTGTCGCCGCGCCGGCCGGCAGGGGGCGTTTCGAAATCGACTGGAAATAGGCGATGCTGGCGTCGCGCCACCATTGCGCCTCCCGGTGCTGGATGCGCAGGAAAGTCTGCGTCTTGGCAAAGCGTTCCGCATCGATCGCGGGGCGCAGGCTTTCCCATGTCTTCTGCATGCCCGCGACATAGGCGACGCCCGCGTCATAATGGCGGATGAGGGCATTCCACAGGGTTTCGCCCGATTTCAGCTTCGTGTCCCAGCCGACATGATGGAACCAGAGCAGGTCGCGTTCGGGCGTCGTTTTCGGGTCCGCCAGCATCTTCGCGACCGCCGGCGCATATTGGGCGACGGCGTTGCTGCCCGTCTTCGTACGGTCGAAGCCTATGCCCTGCGCGTCGGCCTTGTGATAATAGGCCGGGTTCCATTCCGGCCGGGCGAGGTCGGCAATCCATGGCGCGGGGCCATAATGATGGCCTGTCCCCATGAGATGGGTGAGGCCCAGCGGGGTCATGTAATCGACCGCGGCCTCGCGCGATCCCATCATCATCGCGACGACGGGGTCGATGACCTTCGCATCCGCCGAAAATGTCTGGGCCGCCCATTCGCGGGCGATGGCCTGCGCCGACAGATCGGGATTCCAGGCGAGGCGGCCGAAGGCATACCAGTCCGCCTGGTTGAAGATCGATCCGCTCCAGTCGCGGTCCACACCGATATTGGCGACCCCGGCAATGCCCGTCAGCCTGTGGCCCTCCAGCGAACCGTCGATCACCCTGGCGATGGTCGAACCCTTGCCACGGGCGAAGGTGTCGCTCTTCAACGTCTCCTCGAACAGCGTGCCGAGATAGGTCAGATGGGTGGACTGGCCCAGATATTCCTTGGTGATCTGGAATTCCATCATCAATGGCGTCCTGGGCATCGCGCCGAAGAGCGGATGGAACGGCTCGCGCGGCTGGAAGTCGATCGCGCCGTTCTTCACCTGCACCAGCACATTGTCGGCGAACTGCCCGTCCAGCGGCTTGAAGTCGCTATAGGCCTGCTTGGCACGATCGTCCGGATTGTCATGGGCGTAGACGAAGGCGCGCCACATCACGATGCCGCCATGCGGTTTCACCGCCGCTGCCAGCATGTTCGCGCCGTCGGCATGGGTGCGCTTGTAATCCTGTGGCCCGGGCTGGCCCTCGCTGTTCGCCTTGACCAGGAAGCCGCCGAAATCGGGGATCGCCCGATAGATTTCATCCGCCTTCGCCTTCCACCAGGCCGCGACCTCCGGGTCCAGAGGATCTGCGGTCCTGAGGCCGGAGAGCTCCATCGGCGCCGTCCATTTGACAGACAGATAGACCTTGATGCCATAGGGGCGGAAGATGTCGGCCAGCGCTGTGGCCTTGGCGATATAGGGCGCGGTCAGGCTGTCCGGCGAGGCGTTGACATTGTTGAGCACCGTGCCGTTGATGCCGATGGAAGCGTTTGCCCGGGCATAATCCGTGTAGCGCGGCCCCTTCCAGTCGGGCAGGCGCCACCAGTCCCAGATGGATTGCCCGGCATAGCCGCGCTCCACCGTGCCATCCAGATTGTCCCAATGGTTGAGCAGCCGCAGCTTCACCCGCGGCGCGCTGCGTATGTCGAGCCGATCGAGCGAGGCGCCGGTTTCCGCCAGTCGTAGATAGGCATAGGCGCCGTACAGCAAGCCCATATCGCCGTTGGCGGCGATCACGGTCACGGACTGGCCGTTCAGCGTGACTGAGCGAATGGCATAGCCTTCCTCGCCGAGCCCATCGAGCTTCACGGGCAAATCGGGCGCGGCGGATGGGGTGGCCAGCCAGATCGCCCCGTCCCGGGGCTTGTCGGCCTGCACAGGTGCGACACCGGTGGCGCCGGAAAGGCCGCGCATCAATTCATCGCGGGCGGCAAGGGCGGTCGCGCCGCGGCCGGGGGCGATGATCGCGGTTGCGTGCCTGGCCAGATTCCCGCCGTCCTCCACCTTTGCATGGCGCAGCCACAGATCATAGCCGTCCTCCGCCATGGCGGGTGCCGTCATGATGCTGGTGGCGATGGTCCAGACAAACAGGCGCGCGAACATAAATCCCCTTTCCTCTCCATTCCTGTCTTCGCCCCGATTCAAGCTTTGCACCGAAGGGCATTGACAGGCCGCTCTTGTCTGAGCAATGTTAACGCTATCAGTTGCGGCGGGGCAAGCAAAAAGCTCAGACCCGCCGAAAAAGGGAGAGGCTGTTTGGAGATCCGGTTTCGTAAGCTGTTGTGCGCGGCTTCCGCGCTGACGCTGATGGTCGGGATGCCTGGCGTGCCTGCCATGGCGGTGCCCGCTTCGAACGCCGCGAAGCCGCTCTACAAGGATGCGGCGGCGCCCATCGAGTCGCGTGTCGACGATTTGCTGTCGCGTATGACGCTCGACGAAAAAATCGCCCAGATCACCGCGGTCTGGACCGATAAGGTCAAGATTTTCGATGACAGGCTGCAACTCGACCCTTCGAAGCTCGACGGAGTTTTTCCCCACGGAATCGGGCAATTCACGCGTCCCTCCGATGCCAAGGGTGCCTTTTCCCCGCGCGAAGTGCCTGGCCGCAACCCGCGTCAGACGGTCGCCCTGGTCAATGCCCTGCAACGCTGGGCGACAACCGGCACACGCCTCGGCATCCCGATCCTCTTCCATGAGGAAGGGCTGCATGGCTATACGGCTGTTGGCGCTACCAGCTTCCCGCAATCGATCGCCATGGCTTCGTCCTGGGACCCGGACATGGTGCGTGAGGTGAACGCGGTGATCGCCCGCGAAATCCGCTCGCGCGGCGTCAGTCTCGTCCTCTCGCCCGTGGTCGACATTGCCCGCGACCCGCGTTGGGGCCGGATCGAGGAAACCTACGGCGAAGACCCCTATCTGGTCGGAGAAATGGGCGTCGCTGCCGTGGAGGGCTTGCAGGGCAAGGGCCGCTCACGACTGCTGCCGCCCGGCAAGGTCTTTGCCACGCTCAAGCATCTGACCGGCCATGGCCAGCCCGAAAGCGGCACCAATGTCGGCCCGGCGCCCTATTCGGAACGCGAGTTGCGCGAGAATTTCTTCCCGCCCTTCGAACAGGTGGTGAAGCGCACCGGGATCGAGGCGGTGATGGCCAGCTATAATGAGATCGACGGCGTGCCGTCCCATGCCAATCGCTGGCTGCTGCACGATGTGCTGCGCGGCGAATGGGGCTTCAAGGGCGCGGTGGTCAGCGACTATTCGGCGGTCGACCAGTTGATGAGCATCCACCATATCGCCGGCAGTCTGGAGCAGGCGGCCGGCCGCGCGCTGGATGCGGGGGTGGATGCGGACCTGCCCGACGGCCTGTCCTATGCGACGCTCGGCAAGCTGGTGCGCGAGGGCAAGGTCAGCGAGGCACAGGTCGACCGGGCCGTGCGGCATATGCTGGAATTGAAGTTCCGCGCCGGACTGTTCGAAAATCCCTATGCCGATGCGGCGGCGTCGGAGAAGATCACCAATAATGCCGAGGCGCGCGCTTTGGCGCTGAAGGCGGCGCAGCGCTCGATCACCCTGCTCAAGAATGACGGCATGTTGCCGCTGAAGCCCGAAGGCACCATCGCGGTGATCGGTCCCAGCGCGGCGGTGGCAAGGCTGGGCGGCTATTATGGCCAGCCGCCGCATACAGTGTCCATCCTGGAGGGGATCAAGGCAAAGGTCGGCGCCCGCGCGAGGATCGTCTTCGCGCAGGGGGTGAAGATCACCGAGAATGACGACTGGTGGGCGGACAAGGTCACCAAGTCCGACCTCGCCGAAAACCGCAGGTTGATCGCGCAGGCGGTGGAGGCCGCGCGCCACGTCGACCGCATCGTGCTGACGCTGGGCGACACCGAACAGTCGAGCCGCGAAGGCTGGGCCGACAATCATCTGGGCGACCGTCCCAGCCTCGACCTGGTGGGCGAGCAGCAGGAGTTGTTCGATGCGCTGAAGGCTTTGGGCAAGCCGATCACCGTGGTCCTGATCAATGGCCGCCCGGCCTCGACCGTGAAGGTATCGGAACAGGCCAACGCGATCCTCGAAGGCTGGTATCTGGGCGAGCAGGGCGGCAATGCCGTCGCGGACGTGCTGTTCGGGGACGTCAATCCGGGCGGCAAGCTGCCCGTCACGGTGCCGCGTTCGGTCGGGCAGTTGCCGATATTCTACAACGTCAAGCCCAGTGCCCGGCGCGGCTATCTGTTCGATACCACCGATCCGCTTTATCCCTTCGGTTTTGGCCTCAGCTACACCAGTTTCACCCTGTCGGCGCCGCGCCTGTCGGCCACGAGGATCGGGGTTGGCGGAACCGCCAGCGTCTCGGTCGATGTGCGCAACAGCGGTCAGCGCGAAGGCGATGAGGTGGTCCAGCTCTATGTCCGCGACAAGGTCAGCTCCGTCACGCGCCCGATTAGGGAATTGAAGGGCTTCCAGCGGGTGACGCTGAAACCTGGCGAAGTGCGAACCCTCACCTTCATCGTCGGGCCGGAAGCGCTGCAAATGTGGAACGATCATATGGATCGCGTCGTCGAGCCGGGGGATTTCGAGATCATGACCGGCAACAGTTCGGTCGCGCTCCAGTCCGCGACGCTGACGGTGACGCCATGAGCGGCTTCGCACGTCGTCAGGCGCTGGGCCTGCTTGCATCGACATCGTTGATCGCGGCCGCGCCTGCGGTTGCAAAAGGGAAGGGTGGTCCGCTCTACAAGGATGCGTCGGCGCCCATCGACCTGCGCGTCAGGGACCTTCTCTCACGCATGACGCTGGAGGAAAAGGTCGGCCAGATCATCGCGCTCTGGGCGACCAAGGCCGACATCATGGATGACCTCACCTTCTCGCCCGCCAAGGCGAGCAGGGCCTATCCCCAAAGCTTCGGTCAGATTACCCGGCCCTCCGACAGGCGCGGTGCGCCCAATGGTTCGACCCAGGCCGGCGGCGTCGGCGCGCGCTGGCGCACCCCGGCCGATACGGTGGCCTTCGTCACGGCGGTCCAGAAATGGGCGCTGGAGGAAACGCGGCTCGGCATCCCCGTGCTGTTCCACGAGGAATCGCTCCACGGCTATATGGCCACCGATGCGACCATGTTCCCGATGGCGATCGGCCTTGCGGGCAGCTTCGACCGCCCGTTGATGGAGGAGGTCCAGTCGGTCATCGCCCGCGAGGTCCGCGCCCGTGGCGTGCATCTGGCGCTGTCGCCTGTGGTCGACATCGCTCGCGACCCGCGCTGGGGCCGGATCGAGGAGACTTTCGGCGAAGACCCCTATCTCTGCGGCGAGATGGGCGTCGCCGCCGTGCGTGGCCTGCAAGGCGATGGCAGGCAGATCGGCCCGGACAAGGTCATGGCGACGCTCAAGCATATGACCGGCCACGGCCAGCCGCAAAGCGGCGAGAATATCGCGCCCGCACCCATCTCCCAGCGGGAGTTGCGCGAGAATTTCTTCCCGCCCTTCCGGGAGGTGGTGAGGCGTACCGGCATTGGCGCCGTCATGCCGTCCTACAATGAAATCGATGGCGTCCCCTCGCACCAGAACCGCTGGTTGCTGAACGACATATTGCGCGGCGAATGGCATTTCGACGGCGCGGTGGTCAGCGATTATGGCGCGGTGCCCGAACTCGACACCATCCATCATGTCCAGCCCGATCCGGAGGCGGCGGCCCGCGCCGCACTGCGGGCGGGCGTCGATTGCGAGCTGCCCGATGGCCAGACCTATCGGACGCTCGTCGAACAGGTCCGCGCCGGAAAAGTCCCCCTGCAAGCGGTCGATCTGGCCTGCACCCGGATGCTGACGCTCAAGTTCCGCGCGGGCCTGTTCGAAAATCCCTGGCCGAGGAAGGATTATGACCGGCTGACCGGCAATGCGCAGGCGCGCGCGCTGGCGCTCAAGGCCGCGCATCGGTCGATCGCGCTGCTCAAGAATGACGGCACGCTGCCGCTCACTCCGGGCGCGCACAAGCGGGTCGCGGTGATCGGTCCCAATGCCGCCATTGCCCGCTTGGGCGGCTATAGCAGCATTCCGCGCCATGCCGTCTCGCTGCTGCAAGGCGTGCGCGAGAAGCTCAAGGGACAGGCGGAGGTCGTCCATGCGCAGGGCGTCTTCATCACCCAGAGCGAGGATCGCTCCGTCGACGAAGTGTTGCTGGCCGATCCGGCCAGGAACCGCGACCTGATCGCGCAGGCCGTCGAGGTCGCGAAAACGGCCGACATCATCCTGCTCGCCATCGGCGATACCGAACAGACCAGTCGTGAAGGCTTTGCGAAGAACCATCTGGGTGACCGCACCAGTCTCGATCTGGTGGGTGAACAGAACGACCTGTTTGCCGCCATGAAAGCCACGGGCAAGCCCTTGGTCGTGTGCGCGATCAACGGCCGCCCGCCCAGCTATCCGGCGGTGGTCGATGGGACCAATGCGCTGCTGGAGTGCTGGTATCCGGGGCAGGAGGGCGGCACTGCCATGGCCGATATCCTGTTCGGCGATGTCAACCCCGGCGCGAAGCTGCCCGTTACCGTGGCGCGCGATGCGGGGCAGGTTCCGATCTTCTACAACCGCAAGCCTTCTGCCCGGCGTGGCTATGTGTTCGAGGATATTTCCCCGCTTTTCCCCTTCGGCTTCGGCCTCAGCTACACCAAGTTCGAATTCGGGCCGCCCCGCCTGTCGTCGCCGCGCATCGGCACCGGCGGCGAGGTGACGGTGGAGGTCGACGTCCGCAATGTCGGGCAAAGGTCGGGCGATGAGGTGGTCCAGCTCTATGTCCGCGACCAGGCAGCCAGCGTTACCCGGCCGGTCAAGGAACTGAAGGGCTTCGAACGCGTCACGCTCGCGCCGGGCGAAAGCCGCACCGTGCGCCTGACGCTGACGCCCGTCGCCTTCACTCTTTGGAACCTCGACATGGAGGAGGTGGTCGAACCCGGCCTCTTCGACATCATGACCGGGCCGGACAGCGAGAATCTCCAGAAAACGACGCTTGAAATCATCTGAACAGGATCGTTCCCATGCCCAAGATCATAGACGCCAAGGTCATCGTCACCTGTCCCGGCCGCAATTTCGTCACGCTCAAGATCATCACCGACGAGGGGATTTACGGCCTGGGCGATGCGACGCTCAACGGCCGCGAACTGTCGGTGGCAAGCTATCTCACCGATCATGTCATCCCGTGCCTGATCGGGCGCGACGCGCACCGGATCGAGGATATCTGGCAATATCTCTACAAGGGCGCCTATTGGCGGCGCGGGCCGGTCACGATGACGGCCATCGCCGCGGTCGACATGGCGCTGTGGGACATCAAGGGCAAGATTGCGGGTCTGCCGGTCTATCAGCTTCTGGGCGGGGCGAGCCGCGAAGGCGTGATGGTCTATGGCCATGCCAACGGCACGAGCATCGAGGATACGGTCAATGTCGCGCTGGAATATCAGGCGCAGGGTTACAAGGCGATCCGCCTGCAATGCGGAGTTCCCGGCATGGCATCGACCTATGGCGTGTCGAAGGACAAATATTTCTACGAACCCGCCGACGCCGACCTGCCGACCGAGAATGTCTGGAACACGTCCAAATATCTTCGCGTCGTCCCTGAACTCTTCAAGGCCGCGCGCGAAGCCTTGGGCTGGGACGTGCATCTGCTGCACGACATCCATCACCGTCTGACTCCGATCGAGGCAGGGCGCCTTGGCAAGGATCTGGAGCCGTATCGCCCCTTCTGGCTTGAGGATGCGACGCCCGCGGAAAATCAGGAAGCGTTCCGCCTGATCCGCCAGCACACGACCGCGCCGCTGGCGGTGGGTGAGATTTTCAACTCGATCTGGGATGCCAAGGACCTGATCCAGAACCAGCTCATCGACTATATCCGCGCGACGGTGGTGCATGCGGGCGGCATCACCCATTTGCGCCGCATCGCCGCGCTGGCCGATCTCTATCAGGTCCGCACCGGCTGCCACGGCGCGACCGACCTGTCGCCGGTCTGCATGGCCGCCGCGCTGCATTTCGACCTCAGCGTGCCCAATTTCGGCATTCAGGAATATATGCGGCATACGGAAGAAACCGATGCGGTCTTCCCCCATGCCTACAGCTTCGGAAACGGCATGATGCATCCGGGCGAAGCGCCGGGCCTGGGCGTCGATATCGACGAGGAACTGGCCACCAAATACGAATATAAGCGCGCCTTCCTGCCGGTGAACCGGCTGGAAGACGGCACGATGCATAGCTGGTGATGCTCGTGACGATCCTACAGTCCCTCTCCCGCCGGGAGAGGGAAGGAGCCGCGAAGCGGTGGGAAGGTGAGGGCGGTTTGCACCTCACCCTCACCCTTCCCATCGCCTTTGGCGACGGGCCTCTTCCCTCTCCCAAGGGGAGAGGGAGATGACAAAACCCTCCGGCAGGGTCCGCTGGATCGTCTGCGGCCTGCTTTTCGCGGCGGTGGTGCTCAGCTATGTCGACCGGCTGGTCCTGCCGACATTGAAGCCCGATCTCCAGGCCCGCTATGGCTGGAGCGAGAGCGGCTATGCCGACCTCGCCATCTGGTTCCAGGCGGGCTACGGCATCGCCTATGTCTTCTTCGGGCGGCTGATCGACCGGATCGGCGCGCGCGCGGGCTATGCGCTGGCGGTGGGGCTTTGGACCGCGGGCCATGTCATGCACATCTTCTTCACCTCGACGGCGGGGATGCTCTTCGCGCGCATCCCGCTGGCCATCGGGGAGGCGGGAACCTTCCCCGCCGCCATCGCCGCGACCAACGAATGGTTCCCGAAGAAGGAACGCGCCTTCGCCATCGGCATCTTCAACGCCGGATCCAATGTCGGCGCCATCCTGACGCCGCTGATTGTGCCGGTCATCGCCGTCACTTTGGGCTGGCGCTGGGCCTTCATCCTGACCGGCCTGCTGACGGTGGTGTGGCTCGCGGCATGGCTCGGCTTCTATCGCCGCCCGCGCGAGAAGAAGGGGTTGAGCGCGGAAGAACTTGCATGGATCGAGGCGGACCCCCAGGAAGCGCCGCGCCCGGTCCAATGGCGCACCCTGTTCCGCCATCGCCAGACATGGGCCTATATCATGGCCCGTTTCCTGATCGATCCGGTGTGGTGGACCTTCCTCTTCTGGCTGCCCGACTTCTTCAACAAGCAATATGGCGTTAAGATGATGGACTTCGGCCCGCCGCTGATCGCCGTCTATCTGATGGCGGATGTGGGGTCGGTCACGGGCGGCTGGCTGTCCTCGCGCCTCATGGGCCGGGGCATGAGCACCAACCGCGCGCGCAAGACCGCCATGTTCTGCGCCGCGCTCTGCGCCCTGCCCATCGCCTTCGCCGCGCAGGCGCCATCACTGTGGATCGCGGTCGGGCTGATCGGTCTGGCCTGCGCCGGGCATCAGGGCTTTTCCGCCAATGTCTATGCGCTGCCGGGCGACCTCTTCCCGCGCTGGATGGCGGGGTCGGTGGTGGGCTTGGGCGGCCTGTCCGGAGCCGTCGGCGGCATGTTGATGGCGAAGTTCGCGGGCATCATCCTCGAAAGCGTCGGCAGCTTTCAGCCGATCTTCATCGTCGCGGCCTGCGCCTATCTGATCGCGCTGCTGGTCCTCCATCTCATCGCGCCGCGCTACGCGCCCGTCACTCTTTCGGAACCTCGTTCATGAAGCCTCTCACACTCCATCCCGACCGGCTGTTTCCGTCCGACCCGCGTACCCGTGCCATAGCGCGCGCCTTGCACGCGACGGTCAAGGATTTGCCCATCATCAGCCCGCATGGCCATACCGACCCGCGCTGGTTCGCCACTGACGCAGCCTTCGCCAATCCGTCCGAACTGCTGATCGTGCCGGATCATTATGTGTTCCGCATGCTGATGAGCCAGGGCGTGAAGCTGGAGGAACTGGGCGTGCCGACCGTCGACGGCAGCGCGACGGAGAGCGATCCGCGCGCCATCTGGCACCGCTTTGCCGCCCATTATCACCTGTTCCGCGGCACGCCGTCGCGCCTGTGGCTGGACTGGGTCTTTGCCGAGGCGTTCGGCATCGACGTGCGGCTGGAGCCGGAGACGGCCGATCACTATTATGACATCATCGACGCGGCATTGAAGACGCCCGATTTCCGGCCACGCGCCCTGTTCGACCGCTATAATATCGAAGTCATCGCGACCACCGAAGGTCCGCTCGATCCGCTCGACCATCATCGCGCCATCCGGCAATCGGGCTGGGGAGGGCGGGTCATCACCGCCTATCGCCCCGACCCGGTCATGGACCCCAACATAGCCCGCTTCGCCGACAATGTCCGCGTCTTCTGCGCCATGGCGGGGGAGGATGCGGGCAGCTTCGCCGGCTATCTGCGAGCGCATGAAAAGCGCCGTGCCGACTTTCGCGCGGCAGGCGCGACCTCGACCGACCATGGCCATCCCAGCGCCTTCACCGTCCACCTGCCCCGGACGGAGATCGAGGCGCTCTATGCCAAGGCGCTCGCCGGTCCCGTCAGCAGCCGCGATGCCGAACTGTTCCGCGGCCATATGCTGGTGGAGATGGCGCGCATGTCGATCGAGGACGGTATGGTGATGCAGCTCCATCCCGGCGTGCATCGCAGCCATAATGCCACGGTGCTGGCGCGCTTCGGCAGGGACAAGGGCGGCGATATTCCGGTTTCCGGTGAGTTCGTGCGGGCATTGAAGCCGCTGCTGGACCTCCATGGCAATGATCCGCGCCTGACGCTGATCCTCTTCACCCTGGACGAGGATGTCTATTCGCGCGAACTGGCGCCGCTGGCGGGCCATTATCCCGCGCTCCGGATCGGCCCGCCCTGGTGGTTCCATGACAGTCCGGAAGGAATGCGCCGTTTCCGCGAGCGCGTGACCGAAACGGCGGGCTTCTACAACACCGTCGGCTTCAACGACGATACCCGTGCCTTCCTGTCGATCCCGGCGCGGCACGACGTGGCCCGCCGGATGGATTGCGCCTGGCTGGCCCAGTTGGTCGCGGAGCACCGGCTGGAGGAGGATGAGGCCTTCGAACTGGCCCGCTCCCTGTCCTATGACCTGGCGAAACAGGCTTATAAATTGTGAACCGGCTGTCCTCCGCTACGCTGGACCGCCTGCCCGCCGATGTTGTCCGCCCCGGCTATGACCGGGCGGAGGTCCGATGCGGCGTCGTCCATCTCGGCATCGGCGCCTTCCACCGCGCCCATCAGGCAGCGATATTCGACGATGCCCTGAACGCGGGCGACCTGCGTTGGGGCATTGTCGGCGCGTCGCTGCGCTCCGTGCAGGTGCGCGACCAGATGGCGCCGCAGGACGGCCTCTACACCATGCTGGTGCGCGACGGCGTGTCGGAACAGGCCCGCATCATCGGCGCCGTGCAGCGCGTCATCGTCGCGCCGGAAGATCCGCGGGCGCTGCTGGACGCGCTGGCATCGCCCGACACGCATATCGTCACGCTGACCGTCACGGAGAAAGGATATAAGCTTGATCCCGCCACCGGCGCATTGATCGAGGATGATCCGCAACTCGTCGCCGACATCGCTTCGCTCGCCCGCCCGCAGACCGCGCCGGGCTATCTGGTGGCGGCGCTGGCGATGCGGAAGGCGGCGGGCCTTCCTCCCTTCACGGCGATCAGTTGCGATAATCTGCCGCATAATGGCGCGCGGCTGCGGGGTGCGGTGCTTGACCTGGCCCGCCGCCATGATCCGGCGCTGACCGACTGGATAGCGGAACGGGGCGCCTTTCCCCAGACCATGGTCGATCGCATCGTCCCTGCGACCACGGGGGAGGATGTCGCCGCGCTTACGACCCGCTTCGGCATCGTGGACCAGGCGATGGTCAAGACCGAACCCTTCCTGCAATGGGTGATCGAGGACCGCTTCTGCGGCCCGCGCCCGGCCTTCGGTTCCGGCGTCCAGTTAACCGCCGCCGTGGCCCCTTGGGAAGAGGCGAAGCTGCGCCTGCTCAACGGTGCGCATAGCGGCATCGCCTATCTGGGCGGACTGGCCGGCATGGAGCATGTCCATGAAGTGCTGGCCCTGCCGCAGGCGCGCGCCTTCGTCGATGCGCTCTGGGACGAGGCGCAGACGACGCTCTCGCCCCCGCCCGAGCTGGACATCGCGGCCTATCGCGATGCGCTGATGGCGCGCTTCGACAATCCCACGCTGCGTCATCGCACCCGTCAGATCGCCATGGACGGATCGCAGAAACTGCCCCAGCGGCTGCTCGCGCCTATCATGGCCCGACTGGGAACGGGGCAGGGGATCGCGGCGCTGTCCCTCGGCTTCGCAGCCTGGGTACGCTGGCAGGCGGGGCAGGACGATCTCGGTCAGGTCCATGAGGTCGATGATCCATTGGCGGACGAGATCGCCGCCAGCCTTGCCGATGCGGTCACGACGGAGGAACGGGTCGCCGCGATCCTCCGCTTCGATGCCGTGGTTCCGCCCGCATTGGCGTCGAATACGGCCTTCCGTGCGGCACTGGTCCGCTGGCTCACCATCCTCGAAACGCAGGGCGCCCTTGCCGCGCTCGCGACCTTCCACGGAGAGACATGATGCAGTTTGCGAAGATCGGCTCGGCCTTCACCGCGCTCGCTTTGGCCGCCGCCGCGCAGGCCGAACCGCCGCGGCTGGTGAAGCAGGGCACCGCCACCCAACTCACCGTGCAGGGCAAGCCCATGCTGCTGATCGCCGGGGAACTGGGCAACAGCAGCGCGTCGAGCGCGGCCTATATGGCGCCGCACTGGAAACGGCTGAAGGCCATGCACCTCAACACCGTGCTGGCCCCGGTGTCATGGGAACTGATCGAGCCGGTCGAGGGGAGGTTCGACTTTTCCTCGGTCGACGCGCTGATTCGCGAGGCGCGGGCCAATGATCTCAAACTTGTCTTCCTTTGGTTCGGAGCGTGGAAGAACAGCATGTCGACCTATGTGCCCGGCTGGGTGAAGCGCGATCAGGTCCGCTTCCCGCGCGCGCAACTGCCCAATGGGCAGGGCGTCGAAATCCTCTCCGCCATGGCACCCGCCACGCTGGAGGCGGACCAGAAGGCCTTTGCTGCGTTGATGGCGCATATCAAGACGGTCGACGACCGGCAGAACACCGTGCTCATGACCCAGGTGGAAAATGAGATCGGCATGCTCCCTGTCGCGCGCGACTATGGCCCGCTGGCGGATGCCGCGTTCAAGGGGCCGGTGCCCGCCGAACTCATGAACTGGCTCCAGCAGCATCGTGACAGCCTGGTGCCGCAGATGAAGCAGCTCTGGGAGGAACAGGGCGCCCGGACCGGAGGAACATGGGCGGAGGTGTTCGGCCCTGGCCATCAGGCGGAGGAAATCTTCACCGCCTGGCACTATGCCCGTTTCGCCGATGCCCTGACCCGTGCGGGCAAGGCGGCCTATGCCATGCCGATGTATGTCAATGTGGCGCTCAATCGTCCCGGCCGCCTTCCGGGCGAATATCCGAGCGGCGGGCCGCTGCCGCATCTGATCGATATATGGAAGGCGGGGGCGCCCGCGATCGATTTCCTGGCGCCGGACATTTATTTTCCGAACTTCGTCGACATCGTGAACGTCTACAAACGGCCTGACAATCCGCTGTTCATCCCCGAAGCCAATAATGCCGACCATCCCCAGGTGCCGGGCAATGCACTTTATGCGATCGGCAAGCTGGATGCGATCGGCTTCGGCCCTTTCTCCATCGAGTCGATCGATGAGAAGCCAGGAGCGTTGGGCGAAGCCTATGGTCTGTTGAAGCAGCTTGCCCCCCATATCCTCGCTGCGCAGGGGTTGGGGCGCATGTCCGCCTTTCGCCCAAAGGCGTTGTATGACGAAACTCTGGTCTATGAACCGATCACCGAGAAGATCGGCGATTATCGTTTCACAGTCGCCTTTGCCGATATTCAAAAACCCGTCGCCACTCCTGATACCGCTAACGCGGGAGGGATAATCATCCAGACCGGCGCCGAGGATTATCTGATAGCGGGGCAGGGTATCACCGTGACCTTCGCCCCGCTGGGGCCGGGACCGAGTCTCGCGGGAATAGACAGTGACTGGGAAGGCGAGTTCGACGCGCAGGGGCGTTGGGTCGCAGGGCGGCTGCTGAACGGCGACCAAACCCATCAGGGTCGTCATATCCGCCTGCCGGCTGGGAAATTCCAGATCCAGAAGATACGTTTATACCGTTACCAATAAAGCGGCTTCAGGGATTGACAAAAATAACTCAGGGTTTATCAATGGCGAACTGATAGCGCTACCAGATACGCTTACCGGATAGTCGGAAGCCGCGCTCAGGAGGGGATTCTCAGATGGTCGATTCTCGTATCCAGTCTTTCCGCATGGCGCTCTGTGCAGCGTCGGCCTTCGGGGCGCTCACGCTGGCGCAGGCTGCGTTCGCCCAGGACAGCGCGCCGCAGGCCGCCGCCGCTCCGCAGAATGATGACGTTGCCGATATCGTTGTGACCGGTATCCGGGGTAGCTTGCAAAGCGCCACCAATGCCAAGAAAAATGCCGTCGCTTTCGGCGACTCCATCTTTGCCGAGGATATCGGCAAACTGCCCGCCACCAACCTTGCCGAAACACTGAACCGCATGCCGGGCGTGCGTCTGCGCCGCGACAATAATGGCGAAGGCACCCAGGTCGCGATCCGTGGCCTTGGCCCCAGCTTCACGCGCGTCCTGCTGAACGGCTCTCAGATCCAGGTGGCATCGGACGGCGGCACCAACGGCGGCAGCGCCAACCGCGAAGTCGACCTCGACTTCTTCCCCTCCGAACTCTTCACCCGCCTCGACCTTGCCAAGACCCCGTCGCCCTCGACGCTGGAAGGTGGCATTGCGGGCACCGTCAACCTGCGCAACGCCCGTCCGTTCGACAAGCCGGGCACCCATGTCACCGTCGTCGCCCAGGGCCAATATACCGACGCCAATGACAAGATCAGTCCGCGCGGTGCGATCGTGGCCAGCCATACCACCGATACGTTCGGCATTCTGGTCGGCGTCGCGGGTGTCAAGACCAAGACCCGCATCGACGGTTTCGAAACGGTCGGCTGGACCGACGGCAATCTGGGTGCCGTCAACGGCGTTCCCGATGCGGGCGGCAACAATTTCTCCTGGGCCTCGGTCGTTCCCGCCAATGCCGGTCACGGCCTGATCGCCGGGCAGCCCGTCGATGTCGTCGCCACATCGGGCCTGACGCGTTCGCAGCTCAGCACCGCGCTGCTCCCCCGCCTTGGCCGCAACAGCCTCACCACCGGCGACCGCTCGCGCATTTCGGCGCTCGCCTCGCTGGAATGGCGGCCCAGCGATGAGCTGCACTTCGCCCTCGACGCCATCTGGGCCAAGTCGAAGCGCGATTATACCAAGGTCAACATGAACTGGCAGGTCCGCAATTCCGGCCCCGGCACCAGTGCGCAGTCGACCGGCGGCATGATTCCGATCGACCTGACCGTCGACGACAATGATGTCGTCACCAGCGGCACCTTCGCCAACTCTTCCTTCTTCCTGGAAGCGAGCCTGTTCAAGCAGACGACGAAGTTCTGGAACATCAACCCCAGCGTCAGCTGGCAACCGGCCGACAATCTGAAGATCGATCTCAGCGCCAATTATTCCAAGAGCCGCTTCTTCCGCGAACAGCCGACCTGGGCGTTCCAGACCACGCCGAATTCGGGTGTCGACGTCTATTATGACAATACAGGTGGCGACTATCCGTCCATCACCACCAATCTCGACCTCAACGATCCCAATAATGGCAGCTGGCAATGGTATCGCCAGAACGTCCAGCTCGTCCGCCGCAAGACCGAGACCAAGGGTGCGCATTTTGACGTCACCTATGGCGACGACAATCTCAATGTGAAGGTGGGCGCCGCCTATGACCAGGCGACCCGCTCGATCCGCGCCTACGACAACAGCACCGCCTATCAGTTTTCTGTCTGCGGGACGGGCTGCACCGGCGCCACCGGTTCCATCCCCAACAGCCAGATCGCCCAATATCTAAGGGCCTTCCCCGTCGGCAATTTCGGTCATCTCGCCAGCGGCAACATTGGCTACACGTCCTTCGTCGTTCCCGATTTCGATGCGATCAAGTCGGCCACCAACTATGAAAGCTATCGCGACTCCGCACCGGAAACCCGGGGCGCGGTGACCGGCGGCGCGACGGGCGACATGGACGAGAAGGTCTGGGGCGCCTATTTCGAGATCAACGGCGTCACCCAGATTGCGGGACGCGACCTGCATGTGAACGCGGGCATGCGCTACGCCCATACGGGACAGCGGGTTGTCGGGCCGAGCCAGGTCGGCACGACCATCGTCGATATCGAAGCGAACTCGAAATATGACAATTTCCTGCCGTCGATCAACCTGACCTATGACATTGCCGATAATGTGAAGCTGCGCGCGTCGGCGTCGCGGACGATGACCCGGCCGGACGCCGGCCTGATCCTCCCCGGCATCACCTTCTCCGATCCGTCGGCGCTGGTCGCCAATGCCGGCAATCCGGGCCTCAAGCCCTATACGTCGGACAATTACGATATCGGTGGCGAATATTATACCGGCGGCATCGGTTATGTCGGCCTGTCGGCCTTCATGAAGAATGTCCAGGGCTTCACCGTGATCCAGCCGACACGGGCGACCTTCGGATCGCTGAACATTCCCTTCAGCACCCTGATCTCGACCCAGCAGAACGCGTTGAATGATCGGGCGGCCGCGACAGGCGTGGCGGTCGACGATCTGCCGATCACCGTGCAACGGCCGATCAACCTCAGCGATCTCAAGATCAAGGGGGTCGAGGCGACCTGGGTGCAGCCGCTCGACTTCCTGGTGAAGGGCCTCGGCTTTTCCGCCAACGGCACCTATCTCAAACAGTCCTCATCCTCTGGCCTGGTCGCGGAAGGTGTTTCGAAATGGTCCTATAATCTTCAGGGCTTCTATGAAGATCATGGCCTGTCGGTCAGCCTGAACTATGTCTGGAACGGCAAGTCGATCGCCCAGAACGGTCCGCAGAACGGCATCACCGGCGCCGATCTGAAGGCCGATGCCCGTGGTCAGCTCGACATGTCGGCGGGCTATCAACTGCCCTTCCTGGGCAAGGCGATGCGCCTGACACTGGACGTACTCAACATCACCAACGAACCGATCCGGACTACCTTCGAATATGATAATGCCGCCTATTCGGTCTATTATCCGGGCCGAACGGTGATGGCGGGTATCCGCGCCAACTTCTGATCCTCCCCCCAGGGACCTGAGGGCCGGTTGGAAGACCGGCCCTCTTTTCTTTTGTTCAGGGATATGGACCCATGCGATTGCATCTGACCCATTGCCTCCTGCCGCTGGCTGCTTTCGTGACGGCACCAGCCCTTGCCGCGCCTTGCGCCGGCCAATGGGTCGCCGCCTGGACCTCCGCACAGATGGTGCCGACCGGGGATAATGCGCTGGCGCCGGGCATGTTGGCCGATGCCACGTTGCGGCAGATCGTCCGACCCTCCGTCGCGGGGAGCCAGGTGCGGGTGCGTCTTTCCAATCTCGCGGGCACCAGTGCGTTGCACGTCGAAGGTGCCAGCCTGGCGCGCGCATTGCGGCCGGGCGCGGCTGCGGTCGACGGCAGGACCATCGTCCCGCTCCGCTTCGACGGGCATGCCGATGTCGTGATACCGGCGGGCGCGGATTATCTCTCCGATCCTGTGGTGCTGCCGGTCAAGGCCTTTGACGATCTGGCGGTCAGCATCCGCTATGGCAAGGAGCCGTCGGTGCAGACCTCCCATCCTGGATCGCGGGCAACATCCTGGTTGCTCAAGGGCGACCATCTGGCCGATGCCGGTATGGCGGGCGCGCAGCCGGTGGAGCATTGGTTCTCCCTCGCCGCACTGGAGGTCGAGCGTTGCACCCTGACTCAGGTGATCGTCGCGCTGGGCGATTCGATCACGGACGGGCGCGGCGCGACCACGGACGGCAATGATCGCTGGACCGACAATCTCGCGCGGCGGCTTCAGGCCGATCCGAAACGGAGACATATGGCGATCGTCAATCAAGGGATAGGCGGCAACCGCCTGCTCCAGGACGGGCTCGGCCCCAATGCGCTGGCCCGGCTAGACCGGGACGTGCTGGCGCAGCCGGGCGTGCGCGCCTTGATCCTGCTGGAGGGTATCAACGACATCGGGACGCTGACCCGCGAGGCGCCGGCCAGCGCCGCCGATCATGCCGAACTGGTGAAACGGATGACCGGCGCCTATCGTCAGATCATCGCGCGGGCGCGGTCCAGGGGGATCAAGGTCATCGGGGGAACCATCCTGCCTTTTGTAGGCAACGGCTATTATCACCCGGACGCAGCCAATGAGGCGGACCGGCAGGCCGTGAACCAATGGATCAGGACGCCGGGCCATTTCGACGCGGTGATCGATTTCGACCGTGCCCTGCGGGACCCGGCCTGGCCCGATCGCCTGCTGCCCCGCTATGATTCCGGTGATGGTCTGCATCCCTCGCCCGCCGGTTATCGCGCCATGGCGGACGCCATTCCGCTCGGCCTCTTCCCATAGCGGACTGGTCAGCCGCTTGGAATCCCGACTAAATTTATTCAAATCGGTGCAATGGCGGCATTGCTCATCTTTTCAGGCGGGTGAATTTCGGGTTATGTATCACTCCTGATCCTTGGCTTTGTCCCTTGAAGGGGCGGCATGATTGCCTGGCCAGGAACAGGAAAGGAGACGAACGTGCCCTTGCCCGACCATTCCGGACATGAGCCGCAGGCAGGTAAAGCCTCCACTGGCCTGCAAACGCCGCGCGAAACGCGCGTCACGACGATCCTTCTGATCGGCAAGTTGATGAGCCGCCATGGCGAAGCGCTGTGCCGCATCCGCAACCTGTCGAGCGGCGGCCTGATGGCGGAGGTCCATGTGCCGTTGCACGAGGATGACCCGGTCCAGATCGAGCTCAAGGCCGGTGACCAGTTGGCGGGCAGCGTCCGCTGGACCCGTGAGGGGAGGCTGGGCATCGCCTTCGACGAACCGATCGACGTGGCGGCGATGCTGGCGCGGGCGACGGTCAAGACCGCTGCGCAGGGCCTGGTGCGGGCGCCGCGCTTTGCCGTGGATTGTCTCGCCGAACTGCGCAGTGACGGGCGTCGCCATACGGGCCGGCTCGTCAATCTGTCGCAGGGCGGCGCGCGGGTCGAAGCGGATTTCGAGCCGGAAGAGGCCAAATTGCTGATCCTCGCCATTCCCGGTCTGCCGGACCGGCGGGGTGCCGTCCGCTGGGTGGGTAACGGCGCGATCGGCCTGTCTTTCCTGGAGCCGCTGGCTTTCGAGGAACTCGGCCTCTGGCTGGTGGAGCAGCAGGGGAAGGTGTGAAAGGCCCGGGCCGGGATGCCGGTCAGGGTTCGTGCGGCGGGTCATTCGCGCGCCCAGTCTCATTTATCGTCAATAGGCGACGAACAGATCGATGTCGTCGGGTTCACCCACACGCCGCGCGACCACCGTGCCGGCCAAGCGTTCCAGCGCGATCGTCAGGCGTGTCGGGCCGACCGGCAGATTGTGCAACATCAGGTCGTTGAGGAAATCGGGCAGCTCCGGATTTTCCAGCTTCACCTTGCGCGCCGCGGCATCGATGCGCAGGCCGAGGCAGGACTGGATCAGCGACAGCGGCGTCGCGGCCGACCAGGCCTGCGGGCTGCACGCTACGGGGTAGAAGGTCGGCCCCTGCGAGCGGCGTCGCGGAAAGCCGCAGAACAGTTCGGGCAGGCGCATCAGGTCGACATAGGTGGCCGCTGCGAACAGCCCCTCGAATATCTGCCGTGCCTCGCGCCGGTAGCCATAACGGGAAAATCCGGCGGCTATCAGGGCGTTGTCGTGCGGCCAGATCGAGCCGTTATGATAGCTCATCGGATTGTAGCGGGCTTCGGTGGAGGCGATGGTCCTGACTCCCCAGCCGGAAAAGGAAGCAGGCGCCATCAGCGTGCGCACCACGCTTTCCGTCCTTTCCTCAAGGGCGAGACCGGTGAAGAGCACGTGTCCGGCATTGGAGGAACGGACCCGGCATCGGCGTTTCCCGCCATCCAGCGCCAGGACATAGGTGCCGAGCTCCGCGTCGAAAAAGGCGGCGTCGAAGTGGTCGCGCAAGCCAGCCGCCCGGTCCGCGAAAAGCGATGCTTTCGTCTCGTCCCCCCATGCCGCGAACAGAACAGCCGCACTGGTCCAGGCGCCGTGGACATAGGCCTGGACCTCCGCAAGCGCGATCGGACCCTGGGCGATGGTGCCGTCGGCGTGGAAAACGGAATCATGGCTGTCCTTCCAGCCCTGATTGACCAGCCCCTGGTCGGTGAAGCGGCCATATTCGACGAAACCGTCCTGGTCCCGGTCGCCATGCAGGTCGATCCAGTCGAGCGCCGCCAGGATATTCGGCCTGATCCCGTCCAGGAAGGCGAGGTCGCCCGTGCGCTGGAGATAGGCGCCGGCGAGCATGATGAAGAGTGGGGTGGAATCGATGCTGCCGTAATAATGGCGAAAGGGGACTTCGCCCAGTTCCGCCATTTCGCCATGCCGGACTTCGTGCAGTATCTTGCCCGGTTCGGCATCGGAGGCGGCGTCGAAGGCGGTCGCCTGATGCGCGGCCAGATAGCCCAGCACGGCCCGGCTGATGTCGGGGTCCAGCCAGAGTGTCTGCAACGCGGTGATGATGGCGTCCCTGCCGAAGACGGTGCTGAACCAGGGTATGCCCGCATAGGGATAGGGGCCGAATGGTGTATTGGTCGACAGCATGGCGATGTCCGCCCCTGACCGGCGCGTGACTTCGTTGAATAATTGGTTGCTGGAGCCGACGGAGCCGCCGCGCATGCGCGTCGCGCGATCCTCCTGCATCTTGCCCCGCAGGGCCTGAAGAAATTGCTTGGGAAGTTGGGCGACGGGCGGGCTGCCTTCGCAGCAGAGCCGCATGAAGATCGCGCAGCGCTGTCCCGGCAGCAGCGAAATGTCGAAATCCGCGGCGCTTTCCGACAGATTGCGAGGGACAGGATCGAACTGGAGCAAGGTCTGCCGCTCGCATTCATCCCGGCCCAGATAACGCAGCCGTACCTCGGCCGTTCCGATTTCGGGTTCAAGCATCGCGCCACGGCGCAGGCGCGTCGTGCCGCGAATTTCGAACAGATCGGCAAAGTCGGCGGCAAAGGCAATGGCGACCCCGATGCGCCGTTCCTCCTTGTCGAAATTGCGGATCGTGATCCGTTCGTAGACTGCGTCATTCCACAGAAAACGCGTCCTGCGCAGGTGGATGAGATCATGTTCCACCGCGACTCGGCCGTCATCGCCGATGAAATCGGGATTGGCGAGATCGCAGATCAGCAGGCTGTTATCGTCCCGCAGCGCCGAACTCAGCAGGATCGGCCGCATCCCGTTCACCGTCAGATACAGATGCGAGAGGTGACGCGTGTCGCGGAAATAGAGACCCTCCGGACTGCCGGCACCGGCTATGGCGTCGCCACTATGGTCAAACACGGCGAAACTGTCGCCATGCTTGAGCGTGCGGGGACGGCGCTCATGCAGGGAGGCGGTCGCGGGGATGAAGAACTGCGTCTGTGCCTTCGACAGGTTCGGTGCCGGTCCGATGCCGGGCGCCTGCGTATCGGTTGATGGGGCTTGCTGCGTTACCGACATAGCTACTCCCTCATGCGACGACCTGGAGTCCGGCTCCTTCCCCTCGTTCCCTGCGCAACCGCGCCGCATCGGTCCTTGCGCCAGGAAGATCATGATAGAGCGCGACATAATCGGCCGCCATCCGTTCGGCCGTGAAGCGTGCGTCAAATGCGGCGCGCACAATGGCGCGGTCGAGTTTGGGCAGGTCTGCCACCGCTGCGACGGCCTCGTCCTCGCTCTCGACGATGAAGCCGGACACCCCATGGTCGATCACTTCGGGAACCGAACCGCAGCGGAAGGCAATGGTCGGCGTGGCGCAGGCCATGGCTTCGATCATCACCAGGCCAAAGGGTTCGGGCCAATCGATCGGGAAGAGCAGTGCGCTTGCCCGTCCCAGGAAATCCGCTTTCTGCGCCTCATTGATCTCCCCGATGAAGCGGACATTGGGGTATTGCTCGATCAGCGGCGCGATGTCGCTTTCCCAATAAGCGCGGTCGACGGCATCCACCTTTGCGGCGATGCGCAGCGGCATGCCCGACCGCGCGGCGATGCGGATAGCACGATCGGGACGCTTTTCCGGTGAAATCCGGCCGAGAAAGGCAAGATAGCCGTCTTCCACTTGGAATCGTGGCGATAGCAGCCCTGCGGGCAGGCCATGATAGACCGTGCCTGCCCAGTTGACGGGGGGCATGGGCAGCCGCTGATGGTCCGAAATCGACACCAGGCTGTTATCGGCGAAAGTCCTGTAAAAAGGAGGCAGGTCGGGCAGATCGAGCCGGCCGTGCAGGGTCGTGATGGTGCGACCCGCAAAATCCTGTGTCATGGGGTGATGCAGCAGGTCTATATGGAAATGCAGCGCATCGAACTCGTCGGCGCGCCGCCGCACCTCTTCCAGCAGCATCATGTGATAGGGAATGGGGTCGACCACCCTCGGGTTCAGGCGCAGTGCCTTTTCGGTAATCGGAACCAACTCCGCGCTCGTGCGGGAATCGCCACTGGCGAAGAGGGTCACGTCATGGCCTTGCCGGACCAGTTCTTCCGTCAGATAGGAAACGATGCGTTCGGTTCCGCCATAGAGCAAGGGCGGGACGCTTTCGGCTAACGGCGCGATTTGGGCGATCTTCATGCGCTTTCCTCTCCTACGCACACCACCGAGGAGGGTGATAGCATGGACAGAAAGCCTGAAAGGCTCCGGCGGTTGCGAGAGAGACAGGCTACTCTTTTGCCTTATATCATCTATCTATTTGTTATATATTTCTTTTTTAAACGCGCCATTGATCCCGGTTAATATTATTTCCTTCAGTTCAGCGAAAAAAGAAGAACCAGATCAAAATGACCAGCGGCAAAGGAACGCCCAGCAACCACAGCAAGCAACCTCTTCCCATGGGAAACCTCCTATTCAGTTCTGGCTAGGCCAACGCGCGGGGGATAGGGGCGTTCCGCTCCTGTAAATGGAATCAAAACTGGAAACCGAGTGTTTCTCATTTCGCAATTGCAACATTCATGTTGCAGTGCAATAAGGGGCCTGCCTTTCAGGCATCCTCTCCTAAAACTTTCAAGGGCCGGTCAACTGATCGGCCTTTTTTTTAACTTTCGTCAATCGAACCGTTATGCCGCCACCCGTTCGAGCAGGAGAAAGGGCCAGGCGGTCGACGATCCACATCGCCGCCGCCATCGCAGTCCCTTGTTCTTATGCCATCGTGGGAATGACGAAGCTTTGATCGATCACTGCCCCGCCGGTCGGCCAGCGCTGGGTGATCTTCTTGGTGCGGGTGTAGAAGCGCACGCCGTCCATGCCATATTGGTCGAGATCGCCGAAGCCCGACCGTTTCCAGCCGCCAAAGCTGTGATAGGCGACCGGCACAGGGATGGGCACGTTGATGCCGACCATGCCAACCTCGACATTGGCGGCGAACCTGCGGGCATAGTCGCCATTGCGGGTGAAGATGGCGACGCCATTGCCATATTGATGCTTGGAGGGATAGCTCAGCGCCTCCTCGAAGGTCTTGGCGCGCAGGATCTGGAGCACCGGGCCGAAAATCTCGTCCTGGTAGCTTTTCATCTGCGGCGTCACCCGGTCGATCAGCGTCGGGGCGAGGTAGAAGCCCTCCTCATAGCCCTGGAGCGAGAAGCCGCGGCCGTCGACGACGATTTCGGCGCCCTCGTCCGCCGCCATCTGGATATAGCTTTCCACGCGGGCCTTGTGCTGGCCGGTGACGAGCGGGCCATATTGGGCGTCGGGGTCGGTCGGAATGCCGGGGCGAAGCGTTTCGATGGCGCTGACCAGCTTGGCGCGGAAGGCGTCCGCCGTGGCTTCGCCGACCGGCACCACCACCGGCAGCGCCATGCAGCGCTCGCCCGCCGAGCCATAGGCCGCACCGACGATGTCGGCCACCGCCTGGTCCATGTCGGCGTCGGGCAGGATGATGCCGTGATTCTTCGCGCCGCCCATCGCCTGGACCCGCTTGCCGTTCTGGGCGCCGCGGGCATAGACGTAATTGGCGATGTCGGACGAACCGACGAAGCTGACCGCCTTGATATCGGGATGGTCGAGAATGGCGTCGACGATTTCCTTGTCGCCATGGACGACGTTCAGGATGCCGGCGGGTAGGCCCGCTTCCATTGCCAGTTCAGCGAGGCGGACGGGGACGGAGGGATCGCGTTCCGAAGGCTTCAGGATGAAGGCATTGCCGCAGGCGATCGCCATGGCACTCATCCACAGCGGGATCATCGCGGGGAAATTGAACGGGGTGATGCCGGCGACGATGCCGAGCGGCTGGCGCATCGAATAGACGTCGATGCCGGGACCGGCGCCTTCGGTATATTCACCCTTCAGCAGATGCGGGATACCGCAGGCGAATTCGACGACTTCCAGACCGCGCTGGATATCGCCCCTGGCGTCGGCCAGCACCTTGCCATGTTCGGAGGAGAGCAGGTGGGCGAGTTCGTCCATATTCTGCTCGATCAGTTCCTTGAAGCGGAACATCACGCGGGCGCGGCGCTGCGGGTTGGTCGCGGCCCATTGGGGCTGGGCTTGCAGGGCGGAGTCGACGGCCTTCTGGAGATGGGCGGGGGTGGCGAGTTCGACCTGCGCCTGTACGGCGCCGGTGGCGGGGTCGAGGACGTCGGACAGGCGCGCGCCGGGCAGGGCGGCGGCGACTCCATGAATGTAATGAGTAATTGAACGCATATTCCCGTCCTCTCCTAGTGATGGGGTATGGGCGATGGGTGTGGGGTAGGATTGTCGTTCTACGCCTGTCGGCTTTGCAGATATACAGATATGATGGCACATTGGTTGTGCATGAATGCAGGTGCTGTCACGGTCTCGTCATGGCAATGACTTGCTTTGGTCAAGCGGATCACATCGCAGTGCAACATCGCGCGGTTAGGGCGTCCCCGATCACCGGTCCGAAAAGGGGGACTCAAGACCCATGCGTATCTCCACCGTCCTGTTGATGGCATCCACCGCCGTCATTGCCCTGCCAGCCTTCGCCCAGGAGCCCGCGCCTGCCGCCGATGCCGCGGCGGAGGGCGCCAACATCATCGTCTACGGTCGGGGCGAAACCCGGCAGGTGCAGGAAATCACCAACAGGGACATCGTCGCCCTGACGCCGGGCACCAATGCGCTGAAGGCCATCGAAAAGCTGCCCAGCGTCAATTTCCAGTCGGCGGACCCGTTCGGCAATTATGAATGGTCGCAGCGCGTCACCATCCGCAGCTTCAACCAGAACCAGCTCGGCTTCACCTTCGACGGTATTCCGCTGGGCGACATGAGTTATGGCAATCATAACGGCCTGCACATCACCCGCGCGATCAGCTCCGAAAATATCGGCAGTGTGCGGGTGTCGCAGGGGGCCGGGTCGATCGGCACCCAGGCGACCAATGCGCTGGGCGGAACGGTGGAGACCTTCTCCGCCGATCCGGCCGATTATCTGACCGGCGGCGCGCTCGCCGGACAGGGCGACCTCACCTATGGCAGCGACGAGACCTGGCGCGCCTTCGCCCGCCTCGCGCTGGGCAGCCGCGACGGCATTCGCGGCTATGTCTCCTACGGCTATGGCTCGACCGACAAATATAAGGGCCAGGGCACGCAGGACCAGCATATGGGCAATGCCAAGGTCGTGATCCCCGTCGGTGACGTGACGGTCGACGGCTGGCTCAGCTATTCCGACCGGCGCGAGCAGGACTATCAGGACATGTCGATGTCGATGATCCGGCGGCTGGGCTGGGATTGGGACAATACATATCCCGACTATGCCCGCGCCATCGACTATGCCAGCCGCCTCAACGACGTCGATCTGGTCAGCAACAGCGGCGGCTCGCCCTTCCCCGACGGCCGCTACGACTATAGCGGCGCGCTCGTCTCCGGCGGGCAGGTCTATCCGGGCAACGTCACCAGCGCCGACGACGCCTATTATGACGCGTCGGGCCTGCGCAAGGACTGGCTGGGCGCGATCGGCGTCTCCGCGCCGCTGGGCGAACATGCCAGCTTCAAGCTGAAGGGCTATTATCACAACAATAAGGGCATGGGCCTGTGGGCGACGCCCTATACCCCCAGCCCCAACGGCGTGCCCATGTCGGTGCGCACCACCGAATATCGGATGGACCGGATCGGCGTGTTCGGCAGCGTCGACTTTGCGCTCGGCATCCAGAATTTCACGGTCGGCGGCTGGTATGAGAATAACAAGTTCAACCAGGCCCGCCGCTTCTACGCCTTCGCCAGCCGGACCGAGCCGGGCCTGAGCTTCCGCGACTATCCGAAGAATCCCTTCGCGACCCAGTGGGAGTTCGATTTCACCACCGACACGATCCAATATCATGTCCAGGACCAGATCGACTTCGGCATGGTGAAGATCAACCTGGGCTGGAAGGGGTTCAAGGTCACGAACGAGGCCGACGCCGTGGTCCAGGCGACCTTCCCGCAGGGGCGCATCAAGGCGGAGGACTGGTTCCAACCCCATGCCGGTTTCGCGGTGGAACTCTCCCCGGAAGCGGAAGTCTTCGGCGGCTTCACCCAGGCGACCCGCGCCTTCGCCAGCGCGACGACCACCGGCCCCTTCTCGACCAACCAGACGGGTTTCGATGCGATCAAGAACAATCTGAAGCCGGAAGCGTCGGATACCTATGAACTGGGCCTGCGCTACAACACGTCAGTGTTCAACGGCGTGCTGGGCGCCTATCTGGTCAACTTCCGCAACCGCCTGCTCGCGGTGCAGGTCGGCAGCCCGATCCAGGGCTTCGCCTCGGCGCTCCAGAATGTCGGCAATGTCCGGGCGGTGGGCGTCGAGGCAGCCGGCGATCTGAAACTTGGCGGCGGCTTTGGTGTCTATGCGTCCTACAGCTATACCGACGCGACCTATCGCGACGATGTGGTGAACAGCAACGGTACGCTGGTCGCGGCGATCAGGGGCAAGACCGTGGTGGACAGCCCGAAGCATATCGCGCGGGGCGAGATCAACTATGAGCATGAGGGCGCCTATGGCCGGATCGGCGTCAATTACATGTCGCGTCGCTATTACAGCTATACCAATGACGCGTCGGTGCCGGGCCGGGTGATCGTGGATGCGACCGTCGGCTATCATTTCAGCCCGAATCTGGAATTGCAGCTCAACGCCACCAACCTGCTCGACAAGCGCTATATCGGCACCATCGGGTCGGGCGGCTTCGGCAATAGCGGCGACGCCCAGACGCTGCTGGTCGGTGCCCCGTCGCAATTCTTCGTCACCCTCAAGGCGGGGTTCTGAGCCGATGATCAAGGCCGCGCTGCTGATGTTCGCCCTTGCCGCCCTTCCCGGCGCGGCTTCGGCGAACCCGGTCCTGCTGATTTCCATCGACGGGCTGCGGCCCGGCGATGTGATGGAGGCGGAACAGCGTGGCCTGGCCATCCCCCATCTGCGCCGGTTCGTGAAGGAGGGCGCCCATGCTTCCGACGTGACGGGCGTGCTGCCGACCCTGACCTATCCCAGCCATGTGACGCTGATGACGGGCGTGGCCCCGGCGAAGCACGGTATCGTCGCCAATAACAGCTTCGATCCGATGCAGATCAACCAGGGGGGCTGGACCTGGTATGCGCGGGACATCCAGGTGCCGACCCTATGGGAGGCGGCGACGAAGGCGGGACTTTCCACCGGCAACGTCCACTGGCCGGTCAGCGTCGCGGCGAAGGGCGTGACCTGGAACCTGCCGCAGATCTGGCGCACCGGCCATGGCGACGACGCGAAGCTGCTCGACGCGCTGGCGACGCCGGGGTTGAAGGCGGAACTGGAGCAGGCGGTGGGCATCCCCTATGCGATGGGGATCGACGAAAGCCTGCCGGGCGACGAGAATCGCGGGCGCTTCGCCGCCGCGCTGATCGCCGCGCACAAGCCCGATTTCCTGACCGTCTATCTGACCGCGCTCGACCATGAGCAGCATGGGAAGGGCCCCGGCACGCCGGAAGCGAAGGCGGTGCTGGAGCGGATCGACGCGATCGTCGGCGATCTGGTCGCGGCCGAGACGAAGGCGCATCCCGACGCGGTCATCGCGGTGGTGAGCGACCATGGTTTCGAGGTGGCGCGGACCGGCATCAATGTCTTCCGGCCCTTCATCGATGCGGGGCTGATCACGCTGAACCCGGACGGCAAGGTCGCATCCTGGCGGGCGATTCCGTGGATTTCCGGCGGATCGGCGGCGATCATGCTGGCCGATCCCGCCGATCAGGCGCTGGTGGGGCAGGTGAGGGCGCTGCTCGACCGGCTCGCCGCCGATCCGGCCAACGGGATCGCCGCGATCGCCGATCGTGGGCGGATCGCCGCCATGGGGGGCAATCCGCAGGCGGCCTTCTACGTCGATCTGAAGCCCGGATTCGTCACCGACATCTTCCGGGGCGCCGCCGCCCCGATCGTCGCGCCCGCGCCGGTCAAGGGGATGCATGGCTATTTTCCCGGACCGGCGGCGCTGCAATCGACCTTCCTGATCCGGGGCGGCGGAGTGGCGGCGGGGCGTGACCTGGGCCAGATCGACATGCGGTCCATCGCGCCGACGCTGGCGGCGATCATGGGCGCAAAGCTGCCCGACGCGGAGAGGCCGCCGATTTCCCTGGCCCCCTGATTCCCCTTCAACCCCGCAAGTGGCGAAAAATTCACTTTCGCAAGCGGCCCGGACCTTGCAAAAGAAGCCTGCATGAGCGGGGGCGAAGAACTCGGCGTGGAAGCGCTTTACGGTTTGCACCAGGCCGAATTGCGCCGCCTGTTGCTGGCGCGCACCGGCGACCTGGGCGAGGCGGAGGATCTGCTTCAGGAATTGTGGGTGCGCGTGCGGCAGCGGCCGGCGGGCCCCGTGGCCAACGGCCGGGCCTATCTGTTCCGCATGGCGCAGAATATGATGGTGGATCGCCTGCGCGAGCGGCAGCGGCGCATGGCGCGCGACCGGCGCTGGGCGGACCAGGAGACGGATTTCGCCGCGCCCGGCATCGAGCCGGTCGACGGCCATGACAATGCCGAACAGCAGATGATCGCGCGGGAGGAGGTGGCCACGCTCACCTCCGCCATTGCCAACCTGCCCGGAGGCGCGCGCCGCGCCTTTGAACTGCACAAGCTGGAGGGATTGAGTCATGCCGAGGTGGCGGCTCGGCTCGGCATCAGCAAGAGCGGCGTCGAAAAGCACATGGCCGTTGCCATGAAATATTTGCGCCGTGCCCTGTCGGACTGGGGTAAGGGATGAAGGTTGCCGTCTTGTGAGCTGTGACAGGGAAGAAAGGGACTCGCCATGACGGCGCAGTCGGAGATTGACGAAGGTCTGATCGAACAGGCCCTGCATTGGCAGACGGCGCTGGAAAGCGACGATGCCGATTGGGACGGCTATATGTCCTGGCTGGAGGCGGACACCCGGCATCGTGAGGCATTCGATGCGGTGGCGTTGGTATCGGCGGCCGTGGATGAGCATAAGGATGCGGTCCGGGCGCTGGTCGAGGCGCGGGCGGGCGCGCAGGACGGAACGGAACGCCGTCGTCCGGGGCGCAAGATGTGGCTCTGGGGTGGCGGCGCGGCGGCCGCGTTGGCGCTGGTCGCCGCCGTGCCGATGCTGCGCGCGCCCGAAATGGCCGTGGACTATGCCGCTGATGCCGGGGCCAGCCGGTCGCTGGCGCTGGCAGGCGGGACCCATGTCATGCTTTCCCCCCAAAGCCGGATCGTCGTGCATGGCAAGGATGCGACACGCATCGAGATGGCCAGCGGCGAGGCCTATTTTTCGGTCAGGCATGATCCCGCGCGCAGCCTGACGGTGCAGGTCGGTTCCTATCGCATCACCGATATCGGCACGCGCTTTTCGGTCAATATTTCCGATGGCGGATTCCGGGTGGCCGTGTCGGAAGGGGCGGTCGGCGTTTCGTCCGAGGGGGCGGACGGCGAGGTCCGGGTCACGGCCGGGCATCAGCTGATGGCGCGGCAGGGCGACGCGCTGGCGCTGTCGCCGGTCGCGCCCGAGGAAATCGGCAGTTGGCGGCAGGGAAGGCTTTCTTACAGCAACGCGCCGCTTTCTCTCGTCGCGGCGGATATTTCCCGTTATTCGGGCAAGCGCATCATCGTCGATCCTGCGCTGGAGGCCAGTCATTTCTCGGGTACGCTTGTCATCGGTGACGGGTCGAGGCTGTTGGGCGATCTGGCCGGGGTCATGGATCTGTCGGTCCGTGCCGAAAATGGCGGTGTTCGCCTTGGCAGGGCTGGCGGCCGCTGAGGTCCCGGCGCAGGCGCGTGAGGCCAGTTACAATTTCGACCTGCCCGCCGGCCCGCTGACGGCCAGTATCGCTCGATTCTCTCAGATCACTGGCCTGTCGGTGGGCTATCCGGGCGACCTGCCCATGGTGATGGCGCGGCGCGTCAGCGGCACGTTCCCGGCGGAAAGTGCGCTGCGCAAGCTGCTTGACGGCACGCGGTTGCGGGCGGTGAAGGTGGGGCCGGGGCTGTATCGACTCGAACGCAAGGCGAAGCGGGCGGATGTCGCGCCTGCCGCCGCGCCCCCGCCCGCCGCCTTCGCGGGTCCTGACATCATCGTCACCGGGCAGAAGCGGCAGCAGGCGTTGTCCGCCATCCCGCTGTCGGTGTCGGTGATGTCGGCGATCGACATGGGCAAGGCGGGGCGGTCGCTGGGTAGCCGGGACATGAGCCTGGACATGGAAGGGCTGGCCATGACCAACCTGGGTCCGGGCCGCAACCGGCAGTTCATCCGTGGCGTCGCCGATAGCCCCTTCAACGGCCAGAGCCAGGCCACCGTCGCGGTGCAGGTGGACGAGGCGCGCGTCACCTTCAACGCGCCCGACCCCGACCTGCGCCTGATCGATGTCGACCGGATCGAGATATTGAAGGGGCCGCAAGGGCCGCTTTACGGATCGGGCGCGCTGGGCGGCATCTATCATATCGTGACGCGCCGGCCCGATCCCACGGACAGCGAGGCTTGGGTCAGGCTGTCGGGATCGGCGGTGGAGCATGGCCGGCCGGGCCATGGGGTCGAAGCGATGCTGAACCTGCCGCTGGTGGGGGACCGGCTGGCGGTGAGGGCGGTGGGCTACGACTTTTTGGACGGCGGCTGGATCGACAGCGGCGGCGTGCGCAAGGACAGCAATTCGACTCATAGCGCAGGCCTGCGCCTTGCGGTGCGGTGGCAACCGTCGGATCGCTGGACCCTGGATGCCGGTTACTGGATGCAGAATATCGATTCGCGCGACAGCCAATATGTGACGGGAACCGACGACCGCCTCCGCCGCCAGAGTCGCATCGCGGAGCCGACGGACAATGATTTCAGGATGGCCCATGCCGCGATCACCGGCGAGTTGGGCGGGCTGGAACTGCTGTCGGCCACCAGCTATGTCGAGCAGCGCTTTTCCTACACGTTGGATGCCAGCGCGTCCGCGGCCTTTTTCGGGCTGACGGGTCAGGCGCGCTTTGACGATGCTCGCCGCTATTCGGTGCTGAATCAGGAGTTCCGCCTGTCCGAGGGCAGGAACAGCCGCTGGGTGGCGGGAGCTTCGATGCTGCGGGCGATGACCCGCGAACAGGGGGCGATGACGGGCGAGGACGGCATGTCCCGCAACGTGGAGGATTTGCGCCGCGTGGTCAGCGAATATGCGCTGTTCGGGGAGGGGAGCATCAGGCTGGCGCGCGGGTTGGACGCGACCCTGGGCATGAGGCTGTTCTATTCGCTGGCCAAGGATGATGCCAGGGCGGACAGGGCGGAGGCGGAGCGGCTGCGCAAGAGCGGGAAGTGGATCCTCTCGCCCAGCCTCGCCTTGTCCTATACGCTGCCGGGCGAGGGGTTGCTGTTCCTTCGCTATGCGCGGGCGATGCGGCCGGGGGGGCTGGCACCCGCGGGGATGACGGCGTCGGGCCATTTCGACGCGGATGAGCTGGGGACGTTCGACCTTGGCTATCGCAAGAGTTTCTGGGACAATCGGCTGTCGGTCTCGGCGGGCGCCTATTACACGCTGTGGGACGAGATCCAGTCGGACTATCTGCTGCGCAACGGACTGGTGTCGACGCGCAATGCCGGGCGTGGGCGGATCGTCGGGCTGGAAGGGTCGGCGGACTGGCGGATGGGCGGCGGTTTCGCGCTGTCGCTGGGCGGCTCGGTGCAGGATGCCAGGCTGCTGCGATCGCAGGCGGGGCAGAAGCTGGCGGACCGTCGGCTGCCGGTCGCGCCGGAGATCACGGGACGCGTCTCCTTGTCCCGCCATTACCGGATCGGGAGCTGGAACGGGCAGAGCGGGCTTCAGGCCAATTATATCGGCGATGCGCGCCTGTCCTTCGACGATGACCTGGACCGCGGCATGGGCGATTATACCGTGATGTCGGCCAGCAGTTCGGTCGAGCGCGGGCCATGGTCGCTGGCGGTTCGGATCGACAATCTGTTCGATGTGCGCGGGGACAGCTTCGCCTTCGGCAATCCCTTTTCGATCCGGGAGGCACCGCAATATACGCCGCTGGCGCCCCGGATGCTGACGCTTTCGCTCGCACGGCGGTGGTGAGGATGCTAGAGCGGCCTGACAGGGGACGATAATCGAATCATCGGGATGACATCATTGTCTCTGCACCTCCTCATCGTCGAAGATGACGACGCCCTGGCCGCGCAACTGGCCGAGCAATTGCACCAGTCCGGCCATGAAACGACGCTGGCCCAGGATGGCCGCCGGGCGATCGAACTGGTGGGGCAGAACCGGTTCGACCTCATCATCCTGGACCGCATCCTGCCGAAAATGGACGGCATCGCGGTCCTCAAGAGCCTGCGCGAGCATCAGATACTGACGCCGATCATCATGATGACGGCGCTGGGCCAGTCGCGCCAGAAGGTCGAGGGGCTGGAAGGGGGCGCCGACGATTATGTGGTGAAGCCGGTCGATCCGGCCGAACTCAACGCCCGGATCCACGCGCTGATGCGGGCGCGGGGCTGGACGGGGCGGGGGTCGGAGGAAACGCTGCGCGCGGGCGACCTGCTGGTCAGCCCGACCCGGCACAGCGCCTGGCGCAACGGCAAGGCGCTCAACCTTCAGAAGATCGAATTCAAGCTGCTGACCGAACTGGTCCGCAATGCCGGTACGACCGTGACGCGCAGCATGCTGCTGGAGCGGGTGTGGAATTATGATTTCGAACCGGCAACCAATATCGTGGAGGCCTATATCCGGCGGTTGCGGATCAAGCTGACCGAATATGGCGACGACGATCCGATCAAGACCATTCGCGGCGTCGGTTATATGTTGAGGGGATGATTTGAGGCTGCGATCGCTGCGGGCGCTGACGCTCGCCTTCCTTGCGGTGTTCCTCGGCGCCACGCTGGCCACGGCCTTCGGCATCTATTTCGCGACATTCCGGACGATCGACCATCTGGTCGAACAGCGTATCGCCAGCGCGAGCGCGGCGATCGCGCCGGAGGGGGAGAGAGCGCAGGCGCGGCGGATCGGCCTGCGGATCATGGCCGCGGCGCGGGACCGCGATACCGGCGACCTTGGCTTCATCCTGTTCGATCATGGCAGCCAGGTGGCGGGCAATGTCCGCGTGACCCGGCCCCTGCCATTGGGTCTGTCCCAGGTGGATGTGGCGGACCGGATCAAGGGGCTGAGCCACGGCAAGGTGCTGACCCGCGATCTGGGTGATGGCTTGCGGCTGGCCGTGATCGCGGAGACCGAGCCGTTCGACCATTATAATGCGGCGCGCAAGCGCATCTATCTGATCGGTTTCGGATCGATCATCGCCATCGCGCTGGCGGCGGCGACGACGTTCACCCTGATCGTGCGGCGCCGCATCACCGACATGCGCACGACGGTGGAGGCGATATTCGACGGCGACATGACGCAGCGGGTGCCGGTCGACGGATCGGGCACCGCCTTCGACCGGCAGGCCGTCGCCTTCAACCGGATGCTCGACCGGATCGGCGCGCTGATGGAGGAAATGGGGCATGTCACCAACGGCGTGGCGCATGAATTGCGCACGCCATTGGCGCGGCTGCGCAACCAGTTGAGCCTGCTGGCCCGCGATCCGCAGGCGCAGGCGGTGCGGGACCGTATCGAGGAAGCACAGGCCGAGGCGGACCGGCTGCTGGGCCTGTTCGCCGCGCTGCTGCGGATCGCGGAGGTGGAGAGCGGTGCGCGCCGCGCCGATTTCGCGCCGGTCGATCTCAAGGCGCTGGTGGAGGATAGCGTCGAGGCGCTGGAACCCGTGATCGAGGAAAGCGGCCATCGCATCGCCCGGCTGGCGCTGGCGGAGGCGCGGATCGTAGGCGATGGCCAGTTGCTGACGCAGATGGTCGTCAATCTGGTCGAGAATATATTGCGGCACACGCCCGGCGGGACCGAGATCGGGATCACGCTGGAGGCCGGGGAAGGCGGGACGGTGCTGAGCGTCGCGGATGACGGCCCCGGCATCGCGGAGCAGGACAGGGCGAAGGCGCTGGACCGCTTTGGCCGCTTGTCGGGCGGGGGGCAGGTGAAGGGATATGGCTTCGGACTGCCGCTGGTCGCCGCGATCGCGCGGCTGCACGGCGGCACGCTGGAACTGGAGGATGCGCGGCCAGGCCTGCTGGCGCGGGTGATCCTGCCGGGGGCCTAGGGTCAGGACCCTAGACAGCGTGGACAAGTCCGGGATGTCGGGGAATGGCCAGTTGCGGTCATTCTCAGCCGTTAAGCGCATCGTGCTCCTGCGAAGGCAGGAGCCCAGTTCAAACGGTGCGATGATCCACAGACGGCGGGACTGGGCTCCTGCCTTCGCAGGAGCACGGTGTATTTCAAGGAAAGCAGGCGGTCCGCTTCCCACCCAATTCCTCCGTTCAGCGAGTCTTGAATTTGTCCTCGACCACGTCAGAGCGCATAAAAAATGGCGCGCTGCTTGTCGCAGCGCGCCATTTCTTTCTCGATCCGCCTGGGATCAGAACTTGATCGACGCTTCCACGCCGTAGGTGCGCGGCGCGTTGAAGTTGCCATAGTCGCCCAGCACGTTGGCGATGCTGCCGTTCGACACGCTGGTGGTGGGAGCGGCGGGCAGGCTGTTCGACGGATCGCGGCGGAACACATATTGCTCGTTGAACAGGTTGCGGCCCCAGAGGCTGAGCGTCAGGTTGCGGCCATGGCCGGTGCCGATGTCGGCGAGCGAGATGCGGCCGTTGAAGATCAGCGAGCTGTCATTCTTCGTGGCGAACTGGTCGAAGGCCTGGGTGGCCTGCGAATAGTTGCCGTCGAAGTGGAACTTCAGCTTCGTGTCGCCGCCGCCGATCGGCAGGGCATAGTCGATCGACCCGCTCGCGGCGTTGCGCGGCGTGAAGACGATGTAGAAGTTCTGATAGACGCTGGTCGACGCACCCGTCGTATCCGTGGCGGTGATCTTCACCGGCGGGATCTTCGTATAGGTGTAGGCGTAGGATGCATTCAGCGTCAGCCCGTCGATCGGCTCGACGGTCAGGTCAGCCTCAATACCGCGGATCTTGGTGATGCCGGGCGCGTTGATGGTGACGAGGTTGTTGAAGCTGCTGGTCCCGACGAACTGGATCGAGCTGATGTCGACCTGGCTGTTCTTGCGGTCCATGATGTAGCCGGCCAGGTTGAAGCGGGCACGATTGTTCCAGAAGTCCGACTTCAGGCCGACTTCGTAGGACTTCACGTCTTCAGGGTTGAAGGCCTGATAGTTGGACGTGCGCGAGCTGGCGCCGCCGGCGCGATAGCCGGTCGCATATTTGGCGTAGACATGCAGGCCGTTGCTGACGTCATAGGCGACGGTCGCCATCGGGTTGAAGCGGTTCCAGGTGGCGTCCAGCGGCTTGTAGCCGACGCTGGCGGCGGGCGGCGTGGTGTCATAGTTGACGTTGCGCGAATAGTGCAGGACGCCCTTCTTCTCGTCATGCGTGTAGCGGCCGCCCACGGTGATGTGCAGCGCCTCGGTCGCGTTCCAGGTGACCTGGCCATAGGCGGCGTAGCTCTTGGACCAGACTTCCGAAGCACGGTCGATCGAGCAGCCGTTCACCGCCGAGCCGACGAAGGCCGGGGTGGATGCGGTGCAGAAGGGGATGCGGACATAGTTGGCGCCGGTGACCACGCCGGCCGCGTTCTTGACGGCAACGGCGCCCATGGAGCTGGGGGTCGCGGCATCGTCGCTGACATGTTCGTTGAAGTAGAAGCCGCCCACGACATAGTCGATGCTGCCCACGGTGCCGACAGCCTGCAGTTCCTGGCTGAACTGGCGCTGGCGCAGGTCGGCGAGGCTGTAGCGGCTGAAGGCGCAGGGTGCGGCTGCGGTGCAGGCGCTGGTGGTCGTGCCGAGGCCCAGATTGACCAGCGGCGGACGGTGGGCGCCGCCGCTATTGTCCCACTGGGTCGCGTCGACGCCGCGCCACGCGGTGATCGAGCGCAGTTCGATCTCCGGCGAGACTTCCCACTTCAGCGTGTTGGTGAAGCCGTGGGTCTTGTCGACGCTGACCTGCTGCGGCACGCCGATATCGGCGACGCCCATGCGCGTGTCGCCGTTCACGACCACGCCCGGCAGCAGCGGCTTGACCGGGCCGCCGGTCAGGTTGGTGTAGCTGGTGCCCGGAAGCTTGCAATTGGGCTGCGATGCCTGGGTGCCGTTGATACAATGATTGGGATCATAGTTCAGCAGCTGGCTGTAGAAGGGCGTATTCTGGTCCTTCGCAATGTCATAGGCGAAGTCGTTGGTGATGCTGCTGGTCGGCTGCCAGCGCACGGCGGCGCGGCCGCCCTTGCGGTTGTAATAGTTCCAGCCGACCTGGCCCGCCATCGGGTTGCGGGTGGTCGCGTCCTGATGCTGGATCACGCCGTCCAGCTTGATCGAGAAGCCCGCGATCTTGGGCAGGTCGATATGGGCATCGGCGGTGCGGCCGCCATAATTGCCCGCGCCAGCCTCCACGCGGCCGCCCCATTCGCCGGTCGGGGCCTTGCTGACGATGCTGAGCGCGCCGCCTTCGGTGTTGCGGCCGAACAGCGTGCCCTGGGGGCCCTTCAGCACTTCGACGCGCTCGACGTCGAACAGCGCGGCGTTCAGGCCATGCTGGCGGCCCATGTAGACGCCGTCGACATAGATGCCCACGCCCTGTTCGCGGGCGGGCTGGTTGGCGTCGAGCGGCACGATGCCGCGAATGCCGATGGTGAGGGCCGACTGGCGCGCTTCGAAGGTCGCGATGCGCAGCGACGGGACGGCGCCGTCGGCGAGGTCGTAAAGGCTGGCGACGTGGCGGTCCTTGAGCGCTTCCGTGCTCATCACCGCCATGGAGATGGGGGTTTCCTGGAGATTGGTTTCGCGCTTGGTCGCGGTGACGACGATGGTGCCGAGGCCGGCATCTTCGGCGGCGGCGCTCGCGGCGTCGACGGCAGGCTGATCGGCGGTGGCGGCAAAGGCAAGCGCGGGTGCGGAAACCGACGCCAGCAGCAGGCCGCCCAGCGACATGCGCAGCAAGCTGGTGGAAGTGCGAATCATGACTGATAACCCCTTTTCTAGTCCATCGAGTGGATGCGGGGCGGCCACTAGGGGCGCATCACAACATTTTTGTGACAATCATTGTCATAATTAGAATATAACTATGTCATTTTCGGTTCATTTTCGGAAAATATCAGTATTTTCCGGGAGTTTTCGTGGACTATCCACCTATGATACGGAAAGGGAAAGCAGAAAAATTTTATCGTTTCAGGATGATTTAAAGACGAAAATATAAGATATTGTTTCGACGTTCAATATCATGGGGGCTCGTCTTTCATCCATCATGTCCGTCGGCCCATGTCAAAGATGGCGGTATAGCCGACATGATCCGAAAGCATGGCGCCGGTAGCGTCATGGCCGAACGGCACCTCTATCCCGCGCAAAGTCATGTTCGTCGTCGCGCCCGGCGCGAAAAATTCCCAATCGCGGGCGCGTTGGCGGGACAGGAGGGCGTCGGTTGACAGCGCGATTCCGATATTCCGGGCAGCGTCATAGGCATTGTCGACCATGACGCCTGGCGTCCAGTCCCGGGTGGCATGATCGATCAGCGCCGCGCGCCGGGCGGGCGTCTGTCCGGCGTTGAAATCGCCCGCGACGACCAGTGGATTGCGGGGGTCGTGATTGTGCCGGATGAACTGGCCGAGATCGGCAAGTTCCTCCGCAAAGGCATGATTGGAGCGTTCGTCCGCCACGCGGGACGCGCGGCGGCTGTTGAGATGGGTGGTGACGATGTCCACCGGATCGGCCTGTCCCGGCAGCCGGATGCGGGCGAGCAGCGCGCCCTTGTTCGCGAGGCAGTCGAACCCGGCGCAGGCAAAGGTCGGGAAAACCATGCGGCGGACGTCGACGATCGGATAATCGGACAGGATTTGAAGGCCGCTGCCCGCATATTTGCCGATTCCTTCGCCATGGAGCCAGCTTTCCCGTGCGGCGAAGCGCAGGTCGGCGGGACCGGGCGTCAGATCGCTGCCGGCGTCGTCGTCCGCGCCGTACACGACATAGGGGTAGCCTGCTGCCTGCCCTATCGCCTGGGCCTCGCTGGTGAAGGCTTCCTGGAGCACGACGACATGGGGATTGCGCCCCTGTACCCGGAGCGTGCGCAGCGTTGCGGCGATGCGGGCGAAATCGGCGGGCCGGCCCCAGGCCATCGGCCACGGCAGCCCGTGAATATTGTAGGTCAGCACCGATAGCTGCCCTGAGAAGGGGACCGGGACGGCGGGCGGCGACAGGCTGTGCGAATCGGTCGATGGGGCCGTCGCGACCAGTGCGATGGTGGCTATCATCCGTGCGGCTCGTCCGAAAATGCGCACCTTCTCTCTCCTGCGGGGACGGGCAGATGACGGCAGGGAAGAGCGGCCGCCGCAGTTGTCGCCGAAGATGAAAAAGAGTTCATGAAAGTGACGGGCTGCGGTTGCCGCATGGGGTGTCGTCCTGAATGCAGGAGCGAAAAGCCATGGGCATGATCTGGACTGTCATCATCAAGTCATCGGCCGCGACCATAGCGGCGCCTGTAAATGGGTCTGCTTCAGTCTGTGGGGGACAGTCGTGAAGAAACTTCTCTTGTCTATTCACGATGTTGGGCCGCGCTTCGAATCCGAGGTCGACCTGCTGCTGGACCGGCTGGCCCGCCATGTTCCCGTGGGGCGGCTGGCGATGCTGGTCGTGCCGGACCATTGGGGCGGCCATCCGTTGCGGGCGGACAGTGATTTTGCCGGGCGGCTGCGGCGCTGGTCGGATGCGGGCGTCAGCATGTTCGCCCATGGCTGGTTCCACCGCGACATGGCGACGCATGACGGCGCGGCGGCGCGGTTCAAGGCGCGGCACATGACCGCGGGGGAAGGCGAGTTTCTGGGGCTGGACAAGGCGACCGCGGAACGGCGCATGATCGATGCGCGCGACCTGATCCAGTCCATCACCGGCCGTCCGGTCGCGGGTTTCGTCGCCCCGGCCTGGCTGTACGGTCCATCGGCGCTGGAGGCGCTGGCGGAGAGCGGCTTTGCGCTGGCGGAGGACCATATGAAGGTCTGGCAGCCGTCGACGGGCCGGGTGCTGGCGCGGGGGCCGGTGCTGACATGGGCCAGCCGCAGCCGGGCGCGCATTGCATCGTCCCTGCTGGCGGCGCGGCTGTTGCCGCCGCTGCTGCGCCACGCGGCGGTGGCGCGGGTCGCCGTCCATCCGGGGGATGCGCATGTGCCGCGCCTGTTGGCGAGTATCGACCGAGCCCTGCGCCGCCTGACGCGGACGCATGAGGCGGGCCGCTATGACGACCTGCTGGCGGGCTGAATCCATGCGCGTGCTGACCTTCCTCCACAGTTTCGAACCCGGCGGGGTGGAGCGCGTCGCCTTGCGGCTGGTGCGCCGCTGGCGCGAGCAGGGCGTTGATGCGCCGCTGTTCATGGGACGCGGCGACGGCGCGATGCGGGGGGAGCTGGGCGAGGGGCTGGATGTCATCATGCCCACGCCGCCGCGCTTTTCCATCGCCTGGTGCGAGACGCTCTGGATGATCGTGACCCTGCCGGGCGTGATCCGGCGGTTGCGGCCCGATATATTGTTCTGCGCGGGCAACAGCTATGCGGTGGTCGCGGTGGCGATGAAGGGACTGCTCGGCCGCCGCTGCCCGCCGGTCGTCGCCAAGATCAGCAATGATCTGGAACGGCGCGACATGCCCTGGGCGGGGCGGATATTCTACCGCCTCTGGCTGCGGGTGCAGGGGCGTTTCATCGATCACTTCATCGCCATGGCGCCGGGGCTGGAGGCGGAGATCGCGACGCTCATCCGTCCGCGCCGCGCCATGACCCGTTATCCCGCGATCAGCGTCATTCCCGACCCCGCGCTGTCGCTGGCGCAGATCGACCGCCTGCGGGCGGGAGCCATGGCCGGACCGGCGGTGGAGGGGCGGCGCTTCGTCGCCATCGGCCGGTTGGCGCGGCAGAAGAATTTCGCCCTGATGCTGGAGGCCTTCGCGCGGGGCGCGGGGCCGCAGGACCGGCTCATGCTCTATGGCGATGGCCCCGACCGACGTGGGCTTGAGCGGCTGGCCGACCGGCTGGGCCTTTCGGGGCGCGTGCATTTCGCGGGGCATGTGCCCGATCCCGCATCCCATATCGGGCATGGCGACATCTTCCTGCTTTCCTCCGACTATGAGGGCGTTCCCGCCGTCCTGTTGGAGGCGCTGGCGACCGGGCAGGCGATCATTGCGACCGAGTGCAGCGCGGCGATGCGCGCGCTGCTGGGCGATGGCGCGCTGGGCCGGCTGGTTCCGGTCGGCGACGCCGCGGCCCTGGCCGATGCCATCGCGCAGGCCGGCGGGATCGTCCAGGACGACGCGGCGAGCCTGGCTCAGGCCCGCCGTTTCACGCTGGAAGCGGCGGCACCCCTTTACCTTGCCGATTTCACCGCCCTGGCCCGCCTCGGCGGCTCCAGTGAAAAATCGCAGCCGGAACGACTGTGGCTTCCGGCCGGCGGCGACGTCACCCCTTCCAGCCCATCAAGACGAGCATTTCCATGATCGGAGAAACCTCAACCGGCCTCCTCAACCCCACGGTCGCATCACTGGACGGCGCGCTTGATCCCAAGCCGCTGATCCAATCGGGCCGCAACTGGACCCGATGGGCGGGGCCGCTGGTGTCCGTGCTGATCCTGGTCGTGGCGTTGCACCAGTTCCGCGACATCGACCCGCGCCGCCTGTGGGCGCTGATGCCGGTGTCGCTGACCTTCTGGTTCGCCTTCGCGCTCTATTATCTGGCTGGGCCGATTTCCGAATGGGTGATCTTCCGGCGCCTTTGGGCGATCCCGGCGGAAGGTTTCGGCGCGCTGCTGCGCAAGCTGGTCAGCAACGAGATCCTGCTCGGTTATCTGGGTGAGGTCTATTTCTACGCCTGGGCGCGGCGCAACAGCCGGATCACCACCGCCCCCTTCGGCGCGATCAAGGATGTGACCATCCTGTCCGCGCTGGTCGGCAACGGCGTGACGCTGCTGATGGTGGCGCTGGCCCTGCCCTTGCTGGGCGCGGTCGATGCGGGGCTGAACCGCTGGGAGGTCGGCGGGTCGATTCTGTTCGTGCTCGCCTCGTCGCTGGTGGCGATGCTGCTGCGGCGGCGGCTCTTCACCCTGCCGCGCCGGGATCTGTGGATGGTGTCGGGCATCCACCTGGCGCGCATCGTGGCGACGACCGTGCTGGCGGCGGTGATGTGGCATCTGCTGCTGCCCGACATTGCGATTAGCTGGTGGATATTGCTCGGCACGCTGCGCCAGCTTGTCTCCCGCCTGCCGTTGTTGCCCAACAAGGATGTGGTGTTCGCCAGCATGGCGGCCTTCCTGATCGGACGCGACAGCGAGATCGTGTCGGCCATGGCGCTGATGGCGTCGCTGATCCTGGCCGCGCATCTGCTGGTCGGTATGGTGCTGGGCGTGACCGAATTGCTGCGCGAAAGCCGCACCGCATGATCGCGGTCATCCTTCTGGCGGGCGCGGCCATCCCGTCGACGCCCGATCTCGGCAAGGCGGAGGGGCAGTGTCGCGCCAATGAGAATGGCCCGGCATTCCTGGTCGAGGTGCTGGGCCTCAAGGATCGCAAGGGCCGGCTCAAGCTGGAACTCTATCCCGCCAATGACGAGGATTTCCTGGCCGACGACAATATATTGGTCGGGGCGGGAAAGGTTTTCCGCCGGGTGGAGGAGGCGACGCCTGCCGCCGGTCCGGTGCAGCTTTGCATCCGCGCGCCGGGACCGGGCACCTATGCGCTCAGCCTGATGCACGACCGGGATGCCAATCGCCGCTTTTCGCTGTCGATCGACGGCATCGGTTTCCCCGGCAATCCCAAGCTGGGCTGGTCCAAGCCCCATGCCGCCGCGGCCCGCGCGACGGTCGGGTCGGGACCGGCGCGGATCGCCATCACCATGAATTATCGCCGGGGGCTTTTCGCCTTCGGCCCGCTGGAGAAATGACGCGATGCGCATCGTCGATGTCTGCGCCTTTTACGCACCGCGCGGCGGCGGGGTGAAAACCTATGTCGAACGCAAGCTCCAGGCCGGGGCGCAGGCGGGACATGAAATCATCATCCTGGCCCCGTCGGACAATGACCGGGTGGTCGAAACCCAGGGCGGTGGGCGCATCGTCATGCTGCCCGCGCGCCGCTTTCCGCTCGACCGGCGCTATTCCTATTTCGACGACGAACAGTCGCTGCACGCCATGCTCGACCGCCTGCAACCCGATCTGGTCGAGGCGTCATCGCCCTGGGGGAGCGCGGCGATGGTGGCGCGTTGGCGGGGCGATGCGCCACGCGCGCTGATCATGCATGCCGATCCGCTTTCCGCTTATGCCTATCGCTGGTTCGGGTCGGTGCTGAGCCGCGCGACGATCGACCGGGGGTTCGAATGGTTCTGGCGCCACCTGCGGCGGCTGGACCAGAGTTTCGACCTGGTGGTGAGCGCCAGCGACAGCCTGTCGCAGCGCCTGTCGGCCGGGCGGCTGGAGCGGGTCGCCACCCTGCCCATGGGGGTGGAGCCGGGCTATTTCTCGCCGCGCCACCGCAATGAGGCGCTGCGCGCGCGGTTGCTGGAGCGATGCGGTCTGGGGCCGGATGCGACGCTGCTGCTGGGGGTGGGGCGGCATGCGCCCGAAAAGCGATGGCCCCAGGTGATCGAGGCGGTGACGTCGGCCGGCTATGCCAATCCGGTCGGGCTGGTGCTGGTCGGCGACGGGCGCGACCGGGCGCGGGTGCGGCGGGCGGCGGCCAACAATCCGCATATCCAGTTGCTGGCGCCGATGCACGACCGGCCCGCTTTGGCGGAGATGCTGGCGAGCGCCGACGCGCTGGTCCATGGCTGCGAGGCGGAAACCTTCTGCATGGTCGCGGCCGAGGCGCGGGCCAGCGGCATTCCCATCATCGTGCCGGACGAGGGGGGCGCGTCCGATCAGGCGGCGCATGGCGTGGGCCTGCGTTACCGGGCGGCACAGACGGACAGCCTGGCAGCGGTCATCACCGATTTCCTGAACGGCGATCCGCAGGCGCAGCGCCGGCGGGCGCAGGCGATGGCGGCATCCGTCACGACCATGGACGATCATTTCGCCCAGCTTTTCGCGGTCTATCGGGAGTTGGAAGGGAGGCGCCGTCATGCTGCTTAGGCGGCGCTCCATGGTTCGATCCCTGCCGTTTCTCGCGATCCGCAAACCACCAGCCGCAATGGCGATGGAACGGGACGCGAAAGAGGAGCATCCCTGCGGCTTGCGGCATGTCCATAGCTGCGGCAACTGGTCCATCATGGCCGCGATCCTATGGTGGGCGCTGAGGAACCGGGACTGACGCCCGATCGGCCCGGGTTCGCGAATGACGTTACGGGGCCGGATTAACCTTCCGGAAACCCGATTGATGCGAGTAACGGGACCATGTCTATTCAAGCCATCGTTGAACAGCCGCCAAAGTCCGAGAACAGGCGTGAAGCCGCTCGCTGGCGTATTCGCCTCGAACTGCCCGGCACGTTCGACAAGGCGCAGGCGAATGTCGTGATCCATGATATTTCCACGGCGGGCATGCTGGTGGAAACCCGGACGAATCTGAAGGTCGGACAGGAGATCATCCTGTCCCTGCCCGAGGCGGACAAGGTCGCCGCCCGCGTCGTCTGGCAGAATGAGCCGCTTTTCGGCTGCCGTTTCGTGGAAGCGCTGCCGCAGGCCGTGGTGAGTGCGGTGCGGCTGCGCAATCCGGATCGCGATGGTGCAAAGTCCGTCAATGAGTCCGTCCACGGGCCTGCCGAGACCAAGGCCGAAGAGAAAATCGCGGAAGGTTTGCCGGATCGTCTGCGTCGGTTGCGGCGGGAACGCGGGTTGAGCCGGGTCGCACTGTGCGAGCGGACGGGCTTCAGCAAGCCGACCATCTGGGGTTGGGAAACCGGCAGGACCACGCCGCGGAAGGACAATCTGCTTGTCCTGGCCGATATTTTCGGGCTGACCGAGCAGCAACTGCTTTTCGGCGAGGGCGATTCCACGCTCCGGAAAGCGGCGGCGCCCCTCATCGCCGACGCCAGCGCCGAAACGCTTGCCCATGCGATCCAGTCGGCCAAGGCACGGATCGCGCGGGCGGCGGGTGTGAATCCGTCGAAGGTTCAGATCCATATAGAATTTTAGGGCATCTCGCGCCAAGGCATGTCCTGGGCCTGTCGAAAGGAGAACCGCGCCTGGCGCGTGACCCGGTTCAATCCGATCGGATCCTGTTCCAGTATCGCAAGGCACATGCGGCGGAGCGTCACGTCCAGCCGGCTCCCACTGGCCTCTTGACCAGAGTTATGGCACCCATCATTTAACGCCCCTCCGCCTCTGCCGGAAGGGATCTGCATGTTTTCCGCCGCCGTGGCGCGCGTTCTGAGGGCGCGTCATGTTCATTACGGATGGGCGGTGTTGGCCGCGACCTTCCTGACCATGTTGGTGGTTGCGAGCGCCGTCGGTGCGCCGGGTGTGTTCATCGTGCCGTTGCAGAAGGAATTCGGCTGGAGCGCGGCGGATATTTCGGGCGCGCTGGCCATCCGTTTCCTGCTTTTTGGCGCGATGGGGCCTTTTGCCGCTGCCTTCATGAACCGCTTCGGCGTGCGGCGGATCATGCTGGTTTCCTTATCCATCATATGCGGCGGCCTTTTCCTGTCGCTGGGTATGGATCAGCTATGGCAGCTGGTCTGGTTGTGGGGCGTGGTGATCGGTGTCGGCACGGGCATGACGGCCGTGGTGCTGGGTGCGACCGTGGCGACGCGCTGGTTCACGGCGCGGCGCGGACTGGTGCTGGGGCTGCTGTCGGCGAGCACCGCGACGGGGCAGTTGGCTTTCCTGCCGCTGATGGCCGCCCTGACGGAAAATTTCGGCTGGCGTGCCGCGATCCTGCTGGTGTGCGGTGCGATCCTGCTGGCGGCGGTCGTGACTGTTCTGCTGATGCGTGACCGCCCCTCCGATCTGGGCCTGGCGCCTTATGGCGAGAGCGCGATCCATGCCCCGCCGGTGCAGTCCACCAGCCTTGGCGTGCTGATGATGACGCCGCTTCGGATATTGGCCGAAGCCGCGCGGGTGCCGAGTTTCTGGATACTCTTTTTCTCCTTCTATATCTGCGGGGCGAGTACCAACGGGCTGGTCCAGACCCACTTCATCTCGCTGTGCGGCGATTACGGGCTGGCGGCGGTGGGTGCCGCGTCGATGCTGGCGATGATGGGGCTGTTCGATTTTGCGGGTACGCTCGCCTCGGGCTGGCTGTCGGACAGGTTCGACAATCGCTGGCTCCTGTTCTGCTATTACGGCCTGCGCGGTTTGTCGTTGCTCTATCTGCCCTTCAGCGACTTCTCGCTCTACAGCCTGTCGATCTTTGCCATATTCTACGGGCTGGACTGGGTGGCGACGGTGCCGCCGACCGTCAAGCTGACGGCGCAGCGCTTCGGGCCGGAACGGGCGAATGTCGTCTTCGGCTGGATATTCGCCGGGCATCAGCTTGGCGCGGCGAGTGCCGCGCTGGCGGGCGGGCTGTCCCGCACGGCCTGGAACAGCTATATGCCTGCCTTCGTCGCGGCGGGGGTCCTGTGCCTCATCGGTGCGGCGCTGGTGCCGTTCATCAATCGCGGGCGGGAAAAGTCCCTCGCTCTCGCTTGACATCAGGGCGGGAGATGCCGTTGCATATTCCCGCCTCGTCCGTTCGGGCGATTTGCTGAAGATCGAATGACGAGGTTTGCGAGCGGTTCGTCTCAGCCGCGATAGCGTGCTTCGGCAAGGTCGAGTTCTCGCGTGAGTTTGTGGGCGATCTCACTGCTCACCTGGCGATCGCGCACGAGCCGGGCCAGCGTTTCGCGCTCGGCCTTGACGGCCACCAGACCGAATTCTCCGGCAAGGCGTTTTCCGGCGCGTACCTCATCGACCTGATGTCCGTTCAGGCCTTCGATGCGATCCCGATAAAGGTCCATGACCCGTCCGCCGACCGTGACATAGAGGTCGGCTTCGCCATGATGTTCGGCCAGGGCATGCTGATGCCGTTCGATCGCCTGGATCGCGGCCTCGGCAGCGGCGATGCGAGCGCTGTCCTCCTCCGCCTGCTTCGACGGTTCCGGCGGCATGGTGAGGCCCTTGAGCAGGATCGGCAAGGCGACGCTCGCAACGACGAGTGACACGACGATCACGCCGGCCGCGAGGAAGATCGCGAGATCGCGTGCCGGAAAGTCGGTCCCGTCGTTCAGCACGAGGGGCAGGGTCAGCACGCCCGCGAGGGTGATCGCACCCCGCACGCCGGCGAAGGATGTCGCCGCGACGAGCCGCCAGTCGGGGCTGTGCATGGCGGCACCGGGCTGGGCCTTGCGCAGGATCGTGAGGTGGAGCGAGGCCCAGACCCAGGCGAAACGCAGGATGGCGAGGCCGGCTATGATCGCTATGGTATAGATGGCCAGCCACCAGGGTGAGCTGTGACCCGTCAGTGCCACCGTCTGATGCGCGCCTTCCAATATGGCGGGCAGTTGTTCGCCCAGAAGAACGAATATGATGCCGTTGAGCGTGAACTGGATCGTGTCCCATACCGAGTTCCGGCGCATCCGGGTGGCGGCCATGGCCTGACGGGAAATCTCCGCGAAGCTCATCGTGACGCCGGCGCCCACCGCCGCCAATATGCCCGAGGCGTGGACATGTTCGGCGAGCATGTAGGAACCGAAGGGGATGAGGAGGCTGACGAGGATCTGCGAGCCGGTGTCCTCGCCCCAGCGTTTCGTGACCCATGCCTTGACGCGCGAGACGGCGAGGGTGACGGCAATGCCGATCGCCAGGCCGGCTCCGGCCACCCAGAGGAAATTGAGTGCGGCGGCCCCGGCGGAGAAGGTGCCCGTCAGCGCCGCTGCAATGGCGAAGCGCAGGCAGACGAGGCCGGAGGCGTCGTTGAGAAGCGATTCCCCCTCCAATATGTGCATCATCCGCTTGGGGATGGGCACGCGCGCGGCGATGGCGGAAACGGCGATGGGATCGGTCGGCGACACGACGGCGGCAAGCGCGAAGGCGACGGCGAGCGGCATGGCCGGGATCATCCAGTGGATGAAGAAACCCATGCCGACGACCGTCAGGAGGACAAGGCCGAGGGCGAGTTCGACCACCGTCCAGACGTCCTTGAGCAACTCGTCCTTGGGGATGCGCCAGCCGTCGAGAAAAAGGAGCGGAGGGAGGAAAAGGAACAGGAAGAGTTCGGGGTCGAGCTCGACGCGGTGGGATGTCGACAGACCGATGATGCCGCCGAGCAGGATCTGCACCAGAGGTGTAGGAATGGAGACGGGCAACATTCGGGAAACCGCCCCGCTGACGACGACCGCCAGCAGGAGAAATAGCACGATCGAAACTGTCTCCAATATCTTCCCTCCGTTCCGGAATCCGAAGACCTTTGGGGGAGGAAGGCGGAAGGGGCAACCCCGTTTGCGGATCGGCCGTTCGTTGGGGCCAATTCTCAGACGTAGGAAATTTCGCAGGACCGGCGGAACAGTTCGGAGATGATCGGGTCGTGATCGCCGCTGCGCATCGCGGTTTGGAGGAGGATCGGCGGAGGCACCTCCTCATCGAGCTTGACGAGGGAGCCCGCCGCGATCTTCTCCTCCACCATGTTGAGCGGGAACAGCCCGATGCCCCCGCCGGATTCCACGATGTCGATCAGCGAGCGCACATTGTTGCAGTTATGCACATGCGGATGCTGGAAGGACGACTTCCGGATCATGGTGGCCATCAGATCGTGCATGGGCGACGACCGCGCGACCGACCAGAGCGGCACGGTCGATTCTATCTCGCCGCCCTTTTCGGTGATGCTTTCGCCCAGTTCGCGGCTGGCGAGCCATACCAGTTCGACCTGTCGGATGGTGGCCGCCACTATGCCCGGCATCGTGATCGGCCCGATGGCAAAGACCATGTCGACGCGGCCGCTGAGCAGATCATCGATCAGATGGGCCGTCAGATCGATTTCGATCTCCAGCGAGATTTTCGGCATGCTCTTCCCGATGGCGTTGGTGAACACCGGAAGGCAGCTTGCCGCCGCGATCTCGCCGGACCCGACGCGGACTATGCCCGAAGCCCCTCTGAATTCGTCGGGGGACAGCAGGGTCTGCTGAAGCGTCGTCCACAAAGTTTCGCATCGCTGGACGAATTCCCGGCCGCGAACCGTCAGCATCATGTTCCTGCCCTCGCGCTGGAACAGCGGAAAGCCGATCTGCCCCTCCAACTCTCTGATGCGCGCGGAAATGGTCGGCTGGCTGGCATTCAGCCGGTCGGCGGCAGCGCCGAACGTTCCCAGACGGGCAATCCAGAGAAGAGTCTCGATATGATAGAAGGCGATACGATTCATCGGAAATTTCTATGGAAATTCCAATAAAATAATTATTGGAATTAATCAATTCCATTCTTCACACTGTGCCTGATAGCGATAACTGTTCAGCCCGTGCTGGAACAAGGGACAGGAAATGACGGACCAGATTGCCTCTTCCCCACAAGATACGCCAGCAGGTGCGGATCATAACCGTTTACGGCCTTCGTTGCCTGAGGATTATGAAGCGACGCGAGAGGAGTTGCTGGAATTTTACCGTCAGATGGTGTTGATCCGTCGTTTCGAGGAGAAGGCGGGGCAGCTTTACGGTCTGGGTCTGATCGGCGGTTTCTGCCATCTGTATATCGGGCAGGAAGCGGTTGCGGTGGGCATCCAGTCGGCGTTGAAGCCCGGCAAGGACAGCGTGATCACCGGCTATCGCGACCATGGGCACATGCTGGCCTATGGCATCGATCCCAATGTCATCATGGCGGAACTGACCGGCCGGGAAGCGGGCATTTCGCGCGGCAAGGGCGGATCGATGCACATGTTCAGCGTCGAGCATAAATTCTACGGCGGCCACGGCATCGTCGGCGCGCAGGTGTCGCTGGGCGCGGGGCTGGGCTTTGCGCACAAATATAATGGAGACGGCGGCGTGTGCGTCGCCTATTTCGGCGACGGCGCGGCGAACCAGGGCCAGGTCTATGAAAGCTTCAACATGGCCGAGCTGTGGAAGCTGCCGATCATCTTCGTGATCGAGAACAACCAATATGCCATGGGCACCAGCGTCAACCGCTCCTCGGCCGAGGACCAACTGTATCGCCGGGGCGAGAGCTTCCGCATTCCGGGCATCCAGGTGAACGGCATGGACGTGCTCGCCGTGCGCGGCGCGACGGAAGAGGCGCTCAAATGGGTGCAGGCGGGCAATGGCCCGATCCTTCTGGAGATGAAGACCTATCGCTATCGCGGCCACTCGATGTCGGACCCGGCCAAATATCGCTCGCGCGAGGAAGTGCAGTCGATGCGCGAGAAGTCCGATCCGATCGAGGGGGTGAAGAAATATCTCACCGCAGCGGGCGTATCCGAGGACGAACTCAAGACAATCGACCAGGACATCCGCAAAATCGTCAGCGACGCGGCGGACTTTGCCGAAACCTCTCCCGAACCGGAACTGCACGATCTGTATACCGACGTGCTGGTGGAGCAATATTGATGGGTATCGAGATCAAGATGCCGGCGCTGTCGCCGACGATGGAGGAAGGCACGCTGGCGAAATGGCTGGTGAAGGAAGGGGACGAGGTCCGCTCGGGCGACATATTGGCGGAGATCGAGACCGACAAGGCGACGATGGAGTTCGAGGCGGTGGATGAGGGCCAGATCGGCCGGATCGTCGTTCCCGAAGGCACCGAGGGGGTGAAGGTGGGCACCGTCATTGCGACGATGGCGGGCGAAGGGGCGGGCGAAGGGGCGGATGACGCGGCAGCGCCTGTTCCGGCTCCCAAGGCGGAAGCGCCCAAGGCTGAGGCGGCTCCCGAACCGAAGAAGGCGCAGAGCGGTACGGCGAAGCTGGTCCCTGAGGCGAAGGCGACCGTCAAGGACCCGGCGCTGCCCGAGGGCACCGAATATCTCAAGACGACGGTTCGCGAAGCGCTGCGCGACGCCATGGCGGAGGAAATGCGCCGCGACGAGCGGGTCTTCGTGATGGGCGAGGAAGTCGCCGAATATCAGGGCGCCTACAAGGTGACGCAGGGCCTGCTGGAGGAATTTGGCGACAAGCGGGTGATCGACACGCCGATCACCGAATATGGCTTTGCCGGGATCGGCGCGGGCGCGGCGATGGGCGGGTTGAAGCCGATCGTCGAGTTCATGACGTTCAACTTCGCGATGCAGGCGATCGACCATATCATCAACTCGGCGGCCAAGACCAATTACATGTCGGGCGGCCAGATGCGCTGCCCGATCGTGTTCCGTGGCCCCAACGGCGCGGCGAGCCGGGTCGCGGCGCAGCACAGCCAGAATTACGGCCCCTGGTATGCGGCGGTTCCCGGCCTGATCGTGATCGCGCCCTATGATGCGGCCGATGCCAAGGGGCTGCTCAAGGCGGCGATCCGCTCGGACGATCCGGTGGTGTTCCTGGAGAATGAGCTGGTCTACGGCCGCAGCTTCGATGTGCCCAAGGTCGACGATTATGTGTTGCCGATCGGCAAGGCGCGGATCATGCGCGAGGGCCGGGACGTGACGCTGGTGAGCTATTCGATCGGCGTGGGCGTGGCGCTGGAGGCGGCGGAGGCGCTGGCGGGCGAGGGCATCGATGCGGAGGTGGTCGACCTGCGCACGCTGCGTCCGTTGGATACCGCGACGGTGTTGCAGAGCCTGAAGAAGACCAACCGCCTGGTGGTGGTGGAGGAGGGCTGGCCGGTCTGCTCGATCGCCTCGGAGATCGCGGCGGTGGTGATGGAACAGGGCTTCGACGACCTCGACGCCCCGGTGCTGCGCGTCACCAACGAGGACGTGCCGCTCCCCTATGCCGCCAACCTTGAAAAGGCCGCACTCATCGACCCGTCACGCGTCGTCGCCGCTGTCAAAAAAGTCTGCTATCGGTAAGGCCGATGGCAAAATCATGGATGGGTGCCTCATCCCTATGAGGGGGATCAGAGGCACCCTTCCGATTGTGCGGCAAGGGTTCTCATCTCTTGAATCGGACACCGAAATAGATTGCTGAACCCGTTGCATGTTGGTGAGGCCGGCATAAGCAAGGCCGTCACAGACCTTCGGCTTCGACCCAATGCGCGCCGGTGATTTCGCGCGCCAATTGCCAGACCTGACGACGAATGTCGGGGACGGCGACGATTTCCCAATGTGCGCCCCGCGTCATCGGACCGACCACGAACAGCCGCTGTTGGATCGCCCCATCGCGGGCGATGGCGTGGCATTGCCGATCGACATCGATGCCGATCGCCAGCGGATCGGGCCGGATGTCACCCCGCATAGCCAATTGACGCAGCAACGGATCATCGGCGCGTCGCAGGTCGCCCAGTGGACCGGTGCAATTGATCACCCGGGCAAAAGACATCGCCTCCGTCCTATCCTGGCCACGCCCGCGCAGATGGACATCGAGGCTCCGACCATCGGGGACGGCCTGCACGACCTTGGCCGCATGGATTTGCAGTCGTCCCTCCTTCCGCATTGACGCGAGCCGTGCCGCCACCTGCGGCGCGATGCGGTGGCGATGGACGTCCCAATAGGGCCGTAAATGGCGAAGGAAACGGCTGCGTTCTTCCGCGCTGGCGGCGCGCCACATGTCCTGGGTGAAGCGGCGCAACTCATCCACGGCATTTCTCCAGCCGATCTCCACGCTGCGATTGCGCAATGACCGTACCAGCGCTGAGGCACTCCCCCTCGGACGGTCGTTGCAGGCCGTGTAGGGCACGGTGGCGGCATGACTTTGTGGGGCCAGTCCGCGCCGGGACAGAGCGACGACCCGCCCACGGAACCCGGTGCTGTCCAGGCTGAGCGCGCAGTCCACGGCGGTCAGGCCACTGCCCAGCAGCAGAACCTGATCCGTGGGCATCAGCCCCTCGGCAATGGTCGCGGACCAGGGATCATTGACATAGGCCGGGTTGTCGCCCGGCAGGGCGGCAAATGCGGGCAGATCATGGGGCGGCAGATTGCCGGGCGCCAGCGCCACGATATCGGCATCCATTCGGGCGCCGGATCGCAGGTCGATGTCGATGCCGTCGCCGCGCTGCCTGAGGTCGACCGCCTCATCCGTTATTACGGTCAGCCTGTCGCTCGCCAGGACCCGAACTTCGTCGAGCATCGCGCGGAGATAGGCGCCATAGTCGCGCCGCGTGGCAAAGCTGCCTTCCTGTCCCAGACCTTGCCGTTTCAGCCAGTCGGTGAAGTGATCCGGATCGTCGGGCAGGGCGCTCATATTGGCCGCGCGTACGTTGAGAATATGGCTCGCCTGCGCCGCGCCATAGGCCAGCCCACGGCCCATGCGGTCGGCATGGCGCTCGACCATCGTCACCCGCAGCGCGCCGTGACGCAGCAGGTTGATCGCCAGCAGGGTGCCGCTGAAGCCTCCTCCGACAATGGCAGCGTGATCGACCTTCAGCATGAATCAAGCATTTCTAATAGTTGGCGCAGCATTGCTTGCGAGACTTATCTCTACCGAAGAAATAGATAAATAGGCAAGCTATGCCGGAAGGACAAATATGAAGCTTGTGCGTTCCCTGATCCAGGGCTGGATCCGCCTGTACGATGCCGCGCGCCATGAATTTTTGCGTGATCCCACTGTGGTGCTGTTCGAGCGGGCGGCGACCAATCGGGAAAGTGCCCGTGGTCGCTGAATATTGGTCGCGGCGCGGTTTCCTGGGTGCGGGGGCGGCATCCGGCTTGCTGTTGGCGGGTTGCGGTGCGGGCCGGGGCGCGCGGCTGCGTGTCGCGGTCACGGGCAAGGGGAGAGGCGATATAAGGCTGCTGTTCAAGGCGGCCGGGATCGTGCCCAAGGGTCTGGACCTTCAATATAGCGAATTCCAGTCCGGTCATCTGGTGGTGGAGGCGCTGAACGGCGGTTCGCTCGACCTTGGACAGATGAGCGAGATTCCACCGATCTTCGCGGCCGCCTCAACGATCCAGAGTTTCCGTCAGATCGCCGTCCTCCATGGCGATGTCAACAATCAGGTGGTCCTGGTGCCCAAGGGGTCCCGGGCGCGCTCCATAGCCGATCTCAAGGGCAAGCGGGTCGGCTATGTGCGGGCCACCACATCGCAATATTTCCTGATCCGGATGTTGGAGGAAGTGGGTCTGGGCTGGGACGACATCACGCCGGTCGCCATGAGCGTATCCGATGGCGCGGCGGCCTTTTCCCAAGGGGCGCTGGATGCCTGGGCCATCTATGAATTCCCGATCCAGAGGGCGGTTGCCACCGATGGCGCGCGGGTGCTGCGCACCGCCTATGGCATATTGTCGGGCAATTATCTGGTGTGCGCCCATGTCGACGCGCTGGCCGATCCGGAGACGGCGGCGGTCATCCGCGAATATCTGGCGCTGATGCAGCAGGCCTTTGGTTGGGCCGCGGCAAACCGCACGGAATGGGCGGATATCGTCGCGCAGAGTATCGGTGTGCCGCGCGATTATGTGGTGGACCAGTTTCGGCGCCAGAGTGCCAGCTTTGAACTGCGCCCCGTGACCGATGCGGCCATCGCCTCCCAGCAGGGGGTGGCGGACCTTTTCTTCGCGCAGAAGATGTTGCCCAAGCCAGTCGATGTGCGGCCGTTATGGGATAGGCGGTTCAACGATTCCATACCGAAAAGAGACTGAAGACCATTTGCCTGGCCGGGCATTTGTTCCCGACCCTATCCCAAAAAAGCCGGGACTTGATTTGACCAGCATCCTGGCCATCGCTGCCTCCTGCTGACCGGCTTCCTCGACAAGGAAATCGGAGTGGTCGAAGCGTCCGCCTCGGCCCGCCGATCCTTGACCATGACCATGTGGAAACGATTGAGCGACGTTCCGCCTCCGGGGAAGCGCAGCACCGCGCTTGGCAAAATAGGTCCTTTAAAGTATCTATATTGCTCAAAAGGAGAGTGGGATGCAGAATTTCTTCAAGGGCTTCTTCCAGTTCGGTTATGTGACGCGCGATGTGGAGGCGGCCGTCGCGGCGTTCCGCGCCAAGTTCGGCCCGGTCGAATTCGCGGTGAACGAGCCCCCCGCGATCAATGGCCAGCCGGCACCGACACGACGCATCGCGCTTGCCTGGATCGACGATGTGATGACGGAGATCATAGAGCCCGATCCGATGCAGAAGACGATCTACGACGATCATGTGCCCTCCGCAGCGGGGCCGATCCGGCTGCATCATTTCGGCTATCTGATCGACGATCATCAGGCGATGATCGATCGGCTTCAGAGCATGGGTTATGATGTGCCGATGGCCGGCTCCATGCCGGGTGCGCTCGACTATAGTTATGCCGATACGCGATGCGACCTGGGCGTGTGGTCGGAATTCATTCGTCTGGACGAAGGCGGAAAAGCCTTTTTCGGATCCGTGCCGCGCACCGCAACTCGAGATTGATAAGAACGATCGTTCTTATTAAGATCCTATGTCGTCGATTTTATACGGAGTAACAGACAAAAAAAGGGCATATTGACTACTCCTCGCGCAATAATGATAAGCCTGGTGAAATATAAAGCGGGAGAGAGTCGTGCGGTCCATGCTGACGGACAAGGTGGCTGTCGTGACGGGGGGTGCTTCGGGCATCGGCAGGGCGACAGCCCAATTGCTGGCATCACATGGCGCGGCCGTGGTGATCGCCGATCTTGACGAAAGCCATGCGCTGTCCGCCGCCGACGCGATCGCGGAGACGGGTGGCCAGGCGCTGGCGATGCGCGTCGACCTGCGCGACGAGACGCAGGCGCGGGCCATGGTGGAAGCGACCGTGGCACGCTTCGGCGGCGTCGACCTGCTCGACAACACCGTCTCCTATAACGCCCCCGAGCAAACCGGGGCGGACGGCGAAATCCACGAAATGGAGGTGGCGATCTGGAACCGCGCGCTGGAGATCAATCTGCGCGGACCGATGCTGGCGGCGAAATATTGCATTCCTGAAATGCTGAAGCGCGGAGGCGGCGCGATCGTCAACATATCCTCCACCGCTGGCATATTGTCGCTGGGCACCGTCCCCGCCTATGCGGCGTCCAAGGCCGCGGTGCACAGCCTCAGCCAGTCGATCGCCACCGCCTATGGCAAGCGGGGTATCCGCTGCAACACCATAGCGCCGGGCTTCGTCGACACGCCCACGACACGCAATATGGGCGACCGGTTCTTTCAGATGACGCTCGACAATAATGTGCTGCCCTATCTGGGGGAGCCGGAGGACATTGCCCAGGCGGCACTGTTCCTGCTGTCGGATGCGGCGCGCTATATCACCGGGCAGCTCCTGGCCGTGGACGGCGGTCAGACGATCCATCTGCCGGTGGTCGCGGACATGTGGCGGATGGCGGCGGGCAAGCCGCTGGTCGAAACAGCTTGAGGAGAGAAGAGATGCAGACGCATGGGCGGCTGAACGGCAAGGTGGCGGTCGTCACCGGAGGCACGAAGGGCATCGGGCAGGGCATCGTGCTGCGTTTCCTGAAGGAAGGCGCGGCGGTGGTCTACTGTTCCCGCAGCGCGGAGAACAACCGGGAGAATGAGGCGCTGATCGCGCAGATTCCCGGCGCGGCGGAGCGGGCGCGGTTCGTCGCTGCCGATGTCGGCAACCGGCAGCAGATGGAGGATCTGGTCAACAATGCCGCCGAACATTTCGGCCGCCTCGACATCGTCGTCAACAATGCGCAGGGGATCGCGCCTGTCCGGTCGATCGAGAACAAGCCCGACGCCGATTACAGCATGACGCTGATGACCGGCTTCTACCAGTCGCTCTGGACCAGCCGCGCGGCGGTTCCGCACATGCGCAAGGTCGGAGGCGGGCGGCTGATCTATTTCTCCAGCCATTGGAATATCTGGGGTCAGCCCTATTCGAGCGACTATAACATCACCAAATCCGCCAATGAGGCGCTGACGCGCAGCGCCGCGCGGGAATTCGGCAAGGACAATATCACCGTCAACTGCATCACCCCGGCGGGCGATAGCTGGGCGTACAAGAGCTGGGCCGAGCAGAACAGGGAAATGGCCGAGGCGAGCGTGCGCCAGTTCCCGATGCGCCGCATGGGCGATTGCGAGATCGACATTGCCGGCGCGGTGCTGGGGCTTTGCAGCGACAATGGCCGCTTCATCACCGGGCAGGTCTTCTGCGTCGACGGCGGCGTATGGGCGACCGCGCCCCTCCAGATGCATGAGGAAGGCACCGATATTCACAAGGGCCACAGCCAGGCCACCGTCGAGCTGACGGCCTGAGCGCGGGGAGGACAGGATGGGATTGATCGAAGGGCAGGTCGCGATCGTTACGGGCGCGGCCAATGAACTGACGCAGGGCATAGCCCGCCGTTTCGCCCGCGAAGGCGCGAAGGTCGTGCTGGTCGACCGCGATCAGGAGGCGGCGCAGGCGGTGGCGCGCACCATTCCCGGTGCGGAAGCGCGCGGCGCCGATCTTGCGGATCCCGCCGCGGCGCGGGCGATCGCCGATGCGGTGAAAGAGGCGCATGGCCGGATCGACATATTGCTGAACGGCGCCCACGCGGCGCTGAAGTGGGAAAGGCTGGCAAAGAAGAATGCGGCGTCCGATTTTACCGCGGCATTCCATGATGTGCTTTTGAATGCGCTCAACATGATGCAGGCGGTTTATCCGCATATGAAGGCGGCAGGCGCGGGGCGCATCGTCAATCTGGGATCCATCTATGGTCCCACCGCGAACGAGGGTGTGACGGATGCCGTCACCATGGATTTCGCGCTGACCGGACTTAGCCGGTCGGCCGGCGTGGAATGGGGGAAGGACGGCATTCTCGTCAATTTCCTCCAGGCAGCCGTGCCGGACATCGGGGTTTTCGCGGATTATCGCGCCGGGAAGGGCAAAAGTGTCGAAACGCTGATCGCCAACACGGCCATGCCGCGCCTGGCCGATCCGGTGGAGGATGTCGGCGGGGCGGCCATGTTCCTCGTCTCCGACGAAGCATGTTTCATCCTGGGCCATCGCGTGCTGGCCGATGGCGGGCAACATCTGACCGCCGCGATCTTCGAACCCGGTGCGGAACGGTGACAAACGACTGGACCAGCATCGCGGCGGAGCAGCCCGGCAAGGTCGTCCAGCTTTGCTATCTGGTGCCCGACATCGCGGCGGCGGTGGCGAACTGGACGCGGCGGATGGGGGCGGGACCCTTCTTCCATGCGTGCTTCGACATGGAGGGCCAGCGTTTCGGCGACCTGCCCGCGCGCGGCATGTTGGAGGTCGCGGTCGGATATCGGCGGGGCATGAATATCGAACTGGCTGCCTATAGCGGCGCAGGGCCGGCGATATATGACCCGGCATCGACCGGCGTGGGTTATGGACTGCATCATGTGCAGGTCGCCTGCGAGGACATTGACGCGGCGATCGCAGACCATGCCGCGCGGGACGAAGCCATCGTCACCGACCATGTGGTGCCCGGCTTCGGCCGGGCGGTGATGGTCGACATGCGGGATATGCTCGGCCATTTCGTCGAATATGGTGCCTGGACTCCGGCCGTTCATGCTGCGCTTGCCGCGATGGAGGCGGCGCACGGCGAATGGGACGGCCGCGATCCCCTACGCCCCTATCCCCGGCTGGATGACTGAAGCATGCGTGACCTTTCCGCGCTGTTCGATCCCTTCGCTCTCAACGGCCTGACGCTGCCGAACCGCATCGTCATGTCCCCCATGGGGCGTAATTTTGCCGACGATGGCGTTCAGCCGCACGGCTTCGTCGATTATTTCGTCCGTCGGGTGCGGGGCGGCGTGGGCCTGTGCATCGGCGAGGCGAGCCGGGTCGACCATCCGGTGGCGTCCAGCGACGTGATGCACGCTGCGTTCCATGGCGACGCCGCGCTGGCCGCATGGAAGGATGTCGTGGATGCGGTGCATGATGCCGGAGGGGCTTTCATGCCACAGCTTTGGCACGCCGGATTGCTGCGCCCGCCCGCATCGGACCATCCGCAAATCCCCAATGCCCATCTGCCGCCGGCCGGTCCGTCCGGCTGGGCCGAACCGCTGGTGCATACGACCGGCTGGATCACGCCGATCACCCGAGCGGCGCAAATCGGCGTCCCCATGACCGAAAGCGATATCGCCGACGTCATCGATTCCTTCGCACGCGCCGCGGCGGACGCCCGGAGGATCGGCTGTGACGGGGTCAACATCCATGGCGCACATGGCTATATGATCGACCAGTTCTTCTGGGACCGCACCAACAGGCGGGACGATGGTTATGGCGGCGACCTGATCGGACGAGGGCGCTTCGCCGTGGAACTGATCCGTGCCGTGCGCGCGGCAACCGCTCCGGATTTTCCGATCACCTTCCGCTGGTCGCAATGGAAGCAGCAGGATTATCATTGCAAGATCGCTCACACGCCCCAGGAACTGGAGATGTTCCTGACGCCCATCGCGGAGGCGGGGGTCGACCTGTTCGATTGTTCGACGCGCCGATTCTGGGAACCCGAATTCGAAGGAAGCAGGCTTAATCTGGCGGGCTGGACAAAGAAGGTGACGGGTGTACCGACCATGACGGTGGGGTCAGTGGGCCTGGCGCGTTCCAACTGGATGGACGGGGAGGATTTTTCGTTGACCGACAGCGGTCTCGCCAGTCTTGACCCCTTGATGGAGCGGCTGGAGGCGGGTGAGTTCGATCTGGTCGGTGTGGGCCGGATGCTGATCAGCAATCCCGACTGGCCGAAGCGGCTGCGGGCCGGGCAAACGGACGGCATTCGACCTTATAGCAACGCGCATCTGATGACGCTGGAGTGAAGGATGCGGGCCGACCACCCGCATCGCTTCGCCGTTGCGCCGGGACTTAGAGCTTCTTGAGATCGTCGGCGGTCAGGCTCGTCACCAGGCCCTTATCGCCGTTCGACAGGGTTGCCGCCGGAATCGAAACGAAGCGGCCCTTGTAGATGATCTGCACGGATGTCGGGGCGCCTTCGGCATTCTGGAAGACGCGATCGATGAATCCGATCCGCACGCCGTCAGCGGTCTTGACCATGGTGCGGGCCTTGATGGCGGGCGCGTCCTGCGCGACCGCGACGGCGGAAAAGGACAAAGCGGCAGCCAGAGCGAAAAGATATTTCATATATGCCTCATGATTAGTCTGGCGGCCCGCTATCATGTTGTCGCGGGGCGAACAAAATGAAAGCGACGGCACCCCACAGCGATCACCTATATGAACCCTGTCGCCTTCGGGCTTTTCAGGGGAAGTCGCCGGGCGGCGTCGTCGGCATTGAATCACCGCAGCTTTCAGGGCATGGAGCCTTGCATGCAGAATGAACAGCGACATGCCGGTGCGGAGCAGGACGCGTCGGGACATCTCGAACCCCTCGCTCGGCCGGAAGCGCTGACGGAAATGGTGACGGAGCGGCTTCGCAGTGCGATATTGTCGGGCACCCTGGCGCCGGGCACGCATCTGAGCGTACCTGAAATCGCCAAGCGGCTGGGCGTTAGCCGCACCCCTGCCCGCGAAGGGCTGATCGCCCTGGAGCGCGAGGGGCTGGTGGAGCCGCGTGCCAGCGCGGGCGTGGCGGTGATCGCGGGCGGAACCGCGGACATTCTGGACCTGCTGGATATTCGCGAGGGGCTGGAGATCATCACCGTGCGTCGCGCGGCGGAGCGCATGGACGGGGAAGGCATAGCGCAACTCAAGGCGCTGTTTGCGCAGCATGAGGCGGTGGTGGCGCAAAATGATCTGGCACGCCATGTCGAGCTGGATGCGGCATTTCACGGGATGATCCGTGACGGCGCGGGCAATGGGCGGCTTGCCCGCCAACTGGTGCAGATCGACCAGCAGTTGCGGGTCCTCAACAGCCGCCTGTCCCGCGCCCAGGGCTGGAGTGGCCGCGCCGTGCTGCGTGATCACAAGGCGATCATCGATGCCATAGAGGCGGGGAATGCCGATGCGGCCGAGCGCCATATGCGCGCCCATATCGAGCGGACCCGCGCCTTCCAGCAGCGTTCGGCGGGCCAGGACCAACCGCCCACCTGAAACGGGTCCGCGCGCCCAACGCATAGGCGATGCTTTCGCGCGCCTGTGCCCGTATCGTCGATCCTCTGCATGTTGCATGTATAATCATCGGCAACGGGCGAGAGGATTGCGTATGATTCGACTGGACGGGCGCGTGGCCATCGTCACCGGCGCCGGGCGGGGAATGGGACGGACCCATGCGCTTCTTCTCGCCGCGCGGGGCGCGAAGCTGTTGGTGAACGATTATGGCGGCGCTCAATCGACGCTGGCGCCCGGCACCATATCGCACGCGCAGGCGGTCGTTGACGAAATCCGCGCGGCAGGGGGCGAAGCCGAAGCGAATGCCGACATGGTGGGCACCGGTGAGGCGGCGCGGGCCATCGTCGACCATGCGCGGGACGCATTCGGCCGTGTCGACATATTGATCAACAATGCTGGCGGATCGTTGATCGGCGAGCCCGATGCTTTCACCGATGAGGAGATTGAAGGGGTTTTGCGGACCAATTTCATCGGTCCCTACATGTTGCTGCGCCGCGTCTGGCCCCTGATGCGCGATCAGGGTTTCGGGCGGATCGTCAATGTCATGTCGTCGGCGGTGTTGGGGGCGGGGCATTTGGGACCCTATGCGGCGGGCAAGGCCGGGCTGCTGGGACTGACCCACGACGCGGCGTTCGACGGTCGGCCGCACAATATATTGGTGAACGGCATTTTCCCCACCGGCGCCTCCCGGCTGACGGAGAGCTCGCACGAGGAGCTGGCGCTCTGGTATCGTACGCATTTCCAGCCTGAGAAAGTGTCGGCGCTGGTCGCCTATCTCAGCAGCGATGCGTTGGATTTTGGGGGTGAAGTCTTCAATGTGGGCGGCGGTCGCGTCGCGCGGCTGGCCATCTTCGACAATGACGGGCTGTTCGATCCGGCGATCACGCCGGAAAGCATAGCCACCAATATCGACCTGATCCGCGATCTCAGCAAACCCACCATCACGCCCACGCTGTGGGCGCAGACGGAGCGCTATTTCAAGCACATCCCCTGGACGGGCGGCAAGTCCGGCCTGTTCTGAATTGGCAGAAGGACAAGATATGGCAGGACCCCTGGAAGGCAAGGTCGCGCTGATCACGGGCAGCGGGTCCGGCATGGGCGTCGGCATCGCGCTCGCGGTCGCCAAGGCCGGCGCGGCGGTGGCGCTGGTGGGCAGGACGGTTGAAACGTTGGAGCGCACGCGAACGCAGATCGAAGGGGCCGGAGGACGCGCCATCGTCGCGCCGTGCGACATCACCGACCGGGGGCAGGTGAACGCCACCGTCGCCCGAACGCAGGCGCAGCTCGGCCCCGTCTGGCTGCTGGTCAATAATGCCGTATCGACCGACAACCGGCCGATCGAGGAAGTGGACGACGCCAATCTGGACCTTGTCCTGCGTTCGTCGATCCACGGATCGCTCTATATGATGCAGGCCTGCTTTCCGACGATGAAGGAGCGGGGCGGGCGGATCGTGAACTTCGGTTCGGGCGGCGCGACCATGGGGCTGCCGGAGGTCGGCGCCTATGCCATCGCGAAGGAAGGCGTAAGGGGCCTGACCAAGACGGCGGCGACCGGCTGGGGGAAATATGGGATCACGGTCAACACTGTCTGTCCCATGGTGGCGACGCCGCTGTTCGATGTCTGGTGGCAGAGCCTGAGCGAAGCGGAGCGCGGGCATCATCTTTCGATGATCCCGATGCGCCGCATGGGCGATGGGGAGCAGGATGTCGGCGGACTGATCGTATTCCTGGGCAGCGAGGGCGCCGGCTACATCACCAGCCGTACGCTGCATGTCGATGGGGGGCGCGCCTTCTATGACCGTTGAGAACTGGTTCGAGGGGCGGGTGGCGGTCGTCACTGGCGGAGGCAATGGCATCGGGCGCGCCCACGCGCTGGCGCTGGGGCGGCACGGCGCGAAGGTCGTCGTCAATGATTTGGGCGGCGCCCCCAATGGGCAGGGGGCGTCGCACGAGGCGGCCGATGCCGTCGTGGCGGAGATCAGGGCGATGGGCGGGGAGGCGGTCGCCAATCACGATAATGTCGCCGATCCTGCAACGGGCGCGAAGCTGACCCAGTGCGCGCTCGACCATTATGGCCGGGTGGACGTTGTGATCCCCAGCGCGGGCATCGTCGTCAACAACCGGTTCGAGGACATGACCGCCGACGATTTGGACAGGGTGATCGACGTTCATCTGAAGGGCAGTTTCTTCCTTGCCCAGTCGGCATTCCGGCAGATGCGCGCGCAAGGCTATGGTCGCTTCGTCTTCACCGGGTCGGGCACGGGCATGTTCGGCCATGGCTGGATGGGCAATTATGCCATGGCGAAGGCGGGAATCGTCGGTCTGTCGCACATTGTCGCCATTGAGGGGGCGCCTCATGGCATCGTCTCCAATGTGCTGATGCCCAACGCTTCAAGCCGGGTTGGCGTCGCCATGGGCAGCGGCTTCCGGGAACTGCCTGCTTTCGCGGCAAGCATGGACCGCATTGATTTCGCAGCCAATCGGAAGGGCGATCCGGGCTATAGCGCGGCGCTGGCGCTTTATCTGGCGAGCGATCGTTGCGCGCGTACGCGCGGCGTCTTCTCCTATGCCTTCGGGCGCTATGGCGAGGTGCCGCTCGCCGTCAGCAGGGGGTGGCAGGTGGAGGGCGATGAAATGCCCGGACCCGCCGAGATCGAGAAGCATTGGGACGCGATCTGCCGCCGCGACGAACTGGATGAGCCGGCGGACGTCTATGACGAATATGCGTTGGTGCTGGGTATCCGATGAAGGAGCGAAGGATGCGGGAGAGGGATGCGACTGTGCGCTGCGTGCTGGACATCAGGGCGGAATCGGGGGAGACGCCGGTCTGGTCCGTGGCAGAGCAAAAGCTGTTCTGGGTCGATCAGGAAGCGTGCCGGCTCAATGCCTTCGATCCGGCCAGCGGAATCAATGAAAGCTGGCAGATGCCCGCCCATGTCAGCAGCTTCGCGCTGCGCGGCGCGGGCGATCCGGTTGTCGTGGCGCTGCGCACCGGGCTGTTCGATTTCGACCGGACCAGCGGCACGCTGGAGCCCATCGCCGCGCCGCCGCCCTATCGCGTCGAGACGCACCGTTATAATGACGGGCGCTGCGACCGGCAGGGCCGCTATCTGATCGGATCGGTCGACCTTTCCTTTTTCGAGAGCAAGGTGCCTGGAGGCGCAGCCATCTACCGGCTGGATGGCGCCGGGCTGACCGAGGTGATCCGGGACATCACCTGTAGCAACGGCATGGCCTTCAGCCCCGATGGGCGGACCCTGTATCTGGCCGATTCCCCGGCCGGGGTGGTCTATGCGTTCGACTATGACATCGAAACGGGAACGCCTTCCAACCGGCGCGTCTTCATAGAGCGGGACCGCGGCGACGGGATTTTCGACGGCGCGGAGGTGGATGCGGAGGGCGGCTATTGGGTGTGCCTGCTGATGAAGGGGGCTGTGGCGCGCTACACGCCGGACGGCAGGCTGGACCGGGAGATTGCCGTGCCGGTGCTGCAACCCACCAAAATCGCCTTTGGCGGGCCGGATATGGCCACGCTTTACCTGACGTCCGCGGCGCATCGGCACCTTCCGGGCGACCAGCCGCTGGGCGAGCAGGCGGGGGGCGTCTTTGCGATCGACACGGGTTTCGGCGGGATTGCGGAGCCAAATTATCGCTACTGACGCATCAGGGTTGATTGACATGTTGCATGCAGCATGCAAATTAAGTCGCGAGGTGACGATATGACGATAATTCTCGACCCCAGCGCGTCCCTGGCGCACGATATTGCCGATCCCGGCCCCGACGCAGGCGCGCTTGCGGGCAAGAAGATCGCGATCCGCATCGACATGCTGTGGCGGAGCTGGGACTGGGTCAGCGAAATCTGGGCCGAAGGGCTGCGGGCGGAAGGCGCGGAAGTGACCTTCTGGCGCAGTTGCGGCCGTACCGGCGAGGAAGGCGTGCAGGCCGACCGTGAATATGGCGCGCTGTTGGAGCGGAGCGACATGGCCATTGTGGGCCTTGGCAATTGCGGGTCCTGCACCAGTTGGACCATCGCCGACGCGCTGACGGCGGCGGCCACCGGCATACCGACCATTGCCGTGGCGACGGCTCATTTCGAAGGGCTGGCCCATAATCTGGCGAAGCGGGGCGGTCGATCGGGCCTGCGCCTGCATATCCTTCCCTATCCACTCGACATTCTACCCAAAGAGCAGGTCCATGACATTGCAAGAAACCACTATCGATCGTTCCTGCGGAATTTCGGGGTGCGAAGCGGACTGGCTGAGCAGTCGGCGGCATGAGGTCGACGACGACATCGTCGCCTTCAACCATTTCGCCATGGCGCAGGGCTGGGGCGACGGGCTGCCGCTGATCCCGCCGACGCAGGAGCGGGTGCAGGATTTCCTGATCGCCGGCGGGCGCTTTCCCGACGAGCTGATCGCCGTGCTGCCGCCGCTGCGCGCCGAATGCACGGTCGAGAAGATCGCGATCAACGCCGTCATGGCAGGCTGCACAGGTGATGCCATGCCGCTGCTGTGCGCGGCGATCGCGGCGATGGCCGATTCCAAATTCGACCTTGCGGGCCTCAACGCCACCACCGGATCGGTGGTGCCCGCGGTGATCGTCAACGGGCCGATCCGCAACCGGCTGGACATTCCCTGTCAGGCCGGGTGCCTGGGCGGGGTTGCCGGGCCCGCGGTGGCGATCGGCCGGGCCATCCGCCTGATCATGCGCAATGTGGCGGGCCAGTTGATCGGTTCGACCTCGCAAAGCGTCTACGGCACGCCGGGACGCGTCGCGGGCATCGTCTTCGGCGAATGGGAGGAACGCTCCCCCTGGACGCCGTTGGCGGAACGTCGCGGCGTTCCGGGCGATGCCGTCACGGCCTATGGCGCGATGGGCACGGCCAATATCTGCGACGTGGTGGCGAACAGCGCCGACGGTTTCCTCGACATGATCGCCAAGTCCATGGCCTATCCGGGGGCGAACGGTTTTCTCCCCTCCTCCGCCTTTGCCGAGACGCTGTGCGTGATCAACCCGATCTGGGCGGAGGTGATCGCGAAGGCCTATCCGAAGATCGAGGATGTTCAGGCCTATATCTGGGATAAATGCGCGCTGCCGATCGACTGGTTCCGGCCGGAATATCGCGATCCCATCGGGAAGCTGGGCCGGATCAAGCCGGATGGCCGCGTCCATCTGGTGCCCACGCCCGACGACGTGCTGGTGATGGTCGGCGGCGGCGAGGGTGGCCTGCATGCCGCCATGATCCATAGCTGGGGCACATGCCTCACCGTCACCAGGCCGGTTTCAGCGCCATGAGCGGTGACGTGATCATCGGCGAGCGCGTTCGCGCGCGGGCCGATCTGCTCGACCGGGCGGCGCGGCTGGCGAGCGCGATGGCGGCGGCGGGTGTCGGCCCGGGCGATGCGGTGGCGCTGCTGCTGCGCAACGACTTTGCGGTGCTGGAAGCCAATCTGGCGGTGCGCAAGCTCGACGCCTATGGCGTGCCCATCAACTGGCACTGGCATGGTGCGGAGATCGGCTATGTGCTGCGCGACGCCGCGCCCCGGCTGCTGATCGGCCATGCCGACCTGCTCGACGGCATCGAAGGGGAGATTCCCGACGATCTGCCCGTCGTCGCGCTGGGCGGGAAGGGCGAGCGTCAGGATTATGACGACTGGATCGCCGCGCATCCGCCCCATGCGGGCGACGGCAACGGCCTTGGTTCCTCCATGGTCTATACGTCGGGCACCACGGGCAAGCCCAAGGCGGTCAAGCGCCTGCCCGCGACGGGCGAGGAATCCGCGCAGCGCGCGCGGGTCCTGTCCGTCATCCACGACACCGCGCCGGGCAATGTCGCGCTGGTGACGGGACCGCTTTACCATCTGTTCAGCCAGGCGATCCTGATGGCGACCTTCGGCGCCGGGGGCCGGGTGGTGGTCATGGAGCGCTTCGACCCGGAAGAATGCCTTCGCCTGATCGAGAAGCATCGCGTGACCCATAGCGCGCTCGTCCCCACGCTGTTCGTGCGGTTGTTGCGTTTGCCCGAAGAGGTGAAGGCGCGTTATGATCTTTCCACCCTTCGGCATGTGGTGCATTCCGGTGCGCCCTGCGCGCCCGAAGTCAAAAGGGCCATGCTGAACTGGTGGGGCCCGGTATTGCATGAAACCTACGGGTCGACCGAGACCGGCGTCGTCACGAAGATCAGTCCTGAGGAATGGCTGGCCCGGCCCGGCAGCGTCGGGCGGCCCGTTCTGACGGGGGAAGTCCGTATCCGCGGCGAAGACGGCCGGTGGGCAGGTCCGGGACGGACGGGCGACATCTATCTTCGCATTCACGGAACCCCCGACTTCACCTTTCACGGCGATCCCGAAAAGCGCGCCGCGGTGGAATATGACGGGCTGATCACCTGTGGCGACATAGGATGGCTGGATGAAGACGGCTATCTGTTCCTCTGCGACCGGCGCGTGGACATGGTGATATCCGGCGGGGTGAATATCTATCCGGCCGAGGTGGAGGCCGCTCTGCTGGAGCATCCGGCGGTGGCCGACTGCGCCGTGTTCGGCGTGCCCGACCCTGAATTTGGCGAGGCTCTGGTCGCCTATGTCCAGGCCGGCGGGACGCTGGGTCCCGAAGAGATCAAGGCGTTCCTGCGCGAGCGGATCGCCGGATACAAGGTCCCGCGCCATGTGATCGTGAGCGGTGCGCTGCCGCGCGAGGAGACGGGCAAGATCGTGAAGCGGAGGTTGCGGGAAGATTTCCTCGCGGCTGCGCCAGCCTGAATGGGACAGGAGAGGATGCCATGACCGTAACGGGACAGATCAACTATATCGACCGCAGCGCACCTGCCCCGACCACATGGTATGTCGATCCTCCCGCGGGAGTGCCCATCGACAATGTCGTCATCGACGCGCACGACATGACGATCAGGGACCTTCGCGATGACAAGGACGCGCTTGATCCCGCGACGCTGACGACGGTTCGGTTGACGGACGGTTTCGCTGCGTTCGACGATGATGAAGCGGTGCGCCGCGACCTTGCGCCCGCGATGGCGGCGGCGGCCCGCGCGTTGCTGTGCGACTGTCTGGTCCTGCCCTGGGACCATGCGGTGCGCCGTCGCCCATCCGGGCCATCCGCCTTTCGCGGATCGGGCACGCTGCGCCAGCCGCTGCTCCGCGCCCATTGCGATTATACGCCGCGCAGCATCGGTCCGCTGCTGCGGGACAGGCTGGGCGGCAGCGCCGAAGCGCTGGCGGGGCAACCCTTCATGATCGTCAATTTCTGGCGCGCCATCAGCGGTCCGCTCAGGGACGATCCGCTGGCCATTTGCGCGCCCGAAAGCGTGGCGGCGGAGGATCTGGTGCCGATCCGCCACGTCCATGCGCAGGGAGAGAGCGAGATTTATGGCCTGGCCCACAATCCCGCGCATCGCTGGTATTACATGTCGGACATGCAGCCGGACGAGGCGTTGTTCTTCACCCAATATGATTCGCGCAAACCCGCAACCTCCTGTGCGCCCCACACCGCTTTTTCGCTGCGCAATCCGACAGGGCCGGTGCCGCCGCGCGAAAGTTTCGAATATCGGCTCATCGTCTTTCCCGACATGACGCCGCAGACAGGAGTGTGTTGACGAATGGACGGACAGGGGAGGGGGGGCATCCCGCCGGGCGCCTTGGCGGGATTGAAGGTCATCGACATGGCGTCGCTCTACGCCGCGCCGCTGGCCGCGACGATCATGGCCGATTTCGGGGCCGACGTGCTGAAGATCGAGCCGCCGGAGGGCGATCTGTTCCGCGACAGCAAGATGTGGCCGGTCGTCGCGCGCGGCAAGCGATGCCTGGCGCTCGACTTGCGGTCGGAAAAAGGGATCGAACGGCTGAAGGCGCTGGTGGCGCAAGCCGACGTGCTGGTGGAAAATTATCCCGCCGCCGTGCTGGCCAAGCGCGGCCTGGGATGGGATGTCCTCTCCGCGATCAACCCGCGTCTTGTCATGCTGTCCCTATCCTGTTTCGGCGGCACCGGCCCTTATGCGGACCGGCCGGGTTCAGGCACGATTGGCGAAGGTTTTGGCGGCCTGACCGCGCTGATGGGAACCAGCGACGGGCCGCCGATGCTGCCTTCGGTGGCGTTGGGCGATGCGGTAGGCGCGATGAGCGCAGTGATCGGCACCCTGTCGGCGCTTTATTGGCGCGACCGCAACGGACGGGGGCAGCAAGTGGACGCCAGCCTCTACGAACCCATCCTCCAGATCGTCGCCCATGCGGGGCAAAGGTGGGAGCCGGGCCGTTCGCCCGAACGGTGCGGGTCGCGGCTGCCCGGCGTGTTGCGCAATGTCTATCGCACGGCCGATGGTCGTTATGTCGCCATTTCCGCCAGCACCGCCCGGCACGCCGCTGATCTGGTGGCGCTGGCGGGCGGGGAGGGGGACGATCAGGATGCCCGTGTCGCGGCCTGGATCGCCACCGTGCCGCAAGCGGTGCTGATGGAGCAGCTCGTCGCCCGGCGCATTCCGGTGACGCCGGTCAACAGCATCGACGACATGCTGGCGGACCCGCATGTAAACGCCCGCGGCAGTCTGGTCCATGTGGCGGATGACGCGCTGGGCGATCTGGCGCTGGCCGCACCCGCGCCGCGCCTGTCGGAGACGCCGGGTCGGATCGGTGAAGTGAACCCGCCGCTGGGTACGGATGCGGACGCAGCGCTTGAGCGCTGGACCCAAGGCTGACGGCCCCATGCGGATCGCCGCGCATCTTGGCATAGCCGATCCTGACGCGCCGTTGCTGGCCGCGACCGCCGGATCGGTCGATCCGGTCGCGCAGATATATTGCGCGGCCGGTCTGGGCTTTGCCGGTATCACCGACAATGGTTTGAAGACGCGCGCGCCGGAAGTGCAGCGGCGCATGGGCGCTGCGCTGCGCAGCCATGGGATGGAGATGGGGAGCTTCACCCATAATGTGCAGGGGATGGAGCCGTCCTTCTTCTGGGGCGCGCCTGTCGCCGACATGGAAATGGCGATGTCGGAGAGCCTGGCGGCTGCGGAGCGCATGGGGGGCGGCTGCATCAATGCGATCCTGCTGGATTGCGGCGGGCCGCAGGGCGATCAGGTTGCGAGGGCGTCGGAGAATCTCGCTGCCGCGGCCAGGCTTGCTGGGGAGCGGGGCGTGGCGCTGGCGGTCGAGGCGGTCAGCCGTGCCCGTGTGTCGTTGGCCCTCGTCGAGCGCGTGGCCGACGTTGCCGCTGTCGCGCGGGCGGCCGGGGTGGGATTGATCCTGGATAGCTGCCATTGCCATTGCGTGGGCGAAGACATGGCAGCGGCGATCGTGGCGCATGCCGACATCCTCTCGGCCGTGCAAATGGCCGACATGCCTGACCGCGTGCAGCCCGGCGCGGGCGTGATCGACTTTGCGCCGATCATCGCTGCGCTGCGGACAATAGGCTGGCGCGGGCTGGTAGAGGCGGAACTGATGCCGAAGATGCCGGGCATCAAGGAAGAAGCGGAGGCTGTCGCGGCGCTCAGGGCGCTCGGTTGACGCTTCGCGTGGCGCGCGCCCTCGCGCCTCAGCCTTGCCGTTCAGGCGTGTAGACGATGAGCCCATCCAGCGACGGGGTCAGGCGGATTTGGCAGGAAAGGCGTGAATCCGACCGTTTGCCATGGGCGAAATCCAGCATGTCCCACTCATCGTCGGATGGGGGACCCACCCGATCGATCCACGCGGGATCGATATGCACATGGCAGGTCGCGCAGGCGGCGCTGCCGCCGCATTCGCCGATGATATTCTCGACGCCCGCGCGCTTGCCGATGTCCATCACCGACTGGCCGACGTCTCCGTCCAGCGTGGTCGTGACCCCGGCAGGGGTGATGAAGGTGACATGGACCATGGTGATCCCCTTTGAACCGGCTTGGCGCGATCGGAAAGCGCTTATGCCGCCGACCGTCCCGGACATCATGTCTGCGATCACTCGCCGCCGATCTTCACACCTCTTCCCGCGACGGGCAGGTTCGGCCGCAGGCCGACCATTTCGTGCCACGCGCCTTGCCAGTTTAGGTACTTAAAAGTATCTATAATGGCATGGTAGAAGATTTTAGGAGAGAGAGATGAGGGCTGCGGTATTCAAGGGCGCGGGAACGCCGCTCGTCGTGGAGACGGTGGACGATCCCCAGCCCGGAGAGGGTGAAGCGGTCATCAAGGTCACGCGCTGCGGCGTGTGCGGCACGGACCTGCACATGACGTCCGGGCATGGCAATGATTTCCCCGTCAACAGTGTGATCGGCCATGAATATTGCGGAGAGGTCGTCGCGCTGGGCAAAGGCGTCGAAAAGCTCAAGGTCGGTCAGTTCGTCACCGCCATGCCGGTGGCGGGCTGCGGCCGCTGCGCGCCCTGCCTGGCCGGTTATCCGATGGCCTGCGCGCAGATGCAGGGCCTTGTCGGCGGCTTTGGCGAATATATGCGGATAGCGGCGACGAGTTCGATCGTGCTGCCCGACACGCTGACGCCTGCCGACGGCGCGCTGATCGAACCCCTTGCCGTGGGCCTGCGCGGCGTGCGGCTGGCGCAGATGCAGCCAGGCGCGAAGGTCGCGGTGCTGGGCGCCGGGTCGATCGGCCTTGCCGCCATCTATTGGGCGCGGTTGTTGGGCGCGGGGAAGATCGTGGCCATTTCCCGTTCGGCCCGGCGCGCCGATCTGGCGATACAGATGGGCGCCGACGGCTTCGAGGCCCTGGGCGATGGCGAGACGGAGCGCGTTTCGGCCGCGCTGGGCGGCATGCCCGACATCGTGATGGAATGCGTCGGCGCGGTCGGCATGACGCAGAAGGCGGTCGAACTGGTCGCGCCGGGGGGCACGGTCGTCTCGCTGGGTTTCTGCACCTCGCCCGATCCGATCCTGCCCTCGTTCGCCACCTGGAAACAGGTCACGATCAAATTCTCGTTCGCCTATGATCTCAGGGAATTCGAACATAGCGCCAACGCGCTGGACGCCGGGCATGTCGAGCCGCGCCTGATGGTGTCGCGGACGGTGGGCCTGGACGCCTTCCCCGACCTGTTCGAGCAACTGCGCGCCGGCGCCAACGAAACCAAGATTCATGTCGATCCGTGGAGCGCAGCCTGATGAACACAGAAACCATTGTCCAGGACCAGCAGATATTGACCCTCGACGCCCTGCTGGCTGCCTCGACAGCGCGCACGGGCCTTGACGATTTTGGCGACCCCGGCTTTCGCGAGGGGCTGGACCTGCTGCTGTCGGACATCCGCGCGCTCGACCTTGATCCCGCGTGCGTGCAGGCGACCGCATGGCGCATCGGCCAGTCGCTCGATACCCGCGCCCTGGCGGTCAAGGGGTTGAAGGAACGGCCGGAGGTGCTGGAGCAGCCGATCAGCGAGCCGATCATCATCGCCGGTCTCGTCCGTTCGGGCACGACGGCGCTGCACCTGCTGATGTCGCTCGATCCGCAGTTCCAGGGGCCGGAACATTGGCTGACCGTCTATCCCATGCCGCGCCCGCCGCGGGAGACGTGGGACGGTATTGCCGAATATCGGACGGAGAAGGCATCTTTGGACGCCTATCTGCAAGCGTCGCCGGAATCGGCCGACGATCATATGATGACGGCGGAGGGGATCGAGGAATCCCTCTTCATCCTCGGCTCTGGCTTTGCCAGCAATATGTGGCCGTCCATGTGGGAGGTGCCCAATTATGATCGCTGGTACCGCAGCCGCGACGACACCGACAGCTATCGCTGGCTGGCCGACGTGCTGCGTCTGATCGGCGCGGGGGACGATCGCCGCTGGCTGCTCAAGAACCCGACCGACCTCTTTTCCTTGCAGGAGGTGCTGAACGTCTTTCCCGACGCGAAGATCATCCAGACCCATCGCGACCCGGTGGATTCGACGCCTTCGGTCAGCAATCTCATCTTCTCGGCGCGCCGCGCCTTCTGCGGTGACAAGGCCGACCGCGCCGATGTCGGGCGGCGCGAGGCGGAGATGTGGGCGCAGGCATTGGAACGCGCCGAGTCGGCTCGGGCGAAAAGCGCCGCGACGTTCATCGATGTCGAGTTCCGCGACTTCACCCGTGACCAGATGGCGACGATCCGTTCCATCTACGACCAGCTTGGCCTGACGCTGACGGTCGAGACGGAGGGCGCGATGCAGGCCTGGCTCGATGCCCATCCCCATAAGCCGAGCAAGGGGCCCAAGCATAGGCCGGAGGATTTCGGCCTGACGCGGGAAGGGCTGGAGGAACGCTTCGCCGCCTATCGCGCGCGGCGCGGCTATATCTGACTAAGGTCTGTGGACATTTACCGACAAGCGATGAGTGTAGCGATTAGGTTGAGGTTGGCTTTGAAGCTGCCATCGGTTTTGTCGTATCTGGTTGCGATACCACGAAATTCCTTGATCTTGGCGAAGTAGTTTTCGACGAGGTGGCGCCATTTGTACATTTGGGCGTCGTAGTCGATGCAAGCTTTGCGATGCTTGCGCGGCGGGATGACGGCTTGCGCCTCTCGTTCGGCGAGTTCCGTGCGTAGCCAATCGGCGTCAAAGGCCTTGTCAGCGAGCAAGGCGTCGAACGTCAGCCCCTCGATCAACGGCCTGACGCCCATGATATCGTTGCGTTGCCCCGGCATCAGAACAAAACGCACCAGATTGCCCAGCGCATCGACCAGAGCCATGATCTTGGTCGTCAGCCCACCCTTCGATCTCCCGATGGCCTGATTGTGAGTCCCCCTTTAGCGCCGGTCGCCTTCTGGTGAACGGAAACAATCGTGCCATCGATGAGCGCATATTCCATATCGGGATCGTCCGACACAGCCTCGAAAAGCCGGTCGAACACGCCATCGCGCGCCCAGCGTCGAAACCTGCGGAAGTTGCTGTTCCAATTGCCAAACCCGGATGGAAGGTCGCGCCACGGCAGACCCGCGCGAACCCGCCAGAATACTGCCTCCAGAAATAAGCGCGTGTCCGCCGCCGTCACACCACGGTCTGTCACTTTGCCGGGAAGCAACCCCTCAAGTCGTTCCCACATCGCATCACTGATAACAAAACGGTTCGGGTCCATGTTCGCGCTCCCAAAAGGAGCTTGAATCACTTCTCAGCCAAAAAGAAAATCCCTATTGTCCACAGACCTTAGGCAGTATCGACATTCAGCTTAAAAATATAGGCGACGTCATGCTGAACTTGTTTCAGCATGACGATTTGAAATGAAGGCGGCTCCAACCGTACGAAATAGCTGAATGTCGATACTGCCTAGGCCGCGTGGACAAATTCGGAATGTCGGAAAATTGGCCAGAAGCGGACGTCAACAATTCGTCATCCCAGCGAAGGCTGGGATCTCGTGAGGCTGGGCTGTCCCCTCTCGCCTGAGATCCCAGCCTTCGCTGGGATGACGAGTTTGAGTGGCAGCTAACCACCCAAATTACTCAGTTCAGCGAGTCTTGAATTTGTCCACGCCGCCTATTCTGCGCGGGGGCATCTTCAAGGATGGGCCGCCGCGCCTTTCGTTTCAGATGATCCCGTCTTCGGCCAGCCCGTTGAGCGCCGCCGCGTCCAGCCCCAATTCCTGCGCCAGCACGTCGCGGGTATGTTCCCCCAGCATCGGCGGGGCGCGATAGTCGGTGATCGGCGTTTCGGAGAAGTTCAGCGGGCTGCGGATCAGGTCGAGGTCCGGCTTCAGCGGATGCGGCGCGCGCACGCGCAGGCCCCGGTGCACTGCCTGCGGATAGGCGAACACCTGTTCCAGATCGTTGATCGGACCGCTTGGAATGCCGGCCGCCCCGAGCTTCTCCAGCCAATAATCGACGCTGTTCGTCTGGAAGATCGCGTCGAACACCTCGGTGATCTCGTCGCGATTCTTCACCCGTTCGACATTGGTGTAGAAGCGCGGATCGTCCTTCAATTCAGGATGGCCGACCGCATCGCACAGCGCGATATATTGCTTGTCATTGCCCGACGTGATCATGATCGCGCCATCGTTGCACGGGAACATGCTGGTCGGCATGCCGCCATTGCCCTGTGTGCCCCGCCGGACCGGCACTTCGCCCGACGTCAGGTAGATTTGCGCATAATGGGACAGCGCCGCCACGCCGCAGTCGAGCAGGGCGACGTCGATATACTGACCCTCCCCGCCATTCGCGTCGCGATGATAGAGGGCGGCCAATATGGCATTGGCGACGTTCAGCCCGGTGAAGAGGTCGATGATGCTGGGGCCGACCTTCATCGGCCCCGCGCCCGGCTTGCCCTCCGGCACGCCGGTCACGCTCATCAGGCCGCATTCGCCCTGGAAGACGGCGTCATAGCCGGGCTTGGTCGCCAGCGGCCCGTCCTGCCCATAGCCGGTGACGGAGCAGTAGATGATGCGGGGATTGACGGCCTTCAGGCTTTCATAGTCGAGGCCATAGCGTTTGAGGTCGCCAACCTTGTAATTTTCCATCACCACGTCGCAGGACTTGACCAGTTCGCGGATCAGTTCCTGCCCCCTGGCGCTGGCGATGTTGAGCGCGACCGATCGCTTGTTGCGGTTGACCGACATGTAGAAGGCGTTTTCCCGCGTCGGCCTGCCCTCCGCATCGCGCAGATAGGGCTCGCCGAAGATGCGGGCGTCGTCGCCCACGACCGGCCGCTCGATCTTGATCACGTCGGCGCCCATGTCGGCCAGCACCTGCGATCCGAACGGGCCCGCCAGCACGCGGGTCAGGTCAAGCACGCGGATCTGTTCAAGGGGCAGTCTGGCCATGGATCACCTTGCTGAAATACCCTGTTCCCATGCCATCGGCGGGCATGATGACAAGATCGCGGTACGCCTGTTCACAACCATGATATGCTCTGCGCGGGACGCTGTCAGGGGTTCCGCGACCCCCGTCTTTTGGTCGACTATGGTCCACAACCACGCGGAATGAAAGAAAAGGACGGGAGCCAGATGGGCGACATCTTGCGCGACATGCCGGTCGAGGGCGTCTGCCGACTGACGCTGAACCGGCCCGATGCGCTCAATTCACTGACCTATGCCATGTATGCCGAGTTGATCGGCCATCTGGAGGCCGTACGCTACGATCATGATGTGCGGGTCGTCCTGCTGACCGGCGCGGGGCGGGGCTTCTGCGCGGGTCATGACATTCGCGGCGCGGGCAAGCCCGATTGGGTGCCCGAGGGGCTGGGCAAGGCGCAGTTCCAGCAGCGCGTCATGGCCAAGCTGGGCCAAATTCCGCTGCTGATGCGCGCCCTGCCGCAGCCGGTGATCTGCGCGGTGAACGGCGTGACGGCGGGCGCGGGCTATCCGATCGCGATCGCCGCCGACATGACCATCGCGGCGCGTTCCGCCAAGTTCGTCAACGCCTTCCACAATGCGGGGACGGGCCATGAAATGGGCTTTTCCTACCTGCTGCCGCGCCTTGTCGGATTGCAGCGCGCCGCCGAGCTGATGCTGACGGGCCGCCCGGTGATGGCGGAGGAAGCCGAACGGATCGGCCTTGTCCTGCGCTGCGTCGAGGATGACGCGCTGATGGAAGAGGCGCTCAAGCTGGCGGAGGCGGTGATGGTCAACAGCCCGATCGGCATCGCCCTCACCAAAAGCTCGCTCCAGTTCAATGTCGACGCGCCCAGCCTGGAGGCGGCGATCGAAATGGAGAATCGCGCCATCTTCATGAGTCAGTCGACCGCCGACACCGCCGAAAAGCGGGCCGCCTTCATCGAGAAGCGCAAACCCCTGTTCAAGGGGGAATGACATGAGCCTGATCGATCCTCTGCTCAGCCCCTTCGCCCTGCGCGGCCTGACACTGCCGAACCGGGTGGTGATGGCGCCGATGACCCGTTACCGCTCGCCACTGGGCGTGCCGACCGAGGAGGTGGCGAGCTATTATGGCCGCCGCGCCGCAACGGGCCTGGGCGCGATCCTGACGGAAGGGGTGGCGCTGCCGCATTATGCCGCGGCCGACCATCCGGACATACCGCGCATCGACGGGGTCGAGGCGCTGGCCGGCTGGAGCAAGCTGGTCGATGCCGTGCATGACGCGGGCGGGCGGATCATTCCCCAGCTCTGGCATCAGGGACCGATGTGGAATGTCGAATATGCCGGGACCGGCACCGGCAATCCGATGCGGCCGTCGGGCATCTGGGGTCCGCCGGACGGCATCATCTCCTTCCGCGAGGAGGGACGGATGGAGAGCCTGGCGCCTGTGCCGCCGATGAGCGAAAGCGATATTGCCGACGTCATCGCCGCCTACCGCCAGGCGGCGCGCAATGCGGTGACGCTGGGCGTGGACGGCATCGCCATCCATGGCGCGCATGGCTATCTGATCGACAGTTTCCTGTGGGACTATACCAACCGGCGCGAAGACCGATGGGGCGAACGCGCCGCCTTCGGCGTGGCGGTGGTGAAGGCGATCCGGGCGGAGATTGGCGAGGATATGCCGATCGTGCTGCGCTTCTCCCAATTCAAGATGCAGGATTACCGCGCCATGCTGGCGGATACGCCGGATGGCCTTGGCGCATTGCTCGGGCCGCTCGCCGATGCGGGGGTCGACCTGTTCGATGCCAGCCAGCGCTATTTCGACACGCCGATCTTCGACGGATCGCCGCTCAATCTGGCGGGCTGGGCGAAGAAGCTGACGGGCAAGGCGTCCATGACCGTGGGCGGCGTCGCGCTGGACAAGGCCAAGGGCAAGGCCAGGCATATCGACGACAGCCAGCAGTCGGTGAACAATCTGCCGCTGCTGATCGAGCGGTTCGAAAAGGGCGAGTTCGATCTGGTCGGCGTCGGCCGGGCGATCCTCAACGATCCGGACTGGTTCGGCAAGGCGAAGCGGGACGAACCCTTCCTGCCGTTCGACCCCGCCAATCTGGAGCGGCTGGCATGAACGAACTGGAGGCGCGGATCGACCGGCTGGAATCGCTGGCGGCGATCCAGCAGCTTCCGATCCGTTACGCGATCGCGGTGGACAGCCGGGATATGGACGCCTGGGTCGATCTGTTCATCCCTGACGTCTATTGCGGGCGGCGTGGCAGCGGGCGCGATGTACTCAAGTCCATCATCACGCCCGCGGTCAGGACTTTCTATCGGTCCATCCACCAGATTTGCGGCCATCGGGTCGAATTCGACGATGCCGATCATGCGCATGGCGTGGTCTATTGCCGCGCCGAGCATGAGGATGACGGCAAATGGGTGGTCATGGCGATCGCCTATTTCGATACTTATGAACGGCGGGATGGCGAGTGGTTTTTCGTCCGGCGGCGGGAAAAGCACTGGTATTCCGCCGACTGGCAGGAACGGCCGGCGGCGCCCTTCACCGGCTGGGCCGGGCACGACAATCCGCCCGACCTACCGCAGGATTTCGATAGCTGGGCGCCCTTCTGGGCGGAGGTGGACGGCCATGAGATCAGCCGCCTGACAGACCAGCCGTCGCATTAATCGAGATTGATATCATCAGGAGAGAGAAGATGGGTGACAGGCGGCGTTTCGAGGGGCGATCGGTTTTCATCACCGGCGCCGGATCGGGCATTGGTGAAGCGACGGCGCATGCCTTTGCCGAGGAAGGTGCGAAGGTGGCGATTGCCGAGCTGGACCCGGCCAGGGGCGAAGCCGTGCGCGACGCCATCCGGGCCAAGGGCGGCACCGCCCTGTTCGTCGCCACCGACGCCACGGACGAGGCGTCGGTGAAGGCCGCGATCGCCGCCGCCAACGAGGCGCATGGTCCCATCGCCCACGCCTTCAACAATATCGGCATGTCCCGCCCCGGCAGCATCGAGGAGATGAGCCTGGAGGATTGGAACTGGACGATCAGCATCTCGCTGACCAGCACCTTCCTGGCGATGAAATATGAAATCCCGGTGATGAAGGCCCATGGCGGCGGCACCATCGTCAATACCGCGTCCATGGCGGCGCGGCTTTACACGCCGTCCGCGCCCTGTTCCTATGCGGCGGCGAAGGCGGGGGTGATCCATCTCAGCCATCATGCGAGCTGCGCCTATGCGGACGACAATATCCGCGTGAACAGTGTGCTTCCGGGGCTGACCGCCACGCCGCAGATCGCATCCATGTTCACGGCCGAGGAACAGGCGGAGATCGCAGGCGAAAACCAGGTGATCCGCCGCGCGGTCGATCCGCGCGAAATCGCCAATGCGGTGCTGTTCCTGTCCAGCGACGAGGCATCGATGATCACCGGGCGCGGGATCGAGGTGTCCGGCGGACGCAGGCACGGAAGCTGACGTCAGGCTGGCGGGTGTGCCCTTGGGCTGAGGAATGGACGATATGGAGAAGGAGAGTGTCGGATGAGGATGCGAACGATTTTACGTTGTCGCGCCGGAGGTTGCTGGGCACCGCGCTCTGGACGATGGTCGGCGGCCTGCTGCCGGCATCCGCGTCGGGCGCAGTCATGAACAGCGGTGCCGCACCCGCAGCCGCGCTCAAGGACTGGAGCGCCTATGTCGACCTGCTGAAGCCGGCAGGGGCCCTCAACGCCATGACCGGATTTCCGGAGGACGACCAGATTCGCGCCGAACTCTATCGCCAATTGGTGATGAACATCGCGCAATCCTATGTCTGGTATTTCCAGTCGACACCCGAACATCCCGACTGGATGCCGTTCGAGAACAGCATCTTCCTGCTGCAACCCAATCCCGACGCCATTTATCATATCGCGCCGGTCAGCGGCGACGGCGTCTACAAGGTCAGCGGCTATCGCGGCACCAACAAGGTGATGGGTTTCGCCGTTGGCCGCGGCATGTTCGGCACGCAAGACCCCAAGCCCGGCTTCAACAATTATGATGCCGACGGCCTGACGCTGGACAAGGACGGCTATTTCGAGGTGATATTCAGCACCGAGCGGCCCAAGGACTGGACCGGCGACTGGCGTTATCTTGATCCTCAGGCGGGCGACATCATGATCCGCCAGTTCGCCTATGATTGGGGCGTCGACGTGGATGCCCGGTTCGCGATCGAGCGGCTCGACAAGCCGCCGCTGAAGCCCCGGCTGACGCAGGAACAGATCGCGGCGCGGCTCGACGCCATCATGGGCGGGTTCGTCGAGCGTTTTTCGCGCATCTGCATCGGCTATCAGAACAAGGTCATCCATGATCTTGGTTTGAACGTCATGGAATTGTCGGGCTTTGAAGATCTGGGAAACAGCGGCGAATGGCCGCAAAAATATTTCCGGTGCATCTATGACTATCAGCCGGGCGAGGCGCTGATCATCGAGACGGAATTGCCGGAGAACTGCAAATATTGGAATGTGCAGCTTAACGACGAACTCTGGAACCAGATCGAGTTCGGTTATCGCCAGAGCAGCCTCAACGCGATGCAGGCGCAGATCGACAGCGACGGGAAGTTCCGCACCGTGATTGCGTTGGAAGACCCGGGCGTCGCCAACTGGCTCGATAGCGGCGGGCACACGCGCGGCATGCTGGTCGGTCGCTGGCACGGCGCGGACAGCTATCCGATGCCCACGATCAGGAAGGTGCCCTTCGCCGACATCACCGAACATCTTCCCGCCGACACGCGACGGGTGACTCCGGCTGAGCGCGAAGCCGCGCTGCGCAAGCGCAATCTGGGGCTTCAGATGCGGCGGCGCTGGTAGAATCCGTTCCGGCGTTCCCTGGTGCAAAGGGGACGCCGGAACCGCTCGCAACGTCAGGCGCGTTCGAAGATCGCCGCCGCGCCCTGGCCACCGCCGACGCACATGGTTTCGAGGCCGTAGCGCGCGCCACGCCGCTGCATTTCGTGCAGCATGGAGGCGAGAATGCGCGCCCCGGTCGCGGCGATCGGATGGCCCAGCGAGATGCCGCCGCCATTGACGTTGAGCTTGGCCGGATCGTTCCAGTCCCAGCCCTTGAGCACGCCCAGAACCTGCGCGGCGAAGGCTTCGTTCAGTTCGACAAGGTCGATGTCCTTCCAGCCCAGGCCGGTCTGGCGGAACAGCTTTTCCACCGCGGGCACGGGGCCGATGCCCATGACGCCGGGATGGCATCCGGCAACCGCATAGCCCACGAAGCGGCCGATGGGCGTCAGGTCCAGTTCCTTCAATTTCTCTTCGGACACCACCAGGCAGGCGGCGGCGGCGTCATTCTGCTGGCTGGCATTGCCCGCAGTGACGACGCCATCCTTGATGATCGGCCGCAACGCGCCCATGATTTCGGCGGTCGCATCGGCGCGGATGCCTTCATCCCTGTCCACGATCATTTCGCCCTTGCGGGTCTTGACCGTGACCGGCACCAGTTCGTCCGCGAACAGGCCGGCTTCCCAGGCGGCGGCGGCGCGCTGATGACTGCGCGCGGCATAGGCATCGGCATCGGCGCGGGAGATTTCATAGTCGCGGGCGACATTTTCGGCCGTCTCGATCATGCCGGAAATCCTGCCGAACCGTTCCTCCGGCTGGGATCGCTCGCGCTGGCGGTCGAGCCGGTCGTACAGCATGCTGTTGCCGGCCCGCATCCCCTTGCGCATGCCGTTCGTATAATATTCGACATTGCTCATGCTTTCGGCGCCGCCGGCGATGATCACGTCGGCCATGCCGCCTTGCACCATGGCGGCGGCCGTCGCTACCGCCGTCAGACCGCCGGCGCAGCGGCGGTCGAGCTGCATGCCCGGCACCTCCAGCGGCAGGTCGGCGGCCAGCGCCGCCCAGCGGCCGATGCTGGGCGCTTCGCCATTGGCGTAACTCTGGGCGAGGATGACATCGTCGATCGCCCCCGGGTCGATGCCGCTGCGTGTCACGACGGCGCGGATGACGGCTTCGGCCAGCCGCTCGGCGGGCATATCGGCCAGCGAGCCCAGATATTTGCCGACGGGCGTGCGGACGGGGGAAACGATATAGGCAGTACGCATGATGGACCTCTGACCGGTTATCCCGCTGCCATACAGGGATGCCTTTCATAAGGGGGAGCGGGGGCCGCCAAGCATCATGATTCTGATGACCGGCGGCCGGCCCGTGCCGTCTTGCGTTCCCTTTGTGTCGACAATCGCCCCGGTCAGGATATGGCGATCATGCGCGACCAGTCGTGCAGGCGTCTCCACAATGTCTCGCGCGTGGACGCGAAATTATGCATGTGCGCCATGCGCGGCACGATGAAGAGGGAGACGTCGGGGGAAGCGGAATAGGCCGCCGGCTCGCGATAAGGTTCCGGACAGGTATCGCGTTCGCCATCGCCGATCAGGACCGGCACGGTGACGCGGGCGGCATCTTCGGCAAAGACGCCGGGAAGCATCATCTGCACCGCGCAGTTCGGGATGGTGAGGCTGCCGAACAGCGGCGTGGTCTGCCGGATCGGGTATCCGCCCTTCATATCCTCTTCCAATATGTCGGCGGGAACATCCTCCCAATGGAAGGGATAAACATAGTCGACGCCCTCATGGTCCTGTTCCAGATGGCTTTTGACCTGTCCGGTGGCGACCTTGTCGAAGCGGCGCATCCCATGTTCGAAGGCCGCCTTGTCGCGCTGGGGCAGGGCGGTGTGGATCGCGCTGACGCCGAAAGGCGCGATCGCGTCGAATGTGGCGAACCGGCCCTGCGTCAATATGGTGACGCCGCCGCCCATCGACTGCCCCATCCCCACCAGGAAGAGCGAGGACAAGGCCGGAAAGCCCTCCGCCGCCGTGCCGTCGCGCAGGGCGGCGGCAATCTGTCTCACGCAGGCATCATGGGTTGCCGCCATCGTCTGGAAATCGATCCTGGACAGGTCGGGAATGCTGCTTTCGCCGACGCCGACATGGTCGATGGCGATGTGGATCAGGCCTTGGACAGCCTGCCAGACAGCCTCGTCATAATTTTCATGGCCCTCGAACCGCATCATGAAATAATGGCGTGAATATCCGCCGCCCGGACAGGCGAAGATCGCGATGGGCTGGTCCGGCATGGCGGACGGATCGGGCAAGGTCAGGGTCACGGCCATCTCGACCTTGTCCCCCAATTCCGGCGCTGCCGCCGTGACATCGATGCGCTTATGCACTCTCAGCATCTATTCTCTTCCTGCAAACATCCCTGACGGGACCGGTGGACCATTTCGTTTATGGGATCGATCGGGCCTTGCCGCCGCTCGTCGAAATCGCGCCGATCAGCCCATGTCCTTCATCGCGATCCAGCGCCTTTCGGCATCGGCGCGCTCGACCGCTTCGACCACCCGCTGCACCGCCGCCGCCTCGGTGAAGCTGGGCGATCCTTCCGTCCCGTTGCGAATGGCATCGACCATATGCCGAAACATCCAGTCCATCGCGGCGAAAGGACGCGGCTCCGCCGTGGCGCCCGCGACGCCGGGAACGGCATAATGGTCGTTCACGGTCACCTCCTCGCAAGTGCGCTGGCCATAGGTCAGCAACCGCGCATCGCCGGCATAGAGCTTTGCCGAGGGGAAATTGCCGAAGCTGTCGTCGACCAGCAGCAAACGGCCCCTGTCGCCCCACACCTCCACCCGCCAGCCTTCGGTGTCGGGCACGCACCAGCCCGCCTGCAGGCTGCCGATCGCGCCATTTTCCATGCGCAGCACCGCGCTGCCCAGATCGTGCGTCTCGGGCCGCAGCACTTCGCCATTGGGCAGGAACCATTCGGGCACGCCGGTCGTCAGCATGCCGGTCGCCTCCGCCACCGGCCCGATCAGATGCGTCAGGAACAGCAGCGAATGAGTGGCGAAATTGCGCCAGGCGCTGCCGCCGCTGCTCTTTTCCGCCAGCCAATAATAGGGGTCGGTATGTTCCGAATAGGCGCAATAGGCATAGGGCTTGTCGTTGGCGACGATCAGCGGCAGCATGAGCTGGACGTTGAAGCCCAGCGGGCGTCCGATGAAGCCTTCATCGATCATGCGCTTCATCTTCTGTGCATGTGGCGACCAGCGGAATTGCGCGTCCACGACGCCGACGACGCCGGCGGCCCGCTGCGCGTCGCGCATCGCTTCGGCATCGGACAGGCTGACCGCGAAGGGCAGCGCGTCATAGACATGCTTGCCGTTCTTCAGCGCCGCCATGACCATGGGGAAGCGGAAGGATGGCCGCGTGCCGACATCGATGATGTGCAGGTCGGGGTCGGCCGACATCTCCTCATGGTTCCAATAGGCTTTGGGAATGTCATATTCCCGCGCGGCCCGTTCCGCCGTTTCCTGGCGGGAGGTGCAGATGGCGGCGACTTCCACGCCCTCGATCCGCCGCCAGGCCGCGCCATGGACCTTGAGGCTCCAGTTGGCGCTGATGATCCCCACCTTGAGCGTATCCGCCATTGCCTTGCACCTTCATCCCGATTTAATTGAACCTATGTGTCCAATTAAAAAGAAGCCCGTGCAAGCGGGAAGGGGATCAGGAATATGATCATTGCGCGCCAGGCGCCACGACGACGGGGACGCCCTACAGCGGACGAAAGCCTGGCGCGTGAGCAGGCCGTCATGGAGGTCGCCGCGGCACTGTTCGAACACCATGGCTTTGCGGGCGTCACGATGGCGGAGGTGGCGCGCCGCGCGCGCATCAGCAAGACGACGCTCTACGCCCGTTACCCCGACAAGCCGGCGCTGTTTCGGGCGATTTGCAGCTATGCCTGCCGCGTCCCGGCCTATCGTTTCGCGGCGGTCGCGACAGAGGGACGGGAGCCGGAGGCGGTACTGGCCGACTTTGCCGTCGCGATTGCCGAAGCGACCGCCGATCCCGCCGCCGACCGTTTCCTGCGCCTGGTCATTTTCGAGGCGCGGCGCTTTCCCGAACTGGCGGGGCAGATCTTGCTGGAAAGCCGCGATGTGGCGTCGCCGCTGGTCGAGTGGCTGGAAGCCATGGCGCGGGAGGGGCGGCTATCGAGCCATGACCCCGCCTTGCTCGCGCGGCAGTTCGGCGCCCTCGTGACCGGTGGTCATGACGGCCTGCTGCAATGTTCCGAAGAGGAATCGGGGAAACGGATCGCTTCGGCGGTCGCATTGCTGCGGCCTCTGTTCCGCCATGAAAAAGACCGGCACGGATAGGACCGTGCCGGTCTTCAGGAGGCCCGCGCGCCCCTTATCCGCGCGGACACGCCCTATCAGGCGATTTCATGCTGCCTGGCCTGCGCGGTTGCCGGAGCGCCACGGACGCCGCGCACCAGGCGGCCCGGCAGCGCGTCGGTCGCTTCGCCGTTGCGGTAGGTCACCGCGCCGCTGACGAGGGTCGCGACATAGCCCTTCGACTTTTGCGACAGGCGCTTGCCGCCCGCCGGCAGGTCCGCGATCACCTGCGGCCGGTGCAGGATCATGTTGGGGATGTCGAGGACGTTGATGTCCGCCTTGTACCCCACGCCCAGCACGCCGCGATCGCGAAGCCCCACGGAGTTGGCGGGCTGGCTGGTCAGCGCCTTGATCGCGGTGGGCAGGTCCAGACCGTCCCGGCCCAGCCGCCCGGTCAGCAGATAGGTGGTATAGGCCGCGTCGCAGATCATGCCGTAATGCGCCCCGCCATCGCCCAGCGCGACGATCATATTGTCCTGCCCGATGAGGTCGCGGCTTTGGGCGAGATATTCGGGCACGTCGGACGAATAGGAACAGAGGATCGCCCGGCCTTCATCCTCCAGCAGCGCGTCGTAGATCATTTCACGCGGATCGACGCCGCGGCGCGCGGCTTCCGCCTGGATGCTGTCCTCGGCCGCGAAATTATAATCGGCCGGATCACCGATGCGGTAGAGCGCGCTGATCGACTTGATCAGTCCGACGAAGGCGGGGTTCGGATCGTCCGGTTCCTCGGCGATCAGGCGGGCACGCAGTTCCGGATCGCGCATCCGCGCCACTTTTTCCTCCAGCGGCAGCTTGGCCAGCGGGCGGAAGCTGGGGTTGAGGGAGAAGGGGTGGTAGCTGAGTTCCAGCCCGTACATGACGCCCATCGGACGCGGCATGAACTGGCAGCGGATGGTCAGGCCGTCGGCCCCCGCCTGGCGCACGCCTTCGACATAGCGGCCCCAATTTTCCGGCCGCGTCGGCATGGCGATCAGGCTGAAGGTCACGGGAACCCCCGCCTGCTCGGCGATGGTGCGGAAGATCTTCAGTTCCACCTCGGCATCATTGTCGAGATTGGGGTTGCATTGGAACGTGCCCGCGCCTGCATCCTTGAGACCCTCGGCCAGCGCCAGCACCTCGTCCAGTTCCGTCGTGACCGACGGCGCGAGTTCGCCGGAACGGAAACGGTGGAAGAGGTTGCGCGAACTGGCGACGCCCAGCGCGCCGGCCTTCACCGCCTCGCTGACGCAGCGGCGCATTTCGACCAGATCCTCCAGCGTCGGCGGTTCCAGATTGGCGCCGCGCTCGCCCATGACGAAGACGCGCAGCGGGCTGTGCGGGATTTGCGCGGCGAAATCGACGTCGGACACGCGCTGGTCCAGCGCATCGAGATAGTCGGGGAAGCTGTTCCAGTTGAACGGCACGCCTTCGGCCATGACGACTTCGGGAATATCCTCGACCCCCTCCATCAGCTTGATCATCAATTGATGATCGCCGTCCCGCACCGGCGCGAAGCCGACGCCGCAATTGCCCATGACCACGGTGGTGACGCCATGATTGGACGAAGGGGCCATGCGGCTTTCCCAGGTGATCTGGCCGTCATAATGGGTGTGGACATCGACGAAGCCCGGCGTCACTGTCAGGCCGCGCGCGTCGATTTCCTCGGCTGCCGACGCGTCGATCGTTCCGATCTGCGCGATGACGCCATCCTTCACGCCGACATCCGCGACATAGGGCTGGGCTCCGGTGCCATCCACGATCGTTCCGCCGCGGATCACCACATCGAATTGACTGCTCATGCCTCTCCTTTCAGAATCGCCGCAACGGAATCGCGTAGATAAATAGTATGTGCTATTTATAGCATCGGCGAAGACAGGACAATGGGGTAGTGACGCATGCATGACATTTCCGACCGGCCCCAGGCTGTTGCCACCCCCCGTCGCGCGCGGCGGTCCACGGCGGAAATCCGCGCGCTCATCCTTGACGCGGCCCGCGCCATCTTCGCGGAGCGCGGCTTTGCCGGCGCCACCACGCGCCATATCGCCGCCCGCGCCGAGGTGGCCGAGCCGCTGATCTTCAACAATTTCGGCAGCAAGGAAGCGCTGTTCACCGAAGCGGTGACCGAGCCCTTCAACGCCCGTTTCCGCGAGTTCCTGACCTATAGCGACACGCTGCCGCCCGACCGTGAGGAACGCAGCATGCGTTTCGTCCAGGCGCTTTATCCCTTCCTGCGCCACCATGCCGATCTGTTGCTGGCGATGGTCAAGTCGCGGGGCGATGTCGATTCCGCGGCCATTCATGGGCTGGACGACTATTTCACGCGTGCCGTTGGCCGCGTCCGCTCGCAATATGAGGAGGCGGGGCTGGAATTCGACGTGCCGCCGGAACTGATGGTCCGCTATGGCTTCGGCATGCTGGCGGGATCGGTCCTGCTGGGCGACTGGTTCTTTCCCGAAGGTGGGCCGGACACGGACGTCGAGGAAAGCGTGCTGGCGCGGCTGCTTTTCAAGGCGAGCGCGCCCAAGCAGGTTTGAGCGCCGCCGTCGCCATTCATCACATGGCCGAAATTCTGTTCCCCGGCTTGGCGGGAGGCGGTGGCGCCGCCATGGTCGGCTCCCAAAAGGAGTGGCTGATGGCGATCGATTTCAACGGGCAGGTGGCTGTGGTGACGGGGGCGGGCGGCGCGCTCGGTTCGGCCTTCTGCTGGGAACTGGCGCGCAGAGGCGCCGCCGTGGTCGCCAATGACCTGGGGGGAGACCCGACCGGGCAGGGCGGTTCGACCGGCTATGCCGACGCCGTCGTGGAAGAGCTCAGGGGCCTGGGCGCGCGGGCCGTCGCCAATTACGACACGGTCGCGACGCAGGCCGGAGGACAGGCCGTGATCGATGCCGCGCTGGCCGCCTTCGGCCGGGTCGACATCGTCATCTCCAATGCCGGCAATCAACGGAACGGCGCTTTCGGCGCGCTGAGCGAAGAGGATGTCGAATCCGTCCTCGCGGTGCATGTGAAGGGCGCGTTCAACATATGCCAGCCCGCCTATCGCGCCATGACGGAACAGGGCTATGGCCGGATCGTGCTGGTCGGTTCGCAATCCGGCGTGTTCGGCAATCCTTATCGTGCCAATTACGGGGCCGCCAAGACGGCGCTGATCGGCCTGATGAACGTCATCGCGCAGGAGGCGCCGGCGGGGATCGCCGTCAACACGCTTTTCCCCAATGCGCAGGGCGGGCGGCTGGGCGGCACCCCGATCGAGCAGCGCCCCGACATCGCGTTCCTGAAGGCGGCGGGCGCGCGGACCCGTCATTTCATCGAGGGGATGAAGCCGGAATTCGTCGCTGCCCTGGCCTGTTATATCGCCAGCCGGGAATGCGATTCCTCCCAGCATATGTATTCGGTGCTGGGCGGCAAATATTCGCGGCTGTTCGTCGGCCTGACGCGGGGGTGGTACAGTCCTGGTCCGGACGCGCCGAGCTGTGACGATATCGCCGCCCATATCAGCCAGATCGACGACCGCGCCGACTATGACGTGCCGCTGAGCGGTCTCGACGAGATGGATACGGTGCTGGCGGCGCGGCGCGCCCTGGGGCTCGATGCATGATCGTAGCGGACGGACCGCTTCATGACGACGGCCCCATGCCGACGCGGGATCCGATTTCCGACATACTCGATGTGACGCAGGCGGGGCCGGATCGGTTCACCGGATCGGCCGGGGCGCGTAATCATCTCGGGTCGGTGTTCGGCGGGCGATTGCTGGCGCAGGCTCTCCTTTCGGGGATGAAGACGGTGGAGGCGTTGCCCGCCAGCTCGTTCCACGCCTATTTCCTGGCCGCCGGGCGCACGGATCGACTGATCGACTATCAGGTGGTGCGTCTGCGCGACAGCCGCCGCTTCGCCAACCGTCAGATCACCGCCTGTCAGGATGGGCAGGCGATCTTCACGATGATGGCCGAATTCCACGCGCCGGAGGAGGGGTTCGTCCATCAGAATGCGCCGATGCCCGCCGTTCCGCCGCCGGAACTTGTCGCGCCCATCCAGCATTTCGTGCGAGAGCGGGTGGCCGAACTGGAGCAGGCGGTGACGCATAATTTCGCCGCCGCCCTGGCCATCGAGATGCGGCCGATCGCGCCTGAAAAATATTTCCTGGCACGGCCGACCGAAGCGGCGCGATCCTTCTGGTTCCGTCAGTCGGACGCCGCCGCCGTCGAGGACAGCCGGTTGCAGCAATGTCTGCTCGCCTTCGCCAGCGACTATTGGCTGGCCGGTGCGGCGGCGATCCCGCACTTCCTGCCCACCAACAGCGGCGAATTCCTGATCACCAGCATGGATCATGCGATGTGGTTCCACCGCCCTGCCCGCTGCGAGGATTGGATGCTGCACGATACGTCCAGCCCCTCGGCGGGCAATGGCCTGGGCCTCACAACGGGGCGGATTTTCGACCGGGATGGCCGCCTGATCGCCTCGACCGCGCAGGAATGCCTGATGCGCCGCATAAGGGCCTGAGGATGGCTCAGTCGGGTTGGCCCCCTTCCGGATAGCGTCCCATCATCAGGTAAAATAATGCGGCGAGGAAGAAGCTGCCTGAGCATGCCAGCAGGGCGATATCGTAACTGCCGAAATGATCATAGGCCATGCCGATCAGACTGGCGCCGACCGCGACGCCCAGCGCGATGCCCAGCGTCGACAGGCTGTAGATGGTGGCATAGCTGCGCAGCCCGAAATAGCGGGCGATCATGAAGGCGACGATGTCGATCTCCGCCCCCTGGCCGAGACCGATCATCAGCACCGCGCCATAGAAAAGCGCGGGCGGCACATCATGCTGGAGCAACAGGAGGCAACCGATCGCCGGCGCGAAATTGAGGATGAAGGCGACGGCGGGCGCCCAGAAGCGATCGACCAATATGCCGCTGAGCAGTGCCCCCATGGCGGCGGCCACGCCCATCACCGATACCGCGCCCACGGCGGCGACGGCGTCCAGCCCCTTTTCCACGCCAAGCGGCTTCATCTGGGAGAGCAGCGCCACGACAGGCACATAGTTGAGGACGGACGCGGCGATCAGGATGCGCACCTTGCCGTTGGCGAGCAGTGAGAGCGCGCTGTCGGCGCGGGGGAGCGCGGTACGTCCGGACCGCAATTCCGCAGTGCGTGAGGGAACCCAGAACCAGATGAGGGGCAGCGCGATCAACAGGATGAAGGTGGCCAGCAGCAGATAGCCGCCCGCCGACCCGAAGCGCAGGATGATCGGATAGAGCGCCATCGGCATCAGCGCGCCGGCAACCGCCAGACCCGATCGGCCGATCGCCAGCGCGGTTCCGCGCGTCCGCTCGAACGCGCCGCTCAGGATGCGCGTGACGGTGATGCCGGTCGTCGCCATGCCGACGAGCGCAAAACCGAAATGCACCGCGTAGAAATAGCCGAGCGATCCGCCCATGGAGGCGAGCAGGCCATAACCGATGGCGGTCAGCAGCAGGCCCGCCGACAGGATCGGCCTGACGCCGTAACGGTCCGTCATCCGGCCGATGACGGGCGCGATGAAGGCGATGATCAGACCGAAGCTGTGGACGAAGGCGATGTCACCGCGAGACCAGCCGAATTGTTGTTGCAGCGGTTCGACGAACAGGCTGGATACCGCCGAATAGAGGGAATAGCCCAGCGATCCGGCAAAGAGCGCCGCGACTCCGGGGCGCCAGGCGCGCCGCCATTCCTGAGCGATGAGGCGCAATTGGGATGTGTCGGCGGCGTCGTCATGGTGCGGGGTCATGGCCCATTTCTGCGCCAAAGCGGGCGACGGGAACAGTCGCATCCTATTTCTACGCATATGTGTAGAGACCGTGGCTGTGGCTTGCCAGCGTGGCGGCGGCGGCGGAACCTTTGCCGTAACGTTGGGGAGAAGATGATGACCGAAGAGGATATTGTCGTCGAACGGCTTGCGGGCGGCGAGGGGATCGTGCTGGTGACGCTCAATCGCCCGGCGCGGCTGAACGCTTTGCTTCGGGAGACGGTCGCGCGCTTCAATGGGCTGCTGGACGAGCTGGCGGCCGATCCCTCCTGCCGGGCTGTCATCATCACCGGCGCCGGGCGCGGATTCTGCTCCGGGCAGGACCTCGCGGCATCCAACCAGCGCAACCAGGCTGGCAACAGCGGCGTGGTCGAGAAGCTGCACTGGCAACAGCAGTTCGCCGGCATGGGCGGGCGCATCCGGTCCATGCCGAAATTGGTGGTGGCGGCCGTCAATGGGCCTGCGGTCGGCGCTGGCATGGCAATCGCGCTCAGCGCCGATGTGCGGATCGCGACGCCAGCCGCGAAATTTCTGGTGGCGGCGGTGCGAATCGGGCTGACCGGCGGCGAGAGCGGCATTTCCTATCTGCTGCCGCGCATGATCGGCGCGGCGCGCGCCTTCGACATATTGTTGACCGGCCGCGCGATCGAGGCGGAGGAAGCCGAGCGCATCGGTCTCGTGCACTCGCTGTCCGATCCGCAATCGCTGATCGACGACGCCGTCGCCTATGCGCGCTCCGTATTGGCGAACAGTCCCTATTCGGTCGCCCATACCAAGGCGTTGATGTGGGCCAATCTGGACGCCAACAGCTATGACGCCGCGATCCAGGCGGAGAACCGTACGCAGATATTGGGCACGATGACCGAGGATTATAGCGAGGCGACCGCCGCTTTCATGGACAAGCGGTCACCGCGCTTTTTGGGCCGGTAGGCTGAAGCACCCCCTCACGGCCCGAAGGCGGTGACGAGGTGCTGTCCCGATTTCAGTCGACGATCCGCTTGACCGCGCGGTTGCGGTCGAGCGCCGGGTCGAGATAGCGGCCCACCGCATAATCGCCCATGATCGTGGTGCGGCGGGCGCTGCGCGACACATCCAGCGGCACGCCCTCGGCATGATGGATCATCCGCCAATTGTCCCACACCAGCATGTCGTTCTTCTGCCAGTCGTGGAAATAGGCATGGCGCTCATCGGTCAGATGTGCCGCCAGTTCGGCCAGCAACGCATCGCTTTCCGCGCGGTCCATGCCCAGAATATACTGTGCCTGTAGTGGCGAGATCTTCAGTGCCTTGCGGCCGGTCTCCCGCTGGGTGATGACCATCGGGTGGACGACGGGCGGGAAGTCGTACTTCACCCCACCCGAAGGCGTCTCGCGAGGCAAGGCTTTCAGATCGGCGGGCACACCATATCGGCATTGCAGGAAGTCCGTCACGAAATGATAGACGACCTCCATGCCGTCGATCTTCTCCTTCATCTGGGGCGACAGCCGTTCATAGGCCTCGATCGCATCGATGAACCCGGTCCGGCCAAGCTGCGTTGCCGGTTGCTCCATACGAAGCACCGCGCCGCGCACGATGGTCGGCATGAAGCTCTGGTCCCAGTGCCAGGGAATATAGCCTGCCCGGTCATGGCCGCCGAAATGATAATCGGTCTGGAACCGGGGTTTGTCGTCCGTCGGGTCATATTTCAGCGTCATCATGAACTGGTTGTTGGGATCGTTCATGTCCGCCGTGGCCGCCGGCTCCATCTCGCCAAACAGGCGGCTCAGCCGCATTTGCGCTTCGTCATCGGCATGGGGATCGCGGAACAGCAGCAGCCCGGCCTCGATCCATATGTCGCGAATGGCGTCGGCGGTGGCATCGTCCAGCGGGCGCGAGAGATCGGCGCCGATGATCTCCGCGCCGAAACCGGGGCTGAGCGAGCGGACTTTTAATCCCGCCTTCTCCCGAACCTCATGATCTTTCAGCATCACTCTCTCCTTGAACATGCGGTCGGGCCATGACGGCGGACCAATGGGGCCATGCTAAACCTTATCCATTATCTCCATAATCGGGCAAATTTCAAAAAAACCATTCAGGATCATTGAACAATGATCTTGAATGCACTTCCGGCAACTCATCAGAAATCTGATGACATCGCCCGGAACATGCCCATACCGGCGCCTATTCCTTCGGCCATGCTATAAGGGCCGCCAAGACGGGGGTCGCGGACGGCAGCCTCGTGTCGGACGATATCCCCAAGAAGGAATGGAAAAGAATGAACAGTTTCACCGCGACCCCGTGGCCCAAGGACCGCATCATGCCGGCCCGTTCGTGGGAGAGGCCCGCCGGCATGCGCGTTATTTCCAGCGACGATCACCTGATGGAAGAGCCGGGTCTGTGGGAAAGCCGGCTCAAGGGCGCGGACAAGGATCGCGCGCCCCGCTATTGGAAGGACGAAACCGGTTTCCACCTTGAGGTGGACGGTCAGAATTACGACGTTCCCGGCCTGCCGCCGACCTTCCCCGAAGGGCGCGAAGGCTATTGGGATGTCCAGCAGCGCCTGGCCGACATGGATGCGGAGGGTATCGATGCCGCGATCATCTATCATGGCCGTTTGAACAGCCTGATTCGCATGGCGGACAAGGATTTCTGGTTCCGCTGCGTCGACGTCTGCAACGAATGGGCTGCGGAATGGAAGGAGGCGGCGCCCGACCGGCTGTTCCCCGTCGCGCTGCTGCCCACCTTCCTGTGGCCGGAACGGACGAAGGATTATCTCCAGAAGCTGAAGCAGCTCGGCTACAAGGCGATCGACATTCCCGTCAATCCGAAGGGCGTGCGTTACAACAGCAAGGACATGGACCCGCTCTGGGAAGCGATCCAGGAAAGCGGCTTTCCCGTCTCCTTCCATATCGGCGCCTATCTGCAATATAGCGGCCGGGGCTCATTGGGCGCGAACCTGAATGCCAATCTGATGCCGTTCACCGGCCTGTTCGGGCAGCTTGTCTTCTCGGGCGTGTTCGACCGCTTCCCTGGCCTTCGCGTGGTGTTCACGGAGGGCGGCGCGAGCTGGGTGCCCGGCACGCTGGAAAATGCCGACAAGGTCGCGCGCGACTATGCAAGCGAATTGCGGCCGAAGCTGGCGCAGAAGCCGAGCTGGTACTGGCACAATCACTGCTACACCACCTTCATGGAAGATGATGTGGCGATGGAGAATATCGCGCGCATCGGCGACGGACGGGTGATGTGGTCGACCGACTATCCGCATCCCGAAGGCGTGATGGGCAGCAGCGACGCCATCATGAAGCGCGTCTTCGACACGGTCGGCGAGACGTCCGCACGCAAGGTGCTGGGCGAAACGGCAGCCCAGGTCTGGGGTATCTGATCGGGGCGGCCCGGTCGTGGGGTGGCGGCCGAGCGAGGGGGTAAGGGAAGGGGGAGCGGACCGGCGGTTCGCTCCCCCTTTTCATTGTTCGTCGGCGGATGCGGGCCTGGTCCGTTCAGGCGGGCGTCCCGTTGCCCCATGTCATCGCGCCCATGGCCTTGCGTTGTTGCAGCGTCTCCGTCTCGATCGCCAGCGCATCGGCCAGCGTGCCTTCCGTTCCGCGATCGACGACGCTCTTGGACATGCGGATGAGACCGGGATCGTGCGCGGCGATCGCTGCGGCAATTTCCATGGCTCTCGGCAGCAGCTCCTCAGCCCGCAGAAGTTCGTTCACCAGGCCCACGCGCAAAGCGGTGGCGGCATCGATCGGCTGGCAGCTCAATATCATCTGGCGGGCGAAGCGCGCGCCCACGGCGCGGGGCAGGCGCGCGCCCATGCCGCTACCTGAAAGTGCGCCGATTTTCGCATGGGTATCGGCAAATCGGGCATTTTCGCTGGCCAGGATGAAGTCGCAACCCAGCGCCAGTTCAAGGCCGCCGGTATAGGCGGCACCCCCGACGGCGGCGATCATGGGCTTGCCGAGATGCGGAACACGCTGGATCAGGGCCGTCACGCTGTGGCGCGGTGCATCGGGGGCCGAGAAGGTCTTGAGGTCCAGTCCGGCGCAGAAGGCCGGCGGTGCGCCCGTCAACACGCCCACCCGCCAGCGGTCGTCGCGGGTGAAGGCGTCGAAGGCGGCGTTCATGGCGTCGAGCAGGGCGAGATCGATCGCATTGCGCTGTGCCGGGCGGTTCATCGTCAGCAGCAATATGCCTTCGCCGGCTTCCTCGGCGAGCAGTATGTCGTTCATATCCGGCTCTCGAAAAAGGCGATGACATCGCGGGCGAATGCCTGGGGTTCCTCCATCGCCGCGAAATGCCCGCCCGCGTCCATCTTCGTCATCCGCACCACATTATATTGGCGTTCGGCCAGCGCGCGGCTGGGCATGGGATAAAATTCGCCGGGGAAATGGGCGAGCGCGGTGGGAACCGGCACCGGGCCAGCCGCCAACGTGTCGCCATTCAGGCCGTAATACATCCAGATCGACGACATGACAGTGTCGGTGACCAGATAGGACATGAGATTGGTGATCAGATGATCCTTGTCGAACCGGCTCTCTATATCGCCCTTGGTGTCGCCCCATCGCCAGAATTTCTCGACCACCCAGGCCGCCCAGCCGACCGGATTGTCGTGCAGCGCAAGGCCGATCGTCTGCGGTTTGGTGGCCTGTTCGTGATGATAGCCGCTTTCCACCTCCATCACCGCGCGGACCTGCGCCCAATAGTCGAGCAGTTCCGCGTCGGCATGGGCATCCGGCGGCGGCGCCATGAAGAAATTGAGATGGATCGCCGCCACGACATCGGCATGGCTGATGCCCAATTGCGTCGTCACCGCCGATCCCCAGTCGCCCCCCTGCGCGAAGAAGCGCGGATAGCCCAGCACGTCCACCATCAAGACGCGCCACAAGGCGGCGACGCGGGCCGGGCCGATCGGCCGCGGCGGCCGGCCCGACCAGCCATAGCCGGGCAGCGATGGGACGACGACGGAAAATCCCGCCTCCACCAGCAGCGGGATCGCCTTCTGGAACTCCACCACCGATCCCGGCCATCCATGCGTCAGCAGGATCGGCGGCTTGTGCGGATCGCTGCCCCGCACATGATGGAAATGAATGGGGATGCCGTCGATCTCCGCCATGAACTGAGGCCAGCGGTTGAGCTTCTCCTCCTCCCGGCGCCAGTCATATGTGGTGCGCCAATAATCGACCAGCTCGGCCAGATAGCGCGCATCCATGCCGTATTTCCACTGGTCGGGATCGTCGGGCATATAGCCGATGCGACTGTCCGCCAGCCTATGTTGGATACGATCGAGCACGGGCTGCGGCACGTCGATGCGGAAGGGGGTAGGGGTCAAAGGGCCTCTCCTCAATGATCCGCCGATTCATAATCGCTCTGTTCCGCGCCCGAATATCCACGGATGGATACATCACAGTCATGATCGGATTCCCGCTGGTCATGACGGGCGAAGAGGCGGGTGGTACGATGACGTATCCTGAATGGAACCGAACGAAGAAGGGGACGCCAGTGGGCATCGTCATACGCTATCCACGCATCGATTTTTCGAAGGTGCGCGCGCATTGGGCGCCCAATATCGCCTTCGCCCAGTTCCAGAACGCGACCTCGATCATTCCTGCGCCGGTCGAACCCTGGCTGATCAAGGTGCTGAACATCGCGATGGAACGGCTGCCCGCCGGTTCGGAGCAACTGCGGGAGGACATGGCCGCCTTCGTCGGCCAGGAATCGCAGCATTACCGCCAGCATCAGAAGTTCAACAAGGTGATCGCGGCGCAGGGCTATCCCCGGCTGGCCGAGTTCGAGAAGAAGCTGGCCGACGATCTGGACGCGTTCCTGAAGAACCGCTCGCTCAAATTCATGCTGGCCTATGCCGATGGCTTCGAATCACTGGGCGCGGTGCAGGGCGGCATCTGGTTCGAGCGGATGGATGCGCTGATCGAAGGCGCCGACGCCAATGCCGTGGCGTTCTGGAAATGGCATATGGCCGAAGAGTTCGAGCATCGGGAGGTCTGCTTCCAGATCTATCACCGGATTTACAGTCGCGGCCTGTGGGGCAAGATCTGGAACGGCTATTTCTACCGCGTCTATGGCTGCCTCTACGCCATGGTTCATTTGCGGGGTTTCATGGACCGCATGTTCTCCTACCTGATCGAGCAGGACAAGAAGAGCATGACGCCCGCCGAACAAGCCGCACTCGATCGCGACATCAAGGCGCTCAACAATTTTCAGCTCAGGGTCTTTTTCCCGCAACTGCTCAAGAATTTGCTGCCCTGGTACGATCCGGGGAAAAAGCCGACCCCTCCCGGGCTGTTCGATTTTCTCCGCCAGTTCGAAAAATCGGGACCGGCGGAGACCTGAGGGACAGGCCCTACGCCGCCGGTTGAGGCGCGCTGGCGCGGTCGAGCAGGGCGAGATGCTCGTCCGACAGGACAATATCCGCCGCATCGAGCAGATCGTCGAGCTGGGCGATGCTGGTCGCGCTGACGATCGGCGCGGTGACGCCCGGCTGCGCGATCAGCCAGGCGATGGCGACCTTTGCCGGGGTTGCGCCGGTCCGCGCCGCCACCTCGTCCAGCGCGTCGAGGATGGCGAGCCCGCGCGGCGTCAGATAATGGGCGACCATCCCGCCGCGCATGCGGCCCTCCAGATCGGCCTGCGAGCGATATTTGCCGGACAGGAATCCGCTGGCCAGGCCGAAATAGGGCACCACGCCCATGCCATGGCGCTGGACGATCGGCAGCAGCACGCTTTCGAACGGTTCCCGATCATGCAGATTATAGCCGGGTTGCAGTACCTCATAGCGCGCAAGGCCCTGGTCGCGCGACACGGTCAGCGCTTCTTCCAGCAGCGGCACCGGATAATGGGATGCGCCCAATATCCGCACCTTGCCGCTCTTCACCAGCCGGTCGAACGCGTGCATCGTTTCCTCCTGCGGCGTGTCCGGGTCGGCGATATGCGCGAAATAGACGTCGATATGGTCGGTCTGGAGACGGCGAAGGCTGTCCTCCACCGCTGCCTCGATATTGGCCGCCGAAAGCCCGCGCCGCGCCTGCCATTCGCCTACCTTGGTGGAAATGGCAAGCGCGTCGCGGCGGCCGGTCTTTGCGATCCAGCGCCCGATGATCTCCTCCGACAGCGCGCCGTTGGGACCGGGCTTTCCGGTCATGCTGTGATGCGGATAGCAATCGGCGGTATCGACCGCGTTGAAGCCGCGTTCGACGAAGCGGTCCAAGAGGCGGTGGGCGTCGGCCTCGTTGCAGTTGAGGCCAAAGATGTTCGTGCCCAGCATGATGGGCGCGATGGAAATGTCCGTCGACAAGGGGCGGCGTTGCATCGTCAATTCCTCTCATTGTCTTCTTGGGCACCGATGTCGATCATGTCGGCATGGCGTCGCGCCCAATCGGTGAAACTCGTGGGTTCTATGCCCCAGTCCAACATTTCCTCGGGCCGCGCGGGATAGTTGACGATGTTCATCCACTCCTGCGTGCGAACCCAGCCGTCATGCTGGCCACGGGCAATCAAGGCGTCGGCGTTCCAGCTTTCAGAGACGAGCTTCCGTCCCTTGACCGTGGCCAGCACGCCGGCGATTTCCGGCAAGGTCAGCAGGTCGCCCGCCAATTCGATGATCTGCCCGGCAAAGGCAGGCGGCGCCTCGAACGCGGCGCAGGCCATGCGCGCAATATCATCGGCGGCGATCAGCACCATCGGCGTTTCGGGCGCAAGGGCGGTGCGGATCGCGCCCTGCGCCAGATCGGGGAACATCCACGCCGCCTTCGGCATGGCGAAATTGTCCATCATGAAGGCGGGGCGCAAAATGGTGTGAACGCGAAAGCCCGCATCGCCCACAATGGCTTCCGCGTCTTCCTTGCTCTCCCAATAATTGCGTTCCCAGCGGCCCTCCGCCCAGCCTTCCATGCTGCGGAACGCGCCGCTGTTGGACACGGAGCTATGCACGACATGGCGGACATTTTCGGCGCGCGCCGCATCGATCAGCGCACGTGCCTGCATCCGTTCGCCGTCGCGCTCGGCGCCGGGAGCGGTCTGGACGGAGAAAAGGGCATCCACACCGGAAAGGGCGGTCCGCAGCGAGGCGCTATCCTCAAAGCGGCCGACCGCCAGCATCGCACCCGCCTGCTCCAGCGCGCGAGCGGAGGCCGCATGGGGATCGCGCACCAACGCCCGTACCGGCTTGCCTCGCGCCAGCAGCGCCAGCGCCACGGCGCCGCCCTGCGTGCCGGTCGCGCCTGTCACCAGGATGGTCACATCCTTCTCCTCTCATGGGTCGCCGGAGGGATCGGGCGCCGCGCCGCCACGTTTTCTTCCCGGTCACGCGTCTTTATACAATTCCTTCAGCGCGAACTTGATCACCTTGCCGGTCGAATTCATCGGCAGCGCATCCAGGAAGGTGACGCCGCGGGGAATCTTGTAATTGGCGAGATTGGCCTTCGCCCAGCCGATCACTTCCTCCGCCGTGATGGAGGAACCGGCGGCCCGGACGATGAAGGCATGGCCCACTTCGCCCAGCCGCTGGTCGGGCACGCCGATGATGGCGGACTGGTGGATGCCGGGCAGGCCCGTCATCTGCTTCTCGATCTCCGCCGGATAGACGTTGAAGCCGCCGACGATATACATGTCCTTCAGCCGGTCGGTGAGCTTCAGATACCCGTCCGCATCCAGGCAGCCGACATCGCCCGAATGCAGCCAGCCATCGGCGTCGAGCGTGGCGCGGGTCGCCTCCGGATTGTCGAGATATTCGATCAGCAGCTTGTCGTCGCGGATCAGCACTTCGCCCGGCTCGCCCACGGCAAGGGAACGGCCGTCGGGTCCGGCGATGCGGATTTCCGTGCCGGGGATCGCCGTGCCGACCGTATAGGCGATGCGCTCCATCGGATCGCCCGGCCGGGTGTGCGTGGCGGAGCCGCAGCATTCGGTCATGCCATAGCCGGTGCTGATCTCCTGGATCGGCGTTTCGGCCTGGAGTCGCTTCATCAGTTCGATCGGCACGACGGTCGATCCCGTCGACATGAAGCGCCAGCTCGAAATGTCCCAGTCGCGCCAGTTGGGAAAGGCCAGCATTTCCTGGAACACGGTCGGCGGGGCGGGCATCACGGTGATGCGGTTCTTCGCCACCAGGTCGAGCACGCTCGCCGGATCATAGGCTTCGGGCCAATAGAGCGTGCTGCCCGCGATCAGCGATGCGACCCAGCCCGCCTTGTAGGATGCGTTGTGCGAGAAGGGGCCGAAGGCGGCATAGCGATCGTCCGCCGTCTGGTGTGCAATGTCGACCCATGCCTGACCGCCGCCCAGCGACCGGCGATGATCGAACAGCGCGCCCTTGGGCGCTCCGGTCGTGCCGGACGTGAACATGAGGTCGGCCAGCGTGTCGGGCTTCACCATCGCCTCGCGCTCGGCAAGCTGCGCGTCGCTGCTGTTTGCGGCCAGCGCGACGAAATCCTCGAAACGGATTTCGCCTTCGCCCAGTTCCTGCGGTTCTGCGCGCAACACGATGCGGCGGCGCAGGCCGGGCATCGCCTCGTCCTTCAGCATGGCCGGATAATAGCGGCCCAGGAAGCTGCCGATGGAAAACAGGCGGACGATCTGTCCCCGACGCACGATGTCCGAAACCTCGCCGCCCTTCAGGCGCGTGTTGAGCGGCACCATCACGCCGGCGGCGCGCTGGATGCCGATGGCGATCGCCACCCATTCCCACATATTGGGCGCCCAGATGGCGGCCCGGTCGCCCGGCCGGGCGCCGTCCGCGATCAGGGCCTTGGCGACAAGATCGGCCTGGCGGTCGAGTTCGCGATAGCTGATCGCCCCGTCAGTCTGCGAAACCAGGGCCGGGCGGTCTCCGTGGCGCGCGGCAGCGCTGCGCATGAGGGCGGGAATAGTCGTCGTCATGATCGCCTTTTCATCAGGTTTCTGTTGCCGATGCCGTGTTGCAGCATGGCCTGGACTTGCCGTCGAAGGAAGGATGCGCGCGGCATAAACGTGGTTGTGATGGCTGACTTCATCGATCCAGATGGCGCAGGAAATCGCCGCGCGCCGACCACACCATCCAGGCGGCGAGCGGCCCGGCGGTCAGCAATCCCGTGATGATCGCCCAGCCAAGTTTCATGGGATCGCCATAGACATAATCCGTCAGGAAACCGATCAGCATGGGTCCAAATGCGTAACCGCACAGATTGGACGCCAATACCATCAGCGCAGCGAAACGGCCGCGCATCTCGATGGGCGCGATCATCTGCACGGCCGCCATGGTCGGCCCATAGCTGGACCCCATGGTCATCATCATCAGCGTGATCGCGCCGAACAGCAGGGCGAAATTGCCGATCGCGAAGGCCATCGCGAGGATCGGGGGAATGACGATGCAGAAGCCGCACAGCAGCCGCAGCGCCATGTCGCGGGTGCCGCGCGCGAAGCGATGATCGATCAGCACGCCGAGCGAGAGCCCGCCGACGATACCGCCCAATGCCACCGCAACCGACATCATCGTTCCGACATCCGCCGCGCTCGCGCCCAGCACGCGGCGGGCATAGGTCGGCGTCCACACCATCGTCCCCTGGATGGCGACCGCCATCACCGCAGATCCCAGGATCAGTCCCAGCATCAGGCGCGGGTGCGCGGCGATATAGCGGAAGAAGGCGCCCCAGCTTGCCGCCTGCCGGTCGGGCGGGGGTTGGCTGCGTCGTTTCGGCTCGCGAAAGGCGAAGGCGAGGAAGGCGACCGCCACGCCGGGCAGGCCCGTCACCACCAGTACTTGTCGCCAGGGGGCAAGCACCGCAAGCGGACCGCCGAGCGGCTCCGTGCTGAACAGTGCCAGCAGATTGCCGCCCAGCGCATAGGATAGCGATATGCCGATGACGCCGGACACGGAAAGACAGGCGATCGGCGTCGTCAGCCGATGCCGTGGGAAGATGGAGGAGAGGAGCGATTGCCCCGCCGGGGATACCGCCGCTTCGCCCGCGCCCACCAGCAGGCGGCCGGCAAAGAGCTGCGTATAGCTGCGCGCCAGCCCCGTCCCCGCCGCCGCCAGCGACCAGACAACGATGCCGGTGAACATGATCGCGCGCCGCGAATAACGGTCCACCATGCCGCCGATCACCAGCCCCATCAGCCCATAGAAGAGCGCGAAGGACAGGCCCTGGACCAGGCTGATCTGGAAATCGTTGAGGCCAAGGTCCGCCCGCATCTCCGGGATCAGCACCGATATGACCTGCCGGTCGATCATCGACACGATCTGGAAGATCATGAGGATGAAGACGGTCCACCAGGCACTGGCCGGACCATAATTGTCCGGCCAGTCGCCCGCATGGACATGGCCGTCCGGCAGGACCTGCGTGGCCAAGGGTCAGCCCTTCAGATGGGCAGGCAGATCCTGCATGAAGACGGCCTTGATCTCGGTGAAGCCGTGCAGGCCTTCCTCACCGCCCTCGCGGCCGACGCCCGACTGCTTGAAGCCGCCATAGGGAATGGTATAGTCGATGACGCGGCCATTATGGCCGAAATTGCCGGTGCGGATGAGCCGGGCGACCTTGTAGGCGCGCTCCACATCCTGCGTGAACACGCCGCCCGACAGGCCGTAGATATTGTCGTTGGCGATGGCGATCGCCTCTTCCTCGCTGCCATAGGCGATGATCGTGCCGACGGGTCCGAAAATCTCCTCGCGGGCGATGGTCATGTCGTTGCTGGCGTCGGTGAACAGGGTCGGCTCCACGAACCAGCCCTTGTCGAGATGCGCGGGGCGGTTGCCGCCAGTGACGATGCGGGCGCCCTGCGCCTTGCCCTGCTGGATATAGTCGAAGACGCGGCCGTGCTGGCGCTGGGTGACGAGCGGGCCCATCTGCGTCGTTTCGGTGAAGGGGTCGCCCACCTGCACATATTGCATGGCGGCGGCGAGCGCTTCCTCCACCGCGCCTTTCAGCGAGGCGGGGACCAATATGCGGCTGAAGGCGGCGCATTGCTGGCCGCACAGCCCGACCAGGTTCGGCATGATGCCTTCCACGACCTTGCCGATATCGGCATCGTCCAGGATGATGGCGGCGGACTTGCCGCCCAGTTCCGTCGTGATGCGTCCCGACCGGCCGCTGACGACGGAGGCGATGTGCAGGCCGGCAGCGGTCGAGCCGGTGAAGCTGACCTTGTCCACCCCTGCATGACGGATCAGATAATCGGACACGTCGCGATCCGCCGTCAGGACGGAAAAGACGCCTTCGGGCACGCCCGCCGCCGCGATGCATTCGGCCAGGATCAGCGCTTCCAGCGGCGTTTCGGGCGAAGGCTTGGCGATGATCGTGCAGCCCGCCGCCAGCGCGAAGGCGACCTTCAAGGAGAGCGTGGCGAGCGGCGCGTTCCACGGCACCACCGCGGCGACGACGCCCACAGGCTCGCGCACGACGATGGCATGCCCGCCGGCCAGGGCGGGACGCACCTCCTCAAACCCCTTTTCGGCAAGCTCCGCGGCATAGGTGTAATAGCCGCCCATGAAGGGGGCGGTCATCGACGACTGCGAATAGGGCATGCCCACCTGCATCGACCAGGCGCGGGCGAAATCGTCGTTGCGCTTGGCCATTTCCTCAGCGATGCGGCGCAGATAGACGGCGCGCTCCGGCCCGGTCATGCGGGGCCAGGGGCCGTTGTCGAAGGCATTGCGCGCCGCTGCGATGGCGCGGTCCATGTCGGCGGTGGTCGCCTTGGCGACGCGGCCCACTTTCTCCTCGGTGGCGGGCGAGATGATCTCGATACCGTCCGATCCGGAAGAAGGGGACCAGTCGCCGCCGATGAACAGCTTTTCGGGGCTCGCGAGATTGAGAAGCGTATCGGTCATGCGCGATTTTCCTTCTGGATTCGGCAAAAGAGTAAGGACGTAGGGCCGTTCAGGTCTCGACGACCACAGGCAGCGACAGGATATTGGCGACGCCGCCGTCCACCGGCAGCATGTGGCCGGTGATATAGGCCGATGCGTCGGATGCCAGGAACTGGACCGGGCCGACCATCTCCCTGGGATCGCCGAAGCGATCAAGCGCGATGGCGCTGCGGAAGATTTTCGCCCGTTCCGGATGGCCGACGGTGGGTGCCGCCATGTCGGTGTCGAAGAAGCCGGGCGCGATGGCGTTGCAGGTGACGCCATGGGGCGCCAGGTCCGCCGCGATCGATCGCGTCAGCCCCAGCACCGCATGCTTGCTGGCGACATAGGCGGACAGGTTCGGCCGCCCCGTGTCGGAGACATAGGAGGCGAAGTTGACGATCCGCCCCCATTTGCGCGCCACCATGCCCTTCGACAGGTCGCGGCACAGCAGATACATGGACGATACGTTCACATCGAACATATTCTCCCAATGGGCGAGGGTGGATTCGTGAAGCGGCCCCCACCCGCCAATGGCGCCATTGTTGACCAATATGTCGATGGCCGCACTCTCGGCGTTCAGCCTGTCGGTCGCCGCCTGCACCGCGTCGAGATCGGCCAGGTCGAAGGCGATGGTCCGCGCCTGCCCACCCGTGGCGCGTATCTCCTCGGCGGTTTCTTCCAGTTTCGCGCCGTCGCGCGCGGCGAGGACCAGGGATGCTCCGGCTTCCGCCAGTCCCAGCGCGATCGCCTTGCCCAGGCCGCGCGAGGCTCCCGTGACCATCGCCGTGCGTCCCGCGAGCGAGAAAAGCCCCGTCATTTCTATCCTCATCCTTGGCCAAGACTTCGTTCCGATGCAGTCATAGCGCTGGCCGCCACCGGATTTCGATGGCGTCCGGCAAGCCATCATAAGGGCGATGTTCGCCGGCAAAGTCCGACTAAGGCTTGCGCACCCTTCATGCCTGCCCGTTATGCACGGTGCTGAGGATAAGGAGAAAGGCAGCATGGTCGAGGCGCACAACAGTGTGGAGGCGGAAGCCGATTATGTCATCGTCGGCGCCGGATCGGCCGGTTGCGTGCTCGCCAACCGGCTGAGTGCGAACGGTCGCCACAAGGTCGCGTTGCTGGAGGCGGGCGGGGACGATCGTCCATTGCAGAACCTCCTCAATCCCGCGCAGGCGATGAGCACGATGAACATTCACGTGCCCGCCGGTTTCACCAAGATGCTCAAGGACCCGCGCCTCAACTGGAATTACATGACCGAACCCGATCCGGGTTCGGACGGGCGGCAGCATTTCTTCCCGCGCGGCAAGGTTCTGGGCGGCTCCTCCTCCATCAACGGCATCCTCTGGGTGCGCGGCCTGCCGGAAGATTATGACGGTTGGCGGCAAAGGGGGCTGACCGGCTGGGGTTGGGACGAAGCGGAAACCTATTTCCGCCGGATCGAGAATCAGCAGGGCGAAGGCGCCAGCCGCGACCAGCAGGAAGGGCTGCTGAAGATCAGCGACGTGCCGATGCGGCATCCGATGCTGGACATCATGACGAAGGCGTTCGAGGAAGCGGGCGCACCGGTCGCCAACGACCTGAACGGCACCACGAGAGAGGGCGTCGCGCGGGTCCGGCTCAACGCCTATAAGGGCCTGCGGGTATCGGCGGCGGTCGCCTATCTGCACCCGGCGATGAAGCGACCCAATCTCCAGGTCATCATTCATGCCCATGCCACGCGCCTGTTGTTCGAGGGCAGGAAGGCCATCGGCGTCGAATATTGGAAGGGCGGCCGGTTGCGGCAGGTGCGGGCGCGCCGCGAGGTCATCCTCTCGGGCGGAACGATCAATTCGCCCCAGTTGCTGGAACTGTCCGGCATCGGGCAGGGCGAACGGCTGCGGGCGCTGGGCGTCGCTACTCTGGTGGACAGCCCGAATGTCGGCGAGAATCTCCAGGATCATTATGCATCGATGGTCCGCGCTCGCCTCAAGCCCGGTGCCTCAAGCTTCAACGCCATGTCGCGGGGCCTGCCGCTGATCGGACAGATGGTCCGCTTTGCAATGAACCGAAGCGGCCTGCTGGCGCTGGGCGGTTCGAATTTGACGGCGTTTCTCAAATCCGATCCCGCGCTCGACCTGCCCGACCTGCAATTTTTCGCCAGCCCTGCGACGGTGGATTTCGAGGCGCTTGCGAAAAATGGCGCGATGACCATGGAAAAGCTGCCCGGCATGACGGTGGGCGGATATGTGATGCGTCCGCAGTCGAAGGGGTCGATCCATATCAGGAGCGGTGATTTCCACGACGCGCCTTCGATCAAGCCGAATTTCCTTTCCGCCGATGCGGATTGCCGTGCGCAGGTCGGCGGCCTGCGTTGGGCGCGGCGCGTCATGGAAAGCCCGGCGCTGGCGCCCTATTTCGACCATGAGCTTACGCCGGGCGCAGCGTTCCAGAGCGACGAGGAACTGCTGGCCTTTGCCCGGGCGAGCGGATCGACCGGCTATCATCAGACATCCACCTGCGCGATGGGCGTTGGGGCGGACGCGGTCGTTTCCGGCCAGCTCAAGGTCAATGGCGTGGAGGGCCTGCGCGTGGTGGATGCTTCGGTGATGCCGGCGGTCGTCTCAGGCAATACCAATGCCGCCACCATGATGATCGCGGAGAAGGGATCGGACCTCATTCTCGCGGAGGCATGATCGCGAAGGGTTGGGCTGGCGCCAGACCCTGCCGCTGCACCTGCTCTCCGAACGACAGCAGCGACTGGTCGGTCGGCAGTGCGGCCCAGATCTGGCGCGCGGCGGTGTCTATGTCCATGACGCCGATGCCCTGTTCCATCTGTTTTCGCATCTGCGAAGCGATGGGATAGTCGCTGTCCGCCATGGCCGCGACATGCCGCGTGAGCGGGGTGTCGACGAAGCCGGGCCGCACCGCGGTGACCCAGACATCATGTCTTTCCCGCATCGCCAGTTCCCGGCGCGCCACCCGGACCCACATTTCCAGGGCCGCCTTGCCGGCACAATAGACGGTTTGGCCGATGGTCGGGGATCGCGCGGAGGAGGAGGACATCATGACGAGGCCCGCCTCGCCCGCATAGCCGCTTTGCCCGACCGCGCGCAGGAACATTTCTCCCAGTCGCAATGGAGCGACCATGTTCGCGGTGATGTCGCGGGCATAGTCATCGGGAGGAACTTCCCCCAAGAAGCCGGTCATCCCCTTCATATGCGCGTTCTGGATGAAGATCGCGCGCGAACCCCCAAAGCGCGTCAGACTATCCGTGAAATGAGCGCCGATCCCGTCCCAGCTACCCGGATCGGCCAAGTCGAGAAAGACGCTTTCAAAATCGGGATGCGGCCGTCGCGACAGGTTGACGATGCGGGCGGAGGCATAAGGCACATTGCGCGCGAGACCCAGCCCGATGCCTTCGGTCGCGCCGGAAATCCAGATCAGGCTGCCATGCTTCTCATCTACATTTTGCATGCAAGATAAGCAGCATGGCGTGGCTGGACTGTCAAACCGCTTCCCGCCATCATCGCATGGATGATGCTGCGGCCCGCCGTGCTTGCGCCCCATGGGCGTGCGGGCCATGGAAACGCCTAATCACCGAATAGACAGCCGGAGCCGATCCGATGGAACTGCGCCTCGATCCCGATCTCGAAACCTTCCGGAAGGAAGTGCGCGCCTTCATTGACAGGGTATTGCCCGCCGACATGAAGGAACGCCAGCTTCGCAAGGTCGCCAACAACGCCGCCGTGCCCGACCTGCTGGAATGGATGCGTATCCTGAACGCCCATGGCCGGTCCGTCCCGCACTGGCCGGAGGAACATGGCGGCTGCGGCTGGACGCCGATGCAGCTCTTCATCTTCAACGAGGAATTGTACAAGGCCGATGCGCCCGAATTCGACTGGGGCGGCACGCATATGCTGGGCCCCGTGCTCTACACTTATGGCTCCGACTATCTGAAGGACAAGTTCCTGCCCATGATCCGCGAAGGCGTGACCATGTGGGCGCAGGGCTTTTCCGAACCGGGGTCGGGTTCCGACCTTGCCTCGCTGCGCACTTCGGCCGAGCTGGTGGGCGACAAATATGTCGTCAACGGCCAGAAGATCTGGACCAGCGGCGCTGCCCATGCCGACTGGGGCTTTTTCCTGGTCCGCACCGACAAGAATGTGAAGCCGCAGCGTGGCATCAGCTTCCTCATCATCAAGATGGACACGCCCGGCATCACCGTGCGCCAGATTCCGCAGATCAATGGCGAAGCCCATCTGTGCGAGGTGTTCCTGGACAATGTCGAGGTGCCCGCCGACCAGTTGATCGGCGAGCCCGGCATGGGTTGGACCTATGCCAAGTTCCTGTTGGAGCATGAGCGCACCACGTCGAGCTTCATCTATTGGAGCAAGCGGGAACTCGCCCGCGCCAAGGACATCGCGCTGGGCGAAAGCGTGGGCGGCCGCCGTGTCGCAGACGATCCCGCCTTCCGCGCCCGCTTCGCCAAGGTGGAGGCCGACCTGCTCGCGCTGGAATGGTCGGTATTGCGCGTGCTGGCGCATGAGGAGTTCGATGCGCCGGAGGCCGCCGCCGCCTCCGTGCTGAAGATCAGGGGCTCGGAATTGCAGCAGGAAATCACCATGTTGCAGGTGGACGCCATGGGCGCCAAGTCGCTGCGCTTCTTCGACGTGGCGCCCGTTCCGCCTCCGGCGCCCACCGATGCCTGGCCCGATTATGCGCCCGGCCGCACCACCGTGGCGCTGATCAACCGGGCAGCGACCATCTATGGCGGGTCGAAGCAGATTCAAAAGAATATTCTGGCCAAGCTCGCCTTCGGCCTTTGAGGGGAAGACAGGGACAATGGATTTCGCGAAGTCCGACATTCAGGCGATGCTTCTGGATAGCGCCGAGCGGTTGCTGTCCGAAAATGCCGACGTCGAATATTGGCGGCATCAGCGGTCGAGCGCGCTGGGTTTCGACGAGGCGCGATGGGCGCAGTTCGCGGAACTGGGCTGGCTCGCCCTGCCGGTGCCGGAAGCGGCGGGCGGCCTGGACGGCACGATAGAGGATATTGCGCTGCTGAACATCGCGCTCGGCAAGGCGCTGGCGACCGAACCTTATGTCAGCACGGTCGTGCTGGCCGATCATGTGCTCAAGCAGGCGGTGGACGAAGCGCGGGCGCTGGAATTGCTGGGAGAGATTGCGGGCGGCACGCTGCGCATCGCGCTTGCCCATCAGGAAAATGGTGCCCATCCGCTCGACGTCGAGGCGGCGGCCACCTTGGCACGCCCCTCCGCGGGCGGCTATCTCCTGTCGGGCTCGAAGATCATGGCGCTCGACGCGCCCAGCGCGGGTCGGTTGATCGTCTCCGCCCGCATCGAGGGGGAGGAAGGCATCGGCCTGTTCCTCATCCCCGCCGACGCGCCCGGCCTTTCCGCCGAATCCTATCCGCTGATCGACGGCACCCGCGCGTCCGACATCGTTTTTGCCGACGTGACCCTGCCGGCCGACGCATTGCTGGTCGGCGGCAATCGTGGCGCGGCTGTGCTGCGCGAGGCGGTCGACCGCGCCTCGATCGCGCTGATGGCGCAGGCGGTGGGCGCCATGGAGGCCGCGAACAAGGTCTGCGGCGCCTATGTGCAGGAACGCAAGCAGTTCGGCACCGCGATCGGATCCTTCCAGGCGATCCAGCATATCATGGCCGATAATTTCGTCGCGGCCCATCAGGCGCGTTCGATGCTCTATCATGCGCTCGCCAATGCCGATGCTGATGAGGCCACCCGTTCGGCGGCGCTCTCTGCCGCGCGGCTCGTCATCGGAGAGGCCGGGCAGACCGTCTCGCGCAACGGCATCCAGGTCCATGGCGGCTACGGCCTGACCGACGAATATGCGATCGGCCATTATTTCCGCCGCCTGATGTGCATCGAAAAGCAATATGGCGACCTGATCCAGCACGGTGAGCGGTTCGGGGACAGCATCTTCGGCTAGGATGTGCAGGCATGGCTGCCTCTTGCGGATCGCATCCCCCTGTGTCTTTGTGGCGCGATGACGGGAAGGGCCAGGACTGGGGAAGGCGAACGGGGCATCGAGCTATGCCGCGCCGCACTCGAAGCGCATTATGCGGTGCATCGCACCATTCCCTCCATGGCGGGCCTCGCCAGGCTGTGGGACTATGCCAGCAAATCCTCGGCCGCCCGTCGGGTCGATCAATTGATCGAGGCGGGCGTGCTGCTTTGGTCGGCCGACCGGCGGCTCGCTCCCGGCCCTGCCTTTCGCATCCTGCCTGATCTGAAGGCGCAGGTCGGCCAGGCGCCCGGTCAGCATGATCATGGCCCGCACGATCTTGGCCCACACGATCTTGGTCCGCACGATCCCGACCCGCTTCAGGCGGCGCTGGCTGCCTGGGCGACGGATTATGATCCGGTGCTGGTCCGCTCCTATTCCGTCACCACGCGCCTGCTGCGCCTCGCCCGCAGCATGGAGCGGCATATGACCCAGTCCGCCGCGAGGGAAGGATTGACGTCGGGCGACGTGCTCCTGCTGGATGCGCTGTATCGCGTCGGCCCGCCCCATCGCATCGCGCCGACCGCACTCAAACATTACTTCCTGATGTCGCTGGCAGGCGTTGCCAAGCGGGTCGACCGGCTGGAGGCGCTGGGCTTCATCCGCCGCGTCCCCAATCCCGAAGACCGGCGCGGCCTGTTCATCGAACTGACGGAGCCGGGCCGGGCAGCGCTCGCCCGGCTGGTCGCGGTTGATCGGGCGGCGCCGCATATCGTCTGGCCCACCGCGCTCAGCGAGCAGCAATATCATGCGATGATCGAATCCCTGACCATTGCGGAGGCGTTGGTGGCGGAATCGAAAAAGAACGATCGTTCTTATTATAAACCCTAAGAGGGTAAATTATTTCCGGTATCATTGACTTTCTTGTTCGAATTCGCTTCAAGATAGAAATCTTAGTAAAGTAAATCGAGCGGGAGAGGAATGGATGCGTAGCCGGTCGGAAAATGTGGGGAGCGTTGCTGACCTCTCGACTCGCGTGGATGTGTCGGCCCTCATTCGTACGTCGCAGATGGTCGCGGGCAATTTCGATCCCATCGACCCCGCTCTTGCCGGCCGGGTCGAGCGATTCGTCGGCTGGCTGAATGAACAGCCGCCGCTGCGTCCGGAGCAGAAGGCGGATGTCGAACTGCAATTGCGCAAGCTGCTTGCGACCCGCCTGCGCCTGGCCGCCGACCGCAAGCGCATTCCCGCCATTGCCGAGGAGAGGATCGAGCGGCCGATCTTCGTCATAGGCTTCGGCCGCACCGGCACCACGCTCACCCATTCGCTGCTGGCCGAGGACCCCGGCGCGCGCGCGCCGTTGTGGTGGCATACCCATTCGCCCAGCCCGCCGCCGGGCGAAGTGCCCGCCACGCCCGAGCGCATCGAGCTCACGGCCAGGGAGCTGGACGAGATGCTGATGCAGGCACCCGGCCTGCTCACCCTTCACCCCTATTGGGACAAGAGGGGACATTGCCCGATCGAATGCGAGGAGATATTCACCCTCGACTTCCAGAACGCCTATCCTTCGCTGCTCTACAAGCTGCCCGCGCTGGCGATGATTCTCGATGCCAGCAACATCGCCGACGCCTATCGCTTCCACCGCGAATTCCTCCAGCAGTTGCAATGGCGGCAGCCGACCAAGCACTGGGTGGTGAAGGGCATCTACCACCAGTTCGCGCTGGACGCGCTGTTCGAAGCCTATCCCGACGCGCTGTGCATCTGGACCCATCGCGACCCGGTACAGGTCCATCCTTCGATCATGGCGATCACCGCGGTCCTCTATGGCGGCATCACCAACTGGCAGATGGATTTCCAGGCGCTCGGCCCCGCTTTCGTCGAAAGCATCGCCGCGTCGGTGTCCGAGGCGATGGAAAGCCCGCTGGTCGACGATCCGCGTATCTTCCATGTCGATTTCCACGATCTCACCCGCGATCCGGTGGATGTCATACGCCGCGCCTATGGCCATTGGCGGCTTGATTACACGCCGGAATTCGAGGCGCGGATGCGGGGCTGGCTTGCCGATCCGGGCAATGCCTCCAACCGCTATGGCCGCTACGACTATGCGCCGGAACCTTTCGGGCTGAGCCGGGAGATGATCGAGCAGGCGTTCGAGGGTTATTCGCGGCGGTTCAAGCTGGGCCGGTTCGCCTGACCGCTCCGATCCCCGTCCATGGGAGGATGATGATGACCAATCCGATCGCCAATGCGGGGCAATTCGCCGCCGAAGCGGAAGTGCGTGCCATGTGGCAGGAGGCGGCGACCAGGACGGCGCGCGACCATTGCGCGCAACTCTGGCGGGTCGGTCATGGCAACGATGTGCCGCCGGAGGTCGAGCCGCTGTTCGACGGGGCGATGGACGCCTGGATGAGCAATTATCTGTTCAAGGCGGCGGCCCGCGATCCGGTGCGGCCCCGCTTCGTGCGCAACTTCATGCCGGGCTACAGCTGGAACGGCGCCGCCGTCCCCGACGCGCGCATGGGCGGAGATAATCCCGACAATTGCTATCGCCTCGCGGGCATTGCGCATGGCGGCCGTTATCGCGTCACCGGCCGGATTGTCGACGCTCGCCCGGCGCATGTTTCCTTCACGCTGGTCGAAAATTGGGGCACGTCGATGACGGTGCAGACGGTCGAGTTGCCCGGCATCGAGGTGGCGCCCGACGGCCGCTTCGCGATCACCATCGATGACCAGCCGGCGAACGGACGCCCGAACCATATGACGACCAATCCGCGCGTCAAATTCCTGTTCGTGCGGGATTCGATGATGGATTGGGAGAGGGAGACCCCCCTGGCCCTGGAGATCGAGCGGATCGACGCGCCCGCGGCCCAGCCCCTGTCCTTCGAGGAGCGGCTGGAGGAGGCCCTGCGGCGCGCGCGCGAAGACGTGCCGCTCTATTATTGGTTCTTCCGCCTGTCGGCTGCGCGCGCCGTCAATAGCATGCCGCAACCCATGCGGACGGCCAGCGTCGGTGGACTGGTCACGCAGGCCAGCAGCATCGGGCGGCTGCGTCTGGAGGATGATCAGGCCGCGATCATCCGTTTCGATCCGGCGGGCGCGGCCTATAACAGCCTGCAATTGGCGATGTGGTGGTATCGGTCGGTGGATGCGCATCTTCTGCAAAGCGGCCTTTCCGCGACGCAGGCGGCGCGGGACAGCGACGGAATGATCACCACGGTCGTTTCTGCGCGCGATCCGGGCATTGCCAATTGGGTGCAGACCGACGGCCTGCGCGACCTGTTGCCGATGATCCGTTGGCAGGGACTTCCCGAAAGGCAGCAGGGCGAGGGGCCTGTTCACCGGCTCGACATCGTGCCGTTCGACCGGATCGCCGCGCATCTGCCCGACGGCGTCGAGCGCATGGACGCGCAGGAACGCCAGGCGCGGCTTGACGCGCGCCGCGCAGCCTGGAACCGCAGAACCGGCATATGATCGAAAATATCCGGTGGTCCGGACAAAAGCATCCGATGGTGATCGGTCGGTCAATTGTAGGAGGAAATGGAAGCTTCCGGTAACATGCTGGTTAGATGGCGGAAAAAATGCCATCGGAACTGTGGCGAGAAATCAACGGGGCGTCAGAATCGGCGCGCGGTTTTCCGGGGCGTGCAAGATCGCGTATCTGATGATGCATAATATCCGCTAATCAAGGGTTTGGCACGGCCGGAAATAGCGCTAGCTGGCGATCATTCGTTCGCCGGCCGCAGAGCAGAGCCTATTGGCCGGTTCCATCCAGTCCTTGAGAGGATGCAATGACCTATCGACACTATCTTGCCGCAACTTGCGCGGTCCTGTTCGTATCCGCACCCGCCATCGCCCAGGATGATGTGCGGCCGCAAGCCGATGGCGTGTCGAGTGGCGACATCGTGGTTACGGCGCGCCGCCGTGACGAAGCGCTCCAGGATGTGCCGATCTCCGTGTCCGCCATTTCGGGCGAGCAGCTCGCCCGTTCGGGCGTGACCGACGTCCAGGGTCTGCAATATCGCACGCCGTCGCTGTCGATCACCAGCGCGCAGAGCCAGCGCAACACCGTCGCCTTCTCGCTGCGCGGCCAGCGCACGCAGGAAACCCAGCTTTTCACCGACCCGCCGGTCGGCACCTATTTCGCCGAAGTGGTGCAGCCCCGTCCCTATGGCTTCGGCAACAGCCTGTATGACCTTGAATCGGTTCAGGTGCTGAAGGGCGTGCAAGGCACGCTGTTCGGACGCAACATGACCGGCGGCGCGGTTCTGGTCGAGCCTGCCCATCCCAAGCTGGGCGAATTTTCGGGCGAAATCCGCGGCCAATATGGCAATTACGACATGCACGACCTGTTCGGCATGGTGAACGTGCCGGTCGGCGACAGCGTTGCCCTGCGTTTCGCTGGCAAGACCCGCGAGCGTGACGGCTGGTCGCACGACATCGGCAGCGGTCTGCGCCTCGACAACCAGAATTACGACACGTTCCGCGTGTCGGCACTGGTTTCGCCGGGCAACGGCATTGAATCGCTGACCGTGTTCGACTGGTTCAAGTCGAATGAAAACGGCACCGCGTCCTTCCTGACGTCGACCAAATATCCCTCGGCGCTCAGCAACTATGCGACGCTGGCCGATATTCCGGCCCAGTTCGCCGAAGCGCAGCAGTTGTTCCGCTCGCGCCGCTTCACGCTGAATTCCGGTTCGGGCAACGGCAGCCATCTCGACGTGTTCGGCCGTCCGCGCGAAAGCATCAAGAACTGGGGCATCACCAACAAGACCACCTGGGATCTGGCCGACAACCTGACGCTGAAGAACATCTTCGGTTATCGCAAGCAGCGCCGCGACGTCGTTCAGGACTATGACGGTATTCCTGCCTTCCTGATCGCGCCCTACCAGTTCGCCCGCTCGCGCAATATTTCGGAAGAATTGCAGCTTCAGGCGAAGATGTTCGAGAACCGTCTCGACCTGATTGCCGGCGGCTATTATTTCGAGGAAAAGGGTCTTGACGGTTCGCTCGCCAATACGCTGCCCCAGCTGAACATCCGGGGTGCAGGCCTTGATCCCTTCTCGACGGACGCCACTCTGTTCGTCACCAGCAATCCGGGCGAAGGCTATTCGCGTACCGCCGCCGCCTTCATCGCGGGCACGTTCAAGGCGACCGATCGCCTGAGCCTGTCGGGCGGTCTTCGCTACAATTACGACAAGCGCAAGATCACCGTCTCGCCGTCGCGGCCCAACCTGCCCAATGGCGACGGCACGTTCGGCGTCTGCTCGTTCGATCCGACCGTCCCGACCGGTTTCAAGACGACTGTCCGCCAGACCGGGCCTTGCGCCTTCACCAACAGCAAGTCGTTCAAGGAATGGACCTACGACGCGACGATCCAGTATGAACCGTCCGCGGAAGTGACCACCTATGCGTCCTATCGCCACGGCTTCCGTGCGGGCGGTTTCTCGACCCGCGCCACCGGTGTCGTCACCCTGTCGCCCTTCCTGCCCGAATTCGTCGATGAATATGAAATCGGCCTGAAGACCAACCACCGCGTCGGCGGGGGCCGGCTGACCACCAGCACCGCTCTCTTCCGCCAGGACGGCAGCGACGTGCAGAAGCAGCGCGCGACCTTCGTCAACGGCAACGTCTTCACCGTCGTCGACAACACCGCCAAGCAGCGCAACGTGGGTGGCGAGTTCGAGGCGAACTTCAGCACCGACACCTTCTCGCTGGCGGCCTTCTACTCCTATACGAAGGTCGATATCCGGTCGGGTCGCGTCACGCTGAACGGGCTGACCGAGTTCGAACAGCGCGGTGTGCCGAAGCACCAGCTGGGCGCGACCGCGACGATCTCGCCGCCGGTCAGCGAAAATCTGGGCGATCTGAACTTCGTCCTGAACTACACCTGGCGCAGCAAGATCTATCTCGACGACTTCGAGATCGAGGGCGTTCAGCCGGCCTATTCGCTGATCAACCTGCGCGCCGAACTCAATAATGTCGGCGGGTCGCGCGCTTCGGTGGCGGCGTTCGTCAACAACGCGCTGAACGAAACCTATCGCATCGGCGTTCTCGGCCTGATGGCCGAAGGGCTGGGCTTCCAGAACAGCGTCTATGGCGAACCGCGCACCTACGGCGTGGAAGTCAGCTTCAAGTTCTGATCGCTGGCAAAGGCTGAAAGCATCAAGGGGGCGCAGACTTCTGCGTCCCCTTTTTCTTGTCCGCAGCACCCTGCCATGGTGCGGAAAATGGTGGAGAGGATGATATGAGTGAGGCTTATCCCGCCGACGCGCTGCCGTTGCCGCTGGAGGTCGGGCAGGTCGACGCCGCATGGCTGACCCGCGCCCTGCGGCAGCGCCTGCCGGGCGTCACCGTTCGGGAATCGGAGGTGGTCGACGTCATCCTGGGCACGTCGACGAAAATCCGCGTGCGCCTGTCCGTTGCGGGGGAGGGTGCCGAGGAGGTTGGCGAAACGCTGATCGTCAAGGGCGGGTTCGAGGAGCACAGCCCGAAGATGGCGGCGATGTACGCCAATGAAACGCGCTTCTACGCCGATATCCAGCCGTTCATCCCCATGCCCTCACCCCGCGCCTATTTCGCGGGGACCGATCCCGCTTCGCATCAGTCGATCGTCATCATGGAGGATCTGAAGCGGCCCGGCGTCGATTTCTGCGACGCGCTGCGCCCGCACGGTTTCGACCAGATTGCGCGCCGCATGGAAACCATGGCGGCCTATCATGCGGCGACCTGGTCCTCAGCGCATTTCCAGCCGGGCGGGCGCTGGTCGGACATTGCCAGCCGGTTCGACGGCTGGGGTCTCGACTATATGCGCCGCTACCTCGTCCCCGATGTCTGGGCGCATTATATGGGCTCGCCGCGCGGGGCGGCGGTCTCGACCCGGCTGCACGATCGTGACTGGATGGAACGCGCGCTGATGACGATCGGCGACATCCAGCGCGAACAGCCGCGATGCCTGATCCATGGCGACACGCATCTGGGCAATCTCTACATTTTGGAGGACGGGACGCCCGGCTATTTCGACGCGCAGGTGGCGCAGACCGCCTGGCATCATGAGGTGTCCTACCACATCGTGTGCGCCGCCGACCTGGCCGATAGAAGGGTATGGGAGCGCGACCTGCTGCTTATCTATCTGGACGCACTGGCGCGGCACGGCGGCCCGGCGCTGGACCGGGAGGCGGCCTGGCTCGACTATCGGCGCTCCATCCTCTGGGGCCTGTTCATCTTCCTGACCAACGAGGTGCGTTTCCAGACGGAGGCGGTCAACACCGCCTATGCCGCCCGTTTCGGGCAGGCGGCGCTGGATCATGACCTGCGCCGGTTGCTGCCATAAAGAGGGGGAGGGGCGCAAAACGCCCCCACCTGTCAGGAGGCGGACCGGCCCGCGTCGATCAGATAGCTGCCGCCCGTGATGTGCGGGGCTTCGTCGGAGGCAAGGAAGGCGACGAGCGCGGCCACCTCCTCCGGCTCCACCAGTTCGCCTTGCGGGGACCGGGACACCAGCATGTCGATCATCTCCTGCGGCTTGCCCGCGAGGATGTCGGTGTTGGTGGTGCCGGGGCACACGGCGTTCACGCGAATATTGTCCTTCGCATAATCGACCGCCGCCGCGCGCGTCATCATCAGCGCCGCGCCCTTCGACGTGATATAGGGGCTGGACATGGCAGTGGCGCGATAGCTGCCGATCGAGGCCATGTTGACGATGGAGCCGCCGCCCTGGCGCAGCATGTGGGGGATGATGGCGCGCTGCATCAGGAACATGCCGCGCACATTGACCGAAATCACCTTGTCCCAATTCTCGATGGGCTGTTCGTGCAGGCGAAGCCGGGCGGGATTGCCGATGCCGGCATTGTTGACCAGCACATGGATCGCGCCCCAGCGGGCGATCACCTCGGCGACGGCGGCGTCGATGCTGTCGGGTTCCGAAACGTCGCAGGCGATGGCGACGATATCGCCCTTCGCCTCCGCCACGGCGGCCGTCAGTTTCGCGACGTCGCGGTCCAGCGCGGCGATCTGCGCGCCCTCACTTGCCAGTCGGATCATGCACGCCTTGCCGATGCCCGCCGCTGCGCCGGTGATGACGGCGACCTTGCCCGCGAAACGGCCGGTCATGCCGCCTGTTCCTGCATGAAGGTGTCGATTCTGGCGTTGAGCTTGTCGACCAGCGCCCGATCGGACAGTTCCACATAATAGCCGAGCTGCTCCACCGTATCGAGGTGGATCACCGCCGCGTCGCCATTGGGCATTTTCGCGCCCCAGCTTTCGAACACGCATTCGACGCCTTCGGGCCGCTGCGACAGGTCGTCGACCGCATAGCCGAGATGGAAAATACCTTCACCGCGCGTGTCCAGCCATTCCCTTGCATTCCCCTGGCCGACCACCGGCTCGATCATCTCCAGATAGACGTCGCCCCATTTGGTGAAGGCGTTCTTATTGGCGAAGCGCCCGCGCCAGTCGCGGTAGCGCCCTTCATAATCGGTATCGAGCCGCCAGAAAGGCCCAAGGCCCAGCAGATTGCGATAATGCGCCATGCCTGCATCGATGTCGCGCACGACGACGCCGATCTGATAGAAGTCGCCCTTGAATTTCATGGCCATGCTCTTTTCCGTTTTCGTTACTTCGATCAGCCGGCGGATCGGGCCTTCGCCTGATCGCGCAGCAGGAATTTCTGGATTTTCCCCAGTGGCGTGCGCGGAAAGTCATCCACCAGGAACAAGTGGCGCGGTACCTTGTAATTCGCCATCTGCTCCCGGCTCCAGGCGGTCAGGTCCGCCAGCGTCAGCGCCGCGCCTTCCTTCAGGATGACGCAAGCGGCGCAGACCTCTCCCATACGATCGTCGGGCCAGCCGATGATGCACACATCGGCGATGGCGGGATGTTTGCGCAGGATATTCTCGATCTCCGCCGGATAGGCGTTGAATCCGCCGACGATGACGACATCCTTGAGGCGGTCGAGAATGCGGAGCGTGCCGTCCTCGCCAATGCACCCGACATCGCCGCTATGAAGCCAGCCATCCGCGTCGATCGTCGCCGCGGTCTGCTCCGGCTCCTCGAAATAGCCCTGCATGACCACCGGCCCGCGAATCAGCAGTTCGCCGCTTTCTCCGGGAGGCAGCGGATTGCCGTCCGCATCGACGATGCGCAGTTCCACGCCGGGCAAAGGCTTGCCGACCGTCCTCGCGATGGTTTCAAAGCTGGCATCGGGATAGTTGACTGTGGCCAGCGCCGTGCATTCGGTCTGGCCGAAGCTGGTCAGGAACAGGTCGAACCCGAATATTTCCCGCCCGGCGCGGATCAGCTCCACCGGAACATTGGATGCGCCCGTATGCCCGACCCGCAGGGACGAGATGTCGAACGCGCCGAAACGCGGATGCTCCATCAGCGAGAAGAAGATGGTCGGCGGTCCCATCAAGACGCTGATCTTCTCACGCTCGATCAGCCCCAGCAGCGCTTCGGCATCGAATGTCGCCAGCGGATAGACGGTGATCCCCGCGACCAGCGCGGAAATCCAGCCCGACCGGTAACCGAAGCTGTGGAAGAAGGGATTGACGATGGCCATGCGGTCGCCGGCCCGCAGGTCGTTGGATTCGTTCCAGATGGCCGGCACCCACAGCGCTTGCCCATGATTGTGCATCGCGCCCTTCGGCTGCCCGGTGGTGCCGCTGGTGAAAAGAATGTCGGCGATGGTCTGCGGCGTCACGGCCGCTACCCGCGCCGCCAGCGTGGCCTCTTCCGCCCGTTCGCGCTGGAGGGCGGCGAAGGCAGGCCCGTCCAGCGCCACGATATGGCTCAACCCCGGCAGGTCGCGCACCGGCCCGGTTTCGCCCGCGCCGCCGCCCGCCTGAACCAGCATGGCGGCATAGTCATTGCCCAGAAACCCCGTCACGGTGAACAGGATCTTGGCGCGCGTCTTCGCCAATATGTAGAGCGCTTCCCCACCCTTGAAGCGGGTGTTGACCGGCACCATGATCGCGCCGATGCTTTCCGCCGCCGCCGCCGCGATCATCCATTCCGGGCTGTTGGGCGCCCAGATCGCCACCCGCTCGCCATGGGCGACGCCATGGGCGATCAGGGCGCGGGCAAGACCGTCCACCCGCTCCTTATATTGCGCGAAGCTGATCCGCGCTCCGTCCTCGCCCATGATGAACGGCGTGCTGCCATAGCGTGCCGCGACATGCGCGATGACTTCCGGCAATGTGTGGTCCAGCGTCTTCGGCAGGTCGGAAAAATGCGGATTCGCCATGGTCGTCGCGCCGGTCACAACAGCCCCTTTTCCTCGGCCGTCTGCACGTCCGGGGACACGCCCGCTTCCCGCATCGCCTCGATGACCGCGGTGGTGGCGGAGGCGATACAGGGAAAGCCGACATAGGGCGTAAGCTGCACCAGCAATCCCTCCAGCTCTTGCGCCGTCAGTCCGTTGGCGATGCCGATCTTGACGTGGTTCTTCAGTTCCAGCGACTGCCGCATGGCGATCAGCGCGGATATGACGGCCATGCTCTTTTCCTTGGGCGCCAGGCCCTGATGCTGCCAGGCGTCGTGAAAGGCCCAGCTTGCCGCCATGCGCGGAATGGGCGAGCCGAAACGATCAGCGGTGCAGGCTTCCCGGAAGGCGTTGCCGAACCCTTCGCCCATGATGCCGCTGATGAAGTCGACGCCCGATTTCTGTTTCTCGTCCAGCTCAGCCATCCGTTGCCTCCATGCGTTTTGATTGCCTGGCCTATGGGTGGCGGCGTGCCCGCGTCAATAACGCCGCCGCCGCCATCGGACGGTAACACACACTGATCGGCCATCTGATGGCATCGCCATCCCATCGTCTATGTGATGGCAGGGCTGGACCGATATTCGCGACATGCGGCCATGCCTATATAGGTTTCGACACTTACAGGTTTCGACACTGGGCGCCCGGATTTGATGACGGCGCGATCCAGATCATATCGAATAACGTCATGGTTTTGGGGAAGGAACATCATGTCTGCACAAATCGAGGCGGCGGAAACTTCGCCTGTCTATTCAGGTCCGATCTTCGATGCCGATACGCATTTCTGGGAAACGGATGAGGCGTGGACGAAATATCTGCCCCAAGACGCCGCCGAACGATATGGCATCACTTTCAAGACCGGGCCGGATGGCGACTTCGCCATGTATGTGGGGCCGCGCAAGGTGGAGATCAGCGCCGACCATCTGTTCGAGGATGGCCGCGTTCCCGCGCCCGGCAAGCTGCATGAATGGCTGCGCGCCATGAAGGAGGGCAAGGCCGAGATCGACATGCATGTGCCCAAGACCCCGGCCATGGTCGAGCCGGGGGAACGGGTCAAGCTGCTCGATGCCTGGGATGTGCGTTCGTCCATCCTCTTCGTCGGCAACATGATCACGGCCATCAGTTTCCTGGACGACCCGCGTTACGCCTACCCGATATTGAACGCCTATAATGGTTGGATGTACGACCAGTGGAAGTATAATTACAACGACCGCATCTATTCCTGCCCGATCATGACCCTCGACAATGTAGAGGAGGCTTGCAAGGCGCTGAAGGATGTCATCACCAAGGGCGCGAAGCTCATCCTGATGCCCATGGGCCCCTATAACGGCAAGGCGCCGGCGCATCCCGACCATGATCCCTTCTGGGCCATTGCCAATGAAGCCGGCATCCGCGTCGTCTTCCATGTCTCCGAAGCCATCTACATGAAGGATCATATGACGCTGTGGGGGGAGGGGATGCAGCAATCGCGCATCCGGCAGTCCGCCTTCGTATGGATGCACGGCTATTCGGAACGGCCGGTGATCGAGACGCTGTCGAGCTTCATCTTCTGGAATTTCTTCGAACGCTTTCCGAACGTGAAGCTGCTGTCGGCCGAAAATGGCGCCGAATGGGTGCCGTCCATGCTGGTGAAGATGGACAAGTGCCGGGGCATCGCGAAGAACGGCCATTGGCCCGCCGGGCAGTTGAAGGACCGGCCGAGCGCCATCTTCGCCCGGCACGTGTCCGTCGTCGCCTATCCGGAGGACGATCTGAAATCCATCGTCGATCAGGTCGGCAATGCCGATTGGGTCTTGATGGGATCGGACTATCCCCATGCGGAGGGCGTCGCGGAACCACGCCTGTTCGCGGAGGAAGCGTGCCGGGACTTGTCGGCATCGGATGTCCGCAAGGTCATGTATGAAAACGGCATGCGCTTCATGGGCCTGCCGGTCTGAACCGATCCGGTTCGCCGCGTTTCAGCTCCCCGCTGAGGCGTGGCGGCCCGCATCCAGCGTGGCGTTCAGAAGACGCTCGAAATTCTGCTTCATCCGGTCGAGCGGCGCCGCCAGCATGAGCGCGCCGAGCAGATCGCCGTCAGGCCCCATGACCGGCACCGCCAATGCCGCCGTGTCGCTCAACATCTCACCGAAGCTGGCGCAATAGCCCTGTTCGCGAATTTCCACCAAGGCGGCGCGGATGGCGCCGGGATCGGTTCGCGTGTTGCCGGTCAGTTGCCGAAGATGGGCGCGGGCCAGATAGTCCTCCACCTGTTCGGGTCCGGCATAGGCCATCAGGAGCCGACCGGCGGCGCTGGCGTAAAGGGGCGCCCGCAGCCCCGCCTGCATGGCGTAGCGCACCGGCTGCGGGCTGTTGCTCGCCTCGATGTAGATGGCCTGCCCGATGTCCCAGTCCGCAATGGCGAATCCCACCGACTCGCGGGTTTCGGCGGCGAGTTGCTTGACCTGGGCGCGGATGATCTCCGGCGCGGACCAGTGGCGCACGATCCGGCTGGCGAAATGATAGGCCGACGGTCCCAGGCGGTATCGCCCCTCCTGACAGGACAGATAATGCATGTCGGTCAGGCCGCGCAGCGTATCGATGAACGTGCTTTTGGGCACTGTCATGGCTGCGCTGAGTTCGGCCAGACTCATGCCGTCCTGTTTGCCCGCCAGCAAAGCCAGCAGATCGAGTACGCGCGTGATGGCCTTTGGTCCTCTGGTCTGGCCCGCCGCGAGATTGGCCTGCTGCATCGTCCCCTGTCCGCCTTTTATTCTTTTCGATGCGCGTGGCATAGCCGTTCGGAATTTCGAACACAATTCGAAAAATCGTTGGACATTATATTTGTGATGCGGTACGAAAATTCGTGCAGCGGATGCGATTTCATGCATTCGCAGGAGGAGAGGTAAACCCAATGGCCACCAGCGCATCCCGGACCATCAAATCCGCGCATCGAGTGCTGGAGATCCTGGAATATTTCGATCAGGATCGCCGCGTTGCCACCGTCATGGAAATGTCGCGCACGCTGAACTATCCGCAATCCAGCACTTCCGAACTGCTCCGCTGCCTGACGCGGCTGGGCTATCTCCATTATAATCGCGTCCGCCGGACCTACAGCCCGACCGCGCGGGTCGCCCTGCTCGGCGCCTGGGTGAAGCCTTCGCTGTTCCGGGGCGGACCGGTGCTGTCCGCGATCGACGAGATCGCCAAGCTGACCGGCGAAACGGTGCTGTTGTCGACCAGTTCCAATTATGTGTTGCAGCATCTGCACGTCATCCATGGCAATAATGAGCATGCGCTGGACGCGCATGCGGGCGATCAACTGTCCATCCTGCACAGTACCCAGGGTCGCCTGCTGCTTTCGAGCTATCGTAATGAGGGCATTCGTTCCGCGGTCCATCGCCTGAATGCGGAAGAGACCGACTTGTCGCGGCACGTCCGCGTGGCTGAACTGCTCTCCGAATTCGCCGTCCTGCGCGAGAAGGGCTGGTCCATTGATCAGAATCCCGACGGGGTAGGCTGCGTTGCCGTGTTGCTGCCCTTCGGCCGGAATATGGACCGGTTGACCGTCAGCGTCATCGCCCAGCCCTCGGTGATCGCCGAACGCGGGCAGGAAATTCTGGACCTGCTGCTCAGCCGCAAGTCCAGCATTGCCGCACTGCATCAGGAAGAAGAGGGTGTGGAGCAGGACAACAGCAATGTCGTGAAAATGCCCGAGACGATCAAGATTGCCAGCTATCGTCGGCATTTCGCCTGACATCGGGGCAGGCGCCGGCGTGAACCTCGCGCTCCTGCCCGGCGGGGAGGGGCATGTCCGGTTGACGGAAGCGCCGCTGCCGTCCTCGCCCAGGGGCGATGAAGTGCTGGTGCGCATGGTCTATGCGCCCGTCAACCCGGCCGATCTTCTGGCGATCGAAGGCCGATATTCCTTCGATCTGCCCGCTGACCAGCCCTTGGGCGCCGAGGGCGCAGGAATGGTGGAGGCGGTGGGCGACGCCGTCATCGACCTGCGGCCGGGCGATCTGGTGATGCCGCTCAGCCGAGGCAACTGGTGTGCCAGACGCCTGCTGCCGCGCCGCCATCTGATAGCGCTGCCCGCCGGGTTCGATCCCGTTCAGGCGGCGATGCTGCGGATCAATCCTCCGACCGCCTATCTCCTCCTGCGCAGCGCCGGCCTGCGTCCAGGCGACGCGCTGGTCCAGAATGGCGCGGGATCGGTCGTGGCGCACTGGGTCCGCACCTTTGCAGCGCGCATGGACGTGAAGGTCATCGATGTCGTGCGAAGGGTGCATCCCGCGATACCCCATGCACTGCTGGACGGCGACGATCTGGCGGAGCGGGCACGGATCGCTTCCGGCGGCCGGCCGATCCGCGCGGCGCTCGATTGCGTGGCGGGCACGGCAACGGGCCGGCTTGCAAGCTGCCTGGAGCCGGCCGGGCGTTTGCTGCTGTTCGGTCATCTCTCTGGCGAACCGATCCAGGTCCGTTCGCAATTGCTGACGGGCGGGGGCCTTTCGATCTCGGGTTTCAGCCTTCGTCCTGCGGAAGCGGCGCTGGGTGCCGATGGGGTGGACGCTCTGTTTGGGGAACTGGTCGCGCTCCATGCCGCCGATCCGCCGTCCCTGCCGGTGCGGGCGATCGTCCCGCTCTCCCGTGCGGAGGAGGGAATCGCGCTTGGCCGCACTGGTGGAGACGGACGCGTGCTGTTCGATCTGACGCAATGATATCGGGCATGTGAAGGCCTTGGCCGCGCGGTTGACTTGGAAGGCCGATGCCTGCTGGGGAAGGGGTTCTTATATGGGAACAGCGCGATGAAACTGGACTTTACGCCTGAGGAAACGGCCTTCCGCGATGAGGTGCGCAGCTTCCTCAAGGATGCCCTTCCCGACGATCTGCGACGCAAGATGATCAACCGCGATCATCTGACCAAGGAGGATACGGTGCGATGGCAACGCATCCTCAACGCGCGGGGCTGGGCCGTCACCCATTGGCCGGTCGAATATGGCGGCCAGGCCTGGACCCCGGCGCAGCGCTATATCTTTCAGGAGGAAATGGCGCTGGCCCATGCGCCTGAAGGATCGCCGTTCAACGTCAACATGATCGGTCCGGTGCTGTGCAAATTCGGCACCGCGGCGCAGCAGGAACGCTTCCTCGCCGCAACCGCGAATATCGACATCTGGTGGTGCCAGGGCTTTTCGGAGCCGGGCGCGGGTTCCGACCTTGCGAGCCTGAAGACCACGGCGGTGCGGGACGGCGATCATTATGTGCTGAACGGCCAGAAGATCTGGACGACGCAGGCGCAGCATGCCGACTGGATGTTCGGCCTGTTCAGGACCGACAGCAGCGGTAAGAAGCAGCAGGGCATCACCTTCCTGCTGCTCGACATGAAGACGCCGGGCATCACCGTGCGTCCGATCGAGACGATCGATGGCGAGCATGACGCCAATGAGGTGTTTTTCGACGATGTGCGCGTGCCGGTGGAAAATATCATCGGCGAGGAAGGCCGGGGCTGGGACGTTGCCAAGCATCTGCTGGGCAGCGAACGTAGCGGCATTGCCCGCATCGGTCTGTCGAAGGAACGGCTGTCGCAGCTTCGCGCGCTGGAAACCCGCCTTGCCGCGGACGGCACCCTGACCGGAGAAGAACAGCGCCGCCTTGCCCACAAGCTGGCCGAGGTGGAGGTGGAATTGCGGGCGCTGGAACTGACCCAGTTGCGCGTCGTCGCGGCCGATGCCCATGGCGGCGGGGCCAATGCGGCCGCGTCCATCCTGAAGGTCAAGGGCACCGAGATGCAGCAGCGGATGACCGAACTCGTGACCGAACTGGCGGGTCCGGCCGGGCTTGCCATGCCCGACCATGATCACGCGCCGAACGATCCGGACGATGGTTGGGTCAACGCCGCCGCTCCTTTCTATTTCACAATGCGCAAGGTGTCGATCTTCGGCGGATCCAATGAGGTCCAGAAGAACATCATCGCCAAGACCATGCTGGGACTTTGACGCGCCATGGATTTCGACCTGAACGACGAACAGAAGATGCTGCAGGAAACCGTCACGCGGTTCGTGGCGGAAACCTACGACTTCCAGAAGCGCGAACATGCGCTCAAGACGCCTGAGGGCTGGAGCAGGGAGGCCTATGCGGGGCTTGCGGAGATGGGCCTGCTCGCCTTGCCCTTCGCGGAAGAGGAGGGCGGCTTCGGCGGTGGCGGCGTGGAGATGATGATCGTCATGGAGGCGCTGGGGCGCGGCCTGATGGTCGAACCCTATTTCGCGACCGTGGTGCTGGCGGGCGGCGTGCTGCGTCATGGTGCGTCTGCCGAGCAGCGTGCCGACATCGTTCCCGGCATCGTGGCGGGCGAGCATATTCTGGCGTTGGCCCATAGCGAGGCGGGTTTGCCGCGCCACACGTTGATGGCGCGTGCGACCGCGTCGTCGACGGACGACGGGTGGACGCTCGATGGCCGCAAGATCGCTGTGATCCACGGGCAGAGCGCCGATACGTTCGTCGTCAGCGCGATGACGGAAGCGGGACTTTCCCTTTTCCTCGTGGATGCGGCGGCGGATGGCGTGACCGTCGAGGGCAAGCGCGGCTATGACGGCGTGCCGGTGGCCACCGTCGCTTTCGCAGGCGTCAATGTCGCGAAGGAGGCTTTGATAGGATCGCCGGGGCAGGGGGAGGACATATTGTCCCGCGTGTTTGAGGAGGCGACCGCCGCTCTCGTGGCGGAATCGGTTGGCGCGATGGTGGAGACTTTCGATGTCACCGTCGACTATCTCAAGACCCGCCAGCAGTTCGGCATTGCCATCGGCAGTTTCCAGGCGCTCCAGCATCGCGCCGTCGAAATGCTGATGCAGCTTGAACTGTCGCGCAGCATGTCGATCCTCGCCGCGCTGTCGCTCGATATCGATGCCGATCAGCGGAGCCGCAATATCTCCGCTGCGAAGGCACAGATCGGCAAGTCCGGCCGCATCATCGGCCAGGAGGCGGTGCAGATGCACGGCGCCATCGGCATCACCGCGGAATATAAGGTTGGCCACGCCTTCAAGCGGCTGACCGCGATCGACGCGTTGCTGGGCGATCGCGACTGGCATCTGGCGCGACTGGTGGAAAAGCGGGGCGTCTACCCCGTCGCTGCCTGACGGGGGGCCCGATGGTTGAAGCATAGGGGCCGGCGGTTTGAACCGCCGGCCCCATTTCTTATCCGGCGGGAACGGTCCCGACCCGCGCCCAGAAGGCCTGCGCTGCGGCGTCGAGCATGTCGGCGCCATAGGTGATCAGGCCCTGCTCCACGCGGTAGAGCATGGCCCATTCATAATGGATGTCCTCGCCGTTCGACGCGCTTTTGCGATAGGCGCGGGCGTGGACGAAGGCGCATTCCCGGTCGATGCCCGTGATAGCGATGATCTCGTCCTGCCTTTCCGCCAGGGCCTGTGCGCAGCCGGTCGCGAAGGCGAGGAAGGCGTCGCGACCGACCAGAGTTTCCTTCGTGCCGCTGGGACCGAACAGGCTGTGCACGACATCGGGATGGAAATAGTCGGAAGGGGACGACCGGTTTTCATCGCCGACGGGAAAGACGTCGGGATGTTGCCGGCCCCCTTCCGTGAAGCCGAACATGCGCGTCAACAGCTTCACGGCATCGTTCATCGCCTTGCCCTTATCCTTCCGCCGCCTTGCGCAGCATGACGGCACGCTCGCCGTCCCGCACCACGACCAGTCGCATGCCGGGCTTCATATAATTGACGAAGTCGTCGAAGCTCTCGCGCACGCCCGGATCGATCGGCCGCAAATAGCTGTCCTTGTCGATATTCAGCGTGATCTCCCCGACCCGATCCGCGTCCACGGTGACGGTCGTGGGCGTGAAGGACTTTACCGTGGCCGCGACGGCGCTCGGATTGGCGGCGGACTGTACCCGCGAGTCGAAGGAAACGCGCAGTCGGTCGCTGCTGTTGGCAAGGCCGCAATGCGGCGTGCACGGATGCACGACCAGCACGTCCCCCGGCATATAGTCGGTCGTCGCCCAGCTTTCCGCAGGGATCGCGTCGCGCGGGATGGGGAAGGGATTGGGCTTTCCGACATTGTGGAAATAGCCGCGCTTATTCTGGCCCACCGCCAGCGCGAGCCCGCCCATGTCGCGGGTGCAGGGGGTCAGCGACACCCAGACCGGGCGATAATCCTGAATGCCGGGGCTGTAGAAGCCGTCCTGATGCACGGTGCCCAGCTTGCTGTGCGGCGGATAGGTGCGATATTGCACGATCGGCACGGAACAGGCCGGTTCGCCCAGTACCTTTTCCATCACCGCCTGGTTGGCCGGATCCTCGATCAGCCGCTTGGCGATTCCGGCATAAAGATCGCTTTCCTCCATGCCCCCGACGGAGGGCTTGCCCGTCCACTTGCCCGTCGGGTCGCCCGGCTCGACGAGGCCCATCTTCGCCGCGACCGCGAGCATTTCGTCCCGCGCGCGCGCGACGCTGTCCCGATCGAACACGCCGCGCAGCAGGATATAGCCCTTATCCTCGTAGAAGCGGTTGAGCGCTTCGGGATCGTCCAACAGATGGTTGCAGCTTTCCAGTTCGCCCGCCGCCACGACATCCTGCACGTGCAGGTCCTCGGCTTCGGGGCGATTGATCACATCGACGGTCATCTCTTTCTTCCTCTCCACTCAGGCCGGCCCACCTCCGGAGGCGCCGGGACGGGACCATGTTATCACGGCAGGGCATGCGGGGGTGGGATGGTTTTCGTCGACTTTCGGCTGCTATCACTCATTTCCTGTCGTCAGGAGCTTCAACATCTGCATCAGCTTCTCATCCTGCCAGGCGGCGATTTCCGCGACGCTCCGCCCGGCGGCGGCCTGCTCCATCTGTTCGACCAGCATGGCCTGAAGGGCGGGGTCGGCCAGCGGCGGATCGGCCATGGTTTCCCACCGCTTGATGATGCCCGGCCCGAATTTGGGCAGGAATTCGGCGAGGCCACCCACCCCGCCGGACGTGTGGAAGGTGGTGAACTGGCCCTGGATCGCCCATTTGAGCGCGAAGCTGTGCTTCATCGCCTTGTCGATGTCACCGACGCTGGCATAGCCTTCCGCCACCAGCCGCACCGCCTCCCGGAACATGGCGGCGGTCAGCCGGTTGCCGATATGGCCGAATATCTCGCGCTCCAGCCGGATCGGCTGTTTGCCCATCGCGGCATAGAGCGCGAAAGCGGTGTCGATCGCCTGCCCGGCGGTCTGTTCGCCGCCGCCGACCTCCACCAGCGGGATCAGGTGCACCGGATTGAACGGGTGGCCCAGCACGAAGCGATGCGCGGTTGCCAGCCCGGCCTGCAAATCGGTGATGGGCAGGCTGGACGTACTGCTGGCAACAAGCACATCGGCGGGTGTCAGCCGGTCGAGATCGGCAAACAATGCCTGCTTGAGATCGGTACGCTCGGGCGTGCTTTCCTGCACGAAATCCGCGCCCGCAAGCGCGTCGGCCACTGTGTCGTGGACCGAAAAGCGCGCAGACCACTCATCGTCGGCCTTCGCCAACCCGAGTTCCACCATCTGGTCCCAGGCGCCCGACACATGGATGCGGGTGCGCTCGCCCGCGCCGGGCATGGGATCGTAAAGACGCACGGCCCGGCCGCTGCCCAGAAAGGCAGCGACCCAGCCATTGCCGATCACCCCGCCGCCGATCGCGGCGACGGTGCTTATGCTGTCCGCGTCGCGATAGGCGGCCATGGCGATCAATATCCCTTGAAGACCGGCTTTTCCTTGTTGGCAAAGGCGGTGGTCGCCGCCTTGTAATCCTGTGTCAGCATCGTCATCGCTTCATAGGCGATGGACAGTTCGCCGGTCAGGTTCACCTGGTCGCGGATGCACTTGTTGACCGCCGCCTTCGACCAGCGGACCGCCCACATCGGCTGACCGGCGATCTCGCGCGCGATCTTCAGCGCTTCCTCCAGCACCTGCTCGCGCGGGAAGGCATAGTTGACGAGGCCGATCTCCTCGGCCTTCTTGCCGTTCAGCAGCTTGCCGCGCATCAGATATTCCTTGGCCTTCTGAGGGCCGACCAGCAGCGGCCACATGACCGAGCCGCCGTCGCCGGTCACCAGCCCGACGCGCACATGGGTGTCGCCCAGCTTCGCGTCCTCCGCGACGATGCTCATGTCGCAGAAGGCGAACAGCGACGTGCCGAGGCCGATGGCGTCGCCATTGACCGCCGCGATGATCGGCTGGGGCGTCATCAATATCTGGTCCCAGATGCGCAGCGTGTTGATGGGCACGCGCAGCGCGTATTTCAGGCCATATTCGGTCTGGGCACGCTCCGCCATCAACTTGATGTCGCCGCCGGCGGAGAAGGCCTTGCCCGCGCCGGTCAGCACGATGACCTTGATCCGTTCGTCGCGCGCCAGCTTCAACCAGATGTCCTCCAGCTGCCAGTGATTGTGCGGCCCCACCGCATTCAGCTTGTCGGGGTCGTTCATCGTGACGGTGGTGACGCCATCCTCGGCGATTTCGACCTTGAAGAAATCGAACTCGCTATAGTCGATGTCGCGCTGAAACTCGTTGTCGCTCATAATCGTCTCCGGAAAATCCCTGTGATATTCTCTGTCTCGTTCAGGCCGCGGCGCGGCCTTTCTGCCAGTCGGCGAAACTTTGATCCTTCTCCGCCAGTTCTACCAGAAGCGCGGCGGGTTGCAGCGACGGGTCGCCCGGCGTTTCCGCCGCCATCTCGCGCAGCTTGGCGACGATCGTCGGCAGGCCTGTTTCGTCCGCATAGAACATGGGCCCGCCCAGATGCCGGGGCCAGCCATAGCCGTTGATCCACACCAGATCGACGTCGGACGCGCGCAGCGCGATGCCTTCCTCCAGAATCCGCGCGCCTTCGTTGATGAGGGGGAAGAGCAGCCGTTGCACCATCTCCTCTTCGGCAATTTCGCGGCGGGTGATGCCCAGCTTCTCCGACGTCGCGACGATCAGCGCTTCCGTTTCCGGATTGGGATAAGGGGTGCGATCGCCCGGTTCGTAGCGATAATAGCCCGCGCCGGTCTTCTGCCCCAGCCGCCCGCTTTCCACGATGGCATCGGCGATAGGGAAGGGGGTGCCGCGCCGCTTGCGGATCGAATAGCCGATGTCGAGGCCCGACATGTCGTTGGTGGTCAGTGGCCCCATCGGAAAGCCCAGATTGGTGAGCGCGGCATCCACCTGCTGCGGGAAGGCACCCTGCTGCAACAGCCGTTCGGCCTGTGCGGACCGCTTGGCGACCATGCGGTTGCCGATGAAGCCGTCGCAATTGCCTGACCAGACCGGCACCTTGCCGATGGTCTTGCCCACCGCCATCGCGGTCAGGATGGCGTCGGGGCTGCTGTGTTTGGCGACCACGACTTCCAGCAGCTTCATGACGTTGGCGGGCGAGAAGAAGTGCATGCCGACGAAATCCTGCGGTCGCTCTAGCACCGACGCGATGTCGTCCACGTCCAGCGCGGAGGTGTTGGACGCGAGGATGGTGCCCGGTTTCACCCGCTTTTCGAGATCGGCGAAAATCTCCTTCTTGACGTCCATGTCCTCGAACACGGCCTCGATCACGATATCGGCGTCAGCCGCCGCCGCGCGATCCGTCGCGCCGCCGATCAGCGACAGGCGTTGGTCCATCTGCGCCTGGGTAATGGAACCCCGCTTGACCGAGGTGGCGTAATTCCCCTTCACCCGTTCCAGCCCGCGATCCAGCGCATCCTGCGTGGTGTCGATCACGGTGACGGGCACGCCCGCCCCCGCAAAACACATGGCGATGCCGCCGCCCATGGTGCCCGCGCCGATGATTGCCGCTTTCCTGACCGGCCGCGCCTTGGCGGTTTCCGGCAGGCCGGGAATGCGGGCGGCTTCGCGTTCTGCGAAGAAGAGGTGGCGCAGCGCGCGCGACTGGCTGCCCGCCATCAGTTCCCGGATGGCGACGGCGTCGATTTCCAGCGCCGCGTCGAGATCCATGGTGAAGGAACGGCGGATCGAATCGATGTTCGCCTGCGGCGCAAGCTGTCCCTTGCTGCGCGCCGTCAGCTTCTTCGCGAGCGCGTCGAAGGCGGAGGGATCGGCGCGGGTCGCGGCCAGCTTCTCTTCGCGGTCGCGCACCGGCACGGCGGGGATGTTCTCGTCGATCACCCGGCGGGCGAAGGCGGCGCCGATCGCGGCCGGATCGCCTTCCTCCACCGCATCGAGAATGCCGAGTTCCAGCGCTTGCTGCGCGCCGACGGGCTTGCCGGACAGGACATGTTCGAGTGCCTTTTCCGGGCCAATCAAGCGCGGCAGGCGCTGTGTGCCGCCGCCGCCGGCAAAGATGCCGAGATTGATTTCGGGCAGGCCGACCTTGGCGGAAGGGATGGCGACTCGGAAGGCGCAGCCCAGCGCAGTCTCGAACCCGCCGCCTAGCGCAGTGCCGTGAATCGCGGCGACGACCGGTTTGGCCGAGCTTTCCATGGCGGCAATGACTTCCTGCAGAGTGGGCGATTGACGCGGCTTGCCGAATTCGGTGATATCCGCGCCAGCGAAGAAGGTGCGTCCCACGCAGGAAAGCACGATCACCTTTACGGCGGGATCGGCATTCAGTTCTTCCAGAGCGCCGACCAGCCCCTGACGCACGGCCGTTCCCAGTGCGTTAACGGGGGGATTGTCGCTGATGATGAAGCCGATATCGCCTTCAATGCGGGTGGATATCTTTTCGTTGATTTGGATCATGGCTGAATCGTGGGGCCCTGTCTCGAATGGGTCTGGCTTGAAATGGGTCTGAAACCTGCCGCCACAAGCTATCCGCTGGCCGCAACTGTCAAGTTGAGGGGGTGGGCGCGAGCGAGGTATCGCGAATGTGAAGGATCGCCTCGGCAATCTTCGCATCGCGATAATCCCCGATTAGGTCGATGATAGCAGTTTATCCGCGGCATATGAGCCGCCCTATGGGAAGCGATCGGATGCAGTTCGACTTGAATGAAGAGCAGACCATGTTCCGCGACGCGGTAGCCGCTTTCGCGCAGCGCCACCTGGCCGCTGGCGCGCTGGAGCGGGCGCATAGCGACGATTATCCGTGGGAAGTGGCCCGGATGATGGCCGAACAGGGCCTGATCGGGATCACCGTGCCGGAAGACAAGGGCGGCCTGGGCGGCAGCCTGATGGACGCGGTCATCGCGATCGAGACCATCGCGTCGGTGTGCCCCCGCTCCGCGGACGTGGTGCAGGCGGGCAATTTCGGCGCCATCCGCACCTTCGCCCAGTTCGCGACCGACGCGCAGAAGGAACAATATCTGGCGCCGCTGCTGCGCGGCGACGGCCTGATTTCCGTCGCGATGACGGAGCCGAACGCGGGTTCGGCCGTGACCGAGCTGACCACCACGGCGGTCGAGGATGGCGACGGCTATCGCATCACCGGGCAGAAGATCTTCACCACCCACGGCACCCATGCCACCGTGTTCCTGGTCTATGTCCGCTATGGTCCGGGCACCGGCAATATCGGATCGGTGCTGATCGAGCGCGGCCAGGAAGGCTTCACCTTCGGCAAGCCGATCCGTTTCCTGTCGGGCGAGGAATGGAACCCGCTCTTCTTCGACAATGTCTATGTGCCCAAGGACAAGGTGCTGCTGGGTCCGGGCGGCTTCAAGAAGCAGATGGCGGGCTTCAACGTGGAGCGCATCGGCAACACGGCGCGCAGCCTGGCGCTGGGCCGCTATGCCTTCAACGCGGCGGTCGAACATGCCAAGACGCGGCGCCAGTTCGGCAAGGCGCTGTGCGAGTTCCAGGGGCTGCAGTGGAAGTTCGCGGAAATGAAGCTGAAGCTGGATGCCGCGCAGCTGCTGCTCTATCGTGCCGCCACCAACGCGGACGCGGGCTTGCCTTCGCCGGAGGAAACCGCGATCGCCAAGGTCGCGTGCAACCGCGCCGGTTTTGAATGTGCGAATGAGGCGATCCAGATCATGGGCGGCGCAGGATACAGCCAGGACAGCCTGGTCGAATATTGCCTGCGTCGCACGCGCGGATGGATGATTGCGGGCGGCGCGATCGAAGTGTTGCTCAACCGCATTGCAGAGGGCGTTTTCGACATGCGTTTCCCCCAGGGACCGGCGAAAAGCTGAAGCGGCACGCCAAGGAGAGGATCGGACAATGAACGACATGGCCAGCGTTTCGGGGCAGGCAGCCGCGGTGACGGCGGATCGCATCCCGGTCGATGCCTATATCTCGCGCGATTATGTGAGGATCGAGAAGGAACGGCTCTGGCCCAAAGTGTGGCAGATCGCCTGCCGGGCGGAGGAGATTCCGAACGCTGGCGATTTCTATACCTATGACATTGCCGATGAATCCATTTCGGTCGTCCGTCAGAAGGACGGGTCGATCGCGGCCTATTTCAACGTCTGCCCTCACCGGGGCAGGCGGCTGACCGAAGGCTGCGGGCGGATGGGCAAGTTCCACTGCAAATATCATGGCTGGCAGTGGAGCCTGGACGGCAAGCCGACGGAGATCGTCGACCGGCACGACTGGGGCAATGCCCTGCCGGACGAGGATGTCACCCTGCAAAGGGTGAAGGTCGGCCAGTGGGGCGGCTGGGTCTTCATCAACATGGACCCGGACAGCGAAAGCCTGGAGGATTTCCTGGGCGAGGCGAAGACGATCCTCGACCCGTTCGAGATCGAGCATATGCGCTATGCCTGGCGCAAGCGCATCGTCATGCCCTGCAACTGGAAGACGGCGCAGGAAGCCTTCATGGAAGGCTATCATGTGCAGACGACGCACCGCCAGCTGCTCGCCTATCAGGACGACTACACCTATTCGAAGGCCTATGGGAAACATGCGCTGTTCGGCTATGCGCCGACCGCGCTGTTCGGCCTGCCCAGCCCGCGCATCAGCGACCAGAGCGGCGACATCCGCAAGGGTTTCTACGAATTCAACAAGGAAATCTGGGACACGTTGCAGGCGACCACCACGCAGGAGATGCTGGCGGCGGGCAGGCGGCTGATGGAATTGCCCGAAGGGGTCGACCCCTTCACCATGTATGGCGCCTTTGCCCAGTTCCATGCGGAGGAATCGGCGAAGAGCGGTCGTCCCTTCCCGGCGGTCACGGGCGAGCAGCTGATGAAGGCGGGAACGGACTGGAACATCTTCCCCAACCTCGTCTTCCTGCAACAGGCGACCAACGTGCTCTTCTATCGCGCGCGTCCCTATGGCGACGATCCCGACAAGTGCATCTTCGAGGTCAATGTGCTGGAACGCTACGCGCCCGGCACGGAGCCGAAGGTCGAGGTGGAGGATGGCGGTGACGGCAGCAACGGCAAGTGGCGCGACCTCAACTGGGGCCTCATCCTGGACCAGGACTTCCAGAATATGGAAGAGGTGCAGAAGGGCATGAAGTCGCAGGCCTTCACGGTCGCCCGGACCAACCCGGTGCAGGAGGTGGAGATCAGCAATTTCCACCGCGTCTATCATCAATATGTGGGGAAGGTGGACTGAATGGTCGAGGCGAAGTTCGACGAGGTTGCCGACTTCGTCATCATCGGATCGGGCGGCGGGGCGATGGCGGCGGGCCTGTACCTGAAATCCATCGGCAAGACGCCGCTGATCCTGGAAAAGACCGACAAGCTGGGCGGATCGACCGCCATGTCGGGCGGCGTGCTGTGGGTGCCCAATAACCATCTGCTGAAGGCCAAGGGCATCGAGGACAGCCATGATAGGGCGCGCACCTACATGGACGCGACCGTCGGTCACGACGGCGGGCCGGGCGCCACGCCGGAGCGCAAGGAGGCCTATCTGCGCAACGGCCCGGTCATGTTGAAATGGCTGGAAGAGCAGGGCATGAAATGGCTGCACACCGAAGGCTGGTCGGATTATTATGACGACCGGCCCGGCGGCGTGACGCGCAGCCGGTCGATCGGCGCGCCGATGCTGGACGCGCGCGAGATGGGGCCGCTGTTCGACAAGTTGCGGCTGGGCCCGATGGTGATGCCGCTGCCGACCGACAAGGCGGGTATCATTGGCCTGGCCACCCGCACTCCGCGCGGCATGTGGGAGGGGTTGAAGCTGTTGTGGCGCATGCGCGTGGTGGAAAAGCGCGGCAAGCCGATCCTGAGTTTCGGCGGCGCGTTGCAGGGGCGGCTGCTGATGCTGGCGGACAAGGCGGGGGTCGACATGCGCACCGACCATGGCGTCACCGAACTGATCGAGGAGGATGGCCGCATCGTCGGCGTCGTCGCGAACCATGGCGGCCAGACCCTGCGCATCGGCGCGCGGGACGGCGTGCTGATCAATGCGGGCGGATTTTCCCGCAATGCGGAGATGCGCAAGCGGTACGGCCCGCAGCCCAGTTCCGTCGAATGGACCAACGCCAATCCCGGCGACACGGGCGAGATGATCCAGATTGCCGAGAAGCATGGCGCCGCGCTGGACCTGATGGACCAGGCCTGGTGGGTTCCGGGAACGGTGGTGCCCGAAGGCGGACCGGCGAACATGCATAATACGGATATTTCCAAGCCGCATTGCATCATCGTCAATCGTCAGGGACGTCGCATCCTCAATGAAAGCGGCTCCTACATGGAAAATGGCCAGCGTCTGTACCGCAATGACGTGCCTGCCTATGTCATCCTCGATAGCCGTCATCGCAAGCGTTACGCCTGGGGCTATTATCCGCCGGGCAAGACGCCGCAGTCCTGGCTGGACAGTGGGATGATGAAGAAGGCGGATTCGATCGAGGAACTCGCGCGGATCACCGGCATCGACGCCGAGGGACTGAAGGCCGAGATCGAGAAGTTCAACGGATATTGCGAAACCGGCAAGGATCTGGACTTCAACCGGGGCGGGCGCGGCTATGACAATTGTTTCGGCGATCCGACGGTCAAGCCCAACCCCAACCTCGGCAAGATAGACAAGCCGCCTTTCTATGTGATGGAGATCGTGCCGGGCGACGTCGGCACGTCGGGCGGCATCGTCACCGACGAGGATGCCCGTGTCCTGCGCGCCGACGGGTCGGTGATCGCGGGGCTCTACGCCACCGGCAACTCCACCGCATCGGTGATGGGCCGCTGCTACCCGGCGGCGGGCGCCAGCATCGGCGCGTCGTTCATCTTCGGATGGATCGCCGCCCACCATGCCGTGGGCAGCAATAGCTGATCAGGAAACCAGTCTCTCCCCATGGGGGGGGTGGTCGTCCGCGGGTTCAGGTGCCGCCGGTCTTCGCCTTCGGCCGCGGCCTCGTCCGCCATTCGCTGGCCGTCATGCCGGCATGCTGACGAAACATCGCCCGAAACAACCGGCTGTCCGAATAGCCGACCAGTTGCGCGATCCGGTCCACCGAGCGCGTCGATTTGTCGAGCATGCGCACCGCCGCCTGAAAGCGGAGTTGCCCGACATAGGCCTTGGGCGCAAGACCGAGCGCCTTGTGAAAGCGTCGGTTGAGCGTCGCCGGACTCGTCGACAGATGTGTCGCCAATTCTGCCATGTTGATCGGCCCGGTGAAACGCTGCTCGATCCATAGCTGCGCCCTGGCGACCATGGGATCGGGTGCGAGCAGTTCCTTCTCCTCATAGTCCTGCCCGACGATCGAGGAGAGCCAGCGCGCGATATCGGGGGAGATCATCCGCTCCAGTACCCGGATGATCAATTGCAGATCATTGCCCATGCCGTTGCCGATCAGCAAATGACCGTGATCGACCAGTCCGAACCGTTCCTCGAACGGCTGGCGGGGGAACAGCGTGCGTGTCAGCGGTTGCATCGCCCGCGCCACCGGAACCGCGAGATCGGATGTGAAGCCGCCCGCCATCAGCAGCGTTGACGCCGCTCCGCTCGCGCCGATCACCGCGCCCATTTCCGATTGTCGACGAAGCCAGTCGATCAGCGGTCCGGCCTCCGCCAGGCGGCGCTCCAACGGTTCGCGCCCTCCCGCGCGGAAAGCCGGCAGCCAGATGAAGGCCATCGGTTCCTCTCCGTTCGCGGAGCCGTCGACCGGAAAGGACCGTCCGTCGCCCAGCACGACCGGCTCGCCATCGGCGGACAGGATATGAAGCTGGGTCTCCATGCGCATCTCTTCCTCGCCCGCGAAAACATGCTCCACCCGATCGCGCGCGATCAGGAAGCTGTCCATCAGCGCGCCGACGCTGCTGGAATAGGCGCCGGGCAGCGCGACAAGGGCGAAGTCGAAGGCCATGGGTGAGAGAAAACAACCGGTATATGCGCAAATACTCCCTGTCAATCTTCCCCTCGCTGCGCGAACAGCAGGGTTGCGCGCTGGACGGACATGCCCTTCTGCTCCATCGGCATCGTCGACAAGGAAAGAGCCTGCATGCCCGAACCGATACGCCATTATGACCGCCTTGCTGGGAAAGTGGCGATCGTCACGGGCGCTGGCGCGGAAGGGGATGATATTGGTATCGGCCGTTCCATCGCGCTGCTGATGGCAGCGGAAGGCGCGCAGCTTGTCTGCGCCGATCTCGACCTCGCCCGCGCGCAAGCGACGGCCGAACGGATCGAAGCCAATGGCGGGCGCGCGGTCGCGGCAGGGGGCGACGTGGGCGACCCGGCTGTCTGCGGCAAGCTGGTCGACGCAGCCATGGCGGCATTTGGCAGGCTCGACATATTGGTCAACAATGTGGGAATATCGGGACCGGCCACGCTCGAAACCATGACGCTCGACCAGTGGAACCGGACCCTGACGACCAATCTCACCAGCGTGATGCTGATGAGCCAGTCGGCCATTCCGCATATGGCCCGTAACGGCGGCGGAGCGATCGTCAATATCTCCTCGCTGGCCGGCATCAGGGCCATGGGCGCCATCGCCTACGGACCGTCCAAGGCGGCGATGGCGCAACTGTCGCGCGAGATCGGCGTGCTCCACGGCCGCCAGGGGATCCGCGTCAACACGGTGGCGCCCGGCCATGTCATGACGCCTCACGCGGCGCGCTACATGTCCGAAGAAATGCGTGAGACGCGCCGGAAGGTGAGCCCCCTCGGCATCGAGGGCGATGCCTGGGACGTGGCGCAGGCGGTGCTGTTCCTGGCGAGTGATGAGGCGCGCTTCGTCAATGGCGTCGAACTGGCGGTCGATGGCGGCGTGGTGGGGATCGGGCCGCTTGCCGGTCATGCCTTCATCGCGGAAAGCTGATGGGACAGCCCTGCAAATATCACGACTGCGATCAATCTGGCCTGCGCGTTCGGGAAGATTGAGTAAAAATATCCTTTCGACATGATCCTTCACAGAGCCGCAACAGCGGCCAGACCGGCGACAGTGCCGGACGATCAGGAGAGGAAGGATGACCATGTTCCGGTCCGCATTGCTTGCCGCCACATCGCTCTTCGCCACCGCCGCCGCAGCGCAGGACGCCGCGCCTCAGGCATCGGGCATGGCCCAGGCGCCCGACATCGTCGTGACCGCCCGCCGGCGCGAGGAAGCGTTGCAGGATGTGCCCATTTCGATCACCGCGGTCAGCGGCGACTCGCTCGCGCGGAGCGGCGTCAGCGATGCGCTGGGGCTGCAAAGCCGCGTGCCCTCGCTCAGCCTGACCAACCAGGGTACCAGCCGCAACGAGCTGGGCTTCGCCATCCGCGGTCAGCGCACCCAGGAATCGCAGTTGCTCACCGATCCGCCGGTCGGCACCTATTTCGCCGAAGTGGTCCAGGCCCGCAGCGTCGGCTTCGCCTATGCGCTCTACGACCTTCAATCGACCCAGGTGCTGAAGGGCGTGCAGGGCACGCTGTTCGGTCGCAACATGACCGGCGGCGCGGTCCTGATCGAACCCAACAAGCCGGTGGACGATTTCCATGCCGAGTTGCGCGGCCAGATCGGCAATTATGACATGCGTGACCTTTACGGCATGGTGAACATACCCCTCACTGACGGACTGGGCGTGCGTTTCGCGGGCAAGATCAGGAAGCGCGACGGTTTCACCAGAGATGTGCTGACCGGTCGCGACTATGACGACCAGGATTACAAGACCTTCCGTACCTCGATCCGCTTTGCGCCGACGCCCGAATTCGAATCCAATACGATCATCGATTACATCAAGACGAACGAACATGGCACGGCATTGGTCGGCACCGCCGCCAATCCCGCGGCGCCCGCCATCGCCGGCTATGCGACGCTGCGCGGCTTCGGCATTCCGGTATCGGACGTCATCGGCCAGTTCGCGGCGCAGCAGGCACGGCCGCATTATAGATTCGCGTCGGGATCGGGAACCGGCGGCACTCTCGATGCCTATCAGACCCAGCCCTATGAACGGCTGAAGAACCGCGGCGTCACGAACCGCACCACCTACAGCCTCGACAATATCACGTTCAAGAATGTCGTCGGCTATCGCAAGCTGGATTTCGACCAGGTCATGGATCTGGACGGCGTGCCCGCCTATCTCATCAATTCCAATCGCTATCGCAGCATCGAACAGTTCAGCGAGGAATTCCAGATCCAGGGCAAGGCGATTGAGAACCGGCTCGATTATGTGCTGGGCGCTTATTATTTCGTCGAGAAGGGCAAGGACGGTTCGACGTCGAGCCAGTTCCCGGAACTGGCGATCGCCGGCTCCGGATTGCCGCTCAACACGCCCGCCGCGACTTTCCTCAACGCCTATGCGGGCAGCGGCAAGGCGAAGACTTTTGCGCTGTTCGCGGCGGGCACCTATGCCTTCACCGACCAGTTCAAGGTTTCGGCGGGCATCCGCTACACGACCGACAAGCGTAATGCGCGAATCTTCGCTTATTATCCCAATCTGGGCACATGCCTGTTCCGTGTGGACACCGGCACCACCTCTTTCGTCCCCGCGACGCTGGCCGACTGCCCCCAGACCAACAGCAAGAAATGGGATGCCTTCACCTGGGACGTCACGCTGCAATATGAACCCAACGCGAATCTAACGACCTATATCTCGACCCGGCGCGGTTTCCGGTCGGGCGGCTTCTCGCTTCGCGCGGCGTCGACCGAAGAGTTGCGACCCTTCGACCCTGAAACAGTGCAGGAATATGAAGCCGGGCTCAAGACGCGTCATGGGCTGGGTGGAGCGACGCTGACCGGCAATCTCGCCATCTTCTATCAGGACTATAAGAACGTCCAGAAGCAGACCTCGTCGATCGACAGTGCGGGCAATGTCAACACGATCATCGACAATACCGCCCGGCAGAAGAATTATGGCGGCGAACTGGAACTGGGTCTTATCGCGGGTCCGCTCAACATCAGCGCCTTCTATTCCTATGTCGGCGTGAAGATCAGCCAGGGCCGCCAACCGGGCGAATTCGCGCTGGTCGGATCGCCTCATCATCAGATGGGCGCCAATGTCAGCTATGAAATCCCCCTGCCGGGCGATGCGGGCGCGATCAACCTCAACGCCAATATCAGCTATCGCACGAAACAGCATCTCGACAAGAATGACGTGCTGGCGACCGAGCCGGGTTATGAACTGGTCAACCTGCGCGCGGGTTGGGAGAATATCTTCGGCACGGGTCTGGGTGCCGCCGCCTTCGTCAACAATCTGACGAAGAGCTATTACCGGGTGGGCGTGATCGGCATCTACAATGAGGCGGGTTACATTTCCTCGGTCTATGGCGAACCGCGCACCTACGGGATGGAACTGTCCTATAAATTCTAATCGGGTCATTACGGGCGCCGGATTTTCGATCCGGCGCCCGTAAGATTGCGGGAGGAATCGGCCATTTTATCGGGTTTCGCGCTCGTCCCCTGCACGCCACCGATCACCAGATCGATTGATGCTTTGCACTCTATCCTGCGCGGGCCGGTGCGGTTAATGCGGCGGGATGGATGGTCGCGAACAAGGGCATCATGACAATGGGCGCGGTGCCCTGTGGATGCTGGCCTCCGGCTTTGCCTACAGCATCGCCATGGCGCTGGTGAAGCTGCTGGGTGACGACTATTCGGCGGCCACGCAGAATTTCGTGCGGCAGGGCGTCGGCCTGATCGCGCTGGCGCCCTTCATCCTGCGGCAACCGCGCAGCGCCTTCATGCTTCGCCGGCCAATGCTGATGATATTGCGTTGCGCGGCGACCAGCCTGTCGATCATCCTCGCGTTCAACAGCTTCCACCTTCTGGGACTGGCGGAAGCGAACGCCCTGTCCTTCACCCGCACCCTGTTCCTCGTGCCCCTCGCCGCGCTGCTCCTGGGCGAGCGGCTGGATCGGCAAAGGCTCTTCGCCACGCTGGTCGGCTTTGCGGGCGTACTCATCATCATTGCTCCGGGTTCGGCCCATTCGCTGATCGGATGGGCGGCGGCTCAGGGGCTGCTGGCCGCGCTGCTCGTCTCCTGGTCGGTGATCAGCGTCAAGCAGATGGCGCGCGATCACAGCGATCTTGCACTCCTTACCTGGTCGACATTGCTGGGCCTGATCTTCACCGCGCCGTTGGCCTGGAGCAGCTGGCGCATGCCAACCGCCGAGGATGCTCTGCTGCTCGCAGCCATGGGCATACTCGGCGTCGCGACACAGGCCTGCTATATCCGGGGCATGACGTTAGGGGAGGCGAGCCTCATGGGGCCGCTCGACTATGTCCGTATCCTGTTCATCACGGCGCTCGGCTACATGCTGTTCAGCGAATGGCCACAGCCGGGCACCTATGTGGGATCGGCGTTGATCATCGGCACCGCCATCTACATCACCGTGCACGGACGGCGGCGCGTCTGACCTTGCTCAGCCTCTTTCCACGTCCGGGCCGAAATCGGGCGCATCGGTAGCCGTCCAGGGCAGGTGGCGGAAATAGCGCGCGCCCGCCTCCGCCTGATTATGGACGGGAGCGAGCATGGTTTCGTCCCATATTTCCGCCACGCACTCGCCAACCTTTTCCGCATTGATCCGTGGGTCGAAAATCTCGCCGGTCTCCGCGAAGATGAGGTTCGACAAGCGGCCGCCGCCCGTCAGCAGGATGCGGCCGGTCTCTTTGCAGTCGCGGCTCAGGAACCAGACCATCGCCGCCGCCACCTTCTCGGGCGGCAGATTGTCGCGGAACCAGGCAACGGTGGAGGGATCGGGTATCTGCTCGATCAGGCGGGAATAGGATGTCGGCATGACGGCATTGAGCATTATGCCCAGCGGTTTCCCCTCGATCGCGGCATCCAGCGTCAGGCCCAGCATGCCGGCCTTGGCCGCGGCATAAGGAGCATTGCCGCCGACGCCAAGCGCGCCGTTCGAACTGACGTTGAGGATGCGGCCATAGCGCTGCGCCGCCATGTGCGGCCAGGCGGCGCGCATCAGATGATGGCCGCCGATCAGGTTCGTCGCATAATGGCGTTCGATGGCCTCGTCATCATGGGCGGTGAAGGGGCCCGCAATGCCCGTGCCGGCATTGTTGATCAGAATATCGACCCGTCCGAAGGCATTCAGGGCCGTATCGACTATCGACCGTGCATTCGCCGCAGTTCCCACCGCCAGGCCATTGGCGATCGCACGCCCGCTCGCCGCGGTGATTTCCGCGGCCACCGCTTCGGCCGGAGCAGAACTGCCGTCCTGTTCGCCCAGAACCCCGCCGCCATAGTCGTTGACGACCACCGCCGCGCCCCGCCGCGCCAGTTCCAGCGCATAGGCGCGTCCCATGCCTCCACCCGCGCCAGTCACAATGGCCACCTGGCCGGAAAAATCTATCGGCATGCCGTCATCGCCTTCACCAGTTCCGGCAGGATCTCCGCGCCGGACGCAAAAGAGCTGGTCCATTCGGGTTGCGCGGTCAGGCCTCGCATCACGCTGTCGATATCGCCTTCGGACAGTTGATGGACCGGCCCTTCCAATATCTGGACGCGGCGGACATGGCCCCCGCCCGCATGATAGATGCCGCCCGACGTGGCGCATCTGTCGCTGCATAGCCAGCCGACGACCGGCGCGACATGATCGGGCGAGGCATAACCGGCCCACTGCGCCGGAATGCTGCCCGCCGACATGGGTGTATAAGCGGCGGGAGCGACGACATTGACGCATAGGTCCGCGCCCGGCGGGACGTCGATCACCAGAGAGCGGGCGAGGCCCACCATCGCGGCCTTGGACGCCGCATAATCGGCCGAGCCGACCTGTCCCCACAACCCGGCGCTGGAGCCGGTAAGGACGATCCGTCCATAACCTGACTCGACCATGGCGGGCCACACGGCCTTCAATCCCACCAGCACGCCGCGCAGGTTGATGTCGAGCAGCGCATCCATTTCCTCCAGCGTGACGGCGCCGAAATCGCGGAACGCCTGCACGCCCGCATTGCTGACGAAAATATCGGGCGTGCCGAAATGCTGCCGGGCGATGCGCACCATCTCGGCGGCGGACTCCGGCATCTGCACGGGCCCGTCATGCGCGACCGCCCGGCCGCCTACGCTCACGATTTCCTCCGCCACGGCCTGCGCCGAGGAGGAGCCGTCGGGCGCCGGGCGGTTGCTGACGATCACGGCGCAGCCATGGGCCGCAAGCCAATGGGCATAGGCGCGGCCCAGCCCCTTGGCGGCGCCGGTGATGATGGCGGTGCGGCCCGAAAAGTCGAGCGTCCCGCTCACAGCATCATCTGCCCGCCGTCCACATTGATGGTCTGGCCGGTCACATAGCGGCTGTCCTCGCTGGCCAGGAACAAGGCGGCCGGCCCGATATCCTTCTCGCAATCGCCCAGATAGCCGAGCGCGACGAGTTTCATGACCTTTTCGGCTTCCTCCGGGAAATCCTTGACCCATTGTTCGGCAATCGGGCTGAGCGCGGCGGGGCAGATCACATTGACGCGGATCTTATAGGGGCCCAGTTCCCGCGCGGCGGTGCGGGACAGGCCGCGAATGGCCTCCTTGGTCGCGGCATAGGCGGCAAAGCCGACGCCGCCATGAATGCCCTCATAGGAACCGAAGTTGATGATCGATCCGCCCTTCTCCTTCATATGGGGGACCGCCGCCTGCATATGCTGGAACGTGCCGTAAAGGCCGGATTCGATCGTCAGCGCAAACAGCGCGTCATCCGTATCCTCGAACATGGTGCCGGGTTTGGACGTCTGCGCATTGTTCACCAATATGTCGAGCCCGCCGAACAGGTCGACTGCCTTGGCGACGGCGGCCTCCGCATCCGCGCGCACGCCAGCGGTTCCCGCGATCCAGGCCGCTTCGCCGCCCTCCGCCTTCAGCGCTGCGACCGCCGCTTCCAGCTTGTCGGGGGTGCGGCCGGTGATCAGCACTTTCGCGCCTTCGCGCAGGAAAACCTGGGCGATGCCCAGGCCGACGCCCTGACCGCCGCCGGTGACGATTGCGACCTTGCCGTTCAATCTGCCTGCCATGATCTCTCCTTTCAATCTGTGGGTTCAGGCGCCGATGAATTCGCGCAGCGCCCTGTGGAAGTTCGATACACTTCGTTCCTGCACGGGGTTGGTGCGCGATCCGGTGAAGCCGGTCGAGCGCATGCCCCGCTGCACTTCGGTCATATTCTCGAAATCCTGCGTCAGGATCAGGCCCCAGGCGTCATGATCGCGCCAATCCCTGAACTCCTGCCGTTCCAGCGGCGGTTCCTGCCCTTCGGGATAAAGGACCAGCGAATAGACTTCGAAGATGCATCGTTCCGGGTCATTGCGGTCGGGGCGCGCACGGTAGGCGAGCATGGCATCGGGCGCCGGCAGAAAGACCATGTTGGGGAAAAGATGCCAGTCCGCTCCGGCGCGGGCGATTTCCTCCGGTGTCAGCGAAGGGAAGGGGATATCGCGTTCCTGTGCGGCCTCGAAGGCGATCTGGCCATATTTCATCAACACGTCGAGCAACGACGCATCCTGAGGCAGCTCGTCGACCAGCCGGTCCGCCAGTTCCGACATATGCGGCGGGATCGATGCTTTCAGATCCTGTTCCAGCATCAGGACGAAATCGCGGACGTTCCGACGATAGTCGACCTTCGTGCTGGCCAGTCGGGGAGAACGTTCGCCCAGCGAAATCCGCCCCGGCGCAAGCTGGTAGCTGCCATGGCGCCCCTCCGCGAACGACAGGGCTTCGTCATCGTGGACCGGCAGCAATTGGGTATGGGTGGTCTGGACGTGATAGCCCTCGTTGAAGGCTTCCAGCGCCGTCTTCCAGTTGCAGTCGATGCCCGTGCGCTTGTACCAGCGATAGCGCATCTTCTCGAACGGGTAATTGCGGAACACCTCCGGGATCGGCGACAGGAATTCCAGCAACGGTTCGGCATTGTCGTCCATGCAGATGAAGACGAAACCGCCCCAGCTATCGACGCGGACTTTGGGCAGGGCGATGTCCTCGTCCTTCAGGCTGCCGTCCCAATTGTCACGGTCGACGACGTTGGCGATCGTCCCGTCCAGCTTCCACGACCAGCCATGAAAGCGGCAGAACAGACGCGCCGTATGGCCGCAACCGTCCGTCAGGCGGCGGCCGCGATGCTGGCACGCGTTGTGATAGGCCGCGATCCGGTCCGCCGCGACACGCACGACGATGAAGGATTCATCGAGCACGTCATAGGTGACATAATCGCCGACGCGGGGGATTTCCTCCTCGCGACAGGCCATCTGCCATGTCCGCGGCCAGAGACGCTGCTGTTCCAGCCGGGCGAAGTCGCGGCTGACATAATCTTCCTTCGGGATGAAATCCTCTGGACCGGCCTTCTTCCTGCGCGTGATTTCCGGCTGTAGCGCGCCGACTGGCTGGTTCACTGCCCTATCCTCTCCTTCTGATCTCGCCATCAGCTTCTCGCCGGTACGGCGCAAGTCAATGTCAGGGCCGCCAACGCCCCTCCATCATCGCCAGTCTGATCGCTCCTTGTCGCTGGACCGGATGAAATCACGCAGTCGCGGCATGCACCGCCGCGACTGACGTCTCGAAAGCGCGACGGGCGCGTGCTTTCCGGTCAAGCTCCGGTTCCGCGCGTGGTATCTCGACGCCGATGATGATGTCATCGGGCAGGGCGCGGATGAACTCCGCGACCGGCAGCGTGCCTTCGCCGGGCCAAAGCCGGTGCCTGACCGCATCATGTGCATAGCTTTCGAAATCGACCACGCCCGGCGCATCGCACAGTTGCGCGCCCCGGATCGTGCCCGGAGGCACGCGGGCAAGGTCGGCCGGCCTTCCGCCCGATTGGGCCAGATGCAGCAGGTCGACCAGCAAGCCCGCATTGGCGCTGTCGACCCGGTCAAGGAAGGCGAGCGCCGCATCCAGCGTACCGATGCGCGAAAGCGGCGTGAATTCCAGCGCGGTGCCGATGCCCGCCACCTTCGCCCATGTGTCGAGCTGGCAGAAACGGTCGAAGCCGCGCTCCATGTCGCTGTCGAAATGCAGGGCGACGATGTTGCGCGCGCCCATTTCCGCCATCAGCGCAATGCCATCACGATAGGCGGCCATGGGCGCTTCATCCCCCAATGCAAAGCCGTCGGCCTGATTGAGCGCCACGCCCGTTTCGCGCAGGCGTCGCGCCATGGCAGCCGTCGCAGGATCGCCGGCGCGCAAATGGGTGGCGGGCAGGGCGTCGTAAGGGACAGCAGCGAGCCAGGGGCTGATCGCGGCGAAGCCCGCGTCGGCCGCCAGGTCCACCAATTCGGCCGGGTCTGTGCCGATTACGGTCAGTTGGTCGAGGGCAAGGGGACGGGTCATACCATCATCCTCACATCTGCGGAACCGCGCCGCCATGGGCGGCGATGGAGGCCATGATCTCCTCGGTCGTGGGATTGCGGCGCAGCGTCAGGCCGCCCGTCACGTTGAACGTCTGGCCGGTCATGAAACATTCGTCGCTGGCCATGAACAGCGCCGCATTGGCGATATCCTCGACCGTCGTGATCCGGCCCAGCGGATATTCCTTCGCATAGGCCTCGACCATGCCGGGCACGTTGAACCCGCCCAGCATCGGCGTGATGGTCAGGCCCGGCGCCAGGATGTTGGCGCGAATGCCATGTTTGCCATATTGATAGGCGACGAAGCGTGTCATCTGGTTGAGCGCGGCCTTGGCGCCCATATAGCTGCAATGATCGTCGGACATGATGTCCGCCACGGCGGAGGAGATGTTGATGATCGCGCCGCCCCGTCCACCGGGCCTTTCGCGCTTCATCGCCCCGACCATCACCTGCATGAAGAACAGCCCGCCCTTGAAGATGATGGAGAGCATCGAATCGATCTGCTCCTCCGTCTCCTCCTCGAAAGGCGCAAGGAAGCCGATAGCGGCTGCGTTGACGGCGATATCGATGGCGCCATGACGCGCCAGCACCGCATCGGCGAGGGACTGGATTTGGGCGCGGTGGCTGATGTCACATGGAATGGCGGTGGCTCCGGTTGCCGCCGCGAACGCGTCCAGTCCTTCCTTCCCGCGCCCGGATACGACCACCTGCGCGCCTTCCTCCAGAAAGCGCGTGGCAATCGCCTGGCCCATATTGCCTTCGCGCGTGGCGCCCATGATCACCGCGACCTTGCCCTTCAATCGGCCCATCATGCTCTCCTTATCCTGCCAGTTCCGCCGGTCGTGCGAGCAGCGATTCATAGTCTCGATAGGGCGGGAATTTACGGCGGAAGACGGCGTTGGCGCGCAGGGCCGTCTCGCCGTCCGCGATGAAACGGCATTGCGCGAACGCCAGATTGGGTGTCCACCGCAATATCTCCGCCCGGCCTTCCACCCACTGGCCTTCCGTTGCTGCACCCAAAAAGTCGATGCTCATGGAAACCGTCGGCCCGCTCTGGCCGGTCACGAACCCGACATTCATGCCCATGACCACGTCGGCCATGGTCGCCCAGGTGCCGCCATGGCAGTTGCCGCGCGGGTTGCAGTGCTGGCGCGCGATGTGAAAGCCGAGCGCGATATATCCGCCGTCCTCCTGCCGGATATAAACCGGGTCGAAACCGCCCATGACCTCGTCCAGCCGGTCCAGCCGATGGAAACCTGCGGGTATGTCCGCCACCCTCGCCTTTACATTTTGCATAATGAGAGAGGACTGCCCCGACTGCCGGATCGGGGCAAGACAAGGGGGGTGCAAGGATCACATTTCCGATAGGCGGCCGAGCCTGCCTCGCCAGCACTACATGAGGCGCGCTATGCTGGGCCGATATGGTTTTGGAGAGCGGAACATGGGCATGAAATGGCTTAAGTCGACGGAATGTATCAGCTTTGAAGTGCGCGACAATGTGGCGCGCATCACCCTGAACCGGCCCGAAAAGCGTAATGCCCTGTCCGGACAGACGCTCAGGGAATTGCATCAGGCCCTGCTGGAAGCGGACGACCGGCGAGATGCCAACGTCATCCTGCTTTCTGGCGAGGGCAAGGATTTTTGCGCCGGCTACGACCTGACGGACAGCTATGGCGGGGCGGCTGACACCGCGACAGAATATGATCCCGCCGCCTATCGCAGCCGTGCCGGGACGATCGACGACGATATCTGGAATCTGGAACGGCAGCAGGAACTGACGTCCATCATGTTGGACCTGCACAAGCCGATCGTGGCGAAGGTTCAGGGCAATTGTCTGGCGGGTGGCACCGATCTCGCCTTCTCCTGCGACATCGTGCTGGCGGCGGACAATGCCAAGATCGGTTTCCCCGCCGCCCGCGCCAATGGCACGCCGCCGACGAACCTGTGGTTCTATCATTGCGGTCCGCAATGGACCAAGCGCATGCTGTTCACCGGTGATACGATCAGCGGCATCGACGCCGCGCGCATCGGCCTGGTCCTGGAGGCCCATCCGGCCGAGGAACTGGATTTCGAGGCCGATGAAATGGTGCGCCGCATCGGCAGCGTCGATGCCGAGATTCTCTCCACCCACAAGCGCGTCGTCAATGCGCAGATGGAACTGGCGGGCGCGAAGCAGTCCATGCGCTATGCCGCTGAACTGGACGCGCGCGCCCACCTGAGCACCGGTCCGCGCCGCAGCCAGTTCCGCAAGGATATGGCGGAAAAGGGGCTGAAGGAGGCATTGACCAACCGCGATGCGCCGTTCGGAAAGGGGCGGATCGAGCTTCGCGCGCGGCGTCCCTGACCGGCAGAGGCGCGCCGCCCCACCCTTCACAATTGCGATATGGAAGGGGCGGGGCTTCCACACCCGGCAAAACATGGCAGATGCTCACATCCGTATAGTGAGAATCCGGCCTTTCGAAAGGACGTCTGAAATGAGCAACAGGGCAACCCCCGATGCGGCGACGCAGATAGAGATCTACCGCCGCATGGCGCTGATCAAGGCGAATGACGAACGGTCGCGCAAGGTCATCATGAACGGGCGGCTGGTCATGCCCTATTACAGCCCGCGCGGTCAGGAAGTGATCCCCAGCGCCATCTCGGTCAACCTGACCGACGAGGATTATATCTGCACCATCTATCGCGGCAGCCACGACCAGCTGGCCAAGGGCCTGCCGCTGAAGGATCTGTGGGCGGAAGTCGCCGGGCGCACCACCGGCACCTGCAAGGGGAAGGGCGGGCCGATGCACGTCACCTATCCCACCAAGGGGATCATGGTGACGACCGGCATCGTCGGGTCGACCATGCCGATCGCCAACGGCCTTGCCTGGGGTTCGCAGTTGCGCGGCGACGGTCGCGTGACGGTCGCCTCCTTCGGTGATGGCGCGGCCAACATCGGCGCCTTCCATGAATCGCTCAATCTGGCCGCCGTCTGGAAATTGCCGGTGATCTTCGTCTGCCAGAATAACGAGTGGGGCGAACATACCGCCTATGACAAGACCAGCAATGTGAAGGTCGCCGACCGCGCAGCCGCCTATGGCATGCCGGGCGTGCGGGTGGACGGCAACGATCCGTTCGAGATGTACGCCATCGCCAGCGAGGCGATCGCCCGCGCCCGCGCCGGTGAGGGGCCGACCCTGATCGAGGCGATGACCTATCGCTTCTTCGGCCACGTCTTCGGTGACGCCGACGCCTATATGGACAAGGCGCGCAAGGAAGAGGCGATGGCGAACGATCCGGTCCCGCGCTTCCGCGCGCAGCTGATCGAAAGCGGCATCGCGACCGAGGAGCTGCTGGCCGAGATGGAAGCTGCCATCGAGAAGGATATCGACGAGGCGGTCGAATTCGCGCTGGCAAGCGACTTCCCCGGCGTGGAGGAACTGAAGCGCGACGTGTTCGCGGAGGAGATGGCCTGATGAACGCCCAGAGCAATGTGAAGGCCGCCAAGGCCAATATCCTTCAGGCCATCAATGCCGCCATCGCCGACGCGATGGAGGCGGATGACAATGTCATCGCGCTTGGCGAAGATCTGGCCGACCCCGAGGAAGGCGGCGTCTGCGGCGTCACCAAGGGGCTTTCGTCGCGCTTCGGCGAACATCGCGTGCGCTCCACCCCCATTTCCGAACAGGCGATCATCGGCGCGGCCATCGGCGCCAGCCTGGTGGGCTTCAAGCCGATCGCCGAAATCATGCTGATGAACTTCACGACCGTGGCGATGGACATGATCGTGAACCATGCGGCTAAGCTGCGCTTCATGTCCGGCGGCCAGACCCATGTGCCCATCGTCATCCGCACGATGACCGGCACCGGCTTTGCCAGCGGCGGGCAGCATTGCGACTATCTGGAGGCCTGGTTCGCGCATACGGCGGGCATTAAGGTCGTTGCACCCTCCAGCCCCAAGGATGCCTATGGCCTGATGCGCAGCGCCATCGACGATCCCGATCCGGTGCTGTTCATCGAGAATCTGCCGACCTACTGGTCGCCCGCCGAGGCGCCGGAAAAGGGCCATCGCGTGCCCATCGGCAAGGCCAATGTGCTGAGCGAGGGCAGCGACGTCACCATCATCGCCTATGCCCGCATGATCCAGGAAGCGATGCCCGCCGTCGCGAAGCTCAAGGAAGCGGGGATTTCCGCCGAACTCATCGACCTGCGCACCATCGCGCCGTGGGACCAGGAAACCGTGCTGAAGTCGGTGGGCAAGACCGGCCGCGCAGTCATCGTGCATGAGGCGGTGACGCCGTTCGGCGCGGGCGCGGAAATCGCGGCGGTGCTCAATGAGCAACTGTTCGGCAAGCTCAAGGCCCCGGTCAAGCGGTTGGGCGGCGCCTTTTGCCCCGTGCCTTTCTCCAAACCGCTGGAAACCGCCTTCGCGCCGCAGACGGCCGACATCGTCGCGGCGGCCGAGGCCCTCGCCAAATCCTAATATTCTCAGGGAGTTCCCAATGGCTGTTGAAGTATTGCTGCCCAAGATCGGCTTTTCGATGAATGAAGGTACGCTGGCCGAATGGCTGGTGGAAGATGGCGGCCAGGCCGTCGAGGGCCAGCCGCTCTATGCGTTGGAGTCCGAGAAATCGACGCAGGAAGTCGAAAGCCCCGCCAGCGGCACGCTCAAGATCATCGCTCAGATCGGCGAAACCTACGAAGTCGGCACCCTTCTGGCGACGATCGAGTAAACCCGATGCGCTATATCCTGCATGTCACTTCGCGCGCGGTGGTCGGGCGCGAGGCGGAATATGACCGCTGGTATGATGAGATACATTCGGTCGAGATGTGCCGGTTGCCGGGTATCCTGTCCTGCACCCGTTACAGGGAACTGGACATGACCGGCACGCCGACCGGCCTGTTCGTCGCCGATTATGAGGTCGAGACCGACGATCCTCCAGCATTGCTGGAAAGCGTTTTCGCGGCGGCGCCGACCATGCAGCTCACGGATTCCATAGACATGGAAAGCCCGCGCTTCTCATTCCTCAAGCCGACGGGGCCTGAGCGCATATGAGCGATCTTCTGGCCGGTCTTGCGCCTTGGCCTACGGGCGACTTCTCCGCCTTTGGGGAGGTCGAGCAGCGCCCCCTCAGCAAGATTCAAAAATATGTCGCGGCCTTTCTCGGCCGCAACTGGGTTGCCATTCCGCACGTCACCCATCAGGATGATGCGGACGTCACGGAACTGGAGGAGCGGCGCAAGGCGCATAACGCCTCAGGCGGCACGAAGTTGACTGCCGTGCCGCTGCTCGTGAAGGCGCTGGCTGACGGCCTTTCCGCCTTTCCGCAGTTCAACGCCTCGCTCGATCCGGTGAGCGGCATGCTGACGCTCAAGAAATATGTGCATGTCGGCGTGGCGGTGGATACGCCCGCCGGGCTCCTGGTGCCGGTCATCCGCGATTGCGACCGCAAATCCGCGACGCAGATTGCTGAGGAGATCGTCGCCCTCTCGGACAAGGCGCGGACCAAGGGCCTGTCCATGGCGGAAATGTCCGGCGGTTGCATCACGCTGACGTCATTGGGTCATATTGGTGGGACGGGCTTCACGCCGATCGTCAATGCGCCCGAAGTCGCGATTCTGGGCGTTACGCGCGCTCGGCCGGTGCCGGTTCCCGCAGATGATGGAGGGATTGCCTGGCGGCAGATGCTGCCTCTGTCGCTCAGCTATGATCATCGCGTGATCAACGGTGCGGATGCGGCGCGTTTCTGCCGCTTCGTCGCCGACCGGCTGGCGGCGGCCGACCTCTTCGCCTGAGAGCTGGAATGCGGTTCTGAGGACGTCTCATCTTTCGGCGGATCGACGCGGGCTGGAACGGCCCCGCATCGATCCGCCGAACGATCATTTTCCCGCCCTCATGGCCGCGAGCGCGTCCGCCGTCTCCGTCCAGATCGCGCCCATGTCCGGATGCTGCCGCGCTTTCTCCCGATAGCCCGCCAGATTGGGGCAGTCCGCGAGAGGATCGTCGAGGCCGAAGATTTGGGCGACCACCTCGCATAGCAACAGGCTGGGCAGCAGTATGCAGTCCGCCTTGCTGATTGCGCAGCCTGCGGCGAAAGGGGCGTCTGCCGTGAACCGGTCGGTGAGTGCCAGCCCGTTGCGCCAATTGGCGATCTCGGCTGTGACGGTCGCTTCGTCGCGTGCCGCGGGATCCATCTGCTTGAACAGGCGGGACATGGCAGGCGTCGCATAGAGTTCGAGACTGCGGATGATGTTGCGCATCCCCGCCCGTTCGGCCGTGTCGGATGGCAGCAGGGATGGAGTGGGGAACCGCTCGTCCAGATAGTCGATGATGGTTTCGGACTCGGCGATCGCCAGCCCATCGTCCGTCACCAGCACAGGCAATTTCCCGATCGGATTGATCGCCAGATATTCGGGCGACCGCGTGCTGCCCCCCGGCGGTGGCTGCATGGCATAGTCCAGCCCCTTGATACGCAGCGCCAGCCGCACGCGGGCGGCGAAGGGCGAAAGGGTGATGGCATAGAGGATCATGCATCGTCTCCGTCGCGATAGAGGCGCGCCAGGGTGCCGGCGAGCGGTGTGGGTACGAAGCCGTCGCCAAAGGGCCAGTCCAGCATGCCCGCCGCCGCCATGGTGCCGCCGTCGACATGCAGCGTCATCCCCGACACGAAGGTGGACAGGTCCGAACCCAGGAACAGCACGGCATCGGCCAGCGCGTCGACCGGCGGTTGCTCGCCCCTGGGAATGTACATTTCAAGGCCCTTGCCCTGGGCATGGGCAGGCAGTTTCGCAAAGCCCTCCGCAAAGGAGGGCGGCATGGCCGCCACATTGCCCCGGCTCAATGTCGTGTCGGGCGCGATGCAACTGACGCGAATCCTGTCCTTGCCCAGTTCCACGGCCATCGAGCGGGTAAAGTTGGTCGTCGCCGCCTTGGCGCCTGCATAGACGGAGAAGCTGGCGGCGCCGCGATGCGCCTCTATGGTGGTGAAATTGATGATGCTGCCACCCTGGCCCGATCGCTTGATCAGCGGCACGGCGCGCTGCACCGATTGGACGACATAGCCATAGTTGCGGTGAATATCGCGCGCGATGTCGGCCCGGCTGGCCTCGGACAGCAATTGCCGCTTCGTTCCGCCTGCCACGTTCACCACTATGTCAAGGCGCGGGCAGGTGCGTTCGACCATGTCGTAAAAGGCGTCGAGCGCGGCTTCATCCGTGGCGTCGGCGGTCATGGCCGCGACCTTGCCGCCCCTGGATTTGATCGCGCTCTCCGTCTCGGTCAGCGCCGCCGCATCGATGTCGCAGATCGCCAGCTCGACCCCGGCGCCTGCCAGCGCCAGCGATATGCCCGCACCGATGCCGCCGCCCCCACCGATAACGGCCGCCACCTTCCCCGCCAGATTGGCGCGTTCGTCCAGAAAACCGCTCATCCAAGGCTCCTCTCTCCGCCCTGTTGTCGCAGGGTTGCATGCAAAGCGGCAAGAAGATCGCGGAAGGCATCAAGAGGCCGATGAGAAGGGCAGGGTGACTGTGCCGCGGGGCATTCCGATGTAGGATGCACGGCTCGACCCACCCGGAACCTCGAAGTCTTGTCAAACGCAATCCCGATGGCCGCTCCCTTGCATTGCCGCGCCCCGGGCCGGCCCAGACCCGTCATCGCACGCAGCAGGAGCAGCAGATGGACCGGCTGACGGCGATGGAAGCCTTTGTGGCGGTGGCCGAGGCGGGCTCCTTCACGCGTGCCGCGCTGCGCCTCAATATCTCGACGCCCATGGTGACCCTGCATGTCAGGCGGCTGGAGGAGCATCTGGGCGTGCGGCTGTTCAACCGCTCGACGCGCCGCGTCGACCTGACCGCCGAAGGGGGTCATTATCTGACCTATGCGCAGGCTGCGCTGGACGCCGTGGCCACCGCCGACATGGCGGTGCGGCCGGGGGCGGGCATAGCGGGGCGCGTGCGGCTGGACGCACCGGCCTCCATGGGACAGGCGTTCATCATGCCCGCTTTGGCGGAATTCCAGCAACGCCACCCGCGGCTCATTCTTGACCTGACCCTGGGCGATCGCGGAACGTTCTTCCGCGTCGACGGCTTCGATCTGGTCATCCGGGCGGGCGAGGCACCACCGACGGGATGGAAGACCGTGACGCTTGGCACGACCCGGCTGATCTGCCTGGCATCCCCCGATTATATCGCCCAGCATGGCCAACCGGCGGAAGCGGACGATCTGGCCCAGCATCGCGCCATCCTCTATGCCAGCGTGGAGACGCCGGGCGGCAATCCGCTGCAACTGCGGCAAGGCGATCGCGCCGTCCGCGTGCGGCCGCCCACCGCCTTCACCTTCAACGACGGCGCAGCGATATTGTCCGCGACGCTGGCGGGGCTGGGTGTCGGCCAGACGCTGGAGATGCTGGCCCGCGACCATATCGATGCCGGCCGCCTGATCCCTCTGCTGCCCGAAGCGAACTGGCCCCGGCTGCCCGTCGTGCTGATGGGCGCGCCGGATCGGCTCGCCCTGCCGCATGTGCAGGCTGCGCTCGCCTTCCTGACCGAGCGGATCGACTGGCACCTCGATCGCGGCTGATCCGTCAGGCCGCCAGATCGGCCCGGCCGCACAGCGCGGGCGTGCCCTTGGTGCTGATCCGGTAGAGCAGGCGGCGCTTGCCGGGTTCGTCGGAATAGTCGATCGGCGTGGCGCTGTGCAGAACCTGGAAATTGTCCCACAGGAAGATGTCGCCGGTCTCGACCTTGTAGCGCGTGACGAATTCGGGCTGGGTGCAATGGGCGCGCAATTGGTTGATCAGCGCGCGTCCCTCATCGACGTCCAGTCCTTCCGCACCGAAGGCCGATCCGGACAGATAGAGCGCCTTTCGGCCTGTGACCGGATGACGCATCACCAGCGGATGCGAAACAATGCCGTGCCGCGCCGTATTTTCTGGAATGAAGGGGATTTTCTCGCCCGGCAGGGCTGGCGATCCGCCCAGGCAATGCAGTCCGGTGAGGCCGTCGATCCTGGCCTTCATGCCGTCATCCAGCGCGTCATAGGCCAGGGCGGTGCTGGCGATCAGCGTTTCACCCCCTTCATCGGGGGTTTCCGCGCCGTATAGCATGGTCACGCTGGCGGGCACCGCTTCATAGCTGCTGTCCTGATGCCAGAATTTGGCGCCGTCGCGATAGCGATCGGGCGTGGCGGCGGCATTGGTGATCCGGATCATCTCCGGAAAATCATCCTTCCTGTGCGACGGCAGGTGGAACATCAGCGGGTCGCCCCATTGATGGCCAAAGGCGACATAGTCCGCATCGGTCAGCCGTTGGCCGCGTATCGCCAATATTTGATGTTCGTGAAGGGCGGCGATCAATGCGCGCAAGCTGTCGTCACTCTGCGGGAGGGAAAGGTCGATATCTTCGACGATGGCTCCGAAGGGGCCGGGCATGGCGCTGACGATCATGGGGGAATCCTCTCAATTTCTTGGGAGGCATCATAGGCTCCGACAGAAATAAAGCAAATGCTTTAATTTGAGGTCTGGCCATCCTTTGCGGGCCAGCTACAAGCATCGTCATGGCCTCCACTTCCCGCAGCGAAACCACCCGCCGGCAGCTTTGCCTCGCGGCAGAGACATTGGTGGCGCAATCGGGGATCGGCGTGGCGACGCTGCGTGCCGTCGCGATTGCCGCCGGGCAGAAGAACACTGCCGCCGTCAGCTATCATTTCGGCAGCGTGGAGGAGTTGCTGCGCGCCGTCATCGACATGCGGCTTCGCGATACGGAGGCGGAGCGCGCGCGGATGATCCGGGAAAGCGGACCCTCGCTGGAGGATGCGGACGCCTTCACCGCCTGGCGCTGCATGATGCGGCCCTATTTCCTCCTCGACGATGAACAGACGCCGCACGCCCATATCCGGTTCATGATGCATATGAGCGCGGCGGGTTTGCTCAGCGATCCGTTCGATGCGCGCATCCCCCGGCCCGGCGCGCCCAGCATCGCGGCCCTGCTGGAACGGCTGCACGCTGCGCTGGCCTGGCTACCGCCGCAACTGGGCCGCGCGCGCATAGCGCTGGCGGGGGCGATGATGTGGAATGCGGTGGCGCTGTTCGACAAGCATGGCTTTGGCGAGGAGCAGCCCGCGCTGGAGATGGAGACGCTGCTCACCGATGTCGAGAAACTGGTGCGGCTCGTGTTGAGCGCGCCCGCCTGAGGGGCTGGGCGCACTCTCATTCTCCTGCATTTATAGCGTTTCGGCCGTTCCCAGCACGACCGTCGCTTCGCTCGACAACACGCCGCCATTACCATGCGCGACCGCAAGGCGGGCATCCTTGACCTGTCGTTCGCCGCATTCGCCGCGAAGCTGACGCGTGGCCTCCACCAGCAGGAACAGGCCATACATGCCCGGATGCACGCAGGACAGGCCGCCGCCATTGGTGTTGAGTGCCAGCCCGCCGCCCGGCGCGACATGGCCGCCCGAGACGAAACGGCCGCCTTCGCCCTTGGGGCAGAAGCCCAGATCCTCCAGGAACAGGATGGGCGTGATGGTGAACGCATCATAGAGCATCGCCACATCCATGTCGGCGGGCTTGAACCCGGCCTGCGCGAAGGCCTGCGGACCGGAAATCGCCGCGCCCGTCACGGTGAGGTCGGGCATGGAGCTGATTTCGCGATGGGTGACGGCATGGGCCGTGCCCAGCACATGGACCGGCGCCCTGGCGCAATCCTTCGCCCGGTCGGCGCGCACCATCACCACGGCGGCCGCGCCGTCGTTGAACAGGCAGCAATCGCGCACGGTCAGCGGATCGGACACCATCCGCGCCTTCAGCACATCCTCGATGCTCAGCGGATCGCGCACTGCTGCTTCGGGGTTGAGCTGCGCCCATTGCCGCGCGGCGACCGCCACTTCGGCCAGTTGCTCGCGGGTGGTGCCGTAGAGATGCATGTGCCGGCTCGCCGCCAGCGCATAGGAGGAGAGGGGAGCGAGCGGCTTGTACGGCGCTTCCCACGGGCTCTGGCGCGTCATGCCGACGCCGGGCGGCGGGTTGCTCGCCGGGTTGGAGCCATAGGCGATCAGCGCGCAGTCGATCAGCCCGGCCTCCAGCGCCAGCGCCGCCTGCTGCACATAGACTTCGAAGGCAGAGCCGCCCGTGCGGTTGCAGTCCGTCACCCTGGGCGTGATGCCCAGATATTCGGCCAGTTCCATGCCGCCCAGCGCCTCATAGGGCGCGGAGGTGTAGAGCGCATCCACTTCCGACAGGGCAATGCCGGCATCGGCCAGCTCCAGCAGCGCGGCCTTCGCCGCCATGTCCACGGCGGACAGGCCGGGGCATTGGCCGATGCCATAGGTGGAAGCGCCCGCGATCACGGTCCGGCCGCGCGGGAAACCGTTCGTCATGCTCATGCGGGCACGAAGACGAGCAAAGGCTTGTCCCCCTCTTGAACGATGCTGGCCTTGACCGCCATGCCGATATGGATGTCGTCGACCGGAACGCCGTCGACGCGGCTCATGAGGCGCGGTCCTTCGGCCAGATCGACCAGAACCACATTATAGCTGTCGGCCGGGTCCTTCTTGCGCACGATGGTGACGGCATGCACCGTGGCCGCGCCGGATGCGCTCACCCATTCCAGATCCTCCGCGCCCGTGCCCGGCTCCATGACGCGGGGGTAGAAGACATGGCCGCCGGTCGACCGGCTGCGCTGGATCATGAAACGCCCCTCGGCCAGGTGCGCGCGCCATTCCGCTTCGGGCTGGAGCATCTGGGTCACTCGCCCTTGAACAGCGGCTTGCGCTTTTCGCGGAAGGCGGTCAGCCCTTCCTCATGGTCTTCGGTGCGGCTCATCAGGGGCTGGATCGCGGCCTCCAGCTCCAGATATTGCTCGAACCCGTTGTTCCAGCTCAGTTCGAACTGGCGCTTGGCCATGCCCATGGCGATGGTGGGGCCGGATGCGAAGCTCTCCGCCAGTTCCATCGCCCGGTCCATCAGCGACTCCTGGGCGACCTTCTCATAGGCGATGCCCATCGCCACGGCTTCGTCGGCACGGACGATCCGGCCCGAATAGACCAGTTCCTTGGCCTTCTGCACGCCCAGCAATTGGCGCAGGTGCCAGACAAGACCGCCATCGGGCGCCAACGCGATGTTGCGGAATATCGCGGCGAAGCGGGCCTGTTCGCCAGCCAGCACGATGTCGCAGGCCAGCGCGTAGGAGAAGCCGACGCCCACGCATATGCCCGGCACCGCCGCGATCGTGGGCTTCTTGAGCGAATAAATGGCCTTGGCGATGCGATTGAGCGTGTACATCCGATCCATCGACCCGGTGACGCCGCCCTTGCCCATGCCGGTCACGTCCATGCCCGAGCAGAAGTCGCCGCCCGCTCCGGTCAGGACCACGGCGCGGACATCATGGTCCATCGCAATATCCTCGAACGCGCCGTAGAGCTGGCCGCGCATGTCCTGCGTGATCGCGTTCTTGGTTTGCGGGCGATCAAGCGTCACGATCGCGACCGGACCTTGCTTTTCGACGGTAATGGTCATTGGAAGCTCCCTGCTTCGGATTCCTCTCCGCTTTGTGGATCGACGGGGCCGGGGTCAAGAATGGCGGGCGGCTTCATCAAAGACGTGATGAGGCAGGCCGCTTTATGGCAAGGGCCGCCGCCAGCCCCTATTTGCAAGGCAGCTTCTGATAGGAGATTTCTGGGCATGAAGGACGCGGCCATCGTCGCCACCGCGCGCACGCCGATCGGCAAGGCGCATCGGGGCGCGCTCAACAACATCCATGGCGCGACGCTGGCGGCGCACTCGATCCGCGCAGCCGTCGAGCGCGCCGGCATCGATCCGGCGGAGATCGAGGATGTTCTGCTGGGGTCGGCGCGGTGCGAAGGGGCGGTCGGGTCCAACATCGCGCGCCAGGCGGCGCTGCGCGCGGGCCTGCCGATCAGCGTCTGCGGCATGACGCTCGACCGCAAATGTTCCTCCGGCCTTCAGACCATCGCCATCGCGGCCCAGCGCATCCGCAGCGGTGAAGGGGGCATCCATGTGGCAGGCGGCGTGGAAACCGTCAGCCTTGTGGACCCGCATCGCAACAGCTTCCGCACCAAGGACGAATGGCTGCTGGAACATAAGCCCGAAATCTACATGGCGATGAACCTGACGGGCGACAATGTCGCGCGCCGCTATGGCATCAGCCGGGAGGCGCAGGACCGGTTTTCGGTGACGAGCCAGTCGCGCACTGCGACCGCGCAGGAAAAGGGCTGGTTCGACGATGAGATCGTGCCGATCACCACGGTCAGGAATGTCGTGGACAAGGCGCTGGCCGTCACCGGTCAGGAAGAGGTCACGCTGACGAAGGACGAATGCAACCGGCCCGGCACCGGCATGGAGGGGTTGGCCCGGTTGAAGCCGCTGTTCGAGGGCGGGTCCGTGACGGCGGGCAATTGCAGCCAGTTGTCGGACGGGTCGAGCGCCTGCGTCATCATGGACGCGGATGAAGCGGCGCGGCGCGGCCTGCCGATCCTGGGCCTCTACAAGGGGATGCAGGTGGCCGGATGCGAACCCGACGAAATGGGCATCGGACCGGTCTTTGCTGTTCCCCGGCTGCTGGAACGACTGGGGCTTTCCGTGTCGGACGTCGACCTGTGGGAATTGAACGAGGCCTATGCCAGCCAGGCGCTCTATTGCATCGACCGGCTGGGGATCGATCCTGAACGGGTCAATGTGGACGGCGGCGCCATTTCCATCGGCCACCCCTTCGGCATGACGGGATCGCGCATGACGGGCCATGCGCTGCTGGCCGGAAAGCGGCTGGGCGCGAAGAATGCCGTCGTCACCATGTGCATCGGCGGCGGCATGGGCGCGGCGGCGCTGTTCGAAATCGTCTGATGGACAAGCGGGCCATCAAGCCCGCTTGTCGCTTTCTTCAGTGTGTGTGGGAAGCTTCAACCGCCCTTCGACACCGGGATCAGCGCTCCGCTGATCGCCCGCGCCGCTGGAGAGGCCAGGAACCGGATCACATCGGCGATCGCGGCGGGCTGAACCCACTGGCTGAAATCCGCATCGGGCATGTCGGCGCGATTGGTCGGCGTGTCGATGATGCTGGGCAGGACCGCGTTCACGGTGATGTCCTTGCCCGCCAGTTCGGCGGCGAGGCTCTCGGTCAGCTTGTGCACCGCCATTTTCGACGCGGCGTACCCCCCCATGCCCGCAGCCGCGACCACGGCGCCGCCCGCGCCGATATTGACGATGCGCCCCTGCGCCGCCTTTTCCAGTTCCGGCAGGGCCGCCTTCGTCATGTTGACGCAGGTGGTGGCGTTCATCGCGAACATGCGGTTCCACGTCGCGCTGCCGCCATCGGCCAGCGTTTCCCAGACAAAGCCGCCCGCGACATTGACCAGCACATCGATCGAGCCGAGCGCGCTCACAATGTCGGCGACCAGTTTCTGCGTCGCCGCGAAATCGGTGAGGTCGACGCCGCCGAAGTCCTGGCAGCCAGCGGGCGTTTCGGCCGGGGCGGGCGCGTAATCGATGCGCGCCACTCGGTCACCCGCAGCGGCGAAGCCGGCGGCGACGGCGCTGCCCAAGATTCCGAAAGCCCCGGTGACGACGACGGTCCGTGCGGTCATGCAATATCCTCTAGTCAGATGTGAAGGTCGGTTGGTTATATGTTTTGCCGAGGATCGGCAAATCAGCCCTGCGCTTTTCTGACCAGCGGCCTCGCATAGGATATGTCGCCCTTGTCGCGCCGGTTGGGTCCGGTGCTGAAGATACGGGCCTTCCATTCCTCCGGAATTTCCGCCGCCGTCAGCGTCGCCGTCATTTCATTGACGCAGACCCGATCGGCGATACGCCATTCGCCGTCGCGCTTTTCGAACCGGTCGACATAGCGGCCGAAGCTGAGCTGTGGCGGCGCGTCCTTATTCTCGCCCCAGAAGGTGTAATAGGTTTCGCCATGCGCGGTATCGCCGTCGATCTCGACTGTGTGGTTGCTGATCGCGTGATGATGCTTGGTCTGGAACTCCCCGTGCCAGCCGATCGCCCAGTCGACGAAATCGGCGGCATAGCCTTCGGCCACGCCATGATCGTCGAAAGCGTCGGGCCAATAGGCGGAAAGCATCAGTTCGCGGTCGTGCCGGTCGACACCGCGCGTATAGCGCAGCAGGCAGTCCTGGATGGCGGTACGGTCCTTCATCTCCTGGACGAAGGCGATGAGGTCGGGCGTGAGTTCGGTCATGGCAATCCCCTCTGCGCTATCGGTGCATGATCGGTGCATGGGGGCGGACGAGACGGTCGATCCGCTTCGCCCGCCTCCATCCGTCAGGCCGGTTCGAGGCTCTTTTCGGGCGCGATCTTCGGCGCTTCCTGGCCGCCGCGTACAAGGCGGCCGGGCAGGGCACCGGTGGAGCGGCCGTTGCGATAGGTGACCACGCCGCTCACGACCGTCGCGTCATAGCCGTCCGCGCGCTGTTGCAGGCGGCGCCCGCCCGTGGGCAGATTGTAAACGACATGCGGGGCGTAGAGATGCAGCCTTTCCATGTCGATGACGTTGAGGTCCGCCTTGTACCCCGGCTTGATCAGGCCGCGGTCGTCCAGGCCGACCGCATGGGCCGGTTCATAGGTCAGCTTGCGCACGGCATAGGGCAGGTCGATCTTCTTGTCGCCCTTGGCGTCGCGCACCCAATAGGTCAGGAAATAGGTGGTGTAGGCCGCGTCGCAGATCATGCTGTAATGGGCGCCGCCATCCCCCAGTGCGGGGAAGGTGCGGTCATTCTTCACCAGATTGCGGCCGGAGCTTTCGAACTTCTCGCCTTCCGAATTGCCCAGCGGGCGATAGAGCACTTCCCGACCGTCGCGTTGGAGCAGCGCGTCGTAGATCAGTTCCTTGGGATCGACGCCCATGGCGCGGGCGCGGGCGCCGATGCTCTCGTCGCTGCGCGGATTGTAGTTCGGCGGATTGCCGAGCACGAACATGGCGTCGAGGTCGGAGATGACATAGACGAAGAAGGCCTGCGGATCGGTCGGTTCTTCGGCGATCAGCTGCTTGCGGAACGCGGGATCGCGCATCCGCTCCACCTTCTCTTCCAGCGGCAAATGCTCGATCTGCCGGAAGCTGGGATTGAAGGAGAAGGGGTGCATCGACAGTTCGAGGCCCAGCAGCGCGCCGGTGGGACGTGGTATGATCTGGCCGCGCACTTCCAGGCCCTGATTCTTGGAGGCTTCCAGGCGTGCGACCATCTCCTGCCAGTCGCCCTCGCCCTTGGGTGTCTGCATGAAGGTGAAGGAAACCGGACGGCCCGACGTCCGCGCGATGTCGTCCAGCAGGTCCATGCGCTCGCCCGCTGTCACGTCATAGCTGGGCACCATCTGGAACACGCCCTTGCCGGCATCGCGCAGACCCTCGGCGAGCGCCAGCACTTCCTGGTCCTCGCTCTTGACCGAGGGGGCGGGGCGGCCATCGCGGAACTGGTGCGCATAGCTGCGCGAGGTGGTGACGCCCAACGCGCCTGCCTGGATCGCCTCTGCGGTGAGGCGGCGCATTTCCGCCAGATCTTCTTGCGTCGGCGGTTCCAGATTGGCGCCGCGTTCGCCCATCACATAGACGCGCAGCGGACTGTGCGGCAGCTGCGCGGCGAAATCGATGTCGCTTTCGCGCTGTTCCAGAGCATCCAGATATTCGGGGAAGCTTTCCCAGTTGAACGGCACGCCTTCGGCCATCACGACCTCGGGAATATCCTCGACGCCTTCCATCAGCTTGATCATCAGCTTGCGGTGCTCAGGGCGGGAGGGCGCGAAGCCGACGCCGCAATTGCCCATGACCACCGTCGTCACGCCATGGTCGGAGGAGGGGGCCAGCCTGTTTTCCCAGGTGATCTGCCCGTCATAATGGGTATGCACGTCGACGAAGCCCGGCGTCACGATGCGATCCGCCGCGTCGATCTCTTCCTTCGCGCTGCCCTGCACGTCGCCGACCGCGGCGATCACGCCGTCCTTGATGGCGACATCGGCAACGAACGGCTCTCCGCCGCTGCCGTCCAATATCTTTCCTCCCCGGATGATGAGATCATAATCGGGCATAGCGCGTCCTCTCCACTTGGCCTTGGGCCGGTGCGTCTGATTGAGCAGTTCGATCGCAACGCCGGCATTGGGCGGCCATTGCATCCTGTCACCCGCCGGAAGGTGACTCATGGCGAACCGCGTGCCAAGCGCCCTTCGCGCTCATCATCCGACATTTCAGATAAGCGATGCTTATCCTGCCGGGACCAGGGAGGCGGCAGCTTTTCAGTGTGCCGCTTCAGCATCATCGAGGGCACAGAGGCGAGTGCCGTGCCGGTGGTGCGTCCGGCGGAAATGGTGCCCGGAACCCACGCCCCCTTGGTTTGGACGCCGCATCGGGTTATCCGCACGGAATGAGCAGCGAAACCGTGACAGCAGGACCACAGGCAGGCAAACGCTGGCAGGGGGGGCGGCTGCCGCGTGCCGAGGTGGACCGGCGCATCGACCGCCTGCTTGACATCGCGCTGGAGGAGTTCGCGCTGACCGGGTTCGGGGGCACCAGCCTCGACCGGATGGTCGAGCGTTCGGGTGTCAGCAAGACCACCATTTACCGCCGTTTCGGCAGCAAGGAGGGGCTGTTCACCGCGCTCATCCATCGCAGCATGGAGGCGGTGCGTTCCGGCCTGTGGGCGGTGGAACTCGACCTGGAGGACCCGCTGGGTACGATCGAGCGGTTCGTCGCGACCTATACCGATGTGGCTGTCTGCCATCCGCTGGGACGAACTTTGCTCCAGATCGCCGTGGCCGAAGGGCGCGACTTCCCCCATCTGGGCGCGAAGCTGCTGGCCAATGCCTATGAGGGTTTCCGGCCGATCAGCGATTATTTCGAGCGGTTGATGGCAAAGGGTATATTGCGTCCGGGCGATCCGCAGGACGCCGCCTTCGACCTGCAGGGGCTTATCACGCAAGGCTTTCGCGTGATGGTGGATGATATTGCCTTTGTCCATCGCCCGGGGCGTTCGCGGGAGATTGCCGAACGGTTCCTGCGCGGCTGGTCCTGACACGGCCCGGCGTCCTTATGCGGCGCGGATAGATCATACCCGTGATGCATGGCGATCATTGCTGATTTCTACATGCAAAATCCTCTCTCCGCGGCAATAGCGAGGGCCATGACCTGAGGGTCGTTTTGGCCGTCGCGCCGACAATCCAGATGAGAGGGGAGCTCATGACCAGATTCAGCCTTGCCCTGCAATTGCTCGGCACTGCCGCCGCCGTCGGCTGTGCCGGCGCGGCGATCGCGCAGACCGGCGCTGCGGCGCAGATGACGCAGCCCTCCGACGACATCATCGTCACCGCACAGCGCCGCTCGGAACGGTTGCAGGATGTTCCCGTCTCCGTCACGGCGCAGAGCGCGGAACAGTTGCAAAGCGCCAACATCAGCAACGCCCGCGATCTGACGCTGGTCACGCCCGGCCTGCGCGTCGAGGCGAACGGCATCAATGCGCAGCCCGCGCTGCGCGGCGTTTCGTCCACCCTGGGGTCGTCCAACGCGGAAAACAACGTCGCCACCTATGTGGACGGCATCTATCAGCCCAACATCACCGGCGCCTTCTTCTCCTTGCCGGATGTCGAGAATGTCCAGGTACTGAAGGGGCCTCAGGGTTCCCTGTACGGCCGCAACGCGACCGGCGGCGTCATCCTCATCAACAGCAAGTCGCCCTCCTTCACGCCCCAGATGGACCTGGGATTGTCCTGGGCGCATTATGGCCGCGGCAGCGAAGGCGAACTCAATGCCCAGGCATTCGTGACCGGCCCCATCATAGGCGATGTGCTGGCCGCCAGCCTGACGCTGAGCAGCCGGGAACTGGGCAGCTATGTGCGTAACATCGCGACGGGCCGGAACACGCCGGACAACCACAATCGCTTCCTGCGCGCCAAGCTGCTGTTCCAGCCAACCGACCGGATCCGCCTGGAAGGCGCGTTCAGCTATAATCGCGAGAAGAACGCCATCGACCTGGCCTACACCAACTTCAGGGGCGCGAACGCGCTCGCCGGGCTGCCCGGCGTCGTCATCGCCAACCGGCCGTGGCAGACCTCGTCGGATATCGACAGCTATATCGATATCGACATGAAGACCTATTCCTTGAAGGCGGACTTCGAAACGGAATTGGGCACCTTCACCAGCATGACCGGCTATATCGACTATAGCACGCCCATCATGCAGGAGGCCGACTACAGCAATTTCGCGGGTGGCGTGTACGATATATTCAGCTTCTCCAAGTCCTTCTCGCAGGATGTCTATTTCACGTCCCATCCCATCGGTCCGGTTTCCTTCATCGCGGGCCTGAACTATTATCGCCGCAAGGTGGGCGACGACCCCGCGTTCATCAACATCCCGGCCTTCGGCTATATCGACAATATCTACAACCACAGCGTCAACAAGTCGCTGTCGGCCTTCTTCGAGGTGACCTGGAAGGTGACCGACCGGCTGAAGGTCATCGGCGGCGGCCGCTATACCAGGGACAAGAATAACGGCTTCGCCAACGGCTTCAACGACGTCACGCCTGAAGCCTTTCTGGGCGAGGTCAAATCGAAGAAGTTCACGCCGCGCGCCGCGATCATGTTCGACCTGACGGACAGCCTGAACCTCTATTATAATTACGCGCAGGGGTTCAAGGCGGGCCTGTTCAACACCATCGCCCGCCAAGCGACACCCGTTCGTCCCGAACTGCTGAAATCGCATGAGGTCGGCGCGAAATTCAAGTCGGGCGCCATGGCGCTCAATGTCGCGGGCTTCCATTATGACTATAAGAACCTGCAGGCGACGACCACCGTGGGCGGGGTCAGCACCTTGCAGAATGCCGGATCGGCCGAGATTTACGGCGTCGACGCCGACGCCAGCCTGCGCGCGAGCGACGATCTGACGCTGACCTTGGGCGCCGCCTGGCTGCATGCCCGATATGACAGCTTCCCCAATGCCAGCCTGGTGGAGATGGTCACGGATCGCGATTTCGACGGCACGCTGGACGGGCGGGCCGACATCAGCGGCCAGCGGATGATCCGCGCGCCCAAATTCACGCTGAACGGCTTGGTCGATTATCATCATGATTTCGACGCCGGGCGGCTCGCCCTGTCGGTGAACGGTTATTATTCGACCAAGGTGCGCATGGCGCTGGAAAGCCGGGTGTCGCAGAAGGACTATTTCATCGGCAATGCGCGTCTGGCGTTCACGCCGGCGGATACCGGTCTTACCCTGTCGCTGTTCACCCGCAACTTCACCAACGCGAAGGTGATCGGATCGACCTTCGTCAATCCAAGCGCGGATGCGATCATCTATTCGCCGCCGCGCCAGATCGGCATCGGTCTGAACTATTCCTTCCGATGATGGGGTAATATCAAGGTCCGACGAGCTTGACTCATCGGACCTTGGTAAAGCCTGCGCGGCGCTTGAGTGTTTCCAAGTCGTGATGCGTCAGCATCTCAGCGACTTGGTATAAGCTTCGCCGTGAGACCGCGCGAAGCACCGGTTACGGCACGAGGCGAGAAGGGAACGGCATATGGCGACGGGCGAACGCACGCTTTTCCACGGTGGCAAGCTTTGGGACGGACGTGCTGAATCGGCGATCGATGCCGATCTTCTGGTGGAGGACGGCGTCATCCGCCAGATCGCGCCCGGTGGCCTGGACGCGGCCGGGGAAGCGCTGAAAATCGATGCCGGCGGGTGTACCATCATCCCCGGCATGGTGGAGGCGCACGGCCATCTCAGCTTTCCCATCGTCACCTACGCCTATCATATAGAGGACACGCCTCCCGAGGAGACGGTCCTTATCACGATGCACAATGCGAAGCGGCTGATCGATGCCGGCTTCACGGGCGTCATAGGAGCCGGATCGCCCAGGATACGGTCCGAAATCGTGATAAGGAACGAGATCGATGCTGGGTTGATTCCCGGGCCTCGCCTCATGGCCTCCACGCCCACCCTGACCGCGACGGGCGGTCTCAACGATACCGGGCAATTGCATCAGCAACGGCTCGCCGCCGCGCTGGTGTGCGATGGGCCGGACGAAATCCGCAAGGCGATCCGCCTCTGTTATCGTGAGGGCGTGGATGTCGTGAAGCTCAACATCTCGGGCGACGATTTCTTCCCGCGCCCGGGCGGCCGGGTAACGACCATGGCGGAGGATGAGGTGGCGATGGCCTGCGCCACGGCGAACGAGCTGGGGCTTCTTGTCGCTGCTCATGCGCGGTCGGCGGAATCCGTGAAGCGGGCGGTGCGCTGCGGCGTTACCATCATCCACCATGCCGACTTCTGCGACGAGGAAGCGCTGGACATGCTGGAAGCGGCGAAGGACCGCATATTCGTGACGCCCAGCATCGGCTATTATCATGGGCTGGTCCACTATAGCGGCATGCCGGACGACATGCTGGCCGGAATGAAGGTGCGCGAGGGGATGGATGCCAATATCGCCACCCACAAGGCGCTGCGCAAACGCGGCGTGCGCATGCTGATCGGCGGCGATTATGGCCTGCCCTTCATGCCCAACGGGCTCAATGCCCAGGATGTCGCGCATCTGGTCAACTATATCGGCCTGACGCCGGTGGAAGCGTTGCGCGCGGCGACATGGCATGGCGGCCTCGCCATGGGAAAGGGGGCAGGGCTTTTGGTGGAAGGCGCTCCGGCCGACCTGCTGCTGTGCGACGGCGATCCGATGCAGGATGGCTCGGTCGTGGCCGATGCGGCGAAGCTGCGCGTCATCATGAAGGGCGGTAGCCTGCACAAGGTGCCGGAGCCGGTCCGCGCGCGGTCTGTGGGCGCGGCCTGAAATCGAGACATGAACATGCCGCCCTTCACCCTTTTCCAGATGGCCTATGTGACCGATGATATCGACGCGGCTATGCGGCAGGCGATGGCGACCTTTGGCATCGCGTCCTTTCAGGTCAATCGCGACATGGCGATCCAGACGGGGCAGGGGGTCGCGACGGCTCATTTCGCGCTCTGCTTTCTGGGCGATCTGCAAATAGAGATCATCCAGCCGACCGGCGGCGCGGATTCTGTCTACCGGCAGGGGATTGGGGGAAGCAGTGGCAGCCTGAGCTTCCATCATGCCGGAATGCTCATCACGGACGAGGCGCAATGGCATGCCACCGTGGCCGCGGTCGAACGGTCGGGTTCGCCTGTCCCCGTGCGTGGCGTTTTCGGGGACCTGATGCATTATCTGTATGTCGATCAACGGGAGCAGATCGGCCATTATCTGGAATATATGTGGCGGACGGCGGCGGGTGCGGCGATCTTCGACGCGGTCCCGCGCGCCTGATGTCATCCATGCCTCGCCGCACAGCGAGCTTGGCGATGATAGCGGGCAGTCGGGATCAGGAGATGGCGTTCGCCGGCAGGATCTGCACCGCTATGTTGCCCATGCGGGGCAGGCCGGTCACGGGGTCATAGCCATCCTCCACCGAAATCAGGCGTCCAGTGTTCGCGCCCAGATGGAGCGGGTCGTCCGATCCGGGATTGGCGCCGAAGCCATGGGCCATGGAGATGGTGCCCCGTCGCAAAGCGGACTCCGCCGCGACGATGGCCTGGATTTCGCCGTGCAGGGAACGGATCGTCACGCAATCGCCCTCTGCAATGGCCAGGCTCGCAAGATCGTCGGGATGCATATGGGCCGGGTTCACGCCGTTCCCGGCCAGCCTGCCGATCCGCCGGCCGAAGCTGTTGAGGATGGTGTTGGTGCGTCGGGGCAGCAGCCGGAAAGGGTAATCCGCCTCGATGGCGCGATTATCCTCGGCCCATAGCTGCGCCAGTTCCTCCAGCATCGGCGGGGCGGCGAGTTCGAGGCGGTCGTCATTTCCCGCGGCGCGGGGCAGCACGCGTTGGTCGCTTTCGAAGACATGGCCGTCGGGATATTGCTTCACTCGATCCAGCGGAATGCGCGAGCCCTTGCATGACAGTTCGATCAATTCGTCGGTCGTCGGTTTCCGCCCGGCGGGATCGAGCGTGAAGGTCATTGACGGAGCCTCCGCCTGCGGACCGTTGCCATAGCGGATGGTGGCGTCGATCCGCGATCCCATGCGCTGCGCCAGTCCCCAGAAGAATTCCCAATCCTCCATCACGTCGCTGCCGGTGGGCGGTTCCACCAGTGCCGGCGTGTAGGCGGCATAGGGGCTGGGGAAGCCGCGGGTCGTGCCGTAATATTTGACGCTTTCGGGCATATAGGTCGTCATCGGCGTTTCCAGCGTCAGCCGGGGCGCGATAACATAATCGGAAAGCTCGGCCGTGGCGGTCATCTCCGTATCCATGGTAACGAGCAGATCGAGCGTTTTCAGTGCGGCAAAGGCGCGCTTCTGGTCCGGCCAAGCCATCATCGGATTGCCCCCAGCCACGATCAGCGCCTTCACTTGTCCAGCGCCGGGCAGCAATATCTCGTCAGCCAGCGCGGCCGCTGACAGGCCGCTGGCGCAGCCGCCCAGCCCCCGGACGCGCAGGCGCGGTTCGAAGCCCCATGCCTGGAAGGGCGGCCAAGGCTGGGCGCGCGCCTCATAGCCGGGCAGCAGCACGTTGGGTTTGGCGAGCAGTTCGCCCGCCCGCGCCCAATGGCCGCAAATGCTGGCGAGGCAGAGGGCCAGATATTCGGTCAGCGTCGAATGGGTGGCGAAGCTGGGACCGGTGCCGCAACTCACTCCCGCATTGCCCGCGCCGGCGAAGATGCGCGCCGCCGCCAGCAGGTCGTCTTCCGCAATATCCGCCCGTCGGGCGACATATTCGGTCGTGAAAGGTTCCACCGCATCTCTCAGCGCCGCCACGCCCTGCGTATTCGCTGCAACGAAGTCGCTGTCATCGAGCCCTTCGGACAAGATGATGCGGATCATCCCGGCCAGGATGGCGGCATCCTCGCCCGGCCGTGCCTGCATATGGATATGGGCGCGCTTCGCCGTCTCCGTGACGCGGGGATCGATGACGATCAGCTTCGCCCGCGCTTTTTCCATGTCCTTGAGCACGCGGCCGGGATTTTGCCCCGGAAAGCCGGGGGATTTGCTGATCACCGGATTGATGCCGACCAGCAGCCAGGCGTCCGCCGTGTCGAAATGCGGCTGGCCCGCCTGCCACATGCCATGATGGGCCAGCGCGATCAGGATGCCGGGCTTGTCGATCGATCCTGCGGTGAAGAACATCGATGATCCGATGCCGTTCAGCCAGCCTGCCGCGATGGCGGTGGAGGCGACGAAAGGAACCAGCCCCATGCCGACATATAAGGCGACCGAGCGGGGCCCATGTTCCGCGATGATCGCCTTCAGCCTGTCGGCAACCTCATCCATGGCGCGTTCGGACGGGATCGTGCCGAAGCCGTCCGGTCCACGTTTCAGGCTGTGGAGCAGCCGTTGTTCGCCATAATGCTGTTCGGGCAGGGCGCGGCCCTTTGGGCAGCTATAGCCGCCATAGAGCGGCGCGCGCGGATTGCCGGTGACCTTGGTCGCACGGCCGTTTTCGACCGTCACCTGTATCGGGCAATAGGCCGTGCACAGGCGGCAGATGCTGGGATGGACCTGGGCGTTCATGCGCCTTTTCAGTCCACCAGCCGCTTGACCTGCCGGTCCCGGTCGAGAGCCGGGTCGAGATAGCGGCCGACTTTGTAGTCACCCGCGATCGTCGTGCGGCGGGCGGTGCGCTTGCAATCGAGCGGCACGCCATTGGCGGAATGCACGATCCGCCAATTGTCCCAGACGACCATGTCGTTTTCCCGCCATTGGTGGAAATAGGCATGGGCAGGATCGCCCAGATGCGCCGCCAGTTCGGTCAGCAGCGCGTCGCTTTCCGCTTTGTCCATATCCAGCACGTAGCGAGCATGCATGGGCGAGAGTTTCAGCACATTGCGGCCCGTTTCCCGTTGCGTGATCACCAGCGGATGGACGACCGGCGGGAAATTATAGTGCGACCCCGGCTTGACCGTCGCGCCAAAGTCGAGGCGCTCAATATCCTTGGGGAAGCCGAACTGGCCGGAGCAGAAATCGGGGTTGAATTCATAGACGACCTCCAGCCCCTCGATCCGCGCCTTCATGTCCGGCGATAGGCGGTCATAGGCCTGGATCGCGTCGATGAAGCCGGTTTCCCCCATGGCGCGGGCCGGTTCCGTCATGCGCAGCACGGCGCCGCGCACGATGGTGGGCATGAAGCTTTGATCCCAATGCCAGCCCAGCCAGCCTGCGCGGTCGATGCCGTCCACGCGATAAAAGGGGTTGGGACGGCCCGAGGGGTCCTGCGGATCATAGGCCAGCGTCATCATGAACTGATTGACGGGGTCGTTGAGATCGGCGGTGGCGGCGGGCTCCATTTCCCCGAAGATGGTGCTGAGCCGCATCTGCGCCAGGTCGTCGTTGCGCAGGTCGCGAAAGAGCAGGATGCCGGCGTCGATCCAGGCATCGTGGATCGACTTCCGCGTGGCGTCGTCGATGTCGCGGGTCAGGTCCGCGCCGACGATTTCCAGTCCGAAGGGCGCGTCGAGCGGGCGGCGTTCGATGATGGGGGCTTGGTTCAGCATGCGATCGGCTCCGGTTGCAGGATGAGGCGGCGCAGATCCTGCACCGCGCGATAGGCGTCGCGCACCGCTTCGCCGATCCGCGCGACCTGCGCGGCGTCACCGATGCGGATCATGGGGATGTCGAGACCGGCGAGCGCGTCCGGCAATTCATTGTCGGGAACCAGGCCATGGGCCAGCAGCAGGGCCGCGGCCGGTTGCTCCATCAGCGTTCCATCGCGGGAAAGCGCAACATGCTCGCCATCGACGGCGTGCAGCTTCGCGTGATCGAGGATGCGGATGGCGGGATTGGCGTGGAGCCGCTGCAACAGCGCGATACGATAGAGCACCTCGGCATTGCGGGCGAGGAATTTGGCGTCGGACCGGGTGACGAGCAGCACATGATGTCCGTTCTGGGCCAAAAACTCTGCCGTCTCCGTTCCGGTTTCGCCCCCGCCATAGATGACGATGGGCCGTTCGGGGGTGGAGGGCGGAACATCCGTTTCTCCCATCAGCACCTCATAGGCAGGCGCGGTCGGCAGATTGCCCCATTCGGCAAGGTCCAGCGGCGCCAGGCGCGATCCATTGGCGAGGATGACGACATCGGGCCGGTCGGCTTCGATGGCGTGGCGCGTCGCCTGTGTGCCGGTGCGGACCGCCACCTTGCTGCGCTCGATCCGGCCCAGCAGGAATTTATGATACCAGAACAGCTTGTCTTTTCCCGGAGGCACCGCCGAGGTGATGAGATTGCCGCCCAGACGCTCCCGCTTCTCATAGAGGGTGACGGCAAAGCCCACCTGGTCGAGCAGCAGCGCCGCAGCCATGCCCCCCGGTCCCGCGCCGACCACGACGGCCTTGCGGCCATCGGCGAAGCGGTCCAGTTCCGCTTCCGTCTCCTTGCCGCATCGGGGGTTTTCCGCGCAGGCGACCGACCGGCTCTGCGCCAGTTCGCGGATGCACCAGTTGCAGGAGGTGCAGGGGCGGATGTCGTCGGCCATGCCGCGCTGCGCCTTGATCGGCCACATCGGGTCGGCCAGCAGCGCCCGGCCCAGCGACACGATGTCGGTGTCGCCGTCGATCACCGCCTGTTCGCATTTGTCGGGCCAGCGCATCACGCCCGCGGTGATGACGGGTTTGCCGGTCGCTGCCCGGATGCGGCGGGCATAGGGGAGGCGATCGCCCTCCTCCACGGACATCGGCTCCAAGATGAGGTGCGCGCTTTCCAGAAAGCCCCAACTGATGTCGATCGCGTCCACGCCCGCCTGACACAGTCGAGGCGCGATCGTCTCGCTATCCTCTATGGTGATGCCGCCCTCGACCCCGTCGACCACGGACATGCGGTACAGGAGCGGCTTGTCCCCTATCTGGGCTTTGACAGCCTTGATGACTTCGGTGGGGAAGCGCAGCCGCCGTTCGAAATCGCCGCCCCATTCATCGGTGCGATGGTTCATCAGCGGGGACAGGAACTGCTGGATCAGATAGCCGTGCGCGCCGTGCAGCATCACTCCGTCATAGCCCGCCAGCATGGCGAGCCGCGCCGTGTTGGCGTAGCGGGCGATGATATGGCGTATCTCCGCATCCTCCAGCGGGCGGGGCATGGCGTTCATGTAGATGCTGTTCAGCGGGATCGGGCTGGAGGAGACCGGCTGGCGGCCGATCACGCTTTCCTTGGTCTGTCGGCCGGCGTGGGAAATCTGGATGACCGCCTTCGCTCCGGCGGCGTGGATGGCGGCGACCAGCCGCGCATGTCCGGCCTTGAACCGGTCATTGTCCAGGCGCAGTTGCGGGACATTGGAACTGAAGCCGGTTTCCGCGTCGACGCAGGTGAATTCCGTGATGATCAGGCCCGCGCCGCCGCGCGCGCGTTCGCGATAATAGGCGATGATCGCATCGTTCACGCCGCCGTCGGGTTCGCCCAGATGGGTCTCCATCGGCGCCATGGCGACACGGTTCTTGAGCGTCAGATTGCCGATTCGGAACGGCTCGAACAGGCGCGGATAGGCCATGCATCCTCTCAGCTTGTTTTTGGAACTTGCGCCTTTCTAGCATTGCGCTTTGGCCGGATAATCATCACAATTTGATATGCATTATACGGTGATATGAGATAGTAATGGATCGGCTGACGGGCTTTGAAGTTTTCGTGGCGATCGTGGATTCGGGCAGCTTCAACCGCGCCGCCGAGCGGCTGGCACTTTCGCCCACCATGGTTTCGACCCATCTGGCCAGGTTGGAAGATCGGCTGGGGACGCGGTTGATCCACCGGACGACCCGGCGCTTCGCCCTGACGCCCCAGGGGCATGTGTTTCTGGAAGAAGCGCGGGCCATATTGGAAGCGGTGGAGCAGGCCGAGGGCCGGATGCGCATGAGCGACATGGGGCCTTCCGGCCGCGTCGCACTGGACGCGCCGGGCGCCATTGGATTGCGTTTCGTCGTGCCGGCGCTGCCGCAACTGCGGGCTGTGCATCCCCGTATCATGCTGGACCTCAGCGTCGGGGACCGGAGCATGATGTTCCGGCCTGAGGGGTTCGACATGCTGATTCGCGTGGGCGTCCCGGCGGAAGGGAGGGGGGACGTCATCAATCTGGGCCGGACCCGGTTCGTGCAGGTCGCGTCGCCCGATTATCTGGCCCGGCGGGGCGAGCCGGCTACGCCTGACGATCTGCACGATCATGACTGCGTGCTTTATGCGACGGTCGACCGGCCGGTCGGCCAATGGCGCTTCGTACGGGGGAAGGAGCGGCGATCATTGCGTCCCGCCAGTGTCGCTACCTTCAATCATGGTGATGCCATCGCGGCGGCCGCCGTCGCCGGAGTGGGCATCGCGCAGACGCTGGAGATGCTGGTCGCGCCCGAACTGGCGTCGGGTCGTTTGCAACCAGTGCTGGCGGAGTGGAACCGGGAGAGCGTGGATGTTCAGCTTTTCATTCCGCAGGACCGGACCAAGCGTCAGGCCGTCCGCGCCGTGGCGGATTTCCTGCAAAGCCGGGTCGATTGGGCGTGTCCTTCCTAAGCGTGCCGCCGTCGCAGGGCCGCGACGATCAGGTCGATGAGCAGCAGCGCCTGGATCGATAAGGTGCGCCGGGCGAGCGAAGCGACCACCAGTTCCAACGGTTGCGCGACAGGCAGGCCGTGCACCAGCGCATATCGATCGTCCGCCAGGGCTTCGGCCGTGATCCAGATGGCGTCGCTGGCGAGCGTGACCGATCCTGCAATCTCGAAATTGTCGCAACTGATGGTGGGTTGATAGACGGGGCCGCCGCCAGTTCCCCCGATGATGGGAAAGGCGGTGATGTCCTCTTCGCTCACCGTTCGGCCGGCGAGGGGATGATCGCGGCGCACCAGCGCGCCGAGCCGGGTCTGGCCGAGGCGCCGGAAGCTGAGGTCGGGCTGGTCTTCGACCAAGACATGCGCCAGCACCGCGAAATCCAGCTCGCCCTCCCGCAGCCGTGTCAACAATTCGCCTGCATGGCCCAATGTCGTCCGCACCCGCAGCGCGGCATGATCCCGCGCCGCATGGGACAGCATGACTTCCAGCGCCAGCGCGGCGGCGAGCGGGCCGAAGCCGCAGCGCACTTCCCCCGCTCCCCGATCGGAGAGCAGGGCCATATTGCGTTCGAGCATCTCCATCTGCCGGAGCAGCGGCACCGCGTCGACCAACAGCGCTTCGCCGGCACGCGTGGGATATACGCCGTCGCGCCCGCGATCGAACAGGCGCAGGCCCAGTTCCGCCTCGGTTGCCTGGATGCTGCGCGTCAAAGCCGATTGCGTCAGGCCAAGCCGGTCCGCGGCCAAGCCAAAGTGCCGTTCCTGCCCCAAGGTGACGATATGGCGAAGTTTACGGATGTCCATGCATCATACTCATCGAAATCACACTATCAATGAATTGGATGCTTTTCCAGCGCCAGCCTAAAATGGCCGAAAGAGGAGAGGAACAATGTCCTATTATGGTCCGGTGCTCGCCGTCACGGCGGTCATCCTGCTGACGGAAATCCTGATGGGCCGACATCGCGGTATTTATCGCCGCGACGACATATTGGTGATCGGCTTGTGTGCCCTGCTCAATCCATTGGTCACGCGTGCATTGGCGGGATTGCTGATCGCGGGCGCGGCGGCGCTGCTGCTGCCGCAGGGGAAGGGCGCGCTGGCCCATCTTCCGCTATTGCCCTCCTATATCGGGCTGTTCCTGCTGGTGGAGTTCGCCTTCTACTGGGGGCATAGATGGGCGCATGAAGGGCAGCGCCGTCCGGCGCTGCGCTGGCTCTGGAAGATACACCGGACCCATCATGCGGGCCGGTACATGAACGTGCTGGTGACACAGCGCATCAATCTCTTCTGGTCCTTCGTCGTGCCGACCGCCTGGATCACCGGCTTCGCCGTCTATCTGGGGCAGGGGATGGCGGCCGGGCTGGTGGTGCTCACCATCTTCTGCTGGAACCTCATCACCCACAGTCATTTCCGCTGGGACGACGCCATCAGGCGCCACCCGCGCCTGGGGCGCGCCTTTCGCGGGATCGAACATCTGCTGATCAGCCCCGGCATGCATCATAGCCATCATGGTTATGGCAAGGATGGAGCCTCCTATCGCAACTATGCCGTGACTTTCGCCTTTCTCGACTGGATGTTCGGGACGCTGCACATTCCGGAGGGGCGCCCCTGGCGCTACGGCGTGCCGGGCGCGCAGCCGCATTGGGCGGAGGAGATATTCTATCCGCTGGTGCGCATCCCCGCCTCGGTACAGGAGGGCGGGAAAGCGCATCCGGCCGATGCGGAGGAGAAGGCGGTGGCATAGAAGCCGACCTGTTTTGGGAGTCACAAAGTCGGCAAGCTTGACGAAACTAATTTACTGAGTGCATCATATCTCCTGTAAATAGCCGAATATCATAGATATTCAGAACGATCGTTCTAAGATTGATAGGTCTGGAGCAGATGACGCCCCGGCCTGCATGGGAGAAGGATGCGATGCCACTCGAAACCGGCGATTATTTCCTGTCGGCCACCAATCCGGTCGCGAATGTCGATCAGCGCGATCTCGAAAGGTTGGCAATGCGGCTGTTCGAGCGGCCGGATGTCAAGGCTGCGCGCGCCCGCGCCGAAATCATGTGGCGGCGGGTGGCCGACAGACTCATGCCCGCCGATCAGATGGCGCTGTTCGATGATCATGTGTCCGACTATTGCTTCAAATGCACGCTCGTCGCGGCCAACACGGATGCCAATCATCCGCGTGTCCTGCGGGTATATAGCGAGGGCACCCGATGGTTCGGACACAAGGTCCCCGGCGCCAAATGGGGGGGAGACAATCCCAACAACGCCTATCGCATCATTCCTGTCGCGGCAGGTGGGCGCTATGAAGTGACGGGGCAGCGGCAGGTCGAGCCGTCGACTTACGTGACGTTCCAATTGGTCGGTAACAGCACCACCTCGGCAACGCTGGCCTCGCTTGAACAACTCGACATGGAAATAGGGGGCGATGGCCGCTATACGCTGACGCTGGACGACATGCCGTCGGAGGGGCGGCGGAACCATCTTCAGATACCGCAAGGGACGCTCTATCTCTTCATCCGCGATTCCATGGGCGACTGGGGACGACAGCAGCCCGACGCGCTGCGCGTACGCCGGCTGGATCCGCCGTCGCGCACGCCGCTGACGGACGATGAACTGGCCGCCACCGCCATTCGCAACATCCTGTCCGACGTCTTCTACGCCTATTATGCCCAACGCCTCTTCTTCAACGGCCCGCAAATGATGACCACGCCGGAAGGGGCCGGATCGGTGGGTGGACTGGTTACCCAGCAGGGCAGTCTGGGTCATTTCACGCTGCGGGAGGACGAGGCGGTGATCATCACCGCCAACGCGGCGGGCGCGACCTATCGCGATATCGTGTTGCACGACCTGTGGCTGCGCAGCCTGCCCAATCGCGACAACCAGATCAGCCTGACCAATGCGCAGATGGCGCCGGACGCGGATGGCCGCTTCACCTATGTCCTGTCCATAGCGGACCCCGGCGTGCATAACTGGCTCGATCCATGCGGCCTGCATGATGTGTTGATCCTGCATCGCTGGCAGGGATTCCCTGACCCGGATGCGGGGCCGCCGACGATCGAAAGCCGCAAGGTGGCGTTCGCGGAACTAGGGGGTGCTTTGCCGCCCGGTATTGCAAGGATAACGCCTGAACAGCGTCGCGCGCAGATCGCACGCCGCCAGGCCGAATATGATCGCCGCTTCGCGGTGGATTGAACAGTCAATTCCCGGCGTCCGCGTGCCAGCCTCCCCAGCGCAGATTCAGCCCGGCATCTCTGCCGGGGAGGCGGCCTGCTGACAGAACGCATCCTCTCGTCGCGTCTCTCACCGCTCGCAATGACCGGCATGACCCGCGATCGGAAAATCCGCATCACCGACGATGACAGATGCGGCGGGAAAGATCACAGATACGATCAATGCCCGCACCCTTGCATGCAATATGCGTGAAGATTAGCTTGATATTGGATCTGGTGCAGGAGTGCCAGACCGCGGACCGGGGGCTTAAGCCACCGACATCGAGACCGGCGAGAACGGCAGATGTCATGCCCGAAGCGGAGGGGACGATGCGACTTGCACGACGCCTGGCCATTTGCACAGATGTGTTCCGCATGGAAGGCTGCCGGCGTCCTACGCGGACATTTTATGCATCCGTGCAAGGCTTCGTCCGTCTTCAGCCGTCAGCCTTTCCCATGAACCATCTATTCGCTCATGGGGACGGCAGGTTTGCTTCGTTCACGCATAAAATAAAATCATAGGGAGAGAGATTAGTGAAAAAGCGGATATTTTTCGCCAGCGTGGCTCTATCGGCCTTATCCATGCCGTCCTTGGCCTGCGCGCAGGACGATGCTGGGCGACCGGCGGCGGGGGACGCGGATATCGTCGTCACGGCTACCCGGCGCGAACAACGGCTTCAGGAAGTGCCGCTCGCCGTCACGGCACTGAGCGGCGATACGCTGCGTAGCCGCGGCATCGAAAATCTGAACGATCTCGGCCCGGGCAAGATCGCCGGCCTGACATCCTACCCGCTCAACGGCACGGAAACGGGGGTGGCGCTCCAGATGCGCGGCTACGGCACGTCGGATGCATCGCAGGGTACGCAGGATAATGCGGTCGCCTTCTATATCGATGGGATCAACATTCCACGCGCCCAGGGCGGGGCGCTCGACCTGATCACGCCCGAACGCATCGAGGTGCTGCGCGGGCCGCAGGGCCAATTGTTCGGCCGCAACGCCGAAGCGGGCGTGGTGCAGGTCGTGTCACGCCGCCCAAGCGGCGTGCTGGGAGGGGATTTCCGCGCCGGCATTGGCAATTTCGATGCCTATGAACTCAAGGGGCGCCTTGATCTTCCTGAAATCGCTGGATTCAAAATACAGCTTTCGGGTATGTACCGCAAGCGAGGCGGCTATTTCCAGAATGTGAAAAGCGCTCTTCTTGAAAATATAACTCCCGTTTCCAGTCCATATTCGTCATTTCATTGGAAGACCGGGGATTATGACAAGGATTTTCGTCAGCTGAAGACTTATGGGGGCCGTATCGCGGTCGAAAGGGATTTCGGCGATCTCAATATCTTCTATGCCTATGACGATGTCTGGGCAAAGGACGACCAGGCCTTTCCTCAAATCCTTGTGTCGCCCAATACCGGCACGATCGAAAACCCCAATGGTGGTATCACTGTGCCACCGACCGGTCCTGCCACGATATTCACCACCGACGGGGGGCGATATCAGCAATTACCGCTCGATCTGGACAAATATCCCGACCGCGCGCCCTTCGCCATTCCGTCGCTTTATTTCATCACCAAGAATCACGGGCATGTGCTGAACCTGACCTATGGTGCCAGCGACGCCCTCACGCTGAAGTCCATCACCGGATTGCGGCGATCCATCAATTATGGTGGCGCCGTCACGTCGCTCGGGACTTCGCCTGTCCAGGCCTGGGCGAGCAATTATCTGGATTCGAAGGTCTTCAGTCAGGAACTGCAGGCGATCTACACGACCTCCAGCTTCAACATCACGGTCGGCGGCATCTATTTCTATGAAGATGTGCGCGACGAACGCGACTCCGGCTTTTCCACCAATTGTCCGGCAGGCATAGCGGGGGCACCCTGCACGCCCGGCGGCGGCCCCAGCCGCGCGCCATATTATAGTCCGTTCGCGCCTAATGGCGGCTTCATCCGGCAATTTTCGAAGACGAATGCCTATGCGGCCTATGGTCAGGCGAGCTGGACGCCGCCCGTGCTGGATGAGCGGCTGGAACTGACCGCCGGGCTTCGCTACAGTGACGATACGAAAACCGCCCGGCGCGACATCTTCAACGGGGTGATCCTGCCAGTCCAGCTCCGCAATGAGGCGAAGGAAAAGCGAGTGGACCCCGCCTTTACGGCCAAGGTCAAGTTGACGGAGGATTTGAACACCTATGTCCGCTATGCCTCCGGCTTCCGGGATGGCGGGGCCAACGTCCGTTCGCAGGTCTTCACCGCTTATGATACAGAAGTCCTGAAGTCTTGGGAAATCGGTATCAAGTCGCAATGGTTCGACCGGCGCGTCACCTTCAACGTCGCAGCGTTCAAATATAAGGTGGATGACCAGCAACAATCGATCCAGACCAGCCCGGCAACGAACCCCAGCATTTCGGATACGTTCAACGTCTCCGTTCCCTACAAGGCCAAGGGTCTGGAAGTGGAACTGAGCGCCCGGATCGTGCCGGGATTGAGCATCGCGGGCAATTATACCTATGTCGACAGCAACAAGCGGCTGATCGGTATCGATCCACGGACGCTGACCACCTTCAAGCCGAACGGGACAAGCATCCTGTCGTCCGGTCCATGCGCGGCAGCTCCGGCAGGCAATTGCGCCGGCGCCCTGCTCGTATCCCCAGCGGATATAGCGGCCCATCCCGGTGCATCTTTCCTCCAACTGCTGGGTGTGGGTGCGGCCAAGCATGCAGGTTCGGTCTCCGTGGACTTCAGCCAGCCGCTTGATCCCGGCGTCTTCAACATCCATTTCGACTGGACGCGCAGCTCGAAAATGACCTGCTGCGCGCCCTACAAGCTGTTGACGGTGGTCAATGCCGCCGGCACCGCGGCCTCGCCATCGCCGCGCTACAATCCGGGAGTGTTCACCAATCGCATCAACATGCGCACGGGCATTTCCGAGATTCCGCTCGGCAACGGGGTCAAGGGGGAACTGGCCTTCTGGGTCAAGAACCTGCTCAACCATGTCGATCTGGGCCAGCTATTCCCGGCCGGCAATGCGCTCAGCGCGGCACAGCCCTATCCGCAGGCGGCGACATATTTGCAGCCGCCGCGGACGATGGGTGGCGAGTTCCGCGTCCAGTTCTGAAGGTCGGAGGGGAACGGCAAGGATTGTCGTTCCCCAAATCCGTCTGCGTACAAGGCCTGCGCGCGTCGGCAGCCGGTCAACATAATATCAGCGGCATTCCGAGATCGGACGGGTTCGCCGGGCCGGGTGAGGAAGAATGCGGATCGTCACCGTTCCGGACGAGGGCGCGATAGTGGCTCGCGCTCATGCCGGTATGTTGGCGGAAGGCCTGCTGGAAGGATTTGAGGTCATTATAGCCGATCAGCGTCGCGATCTGCGAAACAGGCCGGCTGGTATCGCGTAGCTGGGATTGAGCGCTATGCATGCGGATCAGCCGCAGATAGTCCCGGGGCGTCATGTCGAGTTGCGCGCGGAACCGCCGGATAAGGGTCTGCGGGCTGACCGCAAGATGCTCCGCCAGTGCGGCGATGTGCAGCCCACGCGATGCTCGTTCGGAGAGCCACATCTGCGCAGTGGCCACCAGCGGGTCGTCCGACAGTCCGGGGCGGTCCAGTTCCATGCCCATGGCATCCGCGAGCGTCCCGGCCATGGTCGGTGACAACAGCCTTCCGATCAGGCGGGTGAGCAGGCTCATTTCGTGCGTCATGCCGCGCGCCATCATGATGCGATCGACTTCGGCGATGGGGTCCGTGGTGTTGACACGGATATGCGGATAGCGCCTGCGGAATTCGGCGGCTGCGCCTCTCGCCACCGGCACGGGGCCGTTTCCCAGCAGTCCGGCCTCAGCCAGCAATTCTATGCCCCGTCCCGTCGCGGATAGATGTGCGCCGCCCGCATATTGACTGCGGAGCCAGTCGATCACGGAATGGAGTTTGGCAATATAGTCCGGCGTCGTTTCCTCCGGACAATAGAAGTCGGGCACATGGATATAGATATGGGGTGTTGCCGCCAGCCCATCTTCCACTTGCAGCTTCCACCCGCCAAGGACTTGAATCGGCCTTGGACTTGGTCCCAACAATTTGGCGCGCGTGTGCATGCCGATATCGTCTCTTGTGCGGAACTGATGGGCCACGCGCAGGCGCATCTGGCCGAATAGATCCAGGAACAAGCCGATGCTGGCGAGACATGCGCCGTCAAATCCGATCACTGCAACATCGCGGGCCATAAGGGATGATAATTTACCCCCGTCACGATGTCAAAATCACACCTGACGCCAGGGCGAGGAGAGTCGCATGATGCATGGACAGAAAAGAGGCCGCACAGGTGGCCATAGGGAGAGTTTAGCATGATCGGGCAAACGACCGGGCGCGCAACAGGCGCGCCGGAGACGGCATTTTCATGTCTTTCGCAGGATGATCGGCCGGGCCGGGGTCGGGCCTGATTCATGCCGCAACCCACTATATTCTACCCTCGTCTCAAGGGGCGTTCGGCCATCGTCACGGGCGCGGGCACGCAGGGCGACGGCGTCGGCACCGGCCGCGCCATCGCGATGCTGCTGGCGGGCGAGGGCGCGCATGTCGCGCTGGTCGACCGTGACGGGGACAGCGCTGAGGAAACGCGCCGCCGCATCGTCGCCGCCGGCGGGCAGGCCTTCACGCTGGCTGGCGATGTCACCGCCAACGCCGATTGCCGCCATTTCGTCGAGCAGGCGGTCGAGCGCACCGGACGGCTGGACATATTGGTCAACAATGTCGGCATTTCCGATCCCGTGGCGTTGGACGCGGCGGACGAGAGCGGCTGGACGCGCGTCATCGACGTGAACGTCAAAAGCGCCATGCTGATGATCCGCCATGCCGTGCCGGCGATGAAGGCGGCGGGCGGGGGATCGATCGTCAACATCTCCTCGATCGCGGGAATGCGCGCGCACGGCTCCATAGCCTATGGCCCGTCAAAGGCGGCGATGGCGCAGCTCGCGGCCGAAATCGCGGTCCTTCATGGCCGCGACGGCATTCGTGTCAACACGGTCGCGCCGGGCCATATCATGACGCCGCATGCCATGCATGTGCTGCCCGAAGGCCTGCGCACCTTGCGCCGCGCCATCGGGCCGTTGGGCATAGAGGGCGACGCCTGGGACATCGCCCGCGCGGTCGCCTTCCTGGCCAGCGACGATGCACGCTTCATCACCGGGGTTTTGCTACCAGTGGACGGTGGCGTGACCCAGATCGGCCCCATTCCCGCGCACTTCCTGGCCGAAGCGGAACTGGCGGCGGTCGAGCAAGGAATGGAAGGACAAAAGCAATGAGCAGATTGGATGAAAAACAGGAATCGGGCGTCGCCTTCATCACCGGCGTGATGGGCGAACGCTTTGGCGGCGCCTTCAACGAAGCGGCGACATCGAGCCGGTTCGGGTCCGACATCACCCGCATGGCGGCAGGCTGGGCCTTTCACGACGCATGGCGGCATGACGGCATCAGCCGCAAGGAAAAGAGCATTGCCGTCATTTCCGCGCTGATCGCGTCGCGCCAGTCGCTGGAGCTGAAAAACCATGTGAAGATCGGTCTGGCCAACGGCCTGGCGGTGGAGGAGCTGGAGGGGTTGCTGGTGCAACTGACGCCCTATGTCGGTTTCCCCTGCATCGCCTCTGCCCAGACCGCGGTGATCACGGCCATGCGCGAAGCCCATGTATCGCCCGAGGATCTGCCGACGTCGGAGGAACGCGGTTTGCTGTGACGAGGCAGCGATCCGGCGGCGCGCCGGGCCAAGATTTTACAACAAAAGCGAACGTCAATGTTTCAGGGGAGGTTGTCATGAAAATTTCGAGTTTCTGGATGTCGTCCTGCGCGTGCCTGCTTTCGGCGGTTCCGGCGCTTGCATCGGCGCAGGGGGCGCCCGAACAGGAGCCCCAGCATGCGCAGGCCGCCTTCGGCAGCGATGACATCGTCGTGACGGCACGGCGCCGCGAAGAACGGTTGCAGGACGTACCGCTTTCGGTCAGCGCCGTGTCGGGCGCCACGTTGCAGCGTGCCAATATCTCGAACGTGGCGGGCCTCAGCCGCGTGGTGCCCAGCCTTGTGTCGGTTCCCGGCCAGGGCGGCAGCCGGTCGCTGCCCAATTTCGCGATCCGTGGTCTCAGCCAGCAGGAACTCACCCTGCTCGCGGACCAATCCGTTTCCACCTATATGGGCGACATCGTGCTGGCCCGTACGCAGGGGGTCAACGGAGCGTTGTTCGACATCGGGTCGGTGGAAGTGCTTCGCGGGCCGCAGGGCACGCTGTTCGGCCGCAACACGACCGGCGGCGCGATCATCATCCGTCCCAACCGGCCGACCGACGATTTCGAAGGCCGTGTCGGCGTCACTTATGGCAATCTGGACACCTTCATCATGGAAGGCATGCTGAACGTACCGCTGTCGCCCAACATCCTGGTACGTGTCGCCGGTCAGCGTCAGCGCGACGACGGCTTCGTCTATGACGAGATATTGGGACGCAATGTCAACGACACCGCGCAGGAGGGCGTGCGCGCCTCCGTCCTGATGAAGAATGACAGCGGCGTGGAATCGCTGACCGTCTATAATTATTTCCACGAAGACGATGGCGGCACAGCGAGCTTCATCTACAAGGTTCGCCCCACCGGATCGCTGAACGGCGCCGCCGTACGCGCGGCACGCGGCTATCGTCCGCTTGAGCAACTGCTGGCCGAGCAGCAGGCGCGTGGTCCCTATCGCATCGCCAATGGCTCGAATATCTTCACCAAGGTGGAGACGCACGATATCGCCAATACCACGACGATTCCGGTCAACGACATGCTGACCGTCAAGAACATCGTCGGCTACCGTCACATCAAGGACAATATCTTCGATGATATGGACGGGACCATGAACAGCCTGCATCCGCAACAGCGGATAGACTGGACAGCGCAGTTTTCGGAAGAGCTGCAATTGCTGGGCGAAACAGAGAATTTCAACTGGATCACCGGCCTCTATTATTTCTGGGAAAGAGGCCGCAACCAGGGTCTTTCCACGGTTGGCAGCGTCGATCCGGGGCTGATCGAACCTGAAGATATTTTCGGCTATCCCACCGCCGCCTTCAGCAATACCGATGTGGCCGGCCGCAACCGCAGCTACGCCGTGTTCGCGCAAGGAACCTATCGCTTCAACGACAGCCTCAGCCTGACGGCCGGCGTTCGCTACAACCGCGACAAGCGCGAGGCGACGATCCGCAACCGGACGGCCACCGCATGCCGTTTCACCCGCGACCTCGACAATAATCCCGCGACGCCGGAGACCGCGGTGCCGCTTTCGCAGTGCGAACTGAACGTCGGCGACAGCTTCTCCGAGGTCACCTACAATCTCAGCCTGGAATATAAGATCGCGCAGGACAAGCTGATCTACCTTGCGCACCGGCATGGTTATCGCACCGGCGGCTTTGGCGCGCGTGCCTCGACCGAGGCCGGTCTGCGCCGGACCTTCAGGCCGGAAACGGTGGACGATGTCGAATTGGGCGTGAAGGCCGACTGGCGCATGGGGGACATGTTCCTGCGCACCAATCTGGCCGCCTATTACGCCAAATATAACGATATCCAGCGGCTCCTGACCGATCCTCTGGCCGTGCCTCCGACGACTGTCACGACCAATGCGGGCAAGGCGCGTATCTGGGGTATCGAGGCGGATATATTGTTCCGTCCGGTGTCGATGCTGGAACTGTCGGCCAACTATGCCTATACCAATGCGAAGTTCACCAAGTTCATCTATCCCGACGGCAGCGATCACAGCAACGATCCCTTCGCCCGTGCCCCGCGCAATGTCTACACGCTTGGCGCACGGCTGATCGCGCCGCTGGACAGTTCTCAGGGTGATGCATCGGTCGGCATCAGCTATTATCATACCGATGATTATGTCGGGAACGATACGGTTGTGCCCGGATATACGGATGCCAAGGGTTATAATCTGGTGAATCTGGACGCGAGCTGGAACCGGGTCATGGGATCGGGCTTCGACCTGGCGCTTTATGTCAATAATCTCACCAAGAAGAAGTATGATTTCCTGCTCATCAACCTCGACAGCCTGGGTTACACCAGCCACACGCCCGGCTTGCCCAGAACTTATGGCGTGACGCTGCGCTATCATTTCTGAAAAAGAGGTGGCTGCCCCGCGTCCTTCCCGTTTCGCGGGACGGACGCGGAGCGGCCTGGCTCCACTGACGTCCAGGGGAAGACCGGACATGGCCGACATGATGACTTCCAACTCTCCGGATACGCCGCCGATGCGGGAATTGAGGACCGCCAATCATCTGCTGGGCGATCGTGCGGCACTGGATGCGGCATGGGAGCGCGATGGCTACTGGTTCTTCCGCGACGTGCTGGACAAGGAAGCCGTCGGTCGGCTGCGGGGGGTCTATCTGGATGTGTTGCGCGACCTGAATGTGATCGATCCGGGGCGGGACGATGCCGCCGTGTATAATGGCGCGCCCCTCGACAATTTCCCGATCCGCAACGACGGCACGCCGGCCACCGATCCGCTGCTGGCGCGCTATCCGCGGGATCAGTTCGTCGCGGAGCCCGCGATCCGTGCCTTTTTCGAGCAACTGTTCGGTGAAGAGGTCTTCTGGGTTCCCAATACCGAATATCACGCGCTACCGCCGGGGACGGGTCGGCCGAATTCGCGTTTCAACTTCGTCCATTGCGACGGTCCCAACAACAAGGGGCTGCCGCTGAAAATCTGCTGGATGCCGCTCGCGCCGATCGATGAGGAGACCGGCGGTTTGGCCGTGGCGGAAGGGCTGCACCGCCCCCGGATGGATGATTTCCCCCGGCCGCCGCAGGGCATAGGCGACGATGTGATCCCGGCCGAGGCATGGTACCGCGCCCTCTACCAGCCCGGCGACCTGCTGGTATTCAGCCTGGAAACGCCCCATAGCGGGCTCGCCAACCGGTCGGACCGCTATTTCCGTCTGTCGATGGATATTCGGGGCATGCCGAAGTCGGGCAATATCCCGACCGTCGGCACCGTTGCCGCGCTTGATGCCTGCGCCATCACCGTGGAAACGAAAGAAGGGGAGCAGCGCACCTTCCGAATCGACGAGGACAGTTTCTGCCGGATCACGCGCGGACGGCTTACCGGCATGCCACTGGCGCTGGAGGAAATTCCGCAAATGGTGAAGATCGGCGACCCCGTCTATGTCGCATCCGACCATGGCACCGCCATGTTCATTCGTCCGCAGCACTGAAGCGGCAGTCAAGACACGGTTTGCGACAATGCCGCAAATATCGTCCGGCGTACGGACTTGTGATGCATCGCTGCGGTTCGCGTGAAAGCCATTGCCGGAATGGAAGCGATCTCCTCTACCTGACAGGATGATGGGGTAGGGCAGGACGACAGCCATGCGAGAAGCGATATTCCAGACCCGGATCACGGATTTGCTGGGCATCCGCCATCCTATTCTCTGCGGGGGCATGGGGCCGCGCGTATCGGACGCACGCTATGTCGCGGCCGTCGTCAATGCCGGGGGCATGGGCTTCATCGTCGCGGCGGGGCATGAGTCCCGGGATGCCTTTGTCGATCAGCTCCGCCTCTGCCGGAAACTCACCGGCGGGAAACCCTTCGGTGTCAATTTCTACGTGTCGCGTCGTCCCGGATCGGTGGAGGCGTTGCTCGCGCTCATCCCGTTGCTTGCAGAGCATGGCGTGAACTGCGTCGAAACCGCCGGCGCCAATCCCGAGGATTTGATCCAGCCGCTACGCGACGCGGGTATCCGGATCATCCACAAGGCGCCGGGTGTCCGCTATGCCCTGACGGCGCAGCGCATGGGCGTGGATGCCGTGATCGTCGTCGGCTATGAATGCGGCGGTCATCCGGGTACGAAGCTGATCGGCAGCATGGTGCAGGCGGCGCATGCACCGCAGGCGATCGACATACCTGTCGTCATTGCGGGCGGCATCGGCACGGGCCGGCAATTGTCCGCGGCGCTCGCCATGGGCGCGGATGCCATATTGATGGGCACCCGTATGCTGGTTGCCGAGGAACTGTGGATCCATCCCGATCATAAGGCCCGGCTCGCCGCCGCCGACGGGACGGAAAGCGTGATCATAAAGACGCTTCTGCGCGATCATCACCGGGTGCTCGACAATCCCGGCGCGCGTGCCGTGCTGGCATTGGAGGCGGAAGGCATTACCGAATATGAGGCCTATAGCGACCTTATTTCCGGCGCTCACACCTATGCGGGTTATCGGAGCGGGAATATCGAGAAGGGCACTTATGATTGGGGGCAGTCAGCGATATTCGCAGGCGAGACAATGCCCGTCGCGGCGATTTTCGATGAGCTGCTGGACGATGCCGTGGCGGCGACGGACCGGATGCGGGAGCTGTGCGCATGGATGTAGTGGCTAACGGCCTTCTGATCCCGGAGGGGCCTGTGGCGCTGTCCGACGGATCGGCTCTGGTGGTCGAAGTGGGCGCCGGACGCCTCAGCCGTGTATGGCCAGACGGCAGGATCGGGCTGGTCGCCGATCTGGGCGGCGGTCCCAACGGGGCGGCGATCGGCCCCGACGGCGCTGTCTATGTGTGCAACAATGGCGGCGGTTTCGACTGTGCGCTCCGCGACGGTCACTTATCCATCGCCTATGCGCCTGACCGGCACGTCGGCGGTTCGATCCAGCGCGTCGATCTGGCAAGCGGCGTGGCGACCAGCCTCTACACCCAGGCCGATGGCCAGCCGCTGCTGGCACCAAACGATATCGTCTTCGACGTGGCGGGAGGATTCTGGTTCACGGACCACGGCACGAGCACAAAGGAGGGCAAGACCTATGGAGGCCTCTATTATGCCCTTCCGAACGGTAGCGCCATCCACCAGGTCCGGTCGGGCCTGCTCTCGCCCAATGGCATCGGCCTGTCCCCCGACGGTCGCTGGCTCTATTGGGCCGATACGCTGAGCAGCCGGCTCTGGCGTGCGGAAATCGTCGGCCCCGGCCGGCTGCGCGATTATGGCGGTTCGCCGGGGGATGTCGTCGCGACGGGCGCTGGACATATCATGTTCGACAGCCTCGCGGTGGAGGCAGATGGCCGGATCTGCATCGGTTCCATCGTGCGTGGCGGGATCACCATCGTCGATCCGCTGACCGGCGCATGCGATCATATGCCGATCGACGACGCGATGGTCACGAATATCGCATTTGGCGGCGAGGATGGCCGGGACGTCTGGATCACGGCGGCGGGGACAGGCCGGTTGCTGCGGGGCCGGTGGCCCCGGCCGGGCCTGCCGCTGACCTTCGCGGCATGAGCCACTCGACAAATTTTCGTCCCTGGTCTAGCGCGGATGCCATGACAGCCGACGATCATGCGATGGACCGGCCCGTCGAGCCCCTGCAATTGGAAGTCCGTGACGCACGCTCGCGCATCCTCGATGCCGCGGCGCATCTGTTCCGACGGGAAGGTTTCTCCGGTACGTCGATGGACGCCATTGCGGCGTTGGCGCGCATGTCGAAACGCACGCTATATGCCAGCTTTCCCGACAAGCGGGCCGTGCTGGAAGCGGTGCTTCAGCAGTTCATCGCCCGCCGCTTCTTCCTGATCGAGCGTGTCAGCCGCGACGCGGTGAGCGATGAGGCGTTACTGACGCGGATGGTGGGTGCCCTCCACGCCATGGCCACGGACGAGGATGCGCTTGCCATGTATCGGCTGCTCGTGGCACAGGCGACGAACCTGCCGGCCCTTGCATCGGATGCGAACCGCAACGGGTTGATGCAGGTCCAGGCCATGCTGCGCCAGCCGCTTCGCAACTGCGGTGTGCGTGATCCGGATATGGCTGCCCGCCTCCTTTACGATCTCGCCGTTCTCGCACCGATGCACCGCTTGCTGGTCGGTATGGAGGATATGCCCATGGACACCGTCGCTATCGTCCACATGGTTCTTCAGGGAATGAAAGGAATGTGACGCAGGATCGCGCTCCGATGGACAGGCGGGAACGGCTGGCGCTGACGCTTGGTGCGGCGGTGGCCGATCGTCAGCCCTGGACGCGATTCCTGCGCCTATGTTGCGATCTCGTCGGATTGTCTTACGCGAACCTTATTTTCCGCCGGGGGCCGAGCCGGTCCGTGGACGCCGAATTTTCCGCTGGCGGCACCGTCACTCCCGCGATGAAACAGCGTTATCGCAGTCAGTTCGCGATGGTCGATCCGGTCCATTATTTCGCGATGGAGCCGGGCCGCGTCTATCGCCTGCCCGAATTGCTGCGTACGGGGCGGGCGAGCGACCATCCCTATTATCAGGACTTTCTCGCGCCGGCGGGGATCGGCCATATGCTGAGCGCCCGCATCGTCGATGAGGAGGGGGAGACGGCCTGGCTGAGCTGGTGCCGCGACGCGGGGCAGGCGGATTTTCAGGATGAGGGCGTCGCCCTGTTCCGGTCCCTTCTGCCGCATGTCGCCGTGGCGCTTCGCAGCTTCGTGCTGATCGACCGGCAGCGGGTGCAGGCCGCAATCGCGCGGCATGTTTCCACGCGGTTCGACATGGCGGCTGTCGCCCTGACCGCAAGCGGCAAGATAGTGGGCGTCGGCCCACTCGCTGCTTCGCTGCTGACGCGGAACGGCGGCGTCACCATCAGCCAGGACGGCTATTTGCGGGTAGGCGATGCCGCCGGACAGCGTCGCCTGTCCGATGCGATCGCCCTGGTCCTGGCAAGCGGTCACAGCCGCGCGCTGCTCGTCGATTTGGCCGGGGAACGTATCGAGATGCTGCTGGTGCCTTTCGGCGCGCAGGAGGGATATGGCGCCGCCCGGCCCGACCTTGTGCTTTATCTGCGTCGAGAGCGGGAGGCGAGCGGGGCGGGGAGCGACGTGCGGCAAAGTCTGGGCGCGATGTTCGGCCTGACCCCGGTCGAAGCGGACATCGCGCTCGGCCTCGCCGCCGGTCGGACGATGACCGCGGTGGCCGGGGATCTCCATCTTTCCGAACATACGGTGCGCAGCTATTCCAAGGCCATCTATGCCAAGCTGGGCGTGAAACGGCAGGTCGATCTGGTCCGTATGCTGCTGCTCAGCGTCGCACAGCTTGCCTGACGCGCCCGTGGCAGGGCCGCCACATAGGTGCAGCGGAGGAAAACCCACAAATGGGGGGTGCGGGGCGTCATATCGCGCAGCAAGGTCATGGATGCGCAGACACAGGAGAGGCAAGCATGACATATCGTATCAATCCCCTTGGCGAAGAACTGGGATTCGGCCGTGAGGTTGTCGGGTTGACGCCAGGAGATATTGAGCGGGAAGCGGTTCGGCACGAATTGCGCGAACATTGGCTGAACGACGGCCTGCTGGTCTTTCGCGATAGCGAAGTGACCCCCGATTTCCAGATCGCGCTCAGCCAGGTCTTCGGGGAGCTGGAAATCCATCCGGTACGCGAACTGGTGACGGAGGGTACGCCCGAACTCATCACCCTGGTTTCCGATCAGGACAAGGAAGGGCTGTTCGAAGTGGACGGGAAGCCATCCATCGCCTTCCTGCCATGGCATTCGGACCTGGTCTTCACCGACCGGATCAACCATGGCGGGGTGCTGACCGCACAAAGGATTTCAAGCTGGGGCGGCCAGACCGGCTTCATCGATCAGGTCCAGGCCTATGCCCTGTTGCCCGAAGACCTGAAGGCGCGGATCGAGAATCTGGAGATCGTGTATCAGCTCACCGTCAATCCGGGCTATTCGCGCTACGGCACGAAGAGCCGGGTGCGCACGATCCGCATGAGCGATTTCGAGAAGTCGGTGGGGCCGCGTCTTGACACCGACTTCCCGCCGGTCGTCCATCCGATGGTCTTCACCCAGCCCGATACCGGGCGCAAGGTGCTCAACATCTCGCCTTTCGGCGCTCTCCATATTTTGGGGCAGGATGACGCGGAAGGGCATGCGTTGCTGCAAAGGCTTGTCGATCATCTGGTCGCCTGCCCCGCCTATTATCATGGCTGGAAACCGTCCGAGATGCTGCTGTGGGACAATTGGCGCATGGTCCATTGCGTGACCGGCGCGGCGCCTGACGAGGTCCGGATCATGCAACGCACCACCATCATGGGCGATTATGGACTGGGCAGGAAGCTGCGCATGGAGGAGGCTGCATGAACGAACCCTGGTTGCCGCTGGTCCCCGAGGATGTCACCGCGCAATGGCTGAGCGACGCCTTGGCGCCGCGCTATCCCGGAACGCGGGTGGAGCGGATCGACATCAGCGAGATTCTCTGGGGCACGGGCACCAAGATGATGGCGACGGCGACCTATAATGATGCCGGGCAGGCCCATGGGTTGCCCCGGGCGCTGTGCATCAAGGCGGGCCTGGCCGAGCATCGGGAACTGGTGAAATTCTGCTACCAGACGGAGGCGCGCTTCTTCGCGGAGCTGGCGCCGCGCTTGACGCTGGGGCTGCCGCACATCTTTTACGCCGCAGCGAACGCCGATCAGGGGATGGTGGTCATGGAGGATCTGAGGCCCGCGGGCGCCCATATCTGCCGTGTGCAGCAGCCCCTGACCCGCGATCAGGCGACGGCTTTTCTCGACGATCTGGCCGCGCTGCACGCCCGCTGGTGGGGCAGTCCGGCGCTGGAGGATGATGGCGATCTCGGCTGGCTGATGCGCCACGATCCATTGCCGGACGAAGCCTGGGGCGATTTCGGGCGCGGCCAGCTCCAGCCCGAGACATGGGCGCATTATATGGGGCTACCCCGGTCGCTCGGCATTCCGGCGGCTTGCCGCGATCGGGAGAGGGTACATGCGGCGCTACAGCAATTACGCCATTTCGGGGAGCAGGGGCCGCGTTGCGTGATCCATGGCGACGCGCATCTGGGCAATATGTATTTGACCCGCGAGGGCCGGCCGGGCTTCCTCGACTGGCAGACCACGCGTCGCGGCCATTGGGCGCAGGACGTGACCTATTTCTACATCTCCGCGCTCGATCCGCTGGACCGGCGGGCTTGGGAGAAGGATCTGGTAGTGGGCTATCTGGCCGCGCTGACCCGCCATGGCGTCGCCAATCCGCCGTCGGAGGAAGAGGCGTGGCGCGCCATCCGCGCGCATATCGTCTATGGCCTGTTCTACTGGATGGTGAATCCGGTCGAATGGCAGGCGGAGGAGAATAACGCCGCCACCGCGCCGCGCTTCGGCTGGGCGGCGGTCGATCACGCCGCCCCGCCACTTGGTCCCCTTTAGGCTGGATCGGGCGTCCGCACGAAGCGGTTCTGGATCGAGCCGAACAGATAGTCGCGGTTCGCCTGTTCGTCGAACGCATCGAGCGTCCAGCCGTCGGGATGGATGCTGGTGCGGATCGCTTCGGGTTCGGGGATCAGGGCCACTTCATCGCCCTGGATGTAGAAGTCCCGCCCGCTGACATGGGCGGCGGCGTCGGTGCACAGCCAGACGACCAGCGCCGCGACATGGGCGGGCAGGGCCGTCATGCGCGGCTGTGCCATCGGCTTGTTCCACAGCAGCGGAATGCCGAGCCGCGCCGATTCAGCGATGGTCTCGTCGATTTCCGGCGTATGCGTGCCCGTCAGATGCGACACCGGCCGGATCAGATTGGCGCGAATGCCGAATTCTCCCAGGTCGCGCGCAATCGTGCGGGTGAAGCCCAGAAGGCCTTCCTTGGCGGCGGAATAATTGGCCATGCCCCAATGACCGAAGCCCGACGGCGATCCCGTATTGACGATAACGCCGGACCGCTGCGCGATCATATGCGCCGCCGCCGCGCGGCAGGTGAAGAAGCTCGACGTCAGGCTGACGTCCATGCAGAGGGTCCAGTCCTGGTCCGTCATCCGGTCTATCCGCGCCGGGCGCACGATCCCCGCATTGTTGACCAGAATGTCGATCCGGCCGAAGGCTTCGATGGCCGCCTGCACCGCCGCCTCGCCGCCCTCGCGGGTCGCCACGCTGGAACATTGGCCGATCGCCTCGCCGCCCGCGTCGCGTATCTCCTGCGCCACGGCCTCGGCCAGCGACGCGTCGCCGCTCTCCGTGCCATAGGGACCACCGCCCAGATCGTTGACCACGACCTTCGCGCCCTGCTCCGCCAGCAGCATCGCTTCGGCCCGGCCGATATTGCGGCCCGCGCCGGTCACGACGGCGACCTTGCCCTTCAGTCTCTGCATATTCCAGCTCCCGTTAATTGTGCCGGGAGAGTAGCCGCTGGCATCTTAAGACCCTAATCACTGACGTGATGATTGCGCCTGACGCGCTTCCCGACGATGCCCGGCTTCGCCACAAGATCACCGCCAACGGAGCGCGGCGATGATCCTGACCGAATGAAGGAGATGCAAGGGTGAAGGCGATCGTGATCAACCGCCATGGCGGCCCGGAGGTGTTGGAGCCTGCCGATTTGCCGCCGCCGCAGCCTCAGCCAGGGGAAGCGCTGGTGCGCATCCTGGCGGCGGCCGTCAATCCGGCGGACGGCAAATGGCGGGCGGGCCTGTTCGAAAGCTTCGCGCCTGTCGGTTTCCCTCATATTCTGGGCTATGACGTGGCGGGCGAAGTCATCGGCGGGGAGGGCTTTGCGCCCGGCGCTCGCGTCTTCGGCATGCTCGATCCGTTCCGCAAGGGCGGCTATGCCGAACAGGTCGCGGTGGCCGCCGATCATCTGGCGCTGGTGCCCGATGGCCTCGATCTGCCGACCGCCGCCGCGATCCCGACCGCTGGCCTGACCGGCTTGCAGATGGTCGAACGCGGGTTGGACCTTCAGGCCGGTCAGAGGCTGATGCTGACGGGTGCGCTGGGTGCCGTCGGCCGTTTCGCGCTGTTCGCGGCGAAGGAGCGGGGCGCCCATGTGACCGCCGCCGTCCGCGCCGCCCATGTCGAGGCTGTCCGCGTATTGGGCGCCGACGATGTGATCTCCCTGGGCGAGGAGGATTGGAGCGGCGTGCCCTTCGATCATGTCATCGACACGGTGGGCGGCGAAGCGGTTGGCGCGCTTTGCCGGCGCCTGAAGCCCGGCGGCCGGGTGCTGACCGCCGCTACCACGCCGATCCCCCGCGACGGATTGCCGTCTGCGCCGGAATTTTTCGCCGTCGTCCCGAGCGGTGCCGATGCCGCTCGTCTGGCCGCCGCCGTCGCGCAGGGCAGGATCGCCGTGCCCATCGCCCGCATCCTGCCGCTCGATCAGGCAGCGGCAGCGCAGCGGCTGGTCGATGCGGGCGGATTGAACGGCAAGGTCATCCTGACGAACTGAAAATCCTGGCGATAGCGCAGTATTCAGCGCCGCATCATCAACCGGCCAGCGCGGCCAGCGCCGATGCCTTTTGCGCCAGCGCCCCGCGCATATCCTCGCCCACCGGCAGGCGCAGCGGCAGCGTTTCGCCGTCCAGCGCCGTCAATATCGCCTCCGCGACCGCTTCCGGCGGGCTGGCGGCGGCGGCGTAATAGCTGTCCAGCACCGCCTTGCCCTGTCCCGACAGAAAGCCGTAGTCGGCAATGCGGACCTGCGCCTCGCGGGTGCCATGGCTGATGAAGCGGGTGGCGATCGCGCCCGGTTCGACCAGCATGGCGCGGATGCCAAAGGCCGCGACCTCCAGCGCCAGCGTCTCGGTCAGCCCCTCCAGCGCGAATTTGCTGGCGCAGTAAGCGCCAAGACCCGGCGTGCCGGTCAAACCGCAGCCCGACGACAATTGAACGATCGTGCCCGATCCCCGCGAGCGGAAATGCGGCAGCAGCGCCTGGGTCAACGCCCAGGGGCCGAAGAAATTGACCTCGAACAGTCGGCGCGCATCATCCAGATCGACTTCTTCGACCGCGCCGAACAGGCTCTGCCCGGCATTGTTGACCAATATGTCCACCGGCCCGGCGGCCAGCGTTTCGCTCGCAAGCCTCGCGATTTGCGCGGCGTCGCTCATGTCCGCGACGATGCCCTTGGCGCGGCCAGCGCCCTCCGCTTCAAACGCGGCGATCGCTTGCGCGTCACGGGCGGTGCCGATGACATGGTCGCCCTGCGTCAAAGCGGCTTTCGCCAGCGCCGCGCCGATGCCGCTTGAGATGCCCGTGATCAGCCAGCGCCTCATATCCCATCCTCCTCGACCGCTCGCCCCGGCGTCTCAGACCGGCGTCTCAGAAAAGCGCGATGTCGGCAATTGGCGGGGCGGGGAGCGCATAAACACCACATCCTTGATGCCTGACCGGATCGACCAGATGCCGGCCGCCGTTCAGCCTTCTATCCCCCGCAGGAACAATGCGACCACGCGGGTCGCCCATCGCCGCCGAAACCCTGCATCCGTAAAGTCGTCGGTCAGGAGGAAGCGCAGCCCGCCATTGGCCAGATTGATGAAGTGCAGGGCCAGTTCGGCAGGATCGTCGACCCTGTATCCCGCTTCGCGCAAATGCGTGAGATAGGCGGTGATCGGCGCCACCGTGTCAGCGATATGGCCGTGCAGGCGCATGGCTATGTCGGGGAAGCGTTCCTTCGCGGCGATGGCGAGCCGGAGCAGGGCGATCCGTTCCGCCTCCGCCACTTCGCCGGCGATGCGCAGGGCGAAGTCCGTCAGCACGTCGGCGGGTTCCCGCCCGGCGACCGCGATGTCGCGGACATCGCTGCGCATGGATGCGACGCTGTGGAGTGCGACGGCCTCGAACAGCGCGGCCTTGTTGCCGAAACGGGCATAGATGGTCGCCTTGCTGACCCTGGCCGCGTCGGCGATATGGTCCATGCTCGCCCCCGCAAAGCCGTGCGTCAGGAATGCGCGGGCCGCCGCGTCGATCAGTTCGGCCTCCCGCACGGGCGCATCCGCATTTGTCGGCCTGCCCCGGCGCGGTCTTGCGATGTTGTCGTCCGGCACGCTTGCTCCGATAAAATAAAACTATACCGTTCATTTTAATTAATGCGATTCGGTCGCGCAAGGGCGATCGGGGAGAGGACCAATGAAACGCATCATCCTTTTGCGCGGGCCGCGATCGGCCCTGGCCGCATCGGCGCCCGAATGGGCCAAGGCGCAGGGCTGGGCCACAGCCGCCGAGCGGATCGTCGTGCATGTGGGGCTGGAGGCTCCGGTCGATGATGGTGGCGCGGCGGTGCCGCCGGTCTATGACGCGGTGATCGAACTTTGGTCCGATGCTCCATGCGATGCGGACAGCCTTCGATCCGACTGGGAACAGGCGGAGGTTCGTTCCTCAACGCAGATCGTCGGCAAGCCTTCGGAATATCCGCTTGCGGTCGGCATTTCGCCGGGGCTTTCGCAGCTTTCCTTCATCCGCGCCATCGAAGGCCTCCCGCGAACGGAGGTGGAGCGGCACTGGGGCGAGCATATTCCGCTGGCCTGCGAAATCCATGTCGGCATGAACCGCTATGTGCAGGATCGGCTTTCGCCGCCCGATCCATGGTTCGGCATGGCCCATCTTCATTTTCCAAGCGAGGCGGCGCTGCGCGACGGGTTGTTCCGGAGCGCGGAGGACATCGCCGTTATCACGGCGGACGTTGCCGAGTTCGTCAGTGATTACGCGACCATGGTCGCCATCGAGCATATCGTGAAAGCATAGGAGAGACGGGCATGGACCTTGGATTGGCAGGCAAGCGCGCGTTGGTGACGGGCAGCAGTTCCGGCATCGGCGCGGGGATAGCGCGGCTATTGGCGGCGGAAGGCTGCGCCGTGGTGGTGCATGGTCGCGATGCCGGAAAGGCGCATGACGTGGCCGACTCCATCGGCGGCAACGCCAGCGTGGCGATCGGTGATCTTTCCGACAATGCGGGCGCGGATGCGGTCGCGGCGGCAGCGGGGGAGATCGACATATTGGTGAACAACGCAGGCGGAGCGGTGGGCACGTCGGCCATGCATTGGACGGAGGTGGACGAAGCGGGTTGGGAGGGCACCTATCAACTCAACGCCATTGCCGCCGCCCGCATGATCCGGCGCCTTCTGCCGGCGATGCAGGCGAAGGGGTGGGGCCGCATCATCAACATCGCCAGCGCCGCGGCCACGCAGCCCATCGCATTCGGCCCGGATTATGGCGCGGCCAAGGCAGCCATGCTGAACATGACCGTCAGTCTGGCGAAGGCGTTGGGGCCGTGCGGCGTCACCGCGAACAGCGTCAGCCCCGGCATGATCCTGACCCCGGCGGTCGAGGCCTGGCTGGGCAGGCTCAAGCAGAATATGGGCTGGGGCGACATTTCGCTGGAGGAAGCGGAAGCGCGCGCCGCGCGCGAGTTGACGCCGATTCCCGTCGGTCGCATCGGCCGTGTCGAGGAGATCGCCCATGCCGTTTGCATGATCGCCAGCCCGCATGCCGGTTACATGACCGGTGCGAATGTGCGCGTGGACGGCGGCCAGGTGCAGGGCGTGAACTGAACCTTGCGCGCAGGTCCATCGAATAGCCGATCTTTCCTCCGTTCGATGGCTTCCGCCGGGTGATGGGATAGGATCAGGCCCGCTTCCGTTCGCGGACATGATCGCCTGTTCATGAGGATGAAGGCGCGGACCCAGAACAGACATTAAGAAGAGGAAAATATGACGGATTTACGCTTCGACGGCCGCGTGGCGATCGTCACGGGCGCGGGCAACGGCCTGGGCAGGGATTATGCGCTGGAGCTTGCCCGGCGCGGCGCGAAGGTCGTGGTCAACGATCTGGGCGGCAGCGGATCGGGGCAGGGGGAATCGCATAATGCGGCGGACCTTGTGGTGCAGGAAATTCGCGACGCGGGCGGGGAAGCGGTCGCCAATTATGACAGCGTGTCGACCCGGCAGGGGGGCGCGGCCATCGTCCAGACCGCCCTCGACGCCTTCGGCAAGGTCGACATCTGCATCAACAATGCGGGCTTCCTGCGCAATGCCCGGTTCGAGGATCTGACCGACGAGCAGATCGACGCGATCATCGACGTGCATCTGAAGGGGGCGATCTACGTCGCCCAGCCCGCCTATAAGGCGATGCGCCGGAACGGCTATGGCCGGTTCCTTTTCACCGGCTCGGCATCCGCGATGTTCGGCCATGCCTGGCAGGCCAATTACGCGGCGGCCAAGGGCGGGCTCATAGGTCTCAGCCATATCGTCGCGATCGAGGGATCGGCCTATGGCATCACGTCGAACCTGCTGCTGCCCACGGCGCAATCGCGATTGGCGGCGGAAATGGATGCCGGTTTCATGGAAATTCCCGCCTTTGCGGAAGCGGTGCAGGGCGCCGATTATGCCGCGAGCGAGGGCCGTGTCGAAGTGCCCTTCAACACGCCGCTTGCCGTCTATCTGGTCAGCGAACAATGCACCTCCACCCATGGCATCTATTCGCAGAATAGCGGGCGTTATGCCAAGGTGCGCATCTGCGCCGCGGACGGTTGGGTCGCGCCGATGGGAGTGACGCCGCCTGCCGTGGAGGATATTGCTGCTCATTGGAGCAGCATCACGGACGGCGCCATCGCCCATGAACCGCTGACCGTCTATGATGAGTTCACCGCCGTCGCGAAGGCGGCACGGCGCCAGGGGCTGATCTGAACGGAACAAGTCCGGCCCGGCCGTGGCGGGCCGGGCATTGGCTTATCGATCGCTATAGGGTCCGCCCATGAATTCGCGGTCGAACCGCTGATGCAGGTCGCCCAGCAGACGGGAAAGCGTCTGCTGGTCGGCAGCGCTGAGTTGGCGGAAGAAGCGGACCAGCTTCGATTGCGCGGCTATGTCGACGATCGCCCGCTCGATCAGCGCGCGGCCCCTCGGCGTCAGGAACAAATCGAAGGCCCGACGGTCTTCCGGATTGCGGCGCCTTTCCAGCAGGCCGTCTTTTTCCAGCCGCGCTATCCTGGTCGAGATCACGGCATCGGACACATAGAGGGTGGAGGCGAGATCAGTTGCCCGATGAGGGATGTCCTGGTCGATCGCCAGCGTGCCGAGCAGGTCGAGATCGGCGAAACTATATCCCAGCTTGCCGGCGATGCTGTCGAGATCGGTCGTGACCAGATGCCCGACCGTGAAGAAATGCCAGAGCGGGCCGAAATGCTCGCTCGCCATGTCGGGCATATGGCGGGCATAGAAGGAACGGCCGGCATTGAGTTGGTCAACAGGCTTGCGAGGCATGATATTCGCGCCGTCCTCCTACGCGTAGGGAAGCGATTGGCCGTGGTTCAGGGCCAGCACAGGTCGAGACGGAGCACGCCGTTGACCATGCCCGTCGCCAGCACCGGCTTCGTTCCGGCCTTGATGCGGAAATCCGGAATGCGGCTCAGCCATTCCTGAAGGAAAATGCGGATTTCCCGCCGCGCCAGGACTGCCCCAGGGCAGGCATGGGGCCCATTTCCGAACGCCGCATGCACCGGCTTTTCCCGGTTGAAATCCACGACGAGTGGATTTTCGTTCACGCGGTCGTCCATGCCAACCCACAGATTGGCGGGCAGGATACGGTCACCCGCCCGGAAGTTCACACCTCCATATTCAAAGTCTTCGACGATCACGCGTGCCGTATTGGCAAGTCCATGGCGGCGAATCATTTCTTCGATGGCGTGCTTGACGAAATCTTCGTCATCCAGCCGTTCGACAAGCTGTCTGCGATGGCCGGGGTTCATTGCCAGGAATCGGGCAATGAACCCGATCATTCCGGCCACGGTGTCCAATCCGCCGAACAGCACCAGTGTCGAATAGCTGACGGCCTCCATCTCGGAGATTCGGCCATCACCGACATTCACATTGACCAGCTTGCTCAGCAGGTCGTCTCCGGGATTTTCCCGGCGGGCGCGGATCTTGTCCAGCAGATACCCGCCCATCTCCTGCTGCGCGTTCAGCCGGATCTCGGCTGTATGACCCCGCACCGAACGTTCCGCGATCGGCAGCAGGCGATTCTTGTCGGATATGGGCAGGTCCACCAGTTCCAGGAAGACGTGGATGGGGAGAATCTTCGCGAAATCCTCGATGAATTCGCATTCGCCCTGCGGCAGGACGCGCTCTATCGCCTCTATCGCGACGTCGCGCACCTTGCTTTCGAGTTCCGACACGATCGCCGGCATCAGCGACTGCATCAACGGACGCCGGTATCGCGCATGTTCGGGCGGGTCCATCTCCAGCGGAATCTGGCGCGGCGTGCCCTCCGGCATGGGGGGCAGGACGATATGCTTGTGCGAGAAATGATGATAGTCGCGCTGCATCGCGATAATGTCTTGGCCCCGGGTCGCAACCCAGTGACCGCCATTGTGCGGCGTCCAGAAAATGTCGGGATTGGCCTGCTGGATCGCCGCATAAGCGGCCTGCACATCCTCTGCCGATCCGGGAACATCGTAGATGTTGAAATCACGCTCCAGCGCGGCCGGTACATGGTCGGGACGCGGCGCCAACTCGCCTTCGGGCACGCTTGTCATATCAGCGCTCATTTTCTGTTTCCCTCTCCGAAACTGTCTTGACCCTAGGGAGGGGCGCGGCAAGGGCGGCGCCCGTCGATGGGCCAGGATTTCACAGATGCGATGGGTCGCGCGGCTCCTGCCGTTCGCCGCCCCCTCAATCCTCCGGCGCGATTGCGACGCGCAGGCCGTCCAGCTCCGCCGTGAGGGGGATCTGGCAGGACAATCGCGAATGTTCGTCGCGATGCTCCGAACTGTCGAGCAGGTCGCTCTCATCCTCGCTGATCGCGGGCAACAGGCCGATGAAGGCCGGATCGACCTTCACATGGCAGGTGGCGCAAGAGCAGCAGCCCCCGCAAAGCGCCAGCATTTCGTCGATCCCGGCATCGCGGATCGCTTCCATCAAGGACAGCCCGGTTTCGGCGGCAATTTCCTTTTCCGCGCCATCGCGGGTCGTGACGATCACATTTGGCATATAGGTTCCCTTGAATGAAGATCAGTCGCCGAAGCGGACATGGAGATGCTTGGGCACCCGCATCATCGATCCGCGAATTTCGGGTCGCGGCTTGTCCGGGTCGAAGCGCAGATTGGGCAGGTTATCCAGCACCGCGTGCAGCGCGCGGGTCATCTCCACCCGCGCCAGATGCTGGCCGACGCAGATATGCGGCCCGCGAGAGAAGGAGAAATGCGCCTTGCGCTCGCGGAATATGTCGAACTTGTCGGGATCGGGGAAGATCGCCGGGTCGCGATTGGCCGCGCCCGCCACCACGTCGAGCAGCGATCCGGCCGGAATCTCCACGCCGCCGAGCACCACATCCACCTTCGCCATGCGAAGCTGCACGGCCACGGGACCGTCCCAGCGCAGCGCTTCCTCGATCGCGACGGGGATGAGTTTGCGGTCCGCCCGGATGGCGTCGAGCTGTTCGGGATTCTCCAACAGCGCGGTCAACAGCACGCTGGTCCCGCGATAGGTGGTGTCGCCAGCCGCGTTCATCAATTGCCGCAGGAAGGAGATCAGCACCAGGGGCGGCAGATAATCGCCGTCCACTTCGGTATTGGCGAGCAGGCTGACCAGATCGTCGCCCGGATTGCGCCGCCGTTCCTCGACCAGGGCGGTGAAATACTCGCCCAGCTTGCGGGATGCCTCCTGCGCCTTGTCGATGTGCATATAGTCGGTCTGGCCAATGGCCAGCCGCTGAAAAGTGCGGACATCCGATTCCGGCAGATCGAGCTGCTGATAGATGACTTCGAAAGGATAGAGCAGCGTGAATTGTTCGATGAGATCGGCGCTGCCGGTGTCCACGAATTTGTCCATCAACTTGTGAACCACCGGATCGACGATGGTTTCGCCCCATGTTTTCACATATTGGGGCAGGAATATCTTCTGGAAGATCTTCCGCCAGCGGCCATGTTCGGGATTGTCCATGACGCTGATGCTGCCCTGGCCGAACGTCTCGCCGATGTTGAACTTATAGCCATGGTTGGAGAAGCGGTCGGTGTCGGTCAGGACCGTCAATATCTCGTCCGAACCGACGACCGTGAACATCCTGCGATCGGGATAGGTGGCGGATTGCAGGCCCATTTTCGGGCGGTAGTCGCCCTCCAGAACCGGGGCTTGCGCCCGCCATTTCGCGATCTCCGGATAGGGGTCCAGCGTATCTCCGAAATTGATGTCGTCCGCGCTGAACGGATCGTAGCTCGGATCGTCATATTCCTGAATCTTGACGGCGGTTTCCATGGCCGGAATCTCTCCTATGCAGTATATGCTACATAAGTCCGCCTGCCGGTGCTGTCAATCGAGCGGTGGCCCCACCAGCGACTGGGCGATCAATTGCTCCAGCACGTCCAGCACGGCTTCACGGCCCGGCGGGTCGGGAAAGAGCGCGTCGCGCAGGATCACGCTGGCGGCGATCATGCCAAAGCCCAGCCGCACGCCGATACCCAGGTCGAAAGGCGGATCGATTTCCGCGAGCGCATAGCGCCGGCGGACCTGATCGACCGACTGTTCGAAAAAGGGAGCAAGTCCGCGCAAACCCGGCGCCGCATCTTCGCCAGCGCTCGGTGGTCCGGCGAGGAGGGCACGGAACATCGCCTCATTGCCCTCGAACAATTCATAGACCTGCCGGGTGAAGCGGCGCGTCTCCGCCTGTCGGGGGAATGGAGCGGTGGGATCGGGATGCAGTTCCACGAAGTCCGCCATCAGCGTGTGGAACGGCGCGATCACCACCTCATTGAACAGCCCGGCCTTGTCGCGATAATAGCGGAACAGCAAGGTCTCGCTGACATCGGCCAGACGCGCGATTTCCCGCGTCGTGGTGCCGCCATAGCCGCGCTCCGCGAACAATTGCCGCGCCGCGTCGCAGATGCGCTGGACCACGTCCTCGCGTGTACGCCGCCGCCGCCGCACGCGCCCGCCATCTTCGGCGGAGGCGGTTTCGTCTGTCAGGATTTTAGCGATTGCGCTCCTCCAAGATCATGTCGGCCGCATTCCAGGCCGACGCCATGATCGGCCCGTTGGTATTGGCCGAAACCATCGTAGGCATGATCGATCCATCCATGACGCGCAAGCCGTCCACGCCCTTCACGCGCAGTTTTTCGTCCAGGACCGCATCGGCGAAATCCCCCATGCGGCAGGTTCCGCAGGCATGATAGCCTGCCTGGCCGATCTGGCGGAAGGCGGAGAGGATTTCATCGTCGGTCTGGAGCGAACGGGTCGGCTCCCGCTCTCCCGCGATCATCGGGGCGATGGCGGGACGGGACATCCAGTCGCGCAGATAGCGGTGCATCGCCACGGTGACCGCGCAATCATAGGGATCGGTAAGGTAGCCCGCCCGAATTTTGGCCTGAGCCATAGGGTCGGCTGCCGTGATCCGCACCGACCCTTCACTGCGTGAACGCAGGGGATAGCCGAACAGGGTGATGCTGTGCGCCGGATCGATGGCCATATTGCCCTTTGCATCCGGTGCCGCGACGGCGGGCGACAGCAGGATTTCGATGTCGGGCGTCTCCGATTCCGGCAGCACGGTCGCAAAGGCGCCGACATTGCCATATCCCGCCGCCATCGGCCCGGTGCGAGTGAGATAATAGCGCAGCACGTTGCCGATCAGTTTCAGGCCCGCCAGATCCTTGTTCTGACTATGCGGAACGGCAAGGTCATAGACCATCGAAAGCAGGCGATGTTCCAGCATATGTTCGCCCACGCCCCGATTGTCGGCAACGACGGGGATGCCAAGATCGCGCAGCAGTTCGGCAGAGCCGACGCCCGAGCGCTGAAGGATTTGCGGCGACATCAGCGCGCCGGCGCTGACGATGATTTCGCGCCCGCTTGCGAAGTCCTGGGCCGCCCCGTTCACATTGGCGCGAACGCCGGTTGCGCGGCGGTCGGTGAACAGGATCTTGTCGACAATCGCGCCGGTGACGACGCGCAGATTGGTCCTGCCGCGCGCGCGCTTGAGGAAGGCTTGCGCCGCACTCTGCCGCTTGCCCTTCCATATGGTGCGCGGGGCATAGCCGACGCCGGCACGGCCAGACCGGTTGAGGTCGGTAACACGCGGCAAGCCCATCTGTTCACCCGCTGCGATGAAGGCTTCGGTCAGCGGGTCACGTATCGGCTCGACCGAGATGCGGAGAGGACCGTCGCCGCCGCGCACCTCGTCGCCGCCCAGCTCGTGGCCTTCCATCGCGCGGAAGGCCGCGCCGATCCTGTTCCATCCCCAGCCCTTGGCGCCAAGGGCTTCCCACCCGTCATAATCTTCGGGCTGACCACGGAAATACATCATGCCGTTGACCGAGGACGAGCCGCCCAGCATCTTGCCGCGTATCCAGGTTTCCGGGGGAATGGCTTCATGCCGTTCGGTCTGGAAATACCAGACATGCCGGGGGTCGGTGTAGAGCTTCGCGGCGCCGCGCGGCATGTGGATGAAGGGGTTGCGGTCGTCCGGCCCTGCCTCCAGCAACAGCACGCTGTTCGCCGGATTTTCCGACAGGCGGTCCGCCAGCACGCATCCGGCGGAGCCGCCGCCGACGATGATATAGTCGTAAGTCATCACAGGGCCGCCCGGATCACATCGCCGATGATGGTGCGGCTGTCTTCTGCGATATCGATCGTATCGAACATGCGGTTGTGGCAGATGCCGACGGCCAATTTGGTTTCAGGGTCCGCCCAGCCGATATTGCCGCCCATGCCCGGATGGCAGAGCGCGCGCATGTTGCGAGGGGCGGAGACCGGAGGGTTTTCCGCGCCGCCCAGCCAGAAGCCCGACCAGGCGATGGGCACGACCATGCCGAAGAAGACGGGATCGGCATCCTCGAAATGCGGGCGCGGGGCGGCGAAGCTGGCGACGCGTTCCTCCGACAGCAGGCGCACGCCGTTGAATTGCCCGCCATTGGCCAGCATCGCCCAGAAGCGGGCGTTGCTCCGCGCGCTGAAGATGCCGCCGACGGCCGGAATGCACGCGCGGCGCACATAGGGCCGCTCGAACGGATCGGGCATCAGGTCGACGACCAGCGGCTGCGCCTCCCGCATCATATTATTGTCGGGAGCGACATAGACGGCGGCGGCGTCCAGCTTGGCGATGCGTGGCTCGACGGAATCGGGGATGCCCATCCACAGATCGGCGGCGCCCAGCGGGTCCGCTATCTCCTCCTTGATGAACTGGCCGAAGGGGGCGGCGTTTGGGATCGGTCCTGCGGACCACTTCGCCCACCATCCAGCCGAAGGTCATCGACTGGTAGGAGGAACGGCTGCCGGCGGGATAGACCCCCTCCATCTCCGCGATGCGGCGGCACATCCAGTCCCAGTTGGTCATCAGTTCGGGCGTCACGTCCGGCGGCATGCGCAGCACGCCGGAGACATGGGACAGGATGTGGCGGATGGTGACGTCCCCCTTTCCGGCCTGGGCAAATTCGGGCCAGTAGGTGGCGACGGGCGCATCATAGTCCACCAGGCCCCTTTCGGCCTGGATATGCAGGGCGGTGGCGGTCACGGCCTTCGACACGGAATAGACGTTGAACAACGTGTCGCCATCGACCGGCCTGCCGGTGGTCGCGTCAGCGAGGCCCGACCAGCAATCGACAATCTGTTCCTCGCCCAGCCAGGCGCTGACCTGAATGCCGATTTCCTTGCCCTCCGCGACAAGCCGGTCCAGCATCTCCTGCACCGCGTCGTTGACCTTCGTCATCCTTCCAATCGCCTTTCCTGCTTGCCATGGCGTCGACGCCAGCTATCAAGTGTGTGCTTGATAGCACGGAAAAGGACGAGGGAAAGAGAGATGGGCCAGGCGTTCGAAAATATCATAATGACGCACGATGACGGGATCGTCGAACTGCGCATCCACCATCGCGGCGGCTCGGCCAAATGGGCGCTCTGGGGTGGCCTGCACAAGGAATTGGGCATTGCCTTCGCGCACATCGCTGCCGATCCCGACGCCCGGGTGCTGCTGATCACCGGCACGGGCGACACATTCTGTGCTGAGTTCGACATGGATTGCGACATGCCGCAAATGGGCGGAGCAAGCTGGGACGTGATCTTCCGGGAGGGCAGGGCACTGCTCAACAATCTGTTGGCCATAGAGATACCGGTCGTGGCCGCCGTCAATGGACCCGCTTTCATCCATGCGGAGATCGCGCTGCTGGCCGATGTCGTGCTGGCGGCGGAGGGTGCTGCCTTCGCCGATAAGCCGCACGCTCTTGCCGGTGTGGTGCCGGGCGATGGCGTGCACAGCATATGGCCGATGCTGCTGGGGCCGAATCGTGGCCGTTATTTCCTGATGACGGGGCAGGAGATCGGCGCGCAGGAGGCCCTGACGCTGGGCCTGGTAGGCGAAATACTGTCACCTGACGTCCTGATGCCCCGCGCGCGCGAACTGGCCCGTACGATCGCAGCCCGGCCGGCGGTCGCCAATCGCTATACCCGTATCCTGCTCACCCGCGATATCAGGGCGCGATTGGCGACTGAACTGGATCAGGGCCTGGCAATGGAGGGCATGGCGATCCTTGCAGCCATGCAAGGACAGGCCTGAGCCGCTCTTCGCTCATCCGGAGAAGAGGCCAGTCGGAATCGCTCAGACAATCCAACTCAGATGGAGCGATTCCATGGAATTCACCAGTCCCGTGGTCATCTTCGGCGGCTTGCCGGGGGTGAGCCGGAAATCGGGGATACGGGCCAGCCATTCTTCCAGAAAGATGCGGATTTCGCGCCGGGCCAGATTGTTGCCGATGCAAGTATGTACCCCGGTGCCGAAGGCCAGATGCCGCCGTCCCTTGCGGGTGAAGTCGAGCGTCATCGGATCGGGATTGATCGTCTCGTCCAAGCCGGCAGCTGGAAAGATGCCCACTATCATGTCGCCCTTGCGAAGTTCGGCACCGCCCAGGCTGGTGTCTTCACGCGCGATGCGACCCAGATTGCTCGTCCCGAACCGGCGAGCGATCTCCTCCGGCGCATCATTCATATAGTCCGGATTTTCGATCAGTTCCCGCCGCTTTTCGGGATGTTGCGCAAGGTAGCAAGCGGCAAAGCTGGTCATCGACACCACGGTATCGAGGCCGCCGCCGACGACAACCAGGCTCATGCTGAAGATTTCCTCATCCGTCATCTTCCGACCGCCGACATCCGCCTGAATCATCGAACTGATGAGGTCATCCTGCGGCTCCTTCTTGCGCAATTCTATATGATGGCGAACATAATCCGAGACTTCGGACCAGGCTTGTGGAGACTTGGGATGAGTCGGCTTCGACATGTAGATCGCGAGCCCGCGTAGATAGGAATAGTCTTCCTCCGGCAAGTTGACGAGCGTGAGAAAGGCGACGATGGGCATCGTCCCGGCAAAATCCTCGACGAACTCGCATTCGCCCTGCGGCCTGATCCGCTCGATAATCTCGACGGCGGCCCTGCGTGCCCGGTCCGTGGCCGCGGCCAGCATCCTGGGAGTGAAGGCCGGCATCAGCAATTTGCGGAACTTCATATGATCCGGCGGGTCGAGTTGCACCGGCAGTTGCAGCGGCAAGGTGTTGCGGGGCAGGAAGGGTTCGGAACTGGAGAATGCGGCGAATTCCCGCAGCATGCGTTCAATCTCATTATAGCGTGTCGCGATCCAGTGCCCGCCATGATGCGGCGTCCAAAAGACCGGCGGATTGCTGTCCTGCACAGTCTTCCAGAGCGCATGGACGTCGTGCGTCGTCCGTCCTTCAATGCCCGGTGGGGCATAGATATCGATATCCCGCACCAAATCGGGGGGAACATGACTCGGAACGGCCTGCGCGACTTGCGGCATCGGAATATCCTCTCACCTGCGCCCTGCATTCCTGGCGCTCCCCACACTTATAGGTACTTTATAGGACCTATAATGTTGTGACGCAAGTCTTCACAGGCCCATCATATCCGCAGACACCACTATTGAGAGAAAGGTTCGCGATGAAATCGTGCGTGAAATCTTCCTTCTCTGCCACAGTCGATAAATCATATTCATGATCGTTGGGATCGAAGGGCTGCGTGCCCTCCTCCTCTCCGCCGCGCCCCACGGGCACTATGACGATGAAAGCCCGGCCTCTTCTCCCATCATGTTGCATGCATATATTGTGTAGTAATCACTACATTGATAACGGAATGCCGATCAAATCCATAAATCAGGGAGATTCGAATGAGAGGGTGCAGCAGGACTTTTCACGGCATGCTTTTGGGTTGCAGCGTTCTGGCGGGTGTTCCGGCAGCGGCCATGGCGCAGCAGCCGGGTGCAGCGGACGCGCGCCCAGCGAATGACGACATCGTCGTCACCGCCCGCCGACGCGAAGAACGTCTGCAGGATGTTCCGGTCGCGGTGACGGCGCTGGGCGCAGCCGCGATCGAGCGGCAGGGCGTCGTCAGCGTGCAGGATATCCGCCGTATTGCGCCCTCCACCAATGTCAGCCAGAGCGCGGGCGGTGGCCGCCAGATCCCGCTCTTCACCATCCGTGGCCAGCGCCAGGGCGACACCCTGGCTTCGGTCGATCCTTCGGTCGGCATCTATATCGGCGATCAGCTGTTCAAGCGCACTTTCGGTGTCGACCAGGTGGCCTTCGACCTCGCCTCGGTCGAAGTGCTGAAGGGTGCCCAAGGTACGCTGTTCGGTCTCAACGTGACGGGCGGCAACATCATATTCCGCCCCGCACTGCCGACTGACGACTTCGGGGCTTCGGTGATGGTCGGCATCGGCAATTTCGACGATCGAAAGATCGAGGGTTATGTCAATATTCCGCTTGGCGAAGGCGCGGCGCTGCGTGTGGCGGGACGTTATGAGAAGCGCGACGGCTATATCCGCGTTACCCGGCGCGACGGTGCCGATATGCCCCGGCCTGAGTTCAAGGACGGGCAGCAGACATATAGCCCAGGCGGTAGGCGGGAGGATGCGCAGGACCTCGATGGTGGTGCGTTCCGGATATCGCTGAAGCTGAATCCCACGGACAATCTCGAATCCGTCTTCTCGGGCAACTACATGCGCTCCGGCACGAACGGCTCGGGCTTTCGGATGACCGAATTCGTTTCACCGAGCACTTTGACCGCGCTGCAAACGCTGCCGGTCGTGCAGGCCGCTTATGACGACAGCCAGGCCCTTGGATTCTACGAAGCGCGATCCAATGTTCGTTCCTATGCGAAGACGTCGCCTGCCTGGAACATCACCAATACGACCAGCTATCATATAAGTGATGCCGTCACGCTCAAGAACATCATCGGATATCGTCGTTACAAGACCAAAAACTTCGAAAATATCGACGGATCCGATCTCCGATACATGGAATATGGCACCAATCAGAATGGCCGAGAATTTTCCGAGGAATTCCAGATCGTTGGTACGACCGATGAACTCGACTGGATCGTCGGGGCCTATTATATGCAAGAAAAGGTTCGGGCCTTTTCCAACTCGATCTCACTTCTCGCACCCTCGTTCGATGCGTTTCAGACACCCTATAACGTGTTCGAGAATGTGAAGAACAGGACCAAGTCGGTCTTCGGGTCCGCCACACAGAAGCTGGACAATATAACCGGGGGCCTGTCGCTGACTTTGGGCGGCCGCTATACCTGGGACACGCGCCAGGCGGAATATGGCACCATTTACCTCATCGGTCAGCCGGGCCAATATTGCGGTTTCGGAGCCGATGTCGCCGCCGCACCGGGCAATCCCTATGATTTCGATCCAGCGACATGTCTGGTGAACAGGAAGAAGACATTCTCCAAATTCACCTATACCGCGACCCTGGACTGGAAGGTCAGCCAGGATCTGCTGGTCTATTTCTCCAATCGAAAGGGTTATCGCGCCGGCGGATGGGGCACGCGCGCGCAGTCGGCGGCACAATTGGTCCCGTTCAATCCGGACACGGTCGTCGATTTCGAACTGGGCGCGAAATATAATCACCGTTTCGGCAATGGCGGATCGGTGACGGTCAACGCCGCGCTTTATCGGTCGAATTATTCCGATATCCAGCGGCTCGTCCCCTACCAGGATCCGGTCACGAAGCTGGTCTTCACCAATGTCGTCAACGCGGCCAATGCGCGCATCCAGGGATTTGAACTGGAAACCACGTTGCGGCCGAACCGGTTCATCGAATTGAGCGGCTTTCTGTCGCACACCGACCCCAAATATAAGAGATTCGACATCTTCGACTCCGCGACCGGCACGACGCAGAACGTCGCCGCGGTGGCCGACTTCTCGGGCGTGTCGCGCTGGCAATATGGGCTGACCGGCCGGTTGTCGTCGGAACTGGGTTCGATCGCGGAGGAAGGCGCCGTGCAGCTCACCTGGTATCACCAGTCGAAGTTCAATATCCAGGATCGGCCCTACAGGTCGCTCTATGGCGTGACGCCGGGCTATGGCTTGCTGAACGGACGCGTGGAGTTGAACAAGTTATCCGGCCAGAACATCAACGCAGCCTTTTTCGTCAATAACCTGCTCGACAGGAAATATGAGGTGGCAAATTATTCGTTGGAGCGTGAGATCGGCTTCTCCTCCCGGCTGGTAGGCGCTCCGCGCATGTATGGGCTGGAAGTGCGCTTCACATATTGATCTGCGAAGCATGAGCCATGAAGGGACCGGCTGGTGACGGGCGGTCCCTTCCACTCATGTCGCCCATCCTGTTGCAGATGGGCGTCTGTCATCGATGCTGTGATCGCTTTCCCCAAGCTCTTGTCGTCGCATCATGGGCGGCATTAGCGCTGTGCGCCTTTCCACCGGTGGCAACAGGATGACGAACATGCGCGAAGACAGGAAAAAGGCGTTCCGAAATGCCTTGGGCAATTTTGCGACAGGCGTGACGATCGTCACGACGCGCGATGAGCATGGTCGACCGGTCGGGCTGACCGCCAGCAGCTTCAACAGCGTCTCGCTCGATCCGCCCATGGTGTTGTGGAGCCTTGCGCTGGAAAGTCCGAACATGGCCGCCTTTCGGCGGGCGAGTGGATGGGCGGTCCATATCTTGTCGGCGGATCAGGAAGAGCTGTCCAATCGTTTCGCGACGCGCGGGATAGACAAGTTCGCCGGTCTGGACATCCAGGATGGGCCGGAGGGAGCGCCCTTCATCGCCAACTGCGCTGCGCGTTTCGGATGTCGTCCGACGTTCGAATATGATGGGGGCGACCATGCGATCTTCGTGGGGGAAGTGATCGACTTTGTTCATAGCGAGCGTGCGCCGCTGCTATTTCATGGCGGCAAATATGGCCAGGTCGCCGCAAAGGCGCCGGCGGTTCGTCCGGACCGGATCGATCAGGACGGCGCGTTCGGCCGCTATTTCATCGGTCACCTGCTTCATCGCGCCCATAATGCGGCCTTTGCCGAATTGCGGCGGGAATATCGGCGCAGAGGCTTGCGATCCTCCGAATATACGGTTCTCGTTTCGCTCGGCCTGGGCGATGGGTGCACGCGAGACGCGTTGCTCGCCCGCGCCGCGAATGGCGGGGTCGACCTGCCCCTGGAGGCGATCGAACAGCTTTTGGCGCGCGGCCATCTCGTGACCGAAGGCGAAATGCTTCACCTTAGCGCGGCAGGGCGCCAGATGCTGACGGAATTGATGGCGGTTGCCCAGGCGGTCCAACTGCATTTCGAAGACAGCCTGACCCTGGCCGAAATGACGCAGTTGAACCACCTGCTTCGGCGCCTGTCGGAGGTCGCGCCAAGGGGCCGTCATTGACGGCACCCGTCGACGCTTCCCCGCAACAGGGCAGCGGTTTCAGGAGACGCGGTAGCCGCCATCGACGGTCAGATGATGGCCGGTGATATAGCTTGCCGCATCGCTGGCGAGGAACAGGATGGCGCGGGCCTGCTCGATGGGATCGGAAATCCGGCCCAACGGGATGCGGCCGGGCGCGGTCATGGGGCCGCGCATCTGTATTTCGCTTCCCATCCTTTTCGCGCCGCCGCTCGCCGTCCCGCCGGGCTGGATCGAGTTGACACGTATTCCATGTTCGGCGAACTCGACGGCGGCAGCGCGGGTCATCGCATCGACGCCGGCCTTGGCGGAATCATAATGGGTGTTGTTGAAGATCGTCGGATGATCGGCGCTTACCGACGACACGTTGACGATGGCGCCGCCGCTGTCCTGATCGCGCATGATCTTGATGGCCTCCCGCATCATCAGGAAGGTGCCGCGCGTGGTGACGGCGTGCATGATGTCCCATTCCGACGCCGGCATCGTCATGGTGTCCGCCTTGCGCCGGTAGGCAGCGACATTCGCCAGCACATCGACGCCGCCGAACAGCGCTTTCGCCCGGTCGAAGGTGGCGATGACCTGCGCTTCATCCGAGATGTCGCAGACGGTGTAGGGGGACTGGCATGCCTCTGCCGCCTCGCTGACGGCGTCCGGGTCTATATCGACGAAAAGAACGCGAGCGCCCACCTGTGTGAACAGCGTGGCAGTCGCCTTGCCGATACCGGACCCTGCGCCGGTGACGATGGCGGACTTGCCTGCAAGGCCGAAGACGGAAAGTGGAGAAAGATCGGACATTGGGGGCTCCCGGGATGTGGATGGGTGGAAGGGGCGGGGATCAGCGCTGCCCGGCGGGATCCCAGACGAGCGGAAGGCGCAGGACGGCGTTCACCATGCCTGCGCCGAAAGTCGGCCGGTCAGTGGGATCAAGGGCGAAGTCGGGAATTCGCGCCAGCCATTCCTCCAGGAAAATCCGCATTTCACTGCGGGCGAGCGTCGCGCCGGGGCAGCGATGCGGTCCATTGCCGAACGCGGCATAGTTGCGTTCAAGAGCGGGACGCTCCCAATCCGCCTCCATCGGATTGGCGAATTTGCGTTCGTCCATCCCGTGCAGTAGAGGGCGAATGTAGATGCGGTCGCCGGCGCGGAAGGTGACACCGCCATGTTCGACGTCGCGGGTCACGACGCGCGCGGTTGATGACGGCGCGAACATGCGCAGAAGTTCGTCCACCGCGTTGGCGATCCATTCGGGGCGTTCGACAAGCTCGCGGCGCTTCGCGGGATTTTCGGCAAGGAACTTGGCAGCAAAGCCGAGCGAGGATGCAACGGTATCGAGACCGCCGAACATGAGGTTGCTCGTGATGCTGAGCAGGTCTTCCCGTGCTATGGCATTACCGCCCACCTGCGCCATGACGACGGCGCTCAGAAGATCGTTCCCCGGCCTGGCCCTGCGTGCTTCGATGACATCCTCAAGATAGGCATTCATGGCGAGGGCAGCGGCGGTCCGGTCTTCCGGCTTTTTCGGGCGGACCGACATTTCGGTCCATTCCAGAAGCTGATCCAGCTGATCCAGCGGCTGGTCCACCATTTTCATGAAGATCGTGATGGGCAGTTTCATCGAGAAATCATTGATGAACTCGCAGCGTCCATCTGCCTTGAAGCCTTCGATCAGGGCGATGGCCAGTTGACGCGCTTCGTCCTGAAGGGCCTTGATCGCACGGGGCGTGAAGAACTGGTTCAGGATCGAACGGTAACGCGCATGTTCCGGCGGGTCCATTTCTATGGGCAGAAGCCGGGGGCGATCGGCATGTTCGGGCAGCACGATCCGCTGCATGGAAAAAGGATCGTGATGCTTCTGCATATATTCGATGTCATTTGCGCGGGTAACGATCCAATGCCCGCCATTATGGGGTGTCCAAATGATATCCGGTCCATCGTGAAGCTGTTTCCACGCAGCGTTCAGATTGTCTTCGCCACCGGGCGGTCGCGTGAAGTCCCAGTCCACGACGAGAGCGTCGGGTACATGATCCGGCTTGGGCGCTAGCTGCATTTCGGACATCGTCATCTCTCCCGGTCTTCGATTTATGTGATCGCGTACAGAGCGGCCGCGTTGCCATATAAAATGGCCTGGCGATCCCCGTCGGAAAGCCCGGACAGCACATCGAGATAGGCGCCTACCAGTATGCCGAGATCGCAATGCGCGGCATCGACAGGAAAATTGGTCTCGAACAGGCACCGACCGGGCCCGAAGCGATCGATCAGATGGTCGAGCCAGGGCGCGATATCCTCGGCCAGCGCATCGCGCGTCCAGCGCTCCAGTCCACGCGCCTTTCGCCGGGCATCGACCGCGGTTCCCGGTGTCACGAGGCCGCCGATCTTCACCGCGACATTGGGCCGATCGGCAAGCGCGGCCATGGCGTCCCGCCATTCCCCTTCGACCGCGACACCCGCATGGCGGCCGGATGCCAACGGCGTGCCGGCATGGTCCAGAATGAAGGTGCAGCCGGGCACCGCCATGGCCAACTCTTCCAACTCGCCTATTTGCGGATGATAGAGCCAGGTTTCGCACAGAAGGTCGCGGTCAGCGAGAATATGCGCGGCATCCCGCATCTCGCGCCGCGCAAGCATGCCCCGCGATGTTTGCAGCACGGCATAGTTCAACGAACCATCCTCATCCCACGCCACCGATCGGCGGACGGCGCGAAGCCGCCCGTTCGCCGCATCCCTATGGGCGTCCACCACCGTCGCGAAGGAGGCTTCGTTCGCCAACGGATCGGCGAAGGCGATGATCCCGGAGGCGAAGCGGATGGTGGATGCCGCATGCCGTTCAGCCATGCGCGCGGCGAACCGCGTTTCCCCGGTGGAAGCGAGGGAGGACGGCAGTCGCATGTCATAGGCCGTCATGCATTCGGCAAAGACGGTCGCGACGATCGGCAGATCGGTGTCGGCGGCCATCGCCTGATAATGTTCCGGCCGAAACGGCGTGGCGCGCCTTTCGTCCGCATCCCAGAAATGCTGATGCGCATCCAGGATGCGGTCGACCGCGCTCTCCTCATCCGTCATCGCCGAGGGCCTGGTCATCAGACATCCCAGACCAGAGGCAGGGAATCGACGCCGTTGACCGAACCCGAATGGGTGACGGGCGGCCGTTCCGGATCGAGCCGGAAATCGGGCATCGCCTTCAGCCATTCCTCCAGAAACACCTGGATCTCGGCACGGGCGAGAGGACTGCCGACGCATTTGTGGGGGCCGTTGCCGAACGTGTTATGTTCGGGGTTGCGATCGAAATCGATCTCCATCGGCCTGTCGTAGAGGCGGTCGTCCATGCTGGACATGGAGATCGGCACCATGACCATCTCGTCCTTTCGGAAGGTCGCGCCTTTATATTCCAAGTCGCGCAGGATCAGGCGTCCCGTATTGGAAAGCCCGAACCGGCGCAGAAACTCTTCCGTGGCCTTGGGAATGATCGCGGGTTCATCGATCAGTCTCTGGCGTTGATGCCTATTCTGCGCGAGGTAACGCGTGATGAACGACAACATGTTGGCGACGGTATCGAGACCGCCGAAAAAGACCAGGACGGCCATACCGATGACTTCATAATCGCCCTGGAAGCGCGAATTTTTTCGCCAGCCGGCAATCCTGCTGAGCAGATCGTCGCCGGGATTGGCAGCGCGTTCGTCAAGCACTTTTTGAAGATAGGCGACCACCTTTTCCTGAGCGCCGAGCTTCACCTTCGAATCCGTGGCGGTCATGAAGGTGACGCCCCATTCGACGAACTGTTCGCGCTGATCGAGCGGCAGATCGACAATTCCCAGGAACATCGTGACCGGCATGACCCGCGCGAAATCGTTGACGAATTCGCATTTTCCCTGCGGTTTGATCTGTTCGATCAGGTTGCGGGTCAGCGCGACCGCATCTTCGCGCATCCGGGAGACGCGGCTGGGCGTGAAGAAAGGGTTGAGGATGGCGCGATACCGGGCATGAAGCGGCGGATCGACAGTCAGTGGCGGCATGCGGATGGGCGAAGATCCACGGGGGATCGTGAACACTTCATGGCTGAAGATCTCGAAATTTTCCTGCACGAACCTGATGTCTTCGCCGCGCGTCACGATCCAGTGACCGCCATTGCAGGGCGTCCACACGATGTCCGGGCCATCATGCAGTCTTTTCCATGCGGTATAGACATCGCCTTCCTCCATGCCCGCAGGATGCAGATAGTCGAAGTCGGTCACCAGTTCGGGCGGCACGTGGTCGGGCACCTGCACCCGACCATAGAGCGCCTGATGCTGCGCATAGATGTCGACCATATCCGTGTCGGCCATCCCTATTTTCCCTTCAATTATGGGGCACGTCGTCATAGATCGACGTCGCTGCTCCGGTCAGATAGACGAATTCGCTGTAAATCCCGGTTTGGGCACGCGTGTCGGCGTAGATATAGTTGAGCTGGCCATCCATCACGGCTCCCCGCATCGGCGTCGCCCACCCTGCCTCCTCGATGCGCCTGTTGATCTCATCCCATATGGCGGCGTCGGCCACGCGAAAGCCGTGATGATGCAGTCGGACGGCAGATGGTTCTTCGGGCACATAGGCCGTGTAGATGTCGGGCGCGCCCGCGCTGACCTGGATGAGTTCCAGCATGGTGGAGCCTACCCAGGCATGGGCGGCGTCCATGGTCGGCGAGGCGCGCTTGCGACGGAAGTGTTTCACGCCGAAGCGCTTCCCCAGCGCCGCCGTGGCCTGGTCGAGATCGCGGGCGACAAAGCCCATTTGGTAGAAGCCGTCGAACAGGGTGGTCATGGAGCCGTTCCTCACGCGATCTGGAAGCCGCCATCGACGACGATCGCCTGGCCGTTGATGTAACGGCCGGCGGCGGAGGCCAACATCAGCGCGACCGGGGCGACGTCTTCCGGCGTGCCATGGCCCATGGGAAAGCGCTCCGGCTGCATGCCGGGTCCTGTAGGAGGCATGGGGCAGCCTGCGGGAAAGGGGTCGGAGGGGATGGCGCCGACCAGGATAGCGTTCGACGCGATGCCGTCCGCTGCACAATCCAGCGCGAACTGGCGGGTGAGGGCGTTCGTCCCGGCTCGCGACGATCCATAGGCGTAATTGCCATGCAGCACCGGATGGACCGAGCCGATGGTCGACAGGTTGATAAGGCGGCCGCCGCGCCCGTGCGCCCGCATCGTCCTGACGGCTTGCCGCATCAGCAGGAATGCGCCCCGAACATTGGTCGCATGCACGCGGTCCCATTCGTCCATGCTGAGCTCATCCACCGGCCAGGGGCCGGTCACGACGGCGCCGTTCACCAATATATCGAGTTCCGGCGTGCCATCGAACAGGGTCTTCACCCCTTCTTCCGACAATTCCGGCTCCTGCGCATGGACGACTACGGCGCCCGCCGTTTCGAACAGGGACGCTATCGCGTGCGGCACCTTGCCCGCACCGACGATCAGGGCATTCTTGCCCGATAGTCCGTATAGCGAATCCAGCATCAGGGCATTCCTCTCGGCATGTTTTTCTGGCTTTTCGTTGTCTGGTCGTGAGATATAAGAAACATGTCTTATTGCAAGCTGCCCTATGCCGGAAAGGGGTGGTGAGCCGCTTCCATCGCCTATGTGATGGGTTTCATCGGCCGACGCCCGTGCGGACATCTTTCCATGGCGTTGCAATATCGCGACGTTGAGCGGATAGCGGAGCGAGCCACAGCAAGAGCGAAAGAGCGGTTCCAGTCATGAATGATCTTCCTACCCAACCCTTCAAGGGCACGGCCCTCGCCCTGGTAGAGGCGGCGGAAAGGCTGTTCGGGGAGCATGGGATCGAAAATGTGTCGCTGCGCCAGATCAGGCTGGAAGCCAATGCCGCCAATAATTCCGCCGTCAGCTATCATTTCAACGATCGGGAAAAACTGGTGCGCGCGATCTGGGCACACCGCCTGCCCGCGCTCGACGCACGGCGGCGGGAGATGGTGGATCTCATCCGCGCCGAAGGGCGGGAGACGGATGCCGCAGCGGTGCTTGGTGCGCTGGTCCTGCCCAATTACGAGCTTCGCGACGCGCAGGACGTCCATCGCTACGCCGCGTTTTTCCGCCATGCGTTACGGTGGAGGGAGGGCGCCGAGATTCGCAATTCCCAGCTTTATTCGACGCCCGCCAGCGGCGAGGCCATGGCGTTATACTTCGCCCTGCGGCCTGACGTGTCGCCGGACCTGCTCAGTTACCGCCTGCGGCATGGGACATGCACCTTTTTCGACATGATTTTCGAGCGCGACAAGAATGTGGCCGAAGGCCTTGCGGTCATGCCCGAAGGGGAATTTCTTGCCGAAGGTCTCGGCATGCTCGAAGCCATTTGCCTTCGTCCAGCACCCACCCGTTAAGATAAGCCGATCCTCCCGCCTAGGCGTCCTTGCGAGCCATGGATCGCATAGGCGATCATTTCGGCATGGATTGGCGCTGCCGCTCTCTCCTCTCTAAGAGACGTGTCTCATATTAAGTCGTATGTCTTATATGTCATGTGGCGCAAATGATGAGTGCGAAAAGGGAGAGGATATGCTGAAAAGGACATTATATCTGGCCGGGATTTCGCTGCCCGGTCTTCTGACGGGTCTTGCTGTGCCCGCGCTGGCGCAGGATGGCGTTGCGGAAATCATCGTCACCGCCCAGAAGCGCGCCGAAAATCTTCAGGACGTGCCGATTGCCGTCAGCGCTTATTCGAGCGAGGCGCTCGAAGCCCGAGGCGCGACCGGCTTGACCGCCCTGTTCCAGTCGCCACCGCCAGGGGTGGTGATGCAACCTTTTGCGGGCAGCCAGAGCATGCTGATCGTCGACATGCGCGGCGTCACCAATGCCGATCCGGGCCAGGGCACGGTGGAACTGGGCACCGCCGTCTATATCGATGACGTTTATCTGGGCCGGGCCCAGGGCATGGGTGCCGAACTGGTGGACCCTGAGCGGATCGAGATATTGCGCGGGCCGCAGGGCACGCTGTTCGGCCGCAATGCCGAAGGCGGCGCAATCCGCATCGTCACGAAGAAACCCACCGGCATATTCGGTGGCGACGGCAAGGTGACGATCGGCAATTTCGACCAGCGCCGTTACGAGGCCCATCTCAACCTGCCGGAAATCGCGGGTTTTTCGATCAAGCTGGACTATCTCAATTCCAGTCATGGCGGATGGACCAAGAATGGGCCGCGCGTCGCGCGGATCGCTCGACAGGATGATTTCGGCACATTTGACGGCGAAGGGTATCGCGCCAGCGTGCGGTGGCAGCCGACCTCCGCGATCACCGTCGACTATGCCTATGACCATAGCGTGACCAAGGACACGCGCGACTATAATGTGCTGGTCCGCCCGCCGCTGATCGACCCGAACGGGCGTACGATCCTGCCGCTCGCCACGCTGACGGGTGCGCGTCCCCTGACGGACCGGATCGACCGCCGCACCGACACGGCATGGACATCGCTCTACAATGCGCCTTTCCGCACCGAATCGTCCGGCCATATGCTTCAGACGGGATGGGAACTCAGCGATGCACTCACGCTGCGGTCGATCACCGCCTTCCGCAAGACCGACGAAGAGGGGGCCAATCAGCTTGGCGGCGCTTTCAGCCTGACGAAATTCCCTGCTGCCCGCTCCGCCAGCATCCTGTTTCCGCGGCTGGGCGGGACCAGCCTCGGGATCGATCCCGCAACGCCGATCTGGGGCATTTCGGGCGTGACCTCGTACAACAAGGTCAAGCAGAAGCAGGAGAGCCAGGAATTCCAACTCGTCGGCAGCTTGCCCGAAATCGAGTTCTTCCTGGGCGCCTATTATTTTCATGAAAAGGTGCAGGATACCCGCCAGACGCTGCTCAGCATCGTCTATACCGATCCCACTTTCACCCAGGCGCTGGGGGTCAATCCGTTCTCGGTCGGCAGCGCGGGCGCGGGCCTTAATTCCCAAAGCGCCGAATCCACCTCCTATGCCGGTTTCGCACAGGCGACATGGTCGCCGGATTTCGCGGATAATCGGCTGCATCTGACGGGGGGCCTGCGCTACACGGATGACAAGAAGACCTTCGATCGCACCATGTCCAACGGCGTTTCGACAGCGATCATCGGCGCGCCGTTCCGGGAGAGGCGCTGGGATCCTGCCTTCACCATCGCCTATGACATCACCGACAATATCAACATCTATGGCCGCTATGCCCAGGCCTACCGCGCCGGCGGCGTGTCGGTACGCTCGCCCTTGTTCAAGCCCTTTGGCGCGGAGGTGAACAAGTCCTTCGAAATCGGCCTGAAAAGCGACCTGATCGAGCGCCGTCTGCGCGTCAACGCGGCGCTGTTCGAAAACCGTATCCACAACCGCCAGATCACCAGTCAACTCGATCCGACCGGCGATCCGGCGATCACCGATACGCTCAACGCTGCGGGCGTCACCCGCATCCGCGGCGGCGAACTGGAGATCGTCGCGGCTCCTACCCGTGGGCTTCAGGTTTCCGCGACCTACGCCTATCTGCATGGCAAGCGCCCCGGCAGCTATTTCATCATCGATCCCAATGCCGAATTGCGCATCCAGAGCCTGCCGAAACATGCGGTCACGCTCGCGATCGACTATAGCCTGCCCGTTGGCATCGGCGATCTGGCCTTCCATGGCGATTATGCCGTGGCCAGCGACACGCCGGGCACGGGGCGCGTAGCCTTCGGCGCCTTCGCCTATGACATCCGCCGCGACGTCGCCAATGCACGCATCGCATTGCAGAATGTCGAAATGGGACCCGCGAAGTGGCGGCTCGCGCTGTTCGCCAAGAACATCTTCGACACCGCCTATCCTGTCTTCACCGCGCCGGGGGCCAATGCGGTCCTTTCGCCTCCCAGAACCTATGGGGTCGAACTGGGGGCCAGCTTCTGACGTGATCCATCCGGCGCGCGGCTTCTCCTCGGGGAGCCGCGCGCTCGTCTTTGCAGGAGAGTGCCATGACAACCGCCGCTCAGGAATGGAAAAGGCATTGGCGGACCCTTGCCGCCTCCTCCTTGGGGGTCGCGACCGGCTTCTCCATGCTGCAATTCAATGCCAGCATCTTCATACAGCCCTGGCAGGAAAGTTTCGGATGGTCGCGGGGAGAAATCGCCGCCGCCCATAACGGGATGATCCTGACCGCGATCCTCTCCCCCTTTGCGGGGGCGCTGCTCGATCGCCATGGCGTGCGCCGTCCGTTGCTGGTGGCGATGGCGCTGACAGGTGTCGCCTATCTGGCCATGACGCAGCTTGGTGGATCGCTGGTTCAATTCTATGCGACCTATCTTGCGTTGCAGGTTATCGGCATCTTCACGACTGGCCTTGCATTCACCCGCATCGTCGCTGCGCGCTTCGTCAAGTCGCGTGGCCTTGCATTGGCATGCACGCGGGTCGGCATATCGATCCTGGGTATATTCCTGCCCGCTGCGCTGCACGCCCTTGTCGAGCGGGAGGGATGGCAGGCGGGTTTCTACCTGCTTGCGGGCATCGTCCTGCTGGTCGGCCTGCCGGTCTGCTGGATCGGCATCCGCGATCTTCCGCGGGCGGCCGCGCCTGAAAGGTCGCAAGCGTGTTCGGAGGATAAAGAGAGCTATCTGGGGCTGCTGCGGCGCGAACCGCGCGTCCTGCTGCTGTGCCTCTGCGCGGGTTTCGGCTATGCGCCGTTATCGACCCTGCTCAGCCAGTTCCAGCCGCTGCTGACCGCCCTCGACATCGCGCCGGCCGATGCGGCGATGTTGACCGGCGTGCTGGCGGGGTCGGTGTTGATCGGCACGTTGGTTTCGGGAACGCTGATCGATCGTGTCTGGGCGCCCGCGGTCGCATGCCTGTTCAGCCTGGGGCCGATATTGGGCTGCCTGCTCATGTTGCAGGGGAGCCTGACATTCCCCATGGCGCTGATCTCGGCGGTGCTGATCGGCGCGGCGCAGGGCGCGGAGATCGACATCGTCGCCTATATGGCCGCGCGCTATTTCGGCATGCGGCATTATTCCGCCATCTATGGCAGCACCATCACCGTCATGACGCTGATGGCCGTGGCGGGGCAGGTCGGCATCGGCTTCCTGTACGACCGCTTCGGTAATTATCACGTTGCCCTGATCGCTGTGATCGGCGGGCTTGCGGCCTCCATATTCCTCTACCTGTTGATGGGCCGTTACCCGCAGCAGGTAGAAGTTGAACCGGAACGGCCCGCAAGGCCCATCGCCGGAGAAGCCGCCGCCTGATCGTCCGCGCCATTTGATCCACAAATGGCGCGGAAAAGCCATGCTTAGTCCCAGGCGACCGGCAGTTCGCGCTGTCCCCAATATATCCAGCTATTGATCCGCTCGGGACTTCCGGTCAGGCGGAGATGGGGCAAACGCTCGACCAGCTTGCGCAGACCGACCTGTGCCTCCAGCCGGGCGATCGGCGCACCCAGGCAGAAATGAACGCCATAGCCGAAGGACAGATGCCGCTTCACCTGATTGAGTGGCCGATCCATGACGAAGCTGTCGGGATCAGGAAAGATGTCCGGATCGCGATTGGCGCCCATCATGGAGAACATCAGCTTGCTGCGTTCGGGCAACTGCGCGCCATGCATCTGCACCGGGCACAGGCTGGTGCGGAAATGGGAGTTGATCGGCGGGTCGAAGCGCAAGCTTTCCTCGATCACATTCTCCACCAGATGCGGCTCGGCTTTCAACCGTTCCCAGCGTTCGGGGACTTCCAGCAACCGCCAGACGACGTTGGTAAGAAGGCTGGTGGTCGTCTCCTGCCCCCCGGTCAGCAGCGCGGTGCAAATCTGGAACAATTCCATGTCGTTGAAACGCCGTCCTTCCACACGGCTGACAAGGCCAAGGGAGATATAATCGAACGGCAGCACCGTCCCCCAATGGTCGTGGGTGGGTTCATCGATGCCCGCATCGCGCAACATTTGCTTGCGCGCTTCGATAAGGCCCATGAAATGCGGCTGAATCTCCGCGATCAGCGTCTGTTCGGCGCTTGGGTTCTTGTCATTGAACAGCAGCGATTGCAATTCGTCCGCCCAGCGCTTGTAATCCGCGTAGAGCGCCTGATCCGCCCCCAGCATGAAACACATGGTCCGCGCGGGAAGCGGCAGGCAGAAGAGATCGTGGAAATTGCCCTCCTTATCGGTGCGCTTTTCAAGTCCGGAGACCAGATCTTCCGCGATCGCCTCCACCTCCGGCAGATAATAGCGCATCCGGGCCGGCGTCATCCCCTTGCGCAGGGCGGCGATATATTCGAGGTGGAAGGGCGGATCGGTCAATATCCCGAAGTCGCTGAACGTTTCCCAGTCCATGGGTGCGTCGCCCCATTTGAACGACCATGTGGGATTGTCGGATAATATCTTGTCTCGAATTTCCTTGTAGTCGCTGGTGATGTAGAATTGATAATCATCGCCCTTATAATGATAGAAGGGGCACTGCCTGGCGAGCGTCGAATAGGCGGGACCGGGATTGCGAACCGTATCCGGATCGAGCGGATCGAAGACATGGTCCGCCGCTGTTTTCAGTCGGCGCCCTTCCGGCTCCTGTATCCTCGTTTCTGTGATCTCGGTCATCCCATCCTCCGTCATGATGTCGAGCCGGAGCATAAGGGCTGCGGTTCCCGCGTTGAACGAAAAGTATTTTAGGGGCCTAACTATCGGAACATGTCGTCCCGGCGGGCGCACACGACTATGTCGGCGGGCGTCAGTCCCGTTGCTTGGGATAGCGGCCCATCATCAGGTAAACGCCGCCCGCCGCCATGAAGCTGGCGGCAATGACCAGCAGGGCAGCATCGTAATTGCCGTACCGGTCGAAGGCGACCCCGAGCATGGATGCTCCGAGCGCACTGGAGAAGGCGATGAAGAAGACTGTCATGCCATAGATGGTCGAGAAGGACCGGATGCCGAAATAGCGCGCCACCATATAGGCGACCACGTCGATCTCCGCGCCCAGACCGAGGCCGATCAACAGGATGGCGAGGCTGGCCATCGGGCCATCGACCGCGCCGTGCCACGCCAGCAGGCAGGTGCCGGCAGCCGATCCGCAGGCGAAGAGAAAGGCGATGCCCGGCGCCCAGAAGCGATCGACCAGGCTGCCGGTGACGATCGCCCCGGCGAAACTCGCAATCCCTGCCATGCCCACCAGCGCGGCGGCGGCGTCGGCCTCAACGCCCTTGCTGATCAGCAGCGGCTGAAGCTGCGTCATGATCGCGGTGGCCGGCGCGTAACCGAGCCCGGCGCCCAGGCACAGCAGCCACACGCGCCGCTCCCGCAGCAAGTGCAACCATGTCGGCAGATCGGAATCGGAATCGTGCCGTGCCGTGGTTGCAGATGTGCGGGAATCGCCGATCCAGAACCACACGACGGGCAATGCGATGATCAACACCAGCAAGGCTTCTGTCACATAGCCGGCGCGCCAGCCGAAACGCGCGATGATGGCGAAAAGGATGGTGGGCAAGGCCGCGCTGGCGAGCGCCAGGCCGCTGCGTGCGATCGCCAGGGAAACGCCCCGCGAACGGACGAAGGACTGGCTGACCACGCGGGAGCAGGTGAGACCGCTGGCAGACAGGCCGATGACGCCGGCAAGGACGCTGAGCATGTAGAACAGCGCCAGGGCGCCGTTCATCGACGCCAGGCCCAGATAGGTGAGGATCGACAGGACCATGCCGCAGAGCATGATGCGGCGTGCCCCGAACCGGTCCACTGCGCGACCCACGAAAGGCGCTGCGAAGGCGACGACCAGGGATGAATAATGGGCGAAAGCAATCTGGCCGCGCGACCAGCCGAATGCTTCCTGCAAAGGCAGGACAAACAGGCTGGAAAGCGCCTGGTAGGCGCCGTGGGACAAGCCGATGGTTATGAACGCGGCAAACCCTATCCGCCAGTTCAAGCGCCATTCCTCTATGGCATCTTGCCAGCGATGGTCCTCGTTCCGCGTACCGCCCTGGCCCCCGTCGCCAATATCCCGCGCCTTTTCAGTCATGCCAGGGCCTCTCCAATCATGGTTCAATGACTGACTGGCAGTATGCCCTGGAGCGGGTCAATCATCGCACCTTGCACATCACATGTGCGGTGCCCTGAATTCAGTGAATAAATGTGGTTTGAGATCGATCGGTGCGGTGTCTTCCACGCGAATGATTATCCGGACCTTGGCCCCCGCCGATCATCAAAACGGGCCTTGCCAAGCCTCTTTCGAAAATTCCTGTGGTTCAGTCCTGATGGAAACCGGTCCGTCCAGCGAGGGTAAGGATCGAATCATTCTGCGGTGCGTGGGCGCGGCTGCACAACACATCGCGATAGTGCCGTTCGAGCGGATTATTGCGGGTGAGACCCGGATTTCCGGTGGCCTCAACCGCCAGGGCCACGGCGTCGATGGCATTGCCAGTGATGATATATTTGAGCAGCAGCGTTTCCGATGCAGGCGGGGGGGCTCCTGCTTCGGTCCGTCGCACCAGGTCCTGCAACAGGATGCGATTGTTCAACAGGAGCGCATCGATGCGGCCCAGCAATTCCTGATAGCGATAGAGCGTCGACAGGGGCGCGCCCAGATTGGAGGGCACCCTGGTGCGGGCGAACCGGGCGAACCAATCACGGCCCTGTTGCGCCACCGCGTCGTACAGGCTACCCAAAAGGCTCACCATCCAGGCGGTCTGAACCGAATTTTCTCCGTTCCATTCGGCCGGGCGACGCAGGTCCACCGCATGGTCGAACGGGATGGCCACGTCTTCCAGAATAACATCATGGCTGCCGCTCGCGCGCATCCCTGCATGGTTCCAGGTTTCCTCGATGCGAATGCCGGGGCTGTTGCCGGGCACGAGGAAATGGCCGACATGGGGGTCGTCGCCTTCGGTGCGGCCCCATATGAGCATATAGCTCAGGATCGGGCTTCCTGTGGAGAAGAGCTTGTGGCCGGAAATGCGCCAGCCATCACCATCGCGCCGTGCCGTGGTGACGGGTAGACCGCCGCGTGAAGGCGTGCCAAGTTCTGGTTCTACCCGTAGCGCATTCACGAGCGCTCCCCGCGAGACCGCCTCGGCCTCGATATGTCGGCGCAGATGTCCGGGCCAGCGATCCTTTTCAACGCCGGCATGTATCAGATACTGCATGATGAGGACGAGTGCCGTTGAAGGATCGCCCTTGGCAATCTCCGCCACGACACGGCTGGTCTCGGAAAGTCCTCCTCCCAGGCCGCCTTTTTCGGGAGCAATGGTCAGAGCCAACAGCCCGTACTCATGGAGTGCGGAAAAGTTTTCGAAAGGAAAGGAAGCATCGCGGTCATGTTCGGCAGCAGTCTTCGCGAAACCCTCTCGCAAAGTGGCCAGGATTTCGTCTGACACCGGGGTGTGACTCAGATTGGGAGCTGTAGCCATTATTCGTCCAGCATTGTGTTGGGGAAAAGATTGAACACGGATATCACCGCTACCGACCGGCTTCGCAGGGAAGCCGGCAGCGAGGTAGAGCAGCTACGCCTCCGACGTGGATGATGGTCACCGGCCTTCTCCCTGGCAATGATCTGAACCGCATGGACGCCACCCATGGCAGCATCGCGGCAGGGAAACAAATAAATTATCTACTTTATCAGTTGAGAAATATTTAGATGTTGAGACGGGGCGTGTCGTATATCCATCTCCCTCCTGTCGGGGCCGCCATCGGCTCCGAGGGCGGCAGCATCTTGGCCGGAGTAGACAGGCATGGTTATCGCAGATTGTATCGCGAATTTCGTCGATAGGTCATTTTGGCCCAGCGATGGGCGCGCCGCCTGGGGGAATTGACATGTCCTTGATCATCGCCAGCCAGCTGGAACCCGATTTCAATCACAGCCTGGGCCTGCATCCTTCCGGTCCGACCCTGATCGATGTGGCGGAGGATGAGCCGTGGACCGCCGCGAACGAGGCGGACATATTGCTGGTGCGACCTTCCCTGGCCTGGCGGCAATCCTCGCAGGTGCGGCCCAAAATATGGCCGGGGCGGCTCAAATGGGTCTATAGCGCTTCGGCGGGCGTGGATTTCTATCCCGGCTGGTTGCTGGACGCGCCGCTAGTCACTTGCGGTCGCGGCGTCGCTTCGGAGGAGATCGCTGATTATGTGATCGCCGCTATTTACGCCCATGCCAAGAATCTGGAGGCAGCGACGGTCCGCTCCCGTGATCAATGGGTTCCTCGTCCGCTGGGCCGGGTTTCGGGAACGACCATCGGTATCGTCGGCCTGGGCGCGATCGGCGCGGCGGTGGCGCGGCGCGGTCTGGCGCTGGGCGCTCAGGTCGTCGGGCTGCGGCGGAGCGGCGCGCAATCGGGCATCAGCGGGGTGCAGCATGTCGGCGATCTCGAAACGCTGGTGTCGGCGTCGGACCATATCGTCGTCGCCGTGCCCGGCACGCCGGAAACCCGCCATCTCTTCAATGAAGCGCTGTTCGCTCGGATCAAGCCGGGTGCGCATCTCATCAATGTGGCACGGGGCTCGGTGATCGATCAGGAAGCCCTGATCGATGCATTGGATCGAGAACGGCTGGGCTTTGCGACCCTGGATGTCACCGATCCGGAGCCGCTGCCCGAAGGCCACGCACTCTACAGTCATCCGCGGGTGCGACTGACGCCGCATATTTCGAGCAACTACAATCTCATCCGCCACCGGTTGCTGGAAAAGGTGAATGACGATCTGTCTCGCTTCGTTCGTGGCGAAAAGCCCAGCGACATCGTCGATCCGGCACGGGGCTATTGAGTTTCAGAGCGTCTGAACCGTTTCCCGCGCGAGTTCGGCGAGACGATGCGCCGCCTTGTCCAGCTTATCGCCTGCGCGCAATATGGCGGCGACACGTGGCAATTGCGGTAACCTTTCATGTTCGAGCGCCTCGCTATCGCCCAGGAACAGATGGGTGCGGCAGGTGACGCCAAGCCCCGCGCCCACTGCCGCCTTCAGCGTCGCCAGATTGGGGGTCTCCACTGCGATCCGCCATTGCAGCCCACTATCCTCCAGCGCCCGGATGGCGGCTTCGCGGAACCGGCATGGCTCCTCCAGCACGGCGAGCGGAATCACGTCCCGCTCGACAAGCGCCGCTTCGCCATACCAGCTCATCGGCGCGATGGTCACGGCATGCGGATCGTTGGGTGCGGCAAAGCCCAGCAAAATGTCGAGCTCGCGGCGATCCAGCAGAGTCTGCAACTCCGCGGTTCCAGCGACGCGGGCATAGATTTGCGCATCGGGGTGCAGTTCGGAAAAACGCGACAGGAGTCCGCTGAGCAGGCTGTCGGCAAAGTCCTGCACCATGCCTATGCGCGCCGGTCCGGCAAAACGGCCTGCACTGACCGCCGCGACGGCCTCATCATGCAGCAGCAGCACGCGCCGCGCATAATCGAGCAGCACTTCCCCCGCCGAGGTCAGGTTCAACCGTCGTCCCTCCCGAAGGAACAGCGTCTGCTGCACCAGTTCCTCCAGTCGCTTGATTTGGAGGCTGAGCGCGGACTGGGTCACGAACACCTGCTCGGATGCGTTCAGCATCGACCCCGTATCGACGATGGCAACAAAGCTGCGCAAGAGATTGGTAGGCAGATTGACCGGCATGGAAACCTCATGAGGGAAAAGCGCAGCCGATCGAGGCCGGGCATGGAGTCGCGCTCTTATCATCAATACAAATATATCAATCAAAATAGTAGAGATTTAAAGCGGTCAGAAAAATCTTGGTCGGAACGATCGAAGCCCACAAACCCGCCATTTTCTGCGATCGATAGAGCGTCATTTGCGCCGGATCGCCGCTTATCAGCGTCGCTCATAGATGGAGCGATAAAAACTCAATTGAATTGGTAGAGAATTCATGTTGGGCTTTTCCTCATTACCAAGAGGACGAGTTGATGACGGTTTTGGCAGCGGGCAAGCGCAGTTCCGGATATTCCGGCGTTCGGAGATTTTCCCTCGCACGCTTCGGTGGGCGCTGGCTGTCGCCCGTCATCCTGCTGCTGCTCTGGGAGTTGGGATCGCGCAGCGGCCTTATCCCCGAACGTACCTTGGCCGCGCCTTCTGCGGTGATCGGCACGTTGGCCCAAATGCTGCTGTCGGGCGAATTGCCCTCGAACCTGCTGGTGTCATTTGCCCGCGTCGCGGTGGGGTTGCTGATAGGGGTGGGGCTTGGCCTGGGGCTCGGTCTCGTCTCAGGACTGTCCCGCACCGGGGAGTTGGCGGTCGATCCGCTGATGCAGATCAAAAGGACCATTCCCGTGCTGGCGCTGACGCCGTTGTTCATCGTCTGGTTCGGGATCGGGGAAACGCCCAAGATCGCGCTTATCGCCTTCGCGGCAGTCTTTCCCGTCTATCTCAACCTCTATAGCGGCATCCGGGGTGTCGACCTGCGCTTGCTGGATGCGGCGAAAAGCTTCGGGCTCAGCCGCTGGGAACAGATCTGGCATGTCATTCTGCCGTCCGCGCTGCCCTCGCTGTTGGTGGGGCTGCGTTATGCGCTGTCGGTTGCCATCCTGGTCCTCGTCGTGGCGGAGCAGATCAACGCATCGGCCGGCCTTGGTTATCTCATCAACAATGCCCGCGATTTCATGCGGACGGACATCATCGTCGTCTGCCTCATGGTCTACGCCATTCTCGGCCTTGGCGCCGACTGGCTGGTCCGCGCCATCGAAGCCCGCGCCCTTATCTGGCGCCCCAGCATAGTGGAGCAATAAGCATGGACGCCCGTCTCGGATTTTCCGCCCTGCAAAGTGCCGCCCATCACCGCGATCTTCCGCACCCTGAGCCGGTGGTGAGGCTGCGCGGCTTCGTCCGCCGCTTCGGCGCCAACACGATCATCGACGGTCTGGACCTGGACATCGCGCCGGGCGAATTCATTGCGCTCCTGGGCCGTTCCGGTTCCGGCAAGACAACCTTGTTGCGCACGCTCGCGGGTCTCGATGAGATACGCGGACAGGACGTCGAAGTCCCCGACTCGCGCGCGGTCGTGTTTCAGGATGCACGTCTGCTGCCCTGGAAGCCGGTATGGAAGAATGTGGCCCTGGGTCTCAAGGGCGACCGGGTGCGCGACCGAAGCGAGGCGGCGCTCAAGGAAGTCGGGCTTGGCCATCGGCTCGACGCCTGGCCGCTGACGCTGTCCGGCGGAGAAGCGCAGCGCGTCGCGCTTGCCCGTGCGCTGGTGCGCGAACCCAAGCTGCTGCTGCTTGATGAACCCTTCGCCGCGCTGGATGCGCTGACACGCTACAGGATGCATGAACTCGTCCTGTCGCTCTGGCGCGCGCACCGGCCTGCCGTGTTGATCGTGACCCATGATGTGGAGGAAGCGATCGCGCTCGCTGACCGGGTGCTGGTGCTCGACAAGGGGCGCATCGTCGCGCAGGAGCGGATTGCGGCTCCGCGGGGGGAACGGTCCGGTCTTTCGGGGCATCTGCGGGAAAAGCTGCTCTCCCATCTCGGTGGCGATGATGATCATGGCGCCGCTGTCCTGCCCTTCGCGCCGATCGCGGAGGCCGCCGAATGAATGCCGTCGCGACGATAAGTCGGCCTGCCGACGGCGCCGCCGACATCGCGCGTCTGCGCGGCTTCGTCACCGCTTTTGCCGATCTGGTGGCGGCGACGCGCGATGAAGGGGCGATATTGGAGAGTGGCCGTGCCCTGTTGAGCCGGCTGATCGCCAGGGACGATTGGCTGCCGGAGCAATTCACTCGCCCGCATCCCGAGCGCTACCAGCAATATCTGCTGCATTGCGACAGCCGCGAGCGCTTCAGCGTCGTCAGTTTTGTCTGGGGACCCGGCCAGTCCACGCCGGTCCACGATCATACGGTTTGGGGTTTGGTCGGCATTTTGCGAGGGGTCGAGAAGGTCGAGCGCTTCCGCCGGTCGCCCGACGGCCGATTGATCGCGCATGGTGAGCAATATCTTCGTGAGGGCGAAGTCGACGCCGTTTCCCCCCGCATCGGGGATATCCATCGCGTGACCAACGGCCTTGTGGATCGGCCGTCGATCAGCATCCATGTCTATGGCGCCAATATCGGCGCGGTCGAGCGGGCGACCTATGCTGCCGACGGGACCGCCAAAAGCTTCATATCGGGTTACGCCAACGGCGTGATCCCCAACCTCTGGGACAGATCGAGAAACGCATGACCACCAATACGCTGGAACGCATTCAGCTTGCCACGCCGCAGGATATCCGTCGCGCCTTGCTGGTGGGCAGTGAGATTGCCCTGATCGACGTGCGCGAGGAGCATGAATTCGCGCAGGGCCATCCTTTGTTCGCCGCTCAGATTCCGCTGCGCCGGATCGATGAGGAAGCACGTTGGCGCATTCCCCGGCCGGATACGTCGATCGTCGTCTATGACAATGGTGAAGGGCTGGCACGCAAGGCGGCCGTGCGGTTCGAGGGGCTGGGCTATACCGACGTCCGCGAACTGGAGGGCGGCCTCGATGGCTGGCGCGCTGCGGGCTATGAGCTGTTCGAGGATGTGAACAGCTATTCCAAGGCCTTTGGCGAGTTGGTCGAGCATCGCCGCCATACGCCCAGCCTGGCGGCGGAAGAGGTGCAGGCGCTGATCAGGGAAAAGGCCGATATCGCGATCCTCGACGCTCGTCGTTACGACGAATATAACACGATGAGTATCCCGACCGGCACCAGCGTTCCCGGCGCGGAACTGGTGCTGCGCGCCAGGTCCATCGCGCCTGATCCCGATACCACGATCATCGTCAATTGCGCGGGCCGGACCCGGTCGATCATCGGTACCCAGTCGCTGGTCAATGCCGGTTTGCCCAACCCGATCTTCGCCCTGCGCAACGGTACGATCGGCTGGACGCTGGCGGGACAGGAACTGGAGACCGGCCAGACCCGCGTCGCGCCGGAGATCGACAATCGCTCTGCCGAGGATGCCCGCGCCCATGCTCGCGATGTTGCCTATCGCGCTGGGGTGAAGCGCATCGGATGGGACGAACTGGAGGCGTTGAAGGCTGACGATGCACGTACCCTCTATCTTTACGATGTACGCCAGCCGCGTGAATATGAAAGCGGTCATCTGCCTGGCTTCCGCAATGCACAAGGTGGTCAACTCGTTCAGGAAACCGACCATAATGCCCCGGTACGGGGCGCGCGCATCGTCGTCACCGATGACATTGGCCCGCGCGCCGATATGACTGCATCCTGGCTCGCGCAACTGGGGTGGGAGGTGTTCGTACTCGATGTCGACTGGGCCACGGTAGCGCTGGAAAAAGGACCAGATGGTGCCCCCAGTCCGCGCGGGCCGGAGGGCCGCTACAAGCGCCCCTATGAAGGAACGGACAACAAGGCGGCGGCCATGCAGGCCTATCTCGACTGGGAATATGGTCTTGTCGCTCAACTGGAGCGCGACGGCACTCACGGCTTTTTCGTGATCTGAATTGAGAGGTTACCATGAGCGTCAAGTTTATCGGCTATATCGGCTTCAATAATGCCTCTGAAACCCAGGCGGCCGTACGAAGCCGTGTCCTCGACAAGGATTATGTCGAGGCATCAGCCAAGGCCCAGGAAGAGGGGGGCTTCGACCGCGTATTGATACCCTTCAGTTCCAACAGCCCGGAAAGCCAGATCGTTGCAGCCCATGCGGCGGCCATTACCTCGACCCTGGGTTTCCTGGTGGCGCATCGGCCCGGCTTCACCCAGCCGACCGTTGCCGCGCGGCAACTGGCGACGCTGGATCAGTTGTCGGGCGGGCGTGTGGCGGTCCACATCATCACCGGCGGCGCCGACGATGAAATGGCGCGGGACGGCGATACCAGGAGCGTGAAGGCGGAACGCTACGCCCGCACTGACGAATATCTTACCATCCTGCGGCAGGAATGGACGGCGGCTAGGCCATTCGACCATCAGGGCAGATTCTACGACGTGAAGCAGGCGTTCAGCGCCATCAAGCCCGACAATCTACCGGTTTTCTTCGGCGGTTCGTCGCCGGAAGCGATCGAGGTCGCGGGGCAGCATGCCGATGTCTACGCCCTTTGGGGCGAAACGCTGGAGGCGGTGCAGGATACTGTCCGGCAGGTGCGCCGATCGGCGGCGCGTTTCGGTCGCGATCCCGGCTTCTCCCTTTCATTGCGGCCTGTGATCGCGGACACGGAAGAGGCGGCGTGGAAGCGCGCGGCCGAGATCGAAGAGCAGGTGCGCGAAAACCGGATCGCCGCTGGACTGCCGCTGACCGGCCACCGTCCGCCCAATGCCGGATCGCTTCGCCTGCTCGAAACGGCGAGCGTCAATCGGCAGGACAAGCGGCTGTGGACCGGCGTTGCGGCCCTGACGGGTGCGGCCGGCAACAGCACGGGGCTGGTCGGTACGCCCGAGCAGGTGGCGGACGCGATGCTCGATTATTATGATATCGGCATCGACCATTTCCTGATCCGCGGCTTCGATCCGTTGGGCGACTCCATCCTCTATGGCCGGGAACTTCTCCCTGTCGTGCGGCGTAAGGTCGCCGATCGGGAAAAGAACGGTCTGGCGTTGGCGGGCTGAAATGGCGAAAAACAGGGGCGCGATCATCGCGGTGATACTGGTTGCGGCGGCGGGCTTTGGTCTCGCCGCCGCGAAATTTGGCGGCAGCGATGATCGGGTGCTGCGCGTCGCCAACCAGAAGGGGCAGGTCAAATCCATGATGATCGCCTCGGGCGTTCTCAATGATGCGCCTTATACGGTCGAGTGGTCGGAATTTCCGGCAGCCCAACCCTTGCTGGAGGCGGTGGGTGGCGGTGCGGCGGATCTCGGCCTGGCGGCCGACGCGCCCTTCATCTTCGCCTATCAAAGCGGTAGCCCGATCAAGGCCATCGGGGTGCAGGCGCCCGCTGCCCAGGCTGCGGAGGCGCTGGCCATATTGGTGAAGGACGGCTCGCCCGCGCGGTCGATACAGAATCTGATCGGCAAATCGATCGCCACCACGCGTGGATCGATCGGTCATCATCTGCTGCTTCAGGCGCTCGAACGGGCGCATATCCCGGCGGACAGGGTGCGCGTCACCTTCCTGCCGCCCGGCGATGCCAAGGCCGCCTTCGACAGCGGCGCGATCGACGCCTGGTCCACCTGGACGCCCTATACGAATGTGGCGATCAAGGAAGGCGCACGCGCGGTGGTCGATGCGAAGGATTACGGCCTGCCCAATTATATCGACATTGCCTATGCCGACTCCATCGGATCGAAGCGCGCCTTGCTTGCGGATTTTCTCCGGAGGGAGGCAAGGGCCGTCGACTGGGCGCGGGCGCATCCGGATGAGTTCGCGCAGGTTCTGGCGAAGGAAACCGGTCTGCCGCTCGACATCGCGCGCGCAAGTTTCGACCGCAACAACCGTGTGGCGCAACCCATCGACGGCAAGATCATCGCACACGAACAGGACATTACCCACCGTTTCCAGAAGGCCGGCTTGATTGATGGCAAGCGGGTGGTCGCCGATGCCTTCGATCCCGACTTCGGTAAAGGCGGGTAAAGCTGAATTTCGTCCCTATATAGAATAAATTAAATTCAAATATATTCATAGATGTAATGGTAAAGTCATTTCTCAATCAATTTGATAGTAAATAGATGATCCCCATGTGATGGGGGATATGCCATGAACAATGAAAACTATTTTCTGTGCTCGACTGCAATTGCGATCGTCTTACTGACGACTGTTCCCTTGTTCGCGCAAACCGCCGCAGCAACTGAGGGCGTTGCGGCGGAAGCTGCCAACGATGCTGGCGCCATTATCGTGACGGGCGTGCGCGGTGCACCGCGTACCGTGGCGGAAAGTCCTGCGCCGATCGACGTAGTGAGCGCGGAGAAATTGCAGGCCACCGGCTCGGCCGAGTTCGGTGAAGCCCTGTCCAAGCTGCTGCCTTCGCTCAATTTCGGCGCGACCCATGCGGGCGTGTTCTCGATCGGGCGTCCGGTCACCAATCGCGGCCTTGCGCCCGCCTATACGCTGGTGTTGGTCAACGGCAAGCGGCGGCACAACGGCGCTTTCCTCAACAATTCGACTGCCGATACATCTGGCGCGAATCCGGTCGACATCGACCTCATCCCGACCAGCGCGATCAACCGGATCGAGGTGCTGAAGGACAGCGCCGCCGCCCAATATGGCACCGACGCCATAGCCGGGGTCATCAACATCCAATTGGCTGAGAAGGAGGGGCTGAGCGGCGATTTCACCTATGGGACGCTCTATAACGCCAATGGCAAGCCAGATAGCTGGAAGGGCACGATCCGTTACGGCACGAAGATCGGTGACGGCGGCTTCCTGACCCTGAGCGGCGACATTCGCAAGCGCGGCGGCGCCTGGTGGAATCTGCCCGCGACCGATACGAACATCTATGGCCTGCCCGCCAACCGCACGGTCGATCAGGTAGTGGCGACCAGCGGCCTGACCCGCGATCAGGTGCTGGCCAATGTCGCCCAGGCCAATGCCCGCAACGCGCAATGGAGTCGCGACGGCGCGCATAATGGCGACCCGCAGATCAAGGCGTTCAACCTGTCCTATAATGCGGAACTGCCGGTGACGGAGAATGTCACCCTCTACAGCTTCGGCACCTATGGCGAGCGCGACGCCCAAATCGGCAATAATTTCCGCCGTCCCAATAGCACCGCCAATTTCACCGCACTTTTCCCGGACGGCTATTACCCCCTCAACAATATCGACGAGAATGATTTTCAGTTCGTCGGCGGTTTGAGGGGCGTACTCTGGGGCTGGGACTATGATGTCAGTTCCTCTTTCGGCCGCAACTATAGTCATCAATATTCGAAATTGTCGGTCCGTCCCTCGCTCGGGGCGAACAGTCCGACAAGCTGGCCCAATCTCGCCAATTTCGAGTTCCGGCAATGGACCCACAATGTCGAACTTCACCGGGAAGTCGAAATCGGTCTGGCCAAGCCGCTGCAAATCTCCGTCGGCGGCGAATATCGACTCGATCGCTTCCGGACCTTCGCGGGCGATCCTCTGGCTTATCAACCGGCGACCTATCGTTTCCAGCCCGGCGACCAGCAGTATGACTGGAATGTCGGCGTCACCGCCTCGCCCGTGGTGCAGGGGGCGATCGTGCTGTCGCCCGCTGATGAGGCTGATATCGGCCGCAAGGTTTATGCGGGCTATGTCGACCTTGGCATCTATCCGCTCGATGCATGGTATATCGGCGCTGCGGTCCGCGCCGAACATTATAGCGACGGTTCCGGAAGCCCGGTCGGCCTGAAGCTCAACAGCCGCTATGAGATCAGCCCTGCCTTCGCCATTCGCGGCACGGTCGGCACCGGCTTCCGCGCGCCGTCGCTGACGCAGATCGGCTATGCGCAGACCGATGGACGCACCTCCTCCTTTTTCAACATGCAGACCGGGCAGACGGAACTCAGGCCCACCGTCGCGAAGCTGGTGACGGCGGATTCCGCCGTCGGCCAGTTGCTGGGCGCCAAGCCGCTCAAGGCGGAGAAGACATGGAATGCGGGGCTGGGCTTCGTCTTCGCGCCTGCGCCTGCCCTGTCGGTGACGCTCGATGGCTATTATATCCGCATCAAGAACCGGATCGAGCGCACCGGCCGTTTGTTCGGCACGGGCATTTCCGCCATCCTTGCCGCCTACGGCCTGTCGGACATCGAGCAGGCCGAATATTTCATCAACGCCGCCGACACCACGACCAAGGGTTTCGATCTGGTCGCTGACTATTCCAAAAACCTTGGCGATCTGGGCAAGCTAGGGCTGACCTTCGCCTTCAACTATTCGAAGACGAAGGTGACGGATGTCGTCGCTACCCCGTCGCAACTCTTCGGTCCCACCGGCGCTTCGCTGCTGGGCGCGGGGTCGGTCTTCTTCGGCGGCGACAAGATCGGGGAGCTGGAAGTGCTCCAGCCGCATACGAAGCTGGTCAGCACGCTCAACTGGAGCAAGGGCATTTTCGGCTTCAGCCTCACCGCCACCCGCTATGGCAAATATACGCAGCGCACGGCAGCGGGCGACGACCGGCATTTCGGCGCGAAGATCATCACCGACGCCAGCATCAGCGCGAAGGTGACGCAGTTCGCCACGCTTTCGGCCGGCGCCACCAACCTGTTCGACGTCCGCCCCGAAACCAACGGGCCGGGCAATCCCCAGACGGGCCAGGGCTATTATGGTCCGTCGCCCTTCAATCCGGCGGGAGGCTATTATTATGGACGGATCGCGCTTGCTTTCTGATCGTCGGATCTTCCTGGCCGGCGCGGCCGCGGTCTGCCTTGCCGCGTGCGCAGGGAAAAATAGGCGCACGAAACTGGTGCTGGGCGATCAGGTCCATCTCCTCCAGTCGAAGGCGGAGGCGGCGGGCGCCCTCAACGACCTGTCCTACGATGTGGAATGGGCGAATTTCGTCGGCGCCGCGCCGCTGCTGGAGGCGCTCAACGCAGGCGCGGTCGATATCGCTCCGGCGGGCGACCTGCCGGTCGTGCTGGCGGCATCGGCGGGCGTGCCGCTGAAGATCATTGCGGGCTCGATCTCCTCGACCAAGGACATTGGCATCATCGTTCCCGGCGGCTCTCCGATCCGGTCGGTCGCGGGCCTTGCGGGCAAGCGCGTGATCGTGTCGAGCGCGCGGGGCAGCATATCCCATTATCTGCTGCTCGAAGCGCTCAAGGAAACGAAGCTCGACCGGCGAAAGGTCGACATCGGCTTCATGCTGCCCAATGACGCCGCAGCCGCCTTCGCCGCCGGGCAGATAGAGGCATGGGCGACCTTCGGCACCTATCAGATCGCGGCGGAACAACGCGGCGCGCGCGTGTTGCGCGATGGGGACGGTATCAATAGCGGCCTGACCCTGATCGCCGCCTCCCAGACCGCACTCGACGATCCGGCGAAGCGCGAAGCCCTGCGGGATGTCCTCACTCGCCTCCGCAAGGCGAGCCTATGGTCGCGGGCGCATCCCGCCGACTATGCCCGTATCTTCACCCGGCAGACGAAGGTCGATCCCAAACTCGCCACCCTGATCGTGGAACGGCAGAACCCGCTGCTCATCGCACCCGATGCGGCGGTGGTGAAGACGTTGCAACGGGTGGTCGACCGCTTCCATGCCGATGGCGAACTGCCCGCCCATATCGATGTCGCCTCCATCGTCGATCCGGGGATATTCCCTGCATGAGCAGCGCCAATCCATTTATCAGCCATTCTCATTGGGCGGCGCCCTGCCGCTTCCCTAAAATCCCGCGCAAAGGAGCAGCGCCATGGCCACAGTCTTGAAGGACGACCGTTTCCGCCAGTCGGGGATCAGCGAAGCGGAATGGAAGGTCCGCGTCGATCTTGCCGCTTTCTATCGCCTGTCCGCCCTCTATGGCTGGGACGATTTCATCTATACCCATATCTCCGCCCGCGCGCCGGGGCCGGAGCATCATTTCCTGATCAACCCCTTCGGCCTGATGTTCGATGAGATCACGGCGTCCAGTCTGGTCAAGGTGGACCTGGACGGCAATGTCATCGGGGAAAATGATTACGGCATCAACTATGCCGGCTATGTGATCCACAGCGCGATCCACGGCGCGCGGGAAGATGCCCATTATATCGCCCATTTCCACAGCGCCGATGGCGTGGCGGTGTCGGCACATGCCGAAGGGCTGCTGCCGCTCAACCAGCGCGCCCTCGCGCTGATCCCTGGTCTGTCCTATCATGACTATGAAGGCGTGGCGCTCAACCTGGATGAGCGGGAGCGGCTGGTAGCCGATCTTGGCAATACCAAGGTCATGCTGCTGCGCAATCACGGCACGCTGGCATTGGGATCGACGCCGGGCGAGGCGTTCAGCGGCATCTATCATCTGGAGGAAGCGTGCAAGGCACAGGTCCGCAGCCTTGCCGTCGGCCGCGACAATGTGCTGATCGCCCCCGAAGCCGCGCAGGAGGAAGTCCGACGCCAGATGAATCGGGACCGCAAGCCGGTGGAGGGCGCCCGATCGCATTACGACCTCGTCTGGGAGGCCGCGCTCCGCAAGGCGCAGCGCCAATCCCCCGGATTCGACGCCTGAGGAAAGCTTTCGGCATTCTGCTATGGCAAAGGCATCCGAGGCGTGGGCATTCTCCTAACAGTTGCCCATGCTTTCGCATGCGGCCGATATGCTGTCGGCCGGTGATCTGATCGGATAGGAATTGGTTGTCGGAGTTTTGGCGGCGCAATCCAGCAAAGTCTGGCGGGCGTGATGGGACGAATGCCAGCCTTATCTCTGACTACAGCCAGACATATTTGAAACCGACAGCAGATTTCCCCGGTCGTCGCGGGAAAGCCTCGACCAGATCAGCAATTCTCGTGATTGTCAGGGCAAGTCTCATTGGCGGACGCTGGTCGCGATCGCCAGAACGGGGTGTGCACGGTGAAGGAGATCATCATGGCCACCATAGTCAATGAAACACTCAAATCCCGCTATGCTGCCTTGCAGGCGGAGCGGGAGAGAAGCTGGTCCCCGGCCCAGCTTGAGGGCAACAAAAGGCAACGCACCCAGTTGCTGGAGCGCTTCGATCCCGCTGCCGTAGCTCAGCCCGGCGACGTCCTGCCGCCCCTGTCCTTCGCGGAGGTGGATGGCGGCACATTGAGGCTGGATGATCTCACCGCAGAAGGCCCGGCGCTGTTCGTCTTCTTCCGCTTCGCGGGCTGTCCGGCCTGCAACATCGCCTTGCCTTATTATGCCGAAAGATTGTTCCCTGCCCTCAGGCAGCGGCATATTCCGCTTGTGGCGCTCAGCCCCCAGCTATCCCATCTGTTGCGAGACATAAAGGTCCGGCACGATCTGCCCTTCCTGGTCGCGACCGATGCCGATAATGGCCTGGCGCGGTTGCTGCATATCAGTTTCGAGCCAGACCATCGTCCGTCGCCGCCGCCATCCGGCTGGATCGGTGAAGTGACGGGCACGGGGAGCTGGGAATTGCCCCAACCCGCTTTCCTCCTGGTTGGCCCCGGCCGCGTCGTGCGCTGGTTGCAGGTCAGCCCCGACTGGGTGGACCGGCCGGAAGCGGACGCCGTCCTCGACCAAATCGATCGAAATGGCGGGTAAAGCGATACAGCCGCTTTGAACGGAAAGGTCTGGGGCCGCTCGTTCCTTGGGGATTGATCGGCCCTATCATTCTTCTTTCGTGAGTGTCGGTCAGCGACGTGCGGCTTAGCGCAGTAGCGGAGAGTGGCCAACAGCCGTGCAAATGCCCCGTGCTGCCTCCCTGCGAGCTGCGATTTTGCCACCGATGACCCAGCAAGTTCGGGGCGGTCCTCCCGTCTATCACTCGGCAGCAATGGCGGGCGGGACCTCCGGCTTGCGTGCATAGCGGTTTTCGGGGACCGGAAGACCCAGATGCTCGCGGAAGGTGGTGCCTTCATAATCGGTGCGGAACAGGCCGCGCGCCTGAAGGATCGGGATCACCTTGTCGACGAACAGATCGAGCTGTCCGGGAAGGGGTTCGAAGAAGACAAAGCCGTCGGCTGCGCCGCCTTCGAACCATTGCTGCAAACGATCCGCCACGGTCTCGGGCGAGCCGATGAAGACACCGCGCGGCGTCGCCAGGCGTTCCGCCGTCTGACGCAGCGTCAGATTTTCCGCTCGCACCATGGCCAGGACCTTTTGCGATGCGCTTTGCTGGCTGTTGAATCCGATATGTTCGACATCGGGAAAGGGCCCGTCGAGATCATATTGGCGGAAATCATGATCGTTGAAGGTCCGGGACAGGAAGCCGAGGCCGGTGTCGATCGATTCCAGTGCCGCCAACTCGCGATAACGCGCTTCCGCATCCTCGTCCGTCTCCCCCACGATGGGCGCAATGCCTGGCAGGATGAACAACAGGTCGGGATTCCGGCCAAAGCTTCTGGCCCTGGCTTTCACATCGGCATAATAGGCCTGTCCGGCCGTCTCGTCTTCGGCGTGGGTGAAGATGACCTCCGCCTGTTTCGCCGCGAAATTGCGTCCGTCGTCCGAGGCGCCCGCCTGAAAGATGACCGGCTGCCCCTGCGGAGTCCGCTTGATGTTGAGCGGACCGCGCACCTGGAAGAATTCGCCCTTGTGGTCGAGGCGGTGGAGCCGCTCGGGATCGACGAATTGGCCACTTTCCTTGTCCGCGACATGGGCGCCATCCTCCCAGCTGTCCCACAGGCCCTGAACCACGTCGAGATATTCACTGGCGATGCGATAGCGCAGGGCATGGGGCGGATGTTCGGTCTTGCTGAAATTGGCCGCGGTATCGCCCAGCCAGGAGGTCACGATGTTCCATCCTGCCCGTCCGCCACTTAGATGATCGAGCGAGGCGAACTGGCGCGCGACGTTGAATGGCTCGGAATAGCTGACGGTCAGCGTCGCCACCAACCCGATGCGGGATGTCGTGGCCGCTAGCGCGGATAGGATGGTGATCGGCTCGAAGCGGTTCAGATAATGCGGGCTGGACTTTTCCGTGATCGACAAGCTGTCGGCGACGAAGAGGAAGTCGAATTTGCCGCGCTCGGCCGTTGCAGCCTGCTTCTGATAGAGGGCGAGGCTGGTGCTGGCGTTGACATCACGGTCGGGGTGGCGCCAGTCGTTCCATGTGCGGCCCACGCCGTGCAGGATGAAACCGAGTTTGATATGGCGTTGCTGGGACATGATGATTCTCGCTGGATAGAGCCGATGCGAGAAATTTAGTGGCCGCCATGCACCTCGACTAATGCGCTTTGGTCGCCCTCCTATGATTTGGTCTCAACTCGTCGGGCAGATGCCGCCATTGCGAGTGCTCCTACGCCATCCCCTTCATATCTTCGAAGAACAACTCCCGACCGTCGGAAAGCCCGCCAAGATCGCCACCACAGCCCCCATGCGGAAGCGCGTCGTTACCGCGAACGTACTGCCCAAGGTTGATCGAAGCAGATCGCAAACCGCTCTAATGATCGTTTCTGGCCGACGATTTCTTGACCTTCCTGATCTGGCGGATGCCCAGGAAGACGGCAGCGATCGTGACGGGAAATAGCGCCAGATCGACCCAGCCGGGCAGATGAAGGCCCTGATGCTCCAGCGCTTCCCGGAGATGGTGCCACAGACCCAGCGCATAATAGCTGATGGCCACCACGGACAGCCCTTCAACCGTATGTTGCAGGCGCAGTTGCAATCCGGTACGGCGATCCATCGATGCCAGCAAATCCCGATTGCGCCGGGCCAGCGCAGTGTCCACACGGGTCCGCAGAAGGGCGCTGGTCCATGCCACGCGCTGGGCAAGGTCCTCCTGGCGCCGGGTGAAGGCATCGCAAGTGCGCATGGCCGGTAGCAGCCTGCGCTCGGTGAAATCGTCAAGCGAGCGATAGCCCCGGACGGGAAGCACACCGAGGCGGCGGATGCGATCGCGGCAGATTTCGGCATAGGCCTCCGTCGCGCTCATGCGGTAGCGGGTGCGCGCGACGATCTCGGCGAGCTCGGCGCTGAGCGAGGTGAGGTGCTCCAATGCCTGATCGTCATCGGCATCCTTTTGCGCCAGGCGGGTGGTGATGGCAGTCAATCGCTGTTCCAGCCCCGTCAGCAGCGGGGTGGCCCGTTGCGCCTCGGGCAGACCGAGCAGGGCGATCTTCCGGTAATTGCCCAATTCCTGCAACCGTTGCACGAGTTGAGAGCTTTCGCCACCCTGCAACCCCTTGTCATGGATGAGCAGCCGGCCGAAGCCGTCGCTGTGCAGGCGGAAGTCGCCCCAGATGCGCGCTTGGCCGTCGGCGACATCGGAGATGATGAGGTCGTCGGTGGCGAAATGCGCAGCGATGCTGGCGAAGGGTGGCTCGTCCTTGACCAGGGAGATATGGGTCGAGCGGATCACCTGGCCGGGGAACGCAGCTATCCAGCGCGCCACGTCGCCAAATGGCGCAAGATCGAACAGCGACCCGCCCTCGACCGGAGCGAGAAAGCTGTAAGTCATGAATTCCGTGTGGCGCTCCCAGGAAAAATGAAGATCGCCGATATGGTCCGTGAAGAAACGATCGCCAGGATTGAGCGTGGGAAATCGTTCGGCAAGAAGGACAAGACTATCCCGGGCCTGCGCTTCATCGACCAGCAATACGAATTGCAGGGCGATTGCCGGTGCATCGAAGCGGGGCAGGCCGCGAATATGCATTTCCCGGGACAGGGAGGCGCGCAGCGGATGATCGCGCTGGCTGAGCGTACCGGCCGGATCGGCCGTGCTGCTGGTCATGTCGTCCATGGACCGTTCTTTGCCTCGGCATGATTGCGGTAAAAAGTCCGGGCCTGCCCCAACCGTCGTCCTTCCTTTATCGTTGCGGGATGGGGATTGGCAATCCGTACCGCTCGGAAGGATGCAGCCGCCTATTTCGGGGCCATGCTGATCGCGCTGCCGAGGCGATGTTCCTATCCGTCGCCCTTTTAGAGAATTTCCAGCGCCACCGCAGTGGCTTCACCGCCGCCGATGCATAGTGCCGCAACGCCTTTCCTGAGGCCGCGCGCCTTCAATGCGGCGATCAGCGTGGCGATGATCCGCGCGCCGCTGGCGCCAATGGGATGGCCAAGGGCGGTGGCGCCGCCATTGACGTTGATCTTGTCATGCGGAATGTCGAGGTCGCGCATCGCGATCATGGCGACGGTGGCGAAGGCCTCGTTGACTTCATAGAGGTCGACGTCGCTGGCGGACCAGCCGGCCTTTTCCAGCGCCTTGCGGATCGCGAAGACCGGGGCGGTGGTGAACAGCGCAGGCGCATGGGCATGGGCGGCGGTGGCTACGATGCGGGCTTCCCTCGCCAGGCCCAGCTTTTCCGCCACGTCGGCGCTGGTCAGCACCAAAGCTGCCGCACCGTCTGAAATCGAGGCGGAGGAGGCGGCGGTGATGGCGCCATCCTTGGCGAAGGCAGGTTTCAACGAAGGGATTTTCTCGGGCTTCGCATTGCCGGGTTGTTCGTCGGTATCGATCTGGATTTCCCCACTGCGGGTCTTGACCGTGACGGGCACGACTTCGCCTGCAAAGGCACCGCTGTCGATGGCCGCCTTGGCGCGGGCGAGGCTCTCCATCGCATAGGCATCCATTTCCGCACGGGTGAACTGATAGTCGCGCGCCGTATCCTCGGCAAAGGCACCCATGGGCTTGCCGCGGTCATAGGCGTCCTCAAGCCCATCCATCATCATCGTATCGATGATCCGGTCGTGACCGATGCGCGCGCCGGACCGGTGCTTGGGGAGGGCATAGGGAGCATTGGTCATGCTCTCCATGCCGCCCGCGATGACGATATCGACGGAACCTGCGGCAATCGCTTCGGCGGCCATGATCGCGGCCTGCATGCCCGATCCGCACATCTTGTTGACGGTCGTGGCCTCGACCGACTGCGGCAGGCCCGCGGCCAACGCGGCCTGACGCGCGGGAGCCTGACCCAAGGCGGCGGGTAGGACGCATCCCATATAGATGCGCTCTATGGCTTCCGGCGCGGCGCTCGAGCGCTCGACGGCTGCCTTGACCGCGACCGCGCCCAATTCGGTGGCGCTTACGCCGGAGAATGCGCCCTGAAATCCGCCCATGGGGGTGCGGGCGTAGCCGGCGATGATGACGTCGTTCATATGTCTCTCCTCGAAGCGTATTTACAGGGCCCTCATTTACAGGGCCCTGGCGATGACCAGCCGCTGTATGTCCGATGTGCCTTCATAAATCTGGCAGACGCGCACGTCGCGATAGATTTTGGCGAGGCCGAATTCCTCCAGATAGCCATAGCCGCCCAAGGTCTGGATCGCGCCCGATACGACCGCCTCCGCGGTTTCGGAGGCGAAGAGCTTGGCCATGGAGGCCTGCGTCAGTGCCGGCTCACCTGCATCCTTCAAGGCAGCCGCGGACAGGACGAGTTGGCGCGCTGCCTCCAGCCGGGTGGCGAGATCCGCAAGGCGGAAACCGACCGCCTGATGCTGGATGATCGACTGGCCGAAACTGTTGCGGTCCTTGGCATAGGCGATAGCGATGTCGAGCGCGGCTTGCGCCATGCCCACGCTCTGCGCGGCGATGCCGATGCGTCCGGCCTCCAGATTGGAGAGGGCGATGCCATAGCCTGCCCCTTCCGCGCCAAGACGAAGGTCATCCTCCAGGAACAGATTCTCGAACCGGATGGCGCAGGTGTCGGATGCACCTTGGCCGAGCTTGTGCTCGACCTTGTCGACGCTATAACCGGGACGGTCGGTGGGGACGAGGAAGGCGCTGATACCGCGCTTGCCCGCCGCCGCATCGGTGACGGCATAGACGATGGCGAGGCGAGCGATCTTGCCTGAAGTGATGAACTGCTTGGCGCCGTTCAGACGGTAGCCGCCGGGCACTTTTTCGGCGCGGGTGCGGATGGCGGACGCGTCCGACCCGGCATCCGCTTCGGTAAGGGCGAAGGCGCCGATGGCGCGGCCCGATAGCAGGTCGGGAAGAAAGCGGGCCCGTTGTTCCGCCGTGCCATCCTTCAGCAGGGCCGAGACGATCAGGCTGTTCTGGATCGAGAGGATGGTGGATAGCGCGCCATCGGCAGCGGCGATTTCCATCAGCGCAAGCGCATAGGAGACATAATCCGCGCCAGCGCCGCCAATGTCCTCCGGTGCGGTCATGCCCATCAACCCGAGTTGCGCGATCCGTTCGAACAATTCTGCCGGATAGCCGCCTTCCGCTTCGAATGTCGCGCTGTGAGGACGAATTTCGCTCTGGGCGAAATCGCGAACCATGTCGCGGACGGCAGTTTGTGTTTCGGTCAGCATCCGAGCGCTCTCTCCGGGTCAAAATATTGGAACGGCAAGCCGCTCGGCTAAGGGTATCAGAAGGGCGGTAGCGTGTGTTGCCAAGTTTGCGGCAAAATTCCAGGGGATTCGGTAATATCTTTCATGGAAGGATCGTTGATAGAGATTTTGACGATGAAGGGCGATCTGGACAAAACGGGATCCCCACATTCCCGAAATCTCAAGGTTGCGCAATTGCCCGAAATCGGCGCCGGCTATCTGATGGCCGGTGGGCGGATTTTATGCTCCATGCGTGACCATTATCCCAACCTGCCAGCGACGATTACCCGGATCGAGGATATCTCCCATATCCAGTCGAGCGGCATCCTCAAGTCGTTCGGCGGTGATGGCACCACAGCCTGATCAACGGTCACCGTCAGGGGCAGAGCCACGGCGATTGGGCATATCGATCTTGCCATCTTTTGACTTTTCCGCCTGACAGCCCAGATGCCGTTCGAGGAGGAGCAGCAGCGTCAGCACCAGCAGGGCGATCGCCGATCCGGCCAGAACGAGGGCATACTGACCCGCTCCTGCCGTAATGCCGACCGCTGCGGCCATCCAGAGGCTGGCGGCGGTGGTCATGTTGCGGACGTCCCCGCCGCGCACGAAGATCAAGCCTCCAGCAATGAAGCCTATGGCTTGAGCCAGTCCCTGCACGACGCGGATGGGGTCGCCATCAGGGTGGCTTTCGGCAAGTTCCAGCGCCGAGAGGGTGAGCATGGCGGAACTCAGCGACACCAGGCCATGGGTGCGCAAACCTGCATCATGGCCGTGGCGCTCGCGTTCGAAACCCAGGGCAAGACCGAGCAGCGTCGCAAGTCCGAGGCGGATGAGCGTGATACCGAGATCGTTGGCCAACATGGCCATATTACCCGTGAAGGGCGGCGGCGTTCCCTGGGTAACGTGTCGATTCGTTCAGGGCCGTTCAGTCGGCATCAGACGGGATGTGCACGATCAACTGATTGACGCGCAGGTCATTTTCCGCCGTGCAGGCGAAAAGCTCGCAGAGCCATTCCATCCAATGAGCCAGTAAAATCATGGCTCCTCTCCCCATATTATTAAATGGATATTAGCAGAATGCGACGCGCAGAAAAAGGGGTATCAGCAGCCTCGCAGTCCCCTTGCGATGCAAGGCGTTGGCCTCTATCAGGCGGGTTGCGACAGGTTCCCCGCAAGGGGATGAAAAGGGAAGTCGGGTGAGGCCCGCGCTGCCCCTGCAACTGTAAGCGGCGAGCCATCCGGCCATCATGCCATTGGGACGTTCAAGTCCCGAGAAGGCGGTCGGACAGCATCGACCCGTGAGCCAGGAGACCTGCCTGACGCAGTCGTTCTTCGACCGGACAGGGTGTGCCGGACGGACGGGGTTCCCCTCGCTGAGCGACAGCCATTGCCTTGCCGGTTCGGCCGCGCGGGGAGCGCATGCCTGTGCGCCTTCCTCCCCGCCGCCTTTCCGGTGAGCTGTTTGCCGTCCGGTTGGAGGAGCGAGGATGATTGATTTTGGGAAGCGGCGCTGATGCTGCGTGCCGTGGGAAGCGGGGCTTCGGTGGTGGTCTGTTCGACCTGCCGCCTGTCGACGGAGAGCCGGGAGGATACAAAGGGGCGGCGCGGAGGCGCGCTGCTGGCTGAGGCGATCGCGACCGTTCGGGCAAGCGATCCGGTCTATGAGGGAGTGGCGGTGCAGGAAATGCCATGCCTCTTCGCCTGTCAGCGGCATTGCACCGTGCATGTCCGGGGACCAGGGAAGATAGGCTATGTGCTGGGCGATTTCACGCCCGGCGAGGCTGCCGCGCGGGCGATACTGGATTATGCGGTGCGGCATGCGCAAAGCGAGGAAGGCGTGGTGCGCTATGCCGACTGGCCCCAGGGGGTGAAGGGGCATTTCATCGTCCGCACCCCGCCAGAAGGCTTTGTCTGTTCATGATCCATTTTGACGACAAGGCAGCCTTTGCCGCGGCATTGACGGATTTGCCGATGCCCGATGCGGCGGCTTTGGAAGCGGCGGCCCGGCGGCAGGCGATGCTGACCAAGCCCGCAGGGTCGCTCGGACGGCTGGAGGAGATCGCGCTTTTCATGGCCGGCTGGCAGGGACGGGAAAGCCCTTGTGCGGAACGGATCCGGGCGGTCATCTTCGCGGGCAATCATGGCGTTGCAGCGCGAGGCGTGAGTGCTTTCCCCACGGAAGTGACGGCGCAGATGGTGACGAATTTCCATAATGGCGGGGCTGCCATCAACGCGCTGGCGGGGATGTGCGGTGCGGAATTATCCGTTGTGGCGCTCGATCTGGAACGGCCGACGGGCGATATTTGCGTGGGCCCGGCCATGAGCGAAGCGGAATGCCTGAACGCCCTTAATGCGGGCGCTGCGGCGGTCGATCCTGCGCTCGACCTGCTGCTGCTGGGCGAGATGGGGATCGCCAATACGACGCCGGCGGCGGCGCTGTGTGCAAAGGCTTTCGGCGGAACGGCAGAGCTTTGGGTCGGGCGCGGCACGGGCGTCGATACGCATGGGCTGACACGCAAGACAGAGGCCGTACAACTGGCGCTGGCATTGCATGGCGATGTCTGTGGCGATGCCTTCGAGACGCTGCGGCGGCTTGGCGGGCGGGAGATTGCGGCGATGGCGGGCGCGGTGCTGGCGGCGCGCATCGTGCGTGTGCCGGTGATGCTGGACGGATTTATCGGATGCGCGGCGATAGCGCCGCTCGCGAAGGAAGCGCCTGCGATCACCGGGCATTGTCTGGCGGGGCATGTATCTGCCGAAGCGGGGCATGGACGGCTGCTGGCAGCCTTGGGGCTGGTGCCGTTGCTGAATCTCCACATGCGGCTAGGCGAAGGGAGCGGCGCGGCGGTCGCGGCGCAGATCGTGCGTTCGGCGCTTGCGGCGCACGGCGGCATGGCGACCTTTGCCGAGGCGACGGTGGCCCAAGCGTTGTGACTCCCTTCATACTCCATCTGATGCGCCATGGCGCACCGCAGCTTGCGGGGCGACTGCTGGGGCATCTGGATGCGCCGCCCGAAGCGGACGGGATCGAGGCCTGTGTCGCGCGGTCGCGCGGGCTGGACTTTGCACGGGTGGTGACGTCGGATCTGTCGCGCGCAATGGCGCCGGGCGCGATCATCGCGGATGAGCGGGGCCTCTCGCACAGCGTCGATGCGCGATGGCGGGAACTGTATTTCGGACGGTGGGAGGGGGCCGATCCCGCTGCCTTGCCGGGCGAAGCGCTCGCGCGTTTCTGGGACGATCCGGAAGTTTTCCCACCGCCGGGGGGCGAGCGTTGGTCCGATCTTCAGGCGCGGGTATCGGCGGCGCTGGCCGATCTGACCGGTCCGGCGCTGGTGATCTGCCATGCGGGCGCGATGCGGGCGGCACTGGCGGTGCTGTGCGGGTTCTACCTACGGCAAGGGTGGGCGATCGATTTCCCCTATGGAGCATTGCTCAGCCTGCGCGTCTGGCCGGGGAAGCCGCTATCGGGCCAGATCACGGGGCTGGTGGCATGAAGCGGCTGGTGCTTGCCTTGCAATTGATGACCCGTCTGCCCCTGCCGTCGATCGAAGCCGACGAGGTGGATTTTGCCGGAGCGATCGGCTGGTTTCCGGCAGCGGGCATGGTCGTGGGCTTGGCCGTGGCCGGGATGGCGTGCCTCGGGCTTCGCATCGATCCGTGGGTGGGCGCTTTGTCGGGGCTCGTGGCCTGGGTCGCCGTGACGGGTGCGCTGCATCTGGATGGTCTGGGCGACATAGCCGACGGCGCCGGCGCGGCGCACGGCTACAGGGATGGCGACAGCGACCAGGATAGGGCGCGGCTCCTGACGGTGCTCGCCGACCCGCATATCGGCAGCTTCGGCGTCGTTGCCATCGTCCTGCAATTGCTGGCGAAGCTGGTGTTGCTACGGTTCTGGCTGGAGGTTTTTCCGCCCTGGATGATGGTTCCGCTGGCGATGACGGCGCGGATCGGGCCGCTGGTCTGGACGCGCTGCTTGCCCTCTCTGCATGAAGGACTGGCAGACCGGTTCCGTGCGGGGTGGCGAGCAGGCCCTCTCATCCTTTGGGCCGCGCTGGGGCTATTATGCGGCATCCGTGCGCCGGGCTTGCTGGCATGGATCGTCATGATCCCGCTTTGGGGATGGTGGCTGCGTCGGCGGATCGGCGGGATTTCCGGCGACGGGCATGGCGCAGGCATCGAATTGCTGGAAAGTGGATCGCTGCTCATCATGCTGGTGTCGCGATGAGTGGCTTTACCTGGCATGGCGGGCGGCTGGCGGAGGCGCGCGCGCATTATGGCGGGGAGGATTGGATCGACCTGTCGACGGGGATCAGTCCGCTGGTTTGGCCTGGGGTGGAAGGGATCGCGCCCGATTGGTGCAGATTGCCGGAGCCGAGCGAACTCGCGGCGCTCGAAAGGGCGGCGGCGGCGCATTTCGGAGTCGAACCGGATCATGTCTGCACGCTTCCGGGAAGCGAAATGGGACTGCGGCTGGTCGGGCGGATATTTGATATGCCGGGTCGCTGGCTGGTGCCGAGTTACCGCACCCATGGGGAGGCTTTTGCCGACGGATTGCCCATGGAGACCTGGAATGGCGCAGCGGAGAGGCTGGCATTGTTGCTGGCCAATCCGAACAATCCCGACGGCAGGGTGTTGGCGCCGGACCGGTTGAAGCCATGGCTGGCGGCGCTGGAGCAGGCCGGGGGGTGGCTGATCATCGACGAAGCCTATGCCGATGCCGTGCCTTCATCCAGCCTGGCGCGTGAAGTCGGCGACAACCGGCGGCTGATCCTGCTGCGATCCTTCGGAAAGTTTTTCGGTCTGGCGGGGGTCAGGCTGGGTTTCCTGGTCGGGCCGCGGACGATTGTCTCCCAAGCCCGGAAAATGGTGGGGGAATGGCCGGTTTCGGCGGCGGCGATCGCCTTCGGGCGGGCGGCCTATCGGGACCGGCAATGGATCGATGGGACGATCGAAGCTCTCGGAATGCGGGCGGCGGCTCTGGATGCCGTTCTGGCGCGGCATGGCCTGAGGGCGTGGGGGGAATGTCCGCTGTTTCGTCTGGTGGACTGCGAGGATGGGTTCGCCTTGTTCGAACATCTGGCGCGGCAAGCGATCCTGACGCGGCCTTTCGAGGAAAATCGGCGCTGGTTGCGGCTGGGATTGCCGGGCGACGAAGCGGCATTGGCGCGGCTCGACAAGGCGTTGGCGAGTGGCTGAGCCGGTAGCTCTGACGGCGCTGATATTGGATGCGGCGCTGGGCTGGCCGGGCCGGCTTCATGAACGGATCGGGCACCCGGTCGGGGGCTTTGCGCGAATCATCGACGGGGTGGAGCGGCGATGGAACAGGACAGAGGGCAGCGATCTTGCCCGGCGCTGGGCGGGGATCGGTTTGCTGGCGACGTTGCTGGTCATGGCCGGGGGCATCGGCGCGGCCATGGAGTGGGGTATTCGGCATTGGGCCGGAGATTTCGCCTGGCCATGGTTGGCCCTGGCGGCTTGGCCTGGCTTGGCGCAGCGCAGCCTTTACGCGCATGTGGTGCCGGTGACGCGCGCTCTGGCGGCGGGTGATCTGGACGCGGCGCGGCGGACGGTGGGCTGGATCGTCGGCCGCGATACGGCGGTGCTGGACGAGGCGGGGGTTGCAAGGGCGGGCATTGAAAGTCTGGCCGAGAGTTTTTGCGACGGCGTCGTGGCGCCGCTTTTCTGGTTGCTGATGCTCGGATTGCCTGGCCTATGGGCCTATAAGGCGGTGAATACGGCGGACAGTCTGGTCGGGCACAAGGAGGCGCCCTTTACCGATTTTGGTTGGGCCGCGGCACGGTTCGACGATTTGCTCAACTGGGTTCCGGCGCGGTTGGCGGGGTTTTTGCTCTGTATCGCGGGCTGTGGTGGCTGGGCCGTGCTGTGGCGCGATCATCGGTGCCATGCCTCGCCCAATGCGGGTTGGCCGGAGGCGGCCATGGCGGGCGCCCTGGCGGTCCGCCTGGGCGGGCCGGCGCGGTATGACGGGGTGCCGCAAGACAAGCCATGGATGGGAGAGGGAAGGGAGGCGGACGTTCGGGCGATGCGGGCCGGGCTGCGCGTCTACCTTCGGGCCTGTCTGATGCTCTGGTTGTTGGCGGCATTGTGGGAAGGGATGGGGCGATGACCTTGCTGGTGCTGGGCGGAGCGCGTTCGGGCAAGAGCCGCTATGCGCAGGAGCGTTGCGAGGCAGTGCCGGGAAGGCTTGTCTATATTGCAACGGCGCAGGCGTTCGATTCGGAAATGACAGAGCGGATCGCGCGCCATCGGGGCGAGCGCGGGGCGCGCTGGTCGACCATCGAGGCACCCCTGGATCTGGCGGGCGCGATCGGGGAAGCCGCGGGTCAGGGGGATGCGATCCTGATCGATTGCCTGACCTTATGGCTGTCCAACCTGCTCCTGGCGGGGACGGATATGGCGACGGCACGCGCAGGATTGATCGATGGCGTGGCCGCATGCCCCGTGCCCGTCATATCGGTGGCCAATGAAGTGGGTTTCGGCATCGTGCCGGATAATGCGCTGGCGCGGCGCTTTCGGGACGAGGCAGGATGGCTCAACCAGGACATGGCGGCGCTTTGCCGGGAGGTCGTGCTGGTGGCGGCCGGGTTGCCCTTGACCCTCAAGGCTTGATGTTGCGCCATGGGGCGCAATCTTGGTTCGGGCGTGGTCGGTGTGGGATTTGCCGGTCCAAGGCCGGACCGAGGAAATAGCCCGGAATTGCGCCGATTTTACGCCAAAGTTCCCCCAAAGTTCACAGTGTATGCGCGCGCGTGCCTGGGCGCGCGTAGGCGTGACGGCGCGATGTGTCGGACGTTTCAAAGAGCGATGCGGGATAATCCTGTGCGTGCGAAATAGGACAGCGAAATCCTTTTCCTTTGGAGAGATAGGATGCTTTTTTGAAGGCTGTGGCCGTTGGGCCACGCATGATCCTTGGCTGATCATGGGACTTAGGGCGGCGGTGAAGGCAGAGTCTGAAAGCGACCAGAAATTGCCATTGTGGGCCGGCCTGTGCTTTCTTCATAGCGGACATGCCTTCACTTCCATAGGATAGTGTGATGCGGATTGTCCCTATTCCCTTTATCCTATTGGCGCTCACCGCGTGTGATGGAGGTGAAGCGACCATACCGGTTGATCATGGCACCGGTTTTCGCGACGGCTATGTTGTGCAAGTTCAACGCTCCGGGACCATCGAATGGAACGGTCAAAAGCTCGATGATGCTGAATTTGTGCGTTACGTTCGGCAGTATGCGGCGATGCCCGTCGGCGCGGGGCGTTTGTGGATCGAATTTGCACCCGACGCTCCATCAGGCCGGATCGCGTTTGTGCGCCAATATGTGTTGGAGAGCGGTCTCTGTAAGCAGCGGAGATGCGTGGAAGGTTCGTGGGGCGCACGACGACCTGTCGTTAATTATGGCATCTCAGCAGCAGGCGACCACTTGTTGCCGTTAGATTTGTGGGCTTCCCAATCCAACAGCCGACTATCAGCTAATAATGCGCCGCCGCAATTTGCGCACGATTGAAACCGCCAAAGTGGCCGGTAAACCGCCGATAAGGCAGCCTATTGCGACCCAAAATACGAGCATGACAAGCATGATGGTGAACATGCCGAAATGCTCCCAAGTCGATATTCTCCAGGGCTGCATGAAGATCACGCCTAACCCATAGGAGAGTAGAAACGGCGAGCGGAAGCCGAGTCTTCGCTTCGAAATGAAGGCTGTACCAACAATCCAGACGGCAGCGATTACCGCTGCGACTGGGATCAGGAGGAAGCCCGATAAATCCATCAGAGAATGGTAACGTCAGTTTCTGGCTGTTACCAGCCTATAACCTGACAGTCCGCTCACCACCCAAATTACTCAGTTCAGCGAGTCTTGAATTTGTCCACGCCGCCCGGTCAGCAAGCTGCCAGGTCTGCGCAGCCCTCTCCCTACAGGGAGAGGGATAAAGGAATGTCCGCCTTCCGTCCTTTTACGTCATGGGTCCTGAAAATCGGCGCCGATGACACGGTATAGCTGGATATGATTCCGGATCAGCGCCAGATCGGTCGCGATCGCGCTTTGCCGGGCGTTGTAGAGGTTGCGCTGGCTGGTCAGGCTGTTGAGGAAGGTGTCGATGCCTGCTCTGTAGCGCTCCTCGGCCAGGGCGTAGCTGCGCTGGCTGGCAAGCACCAGCCGTTGCTGGGCCGCCTGTTGGTCGTCGATCGTGCCTTCGCGGGCCAGGGCGTCGGATACTTCCCGGAACGCCGTCTGGATCGCCTTTTCATATCGGGCGAGAGTGAGGTCGCGCTGCGCCTTGCTGTAGTCGAGATTGCCGCGCGCGCCGCCGCCGAAGATCGGCAGGCTCGCGGACGGCGCGGCGGACCAGGCAAAACCGCCGCCGGTGAAGAGCGAGGACAGGGCCGAACTGGCGACGCCGATGGCGGCGGTGAGGCTGATTTTCGGGAACATCGCCGCGCGGGCCGCGCCGATATCGGCATTGGCGGCCTTGAGCTGATGTTCGGCCTCCAGCACGTCCGGGCGCTGGAGCAGCACGTCGGAGGAGAGGCCTGCGGGCACCTTCGCGATGGTGCCGGTCAGGCTTTCCAGCGATTGCGGGAGCAGGGCATCCTCCACCGGCGCGCCGGCCAGCAGGTCGAGCGCGTTCCTGTCCTGCGCGACCTGCGTGACATTGGCGGCGATGTCGCTGCGTGCCTGTTCCACGATGGTCTCGGCCTGATGGACGTCGAGCTTGCCCCTCAGCCCGGCACCGTTCAGCGAACGGGTGAGGGCGAGGGAGCGTTCGGCGCTGGCCAGGGTCTGGCGGGACAGGGCCAGCAATTCCTGATCGGCGGCGAGGGTGGCATAGGCGCTGGCCGTTTCCGCGATCAGGGCGATGCGGGTGGCGCGGGCCCCTTCCTCGGTCGCCAGATAGGATTCAAGGGCCGATCGGCTCAGATTCTTCACACGGCCGAACAGGTCGATCTCGAACGCGCTGAAGCCGATGTCGGCGCTGTAGCTGTCCTGTCGATTGTCGTTGCGCCGGGAAAAGTTGGCGGATGCCTCGCCCGTGACGGCGGGAAGCTGGGCGGCGCGCTGGATCCGATATTGGGCGCGGGCCGCCTCGATGGTGGCCAGCGCGGCGCGCAGGTCGCGATTATCGGCGAGCGCGCGGTCGATCACGGTCCGGAGGCGCGGGTCGCCCACCAGCGCCGTCCAGGGCAGGCCGGGTCTTTCCGTGGCCGCCGCCGGAACATAGGCGGGGCCGCTGGGGAAGCTGGCGGGCACGGGGGGCGCCGGACGGACATAATGGGGCGCCATGTTGCAGGCCGACAGAGCGGTCATGGCGCCGAGGGTGAGGAACGCGCGCTTCATGCCGGGACCTCCTCGGCGGAGGTGGGGGCAGGCGGCTGTTGCTTGCGGTTGAAGATGCGCATGATCGTCAGGAAGAAGAGCGGAACGTAGAAGATGGCGAGTATGGTCGCGGTCAGCATGCCGCCGATGACCGCCGTGCCGATCGCGACGCGGCTTTGCGCACCTGCCCCCGTGGCGATGGCGAGCGGGATGACGCCCGCGATGAAGGCCAGCGAGGTCATCAGGATCGGGCGGAAGCGCAGGCGCGCCGCCTCCAGCGCGGCCGCCATGGCATCCCTCCCTTGCAGATAGGCCAGTTCGGCAAACTCCACGATCAGGATCGCATTCTTGGCGGCAAGGCCCATGGTCGTGAGCAGGCCGACCTGGAAATAGATGTTGTTTTCCAGCCCCCGCAGCGTCACCGCCAGCACCGCGCCGATCAGGCCGAGCGGGATGACCAGCAGTACCGCGAGCGGGATCGACCAGCTTTCGTAGAGCGCGGCGAGGCAGAGGAACACGACCAGCACGGAGAGGCCGTAGAGCAGCGGTGCCTGCCCGCCGGAAAGCTGTTCCTGATAGGAGAGGCCGCTCCACGCATAGCTGGTGCCTGCCGGGAGTTGCCGTTGCAGCTTCACCATCTCGTCCATCGCTTCGCCCGAGCTGGCGCCGGGTGCGGCCTGACCCTGGAGTTCATAGGAGGACAGGCCGTTATAGCGCGACAGGGTGGTCGGCCCCATCGTCCAATGGGCGGTGGCGAAGGCGGAGAAGGGCACCATCTCGCCCGTCGCGGCGGACCGCACCTGCCAGTTGTCGAGATCGGTCGGCAGGGCGCGGAACGGCGCGTCCGCCTGCATATAGACGCGCTTCACCCGGCCGCGGTCGACGAAATCGTTGATATAGGTGCTGCCCCAGGCGGCGCTCAGCACATTGTTGACGCTGCTTTGGGTGAGGCCCAGCACGGCGAGCTTTTCGGAGTCGATGTCGATCTTGAGCTGGGGCGTATCCTCCAGCGTGGCGGCGCGCACGCCCGCCAGTTTGGAACTGTCGGCCGCGGCCTTCATGAGCTGGTTGCGCAGGGCGAGGAAGCGTTCCCGGCTGAGGCCGCCGCTGTTGAGCAGTTCGAAGGTGAAGCCGTTGGACTGGCCAAGGCCGCGAATGGGCGGAGGGGTCATGGCCAGCGCCTTGGCATCGCGGATCGCGGCCAGTTGCTTGGTGGCGCGGTTGGCGATCATCGTCGCGCTGTTGGCGAAGCCCTTGCGCTGGTCCCAGGGCGCGAGGTTGATGAAGCCCTGCGCCGTATTCTCGCCCTGGCCGGCGAAGCTGAAACCCTGGGCGAAGAAGAGGAAGGAGACATTGTCCTTCTCATCGCTCATGAAATAATTCTGGATGCTCTCCATCGCGGCCGAGGTGCGGGAGGATTTGGCGCCCGCGGGCAGCGTGACCTGAACCATGACCTGGCCCTGATCCTCCACCGGCAGGAAGCTGGTAGGCAGGCGGACGAACAGCAGCCAGAGCAGGGCGAGCACGACGGCATAGCCGATCCAGAAGAAGGTCCGGCGAGCGATGAAGCCGTTGAGCCGCGTCATATAGCCGTGCGTGACGCGTTCGAACCAGCGGTTGAATTTGCCGGTCCAGCCGCGTTCGCGATGTTCGTTGGCGACGGGTTTGAGGATCGTGGCGCAGAGCGCGGGAGAGAGGATCAGCGCCACCAGCACCGAAAGCAGCATCGAGGACACGATGGTGATCGAGAATTGCCGGTAGATGACGCCGGTCGATCCGCCGAAAAAGGCCATGGGCAGCAATACGGCGGACAGGACGAGCGCGATGCCGACCAGCGCGCTGCCGATCTCCTCCATCGATTTGATCGTGGCGTCGCGGGGCGAAAGCCCCTCTTCCTCCATGAGACGCTCGACATTCTCGACCACGACGATGGCATCGTCGACCAGCAGGCCGATGGCGAGTACCATGCCGAACAGCGTCATGGTGTTGATCGAATAGCCGAACAGCGCCAGCACGCCGAAGGTGCCGAGCAGCACCACCGGCACGGCGATGGCGGGCACCAGCGTCGCGCGCCAGCTTTGCAGGAAGACGAACATCACGACGACGACCAGGCCGACGGCCTCGATCAGCGTCTGCACGACTTCCTCGACCGACAGCTTGATGAAGGGCGTGGTGTCGCGCGGATAGACGATGGTGTAGCCGTGCGGCAGGTGGGTGGAGAGCGCCTCCACCCTGGCCTTGACCAGTTCGGCGGTCTTGAGCGCGTCGGCGCCGGGCGCGAGCTGGATCGCCATGCCCGACGCGGGATGGCCGTTGAGGCGCGCCGACGAGCTATAGCTTTCATTGCCCAGTTCGACCCGCGCCACGTCGGACAGGTGGACGACCGAGCCGTCGTTCTGGGTCTTGACGACGATGTTGCGGAACTGTTCGGGCGTTTGCAGCCGCGCCTGGGCGGTCACGGTCGCGTTGATCTGCTGCCCTACGGGGGCGGGATCGGCGCCGATCTGGCCGGCTGAAACCTCTATATTCTGGGCGGCGATGGCGCTTTGCACGTCGGACGGCATCAGCTTGACGGTGGCGAGCTTATAGGGGTCGAGCCAGATGCGCATCGCATATTGCGAACCGAAGATCTGGGACGATCCGACGCCGTCGATACGGGCGAGCGAATCCTGGAAATTGTTGACCAGATAGTCGGCCATGTCGGTCTGCGACGCGGTGTCGGTCTTGTCATAGAGGCCGACCAGCATCAGGAAGTCGGTCTGCGACTTGGTGACGGTCAGCCCTTGCTGCTGCACGGCATTGGGCAGGCGGCTCAAGGCCTGCTGCACCTTGTTCTGCACCTGCACCTGGGCGGTGTCGGGGTCGGTGCCCTTCTTGAAGGTGACGGTGATCCGCGCCTGGCCGTTGGCGGTCGAGGAGGAGGAGAAATACATCAGGCCATCGATGCCGGTGAGCTGCTGTTCGATGACCTGGGTGACGCTGGTTTCGACGGTTTCGGCCGAGGCGCCGGGATAGTTGGCGCTGATATTGACCGAGGGCGGGGCGATGTCCGGATATTGCGCGATCGGCAGGGTCAGCATCGCGCCGAGGCCCGCCATCATGATGCCGATGGCGATGACCCAGGCGAAGATCGGCCGTTCGATGAAAAAGCGGCTGAGCAAGGTCCGGCTCCCTTACTTCGCGTTCTGGTTGATGGCGACGGGCTTGACGGTGTCGCCCGGCTGTACCTTGTCGGTGCCCTCCACGATCAGGCGGTCGCCCTTCTTCAGGCCGCCGGTGATCAGCCATTTGTCGCCCACCGCCTGCGCGGCGGTGACGATGCGGCGTTCGACCTTGCCGGACCTGTCCACGATCAGCGCGGTGGCATTGCCCTTGGGGTCGCGGCTGATGCCCTGTTGCGGCGCCAATATGGCATTGGGGACGACCGACTGCGGGGCGACGACGCGGACGAACATGCCGGGCAGCAGCAGGCTGTCGGGATTGGGGAAGCGGGCGCGCAGGGTGACGGTGCCGCTGTTGGGATCGACGATCGGTTCGGCGAATTCGATGCGGCCTTCCAGCGGATAGTCGGTGCCGTCGTCCAGCTTCAGGCGGATGGTCGCGCTGGCGGGCAGCGCGTTGCCGGCGGCGAGCGCCCGGCGCAACTGGAGCAACCTGGCGCTGGACTGGGTGATGTCGACGAAGATCGGGTCAAGCTGCTGGATGGTGGCGAGCGCCGTTGCCTGGCTGGCCGTCACCAGTGCGCCCGGCGTGACGGAGGAGCGGCCGATACGCCCGCTGATCGGGGCGCGGACCTGCGTGAAGTTGAGGTTGATGCCGGTCGTCTGGAGCGTGGCGCGGGCCTGCTGCACGGCGGCGGCGGCCTGGCGCGCGGTGGCGATCACATCGTCGCGGTCCTGTGCGCTCACCGCTTCGCTCGCGCCGAGCGTGCGGTAGCGTGCGGCCTTTGCCTGGGCGGCGGCGGCGGTCGCCTGCGCGCTGGCCAGCGTCGCCTGGGCCTCGTCGCGGGAGGCGCGGTAGAGCGAGGGGTCGATCTGGTAGAGCGGCTGGCCCGCCTTCACGAAGGAGCCTTCGGTGAAGAGGCGTTTCTGGACGACGCCGGCGACCTGGGGCCGGACCTCCGACATCATGGTCGAGGCGGTGCGGCCGGGCAATTCGGTGGAGACCGTCACATTCTCCGTCGCCAGCGTCACCACGCCGACCTCCACCGGACCCTTTTTCGGGGCTTCCCTGTGTCCGCAGGCGGCGATCAGGACGCAAAGCGCGAGCGGCGCGGTTCGGAAGGCGGAGAGGCGGCTGGGCATGGTCGGCGGGCGGGTCCAAGGCTTGAGACGAGGGATCTTCGCCCGGCGCAGGGGGAGGGGAGGGACGCGCCGGGCGAAGGTCGGCTCCCACACGGGGCGCCGACCTTGCCCTCATGATCTTTTGGCATGATGCATGGTAGCGCGACTTATTGTCCCGATGGTTCAATCTGTAGCGGATTGTATCTTTATGTATCTGCGCGGGCCGGGAGCGCAGACTTGGGACGAAAATGCGGTTAGGACAGGGTCATGCCCGATCCGTCCCGTCCACCCTGCGTGATTGTCGTCGATGACGATGAGGATATCCGGGACCTGATCGTCGGTCAGCTTGCCCAGGAACATTATGAGGTGTCGGCGGCGGGAAGCCTTTCGGAGCTGGACGCCGCCATGGCGGCGCGGACGATCGACTTGATCGTGCTCGACCTCAACCTTCCCGATGGCGACGGGTTGTCGCTGTGCCGCGACCTGCGCGCGCAAGGCAGCGCGACGCAGATCATCATGGTGACGGCGCGGGGCAGCGCCATCGACCGGGTGTTGGGACTGGAGCTGGGCGCCGACGATTATCTGACCAAGCCATTCGAGCCGCGCGAGTTGCTGGTGCGCATCCGCAACCTGCTGCGCCGGTCGCGCGGGGAGGACAGGGCGCGGCAGAAGACGGCGCGGATCGCCCGCTTCGGATCCTGGCGGCTGGATTTGTTCCAGCGCCGCCTGATCGCTGACGATGATCGCCTGATCATGCTGTCCTCCGCCGAGTTCCGGCTGCTGTCGCGCTTCATCGAGGAACCCAATGTGGTGCTGTCGCGCGAGGAGCTGGTGCCCGAACGACGGGCGACGGCCGCCTTCGACCGCTCGATCGACCTTCAGGTCAGCCGATTGCGGCAGAAGCTGGCCGGGGATTCAGGGGACGGGCCTGGCGGCGGCCTGATCCTGACGGTACGCGGCGAGGGCTATGTCCTGGCCAGCACGGTGATCTACGAATGACCGGCGCATGATGGTTCCGGTCCCGGCGCGGGCGCGCAATTTCCTTCGGTCGCTGGTGGGGCAGATCTTCCTGTTGCTGACGGTCGGCATGACGGCCGCCGCGGCGGCGGCGCTGGGCGTGGCGGAGCAGACCCGCCATCTCGATTTCGAGCGTTGGCGCCTGCAACGCGTGGTGGCGAGCGCGGTCGACATCGCCCAGCGCCTGACCCATGATCCCGAACGGATCGAGGCGATGCTGAGCGACCAGCAGATCATGGGGGCGAGAATGGCGCCCCCCGGCATCGCCCTGACCGATCCCGATCCGGCGTTGGCGGATGCATTGGAAGCACGCTTCGGTCCGGATTCCCATCCGGAAGCGGGGCAGGTGCCGGTCGGGCTGTGCTTTCCCGCCACGAAGATGGACCCCAACAACCGAGCCGCCGGGCTGATCGGGGCGCCGCGTCCCGATTGCTGGGTTGTCCGCTTCACCGATGGCACGGGCGAGCGGCGGTCGCTGGCGCTATATCTGCCGCATCTGGTGAAACCGCCCAGCACGCTGGCCAAACCCGTCTATCTGTTGCTGATCGTGCTGTCGTCGGCCGGACTGGCGATCGTCGTCGCACGGTTCGTCGCCAAGCCGCTGCGGCGGCTGGAACTGGCGGCCGAGGCCTTTTCGGTGTCGCTGGATGCCGAGGAAATTCCCGAACGCGGGCCGGAGGAGGTCCGCGCGGCGCTGTCCACCTTCAACCTGATGCAGCGCCGGGTCAGGGCGGGCTTTGCCGAGCGGACGCAGTTGCTGGCGGCGATCAGCCATGACCTGCAAACGCCGCTCACCCGGCTTCGGCTGCGGCTGGAACTGGTGGAAAATGAGGAATTGCGGGCGCGGCTGTTGCAGGATCATCAGGCGATGCAGACACTGGTGCGCGAGGGGCTGGACCTGGCGGCCAGCACGGAGGCGCAGGAGGATTGGTCCGTCATCGACATCGATTCGCTGCTGACCAGCATGGTGGAGGATGCGCAGGAACTGGGATCGCGGGTGCGTTTCCTGTCGGGCTGCGGCGGCACCGTCAGGGTCAAGCCCAATGCCTTGACCCGCTGCATCAGCAATCTGCTGACCAATGCGGTCAAATATGGCGGCGGCGCGGACATAAGCTGTTCGCGGCAGGCGGGGCGCGTGCTGATCGAGGTGCGCGACCATGGACCGGGCATTCCGCCCGATCAGTTGGACAAGATGTTCGAGCCCTTCACCCGCGGCGCCGCGGGCCAGCCGGGCGGGCGGTCGGGAACCGGCATCGGCCTGACCATCGCCCGGTCGCTGGCGCTGAGTTTCAAGGCGTCGGTGCGGCTGGCGAACGCGCCGGAAGGCGGGCTGGCCGCGACGATCGATATGAAGGCCTGAGGGAACTTCGGCCGGGTCGAGGCGATTGTCTCCTTTACCCTCTTTCCTCTTGCGGCCTGAGGTGACACTATGAGTCCAATCGCGGCGGGGGATCGTCGCGCCGATTTTAAGATGCTGCACGACGGTGGCGTGATCATGATGGTGTCGCCCGCCTGATCGATAGTCGTGCATGAGCCGGAAATGCACTTGCGTGGCCGGATGAGTATCGTGCGTTCTTGTGATAGAACTTGTCCGATTAAATTTTTGACAGTTTTGGATTTTTCCGGTCGCAAGTCTCTATTTGGCTGTTTTTACAGTGCATATGCGTCTATATTCAATTCATGGCTGCTTTAGCGGGAGTCGCCAGTGACAAAGAATGAGTTGTTTTCCAGCTTTACGCGGAAATATGACGATCGGCGCCAGGCCGAAATGTCCGTCGAAGACTATCTGCTCGGATGTCGCAACGATCCCTTGATGCATGCATCGGCGCCGGAACGGTTGTTGGCGGCGATCGGCGAGCCGGAGATCATCGACACCTCGCGCGACCAGCGTCTGGGCCGGATCTTCATGAACCGGACGATCCGGCGCTACAGGAGCTTCACCAATTTCTACGGCATGGAAGGGACGATCGAACATATCGTCAGTTTCCTGCGCCATGCCAGCCAGGGCTTGGAGGAGCGCAAGCAGATCCTCTACCTGCTGGGGCCGGTCGGCGGCGGCAAATCCTCCCTGGCGGAGCGGCTGAAGGCGTTGATGGAGGTCCATCCCATCTATGTGCTGAAGGCGGGGGAGGAGATCAGCCCGATCTTCGAAAGCCCGCTGGCGCTGTTCGACGCGGAAACCCATGGCGACTTCATCGAGGAGAATTACGCCATTCCCCGCCGACGGCTGACCGGCATGATCAGCCCCTGGTGCCGCAAGCGGCTGGACGAGTTTGGCGGCGACATTTCGAAGTTCAAGGTCGTCAAGATGATGCCGTCGCGCATGCGGCAGGTGGCGATCGCCAAGACCGAGCCCGGGGACGAGAACAACCAGGACATCAGTTCGCTGGTCGGGAAGGTCGACATCCGCAAGCTGGAGATGCTCTCGCAGAACGATCCCGATGCCTACAGCTATTCCGGCGGCCTCAACCGGGCGAACCAGGGGATGCTGGAATTCGTCGAGATGTTCAAGGCGCCGATCAAGATGCTCCACCCGTTGCTGACCGCGACGCAGGAGGGCAATTATATCGGCACGGAGAATATCGGCGCCATTCCCTTTACCGGGATCATCATGGCTCATTCCAATGAATCGGAATGGGCGAATTTCAAGAACAACAAGAATAACGAAGCCTTCATCGACCGTATCTATGTCATCAAGGTTCCTTATTCCCTTCAGGCGACCGAAGAACGGCATGTCTACGAGAAATTGCTGAGGGAATCCGACCTCAGCAAGGCGCCATGTGCCCCGGGGACGCTGGACATGCTGGCGCGCTTTTCCGTGCTGACGCGGCTGCGCGAGCATGAGAACAGCAATCTCTATTCCAAGATGCGCGTCTATGACGGGGAAATGCTGCGGGAGATCGATCCCAGGGCCAAGAGCATCCAGGAATATCGCGATGCCGCCGGCGTGGATGAGGGCATGGCGGGCATTTCCACCCGTTTCGCCTTCAAGGCGCTGTCGGCGACGTTCAATCATGACACCAATGAGATCGCGGCCGATCCTGTCCACCTCATGTACGTGCTGGAAGGCATGGTGCGGCAGGAGCAGTTCCCGGCCGAGGTCGAGTCCCGCTATCTGGAGTTCATCAAGGGCGAACTGGCGCCGCGCTATGCCGAGTTCATCGGCAATGAGATTCAGAAGGCCTATCTCGAATCCTATAATGATTATGGCCAGAACCTCTTCGACCGCTATGTCGCCTATGCCGATGCGTGGATCGAGGATCTGGACTTCAAGGACCCCGATACCGGCCAGTTGCTCGACCGGGACGTCATCAACCAGGAGCTGACCAAGACCGAAAAGCCGGCCGGCATCGCCAATCCTAAGGATTTCCGGAACGAGGTGGTAAAGTTCGCCCTGCGCATGCGGGCCAGCAATGACGGGCGCAACCCGAGCTGGACCAGTTACGAGAAAATCCGCGAGGTGATCGAGAAGCGGATGTTCAGCCAGGTCGAGGATCTGCTGCCGGTCATCAGCTTCGGGTCGAAGAAGGACGGCGACACCGCCAGCAAGCATGACGAATTCGTCGCGCGGATGATCGAAAGAGGCTATACTGAGCGGCAGGTAAGGCGGCTTGTCGAATGGTATATCCGCGTCAAGCAGGCCGGTTGATGGAGGGCGATTGAGCCCCATGCACATAGTCGACAGACGGTTGAACCCGGGGGGCAAGAGCCTGGTCAACAGGCAGCGCTTCCTGCGGAGGGCAAGGGCCTATGTGCAGCAGGCGGTGCGCGACAGCCTGAAGGACCGCAGCATCAAGGACTTGGACAAGGAAGGCCAGGTCACGATCCAGCGCGACGCCATCCACGAACCGACGCTGCATCGCGCATCGCAGGGCGGCAATCGCGAGCGCGTCTTTCCCGGCAATCACGACTATATGGAGGGCGACCGGATCAAGCGGCCCGATGGTGGGCAGGGGTCGGGTTCGCAGGCCGGACAGGGCGAGGGGAATGACGATTTCCAGTTCGCGTTGAGCCGGGAGGAGTTTCTGGGCCTGTTTCTGGACGATCTGGAACTGCCCGACCTTGCCAAGCGGCGGCTGATCGGCGGGGCGGTCGACGGGATCAGGCGGGCGGGCTATTCGGTGGTCGGCAATCCGTCCAATCTTTCCGTCCCGCGCACCATGCAGCGGGCGATGTCGCGGCGCATTGCGCTGCGGCGGCCCAAGGGCAGCGATCTTGAACGGATCGAGGACGAGATTGCCGAGATCGAGGCGCGCGCCCCGCCCTTGCCCGACGATGCGGTAAGGCTGGAGGCATTGCGGGAGGAGCGCGCCCATATCGTCCGGCGGCGCAATCTGATCGCCTATATCGATCCGGTCGACCTGCGTTACCGGCGGTTCGAAAATGTACCCAAGCCGGTGGCGCAGGCGGTGATGTTCTGCCTGATGGACGTGTCCGGTTCCATGACGGAGCATATGAAGGACCTCGCCAAGCGCTTCTTCGCCTTGCTCCATCTGTTCCTCTCGCGCTGCTACGAGCATGTCGAGGTGGTGTTCATCCACCATACCGACCGCGCGGCGGAGGTGGACGAGCAGACCTTCTTCTACAGCACGGTGACGGGCGGGACGCTGGTGTCGAGCGCGCTCGACAAGCTGCTGGAGGTGGTCAAGGAACGCTATCGGCCCGACGACTGGAACATCTATGTCGCGCAGGCATCGGATGGCGACACCATGCAGTCGGACAATGGCCGGGTGGTGAGCCTGATGCAGAATGAAATCCTGCCCATGTGCCAATATGTCGCCTATCTGGAGGTCGGGCGGGAGGAGTTCGCCGATATAGAGACGGTCGGGACGATGACCGGCCTGTGGCAGGCCTATGCGCCCGTGTCCGAGGCCAACCGCAATTTCGTGATGCGCAAGGTGCATCACCGCCGGGAAATCTACCCGGTCTTCCGTGAACTGTTCCAGCGCAAGGGTGTGGCGGAGCGGACGGCATGACGGGCAAACATGCGAAAGCGCCGCTGTTCACCGGGAGCGATTGGGACTTTTCGCTGATCAACCGCATCTACGACACGATCGAGCCAATCGCGCTCAAGGAAATGAAGCTGGTTATCTATCCCAACCAGATAGAGGTCATCAGCGCGGAGCAGATGCTGGATGCCTATTCCTCCATCGGCATGCCGCTCTTCTACAAGCATTGGTCCTTCGGCAAGCAGTTCGTCACCAATGAAATGATGTACCGCAAGGGGCTGCGCGGGCTGGCTTATGAACTGGTGATCAACTCCGATCCCTGCATCAACTATCTGATGCAAGAAAACAGTGCGACGATGCAGACGTTGGTCATCGCCCATGCGGCCTTCGGCCATAATCATTTCTTCAAGAATAATTATGTCTTCAAGCAATGGACCGATGCGGAGGGGATTCTCGATTATCTGGAGTTCGCCAAGCGCTATATCGCCGAGTGCGAGGAGCGGTATGGCCAACTGGCGGTGGAGCGGGTGCTGGATGCCGCCCATGCGCTGATGAACCAGGGGGTGCACCGCTATCCGCGCATCCGGCCCCGCGACCTGAAGAGCGAGGCGGCGCGGGAAGCGGAACGGCAGGCCTATCGCGACCGCATCTACGACGATCTGTGGCGCACGGTGCCGGTGGGCGCGCGCGCGGATGCGGTGCCCAATGAGGCGCGGCGCGCGGCCCTTGGCCTGCCGCAGGAGAATATCCTCTATTTCCTGGAAAAGACCGGCCCTCGGTTGCAAAGCTGGCAGCGGGAGGTGTTGCGCATCGTCCGGCTGATCGCGCAATATTTCTATCCCCAGCGCCAGACCAAGGCGATGAATGAGGGGTGCGCCACCTATACCCATTACCGGATCATGACCGCGCTGCATGAACGGGGGTGGATCACCGACGGCGCCTTCATGGAATTCCTGTCGTCGCATACCAATGTCGTCTACCAACCCACTTATGATTCAGGACATTTTGGCGGGTTCAATCCCTATGCGCTGGGGTTCGGCATCATGTCCGACATCGAGCGCATCTGCCTGGAGCCGACGGCGGAGGACCGCGAATGGTTCGGCGAGATCGCCGGATCGGGCGATCCGGTGGAGGTGCTCAAGGACATCTGGGCCAATTATCGCGACGAAAGCTTCGTGTCGCAGTTCCTCAGCCCGCATCTGATCCGGCAATGGCGCCTGTTCAAGATCATCGACCGCAGCGGCGAGTCGGAATTGCGGGTGGATGCGATCCACGACGAGCGGGGATACCGCCGGATCAGAAGGGCGCTGGCGCGGGAATATGATATCGGGCGGCAAGAGCCGGATATCCAGGTGGTGGACGTGGACCTGGCCGGGGACCGGAAGCTGATCGTCGAACATGGCGTGGTGGACGGGGTTCAACTGGACCCGAACGATGCGGCTATGGTCTTGCAAAACCTGGCGAATCTCTGGGGCTATGAGGTGGTGTTGAAGGAAGTCGACGCCGAACAGCGCAAGGAGCTGAAGAGCCATGGTGCACAGCCGCAGGAGGGCTGGTTGCGCTGAACCGGTATGGGTGGCCGATGGGTGCCGCCCACCAAGAAGATTCCATTTTCAATCGGACGGCGGACAGGCTAAGTTACGGGCCGATTTTACCGGTCCAGGCTCGTTTCTGGCGTTTTGGCAAAGCGGCAGGGCGAACCCAATCCGGCAGCAGGCAGGAGTTCGATTCATGACGAATGCTCTTACGCGTGAAGAGTGTCTTGAGCGGGCGAAAATGCATGAGCAGTTGGCGGCGACGACCGCTGACGCTTCTGCACGCATGATGCACCACGCCATGGCCGCGGAATTTCGCCGCCGGGCTGAGACCGGAGCCGATGACGGCATCAGGCAGGCGGTCAGCAGACCCATGATGGAACTGGTCCCCAACGTCGCCTGACGGTGTGACGGGTCGCCGCGCAGGCGCCCCGGGTCCACTCGATCTTGTGCAGCCGCTTCCGCGCGCGTGGCTTGCCGCGCGCCTAATCGCGTCGGCGCAGCAGATAGATGTCCATGATCCAGCCATGCTCCCGCCGGAGCGCGGCGCGATGGTCGATGATCTCCGCGCTGACGGCGGCCAGCGGGCCATGGGCAAGCGCCTGCTGCGGCATACCGAGATAGGCGCCCCACCATATGTCGATCCCTTCGGGCGGCAGGGTTTGGAAAGCGCAATGGCCGTCCAGCATGATCACCAGGCTGTCGGTGCATTCCGGCCAGCCCTTCTCGCGCAGGCGGCGTCCCGTGGTGATCAGCACGGGTTCGGCCAGGTCGTTGAGGCAGATGCCATGGGCTGCGGTCAGCGCCTGGATGCTGGTGATGCCGGGGATGACCCGGACCTCCAGGCCCGGCAGGCGTTCGGCTATGCGCAGGCTGCTGTCGTAAAGTGAGGGATCGCCCCAGACGAGCAGCGCCAAGGTGCCGCCCTGCGGCAGATGGCGGGTTATCTGCTCCTGCCAGAGCGCCGCGATGGCGTCGTGCCAGTCGAGTACGGCATCGACATAGGCGGGCAGGTCGGCGCGGCCGGGCATGTCGAATTCCACCAGCTTGACCGGCCGGGTCAGCACCTCCGCGCAGATGGCGCGGCGCAGGTCGATAAGGTCCGATTTCGCCTCGCCCTTGCGCGGCAGGAGGATCAGGTCGGCCTTGTTCATCGCCTTGATCGCCGCGCGGGTCAGATGGTCGGGATTGCCCGTGCCGATGCCGATGAGGTTCAAGCGGATCATGTTGCGCAAGCCTGGGCGATGAGATGGAAGAAACCGCCGGTGACGCGGCCGCGATGCGATCCCGTGGATGCGACGGCCTTGCCCTCCGCATCGGTGACGGCGGCGAGCGGGCTGTCGGGCTGGGCAAGGATCGTGGCATAGTGGAATTCATGGCCGTTGAGCATCGCGCCCGCGGCAAATCCGCCCATCGGCGCGAGCAGCCGGGCACGGCGATAGCCCAGATGCAGGCGGCGCTGCGCGAAGCTGGTGACGAGGCCGAGCAGGCCCGCCATGGCATGGCTTTCACCCCGCGCGTCGATCAGGGATTCGCCCAGCACCATATAGCCGCCGCACTCACCATGAACGGGACGGGTTTCGGCGTGACGGCGAAGCGCCGAGAGGAAACGATCCGCCTGGGCGATGCGTCCGGCGTGAAGTTCGGGATAGCCGCCGGGAAGCCAGACGACATCGGCCATTGCGTCCGGCTCTTCGTTCGCAAGGGGGGAGAAAGGCCGTATTTCCGCGCCCGCCGCGCGCCAGCCCGACAGCAAATGGGCGTAGGTGAAGGAAAAGGCGGCGTCTTGCGCCAGGGCGATGCGCCGACCGGGGGGCGGGCAGGCAAGGGCGAGGGCATCGTCCCGGCGGGGACGAGCCCCGGCGGCCCGGCAGCACGGCGGATGGCGGCCAGGTCGACATGGGCGGCGACATGTCCAGCCATGCGGTCGATGACGGCATCGGGGTCGGCATGCTCGGTGGCCTGCACCAGCCCCAGATGGCGTTCGGGCAGGCCGAGTTCCTCCAGCCGGGGGATCGCGCCGAGGACGGCTATGCCCGCCTCCGCCATGGCCGCGCGGATCAGCCTTTCGTGACGTTCGCTGGCAAGGCGGTTGAGGATGACCCCGGCGATCATGATGTCGGGGCGCAGGCTGCGGAAGCCCTGGGCAATGGCGGCGGCGGACTGGCTCTGGCCGGAAACGTCCATGACTAGAATGACCGGCCAGCCCAGGGCGGCGGCGATATCGGCGCTGGAGCCGTTGCCGCTTTCCCCCTGTGCCGGGGCGCCGTCGAACAGGCCCATCACGCCTTCCGCGACGATCAGGTCCGCATCGTCGGCATGACCGGCGATCGCGCCGACCAGCGGACGGGGCATGGCCCAGCTGTCGAGGTTGAAGGACGGGCGGCGGGCGGCGGCCTGCTGGAAGGCGGAGTCGATATAGTCGGGGCCGGCCTTGAAGGGCTGCACGCGCAAGCCGTTGCGGGCGAAGGCGCGCAGCAGGCCGAGAGTCACGACCGTCTTGCCCGACCCGGAACGCGGCGCGGCGATGAGGATGCCGGGGGTCATGGTTTGCCGACGAACGGGGAATCAGCGCTGGACGGGCGGAAGCGGCGATCATAGCCGGGGGCGTAAAGGCTGCTTTCCGCGAAATCCGCATTGTCGAGGACCGGGCCGATCAGGATGAGGGCCGTGCGCTCCGGCCCGTCGGCGGCGGCGCCCTCGACCGTGGCGAGGGTGGCCCGAACGATCTGCTGGTCGGGCCAGCTGGCGCGCCAGACGATGGCTACCGGACAGGCGCCGCCATAATGGGGGATGAGGTCCGCCACCACCCCGGCCAGATTGTGGATCGACAGATGGATGGCAAGGGTCGCGCCGGTGGCGCCGAAGGCGGTCAGGCTTTCGCCGGGCGGCATGGAACTGGCCCGGCCGGCCGTGCGGGTGAGGATGAGCGACTGGCCGATTTCGGGCAGGGTGAGTTCAGCCTCCAGCGCGGCGGCGGCGGCGGCGAAGGAGGGGACGCCGGGCGTGACGGTATAGGGGATGCCGAGCGCCTTCAGGCGGCGGACCTGTTCGCCCATGGCGGACCAGATTGAGAGGTCGCCGGAATGGAGGCGGGCGATGTCATGGCCTGCATCATGGGCTTCGCTGATGGTGGCGATGATCTCATCCAGTGTCAGCGGCGCCGTGTTCACGATCCGGGCGCCGGGCGGGCAATGGTCGAGCAGCGCGGCGGGAACCAGCGAACCGGCATGGAGACAGACCGGGCAGCGCGCGATCAGGTCGCGGCCGCGCAGGGTGATGAGGTCGGGCGCGCCGGGTCCTGCGCCGATGAAATGGACGGTCATGCGGGAACTCCTTCGGCAAGGGCGCAGGTGGCGAGGCGATCGCGCGAGATGGCGCGGGGCGCGAGCAGGCGGGCACCGGGGCCGGCCGCGGCAAGGGCTGCGGCTTCGGCGACGCTGCCGGTGCCATGGGCGTCAAGGCTTTGCCGCGAGCGGGTGAGGGTGGTCTGACGTGTCATCCGATCGGGCGCGACCGTGATGAGAGGCAGGGACAGATGGTCCGCGAAAGGCGCGAGCTGCGTGGATTTCCGGTCCAGCGTCGCCAGCGCGGCAATGGCGGTGCCACCGCCCGTCGCGGCTTCCAACGCCGACTGGAATGAGGCTAGGGTCGCGTTCGCACGGAAACCAAAGCCCGCGACGATCACAGGATGACGCTCCACTGCACCAGCGGATAGGCGGCGCGCCAGCCATGGCGGCTGCCAAGCGGGACGGCCTGTGCCAGTTCGATACGGAGAAGATCGCCGCCTTTGCGGCCATGCCATCGGGCCAGCAGCGCTTCGGATTCCAGCGTGACCGCATTGGCGATGAGGCGGGTCGGGCCGCCCGGAAGGGCGTACAGGGTTTCGAGCAGCGCTTCGCTTAAGCCTCCACCGATGAAGAGCGCGTCCGGGCGGGTGCGGTCGCGCAGGATATCCGGGGCCTCGCCCTCGATCACGGTCAGGCGGTCGGCGCCCAGCGCGGCGGCGTTGCCGCGGGCGCGGGCGGCGCGGGCGGGATCGGCCTCGAAGGCGAGGGCCTGCGTTGCGGGATGGGAGAGCAGCCACTCGATCGCGATCGAACCCGAACCCGTGCCTATGTCCCACAATGTTTCGCCCGGACGGGGCGCCAGGGCCGACAGGGTGAGGGCGCGGGCGGGGCGCTTGGTGAACTGGCCGTCATGGTCGAACCAGTCGTCGGCCAGGCCGCTGGCGCGGGGAAGCGTCCGGCCTTCGCCCGCAATGCCGAGGCCGACCGCGACCGGGTGAGCGATATCCGTGAAGTCGATGCCGTTGGCGGGGACCGTGCGGATGCGTTCGCGCGGGCCGCCAAGGGCCTCCAGCACATGGAGCGTCGAAGGGCCGAAGCCGCTGTCCGTCAGATAGGCGGCGAGGTCCGCGACCGCCCGGCCGTCCCGCAGCAGGATGAGGATGCGGCGGCCGGGGACGAGACTGGGGCGCAGACGTTGTAGAGGCGCGGCGTGGAGACCATGGCATTCCACCTCCTGTAGCGGCCAGCCGAGGCGCGCGGCGGCGAGGGCGAAGGTGGAGGGTGCGGGATAGGCCGTCCATTCCCCTGGCAAGAGGTGCCGGGTGATGCTGGCACCCGCGCCGAACCAGAAGGGATCGCCTGAGGCGAGCATCACCGTGGGCCGGCCCCGGCGGGCCAGCAGCGCGGCGATGCCGTCATCGAACGGGACTGGCCAGCTTAGATGTTCGGCCCTAAGGGGAGGCAGCAGGCTCAGGTGGCGGGGCGATCCGGCAACGAAGGTCGCCGCTTCCATTGCCTGACGGGCGGCGTGGGACAGACCGTCGGGGCCATCCTCCCCGATGCCGATGATCGTCAGCCAGGGATCGGGAGTTTCAGTCATGGCCCATATCCTCATATTGGGTGGGACCACCGAGGCGAGCGCGCTCGCCAGGGCATTGGCGGAGCGAGGCGCGCGGGCGGTGCTGAGCTATGCCGGGCGGACGGAAAAGCCGCGTCCGCAGCCGGTGCCGGTGCGGGTCGGCGGCTTTGGCGGGATCGCGGGCCTGGTCGAATATCTGCGCCGGGAGGGCGTGACCCATTTGGTGGACGCGACCCATCCCTTTGCCGCGACGATGAGCGGCCATGCCGTTGCCGCGGCGCGCGAAGCCGGGGTGGCGCATATCATGCTGACCCGTCCGGGCTGGGTCGCGGCGCAGGGGGACCGCTGGACCCATGTGGCCGATCTGGAGGGGGCCGTGGCGGCTCTCGCGGGACCTGGGCGGCGCGTGATGCTGGCTTTGGGGCGGATGCATGCCGATGCCTTCGCCGTTCGGCCGCAGCATCATTATCTGCTGCGCTTCGTGGACGTGCCGGACGAATTGCCGGTCCTGCCGCGACATGATCTGGTCGTGGATCGCGGGCCGTTCACCGTCGAGGGCGACATGGCCCTGATGCGCGCGCATGGGATCGATCTGGTCATATCCAAAAATGCGGGCGGTAACGGGGCGGAGGCGAAGCTGATCGCCGCACGGCGGCTGGGGCTGCCTGTCCTGATGATCGACAGGCCCCCTTGCCCCGTGGCGCGGATGACCCATGCGGTTGCGGACGTGCTGGACTGGCTGGATCATGCGGCCGAACGCGGGGTGTAGAGGATGGGCGGGCCGGACCGTTCGATCAGGCGGGTTCGGCTGGAACCGAGGATGACCATCGTGCGCATGTCGGCCATGTCCGGCCTGGCCTGTCCCAGGGGTAGGATGCGCAGATTTTCCTCCGGCGTGGAGACGGCGCGGGCGAAGAGTATCGGGCGGGTGTCGCCGCATTCTTCCCGCAGGATTTGGAGGGCGCGGGCGAAGCCGTCCGGGCGGGACCGCGAGCGCGGATTGTAGAAGGCCATGGCGAAATCCGCCTGGGCGGCGAGGCGTAGACGGCGTTCGATCAGCGACCACGGCTTCAGATTGTCGGACAGGTTGATGGCGCAGAAATCATGGCCGAGCGGCGCGCCCGCCCTTGCGGCGGCGGCGAACATGGCGGTGATGCCGGGGAGAACGCGGATGTCGAGGGCGCGCCACTCCTCCGGTCCCGCTTCGAGCGCTTCGAACAGGGCGGAGGCCATGGCGAAGACGCCAGGGTCGCCGGAGGATACGACCGCCACGCGCCTTCCCTGGGCGGCGAGGGTCAATGCATGGGCGGCGCGGTCCAGTTCGACGCGGTTGTCCGTGGCGTGGAGCGTCAGGCCGGGGCGCTGGGCGATGCGGGCGACATAGGGGATATAGCCGATGACGTCGGTCGCCTCCGCCAGCGCGTCCGATACTTCCGGCGTGACGAGCGCGGCCGCGCCGGGGCCGAGACCTGCTATGGCGATCCATCCGCTCATGGGCGGCGGCCCTGCCCATGGATCAGCAGGATCGAGAAATAGGCGGTGACGCCGGCCGCTTCGGCCAGGGGCGTGATGCGCTGATCGGCCATGGTCGCATATTCGACCAGCCAGGCGCAGTCCTGCTTGCCGGCAGCCTCTACGGCACGGCGGAGCTTGGGGAGGTTGCGGCCGATCTTCATCACGACCAGCGCATTGGTGTCGTGGATACGGCGGACCAGTTCCTCTTCGGGGAGGGTCGCCATCAGCACGGTCATCACATCGTCGCCCCAACTGATCGGCGCGCCGCTGGCGGTCCACGCGCCCGACATGCCGGTGATGCCGGGGACGATGCTGACCGGCGCGGCGAGGCGGCTGTGCAGGTGCATGAAGCTGCCGTAGAAGAAGGGGTCGCCTTCGCAGAGGACCACGACATCCTCACCGCTGGCGGAGAGGCCGTCGAGATGCGCAGTGCAACCGGCGTAGAAGCTGGATAGAAGGTCGTTGTAGCGGGGGTCGGTCAGCGGGATTTCCGTCGTCACCGGATATTCCATCGGATATTCGACGACATCATGACGCAACATGCCCTCCACGGTCCGGCGGGCATGGCCGGATTTACCCTTCTTGCGGAAATAGGCAATGTGGCGGGCTTCGCGGATCAGGCGGTCGGCGCGGACGCTCATCAGGTCCTGCGCGCCGGGGCCGAGGCCGACGCCGTGGATGGTGCCTTGGGTCATTCCGCCGGGCTCGCTATCGCATTGATGGCCGCGACCGTGATGGCGCTGCCGCCCAGGCGGCCCTCCACGATGCAGCAGGGAACGGTTCGGCTCCGCCAGAGCGCCTGTTTGGATTCCGCCGCCCCTACGAAGCCCACGGGGCAGCCGATGATCGCGGCGGGTCGCGGGCAGGTGGGGTCTTCCAGCATGTTCAGCAGATGGAAAAGCGCCGTCGGGGCGTTGCCGATGGCGACCAGCGCACCCGCCAGATGCGGACGCCACAGTTCGAGCGCGGCGGCGGAGCGGGTGTTGGACATGCGTGCCGCCAGCACCGGAACCGCCGCATCGTTCAGGGTGCAGAGGATGGGATTGGCGGCGGGCAGGCGTTTGACGGTGATGCCTTCCGACACCATGCGTGCGTCGCAGAGGATCGGCGCGCCTGCCTCCAGCGCGGCGATGGCGGCAGGCGCGAAGCTGGGGGAAAAGCGGATATGCGGCGCAAGGGCGACCAGTCCTGCCGCATGGATCATGCGGACGGCGATGCGCTCCTCCTCTTTCGAGAAGTGGGCGAGATCGGCCTCCGCGCGGATGGTGCGGAAGGACTCGCGGTAGATGGCGGCGCCGTCGGTTTCGTAGCTATGGGGCATCAGGGGCTTCCGAAGAGGGCGAGTATCTGGTCGGGGGCGAGGTCCCTCTTTTCCGGGGGCGATCCGGCGCGGGCCTGGCGGGCGAGGTCGAAGCGGCCCTGTCGCCCGGTGAGGACGATTTGGGCGGGCCGGGGACGGGCGCAGCCCTTGGCGCAACCCGAAATATGGAGCGGGCCCTTCACATGGGGTGCGAGCCGGGCGGCAAGGGCGCGCGTGGCGACGCTGGCCTGCGGGCAGGCGGGAGCGCCGGGGCAGGCGTCGACGCGGAGCAGCGGGTCGGTGGCCGCGTGACCGGGGCTGGTCGTGCCGCCTTCGGCGATCAGGCCCCGCCACGGGGTGAGGCGCAAAGCGATGACGCCCGGCTGTCCGGCCAGTGCAGCGAGGCTGTCGGCATCGATCTGGCCGAAGGGGATGCCGTGAAAGGGACCGGGGGCCTGCGCCAGCAGCCGTTCGAGCGGACGGGAAGGGGCGGGTTCGGCGGCCGGGCCCGGGGGCAGGGGCGCCTGGTGCCGGGCCATGCGGCCGGAGGCGATGCCGCCGGTTTCCAGGAACCAGCGGACAAGCACGATCAGGTCTTGCGCGGCGGTCTGGACGCTGGTGGGCATGCCATGGGGGCGGCCCTCCGCGCGGAGCAGCAGCGTCCCGCCTTCGCTGCGTTCGAAGCGGAAATCGGCAGGGACGAGGCCTAGGGCGGGCGCCGGACCGGCGTCGATCGCGACCCCGATCTTGGGAGGCAGGCGGGGAAGATCGTCCAGACGAGAGAGCAGGGCCCGGGCGATGCTGTCCGTATCGTCGCCGGGGGACCAGTCGGGGGCGAGGAGGAAATTGCGGCGGGCTTCGCGGGTTGGATCGGGATCGGTCAGGCCGAGGGCGATGAGGTGCCGAAGCAACGGGCGATGGCTTTGTTTCGTCACGCCGCGGATTTGCAGCCCTGACCGGTTGGTGAGGTCGAGCAATCCATTGCCGTGACGGAGGGCGGCCTTTGCCATATCGATGGCCTGCGCGGCGGTCAGGCGGCCCAGCGGAGGACGCACCCGCACCAGCAGGCCGTCGCCCGCCATCATCGGGCGCCATGCCGTCGGACACCAGCCGCGAATGGCGGCGGCATGAGCGCTTGGCGTGTCTGGCACTGGACTTCACCTCCCACGTCGCAACGACGACTGGAGGATGCTTCCCACCAGCCGCTTATCCGTCGCTCGTGCGGAGAACCGAGCCGTGACCATCCCCTGGACCATGGCTAGAGCGACCCTTGCGTTCGGCAGGTCTCCTGGCTTGCGGGTCATAGCCTTGGCAGGGGCCTTCCCGGATTGCTCCAGTGGCTGGCCGTCCCGATCATGGGGCGTCCGTCCTTGCCTTGCTCGCCGCTCACAGTTGCAGGGACAGCCACGGATTAGGGAGTTTCCTCCCGCACCGCGTTCCCATTTAAGCCCCTTTTGGGGGCACCGACGCGATCGATGGAGCGGGCGCAGCCCGATCCGGATGCGATTCATAAAGGCAGAGCGGTGGAAAGGGAAGTGGGCTTCTGCCCACCCACGGAAGGAGGATCAGCGCTTGACGATCGCGGAATGCCAGTCTGTGCGATGTTCCCAACCGCGCCGTTCGAGTTCCGGCGTCGCCTCCTCGCTCTGCGGATAGCCCAGGCACAGCAGGCCGAGGCAGCGCCAGTTTTCCGGAATGGCGAGCATCGCGTCCACCGTGGGCCGGTCCAGGATCGATACCCAGCCCATGCCGATGCCCCGCGTACGGGCGGCAAGCCAGATGGTATGGATCGCCATCACGCAGCTATAGCGCCGTGCTTCGGGCATGGTGATCGCGCCGAGGCGGTGGCCGGTTTCGGTCCCTTCGTCGCAATAGACGGCGAACAATATGGGCGCTTCACGCAGGCCGTGCAGTTTCAGGCTGCGGTAGAGCCTGTCTTCGTCGCCCTCATAGATGCTGCCAGCCTTGGCGATCTGGGCATCGACATGGGTGGCGAGTTGCTCGCGCAAGGCAGGGGTTTCGATCCGGACGAAACGCCACGGTTGGGACAGGCCGACCGAGGGGGCGCTGTGGGCGAGGGCAAGGAGCCGCTCCACCTCCCCCTCGTCCAGCGGATCGGTCAGGAAATGGCGCACGTCGCGGCGCAGGTGGACCAGTTCCTCGAAGGCGGCGATGTCGAAGGCGGTGCGTGTCAGAATTCGATTCCTGCCTGGGCCTTCACGCCGCTGCGGAAGGGATGTTTGACGAGGGTCATTTCGGTGACGAGATCAGCCGCCTCAATCAGCGCGTCGGGCCCGTTGCGGCCGGTGATGAGGACATGTTTCATGGCGCTTCTGGCGGTCACGGCTTCCAGCACCTCTTCGACCGGCAGATAGTCGTAACGCAGGACGATATTGAGTTCATCGGCAAGGACCATATCATAGGCCGGATCGGCAATCATCCGCTTTACCTCGTCCCATGCCTCGCGGGCGAGGGCGATGTCGCGGGTGCGGTCCTGCGTGTTCCAGGTGAAGCCTTCGCCCATGGGCTTGAATTCGACATTCCCCGGAAACGCGTCGAAGACGGCTTTTTCTCCGCTGGACATGGCGCCCTTCACGAACTGGACGACGCCGACCTTTTTGCCATGGCCGATGGCGCGCACGACCATGCCGAGTGCGGCGGTCGTCTTGCCCTTGCCCTTGCCGGTGTGGACGATCAGCAGGCCCTTTTCCTGCGTCTTGGTCGCCATGATCTTGTCATGGGCGGCCTGTTTCTTCTTCATCTTCTCGGCATGTTGTTCGGGCGTGCGTTCGATCATGTCAGGCGTCCTTGAGTTGGGTGAGGAGCATGGCGGCGCTGTTCGACCGGGGTTTCCACAGGCGCCGGTCGAGCGCTTCATGGAGGCGGGCGGCGGTTTCGCGCAGGGCGGCGGGGTTAGCCTCCGCCATGAAGGCGCGGACGGTTTCGTCCTCGATGAAGGCGGCGTGGACGGCGTCGAAATGATGGTCCTTCACCGCATGAGTGGTGGCGGCGAAGGCGAAGAGATAATCGACCGAGGTGGCGATCTCGAACGCGCCCTTGTAACCGTGACGCATCATGCCCGCGATCCATTTGGGGTTGGTGACGCGGGCACGGACGATGCGGCCGATCTCATCCTCCAGCGTGCGGACGACGGGGCGTTCGGGGCGGCTGTGGTCGTTATGGTAGTTGAGCGGCTTTTTGCCCGAGAGATGCTCGACGGCGGCGGCGATCCCACCCTCGAACTGGTAATAATCGTCGCTGTCGAGCAGGTCATGCTCGCGATTGTCCTGATTCTGGATCAGGGCGTCGGCCTGGGTCAATCGTTGCGAAAAGAGACTGCGTTCGGCATCGCCCTCGACCCCGCCGCCATAAGCATAGCTGCCCCAGTCGAGATAGACATTGGCCAGGTCGGCGCGATCGTGCCAGATTTTCTCGTCGATCATCGCCTGTAGGCCCGCGCCATAGGCACCGGGTTTCGAGCCGAAGATGCGGGCACCTGCGCGGCGCTGGGCGGTCTTTTCGGGCGTGCCTTCCGCGATCAGGGCGGCGGTTTCGGTGCGGTGGCGGGCGGCGGCGGGATTATCCTCCTCCGGCTCCTCCAGCGCCATGACGGCGCGGGCGGCGCTGTCGAGCAGGTCGATCTGCTCCGGGAAAGCGTCGCGGAAGAAACCCGAGACGCGGAAGGTGACGTCGACGCGCGGGTGGTTCAGTTCGGCGATCTTCATGACCTCGAAGCCGATGACGCGGCCCGAGGCCCAATCCCAGCGCGGGCGGACGCCCATGAGCGCGAGGGCCTGGGCGATGTCGTCGCCGCCGGTGCGCATATTGGCGGTGCCCCAGGCGGACAGGGCGATGGCGCGGGGATAGGCCCCCTCGCGCTGGAGATAGTCCTGCACGATGAGGTCGGCGGAGCGTTGGCCAAGATTCCAGGCGGCGACCGTGGGGACGGCGCGGGTGTCGACCGAATAGAAGTTGCGGCCGGTGGGGAGGACGTCTGGGCGGCCCCTTGTGGGCGCTCCGGAGGGGCCGGGGGGGACGAACTGGCCGTTGAGGGCTTTGAGCAGCGCGGTTTTTTCGGCCGCTCCGCAGGCGTCGACGCGGGGGGCGAGGTCTTGCTCGATCACAGTGAGGACTGCCGCGGTCCGGGGGCCTGGGATGCCTCCCCGTCCTTTGCCGTCATCCCCGCGCAGGCGGGGATGACGATGTTCTAATTGGTCCAGCAGCTGGATCGCGTAGAGTTCGAGCCGCTCTACCGTGTCGCCGGTGGTGCGCCATGAGGCTTCGGTGAGGTTCTGGAGGGGGGCGGGACGCGGACCCGCCCAGGGCGTGCCCATGGTGCAGTCGAGCGGGTCGAAATTCAGCACCAAGTCATCCGCCAGCGCGCGGAGGAGGGACTGCTGGCCTGCATCGTCCATGCCTCTGGGACAGCGGGCGAGGGCGATGAGAAGATCGCGGCGGAGGGTGCCCTCGGGGCTCAGGGTGAAGATATGCAGGCCATCACGAATCTGCATTTCCTTGAGGTCGCACAGATAGTTGTCGATTGCAGCTAAGGCATCGTCTCCGCTTCCTTCCGTGCCCGCATCCTTGTCGATGCCTTGCGAGGCGGCGAGGGCCAGAATGTCCTTGCGCAGTGTTTCCAGGCGCCGCGGGTCCATGCCGGCGGCGAGATAATATTCGTCGACCAGCGCCTCCAGTTCCTTGAGTGGGCCATAGGTTTCGGCGCGGGTCAGCGGCGGTGTCAGATGATCGATGATGCAGGCGCCGATGCGGCGCTTGGCCTGGGTGCCTTCGCCGGGATCGTTGACGATGAAGGGGTAGATTTGCGGGATCGGTCCGGCGCAGATTTCGGGGAAGCATTGTTCCGAAAGTGCGATCGCCTTGCCCGGAAGCCATTCGAGATTGCCGTGCTTGCCGACATGGACGACGGCATGGGCGCCAAACACCTGCGCCAGCCAGATGTGGAAGGCGAGATAGGCGTGGGGCGGCGGCAGGGCCGGGTCGTGATAGCTGCTCTTGGGGTCGATATGGTAGCCGCGCGAGGGCTGGACTGCGACCGCGATGTTGCCGAAGCGGTGGACGGGCAGGTGGAAGGCGCCGTCGCGGAAGAAGGGGTCGGTTTCCGGAGGGCCCCAGCGGGTCGTGATGGCTTCCTGGGCGGTTTGGGGCAGGGCGGCAAAGGCGGCGCGGTAATCTACGAGGGGGAGGGATGGAAAGGGTGACGACAGGTTCAGCCCGGATGGGGGAGGAGTGGGTTTGGTCAGGTCGTTGGTCGTGCCGGCGGTCAGGTGGCGCATCAGGGCAGCGCCATCGATTGGCGCGTCGGCGGTGGTGTAGCCGGACCCTGCCAGGGCATTCAGGATCGCGGCGGCGCTGGCCGGGGTGTCGAGACCGACGCCATTGCCGACGCGGCCATCCTTGTTTGGGTAATTGGCCAGGATCAGGGCAATGCGGCGGTCAGTGGTCGGAGTTTGACGGATTTTTGACCATTTTGCAGTGAGTTGAGAGACAAAGCTAACACGATCCGCCAGCACGCGGGGGACGATGATATTGCATTCGGTTCGCTCATCGAAGCGGGCGGAGGCCTTGAAGGCGACGGCGCGGGTGAAGAGGCGGCCATCCACCTCTGGGAGCGCGATGTGCATGGCGAGGTCGCGGGGGCCGAGACCCCGGGCGCTTGCTTCCCAAGCGCCCTGTTCCGCGCTGGCGAAGATGGTCTGGAGGATCGGGCAGTCCGCCTGTTCAAGGATTGAGGGCGTGCGGGATTCTCCCGGTGCGCTGGCGGCGAAGGCGGTGGCGTTGAGGATGACATCCGGCGGGGCCTCGCGCATCAGGCCGTGGAGGAAGTCCCTGGCGAAAGGTTCGCGCAGTGCCCGGATGTGGACGGGGAGGACGTTGAGGCCCGCGGCTTCGAGACCGACGATCATTGCATCGACCGCTTCAAGCGTCCCGGCGATCAACAGGGCGCGGTAGAAGAGAAACAGGGTCGTGGGCCGGCCTGCCCTCCAGCGGGCCTTCACCTGCGCCAGCGTGGGACGGTCGGTGCCCGGGAGGTAGAGGCCAGCGTCGGCCACGGGGACAGGAGCATCGGGCGCGCCGGCGTCAAAGCCGGCCAGACGGGCGGCGGTCTTGAGGAAGGCGATGGCATTGGGAATGCCGCCCTGCCGGAGATAGTCGCGGAGACGATCGCAAGTTTCGGCGGGCAGGGTCGAGGCGGCTTGCAGATCGGGATCATCTTCGCGGCCATCGGCTATGGCGGCGAAGGTGATGCCCTTTTCGCGCGCGATATAGGCAATTTCATCAATGCCATAGGGCCAATAGCTCTTACCCCCTAGCAGGATCACGCAGACGAATTTGGCGTGAGCGATCACCTTTTCGACATAGAGGTCGACGGAATAGGGATGCTTGAGCTGGAGGAGATTGGCGAGGCGGATCGTCGGGCCTGCCTCGCCCAGCCCCTCCGCCAGCGCATGGGCGGCGCTGGCGAAGCAGGCGAGTTCGCTGTCCGCCACGGTGAGCAGCACGATGTCGCCCGGCGACTGGCCGAGGTCGATCGCTTCGTCGCCATTGGAGACGGTGCCGGGCGTGGCGGTCAGCAGGTGCATCAGGCGGGGACCGTCTGGGCGTCGAGCGCCGCTTCGATGGCCGCGCGGTCAAGGCCCGCCCGGCCGATCACGACAAGGCGGGAGGCGCGTTGCTCGCCCGGCTGCCATTGGCGGTCATAATGGTACTGGATACGGGGGCCGACGGCCTGGACGACGAGGCGGGCGGGGCGGCCTGCGATCGCGAGGAAGCCTTTCACCCGCAACAGGTCGTGCGCGGCGATGACCTTTGCGAGCGTCGCCAGCACAGGCTCCGGATTGCCGAGTTCGCCCAGGTCGACGATGAAGCTTTCGAAATCGTCATGGTCGTGATCCTCCTCATTGTCGTGATGGGAGGGGCGGGCGTCGATCTGCTCCTCCACGCCTAAGTCGAGGCCGAGCAATATGGCGGGGTCGATCGCGCCCTTCGCCGTGCGGATGATGCCGACGCCGCGACGGGTTTGCGGGCCTAAATCGCGTTCCAGCGTGGCGAGAGTATCGGCGTCCACCAGATCGGTCTTGTTGAGCAGGACGAGGTCGGCGCAGGCGAGCTGGTCCTCGAACAGTTCCTCGATCGGGCTGTCATGGTCGAGCGTCGGATCTGCGGCGCGGGCGGCCGTCAGGGCGGCTTCGTCATGGGCGAAACGGCCCGCCGCCAGCGCTTCGGCGTCGATCAGGGCGATCACGCCGTCGACCGTGGCGCGGGTCCGGATGTCGGGCCATTGGAACGCCTTCACCAGCGGCTTGGGCAGCGCCAAGCCGGAGGTTTCGATGATGATGTGGTCGGGCGGCGTCGGGCGGTCGAGCAGGCGCTGCATGGTCGGCAGGAAATCGTCCGCAACGGTGCAGCAGATGCAGCCGTTCGCCAGTTCGATGATGTCCTCGTCCGGGCAGGCTTCGTCGCCGCAGCCCTGCACCAGTGCGCCGTCGACGCCGACGTCCCCGAATTCGTTGATGATGAGGGCGAGGCGGCGGCCGCCCGCATGTTCGATCAGGTGACGGATCAGCGTCGTCTTTCCGGCGCCGAGGAAACCGGTGATGACGGTAGCGGGAACCTTGTTCATGCGGGATTTCCTTGGGGTTCGAGGGTGACTTCGATCTCGTCGAAGCCTTTCCAGCGGTAGATGATCCAGCTTGCCAGCCAGCAGGCGGCGAACAGGCCGATGATGATGAAGCCGAGGCTGTTGAAATGTTCGCCAAGGTCGGCGGCAAGGGTCCAGATGCCGCCGGTGAGGCCGAGCTTGTCGCCCAGCAGTGCGGCTGCCTCGATCCCGCCGATGAGGAGGGCGACCAGTGCCGAGACCAGGGTGATGGTGATGTTGTAATAGAGTTTGCGGATCGGCTTCACGAACGCCCATTGATAGGCGCCCATCATCAGCGCCCCGTCCGCCGTGTCGATCAGCGCCATGCCCGCCGCGAAGAGCAGCGGGAAGATGAGGACGGTGGAGATGGAAAGGCCGCTCGCCGCCTGTCCCGCGGACAGGCCGAGAATGGCGACTTCGGTGGCCGTGTCGAAGCCGAGGCCGAAGAGAAAGCCGAGCGGGGCCATGTGCCAGCTTTGCCTCACCAGCCGGAAAAGCGGACGGAAGATGCGGGCGAGGAAGCCGCGATTGCCGAGGAGAATATCCATGTCTTCATCGACATAGGCGCCACCATTGCGGACATGGTTGAAGGTCTTCAGAACCGATCTCAGGATGATCAGGTTCATCGCCGCGATGGTGAAGAGGAAGGTGGCGGACACGATCGTCGCGATGGTGCCGCCGATCGCGCCCACGGCCTCGACGCGGGTCAGCGCATTGGCGGCAATGGCGATCGCGACGGCGGCGATCAGGACGATGCCGCTATGGCCGATGGCGAACCAGAAGCCGACCGTCAGCGGGCGCTGGCCGTCCTGCATCAGCTTGCGGGTCACATTGTCGATGGCCGCGATATGATCGGCATCGACGGCATGGCGCAGGCCGAGGCTCCAGGCGAGAAGCGCTGTGCCCAGCATGACCGTGTTGCCGGCGAAGACGATGAAGGCCCAAAGCCAGGCGGCCAGATTCGCGGCGATCAGGGCGGCGAACATGCTCGTCGCGCGACCGCGTGTGAGGCGCGGCGGGACCAGCGCATTGGAAAAGAATGTCATCGGGATCGATCCCCGTAGGCGTCGGCGAAACCGGACGGGAGCTGCCTTCATGCCGGGCGGACGCGCTTGCACCCGGCATGCGGACAGCAGCTCCCGCTGCGTGAAGCGTCGCTCAGACGGAGTACCGTGCCGCGGCCATCCCCTGGACCAAGGCAAGAGCGACCAGACGCAGGCAGGTTTCCTGGCTCGCGGGTCATCGCTTGACACATGGCCTTCCCAGGCCTCGCAGGATTTAGCGTCCGGCCCAGTGGCTGATCCTCTGGCATTTTCAGAGAATCGATATGCGTCTCGCTCGCCGCTTACAGTTGCAGGGACAGCCGCGGATTCATCACCGCATTCCCTATTAAGTCCCCTCGCGGGGACACCGGCGCGATCAGTGAAAGCCGGCCGAAGCCAACCTTCGCCCGACTGCATAAAGGCTGATGCGCAGGATGGGAAGGGGGTGCCGGCATCGGGCCGAGGTGCCGGATGCGCGGCGGGTGACGCTGACGGTGGAAATGCAAGGGATGCGGACCGGCGGCGCGCTGGAGAAGGCGCGGGGCGGACCGGCCGGGAGCGCGCCGCGTCAAAACGGACGCAGCCGCGCGCTCTGCTTCCTTGTTATCGCATCATGCGCAAAACCGGATTGCGCGCACGATGCTCCAGATTGGGATACGGCCTTCGAAGGCGCGTGATATTGACTCGTTCAATGCATCTCCGCCTTCAGCCGGTCGACCAGTTTTTCGATCTCCCAGGGTTCCAGCACCCAGGTCCGGGTCTTGCGGCCTTCGCGGTGGACGGGTTGGGTCAGCAGGACACGCGCCTGCTCCTTGGCATGGGGCTTGAAGATGGCGAAATGCTGGGCGCAATCGCGGATCGTGCCGATGATCGGCGCCTTGCCGTCAAGGTCGATCATGGTGGCGGGCTGGTCCCAGGGGATGTTGAGCATGCAATATTCCTGTTGTTGAAAGTCAGCGACCCGGTTCGCGAATGATGCAGCGGAACCCGATATGGCTGGTCGAACTGTCCACCGCCTGCGGATGGCGGGCGGCGGGGCGGTAGCGCTGGCAATAGCTTGGCGCGCAGAGATGGGAACCGCCCTTGAGCACTTTTCGCGGCATGGGCACATGGGGATTGGCGGGGTCCAGGCTTTCGCGCTTCGTACCCCCGCGCGGATTGGCGGGAACGCAGCAACTGCCCTTCGCCTTGCGCTCTGCCCTGGGCTGGGCATACCAGTCGGTCGTCCATTCCCAGACATTGCCGATCATGTCGTAGAGGTCATAGCCATTGGGCGCATAGGTCCGGACCGGCGAAGTCCGTTCATAGCCGTCCTCCAGCAAATTGCTGTACGGAAACAGACCCTGCCAGTAATTGGCGAGCATGGCACCACGAGGCGCCAGTTCATCGCCCCAGGCATAGTCCGCGCCGTCCAGGCCGCCGCGCGCGGCGAATTCCCATTCCGCCTCGGTCGGCAGCGTCTTGCCCGCCCATTTGGCATAGGCCTCCGCATCCTGGAACACGATATGGACCACGGGATGATCCCATAGCGCATCGAGATCGCTGTCGGGTCCATGGGGATGACGCCAGTCGGTGCCGAAGCTGAAATGCCACCATTGGCTGAAGTCGTGGAGGTCGACGGGCATCGCCGTCCGCTGGAACAGCAGCGATCCGGCCCGCGCCATTTCGGGCGGCATGCCCGGATAATCCTTCGGGTCGGGCGCGATCTCGGCAAAGGTGCGATAGCCGGTGGCCTCGACGAATTCCGCGAACTGGCGGTTGGTGACGGGCGTTTCGTCGATCCAGAAGCTGTCCACGCGGACCTGCCGGACCGGAGCTTCTTCCGGATAGAAGCGGTCGGAGCCCATGGCGAAGGCACCGCCTTCGATAAAGCGCATATCCTGCGTGATGCTGGTCCCGGTGTCGATCATCGGGCGACCATAGCGGCGGATCGGCCGGGTGTATCGGGCAAAAATAGGACGCCGGAAGCGGCAAGGCTCCCGGCGTCCTCATGGGCTGAGCGTCTAGAGCATCGTGCGCAAAAGTGGGAACCGGCTTTGCGCTTAAACGATGCGACAACAAAAACTTAGAGCGCGCGACTTGGGTATGATCTAACGCAGCGCGCTCTAGAAATCCTTGCGGACGGTCACGCCGATCTTGCGCGGGGTGCCGATATTATAGCCGAGCCGTCCCCGGCCGCCCCGTTCGCGGTCCAGCGAATAGAGCGCGTTTTCGTCGAACAGATTGTTGACGTAGAGCGTGACCGACAGGCCGCTGTCCCAGCTTACGCCCGTCGACAGGTTGACCAGATTATAGGCGCCAAGCTTGTAGGAGCCGAAGTTGAAGGCGCCGGTGCCATAGGCTCCGGTGGCCGGGTCATAATAGATGGAGTTGGGGAAGCTGCCCGAGCCTGGTTCCTGATCGGCAAGCTGGGTATAGCGATCACCCACATGCTGGAAGCTGGCGGTGAAGGACCAGTCGGTTTCCGCAGCGACCTCCATCGTATAGGTCGCCGCAGCCGCCATCTGGAATTTCGGCACGGTAGGCAGGCGGTTGCCCTTGCGGATGCCCGCGACGATCGCGCCGCCCGCGTCGGTGACGTTGCTGTCGATCTTCGAGTCGATATAGCTGCCGCTGAGCGACAGGTCGAGATTGGGGGAGAGGCGGGCGCTCAGTTCCGCTTCCAGGCCTGTCGTATGCGCCTTGGGTACGTTGAAGAGAACGCGGGATGAGCAACTGCCCGCATCCGCCGTGACCTGGAGGTTCTTGATTTCGTTGTGGAAGACCGCGGCATTCAAGGTGATGCCGCTGCCCGACGCCTTGACCCCGGCCTCATAGTTCCACAGCGTCTCGTCGTCGAAAGTCGGGCGGTTGCCGTAAGTGGCCGCGTCCGGCCCGGTCGCGCCGCCGTTGCAGAGCGGCAGGTTCAACGGATCGTTGACACCACCCAGGCGGAAGCCCTTTGACGCCTGGACGTTGAAGGTCAGGTCGCGATTGGCCTCATAGCTGGCGATGAAGCGCGGGGAGAAGCCGGTCGATCCGGTCTTGTCCCCCACCCGGTTGTCCCCATTGGAGAAAACGCCGCCGGTTTTGAAGTCACGCTCTTCCTTGAAGTCGTAATAGCGGCCGCCGGCGGTCAGCTTGAACTGGCCGATCTTGTAGCTTGCCTCGCCAAAGGCCGCATATTGTTTGATGATATAGGGGATGTCGGCGTTATAGGGCGAGTTGAGCGGGAAGCCGTTGGCCGCTCCGGCCGACGTTCCAGCGCCCAGCGCCGCGTCGACGATGGCATCATAGCCTGGTGTTGGCAGACGCTGCTCATATGTGCGGTCGACATGGCTGTAGAAGCCGCCCAAGACCCATTGGAGCGGTCCGTTGCCGGTCGAGGCGAGGCGCAATTCCTGCGTCCATTGCTTGAGCTTGGTCGTATCGCGCAGATTTGACGGCAGGTTGGCGAGCGCGGGCGCTGCACCCAGCGACAATATGAAGGGCGTGACCGACACCGATCCGGTCAGGGCAGAGGCATCGCGGCTGACCAGAATGTCGCGGTGGATGTAGGTGGTGATCGAGGTCAGCGCGACGTCGGAGCCGATATCGATATTCGCCGTGAAATCCGCCAAGGTCGTCTTGTCGCGGAATTCCTCGCGCAGCTTCAGATATTGGGTGCGTTCGGGCAGGATATCGAGCGGGCTGATCAACTTGTTATAATAAAGGTGATAGCTGTCTTCCCGGTTGAAGCCGTTGGTCCTGATATCCTGATAGATGATGCGCGGGGTCAGCTTGATGCCCGGCGCGGGTTCCCAGAGCAGGCTGAGGCGCCCGCCATAACGGCGGCCGTCATTGATATTCTTGCCCGCGGCGGGGCCGATGGCATCGATGAAGCCGGCATAATGCTCGCCATAGCCCACGGCGCGGATCGCTGCCGTCTCGCCCAGCGGCAGGTTGATCGCGCCCTTGCCCGAATAGCCGACATCGCCGCCCTTGAGGACGTTGACGCCGCCCTCCACCGTGCCTTCGGTCTGGCCGAGCTTGGGCTGTTTGGTGATGTAGCGCACGGTGCCGCCTTCGGAACCCGATCCGAAAAGCGTGCCCTGCGGCCCGCGCAGCGTTTCCACGCGGTCAAGGTCGAACAGGTCGAAATCGGGCGTGAACAGCGACATGGAGATGACGGATTCGTCGAGATAGACGCCGACCTGTTCCTTGACGCCCGGCTGGTCGCGCACGACCTGGCCCGCCGACACGCCGCGCACGGACACCTGGCTTTGGCCCGGCCCCAGATTCTGGACGGTCAGGCCGGCGACGCTGCGCGAGACATCCTCGATCGAGGTGGCGCCCATGCGCTGCATCGCCTCGGCGGTCTGCGCGTTGATAGAGAAGGGAACGTTCTGGATGGATTCATTGCGCTTCGTCGCGGTGACGATGATCTCGTTGCCGGACCAGTCGGAGCCGGCACCCGTTTGTTGGGCAAGGGCGCCGGTGGATATCGCCGTCATTGCCAGAACAAGGCATGAAGCGGACAGGCGATAGACGGAATTCTTGCGTGGAAATTGCTTCATTGCATCCTCCCTTTAGTGAACATCCTGTTATTTTTATTCCAAAGTGATCGGCATTTATCTTCCATTGCCGATGAATATTCACTCGTTGCTAATCTAAATCAGCTCTTTTGCACGTTGCAATGAAAATTGCGCGATGGAGATCGAATCTTACCAAACTGTCACTTCCTTGCCGCACCTTCCTCTCAGGCCGCCATTTCATCTTGCGACGCACCATGGGGCAGGGTTATGACGGCCACGACGATGCTAAGGGGGGTTTTGCAAGGACTGATCCTGCAAGGCCGAGGGGATAAGCCTTTGAGCGCTGTGGGGAAGATCATTTGCGGGCTGGCCGCTACGGGCGTCCTGAGCCTGTCGGTTGGGGTGCGGGCGCAGGCGAGCGATCCGTTGTTGCAGGACAGTTTCCGTGTCGGCAGCGAAGGCGGGGCGCTATGTCAGGCACAGAGCGCGACAGGCGATCCGGCGGCGCGGACCATGTTCGATCGCGCCTGGACGCTGGTATGCCGCGACGCGGCGCGCCCGGTTGGACAGGTCTATGCGCTGAGGCAGGGATCGGCCGATCCGGATACGGGACTGCTGGATCGGCTCAATGCTTCCCGCAAGGTGGCGGTGGAATGCAGCGCGGCCGGCAGCGCCACCTTGCCGCAGATCGGCGCGGCATTGATCCGCAACTGCACCGGGTCGCTCGGCGCCTATCGCATCGTCACGGTGAAGCGGGGCAAGACGCTTTATGCCGTGCAAGGCTATGCCGCCTATGCCAGCGCGCTCGACCTGGGATTGCGATCCGTCATGGCGGGGCGGATCGTGCCGGGAAAGGTCGATATCGCCACGGTCGGCAACAACGACACCGGTTTCGCGCGATTGCAGGCGGCGACACTCGATCCGCAGATCGTGATGGCAGAGGGCTACAGGCGGAACGCCTCAGGCAACTATGCCGAGGCGGCGGAATTTTTCGACAGCCTGACCGACCGTCTGGCGCGCGACCCCGATGCCCATCGGCTGACTCCGGCGGAACGAACCAACCGGGCGCATGAATATCTGGTCAATCGCGGGTTGCAATTGTCCAATCTGGGGCTGTTCGATCAGGCCGATGCCGCCTTTGCCAAGGCCCGTGCCGTGGCGACGGGCGATGCTGTCCAGTTGAGGCTGCGCCGGAATTTCGAGGCGATGCACCATATCAACCAGCGGGATCTGCAAGGCGCATTGGCGATATTGGATCGTCCGCTGACAGGCAGCGGCAATGGGCTGGAGCAAGGCGACGAGGTCGTCACGCTGACGCCGGAAGTCGCGGCGGAGATGAGCAGCGGCGTATCGCAGGCGCGGGCGCTGGGCGTGCGGCAGGATACGGTGCTGACGCCGGTCGAGCGGGCAGCGATCATCGATGCGCAGGCGCAGCAGTTGCGCGGCACGATCCTGCGCCTGTCGGGACAGCCGGGGCCTGCGCGCGAGGTGCTGGGCAAGGCATTGGCGAGCGCGGTGGCGATCCGCGACGGGCGCGTGACATCGATCACCCGGCTGCGGGCGCAATTGCTGGGCGAGATCGGGCTGACGTTCGAGGCGGAAGGGAATTTCGGACAGGCGGAGAGCCAACTCGACCAGTCGGTTGCCCTGCTGGGCGCGCAATATCCCGAGACGGTGGCGCTGAACGGAGCGCGGGCGCGGTTGGGCGCATTCCTTGTGCGGCGGGGACGCAGCGAGGATGCGTTGCAGGTCTATCGCGGCATCATGGCCTCGGCCCTGGGCAATCGCGCGACGCTGACCGGCATGGCGAACCAGTTGCAGCCCTATTTCGCACTGCTGGCGCGGGACATCCCGCAGCGGCCGGAACTGGCGGCCGACCTCTTCACGGCATCCCAGATGCTGGTGCGGCCGGGCGCCGCCGATACGTTGGAGCAACTCAGTCGCGAACTGTCCGCGGGAGACGGCGAGGCGGCGCGACTGTTCCGCCAGTCGGTTTCCCTGTCGCGCGATATCGAACGCGGACGGATCGCGCTGGCGCAACTGCGGCAGGCGGCCGAGACGGATGCGACGCTGGGGCAGCAGGTCGCGCAAGCGCAGGCGGAAGTCGATCAGCTCGCCACCGATCAGGCGAATACGCTGGCGGCGCTGGCGGCCTATCCGCAATATCGGGCGGTCAGTCCGCAAGTGCTGACGCTGGCGGAGATGCAGGCGACGCTGAAGCCTGGCGAAGGCTATTTCAAATTGGCGCAACTGGGTGACGCACTCTATGCGCTGTGGATCGACGGCGCTGGCGCGACCGGCTACCGGCTGGCGGCCGGCGCTGGCGACGTGGCGCAGAAGGTGGCGGCGCTGCGCGAGACGATTTCCATCGACGTGAACGGCGCGCAGACCACCTATGCGCTGGACGTGCCGATGGCGCGCAGCCTCTATCTCGATCTTTTCGGGCCGGTGGAACCGCGGCTGGCAGCGGTGCGGCACCTGATCTTCGAGCCGGACGGCGCCATGTTGCAACTGCCGGTCAACCTGCTGATCGCCGGGCAAAAGGGCGTCGATGCCTATCAGGCACGGGTCGCACAGGGCGGCGACGAGTTCGATTTTCGCGGGATCGAATGGCTGGGGCGCGACCATGCGGTGAGCACGGCCCTCTCGGCGCGCGCCTTCCGCGACGCGCGGGCGGCAGCGCCGTCCAACGCGGCGCAGAGCTATATCGGTTTCGGGGACAATGCGCCGCTCGCGGGGCCCAGGCTGACGGCATCGACCCGTGGCGTGCTGGCGGACGCTGGTGCGGACGATTGCGGCTGGTCGCCCATGCAGTGGAACCGGCCGATACCGGCGACCGAATTGCGGGAAGCGGCGCAGGCGATCGGCGGGCAGGGCAGCGAACTGGTGACCGGTGCGGCCTTCACCGACGAAGCCGTCACGGGGCGGCGCGATCTCGACAGTTTCCGTATCCTGCATTTCGCCACCCACGGGCTGGTGACGCCGCCGCATCCGGGCTGCCCGGCCCGGCCCGCGCTGCTCACAAGCTTTGCTTCGGACAAGGCTTCGGATGGGCTGTTGCAGTTCGGCGAGATTTTCGACCTGCGGTTGAATGCCGATCTGGTCGTGCTGTCGGCTTGCGATACGGCGGGCGCGGCGGGCGTGGAGACGACGCGTGCGGCGGGCCTTTCGGGCGGCGGCGGGGCACTGGACGGGCTGGTGCGTGCCTTCATCGGCGCGGGCAGCCGGTCGGTGATTGCCAGCCACTGGCCCGCGCCGGAGGATTATCATGCGACCGAAAGGCTGATGGCCGGCCTGTTCGCGGCCGCGCCCGACCAGCCGGTGGCGGAGGCGCTGCGGCAGGCGCAGGTGAAGCTGATGGACGATCCGGAAACCTCCCATCCCTTCTACTGGTCCGGCTTCGCGATCATCGGTGATGGTGCGCGTCCGCTGATCGCGCGTCGCTGATCGCCATGATGAGCGGCTTGTGGCGACGCGGTGCGCGAGTGGTTCGCGATGCCGGGCGCTGGCGGCTGGCCTCGACGCTGATCGTGTTGCTGCTGGCGTTGTTCGTGGCCGGCTGGGACTGGAACCGGCCGCTGGACGGCGTGTCCTCACAGCGGGAAATTCCGACCGCCGATGCCGAACGCGGGCTGTACGATTGGCGGGCGGCCACTTTCGCGCCGCGCGTGGCGCAGGACCCGCGCATATTGATGGTGGTCTATGACGACCAGACGTTGATCGCGACCCGGAAACGCTCTCCGCTCGACCGGGGGCTGCTTGCAAGGGCGCTGCGCAATATCGATGCGATGGGCGCGAAGTCGATCGGCATCGATATATTGTTCGACCAGCCGCAGGATGAGGATGCCGAACTGCTCGCCGCGCTGCACGCGATGCGCACGCCGGTCTGGCTGGGCTATGCCAATCTGGGCGACAATCGCGAACAGATCATCTTCGAGCAGCAGCAATTTCTCGACCGCTTCATGGCCCAGGCGCGGACGGATCGGGTGCACCCGGCCAGCATAAGGCTGGAAACCGATGCCGATAATGTCGCGCGAAGCTGGCCTGTTCCGACCAAGGGTCAGCCGCCGCTGCTGACCCTCGCGATGCAGCCTTCGCCGCCGTTCCGTGACTATCGGGGGGCGATCCGGTTCCGCTTGCCGCTCGCTCATGTGGATGGGTCGGAGGCGCCCGTGATCCCCAGCCTTCAGATCGATTTGCTGGCCGATCCCGCCATGGCGCCGGCCCTGGCATCGATGGTGCGCGGCCGCCATGTGCTGATCGGTGGAGACATCGTCGATATCGACCAGTTCGAAACGCCGTTGTCGGGGCGTCAGGCGCGATCGACCATGATCGGGCTGGAGGTGCATGCGACGATGCTGGCCCAATTGCTGGACGGCGCGAAGCTGCCCGCCGTGCCGGAGGGTGCGCGCTGGTTGGCGGCGCTGTTGGTGATCCTGGCCGCGGCGATCACCAGCCTGGCCGAATTGCGCTGGTTCACCCTGCTGCCGGCGCTGGCGGTGCAGGCGGGCGCGATCGCCGGGTTGCCGGTCTGGTTGCAGGCGCGGGGCTGGGATACCAAGGGGCTGCCCGCCGTCGGCTGGGTGCTTGGCTGGGTCTTGGCCTTTACCGCCATCGGGGTGACGGCGCGGGCGGTGACGTCGCAACAGCGCCGGTTCGCGCAAGCCGCGTTGGGCAAATATCTGCCGCGCGATATTGCCGCGCAAATCCTGGCCGAGCCTGAAAAACTGGCGCTTCACGGCGAGAAGCGGCCGATCTTCACCCTGTTCACCGATCTGGAAGGCTTCACCAAGCTCAGCCATGCCATCGCCCCCGAAATGGTGGCGCAACTGCTCAACCGCTATCTCGACATGCTGAGCGACGTGGTCCTGTCGCATGGCGGGACCATCGACAAATTCGTCGGCGACGCGGTGGTCGCCTTCTGGGGTGCGCCGATCGCGCGGTCCGACGACGGGCGCAATGCGGCGCTGGCGGCCTATGCCATGTGGCAGGCGGGGGAGGCTTTCCGCCGGGACCTGCCGCCCGGCGTGCCGCCGATCGGGCGGACCCGTGTGGGGCTGCATCATGGCGAGGCGATCGTCGGCAATTTCGGCGGGGAGGGCCGTATTCAATATACCGCGCTGGGCGACAGCATGAATACGGCCTCCCGTCTGGAAGCGGCGAACAAGGCGCTGGAAACCAATGTGCTGGCAAGCCGGGATGCGATGGAGCGGTCGGGACTGGACTGGTGGCGGCCGATGGGACGGGTCCGGCTGCGCGGACGGGCGACACCGGTGGATCTGTTCGAGCCGGCGCCGGATTTTCCGGTCGGGGATCGGGCGGAACTGGCCGAGATATTGGAGGCATTCGATGCGGAGGATGGCGCAGCGCGGGCCGAGGCCATGAAACGTCTTCAAATGCTGGTTAACCATCATCCGGAGGATGCGGCGCTCGCCAATCTGCTCTATCGTTGCGAATATATCGGGGAAGGAGGAATTTATGGCCTTGGCTAGGATCGCCGCGCGTGGGACTGCGGCAGGATGGGCGCTGGCAGGGTTGATCCTGGCGGTTTTCGGCACGTCGGCTTCGGCCGAAACCATGGTGGTCCGGGCGAGCGGTCCGTCGGCCGCGACCTATCGGCCCGGCAGCAAGCTCGCCGACGGCGGGATGGTCGCGCTCAAGGCCGGCGATGTGGTGACGCTGCTCGATGCGAAGGGCACGCGGACCCTGCGCGGGCCGGGCAGCTTCAGCGTGAGCGCCGCGGCAAGCGCTGCGCCCGCCAATGGAGTCATGCTTTCCGCGCTGCTCGATACCAAGCGGGTAAGGCGGGCGCGTACCGGGGCGGTACGGGGCAATGTCAGCGAAAAAGCTGCCGCGGCGCCCCGCCGTCCGAATTTGTGGATGGTCGATCTGGCCCAGCCGGGACCTTTCTGCGTGGCCGATCCGGCGGCGGTGCGGTTGTGGCGTGCCGATGCGGCCAACGCGGCAACGGTGCGGATCAGCGGCAACGGCGTCAATGCCAGCGCATCCTTCGCCGCGGGCGAGGCCGTGGCGGCATGGCCCGCTGCCGCTCCGATCCGCGAAGGTGCGGCCTATCATCTGGGCGATGGCGCCCGGAGCGCCGAGATCCGCTTCGCCCTGCTGGGCACGGCGGCGGCGCTGGACGGCGTGGCGGCCGGCCTGATCGCCCATCAGTGTGCGGCGCAGCTCGACCTTCTGGTCGACACGGCGGCGCTGGCGGACGGTATGGCGCGAAATTGACGGCCATGGCGCTTGTGGGCGCGTGGACGCGCTGATAACGCGCTCGGAACGGTCGCAAAAGGAGTGGGGGGTGACAGGCCGAAAGGGCCGGCGCCTGCCAAGAAGGACAGGGTAGGGACAAGGCGGCTTCAGGGACGAGCCTGCCGGACGGTTTGGGGACGTCTATGCGCGATAAGGGGTTGGCCAGGACAACGGGGCTGAAGCGCCTGGCTTTGGCGGCGACGATGCTGATGCCGGTGGCGGCCCTGGCGCAGGTCGCGCCGCGCGCGCCGACGCGTGAGGAACTGACTCGCGGCCAATTGCCCGGCGATGCGGCGCGGGAAGGCAGCCGGCTGAGCGTGGTGGGCGGAGTCGAGCGGGCGCCCTGTCCGCTGGCCGATCCGCGCTATGCCAATGTCACCGTGAATTTTGCCGATGTGCAGTTCGACGGCCTGCGTGTCGTCGATCCCGCAGCCCTGAAGGACAGTTGGAACGATCTGGCTGGCCGGGACGTGCCGATCGCCAGCCTGTGCGAAGTCCGCGACCGGGTGGCGACGGCCTTGCGCACCATGGGCTATCTGGCGGCCGTGCAGGTGCCGCCCCAGCGCATCGGGAAGGGCGGGACGGTTCGCTTCGACATCTTCATGGCGAAGCTGGTCGCGATCGAGATACGCGGCAATGCCGGGTATAGCGAGAAGCTGATCGCTGCGCATATGGAGGCGCTGAAGGGGCAGCCGGTGTTCAATGTGCGCGAGGCGGAGCGGCATCTGCTGCTGGCACGCGACCTGCCGGGCTATGATGTGCGACTGGCATTGCGGCCGGCGGGGACTGCGCCCGGCGAAGTCGTCGGTGAGGTGCAGGTGGTGCGGCAACGCGTCGAGATGGACGTCAATGTCCAGAATCTCGGCAGTAACGCGGTCGGGCGTTTCGGCGGGCTGGCGCGGGTGCGTTTCAACGACATGACCGGCATGGGTGACAGCACGGTCTTCAGTATCTTCAACACCGCGCAGCCCAGCGAACAGACCGTGCTCCAGGTCGGACACAGTATGGCGCTCGGCCATGACGGGCTGCGGCTGTCGGGTGACCTGACCTATGCGTGGAGCAAGCCGGGCATAGCCGGGGCGCCCCTATCCTCCGAAACACTGATCGCGACGGCGGCGCTCAGCTATCCGCTGGTGCGGCGGCAGGTGCATACGCTGCTGGCCACGGGGGGGCTAGACGTTGTGAACCAGGATCTGCGGTTCGGCACGGGCGGGGTGAAGGTGCCGCTGTCGCGCGACCGCATCCGCGTCCTGTTCCTGCGGCTGGAGGGGGAGGTGATCGATCCCGACAGCATCGTCAGCACCACCGGCTATTCGGGGATCGAACCGAAATGGCGGATCGGCGGAGCGATGGAGGTGCGGCAGGGTGTGAGCGCGCTGGGCGCCAGTGAGGCTTGTGGTCCCGCCGCCGCGAATTGCGCCTATCCCGCCATTGCGATCAGCCAGCTGGATGGCGATCCGTCCGCCTTCGTCCTGCGGGCGAGCGCGCTGGCGGAATATCGGCCGGTGCCGGACGTCACCTTCTCGCTCGCGTCCAGGGCGCAATATAGTCCGGATATATTGCTGTCCTACGAGCAGATGAGCGCCGGCAACTATACGGTCGGGCGCGGCTATGACCCCGGCATATTGACGGGCGACAGCGGTGTCGGCATCGCGGCGGAACTGCGTTACGGCAGGATCACGCCCAAGGGACCGGGTGCCGTCGCCCTCCAGCCCTTCGTCTTTTTCGATGGCGCGTGGATGTGGCATCAAAGCGCCAATTATGCCGGGCTCGATCCGCAGAAACTGTATTCGGCGGGCGGCGGCGTCCGTGTCACATGGTCCAACCATGCGCGGCTTGACCTGACGGCGGCCACGCCGCTGCGCAAGGCCGGATTCCAGACGGAGCGGGGCGATACGCGCCTGCTCTTTTCGTTCACCACGCAGCTCGTGCCGTGGAGGCGTTGATGATGAACAGATCCCCCGCAAGGCTGCTGCGTGGTTGCGCCAGCGTGATTGCGTTCGCCGCCGTGTGGAGCGCCCCGTCCCATGCGCAGACCGGATTCCAGGGCACGCCTTCCGTCATAACGGGATCGGCATCCATCAATCCCGGCCGCGACACCATCACGGTGAATACGGCCGAAACCGTCATCAACTGGACACCGAGCGATACCAGCGGAACAGGCGTCGTCGATTTCCTGCCAGCCGGAAACGCCGCGCAGTTCCAGACCAATGTGAGCGTGCCGTTCAGCGATTACACGGTCCTCAATCGTATCCTGCCGGTCGATGGCGGCGGCCTGCCGGTATCACGCATCGTGGCGCTCAACGGCACGGTCCAGTCCAGCCTGTTCGGCAGCACGGGCGGGAAGATCTGGTTCTACGCGCCCGGCGGCATCATCGCGGGGCCGAGCAGCGTCTTCAATGTCGGATCGCTGGTGCTGACCAGCAACGACATCGATACGACCGGCGGACTTTACGGCAGCAATGGCGAAATCCGCTTCCGCGGCACGGCGGGCAGCACGTCCGCAGTCGAAGTTCAGTCTGGCGCGCAGATCAATGCGCTGGCGGCAGGCAGCTATGTCGCCCTGGTCGCGCCGCGCGTGGTGCAGGCGGGCACCGTCAATGTCGACGGTTCGGTCGCCTATGTGGGCGCGGAGGAAGCGGACGTCCGTATCAATAGCGGGTTGTTCGACATCACGATCACGGCCGGGACGGGCGATGCCAACGGCGTGGTGCATAGCGGCACGACGACGGGCCCCGGCTCCAGCGGCATCGGAGATTCGCAGCGCATCTACATGGTCGCGGTGCCCAAGAACAACGCGCTGACCATGTTGTTGTCCGGCTCCATGGGATATACGCCGGCCGTTTCCGCGACCTCCGACGATAACGGGGTCGTGCTTTCCGCCGGCTTCGATGTCGCGGGTGGCTTTGCCGATTTCGCCCCCAACGGCACCCAGGGTGGCAATGCCAGCGGGCATATACTGGTCCAGTCCGGATCGGGGACGCCCACTCATTTCCTGAACAGCGTCACGGCATCGGCCGAGAATGGCATCGCCCTGAACGCGGCCCAGTTCGGGTCGATCGTCGCGGATGGCGACATGATCCTGACCGCGAGGAACGGGGCGAAAGGTGGCACGATCGACCTGCTGACCTTTGGCGGGACCGGCGATGCTGCGACCAATGGGCAGATCAGCATTGCGGGCAGCCTGGGATTGAACGCCAATGGCCTTGGCAATGCCGGGGTGAGTGCGCCGCCTTTGATCGGGGAAGACGCCAATGGAGGCTCGATCAATCTGATCGCCACGGGCGGATTGATCCAGGCGGCATCGCTGAACGCCAGCGCATCGGGCTATGCCGGTTTCGGCAGCGACCGTTCGGGCAATGCCACCGGCGGCGCGATCGCCTTGTCTGCGCTCACCGCGGCAGGCCCCAGCGGGGCGGAGGGCGGCACGCTGCGCTTTGGCAGTACGACGCTGGACGCGTCGGCGGCCATGGGCTTCCAGTCCCCGGCGCCGCCGATCGACGGCGGCAATGCCATGGGCGGCAGCATCATGCTGACAGGCACGGCCGGGGTGGCCGGCATCGGCGCGACCGGCGGCCTCGACCTGGGGTCCGTGACCCTCTCGGCGCTGGCGACGGGGGGTGACGCTGGTGCAGGTCTGGCGGGCAGCGCGACAGGCGGCAATATCGGCCTGATCCTGTCCAGTGGCACGCATTCATGGTCGACTCTTGATGCCGATGTGTCCGCGACGGCGGGTTCCGCGGGCGACGGCGGCCGTTTCGGCGGGGTAACGCCGGGTGCGACCGGAATCGATATCGACGTCGGCGGGACCGGCAGCCTCGTCATCAGTGGCGGCGTATCGCTTTATGCGGACGCCGCCGGGGCGGGCGGCCTGGCATCGGGCGCGACCTTGCGGGGCGGACGAATCGCGGTGGCCGCGCATGACGGGGGAAGCCTGAGCATCGCCCAAAGCCTGTATGCGACCGCCAATGCAAGAGGTTATTCGGGGGATTCCCTGGCGCTTCCGGCGCCGGGTACGCCCGATGCGGTCGGCGGGACGATCAGCATCGGCGCGGCGGGCGGCAGTTTCAGCGCGGCCGATCTTTCCGTCTATGCCAATGGGTCGGCAGGTGACGCACCGGGCGCAGCGGGCAATGGAACCGGGGGCAATATTACCCTGTCCGCCAGCATGTCCGGCGGACAGCGGGGCAGCTTCTCGCTCGATTGCACGAGTTTCTTTTGCGAGGCCTCCGCCAATGGCGACGGCGGCTACGGGCTCAACGGTGGCAATGGGACGGGTGGCACGATCCTGCTCTATGCCGCAGATGCCGATTTTTCCGCCTTGGGCGATTTGCAGATGCACGCCGAAGGCCATGGCGGGGGAACCGCCTATGACGGACTGCCCGGCCGCGGCGGCGATGGACTGGGCGGCAGCGTGACGGTGGAGAGCCGTGCCGGAACCGGCGTGATGACCTTTGGCAATCTCTCCTTGTCGGCGTCCGGCACCTCGGTGCCTTCCATCGAGGGGATCAGCTTCAACGACGGCGATGGCGGCAACGGCACGGGCGGCACGGTGAACCTCAACGTGCTGGGCGGCAGCCTGACCGCCGGCATGGTCGATGTGCAGGCCGCCGGTTTTGGCGGGGCGTCGGCCATGAATTGCCCGAGTCCGATCTGCGAGGGTGGGGGGACAACGCCCTTCCATGCGGGCAACGGACTTGGCGGAACGGCCGGATTCCTGATTTCAGGCGGCACGGCGACCATCGGGACGCTGACCATCGGCGCTTCCGGGTCGGGCGGCGCGGCCGATGGGATGGACGTCGCCCCGTCAGCGGCGGCACTGGCCGGAACCGGGCAGGGCGGCACCGCACGGATGGAATCGCGTGGTGGCGACTTGCAGATCACGACGCTGGATATCGATGCGAGCGGCTTTGGCGGCGAAGGCATGGCCTATTACGCTCCCAACGGTGCCAATGGCGGAACCGGCACAGGCGGTAATGCCGGATTGCTGATGACCGCGGGCAGCAGCGGGCAAGTGCGGGTCGATGGCGGCGTGACCGTTCAGGCCCTGGGCAATGGCGGCAATGGCGGCCAGAACGGTTTCGATGACCAGGGCCTTTACAGTGCCGGCGCGGGTGGCGGCGGGACCGGCGGCACGGTCGACGTGACGTTGGCGGGCGGCATGCTCACAACCCCGTTCCTGTCAGTGTCGGCCGTGGGCACGGGCGGCAACGGAGGCAGCGACAACAATGGCGGCGCGGCGGGTGACGGCGCGGGCGGCACGGCGCGCTTTTCCTATCTGAACGAAGGCCATCTCATCGGCGATGTCACGATCAAGGCCGACGGGCTGGGCGGTCAGGCGGGCAGCAGCCGCATCTTCATCGGCTATGACAGCAATTTCAAGCCGATCTACGACAATGGCAATGGCAGTGGCGGCGCGGGCGGCAACGGTGCGGGCGGCAATGCCGCCATGCTGGTCGACGTCGATCCGGCCTTCACGACCCTGATCGTCAGCGCGGATGGCATCGGCAGCACCGGCGGTAACGGGGTGACGGGCAGTGACGGGGGCGTGGGCACGGGCGGTATCGCGGCGCTCAACCTGGCCTTCGGCGCGACCACGGTGAGCGATACGTTGAGCGTGACCGCCAATGGCCTGGGCGGCCTGGGCGGTTCGGGTTATGACGATGTCGGCGGGCGTGGAGGCGATGCCTCTGGCGGATCGGCTACCCTTGCCCTGTCGGGGACATCGACCGTGCTGGATGCGGGCGATATCGCTGTGTTGGCCCAAGCGCTGGGCGGAATGGGCGGCGCTGGCGGATTACGCAGCGGTTCCGGGCTTGCCGGGGCCGCGGGCGGCCATGCGACCGGCGGCAATGCCTTGTTCGACATCAGCGCGGGTGCGACGGCGGTCCTGGGCGCCGCGTTGCGGATCAGCGGCGATGCGACGGGCGGCGCCGGGGCGCCGGGCACAGCCGGGGCGCTGGGCGGCGCTGGCGGAGCAGGAGGCAATGCGAGCGCGGGGTCCGCCACCTGGCGCATCGATGGCGCGCATCTTGGCTTTGCAACGGGTTTGCCCAGAACGCCAGGCTATACCATCACGGCGGTCGGTCAGGGCGGCATGGGCGCGGATGGCAGCGCGGGGAGCAATGCGGGCCTGAGTGGCGGCACGGGCGGTCGCGGTGGCGATGGCCAGGGAGGCACCGCGGCCTTCCAGGCCAATGATGGCGATTATGCGCTGGGCGGTCTAGACCTGCTGGCTGATGGGTCGGGAGGGGTCGGCGGTACTGGCGGAAACGGACCGGCAGGCGCGTCGGCGGCGGGTCTGACTGGTCTTGGCGCGGGTGGCGCGGCCAGCTTCGTCAATGGCGATGGCGGCACGCTGATGCCGGGGGCTCAGCGGCTGATCGACGCGCTCACCATGCGTGCCAGCGGCACGACGGGCGGACGCGTGACCTTTGCCGACAACAGTATGGCGGTCAATGGTGGACTGCGCGTCAGCGGATCGGTTGGGCTGGTCAGCGCGGGTGCGCCGGTGGCGGGCTTTTCCGGCATCTCCGTCAGTGCGGCCAACAGGGTGCAGATCGGCGGCAACGCTGATTTCACGAGCGACGGTCCGCTCGCTTTCGCCTTTGCGGGGATAGGCGGTGTGGCGGTGACGGGGGCACTGACAGGCACGTCGGGAACGAATATCGCCCTCAGCCATAGTGGCCGACCGGCAGGGAGCGACAGCCTGTCTGCCGACAGCATCCTGTTCACCACTCCGGGGGATGTCAGCCTGCTTTCCGCCGGATCGCTGCGGGCGGTCAACAGCCTGACGATCCTGAGCCAAGGTGGCAATATCAACCTCGCCAGCGGCAGCGTGCTGGATGCAGGCACCGACTTGCGGCTTTATGCGCTGGGCAGCCTCGATGGCGCGGGCGCCAGCGTGGCAGCGGGCGGAGCTGTGGCGATCGGCCTGGGAAGCGCGGGTGATATCCTGCTGGGCAATCTGACCTCCGGCGGATTGCTGGATCAGGCCGATGCCAGCGGCAATGCGCTGGGCACAGGTGGTATCGCGATCGGCGGCGATTTCGCCGTCAGCGGACAATTGAGCATCGGTGCGGGCAGTGGAACCATCTCCGCCGCCAGCATCGTTATCGGCACATTGCTGGCGGACAGCCAGTCGCTGACTGCAAGCAGCGGCGGGATACGGGTCGGCAATGCCGCCCTGACCGGACTGTTGCAGCTTCGTGCGCTGAATGGTCTGGCGCAGTTGACCGGGCAGGTGACGGCCGGGTCCATCGATATCGCCGCCGCCGGCATCGCCAGCAATGGCCTTGGCGCATTGACGGGCGATCTGCTGCTGCAATCCGGCACCAGTCTCACGGTCACGAATGCGCAGGCGGCGGGTGCCATCGGGATGATCGCCAGCACGGGTGGTCTCACGATCGGCAATGCCATCGCGGGCGGCAATCTGAGCCTGACAGGGCTTGGGATCAGCGCCCAGCGGCTTGGCGCGGGCGGGCAGAGCCTGTTGAATGCCGGGACGGGTGTGCTGAGCGTGGCTGACATCGCCTCCACCGGGGCTATCACCGCAAATGGTGCAGCCGTGAGCCTGGGTGCGGGCGGCGCCATGATCATCGCGCAGGCCACGGCCACTGCGGGGGCATTGACGCTGGATGCAGGCGGTGATCTGAGCATCGCCAATGCCTCTGCCACTGGGCCGACGACTTTGAACGCCGGCGGCCTGGCGAATATTACAGGGACGCTCGGCGCTCCGACGATCGCCATTGCGTCCGGCGACATCGCTATCGGCAACGCCGCGCAGATCGGCAGCCTCAGCGGCACGACCAGCATCGGCTTCCGGTCGGTGAATGGGCAGCAACCGGCCTATATCGGCGGCGGCGATGTGACGGGAGCCTATAGCCTGTCGGCGGCGGAACTGGCGCGGGCGGCGGCGGGCAATATCGCCATCGATGCGCCGTCGCGCGGGACTGCGACGCCCGATCTGATCGTCCAGGACCTGACCTTGGGCGCGGCCAATCTTTCCGGCGGGGGGACGCTGAGCATCGGTACGGGCGGGCGCCTCAGAGTGCAGGGTGCGCTGCGGCTGACCGGACGGTCGGGACAGGGCGGGCTCGCATTGTCGGCGGGACAGGCATTGGAAATCATCGCCGGCCCCGGACTGATCGATATCAGCGATGTGAATGGCGGTCTGGCGGGCGTATTGTCGTTAAGCGCCCCCAGCGTCATCGCGGCCACCCTGTCGGCACTGTCGGATGTGGCGGCCACACCGACCCTGAACGGCCGGGAATTGCGGCTGGCGCAGAATGACGGACTGGTGAGCGATGCGGGAACGTTGCGTGCCGGGACGATCAGCGTCGATGTGAGCGATGCCTTCTATATCCAGAATAGCGGCATTTCGAACCTTTTCACCGACCGGCGCGGGTTTACGGCCGACCGATTGCTGATCGCATCTCAAGGCACGAGTCCGCAAATCGCCATCAACGGCCAGCTTGTCCGCTCGACCGGCGGTTTTGCGACCGGGCTGGAGACCATTCCGCTGGTGGCGATCGCCGGAGGCTTTGCTCCGGGTTCGAAGATCAACGGCTGCCTTATCGGGGGGGCTTGTTTCGCCTCGACGCTGGAAAATCGCGATACTCTGGATGCGGTGCTCGATCCCTCGGTGGCGGTGGGACGCATCTTCACCTTGTCCCTGATCGAACTGCGCGACATCATCGCCCAGGGTTATCCGCCGCTGATCGACGAGCCGGTGACGGGCGCGGGCAATGAGGATCTGTGGGAGCGGTCCTGCGGCAGCGCGGACGAACCGGGCTGTGGCGACAATGACAAACGCTGATGCGCGGCCACAGACAAAACGGGATTGAAACAACGGGTTGAACCCGTAGAGAGAAGCGCACGGTTGGACGCTACGGATAGGGCGTCCGAATCACCGGCACGGGGGCGTGACGAATGGGGGGCGGTAAGGGCAGGGTGATCAGCAGCTCCTTCGGCGGCGTGGCATTGGCTGTCATGCTGTTGGGGGTGTTGCTGCTGTGGGGCTTGCCCGGCGGCGGATCAGGCGTGGCGGATGCGGCTTCGTCAGCGCGGACCTATGTCGGGGTTGCTTCCTGCGCCGGATCGACCTGCCATGGCCGGATGGAAGGCGACGGCAAGGTCGTGCGCCAGGACGAACTGATGCGCTGGCAGGAGCCCTCGACGCCGGGTGGAGCGCACAGCCGGGCCTTTGCGGTGTTGAACGGCGCGCGTGGGCGGCAGATCGCGGCGACCCTGGGGTTGGGCGATGCGGCGTCGGCGCCCGCCTGTCTGGGGTGCCATTCGACCCCGGCGGCGGCGCGCGGCACGCGCTTTCTGGCGCAGGACGGGGTGGGCTGCGAAGCCTGTCACGGTGCGGCGAGCGGGTGGATCGCATCGCACTATGCGGTTGGCGCGAGCCATGCCGCCAATGTCGCGGCAGGCATGACCCCGCTCGACCGGCCACAGGCGCGGGCGTCTGTCTGCCTCGATTGCCATTTCGGCAGCGCGCGGGACGGGCAGTTCGTCACGCACCGGATCATGGCGGCAGGGCATCCCCGCATCTCCTTCGAACTGGACCTCTTCTCGTCGATGCAGGCGCATCATGACGAGGATGCCGACTATGCGCAGCGCAAGGGACGGACCGACAGCCTGAGGCTATGGGCCGTAGGACAGGCCATGGCGGTGGAACGGGCGCTGACGCTCTATACGGGAGCGAAGGGGACGGAGGGGACCTTCCCCGAATTCTATTTCTTCGACTGCCAGAGCTGCCATCGCCGCATCTATGACCAGGCCGAGCGCAGCAAGACGTGGGAAGCCAATCCGGGACGGCCGATTCCGGCGGGCATGCCGCCCTTCAATGACGAGAATATGATCATGCTGTCGGCGGCGGCCCGCGTGGCTGCGCCGGGGTTGGCGGGGCGGTTCGATGCCGATAGCCGGTCTTTCCACGCGGCGATCGCGCAGGATCGGACGGCGGCCGTCGCAGCGGCGGCCAAGCTGGCCCAGAGCGCCCGTGCGCTGGCCGACATTTTCGCCGCGAACGGGATACGGGGCGATATGGCCTTCGCCATCGTGCGCGAGATTTCCGGCAGCGCGATATCGGCGCGCTTCACGGATTATGAAGGGTCGGTACAGGCGGTGATGGCGATCGACACGTTGCTCAACGGTCTGGTGAAGTCAGGGCGTGTGACGGTTGGCGCCGCGGCGGGAATCCGGGCGGACGTCAATCGCGCCTATGCGGCGGTCAAGGAACCGAACGGCTATCGGCCGGGTGATTTCCGTTCCGCCCTGGGTAGCGCGGCGCGCAGCATCGGGGCGCTCCAGTGAAGGGCCGGCCTCTGAGCGCGCTGGCAGCGAGCGCAGCGCTGATCCTCTCCTCCTGTGGCGGTGGCGGTGGCGGAGGCGGCGGGGGCAGCAGCACGCCGACGCCCGGGCCGACGCCCACGCCCACCAGCCTCTATGCGGTCCCCGCGCAGGAAGCTCTGACGGTGGCCGATGTCGAAACGGTGGTGGCGCATGCCGTGGCGGAAGCCAGTGCGCGCAATCTGCCCGCCGTGATCGCGGTAACGGACCGTGTGGGCAATGTCCTCGCGATATTCCGCATGACCGGCGCGCGGGCGACCGCGACCACCAGCGCCGCGCCCAATGGCGACAATATCGACGCGCAGAACCTGACCGTCCCGGCGGAAGCGGGCGCGATCGCCAAGGCCATTACCGGCGCCTATCTGTCGAGCGGCGGCAATGCCTTTTCCACGCGCACGGCGAGCATGATCGTGCAGCAGCACTTCCCGCCCGCGCCGACCACGGCGGGGCTGGAGAGCGGGCCGCTCTTCGGCGTGCAGTTCAGCCAGTTGCCTTGTTCGGACCTCTCCGCCCGCTTCGTGTCATCGGGGACGATGGCGATGATCGGGCCGAAGCGTTCGCCGTTGGGGCTGGCGGCCGATCCCGGCGGCTTTCCGCTCTACAAAAATGGTGTGGTGGTCGGCGGCATCGGCGTGATGGCGGACGGGGTCTATGGCTCCGACACCAATGTCCTCGACGATGACAATGACCCGGAGGAATATATCGCTCTTGCCGGGACGCTCGGTTTCGAAGCGCCCGAAGGCATTCGCGCCAATCGCATCACCGTGGACGGCACGTCGCTGCGCTATTCCGACGCTGCCTATGGCGGCTTGCTGGCGACAGGCGCGGTCAGTTTCGCCGCGATCAACGGCAGCAGGGGGGCGTTGGTCGCCGTGCGCGGCTATTATGGCGATCCTGCGCCGATGATCCTTGCCGGGGCCGCCTATGGCACGGAGGCGTCGGGTGTCCGTCCCGCGCGGACCAGCGAGTTCTCCAAGACCGACGCCTTCGTCCTGACCGACGGGTCGGGCAATGACCGCTTTCCCATCCGTGCCGGGACCGATGCAGGCGATGTGGCTCAGCCGCTGACGGTGGCGGAAGTGACCGCGATCCTGGAGGAAGCCTTCACCATCATGAGCCGGGCGCGGGCGCAGATTCGCCAGCCGCTCGACAGCCGGGCGCAGGTGACGATCAGCCTGGTCGACACCCGCGGGCAGGCGCTGGGCATCGTCCGTTCGCCCGACGCACCGATTTTCGGCACCGATGTCAGCTTGCAGAAGGCGCGGACCGCGGCCTTCTTCTCCGGCTCCCATGCGGGTCCCGACCTGCTGGCAAGCAGCAGCGCCGATGTGGCGGCTTTTGTGGGGAAGGCGCGCACCTTCCTCAACGATCCCTCCGCTCTGACGGGGCGCCATGCGTTCAGCGACCGGGCAAACGGCAATCTGTCGCGTCCCTATTTCCCGGATGGTGAGGTCGGACGGCCCAACGGCCCATTTTCCCGCCCCATCGCTCAGTTCAATCCCTTTTCGACCGGGTTGCAGTCGGCGCTGGTGGTGGGCGATCTTGCCGCGCATCTGGCCTATGTGACCGGCGCCAGCGCGACCGACACGCCCCAGCGTTGCTCTGCGGTGCCGACCGTCTCCCATCAGAACCGGGTGCAGAACGGCATCCAGATATTCCCCGGTTCCGTGCCCATCTATCGCGGCAATGTGCTGGTGGGCGGGATCGGCGTGTCGGGTGACGGCATCGATCAGGACGACATGATCAGCTTCCTCGGGCTCCACAATGGCGGGGTGCGCGTGGGCGGGATCGGCAATGCGCCCGCCGCGATCCGCTCCGACCAGATCGTCGTCGACCTGGGCAATGCGACCGTGCGGCTGCGTTATGTGAGTTGCCCGTTCGCGCCCTTCCTCGACAGCGCGTCGCAAAATGTCTGCGCGGGGTTGTAGGATATGGGCCTGCCCTCGTTCCTGCCCTTGCTCGCGCTGGCCCAGCCGGGGGAGCCGGTGCCGCCACCGCCGCCGGAAAACTGGCAGGAGATACTGGACGTCGACCAACAGTCCATCGAGGGCCGCCGCCGTCCCGGCTATGAAGCGCCGCTGCCCGAAGCGGTGACACAGGATAATAAGGGCGCCGTCCGCGCGCCGCCGCCCGAAGCCTTTCCGACCGATCAGGTGCCGATCCCCGATCGCTGGCGGTTGATCGAAAGCCTGGGCGTGGTCAAGGAGCGCTGGTTCGATCCCTATCATCAGAACACGCTGAAGGGCGACCGGCCGATCGACCGCGAAAAGGTGAAGTGGCTGCCGATCAAGGGCGACGACTGGTTCTTCGTCGCCAATGCCGTGAGCGATACGGTGCTGGAGCCGCGCACCTTCCCGATCCCAGTCGGAGTCCAGACGACGGAGCGGCCCGGCAGCATCAATGTGTTCGGCAAGGATGCGAGCTATGTGCTGAGCCAGACCTTCATCGGCGGCGTGGCATTGATCAAGGGGGCCACCGCCTTCAAGCCGCCGGAGATCGAATATCGGCTGACGCTGGCGCTCAACGTCAATCATGTGAATGTGCCCGAACGGCGCGTGCTGTTCGTCGAGCCGTCCAGACCCTCCCACCGCACCGACCATTTTCTGGGCGTGCAGGAGGCCTTTGTCGATTATCATCTGGCCAACACATCGGATCGTTATGATTTCCGGTCGCTGCGCGTGGGCATCCAGCCTTTCCAGTCCGATTTTCGCGGCTTCCTGTTCAACGACCAACAACTTGGCATCCGGCTGTTCGGCAATCGCGACAATAACCGCTTCCAGTTCAATCTCGCGGCCTTCTGGCGATTGGAGAAGGACACCAATAGCGGGTTGAATTCGGTCGTGCAGTCGCCGCGCAACGACTGGCTGTTCGTCGCCAACCTCTACCGGCAGGATTTCCTGATTCCCGGCCTCACCAGTCAGATCACGGCCGTCTACAACATGAACCGCGAAAAACGGGACGTGGAGATCGACGATAATGGCTTTCCGGTCCGTCCGGCGCTGCTCGGCGACTTGCGGGGGCGGGAATATGATGTCGTCTATCTCGGCTATAATGCCGACGGACGGATCGGGCGGATGAACCTGACGGCGTCGCTTTACGGCGCGCTGGGGGAGGACCGGAACAGTTTCTTCACATCGAAACCCGCGCAGATCAGGGCTTTCTTCGCCGCGGCGGAGGCGAGTTACGACAAGGATTGGATGCGTTTCCGCCTGTCGGGGCTTTATGCCAGCGGTGATGGCGACCCCTATGACAATCGCGAAAATGGCTTCGACGCGATCTTCGAGAATCCGGTCTTTGCCGGCGCCGACACCAGCTATTGGATCAGGCAGTCCATTCCTTTCGCCGGGGGCGGGCGCGTCATCGGGATCAACGGCCGCAACGGCCTGTTGAATTCGCTGCGATCCTCGAAGGAACAGGGACAGTCGAACTTCAACAATCCCGGCACGATGTTGCTGGGGGCGGGGGCGGACTTCGATCTGATGCCGCAATTGCGCCTGTCGGCCAATGCCAATCATCTCTGGTTCCAGAATACGGCGACGCTGCAGGCGCTGCGCAATGAGGGCAGCATTCCCAAGTCGATCGGATGGGATCTGTCGACGGCCGCGATCTGGCGGCCCAAGGCGACACAGAATATCGTCTTCCGCCTGTCGGGCGCCACTCTACTGCCAGGTGCGGGCTTCCGCGATCTCTTCACCAACAGCGAGGCTAACCGGAATTATTATTCGGTACTCGCCAACCTGATCCTGAGCTATTGATGCGCGCGCTCCTTGCCTTCCTGCTGTTGATCGTCGCCGCATTGACGGTGCCGGTGGTCATGCTCCAGGCCTCCGACGCGGAAAAGCCGGTCGAGCGCCATTACACTGCTGCACCGCCCGCGCCGATGAGCCAGACAGCCGATCAGGTCGCGGGGAAATCCGACGGCTGCTATAGTTGTCACACCAAAACCGACGAACCGTCCATGCATGCCACGCCGGCGGTGATGCTGGGCTGCACGGACTGCCATGGCGGCAACGCGGCGGTGCGGGGCGACCCGGCGCTGGGTTTCGACGATCCCGCCTATGTCGCCGCGCGAGAGAAGGCGCATGTGTTGCCGCGCTATCCCAAAAGCTGGCACTATCCCTCCTCCGCCAATCCTCAGCGCAGCTACACTCTGCTCAACCGCGAAGCGCCGGAATTCGTGCGTTTCGTCAACCCCAGCGACTATCGTGTGGCGCGGGAAGCCTGCGGATCATGCCATATGCAGGTGATCGAGGCGGCCGAGCGCTCGCTGATGGCGTCGGGCGCGATGCTGTGGGGCGGGGCGGCCTATAATAACGGCATCGTTCCCTACAAGAATTACATTTTCGGGGAGGCCTATACCAAGGACGGCAAACCCGCGAAGATCGTCTCCCCCGGCAGCCCGCCCGGCACGTTGACCGCCGGGCAGAAGGCGCGCGGCGCGCTGGCCGAACTCTATCCGCTGCCGACATGGCAGGTGATCCCGCCCGGCGACGTCTTCCGCGTGTTCGAACGCGGCGGGCGCAACATCAATACGCAGTTTCCTGAGATCGGTCTGCCCAATCCCACCGGATCGATCCAGCGGCTGGAGGAGCCGGGGCGGCCCGACCTCAAGCAATCCAATCGCGGCCCCGGCACCGGGCTGCGCGTGGCGATCCCGGCGCTCAACATCCACAAGACCCGCCTCAACGATCCCTATATGTGGTTCATGGGCACCAACGACCAGCCGGGCGATTATCGCCATTCGGGCTGTTCGGGTTGCCATGTCGTCTATGCCAATGACCGCGAACCGCGCCACAGCCTGATCTATGCGCAATATGGCCGCGATGGGCAGACCGCCACGGTCGATCCCACCATCGCCGGCAAGATCAGCCATGGCGGGTTGAAGGGGCCGCATGGCGAAACGGTGGCGCCGGATCATCCGGTCGGCGCGGTCAAGGAAAGCGGCCATCCGATCCGCCATGCCTTCACCCGCGCGATCCCGACCGCCCAGTGCATGAATTGCCACATGCACCAGCCCAACATCTTCCTGAACAGCTATCTGGGCTATACCATGTGGGACTATGAGTCCGACGCGCCGTTGATGTGGCCGGAAAAGCAGAAATATCCGACTGCTGCCGAGGTGCACCAGACGCTGGAGCGTAATCCCGAAGGCGCCAGTCCTCGCGGCAAATGGTCGGATCTGGAATTCCTGCGCAACGTCTATGATCTGAACGACAAGGCGAAGGACACGCAGTTCGCGGATTATCATGGCCATGGCTGGAACTTCCGCGGCGTGTTCAAGCGCGATCGCGAGGGCAATCTGCTCGACGCGGACGGCAAGATCGTGTCGCCCGAAGACCCGGAAAAATGGCGCAAGAAGGGCGAGGACAAATTCGTTCCGGTCGGCACCAATCCAGGCAAGACCGTGCACCTTATGGACATTCACGCCGAAAAGGGGCTGCAATGCGCCGATTGCCATTTCGCGCAGGACAGCCATGGCAACGGCTTCATCTACGGCGAGGTGGCCAATGCGATCGAGATCGGCTGCAAGGATTGCCACGGGACCGCGGACGCCTATCCGACGTTGCTGACCTCCGGTCCGGCCGCGCCGCCCAAGGGGACGAACCTCGCGTTGCTCCGCAACCCGGATGGCAAGCGGCGCTTCGAATGGTATTATGACGCCAGCGGGCGGCAGCGGCTGATCCAGCGTTCCATCGTCGATCCCAAGCTGGAGTGGGAAGTGTCGCTGGTGAAGGATTCGGTCGATCCGGCCAATCCGCATTTCAACGCAAAGGCCGCCCGCGCCAAGTTGATGAGCCGGTCGGGCGCGGAGGATGGCAGCTTTGCTTTCGGTCCGGGTGTTGCGAAGGAAGATCGCGCCCATGGCGATGACAGCATGGCCTGCTTCACCTGCCACCTCAGCTGGACGACCAGTTGCGGTGGCTGCCACCTGCCGATCGAGGCGAACTGGAAGACGTCGCTGCACCATTATGACGGGGAGGAGACGCGCAACTTCGCGACCTATAATCCGCAGGTGGCGCGGGACGAGATGTTCCAGCTCGGCAAGCATATGACCACCAAGGGCAATGAAACCGCCCCGGTGCGATCGACATCGGCGCTGGTCCTGTCCTCGACCAATATCAATCGCGAGCGCATCTATATTCAGCAGCCGCCGGTGTCCGGCATCGGTTTCTCGTCCCAGGCCTTCGCGCCGCATTTCCCGCATACGGTGCGCCGGACCGAGACGAAGACCTGTAGCGATTGCCATTTGTCGGTGAAGGACGACAATAATGCGATCATGTCGCAACTCCTGCTGCTCGGCACCAATTTCGTGAATTTCGTGGGCCTGAATGCCTGGACCGGCCTGGAAGGCGGGTTCGAGGCGATCCGCGTCACCGAATGGGACGAACCGCAGGCGGTGATCGGCAGCTATCTTCAGAAATATGCCTATCCCGATTATTGGAGGCTGCATGTCGATCAGAACAAGCGGGAGTTGAAGGACTGGGTACGCGGCAAATATTTCGACAGGAAGGCTTCGGGCGAGACCCATGCCGTCGAGGAATTCCGCAATGTGGTGAAAAGCACGGCGGATCGCGTCGGCTGCCTGCAACTGCGCGGCGAATATATGTATGTGGCCGAAGGGAAGGGCGGTTTCCGCGTCTATGACGTGGCGTCGATCGCCAACAAGGGTTTTTCCGAACCGATCGTGAGCGGGCCTTTCTCGAAACTCGGCCATAATACGGGCGTGCCGTCGAAGAACGCGACCTGCATGGCGCTGCCGACCAACCAGCCGATCAATCCGCTGCGCAACACCAGGGAACTGCGAGAGATCAACCAGGAGCAGCCTTTCCTGGCCGTCTACAGCTATGCGGCGGTGACGGACAGTGTCGAGGGCCTGATCATGGTCAATATCGAGACCATGGCCGATGGGGAGTTCCGCAACAATTTCCTGAAGCGGGCCGTCACATGGAACCCCAATGGCGTGTTGAATGGGGCGCGGCATATCCAGTTGGCCGGGCAGATCGCCTATATCACGGCGGATGTCGGGCTCGTGGTGGTCGATCTGGCCGATCCGCTGCACCCGCGCCTTGCCGCCGTCCGTCCGATGAAGGATGCGCGGGCGAGCGCGATCCAGTTCCGCTATCTCTGGGTGACGGACGCGGAGGGGTTGAAGCTGTTCGACGTGACGCGCCTTGCTGATCCCGTAGCGGTTCCGTCCGCGACGGTGCCGCTGGCCGACGCGCGGCGCGTCTATCTGGCGCGTACCTATGCCTATGTCGCCGCCAAGGCAGAGGGGTTGGCGATCGTCGACATCACCAATCCACTACGGCCCAAAATCTATGCCAAGGAGACGTTCGGCGGTCAGATGACCGATGTGGAGGATGTGATCGTCGGCACGACCAATGCCTCGCTGTTCGCCTATGTCGCGGATGGACGGAATGGCATGAAAGTCCTCCAGCTTACCAGCCCGGCGAGTCAGCCCAATTTCTATGGCTTCTCACCTGCACCCAAGCCGGAACTGATCGCCTGGGCACGGACGCCCTCGCCGGCAGTGGCACTATCCAAGGGGCTGGACCGCGACCGGGCGGTGGACGAGACGGGCGGGCAGATCGCGGTGTTCGGACGACTCGGCTCGCGGCCCTTCACCCGGCCGGAGATGGAGCGGCTGTTCCTGAATTCGAGGGGAATTCCCTACAAGGTCAGAGACGAGGTGGACATGAAGGGGTGGCGGCCGCCCCTGAAGGCACCGCTCGGCCTGTAGGTCATGGGTGACGAAGGTGATGCGACAGAGGTGCGGAAAGGCATCGGTTCCTGACAGGGCCGCCGGGAATGCGGGGGCGTTTCAGGAATGACCCTCGATCGCAAATCCTGCCAGCATCTCGGCAAGGGCTTCGATCTCTTCATCGCCCTGATCGAGCACGGCGCTCAGGGCTTTTTCAACCTTGGCGGCAACGAAACGGGATGGTCCGGCATAGGCGAGTGACCAACCCAGGAACCGTCGATGGTCGAACGGCCCATAGGCTATCGTATGGATCGCCTCGTGCCGCGCATCCCGGCTGATGCTCTGCTTGAGCTCCGCGATCGCCGCCGGAGAGCCTTCGAGATATTGCGTGAATTTCTGGCCGGTGAAAAGCAAGGCGCCGGTTACGCGGAGCGACCGATTGCGAGGCAGCGAAACCTCTACAATCTCCTGGATACCTTCGTTGGTTTTGCGGGCGTCCAACCGGCTTGTGCTGATGTAGAACCATCTGTGGAGCATCGCGCCATTATGACGATTGTAAAATTATGAGTAAAGGCGAGGCGCATGGTGGGGACCATTTTTATGCGCCTCGCCTCCCCCACTTGACCGCCTCTTCGGGGGAAGAAGCGATTGATCGAACAAGGCTTTTCTGCCTGAAAGGGGTGAATGATCGACCTATGTCGATGTTGTAAAAATACGACACTCCGCTGGGTGAGATCGTTATTTATGGAACATTATAGAATTGTTCCGCACTGACGGAGCAAGACTATGTTTTCACCGAACAAATCTGAGTTCCGGTCCGACGGGCCAATCGAAGAACAGCGTCGGCATCCTCGTAAGGCGGTCTTCAAATCCGCACTAATCTATCCCGTGTTGAGCAGAGCCTGCCTGTCTGTCACCAATGTTTCCCCGCATGGCATAAGCGGGCGGGCGGCGCTCACGCTCGGCTTGCGGGAGCAGGTGCATGTCGGCTTTGACGACACCAACTTCATCACGGCCGAAGTTCGCTGGACCAACGGGCAGCAAGTCGGCCTTATGGTCGAAGACCCTCTTCTCTGGGTGACGGGGAATGACTCCCTGCTCGAACGCCTGAGCGACAGCCATCATCCCAGGGAAAGCCGCGTCGTGGTCAATATTTCCGCCACGCTGGTCACATCCGCGCCCGTCATGGTCGGAACCATCCGAAACATGTCGGAAGAGGGCATGATGATCGAATCTTCCGGCCTGAGGGAGGGAACGAGGCTGCTGGTGAAGAGCCGGGGTAGAAGTACCCGGATGGGCCGCGTACAATGGGCGACCGATCACATGGCCGGTGTCTTTTTTGAAGGAGGCGTTTAAAAAAAGTTAACCATGTCTGGAACCTAATTTCCTTAACCACGTTATGGGGGCAGGGAAATTATATATGTAGGTCGCAATGAGGACAAAATGTCCCGTCTACATTGTAATTGGGGAGGCGCCTCTTCGCCGTCATCTGGTGTCGATGCTGCGGTCGCACGGCCATGTCCCGACCCCTTTCTCCACCGGAACCGATTTTCTTGAAGCGAGCCATTTCCTCCATCCGGGCATTGCGGTTCTGGACGTCCATCTGCCCGACATGCCTGGCCTCCTCACCCTTCAGGAATTACTTTCCAGACGGCGCGATATTCCCATCATCATGACGTCCACGGGCGCGGACATTCGCGTTGCCGTGCAAACGATAAAAAAGGGTGCGGACGACTTTGTCGAGCAACCCGTCGATGACCAGATTCTTCTGGAAACCATCGACAATACCGCTTTGCTTCTGGAGGAGAGAATCGATCTGCAGAAGGAAAAGATTCGCGTCGAAATCTTCCTCGACAGACTTAGCAAAAGAGAATTTGACGTCTTGAAAGAGCTTGCCAACCATGACGACAATTACAGTGTCGCGAAGAAGCTCAATTTGACGGTAAGGTCGATAGAAACCTACCGCTCGCGCATCATGCGGAAATGCGGGACATCCAAATTTGCCGATGCCGTCTCCATGTGCCGGGGATATATATCATAGGGGAGCCCCGGATTCTCTTGGTCGCAAACGATCGATCCCACTATGTCCGGCCAATCGTTATCTGGCGCACAGGCCTTGCGGTGACGCCTATATGAGCAGAAATATGGTCAGGAGGTGCGGCAAGGAGTGGGAGCAGGGAGAAGATCACGACCGATGATCCCATATTTGCCGATACCGCTCCCCGCGACAGCCGAGGATGCGTGGGTGGCGATGATCGCCGCGCAATCCATCCCCGCCGGACGCCCCCGCTTGCGATATGCCGGAGCGATCGATCTGATAATGGAATCGGATCGATCGCTCCGTTTCTTTGTTTTACTGCGATTTCTTGACCGTCAAATGATGCCATCGGACGGGAATTCGCCCTATTGCGAGGCCGACCGAATATAGGCGATGACGTTCTGGCGGTCCGCCGGCTGCTTCAGCCCGCCGAACGGCATCCGGTTGCCCGGAAAATTCTGGGACGGGGCAGCCAGAAAGGCGTCCAGCGTCGCGTCGTTCCATGGCCGGGCGGCCTTCGTCATAGCCGGGGAAAAGCGGAAATCGGCCAGGCTGCCCGACTTGCGGCCGAACAGCTTGTACAGATTGGGTCCGATGGTGGATTTTCCGCTGGCATCGATCCGGTGACAGGCCTGGCATTGCGCGAAGACCTGTTTTCCCTTTACCGGATCGCCCGCCGCAAAGGCATTTCCGGTGGAAATCGCGACAAGAAAAGTGACGGCTGACAGGGACGCTAAAGATCGCTTCATGGGACAATTCCATTTGGAGGATGGGAGGAAAGGATGGGGGTGAGAATTGAGCTGCCGCGCATCTTTCACCCGATCGAGCGGGCGATGGATTTCAGGATGCCGCCGCCCAGAAAATAGCGTTTCTCCATCATCGTATCGATCCGGCAGAGCGTTTCGAACGACAGGGATGATCCGTCGGCCCGATCCACCCGGACCGTGACAGGCCCTAGCGGTTCCAGATCGGCCAGATCGAGGATGGTGAAACGATCGCTGTGACACAGCCCCAGACTGTGGCGGTCCTCGCCCGGCATGAACTGGAGCGGCAACACGCCCATGCCGACAAGGTTCGCGCGATGAATCCGCTCGAAACTCTCCGCGATCACGACGCGGACACCAATCGCCGCCGTTCCCTTCGCGGCCCAGTCGCGGGCCGACCCGGTGCCATATTCCTTGCCCGCGACGATGACGAGGGGGATGCCGTCCTGACAGAAACGCAGGGCCGCATCATGGATGGGCATGACCTGTCCTTGATGGAGCGTCATGCCGCCTTCGATGCCCGGCACCATCTCGTTGCGGATGCGGACATTGGCGAAGGTGCCGCGCACCATCACCTCATGATTGCCGCGCCGCGTGCCATAGGAATTGAAATCCTCCGGCGCGACATCCAGCGCGCGCAGATAATGACCGGCGGGGCTGTCGACCGCGATCTGCCCCACCGGGGAGATATGGTCCGTGGTGATCGAATCGCCCAATATCGCGATGGGTGCCGCCCGGAGCACATCGTCTGGCGGCGTCGGTTCGGGGGACATGCCGTCGAAGAAGTCCGGGCGGGCGATATAGGTCGACCCTGCCTGCCAGGGGAAACGCTCCGCCGCGTCCGCCGGAAGGTCGGACCAGCGGGCATCGCCGGTGAAGACATCGCCCGCCAGCGCTGAAAAGCCCGCCCGGGTGACGAAGCGGGCGACAAGGTCCGCCACTTCGCCGGCACTGGGCCAGATGTCGCGCAAATGGACCGGCCTGCCGTCGGCGTCGGTGCCTAGGGGTTCGGTCATGATGTCGCGGGCCGTGGTGCCCAGCAGCGCATAGGCGACGACCAGCGCGGGCGAGGCGAGATAATTGGCCCGGACCAGCGGCGAGATGCGGCCTTCGAAATTGCGGTTGCCCGACAATATGGCGGAGGTAATGAGGCGGTTGTCCGTGATCGCCGCCGCGATATTATCCGCCAGCGGCCCGGAATTGCCGACGCATGTGGCGCAGCCATAGCCGACAAGGTGGAAGCCCAGCGCATCGAGATCGTCCTGAAGCCCGGCGCGCGTGAGATAGTCGCTGACCACGCGGCTACCCGGCGCGAAGGACCGTTTGACCCAGGGTTTGCAGGACAGGCCCATGGCCCTGGCCTTGCGCGCGAGAAGCCCGGCGGTGATGACCGAAACCGGGTTCGACGTGTTGGTGCAACTGGTGATCGCGGCGATGACGATGTCGCCATGGCCAAGGTCGAAATCGCCGCCTTTGACGGGGTGGCGGTCCGCTGCGCCCGCTGTCACGCCGAAGCCGGGCAGCGCGTCGGCGAAGCCTGTCGCCAGCGCCGGCAGATCGACCCGGTCCTGCGGACGGCGCGGTCCGGCGAGCGAAGGGACGATGGCCGACAGGTCCAGTTCGACCAGATCGTCATAGCTCGGTTCGGGGTCGGCCGGGTCGCGCCACAGATCCTGCGCCCGTGCATAGGCTTCGACGAGGGTCACAAGCGCCTCGTCCCGGCCGGTCAGCCGCAGATAGGCGATGGTCTGCCTGTCGGGAAATAGCCGCAGGTCGCGCCATATTCGGGCGCCATATTGGCCAGCGTCGCCCGGTCCGCGACCGGCAGCGTTTCCAGCCCCGGCCCGCAAAATTCGACGAAGCGCCCGACCACGCCCCTGGCGCGCAACAATTGGGTGACGCGCAGCACCAGATCGGTGGCAGTCGTGCCTTCGGGCAGGGCGCCGGTCAGCCGCACGCCTGTCACCTGAGGGCGCAGCATGGATACGGGATGGCCCAGCATCGCCGCCTCCGCCTCTATGCCGCCCACGCCCCAGCCCAGCACGCCAAGACCGTTGACCATGGTGGTATGGCTGTCGGTGCCGACGCAACTGTCGGGATAGAGCAGCGGCATGGCTTCGCCGTCCTGCTCGCTCCACACCACGCGCGCGATATTCTCGATATTGATCTGATGGCAGATGCCCTGACCGGGCGGTACGACATGGAAATTGTCGAGCGAGCGCGCGCCCCAGCGCAGAAAGGCATAGCGTTCCGCGTTGCGCGCATAATCCAGCGCAAGATTGCGTTCGAAGGCGTCCGCGCTTCCCGCATGGTCGACCATCACCGAATGGTCGATCACCAGATGCACCGGGATGGCCGGGTTCACGGCTTTGGGCGACTTGCCCAGGGCGGGCATGGCGTCGCGCATGGCGGCCAGATCGGCGAGGCAGGCGGTGCCGGAGAAATCCTGCATCAAAACGCGGGCGGGATAGAATTGGATCTCCCGCGCCGCGCCCGCTGCGGGCGCCGCGAACGCCTCTATATCCGACGCGCCGATATGGAGCCCGTCCTCCTTGCGCAGCAGATTTTCCAGCAGCACGCGCAGCGAATAGGGCATGTGCCGCAGGCTGCCGAACCGGGCCTCGGCTCGTTTCAGCGAATAATAGGCATAATCCTGACCCCCCAGGTGCAGCGTGGCGCGCGTGTCGAAGCTGTTCATTCCCGATGTCATGGCGATCCTCAGGCCGTCGTGCGCAGGGCGCTGCGCAATGCCGCAAGATTGCCGCCCGTCTTGACCTTGCCGGGCAGGGGGTGGCCGACGATCTGCTCCGCCATGGCGGCGCATTCGATCAGCGCATCCAGGTCGATGCCGGTTTCGATGCCCATTTCATGGCACATCAGCACCAGATCCTCGGTGCAGACATTGCCCGCCGCGCCCGCATGTTTGGCGAAGGGGCAGCCGCCAAGGCCAGCCACCGCCGCGTCGAAATGGGCGACGCCCATCTCCAGCCCGGCATAGGCATTGGCAAGGCCCATGCCCCGCGTGTCGTGCAGGTGGAGCGATATGGCGACGTCCGGATTGGCACCCCGCACCGCGCCGACGACGCGCTTGATCTTTTCCGGCGTGGCCCAGGCCATGGTGTCGCCCAGACCGATGATCTTCAGATCCTCGCCCTGATCCGCCGCGATCCGCCGCATCGTGCCGACCAGTTCGACCACATAGGCGGGATCGACATCGCCTTCGAAATTGCAGCCGAAGGCGGCCGTGACGAAACCGGTGGTGATGGGCACGTCATGCGCCTGATAGAGGCGGATGAGATCGGGCTGCGCGGCCAGTTGCTCTTCGGGCGTGCGGTTCTGGTTGCGCTTCAGAAATGCCCTGGAGGCATAGAGGGTCAGCTTCCCCTCCATATGCAGCCGCTTGCTCTCCAGCGCGCGGAGGAAGCCCTGCTGGTTCAGCCAGAGGCCGGTATAATGCACGCCTGGAACCGGCGTGATTCCGGCCACGACCGCTTCTGCATCGGCCATGCCCGGAACCCGTTTGGGATTGACAAAGGATACGATCTGAATGTGTTTAAGCCCTGTCTGCGACAATGCATTGACCAGGCCGATCTTATGGGACGTGGGAATAGCGGCGGATTCGATTTGAAATCCCTCTCTCGGACCTTCCTCCTTGATATGGATTTCCTTGGGCAGATCATTCATTTCCTGTCTCCGCATGGAATGAAGGCTCGACAATGGCTTTTGCTTCACTAATAAGAATATTGTTCTGATAGTCGGAACCAAGAGGGGTGACGTGACGAAGCGCGATCAAGAAGAAGGCCAAAGCAACTCCAAATCGGGCGTCGCTGCTGTCGACCGTGCTTTCACCATATTGGGGGCATTCACCCATGAGCAGCCGGTGCAGTCGCTTGCCGAACTGGCGCGCAACACCGGGCTTTACAAGAGCACGATCCTGCGCCTGCTGGGATCGCTGGAGGGCTTTGGCTATATCCGCCAGATGGCAGACGGCAATTACCAGCTCGGGCCGAAGCTGGCCGAACTGTCGTCCATCTTCCAGGATGCGTTCGACCTGCGCGACTATGTCGAGCCGGCGCTCAAGGACGTGGTGAACCAGACCCATGAAGGCGTGTCCTTCCTGGTCCGGGACGGCGACACCCAATTGTGCCTGTTCCGGCAGGACGGCCGCCATGCGGTGCGCGATTATCATATCCGCGTCGGCACGCGGCTCAATCTGGACAGCGGCGCTTCCGCGCGGATTTTCCGCCATCTGAGCAATCCCGCCAGGCTGCCCAACCCGCTGCCGCGTTATTATGCGATTTCGCGGGGCGAGGTGAACGGCGAAATGGCGGCGATTTCCGCACCCGTCTTTGGCGCCCGCAACGAACTGGTGGGCGCGCTTCAGATTTCCAGCCCGATCGCGCGCTTCACCGACGATCATGTGGAAATGCTGAAATCGGTCGACACCGAAGCCAGCGTGAGGCTGTCGATTTCGCTGGGTCTCGATCCCCGGCAATTTTCGTCGGATCTGGAAGCCCTGCACGATTGAAGGCGCTCTCCTCTGTTCCCCTGTCCGGAAGGACGGACAGGGGGTGGGGGCGCGCCGTCCCGATGGGGCGGCGCGGGTCGCCGAAGCGCCGGTCACACCACCCTCTGTTCGCGCAGCGCCGTTAGCTCCGCCTCGTCGAGGCCGAATTCACCGTAGATTTCCGCATTATGCTCACCCAGCAGCGGCGGCGCGTGACGCGCGCCCGGTTCGCTGTCGTTGAAGCGATAGCCGCCGCGCACCACCCGGACGCTGTCCAGTCCGCCATGGGCATAGGGTATTTCCTGCACAAGCCGCCGCGACTGAACCTGCTCGGATGCCAGGATTTCCGGAATGGTCAGCACCCGTCCGCTCGGGACGCCCGCTTCGTTGAGCAGCGTTTCCCATTCCAGCGCGGGGCGGGCGCGCAGGGCGGTGTTGACCTCCGCATTCAATGCCTCGCGATGGGCCTTGCGATCCTCGCGCCCGGCAAAGCGGCTGTCGGTGATCAGATCCTCGCGGTCGATCAGGCGGCAGAGCGTCTCGAACTGCTCCTGCTTGTTCGCCGCGATGTTGAGCGGGCCGTCGGCCGCGGTGAACACACCCGATGGGGCCGCCGTCATATTCTGGTTGCCGATGGGGCGCGGCTCCACCCCTGCGAGCAGATAGTTGGACACCGCCCAGCCGAGCGCGGACAGGGTGGAATCCAGCATCGACACATCGATGAACCGTCCCTTGCCGCTGTCCTTGCGGGCATAGAGCGCGGAAACGACGGCGAAGGCGGCCGACAGCCCGCCCAGAGTGTCGCACAGCGGATAGCCCACCCGCAACGGCGCGCTGTCCTTGTCGCCGGTGATGCTCATCACGCCCGACATGCCCTGCACGATCTGGTCATAGGCGGGATTGCCGCGCATCGGCCCATCCTGCCCGAAACCGGAAATGGCGCAGAAGACAAGGCCCGGATTGATGGCGCTCAGCACGTCATAGCCAAGGCCCAGCCGGTCCATCACGCCGGGACGGAAATTTTCCACCAGTACATCGGCGGTGGCGACGAGCTGCTTGAACAGTTCGCGCCCCTCCGGCGTCTTGAGGTTCAGCGAGACGGACTTCTTCCCCGCATTCTGCGCGAGGAAGGAAGTCCCCAGCATCTGCCGGTTGAGGTCGGACGAAGCGCCAAGCTGGCGGGCGAGGTCGCCCCCCTGCGGATTTTCGACCTTGACGACCTCTGCGCCCAGCATCGCCATCTGATAGGTGCAATAGGGACCGGACAGGATATTGGTCAGGTCCAGCACCCTGATGCCCGACAGCAGGTCGGCCGGCGGAAGGGAAGACGCTGCGCTCATCAGATTTCCGCTGTCAGCACGTCGTAGCGATAGAGCCAGTCATAGCGATCGGTGATCGGATCGCGGCTCCATTCGCTTTCCATATAGGTGATGGCGCCTTCTTCGGTCGCCAGCGCCTTTTCATGGAAGCGCCCGGTATTCTCGCGCGCACCCTGCACCATCTTGGTGGTGCGTTCGACGCGGGCGCCCTCATAATGCTGCAAGGCTGTTTCCGCATCGTCGAAGCCGTCGAGGCAACGGCCCAGAATGACGCCGTCCTCGATCGACATCACCGCGCCCTGCGCCAGGAAGGGCAGGGTGGCGTGGCAGGCGTCGCCCAGCAGGGAAACCCGGCCCTGGCCCCAGGTCTGGCGCGGCTTGCGCTCCATGAACGCCCATTTCATCAGCGTGGGGGCGGTCTGGATCAGCGTCTGCACATCCTCGTGCCAGCCGGCGAAGTCGCGGGCGCATTCTTCCTTCGACCCTTCGACGCGCCAGCTTTCCACCTGCCAGTCATTGCGCTCGATGGTGCCGATCATGTTCATCAGCTTGCCGCCGCGCAGCGGATAATTGACCATGTGACCGCCCGGCCCAATCCAGGTGGAGCCGACCATCTCCTGCATATGCCTGGGCAACGTCTCCATCGGAATGACCGAGCGCCAGGCGACCAAGCCATAGAATTGCGGCGCGTCGTCGCCCCAAAGTTGCTGGCGGATCGTCGACTTGACGCCATCGGCGCCGATCAGCACGTCACCCGTCGCGACCGTCCCATTGGCAAGGAGCAGGCGCACGCCATCGTCGTCCTGCTCGAAACCCGTGACGGTGGCGTCGAGATGGATCGAGTCCGGGGAGATCGCCTTTACGCCGTCCACCAGCGCGCCCAGCAGGTCCGGGCGATAGATGGTGAGATAGGGATAGCCGTAGCGTTCGATGGCGGAATCGCCCAGATCGAACATCGGCCAGGCCTTGCCCGTGTTCCAGAGGCGGAATTCCTTGCGCTTGGGCGCGCAGGAGGCGGCGCGCAACTGTTCGAACACGCCCAGCGCATCGAGCGCGCGCGAACCGTTGGGGCTGATCTGCACGCCTGCGCCGACCTCGCCCAGTTCGGGCGCCTGCTCGTACACTTCGACCTCAAAGCCCCGGCGCAGCAGCGCGAGCGCGGCCGACATGCCGCCAATGCCCCCGCCGGCGATGAGTATCTTCTTGGGCTTGCTCACTTCATGCTCTCCTCATGGGAAATTTCAGATGGCCAGATCGGGTCGGCCATTTCAAAAAGTCTGGGTTCTCAACCAGCCGAAGGCGTCCATCGCTGGCGCATCTGACACTTTCAGCAACACGGCATTCTCGCTCGCGCGATGGCGGTAGGGCCGCCATGCGGGCACGCAGACGGTGTCGCCGAAATTCCAGGCGAAGCGCTGGCCGTCGATTTCCGTCTCGCCGCTGCCGCGCACCACCGCGTAGATGATGTTGGCGGTCGTGCGACTGAGGCCTGTCGGCTTGCCCGCATCGAGCTGCTGCATGTCGAGCCGGATGGTCTTGAGCGCCGGATCGCCAAGCTGGACGGAGGCATGGGCATCGACATGGCCGTTGCCGCGATCCGCCTCCAGCCGGGCCAGCGTGTCTTCCCAGCGGAAGGCGAGCGCCCCGCCCTCGCTGGGCGTGCTTTCCTTTTCCAGTCCTTCGGGATGCGGTTCGAAGAACATGGGTTCCAGCAGATGCACCAGCGGAACGTCCAGAAAGTCCATCCAGTAGCAGTCGTCCTTGCCCACATTGTCGTGCGAATGCCATGCCCAGTTGGGCGTCAGCAGCACGTCGCCGGGACGCATCTCGACCCGTTGGCCGTCCACCACCGTATAGGTGCCGCGCCCTTCCAGGATCAGGCGAAGCGCGTTGGGGGTGTGCCGGTGGGCGCGAGCGATCTCGCCCGCCTTGACCAGCTGATAGGCGGCCACCAGCGTCCGGACGGTGGGATAGATGTTCCCTTCCGCCGGATTGAACATGGTGAGGTTGCGCCGTTCGGCCTTGTCCGTGCCGATCAGGTGGCCTGCGGCCTCCAGGATCGGTTTCACCTCGCTGTAGCGCCACTGGAAGGGCAGGAAATTCGCCACCGGCTCCCGCCACAGGGCAGGACGGGTGCGATGCCAGCCGCCTTCCATGTTGAGGTCGGTGAAGGCCGCGTATAGCGCCTCCAGAGACTGAATATTCGCTGCCATCGGATCAGTTCTGCTTGATGATCGGCGGGACATAGGCCTGAGCGAAGACTTCGGTCGCGCCTTCGCTGCCCTGCACGACATCCACGGTCATTTCGCCGACATTTTCGATCCAGATGCGAACCTTGTCGCCGTCGACGATCGGACCCACGCCTTCGGGCGTGCCGCTAGCGATGATGTCGCCGGGCTGGAGCGTCATGACCGCCGAAGCGGTTTCGATCATGCCGGGAATGTCGAGTACCAGGTCGCGGGTGTTGGCCGACTGGCGCAGTTCGTCGCCCACCCACAGCTTGAAGTCGAGCTGTTCGGCGTCGCCCACCTCGTCGGCAGTCGCGATCCAGGGGCCGACCGGGCAGAAACTGTCATAGGCCTTCCGGAAGACGCGCTCCTCGCGGCCGCGCACCACCATGTCCATCAGACAGGCGTAGCCGAACACATAATCCTTCCAGTCTTCGCGCTTAACCCCGCGCGCGGTGCGGCCGATGATGATGCCCAGTTCGGCTTCGTGATGGACCTCGCGGCCCGGCACATTGGGCAGCACCACCGGGTCGGCGGGGCCGGAAAGCGAGGAATTGGGCTTCAGGAAGAAACCCTGATTGGTGGCGCGGTAGCCCGCCTGCATTTCCTTGCCATGGGCATGGTAGTTCACCGGATAGGCGATGATCTTGTTCGGCCATGGCACCGGCGTTTCCAACCGGACGGAGGCGAGGGGAAGCCGCTCGCCCGCAGCCGCCGCCGCTTCGATGGCGGGACGCAGTTCAGCGAAATCGCGGATCAGGCGCACCGGCCCGACCGGGGGCCATTCGCCTGGAGCGATGCCGCAAGCCTCAGTCACCTCGACGATCTCGTCCCCCAGGACGACACCGATCCTACCTCCGTCGAAACGAGCAATTTTCACCGCGATCTCCACTATGTTCTGTCTGATAGAATATAGTTCTATTTTATTATGCGAGGCGTAAAAGAGTCAAGACCGCACACGCCGATTTGCTGCATTTTTGAAAAGAAAAAAGGGCGGAAATCCGCCCTTTTCCTAATCTGAGGCCGGGGCGCGGATGCCGATGCACCCACGCCCCGGAACGCTCAGGCGACCTTTGGCTCTTGCCTTTAGAAATTGGCGCGCAGGCGAACGCCATAGACGCGCGGTGCCGCGATCGTCGCGGCGAAGAAGCCGCCAATGGCCGGGATCTGATCGCCGCCGGTATAGACCGCCTTCTTGGTCAGGTTCTGGACGAAGGCATCCACCGTGAACCGATCTTCCGGCGCTGTGTAAGTCGCGTTCAGATTGACCAGCGCGTAGCCGCCGGCATGCGCGTTCGGCACGAAGGACGCGTGCAGCCAGCGACTCGAAGCGAAGGTCATGTTCGCGCCCAGGTCCAGATGACCGCCATTGCCGACATTGAAGCTGTGCGTATAGCCCGCGCTGCCCGTCCATTCGGGCGAACGTGCCATCTGGAGGCCCGAACAGTCGACGCTGTAATTGGCCGTGCCCGAAATCGGGCTGAAAGCGCATCCGGTCGACGGAGCCGTGGTATAGGCGGTCCAGATGAACTCACCATAGCGCGCCTTGTTATATTCTACCGCGAAGTTCAGCGTATCGGCGTCCGTGACCTTTGCAATCACATCCAGATTCGCGCCCTTGGAGGTCGCCTTGCCTGCATTGATGATGGTGGACACGCTGCGACCATTGCGGCCCAGGCGCTGTAGGCTCTGCTGAAGATTGTTATACTTCCAGTAGAAGAGTTCCAGATTGGCCTGCAAACGCCCGTCGAAGAAGCGGTTCTTGGTGCCGGCCGTGAAGGCGGTGATGGTTTCCGCCTTATAGGGTTCGACATCCGCCACGGTCTGGCCGCCTGACTTGAAGCCGGTCGATACGGTTCCATAGATCATGCTGCGCGGCGCGATATTATATTCGAATCCCGCCCGATAGTTGATCCGGTCATCCTTCAGACTGGTGTTGATGTTCAGCGACGATGCACAGGGCGTCGTGACAGTCGCCGAGCAAGCCGTGGACGGATAGCGCGGCAGCAGGAACTGCTTACCATCGATGATGGAACGCTTTTCATTGGTGTAGCGCAGGCCACCGATCAGCTTGAAACCATCGAACAGTTCATAGCTCAACTGACCGAAGGCGGCATAGCTCTTGGTCTTGAGCAAAGCCGAATAGGCAAGGGCGACGGTCGCCAGGTCGACGGTCGATGCATTGGTCTGATTCTCGTCGAAATAGAACAGGCCCAGCGTGTAGGTCAGCGGGCTGCCGCCATTGTCGATCAGACGGGCTTCCAGCGATTTCGCCTTGGACACCTGGCCTTCGTCGGTCAGCGCGGAAACCGTGCTGTACATAATGCCGGGATAATTTTTGGCCCGCATGCTCACATGCTGATAGGCCGGGACGACCGTCAACGTGGCGAAGCCCAGATTGACGTCGGCCTGCGCGTGCAGATTGTAGGCGTCGATATTCTGATAGCTGTCGGAAGAATCGTAGCGGCGCGGGGCCCGCAGAAGGGCGAGCCGCTTGTTCAGTTCCGGAACAACGCTGGTCCATTCATTGTCGGGCAGGTCGGGACCGCCCAGGGGCGTGCTCGCGCTGGGATTGTAGGACACATTGCCGGGGCCGCGGCCGCCCAGATGCTGATAGCTGCCCCAGAGCCGCAGGGAGAAGGCGTCGCTCGGCTTGAAGAGCAGTTGGAGACGAGCGGACTGGTGCTTGTCGTCATCCGAACCGTCCGAAATATAGCCGTCTCGCGACACAATCTGGCCGGAAGCACGAAGGGCGATGGTATCGCTGATCGGGAGGTTGACCGCTGCCTCGCTGCTGACGCCCGAATAATTCTGGATGCCGAGCTGAACATAGCCGCCGCGCTCGCCCAGCTTGGGCGTCGCGGGAATGACGTTCAGCGCGCCGCCGCTCGAATTGCGGCCATAGAGCGTGCCCTGCGGGCCCTTCAGCACTTCGACGCGTTCAATGTCGAAGAAGGAGCCGCCAAAGGACTGGGACCGGGCGACATAGACGCCGTCGAGGTTGAGCGACACCGACGGATCGCTGAGCGGCGTCGTGGTCGGCGTACCCGCGCCGCGGATATAGACCTGCGTGGCCGTACCGCCCTGGGCGATCTGCACGCCGGGGGCGATCCTCGCTATGTCGGTTGCCTGCGACACGCCTGCCTTGCGCAGGGAATCGGCGGAAAGGACTTCGATGGACAGCGGCAGGCGTTGCGCGCTTTCCGAACGGCGCTGCGCGGTGACGACGATATCGCCAAGGCCGCCCTGGGATGCTTGTTCGGTTGCCGATTCGGCAACGGCTGCGGGCTGGGTGGCGGCTTGTGCCGCGCTCTCCTGCGCCCACACCGCTGCGGGCATCAGCGCGCTGGCCGCGATGCCGGCAAGCAGTGAAGAATAAAGCGAATTCCGGTGCATTAAGCTCCCTCCTGAAAGATTCCGTGATTAACGGAACGGTGATGTACGGCGCCACCGCCAACCATTCTTATTATCGTTCCGTATGTCAGAACGGCATTCTCTTTTTATAACCATCTTTGATACCGGTCAAGTCGGCCCGAAAACTCTTGCTCGATTGTTGCCGATTGGCCGCAGTAAGGCGGCGGCTGCTGGGCGGGGATGACCATTCTCTCCCTTGACCTTCAAAAAAATAGAACATAATTCTCTCTACCGGAACCATGACATCGATAGAGCTGCGTTGACGCCCATCGCGCCCAGCTTCGTCGCCTGATAGGAGAAGAGGATGACCAGCTTTCCCAACACCCCCAGCTTCACCGGCTTCAATACGCCGTCACGGGTGGAAGCCGATGTGCAGGACCTGAATGTCGTCGGCACGGTGCCTACGGAAATAGACGGCGCCTTCTATCGCGTGCAGCCCGAACATCAGTTCCCGCCGCTGCTGGGCGACGACATCGCCTTCAACGGCGACGGCATGATCAGCATGTTCCGGATCAAGGGCGGCAAGGTCGATTTCCATCAGCGTTGGGCAAAGACCGACAAGTGGAAATTGGAAAATGAAGCGGGCCGCGCGCTGTTCGGCGCCTACCGCAATCCGCTGACCGACGACGAGTCGGTCAAGGGCAGGATTCGCGGCACGGCGAACACCAACGCCTATATTCATGGCGGCAAGCTCTATGGCCTGAAGGAGGACTCGCCCGCGCTGGCGATGGATCCGGCGACGCTGGAAACCGAAGGTTACACGGATTTCGGCGGCAAGATGAAGGGCGAGACCTTCACCGCCCATCCCAAGACCGATCCCGTCACCGGCAATATGTGCGGCTTCGGCTATGCGTCGAAGGGCATATTGACCCGCGACATGACCTATTACGAGATTTCGCCGCAGGGCGAACTTCTGTACGATATCTGGTTTGAAACGCCCTATTATTGCATGATGCATGACTTCGCCATCACCGAAGACTATGCACTCTTCTCCGTCATGCCGATGACAAGCAGCTGGGAACGGCTGAAAGCGGGCAAGCCCCATTTCGGGTTCGATACGTCCATGCCCAGCCACCTCGCGGTCGTGCCGCGCAAGCCCGGCACCGCGGCTGACGAGATTCGCTGGTTCAAGGGCGAAAGCTGCTTCACCGCCCATGTCATGAACGCCTATCAGGAAGGGTCGAAACTGATCCTCGACATGCCGGTGGCGCAGAACAACATGATGCCCTTCTTCCCGGACATCAACGACAAGCCCTTCGATCCCATGGCGGGCCGCACCTTCTTGACGCGCTGGACCGTCGACCTCAGCCAGAATGAGGAGGAATATCGCAGCGAGCGCCTGTCCGATATGATCGGCGAATTCCCCCGCTATGACGAGCGTTACACGGGCCGCAAATATCGCTATGGCTGGATGGTCGTGATCGATCCCTCGCAGCCGGTCGAACTCAAGGGCGGCAGCGCGGGCGGATGGGTGATGAACACGCTCGGCATGGTCGATCTGGAGACCGGAGAGGAGCAGAAATATTGGGTCGGGCCGACCTCCAGCATTCAGGAACCCTGTTTCGTGCCCCGTTCCAAGGATGCGCCGGAAGGGGACGGCTGGATCGTCATGGTCTGCAACCGGCTGGACACCCACGGCAGCGACCTGCTGATCTTCGAGGCGACCCGCATTGCCGACGGTCCGATCGCGACCGTCAATATTCCGGTGCGGCTGCGTTTCGGCCTGCACGGCAACTGGGCCAGCGCCGAAGATCTGAAGGTGCTGGAAAATATCTGACTTGCGGCCTGGCCCGGCCGCTGGAAGCGGTCCGGGCCCCGCATAGCGTAGCAGGATGATATGACCTCTCTCACTCCCCGGAATGTCAGCGCCGCCGCCTTCGCCAAGGCCATCGACCGCTTCGGCGCGGCGATCGGAAAGCAATGGGTGCTGACCAGCGACGAGGATCGCGCCACCTATCTCGATCCTTACGCGATGGGCGATGGCATGGACCATGAGTCGTCCGCCGTCCTCGCCCCTGCGTCAGCGGAAGAAGTGCAGGCGCTGGTGCGCATCGCCAATGAGCATAAGGTGCCGCTGTGGCCGGTCGGCCGGGGCAAGAATTTCGGCTATGGCGCTGCTGCTCCGGCGATGCGGGGCAATGTCATCCTGGATTTGAGCCGGATGAACCGCATCCTCGATGTCGACGAGAAATTCGCCCATTGCCTGCTGGAGCCGGGGGTCAGCTATTTCGACCTCTATAATCACCTCAAGGACAATAATATCCCGCTGTGGATGTCGGTGCCGGGCAATAGCTGGGGCAGCGTCGTCGGCAATGCGCTGGATCGCGGCATCGGCTACACGCCCTATGGCGACCATACCGAAACCCTCTGCGGGCTGGAGGTCGTGCTGCCGGACGGCGACATGGTCCGCACCGGAATGGGCGCACAGGCGAACAGCAAGGTGTGGCAGGCCTATCATTACGGCTATGGTCCCGGCTGGGATCAGATGTTCGTCCAGTCCAATCTGGGCGTCGTGACCAAGGCGGGCCTGTGGCTCCAGCCCGAACCGGAAATGACGGCGAAGATCACGCTCGCCCTCCCCAATTTCGAGGATGCGAGCTGGGCGCTCGACATATTGACCGAACTGCGCCGCCGCGACGTCATCCAGCATAATATCGTCTTCGGCAGCCCGGTGCGCGCCGCATCCGTCCAGTCGCAGCGCAAGGACTGGTATGACGGCCCCGGCGCGCTGCCGAATTCGGCCAGCGAAGAAATGATGAAGAAGCTGAACCTTGGCTGGTGGAACACGAAACTGTTCCTGTTCGGCTATGCGGGCGCGGTGCAGGCGCATGTGAAGCTGATCCGCGATCTGTTCGAACCGAAACTCGGCAAGAAGATCGACTTCGAAATCTGGCAGAAGGGTGATCCGGTGGAAAAGTCCGCGCGCGGCATTCCCTCGACGCTCGCGCTGCAATCGGTGAACTGGTATGGCGGCCGCGGCGGGCATTTGAGTTTCGCGCCGGTCATGCCGCCGGACGGCAAGCTGATCCTCGACTATGCCAAGCGCACCAAGCGTCTCTATGACGAGGTCGGCCATGATTATTATGCCAGCTTCACCATCGGCAAGCGGCATATCAACAATGTCAGCCTGATCCTCTACGACCGCGACGATGCCGACATGACGGCGCGCGTGGACAAGCTGTACCGTACCCTCGTCGCGCGCGCGGCGGCGGACGGTTACGCCGAATATCGCGGGCATATCAGCTATATGGACATCGTCGCCGACACGTTCGACTTCAACAACGGCGCCATTACCCGGCTCAACGACCGGGTGAAGAAGGCGCTCGATCCCAACAACATCATCGCGCCGGGCCGCAACGGCATCGGCCGGGAAGGGGCGAAGGCATGATGCGGCGTAACGGGTCCTTCTGGGCGACGGCGGGCACCATGGCGCTCGCCCTGACGGCACTGGTCGCCTGCGCGCGGCCGGATGGCGGGGAAAAGGCTGATGCGGCCACAGTGGAGCCTTCGGCCAGCGCCATGTCGCCCGGCGAAAAGCTTTATCGCCAGGAATGCGGCTTCTGCCATATCGGCCATAATACCGGCACCATCATGCTGGAGCGGCGGCTGGGCGAAGGGCAGGGCGAACTCGCCAAGCGCACCGACCTGGACGCCGATTTCGTCGTCAGCGTGGCGCGCAACGGTCTGATGAGCATGCCGCCCATTTCCCGTGTGGAGGTGACGGACGAGGAACTGAAGCTGATCGCCGGCTATCTGGCCCGCAACAACAAGGCCGGGGAGGCCGCCAAGTGATCACGCGGCGGCGCCTGATCGGGACGATGGGGGGCGGGGCGGTCCTGTCCGCCGTGACCCTGCCCGAGGGGCTGTTCGCGGCGGTGCGCCCGCCCTTTCGCGCCGTCTGCGACAGGCGGCTGGAAGGCGGACGGTCGCTGCATGACGCCGCCCGCGCGGCCGGTTGCGACGTGGCCGATCCGCAGGGGGAAATGGTCCGCCTGTTCCACGGCGATTGCGCGGCATGGCTGGCCTCGGACGTGCCGGTGGTCGGCTATACGAGCTGGTCGGACTATCACATGATGGGTGAACTGGCGCGTTCGGCCGGTCGCCGGATGACACAGGGCGCCATGATAGGGCGTGACCGCGACAGCCGCGAACTTGTGCTGGGCCGGGACAACAGGATGACGCTGCGGATGCGCGGTCTGCTCGACCAGAGCTGTGCCGGTTGCACGCAGGGCGGGATCGCCTGGATCGTCGAGAGCTGATCCCAGGAGCTAATAGTCGCGGGATGTGATGCGGCCGATCTGACCCAGTCAGATCGGCCGCTTTTTCATGGCTGCTGCTTGAAGGGCAAACCGATCCGCCGAGTCACATCAGCACAAAAAAAGGCCGCTCCGAAGAGCGGCCTTTCCTGTATCGCAGGGGATGAAGGGGCGATCAGGCGCCCTTGTACCCCACCCAATATTTGGGCTTGAACGTCAGCGCGAGGGCGCTGGCGACAAGAGCGGTGACGATCACGCCGATGAACGGCACGGTATAGCCGCCGGTCATGTCATAGCCGAGGCCAATCAGGCCGATGCCCGTCGCCGCGCCCAGGTGGAACGCGGCCATCAGGAAGGCGATGGTCTGCGCCACCGGGCGCAGGCCGAACATATGCTTCGCCAGGATGGGTTGCTGCACCACGACGCCGCCCTGGGCAAGGCCACGGAACAGGGTGAAGGTGATGAATGTCACAGGGCCAGCGACCGGGAAGGCCAGTGCGACGGCGACGGCGCACAACAGCCAGCACAGCGCCACGCCGCGCGTGGAAATGCGGTCGAACACCCAACCGAAGGCGATCTTGCCGAGCGCGGAGATCACCATGACCATCGTGAAGCCGAGCGCCGCCATATATTTGCTGAGGTCCGCATGGTGCGACAGGAACAGCGCGGTATGTTCGTTGATGCCGTTACTGAAGGCGCCCGATGCGAACACCGCGGCCAGCAGCACATAGAAGCGCGGCGAACGCAGCATAAGGTTGAAATCCTCGCCCGGAGGCGGTCCCGCGACAGCAGGCGCGGCGTGCTGCGTGCTGCCCTTTGGCGGGTCGATCTCGTCGGACGTGTAGCCATAGACTTCCGGCGATTCATGGGCGAGCAGCGCCACCAGCGTGGTCAGCACCACCAGCACGACCAGACCGGCAAGACCCGAAGTGACATGCCAGCCATATTGCTGGACCAGATAGGTGGTCGTCAGCGGAATGATCGCGCCCGCGACGGCACCGCCCAGCAGCGCCGTGCCGGTGATCGAACCCAGCCGCGCCGAAAACCAGCGGGCCAGCGTCACCTGGAAGGCAATGTTGCAGTTGATGCTGAAAAAGCCCGACAGCGCCGCCGCGCCATAATAAATGGGCAGGGTCTTGGCGAAATAGAGCAGGCAGGTCGAAAGGCCGATGGCGGCCAGCGACACGATATAGACCCGCTTCAGCCCGAATTTGATGAACATCGGCCCGACCAGCAGGCCGGTCAGCGCCGACACCAGCGACTTGATCACCATGAAGTTGGTGGTCTGGCCCAAGGTCCAGCCGGTATCCTTGGCGATGCTGTCATACATGACCGGCATCATCATGGAGATGCCCGCCAAAGCGAAACCCCATACCAGGAAGCTGGCGACGACATTCAGATAGGCATATCGCCGCACGGTGGCGATGGGCAGCCTGGCAGTTGTGGACACGTCAGTGACCCTTTCGATCTCGGGCGTCTCGCCTTCGGTGGATTGAAGGAATATCCGAAGCCGGATATTCGCTCCGACGGGCCATACCGCGCGGAATGCAGGCGCCATCCGAGTCGTCTTGCTGCGCGACCCCTTGAGACATCCTTATCCTAACGGTTCCGTCTGTCAGAACTTCGTTCCCTTTTATGCGCGATTCGTTTGCGCACTGTCAAATGATTTTGCCCTCGACGGGCATGAATGCCCAGGAAATCCGCCGTTTTTCAAGGTCTCATTTTCCATCTTGCGCCCCTGCTTCTTAACGAATACATATGTATTCATCAAACGATTTTCGCTTCAGGAGTAGGGTGAATGGCAGTTCGCAACGGGCAGCAATATCTTGCGGGTCTGAATGACGACCGCGTCGTCTGGCTGGGGGACAAAAAGGTCGATGTGCTGAACGAGCCCAAATTCCAGGGTTCGCTGAACGGCATGGCCAGCTATTTCGACTATCAGATCGAACATGCCGACGACTGCATCGTCGACGATCCCGAAAGGCGCGACGAAAAGATGAGCGCCAGCCTGATCGTACCGCGCTCGAAGGAAGACCTTCAAATCCGTCACCGTGCGCTCGACCGTTTCGCGCGCTATAGCTACGGCATGTTGGGTCGCACGCCTGACTATGTGAACGTGGTTCTGTCGGGCCATGTCGCCCGCCGCGACATCTGGGAAAAGGGCGATCTGGTCTATCATGACCGCCTGACGAAATTCCACCGCGAAGTCATCGAGGGCGACCTTTCGCTGACGCACGCCATCGCTCATGCCAACATCGACAAGGGCACGGGTGATCTGGCTGGCATGAATGCAGACCTTACCCTGCATGTCGTCAAGCGCACCGAAAGCGGCGTCGTGGTACGCGGCGGCAAGATGCTCGCAACGCTCGGGCCGTTCTCCGACGAATTCTATGTCTATCCTTCATCACCGATTCCGAGTGGCGCTGAAGACTATGCACTCTGCTTCTCTGTTCCGTCGAACACCAAGGGTCTTACCATGTTCTGCCGCGACCATTATGGCGTGCAGGCGAGCGTGGCCGATGCACCCTTCTCCTCGCGCTTCGACGAGCAGGACGTGTTCGTGGTCTTCGACGATGTCGAGGTGCCCTATGAGCGGCTGTTCATCGACGGCAATCTCGACGTCTACAACAATGTGACGCGCGGCGTCTCGCCGGGCAACACGCTGCAACAGACCGCGATCCGCGCAATGGTGAAGCTGGAATTCGCTTACGATCTGTGCACGCTGATGGCGCGCATCACCAACAGCGAGGGCCGTTCCGACGTGGCCGCCATGCTGGGCGAAATCCACACCTATATGAAGCTCACCAAGTCGGCGATCACCGCCGCTGAAGCCAATGCCCATGAATGGGGCACCTCGGGGGCCTTCTTCCCCCATGGCGATCTGGCGGTCTTGCGCTCGATCATGCCGGAATGGATGGTGCGGGTGAACCAGATCATCTGCGCGTTGGGGTCGCACAACATGCTGGCGACGCCGTCGATGGACCTGTTCGAAAATCCCGAAGTGGGCGACATGCTGCGCCGCTACCTGCCGGGCGCGAACGACATCCCGGCGGAGGAACGCGCCCAGATCATGCGCACCGCGCGCGATTTCGCCATCTCCTCGCTGGGCGGGCGCGTCGAGCTCTATGAAATGTTCTATCTGGGCAGCCTCAACCGCGCCCGCGCAGGCGACCATATGGTGGCCCAGCGCAACGGCTTCGGCGGTCAGGTCAAGGAATTCCTGGCCAAGTCGGGCGTCGGCCGCAAGTAAGAAGAACAGGTGCAGCCGGGCGGCCTTCACGCCGCCCGGCTGCATGAGGAGTGGAGTGACCCATGGCATCAACTGCATATTTCGAGCGTCTGAACCCGCTTGACGGGACGGTCGCCAGCCGTTCGCCGCGCGCGACCGTGGCCGACGCCATCGCCGCGGCCGACCGCGCCGCCGCCGCGTTTCCCCAATGGTCGGCGCTTGGCCCCAATGCCCGCCGCGCCGTACTGAACCGGGCGGCCGATGCGCTCGACGCCCGCGCCGACGCGCTGGTCGATGCGATGAAGACCGAAATCGGCGCGACCGAGGGCTGGGCGCGCTTCAACGCGACGCTGGCCGTCGGCATGGTCCGTGAGGCCGCCGCGCTGACCACCCAGATCGGCGGAGAGGTGATCCCCTCCGACAAGCCCGGTTGCCTCGCCATGGCGGTTCGCGAACCGGCGGGTGTGGTGCTGGGCATCGCGCCGTGGAACGCGCCGATCATCCTGGGCGTCCGCGCCATCGCCGTGCCGCTCGCCTGCGGCAACACGGTGATATTGAAGGCATCGGAAACCTGCCCGCGCACGCACAGCCTGATCATCGAGGCCTTTGCCGAGGCGGGCTTCCCCGAAGGTGCGGTCAACAGCGTCACCAACGCGCCGGAGGATGCGGGTGACATCGTCGGTGCCCTCATCGACCATCCGGCCGTCCGCCGGATCAACTTCACCGGTTCCACCCATGTCGGCCGGATCATCGCCAAGCGGGCCGCCGAGCATCTGAAGCCCGTTCTGCTCGAACTGGGGGGCAAGGCGCCCTTCGTCGTGCTGGACGATGCCGATCTGGACGAAGCGGTGAAGGCCGCCGCCTTCGGCGCCTTCATGAATCAGGGCCAGATCTGCATGTCGACCGAAAGGATCATCCTGGTCGACGCCATCGCCGACGCCTTTGCCGAGAAATTCGCGGCCAAGGCGGCAACGCTCGTCGCGGGCGACCCGCGTGAGGGCAAGACGCCGCTCGGCTCGGTGGTCGACATCAAGACGGTGAACCATGTCAACGCGCTGATCGACGATGCGCTCGCCAAGGGTGCGCGCTTACTGTCGGGGGCCAAGGGAACGGGCGTGCTGATGTCCGCCACCGTCATCGACGGCGTGACGCCGGAAATGAACCTCTATCGCGACGAGAGCTTCGGCCCGGTCGTCGCCATCATTCGCGCAAAGGACGAGGCGGACGCGATCCGCATCGCCAATGACAGCGAATATGGCCTGTCCGCCGCCGTCTTCACCGGCGACGCCGCGCGCGGCCTGCGCGTCGCACGCCAGATCCGGTCGGGCATCTGCCATGTCAACGGCCCGACCGTGCATGACGAGGCGCAAATGCCCTTCGGCGGCGTCGGCGCGTCGGGCTATGGCCGTTTCGGGGGCAAGGCGGGGATCGACAGCTTCACCGAACTGCGCTGGATCACGGTGGAGACCCAGTCGGGTCATTTCCCGATCTGAACGATAAAGACGCGCGAGAGGAGTATCGAGGGATGAGCCACCCCGCGCTCACGCAGGATCATCCGATATTGGACGATTTCCGCCAGGCCATGCGCCGGGTGGCGAGCGGGGTCGCGCTCGTCACCACCGGCGACGTTGAGGGCAACCGCTTCGGCATTGCGATGACGGCGTTCATGTCATTGAGCTTCGATCCTCCCTCGCTGGTCATCGCGGTCAATCGCACGGCCTCGATTCACAAGCCGTTGCTTGCCAACGGCGCGTTCTGCGTCAATGTGCTGTCCGACAGTCAGGAGGCGCTGTGCCAGGACTTCGTGTCCCGCGCTTCGCACGACCGCTTCGGTGCGGGCGAATGGCTGGCGGACGAACGGGGGATTCCCTATCTTCCCGGCGCGCTTTCCAATATTTTCTGCGCCGTCGGTTCCCGCCAGTCGTCCGGATCGCACGATGTGATCGTCGGCCTGGCGAGCAGGGTGGCCAATCGTGATGAAATATCGCCGCTGCTCTTCGTCGATGGCCGATATGGCGCTATGGCCGGGTCATGAACAAGTCAGACAGCAGCGCGGCGGCAGCCGCCAATGGAAGCAGGGGACGAGGCGCGTCGGAACGCGGCGGGGAAAGCAGCCGCGAGCGTTTCCTGGACGCCGCCGATCAACTGTTCATCCGCGAAGGCTATGACCGCTGCACCATCCGCGCGATCAGCGCCGCGGCGGGCACAAGCCTTGCGGTGCTCAGCCGCCATTGGGACAACAAGCAGCAATTGTTCGAGGAGGTGTTCAAGCGCCATTTCGACCCGATCCATTCGGCGCAGAACGCCCGTTTCGATGCGCTTGAGGCAAAGGGCGAACCGGCCCTGCGCGCCATATTGGAGGCTTTTTTCAGCCCGGCGCTGGCGGGCAATATCGGTCCGCTGGAACAGCGCACCAGCCATCTCGTCTATTGTCGCGCCTTGATGGACCCTTCGCCGGAGGCGCGGGCGATCGCCCGGCCGCTGGTGCGGGCGACGCGTTCGCGGCTGATCCGGCTGCTGCGCACGGCTCTGCCCCATCTTGACGAGACCCGTTTCTTCCTCGCCATGTCCACCGTGCTCGGCGCCTATATCTATCCGCAGGTTAACGGGCCACGGCTGGCAGAAATCATGGATGTCGAATTCGGCAAGATCGACTGGGCCAGCGCCGCGCTCATCATCCCCCATTTTCTGGAGGCCGGCCTGCGCGCGGACAGCGCCGCCCGGACACCCCCTGAGAGGCAGATGTGACATACACCATCGCCACCACCGAGGAGATCGTCGAGGAGGCGCGACAGGGCCGGACGTTCATCCTGGTCGATGACGAGGATCGCGAAAATGAGGGCGATCTGGTCATCCCGGCGCAGATGGTGACGCCCGAAAAGATCAGCTTCATGGCGACCCATGGGCGCGGGTTGATCTGTCTCGCGCTGAGCCGGGAGCGGGTGGAGGCGCTGGGCCTCACGCCCATGAGCCGCACCAACGGCACGCAATATGAAACCGCCTTCACCGTCTCCATCGAGGCGAAGGAAGGGGTGACGACCGGCATTTCCGCTGCCGACCGCGCCCGTACCATCGCCACGGCGATCGACGGGACCAAGGGTGCGGCGGACATCGTGACGCCTGGCCATGTCTTCCCATTGATCGCCCGCGACGGCGGCGTGATGGTGCGCGCCGGCCATACCGAGGCATCGGTCGATATCGCCCGGATGGCAGGGCTGAATCCGTCCGGTGTGATCTGCGAGATCATGAACGATGACGGCAGCATGGCGCGGCTGGACGACCTGATCGGCTTTGCCGAACGTCACGGGCTGAAGATCGGCACGATCCGCGACCTCATCCATTATCGCCGCCGCTTCGACAAGGTCGTCGAGCAGGTCGCGCAGTCCACCCTGCATTCCGATTTTGGCGGCGAATTCACGATCAAGGTCTATCGCAGCACGGTCGACGGCGTGGAAAGCGTGGTGCTGCAAAAGGGCGAGATCGACGATGGCGAACCCGTGCTGGTCCGCGTCCATGGCAGCCTGCCGCTCTACGACCTGTTCGGCATGAGCGGCCCGCGCAGCCGCCTATTGCAGCGTTGCATGGAGGAAATCGGGCGCGAGGGCAGGGGCGTCATCGTGCTGGTGCGCACATCGACATCGGATCATATTTCCCGCGCGGTCGAAACGGGCGATCATGTGTCGGAAATGGAGCTGCGCCATTATGGCACCGGCGCGCAGATATTGGCCGACCTTGGCGTGCAGAAGATGGTGCTGCTGACGACGCTGCGTCGCCATATCGTCGGGCTGGAAGGGTTCGGCCTGGAAATCGTGGGGGAACGGACCCTATCGGGTGACGCCTGATCGTCCCCTCCCTATCTGCGACAAGAAGAGGATATAATGACAGCCTATCCGCAACTCCACATGATGATCGACGGAGAACGCGTCGCAGCCGGGGACCGCGCCACGCACCGGGTGATCAATCCCGCGACGGGCGAGACCCTGGGCGAACTGCCGCTGGCGACCGCCGCGGATCTCGACCGGGCGCTGGAAGCCGCGCAGCGCGGCTTCCGCCGCTGGCGCAATTCCTCCGCGCAGGAACGCGCCGCCGTGCTGCAAGGGGCCGCGCGCCTGCTGATGGAACGGGCAGATACGATAGCCCGCATCGCCACGATGGAGGAAGGCAAGACCGTCGCGGAGGCAAAGGCGGAGGTCGGCATGGTCGCCGGTCTTTTCAACTTCTATGCCGGCGAATGCCAGCGCATCTACGGCCGCACCCTGGTCCGCCCGGCGGGCCTACGCTCCATCGTGACGAAGGAGCCGGTCGGCCCGGTCGCCGCCTTCGCGCCGTGGAATTTTCCGTTGTCCAATCCCGGCCGCAAGTTGGGCGCGCCGATTGCCGCGGGTTGTTCGGTCATCCTCAAATCGGCGGAGGAAACCCCGGCCTCCGCGCTGGGCGTGCTCCAGTGCCTGCTGGACGCGGGCCTGCCCGGCGATGTGGCACAGGCGGTGTTCGGCGTTCCCGATGAGGTGTCCCGTCACCTGCTCGCCAGCCCGATCATCCGCAAGCTGAGCTTCACCGGATCGACCGTCATCGGCCGTCATCTGCTGAAACTGGCGGCCGACGACCTCAAGCGCACGACGATGGAACTGGGCGGCCACGGCCCGGTGCTGGTGTTCGACGATGTCGACACCGGCCGGGTGCTTGACGCGATGGTGCCGCACAAGTTCCGCAATGCCGGTCAGGTCTGCGTCGCGCCCACCCGCTTCATCGTTCAGCAGGACATATTCGACGACTTCGTCCAGGGCTTTGCCGAGCGCGCCGCAGCGCTGAAGGTCGGCAACGGCCTGGACCCGGACGTCCGCATGGGACCGCTCGCCAATCCGCGCCGTCCCGACGCCATGGAAAAGATGGTCGCCGACGCGGTGGCCCGCGGCGCGAAGCTCCACACTGGCGGCGAACGGCTGGGCAATCAGGGCTTTTTCTACGCGCCCACGGTCCTGTCCAATGTTCCGCTCGATGCGGAGATCATGAACGAGGAACCCTTCGGGCCGGTCGCCATCCTCAACCCCTATGTGGGTGAGGAAGAGATGATCGCAGAGGCCAATCGCCTGCCCTATGGTCTTGCCGCCTATAACTGGACCGACAATGCCGCCCGCCAGCGCCGTCTGGCCCGCGAACTGGAGGCGGGCATGATCACGATCAACAACATCTCGGTCGGCGCGCCCGACTCGCCCTTCGGCGGGGTCAAATGGTCCGGCCATGGCTCCGAGGACGGGCCCGAAGGGATCGAGGCGTGCCTCGTGACCAAGGCCGTTCACGAAGCCTGAGTAACATAGAAGGGGGTGCATTCCAGACGAAATGCACCCCCTTCCTGTATCTATGCCCAAGGCTGGCGGCTTGACGAAGGGGCTCGGCCGGTCCGGCGCGCTTTTCCCTTGTCACGACACCGGATCAGCGATGTCGCGATATTTCCCCAGCGCTTCATACCAAGTCGCTGAGATGCTGACGCATCACGACTTGGAAATGCTCAAGCGCCGCGCAGACTTTGCCAATCAGCCATTGCGCATGAACGCCGCGAAAAAGGCATAGAGTCGGTCGATCCCGTCCAGCGGCAGGACATGCGCGACATATTGGTCCGGTCGCACAACCACCATCGCGCCCCGCGCACGGTCGATGCCGCGTCGGTCGTAAATGTCCCCTTCCGGCCCTGCTGCCGCGCAGAAGATCTTTTCATAGTCATGCAGGCCGTATCGACCCTTTTTCGGCCGGAGGATCGCGGGCATGCGATCGATGCGCAGCGCGTCGCGCGGCTGTTGGAACACAGCGCGTATGTCGAGGAAGGCGTCCGGGTCCTCGCCTTCCCGCGTATAGAGCCGCAGCGGCGAGTTTGCGTCCTGCGCCAGCCGGGTGCAAAGACGGGCCACGGGCGAATCCGCGACACCCTCATCCTCCTTCCCTGCGAAGAGGAACAAGCGCCACCGGCCGTCCGCCTTGATTTCATGTCCAAGGTGCAGCGGCTTGCCGTCCGCCAGCCGTTCGACCGGCGCGGAATGGAAACGGGTGCCGATCTCGAAGCCCGTGGCGAGCGGCTGGTCATCGGCCGTGCCGGTGAGCTGCGAGGGTGAATAGCGCGTCGCCGTACCAGCGGTGAACCGGCCCTGCCGGATGAAATATCGCCGGAACTCCTCCGGATCGATCCCCCCCTCGTCATTTTCCGAGGTCTTGGGCTTTTCGCTGAACATCGCCGCCCATTCGCGGTCGAAGTCGATCAATTCCCGGGCGATCGTCTGCCGTTCGGCCGAATAGCTGTGAAGAAGCTCGGGCCTGGCCTTGCCGGAGAGCACGGCGGCGAGTTTCCAGCCAAGGTTGAATGCGTCCTGCATGGACACGTTCATGCCCTGACCCGCCTTCGGACTATGCGTATGGCAGGCGTCGCCCGCAATGAAGATGCGCGGGGTAGTACCGGCAGGATCATCGTCGCGCACGTCGTCGAACTTGTCGGTCAGTCGCTGACCGATCTGATAGCAGGACCACCAGGCGACTTCCTTCACCTCCAGGCTGAATGGTTTGATGATGCGCTGCGCTGCCGCGACCAACTGCTCGATGGTGATGGTCTTTTCGGTGATGCGCTGGTTCTCGTTGAGCGCGTCCAGCTCGACATAGAAGCGCGTCAGATAGCCGCCCTCGCGCGGGATGATGAGGATGCTGCCTTCCTCGGCCGACTGGATCGCCGCTTTGTGCCGGACATCGGGAAAGTCGGTGACGGCAAGCACATCCATCACGCCCCAGGCATGGTTGGCGGAATCGCCGTCGAGCGTGCGGCCGATCAACTGCCGCACGGCGCTGCGCGCGCCGTCGCATCCGACGACATAGCGGGCGCGGACGGTTTCGGTGCCCAGGACCGTGCCATCATCATCGATCCGTTCGATCGTCGCCGTCACCGGATAATCCGGATCGGCGGCATCGTCGCGTACCAGATTGACGAGCTGACGGCTGTAATAGGGCACCAGGCGGCGCGGCGAATTGGCCATGATGCGCAGATAGCGGTCATGGACGCGCGCCTGGTTCAAGATGATGTGGGGCTTTTCCGAAAGCCCTTCCTCCACGTCGCGCACGCGTCCGCTCCGGACGATGCCGCCCCTGGCGTCCGGCTTCCAGAAGGTGACTTCGTTGACCCAATAGCCTTCATTCTCGATCTCGTCGGCGAAACCGAAGGCCTCGAACATTTCCATGGTGCGGCAGGCAATGCCGTCCGCCTGACCATGGGTCAGCGGGCCGTCCTTGCGCTCGATGATCATCGTGCGGATATCGGGGAAGGCGGAAAGCTGGGCCGCCAGCGTCAGCCCGGCCGGGCCGCAGCCGACGATCAGCACATCGACTGCGTCTGGAACGGTTTTCGGGTCAAGGATGGTGGCGGCAGCCTCGGTATAGGAGGGGTCGCCCGGTCGGAAGCCGTTGAGGTGAAACTGCATGTTCGATCCTGCTATATGATATGCGTGGGGAGGCGGGGCGGTATCAGGCCGTCTCTTCGACGACGCCGCTTTCGATATGTCCCAGACCCTCGATTTCGATGCGGACGCGGTCGCCGGCTTTCAGGAATTCGGGCTTGCCCGCATTGGGCGGCGGCGATCCGGTCAGGATCATGTCGCCGGGCCGCAGTTCGAAGAAGCCGGAGAGATAGCTGATCAGCTTGGGCAGCTTGAACACGGCCTCCGACGTATTGGCCGAGGTGCGGAGGTCGCCGTTCAAATACTGGCGCACTTCCAGATCGTGCGGATCGGCGATCTCGTCGCGCGTGGTGATCCACGGGCCTGAAGGCGCGAAGCTGTCGAAGGTCTTGGCCATGGCGTAGGGACCGGGCGATCCGACGATCACCTGCAACCGATGGCTGAAGGCGGTGACGTCGTTCACGATGGTATAGCCTGCGACATGGGACAGCGCGTCTTGCTCCGCGATGTGGCGGCCGCGCTTGCCGATGATGGCGGTCATTTCCGGTTCGACCACGATGTCGCCCGCTATGCGCGGCAGGATGATGTCGGACGTGGGGCCTGTTATGGCGCTGTCGAACTTGGAGAAGAATACGGGCTGGTCCGGCAGCTTCGCCATCGCGGGATTCAGATAATTGACCCAACTGCACAGGATTTTCGAGGGATCGGCAATGGGTGCAAGCAGGCTCACATCGCCCAGAGGCTGCCGCGCCTCAGCTGGCGCCGCCCGCGCAATGGCTTCCAGTTCGGCCAAGGCCTCACCGCCCAGCGTCAGCAGCGTCCGCGTGTCGCCCGGAGCGAAGCGCTCCGCCAGCTCGGGCGCGGCCCAGTGCAGATCGACGACGGTCTCGTTCAGGACGATGCCGCTGCGTTCAGCCCCCTGATGCTCGAAACGGCAAATCCTCATGATAATCCTCCCGCTATTATGAACATGTTTTCGATGGATTGAGGGATGGTCGATGAAAGGCCTACCCCTTGTACCCATAAAGCTTGCTGGCGTTGTCGAACAGGATCGCCGCCTGCATCTCCTGACTGAGACCCGAGAGGGCGGCGCAGGCCTTCTCCACCATCTTCAGATAATCGCCACGCGTCTGACCAATGTCCGATCCCCATATCAGCCGGTCATGGCCGAAGCGGGAAACGGCCTCGTCGACAAAGGCGGCCGGGTCGGGCGCGCAATCGAAATTGATCGTCGACATCTTCATGACGGCATTGGGGCAGTCGGCCAGCGCGCCGCTTTGTTCGACAAAGGGTTCACCGATGGAGAGTCCCTGTTCCTTTAACCACAGCTGTTCGATATGCGCCGGATGAGCGCCGCCGACATGGTCGATCACGAAGGTCGCGTCGCGAAATTCACGGGTCAGGCGCACGACTTCGGGCAGCACGGCATCGCGCTGCACATGCAGGACATGGACGCAGATCGGGATGTCGAGATCGGCCGCCGCGCGAAAGGAGGCCTGCGCTTCATCCGATACCAGCCAGTCGAGCGCGGCGCTGGGGAAACCCGGCGAGACGTAACGGACACCCGCCGCGCCGCGGTCGCGCACAAGGCCGCGCAGCGTGTCGGGCGTCGCGGGATCGGCGGAGTTGAGGACGACGACGGCGCGCAGATCCCGCGGGTGCTCCTTCGAACAGTCGAGAATATAGCTATTGTCATAGCCATAGACATGCGCGCGCTGCACAGCGCAGGTGGAGACCACGCCGGCTTGCGCCGCAAGTGCCAGAAAAACCTCCTTGCTGTTCGGATTGTCGAACTCTCCGGGAGCAAGCACGCCCCTGAGCGGACGTGGCGGATATGCGTCCTGATCCGGCGTGACGAGATGGGCGTGGGTGTCGAATATAGGCTGTTTCTGAGTCATGCCTGATTTATTGTCCTACAATCCATTTTCGTCAACTGCTCTTTTGCGGAATCCTGCTGCCGTGATGAAATTCACCTGTTCCGGAGCAATATTCGGTATCCCGGAATGAAAAAAACGCGACCTCGGATGAGGTCGCGCTTCAATTATTATCCATGATGGAAGAAGTTTATGGCATTCAGCGAAACAGCGTCTTCAACTCGTTGAGGCAATCGGCCGTCGGTTCATCGGTCGTGGGTCGGAAAAGTGGCTTGAAGGACTTGATATAGCCGACACCCATAAGGGCAAGAATGACGAGGATCACTGTTGCCGTCGCAAAGCTTTCCGCCCCTTTGTTCAGGAAATAGTTTATATAGGCGATGACGACTGCGGCGGGCACTGCCAGTACGATGCCGAGCGGCACGAAGCGGTGGGAGAGAAGCAGGATGCCGCTGACGATCTCTCCTCCCTTGATGAGATCGAACAGTCCGGTGTCGATCATGACGCGGATGAGTTGCGAGGTCAGGCTGTCGGATCCTGGCGGTTGCGGAAAGAAATGAACCCAGTGGTTCAGCCCGTGGATCAGGAACCACGCGCCGAAAAAGGTCTGTCCTGACAGCACCGCGACCCGGAACCAGTCCGTCTTCGCCGCAGCGTGGGGCGCTGCGCTGCCTGCTTGCATTATCGGTTGGGAACTCATGGCCTGTATCTTCCTCTGGAAAGCGCCGCTGCGCGGGTCAGGACTTCTTGCTGCGGAATTCGGAAATCTCGGCGATCTTGCCGCCTTCGACGCGATAGGCGACGGATATATTGCCGTTGACGCCGTCATCGTAGAATTCGACGATCATATTCTTGTCGGCAATTTCTTTCGTGACTTTCTGGTCGCCATTCTGCCTCAGCCAGGCGCGCACGGCGTCCCGCCCGGTGCCGCCGGGCAGTTGTGTCGCGACATCGGGCGCGACATATTCGGCGACGGCCTCATCCGGCCGCCCTTGTTGCCCGGCCAGGTCGCGGAAGCCGCGGACGATGTCCCTGGGCTTTGCCTGGGCGGCCTGCTGGGCACGGACGACGGCGTAGTTGGCCTGCGCATTGCGCTCCTTGGTCAAGGTGATGGCAAAGACCAGTGCGCCTGCCGCTACGGCGGCGAGCAGTTTCTGAATGGCTGTCACAATCTCTCCCCAATATATTTTGTGGTGATGGTGGAGGCGCCGGTGCCGGCGCCCGCAATCGAGGGTGGGCGATCACGCACGGGGCGGAAGGTCCCAGGGCCTGGGCTTCTTCCAGGGCTGCGCATGGTTGTCCCAGCGGTTGATGGTGAAGCGGCGGAACTTCCACCGGCCGTCTTCCTTCACGCAGTCGTTGACGAAATAGCCGAGGCTGCGCACGCCCATCGTGACTTCCGCGGGGTAGGGCTTGGACGCAGGCGTGCCACGGAAATGCGTGGCGTAGCAATAGACGATACAGTTGCCGCCATCGCCCTCGAAACGGAACTGGCTGGCTTCGTGAAGCCAGTAATCGTCGGCCTTGTCGCGTATGTCGAGGAGATAGCGGAACCATTTGCGCATGGCGGCCTCGTCCCGGTGCCAGGTGCCATGGCCGATGACCATGCCATCCTTGGCGAAGAGGTCGATGAAACCCTGTTCGTCGCTGCAGTCATAGGCCCAGACATATTCGGTGTGCAGATCCTGAAGCCCGATGCGATCCTCGACCGTCAGCGGGCGGGCGACGGACCCCTTGGCTTGTGCCAGGCCAGGAACGGCAGCGGCTGCCCCCAGCATGCCCGTCGCGAGGAGGGCGGAACGTCTGTTCATTGGGGCGGCGGGGTCGGTCATACGGTCTCTCCTGTCATTTTCGATTTTGGCCGCTGGATGATGAGCAGCAGGATGGAGGCGCTGCAAAGCATGAAACCCAAAGCGATGATGAAGGCCATGCCACTGCCACTGCCATATTCCAGCGTGGCGGCAAGGCTGGCCGCCAGCGTCCCGAAGGCAAAAGTGGTGGCGCCGTAGAGCGCCGAGGTCGAGCCGGCCCGTAGCGGATCGACCGAAAGGGCGCCCGCCATGACATTGGCCTGGACGATGGCGGTGCTGGATACGCCGGCGAACAGCAGCAGCATGAGGAAAGGCAGGCCGCCGATCTGGGTCAGCGCGAACAGCAGGAACAGCGGCCCCATGATCGCGGCGCTTACCGCCGATCGGCGCAGGACGGTTTCCACGTCGCGACTTTTCAGCATATGGCGGTTCGACTGGTTGGCGATCAGCAGCCCGACCGCATTGGCGCCAAAGGCCAGCGAGAAGGCAAAGGGGTTCAGGCCATAGCCCTTCATCAACACCGTCGCCGAATTGGCGATATAGGTGAACAGGCAGGCGCTGTTACCCGACGCGGCGAGCAGATAGCCAAGGATTCGCCGGTTGCCGAGCAGGGTGAGATAGGATCGTAGCGGGCTTTCGCTGCGGGACTGGCTTTCGGCCGCCGCCGATCGGGTTTCCGGCATGAAGGCAAGCTGGCACACCAGAACGACAAGGGCAAATCCGCCCATCACCTGGAAGATGGAGCGCCAGTCGCCGAATTTCGTGACCAAGGTTCCCAGCATCGGCGCCAATATGGGCGCAATGCTACCCACCAGCGCGAGCAGGGAGAAGGTGCGTGCCGCTTCCCTGAGGTCGAGGCAGTCGCGGACGATGGCGCGGCCCGCAACCGTTGCGGCGCAGGCGCCGAAAGCCTGGGTCACGCGCGCGAGCATCAGCAGGAGGAAGCTGTCGCACAGCGCGGCGGCGACGGATGCCGCGATGAACAGGATGAGGCCGCCCGCGATCACTGGCTTGCGCCCATGGCGGTCGGATAGCGGTCCGGCGAAGAGCTGGCCGAAGGCGACGCCAAAGAAGAAGGCGGAAATGGAGTAGCTTGCCGCGCTCATGCCAACGCCCAGATCGTCGGCGAGGCCCGGCATCGCCGGAAGATACATGTCGACAGCCATTGGCGTGAGCGCCGCAAAACTGGCGAGCAGCAGGATCCGCTGGGTGGGAAGCGCCGTCATGACCGGAGCGCGGCTCCGCCCGCAGGGTGCGGAGCGGCTGGTTTGCCCTCCTGCATCTTCATATATTCGGGGTCCTGCGGCAGGAACACCTTGAACGTGCTCCACGGCAGCAACCACTGGTCGACCACCGCCAGCAGCCATCCCGTCGATGTGACGCCAAGGAACAGGGACAGCACGGCCAGCGCGACCATGGCGCGCCGTTTGAGTCGCGTGCCGGCGTTCATGCGGCGAACCTCGGGTTGGCGCGCCATGCCAGCATGGAGCGGTATTGGTCGAAATAGGCGAACATCAGAAAGGCCTGCATCACCAGGACCGCGCCGCCAAAATAGATGGCGTCGAGCAGCTTGGCGAAAATATGGGCGTTGGATGCGTGGCCGGTGGCCCAGGCCACGATGTCCTTCCAGATCAACGCGTCGGTGATGAAGGTCATGAATGTCACCGGCACCGCCACCACGAGCATCAACGCGACGAACCGGTTGGTGATGAGGGCAAGGCCGAGCGCCAGTTCAATGCATTTCGCCGCGCCGAACATCCAGCCGGAATCCAGCATGACGCGGACGATCTCCGCCTTTACCGGCAGGCCGGGCGGGTCGAACATGTTGGGGAAGGGCAGGATCTTGATCCACCAGTTGATGCCATGCAGCATGCACTGGATGCCGAGCAACCAGCGGATACATAGTGTCGACGCCTGCAGGAAGCCTTCGCTCTTCGCGTCGGCCAGGTCATTTTCCGATGTCATCTGCGGTCCTGGATTGAAGGGGTCATGCGCTCGGGACGCGCTTTCGACGCGGGGGTACGGGCGAGCGCAGCGCCCCCCGACAGGAACAGCGCTATGAAGGTCAGCGCGATCATCCCCATCATCAGAATGAAGAAGGTGGAGGTTCCGAACATCTCGAACACCCGCGCTCCGATGAAGGCGCCGACAATGGCACCGACCCGCCCGCAGGTCGCCGAAAAACCGACGCCGGTGGCGCGAACGGCGGGATCGAAGCTGCCTGCGGCATGGGCATAAAGGCTGGTCATCGCACCGTTGAACATGAAACCTGCGGCAGCGATGATGCCGTAGAAGAAGATATAGCCGCCACTGGCCTCCACAGAGGCCGGCGAGGTGGGCAGGGCGACGACGATCGTCATGACCATGAGGATCGCACCCGCCGTAAAGCCCATGGCGACGCGGCGCGTGTCGTGCGCCGACATGAGCAGGCCGGCATGGAGCGTGGCGGCGATGCCCGCAAGACTGAATGTCGACAATGCGCTGCTCGCAATCTCGACCGAGAAACCGCCGCTCTTGAGCAGCGAGGGCATCCAGTTCAGCACCAGCGTCAGCGCGAGATAGGCTGAAAAGAAGGCAATGAAGATGGAGATGGTGAGGCGACGATGTTCCCCTTTGAACAGGGCGCGGGGTGTGGCCTTCGCAGGCTGAGAGGAAGCCGAGGCGCCGCCTCCTCCCTGCCGTTCCGCGGCGCGCGCGAGGAAGGCCGGGGATTCGGGCAGGCCGAAATAGCCGATGACGGCAATGAGGAGGGGAATGAACCCGAAGAGGATATACATGCTCTCCCAGCCGAAGCGCGGGATGGCGAGCGCGGCACATCCGCCCGCCGCCGCAATGCCGAGCGGATTGGCGAGGATGCAGAGCGACACGCCGACCGCTCGGAGACGCGCGGGCAGCGTTTCGGACACCAGCGCCAGCGCCGGCGGCAGGCATCCCCCAAGACCGAGGCCCGCGACAAGACGCGCGAATGCGATTTCGCCGGTCGTCCTGGCCATCAGCGTCGCCAGCGTGAAAAGGCTGAACCACAGCACGCCCAGCAGGATCGTGGTGCGTCGGCCGATGCGGTCTGCGAGCATGCCGCCTGCCGTCGCGCCGATGGCAGCGCCCAGATGGCCGGCAGCCATCGCCATGCCGAAGGCCGATAGCGGCAGGCCCCATTGCTCCGATATGGCGGAAACGGTGACGCTCAATATCTGCATGTCGACGCCATCCACTGTCAGCAGCAGGACGATGACGATCAGGAACAGAATTTGCGATCCGTCCAACCGGACCGGCCCTTCCGCATGATCGGCGTGAACGATGTCTGGTGCGTGCATGCTCTCTCCTCGAGGCGCACCGCAGCGATTTTTCGCTTCCCTGGCGGTTCGCTCTCCTGCTCGAAGATATCGTCCAACAATTTTTTGCTGTCAACAGCGATTGGCGCATGTTTCAGCTTTTTGGTCCGGATTTTTTGAACGGCTTCCAATTCTTTGGCAATTCTTTGGAACGTCGATAGAACCGGAATAATGTAAATGAATCTGAAAATTATGATGGAATAGCAGTTGCCAATGTCCGCAATGTCCGGCGAAACGGAAATCCGATCTGCTTAGGATGGAATGTTGGACAAAATCTGCGATCACTACGCGCGGGGGGCCTTGTTGCCGTCAACGCGATGCCCGACCGGATTCGCGCTGCGTCGCCATGAATGTACAGAATAATCCGCCGATCGCGAAGAGAGTGATGGCAATGGCATAGGGCAACAGAGTGCCGTCGAATGCCTGCCCCGCCCAACTGGCGAGCAGGGTTCCCGCCAGCATCGAACCGCTGCCCTGGATCGAGCTGGCGGTGGCCGCCTGTCGGCCCATATTTTCCATGGCGAGCGCCTGAAAGCAGGTGTTGCAGATGGAGGTGAGCGCGCTGATCGCCGCCTGGAAGGCGATGAAGCCGATGAGTCCGAAGGATCCCAGCGCAACCCATGCAAGCTGCGCCGCGCAGATGGTGGTCAGCAACAGCGTCGTGATGCGGCTCATCCGCATCAGCCCGACCCGTGTCACCAGCCTCGCGTTCACCATCGATCCAATGGCGATGACGGCGGCAACGAAGCCGAAGACCGGGGCCAGCAAGTCCTCGTGCTTCCACACCTGCTCGAATATCTGTTGTAGCGAGAGGAAGAAGGCGAATTGACCGGCAAAGCGGAAGGACATGGCGGTCGTGAACCAGGTGGATTGCCGGTCCTGCAAGACATGCTTCACGCCTTCCACCAACGACTTTGCCGACAATTTTCGCCGCATCGCGGGAGGGAGCGTTTCGGGCAGGCGGAAACAGATGATGAGGAAGGAGAGAATGCCAAAACCGGCAAAGGCAATGAATATCCACCGCCAGGACGCGACCGCCAGGATGAGCGTGCCGAGCGCCGGTCCCAATATAGGCGCGATGATGAAGGCCGTGGTCGCCATGCTCATCACCCGCGCCATCTGCGCGCCGCTATAAAGGTCGCGCACGGCGGCGTTGATGAGGACGCGGGTCATGCCGCCGGCCGCGCCCTGCAGAAAGCGCACGATCAGCATGACGGTCAGATCCTGCGCCGCCGCCGCCGCCAGGCTGAACGCCGCATAGCCGCCGACGGCGCCAAGCAGCAGGCCGCGTCGGCCCAGCGCGTCGGACACTATGCCGACCCCCGCCTGGCTGATCGCAAAACCGAACATGAAGGAACTGATTACATATTGGCGGTCATTGTCCCGCGTGACCGCCAGCGCCTCGCCAATGTCGGGCAGGGCCGGCAGGACGACATCGATGGCCAGCGTCACCAGCATCATCACGCTGGCCACGATGAACGGCAGCGACCTGCCCGGAGCGGCCGGCGCCGATGCCCGCATCGCCGCCATGCTCCGCGTCACCGCGTGGTCGAACGGGGGGTGAACCCGCCTGTCCTCCGGCCGATGGCGATGTTGAGGAGCGAAAGGCAAGCGGCGAGCGCGGCGATGACGAGCAGCGCGTTCTCCAGCCCGCCAAGGCCTGCCGACAATGCGAGTATGACGAGGGGGCTGAGGAAATTGCCGAGGAAAAATGCCGTCTGCCACCCGCCGGTGCCGCGGCCGCGATCCTCGAAGGAGAGGTTGGCCATCAACGCGGTCAATATGGCGGGCAGGGTGATGCCGCAGCCGATGCTGGCGACGATGACGCCTCCGAGCGTCATGAAATAGCTGCCGTCGCCGATGAACAGACCCATGCCGATCGCCACCAGCGAGAAGGCCAGTGCCAGCACATGTTCCAGCGCGACCTTGCTGATGGCCTTGAACAGGAAGCCGCCCGCGGTCACCGCGGTGCCGCTGACTGCGGCCGTGAGGCCGATGAGAGTCGGGGAGTCGAGGCCGCGCCCCGTCAGCAGGAACGGCGTCTGGATGGGCACGATGAAGAAGATGAGGGCGGCCGGAAAACCGATGGCATAGAAGCGCCAGACGGACGCCCAGGGGAAGGGCTGCGTCGCCGGCCGGATCGTGGTTGCCGCACGTGCGCGCCGGGGTTCCCTGATCAGGAACAGGACCAGCGGGATGTAGATCAGCGCCATGCCGTAGACAAGGAAGGGCGCGCGCCAGCCCCATTCGCCCAGCAGGCCGCTCGCAAAGCCGAACAGGACCGAGGCCAGGCTGGCAATGCCTGTCTGGATGACCAGCCAATATTCGCGGCGGCTGCCCTTGAAATAATCGCCGATGAGCGTTGTCGAGGTCGTCATCACCCCCGCCTCTCCCAGCCCCACGCCGATGCGCGAGAAGATGATGTGATCGAGGCTGGCGAGGAAATAGGGGGCGATGCCGCAGAAGAAATAAATGGCGAGTGCCGCCAGCAGCACCGGCTTGCGGCCGACGCGTTCGATCAGGCGCCCGATGAAGGGGGCGGTGATCGTCACCACCAGCGCCGGGATCGTCAGCGCCAGCACGACCTTCGTCTCCGCCGCGGGATCGCCGGCGAAGGCGGCGAGCATGCGCGGCAGCACCGGCGCGATCAGCAGCGCGGCGGCAACGGCCAGGGTGGAGAGTATCGCGAGCAGCGCGCCCTGAAAGGCCGTGCCGGTGCCGCCCTCTTCATCAATGCCGGTCATGGGGATCTCCGGAGAAAGAAAGAACGGTCGCGCCGCATGATGGCGGCGCGGCCGGGGCAGGCGGGGTTCAGGGGGTCGCGGCGACGGCCTGCGCCACCGCTTCGCCTGTCGGCGCCGCCGGTTCCGCCCGCATGACGAACATCGGCAGATAGTAGCGCAGGTAGAAGAGCATCAGCAGCGCCTGCGGCACGACCAGCAGCGCTCCGAAGACGATGCTGTTGGGGCTGACGATCAGGACGAAGTCGACCCAGGCGATCACCACCGTCAGCGGCAGCATCGCCGCCAGCGCCAGCGGTACGAAGCGGTTGAAGATCAGCATCAGCCCCGCCGCGACCTCGACGACCTTGACGCAACTGAACAGCCCCGATGCCACCAGTCCGTGCATCAGGTCGAGCGCGGTCTGGCTGCCGGGCATCTGCACAGGCAGGAACGGGAACCACATGTTGATCCCGTTGAAGAGCAGGAACACCCCCAGGAAGAGGCGTGTCACGGTCAGTAGGATGCGCATGCCCTTGTCTCCTTACGCCTTTTCATATTGCAATGCGCCGGCCAGCCGGGCGGGGACGGCCTTCCAGTCCTCGCTGTTCCGGACGACCTGGTCATAGGACTGCGCGGCGGTCATGTCCTCGACATGGAGCGCGGGCGGGTTTTCACCGGCCTCGAAACGCTTGAGCGCGTCGAGCAGCGTCTGGCGCAGGGTGACCACCGCTATGTCGGCGGCGACCAGATTTTCCGTGCTGCGGTCCCACGGCTCGGTCAGCGACACGGCCATGGCGACGTCTTCCACCTCGATCGCCGGCAGGCCGCTCCAGCTCCTGTCCATGATGCTGCGGTCCTGCTGCATATTGTCCGGCCAGGAAACGTTAACATTGCAGGTCTTTTCATCATAGACGGGCGGAACGAAGCCCAGGAACCGCGCGGCCCATTCGCGGTCGATCGGCTGGCTGTGGCTGTAGGCCATCTGGTAGGTCGCGGTACGCTTGTCGTCCATCGGCACTTCGAAGATCGCGATGGCGAAATCGGCATGGCCGGGGATGATGCGCATATTGGGCAGGATCGCCGGCACCTGCCGGGCATGGCGCGCGTCGGGATTGCCGGGAATGCCGCGGAAGGCGACGTAGCGATAGCCATAGGGCGTCCTTTCGACTTCATAGGTCGGCGCCAGGCTATCCCAGGCCGAAGGCCCCACATCCTCGCCGCGCAGCTTGGCTCCCCAGCTCGGACGCGCATCGTTGGTGTGCAGCATGCCGACATGCGAGCTGTCGACGCCGCCTTCCCACAGCACCAGATAGGGGGCGGCGGCATTGCCGCGGAACACGCTCTTGTTGCCGTCGGGCACCTGGTCGAAGTCGAAGGTGCGGAACGGCGGCTCCTGGTCGGCGGGGCCGATATAGGTCCAGATCAATCCGGAGGATTCGCGCACCGGAAAGGCGCGTGCTTTCTTGCGCTCGCGGAAGGCGCAGCTGTCATGGTTGGGCGTCTCCAATATCCTGCCGTCGCGGGCGAACTTCCAGCCATGGTAGATGCAGCGGATGCCGCCTTCCTCCACGCGCCCAAGGCCGAGCGAAACCCCACGATGCATGCAGTGGTCGTCGAGCACGCCGACCTTCCCTTCCGTGTCGCGGAACACGACGAAGCGTTCGCCCAGAAGCCAGGTGACGAGCGGCGCGCCATCGGGTGCGGCGACCTGCGCGGAGGTGGCGATGGGGTGCCAGTAGCGGCGCATGAAAGTCCCCATGGGCGTGCCGGCGCCCACACGGGTGAGGCGTTCGAATTGCTCGTTGTTCATCGCTGTTTCCTGAATATTAGGTCCGGGTTCAGAAGCGGTTCTGAAGAAATTCGTGGACGACATGGGCGAACTTGTCGGGATGCTCGATCATCGCCCAATGGCCGCAATGCGGCATGATGAAGCCGGTCGAGTTTTCCAGCAGCTCAAGGTAGCGATAGCCCATGGATACGGGGACGACCTTGTCATCCTTCCCGTTGACGACCAGCGTGCGATGCTTGACCCTGGCGATCTCCTCATCTTCTATCCACAGGCCGCCGCGTTCCTTGAGGATTTTCATGGTGGCGCCGAAAGCCTGGCGCTGCGCGGGCTGGAGGGAGAGGTCGAGCCGATACTGAATCAGCCTGTCATCCTGCGGGAAGCCGTCGTGGGTCAGCGCCTCGACGATTCGCTTCATGCCGTTGAAGGTGAAATCATATTCGGTGAGCGCGCGCAGGACGCCGCCCATCGAGCGGTCGAGTCCGGCGCTGCCCATCAGCACGAGATTGCCGATAAGGTCGGGGCGGGCAATGGCGACGGCGAGCGAGGTGCGCCCGCCCATCGAATTGCCGACGATGTCCACCGGGCCAAGCTCCAGCGCCTCGATGAAGGCGATCAGCTGCTCGACGCGCGCTTCGGGAGTGTAGGCGAAATCGTCGGGCGAAGGAGCGTCCGTATGGCCAAAGCCGACCATGTCATAAGCGATCGTCCGATAATTGTGGGCAAGAAGGGGCATGCACAGATGCTCCCAATTGCCACGCGCGTCGGCGCCGGCGCCGCCGCCATGAACCAGCAGGAGCGGGCGGCCCGTGCCCATTTCGATATAATGAGTTGAATATCCAAGTGTTTTGACGAACTGGCTTTGCACGTCGCTCATCCGAGCCCTCTCCATCATTGTCTGATAATTTTTCCTCTTATTGTTCGACAATCTTGTCTTGTCAACCGATGCCCGACGTGGGAAATGCGTGATTGTGGAGCATTTGTGAATTTTTTGCGGTTGCAGCTCTGTCGATCTTGTCAAACAATGTTGTGACACGATATGGCTTAGGCGGGATCGGCACCTGCGGCCGCTTCTGCAAGATGCTCATGAGGAGGCGGCAGCTCGGTACGCCCGGAACAGGAAAGAGGAAGACTTGTCTCAGAATCCAGCGAACGAAGACGGCGACATTCGCAAGACGGTAGCGGACATGGCCTATGACGCCATCGCCGAGCGGATCGCTTCAGCCGAATATGGCGCGCTGGAACGCATCACCGAAGCGCGGATCGTCGAGGAGTTCGGCGTTAGCCGCGGCGCGGCGCGCGAAGCGTTGAGCCGGCTGGCCGCCGACGGGCTGGTGGTGCTGGAGATCTACAAGGGTGCCGTGGTGCGGGCGATCAGCCGCAAGGATATGGCCGATTTCCTGGATGTGCGCGGGTTGTTCGAAGCCTATGCGGCGCAGCGGTCGGCCGGGCGCATCAATGAGGAAGGCGCGCGTGAGCGGGTGCATGAGGTACTGGAGCATTGCCGTCAACTGGAAGAGGCGCCCACGTCCGACGGCATGGTGGAAAATGATACGCTCTACCATTCGACCATCATGGACCTGTCGGGCAATTCGATCCTGCCCGCCGAATGGCGCCGCCTGCGCCGTTCCCGCTACCGCATACGCTTCATCGAATCGCTGAACAGGGACGAGATACTGGAAACCACGGCGCAGACCCGGGACATATTGCACGCGATTCTGGACGGCGACACGGAGCTGGCGGCAGAGCTTGCCACGCGCCACATTCGGCTGGTGAACAGCCGTATCCAGCGTATGCCTACCGAACAGTTCGACGCCATTTTCAATCCTCCCGCCCGCAAGAAGGGCCGGGCAGGCAAGAAAGATGGGGAGGGGGAGGGCGCACCGGCCAAGGCCCGCCGACCCCGCACCAAGGTGGCCTAGGGTGTGTGGGGAGCGTATTTCAAATCCATAAACCACACTAGAATCATATATTTGCTAGTGACCCTGATGAATCTGAAGTTCGTTCAACGCCTGCCCAACAATGTGACGAACTTCAGATTCAGGTCACTAGGTCCAATCGACATTGAGCCCTGACGGCCTGCAAGTGCTCAAGGCGAGTCGCGTGCCTCGCTTCGACCATTTTCGGCTCGTCCTCTTCTGAATGTCGATCGGCCCTGGAAGGCCGAGTCCCATTGCTGCGGACGGAACGCGCTTCATGCGCGTGCCGGGGACCTGTGCCCGCAGCGCATCCATGGAGAGAGATATGAAGGTAGACCAACTCGGATATCTGGCGTTCGATTTTCCCTCAGCGGCGATGGCGGACATGCGCACCCTGTTCCAGCATGTCATCGGCGCGGATGTCGTCGACGGCGAGGACGGATCGGTCCGGGTGCGGCTCGACGGCCGCGCTTTTCGCATCGACATGCGGCCGCAGGACGGTCTGGAAAGCGGCTACCGGGTCGCTGCGGTGGGCTGGGAAGTGGCCGACGGGCCCGCGCTCGACGCCCTCGTCGCCCGCGTGCGGGCGCGGGGGATTGAGGTGACGCAAGGCGATGCCGCTGCCTGCGAAGCGCGCAGCGCGGCCGCGCTGGTGCGTTTCACCGATCCCTTCGGCTTCCCGGTCGAATTTTTCGTCGACCGGCCGTTCGGCACCGATGAGCGGCTGTCCACGCGGTTTGTCTGCGGCTCCACCGATCGGGGCAAGTTCGGACTGGGCCATGTCGTGCAGATCACGCATGACCATTTGGCCGCGCTCGATTTCTATCGTGACGTTCTGGGCTTCGGCTTCAGCGACCGCATCACCTGGGACGCGGCCGACCTGTTCTTCCTTCATTGCAACAAGCGCCATCACAGTGTCGCGCTGGGCGGCGAGATATTCGGAATGAAGAGCGGCCAGATCGACCATTTCATGATCGAGGCGACAGCCAGGGAATATGTGGACGAAGCCTATGCGAAGCTCAAGGAGCATGGCTTTGCCGTGTCGCAGACGCTGGGCCAGCACACGAATGACGATGTCTATTCCTTCTACCTGATGGCGCCGGTCGGCTTTCGCGTCGAATTCGGCTTCGGCGGCAACATTGTGGACGATCCCGAACGCTGGGTGGCGAAACAATATGATTCACCCAGCCGCTGGGGACATGAACTGATGCATCCCTAGAGCGCGCTGCGTTAAATCGTACGCAAACCGCGCGCTCTAAGTTTTTGTTGTCGCATCGTTTTAAGCGCCAAACCGGTTCCCACTTTTGCGCACGATGCTCTAGACGAGGATGGGGATTGCGGGTTGAGCATTTGATCCAAGAGCGGAGGGTTTGCGCTCATGCATATCTATGTCGGCACGTTCACCGATGGATTCATGGGCGGGGCGCCGTCCGAAGGTCTTTACATCTTCGATTTCGACGGCGACGCGCTTCGGGCGAAGCCGGTGGGGATCGCGCGGGATGTCTTCAGCCCCTCCTATCTTGCTCTGGATGCAGCCGGGCGGCGCCTTTATGCGGCCGAGCGGCAATTGGACATCGACGACCGTACCACCGGGGCGATATCGGCCTGGTCGATCGCGGCGGACGGCGGGCTTGCACCACTCTGGAAGATCGCGTCCGGTGGCGCGAACTGCGCCCATATCCGCGTCGCGCCCGACGGGCGGTCGCTGGCGGTCGCCAATCCGCTGGGGCCGACAGTCGCGCTGTGCCGGTTGGGCACGGACGGACGACCGGACGGGCCGCTGAGGATCGCGCGCCATGAAGGACGGGGCGCGCGGCCGCGCCAGGCCGAACCCTGGCCTCACAGCGCCTATTTCGATCGCGACGGCGCACGCCTGCTCGCCTGCGACCTCGCGCTCGACCGGATCTTCGTCTATCGCACGGATGCGCGGGGCATGGGCCTGCCGCCCGGCCCGCAGCCCTTCGCGCAGGTGCATTCGGGCGCTGGCGCGCGTCATATGGCCTGGTCCCGCGATGGCGCGACGGCCTATGTCGCCAATGAGCTGGACAGCACGCTGTCGGTCTTTGCCTATGATGGGGAGAGCGGCAGCCTGATCTGCAAGCAGACACTGCTGTCCGTCGCCGACGAGGCGCAGGCGGAGGGCAATCAGCCGGCCGAGATAATGGTCTCGCCCGATGGCCGCCATCTCTATGTCTCCAATCGCGGGGCGGACTGCATTTCGGTGCTGGCGATCGACGCTGTCACGGGCCGGCTGGCCCATGCCTCGCAGGCGCTGGTGCATGGCCGGGTGCCGCGCAACATCTGCCTCTCTCCCGATGGCCGCTTCGCCTTTGTCGCGAACCAGTTGAGCGGGCAGATCGGGCTTTATCGGGTGGACGGCGCGTCAGGCACGCTCGCCTATGCGGGCGTGCTGTGCGAGGTGCCCAATCCGTCCTGTATCGTGCTGTTCGATTCCGGTTTCGGCTGATGTTCCGTCTGGCCTGGGGCCTGATGTCCTTACGCCAGAGCGGTTTTCGATCTGATTGAATCAGATCGCCGCTCCAAGCCTTTTGTCTGCCGCGATGTCCTGACCAGCGATCGGTTCCGATCGCTTGGGCGGGAGAGGATGCCGCCGGGGCTGCGGATCGCAGCCCCGGCAAGCCGTCAGCGGCCGAAGACCCGGATGTCGTCGCCGTTGTAGAAACCCGGCATCTTCCAGCCGTTGATGTCATATTCGTCCATGCACTGTTCGGTCAGGTCCGCGAACCGCTTGGCATCGCCATTGGCAAGCGCGCGGAACAGCGGGCCCATCAGCACATCCTCATGACCGCCCAGATAGTTGCGTTCATACAGCTCGTGCCGGGCGCCGAATTCACTGCTGACCGAATCCCACAACAGCTTCATCGTCTTGGACCGTTCCTCCGCCGTGATGCCGTCCGATCCGCGCAGATAGACGTCCAGATAGGGGCGCAGCTCCTCATTCTGGAAGTCGACAGAATTGGAGTTCAGATAGATCAGGCTGGAGCTGGAGACCTTCTGCACGATGTCGCGCATGCGGGTGTAGATGTGCGGGCCAAGGCCGCGCAACGTCATGCCATAGGTTTCGTTGAAGGTGATATAGTCGCCATGCAGTTCGTCCGGATGGGCGATCATCGCGTCCGTCAACCCCTTGATGACGTTGCGGTACATGATGAGCTCGCCGATCAGCACCTGATTGGTCCGCATTTCATGCGTGCCGGCGATGCGCGACGCCTTCATCACCAGACCGATGATGAAGTCGAGCTTCACCTTCAGGCGGGTGAAGGCCTGGATGACGACGCGGCCGGTGGTGCGGGCATTCTGCATCAGCTTGTCGGACTTTTCGACATCGCCGTAGAAGAAGACGTTTTCCCACGGAATGAAGGCGTTGTCGAAGACGAGCACGGCGTCATTTTCATCGAGTCGGCTCGACAACGGATAGTCGAACGGACTGCCGGTCGCCGCCGCCGCCAGTTCGTAGCTGTGGCGGCAGATCAGCTTCACACCCGGCGTGTCCATCGGCGCGAAGAAGGCGAGCGCATATTCGCGCTTTCGCAGGGTGCCGCGGTTGCTGGCGCAGAAATTGGCCTGGGTCAGGGCCGATCCGGTCGCCACGACCTTCGCCCCGCGCACGACGATGCCCGCGTCGGTTTCCTTGACCGCATGGACGAACACGTCCTCCACTTCGTCGACCGGGCGGTTGCGGTCCACCGGCGGATTGACGATGGCGTGGTTCAGGAACAGCACCTCGTTCTGCGCCCTGGCATACCAGTTGCGGGCGGTATCGGCGAAGGGCGCGAAATGATCGGGATTGGCGCCGAACACGCCGGTGAACGACGCCTTGTAATCGGGGGTGCGGCCCATCCAGCCATAGACCATGCGCTGCCAATATTCGATGGCGTCGCGTGCATGGGCGAGGTCTTCCCTCGTCTTGGGCGCGCGGAAGAAGGCATGGGTGTAGCCGCCATTGCCGGTGTCGGTGGGGCAGGTCAGTATGTCCTTGCTCTCCGGCGCGTGCAGCGCATCATAGAGGCGCGCGACCGACTGGGCGGAATTGCGGAAGCAGGGATCGGTGGTCACGTCCTTGACGCGCTTGCCGTAGATCCAGATTTCGCGGCCGTCCTGGAGCGATTCCAGATATTCCTTGCCCGTGGGCGGGCGGCTTGCCTGCTTGGCAGGTGCGTTGGCGGGACGGGGGTCTGTGTCGGTCATGTCATTGCCCTGGGCGCTGCTTTCCAAATTCATCTCTCTCTCCCAATATCTTGAATTATGTCTCAAGGATGCAGGTCGTTTTCATAGGCGAGGCCGTTGATCAGAACGTCGTGCGTCGGCTTGCTGATCGGCGCCAGTTCGCGCGCGATCGTCTGCCAGCTCTCACCGCCATCGCTGCTTATCAGCACTTCGCCGTCGGTCGTGCCGGCAAAGATGTCATAACCCCCGGAATGGGCGCACATGGACATCGCCTCGACATTGCTGCGGCCCTCCGGGAAGCCGGAGCGGGGCGCCCGCCACGACCTGCCGCCATCCTCGGAGATCATGACCGTCCCCCTGGCCGATTTCGCCTCCACCCAATAATAGGGAATGGCAAAGCCGCCGGATACGAACAGGCGCTGGTCGTCATTTGGTGCGAAAAGCAGTTGGTCGGGATAGCCGATGCGGAAATCGTCCCCGGTCAGCCGTTCCCAGGTCGATCCGGCATCGTGGCTGCAATAGATGCCAAGGCCGGTCGTGATATAGACTTCGTCGGCATTGCCGGGGCGCAGCAGGACCTGGTGGATGTCCTTGTAGACGAAATTCTCATAGTCGACGAATTCGTCCAGGTCGTTCCAGCTCTTGCCGCCGTCGGTGCTTTTCAGCAGCGCGCCCTGTTCGACGCCGGCATAGATGACATTGGCATCGCGGGGATCGACATAAAGCGTTTTCAGATGCGGCTGGTGCCCCGGCGCGGGAAAGCGCCACTGGTCGTGCATCGGCGCCGTGCGGATGCTGGCAATGTCTTCCCAGCTCGCCCCGCCATCGTCGCTGCGATACAGGCCCGCGGGCTGAGTGCCGACATAGATGCGCGTGCCGCCCTCATGCGGGTAGCAGCGCACCGAATAGGCGCCTTCTTCCCTCCAGCCAGGCGTCAGATCGTCCCAGCTTTGCCCGCCGTCGGCCGAAGCCATCAAGCTGCCGGGCATGCACGCGGCAAGCAGGCGCCCGGTGCCGGGTTCCACCGTCATGGCGGAAATATGGTTGCCGGACAGCATGTCCCGCACGCGGGTCCAGCTTCCGTCGCCTTCCCGTCGCAGCAAGGCAATACCGCTGGTGGTTGCGACGAACAGCTCGGTGACAGGAACGTCGGTCCGAAAATGGTTCCACCCGTTGGTGGAAAGGCAGGCAATGGTCATGAATCGCTCCAACATGGGGTTGCGCCAGGCCGCAAGCGGCCTGCGGCGAATCGTTGTCCTCAGACGAAATTGTTCGATTTGGCGGGCGGCAGGCCGAGCAGCGCGCGGCCGTAATTGGACGCGGCGATATCGTCGGTGAAGGCATAATGGGCGGCACCCGCATTCACATCCCTCAGCATCCGCTCCAGCGTGCCGTTCTGATAGATGGCGCTGCCGCCGCTACCCTCGAACAGACGGATGGTGGCATAGCGTGCCAGTTGCGGCGCGGCCGCCAGATCGCGCCGGAAGCGGGCGAGGACCAGAGGGTCGACCGCCGCAAATTCGACCGTGTCGACGGTCTTGAGGTCGTCGAGGATCAGGCTGTGCGCCGATGCGATGTCCTGATCGCTGTGCGAGAGGCGGCTATAGAGCGCGGCCATGGTCGCCAGCAGTTCATCATCCCATCCGGCGATGCGCTTCTTGACGCCGGTGAGAGCGGTTGTCAGCGCGCCGCGCGCGACGCCGAGCGGGGCACCCACGATGGCATAGGGCGCGATCGCGAAATAGGGCCAGGAAAAGACCGGGCCTTCCTCTGCCGCCGGACCGACGGCAGGACCGCCAAGATCCACGGCAAGCGCCGTCATTTCATCCGAAACGAAGACGTTGTCGATGACGATGGATCGGCTCTGCGTGCCGCGCATGCCAAGCGTATGCCAGTCGTCGAGCAGTTCCAACCGATCCTTGTCGATCATGCAGAAGGCGAGCTGGCCCGCGTTGGGACCGCTGTCGATGACGGCGTTGACGCCCACATATTTCGCATAGTCGACGCCGCTGCAAAAGCGCCCCTGGCCGCCGGTCAGCACATATCCGTCCTTGGCCGGAGTCGCCTTCCACGGTTCCGACAGGCGGAACACCACGGAGATATGCGATCCGGGCGTTCCCAATATCCGTTCCTGAACATGGACGGGAAAACGCGTGAGCATATGATTATGGCCGGTCATTACGCCATAGACCCATGCCGTCGAACCGCAAACCGAACCGATTTCCGATACCACGGAAAAGAAAGCCCGCCATCCCAGCGCCGATCCGCCGAAGGCGCGCGGGGTCAATATGCCGAAAAGCCCGGCATTCTCCAGCGCGCGGATCGACTCTGCGGGAACGCGGCGATTCTGGTCGGTGTCCCGGGCAAACTCGGCGAAACGGGGCAGAAGCGCGCGGACCGCCGCCAGCGCCTCCTCGGTCGACTCCAGCCGAGGAGGGCCGTCACCGATGTCAGACAATCTGGCATCCCTCATGATTTCCGCTTTATGGATTCCCATCGAAATTCCTCGCCTAGAAAGCTGGTAACTTTGTGTTGTCCGACAATCTTATGACATTTATCTCTTCGGTCAATAGGAGAAATCAGGCATTAAATCGCTGACACCAATCGGAGTTGGTAAATTTTGACGTTGAATGATTGACAATACCAGCGACGCGGAATATTCGATGAAAAAGATGTCCGACAATGTTGAAAGATCGCCACTCTGATCCCGGCATGCGGGGTTGGGCTGAGGCGGCTGACAGATCGGACTGACTGAGAGGAGCCTTTGAAAGTGCAAAAGGCCGAAGACCTGGTGCGGGCGCGCATCGTGCAGAAGCGCCTGGAAGCCGACGATATAGTGAGTGTGCTGCTGCGCGGCGAGGGAAGTGGCCCGCTGCCGTCCCATGAAGCGGGCGCGCATATCGACCTTCACCTGGGCGAAGGCGTGATACGTCAATATTCGCTCTGTCCGTCATCGGGGAAAGATGGGGAATATGAAGTCGCGGTGCTGCGGGAACCACAGTCACGCGGTGGATCGAGGGCCGTGCACGACCTTCTCCAGGTCGGGCAAGTGATTGATATCAGTGTGCCGCGCAATCATTTCCCGCTGAAATCCTGCAAGGGCAAGGTTCTGCTCTTCGCCGGTGGCATCGGTATTACGCCGATCCTTGCCATGGCGGAGGAATGCGTACGGCGTGGACAGCCATTTTCCATGCATTATTGCGCCCGCTCGGCTGACCGCATGGCCTATGCGCGCCGCATCAGCGAAGGCGCGGTGGGTCCGCACTGCCAATTGCATTATGATGACGGGCCGGACAGCCAGAAGCTGGATCTCGCGGCCGTTCTTCAGGCTCCTGGCCCCGACGATGCCCTTTATGTCTGCGGCCCGGCCGGTTTCATCAACTGGGTGCTGGAAACGGCGGCGGCCAACGGCTGGACGGAGGCGCAGCTCCACCGGGAATTCTTCGCCGCGCCGGAAATCGATGCCGGCCAGGACAGCGCCTTCACCGTGCGGCTGGCCCGCGCCGGCAGGGATGTGCAGGTCGCGCCCGGCGTGTCCATCGTCGAGGCACTCGATGCCGAAGGGGTGATGGTGCCGGTATCCTGTTCGGAAGGGATTTGCGGCATGTGCGTCGTGTCCGTGCTGGATGGCGAGCCTGAGCATCGGGACTTCGTGCTGAGCGCGGAGGAGCATGCCCGCAACGATTGCCTGACGGCCTGCTGTTCCAGGGCGAAGACCCCGGTTCTGGTCCTTGATCTCTAACAGGGGATGCCGCCGGTCGGCGGTTGTCCCGGACGAGGAGGATGTGAATGTCTCAATCGCAGCTTGAACCGGATGTCGGGATGTCGCTCAAGGTGGCGATGCGCCGTATGGCGAGCGCTGTTTCCATCGTGACGGCAGTGGATGCGGCCGGCGAGCGTGCGGCGATGACGGCAACGTCGGTGACGTCGCTGACGCTCGATCCGCCCTCCATGCTCGTATGTATCAACCGGAATGCCCGTATCCACCGCTTTCTGGAGGCAGCGGGCAATTTCTGCATCAACATCCTTGCCGCCGACCAGATCGTCCACGCCCAGGCCTGCGGCGGCGGGTCCGTGCCCGGTGAGCGGTTCGCCATTCCCGGTTGGGATGAGAAAGCCGGCATTCCCGTGCTGGACGGCGCGCAGGCGGCAATATTATGCCGGCAGAAAAGTCGGATGACTTTTGGGACGCACGATATCGTTATCGGCGAAGTCATGAAAGTTCTGATTGGAAATACGGATGTCGATCCCTTGCTTTATATCGACGGATCCTATGCCCGCGTAGGAGAGAAGATTTGAATCTCAATGTTTCACGGGAACAAATGAACATCAAAGCCACAAGGTCGCTCTAAAAATATATGATCGCAAAACGTCAATCACTCTGTTTGTTCGTATAAATACCGATAAAAGTTCAACACAATCTTGCGCCGGAAAGCAGGCAGCGGGCATTTCTTGTCCCGATGCTACATACCCTGCGCATAAGGAGGAGATCTGAAAAGCCATGTTGCCTAATCCTTGTCATGCGCGCGTGCGGCGCGGCTTCCGGTCGATCGCGGTTTCATCGGCATCCCTGCTGGCGCTGGGGGGCATTCTGGCCCCGGCGGCAGCGCAGGAGGTGGCTCAAGCGCCCGAGCAGACTGGCCTGGGCGACATCGTCGTCACGGCACAGCGTTATGAGCAGCGCCTTCAGGACGCGCCGATCTCCATCGTCGCCGTGGGCGGCGAGCAGTTGGCGTCGATGGGCGTGGACAGCCTCAACGGCTTCGACACGTTCGTGCCCAACGTCACCATCGGGGGTACGTCGGGGCAGGGAAATTCTGTCGCCAACTTCGCCATTCGCGGCATCGGCGGCGCGCCGTCGGGATCGCTGACGCAGGAAAGCGCCGTCGGCGTCTATATCGACGACGTGCTTTATGCGCGCCCGAACGGCGCCTTGCTCGACCTGCTCGACATCGAGCGTATCGAAGTGCTGCGCGGGCCGCAGGGCACGTTGTTCGGCCGCAACACGGCCGGCGGCGCCATCCGCTATGTGACGAAGAAGCCGTCTGACCAGATCGAAGGCAATGTGCGCGCCGTCATCGGCTCATATGACCGCCGCGACTTCTCGGGCGTGCTGAACCTGCCGCTGGGCGACATCTTCGCCGCGCGCGTCTCCTTCTCCAGCAACGACCGCGACGGCTATGTGAAGCGCATCGTTGACGGCAACCGGCTGGGTTCGATCAATTCGCAGACCGGCCGCCTGCAACTGCGGGCGCGCCCGACCGACCGGCTCGACATCAATTTCTCCGTGGATACGATCAGGTCGAAGGATAATGGTTCGGCGACGATCGTCCCCAACTGGTCAGCATCCGACATTTTCACCGCGGGCCTGTACGGCGCGCAGGTCCCCGGCGGTCCTCCCGTCAACGTCGCGCTGGTGAACCAGATGCGCGCGCTGATGCCGGCATCGGTGTCGCGGTCCAATTATTGCGGGCAGGGCACTACGCTGGCGGCGCCTGTGGCGCTCAGCAGCGTCCTCGGCTGCATCCAGTCCGACATGGATTATTACCACAACCAGGGCGGCAAGAAGACCGTCTATGGCGGCGTGCCTGATGTGAGCAAGTTCGACAGTACCGGCCTGTCGCTCAGCCTGTCCTATGAGTTGTCCGATACCGTTACGCTGAATTCGATTTCCGGATACCGCAATTCCGATCAATATATATTCCAGGATTGGGACCGCACGCCGCTCCCGTTCATGCAGCAGGTCGACGAGAACAAGATCGAATATTTCACCCAGGAGTTGCAGGCTATCGGAACCGCCTTTGACAAGCGGCTGAAATGGCAGGCAGGTGTCTTCTATTATTGGGACGATGCGACAAATTATCGCCGGCGTTTCGATCCGACCGCGGGTGCCAACAGCGCGTCCGAGGGCACGATCGGCCTTGGCGCCATCGAGAACAAGTTCATCACGACCAAGAGCATCGCTGCGTACAGCCAGGGCACCTTTGAAATCACGGACCGGCTGAGCGCCACGGTCGGCATCCGCTGGACACAGGACAAGAAGGACTTCTCGACCTTCCGCGACGGGCGCGGCCGTGTCCTGGTGAACGGCGTGCTGACCCCGACCCAGCAGTCGCGCAAGGGCAAGTGGAGCAACTTCTCTCCCAAGGTCAGCATCGACTATAAGTGGACGCCCGACATCATGACCTATGCATCGGTGGCGCAGGGCTTCAAGGGCGGCGGCTTCAACGACACGCTGCAGACCACCTGCTCGACTTCGCCGCTGCCCTTCTGCGGCCTCAGCGAATATCAGGAAGAAAATCTGCTGACCTATGAAATCGGGTTCCGCTCGGAATTCTTCAACCATCGCCTGCGGTTCAACACGACCTTCTTCCAGACCAATTACAAGGATCAGCAGATCCAGCTGATCGACATGGGACCGCCGCCGCTGCAATATATCGTCAACGGGGATTCGACGGTAAAGGGTGTGGAAGTCGAACTCATGGCGGCGCCGGTCGATGGATTGGTGTTGCGCGGGGGCTTTGGCTATGTCGATGCCAAATATGACGATGCCATGATCGGTCTCAGCGGCAAAACCGCACTGACGCCGCAGACGCCCTATTTCCGCAGCCCCAAATATTCCTACACGCTGGGCGCGAACTATAGCTATGATCTCGGGGACTTCGGGGATCTCTCCTTCGACCTGAACTATGGGTACAAGAGCAAGCAGGCGAGCTTCCCCAACCCGACCAACATGTCGATCCTGCCATCTTACGGTATTCTCAACGGACGGATCGAATTGAAGGCGGATGCCGGATGGACATTGGCGGTGGTCGGGACGAACCTCACCAATGAATATTATTTCACCAACGGCTTCAATCCCGGCGGACCGACGACCAAGGCGACACCGGGACTCCCCGGCGGGACGCACGACTTCCTGATGGGGTTTGAAATCCTCGACGTCGGTCGCCCGCGCGAGTTCGCGGTGGAACTGAAGTATAAATTCTAGAGCGGATTCCGATCTGATTGAATCAGATCGGCCGCTCCAAGTCTTTTATTTGCCGCGATTTCTTAACCGTCAGATGATGCCATCTGACTGGAAATCGCTCTAAAAGGACAGAAGAAATATTTAGGGCATGGAGTCGCTCCCGATGCGGGGCGGCTCCATGCTCTGCGTCTGTCCAGACGGGGAAGGGACATGGATTGCCGCTTGCATCATGCTCCCACGCTCAGGTCCGACATCGGCCTGCCGGGTTAAAGCGGCAAGCCCACATAATTTTCCGCGATCGTCGTCTGCGCCGCGGGAGAGGAAGCGATATAGTCGAGATCGGCCAGTTGCATGCGCCGGTCGAACGCATCATTGTCGGGGAAGCGATGCATGAGCCGTGTAAGCTGCCAGGAGAAGCGCTCCGCCTTCCATATCCGTGCCAATGCCCGGTCCGAATAGCCTGCGATCGCGTCCGGGTCCGCCCGACGGAAGTAGCCGGTCAACGCTTCGGACAGATAATGGACGTCCGAAGCGGCCAGATTCAATCCCTTGGCCCCGGTAGGCGGGACGATGTGGGCGCTGTCGCCGGCCAATAGGAGCCGGCCGTGGCGCATCGGCTCGAATACGAAGGATCGAAGGGGAGCGATGGACTTTTCCAGCGCAGGCCCGCGCGTGATCCGGCCGCCTGCTTCCGGTCCAAGACGGACGGCCAGTTCGTCCCACAGCCGATCGTCGGGCCAATCCTCGATCTTCTGGTCGAGGGGCACTTGAATATAATAGCGGCTTCGCTTTTCGGATCGCATCGATGCCAGCGCAAAGCCGCGCTCATGATTGGCGTAGATCAGTTCATCGTCGCATGGGGGCACATCGGCAAGAATGCCCAGCCACCCGAAGGGATAGATTTTTTCATAGGTGCGGGCCGCGGCGGGAGGGATGGCAGCGCGGGATGGGCCGTGAAACCCGTCGCAGCCGCATATGAATTGTGCGTCTATGCGACGCGGAGCACCGTCTTCGACAAAGGTAAGATAGGGCGCGTCGCTTGCCAGATCATGAAGTACGACGTCCCTGGCACCATAGATGATCGGCAGGCCGCGCTCGGGCGCTGCATCCATCAGGTCGCGCGTCAGTTCCGTCTGGCCATAGACCATCACTTGCCGGCCGGTGAGCGCGGCTATGTCGATCCGGATCAGTCGTTGACCATCCGCCAGATGGAAGCCGCCATGAGGCAACCCGTCGCGGTGCATCCGTTCGCCAAGACCGATCCGGTCCATAAGGTCGGTCGTGGTGCGTTCAAGAACACCGGCGCGAATACGCCCGAGCACATAGTCGGCCGTGGCCCGCTCGACGATGACGACCTCCAGCCCCTCGGCCCGCAGCAAATGCCCCAGCAGGAGCCCCGCGGGGCCTGCGCCGACAATGGCGATCTGCGTTTTCATGGGCCATCTCCTCTCTGCTCCTCGATGTCGGCATGGTGGCGGGGATGCCGCTTGCAGACCATGGCCATCCCCGCTAATGATTTGGACGATCCAGCAGGTTTTCTACCCACTATGAGTGCAGCCGTTCCCGCCTTCTACCTTTATGGAGAACCGCAGCGTGCTGTCGAAGTCGGCTTTGTCCATGTGGAAAGCCTCGACGATCGTTCCCGACCCAGCGAATGGACGATTCAGCCGCATGTGCATCGCGACCTCAACCACATCATTCTGATTGCCCAGGGCGGGGGAACGATGCGCGCGGACGGCAACACCCTTTCCTTTGATGCGCCCTGCCTGCTGCTGGTACCTCGCGGCATCATTCATGGTTTTACCTGGTTTCGGGAGTCCCGCGGTTGGGTGATGACGATTTCCGACAGCTACCTTCAGCATTTGCTGGAGCGCGATGAAGACCTCCAGCCTCTTTTTCGCGTCCCGCGCGCCGTCCCTTTGCCGCCAGCAGAGCTGAGCGAAGTGGAGGCGGATATCCAGCGCCTGGCACAGGAACTCGCCTGGTCGGGGCCGGGCCAGCGGGGCGCCATCGAGGCTCTGCTACTCGGCCTGATGGTTCAGGCATTGCGCCACGCTGCCCTGACGGAGGCTGGACCCAGAGCCGGCGGCAGGCAGGCGCGTCTGGTCGCGCGTCTGCGTGAACGCATCGAACTGCATTTTCGGCGGCGCGAACCTGTGGATGCCTATGCCCTGGCGCTGGGCGTCAGCGAGACTGCCCTGCGCCAGGCCTGTTCTCATGTCGCGGGCATGTCGCCGGCCGCCATGGTCGATGAACGCGCTTTGCTGGAAGCGCGGCGTCTGCTGCTCTATTCCAACCTGTCGATAGCGGAAATCGCCTATGCCGTTGGCTTTGACGATCCGGCCTATTTCTCGCGCTTCTTCGCTCGCCATCTCGACCGTCCGCCGCGAGACTGGCGTGCAGAGCACGGCCCCGCGCCGGGTTCATGAGATTGTTGGGGGAACGCAGGCGCGCGTCCCGCCCCATGGAAGAGATGATCACGGAGGCATCCATAATGCCGTCCACACCATCACCAGCCGATCATTACCGACTTCTTTTCGGTAAAGGCTTCCACCCCCTCGCGGCCATTTTCCCGCCCTATGCCCGACTGCTTGAAGCCCCCGAAGGGCAGGGCGAATTCCATGCCGGACCCGTTCACCTTGACCGATCCGGCGCGCAGATAGCGCGCCATGGCATGGGCGGTCGAAAGGTCGCGGGTCCACACATAGGCGGACAGGCCATAGATGCTGTCATTGGCCTGCCGCGCCAGATTTTCCAGATTGTCGTCGGAAAAGCGCATGACTGAGAGGACCGGGCCGAAAATCTCCTCCCGCACGATCCGCATGTCGGGGCGGGTGTCGACGAAGATCGTCGGCTTGACGAAATAGCCCGGCTCGTCCGGCGCGCTGCCCCCGGTCGCGATCTGGGCGCCCTCGGCCTTGCCGGCGGCGATATAGCCCATGACCCGTTCCTTCTGCCCTGCCGAAATCAGCGGACCCAGCGCGACGCCGGGCTGGTCGCCGGGGCCGACCATCAGCTTTTCGGCAAAGTCGACCAGGCCGGTGACGAAGCGGTCGAAGACAGAGTCATGCAGGAACAGGCGGGAACCCGCCGCGCAGACCTGCCCGCTATTGCCGAAAATGCCCATGGCAACGGCAGGGATGGCCTTTTCCAGATCGGCGTCGGGGAAAACCAGCACCGCCGACTTGCCGCCCAGTTCCAGGGAAACCCGCGTCAGCCTGCCCGCGGTTTCGCGCAGGATCGACTGGCCGGTCGCGGTGGAGCCGGTGAACGAAATCTTGTCCACGCCCGGATGACGCACCAGCGCCGCGCCTGCCTGTGCGCCAAGGCCAGTGACGACATTGAGGCAGCCATCGGGAAAGCCCGCTTCCTGCACCAGCTCGGCCAGGCGCAGGCCCGACATGGGGGCCAGTTCGGCGGGTTTCAGCACCACCGTGCAGCCCGCCGCCAGCGCCGCTGACACCTTGTTGCAGGTGATGGCGAAAGGCGCGTTCCACGGCACGATCAGCGCCGCGACGCCCAGCGGCTCGCGGCTGGTATAGCCGTGCCAGCGTCCGGGCACGGAAACGGGTGCTTCCTCCCCCGTCATCCGGCGTGCCCAGCCCGCATTATAGCGGATCGCGCTGATCGCGGAGCCCACCGCCATCATGCGGGCAGGGGCGAAGGGCATGCCATTGTCCAGCGTCTCGATGGCGGCCAGTTCATCGTGGTCCCGCTCGACAAGGTCGGCCAGACGCAGCAGCAGCCTCTCCCGTTCCGCGGCGGGCATGCGCGTCCATTCGGCGCTTTCGAACCGCTGGCGCGCAGCCGCGACCGCCCGGTCGACTTCCGCTTCGCCGCCTGCGGCGATGCTGCCGATCGGCTGCTCGGTCGCGGGATTGACGACAGCGATCGGTTCGCCCGATCCCGCTTCCCATAAGCCATTGATGAAATGGCCGAAGGGACGGGCGATGCGCGCCCGCGCCTGCTCGAAAATCGCCGCGTTCCCCGTGCTCTCCATCATCCTCTTTCCTAATATTCTGAAATTATGCGGCGCGACCCAATATCAGGTCCGACGCCTTTTCGCCGATCATGACGGCTGCGGCATTGGTGTTGGCCCCCACCAGGAAGGGCATGATCGACGCATCGGCCACGCGCAGCCCGTCAATGCCCCGGACGCGCAATTGCGGGTCGACCACGGCATGGGCGTCGGTGCCCATCGTGCAGGTGCCGACCGGATGGTGGACGATGCCGGTCAGTTCCGCCTTCATCGCGTCCAGATCGGCATCGCTGGTCTTGTCCGCGCCGGGCAGAACTTCGCGTTCCAGATAGCGGGCAATCGGCCCGTCCGAATAGATTTTGCGCGAAATGGCGAGGCCTTTTTTCAGCGTCGTCCAGTCATTCTCATTTTGCAGCAGGTTGAACTCGATGCGGGGCGCGGATCGCGGATCGGCGCTTTTCAGCGTTACCGTTCCGCGGCTTGCGGGCCGCAGCAGGCAGATGGAATTGAAGAAGCAGTCCTTCTTGGGCTTGGCGATGCCGGGGAACCAGATATTGGCATCCACGCGGACAGGGCTGACCATGATCTGGAGGTCGGGGCGTTCCAGTCCTTCTTCCGAACGCGCCAGAATACAGGCCGATGCGATCTGGTTGGCGAAGGTTCCGGTGCCGGTCAGATACCAGCGCAGGAAGGAAATCGTCGCCCGATCGAAGCGCAATTCTCGCGCGAAGCTGTGCGGCGGCTCGGCATCATATTGATGCGCGAGGCGGACATGTTCCTGAAGATTGGAACCGATGCCCGCCAGATCGTGCACGACATTGATACCATGTCCGGAAAGTTGCGCACCCGGCCCCACACCCGACAGCATCAGCAGATGGGGCGAACCATAGGTGCCCGCGCTCAGAATGACTTCATGGCTGGCGCTGGCGGTTCGTATCATGCCATCGCGTTCGAAACTGACGCCCGACGCGCGACGGCCCTGGAACAGGATGCGATGCACCTGCGCCCCGGTCAGGATGGTGAGGTTCGGCCGGGATCGCACCGGATCGAGATAGGCACGGGCCGATCCGCAGCGGCGGCCATTGCGCAGCGCCACCTGAACGTCCGAACAGCCCTCGTTGCTGGCCCCGTCATAATCCGGATTATAATCATAGCCGCACAGGGCCGCCGATGCGCGGATTTCCTCCGCCATCAGCTTGCGCGTGTCGACGGGCTCCACCCGGATTGGCCCATCGTTGCCGCGCCATTCATTGCCGCCGCTCCAATGGTCCTCCGACCGTTTGAAATAGGGCAGGACGTCCTGATAGCTCCAGCCGGTGCAGCCATGGGCCGCCCATTCGTCGAAATCGGCCGGATGGCCACGGAAATGGACCATGCCGTTGATGGAGGATGACCCTCCCAGCATCCGGCCACGCGGAACCGGCAACCGGCGGCCGCCGATATGGGTCTGCGGTTCGGATTCATAACCCCAGGTCAGCTTGGGATTCCGCAGCGCCTGGAGGAAGCCCACGGGCATCTGCACATAGGGGTGGCTGGCCTCTCCGCCAGCCTCCAGCAACAGAACGCGGTTCGCCGGATTGGCGCTCAGCCGATTGGCCAGCACGGAACCTGCCGAACCCGCGCCGATGATGATGAAGTCAAATTCCATGATCAAGTCTGAAGCTCTTTCGAGGAAAGCGATTGTTCTATTTAACAGAACGATATTCTGAAAAATTACTGGGATGGAGCATCATTGTCAATGGAGCGCGAAAAGGCCGAAAACATGCCGCGCATAATGTCATAGGGCTTCACGACCCAAAATGCGGATGAGGCCGGTGCTGCGGAATAACGTCCGGTCTGGGGCGCATCGATGGGGCATCCGCCTTTCGGAAGGATCGAAAGGAACGGGTACAACCCAGGCCGTCGCGAAGCGCCGCGATGTCTGTCGGTTTCTGCCGATCAGGGGTGAGCGCTTCTCACCTCATGGTGGAAGCACCCGATTATCTTTATTCGCCGGGCCAGTAGAGGCGCATGGGATTGTCGATAAGCAGCTTGCGTTGCAACTCGATGGTCGGCGCGATGCGGGGGATCATGTCGACCAGCGCGCCATCGTCGGGAATGGCCTTTTCCATGTTCGGGTGCGGCCAGTCGGTCCCCCAGAGTACGCGATCCGGATAGTCCGCCACCAGCGGCGCGACCGAACGCGCAAAATCGTCCCAGGGCGCGCCGTTGGGATCAAGCCGGTCGGGACAGGTCACCTTGGTCCAGATGTCATCGCGGCTGTCGAGCAGCCTGCGGAACGCCCGCATGTCTGCGCCGTCCGGACCCTGGCTGACGTCGGGCCGGCCCATATGGTCGATCACGATCAGCGTCGGGATGGCGTCGAGGAAGGGACGCATTTCCTCCAATATATCCGCTTCGAAATAGACCACGACATGCCAGCCGAGCGGCTGGATGCGTTTTGCGATTTCCAGGAACTTGTCCTTGGGTGCGTCGTCGACCAGCCGCTTCAGGAAATTGAAACGCACCCCGCGCATGCCGCCTTCGTGCAGCTTTTCCAGTTCCGCATCGGTGATGGCGGGATCGACCACGGCAACGCCGCGCGCCTTGCCGTCGGAACGCACAATGGCGTCCAGCGTCGCGCTGTTGTCGGTGCCATGGCAACTGGCCTGAACGATGACGTTGCGGGCGAAACCCAGCCGGTCGCGCAGCGCGAACAGCATGTCCGGGCCAGCGTCTTCGGGAAGATATTTGGCCTTGGGGCTGAAGGGGAACTGCGCCATGGGGCCGAACACATGGCAATGCGCGTCGACCGCGCCCGGCGGAGGGGTAAAGGTCGGGATAGAGGGATTGCCGTGCCAGGAGACGATGCGGGCGGTGTCTTGGGCACTCATGCGAAAACCTCTCCATCCATCAATTTGCGCGCCGTGCGCAGCATGGCCGCACTCGTCACCGCGCCGCTTTCATCCAGTTCCATGACGCAAGTGGTCTCGCCCGTCGGATGCTCGACCGAAAGGGTCTTGCGGCGGCCGCGGGGAATGCTGGCCACTTCGGCGGCGGGCGATCCGTCGATCAGGCAGGCGGTGGCGACGCTGACCGCGCCCAGCACGCCGATCGAGGCGTGGGCGCGATGCGGGATGAAGCTGCGTACCGTGACCGCTCCGCCATTCCTGGGTGGTGCGACCAGCATCATCTTGGGGACGGACTTTTCCCTGACGTCGCCCAGGTTCATCCGTTCTCCCACGGCGAGGCGGATCGCCTCGATCCGGGCCTTGAGGCCGAGGTCATTGTCCAGCGTCTCGCGATCCTCATAGCCGCTGATCCCGACATCCTGCGCCTTCATGACGACGCAGGGCATGCCATTGTCGATCAGCGTGACGCGCACGCCCTCCACCTCGTCGCAGGCATTGCCGGTGGGGAGCAGCGCGCCGCAGGACGAACCGGCGGTGTCGCGGAACTCCAATGGGATCGGCGCGGCGGAACCGGGCACGCCATCAATCTTCGCTTCCCCGTCATAGCAAACCCTGCCGCCGGGCGTTTCGACCGTCGCAATGGCGATCTGCCCGGTATTTTCCATGAAGATGGCGACGCGGGTTTCGCCGTCCCGTGCCGCGACCAGTCCGCGTTCGATGGCGAAGGGGCCGACTCCGGCCAGGATATTGCCGCAATTCTGCGCGTCGCTGACAATGGCCTGGTCGACGAAGACCTGGAGAAAAAGATAGTCGACGTCGACGCCTTCCCGCTGCGATTTCCTGACCACGGCGACCTTGCTGGTCAGCGGGTCGGCGCCGCCCATGCCGTCGATCTGGCGCGGGTCTGGCGACCCCATGATGCGCAGCAGGAAGGCGTCGCGCGCCGCCGCGTCGGCTGGCAGGTCTTCGCCCAGGAAATAGCCGCCCTTGGACGTGCCGCCGCGCATCCACATGACGCGGGCGCTGGCGTGCGGGACGGAATCAGACATATTTCAGTCCCATTTCCTCGAGGCGCGGGCGCATATTGTAGATGTCGAGGCCCAGTTCCCCTGAAGCCAGACGCACGCGCTTGGCTTCCTCCGCGGCCTCACGGGCCTGCGCCTTCTCCAGCACCGCGGCAGCATTCGCGCGCGGTACGACGCACACGCCGTCATCGTCCGCGATCACCACGTCGCCGGGATTGACCAGCGCATTGGCGCAGACGACCGGGATATTGACGCTGCCCAGCGTCGCCTTGATCGTGCCCTGCGCGTGGATGGCCTTCGACCAGACGGGGAAGTTCATCTGCTTCAAATCCCGCACGTCGCGTACACCGGCATCGATGATCAGGCCACGGCAGCCGCGTGCCTGCGCCGAGGTCGCCAGAAGATCGCCGAAATAGCCATCGGTGCAGGGACTGGTCGGCGCGAGCAGGAGGACATCGCCTTCCTTCAGTTGCTCGATCGCCACATGGACCATCCAGTTGTCACCCGGAGGCGCCGAAATCGTGACCGCGCTGCCCGCGATCCTCGCGCCGGTGTAGATCGGGCGCATGGTGGGGGCCAGCAGGCCCGTGCGGCCCTGCGCCTCATGTACGGTGGCGACGCCGCATTTCGCAAGGCCGTCGACAACGGAAAGGCTCGCCCGTTCGATATTCTGGACAACGATGCCGGACATGATCCTGCTCCCATGGAATAAAGTCAATTTCCCATGACGCAGGGGAGCGCTCCGGCCAAATCCGTTCTATGCGGCACCCATAAATTTTTGCTAATCATGCAATATGTCGCCCGATCAGTTGAATATCCGCCACCTTGCCGCCATGGCCGCCGTCGTCGAACGGGGCAGCGTCTCGTTGGGCGCTCGCGCGGTGAACCTGACGCAGCCCGCCGTCACCCAGGGCATCGCCAAGTTGGAGGCGCAATTGGGCTTGCCCCTGTTCGGACGGCAACCGGGCGGCATGGTCCCGACCGAGGCGGCGCTGGTGCTGGCGCCGCGTGTCGATGCGGCGCTGCGCCTGATCGGCAGCAAACGGGTGACCGCGGCGCAGATCCGTGCATTCGTCACCCTCGCGCGGACGGGCAGCTACCCGGCGGCGGCGGCGGAAGCGGGCGTGACCGAACCCTCGCTGCATCGGGCGGTGGGCGATCTGGGGCTGGCCATGGGCTACAGGTTGGCCGACCGGCGTGGCCGGGGGCTGGTGTTGACCCGCCAGGGCGCGGCGTTGGCGCGCCGGCTGCGGCTGGCGCTGGCGGAGCTGCGGTCGGGATTGGAGGATATAGCCGATATAAGGGGGCAGGAAAGCGGACGGATCGTGATCGGCGCCATGCCGTTGTCGCGCGCGCGGCTGTTGCCTGCCGCCATCGCGGGTTTCCGTGCCGATTTTCCGCAGGTCGACATCAGCGTTCATGAAGGGTCTCATGCGGAGCTTGTCGCGCCGCTGCGCGATGGCGAGGTCGACATGATGATCGGCGCGCTGCGCGATCCCTCCATCGGCCAGGATCTGGTGCAAAAACCCCTGTTCGAAGACCGGCCGATCATCATCGGCCGTGCAGGGCATCCGCTTGCGGACGGATGGTTTCCTGACGATCTGCGCCGCTTTCCCTGGATACTCCCGCCCGAAGGCGCGCCGCTGCGCCAGTTGTGGCGGCGCATGTTCGATGCCCTGGACATCGAACCGCCCCCGGTGCCGATCGAATGCGGGTCGGTCATGACGATCCGGCAATTGCTTCTGGGCGGCGATTATCTGACGTTGCTGTCGGTCGACCAACTGGCACTGGAACTGAAGGTGGGGGTGGTGATCGAAATCGGTTCAGCACCGGGATCGGTCAGCCGGACCATCGGCATCACCACACGGGCCGACTGGCGTCCGACGCGCCTGCAAAGCCGTTTCCTGGATGCCGTGGAAAAGGAAAGCAGGAACATATATTCGTAAATTCTTATAGCGGACACATGGATTCGATTGGCGCGTTTGCAGGCGCTGCGCCATGTCGCCGTCCATGGAGCAGGAAGTCGGTCTGATTGGTTTTGGCGAAGCAGGCGCCACCTTTGCCCTGGCGGGCGAATGGCGCGAACGCGCCCATGCGTTCGACTGCAAGACGGACGATCCCGCCGATCGCGAAGCGATGCTGGCGGCTTATGCCGCTGCCCAAGTATCGGGCGCGGCGCTTCTGGAACAAGCCTTGTCGGGTGTCGGCCTCGTGCTTTCGCTGGTGACCGCGGACCAGGCGCTCGCCGTGGCGGAGAAGGCTGCTTCATGCCTCCCGGCCGGAGCGCTCTATTGCGACATGAACAGCGTGGCGCCACAGACCAAGCAGCAGGCCGCGCGCCTCATCGAGGCGGCGGGCGGCCATTATGTCGATGTCGCGGTGATGGCACCGGTCAACCCGGCGCGCCTGTCCGTCCCCCTGCTGCTGAGCGGGCCTGAGGCGGCGGAGGCCGGGCGACGCCTGGCGGCTTTGGGCTTTGCCAGGACGCGGTTGGTGGGTGAAGCCGTCGGTCGCGCCTCTTCGATCAAGATGATCCGATCGGTCATGGTGAAGGGCATGGAGGCGCTGACCGCCGAATGCGTCCTTGCCGCGGAGGCCGCTGGCGTGCGCGAGGAGGTGCTCGCCTCCCTCGATGCCAGTGAAAAGGCGCAGTCCAGTGAAAAGGCGCAGTCCTGGGAAGATCGCGCGGACTATAATCTGGACCGCATGCTGGTCCACGGCCTGCGCCGTGCCGCCGAGATGGAAGAGGTGGTCCGGACGCTTGAAGGGTTCGGCACCGGCGCCGCGATGAGCCGGGGCACAGTGGCACGGCAGCGTGGGATGGGCATGCTGGGCGTCAAGACGCCGCGGGAGGGGCTGAGCGCGAAGATCAGCCAGATCATTCAATCGAACGCACGAAAGGCAGATGCCGCATGAGCCTGATCATTGACTGTCACGGCCATTATACGGTGCTCCCCAAGGGGCATGACGCGTGGCGCGAGGAACAGAAGGCCGCGTTCAAGGCTGGCGTTCCGGCCCCGGCCTATCCTGAGATCAGCGACGATGAAATCCGCGACACGATAGAGTCCAACCAGTTGCGTCTGATCAAGGAGCGCGGCGCGGACCTGACGATATTTTCCCCGCGCGCTTCGGCGATGGCCCCGCATGTCGGCGACGCCGCCATGGCGAAGGAATGGGCGATCCGCTGCAACGACCTGATCGCCCGCGTCGTGGCGATGTTCCCCGAAACCTTCGCGGGGGTGTGCATGCTGCCGCAATCGCCGCAGGCCGACATGACAAACAGCATCGCGGAGCTGGAACGCTGCGTGGGGCTGGGCTTCATCGGCTGCAACCTCAATCCCGATCCGGGTGGCGGCCATTTCCGGCATCCGCCGCTGACCGACCGTTACTGGTATCCCTTCTATGAGAAGATGGTCGAGTTGGACGTGCCGGCGATGATCCATGTGTCGGGAAGCTGCAACCCGGCAATGCACGCCACCGGCGGCTATTATATCGCCGCCGACACCATAGCCTTCATGCAGTTGCTGGAAGGCGACCTGTTCGCGGACTTCCCGACGCTGCGCTTCATCATTCCGCATGGCGGCGGCGCCGTGCCCTATCATTGGGGACGTTACCGGGGGCTGGCGGACATGCTCAAGAAACCCAGCCTTGATATGCACCTCATGAACAACATCTTCTTCGACACCTGCGTCTATCACCAGCCTGGCATCGACCTGCTGGCCGACGTCATCGACAACAAGAACATCCTGTTCGGGTCGGAAATGGTCGGCGCGGTGCGCGGGATCGATCCGACCACGGGCCATTATTTCGACGATACCAAGCGCTACGTCGACGCGCTCGACATCAGCGACGCGGAGCGGCACGCCATTTTCGAAGGCAATGCCCGCCGCGTCTTCCCGCGTCTCGACGCGCAGTTGAAGGCGAGGGGCCTGTGAGCATCGACATTCACGAATATCTGGCCGAGTTCGACGATATTCCCGGCACCCGCGTCTATACCGCGAAACGGGCGCGTCAGGGCTATTGGATGAACCAGTTCGCGATGAGCCTGATGAAGGCGGAAAACCGAGAACGGTGGAAGGCGGACGAACGCGCCTATATCGACGAATGGCCGATGAGCGAGGCGCAGAAACAGGCTATATTGGATCGCGACTATAATCGCTGCCTCGATCTGGGTGGGAACATCTATTTTCTGGCGAAGGTCTTTTCGACCGATGGCCTCAGTTTCTTGCAGGCGGTCGGCACGATGACCGGCATGACGCCCGAAGACTATCAGGCGATGATGATAGCCGGCGGCCGTTCCCCGCAAGGCGTTCGTTCGATCAGGGAGAAGCGTTGATGGCTCGCATTACCGCCGGGGTCGCCACCAGCCATGTGCCCGCCATCGGCGCGGCCATGGATCTGGTCAAGACCGCCGAACCTTATTGGCAGCCCGTATTCGCGGGCTATGACTGGTCGCGGCGCTGGATAGCGCAGGAAAAGCCCGACGTCGTGATCCTGGTCTATAACGATCATGCCTCGGCCTTCGACATGAAGATCATTCCCACCTTCGCCATCGGCTGCGGCGAACGCTACAAGCCCGCGGACGAAGGCTGGGGGCCGCGCCCGGTTCCCGATGTGGAGGGCCATGCCGACCTTGCCTGGCATATCGCCCAGAGCCTGATCCTCGACGAGTTCGACATGACCATCATCAACGAGATGGATGTCGACCATGGCCTGACCGTGCCGATGAGCCTGATGTTCGGCCAGCCCGAGCAATGGCCGTCCAAGGTGATCCCGTTGGCGGTCAACGTCGTCACCTATCCGCCGCCGTCGGGCAACCGCTGCTGGCTGCTGGGCGAGGCGATCGCCCGCGCGGTGGAGAGCTTCCCCGAAGATCTGAACGTGCAGGTCTGGGGCACGGGCGGCATGAGCCATCAGTTGCAGGGACCGCGCGCTGGTCTCATCAACAAGGAATGGGACAATCGTTTCCTCAACCTGATGAGCGATGACGATGGCGAGGCGTTGCGCGCCATTTCGCATATCGAATATCTGCGCGAAACCGGGTCCGAAGGTATCGAGATGGTGATGTGGCTGATCATGCGCGGCGCCTTGGGCAAGAAGGTGAGGCCGCTGCATCGCCATTATCATGTTCTCGCATCCAATACGGCGGTTGGGCATCTGGTGCTCGAACCCGTCAGCTAAGCTCGTTTCAAGGAGAACTCCCCATGCGCATTGCCCTCGCCGGCGCCGGTGCTTTCGGTGAAAAGCATCTAGACGGCCTCAAGAATATCGACGGCGTGACCGTCACCTCCCTCGTCGGCCGCAATCTGGAGCCGACCCAGACGGTTGCCGCCAAATATGGCATCGGCCATGCGACGACCGACCTCGATGAAACGCTCGCCCGCGAGGATGTCGATGCGGTCATTCTCTGTACGCCGACCCAGATGCATGCGCAGCAGGCCATCGCGTGCATGAATGCGGGCAAGCATGTTCAGGTCGAAATCCCCCTTGCAGACAGTTGGGCCGATGCACAGGCCGTGCTCGCCAAGCAGAAGGAAACCGGCCTTGTGTGCATGGTCGGGCACACCCGCCGCTTCAACCCGTCGCACCAATATGTCCATAATCTGATCCGCGCGGGCGAACTGACCATCCAGCAGATGGACGTCCAGACCTATTTCTTCCGCCGCAAGAATATCAATGCCAAGGGCGAACCGCGTAGCTGGACCGACCATCTGCTCTGGCACCACGCCGCGCATACCGTCGATCTCTTTGCCTATCAGGCGGGCAGGATCGTTGACGCGCACGCCATGCAGGGTCCGATCCATCCCGAACTTGGCATCGCCATGGATATGTCCATCCAGCTCAAGAGCGAGAGCGGCGCGATTTGCACCCTGTCCCTGAGCTTCAACAATGACGGGCCGCTCGGCACCTTCTTCCGCTATATCGGCGACAACGGCACCTATATTGCCCGTTATGACGACCTGGTGAACGGCAAGGAAGAACCGATCGATGTCAGCAAGGTCGCCGTGTCGATGAACGGCATCGAACTTCAGGACCGTGAATTCATCGGCGCCATCCGCGAAGGCCGCGAACCCAATAGCAGCGTCGCCCAAGTGTTCGACTGCTATCGCGTGCTCGGCGAACTGGAAAAACAACTCGCATAAGAGGATCCGGCGAGCAGTGCCTTGTCCCTGCTCGCGGCAAGACAGTGTGCTTCGTGAGTTCCTTGCCTCGGCGCAAGGTCGGTCGAGCCAGCCTCTCGGCGATCGAGCTGCGCCGCATGAGTCCGTACCGCGCTTATCTGCCAAAGGCCGAACCGGCCGATGCCGGGCGCCTGCTGCTCCACGCGTTCGATCTGGGCGTCACCTTTCGGTACGGCAGCGCTCCATGGCTTTGGCGCCCATGAAGAGCTGATCGGTCGAACGATCATGCATCGCCCTGCTGGTCGGGCGGCGTGGGGTACGTATGACCGGCTGGAGGGAATGGCCGAGGGGGCGTGAAGGAGGGTTCAGGCCGGTCTTTCGTCGATCAGCATCCGCACCAACGGCCGCATGCCGGCGTCGAACTTGGCGAGCATGACATGATCGTCGGCCGTTTCGAAATGGGTGATAAGGCCATGGTCCGTCCAGCGATGCAGCGCATAGGCAGGTGGGTCCGCGACGATCATCGGGCGGTTGTCGGGGGTTTCGGGGTCCATGGGACGCATGTCGAGCGCCAGTTGTGGGGCGGTCGAGGAGCAGATCGCGATGGTCGTACCGCTCCATGGCGCCGTGATCGCGCGATGGATGTGGCCGCAGAGGATCGCCTGAATGTTGGTCCGCCCGGCAATGGCGGCAGAAAAGCGCTGGACCCAGGGCTCTTCCGGATGCGTGTTCATCCAGTCTATGCCGACCTCGACAGGGGGGTGGTGCATGACGACCAATGTCGGCGTGGTGGCGTCCTCATCCAGCCGGGCGGTCAACCATGCGGCGCGGCGTTCGCAAAAGGCGCCGCCATGGCGGTCCGGCTCCAGCGTGTCGAGCATGATGATCCGCCGTCCTTCCAGCGGGATCACATAGTGGAAGAAACCATCTTCCTGAGGGATATGAGGGAAATGCTGGGCGAAATGGGCTCGGTCGTCATGATTGCCCATGCAGGGCCAGACCGGGAAATCGCACTGGCTGAAGGCGTTGGCGAGGCGACGATAGCTGTCTGCATCGCCCCGGTCCGTCAGGTCGCCCGTTGCCAGGAGCAGGTCGGGCCGGTTCGGGCCATCGTTCAAGGCGCGCAGCACCTGGTCCAGCCGCTTGCGGTTGAATTCGGCGGGGTTGTCGGGATCGAACCCCAGATGGATATCCGTGACCTGTGCGATCAGCATGGCCTTGCTCCCCTTATATCTCTGGGCCGGTCTTGCGCGGTCTGTCTGCCTGATCCCGTCTGGCCGATCGGTCCGCGGGCGTCCGGGGCGCACCGTCGCCGATATGATAGCTGTGGCACATGGCGCAACCCGAAGGGACGTCCGCCTTCGCCTTTTCCCCGCCATGGCAGGTGCGGCAACTGTCGATGTCGGGCAGCAGCAGTTGCCGGGCGTCGTGGGATTTGGGCGCGGCGTGGCAGCTCTCGCATTTCTCCGTCTGGTGCGCGGCATGGTCGAACCAGCCGTTCATCATATAACGCATCGGCTGATGCACCGGCAGCACCTGCCAGTTCGCATTGCCGTTGGCGCCGGGCGGCGCGACCGTGTGGCAATCGTAGCAGGCGCCCCCCTTCGAGAAGACCGCCCTGATGGCGTCGTCCGCGCGGGAAGGGCGGGCCGCTGCGGCGCCGAAATAGGCGTGATAAATCTGCCCCTGCGCATAGTCGCCGGGCCGCCGCCGCGCCATAGCGCCCAACGCAACCGGCTGGGCCGGGCCGGTCGAGCGATAATAGGCGCGCAGATCCGCGATCACCTGATCGGGCTGGCCGTGGCGCAAGGTGCGGACCGTGCCGCCGATCGTTTCGAAGGCCAGGCTGTGGCACATCTGGCAGTCGCGTTCCATCTCGACCGGCAGGAAGCGAACCCCGTCGGCGGTCGGCTTGTGGCAATCCTTGCAGGCGAGCGCGTCGCCGAAACCATATTGCGCCTTCATGGTGCGCGCCATCCTGGCGGCGCCGCCCGTGGCCGACAGGTGAATGTCGTGCGGGAATTTGAGACCGCTGTCGTCCATTGGTTTCGCATCGAGCGAGGCGCGGGTGAAGCGGGGGTGTTTGCCCGGCACCGTCTGGACGAGGGCCGAGAATTGCGGGTGACTGGTGCCGAAATCGGCTGCGTTGCCGAGTTTCGTATCCTTGAGACGATCCTTCAGCGTACCGTGGCAGTCGGTGCAGAAGGCTTGCGGGGCGGGCTGCATCGGGCCTGCCCCTTCATGTTCGCGATGGCAGTCGACGCAGGCGCCCTCGGGCGGCTTGCCGAAAGCCGATGCGACCCCCGCTAGGAATCTGCCGCCGAGCCCAGGTTCGGCGCGGGCCATGGTGATGCGGACGGCCGGGGCGTGGTCGTGGACATCCTGGTGACAGGTCTGGCAGGCATTGTCGCGAACCGAGACGAAGGCCTTCTGATGGCAGGTTTCGCAGCGGCCCTCTAGGGCGTGGTGCGCCTGGCTGAGCGGACCGGAGGACCAGGCCTTGTCGCCCACGACGGTATAGATGTTGCGCGTGTCGTTCGCCGGACGGCTGGCGTAGCTCCAGATCGGAATGGCGAGGAAGCCGATCAGGATCGCCAGCGCCATGCCCCATGCCGTCAGCCGCTTGGGCGGAGCGAGGCCCCGCAGGGAGAAGACCCTTGTCTCCTCCTTTTCCTCCGACGCCTCCGATACGGCGTCGACGCGGCGGATCGAGAGGATGGTGGCGCCATCCTCATCACGCGACACGGTGATGCGATGGCCGCCGAAGCGCAGTTCCGCACCCTTGGCGGGGTCGATTTCGGCGCGCAGGACGGTGCGGCCTTCAAGGTCGAAGCCCAGCGTGCCGGTGGCGCGGACGCGGATGGTGCGTTCGTCGACCTGCTCGATCCGGGCATGGTCCGGCTCCAACGCAAGGTCGGGCAAGTGGATGTCGTTTTCCGCCGAGCGGCCCAGCGAGAGCTGCGGCTTGGGCAGGGTGGCGGCGCGGACGATTTCGCGGCCATCGGCGGTGAGGCTGATCTGACGGACTAGAAAGCTCATTGGCGCGCTCACCAGTAGAAGAAGACGCTGACGATATGCGCGCTCAGCGCGGCCAGCAGGGCAAAGGTGGCGGGCACATGGACGTAGAGCCAGATTTCCAGCAGCGCCTTGAGCTTGAGGTGCCGTCGCAGGCGCGCCAGCATCGCCTGCTTGCGTTCCAGCAGGGCGTCGATGCGTTCGAGCGGGTGGTTGCTGGAATTTGGGCCGGTGTCGGGCTGGTCGCCAGTCCATTGGCGGAGCGCGGCCTGCGCCCTGGCGGTGGCGCAGCGGGGATAACGGCCCGACAGGCGGTTAAGCAGGCTGCCGCCGAAGGGGTCCTGCTCCAGTGACTGGCGGACCAGCGCCGCTTTGTCGTGGGGCAAGGGTTGGGCGGCGTCGTGCAGTTGGCGGTCGATAGCGCGCACGGCGTCCAGCATCTGCACCTGCGTCATTTCGGCGCGGTTGTTGCTGAGCGCGGCGGGCAGAGTGGCGTAGACGGTGATGCCGAACAGGCCGGACAGGATGACCAGCATCATCAGCGCATAGGCCAGCGTGTGGACGTTCCATCCAAGCTGGAAGCCGGTGTGCAGCGTGGCGATGACGATCAAGCTGAGGCCGAGATAGACATGGGCGGAAGTCCAGGCCTTCAAGGACCAGCGGCCCCGCGTCATGGCCCGCTTGCGCAGGCCGAGCAGGGTCAGCCAGAGGATCAGCAGCACGCCGATCGTTCCCATGGTGTAGCCGTACCAGCTACCGCCATTATGGTGCGGCGTGACGTCGACCAGCATGTAACTGGCGATGGCGAGGACGCAGATCAGCGTCGCGATTTTCAGCCAGCGGAAACCGGCATGGCGCAGGAAACCGTCATGCAGCGCGTCTTTGGCGCGGTTGGGACCCTTGGTGCGACGGGTGGGAGCGGCTCTGGTTGCCATCAGTTTGCCTCCCGATCGAGGCGGGCGACGGTCAGGAAATCCTCTGGCGCGACGCGGATGGCGGCGCCGGTGGGGCAGGCGCGGACGCAGGCCGGGCCACCCTCGATACCGGAGCACATGTCGCATTTGATTGCCTTTTTCGGCTTTTCGACGCCCGGTTCCGCATTCTTGTACCGCCATTTCTTCGACGGTTCGCCGGGGCCGGGGCCTTGGCCGAAGAACATCCAGCTCAGCAGGCCGGGCTTCTTGGGTGGGACGCTGTCCATGCGGATCACGCCATAGGGGCAGTTGCGCTGGCAATTGCCGCAGCCGATGCAGGTCTCGTCGATGTAGACCTCGCCGTCCGGGCCGCGATGGATGGCGTTGGGCGGGCAGTCGGCCATGCAGTGCGGATGCTCGCAATGGCGGCAACTGGTAGGGACGTGGAGATGGGCGTAGGTGCGGCCCGCTTCGCGATCGAGGCGGGAAAGGCCGTCATGGCTGTCGGCGCAGGCCTTTTCGCAATTGTCGCAGCCCACGCACAGATGCTCGTCGATCAGCAGCACGTCGGTCGCTTCGCCGATGCCGTTGTCGACCAGGAATTTCGCCGTTTCCGAATACATGTCGACGACGGTCGAGAAGCTGTCCTTGCGGCTTTCGATGAAGGCGTTGACGTCCTGCCGGGCGGCCATGTCGCGGCGGGCGCGTTCCAGCAGGGCGGGCTTGGCCGCCATCAGCCGGGCGAAGGCGTCGCCGTTCAGCTTGATGACTTCGGACTTGACCGTCGCCTTGACCGTGGCGGTACGGGCGCCGCCCGCGATGAGGGCCATTTCGCCCACATAGCTGCCTGCGGGCAGGTAGGAGAGGAAGACGTTCTTTCCTCCGATCTTCTTCTCCACGATCATGGAGCCGACGCGAATGACGTAGATGTCGGTGCCGAGGTCGCCTTCCGTGATGACATGCTCGCCCGCCTTGACGGTCTGGATTTCCGCCGTGTCCAGCACTTCGGTGAGGTCCGCCGGGGTCAGGCCCGCGCCGAACAGTTGCAGCAATTGCCGCTCGGTCGATATGCGGGTGATGGCGCGCTTGGCCGGTGGGTTGGAGGACATGAGCTTCAGCGCCGCGGTGCGCGACACCTCCACCATGATCGAATCCGCGCCCGCCCGCACCGTGGCGCCGCGGCGGCGGCCGGAGATCAGGCCGACCTCCCCGAAGATCGATCCCTGGCCGATGGGGACTTCGAGCGTGGGGCTGACCTCGACCAGCGCCTGGCCCTGCGCCACGCCGAAGAGGGAGGAGCCGGGGTCGTATTTCTCGAAGATCGTCTCACCCTTGCGATAGGCGCGGACTTCGCTGTCGAGCATGAATTCGCGCATCTGGAGCGGCGAGAGGCCCTCCAGGATGGAGACGTTGGAGCGGAGGAACTCCAGCCATTGGTCGACGCTCTTCCTTTCCGGCAGGGCGGCGAATTTGGCGGCCAATATGGGTTCGTCGGCGGGCTTCAAATCCCTGTTGCCGTTGATATACTCGACGACGTCATAGCCCTGGTTCATGCAATGCTTGATCAGCGGATAGCCCGCCAGCGCGCCGATCACGAAAATGCCGGGCGCGGTGCTTTCGAAGACCGGGGACAGTTTCGGGAAGGCGAGGCGATCGCCGCTGGTGAATTCGATGCCGCAGCTTTCCACGAAGGCGCGGGGCGGGGCGGAGCCCATGCGCGCGATGATGCGGTCGCATTTCAGCTTCACCTCGCCGTCGCGGCTGTCGAGCGTGATATAGCCCGGCTCGATCTTCGCCGTGGTCGCCTCGGTCATGATGGTGAGACGGCCAGCCTCCGACGCGGCCATCAGCGCCTTGACATTGGCGGCCTTGGCGCTGGCGAATTCGGTGGATCGGTTGAGGATGGTGACGGCATTGCCCTGCGCCTCGTCGGCGGCAAGGCCGAGGGCGTTTTCTATGCCCGCGTCTCCTGTGCCGACCACGAAGATATGCTCGTCATTATAAGCGGCTGGATCATCCAGTTGATATTGGACATGAGGAAAGTCGGCGCCGGGCACGCGCATGAGGTTGGGGTTGCCCTGCGTGCCAATCGCCATGATCACGGCGTCGGCGATGACCTCCCGACCGTCGCTCAAGGTCAGGCGATAGGGCGGAGCGAGGCGCTGGATTTCCTTCGTGGCGGTGGTGCCGTCGCGCTTGCGCTCCACGATCTTCTGGACGCTGCCCGGGATGGGCTCACCGGTGCCGGTGATCGCCTCCACCTCCGCACGATAGGCCACGTTGATGCCCTGTTGTACCGCCTGCGCGTTCCAGCGGTCGAGGATCGATTCGCGTTTTCCGGCCTCGAAATCGCAATCGGAACGCAGCACGAGCTGACTGGGCGTCGCCATCACATGCTTGCCCTTCTGATATTTGAAGATGGTGTCGGACAGATGGTCCGTCTTCTCGATCAGCAGGTGGGAAAGCCCCAGCCCGGCGGCACGGGCGGCCGCACTCAGACCCGCCGGCCCCGATCCGACGATCGCGATACGCACGCGGTCAGTCAAAGATTATCCCCCAAAATACCCCTGTGCTCCGGATGTTACCGGATGCCTGTCCCGGCCCCACTCTATCATTTCCGCAGCGTCACGCTAGAGAGGATCGGCGGGTAAAGATCGGGGAGAGCAAGAATAATGGGTTGGGGCTTTGGACGCGTCGTGCTGATGGGCGCGGTCGGCATTGCCGCCGTGTCGATCGGCTATAATATGATGCACACGCCCGATGAGGCGAAAGAGCCCGCGGCCCCGTCGCCCCTGATGAACGGGCAGGCGAGCGATCCGGAGGCGGTCATTCGGGGGCTTCAGGACAGGGTGGGGGCCAATCCCAACGATGCGGAGGGCTGGCAGAGGCTGGGCTGGGCCTATTTCGAGAACGGCCGCCATGCCGATGCGCTGCGCGCCTATCGCCATGCGACGAAGCTGGTGCCAGGCAATGCCACATTCTGGTCTTCGCTGGGCGAAGCGGCGGTGATGGCGAGCGATCATGATCCGATGCCGCAGGAGGCAGCAGCCGCGTTCGACAAGGCGATCGCGATCGATCCCAAGGACCCCAGGGCGCGCTATTTCCTGGCGGTGCGAAAGGATCTGGCCAAGGATCATGAGGGCGCAATCCGGGACTGGCTGGCGCTGCTGGGCGACACGCCGCCGGGGGCACCGTGGGAGGCCGACCTGCGCCGGACCATCGAGCAGGTGGGGAAGATCAACAAGATCGACGTGGCCCCGCGATTGGCGGCGGTGAAGCCGGTCGCCCCCCATCCCCCCATGGGCGGCATGTCAGTGGCGGCGGCGGCAATTCCTGGGCCGAGCAGCGAGCAGATGCAGGCGGCCGCGCAGCTTCCCAAGGGGCAGCAGGATGCGATGGTGGAGGGAATGGTTTCGGGGCTCGAGGCCAAGCTGAAGGCGAATCCCGGCAATGTCGACGGCTGGATCATGCTGATGCGCAGCCGGATGACATTGGGCGAGACGGCCAAGGCGGCGGCGGCTTATGCGCAGGCGAAGGCGGCCAACCCGGCGCAGGCGGGACGGATCAGGGATGAGGCGCGGATTTTGGGGGTTCCGGGTGTTTGAGCGGGCGTTCTATTGAACGCTTCCGATCCTGAGCAGGCGGCAGTTCCGGCTCGCCGCAGGATTTTTCTTCGCCGTTTGGACCGGGCTCCCTGTCGGCGCAGGAGCGCAAGGCGTTACTGGGTTTCGGCCCATGCCACAAATCGTAGCGGACCATGCTCCGTCGTTCCAAAGGGATAGCATGTCGTGAGCGCCAGCAACGCCCCTGCCGGATCGCGCGGATAGGCGAAACGATCCCAGCGCACGATCTGGAAGCCGGTGATGCGATAACGCCGCTTCCGTCCGTCGATGGACTGGACTTCGATCTCATCGCCCTTCCGCACCTTCTGCAGGAAGGCGAAATGAGTGTCTCGATGCGCCGCCATGACGCTGACGTGCGGATTGCCCAGGGGCATGAGCGTCGGACCGAAGGCCATGGCCTGTCCGGAACCGCCAGACAGCACGATCTCGCGGACGTCGAGGCGCGGTAGGGTGATGCGGGCGACGGGAGTCATATCGGCCCAAAACCAGGGCTTTAACGGGCGATGTTTCGACAAGCTCTGATCGAATGCGCGGTCGAGCAGGATTTGCGCGATCCATGCCTTGGCGGGGATCATCGCACCGTAGGCGATGAAGCACAGTCCGATGACGCAAAGGCCGATCAGCAGGGCGCGGGCGAGGGCGCCCCGCACGGCGCGCCCTCCTTTCATCACGGTCGTCATGACGGCGATCATGCCCGGACCTGCCGCTGCGCCCGGCGCAGGGCGAGGCCGCCAAGGCCGAGCGCCAGGAACAGCAGCCCCTGTCCGATCAACCCGACATAGCCGGTGGCGGTCTGGGGCAGGTCCATGGCTTCGGCTTCGCCCGCAGGCTGCACGCCACCCGGTTTTGCCGCCTTCGCCGCCTGTCCGCCGAACAGGACATCGAAATCCCAGCCGGCGGGAAGCAACAACGGCAGTTCCTCGCGGGTCAGGTTTACGCCTTCCGGACGCGCGGGGGTTTCGTCGATGGCGACCAGGCTGGTCTGGCTGGTGACGAGGCTGTAGGCGAGGCCGATCCGGGCAATGGCTTCATCGGTGGTGGCGTCATTGGTTTCGCCTGCCCAGCGTGCAGCCTCCACATCGGCGATGCGGCGATTGGCCCAGAGTTTGGCGACGGCGGGACTGTCGATCGCGTCCGACAGGTCGACGCTCTGCGACCAGGGTCTGCCGTCGATCAGGCCGGAGACGGTGAGCTTGCCTGACAGTCCCTCATTTTGGGCCTTGCCCTTGCCCAGCAACACCAGCGGTTCCCCGGCATAGAGATCGGGCAGGCGCCGCGGCGTCAGATCGAGGGGGGCGCCCTCCAAGCGGACCTTCAGGTCGCGCACCACCGGCGCCTTCAGGCGATCCAGCAGGGCGGTCATCTTCGCGGCGACATCCTCGCCCGAGCCGACATTGGTGAAGGTGCCACGCCCCGCTTCGGCCGTGCGGCGCATCAGATATTGATTGGGCGCGGAGCCGATGCCGATCATGAAGATGCGGCTGCGTCCACCCTTCGCCGCAATGGTGGCCATCATCTCCTTTTCATTGGAGATGTTCCCGTCGGTCAGGAACAGCACCTGGCGGACATAATGGCTGTCATCGGGCGTGTTGTCCTCCAGCGCGGCGGTCAGGGCTGGCAGCATTTCGGTGCCGCCATCGGCCTCCAGCCCCTGAGTGAAGCGGCGACCCAGCGCGATCTGGTCGGGCGAGGCGGCGACGCTTTCGTGGAACAGCCGGGTCATGCTGTCGTCGAAGCGGATGATGTTGAACCGGTCCTGGGGGCGCAGCGTGCCGAGCGCGTAGAGCAGGCTGTCCTTGGCGGCGTCCATCGATGCGCCGCCCATGGAGCCGCTATTGTCGATCACGAAGGTCATGTCGCGCGGCGGCGCATCACGGTTCGCGGTCGTGGCTGGATCGCGGCGGGGCGGGGTGATGGCAGCCATCAGATAGGCCTCGCCCTCGTGCCGTTCGCGGAACAGGCCGATGGTGGGATCGGCATTGGCGGAGCGCCAGCGCAGTTCAAAATCGCGATCGGCGGGGACCTGGCCGTCGGCAAGGCGGATCGTCCGGGTTTCGGCGCCATCGCGGTCGATGGCGATGCGGTGGTAGGGGCTGATGAGATTGGCAGGTTTGAAGCCCGGGGCGAGATGGACGGTGATGGAGACCGGATTGATGCCCTTGCCCAGCGCGGGATGGGCGAGCGGGGCGCTGACATTGGCGGCGTCGGCAGCGGGCGTCTGCGCCGGGATGTAGCGGGTGCCGACCACCAGCGGCAGGCGCAGCGCATATTCGCCGCCCAGTTGCCGCACCGGCGCCTGATATTCGATGGCGATCAGCACGGTTTCGCCCGGTCCCACATTAGCAACGCTGTTGCGGAACAGGTTGGGCCGTTCGGATTCGACCAGCGCCGCTTTTTTGCCATCGTCACGCGCCTTTTCGTAAAGGGCGCGGGCTTCCTCGCGGCGTTTGATATGGCCGATGATGACACGCTGCCCGACCACCATCTTCAGGCTGTCGACCGCACCGTCGTCGGGCAGGGGATAGAGATAGCTTGCCTCCATCCACTGACTGCTGCCGTTGCGGAACGCCTGGGTGACGCGGACGCGGGCGATCTGGCCGCTGACGGTCACGTCCATGTCGGTGCCGAGGCGCATGGCTGGCATGGCGTTGGCCACCCCCTTGCCGCGCAGCATCAGCGTGCCGCTGCCGATCGCGTCGGGATCGGCCTCCACATCCGACGCGCAGAGGCGGTCGGTCAGGAAGATGAGGGCGAGGAGGCCGAGCATCAGTGTCAGGCCGAGCATCAGCCTGTGCCGTGACCGACGGGGGAGGGGAAAGGCGGGCATGGGTTCGCTCCTGTTCAAGGGAGCCTTTCCCATAGGGACCCGCCATGCCGGACAACCATCGGCAGACCATGCCGCTTTCCGCCGGAAGATGTGGAAGCGTCCGGGAAGACTTGACGGCTCGTCCGGTTTTGTGCGCATTTGTGCGGACTTGTGGGGAAGGGAAAGCATGGCGGATCAGGACGATGCGGTCGCGGCCCGTCTGCGCGAGGAACTGGCGCGGCGGCGCATGTCGCGCCAGGCGTTGGCGGACATGGCGCGGATCAGCCTCTCAACGCTGGAAAAGGCGCTGTCGGGCAGTCGCCCTTTCACGCTTTCCACCATCGTCCGGATCGAGGAAGTGCTGGGCGTGCCGTTGCGTTCAGCCCATCAGGCGGTGGGCGGCCGCGATCTCGCGCCGGAGCATATGGGCGCCTATAGCCGCGCCGCCGTGCACTGGATCGAACAGGATTATGTGACCTTGCGCGCCAGTTTCGGGACGCTGGGCGCGGTGATCGCCTATCGCACCCGTATCGCCTGGAATGAGGCGGCGGGGTATCTGAGCTTTGCGGAAGCCGACCGGGCCGATGGCGCCTTCGCCCAAACGGGCCATGTATCCATGCCCAATCTGTCGGGCCATATCTATCTGGCGACGAACGAATCCGGGCAGCATCGACTGATCATCCTCGGGCGGCCGACCCGCGACGGACAGATGTTCGGCCTGTTGACCACGCTTCAAGCCGGGGCGGGATCGCAGCTCGTGCCGGTAGCCTGTCCGGTGGCCTTCGTGCCACAGGCGCAATTGGCGGGTCTCGTCATGGGTGTGACGAGGCCGGACGATTCGATGTTCGGCACCTGCAAAGCCATTCTCGACCGGGCCTTGCAGGATGATTTCTGTCGTTGGCGTCAATAGGTCATTCCGGCGGCAGATGCCGTTTCAATCCAGGGGGGATCGGCCAGCTCCATTCTTCGTAAATCGCCGCGACGCTGCCGACCATGGTCGCCAGATGGGGCGAGTGATCGTCCTTCCGGTGGCTCATGATGATCGGCGAAACCGCCCTTTGGGCCAGTTCGCGGAATGCCAGATCGCGCCTGCCCATCAGGTGGATAGAGGAGGGGACGATGCAGATGCCGTCCTCCGCCGCCACCAGGCCGAGCGCGGTCTGCAATTCGCGCACCTCATGCACGGCGGCGGGGGCCACGCCATGGTCGTGCAGGAGCGACAGCACCTGATCGGCATAGCTGGGCCGGGGTTCGCGCGGGTAGACGATCACCGCTTCATCGGACAGGGCGGTAAGGTCGATCGGTCCGTCGTTACGGAGCAGCCGGTGGGCAAGGGGAAGGGCGGCGACCAGTTCCTCCTCGCGCAGCACTTCGCGTTCGATGGCGGAGTCCTCGAACCGCAGGCGCCCGAACCCGACGTCGATGCGGCCTTCCTTGAGCGCGGCCATCTGTTCGATGCTCATCATCTCGACGAGGTTGAGGTCGACATCGGGCGCCGCCTTCCGGAAATGGCGGATGATGTCGGGCAGGCGGGCAAAGAGTACCGATGGCACGAAGCCGACGACGAAGCGCGGGCGGTTGGCATTGACGAAACCGCGCATCGCCTCCTTCAACTCCTCCAATCGGCGCGTGACCTGGACGGCATGTTCGTAGAACAGGCGTCCGGCGTCTGTCAGAGTCATGGGGCGGGCGTCGCGGTCGAAGAGGGTGGCCCCGACCTCCTGCTCCAATTGCTGGATCTGTCGGCTGAGCGGCGGTTGAGCCATATGGAGCCGATCGGCCGCCCGGCTGAAATTACGCTCCGCCGCGACGGCGAGGAAATAGCGTAACTGGCGTATATCCATATATAATACCTTCAAGGTATGGAACTGGACCCAGTTAGTCTTTCACAGGTCAACCTTCAAGGCATATTCCTTCCACCGAAGGAGAGTATGCATGGATATGATCGATCGCATCGCCGGCGCCGTTGTCGAGGACCCGGCCAGGGGAATCTATCGCTGCCGCCGGGATGTCTTCACCGATCCCGCATTGTTCGACCTGGAAATGAAGCATATTTTCGAGGGTAATTGGGTGTTTCTGGCGCATGAAAGCCAGATTCCGGAGCCCAATGACTATTTCACGACCTGGATCGGCCGCAAACCCGTCGTCGTCACGCGCGACAAGGGCGGTGAACTTCATGCGCTGATCAATGCTTGTGCGCATCGCGGCGCGATGCTGTGCCGTCGGAAACATGGCAACAAGGGCAGCTTCACCTGTCCCTTCCATGGCTGGACCTTCAACAATGGCGGCAAGTTGCTGAAGGTGAAGGACGGTAAGACCGGCGACTATCCGGGCTCGTTCAACACCGAAGGGTCGCATGACATGACCCGGCTGGCGAAGTTCGAAAATTATCGCGGCTTCCTGTTCGGCAGCCTCAACGCTGACGTCCCCTCGCTGGAGGAGCATCTGGGCGGGGCACGAGCGGTGATCGACCAGATTGCCGATGCCGCGCCCGAAGGTCTGGAAGTGCTGCGTGGCAACAGTTCCTATACTTTCGACGGCAATTGGAAGTTGCAGATGGAAAATGGCGCCGACGGCTATCATGTCAGCTCTGTCCACTGGAATTATTCAGCGACCATGGGCCGCCGCAACTATGAGGCGGAAGGCACGCGCACGGTCGACGCCAATGGCTGGTCCAAGAGCGTCGGCGGCGTCTATGCCTTCGAGAACGGGCATATCCTGCTCTGGACCAATCTGCTCAATCCCGAAGTGCGGCCGATCCATGCGCATGCGCAGGAACTGGAGGCCCGGCTGGGCAGGGAGCGTGCGGCGCCGATCGTCGGCCAGACCCGTAATCTCTGCCTCTATCCCAATGTCTACCTGATGGACCAGTTTTCCACGCAGATCCGCGTCGTGCGGCCGATCAGCGTCGATAAGACCGAAGTCACCATCTACTGTTTCGCGCCCAAGGGGGAGAGCGCGGCCGAACGGACCCTGCGCATCCGCCAATATGAGGATTTCTTCAACGTCAGCGGCATGGGCACGCCGGACGATCTGGAGGAATTCCGCGCCTGCCAGACCGGCTATGCCGGGGCGGACGATCTGTGGAACGACCTGAGCCGCGGTGCGGTGCACTGGATCGATGGGCCGGATGAAAATGCGCTGGCTACGGGCTTGAAGCCGATCCTCAGCGGCGATCGCAGCGAGGATGAAGGGCTGTTCGTGCGCCAGCATGAATATTGGGCGCAGGCCTTGATCGCAGCGATCCGCCAGAGTGAAAGTGCCGAGCGGATGGGAGAAGCGGCATGAGCACGCTCGCCCGCATCACGCTGGAGCAGGTCGCGGCCTTTCTCTATCGCGAGGCCCGTCTTCTGGACGATCGCCAGTGGGAAGAATGGCTGGCCTGCTATTCGCCCGAGGCCATGTTCTGGATGCCGGCCTGGGACGATGACGACGAGTTGGTGGACGATCCGCACAGCCATATCTCGCTGATCTACTATCCCAATCGCGAAGGGTTGGAGGATCGGGTCTTCCGCATCAAGACCGAACGGTCGAGCGCCAGCATGCCCGAACCGCGCACCTGTCATTTCGTCAGCAATGTCGAAATCATCGGCCAGCAGGGCGAAACCGTCGATCTGCGCTTCAACTGGCAGACGCTCAGTCATCGCTACAAGAAGACGCAAAGTTTCTTCGGCACATCCTTCTACACGGTCGATTTCGGTGGGGAAACGCCCCTGATCACCTCGAAGAAGGTCGTTCTGAAGGACGATTATATCCACCAGGTCATCGACATCTACCACATCTGACCGGTGCTTTTGATCATCGCATTTTCCGGGCCGCTGACTTTCAGCCTGCTTGAAGATGTTCGGATGGGAGAGAAACCATGAGCTTTCGCATAGCCCTGAATTTCGAAGACGGCGCCACCCGCATCATCGATTGCAACGATGGCGAGAAGGTGCTGGACGCGGCCTATCGCCACAAGATCAACCTGCCGATGGACTGTTCCGACGGCGTGTGCGGCACCTGCAAATGCCATTGCGAGCAGGGCAGCTATGATCTGGGCGACGACTATATCGAGGACGCGCTCACCGAAGACGAGGCGGCGGAAGGCATGGTCCTCACCTGCCAGATGGTGCCGTCCTCCGACTGCGTGGTTCAGGTGCCGGTGCCGTCATCGGCCTGCAAGCTGGCGCCCGCGGGGTTCGATGCGGCCATTGCGTCCGTCGAACTGGTGTCGGACAGCACCATCCTCCTCAAGCTGGACCTGGACGATCCGGAAAAGCTGGCCTTCCTGCCCGGCCAATATGTGAACCTGGCCGTGCCCGGCACGGGGGAGAGCCGCGCCTACAGCTTCAGCTCCAGGCCGGGCGCGGAGCAGGCGAGCTTCCTTATCCGCAACGTTCCCGGCGGGCTGATGAGCGGCTGGCTGACGAGGCAGGCAAAGGGGGGCGACCGGATGCGCTTCGTCGGTCCCAATGGCAGCTTCTTCCTTCGCGACGTCACGCGGCCGCTGGTCATGTTGGCGGGCGGGACCGGCCTCGCGCCGTTGCTTTCGATGCTGGAGGTGCTGGCCGATAGGGGCACCGACCAGCCGATCCGCCTGATCTATGGCGTGACCCATGACGGCGATCTGGTCGAGATCGAGCGGATCGAGGCACTGAGCCGGCGGTTGCCGACGATGAGTTGGGCCGCCTGCGTCGCCGACGAGGCAAGCGCGCATCCGCTCAAGGGCTATGTCACCCATCATCTGACCGACGAGCATCTGAACGCGGGCGATTGCGACGTCTATCTGTGCGGCCCGCCGCCGATGGTCGAGGCGGTCAGGCAGTTCTTCAAGCAAAAGGGCGTGGAACCGGCCCACTTCCATTATGAGAAGTTCGCCGCCAGCGAGCCGGTGCCGGCATGATCTTCGCGGGACGCTTTGCGGGCAAGGCCATGGTCGTGACCGGCGCGGCGCAGGGGATTGGCCGGATGGTCGCCCTGCGTGCCGCTGCCGAGGGCGCCAGGGTGCTGCTGGTCGACCGGGCCGAATTCGTGGCCGATGTCGCGGCGGAAGCCGATGGCGAGGCATTCGGCTTCGTCGCCGATCTGGAGACATATGAAGGCGCGAGGGCCGCCATGGCGGCCGCGGGGGAGCGTTTCGGGGGCATCGACATCTTGATCAACAATGTCGGCGGGGCCATACGGATGCGACCCTATACCGCGTTCGAACCTGCGCAGATCGAGGCGGAGGTGCGCCGATCGCTCTTCCCGACGCTCTGGTGCTGTCATGCGGTGCTGCCCTATATGCTGGAGCACCGGAAGGGCACGATCGTCAACGTCTCCTCCAATGCCACGGGCGGGATCAACCGCGTGCCCTATTCGGCGGCCAAGGGCGGGGTGAACGCCATCACCCGGAGCCTGGCCATGGAATATGCGTCAGCTGGCATCCGCGTCGTCGCCACCGCGCCGGGCGGCACCGCTGCGCCCGAACGCCGCGTGCCGCGCAACCCGGACGGCAACAGCGCGCAGGAAGAGGCCTGGATGTCCGATGTGGTGGAGCAGGTCACGCAATCCAGCTTCATGAAGCGCTATGGCACGCTGGAGGAGCAGGCGGGGCCGATCCTGTTCCTGGCCTCGGACGAGGCGAGCTATGTCACCGGCAGCGTCCTGCCGGTCGCGGGCGGCGATCTGGGCTGAAGCTATTCCACGCTTCCGGCCCAGCCGGGGAGATGCGCCGCGTCCCGCGACCGCGCCAGGGTCAGCGCCTTGCCAAGACAGGCCTGGAACCCTTCGGCGAGGCGCGAAGGCTTGATCCGCTGGCGCAGGAAATTGGCCCAGAGAAATTCGGAATAGAGAATATCCACCTTGGCATAGCCCCCAGCACGCCGCAGTTCCCCTGCGAGCGAGCGATAAGGATCGTCCGTCAGCTTGCCGATATGCTTGGGCAACGCGTCATAGTCCTGCCGCCGCCCCTTCCCGTCGAAGGGATGGAGCCAGTTGCGGTTGTCCATATAGGTCAGGAACGCGCTGGGCGTGAGATGCCCCAGATCGGCCACCACGCTGACCAGCACATGGATCACGCCCTCGTCATGCAGGGCGCGGGCGAGATGGTGATGATCGACCATCCAGCGCCGACCCTTCGGACCGATCACCACCGGGATCATGTGGCGGCCCAGGAAATCGGGCCGGTCGCGATCCGCGCGGACGCTCCATTCATGGCGCTTGCGCGCCACTTCGATCAGGCCGACGGTCATCTGGGTGGGGCGCAACTCGGCCAGTTCGACCGAATGCAGCAGGGGTTCCGGAACGACATGCGGCATCATCTTGCCTCCTGTTTGAGCGCCTGGACCGCGTCGTCGACGCTGTAACTGCTGCGCGCGATCAGATCGGCAGCGCCCGCCGCCTGCATCAGGTCGCGGACATGATCGCGCACCCGCGCCAGTTGCAGCGTGATCCCTCTTGCCTTCATCAGCGTGTCGAATTCGATCAGGGCATCCAGCGCGGTGCTGTCGAGGTCGAAACTCTCCTCCAGGCTGAGGATCAGCTTGTGTCGGTCGGCTTGCACGCCCACCATCTCGACGACACGACCCAGCACCCGCTCCGCATTGGCGAAGAACAGCGGCTCGGCGGGACGCAGGATCATCATCCCCGGCGGGCTGACCGCATCGCGGTGACGAGCCATGTCGACATAATCATGTCCGGATGCCAATTGTCCCAACTGCCGCAGTTCCGGCGTTGCGAGCCGACGGATCAGCAGCGCCAACGACAAGGCAATGGCAAAGAGCATGCCGTTGAGCACGCCAAATATCAATACGCCCGCCGCCGCGCCCAGCGCCGCCACACCGTCCCGGCGGATGCGCCAGAGGCGTATCAGCGGTGCCGGATCGAGCGCATGGAGCAGCGCCGCCACGACCACCGCGGCCAGCACAGGTGCCGGCAAGCGGGCCACCAGAGGCATGGCCAGCATCACCAGCGCCGCGAGCGTGACGGCTGCCACCAGGCCGGTCCAACGGCTCTGCGCCCCTGCTGCCTCGGCCGCAGACCCCGCGGAAAAGCCTGCGCCGACAGGCATGCCCTGCACCATGGCGGCAGCGATATTGGCAAGGCCCAGCGCCGCCATTTCCCGGTTGGGCTCCACCTGGTCGCCGTGGCGCAGCGCCAAGGTGCGCATCGTGCCCCAGCTTTCGGCGAAGAGAATGAGGACGATGGGCGCCGCCAATTGCGCGACGCGGGACAATTGCTGCCAGCCCGGCCAGCGCATGCCTTCCCAATGGGGTATCAGGTCGATCATGCCCACGCTCGCCACGCCATGGCCGGGAAGATCGAACAACGCCGAGGCCGCAATACCGCCCGCAAGAACGAGGAAAGCGCCAGGAAGATGGGGCATGCGCCGCAACAGCAGCAGGGCGGCGAGGGCGGCAAGGGCCGTGAAGATGCTGGCGACATGCCAGCTTCGTACGCTGCCCAGCAGGGCGAGCAGCAAGGTGCCGATGGTGGAACCATGCAGCGACAGGCCGACGGCGATCGGCCATTGCTTGACGATGATCGTGATCGCGAGGCCGAAGGCGAAACCGCGCAGCACGGGGCGCGAGATGAAACTGGCGAGGCCGCCCAGCCGGGCAGCCGCCATGACGCAGAACATCATGCCCACCATGATGATGATCAGGGTTGCGACGGTGCCGGTCGGTCCCGCGTCCGGCGGCAATGAGGCAAGCGCGGCCGCCAGGATTGCGGCGGAAGAAGAGGTGGGAGATATGATGGCGAAGCGGCTGCGTCCCAGGACCAGATAGGCGCAGGCGCCCGCCACCGCCGCCAGAATCGCGCGTTGGGGCGGCAGGCCCGCGATGCCGGCATAGGCAATGGCTTCAGGCAGCATGAGGCCCGCGATCGAAAGCCCGGCCATGGCGTCGCGCTTCTGCATGATCGGACGTTCCTCTGTGCAGCTTTGCCGCTCCGGTCAAAGCCCTGTTTTGCAAGCATCCGGGCAGTCAGCAAGCGCAGAAATGCGGAAGGCTGCGGGTACCGGCCCCCCGCCGGAAGGCGGCTTATCGCAGAAATGTTGCCCCGGCGCGGCAAGATGAGGGTAAATTTCCCATTATTCATTGTTAAACCACGGAATTTTCCGCAGTTGGAGAGGATGATGCGGTTCCCAAGGGAGGAATTGAATGGCGCATATCCTGGTTGCCGATGACGACGACCTCCTGGGCGAACTGGTCCGTTTCAAGCTGGAAGCGGCCGGGCATGACGTAACGATTCGGCAGGATGGCGCTTCCGCGCTTGAGGCGGCGCGCAGCGGGGGTGTCGACCTGCTGGTGTTGGATGCCATGATGCCGGTCATGTCCGGTGCGGACGTGCTGCGCGCAGTCACGCAGGAATTGCCGGATATTCCCGTCGTGATGCTGACCTCCCGGAAAGGGCAGGCGGATGTCATGGGCGCGCTGACGGCCGGGGCGCGGGATTATCTGACCAAGCCCTTCATCCCCGACGAACTGGTGATACGCGTCAACGCGATCCTCAAATCGGCCCGGGCGATGCAATGAGGGTGCTGTTCGCTTGCTCCTTGACGCTCGCGATGGCATCGGCGGCGCAGGCGGCGCCCGATAGTCCGCGCGCGGCGCAACTGGACGCGGCGGAGGCAGCGCTGGGACGGCGGGACGAAGGTGGGGCCATCGTTCTGCTGGAGCGGGCCGATGCCGATTTTCCCAATGATCCCCAAATCCTGCGTTTGCTGGGTACGGCCCATGCCCGTGCCGGGCACTATCCGCAGGCGATCGCCACGCTGAAGCACGCGCAGCAATTGGCGCCGACCGACAATGACATCGGCGCGGCGCTCGCCCGTGCCTATATGTGGTCCGGCGACCGCGATGCCGCAGGGCGCGAGGTTGCGGCGATCGAGCAGCGATCGCCGCAGGATCCCGACGCCGCGGCCATTCGCCGTCAGCTCGACGCCAAGCCCGGCCCGCCCCCGCGCAGCCGTTTTGGCTTGGCCGCGGCCCAGGGCTTTTCCCATGTATCCTTCGACAATCGGCCGAGCCGGACATGGTCGACGACGACTTTGGCCATCTATGGCCGGGTCGGGGAGGGGACGACGTTGGCGCTGGCGGGAGAGCGGGAGGATCGTCAGAGCTTTGTCGATACACGCATCGAAGGGCGCATCGATCAGCGTATCGGCCCCAATCTGCGCGCCTACGCGGCCATTGCCGGGACACCGCATGCCGATTTCAGGGAAAAATGGAGCATCAGCGGCGGGATCGAGGCGGACATCAGCTCCTATGCCAGCCTGCTCGCGGACGTGCGTCATGCCCAATATCGCGATGTGTCGGTGACGACGTTCCTGCCCGGTCTTCGCCTCAATGCCGCGAGGATTGGGGTGAGCGCCACGGTTCGGATGATCAACCTCTGGGACGAGCAGGGCACGCATCGCGCCGGTGTTTCCGGGCGGCTGGACGGCACGCTGCGCAGTGGCGCCACTCTCTATGCCGGTGCGGCGACCTATCCCGATACCGAAGCCGGCATCACCCGGCAGGTCCATTCGCTTTTCCTGGGAGGCACCGTGCCGATCGCCGAGCGGATCACGCTTCGGGCAGGTCTGGATTACGACCGCAGGCGATCCACCTACACGCGCAAGGGCGGGTCGGTCGGCCTGCAATTCGGATTCTGATCGTGACGACCATGCCGATCTCCGACCATGTCGCCCAGATCGCCATTTTCGTTTCCTTTTATGGCGCGCTGGGCATGGCGGCGCTGTTGCTGTTCCTTGTCATCCGTCGCGATCGAGCGGAGCGGGGCGAGGCGCAACGGGCCGCCCTGATCAAGGCTCTGATCCGCGAGATCATGGGTGGCGGGGAAGATGCACTGGCCAGCCCGGCCTTTCGCCGCGCGCGCACCGCCGACAAGCTGGCGGCGATTGGCCGCATGATCCAGTTGTTGCGTGGGGAGGATCGGAACAGGCTGATCGCGCTGGTGGAACGCGACGGCCTGTTGAAGAAGGCATTGCGCCGGACTCACAGTTCGCGACGCCGGGCCCAGGTGGACGCGATGCGCATGTTGGGCAGTATTGGCGGGACGCAAGCCGTCGAGGCGCTGATGGCCGTGCTGCATGAGGACCCCCATATCGATACCCGCCTGGAAGCCGCCTCGCTTCTGGCGCAGCTCGACGCCTTGCCCGCGCCGGAGAGTCTGATCGCGGATCTTTCGTTGCATGAAGCGCGGATCACGCCCCTGCATCGCACATTGTTCCGATTGATTGCGGTCAGCCATCCCGTTGAATTGCTGGCCCTCGGCCATTCCAGGCAATTACAGCCCGCCGTCCGCGCCTTGGTCATCGATGCGCTGGGGTGGACGGAGAATTTCGCGGCGTTGCCGTTGCTGGCGGCGGCGGCGGTCGATCCCCATCCGCCGGTGCGGCTTGCCGCGCTCGATTCCGCGACCCGGCTCGGCCATCCAGGCAGCGCGGGATGGATCATCCGCCTGCTGGACGATCCGGAACATCCGGTGCGTTCGCGCGCCATTCGAGCCTGCCAGATCATGAAGCTGTCCGCTGCCGTGCCGCTGCTGGCGGCGATGCGGAACGACCCTTCGCCCTGGGTGCGACTGCGCGCGCAGCAGGCGGTGCAGATGTTGCAGGTGGCGGCATGATGGACCGCATGCTTTCGGGGGCGGCCGATGTCGGCGTCGCGACACTGATCGCCATCGGCCTGCTTTGCTTCGTCGTCGTGACGGTCCGCAATCTGGTATCGACGATCCAGCTGCTGCTGGCGGCCCGTATCTTCGTCACGCGGATCAAGCCGGCCAGCCGGTCCTACGATCTGTGGACCCGCTATGCCGATCTGGCGCTACCGGTGTCGGTGATCGCACCCTGTTATAATGAGGAGCTGTCGATCGCGGACAGCGTGCGTGCGCTGTTGACGCTGGAATATCCCGATCATGAGGTGATATTGGTCAATGACGGTTCCAGCGATCGCACGCTGGCCGTGCTGATCGAGGAATTCGACCTGCGCCCGATCGAGCGGGAGCAATTGGCCGAGCTTCAGAAAACGCGGATCAACGGCATTTACGGGTCGGTACGCTACCCCAATCTGATCCTGGTCGACAAGCAGAACGGACGGAAAGCCGACGCCGTCAATGCCGGGCTGGGCTTTGCCGCCGCTCCGCTGGTGTGCGTGATCGACGCGGATTCGATCATCGAACCGGACGGCCTGCTGCGTGCCGCGGAACCCTTCATGACCGATGACGGATCGCTGATGGCGGTGGGCGGCGCGATCCGCATCGTCAACGGATCGGTGGTGGCGGGCGGTCATGTGCGCGAAATCCGCCTGCCGGGCAAATGGCTGCCGCGCTACCAGATACTGGAATATCTGCGCGCCTTCCTGACGGCGCGGATCGCCAATGCGCGGCTGGACATGCTGATGCTGATATCGGGTGCCTTCGGCATGTTCCGCCGGGCGACGCTGGTCGATATCGGCGGTTATCGCCACGATACGGTGGGTGAGGATCTGGAGGTCGTGACCCGTATCCATCGCCGCATGCGGGAGGAGAAGAAGCCTTATCGCATCGATTTCGTGCCGGAGATCGTCTGCTGGACCGACGCGCCGGAAAGCTGGACGGGCCTGCGCAACCAACGGGCCCGCTGGGAACAGGGGGCGCTGGAGACGATCGTGGAGCATCGGCGCATGCTCGGCAATCCGCGCTATGGCCGGGTCGGCCTTGTCAGCATGCCGCTGATCGTGATCGAGGATGTGCTGGGGCCGCCCTGCGAGCTGTTCGGCTATCTGCTCATTCCGCTGCTCTGGCTGATGGGGGTGGAATCCGGAACGGTGGTGCTTGCCTTCTTCTCGCTGACGGTGCTGTTCGGCACGGCGCTCAGCCTGGGCACATTGGCGCTGGAGGAAGTGCAGTTGCGCCGCACGCCGCGGGCGCGCGACCTGGCGATGATCGGGATCGCCGCCGTCGTCGAAAATCTGGGCTACCGGCAGGCCAATCTGGTCTTCCGGCTCCATGGCATGTGGCGTTTCATCCGCAAGGACAACCGATGGGCCGCCGCCGGCCGTTCGGCCTTCGTGCGGCAATGAGGACGGTGCTCTTTTTCCTACTGGCGACGGCTGCGCCGCCCATGCTGGCCGGATGGCACCGCTTCGTCCGTTTCCGCGTCCATGGCTGGGACGAAGGCAGCAGGGAGACATCCGATGGATAGGAACGCGGACGGTCCGTCTCCCCCCTGGATGCCGGAAATGCTGGCACTTCAGGTGGCTGTGGCGGAATCCTTCGCCGATTTCCAGCAGATCATCGACGAAGTGGCCCGCCGCGCGTTGCGCATCATCCCTCTTGCGACAGGCGCCATTGTCGAGATGCGCGACGGCGAGGAAGTGGTCTATCGTGCCGCCAGCGGCACGTCGATCAGGCAGATCGGCCTGCGCCTGCGGTTGAGCGGCAGCCTGTCGGGGGTCTGCGTCGCGACGGGTGAAACCCAATTCTGCCACGACAGCGAAACCGATCCGCGCGTCGACCGCGATGCCTGCCGGAAGGTCGGCGTCCGATCCATGATGTTGGTGCCCTTGCCCTATCATGGCGAGACGGTCGGGGTGCTGAAGGTCTATTCCGATCAGTTGGCGGCCTTTTCCAGAGCCGATCTGGAGGTCGTGCGGCTGATGGCCGGCCCGATCGTCACCGGCTTTGCCAATGCTGCGCACAGCGATGCGGCGCGCCACTTCGCCGCGACCTTCGATCAGGCGGCGGTGGGCCTGGCCCATGCCTCGCCCGAGGGACGGTTCCTGCTCGTCAACGACCGGTTTTGCGAGATCGCGGGTTATGCGCGGGACGAACTGATCGGAACCGATTACCGGCAGATCACCCATCCCGCCGATTATGCGATCGATGCGCGACAGGTGGGCCGGCTGCTGCTGGGCGAGATCAGCGAATTCGCCCATGAAAAACGCTATGTCCGCAAGGATGGCGGCGTCGTGTGGATCAACATGACCGTGTCGCTGGTACGGGATTCAGGGGGCGCCCCCGATTTCTTCGTCTGCGTGGTCGAGGACATATCGGCGCGGCATTCGGCGGAGATGGCGAGCGCGGCCAAGACCGGGTTCCTCGCCAATATGAGCCATGAGATCCGCACGCCGATGAACGGCATATTGGGCTTTGCCGACCTGCTGATGGGTGCGAAGCTGCCGCCCGAACAGCATCATCAGGTGAAGATGATCGCGGATTCCGGCCGGGCGATGATGCGGCTGCTGAACGACATACTGGACCTGTCCAAGGTGGAGGCAGGGCAGATGGAGATCGCGCATGAACCCTTCGACCTGGTCCATGCCCTGGACGCCTGCCTCAATCTGGTGCGGGCGAGCGCGGAGCAGAAGGGACTCGATCTGATCCGCGACCTGGCCGGGGACCTGCCCCGGATGATGCTGGGCGACGGGTTGCGGCTGCGCCAGATCGTCCTCAACCTGCTGGGCAATGCGATCAAGTTCACCGCCATGGGTCATGTGGCGCTGCGCGTGCACCGGGATGGCGCGGACCGGCTGGTGCTGATGGTGGAGGACAGCGGTCCCGGTATCGCCCCGGAGCGGCAGGCCGCCATTTTCGAGAAGTTCGTGCAGGCGGATGCGACCACCGCGGCCCATTATGGCGGCAGCGGCCTTGGCCTGGCGATCAGCGCCCAACTGGTGACGCTGATGAAGGGGGAACTGACGCTCGACAGCCGGTTGGGGCAGGGGAGCCGCTTCACCCTGCGTCTGCCCTTCGAGCAGGCGGAGGAGGGGGCCGTGCCTGTCCCCGCCCTGCCGCCGGTCGAGGGTGCGGCAATGCATTTCGACGATCTGCGCGTGCTGGTGGCGGAGGATCATGATGTCAACCAGGAACTGGTGCGGGCCCTGTTGGACCGGATCGGGTGTAGGACAACGATCGTTCCCGACGGCGCGGAGGCCGTCGCAGCCGTGTTGCGGGCTCGGGAGGATGGGATGCCCTATGACATCATACTTATGGACATGCAGATGCCGGTGATGGGCGGCCTTGGCGCCGCGCGCACGATCCGCGGGCATGGCGTCACGGCCGAGGAACTGCCGATCCTGGCATTGACCGCCAATGCCTTTGGCGAGGATGCGCATGCTTCGCTGCATGCCGGCATGCAGGCCCATCTGACCAAGCCGATCCGGTTGGCCGAGCTTCGCGACGCGCTGGCGACATGGCTGCCGATGAAGACCGTGCGGGAAAGTCCGGCGGCCTTCGACCCGATCACCGAACGGCTGAGCGAACGCTTTCGCGAGCGGAAAGAGCAAACGTGCACCATATTGACGGCATTGCTGGATCAGCCGGCGCCTTCCCGCCAGGCATTGAAAGAAGCGGAAGAAGAATTGCACAAGATTGCCGGAACGGCGGGGATGTTCGGGGAGGTCCTGCTAGGGAGCGTGGCGGAGGCGGCCGAACAGGCGTTGAGGGAGAGGGGAGCGATGGATACCGTCATCGCAGGTAAGATCAGGGAGGTGATCGGGCTTTGCGGTTCCCCCGCTTGATCGGACGCATAGCCCCCATTCGGCATGACGGATCCGTTATGGGGTTACGACTTTCCCTGAACGGATATATTCTGGGTTCCCGGATTGGAGCCAGAGGCATGACCAACGAACCGTCCTCCCCGGTCTGCTATGCGACCGATGCAACCGATGCCTATATGGGCTATGCGGATCGTGACGAGATATTGTCGACGCTGAACATGCTGCTCGAAGCGGAACGGGCGGGCACCCGCGTGGCGCAGGGCAGCGGCAAATCGGCAACCCTGAGCGGCTATGCTCAACTGATGCGGGGCGTGCGCAAGGATGAGGCGCATTGGTGCGCCATGTTGACGCGCCAGATCCAGCGGCTGGGCGGAACGCCTTCGCGCAGGACAGGCGCCTTTCTGGACAAGGCGATGGCGATTCCAGCGCCGCTCGACCGGCTTGCCTTTCTCAACCGGGGGCAAGTCTGGGTGGTGCGGAAGCTGGACGAGTTGATGCCGCGGGTCCGGGACGCCGCGCTCCATGCGGACCTCAAGGATATGGCGGACAGGCATCGCGCGAATATCCGGTTGGCGGATGATTTTCTGGCACGATCGTCCGATGGCGCTTCAGGGTGAAAGCATCGCCATGATGGCCCGGCGTATCTGTTGCCGTCGGCGGGCCGGTTCATCGATATGGGCAAAGGCTTCCCGTCGCATCCGCCCCACCAGGAAACGCAGTGCCGCCCGGCTTGGCGGCTGTGCCGTGCCGATGCGGGCGACCAGAGCGGGGTAGGTCCACTTCATTTTCCGTTCCGTCCCGCGGAGATGTCGGGTTCGCTGGCGGAAATCCAAAGGAACAGCGCACCGCACAGGCCGCAGAGGGTGCTCAGCCGGACAAATTCGTTGCGGACCATGCCGCTCAGGAACAGGATCGACAGCAGGATCAGGATCATGATCGCAGCCCAACCATGATGATGCAGGCGGTCCGCGCTGATCATCGCCAGCCAACAGAGGAGCCCAGCGGTCAACGCGCTTCCGCCCACAAGGACAATGGATCGCAGGATGATGGCCATGACGAACATGGACGGCCTCCTCTTCTTCCGCTATTTATATCGTAATACGATATAAATGTCAAATGCCGGGTAGGCATGGCCCTGACCGCTCGGTAGTTGAGCAACCTTGGAGCGAGGCTTCGATCGAAGCGGAGGGTTCCCGAAACATGCGCATGCCCCTTTGTTGGGCTGCATATGATATATAATATCGTGGACGATTATTGAGGATGATGACGATGGAAGCCGCCGTCCTGGAGGATGAAGATTATGTGGCCCTGGCGGAATTCCGCTTCGCGCTGCGCCAGTTCCAGGCATTTAGCGGCGAGCGGGCGGCGCAGGTCGGCCTGACGCCGCAGCAGCATCAGGCATTGCTGGCGCTACGCGCCGCGCCACCGGAAGATGCGACGGTAGGGTTCGTGGCGCGGCGCCTGTTGCTGAAGCCGCATAGCGCGACGGGGCTGGTCGACCGGCTGGAAAAGTTGGGCTTGGTGACACGCCATTCCATTGCCGCCGATCGCCGCCGGTCACAGTTGCAGTTGACGCCGCACGCCCTGGAGTTGCTGGCCAGCTTGTCGGCAACGCACAGGGCCGAGATCAAGCGCCTTCGTCCACTGCTCCACGAATTGCTGGCCCGCTTCGCCTGATGTTCTTGCTGCGGGCGGTGCGATGGGAAACGTCCCGGCTTGCCGTGCGCGGGCCGCGTCCAGCAAAAGAACGAACTAAGCCTTTGGCAGTTCCCGATAAAATCAGGAATCGGCGAGAAAATCCGCTACACATGCGCCAAACGCGATTGGTTGTTCGACATTGGCGAGGTGAGCGGCCTTGAGCATGGCGAGGCGGGAGCCTGCGATGGCTGTTGCCAGAGCGTTGCTGTGGGTTGGCGGTGTTGCGGGGTCGTGCGTTGCGCCGATGACGAGGGTGGGGATTTGGATGAGGGCGACGGTGCGTCGCATGTCCATGTCGCGGATGGCGGCGCAGCAGCCGGCATAGCCCTGGGGGTCGGTGGCCTGGAGCATGGCGGCGATGGGGGCGATGGCATGCCGGCCGCTTTGGGCGAAGGCCTGGGTGAACCAGCGCTCGACCGAAGCCCTGGCGAGCGGGGCCATGCCCTGCCGGCGTACCAGGGCGATGCGCGCGTCCCAGGCGTCGGGCGGCCCCATGAAGCTGGAGGTATTGGCAAGGACCAGGCGGCGCAGCCGGTGCGGCTCGCGGATGCCGAGCCATTGCCCGACCATACCGCCCAGCGACAGGCCGCAAAAATCGACCGTCGCGATGTCGAGCGCATCGAGCAGTTCGATGACGTCGCGCCCCAGCCGGTCGATGGAATAGGCGCCCGCAGGGGCATCGGACGCGCCATGGCCGCGCTGGTCGTAGCGCAGCACCCGGAAGCGGTGGGCCCATTGCTCCATCTGCGGCGCCCACATGCCCATGTCGGTGCCCAGCGAGTTGGAGAGCAGGAGGATGGGAGCGCCTTCCGGCCCGTCGAAGCGCCAGGCGATGCGGCAGCCGTCGCCGGTGGTGATGAACGCCTTGTCCATCAGACCCGCTCCACCGCGGGCGCCGGCCCCCCATATGTCCCGATCTGCGGGTTCGGCTTGCCGGGATTGCCCGAGAACCCGAACCCGCCCGACATGATCATCATGCCGTCGAACGACAGTCCGTTCAGTGCGACCCGAGGGCTGTCGTGGATACAGGATGCCATGGAACGCCTCTTCCCGCTTCAGGCCGCAGCGCGGATGCGGGACGAGAAGCCCTCGTCGCTGGCGACGTCCGCCTTCTGGAGTTCGAAATCGAAGGCGATGGTGGCGGTGTCGCCCTGCCGGTTGGGAACGGGCAGCAGGCCATCGCGCGTGGCGAAGGCGAAATCGTCCGCGGCGAAGGGATCGTCGCCGAAGTTGATCTGCGTGGTCAGCGTGCGGTAGCCGGGCGCCTCGACGAAGAAATGGACATGGGCCGGACGGTTGCCGTGGCGGCCGAGCCCCTGCATCAGCCGGTCCGTGGCGCCCTGCGGCGGCACGCTGTAGCCGTTGGGCATCTTCGAATGGAAGGCGTAGCGCCCGTCGCTGCCGATGCGGATGCGGCGGCGGTTGTTGAAGGGGGTCTGTTCGCGGGTCGGGTCGAAATGCGAATACCAGCCCTGGCTGTTGGCGTGCCAGACATGCAGGATCGCGCCTTCGACGGGCGCGCCGTCCGGTCCCTTGATCGTGCCGCTCATGAAGAGCGTGCCGGTGTCGTCGGCATCGTCGGTCAGGTTGACGTCGCCCTCCACCAGCGGCGCGCCCGCGACATAGAGCGGCCCTTCGATGGTGCGCGGGGTGCCGCCGGTCCTGCCGGCCTGGGCATCCCGGGCGTCCATCAGCAGGTCCATGAAATGTTCCAGCCCCACGCCCGGCACGATCAGGCCGAACTCCGCCGCGCCGTTCTGGAAATAGTTGGATCGCGGCCCAGAACTCGCTCTCGCTCACCTCATGGCGCACGATCGTCTTCATCACCGCCTCGACCAGGTCGCGGGTGATCGCCTTGAAGCCGCTTGTCGCCGCCCTGCGCGTCGACGCCGCTGGCGCGGTCGAGCAGGGCCTGTACCGGCGCGGATGCAACAAAATCTTCAGTCATCATGCCTCTCCAAAGGGTTGAATATCAGCGATCATCGTCATGCAGCGAGGAGGGATGGCGGCAGAGCGCCGTCACCTTCACCTCCATGAAGGGATAAAGCGGCAGGCCGGTCAGCAGGTCGTGGAGCTGCGCGTTGCTCTCCACATCGAAGATGCTGACATTGCTGTACTGGCCCACGACCCGCCAGATATGGCGCCAGGTCCCGGCCCGTTGCAGCTCCTGGAAGCGCGCCTTCTCCGCCGCCTTCAACGCTTCGAACCGGGCTGGATCATAATCCAGCGGGACACGCACATCCATTTCGACTTTGAAGAGCATGGGTCAGGCCATCCGTGCAGAGGGGAGGGAAATGGTGGTGCGCGCCGCGTCCCGGCGCAGGAAGGCGATCCGTTCCTCGTCCAGCGTCACGCCCAGGCCCGGGCCGTCCGGCACGCCCAGGCCGTAATCGGCATAGTCGAGCGGCTCGGCCAATATCTCCTCGGTCAGCAGCAGAGGGCCGAACAGTTCGGTGCCGAACGGCAGGGTGGGGAAGGTCGCGAAGACATGGGCCGATGCCGCCGTGCCCACCGCCGCTTCCAGCATCGTGCCGCCATAGACGGCGATCCCCGCCGCCTGCGCGATCGCCTGCACGTCCTTCGCCGCGTACAGCCCGCCCGACTGTTCGATCTTGACGGCGAAGACGTCGGCGGCGGCGGCGGTCGCATAGTCATAGGCGCTGGCGGGGCCCTGCAATGCCTCGTCCGCCATGATCGGGATCGGCGAGCGGGCGGCGAGACGCGCCATGCCCGCGCGGTTATGGCGCATGATCGGTTGTTCGACCAGGTCGCAGCCGGCATCGGCCAGCATCGCGACGCCCTGGCGCGCCACCGTCTCGTCCCACGCCATGTTGACGTCGACCCGCACGCTGGCCCGGTCGCCCAGCGCCCGCTTGATCGCCGCGACATGAGCCACATCCTCGCCCAGCGGCCGCTTGCCGATCTTGAGCTTGAACGCATTGTGACGACGGGAAGCGAGCATCGCCTCGGCCTCCTCGATATCGCGCCCGGTATCGCCGCTCGCCAGCGTCCAGAGCACCGGCAGCCGGTCCCGCACCCGACCGCCCAGCAGTTCGCTCACCGGAACGCCCAGCCGCTTGCCCTGCGCATCGAGCAGCGCGGTCTCCACCGCGCATTTGGCAAAGTGATTGCCCACCACATGCTTCCCGATCACGCCCATCAGCGACGCGATCCGGGTCGCATCCCCAGAACGCAACAGGGGATCGAAATAACGATCGATGGCAAGCTTGATACCCTCAGGGCTCTCCGGCCCATAGCTCAGCCCCCCAATCGTCGTCGCCTCGCCAACCCCCTCAATCCCGTCGCTGCAATGAAGCCGCACTAGGCAAACAACCTGCGCTTCCATCGTCGCCATCGCCAAAACATGCGGACGAACCGTAGGCACTTCCAATATATTCGTCTCAATACCCGTGATCGTGAT
>NZ_LBIC01000006.1 GCF_001005725.1 Sphingobium chungbukense
GATATTCACCCTGCCGTTGAGATGATGGCATTAGGAGACGACCACTTCCACGGCTTTCCCCTTGCACATCGTCGATCCGCGGGGTAATACTGAACCATATGGTTCATCTTCCTTCGGCTCGGCTGGACGCCTCTTTCGCAGCCCTGTCGGATGCCACCCGACGCGGCGTTCTGGAACAGCTTGGGTATGCGGACTCTTCGATCACGGACCTGGCCACGAAGTTCCACATGACACTCACGGGCATGCAGAAGCATGTCGGCATCCTGGAGCAAACCGGATTCGTGGTCACGGAGAAGATTGGGCGAGTGAGGACGTGCAAGCTCGGCCCGCGGGGGCTGGCCGAAGAGATGGCCTGGATCGAAGAATATCGCCAGCGGTGGGCTTCACGCTTCGACGAGTTGGACAAGCTTGTCGAGGAACTGAAACAGAAGGAGAAGGTCGATGGACGCCAACGGACAGGGTGATCCCATCTCTGAGAGGAACCCTATAACGGTAGAACGAAAGTCCGAGCGCGAACTGATCGTCAGACGGACCTTCAACGCCCCACCCAACATCCTGTTCGAGGCCTGGACCAAACCTGAATTGCTCAAACGCTGGTGGGCACCAAAGTCGTTTGGCGTGTCCTTCATTTCCTGCGAGGCCGATGTCCGCACCGGGGGCGCATATCGCTTCATATTTGGGCACGCGGCATCGGAAGAACCGATGGAATTCTTCGGAAGATATATCGAAGTCTTCCCATATTCCCGTCTCGTCTGGACCAATGATGAAGGCGGCGAAAACGGGGCCGTTACCACGGTGACCTTTGAAGAAAGGGATGGCCGGACACTGGTCGTCATGCACGATCTCTATCCGTCGAAGGAGGCCTGCGATGAGGCCATAGCTTCCGGCAGCACGAGTGGGTTCGGCGAGACGTTCGCGCAATTGGACGAGCTTCTCGCGATCGGCGATATGGGCGAATCGCAGGCATGATGACTGCGGCGACCGGATTCTACCGGCCTTCGCGCGACAATATCCGCCTTGCCTCTTCTGTGATCGTATATACCGCCTCCCGTTGAGCACCGCGATTGGGATGGTCGACCCGATAGCCCTGATAGTGCCTTCTGAGCAGGCCGGCCTTGACAAGATCGGACACCGCCCGGCTTACGCTCGTCCGCCCCGATCGGGTGATCCGGGCTTGCAACTGCGCGTCGATTTCCCGTTCCAGATCATGAGGATCGGCTGCCTCGCCCGCTTTCGACGTCACTTCGGACCTGACCGCCTCTATAAGTGCCAGACGGCGGCAATCGCGCTTCGCCAGAGGAGAGAGCGCAGAACATAGCCAATCGCGCACAGCCACCCTCCCCTGGTCGGTTGGGACATGCGGTCCAACTCTTCCATCCGTGCCTGCCTGCCGTGCTATCAAATCCAGCACCAGAAGCGCGTATCGTGGTCGCCTGCTGATAGCGGAAATCCGATCCACCAACTCCGCCAAGCTGGTCAGTGGCGCCGTGATCCGTGTCGGCCGCGCGGGTGAACGTGGTTGTGAATGCGCCTGGCAACGCGATTGTTCGAAGAGATCGGCCTGATAGAACATATCAGGAATCTAGCATATACTGAGTCGGTGTGAATCCCTTTCCTTTCCTGCGCAACAGATAAAACCCAAGTGTCACTTTACCAGTGGGCCGCAATCTCAGGCCTAGGCAGATACCCAAATCATGTCGGAAACCTTCAGGTTGCTGCGACACCTCTCTTCGTTCAACCTCCCGTGTCACTTTACCGTCGTTTCACGGTAAAGTGACACGGGAGGCACTTAATCGTCTTCATGGTCAATCTTCAGCGACGGCCGAACATGCCAGGTCGATCATATCGCAGCGGTCGGGCGTCACGCCGCCAGCGGTTCGAACTTCTCAAATTGTTGAGTGCTCGGACAATCGGCGCAGTCCCCGGCCGGATGAGCACGTTGATGCATCCTCAATTGCCGTGGCAAGGCGTCCAGATCTCCCGGATCGTGAAGATCATCGATCGAAATGTCGAAATGGTCCGGAATGAAACTGCATGGCGCGATGCGCCCAGCCTCATCGATGAACAAGAAGGTTTCCGCCACCCGGCAATCGGCGATGGGGAGCGATCGCCCAGCCACCATATCCGCGATCCGTTCGAAATAACTCGTCCCTCCGACGAGGACCGTGCCGACGCGGTGAAGTTCCGTACGCAGCGGCGGCACCAGCCTGGTCAGCAGAGCGACATCGTCGGGACGGAGGCGATGGCCAGGGTAGAATTCGGGCCGGTCCCGCCCACCCAATTGATTGAAGAAGCTGTCCGACAATCCGGAAAAGGCGACCGGGACCACGGAAGAAATCGCACGCTATATGCGCATTTTCGGGAATGCGGACAGAAATGCCGAGCCGGTCAAGGTCTGAGGGCAATCGGCCATCAAGGGCACGAAAAACTGTCGCTGATGCGCGGGCCTGCTCAGTAAGGGAGCAGGCCCGTCGATCAGGTCACATACGGACGCGCAGGCCCACCGACACCATGCGGCCGATCGGGTTCGACACAAAGCCGTTATAGCCCCATGCGCCGCCCAAAATGCCGTTGGTGTTGCCGTTGTAGAAGGGCGGATTCTTGTCGAAGATGTTCTGGGCGTCGATGTAGACCTGCCACCCCCTGGCGAAGCTGTCGCCCTGGAATTCATATTGCAGATGCAGGTCGAACAGGTCGTTGGCCTTCACCTTGTCGCCGCCGCCGACCGGATTGCCGATGGAACTGACCGTGATCGGTATGACCGACGTGCTGATCCAGTTGTGGTAGGACCCGGTATGATTCCAGAACAGATCGGCTGACAATCCACCCTTTGTCCAACCGAACTGCGCGCGGTTCTTGAACTGGACCGACGGGAAGGTGGTGTTGTAACCGGATGTATTGAGGATGCTGAAGTCCGTACCGCCACCGAAATTCTGCCGGAACTTCGTGAAATAGGTGAATCCGGTGCCGATGACGAAGCTGCCCAGTTCACCGATGTCGGAACGGTAACTGAACTGGCCGTCAATACCTTCGACCGTCAGGTTGAGTGCGTTGCGGCTGCTCTGGTCGATCAGGAAATAGACCTGCGGTGGGATCGCGCCGGAGACTGTCGCGCCATTGGCGATGTTGGCGAATTCATCGATCTGTGCCTGCGAACAGGTTTGCGGACAAATGGTCAGCAGATTGCGCAGCCCCGCCGAGTTCACGATCGCGCTCGGGCTGGGCGAGGAGACGCCCCCGATGAACTTGTTGTGGAAATAGGTGAAGGCGGCGGTGAAACCAGGCAGGAAGCGCGGTGCAAGATCGATGCCCGCGGACCAGCTCCGTCCCTTTTGCGGGGTCATGTTGGAAAAGCCGCCGCCAAGCTGCCGGCGCATCCCCTGGATCGCGGGCGTGCCGATGGTGCAGGTCGTGCTATTGCACTGGACGCCGGGAATATTCACCACGTCGGGATAATTGGCGATCGGCACGGCGATCTGCGTACCGTTCACGCCCACGCTGCCCGATGCATAGAGATAACCCTGGGTCGGATCGCCGATGACCGCTGTCGGCGGCGCCACGAAGGCACGGGAATAGTTGCCGCGCAACTTGACGCCTTCCACCGGCTCCCAGTTCGCTGCGAACTTCGGATTGGTGGTCGAGCCGACATCGCTGTAGCTGTCGTAGCGGCCCGAGATGCTGAGATCGAAGCTATGGACCAGCGGTACGCCCATATCCGGAGAGATGACCGGAATATAAAGTTCGGCATAGAGCGACTTCACATCGCGCTTGTAATTATAGACGCGGAAGTTGGAGCCTGTGGTGGTCGGTCCGGTATTGTTGGAGCCTGTGATCTTCTGCGTCTGTTCATACCAGAGATATTCGCCGCCGACCGCGATCTTGAGCTTGCCTGCGGGAAGATTGAACAGCGATCCGTTGAGGTCAAGCTTCATCTGGTTGAACGTGTTGTAGTTCGTATTCTCGCTGTTGTTCCGGTAAAGCGAGCGGATGACGGCTTCCGAACTGCGGTTGGTGCCGTCGAACGCTCTCCAGACGTCGAGCGCATTGGCCGCTGTCAGAGGCAGGTTGAGGGCGATGACATTCTGGCCTGGAATGTCCGTCGCCGTGGTGCTGCCGCTGAGCTGCGCGGTGCCGTTCAGCGCCAGCAGGGCGCAGGCCGAGCAGAAGCCGTTGACGGTATTGAGCGCCGAACGGTTCCAGCCGAAGGCATCGCTGAACGTCAGCGTCCAGTCGTCATTGACATGATATTCGGCAACCGCCGTCGAGTAGATCGAATCCGATTGCGATTCCTGTTCGCCATAATTGCCGTCGGGCAGCAGGGCAAGCCAGGTGACCGTCTGCTGGGTAGCGCCGGGCGCTCCGGCGGGAGCCTGATAGAAGGGATTGATCTGTCCACCACGGCCCGATCCGGGACCGAAGACGGTCGCATTGGTCAGGCCGCCTGGGCCTGAGGCATTATGCGTTTCCTGGCGGTTATAATTCAGCATCGCCGTGACGGTGAACTTGTCCGAAAAATCGTTCGTGACCTTGATCATCGCATTTGCGCGGAACTGCGACGGCAGCAGATTGGCGTAGACCGAATTATTGCACGGCGCATTGGCCTGCGTATTGGCGACGGTCGTGGTCGCACTGGGCGACAGGAACACACCGCTCACACCTGGCGCGATGATGGTCGCGGGGCTGCACTGATAGCTGTTCGTGTTGGTGCCGCCGACCGGACGGTAATCGCCCAGGCTGGAAAAACCGCGGTCCTTGTTCTTCAGTTCCGACTGGTCGGAATAGGAACCGGCGACATAGACGCCGCCCGTGTCCCACTTCTTGCCCCAGATGAAGTTGAAATTCTTATTGTGATAGCTGTCGGCAAAGCCCGCCTGCACATTCGCCTCGAAACCGTCGAAGGTCCGCCGGGTGATGAAGTTGACCACACCAGCGACCGCGTCGGAACCGTACACGGACGATGCGCCGTCGGCGAGAACCTCGACCCGCTGGATCGCGCTTACCGGGATGATATTGGGGTCGGTCTGGGCGAATTGCGTGCCGCCGCCGGGCAGGCGCAGACCATCGAGGATCACCAGCGTGGTATTGGACGAAGAGCCCGCGAGGCTGTGGATCTGGGGCGAATAATAGGAATAGGCATTCTCACCCTGCGCTACCGAACCGGCGGTGGAAATGGACGGTACAGTGTTCACGAGCTGCGACACGTTGACCGGGGCGGTCTTCTCGATCGTGTCCTGGCCGACGGAAATCAGGTTCGACCCGACCGGCGCGACGCCGCGAATGGCGGAACCGGTGACGACGATGTCGGTATCGGTAACGGGTTGCGCGCTGCGCGGCGACGCGATCGTGGGGTTGTCCTGAGCGAGTACCGGCTGGCCGGCCACCATCACGGCGGCGATGGCAATAAGCGAACTGTTCAACCTTGCGGGCAGAATATCTCCCAACATCGTTCCTCTCCCTTTATGTAGTGATTATATACTATATGATTTTTCATTCAATTTATGGCATCCCGGAGGCTGAATCTCGCTCCGGGGGTCGGTATGCATTCCGCGGAATGCTGGATCAGTGCGGTTGGAAGCTGTGCAGTCCGCGCGGATAGGGATTGATGGCGACCCGCGTGGCCATCTGGCCCGGCTGTCCGCCGAAGCTGGCCCTGTGCCAACGGCCTTGCGCAGCGGTCACCACATCGCCGGGCGACGCCGTGAAGAAGGGGATACCCTCTATCTGATAATCAATCTTGCCTTCCATGACGAACCAGAATTCGTCATAGCCGAAATGGAAATGGCCTAGATCGCTCGCGGGCGGCGTCTTCGTCGCAGGCCCCCGGATATTGTTCACGAACATATGATCGCCGGCGATGAACGCACCGGCCCGCTCCCCGCCGTTCACCACATCCTTGTAATAGTCGAGATAAGGGCGATCGGCCGGGCCATAACGGCCGTCCCCGCCCATCAGGGCAGCCTTCACATAGGTGAAGCCCGGTACATCCCTGGGTTTGTCCGGCGTCGTCGCGGTGAGATAGAGCGGCACGTCGCCAGCGCCATGTACCTCCAGCCACAGCGCCGGTTCATCCCCCACACTCTCCAGCGTGAAGGGTAACCGATAGGGGATATGGACCTCCCCCCCCTTGACCGCGACGAACGGCTCCTGCCCCTTGATGCTCACGCGAAGCTGCCCGCCCCATATGATCAGTGCCGTGGCATTGTCGGCGTACATCAACGGTTCGGTTCGTTGGCCGGCCGCCATCTGGTGCCAGTCGGCCTCCAGATTATGGTTGCGGACAATCGGATGTATCCAGCTTTTCTGGCCTTTGTGCGCCGCAAGAATGTCGGCGAGTTTCCACCAGGAACGGTTCGGCGCCTCGTAAGCACGCGGCGGCGTCCGCTTGGGCGACCAGGCGCTTTCCATGGGAAGACGGGCCGGCGGCCCGGGGAGCGACGCCGTCTGCGCAGCGGCGCCCCATATGAGCAAAGCAGGCGAACACAGACAGAATGCGGCCTTGATGAGCACCATCAATCCTCCCCTCGAGCAGACTTTTGTGTCTTGTAATTTATCATATAGGATATGATATGAGAGCATTAGTCAAACAAATTATGACGAGAAAAAGGAGAAGGGCGTGAAAAGCATATGGAAACTGGCCGTGACCGGCACGATCGCGTTGTTTCCACATCATGTCGCTCATGCCCAGGATGACCGGTGCGCACGCATAGACGAACCCTCCGCGCGCCTCGCCTGTTATGACAGGCAGTCGGGGCGCACCGCACCGGACAGTCGACCGATTCCCCTTCCCGCCCCTGCGAGTGCCGCGTCGGCGGTTACGATCGATGGCTATCAGGATCACCACGACGCTCTCAAAAGCCGCACCGATTTCGACAGCCGGTTGAAGACGGCGATCCTTCTGCGTCACGGCTATTACCGGTTGGAGCTGGAGGATGGCACCGCCTACAACACGACAACGGTGGGGCCGCCGCCATCGGTGGGCGCTGAGATTCACGTCCGCCGCACCCCTTTCGGCACCACCTTCTTCGACCTTGAGGGGCGCAAGCCCCTGACCGTCAGGCTGTCGCGCCGCCAATAGGCGTCATGCCGCCCTCGTCCACCGACTGTTCAAGCAGCCGGTTCGGATCGACCACCATCCAGGCGAGCACCCCCGTCAACACCACCGCCGCACCAGCGATGAAAGCGGCGGTCCAGCCGAATTGCGCGGCGATCATCGGCGTCAACGTGGAGGTCAGCGCCCCGCCGATCTGGCAGCCCATGTTCATGAAGCCGGACACGACGCCGCTATGCGGGCCGGCAATGTCAGCCGTTACCGACCAGAAGGAGCTTTGCGAGAGGTAGATCGCGCCCGCGCCCCCAGCCAGGATCAGCACGGCGAGCGGCGCATTGTCGACCATCGATCCGCTGGCCAGAAACAGGCCGGTGAGGATGAAGGACAGGATGCCAAGGCCGGAACGGCCCCAGTAGAGGCCGTAACGCGCGGACACCCGGTCGTTGATGACGCCGCCGAGGAGACAGCCGAAGGTCATGCACAGAAAAGGCAGCATGGAGAAGACGGCGCTCGATTTGACATCAAGCTGCCGCGCTTCGGCAAGATAGATGAAGAACCAGCTGAAGAAGATCCAGATCACATAGCCGAACGCGAAATAGCTGATGAACAGACCCCAGACGTTGCGGCTGGAAAATATGGTGCTCCATGGGATAGGCCCGGCGGAAACCGCCTTGGCCGACGGCAGGCCCGCCTCGATATGCGCCAGTTCTGCGGCGTTTACGGAGGGATGCTCCTGCGGCCGGTCCCGAGCCAGCAAGTACCAGATGGCGGCGGCGGCAAGGCCCACGGCTGCGCAGACATAGAAGGATGCGCGCCAGCCGCCCCACAGGATGATGGCGGTGATCAGCGGCGGCGTGATGCCGGAACCCGCACCCACGCCCGCGAATATCCATCCATTCGCCTTCCCCCTTTCCTGGGCGGGAATCCAGCGCGACAGGAATTGGTTGCCGCATGGATAGACGACCGATTCGCCAATGCCGAGCGCGAAGCGGGTCAGTGCCAGCAGCAGCAGCGCGCTGCGGCCCTCCGGATGGATGATCGCCGTCGCCGCGGTGAACAGGCCCCACCAGAGCAACGCACCGGTCAGGACGATGCGAGGACCATAGCGCGCCGCAAGCCAGCCCGCCGGCACCTGGAACAAGGCATAGCCGATCAGGAAGGCGCTGAAGACCCAGCCCAGCTCGATCTGGTCGATGCCGTATTCCTTCCGCATCTCGACACCCGCGACCGAAATGTTCGTGCGATCGAGAAAGGCGATGGCGCTGATGATGAACAACAGAAAGATCAGGCCCAGCCTGACCCTGGAACGTGCGGTCCCCTTCATGACATCCCTCCGCTTTGGTGATCCACCAACAATATAGTATATGATTCTTGATGGGATGGATGTATGTGCGCATAAACAGACAAGAGCAAGCGTCGGAGAGGATGGGATGAGCAGGGGTTCGCCGCGTGCCGGACTGGCCGCAGCACTGATGGCCTTTTTAATGGCCGCCGCCGCGCAGGCCGCGCCGTCGCTGGCGGATCGCATCGGCCGCAGCGACCCCGACCACATGCGGGTGGCGACCGGCGTGCATGGCGGCGCAGGCACGATGCAATTCGGCCCGCTGCTTGGCGCAAACGCGCTCAGCACCAACCTCATCTTCCTGCACCGGGGCACCATCGCGCCGAAAAGCGGCATCGGCCAGCATTTCCACAATGATTGCGAGGAGATGTTCGTCATCCTCGACGGCGAGGCGGAATTCACGATCGACGGCCGGACTTCGCCTCTGGCCGGACCCGTCGGCGTGCCTGACCGCATGGGTCATGCCCATGGCATCTACAATCCGACCGACAAGCCACTGCAATGGCTGAACATCAACGTCGGCATGACGAAGAGCTACGATAATTTCGATCTGGGCGACCCGCGCACCGGCGTGACGCTCGATCCCGTGCCGCAATTCATCACGATGCGACTGGACCGCTCTCTTCTGAGGCCGGCGGCAAACATTCTGCCCGATGCTGCGGGTGCCGTCCTCTATCGCCGTGCCCTCGGCCCGACCGTCTTTTCCACGCCCTGGTCCTATGTGGACCATATCCTGTTGCCCGCAGGATCAAGCCTGGGTCGCCGGACGCAGGCCGATATGAGCGAGGTCTATTATATCATGTCCGGTTCCGGCGAAGTGTCGTTGGGCGAGGAGACGGTTCCGATCAAGGCGGGCGATGCCGTGCCCGTCGATCTGGGAGAGGCGCGAGCGATCCGCCAGACGGGCCGGCAGCCCCTTGAACTGATGGTCATCGGTGTCGCCCGCGATCTGGCGGCAAAGGCCCGTTACCGTGCGGAGACCGACGCGCGCATCCAGCAACGCCGATAAGCTCGGGCCACGCACTTCCCCGCCAGTGGCGAGGCATCACAACGAGGAGAAAAAGCCATGAACAGGCGTCATTTGCTGAAAGGTCTCGCCCTGCTGGGCATCGGCACGAGCGTGGGGACGATCCGTGCCGGTGCGCAGGCCGCAACGCCCCCCGCACGCAAGCCCATCGTCCTTTATTGCGACCTCTCCGTCGATCCGGCGCGCGAACGGGAAATGCTGGATGCGTTCCACAATCACTTCAAGCCCGCCGCCGAAAGCTTCCGCGGACGCGGCTATATCGACCTCAAGATGCTGAAACTGCGGTCCGTGATTCAAGGTGGCCCCGCCCCCGCCTCCAGCATCAACTACCGCTTCCAGCTCACTTATGAGAGTGAGGAGCAGCGGCAGGTCTGGATCAGGTCCGATGTGCATGAAAAGAACTGGCCGCTGATCGAGAATACCGTGCTCAACAAGGATTATCTCGTCCTGCTGACCGACAGCGTCTGACGCATCCCAAGCGCCCATCCTCTATCTGCAACCCATTCATCAAAGGACCAGCCCATGTCGTCCCGTCTTCGCGCCACCCTGCTTGCGGCAGCGCTCTGTCATCTGAGTTGCGCCCCGCTGCTGGCGCAAAGCCCTGTTCCAGCCGCTTCGATCGAACGGCTCGACCCCGCACTCGACACCATCATCGCGCCGGGCACGTCGATCGAGCGCGTGGCGACAGGCTTCGGTTTCACCGAGGGGCCGCTATGGCATGAGGGGCGCCTCTGGTTTTCCGATGTGACCGGGGACAAGATGCGGGCCGTGGCCCCGGACGGAAAGGTCGAGGAACTGATCGCCAATTCGGGCGGCCTTCCCAATCCGCCCGCCGGGGCCAGCATCGGCTCCAACGGCATGGCCCCCGCACCCGATGGCACGGTGCTGATGACCCAAATGGGTGCCCGCCGTATCGTGAAGGTCGGCAGGGACGGACGCCTGCACCCCTTTCTGTCGGAATATGACGGCAAGAGGCTGAACAGCCCCAACGACCTCGTCTATGATAAAAGCGGCGCATTGTGGTTCACCGACCCGCCCTTCGGCCTGTTCAACGGCATGGACAAGGACCCGGCCAAGGAACTGCCGTTCAACGGCGTGTTCCGCTATGCGGACGGCAAGCTGACGCCCGTCATCACGGATATGAGCCTGCCCAACGGCATCGGCTTCTCGCCCGATTTCAAGACCCTCTATGTCGGCAATTACGGGCCGGAGATGGTCGTCCGCGCCTATGATGTGGGTCCGGACGGCGCCTTGTCCGCGCCGCGCGAATTGATCCGTTTTACCAGCGGTCGTGGCGGCCCGGACGGGCTGAAGGTCGATACGGCCGGCAATATCTGGATGACGGGGCCTGGGGGCATCCGCATCGTCACGCCGAAGGGCAAGATACTGGGGCAGATCAAGCTGCCGGAAACGGCCGCCAACCTCGCCTTCGCGGATGACGGCCACAGCGTTTACATCACCGGCAGCACCAGCATCTACCGCCTGCGCAGCATGGTGAAGGGCATGCTGCCGCTCTACGCCGATGGGAAGTGAAGGCGCGGGAAACCCGGTATCGAAGGGTTGAGCGCGACCTCAGCCCTTGGATGTGCCATGTGCCCTTTCAACGGCCGCCTGCACTCGGCCCTGCGCCGGGTGCCGTGGCATAATATTTCGTCAGATAGGCGGTGATCGTCTTGATCTCTTCGGGTGACACCTCGGCCCCGCGATCCGCCATGCCCTGCACGGTCGTCGCCCACTCCGCGTCGCTCCGCCGCTTCTGGAAGACTTGCCCGATCGTGTGGCAGAAACCGCAGCGTTCGTTGATGAGGTCCAGCCCAAGGCCAGGCGGCGGCGTGGCCGTAGCGACTGGCGCAGGTGCCTGCTGGGCCAGCGCGCCGGCCCCGATCAGGGGCAGGGCGAACGCCATGATCGTCAGTCCGATTTTGTGCATGTCATGTCCTCAAGGAAGCGCATAAGCCACAACCTCGTCGCTGGTGGCGGCTGAAAAGGCGAAGCCCCCTGTCGCCACGACGGCGACCATCTGCCGTTTACCCGCAGCATAGGTCATGGGTGTCCCGTAGCTCGAACCGGGCAGTTCGGTGGTCCAGAGCAGCCTGCCGGTCTTCGTTTCGAACGCGCGCAGGCGCTGATCCTTGGTCGCGCCGATGAAGGTCAGGCCGCCGGATGTCGTGAACGGCCCGCCTGCGCTGGTGATGCCCGCATCCTTGAGCGCCGGGTGGCCGGTATCGCCCAGCGGACGGCGCCACGCCACCGTGCCCTTCACCACATCCACCGCCACCAGTTCGCCCCATGGCGGCTTGTGGCAGGGAAATCCGCTCTCCATGTCCGCGAAATAAGCATAGCCGCCCTTCATGCCCCAGCTTCCGTCGGGCTGCTGTTCCAATTGCTGGGGGCTGGCGAGTTCGTTGAGGTTGATGATGTAGAGTCCCAGGCTGGGGTCGAACGCGCCCCCGCCCCAGTCGACGCCACCCAGGCTGCCGGGAAAGAAGTTGATCGCGCTGTCCGCGCGCAGCGGCTGGAACGGCTTGCTGGGGGTGATGTTCAGTCTCTTCACCAGCGCCTCGCACCGGGCCTTCAGTTCCGGCGTGACATCCAGAATGTCCTCGGCGTTGTAGGACAGGCGAGTCAGCGGCGGCGGCGCGACCGGCATCGGCTGGGTCGGCCAGGGCTGCTCGCCCGGAACGTCGGTCTCGGTCGGAACCGGCATTTCGTGCACATCGAATAGCGGCTTGCCCGTCACGCGGTCGAGGATGAACATGATCGCGGTCTTGTTCATCGCCACCAATGCCGGGACCACCCGGCCGCCGCGCCTGATGTCGATCAGCGTCAGCGTCGGCAGGTCGAGGTCCCAAATGTCGTGATGGACCGTCTGGAAATGCCAGAGATATTTACCGGTCGCGGCTTCCACCGCGACCACCGAATTGGAATAGAGGTTGGTGCCCCTGCGGTCGGCACCCCAGCGGTCGAAGGTCGGTGCGCCGACAGGCAGATAGGCGATACCGCGTTTTTCATCGACCTGGACGAAGGTCCAGACATTGGTGCCCGACCGCGCTTTCGCGCTGTCCCCTTCCCATGTCTCTGCGCCCTTCTCTCCCGTCTGGGGGATGGTGTGGAAGGTCCAGACCAGCTTGCCTGTACGCGCGTCCCAGGCGCGCACATCGCCCGCAGCGCCCTTGACCGGCATTTCCTGAACCCGCGACCCGGTGATGACCAGATCCTTGTAGATGGCGGGCGGACTGCTCATACCGAGCGGCGCGGCCTTCAGGCCGTTCATCACCTCGGGCGTCTTCATGTTGACGATCCCGGCCTCGCCGAAATCGGCGGCAGGCTGGCCGGTGGCGGCATCCAGCGCGATCAGCTTGCCCGATCGGGTGCCGAAGAAGATGCGCGCCCCCTTCCCCTTGCTGCCCGGCCAATAGGCGACGCCGCGCGTGGAGGGCTGGTCCCTGTTCGCCAGCGTATAGACCCAGCGCTCCTTACCCGTTGCCGCATCGAGCGCGACGACACGATTATAGGGAGTGGCAAGATACATGATGCCGCCGATCACCAGCGGCGTCGCCTCCGACGCGGAAAATCCCGTGGCGAATTTGGCGCGCATGCCGTCGGGCATCGGCCCTGTATCGACAGTCACCCCGGGCGGCCGCATATGATATACCCATGCCTGCTGTAATGTGCCCACATTCGCCGTCGTGATCTGCCTGAGCGGCGAGTGACGCGCACCGCCGGGATCGCGGCCATAGGCGGCCCAGTCGGCCTCGGTGGACGGCGCGGCCGTGGCTCCGCCGCCAAGCGTGCCTGCGGCGATAGAGATCATGGATGCCAGTGCCATGGACCGGCGGAACGAGGATGGAATTTTCAACGACATGCCTCTCCTGAAGGCGGGTCCGACCTTTCATCGACAAGCCCGGTTGTTCTTTTGTGACGAGGATGCTAGCAGAGGGTTAAATCATATACAATATGATCTGAGAGCGAAAATTGGCGCCGCCTGAGGCGCATGAGGGAGAAGGAATATGGCGACGCTGCCGTTGGCCGGCATAAGGGTACTCGACATTTCGCAGGTCATGGCGGGCCCGTTCTGCTGCATGCTGCTGGGCGACATGGGCGCCGACGTCATCAAGATCGAGCCGCCGCAAACCGGCGATTCGACCCGCCATTCGATGGGTTTTCGCCTCAAGGGGGAAGATAGTCCCGGTTTCCTGGCGCTCAATCGCAACAAACGGAGCATTGCCCTGAACCTGAAGGACGAGGCCGACCGCGACGTGCTCTACGCGCTGGTGAAAAGCGCCGACGTGCTGGTGGAAAACGCCCGCCCCGGCGTCGCGGCGCGGCTCGGCATCGACTATGACAGGCTGGCGAAGATCAATCCGCGCCTCGTCTATGCCAGCATCTCCGGCTTCGGCCAGACCGGCCCGTGGGCGCAACGCCCCGGCTTCGACCTGATCGCGCAGGCGATGTCGGGCATTTTGAGCTCCAACGGCTTTCCCGGCATGGAGCCGGCCAAGAACAGCATCGCGGTTGCGGATCTGGGGGCGGGTCTTTTCTCGGCCTATGCCATCCTTTCGGCCATCATCGGCCGGGAGAAAAGCGGGCAGGGCCAGTATATCGACGCCTCGCTGCTCGAAGCCGCGCTCGGCCTTTCGATCTGGGAGACGACGGAACTCTGGGGCACGGGCAAGCCCCCCGCCCCGATCGGTTCGGCCAACCGCATGTCCGCCCCCTATCAGGCGATGCAGGCTTCGGACGGCTGGTTCGTCATCGGCGCCGCCAATCAGGGGCTGTGGCTCACCTTCCTCAATGTCATCGGCCGGCCGGAGCTTCAGGACGATCCGCGCTATTCGACCAACGCCGCGCGCGTCGTCAACCGGGTCGCGCTGATCGAAGATCTGGTGCCGACCTTCCTCACCCGCACCCGGCAGCAATGGATCGACGCCCTGCTCTCGGCAGGCGTTCCCGCCGCACCGATCCTCGATTATGGCGAGGCGGTGACCAGCGAGCAGGCGGTCGCCCGCGACATGGTGATGCAGGTGCCACATCCGGTGGAGGGCGAATTCAAGGCGCTCGGTTTCCCGGTGAAGATGCGCGGCACGCCGCAGGAAGTTCGCCTGCCCCCTCCTCTGCTCAACGAGCATAGCGACCTGATCCGGCGGGAACTGGTGGAGAGGGGTCTGCTCGCCCCGCAAAAGGAAGCCGCGAAATGACCGAGGCGCGTCTGATCTACGAGAAGCGGGGAAACCAGGCCCATGTCCGCTTCGACAACCCCGCCGCGCATAATGCGCTGACCGGCGCGATGTGGCACGGCCTGCGCGACGCCGCGCGGGACATTGCGTCCGACCCCGCCATTCGCGTCGCCATATTCCGCGGCGTCGGCGGCAAGGCGTTCATATCCGGCACTGATATTTCCAAGTTCGCGGACTATGAGACCGGGCAACAGGGCGTCGATTATGAGCGCGACATCGATGAATGCATGGGCGCCATCGACGCCATCCCCTGCACCACCATCGCGGTGGTGGAGGGATGGGCCGTGGGCGGCGGCATCAACATCTCTTCCGCCTGCGATTTCCGCATCGCGACGCGCGATGCGCGCTTCGGATCGCCGATCGGACGGACGATCGGCAATTGCCTGTCTGCCGCCAGCCTGACCAGGATCGGCGCCGCCGTCGGCCTACAGCGGGCGAAACGGATGATATTGCTGGGCGAGATGCTGACGGCGGAGGAATTGCTTGCCAGCGGCTTCCTGTTGCGGATCGTGGAACGTGAGACGCTCGATGCGGAGGCCGGCGCGCTGACGCAGCGGGCCGCCGAAAACGCGCCGCTCACCACCCGCGCGACCAAGGAAATGATCCGCCGCATGACCTTCGGCACGCTGCCCGATGTGGAGGATCTGATCGCAGAGGTTTATGGCAGCGCCGATTTCCGGCAGGGCGTGGCCGATTTCCTGGTACGGACGAAGAAGGTGCCGGACTGGACCGGCGCCTGAGTCGGGGCGGTCTCGCCGCCCTGCTTCATTCACCACATTTGCATGCTGGACCCGCCACGGATGGTTCGGGTTTTTGCGCCACGATCCTGACATTGGGCATCAGCGCCGCGTTCGGCGGCAGTGCCAGATCGCCGGCCGGAAAGCCGTTGGCTTCGAACATATAGGCTTCGATGTCCGCGACCTTTCGCCCGCCCAAACTTCCCGGCGCATTGAGCGGCATGGTCGTCTGGATGCGCGCGAACAGGTCGCCCGCGGACGTGTTGTTCCAATTGTTGAGGAAGGTCGGCCCGACCAGCGCCGGCGCGACATCGATCCCGGCGAGCGTGTCGCCATGGCAGGCCGCGCAATTTTCCGCATAGGCGATCTTGCCGCGTTCCGCCTGCTCCTGGCTATAGACGCCGGTCCAGACATGGCGCTCGGGCGCCTGCGCACGCGTCATGACCGCGCCGCCCAGAAGCAGCATCGCACCCGCCAGCCCATATCCCCGCTTCACCTTGCCCATCAAGCCACTCCCGGAAGTCGGAACGCCACCAGTTCGGCGCTGTAATTGCCGCCGCCGATGGCGACGACGATATATTGGCGGTTGTTCAGCATATAGGTCATCGGCGATCCGCTCTGCGGCGCGGGCATGTAGACCGCCCCTTTCTCCTCGCCGGTCGCCTTGTCATAGGCACGCAGCATCGCGCCCCTGATGCCATATTCATTGGTGTAGAAACCCGCCTCGCCACAGATCACCAAGCTCTTGGTGCAGAGCGGTCCCAGATTGCCCGCCCGGCCGGTGCGCGGAATCTTCAGTCCCTTCAACGCGGGATGGTTGCGGACATTGTCCGGCGTCTCGCCATGTGCGACCTGCCATTTGAGATCGCCCTTGCTGAGGTCGATCGCGGTGATGCGGCCATAGGGGGGCTTCAGCAGCGGCAGGCCCTGCACGAACAGGAATCCCGGGGGTGGGCCCGAACCCGGCTTCGCCGCGGGGGGCCGCATGAAAGGCGTGGGTGCGGTCGCGCCCATCGCCACCTGCGGGCGCACTTCGGAGCCTGCAATACCGTGCACCTGCGGAAATTCGGAGACGCTGGTGTCTTCGTTCGGGATGATCCCGATAACGGAAGGCTGGGTCTTCGAATAGACGAAGACGGTATGGCTTTCAGGATCGTAGCAGCCGCCGGGCCAGTTGGTCCCACCCTGGATCCCCGGGACGGAGATGGTGCCCCAACGCCCCGGCTTGCTGACCACAGGCGGCGTGTAGAGCGGTCCGATCTTATACTGTTTCACCAGCTCCACCGCCTGCTTGCGCAGTTCCGGCGTGAAGTCGATGAGGTCGTCGATGCCGACGCCCTGTACGTCATAGGCGGGCGGCTTGGTCGGGAAGGGCTGGGTCCTGGCATACCATTCGCCCGGCACGTCGCCCGCCTCCACAGGGCGCTCGACGATAGGCCAGATCGGCTGTCCATTGGTGCGGTCGAGCACATAAAGGAAGCTTTGCTTGGTCGGCTGGGCCAGCGCCTTCACCGTCTTCCCGTTCACCGGAATATCGCACAGGATCGGCGCGCAGGGGATGTCGCGGTCCCACAGGCCATGGTGGACGAGTTGATAATGCCAGCGCCGTACGCCCGTCTCCAGGTCGAGGGCGACGAGCGACTCCCCGAACAGGGCGTTGCCGCGACGGAACATGCCCATCTCATCCCCGGTTGGCAGTTCCACCGGCACATAGACCAGTCCCAGTTCCTCGTCGGCCGACATTTCCGCCCAGACGCCGCCATTGCCCGCTTCGTCGGCATCGCCGTTCAGCCAGCTATCATAGCCATATTCGCCCTTTTTCGGGATGGTATGGAAGATCCACTTGCGCTTCCCCGTGCGGACATCGAAACCGCGCACATAGCCCTTCACATTCTTGCGCACCGCCGGCACGTCACCCGCCGTATGCGCCGCGCCGACCACGACGACATCACGGGCGATGAGGGGCGTCGCATGCAGGCCGACATCGGCGGTTTCGGGATCGATCTCCTGATCGAAATCCTTCTTGAGATCGACCACCCCGTCCACGCCGAAAGCGGGATCGGGAAGCCCGGTCGCCGCATCGAGCGAAACCAGCTGATAGCCGATGGTCACGAACAGGATGCGCTCCTGCTTACCGTCGGTCCAGTAGGAGCAGCCATGGCCCGAAAGCTGGCGCGGGGAGTTGAGTGCGCGTTGCCCCTCGTCCTTGCGGTACATCCAGAGCAGTTCGCCAGTCGCAGCGTCGATCGCCACGCAATCGCGGCGCGACCCGGCAGTCAGGAAGAGCCGTCCCTTGATCAGCAGCGGCGTCGGTTCGAACTGATATTCCTTGCGCGCGCCCAATATATCGGTCTTGAAGCTCCACGCGACCTGGAGGTCGCCGAAATTCTCGGCATTGATCTGATCGAGCGGCGAATAGCGCGTATTGGCCTGGTCGGCCGCATAATGGCGCCATTCGGTATCCGGCCCACCGGGCAGTTCCTGCGCCATCGCGCGCCGAACCGGGGCTGTCCCGATGGTCGCGGCGACCGCGACGGTCCCGCCCAACAGCCTGCGTCGGGTGATCTTGAACATCGCGCTTTCGGCCCCTTCCCTTTATCTTTTCCGCGCTGTCGAATGGCCGCGGCTTACCAGCTCACCGCGATATATTTGGCCTCGCAATATTCGAGCAGGCCATGATGTCCGCCTTCCCGACCAAGACCGCTTTGCTTGACCCCGCCGAAGGGGGCGGCCGCGTCGGACACGAGACCGCGATTGATCGCTACCATACCCGCCTCGATACGCTCGGCCATTTGCAGGCCGCGTTTGAGATCGTCGGTGTAGACATAGGCGGCAAGGCCATATTCGGTCGCATTGGCGAGCGCCACCGCCTCCCCCGGGTCATCGAACGGGATCACCGCGGCGACCGGGCCGAACACTTCGGTCGTCAGTATCTCCGAACCGGGCTGGACATTCGCGATGACGGACGGCGGATAGAAGAAACCCACGCCAGCCGGTGCCTTTCCGCCCAGCTTCACCTGGGCTCCACGTCGAACCGCATCCGCCACCAGATGCTCGATCTTCTCGATCGCCCGCCTGTTGATCATCGCACCGCACTGGGTCGCGCCCTCGATCCCGGGGCCTATCTTCATTGCGCCCATGCGTTCCACCAGCTTCGCGACGAACGCGTCATGGATGCCGCGCTGGACATAGAAGCGGTTGGCCGCCGTACAGGCTTCCCCGGCATTGCGCATCTTGGCGATCATCGCGCCTTCGATCGCTTCGTCGATGTTCGCATCGTCCAGCACCAGGAAGGGCGCGTTGCCGCCCAGTTCCATGGACGAGCTGATGACCTGATCCGCCGCCTGGCGCAGCAGGATGCGCCCGACCTCGGTGGAGCCGGTGAAGGACAATTTGCGCACGCGCGGGTCATGCAGGATGTCGTTGCAGAGCGGCCCCGGATCGCTGGCGTTGACGACGTTGACGACGCCCGCCGGCACCCCGGCCCGGCGCATGATCTCCGCGACGGCCAGCGCCGTCAGCGGGGTTTCCTCGGCGGGCTTCAGAATGCAGGTGCAGCCTGCCGCCAGCGCCGGGGCGATCTTGCGCGTCGCCATGGCGGCCGGGAAGTTCCAGGGGGTGATCAGCAAGGCGATGCCGATCGGCTGATATTGCACCATGATCCGATTGGCCCCCGATGGGGAGACGGCCAGCTCACCATTGATGCGCACCGCCTCCTCCGCATACCAGCGGAAGAATTCGGCGGCATAGGCCACCTCGCCCCGGGCGTCGGACAGCGCCTTGCCGTTTTCCAGCGCGATGAGCTGCGCCAGCCATTCCTGCTCCGCCATCATGGCATGAAAGCAGGCGAGCAGGATGTCGGCGCGCTTGCGTGGCGCGGTCGCCGCCCATGCCGCTGACGCTGCAGCCGCGGCGTCCACGGCGGCCCTGCCCTCGGCGGAGCTTGCGTCCGCCACCGAAGTCAGCACCGTTTCGGTCGCCGGGTTGAGAATATCGATGCGCTTTCCGCTGGTGGCGGGCACCCATACCTCACCGATCAGCAGGTCGGTCGGAATGGCGAAAGGACCGGCATGGCCGTCCGTCGTCGTGCAGGTGAAGCTTTCGGTTGTCATGATGAGCCTTGTTCGAAAAGTCAGACTGATTTGAGCGCAGCCCGCTCGCCCGCGAAGGCGGCGCGCGTGATGCTCTGCATCGCCGGGAGATCGAGGGGACGAGGGTTGTTTTTGACCAGACGGGCGGCATTCAGCGCATTTTCCGCGACGAAATCCTGTTGGTCGGCCTTCAGGCCCAGCGCAGCAAGCGAGCGGGGAATGCCAACGCGACCGAGCAGGCCGGCGACCGCGTCGATGAAGGCCTGCGACATCTCTGCTTCCGGCGCGTCGGACAATTTGACGGCCCGCGCCAGTTCGGCAAAGGCCGGAATGCAGAAAGGCTGATTGAACTGCATGACATAGGGCAGCAGCGTCGCCACCCCATCGCCATGGGCAGTATGTGTCAGGTTGCCGACAGGATATTGCAAGGCGTGCGCTGCCGCGGTGCCTGCGGTACCAAAGGCGCAGCCCGCCGCCAGCGCGGCCAGCATCAGCCCTTCGCGCGCCTCGACATCACCGCCGTCACGATAGGCCCGTTCCAGGAACAGGAAGATATTGGCGACGGCAAGCCGGGCAAAATGGTCGGACAGCAGATTCTTGCCGACGAACACATGATCCTGCGTCAGCATGGGGTCGGCGGCGCGCGCCAGGGTGGTATAGGCCTCCACCGCGTGCGTCAGTGCGTCGGCGCCCGAACAGGCGGTCAGGGCGGGCGGACAGGTGATGGTCAGTTCCGGGTCGCAAATTGCGATCAGGGGGATGAGATGAGGGCTGGCGATACCGACCTTGGCGCCGCGTTCCTCGTCGGACACCACGGCGACGGGCGTCACTTCCGATCCTGTACCGGCGGTCGTCGGCATGGCGATCAGCGGCATGACCGGCCCGGGCACCGCGAATTCGCCATAATAGGACCGGATATCCCCACCGTGGGTCATCAGGACCGCAACCACCTTCGCCATGTCCATGGAACTGCCGCCGCCTATGCCGACCAAAAGATCGGGCGCGAAGCCGCGTACTTCCTCGACGCAGGCCTCGATCGATCCAAGCGGCAGGTCCGGGATCGTCCGGTCGAAGACATGGACATCCATGCCGTGGGCGTGCAGATCGGCCACCATGGCGTGGAATTCGGGCTGCGCCGCCTGCCGCTCGTCGGTGCAAAGCAGGGCGCGCTTGCCCAATGGGCTGGCAGCAGCGCCCAGCGCGTGGCGCTGTCCGCGCCCGAACAGGACGGAACGAGGGAGGCGAAGAGCGCCGAAAGCGGGAGGGGCGTCGCTCACTTCCTGCTACCATCCGCGCCATATTGTTTCAGATAGGCTATGATGTCAGCGCGATCCTGAGGCGCAGCCATGCCGGGGAAGACCATCTTCGTGCCGGGCACCAGCTTCGAGGGGCCCTGCAACAATTTGTCGATGCTGGCTTCGTCCCATTTGATACCGGATGCCTTGATCGCCGGAGAATAGCGATACCCCGCCTCCCCTCCTGCCATGCGGCCGACAACGCCGTTGAGCGCGGGACCAATCGAACCTGTCGGGTTCGGACCGACCTTGTGACAAACCGCACAACGCGCAAAAAGCTGCTGCCCGTGCGCCGGATTCCCCTTCGGCGCTGGGGCGGCGATCGCCGTGCCGGCAATGGCGGCACCGACGCCCATAGTGAATATCCAAGTCTTCACCTAAACAATCTCCTATCGAGCCCTGGAGCCGCAATGTTCCGCAAAAATCATGAGTATGTTCGTCCTTGGAAACTGCCGCGCGACATCACGCCTGCATTCCCTTCCCGTCGCGAAGCTTTCGCGAAGCATCGATCCGCAGGAACAATGCCGCCGCGATCAGGCACAGGACGGACAACACCGCAAAGGCCGCGAACCATCCGCTCATGCTGACGATATAACCGGTCACCGCGGCGGCCACCGCTGCGCCCATATTACCGAGCGTGTTCATGACCGCCGACACCGATCCCGCATATTCGCCGCCGATATCGAGCGTCACGGCCCAGGACACGCCGACGGTCAATTCCAGTCCGAACAAGGCTATGCAGAAGCACAATATGCTCGGCACCGGCTGGTCGATCGCCGCCGCCAGCGGGATCATCGCCGCCGCCATCAGGAAACCGACCACCGCCACGCCCCTGCGCGCCATCTTCAACCCGGCGCCGCGCTTCACCAGCAGGTCGGACACCCATCCACCCATCAGGTCGCCGACCACGCCCGCCATCAGCGGCAGGCTGGCGAACAGGCCCATCACGGCGATGTCGAACCCGCGCGCATCGTGCAGATATTTGGGAAACCAGGTCAGGAAGATGTTGATGCAATAGGCGTAGCAGAAATACATGGCCGACAGCACCCAGAGTTGCGAATTGGCGAGCAGGTGGCGCCACGGCACATTGACCCGCGCCCGCCCTTGACCAAGCGCGCCCTCGATCATGGCGAGCTCCGCCCCGTTTACCGAGGGATGCTCGCGCGGCGTGTCGCGATAGTAGCAGAACCACAAAGCCGCCCAGGCGATGCCGATCAGCGCGAACGCCAGAAACGGCATGCGCCAGCCGAACTGGACGATCAGCAGTGCGACGAAAACCGGCGTCACCGCCCCACCCAGCCGCGCACCCGCATGGGTGACGCCCTGCGCCCAGCCGCGTTCCGACGGCAGCATCCAGCGCGACAGCGACCGCGTCGCGATCGGAAACGCACCCGCCTCTCCCATGCCGAAGAGGAAGCGGCAGACCATCATCGATCCGGCCGACCAGGTCAGCGCCGTGGCGGCCGTGAAGGTCGACCACCACAAGACCACGCCGGTCAAGGCGCGACGCGGCCCGAACCTGTCGCCCAGCCAGCCGCCCGGAATCTGGAACAGCGCATAGGCGATCGAGAAGGACGCGAAAATCCAGCCCATCGTCACCGGCGAGAAGCCATATTCCTTCTCGATCACCGGCGCCGCCGTGGCGATCACGACACGGTCCATATAGGTGATGAGATAGGCCAGCACCGTCAGCCAAAGGACGGCATGGCGAGCACGCGTGGGACGCGCCACCCCGGCGGCCGTGTCGCGCCGTTCCATGAGGCTTGCCTCGCCGGTCACGGACGGCCTCCACAGGCATCATCCGCGCGGCCGATACAGGTCTGCCAGATCGTCGACACCTTGTTGCCCGCTATATAGACGGCATCGATGGCACGGCTATTGCGGATATCCGCAGTCGGATCACGACCCAGCACCAGCAGGTCGGCCCATTTGCCCGGCGCGACCGTGCCGATATCGTTGGCGCCCATGAACTCCGCATTGGCGCTGGTGGCGGCGGTGAGCGCCTGCATCGGCGTCAGGCCCGCCTTGACCATCAGTTCCAGCTCCCAATGCGCGAAATAGCCGGGAAAACGGGCCGTGGGACCACTGTCCGTACCCATGCCGTAGCGGATGCCAGCCTTCACCTCGCGCGCGAAATTGTCCATCGCATGTTGCAGGGTCGGCGCATATTTGGGGAAGTTCGGCGCCGCCGCCAGCTTCGCCGCCCGCTCCGGACTGGCCAGTTCCTTCAACACCGCGGGAGTCACCCCGCGCGCGAAAAACGGATCGTCCAGGAAAGGCAGCGTCTTGTAGGTGAAGGACGCTTCGCGGCTCAAGGTGGCGGCCATCTGCCACACGCCCTTCGCCTTCATCTGGCTGAGCAGCGCGTCGTCCACGGCACGGTCGCGCACCGAATGGGCAAAGGCATCCACCCCTTCCCGCGCCAGTTCGGCTGCATTGTCATAATAGAAGATATGGGCGACGGTCTTCTTACCCTTCCTATGCGCCTCATCGATCACCGCGCTGCTGATCTGCGGCGGCATGCGCTCTTCCAGCATGCCGAACTCGTCGTCGACCCACAGCTTGATAAGGTCGGCGCCATGGGAGGCTTCCTTGTCGACCATCGCCCGCGCTTCGCCGGGTGTCGCAACCGACTGGTCGAGGCCGGGGACACCGCCGTAGCTGCCCTTGAACACCACGCCCTGCCCCACGGTATAGACCCGCGACATCGCCGTACGGCCCTTGCGCATCTGCTGGATCGGGAAGATCAGGTCCTTCTCGGTGCCCAGCGTCTGGACGGCGGTGACACCATAGGCGGCATAGATGCCGAGCTGCTTCTCGATATTCTCGGGCGTCTGATATTGGAGATTCTGGGTTATGCCGTCGACCAGCCCCAGATGGACATGGCTATCGATCAGGCCGGGCATCAGATATTTGCCCTTCAGCCTTTCGACCTTCGCGCCCGCCGGCACCTTGAGCTTCGCGGATGGCCCGACCCAGCTAATCCGCCCATCCGTCATGACGAGCGCCTGGTTTGTCGCCGGCGCCTTCCCCGTCCCATCGATCAGCGTGAAATCACGCAGCACCGTCGTTTCCGCGACCGCCGCCGGAAGTCCGGCAAGCATGGCGACGGTCAAACTGACGATTGAGAATCCGGCTTTCATGGCAGACCGCATATCCATCCTCTCCCAGATCTATTTCATATCCTATATGATCTGGTAAAATGGTGGTAAGTGGTCGACGCGGGTACGTCAAGTGACTTTCCCGCCTTCCCGAAACTCCGCAGACACTTGACTCGCGCGCCCCGTGCCAGGCCGCGCGTTCAGCCGCGAGACGTGCCGTTCGCCCTGTCCATCCGCTGTTGCGAACATGTCAGATGATCGCGCACCGACTGTTCGGCCGCGGCGGGATCATGCGCCAGCAAAGCGGCGATGATGCGCTGGTGTTCCCGCGCCGCCACCTCGGGCGCATTGGGCTGCGCACTGTTCTGATAGAGCGAGCGGAAAATCTGGAGATGCGCGTGCAGCCGCTCAATCGTCTCCTCGATCAGGCGGTTTCCGCTACCCTTCGCGATCAGCCGATGGAGTTGAGCATCCGCCTCCGCGAAACGGGCATAGGCCTGCTCGTCGCGCTCGACGACCGCGTCCATGTCGGCCTGGATCGCCTGGAGGATGGACAGCGCCTCATCATCCATATGCTCGGCCGCGCACGCGGCGGCATAGGGCTCGATCAGCAAGCGCAGCGTATAGAGGTCGTGCACCTCCTCCGGCGTCATCTGCGGACTGGCGCGGTAGCCGACATTGGTCGTCTTGTAGACGAGCTTCTCCGCTTCGAGCTGACTGAGCGCTTCGCGAATCGGCGTCTGCGAAATACCCAGTTGCCGGGCGACAGTGTCGATCGGAATGCGCTCTCCCGGCGCGATCTTCACGGTCATCAACAAGGAGAGAAGATGGTCATAGGCGCGCTCCACCAGCGTAGGTCCTGAAGTGGAACGAGCCGGGAGAGCGTTGGCGCCCAGGGGCTGGGACATGTTTTGCAGATCGGACATCGTCTCGGCTTATAATGGAGAATGCAAAACATATAGGATATTTTCGTCCCCATTGCGACGACGCTGTTGCATAGGCGAGCATGACCGTTTCCGAGGCGCCGACCGTCGCCTGGAGGGTATGCATGCGGGAATGCCGCGGAACATGGTTCAGCGGCCTGTCCGGCAAGATCAGGTCGCGGTGCTGAGGCGCCCCAATTCTCCTTCCGCCCTCGCCTGCCGGCCATAGACTATTTCGAACAGTGGCCCCGCCATCATGGTGGTGACGATGGCCATCAGGACCAGCATCGAAAACAAGGCCGGTTCGATGATCCCCTTCTGTATTCCGATATTGATGATGATCAATTCCATCAGGCCGCGCGAGTTCATCAATGCGCCGATGCCCAGCGCCGTGCGATTGTCTTCGCCGGACATACGGGCGGCCGCATAGCAGGCCCCGAACTTGGCGAGGATGGAGGCGACCAATATGCCCAGCGCGATAAGCAGGAACGGCATGGAGTTGACCATGTCGAGGCGCGTGTTCAGGCCCGAATAAGTGAAGAACATGGGCAGCAATATGACCACCGCGATCGGCTCTACCTTCTTCTTCAACTCTTCGACGAACAGGCCTCGCGGCATGAACACACCCAGGATGAAGCCACCGAATATGCCGTGAATGCCGATCGCGTCCATGACGAAGGCCGACAGGCAGAAGAGCGCCAGGGTGATGGCCAGGATCGTCGTGCTCATCTCGCCCCGCGCCTCGACCGCGTGTCCCAGCGGAGCGAGCAGGCGCCGCCCGAACAGGATCAGGAAGGCGGCGTAGAGAAAAGCCCCGACGATCGCCACCACAGCGACCCCGCTGCCACCCCCGAACAGGGCGAGAACCACCGCCAGCACGCACCAGGAGGCAGCATCGTCGAACGCGCCGGCCGTCAGCGACAGCGTGCCCAGCGGACTGTCGGCAAGCCCCCGTTCGTTGATGATCCGCGCCAGCATCGGAAAAGCGGTCAGGGCGATGCAGGCGCCCATGAAAAGCGTCGCGCTGCCCTGGCCCAGGCCGTCCGCGAAGAGGCCCGGTATCTTCACCAGCCAGGGTGTGATCAGTATCGCTATGAGGAAGGGCGCAAGCAGCCCTGCCCCCGACACCATGGCCGCGTTCCGGACCTTCGACTGGAAATGATCGAGCCTCAATGTCAGCCCTACCAGGAACATGTAGAGCGCCACGCCGAATTGCGCGCCGGCATAGAGCAGATTGCCGGTTTCCTTCGGAAAGATCGCCCCCTGGAGACCGGGGGCGATCAGCCCGAAGAGGGACGGCCCCAGGATCACGCCGGCGATCATCTCCCCCACCACCTGTGGTTGCGCGAGGAATTTCCGGCACAGCCAACCCACCCCCCTGCACGCCACGAGAATGAGCGCGAGTTGCAGGAAGAAATGGACGCTGAAATCGCCCGGAGAATAGCTGGACAGTTTCGCGCCGACCGGCGGCCCATGGGGCGCCAATATGTTCGTCAGCGAAGAAATAATGTCTCCAGCCATCCAGCCCTCCCATATTTATGATGGGAGCGCTACCACATTTGGATGGGATAGAGAAGCCTGTCGTCCATCCGATCGCATATTGGCCCGGACATGGGCGGGGTATTTCGACTTTGGCGCTCCTGTTCCACACGCTGTCCCAGGGGAAATTTATTTGTGGGAGTTATTGACGGCCATGAGAGATCATATACGATCGTTGCGCCAACCAAATGCCATGGCGCACAACAGAATGAGGGGATTGAGAATGACCGGCACGGCGACGCATCGGGCATCGCGTTTGCGGCCGATCGCCCTGATTCTGCTGCCCCTGTGCGGCGCGGTACAGGCCCATGCGGCGCCCGCGCGATTCGAGCAGTTCACTTATCAGGGGAAGGCCGCAGAACAGGCTCCGGTGCAGGCGGGTCAATATCGCAATCCGATCTTGTCGGGCTATTATCCCGACCCCTCGCTGACCCGCGTGGGTGACGACTATTATCTGGTCAATTCCTCCTTCGCTCACTTCCCCGGCCTGCCGGTCTTCAAATCGAAAGACCTGGTCCATTGGACCCAGATCGCCAACGCCATCAACCGCCCCGAACAACTCGACTTCACCGGCCGAAGGATATCGCAAGCGGTATTCGCGCCTGATATCAGCTGGCATGACGGCGTCTTCTACATCGTCAATACATGCGTCGAATGCGGAGGTAATTTCGTCATCACCGCGAAGGACCCCGCAGGACCATGGTCCAATCCGATCTGGCTGCCCTTCGAAGGTATCGACCCCTCCCTTTATTGGGAAGGCGACAAGGCCTATATCGTAAACAACCGCGCGCCAGAGGAAACACCCCGTTATGACGGACGCCGCGCCATCTGGATTCAGGAATATGACTGGCGTGCCGGCAAGATGGTCGGGCCGAGCACGCAGATCGTCAATGGCGGCGTCGACATCGGGAAAAAGCCGGTCTGGATCGAGGGGCCGCATATCTTCCGCAAGGACGGCTATTATTATCTGACCGCGGCCGAAGGCGGGACAAGCGTCAATCATTCACAGGTCGTGTTCCGCGCGAAGGAATTGCGCGGCCCCTATCAGCCGTTCGAGGGCAATCCGATCCTTACCCAACGCGATCTGGACCCCGCCCGGCCCGATCCGATCGGCTCGGCGGGACATGCGAAACTCGTTCAGACCCGCAATGGCGACTGGTGGGCGAGCTTCCTGGCAGTGCGCCCCTATGCCGGGGATTTCTACAATATCGGACGGGAAACCTTCCTGCTGCCGGTCAAGTGGAAGGATGGCTGGCCAGTCATCCTGCCCAAAGGGGAGGCGATCCCGCATGTCGCCGAGGCGCCACGCCTGCCCGCCGGGCCGCTGCCGGCGCTGCCCACCAGCGGCGACTTTTCCTATACCGACGAATTTGACGGCAAGACCCTCTCCATGCAGTGGATCGGCATCCGCACGCCGCACCACCCCTTTTATCGCCTGAGCGGCGGTGCGCTGGAACTGGAAAGCGGCGCGCCCATCGGCGACCTCAACGGCGTCCCGGCCTTCATCGGACGTCGGCAGCAACATGCCAATGCCACCATCTCCACCACCCTGCGCTACACGCCCGCCGGCAATGGCGACCGTGCCGGCCTCGCCGCCGTGCAAAGCGATCGCAACAACCTTTTCTTCGGGCTCACCCGGATCGAAGGGAGGCCGGTCGTCGCCCTTTACACGCGCGATCAGTCCGACACCGACAGCCTCATCGCATCCGCCCCTGTCGCCACGAGCCGACCTGTGACCCTGACCATCCGCATCACGGGCGGCACCATGGCCTTCGACTATGCCGTCGACGGGAAGGCCCGGACGCTCAAGACCGACCTCGACGCAACCCTGCTCAGCACGGAAAAGGCGGGCGGGTTCGTCGGCACCGTCATCGGCCCTTATCATTACACGCCCGCCTCCTGATCCGGAGAGACCATCCATGTCCGGCTCTTTAGTGCTCCGCACCGGCCTTGCCATCGCGGCCCTGGCAGTCGCTTCCGCCCTGCCCGCCCAGGTCTGGCGATCGGATCAGGGCGACGGCACCTATCGCAATCCGGTCCTGTTCGCCGACTATCCCGACCCGGATATCATCCGCGTGGGCGAGGATTTCTACTTCGTCACGACCACCTTCGCCAATGCACCCGGCATCACCATCCTGCATTCGAAGGACCTGGTGAACTGGCGGATCGCCAGCCATGTGATCAAACGGCTGGACGGCGATCCCCGCTATGATCTCAAGGAGGGCGGCGCCTATCGCCACGGCTTCTACGCGGCGAGCCTGCGCCACCATGACGGCCTCTTCGCCATCGCGGTGACGCCGGTGGGGCACAAGACGCGCATCTACCGTTCGGCGCGGATCGAAGGACCCTGGACCTACAAGGAACTGGACATCGAGGCCTTCGACCCCGCGCTGTTCTTCGACGATGACGGGACGGCCTATCTGGGCACCTCGGTCGGCACTGACGGGACGCTGACCCTGCTCACCCTCAACAAGGATCTGAGCGCCATCGCCGCCACGCGGCAGGCCTATTACAACAAGGGCGCTGAAGGATCGAAGATCATCCGGCACAATGGCTGGTATTATCTCTTCAATGCGATCCCGTCCAAGCTGGCGATGACCGTGTCCCGCTCCCGCAGCCTCTGGGGGCCGTGGGAAACCCGCCCCTCGATCGACGACAAGACCGGCGGACACCAGGGCGCGATCGTCGATCTGCCCGACGGGAGCTGGTACGGCTTCGTCATGGTCGATGCGGGCGCGATCGGCCGGATGACCAACATCAGCCCGATTTTCTGGAAGGACGAATGGCCGGTCTGGGGCACGCCGGACGCACCAGACCAGGTACCCGACCGATCGCCCAAGCCGATCCAGGGGCTCCCCTTCGCCGAACCGGATTCGTCCGACGACTTTTCCGGCCCGAGGCTCGGCCTGCAATGGCAATGGAACCATAATCCCGACGACAGCCGTTGGTCGCTGACGCAGCATCCCGGTTTCCTACGCCTGCACGCGACGCAGGCCGACGGCATCTGGACCGCGCGCAACACGCTGACGCAGAAGGCGCAGGGGCCACGCGCCCGAGCTGTGGTGAAGCTCGACACCAGCGGTATCAGACCGGGTGATGTCTGCGGCTTCGGAAGCTTCGGCAAATATAGTGCGCAGCTTTCGGTCGTCGGCGGCCCGAAGGGCACCCGGGGCTTGCAGATGCAATTGACCGAATCCACCAGCGACGCCCCCCGCACGCAGCTTCGCGTACCAGCCCGGCCGATCGAGGGACGCACGCTCTGGCTGCGCACCGACATGGATTTCGGAGCCCGGGAAGGACGGGTTGCGTACAGTCTCGATAACCGCCGCTGGAGCGAATTGGGCGGGGCCTTCCCGCTCGCCTTCGACTGGCGCACCGGCACCTTCCAGGGGCAGCAACTCGCCTTATCCTGCTATAATCCGGAGCCGGGAGGCGGCTATCTGGATGTAGACAGCTTCACCCTCTCCGCCCTCCCCACAGGAGAAGGATCTTGAGCATCAGCCGTCGCGAAGCCGCCGCGGCCCTTGCCACCGGCACACTCGCGCTCGCCGCCCCGCCCGGGCGCGGCAACGCCAGGAGCACGGCGTCCGCGTACCCCCTCACCCTCTGGTATCGCCAACCCGCCGGGCAATGGACCGAGGCACTGCCCATCGGCAACGGTCGCCTGGGCGCGATGCTGTTCGGCGGACCGGCGCAGGAGCGATTGCAACTCAACGAGAGCAGCCTCTGGGCCGGCCAGCCCTATGATCCCGTCAACCCGCAGGCTGCGGCGATGCTGCCCAAGGTCCGCGCGCTCATCTTCGAGGGAAAAATCGCGGAGGCCGAAGCCTTGGCCAACGAAACGCTGATGGCCCGGCCGCTTGCGCAGATGCCCTATCAGACGCTGGGCGACCTGATGCTCGACTTTCCAGGCATCGGCGCCATCAGCGGTTACCGGCGCGACCTCGACCTCGACAAGGCCATGGCCACCGTCCGGTTCGCGGCGGGCAAGGTCCGGCATATGCGGCAGGTCGTGGCGTCCGCCGACGATCAGCTTATCGCCGTGCATCTGAGTGCGTCCGGGTCCGGCAGGCTCGATGTCGATATCGGCCTTCATTCTCCGCAGCGGGATGTGAATGTGGTGGCGGACGGGCCTTCCGGCCTGCTGATGACCGGGCGCAACGGCGCATCGAGCGGCATCGAGGGCGGTCTCCATTTTGCCGCACGCCTCTCCGCACGGTGGGAAGGCGGACGAGCCAGCCACTTGCCGGATGGAAGGCTGGGCCTGCGGGGAGCGAGCGCGGTGACGCTGCTGATCGCCATGGCCACCAGCTACCGGCGGTTCGATGACATTGGCGGCGATCCCATCGCCGCCACAGCCGCCACCATCTCCAGGGCGCACGGCCATGACTTCGCGCGCATCGCCGCCGACACCGCGGCAACGCATCAAAGGCTGTTTCGCCGCGTCGCCATCAACCTCGGCACATCGGCCGCCGCCGCCCGTCCCACGGACGAGCGCATTGCCGCATCACAGACGAACGACGATCCGGCGCTCGCCGCGCTCTATTTCCAATATGCCCGTTACCTGCTGATTTCATCTTCGCGACCGGGCGGTCAACCCGCCAATCTCCAGGGATTGTGGAATGACAGTCTGAACCCGCCCTGGGGTTCCAAATATACCATCAACATCAACAGCGAGATGAATTATTGGCCCGCTGAACCGACAGGACTTGCCGAATGCGTGACGCCGCTGATCGAAATGGTGCGGGAACTGGCCGTCACAGGTGCCAGGACTGCCCGGACCATGTATGGCGCGCGCGGCTGGGTCGTACATCACAATAGCGACCTCTGGCGCGCGACCGCACCGATCGACGGCGCGCAGTTCGGCCTGTGGCCCACGGGCGGCGCATGGTTGTGTACCCATTTATGGGACCATTATGATTATGGCCGGGACCGCGCTTATCTCGCCAGCATCTATCCGCTGATGGCGGGCGCGGCGCAATTTTTCCTCGACACGCTGCAACGCGACCCGGCAACCGGATGTCTCGTTACCAACCCGTCCATGAGCCCTGAAAATCCGCACGGCCATGGCGGCACCATCTGCGCCGGCCCGACGATGGACATGGCCATATTGCGCGACCTGTTCGGCCAGACGATCGAAGCCGCCACGATCCTTGGCATTGACGCAGCGCTGATCGGCGAAATGCGTGCGGCGCGCGAACGGCTGGCCCCCTACAGGATCGGCCGGCAGGGGCAGCTTCAGGAATGGCAGCGGGATTGGGATGCCGATGCACCGGAACAGAACCACCGGCACGTTTCGCACCTCTACGGCCTCCACCCTTCCCATCAGATCACGCCGGACGACACGCCCGAACTGGCAGCGGCGGCGCGTAGGACGCTGGAAATCCGCGGCGACCGGGCGACCGGCTGGGCCACCGCCTGGCGCATCAACCTCTGGGCGCGGCTGCGGGAGGGGGATCATGCCCATGCCATATTGCGCTTCCTGCTGGGACAGGAACGCACCTATCCCAATATGTTCGACGCCCATCCGCCCTTCCAGATCGACGGCAATTTCGGCGGCGCGGCGGGGATCGTCGAAATGTTGATGACCAGCCGTGGCGACCGTATCGACCTGCTGCCCGCCCTGCCGAGGGCCTGGCCCGACGGGCATATCCTCGGCCTGCGCGCACGAGGACGCTGCGGCGTCGACCTGCACTGGCTGGGCGGCCGACTGGACCGCGCAACGTTGCGCCCGGACCTGGATGGGGAAAGGACCATCCACCTCGGCGAACGCCACCGCACCTTCCAACTCAGGGCCGGAACCCCGCTCACCGTGACCGCGAAGGATCTTGCATGACGCCGCGCCGCCTTTTCCTTACCCTTGCCATGCTCTGCGCCGGCACCACCTTGTCCGCGCAGACCGTCGATCCGCTCGCGCCCACCGGCCGGTGGAGCGCCTATCAGGGCGGACGTGCCGAATTGCCACCCATGGGCTGGAACAGCTGGAACGCCTTCTTCACCGAGATCGACGAAGAAAAGCTGATGGGTTCGGCGCAGCGCATCCTCGACAGCGGCCTCGCCCGAAAGGGATATCGCTACATCAATATCGATGACGGCTGGTGGCTCAGGCGCCGGACCAGCGACGGCAGGCTGATGATCCGGTCGGAAAAATTCCCCTCCTCGCTGACGGCGCGTGGCGATCCCTCCTTCCGCCCCCTGACAGACCGGCTCCATGCCATGGGCTTCAAGGCGGGCATCTATTCCGACCTCGGCCGCAACATATGCTCGCAGGCCTATTCGAACGGGGAGGCTCAACTGCCCGAAGGCACGATGGCGGAACGGGAGGTCGGGCTTTACGGCCACAGCGATCAGGATATCCGTCTCTTTTTCGCCGATTGGGGCTTCGACGCGATCAAGGTCGACGGCTGCGGCATCCGCGCTTTCGCTGCCGATGCCGAGCGGGTCCGTAATGGGCAATATCGCGCCTTGTCGCCATTGATCGACCAGGCATCCACCACCCGGTCCGATATTCCGGCCGTCAAGGCGCTGTTCGCGGACATCAACCGGTCGCTTGCCCGTCACAATCCGGACGGCGACTATCTGCTTTCGCTCTGCATCTGGGGCAGCGCCGATGTCCGCGCCTGGGGCAAGGATGTCGGCAACATCTCGCGCACCAGCGACGACATCTCGCCCGACTGGAGCCGGATGCTCACCAATTATGACAGCGCCGTGCGACGGGCACTCTATGCCCATCCCGGCTCGTGGAACGACCCCGACATGTTGTTCATCGGTGCCGGAGACTTTGACGAACGGCATCTCACCGAAGCGCGATCGCATTTCACGCTCTGGGCGATGATGAACGCACCCCTGCTGATCGGCGCCGACCTGCGCAAGACGCCGCAACCGCTGCTCGATATCTTCGGCAATACCGGTCTTATCGCGATCAATCAGGACCCCGCGGGCAATCAGGCGGTCATCGCCTTCGACAGTGACAGCCTCCAGATACTCGTCAAGACATTGGCCAATGGGGACAAGGCGGTTGCTCTGTTCAACCGGGGAATCGCATCGGTGGATGCCGTGCTGACGGCCGATCATCTCAAATTGCGTCCGGACCGCCCAATCGCGCTCCTGGACCTTTGGACCGGGGCCACAAGCGGCTTCACGAAGGAAGTGAAGCTTCGCGTCGAGCCGCGTCAGACACAGGTTTTCCGTGCCTCGGGCGACCATGCGCTGGCTGATGGCCTCTATCTGTCGGAGCAGCCGGGCAGCGTCAATCCGGCGATCGATGGCGTCGTCCAGCCTCAGGCCGATCCCACCATCTATCGCTCCATCCCCGGCTGGCGCAGCACGCGCGGCATCGGGGAGCGGCCCATCTATGCGGGCTGGGGCGGCGCCATGGCGGACGCGACGCCCTATAACCAGCCGCTCATGATCGCAGGCCGGTCCTTCACCGCGGGCATCGGCATTCTCGCCAATTCGCGGCTGGAGGTGCGGAACACGGGTTTTGCGCGCTTCACTGCCCAGGTCGGGGTGGACGACAGCGCGGGGGACGGCGGTCAGTCCGTCCGCTTCTTCCTCTACGGCGACGGTCGGCCGCTGGCGAGCACGCCGCCCCTGCGCCGCGGTTCGGCCGCCTATGCCATGTCGGCCCCGGTGAAGGGAGTGGCGATCCTGGAACTGGTCGCCCGCGCAGAGGGCGTCACGGGCAATGCGGTGCCCGTGACCTGGGGGGAGGCTGCGCTGCGCCGCTGACCCTCGCCTCTTCCGTCAGTGTGCCGGTATGACCGGCAGTTCGAAGGAGCCGACCGGCAGGGGCGCCTCGTCATAAAGGTTGATGACCGGCGACTCCGCCCAGGCATGGCGTACCCGTACCGCCGGACGGCCGTCGCCAGCCAGCAGCACGCGATTTCCTTCCGCCCGGCCGGGAACGAAACGGCAGCTTCCCGCCGCGTCGCCGCACAATTCAAAGGCAATAGCCTGATCCGCACCGCGCGTGTGCAGACCGCCGGTGAGGCCGTAAACTCGATCGCGATACCGCCATCCTTCATCGCGACCGCGCGCGCCGCCTGCGGCCCGGTGCGCGACACCGAATCGCCATAGGCAACCGCGCGCATGGCCCTCGCCAGACGGCGCCCCACCTCCTGCTTCTCGCCCGGATGGATGTCGAACGGATCGCCCAGATCGATGGCCGTGGCGAGACCGCCATGCGCGTCCCGCGCCATCGCCTGATATTGCACATGGCGCATCGCCGCCCAGCCACTTTCCCCCGGCGCCGTCACAGGGGGCCCGTAAGCTGCAAGTTGCACCGCGACGAAGGGAAGATCAGGCGAGCCGAACTGGCGCCGCCAATCCGTCATCATCGCCTTCATGCGATCCGCATAGCCGGGCAGGTCGACGTCGGACTCGCCCTGATACCAGGCGACCCCCTTCAACCCGATCGCCCCCAATGGCGCGATCATGCCGTTATAGAGCGTGCCGGAACCCGTCGTGTCACCCCACGGCACACGCGGCGCACCCGCAGGCGACCTGGCCGCCACCGCATAGCGCCACCCGCCGCCCAGCGGCAGCTCCCCGCTTTGCCCCAACGCCAATTTCATGACATCGGCCGGGCCGGACAGTCCGCCATTGGCATAATTGTCCTGCACAGTGACGATCAGCACGTTGCGCCCCGGCTTCAGCACGCCGGGCGGCACGTCGAACATGCTCGGCTGCCAGCTTCGCGCGCTCATCGCCACGGGCTTGCCGTTGATCCACACCCGCCCGACATCGTCCAGCAACCCGAGCGAGAGCGTAGCCGCCTGCTTCGCCTGTGCCGCCGTCAGGTCGATTTCGCGGCGGAACCAGACCATCCCGTTATAGTCTGCCAGCGCGGGCAAACCCCATTCTTCCCACGGGCCGATGCGGGGGACATCCTGCCAAGCGATGTCGCTATCGGGTTGCCACGGTTCCTTGCCGAAGGCGTCGCCCGTCTCCCTGCGCCACCATTTTTCCCATTCGGCGTTGGCCGCGCGCTCCGCCGCGAAAGGATCGCGTCCGTGGAGCGAGACCAGAGCCGATTGCGCCGATTGCCCGACGGCGGCCTGCGCCCGTGCGCCCATCCACGGGCTGATCCGCGAACCGCCCCAACTGCTGGCGATGGCGCCGATCGGGACGCCCGCCGTCTTGCGCAATTCACGCGCCATATAATAGCAGGTGGCGGAGAAATCCGGTACGCTGTCCGGCCCCGCTCGCCGCCAGGAGGGGGCCTGTTTGAAGTCACGCAACGGATCGTCCGCGACCGCGCGCGGCACCAGCATCAGGCGCAACTGATCGTCGGCAGACGCTCTGATCTGTCCCACGGCATCCTGCGCATTCCGTACCTCCAGCTCCATATTGGACTGGCCCGAGCAGAGGAACACGTCGCCCACCGCAACATCCTGCGCGACGATGTTACCCGATGGCGCCTGCGCCTCCAGCAGCACCGGCCCCGCTGTGGCGAGCGGTTCGAACCGCGCTTCGAACCTCCCCTCCTTGTCTGCTCGGACCTGACGAACCTGACCGGCCAATGTCACCGTGACCGTTTCCCCCGAATCCGCTCGTCCCGTCACCGTCACCGGATGATCGCGCTGGATCACCGCATGATCCCCGAACATCGGGTCCAGACGCGGCGCTGCCAAGGCGGGCGGCGCGCTCAAAGCCAGGAGGCTTGCTGTCAGGCCAAGCTGGCAGGCTATCCGATGATGCGAAAACATGGGCCGTTCGTTCCTCCCTGTTGATGAGCAATCCTGTCCCGGACCGTTGGAAGCAGGGATAATCACTTTTGCGCATGCGACAACCGATTTTTGGTATCGCTACCATCGTCGGCGCAGAATGAATCTGCGCGCCGCCTCGCAATCGAGACCATCCTGAAATCGCGATGGAGCCCGGCTGGCGCGTTCACGCTCAGCCACCACGCAGGAGCCGCATCACCAATGTTCGGATCCGACCATAATTGCCTTGCGCCAGCGGCCCCAGGACGCCGCGCTGCTCCGCCGGCAGATGCGCGAGCGGATGCCCGTTCGGACGGAACACATAATGATCGAAATAAGCGCGCCAGGCGGCCCGTTCAGGCTCCGGGCGCTCGGCCACGGCGATCATCGCCAGCAGCATGGCGGTATAGGGAGAATCGGGCCCTGCCGCGAATCCGTCCCACCAATAGTTGACGAGGATGTTGACGGGATCGAGTGCCTCCACCTGATGCCACCAGAGCTTGGGCAGGTATAGCGCGTCACCCGGTTCGAGATCGACGACGATCGCGCTCTCCCGTGCCGCCGCGAAACGGGGATAGGCCCGCTCGTCGGGCGCTCCGGCCGCCATCGAAACGGGCTGGCCGGAAAGCGTATGGTCGATCGGCCCCACATAAAGATCGCCGATAGCGGCAGGCGGATAAAGGGTGAAGCGCCGCCGCCCCGCGACCACGCAGGCCAGATTGTCATAGCTGTCATAATGGCAGGCAACCGTCGATCGGTTGCCGACCCATAGGCGCGGACGGACGTCGGCGCCTAGCAGAGCGCAGGGGTTTGCCTCCGCAAAGCCAGGAAAATAGGCATCTGTGGGCAATGATCCCAGATAGGCGGTTTCATCCCCGCTTCGCGCATTGCGCGTGATGCGGTTCAACGCATCGCCTATACTCGCCGTTTCCCGCGCGAAATTGAAGCCGCCCGGTCCTGTGCCATAATGATAGCGGCCGCCCAGTTCCGGCCCGCCGGAAAAATATTCGGCGCTCAAGCCAGCATCGAACCGGGCGATATAGGCAAGGGCCTCAGTTCCGCCCTGACCGCTTGCCGTCACCGCCGGCCATGAGCCGACACATTCCCGGATAACAGCCGGCCTGCACGATTCCGCGAACAGGCGCAGATCGTCGGCGACCGCCATATCCCGCGCGGTAAATTCCTCGACCCGTCTTTCGATGGCCGACATGGTTCAAACCGGCAATGCCAGCCGCTCATTCCGGCGGCGCGCCATCAGTGCAATATGCTGGAGCGATCCGACCATCGCATAGGCGCATCGCATATGCCCTGCGCGAAACAGGTCAAGCGCGGTCGCATCGTCCAGATCGCCCAGGGCATCGAGGCTGATCGTGTAAAGCCCGTCGAGTCGCAGCCGCTCCCCATCGTCGAAGTTGAGCGTGATGTCGATCGGCTCGATCAGGCGGTGGGCCAGCATGGCCGCGATGAACTGGTCCGTAGCCTCCGCGCCGACCATCAAGCGGCCAAGCGCGTTCTGCACGGCCTTCAAAGACGCCGTCGGTGCGCCTTGCGCATCGAACAGCGATTCGCCCTCGCGGCCTGCAAAGCGGTCATGGGCGGAGTCGAAGGCGAGGTTCTCGCCCATGGCGAAAAAGCCCTCGCGATCCACCTCCAGCGGTCGGAATGCGGGACGGCCATCGGGCGAATCGATCAGGCATTCGCCCGTCTTGAAACCCATCAGGGCGCCCGCATAGAAGGCGCCTGTTTCCGAATGTTTGGAAAACAGCATCGGGCAGGCGACGGCGGCCGCCGCGAATTCGCTGGTCACGATCCGGACGAAAGGCCCGATCTCCCGGTTGGAGCGCCGCATCCGCAATGCTGCGTGAATCTCCCCGTTCAGCAGTTCAACCCTTTCCATTTCCTCTCCTCTTCCGTCTTTTTCCTCCGGCCGCATCGCCCGCGTAACGGCTCGGCTTTTCTCCTGCAGGCGCCCCATCCTGACGGATATGGATTACACCTACAATTCCGCTTGATCATGCGTTTAGATAGCGCTACCATTTTCACCAGAAAAAAAGAAGAGCTGGGTGAGGATGATGAAATCCGCAGAAAAAATGCGGAGCAGATCACCCTGATCAAGAAAACATGATCGCCGCGGCAATGGTGCCGGGGCGTTCGGGCGAGATATTGTCTGAACAAGGGGAGGATCATGACGTATAGAGTGACCAAAGCCGACCGGGCGCGTGGCCGTGCCACGCTTGCCGCGACGGCAAGCCTGCTTGTCCTGGCGATTGCCGTTCCGGCTAGCGCCCAGGACGCCTCACAAGGCAGTCCCGCATCGCGGACCAGTGAAGCCGACATCATCGTCACGGGCATTCGCGGATCCTTGCAACGCAACCTCGACATCAAGCGCGAGTCCTCAGGCGTCGTCGACGTCATTTCTTCGGAAGATATCGGCAAGTTTCCGGACTCCAACGTTGCCGCATCGCTCCAGCGCCTGCCTGGCGTATCGATCCAGCGTTCGGGTTCGCGCGGTGAACCGCAGGGTATTTCCGTTCGTGGTTTCGCCGGGGACTTCAACGAGACTCTGATCGACGGCCGCCGCATCTCGACGGCTTCGGGTGGTCGTTCGGTCGACTTCACCACGGTCGGCGCCGACTTTGTCGGCCAGCTCGCCGTATTCAAGACGCCCGACGTTTCGCTGTCCAGCAGTTCGATCGGCGCGACGCTGAACATTTCCTATCCCAAGCCCTTCGACAAGCCGGGCACCCGAATCGCGATGAGCGCCTCGGGTTCGGTACAGGATGAATCGGGCAAGATCGTCCCGACGATCGGGGGCCTGTTCAGCACGACCTTCGCCGACGACACGATGGGAATCTTGGTCGACGCCATCTACACGCGCCGCGACACGCAGACCAACCGTGTCTATGTGTCGGGCTGGCAGGGCGGCAAGTTCGCGCCATGTCAGTTGGCCGGCACGACAGCGACGATTTGCAATCCGGCCGATTCCGGCACCGATCCCACGCAGGTCAAGAGCGTGAACGGCTGGTATCAGCAGCAATATGGCGCCGACCAGCGCTATACCAAGGATGAGCGCATCGACGGCCGTATTGCCTTCCAGTGGCAGCCGTCCGACGACGTCCTGCTGACGATCGACGACAATTATTCCCGTCAGAAGGTCGTGACCGACATTGCGGGCTTCGGCATCTGGTTCAACCAGGGCGACCTGCGCAATGTCGAACTGGACTCGAACGGCACGACCGTCAACTTCCTCCAGGCGGGGTCCCCCACCGACTTCACGGCGGGCACAGACAAGAACATCCTCGAAACCAACCAGGTCGGCGCGAACATCAAATGGGACGCGACCGAAAATCTGACGATCGACGCCGACGCCAGCTACTCCAAGAGCCGGCTCAATCCCAACGGCCAGGTCAGCAGCGAAAATGCCGACATCGGCTATGGCGGCCTGCTCGGCACATCCCTGGGCGTGCGGGTGACGGGCAACAGCAGCAACGCGTTCCCCGAATTGACTACCTATGGCCCCAATGGCGTCCAGTCGCGCTGGACCGATCAGGCCATTCTCGGCTCCCACGTCACCGTCCGGCAAGCGCAGAAGAACAGCGACGAAATCAAGCAGTTCCGCCTGGGCGCGACCTGGAAGCAGGACGACCTGACGGTCAAGATCGGCGCGCGCTATATGGAGGATGAGTTCTCGCTGGAGAACCGGAACACCTTCGCCAACAATTTCTGGCAGGCCTATGCCGGTTACGGCGCGCCTTCAGGCAGGATCAGCGGTGTGCCCATTCCGGCCAGCCTGATCCAGGGCACGATCGGCACCGGAAGCTGGATTCCCGGCTTCAAGGGCAACCTGCCGCCCGTGTTGCTCAACTATGATGCACGCGCCTATCAGCAATATCTGGAAGGGCTGTGGCAAGGGCCCGGAACGCCGGGATATAATAATGGTTGCTGCACCGGCTTCAACGGGACGATCGATCTCGCGCTCGATCCGGGTTCAGTTCAGAATATTCTGGAAAAGACCTGGTCCGCCTGGGTCAGCGTGAACTTCAAGACCGAAATCGCGGGCATGCCCTTCCACTTCAATGCCGGTGGCCGCGAAGAAATCACGAAGGTCATTTCAACCGGCATCGGCCGCCTGCCGACATCGATCGTAGGCAGCACGGCCGACCCGACGCTGTTGACGGTCGCCTTTACTGACGCGCAGCCCGTATCGACCAGCAGCAGCTATTCCTACTTCCTGCCTGCGCTGGACATGAAGCTGGAACTGACGCCCAATCTCCACCTGCGCTTCGACGCCTCGCGCACGTTGACCCGTCCGGCGCTCAACACGCTGACCCCGGTCCTCAACGTGGGCAGCGGCCAGCGCGTGGGCGCCCTGACCGCCACCGGCGGCAACCCGGCGCTCAAGCCTTATCTGGCGGACAATTTCGACCTCGCGGCCGAATGGTATTATCAGCGCAACTCCTATGCCGCGGTGAACTTCTTCATCAAGGACGTGTCGAACTTCATCGTCGCGGGTACGCAGCGCCAGACGATCAACAATGTGATCGATCCGTCGACGGGACAGCCGGCCGTGTTCACCGTGTCGCAGCGGGTCAATGGCCCCGAAGCGACGGTCAAGGGGGTCGAACTGGCATGGCAGCATGTGTTCGGCGACAGCGGTTTCGGCTTCAACGCCAACGCCACCTTCGTCGAAACCAACAAGCCCTATGACCGCAGCGACCTGTCGACCAGCGGCTTCGCCGTGACCGGCCTTGCGAATTCGGCGAACCTCGTGGCCTTCTATGACAAGAACGGCTTCGAGTTCCGGACGGCGGTCAACTGGCGCGACAAATATCTGCTTCAGTTCGGCCAGGCGCAGAACAACTCGGCCTTTGGAGCGGAGCCGACCTTCGTCAACTCCAGTCTTCAGATCGACCTCAGCACCAATATCAGGCTGACCGATCAGTTCAGCGTGTTCGGCGAAGCGCTCAACATCACCAACGAGACGTTGAGTACCCATGGCCGCTTCAGCAACCAGTTGCTGGACGTCTATGGATATGGCCGCCGCTTTACCGCCGGTGTTCGTTACCGCTTCTAGACTTCTCGCCCTGGAAGGGATGTCGGTTGACATCCCTTCCCTTTTCATGGGTAGTTTCTTCATGGTTCATCCCGTCCGTAACATCGTGATCGTCGGCGGCGGGACCGCCGGATGGCTGACCGCGGGGGTGATTGCCGCCCGTCATGGCAGCCGCCTCGGCAACGACTTCACCGTAACGCTGGTCGAGTCCCCCAACACGCCGATCATCGGGGTGGGCGAAGGGACTTGGCCGACGCTGCGGACCACCCTGTCGCGCATGGGGATTTCCGAAACCGACCTTTTCCGCGAATGCGACGCCGCCTTCAAGCAAGGGGCCCGCTTCGCCCGCTGGACGACGGGGGAGCGGGACGACGGCTATTATCACCCCCTCATGCTGCCCCAGAATTTCGGGCAGGTGAACCTTGCCCCCCATTGGTTGGCGGGCGCAGGGGACGAAAGTTTCTGCGACAGCGTCTGTTCGCAGGGGCGCATCTGCGACGACGGCCTGGCCCCCAAGACCATCGCCACCGCCGAATATGATGCGCTCGCCAACTATGCCTATCATCTGGACGCGGGCAAGTTCGCGCCCTTCCTCCAACGCCATTGCTGCGAAAAGCTGGGCGTGCGCCATGTCCTGGCCGATGTCGAACAGGTGCTGATGAAGGAGGATGGCGACATCCGTGCCATCCGCACCACCCAGGCCGGAGAGATCGAGGGCGATCTGTTCGTTGATTGCACCGGATTCAAGGCGCTGCTGATCGAAGGCGCGATGAAGGTGCCCTTCAAGGATCGCAACGACATACTGTTTTGCGACACCGCGCTCGCGATGCAGGTGCCCTATGAGCGGCCCAACAGCCCGATGGCATCACACACCATCTCCACGGCGCAGAGCGCGGGCTGGATCTGGGACATCGGCCTGCCGACCCGGCGCGGCATCGGCCATGTCTATTCCAGCAACCATATTTCGGACGAAGAAGCGGAGCGCGAATTGCGCGCCTATATCGGTCCGCTGGCCGAGGGGCTCAGCGCACGGAAGATCGCGATCCGGTCCGGCCATCGCGAAACATTCTGGAAGGGCAATTGCGTTGCGGTGGGCCTGGCCGCCGGATTCCTGGAACCGCTCGAAGCCTCCGCCATCGTCCTCATCGAACTGTCGGCCAAGATCATCGCGGAGCAGATGCCCGCCTGCCGCGAGGTGATGGACATCATCGCCTCCCGCTTCAACGCGACGACTCATTATCGCTGGGGCCGCATCATCGATTTCCTGAAGCTCCATTATGCACTGACGAAGCGCACCGACAGCGATTTCTGGCGCGACAATGTGCGCGACGAGACCATGCCGGACCGGTTGAAGGAATTGAGGCTGCTCTGGCGCTACCAGTCGCCCTGGTTCCTCGACGAGTTCGACCGGGTGGAGGAAGTGTTCCCCGCGGCAAGCTACCAATATGTGCTGTACGGCATGGGCTTCCGCACGGAGGTCGACCGCTCTGCCCTGGCGCGCGACACGCATCTGGCCGATCGCGCCCGGCGGGAGAACAGGAATATGACCGCGAAGCTTCGCGCGGGCCTGCCGCGCCATCGCGACCTGATCGACAAGATCGTGACCCACGGATTGCAGCCGGTCTGACTGCCGCGATTTCATCTGCCTTCAGGCCAAGCCATTGGTCGCACGCGATTGCGCATTATATGGTAGCGCTATCTAAACGTGAATAACCAGAGAGGATCAGCATGCCCATGAAGTTGCGCGCATTGGAAACCCTGCCGCTTGCCATCGCATTGCTCACCGCGGGATGCCAGCAGTCGCAGCCGGCAAACGAGGCCCGACCGGCGAAGGAAACGAAACGCGACGCGTCCGAATATCTTTCGCAGCCGCTGGTGAAGGACATCTACACCGCCGACCCGTCCGCCCATGTTTGGAACGGGAAGATCTACGTTTATCCCAGCCATGACATTGACGGCCCGACGCCGGAGGACGATCTGGGCAGCCATTTCGAGATGCACGACTATCGCACCCTGGCGATGGACAGGATCGGCGGCCCCGTGACCATCGGCCCGGTGGCGCTCGACGTCAAGGACGTGCCTTGGGCGGACAAGCAGATGTGGGCGCCCGACGCCGCCTACAGGAACGGCACCTATTATCTCTATTTCCCGGCCAAGGACAAGGCGGGCGCCTTCCGCATCGGCGTCGCCACGTCGAAGGACCCGATGGGCCCGTTCAAGGCGCAGCCGCAGCCGATCAAGGGCAGCTATTCGATCGACCCCGCCGTCTTCACCGATGACGACGGGTCGAGCTATATGTATTTCGGCGGCATCTGGGGCGGCCAGCTTCAGCGCAATATCGACGGCAAATATGATCCCGATGGATCGAAGACCGACCTGGGCCAGGACGACAAGCCCGCGCTGGCGCCGCGCGTGGCGAAGCTGACCGGCGACATGCTGGAATTCACCGAAACGCCGCGGGCGGTCCAGATCCTCGATGAAAAGGGCAAGCCTTTGCTGGGCGGCGATCACGACCGCCGCTTCTTCGAGGCATCGTGGATGCACAAATATAAGGGCAAATATTATTTCAGCTATTCGACCGGCGACACCCATTATCTCGCCTATGCCGTCGGTGATTCTCCCTATGGGCCCTTCACCTATAAAGGCCGCATCCTGGAGCCGGTGGAAGGCTGGACCACGCATCATTCGATCGTCGAGTGGAACGGGAAATGGTGGCTCTTCTATGCCGACAGCCAATTGTCGGGCCAGACCCGCCTGCGCAACGTCAAGGTGACCGAGCTTCATTATAATCCAGACGGCACGATCCGCACCATCAATCCCTTCGTCGCCAAGGGCGCGAAGGACGGCGCCGCCCATTGAGCGCGCCGGGCGCGGGGGAAGTGCCATCCCCCGCGCCCTACCAACCCAGCATAAGAGAATAGGCGACGCCGAAACCGGCGTGCCGTTGGGGAGACAGACATGAAAACCGCTTCCGCCCTGCGCATGGCCGGCGCGATATTGTGCCTCACGACATCCGCGATCGCCCATGCGCAGGCCATGGATGTGTGGACGGAGGCGAACGGCAAGGCACGCGCCATCGTCGACAGGCTGACGCTGGACGAAAAGGTCGCGCAACTTTTGAACGTCGCGCCCGCCATTCCGCGCCTCGACATCCCGGCCTATAATTGGTGGACAGAATCCCTGCACGGCGCGATCGGCGCGGTCCCCACCACCAATTTCCCCGAACCCATCGGCCTTGCCGCCACCTTCGACGCGCCGCTGATCGAACGGGTCGCCGCCACCATCAGCACCGAAGTCCGCGCATTGCACAGCCTGGGGCGGCAGACCGGACATATCGGCCGGATCGGCACCGGCCTCGACACCTGGTCGCCCAATATCAACATCTTCCGCGATCCGCGCTGGGGCCGAGGACAGGAAACCTATGGCGAAGACCCTTATCTGACCGCACGGATCGGCGTCGCCTTCATCCGGGGCATGCAGGGGGACAATCCCGACCTGCCCCACGTGGTCGCCACGCCGAAGCATTTCGCGGTCCATAGCGGTCCGGAACCCAGCCGCCATACGGACAATATCTTCGCCACCCCGCACGATCTGGAGGATAGCTATCTCCCCGCCTTCCGCGCCGCCATAGTGGAGGGCAAGGCCGGATCGATCATGTGCGCCTATAACCGGGTCGACGGACAACCGGCGTGCGGCAGTCATATGCTGCTCCAGGATTATCTGCGCGGCGCCTGGGGCTTCAAGGGCTATGTCGTGTCCGATTGCGATGCCGTCGTCGATATTTACGACCATCATAAATATGCGCCCGACGCCGCGACCGGGGTCGCGGTGGCATTGCGCTATGGCGTCGACAACGAATGCAACAATGCGACGCTGGGTGGTCGTACCGATCTTGGCGACAGGTACAAGGATTCGCTGGCGCGCGGTCATATCAGCATGAATGACATCGACACGGCGCTCGTCCGGCTCTTTTCCGCGCGATACCGCAATGGCGACCTGGCAGGCCTGTCCTCCCGCAAACCCAATGCGACGCCGCCCGACGCGATCGGTACGCCCGATCATCAGGCCCTGGCTCTGACTACGGCGGAAAAGAGCCTTGTCCTGCTCAAGAATGACGGCATCCTGCCGCTGAAGCCAGGCACGAAGATCGCCCTCGCCGGTCCGTTGGCGGATGCGACCCGCGTGCTGCGCGGCAATTATTCCTCCGCCAAGAGCGCGCCGCCCATTTCGGTCGCTGACGGCCTGAAGCAGGTGATGGGCGGGGGCGCCGTGACCGTCATCCCCTTCACCCCGTCGATCACCGACGGCGATCTCGTCCCCGGCACCGCGCTGCTGACGCCGGACGGGAAGCCCGGCATCAAGGCCGAATATTTCAACGTAGCGGGCAAGGACCGCTTCGCCACCAGGCCGGTGCTGACCCGCACTGAAACCAGCATCGTCTCACGCGCGGCCGAATTCAGACAGGTATCGGATCGCCATCAGGTCCGCTGGAGCGGCTATCTGGTCGCACCGGAAACCGGCCTCTATCGCCTGGCCCTGACCGGGGTGACGGGCGATGTCTCGATCAACGGCAGACCGATCGTCTCCGCCAGTGAATATTCGCGCTGGGCCGAACCGCTCAAGCTGGTCGACGTCCGCATGACGAAGGGCGAACGCTTCGCCATCCGCCTCCAGGGCGAAAGCGGCGTCGCCGCTAGCCCGGCGATCTTCTGGAAACGTGTCACCGACGATCTGGACCGCGATCTGGCGGCGGGGACGAAGGACGCCGATGTCGTCGTGGCGGTAGTCGGCCTGACCTCCGACCTGGAGGGCGAGGAAATGCCCGTCAAGGTCGAGGGCTTCGATGGCGGCGACAAGACCACGCTGGACCTGCCCGCTGACCAGCGCGCCTTTCTGGAAAAGGCCAGGGCGCTCGGCAAGCCGCTGGTCGTCGTCGCCATAAACGGCAGCGCCATCGACCTGTCCTGGGCGAAGGACAATGCCGCCGCCATCGTCGAGGCCTGGTATCCCGGCCAGTCCGGCGGGCTTGCCGTCGGCAACGTCCTGTCGGGCAAGGCCGATCCGGGCGGGCGCCTGCCCGTCACCTTCTACCGGAGCGTGAACGACCTGCCGCCCTTCACCGACTATGGGATGGAAGGGCGCACCTATCGCTATTTCAAGGGCAAGCCGGTCTATCCCTTCGGCCATGGCCTCAGCTACACCAGCTTCCGCTATGCGCCGCTGGCGGTCGAGCCGGTGAACGGCTCGGTCGAAAACGGACTGCGGGTTCGCACCGCCGTCACGAACACGGGCGCGCGGGCGGGCGATGACATCGCGCAACTCTACATCACGCCACCGCGCTTCGAGAGCGCGCCGCGTATCGCCCTGCGCGGCTTCCAGCGGATAACGCTGAAGCCCGGAGAGACGAGGAATGTCGAGTTCACACTCAGTCCGCGCGACCTCAGCTTCGTCACCATGGCGGGTGAGCGGGGACTGATACCGGGCGACTATAGCCTGAGCGTCGGCAGCGGCCAGCCGGACGATGCCGTGCAGAGCCAGCAGGCCCGCTACAGCGTCGTCCGGATGGTCTCCCTCCCCAAATAAATTTCGCCCATTCTCCCGCCATTTTCCGAAGAGGACGGACATGATCAAGACCCTGCGCCGCACGACCGCCGCGCTGCTTCTATGCGCCAGCGCATGGGCGGCGACCACGGCCAACGCCGATACCGATGGCCGGCCGACCGCCGTCACCATCCATGCCGACAGGCCCGGCCCGGTCTATGACCGCCGTATCTTCACGCAATTTGCCGAGCATCTGGGCCATGGCATCTATGGCGGCCTGTGGGTCGGCAATGACCGGTCGATCCCCAACACCAACGGCTTCCGCAATGACGTCGTGGCGGCGCTGCGCAATCTGTCCGTGCCGGTCATCCGCTGGCCCGGCGGATGTTTCGCCGACGAATATCATTGGCGCGAGGGGATCGGGCCAAAGGCCCGGCGCCCCGTCAAGGTCAACACCAACTGGGGCGGCGTGACCGAGCCCAATAGCGTGGGCACCCACGAATATTTCGAACTGCTGCGGCAGGTGGGTGCCGAAGCCTATATCTCCGGCAATGTCGGTAACGGCACACCGCAGGAAATGGCGGAGTGGGTGGAATATATCACCGCGCCCGCGGGCAGCCTGGCCGATGAGCGCGCGAAGAACGGGCACAAGCAACCCTGGGCGCTCCCAGCCTTCGGCATCGGCAACGAGTTGTGGGGATGCGGCGGCAATATGCGGCCCGAATATGCCGCCGACGTCACCAAGCGTTACGCCACCTTCATCAAGGTCCCCGCCGGCACCAAGACGGTGAAGATCGCGTCGGGCGCGAACGGAGACGATTATAACTGGACCGAGGTGATGATGCGCGAAGCGGGCAAGCATCTCGATGCGCTGTCGCTCCATTATTACACCCTGCCCCAGGGCGGATGGCCTCCCAAGGCCGATCCGGTCGATTTCGACGAGACCGGCTGGGCGGACACGCTGGCGGCGACGTGGCGGATGGACGATCTGATTGCCGGTCACAGCAAGGTGATGGACAAATATGATCCGGCCAAGCGCGTGTTCCTCGCCGTCGACGAATGGGGCACCTGGTACGCGCCCGACCCCGGCACCAATCCCGGCTTCCTGCGTCAGCAGAATACGCTGCGCGATGCGATGGTGGCTTCGGTCAATCTCGACATTTTCGCCAAACATGCCGACCGCGTCCGCATGACCGCCATCGCGCAGATGGTGAACGTGCTCCAGGCGATGATCCTGACCGAAGGCAGGAAGATGGTGCTGACCCCCACCTACCATGTCTTCGAGATGTACAAGCCCTGGCAGGACGCGACGGTGCTGCCGATCGACATCGACACGCCCTGGTACAACAAGGACAGATTCGTGATGCCCGCCGTCAGCGGATCGGCGGTCCGGGCGAAGGACGGCAAGGTCCATGTCGGCCTGTCGAACCTAGACCCGAACCAGAGCAACATGGTCACGGTGAAGCTGGATGGGTTGAACGCGGCGAACGTGTCGGGCCGCATCCTGACGGCCTCGGCGATCAATGCGCACAACTCATTCGACGCGCCGCAAGTGGTGAAACCCGCCGCCTTCACCGGCGCGCAGATTGCAAACGGCGTGTTGACCGTCGCCCTGCCGCCCAAATCGGTGGTGGTGCTCGAACTGCGATAACGACCGACAATAACCGGAGGATGACATGAAGGATCTGTCTGCACGCAAGAGAGTATGGCGTTTCCCGGCCGCGCATATGATCGCGCTCGGTCTCGCCACCTGCACCCTCTCCCTGTCCGCACAGGGATGGGCACAGGACGACAGGATGACTCCCATCGCCGTTCCGGCCCAGCCCGACGCGATCGAACTGGGCACCGGCGCACTCCCCGGCGCCACAGCGAAGGAATCCTGGCACACCCAATATGGCAGCCGGTTCGCACGGAACGTGACGGTTGCGACGCTGACGCCTTTCCTGCCCGATCCGGCCAAGGCGTCGGGCGCGGCGGTCGTCGTGGCGCCGGGCGGCGGTTTCCGCACCCTTTCCATGGACAATGAGGGCTATGACGTCGCACGGGCGCTGGCCGCGCGGGGTGTCGCCGCCTTCGTACTCAAATATCGGTTGCGCCAGACACCCGCCGACATGGCGGGCTTCGAGCGGTCCATGAAGGAAATGTTCTCCGGCGCCGCACGCGCGCCCCTGCCCGCACCCGGTGCGGCGGCGAACGACCTTGCCCCGCAACTCGCCGATTCCACTGCCGCCTTCCGCCTGATCCGCACCCGTGCGGCGCAATGGCATGTCGACCCCGACCGGATCGGCATGATCGGCTTTTCCGCAGGCGCCATGTTGACCATGGCGACGACCCTGTCGACCAAGGAGGCGAAACCCGCCTTCATCGGAAATATCTATGGACCGCTGGGCAGCATGACGGTGCCGCAGGACGCGCCACCGATGTTCGCCGCGATCGCCGCCGACGATCCGCTGTTCGGCAATCGCGACTTCAAGCTGATCGACGACTGGCGCACGGCGCATCGGCCCGTGGAGTTCCACCTCTATGAGCAGGGTGGCCATGGTTTCGGCATGTATCCAAAGTCCACCACCAGCACCGGCTGGTTCGACGCCTTCGTGCGTTGGATCGACATGCACGGCATGCTTGGCCGCAAGCATCAACCGTGATGGGGGACAGGCCCTAACCCACAGCGGATAACATTCCTCCGTTGCTCGCCGGAACATCCTCCAACCATCCATTGTTCCGGCGGGTGGGAGCCAGTAGAGATGGGCCATGAGTTTGCTCTCGGCAGCCCTTCTCGCGCTCGCGATCGTCCTGCTGCTGTTCGGAATCGCGACCGTCGTGGAAAGACGCGGTGGCCTGCCGCTCGGCCGCTATGATCTGCGCCACGGCGCCTATGCGCTCGCGCTGGGAGTCTATTGTTCGAGCTGGACCTTCTACGGCGCGGTCGGAAGCGCGGTACGCGACGGATGGCACTATCTGCCCATCTATCTCGCGCCCATCTGCCTGCTGATCGTCGCCCCCCGCTTCCTGCGCCGGCTTGCCGAGGCGGTCGCGCAAGAGCAGGCAACGACCGTATCCGACTTCATCGCCGCGCGCTTCGGTCATGATGTGGTCGTGGCGCGCCTCGTCACGGTCATCGCCTTGCTGGGAACGGTCCCCTATGTCGCGTTGCAATTCCGATCCATCGGGGCAGCGATCTCGATCGTGACGGGCCGTCCCGTCGCGACCCTGGCCATGCTGACCGCCGCCTGGCTATTGTCCCTGTTCGCCATGCTGTTCGGCGCCCGGCGGTTCGAACTGGCCGGGCGCAGCGAAGGCTTGGTCTATGCGATCGGCATCGAATCGCTGCTCAAGATCATTGCCCTGACGACGGTCGCGGTCTTCGCCCTCGTCCTGCTGGGTCAGGCAGACGCCACAGGCCTCACGCGGGGCATCGCCATTCTCTCGGCCAATTTTCGGCCGGAACGGCTCTCGATCGAGGTCGGCATCATCTTTCTCATCTCGCTCATGGCGGTGGTTGTCCTGCCGAGACAATTCTACATGGGCCTGGTCGAGGCCCGCGAGCCGGGCGATCTCGTCGGTGCCCGCTGGGGACTGGCCGCCTATCTGGGCGCGATGGCGGTCATGGTGCTGCCGGTCGCGCTGGCGGGCGCAAGCCTGCTGCACAACGCACAGCCCGATCTCTACATGCTCCAACTGCCCGAAATGAAGGGACAGGGCATCATCCTTGCGCTCGCATTGCTGGGCGGGATCGCCGCGGCGGCATCGATGGTCGTCGTCGATTCGACCGCGCTTGCGACCATGGTTTCGAACGACCTCCTCTTTCCCACGTTGCTGGCGCGAGAGAATGGCGCGGAGGCCGGCGCAGGAACGCTCGGCCGCCGGATGCTTCTGGTGCGCCGCTTCTCGATCGTCGCCATCATCGCGGCGGCGCTCGCCTGGGCGCTGCTCGTTTCGGCCGAACAGTCGCTCGCCTCGATCGGGCTCGTCGCCTTCGCGGCCATGGCGCAGTTCACGCCGCACCTGGTCCTCGCCACTTATGCGCCTGGGCGCGATGCCCTCGCGGCGCGGGCCAGCCTTGCCGTAGGGCTCATCATCTGGTTCTACACCCTCGCCCTGCCGCCCATCCTGCCTTCCGCCGGGCTGGCCGCGCTCGCGGGAAGCGCGCTCGACCCCCTGCGCCTGTTCGGCATCGGAGCCGCCTCTCCACTGGTCCATGGCGTGGCATGGAGCCTCGGCGCCAACCTTCTCGTCTTCGCGCTTGTCGCGGCACGCAAGGTGAAGGCGCCTGTCCTTCCGCGCCTCGGCAGCCAGCGTCCGATCACCGACCTTGCCGAACTCGCGCAGCTTGCCGCCAGCTTCATCGGTGAAGAGGAGGCGGCCCGGGAATTTCCGGCAGCGGCGCGCGGCACGCCGATCGACAGGCGTTCGGCGCAACGTGCACGCACGCTGATCGCCCGCGTAGTCGGCGCCTCATCGGCGCGCGCGCTCGTGACCTCGGCATTGGCGGGCGGGCAGATCAGCCTGTCCGACGTCACCCGGCTGCTCGGGGAACGCGGGCAATCGCTTCGCTTTTCGCGCGAGTTGCTGGCCGCGACCTTCGAGCATATCGATGCCGGCATCAGCGTCGTCGATGCCGACATGAACCTGATCGCCTGGAACAGCCAATATCTCGACCTGTTCGACTTTCCACCGGGCTTTCTTCGGGTGGGCGTGCCGATCGCGGAACTGATCCGCTATAATGGGAGACTGGGCGATTTCGGGACCGAGGATATCGAATTCCACGTCAGGAAGCGCTTGCGCCATATGCGCCGGGGGCTGCCGCACAGTTTCGAACGGCGGCGCAAGGACGGCCGCGTCATCAAGACGATTGGCGGCCCGATGCCGGGCGGCGGCTATGTGACCAGCTTCATCGACATTACCGAGGACGCGCGCATTCGCGATGAACTGGGCCGGACGCTGGCGGAACTGGAAACGCGCGTCGCGGACCGCACGCGGGAGCTTAGCGACACCAATTCGCGGCTCGCCGAAGCGACGCGGGACAAGACCCGTTTCCTTGCCGCCGCTAGCCACGATCTGCTCCAGCCGCTTCACGCCGCACGCCTGTTCACGGCCGCCCTGCAACGCGAGGTTGACGGAACGCCGCATATGCTGGCCAATCGCATCGAGGGTGCGATCATCGCGGCGGAGGCCCTGCTTCGCGCGCTTCTCGACATCAGCAAACTGGACGCTGGCGGGGTCGAACCCAAGCCTGAGCCGATCGATCTTCGCCCTTTTCTCACCAGCCTCGCGGACGGGTTCGCTCCCATGGCGAAGGAAAAGGGACTACGCCTGCGGACCGGCCCGTTGAGCGGTCATCTCGATACGGATCCCGGCCTGCTGCGATCGGTATTGCAGAATTTCGTGTCCAACGCCCTGCGCTACACGCAGCATGGCGGGGTCTTGATCGGCGTCAGACGCAAAGGCGGCATGGTCAGGATCGACATCGTCGACACCGGCATCGGCATAGCCGCCGACCAGATCGAAGCGATCTTCGGCGAGTTCACCCGCCTCGGCGCGCTGGATGTCGATGGATTGGGCCTTGGCCTGGCCCTCTCCCGCCGGATCGTCCGACTGATCGGCGGCAGCATCGAAGTGCATTCCGTTCCCGGAAAGGGCAGCCGGTTCAGCCTGCTCATGCCGGCCGGCACGGGGCAGGCCGCGCCGGAATCCGCGCCCATCCTGGAGGTCCCCATACCGAAGGAAAGAAATCTGGCCGTGCTTGTGGTCGATGACGATCCGATGATCGTGGCGGCGACGCAGGCGCTGCTTTCCAGTCTCGGCCACCGGACCATGACTGCCGGAGATGGCGAGACCGCCCGACATTTGGCGCACGAAGCAGACGCCGCTTTGGTGGACTTCCAGCTTGGCGCGGACGAAGATGGCCTTGCCCTCATCGCGGCGTTACGCCGCGAACATCCGGGATTGCCCGCGGCGCTTGTCACGGCGGAGGATGAGGCGAACCTTGCCCCGCGGGCCGCCATGCTCGACATCGCCTTCATCGCCAAGCCCGCCGCGCCCGAAGCCATTTCGGCCTTCCTCGCCCGCGTCAGTGGTTGAGATCGAGCCCCAGCGAACGTGCCACCAACGCGGCCTGGGTGCGGTTCTGCACATTCAGCTTGCGCATAATCGTCGTCATATGCGCCTTGACCGTCGCCTCGCTGATCATGAGATTATGCGCGATCTCCTTGTTCAGCTTGCCGTTCAGCACTTCCAGAAGGACCTTTAACTGGGTCGGCGTCAGTGACGCGACCTCCTTCTGAACGGCATCTTCCGGCCGTTCAGGCGGAGCCGGAAGCCGGTGGCCGCCCATGGCGCGCGTGATCGCCGTCTCGATCGCAGGCAGGTCGCTATCCTTGGAGAGAAAGCCGACCGCGCCCAGCGCCCGCGCTTCCTCCGCCGCCTTCGCGCCGTCGGCGCTCGAAACGACGAGGATCGGCACATCGGGCTGCTCGGCATGCAGGAGTGCAATGCCCGAATAACCCACCGCGCCCGGCATCTTGAGGTCGAGCAGGATGAGGCGCAGGCCCGCCGCGCCGCCCGCCGCTCCCACGGCGGCGGCGAGCGTGCCCGCTTCGATGATGCTGGCTTGCGGAGCGACCTTCATCACCGCCACCGCCAGAGCCTGGCGGAAAAGCGGGTGGTCGTCCGCGATGAGAATCGTCTCTATTGCGCCTCTTCCATCCGTGGTCTGTTTGCCAGCAGATTATCGACCACGGCGGGATCGGCAAGCGTAGACGTGTCGCCGAGGTTGGAGACGTCGTTTTCCGCGATCTTCCGCAGGATGCGTCGCATGATCTTGCCAGACCGCGTCTTGGGCAGACCGGGTGCGAACTGCACCACGTCCGGCGAGGCGATCGGGCCGATTTCGCTGCGTACCCAGCGGATCAGTTCGCCACGCAGAGCATCGTCCGGCTCGACATCGGCATTGGTCGTGACATAGGCATAGATGCCCTGCCCCTTGACGTCGTGCGGCATGCCGACGACGGCGGCTTCGGCCACCTTGGGATGCGCGACCAAGGCGCTCTCGATTTCCGCCGTGCCCATGCGATGGCCGGACACGTTGATGACGTCGTCGATGCGGCCGGTGATCCAATAATAGCCATCCTCGTCCCGCCGGCATCCGTCGCCGGTGAAATAGCGTCCCGGAAAGGTCGTGAAATAGGTCTGGAAGAAGCGGTCATGGTCGCCCCAGACGGTGCGCATCTGTCCCGGCCAGCTATCCGCGAGCACAAGACAGCCTTCCCCCGCCCCTCGATCAGCCGCCCGTCGCCATCGACCAGTTCGGGCTTCACGCCGAACATGGGCAGCGTCGCGGAGCCGGGCTTCAATGCCGTGGCCCCCGGCAGCGGGCTGATCATCGCGCCGCCCGTCTCAGTCTGCCACCAGGTATCGACGATGGGGCAGCGGCCCTCGCCCACGACATGATGATACCATTCCCATGCCTCAGGGTTTATCGGTTCGCCGACGCTGCCGAGCAGCCGCAACGTCTTGCGGCTGGTCTTGCGCACCCATTCGTCCCCCTCCCGCATCAACGCGCGCAGGGCCGTGGGGGCGCCGTAGAAAATCTCCACGCCGAACTTGTCGACCACCTGCCAGAAGCGGGAGGCATCGGGGAAATTGGGCACGCCCTCGAACATCACGCTGGTCGCGCCGTTCATCAGCGGCCCATAGACGACATAGCTGTGACCCGTGACCCATCCGATATCGGCGGCGCACCAGTAGATCTGGCCGGGCCGGTAATCGAACACATATTCATGCGTCATCGCCGCCCACACGGCATAGCCGCCGGTCGTATGCAGCACGCCCTTGGGTTTGCCGGTCGAACCCGATGTGTACAGGATGAAAAGCGGGTCCTCGGCGCCCATTTCCTCCGGCTCGCACGTCGAAGGCTGGTCCTCGACCGCCGTGGCCCAGTCGATGTCGCGGCCTTCGACCATCGCCACCTCGGCCCCTGTACGCCGCAGCATGATGACCGTCTCGACATCGGGGCAATGGGCGAGTGCGGCATCGACATTGGCCTTGAGGGGAACCTTCTTGCCACCGCGCAACCCCTCATCGGCGGTCACGACGATGCGGCTCGAACAATCCTCGATACGCCCGGCGAGCGCTTCGGGAGAGAAACCGGCGAAGACGATCGAGTGGATGGCGCCGATGCGCGCGCAAGCCAGCATCGCCACCGCCGCTTCGGGCACCATGGGGAGGTAGAGGGTGACGCGATCCCCCCGCTTCACGCCCCGCGCCTTGAGCAGATTGGCGAAACGGCATACCGCTTCATGCAATTCGCGATAGCTGATGCGCCGTTCCGGTTCCGCCGGATCGTCGGGTTCCCAGAGGATCGCGATGGCATCGCCACGCTCAGCCAGATGACGATCCAGGCAATTGGCGGACAGATTGAGCGTACCGTCCGCGAACCAGCTTATACCGAAATCCTCCTCCGAAAAGCTCGTCGCCTTGACCTGGCTGAACGGCTGCATCCAGTCGAGACGCTGCGCCTCCTCCGCCCAAAAACGCTCCGGATCGGTGATCGAATGCGCATACATCTGCTGGTATCGCGCGGCGTCGACCAGCGCGTCGTTCGCCCACGGGTTGGGAACGGGATAAATGCCCTGGTCCATAATATAGCACTCCTCTCCTTGATCGCCACCGATCCGTGGGCGGCATTCTAGACGCCGCGCGATCGCATCGGACCCCCGACCAAAGTCGAATATCCCCGACCATGGTTCGGCTGTCGCATCGCCGCGGCATGCGCGATCCTCTCCCCAGCCGGAAAACAAACCGGTCCATGGAGAGGACAATGCCAAAGCCAAACGGACCATTTTTTCGCGTCCTGCTGGGAGCGACGGCACTCGCCGCACCCCAACTGGCCGGCGCGCAAGCCACGAAGGAGACGGAACTGGCGGCGCGTCTTGAGCGGCTGGAGAGCGAAGTCACCCAGCTTCGGACCGAACTCGCCGCCGCGCGCAACCAGCAGGACGAAACCGCGGCCACCGCCGCAAACGCCGTCCGCAAGAGCGACGAGACGTCCGCCCAAGTGACCAGGCTGGCGGATAGCACGCCCAAGCTCGGCTTCCGCTCGGGCAATACCAATGTCGTCCTGTCCGGCTATGTGAAGCTGCTCGCCAGCAGCGCGCGATACAGCGGCGGCGACGACCCGAGCAACACGCTCGGCCGCGACCTCTATCTGCCCCAGTCGGTCCCGGTCTTCAATCCCGCATTCCCGACGTCGCCTACCCGCGTCACCGACTTTTCCGCAAAGCAGACCCGCTTCTGGGTGGACGCCACCACAAAGCTCGGCAAGCATGCGCTCAAGGCCTATATCGAATTCGACTTCCAGGCCGCCCCCGGCACCCCGCAGGCGCTGGGCCAGGGGACGCAGCGCACGACCAACGCCTATGACCTCGCCATGCGGCGCGCCCTCATCCAGTTCGACCGCTGGACGTTCGGCCAGGATTTCACCAATTTCTCCAACCCGGCGGTTTTCCCCGAGAGCACGGATTATGTCGGCGGCGTCGACGGCCTGATCTTCGTGCGTCAGCCGATGGTGCGCTACAGCCTGCCGCTGAGCCACGGCCTGACCCTCCACCTGGCCGCCGAAAACCCGGAAACCGCTTCAGCGACGGTCGGAGCGCCCGCACTCATCGAAAATGGCCAGGACCATGCACCTGACATGACCGGCCGCCTCGAATATGCTGGTGCATTCGGCTTCCTCGACCTCGCTGTGCTGGGCCGCCAGTTGCGCGTCGACAATGCGAAGGCGGGCGCCGCCCACATCGTCGATTCCCGCGTCGGATGGGGCATCAGCACCTCCGGCAAGATTTTCCTGGATGACAAGCATGGCAGCGACATTCGCTTCCAGGCGACCTATGGTGAAGGGATCGGGCGCTATCTCGGCCTGAACTTCGGGCCCGATGCGGTCCTCCAGACCAACGGGCAGCTTGCGGGCGTCCGCAACCTCGCGCTGTTCGGCGCGGGCCGCTATGCGCTGAACGATCAGTGGCGCGTCAATCTGATCGCCAGCTATCAGCGCATCTTCTACGCCGACACGCTCGACCCGGCGACGACTGCGGGTATCGCCATGTTCAATCGTCAGGCATGGAGTGTCGCGGGCAACCTCTTCTATTCCCCGGTGAAGAATGTGGACCTCGGCATCGAGTACCGCCACGGCGAGCGCCGGCTCGTCAACGATCTCAACGGCCACGTCGATCGCTTCGACGTCGCGGCGAAATATAATTTCTGACAGGAGGGACTGTTATGGCTTCGACATATGACGGACTGCCAAAACATCACGAGGCGACACGAAGCGAGAAGCTGATCATCACCGCCAGCTCGCTCGGCACCGTGTTCGAATGGTATGATTTCTATCTCTACGGCCTGCTGACCGCGATCATCGCGGCGCAGTTCCTGACGGGTCTCAACCCGACGACCTCCTTCATCATGGCGCTGCTGATCTTCGCGTCGGGGTTCATCGTCCGCCCCTTCGGCGCGATCGTCTTCGGCCGCATCGGGGACCTGTTCGGGCGGCGATACACGTTCATCATCACGCTGCTCGTCATGGGCCTCTCCACCTTCCTGGTGGGTTGCCTTCCCACCTACAAGTCGGTCGGCGTCGCCGCGCCGATCATGCTGGTGGTGCTGCGCATGTTCCAGGGCCTGGCGCTGGGCGGCGAATATGGCGGCGCGGCGACCTATGTCGCGGAGCATGCGCCCCACAACAGACGCGGCTTCTACACGAGCTGGATTCAGATCACCGCGACCGCCGGCCTCGCCATGGCGCTGCTGATCGTCATCGGCGTCCGTTCGCCCATCACCGGCGTAGGCGAGGAAGCGTTCAAGGACTGGGGCTGGCGCATTCCCTATCTGGTCTCCGGCCTGTTCCTGATCGTCGGCCTGTGGCTGCGGCTGAAGCTGCATGAATCGCCCGTCTTCCAGAAGATGAAGGCGGAGGGCACCGGCTCCAAATCCCCGATCAAGGAAGCGTTCGGCCAGTGGAAGAACCTGAAGATCGTGTTCATCGCCTTTTTCGGCGCGATCGCGGGTCAGGCGGTGGTCTGGTATTGCGGCCAGCTCTATGCGCTGTTCTTCCTTGAAAAGATGCTGAAGATCGACGGCCTGACCGCCAACACGCTCATCATCGTCGCGCTGCTGATGGCCGCCCCCTTCTTCCTCTTCTTCGGCTGGCTGTCCGACCGGATCGGCCGCAAGCCCATTATCCTTTCGGGCTGCGCACTGGCCGCGCTGACGTTGTTCCCGGTCTTCCACATGCTCACCGACGCCGCCAATCCTGCGCTCGCCCGGGCACAGGCGGCCGCGCCTGTGACCGTGACCGCCAATCCGACGGAATGTTCCTCGCAGTTCGATCCGGTCGGCGCGAACAAGTTCGACAAGACAAGCTGCGACATCGTCAAGAACGCCCTGGCCAAGGCGGGCGTGAACTACACCAATGTCGCCGCCGCGCCCGGTACCGTCGCGACGGTCGCCGTCGGTGATAAAAACTTCACCGCCCCCGATCCGTCCCGGCTTTCGGGCGAGGAGAAGAAAGCGGCCATCGCGGCCTTCACCGCCCAACTGATCGGCGCGCCCGCCACCCCGGCAAAGGCGGCCGAGGGCGACAAGCCCGCCGTCGCCGCCCAGCCGGCGGTCGAGGGGGAACTCGCCAGGGTCGGCTATCCCGGCAAGGCAAACCCGGCCGAGATCAACAAGCCGCTCGTCGTCGCCCTGCTCTTCTACCTCGTACTGCTGGTGACGATGGTTTACGGTCCGATCGCCGCGATGCTCGTGGAATTGTTCCCCAGCCGCATCCGCTACTCCTCCATGTCGCTGCCCTATCATATCGGCAACGGGTGGCTGGGCGGGCTGCTGCCGGCCATCGGCTTCGCGATGGTCGCGGCCACCGGCGACATCTATTACGGCCTCTGGTACCCGGTCATCGTGGCGGCAGGGACCGTCGTCCTGGGGCTGATCTTCCTGCCTGAAACCTTCCGGCGGAATATCGACGCCTGAAGCAAGCCCGGCCGGCGCGTCTCATCCCCCGCAGACACGGGATGGGACACGCCGGCGACAGGTCATGATGCTCCAGCGCGAACCACTTCGAGCAGATCAGCGCGCGGCGGCCTTTCCCAATAGGGAGGGTCGCCAAAGCTTGTGCGCAGACTTTCGGCCAGAGCGCGGATCTTGGCCGTGGCTCCATGATCGCGCGGATAGGTAAGAAACAGTTCGGCGCCCTCGGCTTGCACGCCACAATCAATCTCGACCAGCGATCCGTTCGCGATCGCGTCATGCACGAAGAATGTCGGCAGCAGCGCTATGCCAAGCCCGGCGGCGGCGGCATCGCGCATGACCAGACCATTATTGACCCTCAGACTCGCTCGCGGGCGAACCACGGTCCAACCGGAAGGACCGCCAAAACGCCAATCACCGGCCCTGTTCGCGTATAATATACCCGCATGATATTCCAGTTCCGCCAGCGAGGCCGGACGCCCCGCCCGCTCAAGATATTCAGGAGCGGCCACGAGCAGGCGGCGGCTCGTCGCGAGGCGACGGGCAATGAGGCGGCCATCCCCGATCGCACCATGCCGCAACACAGCATCGAACCCCCCGGTGGCGGCGTCGACGAAGCTGTCATCCAGTTCCAGCGAAACCTCTATCTCGGGATGACCGCGAAGGAAGCTGGTCAAGGCGGGCGTGAGATGCAGGATACCGAAACCGACGGGAGCGGAAAGTCTGAGCGGTCCCGCCAATTTTCCGCTGGATGCCGCCAGTTCGGCCGAAGCCTCCTCCGCCTCGCGCAGGAGGCGCTGCGCCCGCGGCAGGAAGGTCTGGCCACTATTCGTCAGGGTCAGCTTGCGCGTCGAGCGCTGGATCAAGGTCGCGCCCAGCGTTCGTTCGAGTTCTGCCAGCCGTTCGCTCACCACTGATTTTGCGAGGCCCAACCGCCGCGATGCCGCACTGATGGACCCCGCCTCAACGGTGGCGAAGAATGCAGCAACGCCGTCCAGCTTCATCATCGTTCGGGTTTTCCGTCTTCTACTTCCAGGATTTGCCGTCTAGTCCGAACGATGCGCTCACGTCATCTACAAGTCCAGAGAGCAACCGACTCTATCATCCTGATCGAAGGAGGCATGTATGAATGACTTCACCGGAAAGAATATCCTGATCCTCGGCGGTAGCCGGGGGATCGGCGCCGCCATCGTCCACCGCTTCGCCGCTGGCGGCGGCGGTGTGGCCTTCACCTATGCCGGTTCCCGCGATGCTGCCGAAGCACTCGCCGCGGAAACGGGGGCTGAAGCGATCCGGACGGACAGTGCCGATCGCGACGCGCTGATCGCCACCATCGCCGGTCGCGGCGCGCTGGATGTCATCGTCATCAACGCCGGGACGCTTGTGCTTGGCGATCCGCTGACGCTCGACCCGGACGATATCGACCGTATGATCGACATCAATGTGCGGGCCCCCTATCACGCGGCGGTTGAAGCCGCCCGGCACATGAACGCCAATGGCCGCATCATCGTCATCGGTTCGGTGAACGGCGACCGGATGCCCTTTGCGGGCGGGGCCGCCTACGCCCTCACCAAAGCGGCGATGCAGGGCATGGTCCGCGGATTGGCACGGGATTTCGGTGATCGCGGCATTACCGTGAACAGCATCCAGCCGGGGCCGACCGACAGCGAGATGAACCCCGCGGAAGGGCCGATGGCCGCCACCATGCACGGTTTCATGGCGATCAAGCGCCATGCACGGCCGCAAGAGATCGCGGAACTTGCCGCCTATATCGCCGGGCCGAACGGCGCCATGATCACCGGTTCCATGCAGACGATCGACGGTGGTTTCGGCGCGTGACACGATAGCTGTCGCTTCGTCGGGCAAAGCAGGCAGAGAGCCGCAGGGGCATATCGAACAGGCCGTTGCGGCTCTCTGAAACAACAGTTCTCGGAGAATGGCGTCGTAATGGAGTAGGATGAAAGTCCGTCGACCGCTCAGTCACTCGAAAGTCGCGATGCACTCCACTTCCAATGGCGCGCCCAGCGCCAGACCATCCGCCCCGAAGGCGCTGCGCGCCGGCAGGCGCTTGCCCTCGAAATAGGGGACGTACACGGCATTGAAGCGCGGCCAGTCTGCCATGTCATCCAGCATGACCGTGCACTTGACCACCTTGCCGAAATCGAGGCCATTATCCGCCAATATCTTGCCGATGGAATCCATCGCGTTTCTCACCGCCGCGTCGAAGCCTTCCTTGTGCGGGTCCATCCCGGCCGGAACCTGGCCGATCTGGCCGGACATGTAGAGCGTGTTGCCGACGCGCACCGACGGCGAAAAGGGCAGTTTGGCGGGAAGTGTCTGGGCAATGGCCGGCCCGGCGACGAGGAGGGCCAAAAGCGTGGCGATTTTCATCATGGCGTGTCTCCAATGGCGGGTCGTTCGAAAAGAAAGGCATCGTCTCGTATCATTCCGCGCTGCCCCCCGCTTTGGCGACGCGCTTGACGTCCGCTTCCGTAACCGGCTGGGCATAGCTGTTACCGAAATGAGTCCGGACATAGGTGATGACTGCCGCCATCTGCGCTGAGGAAAGCATGTCGCCCATCGGTGGCATCGCACCCTTGCCTTTCGTCACCACCGCGATCGGATAGGCGGGGTCGGCCAGCTTCTTGTCCTTCGCCAGGGCGGGAATGGCGCCGCCCCCACTGCCCATGGCATCTGGCATATGACAGGCGGCACAAATCTGCTTGTAGACCTTCTCGCCATCGGCCGCCTTGTTCTTTGCCTGCACGCCACCCGGCGTATCGGCATGCCCCGGCGCGGCGAGGAGGGCCAATAGCGGCGGGATGAGGATCAAGGCGCGGCGCAGGCTCATGCCGCCTGCGTCCGCTGGTGGATGCGCGTGATCGCGTCGAGGCCGGAGAGCAGCGATCCTTCCATCCAGCCGCCATAATAGCTGGCATGTTCGCCCGCCAGAACCACGCGGCCGTCAATGGCGACCAGATTCTGGTAATGCGCTGCCCGGTTCTCCTCGCTCCAGCGCGAAGTGCATCCCAATATCCAGGGCACGCGGCTCCAGGGGACGGAAACGCCGTTCAGAAACTCCTTGCGATATTGCGGATGGAAGATTTCACCCTGGGCCAGCGCCGCCTCGATCCGCTCCTGCGGGGTCATGCCGGTCAGTTCGAACGCCCCGGCATCGCGCGCGAAGGCACCCAGCAATACCGCCGGCCCGCTGGAGAAGAAGCGGTCATTGGGATAGGATAGCTGTGCGATCGGCTGGTCGGTGAAGCTGTGACCGCCATAGATATTATCGTCCTCCTCCCAGAATCGGCGCTTGAACTCCAGCCCCATCTTGAGCTGTCCCGCATAGGGCACCGCCTTCATCGCCGCCGCCAGTTTCGGCCCCACCTGCATCTCGACCTGGCTGATGATCGAGAGCGGAATGGTGCACACGCACCAATCGGCACTGACGCTGTTCATCTTGCCGCTGGGCACGTCCTTGTAGCTGACGGTCACGCCCTTTCCGTTCTGAGCGACCTTCGTGACTTTCGCATTATAGGTGATGAGCTTGCCGACCTGGGCAGCGAAGGCCTTGCCGATCATGTCCATGCCGCCCACAGGCTGGAACATCGTCGTCTGCATCACATAGTTGAAATAGAAGCTCATGGCCGTCCACACCTGCGGGTCGAGCACGTCGCCGAGCTTCGCAATCTGCGACGGCACGGGGGCGCCATCCACGCCACCGCCCGGCGGGCGATCATATCCGCGCTGGGCGGAGACGGCGACGCTGCTGGTATAGGCCATATTGTCGTCGAGCACACCCCAATGCCGCAAAGCCTCCAGCAGCTTTTCCTTGTCCTCCGCGCTCACGCTGCCGTCCAGCACCTTGGCATTCGCCGCCTTCGCCAGCAGTTCGGAGGTATGTCCGCGGAAGTCGGTCGCCACCGCCTTGTAACGCTGCGGCTTGCCTCCGAAGGCCTCGCTCGAATGGATGAAGCCGTTATGATTGAGCTGAATGAACGGTTCGAGCGCGACGCCGAACTGCCTGCAATAATGCAGCAAGCAATTGTGATGGTGCGGAATGCGCCAGGGACCGGGGTTGATGTAATTGCCAGGTCCGAACTGTACCTTTTGAACGGCGCCGCTGCTTTCGGTGAAAGTGTCTCCGCCGCGCAATGTATAGTTGCGACCGCCCGGACGATCCTGAAACTCCAATATCTTGACCTGATACCCGGCCTTCTCCAGTTCATAGGCTGCGACCATGCCGGCCAAGCCCGCGCCCAGCACGACGACCGAGGCGCCGGGTCTTGCACCGGACAGGACAGGCGGGCCGCTAAATTGCGTTTCGGCGGCATGGCCCAGCGTGGTCATCGCCTGATACATGGCCGCGGCGCCGCCCATCTTTCCGATCAGGGTCAATAGCTGGCGGCGGCTAGGCTGCGTGACATCCTTCATGAAAACCCCCTGTAGACGGGAAGGAAATCGGACTGCGGTCGTTTCACCCATGGACCGCCATCCCGTGAACAGGCTCAGGGAGCCTTGGCGGCAATCGCCTCGATCTCGATCAGTTGCTGCGGCCGTGCGAGACCCGCGATCTGGAAGGCCGATCGCGTGGGAAGATTGGGTTGTTCGGCTGTGCCGAAGAACTTCTTATAGGCCCGCGTCATGCCGTCCCGGTCCATCTTCCCGCCGAGCACCGGATCGCCCACTAGGAAGACGGTCAGCTTAACGACATCGCCCATGCCCAGCCCCATCTCCGCAAGCTGCGCTTTCATCTTGGTGAAGATGGACATCGCCTGCGCTTCAGTGTCGCCGAAAGCGCCGGGGCTTTCCACGTCCTTCGGATCGATCGGCGCACCGGTTGCACCCGACAGAAAATAGATGCTGCTGCCGGGCGGGACGACGGCAGCGCTGGCAATCATGGCACCAGGAGCCTGCTTGTGTTCGACCGTCGCCGCATGGGCAGCAAGAGGGAAAGACGTCAAAGCCGCCATCGCAATCCCGAAATGAGAAAATCTCAAAACCGACAAAGTCGTCATGACGTCCCCCTATTTCCCAAAGTGCCAATATTTGTACAAGGGAACGAGGAAGAGAGGGAAATCCGCCATTGCCGGGCAGGACAGGGGAGTTGGATGGAACCGATATTCCATCGGCCCAGGCCGAGGGCGAAACCCCAGCCTTCCATTGCCCCAATTCCATCGCCTGGAAGGAACTTTCCCGATCCTAAAGCGTAACGCCCCCGTCGCATGCGGAAAAATCCGTGCGAAGGGGGGCTATCAATGATGTCACGGACTTGGGTTTCCGGGAGAGCGGCTTGTGTCGCCATCATCCTGCTGCCTCTGTCCGTGGGTCCAGCACTGGCCCAAAGCATCGAAGAACTGCGGGACATGCCGATCACCGCCCTGTCGAAGCTGGACGTCACCTCCGTCACGCGCTCGACGGCTTCGTTGGCGGACGCCCCTGCCTCCATCTATGTCATCACCCATGACGACATCGTCCGGTCGGGCACATTGACGCTGCCGGGCATATTGCGGCTGGCCCCCAATCTTCAGGTCATGCGCGGCGGCCCCAACGATACGGTCGTCACCGCGCGGGGTCTCAGCGGCAATGACGCGGCGCAAAACTTCTCCAACAAACTGCTCGTCCTGATCGACGGCCGCAGCGTCTACTCCCCCCTCTATTCGGGGGTTTACTGGGACATGCCGGACATCCTGCCGGAGGATGTCGAGCGGATCGAGGTGATCTCCGGTCCCGGCGCGACTTTGTGGGGATCGAACGCGGTCAATGGCGTCATCAACATCATCACCCGCGATGCCGGCGCGTCGCAGGGCCTGTATGGAACGGGCGTCATCGGAAACCGCACCTATGATCTGGGCCTGCGCTATGGCGGTCATGCGAGCGGGACCGCCAGCTACCGCCTGTTCGTCAAGCGCCATGAAAATTTCGAAAGCGCATCGGGGCGGGATGACGGCAACCGCCGGACACAAGGCGGCTTCCGGTTCGACTGGAATTCGACGCCCGCCGATGCGCTGATGGTTCAGGGCGACGGCTATTTCGGATCCCGGTCGCAGGGTGCCGCCCCCGACGAGCATTTACATGGCTATGACCTTCTGACCCGCTGGCGCCACAACATGTCCTCCGGCGGCTCGCTGCAACTCCAGGCCTATTATGACCATAGCGCCCGCCGGATCGAGAAGGACGGAGGCCGTTTCGCCCTCGACACCTTCGATGTCGAGGGCCAGCACAGCTTCACGCTCGGTCAGTCCCATGCGATAGTCTGGGGCGGCGGCGCACGCCTGAACCGATATGTGATCAAGGATATTCCCGGTCTGGCGTTCGTTCCCGACCGGCGCACCCTGTTCGTCGGCAATCTGTTTGCGCAGGACAGCATCGCCATCACCCCATCGCTGACGGGCACGATCGGTGCCAAGCTGGAACAGCGAACCTATGTGGACCTGACTTTCCTTCCGAGCGTGCGCCTGTCCTGGAAACCGGATGCGACAACATTGATCTGGGGCGCCGTATCCCGTGCCGTGCGTTCGCCCACGCCCTTTGACGAAGATGCGGTGGAATCCATCGGCCAAACCGTTATCCTGACCGCCCTTTCCAGCTTCCGATCGGAAAAACTGACCGCCTATGAGCTGGGCACGCGCCTGATCGTTTCACCGGGCGCTTCGCTGTCGGTGTCGGGATTCTACAATGTCTATGACGATCTGAGGACGGTCGAGCCAGCGCCCGGCGGCTTCCTGCCGCTGCGTTGGGGCAATGGGATCAAGGGCGATAGCTATGGCCTGGACGCGTGGGCCGATATCCGACTGGCGAACTGGTGGCGATTGAAGCCCGGTTACAGCCTGCTCGTCCAGAAGTTTCGTTTCAAGGACGGCGCCGTACCCCTGTTGGGACTCTCCCAGGTCGGAAATGATCCGAAACATCGCGCGACTTTGCGGTCCTCCATGGATATCCGGCCGCAGGTGAAGGTCGATTTCGACCTGCGATATGTCAGCGCCCTGCCCGATCCGCACGTTCCGGCCTATGTCGAACTGGGTGCAAGGCTCGGCTGGCAGTTCGATGACCGGGCGGAACTGTCCGTTTCGGGTTTCAACCTGCTGCATCGCCAGCATCGGGAGCTTCCGGCTTCGCAGGCCATGCCGCTCGGCCGCAGCGTATTCGTGGCGCTTAAATGCACGATTTGAACCCTTTCACGTCCCAGCGGCGAAGGTTCGCTTCATGGTGCCTTCCGCTGTTCGCCTGGGTGATTTGCGGGGCAGGACCCGTCAGTTCGCCCACGTCGCTCGAACGTGCGATCCAGGCGAATTTCCTCTTCAAATTCGCGCCATTTGTGGAATGGCCGCCGGACGCATTTCCCGCCGCGGACAGGAAATTCATCATCTGCCTGGTGGGGGAAGATCCTTTCGGCTCGTTGCTCGAAGATGTCGTCCGGGACCAAAGAATGATGGGCCGTCCGGTCGTCATCCGTAAGGTCGGCGGCGAAGGCGGCCCGGCGGGATGCCACATCCTCTTTGCGGGATCCTCGACGGAGACCAATTACGCCCCTTTCACGGCAACCGAAGGACAGCCGGTCCTTACCGTGGCGGACAAGGCCGCCGGCCCTGGCGGCGCGATGATAGAATTTGTCAGGCAGAATGGCCGCGTGCGCTTCCAGATCAATGATGGCGCGGCCCGCGCCCATGGCCTCCGGATCAGTTCCAAATTGCTCGGCCTTGCAATCATGGTGGACAGGAAATGACGCAAGCTCCGGAAAACCGGCTCAGCATGGGCAACATCATCGCGCAGATGGCGACCCCTCTGTCTGCCGTTCTGATCGCCCTGTTCCTCCTGGCAGCTGGCCTTGCCGCGACCTTCCAGCTCGAACAGCTCGGCCGCCTGGAAAAGCTGCGTCAGGTCACCGTGCAGGCCCAAATTCTTGCCAGCGGGATCGCCGCCCCGCTGGCGTTCGAAGATGATGTCGCCTTGCGGGAATATCTGAATGCCCTCAAGACCGATCCGCAGATCGTCGCGGTCGCCGCCTATGATGGCCATGGTGATTTCGCCGCGGGATTCGCCCGCCCGCCCGCCAGGTTGCCGCCCCATTTCCCCAAGGGTGGCGAGAGCGCCAAACAGGAATCCTCCGCCAACTCCCTGATCGTGACCATCCCCGTCATGCAGGGCAGCACAAGGCTAGGTTCGGTCTATCTGCTTTCGACCGTCGACAGCCTGTCGCGCCGCCTGACACGCTATCTTGGCATTGCGGTTATCGTGGTGGCGGCTTCCGTGCTGATCGTGATGTTGACGGCTTCCTATTCATCCCTGCGCCATGCGCATCAGAAGCTGCAAGCGGAGATTGCGAGCCGGCAGCAGGCGGAAGAAGCCTTGCGTCAGTCACAGAAAATGGAAGCCATGGGACAGTTGACCGGCGGGGTCGCCCATGATTTCAACAACCTGCTGATGATCGCGTCCGGCGGCCTTGATTTGATGGAGCGTACCCACGACCAGGCCAGGCAGGAGAAATTGAAAGCCGGGATACGCCAGGCGCTCGATCGGGGTGCAAAGCTGACGCGCCAACTGCTCGCCTTTGCACGGCGCACGCCGCTCCACCCGGAAGTGATCGATCTGCGGGAGCGCATCAGGGGGATGGACGCGCTGCTGGAGCGTTCGCTGGGCGAAAGCATAGAGGTCGCGATGCACTTGCCCGCCGACCTGTGGCCTGTCGAACTGGATGCGTCGGAACTGGAAGTGGCGATCCTCAATATCGCGCTCAATGCGCGCGACGCGATGCCCCGGGGCGGCACGATCATCATCGAAGGCACGAATTTGCCCGGCGGCGACGATGCTCCCGACCAGGTACGAATCGCGGTGACGGACAGCGGGGTGGGTATTCCGGCCGATCTGGTCAACACGATCTTCGAACCCTTCTACACCACCAAGCCGGTGGGCCAGGGTACGGGCCTGGGCCTCAGTCAGGTCTATGGCTTCGTGCGGGCTTCGGGTGGCGAGGTCCTGGTGGACAGCATCGTGGGCAAGGGAACCGCCATCACCCTGCTGCTGCCTCGCTCCCTGCTCACGCCGAGCAAAACCGGCTTGCCGGCCGATCCGGTGGCTGCTTTGGGTAGACAACGCATTCTCCTGGTCGAGGATGACGACACGGTGGCGGACACGGTCAGCGGCATGCTGACCATTTTGGGCTATGAGGCCGAACGGGTCGGCAATGGGGACGATGCACTCCATCGGCTGGAGCGGGGAACCGACTTTTCGCTGGTCCTTTCGGACATGATCATGCCCGGCGATGTCAGCGGAATGGAACTGGCGCTATCGATCAGGAAACGGTGGCCACGCGTGGCGACGATGCTGATGACCGGCTATAGCGCAGCGGCCGCCTCCGCAGCGAAAGAAGGCGTGCCGTTGCTGGCAAAGCCGTTCACGATCCAGGATCTCTCAGTCCGACTGGCCATTGCACTGGATCAGACAGCGACCGGAAAGCCGTAATCCATGCCATCGGCTACAGACAGATCAGCCTGTGAACAGCGCAGACATTCCATTCCGCAGTCCTGACGATTTCCCGCAGGATGAATTTCCGAACACACTGCCCCCCCCTATGCGGCATCACTTTCCGGCCAAGAGATCAGTCCCGGCCGCTCGCCCCGATCCCCCGCTCGATCAGCCCATTGACGATGCCGGCAACCTCTTCGGCCGGACGGCTGTCGTCCCACACGCCAAAGCGCAAGCCCAGGAACACATTCATGCCCATGATCGCCCAGGCATGGACTTCATCCGGTTCGGCACCGACTTCCCCGCGCGCCGCCGCCTCCTGCAAACGGACCAATATGCGGGCAGCCGTGCTTTCATAATGATTGCGATAGGCCGCCTGGTCGACGAATTCCGCCTCGTCGATGATGCGGTATATTTCCTTGTGCCCGCGCGCGAATTCCAGAAAGCTGAGCAATCCCAGCCGCTCCGCGTCGATGCCGTCCCGGGCCTGCGCGATGCGCGGCGCGACATAGTCGCGGACCTGCCCGGACATATCCGCTACCAGGGCGCGGAAAATATCATCCTTGGTGTCGAAATAGGTATAGAAGCTGCCCAGCGCACAACCGGCCCGCCTGGTAATGCCGCTGATCGATCCTTCGTGAAACCCCTTCTCCCCAAACTCCTCGGCCGCCGCGGCCAACAGCGCCCGGCGGGTTCGCTCCCCTCGCGCGGTGCGTGGCGCCTTGTCCCTTTCGTCCCCTGATTGGGCCATCCTCCACCTCACATCTGTGTTCTTTTTGCCGCAGCCGGCGTGCTCGTGTCACGCGTCTTTAATTGAAGTTGAAAGTCGGTTCAACTTTCATTATCGAATCGGAATAACAGCTTCGCGACCCGTTTCACCGGGCGCCGTTTCAGGAGAGGAACCGTCCATGAAGGCTCATCATTCCCTGCGTATCGCCGCACTCGCCTCCGCCGCATGGGCGGCGCCATCGCGCTTCCGGCCTTAGCGCAAAATGAAACGCCCGCCTTCGACAGTGGCAGCGAGATCATCGTCACCGCACGGCGGCGGGAGGAGAATATCCTCGACGTGCCGGTGTCCGTCACCGCCATTTCAGCCGAAAGCATCGCCAAGCTCCAGGCGAACGACATGGCGGGCATCCAGGGGGCCGTGCCGAACGTCAATCTGGTTCAGGGACGCGGTTCCAGCTCCAATTCCAACTTCTTCATCCGCGGCATCGGCCAGCCCGACGCGCTCCAGACCTTCGATCCGGCGGTCGGCACCTATGTCGACGGCGTCTATTTCAGCCGCATCCAGGGCGCGCTGGTGAACCTGTTCGACGTGGAACGGGTGGAAGTGCTGCGCGGTCCTCAGGGCACGCTCTACGGGAAGAACACAATAGGTGGCGCAGTCAACATCGTCAGCCGCAAGCCCAGCACCACTGATTTCAAGGCGATGGGCAGCCTGACCTATGGCAGCTACGACACCTGGTTGGCGAACGGCTATGTGTCCGCGCCGCTGGTGCAGGACAAGCTCGCCCTCAGCATCGCGGGCGTCTATGACAAGCGCGACGGCACCGTCACCGATCCGCTGACCGATCGCAAATATAACGACCGCGACACCAAGGCAGGCCGCGCGATCCTGCGCGCCACCCCCAGCGAGCGCGTGGAACTGATCCTGTCGGGCGACTATACCCGTCAGCGGACGGCGCCGACGCTGGGCTATGGCACCGCGCCGCTCACCAACGTGCTTTACAACTCCGCCTTCCAGGTGATCGGGGTGCCGGTGGTGAAGCCCGCCTATCCCTATGGCAAATATGATTACAAGGCGTCGACCAGCCTGGCGCCGGGCCAGGGCCAGCGGCTCGACCATTGGGGCCTGTCCTTCACCGCCAATGTCGAGTTGAACGACGCGGTGACGCTGACCTCCATCACCGGCTACCGCAAGCTGCGCCCGGATTATTATATCGATTTCGACGCCACCGAACTGGAAGTGGCGGACGCTTTCGTCGGCGTGCACCAGAAACAGTTCAGCCAGGAATTGCAGCTCAAATATGACAGCGGGCCATTGTCGGGCGTGTTCGGCCTTTATTATCTCAATGAGACGATCCGCTCCCATCAGGAGGCCTATGACGACAATTATCTCCAGGTGCAGCTCGCGCCCGGCGTCATCGTGCCGCTGCCCTTCACCCGCTATATCGACGACCATCAGAATGTAAAAAGCTACGCCGCCTTCGGGCAGATGAGCTATCAATTCACCGACAAGCTCTCGATCACGGCGGGCCTTCGCTATACCAAGGAACGCAAGCGCTATACCCGTTCGACCACCACGACGCTGGCGCCCACCCCCTTCCTCTTCCCCGCCAGCCTGCCCGCGCCCTATAACAGCCTCGACCATGTCGATTTCGACGCGTGGACGCCGATGGCGACGCTGTCCTACAAGCCGACCCGCGACACGCTGCTCTATGCGACCGTGTCGAAGGGTTTCAAGTCGGGCGGCTTCAATGGCCGCGTCAACAGCCTGGGCGACGTGACCCAGGTCGTGGACGGCGTCACCACCATCGTTCCCTTTTTCAAGCCGGAAACGGTGTGGAGCTACGAAGCGGGCGCCAAGGGCAGCTTCCTGGGCGGCCGGGTCAACCTGTCCGCCGCCGCCTTCTATTCCGATTACAAGGATTTCCAGGCACGCGTCGGCGGCGGCGCGACCGGCATTGCGGGCGGCTCCTTCCCGGTCGTGAACGCCGGCAAGCTGCGCATCTGGGGCGTCGAGTTCGAGGCGTCGGTCAAGCCCGTGCGCAACCTGAACCTCGCCGCATCGGTCGGCTATCTCAATGCCGATTACAAGGAGTTCAACGACGGCCGCCGCGCGCCCACCTTCTCCTGCAACCCGACCGGCAATACCATCACCTGCAAGCCGCCCTTCGCGCCGCCGATGACGATGCGGCTGGCGGCGGACTATACCATCCCGCTGGGCAGCGCGTCGCTGACCCTTGGCGGCGACATGCGCTTCGTCGACAAGCAATGGCTGTCGGTCGACAATCGTCCTGGCCTCTATGAGGACGGCTACACCATCGCCAACGCCTATGTTCAGGCCGATTTCGCGCAGGGCCGATATTATCTGCGCGGTGCGGTGAAGAACGCCTTCAAGGAACTGTACAAGACCGACGGCCAGGAATTTTCCAGCGTGGGCAATATCCAGACGGTCTATTATGGCGATCCGCGGACCTGGACGATCACTGCGGGCTTCCGCTTCTAAACGCGAAAAGGCATTGGCAGCGGCATGACGGAACAAGCGCAAGAAACAGCAAGCAAAGGCTATCGTGCGCTCGTCCTCGCCATGCTGCTGCTGGTCTATACCTTCAATTTCCTCGACCGGCAGATCCTCGGCATCCTTGCCGGGCCGATCAAGGCGGAACTGGGCCTCAGCGACACTCAGCTTGGCGCTCTGGGGGGCATCGCCTTCGCTTTGCTCTATTCGACGCTGGCCATTCCGCTCGCCCTGCTGGCCGACCGCACCAGTCGCACCTGGGTCATCACCGCGAGCCTCGCGGTCTGGAGCGGCTTCACCGCCCTGTGCGGCATGGCGGGCAGCTTTGCCCAGATGTTCCTGTTCCGCATCGGTGTCGGCGTCGGGGAAGCAGGCGGGGTCGCACCCTCCTATGCCGTCATCTCCGACTATTTCCCACAGCAGCAGCGCGCCCGTGCCCTTTCCATCTATTCGCTCGGCATTCCGCTGGGATCGGCCGGCGGCGTTCTTCTGGGTGGCTATATCGCGCAAACGGTGGAATGGCGGACGGCCTTCATCCTCGTCGGCCTGGCTGGCCTGCTGATCGCTCCCGTCTTCCGCCTCACCGTCCGGGAACCCGTGCGTCCGGCGGCGAAGAACGATGCCATCCCGGTCTCGGCGGTCTTCGGCATGTTGGCGGCCAAGCGTAGCTTCTGGCTGCTCGCATTGGGTGCGGCCTGTTCCTCGCTCTGCGGCTATGGCGTGGCTTTCTGGCTTCCCAGCCTGTTGATGCGCAGCTTCGGGCTGGACCTCATGGACGCGGGCCAGTTCCTGGGCGCACTGCTGTTGATCGGCGGGGTGGCGGGCGTACTGCTGGGCGGCTGGCTGGGGGATCGTCTGGGTGGGCGAGACAAGGCCGCCTATGCCTGGGTTCCCGCCGTCAGTTATATCGTCGGCATGCCGCTGTTCGTCATCGGCGTGCTGTCGGACAGTGTCACCTTGGCCTTCTGCTTGTTCCTGATCCCGCAAGCGCTGGTCTATGTCTGGCTGGGTCCCGTGCTGACCGCCGTCCAGCATCTCGTTCCCGCCCAGATGCGCGCCACGGCATCCGCAACCTTCCTGCTGATCAACAATCTGGTCGGCCTGGGCCTGGGGAGTTGGAGCGTCGGCGCCCTGTCCGACGCTTTGACGCCGCAGTTCGGCGGCGAAGCGCTGCGCTATGCGATCGTCGCGGCTCTCGTCTTCTACCTGTTGGCGGGCCTGTTCATGGCGCTTGCCGGAAAGGCGCTCCGCAAGGACTGGGTCACCGCCTGACGAGCGCCGCGCAACGAAAAAGCGAAACCATTTTGATATAGCTATTTCCGATAAACATAATTTATGATACATATGTATCATGATTTCGTCCGATACCAGCGTCTGGCTGGCCCTGCTGCATCAGCTACCGGCCAAACCACCCTATCTGCGCGTAAAGATCTGGCGCCGATTGCAAGCCATCGGCGCCGTGCCACTCAAAAATGCGGTGCACCTCTTGCCCCATTCGGCGGAGTCCGAAGCAGCTTTCCGGGACCTGTTGGAGGAGATCAACGGGAGCGGCGGAGAAGCGATAGTGATCGAGGCAAAATTGCTGGCCGGTCAGTCCGACAGCGATGTTCGCCTCCTCTTCGATACCGCGCGCGACGCCGATTATGACGAGATCGCTCAAGCGGCCCGGCGCCTGCTGGAGACGGGACCGGCGAGTGGGGCCGACATCGCAAAACTCCAAAAGCGGCTCGAAGAGGTGGGCAGGCTCGATTTTTTCGGCGCCCATGGCCGCCAGGAGGCCGAAGCCGCCCTCGCCGATCTGGACCGCCAGCGCTATCAGCATCCCGACATCGGCCGCAACGAACCGTCGCATATATCCGAACCGCTTGATTTGACCGGACGTACCTGGGTCACGCGCCGCGGCGTCCATGTCGACCGCATCGCCTGCGCCTGGCTGATCCGCCGCTTCATCGATCCCGACGCCCGCTTCAAATTCGTCGATGGCCGCCACTATGATCCGATCGGAGGCGAGTTCCGGTTCGACATGGTCGATGCCGAGTTCACCCATGAGGGCGACAGGTGCAGCTTCGAGATGCTGCTGCTCCGCGCCGACCTCACCGACGATCACGCACTGGTCGCCATTGGCGAGATCATCCATGAACTCGACATTGGCGACGGCAAATTCGTCCGTCCGGAGACCGCGGGCGTCGGTGCCATGCTCTCGGGCGTCTGCGCCTCGACCGACGACGATCTCCAGCGCATTGCCATGGCGAGCGAGGCGCTGAACCAGTTTCACGCCTTTTTCAGTAACAGGAAGTCAGACCGATGACGGCCAACGCCCCTTCCCTTGTCCCTTCAGATGCATCACCCAATGGCGATCATGGCATTTCCCTGGGGGAAGCGACCCGCGTCTGGGCACGGATAGCGGCGCTCAGCTTCGGCGGCCCTGCGGGGCAGATCGCGGTCATGCACCGTATCCTGGTCGAAGAGAAAAGATGGATCGGGGAAGAGCGCTTCCTGCACGCCTTGAATTATTGCATGTTGCTGCCCGGACCGGAGGCGCAGCAGCTCGCCGTCTATATCGGTTGGTTGCTGCACAAGACCAAGGGCGGGCTGATTGCCGGCGCGCTGTTCGTGCTGCCGGGGTTCCTCGCCATATTGGGCCTGAGTTACATCTATGTCCTCTTCGGCCATGTCTCACTGATCGAGGGGCTGTTCTTCGGCCTCAAGGCCGCCGTGCTGGCGGTGGTGGTGCAGGCTGTCGTGCGCGTGGGTTCGCGGGCGCTCAAGAATAATGTCATGCGCGGCATTGCGGCGGCCGCTTTCGTCTCGATCTTTTTTCTCGACGCACCTTTTCCGCTGATCGTGCTGGCTGCGGGGCTGATCGGCTATCTCGGCGGGCGCAGCGGCGTCCCCCAGTTCAGAGGTGGCGGCGGCCATGGCGCGGCGGGAGGCAATATCGTCCACGATCGCGAAACGGCGCTGGGCGAAGCCTTGCCGGATCATGCCAAACCCAATCTCGGCTGGTCGCTGCGGATATGCTCCATCCTGCTGCTGCTCTGGCTGGGGCCGGTTCTGGCGCTGTTCCTGGTCCTGGGACCGGACGACGTTTTTTCACGCATCGCCACCTTCTTCAGCCAGATGGCGGTGGTGACATTCGGCGGGGCCTATGCGGTGTTGGCCTATGTGGCGCAGGAAGCGGTCGGCACCTTCGGCTGGCTGCGTCCCGGGGAGATGCTCGACGGCCTCGGCATGGCGGAAACCACGCCGGGACCGCTGATCATGGTGACGCAATTCGTCGGCTTCCTCGCGGCGTTTCGCGATGCCGGGCCGCTCCCCCCTCTGCTGGCCGCAACCCTGGGCGCGATCCTCACAACCTGGGTGACGTTCGTCCCCTGCTTCCTCTGGATCTTCGCGGGCGCCCCCTTCATCGAGCGGCTGCGTGGCAACAGGGCGCTGTCCTCCGCTCTGACCGCCATCACCGCGGCGGTGGTGGGCGTGATCCTCAATCTTGCCATCTGGTTCGCCATCCACACCCTGTTCGGGCAGATCAGGCCGATCGAGACGCCCACCGGATCGCTTGACATGCCGGTGCTGGCTTCGATCAACATTCCGGCGGCGTTGCTGTCGGCCGGTGCCATGATCGCGGTGTTCCGCTTCAAACTCGGCGTCCTCCCCGTATTGGCCGCGTCCGCCACGATCGGCGCCGTCTATATCCTCCTGATCTGAACAGACTGTGCGTCTTCAACATGGCAAGAAAGAAGGACCATCCCCGATGCATTGAAAAGCGCAGCGATCGGTTTCCGGCACCTTTCGCATCTATTTGGTCCAATTTGATAGATATCATAGGATTGAAGCTTGTTCTTTCGATCCAGAATTGCATCTCGTCAGCCTTTTTAAGGGGGCGGGCGTGCGGATTCCACTTGAAGCTGCCATCGGTGCGGGAACCATCATCACGACGGCGAGCTATGCTTTGTTCAGTGCCGTCCGCCATCCGGCGGCGCTTGCCATGACAATAGGCAACGATGTGCCTCTCCGGTGGGTCGTTGCGACGCTGTTCCTGATCTTCACCCCGTCATTGTTCCTGCTGGGCGGATCGAGGGCCGCGCGCATCTGGGTATCCGTGATCATCATCATCGACACTGCATTGATGGTCACAATCGTGCGACATATCGGTCTGGAGGCCGCTTTGAAGACGATTCCCGCCAAACTCGCCGTCATGCATCTGTGCGGCATCGTCGCCCTGTGGATGCCGCGCAGTAATGCATGGTTCAACGATCGGCCGGCGGATGCATGAAGACGGGCTGCGGCAGGGCGCAGCCGGTCTCAGATGGTGCTGCGGAACTGGCGGTTCTGCCGGAAGGCCCAGCGCAGCATATGGGCGATAGTGAAAGCACCGCCCCGGATCAGGGGGGAGGCCAGCGGACGGATCTGGAAGCCATGCAATCGCTTCGCCCAGAACGGCAATATATCGACGGCCGCCTGCATCAACAGGGCCTGCGCAGGTTTCATGGCGGTGGATGGCGCGGGTTGCGACAGGATCATGCGGGCAACATCGCGGGTGCGTGCATCGACCCTCAACTCCGGCAGGAATGATGTGATCAGTGCCTCTGCCTCGACGCGGCTTTCGGGCACCGTGTCGGCGCCGAGCGCGCGCGCGACCTGCGCCGCCTGGGCAAAATAGCTGTCCTGATCCGCGCCGCTCATTCCCGGCTCGGCGAAGGCGATCCAAGCGTCCAGGAAAGCCATGGCCTCACACACATGCACCCAGGCCAGCAGGCGCGGATCGTTGGCCGCGTAGCGCGTGCCATCGGGCAGGGCGCCCTTCACATGCCCATGCACGCGACGTACCCGATCGATGGCCGCATCCGCATCCGCGCGATCGCCGAAGGTGGTGACTGCGATAAAGCGTGCCGTACGCCGCAATCGCCCCACCATGTCACGGCGAAAACCGCTATGGTCCCACACGCCGGCCAGCGCCGCGGGATGGAGCATCTGAAGCAACAGCGCGGTGACGCCGCCGATCATCATCGTCGTCACATCGCCATGGACGCGCCAGATCACCGATTGGGGCGGGTAGAGGGCGTTATCCGATCGGACGATTGGCTTTTCGCCGCGATCCCGATCGTTGAAGACGTCCTGAACTTGCCGCACCAGCATATGCCGCAGATGGCTGCTCGGCGGTAGAAGAAGCCCGTTGGCCATGATCAGAAGCCTTTCTCGGTAACGAACGGATGGAGAGGCGCATCGGTCGGTATCCGCTTGTCGGCGCCGGTGATGGCCGCCAGCGCCGCATCCAGGTCGGGATAGCGGAAGAGGAAGCCGGTTCGGGCCGCGGCGGCCGGCAAAACCCGCTGCCCGCTCAGCAGCAATTCGTCCGCGAAACCGCCCAGCAACCGGCGTAGCGGCCAGGCGGGTACGGGCAGCATGGCAGGGCGATGCAAGGCCCGCCCCAAGGCTGCGGTGAAGATGCGATTGGTGACCGGCACCGGCGCAGTGCCGTTGACCGGACCGCCGATATCCGACCGGGCGATGCAATGGACGATCAGGCGGACAAGATCGTCGCGGTGGATCCAGCTCATCCAATGCCGCCCGTCGCCGAAGCGGCCGCCCAGCCCATATTCGAACGGCGCCAACATTCGCGCCAGCATCCCGCCGCTGGCGTCCAGCACGAGGCCGGTGCGCAGATAGACCGTACGCACACCCAATCCCTCGGCGCGGCGGGCGGCACGCTCCCAGTTCAGGCAGACATGGCGCGAGAAGCACGGCCTACCCTCACTGTCTTCGCTCAGGCTCTCGTCGCCGCGAAGTCCATAGATGCCGATCGCCGATCCGCTGACCAGCACGACCGGCCGATGACGGAGCCGCTGCATCAGGCGAACGACATGCTGGGTCATGGCCATGCGTGAGCGGACGATGCGCTGGCGCTTGGCGCGGGTCCAGGGGCCGTTGGAGATCGGCTCGCCCGCCAGATTGACGATGGCATCGATAGGAGTATCGGATGCGATGGCGTCGAGACTGGTGACGATATGCACAGGGTTCGCGCCAAGCAGACGCAGAGCCTTGGCCCGGTCACGGGTCAGCACGGTGACATCATGGCCCGCACTGGCCAGCGCCTCGACCAGGCGGCTGCCGACGAAACCGGTGCCGCCAGTCACCAGAACGGCTTTGCGCGGACCGAGCGCAGCGGCGAGCGGCGCGGGATCGGCCGGGACGAGGCGTGGACATCGACGCGCCGCCGCCAGATCGCGCAGGCCCGATACGAACACACCGAAGGCGGCAATGGCGCAGAACCAGCTCATGATGCCGTAATGAACGGGCAAGATCGCGCTTGGCTCCCCTGCCCAGCCGGCCAGCACGGGGATCAGCATGGCGAGGATGACACCATAGTTGAGCGTCAACAGCGTGTGAACGACCCGCTCGGTCGCGGGCAGATGGCGGGTACGGTCTTCCTCGACGAAATCCCAGAGGGTGATGAACAATTCACCCGCCAGCAAAAGGATCAGCGCAATCGCCCAACCGCCCTGCGGCATGGTCCATCCGAGGCAGGCGAAGGCGAGCATATAGGCAAGGTTGCGCACGCCATGGAGGCGCAGCTCCATATCCTGACCCGGCCGCCAGGCGAGCCGTTCGGTTCCCTCATGATGATAGAAGGTGTCGAACGCGCCCATCATCATCTGAAGGGCGATGAATAGCCAGAGGGTGGTCGTCATGGCTGGTCCTCCTGTTGCCGGACGGGCTGGTCGTGGAAATGGCCGACTTGACGGATGATCTCGCCAAGCAGGCAGTGACGCAGGGACAGAGTGAAGGCGAACGCCCCTTCCCCCATGTCCTCATGATCGATGCTGAGAACGCCCGGGGCGATCCAGCGCGGCAGGCGCAATCGCAGCCGGCCGACGCAGAAGAAATAATGATGGCTGCAAAAACGGATACCGGTTTCGCTTGCCGCGACGGTCAGCGCGATACCGAATCCGGCGCCCAGATATTCCTCCAGACCGGTGGGGCCGGCGAACCGCTTGGCGCTGTGGATCACCTGGGGAAAGCCGCGCGGCCGGGCGTACATACGGGTCCAGACCTGCCCACCGCTGGCCCCATCCTCCGTCACCGTGACGACCGCCGCCATGCCGCCATCCCGGCCGAGCGGCAGCGGCGATCCGATCAGCCGACACGCCTGCGCCAGCAACCAGCCGAGAGGCCGCATCCGGCATGTCATCACCTGCCCCGCATAGCTCACCGATCCCCCGGGCAACAGACGCTTGGCGAACCGCGCCCGCACCGCCTGCGGCAGACTGTTCCATGCCTCCGCGCCAAGCAGCGCGCGGAAGCGCATATCTGGTATCTGATCGGCGCGCGGTCGGGGAAGGCCGTCGTCACCTATGCTCCGGATCGCTGCGCGCGCCATCTTCCCTTCCTCCAATATATTCGGTTATTTCTGTATAAAGAGAAATTGTGGAATGAAGAAAAGCTATTCAGCTCCCTTCTTGCTCCCCTTACCGCTGACGAACTTGAGTAGGCCCACGACCTTCGATCCCATGCGGATCAGTGTCATGATCTGGGCCGGCGGGACGTTCAGCATCTGCTGATACCAGCTTTCGACAATATTCATGAAGTCGTGCATCGAATGGAGGCGCTGGCGAACGGCGGAGCTGATCCGGGGATCGTCGGCATGCGCCATGGCGGCGCGGATCGCAGCCACCATGGGATCGATCTCTCGCTCCTTGCGGCCCTGCGCGACCTTGGTCGCCATCTGCCATAAATCGGTTTCCGCCTCATAATGATCGCGCCGATCCCCCAGCACCGGCACCCTCCAGGCCAACTTCCACGCGAGCAACTCGCGCAGACTGTTCGACACGTTGGAGCGTGCCATGCCGAGCTTGTCGGCGATATCCTCCGCCGTGAGCGGCCGATCTGACAGGAAAAGCAAGGCATGGATCTGCGCCACCGAACGGTTGACACCCCATTGCCCGCCCATGTCGCCCCAACGCAGAACGAATTGCTCCACAGCGGGAGGAAGGCTTTGCGATTCGTTAGATATTTCTGTCATGACAGAAATATCTAACGGGCATGGAGTAATGTCAATCGGAGATCACAATGGCTGAGCGGCGCTAATGCACGATCTTTTCGAGCGTGGGGATCAAGGCCCGGACCATTTCCATTCTCGGAACGACAGGCGCTTGGGGGTGTGCATTGACGACCGATCCACCGCAGGCACCTGAGCAGAACAGGAATGGAATATCATATTGCTCCAAGTCATCCGCCAACAGAGCGACATCCCCGTCGTGTAGATGGATGTCGAGTATGGCGGCCCAGGGAAAATGCATGGCAACCGCCGCGACGGCATCGCTAAGGCTGCTATATGGTCCATCCACCGCATAATGCGCATCTTCGAGCATGTCGGTGATGAGCGCGCCCAGGGCGGCGTCATCTTCAACCAGCAATATGGTGGGTTGCCCTGGCATCACTCAGGCCAGCCCGAAATGGGCGCGGTAGCGGGCGAAGCAACGCTCGCCGCATCGCAGACGGATCAAGGCGCCTTCCGCAATGGCTTTCGCACGGCGTGAATCCTCGGCCACCAATGGTTTGATGGCTTCGTCGTTCCAGTCGCGGCTATGCTTGATGTCGAGGACGGCATGCAAATCGAAATAGCGCCGTTGACTCGCCGTCAGCCCGATACGGCGCAGCGCACATGCTGTATGGGCGGACCGGGCCGGCGCCGTCAATTCGATAACGCCAAGTGCGCCGACGCTATGCCAGGCAAAGAAGCGTGAGCTAGCCATGGCCGTCATTGCGTTGGCGAGCGCGAGGCTTTCCCACACCGTCCGTTCGATACGAATGTCAAGGCCAAGAATATCGACGAGTTGGCCGAGCATGGGGCCGTGCATGCCCCGGACATTGCCCCGCCCCATCTCGTCCCAATAATTGCGGGCCAATTCCAATTTCGCTTTATCGGGCAACTTCACCTGGGTCATCGCCACCAGATCATCGAACCCAGCCTCGCCGGCGGCTTCCTGTCCCAAAAACCAGCGAATATCATTGATCGAGGCTTGGTCGGCCAGCCAGGGGAACAAACGATCCTGTTGGCCGGGGCCACTGTTTCTCAGTTCTTCGAACCATTCGATAAAGCCGTCGGGGTCCGTAGGAGCCTCAGTCGCCTCATCCGCGACCTCTCGGCGCAACTCTTCTATGAAGCCATGTTCCAGACGCTGCATACGCCGGTCGGCTTCGAACCTGGCCGCCGTCAATTCATCCGGGAAGTTCGGCGCCAACCGCTTCCGGTTCCATCTGCTCAGCTCTTCCTGAAAGTCCTGTTGAAGAAACTGCGATTGGAGCGAATTCCATAGAGTGGCCAAGACGGGTTCCTTTATATGCGTGGCTAAGAAATCCCCGTGAACCGAAAGTCGTTCCGCAAAAACATATTGATCGTGATCAAGTCTCGGACGTCGGCTCGCTGTTCATAATAGTGCCACACGATCGAAATCACGATGACCCAATATTGCGGTAGCCGCCCTTCAAATCCGGGGGGAGCACCATGTTCAAGACATTCTTCGCATTGCTGTTCGCGCTTTTGGCGGCACTCGCGCCTATCGGTACTGGCCGGATGGGACTGAAGGACCAGGCGGGCGCGGCAGAAACCGCGACGGGCGTACCGGGAGACAATGTGCTGTCGGTCATGACATATAATATCAAGGGTCTGCCCTGGCCGGTCGCGCTCGACCGGGCCGGCGCGCTGGATCGGATCGGCCAGCGGTTGGCGGCGATGCGTCGCGCCGCGCAGCAGCCGCACATCGTCCTGATGCAGGAGGTTTTCTCCTCCCAGGCCGCAGAGGTGGCCGCAATGGCCGGTTACCGGCATGTCATCATGGGTCCCGATACAGCCCTGCGCACAGCCACGACCATGGACGATGCGGACCGGCACTATATCGAGGATGGCCGCTGGGACCGGGGCGAAAATATGGGCAAGCCGTTGAACAGCGGTCTCATGATCCTGTCGGATTATCCGGTCCTTGGGATTGATCGGATGGCCTTCCCCGACTTTGCCTGCGCCGGTTTTGATTGCCTAGCCAACAAAGGCGTGTTGATCGCCCATCTGGACGTCCCTGGTATCGGACGGGTCAGCATCATCAATGCTCATCTGAACGCGCGCTCGGCGGCCATGGTGCCTGTCGCGCGATCGCAACAAGCCTTTGTACGGCAGGTCGATCTGATGGCACGCTTCGTTGTCCGGCACGTGCCGCGGGGACAAGCCATGATCCTGGGCGGCGATATGAATATCGGTGGCGACCTACAACGCCGGACCAGCTTCTTTACCGGCTTCAAGCGATCCGGTTTCTCCTTCGTCACCCCGGCTCTGGATGGTGCAAGCCAGGCGCTTGCACAAAGCTTGGCGGGCAAGGGTGATATGCAGAGGGACCTGCTTCACGCCGCTCGGCACGGCAAGGATTGGCTGTTCGCCCGCGACACAAGCGGCGCTGCCATGTCCGTTGCGAGCGCACTGGTGCCCTTCGGCAACGAAGTGGGCGGCGAACCGCTGTCCGATCATTTTGGTTATGTGATCGATTATGCCCCGCAGGGAAGGCATGAAAGGATCCACCTTGCCGAGCGCGGCGGGACTCGTCAGCCGGGAGCCCTTTGATGCGCGGCCGGTATTGCGGGCTCGCCGCGCCGCTCCTGTTGCTTGGCGGAACCGCCGAGGCACAGAGCGGCGATATGAACGCTACCTTTTCCCTTAAGCCAGGTCCACTACGCCCCATTTCGCGCACCCTGAACGACAGGAACATGCGTTCGCGATTTTACCGACTGGAAAAGGTCCTCGTCGACGATCGATCCCATGAAATGACGATGGTTTTCCGGCGTAAAAAGCAGCGGTTCAGTGGAGACCGGCTGGGCGGAAGGGATGAACCGGTTTCCACCGATGTCGTACCCCAAAGCCGAATGGTCCTGATGACCTTTGAAGATCGGATCCCGCTGACGGCGCAGCTGACCGCAAGGGCGGGGTTTCAGGGCATGAAGCTTAGTAATCGCGTCGCCAATGCCACTTCGCTGGACAATGATGAGCGCCTTCGCATGCGCGACTGGTTCATGCCACGCGCGACCGTCATCTGGAGCCCTAAGGCGAACGTCGACCTGATGATCGACTATAGGGAAAGCTTGACCGGCTATGGCGAGACCGGCCGGACCGGGCCGATGGCGATGACGAGGGAGGAATTTCGGGCATGGTCGCGCAATTTCCGGCCCGAACGGCACAGCCGCCTTCGTTTCGATGCCGAATGGCGACCGTCCACGGACCTCGACCTGGCCGTGACGGCTTTTCAGGGGCGCATCGATAATCGGATGCTGTTTATCGACCGTGGATATCTGCCGGTCAACGGCGGCTCGGCCAATCTTCAAGGCGCCACCATCAGCATCCGCCATCGCCTGTCGTCACGGTGGCACTGGTCGATGCGCTATGGTGCGACACAGCTTAACCGGACGGAAGGCGGCCGCGCCACCGAACAGGGTATGACGGTCCAGGCCGGTTGGAGCAGTGGGCCCTGGAGCGCATCGCTGAGCGGCACCAGAAGCAGCCAAGCTGCGCTGCTACACGAGGCCGCGGGATCGAGGGGGCCGATGCATATCGAAGGCGCGCTGCGGTACGAGATTGCCGGATTTGATCGCATGCCGCTCAACGTCTCGCTGCGCTTGACGGATTTAAGTCAACTCGCCGGCGATAAATTGTTGCGCCACGACCTTTCCGGAATTGCCCCTGCGACCGATCATGCGCGCGGGCTGATGCTGAATGTCGGCTGCAGCTGGTAGAAGCAGCCGGCATTTCGATGGAGGACGATATATGAAATGGCTTCTGCTCGCCGGTCTGAGCCTATCCGCGCCCACCCTCGCGCAGGAAGCGGGTTCTCTACCAGTCGCTCCTGTGAGCTTGCGCCTGCCCGCGCCCGAAGCCAATCAGGGCGCCGCGTCGGATGGCACCTTCGCCTATGCCATCGACAATGACAGGATCGGCAAATATCGCATCGATACCGGCAAGCGCGTAGCGCAGTGGAAGGGCGAGCGACGGCTGTTCCCCCACATGAACAGTTGTACCGTAGCCGGGCGGGAACTGGTATGCGCCGCGTCCAACTATCCCGCCGTGCCGCAGACCAGCGCGATCGAGTTTTTCGACACGACGACATTGCGTCATCTGCGAACGGTCAGCCTGGGCTTCGGCCCCGGATCACTGACGGTGCTTGATCGGCATGACGGCAAATGGTGGGCGGTATTCGCCAATTATGCCGGCAAGGGTGGAGAGCCGGGGCGCGACACACGCTACACATTGCTGGTTCGCATGGACGACGCCTTCCGCCAGGAAGCGGCCTGGACCTTTCCGGCAGACGTCTTGGCCCGTTTCGCGCCTTATAGCTGTTCGGGCGCAAGCTGGAGCAAGGATGGCAGGCTGTATGTGACCGGGCATGACCGTCCGGAAATGTATGAGCTGGCTTTGCCCGAAGCGGGATCGGTCCTGGAACTGCGCCGCACCGTCGGAATTGCGACGCCAGGCCAGGCGATCGATTGGGACCCCGTGCGTGGCGGGCGCCTCTGGTCGATCGACCGCGCGAAAAGCGAAATGATCGCAAGCGAAATCCCGCGCGATTAGAGTGATTGGCGGCGGGAAAGGATCATCGACGGCAGCCAAGCAACCGGGTCCACCCGACAAGATGGATCGCGCCGGGTTCTTCTCCGCCAGTTCGACGACGCAACCAGGCTGTCATGGACCGGGATTACCAATGCCCTTTCGCCCGGCGGAAAGGACGACTCGCATGAATACATGTCCTCGCGATCGACGTGACGGACTTTCCGTCGTGCCTGGATCGCCCTTTCCGACCGTCTTGCAGATCTTCGGCTGAGGGAGGTTTACGACGGAAGCACAAGATCCGCTGTTCCGGATTCCGGTGCCCACCCAGGGCATTGGACCTGGCCTCATCTGGGGTCTGGACTTTTCGTCTGATGGCGCAACCAGCCCGGTCGGCGGCTGCGATGCGGAAATGACGGGTCACTTCCGTTGGCTCCACCTCAATCTGGCGGATCATGGCACAAGGCTGTGGATCGCCGAACATCCGGCCCTTTCGGCCCAGATTCGCGAATTGCTGCTCGCTTCGGAGACGCATCAGCGTGCGCTGGTGGACGGGGACGGCATCGGTTGCGTGTTGCACGATTTCGAACGCGATTTCGATGTCGCGGACACGCAGAGGATCGGCGCACTGCGGATCGCGCTGGCGCCTACGCTGATGCTGACGACACGGCTGCACCCGCTGCGGTCCGCCGACATCGCCCGCCATCGGCTGGAACGGGTCAATGTCGCGACCGGCCCGGCGCAGGCACTGGACCTGCTGGTAAGCGCGATCACCAGCAACATCTCCGACATTGCCCGATCCCTGAGCAATGATGTCCGACAGGCGGAGGACGCCTTTCTGGATGGGCACCATCCGCCAGCCGCCCGCGATCTCGTTCTGATCCGTCGCCGGCTGGCACAGATACACGGCCTGCTGTCCGGCATGCGCGGCGTGTTCCAGCGGCTGGAGGAGGATGAGGAATTGCCCGCCCATCTGCGGCCGATCGTGGAGAAGCTGGTGCAGCGACTGCAATCGCTGGATGCCGACATATTGGAAGTACAGGGCCAGTTGCGGCTGCTGCGCGACGAGGTCGACATTCAGGCCGCGCAAAGGACCAACCAGAATCTCTATATCCTCTCGATCATCACCGCGCTGATGCTTCCCGCTACGCTGGTGACCGGTATATTCGGCATGAACACCGGCGGCATGCCGCTTGCCCAGGGCGCGCATGGGACGTTGGTGGCCAGCATGATCGCGACGGGTGCTGCCGGGATCACCTATTGGGTGCTGCGCTGGATGGGCTTCATGCGGCAATAGCGCGATTCGACGCCTTTTCCGAGACGGATCGGGACGATCACTTCCGCATTCCGACCGGTCCGACCAGATAAGGTTCCGAGTAGGAGGCGCCGATCGCCGGCTTCAGGCCTCCGCCATGACCATGGCCATTTGAGCAATGGCAGAATTGCGGAAACGGGGATCGTCGGTCACTTCGGCCCCCACCCAGTCGGGCAGATCGAACCGCTGGTCGACCGAACGCATTTCAACCTCCGCCAATATCAGTCCTTCCACCGGTCCATCGAACACGTCCACTTCCCAGGTCATTCCATCGTGGACGACGCGATAACGGACCTTCTCGATCACCTCGCTGACGCACAGCCGGTCGAGCATGTCCCTGGCATCGGCGAGCGGTATTTCATATTCGAATTCATCCCTAGCCAGCCCCGCACGCGCGCTCTTGACGGCGAGCCAGCCCCTGTCGCCGCAAATCCGGACGCGAACGCTCCCATGGCCGTCATGCGCGACATATCCCTGGCGCAAACGACGACCGGCATCGGCGCTGGCGCGCCATGCATCGTCGACGACGAGAAACTTCCGCTCGATTTCAACTGACATGGGCGTTCCATCGGGGGATCGCCGTCAGGTGGCGAACTGATCCACGTTAATTTATTCCCGCAATCAATGCGAGTCCATCCGTCGCACCCGGACGAGCATTCATCCCTCAAAGCCGGTCATGATGGCTTGACGCCCAACATGAGCGCTTTCCATGCGATCGAAATCATCCGACGGTCACGAAATCGCGGTAAAAGAAAGAGAGCGATCCGGTTCAAGATCCGTCTGCACAAACCCAGGCATTGCTCGCCAAAACCGCATCGGGCCGCGCCAATACCACCAGCGGCAAGCCTGCCGAAGCCGCCCGCTCCGCTGCCAACCGCGTCGGTGCGGAAATCGTCACCAGCAACGGACAGTCGGCCAATACCGCCTTCTCGACCAGCTCATAGGAACAGCGCGAAGACAGCAATGCAAAGCCGCCCTGCCAATCGAGCCCTCGACGCCACATCGCCCCGATCAGCTTGTCGAAGGCATTATGCCTTCCGACATCCTCTCGGGCCAGCAGGATCGTCCCTTCGGCCGTCGCCAATGCTGCCGCATGGGCTGCGCCGGTTCGCGCGTTGAGCGGCTGGAAATCCTTGAGATGCTCCAGCGCCCGGAATATCGCAGCTCCGTCAGCGCGCGATCGCGTCGTCACGGACGGCAGGGGCCGGATCGCCTGCTCCAGATTCTCGACCCCGCAAATCCCGCAGGAGGACTCCGATGCCCGATGGCGTACCCGGCTCAGCAATGCTTCCGTTCGCCCTTCCGGCAAGGTCGCACGCGCAACGATGCCGTGCTCCATAGGATAGGCGTCGACATCGAACGGCGCATCCTCCCGACCTATCAACCGCTCCGCAAGCGCAAAACCCAGCACCAATTCTTCGACATCCGTGGGGGTCGCCATCAATACGGCATAACCGATGCCGTTGAATTCGATCGCGACCGGCACCTCCTCCGCCAGTTCGCGGGTCACGGGCCCGCCCCCGCCGTTCGGCTTCAACTGCGTGAATGGAAAGGCCGGTTGCGTCAAGGGACCGAGATCCGGCCGACGGCAGCCGCCGCAATCGCCGAAAATTGTTCCGGCCGGGTCCGCGTCAATGCCAGAATATGCTGTTTCATGGCCGGATCCCAGAAATCCCGGATATGGTCAGCGGTCGTCGTCACCGCCTCCTCCTCGCCTAGTGCCGCGACATTGCGCGCGATCTGGTTGACCATGTAGATCAGTCGATCCTCGGTCGACATGACATGATTTTCATCGCTCATGCGCCCGATCCTATTCGGCTGCTTCCAACGGCGCAATCCGCCTGCTGTGCCGCGCCTGTTCGGCATAGTCGCGCTGCCAGTCGCTCGGTCCGTTGGAGGGCATGACCTGCACGGCCGTCACCTTATATTCGGGGCAGTTTGTGGCCCAATCCGAATAGTCCGTGGTGATGACATTGGCCTGCGTATCGGGATGGTGGAAGGTCGTATAGACAACGCCCGGCGCCACCCGCTCCGTGATCAGCGCGCGCAGGCTCGTTTCGCCTGCCCGGCTCCTGAGCGACACCCAGTCGCCATCCTTGATCCCCCGATTTTCCGCATCGGTAGGGTGGATTTCCAGCCGGTCCTCCGGATGCCAGGCTTCGTTCGCCGTCCGTCGTGTCTGTGCGCCGACATTATATTGGCTGAGGATACGCCCGGTGGTCAGCAGCAGCGGGAAGCGCGGCCCCGTCTTCTCGTCGGTCGGCACATAGTCGGTGACGACGAACTTGCCCTTGCCGCGCACGAAACCGTCGATATGCATGGTCGGCGTCCCGTCCGGCGCAGCCTCATTGGCCGGCCATTGCAATGATCCTTCCACGTCTAGCCGGTCATAATGCACGCCCGCGAAGGTCGGGGTCAGCGCAGCGATCTCGTCCATGATCTGGGAGGGGTGGTCGTAGGTCCAGCCAAGGCCCATGGCGTTGGCCACCGACTGCACGATCTCCCAGTCCGCATAACCGTTTATCGGCGCCATCACCTTGCGCACGCGCTGGATACGCCGTTCGGCATTGGTGAAGGTCCCATCCTTCTCCAGAAAGGTCGAGCCCGGCAGGAAGACATGGGCATAGTTGGCGGTTTCGTTCAGAAACAAATCCTGCACGACCACGCATTCCATCGCCGCAAGACCCGCCGCGACATGATGGGTGTTGGGGTCGGATTGAAGAATATCCTCGCCCTGGATGAAGATGCCTTTGAACGTCCCGTCGGTTGCGGCATCCAGCATATTGGGGATGCGCAAACCCGGTTCGGCATCGAGCGGCACGCCCCAGGCCTTTTCGAACATCGACCGAGTCGTATCGTCGGACACATGGCGATAGCCCGAAAATTCATGCGGGAAGCTGCCCATGTCGCAGGCGCCCTGCACATTATTCTGCCCGCGCAGGGGGTTCACGCCAACACCCTCGCGTCCGATATTGCCGGTCGCCATGGCAAGGTTCGCGATCGCCATCACGGTCGAACTGCCCTGGCTGTGCTCGGTGACGCCCAGACCATAATAGATCGCGCCATTACCGCCAGTCGCATAGAGTCGGGCTGCCGCGCGCACTTCCTCCGCCTTCACGCCGGTCAGCGGCTCGATCGCTTCGGGCGAACGGCTGGGCTCTGCCACAAAGGCTGCCCAGTCCATGAATTCATCCCAGTCGCAACGTTCCCGGATAAAGGCTTCATCGAAGAGATTTTCCGTGACGATCACATGCGCCATCGCCGTCAGCATGGCGACGTTGGTGCCGGGCCGCAGCGGCAGATGATGATCGGCCTCCACATGGGGTGATTTCACCAGATCGATCCGGCGCGGATCGATGACGATGAGCTTCGCGCCCGGTTTTCCATCTTTGGGCCGCAGCCGCTTCTTCATCCGGCTGGCGAAGACGGGATGCCCGTCCGTCGGGTTCGCGCCGATCACCAGGATGACATCGGCCTGCATCACGCTGTCGAAATCCTGCGTTCCCGCCGAAGTGCCGAAGGTCGTCTTCAACCCATAGCCCGTCGGAGAGTGGCAGACGCGCGCGCAGGTATCGACATTGTTGTTGCCGAACCCCTGGCGGATCAGCTTCTGGACGAGGAACGTCTCCTCATTGGTGCAACGGCTCGACGTGATCCCGCCGATGCTCCGCGTCCCGTATTTCGACTGGATGCGTTTGAACTCGCTGGCGGTATGGGCAATCGCCTCCTCCCACGACACCTCGCGCCAGGGTTCCTCCACCGACGCGCGGATCATCGGGTTCAGGATGCGGTCGCGATGCTGGGCATAGCCCCAGGCGAAGCGGCCCTTGACGCAGCTATGCCCGCGATTGGCCTTGCCGTCCTTCCACGGCACCATGCGAACCAGTTCCTCGCCCCGCATCTCTGCGCGGAAGGTGCAGCCGACACCGCAATAGGCGCAGGTGGTGACGACCGCCCGATCCGGCGTCCCGACCTCCACCACCTTCTTCTCGGTCAGCGTCGCGGTCGGGCAAGCCCGGACGCAGGCGCCGCAGGACACGCATTCGGACGACAGGAAATCCTGCCCCTGGCTTGGCGAGACCTTGGAATCGAAGCCGCGCCCCTCGATGGTCAGCGCGAACGTCCCCTGCACCTCGTCGCAGGCCCGCACGCAGCGCGAGCAGACGATGCACTTGCTCGGATCGAAATCGAAATAGGGGTTCGACTGGTCCTTCGCCTGTCCCATATTGGTGGCGCCGTCATAGCCGTAGCGGACATCACGCAACCCCACCGCCCCGGCCTGATCCTGCAACTCGCAATCGCCATTGGCTGGGCAGGTCAGGCAGTCGAGCGGATGGTCGGAGATATACAGCTCCATCACCCCGCGCCGGAGCTGCTTCAGCCGTTCGCTCTGCGTGCGGACCACCATGCCCTCGGCAATCGGCGTGGTGCAGGAAGCGGGGTAGCCGTTGCGGCCTTCCACCTCGACCAGGCAGAGACGGCAGGAACCGAAACTCTCCACATTGTCGGTCGCGCACAGCTTGGGGATCGAGCAGCCGGTCAGCGATGCTGCGCGCATGATCGACGTGCCCTCCGGCATCGTTACCGTGTCGCCATCGATGGTCAGGGTCACGCTCTTGCCCGTGGCAATGGCGGGTGGCGTCCCATGATCGGTTTCGCGCGTATAGGTCATTCCGCAGCTTCCTTCACTGGAGCCGGAGCCCCAAAATCCTCGGGGAAATGGTCGAGTGCGCTCAACACCGGATAAGGTGTGAAGCCGCCCAGAGCGCAGAGCGATCCGTATTTCATCGTGTCGCACAGGTCGCGGAGCAGAGCGGTTTGCGCTTCCGGTCCGGTGTTGATCCGCGAAGGTGATCGCGAATTGAGCGCCTTTTTCAGAAAGGGTCCGACGGGAGGATCGGCCGGTGGCGGAGTGGTGTTGCGGGCGGCGATGATCCGGTCCATGACCTCGACCCCGCGCGTCGATCCTATTCGGCAAGGGGTGCATTTGCCGCAGCTTTCGACCGCGCAGAATTCCATGGCGAAGCGCGCCATATGGGCCATGTCGACCGTGTCGTCGAAGACGGTGATCCCGGCATGGCCGATCAATCCGCCCGCCTGGGCAAAGGCCTCATAGTCGAAGGGCAGGTCGAACATCGAGGGCGGGAAATAGGCGCCCAAAGGTCCGCCCACCTGCACCGCGCGGACCGGACGCCCGCTGGCGGTGCCGCCGCCGATGCCATTCACCAGTTCGCCGAGCGTGATGCCGAAGCCGATCTCATAGAGGCCGCCATGCTTCACATTGCCCGCAAGCTGTACCGGCATGGTTCCGCGCGACCGGCCGAAGCCGACCGCCGCATAGGCCTGCGCCCCTTCAGACAAGATGAAAGGAACGGCCGCCAAGCTCAGGACATTGTTGATGACGGTCGGCTGACCGAACAGGCCCGCCAGCGCCGGCAGGGGCGGCTTGGCACGCACCTGTCCGCGCTTGCCCTCGATGCTGTCGAGCAGCGCCGTTTCCTCGCCGCAGACATAGGCGCCCGCCCCGACCCGCACTTCCAGGGTGAAGGGCGCGATGCGCAGGGCGGACAGTTCGATCGCCTCCTGCATGGTGGCGATCGCAAAGGGATATTCGCTGCGGATATAGATATAGCCATGATATGCCCCCACGGCATGCCCGGCGATCGCCATCCCCTCGATCAGGCAGAGGGGATCGCCCTCCATCAGCATCCGGTCGGCGAAGGTTCCACTGTCGCCTTCATCGGCATTGCAGACGATGAACTTCGCATCCGACGCCGCATCCAGCACGGTCTGCCATTTGATCCCGGTCGGAAAGCCGGCCCCGCCACGCCCGCGCAGGCCCGAAGCCTTGACCGCATCCACCACCGCCTGGGGCGCCATCGCCCGCGCCGCGTCCAGCCCGCGCCAGCCGCCATGCGCGGCATAATCCGCCATGTCCAGCGGATCGATCACGCCGCAGCGGGCGAAGGTGAAACGCTGCTGCCCCGCGAAAAAGGGCAAGGCCGCCACATCGCCCAGCCGCGCCGCATGGCTGCCGTCCAGCACCGCCGCGACATCGCCCGGCCCGACCGGTCCATAGCCGATCCGCGTCCCGTCCTGCTCCACCTCCACCAGTGGTTCGATGGAAAACAGGCCCCGGCTGCCGGTGCGCACGACCTCGCACCCGGCCGCTTCGAACGCGCGCGCCACGTCATCCGCGCCCAGGGCGACCGAAGCCATGTCCCGGCTGACATAAATACGCGTCATGCCGCAATCTCCCGTGCGATCCGGTCCAGCGCGGCGGCATCGACCCGCGCCACGGGCCGCCCGTCGACCAGCGCATTCGGCCCGACCGCGCAAAGCCCCAGGCAATAGACCGGCTCCAGCGTCACCTGCCCGTCACGCCGGGTTTCACCCATCGCGACGCCCAGCCGATCGGCCGCCGCCGCCTCCATCGCCGCGCCACCCCGCGCCTGGCAGCTTTCCGCCCGGCACAGTTTCACCACATGCCGCCCGGCAGGCGCCCGCCGGAAATCATGGTAGAAGGTGACGACCCCATGCACGTCGGCACGGCTCAGGTTCAGCGCAGCGGCGATCGCGGGCACGGCCATGTCATCGACATAGCCTATCTCTTCCTGCAACCAGTGGAGCAGCGGCAACAGCCTGTCGCGCGTGCGCCCATGCGCGCTCGCCCAATCCTCCACCAACCGCGCCATATCCTCGGCGCCGATACCCTGCTGCATCCGTTTCATTCTTTCCGAGCATTGTCTTTTCGCGCGTCATGCTGCGCCCGGCCACGCCCCGCGTCAAATCGAAGGCCGCCATGTTTGATAGAAATCATCTATCAAACATGGCGCGCCGGATCAGCGCTCGCTCGTGACGATCATGCCATCTTCGACCTTCACCGGCCAAGGCGTCAGCCCCGCCCCCGCGCAAGGCCCGCCGACGCAGGCGCCGTCGCCAATCCCGAACCGCGCGCCGTGCCAGCTACAGGCGATCAGATCGCCATCGGGCGTCAGATAGTCGTCGAGCCGCTGGGCCAGCGGCAGCCCCATATGCGGGCAGCGATCGACATAACCGTGCACCGCCCCTCCCCTGCGCACGACAAAGCCATGGAAGCGCCCTGCCCGCATCCGGATCACGAAATTGCGCGCGCTGCCGTCCGCGATGCTGTCGAGCGCCGCCAGGCGCACTCCCGCAGGCGTGGCGCTCAGCCGCGCCTCCTCGCTCATCGCGCCGGCTCGATCACCGCGCGGCATTCGCCAAAGCCGATCGAGACATAGCCGTCCGCTTTCGCCACGGCCTTCAGCGCCAGTTCGTCGCCATCCTCCAGGAAGGCGCGTTCCTCGCCGGTCGGCAGGCTGATCCGGACCTTGCCGCCTTCGGTGAGTTCCATCAGGCTGCCATAGCCGTCCCGCGTCGCCGCCGACAGGGTCCCCGTCCCCAGCAGGTCGCCGGGATTGAGGTTGCATCCGTTGGAGGCATGGTGGGTCACGATCTGCTGCGCGGTCCAGTACATGCTGGACGCCGGGCCGTGCGACAGGCGCAGTGGGGCCAGACCCCTCTCCCGCATCGCCGCGCTGGACAAGGTGACTTCCAGATCGACGGACAGCGCGCCGCGTGCCTGATCGTCCTCATCCCAGAGATAGGGCAAGGGTTGCGGATCGCCCTCCGGCCGGGCGGGCTGGGCGATGCGGAAGGGCGCCATCGCCTCCGCCGTCACCACCCAGGGGGAGATGGTCGAGTGGAAATTCTTGGCGAGGAACGGCCCCAGGGGCACATATTCCCACGCCTGGAAATCGCGCGCCGACCAGTCGTTGAGCAGACAGAAGCCCGCAATATGGTCCACAGCCTCGCCGATCGGCACGGTGTCGCCCAGCGCATTGCCCGCGCCGATCCAGATGCCCAGTTCCAGCTCATAGTCCAGCCGCTGGCTTGGCCCGACCGTCGGCGCGTCGGCGTCCGGCGCCTTGCGCTGACCGCTCGGCCGCACCACCGGCACGCCCGAAGGCCGGATCGACGACGCCCGCCCATGATAGCCGATCGGCACATATTTATAATTGGGCAGCAGCGGATTGTCAGGCCGGAACAGCTTGCCGATATTGGTGGCGTGATGGATGCCGACATAGAAATCGGTATAGTCGCCGATCGCGGCGGGCAGGTGCATTTCGCAGTCCGCCGCGCGATGCAGCAGCGGTTCGATGACGGCCCGCTGCGTCGCATCGCTCAGCAGATCGCTCAACCGCCGGCGCAGCGCCGCCCGGTCCTGCGCGGGCAGCGCCATCAGGGCATTGAGCGTGCTCCCGCCCAGGGCCGCCGCCGCCTTTTCCGGCAGAAGCCCGGCCTTAGCCGCGCCCTTCAGGTCCCATATCCAGTCGCCGATCGCCACCCCGGCCCGTACCTCGCCTCCAAACGGCGCGAAAATCCCATAGGGCAGGTTCTGCACCGGGAAGTCGGGATGCCCATCAGCCCCCCCGACCCAGCTCGACCGCGCCGGATCATGGGTTTCGTCCATCTGCGGAAAAGTCATGCCTCGTCCCCCTTCGGCAATTGCGCCTTCTGAAAGCCCGACCAGCAATCATCGTAATCGAGCTGGCCAAGCGGCGTTTCCATCGCGAACCGCGTCGGATGGAAGACGAAGCGGCTTTCGAACATGAAGGCCATGGTATCGGCGATCCTGTGCGGTTTCAGCTCCGCCCCGACGGCGCCCTCATAACTTGCCTTGTCCGGCCCATGTCCCGACATGCAATTGTGGAGGGAAGCCCCGCCCGGCGCGAAGCCGCCCGCCTTGGCATCATAGACGCCGTGGATCAGGCCCATGAACTCGCTCATCACATTGCGGTGAAACCATGGCGGGCGAAATGTATCCTCCGCCACCATCCAGCGCGGCGGAAAGATCACGAAATCGCAATTGGCCGTCCCCGCCCGTCCGCTGGGGGACGTGAGCACGGTGAAGATCGAGGGATCGGGATGGTCGTAGCTGACCGTATTGATCGTGTTGAACAGCCGCAGATCATAGCGGCAAGGCGCCAGATTGCCGTGCCAGGCCACGACGTCGAAGGGCGAATGGTCCTGGGTCGTCACCCATAGCCGCCCGGCGAATTTCTGGACGATCTCATGGGGGCTGTCATCATCCTCGAACCAGGCGGCCGGACTTTCGAAATCGCGCGGGTTGGCGAGCCCGTTGGAGCCGATCGGTCCCAGGTCGGGCAGGCGGAACAGGGCGCCGTAATTTTCGCAGACATAGCCCCGCGCGCTTCCATCGGGCAGTTCCACCTTGAACCGCACGCCGCGCGGGATGAGGGCGATCTGTTCCGGCGTAACCGTCATCACTCCCATTTCCGTGACGATCCGCAAGGCCCCCTGCTGCGGTACGATCAGCAACTCGCCATCGGCATTATAGAAGGCGCGGCGCTCCATGGACTGGTTCACGGCATAGAGATGCACCGCCAGCCCCTCGCCACCGCCGGGATCGCCTGCGCCGCAATAGCTGACCAATCCGTCGACGAAATCGGTCGCCTGCCGCGGCATCGGCAGCGGGTCCCAGCGCAGCCGGTTGGGCGTCGGCGGCACTTCGTCGAAAGGCCCGCTGCGCAGCAGAGTGTCGCTTTCATAAGGGCGGTAGGCCGGATGATTGGCCGCCGGGCGCAGCCGGTAGAGCCAGCTCCGCCGGTTGTCCGCGCGCGGCGCGGTGAAGGCGGCGCCGGAAAGCTGTTCGGCATAGAGGCCGAAGGGCACATGCTGCGGCGAGTTGCGCCCTTGCGGCAGCGCGCCCGCCACCGCTTCCGTCACGAAATGATTGCCGAAGCCGGCCATCATCGGATCGATCGTCTTGTCCACGTCCGGCTGCTCCCATTTGGTATCAATTGTTACCACTATAGCGCCTTGCGGAAGAAGTATCAAATGTTACTATTGGCCATGGTCACCAAAGCCCTGCGCCTTGACAGCTTCCTGCCCTATCGGCTGTCCTTCACCACCGCGCTGTTGAGCGACAGCATCGCGCAAAGCTATGAAACGCTGTTCGGCATCACCATCCCCGAATGGCGGATCATCGCCTGGGTCGCGGAAAAGGGCAGCATCACCCAGCAGCAGATCTGCGCCCAGACCCGGATGGACAAGGTGACGGTCAGCCGCGCCGCCATTGCGCTGACCGAACGAGGCCTGCTGGAGCGCCTGCCCCATGCGGAGGACCGACGTTCCCATCTGCTGGCGCTTACCGCGGAGGGCAAGGCGCTCCATGCCGCGATCGCGCCCAAGGCGCTGGAGATGGAAAGCCGCGTCTTTTCCCATTTCAGCAAGGCGGAGGTCGACGCTTTCCTGTCCATGCTCCGCAGGATCGACGCGATCGTGCTGGGCGAGGAAGGCGGCGAGTAATCGTCAATCGCGCTTCCGGCCGCTGATGTCCCGCGCGACGGCGAGCACGGCTTGCGCCAGCGGGCCGAGCGGCGCGCGGTCGGACACGATCACGCCGATCCGGGCGCCTTCATCCGCTTCGGGCAGGGCAAAGGTCCGCACCCAGTCCAGCCCGTCCAGCAGCACGGCATGGCTGTCCGGCACGATCGAGCAAAGCCGTCCCTGTCGCACCAGGGCGAACAGCGCGACATAGCTGTCCGCCGTCACGACCGGACGCAGCGCCAGTTCGCGTTCCCCGAGCCGCGCGTCCAATATCCGCCGGTTCTGCATCCCCTGGTGCAGCAGGCAGAGCGGCAGGCGCGCCACATCCTCCCAGCCCGGCGCCCGCTTTTCATCCAGCACGCCGCGCGCCGCCACGAGCATGTAGCGCTCGACATAGAGCGGCACCGCCAGCGCATGGGAGGGCGGCTCGAAATCCAGGTAGGTGAGCCCTGCATCCAGTTCGAACGCCGCCAGTTCCCGCTCGATCTGGCGCGAAGTCAACGCCCGGACGGAGATGTTCAGCGCCGGATGCCGCTCCAGCAGCGCCTCCACCAGAAAACCGATGGCCGGCATGGCCGCGGGGATCGCCCCCAGCCGCAATTCCCCTTGCAACGGCCCCGTGGCGACCGCCGCCGCCTGCAACAGATTGTCCGTCGCCGCCACCAGTTGCCGCGCCCAGGGAAGGATCGCCCGTCCCTCCTCGGTCAGCCCGGCATAGCGCCGGTTGCGCAGGATCAGCCGCTTGCCCAATTGCGCTTCCAGCGCGGAAATGCCCGCCGACAGCGTAGGTTGCGACACATGACATGCCGCCGCCGCCCGCGCGAAATGCCCTTCCCTTTCCAGGGCGAGGAAATATTGGAGAAAACGGGTCTGCATCTTGTGCGCTGATAGGATAAAGCGGTGGCCCATGAAAGCCGCCTCCGTCATGAACGCGGCTCTGGACGTCGGGGCATCGCTTCACTATATACCGCTCGGTATGGAATCGCAGACACAGGTAGCGCGGGGCCGCCCGCGGGAGTTCGATCCCGAAGAAGCGTTGAGCGCCGCGCTCACCGTCTTCTGGCGTCGCGGCTATGAAGGCGCTTCCATGGCGGAACTGACCGAAGCCATGGGTATCACCAAGCCCAGCCTGTACGCCTGTTTCGGCAACAAGGAATCGCTGTTCCGCAAGGCGCTCGACCTCTATGAGCGCGATAAGCTCTGCTATATGACGACCGCGCTGGAAGCGCCGACGGCCAAGGGGGTTGCCGAGCGGCTGCTGCGCGGGTCGCTGGCGATCCAGACGGGTACGACCGATCCCCATGGCTGCCTGGGCGTCATCAGCACGGTCGCCTGTGCGGTGCAGGCGGAATCGATCCGGGACGAGGTCATCGCGCGCCGGGCTTCGTCGGACGCCGCGCTTCTGGCCCGGCTGGAACGCGCGCGCGACGAGGGGGATTTTCCCGAGACGATAGCGCCGCAGGCGCTGGCCACCTATCTGTCGACCGTGATGCAGGGCATGGCGGTGCAGGCAAGCGCGGGAATGTCGCGCGGGCAGTTGGAGCAGTTCGTCGAAACGACGCTGGCTGTCTGGCCAGGCAAGTGACGGAAATCAGGTTTTTTTCGGAATAGATACCGAAAAAATACCAATCGGTATAAAAATATCTTGACCGCCTTCCGCCACCCCATTATATACCAGTCAGTAGTGAATGGACCTGTTCTACCGAAGGGGTCATCCGATGCGGACATTTTTAAAACGCTGTCGTCATTGACGACCTGAGGCGGCCAGCTCAACAGGGCGTGTCGCTTGCCTGATCATTATCCTATCGCTTGACGCGCAGCCGATCGGTCGCGCGGCGGAGAGGTTTTTTTCACGTTCGGCCGGGATGGCTCACAGCGGACGGCACCATGTCGGCCCGATCCCCCGGTCTTGCCTCAATCACATCTTGCCTCAATCACAGGGGAACAGCCATGGCATTTCTGCAACTTGCCACGCTTGCCGAAGATGGCGGGGCGATTGGCATCGCAAGGACGGCAACCGCGGGTTTCGCGCCGGTCGAATGGCAGATCATCCGGCTCGCGCGCCACGACGGACTGTCGTCGCTGCGGCCACCGGATCGCTGGGATCGGCTGAAGAGCTGGATCTTCGGGGAGCGCGCCAATCCCCGTCTCGCCAACAAGCGGCTGGAAAGCCTGCGCCGACTGGCAGTCGACGCCTGGCATCGTGGTTATGCCGTCCGCCCCTCTTTTCTGAAGGCCTTTCTCAGGGCCGGATTCAGCGAAGGCCAGCTTGAAACCCTGCTGGCCGCCATCAGCGCGGGCCGCCGCGCCTAGATCTTCATTCATTCATTCGGTTTCACGCGCCAGCGACCAAGGCCGCACGCTTCGAAATCGCCGAGCTTCGCGGAGCTGACATCATGAACATGCATACCCCCATCGACGTCGACACCAAGTCGGCAACGCCCCTTGCCCGCTGGCGAAAGCGCCATGTTTCCCTGGCGGCTATCGCGCTCGCCATCGCCGGCGGCGTCACCTGGAAGCTGGTCGACAAGCCCGAGGCGCAGGCCGCCGCCACGCCGCTGGTCACGGTGGGCGTCGCCGCCCCCCTGTCCCGCGCGGTGACGCAATGGGACGATTATGTCGGCCGGTTCGCCCCCAGCCAGACCGTCGAAATCCGTCCGCGCGTGTCCGGTTCGGTTACCGCCATCCACTTCCGGGACGGCGACTATGTGAAGGCGGGACAATTGCTCTTCACGATCGACCAGCGCCCCTTCCTGGCCGCCCTGGCCGAAGCTCGCGCCAACACCGCCAGCGCCCGCAGCGCGCTCCTTCTCGCGCAGAACGACTATAGCCGCGTCCAGCGCCTGACCGGTGACGAAGCCGTTTCGGCGAGCGAGGTCGACTCCCTGCGGTCCCGCCTGCAAGCCGCGCAGGCCGCACTGGCGGGCGCGCAGGCGCGGGAACGACAGCGGGCGCTCGACATGGAGTTCACGCAGGTCCGCGCGCCGATTTCAGGGCGCGTTTCGGACCGGCGGGTCGATGTCGGCAATCTCGTCTCCGCGGGCGAAGGGGCGGGCGCGACATTGCTGACCACGGTCAACAAGCTCGATCCCATCTATTTCAACTTCGACGCGTCCGAGGCGCTGTATTTGAAATCGCAGCGCGACAAGGGTGCTGGCGGGGCGGTTGAGGTGCGGTTGCAGGATGAAGCGGATTATCTGCACAAGGGCCGTCTGGACTTCACCGACAACGGGCTGGACCCGCGTTCGGGCACGATCCGGGTGCGCGCCCTGTTCGACAATCCGGAGATGTTCCTGACGCCGGGGCTGTTCGGCAATATGCGGCTGGCCAGTGGCGGCAAGGTCAACGCCCTGCTGGTTCCGGATGAGGCGATCCAGTCCGATCAGGCGCGCAAGACCGTGCTGGTGGTCGGGCGGGACGACAGCGTCGCGGCGAAGCCGGTGGAGCTGGGTCCGGTGGTCGACGGGCTGCGCATCATACGCGCAGGGCTAGCGCCCGGTGATCGGGTGATCGTGTCGAACATTCAGGCGGCTATGCCCGGCGCCAAGGTCGCGACAAGACCGGCGGCGATCAAGGCGGCTCCGGCGCCGGTTGCGCCCGCTGATGCGGCGGCGCCGATCGCGGCGCAGGCAACCTTCGCGCACTGACTTCTAGCTCATCCCCTTCAGGTTCATCAGAGGCACAAACTCTGATGAAGGGTTGGGGTGGGGGCATGGCCCATAGGTCGTGCCATCCGGCGAGCCCCCACCCCCAGCCCCTCCCCTGAAGGGGAGGGGAGAAAATAGCTGATCCGTGGTCTGGCGCCCCCTGCCTGATTGCGAACCCCTTTTCACGCCATCGAGGAATTCGTCCGATGCGCCTTTCCCGTTTCTTCATCGACCGGCCGATCTTTGCCGCCGTGATCGCGGTGGTCATCACCGTGATCGGCGCCATCGCCTTCGTCGGTCTGCCCGTATCGCAATATCCCGACATCGTGCCGCCCACGGTCACGGTCTCCGCCCAATATCCTGGCGCCTCCGCCGAGACTGTCGCGTCCACCGTCGCCGCGCCGATCGAGCAGGAGATCAACGGCGTCGACGACATGCTCTACCAGAGCAGTCAGTCGACCGGCGACGGCAAGGTCACGATCACCGTCACCTTCAAGGTCGGCACCGACCTCGACGCCGCGCAGGTGCTGGTCCAGAACCGTGTCGCCGTCGCCGTCCCGCGCCTGCCCGAAGAAGTGCAGCGGCTGGGCGTCGTCACGCGCAAGACGACCCCGGAATTCCTGATGGTCGTCAATCTCCAGTCGCCCGACGGCACGTTCGACCGCAACTATATCTCCAACTATGCGCTGACGCAGGTCCGCGACCGGCTCGCCAGGCTCGACGGCGTGGGCGACGTGCAGCTTTTCGGCTCACGCGACTATGCGATGCGCATCTGGATCGACCCCGACCGCGCCGCGGCGCTCAACCTGACGGCGGGCGAGATCGTGCAGGCTCTGCGCGCCCAGAATGTGCAGGTGTCCGCCGGTTCCATCGGCCAGCCGCCTTATGACGCCGGTTCGCATGGGGGCGAAGCCTTCCAGCTCGGCGTCGAGATGCAGGGCCGCCTGACCGAGCCGCAGCAGTTCTCCGACATCGTCATCCGCACCGACGCCGATGGCCGCCAGGTCCGCGTGGGCGACGTCGCCCGGGTCGAGCTGGGCGCGCAGGATTATGGCGTCAACACCTATCTGTCGAACAAGCCCACCGTCGTCATCGCGACGATGCAGCGCCCCGGCTCCAACGCGCTCGACGCGGCGGAGAAGGTGAAGGCGGAGATGGAGCAACTGTCCAAGCGCTTCCCCAAGGGGCTGGAATATAGCGTCATCTACAACCCGACCGAATTCATCAGCCAGTCCATCGACGCCGTCTATCACACGCTGTTCGAAGCGGTGATCCTGGTCGTCCTGGTCATCCTGGTCTTCCTCCAGAACTGGCGCGCGGCGGTCATCCCGATCATCGCCATCCCGGTTTCGCTGATCGGCACGGCGGCGATCCTCGCAGGGCTCGGCTATTCGCTCAACAACCTGTCGCTCTTCGGCATGGTCCTTGCCATCGGCATCGTCGTCGACGACGCCATCGTCGTTGTCGAGAATGTCGAGCGCAATATCGAACATGGCATGTCGCCGCTGGAGGCAGCCAGAACCTCCATGGATGAAGTTTCCACGGCGCTGATCGCCATCGTCCTCGTCCTGTGCGCAGTGTTCGTGCCGACCCTGTTCATCACCGGCATTTCCGGCGCCTTCTACCAGCAGTTCGCCGTCACCATCTCGACCGCGACGATCATTTCGCTGATCCTCTCGCTCACTCTGTCCCCGGCTGCGGCGGCGCTGTTGCTCAAGTCCAAACATGGTGCGCATGATCTGGACAACGCGCCACGCTGGCGCCGGATGGCGACGCAGGCGGCCGACCGTTTCAATCGCGGTTTCGACCGGCTGAGCGCTGGCTATGCCCGCCTCACCCGCTTCCTCGTCGCTCGGCCGAAGAAGATGCTGCTGACCTATTCGGGCCTGATCGCCGCCACCATCGCCCTGTTCTGGGTGACGCCGGGCGGCTTCATTCCCGCGCAGGACCAGGGCTATTTCCTCGCGGTCGTCCAGCTTCCCTCCGGCGCGTCGCTGGAGCGCACCGACAAGGTGACGCGGGAGGTCGCGGCGAGGATATTGCCGATCAAGGGGCTGCGCGGCGCGGTGATGTTCGCGGGCTTCCATGGTCCCTCGCAGACGCAGGCGCCCAACAGTGCCGCCATCTACTTCCCGTTCAAGACCTTCGCCGAACGTCGGCAAGAAGGCGCCACCTATGCCGGCATCATGGAGCAGGCGAACAAGGCCGTCGCCGGTTACGACAAGGCGCGCATCCTGCTGATACCACCGCCGCTCATCCAGGGCATCGGGTCGGCGGGCGGCTATCGCCTGATGGTGCAGGATCGTGAGGATCATGGCTATGCCGAACTGAACAAGGTCGCGCAGGACTTCATCGCCAAGGCGAACCAGACGCCTGGTCTCAACATGGTCTACACCCTGTTCGACGTCGGCACGCCCCGTATCTATGCCGATGTGGACCGGCGCAAGGCCGACCTGCTGGGCGTGCCGCCGGAACGCGTGTTCGAAGCCATGCAGGTGTATCTCGGTTCCGCCTTCGTCAACGACTTCAACCTGCTGGGGCGCACCTATCGCGTCACCGCTCAGGCTGACGCGAACCATCGCGGCACGGTGGCGGACATCGCCAACTTGAAGACCCGGTCGAACAGCGGGCAGATGGTGCCGATCGGTTCCGTCTCGACCTTCAAGGACAAGACCGGGCCCTATCGCGTGGTGCGCTACAATCTGCTCCCGGCGGTGGAGATCGACGGTGATACGGCTCCGGGCTACAGCTCCGGCCAGTCGCTGGCGACCATGGAAAAGCTGGCCGATACCACCCTTCCCGCCGGTTATGGCAAGGAATGGACGGGGGTGGCGTATCAGCAGGTGATCGCGGGCAATACGGCGGGCATCGTCTTCGCCATGGCGGTCTTCTTCGTCTTCCTGGTGCTGGCGGCGCAATATGAAAGCCTGACGCTGCCGCTGTCGATCATCCTGATCGTGCCGATGTGCCTGTTCGCGGCCATGCTGGGCGTGAATTTGCGGGGCATGGACAATAATATCCTGACGCAGATCGGGCTGGTCGTGCTGATCGCGCTTGCGGCGAAGAACGCCATACTCGTGGTCGAATTCGCCAAGCAGGCCGAGGAAGAACAGGGCTTGTCGCCGGTCGACGCCGCCGTGCAGGCCGCGCAGACCCGGTTGCGTCCGATCCTGATGACCAGCTTCGCCTTCATCCTGGGCGCGGTGCCTCTGGTGATCGCGAGCGGAGCTGGCGCGGAATTGCGGCAGGCTTTGGGTACGGCTGTCTTCTTCGGCATGGCCGGTGTGACCGCCTTCGGCCTGCTTTTCACCCCCACTTTCTATGTCGTGTGCCGCGCATTGGGCGACCGCTTTTCCCGCAAGGGGAAGGGGCAATCTCCCGCCGCGCTGCAACCCGCCGAATAAGGAACGGCATGATGATCAAGACACTCCTCCCCCTCCTGCTCGGCGCGTCGGCCTTGACCGCTTGCGCCGCGGGGCCGGATTATAAGGCTCCGGCCACTCCGGCCACTGCTGCCGGGGCCTTTATCGGCGCGGCCAGTCCGGCGGTCAGCACGGCGCAGGTCGACGACCATTGGTGGCGGCTCTACAGCGATCCCGTGCTGGACGGGCTGGTGCAGGATGCGCTGAAGGCCAATAGCGACATTCGCGTGGCCGTCGCCCGGCTGGAAAAGGCCCGCGCCCAGTTGCGCGGCGCCCGTTCCGACAAGCTGCCGCAGACGACATTGAGCGGTTCGCCCAGCTATGGCCGGGCCTCCGCCGCCCAGTCGCTGCCGGGTGCCGATCGCGAGAACTGGACCGTCGATGCGGGGCTGAACGTCGCCTATGAGGTCGACCTGTTCGGCCGCGTCAAGCGCAGCATCGAAGCGGCGAAGGGCGACGCCAACGCCGCGTCGGCCGATGCCGACGCCGTGCGCGTGGCGGTGGTCGCGGACACGGTGCGCGCCTATGTCGACGCCACCAGTTCGGCAGAACGCATCGCCGTGGCGCGGCAGACGGTGGCGCTGCTCGACAAAAGCATCCGCATCACCAATGCCCGGTTCGAGGTCGGCCGGTCCGACCGGCTGGACGTGATCCGGGTGACGGCGCTGCGCGATCAGCAGGCCGCGCAAATCCCCAGCCTGACCGCGGACCGGGACAGCGCGCTCTTCCGGCTGGCGACGCTGACCGGCCGCGCGCCGCAGGACCTGCCCGCGACCATCCGTGAACAGGAGCGGACGCCCGATCTCAACCAACCTATCCCGGTGGGCGATGGTCGCGCGCTGCTGGCTCGCCGTCCGGACGTACGCGCAGCCGAGCAGCGTCTGGCGGCCGATACGGCACGGATCGGCGTGGCGACGGCGGACCTTTATCCGCGCATCACCCTGGGCGGATCGATCGGCACGACGGCGGTCGGCGGCGGCGATATTTTCGGTGGGGGCCCTTTCCGCTGGCTGCTGGGGCCGCTCATCAATTGGGCCTTTCCCAACCAGGAGGCCAACCGCGCCCGCATAGCCGCTGCCAGGGCCGACGCCGACGGTTCGCTCGCAAGCTTCGACGGAACGGTCCTGCGCGCCCTGGAAGAAACCGAAACGGCGCTGTCGGTCTATGCCCATGCGCTGGAGCGCCGCGATACGCTGAAGGCCGCGCGCGAGGCCGCCGACCGGGCGGCACGCATCAGCCTTGCCCGGCAGCGCGAGGGACAGATCGACTTCCTGACGGTGCTGGATGCGCAACGCACCCTGGCCGCGGCGGAGAGCGACCTGGCGACAGCCAATCGCGCCGTGGCCTTCGCACAGGTGGATCTGTTCAAGGCGCTGGGCGGGGGCTGGACGAACAGCTAGCTCTCTACCGATGGTGGCGATGTTCGCCGGGCTGCGCTAGGGCGGGTGTCCCGATTCAGCCTGAAAGCCGATCCATGACCTCCTCCGCCGACCTTGCCGTTCGACTGCGCCGCGCGGATTTCAACCGCGCCCTGGCGGAAGCGGACCTGCGCGCGATCGGGCCGATCCTGGCGCCCGACGCCATTATGGTCACCGGCACGGACAGTGCGGTGATCGCCGGGCAAAAGGCGCAACTGGCGGTCTGGAAACGGGAATTCGCAGCGGCGGACCGGACCATCTATACCCGCACGCCGGAAACCATATTGGCCTCGCCCGTCGAACCCATCGCACTGGAACATGGCCGCTGGGAAGGGGTTGCCGCCGATTCCGGCGCTTTCCTCGCCTCCGGCAGCTACACCGCCAAATGGCGCCGGACAGGATCGAACTGGGTGATAGAGGCGGAGATCTACCTCACCCTCGCTTGAGGGCGATCGGCCTTCAGCCCCCAAAGCCTGCAAAGAGCACTGGCTGGCGCCTTCCGATGCCCACCTGTGCGCAAGGCGGCGGCATCTCCTCATCAAAGCTTGAAGAGGCGGGCCGGATGACCCAATTAGAGGGTAGATCCAGACCATGAGTGACCATGACCAGCAATCCCCTTCTTGCCGATCGCGACCTGCCCGATTTCGCGGCCATCCAGCCGTCCCATGTCGTCCCCGCCATGGAGGAGGCGATCGCCGCCCACCGGGCAGCCGTCGCTCAGATCACGGCCGGCGGCACGGATGATTTCGACACGGTGATCCTGACCGCCGAGCGCGCCGATTTCCTGCTGTCGCGTACATGGTCGCCGGTGGGGCATCTCGCCTCCGTCGCCGATACACCGGAATTGCGCGAGGCCCATGCGGCCGCCCAGGCGCTGATGACCGCCTATCTCATGGAAGCGGGCCAGAACCGCGCCCATCATGATGCCGTCGCCCGCGTCGCCGCCCGGCCGGATTTCGTCAATCTGCCTGTCGCCCGAAAGCGCGCGGTCGATCTCGCCCTGCGCGGTTTCCGCCTGGCAGGCGTCGCGCTGGAGGGGGAGGCGCGGCAGCGTTTCCTCGACATCGGTGTGGCCTTGAGCGACCTCAGCACCAGGTTCGGCAATGCCGTGCTCGACGCGACCGAGGCGTGGAGCGAGCATGTCACCGATGAAACAGCGCTCGCCGGGGTGCCCGACAGCGACAAGGCGATCCTGGCCGCTTATGCAGGGGAAAAGGGATTGACCGGATGGCTCATCACCCTGCGCCAACCGAGCGTGCTGGCGATCCTGCTGCATGCGAAGGACCGCAAGCTGCGGGAGCGCGTATATCGCGCCTATAACACGCGCGCGTCCGATCAGGCGGACGACAGGAGCCATGACAATAGCGATCGGATCGACGCGATCCTGGCGCTGCGGCATGAGGCCGCGCGAATATTGGGCTTTGCCGACTCCGCTGCGCATTCGCTGGAAACCAAGATGGCGGCCGATGCCGACGAGGCGCTGGCCTTCCTTGCCGACCTGGCCCGTCGCGCCAGGCCGGTGGGCGAACGCGAGCTGGAGGAAGCGCGAACCTTCGCCACCGAACATCTGGACCTGGCCGACCTCCAGCCCTGGGACCTCTCCTATGTGGCCGAAGCCATGCGCCGTACCCTGCATGGCGTCGATCAGGAAGCGTTCAAGGCCTATTTCCCCCTGCCGCGTGTGCTGGCGGGAACGGAGGCGCTGATCGAACGGCTGTTCGGCGTTCGGCTGGCAAAGCGCGAGGGGGTTTCGACATGGCACCCGGACGTGCTGTTCTACGATGTGCGGGATGCCGGCGGGGAGGTGGTCGCCGGCGTCTATCTCGACCTCTACGCCCGGGCGGGCAAGCGTGGCGGCGCCTGGATGGACGTATGCCGTTCCCGCTTCCGCGATGCCGACCGTTTCCACCGGCCCATCGCCTATCTCACCACCAACTTCGCGCCGCCTGCGGGCGACCATCCCTCGCTGGTCACGCATAATGACGTGGTGACGCTGTTCCACGAATTCGGCCATGTGCTGCATCATCTGCTGACCGAGGTGGACCTGCCCTCCATTGGCGGCATCAGCGGCGTCGAATGGGATGCAGTGGAACTGCCCAGCCAGTTCATGGAGAATTTCGCCTGGGACAAGGACACGCTGATCGGCCTGTCGGGCCGTGTCGACACGGGCGAGCCGCTACCGGAAGCGATGTTCGACAGGTTGCTCGCCGCGCGCCAGTTTCAGGCGGGGCTTGCGATCCTGCGCCAGATCGAATTCGCGACCTTCGACCTGCTGCTCCACCGCGACTATGATCCGGCGAAGGGCGCGCAGGTCAATGCCATGCTGGACCAGGTCCGCGCCGCGGTCGCCGTGGTGCATCCGCCGGCATGGAACCGCTTTGCGCATGCCTTCAGCCATATTTTCGCAGGCGGCTATGCAGCGGGCTATTATTCCTATCTCTGGGCCGAACTGCTTTCTGCCGACGCGTTCGAGATTTTCGCCCATGGCGATATTCCCGGTGGTGGCGCGACGGCTTTCCGTCGCGAAATCCTTGCTGCGGGCGCCAGTCGTCCCGCTTCGGAAAATTTCCAGGCCTTTGCCGGGCGCGCGCCGGAGGTCGACGCGCTGCTGCGGATGCGAGGGTTGGCGGCTTAAGACGATAGGAGATGCGGTGGCACCGACCGCATCCGAAGGGTTGGCTGCCGGAGTCCGATACAACCCTCTCCCTATTGCGGTCGACAGAGGGCGGAAACGGCGGACATCGGGATGCTGGTGTCAGGGAACCTCCCCGCCATGTCCCTGATTTCCCATCGGTCGTGACCTCGCATAACGCGCTGGTCGTGGTATAACCCGGCTGATAAACCGGATGTCCCGCACCCGGAGCAGCAGTCGATGATCTTTGCCGATTTCCTTCGCAATCGTCGCCGCGAACAATTGTCCGCGTCGGATCTTGCCGCGCTCGAAGACAGCGTCTGGGATGTGCAAAAGACGCGCGCCCGCCAGCTCATCGCCCATGCCCGCCAACCGATCAGGATGAGCACCTATCTCATGGAGGGCTTCATCTGCCGTTATATGGACGATCGGAACGGCCTTCGTCAGCTCGTCGCCGTGCATGTCCCGGGGGACTTCGTCGATCTCCACGGCTATCCCCTGGGCCGGCTGGACCATGATGTGGCGACGCTGGGCGCATGCAAGATCGCGCTGGTTCCCCATGAAAGGCTGGATCGGTTGCTGGTCGAACGGCCCAACCTGACCAAGCTGCTCTGGTTCAGCACTTTGCTGGACGCCGCCATGCACCGGGAATGGATTTTCCGTCTCGGTCGCCTGGACGCGGTCGCCCGGGTGGCGCATTTTTTCTGCGAGATCGAAGCGAAGCTGCGGGCCGTCGGACTGAGCGACGGGCAGCATTTCGCCTTCCCCCTCACCCAGGCGGATCTGGGGGAGGCCTGCGGCATGACATCGGTACATATCAACCGGATGCTGCGGGAATTGCGCGAGAGAAATCTGATGCAGGTCCAGCGGAACCGCGTCACCATCTCCGACCTTTCCGCGCTGCGCCGCCTCAGCGACTATGATCCCTCCTACCTGTTCATCGAAGGGTGAGGGAACCGTGCGCACCGGTTGCGCGTCCTTTGCAGCTGGAGGAACAAAGGAGAATCCATGCCCCGGGACGGCGTATTCGATCAGGCAGGTGAAGCCTATGCCGAAGAAGGACAAGTGATGCTGGACGGCCCGGACGGCGTCGCGGTGAGCCTGACGCCGGGAGCCGCTGAACAAACGGCAAGAGCATTGCTGCGCGCCGCATCGGATGCCCGGCGGCAGCTCGATGGAAGGGAACTGGAAAGTTAGCGATCGTGACGCATCAGTTTTCACTTTCGGGTTCGCCGCATGACCCCTGATAAGTTAATCGAAATCAATCCAGCCTTTATTGGGCCCTGCCCAACCCCATGCTATTCGCCGATGCGCCTGCTCTGAAAGGAGAATGACGTGCCGACCTATTCGACCGACCAAGCGCTTGCGGGGGTAGATGGCCTTGACGACATTCTTTCCGGAGGGTTCACGCGGGGCCGCGTTTTTCTGCTGGAAGGCAGTCCGGGCACCGGCAAGACGACCATCGCGACGCAGTTTCTGATCGAGGGCGCCGCACAGGGCGAGCGGTGCCTTTACATCACCCTGTCGGAGACCGAGGACGAAATGCGCGAGAGCGCGCAATCGCATGGCTGGACATTGGCGGGGATCGATCTGTACGAACTGGTGCCGCCCGAAAGCCTGCTGGACGAACAGCAACAGCAGAGCCTGCTTTATTCATCCGATCTCGAATTGGGCGAAACCACGCGCCGGATCTTCGATGCGTTCGACCGGGTGAAACCGGACCGGGTGGTGTTGGACAGCCTGTCGGAAATCCGCCTCCTCGCGCAAAGCTCGCTGCGTTATCGTCGCCAGATCCTGGCGCTCAAGCATTTCTTCGCCACGCAGAAGGCAACGGTGCTGATGCTGGACGACCTGACCGCGGATGTCGCGGACAAGACCGTGCACAGCGTCGCCCATGGCGTGATCCGGCTGGAGGAGCTGTCGCCCGGCTACGGACCGGAACGGCGACGGTTGCGCGTCATCAAATATCGCGGACGCAGCGTCCGTGGGGGCTTTCACGATTTCGTGATCGGACGCGGCGGCGTGCGCGTGTTCCCCCGGCTGGTGTCCGCCGAACATAAGTCCAGTTTCGTCCGCGACATCCTGAAAAGTGACTCCGACGAACTCGACGCCCTGCTGGGCGGCGGCATCGACAGGGGCTCCAGCGTCCTCGTGCTGGGACCGGCCGGCACCGGCAAATCCCTGCTCACCCTGATCTTCGCGTCGGCAGCGGTCGCGCGCGGCGAGAAAGCGGCCATGTTCGTGTTCGATGAGGAGATCGGCCTGCTCTTCAATCGGGCAAAGGGCCTGGGCATCGACATGCAAGCCATGACGGACGGCGGGAGCCTGACCGTAGAACAGGTGGATGCCGCCGAATTGTCGCCTGGGGAATTCTCCCAACGGGTGCGCCATTGCGTGGAACGCCATGGGGTGCGAACCGTCATCATCGATAGCCTGAACGGCTATCAGTCGGCCATGCCGGAGGAAAATGCCCTGGTCCTCCACATGCATGAATTGCTTCAATATCTGAATCGCCAGGGTGCCACGACCTTCCTGACGGTCGCGCAACATGGCCTGGTGGGCGACATGAAGTCTCCGGTCGACGTGACCTATCTTGCCGACACGGTCATCCTGTTGCGCTATTTCGAGGCGCTGGGCCGGGTACGGCGCGCCATGTCCGTCATCAAGAAGCGCACCGGGTCGCATGAAGACACTATTCGCGAATTCCGCATCGGCGAATATGGCATCCGTCTGGGCGAGCCTCTGGTCGGTTTCCAGGGCGTGCTGCGCGGCGTGCCGAACTTCATGGGAAGCGCGCCCGCGCTGCTCGAAGACGAGGCGTGATACCGCATCTCTCTGAAAGGGCGCTCATTCTTGCACCTGTCGGCCGCGACGCCGAAATTGCAGCGTCGATGCTGGCCGAGGCAGGGTTGCGATCGCAGATTTGCGATAGCCTGCATAGGCTGCTGGAGGGTATCGATCATGGCGCCGGTTTTGCGCTCGTCACCGAAGAGGCGTTGCAGAATCGCGACCTGCACCCGCTCTCCCACTGGTTGCAGAACCAGCCGGAATGGTCGGATTTCCCCTTCATCCTGCTCACGCATCGGGGCGGCGGGCTGGAGCGCAACCCTGCGGCCAGCCGCTATCTGGACATGCTGGGCAACGTCAATTTCCTGGAGCGCCCCTTTCATCCCACCACGTTGATCAGCCTGGCCCGATCGGCACTGCGCGGCAGGCGCCGCCAATATGAGGCGCGGGCGCGTCTGGAGGAACTGCATCGCGGTGCCGAGAAATATCGGTCGCTGTTCAATTCGATCGATGCCGGCTTCTGCATCATCGAGATGATCTTCGACGCGGCAGGAAAGCCGATCGATTATCGTTTCATCGAAACCAACCCGGCCTTTTCGCGCCAGACGGGACTGACCGACGCCGTGGGCAAGACCATGCGGTCGCTGGTGCCGGAGCATGAACAGCATTGGTTCGACATGTACGGCCAGGTCGCGCGGACGGGCGAAAGCGTCCGCTTCGAGGACGGAGCCGAGGCGCTGGGCGGATATTGGTACGACGTCTATGCCTTTCGCGTGGGCAACACCCCCGAGCCTCTGGTGGCGGTCCTGTTCAACGACATGACGGAAAGGCGGCGTATGGAGGCGGCGCTGCGTCAGAGCGAGGAAGGGCTCAGGACACTCAACGAGACCCTGGAAGAACGGGTGCAGCAACGGTCGAAAGAACTGGAAATGGCGCAAGAAGCCTTGCGTCAGTCGCAGAAGCTGGAGTCGATGGGCCAGTTGACGGGCGGCGTAGCCCATGATTTCAACAATCTGCTGACGCCGATAGTCGGCAGCCTCGATCTTCTCCACCGCCGCGGCCTGGGCACCGACCGGGAGCGGCGCCTGATCGAGGGCGCCCTGCAATCCGCCGACAGGGCCAAGATGCTGGTGCAAAGGCTGCTCGCCTTTGCGCGGCGGCAGCCGTTGCAACCCACCGCCATCAACATCGGCAATCTGGTGCGGGACATCAAGGACCTGATCGTCAGCACATCCGGCCCGCGCGTTCAGGTCGAACTGTCGATCGCGGACGATCTGCCTGCCGCCAGGGCCGACGCCAACCAGATCGAAATGGCCCTGTTGAACCTGGCGGTCAATGCGCGCGACGCCATGCCGGACGGAGGAACACTGAGGATCGCCGTCAGTCGCGAGATCGTCGGGGCGGACGATGACCTGCGTTTACGCCCCGGTCCTTATATCAAGCTGTCCGTCAAGGACAGCGGCATCGGCATGGATGAGGATATTGTCAAAAAGGCCATCGAACCCTTTTTCACGACCAAAGGCGTCGGTCAGGGAACCGGTCTCGGCTTGTCGATGGTCCATGGGCTCGTGGCCCAGCTTGGCGGCGGGCTGACGATCGAAAGCGCCGTTGGAGCGGGCACGACGATCAGCCTGCTGTTGCCGACCAGCGAGGCCGAGGTGGAAAAGGATTCCCCCGCGCCCGAACCGATCGCCGTCAAGCTGGACCATGGCACGGTGCTGGTGGTCGATGACGAGGATCTGGTGCGCGCCAGTACCGTCCATATGCTGCGGGAATTGGGCTATGATGTGCTGGAAGCCAATTCGGCCGAACGGGCTTTGTCGATCATGCAGGATGATCCGGGCGTCGACGTGCTTGTCACCGACCATCTGATGCCCGGCACGACCGGAATCGACCTGATCCAGCAGGCCAGACGGTTGAAGCCGGAAATCCGCGCCTTGCTGATTTCGGGCTACGCGGAAAACGCCGGCATTTCAGCGGAACAGCCGCGGTTGACCAAACCCTTCAAGCAGATCGATCTGGCCAAGAGCCTGGCCGAACTTTGACGTTCGGGCGGACGGCCTCCTTCATTCGCTCGCCTCATCCGGACCTCAGGGGCGGTCCATCTTCGCCCCCTTGCTTTGCCGCGCGCTTGGGACGATCCTCGCGACTCCGGCACACGACCTCCCGCGTGACCCAAGAGAGCAAGGAGAGGGACATGAAGGACAGCGGCAGCGGCTCGAAACTCATTGCGCTTGTCGGACCGGCAGGCGCAGGCAAGACAAGTCTGGCGGAAGCCATCCTCTTCGCGGCGGGCGCCATCCCCCGATTGGGCGCAGTCAGGCAGGGTAACAGCATCGGCGATGCCACCCCCGAAGCGCGGGCGCGCGGCGGTTCCACCGAATTGAACCTGATGCGGTTCCACTGGATGGACGACAATTACGTCCTGCTCGACATTCCCGGATCGCCCGGCTTTGCCGCCGACGGCAGGCTGGCACTGGCCACGGCCGATCTTGCGCTGGTCGTGATCGATCCCGACCCGGCGCGGGCACCGCAGGTCGAACCGGTGCTGCGTCAACTCGAGGCGCTGGGCGTGCCCCATGCGGTGTTCGTCAACAAGATCGATCAGGCACGCGGCACCATCGAGGAACTGCTGGAAGCCCTGCAACCGATGGGCGATGCGGCCTTCGTCGCCCGGCAGATTCCGATCCGGTCGGGCGAGCAGATTGACGGCTTCGTCGATCTGGCGCTGGAGCGGGCCTATCATTATCGCCCCGGCCAGCCGTCGGAACGCATCGCCATGCCCGCCAGCATCCAGGCGATCGAAGCGTCGGCGCGCTTCCACATGCTGGAACAGCTCGCGGATCACGACGACATCCTGCTGGAACAGTTGTTGAGCGACGAAATCCCCGATCTCGACCTCGTCTTCGGCGATCTTACCAGGGAGATGGCGGCGGGGCAGGCAGTCCCCCTCCTCTTCGGTTCCGCGCTCAACGGCTTTGGCGTGCGGCGGCTGCTCAAGATGTTGCGCCACGATACACCCGCCATGGAGGAGACCGCCAAAAGGCTGGGCATCGACGAAGGAACCGCGCAGGTCTTCAAGATCATGAACGGCAGCACGGTCGGCCGCCTGGCCCTGCTGCGCCTGTTCGGCGGGCCTGCCGCCGAGGCCGCAGAGCTGACGGACGGCGAAGGCCGGTTGTTGCGCGCGGGCGCCCTCTTCGCCTTGCAGGGCCTTTCGGCCACCAAGCTCAAGGCGATCGAACGAGGCGATGTGGTCGGCGTCGCCAAGCTGGATGGCGTGCGTGCGGGGGATCGGCTGAGCATCACGGGCAAGCGGACCGCCGCCGCTCGACCCTGGGAAAAGGCCACGCTCAATTGTGCGCTCACCTTGTCGGTCCGGGACCACAAGGACGAGGTCCTGCTGTCCTCGGCCGTCGGCAAGCTGGTCGAGGAGGATGCGGGGCTCGACTGGTCGCCCGACGAATGGAGCCAGGACATGCTGATCCGCGGCGTGACCGACGAGCATCTGGCCATGGCGCTCGACCGGCTGAAGCGGCGCTATGGCGTCGACATCTCCACCCGCCCGCCCGCCACCGCCTATCGGGAGACGATCCGCAAGGCCGTTACCCAGCGCGGGCGGCACAAGAAGCAGTCCGGCGGCCATGGACAATTTGGCGATGTCGTGCTGGAGGTTCGCCCGCTGGATCGCGACCAGGGCTTCCAGTTCGGCGAACGGATCACCGGCGGCGCCATTCCCAAGCAGTGGATACCCGCCGTCGAGCTAGGCGTTCGCGATGCGATGATGAAGGGGCCGCTGGGTTTTCCCGTCGTCGACGTGGCGGTCACGTTGGTCGACGGATCCTTCCACAGTGTCGACAGTTCCGAACTGGCGTTCCGGCTGGCCGGGCGCCTCGCCATGGCGGAGGCACTCGCCGGCGGCACGCCCTATCTGCTGGAGCCCTTTGCACAGGTCTCCATCATGGCACCGGGCAGCGCTACGTCGCGGATCACCTCATCGCTGGCGGCCAAGCGAGGCCAGTTGCTGGGCATTGCACCGCGGGACGGCTGGTCGCGTTGGGACGTGATCGAGATGCTGCTGCCCGGCGCGGAACTCCATGGGCTGGAGGCGGAACTGCGGTCGCTGAGCCAGGGCATGGCGCATTTCGAGGCCGCATTCGATCATTTCGCGGAGGTCAATCCCAAGGCCGCGTCCGGCATCATCCAGAAACGGCTGGAACCCGCCTGACACGACACATCATTCCGCGTCCGGCTGGTTCTGCGGCGCGGCGCGGCTGAACGCATCGAGCGCCAGGCACGCCTGTTCCACCGCCAGCAGGCGCGGCCAGCGCAATTCGACCCCGAAGCGCCGCGCATTCCCCAGTTGCGGCACCAGAAAGATGTCGGCCAGCGTCACCTGATCGCCGAAGCAATAAGGCCCCTCCTCCCCCGCGATCAGCCGGTCGAAAGCCTCCAGCCCCTCGTCGATCACCTGCCTTGCCCAGTCCGTCACCTGTTCTTTGTTCAGGCCAAGGCCACGCAGCCGTTGGAGCACCTTCAGATTCTGGATCGGGTGGATGTCGCAGGCGATGAGCAGCGCAGCCGCCCGCACCCCGGCCCGGCGCAACGGATCGTCGGGCAACAGCTTGTGCCCGGCAATCGTCTCATCCAGATATTCGCAAATGGCGAGGCTCTGCGTCAGGACCGTCCCATCCACTTCCAGCGTGGGCACAAAGCCTTGCGGATTGAGCATCAGATAGTCCGGTGCCCGCTGCTCGCCCTTGAGCAGATGATGGAAGGCATCGGCATAGGCGACGCCCTTCAGGTTCAAGGCGATCCGCACCCGATAGGATGCGGTGGAACGGAAATAGCCATGGAGCACGGGTTCGGTCATGGCCGGAAACTAGGACGAAACAGGCACGCGAGCAAAGACGATTCACTCGTCCTCGATCAGGATGCGCGCCGCCGCGCCTTCGCTATCGTCGAACTGCCCGTCGCGCAGCGCCCAGAAAAAGGCGGCGAGCCCCAACAGCCCGAGGCCGAGCGCGATCGGGATCAACAGGCTGAGACCGGTCATTTCGCGGCTCCCTTCAAACGCAGCGCATTGGCGATGACGATCAGCGAACTGGTCGACATGGCGACCGCCGCCACCAACGGCGTCACCTTGCCCGCTATGGCCAGCGGCACCGCCAGCACATTATAGCCGATCGCCAGCGCGAAATTCTGCTTCACCACCGCGACCGTCCGCCGCGCCACATGGACCGTGACGGCCACGGGCGCCAGCCGGTCGCCCAGGAACACCGCATCCGCCGTCAACTGGCTCGCGTCGCTGGCGGAGGCGGGCGCCATGCTGGCATGACCGGCCGCCAGCGCCGGGCCGTCATTCAGCCCGTCGCCGACCATCAGCACCTTTTCGCCCTTGCCCTTCAACCGTCCGATCAGCGCCAGCTTGTCCGCCGGGCGCAAATGGCCGATGGCGGTGGTCCCGGTCATCCGGGCGATCTCCTCCAACGCATCGGGCCGGTCGCCGCTCGCGATCAGCGTCTTGATGCCCATGCCGCGCAGCACGTCGATGGTCTCGACCGCATCGGGCCGCAGGGCATCGGTGAAGGCGAGCAAGGTCGCCTGTTCGCCGCGCCGATATTCGCTCGCCAGACCGAACAGGTTGATCAGGCTGCGCGGGCGGGCAAGCGATACGGCCTCGCCCTGATAGTCGGCGAACACCCCCTCGCCCGGCACTTCGCGAAGGGCGTCGAGCGGCGCGGGCGTCACGCCCCTCGCTTCCAGCGCCTGGCGCAACGCGACGCTCAGCGGATGGCGCGAAGCGCGCGAGAGGCCGAGCAGGATCGCGCGGTCCTCACGCCACAGGCGGCGCAAGCCCTGCGGCACCGGGCGACCGAGGGTCAGCGTGCCGGTCTTGTCGAACACCGCTTCGCTGATTTCGGAGAGCCGCTCCAGCGCCGATCCGTCCTTGACCAGCACCCCCCGCCGCATCAGCGCGCCGCAGGCGACGATCTGCGCCGCCGGCACGGCCAGTCCCAGCGCGCAGGGACAGGTGATCAGCAGCACGGCAACCGCGATCAGCAGCGCCTGATGCACCCCGGCCCCCGCGATCATCCAACCCGCGAAGGACAAGGCCGCCAGCAGATGGACGCAGGGCGCATAGTAACGCGCCGCCCGGTCCGCCAGCCGGACATAGCGCGACTTGCCCTGCCCCGCCTCCTCCATCAGCCGGGCGATGTCGGCGATGACGGTGTCGGCGCCCGCCGCCGTCACCTCCACGGTGATCGGCCCGTCGACATTGAGCGCCCCTGCCTGCACCCTATCGCCGGGCTGCACCCGCACCGGCGCGCTTTCCCCGGTGAGGAAAGCGATGTCGAGACCGCTTTCCCCCGCCACGATCCGCCCGTCCGCCGCCAGCCGCTCGCCCGCCGCGACCAGCATGGTCATGCCCGGACGCAGGGCGTCGGCGGCGGTCCACCGGCTGCACCCATCCCGGTCCAGCACCAGCGCGCCCGGCGCGGTCTGCTTCAGCAGCGCCGCCACCCCGGCCCGCGCCCGCCCGCGCATCATGCTGTCGAGGCAGCGCCCGGCGAGCAGGAAGAAGAGCAGCATCACCGCCCCGTCGAACCAGGCATGTTCGCCGCCCGTGACGGTTTCGAACAGGCTCATCCCCGTCGTCAGCAGCACGCCGATGCTGATCGGCACGTCCATATTGGTCCGTCCCTGCCGCAGCGCCGCCCAGGCGGACCGGAAGAAGGGCTGGCCCGCATAGGCGACCGTCGGCAGCGCGATCAGGGCGGAAAGCCAGTGGAACATGGTCCGCGTCGGCCCCTCCGCGCCGGACCAGATCGACACCGACAGCAGCATGATGTTCATCGCAGCAAAGCCCGCCACGGCGAGCGCCCGGACCAGCATCCGGTTCTCCGCCGCCGCGACGTCGATGCCGGGGTCTGCCAGCGGCTCCGCCTCGAAGCCGAGCGCGATGATGGCGGCCTTCAACTCGGGCGGCGTCAGCGCGGGATCGTGGCGGATCGCGACCCGCTTCGCGCCCATATTGACCCGCGCGGACTGGATGCCGGGCGTCAGCGGCAGGCCGTTTTCGATCTTGGACAGGCACCCCGCGCAATGGATGCCCGGAACGGCGAACAGGCTTTCCTTCGTCTCTATGGGTGTTTCTTCAACGAGCAGGGCTTGGCTGGCCATCAGTCGACCTCCCGCAGCAGATGTTCTTCGCCGCCGCCATGGCGGACGTCGAAACGGACCTGCCACCGCCCCGCAGGCAGGACACGGTCGCTCCTGTAAAGGCCCGGCTCGATTTCATGGAAGCGCAGGGCGATGTCCGCCGCCCGTCCCAGCGGATGCTGCGCCAGCGCGCTCATGTCCGCGCCGGTCACGTTCAGCTTCATCCGCACATGGCGCGCGGCATCCAGCGTCACCTCATCCCGCCAGCCCAGCTTCTGCTGCGCCCGCGCCTCCGCCAGCCAGCCGTTGAACTTCTGGCTGGCGACATAGCTGTTCTCGACCACCGTGCCACCAAAGGAGCGGACGGCAATGGTCGCCATCAGCATGTTGACGGCAATGACCACCGCGAAAAAAGCAACCAGTATCGCCGTCATGTGCCAGCCGGTGAAACGGCGTATGGGCTTGGGGACTGAAGTCATGGTTCAGGGCCTTTCGAAACGGGCGGGTTCGCTGACGTGGCCACCCTCGCGGTCCAGGGCGCGCAGGGTGAAATGGAAATCCGTCCGGGCCGGGCCGCCGGGCGGCAGCATCAGAAAGACGCGCAGCTTCGCCACGCTGTCGGCGGGCACGGTGGTCCGCACCGTCGTCGTCGCGGTTTCGCGCGATCCCGTATCGGTCCACATCCTCCCCCCGGGCAGGTCGATAAGGCCAACCTCCATCGCCCGGGGCCGCGCCTCCATATTGCGCAGCTTCACCGTATAGGCGTTGCGGATCGCGCCGTCGGACAGGCGCACGAAGATCGGATTGCGATCCTGCTGCGCGCTGATCTCCAGCCGTTCGCGCGCGCCCAGCGCGAACAGCATGGCCGCGCCGATCCCCACCCAGACCGCGAAATAGGCGATGGTGCGGGGCCGCAGCAAGGTCTTCAGCACCGGGCGCGGCGGCGCGCCCTTCTGCTCCGCCTCGGCATCGTCCTGGGTGCAATAGTCGATCAGGCCGCGGGGCCGCCCGACCTGCGCCATCACCTTGTCGCAGGCGTCGATGCAGAGCGCGCAGGTGATGCAGCCGATCTGCGGCCCTTCGCGAATGTCGATGCCGGTCGGACAGACCGCGACGCACTGGTTGCAGTCGATGCAGTCGCCATATTCGGCGGGATGTGCCTCAGCCTTCTTCAGGCTGCCGCGCTTCTCCCCGCGCCAGTTCTTGTAGGTGACGACCAGCGACTTTTCATCCAGCATCGCCGTCTGGATGCGCGGCCAGGGGCACATGTAGATGCAGACCTGTTCGCGCATGAACCCACCCAGCACGAAGGTCGTCGCGGTCAGCACGAAGGTCGTCGCATAGGCGACGGGTGCGGCGGTCCCGGTCCAGAACTGCTGCTGCAATGTCGGCGCGTCCGCGAAATAGAATATCCATGCGCCGCCGGTTATGAATGCGATCCCCAGCCAGATCGACCATTTGACGAAACGCCGGGCGATCTTGGCCGCACTCCAGGGCGCCTTGGCGAGTTTCAACTGTGCGTTGCGGTCGCCATCGATGAAGCGCTCGACATGCTGGTAGAGGTCCGTCCACACGGTTTGCGGACAGGCATAGCCGCACCAGGCCCGCCCCACCGCCGAGGTGACGAGGAACAGTCCGATCCCCGCCATGATGAGCAGACCCGCCACATAATAGAATTCCTGCGGCCAGATCTCGATCGCGAACATGTAGAAGCGGCGATGGGCGAGATCGACCAGCACCGCCTGATCGGGCGCATAAGGCCCCCGGTCCCAGCGCAGCCAGGGCGTCCCCCAGTAAATGGCCAGCGTCACCGCCATGATCGCCCATTTCAGGCGGCGGTAGAAGCCGTCCACCGCCTTGGGATAGACGCCCTTGCGCTTTTCGTAGAGCGAGGCGGAGCCGGACATCAGCATGGCTTAGCGGCCTGTCGCCACTGCGGCCGGGGGACTGGCTTCGCCACCGCCCAGACTGTGCACATAGGTTGCCAGCATGCGGATGGTCGCCTTGTCCAGCTTGTCATCCCAGCGCGGCATCACGCCATGGCGGCTGTTCCAGACGGTTTCGTGGATCGTCCCCGCATCGCCGCCATAGAGCCAGATCGCATCGGTCAGGTTGGGCGCGCCGAGTTCCCGGTTCCCCTTGCCCGCGGGGCCATGGCAGACCGCGCAATTGTCGGCAAAGACCTTGTCCCCCCGCCGCGATGCCGCACTTGGCCGGTCCTGCCCGCTGATCGTGCGGACATGCGCCACCACATCGTCGACCTGCGCCGCCGTCAGCAACTGATCCTTGCCGAAGGCGGGCATCAGCGACTGGCGCGTGGCATCATGGTTCGGGTTGCGGATGCCGTCGGTGATCGTCTTTTCGATCGTCGCCAGATCGCCGCCCCACAGCCAGTCGTCGTCATTGAGGTTGGGATAACCCTTGGATCCCGCCGCGCCCGATCCGTGGCACTGGACGCAATGGACGCGGAAGGCCGCCCGGCCGCCTTCGATCGCCTGCTGCATCAGTTCGGGGTGCCCCGGCAGCGCCGTGATCGGCGTATCGGCAATGGCCTTCCGGATCGGCGCGATCTGCCTTTCCCGCGCCGCCAGTTCCTTGTCCAGCGCGCCGCGGCTCGACCAGCCGAGCATGCCGCCGGTCGCCCGGTCGATCATCGGCCAGGCCGGATAGGCGATGGTGTAGCCGATCGCGAACAGGATCGTCGCGTAGAAGGTCCAGAGCCACCAGCGCGGCAGCGGCGTGTCCAGTTCCTGGATGCCGTCCCATTCATGATGCTTGATCTGCGTCCCGGTGGCGGGGTCGATGCGCTTTTCGTCAGCCATGGTCGGCCTCCGTTTGGTCTTCGAAGATGGCGCGCGCGGCTTCCGCGCTGCGCTGTCGTCCATGGGGCAGGAAGTGCCAGCCGATGAGGATCACATAGAGCACCCCCATGAACACCAGCCCCCAGCTATCGGCAAAGTGCCGCAAGGCGTCGTAGTTCATCTCTCCACCTCTTGCGGTTTCGCGCTCTCCACATCGACCAGCGTGCCCAGCATCTGGAGATAGGCGACCAGCGCATCCATCTCGGTCAGCTTGGCGGGATCGCCGTCGAAATCGCGGGCCTGCGCCTTGGGATAGCGTTTGATGAGGTCGCTGGCGTCGGCGTCGGGATCGGCCTGGGCCTTCAGGTCGTCATTGGCCTTGGCGATGTCGTCCTTGCTGTAAGGCACGCCGACATCGTTCAGCGCGGTCAGATCCTTGCGCATGTCGGGCAGCTTGAGTTCGCGGTCGGCCAGGAAGGCATAGCCCGGCATGATCGATTCCGGCACCACGGCGCGCGGGTCCTTCAGATGCTGGACATGCCATTCGTCCGAATATCTGCCGCCCACGCGGGCAAGGTCCGGCCCGGTGCGCTTCGATCCCCATTGGAAGGGATGGTCGTACATGCTCTCGGCGGCGAGGCTGTAATGGCCGTAGCGTTCCGTTTCGTCCCGGAAAGGACGGATCATCTGGCTGTGACAATTATAGCAGCCCTCGCGGATGTAGATATTCCGGCCCGCCAGCTCCAGCGGCGTATAGGGGCGCACGCCCTCCACCTTTTCGATCGTATTGTCGATCCAGAAGAGCGGCGCGATCTCCACTATGCCGCCGATGGCGACGACGATCAGCGATGCGATACCCAGCAGGGAGACATTCCGTTCCAGCCTGCCATGGTCGAAGAACTTGCCCTTGGTCTTGGTTTCCATGTCCGGTTACTCCCTCAGGCAGGCTGGTTGACGAGCGGCCGGTCGGCGGCGGCGTCATAGGCGGCGTCGTTCATCGGCTTTTCCTCGCGCAGCGGGCTGCCCGCGATGGTCCTGCCGATGTTCCAGGCCATGATGATCGCGCCGCTGAGGTACATGAGGCCCCCGGCCGCCCGGATCAGATACATGGGGAACATGGCGCTCACGACTTCGGAGAAGGCGTAGACGAGATAACCGTCGCTGCCATATTCGCGCCACATCAGGCCCTGCATGATGCCCGCGACCCACATCGACGCGGCGTAGAGGACGATGCCCACGGTCGCCAGCCAGAAGTGCCAGTTCACCAGGCGAAGGCTGTACAGCCGTTCCCGCTTCCACAATCTTGGCGTCAGATAATAGAGGCAGGCGAAAGTGATCAGCCCGTTCCAGCCCAGCGCACCACTATGCACATGGCCGATGGTCCAGTCGGTATAGTGGCTGAGACTGTTGACCGCCTTCACCGACATCATCGGACCTTCGAAGGTCGACATGCCGTAAAAGGCGAGCGCCATCACCATCATGCGGATGATCGGATCGGTGCGGATGCGGTCCCAGGCGCCGTTCAGCGTCATCAGGCCGTTGATCATCCCGCCCCAGCTCGGCATCCACAGCATGACCGAGAAGACCATGCCCAGCGTCTGCGCCCAGTCGGGCAGCGCGGTGTAATGAAGATGGTGCGGACCCGCCCAGATGTAGAGGAAGATCAGCGACCAGAAGTGGATGATCGACAGGCGGTAGCTGTAGACCGGCCGTTCCGCCTGTTTGGGCACGAAATAATACATCATGGCCAGGAAGCCGGCGGTCAGGAAGAAACCGACCGCATTATGCCCGTACCACCATTGGGTCAGCGCATCCTGCACGCCGGCGAACGCGCTGTAGCTCTTGGAGCCGAGCCAGCTCACCGGCATGGAAAGATTGTTGACGATGTGCAGCATCGCGATCGTCAGGATGAAGCTCAGGTAGAACCAGTTCGCCACATAGATATGCGGCTCGCTGCGGCGCAGGATGGTGCCGCCGAAGACGACCAGATAGGCGACCCAGACGATGGTCAGCCACAGGTCGACATACCATTCCGGCTCCGCATATTCGCGACCTTCGGTGATGCCCAGCAGATAGCCGGTCGCCGCGAGCACGATGAAAAGCTGGTATCCCCAGAAGACGAATCGCGCGAGCGCCGGAAAAGCCAATCGCGCCCGGCAGGTCCGCTGCACCACGTAGAAGCTGGTGGCGATCAGCGCATTGCCGCCGAAGGCGAAGATGACGGCGGACGTATGCAGCGGCCGCAGCCGCCCGAAGCTGGTATATTCGATCCCCAGATTGAGCGCCGGGAAGGCCAGTTGCAACGCGATGTACAGCCCCGCCAGGAAACCCGCCAGGCCCCAGAAGACGGTCGCGATCACGCCCCAGCGGATCGGATCGTCGTCATATTTGTCCTGGCTTGCGGGCATCTTCAGCAGCCCGCGCGTGATCGCCTCATAATCGGCATGCCGCATCGTCAGCACCGCCACGGCCAGCGCAGCGGCGCACACGATCCCCATATGCACGGCAAAGCCGAAGTCCGCCGCCGCCAGCGCCGCCAGAAAGGCCAGCGTAGCGAGTGCGAACCAGCCACCCGTCTTCCAAACCAGTTGCTCCATTAGGATTCCCCGTCAAAGGCTTTGCGGCGTCCTTCGTCCGGGTGCCGCCCTTATGCATTGACCTCTGTCAAAGCGGGCGGCGCGGGTATGTAGGGGAATATCCGTATCGGGTGTTTTCGGACCTTCCGCTATCGGATTGCAAGCCGCTATACTGGACATCCGGATTTCTCGATGAGGCCCCATGAGAATAGTGATTGCAGCAGCTATAGGGGTTGCTTCGTTGGTCCTCACTCCGGCGAACGCCAGCGAAATTGAGGGACCTGGGCGGTTCTGCGGTTATTCACCGATAATCGACCTGATGCCTGGTGAAAAAATCAGGACTTTGGAAGGCGGCATACATGGAGGCGGTTTTCGCTGGGAAGGGGCTTTCGGCACTTTAGAGGTATATGGAACAGGTTGGGCCAGTCGCCCCAAAGGCCGGATCGTTAAAAGGCGCTCAGCCGACAGTCCCGCAAGATTTGCCCAAAAAAGAGCGGAAGGCGGGTATCAGATCGCGATCTGGAACGGCTCGCACGGCGCTGCCTATTTCACCTCGCCAACGCCATTCACCCAATCTCAATTGAAGGCGATAGATCGCGTGGTGCTGTTTGAGGAGGGGCAATCCCCGTCAAATTGCAAATCGCGCACAATCTTCTCTTGGGAATAGCCACGGGTCACGGCAGATTCCGGCCACCGTTTCATCCGGTCCGGACATCTCGAAATGGCCAAAGCCTCTCCGTCACTCCCCCTCGGCCATGGCCTCCAGCCGGTCGGCGTCGACGATCCGCACCCCGCGCCGCCCCGCCAGCGCGATCAGGCCCATCCGCTTCAGATCGCCGATCTGGCGCGACACCGTCTCGATCGTCAGCCCCAGCACATCGGCGATCTGCTGCCGCGACAGGGGCAGTTCGATCACCCCGCCCCGATCCGCCGGCAGCCGATTGTGCATGTCGAGCAGCAATGTCGCGACCTTCTCCCGCGCGTTTTTCCGCCCTAACAGCAACATCCAGGCGCGGGTCCGGTCGAGATCGTCCAGCGTCCGCTGCAACAGACGATGCTCCAGCACCGGATGTTCCCGCGCAAAGCCGTCGAAGGCGCCCCTGGGATAAAGGCACAGCCGCGCATCGGTCAGCGCCGTGACGCTGTGCGGCGTCCGCGCGCCGAAGGGACGGCCGATAAAGTCGGAGGCATAGACGACGCCGACGATCTGCTCGCGCCCGTCGCCTGTGGAGGTGGACAGCTTCAGCGTCCCCTCGATCACATTGGCGACCAGCGTGCTGCTGTCGCCTTCCCACATCACCGTCTGCCCGGCCTGCAACGACACCCGTCGCCCGATCCGGTTCAACGCCCCGCGCTGCTGTTCGTCGAGGTCGGCGCAGATCGCCTGATCGCGCACCTCGCACCGATCGCAATATTGCCCGCCACAGCCCTTGCCCGACGGCGCACCCGCCATGACCAGGGCCGTATCATCCTGCGCCTTTTGCGCCAGATCAAATCGCATATCCATGCGCCGATCCATGCCGCGACAGCATGATGCGACCTATCCGTAATTGTCCCTATGGGCAGCGCACCCAAGCGGAAGCATGACAGATTTGGTGGAGAGCGGACGTTCTGTTTCGCGCTGTTTCGCGCTGATTTCCTTGCAGTACACCGTGCTCCTGCGAAGGCAGGAGCCCAGTTCCTACGGTGCGATGATCCACAAGCGGCGGAACTGGGTTCCTGCCTTCGCAGGAACACCGATGCGCTGAATGGCAGCTATTGGCCAATTCCGGCCGTCAGCCGACACCTCGTCAGAACTTCATCCCAACACCCACGCCGAAGACGAAGGGATCAAGCTCCAGCTTCACCCTCTGCACTCCGGCAGCGGCGGTCGACAGCCGCGCGGTGGTATCGATGTCGATATATTTGACGTCGAGATTGAGGAACATCCGATCATTAAGGTCGATGTCGACGCCAGCCTGCGCTGCCCAGCCGAAGCTGTCGGACATATGCACCTTGGTCGCGCCCACCGCGCCCTCCAGCGCATTCGACGCCTTCTCATTATAGAATAGCGTGTAGTTCACGCCCGCCCCGACATAGGGCCGGATCTTCCCTTCTGGCAGGAAATGATATTGCGCCGTCAGCGTCGGCGGCAGTACCCAGGTGGACGCAAGCCTGCCGATGCCCCCGGTCGTGCCGGTCCGGCCGCTCGCGCTATGCTTGGTGGTCGCGGCGATCAGCTCGAAACCGATATGGTCGGTCGCCATATAGGTGACGTCCACTTCCGGCATCACGCTGTTGTCGACCTTCACCTTCTCTCCCGGAAAGGCGGGCAGCACGCTTCCGCTCTTTTCGTTGGGCGCGACTATGATGCCGCGCAGCCGCACCAGCACATCGCCCTGTGCCGCCTGAGCGGGCGCGGCCAGAACGGCGCAACCGGCAGCCGCACCCAGCAGGATCGTCTTGATGGTCATGTCCTTGAAACTCCATCCCTGTTGTCTGTGCCGCCCTTCTGCCGCGCCGCGACATGCCTGGCATTGATCCTGCGCAAGCGGCGATTTGACCTGCCTCAATACCGGGCGCTGCCGCCCGAGCGATCAAGAGGCAGATGATGACGGCGGCGGTGGGCGGAGCACCCGCCACCGTCATCGCCGCACCGCGGGGAAGCCGTTCGACGAGCGGAGGCGCCGCGTTGACGATGGGGGAAAGGACAATGGGCGCTCTCGCCAGAGGTGACGCGCTCCTCGGCGATCGCGTTGATCCGCTTTTCTTCAAGGTCTACCGCACGAGAGCGCCGACCACCCGGACGGTTTATCCTATTCGCATTGGTGCGCCGCGCAGGTGCGCAAACCAGTCGATAGGCGCGTCGCCTGTGGCAGAAGGAATCACGGGCAGGAGGAGATATGGTGCTCGCTCAGGATCGAAGTGAAGCGTGTTGATGCTATCGAATATCTCGGCCGGTCGATCCTTTTCGCTTCTGTGATAAAGCGACGATACGCCTCGCATCGTCGCCGACGATTGAGGCGCATAGTGAGGAGCATTCTCATAATCCTTGCCCCTAATCGTCAGCCCAATCCGATGTCCCTTCGGAACAACAATCGAAGTCGGCCAGATTTCCACATCGAGCTCGGCGATTTCGCCCGGCGTCAGTGGTTCGGCCTCACGATGGGCGTGATAGGGGCGATAGGGAAGCGAGCGCACGGGATCCAGCTTGCGATGTGACGCCCGCAGCCAGCCGAGTGTGAGCGGCTGTGCCGAATCGTTTGCTCCGATGAACAAGGTTTCGACACCGGCTGAATCGAACAGGCGGAACACGGCAAAAATGTCCGCGTCGGTCGTCTTCGAGGACACGAACAGCTTGAGTGCCAGCGGGCCGGTGATCTCAACATCTTCGTCGAAGGCCGGCATCAGGAAGGTCAACCCCTCCCCCATCGTTTCGTAGGAAAGCGGCGGCCCCGCCTGTGCCTCCCGCCTCAAAGTGAGATCAGGGCGAAGATAGTGGCGTTGCCAGTCGGTACGCGCCAGCGGCCATTCTTGCTCAGCTCGCGAGGCGAAGCGCTCACCGGGATGGCGGATCTTGAGATCGACCGGAGGCTGCTGGTCCCAGCCCGTATCCTCACCCTTGAGAAACTGGCCGAAGAACGTCTTTTGATAGGCGATCGAATTGTCCAGATAGAAAGGCGCGACGTGGCTGTTGCCATGCACCCGCAGCCACTTCTTCTTCGTCCCGGCCGCCAGATAGCCTTCGATAGTTCCGCGAAGGTGGATCCCCGCACCACCCCAATTGGCGGCCGCGAGCAAGGGGACGTCGATCTTGGCAAAATCGGGCAAGCGCGAGCGATAGAAATCGTCGTCGAAGCGGTGTTCGAGCACCTGGTCCGGCAATTCGGTACGGTTCGCTCTCAGCGTCTCCTCATCCAATGTCTCGGGACCGGCGACCAGCGCTCCGGTGATCGCACTCCGCTTGCCGTTCCCGCCTTTGCCGTGCTGGACCGCGAGAACCTGTCCCGTATACCAGGGGCCGGACGAAATATCCGACACTATGCCGCCGTGGCGAAAAAGGTCGCGATAGAAGTCGGACCCACCCTCCCAAACACAAATGGCCGCCAGATGCGGCGGCTGCAACCCCGCCACCTGCCATTGGTTGATGGCGTAATAGGAAATGCCGATCAGGCCGACCTTCCCGTTGCTCCAGTCCTGCGTACCGGCCCATTCGATGCAATCATAATAATCCTGCGTCTCACGCGGCGACCAGAGGTCCATCACCCCTTGCGAAGTTCCAGCGCCCCTGGAGTCCACACGCATGCACACATAGCCGTCCGGAACCCACTTTTCGGGATCGATCGTCTCCCACGCCTGATAGCGGTTGCTGGACCCCTCCAGAACCTCCGGATACTCGTCCACCATCACTTGCCAGGCGGAAGCATAGGCCTCCTGACAGGAGAGGCCCTTGCCGTACGGGCCATGATTCAGCAGCACGGGATAGCGTCCCGGTCTGGCCGGTCGGAAAATGTCGGCGCGCAGGACAATGCCGTCGTCCATCGTAACGGGGACGTCCCAGTCTATGACCATGCCTTCGGGGGGAATGTCGTTCATTTCTCTCTCCTTAAAGTCGGCACGAAGCGCTGAGGCGGCGCCGGATGATGTCTTACGATGGGGTTCCGATCATGAGAGGCACGCGCATCGATATCGGCAAATGAAAGTCCCTTCGTTTCGAAACCGATGAGGAATGCGACGCCGCAAACGAAGTAACAGGCTGCGTAGAAGCCAAAGCCCGGAACGATAGCATCCAGTGTTGCCTCCGGGCTTATGACATTGGCCGATCCGGTAATCAGAGCGAGCGCCAACGGACCGATGATCTTGCCCATCGCTCCAAATCCATAGGCTGATCCCATGCCCGTCGCCCGGAGACGGGAAGGCCACACCTCCGCGCTATATGGCCCGACAATCGCATATCCCCCGTCCCCAACAAGCGCCCAAAGGATCAGCGACACCCATAGCAACGATACGCCACCCACGGTCGCGGAGTGTGCGCAGGCTCCTATCAGCAGAGCGGTGGCAGCGCCGATTCCAACGATCAACCCAAGCGGGCGCCGGCCGAACCGCTCCACTACGGCCGAGAAGAACAGCCGGCCCACCAAGCCGGTAACCGAAACCGAAATCATCAGTTTGGCGGCACTCGCAGCGGGAATGGCCAGTTGCAGCGCCAATAAGGTGGGAGCCCATAGCAGGACTCCGTTTGCCGCTATCTGGTAGCTTAGCTGCGACAGCCAGGACGCTGCCAGCGCGCGCGGATGCCGGAAGAGTTCGAGAAAACGAGCTTTGGCCTCGATCGGCCGATAATGGAGGTCGGGCGCATCGGCAGGAGAGCATTCCAATGCCCAGGCGATCGAAGCCCGTGCTTCCTCCCATCGTCCCCGGGAGCAAAGCCAGAAAGGCGATTCCTTGATCCATGTCAGGAACGCGAATGCCAGCACCGCCAGCAACGCCCCCAGAGCAAAGAGACCGCGCCAGCCGATCAATGGCGTCAGAAACGCGCCCAAGACCGCTCCTGCAATGATCCCGATGCTGACGAACGAGGTGACCAGCCCCGCCATCTGGCCCCTGCGATGCGCTGGCATGAACTCCTGGACCAACGGCATCAAAACGGCGTACAGGCCACCCACGCTGACGCCGATCAAGAACCGGAACGCGGCGAGATAGACCCACCCCCGTTCGGGCGTGAAGGCAAGCGCTCCAGTGGCGAGGGCGAAAACCAGGACAGTCATGACAAGCACCGGGCGTCTGCCGATCCGATCGGCCAAATAGCCCCAGGAAAAGGCGCCCAGCGAGGTTCCGATGCCCGATGACGTCAGGATCAGGGCGGTCTCCCCAAATGTCAGCTTCCAAGGGATCACGACGAACGCGATGACAAAGGCGATCACATAATAGTCGAAACACTCGAGCGCAGTGATCATTGTCGCCGCGAAGACAAGCCGCCGCTGGTTTCCCGTGAGTGTCGTTCTATGGTCAAATGCGTCCAGCATCCAATGCTCCTTCGCAACCTCTCCGTCCGCGAGCCATGTTTTGATTTGCTCGCCAGCTCTTCGGCCTCAATTCACGCAAACCTCCCTATCGTGCGGGATGGGATCGCCGAAGCCGGTGATTGCGTGAGCCGATCGGCTAAGGTTCGAGCCTTCGGAATAGGACTCGACCTTACGGAAGTCCCGTTCGGCTTAGGCGCTCGATCAGGCCCTCGGTGTAGTTTGGCAGGGCGGATCGCGCCTGGGCCGTCACCATTTCGCCGTCGTCCGAAACCACAATGCGATCGGTGAAAGTGCCGCCGATCTCCACTCCGGCTGGAAAGCTGTCCACGAGCAACCTCCTCCCTAATTCATTGTCAGCATAAGGGCCGCGAGCTATCCCACTAGGAGCATAAATTATATTTCTTCCATAGCCGTGAGGATATATCAGGTCAGAGTGACAGGATGGAGGACCTAGGCGGTCTCCACATCGCCAGGTCCGCCATAAGCCAGCCACCCGCCATCGACCGGCAGCAGCACGCCCGTCAGAAAACGGCTCCAATCCGACAGCAGAAAGGCGGCCGCTGCGCCCACTTCCTCCACCTCGCCGAGCCGTCCCATCGGCGTTCGCCGCTCAAGCCGGCCGACATCGACCTTCCCCTCCGCGCTCAGGCGGTCGATCATGGGCGTGCGGATATAGGTGGGGGCGAGCGAATTGACGCGCACGCCTGCACCTGCCCATTCGCACGCCAGCGTTCGGGTCAACTGCGCGATCGCGGCCTTGGCGGGGCCATAGGCATGGCGCCTGGGTATGCCGGTCACTCCATTGACCGAGGATATGGTGACGATCGATCCGGACCCTTGCGCCAGCATGATCCTGCCGGCCGCCCGGCAAACAAGGAAGGTACCGCGCAGGTTGATATCGGTCACGCGCTGCCAGTCGGCTATGGCGACTTCCAGCGCCGGTGCGACGACATCGCTGACGCCGGCGCTGTTGAACACCCCGTCGATGCCGCCGAGAAGGGCGTGGGCACTGGCCATCAATGCCTCACAGGCCGCCTCATCCACCACATCGACCTGTTGGCAACGGGCCGGCGCCAATTCAGACCATGCCTTGATCAGCGCCGGATGATCGCGGTCAGCCACGACAAGTTCCGCGCCCAGCCTTTGGAAAAGCTGCGCCGCACCCAGGCCGATACCGCTCGCCGCCCCGGTGACCACAATCCGTTTGCCCGAGAGCCATTCCGGCGACAATTGCGTTTCGCCCACCATCATGCGTTCCAATGGGCCATGGGCAGACCGGCGACCGGGCTGGCGAAGACTGGAATCCTGTTCGCGCGCAGGCCCCCGAGATAAACCTGATCCAGATTGGGTCCGCCGAATGTCACCGATGCCAGCCACGGACACAGCTTGCCGCCGGTCTTCATCAGCACATCGAAGGGCGGCGCATCGCCTCCCGCCACCGCAGCCTCCATCCTTGCGAGACCCTCGGGGTTGCCGTCTTCCAGCAGGGTGAGCACATCCCCCTGCGGCGTGATCGCGATCAACCGATCGGCAAAGATCATCGTGGCCCAGAGATTTCCGTAGGCATCGAAAGCGATGCCGTCGATAAAGCCGGACCCAAGACTGTCGGGACCATAGATTTCCCGTCCCGACAAGGATCCATCCGCCCCGACCCGCAGCCGGGTTACGCGGCGACGCGCGGTTTCCGCCACATAAAGCCATTCCTCCTGCTCGTCGAACCGGATCTCGTTCGTGAAAGCGAAACCGTCGGCGACGATCCTGAGGCCGCGTTCGTCCATCAGCGCGATGTAGCCGTCGGCGAGATCGGGGCGTAGCGCATCGTTCCAGGGGTTGGTTCGGGTGGAAACGGTCAGCCAGATGCGGCCGCGGCTGTCGGTCAGGACGAAATTGACCTTGCCCATCGGCTGGCCGTCGATGCTGTCGCAAAGCACCCGCGTCTTGCCCTCGCGGGTCATGCGTTCGAGCCGGTCGGTGCCGAAATTGGCGATCAATATGTCGCCATTGGGCGCGAACGCGAGACCGTTGGGCAAAGTGCCGCCGAGCAGGCTTGCAGCCGCGTCGGCCTGCAAATCGAAATGCGCGTCGACCGACTGAAGGATCAGCTCCTGGCCCTGTCCCGGCACGATCTTCATGACCCCGCCACGGGCGTCGGCCGCCCACAATGTGCCATCGCGTTCGGCGAGAATGCATTCCGGGCGCTGAAGGTCGTGACCGACAAAGCGGGCCTTTTCCGGATCGAACTGCCACCCATGAAGAGGGTTGGGGCCCTTGCCCATTCGTATAAGCGTCATGCGGTCTTCCCAAGGCTCCAAGGGGACGCGCCGATCACGAAAGAGGCTTTGCCGCCTTGTTCGTCGCTCCCTCCACCACTTAGAGCGGATTCCGATCTGATTGAATCAGATCGGCCGCTCTAAGTCTTTTATTTGCCGCGATTTCTTAACCGTCAGATGATGCCATCTGACTGGAAATCGCTCTAGTAGGCGACGCGGTCGCCGCCCTTCAGCGCCAAAATCTCCCGCGCTTCGGCGGGGCTGGCGGGCTCATGTCCCATTTCGCGCAGGATACGCACGATCTTGCCCACCTGCTCGGCGTTGGAGACTGCGAGCTTGCCGCGCTCGATGAACAGGCTGTCTTCCAGGCCCACGCGCACATGGCCGCCCATCAGCGCAGCCTGAGTGAGGAAAGGCATCTGGTACCGGCCCGCCGCCAGAACAGACCATTGAAAGCTGTCGCGACCGAAGAGCCGGTCCGCAGTCTGCTTCATGAACATGAGATTGTCGAGATCGGGCCCGATGCCGCCCAGGATGCCGAATATCATCTGCACGAAGAAGCCGGGCTTGATCAGACCCCGATCGAGAAAATGGGCAAGGTTGTAAAGATGCCCGACGTCATAGCATTCATGCTCAAACCGGGTTCCGGCCTCGCGCATCGTCTCCAGGATATAGGCGATGTCGCGAAAGGTGTTGCGGAAGATGTAATCGTCCGAATTGACGACATAATCCTTTTCCCACGGATATTTCCATTCGCTGATCCGCTTTGCCGCAGGGAAAAAGGCGAAATTCAGCGAACCCATGTTGAGCGAGCACATTTCCGGCTGGAACCTGGCGGCGGCGGCAAGGCGCTCTTGCACGCTCATCGTCGCCGCCCCGCCGGTGGTGATGTTCACAACAGCGTCGGTGGCCTGCTTGATGGTGGGCAGAAAGCGCTGGTATATGTCGGGATCGCCGGTCGGACGGCCATCCTCCGGCACGCGGGCGTGCAGGTGAAGAATGGCGGCGCCCGCTTCTGCGGCCTCGATCGCCTGCGCGGCAATCTCCTCCGGCGTTATCGGCAAGGCATCGGACATCGTTGGCGTGTGCGCCGAACCGGTAACGGCGCAGGAGATGACCACTTTTGCCATCAGTCGTGTCCGATCGCGGCTTCGGCTGGCGCTTGCCCGTGCGTGATACGGTCAAGCGCCCGTCCCGGCCCGCCATCCTTGAAGAAGCGCGCCATTTGCGGCGCGTTCTCGATGTCGCACACAAATGTTTCGATGCCTGTTATCGTCATGTAATTCCCCCGCCCATCGGGCCTGGATGCCATCGGCCTCATGCATCCAATCCTCCTCCCGACCATCCAACCGGAATATGGTGGTCGGGAAGAGGATCGGACTGGCCCCGCTCTTAGAAGTGGAACGTCGCTTCAACACCATAAGTCGCCGGTTCGCCAACGGCGGGTTCCGTGAAACCATAGTTCGTGAAATCGACGATATCGCGATAATATTTCTTATTGAAAATATTCTTGCCCCATAGCGCCACCTGCCATGTCTTCGTCTGCGATCCGATCGCGATCCGGGCATTTGACATCCAATATCCCGGCTGCTCGAACCGTGGATCATTATTCGGATAGAAGAAGACCTTCGTGCGATAGGAAGCGTCAAAGCTTCCGAACAGGGCAAGATTCGACGAAATGGGCGTGCTTGCGTCAAGACCAAGGGATGCGGTCAGTTTCGGCGCGCGGGCCAGCGTATTGCCGGTATAGTCATTTGCCGCCGACTCCGATCGATAATCGGTGAACTTGGCGCTGAGCAGACCCAGGGAACCTCTGAACCTGATGTTCTTCGTGATGGCCAGGGCCGAACTTCCCTCCAGACCGTAAACCCGTGCGGTAGCCGCATTATCAAGCAACTGTTTGGGGATGCCCCCACCGGCGGGCTGCAACAGCGAATAGACCTGAAGATCCTTATAGTCATAATAGAAGCCCGACACGTTCAGTGTCAGCCGATGATCCGGCGTCTGATATTTCACGCCCGCCTCGTAGCTCGTGATCGTTTCGGGCGTAAACGTGGTCACCTCTGCCGGATCGAACACGACTCCGCCATTGACGCCACCGCTCTTGAAACCGCGCGAAACCGAGGCGTAGACCATCGCGTCGGGCGTGATCTGATAATTCGCTATGATGTCTCCGCTGACATTGCCGTTCGATATCTTTCCGGCGACATCCACAACGGGAACCGAAAAAGTCGGCTCCACCAGAGCTATGTTCTCGCTATAGGTCTTGCGCTCATAGGTATAGCGCAGGCCAGCCGTAAGCTTGAGCTTGTCGGTTATGGCATAATCGGCCCGCCCGAACGCGGCATACGCCCAATTTTTCTGATGGAAGAAGTGATCGGCGAACAAGATACCGAACGATGGGTCGAATCCGAAGCTCGGCCTGAGCGCCCGAAGGCTGTCATATTGATTGTTGTAATCCACTTTCTCGTAAAAATAGTAAGCCCCGATTATCCAGTTCAGTCTATCCCCACCGGGAGATGCAAGCCGCAGTTCCTGGGTGACCTGATGACTGGTTTGATCGTAAGTGAATTCAAGGCTTTCATTGGGTGAGCTATCCGTATCCTCGACCCGGGTAAGATGGACCCTGTTGTAGGCCGTGATGCTGCTCAGCTTTGCCCAATCGAAATCCTTGTCGATCGACAGGGAGCCCCCCATAATTTTCGATGATCTCCCGCCCGACGCGATTGATGGCATTCGAACGCAGGTCAGGCGTGTCTCTATAGCCCAGAACGTCATAACATTCATAGGCGCGCTGCGCCTCCAGCGAACAGCTTTGCCCGGTCGCAGTCAAAGTTCCGCGCGACTTGAAGGTTGCGGTGTGCGGGTTCGATCTACCGCCGTGCACATTCAGCACGAAACGCCAGTCGCTGGACGGCTCCCACTTCAATATACCGCGCCCGGCCCAGGTCCTGATGTCGTTTCCGGTGTCTTTGCCCGTCAGTCGATTGACCATATAGCCGTCCCGACGCTCCGCCGTGAACGCCACGCGGCCCGTCAGGGCGTCACCCGCCAAAGGCCCCGACAGCGCCGCTTCAACAAAGGCGTCGTCGAGATTGCCTCCGCGAACCGTAATATCGCCCGAGAGACGATCTGTCGGCATTTTGGAGAAATATTTGATTGCGCCAGCAGTCGTATTTCGCCCGTAGAGCGTCCCCTGCGGCCCGCTCAACACCTCCACCCGCTGAACGTCGAAGAGGTTGAATGCGATCGCATTTGTCGAAGCGATGTAAACATCGTCAATATATACGCCCACCGGACTGGCGGCATTCGGATTAAAATCCGCAGTACCAACGCCGCGGATGAAAATACGGGGGTTGGTATTGCTGTATGTCGAGGAAATCGTGACATTCGGCACGACCTGCGAAATCTCATTGCTCCTGGTAATACCCGAGCTGTTCAGCGACTCGCCGCCTATCACACTGATGGTGGCCGCTACCTTCTGAACATTTTCCGAGCGCCGGTTGGCGGTGACAATGATTTCACCAAGCTGCATGCCGTCGGACTGGGCCGCTTCCCGCTGCATACCGGTTTCAGTGGGCGGTGTTGATGCGCCTGACGTCTGGGCCGAGGCGGCGCCAGATAGGAAAACGGGCACGACGAGCGCCGCAGCTGATGCATAAAAACGTGGTTGCATATCCCCTCCCATTCAAAAGAGTTGCTCCCGACCTCCTGCGGTTTTTAAGGGGCGGGTCTTTTGTTTCGATTTGAATTCTACCGAGGTCTCGGCATATCATCGAGACGCGATCTTAGATGTTATCCATCTGATATCGAGATTGTTCAGGCTGGTGGCGGCTGTGCCCCGCTGGGTGGTGCGGGACGGTTTTCCTGAGAAGGTGGCCACCACCAATTCGGATCGCCGCCGTCGGCACCGATGGCCGGCGCGCAGTGCTGGGCGGGGCGACGACCATGTTCCCCACTCGCGCACGGATGAGACTTGCACGCATGGTGACGCGCTAGAGCATCGTGCGCAAAAGTGGGAACCGGTTTGGCGCTTAAAACGATGCGACAACAAAAACTTAGAGCGCGCAGCTTGCGTACGATTTAACGCAGCGCGCTCTAGTCTTTTGGCAACGTCGGTCTTACCTCAAGAATCCCCGCCGCCATAGCGTTGCTCCACGGTCGCCTTGAGCCGGGCATTCCAGTAGCGAAGAAAAGATTCCAGCTCTATCGTGTCCTTAGCAGCATCTTCCGCACCAAATATCGATTCGGAGTTCGTTAATCTGGTCCCGGTGCCGCTTGGCTCGAATTCCCACACATGTGTGCCGGTGAGGCCAGCAACGGCGCCCTGCCAGGCCAAGCGTCGGCCGGGTTCGACATCGACAAGCTTCGATGGAATTTCCATCCCCGCGGCACTAAAATCGGTCCCGGCGACACTCCAGTGAATGATGGAACCGGGAGCCAGAGGCCCTTCCAATCGCGCCGAGGTTATCGGCTCCATCCAGTCGACCCAACCGGCAATGTCGGTGAAGATCGCCCACACCTGATCCGGTGAGGCGCCGATTTCAATTTCAAGAACACACAGAACCGGTGCATCGCGATCGACAGAAACCATGACTTCACCTCGCCTAAGATTTGGAACATTCGGGAAATGCAGGGTGCGCCAACAGTGGCGTCACCTTAATGTTGCGCAAATAGGGAAACAGCGGCAACGCTTGCAGGTCGGACGCCAGCGCTTCATGCGACTCTGCATCGATGACGAAAACAGCACCACCGCAGTCCGCACGCCTCCACAATCCCATCAGCCGTCCCTCGGCCTTCCAAAGCCGGGCTTGGGCCGCGTCGCCGGCACCGATCTCGATCCGCTTGTCGCCGCCCCCTAATGCTTGCTGATCCGCGTAAAGCTTCACCAGATAGAGCATAAGTGCCTCTTGCCTAGAGCTTGCAGCCTTGCGTGGGCATCAGGCCGGGCGCGGAGTACGCGTTTGGGAAAGACGAAGTATGTACAGGCCCTGATTCTTGTCACTGATGTATATATATCCGCGCGAGTCTACCAGTACGTCTTCGGTTTGGGCGATTAGACCCGTCGTCGGCCAAGGACCACGCCGGTCTGTGGGATCTGGCGGGAGGAAATAGGCAATTTCCTTGGGTAGACGCTCGTCAGAAACATCGTAAACCCGCAGTCCTGCGTTGAAATATGTCAGGAAACAGATATTTTCATCATTCAGGAGAACATCCTGATATTGCCATTGGTGCTGGTTATGCGGCCCGAATCTGGCGCCTCGCTCGACGAAGTTTTTATAGGGAGCACCCGGAGGCGGCTCCGGCAGAGGGAATAGGGAAATCAGGCGGGGTTTTGCCTCGTCGCTCACATCGACTATGCCGGCATAGCCCAGCGATCCGGCTCCATTCTCCAAAATCGCTTCGGAATTGACGATCACCAAAGGACGGTTCTGCAACGGCAGAGCCGTATGCACGGCAATATAATGCTCGAACGGCGGCGAGAAAGGAAGATCGCTCACCAGCTTCGGCGTCTTCTTGTCCGATATGTCCAGAATGACAAAGCCGCCCGCACTATAGGGCAAATAGGCGCGATCCCCCTTCACATAAGCACCGCCATGCAGAAGCGTTCCCGCCGAAACGCCCCCTTCCCCGCCGGCAAGCCACTGCCCTTCGCGCCACCAGCGCGAGACTTCCTTGGGGTTTGCGGGATCGGAGATGTCGACGATCTGCAAGATGTGACCATCATAGCCATCGGGCAAGCCCGTCGCGTAGACATAGTGGCCACCGTCATAATAATTGCGATGCGTTCCCGATCCGCCCGTCTTGAAAACGCCCAGTTGTTCAGGATTTTCAGGATCCTCCAGGTCCCAGATCGCAAAGCCCTCATGCTCCCACGGCCCCTCGTGGCCGCCGAGATAATCCGGGATCGCCTCCATCGCGGTGATCATCCTGCCGTCCGCGATTTGAATCTGGAACGTCATTGTATCCGCCGGGCCCGGGACATGCTTGATATAGCGATGCGAATTGGGATCAGTGATATCCAAGATCACGAAGCCCGGCTCCCAGAGCAAGGCGGCATAGAGGTACCAGCGTTCCCCAACCCGGTGAATCGCCATTTTGAATCCAGCTTTTCCATCGAGATCGGCATATCCGATCTGATCGATATTCCAGCTGATCGCCTCTTTCTGTGGGAACATGCATCTCTCCTGAACCACCCAAGCGGCTGCATGGCAGCGCGGCGTGGCGTGTTTCAGGATTTATCGGCTCACCCTGCCTTTATCGAGTGCCTGCCCGGCAACAGACTCATCTCATCTCAAGATAAAACAGTGCCGGTCCGCTGGGCTGCGATGAACCGAACCGAAACGCAACATCAAAACATCACACCGATGCTCTTAAGATTCTCGATTTCCTCCATGAGAATGTCGTAGACGCATGTGACGGCGTTGCTCGGAGTGGGGGTGACGCGACGGGCGATATAGCGTGTGAGCGTAAGATCGCTGAGGACTGTCGCATGCCATTCCGGATTATTCTTTTCCTCCAGCACCGCGGTTTCCGGCAGGAGCAGCGAGCCATAACCCAGCATCGCAAGAGATTTCATCAGGGACAGCGTATCCGCCTCCACCCTCACGTCCAGTGTGATGCGACTCTTCTTTGCCAGGGCCTCTATGTTACAGCGCTCCCGCTGAGGAAGATGAGACAGAATAAGCGGGACCCCCAGCGCTTGCTGCGTCGTGCAAGTTCCATAGGGCAACGGGTGCATGCCGGCGGGCGCCAAGAGGTAAAATTTCTCGCGCGCGAGCGGCTGGACATCTATCCCGGATATGGGATCCGGGAAGGTGATGATCGCCAGGTCGAGACGACCTTTCACCAGGAGTTCCTGTAGTTCCGCAGTCATGGACTGCACCGGATCAATGTGCACGCCCGGATACAGCCTTTGCGCCTTTTTGAACAATAGCGGGAATAGGACATTTCCGTCTGATGGATGCGCTCCAAAGTTGACAGTTCCGACAACCTCGTCCGCGGCATCTCGAACAAGCGAACGAAGCGCCTCGGCATCGAGAAGGAGTTGGTTTGCCGCATCCAACAAGCGCGTTCCCGCTCTCGTCAAACGGACACCCCGACCATCTCGGGCGAACAATGCCACCCCCAGATCTTCCTGTAATCTGGAGATCTGCCGGCTGAGTGCCGACTGAACGATATTCAGCCGGCCGGCAGCATCCGTGAAGCTGCTCAATTCGGCGACCGAGACGAAATAGCGGAGCTGCCTCAGATCCATCCCATAGCCTGCCGCGTCAATCTGCACCCGCCTCCCACAGCGATTTCCCAATCCCTCAAAAGCTTTCTCGTTGGATATGTTGCCAGGCGACGCGAATGCCTTTCGCCAGCCATAGCCGCAATACCCATCGGCGCGGCCTCGATTGTTAGCAGATCGGCGGAAGACGAACAATGATCTGCGACCGAGCCCCTTTGGCCGTTACCAACGCGTGCAGCCTGGCCTGGTCGATGGCTGTCGGTCGGCCGGCCTTTCAGCGGCTGGCGCAACAGGGACGAAATTTGCCTGCATCCGTCAACGCGGCCTGGCGCTATCGCGGACATTGACGACCATCATGCAAAAAAGCGCCCTGACCCGATCGGATCAGGGCGCAATCATGACGCATTACACCGCTTCCTGGGCCTTCAGCATGTCAAGAGCGACGTCGACGATCATGTCTTCCTGTCCGCCGACCATCTTGCGCCGGCCAAGTTCGACAAGGATCGCACGGGTATCGAGGCCATAATCGTCCGCCGCCTTTTCCGCATGGCGAAGGAAGGAGGAATAGACGCCGGCATAACCGAGCGCCAGCGTCTCACGGTCGACGCGTACCGGCCTGTCCTGAAGCGGGCGAACGAGATCCTCCGCCGCGTCCATCAACATCATGACGTCGCACCCGTGGTTCCAGCCCTTGCGATCGATCGCGGCGATGAACACTTCGAGCGGCGCATTGCCGGCGCCCGCCCCCATGCCCGCCAGGCTGGCGTCGATCCGCACGGCGCCTTCCTGCGCCGCGACGATCGAATTGGCGACGCCCAGCCCGAGATTGTGGTGCGCATGCATGCCGCGTTGCGTTTCGGGCTTCAGCACACGATCATAGGCCTGTAGGCGTTCGCGCACGCCGTCCATATCGAGCGCGCCGCCGCTGTCGGTGACATAGACGCATTGCGCGCCATAGCTTTCCATCAGCAAAGCCTGCTGCGCCAGTCCTTCGGCGTCGATCATATGGCTCATCATCAGGAAGCCCGAGACATCCATGCCGAGGTCGCGCGCTATGCCGATATGCTGCTTCGATACGTCCGCCTCTGTGCAGTGCGTCGCCACACGCACCGAGCGCACACCGATGTCGTAGGCGCGCCTCAGTTCCTCGACCGTGCCGACACCCGGCAGGATCAAGGTTGTCAGCACGCTGTTTTCCAGCACGTCTGCAACCGCCTCCAGCCATTCCCAGTCGGTATGCGCCCCGAACCCATAGTTGAAGCTCATGCCGTTGAGGCCGTCGCCGTGAGCGACCTCGATCGCATCCACCCCGGCCTGGTCCAGTGCGGCGGCAATGGCACGAACATGATCGATGCCGTACATGTGCCGGACGGCGTGCATGCCGTCGCGCAGCGTCACGTCCTGGATATAAAGCTTCTCGCCCGATTCGACGTTGAACTTTGCCATTTTATCGTCTCCGTCAGGCGGCGGCAGCGGCCATGCGCCGCTCTGCCAGCAGTTCGCCGGTCGCCTTGGCGGCGGCGGTCATGATGTCGAGATTGCCGGAATAAGAGGGCAGATAGTCGCCCGCACCTTCGACCTCGAGCAGGATCATCGTCTTGACGCCGGTGAACTCGCCCCGGCCGGGGATCTTCAGCTTGTTATTGTCGCCGAACCGCTCGAACTGCACTTCCTGCTTGAGCCGATATCCGGGAACATATTTCTGCACTTCGGCGACCATGTCCTGCACGGACCGGCGGATCGTCTCTTCGTCGGCGCCTTCGGACAGCGTGAAGACCGTATCGCGCATGATCATCGGCGGCTCTGCGGGATTGAGGATGATGATTGCCTTGCCCACCTCAGCGCCGCCGACCTTCTCGATGGCATTGGCGGTGGTGCGCGTGAACTCGTCGATATTGGCGCGTGTGCCGGGACCGGCAGAACGCGAGGACACCGACGCGACGATCTCCGCATAATGCACTTTTGCCACGCGGCTGACTGCCGCGACCATCGGGATCGTCGCCTGACCGCCGCATGTCACCATGTTGACGTTCGGCGATTCGAGGTTCGCGTGCATATTGACCGGCGGTACGGTGAACGGGCCAATCGCCGCAGGAGTGAGGTCGACCACCTGAATACCGTCCGCGCGCAGGGCTTCGTCATGCACCTTGTGCGCATAGGCGCTGGTCGCGTCGAACGCGATGCCGATCTCCGGATAGCAGGGCAGCTTCTTCAGTCCCTCGATGCCCTCGTGGGTCGTCGCGATACCGTGTTCGCGTGCCATCGCCAGGCCTTCGGATGCCGGATCGATGCCGACGACCGCGACAAGCTCCATATTCTGGGGATATTTGATCATCTTGATCATCAGATCGGTGCCGATATTGCCCGATCCGATAATCGCCGCCTTGATTTTATCGGTCATGATTTCGATCCATAAGTTAAAGAGCAGCTGCCGATGCCACCGATGTGGATCCGCACATGATCTCCGGGTGCAAGTGTCACCATCGGACCAAGCGCGCCCGACAGCAGGATGTCGCCCGCCCGCAGGGGTTCGCCGAGCTTCGCCAGCATCCGGGCGATCCAATGCACCGAATGATAGGGGTGGCCGAGGCACGCAGCGCCAGAACCCACCGATGCGACGGAGCCGTTCACTTCCGTCACCATGCCGCAGCTGTAAAGATCGAGTTCGGCATGCGGGAGGGGGTCGGTTCCAAGCACGAAAAAGGCCGAGGAGCCATTGTCCGCGACGGTATCGGCAAAGGTGATCTGCCAATCCGCGATACGGCTATCGACGATCTCGATAGAGGGAACCGCCTTGTCGATGGCGGCGATGACCGTCTCCAGCGATGCGTCTGGATCGTCAAGATCGCGGCCCATGATGAAGGCAATTTCCGCCTCGGCCTTGGGGTGGATGACCTGCGCCGGGTCGAGCACGCCTCCGTCAGGAATTTCCATGTCCGCGAACAAGGCGCCGAAATCTGGTTGATCGACACCGAGCTGCCGGCGGACCGAATCGGCCGTCAGGCCGATCTTACGGCCGACAAGCTTTCGCCCCTCGGCTTCCCAATATTTGGTGTTTATGGCCTGCACGGCATAAGCACCCTCGGCATCAAGAGGGTCGAGGAAATCCCGCAGGGGAGCGATGGGAGGGCCGTGATACGCATCGCGCAGCATCCGTGCCACGAGGTCGAGGTTTCTGCTCATAGGAAAATCACTATGCAGCACTATGAGACAAGGGCAATCTTGCCTTGCCAAAACTTCCCACGATGCGGAATAAAGTCGCATGAGTCTCAGTCGGACATCGCCGCCCTTATCCGTCGACAAGTCCCTTGCCCTGCTCGTCCATGCTCTTGAGGGTGACTTTGCATCGATGTCAGCCTTGGCATCTGCTGCGGGGCTACCCCTCTCAACAGCGCATCGGCTTTTGACGGGTCTCCAACGCGCAGGCTTCATCGTCCCGGTCAGCCGCGGTCGTTATATCAGCGGCCCCACGTTGCGGCGGCTGGCCCGCCCCGAGAACGAAACGAACAGGATCCTCATGCAGATCGCTGCCCCGATCCTGGCAAAGCTATCGCGTCGCACCAGTCGCATCTGTCACCTGGGCGTGCTGGAAGATGGCATGATGACCTATCTGATCAAGGAGGGCGATGCCGAGGATCACGCCTTGTCGCGCCAAGGCATGCAACTGGAGGCCTATTGCACCGGCCTGGGGAAAGCATTGCTTGCTCATATGCCCGAGCCCCAGCGCAATGATTATCTTTCATCCGGGACTTTCGTCGCTCTCACGCCTCACACGCTGACAACGCCTGAGGCGCTTTCGGCGGAGTTCGATCGCATCCGACGATCCGGTTATGCACTGGACGAGCAGGAAATCTTGCCGGGTTTGGTGTGCATAGCCGTGCCCATCCAGTTGGAAGGGCGCGTGATCGCGGCGATCTCGTTGGTCGTGACGCACAAGGGAGGCCCCGTGCGTCCCCAGGCCTATTTCGCCCGTCTACGCGCGGCGGCAATCGAGATCGAACTTAGGCTGCAACCTTTTTCCGACATGTTGCAGCTCTAGTCGAGGTTTACACGACACGGCTGGGCCACAATCAATCGACGCCTTGGTCTCCCAAGTCACTTTGCGGCAAGCGCCGGCTCCGTTCAGGTTGCTGCGCTGCGACGGCCAGCCCCCGTGTCCCTATCCTGCACGTCCGACAACGCGGCTTCCGCCGCCGCCACATCACGGCGGTAGCGCTCGATCGCGCCCGCCTTGACCGGGCCGTAGCCGCGAACCTCGTCGGCCAATGCGAGCAGGCGCGCAACCGCTGCGTGATTTCCAGGCGCGAGCGTCGTGAGCATGCGCTCGGCCAACGCCTCATATTCCGCGATCAGTGCGCGCTCGTCGCGTCGCTCGCCAGTACGGCCAAACGGATCGAGCCAGGTGCCGCGCAGGCGCTTCATGCGCGCCAGCACGCGCATTGCCGTCAGCATCCAGCGCCCGAACGCGCGCTTGGCAGGGCGGCCGCCCACGCCCGGCCGCGTGAAGATAGGCGGCGCAAGGTTGAAACTGATCTTCGCGCCGTCCTGAAACGTGCGCGCGATCTCGGCATGCAGTTCCGGCCGCGTCAGCAGGCGCGCGACCTCATACTCGTCCTTGTAGGCGAGCAGCTTTGCGTAGCTGCGCGCGAAGGTGCGGGCGATGGCTTCCTCCCCCGGCCGGATCGCCTGCTCGGCCGCCGCGACGCGCGCGACGAAGGCGCGGTAGCGTTCGGCCAGCGCCCGATCCTGATAGGCCTCCAGATGGGTGGCACGATGCACCATGATTTCGGCAAGCGTCTGCGGCGGGGCGGCGGAATCGCTGCGGCTTGCGGCGATGAGTTCGGGCAGGCGGCTCGGATCGACCGCGTGGAGCCGGCCGAGCCGGAACGCCTTCAGATTGAAGTCGACCGCGACACCGTTGAGGGCAATCGCTCGCTCGATCGCGGCGATGCCGACCGGCAACGATCCCTGCTGCGCGGCGATGCCGAGCAGGAACAGGTTGGTTCCCATCCTGTCGCCGAGGAAGGCGAGCGCAAGTTCGGAACCCGGAACGAGCATAACGTTCCCCTCGCCCGCCGCACGTCTCAACCGGCCGAGCAGCAGGGTCGGATCCGCAGTTGCATCGCGGTCGAACTGGAAGGCGACGGTGGGTTCCACATCGGCGTTGGCGATTACCCGCGTGCGGCCTGCGCCGATCGTATCGGCTGATTCGGGTGCCACCGCCGCGACCACATCGAAGGCGAGGATCAGGTCGGCCTCGCCGCGCCCGACCCTTTGGGTGACGATGGTCGTGGGATCGCTGCCGATGCGGATATGGCTGTAGACCGCGCCATTCTTTTGACTGAGGCCGGTCATGTCGAACAGCGACATGGCCTTGCCTTCCAGATGCGCGGCCATGCCGATCAGCGCACCGACAGTGACCACGCCGGTGCCGCCAATGCCCGCCACCATCAGATTGAAGCCTCGGTCGAGCCGAGCAACCTCGGGCTCTGGCAGGGCTGCCAGTATCGACTCGTCGATCGCCAGCGCCTCGGGCTTGCGCGGCTCCGCGTCGCGCACGGTGATGAAAGATGGGCAGAAGCCGTTGAGACAGCTGAAATCCTTGTTGCAGCTCGACTGGTCGATCGCGCGCTTGCGGCCGAACGGCGTCTCGACCGGCACCAGGCTGACGCAAGTCGACTGAACCGAGCAGTCGCCGCATCCCTCGCAAACCTCCTTGGAGATGAACAGGCGTTGCGCCGGATCCGGGAAAGTGCCGCGCTTGCGCCGACGCCGTTTTTCCGCCGCGCAGGTCTGCTCGTAGATCAGCACGGAGCATCCGGGCGTTTCACGCAGCGCGCGCTGAATGTCGTCCAGCCGATCGCGGTGGAGGATTTCGACGTGCCGGGGGAAGCCGGCGTCGCCCTGATGGCGTGATGGCTCGTCGCTCGCGACGACGATCCGTTCGACGCCTTCATCGCGCACCTGGCGCGCGATCTGGGCCACCGAGATCGGTCCGTCCACGGGCTGGCCGCCCGTCATCGCGACCGCGTCGTTGTAAAGGATCTTGTAAGTGATGTTGACCCTGGCGGCGACGGCGGCGCGGATGGCGAGCAGCCCCGAATGATAATAGGTGCCGTCACCCATGTTCTGGAAGATGTGCGGCGTTTCGGTGAAGGGCGCCACCCCGAGCCAGTTGCCCCCCTCGCCGCCCATCTGGGTCGGCAACAGAGCCTGCTCCGGCCGCACGAAACTGACCATCGTGTGGCAGCCGATGCCGGTCATGCTGATGCTGCCGTCGGGCAGGCGGGTGGACCGGTTGTGCGGACAGCCCGAACAGAAATAGGGCGTGCGCCGGGGCGCGGGCGCGCTGTTGTCGCCGCCGCCGGCCAACGCGTCGCGTGCCGCGCGCGTCCCGTCATCCAGCCGTCCGAGCCGCTCCAGCCGGCCGGCGATCGCGCGGGCGATGCTTACCGGATCGAGCGGATCGGTGGCCGAAAGGAGCGGCGCTTTGCTCTCATCGCGCTTGCCGATCACCAGCGGGCGATCGGCCTCGTTGATGAGGAGAGCGGCGATCTGTTCCTCCAGGAAGGGGCGCTTCTCCTCCACGACGAGCAGGGTTTCGTGCCCACGCGCGAAGGCGGCGAGGCCATCGGGTTCCAGTGGCCAGATACATCCGACCTTGTAGAGTGAGATGCCGGTGGCCGCAGCCGCATGGTCGCCCAGCCCAAGAAGGGCGAGCGCTGCGCGCGTGTCGCCATAGGCCTTGCCCGCTGTGACGATGCCGAGCCTGCGCGTTTCGGCGGCGATCATGGGACGGTCGATGCCATTTGCGCGTATGAAGGCATGTACCAGCGGCAGCCGCCGCTCCACCACCACGCGCTCCTCGCCCAACGGGTCGAACGCCCCCTGGCGGCTATGCACCGCCGCGATCTCATCCTCGCCTAGCGGCGGCAGCACCGGCGCGAAATCATCCAGCGCCAGATCGACAGTTGCGGTCTGTTCCGCGACATCGTTGACGCACTTCATGGCCACCCAGCTGCCTGAATAGCGCGAGAGTGCGAAGCCGAGCAGGCCGAATTCGAGTAACTCGGAGACGTCGGCGGGGTAGAGCGAAGGGATGAGGCTCGCCGCCATCGCCTGCTCGCTATGATGGGCGACGGTGGACGATTTGCCGGCATGATCATCGCCATAGAATAAGAGCACGCCACCATTGCGGTGTGCGCCGGCGAAATTGCCGTGCTTCAAGGCATCGCCCGAGCGGTCGACGCCCGGACCCTTACTGTACCAGGCGGCGAATACGCCGTCGACCTTGGGTCCGGGCACCTGATCGAACTGTTGTGTGCCACGGACCGCCGTCGCGGCGAGATCCTCGTTCACGCCCGGCTGGAACAGGATTCCAGCCGCCTTCAGCCTGTCTCCGATCGACCAGAGCGTCGTATCGACATTGCCTAGCGGCGAGCCCCGATAGCCGGTTATATAGCCGGCCGTGCGAAGCCCGGCCCGACGATCGAGCGCCGCTTGGGCCAGCAGAACCCTTGCGATAGCCTGGTTTCCATTCAAGACAACCCGGCCATTCTCGACGGTCCATTTGTCGTCCAGGCGGGCCGCTCGCAACTCGGCGGGGTCGATTGCACGCGTCAAAAAATCTCTCCCAACTTGTTTGATAGGGCATAGTCCAGACTCCGGCCCCGCCGCTGTCGCCTAGGCGACAAGGCAGCAAAACCGTGTATGTTGGAACGAGACCAACAGCGATTTGAGAAATGTCTGCTTCTCCCTTTGATCTATTGCAGTGGCTTCCCGAGCGCGCGTGCGAAGCATTTCATGCGGCGGCCCGAAGCCGACATTTCAATCCCGGCGAACTGATTTACAGCCAAGGTGATCCTGGCAACCAGATGTATCGGCTGGTGTCGGGTGCTGTACGACTGTCGGTTGCCCGCTCGGACGGCCGTGAACTTCTATATCTGCTTTTCCAGCCGGGAGATTGCTTCGGCACGAGCAGCCTCGTCGATGGGGAGATGCGCCCGCAAACCGCCGAGGCGCATGAAGCGTGCGAGGTAGAGATGCTTGATCGGGTAGGGTTTGACCAACTGCGAAGCATGTATCGGGAATTTGATGACGCGCTCATTCGCCTGGCTACGCGTCACATGCGACTCCTGAGCGGGCTGTTCGCAGATGCCCATCTTGAGGCGATTTCCGCACGTGTCGCCAGTCGTATCCTCGCCACGGCGCGCAGCTTCGGCCGCACAACACCCGCCGGCATCGCGCTGTCCGTCCCGCTGACGCAAAGCGAGTTGGCGCTTATGGTGGGGGGATCACGTCAGACGGTCAACAAGGTGCTCCAGCAGTTTCAGGCCGATGGGCTGGTCACTTTAAGCGGAGTGCAGATAATCGTCCTTTCCACTGATCGGTTGCGATCGATGCTGTCGTCGGAGTGATCCGCAGCCGGGCATGGCGCGGAGACGCTGTTCCGACCCGCGCTCGATCAGATCATCTGCACTCGCTCTCGGACACGGCGGGGTCTTCACGGTCGACCACAATAGATTTTGTAACCCCGCACAGATTTTATGACAGCGGCATCACTTTACCAGGATTGAGTGTCGAACGCGGATCCAGGGCCCGCTTCAGCCTCACCATCGTGTCGATTTCCGCTTCGGTACGGCTGCAATGCAAATAGGAGCGCTTCTCCAAACCGATACCATGTTCGGCGGAAATGCTCCCGCCAATCGCTTCGAGCGGCAAATAAACCAGAGCATCGATCGCATCATGATGTCCGTGCTCGCCCGGTCGAATGACAAGGTGCAGATTACCGTCGGCGACATGCCCGAAAACGAACATTTTTGCATTTTGCAAATAAATATGCAGATTATCTTGCAGGCTATCAATATAGCTTTTCATATGCGTTTGCGGAAGACTGATATCATATAGTAAAATCGGATCTGATCCGGCACAAAGCGTGTCGATGTCGTCGCGAATCGCCCAAAATGAATTGGCTTGGCCGATATTCTGAGCAATAGAGGCATCGTCAATCAGCCCTCGCTCCCAGCCAGAGGTGACCACCTGGCTGATCAACGCGTCGGCACGATGCGATTCGATCTCGATTAAAACGTAAAGGGCGTGCGTGTTTTCCAGTGGAGACCGATGATTGCCTCGCCCAACCACGGCGTCGACGAACGAGGGCCACATGACTTCGTAACTTGAGAGCGCCCCGTCCGCCTCGGCTGCCGCCAGCGCGAACAGTTCGAGGACAGCATCGAAACTTGAAAGACCGATGAAAGCGGTTGCCTTGAGACCGGCATTCGGTCTCAGCCGGAGCACCGCCCGGGTAATGATTCCCAACGTCCCCTCGGACCCGACGAACATCTGCTTCAGATCAAATCCGGCGTTGTTTTTGATCAGTCGATTCATCGAACTCAACACGGTTCCGTCGGCGAGGACAACCTCAAGTCCGAGAACCTGATCGCGGGTCATGCCGTAACGAAGGACGGAATTGCCGCCCGCGTTAGTCGCGATCGTACCGCCGATGGTCGCTGATCCCCGCGCGCCCAGATCGACGGGATAGAGCAGATCCGCGGCGCTCGCCGCCTCTTGCACGGCCTGAAGGGTGGCGCCCGCTTCCACTTCGATTGTCAACCCTGACCGTTCCACAGGACAGATCGTGGTCATTCGTTCGAGTGACAAGGCGATATCGCCGGGTCTTGTATAAGCACCCCCGGCAAGGCCGGTGCGGCCACCTTGCGGGACGAGCGCGAGGCCATGACCATCGCAATAAGCGGCAATCATGGAAACCTGTTCGGTCGTCTCGGGGCGAACGACGCACAAGGCTTCCATCGCATGAGCCGGAAGGTAGCAGTCTAATCGCTGGCTGACCATTTCGCCCGTCAAAACATTTTGAACGCCGACGATTTTCGTCAAGTCCTCGACAATATTCATTTCGCTTAATTCCGAAGTGTGAGGGGGCATCGGACCACCTTATCGGCTATGCCGAATATCTCAAAGCGGGAATCCGGCCCGCCGACCGCGGACTCAGGACCGCGGCGCCGTCAATCTTGCATATCATTGATCGACACCCACCGAGTGATCCGGCTTGATTGCTGGTGCATGATCGGCTTGACGTGATCGGGATTGGTGGACCAGGGCCATGAGGGACCCGGTGGCGGTATGATCCGAAGCCTTTCCACCGGCCAGCCCGGGTTCGACCAGCGTTTGCGGCAGTGCGCCCCAGACGCCCAGCTCCGCAGAGCGCCGGAAGCGGACATAGACCGAGTTCCATTTGCCGTAACGCTCATGCATGTCGCGCCGGTGGCACCCGACCCATAACCGCAGAGCTATTACGCATATATCAATTACTACTCTGGTGCGAACGGCGCCTCCTTGAGACGCTACTATAAGAATATTGCACATAAAGAGCGGCCGGATTGACCCGGCCCGAAGTCAGGGAGAGGTTCATGATGAACAATCGAAATCTCACAGTTACGCCTCGCGTCGCCAACCAAATATCCGCGCCCTCGTTGATCGCACTCGCGATCGCCTCTCTCGGCATCTGTCCGGCGGCGGCTCAGACCATGCCTTCATCGCCGGCTGATGTTCAGCATTCGTCGGCGGACACACCGCCCGCTCAGTCGCTCAGCGACATTATCGTGACCGCGCAGCGGCGATCGCAGCGATTGCAGGACATTCCGCTGGCGGTGACGGCTTTGTCCGCCGACGCCCTGGGTCGTACACCGATCAGCAACGTCATGGATCTTCAGACCGTGGCGCCGAACGTAAACATCTCGCTGCGCAGCGGGGCGGGCGTCGTCAGTATTCGCGGCATCGGCTATGACGTCATCACCGCCGGCGCGGACGGCAGTGTGGCAATACACAGCGACGGCGTCTATCAGTCGAGGCCCGCAGCTGCGCTTTCGGCGCTGTTCGACGTCGATCGGATCGAGATCGCGCGCGGGCCACAGGGCACCTTATATGGACGCAACGCGACGGGTGGCGCTGTCAACCTCATCTCCAGCAGGCCAACCAGCGAGCCCGAGGGTTATATCAATGCCTCGTACGGCAACTATAACGCGCTCTCGGTTGAGGGCGCCGTCAGCGGGCCGATTGCGGGCGACGTGCTGACTGCGCGCATTGCCGCCAAAGTCGAGGAGGCGGATGGCTTCGGCACCAACATCTACAACGGAAAAGGCATCGATGATTTGAAAAGCAGGGCGGTCCGGGGTTGGGAGTGTCAGGATTTCCGTGTGCGGGCGGGCGGTTGATCATCAGGCCGCCATGGCTCTGATGAAACGTTCGCCGAAGATCACGGCAAATTGCGCCTTCGCCATGGTCCACTCACGTGGTGGCATCTTCCACTCTTTCTCCGACCGATTCAAGATCAGATAGAGCAGCTTGGTGGCGGCCTCGTCGCTGGGGAAGTGTCCCCTGGCCCTGACAGCCCGCCTGAGCTTCGAGTTCAAAGCTTCGATCGCGTTCGTGGTGTAGATGATCCGGCGGACCTCGTCGGGGAACGCAAAAAACGGGATCACCTCGCCCCAGGCGCGCCGCCAGCTCTGGCCGATGGCGGGATAGCGCTGCCCCCAAGGGCCAGCCTCAAATGCCGTCAGCGCCTTTTCGGCGGCATCCGCGTCGGTGGCACGGTAAATCTCCTTAAGCGCGCTGGCGAGGTTCTTGCGGTCCTTCCAGGAGACGAAGTCCATCGAGTTGCGCAGCAGGTGAACGATGCAGGTCTGGACGATCGCATCGGGGAACACTGCGGTGATCGCATCGGGAAAGCCCTTCAGGCCGTCAACGACGGCCAGCAGGATGTCTTCGACGCCACGGTTGCGAAGCTCGTTCATCACCCGAAGCCAGAACTTGGCACCCTCATTCTGCTCGAGCCACAGGCCGAGCACCTCCTTTGCGCCGTCGGCGCGGACGCCCAGCGCAATGTGGATCGCCTTGTTGCGCACCATGCCCTCGTCGCGGATCTTGACCCGGATCGCGTCGAAGAAGACCAGTGGGTAAACCGGATCGAGCGGCCGCTGCTGCCAAGTGGCGACCTCATCGAGCACGGCGTCGGTCACCGTGCTGATCAAATCGGGTGAGACGTCGATGCCGTAAAGATCGTGCAGGTGCCTGGTGATCTCGCGGGTGCTCATGCCGCGCGCGTACATCGACACGATCTTGTCGTCGAAGCCGGGAAAGCGGCGTTGATACTTGGCGATCAACTGCGGGTCGAAGCTCGACTGGCGATCGCGCGGTACGTCGATCGCCAACTTGCCGGTGTCGGTCATTACCGTCTTCCGACCGTAGCCGTTGCGCATGTTGCCGGCGCCGTCTTCGCCAGCGAGGTGGTGATCCATCTCCGCATTCAGGGCACGCTCTGTCAGCGCCTTCTTCAGCGAATCGAGCAGACCGCCCTGCTCGAAGGCGGCACTGGCAGCGCCGCCCGCCAAAAGCTGATCGAGAAGCTCATTCGGTATGGCAGGCTCTTTGCGTCGAGACATAGTGGGACTCCCTTTTTACCCATTATGCCCGCCCGCACACGGAAATCCTGACAGTCCCAATTTTCCGCATCGGAAACCTATAAGAAGCTGACCTACAATGCGTCGCTGGATTATCAGTTCGCGCCTCATTCCCTTGTCTATGCGAGCTATAGCAAGGGATACCGATCGGGCGGCTTCAACGTTTCGGAGACCGTATATTCCAACTATGTTCTTGGCTATAAGCCGGAAACCGTGAACAATTTTGAAGTGGGCCTGAAGAAGGATTGGGACATCGGCTTTCCGCTCCGCACCAATCTGGCGGCCTACACGCAAAAGTTCGACAACGTCGTTCGGCAGTCTCAAAATCCCGCGACGCCCATTTTCGCGATCCTGACCAACGCGTCCCAGGCGCGGCTGAGCGGGTTCGAGGCTGAAATTTCCGCCAAGCCGTTCACCGGTTTCGACCTGAGCCTGTCCTACGGTCATGTCGACGCCCGCTATACCGCACCGTTCAGGCCCTTTGCCAACAGCACGTTCAACGCCGAGGATTTCGAGTTCGCTCTGGTGCCCAAGCACACGGTCGCCGTGAACGCCAGCTATACGCTGCCGCTGGATGAAGCGATTGGCAAGGTTTCGCTGAACGCCAACTACACCCATCAAAGCAGGATGTGGTGGGATGATACGCAGCAGCAGAACTCGCCCGGTTGCAGCGGCAGCAATTGCGGCCCGCTCAACCATTATTCTCAGAAGCCATACGGCCTTCTGGATCTGCGCGTCGACTGGCGCCGGATCATGGGTTCGGCCATCGATGTCGCCTTCTGGGCAACAAATGTCACCAAGACCAAATATTTCAGCTCCAGCACAAACTTGGGTAATGTCCTTGGTATCGCGAAATATCCGGGTCAGCCGCGGTTCTTCGGACTGGACGTGACTGTTCACTTCGGAGCTGAATAACATGCTTTCGGTCCGGACGGGCGGTGGGAGAGAGGGAAGCGCACCTCCTGCCCCCCACCCCCGACCGGACCGGAGCCTATGGGCAAGAGGCGGCGTTGGCCAAAGCCAAGAACGTCCAATCCTGACAAGGGAAGAAGAACTGCAATGTCTATCGTTGGCGACGCAAACCATCAGTCCATTCGCTACGGCGAACTCAAAACCGCCAATCATCTTCTCGGCGACCGGGAAGCGCTGGAGGCGGCCTTCGAGCGCGATGGCTACTGGTTCTTCCGCGACGTACTGGATCGCGCCTCCGTCGAATCGCTGCGTCAGGCCTATATCGACGAACTGGCCCGCCAGAAAGTCGTCGATCCTGCCGATCCCGCTGCGATCCACAACGGCGCGCCGTTCGACGCCGTTGCCTTTCGGGAGAGGCTTCACGAAAGCAGCGCCTGGCGGAAATTCGTCACCCTTCCGCCGATCGACAGTTTCTTCCAGCAACTGCTGGGCGAGGAAGTGCATTGGATCGCCAATGTCGTCACGCGGGGCACGCCGCCGGAACGGGATACCGGCGCCGACCGGTTCCTCTTCATCCACCAGGACGGCGTCTTCAATCCCGGCATCCCCTTCCTCGTCACATGGGTTCCTCTCGCGCCGATCACGGAACGCATGGGCGGCATCGCCCTTGCCGAAGCCATGCACAAGGAAGGAAGCCTCCATCCCTGGTCGGACGGCCTGATGACCGGCATCCCGCATGAGGCGATACCCGCGGACCGGTGGCGCCGCGCAGATTATCGGCCGGGCGACCTGCTGATAATGCATGTCATGACGCCGCACAGCGGCCTTTCCAACTTCTCCGACCGGTTCCGCCTCTCGGTCGACCTGCGGCCCATGCGGGCCAGCGGCAGCCGTCCTCTGGTCGGTACACTGGTCGCAGCGGATGGGGCCAGCATCACCGTTCAGGACGACGACGGCCAGCATCGGGTCGTGCTGGACGATAAGACCTACTGCCGGGGACTGGACGGCAAGAAGGTGGAGCTGGACAGGTTCGATGCCGTATTCCCCGTCGGCAGCAAATTGCTTGTTGGGCGGGACGGAGATCGCGCGACCATGGTTCGTCCCCCGCATTGATCATTTCGTTACGATAAAGGCGGCCAAGCTGCCATCGGAACGCGGAGAGGATAACAAGACAATGCGCACAAATCCCATCGCCTCAAAAAGCCGGGAGGATCGATCGTGACCGCAAAGAGGATGATCGAGCCGAACTGGTCCGACTGGGTCGAGAACGCAATCAGGGCGGCGGACGACACGCTGGCCCTGCTGCCTGAAAATGCCGACGATCAGGCCTGCGCCGATGCGGAACGCGCGATCGCCATGTCCTTCACGCAGGGCTATCTGATGATGTTCCACGGCCATGCGGATCATCCCGATTGGGTGCCCTTCATCAGCTTCCTGCTGCCGTCCGGCGCGATCAATCCCGACACCAGCTATGACATCTGCCGCATCGATGAACGCGGCGTCTACCGCCTATCGGGCTATCGCGGCACCGTGCAGCTCCTCGATTTTCAGATGACCGAAAATCTGCCGGGGCTGGCGGATCATTCGGGCGCCAGAACCGGCGGCATCAATGCCGATGATCTCACCCTGGACGCCCAGGGACGTTTCGATGTCGTCCTGAGCGCGGAACGGCCCGCGGACTTCAGCGGCGACTGGCATCCAATGCCGCCCGGCACCGGCGCCATATTGATGCGCCAGGTCCATTATGATTGGGAAACGGAACTGGACGCCAGGGTCGCGATAGAGCGATTGGACGTCCCGCCCAGGCGCCCGGCCGCCGACGCCGCGACCACGCGGCAGCGGCTGGAATATCTGCCGATGTTCGTGCGCCGCTTCCAGAATCAGTTTCTCAGCTACAAGCGGCAGGTGCGCGACCTGGGACCACCCAATGAGTTGCATATCCGCGTGCGCAAGGAAAAGGGCGGTGCCGGTCAGGGCGGCGGCATGGGCGGTCAGGTGATGTACCACGGAAACTTCCAAATCGCGGAAGATGAAGGCCTGCTGATAGAAACCGCCATTCCGGAACGCTGCCGATACTGGAACATCCAGGTCACGGACGAGGCGCATATCGCCATCGAACCGCTATTCTGCCAATCCAGCATCAATGGCTTCCAGGCCAGGCTGGACAGCGACGGCCGTTTTCGCGCCGTGATCTCCGCCCGCGATCCCGGCATCCCCAACTGGCTCGACACCGGCGGGCATCTGCATGGCGGCATTCTGGGACGATGGACGCATGCCAGCGACGCCGCGGCCCCGGCCGCGCGCGTGGTGAAGCTCGACAAATTGCGGGATCATCTCCCGCCGGACGTGACTTTTATGACGCAAGAGGAGCGTGAAAACCAACTCCGCGCCCGTATCCGCGCGGTCCAGATGCGCCGCGGAGGCAGCCACTGATGACGACGATTGAGCAAGATGAAGACCGCCTGCATCAAGAAGCGGTCGAACGTACCGGCCATTCCGATTTCGGGAACGACGATTATCGCGAGGGGTTGAGGGTCATCCTTGAAGCGCTGCGCGACGATCCGGACAACGAACCCCTGAAATCCGCGGTCATGCAGCATTCGATGGCGGCTTTGACCGGCCGCCTCCATTCGGAAGCGGGTTGGAAAAAGCATCCCGAATGCCTGAACAATGCCATCGTGGCGCCGCTGGTGATCACAGGCATGCCGCGCACGGGCACCTCGTTGCTGCATCAACTGCTGTCGAACGACCCGCAATTCCAATGGATGCCCGGCTGGATCGCGCGCGCGCCACGCGTCCGGGAGCCCCGTTCGCAATGGTCGCAGGACCCCGATTATCGGGCCGTCGGCGAAGCGCTGGAAGCTTTGTTCCATGGCAAGGCGGACATGCGCGCCGCCCATAATATGGACGTGGACGTTCCCGAAGAATGCATCCAGTTGATGGTGCAGAGCTTCGTCTCCATGCGCTTCATATCCACCCTGCCCGCGCCCCGTTACGAAAAATGGTTCCTTCAGCAGGATGAGACGCCCTCCTACCGCCGCCTTGCCGACAATCTGCGGTTGATCGGCGCGCGTGAACCGAACAAGACCTGGTTGCTGAAAAATCCCAGCCATTCCATCGGTATCGACGCATTGCTTCGGGTCTTCCCCGATGCCCGGATCGTCGCGACCCACCGCGATCCTTTCGAAACCATTGCGTCCGGCGCCAGCGTCATCCTGCGGTCCACCGGCAATATGTGGCGCAAGGAGGATGTCGCCCCGCACCGGCTCCGCGTTTGGGCACGGGCCGCGGAACGGCTGGAAGCCGCCCGCGCCCGGCAGCCGGAAAGCTTTCAGGAGATTTCCTACACCCGCCTGATTGAAAATCCGATCGGCGTGGTCCGCGATCTCTATGCCAGCCTCGGCTATGCGCTGACCGAACCGGTCGTCCAACGCATGCAACAATGGCTGGCCGACAATCCTCAGGGAAAACACGGCAAGCACACATATTCGCTCGAAAGCGTCGGCCTCGATCCAAAGCAGGTCGATGCCACGCTCGGACCTTACATCAAACGCTACGGATTCAGCAGATGAAACGCTTCGAAGGAAAAATCGCCATCGTCACCGGCGCCGGGCGCGGCATAGGCGCAGCAGTGACCCGCCGTCTCGTCGCTGAAGGAGCCACGGTCATCGCCGCCGGGCCGGGCGAAAGCAACCGCCAGATCGCCACCGAACTCGGCGCCCAGGTGATCGACCAGGTTTGCGACGTCGCCAGGCCGGAGGATGTCGATGCGCTGTTTGCCGCCTGTCGGGAACGCTTCGGCCGGCTCGATCTCCTTCTCAATAACGCCGGCATATCCAAGTCGGGCAGGCGAATGCACGAAGTCCCCGTCGAGGATTGGGACGAGGTGATGAATATCAACCTGCGCGGCGCATGGCTGGTGATGCGGCAGGCGCTCGGACTGATGCTCGAATCCGGCGGCGGCTCCATCGTCAATACCGCTTCCATCGGTGGCCTCAAGCCTTCGGTGATGACAACGCCTTACTCGATTTCCAAGGCGGGCATGATCATGATGACCCGCGCGGCAGCGCTGGAATATGCCCGCGACAATATCCGCGTGAACGCGCTGTGCCCCGGCACCATCCTGACGCCGATGCTGGACGCCGCCGGACCTGAACTCATCAAGCAAAAGGAAGCAATCACGCCCATTGGCCGCATCGGCACTGCCGAGGAAGTCGCAGCATTCGCCTGCTTCCTGCTTTCTGACGAGGCCACGTCGATCACGGGCGGAACCCACACCATTGCCGGCGGCCGCGAAGCCTAGGGCCAAAAGCCATGGATGAACGGATTTAGGCCGGCAATAATTTTCCATCCGGGGACAATGGCGACCCTTCGCAGCTACCTGGATCCTGGCGGCCGGAAACGGCCCAGCGTCCAGAGGGTCCACAGTCTCCCTTACCTGGAGCGGCTTTCGATCCGGATGGATTGGACCGGCTGCTCCAGCTTTTTGTTTGACACCGTTTCCAGATCAATGCCTCTATCCGAATGCCGTGCTGACTGCCTCTAGCGGTTGAAGCTGATCTTCTTCCAAGGAGCTTCAGGGACAGATTGATCATTATCCTGTGGGCGATCCTTCCACTCGGAAGCAAAGGCTCCCATAATCACGGGGGTCGAATTACGGCGACGCTACAAGCGGAAATTTTGTTTCCGCTGATTGAGATAAATCAAGGAATAAGTGCAACCAGTCTCGCATGGTCCTATCTGCGTTCATGGCCCGCACCGGCTGTGGCGTCAGGGATATTTCGGCCGGAGCGATCACGATGTTTGTCGCGCTTTTTATCGCTGACTCTCTTAAGTTGGCGAATGGAATTCCGCAATATGACAAAAGCCTTGGAAATCCATGGCTTTTGTCAGGGCATTCGGCGCGGTCCTGAGTCAGAACCATGTGGACCTATCATCCCGACCTGCTCGACCGGCCCGTGCCGCGCTACACCAGCTATCCCACCGCCGCGCAATTCAGCGGCGATGTCGGCGCGGCGGAACTTGCCGCCCGGCTGGACGGAGTGAATAGGAACGCCCCTCTCTCGCTCTATGTCCACATCCCCTATTGCCACGACATATGCTGGTATTGCGGCTGCAACACGGGCGCGGCGAACCGGGTCCAGCGCCTCACCGCCTATGTCGAATCGCTGGAGCGCGAAATCGCGACGGTCGCCGGGCGGCTGAACGGCAACGGCCGGGTGCAGCGCATCGCCTTTGGCGGCGGCAGCCCCAACAGCCTGCCGCTGGTCGATTTCGTCCGCCTGCTCCAGCAATTGCTGCTCTGCTTCGACGCGCATCATGCCGAATTGTCGGTCGAACTCGACCCCCGCCGCCTCGACGCGCAATGGATTTCGACCATGGCCGCCATGGGTGTCGACCGCGTGAACCTGGGCGTGCAGACCTTCACCCCGCATGTCCAGGCGCGGATCGGCCGCATCCAGCCGCTCGACATGGTGGAGCGCGCCGTCGACCAGTTGCGCACCGCCGGGATCGCGACGGGTTTCGACCTGATGTACGGCCTGCCCGGCCAGACGCCCGACGACCTCGCCGCCACGCTGGAGGCCGCTATCGCGATGCAGCCCGACCGCATCGCACTGTTCGGCTATGCCCATATGCCCCGGCTGCTGCCCCGCCAGCGCCGCATCGACGCCAGCGACCTGCCCGGTCTCGCCACCCGCTTCGCCATGGCGGCGCAGGGATATGATATGCTGACCGGCGCAGGCTATGAGGCGATCGGCTTCGACCATTTCGCCCTGCCGCAGGACGGCATGGCCCACGCCGTCCGCGAAGGTCGGCTGCGTCGCAATTTTCAGGGCTTCACCGACGACCCGGCGGAAATATTGCTGGGCTTGGGCGCCAGCGCGATCAGCCAGTTCCCCGACCTCATCGTCCAGAATGAGAAACAGGCCGGTCCCTGGCGTGAACTGGTCGGCGCAGGGCAATTATCCGCCACGCGCGGCACTTTCCGCACGCCGGAAGACCGCCGCCGCGGCCGCATCATAGAGGCGCTGCTTTGCCAGGGTGAAGCGCATATGGGCACCGCCCATCCGATGCCCGATCTCGGCCGCTTCGAAGAACTCGGTCTCGTCCGCCTGAGCGAGGGGCGCGTCGCGCTGACGCGGGATGCCCTGCCCTATGCGCGCAGCATCGCCGCCTGCTTCGACGCCTATCTGGAACCGGCGGAAAAGCGGTTCAGCCATGCGGTTTAGCGCGGCGATCCTCGCCACTCTCGCCTGCATCCCCCTGGCAGCCGTCCATGCGCCCGCCGCCGTCGCGCAAAGCCCGTGGTTCTGCGGCTCCGCACCGCCCGGCTGGACCCCGCCCTGGCAGCGCAAGCCCTCCGCCCCCACCGACAAGAGCGCCCCCTGCCATCTCATGCTGTGCGACCGGAAAAAGCCCCGCGCCGAAGGGGAATGCGGTCAGCCCAATTAGAGCATCGTGCGCAAAAGTGGGAACCCATTTTGCGCGAAAAACGATGCGACAACAAAAACTTAAAGCGCGCGGTTTGCGTCAGATTTAACGCAGCGCACTCTAAAACCGGTCCCGCATCCCGCGTACGACTTCATCCAGAAATTCCCCGGTCGCCCGGATGCGCGGCAATCGCTGGAGATCGGCGTGGATCACCAGCCAATAGCTGCGCCACACCTCGACCTCCCCCGGCAACAGGCGGACCAGCCGCTCATCCCGATCCGCCGCGAAGATGTGCAATACGCCGATGCCGCATCCAGCCGCCACCGCCGCATGCTGCGCCGCGCTGGAACTGGACCGGAACGCCACGGGCGCGCCGGGCAATATCTGGTCGAGCGCGATCATCTCGGGAAAACCCGCCAGTTCCTCGATATAGGACACGAAGGCATGGCGGTTGAGGTCGGCCCGGCCCGACGGCGCACCCTCCCGTTCCAGATAGTCGCGTGACGCATAGAGCCCCAGCCGGTAATCGACCAGCTTGCGCGTCACCAGCCGTCCCTTGGGCGGCGGCTTCAGCATCACGGCCATGTCGGCCTCACGCTTCGACAGGCTGCTCGCCTTGCTTTCCGACGCCAGTTCCAGCGTCAGCCGGGGATGGCGGGCACGGAAATCCGCAATATGGGGCGCCACCAGACAGGCGGCGAACGCCTCGGGCGTCGCCAGCCGTACCGTTCCCTCCACTTGCTGGTCGCGCCCGGCGACGCTGTTCATCGCCGCCAGCAATTCGCTCTCGACCCGCTCGGCATGGGCAACCAGGGCAAAGGCGGCCGGTGTCGGCGTCACCCCACGGGGCGAACGGTCGAACAGCCGCGCGCCCAGCGTCGTTTCCATATTGCCGATACGCCGCGCCACCGTGCTGTGGTCCACCCCGACCCGGCGCGCGGCGGCCAGCATATTGCCCTCCCGCATCACGGCAAGGAACAGGCGCAGTTCATCGGAATTCAGCATGGGCAAATCTGCACAACCATAGGAGCGGGATAGCCATATCTATGCAAAACCGAATGGATGCTCAAGCCAGCGCCAGCACGCTCTTCAGGATATTGCGAACCAGCTCGGCCTGCCCCCGCGCACCCGTCTTGGCATAGATTTTCTTGGAATAGTTGCGCGCGGTCTCTACCGTCAGCCCCAGCTCGGCGGCGGCCTCGCTGATCGACATGCCCTGCGCGATGGCCCAGGCCAGCCGCGCCTCGCTGGGCGACAGGCCGAACAAGTCGACCAACTGGTCGCACCGGTCCGCCTGCGACCAGCGGTCACCGCTGATATAGGCGATGGCGACCGGCACCGACTGGGTGGACAGCGAACGATCATGAAACGGGCGCACCAGCATGTCCATCAGGGGATCGCGGCTCAGATTGATCGCCCTTGGCCGTCCCTCGCCATCGGCTGCGAAGCTCTTGACCAGTGCGGTCAATTCGCGGTCCACGGCGGGCGAAGCGGGCGTCAACCGGTCGTACCGCCCCCGCCGCAGCAGCTTCGACCGCTGGAATAGCTGTTCCAGATGCGGTGTCATGTCGACGATACGGCACTGGGCATCCAACGTCAGCCAGCCGAAATTGAGCCGTCCGAACGCCTCCGAATTGACCGAAGATCGGAATTTCTCGCGCTCGAACGCGACGAAGCTGCGCAGGGCGATGCGCAGATTCGGCACCAGCGCGGTCAGCATCGCGCCCACACCCGACCCCACTTCCCGGCCGCCCGCGCAACTCAGCCAGGCGTCCATGCCGCTCGGCTCCGTTACGCGGACCGAACGCATATTGGTGATGCCCAGCGGCTCCAGAAACTCCGCGCGATAGCCTTGCTGCACCGCATCGCCGGGGTCGAGCAGCTCGTCCAGCGTGTAGACCCTCGCCTCGCGCATCCGCCGGTAAGGCAGGGGATCGCGCACATATTTCTCGTTGAACAGCCGATCGAGATGCAGCGGCGTGGGCGGCCCGGCATAAAGCTCGACCAGCCGCTCCTCATCCACCGGGCGAAAGGCCAGGCTCGCATATCCTGCCCCGGATCGCGTGCGCAATTTTTCCAGAAACCCATGCCAAAGGGGTTGCTCGAACATGCCCTCATGGAGGGCCGCCAATAATCCGCCGTCGTCCAGCCGCATGGCTAATATGTATACCCTCCCATATGGGAGGTCCACCCCTCCCCCACTTCTGCCATCAGGCTGTCACAAAATAAGGTGGGTGAACGATGATCGATTCGAAAAGACTGACGCATTTGGATCGTTTGGAGGCGGAGAGCATCCATATATTGCGGGAGGTTGTAGCGGAGGCTGAGAAGCCTGTGATGCTGTATTCTGTGGGCAAGGATTCGGCGGTGATGCTGCATCTGGCGCGCAAGGCCTTCTATCCTTCGCCGCCGCCTTTTCCGCTGCTGCATGTGGACACGACCTGGAAGTTCCAGGCGATGTACGCGCTACGCGACCGGATGGCGCGGGAGTCGGGCATGGAACTGCTCGTCTACCACAATCCCGAAGCGCAGGAACGCGGCATCAACCCGTTCGACCATGGCCCGCTGCACACCGACATGTGGAAGACCGAAGGGCTGAAGCAGGCGCTCAACCTCTACGGCTTCGACGCGGCCTTCGGCGGTGCGCGGCGCGACGAGGAGAAGAGCCGGGCGAAGGAACGCATCTTCTCCTTCCGCACGGCATCGCACGGCTGGGACCCCAAGAACCAGCGCCCGGAACTGTGGAACCTCTACAACGCCCGTAAGAACAAGGGCGAGAGCATCCGCGTCTTCCCGATCAGCAACTGGACCGAGCTCGACATCTGGCAATATATCCACCTCAACGACGTGCCGATCGTGCCGCTCTATTTCGCCGACAAGCGCCCCACGGTGGAGCGCGACGGCATGCTGCTGATGGTCGACGACGAACGCTTCCCGCTGAAGCCCGGCGAGGAGCCGGTGATGCGCTCGATCCGCTTCCGCACTTTGGGCTGCTATCCCTTGACCGGCGCGGTCGAGAGCGAGGCCAAGACCCTGCCCGAAGTCATTCAGGAGACGCTGCTCACCACCACATCGGAACGGCAGGGCCGCGCCATCGACAAGGACGCCGGCGGCGCCGGCATGGAAAAGAAGAAGCAGGAGGGGTATTTTTGACGCGCCACGGAATGCGCAGCGTTCCGAAGCGTCAACCCCGACGAAAGCCGGGGCCTCGTGCCTCCGGGCCGAACCTTTCCCCCAGATCAACGAGATCCCAGCCTTCGCTGGGATGACGAGGTAGCGACATGACTGATACGCTCACCAAGACCGACGAACCCATCTACAAGACCGACGCCCTCATCGCGCAGGACATCGACCAGTATCTGAAAGTGCATGAGCACAAGACGATGCTGCGCTTCATCACCTGCGGATCGGTGGACGACGGCAAGTCGACGCTGATCGGCCGCCTGCTCTACGACAGCAAGATGATCTTCGAGGATCAGCTCGCCGCGCTGGAGGCCGACAGCAAGCGCGTCGGCACGCAGGGGCAGGAGATCGACTTCGCCCTCCTCGTCGACGGCCTCGCCGCCGAGCGGGAGCAGGGCATCACCATCGACGTCGCCTATCGCTTCTTCGCCACCGAAAAGCGCAAGTTCATCGTCGCCGACACGCCCGGCCATGAACAATATACGCGCAACATGGTGACCGGCGCTTCGACCGCCGACCTCGCCGTCATCCTGATCGACGCGCGCAAGGGCGTGCTCACGCAGACCCGCCGCCACAGCTATCTCGCGCATCTGATCGGCATCAAGAATATCGTCCTGGCCATCAACAAGATGGACCTGGTCGACTATGACCAGGCGGTCTATGACGGCATCGTCAAGGATTATACCGAGTTCGCCAACTCGATCGGCATCAAGGCCTTCACGGCCATGCCCATTTCCGGCTTCAAGGGCGACAATATCACCGGCCCGTCGGACAACACCCCCTGGTACAAGGGGCCTGCGCTGATCGAGCATCTGGAAACGGTCGAGGTCGATCAGGTCTCCGACCAGGAAAAGCCCTTCCGCATGGCGGTCCAGTGGGTCAACCGGCCCAATCTCGACTTCCGCGGCTTTTCCGGCCAGATCGCCACCGGCACGGTCAAGGTGGGCGACGCGATCCGCGTCCTGCCCTCGGGCAAGACCAGCACGGTCAGCCGCATCGTTACGCTGGAAGGCGATCTGGACGAGGCGATTGCCGGCCAGTCGGTGACGCTCTGCTTCGCGGACGAGGTCGACTGCTCGCGCGGCGACGTGATCGCGGCGTCGGACAATCCGCCGCAGGCCGCCGACCAGTTCGAGGCGACCATCGTCTGGATGGCGGACGAGGAGATGCTGCCCGGTCGCCCCTATTGGCTCAAGATCGGCACGCAGACCGTCACCGCGACGGTCCAGCAGCCCAAATATCAGGTCAACGTCAACACGATGGAGCATCTGGCGGCGAAAACGCTGGACTTGAACGCCATCGGCATCGCGAACCTGTCGACCGACAAGCAGATCGTGTTCGAGCCCTATGACACGAACCGGACACTGGGCGGCTTCATCCTGATCGACAAGCTCACCAATGCCACGGTGGCGGCGGGGATGCTGCACTTCTCGCTGCGGCGGGCGCAAAATGTCCACTGGCAGGCGACCGACGTCACCCGCGAGTTCCACGCGAACCTCAAGAACCAGAAGCCGGCCGTGCTGTGGTTCACGGGGCTGTCGGGCGCGGGCAAGTCGACCATCGCCAATCTGGTGGAGAAGAAACTCGCCCGGATGAACCGCCACACCTTCCTGCTGGACGGCGACAATGTGCGCCATGGGCTGAACAAGGACCTGGGCTTCACCGATGCCGACCGGGTGGAGAATATCCGCCGCGTGGGCGAGGTCGCCAAGCTGATGACCGATGCGGGGCTGATCGTCATCACCGCCTTCATCTCGCCCTTCCGCGTCGAGCGCGACATGGTGCGTTCGATGATGCAGCCCGGCGAGTTCATCGAGGTGCATATCGACACCCCGCTGGCCGATGCCGAGGCGCGCGACGTCAAGGGCCTCTACAAGAAGGCGCGTTCGGGCGAGCTCAAGAACTTCACCGGCATCGACAGCCCCTATGAGGCGCCCCAGGACCCGGAGATCCACATCGACACCACCGGCATGAGCGCCGAACAGGCGGCCGAGGCGATCGTCGCGAGGATCATCCCATGAGCGAAGCGACCGCAAAGGCAAGCGCCGCGGTGGAGCGCATGACCGACGCCGATCTTGCCGCGCATCTGGCCGAGGTTGCGGGACGCATCCTCGTCAACGTCCGGGAATCCGGCCTGTTCAGTCCCAAGGCTCTGGGCAAGGCGGGCGACCAGACCGCCAACCAGTTCCTCTGCCACGCGCTGCGCGAAGTGCGGCCGCAGGACGGGCTTCTCTCGGAAGAGGAGAAGGACAATGCCGACCGGCTTGCGATGAGCCGGGTGTGGATCGTCGACCCGGTCGACGGCACGCGCGAATATGGCGAGGCACGCGCCGACTGGGCCGTGCATGTGGGCCTCGCCATTGACGGCCGGCCTGCCATCGGCGCGGTCGCCCTGCCGGGACTGGACGGAGGCACGGTGCTGCGCTCCGACCAGCCCGTCGCCCTGCCGCCCGCGCCCGAAAAGCTGCGCATGGTGGTCAGCCGCACCCGGCCCGCCGCCGAAGCCGTCGCGGTCGCGCAAAAGCTGGGCGCCGAACTGGTCCCCATGGGCAGCGCCGGCGCCAAGGCGATGGCCGTGATCCTCGGCCAGGCCGACATCTACCTCCACTCCGGCGGCCAATATGAATGGGACAGCATGGCCCCGGTCGCCGTCGCCCTCGCCCATGGCCTCCACTGCTCCCGCATCGACGGTTCGCCCCTCATCTACAATCAAAGCGACGTCTACCTCCCAGACCTCCTCATCTGCCGAAACGAACATGCAAAACACCTGCTGAACATCATCGCGGAGGTGGTCGCGGTCGCCTAAATTCTGGCGGGTTCACTCGCCCAATAGAGATGGCAGGGTGGGATATTCCGCCACTCGAAGCCCGTCGTCACCCTGGCGAAACGGCGGGCGAGGAGCGGTCCGACCACCCTGCGCATCTGATAGGCCAGAAACCGGCCATCGGGCGCCAGGGCGTGGCAGCTCCTGTCCATCAGCCGCGCCGCCCGCACCGGTACCAGCGTCGAAAAGGGCAGGCCGGACAGGATGCAATCCGCCCGTTCCAGCCCATGATCGGCCATGATGCCCAACACATGATCCGCCGATCCGGTGACGGCGATCAACCTCTGGTCGTCCGTTTGCCCGCGCAGATGGTCGATGAACGCCGCACTGGTGTCGATCGCCAGCAACCGTGCCTGCGCCGGCAATCGGGCCAGCAGAGCGCGCGTGAAGATGCCCGTTCCCGGCCCATATTCGACAATGCAGCGGACCCGGCTCCAATCGACTGGCGCCAGCATATGGGCGACGAGATAGCGCGATGCCGGAAAGGCCGACCCCACGGCCAAAGGGTTTCTGAAAAATTCGCGGATCGCAAGGCCGGAAAGACCCGGTTCGGGGTTTGCGATCAATGTCTTGTCCAAGGATGCTGCCACGGCGGCTTCACTCTCCCGTTATTCTATCGCGGAAACCCCTGTTCGCGGGTCGGGTTCCGGAAATTCCGTCCAACCTCGATCAGATGCCCAGCCAGCCCTGCTTTCCGATCAGCGGCACGAAGGTCACGGCTTCTCCCCAGTCGACCTCATAATGATCGTCATCGAGGCGCGTGATCCTGCAAAGCCGTTGCACCTCGCCCCCGACCGGCATGACCAGCCGCCCGCCCACCGCAAGCTGCGTCTTCAACGCCGACGGCACGTCCGGCCCGCAGGCGGACACCAATATCGCGTCAAAGGGCGCTTCCCCCGCCAGTCCCAGCGTGCCGTCACCCTCGCGAATATCGACATTGGCATAGCCCAGCTCCCGCATCCGCCTGCGCGCCTGCCCGGCGAGGCTTGCGTGCCGCTCGATCGCGAAGACCTGGCCCGCGATGCGGCCAAGAATGGCGGCGGCATAGCCCGACCCGGCCCCCACCTCCAGGACGCGGTCGCCCGCCCCGATCCCGCCATTCCCTATCCCGATCCCCTCGATCATCGCAGCGACGATATAGGGCTGGGATATGGTCTGCCCGGCCCCGATCGGCAGCGGCCTGTCGTCATAGGCCTGCGCCTTCACCGCCTCTCCGACAAAGCGTTCGCGCGGCACGGTCCGCATGGCGGCGAGCAGCGCCGGGTCCGTTATTCCGCGCCGAACGATCTGCTTGGCCACCATTTGCTCGCGCAACTGCCGGTAGTCGGGCATGATCCGCTCCTTATCGCGCCGGATTCGTGGAGGCGCTGCGCCGTGCATCATAGCACAGGAGCGAAGGAGGCGATTTTGTGACCCAGCGAATGGACCCGATGTCGGTGGCGTTCAACTATTGGCGCCTTGGCATGGAAGCGGCCGAAGTGATCGGCCTGCGCCTGCCGAAGCTGCTGGCTGGCGATCCTGCTGCCGCCTTCGAGGCGCAGCGGATGGTGGCCGAGAAGATCGAGGCGGCCGCGCTGCTGCAATGGAAGGCGATGACCGGCGCGCTGGGATCGACGCCCCTGTCGGTCATGCAGCGCTCGACCGCCCATTACCGCCAGGCGGTGGGCAAGAACCGGAAGCGGCTGGCCCGGCGATAATGCCGTCGATAATGCATGGAATCGCTGTACAGCGATTTCCTTCCCCTCGCCCACTGGATATGAGGATCGACGGAAAGCCCTCCGGCACGGGAGACGGTCATGCGCGTTATGGTTTTGGTGAAGGCGACGGAAGACAGCGAAAGGGGCGGTCCCCCCTCAGCCGAAATGTTCGAGGAAATGGGCAAATTCAACGATGCGCTGATCGCCGCCGGTATCATGGTCGATTGCGACGGGTTGAAACCCTCATCGTCAGGCAAGCGGATCGCCTTCGACGGGGCCAGCCGCACGGTCATCGACGGTCCCTTCGCCCATCCCCGCGAACTGGTCGCGGGCTATTGGATATGGGAGGTCAGGGACATGGAGGAGGCGATCACCTGGGCCAGGCGATGCCCCAATCCGATGCCCGGCCCCAGCGAACTGGAAATCCGACCTTTCTTCCAACGCGACGATTTGCAGGCGATGGGGCCGGAAATAGCGGAGGTCTTCGAACGCGAGCAGGATAGGCGAGCCGGTCCTTGACCCGCACGCCAAGGCAAAAGATGGGAGTTGCGGCGGCCCTCGCGATCGGCGCGGAGGATGTACGCGACGCCGCCACGCAGATCAGCGGGGCGGCGGTCCGCACGCCGTTGCTGGAAAATGCGGCGTTGAACGCCCGAACGGGACGCCGCGTCCTCATCAAGTTCGAAGGCGCCCAGCACACCGGCTCTTTCAAGTTTCGTGGCGCCTATAATCGCCTCAGCCGCATCGCCCCGGGCGACAGAGCCGCCGGCGTCGTGGCCTGGTCCTCCGGCAATCATGCGCAGGGCGTGGCCGCAGCCGCGCGATTGCTGGGCATGCCCGCCACCATCGTCATGCCCGCCGACGCCCCCGCCATCAAGATCGGCAACACGAGGGCATTGGGCGCGGAAATCATATTCTACGACCGCGCCACCCAATCGCGCGAGGCGATCGCGACCGCCATCGCCCTGGAACGCGGCGCCGTGATCGTTCCCTCCTACGACGATCCCCATATCATCGCCGGGCAGGGCACCGTCGGACTGGAAATCCTGCATCAGGCGCGGGAAGCCGGGGCAGATGTCGGCCAGATACTGGCTTGCTGCGGCGGTGGCGGCCTGGTCGCCGGAATCGCCACCGCCGTCAAGGACGCGGCGCCGGAAGTCGATATCTACGCCGTCGAACCGGACGCGTTTGACGATACGACCCGCTCGCTGGCCTCCGGCATCCGCGAGATCGTGGCGACCGGCTCCACGTCGATCTGCGATGCCCTGCTGGCGCCCAGTCCCGGCGAGCTCACCTTTCCCATCAACCGCACCCTGCTGGCCGGCGGCCTGACCGTCAGCGACGATGAAGTGCGCACGACGATCCGTTTCGCGTTCGAAACGCTGAAGCTGGTCGTCGAACCGGGCGGCGCGGTGGCCCTGGCGGCGCTGCTCCACGGCAAAGCGCCATATCGGAACGATGCTGTTGCCGTCGTCGTTTCCGGCGCCAATGTCGACCCGGCGGATTATGCCGCCATTCTGCGTTCTTGATGGTGCGCTTCTTTTTGGGAAAGGATCAGGGTTAAGACCGAATTGGTCATCAATTTGGAATTTCTTGTTCTAACCCCTTGATCATCTTTGCTTTATGACAAGCTTCTCCGATGATAAGAAAGGCTTCGGACCGAAGGCGGAAGGCTGTCGATGGAAAAGAAATTGGCGAGCGAACGCGAATCCGAACACAAGGCGCTGGCGGCGCGGTGGAGCATCGCGGCCGAGGCGATGGAGGCCCTGGCCGGCGCGCGGTCGCTGGACGCCATCGTCAATGTGCTGCGCGCCTTCGCCCGTCGGGCCGTGGGGGCGGACGGCATCGCGGTAGTCCTGCGTGACGAGGACCAATGCCATTATATCGCCGAAGATGCGATGGAGCCGCTTTGGGCGGGGCAGCGCTTCCCCGCCGAGACCTGCGTATCGGGCTGGGCCATGGAACATCATCAGACGGCGGTGATCGTCGATGTCTTCGACGATCCGCGGGTGCCGGTCGAGGCCTATCGGACCACCTTCGTACGATCCATGCTGATGGTGCCGATCGGCCGGATCGATCCCATCGCCGCAGTCGGTGCCTATTGGTCCGAATTTGGTCAGCCCACCGACAATGAGATCGCGCTGCTGGAGGCCCTGGCCCGCGCCGCATCCACCGCCTTGGAGAACGGACGATTATTCTCGTCGCTCGAAGCGTTGAACGACCAGCTCGACCATCGCGTCCGGGAACGCACCACGGAGCTGGAACGGTCGCAGGACAGCTTGCGGCAGGTTCAGAAACTGGACATGCTCGGCCAGCTGACCGGCCATGTCGCCCATGATTTCAACAATCTGCTGATGCCCATTGTCGCGGGCCTGGACCTGATCCTCTCAGGCAGGCGGACCGCCGAATCCATCGAACGCCACGCCACCATCGCCATGCAAGCGGCCGAGAGCGCCCAAAGCCTGGTCCAGCGGTTGCTCACCGTCGCCCGCCGTCAACCGCTCGCCACCAAGGCGGTCGACCTCCCCGATCTGCTGGCCGGCATGCAGGCTTTGCTGGGCAGCACGCTGGGACCGCGGATCACGCTGTCGGTCGACCTCCAGCCCCTGTTGCCCACCGTCCATGCCGATCCCCACCAGCTGGAGGTCGCGCTCCTCAACCTCGCCGTCAACAGCCGGGACGCGATGCCCGATGGTGGTACGATCCGCATCACGGGCGAAGCGCGGCGGAGCCGGTTGCCTGCCGGATTGTCGCCCGGTCAATATGTCTGCCTCACCGTCACGGATACCGGCACCGGCATGACGCCCGCCGTCAAGGCCGCGGCGATGGAGCCCTTCTTCACCACCAAGCCTTCCGGCCACGGCACGGGGCTTGGCCTGTCCATGGTCCACGGCCTTGCCAGCCAACTTCGCGGGACAGTGGAAATCGACAGCGCCGTCGGGAAGGGCACCACTATCCGGCTCTGGCTGCCGGTGGAACGCGCGGCCAGCGCCAAGCCGGTCCCTCCGGTCCAGGATGAAGGCTTGCCGGTACGGTCCGGCAAGGTGCTGCTGGTGGACGACAATGACCTGGTGCGAAACAGCACGCGCGCGATGCTGGTGGACATGGGTTATGATGTGGTCGACACCGACAGGGCAGAAAGTGCCCTCAACCTGATCGAATCGGGCAACCGACCCGACATATTGATCACCGACCATATCATGCCGGGCATGACGGGGGTCGAACTGGCGCTGCGCTTGCGGGTCGACCATCCGAACATCGCCCTGCTCATCATATCGGGCTATGAGGGCGTCGACCTGATCGCCCCCGACATCACGCGCCTGTCGAAACCCTTCCGGCACACGCATCTTCAGGCGTGCATAGCCGCGGCCAGGGCGCAGGCGGCCTGATCACCCCTGCCCCCGCCCCCGGCTGCAAAGCGTCTTGAGATTGTCGGTCGGCTCCAGCTTGGGGAGAGCGCCGATATCGATCCTCCGCTGTTTGGCGATGCGATCCATCATCAATTGATTGCCCGCCCATGGATCGTTGCCGCCATAGGCCGGGTCCCGCTGCGCCTCCTGCAAGGTCACATAATGCGCGCCCGCCGCGTCCAGCCGGGCCAGCACCTGGGGCAGCATGTCCGCGCTCCATCCGCTCAGATGGGTCAGCAGAACCTGCGGGATCATGCGGTCATAGACTTTGTGCGACAGCGACTTCATGCGCGCGATACCGTCGTCGACGGCCTTCAGATATTGCGCCTCCATGGCGGCGATCGCCGCCCTGTCGCCTTTGGCGAGGCAACGGGCATAGGCATCGCCATAAGCCCAGTCGTCGAAGCTGACACTGGCTTCGGCGATGCGATAGCCGCGCTGTTTCAGGAAGGTCATGGCCGCGTCATGCTGTGCCCCGTCCTTTCCCGCCGCCATGTTGGGAAAGCGGAAATAACGCCAGTCGGCATCCTTCATCCGGCGCGCAATCTCCTGCTCGCCGGTCACGACATCGCTCTTCCACGCATCGAACGAGGTGGCCCGATTGAGGTTCATATGACTGTATGAATGATTGCCCAGCGAATAGCCGGCGCGTCGCCATCGATCCAGGACCGCCGGTCCGTCGGCGTCCCGCTGCAATTTCGAGACGTTGACGAGACCAAAGGCGTCAGGCACCCGATGCCGCTTCAGGACCTGGATATAGAGATCCGCGATGGCAAGACGGGTCATGCCCGGCGGCAGCGCCCCGTTTCCCGTCAGATCGTCCACCGTGATGGCGATGGTGAAAGGCTGCCTGTCGCGGGAATAGTCGATCTGCGCGCGGGACGCCGCGGCCAGCATTATGGTCGCCGCGACGATCGCTCCCGTCCCGGCGATACCCGCCCATTGCATCCCGGACTTTGCGCGGAAGAGGCGTCCGCATTGCGCGGCGACGGTCGCGATCATGCCGATAGCATTCACCTTTCCCGGAACAAGAATCGACGGACGACAAAAGTGACATAAAGTCAAAATTTAAATAATAAGATACGAATAAACCCAATAATTATGTCGGATATGACAAATATATCCTCCATGATAAATTCGATGAATATTGCATATTATACGATATATTGATTTATATTTCTGCTTTCAACGTTGAAATAAGGTAATATTTTTAACATAGAAATATCCATGCGGAGGGAGGATTGAATCGAAAAAGGGGATATCAGTGCACAATTCCGTGAATATTCACTTGCCAGCCGTGGCTGACGAACTTCCCTCCCCACAGATGGAATTGCCGATCACGCGGGGAGGCTGCCCGGCATGATCAAGCAATATCGCGCGGACATTGATGGATTGCGGACCGTCGCTGTCATTCCCGTCGTCATCTTTCACCTGGGCACAAGCCTCTTCTCCGGCGGTTTTGTCGGCGTCGACGTGTTCTTCGTAATCTCCGGATTCCTCATCACGCAAACGCTTCTAGGTGAGCAGGGCACTTGGCGCGACGCGCTGTTCGATTTCTACAAGCGGCGGATAAAACGCATTTTTCCTGCCCTGTTCGCGCTCTACCTCTGCGTCATGCTGCTAGCTTGCGGTCTGCTGATGTCCGACCAGGCCAATGAGGTCGCCAAGTCGATCATGGCCTCGATCGTCTTCGTGTCGAACATCCTGTTCTACAGCCAGAGCGGCTATTTCGACGGTGAGCTCGACAGCAATCCCCTGCTCCACACCTGGTCGCTGTCGGTCGAGGAGCAATTCTACATCTTCTTCCCGCTGCTGATCTTCTTCACCCGAAGCTGGACGGCGACGCATCGGCGGCAGCTCATCTGGGCCCTGACGCTGGCCAGCTTCGTGGCGGCGCAATGGATGGTGTCGCGCGACGCCAGCGCCGCCTTCTACCTCATTCCCTTCCGCACCTGGGAACTGGCGCTCGGCTCCCTCCTCGCGATCGGAGCCATCCCGGCACCGCGTCGCCAGTGGCAGGCGGAGATCGGTGTCGTGGCGGGCCTCACCCTCATCGGCTATGCGGTGCTGTTCTACAACAAGGCCACCATTTTTCCCGGCGCGTCCGCCCTTGTTCCGTGCCTCGGCACCGCCCTGGTCCTGCTGTGCGGCGAAAAATCGGTTACACTGGGCGGGCGGCTGCTGTCGCTACCGCCGATGCGCTTTGTGGGACTGATCTCCTATTCGCTCTACCTCTGGCACTGGCCCATCATCGTCCTCTATCGCCAGGTCGACAGCCGCCTCGACAATATGGAGCGCGCGGCACTGCTCGCCGCGGCGCTGATGGCGGCCACGCTGTCCTGGGCCTTTGTCGAAAAGCCCTTCCGCCGGTCGAGCCGGCTGACCTCGCGCGCCGTGGTGGCACGCGGCACGGCCGCCATGGCGATGTGCGGAGCGGGCGTGCTGGCGCTCGCGCTGCTCAGCGATGCCCTTTATCCGATTTCCGCGCAGGCGCGCGGCGTCCTCGCTTATGGGGAGCGGACGGGGCGCACCGAAATGATGCGGACAGGTTCCTGCTTCCTGACCTCCCAACACAGCCTTTCGGACTATGCGTTCGACCGGTGCATGATCGCCCCGCATGACAAGCCGCATATCCTCATCGTCGGCGACAGCCATGCCGCCCATCTCTATTACGGCCTCAACCAGGCCTTGCCGAACGCGCATATCCTTCAGGCGACGGCATCGGGATGCAAGCCGCTGATCGGCAGCCGCGGCGATGCGCGCTGCCTGACCCTCATGCACCGGGTATTCGCCGACTATCTGAAACAGGTGCGCCCGGATCTGGTGATCCTCTCGGCGCGCTGGCTCGACAAGGATGTGCCGGATATCGAGAAAACCGTCCGGATGGTGCAAAGGGCAACCCCACATGTCATCGTGTCCGGGCCGATCGTCGAATATGACCAGCCCCTCCCGCGATTGCTGGCGCGGCAAATCGATCAGGCCGAGCCGATCGATCCGCATCGCATTCCCCAGGTCTCTGTCGTCGACCAGCGGATGGCAGCCGCGATGAAAAAGGCCACCATCCCCTATTTCTCGGCCTATCGCAGCCTCTGCAGGCCCGATTGCCGCTTGTGGGTAAAGCCCGGCATACCCGTCCAGTTCGACTATGGCCATCTGACCCAGCAGGGATCGATCCTGGTCGCCGACCTCATGGTCCGTGAAATCCGGCCCCAGCTCGCCGCTATGGCGAAGATGACCGATATGGCACGATTGCAGTAGGAGCATCGCTGCCGGCTCATCCCGCCTGGCGGAGGAGGTCGGTTATGAATCGGCGAGCGCATTCAGCACGGCCTTTCGGTGGAGGGCGGGTTGCTCCCCCGGCGCGTTCGCGCGCGAAACAGGGAAATTTGGCAGCGGACGAAAGTGCGACGACCGATGCCGGTATTGTTCGACCCTGAACTTATTCGTGCCGGAAGATAGCGACGATCTGGGCCGCAACCTGGGCCGGGGTCAGGCGGCCGTCGCGATACCAGTCCCCTGTCGCATTGAGCTGCGAAAGCAAGAGGTTACGATAGATTGATCGGTCGATATGAGCGGATAGGGGCAGGTCCGCCACCAACGTGCGGAACAATTCTTCGAACTGATCGCGCCGTGCGATCAATTGTGCCCGGACTTCATCGGGCACTTCGCGGAAATCGTTCATCATCGGAGCCGTCAGTGAACCCGGGGCGAGCTGGATATCCAGCAAGGTCGAGCAGGCCGCCTCCAGCCTGGCCCAGGGATCGTCGTGCCGTTGGACCGCCTGATGGATTTGATCCGCTGCGTTGTCCAGCGCCGCATTGTGCAATTCGACGAACAACGCATCCTTCGACTTGATATGGTGGTAGAGCGACCCGCCCAGCACCCCTGCCTGCTCGCCAATGTCACGCATCGACGTACCGCGATATCCCTTCCGGGCGAAGAGCTGTGCAGCGATTTCCAGTATCTGGCGGCGGCGGCTCGACCCTTCGTCGTTCGAGCAGGAAGATTGAGCGGCTTTCGTCATCGCACCCGCGCTAGCACAGAGTTGCCCGGCCGCGAAGACGGTCAGGTCAGGCGAAGCGCGCTCGCGCGCTCGAATATGGCATGGGTGACAGGTTCATTGTCGAACGCCCGCTTCGACACGTGGAATTCGATCGGCGCGAGGGCCGGCATCCCTTCAAGCACGACCAGCGCCCCACTCGCCACTTCATCCCGCGCCATGGATTCGGGGAAAATGCCGATCCCGCCCCCGGCCCTGGCAATGTCGATCATGATCCGGGCATTGTTGCAAAGATTGAGAAGGCTGTGCGCGATTTGCGACGCGGCAATCGCTTCCCTCATGCGCCCGTGAATGGGGGAATGGCTGGCCAGCGACCAAACCGGAATGAGGCGATCCGCCTTCCCCGCATGAAAGGCCGCCGCCACGTCGGGACTGGCGAGCCAGACCAAGCTGACCAGACCGATCGGACAGGACATCAGCGCCGGATGCGCGATAGGACCGGCGGCGAAGGCAATGTCGGTCCGTCCCGTGAGCAGTTGCTGAATGAGGTTCGCGGTCAGGTCGATCTCGATTTCCAGGCTGATGAGCGGCATCGTCTTCTTGAGGTCGGAAATAAAAGCGGGCAGGCATCCCGCTGCAATGATTTCACCCGTGCCGATGCGGATGACGCCGCTCGCCTCCTGAAAACCGCCGCAACGCATGAGAACTGTCTGAAGATCGCCCCAGAGCGGCCCACAATCGCGCACCAGTTGCCGTCCGGTGGGCGTAAGCGACATGTGACGCCCCTCGCGGCGGAACAGACGGGCGCCCAAATGGGCCTCCAACTCCCGTACGCGCGCCGAAATGGCTGGTTGTGTCGTGTTCAACCTGTCGGCGGCAGCGGCAAATGTACCGAGCCGGTCGATCCAGAGCAACGTTTCCAGATGATAGAGACCAATGCGATTGATAGCCATTGCTTATGTTTATATCAAAAAACAAATCATTGGAAATAATCAATCATGTCCCACATGCTTCTGCTGAAAGGAGAGGTCGTCGATGGCGAACAAGATTTATTCGGATGCTGCGAGCGCGTTGGAGGGTCTTCTCTTCGACGGGATGCAGTTGTGCGCGGGCGGTTTCGGGCTGTGCGGCATCCCTGAGCGGCTGATCGACGCGATCCGGGATTCGGGGGTCAGGGATCTGACCATCGCCTCCAACAATGCCGGGATTGACGGCGAAGGCTTGGGCAAGCTGCTGCGCACACGGCAGGTGAAGAAGATGATCTCCTCCTATGTCGGGGAGAATAAGGAGTTCGAGCGGCAATATCTGGCGGGCGAGCTGGAGGTGGAATTCTGTCCGCAGGGGACGCTGGCGGAGCGGTGCCGGGCGGGCGGCGCCGGGATTCCGGGCTTCTATACCAGGACGGGCGTCGGGACCGCCGTGGCCGAGGGTAAGGAGGTCAAGAGCTTCGACGGGCAGGATTATATATTGGAGCGCGGGATTTTCGCCGATGTGGCGATCATCAAGGGCTGGAAGGCCGATGAGAGCGGCAATCTGATTTTCCGCAAGACGGCGCGCAACTTCAACCAGCCCATGGCGACGGCGGCGAAGGTCTGCGTCGCGGAAGTCGAGCAAGTGGTGCCGACCGGCAGCCTCGATCCCGATGCCATCCACCTGCCCGGCATCTACGTCAAGCGCATGATCGTCGGCGCACCCTATGACAAGAAAATCGAATTCCGCACCGTTCGCCAGAGGGAGGCCGTATGATGACCCAGGAAATCAAGGGCTGGACCCGGGATGAGATGGCCGCACGCGCGGCGAAGGAATTGCAGGACGGTTTCTATGTGAACCTGGGCATCGGCATACCGACGCTGGTGGCCAATCATATTCCGGCAGGTGTGGAGGTGACGCTCCAGTCGGAGAATGGCATGCTGGGCATCGGCCCTTTCCCCTATGAGGGGGAGGAGGATGCCGACCTTATCAACGCGGGCAAGCAGACGATCAGCGAATTGCCGCAGTCGGTCTATTTCTCCAGTGCCGACAGCTTCGCGATGATCCGGGGCGGGCATATCGACCTGACCGTTCTGGGCGCGATGGAAGTATCGGAAAATGGCGACATCGCCAACTGGATGATCCCCGGCAAGATGATCAAGGGCATGGGCGGCGCGATGGACCTGGTCGCGGGCGTCAAGAAGATCATCGTCGTCATGGAACATACGTCCAAGGACGGCAGCCCCAAGTTCATCCCGGCCTGCACCCTGCCGCTGACCGGCAAGAATGTGGTCGACATGATCGTCACCGACCTTGCCGTCTTCCAGCGGCCCGACCATGACAGCCCGTTCAAGCTCATCGAACTCGCTCCGGGCGTGACGGCGGAGGAAGTCGCCGCTAAGACCAGTGCGCATTTTATCCCCTATTGACCTTGAGCAATGGAGAAGGGGGCGGGCGGGTTTACGGGCGTCAGCCCAACGGCCGTCCCCTTGCCGATTGATGGTCCTTTGGGACCTATCTGTTGAACATCGAACAGTGAGCGCTCATCGACCCGAGCAAGGCCATGGATCATCGCGTCTATTTGCCCAAGCCATAGCGTGTAGCAGGTTGAGCGCTGAACATTGATTGCAGTAGCGTTCCGCTGGCGCTGTCATAAGCTTCCAGGAGCGTCAGGTCCGCCAGGGACGGCGCGATCACCGGCTCGCCCTGGTCCAGACCCGACATGACGGCATCGACGCAATCTTCGGTCGTCATGACGATCGCGTCCGGGAGCGGCTCGAGTTCGGCTCCTCCGGCAACCTCCCATCCTTCGGAGACGACCGCCCCCGGGAGGACCAACCGCACACTCACGCCAGTCCCATCGACCTCGTTCTGAAGATATTTGGTGAGCAGAAAGACATAGGCCTTGGTAGACGCATAAACGGGAATGCCGATGCCCGGGAAAGGCGCGAAGCCAGCGCCCGAGCCGACATTGACGACCGTCCCCGCCCCGCGCTCCGTGAAACGCACGATCGCCGCTTTCGACAGGGTCGTCAGCGCGGTGATGTTGAGTGCGATCATGTTGGCGATCACCTCGTCGGGCGTCTGGGCCAGCGTCTTGATCGTCGAATAGCCGGCATTGTTCACCAGCATGGAGACGGAAGAATCGGACGAAATGCGGTCCGACACCGAGGCGACGCCGGCCGGCTCGGAAAGGTCGGCCACCAGCACATCGGCCCGAACGGAAAACCGGCTCTGCAAATCAGCCGCGATGCTACGAAGCCGGTCCTCTCGCCGCGCGACCAGCACCAGGTCATAGCCGCGCGCGGCAAGACGATCGGCGAACAGCTTGCCGATACCGGAAGAAGCCCCGGTCACGATTGCGGTACCAAGATTGCCAGACAATTTCATTTCCTTCGGCGCATAGAGGAATGTCGAATGGGCGTCCGCCCGGTTCTTTGGCGCCCCATTATGCATTCAAACGATCCGCGACCATGACGAAACCCGTCACCGGAAAGGTGACATTTACGTTCACCCTTCTGCGCTTTCCGAAAGCTTTGTCTTCACGGTCAACGGCACCCCTCCGCCCTGCGCAAGACAGGCCAAGCCCGGTCCGACTTGCACGAGATTACGATGGTCCGCCTGCACAAAACCGTCCTAGTCGCCATGGCCTAAACGGATCAACCTCAAGGTCCGCGCAGGGCAGCCCGCCCTTTTTCTACACATCGTACGGCTTTCAGGAGATCATGTGAGTTACATCGTCGATCGTCGCAACCTCGACTTTCTAATGTTCGATATGTTCGACGTGGAGCGCGTGCTTGCCGCCGGCCCGTTCGAAGGCCAGGATCGGGAGCTGATTTCGCAACTGCTCGACACCGCCCAGCGGATCGCCGAAGCCGAATATCTGCCGTCGGCGGCAACGCTCGATGCATCCCCGCCGACCTTCGTCAATGGCGAAGCCGTGATGCCCGACGATGTGGGTCGCGCGTTGCGCGCCTATATCGAGGCGGGGCTGTCGGCGCAGAGCTTTCCACCCGAAAATGGCGGGCTTGGCCTGTCGCACACTGTCAGCATGACGGCGAACGGCATGTTCATCGCGGCCAATGTCGCGATCGCCAACTATTTCCTGCTGACCGCCGCCGCCGCGCGCCTCCTGCTGGCATTCGGCACTGACGAGCAGAAAGCACGCTATGCGTCCCAGATGATAGCGGGACGCTGGATGGGGACGATGTGCCTGTCCGAACCGCAGGCCGGCTCCTCGCTTGCCGACATCACGACACGGGCCGAACCGGCGGCGGACGGCGCCTATCATCTGCGCGGCACCAAGATATGGATTTCCGGCGGCGGACACCGCATGAGCGAGAATATCGTCCATCTGGTTCTGGCGCGGCTTCCGGACGCGCCCGCCGGGGTCAAGGGCATATCGCTGTTCCTCGTTCCGCAAAAGCGGCTGGACGATATGGGCGCGCCGGGAGAAGACAATAATGTCCGGCTGATCGGCCTGGCGCACAAGATGGGGCAGCGCGGAACGACCAACTGCCAGCTCAATTTCGGCGAAGACGGCCCCTCGGTCGGCCATCTGATCGGCAAGCCCAACCAGGGCCTTCACGCCATGTTCCACATGATGAACGAGGCACGCATCGGCGTCGGCCATGTCGCGACCATGTCCGGCCTGATGGGCTATCTCTATTCGCGCGACTATGCGGTGGAACGTCTCCAGGGTCGCCGCATCGGCCAGAAGGACCCTGCGTCCCCACAGATACCGCTGATCGAGCATGTCGATGTCCGACGCATGTTGCTGGCGCAAAAGGCTGCCGTGGAGGGCGCGCTGGCGCTCTGCACCTTCTGCGCGCTGCTGGTGGATCAGCAGAAAGGAGCGGCGGACGAGGATCAGGCCGATCTTGCCCTCCTGATCGACGTGCTGACGCCGATCGTCAAATCCTGGCCGTCGGAACATTGCCTGGAAGCCAATAAATGGGCGATGCAAATATTGGGCGGCGCGGGCTATACCAGCGACCATCCGATAGAGCGTCTGTATCGCGACAACCGCCTCAACCATATTTATGAGGGCACCTTCGGCATCCAGGGCATCGACCTGCTGGGGCGGAAGGTCCGCATGGCGGACGGCAGGGGGCTGGACCTGCTGTTGGCGCGGATCAAGGCCACGATCGACGAGGCGGCCGGTATCCCCGCGCTCTCCGGCCACGCAGGCAAATTGGAGGAGGCGCTGGGCTGGGTGCGGGACGCGACCGCGGCGGCTGTGCGGGAATCCGATCCTGAACGCAGCCTCGCCAATGCCACGCTTTATCTGGATGCGACGGGAACCGTCGTCATCGCCTGGCTGTGGTTGTGGCAGGCGATGGTCGCGGCACGGGCGGAGGAAACCGCGATCGGCGCTGGACGGGCATTTTATCAGGCCAAGCACGCGACCTGCGACTATTTCTTCCGTTACATGTTGCCGCGCGCGCAGATCGACCTGCGCCTGGTCGAAATGCTCGACGACTCCTGCCTCGTGACGACGCCGGAGCAGATCAGGGCCGCCTAGGCAGGCGCGCGCGAAATAGAGAGAGGAGACTGGATTGATACAGCGGGACACGGATACGCCCGACCTCCTGTCGGCACTGGATGACGGCCTATTGACGCTGACGCTCAACCGGCCGGATGCACGCAACGCGATGAGCGACCCGATGCTCGAAGCGATGGAAAGGGAACTGGCCTTCGCCGAAGGTAGCAGCGAGGTCCGCTGCGTCGTCCTTCGCGGCAATGGGCATGCCTTCTGCGCCGGCGGCGATGTCAAGGCCATGGGCGACGGTCCGCCACCCCCGTCCGCGATGAACGATCGCATCGCCTATCAGCGGGCCATTCAACGCGCGACATCGGGTCGGCTGGTCGCGATGGCCAAGCCGACGCTGGCTGTCGTCAACGGCCCTGCGGCGGGTGCGGGCCTGGCGCTTGCCCTGGCCTGCGACCTCAGGATCATGGCACGCCCGGCCTTTCTGCTGACGGCCTTCGCCACGGTCGGCCTGTCAGGCGATTTTGGCGTCGGCTATCTCCTCACCCGCCTTGTCGGAGGCGCGCGCGCAAGAGAAATGATGTTCCTGCCCGATCGCATATCGAGCGACAGGGCGTTGGATATCGGGCTGACGAACTGGGTGTGCGAGGCAGAGCATCTGGACGCCCATGCCGAGCGCATAGCCCGGCGCCTGGCCGCCGGACCGCCCAAGGCACTTGGTTACATGAAAGACCATTTGAACAAAGCCCTATCAACCGATTTTGACACCTATATGGAGCATGAGGTGGCCTGCCATCTCGATTGTTCGAGAACCGCCGATCATCTGGAGGGCGTGATGGCCTTTGCCGAAAAACGCGCGCCCCTTTTCACCGGGCGTTAGGTTGGTCCCGCTACCCCGCGATCATCCCGGTCCGTTTCCCGATGTCATGCTGCCAAAGGGTATTCGGTCCCGCATCGTGCGCGGGGTCGGCGATCTCGACATGCATATTCTGGAAGCGGGTTTTGGCCGGGGGTGCCCCGCCATCCTTCTCCTCCATGGCTTTCCCGAACTTGCCTGGTGTTGGCGCCGGCTGATGCCGATATTGGCGTCCGCCGGCTATCATGTGATCGCGCCCGACCAGCGGGGCTATGGCCGCACGACACCGCAACCCGGCGATTATCTGACCGATCTGGAACCCTACGCGACAGGGAATTTGGCGAATGATGTCTTCAACCTGATCGAAGCCCTGGACCTTTCCTCCGTGGAAGCCATCGTCGGACATGATGCCGGCTCCATTGTCGCGGGCTTTTGCGCATTGGCACGGCCCGGACTGATGCGCCACCTGGTCCTCGCCGCCTCCCCTTTCGCGGGCGCGCCGCCCCAGGGCGCGCCGCTCGACGCGCCCTTCATCTTCCATCCGGTCCATGCCGAGCTTGCCCGGCTGAACACTCCGCGAAAACATTATCAGGCTTATTATGTGGGGCCATCCGCCAACGAAGACATGAGGCATTCTCCACAGGGGCTCCACTCGTTCCTGCGCGGTTATTTTTATCAGAAAAGCGCCGATTGGAACGGCAATGCCCCTCACCAACTGGCAGGATGGAGCGGTGCGGAACTGGCCAGGATGCCGCATTATTATTGCATGCCAGCGCGCCACGACATGGCCGAGGTCGCCGCCGCCGCAATGCCCGATGCGCGGGCGATTGCCGCCTGCGCGTGGCTAAGCGAGCACGACCTGTCGATCGCCGCGGCGGAATTCGCGCGCACGGGATTCCAGCCCGCGCTCAACTGGTATCGCAGTGCTCTTGTCGAGGGCATGACCGGGCGCGATCTGATACCGTTTCAAGGCCGCCGCCTCGACATCCCCGTCGCATTCGTCGCGGGCAGCGCCGATTGGGGACCCTATCAGGCACCGGGATTGCTGGAAACCATGCGGGACAGGCTCGCGACCAGACCCGTATCGCTTCATGTCATCGACGGAGCCGGTCATTGGGTCCATCAGGAGCAGCCCGAACGATTTGCCGACATTCTGTTCGCTACGCTGAACGCCCGGCTAGCCGGCAACCGCCTGTGCTGCAAATAGCGACCAGCGGGCTGCGATTGCTGGTCATTGTTCCAGCCCGTCATGATGGCATGATCGTCCCAGCAGTTCGAACCGATGAACGGCCGTCTCGGCAGGGATCGCGCTTTCCCGCGCCTCCTGCCGACGGGAATGTCCCGTGCGCGCGACCCCGCGAAGACGCTGAAAAAAAATGGAGAGGCACAGAATGGCGAAGCTGTTTCAAGACGTGCGGGTTGATCCACGAATAAAGGCGGTTTTCGGTGACTATGGCGAACCAGCCGGCCCCGACATGTCCAGCCGCGAGGAGCTGATCGAGTTCATGAACAGTCCGGAGGCACAAGAGGCCGTGGCCGCGGACGCCGCCTTCTTCGCGTCGGCCGTATCGGAAGAATGCGCCCCGTCGCAAGGCATCGTCTACGAAACCAGGGTCTTTACGTCCCAGCCCGACGGCAACCAGATCAAGATCCAATATATCCGTCCCGAAGGGGCCGGCATCCTGCCCTGCGTTTATTATATGCATGGCGGCGGAATGGCCTATCTGTCTGCCTTCGACCCCAATTATCGCGCCTGGGGCCGCATCATGGCGGCGCAGGGCGTGGCGGTGGCGATGGTCGATTTCCGCAATAGCCTGCTCCCCTCGTCGGCCCCCGAAATCGCCCCCTTCCCAGCCGGTCTGAACGATTGCGTCGCCGGACTGAAATGGGTCCATGCCCATGCGGAAGAACTCCAGATCGACCCGGACAAGATCATCGTCGCGGGCGAAAGCGGCGGCGGCAACCTGGCGCTCGCCACCGCGCTGAAGCTGAACCGGGATGGCGACATCGGGCTGATCAAGGGCGTTTATGCGCTTTGCCCGTTCATCGCCGGCCAGTGGCCGCATCCCGATCATCCGTCCTCGGCCGCCAACGAGGGCATTTTCATCAGCATCGGGAACAATCGCCTGACCCTCGCCTACGGCATCGAAGCCTTCGAGCGGCAGGACCCACTGGCCTGGCCGATCTTCGCGTCGGAGGCTGATCTCAAGGGCCTGCCGCAAACCGTCATCAGCGTGAACGAATGCGATCCGCTCCACGACGAGGGCGTCGCCTTTTACCGCAAATTGCTGGCGGCCGGGGTTCCCGCGCGGTGCCGCTCGCTGATCGGCACGGTCCATGCGGTCGAAATATTGCCCAGATGCGCGCCGGATGTCAGCGCCAACACCGCCAATGACATCGCCTATCTGGCGCGGACTGGAAAGTGATGATGGGCCGGCAATCCGCTGGCACCACCAGATCGCCCATGGATGAAATGACTAAAGGAGTTTGAAATGGCTGACGGTTCCTGGGCGCCTGTGCCTTCATTGAGGGCCAAGGTGAGCGAGGCGGAGTGGCAGATGCGGGTCGATCTTGCCGCGCTGTACCGGCTTGTGGCCCTGCATGGCTGGGATGATATGGTCTATACGCACATATCGGCGCGGCTACCGGGACCGGACCATCATTTTCTCATCAATCCCTATGGTCTGTTCTTCGAGGAGATGACCGCCTCTTCCCTCGTGAAGATCGACATGGACGGCAATATCGTTCAGGACACGCCCTACAAGGTCAATGCGGCCGGCTTCACCATCCACTCCGCCATTCATGGCGCGCGGGAAGACGTGAAATTCGTGATGCACCTGCACACCGACGCGGGCATTGCCGTGTCCGCCCAGAAGGACGGGTTGCTGCCCCTCAGCCAGACGGCCTTGGCGGTGATCCCGGAACTGTCCTACCATGACTATGAAGGCATCGCGCTCGACTGGGATGAACGCGAGCGTCTGGTGGCCGACCTGGGCGACAATTCGGCCATGATCCTGCGCAATCACGGGACGCTGGCGGTGGGGCTGGACGCTGGCGACGTCTGGCGGACCATGTTCATTCTGGAACGGGCCTGCAAGATACAGGTGCTGGCGCTTGCCGGGGGACGCGACGGAGCGCTGATCGCGCCCCAGACGGCCCAGGATACGGTGGCCCGGCAAATGGCCGCACGCGGCCCGCTTCGCCAGGAGGGTGGCCAGTCTGCCTATGACCTGATCTGGCCGGGTTGCCTGCGTCGGCTGGAGCGCCAGCTGCCAGGCTTTAACGCCTGAGCAAAACAATGCGGGACCAGTGAACGGAACCAAAATCTGGATTCCCGAACAGGATTGGGCGCGGAAATCCATTCGGCCGGTGGAAGCATGCTGTTCGACCGGCTCAACAGAAGAAAGTCCGATATGTCTGAGCCAATAGAGAGCGAACGCACCACGACCCATTTCACCCAGATGGCGGAGTCCACGCAGGAGGACTGGGCGGTGATCGATCGGCACTACAAGCCGTTTCACGCAGGATTATCCACCCGCATATTGACGCATCTCAAGCTGCTGGACGGCGATTTCGGGGGATATCCCGTGGACCGCCTGGAACATAGCGTCCAATGCGCGACGCGAGCGTTCCGGGCCGGAATGGACGAGGAATATGTCGTCTGCGCCCTGCTGCACGATATCGGTGACACGCTGGGGTCGGGCAATCATGCCGATCTCGCCGCCGCGATCCTGAAGCCCTATATATCGGAAAAGAACCACTGGATGGTTGAGAAGCACGCCATCTTCCAGGGCTATTATTTCTTTCATTTCATCGGGGAAGACCGTGACATGAGGGAAAAATATCGCGGACATCCGCATTTTCAATATACGGCGGACTTTTGCCATCTGTTCGATCAGTCCGCCTTCGATCCCCATTACGACACCATGCCGCTCGAAGCCTTCGAACCCATGGTGCATAGGCAGTTCGCGACCATGAGATATGCGTTCTACAAAAGCCCCGGCGCCGCCGCCGCTGAATGATGGATGGTGGTAGACGGACATGATCGAAACGCGTTGCATCCGCCTGAACGGCCTTGAATTCACGATCGACATCGCAGGGGAGGCCAACGAACCGACCGTCCTGCTGCTGCACGGGTTTCCCGAATCCCGCTATATGTGGCATCCCCAGATGGAGGCGCTTTCCGCCGCCGGCTTTCGCGTGATCGCGCCCGATCAGCGCGGCTACTCGACTGGCGCACGCCCCGAAGAGCAGGACTCCTATCGCGTGGAACTGATCGTCCAGGACGCGGTCGACCTGATGCGGGCGTTGGACGTTCCGAAATTCCACCTGGTCGGTCACGACTGGGGCGGACAGATCGCATGGCTGATCGCGGCCGGACACCCGGAGAAAATCCGCACGTTGAGCATCCTGTCGCGGCCGCACCCCGCCGCCTTCGCGCGGGCCATGGCGGAAGACCCGGAGCAGGCGGAGCGCTCCCGCCACCACCGCTCCTTCCGCGAGCCGGACGCCTATTCGACCATGCGCGTCGATGGCCTTCGCCCCCTGCGCGAAGCCCTGGAAACCCAGCATGTGCCGCCGGAGATCGCGGCCGTTCACATCGCCAAGCTGGCCGAACCGGGCGGCCTGGAAGGCGCGATGAACTGGTACAGGGCAAGCGGATTCACGGGGGCGGCGACCCGGCCCATAGACCTGTCGACCCTCTATGTCTGGGGCACAGAGGATTCGACGGTCGGCCGATATGCCGCGGAATTGACGTCGCGCTACGTCACGGGGCCATTTCGATTTGTCCCCGTCGAGGGTGCGGGGCATTTCATCGTCGACCAATGCCCCGACATGGTGTCAGACCTGCTCCTCGCCCATATCAGCGGGACTGATCGGCCGCTCGACGCAGGAAGGCGCGTGAGCGAGAACCTTGCTCCCTAGGGTGTGTGGGGATTCAGCCCATGGCGGGCTGAATCCCCACACACCCCTAGAGCGGCCGATCTGATTAAATCAGATCGGCCGCTCTATTTCTTTGTTTTGCCGCGATTTCTTAACCGTCTGATGATGCCATCTGACTGGAAATCGCTCTAGCTTTCGCACAGTCGACGTTGCAGCCGATACGCCGTCGGCGACATGCCGAGCCAGTCGAAACAGGCGCGCCACAAACTGCGCCGGTCCGAGAAACCGAGATCATAGGCGACGTCGTCCAGATTCGCATCGGTCGCGAGCAAGGTACAAAGTTTCCGCATCCGAACCTCGCGCGAGAGTTCACGAAAACTTGTGCCTTCCTGCGTGAGTCGACGTTGCAGGGTCGCCGCGCTCATACCAAGCTTATGGGCCGCCACACGTTGATGGGGTATCTCATCCCGCATCAGCACACGCAGTTCGTTGACCAGTGAACTCGACGCACCTGAATCCGTCGCGTGAGGCGGCTTTTCCGCCATTTCCATGAAAACGGACGATTCATGGAAGGAAAAACTCTTGTAGCGGCGCACCCCCAGCGGCAGATCGAGTATCTCTTTCGGATAGATCATGGAGACCCCGGTCCCCTGCCTCCAGCTGCTCGTCGCCAGGCCCGTCAGGAGCGATTCCTTGCGATCGCCCAACAGGCTCGACAATCTCATGCGCACAGGTTCAATCGCTCTGCCCGTTCCCCAGACCAATACACAGTGGAACACCAACGCGATCAGTTCGACGTAGATTTCGCCGCGTTCGGACAGTTCGTTCATCGCATAGGTGACGTGGACGCCATCGGTGCCGTGTCCGACCGAGACGGTCATTCCGGATGGAATCACCTGTACGAAATCACAGAAGCGCTTCAGCCCCTCATCCACCGAATCCATGTGATTCACCGCGGTGAAGATCATGGTCCAGCTGCCTTTGGGCAAGGGAAGCGGCGTGCACCCGTGACCTTCGTCATTATATTTGAAGATCCCGTCGACGCACAGATTCCAGAAGTCGACGCGGGAAATGCTTGCCGGCATCTTGCCCTTGGCATCGCATAATCCAGCGCCGAGCAGCAACGCATGCGCGCGTTCCCGTCCGAAAAACGTCTCGACATAATGGATCGAAAGCTGTTCCGCTCCGAAGCTTACTTCGTTACTCGTGAACAGCGCGGGACGATGACTGCGAAAATCACCGGCCCGCACCGCTGAGCCGAGCATCGCCGAATAGCTGCGTGCATTCTCTGCACCGCATGGGTTCGCTTTCATATCCAGCCTCCCTTCCGGCGATCCTCATATAACGAGACCGCCTCTTGCAATAATTAGTACTATAAGACAAAAATGGTGCCGGAGCAATGCCACTTCGGCCGTGTCAACAGAGGGAAGATCGAAACGTGCCCGCACTCCGCCGCCCTCCCCTGACCCAGAACTCGCTCACAGAAACACATAGACCGAAGAGAAAGCCTGCGCAGGCAAGGTCCGTCGACACACGCAAAAGGATCATCGAAGGTGCGATCCGCGTGCTGGCCGATCAAGGCATTGCGGGCATAACGCACCGTGCGATCGCCCGCGCCGCAGATGTCTCCCTCGCATCAACCACATATCATTTCACCGGCAAGTTCGACATCTTGGCCGCGGTGTCGCAGGCGATGCTCGACGAGGACAGGTTGCTGCTCCCACGGCCAGATCTGGTCAACCCGGAATGGCAATCGGAAGAATTCCATCCCCGATCCCAGGTTCTGCAATTCCTTCTCGAAGCTACCGGCGCATTGCGCGTGCGGTGCACATGCTGGACGGAGATCATGCTGGACGCCCCCCGCCATGCGGAATCGCTGGGTCTGGCGCATCGATGGTTTGCAGCGGCGGCGGAAATCTGGCGTGAATGGTCACTGACCGTGGGTGGCAGCGACGGCGCGCTGGCCGCTCGATCCTATGGCGATGTCACGGCCGGGCTGTTGCTTTTCGTGCTGGTGCTCCGCCCTTCGGAGGATGATCTTCGCGCAGTGTTCAACGCCGGCGAAGACCCCCTTGATCGTTGGCGACGGCATGAGGAAACACCGGCCGCCAAACCAGCCCGGCTGAGCGGCAAATCGGCGGTGACGCGTGAAGCCATTCTCGCTGCAACGATGGATGAACTGGTATCGAAGGGCCAGACGGCGATCGGCCTGAAGGCGATGGCCAGCAAGGCGGGCCTGTCGCCATCGGGCGCCTTTTACCACTTCCCGACGACCGCCAGCCTGATCGCGGCGGCACAGCACCGTTTGTTTGAAAATGCGAAGAACCGCTATCGTACCGTCGCCCCGCTGGATCGCGGGCACGAAAGCCTGGAAGAGCTGATCGACCGGACCACCGTCATCTTCTTCCGCGAGGCGACCGAATATGCGCGGGAAAGTCTGGCGATCTACCGGGTCTGGCTTGAGGCCAGTCGTCAGCCGTCGCTGCAATCCGCGATATGGAACGACATCGAGAATCAGCACAGTGCCTGGCGACGTCTTTTGACGCCGATCTCATCGTCGCTGCGGCCGATCGATCCACTACTGTCCCAGGCATTGTTCACCGGGAAGCTGATCCGGCTGGTCGCTACCGGCTCGCAAACAGAGGACCTGGCCAACGTGCGCCGCGAGTTCGCGCATGATCTGACATTGATCACGTCGGGCCGATTCTGGCTGTAAATTCAATCCGCACGCCATCTGGCGAGCGCTTACGATCCATGCCGAGCGACGGCACAACTTCCCTTGCGGCAAATTGCGACGTCGCTCGTGCGATCAACCATCATTCTCCCTCCGCCGGAAATCGATAGAACACGAATCAGCACAAAAAGATAAAAATCTTGGAGGGGTTAATATGTCGAAAGGTTCATACATCATTGTGCTGCTCTGTGGAGCAGCGGTTACGGAATCAGTCCATGCGCAAGCGCTTGACGCGCAGGCACAGGCTCAGGCTCAGAGCGCTCAATCGTCCGGCGCCGGGCAGCTAGGGGATATTGTGGTGACGGCATCTCGCCGAAGCGAGACGATCCTGAAAACGCCCATCGCGGTTTCGGCCTATTCGGGCGATCGCCTGCGGGCGGCCCAGACAGTGGCGCTCACCGATCTGGTTGGTCCCAATCCGAACCTTCAGATCGGCAATTCCTATAACTCGGCGAATGTCGCGATCCGCGGTATCGGCAACGGCTCGTCGATCAATGCGGGTTCGGACGCGGGCGTCTCCATCCAGGTGGACGGCGTCTACATGGCTCAGCCACTGCTGACATTGTCGACCTTCCTGGACGTCGCGCGCGTCGAGGTATTGCGCGGACCGCAAGGCACGCTGTTCGGCCGCAACGCGACCGGAGGCGCGATCAACATCATACCGAACGAGCCGACCAAGGATGTGCATTATGGCATCGACATCACAGCAGGCATAGACCCCGGCAGGATCAACAGCACGGGCTATATCAGCGGCCCGCTCGATGCATCGGGCACATGGACGGCCCGCCTCTCCGCGCAGCAGACCTACAATCGCGGCTACACCCGCAATCTGGCGACGCCACAAAACTACGCGCCGGGCTATTCGGACAATCTGGTCACGGCCAATCCTTCGAACCGGCTCGACGATGCCAACAACCAGTCCGTGCGCGGCCAGATCAAGTGGGAGCCTTCCGACAGTTTCAACGCCCGTCTGCTGGTCGAATATCAGCGCGACCATTCCGATGGCCCCGCCGTGTTCCTGGAAGGCACCCCCGATCCCGCCCAACCGCTCCCCGCGATCCTGGTCGGACAGCCCACCGGAAATGTCAGCAAGCGCGAAGTCTATAATAATGAGGGCCTCAGGCGGATCGAGGGCAAGAATGTGAACCTGACCCTGAACTGGGCGTTGGGCAGCGGCAATGTGAAGATGCTCGGTTCCTATGCAGATGCCGACATCCACAATATCCAGGACGGCGACGGCACCGGCGCGCTCCACACCTATTCCGACTTCAAGAACCGCACCCATCAATATTATGGCGAGTTGCTGTACACGTCCGAACCGGACAGGCCCTTCACCTATATTCTGGGCAGCAATTTCTTCCACGAAAAGCTCAAGCAGGACATCTCCGTTCCCATCAGCCTGCTGCCCATGCCAATGGATCTGGGCGCGAGGATCAACACCACCTCCTATGCCTTTTTCGGCCATGCCCAATATGCGTTCACGCCGGAGGCCAAGATCTTTGCCGGCCTACGCTACACGCACGACAAGAAGGTCGATCTGGACGACTACAACAATTATATCGGCATTCTGCCCAGGCAGAGCACGTCGTCTAGCGAAATCACCTATGAAGTGGGGACTTCCTATGCCTTCAGCCCAACGCTTGACGGTTATGTGAAATATGCGACCGGCTATAAGGGCGGCGGCTTCTCGGCCGGCGGTCTTGCTCCCGCGTTCAATCCGGAAAAGAACAGCAACCTCGAAGCCGGCCTGAAGGGCTTGTTCCTGAACCGGGCGCTGCAGGCCAACCTCGCCGCCTTCCACATGAAATACAAGGATCTGCAGGTCAACCAGATCAACGGCGCGTCGACGCAGGTCGTCAACGCCGCGAAGGCAACCATCTATGGCTTCGAGGTCGAAACCGTCATCCGGCCCATCGAAGCGCTGCGGTTCGAAGTGTCGGGCGCCTATCTGCACGCGACATTCGACCGCTTCCGGACGGGCGATCCCGCCCGGCCCGACCTGGGCACGATCGACCCGGACGGTACCCGCCGGTTCGACCTCGACGGCAACACTCTTCCGCAGGCGCCCAAGTTCAGCGTCAGCGCCGGCGGTTATTACGACGTACCGCTATCATCGGGCAAGATCACCCTGGGTGCCCGCTATGACTGGAAGTCGAAGCTGTATTTCAGCGAGTTCAACATCCCCGTATCCTCGCAGGCAGCGGCGGGCAAACTCAACCTGTCCCTGAACTATGAAAGCGCGGACCGCCGCGTGACCGCGAGCCTGTTCGCCAAGAACGTCACCAACAAGCAGGTGAGGTCCAACGTGATCGTCGTGTCTGCCCTGATCGGCTCGCTCGCGCTCAGCCAGTATCAGCCGCCCCGGCAGATCGGCGCGTCGTTCGGATACCACTTCTAGAAGAGAAATGACCCAGACCGATGTCGACCGACCATCAGAGGAACGGAGAATGATGCAATCCTGGCCGGTAATGTCACTCAAGGACGCAGAAGCACAACTCTGCGTTCCCGGCTCCCGCTTTGAAATCGGCACGGCGCTTATCAATGGTCGCGAACTGCGGACATGGGCGCGCCTGCCCGCCACCATTGCGGAACTGGCGAGGGAGGTGCAGGCCGAACATGGCGAGCGGGAATTCCTGGTCTTCAATGACGAGCGCATCACTTATGACGGCTGGTTCCGGGCAGTCGCCAAGCTGGCGGATCATCTGGTGCGGCAGGGCGTGCGGCAGGGCGATCGCGTCGCGCTTGCGATGCGGAACCTGCCCGAATGGCCGGTGGCATTGTTCGCGGCAGGCCTGTGTGGCGCGATCGTCGTCCCGCTCAATGCGTGGTGGACGGGTGACGAGCTTCGCTACGCGCTCGACCAGTCGGGTTCCACGCTGCTCCTCTGCGATGAGGAACGGCTGGAGCGCCTGACAGCAGGGGACCCGGCGTTCACCGATCGCATGAAGGTGATCGTTTCGCGCTCGTCCCGCCTGGACGTCGCATCGCTGGAAAGCGTCATAGGCTTGCCCGCCGGCTATGGCTCGTTGCCCGTTCGGCCGCTGCCCGCTGTGGCGATGGCGCCCGACGATCCGCTGACCATCTTCTACACCAGCGGCACGACTGGCCGGCCGAAGGGCGCGCTGGGCACTCATCGCAACATGCTTTCGGGCCTGCTTGCAGGCGATTTCATCGCCCAGCGCGGCGCCTTGCGCCGAGGCGAGCCGGCTCGCGAGCTTCCGCCATCGGTCACGCTGATGACCATTCCGCTGTTCCATGTCACCGGCTGCGCATCGCTGCTGATGTCCGCCCTGGCCTGCGGCGGCAAGATCGTGCTGATGCACAAATGGAATCCGGTGGAAGCCATGTCCCTCATCGAGCGGGAGCGCATCACATCGGCCGGCGGCGTTCCGACGATCGCCTGGCAGTTGATCGACAGCCCCGATCGAAGCCGATATGATCTGAGTTCGCTCGACTATGTTCCCTATGGCGGCGCACCCGCCGCCCCGGACCTGCCCGTTCTGATCCAGCGCGAACTGGCGGCCATACCTTATAATGGCTGGGGCATGACGGAAACGTCGGGCACGATCACCGGGCATAGCGCGGAAGACTATCTGAACCGGCCCGACAGTTGCGGACCGCCGCTGCCGGTGGACGAGCTGCGCGTCACGGATGAGGCGGGCCAGGACGTCCCGATCGGCGAGATCGGGGAACTGCGCGTGCGGGGACCGCAGATCGTCATGGGATATTGGCGGAACCCCGAAGCCACAGAGGCGACCTTCGGCGACGGCTGGCTGCATACGGGAGACCTCGCCCGGCTGGACGAGGAGGGATTTTGCACCATCGTCGGCCGCAGCAAGGATGTCATCATCCGAGGCGGCGAGAATATCTACGCCGTAGAGGTGGAAAACGCGCTGTTCAGCCACCCCGCCGTGACGGACGCGGCGGTCGTGGCGCTGCCCCATGACCGGCTGGGCGAGGAACCCGCCGCTATGGTCCAGATCGCGGACGGGCATACCCCCGCAGAGGAAGAGCTGAAACTGTGGCTGCGCCAGCGCCTGGCCGCGTTCAAGATTCCGATCGTCATCCGATTTCACGACGGACCGCTGCCACGAAACGCGAACGGCAAGGTCCTGAAGAACGAGGTCCGCCTGCTCTTGCTGGCCGAGACCCTGCAAGACTGAATCCGGACCATCACGCCAGAACACCAAGGGATATATAATGGATTTCTCACTCACCGCCCGGCAGTCGTCATTTCGCGATCGTGTCCGCGCCTTCATAGAGACCAATGTCAGGCCGCGCCTTGCCGACTATGCGGCCGAGGTGGCGACCGAGCCGAGATGGAAGGTCATCGAGGTCATCGAGGAACTCAAGCCGCTAGCCCGTCGAGCGGGCCTGTGGAACCTGTTCATGCCCCCCCACTCGGGTCAGGAGCATGTCGATAGCAGCTTCGTGTTCGAGGGCGAGCAACTGACCAATCTCGAATATGCCTTGTGCGCGGAAGAGATGGGGCGGGTCTTCTGGGGATCGGAGGTGTTCAACTGCTCGGCCCCCGATACCGGCAATATGGAGGTGCTCCATCGCTACGGCACGATCGACCAGAAGGAGCAATGGCTTCGCCCGCTCATGAATGGCGAGATCCGCTCCGCCTTCCTGATGACAGAGCCCGATGTCGCCAGTTCGGATGCCACCAACATCCAGACGTCGATCCGACGCGATGGCGACCATTATGTCATCAATGGCCGCAAATGGTGGTCGACCGGCACCGGCGATCCGCGCTGCAAGGTCGCGGTGGTCATGGGAAAGACCGATCCGAACGCGGAGCGCCATCGCCAGCAGAGCATGATCCTGGTGCCGATGGATGCGCCGGGCGTCCACATCAAGCGGATGCTGAACGTCTATGGCTATGACCATGCCCCGCATGGACATGGCGAAGTCGTGCTGGAGAATGTGCGGGTTCCCGCGGCCAACATGCTGCTGGGGGAAGGGCGCGGGTTCGAAATTGCCCAGGGGCGGCTGGGACCGGGCCGCATCCACCATTGCATGCGCACCATCGGCGTCGCGGAGAATGCGCTGGAAGCCATGACCCGGCGGCTGCTTTCCCGCCAGGCGTTCGGCAAGCCGATCGCCAGCCATTCGGTGTGGGAACAGCGGATCGCGCGCGCGCGCATCGACATCGAAATGACCCGGCTGCTCTGCCTGAAGGCGGCGGACATGATGGACCGCGCCGGCAACAAGAGCGCGCAGACCGAAATCGCGATGCTGAAGGTCCAGGCCCCCACCATCGCGTGCCAGATCCTCGACGACGCCATTCAGGCGCATGGCGGCGCGGGCGTGTGCGACGATTTCGACCTGGCCTTCGACTGGGCCAATACGCGGACGCTGCGTCTGGCCGACGGACCGGACGAGGTCCATGCGCGGGCGATCGCGCGAGCGGAGTTCGGGAAGTTCAGGGAGGTCAGGGCCGACGGCCCCACCAGCGGCACGATCGGGGTCTCCCGCTGATGATGTCCACGCGCACCCGTTTGCGTCGCAACGGCCGTTCGACATGAACGCGATATCGGAACCGGCGGCCGTCGGAACCGCCATCGACCTGGACAGGTTGGCGACGTGGATGGGCACGCATGTCGCTGGGTTCGCGGGGCCGATCACGCTCGACAAGTTTTCGGGTGGCCAGTCCAACCCCACCTTCGCGCTCGACACGGCGACGAAGCGCTACGTGCTTCGTCGCAAGCCCGCAGGCACCCTGCTCGCCTCCGCTCATGCCGTGGATCGCGAATATCGCCTGCTGAGCGCGCTGCATCCGGAGGGCTTTCCGGTGCCACGACCGATCGCGCTGTGCGAGGACGAAACGGTGATCGGATCGGCCTTCTACGTCATGGAGCGGGTCGATGGGCGGACGTTCTGGGATGGAAAGCTGCCCGATCATGAACCAACGGAGCGGCGCGAGATATATGAGCAGATGGTCGCAACTCTCGCGCGGCTCCATCGCTTCGATCCCGCTCAGGTGGGCTTGACCGATTATGGCCGACCCGGCAATTATTTCGGGCGGCAGGTGGCGCGCTGGAGCCGGCAATATCGCGCGGCGCAGACGGAGGACGTGCCGGAAGTCGAGAAGTTGATGGATTGGCTTTCGCGTACGGTGCCGGAGCAGTCGTCGGCGACGATCATTCATGGCGACTACAGGCTGGACAATCTCATTTTCGATCCGTCCGGGGGGAAGGTCGCTTCGGTCATCGATTGGGAACTGAGCACGATCGGCGATCCCCTCGCCGATTTCAGCTATTTCGCGGTCCACTGGATCATGCCCGCCGACGGTCTGGCGGCGCTGGGCGAGGTGGATCTGGCCCCGCTGGGCATCCCGTCGCTGGAGGACATCACCGACCTTTATTGCGCGTTGAGCGAGCGTCCGCGCGTCGCGAACCCGCACTGGTACTTCGCCTTCAACCTCTTCCGGATCGTCGGCATCGTCCAGGGCATCCGCAAGCGCATCATCGACGGAACCGCCTCCAGCCTGGAGGCGGAAAGATCGGCCGCAAAACTCGTACCGATGGCCCGCCTCGGCTGGGAACAGGCACGGATCGCGGGAGCACCCAACCTATGAACAGCCGGAGTCAATCATGAGCAAGCTTTTCGACCTCAGCGGCAAGGTCGCCATCGTGACCGGGTCATCGCGCGGCATCGGCCGCGCCATTGCGGAAGCGATCGCCGATGCGGGCGCGCGGGTCGTCATCTCCAGCCGCACGCAGGCGGCGTGCGACACGGTGGCGGACGGCATCAACGCCCGGCTGGGGGAGGATCGCGCCGTGTCGATCCCTGCCGACATCGCAGTGAAGGAGGATGTGCGCGCGCTTGTCGCGGAAACCGAAAAGCGCCTCGGCCCCGTCGATGTCCTTGTGTGCAATGCGGCGGTCAGTTCGCATTATGGCCCGACGCTGGAAATCCCGGACGAGGAATTCCACAAGATCATCAACAGCAACATCCTGTCGACCCATTGGCTCGTGCAGCAGGTCGCGCCCGGAATGATCGAACGCAAGGCAGGGTCGATCGTGGTCGTGGCGTCGCTCGGTGCCTATCTCGGCTCCGGCACGATCGGCACCTATCATCTGTCGAAGGCCGCCGACCTGCAACTGGTCCGCAACCTTGCCGTCGAACTGGGCCGGCACAGCATCAGGGTCAACGCCGTCTCACCCGGCATAACCAGGACGGATTTCGCCAAGCGGCTGTGGGAAGACCCCCATGGCGAGGAAATGCTGCTCAAGCGCACCCCTCTGAACCGCGTCGGCGAAGCCACCGACATGGCGGGCGCGGCCGTGTTCCTGGCAGCCGATGCCAGCGCCTTCATGACCGGCCAGTCGATGATCATCGACGGCGGCATGGCGATCGGCCCGGCACGAAGCTGACGCATCAGGACAAAGGCAGGAACAGGCAATGCGCAAGCTCTTCGATCTCAATGGCAAGGTCACCATCGTAACAGGCTCGTCGCGCGGGATCGGCCGCGCCATTGCGGAGGCGCTGGCGGACGCGGGCGCCCGCGTCGTCATCTCCAGCCGCAAGCAGGCGGCATGCGAGGAGGCAGCGGCCGCCATCAACGCGCGCTGCGGCGAAGCGCGCGCGCTGGCCGTCGAAGCCAATATCTCCAGCAAGGCGGCGTTGGAGGCGCTGGTCAAGACCACGGAAAACAGGCTCGGCCCGGTCGACATCCTGTTCTGCAACGCGGCGTCCAACCCCTATTATGGGCCGACGCTGGGCATCAGCGACGACCAGTTCCGCAAGATCCTGGAAAACAACATCATGTCCAACCACTGGCTGGTGCAACTGGTGGCGCCGGGGATGGTGGAGCGGCGGTCGGGCAGCATCGTGATCGTCTCTTCGATCGGCGCCTATATCGGATCGGACGTGATCGGCACCTACCATATGTCGAAGGCGGCGGACCTGCAGATGGTGCGCAACCTCGCGGTCGAATTCGGGCCGCACAGGGTCCGGGTCAACGCCATATCGCCGGGTGTGACGCGCACCGATTTCGCGCGGGCGCTGTGGGAGGATCCGGCGGCCGAGCAGGCCTTCAGCCGCCAGATCCCGCTGCGCCGCATCGGCGAGCCGGAAGAAATGGCGGGCGCAGCCCTGTTCCTGGCGTCGGACGCCTCCTCCTATGTGACCGGCCAGTCGATCATCGTCGATGGCGGCATGACGATCGGACCCGTCGCGTGACCCGCATGACTCGGGACGAAGACCTTATTGGAAAAGAGAGACCATGATCGAAACCCATCGCCACGGCCCGGTTCTGAGCATCCAGATCGCCAACCCACCCGTCAACGCGCTGTCGGAAGCGGTCCGGCGCGGAATCCATCAGGCGATAGAGGCGGCACAGAAGGACGATGGCGTGTCCGCCATCCTCATCCATGGCGGCGGACGCATGTTCTGCGCGGGGGCCGACATCACGGAATTTGGCAAACCCCTGGCGGAGCCGGGACTGTCCACCGTGATCGACGCGATCGAGGCCAGCGCCAAGCCGGTCGTCGCGGCGATTCACGGGTCGGCGCTGGGCGGCGGTCTGGAAGTCGCGCTGGGCGCCCATTATCGGATCGCCACCGCCAGCGCGAAGCTGGGTCTGCCGGAGGTGGCGCTGGGCCTGTTGCCCGGGGCCGGTGGCACGCAGCGTCTTCCCCGTCTGATCGGCGTTTCCGCCGCGCTGGACATGATCGTTTCCGGTACGCCCATTTCGGGCAGCAAGGCGCAGGAACTGGGCCTGATCGACCGGATCGTGGCGGAGGATGATCTTCTGGAAGAAGCCGTGGCCTTCGCCGCGACGCTGAAGGAACCGCGCACGACCGGCGAAAGGACGGTCGCATTCGAAGCCGACGAGTTCGATCGGTTCGTCGAACATAATGGCCGCAAGATCAACGGACTGGACGCCCCCCGCGCCTGTATCGAAGCCGTCAGGGCGGCAACGACGCTGCCGCTTGCCGCGGGTCAGGAAAGGGAACGCGCCCTGTTCCATGAGCTGATGGACGGCGCCCAGTCCCGCGCGCTGCGCCATGCCTTCTTCGCCGAACGCACCGCCGCCAAGATCGACGACCTGCCGAAGGATGTCGCCCTGCGCCCGGTCGGAAAGGTCGGGGTGATCGGCGCCGGCACGATGGGCGGCGGCATATCGATGAATTTCCTGTCCGCAGGCATCCCCGTTACCATCGTCGAGATGGCGCAAGAGGCGCTGGATCGCGGCACCGGTCTCATCCGGCAAAATTACGAGGCGACCGCTGCCAAGGGTCGGATGACGAACGCGCAGGTCGAGGCCGCCATGGCCCTGCTCACCCCTACGCTCGATTTCGATGCCCTCGCGGACTGCGATCTCGTCATTGAAGCCGTGTACGAGAATATGGACGTGAAAAAGGAAATATTCGCCCGGCTTGACGGAATTGCGAGGCCAGGTGCCATTCTCGCGTCGAACACCTCCTATCTCTCGATCGACGAGATCGCGCAAGCCACCACTCGCCCGCAGGACGTGCTGGGCCTGCATTTCTTCTCGCCGGCCAATATCATGAAGCTGGTCGAAGTGGTGCGCGGCGCGCAGACCGCGCCCGATGTGCTGGCCACCGGCATGTCCGTCGCGCGCAAGATCGGCAAGGTCCCCGTCGTCTCGGGTGTATGCTTCGGCTTCATCGGCAACCGGATACTCGACCCCCGCCTCGAAGGCGCGATGGACATGTTGCTGGAGGGGGCGACGCCCGAACAGATCGACCGCGTCTCGGTCGCGTTCGGGATGCCGATGGGCCCGTTGCAGATGATCGACCTCGCCGGCGTGGATATCGGCTGGCACCGCGACCCGACGCGTATCGAAAGCCTGCGCGATGCGCTGAACGCCGTTGGCCGCTGGGGCCAGAAGGCGGGCGGCGGCTTCTACGATTATGACGGGAAAAGGCGCCCGTCCCCCTCCCCTGCGGCGAATGCTATCATCGATGAGTATCGATCGAGGGCGGGCATCACCCCACGCGCCATATCCGACAAGGAAATCATGGTGCGCACGATGCATGTGATGGTGAATGAAGGCGCCAAGATCCTGAGCGAGGGCATCGCCCAGCGCGCGTCCGACATCGATATCGTCTGGATCTACGGCTATGGCTGGCCGCGCCATACGGGCGGGCCGATGTTCTGGGCGCAACAGACGGGGCTCAGCCATGTCGTGTCCGCGCTCGAACGCCACGCCGACCGGCTGGGCGATGACTTCTCCCTGTCCCCGAGATTGGTGGAGGCGGCACGCAATGGGCTGACGCTCGACGGGAAACAGGCCGGGTGAGCGAGACGCTGGCACGCTTGCAGGCCGAACTGGGCGTCACCCGCCATTCGGACTGGCTGACGGTCGATCAGGCTATGATAGATCGTTTCTCCGACGTAACGATGGATCGACAATATATCCATGTCGATCCCATCCGCGCGCGCGAAACCCGCTTCGGCGGCACGATAGCGCATGGTTTTCTGATTCTGTCCCTGCTGGCCCATCTGGAGCAGAAAATTGCCGAGGCGCGATGCCCCGATGTGCAGATGGGGGTGAATTACGGCTTCGACCGCATCCGGTTCGTTGCGCCGGTGCGGGCGGGAAGCCGCATACGCGCCGCCTCCACCCTTGCGAGCGTCAGGGAAAAGTCGCCGGGACAATTTGAACAGTCGCTGGATATCCGCGTCGAAGTGGAAGGCGAGGAAAAACCCGCCATCGTGGCGCGGTGGATCACCCAATATTTCATATGACCTGAAGGTCTGCCGAGGAGAATTATGATGCAAGACGCCGTTATCGTGTCGGCAGCACGCACGCCGATCGGGCGCGCCTATCGTGGGGCGTTCAACGCGACCCCCTCCCCCACGCTCGCCGCCCACGCGATCCGGGCCGCGGTGTCCCGCGCGGGCATTGATCCAGCGGAAGTCGACGACGTGCTGATGGGCGCTTCGATGCAGCAGGGATATCAGTCCACGATCGGGCGAACGGCGGCGATGCGGGCCGGTCTGCCCGTCAGCGTCGCGGGCATGTCGATCGACCGGCAATGCGCGTCCGGCCTGATGACGATCGCGACCGCCGCCAAGCAGATCATCGTCGACCGGATGAAGGTGGTCGTCGCGGGCGGGGTGGAATCCATCTCGCTGGTGCAGACGGAGGCGCTCCGGATCGACGAGGATCCCGAACTGGTGGCGATGGTGCCCGCCATGTTCATGCCGATGCTCCAGACCGCCGAAACCGTCGCGTCGCGCTACGGCATCGGCCGCGAGCGTCAGGATGCCTATGCCCTGCGTTCGCAGCAACGCACGGCTGCGGCCCAGAAGGAAGGCGCGTTCGACGAGGAGATCGTCCCGGTCGAAGCGACCATGACGGTCCGCGACAAGGCCACCGGCGAACAATCGTCGAAGCACGTCACGCTGACCCAGGACGAGGGTGCACGGCCCGAAACCACCGCCGAAGGTCTGGCCGCGCTCAGGACCGTGGTCGAAGGCGGCACGATCACGGCGGGCAATGCCAGCCAATTGTCCGACGGCGCGGCCGCCGTCGTGGTGATGGACGCCGGGCTCGCCGCCGAGCGTGGCCTGCGTCCGCTGGGCCGCTATCTGGGCATGGCGGTCGCCGGCACGGAGCCCGACGAGATGGGCATCGGTCCCGTGTTCGCGATACCGAAGCTTCTCCAGCGCTTCGGCCTGACCATGGACGATATCGGCCTGTGGGAATTGAACGAAGCCTTCGCGGTCCAGGTGCTATACTGCCAGGACAGGCTGGGCATTCCCGACGATCGCCTGAACGTGAATGGCGGTGCGATCTCCATCGGGCATCCCTATGGCATGTCGGGAACCCGGCTGGTGGCCCATGCCCTGATCGAGGGACGGCGGCGGGGGGTTCGCTATGTCGTCGTCACCATGTGCGTCGGCGGCGGCATGGGCGCGGCAGGGCTGTTCGAGATACTGTGATGAAGGCCCTGCTTTCCGTGGAGCCCGGTGGCCCCGAAACATTGAGGCTGTCGGAAGTCCCCATCCCTGATCCCGGTCCCGGCCAGTTGCGCGTGCGCGTGCTGGCATGTGGGATCAATTATCCCGACGTGCTGGTCATCCAGGACAAATATCAGTTCCAGCCGCCACGCCCCTTCGCGCCGGGCGTCGAGGTTTCGGGAACGGTGGATGCGGTCGGGGCTGGCGTGGAGGGATGGCGGCAAGGCGACAGCCTCATCGCCACCTTATCCCAATCCAGCGGGGGTCTTGCCGAATATGCGGTTTGCGATGCCAAGGACGCGTTCAGGATTCCCGAAGGACGGGATCCAGTAGAAGCCGCCGGGCTTCTGCTCACCTACGCCACCACCATACATGCCCTGGCGGATCGCGGCGACCTGAAAGAGGGCGAGACCTTGCTGGTCCTCGGAGCGGCCGGCGGCGTCGGCCTTGCGGCGATCGAAGTCGGGAAGGTCATGGGCGCTCGCGTCGTGGCCGCGGTATCCAGCGAGGAGAAAGCCAAGGTCGCCCTCGCCGCCGGAGCGGATGATGCCATGGTCTACGATCGGGCGCCGTTCGACAGGGATCAGGCGCGCGCGTTGGGACAGGCATTCAAGGATTTGGCGGGGCCGGAAGGCGCGCATGTCATTTATGATCCGGTCGGCGGCGATTATGCCGAACCGGCACTTCGCTGCGTCGCATGGGAAGGCCGCTATCTGGTCGTCGGCTTCCCCGCCGGCATCCCCAGAATTCCCCTAAATCTGCCGCTTCTCAAGTCCTGCGATATTCGCGGCATTTTCTGGGGAGGTTTCGCCCAGCGCGCGCCCGACCATAACCGGCGCAACGTCATGCGCTTGATCGACTGGTGGAGCGCCGGCCGGATCAGGCCAAGAGTGGATCGGGTCTTCCCCCTTGCCCGGGGAGGCGAGGCGATCGCCAGGCTGGCGAGCCGATCCGCTGTCGGAAAAGTCATCGTCGCGATGGACGCCTGATGCAGAAGATGTCCTGAGGCGAACCGTTGGAGAAGCCCTATAATGAGCAGTAAATTTCAGGCGTGGACGCTGATCGCGCGACCGGAAGGGTTGCCGACCCGCGATCTTTTCGAGCTACGCGACTTTGAGGACGCGCCGCTCGCCGATGGGGAAGTCAGGGTTCGCAACGATTGGCTCACGGTCGGCCCGGCCATGCGGGTGCGGATGTCCGCGCAAACGCGCGGATATCTTCCGCCTTATGCGTTGGGCGCCCCGATACCGGGATGGGCGGTGGGCGAAGTCATCGCTTCGCGCGCCCCCGACTTCAAGCCGGGGGACATGACCCTTCACCAATTCGGCATGCGCGACTTCGGGCAAGGACCTTCGGCCGCGTTCGAAAAGCTGCCTTCGATCGGTTCGCCCGAAGATTATCTGAACGCCATGGGATCGACGGGCTTCGTCGCCTATTTCGGGTTGCTGGAAATCTGCAAGGCGGAGCCGGGCGAAACCCTTTTCGTGTCCGGCGCGGCGGGTGCAGTCGGCAGCACGGCCGTGCAGATCGGCAAGGCCATCGGCCTGAAGGTCATCGCCTCCGCCGGCGGCAGCGACAAATGCGCGCTTCTCAGGAACATCGGGGCAGACGCCGTCATTGACTATAAATCACCCGGATCGCTGGACGAGAAGCTGACGGCGGCCGCGCCCCAGGGCATCGATGCCTATCTGGACAATGTCGGAGGCGATCATCTTGACGCTGCGCTTGCCAACGCAAACCCGCGAGCAAGGTTCGCGATCAGTGGCATGATCGGCAGCTATAACCAGGACCAGGTCGCCGAGACGATGCGCCACCTCAACCGGATCGTGACGCAACGGATCCGGATCGAAGGCTTTCTGCCCTATTCCGACCGCGCCGACCTTCTCGTCGCATTCCGCGAACGGATGGCGGCGTGGATCGCGAACGGGACGGTTCGCCCATGGCAGGAAGTCCGCACGGGCCTGGGAAGCGTACCGAACGCCATCCAGGATCTTTTCGCCGGAGGTTTCACCGGCAAACCCCTTATCCGCCTTCATGCCGACGTTGCGCCCCTGTGAAGGGGTTTCGTCGCCCCCATGCCGCCGCCGCAACCGGCGGGCATAGTCATTGCAAAGGATGATCCATGACAGCCTCCCGCATTTCCCTCTCCCCTCGCGTCGCTCTTGTCACGGGCGCGGGACAAGGGCTGGGGCGCGCCCACGCCCTCGCGTTGGCCCGGCACGGCGCCATTGTCGCGGTGAACGATCTGTCATGTGAGGATGCGCAAAGCGTTGCACAGGAGATTGTGGGATCGGGTGGACAGGCGATGGCGTGCCCTGCCAACGTCGCCGACCCGGACTCCGTGAACGCGATGATCGATAGCGTCATGACCCGCTATGGACGGATCGACATCCTCGTGAACAATGCGGGCATCCTGCGCGACCGGACCTTCGCGAAATCGACGATCGAAGATTTCCGCGCCGTGATCGACGTGAACCTTATGGGATCGGTCCACTGTACGCACGCCGTGTGGAACCTGATGCGGGAACGGCAATATGGCCGGATCGTCTTCACCACCTCTTCGTCAGGACTATACGGGAATTTCGGTCAGGCCAATTACAGCGCGGCCAAGATGGGGCTGGTCGGCCTGATGCAGACATTGGCGATCGAGGGAAAACGCCATGGCATTCATGTCAATTGCCTGGCCCCCAGCGCCGCGACGGGCATGACCAGCGGCCTTTACGACAGCGGCGACCTTGCTCGTCTCGGAAGCGGCATGGTGGCTCCCGCCGTGGTCGCGCTGTGCGCGCAAGAGGCGCCGACCCGCGCGATCATCCTTGCCGGTGCCGGCCGCTTTGCCCAGGCCCATGTCACCATGACCAGGGGCACCTATCTCAACGGCGAGCAGGATATCGCAGCCGCTGTCCTTTCGCATATGGACAGGATCGGCGACCGCGACGGCGATCATGTGCCCGCATCCGGGCCGGAGCAGCACCAGATGGAGGTCGCGGGGCTGAAACACTTCGCGAATGTCCCCCTCATCTGATGCTCTTGCAGCCTTCATCCTTTGACGTCGGACATAATATGGCATGACCCGATATGGCGAAGGGTTTCTGAAGCCCTACAAAGTGCTCGACCTGTGCGATCATCGCGGCCTGTTGGCCGGCCATATGTTCGCGCAGATGGGCGCGGACGTCGTGCAACTGGAACCTCAGGGCGGCAACCCCGCGCGTCGGCTTCCCCCCTTCGCAGATAGCTGGCCGTCCGGGGAGAATTCGCTATTCTGGGCGGCCTATGCTGCCGGCAAGCGATCGATCGTCGCAGATCCCGGTGCGGAGCCCGCACTGTGGGACCAGCTCCTGCAATCATGCGATATCCTGATCGAGTCCGCCACGCCGGCCGGAGGTCGCCCCTCCTGGCTCGATCCCCGCGCGCTGGCGGAGCGCTATCCGCGCCTCATCCATATCTCGATCACCCCGTTCGGACTGGAAGGACCAAAGCACGACTGGCCGGACAGCGACATCACCCTTTGGGCCGCGGGCGGTCCCATGTGGCTGACGCGCAGCCATGACGACCGGCCGCTTCGCATCAGCGTTCCGCAATCCTATCTGCACGCCGGGGCGACGGCCGTGGGCGCCGCCCTGATCGCGCTCGCCGACCGGGTCAGGAGCGGAATGGGCCAGCATGTCGATCTGGCCGTTGTGCAGACCCTTCCACAATGCACGCTCGGCGCGGTGCTGGCGGAGGGCGTGGGGCATGACGACTTCGTGCCGCGCCCAAGACCCGGCGGCGAACCCGTACTGGACCTTAGCGGCAGCGGATCGGTGACGCGAAAGTCCAAATGGCCGCTGTCCGACGGAATGGCCGAGTTGCACCTGGGCATCGGACCCGCCGCCGGCCCGGCATCCAACAAGCTGATGGCCTGGATGCGCGAGGAAGGCTGGTATCACCCGATCTACAGCAACTGGGACTGGAGCGGGCTGCACGAGCGGATCATCGGCGGGGAGATAGGCAGCGCGGACCTCGATTCCGTCCGCTGCTGGGTGCAGTCCTTTCTCGACACGCGGCGCAAGGATGAACTGGTGGAGGTCGCGATCCGCCGCGGCGTTCGCATCGCGCCGATCCTGACCATCGCTGATCTCATCGACAGCCCGCAATTCGCGGCGCGGGACTTCATGGAGACCATCGAGGGCCCCTGTGGCCCCTACAAGACGCCCGGAGCCTTTGCCCGTGGCTGCCCCGACGCTTTCGTCCCGCCTTCCCCGGCGCCCCGGCTGGGCGAGCACGACGCGGAAGTCCGCCGCCAATGGACGGGCCAAGTGGCGGCTCCCGCGCCGGTCCCCGATTTCGGCGAGGCTGGTGATGGGCCGCTGGCGGGGCTGAAAGTGCTGGATCTTGCCTGGGTCGTGGCGGGACCGCTGGTCGGCCGCACCCTGGCCGATTTCGGGGCGACCGTCGTCCGGGTCGAATCCTCGCGCCGGGTGGAAACCGCCCGTGTCATGGGACCGTTTCCGAACGGCGATCATGACGTGCAGCAATCCGGGCTGTTCGAAACCTGCAATGCGGGAAAACTGGGACTGTCGCTCGATCTCTCCAAGGCTGCGGCGCGCCAGGTCGTTCGCGACCTCGCACAATGGGCCGATGTCGTCGTCGAATCCTTCACCCCCGGCCAAATGGCCAAATGGAACCTGTCCTATGACCAGTTGCGTGACGTGAACCCCGCACTGGTCATGGTCAGCACGTCGCTTTCGGGACAGGATGGACCTCATGCGCATTATTCCGGCTATGGGAACCATGGCGCGGCGCTTTCCGGCTTCCAGCATATCGTCGGCGAACAGGGCGGCCCTCTGGTCGGCCCTTACGGCCCCTACACGGATTTCATCGCGCCGCGGTTCGGGCTGGCTGCCCTGCTGGCCGCCCTGGATCATCGGCGGTGCACCGGGAAGGGATGCCATCTCGACATATCGCAGATCGAGGCAGGCGTTCAGTTCCTGGCGCCACAGGTCGCAGCCCATTCGGTGACAGGCGCGGTGCAGGCGGCGATGGGCAACAGAGACGCCGCCATGGCGCCCCATGGCGTGTTCCGTGCGGCGGGCGACGATCAATGGATCGCCATCGCGGTGGAAAATGACGCGCAATGGCGGACATTCGCGGAGTTGATAGGCGGGGCGGCCCTCGCCGCCGACCACCGCTTCGCGACCGTGGAAGCGCGCCACGGCCATGTCGAGGCGCTTGAGCAGATCGTCGAGACGTGGACCAAGGACAAGAATGTCGAATGGCTGGAGGAGAGTTTGTGCCTGCGCGCCATCCCGGCCCATCGGGTCCAGTCCATCTATGGGCTCGGCGCCGACCCGCAAATGCGCGGTCGCGAGCATCTGATCCGCATCGACCACCCCCTCTCCGGGACGACCATGATAGAGGCGGCACCGTTCCGGATGTCGCGCACGCCTGCGCGATACGCGGTCTGTGCCCCACCCTATGGCCGCGACAACGACCATGTCCTCGCCGAAATACTTGGCTACGGGAAGGACAGGCTCGAAGCGTTGGCGGAAGCGGACGCGTTGATCTGATGGCCAGCCGAAGCACGACGCGCCAACGGCACGAGGAATCGTTGTGATCGAATTATATCATTGCGACGGCGCGCGATCGTTTCGCGCGCTCTGGATGCTGGAAGAGCTTCACCTCGAATACAGGCTGCACATGCTGCCCTTTCCACCCCGGTTCCGCGCGCGTGAATATCTTGAGATAAACCCGTTGGGCACCATCCCGTTCATGATCGTGGATGGGACGGGGATGAGCGAGTCCGCGGCGATCGTGCACTATCTGGCGGATACGAACCCGGAGGCAGGATTGTCCGTCGCTCCGGTCGATCCTGCCTATCCCGATTATCTGAACTTCCTCCACATGGGCGAAGCGACACTGACTTTCCCGCAGACGCTCTACCTGCGGTACACCGTGCTGGAACCGCAGCATCGCCGCAATCCACAGGTCGCGGGGGATTATCGACGCTGGTTCCTCAAACGGCTCGATGGCGCGATGCGCATGATGGCGGGACGAGACTATGCCTGCGGGGATCGCTTCAGCGCGGCGGACATATCGATGGGCTATGCCATCAAATTCGCACGCGCCCTTGGCCTGGGCGACGATCTGCCACCACCCGCCGTCGACTATTTCACACGGCTCGCGGCGCGCCCGGCCTATCGGCGGGCCCTCTCGATCGAGCAGGAGAACGCCGTGGAGTGACGGAAACCTCCACGCTCTCGCTGCGCACCAGGCGGCGCCTCACACATTCACCAAGCCGGGACATCACAATGCAGACGCGCATCACCCAATTATTCGGTATCCAATATCCCATCATGCAGGGCGGCATGCACTATGTGGGCAAGGCCGAACTGGCTTCGGCCGTGTCCGAGGCCGGCGGCATGGGCATACTCACCGCGCTGACGCAGCGGACGCCCGCCGATCTGGCGGCCGAGATCGATCGTTGCCGCGCCATGACCGACAAGCCCTTTGGCGTCAATCTGACATTCCTGCCGGTCGTGAACGCTCCCGACTATCCTGGCTATGTGCAGGTCATCCTGGACAAGGGCGTCCCGGTCGTGGAAACGGCCGGCAACAATCCCGTCGAATATCTGCCGATGCTGAAAGCGGCGGGGGTGAAGGTCATCCACAAATGCACCGCGATCCGACATGCGTTGAAGGCACAGGCCATCGGCTGCGACGCGGTGAGCGTCGATGGCTTTGAATGCGGCGGGCATCCGGGCGAGGATGACGTGCCGGGCCTGATCCTGCTGCCTCTCGCTGCGAAGGCATTGTCGATTCCGTTCATCGCGTCCGGCGGCATGGCGGATGGCCGGTCGCTCGTCGCCGCGCTCGCGCTGGGCGCCGACGGCATCAACATGGGCACCCGCTTCGTCGCGACGCGGGAAGCACCCGTGCATGATCGGGTCAAGCAGGCGATCGTGCAGGCAGGCGAACGCGACACCCGGCTTATCATGCGCGCCCTGCGCAATACGGAGCGGGTCTTGCGCAATCCTGCCGTCGACCGGATTGTCGACGTGGAGCTGGCCCTCGGCGACGATGTGCGGTTCGAGCATATCGCCGAGCATGTCGCCGGCGTCTATCACAGGGTAATGGTCGAAGGCGAGGTGGAGTCAGGAGCCTGGAGTTGCGGCATGGTGGCGGGGCTGATCGACGACGTGCCCACCGTCAGGGACCTGATCGACCGCATCGTCGACGAGGCGAGAGCCATTGCAACGGAGCGCCTGAAGGCCGTCTTCTGACGGCACCGCGAGCAACATCGTGCGGCCGCCGCCGCGCGATGCCGGCGAGGTCGCTCAATCCGTCGCCGGGATGATCGGCAGCAAAATGCGGGAAGGATGCGCATCGTCGTGGAGCACATGCTGATGCGCGACCTTGGCGTCGGCCAAGGTGCCGCCCCATTCATCCCAGATATTGAGGTTCCGCGCCCAGCGCGGGAAACAGCTGCTGGTGACGTCCAATCGCAATCGGTGCCCCGCCTTGAACAGGTTGCTCGTCGGCAGAAGTTCGATCCGCAGCAGATAAGGCCGGCCGGGTTCCAGGGGCGCTGCTGAAGCGAGACCCTCCGGATCGTCGCGATACCGGGCGCGAAGGATGCCATCGGTGATGAGGCGCGCGGTCCCGTCCGGATGAACGTCGATCAGCCGGGCCACGAAATCGGTGTCGACCACGTCCGTCATGATCCACAACTCTACCCAGGGCGTGCCGGTGACCTCGATATCCTCCAACAGGATATCGGACCTGTAGACCAATATGTCATCGCGCGTCCCGATCGCATTCTGGTCGCTGCCCCCCGGCACGCAGGTCACGCCAAACACGGCGCCGCCGCGCGTCGGCACGGGGTCGGCCGGATCGTAGATGAAACTGTCGGGTACTCCCCCTGCGCCCGGCCGGGGCGACAGGGTGCCGTCCCCTCCGCTGGAATTGGCGCGACCGCCGCTGGAAAGATACCAGGGCGACACCTGAGTCCGCGCGATCGGCCATTCATATTCGTCGCGCCACCTGTCCGCGCCCATCACCCAGATTTTGACGGGCGCGTCCGTGTCGGCACCCTCATCCAATGCCGTGAAATAACGGGCGGCCAGCCCCATATGACCAAAGGGGTTGAGCGCCTGGATCGCGGCCGAGCCGGGCGAAATCCGTTCGCCGGTCATCTTGCCCTGGGGATGATGCGCCCAGGGACCGACGATCAAGCGGCTTTTCGTCCGCGCCGCATCGCTACCCCCCCTGGCGCGCATCCCAACGAACTGATCGATCGAACCCCTGATGAATATGTCGTACCACCCAGCCACGACCAGCGCCGGAACGGTGATAGCCTCATAATCGTTCGCCCGCATCGTCGCGGCCATACATGGGGCATCGTTCCCGTCCGCCAATAGGTCGAAAAGCTGGCCGCCCAGCGCGCTGCTTGCCACCGGCTCGAAGCCGCTGAGCGGAAGATGGACGTAGCCATGGTCCCGCGCCAAGGCTTCGAGCGTGGCACTCGCCCGTGCTATCGCCTCGCTCCTGGCTTCCGCAGAGTCCCACTCGCGGCGCAGAATGGCTTCGAGCCCGATCATCGTCCACCAATAACCGTTCAGTTCAAGTTCGAGAACGCCGCCGCAATAGATGAAGGACCGCTTGAACGGCCCCACCGGGACGATCGGATTGATGGCATGGAGCGAAGGCGGGCGTTCGGCGGCCGCCGCCCATTGCACGAAGCCGAGATAGGAAGGCCCGCTCATATGGACCTTTCCATTGGAATAGGGCAGCGCAGCCGCCCATTCGATCGCTTCCGCGCCGTCCCTCCCCTCGTCGACCCAGGGACGGAAATCCGCTCCGCCGTCCGATGTCCCCCGCCCCCGCACATCCTGGATGATCGTCACATAACCATGCCGGGCGCCGTGCGTCAGGTCTGTCGTGAAGCCCGGCGCCACGGCTTTGCCGTAGGGCGTCCGCGCGAGGATGACAGGCCACTGCCCCTCACCTCCCGGCCGGGCGATATCCGCCCGAAGAACCGTTCCATCGCTGAGCCGGCACGGCACGTCATAGTGGATGATGACGTCCTGCGGCACGGCAGGCCGGTCGGCGGATGGCATATTCATGAAAAACCCCGGCAATGTTGCACCGTCATCATCCCGATCCAAGGACGTCTCGGCCTGTACTCGAAAGGTCGCGCTCCGCCGAACGCCGAAAATCCCGGCCGGCAAGGCATGGGCTCTTCATGCAGCTTAGCCGACCAGGATCTTCCGTCACACAAATCCGAAATGTTCACGCTCCACTAGAAATGATAGCCAAAGGACATGCCCAGTTGACGCCCCGGCTGATATTGGCCGAGCGCGAGGGAACCGATGATCGAAGACACGACGATGACGTTACCCTTCACCTGCTCGTTCGTTACATTCTTGGCGAAGAGGCTGCCCGTGAAGCGTCCGTCTTCACTCTCATAGTTCAGGAACAGGTTGAGCTTGCCCACCGCCTTCTGCGAGGAGATGGGGAGGTTGAACTCGGTGAAATATACGCGCGATTTCCAGTCGTAGCGGGCGCCCAGCGTGACCTTCCCCGACGCCAGCGGAACATCGTAATAACCGCCCAGGCTGCTGGTATATTTCGGCGACTGGGGCAGCGCGTTTCCGGACAGGTCCAGCGAACAGGGAACCGTACCGACTCCCGTCCCCGGATCGCAACTATTGGGCCGGGAAGAATCCGCCGTCCGGAACTCATCGAAGGTCGCATTCAGATAGGCGGCGGACCATTCGATCCGCAGCGCATCGTTCAGGCGAAGCGATGTTTCCAGCTCCGCGCCATAGACCGTCGCCTTGGCTGCGTTGGTGACGGAGGAGGAGACACCGACGATCTGGTTCACCTGCAAATCGTCATATTTCATGTAAAAGACCGCAAGGTTGGCCTGCAAGGCCCGATTGAAGAAGTTGCCCTTCAGCCCGGCTTCATAGTTTGCGTTCGTCTCGGGCCTGAACGAAGGTGCCAGCGTACCGGCGGAATATCCGCCGCCTTTGAACCCTGTCGAATATTTCAAATAGCCGTCGAGCGTTTGGCTGAACGCGTAGGACGTACCGATTTCATAGGTCAATCTGTTCCAGCTCGACGATGAAGACTGGAGCGTCCCTCCGTTGATAAAGTTGTTGTACTGCACGATCGATTTCTTGTCGTGCGTGTATCGCAAACCGGCGAACAGTTTGAAGTCCGGCGTGAACGCATATTGCGCGCGCCCGAAAGCAGCATAGGACGTCGTGATCAGCGGAACCGCGCCGCCGAACACCGTTATGTCGTTGAGGACGACGCCGCCACCCAACGGCGCCTCGGCAATGGGAACCTCGATCGCCTGCTCCAGACGTTCCCGAAAATAGTTCGCACCCAGCAGATAGGTGAACGGCTTGGAATTGTCCGAGGTGTAGATCAGTTCGTCATAGGTCTGCCGGGCCTTGTTGGTGAAGGAGGCATAAGTGTCCTCCGCGGCCGTGCCGTCGCCGTCCGACACATTGACGAGCTTTGAGTCGGCGTAGGACAGGAGCGCTTTCAGATTGCCGCCGCCAAGAGCCCAGTTGAGGGTGAGGTTGGTGTTGAAGGAATGCACCTTCCGATAATTGATGTTCGCGAACACTTCCCGCTTGCCGACATCGCCGCGCGACTGGCCGATGAGGATGGAGGGCAGCGGGATGGTCGGATCGGGTGTTCCCTCAAGGAAACTCGCCGGCCCGTTCGAATCGTCATTCGCATATTCCACCAGCAGGCGCGCATCGAACATGTCCGACGGCTTCCACTTGATCTGGCCGCGCACCGACTGGTTCTTGGCATCGTCCAGGCGGTTCGGCCCATTGGGAAGGAGGTTACGGGTATAGCCGCGATTATAGCTTTGCTGGGCCGCGACCCGACCGCTCAGAGTACCCGATTCATTGAGCGAACCGTTGATGAAGCCGGAAAGCTGGAACAGGGCGGGATCGACCCCCGCCGTCAGATCGACACCATAATGGGTTTCAGCCGTCGGCTCGTTCGGCACCACGTTGATCACGCCGCCCGTCGCATTGCGCCCGAACAGCGTGCCCTGCGGACCGCGCAATATCTCCACCCGCGCGAGATCGAGGAAGGTGGCGAGGGTCAAGGACGGCTGACCGATGTAGGCGCCGTCCGCGTGAATGGCCACGCCCGAATCCTGGCCTGCGTTGATCTGCTGATTGCCGATACCGCGGATCGTGATGTTCGAGGAATTATAGGAATTGCCGATCTGTATGTTCGGGCTTGGGCCGACAAGGTCGTTGAGGCTCTTCGTCTGCGCCGCTTCCAACTTCTGTCCCGCATAGGCAGACACGGCGATCGGCGTTTTCCGAACCGTATCGCTTCGGCGTGACGCGGTCACGATGATATCGCCCAAGCTTTGCCCGGATGCATCCCGCGCGTCTTGCGGCGCTTCGCCGTGCGGACGCGCTGGCGACATTGTGGTCTGTGCGATCGCCGCGTGCGACACGAATGCCCCGCAAATGGCGACAAAATAGGAACCTCTCATTTTCCCCTCCTTATCTTGTGCCCCTTTTTAGAAGCTTTCCATGTTCCCCCGGAATGATGGTTCCTCACAAAGGGCGGGTGTTATTTTCACGCAGCGTCGCGGTTTGCAGGATTGACAGCGGGAAGGCACGATTAAGCCGAAAATTTATCACATGATTTCAGTCCACCGCTCGGCGGTCACTTTGACGAACCGGATCGGCCCTAAAATCGCTTACCTCTTCTCGATCGCGGTGGGCCCAGGGCGTCACGCATGGCGATGCTGCTGTTGATACGGGTGACGCCGGGCATTCGGGACAATATCTCGCTGTGGATCGCCTCATAGGCGGTGACGCTTTCGGTCCGCACGCGCAGCCAGTAATCCACACCTCCCGTCATCAGGAAACATTCGCGGATTTCCGGACATTGCCGCACCGCATGTTCGAAACGGGCGAGATAATCTTCGGTCTGGCGGTCCAGCGTCACCTGCACCAGCACGTCGACGGCGCGGCCTTCCTGCTCGATGGGCGCGGTGACGATGGTGTAGCCGCGGATGACGCCGGCATCCTCCAGCAGGCGGATGCGGCGGTGGCAGGCCGAAGGCGACAGACCGACCTCCGCGGCGATCTCCGAATTGGGTCTGCGGGCGTTCAGGCGCAGCAGGCGGATGATCGAGCGATCCGTGGCGTCGAGCGATTCTGACATTTGTTCGATTTCCTGCGAATGATCATCCAATTATTTGCCATAAATAGATTATTCTTCGAATATATGGGAGCCCATTCGTATAGCGTCGCGATAGCTTTCCGGCGAGGGGAGGCATCATGCCGTCTATTGATACTGCGGGAGCCGTGCTGCGCATCGATCTGGAAGCGCTGGCCGAAAATTATCGGATCATCCAGCGCCAGGTCGCGCCCGCGACGGTCGCGGGGGTAGTCAAGGCCAATGGCTATGGTCTGGGCGCCGAGCATGTCGCGGCCACGCTGATGGATGCGGGATGCCGTCATTTCTTCGTCGCATTGCTGGGCGAAGCGGTAGCGCTGAAGCCGGCCTTGCGGGACGGCGTTTCGCTGTTCGTGCTCAACGGCCTGCAACCGGGGGCGGAAGGTGATTGCGCGGCAATCGACGCGATCCCCGTGCTGAACTCCCTCGATCAGATAGTGCGCTGGGCGCGGCAGGCACGGACGCTGGGGCGGCGCCTGCCTGCCGTGCTTCAGGTCGACAGCGGCATGTCGCGGCTGGGACTGTCACCGGAGGAAGTCGCAACCCTTGTTGCCGAGCCTGAGCGGCTGGACGGCATCGACCTGAAACTCATCATGAGCCATCTGGCCTGCGCCGACGATCCCGACGCGGCGTTCAACGACCAGCAGCGCGAGAATTTCGAGGCCCTGGCCCGGCATTTCCCCGATGTGCCACGCGCGCTGGACAATAGCGGAGGCGCTTTCCTGAAGCGCGGGCATTTCGACCTGGTGCGGGCAGGGATCGCACTCTACGGCGGGGCGCCGCAGGGCTCCCCCAATCCGATGCGCGCCGTGGTCGCGCTGGAGGCGCGGATCACCCAGTTACGCAATGTTCCCGCGGGTGCGGGCGTCGGTTATGGCCTGACCCATGGCTGCGACCGGCCCACGCAGATCGCGACCATTCCGGTGGGCTATGCCGACGGCTGGCCGCGTCATCTGAGCAATGTCGGCTCCGCCTTCATCAAGGGCATCAGAGCGCCGATCATCGGGCGGGTGTCGATGGACAGCATCACGCTGGACGTGACCGATGTGCCCGACATCTTGCTCTATCCCGGCGCGCCGGTGGAACTGTTGGGACCGCATCAGACGATCGACGCGGTCGCCGCCGATGCCGGGACCATTGCCTATGAAATCCTGACCCAATTGGGGCAGCGCTATTGCCGCGTGGTGGGCGCGGCGACTGTCCCCCATAAGCGGAGCATCACAGCATGAAGGTCGTTATTCTCGGCAGCGGCGTGATCGGCGTCACCTCCGCCTGGTATCTGACGCAAGCCGGGCATGAAGTGACGGTGATCGACCGGCAGGATGGCCCGGCGCTCGAGACCAGCTTCGCCAATGCGGGCGAGATTTCGCCCGGTTATGCCTCGCCCTGGGCGGCGCCGGGAATACCGATGAAGGCGCTGCGCTGGCTGTTCATGAAGCATGCGCCGCTGATCCTGCGGCCGCAGATCGACATGGCCATGCTGCGCTGGATGGCGGCGATGCTGGGCAATTGCAATGAGCGATCCTATGCGATCAACAAGAGCCGGATGGTGCGGCTGGCGGAATATAGCCGCGACCGGCTGATAGATTTGCGGCACGAGACGGGCATCGCCTATGATGAGCGGTCGCAGGGCACGTTGCAACTGTTCCGCGAGCAGAAGCAGTTGGACGGCATAGCCAAGGACATTGCCGTGCTGAAGGCCGATGGTGTGCCCTTCGAAGTGCTGGATGCGGCAGGCTGCATCGCGGTGGAGCCGGGGCTGGCGGGCAACGGTGTGCCGTTGGCCGGTGGGTTGCGACTGCCCAATGACGAAACCGGGGATTGTTTCAAATTCACCAATGCGCTGGCCGATATGGCGAAGGCGAAGGGCGTGACCTTCCTCAACGGGCGGACCGTCGGGCGGATCACGGTGAAGGACGGCCGGGTCAGTCATGTCGAAACCGACAAGGGTCATATCCATGCCGACGCTTTCCTGGTGGCGATGGGAAGCTATTCGCCCTTGATGCTGGCGCCGCTGGGGATCAGGCTGCCGGTTTATCCGGTGAAGGGCTATTCGATCACCGCGCCGATCGTGGAAGAAACGCGGGCGCCGGTGTCGACGCTGCTCGATGAAAGCTACAAGGTCGCGATCACGCGGCTGGGCGACCGGATCAGGGTCGGCGGGATGGCGGAGCTGTCGGGCTATTCCAAGGGCCTGCCCAAGGCGCGGCGGGATACGCTGGAATATTCTGTGGGATCGCTGTTCCCCGGCGCGGGCGATCTGTCGCGTGCCAGTTTCTGGTCCGGACTGCGGCCGATGACGCCGGACAGCACGCCGGTGATCGGGGCGACGAAAATCCCGAACCTGTTCCTCAATACGGGCCATGGCACATTGGGGTGGACCATGGCCTGCGGGTCGGGCCATGTGATCGCGGACATCATCGGCGGGCGGAAACCGGCCATCGAAACCGCCGACCTCGCCATCAGCCGCTATTCGGCATCGACCGTCTAGATTAGGGCGTGTGGCAGCGTCAGCCGATGAGGCGCGCTTCTCTTCTGGCTCCTCGCAGATGCAAGGAGCCAGAAGCGACTTCAAATTTCTGTATCTTGGCCAGTGTCAGGGCGTCCTCCCGGCAATCGCCATGAACTGCGCGATCTTGATCGACATGAGCGGGACGAAGCGGCGGTAACGATCCTATTCTTGCTCATCGACGACAGGTCGGGCCTGTGTCCGATAGGTCGCATCTTGCGCGATCCAGCCAGGGGTATCCAGCCGAATGGGCGTGGAACCCACAAGCCTGGCCAGAATTTCTTCGAGTTTCCGAAGGTCGGCGCTGCCGATCTCCTTTTCCCATTGGGCCCGCAATTCCTCGAAAATCGCCTCGCCCTGCTTCATCATGGCATGGCCGCGCGGGGTGACTTGCAGGCGCTTGCGCCGTGATACCCCGGCGGTTTCGAATGAGACATAGCCGCGCTGTTCCAGCATCGCGACCGTCTTGGCCGCCGCCTGTTTGGTCACCGCCAGCCGACGGCCAAGTTCAGACGCGTTGCCCGCGCCCCCCGCGATCGCCCGGAGTGCGAATTCATGGGCGGGCCGCACATCGTCGAACCCGCGCCGGGACAGTTCGGCGGTCGCGGCATCGGCCATCGAGCGAAAACCACCAAGGAGAAGCAATGCGAGGTCTGCGCCGGATCGAGCCATCGCCCCAAGCATAAGGTGGCAGCAGAAAAAGACAATATAGTTGTCGAAAAGCCATAGACAACGACAACATGGTTGTCTATTTAAAAGGACAACCATGTTGTCTAACGCGGAGACCCTCCATGCCTATCGAGCCCATCGGCAGAACGCTGCCCGGCGTCACCCATCACCGCATCGCCGTTAACGGAACCGAGCTTCACTATGTATCGGCGGGGAGCAGCGGATCACCCATTCTGCTGGTCCACGGATTTCCCGAAAGCTGGTGGGCGTTTCACAAACTTCTTCCCCTGCTGGTGGAAAAGCATCGCGTTTTCGCCGTCGACCTGCGAGGCTTCGGTGATTCCGATTGCGCGGAAGCCGGGCATGACAGCAGGGTTGCCGCGGAAGATCTTCATGCTCTGGTGCAGGCGCTGGCTGTTGGGCCTGTCCATCTGACCGCTCAGGATATTAGCGGTGGGGCCGCTTTCCGCTTTGCCGCCACCCATCCGGGCGATCTTCTCAGCTTCACGGCGATCGAAATGGGTCTGGCCGGGTTCGGGCTGGAAAATTTCGCCGATGTCGCCAAGGGCGGTGCATGGCATATCGGCGTCATGGCGGCTCCCGGCATTCCGGAAATGCTGCTTGCCGGGCGTGAAAAGGCGTTTCTTGGCGAGTTCATGTTTCCCGCAATGTGCGCCACGCCGGACGCGATCGGGGAGGAGGATATTGAGGAATTCGCCCGCGGCTATACGCGGCCGGATGGCTGGAGCGGCGCGGCAGGCCTTTATTCCTCCATGCTGAAAGAGGGCGGCGAGATGGTGGAAATCGCGCAATCTCGAACGCTGGCCGCACCTGTCCTTGCCGTCGGCGCGGGCGGCGGCGGGTTCACCGCGCACACCATGACGAACGCCGCGCCCGGGCAGCAAATCCGCTCCGTCTTGTTGGAGGGGGTTGGCCATTATGCGGCGATGGAGGCGCCTGAAAAGGTGGCGGATGCCCTCCTGGACTTCATAGAGGGCGTCGAAGCGGGGAAATTTTCCTGAATGCATCCTCGCGGACGCACCAGATGATACTCGGCAAAGATCGGATAGCCATTTTTGCTATCCTCCTAAGCCGCGTGTTCCATCGTAGAAACGCCGGTAGAAACAGGACAGGATTATTGCGGTGGAGAGTGGGGATATAAATCCGGCGGTCATCATTGTCGGCGCCGGTCCATCCGGGCTCTCGCTGGCGGTCGAGCTTGGAAGCCGCGGCGTCTCATGCCTCGTCGTCGAAAGGAACGATCGCACCGGCTATGCGCCCCGTGCCAAGAACTGCAATGTCCGCACCCGGGAGCATTTCCGTCGCTGGGGCATTGCCGAACGTCTGGCTGACGCCGCCCCCTTCGGCATCGATTACCCGGCCAATGTGCTGTTCGTCACGCGACTTGGCGGTCATCTGATCACCCGTTTCGAAGATGCGTTCGACGGCAATCGGAAGCGTGACCATCGCTATTCGGAACATGCGCAGTGGATCCCGCAATATAAGGTCGAAGCCGTGTTGCTGGAACATCTGCGTTCCCTGCCCTGCGTGACTGTCGAATTCGGGCAGGAACTGGTGAAGATCGCGCAGGACGGCTCAGGCGTTTCCGCACATGTCCTCAATCTGGAAACCGGCACCATGCGCGAGCTTTCGGCTCAATATCTGGTGGGAGCGGACGGCGGCCGCAGCACCGTGCGCGAGCAGGTCGGCATCAGGATGGTCGGGGATTACGGGCTTTCGCGAAACAACATGACCATCTTCCAGGCGCCGGGCCTGGCGGACGCGCAACCGCATGGCCCCGGCATCCAGATATGGCAGTGCAACGACGAAGCGCCCAGCTTCATCGGGCCGATGGACACCGACGATCGCTGGTTCTTCGCGCCGACCGGCATCGCGCCGGATGCGGTGTTTTCCGAGGAGGATGTGCTGGGCATGATCCGGCGGTCCACCGGGCTCGACCTGCCCTATAAAATCCTGAGCAACGAAATCTGGACGATCCACCGGCTGCTGGCCGAACGCTATTCCAGCGGCCGGGTGTTCCTGACCGGCGACGCCTGCCATCTCCATCCACCCTTCGGCGGCTTCGGGATGAACATGGGCATATGCGACTCCGTCGACCTGGGCTGGAAATTGGCCGCCACAGTGCAGGGCTGGGGCGATTCCGCCTTGCTCGACACCTATGAAATGGAGCGCAGGCCAATTCACCATTATGTGCTGGACGAGGCGGAAGCGAACCACAGCCTGGCGCCCAATCAACTGGCGCGTGAAGGGATCGAGGAGGATTCCCCACGCGGCGAGCAGGTGCGCCAGGAAGTGGCGGAACTTATCTGGGCGACCAAGCGACCCGAATTCTACAGCCTGGGCGTCGTGCTGGGCTATCGTTACATGGACTCACCCATCATCGTCGAAGAGACCAGCCCGAAACCCTGGAACAAGGCGATCGATTATACGCCGTCAGCCGCGCCGGGCAGCCTTGCCCCGCATCAATGGCTGGAAGACGGCAATTCGCTTTACGATCATTTCGGGCAGGGCTTCACCATGCTGGTACTCGCGCCCGAGGCGCGGGCCGAAGCCGGGAAAGCGAGAGAGCAGGCCGAGCGCCTCCATATACCCTTCGAGATGTTCGAGACGTCGGACAAGGTGGTGATCGACCTTTATCAACAGCCGCTCGCCCTCATACGCCCCGACCAGCATGTCGCCTGGCGCGGAACCACGGTTCCCGATACGCTGATGTCCACCGTCACCGGCCATATGTTCGGACGAAACCGCAAGGGTCGGGCGCAGTTCACCCAAGCCGCGTCATAAGGGTTGGCGGCGAGCGCGCAAATCCCCCCCTCGCCGGATGTCTCACCTGCCGTTCCGACGGCGACGAGACATTCGCGGGTCACTGCAAGGCCGACTCCATCGCTTTCTTCTCCGCTTCGACAAGACGGCGATAGATGCGGCGGGCGCGGGTCGAGGCATTGTCGATCGAAATCAGGGCCGGACCGCATTCGAGAAGATCGGCTTTGCCGATCCGCGCCTGCTGCGCCTCGATCATAGGCTTGTCCTCGCCCCCGAACGCCATCGCCAGCCCGGCGGCGATACCCTGGTTATATTCCGCATCGTCGGTGCGGTAATTGCGTGAATTACAATAGAAATAATGCGTCGTCGTGGCGGTTTCAGGCGTCATGACATGCGCGTTGCGCGTCACGATCTCCACACCGGCCATGCCATTGGCCGAGGTCAGAATGCCATCCAGCAGCATGACGCCCGAAGGATGCCAAAGAACCTCCGTCGTCATATCCACCATCATGTCGGGATCCGGCAGTTCCGGTTGCCAGATCGGTATGGCCTTCTCGTTCTTCGCCGACCAGCGGACGAAAACAGTGTCTCCCCGCTCTTCTACCTTCACGCCCGCGCGCGTGAAAGACCCGCCTCCCAGAGTTTCCGCATGCAGATAGTCGCCGTGGCTGAGGTCGAGAATATTGTCTTCCAGCAAGCGATGGTCCGCCGCCGTCGGCATATATCCCCCACTGAAAGCGTGCCGCGACGCGCTATCGGCAAAGGACAGGTCCGGAATGGCATCCTCATCCGCGCGATCCTGTTCCCCCATCCAGATCCAGAGCGCCTTGTGGCGCTCCGCCAGGGCATAGGCTCTTACCGCCAGCGCGGTCGTGATGGGGCCGTGGGGGTTATGGATGCACCGCCCCGTATTGCCGTCGAATGCCAGGCCATGATAGCCGCAACGCACGATATCCCGCTCGATCCGTCCCATGCTGAGCGGCGCGAGGCGGTGGGCACAGCGGTCGACGAGAGCCCGCGCTCTGCCTTCTCCATCGCGCCAGAGAAGGAGTGGCACATCTATGATCGTTCGGGTGAGGTTCGAACCGGGCGGAAGTTCATCCGCCCAGGCCGCCATATACCAGCAATTTCTCAGCCACTCGGCCATTCGCTCTTCTCCTGCTCATGCCGGTCCGGAAAAGGCCTAAGGATCAGTTCCGCGCTTCCTCGGCAGCGATCATCCTCGCCAGCACCTGACGAGCCCGCCCCCCACCGGCGTCGCCCGGCAGCAATATCGGCTGGAGCGACATGAAGTCGGCGTCGCCGATCATGGCCTGCTGCGCCTCTATCACCGGCAGATCCTCCTTGAGGAACGGGCTGCGGACAGCCTCCGTCTGCTCATCGGCGCGTCGCTGCGCGCCCTCCCCCATGCTTCTGGGACAGCACATCCCATAGAAATAATGCGTCGTCTTTTCGGTTTCCGGGGTGAAGAAATGGACGCTGGGTGCCTCATGCCCCTCCTCGCGCGGTCGGCCGGTCGGCGTCGCCCCACTATAGAGTTCGATCAGCGCCGGCGCCTGCCAGCGGCAGTCGAGCCAGCGGTCGGCCGGCGTCCCCGGCTTCAGAAAGAATATCTCCTCCAGAAAGGAAGGCAGGCTGTCGTTGCTGATGAACCGCTTCGACCAGACGACATCGCCTTCCTGAGACGAGGATGTCTTGCCCCGCCGGACCGCCTCGGTGGAAAAGAGCGGGTGCAGGAATTCGATATGGCTGAGGTCCATGATATTGTCGGACTCCAGCTCATAATGGGCGTTGACCTTGAGGTAGCCGTGGCCGACGGCATAATCGTCCGGCTCCAGGACCGGAAAATCGGGCACGGCGGCAGGGTCTGCCCTTTCCGGATCGCCCATCCAGATCCAGACGATGCCGTATTTCTCCGTGGTCGCAAAGGCGGGCACCCTCGCCGCCTTGGGGATCGCGCCGTTGCCCTGCGGGTTGAACATGCAAGCGCCATCCGCACCGAAGCGCAGGCCGTGATATTTGCACTCGACGGCATTGCCGACCTGCTGGCCGATGTGGAGCGGGGCGAAACGGTGCGGGCATCGATCGCCAATGGCATGGATCTGCCCATTCTCGTCGCGGAAGAAGAGTATATGCTCACCGATGATCTGGCGATGAAACAGCTTTCCCTGCTCGATCTCCTCCGGCCAGGCGGCCATGTACCAGATATTTCTCAACGCCCGCATTGCTATCTCCCTGCTGGCTCTGGCTCTAGCCGCCATGATCGAAACCAGTCCCGTCCAGCTTTTTCATAATGAAGAGGCGCCATCCAGCGCCTCTTCCCATTACACCGGTTCGCTTGAAAGCAGTTTTTGGATTCTGCTTTCTTCCAGATCGGGAAATCTCTTGGCCCTGCTCTCTATGACCTGGTTCTCGATCGCGCCGATATTCTCGATCTCGCACCGCACGACATCGCCCGGCTTGAGATGCATTTGGGGAATCATGGCGTGACCGACACCCTCGGGCGTTCCGGTCAGATAAAGGTCGCCAGGTTCAAGCTCGAACGCGGTCGAGAGATATTCGATCTGCTCCCAGATAGAGTAGATCATATCGCTCGTATTGCTTTTCTGGCGCAGTTCGCCGTTCACATAGCAACGCAACTCCAGCTTGTGCGGATCGCCGATTTCGTCAGGCGTCACGATCCAGGGACCGATCGGGCCGAATGTTTCGAAGGATTTGCCGATCGTCCAGGTATTGGCATGCAACTGCCAGTCGCGAGCGGATACGTCGTTCGCCACGAAATAACCGAATATGTGGCCCGGCGCCTCCTCCGGCGATACATAGCGGGCCGCCTTGCCGATCACGAAACCCAATTCCACCTCATAATCGAGCTGCTTGGTGACGCCGGGATCGATGTCGGCATGGGGCGGAGACACGCAATTGGTCGCCTTGTTGAACCAGACCTGAAAGCGGGGTGGCATCACGCCCAGGCGTACGCCCTCCTCGGCATGTTTCTTGTAGTTCATGCCGAGCGCCATGAAATGGCCGGGACGCTCGATCGGGGCAAGCAATTTCACGCCTTCCAGCGCAACCGTTGGCTGAGCGGTGGCCAGCTTGTCGGCAAGCCTGGCAAGCGCCTCCGGCCCAGCGGCTGCGAGCTGTCGCATCTCGACGAATTCGGGAAGGAGGTCGGCCATGCGAACGATCCCATCACCGGATACGACACCGATCACTGGCTGCCCGTCTGCCTCGAAGCGTAACAGTTTCATGCGTAAGCTCTCCTCGTTTATCTTACAGGGTTCGGATCGCTTGTAACGGATCCGCTCGATAACGAGGCGATCAGAAAGTGGGCGCGCTGATACCTGTACCGGTTCTGGTTTCCGGCACTCGCATCATGAACGGCAAGCTAAAGATCCTGCATCTGCATGTTCAACGTATAATTGTGCGCGGCCTTTCTGATGAGGTCGCTCAACCGCTCGGCAAGCGGCGTGAGGGGCAGGCCCAACCTGTATACGAGGCAAATCGGATCGGAGGATAGAGGCGGAATATTTTCCAACGGCGCGCAGAATTGGGCGATCGGCATCAACTGGAACATCTGATCGGGCAGGAAGGTCAGCAGATTCGTATTGGCGACCGTCAGCAAAATAGACAGCATCGAAGAGGATTCGACCGCCACCTTCGGCAGAGGCAATCCCCGCGCGGTGAAGATTTCCTCCAGATCGCTTTCGGCGCTTCGATCGTCGAGCGAAGGGCGCACCCAATTGGCGCCGACCAGATCGTCGAAGCTCTTCGCATCCAACAAGGGATGACCTCTGCGAGCCGCGATGCGGCGATCATGTTGCATGAGAAGCTCGACGGTAAATCGTTGGGAAATACTGTCCTTCTGTATCGAACCGATCCAGAAATCGAGCGTGCCCTCCAACAGTTTCTGCTCGACGGGCTTGAACAAAGTCACCTGCATCTTGGTGACCGCATCCGGATATTGGCGGTTGAACGTGGAAATGGCCGGCGGCCACAGCGTCATGCAGGTCAGGGGCGACAGGCCGATCGACACTTGACCGGTATAGTCGCCGGCCCATTGCGACACTTCTTCCTTGGCGCGCTGGATTTCGCTCTGGACGCTCTCGATCCGGCGCACGAACCTTTCGCCCACCGGCGTCAGCGTCGCGCCTTTGGAATGACGCTCCAGCAGAACCTGGCCCAGTTCATTTTCCAATTCCCTGATGCTTCGTGTTATGACGGGCTGCGCGATGTTGAGATGCCTGCTCGCCGCGCGGAGGCTGCCAGTCTGAACAACGGCAAGCAGATCCCGGAAATGGGTGAGTTTCATGTCTTCTCCCCTATGTCATTTTCGTCATTGATACTGATTCGCCGAACGCAATGCGAGTTTTAAGTTCCTCGTGCAGCGGTCGCAGGTATCGCGAAGCTTCTCTTGTCATCTGGTAGCGGCCCTTGGCGCCGACTAGCCACAATGCCGTCGGCTAAGGCCAATGCCACCGAACAGATGGGCGCAAAAACCTGGCTCCGCAACAGCAAGACCGGGATTGCAGTGGAGGGTGATCGTGGACAGCAAAGCGAGTGAATATCAGGTTATCGTCGCGGGCGCAGGACCCTGCGGCATGGCGGTGGCGATCGAGCTGGGGCTGCGCGGCATCCGCACGCTGATCTGCGAACCTCGCGCCTTCACCGACTATGGCATCGCCAAGGTGAACCTGGTGAATGGCCGCTCGATGGAGCATTTCCGTCGCTGGGGCATTGCCGATCGCCACCGCGCCAACGATCCGGTGCCTTCCGAAGTCGCCCGCGACCTTGTATTCTCCACCCGAGCCAACGGAAAGATCCTGTTCAAAGCCGAGGGCGCCTATGAATGGCGCGAACGCATGCCGATCGCTTCGGAAACCCCGGAATGGGCGCCGTTCGAGGCTATCGAGAAGACGCTTCGCGACAGGATCGGTGAACTCGACACGGTGACCTTCATCGAACATTCCAAAGTGATCGATTTCACGCAGAATGGCGATGGGGTCGAAGTCGTCTACGAAAAGGACGGAGAACGGATCACGGCGGGCGGCGACTATTTCATCATCGCCAACGGTCCCCATTCGCCGCAGCGCCGCAAGATCAACCTGCGGCTCGAAGGCGGCACGTTGTTCGACAATATTTCCTGGCGCTTCCATGCCCCGGAACTGAAGAGCCTGTTTAAGGACACGCATCTCTGTTCGATGACGTTTTTCCTGAACGAAGACGCCTATGGCGATATATTGGTGCCCTATGGCAACGATTATTGGGGATATTACGTCTCTCCCATGCCGGAGGACATCGACCCCATGGACTGGTCCAAGGTCCGCGAGATGATGTTCCGCTCGGTCGGCCAGCGCTTCGAGACGAGCGACGAGCGCGGCTGGGTCTGGGGCAGCCATGCGCGCATGACGCGATCCTTCCATTTCGGCCGCGCCTTCCTGATCGGGGACGCCGCGCATCTGACCCCGCCCTTCGGCGGCTTCGGCATGAACATGGGCGTGGGCGATGCCGCCGACCTGGGGTGGAAGTTGGCCGCGATGCTGGAAGGTTGGGGCGGACCGAACCTGATGGAGAGCTACACGCTGGAGCGCTATCCGGTGTGCAAGTTCATCATCGAAGGATCGGCCCATAACAATACGGTATGGGGCAAGGCGATCGTCCGCCCGCATATGGAAGAGGATAGCGAGCGCGGCGAACAGATACGCGAGGACATCCGCAAATTCATCGTCGAGGAAAAAACGCAGCAATTCCGCAGCCACGGCGCGCAGTTCGGCTATCGCTACGCCGGTTCGCCCATCGTCATGGGCGACGGCGCCGAACCGCCGCCGATGACCTATGGCGATTATGTGCCCTCGTCAGTGCCGGGCTGCCGCGCGCCGCATGTGTGGCTGGGGAAAGACGATTCCCTTTACGATCATTTCGGCTGGGGCTTTTGCCTGCTGAAGCTGGATGCGCGGGCCGACACCGCGCCGCTGGAAAGCGCCGCGGCCGCAGCCGGCCTGCCGCTCAAGATTCTCGACCTGTCCGACCGGCCGGACGTCGTCGAACAATATGATCGCAAGCTGACGCTCATCCGCCCCGATCAGCATGTCGCCTGGCGCGGGGACGAGGCACCCGACGATTGCGCCTATCTTGTCGACGTCGTGCGCGGCGCCGCGAGTTACGTGTGATGAAGGCGTATAAGCTCGACATCGGCGGTATCGACTATGCCTGCGTCGAGGCGGGGGAAGGACCGCTGCTGCTGCTCTGCCACGGCACGTTCGGGGGCAAGCGGCTCATGTTCCCTCAGCTCGAATATCTCAGCCGCCATTTCCGCTGCGTCGCGCTGGACTGGCGCGGGCATGGCGGATCGGGCCATACGCCCGGCGGCTGGACGGCCAACGATCTGGTGGAGGATGTCGCCGCGATCATCGGCGCCCTGGGCGAGAAGCGGGCGATGATCGCGGGCGTTTCCCAAGGCGGCGCTGTCGGCATGCGCGTTGCGCTGAAATATCCGGAGAAGGTGCGCGCGTTGGTGAATATGTGTGGGGGACCGGGAGGTCCTCCGCCAGCGGCGATCCGGCGTCTTTACGACCTTGCCGCGTTTTTCGCGGAGGAGCGGGACGAAGCCGTGCGCCGGGCAGCGGTGGTCGAATTCGCCGCCAGCTATTTCCACGCGCCCAGCTTCATCACACGAGAGCCGGAACGCTTTGCAGAGGAAGTCGACGCCATACTCTCCCACCCCCGCGAAAGCATCAGGCTGCTTCCTTGCGTACCGGAGAGCTATGTGGACATCACGCCCCGGCTGGGCGAAATCACCTGCCCCACCCTGATCATCTGGGCGGCGGAGGAAGCGCGAAAGACGATGGGCATCGAACTGGCCGCTGCCATCCCCGGCGCGGAACTGGTGACGATCCCGGATGCGGGCCATCATGTGAATGTGGACCAGCCCGAAGCGACGTCGGAAGCGATAGAGCGATTTCTGCTCCGCCACTGAACGAGCGGGGCGGGATGGTTCGACAGGAGAGCGGAATGGCCACAAGCAGTGATATTCTGGCAGGCAAGACCATTATCCTCACGGGCGGCGGAGGCGATATAGGAACGGCGACGGCACGGTTGCTGCTGTCGCGCGGCGCCAAGGTCGCGCTGTTCGACCGTTCGGCCGAAGCCCTGGAAAGGCTGCGCGCCGATGCGGGCGGTTCCGACAGGCTGCTTGTCGGATCGTGCGACGTCACCGATGAAGCAGACGTCCGATCCCGCTTTGCCGACGCGCACAGCCATTTCAGCGGCGTGCACGGCATCGTCAACGCGGCCGGCATCGAAGGGGCGCGCGGCCCGATCCACGAATGCGCGACCGAAATGTTCGAAACGGTGATGGCCGTGAACGTGAAGGGCGTTTTCCTGGGCATGAAGCATGGCATCCCGCTGCTCCAGCAAAGCGGCGGCGGAGCGATCGTCAACGCCTGTAGCACAGCCGGCATCAAGGGCGTCGAGGGCATGGCCCCCTATGTGGCGAGCAAACATGCGGTGCTGGGACTGACGCGGAGCGGCGCGCTGGAATGGGGGCGCTATGGCATCCGGGTCAATTGCGTGGCGCCCGGCCCGGTGCAGGGGCGAATGCTGGAAGCGATCTATGCCCGGCATGCCGCCGACCCCAATTGGCCGAGCCTGGAGAGCCGCAAGGCGCTGAACCCATCGGGGCGCTTCGCCCGACCGGAAGAGATCGGTGAAGTGATCGCGTTCCTGCTGTCCGATGCGTCCAGCTTCATCAACGGAGCCTGCTATTCCGTCGATGGCGGCGTGTCGGCGCTTTGATGTATCGTCCATGCGCCGGCCGTTGATCGATGGCGGGTCCGAAGAAGCAATCTACGCTGATCGCATCGCTCCGCTTCAGGTATCGCCAAGTGTTTATTGCTATCTGACACCGCCTCACTTCTGGCGATAACATCTTCCACAAGACCAGTCCCGGATCATCGACGGAGGGTGAATGGCAGGAGGCTGCTTTCCCGCATTTGCCGGTTCGCAAAGTTCATCGAAGCGCCTACCGCTTGGGTGACGCCTCAGACTGACCAAGCGACTTATGAAGTTGGCGACGCTGGGCGCCATCCCGATGATGCGCATGCGCAGATCATTGGTGAACCCCATCTTTTCAGATATTTATCACGACCAACAGAGACAATAAACCGGGAGGACCTGAATGAAACCAATATTTCTTACAACGGCATGCAGCGTCGCCTTGATGGTGCCGGCGGCTCAAGCGCAGGATCAGACGACCGCCACCGCGCAGGCGATGCAAGGTGCCGAAGGCAAAAGCTCCGATCTGGGTATCGCAGACATCGTGGTCACTGCGCAGCGCCGATCCGAGCGCTTGCAGGATGTTCCCGTCGCGGTCACCGCAGCCACAGGTGATCGGCTGGCCGCGGTCGGCATTCAATCCTCGCAGGATCTGAGCGTCATCACCCCAGGTCTCACCATTCCGCAAACGTCGGGCTATTCCCAGCCGCGTATCCGCGGCGTCGGCACTTCGTCAAATGGGCCGGGCATCGAAAATCCCGTCGCCACCTATATTGACGGGGTCTACATTGCCAGCGCGCCCAGTTCCCTGCTGACGCTCAACAACATCCAGCGGGTCGAAGTACTCAAGGGGCCTCAAGGCACCCTGTTCGGACGCAATGCGACCGGCGGCCTGATCCAGATCGTCACCAAGGACCCGACGCATGACGCTGGCGGGGCGGTCAACCTCTCCTATGGCAATTATCAAACGGTCATTGCGGACGCCTATGTCACCGGCGGGCTTTCCGACACCATCGCGGCCGACCTTGCGGTCCGCTACGAACATCAGGACAAGGGCTTCGGCACGAACCTGTTCAACGGCAAGGAGGTCGGCAAGCTGGACCATGATTTCGCCGGGCGGATGAAGCTGCTGATCGAACCGAGCGAGCGGACGCAAATCCGCCTCGCCCTCGATTATGAATCCCGCGACAGCGACCGCGACATCCAGCATCTGGACACGATCCAGCAGCCCTTCAGCCCCTTCTATCTCGGTTTCGGCCCCTTCCCGCTGGGCGGCACCTACGACGTCAACCAGAATTATGAATTCCGCAACAAGCTGGAAGCGGGCGGCGTCTCGCTTCAGGTCGACCACGATCTGGGCGGCGTCGCGCTGAAGAGCATCACCGCCTATCGGAAATCGAAGTTCCAGTTCAACCTGGACCTGGATCTGCTGCCGATCGATGGCTTCACCGCATTCAGCATCGCCAAGTTCAATCAGTTCAGCCAGGAATTGCAGCTTTCCTCCAATGACTCCAGTCCGCTGAAATGGGTCGCCGGCCTTTATTATTTCCATTCGAAGGATGGTTGGCAGCCGATCGACATCGGCATCGGGCCGCTAGTGAATGTTCAGGCGCCAGGCGTTCCGTTTCACGTCATCGACGAGAATTATCAGAAGACCGACGCCCTCGCGGCCTATGCGCAGGCAAGCTACGAGATATTGCCCCGTACGAACCTGACATTGGGCGGCAGGTACAATTATGAGCATAAGAGCGTCAGCGGAACGGAATCCTACACGGCGTTCGGCGCGCCCGCGGGAAGCGTGCCTTTCCCGGACACATCGCCTCCCGCTTCCGTGCCGACCAAGGCGACCTTCAAGCGCTTCAACTATCGCATCGCGCTCGATCATAAATTCGGCCCGGATATTCTTGGCTATATTTCCTATAATAGCGGGTTCAAGAGCGGCGGTTTCGTGCTTGCGAAGCGCGATGCCCAGCCGTTCAAGCCGGAGGACATCAAGGCGGCCGAAGTCGGCCTGAAGACCCAGTTCTTCGATCGCCGGGTGCGCCTCAACATCTCCGCCTTCCATTATGATTACAAGAATATCCAGGTGCAGCGGTTCGACGCCGGCAGCCAGTTGATCTATAACGGCGCCAGGGCCAGAATGTACGGCGTCGATCTGGATGGCGAGATCGTGCTGGCACATGGCCTGTCGCTGAACGGCGGCCTTTCCTACATCCATGACCGGTTCAAATCATTCCCCCTGGCGGATTCCAATGCGCCAAGGCCGGGCTGCCCCACCCCACCGCTGGGCGGCGTCGTGCAGTGCGAAGCGGCCGGCAACAAGCTGGCCCAGACGCCGACCCTGTCGTTCAATATCGGCGGCGATTATTCTATCGACACCAGCATCGGCACGTTCGCGCTGAATGCGACCTATTTCCGCCAGAGCAAGGTCTATGCGGCAGCGGATAACATCGCCTTTCAGAAAGCTTATGACCTGATCAATGCGTCGATCTCCTGGACCGACAAGAGCGATCATGTCACGGTCAAATTGTGGGGCAGGAATCTTGGCAAGACGGTCTACACGACGTCCCTGATCGAAGGCTTCACCGGGCTGGACGTCGCTTACGGCTATCCTCGCACCTATGGCGTGACCGCCGGTTTCAAATTCTAGGGCATCGCGCGCAAAAGCGAGAACCGGTTTTGCGTTTAGAGCGGATTCCGATCTGATTGAATCAGATCGGAATCCGCTCTAAGTCTTTTATTTACCGCGATTTCTTAACCGTCAGATGATGCCATCTGACTGGAAATCGCTCTAAAAGGATGCGATGAGAAAGAAGTAGAGAGCGCGACTTGCGTCCGATTTACGCAGCGCGCTCTCGGTCAGGAGGAACCGGACCCTTTCCCTCTCACCGCAAGCGCGGCGGGATGGATTTTCTTTGGCAAGATCGGCCACAAGAAAACGAACCGCCTACCGCAATTTGCCTCAGGCCGGATCGACGTTCAGGATAAGCCGGTCACGGCCACGGATCAGATTGTGCATGACCATCTCCTCCTCGACGAGATGGAAACGCTTCACGCGCCGGACCAGCACGTCGAGCATCGTCCGGATTTCCAGTTTGGCAAGATGCATGCCGGCACATAAATGCATGCCATAGCCGAAGGCGACATGATCCCGCGCATCGCGCGCGATGTCGAATTTTTCCGGATCCTCATACCGCCGCTCATCGCGGTTGCCGCTGGCATAGACCATCAGCGCCCAATCGCCCCTATGCATGTGGGCGCCGCCGTCCATATCATAATCCCGCGTCAGTCGGCGGCCAAATGCCCGCACGGGCGATTCCAGCCGCAAAGCCTCCTCGATCGCCCTGTTCTTCAATTCCGGATCACTGCGCAGCCGGTCCCATTGTTCCGGATGCCGGGCAAAAAGCGACAGGGCATTGCCAAGTCCGTTGATCGTCGTGTCGAGGGCTGGGCCCGTATAGTCCATCATCATCTTTCGGGCCTCGTCATGCGACAGGTCGCCCGCATCGGCGGCGCGGAACAGCCCCGCAGCCCATCCCTGCGGGTCGAGCGCCTCGCGCGGCAGGTTGTGCAGATAGGTGAAGGCCTCGATCGCTATCTCGATACCCGACAATGTTCGGGGATGTCCTTCGGGACCGAGCGCGTCGAAAAGCCCACCCGCCCAACGCAGCATGTTTGCCTTGCCCTCGTCCGTCAGGCCGACAAGGTCCGTGACGACCGTCAGCGGCAGGAACTGCGCAAGCTCGGGGATCGCATCGAACGCCCCCTTCGCGACGAGTTGGTCGACCCTCTGCTCGGCAAGCCCAGTCAATCGGTCCTTCAACGCGTTCAATGCGCCTGGCAGCAGCGGCCGGTTGAACACGCGACGCAGGCGGGCATGATCCGGATCGTCCGAAAAGATCATCACGCCTTCGCTGTTCTTGTTAGCCTCGGCGTTCATGCCGATCCCCGCCGTGGACGTGAAGGCTTCGGAAGCAAGGAGCGCCTCGCGCAATTCCTTGTGCCGGACGATCGCCCAGCATTCGTGGCGGGCGAGCCAGACCGCGGGGCCCAGATCGCGCAACTGATCATAATAGGGATAGGGGTTCGAAACGACCTCGTCCGACCAAAAGTCGATTTCGGAAACTGGAGTCCTGCTTTCGGTGGGTTGCGACACTTCCATGGCATCAATCTCCTGTTTACATGGCGATCAGGCGTGGAGTCCGTTGCGATCACATTGAATCGGAACAGGCCCCGTTATCCTTTTTTGCGCGATTTCCGAGCCGGGATATGTTCCATTTCATTCAAAATCACTCCAACAAACGACAATGTCGATCAGGACCCTTGATCCTGATCGACATAGGTTGAGAGCCCCGCTCGTCCCGCTCCATTTCAAGGAACACAGAGACCGGGAATATTATATTCAGAACGTCCTGGTCACGCTCAGGCCAAAGGTACGGGGCGCACCATAAGCAACCGTTCGAGAAAAGCCGAGCAGGCCCAAATTGGTGTTTGCCCCGGCGAAATAGGTGTCGTCGGTCACATTCTTGATGAAGGCGGTGGCCGACCATGCCGCGCCGGGTGAGGTCCAGCCGAGATAGAAATTCACCATGGTCCGGGACGGTTGGGACATTTCGACCGTGTTGAAGTGATTGAAATACACCCGGTCGAACCACGTCACATTGACACGCGGCGTGATGTCCCCGAAACCGGTCCCGATCCTGTATCCGACTTCGCCGCCCACCTGATATTTCGGTGCGTCAGGCAATTGGTTGCCCTTGAGGTTCTGCGAGCCCAGGTCGGCAAAGGCCGGATCGATGTCCCTGAATTCCTTGAACTTGCCATCGAGATAGGCCGCGTTGAGTTGCAGCGTCAGCGCGTCGGTGGGCTTCGCCGTAATTTCCGCCTCGATACCGCGAACACGCGCCTTCGTGGCATTTTTGGTGACGATATTGATCCCGTCGATGATGCTTTCCTGCAAATCCTTATAGTCATAGTTGAACGCCGACAGATTGATGCGGAGCCGACGGTCGAACAGGTCGGCCTTGATCCCCGCCTCGTAATTGGTCAACTTTTCCGGCCGGAATGCCGGTTGTATGCCACCGACATTATAACCGCCCGCCTTGAAGCCGCGCGAATAGGTGGCGTAGAGATAGATGCCGGAGCCCGCCTTGTAGCTGAGCGTGACCTTGGGATCGAACGAGTCCCAGCTTGCCGACTGCGAACCCGCGCCGTTTCCGAACAGGCCGTTGGCGGGGTCGAATCCCGGACGAAGGGCATTGTCGAGTATGAAGGGGCTGAGAACGTCCACCTGATGCTGCTCGAAAATCACCTTCTTCTCGTCGCTGTAGCGTGCGCCGACGTCCAGCTCGAGCTTTTGGGTCAGTCGGATATTGGCCTGCGCGAACACCGCCTTGGCATTGGTCTTCACCCGCCCGTAGGAACCGTAAAATTCGTAAAGCGCATCGGGATCGACCAGTCCGTCGACGTGGAATGCGGCGCCGAATACGCTGCCCTTGAACGGCACCTGGTTGGTGGCGCTGTTCCGTTCATGGAAATAATAGGCGCCGATGATGATGTCCGCGAAATCGCCAATCTTCTGGGCCAGACGAAGCTCGGTCGAGAAGACGTTCGATGCCTCGTCGATATACATTTGCGACAACTCGGCGGCGGACCCGTCGATATTGGTCCTCTGCGAAGCCGTGAAGTGACGATAGGCGGTCAGCAAGGTCATGGTCGTGCTGTCCGACAGGTCCAGGTCCGCCTGACCCGAAAAGCCATAGGTCTCGATCCGCCGGCGCGGGCCGAAACCGGCGGCATCCTGCGGATCGTCCGGAACCTCCGCGCCCAGCAGTTCGACCGATGTCGGAATGGCCGAATTGCCCCGCCCGGCATAGCGATAGCCGCCGTCATTCTCTCGCGAAATGCTGTAATCGCCGGTCAGCCTGACCGTGAGCGTGGAGCCGGGATCGAACTTCAGCCTTGCGCGGACGCTGCGGGAATTCTCGTCATTCACGTCCGCGCCGGTCGTAATGTTCCTGCCATAGCCGTTGCGGTCGACGGTCCGGAAGGAAATCCGCGCCTGGACCGTCGGGGACAGCGGGCCGCCCACCGCGCCTTCCGTGCCGATCAGGCCATAATTGCCGACGCTGCCGGTAAAATAGCCGTTCAGGCTGTCGCCCGGATCACGGCTGAGCACATTGATCGTTCCGGCGATCGCGTTGCGTCCATAAAGCGTTCCTTGCGGCCCGCGCAGCACCTCCACGCGATCTATGTCGTAGAAGCCGAGCAATGCCGCCTGGTTCCGCGCCAGATAGATGCCGTCCTGATAAAGTGCGACGCGCGGTTCGCCACCGGGGGAAATGGCATTATAGCCGATACCGCGAATGGAAATCTTCGCATCGCTGCTGACACGATTGAAATTCAGGTTCGGAATATTGGAACTGAGGCTTTCGATATTGGTGATGTTCTTCTCGCGCAGCGCTTCGCCGCCCACCGCCGAAATCGCGATAGGCGTGGTCTGCACCGAAGACAGGCGCCGCTCCGCCGTGACGATGATGTCGATAATTCCGCTTTGCGCGGGCCCGGTCTGCGCTCCGGCGGATTGGTCTTGCGCGATGGCCGCGCCGTGCATCGCCACCGATACGATCGCGACGGTCGAAAGCAAAATCCCTCTCATCATTTCCCTCTCCCCTGTTAGGGTCCGTTTTCATTATCGTTTGGTTATCGAGTTGGATCGGAACTAGTGCGCGCGAACCACCCGGTTCCTAAGAATACCGATCTTCTCGACCTCCAGTTCGACGGTATCGCCCGCGGACAAGGACCGCCCCAGCTCGAAACCGCAGCCGCCCAGCACTGTGCCGGAGCCAAGCACCTCGCCGGGCAAAATGGTCTTTTCACGGCTGAATTGCGCGATGGCGTCTTCGAACTTGTGATACATGGAACCGGTGTTGCCGCGGGTCCATTGCTCGCCATTGATCGTCGCGGTCATGACCAGATCATAGGGATCTTCCATCTCGTCCGGCGTGGCGATGCACGGCCCCAATCCCCAGCTCCCCGGAAAATCCTTGCCCTCGCCCGGCCCGTTCATGGTGTACATCAGCGGCATCTGCACATCGCGGGCCGACCAGTCATTGAGAATGGTATAGCCGAAGATATGCTCTCTCGCCCTCTCCCGCGAGACATCCCTGGCCGGTCGGCCGATGACGCAGGCCCATTCCAGTTCGAAGTCGATATAGTCCGAATAGCTTGGCCACAATATGTCCACGCCCGTCCCGCTCACCGACGTGTGGTCCGCGTTGTAATAGACGCACTGCTTCTTGAAAGTCGGGTTGAGATGATATTTGCCGGACGCGATCAACCGATCATAGGCCGCTTCGGGATCGCCCTCCTCGGCCGCCGCCCGTCGCGCCATCTGTTCCAGTACGATTTCCATATGCTCCAGCATGAGGCTGCAATCGCGCAGGCGGACGGGCTGTGGCAGCGGCGCCAGGATCGACACGTCCGCCAAGGCGCGCAGGGCGCTGGCATCCGCTTTGCCGATTGTGGCGCGCGCGGCGTCCCACGCCTGCGGACCTGCATCGATCAGGGCCTGCATCGACGCGAATGCCGGAACCGGGTTCGCCGCCGCCAGATCGAGCAGCTGGTCCTCCACCAGCGCGCCTAGCCGCTGTCCGTCCTGATTGGCAAAGGTAACCAGCTTCATGACAACTCCATGGAGTAGGGTTTTCGAACCCGCCCCCGGCAGGATCGAATGACATCTCGCCCGCGTCAGCGCCGATACGGCGCGCTGCGACTATTCGGGAAAGGGCGGCGGCATGACTTTCGCGATGTCGACGCGCCACTGCCGGATCGATTTGAAACCGGGACTGGAACGGCACATATCCTCGGTTTCCCGAATGATCTCTTCGTCGCTCTTGTTCAAATCGAGCGGGACGTAAAATGGCTGGTCGGCATACCAGTCGGTATCGACGAAGAATTCGATATAATTGCCCTCCGGATCATGCGCGTAGACGCTCCACGCATTGCCGTGCGTCGCGGCGGTGATCTCCGTCGCGCCGCTTGCTTCCAGCCGATTTTTCATGTCGCGCAAGTCGGCAAGGGACGGCATCTTGAAGGAGATCTGCTGGATGACCGGCCCGAATTTGGGATTGATCGTGTTCCTGGGCAAATGTACCGGGCGGCCGTTCGTCAACACGATCTGGTGATGGTCCTCCGGATCGCGCGACATGAAAACGACCTTGAGATCGCCGAAATCGCCCTGGTCGGTAATCGCAAAACCGAGCACATCGACATAGAAGCGCGCCATCATGTCCACGTCGGTCGCGACCAGGCCGATGTGCGAAAATTTCAGCATCGGCGGGGATTTTGCGGTAGCTCCGGCTTCTTGTGTCATAGCTCTCCTCCCGGCTGCTTGTCGCATGCCGCCTGTCCTCTCTTCTATGCAGACGGCGAAGAGCCGTCAGATGAGAAGTCCCCTACCCCGATACCCAGAATAGCGACCTCGCCCTGCCAATGCTCGATTTTCCGCGTGAAACAGCGGCGCGGCATCCGGCATCCGTCCGCGGCGGGATTGGCTTGCAGAACCTCGCACCCCTGATCCAGGTATCGGCCGTCCCATTTTCTGATCGCCTTCCGGCCGTCCGCCTATTTTAATGAATGACCAACGCAATCCTGCGGAGCGGAATGTTTGGGAAGAGGGCTATCGGAAAATGGTCATAGAAAATGCTGTCATCGCCGTCGCGCCCGACCACGCCCCCGCTTTCGAGCAGGCCGTTGGCGAATGCGTGGAGATTTTCCGCGCAGCCGATGGATGTCTTGGCATGGCGCTCGACCGCATTGTCGATCAGCCGGGCCGATACAGGCTGCTGATCAAATGGGAAAGCAAGGCCCACCATGCGCCCCAATTCTGGGAATCGCCCGGCTTCCGGCAATGGCGGACGCATGTGGCGCATTTCTTCCTCGAAACCCCGATGCTCGAATATAATGAGCCAGTCGAGAATTATTTCTGATGTCATCCCTCGCGCAGCGCGAAGGGTCCGGCGACGGCATGAAATCCGAAGGGATGGACAGGCCCGACGAACAGCCGCTCTTCCCGGACCTGCCCGTGATCGACAGCGCTCATCATCTGGTCGACCGGGTCAGCGACGCCATCGCGCCGGTTCTGGGGCTGCGACGTTTCCTTATCGACGATTATCTCGATTATCTGGGCAGCATCCATCATGTCATCGCGTCGATCGCAACCGAAGGCCTGTCCATGTATCGCGCGACCGGGCCGGCGGAACTGCGCTGCGTCGGAGAGACGGAATTTCTCAACGGGCAGGCCGCCATGGCGGCCAGCGGCCTTTACGGGCCCTGCCTGGTGGGGGCCGGCATCATTGCCGCCATCGATTGCCGAAGAGGCGACTGGGTGTCCCGCATATTGGAGCATCAGATCGCGGCGGCGCCGCAACGGCTGAAGGGCTTTCGCCAGTCCGCCCTGTGGGATGCTGACCCGTCGATCCTTGGCGGCATCTTCGATTGCGGGGAAAGCCTCTATCGTCAGGACGAATTTCTCCGCGGCTTTGCCCATATTGCGCGGTCGGGATATTGCTTCGACGCCTTCGTCCTCGCCCCCAAATTGTCCGATGTGCTTTTTCTCGCCTCGCGCTTTCCCGATGCGCCGATCGTCCTCAACCATGTCGGTCAGCCGATCGGCATAGGGGCGCATGGCGGGCGCCTTGCGGAAGAATTTCCGCAATGGCGGCGCGACATGGCCAAGATCGCGGCCTGCGAGAATGTTTCGGTCAAGCTGGGTGGGCTGGGGTCCTATCTGCTGGGATCGAGCCTGTTCAGGGCGCAGCCGCCCGCAAGCTCGGAGCAAATGGCCGCGCAATGGCGGCCCTATGTGGAAACCGCCATCGACCTGTTCGGGGCCAGCCGCTGCATGTTCGAAAGCAACCGCCCCACCGACGATGTCGGCGGGTTCGGTACGCTGTGCAACGCCTATAAGCGCATCACGGCAGGCTGCTCCGCAGACGAGCGGCGCCAGATTTTCGCCGGCACCGCGAACCGCATCTATAATCTTGAAATCGAGGAGCTTTCCCGGCCATGAAATATAAGCAGATGGGATCGACAGGCCTGTTCGTGTCCGAAATTTGCCTTGGCGCCATGACTTTTGGCGGCGATCCGGATGCGCAGGCCTTTCGCGGCATGGGCCATATGACCCAGGCGCAAGTCGACGCCGTGATCGGACGCGCGCTGGAAGCCGGGGTGAACTTCATCGACACGGCGGACACCTATTTCCATGGCCAGTCCGAACGCATGCTGGGCCAGGCGCTCAAGAATCTGGGCGTTGCGCGGAAGGATGTGGTCATCTCCACCAAGACGTCCGGGATCGTGGGGAGCGGCCCGAACGACCGGGGCGCATCGCGAGGGCACATTATGGATGCGGTCCGGTTCAGCCTGGAGCGGCTTCAGACCGACCATATCGATCTTTATCAGATTCACCAGACCGATACCGTCACCCCGCTGGACGAGACCCTGCGGGCGCTGGACGATCTGCGCAGCCAGGGGCTGATCCGTTATTTCGGGGCGTCGAACTGGCATGGCTGGCGGATCGCCCGGGCGATCGGCATCAGCGAAGCCAGAAATTACGGCCGGCTTGAAACGGTACAGGCCTATTATTCGATAGCCGGGCGCGACGTGGAAAGGGAAATCGTGCCGCTGATCGAGGCCGAGGGACTGGGCCTGATGGTCTGGTCGCCACTGGCCGGCGGGCTGCTGTCGGGCAAGTTCGGGCCGGGCGCCCCGGCGCCGGAAGATTCGCGGCGCGCCACGTTCGATTTCCCGCCGGTCGATACGGAGCGCGCATGGCCCATCGTCGCGGTCATGCGTGAGATTGGGGACGCGCATAGCGTATCGGTGGCGCGGGTGGCGCTGGCCTGGACGCTGGCGAAGCCGCATGTGATGTCGGTCATCATCGGCGCGAAGAATGGCGATCAGCTTGACGACAATCTCGCCGCGGTCGAGCTGGCCCTGTCGCCCGAGGAGATGAAACGGCTGGACGATGTCAGCGCCCTGAAACCGGAATATCCCGGCTGGATGCTGACCTTCCTGGGCGATAGCCGAATACCCAAGCCGTTCGAGCCAAAGCGGCAATGAGGGGAACGGTGCCTCTCTGAAGGCCGATTCCACCTATCCCATCCAGGTCGCGCACCATTTCCAGGTATCGCGAGACTGGAATCCTCATCTGACGAACCGGCGTTTGATGCCCTAGTCGCCAGGCATGGCGAACGCCGCCCCGCCAAGGCCCATCCACCTGCATGAAGGGTCATGGCCCCTATCCGACCGGGACGAGGAACGAAGAGGAAGAATGACGAACAAGGTCTACAGGGATTCAGCTTCGGCGCTGACCGGCCTGCTGCGGGACGGCATGACGATCATATCGGGCGGATTCGGCATATGCGGCATTCCGGACTCACTGCTCGCCGCCATCGAGGATTCCGGCGTCAGGGATTTGACGATCGTCACGAACAATCCGGGGCTGGACGGCATGGGCGTCGGCAGGCTGGTGAATTCCCGTCAGGTCAGGAAGCTCATTGCCTCCTATGCCGGGGAGAATGCGACCTTCGCGAAACAGTATCTCGCGGGGGAAGTCGAGCTGGAATATTGCCCGCAGGGTTCGCTGGTCGAACGCATCAGGGCGGGCGGTTCGGGCATTCCCGCCTTCTACACGCCGACCGGTGTCGGAACCCAGGTGGCCGAAGGCAAGGAAACGCGCCTCTTCGATGGGCGCGAATATCTGCTGGAGCGCGGGATATTCGGTGATCTGGCCGTGATCCACGCCTGGAAGGGCGATAGCGAGGGCAATCTGGTCTACCGGATGACCGCGCGCAACTTCAATCCGGTGATGGCAACAGCGGCGAAGGTGACGGTCGCGGAGGTCGAGCATCTGGTGGAGCCGGGGGAGATCGATCCCGATCACATCATCACCCCCGGAATCTTCGTCAAGCGCATGGTGCAAGTGCCCGATCCCTACAAGCACATCGAAAAGCGCACCGTCCGCCAACGCGCCTGAGAGGAAGAACATGCCCTGGAATCGCGAACAAATAGCAGCCCGAGCCGCCCAGGAACTGAAGGACGGATTTTACGTCAATCTGGGCATCGGCATTCCCACGCTGGTCGCCAACATGATCCCGGAAGGCGTGTCGATCCAGCTTCATTCGGAAAACGGCATGCTCGGCATGGGGCCGTTTCCCTATGCGGGCGAGGAGGATGCCGACCTTATCAATGCGGGCAAGGAGACGGTCACGAAGATTCCGACCACGTCCTTTTTCGACAGCGCGATGAGCTTTGGCATGATGCGCGGCGGCCATATCGACATCTCGATCCTGGGCGGCCTGCAAGTGTCGGAGAAGGGCGACCTCGCCAACTGGACGATCCCCGGCAAGATGGTGAAGGGCATGGGCGGCGCGATGGACCTGGTTGCCGGCGTGCCGCGCATCGTCGTCGTGATGGAGCATGAGGCGAAGGGCCAGTCCCGGATCGTCAACGAATGCACATTGCCGCTGACGGGCAGGCAGGTGGTGGACCTGATCATCACCGATCTCGCCGTGTTCGAGGTCGATCCCGCGCGGACGCCGTCGCTGAAGTTGATCGAACTGGCGCCCGGCGTTTCCGCCGGAGAGGTCAGGGAGAAGACGGACGCGGCTTATGTCGAGGCCCTGAACTGAACGGCACACCGGACCGGCGCCGATCCGCCAAGTCGCGGAACTGAAAAGACAAGGATGAGGAACGATGGAAGCTGTAATCGTTGGATGGGGACATTCGAAATTCGGCCGCTTTGACGCGCTCGGCCTGGAGGAGCTCATCCATTCGGTCGCAAAAGAGGCGATGGATTCAGCCGGAATTGAAGGCAAGCATGTCGACGCCATATGGCTGGGGCATTTCAACTCCGGCCTGGTGCCCGACACATTCTGCTCGTCCATGGTGCTGGGCGCGGACCCCGGCTTGCGGTTCAAGCCCGCCAATCGCTGCGAAAATGCCTGCGCGACGGGTTCGGCGGCGGTCTATGCCGCCATCGACGCGATCCGCAGCGGCCGCGTGCGGGTGGCGTTGGTCGTCGGCGCGGAGAAGATGACCCATCAGAGCACCGCCGGGGTCACGCGCGCGCTGGCCGGCGCCGGCTACCAGAAGGATGAGGCGCATGTCAGCTTTCCGGAAGTGTTCGCCCGCTATGCGCACGCCTATGCCCACCATCATGGCGATCCTGTCGAGGCGATGGCGCATATCGCGGTGAAGAACCACGAGAACGCGCTGCTCAACCCCCTCGCCCAGATGCACCGTCCGCTGGCGCTGGACTATTGCCTCGCCCCGTCGGAGAAGAATCCGATGATCGCGCCGCCGCTCAAGGTCACCGACTGTTCGTTGATCTCGGACGGCGCGGCAGCACTGGTCATCGTATCCGACGACATGCTGTCCGATTTTCCGAAGGCGGCCGGTTTCCGCGCCTGGCAACAGGTCAATGACTATCTGCCGATGGCGGCCAAGGACCCGATCGCCTTCGCCGGTCCCAGGCGGGCGATCGCTCAGGCCTTTCGGCAGGCGGGGGTCACGGTGGACGACATCAGCCTTGCGGAAGTGCATGACTGCTTCACCATTGCCGAGCTGATGATGGTCGAAGCGCTGGGCCTCACACAACCCGGCAAGGCACGCGAAGCCGTGATCGAGGGGCAGACGCGGCGGGGCGGAAAGCTGCCGGTCAATCTTTCCGGCGGCCTCAAGTCGAAGGGGCATCCCGTGGGCGCGACCGGCGTGTCGATGCTCGTCACGGCGGCCCGGCAGGTGCTGGGCGAAGCGGGCGACATGCAACTGCCCGGGGCGTCGCTGGCGCTGACCGCCAATATGGGGGGAGACGCGGTCGCCACTTATGTGTCAATCGTGGAAGCGGTCAAAAACTGACGCCGGATCGGCATGATGACGAAAATGATTACCTGCATCGAGGATTTGCGGCTGCTCGCAAAGAGGCGCGTGCCCCGCATGTTCTATGATTATGCCGATTCCGGTTCCTGGACCGAAAGCACCTACCGGGCGAACAGCCGCGACTTCGAAGCCATCAAGCTTCGGCAGCGCGTGGCGGTCGACATGACCGATCGCTCGCTTGCGACCACCCTTGTGGGGCATGACGCCACCATGCCGGTGGCGGTCGCGCCGGTGGGCATGCTGGGGATGCAGCATGCCGATGGCGAGATACTCGCGGCGAGGGCGGCGGCGAAGGCCGGCGTGCCCTTCACTCTCTCCACCATGAGCAACTGCTCGATAGAGGATGTCGCCCGGCATAGCGACCGGCCCTTCTGGTTCCAGATCTACGTCATGCGCGACCGGGACTTCAGCGACCGGCTGATCGACCGGGCCAAAGCGGCCGGCTGCTCCGCCCTCGTCCTGACCCTCGACCTGCAGATTTTGGGACAGCGCCACAAGGATATCCGCAACGGTCTCAGCACGCCGCCCAAGCCGACCCTGGCCAATCTGCTCAATCTTGCCAGCAAACCGCGCTGGTGCTGGAACATGGCGCGCACGCCGCGCCGCTCGTTCGGCAATATCGCAGGCCATGTCGAAGGCGTCGCGGATATGGGCTCCCTGTCGTCCTGGACCGCCTCCCAGTTCGATCCCTGCCTGAGTTGGGACGATGTGAAGCGGTTCCAGGACAGGTGGCAGGGCAAGCTGATCTTGAAGGGCATCCTCGACCCGGAAGATGCGGACAATGCCGCAAGGACCGGGGCGGAGGCGATCATCGTGTCCAACCATGGCGGCAGGCAACTGGATGGCGCGCCTTCGTCGATTTCCGCCCTGCCCGCTATCGTGGACGTCGTGGGGGACAGCATCGAGGTGCTGATGGACGGCGGCATCCGGTCCGGCCAAGACATCATCAAGGCCATTGCCCTTGGGGCCAAGGGCATCCTGCTAGGCCGCTCCATCACTTATGGGCTGGGCGCGATGGGCGAGGCCGGGGTCCTCGTCGCGCTCGACATTCTCCGCAAGGAGCTGGACACGACCATGGCGCTCTGCGGGCTGCGCGACATCAAGGATGTCGACGCGCGCATCCTTGCCTCTGCCCCGCTTCAACCCGAGTTTGCGAGGCGGTGATCCCAAGGAATTCGACCCAAGGTGCCGGACACCGGAGAGAAAATTCGTTGGAAACGGGCGCCGCCCTGTGCACAGGCACCATGAAGGAGAAAGCAGATGCCGATCCCTGGCGCAGCCTATAGCGAGCCCCCCCTTTCCCCGCATATTCCGCTTGTCGACACGCACCATCACTTCTGGGGGGAAGGCCATTTCGGCGCGGCCCGTTTCGGTTCGTTCCTTCCCGAGGATTTCATCGCCACGGTCGGCAGCAGCGGCCATAGGCTGGCCGCCACCGTCTATGTCGATTGCGGCTGGGCCTTCCGGGGCAGCGGGCCGGAGCATCTACGCTGCGTGGGCGAAACGGAATATGTAGAGACGGTCGCCGGGCAATTCGCTTCGACCGATAGCCCGGCCGGGCAATTATGCGCGGGCATCGTCGGCAGAGCCGACCTCATGCTGGGTGATGCCGTCGCGGACGTACTGGAAGCGCATCTGGAGGCGTCCCCGAGCCGGTTCCGCGGCATAAGAGAGTTGGTGGCCCATGATCCCGATGCCTATCAGGCACTCAAAATTCCGCCCGGGAAGCTCCTGAACGCCCGTTTTCGTGCGGGCTTCGGCCGGCTGGCTCCCCTGGGCCTGAGCTGCGACCTGTTATGCGCCCATGGCATGCTGGACGATGTCGTCGGCCTGGCCCGCGCCTTTCCGGACACATCGATCATCCTCGACCATCTCGCCGGGCCGGTCGGCATCGGCCGGTTCAGCGGCAAACGGCAGGAGGTGCTGGCGAACTGGCGGAACAGGATCGAAATCCTCGCCAGATTTCCCAACATCTCCATCAAGCTGAGCGGAGTGGGCGCGGATGTCATGGGCTTCGGATGGCACCATGGCGGCAGCGCCCCGGACAGCGCGACGGTCGCCGAAGCCATATCCCCCTATATCCATGCCGCGGTGGACGCATTTTCACCGTCGCGCTGCATGTTCGGCAGCAATTTCCCGGTCGACCGGCAATCCTTCAACTATGGAGTGATGTGGAACGCCTTCAAGCGCGCCGCCGCCCGCTACTCCAATGAAGAGCAGCGCCAACTCTTCTTCGGCACGGCGGCGCGCATCTATCGCCTGGTACTTTAGGAGTAAGGGGAGGGTCTGGAGCGTAAGCTCCAGACCCTCCCCTTGCCTACTTTCCCACAATCCCATGCGACGGGAAACCGCTCTAATAGCGCAGCTTCGTCTCGCTGTGCTGAAGCCGCGGCGGCTCGGCAAAATATTCGCCAACATTGCCGCGCCATGCTGCAAATGCGGGCGAATTTCGGAAAATTTCCATATGATGGGCCAGCGTCTCCCATTGTATCAACAGCACGAAGACCAGCGGGTCTTCGATCTGATGATGAAGCTCAAGTCCGATAAATCCCGGAGCATTCTTGAACAGCTCCTCCGACGCCTTGACCCCTTTCATGAAATCGTCGGCGGTTCCCGGTTTGACCTTGAATTCCACTATCTCGGTAATCATCCGTTCTCCTTTCATGACGACTAAGCCGCTTCCCTTCTTACCTCGGGGTGGAAGACGTCGGGTCTTCATTCCAACTCGAAATTCCGCCCGAAATCCTCCGGCGGTTCCCCGCCCCAAAGAGTGAATCTGTCGTCCCGGCCATAGTCCTTCGGCTGCCAGTCGCAATCCGCAGGAATATAGTCCATGTCGGCGGAATATTCGCTATGGCTGCCCCAAGGATCGGTGGCGTAGTAGAAATAATTCGATCCCACTACATGCCTGCCCAAACCCCAACCTTTGTGATATCCGCTTTCCTGCATCTGTTCCGCGCCAAGGCCGACGTCGTTGATCGATCCGACGTCCCAGCTACAATGGTGAAAACCGGGACCGCCCGATTTCACGAAGGCGAACATATGATGCTCGCTGCCATGTGGACCATGCAGAAAAGCGCAAAAATCGCCTGAGCGGTCGGAAAGCCGCATGCCGAGCACTTTGGTGTAGAAATCGATCTTTTCTCCGACATCTGTCGTGTAGATCGCGACATGACTAAGGCGTCGCGGCCTGACACACGCGACATCTTTGCGTGACGGACAGGCGGCCACGCCTGCCCGGCCCGACATATCCGCCATACCGAAAACCGCCTTTTCCGTGGGGGATGATCGGGGTCTGACAGCGACTTCCACCCTATTGCCGTCTTCATCATGAAACCAGACGCCATCGTTTTCGCTCCCGGACGGCGGTGCGATAAGCGGAATGTTCAGCTGTTTGAGCCGGTCCCGAAATCGGTCCAGATCATCCTCATATATTCCAAACGACAAATGATCAAATTTCTTCCGTTTGCCTTCGCGCAACACACCCCAGCGATGCAAGCTGTCAAAGGTGTAAAGGCCCATGGCATCACCTTCCGCGCGAACCTCCAGTCCAAAAGCCGAATAAAATGCCGCCGCCTCGGCAAGATCTGGCACCGTGAAGGCAAAATGGTCCATGGAATGGACGCCGAGATAGTTGAACCGCCGCGCTTCCATCTGGGTGGACGATTTCTCAGTCATGGACCTATCTTCACCTCTCATCTAGTATATCTATCCTTCAATCCCCACCCGTTCGTATTTTTTGATTGACGGGATCGATCGCATTTGACCCGATTTGCTGATCTTCAAAATGAATCTCGTCTCCATAAATCACGGAGCCATAAGGGTAAGATGACGATTTGCGATTGGCGATACCCGAAATTCATCCTTCCGGTTATCTATGAAATCTGGAATTGTTTCGGCCACCCGTCAGCGGGCGCCTGACACGTCGATGGGCGGGGAGAGTTTTATCACCATAAAGCCCACCACCGATCCCCAGTGGCCGACATGATCACCAGCCGGTGGACAAAATGATAAATGGCGTAAGCCCTGACCGCTAGATTGCCGCGGTCCCGGCTGACCATGATGATGCTCTGAATGATGAAGTGGACGGCCGCATCGAATCGCGAAATATCATTGGACCGCGAACAGATCTTTCGCAGCTTCTCTCAGATGGCTCTTCGAGAGCGATTTGGCAAGATCCGCGTCGCGGCCCATGATCGCTTGAACCACAGCATGATGGTCAGCATGGTATCGGTGCCGCTGAGCAATGGTTAACTTCCGGCGCTTCAATTCCTTCCACGCAGGTTCGATGCGCGCGTTATTGATCTCATGATAGATGTCCGCAAGCAGTCGATTTTTTGTGCTCAGCACGATCTGCATGTGGAGGAGCGCATCGATTTCTTCGAACGTTTCCAGTTCTTGCGCCAAATCCGCCTCGGCGAGATAGCGTTCCATGAGGTTGAGGTCTTCCCGCGTCGCCCGCACGGCGGCCATGGCGGCGGCAGTGGGCTCGATCATGGAACGCACCTCCATGATCTCTACCGGGCTGGCGCGGCGAATGAAGTCCGTCAGCAACGATCGGCGTTCCGGTCGCAGGGGGCCCTCGCCTTCCTCCATCGCGAGATCCGAAGAGACATAGGAGCCGCGCCCGACGTGGCGAGTGATCTTCCCTTCCAACTCCAATATCTTGAGGCCCCGTCGCAAGGTGTTGCGCGACGCCCCCAATGTCTCGGCCAGTTCGCGCTCCGTCGGCAGACGGTCGCCAGGCAACCAGACGCGATCCCGGATATTCCGCTCGATCAGATCGATGATCGCCTGATCCGCGCTGCTCTTGCGCGCCAGGTGTGTCGGTCGGTGCATGCCATATCTCCAGATCGGCCGCTTGACAGCAGGCCGATCCAGCCCTTACCAAATTGGATCAATAATGCAAGAATTGGATCTACATTGGATCAGGAAACCGTCTCGTGCTGAAGATGCCCGCACCCGATGCGCTGGTGCTCGGCCGCCGGGAGGAGATCGTCGCAGCCCTGCGCGCCATCGTGCCCGGCGAGGGCGTGATTGCCCAGGCCGCGGCACTACGTCCCTATGAGAGCGACGGCCTGACCGCTTATCGCCAGCCGCCGATGGTCGTCGTCCTGCCCGAAACGGTGGCGCAGGTTTCAGCCATCCTTAGCTGGTGCCATGCGCAGGGGGTGAAGGTGGTGCCCCGCGGCGCGGGCACATCGCTGTCCGGCGGCGCGCTGCCGCTGGCGGACGCGGTGCTGATGGGTATGGGCAAGTTCAACCGCGTGGTGGAGGTCGATTATAACAACCGCCTGGCCATCGTGCAGCCGGGCGTTACCAATCTCGCCATTACGCGCGCGGTCGAAGAGCGCGGCTTTTACTACGCGCCCGATCCGTCGAGCCAGATCGCCTGCACCATCGGCGGCAATGTCGCGGAGAATTCCGGCGGGGTCCATTGCTTGAAATACGGCCTGACCACCAACAACGTGCTGGGCATAGAGATGGTGACGATGGCGGGCGAAGTACTGCGCTTGGGCGGCCGGCATCTGGACCCCGCCGGGTTGGACCTGCTGGGCGTGATGGTCGGGTCCGAGGGACTGCTGGGCATCGTCACCGAAGTCACTGTCCGCATCCTGCCGCGCTCGGAGACGGCGCGCGCCATGCTGGTCGGCTTTCCCTCCGTCGAGAGCGCGGGCCAGTGCGTCGCCGACATCATCGCTGAAGGGATCATTCCCGCCGGCATGGAGATGATGGACCGCCCCGCCATCCATGCCGCCGAAGCCTTTGTGAAAGTCGGCTACCCGCTCGACGTGGAAGCGTTGCTGATCGTCGAGCTGGACGGTCCCGCCGCAGAATGCGACCATCTGATCGAGGAGATCGCACGGATTTCCGGCCTAAACGGCGCGATGACCTCCCGCATCTCCACCAGTGAGGAGGAACGCGCAGCCTTCTGGGCTGGGCGCAAGGCCGCCTTCCCCGCGGTGGGCCGCCTCTCGCCCGACTATTATTGCATGGACGGCACCATCCCCCGCCGCCGCCTGCCCGAAGTGCTGCGACGCATGGCGGAACTGTCGGAGCAGCATGGGCTGGGCGTCGCCAATGTCTTTCACGCGGGCGACGGCAATCTCCACCCGCTGATCCTCTATGACGCCAACAAACCGGGCGAACTGGAACGGGCGGAAGAGTTCGGCAACGACATCCTCCGCCTCTGCGTGGAGGTGGGGGGCGTGCTGACCGGCGAACATGGCGTGGGAGTCGAGAAGCGCGACCTGATGCCGGAGATGTTCAGCCAGACCGACCTCGACCATCAGCAGCGCATCAAATGCGCCTTCGACCCCGAACTGCTGCTCAATCCGGGCAAGGTGTTCCCGACCCTGCACCGCTGCGCGGAACTGGGCCGGATGCACGTCCACCGGGGCGAAGTCCCCTTCCCCGAACTGCCGCGGTTCTGACCATGCACCATCAACCCACGAGCGCGGACGACCTTGCCGCGATCATAACCGACGCCGCCGCGCGGGGCGCACGCTGCGAGATACGCGGCGGCGGCAGCAAGGCCGGCATGGGCGCGCCGCGCGATGCGGAGGTCATCGACATGCGCGGCTTTACCGGCGTGGTCGATTATGATCCGCCCGAACTGGTGTTGACTGTCCGTGCGGGCACGCCCCTCGCCGAGGTGCAGCGGCTGATCGCGGGAGAAGGGCAGATGCTGGCCTTCGAACCCTTTGACCATGGCCCGTTGCTGGGCGGGGAGCTGGGACAGGCGACGATCGGCGGCGTGGTGGCCGCCGGTGTCGCCGGGCCGCAACGCCTGACCATGGGCGGCGCGCGCGACCATCTTCTCGGCGTCACCGCCGTCTCTGGCCGGGGCGAGCGGTTCGTGGCGGGGGCAAAGGTGGTGAAGAACGTCACCGGATACGACCTGCCCAAACTGATGGCGAACAATTGGGGCCGTCTGGCGGCAATGACCGAACTGACGCTGAAAGTCCTTCCCCGCCCGCGCGCGACCAGTACCATGGTCCTGGAGGGCCTCGACCATATCGCCGCCGTCCGCGCCATGGCCTGCGCCATGGGCAGCCATGCGGAGATCGGCGCGGCGGCGCACCTTCCCGGCGCGGAGGGGCGGCGTGCGCTGACGCTGCTGAGGGTTCAGGGCTTCGCGCCTTCTGTCACCGCGCGCTGCGCGATCTTACCCGACCTGCTGCGCGATCATGGCGCGGCGCGGTTGCTGCCGGAGGAGAAGGCCGCAGCGTTGTGGGATGCCGTGCGCGATGTAACGCCGCTGGCCGACGCGCCGACATTGTGGCGGATCAGCTTGCCACCCTTCTCCACGCCCGCGCTGCTCGACCGTTTCGCGCTACTCGGCGCGCGCTGGCTGTTGGACTGGGCAGGCGGGCTGGTCTGGCTCGCCCATGACGGCGATGCGACCGAGATACGAAGCGCCGCCGCGATGGCGGGGGGCCACGCCATGCTCATCCGCGCACCGGAGCCGATCCGTGCCGCTATTCCCATGCAGCACCCCCGCCAGAGCGGCGTCGCCGCGCTGGAGGCGCGGGTGCGCCGCTCCTTCGATCCCGCCGGTGTCTTTGAGACCGGACGCTTTCTGGACATGCCCCATGCGGACTGACTTCTCGCTTGAGCAACTGGCCGACCCCGCCACCGCGACCGCAGAGGCCGTGATCCGCAAATGCGTCCATTGCGGCTTCTGCACCGCGACCTGCCCGACCTACGTGCTATTGGGCGACGAGTTGGATAGCCCTCGCGGCCGTATCTACCTGATGCAGAACATGCTGGAGCAGGAAGCGACGCCGACACCCGATGTCGTCAAGCATATCGACCGCTGCCTGTCCTGCCTGTCCTGCATGACGACCTGCCCGTCCGGCGTGAACTACATGCACCTCGTCGATCATGCCCGCGCTTATATTCAGGAGCGTTACCGGCGACCATTGCGGGAACGGCTGATGCGCGGCCTGCTTGCCGCCGTGCTGCCCAATCCCGGACGCTTCCGTTTCGCTCTCGCCCTCGCCCGGCTGGCGCGGCCCATGACGCCGCTACTGGACCGGATCGGGGCGCTGAAGCCGATGGCCGCCATGCTGGCGCTGGCCCCGCGCAGAACCGCCCCTGCCCCCTCCCGCACGCCCTCTGCACCACCGTCGCCAAGGGGCCGAGTCGCCCTGCTGCAAGGCTGCGCCGAGCCGATATTGAAACCCGAAATCCGCGCCGCCACCGTTCGCGTCCTCAACCGCGCAGGCTATGCCGTGACCTTCGTGGCCGGTGAGCAATGCTGCGGCGCGCTCGTCCACCATATGGGCCGGGAAGAGGCCGCGTTGGAGGCCGCCCGCAACAATGTCGACGCCTGGACGCGGGAAATGGAAGGCGACGGACTCGACGCGATCCTCATCACCGCCTCTGGCTGCGGCACGACGATCAAGGATTATGGCCACATGCTGCGCCTCGACCCCGCCTATGCGGAAAAGGCGGCGCGCATATCCGCCATCGCCAGCGACATCAGCGAGTTTCTCGACGCGGTCGACCTGCCCGTCGGCGACGGGCGGGGGCTGTCCGTCGCCTATCACGCCGCCTGTTCGCTTCAGCATGGTCAGAAAGTCACCCAAGCGCCCCAGCGGCTCCTCACGCGCGCGGGTTATGCGGTGCGCACGCCGCAAGAGGCGCATCTATGTTGCGGATCGGCAGGGACGTACAACATCCTCCAGCCCGTCATCGCCGGACAGCTAGGGGATCGCAAAGTCGCCAATCTCGCCCGCCTGAAGGCGGATGTGATCGCCACGGGCAATATCGGCTGCGCAATGCAGATCGGGGTGAGATCTTCCACGCCCGTCGTGCACAGCATCGAACTCATCGACTGGGCGACGGGAGGTCCAGCTCCCCGCGCCCTCGCTTCCCTCATTCCCCCAGCCGGAGGTCGACTCCATGGCGCGCCTCGCTGATGCGATCGGCAAGGCAGCAGGCGCGCTCGCCCCTTGACCTCTGGAGCCGCAAGATCGCCGACATGGCGGCGGAGCATCGAGCAACTGGAGATCGCTTTCGACGCATGGCATTAGGCGTGGGTCGCAGGGATCGGCCGACGGAGGCCTATCGCGTCAGCCCATGCGCATCGCGGACAGCCGCCACGGCGAGGTGGTAGAGCTGCTCGGAGTCCTCCGCGCTGCCGATCAGCTTGCGAAGCTCAAGGCTCACCACACCGTGCATCGCCGCCCACAGCAGATAGCTGATCCTGCTGGCTTCTCCGGCCCGGTCCGGGACAAGACAGAGCCTGACCGTGTCGCGCAGCGTGGCGAAACTGGTCCATGCCTGGCGCCGGCTTTCGATCGGCGCCTCCCAGGCCCGGCCGAGATCGCCGAACATGACATTGTAGAGCGCGGCTTCGCTCAGCGCGAAGGCGCGATAGGCGCTGATCAGCTTGTCCAGCCGAAGAAACGGATCCTGAACTTCCCCATGCGCCTGGAAAGCGCCAGTCAGGCCGGCGAAGCTGTGGAGATAAAGGGCGTTGAACAACCCGTCCTTGCCGCCGAAATGGGTGTAGATCATCTTCGTCGATGCGTTGACCGTTTCGGCTACGCGCCGAACGGTCAACGCCGATGGCCCCTCCTCGCTCAACACCACCGCGGCGGCGGCCAACAAGGAAGCGCGGGCGTCCGTCTCCATGGCCGCACGCGCGGCCCGGACATCACCCAGACGCCTGACTTCCGGAGCAGAGCTCATGCCAGGGCGGGTTCCATATCGGCCGCGCCTATCAACCCACCCAGGCGCTGCCGGATCAGCACTTCAGCATCCGCCATGATCCGGCCGATCAACTCCGCACAACTCGGAATATCGTGGATCAGACCGACAGCCATGCCGCAGCTCCAGGCACCAGCGTCCATATCACCATCGACCATCACCTTGGGATAGACGCCCGCGACGAGATCGTGAATGTCGTCGATCGTCAGGCTGTCGCCCTTCTCGCGCTCGATCTCGATAAGCTTGGCCACGTTCGAATTGTTCAACACCCGCTCGGTATTGCGCAAGGACCGCATGATCAGCCGCGTGTCGGTCTCGGTCGCTTCCAGCAGGGCTTTCTTGACATTTGCGTGGACCGGAGCCTCCTGCGTCGCCAGGAAACGGGTGCCCATGTTGATGCCGTCCGCGCCCAGCGCCAGCGCTGCGACCAGGCTGCGCGCGTCGGCCATGCCACCGGACGCCAGAAACGGAATGCTTAGCCGATCGGCCGCGCTGGGCAGCAGGATCATGTTCGGGATGTCATCCTCACCGGGATGGCCACCGCATTCGAAACCGTCGACGCTCACGGCGTCGCACCCGATCGATTCAGCCTTCAGCGCGTGCCGCACCGACGTACATTTGTGGATGACTGTTATACCTGCCGATTTAAGGGCGGGCATATAGGCTTCCGGGCTTCGGCCGGCCGTTTCTACGATCCGCACGCCGCCTTCCGCGATCGCCTGAATATATTCGGGGTAGGGCGGCTTGCTGAAGGTCGGCAGGAAGGTCAGGTTCACGCAGAACGGCTTGTCAGTCATATCGCGACAGCGCGCGATTTCACGGGCCAGCAACTCCGGCGTTCGTTGGGTGAGGCCGGTGATCGTGCCCAGGCCGCCCGCATTGGAGACGGCTGCGGCGAGTTCGGCCAATCCGACGAAATGCATGCCGCCCTGCATGATTGGCTGCTCGATACCGAAAAGCTTGGTTATTCGCGTCTGCACGATGCTCTCCCTGATGACTCGGAAACGTTGTTACCATCGAATACATTGTTTCTTATTCCATTGCAACCCGACCAAATGGCATCAAGGCGCTCGTTCATCGTTGGGCATGTGGCGATCAGGGTCAGGGTGGTTTTTTCGCGCTTTCCGGCAAGTTCAAGAGAACTGCGTCTCAAAAACTCGCGGTCAGATTGAACGAGGTGTACCGGGTCCAGCGATCGACGGGAGCATTGGGCGCATCGCGCAGGAAACGACCCTTGGCGAGCAACAGGCCGTCAAATTCGAAGCGAAGCCGGGCGGGCAGGATCCAGTAGCGAACACGCGCTTCAACCTGATGTCCGGCGAAACGTCCTGAACTTCCACTGGCATCACGGACCCCTGTGGACGAGAAGCTGTCCTCGCGGGCCGCCAGCCACATCGGGCGATAGACCGCGAACCAGTCGATCCGCTTGCCGGGCGTGGCTTCGATCCGAAGGCCGGGCGTCACGATGTTGGCACGGGCCAGCGCATTGTAGAGGCCAGCGGGCGCAAGGTCGGCGCGCCGCATGCCGAAAAGCGTATCGAAACGACCGTAGCGCCTGCCGGATCCGTCGCCGCTGGCATAGTCGAATTCCACCGACAACCGCGGCTTCCACGCTCCCGGAAAGCTGTAACCCACGTCGGCATGGACGAAACCGGCGGACACCGACTGGGTGGAGGCTGTCGCTGCGAGCGACGTGCTGCCCCTGCCTGTCTGGTAGAACGCCTCTACCTCAAAATCAAAGGCGCCGCTGCGTGGATCAGCTATCAGTCGGCCACCGAATATATCGAGTGAGCGGTCGCGCGTCGGCCGGTTCGGTCGATCGCGTTCGCCAAGATGAAAATAGCTCATTTCCGCCATGGCGGTCCCGATTGCCTTGGCCCTGCTGACCTGCCCACCCCAAAGCACGAGGTCGAAGCTCTCCCGATCAAGACGAACCCGTGCATCCCGCACGTCCGCAGGATCATCAGGCAGCCGGACTTGGGGGAGCATGTAGATGAATGTCGCCTTCCACCCCTTGCCGACAGCGGTATCGGCGCGAAGGCCGGTATAGCCGTTAGTGGTGTTGCGATAGTCATCCGCGGCGACCAGTCTGCGCGAGCCAAGGTTCAGCGTCATTCGTCCCGCGGTCAGCGTCAGCTTCGACCCAGAACCAAGCGCGTCGTCGAAATCGGCCGCCACATAGGCCTGCACCGGCTCCAGCGCATTCACCTCGTTTGTGGAGACGGGCGTGCCGGGGCGATCGCCCCATACCCGGCTGTCGAAAATCTCGACGCCGATGCGAAGATCCTGGCGCCGATATTCTGCAAGAATGTTGGTCCGCAGATCGACGAGGTCGTCGCTGCTGTTGAAACCCGCGCGGGCCTGGCCAGTGATCGCCTCATATCGCAGGCGGGTAGATCCATGAATTGCGAATGCCCCATCCTCTGCGTTCGCCGGGGACGGGAGGATGAATGCGATGAGGGAGACATTGACGAAACGAACAGGCATGCGGCGTCCTTCACAGAAATGGACGCGAATTTGGGCGTGAGGCCTGAAGGGGAATCGCGGTCCCCGGCCACCTTCAAAGCCAAAAACACTGGTCGGGGTCAAGGCAATATATCCTTGCCGGGTGGATATCCCGAAATATGTTGGTCTGACCGTAGCTGGCGCAAGATTGCCGCGCCCGCGTCCGTCATCGCGCAGAATTTCTCCTCCACAAGGTAAGGTTGCGTGTTGTTCGTTCATGAGGGCTGCGAATCCGGAACGATCGGGCAACTGCCCATGGGGTGTGCTGCGGCTTGAGGCAGCCGGCCTGACCGACCCGGCGCCTTCCTTGAGCGGGAAATCGTTCTTGTCCAATCCTGCCCTCCCCTGTCGCAGGAATGAAAGAAAAGGCTTCTAGTCGCATCGCCTCCCCGCAAAGCCCATGCGGATACGATCATACGGGAAATGCGGGTGATGCAGAAACTGGCAGAAGGCCGCATGATAGCCTATGCTTCGGGTAATTTCGGCAAGGCGCTGGTGTTCGGCGGCGCGGACATCACGATGCTCTTCCTGCTGACCGACGTGTTGGGCCTGGGCGGCACAATGGCGGGATGGCTGATGTTGGCGGCGCTGTGCGGCGACCTCGTCTTCGATCTCGTGGCGGCCCGGCTGGTTATCCGCCTGCGGCATGCGGGCAAGGGCTATCGCTGGATGGTAGCAATCGCGGCGACACCCTGCGCACTGGCCTTCGCCCTTCTCTATGCGATACCGGCGTTCGGCGCGCGGCAACTGTGGGTGCTGGCGGCCGCGCTGCTGGTGTTTCGCGGCGCCTATGCGGTCGTCGACGTGCCCCATAATGCGCTGATGGCGCAGGTCACCAGCGACAGCCGCGCGCGCGGCCGCGTGTCCGGTTATCGATTGTTCTTCAGCACGGCCAGCGCACTGGTCGTCGCGACCCTGTTGACGCCGCTGGTGCAGCGGGCCGGCAGCGATCAGGCATTCGACCGGTTGGCGCTGACCGGCGTGGCGGCGGGGGGCCTCTTTGCCGTGACCATGATCCTGTGCGCCTGGACCTCCGGCAGCGGCGCGTCCCGGCAAGCGCGGCAAACCGCAGGCCAGGATGGCATCCGTGTGCCCCTGCGCGATCCCATGGTGATCGGCATGGGCCTGCTCGCCTTGCTGACAGGCTTTGCGGCGCCCGCCTTCGGCCGAATGCTGCTCTATACGGGCCGCTATATCGTCGATCGTCCCGACCTCGTCCCGACATTGCTGATGGCGCTGACGGTCGGACAATTTACCGGCGTCATCCTGTGGACCGCATTGACCGGTCGGTTCAGCAAGAGCGTGCTGCTGGCCATGGGTCATGGCGTGAGCGCGAGCGGCCTCGCCGCCTTCCCCTTCTGTCTGCCCTGGCCCATTGCACTGATTGCCTGCGCAGCAATTATCGGCTTCGGTCTCGCCAGCGTCTTCATGCTGCCATGGGGGCTACTGGCCGATGCCGTCGACGTCGTGGAATGGCGGCATGGCCGGCGGTTTGAGACGGGGCTGTTCGCCTATTATCTTGCCATCGTAAAGGCGAGCGGAGCCGCTTCGACGAGCCTCATCGGCTGGACGCTGGGCTGGCTCGGCTATGTTCCCGGCCAGCCGCAGGCGATCCCGGTCCAGGCAGGCATGATCGGCCTGGGCATCGGCATTCCGCTGCTCGGTAGCCTGGTCGCGATACTGCTGATGCGGCGCTTCGACCTCGGCCACGCACGGCATGGCCGCCTGCTTGTCCTGCTGGATCGGCGCTGTCAGTCGGGCGCCGACCCGGTCTCAGGATTGAAGCGAGGATTGGTGAAATCGAGCGGTGCCGGCGTGACCTCTGCCGGCGGCTGGGCGCTCTCCGCCCAGGCGCGGCAGAGCATGTCGCGCAGCATGGACGCGCCGGCCGCCGTCCGCTCATAAACCATCGCGCGCACATCCTTGTCGGCGAAGTCGGCAAAGCCATTGCGCTTTTCCAGCATATAGAGCGCCGCAACCTTATCCCCTGCCTCGTCCAGATAGGCGAGGACAGCCTCGAACATATCCCCGCCGCGATGGCCGGGCGCGCCGATGCGCGGCGCGATGTCGCCTACGGTCAGCTTCATGCCGTCGACGAACCGGCTTTCGAACCGGCCATGCACGCTGCGGTCGGTGGTGAAGCCCTTGGGATTGTCGCCCCTCCAGCCGTCCGAATGGATCGAGTCATGCATGGGTTGCGCACCGTCGCCGATATAATGGCCGAGGCGAATGGTATCGAAGGCGCAATGCTGTTCGGGGATGGACGCATCCCCGCCCTCGGCCTGCGCCTTGCGGACATGGCGCATGCACACCACCAGCCGGTCGTAGGCTTCGATCGCGGCATAGGGCAGAGTGCCGGTCCAGCGGACATTGGTGCGCGCGGCGGTCGCGGGATCGCTCTCCCGGATCGCCTCATGGCGCTTGTAGAGCGCGATCACGAACTCATAGCGCGATCGCGGAATCGGTTTCAGGAAAGTGAACTGCTCGCGGAACCAGCCATGATTGGGGTCTTCCTCGATCTTCGAGAAATTCTCCGAATCCCCCCGCCAACTGTCGGGCAGGGAGGCGGATGCCGCGATATAATCGACATGCTTGCGCAGGAAAATCGGGCCATCGTCCGGTATGGCCTCGATCGCGGCGCGGTCGATCACGCCATGTGCGGTGCCGCCCCAGGCGTGCGCAACCGTGGGGGCCATGGCAAGAAGGGCGGCAAGGGCAAGGAAACGCATAAGGCAGCTCCGTATCAGGGGTCCAGCGGATCGCGCGGATCGATCCGTGCGGAGAGTCGGCTGGGGCGAAATGCCAGTTCCGTGGGCGAAAGGCGGCGGCCGATCCGGCCGGGCTGATAGCCCAGTTCATCGGCATTACGCTTGGTGAACTGCACGCTTTCGATCATCGCGCTCTGCTGCGGATTGCAGACGATCAGCGCGTCGTCGTCCAGCGGCGCGCCCATCGCCATCAGCAGCCGCGACGCGTTGCGCAGGTTCGTCGTGGTGTGCCGGGCATAGGGCTCGATCAGGATCGCATCGGGGGGCACGCCATAACGCTCGATCAGCGCCTTACGCATCTCCTCCGCCTCGGCAAAGCGAGTCGCGCGCGGATGGGCGCGGCCGCCGGTGACGATGATGAAGGGAATGTCACCCTGTGCGAAGCGATTGGCCGCCAGGCGCAGATGATATTTACCATAGGGGCTGAGCGGCATTCCGTCGATTTCCGGGCCGACGCCGGTCAGGATCATCGCGCTGAAGCGATAGCGGCGCCAGTCGAGCGTCTTCGCCCGCGCCATGGCGGACGCATTGGCGCCCCCCATCAGCGGCTCATAGCCGATCGCATCGGTACGGTCGCTGACATCCAGCAGCGCCAGCGCATAGTCGATGCTGGGGTCAAGCGTCTGGGCGGACAAGTCCCGCGACGTGCGCGACAGCCAGTCGGCGGCCTGAAGCCGCGCCTCCCGCTCCTGCGGGTCGATCATGCCCGCGCCGTCAATCCGCGGGTAGGCAGGGACTTGCCCCAGCCCATAGGTCCGCACGATGGCGTTGACGCCTTCGATTTCCCGTCGGATCTGTGCGGATGCGCCGTCATCGGCGGCCGAAAGGTCGGTCAGCGCCGCAACGGCCCGGCCCATCGTTGCGACCTCCGCCGCCGTCCAGATCATCGCCTGCGCTGCGCAGCCCAGATCGGGTTCGCAGGCGGCGCGCCGGTCCTGCCGGGCGCGGAGCAGGGTGGAAACGCCCGCCCCGCCCTTGAGCCGTTCCAGTGCCGCCGGGTCGTGCCCTACCGCGTCGAGGAGCGGGAAGAGGCGCTGCGATAGTGCCTCCGTCACCGTGTCGCGGGCTGCCCCGGCGCAAGCCGGGGCAGGAGCGAACGCAACCGCCGCCGCAGTCAGCAGGCTTGCCATGCTCCGCCGCATCACCAGCTCTTGCTGATGACGAAGCGGACGTTGCGACCGAAGATCGGGCGACCGTAAATCGCCTCCGAACTGCCCTGCCCGCTCAGCGAGTCCGTGCGGGTGTTGCCTTCGGTCAGGCCGTGGGCGTTGAACAGGTTGTCGCCCACGATCTGCATCTGCCAACTGCCCCGGCGCGCCGTGATGCCCGCGCCGACCGTACCATAGGCGGGCAGCGCGGTATTGTTGTAGAGGTCGACGAAGCGCTTCCCCATATAGGTGTAGCGGCCGTAGATGGAGATATCCGTGTCGTTCGTCCGGAAATCGAAGCTGGGACGGATATTGCCGTAGACCTTGGGCTGGCGCACGATCTGGTTACCCTCCGCCTTTTCCGGATCGGCGCCGGTGGAGCTCTGGAAATTCTTATATTTGGGATCGCTGATGGTCAGCGCGCCGTTCAGCGAGAACCAGTCGGTCAGCGCCAGCTTGCCGTCGAACTCCACGCCCTTGACCTGCGCTTCGCCGATGAAGGGCACGTTGACGTCGTTGCGGCCCGTGGTCGGATCATAGGCAAGGAAGCTGGCGTTCAGCGGATCGAAATTGGTGTAGAAACCGGTGACATAGAGGTAGGAGCGGCCGAAGGCGAGCTTGAGGCCTGCTTCGAACTGATCGGCCTTGGTCGTGATGATGGTCGGGTTGATGCTCATCACCGTCTGGACGTTGGGCGGCGTTTCCAGATGCGAGGCGCGGCCATAGACGCCGACATGGCTGGAAAAGTCGTAATTGGCGCCGACCGTCCAGTTGGTGACGTTGGGCTTCCGCTTCTGATTGATGATGACCCCGGTGAAGGCCCGGGTGCTGTCGTCTGCCAGCGTGCTGGTGTCGCCCAGATTGGCGGCCTCGGTCAGTGCCGCCCAACCCTTGTAGCTGTAGCGTTCGTGACGAATACCCGCGTCGATGCGCAGACCCGGCACGATTTCCCAGGTGTCGTTGGCATAAAGCGCGAACATCTTCGCATCGCTGTCGCCCTGGTTGAGCGTTGCGGCGTAGTTGAGCACGCCATTGTCGGTCACCCGGCCGATCTCCGTGCCCGCCGCATTATAGGCGACCAGATCGAGCGTGCGCGGCTTGCCGGCGACTTCGATCAGGTAATTCTGGTAGAGGGTGCGGCTGTCCTCGCCATAAAGGCTGGCATAGACGCCGAGCTTCAGGTCATGGCTGCCGATGCCGGTCTCGAACTTGCGGGCGACCGACAGGTTGGCTTGGCCCGAATAGAATTTGGAGTGGATGTCGCGATACTGGCCCTGCATGACCAGACCCGATGCCGCATAGGGATCATAGACGGTGTTGGTGCCGGCGAGCGTGTAACCGAAACGGCTCACGACGCCGAAGGCGGCGGTAGCGCGGGCGAGATAGCCAGCCGCGAAGCCGTTGCCGTCAGCGGGGTTGGTGGTCGAATAGAAGGCGGTGAAATCGAGCTTGCCCTGTGTGTAGCCAGCCTTGCCCGACACCAGCCAGCCGCCGAACTCGCCATCATATTGGACACCGAAATTGACCATCTGCATATGGCGGCCATCGGACAGGTCGCTGGTGCGACTCTGTATCCGGCCCGTGCCGTCGCGATACAGGAGGTTGACGTTGCGCAGCGCCGGCGAGTTCATCGTGCCGTCGAAATAGTCGATATATTGGTCCAGCGAGACGCTGGGATTGCGCGGATCGCTGGTGGGGATCGGCAGATAGAAGACGTTGTGGTCGTTCACATAGTTCAGGTTGAACTTGATCGATCCATTGTCGAAATCATGCTTGATGTTGGCACGGATCTGGCCACCCTTGTCATTGGGAAAGCCATTGTCGCGATAGCCGTCATGCTGGCGGATGAAGCCGCCGATCGCATAATAGGTGCCCTTGCCCAGCGGCCCGGCCTGATAGGCATCGAGGCGGTAGAGGCCGGTGTCGCCCAGCGTCAGTTGCGCCTTGCCGCGTGGCGTGTCGCTGCCGGTGACGGTAATGGCATTGATGATCGCGCCCGAATAGCTGGCATAGACCGGCGCCGGGCCGCCGCGCACGACCTCGACATGGTCGGTCATCAGATCCTGTTTCAGGATCGCGTCGCCGCGGAAGAAGACACCGTCATTCTCGTGGAACAGCGGCAGGCCGTCCTGCTGGAAGCTGACGAAGCCGCCATCATTGGGCAGGCCGCGGATACGGTAGATATTCTGCACCTCGCCGCCGGTGATTTCGGTCTGAAAACCGGGCAGCTGGCCGATCAGATCGGCGAAGTTCACCGGCGCGATCTTCTCCACATCCTCGGGCGAGATGGTGTTGATCGCATAGGAGACATCGAAACGGCGCTGGGCGCGGGTCGAGCCGGTGACGATGATATCGCTCGGCCCGCTGCCGGCGTCGGCCACTTTTTCGGCAGGCGCCATATCCTGCGCAAAGCCAGGCGAGAAGGAACAGAGCGCCGCAAGCGCGGTGCCGGTGGCAAGGACGGTCTTGAACATCGGGAGCCCCTTTTTGAGTGGTCGGGGGCTCCCATGACGTTGCCATATGACATTTTTAATTATTGTTGTGAAAATAAATAAAGCCGCATAACGGGTCGTCGATTTTCCTTCCGGGGCCGGTTCAGCCATGCAGTTTCCCAATTTGGACAAGGATCAGCGGCGCATTGTCCACCGGCTCCGCAAGTCCGGGCCCCTGTCACGGTCTGCGCTGGCCACCGAACTGGAAATCAGCGGCGCCGCGCTGACCCGCCTGTCGCGCGACCTGCTTGGCCTGGGCCTGATCGAGGAAGTGCCGGGGGCCGAAGCGCAGGGGCGCGGGCGGCCCGCCATTCCGCTGCGCCTGGCTGCGCATGGCGGCTATGCAGTGGGTGCGACGGCGCATAAGGGATTTCTAGAAATCTGCCTCGTCGACTTCACCGGCGCCACGATCGCAACCCACCATCAGGCGGTCGAGCCGATCGATCCCCACGCTTTCGCGCAGAAGGTGCGGCGCATCACCCATGAGCTGGTGGATCGGCACGGCCTGCTCGGTCGGCGGATGCTGGGCCTTGGCGTGGCCGTACCGGGCCCGTCGCTGTCGCCGGCGGGCGATCGGTGGAGCGTCGTCGATGTCCTGCCCAACTGGCGTGATGCGCCGCTCCGCGACATAATCTTCGCCGAAATGGGATGGCCGCTCTGGATCGAGAATGACGCCAACGCGGCCGCCATCGCGGAATATTATCTGGGCAATCTGCTCAAGGATTTCACCACCATCGTCGTGCTTCTGCTGGGCTTCGGCATCGGCTCGGGGGTCATTGTCGACGGCCGGCTGGTGCGCGGACAATATGGCGTCGCCGGGGAAATTGGCTGCCTGTTTCCAGGGCACCTCCCACGCCCCAGCCCGCTGGACCTGTTGTCGATGCTCCGCAGCGCCGGTTGCGAGCTCCGCTCGGTTGCCGACATCGACTTCGCCGCAGCAAATCAGGCGCCCACGATCGAAGCCTGGCTCGACCGCGCTGCCGTGCAATTGCAGACGATATGCAATACGGCTTTTGCCTGGCTCGATCCCGGCGCCATCGTGCTGGCTGGCACCTTGCCTCCGGCTATCCTCGAACGGCTCGCCGATCGCCTTCATCGCGCCGAGCTGGTGACAACGGTGCATGACCGCCGGCCGCCGGTACAGATTTCCCATCTCCATGGCTCGCCAATCACCCTGGGCGCGGCCCTTTTGCCCATTCACGCCTTGTCTGCGGATGTATGAACAATCTGCGCCTGATATGATCTACAATGGCCCCGGCCTTATAGACCGTCGAACAGGACAAGATATTTGTCGCCTGTCTTCTTCTGCATCAGGCCTTCCAGCACAACCGGGTCCAGCAGGTCGGTCAGGTGGATTTGCCGAGAGAAATGCGTGGCAAATGTGGAATCATATTCTCTCGAAATGCGTGACAGCAGGCGTGTCCTGACATCCTCGCCCGCGCGCTTCAGGAAATGGGTGATCAGAAATGAGCCAACCGACCAGGCATAGCCATAGTTGCGGTCAAGGCCGGTCTGGGTGAGGTCAAGCGAGCCGTATATGTAAACCTGCTTGGGCACATCACTGCCGTAAAGGCTGTAGGATGGACTGAAACGAAGTTCGGACGCTTCCATCGCCTGGAGGAGGATGTTCGTCATCCGTCCTCCCCCTATCGCATCGAAAGCGATGGTGGCTCTGGTCTTGGCGACCGCAGCGCGAAGTTGTGCGTTGAAATCCAGTGCGCTGCTGTCGATGACATAGCGGGCGCCAAGGGCGTTCAGCACGGCAACCTGTTGCTCTCCGCGCACGATATTCACAAGGTCGATGTCATCGGACTTGCAGATCTTGATCAGCATTTGCCCCAGACTTGAGGCCGCGGCGGTATGGACAAGCGCGCCATGGCCCTCCATCCGCATCGTCTCCACCATCGCCAGCGCCGTGAGCGGGTTGACAAACAGGGATGCCCTCATCGGCGCAGGCACGCCCGCTGGAACGATCAGGCATTCCTTGGCAGCGATGGTCCGGTAGCATGCAAACATTGCTCCGCCGAAAATGGCGACCTGGCGGCCCAGCATATGGGCGGCATCCGGTGCGGCCTCAACTACCGTACCCGTTCCTTCATTGCCGACGCGCAGCGGAAGGCCGATGCGGCCTTCGAAAGGGCGGGTCTTCCTGTTCAGCAATTCCGCTGACAGGCGCTTCTGCTTCCCGCCCCCCGTACTGCTTGCGGTGGCAAGATCCGCCGAAGCGAGCAGCAACCCCATGTCGGATGGATTGACCGGAGCGGCCTCCATGCGCACGCGCACCTCACCCGGCGCGAGGGCTGGCAGCGGCTCCTCTGCCAGCCGCAGTTCCAGTGTGCCGTCGGCGTTGATCGTCGAGCGCAGGGTCAGATTGGTGTTTTCGGGGCTCATGCTCCCTCCCTCCCATGATGTGCCAGGTGTCAGACGACCTCGAAAAGGCCTGCGGCTCCCATGCCGCCCCCCACGCACATGGTGATGACGACATAATGCGCGCCTCGGCGTTTCCCCTCGATCAGCGCGTGGCCAACCATGCGGGCGCCTGACATGCCGTAAGGATGACCGATCGAAATGGCGCCGCCGTTGACATTGAGACGTTCATCCGGAATGCCAAGCTGGTCGCGGCAGTAGAGAAGCTGGACTGCAAAGGCCTCATTGAGTTCCCACAGTCCGATATCCTCCATTTTCAGACCGAACCGATCCAGCAATTTGGGGACGGCGAAAACCGGCCCGATGCCCATCTCGTCGGGCTTCGTCCCCGCCACCGCCATGCCGACATAGCGCCCCAGCGGTTCGAGACCGCGCCGCTCCGCCAACGTCGCGTCCATGACAACGACCGCCGCCGCTCCATCCGAAAGCTGGCTGGCATTGCCTGCGGTGATGACGCCCCCGTCGACCACCGGCCGCAGGGAGGACAGCCCCTCTGCCGTCGTTTCGGGACGGTTTCCTTCATCTCGGTCGATTCGCACGATTCGGCACGAAGTTTGACCGCTCGCCTTGTCCAGCACCGTCATTTCGGTCTCGACCGCTATGATCTCACGATCGAACCGGCCCTCGCGCTGCGCTTGCGCTGTTCGTTGCTGAGATTGGAGCGCGTAGGCATCCTGCGCGTCACGGGAAATCTTGTACCGCCGCGCCACGGTCTCGGCGGTGTGGAGCATAGGCATGTACATATCCGGCACCATGGCTTCCAGCTCCGGGTCGGCCGTGATCCGCAAGGCGTCGGTCTGCACCAGCGAGATGGATTCGACGCCGCCCGCGACCACTATGTCCATGCGGTCGACGATGACCTGCTTGGCCGCCGTAGCGATGGCCATCAATCCGGACGCGCATTGCCGGTCGATCGACATGCCCGCAACGCTCGCCGGGAGCCCGGCGCGCAACGCGGCGGTCCTGCCGATCGTCGCCTGATGCCCTTGCTGAAGCGCGGCTCCCAGGACAAGGTCGTCGACCTCGGCCGGGTCGATCCCGGCCCGCGCCACGGCCCCGCGGATGGCGTGAGCGGCCAGGGTGGGGGCCGGCGTGGCGTTGAAGCTTCCTTTATAAGCCCGGCCAATGGGGGTCCGGGCCGCCGATACGATCACGGCGTCACGCATGATGCATTCCTTGTGAAGTTGGAAATTTCTGCTCGATGGAGGGGGCGTCAGCCTGCCGCGCTGGTCACGCCGCCGTCGACCACCAGGGTGGTCCCCACCAGATAGTCACCCGAGCGCGCCGCCAGATAGAGCGCCGCCGCCTGCATGTCCTCATCGCTGCCGATACGCCCCGCCGGGATCATGGGCAGGACCGAAGCCAGATCGTCCCGGGCGGCACGGTTCAATTCGGAAGCGAAGGCGCCGGGCGCGATCGCCGTCACGCAGATATTATCGGCGATCAGACTCGTCGCCATCTTGCGGGTCAGATGAATCAGCCCGGCCTTGCTGGCCTGATAGGAATAGGTTTCGTTGCTGCTGACCCGCAATCCGTCGACCGAAGCGATATTGATGACCTTGGCGGGCCGCACGGCCGCCGCCGCGCGCAGCGCCGGCAACAGGGCCTGGGTCAGGAAGAAGGGACTGCGCAGGTTGAGGTTCATCACCTTGTCCCAGCCATTTTCCGGGAAAATATCGATCGGCGCGCCCCAGGCCGCACCGGCATTGTTGACGAGGATATCGAGCTGCCCTTCCCGCGCCGAAAAGGCGTGAGCCAAGGCGCGCGCGCCCTCGACACTGGCGACGTCCTGCGGCAAGGCATGGCAGACACCTCCCTCGCTCATGATCTGCTCGGCCGCCTGGTGACAGGCGTCGGCCTTGCGCGAGGAGATGTAGACGCGGGCGCCATGACGAGCGAAGGCTCTGGCGATCATCAAGCCGATACCGCGCGATCCACCCGTGACCAGCGCGACCCGCCCCTCGAGGCCGAAAAGATCGGAAAGAGTCATGCGCGCTCAGCCCAGAACGGGGGCCGACATGGTCTCTTCGACCAGTCGGGCGGCCTTGTCATAAGGCGACCAGAAGAGGTCGACATTGACATCTCCCTTCTTCACCACGACGCCGCGCGGATTGGAAAACTCGCGGAACCCGTCCTCGCCATGATGGCGGCCCATGCCGCTGCTGCCGGTCCCGCCGAAACCCAGGGAGGGAAGGCCGCCCTGGATGGCACAAAGATTGACCGCCGCGCCGCCGGTCGTCGTTTCGTCCAGCACCTGTGCGATCTGATTCTCATTCTCGCTGAACACATAGACGGCAAGGGGCCGCTCACCCGCATTGATCCGGTCGATCACATCGGCCAGGCTGTCATAGGGGATGACCGGCATGATCGGGCCGAAAATCTCCTCCGTCATGACGGCGGTATCGGCCGGCGGATCGATCACCAGATGCATCGGCATCCGGCGGGTTTCGGGATCGGTCGCGGCGTTCTCTTCAAAAGTGACGACCGAGGCGAGGTTGGCGACCTCGTCCAGCATCCCGGACAAGCGGGCGAGATGACGGTCGGAAATGATGCCGGTGCATTCACTGGTTTTGGCATAATCCGGCACGACTTCGGCCATGAAGGCGCGCGCATGATCGGTGAAGGCCGCGACATCCTCCCGGGGCACATAGACATGGTCGACCGAGATGCACATCTGGCCGTTCTTGATGATCTTGGTGCCAATGACCGTGTCGACATTCTCCCGCGTGACTGATCCGCTGGTCATCACCGTCGGGCATTTTCCGCCCAGTTCCAGCGTCACCGGCGTCAGGTTGGACGCCGCGGCGGCCATGATCTCGCGGCCCACATTGGGACTGCCCGTATAGAGCAGATGATCGAGAGGAAGTTTCGAAAAGGCACGCGCGAGATCCAAACCGCCCACGGCGACATAGGCAAGGTCGGCAGGAAAATATTCGCCGATCATGATCTTGAGCAGTTCGGCGCAAGCCGGCGTGTAATCGGACGGCTTGATCATCACGCGGTTGCCCGCCGCGAACATGTCGACCATAGGCCCGAGCGCGATGTCGAAGGGGAAGTTCCATGGCACGATATTGCCGATCACGCCCTTTGGCTGGGGCTGGATATAGACTTCGGACCGGCCCATCAACGCCGGGTCGGCATGACGCGGTTGCGGACGCATCCATTCTTCCAGATGATCGAGCGCATATTGTGCGCGGCCCAATATGCCGAGCATTTCGATCAGATCCGACGCGCCCTTGGGGTGCGAGCCGAAATCCGCGGCGAGCGCGTCATGAATGGAATGGCGATAGGCGCGGACCATGTCCATCATGGTCTCTATACGGGCTTTCCGAGTGGCGGCGCTCGGAGCCCGATCAGCGGCAAACGCTGTCTTCTGCGAGGCAAACGCCGCGTTTAGTTCGACGATGGCCAGGTGGTCGGATATATCCGTGTTGTTCTCGATGATCGCCATGACAAGCCTTCCTCAATCCTGCCGCCCGCCGTGCGGGTCGGTATTCTTCGCCGTGACGCGGCTATCTGGTCCCCTTTTCCGGAACCGAGATCGCTATTTGGCTATCACGCCCCTGACGCCCTTCGCTACATAGTCCATTGTTCAGTAAATTTGCTTGCTAGATGGCACGAATAGCGGGACATATGAGGGATAAAGCCATTCGCGGTTGAGCATATCATGGAAAGTTGTACAATTTTCTCATGGCTGAGGCACGGACAGAGCGGCTCGATAAATCTAAGATGCGGCGTGAGGAGATACTCGCCGCTGCGACGCGACTCTTCAATCGCAGGAGCTTTGCCGGAGTGACGCTCGACGCGGTCGCGGCCGAAGTCGGCGTGACGAGCGGAGCACTTTACCATCACTTCGCCAACAAGGAGTTACTGGTATTCGAATGCCTTTCCCGAGGCATCACGCTATATCGCGAGGAACTTGCCCGCGCGATGGAGCAAGGGATAGACGGGTTGGAACTGGTCCGCCGCTTCGTCCGGGGCCGGCTGCGGCCCGGCGAACCGCGCATGATCGTCTTTTCCGACCTCAATGCGCTGCCGAAAATCCATCGCGATGCCGTTCATCGCGGCCGCATGGAGAATGTCGAGCGCCTTGCCCGGCTGATCGCGACCGGCATCGCCGACGGCACGATCGCGCCGCGCGACCCGCATATGTCGAGCCTTGCGGTCTTCGCGGTGCTGGACTGGATGCCGCACTGGTATTCGGAAAACAGCTATTATACGCGACAGGAGGCCGCCGACGCCATCGACGACCTGCTGACCCACGGCGTCCTTGCCCGACACATCCCGGAGCCGGAATGGCTATGCGAGCCCTGGGACGTTGAGCAGGCGATCGAAGAACTGACGCCGCGCGCGCGGCGTGCGCTTCGGCGCGAAAGGATTTTGCGCACCGCGTCGCAAAGCTTCAATCAATATGGCGTGGTCGGTTCCTCCATGGAAGCGATCGCCAATGACGCCGGGCTGACCCGTGGCGCGGTCTATCATCATGCGCCCGACAAGATGACGCTGCTGCGCCTGTGTCTGGAACGGGCCTATCGGCGCGAGGGCGAACTGCTGGACCTGGTCCTGCGCAAGGTCGAGGCGGAAGCCGATCCGGTGCGGCGGATCATCGCCGAGGAAGTCTATATCATGCGCGCCATGGTCGCCCTGCACGAGAGCAGGATAGGGCCAAAGATCAACTTCCAGAACGTCGCCTTCCTCAGCCCGGACCAGCGCCGCCAGATGTCCGGATTGCATGAGGAGGTGGTGGGCAAGAACCGTGGCCGTTATGCTCGCGGCATCGATTCCGGCTTATTCCGAAAACTGGACATGGCCTTCATGCAGGAAATCGGCGCTGGCCTGCGCAACAACTCTCCGACCTTCTTCACCATGTCCCAGGGGCAGCATGGGCTGGACATTGCAGACTTATGCGCACGCCTGTTTTTATTTGGACTGAAGCCCAGACTTATGCGCTGAAATGGGCTGTTCCGTCGGCCCATCGATGATGTGGACCGGCATCCGCCGCGCGGTTCGCTCCCCACATTGGACAAGCTCCATATCCTGATCTGATAACTGGACAACATACTATGTTTTATGCGCCGAGAGCCGATCCTATGATCTGCTCGACGGTCCGGCGCTTCGATCGAGGCAACGTGACCAGGCGCATAAGGGCACCAGCGGGGCTGGGCCGGTCGGAGGGGACAGATGCACTATTTTCGAACCATTTCGCTTTTCCTGGCGACATCCGCCAGTATCGTGTCGATGGCGTCGGCACAAACCGCCGCGCAAGCGGATAGGGCCACGGACAGCCTGCCGGGCGACATCGTCGTCACCGCCCAGAAGCGCGAGCAGAGCATGAACAGCGTGGGCCTGTCGCTTCAGGCGTTGAGTGGCGCGGACCTGCAGAAGCGCCGGATCGACAGCGCAGCCGATCTGGTGAAGGCGGTGCCCGGCTTCACCTTCACGCCGTCGCCCTATGCCACCCCCGTCTATACCTTGCGCGGCGTCGGCCTGTATGATTCCGGGCTCGCGGTGGCGCCGTCGGTCAGCGTCTATATGGACGAGGTTCCGCTCGCCTATCCGATCATGACGCTGGGCGGCACGCTCGATCTGGAACGGGTCGAGGTGCTGAAGGGACCGCAGGGCACATTGTTCGGCCAAAGCTCTACTGGTGGTGCGGTCAACTATATCGCGGCGAAGCCGACATCGACCTTCCGCTATGGCGCGAACGGATCGCTCAACCAGTTCGGGCAGGTCGATCTGGAAGGATTTGTCAGCGGGCCGATCTCGCCCACGCTGGGCGCGCGCCTGGCGGTGAAGACGCAGCAGGGGGGCGCGTGGCAGAAAAGCACGTCGCGCGACGACAAGCTCGGCGACGCGCGGTTCCTGACGGGGCGGTTGCTGCTGGACTGGGCGCCGAGCGACACGCTGAAATTCTCGTTCAACGCCAACGGTTTCATCGACAAGGGCGATCCCCTGGCGCCGTCGCTGATCAAGGTCGCGCCGACCAATCCGGCGTTGATCGCGCCGGGATTCGACCAATCGAAACCGGCGCGCAGGCCGCGCGACGCGGACTGGCCGGAGGGCTATCCCGATCGCGACAACAGTTTCTACCAGGTCGCGTTGCGGGGCGATCTGAACCTGAGCGACAGTGCCAAGCTGACGTCCATCACTTCCTATCAGAAGGCGAAGGCCGACGAGCAACTGCCCTTTTCGGGTACGCCTTTCCCCTATCAGAACATCCTGCATTTCGGGTTCGTCAAATCCTTCAACCAGGAACTGCGCCTGAGCGGGGACGCCGGCCCGCTGAACTGGATCGTCGGCGCCAGCTATGAGCATGTGAAGTCGGACGATCATATCCGGTATGACCAGCGGATCGTGTCCAATCGCGTGATCATCCCCGGCCTTCCCGCCTATCAGGACGCGCACGCATCCATCGCGCAGAAGAACGAGACCTATGCGTTTTTCGGCAATCTGGACTATCGGCTGACCGACCGCCTGTCGGCGCGGGCCGGTCTTCGCTACACGCACAACAAGACGACGGGCGTCGGATGCACGTTCGACGACCTGCCGTCGAACGAACTGGGCTTCCTGTTCGAGGCCATTCAGGCGAGCATCAAGGGGTCGGCGGTCCCGATCGGGCCGGGGGACTGCGTCACGCTGGATGACAATGTCAATCCGGGGCCGGTCCCGCTGCGCCTGTCGGAAGGCAATGTGTCCTGGCGGCTGGGCCTGGACTATAAGCTGGACAACGGCACGCTGGTCTATGCGACGGTCAGCCGGGGCTTCAAGCAGGGCATTTTGCCCAATGTCGCGGCGGTGCAGTCCGCCCAATATGATCCCGCCGTACGCGAGCGGCTGGACGCCTATGAGGTCGGGGTGAAGGCCCCGATCGCGGGCCGCGCGCTACAGGTCAATGCGTCCGCCTTCTACTATGACTATAAAGACAAGCAGATCCGTGGCACCGTGCTCAACGCCTTCGGTAAGCTGGAGCGGGAGATCAACGTGCCGAAATCACGCGTGTTCGGCCTGGAGGCGGAAGTGCAGATGCGTCCGATCCGGGGCTTGAACGCGTCAGTGGGCGCCACCTACCTGGACACGAAGATCACCAGCAGCATCTCCACCATTCCGGGCACGTCGGAAACCTATAATTCGGACGGCGTGCAGATCGACGCCAAGGGCGCACGCATACCCTTCGCACCCAAATATACGGTGGTCGGCGATGCCGAATATGATTGGGCCATCGGCGGCGACACGCAGGCGCTGGTCGGCGGCGGGCTGGTCTATCACAGCGCCGACAATGGCAGCCTGGCGACGAAGGCCGTGCCGGCTACGGAATTCCGCATCAAACCTTATACGGTGATCGATCTGCGCGCTGGCCTGCAGGCCGCCGACGGCCGCTGGCGGGGGACGGTGTGGGTTTCCAATGTGTTCAATGTGCTGCGGTGGAACACGGTGTTCCGTACTATCGACGACTATTTTCGCTATCAGGACAGGCCACGCACCGTGGGCGTCTCGATCAGCTATCGGCCCTGACATGACGGCGCGCGCATATTGGCAGGGTCCTTCTCAGGAAGCCATGACGGGGCAGCAGGCAGGTTCATGAGCAACGACGTGATTTTTCTATCCGAGCTGATCGCCGAGCACGCGCGTTCTGCCCCCGAGCGCCCGGCCATCCTCATTGACGATCGTCACATCGGTTATGGCGAGCTGGATGTCCTGGTTGACCGGGCAGCGGCCTCTCTGCGGCGGGATGGAGCGGGGCGGGGCGATCGCATGGCGATCTGCGCCGCCACCAGCGCCGAATATCTTATCGCCTTCCTCGGAGCGCTGCGAAACGGGATGGCAGCGGTGCCGCTTCCGGTCGCGGCCGCGGTGGGCCAGTTGGACAGGATGATCCGGGACAGCGGTCCGACCCATTTGCTTATCGGTGCGCCCTGTCCGGCCGAACTCATTGCAGGATTGAAGGACAGCGATATCCGCGTCATCACCTTGTCGCCCGATCTTCCCGGGGAAGCATGGGCGCACTGGATCGCAGCCGAGGGCGGGCAGGGTCAGCCCTTCCCCCGCCCGGACGCCGACACAGAATTCAATCTCATCTATTCCTCCGGCACGACCGGCGCGCCTAAGGGCATCGTGCATTCGCACCGCTTCCGCGCGGGCGTCTATTCGCAGGCGCAACTCCTCGGCTTTGACAGCGATGCCGTCATGCTGATCTCGACACCGCTGTATTCGAACACCACGTTGACGGCCGTTTTCCCGACGCTGGCGGCAGGAGGCACCTTGCTGTTGATGGAAAAGTTCGACGCAGAGCTTTTCCTGAAACTGTCGGAGCGGCACCGGGTCACGCACGCTATGCTCGTCCCGGTCCAGTTCAGGCGAATTCTGGCGAGACCGGACTTCGACAGCTTCGATCTTCGCGATTACCGGATGAAATATGTCACTTCCGCCTATCTCGCTGCGGAGGAGAAGCGCGCGATACTCGATCGATGGCCCGGTGGGCTGATCGAATTCTACGGCCTGACCGAAGGCGGTGGATCGACGCTCCTGTTCGCGCATGACCACCCCTCGAAACTGCACACGGTCGGTTACCCAGTGCCCGGTCATGATGTCCGGTTGATTGGGGAGGACGGAAAGGAGGTCGCAGCCGGAGAGGTGGGCGAGGTCGTGGGCCGTTCGGCATCCTCTATGACCCATTATCACGGTCGCCCGGACTTGACCGAGGCTGCCCGTTGGGTGGGACCGGACGGCGCGCCTTATTTCCGGACGGGGGATCTGGCGCGCTTCGATGCGGACGGCTTCCTTGTCATATGTGGTCGCAAGAAGGATATGATCATTTCCGGGGGGTTCAATATTTACCCCAGCGATCTGGAGACCGTGCTCCTGGGTCATGAGCAGGTCGCCGACGTCGCGGTCGTGGCCGTCCCGTCCACACGCTGGGGTGAGACGCCGGTCGCCTTTGTCATCGCGGTTTCGCCGGGCGTCGACGCCGATGCGATCCGAGACTGGGCAAATGACCGACTGGGCAGGATGCAGCGAATCCACGCCCTGGTGCTGACGGATGAGCTGCCGCGCAACGCATTGGGGAAGGTGCTCAAGGCGCAGTTGAGCGAGCATTTTGTCACCATGCATGGGACGGCGTGACGCGCGCGACATCGCGATGATTTTGAGGGGAATGGTGTGATGACAAATAGTTTTGCGGGTAGGCGGGCTCTGGTAACCGGAGCCGGCACAGGATTAGGGCGTGCCTATGCCATCGGCCTCGCGCGACTGGGCGCTCAGGTCGTCGTCAATGATGTCGACGAGCGCGCGGCGGGTAACGTGGCGAACGAGATCCTGACCACGCAGGGCACAGCGATGGCAATCGGCTGTTCGGTCAGCGATCCTGCCGGCGTGACGGACATGGCGGACCGCATTAACCGCGAATGGGGCGGCATCGACATCGTCATCAACAATGCTGGCATCCTGCGCGACCGTACTTTCTCCAAGATGACCATCGAGGATTGGACGGATGTGCTGACGATCCATCTGAACGGTGCCTTCCTCGTCACCAAGGCCTTTTGGGACGGAATGCGCGAGCGCAACTATGGCCGTATCCTCATGACCACTTCCTCAAGCGGTCTCTTCGGTAATTTTGGTCAATCCAATTATGCGGCCGCCAAGCTCGGGCTGGTAGGGCTGGCGAAAACGCTGTCCCTGGAGGGGGAGAGATACGGGATCATCTGCAATTGTATTGCGCCAATCGCCGCTACCGCCATGACCGAGTCCATCCTTACTGACGAGATGATACCGATATTCGAGCCCGAACTCGTGGTTCCGGCTGCGCTGCATCTCGTCAGCGATACCGCGCCTCGCAACGTGATTATCGGCGCCGGAGGCGGGTATATCTATGCCGCTAACGTCACAATGACCCAAGGCATGAAATATCAGAACCAGGTCATGGACATCGGCCAGATACGGGAAAATTGGGAGGGCATCACATCACGGATCGGGGATATCGTGCCGCAAAGCGGAAATGCCCAAGTCGATGCCGTCCTGTCCGGACACGGGCATGGTCTGGCCGAACCCCATTGAGCGCAATTTTCTTTGGCGCAACCCGCGTATGACGCTTAGAGCCGTTCAAGAGATGAACCCGTGACGGGCTTTCCGTCAATCATGGCGCCAACCGACTATTTTCCGCTTTCCGCAAGCTCGCTCAGATCTTTGCGAAACGCCCCCTCGCCCAGGCAAGATATTTCTCTTCCCCGCTTCCCGGCGGATCAAGGCGGTGTGCCTCGCCTGTTCGTCCATCAGATAGCGCAGTTGCGTTGTCGAATTTAATTCGACACTGATTCGACAAAAGGTCGTTACAGGACGGAGCAGAAATGGCTTAATCTTCCTGCATTGGCGAACGGAAGCTTCCGAGCAGAGAGATAAGAAGAGGCGTACGCAATTACGGGTATATAGCGGCCATGCATCTAGCAGTATCAGCATTTGGAATTGCCGACTAAACAGACGTCGCTCAAGCCCGGGAGGAGTCGAAGGCATCCGATCCGGTCAACAGCCGCACGTAAACCTGCTCCAGGCCAATCAGCGTACATTGGCCGCGGCGGCGAAACGAACTTCTGGCATCCGATAATTCATAACAAGGCGAGACCTGAGATGACAACTGACATTAGCCGTATGAACCCCCCGTCCCTGCCCGACGCGGGCGCAGTGGGCTATTCGCAGATTTCCATCGTGGAGCCGGGTAAGCTCGCCTTCATTTCCGGTCAGGTTGCATGGTCCGTCGATGGCCAGCCCATCCCTTCCACGCTGGGCGGACAGGCGGAGATCGTCGTACGGAACTGCCGCGCCGCGCTACAGGCGGTCGGCGCCACCGCCAAGGACATCGTGATCGCGCGGGTCTACATGACCGATCTGACGGACGAACGGCTGGGCGAACTGTGGCCGCACGTCCATGCCCTGTTCGACGGGAACCAGCCGAGCCTGACGGGCATCGGCGTCGCCGCACTGGCCGGGCCCGAACTGCAACTGGAAATCGAGATGACGGTACGCATACCCGGTTGAGGGGAGCAATAGCCACCGATTTCCGGTTCTTGACGATCCGGTTCATCATGTGCGACGGGCATATGCCTGTCGCACATATTTTTATATACCGGACCGGGTGGGCATCCGCGCCCCGCTTGATCGTCGAACGAGGCGCAAAATCCGATGTCGCGTAGCAAATTGAACGACATTCTCGTCTTCATGGCCATTGCCGATGCGGGAAGCTTCGTCAGCGGGGGACAGGCAATGGGACTGACCCGGTCGGCCGCCGGCAAGGCCATTGCCCGCCTGGAGGAACGACTGGGGGTCAGACTGCTGACCCGGACCACCCGGAAACTCAGCCTCACCGATGAGGGACGCGCCTTTTACGACCATGGCCTTCGGATATTGGCGGCCGTGGACGAGGCGGAATCCAGCGTTGCGGGCAACGCAGGCACACCGCGCGGTTTGCTGCGCATGACCATCCCGGACGCCTTCGGCCGCTTGGTCATCCTTCCACTGCTCAAGGATTATATGGAGGCCTGGCCCCATGTGCAGGTGGAGGTCTCCCTCACCGATCGGGTCGTGGACATCGTCGAGAAAGGGTTCGACCTTGCCATACGCATCGGCGTCACCCATTCCGACAGTCGCCTCATCTCCCGCGTCATCGCCTCGTACAAGGTTCTGATGTGCGCGTCGCCCGCTTATCTCGAACGGCGCGGCGAGCCGGTCACTGTCCAGGACCTTGCCCGGCACGAATGCCTGTTGTTCAGCAGCAAGACGCGGAAACAGGCCTGGCGCCTGCGGATCGAAGACGGAAGCCTCGTCAGGGCAGCCGGTCGCAGCCGCCTGAGACTGGACAGCGGCGAAGCTATCCGGGATGCCGCAGCGCAGGGACTGGGGATCGCCTTGCTGCCGGAATTTCTGGTGGAACGACATATCGCAACAGGTAGCCTGTGCCCGGTTCTTCCCGGCATCCATGACTCGGTCAATATCGTGCTGATATATCCGAGCAGGAAATTCATCGAACCGCGCGTCCGCACCTTCATGGACTGGATCATCCGGAACATGGCCGATCGCAACTGATCATCCGGCGCGGGGCTGGTCGCCGCTACGATCGCCACGAAGCCCGATGAGTTTTGAGCGAGCCGGCTGGCGGGCGGCCCTGATTTGACCGGCCGATGCCATTCCGCTGCCGACTCCGGACGGGCCGCAGCGGTCAGACGATATCGTGCCGGTTGAGGAACGAGCGGACAGCGGCATTGAATTCGACGGGATTCTCGATCATCGGATAATGGCCCGTACCATCCAGTATCGCGACTTCACTCCCGGCGATGCGGCCTGCGGTGGCATCGACCTGTTGCTGCGTGACGAGCCAGTCGTCCGAACCACGAATGAGGAGCGTGGGATCGATGATGTCGCCCATGGCTGTCCTTTTGTCGAACCCTGCATAGCCGCCGAGGTCGGCTCGCATGATGTCGGGCGTGGAGCGGCAGAGTTGCCATATCACTTCCCGCGCCCGGTCGGGTGAGGTGCGCTTGCCGGTCAGCGACTGGGAATAGCATTCCAGCAACTGGTGCCCGTTGACCATCAGCATATCGAGAACGAAATCGTCCAGGCCCGGCGTATGGTCCGCTCCCTCGCAGGAAATGACGGCAGCGTAGCGCCCCGGCCGCCGCGCCGCGAGTTCCAGTACCAGATTGCCGCCCATCGAACAGCCGATGATGACGGGACGATCCAGACTCAGCCGCTCGATAAAGCGTTCGTTGAATTCGGCATGAGCGGTCAAATCCGATAAAGGCCCCCGCTCCGGCATCATGCTCTTACCGTGCCCCGGCGCGTCGACGGCGATCACGCGATAGCGGTCCGACAGAGCGGCCAGCACGTGACGATACATCAGGCTGTCCTGACTTGCCGCATGGATGCACAGAATTGCAGGACCGCTGCCTGCCTCTTCATAATAGATGTCGGTCCCGTCCAGTTCGAGATAGCGCCCTGTCCTCGCGCACGGAGGGGACAGAGGCGCGGGGGAAAACTGCCGCGGCAGCCGCGTTCCACCGCTCCTGGCAATGGCATCGAAGAGAAGCCAGCAGATCTTGACGTTGCGCATGACGAACACGGGGTCGCCCTCGACGGTCATGGCGCCGTACCCGGGCGTCACCGCCTGAAACCAATCGAGTTCGCCTGCCGCCACCTGTTCCCAATCCCTCCGTGGACCGGACACGCTCATGGCCGTGTCCCTGTCACCCGTCCCCACTGTCGAAAGCGCGCCGTTCCGAATGTCCAAGATGATCGAAGAGATTCCATCGGATAGCCGGATCGCCATCGAAAAATATTTCGCTGTTGCACGCCACTCGCGCGAAGAGTCGAGCGCAGCACGCACCGCTGCCGCTCTGTCGAACGTCCAGAAACCGGTTTCCATATCGTCGCCTCAACCAGGAGAAAGGCGGGCCGACCGTAAGACCGACCCGCAGGTGAGATCAGAGCGGTTCCCGATCTGATTGAATGAGATCGGAAAACGCTCTATTTCTTTCTTTTACCGTGATTTCTTAACCGTCAGATAATCCCATCTGACTGGAAATCGCTCTATTGCGCGCTCCTATTCCGTCCGGACGTTACATGGAGTAACGCAGCGTCAGACCATATGTGCGCGGTTCGTTGTATACCGGGAAATAAAAGCCCAGACTCGACAGGTCGTTCATATCGGTGAGGTAACGCTTATTCCCGACATTGCGCACGAAGGCAGAGATGTCGAAACCCGAGCTGTGCCGTATTCCAGCGTTCAGGTTCACTTCCCCACGACCTTCGCTGACCATGGGTGAAACATTGTTCGGGCTGAAATAGACCTTCGACTGGTATGAGAAGTCCGCACCGATGCGGGCCGTCCAGTCCGCACTGAGTTCGGTGCTGTAGGTCGCACCGCCCGTCAACTGCCAGCGCGGAGCCTTGTCGAGGCTCTTGCCCTTGAGATCACCGCGGATGGCATCCATGAACTTCGCATATTCGGCATGCACATAGGCCGCACCGAAATTCAGGTCGAGGCCACGCACCGGTCGCGCGTGGATATCAACTTCAGCGCCGTAAATCTCGGCGTCCGCATTCTGCAGCCGCTGTAGCGGCACGCCGCCATTGGGATTTCCTTCAATGCCGAACACCTGCATGTTGCGGTAATCATAATAGAAGGCAGCCGCGTTGAAGCGTAGGCGGCGGTTCAGCAGATCGGTCTTCAGGCCGACTTCAAAGGCATCGATCGCCTCGGAATCGACCGCGTTGAATTCCAGATCGTTGAACAGGGCGCCTGTATTATAACCCCCCGCACGCACACCGCGCGAATAGCTGGCGTAGGTATTGACGGTCGGCGTCGCCTGGTAGGCCAGCGCGAGACGCCAGGTCGGCTTTCTGAGCGTCGTCACCCGTCGAGCCGGGCCATCCACCGCCAGACTTGCGGGGTCGGAATCGACGAAGCCGACGAGACGCTGTGTCAACCGCGCCTGCGAATTGCTGTCTGCGTTTACCGGACCGCCGTAGGTTTGGAACCGCAGCTTTTTCTTATCATCGGTGTAACGCAGACCGGCAGTCATGGTGAGCTTGTCGGAAAGCTGATAATCGAACTGCGCAAAGATGGCCTTGCTGGTCGTGCGTTGGGCGAAATCGCGCTCCAGATAGACAACCGGGATGCTGGGATCGAAATAGGGCTGTGTGGGGTCCGGATTGAACATGCGCAGCACGCTGAAGTCCGTCAAACTGTGCAGAGTTTCGCGCAGATAATAAAGGCCGGCAACCCACTTGAGCGGTCCGTCACCATTGGAAGCCAGACGCAGTTCCTGGCTGAACTGTTCGGATTTCTCGGTCCAGATCGGGCTGGAGGCGACGGCAAAGGGCGAGTAATCCTGGTCCTGATTAAGCTTGCGCTTGTTCCAGACGTAGCCAGTGACGGACGTCACGCTGATGCTGTCGCCCTTCCAGCTCATCTGCAAGCGATCGGCAAAGTTTACGAGAGATTCCGAATTGTTCAGGACATCGGTGTTGAACTCGTCGATATTCTCATTTGCCCGATAACCGCTGATCGGGTTGACGCAGATCGTGCGGGCAAGAATTTCTGGACCAGTGCACGGCCGATTTGCGGTGGGATTGAAGGTGCCGAGCGACTGGTGACCCAGCGCCGACGATTTGCTCCTGCCGCCCTCGATCTTGTTATGAATCTCGATCATGTCAGTCGGCGTAAACAGAAATTGCAGGCGTCCGGCATAGCTATTGATGCCGTTGATATCGCGGCCATCCTGAAGATTCACGGCCCAGCCGTCGCGCTTCTTGACGGTGACGGATACGCGCGCGGCAAGTTTATCGGGAATGATGGCGCCGCCGCCAGCGGCATCGAGGAAGATCTGGTCGAAACGTCCGCCGGTCACCGATGCAGAAAAATCCGGCTTAAAGGTCGGACGCTTGGTGGTATAGTTGATGACGCCGCCGGTCGTGTTGCGGCCATAAAGCGTGCCCTGCGGCCCTTTCAGCACTTCGACCCGATCAACGTCGAACACGGCGAAAAGCGCACCGACGCCCGAGTTGAGAAACACTTCGTCGACTGTAATGCCGATCGCACCGGACGATGCGGCGTTATAGTCATTGACGCCGACGCCGCGCAGGAAAATCGTCGGGTTCGACGCCTGGAAAAGCTGGTTGATCTGAAGACCCGGCACGGATTTGGTCAGGTCGAGACTGTTGCGGACGCCCTGTTGCGCCAGAATATCGCCGCTGAGCGCCGTAATGGCGATCGGAACCTTCTGAACATTTTCGCCGCGCTTCTGAGCCGTGACGATAATCTCGGCGATGCCGCCATCGTCGGTGGCGGCTTCCTCTTGCGCAAACGCCTGCCCGGCGGGGCTGAGCGCAAGCAGCGCCGCTATGCCGATGCGGCTGGCGACCGCCTTGATGTGATTACGCTGTTCCAACATATATCCTCCCATTCTGTTCATTGTGTCACTCCGCTCGCTTGTCTCTCGAGCGTGCAGCCGGGCTTTGGTTTCGACCGGAAACCGGGATGAAACCAAGGGTTCGCCAAGGCGCGCACCCTGACGTTGCGAAGCACCTCCGCTCGCTCCGAATCCGATTTCCTACCTGTCGAGATGACGGGTTTTCATTGTTCCGCCGACGGACTCCCAAGCCCCGCCACTTGGCGGGTATAGCACAAACTATCTTAAAATATCAAATATCAAATTTAATTCATATATTGAAATATCAAAATGCGTCAGACCTCCGTCAAAACAGGCGCTCGAGAAAGGCGCAGCCATTCTCGAGCGCCTGCCTTCCTTCGGGCACGATGCTGGAAAAGACCGGCCAGACGTGGAACATGCCTGGCCACACTTCCAGGCTGGTGCGCACGCCATTCTGGGCAAGGTGATTGGCGAGCTGGATACTGTCGTCCAGCATCACCTCACTTTCGCCAATCTGGATGAGTAGCGGCGGCAATCCGCGGACGTCGGCATAGACCGGCGAGGCGTCCGGATCGTTGGGCCGGATCGATCCAAGGGCGGCGCGGGCCATCAGCACCAGTATGTCCCGCGTGCAGAGCGGATCGATGCCGTCACGCGTCTGGTAAGACGGGTTATTCATTTCCAGATTGCACCAGGGCGAGATCGCAACGCCACCTGCCGGGAGGGGAATGCCAGCGCGGTTCGCGCGCACCATCAGGGATACGGTCATCGCGCCACCTGCGGAATCCCCGGATATGGCGATGTGGCACGCATCGCCCACCGTGTCGACCAGCCATTTGTAAGCGGTGATGCTATCATCCAGCGGCGCGGGAAAGCGGTGTTCGGGCGCTAGGCGGTAGTCCGGCATGTAGACGCGGGCCCCCAGCATTTTCGCATAATGGCCCGCTATACCATGATAGCCGTCCGGCCCGCCGCTGAAATACCCGCCGCCATGGAGATAGAGAAGCGTACGGCTGCCCTTCACTTCCTCGGGCGTCGCAAGAACCCCGCGCACTCCGCCCATATCCACTTCGGAAAAACGAACTCCCTCTGGCGCCGGATCGCGGGCCAGAAAATCATTGTAGCGCTTGCGCAGGTCGGCAACGACGGCCGGATCGACGGCTTCCCCCATCAGCAGGGGAGCGAATTCAAATGCAATCGCCTTCCAGTCCTCGATGCGTTGCAGCGTTGCTTCATTCAACGGCATATTCTTTTCCTCTCACCACAGGTCCGCGTTATCCTACCAAGCGCGGCCCGGCATTTCAGGCGACCTCCATTTGTCCAATTCCCGCATAATGGGTGGTCAAATATTCCTCGATTCCTTCGACTCCGCCCTCGCTTCCCAGACCGGAATGCTTGATGCCGCCAAACGGCGCGGCAGGATCGGAAATCAGGCCGGTATTGATGCCCAACATGCCTGCCTCGATCTGCTCCTGCAGGCGCAGAGCACGGCTCAGGTCGCGCGTATAGGCGTAGGATGCGAGCCCATATTCTGTCGCGTTCGCCTGTTCGATCGCTTCCTGCTCGCTCGCGAAGCGGCTGATGGCCGCGACCGGACCGAATATCTCTTCCGAAGCGATGCGGGAGGCCGGATCGATGTCGCACATGATCGTGGGCGGATAGAAATTGCCTGGCCCGCCGGGAACGAAGCCGCCGGTGATGAGCGTCGCCCCGTCTTCTATAGCCTCGGTGACCAGCCTGTGCACATCCTCGCGCGCCTTGCCGCTGATCATCGGGCCGACGACATCATCTCCACCGGCCCCGCGCCCCATGCGAAGCGAAGAGAATTTCGCGTGCAGGCGCCGCGTGAACTCGGCGGCCAGGGTCTCATGAACATAGAAGCGGTTTGCGGCGGTACAGGCCTGTCCGATATTCCTGAGCTTGGCCTGCATGGCGCCTTCCACCGCGGCGTCGAGATCGGCATCCTCGAAGACCAGGAACGGCGCGTTACCCCCCAACTCCATCGACGTGCGCAGGATGTTGGCGGACGCGGCCGCCAACAATATGCGCCCCACCCGTGTCGATCCGGTGAAGGAGATTTTCTTCAGCCGTTTATCCGCAAGCAAGGGCATCATCACGTCGTGCGACCGGGTCGTCGTGACGACATTGAGCACGCCGTCGGGCAGCCCGGCTTCCTGCATGAGCGACGCGAACAGCAGGGCGGTCAACGGCGTCAGTTCGGCCGGCTTCAGGACCATGGTACAACCCGCGGCGACGGCTGGTCCCACCTTTCGGGTGATCATGGCCAAGGGGAAATTCCATGGCGTGATGAGCAGGCATGGCCCAACCGGCCGTTTGCTGATCAGGTGGCGCAAACCGCCGTTCGGCGCCACCTGGTAGCGACCATGTACATGGGCTGCCTCTTCGGAAAACCAGCGCAGAAACTCCGCCGCATAGGCGACTTCGCCTCGCGCCTCCTTAAGCGACTTGCCCATTTCCAACGAAATCAACAGGGCAAAATCGTCCGCCCGCCCGATCAGAAGGTCAAAGGCGTGCCGCAAGATGTCGCTGCGCGCGCGGGTGCTTTGCCCTGCCCAGCCCTTCTGCGCCCGATCGGCGGCAGCAAGTGCGTCCATCGCGTCCAATGGCGATGCGTCAGCGGCCGACGCTAGCGGAGCGCCCGTGGCCGGGTCATGGACCGTGAACGAACGGCCCTCGACGGCCTTGATCCAGCGTCCGCCGATAAACAACCCGGATGGCAGGGACGCGAGCAGGCTCACCTCCCTTTCCGCCACAGCCGCTGGCTCATCATTGCTCATGCCTGACTCCTCACGCCCGCTCTAACGGGCGCGACGGGCGTGGCGCGGGCTCGATATCCATTTTTTCCTCTTGTCCATCAAAGATGCGCAGCGGCCCTATCGCCGTGGCACTGCTGATGACATCGAGCACAGTGACCTTCCCAGAATTCATGGCTTTTTCAAGCGCCGGGGCGAAATCGGCGGGCTCCTCGATCCTTACGCCTTCAGCGCCGACAGAGCGGGCGACCGCGGCATGATCGACCTCGGCAAACCCGATCCCGGTCGTCGTGCGACCAAAGCCTAGTGCTTCGCCATGCTTCTGCATCACGAGCTGGGAATTGTTGAGCACGATAAGCGTGAGCGGAATATCCTCACGAACGGCCATTTCCAGTTCCGCCCACACATGGGCAAAACCGCCATCACCGACAATGCCAACCACCCTCGCGTCCGGACGCGCCAATTTGGCGCCCATCGCATAGGGCAGGCCCCACCCGAGACCGGCCAGCCCGCGCGGCGTGAGTATGCGTTGCCCGGCGGCCTGCGCGGTCAGATAGGCCGTCACCCATACGGACGAATAGCTGGCATCGGCAACGACGATGTCGTTCGGCGTCAGCAGCGCATCGAGATCGCCCATCAGCCGCTGCGGCAGCAAAGGCTTTTCATCGGACTGGAGCTCCGGCGCGATCGCCTTGAGCCGCTCTTCCCGTGCCTGCACGATGGCGGCCTTGAGCGGGGCCGCCGCGCTCCGGCGCTTCGTCAAGTCCTGGGCCTTGAGCGCCTCGGTCAGATCGCCAATCGCCGAGCGCGCATCGCCCAGCAGTCGCACGGCCTCATAATTGCGGCTGATTTCCTGCGGATCGACATCGATATGGATGTAGGTCGCGTCGGGCGAGGTCAGCGACCAGGCATCCGTGCCGTTCTCATTCGTGCGCGTGCCGATGAACAGGACGACATCGGCATCCCGCATCAAACCACGATGCGCCGCCGCCGGACCATTTTTGCCGACGATATTGGCTGCTACGCCCATGGACAGCGGATGGGTTTCATCCACCGCGCCCTTGCCCATGAAGGTCGTCGCCACGGGGATTTCGACGACATCGATCAGCGCGGCCAGCTCTGCGGTCGCCTGCGCGCCGTGAACACCGCCCCCCACGATCGCGATCGGTGACCTGGCGATCGCCAGCAACGCAGCCGCCTGCTGAACGGCGGCACCCTCCGGTCGTGGCCTGTCCAGCGGGAAGCTGCCAAGATCCTGCTTGCGCGCCGCCGTCCTGGTATGGGACGGCTGCATCAGCATGTCCTTGGCCAGCAGCAGAACCACCGGTCCGGGGCGTCCGCTGTTGGCGGCAATCATCGCGAGATCGACATATTCCGCGGCGCGATCAGGATCGTCCAGCCTGCGGATCCACTTCGCGCACCCGGCGAACAAGGCAAAATGATCATATTCCTGAAAGGCGTTGCGATCGCGTTGCGATGCGGGAACCTCCTGCACCAGGACCAGCATGGGGATGGACGCCTTCAACGCCTCCGCCATCGGGGCGACCATCAGCGACGCCGCCGGACCGTTCTGCGCAGCAACCACACCAATGCGACCGGAAACGCGGGAATAGGCGTCGGACATGGCGCCCGCCGCATTCTCAGTCCGATACAGAAGCTGGCGAATGCCTGCCTTTTCCACCGCCAGCATCAGCGCCGTCGGGTTGCTTTGCGCAAAAACGCTTTTGACGCCGTGGCGCACCAGCGCGGCGGCTATCGCGTCTGCAACACTATCAGCCATGCAACATCCTTTATTTCATTATTTGATTTTATTGCATTATATGACAGGCAATGCAGGCTGTAAAGTGTCACATGGAAATAATGAATTATTTCATATAATGAAATACCTTTGCGGGATACACCGGGGATAGCGGCGGCGGCGCAGGCCTGCTGCTCAAAGGAATCGAGCTTGGCGGTCGCGATGACGACCGAAGCGCGGGGCACGGTTAACCGAGAAGCGATCGGCCCTTCATCGTGCCGCTGCGCAAGGCGGCTTCGGCGTCACATCCGGCGCCACCGACGCGTCACGCCACGGTCGGAAATACGACCGGGATCGGACAGACACGCGTCAGGAAGGCAAGAAAGCGGTCGAACCGCTAACCTGCGGGAATGTTTTTCAGCAGGGCATTGGCATCGGCTGCCGCATTTTGGATCGCGCTGAAGAATTTTTCGCGTGCGTTTTCGAGCCGGAAGGTCGGCGTCACGATACCGATGGCTCCGAAGATCGCACCGGATGAATCGAAGAGCGGCGCACAGATGGCGATGATTCCCTGCTCGGTCTGTTCGTCGGATGCCCAGCCGCGCTCCACGATCTGCGGAAATTCCTTTTCCAGCGCTTTTACGATGCCCTTCCTTTGCTTTTCCGGCAGTGCGGAAACACTGGCTTCCAACATCGCCGCGCGGGTTTTGGGATCGAGATGCGCCAACACGACCTTGCCGGACGCGCGTTGATGCTCGTTGCCTCGCAGACCGACGCTCAAGCCCGAAACGCGGAGCCGATGCGACCCTTCCACAAGCAGCTTGAGGACCACATTATTGTCCTCCCGGCGCGAGAACACCGCGCTTTCCATCGTCTCCGCCGCAAGGCGCTTGACGATTTCGGACAAGGACTTCTCGATATCCTGAAAACGCTGATAACCGCGGATCAGCACCTCGACACCGCCCCCCAATTCCAGCCCGCCATGCTCATTGCGCTCGATATACTGTTTGGCCGCGAGCGTTCGCAGCAGATGATAGCAGGTGGTGATGTTGAGGTTCAGGGCAGCCGAAACATCCTTGATATTCGGCGGCGTTGCTGCGTTCGCCACATATTCCAGGAAGGCGATCGCGCGTTCTACGGTTTGCAACGTGTAATTGTTGTCCATACCCCTGCTCTAGAACAAATGCCCTGTTCCGAGAACGCATTTTTTCAATTAATGAACTTTCGCCTGCGCTCACAGAATCCGCGCAATGTTGAGCCCACCCGCCGTCCAGATCGGCTGGCCGGTCATGTAGGGGAGCGCGCCCGCCGCCAGCGCCGCCACGGCCTTGCCCACATCCTCCGGTTGCCCCTGCCTGGGAAGAGGCACGACGCCGTCCGCGATCAGCCTGGCGATCGTATCGTTTCCGACTTTTGCAGTCATCGGCGTTTCCATCAAACCGGGCCGGATTTCGTGGACATGGATTCCGGCTGCGCCCAGCCGGGCCGCGAAGAGCCTGGTGACCATGGACAGGGCCGACTTGGTGACGCAATATTGCGAGCGGTCGGTGAAGGAAAGCTCGGCCGCTATGGACGTTATGATGATGATCGACTTGTAGCTTTCCGGCGCAGCCTTCCCCGCCGACAGCAGCGCCTTCGCGAAGGCCTGCGTCAGGAAAAAGGTGCCGCGAAGGTTGATGTCGACCGATTTGTCGAATGCATCCGGCTGCAATTCCAGCAGATCGGTCAGGGGGCGCGCCGCAATACCGGCATTGTTGACGAGGCAGTCCAACCTGCCGAAATCGGCATCGATCGCATCCAGCACGGGGCCGTGACGCGCCAGATCGCTGATGTCCATCTGATAATAGCGGCAGCGCCCCCCTGCCGCTTCAACCTGTGAAAGCTCGGCCGGCATGACGGGCGCATCGGGCAGGTCCACGATCGCCACATCGAACCCCGACTTGCCCAGTTCTAGAACGGCGCCCAGACCGAGGCCCTGCAAGCCCCCGGTGACGATCGCGACGGGGCGAGTTCCAGGACGATCATGTTCCATGTCCGACATAGCGGTTCTCCGGCTATCCGTCCGTCCGCGTCTTTCGCGCGAGCGGCGAACGGGTTCATTCAGCTTTCACTTGATGACGACGGGATTGACCGGTGCCCCGGTGCCGTTCACGACCTTGAGCGGCGCTGCGACATAGAGGAAATCCCACTGGCCGTCCTCGGCGCAATCCGCCGCCAGCTTGCCCAACCCCGCCAGTTCGGTAAACGTCACACCCAGATTGCGCATGAGCGCTCCATGGAGAATGAGCAACGCGCCGTTTACAGGGTCAACGGTTACCTCGTTGGCGATGGTATCCGTCACCAGATTGGGAATCTCCATCTTGTGGAACCAGTCGACCAACTCGGGGGAATAGGTAAGGCCCGGCTCGATGAAGTCCTTGTAGAATTCGTCGGCGCCCAGCCGGTAAAAGGATTCGAGGAAGCCGGTCCGGATGACGACGATATCGCGCTTGCATATTTCCGTGCCCTGCACCTCCGCGGCTTTCAGCAGATCTTCGTGCGTAAAGGTCTCGCCCTTGTCGAGACACTCCTTGCCGCGCAGCCGGGCAATGTCGAGCAGGACGCCCCGCCCGACAACGCCCTTTTCCCCGATCGGCTGCACACTGGCCCTGTCGAGCCCGCCGATGGTCGATCTGGCATCATATCCGTTGTAGAGCTGCCCGTCATACCAGACGTGACCCAGCGCGTCATATTGCGTGGAGCCCTGGAGATAGGCGGAAATCATATCGTCGGCATAATGCTGGCCGCCAGGAAACTGGGGAGCCTTGCCGCACAGCCAGTGCCCCTCGTCGATCACCTGGCTGCGTTCGGCGCCCCTGCGGCCCGGCCATACCGGATCGCCCTTGGGATCCGCCATCGGCAACTGCAAGGTGAACACCTTGCCGGATCGCACGGAGCCCAGGGCGGCGAGCGCCTGCTGCGGCCCCAGATAATTGAGCGCGCCGACTTCGTCGTCCGCCCCCCATTTCCCCCAGTTCTTCGGACAATCCTTCAACAATTCCGATACCGCGGGGGAAACCTCATGCGTCATGTCTCTATCTCACAGTCATTAGGGTAGCGGGCACTGGAGCAGCGGGCGATCATCCGGCGACGGGGGTCAATCTTCTGCTCGTGATGGTCTGCGTGTTGGTGAACTCCAGCAGGCCTTCCATCCCGTGCTCCACACCCACGCCGGATTGCTTGTGGCCGCCAAAGGGCGCGTTGGGAAGGAATGCGAACATCTCGTTGATCCAGACGGTGCCGGTCTGCAAACGCTGGCCGATCTCCCGCGCCTTGTCGACATCGTTGGACCAGACCGATCCACCCAGCCCGGACTCGCTGTCATTGGCGCGCGCGATCACATCGTCGAGATCATCATATTTCAGCAACGGCAGCACCGGACCAAAGGCCTCTTCCGTCACCACGCGCGACTTCTCCGGCGGATTGTCGACGATCGAGATCGGAATGAAATAGCCAGGGCTGTCGGACACTTCGCCGCCAAGCAGGAACTTCTGCCCATTGGCACGCGCGTCATCGAGCAGATCCTTGACCTTTTCGAACTGCATCCTGTTCTGGACCGGACCGAGATCGACGCCCTGCTGCGAACCATCGCCGACGGTCACGGTCCTGGCGAACTCGACCAGCTCGCGCGCGACCGCGTCATAGATGCTGGAGTGGATATAGAGGCGCTTGATCGCGACACATACCTGCGCGCTGTTGAAAAACGCGCCCCAGAACAAAGCCGGCGCAATCGCCTTGGGATCGACATCGGGCAACACGATCGCGGCATCGTTGCCGCCCAGTTCCAGCGTCACCCGTTTCAGCGTCTTGGCCGCGCTCTCCATCACGCGCTTGCCGGTGGCCGTGGACCCGGTGAAGGAGACCTTGCCGATATCCGGATGGTCCGTGATCCACTGTCCCAGCTCATTGCCGCCGGAAACGATGTTGAGCACACCGGGCGGCAGGATGTCGAGCAGCAGTTCACCGAGCTTCAGCGTGGTCAGCGGCGTGAAGGGCGAAGGCTTGAGCACCATGCAATTGCCCGCCAGCAGCGCCGGCGCCATCTTCCAGATCGCCATGAGCAAAGGCGCGTTCCACGGCGCGATCGCACCGACGACACCGATGGGCGTATGACGCACCTCGACCCGCCGCTCCTCACTGTCTTCGATCACCTCGACGGGCAGATCGAACTGGGCCACGCCATGGCACCATTGAGAGGCTACATCGACTTCCCATTCGGCCCCGCCATGGGGACGCTCCTGCTCGGCGGTGAAGATCCGGGCCAGCTCGGCCTTGTTTTCCTGCAATCGGCCGGCGATCGCGAGAATTTTCTTGCGCCGATCGTCCATGGAGAGCGCCGCCCATGCGGGAAAGGCCGCCTTGGCGGCGGCAACCGCCTCATCGAGCTGCGCCTTGCTGGCGTCCGGCACCCTGGCGATGACTTCCTCCGTCGCGGGGTTCAGCACATCGAGGCCAGCGCCGCCGGTGACTTTCCGGCCGTTGATGGTCATCACGAAATTGTCGAATCTCATCGGGCAGTTCCTCTCTGTGTTCCGGGGTCAGGCGCCAGCAGGAGCGGGCCGTATTTCGAGAGCGCGCTGAGCGCTGGCCATGAAATCAAGCGTTGATGGGATGACGACGTCCGGCACCTCTAGGATCGGGCTGTGTCCCACCCCTTCGAGCCTTGCGAGCTTGGCGCCGGGAATATTGTTCACAACTTCATGCGTCCATTCCTGCGGACGCGCGACATCCTCGTCGCTCAGATAGACAAGCGTCTGCGCCTTTACCTGGGGAAGCAGCGATACCGCGCTGGGCCGCTCCACCACGCCATGCATGGCGGCCCAGGTAGAGGGGGCAAGCCGTCCGATATGCAGGCGCCAGTGGTCAAGCATCGCCTGCTTTTCCGGATTCGACCGGGTTGTCGCGCCGAACATGATGGACATCATCATGTCCAGATCGCCACCGACAAAGCCGGTGGCATAGGTCCGGTCCAGCAGGTCCGTGAAATGGGCCTTCTGATCGTCCGGCTCACCGCGCACGGAGGACCCCATCATCACCATGGAGGCGCACAGATCCGGTCGGCGCGCCGCGATCCGAACCGCAACGTCCCCGCCCATCGACGCTGCTATCAGATGAACCGGCGGCAACCCCAGTGTCTCGATCAGGGCGATCATGTCATCCGCGCAGCAATCCATGGTCACCACGGCTTGGGTAGAGGGCGCGCTGCTGCCTTGCCCGCGGAAGTCCGGACGGATCACCCGGAATCGCCCCTTGGCCGCAGGGACGAGCGCGTCGAACATCCGCCCGTCCAGAAAGAGAGAGTGGAGACACAGGATCGGCGGCAGATCCGTTTCCCCCGTGTCATCGACCCAGAGGATCGTGTCGCGCACCGGAATGCCTGTGCCACCATCCATATCCGAACTCTCCTCTTTCCTGTCTTCCTGCCCATGCGCGCACAATGGCGCGATCACGCTCAGAATTTATAGCCCAACGTTACACCATATTCGGACGGACGGCCCGTGTAGCGGACGATAGTGTCGAACGCCCGCAGGCTGTTCGTCCAATAGTGCCTATTGGTGACGTTCCGACCCCAGACCGTCAGCTTCCAGCGCTCGTCGGCAGACTGCACGCCGGCCCGAAGGTCGAGCGTCGCATAGCCCTTGATCGTTGCGTCCTTCTTGTCCTGCCCGCCCAGTTGCGGAGAACCGTAGCTCTTCGTCTGCGCGCGCACGCCCCCGCCCAGGAACGCTTCGACCGTCCCGGTCAGGGGGAACAGATAGTCCAGGCTTGCCGACCCGGCCAGCTCCGGCGCGAACGGCAGACGAGCGCCCTTGAACGAACTGAAGACCGGGAACAGCAGCCCACCGACATTCTGCGCGCCGACAATGCCGCTGAACGTCTTGATCCTGGTGTTCAGATAGGTTCCCGCCAGCCGGACGGTCAGGCCCCGCGTCGGCACCAGCGTCATGTCCATTTCCGCGCCCCAGATACGGGACTTGGGGATGCTCACCAGCTTTTCGAGTGCGCCGAACAGCGGATCCACCGTCTTGCCGCGCGTCTGCTTGTTGGCATAGTCGTAGTAGAACGCCGCCCCATTCCACACGACGCGATTGCCCAGCAGGTTGGACTTGAAGCCGAGTTCATAGGCCGTCAGCTTCTCCTGCGGCACGGGATAGAATTGCTCCTGGCTGGCGGCGTTCACCAGTGGGAACGCCCCACCCTTGAAGCCCCGGGACATGTTGGCATAGATCAGCAAGTCGTCGTTGGGCTTGAAATCGATACCGACACTCCAGGGGACATTATCCTCCTTGAGCTTGGCTTTATACGTGCCCGATACACAGTTGTTGGGATCGACCGACACCGATTGCCCCGGAACTACGGGAGTATAGGTGACACCGGGACAGAATAGCGGCACATAGACCGCCGGCATGAGGACATTGAAAAAGTCCGTCAGGCCGAGCGCGCCGGGGATAGGTTCGACATAGCCCGGCGTGTCGTAAACCCGGCTGGCCGCCGTCCGGCTGGAATCGGTATAGCGGATGCCGGCCTTCAACTTCAGCCGCTCGCTGAGGTCATATTCCATGTTACCGAACACGGCCCACTGCTTGAAGACCTGGCGCGTATCGAGCGTGTTGGCGGTAAAGCCATCGCGAAAACCGGTCGATGCAAACGGATAGATCGCATCGATCCGTTCATAACTGGCCGTGCGCTGATAATTGCCGCCGACCATCCAGCGCAGCCCCGACCCGACATCGTTGCCGGCAAGCCGAAGCTCCTGACTGAAGTCATTGGCACGGGCGGGGTTTGCAGCCTGCTCGAAGGCCGGAAGGTCCGTACCCGAATAGGAGGACGCCTTGCGCTGACGCAGATTGCTGTAGGCGGTCAAGGACGTGAGGGTGATCGTGTCGGACAGGTCGATATTGGCCGTCAGCGCCGTCTGGTAGAAGCGGTCGTCGCGATAGGGCCGGTAATCGGGGTCCCAGTTCGCCGCACGGTTGTTGTCCGGCGCGCCCGGAATGAGAAGCAGCGCGAAATCGGGAGGAACCACCTGGCCGAAGGTGACGGACCCGACGGGGGCCTGAAGGTCCGCGGGCGTCGTTTGACGCGCGAGCTGCGGCGCCTGCGGATCGGACTTGTTCAGCCAGCCGTTGAGATTGAGGACGAAGCCCATCCCCTCGCGCGGTTGCCAGTCGAGCAGGATGCGGCCGGCAAGTTCATCGGTCTTGCCGAGCTTGTCCCTGCGGGTATAGCTATATTGCCATTCGTCGCCCTGGCTGACCTTGACCGCGATACGCCCTTTCAGCGTGTCCGACAGCGGCCCGCTGATGTGCGCTTCGCCACGGATCGTGTTGAAACTCCCGAAGCCAAGCTCGATACCGGCATCCAGATCGTTGGTGGGCTTGGCTGCGATGAGGTTGATCGCGCCGCCGGTCGCGTTGGTGCCGAAGAGCGTGCCCTGCGGGCCCTTGAGCACTTCGACGCGCTCCAGATCGAACGCCGTGAGCGCACCGAACGCCGGAACCGCAAGAGGCAACTGGTCGATATAAAGCGCAACGTCGGGCGCGGCACTCAGGGTGCTTTCGAAGAAGCCCACGCCGCGAAGCGTATAGACCGGCGTTCCGCTCGGGCTGGGGGTGATGTCCAGGCCCGGAACGACCTTGGCCAGATCCGTCACCGCGTTCACGCCCGCATTGTCGAGCGCGGCGCCATCAAAAGCCGAAACGCTCAGTCCGACGTCCTGTAGCTTCTGCTCGCGCTTTTGCGCCGTCACCACGATTTCCCCAAGCCCTCCATCTTCCTGGGGCACGGCGGGAGCTCCACCCTGAGCGAAAGCGACCGCGGGCATGACGAGGGAGAGTGCGCTGCACAGGCCGAGCCGCCGCAGGGGGCCGGTTTGAAAAGGGGTGCGCGAGCGTCGGTTAATCATATTCCCTCCTTCAGCGTGGCCGCTGCAAGCCATCTTCTTGAATGGGGCGTTCGTACCAACGCCCTCACGATAGGTCAATATATGAATTTGTGCATATATTGAAATAGACGGAAACGTGGATGAGCTCCCCATATCCCGTGCGGACCAGGCTGGCGATCCAATGGGGATTATTGCATTATATGAATATTTTTGTATATTTGATATATCAGCCGGCCAGTTGTTCGTGACAAAAGTGAGCCGGAGCGGAAAGATCTGACCGGAAAGGACGCCATCATGCCCTCTGCCGCCACGGCCCGAAAAACGCTGTCCTCGTCTTGCTATACGGCTGATCTGACTGCCGTCCTGATCGAGGGGACGGTCGGTGACGCCCTGAACCGAGCGGCGACATCCTATGGCAACAGAATCGCCCTGATCGATGGTCAACCCGACAGAGCGTCACGGCGCCGATGGACGTTCCGGGAACTCGCCGCCGAGGCGGAAAAGGTGGCGCGCGCCCTGCTCACCCATTTCAGGCCGGGCGAGCATGTCGCGATATGGGGCAGCAACAGCCCCGAATGGGTGCTGGTGGAATTTGGCGCGGCATTGGCGGGCCTCGTTCTCGTCACTGTGAACCCCGCCTATCTTGAACATGAACTCGCCCATGTCCTGAAGCAGTCGCGCGCGCGCGGCATCATCGTTCAGGACGAATATCGGGGACGACGACTTGGCGATGTTCTCAGCGGGGTGATGCATGATCTTCCGGAATGCGGCACTGTCGTCCACCTGTCCTCGTGGAGGGACTTCCTGTCGAACGCTTCAGGCGGCGCACTGCCGCATGTCTCCCCAGACGACATCGCGCAAATCCAATACACGTCAGGCACGACCGGCTTTCCCAAGGGCGTGTGTCTCACCCATAGGGGGTTGAGCAATAACGGCCGCCTGTTCGCAGAAATTCTCGGCGCAGATGCCGGGGACATATGGATCAACCCCATGCCGCTATTCCATACCGCGGGGTGCGGGCTCGCCACGCTGGGCGCGCTCCAGACCGGCGGAACCCAGGTGCTACCGCCCGAATATCATCCTGCCCATATGCTGGACCTATTCGAGCAGGAGAAAGGGTCGATCATGCTTTGCGTTCCCACTATGCTGATCCGCATGCTGGAAGAACAGGAAATACATCCCCGCGCCCTGTCGTCCTGGCGATTGGTCGCCCTGGGCGGCGCTCCGGTTTCCCCCGAGTTGGTCAGGCGCGCCGAAAGCGTCGCGAACGTGGATGTCACCATCGGATACGGCCAGACGGAGGCGTCGCCCTATCTCACCCACACCCTGCCCCGCGACCAGCATGCCGGATGGCAGGAAAGCGTTGGCAAGCCCCTTCCCCATACCGAGGTCAAGATCGTCGATCCCGCCACGGGTGAGATCCTGCCGATCGGTGGGTCCGGCGAGATTTGCGGGCGCGGATATGGTATCATGACCGGCTATTTCGATGCCCCGGACGCCACCAGGGCGACGATCGATGACGAAGGCTGGCTGCATAGCGGCGACATTGGCAGTATGGACGAACAGGGCTATTGTCGCGTACTCGGGCGGCTCAAGGACATGATCATCCGCGGCGGGGAAAACATCTATCCGCGCGAGGTCGAGAATGTCCTCATCACCCATCCCGCCATCGCTGACGTCGCCGTGGTCGGGATGCCCGACGATGCCTGGGGAGAGACGGTCGCCGCCTGTATCCGCCTCTATGACCCCAAGGCTTCCCGCCCCACCGATCTCGAAGCCTTCTGCCGCAAGCATCTGGCGGGATACAAGGTGCCCCGGCGCTGGCACTTCCTCGAAAGCTTTCCGCAAACCGCATCAGGCAAGGTCCAGAAATTCGCGCTGCGCGATCTTTTGCTCAACGAAGCGGCAGGAGACTAGCGCAGATGGCAAAAGCGGAAAACACCGGCAATCAGGATTCCATCGATTTTTATTTCGATTTCATTTCACCGTTCGGCTGGATCGGCGCGGAGCGGATCGGAACGCTGGCGCGCCGATTCGGTCGCGGCGTTCGTTGGCACCCCTTTCTTCTCAAGGCGACCGTCGTCGATACGATGGGCCTTCCCCCCTTACTCGAAACGCCGCTCAAGGGCGATTATTTGCGCCGCGACCTGCCGCGCAGCCTGCGCTATCATGGTCTTGGCATAGCGGAGGCCCCCGTCTTCACCTTCTCATCCGTCGTCGCCGCGCGTGCCACACTCTGGGTCCGCGACACCGCTCCTCAGAGGACCGAAGATCTTGTCCTCGCCCTCTATCGGGCGCACTGGTCGCAAGGCCATGACATTTCGGAAATCGATACAGTGCTCGCCATCATCGGGGAACTGGAGTTGCCGCAGCATGATGCAAGAGCGGCTCTTCAGTCGGAGACCATCAAGGCCGCATTAAGAAACGAGATCGCCGACGCCATCGCGGCGGGCGTGTTCGGCTCTCCTACAACGATCATCGATGGCGAAATGTTCTGGGGATCCGACCGCTTGGACATGATGACGCAATGGCTCGAGACCGGAGGTTGGTGAAGCCATCCTCGCGCCCGCCATGCGAGAGGTGCCCGCTCGGCTGACATTTGGATCATCTTTTGCGCAGCATCCGTGTTGCCGAGGGTCTCGCGCGACTATATGTCATGAGTGATGGTCACACATATCTCGACACGGGCCGACCCGCGAGCCTCCTGAACCCGCGGGCGCGCTGTCCCGCTTCCCCGGCAAGTTCGAGGAAGGGCCGATCGAGGAAGGACCGACCGCTCTCATCCTTCAATATTTATAGGCCGCCTTGAAGAAGATGGTCCGGGGCGCATTTTGCGCGCCCTGAACGAGCTGCGTTCCCGCAAAGGGGCCAGCCCTGAGTGGAGTGCCGACCGGAGCCAGAGCGGAGAAATAGAAGGCGTTACCGACATTGCGAGCGGTCAGCGTGAAGTCCCACCGCCGGTCCGCGGTGGTGAAGCCGATGAAAGCATTGACGAAATGCTTGTCACCGATGCGATATTGCGGGCTGTTGAGCAGGTCGGAGAAATAGGATGTCTGCCAGTTGATGCTACCGCCCAGCTTGATCGTGCCGACCCCGCCAATCGGGATGCCATAATCCGCCGAGGCGAAATATTGCCATTCCGGCTGTCCCGAAAACGCTTTGCCGGTGTAGTTGTAGGCAGGTATAGTTCCGAGGGCCGGCGCCGAATAGTCGTCAAACCGTGTCTTGAGGTAGGTAACGTTCAACGCCAGCGACAGATTATCGACAGGCTGTGCGGACGTCTCCAGTTCGAAGCCCTGGGTATGCGCCGATGGCGCATTGCCCCGCGTGCTGACATAGGTGCCTGAGATCGGGCTGAAGGCCGATACCGCCGTCTGGAGATTCTTATAGTCGTTGTAGAAGCCCGTCAGGTTGACGCGCAGGTGACTGTCCAGCCAGTCGCTCTTGAAGCCGCCCTCAAATGTGTTCACCGTTTCGGGTGCATAGGGCAGCGCGGTCGCCAGATTGAGGGCGCGATTGTTGAATCCGCCTGCGTCAAAGCCTCTCGAATAGCTTGCAAACAGGAAAATGGCGGGCGTGACCTGATAAGAGATGCCAGCCTTGGGCGTGAACGCATGCCAGGTCTTCCTGTTGAGCACCCCTGCGTTGGTGAAGTTGACCTGGGAGGCGGCGACGTTGACGCCAAGAGACGGGATCGCGCCCCCTGTCAGAACCTGTGGATAGCGCGAGGGATCGATCGGGTTGCTGTCGAGATCATAGTTGAGGCCCTGAAAATCGAAAGCGCGGCGTATGGTGATGTATCGCCCGCCCGCGGTCAGGGTCAACCGGTCGGTCAGACGATAATTGGCCTGTAGATAGGCTGAATAGTTGCGGGTGATGGTTTTGCCGATCTGGTCGAAAGGTGCAGCAGGCAGCGAAGTGTCCGACTGCGGCAGACCGGTGACATAGCCGATGCGGTTGCTGCGAAAATTTTCGAACAGATAGTAAAGGCCGCCGGTGAAGTCGAAGCGGTTCCAGTTGCCCTGCAATTGCAGTTCCTGGGTGAAGCTCTTCTGCTTGTAGACGATGTAGTTGTCGGAGATGTCGATACGACGGGGCTGTGCGCTATTATAGGGGAGCTGATTCTGCCCGTCATTATTGTAATTGACCGGATCCTGATCGAAACCGCGCAAAGCCGTGATCGAATGAACGGAAAGATGGCGGTCCAGATCATAATCGATCCGGCCGGTGACACCCCCGGAATGGGATCGGTTGATCCCGAAACGCCCGGCGTAGCTGACATTGTCCTTGAAGGCGGAGAATTGCGTCGGACTGAACAAAGTCCCACCGGTGATGGCACCCAGGCCGGTCAAGGCGGGATTCGTCGCATTGTAGGTGGTCGCGACATATTGCGCAGCCTGCGAACGATCGATCGTGCCGTCGGCCGAGAGCGTGAGCTTCAATCTGCTGGAAGGCGTGAAGACCAGTTTGACGCGCCCTCCATCTGTATTCTGGTCGTTGACGCGGCGCTGGAGCGACGGGTTCCACGTATAGCCTTCATGCTCGTCATGCGCGAACGCGATGCTGGCCGCCAGCAGGCCCGGCACCAGCGAACCGGCGACATAGGCATGCGCGTTGAAGGTCTTGTAATTGCCGTAGCCCGCATCGAACCTCAGATCGAGGCTGTCGCCCGGTGTGCGCGTGATATAGCGGATCGCGCCGCCGGCCGAGTTCGCGCCGAACAATGTGCCTTGCGGTCCCCGCAGCACCTCGACCCGCTCGATATCCGTCAGGTCCGACATGCCATTGATGGCGCGCGGCAGATAGACGTCGTCGATATAGACGCCGACCGTCGGATCGAAGATCGGATCGCTGTTGCCGATGCCGCGAATGAAGAAGGTATTGGTCAGCGGCGTAATGCCGGTTGGCGGCGTGTAAAGCCCCGGTATCTGCCCGGCGAGATCGCGGGTCGTCAGGACATTGTGATTGCCGCGAAAGACCTCGTCGATCACGCTGACAGCCACAGGAGTGGATTGGAGCCTGGTTTCCTTGCGGGTGGCGGTGACGACGATGTCACCAAGACCGCTGCCCGCATCAGGACCCTCCGCAAGGACGGCCGTTTCATTGGCCGACGCAGGCGCTATCGACAGGGCTGCGAGCGAAACGATGGGCAGGGCCGTGGCCGCGAGCAGCCATGCCCGGTTGATGACCGGCATATTATATCCTTCTTTGCTAAGGCTTTGGGCGTGGCGCGCTAGGGGCAGCAACTCACAGGATCAGGCACGCGGCAAGACCTGCCGGCCGAGGATCGCACCTCTATAGTGTCTCATCTGAACGGTTGAACCCCCACGGCTTATGCTCTCGCGGAAACACTATTAATTTAGTAGAGAATGTATAATGAACTTTGCTGTGCCGGAGAGAAGATCTGCTCAATCGTTGAGCTTTGCTGATTGGATTAGAAGGCCCGCTCATCGACAAGGCGAAGGCGGATGGCCGCACCGGTCAGCCGCCCCATACAGCGCCTGGATTCCCAACTCGTGAACATGTTCGCTTTGAACAAACTCAGCGGTGGTTGAGCAGCTCTTGTTATTCCCGGTCTTTCCAACTCCCTATCCTCGCCCTCCAATGGTTTCAGGAGGATCGACATGGCCAAACGGCAATTGCATCTGGGCGCGATACTCGAAGGGGTCGGGGCCGATCATCATAGCTGGCTCGACCCCGACTTGCCGGGCGACGCCAGTATCGACATCAACTGGTATATCGAGCATGCGCGCCTCGCCGAAGCGGCGAAGTTCGATCTCGTTTTCATCGTCGATTCTCCCTACATCACGCCCGACACCGCGCCGCATTTCCTCAACAGGCTGGAGCCGCTGACACTGCTGTCGGCGGTGGCGGCATCGACATCGCGCATCGGCCTCGTCGGCACGCTCACCACATCCTATTGGGAACCCTACAACGTCGCGCGGCAGTTCGGGTCACTAGACCATATCAGCCGGGGCCGCGCAGGCTGGAACGTCGTCACCACCGGTCTTGAAGGCGCGGCTCTGAATTACGGACGCGACGCGCATTTCGAACATGGCGTGCGCTATGCCCGCGCACGCGAGTTCGTGGAGGTGGTTCAAGGCCTGTGGGACAGTTATGAGGACGACGCTTTCCCACGCGACCGGGCAAGCGGCGTCTTCCTTGATAAGTCGAAGCAGCACCGGTTGGATCACAAAGGGGCGCATTTCTCGGTCGCCGGGCCACTGGCGCTCGGCCGGTCGCGACAGGGGCAGCCGGTGATCTTTCAGGCGGGCGACAGCAGCGAGGGCCGCGCATTGGGCGCGGCAATTGCGGAGGGCACCTTCGCGGCATCGCAGGATTTCGAAAGCGGCCGCGCTTATTATGCCGACCTCAAGGCACAAGCGGCAGCACTTGGACGCAATCCCGATCATATCGTCGTGATGCCGGGCCTCGTTCCGACAATCGCGGAGACCGACGAGGAAGCGCGCGCCATCGCCGATGCGGCGCAAGGGGCGCTGAGTGTCGAGAAGCTGCTGACGCAGGTCGGGCGTCTTTTCAACTATCATGACTTCTCGAAATATGATCTGGACGCGCCCTTCCCCGACCTGTCGGGTGTGACGCTCAACAGCTACAAGGGTGGGGCCGAACGCGTCATCCGTGTGGCGGCGGAAGAGAAGCTGACACTGCGCCAGGCGGCCTATCGCTTCGGCCAGTGGACCTCGCCCTTCGTCGGATCGCCCGAAACGATCGCGAACGAGATCGAGCGCTGGTTCGTCGGGCGCGCAGCCGACGGGTTCAATCTGCGCGTCACGCGCCCGCGCGACTTCGCCTTGTTCCGGGAGAAAGTCGTACCGATCCTCCAGGAACGCGGGCTCTTCCGACGCGACTATGCGCATGACACGCTGCGCGGGCATCTGGGGCTGCCGGTGCCGGAGCATCGCCATGTCCAACCGCCCGTCGCCATCGCGGCAGAATGAACGACATCCAAGCCCATCGGTGCGACGTCCTGATCATCGGCGGCGGCATGGCGGCGGCATGGGCAGCCATCGCCGCTGCGAAAACGGGTGCGATCACCATCATGGTCGACAAAGGCTATGTCGGCACCAGCGGAGTTACGGCGACGGGTGGCCCCAACCACTGGTGGGTGCCGCCTGATCCTGGAAAACGGCGCGAGGTGATCGAGCGGAAGTTGGCCGCCGGACTGGGCCTTGGCGATCCGGAATGGATGGAGCGGGTCATCGACACCACCTGGCGCACCCTGCCGGAGCTTGCCCCCTATTATCCATTCGGATCGGACGGCAAGGGCGGGCGCTATTATAGCGGCGTCCGAGGGGCAGAATATATGCGTGCCCTGCGCGCCTATGCTCTGGCAGCAGGCGCGCGGATCCTGGATCATCATCCTGCGACGCAGTTGCTGGTGAACGGCGACGGCGCGGTCAGGGGCGCGAGGGGACATGCCAGGCTGATCAGACGGGATTGGGAGATACAGGCAGGCGCGGTCATCATGGCGACGGGCGGCTGCGCGTTCCGGTCAGGCTTGCTTGGCAGTCATGGCAATACGGGTGATGGCTATCTGATGGCGGTGGAAGCCGGGGCGGAACTATCCGGCATGGAGTTTTCCATCCAGTATAGCGTGTCGCCCGCCTGGGCATCGACCCGCACTCTACCTTATGGAGCGGCACGCTATTATGATGTGGATGGCGAGGAAATCGTCCAGCCTCCCCGCGGTCACGCCCATTTCCAGGCACTGGGCGCGGCTTTGTTGACGGGGCCGGTCTATGCCGACCTGATCGACGCGCCGTCCGCACTGCCTCCGGTCCTGCACGACATCCAGCCTTTTACGCCGCCGCCCTTCGTCCGAAAGGGTGTCGACCTGTTCAAGGAGCGTTGGCCGATAAAATTGTTCGGCGAAGGAACGATAAGGGGCAATGGCGGGCTACGCATTCGGGACGGGAATTGCCGGACGAACGTGCCGGGCCTCTTCGCCGCGGGCGATGCGGCAACGCGCGAGTTGGCGACGGGCGCCATCAGTGGCGGCGGGGCGGTCAATAGCGCCTGGGCACTGACATCGGGACAAATTGCCGGGGCGGCGGCGGCGAAGGAAGCTCTTGCCGGAAGAAGGCGCACCATGGAGCAGTTGCGATCCGCCGCTTCAGCAGCCATCCATCCGGTCGCGGCCGAACGTCCCGTCGACCGCAAGGCGATAGAGGCCGACATCGACCATCATATGAACGGCTACCAACACGCGCTTTGGCGCAGCGAGCGGCAATTGACGGACTCGCTGAAGGTGCTTGAGGCGCATTGGCGTGCTATCCGCGATCATGGCCGGGCCGAGGGCCTATCGCTCGTGTCGCTGCGGGAGACGGCGGCGATGACCGCCACGGCGCGCTGGTGCACGGCAGCGGCGCTGTCGCGACGGGAAAGCCGTGGCATCCACGTCCGCATCGATGCACCTGAACTCGATGCCGGAAGCGGTGCGCGGCTGCTGACCGGTGGACTGGACATGATCTGGACACGGCCGGAGCAGCAAAGATATGCCGAGGCAGCAGCATGATCACGCACATCTTCGAAGACCTGTGCGACAACTGCAACGATTGCGTCGCCATATGCCCTTCGCATGTGTTGGATGCAGGAGAAGGCGCTCCTGTCATCGCCCGGCTAGACCAATGCCAGACCTGCTATATGTGCGAACTTTATTGCGTTTCCGATGCCATCTATGTGGGGCCGGACGCCCACGCTGCCGAAATCATCGACCCGGAGGCTATCCGCCTGTCCGGGCATCTGGGCCGCATTCGTCACGACCATGGCTGGGACAGACCGGACGCGCCGGGCCATCTTGATCATTACAGGCTGCTGGGACCACTGCTCCAGGAAGGGATCGAGACCGCAGAAAGTCGATACCAGACGCTGAAGACGGATGGCCTATAGCTCCCTTGCTTCAGAACTGCTGGCTGGGCAACTGCGGTCCGCACCGGCAAAGAGCATATACAGAAATCTTGGCGCACGATAAATCCGTCCGTCTTGTGGAGAGACGCCTGTGAGTGAAGTCGATCGACGCAGCCTCGTTGCTGGCTTGATTGCGGGAAGTTTTGCGGGCGTGGGCGCATCACGCGCGGCGGCGCGAGACATCATCATGCCCTTCGCCAATGGCCTGCGTCCGCTTGTCGCCTATCCGCAGAAGCGGCCTTTGATCCGCCTCACCGCCCGTATCTTGGCGCGGCCTATGGCGCTTCGTCACCAGAACATGAAGTCTCGTCCTTCGGAGGAGTCACGAGCGAAGGTCAGTAAGAGGGAGGATCGGCGAGGAATGCGTCGATTTCCCTGGCCACGATCAGCGCACTCTCGATCGGGAGCATATGCCCCTCGGTAGAATAGACCACCTCCTTGCACCGCGGCAGCTTGCACGCCATGTCGTGCTGGATGGCGGGCGGGACCACAGGATCGGCCTCGCCACGGATGAGCAGGGCCGGCGCGGCGACATCCTTTAGCTGATCGTCGATCGAGAACAACGGATTGGCTGCCTGGAGCGCCAGGTGAACGCCGCTGTCGAGCGAGGTGACAGCGTCGAGCGTGGCTTCCGTCCAAGGGCTCGGTTGACGCACGAACATCCCGTCGAATCCCGGACGCAGGACATCGCGATTGCGACCATTCTCGATCATGAATTTGAGCGCATCCACTGGATCGCGCCGGTGATCGGCCGGTCCCGGGCACAGCAGGCAAAAGGCCGAAAATGTTCCCGGACGGCGAATTTCCGTGAAGAGACCGACCGGCGCACCAAAGGAATGGCCGACGAAGACCGGCTGATCGAGGCGCAACGTTTCGACAAAGGCGACAATATCGTCGGCCAGTGTCTCGAACGACCAGTCGGCCCATGAATCCCTGGAGGCACCGTGGCCGCGCAGATCGAGCGCATACACCGCATAGCGCTTCGACAGACGCGTCAACAGTTCCTCATAGAGCGGGCCGGTCGAACGCATCGCATAGCCGTGGACAAAGACAAGCGCCTTCTTGCCATTCTCCACGCCATAGGTGGAATAGCCGAGTTCCGCGCCGTTCAGCTCAATCCGTTTCATCATTTCGTCGCTCATGACAGCCTCTCAGCAATTCCGCATTTTGAAGTATCGGTAGATCCGTCGCGTCGGATCAGACAAATGGGACGAGTAGATGCGAAGGGTGATGTGGGCCGGTAAGAATTTCATGCTGGCCCTGATTGACGCTGTCGTCATGCCCGAAGCGCGAAAATTCAACGATGTCACGGCCGCTTATGGCAAGCCGCAGGGTTTCGCCGGGCTCGAAAAGGGTGCTGGAGGGCAAGATCTCCAGCTCAACGGGAACGACTTCGCCGGGGCGCAGCTTCTCCGTCCGTTCCAAGCTCTGGAATGGCCGCCACGGTCTGGATCGCAGCGGATCGAGATGCCGTCTCGACGCGCGCAGCCAGCCAAGCGCCACCACGCCCGATCGGAACCCGTCCTTGCCACAGAAAAACACTTCCTGCCCGTGGCGATCAAATTTCCGGACGGCTGCGAACAGATCAAGATCGTCGGTATCTTTGGCGCATACCCATAGTTTGAGCACCATGGGGCCGGTCACTTCAGTCCGGCGGTCGAAGGCGAGGTCGAACTCTATCGACTGCTTTGCTTCGGAGTCATAGGCAACGGACCCGGTCTGCCCCGGCATGGACGCGACGAGCGCCTTACGCGCCGGATCCAGATATATCGGCGTGAACCTCGTGCTCTCAAGCGGCCAGGCGGTCTCGCTGCGAACCTCGACCCGCTCCTTGGTCGCGCGCACTTCCAACCGGACACGCGGACGGTCTTGAAAACCATTATCTTCGCCCTTGAGGAAATGGTCGAAGAAGGATTTCTGCCACTCGACTGCTTCAGGGCTGTAATAGACTTCCCATTTGTTGCCGCCATGCGTGTAGAGCCATTTCTGTTCCGAGGCGATACGCATGAATCCCTCGATCGAGCCCCGCGTATGCAGGCCGTGATCGGACCAGGACGCGCAGATGAGCGCGGGCACATCGATATTCTCAAGCTCGAACGGATGGCGCGCGGCATGGTCCATCATCGAGGGTCCGGTCTCTGCAATGCCCATGCCGGCTCCGCGGGCAAGCGAACCGGCATAATAGCCGCCCAGAAAGCGGGTTTCCGGCACGCCACCCGGCTCTATGACATCGCGCAGGAAATCGCTCGCCCCTTCCCACGGAACAATGGCTTTCAGGTGGGAAGGTCTTGTCTTGGAGGCGACCATCCACTGGTTGCAGGCGAGATAGGAAACACCGTGAAGCCCGACCGAGCCGTTGCTCCATGGCTGAACGCCTGCCCACTCGATCAATTCCGCATAGTCATGCGCGTCTTCCTCGGAGTAGACGCCGGGTTCACCCTCCGACCCATAATAGCCGCGGGGATCGGCAACCATCACGACATAACCATTGGGCACCCAGAAGCCCGGATCCGGCCCTTCCCAGGTCGTCGCCTCGCAGATGTGCATCGTGCCGACCGCCATACCCGCAGCCTTGATCTTGGGCAGTGTCGAATAGTCGGCAGGGCCAAAATCCTTGCCATAGGCCGTCACGCACATGACCACCGGATACCGGCCTTCCGCAATAGGCCGGTATATTGTCGCTTCAAGGTGAACACCGTCACGCATCCGGACGCGAACATCACGATCGACCACGATTCCCTCTGGAAGCGGATAGGTCACCGCTCCGAGATCTTGCTCCACCATGTTCGCCGCTTCATACGTCAACTCCGCCACCTGACACCTCCTCCGCATGTCCGCTCGCGCTGGGGCGGTCATCCATTGCGATCAGGCCTAGTCATGCACGGCCCTGCCGTCTGTCCCTTCTAATTGAGGACAGACGCTCGTCGCCGGATATGGGAAACCGGCCACCGAGCCAATGTGCGCAGGATCGCAATCAAAGCCGCATGCGCCAGCGGTATCGCGCCGCCAGCGCGGCTAATACAAGTCGAAAAGAGGGGATGACGATGTTTCGCAAAATCACAACGCTTCTTATCACGGCTGCGCCGATCGCGATCGGCGCCTGCCCAGCTTATGCGCAGGGGAACGCGGACGCCGGCAGTCTGGAAGACATAGTCGTCACGGCCCAGAAGCGATCTGAAAATCTTCAGGATGTCCCGGTTGCGATCACGGCTGTGACCTCGGCGCGGCTGGAAGCCACGGGTATTTCAAACGCGGCCGATCTTGGTGCCGTGACGCCGAACCTCTCCCTGACCCAGGTTGCCGGCACGATCCAACCCCATATTCGCGGCGTCGGCACCGACTTTTCCGGACCCGGCGTGGAAAATCCGGTCGCGCTCTATGTCGACGGCGTCTATATCGCGAGCGGCACGTCGTCCCTGCTCACGCTCAACAATATCGAGCGGGTGGAGGTGCTCAAGGGCCCACAGGGGACTTTGTTCGGGCGCAACGCCACGGGCGGCCTGATCCATGTCATCACCAAGGATCCCAAATATGATCCTCCGATGGCGCTGGACCTAAGCTATGCCAATTATGAGAAGCTTACCGCCAATGCTTATCTCACCGCCGGATTAGGGGATCGCGTGGCGGCCGACCTGGCGGTGCGTTACGAGCATCAGGGCGACGGGTGGGGAACCAATCTTTTCAACGGCCGCGACGTCAACCGCACCGATCACGACTTCGCGGTTCGTTCGAAGCTGCTGTTCGAGCCGGGGGACGCGACGAAGATACGCCTGGCTGTCGATTATGCCGACCGGAAGGCAACCGACGTGCAACATGCCTATCCGGGCTATCCGCAGAGCTTCAACAATCCCTTTTTCGGCGGGCCGTTCCCGCTTGGCGGCGCCTTCGACACCAACAGCAATGTCCAGGGCGACAGCCGATTGCGTTCGGGCGGCATCTCACTCCAGATCAACCAGGATCTGGGGGCCGTGGCGTTGCAGAGCATCACGGCCTATCGCAAGAGCCGATATATGTTCGAGCTGGATCTCGATCTGACGCCGGTGCAACTGATCAGTTGCTGCGGCACCGATGGCGGACCTGTTCGCGCCAGGCAGATCAGCCAGGAATTCCAACTCTCATCCACCGGCGCGGGACCGCTCAAATGGGTGGCCGGAGCGTATTTCTTTGATGCCAAGGACGGATATGACGATGTCAGCATCGAGCTTGCCGCGCCGGTCTCCTTCATTCCGGGCGTGTCCGCCGCCATCCTGCTGAACAACAGGGTGACGACCCGGTCGCTGGCCGCCTACGGCCAGGCAAGCTATGAGATATTGGACGACACGACCCTTACGCTGGGCGGACGCCTGACTCATGAGAAAAGGGAAATCAGCGGGACGGAGAGTATCGTCGCCGGGGGCGTCATCGCGGCGGTCCACCCTCTGCCTGTGGCCGGCTTTCCCGGAAAAATCGATTTTACGCGGTTCAACTATCGCATTGCGCTGGATCACAAATTCTCGCCGGATATCCTCGGCTATGTCAGCTACAATACCGGGTTCAAGAGCGGCGGCTATAATCTGAACTCGTCGGCGAACCCTCCCTATAAGCCAGAGCAGATCAAGGCTGCGGAGGTGGGCCTGAAGACCGAGCTGCTGGACCGGCGGCTAAGGCTGAACATCGCCGCATTCCACTATAATTATTCCAATATACAGGTGACCAACTATGCCGGAGGCAACAGCCTGATCGGCAATGGCGCGGCTGCCAAAATCTATGGCATCGATTTCGATGCGGACCTCGCCTTGGGGAATGGATTCTCGCTCAATGGCGGCCTGGGTTATCTGCATGGCCGGTTCAGCTCTTACGACAATGCGCCCTATTTCAACGGCTTTTCTGGTTGCGTCACTGCTCCGGGAAGTTTCTGCACCCTGTCTGCCAAAGGCAATCGGGTGGGGCAATCGCCGACCTGGTCCGTTAATGCCGGTGCGAACTACAAGACCGAACTGGCTCAAGGTACACTCGCGTTCAGCGTCCTTTACTCCTATTCGAGCCGCTGGTACGCGTCCGCCGACAATTTCGCCTTTCAGCCCGCCTATGGCCTTCTGAACGCTTCCGTCCAATGGACCGAACCAAGCGACCATCTTTCCTTACGCTTCTGGGGTAAGAATCTGACGAACGAAGTCTACGCCACTGGCATCGGCGAGGCCAATCAGGGCGTGTTCCGGCATCTTGGGGCACCCCGGACATATGGCGTAACGCTCGGCGTGAAGTTCTGACCTGCAATCAAGCGAGCCCGTAGATCAGGGTGCAAAGGATGACTCATGCGGAGTGAAACAGGGCGTGCAGATTTTGGCGAGGTCGCCGCTTTGCTCGATGAATTGGTGGATTCGCAGCAACTGCCCGGCGCCAATGTCGTGATCCACCGGTCGGGCCAGGAGATATTCTACCATCAGTCCGGTTTCAGCGATATCGCGAACGGCACGCCCATAGCGCGAGATTCCATGTTTCGGCTCTTCTCGATGACCAAGCCGGTCATCGCTGCCGCGACAATGGTTCTGATCGATGACGGTGCACTCAGCCTGGATGACGCCGTCGTCGATCATATTCCGGAGTTTGCCGGCCTCGGCGTTTATGCGGACAAAGCCAGTGATGCCACTCGCCCCTCCCCGGCTCACATCCTGACCGTCAAACATCTGCTCACGCACACAGCCGGCTTTTCCTACTGGTTCCAGTCGGGCAATCCGGTCGGTGCGCTCTATGCCGCAGACCCCGGCATCAACCAGGACCGCTGGCGATACGATCCCCTTTTCGGAGGTCTCGATGGCCTTGCGCGTGTCCTGGGCGAGCTTCCTCTTGTCGCGCAGCCCGGCACGCGATGGCATTACAGCATGTCCTTCGAGGTTGCCGGCATCCTGATCGAGCGCGTGAGCGGGCAAAGGCTCGATGATTTTCTGAGAAGGCGGGTCTTCGATCCGCTGAAGATGGACGACACGGTCTTCTGGGTCGAGCCAGGCAAGTCTCACCGGCTTGCCTCCCTTTATCGTCCGAAGGAAGGCGGCGGCATGGAACTGGCCGAAAGCGGCGCTGACAGCCCTCGGCTGAAGCCGGTTCCCGGTCTCGCCGGCGGCGGCGGCCTCATTTCCACTGTCGATGACTATGGTCGCTTCGCCGAAATGCTGTTGCGAAAGGGCGAGTTTGGGGGTGCGCGCATCCTGTCGGCCCAGTCAGCACGCGCGATACTCTCCAATCACCTCCTGCCCGACCAACTCGAAGAGCTGCCCGAGCTCGCGAAGTGGGGCCTGGGCGGAGCCGGTGACGGAATGGGTTTCGGGCTCGGCGGCGCCGTGGTGCTTCGTCCGCCTGCCAACGGCGTACCGGCGTTTCCGGGAGAATATAGCTGGGGCGGCGGTTGCAGCACGACCTTCTGGATCGATCCGAAGCATGATCTCAGCGTCGTATTCATGACGCAGCGCTTCCCGCCTGCCGCGGATATGCCTCGGGATTTGTTGCACAGCGCTGTGTACAACGCGCTCGGGCTTGCGTGATGAGGATGGGCAAGGCAGCGGCGATTCTGTATGAAGCGTCGATGGCTATAGCAACGCAGACGAGCAATCCGCGCGGTTTGGTTTCCTTCGATGGAAGTTTGCTCGATTCCGTATCGAAGTGCATTTCTTCGATAGGTCGTGACGCGTTCACCGAATTCTTCCTCGAATTCGTGTTGCAGGTCGGTGCCGCGCAGGTCACGGCCTTCAGCTATGAAGCGGACATGGCCAACTGCCTGCTCAGCCGGAATTTCCTCTCCGAGGAGAGGGGCGGCACCTTGGCCGCTGCCTATGTCGACGGGTGGTTTCGGGAAGACCCGCTGTTCAAGCGCGCCAGAGCCATGGAAGATGGCGAATGCGCCGTCGTCAGGCTGGAGTCGCTCCTGCCCGAACTGGACGAGAAATATGTATCGATGTTCTTCGGCGCACCCGGCTTTCGAACCAAGACGGCGATCCTCCTGGCGCAGGATTCGCGCCGGATGATCCTGAACCTCTATCTTGCCCGCGATCCCAGTTCGGTTTCGTCGATCGCGCTCGATAGCATTCCGACGGAATTATACCAACTGATCGGCAGAATGCTGGCAACCCATTTCGCGCGGTTGAAGCCGCCAGAATTTCCCTTGCCGCTCGCGGTTCTGTCCGAACGGGAAAAGCAGGTTTGCCTCGGCATGCTCGCCGGCCGGAAAGCCGAGGCAATCGCGGAAAATATCGGGGTAAGCGCCAACAGCGTGGTGACATATCGGCAAAGGGCTTATCAGAAGCTCGGCATATCCTCGCGAGGGCAGCTCTTCTCGATCTGCCGTATCCAGGAAGGTGGCGCCTTTTCGGCCTAGCAGGATCGTAGCCGCGACCCGCTTCCTGCCATGATATCCAGGCTTGTGCGCGGGCGAATGAGCCTGCTCTCAAGGGTCAGCTTCTTAACTCCGGTCAGGACGATGCCCCCTCGGCATGACGGGCGCGCAGGCGTTTCTTGTCGATCTTCCCGACGCTGGTCCGCGGGAGCTGATCCACCACCTCGAACCGGTCGAGCCTGGCATAGCGCGTGATAAGCCCTTGGGAAATGGCGTAATCGACGGGAGCGTTGATGCTGTCGAGCGTCGGGATGGTGCCAGGCGTGGGCACCACTACGGCCAGTGGACGCTCGCCCCATTTTGCATCGGGCACTGCAATCACGGCGGCCTCGGCGATGCCTTCGCCTGTTGCGACAATTTCCTCCAACTGAAGGGAATCGACCCATTCACCGCCGGTCTTGACCACATCCTTCAACCGGTCCCGGATCTGCACCTGTCCCACAGGGTCCATGGTGGCGATATCCTGCGTGTGCATCCAGCCGCCCCGCCACAAAGCAGCCGTTGCCGTCTGGTCTCCGGTGTAAAGCGGGGTCAGCCAGGGAGATCGCAAAACGACCTCCCCGCGTGTCCGCCCGTCATGGGGCACCGGGTTCATGTCTTCATCGACGATCTGCACCTCGACAAGCGGCGCCGATACGCCCGCCAGGGTCAATGCGTCGGGCACGCCCGCCTCACCCACATCGGCGGGCGGTCCGCGCCGGCCGGCGGCTGCCACGACCGGACAGGTTTCCGACATGCCATAGGCCGCGCCGAGCAACATGCCATGGGCGTGCCCCCTGGCAAGCAGGTTCCTGGTCAATGCCGATCCGCCGATCGTTACCTTCCAACCCGCCAGATCAGCGCCTTGGTCTTCCGCGGCATTGAGCACCATCTCGAGCACGGTGGGAACACAGTGGGAATAGCTGACCCTGTGAATCTCACGGAGCGCGCAGATCGTCTGCGGCTCATAGCGTCCAGGATAGACCTGTTTCAAGCCAAGCATCGTCGCAATATAGGGGAAACCCCACGCATGGACGTGGAACATCGGCGTCAGCGGCATGTAGACATCGCCCACGCCGATCCACGGGGCAGCGTCCGAAGCGCCGAACGGCGCGCTTATCGCCAGCGTATGCAGGACAAGCTGCCTGTGGGTGAAACAGACGCCCTTGGGATTGCCGGTCGTGCCGCTGGTATAAAATGTCGTGGCGACGGCATTCTCATCGAAATCCTCGAAGGGATAATCGGGTGATGATGCCGCCGACATTGCCTCATATTCGCCGACCGCCCAGGCCGGCACGGCGTCAAATCCGTTGTCCATGATCGCGACGATCGCCTTGACCTGAGGTAGCAAGGGCAGGAGCGCCTCGACGATGGGGAAAAAGTCGCGATGGACGATGAGGATTTCAGCCTCGGCATGCTGCAACGTATAGGCGATCTGCGGCTGCGGCAGCCTGATGTTCACGGTCTGGAGCACCGCGCCCATCATCGGCACGGCGAAATAAGCCTCCAGATAACGGTGGCTGTCCCAATCCATGACCGCCACCGTCATGCCCGGTTTCGCGCCGACGGCTTCGAGGAGCGACGCAAGGCGCCCGACGCGGCCGACAAATTCGCGGTAGCTGAGGTCGACCTGATCGCGATAGAGGATGCGCTGGTCTCCCGCTTTGGTCAGCACACCGTCGAGGAGGTGCCGGATCGTGAGGGGGACGCGATAATATTCAGCGGCAGGCTCGACAAAACGCAATGGCATCTCCCTAATCCCGGTCGCGCTGGGGCGATGCGGTGCAAACGCGGCGCTCTTTGACTTGCACTATTGCGATCACGGCAGGGTGTGTCCGGCGGCAGACGCAACCCTCAAGGAGGCACGCATGCCGTGCCTTGCCGCCTCCAGCCGCAGCCGCCGCGCCTCGGCTTTCATCTCGTCCGACAGCCAGTCGCGATCATGACCCCACAGGCTCGGGCCGCATCGCATCTCACTCGGCTGCCATCGATCCGGATCGATATCCCGGCCGCCCCAACCATATTCGATCAGGAACCGGGATGGCGTTCGCATGTAGAAGGACGTCATATGATCGTTCGAGTGCCGCCCCAGCGTGGCGGCGACACGGCCCGGTTCGATCTGCGCCAGATCATAGCCCTGGCCGACGTCGTCGAAGCCGTCCAGTTCGACCATCAGATGGTGCATCCCGGCATGGCCGTTCTCGATCATCGCGAGACTGTGATGGCGGGTGTTGACGTGAAAGAAGAAGGCCTTGAAAGGCGCGAGCGTATAGTCGCTCAGCCGGAAGCCGAGCAGATCGCGATAATAAGGCAGCAATGGCTCGATCCGGCTGACGTTGAGGACCGCGTGCCCCATACCCAGCGAGCCAGTCCGGAAGCCTTCTATCGGTCGCCCCGGCACAAAGTCTGTGTTGGCGAGCGCCCGGCCATGGAAGAATTCGAGCACGTTCCCTTCCGGATCGGTCGTCGTGAAGCCGTCCGCCACTCCTCGATCTTCACAGAGCGCCGGCGGCATGGCGGAAACAGCCCTGCCGTGCGCCTCCAGCCGCGCCGCAAGTGATTGTAGCGCCTGCGCGTCGCGCACCTCCCAGCCATAATAGTCGACACCCTCGCCAGCCGCTTCGCGTACAGCCAACCGGTGGGTCGCATCGTCCATGCGCAGGCCGATCCGGCCGCCGGACAGCGGCAGCACCTGCATGCCGAGCAGATGGGTGCCGAACTGCCGCCAATCGTCCAGCGAAGCCGTGCGCGCGCCGATATAGCCCAGTCCGATGATCTCGCCGCCGGTCATCCCGCTGGCTCGTAGCGGACGACCGTTTGTTCTATCGTGCCGAAAATGCTGGCGCCCGCGACATCGGTCATGTCGATCTTCACCCGGTCGCCGAAACGCAGGAATTGGGTCTCCGGTTTGCCGCTATCGATGGTTTCCAGCATCCGGACTTCGGCCAGGCAGGACGATCCGACCGCCCGGTCCCGATTGGATACCGTGCCCGAACCGACGATCGTGCCCGCGCCCAGTTCCCGGCTCTTCGCCGCGTGGGCGATGAGTGCGGCAAAGTCGAAGTTCATGTCGTGGCCGCCATTGGGTTCGCCCAACCAGCGGTCGTTCACCCAGCTTCTGAGCGGCAACGCGAGTTTGCGCCCGTCCCACGCGTCGCCCAGTTCATCGGGCGTGACCGCCACCGCGGCGAAAGCCGTCGCGGGTTTCGACTGGAAGAAGCCGAACCCCTTGGCCAGTTCACTGGGGATGAGATTGCGCAGGCTGACATCGTTGAGGATCGTGACCAGAAGGATATGCCGGGCCGCCTCGTCCGCGCTGACGCCCATGGGAACATCATCGGTGATGACCGCGATTTCGGCTTCCAGATCGATCCCCCAGGCTTCGTCGGCGATCAGTATCGGATCACGCGGACCCGCCATGCGATCGCCGCCACCCTGATAGATGAGCGGATCATGATAGAGCGACTGGGGCATTTCGGCGTTACGCGCCCGCCGCACCAGTTCGGCGTGCGAGAGATAGGCCGATCCGTCGCACCATTGATAGGCGCGCGGAAGCGGCGCGGCCGCCGCGGCTGGATCGAAATCGAAGGCATCTTCGAGCGTTCCCGCCTCGAGCGCCTCGGCCCGCGAACGCAGCAGGGCTTCCGTTCGGCTCCAGTCGTCCAGCGCCTGTTGCAACGTGGCTGCAATATCGGGGACACGCACGGCGTGGCGCAAGTCGCGGCTGACGATCACCAGATTGCCGTCGCGTGACGAGGGGGAGCGCAATGTTGCCAGTTTCATTCTACTTCTCCGTCATTCCTTGATGCGCGCCGGCCGCGACGAAAGCAGCGCTGCGATTGCAGGCGTCGCCAGCACGGCGTTCAATTCGGGACCGCTGTTTGCGGTCGCGAGAATATATCGGTCCGGCCGCAATAATGCCGCGCGTATGCCAAGACGCGACAGCTCTTCCTCGATCCCCGGCGCTTCGCGCGGGGAGATGACTTGCAGACCCGGAACCGAACCAATCTCTCGAGCAAGTTCGGCATCCGCGACCAGCGCCATGGCATAGCCGACCGCATCGTCCATCCGGACTCCGTCGCGCAGACTGGGTTGTCCGAATATGCGCCCTCTATGCGGGCCAGCGCCGGGGCCAGGGCCGAGTTCGGAAACCAGGCTCTTCATTCTCCCCCCGCCCTCTCCAGAGGCCTGCGCCATCCGCAGCGCCGCGCCGGGATCGCTGGCGTTTATCAGGCCGCCCAACCCGACCGCCGTGGTGATATATTTTGTCACATTGGGTTTACGCTCCGACTGATAGCTGTCGAGCAGCTCGTCGTCGGCCTTGCCTCCGATCGCGAGCACGAGTTTCCAGGCAAGATTGGCGACATCGCGAATCCCGGCGCACATTCCCTGTCCCATGAAAGGGGGCGTCTGGTGAGCGGCATCACCCGCGATCCAGAGCCGCCCCCGCCGCCACCGCTCCGCCACCAGCGAATGGAAGCTATAGGCCGCCACGCGCTCGATTTCCGCCTCGTCCGGCTTGATCCAGCGCGACAGCAAGGTCCAGATGCGGTCGGGCCGGCCGATCGAATAGTCCTGCTCATCCGGGAGCAACCTGATTTCCCAGCGCCGCCGGTTTCCCGGCTGCCGTGCATAGGTCATCGACCGCTGCGGGTGGCAGTACTGAATTGAATGATCGCCAAGGTCAGGCCTGTCGCTGTTCAGCAGGACATCGACGACCAGCCATCTTTCGTGAAAGCCGTGGTCCTCCATCCCGGAGCCGATGAAGCGGCGGAGCAGGGAGCGCGCGCCATCGCACCCGACGACCTGGGCACCCCACGCCTCGATGATCTGCCCGGTCGCCATGTCCTCGTATCGGACAAGGGCTTCGTCTCCCCGGTCCTCGACCAGGAACGCCTCGCATCGCCGACGCAGTTTCACGTTGGAATATTTCAAGATTTCGTCGTTCAGTACCGCTTCCAAGGTCGGCTGATGGAAGCGGTAGCTCGCATGCCACCCATGCTGGCCGATATCCTGCGGCCGCGACCAGTCGAGCAGCAGGTTCCCGTCCGGATCGACAAAGCGCATGCCGACATTGACCCGCGCTTCCGCCGCCACGGCATCCGCAACCCCGATCGTCTGGAAGACGCGCATCACCTCATCGTCGAAGTGCACCGCGCGCGGGACATTGTAGATACCGCCATCGCGTTCCAGAACCAGCACGCTAAGGCCGGACAGTCCCAGCAGATGGGCAAGCGCAGCGCCGCTCGGTCCAAAGCCGATGATGATGACATCGAATTTCTGCCTTGTATCAAGCATGGTATCAAGCATGGGTAGCTCATCTCGATCTTTGCCGGATTGCATGTCGGCGTCCGCAACGGGCCAGCCGGTCCGCAATCACGCGGTCGGCCGCCTCTCGATGGAACTGGCAGATTGCGCGATGATCGTCTGTCCTCAATAAGAGGGGACAGGCCGCTCTAAGCTACGACAAGGGCGCCGAACCGAGGCAAACGACGCCTTCACCGCCATAAGATTCCTCCCTCCCGCCCGGATATCCGGTTGCCATGCTTGAATTCTGCCAGCCGACATGAGGGAAAGTCACTGCTCCAGCCGTTCACCGCAGACATTGGCATTCCCTGCATGTCAGGGTCAGATGGACTGGGCGTTGCCCAGCCGCGACACGCCATCGCTGAATGTGGACGAGTTCAAGAAGAAGTCGCGCTGAAGAATCGGCAGGGATATGTAACGCGACCATCGACTGGCTCTGAATTGCAGGAGATGGCGATGAAGAGGATTGTGCATTCGCTTTCCCTCGCCTTGGCGGCGGGCATGCTGTTGAGTGTCGCACCGGCCCCGCAGCAACCATACTCATCCGGGCTGCTCGCCCTCCTCGACCCCACCACTATGGCGCGCGGCCTTTGCGGCGGCAGGGAGAGAGCCAGCGGATCGATGCGCGCCATGCTTTCCACGGCGGCGGCGCTTGTTCCATCGGACCCCGATGCCCGCACGCCGCTCTATGACGATATGGGGAAAGTCCACTTTCCCATCACGACGGCCAGTCCGGTCGCGCAGCGCTATTTCGACCAGGGGCTGGCAATGGCCTATGGCTTCAACCATGCGGGCGCGATCGCGTCGTTCCGCGAAGCGCAGCGGCTCGATCCCGGCTGCGCCATGTGCTTCTGGGGCGAAGCGCTGGCCCATGGTCCTAACATCAATGCACCGATGGACCCCGCCACCAATGCGCGGGCCGTCGGCCTGGCGCGCTATGCCGAATGGCTCGCGCGCAAGGCGACGCCTGCCGAACAGGTGCTGACGGCGGCCATGATGAAACGCTATTCGGCCGATCCGAACGTGGATCGCGCCGCGCTCGATGCCGCCTATGCCGACGCCATGCTGGCAGCCGCAACGGCTGAGCCGGCCAATGACGACATCGCGCTGCTTGCGGCGGAAGCGGCGATGGACACGCGGCCATGGGATTATTGGCTGCCTGATGGGCGCACGCCCCAGCCGCGGCTGGGGGAAGCGGTCGGGCTGGTCGAGGCGGTGTTTGCGCGGAACCCCGATCATCCGCAGGCGGCGCATCTCTACATTCATCTGATGGAGAATGGGCCCGACCCCAAGCGTGCGGAAGCCGCAGCAGACTGGCTCGCAACACCGCTCGCGCCGCAGGCGGCTCATCTGGTCCATATGCCGGCGCATATCTATTATCGCGTCGGCCGCTGGAAGGATTCCATACGCGTCAATATCGCCGCCGCGCGCGCCGACGAGGAATGGATCAGGGCAAGCGGGGACAGGGGGCTGGTCCGCTACGGCTATTATCCGCACAATGTCCACTTCATCGTCACCTCGGCGCAGATGGCCGGCGACATGGCGACCGCCATTCGCGAGGCCGGGCGGCTGGAACAGATGCTCGACCCGTCCACCAGCGCGAAGATCGCGTGGGTCCAGGCGATCCACGCCGCGCCCTATTTCGCGGCGGCGCAATTCGCGACGCCCAGGCAGATCCTCGCCATGCGGGCGCCCGATGCGCGGTTGCCCTATGCCAGTGCCATGCGCCATTATGCCCGCGCGCTGGCCTATGCCCAGCAGCGGAACCGGGCCGGGTTCGACCAGGAGATGACGAAGCTGCGCGCGCTGCGTCTGGGCGATGGTGTGCAGCCGATGATCGACCAGGGCGTTCCCGTGCGCGATCTCATCCAGCTTGCGGAAACGGTGGCGCGGGCCCGCTGGGCTTATGCCAATGGCCGCTTCGGCGATGCGGAGAAGCTCTTTCGCGAGGCCATCCTGATCGAGGACAAGCTTCCCTATATGGAACCGCCCTACTGGTATTATCCGGTCCATCAATCGCTGGGAAGCGTGCTGTATCGCCAGCGCCGTTACGACGAAGCCCTGACCGCATTCACCGCCGCCCTGACGCGCTCGCCCAATAACGGCTGGGCGCTCTATGGCGTGGCTTCAGCGCAGCGGGCGTTGGGCCGCGCGGCGCATGCCGCCGCCGCCGAGGCTGCCTTGCAGAAGGCCTGGGCGGGTGATCCGAACTGGCTGAGGATGGATCGTTTATAGTGCAGGTTTGCAGCGATTTGTGACGTTTTGCGGTAGTCGCCGACCGGCACTGGGTCTCGATTTCCCGAAAAGACCGGCATCGATATCGTGGTTGTCCGGTAGCGATCGAAGTCCGGTAGCGGTTGACCGCCTGCGCCTTTTGCTTGCCAATCCTGCGGCAATCAGCATAGCGCAACGAATGAGCGCAACCCTTTTACAGACCATCCTCAACGTGCTGGAACACGCACCTGCATGGATTCGCCATGACCTTGCAGGCAAAGACAATGCTGCTCGTGCCCGGGCGGAGGAAACCCTCGCGGCCATGATCGAAGCGGCGATCAAGGAAAGCGACAGCGCCCGATTGTGAACGGGTCCCGCTCCCTCGGCCAGCCCTTGCCCGGAATCGAGGCGCGTCTCTCCGGCGAAGATGAGCAACCCATCACCCAAAGGGCCAACCGGCAAGATTCGCGTCAAAGGGTCCCATGTCTTCCTTGAAAAGGATGGAGAAACGGCACTGCCCCTTCCCGTTCCCGACTTCAATTCCGCTTCCACTTCACGGGGATGCGCAGATAGGTGACGCCGTTCGCGTCCGCCTCGTCGAAGCGCCCTGCGCGGATGTTGACCTGGATCGAGGGCAGCAGCAGCTTGGGCACTGACAGCCCCGCGTCACGCTGCTCGCGCATCGCCACGAAATCGTCTTCGCTCACGCCGTCATGAACGTGGACGCTCGACCGGCGCTGTTCACCTACCGTCGTTTCCCACCGATACTCATTGCGGCCCGGCGCCTTGTAGTCGTGGCATAGGAACAGCCGCGTCGCGTCGGGTAGAGCCAGCAAGCGGCGGATCGAGCGGTAGAGCGTGCGTGCATCCCCGCCGGGGAAGTCGGCGCGCGCCGTGCCGTAATCAGGCATGAACAGCGTGTCCCCGACGAACGCCACCTCGCCGATGCGATAGGCAATGTCGGCGGGCGTGTGACCAGGGACATGCAGTACCTCGACCTCCAGCGTACCGATTGCAAAGCGGTCGCCATCCTCGAACAGGCGATCGAAGTCCGATCCGTCCGTCTTCAGATCGTCCATCGCGAAGACGGGACGGAAGATTTTCTGCACGTCGCGGATATGCGCGCCGATCCCGATCCAGGCGCCGCTATGCGCCTTGATGAAGGGAGCGGCCGACAGGTGATCGGCATGGGCGTGCGTTTCGAGCACCATCGCGATCCGCCAGTCGTTATCGCGCGCGCAATCAAGAATCCGCTCGGCCGAACGTGTATCGGCGATGCCGCTCGCCATGTCGAAGTCCAGCACCGGATCGATCACTGCCGCAATCCGTGTCGCGGGGTCGCCCACAAGGTAGCTGATCGTATTGGTCGGCGCGTCAAAAAACGCCTCGATGAAAGGCTGCGTCATAAACATCCTCCATTAGCTATTGCCAATATATTAGATATTACTATATTAGCAATAGCTAATGGAGTGGTGATGATGAACAAGCCGCCGATGGACCTGGCGACATTCGAGGCAAAAGCCGAACAGGTGGCCGACACGCTGAAGGCGATCGGCAACGTGCGCCGGCTGATGCTGTTGTGCAAGCTGGTCGAACATGGCGAAGTGACGGTCGGCGACCTAGCGCGCGATGTCGGCTTGTCGCAGTCGGCCTGTTCGCAGCACCTGGCCAAGATGCGCGACGAAGGCCTCGTCACCTATCGGCGGGAAAGCCAGACGCTTTGGTATGCCATTGCGGACGTTCGTGTCGAGACCCTCCTCGCCACCCTCTACACGCTCTATTGCAAGGATTGATGCGATGACGATTCCAACGCTTTCCCCGGCCAGCACCCGTGCCGCGATCGACACCGGTGCGCGGCTGATCGACATTCGCAGTCCGGATGAACATGCGCGGGAGCGCATCCCGGGCGCGATCAACGTGCCGCTCGACCGGATCTGCGATCTGCCGTGCGATGGGCGCCCGGTGGTGTTCCACTGCAAGTCCGGGATGCGCACCGCCGCCAACGCGGCGCAGCTTGGCGCGGCTGCGGGCGGCGCCCCGGCCTATATTCTCGCCGGCGGCATCGACGCGTGGCACCGGGAGGGACAGCCCACCCTGACCGATCGGTCGCAGCCGCTGGAGATCATGCGGCAGGTCCAGATCACGGCCGGCGCACTGGTGCTGACCGGTGTGCTGCTGGGGCTGTTCGTCGCGCCGGGCTTTTTCGGCCTGTCGGCGTTCGTCGGCGCAGGCCTGATGTTCGCAGGCGTGACGGGGTGGTGCGGTATGGCCAACCTGTTGCGGGTGATGCCTTGGAACCGGCGCACCGCGGTCTGAGGCGATCATGGATACCGCCACCATCCTTGCCACGCTCGCATCCGGCGGCGTGATCGGTCTGATCCTTGGCCTGGTCGGCGGGGGTGGATCGATCCTCGCGGTGCCGCTGCTGGTCTATGTCGTCGGCATCGGATCGCCGCATGCCGCAATCGGTACGGCGGCGGTCGCGGTCACGGCCAACGCGCTCGCCAGCCTGATCGGTCATGCGCGTGCCGGGCGGGTCAAGTGGCGATGCGCGGGCGTGTTCGCTGTATCGGGGATGACAGGCGCCGCACTGGGGGCCGAGCTTGGCAAGGCGGTCGACGGCCGGCGGCTCCTGGTGCTGTTCGGGCTGCTGATGATCGGTGTCGGCCTGTCGATGCTGCGCAAGCGTCACACGGCGGAAGCGCCCGATGTGCGCTTGACGCGGGATAGTGCCGCCATCCTGTTGCCACGACTGGTTCCGATCGGGCTGGGCGTTGGTCTGGCCGCCGGCTTTTTCGGGATCGGAGGCGGGTTCCTGATTGTGCCGGGATTGATCCTCGCAACGGCAATGCCGCTGCCTTTCGCCATCGGCACGTCGCTTGTTGTCGTCAGTGCACTGGGGCTGACTACGGCGACCTCCTATGCCATGTCCGGGCTGGTCGACTGGGGGGTGACGGCGCTGCTGGTGGCGGGCGGGGTCGGCGGGACGATCGCAGGCATTGCGCTAGGCAAGAAGCTTGGCACCAGCAAGGGATTGCTGGAGCGCGGATTTGCCGCCGTGGTGATCGGAGTGGGCGGATACGTCATCGCGTCGTCAGGAAGCTGAATGTTGGAAATGAGGTAAGGCAACTGCCGACGTTGCGCGCTGCCGGCAACGGACTGGGAGCACCGCTACCCGGTGGAGCGACCGGATTGGGTCGATTTCCCAAATCGCCCGATGCACTCAGGCCCCATCATTCAGCGCGGCCCTTGCCCGATCCGCTGCCGGGTCGATCCTGATGCCGGCTGCCTTACGCTCGGAATATCGATCGACAAGCTGCCCTGAATGAGTTCGCATCAGCACGGTGATCCGGACCAGTTCTTCCATCACGTCGACGATGCGGTCATAATAGCTGGAGGGCTTCATGCGGCCCGCTTCGTCAAACTCCCTGTAGGCCATGGCGACGGACGACTGGTTCGGGATGGTGAACATGCGCATCCAGCGCCCGAGCAGGCGGAGCGTGTTGACCGCGTTGAACGACTGCGAGCCGCCAGACACCTGCATGACCGCCAGCGTTCGTCCCTGCGTCGGGCGCATGCCCTTCATTTCCAGCGGCAGATGATCGATCTGCGCTTTCATGATGCCGGTGATCTGGCCGTGCCGTTCGGGGCTGCACCACACCTGCCCTTCCGACCACATCGATAGCTCGCGCAGTTCATGCACGGCCGAATGATCGTCGCCCGCGACCTGATCAGGCAGCGGCAGATCCGAGGGATCGAATATGCGGGTTTCCGCCCCGAAGAAGCGCAGCAGGCGCGCCGCTTCCTCTACCGCGAAGCGCGAAAAGGATCGTTCGCGCAGCGAGCCGTAGAGCAGCAGGATGCGCGGTGGGGGCTGATCGTCGCCAAGGCCCAGCGCCGGGCGCGCGAGGGCATATTCAGGATCGAGCACGGGGAGATGATCGGGGTCGGGCAGCGGGCGGACACGGCTCACGAAAAGAGGCTCCTTTCATACCATGGGCGGCTGCGCTTCACGATCGCGACCACGGAGAGCATCACCGGCACCTCGACCAGCACGCCGACGACCGTCGCAAGCGCCGCTCCGGAGTTGAGGCCGAAGAGCGAGATGGCCGCCGCGACGGCGAGTTCGAAGAAGTTGGAAGCGCCGATCAGTGCGGCGGGCGCGGCAACGCACCAGGCGACACCCAGTCGGCGCGACAGCCAATAGGCAATGCCGGCATTGAGATAGACCTGGATCAGGATGGGCACGGCGATGAGGGCGATGACGATCGGCTGCGTTACGATCTGCCCGCCCTGAAAGCCGAAGAGCAGGACCAGCGTGGCCAGCAGCGCCACGAGCGAGACCGGCCCGAGACCGGCGAGAAGCCGATCCACCGCGGCCTGGCCACCCGAGGCGAGAAGCGTCCGGCGAATGGCCTGCGCCACGATGACCGGCACCACGATGTACAGCCCGACCGAAAGCAGCAGCGTGTCCCATGGCACGGTGACGGAAGCCACGCCCAGCAGCAGGGCAACCAGGGGCGCGAACAGGAAGACCATCAACAGGTCGTTCAGGGCAACCTGACTGAGCGTGTAGTTCGGCTCGCCGTCGCACAGGTTCGACCAGACGAAAACCATGGCCGTGCAGGGTGCGGCGGCCAGCAGGATCAGGCCGGCGATATAGGACTGGATCTGATCGGCCGGCAGCAACGGCGCGAAGAGCCAGCCGAGAAAGAGCGTACCCAGCGCAGCCATCGAGAATGGCTTGACGCCCCAGTTGACGAACAGCGTCACGCCCACGCCTCGCCAGTGCCGGCGAACCGAACCGAGCGCGCCGAAATCGATCTTCAGCAGCATGGGCACGATCATCAGCCAGATGAGCGCGGCCACGACGAGGTTCACCTGCGCCATTTCGGCTGATGCGATCGCGGCGAAGGCGCCGGGGACGGCCTGCCCGAGAAGGATTCCGACAAGAATGCAGAGCCCGACCCAGAGCGAGAGATAGCGTTCGAAAGTCCCCATGTCAGCGCACGCGCCGTCCGGCCGCATCTATCACCAATTCGCCATCTTCCTTGGCGAAGGGCCCACGCTGCGCATCGGGCAGAATGTCGAGCACGGTCTCGGACGGGCGGCACAACCGAACGCCGAGCGGCGTGGCCACCAATGGGCGGTTGATGAGGATCGGATGCGCCATCATGGCGTCCAGAAGCGCATCATCGCTCAGGCTGGCATCGCCAAGGCCCAGTTCGGCAAAGGGCGTCCCCTTCTCGCGGAGCAAGGCGCGCGGCGTCAGGCCCGCACGCTCGATCATCTCGGCGAGCAGCGCCCGCGTCGGCGGGCATTTCAGATATTCGATGATATGCGGCTCGATGCCCGAATTGCGGATGAGCGCAAGCGTGTTGCGCGACGTCCCGCAGCCGGGATTATGATAGATCACGATAACGTTCATGCCCCGATCCTTCAACAGCAAGTGAGTTCGGCGAGCAACGGCTCGCACAGTTCGGCGCGTCCCTGACAGCAGTCCTTTGCCAGGAAGAGCATCAGTTCGCGCAACGTGTCGATATTGGCGCGCTGGATCTGCTGGCGCCCCCGCTTTTCCGAGACGACCAACCCGGCCTTCGCCATGACCGCCAGTTGGGTGGAGAAGGTACTCTGGCTGAGATCGCTCGCCTCAACGAGTTGCCCGGTCGACAGCCCTTCGGGCTCGCATTGGATGAGGAGGCGGTACGTCGCCAGTCGCGTGGGGTGCGAAAGAGCCGCCAGGACGGTGAGTGCGGTGTCGAACTTCATCCATCGGAGATAACCGATATGATGGTCGCGCGTCAATGATTCATCGGAAATATACGATGTTTTCTGGCGGATTGACGACTGACGGCCCGGACCTGTTTTCGACTAACGGAGGAACGCCGCTGCATGAGCTTACAACGGTTGTTGCCGTGACCGATCCCGACCAGGGGCCGCGCGGGCTATCCACTTTCGTCGTGCCGGTGGGTACGCCTGGCTTCTCGATCGGTTCCCCCGGGAGGAAGATCGGCTGGCGCATCGCCGATTCGGTCGAATTGTTTTTCGACAATTGCCGCGTGCCGGCATCGGCCATGGTCGGCCAGCGCGGCGAAGGCCTCAGGCAGATTCTGACGACGCTTAGTATCGGGCGGATGCGGATCGGCCCTTCCGGGTAGACAGTTCCGCCGCCAAATTGTTCGCCAGCGAATTGGCCGGACGCGCCGCCGACATGGCCGTCCAGGTCCACGGCGGCTATGGGATTTTCGAGGAATATCCCGTGTCCGGCTTGTTGGGTGAAGCCAAGGTTCTTGCCATGGTGGAGGGAACTTCCGAGGTTCAGCGCAGTATTATCGCACGCGAACGGCTCAACGACCATTCGGCATATTTCTAAAATGAGGAGATAGGCGATGGAAAAGCCTACTAGCTTCGACACATATCGTCTCGGTGACATCACCGTCACCCGGATACCGGAATTATCCCTTGAGGATTTTCCGGCCGCGGTCGTCATCCCCGAATGGGATCCGGATATCCTCGTCCGCCATCCGGACTGGATCACCCCCGGTTCGATGGATCCGGCCCGGAAGAACCTGTACATGCAAGTGCATAGCTGGCTGGTCCGAACGCCACGCTGGACGATCCTGATCGACACCGGGGTAGGCAACGACAAACCGCGCCCCTTCACTCCCGGCTTCGACCGTCTCAGCACGCCGTTCCTCGAACGCCTGGCGAAAGCCGGCGCCCAGCCCGAGGATATCGATTATGTGTTGATGACTCATCTGCACGTGGATCACGTGGGATGGAACACGCGTCTGGAAGGCGGCCGCTGGGTGCCGACCTTCCCCAACGCGCGCTATCTGTTCTCAGGCCGGGAACTGCAATATTTCACCGATGAGCGTCATCATAATGATCGCAACAAGACCAGCTTCATCGTCCAGCGTGACAGCGTGCTTCCGCTGGTAGACGCCGGGGTTGCCGAACTGATCGAGGTCGACGGCTCGGAGGTGCTGGAAGGTTTCGCCTTCCAGCCTACGCCGGGCCACAGCATCGATCATGCATCGATCACGGTCACTTCACGCGGCGAGACGGCGATCTTTCCGGGCGATACGCTGCATCACCCTATTCAGATATTCAAGCCCGAGTGGAATTCGATGTTCGATGCGTTCGAGGATGAAGCCAGGACGGCGCGCAAATGGGTGCTCGATTATGCGGCAAATGAGAATGCGCGCCTGTTCAGCACCCATTTCCCGGAAAGCGCGGTCGGCGAGGTCCGACGCAGGGGCGACGGAGGTTTTGAATGGCAGTTCGTTTGACCGCCTTGCTGGCAGCGGCGGGGCTTTCGCTGCTAGGCACGGCAGCCTCGGCCGAGAACGGACGGCAGATCGGCTATTACCGGGTCACGCTGGGCGATATGCGCATCACTGTCATTTCCGACGGCACGGCGTTTCGCGACACAGTAAAATTGTTGACCCGGCTGGATGCGAAGCTGGTGGCGAAGATGCTGCACGATGCCTATCGTGAACAGCCGACCGAATTGTCGATCAACGCCTTCCTGATCGAGACAGGCGGCAAGCGGATTCTGATCGACACGGGAGCGGGCGATCTGTTCAAGCCGCGTGATGGCGGGCGGCTGATCGAGAATTTGAAAGCCGCAGGCTTCTCGCCTGATGATATCGACGCCGTTCTGATCACCCACATCCACGCCGATCATACCGGCGGGCTGGTGTTCAATGGCAAAAAGGTCTTCACCAGATCAAAAATCTACATACCCGAAGCTGACTATGCTTTTTGGATGGACGAAGACGCGGCAAAAAGGGCGGTCGAACCCCTGAAACATGTCTATGATCAGGCGCGCACATGCATCGGACCCTATATTCCGACTGGGCAGATCAGGACATTCGCATGGGGCGAGCAGTTATTCCCCGGCATCACCGCGCTCAAGGGCGCGGGCCACACGCCGGGCCACAGCTATTTCGCGTTGGAAAGCGCGGGGCAGAAGATGCTGATGGTCGGCGATACCGTGCATGTTGCAGAGGTCCAGTTCGCCCGGCCCGATGCGTCGGTCCAGTTTGACGTTGATCAGAAGGCGGCGACAGAACAGCGCAAGGCGCTGTTCGATGACGCGGCACGGCGGGGCTATTGGCTCGCCTTTGATCATGTTTCCTTCCCCGGTATCGGTCATGTCCGGGCGGACGGGGACGGCTATGCATGGATACCGATCCCTTATGGAGTCAATGACCCGAAACGCTGATTCCACGGACGGGTTCTATCAAAGCAAAATCCACCGGATGTCAGGAGTGGAGTGTGCCCCAGGGTGGGCAAATGGGACCATAATGATTGGCCGTCACTCTGCCGCCGAAGGAGGGACATCTGCTGGTCGTTCAGTCGTACAGGTCGCTCATCTTCAGTCTCCTCGCGGAGGCTGATTCCGATCCGACTCCTCACATCCATAAGTTCTGACCCTGATCCTTCCCTCGGTCGACGCCACTAGAGCGATTTCCAGTCAGATGGCATCATCTGACGGTTAAGAAATTGCGGCAAATAAAAGACTTAGAGCGGCCGATCTGATTCAATCAGATCGGAATCCGCTCTAGTCGTGCCTCATTTCCACCGAAGCAAGATCGGGCACAAGCAACCGCAATTGACCCCGGCCGGTCTTGGCCAATCTGAGGGAGGTTTCCTTTTCGTCGAGACGCCGGCGAAGAAGGAGTAGTCGCGTTTCCAGATTATCCTTGAAATCCGGCATCCGGGCAGCCAGCGCGAGACGCAGCTCGCGATTGGAAAAGTCGATGCGTCTTTGATCCCTGTACCATTCGAGCATTTGCCTGAGAATCGCGCCGGCAATGCCCTTCACAACATAGGCGTCATCGACGAACACGCTGTCGTCGAAACGGTGGTGAACCACCCGGATCACGTCGGAATCTGTTGCGCAAGGCGTCGCGACAGCGTGATCCGGGGCCGGCTCCTGCCGCGCGGACGCCGCCAAACTCTCGGCCCCTCGCATCGCGCGTGCTGCGCTCGCGGCGAGCATTTCGAGCGCCGCCTCCTCGTCGGCTCCGAACGCGGCGGGGCGCTCGCTTTCCGTCAGTAACACCGCGACGACTTCATTATTGGTCAGGAGAGGTATCGCGATCTGGCTCCGCGCGCCGTCGAAGCTCGGTCTGGTGATATTGCGGGATCGGTCTTCATCGCCGCCATCGGTCGCCTTGATGGCATCGCCGAAGCGGCGGAACCGGCTCATGTCGCTTACCTTGGCGATCTTGCCGGACGATACAGCGAGACCGATAAGCCCCTCGTTCGATGCGACTTCGGATCCGATGCCAGAGTTGTCGTAGCCCAGGCTGCCGATCGTGATCAGGCTGCCGCCGGTCGTATCGGGAGCTAGGATCTGGGCGTGCCGGCAATCCAGAAGGTGCCGAACATTCTGCAGCAGTTGCTCGATTACTGCGCCCATATCCTCCTGCCGCTCGATGCTGCGCACTGCCGCCGCAAGCGCGGTCAGGCCGATGATGGGCTTTCCGGTCTCGGAACGGGTGGGGACGAGCGGCGAAGGGATCATGCCGATCGCCTCCACGCGGAATATGTCCGCGCTTTTCAGCTTCATGACGTTCGCCATGCCGATCTGCGCGCTGCTTGCGGCCAGATGGCGCGCAATCCCTTCGAACAAGGGCCCGGAATCAAGCGAGCGCACGAAGCGGACGTCGAGCAGATACTCTTCCCCGGTGAAGCAATCGACGAGGATCAGCGTCACCAGCGGATTGGCGCGAATGTTCGCCGCGGTCTTGGCAAAAAACTGGTTGGACAAGGCGACGTGATCGTCGTCCACCCGCACCACGTGCGAAAGATACGAGACGTTGGGTGTTCCATCGGCGGCGGCGGTCGCGATGATCGAGGGAATGACCCCGTCGAAGCAGGCCGAGAGGTCGGCGAGGCGGAGGGTCATAGCGTCGGCGCACCATTCGCAGCGTCGGCACGCATTCCAGCGTGCGGCCCGGGCGTCTGGACATAGCATTCCGCGACGGCGAGCATGGCCACACGCGCGTCGCGCGTCGTCATCCATTGCGGTATGATTCCCCGCGGCACGCCCAGCGCGGAGAGCGAAGCCGTCGCGTCCGCAATGAATGTTTCGGCTCGGGCCAGGTCTGCCGGGCCGGCTTCGCGCAGGTGCGTCCGGCCCTTGAACTGGTACGTGACGTAGTCGCACGGACTGACGAAGGTGGCGGCGAGCTTTCCGGTCTGCGCGACGGCGTTGGCAAGGGCAGAATAGTGCCAGGCCGACAGGATGATGCCGAGGGTCTCGCGATCGTCGCTCACCATGACTCCGATCCCACGCCCGGCAGCCGGACGACCGCTCGCATCGCTGCCGGCCAGGATGCACATCAACGGCCGGTGCAGAAATGCCACGATGGTATCGTCAAGCATCATCCGGCCTACTCCCTTCCGTTTCAGTCGCGCTTTAATATTCTTTTAGGAAACCGCCAACCTTTGCTCATCCTTTTAGGAAGCCAAGGACGCGGCATTTTTCTACATCCCTGTTATCGAGATGACCGGAGGATGAATATCGTGGCCCTTTCCCTTCCCGATCCGCACGCCGCCGCCCGCGGCTTCGCTTTGACCGAAACACAGCTTAAGACCTATCTTGCCAGGATTGGCATCGACGGTCCGGTGACGATAGACCGTGAAGGCCTGACCCGGCTTCACCGCGCGCATCTCCTCACGGTCACCTGGGAAGCGATCGACTGCTTCATGGGCTGGCCGGTATCGCTCGACCCTGCTGCGGCGCATGCCAAGATCGTCCACGGCGGTCGCGGAGGCTGGTGTTTCGAGATGAACGGCCTGTTCGGGGCCGCCCTACAGGCCCTCGGCTTTCAGGTGATGCGGTTGGCAGGTTGCGTCGATCTGCCCAAACTCGGAAGCGCGGCGATCGGCAATCACCTCACGCTGCGCGTGGATCTGGAACGCCCCTATCTCGCGGAGGTGGGTGTCGCCGATGCACTGATCGATCCGGTGCCGATGGCACTTGGTGAAATCGAGCAGCGCGGTTTCGCCTTCCGCATCGACCTTGCCGAAGCCGGCTGGCTGCGTCTGCACAACCACGAACAGGGGATTGCGGGGACAATCGACCTGAAGCCCGATTATTGTGACGAAGCGGCCCTGCAACGGTCGATGGAGTGGCTTGTACATGACGTCGGCTCGCCTTTCAGAAATGCGCTTGCCGTTTTCCGGCATGTCGAGGATGGCTACTTCGCCCTGCAGAACGATGTGCTTCGGCGCGTCACTCCCGGCGGCGCCGAGAAAACCGTCGTCAGCGACGCCGATCATCTCGCCGAGCTGTTCGGCACGGTCTTCGCCCTCAACGTGCCGCAAGTGCCGCAGATCTGGGACAAAGTCGTCGACGCGCGTCAGCGCTCGGTCGCGTGATCCACTTTTGCAGCAATGCAGAAAGGTCGTGAAACGCCTTCCTGCTATGCGACCCGAACGTCCAATTTTGGGGCGCGCCGCTGTCGTTGGCGCCACGGGGGCCTTGCCGCGGTCATGACACGGCCGCTATCTGGAGACCGGAAACACGTCGCTGAACAACGAAGAAGGGGCGACAGGGGCTCAATGACTGCGGTTTGCGCGACGGTTACGGCGGTCGCCGTCGCCCGCGAGCGCGCGACATTTGTCTGGCATTGGTCGGGAGGTGCCGATCAGGGCCTGGAGACCCCGCTATCGGCAAGGCTGGAGGCGGCGGAGCGCCGCCCACACCATCACGACGATCCTTATTCGAGGGCGGGCATTATGTCCAATGTTCATCGCCGTTTTCTTGAGATATCACAAAATAGAATCCGACCTTGAAGACGATAATATCAATAGATATTTTTCTTATTAACGGGACATATTAAAATAATGAATTTTATTCCCATTGCTTTGATAACATTCAAGATTGTTGTACTCGGTACTGGTATGTTGTTCGCCATCAAGTGGCATTACGATCAGGATAAAAAGACACAGAAGGGTGAAGTGTTAATCACTGTTAGCAAGATAACTGCTATCTTATTGCTATCGCTCCTGGGCCTGCTGTTCGTCACATTCACCCTTGCCAGGATGCTCGGCCTGGACTTGACATTGCCACGATAGAAGACGTCCTTTGCAAGGAATGAGGAAATTTTCAATTTAATTTCCGGTATATATTTATAATTACTCGATGATAGGGGCCTGAAAGCCTGATCGCGTCACTGGAGCCGACCTTCCGACGGGGGGAAGAGACGTAATCGGACCGGGCAGCTGGTGCCGTTATGATGTCCGACGAAGCCGCCGTTCGCGACGAATATTCGCCGACGTCGCGAACGAGCGGATTTCGTATGGCATCTGAATGAGATGGCGGTGCACATACCATAAGAACACCGTCCATCTGCGTGACCTACCTCTATAGAATTGCTGCCTTCAGCCGACCGGCAGCGTCCGATTGCTCCGGCACGTCTTTCGGTTCAACATCAGAACTGCACCTTCATCTCGACACCAAATTCACGGGGGCGGCCGACATTATAGGTGAGGTTGCCCGCGTTCGGTATGAAGTTCAGCGCGCCGTTGAAATAGACTTCCTTGGTCAGATTTGTAACGAAACCGGCGATCGACCAGCCGCTGTCCTTGTGATGATAGGTGATGCGCCCATTGACGAGGCTATAGCTGGGAAGCAGCAGGCGATTGCTGTCGACGTCCGATCCCCATTGTGCGGCCGTATAGCTGTAGTCCGCATTGAAATCGACGCTCGAACCATTGGCCAGTTTCAACTTGTACGCCGTTCCCAGAGACACTTTCCATTTCGGCACGCGAGGCAACGGGGTAGCGGTTGTGATGAAAGTCGTGTTGACCTTGTCATAGGCTGCCTTGAGGTAGGAAACGGCCGCGGTAAGGCTCAGCCCAGACAAGGGATTGAGCTGGGTCTCGAGCTCCGCGCCATAGATATGCGCCTTGCCGGCGTTTTCGAGGATGGGTGCGGGCGGGCCGACCGCGGGAATACGCTGGAGCTGGATATTGTCATAGTCGGTGTAGAAAATGGTGGGATTGAACCGCAGCTGGTTGTTGAGTGTCTGCAACCGCATGCCGGCCTCGCCCGTCCACACTGTTTCAGGACCGAAGGGAATCAGCGCACCTGTCGGCAGAATGTTATAGCCGCCAGCCCTGAAACCCTTGCTGATCCCGATATAGCTCATCACATCGGGCGTCCACTGCATCTGCGCACGCAACATCGGCAGGAACTGACTCCAGTGCTTGTTGCTCTCGACACCGTTGTTGACGGCGGCGCTGGCCTCTTCCCGACCGATGCGAAGGCCGCCCGTGACGGTCAACCGCCCGGAAAGGTCATAAGAAATATTGGCATAGACCGAGTCAGACTGCGATCCACGTTGGTTCAGATTGACGGCGGTGCTGCCTATCGCGCCTGCAAGATTGTAGGAGACGAAGCCCGCATGGCCGCTGAATTTCTCGATATAGTGATAGACCCCGATGGTATAATTGAGCGCCCCGGACTTCCCGATCGCCTGCAATTCATGCGACCAGTTTGCGATACGATTGTCCCCAATTGCCAGAAGTACAGGCAGGGGCGTTCCGTCGGCATCGTTGGCATATATGTTGCGGATGATCGTCCGACCCGACAACAGCTTGAGCTGCAAGCCGTCGCTAATATCGGCGGCGACCACGAGATGGGTATTGTGCGCACGGCTCTCGTCCGAACTCAGCGGCGATGCGCCATAAGCGAGCTTCGGGCTGACGGATGCGTAGGCCTGCGTATAGTCGGGGTCGGCGTAGAAATTGTAAAGCCTGCCGAACGCCGTCGGCACCAGTGGCCCCGGCGTGACGCCGATGGTCGGTATATAGACGGTATAGCCGTCTAGCCTGCTCTTGGTATATTCATGGCTGAGATCGACCGTCACATCGTCTACCGGCCTAAAGCGGACCTGCCCGCGCAACAGCCTGTCCGACATCGCGCCATTCCGATCATTGTCGATGATCCGGCGCTGCCAGCCGTCGCGCTCAAGCCGCGCTCCCGTAACCCGCACGGCAAGCTTTTCTCCTAGCGGCACGTTGATGACGCCTGTGAGATCAGCACGACCGTAGCTGCCGATCGTCCCGGCAACAGTGCCCCCGAATTGGTCGTCGGGTTTGCGCGTCTGGTAACGGATAGCGCCGCCGACGGCATTCCGCCCAAAGAGCGTACCCTGCGGGCCGCGAAGGACTTCGATGCCGGAAACGTCGAGTGCGGCGAGAAGATTGCCGGCGATGGTCGGATAATAGAAATCATCGATATAGATCGCGACGGCGGGCTGGGTGCCGTTGCCATCCCGCTGCTGGCCGAGCCCGCGAATGGCGAAGGATGCAGCGTTACCTCCCTGGGACGCCGTCTGCGCACTCATGGACAGGCTGGGCACCACGTTGACCAGGCCGGACAGATCCCCGACGCCGCGGCCGGCCAGTTGTTCGGCAGACAAGGCGGTAACCGCAACAGGTGTGGTCTGGAGATTCTGTTCCCGGCGCTGCGCGGTTACGATGATTTCGTCAATACTGTCCCCGGTGCTCGCACCGCGCGACTGGTCTGCCTGCGCCAGCGCCTGCCCCGAAACGCAGGTGAGACCTATTGCTATGGTTGATATTGCACGTCGCATGCCGCCCTCCTCCCATTATGCCGTTTCTTTTTCGAATTCTGTTATGGATCGACGCGCCTATCCGAGGGAACAGCCACCTGACGATGGGGTTTCGGGGCTGCCCCGTTGGCGATGCGTCTTTTTAAATCAATAATAAATATATTTTTATGTGTCAAGGATTGTAATTTCCGGGAATATGGCCGCTTAATTCCATTAAATATCTGTATTTAATGGAATACTTTTCTTATGCGGAAAATGAAAACAGAATATCCCTGATATAAAATATATTATATTTAGATAGAGACTCGACCCGGCTATCGATCCTTCAGGATGTCGGCTGGAAGAGGCGTCTCCCCAAAATAAGGACGAGCGTTCCCGACAAGGCGATCACGGAAAAAACGGCGGAGACTTCGGCGCGGCCAAGGCCGGCGGCAAACATCCAGCCAGCCATAGCTGGAGCGATCGCACTTCCGATCCGCCCCACTCCGATCACAAACCCACTGCTGGTCGCCCGCGCCTCCGGAACGAAAACCGTACCCAGGATAGCGTAAATGCCCGCTCCTGACGCGAACACGAAATAACCGCACAGCGCCGCTGCACCAAAAAGCGCGTATGGAGATGCAGGCGACAGACCAAGCGCCCCAACGGACAGGGCAACACCGAGCATCGCAACTATGGCAATCGGCCGCAACCCAAGTCGGCGAGCCCCGATACCAAGCGATACACCTCCAGCTATTCCGGCCATGTTCGATGCCGACGATACAAGACTGGCCTCCACGGGCGAAAAGCCCGTGTCTGCAATCATTTGCGGCAGCCAGGTTGAGAAATAATAGGCAACCATGACCAGGCAAAGATTGACGACGGACATTTGAACGACCTGTTGGCGCTGGTTCGGAGCAAACAGCAGCGCATATCCTCGCCGGGCAGGTGCCGGAGCGGGGATGTCTGCCACGGGTGGGCAATTGAAGCGCTGTAACAGGGCATTTACACGAACAAGCCGCTGATCCGGCGGTTGGCTTCCGGCAAGATAGCTCAGCGACTCGGAGAGGAACAGAATGACGGCGGGTAGAATTATCAGCGCCACGCCAGCGCCGGCGAGGAAAACGGCGGGCCAGCCGTGATTCCGCAAAAGGATCGCCGACGCCAGACCGCCCAGCATCCCACCGATCGGAAAGCCCATAGCGACGATCGCCAGCACCAGCGTTCGCCTGCGGCGGTTGGCCAGTTCGGAGGCCAGCGGAATGATCACCGCCACCATGCCGCCGATCCCCAACCCGGTCAGGACACGGCAGAAGGCAAGCTCCTCGACCGTCCGACAGGCGCTTGAAAGTCCCGTTCCGATAATCATCGTCACAAGGTTGGCGATCACCAATCGACGACGGCCGTACAAATCGGCCAGCGGAGCGAGAATGAACGACCCGAACGCCATGCCGACAAGTCCGCTTGCCAGAAGAAGGCCAACAGCAGCTTTGCCGATAGCCCATTCCGTGCTGAGCGCCGGCATGGCAAAGCTGATCGCCAGGACGTCATATCCGTCCAGCACGGAAAGCAGTATGACGATAAGGATGTTGACCATCTGGTGACGGCTTAACGGACGGTCTTCCAGCCATCCGGATGGATTGCGACCATCCATTGCGTTTCCCTCTCCACCAACTTGCTTCGAGAGATAAACACTTTTTTGAATAAATAAATATTTATTTTTGCAGTTGCTCGCTGCGCTGATTGAACGACTGAACAACCAGTTGCGTCGTAAATCGCAGATGATGTTCCATAGCGGCCACAAGACCATCGGCATCACGCGCAAGCGCCAGATCGACCAATGCGTGATGCTCTTTCTCGACGTCTCTATTTGGCTCGGCAGGCGCCGACAGGCTCCTGTACCGCTCTGACTGCTCGTACAGCTGCGCATGCAAAGCCGTCAGTCGGCGACTTCCACAGGCGGCCACCAGTGCCGCATGAAAGGCCGTATGCCGAAGGCGCCACTCTTCCTCGGCGACAGGATCGTAGTTCTGCGGGTAAGCGGTTCCGCGAAGACGATGTGCGGCCGCCAATATACCCGCCTCCCAGTTGACGTCACCGCGTTCTACCGATCGCCTGAGGGCGATAGCCTCGATCGAGCAGCGCAGATCAGTCAAATCCTCCAGATCTTCGATCGACAGTGGAGCCACGTGAAACCCGCGCTGCTCACGCGCAACCACGAGCTGTTCGGGAACCAGACGTGACAGAGCCTCGCGCATCGCACCTGGACTGACGTCAAACTCTGTGGCCAATTCCTGAATCCTGAGTTTCTCGCCGGGGGCATGGACCCCTCTCAGAATTCTGATCCGCAAAATCTCATAGGCATAAGCGGACTGACTCTTTCCCCTCGCCTCTTCCACCCTATCCGAATCCAAATATATTTTACTCGCCATCATGTATGATTGCCATAATTCCGCCCCGCTTTCCACCATCAAGATACGGGTTCAACGGGACGCTTTGCGCGCCTCGTGCTGGGCACGACAATAAAATATATATTGTAGTATAATATATTATTTGATAGGAGGGATCAAACACATGGCGAGGAGAGGCATATATGCGATTGCTGCGATATGAGAGCGCTGGGCGCGTCGGGCTCGGAGTGCTCAAGGAAGGGGCGATTGTGCCGCTCACCGCTCTTCGCGATCATTTCCCGACGATGCTGGCCATCATCGAGGGCGGACAGGCCGCACTCGACCGGGTCGCCGCGTTTGTCGCCCAGTCAGACGAAACGATCCCGCTCGGCGAAGTGCGCCTCCTCGCCCCCATCGAACGTCCCGGTAAATATATGGCGATCGGGATGAATTATCGAAAGCATGTCGAGGAAGCCGAACATCTGGGCGCCAAGCCTGTATCGCATCAATTCTGGTTCAACAAGCAGACAACCTGCCTGGCCGGGCCATATGATCCCATCGATCCACATGTGTCGACCCAACTGGACTATGAGGTCGAACTCGGCGTGGTGATCGGAAATACGGCCAGGAATGTGCGCGTGGCCGATGCGCCAAACCATGTCTTCGGCTATTTCGTGGCGAACGACGTCTCGGCCCGGGACTGGCAGTTTCACTCCCCTACCTTTACGGTCGGCAAATCGTTCGACACCCATGGCCCGATCGGCCCCTGGATCGTTACGGCCGATGAGATCGACGATCCGCACGCGTTGACACTGCGCTGCCTCGTCAATGGAGAGGTCCGCCAGGAATCGTCGACGGGCGAAATGATTTTCAATATATGGGAGCAGATCGCTTATCTCTCGACGGCATTCACGCTCGAGCCTGGAGACCTTATCGCTACGGGTACTCCTGACGGTGTAGGCGTCGCCATGCAGCCGCCGAAATTCCTACAGCCAGGGGATATGGTCCGCTGCGAAATCGACGGAGTTGGAGCGATCGAAAATCGGGTCGCCCAGCCTGGCCAACAGCTATAAGCGGGAGGCTTCTGATGACGATCGAGACACAGGTACTGGTAGTCGGTGCGGGACCCGTCGGCCTGGCGCTGGCAATCGAACTGGGCACGCATGGCATACATGTAATCGTCGTGGAAAAAAGCGACCGCACTGGTGATTCACCCCGCGCGAAAACGACCAATGTTCGCACCCGCACGCTGCTGCGGCGCTGGGGCATTGCCGACAGGCTAGCCGAGGCTTCACCGTTCGGCGTAGACTATCCCAATGATGTCAAGTTCGTGACGAGCCTCGCAGGCAACCTGCTCGCCAACTTCCCCAACGCCTTCAATGGCTATCCGGTGCGGGCGGACGAATATCCCGAACATGCGCAGTGGATTCCACAATACACGCTTGAGCGGATTCTTCTGGAACATGCTTCATCCTTGCCGACTGTCGAAATACGCCTGGGCGCGGCTTTCATCGGCGCCGGTCAAGACGAAGGCCATGTCACCTCGTCGATCGAGACGCGTGACGGGTCATATAACATTCGCAGTGCGTTTCTGGTCGGGGCGGATGGATCGCGCAGCAGCGTGCGGAATCTGATCGGCGCGAAGATGGAAGGGCGGTCGCGCATCGTCCGGGCCTATAACATCGTCTTCCGCGCACCGGGCCTGGCAACCGCACATCGGCAAGGCCCCGCGGTCATCTACTGGCAGGTCGGGCCATCCGGCCTGAGCACGATAGGCCCGATGGATCAGGGCGATCTATGGTTCTTCATGCCTGCTTTCCTCGATGAAAACGAAACACTGACGCATGAAGAGGCGATCGAGCAGATCAAGATGACGACTGGCATTGACCTGCCCTATGAAATACTGAGCGCCGACATCTGGTATGCGAACGAGCTCGTGGCGGATCGCCATCGTCTCGGCCGCATTTTTCTGGCCGGGGACGCATGCCATCTTCACCCCCCCTTTGGCGGTCATGGGATGAATATGGGCGTGGGCGATGCGGTCGATCTCGGTTGGAAAATTGCCGCGCAATTGAAAGATTGGGGCGGCCCGCGCCTGCTCGACAGCTATCAGAGTGAACGGCGCCCGATCCATCAGGCGGTCGTCAACGAAGCCATTTCCACCATGCGCGAGCATGTGCGCTTGTCGTGGCGCCCCGAGCTCGACGAGGCGTCGCCTGAGGGTGATGCGCTTCGCGACGAACTGCGGCAAAAAATCGAATCGATGCGGAGGCAGGAATTCTACTCGCTCGGCACGGTATTGGGCCTGCGCTATGAAGGATCGCCGATCATCCTGTCCGAACCCGGTGAGGCGCCACCACATGTCAGCTCGGTCTACACTCCAAGCGCCCGGCCTGGGGGTCTGGCACCACATGCATGGCTGCCCGACGGCAGATCGCTTTACGACCTGTTCGGCAACGGCTTCGCGATCGTTGCGTCGAGCGACGTCGGGGAAGAAGAGCTGGACCTTATCCGCGCCGAAGCCGAACAAATGAAGCTGCCCCTGGAGATTGCGCGTCCCGACGGCATCAATGTCACGGAGTTATATGGCGCGCGCCTCGCGTTGGTCCGGCCGGATCAATATGTCGCCTGGCGGGGCGATCAATGGGAGCCGGTGTTGGCGCAGGCCGCGGGATGGTAAGACTCTTTCCCCTTATGCCGTGACGATTCCGGCGATCCGTCTCGATCGCCGGAATCTTCTTCGCTGAACCGTTGTGCGTACGGTGCGCGGTCAGAGTCGCGTCGGCCCTTTTGGCATGACGAGATATTTCCCGCCCGTTCCACGGCTCAGATATGCACGGATGTTTTCGGGCTTCAGCATGTCCTCCAGCGAGATCGCCGCGCCATATTCGGTTTCGAAGGTCGTCTTCAGGCCATCTATCACCTTTTGATTCAACTCTTTGCGCAATTCCGGAGAAATGCGCCCCAGAAAGTGAAACAGCAGCCAGCCATTGATGCCAAAGGCAAAGCCGAAATCGCGCTTCAAAACGGTCGGGGCGGTGTCAAGAAGGCCATAGATGTAGAGCTGCTTTTGTTTGGATGAGCCATAGCGGTTAAACGCAGCCATCTCGCTCACGGCGACCATCTCCATGCAGCGGAGAATTTCGTTGACGATCTCCCCGCCGGCGATAGCGTCGAAGGCCAGCGTTGCCCCTGTCGCGGACAAGGCAGCAATCAGTTGCTCGGAAAAATCCGGACTCTTCAAATCGCAAATATGAACGACGCCATCGGCCCTTAGCATTTCAACCTGGCTGTCGCCGCGCACGACTCCGATGAAGGCGATGCCTTCCCGATCGCAGAGGCGGCGAACCATGCGGCCGAGACTGGATGCTGCCGCAGTGAACAGCATCGCCTTGTGACCGTCCGCCTTGGCGGTCTCGATCATCCCGAGCGCGGTAAGCGGATTAACGAAGGCCGACGCCGCCTGGACCGCCGTCACGTCATCAGGCAGCGGCAAGCAATCCTCAACCCTTACCGCACGGTATTTCGCGAACATGCCGGAACCCGTCACGGAAACCCGGCGACCCGACAGAGCTTTCGCGCCGGTGGAATTACCGGCGTCCACAACGACACCGCAGCCCTCAAGCCCGGGATATATGTTCTGACCCAGTCGTCCGGCGAACCGGTTCAGCGCCGCCGGCGGCATTTGCGCCACGATGCGGCGATCCAGCCCCTCGCCCATCGCATCGAAGGTCGAAATCGAAGAAACGCCAAAGATAGCGCCCATATCGGAGGGGTTGATCGGCGCTGCTTCTATTTCCACCAGCACTTCATCGTCGGCAAGCGCCGGAACGGCGGATTGCTCGATATCAACCGTTAGCTTTCCATCCTTGTCGATGTGCGAACGGAGCTGGGCGTTGACGGGTCTTTGCGAAGACATGCGCCGGGAATCCTTTCATCCGGTGGTTTTCGAAGGAGTGAAAATGCGATCAGGTCGTGGCGGCCGCATCGGCCGGAACAGTCTGCCCGGCGGCCCTGGCGACCCGCTCACGCAATTCGAACTTCTGCACCTTGCCGGTGGAGGTTTTGGGTATCCCCTCGAACCGTATCACGGTCGGACATTTGAACCGCGCCAGCCGCTCACGGCAATGGGCGATCACCTGCTCGGACGTCAGACGGGCGCCGGGTTTAAGTTCTATTACAGCACAGGGAGTTTCTCCCCATTTTTCATGCGGCATCGCGACAACCGCGGCGGCGGCGACACCGTCAAGCGCATAGAGTACGTCCTCCACCTCGATTGACGATATATTTTCCCCGCCGGAGATGATGATGTCTTTCGAACGGTCCTTGATCTCGAGATAGCCATCGGGATGCTGAACGGCGAGGTCACCCGTGCGATACCAGCCGCCTTCGAAGGACTTTTCGGTAGTAGCCGCGTTTTTCAGATAACCCTTCATCATGATATTACCGCGGATCATGACTTCGCCCATAGTTTCCCCATCCCAGGGCAATGGCTTGAGCGTTTCGGGATCGGCCACCATCACGCCCTCCTGCATCTCATAAGCGATGCCTTGCCGCGCCTTGATCCGCGCCTTCTCGTCCACGGTCAGACCATCCCATTCCGGCTGCCATGCGCAGACGACGCATGGGCCATACACTTCCGTCAGGCCGTAGACATGGGTTATGTCGATCGACATCGCCTCGATGGCCTTGATGACGGCGGCCGGCGGCGAAGCGCCCGCTGTCATCATTCTGACCTGCCGGGACAATGTGGGCCTGTTCGCCTCGGCGACTGCGGCCATCATCGACATGACGATCGGAGCACCGCACAGATGGGTGACTCCATGTTCGGCAATCGCTTCGAGAATCGCCTTGCCCTCGACCCGGCGCAGACAGACATGCGTTCCGGCAAGCGCCGTGATCGTCCAGGGAAAGCACCAGCCATTGCAGTGGAACATCGGCAACGTCCACAGATAGACCGGATAATGCGGCATCGACCATGTAACCGCATTACCGATGGCATTCAGATAGGCACCGCGGTGGTGATAGACCACGCCCTTGGGATCGCCGGTCGTACCCGATGTGTAGTTGAGAGCGATCGCATCCCATTCATCTTCGAGCTCAGGAGGCACATAGTCGGGAGCACCCGTGTGGAGGAAAGCCTCATAGTCCAATGCACCTATCAGATCTCCGCCGGTCGCCAGTGGATCGTCGATATCGATTACCAGGGGCTTCTCGTCCAGTTGGGCCAGAGCTTCACTGACGACAGACGAAAACTCCCGATCGGTAAGAAGGACCTTCGCCTCGCCATGCTTCAGGATGAAGGCCAGCGCTGCGGAATCAAGACGAATATTTAGTGAATTCAGCACTGCCCCGCACATGGGCACGCCGAAATGCGCTTCCACAAAGGCAGGGATATTGGGCGCCATGACAGCAACCGTATCCCCCTTTCCCACTCCCGCAGCACTGAGCGCAGCAGCCAGCCTGGCGCAACGTTCCGCCGTTTCCTTCCATGTCTGGCGGTGGTCGCCGTGAATGATCGCAATACGCTTCGGGTGGACCGCCGCCGTCCTTCGCAACAGGGACAGGGGCGACAGTGGGACATAATTGGCTGGATTTCTCTCCATTTGAAAAGCTTTCATTGCACCTCGCTTCCGGGCTTTGGCTATTAATAGGCAAATAGAGTATAATCTATTCCACTTCCGCCATTAAGTTTTTTTCGATTCTGCCCGTCGCATTCTCATTCGAGCCAGATCAATGTCCCGATCATTCCCTGCTACAGCCGATCTATGCGAACGGAGGCGGCGGCCCCCATTGGGTGGCCATCAGTTCCGACACCGGCACGATGTTGGAGCCGTCGGCCGCCGTCAGAAGATCGCCGTCGGTCCAATGTTCGAGCGTGTTGCCCCAGGGATCCCGCCAATAGTCAAAAACCTGACTGCCCAGAAGATGACGTCCAACGCCCCAATAGGGTTCCCAACCCCCCGCAGACAAGCGAACATGGCCCGCATAGAGATCATCAAAGTCGACCACCTCAAATGCAGCATGGTTGAAGCCGGGTGTGTCTGTCGTCTCCACCAAGGCGAGGCTGTGGTGATCGGTGGGTTCGTCACCGCGATCAAAACGCAAGAATGCGCCTATCCCCTTCCCCCCCGCAATCGCAATCTCGTCGGATGTGATGAAGCCGAAGCGCGACTTGTACCATGCCTCCGAACGCCTGAAGTCGGAGACGTTCAGGACGCAGTGGCCAAGTCGCACGACGTTGGCCCCCGCATTGCCCATACGTTTCACCTTGCGGATTCTCTCGCGCTGGCGGACATTATTCCAGCCATCCGTGGGGGGAAGCTGAAGCGCTGGCGGCAGATCCTGCCCTGCCACCACCTCGATCAGAAAGCCATCGGGATCGCGTAGCGTCACGCATAGGCCACCGCCAGGCCGCTGCAGGCGTTGTGGCTCTACACCTTCGGCGAGACCGAAGGCCCGAAGTTCTGCTTCCGATTCAGCGCGAAAGCCCAGCGCGACGAATCCCGGCTCGCCCTTTTCAGTGACATGAAGATAAGGGGACGCACCTAATCCGCGCGCATAGAGACGATCGTCGACCATGCGAGGGATGAGCCCGAAGTCGTTGAGAAAGGTGGTCATCCGATCGGGATCCGGCACACGAAAGATGACATGCGATATGTCGACGATGCTGATCATCACCCTCTCCGTTTTGTAACTTCGACGCATCATCCATATCAAAACATAGATTTGACTGCATTAAAAATATTTTTTAATGTGCAGGCGGATTTCAAGGGAGAGGAAAATGAAACTCGCTACTGTCGCGGGGGCATCCCAGCCTCGTCTCTGCGTGGTCCTGCCGGGCGAACAGGAAGTGCTTGATTTGCAGAAAGCGCATCAGGCTGTCACCGGTCACACCGCCCCCGAACTGGAGACGATGCACGCCCTGATGGTTTCGGGACAGAGCGGGTTGGACCTCGCGCAGGCAGCGATCGACCACGCCGTGGGGAGGATCGAACCCGAGCCGCTGTCTTCCGTCCGGCTGTTGGCCCCAGTCCCCGAGCCTGTGCAGATGCGGGACGCTTTGTTGTTCGAGCTTCATTGTGTTCAGGCGTTTCAGAAAGCGCGGGAGTTGCGGGCATCCCGATCGCCCGATCCTGAGGCGGCCATGCTGAAAATGGAGGAGCTCGGCCTATTGCGTGTGCCTGACGAGTTTTATCAGATGCCCCTCTATTATAAGCAGAACCGCTTTTCCGTTTCCGGTCCGGAAGAGGACATCCTGTGGCCGCGCTATTCGGAAGTGATGGATTATGAGCTGGAATTGGGGATTTTCATCGGCAAGGGAGGAATGGATATCCATCGCGACAAGGCCCGCGATCATATTTTCGGCTATACCATCTTCAACGATTTCAGCGCACGCGACGCCCAATTTGCGGAACATGGCGGCGGGCTGGGGCCAGCCAAGGGCAAGGACTTCAAGGGAGCCAACGCAATCGGCCCATGGATAGTGACGGCCGACGAGCTTCCCGATCCCTATAATCTTGAAATGGTGGTCAGGGTAAATGGCAAGGAGCGTGGGCGCGGTAACAGCGGCAGCATCTATTGGCCGCTTGAGGATGTGATCGCAAGAATCAGCGATGGAGAGGAATTGCGCACAGGGGAGTTCATCGGCTCTGGCACCGTCGGCAATGGCTCCGGGCTTGAATCGATGCACTTTCTTGAGCATGGCGATGTCGTCGAACTCGAGGTCGAACGAATAGGCGTTCTGCGCAACCGCGTTTTGCGCCAGGCAGAGAAGTGAATATTTACGGTCGATACGAGAAATTCAATATCAACCGATGCAATTTATTGTACCATTTCGTCCAATACTATATTGATCTACCCCGTACGGAGGGTAACCAGAATGTATCGCCAGGTATAATCCCGCGTATTTCGCGGCCGTTGGGAAACCGTCTTTCGATCGCCTCGCGCATGGACTGATCGGCCCTAAGGCCCACGAACGCACGCAAAGCACGCCCCCCACAAGTATCGGCGCAATTAGCTTGCCTTATCGTTCGCTCGCCGGTCGCCGCACACCTCCATGATCCAAGTCAGAGGATGGCGCTGGCCCTCTTCCAGCCCAGTTTCACTCCGGATCCAAGCTACGATGTCGCGTTCCGACCCTTTGCAGTCGTTGGCCGACACATATATACTCCCCGGCTGCGGACAGGCAGTTTTTCGATGGCCATCGCGACCGGAGGCTTTATGGCTCTATGCATTCGCGGGCCTGAGGACGTAAGGCAGTTTCATGACCCAAGATAAAGTCCTCATCATCCTTTGCCCACATTGCAGTGCCGCCAACCGGGTCCCATCGGATAAGCTGAACGCAGGCGGCATATGCGGGCGGTGCAAGCAGCCACTCTTCGCGGGCGAGCCGGTGTCGCTGACTGCCGCCAATTTCGATGCACATGCCGGTCGCAGCGGCGTGCCCCTACTTGTTGATTTTTGGGCGTCATGGTGTGGCCCCTGCCGCCAAATGGCGCCTGCTTTTGCCGGGGCGGCACGCGACCTTGAACCCTATATGCGCTTGGGCAAGCTCGATACGGAAGCCGAGCAGGGCATCGCCGCGCGCTACGGCATACGCTCGATCCCCACGATGATTCTGTTTTCGAACGGGCGCGAAGTGGCCCGGCAATCGGGGGCAATGCCGCAACAAGCCATCGTCGCGTGGGCAAGGGCGCAATTGTAGCGGGACGTCGGCGCGAGACACGCTAAAGCAAATATCGCGCGGCTTGCGAACCTGTAGCACCCCACGCTAACGATCGTCATCCCCCGCTGAGGGCTTGAAGGATGATGACTTCGTCGCAGTCGGACAGCGGCCGGCCTAGCTCGAAAACCTGCTCCCCGTTGACGAAGCAGCGCATGTTGCGACGAAAGCCCGTCGCCCAGGTGCGGACCGACCATTTCCCGGGCGCATGAGCGGACGAATGGCACGATGCCGCCCGACACCACTTATGTCTGCGATGGCGCGGGTGTTGAATTTAAGCCCCCTTAGTCGCCATTGGCATCCACCATGAAAACCGTGGATTTGCCTCGCGACGCAGGATCCCATCCTGCCGATAATGCTGCCCGCACCCCTCGCGAAGCAATCGCATCGTTGATGTGCAAACGCCCTTTCGGCAATCCTTTCATCAGACGCTTGGGTGCCGGAAATTCCAGCACGGCTTCGCGCGGCATGTCTCTCTGACGTAGGGAGACAGTCATTCCTTTCCAGCCATCGGAAGAGGACAATTGAGGCTCGCTCAGGAGTTCCCAATCAAATTTGAAACCGTCGATCTCGACAGTGCCGCTGCGGCCGGGTGCTTGAAACATGTCATGCCCTTAGCATGTCGATCGCGGTATTTCATCCCTGGCATCGCAGGATTTTCTCGAGGCCCTTGGTCGCCATTCTGAACGGACAGGATCACATGATCGAGACCATCACCAATGTGCGCATATTCGCAATCATCTGGAGCACGGCCATCCAGCGTGACCCAATTTGTTTGTAACCTGAAGCGCCGCAAATCCCCCTCCGGGAGAAGGGGGATGAGGATCTATTTTAATCACCCAACCAATCGGATATGATCTCGCCCTTATGCCCTTCGGGCGCTAACGCCGCGCGCAAAGCTTCCAATAGTGGCGGCAGTGCTTGCGTGAAAGCATAGGGTGGATTGACGAAATAGAGGCCCGCGCCGTTATAGATGCCGGGTTGTTCGCTATCGTACAGCCAATGCTCCACCACCAGCAATTTCGGGATGCCGAGCTTGCGTAACTGCCTCTTCCACTGCCAATGCATGGCGCGGTCTTTCAGCGGATACCAGATCACCGTCACGCCATGCGTCCATTTGCGGTGAGCGGCGGCAAGGGTATCGGTGATGCGCGCGCGTTCGTCCGGCTGCTCGTAGGGCGGGTCGACCACCACCACGCCGCGCGCGGTGCGGGGCGGCAACATAGCCAGCCAAAGCTCGTAGGCGTCGCGTTGATGCACGGCCGCGCTGGTGCCCCGCATAACGCCGCGGAGGGTGTAAGCGTCTTCCGGGTGCTTTTCGTTGAGGATCAGGAAATCCTGCGGGCGCAAAAGCTGCGCCAGAATCTGCGGCGAGCCGGGGTAAAGGAGCGGTTCGCCACCCACATTGACCGCCCGCACGGCGGCACGGTAGTCGTCCAGCAAGGGGTTCGGGTCGGCAAATGCCCGCAGCACGCCCCCCGTGGCCTCGCCGGTCCGTTGCGCCTGATCACCTCCAAGGTCGTACAGCCCGCAGCCCGCATGGGTGTCGATCAGGGTCAGCGCGCCCTGCTTAAGCTGCAAGGCCCGCACCAAGGCTATCAGTAGGCTGTGCTTGACGACATCGGCGCTATTGCCAGCATGGAAGGAATGGCGATAATTCATTGTGATTCAGATCCTGACGGCCTGCCTTTAGACGAGTTGCCGGACATTCTGCAAAGCGAAGTTAGGGCCGCGCCGGTATTGCTGGGCGCGGAAGCCGAGCGCGAGGCGATTGAGCAGCCAATTCGGTGCTCATAGAGAGTCAGGCAGAAACCTTCAAAGCGCTTCGGCGCAAGGCTCCAAGCCTGCGTTAGGATTCGTCACCGGAGTCGACGACCGACCCTTGCACGAACCCGCTCCGCGGGAGGGTCGCTTGGGGCGCGGTAGTGCGGTAAATATGGGCCTTTAGCGGGGCGAGGTTGCTCTCTGAGGTTGGCAGTTCCTTCAGCGAAGAGGAACTTGCCATGACTGTCTCGATCAACACCGCCCCGATCAGCCCGCTGCGTCAGCGGATGCAGCACGACATGATGATGCGGGGTCTCGGTCCCCACACCCAGAAGGATTATGTCCGCCATGTGAAGCGTCTGGCCGCCTTTCTCGGTCGCCCTCCCGACACCGCGACGGAAGAAGACCTGCGCCGTTTCCAACTCATGCAGCACGATAGTGGCGTCAGGCCGAGCACCATCAACAGCACGGTGTCGGCGCTCCGCTTCCTGTTCACGGTGACGCTCAAACGGCGGGATCTGTCGCGGTCGCTGGTGATCACGCGCATCGTGCCCCGGCTGCCGGAAGTGCTGAGCGTCGAGGAGGCCGCGCGGTTGCTCCAGGCGGCGCCAGGCATGAAGTACAAGGCGGCGCTAGGCGTGGCCTATGGCGCGGGCCTGCGCGTATCGGAGGTCGCCCATCTCAAGGTCGACGATATCGACAGCAAGCGCATGCTGATCCGCGTCGAACAGGGCAAGGGCGGCAAGGATCGCAATGCCATGCTCTCCCCGCAGTTGCTCGAGCTGCTGCGGATGTGGTGGCGCGAAGGCAAGAAGCGCGGGGTCCTGATCCCGCATGGCTGGCTGTTCCCGGGCCAGACTGTCACCGACCCGATCTCGACCCGGCAATTGCATCGCGCGGTCCAGGAAGCGGCCGAGGTGGCCGGCATCCGCAAACGTGTCAGCCCCCATACCCTGCGGCACTCGTTTGCCACGCATCTGCTCGAACAGGATGTCGATATCCGCGTGATCCAGGTCCTGCTGGGCCACAGCAAGCTGGAGACCACCGCGCTCTACACCAAGGTCTCCACCCGGACGATCCACGCCGTGTCGGGGCCGCTCGACCAGTTGATGGCGCTGATGGAGGGCAAGACACCCGCCGGCTGAGCCCGTGCGTGCCGACCTTGAGGTCGCCGACATCTTCCGGTCTGCCGGGCCGGCGTACCGGGTGGCACATGCCGGCCACCTGAGCTTGCACCAGCTCAAGGTGATGTCCGCGATCGAGACCTGTCGCACCGCTGCTCTGGGCGGTCATGTCGAGGCCTGCGAGGACTGTGGGCACTGGCGGATCGCGTTTAACAGCTGCAGGAACCGGCATTGCCCCAAATGCCAGGGCGCCGCCGCGCGCACCTGGCTGGCCGAACGGGAGGCGGACCTACTCCCCGTCGGTTACTTCCACGTCGTGTTCACGCTGCCGGCCGAGGTCGCCGACATCGCCTGGCAGAACAAAGCGCTGGTCTACGATCTGCTGTTCAAAGCGGCGGCGGAAACGATGCTGACCATCGCCGCCGACCCCAGGCATCTGGGCGCCCGGATCGGCATCACCGCTGTGCTTCATAGCTGGGGATCGGCGATGACTCACCATCCGCATGTCCACATGATCGTGCCGGGCGGCGGCATCGCGCCCGATGGAAGCCGCTGGATCTCGTCGCGTCCGGCCTTCCTCCTGCCGGTGCGCGTGCTGGGCAAGTTGTTCCGCCGCCTCTTCCTCACCCGGCTGACCGCCCTCCACGACGCAGGGCGGCTTGCCTTCTACGGGTCCATGACCGGCCTGGCCGACCGTCGAACCTTCCTGCGGCACCTGGCGCCGGTGCGGAAAAAACGCTGGGTCGTCTATGCCAAGCCGCCCTTTGCCGGACCGGAGGCAGTGCTCGCCTATCTCTCGCGCTACACCCACCGCGTCGCCATCTCGAACCGGCGCCTGGTCGCCTTCGACGCAAACGGCGTCACCTTCCGTTGCAAGGATTATCGGCGCGAGGGCGCGGAACGCCACCGCATCATGACCCTCACCGCCGACGAGTTTATCCGTCGCTTCCTGCTCCACGTCCTGCCGCGCGGCTTCCATCGGATCCGCCATTACGGGCTGCTCGCCAGCGCAGCGCGCAGGGACAATCTCGCGCTCGCCCGAAGGCTGCTGGCCGTCCCGTCGGAGCCGGAGGTACCAATGCCCGAAACCCCGCTCGACACCTGCCCACCATGCCCGTGCTGTGGCGGGCGCATGATCGTCATCGAGACCTTCGCGCGCTGGGGTCAGCCACGGGCGCCGCCCAAGCCGACCCTGCCGATCCGGGAACTTGCGTCATGACCCGGCATGATCCGCCTGTCGCCACGGCCCGGCATGTCGCGCGGTGGTCAACGAAACGACATGCGTCCGGCGATGGCTGGGCCGGTGTCGGCTCTCGGCATCATCACGGTCACAACGGCGAACACGCCTCTGGCGCATCCCAACACCAGCCGTTCCGCTGCCCTCGCACGCCCATCAGCTGTGGATCGGCGCCGAAGCGTAACCCTGCCTTTGCGCAGCGCAACCCTCTGAAATGCCTTGTGGAGAAGAGATATTGCCGGGGTTCCAATCGGCGCCGATCGGGACCCCCGCGTCATAGAATTTTTCATTCACTTCCAGCGACTTGGCTGAAATCTAAGCGGGTCCCGTCTTCGGTCCGATCCACACCAAGGATGCGCCGCGAGCATCGCCGTGGAAAGCATGTCTTTTCTGCGGTCAGTGAAGGTCGGCGATGAAGCTTCGGTCTATGCCGGGATCGTGAAAACCAGGCGCAGTTCCATGCAGATTTCGGTCGAGGCCTGGCGCCGTCCGCGCTGGTCGGAAAAGGAGGAAAAGGTCACCAAGGCTATTTTCACCTTCGTCGCGATTGGACCGAATGGCCGTCCGCGTGCCCTGGGGGCGGCCAGTCAGACGGTTGACGCAAGCCGCCAAACTGTTAGTCGGCTATCTAGAGCGGACGTGACTGGGAAATGGCGATGGCGCGAACACAAGCGGCGGATTTTGAGGAACGGCGCGAAGCGATTGTAGAGAAAGCCGCCGAGCTATTCGCAAATTCAGGATTTCTCGGTGCGTCGGTGTCCGATATTGCGCGCGCTTGCAATACGTCGAAGTCTCTTCTTTATCATTATTATCCTTCCAAGGAAGATGTGCTGTATGCGGTCATGGAATCACATATCGACACCTTAGTAGATGATGTAGAAAGCCTGGCTGATATTCAGAGTAGTGCACAAGAACGACTGCGTATTTTGCTTCAGATGTTCATGAAACATTATATGGGCGCTGCGGCGCGGCAGAAGGTGCTGCTCAACGAGCTGGCAAACCTGCCGGCAGACCGCCGCGCGCTCATTGTTTCCAAGCAGCGTCGTATTGTCGATGCTGTGCAGTCGCTGTTGGTTCTTATTCATCCGGACTTGAAAAAGGACAAGGACAAGGCAAGGGCCAAGACCATGCTGGTGTTCGGCATGATCAACTGGACCAAAAACTGGTATAGGGCAGATGGCCAGGTTTCGGAAGAATCGCTGGTCGACATGATGATGGAAATGGCGACGGCGGGATAGTATTGTTCCATCCGCCTGAAGCGCAGTTGCTTTCGCCTGATAGGCTTTACCTCAACAGCACCAGTTCGGATGCAGGAGCACGGTATCCGCAAATTAGCCAGCCTTTGCGGCAATGGCGACGGCCTGCACGATTTCCGCCACATCCGGCCAGCACATTCTTCATCGGCCGGAAGTCGGAGGTGTAGATTTTCACAGTCCTGAGCTTGTTCTTCGCCTGCCCTTCCGCCATGCTTACGATTTAAGTGTCTGACTCAGAAGATATTCAGGTACAGTAATACCTTGCGGTTCGCCGGGTAAGCATGCGTATCGAGGCGATGGTCGCCCATACTGTTGATGAGGCGACGGTCGTTTCCCAGTCCTTGGCCAGTCGCCAATATCGGCCGAGCCATGCGAAAGTCCGCTCGACGACCCATCGGCGGTGGAGGACCTGAAAGCCTTTGGCCTTGTCGGAGCGCTTGATGATCTCGATCGTCCAGCCTCCGGATCCGGCCAACGCATCCCCGAGCTTGTCACCGGCATAGCCTTCCATCGGCGAAAACATGGCGCAGCCAGGGAAGCGACGGCGCACTGACTCTGTCCCGCACTGGTTTTTGTCTTTGGACGACACCAAGAACAAGATCGAGGCGTGGCGGACGGACTTCAACGAGACCCGACCTCACATATCCCTGGGGTTCATGACGCCTGACGAATTTGCTTCATCGGCCGGGATTAACCCCGGCGATGAAGCGCCGAATCTCTCGTTCTGGCCAATGGCAGAACTGGGACAGGGTCAGAAGGAGCGAGACTCTACCTCTGAGTGGTAACAATCAGGGGAGCACGTCAGAAATGTGCGTCATGCTATCGATGCGGCTCCCAAGCAGATGGCCCGGGCGCACAAATATCGACCTCGCAGAGCGACCCCATCTCTTTTTTGCACACGGATCGGGCGATTTTTCCGGGCACGCGAAGGACAGGGATGCAAAATCTACCCGCATGCTTTACGCGGTTGCCCCATCATATGGGGATCGTGAGAGAAGAAGTTATACTCACGTTGGTTGCGGGAGCAGGATTTGAACCTGC
>NZ_LBIC01000007.1 GCF_001005725.1 Sphingobium chungbukense
ACTGCAATGTTGCGGGCGGCGCAGACTGTCCAGATAAGGCGACGAGTTCCTCGGCGGCGTAGGCGGAAGTGCCGAAGCGGTTCTTGAGATCACGTCCCAGACGGCTCGCATGGCCGGTCCAGTGCGACAGTTCATGGGCGAGCGTGGCGTAGTAGTGATCGAAACCGTTGAACAGGCTGGCCGGCGGCATCGTGACGCGATCCGCAGTCGGCTCGTAATAGGCTTCGCAGCCCCGGTGACGCAGGTTGACGGGGATGGCGGCGAAAAAGGTGTCGAGCTCGACCTCGCGCCCATCTGGCTCGACCAGCTCCAGCGTTGCAGCCGGATGAAAGCGCTCGGGCAGACCTTCGACCTGATCGGCATTGAAGACCGGATAGGCCTTCAGCACCCGGCGGGCCTCGTCGGTCTTTTCGCCGGTGTCGGGGGCTTCCACCTCTTTGGTGTAGCTCTTGTAGAAGATCGCGATGGTCGACTTCTCACCCTTGCGGACCTGGGCTCCGAGCGATTTTGCTTGGTTGTAGGTCATCCAGAACGGCGAGGCGTAGCCGCACATGTCGGCGACCATCCACAACCAGAACACGTTGATGCCCCGGTACGGAATCCCGCAGGCCCGCAAGGGCCGGGATACCGGGACACCGCGCCACGGCTTGATCCACGGCTTCGTGCCTGCCTCCAGACGGGCGATGATTTCCTGGGTGATGCGGGTGGCGGGCGACACGCCGCTGCCCTGCCGCTTGAGATAGGCCATGATGGTTCTCCTGATTGAGGCATCTGGACAGTCGGCGACGGGTTCGCCGGTCAGTGCCGCAGGTTCCCGAGCCCCCTCTGCTCTGCTTTCAAAAAGGAAGCGGCCCTCCGGCGTGAGCCGAAGGACCGCTTCTCGAGGTGCGAGTGGCCTTTCCTGTCAGGAGGAGGTCAGGCGGCCAGCTCGCGGGGGGACTGATCTTCGGTATCGTCACCGGGCTCAGCGTCGGTGGCGTCGATCTCGGCTTCGCCAGCCTCCGGGGCAGCGGAGGCAAACCGCATGACCTCAGGCACCCAGGCCAGGGCCTTCTCGCGTACTTCGACCTCGGTGATGTAGGTGCCGGCGAATACGCGTTCGGCACTCATCGCGAGGTCACCCTTCTTGACCGCGGCAAAGCGGGAGGAGAGCTCGAGACCGCCGACATCAGTCAGCGCATTGAGGATCACCTGCTTCGACACCCGATCGAAGTAATTGGCCGCCGTCGGACGCCACCACTGCGCTATGTCGATGCCGATCAGGCTGCCGAGATGATCCTGGAATGGCAGCTGACGCTCACCGGCCATGTTGAGGCTGGCCTCGAGCGACCGGGCAACGACATGGCCCAGCCACGCGGCGCGGCTGTCATCGGACAGCGCCCGAAACAGATCGAAGCGGGACATTGCATCGTCAGCAGCGCGCCAGCTTTCGTCGAGACTGGACCTGAGCTCGGCAAGCCCGCTGCTCGCCGGAGCATCCTTGGCTTCGAAGCCGATGATCGGGCCTGCCGGAACAGGCGCGCGCAGCGTGGTCGAAGGGCGCGTCCGCCAATCGTGCGTATCGGCATCAGCCAGGGTGAAGACCATGATGTCGAGCGCAAGCCCGGGGTCAGAGGCGACATGCAGCGCCAGAACATCGCGGCGCTGCATGGCCAGTTCGTCGACCAGACGCTTGGACAAGGTGATCCGGCGCCTTTCCGAACCGTCATCGCCCGGAATGACTTCGATCCCGCCGTCGGCTTCGGCGGGTTCAGCCTCACGCTCGCCGTAGAACACCGGCTGGAGAACCGGCGTGCCATCGCGCGAGAGCACCAGGATCATACCTGCTTCGGCCTTGAGTTCGGCCGCGATGACGGGCGGCCGGGCCCGGATTTCCTGGCATTCGCGTTCGATGGCCAGACAAGCCGCTTCGGCCGCTGCCACGGCTTCCTCGGCACTGTCCTCATCCTCGAGGATTGCCGCATGCTCGTCATAGGAGGCATCGAGTTCGTCGAGCCTTGCCAGTTCCGCTTCGGTGAGCGTCGCCGGTTCGGCGGGAAGCCGGACCAGCCCTTCGACAAGGTCGTGGCTGGCATAGGGATCGAGCGTGGGCTTGACCCAGGCGAGACCCTGCTCGGCGGCAAGGGCTTTGGCCTGCTCTTCCATCTTTGCCGCTGCGAGGCTCTCGAGCAGCGCCACATCGATCCAGGATTCGCTGTCGTCGTTGTCGAACAGCTCACGCTCGATCCGGCCGCCGGCAGCAATGTAGGCGTCGCGGCCGACGAGCCGGGCGCGCGGATCGCTGCCCCGCACGGTCCCGGAAAGGACCATGCGCCGGACGCTGTCCGGAGTGGGGGCATAGTAGGCCGAGGACACTTGCTCGAAGACGCGGGTCTGAATGTCCTGATCCGAGGTCGCGCCGAAGGCCTTGGCGATGTCGAGAGTGATGTCACCGGATGCGAGCGCCTCGAACACGACGGGTGCCAGCGTCGCAAGACGTAGTCGGCCCTCGACGAAGCGGACGGTCAGGCCGAAGCGGCGGGCAACATCCTCGACAGTCGCACCCCCAGACACGAGCGTTGCAAAGGCCTCGGCTTCGTCGGCCGGGTTCATGGCGAGGCGGTGGAAGTTCTCGGCGAGGCTGGTCTCGACCGCAGCTTCGCCGCTGTCCTCGAGCACGAGGCAAGTCACTTCATGATCGCGGGCGAGGATCTTTTCGTCTGCCAGCGCGAGCATCGCTCGGCGACGACGCTCCCCAGCTTCGACCTCGAATTTGCCCTTGGCAGAGGGGCGGACGAGCAGGTTCTGCAGCAATCCATGCGCTGCAATGCTAGCTTTGAGTTCGGCATCTGCCGCCGGATCGCTGTGACGACGGACATTGCGGGGAGACTGGACGAGTTTGTTCAGCGGGATCGACTTGATCATGGGACACACTCCTGACTGAGAGCCTTGTGCATCGACCTTCGACGCCCAACTGGCTCGATCAGGGCAAAGCCCACTCCACTCTTAATACGTTCGCAGCAAACCTGCCGATGGCAGCGGGCAATGACGAATGATCATGGTTGCGGACTCTGGAACATTGTATGCTTTTCGCGCCAATCGTTCAGCTGACCTAATTTCGCCGATGCGCGACTGCTCCGTCGGGCGATGCCGCAAATCAAAATCTTGAGCCGCAACTTCTACCCCATTGTGCACGACAGCTTTCCACCAAGTTTGAAGCGTGCATCTTGCGCGACCAAAGGAGCACTCCCATATTGAAACGAATAGGGAACACCTTGGGGGGATTCATGCCCGTTCCGAATACGCGATTCAGCGAACTGCTGCAGGATATAGAGCCGAGCACGACGACCAAAACGCGTGCGTCCGGCGGCCACACCGGCATCCGCGACCATCTGCGCACGCAGGCGAAGTTCAAGGACCGATATGTGACCAGCTTCCTTTCAGGAAGCTATGCTCGCGACTCTGCCATCCGCCCGCGCTCGACGTCGAATGGGCAGGAGCGGCCCGATGTCGACATCATCATCGTGACGAACTTTTCGACCGACGACCATCCCGACACGGTGCTGAAGGAGGTCTGCAAGGCCCTCGAAGACGGCGGCGACGGCTATGAGGTCGAGCGAATCAACAAACGCTCGGTGCGGGTCGAGACCTGGCAGGCGGAGATGGACATCGTTCCGGTCGCATCGACATGGAACGGCTACATGATTCCCGACCGCGACACGGGCACTTGGAAGTTTACCAATCCCCCGGTCCACACCAGCTGGAGTTCGGCGCAGAACACGCGGTTCGGTGGCCGGTTCAAGCCGCTCGTGAAGCTGTTCAAATGGTGGCGGCGAATCAACCCGCTAACCGGTCGGCGCCCCAAGGGTTTCGTCCTCGAAGTGCTCGTCGGGCTGCACGCGCCCACCGGCGAGACGCATTACGGCGAGGCATTCGCTCAACTGCTTGAGAATATCTACGACGCCTATGGCTATCATGCCTCGATCGGCCAGAAGCCATTCATCGCCGACCCCGCGGATGGTTCGAACGACATCTTGGGAAAGGTGTCGGTCGCCCAGTGGACGGAATTCATCGAGAAGGTTCGCGTCTATGCCGGCATCGCCCGCCGGGCGCAGGACGCCGACGATATCGAGGAAGCAACACGGCAGTGGCGCCGGGTGTTCGGCGATCGCTTCAAGGCCACTGCGACGCCAGCCAAGGCCTCGACCTATGGCGGGTTCGCCGCAGCGGCGCCGGTGGCCGCCGGATACACCTTCCCCGATGCGATGGCTGCGCCTCCTGCCAAGCCGCGCGGCTTCGCTTGAGGTTCTGGTGGCTCACCGACTCTGCCCGGCTCGCTGCCGAGCGCGCGGCGGTCGAAGCGCTGGCGCGCGACGAGGACTGGCTGGAGTTCACCCGATGGAAGTTCGACGACGCGCGGTTCGCTGCCGAAGCCATCATCTCGGCCCACGGGCGGCGCTATCCGGTCCAGCTGATCTATCCTGACCAGTTTCCGCAGGTCCCGCCCTGGGTCGAGCCGCAGGATGAGGCGCGCTGGTCCACTCATCAATATGGCAAGGGCGTGCTCTGCCTTGAGCTGCGACCGGACAATTGGACGGCAGAAGCGACCGGGTCCGATGTGCTACGTAGCGCACACAATTTGCTAGTGACCGAGGACCCGCTGGGCGAAGGCGGCGAACGCGCGCCTTCGGATCATCGGATTGGACAGGTCCAGGCCTATGACTGGGGCCTCAATCCCGTCCTGATCGGCCAACGGTGCGCCGAGCGGATAGAAGCGGGAATCGCCTTGGACTTGGTGGGACTGCGCTGGATGGCGGCTGACGAAGTCTGGCCGATTCTCGTCCATGACGCCGAGGACCGGCTCTTGCTTCGCCGCCCGCCAGGCGCAGACATCCACAACTGGCGCTTCGATATTCCGGTATTTGTCTCTGCCCGGTCTGCGCCCGCAGGCGTGCCAGATCGGGCCGCGCTGGTGGCAGCTGCCGACCTGCAGCCGGATATGGCCAGCTTGGTCCTCGAAACGAACGCTGCCATCATTCTCTTCACGGGCGAGGCGGACATTGCCGGGTTCCACCTGATGGCGGATGGCGCCACACACCGTCGCCGGATTCTTGTGCTTCCGGACGAGAGCGGTGCGCGGTCCGCGAGATCGACAGCGGCTGAGTGCAAGCGCGTCGCGATCGTTGGCGCGGGTTCTATCGGTTCCAAGCTCGCCGAATCGCTGGTCCGATCCGGCCTCGGCCTCCTGACGCTAATCGACGGAGACGTACTCCTCCCTGACAATCTCGAGCGGCACGCGCTCGAGTGGCGCGACGTAGGGTTCCGCAAAGTCAATGGCCTCAAGCGCCGCCTTCTTGCCATCGCGCCCGGCGCCGACATCCGCGTGGTCGACAACAATCTCAACTGGCAGCGATCGGCCAAATCACACGCTTGGCAGGTCGAGGCCGTTGCCGACTGCAGTGTCATCGTCGACGCCACCGGCGATCCGGCAACTGCGCTCTTCCTCGGTGCTCTTGCCGACGCGAACGAGCGCCCGTTCGTGTCGGTCGAGGTCTTCGAGGGCGGGCTTGGCGCGCTTGTGGCGACGGCGCTGCCCGAACGAGATCCGCCGTTCGTCGATGGGCGGGCGACCTTTCTTGCCTGGTGTGATGAGCAAGGCGTGGCCCCGCCAGAGCCCGGTCCCCGGCGCTACGAGATGCTCGCCGGCGACGGTGCGCCGATCGTTGCGGACGATGCCGCAGTCACCATGACCGCCGGGCATGCGGCGCGCGTCGTCCTAGACATCGTCGACGGAGCGCCCGCTCCGTCGGACTCCGCTTGGCTCCTTCTCGGTTACAGCAGGCACTGGCTGTTCGACGGCCATGGTCACACGATCCGGCTGAGCGTCGGCGAACGGTGTCCGGGCACCAGCGGAGAGGATGTCGAGGCCCGGGCCTTCGCACTCGATTTATTCAAGGAATGGCTCGATGCGGCTAAGGCTGGCGGTTGATCAGACCGCCAGGCTCGTCGCGGCGCTGGAGAAGGCCGGCAAGCGCGAGATCGGCGGACAGCTGTTCGGTGAGCAGCTTGCGCCGTCCGATTTCGACGTGACCGAGCTCACCATCCAGGCGCGTCGCGGCAGCTTCGCGCGCTTTATGGTCGATCTGCTGCAGGCCGCACGCGATGCGATGCACTTTTTCAATCGCACCGAGCATCGCTACACACGCTACAATTACATTGGCGAATGGCACAGCCATCCGAGCTTCGCGGTGCATCCAAGCGGCACGGACATCGCGACGATGCGGGCGCTGGTGGGTGATGCCCGCTTCGCCGGCAGCTTCGCGGTGCTAATGATCGTTCGGCTTGACGGCGGCACACTTTCGGCGGCCAGCTGGGTGTTTGATCCTCAGGGCAATGAATTCGAGGCCAATCTGGAGATGGATGTTGTCTGATAAACCTCCCGCGCCGGCCCTGACCGATGCCCGCGGCATGGGGGGCGTGATCGCCCAAGGCGGTTTCGACTATCAGCTTTGGGACGGCCTCGCGCGGTTACCCGCATGGCTCGCCAACCCGGCCTTCGAGGAAATAATCTTCGAAGGACTTGAAGATCTGGAAGCCCGCTTCTTCGCACCCCAGTCTCCCCGCCATCGTCTGCTCGAACGCTATCAGGCTAAGGCCGGCGCGCTTTCACCAGGCGAGATCCGCGACGTACTCAAGACCTTCCACGGCTTTGAAGAGCGGTTTCCCAACGCGACGCGCATCCACGCGTTGGTCACGCCGCGGTTGCCGCCAACACTCGCTTGGCTCGCTCGGGACCCGCTTCGCGTACGCCGGGCACGGCCCTTCTATGCGCCTTTCGCGGACATCATGGCGGCGAGCGATGCGGCACTACGTCATAGTCTTGTCGAAACTTATGGCCTGGAACTCGGTGAATTCGTCGCGTCCGCGGTCGAAGTGAGTGAGCGCAGCCTGCCCGACGCCGCCACCGCGCTCGCCACCTTCGGCGCCGCGCTCGACCAAGCCTTCCCGGCACTGGAAGCACCGTCCCGCAAAGTTGCCGACACGTTCGAGGTGCTATCCTCCCTCGCACGCCATTCGCTTGGCACCCCGCTCGGCCGTTCAGACCTAAGAAGAGCGATGGAGCAGACGTTGGGCAAACCGCTTCCACTCGGGCAAGTTTGTGCGCTCCACATTCGATCCGATCGCAACGAAGCCGATGAGACCGCGCTGGAATTGGACGCAAGCCAGTTCTCGGGCGGCGATGCCGGCTTCCCGCCCCCGGACATCTGGGCCGAGCAGCTGCTTGGTCCGCTTGACCGCACGGCGCGATGGCTGCGCGCACATACTATGTCGAGAGTCGCGTTGAGTGGTTCCTACCGGCTCAGCACAGCGTTAGCGGTCGGCTGGTCGTTACGGTCCGCTCATGGTTTCGAGCTCGAAATCCAGACACGCGCTGGCAGCTGGTGGACTGACGATCGCCCTACGACTGGCGAGCCTGCTCCACCGTGGCGTATCCATCAGCCCTCTCGACTGGAAGGCGACGCTCTCATCGTCACGGTCGGGGTACTGCGCGACCCGTCTGCCGACCTTGAGGCCTCAGCGGGAATTGCGGCGGAGGCGGTGCTAGGCCTTCATTTACCAGAGGCGATAGCCTCGGGGAGAGCGGCGCAGGCGAGTGTTTCGCTAGTCAAGCGGACGGTAGATATGGCGGTCGCGCGGCTCGGTGCACGACAAATACGGCTCTATCTGGCCGGCCCCGCAGCCTTCGCCGTCGCGCTTGGCCACCGCTGGAACGCGATGCCGCCCACCCAGCTTCACGAATATGTGACGAGCGAAAGGCACTATGAGCCAACTGCGCTCTTGTGATCAGGAGTGGCGGACGAGATCTTGACCCATGCCATAAGCTCGCTTGCCCACTCGGTCCGCTGCGAACGCCCGGGGGCGGAGGTGCGAATGAAAGACGGGAAGGTTTCACACGACCCAAAAAAGTGGCTAAGCAACCGCTACGGTCGCGGAGATTGCCATCCCCATGGCAAGGCCATTAGCATCGATGGACTCACTGAGCGCCGAAAACTATCGTCCGCCGTGATGTTCCACCTCCATTGCACGAAAAAGCTACTCGATCGGATCAAACCGGAAGTCGCTGTGCCTGGGCAAAGCGACACGGCGCTGGGCAACTGGTACGCCACCGTCCTGTTCTGGAAGCCGCAATTAGCTTTGCTGGTTTCTGAGCGCACACTTCTTCCCGTGCTAATGCCGCTGGCTCCAGCGGCCACGCTTGCTCGACGCTTCCCGGCGCAGCTGGCTCTTGTCCTGAAAGAGTACGGCGCCCCAAGCGAATTCATCGCGCAAGAAGTCTGGCGAATGGACCAGGTCCGGTACGCAAAGACTGCGAATCGGAGCGTTGTTGGCATCCTCAATGAGTTCGTTAAGCAGGCCGAATTCTGGCTGGCTGCCTATGCCTATGAGAAGGGTGATGACGACGACCTTCTGGCGATTTCCGCCAAGCTTGCGGAGACACCGTGTAGCCCGCTGTACAAGGGACCAGTTTCGCCGGACAAGGCCCTCGACAAACTCGTGAAGGCTGCTTCGCAGATTTGAGACTGCTGGCCGGTAACTGTACTCGGAGATCCTACAGTACTCGGCCGGAAGCCCAACTCATGCCGTCAGACGAGATCGGGCGGCAAATCGACAATCCGGAAGACAGCGCCCGATCCGGCATCACGGATAAGGTCAACGTGCGCCCCGTCCCAGTGATAGTCGAGGTGCCGCCCCTGTAGCGGGTTTAACGCGCAGTCGGGGTAGAAGAGCGCGACACATTCTCCTCCGTGATGCCGGATGCTCGGGTAGGCAATCCCGTCCGATCCCGCGCCCCTGAGGTGCCGCGCGAGCGCTTGAGATGCGGCATAACTGTCGGGATCGAGCGCCGGAACTGGCTCCCCCGCCGGAACTCGCAAATCATGGAGGTCTGCATCGACCGACATGACGATCTCCCGGAATTGCGACGTCCAGCCAGGCGCTTCGTGGGTTCGGGCCATGAAGCGGGCGTGATGGTGGATCGTCTCGAACAGTGCGGTTTCAAAACGGTCCCCAACGTAGAGCACGCCGTAGCTGCCAGCCGTAAATCGGCTCGGTCGATCGGTGCTAACGTGGGTGAATGGCGCCATGAGGTAGGAGGCGCCGTTGCCGCCGACGCGGCGGTCGACCGGAACGAGGTCGAGGTTACCAATAGTCGCCATGATGCGAGGATTGGTCTTCTGCTCCGCCGAGATCAGCAGTGGCCAGTCGGCGGGATCAGCGATGTCTTCGAACAGGTCGATCGGCGGAAAGGCACTGCGAATGATCCTGACAGCGCCCTTCCACTCGACTCTAGAAACGGGGATATCCGTTGTTCCGCTCACCAGCCACCACGCTCGGCGTCAAGGTAGCGACGCACCCGCATGATGTCGGTGAGTTCGCCTCCCAGCATCACGTCGAGCGCACTGGAAACACCGAATGCGTCATTGGCAGCCCTGATCCATCCATAACTACGAGCCGGTTCCGAGAAGATGATCCGGAGCGCCTTATGGATCCCCAAAAGGTTGGACAGACGAGCGCGGCCATCGCGCGAAACGCGCCCGGGGCCTTCCGCCTTCCATCGCCGATAGGAACGCACCGGCATGTCGAGCAGAGTGGCAGCCTGCTCATCGGTCAGTTCCCATTTGCCGAACAGATTGAGGACTGCCCGGAACATGGCAGCTGCCTCGTCCTGCGTAATCGGATCGGGCCGGAAGGCGGTAACGGCAGTATCAACGGGTTGCAGAGCCAGCATGGCATTTCTCCATATGGCATCATATACTATAACTAATGCCATTTGGCAATGCCCTATACCGATGACGCCAATCTCGCAATCACGCCCGCCGCGCCCTCGATCGGCACAAAGAGCCGGGTCTGGTATCGTATGATCTCGGTGAAGCAGCCTTGAGCCTTGTACCAGTCGAGGCGTGCAGCACTCCAACCGGTCAGCTCAATTCGCTGTGAACCATTGACCAGACTGCGTTTGACCATGAGCTTCTCGCGGCCCGCGAATTCCATGGCCCGACCTGTCGCCAGGACGGTCTGGAAAATGTCATCGGCGGACAACGTCTGGTCGCGTTCGAGACCCAGCGCGCGGCAGAGATCCGGCACGCAATGGGCCGGAACCTCGCGGCCGAGGAGTGAACGGCCATCGGCCGCTGAGATACGGCTGACCCTCACGAAATCCGAAGGGAGCTTGTCCCAGACCGGCAACAGGAGGCCCGTTGCAAGATAGAGGCGCTCGCGCTTGTGGCTGGTCCTCGCCTCTTCCAACTCGGCGGCCCAGGCCTCGCGAAAAGCGTCGATGGAGATGTCCTCCCAGCTGCTCTCAGCGAGCTGATCCTCGGTGATGTGACTGCGCTTCAGCGGACGCAGCAATTCGAAGCGGGCCACCCGCGTTCCGTCATCGGCAAGAATACCGCGAGCGGGCACAAGCAGCGCGACACGACAGGAGCGGGCGTTCCGAACCGGTCGCTGCCGCTGCCCGGTTAGGCCGTGGAGCTCCTCGAGCCGCTTCAGGGTAAGCGGCTTCAAAGCTCTGGCGATCTCTAGTTCCAGCAGATGGGTGGTTGCACCTGAGGCCGGATCGGTGCGCAGCAGCGTGTCAGACAGGACCGTGAAGTCCTCGACTGCGATGGTCTCGAGGCCGAGATCGAGTGTGCCGGCCTGCCGGGCGGCATCGATGCGGGCTTCGACCAGCCCCATGAACTCATCGAAGATCGCGTTCTGCAGCGCTATAGGCAGCGCCAGGATGCGATTGAGCCACCGCTGGATCGAAGGCAGGTCATCGACCATTGAACCATCGGGCGCTTCGATCCGCAGGCCCGTCAGTTCCTGAAAGCGCCCCAGGCTAACCGCTTCAAGCTTGCCGGTGAACAACAGGCCGAACCAGCGATGGAGCGCCTCCTTGGCGTAGATGCTTTCGAGATTGTCGGCCGGATCGAAGAGGTTCTGCCCGCCGGTCTGGCGCTGTCCGCGCGTCAGAGCGCCAAGACTGTCCAGACGCCGCGCGATCGTCGAGATGAACCGGCGCTCGCCGCGCACATCGGTCGTCACGGGTCTGAACAGCGGGGCTGATGCCTGATTGGTGCGATTGGTCCGGCCAAGCCCCTGGATCGCGGCGTCAGCTCGCCAGCCCGGCTCGAGCAGAAAGTGGACCCGGCGGGCCTGGTTCCTGGCGGCAAGATCAGCATGGTAGCTGCGCCCCGTTCCCCCGGCATCGGAGAACACCAGGATGCGCTTCGCGCCGTCCATAAAGGCCTGGGTTTCGGCCACATTGGCGCGCGGCGAGCGGGATTGGAGTTTCTGGCGACCGTCGCGGCCGACGATGAGCCGACGTGTGCGACCGGTGACTTCCGCCACCTGGTCAACGCCGAACCGTTCGATGATGGCATCGAGCGCAGTAGCAATCGGCGGCAGGGCGCAGAGCTGTTCGATCATCCGGTCGCGCGCGGCCAGCGCGGAGCGGCACAGCACAGGTGCGCCATCCTCGTCAGTCATCGGCTCGGAGCGCGGATTGCCGTTTTCGTCGGTGAACACCGCCATCAGACGAACAGGAAAGCTCTTGGCGAGATAGTCGATCACATATTCTTTGCAGTCGCAGTTTATGTCGAGCGTGGTGGCGGGAGGCGCAGGTTTCCTTCGGTTTTCCATGATTTCACTCCAGATAATTACGGTTCCCTCGACCTCAACAAGTCGAAGGAACCAACATGCGATCAAGATCATCATTGCCGTTTCGAGCGGCCCCGCTCCGGGTCGAAGACCCGCCCAGTCACGGCACCCTTCTCACCACATTCCTCTCCTCTCAGTCGCTCGACGAGAAGTCAGGCTGTGCGGTTCTGTATGGCGCGGCGGTCCGCCATTTCCTGCATTGGCTGGGCCTGCATAGGATCGCCATCCGCACGATTGACGATCGGGCTGTCCGGCGGTTCGAAAAGCATGGGTGCCGGTGCCACCGGTATTCGGCGCAGCAAGCGCACTACAAGGCTGACCAAGCAGCAAGGGTCAGGCGCTTCGTCCGGTTCCTGGAAGATCAAGGCTACGTCGAAGTCGACGACGGGATCGACGATCTGCCACGGCACCTCGCCGACTATTCCGATGCGATCGATCGCCTGCAACTTGCCGAGGGACCGGCACAGGCCTATCGGTCCGAGGCCGAGCATTTCGTGGCCTGGCTTCGCATGGCGCGGCACCAATGGATCGATATCGATGACACGATCATCGACCACTATGCAGCGCATGATTGCCGATGCCCGGTCTGGCGCAAGCGGGGCAAGTTGGTCGCAACGGGCACCAAGCGGCGGCGGCGATGCGCACGGCACTTCGTCGAGTTCCTGCGAGGCCGGGGCGCCATCCCATTGGTTGAACCGGTGGCGGACGATGACCCGCACATGTCGGCTTACTTGGCATGGCTCAAGCAACACCGCGGCGCCACGGACGAGACGATCCGGCGCTACCGGACCGATATCAGACGGCTCATGCCAATGCTGGGCGAGCCTTCGCAATGGGATGCCGCCGGACTCAGGAGCGCATTCCAACGACGAAGCAAGGAGACGCCGGGGTCGGCATCGCTGCTCGTCACGATAATGAGGAGCTACATCCGGTTTCTGGTCGTGCGTGGCGAGTGCCGGCCGGCATTGTTGCATGCAGTTCCATCAGTACAGCGCTACCGCCTTTCGACGCTGCCGCGCCACGTCGACCCGGCAACGATCGAGAGGATCATTGCGGCCTGTCCGACAGATCGTCCGGTGGAAGTCCGGGACAAGGCCATCATTCTCCTGCTCGCCAGGCTCGGCCTGCGGGCTGCCGATATTCAGAACATGCGTCTCGACGACATCGACTGGCGATCCGGCCACCTGACGGTCAAGGGCAAGACGCGTCGACCGGACCGCCTGCCATTGCCGCAGGATGTTGGCGACGCGATCCTGGCATATCTTGCGGCAGCCCGCCCGAAGGCCGCCGAAGAGCATCTGTTCCTGCGTGCACAAGCACCGTTTCGGCCATTCCGCTCGTCCGCTGAGATAGCGGGCATCGTCGCTCGTACGCGCGACCGCGGTGGGATCGAAGGAGTGCCGACCGGGTCGCACATATTCCGGCATTCGCTTGCCACCAACCTGCTGCGCGCGGGCGCAGGCCTGGAGTCCGTCGGGACCATCCTGCGTCACAGCTCGCCCGAGACCACTGCCATCTACGCCAAGGTCGATCTGCCGATGCTCATGAAGATCGCGCAGCCCTGGCCGGGAGAACAGTCATGCTGAACATCCACATTTCCAGATACGTGGCGCTGCATCGCAGCCTCGGGCTGAAGTTCTCTGAACAGGAACGCATGCTGCGCCTGTACGCCGCCTACGCCGGGGGTTTCGGCGATCGGCACACTCAGGTCCAGCGCATCTACGACTGGTGCCATACGTCGAGCTCACAATATGTGGCCCGCCGGAGGTTCGACACCGCACGTAACTTCAGCCTTTTCGCTCACGCCGAAGATTCAGGCCACGAAGTTCCGCCTGCCGGCGTCTTCGGTCGGGGCAAGCGGCCACGCCCGACGCCGACCATCATTGAGCCGGACCAGGTGCGGGCGATCATGACTGCTGCATTGGACGTTCCACCCCAAGGCACGATCAGCCCACACACGTACCATTACCTGTTCGGGCTGCTGGCGGCGACAGGTCTCCGGATTTCCGAGGCCCTCGCATTACAATGCAAAGATCTGGTCGAGGATGGCCTGATCGTCCGCAACGGCAAGTTTGGCAAGCAGCGGCTGATTGCCTTGCAGCCATCGACGCGCCAAGCACTCGAAGCCTATCTCGCCCTCCGCGAGAAGCACGCGGCCAGGGGCAACGACCTGTTCGTCACTATCCGGGGACGGGCACCGCACAAGGTGCGCGCCCACGTCGTGTTCGTCAGATTGGCCCGGCAGCTCGGATATCGTGGACCAACCGGTACGGCGGGCATGCGACTCCACGATCTGCGGCACACCTTCGCTGTCCGTTCCCTTGAGTCCTGCCCACCTGACAGGGAGGCCATCGCTCACCACATGGCCGGTCTCAGTGTCTATCTGGGGCACGCGTCGGTCGCCAACACGTACTGGTATCTCGAGGCCACTCCGGTGCTGCTGCGCGACATTGCGGCTGCGAGCGAGCAGCTTTACCGGGGAGAGGCGGCATGACGGCGCTCGCTCCGCATCTCTCGGCATACCTGCGTGAGCATCTGCCACGCGAACGTGCTGTCAGCCCGCACACAATGAAGACTTATGCCAACTGCTTCGTCCTCCTCGTTCAGTTCGCTGCCGATCGGCTGAAGCGTCGGCCGACCGATCTTGAGATCGAGGATCTCGGCCCCGACATGATCATGGCTTTCCTGGACCATGTCGAGACCGGGCGCGGCAGCTGTGTGCGGACCCGCAATGGCAGGCTCGCCGCGATCCGGTCCTTCTTCCGGTACATCGAGTATCGGATTCCGGCCTGCCTGGATCTGGCCCTCCGCGTCAGATCGATCCCGACCAAGAAGACCGACAAGGCGCTGATCGACTACCTCGACCGGGCCGAGATCAAGGCTTTGCTCGATGCCCCGGATCCCCGGACACGCCTTGGCACCCGCGATCGCGCGATGCTGCATCTGGCCTATGCCGGCGGGCTGAGAGTGTCGGAACTCGTAACGCTGCAGCTGCGCGATTTCCCGGACCGCTCCCTGTCCACCGTGCACATCATGGGCAAGGGTCGGCGTGAACGGGTCCTGCCGCTCTGGAAAGAGACCCAGTTCGTATTGCGCGCGTGGCTTGCGATACGGCCCGACGCGCAAGCTGCCGAGATATTCCTCAATGCCAACGGGCAGCCCATGACCCGCGACGGATTTGCGTTCCGTTTGGCCGAGCACGTCAAGACCGCGGCAACGAAGCAGCCGTCGATCCTTGGCAAGCGGGTTACGCCGCACGTGCTGCGGCATTCCTGTGCGATGCACACGCTCGCGGCGACCGGGGACATTCGCAAGGTTGCATTGTGGCTCGGCCACGCCAGCATCCAGAGCACCGAGACCTATTTGCGCGCCGATCCCGAGGAGAAGCTGCAAATCCTCGCGGCTCACGGCGCACCCGCCATCAGGCCCGGGCGCTTCAAGCCGCAAAGCGACGATCTACTATCAATGCTTCAGGAAATACGTGCAGGAGGTCATGTCAAAATTTGACACAGGTCCGCATCGCAGTTCGAAGCGCCAGTGGCGCTCCCGCCAACAAAGCTTCGCCTTCGAGGCGGCCGTTGATGCGTAGCATAACCGAACCGTTTTGACGGAGAAGCATCGGAATGAGTTGGGAACCAGTGAGGTTGGCCTGCCAAAACGTGCTCTGAGCGTTCGCGCGGCCGGTCGGAATGTCAATTAATCGACCAGCAAAATTCCATGTAACCGTAACGCGCGGCACCGTCGCGGGCTTGTTAAGGAGCATGGCCATCATGGGGCGGTTGCCTTCACAAAACAGGCTAAACGACTTGATGTTTGGCGAAGCAGCTACATCGACATAGGCCATTGGGGCGCGACCTTGGACCGGCACGACCTCCCAAGCAGTCCCAGGCAGCGGCACTGCGTCCTCAGGTGGGCTGTCCATAAGCAGGCGAGCAATGTCCTGGGGCACGGGCAAGCGGCCTCCTTGAGGCGCATAGACCGTCAACTTTCCCTTTTCCCAAAGGCCAATTTGAACAGCACGGCGATTTGCATCAAGCAAAACATAGGCTTGCTCTACACCGCCTTGATGCGGCGCATTTCCCGTAACCCAATAGAGAGATCCTTGTCGTTGGAGACCGGATATCGCCGAAAGATTGCTGGCCAGCAGGTCTATTTTGCGGCCCAAACGCGAACGTATCGCGTCAGCTATCGGACCACTTGTCAAAAGATCTATTCCGTTGGGATCGGAATCACTTTGGAATTTTCCTATGGAACTCGCAAGATTGGTCCAGGCTAGCGGCGTCGGTTTTCCCAAGACTGGCCTTGCTTGCAGAGGTGCTTTTGAAGCAGCAGATGCCGGCCCAGACCCCTTGCACAAGAGCAGTGGGGATTGCGACACGAGCGCTGACTTGAACGGATCCAGGCGCTGTCCAGGCGCGACGTCTGCTTCAAGGCGGACTACGCCTCGCTTTTCGTCGTCATTGACCGTCAAGATCACGCGTCCGAAATCGTTGGCATTGACAGGAAAAGGAAAAAAGACCGCGCTAACGCCTTCATAGGTCGGGCCAAGAAACGAAGCCGCGTACTCAAACCGGGTGCTTTTTACAGTCTGACCAGACGCTTTGAAAGTAAAGCCGGTTTCGTTGATCTCAAGGCTCGCCCCTCGAGAGCAATCGCCACGCGGCGCATACGAGCCATAGCTTCCTTCGAGATCCATGCCTTTTAATGACGTCAATGTCACTGCGCCTGCGACGCCGGGCAAGCCCAGAAAAATCCCTGCGAGAAAAACGATAATGGGGCGCTTGGGCAGTTTGTTCGGCATGGCAGATCTCCATGGCGGACAGCCTTGCATCGGGACCTCGATTGAAAGCGACGAACGACTGCCTCGGGGATTTTCTACAACCTGCACCATTCCAGCGGTGCCGACAATCCTAACGGCCCCAGCATTCAACCTTGTCAGGCAATTATCTGGAGTGAAATCATGGAAAACCGAAGGAAACCTGCGCCTCCCGCCGCCACGCTCGACATAAACTGCGACTGCAAAGAATATATCTAATGTTGAGCTCAACATTACACATATTCCCGCGGGGACAGGTCGATCTCCAGCGCTTCGCGCTCCTCGTCGGAGAGGTCGGCAAGCCGCCGGTCGAGCATGGCTTCTGCCGTCGAGACCAGCTGGACGACCACAGCGTGACCATCGGCAATCGCCGTATCGATCGCGGGCAGCAAGCTGGGGAGCTTCATAGACAGAAGCAGCTGCGCGAAGAAGCGCTGCTTCGTTCCCTCGAAGATCGACAGCGCTGCCGACTTGGCACCCGAGTTGAGCGTGCCCCCGGTCTCGCTGTCAACGATCCGTGTGGCCTCGAGCGCTTCGCGCAGGTTGGCGTGAATGATCGCCCAGGCCTCGGCATAGGCATCGTAGACCGAGATCTGATCCTCGGTCAGGCAATGCTCGAGGATCTCGTATTCGACACCAGCGAACGAAAGTGCCCGGGCGGTGTAGAGGCCGAGCGACTTGAGGTCCCGCGCGACGAGTTCCATCGCGGCGATGCCGCCGTCGCGAATGTCGGCAACGAAGGCCTCGCGATTGGCGAAGGCGGTCTCCGGACCCCAGAGCCCGAGGCGCGTCGCATAGGCCAGGTTGTTGACGTCTGATGCACCGGTTGCCGAAGCGTAGAGTACCCTCGCCCGGGGCAGGAGGTTCTGCAGGCGCACACCGGCAATGCCCTGCTCCGATCCCTTGACCTTGCCCCGCGATCCTTCACCGCCGGCAGCATTGGCCATGGCGTGCGCTTCGTCGAACACGATCACGCCGTTGAACTCCTCACCGGCCCAGGCGAGGATTTGGTCGAGACGTGTTGCATCGCTCCGCCCAGACCGAAGGGTCGGATAGGTGACGAAGAGGATCCCGTCGCGCATGGCGATGGGGGTGCCGAGTTTCCAGGACGCTAGAGCTTGGATGTCGATCGGGAGGCCCCCAAGCGCAGCCCAGTCGCGCCGGGCATCTTCGAGCAACGCCTCGTTCTTCGAAATCCAGATATGGCGGCGTTCCCCGCGCACCCAGCGGTCGAGAATGACGCTCGCAACCTGACGGCCCTTCCCGGTACCCGTTCCGTCCCCGAGGAAATAGCCCTGCCGGTAGACCTGACCTTCTGCCGAGGCCTTGAGCGAACAGCCCTTGTCCTCGGGCTCGAACCGGCCATGCAAATCGCGGGCGTGAGCGCTGGCGGCGTAGATCAGGGTCTCTGCCTGGGCAGCAGACAGCAGTCCCTTGACGATAAGCCCGTCAGGCAGCTGCGGCACCGCGTCCGGCTTGGGTGCCGAAATCGACCCCATGGCGACGGACTCGACGAGCGGCGTTGGATGCCCGGCCGCGCCATTGATCACGATCCTGCTTGGGCGATAGGGCAGATAGTGGCCGACCTGGGCTCCAAGCGGCGCAGGTTTTTCAAGCGCCTCGTAGGTCAATGCGCCGATGGTCATCGACGCGGCTCGCGTGGTCGTTGACGGGGCCGGGGGTGGTCTGCGTGGCGCGGTTAGCAGACGGAACGGCGCACGAGCCGGAAGAGTCGATTGTTCAGCGATAGCCTGCCTGCTGGCGCGAGCAGGCAAGGCATCGACAAGATCGACCAGCTGGCGGAACTCGTTCGTGCGAATAGCGACGGGCTCGTTGACGCCTTCCACCTTATCGAGAACCAGCAGCCGCGTGGTGATCCCGGTGCCGTTCTTGATGAAGGCACGTTCGACCGCGGCATTGAGCCGCATCGACACTGGCCCCTTCGCCCGGGCCAGAAACCGCGCGCAATCGAACCATTCAGGCATGATCGCGACCAGCCGCCCGCCGGGGGCAAGCCGGTTCCAGGCCGAGCGCAGATGCCTCGCTCCGGTGCGGCCATCGTGGCCCCGCTCGATCCCATGAGAATACGGCGGGTTCATCAGCACGACGCTCGGTGCGATGGCCGGATCGAGCAATTCGTCGATCAGCTCGGCATCATGTCCGGTCACGTGGGCAGCCGGGAACACAGCAGTCAGGCAGTCGCGGCGCAGCGGCGAGATTTCGTTCAAGGCAAGGTGCGTGCCGGCTTTGGTCGCCCAGACTGCGAGCATACCGGTACCGGCCGAGGGTTCGAGCACGAGTTCGTCGGCGACCAGCGCGCAAGCCCGGGCAGCGAGCCAAGCAAGGCGCGGCGGCGTTGCGAATTGTTGCCATTCGATCTGCTCGTCGCTGCGATTGGTCTGGGTCGGAATTCGGTCATCGAGGGAGAAGAAGAACTGTTCCGCCTCGTCGATCGGGCTCGAGAGCTGGATCTGATCGCACGCTTGCAGGTATTGAACCTGTGCCAGCTCTAGAGCTGCGTGGGCGTCACGCACCGACCAACGCCCGAGAGCATCGCTGCCCCCGAAGTGCTCGCTCATGATACGCGTCACGTCGCTGCGTGACAGCGCGCGGCCTGCTGCGAGCTCTGAAGCCATGACCTGGGCCGCCGTCGCAACAGCGGGCGGTGATGGTTCATCGAATGCAAAAGCGAGGGAAGAATTGGACATGGGAACCTCCTGACGAGGTCCTGCGCCGGGCAGGCCTCAATCAGCCGAAGGCCCCCTCCCCTCTGCCCAACGGGTCAGGTTTACGGGCAAGCCGGGACTTCAGCTCATCGTTCCAGTCAAAACCGGGCGAGGCCGGAACTCGTGAGTGGATGACACGACTAGGTGCAGCGTAAGCCTTCAGCGCTCTCTTCTCGGCGAGAGCGCCTCCGGCATCATTGTCGATAAACAGGAAAAGCTCGCGGACACTCTCCGGAATGGAAACGAGACCGAAGCGCTCATTCCCGAGCGTTGCCCAGCACGGGACTCCGAACAGCTGCATGGCTGACAGGGCGCTCTCGAAACCTTCGGCAAGTCCAAGACGCCCTTGCACCGGCGGCACCAGTCTGACGGCGCCACAGCCAAGGGTGCCAAGCGCACGCTTGGGCCGCTCGAAAGCGGCAAGCTTGCCGCTCGCCAAGTCGAGAAACGTTCGGTGTACCGCGATTATGCCAATGTCGGTTGTTACTGCGGCCAGCATCGCGGGGAGAAATTGGACAGCGCCGCGCGGCCCGAGCGGCGTGCGCGCTAGGTAGCGGAGTTGATCGGATCCGCGCAGAAGACCGCGCTGCGCAAGGTATTGTACGGCAGGGCTGTCGGAGCTCGCCGTCGCCGATTGCCACAAGCGCCGCGCATTGGGACTGAAGTCGCGATATCTATGCTTTTCGATGGTCTCAGCGTCTGAAGCGTTGAAAAGGTCGCGGCTGCGAACGCCTTGGCGATCCAGCGCCGCAATGACGTCCTCATTCAGGCATCCCGCGAAGCAGTGAAACAGGATGGCTTTGCGCCCCAAGGTCACACTCAGCGACGGAGTTCGATCGTCGTGCGCGGGGCAGCAGCACATGCCTTTGCCCCGACTCCATGTACCCTGAAGGCTTTCAACGATAGTGCGGGCTCGGCGTTCGAGTTGATGAGCTTTGTCTAACGGGGGCATCGACCTACTCCGGTTGAGGTGCCCTCCCCGCGCAGCCTCCGCTCTGCACTTGAGCCAAACCAATTTCCTACGTCGGTTGTTCTTTATATGTTCCCACTCGATTCGACTAGACAAGGATCGAGAAATGACAATCAAAACTCTCTTGATCGCAGGCATCGCGATCACCTCTGCTATCCCGGCCAGTGCCCAGGAGTTGCCAACGCCAGCAACAATCGAAGCAACCGCCAGCCACTCCGACGGCATTCGGATTGCTGAAACATCGAATGGCTTCCAGCTGGTCGAGCATGGGCTCTGGCGATCTGCCCAAGACGGCCCGGCGCCTGTTGTGACTGTGCCGCGAACTGGTCGGGTCAACCTGCCCTACAGATACGAGCGGAATCCCCAACCTGGCCCATCCGGCTTCAGGCGAGCAAGCTACCTTCCCCACATCTATGCGGCAGAAGCGAAGTACTCATTGCCCGCGGGCCTGCTCGATGCGCTCGTTTGGACGGAATCTCGCTACAACCCTTTGGCGGTCAGTCCGGCGGGTGCCGCGGGCCTTGGGCAGCTGATGCCCGCAACGGCAAAGGAACTCGGGGTCTTCAACCGATTTGACCCCATGGCTAACATCTTCGGCGCTGCGCGGTATCTCCGGCAGATGCTCGACAGGTTTGGCGTGGTTCACCTTGCGGTCGCTGCCTACAATGCCGGTCCAAGGGCAGTTGAACGCGCAGGTGGCATTCCCCGCAATGGCGAAACACCCGGATATGTCCGCGACGTCCTGCGGCACTGGCAGTTTTAGTACGAACTGCACCGAGTGGCACTTGATCGGATTGAATGCTTCTACTCACGGGCGTCACGCAGCCCGCTTTCGTCCCTTCCTGATGTCGAGCACCTTGCGCCCATCGAGGAAATCAGCCCAGTCCTGCATCATTCGCCGGCGGGGTGCGAGATACTCTGCCGCGTTGTAAGCCCCCCGCACATCATTCTTCTCTGAATGAGCGAGCTGCATCTCGACCCAATCCTCATGGTACTTCCGGATCCACATCGCTGGCTTGCCAAACTCAACCAACTGCTCGTTCGCCCATGTGCTGGCGAGCCCTCGAAAGCCGTGGATGGTCTGCCTACTATGATAGCCAAGGCGGTAAAGCGCATAGATCATCGTGTTTTCAGACAACGGCTTGTCTGGGTGGGTCCCGGGAAACAGGTGATCACCGGTCGCCGTCGATACCATTTTTCTAGCAATGAGTGCGGCCTGAGCGGAGAGTGGCACAAGGTGTTCACGCCCCATCTTCATGCGCGCAGCCGGAATTCGCCAAACGGGTTCCGTACCATCGAGATTTTCAAATTCGGATTTGACAGCCAGTCGAAGCTCTTTTGTCCTGACCCAGGTAAGCAAGGCGAATAGTACCGCATCGCGGGTGATTGCCGAGCGCCGGTCACCTTCCTCTTGATATGCTCGGAGCTTTTCGAGGAACGCAGGCACTTCATCAAGAGGAAGGCGGCTCATGTGCTTCACCCTGGGCCGGGGCTTGAGGGCTCCACTAAGGTGAACAGTGGGATCGCTGGATGCCAGCCCGCAAGCAATCGCGAACTGAAAGACCTGCCCTACCCCTTGCTTGGCACGCCGACTGATATCCAGCGCGCCTCGTATCTCAATCTTGCGGATCATCTCCAGGACCTCGGGGGCAGTGATCTCATGGATCAGCCTCTGTCCTAGGGAGGGGAACACGTCCCGCTCCATTCGTGACCAGACACGTTCGGCATGTGCCGGATTCAACGCCGACTGGCGGTTCTCGTGCCAACGTTTCGCCACCATGTAGAAGGTGTCACCGTTCTCCGATATAACCTCCCTCTTGGCCTTCATTGGATCCTTGCCCTCGGCAAGGAGCGCCTTGGCCGCTTTGCGTTTGTCCCGGGCGGCGGCGATCCCCAACGCCGGATAAGCGCCAAACGACAGCAACTTCTCCTTGCCTGCAAATCGGTATTTCATCCGCCAAAGCTTCGTGCCGTTCGGCTGGACGAGCAGGAACAAGCCTTCGCTGTCGGCAAGCTTGTACGCTCTCTCGCGTGGCTTTGCATTCTTGGCTTGAGTCTCCGTCAGAGGCATGGGGGTATCGCTCCTTTCCGATACACCGCAAAACTACCCCCAAAATACCCCCACACCAAATCTGGCTGCATGTGGAAGGCCATGGGCACATGCGGACGCGAATCACCCGCAACCCTCTGCTTTTCTTTCGATTTTTGGAAAAATGCGGAAGCTGTCGGAAGCTTCCGGATAAGGAGATGGTAGCGGAGGAGGGACTTGAACCCCCGACACGCGGATTATGATTCCGCTGCTCTAACCAGCTGAGCTACTCCGCCCCATGGGCATCCGCCGGGCAGTGCCCTGCGGTGAGGCGGCGCTATAAGCAGAGCGGACGGATGGGTCAACGGGGTTTCACCGCATCGTGAAAATTCTCTGCATGGGTCATGCTCCAACGCCGGTGCCCAGCACCGACAGCCACCAGCCCGGCACCGCGGCGACGGCCAGGAAAGTGCCCAGCGGGACCTGTGTCCTGGCGTCGACCGCCCGGCCCACCGCCATCGCCGCCAAAACAGCCAGCAACCCCAGACTGGCGGCCAGCAACAGGATGAAGGGCAAGGCCTGCCAACCGAACCAGGCGCCCAGCGCGCCCAGCAACTTGGCATCGCCAAGTCCCAACCCTTCACGCCCCCGCAACCGCCGATAGCCGAGCGCGACGCACAGCAGCGCCAGATAACCCACGGCGGCACCGATCACGCGATCTCCCATCCCGGCATCGGTGCTCCAGAGCCCGATGGTGAAGCCCAGGAATGCCAGCGGCAGGGTCAGCGCGTCGGGCAGCCATAAATGCCGCTTGTCCAGCACCGCCAGTGTCAGCAGCAGCCAACCGAGCAACGCCCATCCGATCCCGCCCAGGTCGGGCGCGAAACCAAGGGCCAGCGCACCGACGATCGCGCAGCCCGCCTCGATCCGCCCATGCAGCGGATCGATCGCCGCGCCGCAGGTCCGGCAGCGCCCGCGCTGCGCCAGCGCGCTCACTAGGGGAATAAGGTCGACCGCGCCCAGAACACGTCCGCACCCGTCACAGGCCGATCGCCCGCGCGCAACGCCACGTCCCTGCGGCCAGCGCAGGATCAGCGTGGCGAGGAAACTCCCGGCAATGGCGCCCGCTATGCCGCCCAGCAAGGCGGGAAAGATGTGGATCACAGCATCCCTTCGACCTTCAGCACCCGCACGCCCCCGGCATCGGCAAAGCCCGCTTTGGCGAGCGCGTCGCTCAGGGTCGCATCCGCCGTTTCCACCCGCATCTCCGCCACATAGCGGCCTGAGCGCCAGAGGCGCAGATCGACCTTCTCCAGCCCCGACTGGCTCACCAGCGGCAGCAGCAGCGCCTCGCCGTCGCAGCTCGCCACGCCGGACAGGCCCTGGCTGAGGTTGAGCCCCGGAAACTGCCCCGCCATCTGCGCCCGCACCCGCCCCTCGGCATGGCCGCAACGGTCGCCGGAAAAATAAGCCGACACATCGTCCATGACGAAGCTGCTGACCGGCAATGGCGCGAAGGTCCGCCCCAGCGGCACCGCGCCCGTCACATCATCGATCCCGATCCGCCCGAACCCGACCGTCAGCGCGCCCGCCACGTCATCCGCCGCGCCGTTGCGCCGCCAGACATCGAACCGCGCCCGCCCGACCAGCAGGGGAAGGGGCGACAAGCCGGCATGAACCGATCCGAGCGACGTCGTCCCCAGCATCAGCCGGTCGATCCCGCCGCTCCACACCGTCCCCTGCACTTCACGGGCGGCGACGCCCAGCCGTTCCAGCCCCGCCATGCCCAGCGCGATCCGCATGGGCAGGAACAAGACGAAACCCAGGGCGAAGAGAAGGATCAAGGCGATCCGCATCCTGCGCGAAAGCGACAGGCCCATCATTGCCCGCCGTCCCGTACCAGCACCGCCTGCACCGACACGCTGCCGGCAGTGGGGGACGGCCGCGCGCTCATCGTCTCGACCCGCACGCCCTGCGCCTCCAGTCCCGCCAGCCAGGAAAACAGCGCCACCGGCCGCACCGACGCGATCGCCATGTCCAGCCGGTCGCCACCCTGCGCCTGCGCGCGCTCCAGCGTCAGCCCGGCCTCACCCGCGCTCTGCCCGATGAACTGGTCAAGCGGCACGCCCGCATCCACGGTTCCGGCCGCACGAGACAAGGACTTCAGCAGCTTCACCTTGGCCCGGATCGACGCATTGCGGTCCGTCGCCTCCCGCAGCGCATCGCGGGTGGAACGCCGCGCCATATCGAGCGGCCGCAGCAACCCCAGCCACAGGATCACCACCGCCAGCAATGCGAACATCACGCCCAGCATCCACTGTTCGCGCGGCGACCGCTCGCCCCATACCGTTTTCAGACGTTCCATCATGACCGCACCGTGATATCCGCCAGCATCCGCCCGCCCGGCTCCTGCGAAGGCGTCGCCGTGATCGTGAAACCGGCCGCCTGCAAGGCCAGCAGCACGCCGTTGATGTCCTCCATCCGCGCCGCCGCCAGCGTCGCCCGCACCATCCCGTCCGGATCGCGCGACAGGGCAGTCAGCGACACGCCCGGCACATCCTGCATCGCCTTCAGCACCCCGGCGACCGGCGCGGTGAAGGCATAGCCCCCCGCCCCGCGCGCCGCGAGCTGGCGGTCCATCTCCGCCTCCGCCTGGACCGGATCGGTCGCGCCGGGCACCACCTGCCGCGCCAGCGCCAGACTGTCCGCATCCAGCCCGCTCGCCGCGAAATGCCGCTTCGCCAGCCCCACCAGCGCGATCGACAAGCTGACGAGCAGGATCAATCCGCTCCAGAGCAGGAGCCGCCCCAGCGTCCGCCTGTCAAACGACCGGCGCACCCTTTTCGCGAAATCGCCTTGCCTGAGGTCCAGCGGCGGCGCGTCGAGCGCGGCGATCGCCCGCGCATCGATCTGCTCATCGGGCACATCCCGGACAACGGCATCGCCGATCAGCTCCGGCAAGGCGAGATCGCCCGCCAGCGCCATATCCGTGCCGCGCAACACCGGCGCGCCACCGACAATCCCGCGCTGGAAACCATCCTGCGGTTCGGGCAACAGCAAGGGCGCCGGCACGATGATGTCGGGGTCCAGCCCATGATGCTGCGCCCAGAGCAGCCAATGCTGCATGTCGGACCGCGCCGCCACGGCGACCAGATGGGGCCGGGCCGGGTCGTCATTCTCATTGGCGGCCGCGAAAAGCTGATCGGCGGGCACGACACCGCCGGCCAGAGCCGCCAGCCGCGCCGCCGCCCGGCCCTGCCGCGCGGGCAGGTCGGGATAGCGTCCCTCATGCAGCGTCACCAGCGCCGCCGGCGGGACGAGCATCACGGTCATATCATCGGGCAAGGCGGCAAGCCCGCAAGCCGCCAGCCAGTTCGCCCCCTCGCCCGTCTGCACCACTGCGCCGTTCGCCACCCGCATCCAGTGCGGCTCGGCCCCCGGCTCCTCGGCCAGCGTGACGATCAATCCTTCGGCCTGGCTCACGCCCCGCCCCCCCAATTACGGCGTATCAGCATCGCCGGGCTCTGCCGCGCATCGATCAGCGCCCGTTCGACCACCTGCGTCCCCCCGACATCCACCGACACTTCCACTCCGAAAAATCCTGTCGTCAACTTGACCTGGTTGGCCACTTCCTCGAGCGGACTCAATCCCGCCAGCGCGGGCACGGCCCAGAATGCCACCGTGCTGCCGTACCCCTCCGCAGGCCGTTGTGCCAGCAATTGCCGCGCTTGCGCGACACTCAATTGCCCCTGCATCAGCATGGCGAAGAGCGGCGCCTGGCTGGGCAGCAGCGTATTGATGTTGATCGGCGACAGATCCGCCGTCGGCAGGGCGCAGACCCAGGGCCGCGCCAGATCGTAGATGGCGGGCGTCACCCCGTGCACGGCGCGCAATTCGCTGGGATCGACCATGAAGCGATTGGCCGTGCGATAGGGCTGCGCGGCCTGCGCGTAGATGTCATCCTCCGCCCCGCCAGGCTGGGGCACGCCGTCCGTATCGATCCAGTCCGCCAGGGATGCCGCCGCCACCTGCGCCTGCCGCGCATCGACTCCCAGTGCCTGCAACAACGCCTGGAACTGCGACACGCCGACCGGCCGGACCTTGAGATCGGCCTCGCTTGTCCCCGCCACCACGCTGTTGAGGTTGAAGCAATTGCCGCCGTCCGTCACCCGCGCCGTCGCCACGCCGCCCGGCACTGGAATGGCCTGTGGCGTGCCCATCCAGTTCCCGGCCAGCGTCGTCTTGCCCGGATTGGCCGCCACCAGATCGCCGATCCGCAGGCGCGCTATTTCCGTCCCGGCATCGGCAAAGGCGCGTGCCTGATCGATCGCGCCGCCATTGCCGGTCATCCGCGTCGCCAGCGCCAGTCGCTCCAGCGCCGTCGTGGCGACCACCGCCATCACCGCTACCAGCAGCAGCACCGTCAGCAGCGCCGCGCCGCGCTCGTTCCTGTTCCGGGAATCAACCACTGGTTGCTACCCCCTCCAGCCTTTCCACAGGCCCAGGCCCGACCAGGAAGCGCAATGTCACCGGCGGCTCGCCCGTCCGCGTCACCGTCATCTCCACGGCGCGCGGCATCAGGTCGGGCTGGGTCGGCACCCATTCGTCGCGCCACTCGCCACCTGCATCGCGGAAACGCAGCGCCACATCCTCGACATGGCTCAGCAATGCCGCCGGTTCGCCGCCCGCCGCGCCATCGACCTGGGCATAGGTGCGCCGCTCCAGCCGCCCCTGCCGCACCCAATATTCGACCTTCTGCAAGGAAGGACGCGGCAGGTCGCCCAGATTGTCCCAGCCCCCCCGCACGAATTGAAGCACGGGCAGGCTCTCACCCTCCCGATGCGACCAGAAGGCGGGCGCCAGCGTCCCCGCCTCCGTGCGGCTGATGCGCGGGACCGCCTGCCCCAGATCGGCCGCCAGCGCGCCGCCCGCCCGCTGCACCGCCGCCATGTCGTCCAGCCGCAGCCTGATCTGCGCCTGCGCCGACACGCTGTTGCCCAGCAACAGCACCCCCGCCGCCGCGAGCATGGCGAAGATCATCAGCGCCACGAGCAGTTCGATCAGGGTGAAGCCCCGTTCCATGGCGGGCGGACAGGTCATTGGACCACCCGCACGAAACTCAGCACGACCGGCGAGGAACCCGACTGCCCATCGACCACCAGATCGACCTGCAACAGCCGCTTGTCGTCGGTCGCCTTGACTTGCCGCGTCCAATGCCAGCGCCGGCCACCATTATCGACCTCGCCTTCCTCGCTGCCAAGCGAAGGCGGCGCGGGATCGGTCCGAAGTTCCACCATCAGGTTGCGCGCGACGATCTGTCCCATGGCCTTGCTGTCGAGATCGGCCGCCGTGTGCAATGTCACGCCCTGCAAGCGCACCAGAGCAAGCGCCGCCAGGCTGAACACCGCCAGCGCGACGAGCATTTCGAGCAGGGTGAAGCCCCGTTGCCCCGCATGTCGGTCCATAGGGCCGATCCGCTCAACCACCGACCAGCACCTTTCCGGCCATATCGACCGTCACCGACACCCGCTCGCCCTCACGCGCCAAAGTGACCGTCATCGGATCGGTCGGCAGGCCGGTGCCGTCGAAACCGATCTGCTGCCGCCCATCCTTGCCGACCAATGCCCGCGTGCCCCCCTTCCAGTTGGCAGTGACGAAGGGCTTGTCCTCCAGCCCCACCCATTGCCCTCCATCGCGACGCTGGAACCCGTAGCCCGACGCGGAAACCCACACGCCGATGGGGCGCGCGGTGACGACCGCTTCGTCGCGCGCGGCGACCACACGCGCGGCGAAGCGGTCGGCATCCTCGATCACCCGTCCGCGCGGATCGGGGATCGCCAACACCACCGCGGCCGAAATGAAGCCGATGATCGTCAGCACGACCATCAGTTCTATCAACGTGAAGCCGTGTTCGACGGAACGCCTCAGGGAAGTGAAGCCGTGTTCGGCGGAACGTCGCAAAGGGGTGAAGCCGTGTTCGGCAGAACGTCGCAAAGGGGTAAGGCCTGCCCGAAAGCCGCGATCAAAGCTCGCTGGAAGTGATGTCGGCATTTTCATTCTCACCGCCCGGCTGACCGTCCGCACCCAGCGAACTGATCTCGAAGGCGCCCTTCCGGCCCGGCACAGCATAGCCGTAGGGCCGCCCCCAGGGATCGTTCGGCAGCTTCTTGATATAGCCGCCACGCCGGTAGCGCTGCGGCTGGGCAAGCGAGGCGGGCGGATTGATCAACGCCTGCAACCCGTCCGTGGCCGATGGATAGCTGAGATTGTCGAGCCGATATTGCTCCAGCGCCTGCTCGATCGTGGCGATGTCGGCCTTGGCCTTCTCGACCCGCGCCGTGTCGGTCGCCGGAATGACGTTGATCGCCACGATCGTCGCCAGCAGGCCGATGATGACGATGACGACCATCAGTTCGACCAGCGTGAAGCCGTGTTCGGCGGAACGTCGCGAAGAACTGAAGCCGTGTTCGGCGGAACGCCTCCCATCATTCGCGAGAGCGCGGGAATGACGGCGGGAAAGGAAATCCAACATAAACACTCCTTCAGGCCCCGGTCAGGCTCTGCAACTGCAAAATCGGCAGCAGGATGGACAGGATGATGACGGCGACGATACCGCCCATCAATATGATGATCACCGGCTCCAGCATGGCGAGCGCGGTGGAGGTGAAGCTGTCGAATTCCCGCTCCAGATAATCCGCCGCCCGCTCCAGCATCGTATCGAGCCGTCCCGCGCTCTCCCCACTCGCCGCCAGATAGACCAGCAAGGGCGGAAACACGCCCGCCCGCCGCAGCGCCGCCGACAGGCTGCCGCCGCCGCGAATGGCCTCGACAATCTGTTCCGAAGCCTGCCGCAGCACGCGATTATGGACCGTCTGCGTCGTCAGCGACAGCCCCTCCATCAGCGGCAACCGGCTCGCCACCATGGTCGAAAGCGTCCGCGCCATCCGCGCCGCATGAAGGTCACGGATCAACCGCCCCAGCAGCGGCAGGCGCAGCAGCATGGCATCGAAGCGATAGCGAAAGCCATCGACCTTGAGCGCCCGCCAGAAGCCGAAGGCGCCAAGCCCGATCAGGATCAGCAACAACCACCAATAACCCGCCAGAAAGGCTGAAACTGCCATCACCATCCGCGTCAGCAGCGGCAATTGCTGGCCGACCGTATCGAACTGCTCGACCACCTTGGGCACGACGAAGATCATCAGCGCCGCGACCACGCACACGGCGAAGACCGCCAGCACGCTGGGATAGGCAATGGCCGTCAGCACCTTGGACCGGATCACCGCCTGCCGCTCCATCAATTCGGCCAGCCGTTCCATGATCGTCGGCAGGCTGCCCGAACTTTCCCCGGCCGAAACCATCGCGCGATAGAGCGCCGGAAAGCTTTTCGGCTCGGCGCCCAGCGCATCGGCCAGCCGCCGCCCCTCCAGCACCCCCGCATGCACCTTGCCGACGATCGCCTGGACATGCGCCTGCTCGCTCTGCCGTCCGATGGTCCGCAGCGATTCCTCCAGCGGGCTGACCTGGATCAGCGTGGACAATTGCCGCGTGAACAGGGTCAATTCCTTGGCCGACAGGCGGGGCGTCCGCAGCGACAACCCCGCCCGCTTGCGCGCCTTTTCGACGGCACCGGGCTCGATCCGCACGATGAACAGCTTGCGCGCATCCAGCCGGGCGCGGGCGTCGTCCATCGTGTCGGCCTTGACCGATCCTTTGCGCTCCTTCCCCGCAGGGTCGAGCGCAATATAATCGAACTCAGCCATCGGCGATGGTTTCCGCCTCCGCCGCATCGCGCCGCGACACGCGGATCGCCTCCTCCGCCGTGGTCTGTCCGTCGCGCACCAGGGCCCGCGCCGCCGATCCCAGATTGGGCGTATTGAGGAAGGCGTGGCGCGCGATCAGCGATTCATCGCCGCCGTCATTGATGAGCCGCCGGATCGTATCGTCCACCCGGATCGCCTCGAACACACCGATCCGGCCCTTGTAACCGGAGCCGTTGCATTCCTCACAGCCCCGCGCCCGGTAGATGATCGTGCCGGGATCGAAGCCCAGCAGGGCGCTGGCCGACTTGTCCGCCTGCACCGGCTCCCGACAATGCTGGCAGAGCCGCCGTACCAGCCGTTGCGCGATGACGGCGCGCAATGTCGAAGCGAGCAGAAACGGCTCCACCCGCATGTCGCGCATACGGGTGATGGCCCCCACCGCATCATTGGTATGCACGGTGGACAGCACCAGATGCCCCGTCAGCGACGCCTGCACGGCGATCTCCGCCGTTTCGCGATCGCGGATTTCACCGACCATCACGACGTCCGGGTCCTGCCGCAGGATCGCCCGCAGCCCCGCCGCGAAGGTCAGGCCCACCTTGGCATTCACCTGCGTCTGGCCGACGCCCTCGATCGCATATTCGACCGGGTCCTCCACGGTCAGGATATTGCGCGTCCCGTCATTGAGTTGCCTGAGGCCCGCGTAAAGCGTCGTCGTCTTGCCCGAACCGGTCGGCCCGGTGACGAGGATGATGCCATTGGGTTCCCGCAACCCCTCCCGGAAAATCCTGTCGGCGGCGCCCATCATGCCGAGCAGGTCAAGGCTCATCCCCGCATTCTCCTTGTCGAGAATGCGCAGCACCACCCGCTCCCCCGCCCGGCTGGGCAGCGTCGACACGCGCACGTCGAGCAATTTTCCGCCCAGTGTCAGCCCGATCCGTCCGTCCTGCGGCACCCGCCGCTCGGCGATGTCGAGCCGTGCCATCACCTTGATGCGGCTGACGACGACCGGCGCGACATGCGGCGGCATGCGCAGCGTTTCGCGCAGCACGCCGTCGACGCGCATCCGCACGATCAGGCCGGTCTCATAAGGCTCGATATGGATATCGGACACGCCCTGCCGCGCCGCCTCGGCAATGATGCCGTTGATCAGCCGGATCGCAGGCGCATCGTCGGCACTGTCGAGCAGATCGTCCGCCGTCGGAATATCGGCGGCCAACATGTCCAGTTCGTCCGCGCCGACCTCCAGCGAACCGGCCATGGCGGCGGCGGTCCCTTCCATCGCATAATGGTCGGACAGATGCCTGTCGAACTGCGGCCCGTCGACGAAACGGACGTCGAAACTGCGCGCGAGATGCCGCCGCACCTCCAGCAGCACGCGGGGATCGCTGCCCTCGCGCACGGCGATGGTCAGCCGCTCACCTTCTTGTGGAAGCATGACGACGCCATGCCTGCGCGCGAAGACATAGGGTATGTCCACGGCGCGCGGCGCGACGTGCGGGGGGATGGGATCAGGGTCCATCGCGGCTGCTTCATTCACCGTTTCTCTCCGCTTGCCGGGATTTCCACGGGACGCACGACACCGCTCGACCGGCGGGCTGTCGGCTCGATGATTTGCGCGGGCGGCTGTACCACGGCATCGCCCGGCTGTGGCGCCGCAGCCGGCGGCGTCGCGCCCATATAGTCGCGCACCAGTTCGTCGATGCTCGGTTCCTGATCCGGATTGCGTTGCAATTGCATGCCCCGGATATAGCCGTAGCGCTGCTGCGTCAGCTTTTGCGCATCCTCCTTCGACCGCAGGATGGTCGGGCGGATGAAGACCATCAAATTGGTCTTGGTCCGGCTCTTGGAGCGCGACTTGAACAGTTCGCCAATGCCGGGAATATCGGACAGCAGCGGAATCCGCTCGATCGTCCGCCGCTCATTATCGTCCAGCAGGCCGCCCAACGCCAGTATCTCGCCATCGTCGACCGTCACGGTCGTCTCGATCTCGCGTTTGTTGATGATGAGGTCGCTGTTGTTGTTCGACACCGGCCCCGCGACGCTCGACACCTCCTGCTTCAGGAACATCTTGATCGCGCCGCCCGTGTTGATCTGGGGCTTCACCTCCAGCTTGATGCCGACATCCTGCCGCTGGACGGTGCGGAACTGGTTGTCGAAATTCTGGCTCAGCGCTTCGCCGGTCGTCACCGGCACCTGCTGCCCGACCAGAATGGAGGCCTTCTGATTGTCGAGCGTCATGATCGACGGCGTGGACAGGATATTGCTGTTGGTATCCGATTTCACGGCATTGAGGATCGCACCGAAAATGCCGTTCTTGCCGATCTGCGTGCCAAGGCCGCCGATGATGCCGGTGGCGCTGGACACGCTGTCGACCGCCGCCTGCTGGAGCGTGCCGGCAAGATCGCTGTTGGTCTGCGTCTCGGTCGTGGTGGTCGTTCCGTCGGCCGCGACAATCGTGGTCTTGGTCGTACCCAGCCTGTCCGCCGCCACAGCTCCGGCGATCGTCAGCAGATTGGGCGAGGCGTTGGAATAGTTGGTCGCGGCAAAGCCGGTGGACGTGCTGCCGATCAGGAACTGCACGCCCAGTTTCTTCGCCGCGGCATCGCTGATCTCGACGATGATCGCCTCCACCAGCACCTGCTCGCGCCTTGTGTCGATCTGGCGGATCGTCTCGCCCAGCATCCGCTGCACGTCGCTGTTCGCCGCGACGATGATCGCATTGGCGCCCTCATAGCGGGTAACGATGGCGGGGCCGCGCGTGGAAATGCCGTTGCCGCCGGACCCGCCCGCACTCGCCATGATCGGCGCCGAGGAAGCGGCAGCGGGCACTGCCGAAGGCGCCCCTCCCGCCGCCGGGGTCGAAGCCGTCACCGCCGAACTGGTCGATTGCCCGACAAGCTGCTGCAACACCGGCAAAAGCTTCTCCGCATCGGCATGTTCCAGCCAGTAGACGCGGATTTCGGTTCCGCTCGCCGCCTGGCGGTCCAGATCCCGCGCCATCTGCGCCAGCCGCGCCACGGTCCCGGCGTCGCCCCGGATCGCCACCGCATTGCTGCTGTCGACCGGCACGATGGTCGCGGGCTTGGCGGCCCCCTCTCCACCCGTCGTCACCAGAGCCTGAAGCGATGTCGCGATCTCCCGCGCCCCGGCATTTTTCAGCACGACCGTGGTGGTCGAGGCGGTATCCCGGTCGATCCGCGCAATCACCTGCCGGATGCGTCCGATATTGTCGGCATAATCCGCCACGACCACGCTGTTTCCGGCCCGGTTCGCGGTCACCGATCCATCCTTGCTGACCAGCGGCCGAAGCGTTTCCAGCGCGCTCGCCGCATCGATCGAACGCAGGCGGAACACCTCCGTCACGAACTGGTTGCGATTGGCCGCCCGCCCGACGGCGCTGGGCTGTCCCGCCGCTCCGTCCGCCGGCTGGATGCGATAGGCCCCGCCCGGCGCCGGCACCGCCACCAGCCCGTTCGCCCGCAGGGTCGACAGGAAAATCTCGAAATATTCCGATCGGGACAAAGGCCGGTCGGTGACGACCGACACCTTCCCTTGCACCCGGTTGTCGATGATGAAGGTACGCCCCGTCACCCGCGCCGCGTCCTGGATGAAGGCCCTTATATCGGCATCGCGCACGTTCAACGTCTGCTGCGCCATGACCGGCGATGCGATGGGAGCCGCCAGAGCGAGGGCCATGGCGGCGGAAAGAAGCAATTTTTGGGTCATTGGCCTTGCAGTGTCAGATTGACCGAGGCCATGGCGGCACCACGCTCGATCGTCAAAGAGATGCGCGCGCCGGGCATGATCTTGCCCTGCAACGCCTGAAGATCACCCACCGAACCGACCGGCTGGCCGTCAATCTGGGTAACGATGTCGCCGGGCTGGAAACCGGCATTCTGGAAGGTCGGCCCCTTGGCCGTCAGGATGAGGCCCGTCACGCGCCCATTCTGCATCCGGGGGGTAAGGCCTACATCGCGTTTCAGCATGTCGGCGGTCGGATTGTCGATCCCCGCCACCGGCGGCGGAGGCACCCCGCCCTCCGGCGCGGCGGCCGGCGCGGGCTGCGACTGGTCCAGGAAAACCTGTTCCTCGGCGCCGCCGCGATCGATGGTGACATGATCGAAGGCCACGGCTTTCAGTTTCACGCCGGGCATGATCTCCTCGCCGACGGCGAAGCTGTTCTGCACGCCGTCCGGCCCGGCGACGATCGCCGATCCCAGACCCGATCCTTCGTTCAGCCTGATGCCATAGACCGTCAGCGCCAGCGAGGTCACGACGCCGCTGCCCGCCTGTTGCGGACCGCTGCGATAAAAGGGGTCGAAGCCCGAAAATAGCGACTGCCGCTCGGCGATGGACAGAAATCGTGCCTGCCGCCCTTCCCAGGGGCCGAAGCTGCCCACAGGCGTCAGCACCGCCCAGACCAGCCAGGCGCCTTGCAACGCCAATATCCCCAGCAGCAGCTTCTCGACCACCGACAGCCAGTCGATGGGCCGTAGCCGTCCGCCGAACTTCAGGATATTGTCGCCATAAGGCACACGCATAAGCGTCGATCATCCCCCTTGCTGTCTGCGCCTGCTAGGCAAATGGCTTTACCGCCAGATGACCGTTTTGTGACGCTTTGATGACGATCGCAACGCAGAAACGACAAGGCTTGCATTTCACACGGCCAGCGATAGCAAGGGGCGCTCTTCCAGAGCGATTTCAATCGGCCGGCCTTGATCGCGGTCGGGAAATCGCAGCAAATCAATGACCTGGATCGGCCTGTCCCTATGCTCGGTTCGACCGCTCCGACCGTCCGGCTTCTTTTTTCAGGATGAATGATGGCCGACCGCCTGCCTCATTGCGCGCCTGACGGCGATCCGGCCTGGATCGCGGGGCACGCCCATGTCCAGCGCGTCCCCAGTCGGGAATTGACGCTGTTCATCCAGCGCGGCTTCCTTTCCGCGCAGGAATGTTCGGGCCTGATCGAACGGATCGAGGCGCATCGCCGCCCTTCGACCATCGCGGACGCGAATGGCGACGGCACTTTCCGTACCAGCGAGACCTGCGACCTCGATCCATCGGACCCGTTCATCGCGACGATCGACGCGAAGCTGGCGGCCTTTGCCGGTATCGATCCCGCTTATGGCGAGCCGATCCAGGGCCAGCGCTATGCCGTCGGCCAGGAATTCAAGGCGCATACCGATTATTTCGAACCCAGGGGACCAGATTTCGCCCGCTATTGCGCGGTCGCGGGCAACCGCACCTGGACATTGATGGTCTATCTCAACGAGCCGGCGGCCGGCGGGGCGACCCGCTTCGTCAAGATCGGCAAGACGGTCCAGCCCGAAACCGGCAAGCTGCTCGCCTGGAACAACCGCCGCGCTCCGGGAGACTATAATGCCGCCAGCCTGCACCACGGCATGAAGGTGCGGGGCGGCGTGAAGCATGTCATCACCAAATGGTTCCGTGAGCGTCCCTGGAGCTGATGACAGGGAGATGGTCGGTCAGACCAGGACATTCCTTCACCCTTGAGGGAGAAGGATAAAAAGCATGGCTGAGCATAGTGAAGCTAAGGCGGAGCTGGATGAGGGGGAGCGGGCTGAAGGCCCGCGCGATCCTGTGGATCGCTCACCCCCTCACCCAGCTACGACTAGCCGCCAAGCTGCCAAGTCTACGCAGCCCTCTCCCTACAGGGAGAGGGATAGAGGAATGTCCGTTTTCCACCCTCTTCCGCCGGAACGCACCCTTATCGCCAGAAACGCGGCGCCTCCACCAGATCCTCATGGGCGCGGGCCGCCGCCGCCAGGAGTTTCCGCTTCTGCTTCTTCCGAACCTCCGCCCCCTCGCTATCCAGTCCATAATGCGCCAGCAGCCCCGGCGCAGCGACCAGATCGTTCAGTTCGCCCAGGTCCCGCTGCACTTCCTCCAGTGCGGCAATGAACGCCCCATGCCGCCGCCTCGCCTTCCTGCGGTCGAACAGCCCGGCAAAAAATTCGGAGGCGTAGCGCAGCTTCTTCGCATCCTTGCGCACCTCATGCCGCGCCTCGTCGCTCAATCCCGCAAGCCCCCTGCCGTCCTCCACTATCCGCCTGCGAAGCCGCCGCAGGCGACGCGCGGCAAAGTCGGCCGCCGGTTGGTCCCGTAAAGCCTGCGCTTTCCCTTCAACATGCCCCGCCCCCAGGGTCAGCCATTCCAGCAGATCGATCAGCAACATCCGCACGCGTGCCGAACGCAGCCGTTCCCCGACCCGGCCATGCACCTCTGTTCGCACCGCCTCCAGCCGCCCGCGCAGTTCCTCCGCCTCGATCCGATCGGCCAGCACATCCAGATTGCGCGCCTCGCCCAGCACTCCGGCAAGCCATTTATAGTCGCGCTGGAAACGCGTCACATCCCCCGGAGGCAATATCGGCTTGAACAGCGAAAAGGCCGACCGCAGCCGCCGGATCGCCACCCGCGCCTGGTGCAGCGCCCTGGCGTCATAATGATCGAGCAAAATCGCCTCATTCAGCCGATAATGACGCAGGCAGGCGCCCGCGATCCGCAGAAAGGCTTCACCCGTCGCCATGGTGGGGACAAGCGCGACCGGCTCCGCCTTGATCCATGCCGTCATGGCGCCACGCAGCCTGTAGCCGCGCTCCGCCTTGGTCATGACGCCGGGGCGCACCGCTGCTTCCGCATCGATCCGCCGCGCCAGGGTGAAGAGCGCTCCTGGCTCTCCCCGCTTCAATTCCAGTTCGATCTCGCAAAGCGCCGTTTGCCGACCGTCCGCGCTCACCATTCCACGGTCGAGCACCAATTCGATGTCGGCATCGTCCTGCACCGCCCGCCATGTCCGCCGTTCGACATCGACATGAAAAGCGGGGACAATGGCATGCACGGCATCCCCCAGCATAGCCGCGATCGGCGTGCGGGCATCGAACACCGGGACTTCGCTCTTGACCGGCATTTCCCATTCCGCCCGCGCGAACAGGCCGCCCTCGGCCGCGTTTCCGGACTTGACGGTCTGGATCAGCCGCTTGCCCGAGCGGCGGATACGCAGGCTGATGCCCCGCGCGGCCAGCGCCTGGTCCGGCGTGTCGAAATAGACCGCGTGCAACGCCGCCACATCGCTCTCGCCCGGAAGGAAGACCAACCGCCCGAATGCGTCCGCCGCCTCGGGCACGAGTTCCAGCTTCAGTTCGATTTCCCGCTCCACGCGCTGCCTCCGCGCATTTCCCGGCCATGATCAGGTCAGGCCTTTATCACGAACCCTCCGGCCAGGCGAATCGTTCCAGACGCAGAACGGCCGACCCGCCGGTGGCGGATCGACCGTTCGATGCCTCCAGCAGAGGCCGTTTCTAGAGCGGGCTGCGTTAAACCTGACGCATCCCGCCCGATCTAAGCTTTTGTTATAACATCAATTTTCGTAAGAACCGGTTCCCACTTTTGCGCACGATGCTCTAAAAAGCGACGGTCAACGACGCGGCAATGGTCGTGCCGATCTTGTACCGGTTATAGAACACCTTGTTGCCGTCCATTTCCTGGAACTCCTGGAATTTCCGGCCGGTGATGTTGCGGGCCTCGAACTTGAATTCGCTGTTGATCCCGCCCGGCAGCTTCACCCCCTGCCGCGCCACGAAGTCCAGCGTCAGGCCCGGCTTCTCCTTGATGTCGGGCTGAAGGTTCGGACCACGACTCGTCACGCGCGGGCTGGCATAGGTCAGCAACAGCGTCTGCTGCGACAGCCTGTCCGTATCCTCCAGGCCGATCTGGAAATTCACCAGATGGTCCGACTGGCCGGTCAGCGGCACGCCGTCCTGGAAATAGTCCGACGCCGCCGGCAATGGCCCGGTGGTATAGCTATAGGGGATGGTGGTGTCACCGTCGCTGACCTTCAGCTTCGACTTGGTATAGGTATAGTTGCCGATCAGCACGATCCGCCGGGTCTGGAAGAAGGCGCCATCCGACCAGCCGTCCAGCGGCAGATATTTCTGCGCCTCGATCTCCGCGCCGTAGAGCGTCGCTTCGGGCGCATTGGCGAAGCTGGTGGTCACGTCATATTTGTCGTTGATGGTGGTGTAGGTTTCGATCGGATTATCGATCTTCTTCCAGAAACCGGCCAGCGTCAGCCGCTCGTCGCGACCCATATACCATTCGGCGCGGGCTTCGGCGTTCCAAAGCTCGCTGTCCTGCAGGAACGGATTGCCGCGATAGAAGCGGTTGGATTCCGTGTCGATATAGGGCTGCGCGATCAGTTCGCGGAACTGCGGACGGGCGATGGTCTTCGACCCGCTGATGCGGAACTGAAGCCCCTTGGACGCTTCGAACGTCACGGTCGCGGCAGGCAGCCAATAGCTTTTGTCGATCCTGTTCACCGGGGTCAGCCCGCTATTGTAGACATCGACGCCCGTGACCGACTGCTTGCCCTTTTCATAGCGCACGCCCGCATCGATGGTGAGGCCCGGCACCAGTTCCGCCTTCACCTGGCCATAACCGGCATGGACGCGCAGCGCGGCGTCATAGACCGGATAATTGCCGGAAAAGTCCAGCAGGCCCATGTCGTAGAGCTGGATCGCCGCGTCCGACAGCAGATAGTCGGGCCGCATCTGCTGCGCCCCGATCGGCAGGTTGGTCGCATCGAAATGCAGTTCGTAGCGCGAGGATGTCCGCTTGGTGTCGCTGAACGCATAACCCGCCGTCAGCGTCAAAGCGGGCGAGAATTTGTAGCTGAGGTCAGCGCCCGCCGACCACAGATCCTCGTTCAGGTCGCTAAAGGTGATCGATGCATCGCCGCGCTGACGGTTCAGCGCGTTGATGAAGCGGTCGCCCACCGGATCGATCGCCAGGGGACGGTTGGTGCGCACATATTCGAACTCGCGCTCATAGGGCGCTTCGCGCTGCGAATTGGCATAGCCGCCGCGCAGGTCCAGGCTCAGCGCATCGGCCAGCTTGAACTCGCCGACCAACTGCGTGTCGATCAACTGCCGTTCATACCAGGCGGTGTTCTGCTTCATGTAATCCGCACCCTCGATCTCGCCATTATTCTGGCCGAGCGACAGGGCCCCGCGCTTCAGCGTGTCGCGGATGAAGACATTGGTCCAGCGGATCTTCTGATCGCCCAGTTCCAGCCCGACGCCGAACAGGGCGTTCACGGTGACGTCATTATCCGTGTTGACCTGCGTGCCGGTCTTGCCGGGTGCCTGGGTCAGGTCGGTCGACGCCTGTTGCAGCGTCTCGCGCGTGCGCCACTTGTTGCTGTAGGATGCGGTCAGCAACAGGCCCATGCGACCGTCGCTGCCGATGTCGAAGGACGTGCCCCCGTTCAGCGACGCGGAAAAGTTGAAGGGCAGGCTGTTGGTCCGCTGCAGCACCGAAGTCTTGGCGTTCAGGAACTGCATGGCAATCGCCTGCTGCTCTCCGCGCGGCATGTTGGAGAAGGGCACGCCGCTCTTGAAGGCGTCGGCCAGCAGCGGCGGGACGTCGCGCGAACTGTCGTCGAAACCGGTCCAGTCCGACTTGGCGCCATAATAGGTATAGCCGAGCTGGCCCGACGTTTCCGTATTGGCGGAGCTGCCGACGCTCAGTTCCAGATAGCTTTCGACCGGGATCGCCTTGGTGGTGAGGTTGATCACGCCGCCGCCGAATTCGCCGGGGAAATTGGCCGAATAGCTTTTCTGCACCAGGGTCGAGGCGATCACGCTGGTCGGGAAAATGTCGAGCGGGACGACGCGCTTCAATGGCTCGGGGCTGGGCAGCGGGGAGCCGTTGAGCAGTGCCAGCGAATAGCGGTCGCCAAGGCCGCGCACATAGACATAGCCGCCCGACACGACCGAAAGGCCGGTCACGCGCTGGAGCGAACCGGCGATGTCGCCCTCGCCCGTGCGCTTGATGTCGGCGGCCGACAGCACGTTCACCACCTGCGGCGCGGCCTGCGAGATGTTGCTGGTGCGGCGGCCGGTGACGATGATGTCGGAACCGGGGATCGAGACATCGACCCGGCCGGCCTGGGCGTCGGCTTCCTCGGATGCGGTCGGCGTGCCCGACGTGACGGGCGGCGTCGGCGCGGCGTTCTGGGCCATGGCGGCAGGCGCGACGAGCGCGGTGGAAATCAGGAGCAGACGCGCCATGTTCAGCGGCTGTGACATGAAAATGTCCCCCAAAGAAATTCAGTGCAAAGAAGGCGGGGAAGCGCCGGATGCACGCTTCCCCGCCCCTGTTGAGGTCGGGAACCGATCAGGCGGTCGGGATGGCCGTGCAGTTCTTGCTCGTGCTGCCGAAGCTGGCCGTCACCGAGTTGCAGGTCCAACCGGCATACCAGGTGTCGTTGCTGTCCTTCACCGCGCCGATATAGTTGGTGGTGGTGAAGTTGCTGTCGACCGTCTTGGGATCGATCGCGGTGCGGGCGGTTTCGGTCGCACCGTTGATGAACAGGCTGGTCAGCGACGGGGTGTAGGTGAACGTGCTGTTCGGATCGGTCGTGAAGATCGACTGGACCAGCGCCACGTCCGCGCCGCCCGTGCCCTTGAACGGGGTGGCGTTGCATTGCATCACCACCGACAGGTAACGCGGCTTGCCCGCGTCCTGAAGCGCGGCGTCGGCGTCGCGCACGGTCGTGGCGCTGTTGATGCGCAGGCAGCTCTGATCGGGGCTGACGATGATGCCGTTCACCATGGCGAGGTCGGCGCCGCCGCGCAGCATCATGGCCGCGCCGTCGTCGCCGGTGTTCGACCGCTGGATGTGGGTGAAGTTCGCCACCTTCAGATATTGGCGGGGCAGCGCATCCTCGCTCGCATTGCTGTTGACGGTCGATCCGTTGGAGTCCGTCTCGGTGAAGGTGTCGCCGATATTGGCGTTGGCGCGCTGGATCGAGATGATGAACTGCGCCGTGCCCCGGAAGCCCACGTCGGTGTCGAGATTGTCGTCCTCGTTACCGGTCAGGACCAGATATTTCATATGGGTCGAACCGCCGAACACCTCGATACCGTCGTCGGAGCTGTTGTGGACCTGGATATGGTCGATCTGCGTGCCGGTGCCGACGCCCGAGGGGGTCAGGCCCTGCAATTCCTTGCCGTTCGACAGCACGAAGCCCGAATAGCGAATCTGCACATAGCTGAGGCGGCCCGAATTGTCGGCATCGTCCGCGCCGCCGTAAATGGCATTGCTGGTGCCTTCGGTATCACGCGTACAGGCGGTGGTGCCGGGCGCGGCGGCGGGCGCGTCGCAATCGGTGATCTTCGCGCGGCCGAGCAGCACGATGCCGCCCCACTGGCCCGAAGACTGGTCGTTGGCGGCGCCGGTGACATTCTCTCGGCTGGTGAAGACGATCGGGCTGGTGGCCGTGCCGACGGCGTTGATCTTGTTACCGCGGTTGACCGCCAGATAGGCGTTGCCGGTGCTGGCGAAGACCACGACGCCTGGATCGATCGACAGGGTGACGTTGGAGCCGGTGCTCGCGGCGCCCTGGTCGGTGCCGACATCGACGCGGCCGGGCAGTGAGTAGATGACGCCCGTCGTCTTGGCGATCGCCGTCGTGCTGTTGAAGCGAGCCGGGAAGCCACAGTTCCGCCAGGTGTTGCTGCCGTCGGTGATGGTGCCCAGGTCCTGCAACTGATCGGAACCGGCGATCGAAGGACATCCCGAAGCCGGCGTCACGGCGGTGGGCGTCGGAGTCGGCGTGGGGGTCGGAGTCGGCGTCGGGGTGGGGGTCGGCAGGACGATCGTGCCCTCGCCGGGCGAAGCGATGTCGTCGGCGCCGCAAGCGCTGAGCGCCGCGCAGGCGCAGCCCGCCATGAGGATGGTCTGGATACGGTTAATCTTGGCCATGTCGTCTCCGCTCCGGCGCAAGCCGGCTTGTGATGAGATGCGGAGCGCAAGGGGAACTCGAATCGGACAACGCCCCCTGTCGCCCTCTGAACGGGCAGCTAGGGCGTGCAGATGACAGCGTGATTTTGATTTAGTGACGAAACGGCGTCTTTAAGATGACGTTTTGAAGACACTTATTTCATTTGCATGACATGCCGTGAGACACAAAAGCAGGGGCGCCATCCCTACGCCAGGATGACGCCCCCTCTCCCTGCACCCAGGGCTTTCGCCGCGCGCATTCAGCGCATGGCGTATTGCGCGTTCAGACGGCCCATCGCCCGCCGCGCGATCTCGCGCGAGGAGGACTCGTTGCCATCGGCCGTCACCAGCATCGAATCCGGCGCGAAACGGGCAGCCTTATAGGCGGCACGCGCAGCCTGCATCTTGCCCATGCCGGCATAGGCATTACCGAGGTTGATGAGCCTTGCGGGATCGTTGGCCGCGTCGGGACGCACGACTTCCAGCCGCTGGGCCGCATGGGCATAATCGCCCGAGACCAGCGCGCCGGAGGCCAGGCGGCCATCAGGCACGCCCACCACGACCACCTCGTCAGGTGCCGCGAAAGCCACGGTCGGCGCGATTGCAGCCAGCACCAGACCGAAAGTCGCAGCCACCATCTTCATCCCGATTCTCCCAAAAAACCTTCTATCATAGGTATTAGTATTTCACTTTGATGACATGGGGACAAGACTGGAACAAAGACCGAAAAATGATTTTTATCTCTTTTAAAACAATGGTTTGCAATTTTTACGCAATAGTGTCATAAAAGTGTAATTGAATGAATGGGTTACGCGGTGCCCGATTCGAATCGCAAAAGGGCGCATGACGGTCCATCGACCGCGCGCCGGGAAAAAGTCCGAAAATGTCATGAAGGTCCGGAGGGTTCTGTTGCCCGGCCCCTCCGGAGGCCGCTGAATTCCCTTCTGTTGCCCGGTGGGTTCAACCGCGTTCTTTTTGAGTAATGTCCGGCCGTGAGGCCATCAATTACGCAGCAAGAGCAAGAGCCTCGTTATCGTTGGCACTTGTGAGTTTTGAACCTTTTTACGGCGTACTCAGGCCGGGTGAAAATATCGCTTTTCAACACACGTCGATCCTAGTTCGGCCCCGTCAATCACCCCGGCAAGACCGGGATAAATGGTGGAGCCGCCGGGTACCGCCCCCGGGTCCGCTGCGCCTATTACACGACACGATTTATCACCATAGCCGGGCGAACCCGGCAGGGGCCTATATGGAGAGACGCAGACGGTTTATCAAGCCGCCCCGGATCAGGAGGAAGACCGCATGTGCATCATGGCCATGGCTTGGAACGCGCATCCGCGCTGGCGGCTGATCCTGATCGGCAATCGCGACGAGTTGCACGCCCGCCCCGCCGCGCCGCTCGCGCGCTGGGATCAGCCCGCTTCCCTGATCGCGGGCCGCGACCTGCTGTCCGGCGGAACCTGGCTGGGCGTGTCCGAACAGGGTCGCGCCGCCATCGTCACCAATTTGCGCGGCTATGGCGCCCCAGATCCCGATCGCGCTTCCCGCGGAGTGCTGGTGGCGGACCTGCTGGCGGGCCGGAAAACAGCGCCTCTGGATGATTTCAACCCCTTCAACCTCATCCTCGTCGACGGGGAACAGGCCCATTTCCTGTCCAACCGCCCGGCGCCGCTGCGCACCGAACTCACCCCCGGCCTCTACGGCCTCTCCAACGGGACGCTCGACGCGCCCTGGCCCAAGACGCTGGCGCTCAAATCCGCCCTGCTCGACTGGCTGGTGGCGGGAGCCGCCGATCCCCTCCCGCTGTTCGACGCCCTGCGCACGGAAACCCTTCCCCATGCGGGCATAGCCCCCGACACGCCCTCCGACGTTCCGGCCGAAGCACGGGTCTCCCCCATCTTCATCCGCAATCCCACCTACGGCACCCGTTGCAGCACGATCGTCGCGATCGACGCGCAAGGCGAGGGCACGATTACCGAACGCCGCTTCGATCCCGAGGGCAAACAAAGCGGGGAAAGCAGCATTGCTTTCACATGGCCCGCACCGGCCGAATGACGGCCGGCGGCGATTTTTCGAATCTGACCACCCTCGTCATCCCGAAATGCCCCATGGCTTGCATCCCTCGATCGACCCACTTTCCCAACCCTCGATCCCACGCTAAAGCCGTTTCATGATCCTCGTCATCGACAATTACGACAGCTTCACCTGGAACCTCGTCCATTACCTCATGGAATTGGGCGCGCAGGTGGAGGTCGTCCGCAACGACGCCATTTCCGCTGGGCAAGCGCTCTCCAGCGGCGCGCAGGCCTTCCTGCTTTCGCCCGGCCCCTGCACCCCCAATGAGGCGGGAGTCAGCCTCGACCTCGTCGCCGCCTGCGCCGACGCAGGCGCGCCGTTGCTCGGCGTGTGCCTCGGCCACCAGTCGATCGGCCAGCATTTCGGCGGCAGGGTGGTCCGCGGCGGCCTGATGCATGGCAAGACATCGCCCGTCACCCATGACGGCACCGGTCTGTTCGCAGGCCTGCCCTCCCCCTTCACCGCCACCCGCTATCACTCGCTGATCGTCGAGGACATTCCCGAAACCCTGATCGTCAACGCCACCAGCGAGGACGGATCGGTCATGGGCTTCCGTCACCGCGACCTGCCGATCCATTCGGTCCAGTTCCACCCGGAAAGCATCGCCACCGAACATGGCCATGACATGCTGGCGAATTTCATGCGGATCGCGGGCATCCCGGTTCACGAACGCACCGCCGCCTGACCCGCTTTCGTGCGGGCCTGCCGTGTCGCCTTTGCCAGGCTGAAACAGCTTGCACGAAGACTTTCCTGCGGCACCATCTCGACTCCGGCCCGATCCCGTGATTAAGGCAGCGTCGATGACCCGCCTGCCCGACCCCAAGCTGCCCGATCCCAGCGGCCCCCTTGACGCGCAACAGGCCGCCGCGGCCTTCGACCTGCTGTTCGATGCCAACCTGCCGCAAGAGGACATCGCCAGCTTCCTCGTCACCATGGCCCGCCGCGGCGAGACGGCCACGGAAATCGCCGCGGCGGCCCGCGCCATGCGGGCCCGCATGATCCCGGTCAGTGCTCCGGCAAATGCCATCGACGTCTGCGGCACGGGCGGGGACGGCCACCATACGCTGAACGTCTCGACCGCCGTATCGCTGGTGGTCGCGGCCAGTGGCACCCCCGTTGCCAAACACGGCAACCGCGCCGCCTCCTCCAAGGCGGGCGCTGCCGACACGCTCGAAGCGCTTGGCCTCGACCTCGACCGCGCCGCCGCGACGGCCGAAGCGACGCTGGCCGACCTTGGCATCTGTTTCCTCTTCGCGCAGAATTATCATCCCGCGCTCAAAGGGCTCGCTTCCATCCGCAAGGCGATCGGCGAACGCACCATCTTCAACCTGATGGGTCCGCTCGCCAATCCGGCCCGGGTACGCCGCCAGCTGGTGGGCATCGCCCGCCCGGACTATGTCCCCATCTATGCCGAAGCGCTGGCGGCCCTTGGCGTCGACCATGCCATGATCGTGTCCGGTGACGAAGGGCTGGACGAACTGTCGCTGGCGGGCGGCAACGACCTGGCCGAGGTGAAGGGCAACAGCCTGGTCGCCATGCACCGCCTGACCGCCGCGGAACTCGGCCTCTCCACCCATCCGGTCGATGCGATCCGGGGCGGTGACCCCGCCCATAATGCCGCTGCCCTGCGCGCCCTGTTGCAAGGCGAAACGGGGCCTTATCGCGACGCGGTGCTGCTGAACGCCGCCGCCGCCCTTGTCGTCGCGGACGCTGTCGCCGATTTCCGCGAAGGCGTGGAAGAAGCCGCCGAAACCATCGATCGCGGCCTTGCCAACGCGCTCCTCAATTGCTGGATTGCCTATAAATGACCAACAAGCTGATCGAAATCTGCGATGTGAAGCGAGAGGAAGTCGCCCGCCGCAAGGCCGCGATCACCGTATCCACCCTGCATGCCCGCGCCGCCGAGCAGACGCCGCCGCGCGGTTTCCGCAAGGCGCTGGACGATGCCGCCCGCTCCGGCTTCGGCCTGATCGCGGAGATCAAGAAGGCCAGCCCGTCCAAGGGCCTGATCCGCCCCGATTTCGACCCGCCCGCCCATGCGCAGGCCTATGCGGCGGGCGGCGCGGCCTGCCTTTCGGTGCTGACCGACGAGCCCTATTTCCAGGGTCATGACGACTATCTGATGGCCGCTCGTTCGGCCTGCGCCCTGCCGGTGCTGCGCAAGGATTTCATGGTCGATCCCTGGCAGGTGCTGGAAAGCCGATCCTTGGGTGCCGACGCGATCCTGATCATCGTCGCTGCACTCGACGACGGACAAATGGCGGAGATCGAGGACGCAGCCCTCGGCCTTGGCATGGATGCCCTGATCGAAGTCCATGACGCGCAGGAACTGGAGCGCGCGATGAAACTCCGCTCCCGCCTGATCGGCGTCAATAATCGCGACCTGCGGGACTTCACGGTGGATTTCGCCCGCACCTATGAGCTGGTGGGGCAGGCTCCCGAAGGCTGCACCTTCGTCGCGGAAAGCGGCATCGGCAGCCATGCGGACCTCACGGCCATGGCGGACCATGGCGTGCGCTGTTTCCTGGTCGGGGAAACGCTGATGCGCCAGGCCGATGTGGAAGCCGCCACGCGCAACCTGCTGACGGGACGATGAGCAAGCTCACCCATCTGGACGCGGACGGCGCGGCCCATATGGTCGATGTCTCGGCCAAGGCCATGACCGCCCGCGAAGCGATCGCCACCGGCCGCATCACCATGAGCGGGGAGGCCGCCGCCGCCATCGCGCAGGGGCTGGTGAAGAAGGGCGATGTCCTGGCCGTCGCCCGCGTCGCCGGGATCATGGCCGCCAAGCGCACCGCCGATCTGATCCCGCTCTGCCACCCGATCGCGCTCAGCAGCGTGACGGTCGATTTCGATCTCGATGCTACGGGTGTGACCGTCACCGCCACCGCCAGAACCACGGGCCAGACCGGCGTCGAGATGGAAGCGCTCACCGCCGCGACGGTCGCCCTGCTGACCGTCTATGACATGGCCAAGGCGCTGGACAAGGCCATGGTCATCGAGGAAGTCCGCCTGCTGGCCAAGAGCGGCGGCAAGTCCGGCGCCTGGACGGCCAAGGATGGACGCGCGGCATGAGCCTGCTCCCGGTCGCAGAAGCGCAACGCCGGCTGATGGCATTGGCCGAGCCGCTTCCGACCGAGGACATGCCGATTCCCGCCTGCGCGGGACGCTGGCTCACCCGTGACCTCCAGGCTCTGCGCGATCAGCCCTGGGCCGATCTCTCCGCCATGGATGGCTATGCGATCCGCGCCGCCGAATGGCCCGGCCCATGGCAGGTGACGGGCGAAAGCGCGGCGGGCGGATCATTGCCATCCGCCCTCGCGCCCGGCCAGGCCTGCCGCATCTTCACCGGCGCGCCATTGCCGGAAGGCGCGGACAGCGTGCTGATCCAGGAAGATGCGGCAAGGGAGGGCCATGTCATCCGCTCTACCGAAGGACCGCTGGCGCGGGGCCGCAACGTGCGGCCGGCGGCCTCGGATTTTGGCAAAGGCGGTCTTCTCCTGCCCGCAGGCACCGCGCTCGGTCCGGCCCAGATCGCCCTCGCCGTCCTGGGCGGCCATGGCTCCTTGCCGGTCGCGCGTCCCGCTCGCATCGCCCTGCTTTCGACCGGCGACGAGTTGGTGCCGCCGGGCACGCCCGCCCGGCCCGGCCAATTGCCCGCTTCCAATGCACCGATGTTGGCCGCGCTGCTGGGCGGGTTGCCCTGCGAAGTCGTCGACCTCGGCATCATTCGCGACGATCTCGACAGCATGGCCGCTATTTTCAGTCGCGCCGGGCAAGCCGACATCATCGTCTCGACCGGTGGTGCGTCGGTCGGCGATCATGACATCGTCCGCCCCGCCTTCACCAAGGCGGGCGGCTCGCTCGATTTCTGGAAGATCAGGATGCGGCCCGGCAAACCCCTGATGGCGGGCACCTTGGGTTCAGCCGTCTTCCTGGGCCTGCCCGGCAATCCCGTGTCCGCCTTCGTCACCGCGACCCTTTTCCTGCTTCCGCTGGTGCGGCATCTCATGGGCTCGGTCGCCCCCCTGCCCCGGACGGCGCCCGCGACGCTTACCGCCCCCCTTCCCGCGACCGGTGAACGCGACGATTATCTGCGCGCTTATCGCAGCGAGGCCGGCATCGTCTCCCTGACCTCCCAGGACAGCGCGGCGACCGCCGCCATGGCGATGGCCGATTGCCTGATAATACGCCCCGCCGGATCACCCCCGGCCGTTGCGGGGGATGCCGTCACAATCCTCCCCCTGGCATAAGGAAAGGGGCCGCGAAGCGACCCCTTCCAGTGCGGTCCTGATGCTGAAATCCGGCGCCATTCCTGTCCGTGACCGAATGACGGCCGACCCGATCAGCGCTGTTGCTTTCCGGGCGCCTTGTCCTGACGGCGTTCATCGCCCATCTGACCCTGCCGGTTTTCCTGCTGCTGCTGGCGTCCACCCTGGCTGGAACGATCACCGCCCTGTTGATCACGGCGCTGATTCTTGTCCTGATTATTCTGGTTGGCCATCTTACTCTCCTATTCACCTCCTTGAAGGGAGGCCGCTATAGAACGGCCCGTGGACGCTGGCGTTCCGGCAAATGCGGCCAACGGTTAAGCGCTTGACTTCCCCTTTTTCGTTTCCTATGCGTTCTCCATCCGTTCCAAAGAGGGCAAGCAGGCATGTTGACCATCAAGCAACAGGAATTGCTGAGCTTCATTCAGACCCGGCTGGAGGAGGGAGGCGTGTCCCCGTCCTTCGAGGAAATGAAGGAAGCGCTGGATCTCAGGTCCAAATCCGGCATCCATCGCCTGATCAATGCGCTGGAGGAGCGCGGTTTCATCCGTCGGCTGCCCAACCGCGCCCGCGCGCTGGAGGTTCTGAAACTTCCCGAGGCCATGCATCGCAATGCGCCGAAAGTCATCACGCCGCCCAAGCCGCAACTGGTGGCAAGCGCTCCGATCGCCGCCAATGACGTGCTGGAAATCCCGCTGCACGGACGGATTGCGGCGGGCGTGCCGATCGAGGCCCTGGAAGGGCAGAACATGCTCTCCGTGCCGGCGGCGCTGCTGGGTTCCGGCGACCATTATGCGCTGGAGGTTGCGGGTGATTCCATGATGGAGGCGGGCATTCTCGACGGCGACTTCGCATTGATCCAGCGAACCGACGTCGCGCGGGAAGGACAGATCGTCGTTGCCCTGATCGACGACAGCGAAGCGACGCTCAAATATTTCCGGCGCGAAGGACCCAAGGTCCGGCTCGATCCGGCGAACAGCGCCTATGAGCCGCAAATCTACGATCCGCAGCAGGTCCGCATCCAGGGCAAGCTCGCAGGATTGCTGCGCCGCTATAATTGAGAGGATCGGCGCGGCCTGAACGCGGACCACGCAATCCAGGGATGCTCGTCATCCACGCTTCTGACGGTGCGGACAAAGGGGACTTCGAGGTCAATGGCCAGCCCTCCGGTCCGCGCAAGCAGGCGCCGGTCCGCTTTCAGCCAGCGTGGGCGGCAGGAAACGGGGAGGAACCGGTCGCTGATCACGATATCCGCCCGTGCACAGTCTCGGGCCAGCACCCCGCTCTCGATCCTGGCGCTGCTCCGCGTCACCAGTATGTCCCAGTTCCGTCCATCGCCCTTCAACCGTACCGCACAAAGGTCAGGTGAACAGCGCGATGCTGGCATGGCAGCCATCGCTTCCAGCATACCGTCATAGCCGGCGGTTTCGGCGAGCGCATCGCGCACATAGCCTCCGGCCCTCTCCCGCAAAATAGCCATGCCCCCGCTCGCGGTCCGGACAGCGACATGACGGCCGTCTCCCGTTATCAACAAGGTGGGCGGCCCGCTTTTCAGGATCATCGCTACGCCCGCCGCCGCGGGGATCAGCCCTACCCAGCGCCATCGGCTGCGCCACAGCAGGCACCAGAGCAGGCCTGCAAGGATCAGCGCGAAAATCCCGCCGGACTGCGCGGATGATCGCATGATCGCCCAGGGACTGGACGCCACCCCATGCGCAACGAGCAGCAACAGATCGAGCGCGCGTGCAGTGAGCCACCAGAAGGGCGCGCCCCATCCACACAGATCGAACAGCAAGGCGAGCGCTTCCAGCGGCATGATGACAAAGGTGGTGAGCGGAATCGCCACCAGATTGGCGATGGCCCCCAACATTCCCGCCTTGTGAAAATGGAAGATGGCGATCGGCGCAAGCACCAGCTCCACCACCAGCCCCGTCGCCAGCATGGCCAGCAAGTGCCGGCCCAACCGACGCCAACTGGCCTCTTCCCGTGCGGCGATGAAGCCCCGGAAACGCGGATGCTCACCCAACGCGACCAGCGCGACCACGGCGGCGAAGCTCATCTGGAAACTGGGACCCACCAACGCCTCCGGCCAGGCCAGCAGCACCACCAGCGCACCGGCCGCAACCAACCGCAATGTGATGGCGTCCCGCCCCATGGCCAGCCCGCCCAGCACCAGCAAGGCGGCGACGCAGGACCGCACGGTCGGCACTTCCGCTCCGGTCAGCAATGTATAGCCGATGCCCGCAAGCGCGCCGCCGCCCGCCGCGATCAGCATCAACGGCCAATCCAGCGCCGCCCGCCGGCTGAGCGCCATCGCCCGCATCAACAGGAACACGACCGCCGCGATGAGAGCCGTCACATGCAGGCCACTGATCGACAGCAAGTGCGCGAGGCCGCTGCGCCGCATCGCCTCGGCATCATCCTCCGCGATCGCCCCCTGATCCCCCGTCGCCAGCGCGGCGGCGATGCCACCGCCGGCGCCGGGAATCTGCCCAACGATATGCGCGAACAGCCGCTCCCTCATCGGCGGCGGCGCGGAAGCCGGTCGCAATAGCGCGATCGGCTTGAGAACGCGGCCCGTCGCCCCGATGCCGTCGAAATAGGCCCGCCGCGCAAAATCATATCCACCAGGCAGGCCCGGCGATGCAGGCGGCATCAATCTTGTACGAAAACGCACGACCGCGCCTCTCCCCAGGCCGGCGGGTGTCAGTTCATCGTCCAGATTGACCCGGATGAGCGGCGGCAGGCCAGGGGCGTCAATCGGCCGCACCAGCATGCGACTCATCTTCTGAGCCGGGACCGGATTGAGCCGTTTCACCTCTCCGCTCACCTCGACGAACACCGCCTGGGCCAATGGCGGCGCACCCAAAAACGTCGCCTTCCCCCAGATCAGTACGCAGCCGAAACAGGCCATCATGCTTCCGATCAGGACCGCCCGGCGCAGCCGCCCGCCGCTCGGCAGGAGCAACGCGGCACAGGCCAGGGCCAGTGAAGCGCTACAAAAGGCCAGCCATCCCAATCTGTTAGGCAAAGAAAACCAGGCCGCAATTCCTGCACCGAGCGCCACGGGGACCCATAGCGGCAGCTGCTCGCGCTCCTCCTCCAGCCAGGCTTCCACCCTCTCCAAAAGCGACAGCGCGCCGTGTCGGCCATAACCGACAACGGAGGTTTGTCGTGGCTCGAAAGCCATGCTAGGGGGCGTCGCGATCATGGATAGGCCAGGTGGATATCGGAGCGAATGTCAGGGAATGAAGCGGTGAGTGCCACGGGTTCGAACAGACAGGTAGTAACCCGTTTTGCGCCGTCGCCCACCGGTTTTCTTCATATCGGGGGGGCGCGGACCGCGCTGTTCAACTGGCTGTTCGCGCGCCATCATGGTGGCAGGTTCCTGCTGCGGATCGAGGATACCGATCGTGCCCGCTCGACGCAGGAGGCGGTCGCCGCAATCTTCGACGGACTGGAATGGCTGGGCCTTGGCGGCGACGAACCGGCGGTGTTCCAGTTCGAACGAACGCCCCGCCATGCCGAGGTCGCCAACCAGTTGCTCGCGGCCGGCCATGCCTATCGCTGCTATGCGACGCCCGAGGAACTGGCCGAATTGCGCGAACAGCAGCGCGCCGCCAAGCAGCCGATGCGCTATGACGGTCGCTGGCGCGACCGCTCGCCGGAGGAAGCTCCCGAAGGCGCGCCCCATGTCATTCGCCTGAAGGCCCCGCGAACCGGCGAAACCGTCATCGAGGACGCCGTGCAGGGGCGCGTCGTCGTCCAGAATGCGGAGCTGGACGACATGATCCTCCTGCGCTCCGACGGCACGCCGACTTACATGCTGGCCGTGGTGGTCGACGACCATGACATGGGCGTGACCCACGTCATTCGCGGCGACGATCATCTCAACAATGCATTCCGGCAGCTCGGCATCATAAGGGCGATGAATTGGGAAGAGCCGATCTACGCCCATATCCCCCTGATCCACGGATCGGACGGGGCCAAGCTGTCAAAGCGCCACGGCGCGCTCGGCGTCGACGCCTATCGCGACGAAATGGGCATGCTGCCCGAAGCGGTGCTCAACTATCTGCTGCGCCTGGGCTGGGGCCATGGCGACGAGGAGATCATCTCCCGCGACCGCGCGGTCGAGCTGTTCGATATTGCAGGCGTCGGCCGCTCGCCCTCGCGCTTCGACATCAAGAAGCTGGAGAATCTCAACGGTCATTATCTGCGTGAAGCGGACGATGCGCGCCTGGCCGCGCTGGTGGCGCCCCGGATCGCGCAAAGACTGGCCATCGTCCTTCCGGCAGGCGCGGAAAAGCTGCTGACCGACGCCATGCCCTCCCTCAAACCCCGCGCCAAGACGCTTAACGAAATTGCCGAGGGTGCAGAATATTTGTTCAAAAATTGCCCGCTGGATTTTGACGACAAGGCCCTTGCTCTGCTAGACGACTCGGCGCGCGCGCTGCTGGGACAGACAGCCGACGCTCTTGCACCCGTCCCATCCTGGACGGTCGAAGCGATCGAGGAAGCGATACGCCGCGTGGCAGAGGATGCCGGCCTCGGGCTTGGAAAGGTCGCGCAGCCTTTGCGCGCGGCGTTGACCGGTCGCACGGTTTCGCCGGGAATTTTCGACGTCCTTTTCCTTCTGGGGAAGGCGGAGAGCTTGGAACGATTGGCCGCTGTGAGGCACGCATCGACCAATTGAAGTATCAGGAGAATACCATGTCGGATAACAATGCCACTTTGAGCGTCGGCGGAGACGCGAAGGACTATGCCATTCTGAACGGCACGGTCGGACCGCAGGTCATCGACGTCCGCAAGCTCTACGCCAACACCGGCATGTTCACCTACGATCCCGGCTTCACCTCGACCGCCAGCTGCGATTCGGGTCTGACCTATATCGACGGCGACGCCGGCGTACTGCTGCACCGTGGTTATCCGATCGACCAGCTCGCCGAACAGTCGAGCTTCATGGAAGTGTCCTACCTCCTCCTCAACGGCGAACTGCCCTCGAAGAAGGAATTGGAGGACTTCACCCGCACGATCACGCGCCACACCATGGTGCATGAACAGCTCACCACCTTCTATCGCGGTTTCCGCCGCGACGCGCACCCGATGGCGATCATGTGCGGCGTGGTCGGCGCGCTGTCGGCCTTCTACCACGACTCGACCGACATCAACGACCCGGAACAGCGCAAGATCGCCAGCCACCGCCTGATCGCCAAGATGCCGACGATCGCCGCCATGGCGTACAAATATTCGGTGGGTCAGCCCTTCGTCTATCCGCGCAACGACCTGTCCTACACCGCCAACTTCCTGAACATGACCTTCTCGGTCCCGGCGGAGGAATATGTCATCGACCCGGTCGTCGTCGACGCGATGGACAAGATCTTCACCCTGCACGCCGACCATGAGCAGAACGCCTCGACATCGACCGTGCGTCTGGCGGGTTCCTCGGGCGCCAACCCCTTCGCCTGCATCGCGGCGGGCATCGCCTGCCTGTGGGGTCCGGCGCATGGCGGCGCGAACGAAGCCGCGCTCAACATGCTGCGCGAGATCGGCACCGTCGACCGCATTCCGGAATATATCGCCCGCGCCAAGAACAAGGACGATCCGTTCCGCCTGATGGGCTTCGGACATCGCGTCTACAAGAATTACGACCCGCGCGCGACCGTGATGCAGAAGACCGCGAAGGACGTTCTCGCCAAGCTGGGCGTCAACGATCCGATCTTCGACGTGGCGAAGGAACTGGAGCAGATCGCGCTCCACGATCCTTATTTCATCGAGAAGAAGCTTTACCCGAACGTCGACTTCTACTCGGGCGTGATCCTCTCGGCCATCGGCTTCCCGACCGAGATGTTCACCGTGCTCTTCGCGCTGGCCCGCACCGTCGGCTGGGTCGCGCAGTGGAACGAAATGATCTCCGACCCAGCGCAGAAGATCGGCCGTCCGCGCCAGCTCTATACCGGCCCGTCGCAGCGCGACTATGTGCCGGTCGAAAAGCGCTAATCCGCTTTCATCGCTTCAAGAAGACGGCGCCCAACCGGGCGCCGTTTTTCGTTTCAGTCCAAAGCGGGCAGCAGCAGGGCAAATCTCGCGCCGCCATCGGGCGCGTCACCGATACCAATGTCACCGCCCATCGCCCGCGCCAGCCGCCGCGAAATATAAAGGCCAAGCCCACTGCCCCCGGCATCGCTGCGGCCGAGGCGCTCGAACTTCTCGAAAATCCGCTCACGGCTGTCTTCCGGCACGCCGTCCCCCTGGTCCAGGACCGCGATCCACGCCTGCTCACCGGCCCGTCCCGTCTCGATCCGCACGATCGATCCTTCCGGAGCGTAACGCACCGCATTGCCCACCAGGTTCATCAATATCTGCAAGGCCCGGCGGAATTCCCCCACCGCGGGCTGCGACGCTTCCACTTCAGGCGCCACGATGGAAATCCCGCGATCCATCGCCTTGACGAGGAACAGGCCTGCCGCCCGCCGCCCAAGATCCGCCAGGTCCAGTTCTTCGGCGATGACGGTAAAATCGGGCCGGTCGATCGCCTGGAGATCGGCCAGATCGTCGATCAGCGCCATCAGATGCCGCCCCGCCGCCGCTATGTCATTGGCATAGCCCACATAATCCGGCCGCAGGGGACCTTCGAACTGGGCGCCGATCGAATCGGCATTGGCAATGATCCGTCCCAACGGCTGGCGCAGCGACCGGTCCAGACGCTTCCCGAATTCGGCGGGATAAAGTGCCGTCGGCTCCGGCTCTGCGAGCGGCGCCATGACCGCCCGGTCGATCGGCAGCGCCTTGCCGCGATAGCCCACCAACTGCCCCGCAAGGTCGAACATCGGGAAACCCGACAAGGCGAAATGCTGCGTCGCATCGCTTGCCAGGCTGGCCGATTGTCCGCGAAAGGCACGCCGCTGGGCGAAACCCCGCAATATGGGCAGATCACCCTCTCCGTCAGGCCGTAATTCGAAATAGCTGGTGAAGGGGCTGCCCGGCACAGGTGACGTGCCCGGCAATATCCCCTGTGCACCCTGCCCTTCCAACACCATCTGGAACCGCAACTGCGTGTCGATCTGCCAGGTCCAGCCCTCGGACAAGGCCGCAATGTCCATATCCCGCTGGGCCAGATCGACAGGCACGGCGGCGGGAGGTCGCTCATACCAGTCGATGATCGCCATCTGGATGGAAGCACCATCGGGCTTGGCCCGGACCCACATGTCTATGTCACCGCGATCGGCCGCTGCCACCACCGGTCGCGACACCCCGATGCCCAGCTTCGCCGCCAGCCGCGCTATCGCCGCGAGTTGCGGAATCGCCAGGACTTCGCCCAGTTCGCCGCCCGCCTCTTGCTGCAAGGCGAGCAGGGGCGCGTCCGCGCTCAGCAATCGGCCATCCGCGGCGACCGTCGCCCGGATGACGGCGGGATGCGACGGCATGTGCATCAACCAGTGATCCGCCGCAAATGATCCAGCTTGGCCCGCAGGGCGACAGGCGTACGCATGACGCTCACAGCGGCATCCGCCTGCTCCACCGTCAAATCCTGATAGCGCAGCGCCTCGCCGACGATCCGCGTATCGGAGAGTGACGGCCGTACCGGGCGCAAGGCCAGCAGCAGATGCCGGTAATCGGAATCCGATCCGCCCAGCGCCCGGCACAAGGCCGCCACCTGCCCGACCGGTCCCATCACCAGAATGTCCGCGACTTGAAGGCTCTCCATGCGCAAACGCCGCCCGGCCAATGCCGTGAACAGCAGGAACCGTCGTTGCGCCAGCGCCGCGCCCATCAGTTCCGGCGCATCGGCACGCTCCCCCAGCGAGCGAACCAGCCGGTCCGCAGCGGCTATCGGCCCCGTTGCCTCATCATGGCGCGCAAGCAACACCTGTCCTGCCGCCTCGAACACAGGCAAGACCGCGTCCGGGTCCACCGTCCCGCTCCGCTGCGCCACCGCCGCCAGGCAAGCCGTCGCGGTCCAGAGCAATTCCGCGAAATGTCCAGCCGGCAGGTCCGGCGGCATGGGCTGGTCCTCCGCGCCGGTCGTCAGCCAGCGCCCCTCCGCCAGCGTCAGCGCGGCCATCGCATCGCCAATCGACATATCATCGGCAGAGAAGAGTGGCCCCGCCTCCGATTCGCCATGGTCGCCATCCGGCCGCCCGAACTGCCGCAACATCAGGCTCAATCCGCCCCGCATCTGCATATGCGCCAGCAGAGCCGGCCCCAGCAAGGTCGGCTGTCCACATATAGTGGGCCAACAGATCGGTTGCGGCCATTGCTCCAGAGCCGCCGCGATTTCGGGCGTTTGCTCCAGCGCCAGCCGCAGTCCGATCTCGATCGCGGTCAGGCATCCGCCCAGATGCCGCCGCGTCTCCGCCATCAGCGCGTCATGACGGTCCCGTCCATCGTCGGGAAAGAAAAACGCCAGATCAATGGCATGCCCGACGGGCACGGCGGACATGCCGGCCATGACCTGCGCCATCGGCCAGTTGTCCGCAGCCGTCGATCCGATCAGGGACGAAAAGGCGCTCATACAGGCCAGCATAATGGCACGTCGTTAAAATGCACTAAACCGTAACGAGCAAAATCGCGCCGAGCGTTTTTCGATCCGATCGAACCATATCGACCGCCGGCCGACGCCATTCGACGGGAAATCGCTCAATCGCGACGCAGCAGGATCATCGCCCCGGCCGAGACGATGGCGCAGGCCATCGCCACTTCCGCCATCAACGCCAGCGAACCCGTCAGCGCCGCGGCCAGCAGCAGGATCAAGGCGCTGGCCGGGGTGAAGATCATCCACGGCCGCACCGTGCCCACCTTGCGCCAGCGATCCGCCATCTGGATGATCGCCAGCAACAGCGCCAGATAGCTGGACACCGTCCCCTGCCCCGACAGCGCGATCCCGGCCACGGCAAAGGCCGGTGCGACAAAGGCGATCCATCCCATCGGCAGGGGGCGCAGCGCCATTTCGTCAAGCCGGTCCGCCGTTTCCGCCAATAACAGCGACAGCAGCAGCAGGCAAAGGCCCGCCCCCGTCCAAGACAGCTCGATCGGCACCAGCGCAATCGCACCCAGGGCCATGGCCGCAATTCGCACCTGCAAGGCAGGCACCTGCATCCGCATCAGCGCAGGCGCCGCCAGGCGCGCCGCCGGCACCAGCAGATATTGCTCTGCCGCGCCGCGCACCCGCAACCCGCGCGGCCCATGAGACAGCACGGCCTGCGCCGCCAGATCCGCCTGATCCTGCGCCTCGACCAGCGCCACCCGGCCTTCCATCAGATCGTCCTGCGGCACGGTGACGCGCCGCGCCCCGGCCTGCACCGCTGCCCGCACCAGGGTCAGCGACAGGTCCCACTCCCCGATCATGTCGAGCGTGTTGAACAGCAGATCCGGGCTGATCCGCGCCAGCCCCGCCCAGCGCTGCCCCGCGTCGATCCGCTCGAACGGGGCGCTGGCGCGGCTGTCGTCGGCGACGAGCAGGGCATTGCCCTCATTCTTCGCCATGGCTTCGAAATAGGCCTGCCCCACGATCGCACCGTCGGCCACCAGCAGCGTATCGGCATGGCGCGGCGCGTCGCGCACCATCGACACCATGTCGCGGATCAGCGCGACGGCGATCCCGTCCGCCGACAGCCGGTCGACCGCCTGCGACAAGGCGGGCGTGATCACGCTCACCAGGATCATGATTCGGTCGGCGCCCGCCCGCGCCGCCTGCCGCGCCTGATATTCCACCAGCGTCTGCCCCGCGAAATGCAGGCTGGCGCGCAGCGATCCAGCGGCATCGTTGGATGCCCGGCTGGCGCTAAGAATTGCCGCAAAAGTCATGCGTGATGAAACCGACCCGATCTTTGTTCAGCCCACCTTGTTACAAGGCGGACGCGATCACGCAAGCCGACTGACCTCAATCCCGCGCAAGATCGCTTAGCGACGCACGCAAAAGCCGCAAAATCCGGGGATCGCCCGGCGCCGCATCGGCGGCCTCATCGGCCATCGCCATCAGGCTGGTCAGCCCGAAGCTCGCCGCCAGCCCCTTCAGACGCCAGGCCGCGAGCTGCCAGTTCGCATCGCATCGGGCCCGGCCCAGCAGATCAAGCTGCCGTTCCGCGCTTTCCATGAAGGCAATGCGCAGATCCTCAATCAATCGACTGTCTTCACCGACAGCAGCGGCCAAAGCCGCATTCAGGGCGCCTGGATCATAGGACATGGGGCAGACGCTATCTGGCTTGCGTTAAGTTTTGGTAACAAGGCATTTTCGTGCGCGCAAAAGCTGCTAGGATGACGGCATGAACGGGGGCAGCACCATAGTCGAATTCTGGCGTGACCAGGACCGGAAGGCCGATGAGGCGTCGCAGGCGGATGATACCCTGCTGTTGAAACAGGCCGTCATGGATCTGGACGAAGACCATGCCATGCCGGAAACCGGCGCGCGCGGTCTGAGCGGGACGCAATGGGCGTTTCTGGCGGGCGGCCTGCTCTGGGTCGGCTTTGCCGGCTGGGCGACCCTGTCGTCCGGCCAGTGGCGCGGCGGACCGGCGGCATGGCCGGGGCTGGTCGCCACCATCCTCGTTCCGCTGATCCTGCTGGGCGTCTGCTATCTGCTGCTGCTGCGCAACAGCCGGACCGAAGCGCGCCGCTATCTCGACACCGCCCGGGCGCTGCGGACGGAGGCGGAACTGCTCGAACTGCGGCTCGGCCGGATCGCCGGGCAACTCGAAACAGCCCGCCAGGCCATGCAGGATCAGGCGGAATTGCTCGACAGCTATGGCGCCGCCGCGAGCAGCAATATGGAGGCATCGGCCGAACTGATCGCGGGCCGCGCCAACAGCACCGCCGAACGCGCCGAAGCGGCCGAACGGGCGGGGCTGGCGCTGGTGCAGCGGATGGAAACGCTGATCGGCTCCATTCCCGAACTGGAGGAGCGCGCGACCCGCATGTCGGCACAGATCGTCGACAACGGCCATGCCCTGTCGGAACGGATCGACATGCTGGAGGCGCGGCTGCACGCGATCGGCGAATTGTCCGACGATGCCCGCACGCGCACGCTCTCTGCCACCAAGAGCCTGTCGAGTCAACTCACCCAGCTTCAGGAAGCCACCCGTTCCACGACGCAGGAGGTGAACGGCATGGCCGACATCGCCGCCGCGCGGATCGACGCGACGATGGAAAGCGCGCGCAGGGCGATGGAGGAAAGCTGGCAGGATCTGGAGCAGAGATCGGTCGTTCTGGGCGACCTGACCAGCCGCACCAAGGAAGAGGTGGCGGAGACCACCCAGTCGGTGATCGCGCTGCTGACGCAGGAGTTGAACCGGGTCGAGATCGACGTGCTCCATCGCCTGGAAACCACCCATGGCCGCGCGCAGGAGACCATGGCGGCGGTGGACGCCAATCTGACGGCACAGGCCCTGTCGCTCAAATCGCTGATCGAGGGTGCGCAGGCCGGGATCGCCGCCACCAGCCAGTCGGCGCTTTCCGCCCTGTCGCGCGACGCGGAAACGGTCGAGGCCGAATTGCGCCAGCGTATCGAGGTTGCCGTGACGCAGGCGCGCGAAGGCATGGCGATCACCGATGAGGGCCTTTCGCGTCAGAGCGAGGCGCTCGACGCGCTGATCGCGCGTTCCCGCGACGGCATTGCCGCGATCGGCGATGAAACCGTCGCCAATCTGGCCGATCATGTCGGCGAGGTCGAAAGCCGGCTGCATCAGATCAACGATCTGGTCGAGGGACAGCGCACTCTGGTCGCCGGGCTTCAGAACAGCCTCAACGATGCGGTCGGTTCCGCCGAGACGCGCTTCGCCGCGATGGAGGAAACCGCCCTCGCCCGCAATGAGCGGCTCACAGCGGCGCTCATACGCCTCACCGCCGAGACGCAGCGCATCGACGGCGCGCTGGCGGCTGGCGGCATGACCGCGGAAAAGCTGATCGGCAGCGCCGAAACGCTGATGCTTGCATTGGATTCCAGCGTGCGGGAACTGGACGAAACCTTCCCCGCCGCGCTGGAGCGTTTCAACGGGCGGATCGAGACCAGTCGCACCCTGCTCGACAGCGCCGCGCCGGAAATCGAGCGGCTGGAAGCCATTTCCGAGGCGCTGGTCGGCCGCACCCAGGAGGCCGAGGAACTGCTGCGCGGCCAGGGTCGGCGCCTCAGCGAATGGCTGGAAAGCACGCAGAGCGGCGTCGATGCCAATCGCGAACTGGTCGAACGGCTGCGCACCGCGCTCGACAATGCGCATCAGGACGCGACGCGGATCACGGAGGGCGCCGGACCGCTGCTCGTCACCGCCCTGCTCCGGGTCAAGGATACCGCCGATCAGGCCGCAGAGCGTGCTCGCCAGGCCTTGAGCCGTGCCATCCCCGACGCTGCCCAATCGCTCGCCGACGCCAGCGAGGAAGCGATGGAGCGGGTCATCGGCGACAAGATCGCCACCCAGATCGAACAGGTGGCAAAGGTCGCGGAGGAGGCCGTCAAGGCGGCGCATCAGGCGTCCGACCGCCTCACCCGCCAGTTGCTGACGATCGCCGACACCAGCGCCACGGTCGAGGCCCGGATCGAGGAAGCGGAACGTGCCGCCGAGGACCGGGATCGCGACCATTTCGCGCGCCGTTCCGCGCTGATCATCGAATCGCTCAACAGCACCGCGATCGACGTTGCCAAGATATTGTCCAACGACGTGACCGATTCCGCCTGGTCATCCTATCTGAAGGGCGATCGCGGCGTTTTCACCCGCCGCGCGGTCAAGCTGCTGGATGCGGGCGAATCCCGCGAAATCGCGCTGCATTACGACAATGATCCTGAATTCCAGGATCATGTGAACCGCTACATCCACGATTTCGAATCGATGCTGCGGATCATCCTGTCGGCCCGTGACGGCAATGCGCTGGGCGTGGCGATCCTGTCGTCGGACATGGGCAAGCTCTATGTTGCGCTGGCGCAGGCGATCGAACGGTTGCGGCAATAGCGCTTCGCTTCCGGCGAAGATCCCCTCCTCCGAAGCGATGGACAGCGGCCCGGTATGGTCGCTGAAACTGTGCGTTTCACGCCGAAGTTCACAGTGTACGCGCGCGCATGCCTGCGCGCGCGTGGGCGTGGTGGCGCGATTGGTCGGACATGTCAAAGAGGGGTGCGGGATAGAGCCGTCGGCGGGGAATAGGACAGGTTCCATCGCTCCTATCGGAGAAATAGGATGTTTTTGGAGGATGCTGTGGCCATTGGGTTACGCATGGTCCTTAAAGGACGGGCCAAAGCGACGATCATTTGCCCTTTACCCCCCGGTTTCCGCCGCTGGATGCACCTCTTGCTCTCGATTATAGCTTGGATAATATGCCGGGATGAAGACACCCAGGGCCAGAAATAGAGGCAGGTTGTGGGTGTTCGTTATTATCGGAATTGCGGACACGTCATTCGTGGCAGCGCTTGCCAAATCTCCACCTCCCCTTCCGGTTGCCATTCAACAAATCATCGACGACGATGCCGCAATATGCCGGCAACTCACTGGGCGGCGCGGCAAGACGGGGGATATGGTTCGCAGGCTGGATGCGAATGGTGATGGTTTGACAGATTATCTGGTTTTTAGCGGCAGTTACGTCTGTCCCGGCGCGCTTTCGGCGTTTACGCCCACGGCGACTGCGGGTGTTTCGACATATCTTTTCCTTGGCCGAGCCGATGGTCAGGTTCAGCGAATATGGTCAGGCGATAGTTGGGGACCAGAAATCACCCAACAAGGCCGCCGAACCACCATCACATTCCAGATGACCGGAATTGCCTGCGGCGATGATCGTGGCGGCGAAGTGTCGGTTGCTGATCGCTATTCCTGCAAGCTGGAATTGCGGCCCGATCCTAAGGGCCGGTGGGGCCTGCGAAGTGGGCTTCCGTCAAACTGACTGATCCAGGCTCGGCTCTCTTTTCGGGAATGTGCGGCCAAGGACAAGTGGGGGCCTGGGTCAAGTCCGCAGCGGCCAGTTCAAGACATTACCGTTCCCGTCACCCCGGGCTTGAGCCGGGGTGACGAGTGGAGCATTTCCGCTCACCACCCGCAATCAGCCGATATGCGTCCACCGCTCCAGCGTGACCCATCCTTCGACATAATTGGCGTAATATATCCCGAACAAGGCCGCAGACAGAAGCGTCGCGCGGAACGCAACCACCCCTGGCCGGAAGTTGCTCGGCGCGCTGTCCGCCTGCCCCTTCAGCAACGCTTCACCCGTTTCGTCGGGCGTGCGGATGCCGAAGGGCAAGACGACAAACGCGCTGATCACCCAGAACAGCACATAGATGGCGAAGATGGCGTACCAGTTCATGAGCGTCAGGCTTAGGCGCGAATGAGCAGCACGTCTACTACCGGCTTCTTGCCCGTCCAGCGCGTCGCCGTGCGCCGCACCGCCAGACGCACCCGTTCGCGCAAGGCGTCCTCCTCCTGCGATCCCTTGGCGACCGCGCCGGCCGCTTCTTCCGCGGCCTCTTCCAGAAAGGCCGCTTTGTCTTCCTCCACCGGAACGCCCTGCGTCCGCAAGGCGGGCGTCCCAATAACCCGTCCCTTGCCGTCCAGCGCCACGGCAACGCTGATCTGGCCGTGCAGGGAGACCTTCCGCCGCTCATTCATGGTCGAACCGTCCGACGGCAGGATGACATCGCCATCCAGCACCAGACGCCCGGTCGCTTCATGACCAATAATCTCCGGCCCGTTCGGCGCCAGCCGCAGCACATCGCCATTGGACTGCACGACCGCGCTCGGCACGCCGCTCGACAGGCCCAGCCGCGCCTGTTCGGCCATATGCCGCCGCTCACCATGGACCGGCAGCAGGATCTGCGGCCGCACCCAGCGATACATGGACTCCAGTTCGGGACGCCCCGGATGGCCCGACACATGGACCTCCGCCTGGCGATCCGTCACCATCAGCACGCCCTTGGCCGCCAGCGCGTTCTGGATACGGCCGATGGCGATCTCATTGCCCGGAATCTGCTTGGAGGAGAAGACGACCAGATCACCCTCGTCCAGCTTGATCGGATGGCTGTCGAAGGCGATGCGGGAGAGCGCGGCCCGCGCCTCCCCCTGCCCGCCTGTGGCGATGATCATCACCTCGTTGTGCGGGAGCGCCATGACATCGTCCCAATCGACGGTCGGTGGGAAATCCCTGAGGTAACCCGCCGTCCGCGCCGTCGAAATGATCCGGTCGAGCGACCGCCCCGCCACGCAGAGCTTGCGCCCCATGGCGTTGGCGACCTCGCCCAGCGTTTGCAACCGCGCTGCGTTGGAAGCGAAGGTCGTGACCAGCACGCGCCCCTTGGCGCCCTTGATCGTCTCCATCAGCCCTTGACGAACATCGCCCTCGGAACCACTGGCCTCGGCATTGAAGACATTGGTGCTGTCGCAGACCAGCGCCAGCACGCCTTCGTCCCCGATCGCGGTCAGTTCTTCGGGCGTGGAGGGCTGGCCGAGCAGCGGGGTCTCATCGAGCTTCCAATCGCCGGTATGGAAAACCTTGCCATAAGGCGTGTCGATCAGCACCGCATTGCCTTCGGGGATCGAATGGGCGAGCGGCACATAGCGGAAGCCGAACGGCCCCAGCGCGAAACTGCCCTCATTGTCGATGACGTTCAGCTCGACCTCTTGGGTGAGCCCCTCCTCTTCCAGCTTCAGCCGGATCAGCCCCGCGGTGAAGGGCGTCGCATAAAGCGGCACGCCAAGGTCAGCGGCGAGATAGGGAATAGCGCCGATATGGTCCTCATGCCCATGGGTCAGGACGATGCCGAGCAGGTCGTCCTTGCGTTCCTCGATAAAGGCAAGGTCCGGCAGCACCAGCTCCACGCCGGGATAGGCCGGATCGGCAAAGGTCAGGCCCAGATCGACCATCACCCATTTGCCCTGGCAACCGTAGAGATTGACATTCATGCCGATCTCCCCCGACCCGCCAAGGGCCAGGAAGATCAACTCATTTCCAGGTGTCATTATGGTTTCAAACTCCGTTCATGCAGCAGTGCGAGGCCCAGGATCGTGAGATCGGGCGCGATCGCATCGAAAATATCGCTATTGTCATCAAAGAGGACCGCCAGGCCCCCCGTCGAAATCACCTTGGCTGGACGGCCGATTTCAGCCCGCATCCGGGCAACCAATCCCTCCATCATCGCCACATAGCCCCAGAATACGCCGATATGCATCTGCGCTTCGGTGGTGCGACCGATAACCGACCGGTTCTCCGGTGGCGCGATCGCGATCTTGGGCAGTTTCGCCGCCGCCGCCACCAGCGCATCCAGCGACAGGTTGATGCCCGGCGCGATGATGCCGCCCTTGTACGCGCCGTGATAGTCGATCACGTCGAAGGTGGTCGCGGTACCGAAATCGATGACGATGAGGTCGCCCTGGTAGAGATGGTGGGCGGCGATGGCATTTACAACCCGGTCCGCACCGACCGAGGCCGGTTCGGCGACATCGAGTTCGATCCCCCACTCCACCGGCGCCTGCCCGGCGACCAGAGCGGTCGTCTTGAAATATTTCTCGGCCAGCACCTGAAGATTATGCAGCGCGCGTGGCACCACAGTGGCGATGATGACCGCCTCCACATCCGCGATCTTGTACCCTTCCAGCATCAAAAGCTGGTTCAGCCACACCGCATATTCGTCGGCGGTGCGCCGGGGATCGGTGGCAATCCGCCAGCGGGCGCGGATTTCCCGCCCCTCAAGCAGTGCAAAAACCACATTGGTGTTACCCGCGTCGATCGCGAGAAGCATGGCCCGTCCCCGGATGTCAGATAAGAAGGATGTCGCCGGCATGAATGGCACGGCTCTGCCCGTTCGCCAAGCGCAGGATCAGCATGCCGTGCCGGTCGAGCGTGTCGAACATGCCCTCCACCGTCTCGCCATCAGGCTGCACCACACGCATCGGCGTCCCCGTGGGGTGGGCGTTCAGCAACCAGTGCGTCCGCACCGGGTCCAGCCCCTGCGCCCGCCAGATCGCCAGCCAATGCGCGAACAGTTCGGCCAACCGGGCCTGCAAGGCCGCTGCATCGGCATCCAGCGCGCCTTGCGCGAACAGGCTCGTCGCCGGCCGGTCGAGCCCCGTCGGATGCCCCGTCACATTGATGCCGATGCCCGCGACGATGGCGTCCCCGGTCCGCTCCAGCAAGATACCGGCGATCTTGGCGCCGTCGACCAGGACATCATTGGGCCATTTGATCCGCGCCTGCCCCGCACAGAGCGGCGCCACCAGCGCATGCACCGCATTGGCCGCCACCAGCGCCAGCGTATGCGGCAACGGATCGCCGTCACGCAGGCGGATCACCGTCGAACAATAGAGATTGCCGTCGGGGCTTTCCCAATTGCGCCCCAACCGTCCGCGGCCTCCGGTCTGCCGTCCCGCACGCAGCCAGCAACCCTCTGCAACGCCCTGCTCCACCAACGCCAGCATGTCGGCATTGGTGGAGCCAGTCTCCTCAACGAAGCGAAGATCGGTCAGAACAGCGCCGCCGCTGCCGCCGCGCTCGCCTTGTCGAGCATCGGGTTGAGCAGATAGCCGAAGACGATCACCACGGCGCAGGCCGTCAGGATGACATTTTCGACCGCTCCGCCGCGCGCTTCATAGGCGTCGGCCGGTTCGTCGAAATACATCGTCTTGATGACCTTCAGATAATAGAAGGCGCCGATCACCGATGCCGCGATGCCGAAGGCCGCCAGAGCCGTCAGGCCCGCCGCCACCGCCGCATCGAACACCAGGAACTTCGCCCAGAAGCCGAAGAGCGGTGGGATACCGGCCATGGAGAACATGAAGATCGCCAGCGCCGCCGCCAGACCCTTGCGCGAACGCGACAGGCCGGCAAGGCTCGCGATCGTCTCGACCGGCTTGCCATCGGCATCGCGCATCTGGAGGATGCAGGCGAAGGCACCGATGGTCATCACGACATAGATCGCCATATAGCTCATCGTCGCCGCCGCGCCCGCAGGCGTACCGGCGGCCAGGCCGATCAGCGCGAAGCCGACATTGTTGATCGACGAATAGGCCATCAGGCGCTTGATGTTCGTCTGGCCGATAGCCGCGACCGCGCCGAAGAGGATCGAGGCCAAGGCCACGAAGATCACGATCTGCTGCCAGTCCAGCCCCGCCGGCCCCAGCGCCTCGATCGCCACGCGGACGATCAGGCCCATCGCCGCGACCTTGGGCGCGCTGGCGAAGAAGGTCGTGACCGGGGTTGGCGCGCCTTCATAGACGTCGGGGGTCCACATGTGGAAAGGAACGGCGCTGATCTTGAACGCAAGCCCCGCCAGCACGAACACCAGGCCGAACAGCTCGCCCTTCGACACGCCGTCGCCCAGCGCGACCGCAATGCCGTCGAACGAGGTGCTGCCTGTGAAGCCGTAGAGCAATGCGGTGCCATAGAGCAGGATGCCGCTCGCCAGCGAACCCAGCACGAAATATTTGAGGCCGGCTTCGGACGACCGTTCGTCCTGCCGCATGAAGCTCGCCAGCACATAGGAGGCCAGGCTGTTCATTTCGAGGCCGACATAGAGCGTCAGCATGTCGCCCGCCGACACCATCATCCCCATGCCGATCGCGGCGAAGAGGATCAGCACCGGATATTCCGGACGCGGCACGCCGCCGACCGCGAAATAACGCGGAGCAAGCAGGATCGCCGCCGCCGCCGCGCCATAGATCAACGCCTTGGCGAAGACCGAGAAAGCGTCGGCCTTGACCAGCCCGTCAAAGGCCACCGGCCCATGGGCCAGCGAGCAGGACAGCGAAACGCCCGCGACGATGAGGGTCAGGACCGACAGCCAGTTGACCACCCGCGCCGATTTGTCGCCGCCATAGGCTGCGATCAGCATCAGGATCAGGCCACCGGCCGTCAGCACCAGCTCCGGCAGGACTGCCAGAAGGGAAGCGGAATCAATCATCAGTGCGCCTCCCCCGACGCTTCTTCATGGGACATTGCGGATGCTTCTTCATGATGGGCTTCCGCGGCCGGGATGGCCGGACCCATCTTGATCTTGGAATCACCCGCCGGAGCGGCGGAGGCGAGGCGCGCTTCCAGCGCGCGGATGTCGGAACGCATGGGGCTGAGGAAACTCTCGGGATAGATGCCCATCCACAGCACCGCCGCAGCGATCGGCGCCAGCAGCCAGACTTCGCGCATCGACAGGTCGGGCATGGCCGCCGCGTCGGCATTCTTCTGGTCGCCATAGCAGATGCGGCGATAGAGATAGAGCATATAGGCCGCGCCCAGGATGATGCCCGTGGTGCAGACCAGCGCCACCCAGCTCGACGCCTGGTAGATGCCCATCAGCGACAGGAATTCCCCGACGAAGTTGCTGGTGCCCGGCAGGCCGACCGACGCCATGGTGAACAGCATGAACAGCACCGCATATTTGGGCATGTTGATGCTGAGGCCGCCATAACGGGCGATCTCGCGAGTGTGCAGGCGGTCATAGATGACGCCGACGCACAGGAACAGCGCGCCCGACACCAGACCATGGCCCAGCATCACCATCATCGCGCCTTCGATGCCCGCCTGGTTGAAGGCGAACAGGCCGACGGTGACGATCGCCATATGCGCGACCGACGAATAGGCGATCAGCTTCTTCATGTCCGACTGAACCAGCGCGACGAGGCTGGTATAGACCACCGCGACCATCGACAGGCCCCAGACCAGCGGCGCGAGCTGCGCCGAGGCTTCCGGGAACATCGGCAGCGAGAAGCGGATGAAGCCGTAACCGCCCATCTTCAGCAGCACGCCCGCCAGAATGACCGAACCGGCCGTCGGCGCCTGAACGTGCGCGTCGGGTAGCCAGGTATGGACCGGCCACATCGGCATCTTCACCGCGAAGCTGGCGAAGAAAGCGAGCCACAGCCAGATCTGGATCTTGGGATCGAAGTTGTACGCCATGAGCGTCGGGATGTCGGTCGTGCCCGCGTCATGCACCATCCACATCATCGCGATCAGCATCAGGACCGAGCCGAGCAGCGTGTAGAGGAAGAATTTGTACGAAGCGTAGATGCGATCCGCACCACCCCAGATGCCGATGATCAGGTACATCGGGATCAGGCCGGCTTCGAACATGATGTAGAAAAGGTAGAGATCCTGCGCCGTGAAGACGCCGATCATCAGCACCTCCATGAACAGGAAGGCCGCCATATATTCGCCGACGCGCTTTTCGATCGCCAGCCAGCTCGCCCCGATGCAGATCGGCATCAGGAAAACGGTCAGCATGATCAGCATCAGCGCGATGCCGTCGATGCCGAGCGCCCAGGCGAAACGGCCGAAGATCGGCGCATATTCCTGGAACTGCCACTGGGCAGCGGTGCCCGACTGGTCGAAATGCGCCCAGAGCACGACGCCCAGCACCAGATCGACCAGCGTCGCCACCAGCGCGATCATGCGCGCCTGGGCAGCGCCCGAGTAGAGACAGGCGATGGCCCCCGCCATCGGCACTGCCATCATCAGGGAAAGGATGGGGAAGCCGTCCATTATCGTGTCATCGCCCAGGTTGCGGCCGCGGCGAGGCCAATCAGCATCACCAGCGCGTAAGTGTAGAGGTAGCCGGACTGAAGCCGACGGGTGACTTTGTTGCCCTGCACGACCAGCGCGGCCAGGCCGTTTGGCCCGAAGCGGTCGATGAAGCCCACATCACCGAACTTCCAGAAGAAGCGGCCGATGGCGAAGGCAGGCTTGACGAACAGGACGTTGTACAGCTCGTCGAAATACCATTTGTTGAGCAGGAACTGATAGAGAGCGCCGAAGGTGGCGACGAAGCGGCGCGGCCAGTCGGTGAACTTGAGATAGGCCAGCATGGCGATCACGAGGCCGGTCAGCATCACCGTGAACGGACCGAACTTGACCCAGGTCGGCACTTCATGCGCCGCGTGCATCAGGTGGCTGTCGAACGCCAGAGCGCCCTTCCAGAACTCGATGCCCCCTTCCGGACCGATGAACTGGTCGTGGAAAGCGAAACCGGCGAACACCGCGCCCAGGCTCAGCACCACCAGCGGGATCAACATGACCCAGGGGCTTTCATGCGGATGATAGCCCGCCGTGCCGGTCTGTGGGTGATCATGATGACCGTGGCCGTCATGCTCGGTCTCTTCCTCCGGCGTTTCATGATGGCCGTGGACTGCGTGCTGGATATGCTCCGAAGCGGCCCAGCGCGGCTTGCCGAAGAAGGTCAGGAACACAAGGCGCCACGAATAGAAGCTGGTGAGCAAAGCCGCGAACACGCCGACCAGATAGGCGCCCACGCCCGCACCGCCCGAAGCATAGGCCGCTTCAAGGATGCCGTCCTTCGAATAGAAGCCGGCGAAACCGACGCCGACGAGCGGCAGGCCGACGCCCGTGATGGCCAGCGTACCCAGCGTCATCGTCCAGAAGGTGATCGGAATCTCCTTCCTCAAGCCGCCATAGTAGCGCATGTCCTGCTCATGGTGCATCGCATGGATGACCGAGCCGGCGCCCAGGAACAGCAGCGCCTTGAAGAAGGCATGGGTGAAGAGGTGGAACATCGCCGCGCCATAGGCGCCGACACCCGCCGCGAAGAACATGTAACCAAGCTGCGAACAGGTCGAATAGGCGATGACGCGCTTGATGTCGTTCTGCACCGTGCCCACGGTCGCCGCGAACAGGCAGGTCGCCGCGCCGATGATGGTGACGAAGTGCAGCGCCGTCGGGCTGACCTCGAACATCGGGGACAGGCGGCACACCATGAACACGCCCGCCGTCACCATGGTCGCGGCGTGGATCAGCGCCGACACGGGGGTCGGGCCCTCCATCGCGTCCGGCAGCCAGGTGTGGAGGCCAAGCTGCGCCGACTTGCCCATCGCGCCGATGAACAGCAGCAGGCAAAGCACGGTCATGGTATCGAAACGATAGCCGAGGAAACCGATGGTCGAACCGGCCATGGACGGCGCGGCGGCGAGGATTTCCGGGATCGAGATGGTGTTGAACACCAGATAGGTGCCGAAAATACCCATCATGAAGCCAAGGTCGCCGACGCGGTTGACGACGAACGCCTTGATCGCGGCGGCGTTTGCGCTCGGCTTACGGAACCAGAAGCCGATCAGCAGATAGGAGGCCAGACCGACGCCTTCCCAGCCGAAGAACATCTGCAACAGATTGTTCGCGGTCACGAGCATCAGCATCGCGAAGGTGAAGAGCGAGAGATAGGCGAAGAAGCGCGGCTGATCAGGCTCCTCCTCCATATAGCCCCATGAATAGAGGTGGACGAGGCTCGACACGCTGGTGATGACCACCAGCATGACCGCGGTCATGGTGTCGACGCGCAGCGCCCATTGGGCATCGAAGCTGCCCGACTGGATCCAGGTGAAGACCGGCGCCACATAAGGCTCGGCATGGCCGGTCACGAAAGCGAGGAAGATCGGCCAGCTCATGGCGCAGGAAGCAAAGAGCGCGCCGGTGGTGACGATCTTAGCCGGCAGCTTGCCAAGGGCCTTGTTGCCAAGACCGGCGATGGCAGCAGCCAGCAACGGGAGAAGGACGATAAGCTGGATCATCGAGCTTTAGCCCTTCATCCGGTTGACATCGTCGACGGCGATGGTGCCGCGACCACGGAAGTAAATGACGAGGATGGCAAGGCCGATGGCCGCCTCACCCGCCGCGACGGTCAGCACGAACATGCTGAACACCTGGCCCACCAGATCGCCCAGATAGGCGCTGAAGGCGACGAGGTTGATGTTCACGCTGAGCAGGATCAGCTCGATCGCCATCAGGATGATGATGACATTCTTGCGATTGATGAAGATACCCAGCACGCCCATCACGAAGAGGATCGCGCTGACCACCATATAATGCTGAAGGCCGATCACAGCTCCACCCCCTGCCCGACTGGCTGATTGATGTTACGCACCGCATCCTGTGGACGGCGGCGGTTCTGCTTCGCGATATTCTGGCCCTTCACCCCGCCGCGCGAGCGATGGGTCAGCACGATGGCACCGATCATCGCAACCAGCAGGACGATGCCCGCGGCTTCGAACAGGAAGATGTAGCGGGTGTAGAGAAGCCCGCCGATCGCCTGGATGTTGGACAGTTCCGGGTTCACCGGCGCTGCGCGCTGCGCCAGTTCGATGGGACCGGCACTCCACAGGCCGATGCCCAGAACGATCTCGGCCAGCAGCACCAGGGCGATCAACATGCCGAAGGGCAAATAATCGACGAAACCGGCGCGCAGCTCGGCGAAATCGATGTCGAGCATCATGACGACGAACAGGAACAGCACGGCGACCGCGCCGACATAGACGATGACCAGAAGCATCGCGATGAATTCGGCGCCCAGCAGGACCATCAGCCCCGCCGCGTTGAAGAAGGCGAGGATCAGCCACAGCACCGAATGGACCGGATTGCGCGACAGGATCGTCAGCGCGCCGCTGCACACCACCAAGGTGGCGAACAGGTAAAAGGCAAGCACGTGAATCACAGGATCATATATCCTCTTCGATCGGGTCGCGGCTTAACGATAGGGCGCATCGGCGGCAAGGTTCGCGGCGATCGCGCGCTCCCACTTGTCACCGTTCTCGAGGAGCTTGGCCTTGTCATAGATCAGCTCCTCGCGCGTTTCGGTTGCAAATTCGAAATTCGGACCTTCGACAATTGCATCCACCGGGCAGGCTTCCTGGCAGAAGCCGCAATAGATGCACTTGGTCATGTCGATGTCGTAACGCGTCGTCCGGCGGCTACCGTCATCGCGCGGCTGCGCTTCGATGGTGATCGCCTGCGCCGGGCAGATCGCCTCGCACAGCTTGCACGCGATGCAGCGCTCTTCCCCGTTGGGATAGCGGCGCAGCGCATGTTCACCCCGGAACCGCGGTGAGATCGGGTTCTTCTCATAGGGATAGTTGATGGTCGCCTTGGGCTTGAAGAAATATTTCAAGGTCAGCCAATGCGCCTTCACAAATTCCCAGAGGGTGAAGGACTTGACGTAATAGCCGAGGCTCATTGAGCGCCTCCGTAACGCGTGAACATGAGGAAGCCCGAAACCAGGAAGACGAACAGCAGCGAGGTCGGCAGGAAGATCTTCCAGCCCAGCCGCATCAACTGGTCATAACGGTAGCGGGGCACCGTCGCCTTCACCCAAGAGAAGACGAAGAAGAAGAACAGGATCTTGGCGAACAGCCAGAGGATACCCGGCACATAATAGAGCGGTGCCCAGTCGATCGGAGGCAGATAGCCGCCCCAGAACAGAATGGCGTTCAGCGCGCACATCAAGATGACGTTCGCATATTCGCCGAGCCAGTAGAGCGCGAAGGCCATGGACGAATATTCGGTCTGATACCCCGCGACGAGTTCCGATTCCGCTTCGGTGAGGTCGAAGGGCGGGCGCGCCGTTTCCGCCATGGCGGAGATCAGGAACATGATCGCCATCGGGAAAAGCAGCGGGTTGAAGCCGTTGCCGTTGAGGAAGCCGTAATAACCCTTCTGGCTCTCCACGATCGTCGTCAGGTTGAAGCTGCCGGCCCAAAGCACGACGCAGACCAGAATGAAGCCGATCGAGACTTCGTAGCTGATCATCTGCGCGCTGGCACGGATCGCCGAATAGAAGGGATATTTGGAGTTGGACGCCCAGCCCGCCAGCACCACGCCATAAACGCCGAGCGAGCTGATCGCGAGGATGTAGAGCAGGCCGACATTGATGTTCGCCAGCACCACGCCCACCTGAAAGGGCACCACGGCCCAGGCCATCAGCGCGACGGTGAAGGTGATGATCGGCGCGATCAGGAAGAGCGTGCGGTTGGCAGCCGACGGGATGATCGTTTCCTGAAGGAAGACCTTCAAACCGTCCGCGAAGGACTGGAGCAGACCGAAGGGGCCAACGACGTTCGGGCCGCGGCGCAGCGCCATCGCCGCCCAGATCTTGCGGTCGGCATAGATGATCATGGCGACCGCCAGCATCACCGGCAGCGCGATCAGCAAGATGCCGACGATCGTCGAAAGCAGCCACGCGCCTTCGAAGGGCAGGCCGAGATTTTGGAAGAAAGCGGTCACTCTGCGGCCTCCGCAAACGTCTCGCCATGGATCAGTTCCGCCGAGCATTGCTGCATCGTCGGGCTGGCGCGGCAGATGGCGTTGGTCAGGTAGAAATCCTTGATCGGCGAACCGAACTCGCCGGTCGCGCCGGTCGGCAGCTTGGGGCTGGACCAGCCATAATCGGCGAGACCTTCGACGCCCAGCGCCGGAACCGCCTTGGCCATTTCGGTGCGAAGAGCATCGAAGCTGTCAAACGGCAGGGTCGCGCCCAGCACTTCCGACAGGGCGCGCAGGATCGACCAGTCCTCGCGGGCGTCACCCGGCGCGAACACGGCCTTTTCGCCGCGCTGCACCCGGCCTTCCAGATTGACGTAGGTGCCCGCCTTCTCGGCATAGCTCGCGCCCGGCAGGATCACGTCCGCCGCATGGGCGCCCTTGTCGCCATGGTGGCCGACATAGACTTTGAAGCTGTCCTCGAACGCCGAATAATCGACCTCGTCCGCGCCCAGCGAGAAGAGCAGCTTGGGCTTGGCAGCCGCCACCGCCTTGATGCCGCCCTGCGTCGCATAGCCCAGCATCAGCCCGCCCATGCGCGCCGCCGCGAAGTGCAGGACGTTGTAACCGTTCCAGCCGTCCTTGATCAGGCCCAGCGTCTCGACCAGCGCCAGCGTGTCGCCATGCGCGCCGTCCTTGGCCAGCACGCCGCCGCCGACGATCATCGCCGGACGGGCCGCCTTGCCGAAGGCTTCGACCACCGCTTCCGGCAGCTTGGCCAGCAGCGAGGCGTCATTGCCCAGCCATTCGACCTTGTAGGTGAGATCGACCTGCGGACCGAGGGCGAAGACCTTCGCGCCCTTCTTGATCGCCTTGCGGATGCGGGTGTTCACCAGCGGCGCTTCCCAACGCAGGTTGGTGCCGACCAGCAGGATCACGTCAGCGGTTTCAAGGCCGTTGAGCGTGGTGTTGAAATTGACGGCGGAGAGGCTCGACACATCATAAGCGAGACCAGTCTGACGGCCTTCAAGCAGCGAACCGCCCAGCTTCTCGACCAGCGCCTTGCCGGCGAACATCGTCTCGCAGTCGAGCAGATCGCCCGCCAGCGCCGCGACCGAACCGCCATGTTGGACGGCGGCAATCGCCGCGAACGCCTCGTTCCAGGTCGCCGGAACCAGCTTGCCGTCCTTGCGGACATAGGGCTTGTCGAGGCGCTTGCGGACCAGGCCGTCGACATTGTGCCGGGTCTTATCCGACGCCCATTCCTCGTTCACATCGTCATTGATGCGCGGCACGGCGCGCAGCACCTGACGGCCCCGGCTGTCGAGGCGGATATTGGTGCCGACCGCGTCCATCACGTCGATCGCATGGGTCTTTTTCAGCTCCCACGGACGCGCCTCGAACGCATAGGGTTTCGAGGTCAGCGCGCCGACCGGGCAGAGGTCGACCACATTGCCCGACAGCTCGCTTTTCGCGGCATGTTCGAGATAGGTGGTGATCTGCATATTTTCGCCGCGATAGATGGCGCCGATTTCCGGGACGCCCGCGACTTCCTCGGCAAAGCGCACGCAGCGGGTGCACTGGATGCAACGGGTCATGACCGTCTTGACGATCGGACCCATATATTTCTCGGTGACGGCGCGCTTATTCTCTTCGAAGCGGCTGCTGCCCTTGCCGTAAGCGACCGACTGGTCCTGAAGATCGCATTCGCCGCCCTGATCGCAGATCGGGCAGTCGAGCGGGTGGTTGATGAGCAGGAACTCCATCACCCCTTCGCGCGCCTTCTTGACCATCTCGCTGTCGGTGCGGATTTCCTGGCCCTCGGCGGCCGGAAGCGCGCAAGACGCCTGCGGCTTGGGCGGTCCGGGCTTCACTTCGACCAGACACATGCGGCAATTGCCCGCGATGCTGAGGCGCTCATGATAGCAGAAACGCGGGATTTCCTTCCCCGCCAGCTCGCAGGCCTGGAGGACAGTGGCGCCCGCCGGGACTTCGAGTTCTACGCCGTCTACTTTGACCTTCGGCATGGTTACTCCGCTGCCTCCATGACGGGGGCGCTACCCTTGTTTTCGTTGATCCGGCGCTCGATTTCCGGACGGAAGTGCCGGATCAGCCCCTGGATCGGCCATGCCGCCGCGTCGCCGAGCGCGCAGATGGTGTGGCCTTCGACCTGTTTGGTCACCTGCTGGAGCATGTCGATTTCGCTGATGTCAGCATCGCCCGAACGCAGACGCTCCATCACCCGCCACATCCAGCCGGTGCCTTCACGGCAGGGCGTGCACTGGCCGCAGCTCTCATGCTTGTAGAAATAGGAGAGACGGCTGATCGCGCGGACGATGTCGGTCGACTTGTCCATGACGATGACGGCGGCGGTGCCAAGGCCGGAGCCGAGCGCCCGCAACCCGTCGAAATCCATCGGCGCGTCCATGATCTGCGCAGCCGGGACCAGCGGCACCGAGGAGCCGCCGGGGATCACCGCGAGCAGATTGTCCCAGCCGCCGCGAATGCCGCCGCAATGCCGGTCGATCAGTTCCTTGAAGCTGATGCCCATCGATTCTTCGACGACGCAGGGCTTGTTCACATGGCCGCTGATCTGGAAAAGCTTGGTGCCCTTGTTATTCTCCCGCCCGAAGCTGGAAAACCATTCGGACCCGCGACGCAGGATCGTCGGACCCACGGCGATGGATTCGACATTGTTCACCGTGGTCGGGCAGCCATAGAGGCCCGCACCCGCCGGGAAAGGCGGCTTCAGGCGCGGCTGGCCCTTCTTGCCCTCGATGCTCTCGATCTGCGCGGTTTCCTCGCCGCAGATATAGGCGCCCGCGCCGCGATGGACGAAGACGTCGAAATCATAGCCCGAACCGCAGGCATTCTTGCCGAGGAAGCCCTTTTCATAGGCCTGCTCGACGGCGGCGAAGAGAACCTTCGCCTCATAGATGAACTCGCCGCGGATATAGATGTAGGCGGCGCGCGCCCGCATCGCGAAACCGGCGATCAGCGCGCCCTCGATCAGCTTGTGCGGATCGTGGCGGACGATCTCGCGGTCCTTGCACGAACCCGGCTCGGATTCGTCGGCGTTGATGACCAGGAAGCTTGGACGGCCATCCTTGCTTTCCTTGGGCATGAAGCTCCACTTCATACCGGTCGGGAAGCCCGCGCCACCACGACCGCGCAGGCCCGAAGCCTTGATGCGCTCTATGATTTCGTCCTGGCCGATTTCCAGCAGCTTCTTGGTATTATCCCAATCGCCGCGCTTCATCGCCGCGTCGATGCCCCAATCCTGGAAGCCATAGACGTTGGTGAAGATGCGATCCTTGTCGCTGAGAGGTGCAATCACGTCGCTCATGCCCATTCCCCGCGATAATCATGGTTGCCGGAGACCATCTCCTTGAGCGTGGTCGGCCCGCCTTCGGGGCAGCTCGTCTGACGCTCGATCTGCGGCCCGATCTTGGGCTGCTTGCCAGCGGCGAGATCGTCGAGGATCGCGCTCATGCTGTCATAGGTCAGGTCTTCGAAATTATCGTCGTTGATCTGGACCATCGGCGCGTTGGTGCAGGCACCCAGGCACTCGACTTCGCTGAGCGTGAACAGGCCGTCCGGCGTCGTGCCGCCCTTGACCAGACCCTTGTTCTTGCAGGCCGAAAACACATCATCCGAGCCGCGCAACATACAGGGCGTCGTGCCGCAGACCTGGACATGATAGCGGCCGACCGGCGCGAGGTTGTACATGGTGTAGAAGGTCGCGACCTCGTAAACGCGCATGTACGGCATTTCGAGCTGGTCAGCGATATATTCCATCACCGGCACGGGCAGCCAGCCATTGGTCTGCGTTTCCGCCCCCACCTGACGCTGGGCGAGGTCGAGCAGCGGCATCACCGCCGACTGCTGACGGCCGGCGGGGTAACGAGCGATGACCTTCTTCGCCTGTTCGGCATTCTCGGCCGTCCACGCGAACGCGCCCCAGCGCGCGCGGGTTTCGGCCTCGTCCGGGATATGAACTGCGTCAGCCATTAGCGGTCACATTCTCCAAACACGATGTCCATGGCGCCCAGGACAGCGGTGGTATCGGCCAGCATGTGGCCCTTCATCATGAAATCCATCGCCTGAAGGTGCGAGAAGGCAGTCGGGCGGATCTTGCAGCGATAAGGCTTGTTGGAGCCGTCCGCGACCAGATAGACGCCGAACTCGCCCTTGGGGCTTTCGGTCGCCACATAGACTTCGCCAGCGGGCACATGGAAGCCCTCGGTATAGAGCTTGAAATGGTGGATCAGCGCTTCCATCGAGCGCTTCATTTCGCCACGCTTGGGCGGCGAAACCTTGCGGTCGAAGCTGGCGATCGGCCCTTCCGGCATTTCGTTGAGGCACTGTTTCATGATCCGCGCGGATTGGCGGACTTCCTCGACGCGGACCATGAACCGATCATAGCAGTCGAAATTGGTGCCAACCGGAATATCGAAGTCCATCCGGTCATAGACGTCATAGGGCTGCGCCTTGCGGATGTCCCACGGAATGCCGGAGCCACGGATCATCGGCCCGGAGAAGCCCCATTTCAGCGCATCTTCCTTGCTGACGACCGCGATGTCGACATTGCGCTGCTTGAAGATGCGGTTGTCGACCACCAGGCTCATCGCATCCTCGAACAATCTCGGAAGACGCGTATCGAGCCAGTCGGCAATGTCGGTCAGCAGCTTGAGCGGCACGTCCTGATGCACGCCGCCCGGCCGGAAATAGGCGCTGTGCATGCGGGCGCCCGACGCGCGCTCGAAGAAGTTGAGGCAGTCCTCGCGGATTTCGAACAGCCACAGGTTCGGCGTCATCGCGCCGACGTCCATGACGTGCGAACCGAGGTTCAGCATGTGGTTGCAGATGCGGGTCAGCTCCGCGAAGAACACGCGCAGATATTGCGCGCGCAGCGGCACTTCCAGATCCAGCAGCTTCTCGATGGCCAGAACATAGCTGTGCTCCATGCCGAGCGGCGAGCAATAGTCCAGCCGGTCGAAATAGGGCAGTGCCTGCAAATAGGTCTTGTGCTCGATCAGCTTTTCGGTGCCGCGGTGCAGCAGGCCGACATGCGGGTCGCAGCGCTCGACGATCTCGCCGTCCAGTTCCATGACCAGGCGCAGAACGCCGTGCGCGGCCGGGTGCTGCGGACCGAAGTTGATCGTGTAGTTCTGGATCTCCGTATCGCCGAGCGTCGGGTCCGCCGCGTCGGTAAGGTGGTCCAGCTTTTCCAGATAATCGGACATCAGGCCTTGTCCTCGGACTTTTTGTTCGCGGCGCTGTCGGTCGGCTCCCCTGCCCCGCTGACGCCGGGTTTGTCCGTCGTCTTGGGCGTGGGAGCGGGCGCAGCAGGCGGCGGCGCCTTTTCATCGCCCGGCAGCACATATTGCGCGCCTTCCCACGGGCTCATGAAGTCGAAGCTGCGGAAGTCCTGCGCCAGCTTCACCGGCTCATAGACCACGCGCTTGTCCTCCTCGGAATAGCGCAGCTCGACATAGCCGGTCAGCGGGAAGTCCTTACGCTGCGGATGCCCCTTGAAGCCATAGTCGGTCAGGATGCGGCGAAGATCGGTATTGCCGCCGAAGATGACGCCGTACATGTCGAACACCTCACGCTCCAGCCAGCCGGCGACCGGCCAGATGTGCGTGACGGTAGGCACGGGCGTGTCCTCGTCCGTGGACAGCTTGACGCGAATGCGGTGATTGCGGGTGACGCTCAGCAGATGATAGCAGACCTCGAAACGGTCCGGACGTTCGGGGTAATCGACGCCCGCCACTTCCATGAGCTGCTGATATTGCGCCTTGTCGCGCAACAGCAGCATGGCATCGGCCAGCTTTTCCCGAACGACGGTGAAGCTCAGTTCATCGGCATGGTGGACGGTCTCGACCAGCATCGATCCCAGCAGTCCGGCGATTTCCTCCGCGATCCCTTCGATGGTCGCGATCCTAGGAGCAGAATGACCCATATTAACGCTCAACCGTCCCGATCCGGCGGATCTTCCGCTGCAACTGCATGATGCCGTAGAGCAAGGCTTCGGCGGTCGGCGGGCAACCCGGCACGTAGATGTCGACCGGCACGATGCGGTCGCAGCCGCGCACTACCGAATAGCTGTAATGATAATAGCCGCCGCCGTTCGCGCAGCTGCCCATCGAAATCACATATTTCGGATTGGACATCTGGTCGTAAACCTTACGCAACGCCGGAGCCATCTTGTTGCACAGCGTTCCCGCGACGATCATCACGTCCGACTGGCGCGGAGAGGCGCGCGGCGCGGCGCCGAAGCGTTCCATGTCATAGCGCGGCATGTTGACGTGGATCATCTCCACCGCGCAGCACGCCAGACCAAAGGTCATCCACCACAACGAGCCGGTGCGGGCCCACTGGAACAGCTCCTCGGTCGAGGTGACGAGGAAGCCCTTGTCACTGACTTCGCTGTTCAGCGCGTTGAAGAAATCCTGGTCGGGCTGCGCACCGGCCGGCAAAAGCGTGCCTGGGACCGGACGGTCAAGTTCTACTCCCAATCGAGTGCTCCCTTCTTCCACGCATAGACGAGGCCGAGCACCAGCTCCGCTATGAAGATCATCATCGTCGCCCAGCCGGCCCAGCCGATCTGGTCGAGGCTGACCGCCCAGGGATAGAGGAACGCCGCTTCCAGATCGAAGATGATGAACAGGATGGCGACGAGGTAGAAACGCACGTCGAACTGGCTGCGCGGTTCTTCAAAGGCGGGGAAACCGCATTCATATTCGCTGAGCTTGGCTGGGTCAGGCTGGTGCGCGCCGGTCAGGCGGCCCACCAGCATCGGCAGGAACACAAATGCGCTCGAAAGCAGCAAGGCGATCCCGAGAAAGATCAGGATCGGCAGATATTGGGCTAGATCGACCAACGGAATCCCCTGGGCGAATTTGACTTACGGGCGCGCTTTAGGCCTGCCGCATATGCGAAGCAAGGCCCGGAGGCATGAGAATGATTCGCAACAATCGCGGCTACGAGATCATGCGACCAAAATCAGGGCTTCACCGCAACGCGCCAGCCACCAACTTATGCAATTTGCTGTGAATGGCGTCGTTGCCCGCGATCACTTCCTTGCGCTCGATCGGCTGGTCACCGCCGCGGAAGTCCGAGACGAAACCGCCCGCTTCACGAACCATCAGCAGACCCGCCGCCACGTCCCAGGGCTGCAATCCGCTTTCCCAGAAACCGTCATAGCGGCCGGATGCGACATGCGCGAGGTCGAGCGAAGCCGCGCCGAACCGGCGAATACCCGCCACCGAAGGCCCGACCGCGCCGAATATCCGCGTCCACTGCGCGAAATCGCCATGGCCCATGAACGGGATGCCGGTCGCGATCAGGCAGTCGCCCAGATCGCGCCGCGCCGAAACGCGCAATCGCTGGTCATGCCGCCAGGCGCCCCGGCTCTTTTCCGCCCAATAGCTTTCGTCCGTGACGGGCTGGTAGATCAGCCCCGTCGTCACCTCCCGCTTGCCGCCATAGAGCGGCTCCTCGACCGCGATCGAAATGGCGAAATGCGGGATGCCGTGGAGGAAATTGGTCGTGCCGTCGAGCGGATCGATGATCCAGCGCGGCTTGCCGGGATCGCCGGCGATCTCGCCGCCCTCCTCCAGCAGGAAGCCCCAGTCCGGCCGCGCCTTCTGCAATTCCTCGACCAGGGTCCTTTCGGCCTGCTGGTCGGCCTTGGACACGAAATCCGCCGGCCCCTTGCGGGACACCTGGAGATGCTCGACTTCGCCGAAGTCGCGGCGCAGCTTGGAGCCTGCCTTGCGCGCGGCGCGTTCCATGACGGTCAAAAGGCCCGAGTGCGATACCATTTTTTCTACTCCCTCGTCCCGTTTCGCGGGAGGGTCACCGCATGAGCGGCACTTTAAAAAGGAAGGGGCAGAAGGCTCGCTTTCGCTCACCACCCACCCCCTTGGCCCCTCCCGGCTGCGGGAGGGGGATCAAATATCAGTCGGCGCGCTTCACATATTCGCGCTCATACACATCGACGACGATGCGCGTGCCGGTGACGATGTGCGGCGGCACCATGACGCGCACACCATTGTCGAGGATGGCGGGCTTATAGCTGGCCGAGGCGGTCTGGCCCTTCACCACGGCATCGGCCTCGACCACGGTCGCCTCGACCGTTTCGGGGAGCTGCACGGAAATCGGGCGTTCCTCATACATTTCCAGCATGACCATCATGCCGTCCTGGAGAAAGGCCGAAGCCTCGCCCACCAGATCCTGCGGCAGGTTGATCTGCTCATAGGTTTCGGTATCCATGAAGACGAGCATGTCGCCCTCGGCATAGAGATACTGGAAATCCTTGGTGTCGAGGCGGATGCGCTCGACGGTCTCAGCCGAGCGGAAGCGGACGTTGTTCTTGCGTCCGTCGATCAGGTTCTTGAGTTCCACCTGCATATAGGCGCCGCCCTTGCCGGGCTGCGTGTGCTGAATCTTCACGGCGCGCCACAGGCTGCCGTCATATTCGATATTGTTGCCGGGACGAATCTCGACGCCGCTGATCTTCATGGGAAGAGCCTGCCTATATGTCTGAAGGTGAAAAGAGCCGGCCTCAAGAGGCTGCGCGCGCCCTTACATGGCTGCGGCCCAAAGGGCAAGGGGCAGCACCTATCGCGGCCTGGCAAGCAGGGGATAGGGATTGATCGCCTGCCCGCCATACCACGGCTCTCCCGGCCCCATCTCATGCACCGCGAAATGGAGGTGGGGGGCGCCCGGATCGGCATTGCCCGTGCTGCCGACGCTGGCGATCCGCTGCCCCCGCCGCACCGCCTGCCCCTCCGCCAGGCCCGGCGCATAGCCGTCCAGATGCGCATAATAATAGATGCTGCGCCCGTCCCGGGAGCGCTGATAGACGGTTCGCCCGCCCTCCCCGCTCCAGAACAGCTTCTCGATCCGCCCGTCCGCCACCGCCAGCACGGCCCGGCCCCGCGCCGCCATGATGTCGATCGCATCGTGCGCCCGTGCCCCGCTGGCCCGTGCCTGCGCAAAGGTGTCGCTGAGAGCCGAAGGCGGCACGCCCTCGACCGGGATAAGCAAGGCCCCCGCCTCCGCCGCCGCAGGCCGCGAAGGCGCCACCGAGACCGGCGCATCCGCGGGCACGATCCGCACGCAGAACTTCAGGAACGCAGCGCTGAGCAGGACCGTCAACGCCAGCCCGGCCCAACCACGCGCCCTCATTCCTGGAACACCGCCTTGACGCCCGATCGCACCATCTGCGCCAGTCGCGCCGCATCCCAGTTGGTCAGGCGAATGCAGCCATGGCTTTCGGTCCGTCCGATCGTCTGCGGCTCCGGTGTGCCGTGAATGCCGTAATGCGGCTTGGAAAGGTCGATCCACACCACGCCGACCGGCCCGTTGGGACCGGGCTTCAACACTGCCTTCTGATCGGAGGACGAGGCATCCCAGAACAGGTCGGGATTATAATGAAAGTCGGGATTGCGGCTCAATCCCTTGATTTCCCATGCCCCGATCGGCAATGGATCATGCTGCGACCCCATGGTGGCGGGAAATTGGGCGATCAGGCGGTTTTGCGCATCATAGGCGCGCAAGACACCGTCCGATTTGTCCACCACGATATGATCGGCCTGCGGCTGATCCTTGGCGACACCCAGGCTGGCGAGAGTCTCCCCCCATCCCCGCTCATCCCCCTCGATCCGCGCGACCGGCTGGTTGGCGATGGCGGGAACGCGAACGGTCGTCCCCGCGCCGACCCGCGTATCGGGCCGGTTGAGTGTCACCAGCACTTCCGGCTTGGTGTGGAATCGTTCCGCCAGCTTCTCCAGCAGATTGCGATAACCCAGCGCGGGCAACCTGGCCTGATCGTTCAAATCCTTGGGGACCGCGAAGAACGGCCCTTGCGCGAAACCGGACGGTATCTTCACCAGCCATGTCGCAGGCTGCGGACGATCGCCCAGCAGCGCCCTCGCCGTCGCTTCGTCATATTGGCCGGTCAACGGCAGTCCCCTGGCCTCCTGAAAACCCTTGAGCGCGCTGGTGAAGGACATGCCTTCCTTTCCATCGAGCACACCCGGCGAAAAACCCGCGCGATCCAGCGCCACCTGTGCCTGAAGCACCGAGTCCGCCCGTGCTGGCGCGCCCGCCGGCTCGGGCACGATGACGAAGGCATAGGGATCGGCGGCGGGCGCGGCGGGCCGTGCAGCCTTGCCCTGCGGTTCCTGGGACGAAGTGCTTTCATTGGCCTGCGTGACCGTCATATTGCAGGCCGCGCACAGCAGCGTGAGGATCAGGGGGGATTTGTTCACAGGCCTTTCTCTCCTTTTTGTCAGGAGGAAACGCCCGGAACCTCAGAAAGCTGCGCCTTGCCGATCAGCCGGAAAGCACGGGGCCAAAGGCCGCGACGCCGGCCTGCGGGCCGTCCGGATGCTTCCATACCGCCCCGCTCACTGCCAGGAAATCGGCCCCAGCCTTGATCAGCGGCGCGGCATTGTCCGCCGTGATCCCGCCAATGGCGACGCAGGGCAGTTCGAACAGCGCCGTCCACCAGCCCAGTATCGACGGATCGGGCCGATGATGGGTTTCCTTGGTCGTGGTCGGATAAAAGGCCCCGAAGGCGACATAATCCGCCCCCGCCTCGCCCGCCTCCATCGCCAGATGGCGGCTGTCATGACAGGTGACGCCGATCTGCACCGAGGGGCCGAGCAGCTTGCGTGCCTCCCTGGGATCGCCATCGCCCTGCCCCAGATGCACGCCATCCGCGCCCAGCCGCTTGGCCAGCGCCACGCTGTCGTTGACGATGAAGGCGACGTCCCGATCGGAACAGAGTTTCTGGAGCGGCTCGGCGGCGCGGGCGATGGCGTCCTCATCCAAACCCTTCAGCCGCAACTGGAAGGCCGCGACGCCGCCCCCGTCGAAGGCGGTGGCCAGACTGCCGGCAAAGCCGACCTCGATCACCGGCGGCGAGATCAGGTAAAGCTGACAGGCCGGGCGGAAACCCTGCTCGAAACGGTCGGCAAAATTCGGATCGAGGGCGAGTTCCTCGTCGGTGAAATCGGTCATGCCTCGCCTTAGCCGGATTCATCCATCTTGGGAAAGAGCGGAGCCTATTCCACGGCGCCAGCGTTCCTCCCCCATGATCAGGATCGGTTGCTCAGGATGGAATTACCGGGATTGGCGCGGGCGCTTCTATCCGGAGGAGACGGCGGCGAAGAACTGGTTCGCCTTCTATGCCGAACAGTTCGACACGGTGGAGATCAACAACAGCTTCTATCGCCTGCCCGCGCCGGAAACGGTCGATAAATGGCGCGAACAGGCGCCCAAGGGCTTCTGTTACGCGGCCAAGGCGAACCGCTATCTGACGCAGATGAAGAAACTCAAGGATTGCGAAGAACCGCTCGAAAGGATGATGGCATCGTTCGGACATTTCGGCACCAGCCTCGGCCCGATCCTCTATCAGTTGCCGCCGCATTTCACGCTCGACCTGAAAAGGCTGGAGGATTTTCTGCGCATCGCGCCGCACCAGCCGGTCCCGGCCTTCGAATTCCGCCATTCAAGCTGGTATGTGGATGAGGTCTATGCCCTGCTGGAGCGCCATGGCGCCGCCCTTTGCGTGCATGACATGCCCGGTTCGGTCAGCCCCCGGCTGGGCATCGGTTCCACCGCCTATGTCCGCTTCCACGGCACCAAAGGCAAATATCGCGGCGGCTATGCGCGAGAGCGGCTGGTCGATTGGGCCGAATGGATGAAGGCGCAGAGCGGGGACGGCCGGGCCGTCTGGGCCTATTTCAACAATGACTATGAGGCGCAGGCGATCGCCGACGCGCGCATCTTGAAGGAAGCCGCCGGGGTTTGAACCCGGCGGCCTCGCCCTATCAGGCCGCCTTCTGGGTCGAAGCGCCGTGAATTTCGTCGATCGCTTCGCCCAGCGACGCGTTGAACTCATCGTCATTCATCTGGTGACGCAGATCGTTCAGCAGCGCGCGGCTGAAGCTGGCGATGATGCCGCGATTCTTGGCCAGTTCGACGCAGGCTTCCGAGCGCGAGAAGCCGCCCGACAGCGCCACCACGCGCAGCACGCGGGGATGGTCGACCAGCGGATCGAACAACCCGGCCTTCACCGGCAGCGACAGCTTCAACATCACCTTGTCGTCGCCCGGTAGAGCGTCGAGATTCTTGAGGATTTCCTCCAGCAGGATCTGGTCGGCCTCGGCGCGCTCGGGGCTCTTGATGTTGACTTCCGGCTCGATGATCGGAACGAGTCCCGCGGCCAGGACCTGCTGTCCCACCTCGAACTGCTGCTTGACGACGGCGGCGATGCCCTCGCGGTTGGCGAGGTTGATGACCGAACGCTCCTTGGTGCCGAACACGCCCAGCGCCTTGGCGCGGTGCAGCAGCGTGTCGAGGGTCGGATTGGGCTTCATCAACTGAACGCCGTTCGCCTCGTCCTCCAGACCCTTGTCGATCTTGATGAAGGGCACCACGCCGCGCTCGATCAGCGCCTGCGGCACGGACTGACCGCCCGCTTCGCCGTCCATGGTCCGCTCGAACAGGATCGCGCCCAGCACCTTTTCGCCCGAAAAGACCGGCGAGGTGATGATGCGGCTGCGCATCGCGTGGATCAGGCCGAACATTTCCTCTTCATTGGTCCAGGCGTCTTCCTCGATGCCATAGCCCTTCAGCGCCTTGGGCGTCGAACCGCCGCTCTGGTCGAGCGCCGCGATGAAGCCGTTGCCGCCTTCGATCTTCGCCTTCATGTCCTCGAACTGCATCTGCACATACCTCTTGGTTGGATGCGCCGCCCTCCCGGCAGCGCGTCTAGGGGAAGGACGCCCTTGCACAGCGTCCACGTTCGAGCCGGGCCAGCCACTCTCCAGAGCCGGCCCCGCAATCTGGTTCAGGCCATCAACGCCTTGACGCCGGGCAGTTCCTTGCCTTCCATCCACTCCAGGAAAGCGCCGCCAGCGGTCGAAACGAAGCTGAAATCGCCCGCCACGCCCGCATGATTGAGCGCCGCGACGGTATCGCCGCCGCCCGCGACGGAGGTCAGCCCGCCTTCCTTGGTGAGCGCAGCGGCGGTTTTCGCCAGCGCCACGGTCGCCTTGTCAAAGGGCGCGATCTCGAACGCGCCGAGCGGGCCGTTCCACACCAAAGTCCGGCAGTTCTTGAGCGCATCGCCCAACGCCTCGACAGCGGCAGGGCCGACGTCGAGGATCATCTCATCCTCGGCCACTTCATGGACATTGCAGGTACGCAGGCTCGGCGGATTGGCGGCGAATTCCTTCGACACCACGACGTCATAGGGCAGATGGATAGTGCAGCCCGCGGCTTCCGCCTTGTCGAAGATCGCATCGGCGGTTGCGGCGAGATCCTTCTCGCACAGCGACTTGCCGATATCGACGCCGCGCGCATAAAGGAAGGTGTTGGCCATGCCGCCGCCGATGATCAGATGATCGACCTTGGCGACGAGATTGTTCAGCACGTCGAGCTTGGTCGACACCTTGGCGCCGCCGACGACCGCCGCGACCGGCTTCACCGGCTCGCCCAGCGCGGCCTGGAGCGCGTCCAATTCCCTCTCCATCGAACGCCCGGCAAAGGCGGGCAGCTTGTGCGCCAGCCCCTCGGTCGAGGCATGGGCGCGGTGCGCGGCGGAGAAGGCGTCGTTGACATAGAGATCGCCGATCGCCGCCATCGCGTCGACCAGCGCGGGATCGTTCTTTTCCTCGCCGGCATGGAAGCGGGTGTTTTCAAGGATGGCGATGTCGCCGTTGCGCATCACCGCAATGCCGTCGGTCGCCGCTTCGCCCTGGCAATCGGGAATGAACTGCACGTCGCGGCCCAGCACCGCCGTCAGCGGCCGGGTGATCTTCGACAGAGAGAATTCCGGGTTCTTCTGCCCCTTGGGACGGCCGAAATGGGCGAGAATCAGCACTTTTGCGCCACGATCCGCCAGTTCCAGCACGGTCGGCATGGCGGCGCGCAGACGGGTGTCGTCCGACACGGAACCATCCTGCATCGGCACGTTCAGATCCTCGCGCACCAGCACCACCTTGCCCGTGATGTCTCCCATGTCGTCGAGTGTCTTGAACGGCTTTGCCATGATCGCTCCCTGTAGCGCGTGAAATTGGATGAAAAACCCCGCCGGAGCGGTCCGGCGGGGTTCGTGTCGTTTAGAGGAACTTCGCCACGACACCCGTCGTGTCGATCATGCGGTTCGAGAAGCCCCATTCATTGTCGTACCAGGACAGCACGCGGACCAGCGTGCCGTCGATGACCGCCGTTTCCAGGCTGTCGACGGTCGAGCTGCGGGCATCGCCATTATAGTCGATCGACACCAGCGGCTCGTCCGAATAGCCGAGCACGCCCTTGAGCGGGCCGGATTCCGAAGCGGCCTTCAGCAGGTCGTTGACTTCCTGAACGGTGGTCGCGCGCTTGGCGTCGAACTTCAGGTCGACGACCGAGACGTTCGGGGTCGGCACGCGCACCGACGAGCCGTCCAGCTTGCCCTTCAGCTCCGGCAGAACCTCGCCCACGGCGCGGGCGGCGCCGGTGGTGGTCGGGATCATCGACAGGGCAGCGGCGCGGGCGCGGCGCATGTCCTTGTGGAGCTGGTCCAGCGTGTTCTGGTCGTTGGTGTAGCTGTGGATCGTGGTCATGAAGCCGCGCTCGATGCCGATCGCATCGTGCAGGACCTTCGCCAGCGGGGCGAGGCAGTTGGTGGTGCAGCTCGCGTTCGAAATCACGATGTCGTCGGCGGTCAGCGTCTCATGATTGACGCCGAACACCACGGTCTTGTCGACGCCTGTCGCCGGAGCGGAGATCACGACGCGCTTGGCGCCCGCGGTCAGGTGCGCGCTGGCCTTTTCCTTGTCCGCGAAGATGCCGGTGCATTCCAGCGCGATGTCCACGCCCTGCGCGGCGTGCGGCAGCTTGGCGGGGTCGCGCTCAGCGGTCACGGCGATGCGCTTGCCGTCGACGACCAGGAAATTGCCGTCGACGCTGACTTCGCCGGCCCAGTTGCCGTGCACGGAATCGCGCTTGAACAGCAGGGCATTGGACTTGGCATCGCCCAGGTCGTTGATGCTCACCAGTTCCAGATCATGGTCGGTCCGCGACAGGATCGCGCGGGCGACCAGACGGCCGATGCGGCCGAAACCGTTGATTGCTACCTTCGTTGCCACTGCACTTGTCTCCCGGTTGGTTTGAATTTCAGTCGAGCGCGGCAGCGATCTGCGGCGCGATCTTGGCGGCGGTCAGGCCGAAATGATCGTAGAGCACTTCCGCCGGAGCCGAGGCGCCGAACGTATCGATGCCGAAGCGCAGACCGGCGATGCCGACATAACGCTCCCAGCCGAAAGTCGTCCCTGCCTCAATCGAGGCGCGCAGGACATGGTGCGGAAGGAGATCATCCTTATACGCCTGCGGCTGCGCGTCGAAATGCGCCCAGCTCGGCATGGAGACGACGTCGGCGCCGATGCCCTGCTCTTCCAGCAGAGCGGCGGTGGCGACGGCGATCTCGACTTCGGAGCCGGTCGCGACCAGCACCACCTTGCGCTCGGCGGTTGCGGCCTTCAGGCGATAGGCGCCCTTGGCGGAGAGATTTTCGCTCTTCTCGGTGCGAAGCTGCGGCAGGTTCTGGCGGGTCAGCGCCAGCACCGAGGGGCCGGTCGCGTCCTTAAGCGCCAATTCCCAGCACTCTGCCGTCTCGACGATGTCCGCCGGACGATAGACATCGAGGTTCGGGATCATGCGCAGCGACATGACATGCTCGATCGGCTGGTGGGTCGGGCCGTCTTCGCCCAGACCGATGGAGTCATGGGTCAGCACATGGATGGCGCGGATCTGCTGGAGCGCGGCCAGGCGGATGCCGCCGCGCATATAGTCGGAAAAGACTAGGAAGGTGCCGCCATAGGGAATGACGCCGCCATGCAGCGCCATGCCGTTCATCGCGCAGGCCATGCCGAACTCGCGAATGCCGTAATAGACGTAACGGCCCGAATAATCATCCTTTGTCAGCGGCCCGGTCGACTTGGTCTTGGTGTTGTTGGAGCCGGTGAGGTCCGCCGAACCGCCCAGCGTTTCGGGCAACAGGTCGTTGATCGCGCCCAGTGTCAGCTCGCTCGCCTTGCGGGTGGCGACCTTCTGCGGATTGGCGATCAGCGTGTCGATATAGGCGTCGAGCGAGAAACCGCCGGGCAGCTCGCCAGCCATGCGCCGCTCGAACTCCGCCTTCTGCCCGTTGGCGCCAAGCCGATCGGCCCAGGCAGCATGGGCGTCGCCGCCCTTGGCTCCGATCGCCTGCCAGGCGGCGGCAATATCCTCGGGGATCACGAAAGGCTCAGCCGTCCAGCCAAGGAATTCGCGGGCAGCTGCGACTTCCGCCTCGCCCAGCGCCGATCCATGGACGCCCGAAGTGCCCGCCTTGTTCGGCGCGCCATAGCCGATCTTGGTGGCGCAGGCGACCAGCGACGGACGCGGATCGGCCAGCGCCTCATCGATGGCGCGGCGCACATCGGCCACGTCATGACCGTCGCAGGACACGACATGCCAGCCGGTCGCGGCATAGCGCGCCCGCACATCCTCGCTGCTCGACAGGTCGACCGCGCCGTCGATGGTGATCTTGTTATCGTCCCACAGCACGATCAGGCGGCCAAGGTTCAGATGTCCCGCCAGACCGATCGCTTCATGGTTGATGCCTTCCATCAGGCAGCCGTCCCCGGCCAGCACCCAGGTCCGGTGATCGACGATCTCATCCCCGAACTGCGTGTTCAGATGCCGCTCGGCAATCGCCATGCCGACAGCCGTGGCAAGGCCCGACCCCAGCGGCCCGGTGGTCGCTTCCACGCCCGCCAGTTCGAAATTCTCGGGATGCCCGGCGCAGGGGCTGCTGAGCTGGCGGAAATTGGCGATGTCCTCCATCGTCGGCTTGGCATAGCCGGTCAGATGCAGCAGCGAATAGATCAGCATCGACCCATGACCCGCCGACAGCACGAAGCGGTCGCGATCGGCCCATTTCGGCGCCTTGGGATCGAACTTCAGATAATCCTTGAACAGCACTGTGGCGACGTCGGCCATGCCCATCGGCATGCCCGGATGGCCGCTGTTGGCGGCCTGCACCGCGTCCATGGAAAGCGCCCGGATGGCGTTGGCGAGGGACTTTTCGGAAACGGTCATCGGCGCGGCGTCTTTCCTGGCTTTTCAAGCGGCCCCCTGTTCAGGCCGTCGAGTCGAGTTTGCGCTCCCTTTGTCGACTCAGGGACAAGGCGTCAACTACGGGCGGCCCCGGGGGCGCGCCAAGCCGCCGAATGACTGCTTTTGCGCGGCGAAAACTTTGTCTATGCGTGGGACCATGGCAAGCGACCGCATGATGCAGGCGATCCGCGCGCTGGAGCGTGCGATCGACCGGTTCGAACAAGATGTGGACGGCCTTTCGTCGGCCGCCTCCTACGACCCATCCTCCGGCGTCGACGCTGCGGCTGCCCGATCGGCGCTGCGCTCGCTGGACAGTCTCATCACGGAATTGAAGGGCCAGAACGGTGGCTGAAACCACATTGCACATCGCCGGGCGCGTCTACGACATACGCTGCCGCGATGGCGAGGAAGCGCATCTGGCGCATCTCGCCAACCTGATCGAGCGCAAGGCGCGGTTGGCGCAGCAGAACACGCCAGGGCTGACCGAAGTGCGCACGCTCCTCTTCGCCGCGCTCTTCCTGGCCGACGAACTCAACGACCTGAAGCGCGAGGCGATCGGCCGGCAGCAGAGCCTGGCGCTGGAGCCGGAGGACGAACCTGCCATCCGCGCCCTCGAATCCCTCACCACCCGCATAGAAAAGCTGCGCGAAAGGCTTGTCGACGCCGCGCCCGAAGCCTAGATAGACAGGTGACGGGCACTGCGCGGTACGAGCTTTAGCGAACATCCCTGAGGCGATAATCACATCCACGGGGACTGTCCCTGGGCGGGCTCCGGCCCGATCTACATGGTTCCCACCTGACGTTGAGGCGTCAGAGGATTTTCCAGCACACGGCCGAGGCGGTCCCGTCACCCTCCTCCCCAATCCCAGGGCCCCAAGATGAGCGACGACACCGAAAAGGCGACCCTGCGCGCGATCGCCCGGCAAAGGCGGCGCGCTTTCGTGGCCTCGCTCGATCCGCTGGCGCACCGGCTGGCGTTCAAGGTGATCCCCTCGCCGCTCGCCCGGCGGCTGGCCGATACGCAGGTGGTGGCGCTTTACATGGGTCTGGACGACGAAGCCCCCGCCCAGCGGCTCGCGGCTCCGTTGCAGGCCATGGGCAAGACGCTGGCCTTGCCCCGCGTGCTGGATCGGCTTGGCTCCATGGATTTCCTGCAATGGCACACGGACGCGCCGCTCCAGCCCGGGCCCTTCCGCACCAGCCATCCCGAACCGGGCGACGGGCCGGTCGTGCCCGACGTCATCATTGCGCCGCTGGTCGGTTTCGACCGGGCGATGAACCGGCTGGGTCAGGGCGGCGGCTATTATGACCGCGCCTTTGCCCGCTATCCCGATGCCCTGCGCGTGGGTCTTGCATGGTCGGTGCAGGAGCAGGAGGAACTGCCCGCCGATCCGTGGGATTTGCCGCTGCATTTGATCCTGACCGAAATCGAACTGATCGAAGGCGCCTGAAAGTGAGCATCCGAGAATGAGCATCGACCCCCGCCACCACTATAAACCAAGTTGGCGCAAGCCCGCCGGCATGTTCATGATATTGGGGCTGATCGCGCTCTGGGCCGTGCTGGTAGGCAGCCTTTCCGGCTTGATCGGGCGATTGCCGATGATCGTCCAAGTGCCGGTCTATGTGTTTCTCGGCCTGATCTGGATTTGGATATTGCCGCTGAAACGCCTGCTCTCCTGGATGGAAACGGGGCGCTGGCGGAGGTTCTGAAGGCGGTGAGGGGTGGAGCGTGGACCGCCCGCCTTCCTTTACACCGTGCTCCTGCGAAGGCAGGAGCCCAGTCCCGCCTTCCGTGTATAATCGCACCGTCTGAACTGGGTTCCTGCCTTCGCAGGAACACGTATCGCTTAACGTCCCCTATTGGCCAAAACCCGCCATACCGATGCAGGCAGCTCCCGGGCAAGTCGATCCCAAAGAATGAGGAGTGGCGCGAGTGACGGGGCTCGAACCCGCGACCTCCGGCGTGACAGGCCGGCGCTCTAACCAACTGAGCTACACCCGCGCAAGGGCGGCATCTTGGCGCGATCCTGAAAAGATCGCCAGACGATGCTGATCTGAAAAAACCATCCACTTCCCTATGAGAAATGGCGCGAGTGACGGGGCTCGAACCCGCGACCTCCGGCGTGACAGGCCGGCGCTCTAACCAACTGAGCTACACCCGCGTTCGGTGTGGGCGGGCATCTATGCGGCCCCGTTCCCCCTGTCAACTGTCTGCAACATGAGTTTCTTGGCTTTCGTCATTTTCTTTGCGCGGGGACACTGTCAACGTGCCGCGCTCGAACAGGAAACCGGCGATATCCGGCGTTCCGGCGGCGGAAACCACGGTCTGGATGATGATCAGCAACGGCACACCCAGCAAGGCGCCCGGCGTCCCCCACACCCATCCCCAGAAGGTCAGCGACACCAGAATCAGCAGCGGGTTCATGGTCAGCCGCCGCCCAAGAATCGTCGGCGTCACGAAATTGGCCTCGACCAGATGAAAGCCGATCTGGAGCGCGGCGGGCAGCAACGCCTTCCACACATCGTCGAACACCATAAGGCCGCCCAGTGCCAGCAGCACAGCGACCAGCATCGGCCCGAAATAGGGCACGAAATTCAGCAGCGCGACGATGCCGCCCCACATCAGCGGCGACGGCATGCCGATCAGCCACAGGGCAAAGGCGACCGCCAGCCCCAGGCACAGGTTGATGGTGGCGATCGTCAGCACATAGGCGGAGGTCGCGTCCACGACATTCTGGATCACCCGCGCCACGGCCATAGCGCCGTCGAAACTTTCGCGGCTGTTGATCGTCCGCCGCCGCAACTTCGTCCAGCCGGCGAGGAAGAAATAGATGATGAGCAGCGCGAACACCATCTGGATGATGGCCGAAGGCGCGGAGGTAGCGGCAAATTGCAGCAATGATCGTGGCGCATCCACCGCTGCCGTCTGCGCCGCCGCCACCGGCCCCGTCGCCAGCATCTGCACCGTCTCGTCCACGAAGCGCTGGAGTTGCGAATAAAAGTCGATCAGCGGCGCCAGATTATTCTGAATCTTGGGCAGTCGCTCCGGCAACAGCCGAAACCAGTCGGCTGCGGGGACGACGATCAGCACCAAGGCCGTATTGGCCACCAGCAGGAAGGCGATCACCGCCGTCAGCGCCGCCAGCGGCGAAGGCACGCCCCGCCGCTCCATCCATTCCAGAAAGGGCACCAACGCGATCGCGACCACCAAAGCGGCCGTCAGCGGCAGGAAAAACTCCGCCCCCTCCTGCAAGGCGAAGGGCAAGGCCAACATCAGCCCGATCCCGGTCGTCAACGCGATCGACGCCAGCAGCCGGTCCCGGCGCCTGTTAATCTCCTGCTGTTCCTGAGGTGTCACGCCCGAATTCCCTGCCCGTCGCCCTTTTTCTGCACGGGCGGCCCCTCTCCGTCAATTTGCGTGCGTCAATTTACATCAGCGAAACAGATGGATAGCAAGGGAAACAAGGCCTTAACCAAATCTTCGGCACTTGGCTGCCACATTCGGCGAGAAAGGAAGTCGGGGGACTGGCATGAAATCGGGGGTTTGGTTCGTTGCCCTGGCCTGTCTGGGCGTGCCGCACATCGCGCAGGCGCGGCAGGACATCAGGCTGGAAACGCAGATGTTCGTCGAACGGACGAGCACCGACATCAACGGCCGGGAACGCCGCATCCTGCAAAGTGCCGACCGCGCCGGATCGGGCGACCAGGTGATTCTCGTGGTGAACTGGCGCAACCAAGGCTCACGCCCTGTCCGCAACCTTGCCGTCACCAACGCCGTTCCGCGCGGGGCGCAACTCGACCTCTCCGATCCGGCGATGCAGGTCTCGGTCGACGGCGGCGCCCATTGGGGCCGCCTGACCGACCTCTGGCTGCCGACGGCGCTCGGTGGCACCCGCCGGGCGATCCCGGCGGACATCACCCATGTCCGCTGGACCGTCCCGCAAGAAATCTCCCCCGGCGAAAGCGGCCGCCTCAGCTACCGCGCGACAGTGCGCTGAAATATCGGAGGATTGGCAGGGAAGCCCGGAAATCCACCGGGCGCGCACCCAACCACTCCGACATCCCTAATCCGCGAACAGCAGAACCGGCGTCTCCAGCAACTTCCGTACCGCCTGGACGAAGCTTGCCGCATCCCAGCCATCCACCACGCGATGGTCGCAACTGATCGACAGGTTCATGAGCTTGGCGGGCACCACTTCCCTGCCCCGGAACACCGGCCGCTCGATGATCCGATTGGGCCCGATGATCGCGACTTCCGGCCGGTTGATGACCGGCGTGGTCGCGATCCCGCCCAGCGGCCCCAGCGAAGTCAGTGTCAGCGTCGAACCCGACAGTTCCTCCGACTTCGCCTTGCCCGTCCGCGCCGCATCGGCCAACCGCCTGATCTCCGCCGCCAACTGCCAGACATTGCGATCCTGCGCATCCCGGATCACCGGCACCATCAGCCCCGCGTCGGTCTGGGTCGCCATGCCCATATGCACCGCGCCATAACGCGTCACCACACCAGCCTCATCGTCATAGCGCGCGTTCAGCATCGGGAATTCGGGCAATGCGCGGCAGATCGCCACGATCAGCAGCGGCATCATGGTGAGCTTGGGCTTGTCGCCGCGATGGGCGTTCAACTGCTCACGCATCTCCTCCAACGCGGTGACGTCGATTTCCTCGACATAGGAGAAATGCGGAATGTTCCGCTTGGATGCGGCCATATTCTCCGCGATGCGGCGGCGCATGCCGATGACCTTGACCGCCTCGTCGGCGCGCCTGGCGGTGCGCCCGGCAGGCCGATAGCCCTGCCCCGACCCGTAAAGCAGGAAAGCGTCAAGGTCGGAATGCCGGATATGATCGCCGTTCGGCTTCACCTGGCTAAGGTCGATGCCCAGTTCCTTCGCCCGCGCGCGAACCGCGGGCGAAGCAAGAACCTCCACCTTGACGACTTCCTCTTCCTTGACCGCTGGGGTGGCTGCGGGAGCGGGCGGCTGTTCTTCCACGACGACCGGCGCGGGCTCGGCAGCAACAGGAGCTGGAACTTCAGCCGCTTCCGCAACCTCGGAAGGCGCCTCGGCCTCCCCCTCCGTCTCGATTTCCACCAGCATCGATCCGATGGCGATCTGCTCCCCGGCTCGCCCGCCAGCCGGACCACGACGCCCGCGACCGGCGTTTCCATCTCCACCGTCGCCTTGTCGGTCATCATGTCGGCGATCGGCTGGTCTTCCTCGACCCGATCCCCGACCTTCACATGCCAGCCGACGATCTCCGCTTCCGCAATGCCTTCGCCGATATCCGGCAGCCTGAACGTAAAAAGCGCCATGGCCTGTCAGTCCTTCAAAATCTTGTTGATGGCTTCGCGAATCCGCACCGGGCCGGGGAAATAAGCCCATTCCAGACTATGCGGATAAGGCGTGTCGAAGCCGGTCACGCGCTCGATCGGCGCTTCGAGATGATAGAAGCAACGCTCCTGCACCAGCGCCATCAGTTCCGCGCCGAAACCGCTGGTCCGCGTCGCCTCATGCACGATCAGGCAGCGCCCGGTCTTCTTCACCGACCGTTCGATCGCCTCGATATCCAGCGGCACCAGCGTCCGCAGGTCGAGTATCTCGGCATCGACGCCCATTTCGCGCACCGTGTTCTCGACCACATGGACCATCGTGCCATAGCAGAGCACCGTCAGCGCCGCGCCCGGCCGCGCCACCCGCGCCTCGCCCAGCGGCACCCGGTAATAGCCCGTCGGCACCTGCGCCGCCTCATGCCCGGCCCAGCTCTTCGCCGGCGTGTCATAATGCCCATCGAACGGCCCGTTATAGATGCGTTTGGGTTCGAAGAAGATCACCGGATCATTATCCTCGATCGCCGCGATCAGCAGCCCCTTGGCATCATAGGGCGTCGAGGGGATCACCGTCTTCACCCCCGACACATGGGTGAAGATGCCCTCGGGCGACTGGCTGTGCGTCTGCCCCCCGAAAATCCCGCCGCCAAAGGGGGAGCGGACCGTCATGGGGGAGATGAACTCGCCCGCCGACCGGTAACGCAGCCGCGCCGCTTCCGACACCAGCTGGTCCAGCGCCGGATAGATATAGTCCGCAAACTGGATTTCCGGCACAGGCCGCAGGCCATAGGCACCCATGCCCACCGCGACGCCGATGATGCCGCATTCCGTGATCGGCGTGTCGAACACGCGGTTCTTGCCATATTTCTGCTGCAACCCCGCCGTTGCGCGGAAGACGCCGCCGAAATAGCCGACATCCTCCCCCATCACGACCACGTCCGGGTCACGGGCCATCATCACGTCCAGCGCGCTGTTGATCGCCTGGATCATGTTCATCTGCACGACCTCGCCGTGCGTTTCGGTCATGATCCCGCTCGCAGCGTTGGGTTCGTTCGCTTCGCTCATAGCGTTGGGTTCGTTCGCTTCGCTCATAGCGTTGGGTTCGTTCGCTTCGCTCACAGGCCAGCCGCCTTCCATTCATCCAGCATTGCCTGCTGCTGTTCGCGCAGGTGCCAGGGCATCTCCTCGAACACGCCCTCGAACATGGTCTTGAGCGGATGATGGTGCAGGCCATGGCCGAGAATGCCGTTCTTCTCCGCCTCCTTCGCGGCGTCGCGGACCATTTCGGCCAATTCCTTGTCCATCGCCGCGTGGCGATCCTCGTCCCATATGCCCAGACCGATGCAATGCTTCTTCAACCGCGCGATCGGATCGCCCAGCGGCCAGTGGCTGGCCTCGTCGGCGGAGCGATAGGCGCTGGGATCGTCCGACGTGCTGTGCCCCTCCACCCGATAGGTGAAATGCTCGATCAGCGTCGGCCCGGCATTGGCCCGCGCCCGGTCGGCGGCCCAGCGCGTCGCGGCATAGACCGCCAGCGCATCATTGCCGTCGACCCGCAGCCCCGCAATGCCATAGCCGATGGCCCGCGCCGCAAAGGTCGTCGCCTCCGCTCCCGCAAAGCCCGAAAAGCTGCTGATCGCCCACTGATTGTTCACGACATTCATGATCACCGGCGCCCGATAGACGCTGGCGAAGGTGCAGGCCGAATGGAAGTCGCCCTCCGCCGTCGACCCCTCACCGCACCAGGTCGCCGCGATCCGCGTATCCCCCCGCGCCGCGCTGGCCATCGCCCAGCCGACCGCCTGCGGATATTGAGTCGTGAGATTGCCGGAGATGGAGAAGAACCCCGCCTCCCGCGCGGAATACATGATGGGAAGCTGACGCCCCTTCAGCCGGTCGCCCTTGTTCGAATAGATCTGGTTCATCATGTCGACGATCGACCAGCCGCGCGTGATCAATATGCCCTGCTGGCGATAGCTGGGGAAGCACATGTCGTCGCTCGCCAGCGCCAGCGCGGCCGCGACCGACACCGCCTCCTCGCCCTTCGACTTCATGTAGAAGCTGGTCTTGCCCTGCCGCTGCGCCCGGAACATGCGCTCGTCGAAAGCCCGCGTCAGCGCCATGGCGCGCAGCATCTTGAGCAATGTCTCGGGCGGCAGCTTCGGGTCCCAGGGACCGACCGCGGCGCCCTCTTCATCCAGCACGCGAACCAGCCCATAGGCCAGATCGCGTATCCCCGCCGGTTGCGCCGTCTCGTCCGGCCGGGCCTGGGCGCCCGCGGGCGGGATATCGAAGTCGCTGAAATCGGCGGTGTCGCCCGGGCGGAATTTCGGCTCCGGCACATGCAGCCGCAGCGGAGGCAGATTGCGCCCCGCCCCATCCCTTCCGGCGTCCGAATAGATCCGGTCGCTCATCCTGCCTCCTTTTGTGCGTTGCAATAATATTGCGTACAGCAATTATTATATTACAACACTCACAAAGGCAAGTCTTACTGACCCATTCGCCGCAAGCGCTTCCCGCGTCGTCAGACCGCCACGGGTGCCGGAATGTGCCTTTGTGGCGCGTAATCAATCACCTCGAAATCTTCGATTCGATAGTCGAAAATCGATGAAGGCCGCCGATTGATCCGCAATTTGGGCGCGCCAGACGGATTTCGGCCGATCTGCTCCTCCACCAGCCCGGCATGGTTGAGATAGAGATGGACGTCCCCGCCCTGCCAGACGACCTCGCCCGGCTCCAGGTCGCATTGCTGTGCCAGCATCCGCGTGATCATCGACAGGCCGAAGATGTTGAAGGCGAAACCCAGCCCCAGATCGCAGCTGCGCTGGAACAGCAGCCCGTTCAGCCGCCCGTCCGCGACCTGAAACTGATAGGTCATGTGGCAGGGCGGCAGCGCCATGCGCGATACCTCCGCCACATTCCATCCGGTGAACAGCAAACGCCGCGACCCCGGATTGTTCCTGATGCCCTCGACCAGATCGGCGATCTGGTTATGCCCCTTCGCCGCCCGGCGGTAGAGACCGTCCCCGACCTCCTCATAGCGCGGCCAGTTCACCCATTGCGCGCCATAGACCGGCCCCAGATCGCCCCAGCGCGCCGCAAAGGCCTCATCCTCGACGATCCGCGCCTCGAAAATGTCGCGATCCATCTCTTCTCCGGTCGCGCGCCGATAGGCATCCAGCGGCCAATCGGTCCAGATATGCACGCCCTGCCGCACCAACTCGCGGATATTGGTGTCGCCGGTCAGGAACCACAGCATCTCCCGCGCGGCGACCTTCCAATAGACGCGCTTGGTGGTCAGCAGCGGCACGGCATCGTCAGCCAGCGAGAAACGCATGGTCGCGCCCAATATCGACCGCGTCCCCACACCCGTCCGGTCGATCCGTTCGTCGCCATGCCGCCAGATCTGCCGCATCAGGTCCAGATATTGCTGCTCATAATGGGCCGACGGGCTGGTCAAGGCGGACATCTTTCTGTTTCTGCTGGCCTGATTCTCGCCTGATTCTGGCGATGGCCTTCCCGCATGTAGCCGAGCCGCCCGTCCGCGCCAAATGCTGCGAAACGGATCAGATAGCGCGCCGTTCGCTCCGAATGGGAGCAGCATCCCCCTGTCACGATCGCGGCGTCAGGGCATCCTGCCATGCATGTGTGTGCTTTCCTCCTCCCTGCATCTCCTCGTTCTCGACGACGAATGGCGACCGCTCGACCGGTTGCGGGCGGATCACGACTGGCGCGGCATCGTCGACAGGCTGCTCCGCTGGGACAGCCGCTGGGTCGCCCTCGATCAGCAACGCACGGGCATCTCCCTGCCCGGCTGGGCGGACATCCACCTGACCCGAAGTCTTTCGAAACGCCTTCGCCCCATCGAGATCGCGCTCGCCGACCATGTCATTCATGCCGGAAACAATCACTTCAGCTTCCGCGAAGCCGGGCTGCTGTGAATGGTCCAAAAATTTCTTCGTCCCCCGCTTGCCAGCCGGAAAAGCCGCCTCTATAGGCTGCGGCCTGCCCAGCGGGACCGCCTGAAAACGGACCTGCGCACGGTCGGGGAGTAGCTCAGCCTGGTAGAGCACTGTCTTCGGGAGGCAGGGGCCGGAGGTTCGAATCCTCTCTCCCCGACCAATTATTCTTGCATCGCAGGCCCAAGGAAGTGGCGCTGCGGTCCCCGCAAAAATGCCCCGACCGACAGCGAAGGAAGGCGGGGCAAGTTTGGGTCGCACAACAGGCGTCAACCTGCCGGGGATAAGAACGCCGGAATCCGGAAACGGTTTCCGGCACCGGCCGATTATCCTCTCGTCCGATGCCACCTTCTGTCGGCGGAAGATCGTCATGCCGACGCACCGCCCGGCACAGCAATATTTCGCTTAGCCTCGGGCGAGCTTCCCGCTACCATCGCATCCATGAATGCCGATATGCCTCCGCCCCCGCCAGAAGCCAAAAGTTCGCGCCGCCAGCGCAACGCCCCCACCATCAACGATGTCGCGAAACATGCGGGCGTCTCCCCCATGACCGTGTCGCGCGTCATCAACGGCGAGCAGATCGTGCGCGCCGCGACGCGGGAAAAGGTGGAAGCCGCGATCGCCGCGCTCAACTATTCACCCAGCGCGGCGGCGCGCAGCCTGGCGGGTGGCGAAGAAACGCGGATCAGCCTGCTCTACAGCAACCCGTCCGCCTCCTATCTGAGCGAGTTCCTGGTCGGCAGCCTGGATCAGGCAAGCCGCAGCGGCGTCGACCTGGTGGTCGAGAAATGGGATGAGGAAACCGCCGTCACCACGGTGGTCGATCACCTGTTGCGGGGCCGGATCAACGGCGTCATCCTGCCGCCGCCGCTCTGCGATCATCAGGCGATGAAGGACGCGCTCATCGCCGCGAATATCGTCGCCGTGGCGGTCGCGACCGGCGAGGCCCCGGCCGACATGTCGGCCATCAGCATCGACGATCATGCCGCCGCGCTGGCGATGACCCGCCATCTGATCGCACTCGGTCACCGGCGCATCGGCTTCATCAAGGGCCATCCCAACCAGAGCGCCAGCCAGCGCCGTTTCGAGGGCTATGGCGACGCCCTGGCCGAAGCCGGCATAATGTTGGATGATGCGCTGGTCCAACAGGGCTATTTCACCTATCGGTCCGGACTGGACGCGGCGGAGCGGATATTGGCGCTGCCCAAGCCGCCGACCGCCATCTTCGCCAGCAATGACGACATGGCGGCGGCGACCGTCGCCATCGCCCATCGCAGTGGACTGGATGTGCCGGGCGATCTCACCGTCTGCGGCTTCGACGACACCTCGCTCGCCACCACCATCTGGCCCGAACTGACGACGATCCGCCAGCCGATCAGCGCCATGTCGCGCGCCGCCGTCGAGTTGCTGGTCAAGCAGATCAAGGCACGCAAGGGCAAAGCGGAGGAGAAGCCTTCCCATCTGCTGCTCGACTATGAGCTGATCCGGCGACAGTCCGACGCCGTCCCGCATTGAGATTGCGCCGTCCCGCCCATCGTCTTGCGATCAAGGCGGGGGTGGTCTCCACGGCTGGTGGAAACCGACGAGAAAGGGCGCGTTGCCGCGCCCTCATCATGTTCCTTATGTCACCGGATTCTTATTCGCCAAAGACGCGTGCAAAGATCGTGTCGACCTGACGGAAATGGTAATCGAGGTTGAACTTCTCCTCGATCTGATCGGCGGTCAGCGCGGCGGCGACGTCCGGATCGGCCTTCAGCAATTCCATCAGCGAAAGCCGGCCGTCCGATTCCCAGACCTTCATCGCATTGCGCTGGACATAGCGGTAGCTGTCCTCACGGCTCACGCCCGCCTGGGTCAGCGCCAGCAGCACGCGCTGCGAGTGGACGAGCCCCCCCATCTTGTCGAGATTCTTCATCATCCGCTCGGGATAGACGAGCAGCTTGTCGATCACCCCGGTCAGGCGGCCCAGCGCGAAGTCGAGCGTGATGGTGGCATCCGGCCCGATATAGCGCTCGACCGAAGAGTGGCTGATGTCGCGCTCATGCCACAGGGCGACATTCTCCATCGCGGGCAGGGCATAGCTGCGTACCATGCGGGCGAGGCCCGTGAGGTTTTCGGTCAGCACCGGATTGCGCTTGTGCGGCATGGCGGAACTGCCCTTCTGGCCGGGCGAGAAATATTCCTCCGCTTCCAGAACCTCGGTGCGCTGCAAATGACGGACCTCGACGGCCAGACGCTCGATCGACGAAGCGATCACGCCCAGCGTGGCGAAGAACATGGCATGACGGTCGCGCGGAATGACCTGCGTCGACACCGGCTCTATCGCAAGGCCCAGCTTTTCGGCGACATGCTCCTCCACGCGCGGGTCGATATTCGCGAACGTGCCGACCGCGCCCGAAATGGCGCAAGTCGCGACCTCCTCGCGGGCAGCGACCAGGCGAGCACGGCAGCGCGAAAATTCGGCATAGGCCTCCGCCATCTTGAGGCCGAAGGTCACGGGTTCCGCGTGAATGCCATGGCTGCGGCCGATGGTCGGGGTCAGCTTATGCTCATAGGCACGACGCTTGATGACCTCCAGCAGCTTGTCGAGATCCTCGATCAGGATATCGGCGGCGCGGCTGAGCTGCACGGCAAGGCAGGTGTCGAGCACGTCGCTCGACGTCATGCCCTGGTGCATGAAGCGCGCTTCGTCGCCCACCTGCTCCGCCACCCAGGTCAGGAAGGCGATCACGTCATGCTTGGTGACGGCCTCGATCGCGTCGATCGCAGGCACGTCGATGGCGGGATTGGTCGCCCACCAGTCCCACAGCGCCTTGGCCGCCGATTCGGGCACCACGCCCAGCTCGCCCAGCTTTTCGGTCGCATGCGCCTCTATCTCGAACCAGATCTTGAAACGGGCCTCCGGCTCCCAGAGGGCGGTCATTTGCGGGCGGGCGTAACGGGGGACCATCGGGCGAATCCTGCGTGCATGAGTTGAAAAGTCGCTGCGCCGCCTAGCAGCACGACCGTCCGGGGGCAAATCGCACGCTTTTGAACCCCGGGGAGAACCGGCTTTTGGGTGCCTCATCCCATTAATCGCAGCATCGAGCGGCGAATCGACCCAAATGGCGGGACGAATGGGGCGGGATCCATAAAAACCCAGGAACTTCCCTATTTCATCTGGTTATTATCCCTTTGGAAAATCGAACAGCTTGTTCTGGAGAAGGTCATGATCCGCGCCTGTCTTTTGACGATGGCTATCTTCGTTGCGGCGCCCGCGCTGGCACAGGCCGGCGCCGCACCGCAGGGCAATGAAGGCCAGGGCAACGCGGCCCAGCCCGCCAAGTCCGGCGATGCGGTAGCATCGATCGTCGAGACCGAATTTCCGGCCTATGACCAGAATCATGACGGCCAGCTCGACAAGGCGGAATTTTCCCGCTGGATGGTGGCGCTGAAGGACCAGGAGATCAAGGCGACGGGCACGTCGCTGGCGCCGGCCGAGGTGACGGCCTGGGCCGACGGCGCCTTCATCACCGCAGACGCCGACAAGAGCGCTACCGTCAGCAAGCCGGAGTTGATCGCCTATCTGAGCGGCGGCGCGGGATAAGATAAACCACCCCGCCCCGAGGCGGGTATGAGCCCAAAACGGGTCGCATCATGAGGCGGCATGGAGCGAAGGCCATGCCGCCTCTTTTTTGCACAGCGCGGAAAGTCAGCCGCGCTTCTTGTTCGCGTAGAGCAGCGCCGCGACGATCGCGGCGGAACCGATGCCGACGGCAGTGCCCATCCACACTGCCTTGCCCGCCGATTTGCGCGCAGCGGTGGCCATGTCGGACTTGTCGGGGGTGGAAACGGAGGTTGCGGCGCCGCTTTCGGGCGCTTCTTCGGTCGGCTTCGTCATGGTGATTCCCGATATGCAACAAAGCCCAAGCGCAGGAAAGGCGGATGCAGCGAAAATATTGCAGCCCGTCAGACGGCGGGCAGGAGCTGACGGGCCACACCCCAGCCGCGAAGGGCGCGCGACGATGCCCGATCAAGCAGTGCCGCGACATCCTTGACCGTGAAATGCGCGGCGCCATCCATATCCGCAAGTTCATCCCAACTGACCGGCGCGGCGACGGGAGCCAGTTCTCGGGCACGCACGACATAGGGCAGCACGGCGGTGGCTCCTCGCTGGTTGCGCAGCCAATCGATGAAGATCCGTCCCTTGCGCTTGGCCTTGCTCATCGTCGCGGTAAAGCGGTCCGGTTCCGACGCGGCCAGCGCCCGGGCGAAGCGGTCCGCGAAATCCTTGACCTGCGGCCATTCGGCTTCCGGGGTCAGCGGCACGACGACATGCACCCCCTTACCGCCCGAAAGCATCGCAAAGCTGGTCAGTCCCAGATCGTCGAGGGCGCGCCGGATGTCGCGGGCCGCCTTCTTCACATCCCCGAAATCCAGTCCCTCATCGGGATCGAGATCGAACACCATGCGGTCGGGACGTTCCACATCCCGCACCAGCGAACCCCAGCCGTGAAATTCGATCGCCCCCATCTGGACGCAGGCGATCAGGCCGTCCGTATCCTCGACATAGAGATAGTCTTCCTTGCTCCCGTCCTTCTCGCGGATCGGCACATGCTTCACATGATCGCCGAAGCTGCCGCTGTCATGTTTCTGGAAGAAGCATTTCTTCGCCCTGCCCTGGGGACAACGGACGAGACTGATCGGACGGCCGGCGATCCAGGGCAGCATCGCCCCGCCCATCGCCGCATAATAATCGGCAAGCTGGCCCTTGCTGATCTTCGCCTCGGGAAAGATCAGGCGATCGGGATGGCTGATCGTGACGTCGCTTCGGGGTTGCGGGGTGGGCATGGCTTTCTCGGCGGTAACGTCCCTTGCCGCCTTGTCCTCGCGCAGGCCAAGGAAGCTGGCGTGACGGACGACATGATCGGCGGTGAATTCGGCGAAGGCGATTTCCGCGACCAGATCGGGGCGGACCCATTTCACTCCGCGCGTTTCGCTGCGCGGGACAGGGAGCGCGGCGGTCTTGCGCGATCGCCGGGCCAGCGCCGCGACCAGTTCCTCACTATTGGCAAGGTTGAAGCCGGTGCCGACCTTCCCGGCATAAACCAGCCCCTGGCTCTCATTCTGCGCAAGCAGCAGGTTGCGAATGGCGCGCCCCGACGCACTGCTCGGCGTCCAGCCGACGACGACGAATTCCTGCCGCCGGGTGCATTTGACCTTGAGCCAGTTCTTCGTGCGGGCGCCGCGATAGGCCGCGTCGGCGCGCTTGGAGATGATCCCTTCCTGCCCTGCCTCGCATAGCGCGTGGAACAGCTTTTCGCCGGCGCCAACGACATGATCGGCAAAATGGATATGGGCCGTACCGTCCCCCAACAGGGCAGCGAGTTTCTCCTTGCGGGTGATATTGGGCTGATCGGTCAAATCCTGGCCGTCCAGCCGGAGCAGGTCGAAGGCAAAGAGGTGGAGAGCCGCCTGCCCCTCGCCCTTCAGGGTGCGCTGTAGCGTGGAAAAGTCAGGATTTCCCTCATCATCGAGCGCCACGATCTCCCCATCGATCAGTGCCGGGGGCAGGTCCATGCCGCCAATTTCCGATGCGATGTCCGCGAACCGCCCCGTCCAGTCCAGCCCTGTGCGGGTGAAGATCGTCGCCTTGCCGCCCGCAACCGACAGCAGGCACCGATAGCCGTCATATTTGATCTCATGCATCCAGCCGCTGCCGGTGGGCACGGCATCGACCAGCGTGGCGAGCTGCGGTGGCTGAAAGCCGGGTGGCTTGGGCGGGCGCGCCCTGGCCGAAGCCTTGGCGGGCGTGGCAGCCGCCGCCTTCGCCATCGCGGCGTCGAATGCCTTGCCTTTCTTGCCCTTCAGGGAAACGCTCGGCGCACCGGCTGCGATCTCGCCCATGGTACGGCCGCTCTTGACGCTGGTCAGCTCGCGGGCGGTCAGCGTGTCGGCGCTTGCCGCATAGGCATCGTCGATTTTGCGAAGCAGCCAGTTTTCATGCTTTTCCCGGCCTTTCGGCTTCAACCGGATAAGCAGCCATTCTCCCTGCATGCGTGTTCCATGGAGGATGAAATGAAGATGGCCCTTGTCCAGGTCCTTCGCGCTTTTTCCCGGGACGGGCTCCCACCTCCCCTCATCCCAGAGCATCACCGTACCGCCGCCATATTCGCCCTTTGGAATGGTGCCTTCGAACCCGGCATAGGACAGCGGATGATCCTCCGTCCGAACGGCCAGACGCTTGTCGCCGGGATCAAGGCTTGGGCCCCGGGTGACCGCCCAGCTCTTGAGCACGCCATCCATCTCAAGGCGGAAATCATAATGCAGCCGGGTGGCGTCATGCTTCTGGACGATGAAATTGTTGCCGCGACCGCGACCGCGCTTGCCGGCCGGTTCCCTGGTACGGGTGAAATCGCGCTTGCGGTTGTAAAGGCTGAGGGGATCGGCCGCCGCCATGACTCAGGCCCGCTTGCGCGCGGCAGGCTTGCGCGCCGGGGTTTTGGGGGCAGCAGCCTTTCGGGTGGGCGCCTTCGCACTGCCGGTGTCGACCGATTTCTTGAGGGCCGCCATCAGGTCGATCACATTGCTGCCGCGCCGGGCGGGAGCCTCCTCCTTGTCCTCGATGATATGGCGGCCCTTGGCCTTTTTCTTCTTCTCGATCAGCCGTTCCAGCGCATCGACATAGCGGTCGTGGAAGCTGTCGGGCTTGAAGGGCGCCGTCTTCTTCTCGATCAGCGTTTCGGCCAGATCGAGCAGTTCCGCGTCGGGCTCGGCATCCTCGATATCGCGGAAATAGCCTTGGGCGCGGTTCACCTCATCGGCATAGCGCAGCGTCTCCAGCACCATGCCGCGGCCGCAGGACTTCAGCGACACGATATATTCCCGCCCCCGCATCGCGAGTTGGCCAAGCCCGACCTTCCTGGTCCGCCGCAGCGCCTCCCGCAGGACGATGAAGGCCTCCTCGGCCAGATCGTCCGCGGGAACCACATAATAAGGCCGTTCATAATAGAGCACGTCGATCTCGCTCGCCTCGACGAACTGGGTCAATTCGAGCGTCTTCTTGCTCTCCAGCTTCACCGCCTCGATCTCGTCGGGCTGGAGAAGGACGTAATCGCCCTTGGAGACCTCGAAACCCTTGACGATATCCTCCGGCTTGACCGGGCCAAGGCCGGGGACGGTCTTTTCGTAGCGGACGCGCTTGCCGGTCGGCTGATGGATCTGATGAAAGGCGATTTGGGCGCCGGACCTGGTGGCGGCATAGATTTCCACCGGGATCGAAACCAGCGCCAGGCGAATCTGACCCTGCCAATATGCGCGCGCGGCCATGAGTGGGCAGCCTCCGTTTTTCCATGAATGAATGCGCGAATGGAAGCACAGTTCCCCGTCTACGACTGCTGGGGTCTTGACTTCGGTCGCCAGTCATGTTGGTAGCGCTATCAATTACGGTAATGTTTAGGAGTCGATGATGCCGGGCGCCCCCTTGCTGCTCGATGGCCTGCCCGCCGACTGGCGGTCGGGTCTGTTCCTTGGCCGCGTCGAAACGGCGGACGGGCCCAGCCCGATATTGGTCGAAGGCGGCATCGCTTTCGACATGAGCCGCGTGGCGCCGACGGTCGCGCAACTGGTCGAGCGGCTGCCCCTGTCAGCCGACCAGGGTGAACGGCTGGGCGCGCTGGATACGCTGGACCTGCCGTTGCTCAGTCCGATCGACCTGCAATGCGTCAAGGCCTGCGGCGTGACCTTCGCCCTTTCCGCCATCGAGCGCGTGATCGAGGAACGGGCGCGCGGCAATGCCGACGCCGCAGCGGACATCCGCGCACGGCTGGAGGAACGGGTCGGCGGATCGATCCGCGCGGTCGTGCCGGGTTCCGGCCAGGCCGCCGCGCTCAAGCAGGCGCTGATCGAGGATGGTGTCTGGTCCCAATATCTGGAGGTGGCGATCGGCCCCGACGCGGAGGTCTTCACCAAGTCGCCGGTGCTGTCCACCGTGGGCGCGGGGGCCGAGATCGGCATCCGGTCGGACTCCACCTGGAACAATCCGGAACCGGAAATCGTGCTGATCGTCGACGCGAGCGGCAGGGCCGTCGGCGCGACGCTGGGCAACGACGTCAATCTGCGCGATTTCGAGGGCCGCTCGGCGCTTCTGCTCGGCAAGGCCAAGGACAATAATGCCTCCTGCTCGCTCGGGCCTCTGATCCGCCTGTTCGACGCGGATTTCACCATCGACGATGTCCGCAATGCGGAGGTGGAGCTGACGATCGACGGACCGGAGGGCTATCGCCTCGAAGGCAGCAGCAGCATGAACCAGATCAGCCGCGATCCGCTGGAACTGGTACGCCAGACGCTGTCGGAACATCATTATCCCGACGGCTTCGCGCTGTTCCTGGGGACCCTGTTCGCGCCTGTACAGGACCGGGACGAACCGGGCCGCGGCTTTACCCATAAGGTCGGCGATGTCGTCGCCATCTCCACCCCTCGCCTCGGCAAGCTGGTGAACCCGGTGGTGACATCGAAGGAGGCCGCACCCTGGGGTTTCGGCCTGGCCGCGCTGATGACCAATCTCGCCAAGCGGGGCCTGCTCGCATGAATCGCGCCCTCTATCCCAGTCTCAAGGACAAGCGCGTCTTCATCAGCGGCGGCGGCAGCGGCATCGGCGAAGGGCTGGTCGAGGCCTTCGCCGCGCAGGGCGCGCGCGTCGCCTTTTGCGACATCGCCAAAGCGGAAAGCGAAGCACTGGTCGAACGGCTGAGCGATGCCGCCTTCCCTCCGATCTTCCACCATTGCGACCTGCGTGACATCGATGCGGTGCAGGGGATGATGGCACAGGTGGAGCAACAGCTTGGCGGGATGGATATCCTGATCAACAACGCCGCCAATGACGACCGGCATGGCGTGGACGACGTGACCCCGGCCTATTGGGACGAGCGCATCGCCGTGAACCTGCGCCACCTTTTCTTCGCGGCGCAGGCGGCGGTGCCGGCGATGCGGCGCGCGGGAGGCGGCGTGATCCTGAATTTCGGATCGATAAGCTGGCATCTCGCCCTGCCCGATCTGGTGCTGTACCAGACCGCCAAGGCCGCGATCGAAGGGCTGACGCGCAGCCTGGCCCGCGACCTTGGCCGCGACAATATCCGCGTCAACACCATCATCCCCGGCAATGTGAAGACGCCGCGCCAGGAGAAATGGTACACGCCCGAGGGCGAGGCCGAGATCGTCGCGGCCCAGTGCCTGGACGGGCGCATCCTGCCCGCCGACGTGGCGGCGCTGGCGATGTTCCTGGCCTCCGACGATGCCCGCATGTGCACCGGCCATGATTATTTCATCGACGCCGGCTGGCGCTGACGCCGTGGCATCGCAGCCGCAAAGCATCTGGGGCGTCGGCGCGATATTGGGCGAGGGACCGGTCTGGGTCGCGCGGGATGCGGCGCTGTGGTTCGTCGACATCAAGGACAGGCGCATCCATCGCTTCGATCCCGAATTGGGCGTGGGGCGTAGCTGGGATGCACCCGCGCAGGTCGGCTGGATCGTGCCGACCGACGACGGACTGTTCGCGACGGGACTGCAAAGCGGGGTCCATCGCTTCGATCCGGCTTCGGGTGACTTCACCCTGCTCCATGCGCCCGAGGCGCATCTGCCCGGCAACCGGCTGAACGACGCCGCCGTGGATCCGTTGGGCGGCCTGTGGTTCGGGTCGATGGACGATGCCGAGGAAGCGGACAGCGGACGCTTCTACCGGCTGCACAAGGGCGTGCTGGTCGAAAGCGGGCTGGCTCGCGTGTCGATCACCAACGGCCCCGCCCTCTCGCCCCACGGCCGATCGCTCTATCACACCGACACGCTGGGCAAGCGCATCTGGCGCACGCGCATCGCCGATGACGGCGCGCTCCACGACACCAGCCTGTTCGTGGAGATAGAGGAGGGCGCGGGCTACCCCGACGGACCCACGGTGGATGCAGAGGGATGCCTTTGGACCGGACTGTTCGCCGGCTGGGCGGCGCGGCGTTACGATCCGGCCGGAAAATTGATGACGGAGGTCCGTTTCCCGGTCGCGAACGTCACCAAGATCGCCTTTGGCGGGGCCGATCTGTCGGTCGGCTATGCCACCACCGCACGCAAGGGCTTGACGGACCGCCAACTTGTCGAGCAGCCATTGGCGGGCGACCTCTTTGCCTTCGATCCCGGCGTGCGCGGACTGCCCGGTCCACTCGCGGCCATTTCATAACGATAAGCAGGAAGGATAGGAAATGACCGAAGGGAGTGCCGAGAGGGTCAATATGGCCTTCATCGCCGCGATCGTCGCCGTGGCGACCATCGGCGGGTTCATGTTCGGCTATGACAGCGGCGTCATCAACGGCACGCAAAAGGGGCTGGAAAGCGCCTTCGCCCTGGGCAAGCTGGGCATCGGCGTCAATGTCGGCGCGATCCTGGTGGGATCTTCCATCGGCGCCTTCCTGGCCGGGCGGATGGCGGACCTGATCGGACGGCGCGGCGTCATGATGCTGGCGGCGGTGCTGTTCCTGGTGAGCGCCCTGCTCGCCGGGGCCGCCGGGTCTTCGGCGATCTTCATCTTCGCGCGCATCATCGGCGGTCTGGGCGTCGGCGCGGCGAGCGTCATTTCGCCCGTCTATATTTCCGAAGTGACCCCGGCCGCGGTGCGCGGGCGCCTGTCCAGCGTGCAGCAGGTGATGATCATTTCCGGCCTGACCGGCGCCTTCGTCGCGAATTTCGTGCTGGCGCGCTATGCTGGCGGGTCGACGGCGGAATTGTGGCTGGGTTTCCCGGCCTGGCGCTGGATGTTCTGGTTGCAGGCGATCCCCGCCGCCATCTACTTCGTCGCGCTGCTGGTGATCCCGGAAAGCCCCCGCTATCTGGTGACGCGCGGGCAGGACGAACGCGCTCACGCCGTGCTGACCCGGCTGTTCGGCGCCGGGGAAGCGACGCGCAAGGTCGCGGAAATCCGCGCGAGCCTTGCCGCCGACCATCATCGCCCCAAGCTCAGCGACCTGATCGACAAGGGCAGCGGCAAGATCCGCCCGATCGTCTGGACCGGCATCGGCCTTGCCGTGTTCCAGCAGCTCGTCGGCATCAACGTCGTCTTCTATTATGGCGCGACCTTGTGGGAAGCGGTCGGCTTTTCGGAGGATAACGCGCTCCAGATCAACATCCTGTCCGGCGCGCTGTCGATCGGCGCCTGCCTTGGCACCATCGCACTGGTCGACCGGATCGGGCGCAAGCCGCTGCTGCTGATGGGGTCGGCGGGCATGGCGGTGACGCTGGCGACGGTGGCCTATGCCTTCTCCACCGCCATCGAGGGCGCGAACGGCGTGGTGCTGCCCGGCAATAACGGCCTGATCGCGCTGATCGCCGCCAATCTCTACGTGATCTTCTTCAACATGAGCTGGGGTCCGATCATGTGGGTGATGTTGGGCGAGATGTTCCCGAACCAGATCCGGGGATCGGGCCTCGCCGTGTCGGGCTTTGCCCAGTGGATCGCCAATGCGGCGATTTCGGTGAGCTTCCCGGCGCTCGCCGTGTCGCCGGGGCTGACGATCACCTATACCGGCTATGCGATCTTCGCGGCCATTTCCTTCTTCTTCGTCCGCGCGCTGGTGCATGAGACGAAGGGGCGCGAACTGGAGGATATGGTCGGCTGAGCCATCGCATCACCTTGCAGGCGGGCGCGGTGGAAGCCGTGCTCGCCCCGGCGATCGGGGGATCGCTGGCGGCGCTGCGCTTCGAGGGGGTGGACATATTGCGTCCCGCCCCTCCGGGCGCAGCCGGCCCGTTGCAGATGGCGAGCTTCCCGCTCGTTCCCTACGCCAATCGCATTGCCCATGGCCATTTCCGTTTCGACGGGCGCGATGCCCGGTTGCCGCTCAATTTCGGGGATCATCCGCACAGCATCCATGGCCTTGGCTGGACCGCGTCATGGACGGTCGCCGCGCTGGAGGAGGATCGGGCGCTTCTGGCGCATCGCCATGAGGGCAGCGACGGCTGGCCATGGCCTTATGAGGCGCGTCAGCTTGTACAGGTGACGTCCGACACGGTCGAGATGTCCCTTGCCATCCGTAATCTGGCCGACGATGCCATGCCGGCTGGGCTGGGTTTCCACCCCTATTTCTGCGCGGACGAAGCCACGATGCTGCGGTTCGATGCGCAAAGCCTGTGGCTCTCGACGCCCGATATGCTGCCGGATCGGGAAGTCGCGGCCGATGCGCTGGGCGACTGGTCGGCAGGTGGGCCGGTGATCGGTGAAAGCCTGATCGACAATGCCTATGGCGGCTGGAACGGACGGGCGGAGGTGGTTCGGGGGGACGGGACCCGCATCGGGCTGACGACCGATGGCGCACCATGGTTGCATGTCTATCGCCCGCCCCGTTCACGCGACTTCTGCCTGGAACCCGTCAGCCATATGCCCGACGCGATCAACCGGGCGGAGGGCATGGATCGGCTTGCTCCAGGGCAGGAAAAGACGCTTTTCCTGCGCATCGCCATCGGCAAATCCGATGAAGCGCTTCCGAACGGCGACAAAATCGCCTAAGCTGTATCGTTCAACAGCTATAGGAGCGTTGATGCAATTTCTGCGGACTGCCTTCTGGGTCGTCATCGCCGTCGCCCTCGCCTTTTTCTGCATGGCGAATTACGTCCCGGTGACCGTTCGCCTGTGGGGCGATCTCGTCATGGAAACCAAGCTGCCCGTCTTGCTGGTCGGCGCCTTCCTGCTGGGGGCCTTACCCTTCTGGATCATGGCGCGCGCCACCCGCTGGCGAATGAAGCGCAAGCTGGAAAATGCGGAGCGCGCCTTGGTCGCGGTCACTGCCGTGCCCGCGACCCCTGCTCCTTCCGGGCCCATCGACGGCCCGGTTGCAGCCACCCCTTCCCTCTCCACCACAGGACAAGCATGACCAGCCCGATCTACGTTGCCATCGATACGCCCGACCTGCGCAAGGCCCAGGACCTTGCGCAGCAGGTGCGCCATCATGTGGGCGGGCTGAAGCTGGGCCTGGAATTCTTCTGTGCCCATGGCCATCATGGCGTGCATGAGATGATGAAATTCGGCCTGCCGGTCTTCCTCGACCTCAAGCTCCACGACATTCCCAATACCGTCGCCAAGGCGGTGCAGGCGCTGCACATGCTGGAACCCGCGATCCTGACCGTCCATGCGGCGGGCGGGCGCGCCATGCTGGAGGATGCGAAGGCGGCGGCGGGCGTCAACACCAAGGTCGTCGCGGTGACGGTGCTGACCAGCCTGGACAATGGCGACCTGCTGGACATCGGCGTCGGCGGCAAGGCCGAGGATCAGGTCGCGCGGCTGGCCGACCTTGCCCGCAGCGCGGGGCTGGACGGGATCGTCTGTTCCGGCGAGGAGGTCGGGCTGGCGAAGCGGGCCTGGCCGGACGGCTTCTTCGTGGTTCCGGGCGTGCGGCCTGCGGGCGGCGCCATGGGCGACCAGAAACGGGCGGTCACGCCGCGGGAGGCGCTGGACCGGGGCGCGTCGATCCTGGTCGTCGGGCGGCCGATCAGCCTGGCGGAAAAGCCCGATCTGGCAGCACGGGAGATCGAGGCGACCCTCTGATCCGCCGGGAGCGGGACTTCAGGAAGGATCAGGCCGCGCCGGACACTTCAGTCGCCGTCCGCCGCGAAGAATTGCTGGATCACCTCCCGTGCCAGGCGCGCAGGGCGGAGCGTCACGGCGTCGAGGCAGCACCAGCTCGACTTGACCTCCGCCAGCACCTCTTCGCCACGACGGATCACGGTTTCGTAGAAGGCACGCGCGCCCTGCACCTTTTCGAGCAGGACGGTGGCGATCACATCGTCATGGAGGAAGGTCGGCTTGCGATAGGTGATCTCATGCTTGAGCGCGACCCAGAGATGCTGTGTCACTGCCTCGGTCGGGGCGAAGGCGCGCCAGTGGTCCAGCACTGCCGCCTGCACCCATTTGAGATAACTGGCATTGTTGACATGACCCATGAAGTCGATGTCGTCCGCTTCGATGCCGACGGTGTAGCTATGGGGAATCGCGTTACTCACAATGATGTCAGTAACAGGTCGGCCAGCGCACCGATAGAGGGGGCGCGACGGACCGTGAAGCTTTGGGGCCAACCGTGGCTGGCCCCAAAATCTTTCGTCAGAAGCGCCAGCCGACGCTGGCAACAACCTGATGGCGGTCGGTGTCGATGCCGAATTCGTCGCTGGTCGCGCCATTGGCGAAATCGATATGCGCGTCGCTATATTTGGAATAGCGATATTCCAGCTTGGCGAAGCTGTTGGCGTTGATCGCCCGCTCCACACCCGCGCCGACGCGCCAGCCGTCGAGCTTGAACGAGGTGTCGGTGGTCTGGTTGGTATCGCCCGCCAGCACGCCCAGCTTGGTGTTGGTATAGCCGCCCTTCACATAGACCAGCGTCTGCGGATTGGCGAGGATGCCCGCGCGGGCACCGACATAGAGGTCGCGGCCCTGCTTGACCCGGCCGAAGCCGAATTGGTCGGTGAAGTCGCGGCGGTTGCTCTTGGCGGTGGAATCGGTGAATTCGCCCTCGACACCGACGACCGCGCTGCCGAGATTGACGTCATAGCCTGCGCCGACGCCGTAAAGCAGGCCATCGATCGACTGATCGTCGCGGTTGTTGTCATTGTCGACGCTGCTGCCAGCGCCGGTATGATCGTAACCCAATATCGCCTCGACGCGCGGGCCGGTGAAGGTGGGATTGGGTTCCTGCGCCAGAGCGGGGCTTGCGACCGCTGCACCGGTCAGGAGGGTTGCGGCCAGGATCTTACGCATGTTCGGCTACTCCATTCTTCTTCTCTTCCCCCGGTCAGGAGGGAAGACGGAGAAGTCATGGCGCTTCCGCAAGGTTGCATGAACCTCAGATAAACGACTGATTATGTTGCATTAATATCACGAAATCGACTCTGTTCGTCCCCGCTTCGAGCCTATGGGGCGGTGAGCCGATCAGCATTCCACCACATTGACGGCCAGACCGCCGAGGCTGGTTTCCTTGTAGCGGCTGGCCATGTCCTCGCCGGTCTGGCGCATGGTTTCGATCACCGCATCGAGGCTGACGATGTGGCGGCCGTCGCCCTGTAGCGCGAGATAGGCGGCGTTGATCGCCTTCACCGCGCCCATGGTGTTGCGCTCGATGCAGGGGATCTGGACGAGGCCGCCGATCGGGTCGCAGGTGAGGCCGAGATTATGTTCCATGCCGATTTCGGCCGCATTCTCGATCTGCTGGTTGGTGCCGCCCAGCACGGCGGCGAGGCCCGCGGCGGCCATGGAGCAGGCGACGCCGACTTCGCCCTGGCAGCCCATTTCGGCGGCGGAGATGGAAGCGCGCTTCTTGTAGAGGAATCCTATGGCCGCAGCGGTGAGCAGGAAGCGGCGCTCGCCCTCCCGGTCGGCGCCGGGAACGAAGCGGCGATAATAATGCAGCACCGCCGGGATCACGCCCGCCGCGCCGTTGGTCGGCGCGGTGACGACACGGCCGCCCGCCGCATTTTCCTCATTCACGGCAAGCGCGAACAGGCTGACCCATTCGAAGATCTGCGCCGGGCCGAGGGCATTTTGTTGCAGGACCAGCCGGTTGTGGATGCTGTGGGCGCGGCGGCGGACCTTGAGCCCGCCGGGCAACAGCCCCTCTTCCTTGAGACCACGGTCGATGGACGCGCTCATCGCGTCGATCACGCTGTCGAGGAAGGCTTCGGTTTCGCCTTGCATCCGCCAGGCGCCCTCGTTGCGCAGGACGAGCGTGGCGATGCTGAGGCCGGTCGCTTCACCCAGCGCCAGCATTTCGGCACCCGAGGAGAAGGCGTGCGGCTGGACCACATTATGGCCGAGCGGGGTGTCGTCGCCAAGGTCGGTCGTGCCGGGCAGCACGGCACCGCCGCCGACCGAATAATAGTCGCGGACCAGCGGTTCTTCCTGCCCATCGAACCAGGCAGCGAGGCGCATGCCGTTGCTGTGCGCTTCCAGGAATTCGCCCATGCGGAAGACAAGATCGGTCGCGTCGTCGAAGGGGATGAACCGACCGGCCGCGCTGCCGGCACGGATGCGGCCTTCACTGCGGATGGCCGCCAGGATCGTGGGAATGGCGTCGGGATCGACGCTTTCGGGACGATAACCGGACAGTCCGAGCAATATGGCCGTGTCGGTGGCATGGCCTTTGCCCGTCAGCGCCAGTGAGCCATAAAGTTCGCATTGCACGCGCACGGGCATGGCGGGCAGCGAATCCATGAACATCAAGGCCGCGCGCATCGGGCCGACCGTGTGCGAGCTGGACGGGCCGATGCCGATGGTGAACAGGTCCATGACGCTGATCGCGGCGGCGGCGTCGATGCGGGATTTGATCACGCCTCAATAATCCTTCGAGATACGGACGTTGGCGCTTTCGCGGCCAAGAGTCGAGATGGCGCCCAGCAGCGAGAGCCAGCGCGTGACCTGATATTCGATGCGGGTGGCGGAATAGCCCTGCCCATCGGTGATCAGTTCGACATAGGTCTTGCGGGTCAGATATTTGCCCGCCGCAATGGAGGTGCCCTGCCCCTGCGTCGGGTCGGCGGCGATGATGCGCAACCGGTCGAGCCCCGCCGCCTTGCGCACCGCGTTGATCGGGTCGAGGCCGCCCTCCCCCTGGAGCGAGCCGACCGCCGAGGCGAGTTGCAGCGCCTCGGGCGCGGACAGGTTGGTGATCGACGTGCCGAAGAGGATGCGGGAGAGCAGTTCGTCCTGCGGCAGCGCGGGGATGCTGGTGAAGGTGACGGCGGGTTTGAGACCCGTGCCGCCGACATGGATGGTGGCGGTGAGGTCGCTGACATTCGCCTCCGCATCGATGTCCAGCGTCGGGTTGACCGGCGTGCGGCCGTCGAACTGGATCTTGCCCTCTTTAAGGTCGAAACGGCGGCCGGCGAAATCATAGGTGCCGCGTACCAGATTGGCGGTGCCCGCTATGGCGGGGCTGGTGACGGTGCCGCCAATGTCGAGATCGGCGCGCCATTCGCTTTCCAGGCCGAGGCCCGTGACGGTCAGACGGTTGCGGGCGCGCGCCTTGATCGCCAGCGCCCAGGGTGTGACGGTGCGGGGGCGTTCGATCTCGTCGCCGCGACGGTTGATCTCTATCACCCGCAGTTCGGGGATCTGCGCCACGGCGGCGGCGCGGCCCATGGTGAAGCGGCTCCGGTTGAGGGTCAGGTCGCCGCCGATGGTGCCGCCCTTGCCGTTGGAACGCAGCGTGATCGGGCCGGTGACGGTGGCGGCGATGTCGTCCCGTTCGAGCAGCGCGGCGTTTTCGGCTTGCAGGTGCAGGTCCATGCCGACGCCCGCCAGCCCCATGAAGGTGAAATTGCCCGTGCCGGTGACACCGCCGCCATTTTGCGCGGTCGCGCTGAAATTCGTCATGACCAGTTGGGCGCCGGAGAAGCGGCCCCGCGCCTTGACGCCGTGCAGGCGCATGCCGGTGACCGGGCTGTTGATCGCGGCATTGTCGGTCGCGAGCGAACCGGCGATGACGGGATCGCCCAGCGTGCCGCGCGCGTCGGCCATGACGCTGACCGGGCCGGATATGTCGACGATCTCCACCCCCGTCAGACGCCAGAGCGTGTCGGCGGTGCCGTTGTAACGCAATTGCGCGAACAGCGGGGCCCGGTTCAGGCGCTCCATCAGATTGCCCTGAGGACCGAGCGGCGTCAGCAGCGCCTGCGCCCGGCCAATGGTCTGGCCGTCGGCGACGAAGACCATGCGGGTGGCAAGCCGGTCGCGGGTCAGCACGGCGTTGACGCCCGCATCGACGGGACGCGAACTCAAGGACAGGCCGGAACGCGACAGACCGCGTACGCGCAGTTCCGCCTTGCCGGTCGGCATGTCGCCGCGCGTGTGGACATAGCTGAGCGAGCCGGTGGCGGTGCCGCCCAGGCCCAGATTGTCGTAAGCGATGTCCAGCAGCGAGAGCGGCAGCTTTTGCAGGCGCGCCTCTATACTGGTGGTCTGGCCGCTGAGTTCCCCGCCAAGCTGGAGCGAGCCGCCGGCAAAGGCGATCGTCGCGGGGGCAAGGCGCCAGCCATCCTCGGTACGGGTGAGGACGGCGGCGCGGGTCAGCTTGATCGGGCGCTTGTCGATGGTGCCGCCCGCCTGGATGCGGATGCGGTCGGGTTCGACCAGCGCCTCGCCGGACATGTCGAACAGGCGGCCGCGCTGGCCCGACAGGCTGGCCGTCACCTTGCCGCTGCCGTCGACGAGTTGGGCATTGGCGGCAAGGCGGCCGAGCAATATGCCGCCCACCCGCAGGCCCCGCGCCTGGACGGTCGCGTTGATCGACGTGCCGGCCGGATCGAGCAGGATCGTCGCGTCGAGCTTGCCCCGGCGCACCACGATGACGGTCGGCCCATCGAAGCTGGCGTCGGTCGCGTCGAGCTTGAGCGTCAGTTGCTGCACGCCCTTGACCGGCGCGAAGGCGACCGTGCCTGACAGCGGCCCGGCGACATTCAGCACGCCGTCAAGACCGCCCGTCACCGGGCGCAGGTCGCCGCTCGCCGTGACACCCGATGCGGTCACGCGGGCGATGCGGACCACGGCCTGACCGTTCGGGGGCAGCAGGATCACGCCATTGCCGGTGAAGGCGCCGAGGGTCGATCCGCCCTCCGCCGTGAAGGCGTAACCGCTCGCATCGGGCACGAGATGCGCGTGCATGTCGGTGACGCCCAGCGCCTTCAGCGGGCTTTGCAGGACGAGATCGACGGTTGGACGGTCGATCTTCCCATCCAGCGTCAGCCGCAGCGGGCCATAGCTTCTGTGCTGGCCGCTGCCCTCGAAATGGACCGTGCCGTCGTGGCGGCGATAGCCCCTGGCGTGGAGCGCGATCAGCGGCGCTTCCAGGCGGAGATCGGTGAACTGAAGCTGGCCGTCCGGCCCCAGCGACAGCCCGCTGCGCACCGTGGGCAGGCCCCCGCCCAGCGCGCGCAGGAAGCCGTTGTCCAGCCGCCGCATCCGCGCCATCGCGTGGCCGCTGAGCGTGAAGGCGCCCTTGGGACCCGGGACGGCGCGCAGTTTCGAGGTCAGGTCGACAATGCCGAGGCCATGAATGGCAAGACCGCTGATCTGGCCGTCGAGGCCGATGTCGTAGCGGCCGGATTTAAGGTCGGCGAGGAAGATCAGCTTACCCCGCAGCTTGTCGGAACGGACCGACATCGGATTGCTGACGATCTGCTGGTTCTTGAGTTGCAGCGTGCCGTCGAGGGTGAAGTTGCGGATGATCCCCTCGACCAGCGGCCCCTGCCCGTCGAGGCTGCGCGCGCGCAGATGAACCGGGATCAGGGCGGGACCGCCCTGCACCTTGCGCCCCTTGCCGTCGGCGCGCACGTCATGGATGACGGTCTTGCCGAAGGCGAGTTGCTTCGCCATCAGCAGATATTCATAGCCGAAGCGTGCAAATGGCCCGTCGAGGCGGATGCGCGCGGCGACATCACGACCGTTCATCGATTTGAGCAGGGCCTGGGGACGGGCGAGCTGCACGTCGACGAGCAGATTGTCGAAGCCATTGTTGCGCAGGTCGATGCCGCCGTCGGCAGTAAGGGCGATCGCGGTGGAGCGGAGGGAAAGCTTGCCGTCGATCACGCGGTTGGTCATCGATCCGTTCGCCTGGATGGCGAGGCGCGGCGCGGAAAGGCGCTGAAACAGGCCCTGACCGGCAATGGCGGCCCCTTCGATCGTACCGCTGGCGGCATAGGCGCCGCTGCGCGCGGAGAGCTTGAGATCGATGGCCGGATCGCTGTCCAGCGTACCGGCGAGGCGGCCGTTCCAGCGGGTCCAGCTGCCCTTGCCCTGGATGCGGAGATTGGCGTCCTGCTTCAGCCCCGCCATCGCAGCCAGCACGCCGCCCTCAGGGGCATTGACGGTGACGTCGAGATCGAATTTATCGTCGTCCGGGCGGCTGTCGAGCGCGATGTTGAGCGCGTCCTCGCCATTCAGCACCCGCGCCGACAGGTCGATGATCGCGCGGCCGCCGCGAATATCGGCATCGCCCGACAGCGTCGCCTGCTGCACCCGGCCAGTGACGCCACGATCGATGGTGAGGCGGCCGACGGAAAATTGCATCAGCCGGATGTCGAAGCCGGGCAGGATCGGCCCCTGCCGCTCGGCCGGGTTCAGCTTGGGCAGCTTGTGCAGCGTCGCCTGGGGGATGACGAGCCGGTCGATGTCCAGCCGGTTGGAAAGCCAGGCAAAGGGCCACCAATCCAGTTCCACGCGTGGCGCGTCGAGGAAACTGCCCTTGGGATCGGACAGGGTCAGCCCGTGCAGGACCGCCTTGCGATAGATGCTGCCGTCGATCCGGTCGACATGGATGCGCAGACCCGAAGGCGGGCTGATCCGCGCGATACGGGAAACGAGGAAACGGTGGCCGGGTGCGGTATCGAGCCAGGCCAGCGTGCCCGCCACGATCAGCAAGGTGCAGGTGAACAGTCCGAAGAGCCAGCGCTGCCAACGTCCGTCCCAGGCGCGGCGGCGCGGCTTCGTTTCCGCCTGGGCTTCTTCGCCGTCCGCCATCAGAAGGCCTGACCCAGGGAAACATAGACGGCGACCTTCGGATCGCCGGACTGCGGGTTGATCGGCGTGCCGACATCGATCCGGATCGGGCCGAAGCTGCTGTAATAGCGCACGCCCAGCCCCGCGCCGATGCGCAGGTCGCGGAAACGCGGCAGGAAGCTGGTCGAGATATTGCCCGCGTCGACAAAGGGCACCACCCCGAAATTGCCGAAGCGGATGCGTGATTCCAGCGAGAATTCGGCAAGGCTCTTGCCCCCGACCGGATCGTCGTTCGGGCCGTAGCGCGGACCGATGGCCTGATAGCCATAGCCGCGCACCGATGCGCCGCCGCCCGCATAGAAGCGGCGCGAGGGCGCGATCCGGTCGACCGTGGAGCCCAGGATCGTGCCGAAGCGGGCACGCGCGGCCAGCACGATATGGTCGCTCATCGGCTGGTAGACGCTGCCGTCCAGTTGCACGCGGGCATAGCCGAAAGTCGTGTTCTGGAAGGAGAGTTCCGGACTGAGGCGACCACCCAGGCGGAAGCCCTTGCTCGGATTGAGCAGATCGTCGCTGCCGTCATAGGTCAGGCTCAAGGGAATGGCACCGATGAGGAAAGTGCGGCGATTACCGCCGCTGAAGGCGTCGGCTTCGTCCGATGCGATCAGTTCCGTTCCGATGCGCCAGACCCATTTCTTCTGGAACAAGATGTTGGTCTGCCGCTCCAGCGATCCCGACAGGGTGATGGTACGCGCGTCATAGGCGTCGCGCTTGATGTTGCTGATCGAGACCAGCCCGGTCAGCACATTGTCGCGGCGGCGGAAATTGTTGCGGCGATAGGTGAAGGAGGCGGTCTGCTCCTGCGTGCCCAGCACGCCGCGCAGGGTGACGGCCCCTTCGGGCGGGAAGAAGTTGCGATGCGTCCAGCTCACTTCCGCGCGATATCCCTCCCCCGTGCCATAGCCCAGTTCGCCCGCAATGGTGCGGAGCGGCGCGGGCTTGGCGTCGATGGCAAGGTCGACATGCTCGCCATCGCCCGCATCCTTCGGCGTCATGTTGAGCGAGGAGACAAGGCCCGTCGCGACCAGTGCCTGGCGCAAATCCTCCACGTCGGAGGCCATATAGGTGTCACCCGGGTGGAAGCGGGCGATGCGCTGGACATGGCGGGCGCTGAACAGCCTCTCGTCCGTCATGACGATCCTGCCGAAGGTGCGGTAGGCGCCGGGATTGACGACGATGTCGAGGTCGCCCTTGCGCTCCTCATGGTCGATGCGGACCTCCGGTTCCTCGACCTTGCCGAAGGGGAAGCCGTTTTCCGCCAGTGCGACCGCCAGCGACAACTGCCCGGCCAGGATCGCATCGGCGTCGACCGGATCGCCCGGCCTGGGCGGGAATGCGGCGCGCAGCCTCGGCTCGCGATCGCCAGTGGTGTCGAGGCCGGCGACATCGACGGAGGAGAGCAGATAACGGGCGCCGGGCACGATCTGGAAGGTGACGGCCAGCCTGTCGCTGCCGGCGGGCGGCGCGGCCACCATGCCCCGGACGCGGGAGGCGTAATAGCCCTTGGCCCGCAGCAGCCGTTCGAGCAGATCGCTGTCTTCCTTGATGCGCCGGTTGATCTGGGCGAGGTTGGCGGGCTTCCCCTCCCCCTGGCGAAGCACCGACAGTTCGTTGAAGCGGGTGGTGAATGGGGCGTCGGCGATCTCGTCGATACCGTTCAGGGTGAGGGCGTAGCGCCGCTCCTCCCCGGTGTCGGTGAAGGTCGCGGCTTCCACCGCCGGTTCGGTGTCCTCCCCCGGCGTCGGGGGCGCCACTGCCTCCTGCTGTACGTCGGGCGTTTGCGGCGGCAATTCCACCATCGGCACGACATCGTCGGACCGGCCCATGTCGGGCCAGTCGACGCCGATGTCGGGCATGGGCGACAGGCCCGGATCGAGCGGTCGGTCGCGATCGGGCTGGGGTTCAGGCTGGGGTTCGGCTTGGGCACCCGACTGGGGCGCCGCCTGCGCATGGGCGGCGGGCGCGAGCAGAAGCAGCGGCGCGAGGCAGAATCGGGCAGCTTGCGGAAGGCCTGAAATGCGGCGGCAGGTCCGCAAACCGGTATTCATATGCCTGATCTAGACCAATTATCGGGACAAAGGCCAGCCCCGAAGAGCATCGGGGCGATACCCCGCCCCATCCGCGGGCCCCATCCGCGGGTGGAGCGGGACAGGGAGCCCAGCCGGAAGCAGAGTCTCAGAATGCCGAGCTGAGCCGGTCGATCAAGGCCCGGGCCGGGCTGGGCTCCGCCCTCACGCGGGAACTGGCCATGCGGTCCTGAAGCCGGGCCACACGCTCATACAGGTCCTGGCTCGCCTCTATCAGCGCGCGGGCGGCAAAGGGGAAAGTTCCGGCCAGAGCGGGATCCGTGCCGACGGCATGGCCGAGGCGATATTTCTCGTCCAGCATCTCGGCATCGCCGATCTCGCCCCGCTGCCAGGCGCGCTGGCTGAGGAGCCAGGCGATGATGTGCATCAGGCGCGTCGTCACCTTCAGCGATTCACAGGCGAAGGCCACGCGGCGCAGGGGGTCGTCCCGGCCCGAGCCATCCGCCGGATCGCCGTGGCCCGCCCATTCGGAATCATCGCGCATGTCGAAATAAGCGCGCGCCTCATCGGCCATGACCATGGCTTCGACATAAAGACCATCGACCAGACGGCGGTGCATGCCCCGGTCAAGAGAAGCGTCGAGATACATGAGCGGGTTTTGACATAAGCATGACCTCTTGTCAGGCCCGATGCCCGGCATTAACCCCGAATTGTCCCGTTAAGGAGCGGTTGACCAGCGGTTAACCATGATTGCCCCGTTCAGGCGATGATGTCGGGGACGAGCTGGTCCTCCAGCAACGCCATTTCATCCCGCAGGCGCAACTTGCGCTTCTTGAGCCGGGCGATCTGCATCTGGTCGCCGGACCCCGATTCGACCAGCGCGGCGATGGCACTGTCGAGATCGCGATGTTCGATTCGCAGCAGTTCCAGCCGACGCATGATGTCTTCCCGGCTCACCGCACACCTACTTTCGCAACCATTGCCGTCTCATTCCCCTCTGATAACCCGGCGAGCCGACGCGAACCACGGCGAATTTCAGGCCATCGCAAATTTCCGCGCGGCCCGTCGCAAAGCGCGAATCGCCCAAAGACAAAGCCACCGAATCGTGATTTACTCGTTCATCCATCACCCTCGTAAGGAGAATGTCATGGAAAACAGCCACATTTCAGCTCTTTCGGCCAAGCATGCAGGGCTTGAGGCACGAATCAAGGCGGAGACAAGTCGTCCCATGCCTGATGCGATCCTTGTCGCCTCGCTCAAGAAGCAGAAGCTGCGTCTGAAGGAGGAAATGGAGGCGCAACACCATTGACGGTTCGGTGATGCCCGAACGAGGGCGCATGGATCGGCGGTCCCTTGCCGCTGATCCGGCCCTTCACAGGCAGAAAAAAGCCCCGGAGGCCAGTCGGCCGGCGGGGCTTTTTTTATGGAATGCGGGAATGCATGCCGTTCCCTGCTTCTTCACCCGGACTTGATCCGGGGTGACGGGAATGACGATAGACCGGCCAGGTTCCACGAGGAACGGGCGCAATATCCCGTCGGTCCTTTAGAGCGCGCTGCGTTAAATCTGACGCAGGCCGCGTGCTCCAAGCTTTTGTTGTCGCATCGTTTTAAGCAGAAAACCGGTTCCCACTTTTGCGCACGATGCTCTAGAGCGCGCTGCGTTAAATCGTACGCAAACCGCGCGCTCTAAGTTTTTGTTATCGAATCGTTTTAAGCAGAAAACCGGTGCCCACTTTTCTGCACGATGCTCTAGCGAATCAGGCGACGCTGGCGCAGATAATCGGGGATGTTTGCGCGCGAATCGCCGCCGGAGACCGGACGGCGTGCCAGTTGCGGGTCGATCTCCACGTCGAAGGCGATGCCGATGCGGTCCTCTCGCGACCAGACCACCGATCCATTGACCCGGCCGATGCCGCGCAGATCGAAATGGACCTGGATGCCCTCCGGCACAGCCCGTTCGCAATCCGCCATCAGCCCGGTTGCCGAAAGATTGCGTACGCGCGCCCGGCCCAGTGGGACGCCGTCGGCCGAACTCAGATTAGTGAGCAGGAACAGACTGTCGCGGGGACCCGAACGGGCCGGACCGCGATCAGCTTTTTCCTGAATATCGTCCATGAACAACGCCTTGCAATATCACCACATTATCGCGGTGACATTGCCATGGCGGCATGGACAAAAGGTTAATCGTCGCGAGAGACCTTTTCCTGCCGCTCATGCCGTTCCTGCGCCTCGACCGTCATGGTCGCGATCGGACGGGCTTCCAGGCGACCGAGCGAAATCGGTTCGCCGGTCACTTCGCAATAGCCATATTCGCCCTCGTCAATGCGGCGGAGCGCGGCGTCGATCTTGGAGATGAGCTTGCGCTGGCGGTCGCGGGTGCGCAGTTCGATCGACCAGTCGGTCTCGCTCGACGCGCGATCGTTGAGGTCGGGTTCGCGCAGCGGCTCGTTCTGAAGGACGGCCAGCGTTCCTTCGGCTTCGGCCAGGATCTGCTTCTTCCAATCCCATAGCCGCTGCCGGAAATATTCGAGTTGCAGGGGGTTCATGAACTCTTCGTCCGCGGACGGACGATAGTCGGGGGGGAGTATTACAGCCGATTTCGGCGGATTTTGGCCGTCTCTATCGGAATTCAGTACCGATGCCATCTGGCTCTCCGACTCGCTGGATCCCCGGTGCTGAAAGTGCCGGGCTATCCGTGACTTGTGATTGACGGCGCGTAATAGCCAGCGGCAGGGGCCGACACAAGCGGGCAATCATTGTTCCGGCGCAACCTTCCCCCGTCGCGTCGCCCCGATCCTGCGGAATCGCGCGATTCCCAGGTCTTGGCGGTTGCGCGAAGAAAATAGACAAGTCGCATTCATACAAGGACGGGACGGCGTTTCACTATGGGACGTTAACCATATCCGTTCATGGCTTATTAGGATTTTGCTCGACTTGCGCCTGTTATTCAGAGTTAACACCGTTGAAATTAACGCTTTATTTTGCGTTGTTGGACAAATGGAGCGCGGCCCGGACCGTTACTGCACTATTCAGTGAGGCAATGGCGGAACCGTCGGACAAACAAGAGTGGAACCTATGTCGGTACGGATGGCGATGGCTAAATTATGCGCTTGTGCCGCTGGCGGAGCGATTGTCGGAGGCGGCGCCGTCCATGTCGCCGAGAGTGCGCGTCCGGCCGTGGTCCACAGCACGAAAAGCGTGAAGGCCGCGCCGCGCAAGCCGGCACGCCTGGTGGAGCACCGGGTGGTCAGGACGGTGACGAACTGCGCGCCGCAAACCGTGACCGTCACCACACAGGCCGCACCCATCCCCCTGCCCCCCGCACCCGCCGCCGAAATGCCGGTCATGTCGGGCGGCGGCGGCTCCGCACCGGTGGTGCTGGCGGGCGGGCCCGGCTTTGGCGGCGGCGGTTTCTTCGGCGGCTTTTTCGGTGGCAGCGGGGGTTCGGGCGGCGGATCGGTCGTGATCTCCTCCACCAGCAGTTCGACCGGCGGCATCACCAGTTCGACCAGTTCCACCACGGGCGGCGTATCCACCTCTACCGGGGGCGTGTCGACGTCGACCTCGACAGGCGGGGTCTCGACCTCTTCGGGGAATGTCTCCACCTCGTCCGGGAACGTATCGACCTCATCCGGCAACGTCTCGACGTCCAGCGGCAACGTCACCAGCAGTTCGTCCACGTCGAGTTCCAGTTCCAGCTCGTCGAGTTCCTCGACCAGCAGTTCGACATCTTCGTCTTCGTCGTCTTCATCCTCGTCCAGTTCCTCGGGCGGCGATCACCATCACCCGCCGCCGCCGACCGACGTGCCGGCGCCGCCGATGGTGCTGTTGTTCGGGGCCGGGGCGGCCGCGCTGCTGGCGCGCAAGCGCTTCGCGCGCGCCAAGGCGATGGGCGCCACGGAAGCCTGACAGGCGGGGCGGTCCGGCCGGTGCGGGGGAGCACCGGCCGTAATACGCCTTCGCTCAGCTGGCCGTGATGATCCGCTCGATTTCCGGCACGGGATGGTTGGAGAGATCCTTGGCGATCTCGCCCACCAGCCGGTCCTGCACTTCTTTGTGATAATGTTTGCGCATTTCGCCCAGGGCAGCGGGCGGGGCGACGACGATCAGCTTCTTATAGTCATGGGCAAGCGCGCGGCGCCTGAGCAGGGCGGCCGCCTCGGCGGCGAAGCGCGTCTCCTCCAGATCGTGGAAATTGGTCTGCTCGACCGAGCCGCGATGGCTGCCGACCGAATTGGGGCCGCGCCCCGTGCCGTCCGATGCCTGTTCGCGGTCGGGCGGATTGTCCTGCTGCTTCACCTCCTCCGTCTCCAGATTCGGGAAATCCGGGCTACCCTTGTTGCGGAAGAACAGCATTTTCCGTCCGTCCGCCACCAGCACTATCGCATCATGTTCGATCCGCATCGTCCGGCTCCTTTCCTGATTGCTTTTACCACCAACGGCCGACCCTGTGCAGGGTTGCGCGGCTGACCGCAGAACGGCATAGGGCTGGCCCATGCACGATATTCGTTTCCTTCGCGAAAATCCCGCCGCTTTCGATGCCGGCCTTGCCCGGCGCGGGCTTGAACCGCTGAGCGCGGAACTGCTGGCGCTCGACGAACGCAGCCGCGCGATCAAGACCGAGCTGCAACAGGGCCAGGCGCGCCGCAACGAGGCCAGCAAGGCGATCGGCCAGGCGATGGCGCAAAAGGATATGGAGAAGGCCGAGAGCCTGAAGTCCGAAGTCGCCGCGCTCAAGGAGCGGATACCCGCGCTGGAGGCCGAGGATCGGGAAGTCGGTGACGCGCTGAACGCCCGGCTGGCGGCGATTCCCAACATGCCGGCGGACGATGTCCCACCCGGTGAGGACGAAGCGCAGAATGTCGAGGTTTCCCGCTGGGGCGAGCCGCGCCATTTCACCTTCACGCCGCAGGACCATGCGGATTTCGGGCCGGCACTGGGGCTGGATTTCGAGGGCGGCGCGGCGCTGTCCGGCGCGCGCTTTACGGCGCTGCGCGGGCAGATGGCACGGCTGCACCGGGCGCTGGCACAGTTCATGCTGGATCGCCAGTCGGGCGAAAATGGCTATGAAGAGGTCAATCCACCGCTGCTGGTGAAGGATGACGCGCTGTTCGGCACCGGACAGTTGCCCAAATTCGCCGAGGACCTGTTCAGGACCACCGACGGGCGCTGGCTGATCCCCACCGCCGAGGTTTCGCTCACCAACCTGGTGCGCGAGCAGATCGTGTCGGTGGAGAGCCTGCCGCTGCGGTTGACCGCCCTCACCCCCTGCTTCCGGTCCGAAGCGGGATCGGCGGGGCGCGACACGCGCGGCTTCATCCGCCAGCATCAGTTCGAGAAGGTCGAACTGGTCGCGATCTGCAAGCCCGAAGAGTCGGAGGCCGAGCATGAGCGCATGTGCGCGGCGGCGGAGGGCGTGTTGCAGGCGCTGGGCCTGCCCTATCGCAAGGTGCTGCTGTGCACCGGCGACATGGGTTTCGGCGCGCGCAAGACCTGGGATCTGGAAGTCTGGCTGCCGAGCCAGCAGACCTATCGCGAGATCAGTTCGGTCTCCAACTGCGGCGATTTCCAGGCGCGGCGGATGAATGCGCGCTACAAGCCCGAGGGCGAGAAGCAGACGCGCTTCCTGCATACGCTGAACGGGTCGGGACTGGCCGTTGGGCGGACGCTGGTGGCGGTGCTGGAAAATTATCAGCAGGAGGACGGCAGCGTCATCGTGCCGGAGCTGCTGGCGCCCTATATGGGCGGGCTGACCCGGTTGCGGCCACGCTGAGATGCGCATCCTGCTCACCAATGACGATGGGGTTCATGCTCCGGGTCTGACGGTGCTGGAGGAGATCGCACGGACGATCTCCGACGATATCTGGATCGTGGCGCCCAGCGAGGAGCAGTCCGGCGCGGGGCATAGCCTGACGCTGACGCGGCCTTTGCGCGTCCGGCAGCATGGCGAGAAACATTATAGCGTGACCGGCACGCCGACCGACGCGGTGATGATGGCGGTCGGGCATCTGATGAAGGATGCAAAGCCCGATCTGGTGCTGTCAGGCGTCAACCGGGGCGCCAATCTGGCGGAGGACGTGACCTATTCGGGAACCGTCTCCGCCGCGATGGAGGGCGCGATCTCGGGGATCAAGTCGATCGCGCTCAGTCAGGTCTATGCGCGGGAGGGGATGGGTGACGCGGTGCCCTTTGCGGCGGCACGGGCCTGGGGCGAGAAGGTTCTGCGGCCGCTGATCGCCATGCCGGCCAGCCCGCGCCTGTTGTTCAACGTCAATTTCCCGGCGATCGACCCGGCGGCGGTGAAGGGCATTCGCGTGGTGCGGCAGGGTTTCCATGATGTCGACCGGACGAAGATCATCCAGGGCACCGACCCGCGCGGCTACGACTATTATTGGTTCGGCCTCGGGCACAGCGACTCCGTGCCGGAGGGGAGCGACCTCGCCGCCATTGCCGAGGGCTATGTGACGGTGACGCCGCTGCATTACGACCTGACGCAGGACAGCGCGATGGCGGCGACGGCGGCGGCTTTCGGGAGCTAGGCCCGTACTGGCCATAACTCGCCGAGGCCGTTACACATGGGGCGATGTCGCGCTCCGGGCTCTTCACCAGCATCCGCTTCGGCCATGCCGACCGGACCTCGACACTGTGAGGATCGTGCCCGTCCGGCCGCCGTCGAGCGCAGCGGGATTCCTGCGGCGGCGGTCCTCCCTGCCGATCTGGGCCGATCTCGTCTGGCGGGTGGCGCTGGTGTTCGGGTTGATAGGGCTGGTGCTGCTGATCCACTGGATCGGGCGCGACGGGTTGAAGGACAATCTCGACAACCGCATCAGCTTCGTCGACGTGCTCTACTTCACCACGGTCACGGTGACGACGGTCGGTTATGGCGACATCGTGCCGGTCAGCCCCGAAGCCCGGCTGTTCGAGGCGCTGCTGGTGACGCCGATCCGGCTGTTCGTCTGGCTGATCTTCCTGGGGACGGCCTATAATCTCTTCTTCCGCAACATCCTCTACAGGTGGCGCATGGCTCGCATTCAGGCCGATTTGCATAACCATATCGTCGTGACCGGCTTCGGCACCAGCGGCGGCGAGGCGGTGCGCGAGCTGCTGGCACGCGGCGTCGATCCGCGCGAGATCGTGGTGGTCGATCCGGTCGAGAAGGCGCTGGCCGAGGCGGAGGCGCTGGGCTGCAATGTGCTGTGCGGCGATTCGACGCGGGACCGCACATTGAACGATGTGGCGATCCACCGGGCGCGGACGCTGATCGTGTCGGCGGGGCGGGACGATACCTCCATCCTGATCACGCTGACGGCGCGGCATCTGGCCCCGCGCCTGCCGATCAGCATCGTCGTGCGCAATGAGGATAATGAACTGCCCGCGCGGCAGGCGGGGGCGACCACCGTGATCAATCCGGTGAGCTTTGCCGGGCTGCTGCTCGCGGGGAGTACCGACGGCAAGCATATCGCGGACTATATGTCGGACCTTGCCGCTTCGGGCGGGCAGGTGAAGCTGCATGAACGCTTCGTGCTGCCGGCGGAAATCGGCAAGCCCCTGTCCGCTATCGCGACCGGGCTTGGCGTGCGCATCCATCGCCAGGAACGGGCCATCGGCTTCTGGGAGGAGGATGCGGCGAAGCTCCAGACCGGCGACCTCATCATCGAGATCGTGCAGGGCGATGCGGCCGGGGAAGCCCGCAATCCCGCCTGATTTCGAGGGCTTTTGCGTGGCCCCGTGACATTGCGCGCAAAAATCCCTATGTGCGCGCCGATCATGGCAACCAAAATTCCCGAAGCGCCGAAGGTCGGCATGGTGTCGCTGGGCTGTCCCAAGGCACTGGTCGACAGCGAGCGCATCCTGACCAAGCTGCGTTCCGACGGCTATCAGATGTCCGCCGATTATGCCGGTGCCGACGTCGTGCTGGTCAATACCTGCGGTTTTCTCGATTCGGCCAAGGAAGAGTCGCTGGAAGCGATCGGCGAGGCCATCGCGGAAAATGGCCGGGTCATCGTCACCGGCTGCATGGGCAATGAGGCGGAGCTGATCCGCCAGAAGTTCCCGCAGGTGCTGGCCGTCACCGGCGCGCATCAATATGAGGCGGTGGTGAATGCCGTGCATGAGGCGTCGCCCCCGTGCCCAATGCATTCGTCGATCTGGTGCCCGAAGGCGGCCTCAAGCTGACGCCGCGCCATTACAGCTATTTGAAGATCAGCGAAGGCTGCAACCATCGCTGTTCCTTCTGCATCATCCCCTCGCTGCGCGGCGATCTGGTCAGCCGCCGCGTCGATGCGGTGCTGCGCGAGGCGGAGAAGCTGGTGCATGCAGGCACGAAGGAACTGCTGATCATCAGCCAGGACACCTCGGCTTACGGCGTCGATACGCGGCATGAGACGCGCCAGTGGAAGGGCCGCGACGTCCGCGCCCATATGACCGATCTGGCGCGGGAACTGGGGCAGTTGCGCACGCCCGACGGCGCGACGCCCTGGGTGCGGCTGCACTATGTCTATCCCTATCCGCATGTGGATCAGGTGATCCCGCTGATGGCCGAAGGGCTGCTGACGCCCTATCTCGACATTCCCTTCCAGCATGCGGCGCCGAACGTGCTGAAGGCGATGAAGCGGCCCGCCAACGAAGCCAAGGTGCTGGACCGCATCCGCAAATGGCGGGACATCTGCCCGGATATCGCGATCCGGTCGTCCTTCGTCGTCGGCTTTCCCGGCGAGACGGAGGCGGATTTCGATTATCTGCTGCAATGGCTGGACGAGGCGCAGCTCGATCGCGTCGGGGCCTTCCGCTTCGAGCCGGTCGAGGGCGCGGCCGCCAACGACCTGCCCGGCGCGGTGCCGGAAGAGGTCAAGGAAGAACGCTACCAGCGGATCATGGAGAAGACCGCCGCGATCTCCGCCGCGAAGCTCGCTGCCAAGGTCGGGCGCGTTCTGCCCGTCATCATCGACGAAGTGGGCGAGGCCGACGAGGACGGTTCGGTCGGCGCGACCGCGCGCAGCCAGGCCGACGCGCCGGAGATCGACGGCAATGTCTTCCTGCGCGATGTGGGCGAAGGGTTGCAGCCGGGCAGCATCCTTAACGTCCTGATCGAGGATGCGGACGAGCATGATCTTTACGGGGTGCCGCACATCCAGGGCTGACCGTCGGCCAGCCCCGAAAGCGGGCCTTATCGCGCCGCGATGAAGGCGTCCTGATATTCCGTCTTGATCGCCTTGCGCATGGCAGCGTCGACGGGCAGCGCGATGTCGTAGCTGCCCTCGGCATAGGGACCGGCGCTATAGGGGCCGATGACGACCGTGACACCGTCGATCAGCTTCCCGTCCTTCGATGTCGGCACCAGCACCTGCTGCATCGGGTCGATGCATTTGGTGAAGTCGTCGTCCGCGCTGCGCTTGACCGGTTCACCGCGCTTTTCCGCCCGCGCCTTGTCGAGCGCGTCGCAGAAGCGGTCACGGATCGCAGCGGCGAAGGCGGCGGGCGTGGTCATGACGGCGGTGAAGGCGGTCTCACGCTTGCGCGCCTTGTCCCAGAGCAGCGCGTCATAGCCCGTCATCCCATGCGCGCCGCCGGTATAGCTATAGCTTTCCGATTCCAGCGCCAGGAAACGCGGCGTGTCGGCCCGGACCTTCCAATGGGTTTCCAGGCTGTGGGCATGGAAGGGGAAGCCCCCGCTTTCGGCCGCCTTCCGGTCCTCCCGCGCCATTTTGAGCGCATCGGCCCTGCCGACGGTCAGTTGCCTGTCGAATCTGTCGACCAGCACAGGAATCTGCGCCGCCACGGCAGGGTAGCTGTAGGCGAATTCGAGCAGGTCGGTCTTTTCCTTCCGCTCGAACGGCTTGGCCGGCGGCGGCGGCGCGGGCTGGCCGGACATGCGGTTGGCGAACTGGGTCGCCATGACATTATTGCCCGGTTCATGGACCGAGTCCGCCGCGTTTTCCGCAGACGAACAGGCGGCCAGCAACAACGCCACCACGACGAGCGGCGCCGCCTGTCCCCTCCCCTGGATGTCGCGCATCAATGAGCCTTGGTCGCCGCCATGCACCGTTCGCTGATCGCCTTGCGCGTGTAGCTGCTCTGGAGCGCGGCGCCGGCATTGGGCCAGCCTTCCGCGATCAATGCCTGCTCGACCGCATGCGCGCCGTTGAAGCGTCCGCTTTCCGCCAGCGCATAGGCACGGGCGCGAAGGGCCTGGAGCCGGCTGTCATCGGCATGCATCATGATGTCTCTCCTTGTTGTAGCTGCGTATAATCTATGCTCCTGGACCGTCCGACGCAAATGATAGCGCGGTCGAAGGAGGCGCGGAGGCGATGAAAAAATTGCGCTTTCCATCCCGGTCGCCTTTCTTCAAAACGGTGGCGTCATGACTGATTTTTCCGACCTGCTCAAAGCCGACAACCATCAACCCGCCCGTTCGATCCGGATCGTGGATGCGCAAGGGCTGGATGCCTGGCTCGCAGGTCAGCCGGAACGGGTGCGAACGCTGGTCGCGGCCCAGAAATTCAAGGGCAAGGCGCATGACCATGCCATCTTGCCGGGCGACGATCCGGCGGATTGGTCGGTCATCGCGGGGTCGCGTCGCGCGAGAAGCTGGGGCCGTGGTGCCTTGCCAAGCTGGCCGAAACATTGCCCGATGGCGCCTATCGGATAGTCGAAGCTTCTGCGGGTCCGGCAATGCTGGGATGGCTGACCGCGCAATATCGGTTCGACCGCTATCGCAAGGAGGAAAATGGTGCCGGCGCCCGCGTGCTGCTGACCGGGGAGGTGGCGCAGATCGAAGCTGTCGTGCGGCTGGCGGAGGCGGTGGCGCTGGTGCGCGACCTGGTCAATACGCCCGCGGCCGACATGGGGCCGGGCGACCTGGAAGCGGCGGCGCGCAAGGTGTCGGAACGCTTCGACGCCGAATGCCAGGTGACGAAGGGCGATGCGCTGGAACATGGCTTCCCGATGATCCACGCGGTCGGCAAGGCGGCGGACAAGAGCTTCGCGCCGCGCCTGATCGAATTGCGCTGGGGCGATCCCAAACATCCCAAGGTCGCGATCGTCGGCAAGGGCATCTGCTTCGACAGCGGCGGGCTGGACATCAAGCCTTCTTCCGCGATGCGGCTGATGAAGAAGGATATGGGCGGGGCAGCCCATGCGCTGGCACTGGCGCAGCTTGTCATGGGGGCGCGGCTGCCGCTGCGTCTGCATGTGCTGATTCCGGCGGCGGAGAATGCGGTTTCAGGCAACGCCTTCCGCCCCGGCGACATATTGCGCTCCCGCAAGGGGCTGACAGTCGAGATCGGCAATACCGACGCCGAAGGACGGCTGGTGCTGGGCGATGCGTTGACGCTGGCGGGAGAGGACAAGCCGGAACTCGTCATCGACTATGCGACGCTGACCGGAGCGGCGCGGGTGGCGGTGGGGCCGGACCTGCCTGCCCTCTTCACCAACGACGATGCGCTGGCGGTGGAAATGGACGCGGCCGGAAGCGCCATCGACGATCCGACATGGCGCCTGCCGCTGTGGGACGGCTATGCCGAGATGCTCAAGTCGGACGTGGCGGACATCAACAATGCGGGCGAAGGGGGCTTTGCCGGGGCGATCACGGCGGCGCTGTTCCTCAAGCGCTTCGTGCCGGAAGACACGCCCTGGATGCATCTCGACACCTTTGCCTGGCGGCCCTCTTCGCGGCCGGGGCGGCCCAAGGGCGGCGAAGCGCTGGGCCTGCGCGCCGCCTTCCACCTGCTGCAAGCGCGCTATGGCCATAAAAAGTAAAAAGAAAGCGGTTTTGGCGGGCCGTTACGCAACCGGATTGGCTATTGTGCGTTAGGGGGGCATGGACGCCCCTTCTGCACAGAATGAAGCCACGGAGCTGGACCGGCCCGGCCTGAAACCGCTCAGCCAATGGATGCGCACGCTGGTCGATTATGTGCGGTCGGGAAAGCCCGACCTCACCAACCGGCAGATGGCGCTGATGCTGACCGTCTATATCGGCGCCGGGCCGCATACGGTGCGGGGACTCGCGGAGGCGCTGAACGTCTCCAAGCCGGTGATCACCCGTGCGCTGAACAAATTATCGGCGCTGGGTTACCTGCGGCGGGAACGGGACTCCACCGACCGACGCAATATTTTCATCACCCGGACCCCGAAAGGGGCGGAATTTCTTGACGCCTTTCACCATTTCATCGCAGGAACCGGCCGCGATGAACGCCACAACCTCTCCCACGCGGAACGCACCGCCTGAACGCATCCGATTCAAGCTGGACGGCCGGTCGGTCAAGCTCGACACGCGGGTCCATGCCGCGCGCGGCGACCTCGCTGATCTGGCACTCGCCGGGGTGCTGTTTTCCGCTCATTATGCCCGCGCCGTCGAACTGACCTGCGTCGCCGCGGGGGTGCCGGTGCTGGCCAGCGACAGTCCCAAGGCGCAGGCGGTCAGCGAATTGCTGCGCGGCGAAAGCTTCCATGCGCTGGACATGACGGCGGACTGGGCCTGGGGCTTTTGCGGGCATGACGGCTATGTCGGCTATGTCCGGCGCGAGGCACTGGATGCGCGCGAGGTGGTCAACAGCCGGATCGTCACCGGGACCGCACCGCTGTTCAGTGCGCCCGACATCAAGTCGCCCATCGCCGACTATTGGCCGCGGGGCGCCCGGTTCGCCGGGGAAGCGGAAGGCGATTTCTTCGCCTGTCCGGAGGGTTTCGTGCATCAGCGCCACGCGGCGGCGCTCGATGCGCCGGAGAGCGATTGGGTCGCGGTGGCGCAGCGCTATCTCGGCCAGCCCTATGTCTGGGGCGGGCGCGGGCATCGCGGCGTCGACTGTTCCGGGCTGGTGCAGGTCGCGCTCGGCCAATGCGGCATCCAGGCGCCGCGCGACACGGATTTGCAGTGCGAGGGGATCGGTTCTCCGATCGCGCCCGACGCGCCGCTCCGACGAGGGGACTTCATCTTCTTTCCGGGCCATGTCGGCATCATGACCGACGGCGACAATATACTGCATGCCAATGCCCATTGGATGAGCGTGGTGATCGAGCCATTGGCCGACGTCGTCGGACGGTTGGCGGCGGACCATGCGCAGCCCATATCGGCGCGGCGGAGAATCGGCACATGACACATCAGATTTTCATCGACGGCGGCGTCGGGACCACGGGCCTGGAAATAGGCGAGCGGCTGGCCGGCCGCCCGGAATTGTCGCTCATCACGCTGGACGAGGACAAGCGCAAGGATGCGGCGGCGCGGCGGGACGCACTGAACGCGGCGGACATCGTCATCCTCTGCCTGCCCGACGACGCCGCGCGGGAAGCCGTGGCGCTGATCGACAATGAGCGGACACGGGTGATCGACGCGTCGACGGCGCATCGCGTGGCGGACGGCTGGACCTATGGCTTTGCCGAGCTGGAGCCCGGGCATCGGGAGAAGCTGGCGGATTCGCGCTTCGTCGCCAATCCGGGATGCTGGCCGACGGGCTTCCTGGCATTGGTGCGGCCCCTGGTGCTCGCCGGACTGCTGCCCGCCGACTGGCCGGTGACGGTGTCGGGCGCTTCGGGCTATTCGGGCGGCGGCAAGTCGATGATCGCGGAATATGAGGGACCAGAGGGCGCGCCCAGCGCGTTCCGGCCCTATGGGCTGGGGCTGGCGCACAAGCATGGGCCGGAAATGCTACGCTATTCGGGCTTGCAACACGCGCCTCTGTTCGCGCCGGCCGTGGCCGATGCCTATCGCGGCATGATCGTGGAAGTGCCGTTGCAGTTGCGCGCCATGCCGGGCGCGCCTTCGGTGGTGGCGGTCCATGGGGCACTGGCGGCGGCCTATGCCGGATCGCCGATCGTCAGCGTGGCATCGCTGGAGGAAAGCGCGGCGATGACGCAGGTCCGCCTGGAACATGTCGGCGCGACCGACCGGCTGGCGCTGTTCGTCTTCGGCAACGAAGCGACGGGTCAGGCCCGGCTGGTGGCGGCGCTCGACAATCTGGGCAAGGGTGCGGCAGGCGCGGCGGTACAGAACCTCAACATCCTGGCGGGGCTGCCCGAAACGGCTGGCTTGCGACTCTGACAGGGCGCGCCGGGTCCGGCGCCCCTCCCCCATCAATGCCCCTCCCCCATCAATGTATGGTGCCGAGCGGCGCATCGTGGGTGAGCAGCACGATCAGTCGTTCGATCTGCCGCCAGTGGCAGAAACGGATATAATTGCCCCGGTCGCGGCTTTGGTCCGCCCGCGCAGCAGCCTCATAGCCCGCATTGTCGCCAAACAGCGCGATGAGCTCCGACGCGTCGTCATAGCTTTTGCGGCTGCACAAATATGGTATCTTCATCGCTACCCCCCAAATCTCCCGTCCCATCCATCCGCCGTTCAATCGCCATGCCAATTTCACTCCATGACGGCGCCGCGCCGGACAGGAGGGTGAACGACCGGTTAGCCAAGTCCCATGCTGAAACAGACGTCCCAGGACGGGACCACCGCGTCCCGAAACGACGCAGGCGGGAAAGCCGCTGGTCTTGTCGCCCGTCGCATGGCAAGGGGTGGGCGATGACGACGAATAAAAATCCCACCGGCGCGGGGGCGATCATCGCGCTGACGATCCTGGGCGGCACCATAGTGGGCGGCGTGCTGGGCCAGCCGAGCATCGGCCTGCTGTCGGGAACGGCGCTGGGCATTGTCATTGCCCTGCTGCTGTGGCTGCGCGAACGCGGGAAATAGCGTCAATTCGGGACCTTGTTCGCCTTGCCGGGCGAAGCGTCGCAGCATAGAGGTGAGGCCATGAAGAAGCATCTGATCGCTCTCACCCTGATTGTGCTGGCCGTACTGGGCGGCGCCCTCTTCTATTTCTCGCGCGGCGATACGGCGCAACTGCCCGACGGCGCGGATGTGGGCAAGGAACCCGTCTTCACCGCCCCCCGCAGCGAGATGATCCCGACGATGAACGTCGCGGACGCCGTGCCGTGGAAGGCGGGGGAAAGGCCCGTTCCCGCCAGGGGGCTGCGCGTCGACCGGTTTGCCGACGGCCTGGATCATCCCCGTTCGCTGCTGCGCCTGCCCAATGGCGACGTGCTGGTGGCCGAAACCAACAGCCCGACGCGGCCGACCGGCGGCATCACCAACCGGGTGATGAACTATCTGATGGACAAGGCGGGCGCAGGCATGCCCTCCCCCAATCGCATCACCCTGCTGCGCGACGCCGATGGCGACGGCAGGGCGGAAACCAAGACCGCTTTCCTGACCGGCCTCAACTCGCCCTATGGCATGGCGCTGATCGGGGACACGCTGTACGTCGCCAATACCGACGCGCTGATGGCCTTCCCCTATAAGGAAGGCGAGACGAGGATCACCGGCAAGGGACGCAAGATCCTGAATCTGCCCGCCCAGGCGCCCAACATGCACTGGACCCGCAGCCTGGTCGCCAGCCCACAGGGGCTGCTCTATGTCGGCGTGGGATCGAACAGCAATATCGGCGAGAATGATCTGGAGACAGAGGCCAATCGCGCGGCGGTGCTGGAGGTCAACCCCAGGACCGGCGACTATCGCATCTATGCTTCGGGCCTGCGCAATCCGGTCGGTCTGGCCTTTGAACCCAAGAGCGGAGCGCTGTGGGGCGTGGTCAATGAGCGCGACATGCTGGGCAGCGATCTGGTGCCCGACTATCTGACCCGCGTGGAGTTCGGCGCCTTCTATGGCTGGCCGTGGAATTACTGGGGCGGTTATGAGGACCGCCGGGTGCAGCCGCAACGGCCGGAAGTCCGCGAATATACCAAGCGGCCCGATTATGCGCTGGGCAATCATGTGGCACCGCTGGGCCTGGCCTTCGCCGACAAGGTGACGCTGGGCGCGCCCTATGCCAACGGCGCCTTTGTCGGGCTGCACGGCAGTTGGAACCGCAAGCCGGCGGCGGGTTACAAGCTGGTGTTCGTGCCCTTTGCCGACAATGGTGAGGCGGGGGGCGAGACAGGCAAGGCCAAGCCGGTCGACGTGCTCACCGGCTTCCTCGACGCGAAGGGAGAGGCGCGCGGCCGCCCGGTGGACGTGACCGCCGACGCCAAGGGCGCGCTGCTGGTCAGCGACGATGTGGGCAATGTCGTGTGGCGGGTGACGGCGGCGAAATAGCGCCTGCCCGCCTTGGGGCGGCCCTAGAGCATCGTGCGCAAAAGTGGGAACCGGTTTGGCGCTTAAAACGATGCGACAACAAAAACTTAGAGCGCGCGGCTTGCGTACGATTTAACGCAGCGCGCTCTAGACCGTCAGCCCGTTTCGGCCGGCCAGTTCGACCACATATTGCCACGCCACGCGGCCGGAACGGCTGCCGCGCTGGGTCGCCCACTGGATCGCGTCCAGCGGATCGAAGCTCACCCCCAGCTTGGCCGCATAGCCGCCGACGATCGCGACATAGGCGTCCTGATCGATGGCATGGAAACCCAGGCTGAGACCGAAACGGTCGGACAGCGCCATCTTGTCGTCCACCACATCGCGCGGATTGACCGGGTCATCCTGCTCCGACAGGTGACGCGGCACGATGTGGCGGCGGTTGGAGGTGACATAGAGCCGCACATTGGCCGGACGCGCGGAAGTGCCCCCCTGGAGCAGCGAGCGCAGCGACCGCGCATCGCCCACGCCATTTTCGTCGAAACCCAGGTCGTCCAGGAACAGGATGAAGGGACGCTGCGTATCGCGCAGGATCGCGAAAAGCTGCGGCAGGCTGGCCAGTTCGTCGATCGCGCATTGCAGCAGGGCGATGTCCTGCCCTTCGGCCTGCAACTTGCCGACCACCGCCGCGACCACGGCGGACTTTCCGGTGCCGCGCGCGCCCCAGAGCAACACGTCATGCGCGGCATGGCCGGCGGCATGGCGGCGGCTGTTTTCGAGAAGCGCCGTCTTCTGCGCATCGATGCCGGTCAGCAGGTCATAGTCCACCGGCGCAAAGGCCTCCACCGGGCGGATCGTCGCGCCGTTCCACACATAGGCGGGCGCGGCGGCAAGATCGGCGGAGGAAGCGGGCGGCGGCGCGATCCGTTCCAGCGCTTCGGCGATGCGGGTGAGAAGGGCGTCGTTCATGTGCCTGCGCTTAACTCTCCCCCGTCCCATCGGCAAGCGGTGGGGGGTTATGTCTTTCTTCTGTAGCCCCATCGGCAAGCCGTGGGGCTATGTCATCCTTCTGTAGCAATGGCCTTTTACTTGACGGCAAGCGAGGTTTATATCGCGGGGCCGTGACCATCCCAAATCCAGTCTTTTCCACCCGAATAAGCCGCTATGGCAGCGAAGCGCTGCGCGAGGCGGCATTGCTGATCCGCGCGGGCGAGCCCGTCGCCGTGCCGACCGAGACGGTGTACGGCCTCGCGGCCGACGCGACGGATAGCCATGCGGTGGCCGCAATCTACAGCGCCAAGGGGCGGCCCAGCTTCAATCCGCTGATCGTGCATGTCGCGGACAAGGAAATGGCGGAACGGCTGGCGGAATTTTCCGCCGCGGCGGACCGGCTGGCCGCGCGTTTCTGGCCCGGCGCGCTGACGCTGGTGCTGCCCGTGCGGGCCGATAGCGGCCTGTCGTCGCTGGTGACGGCGGGATTGCCGACCGTGGCGCTGCGCCTGCCCGCCCATCCGGCGATGCGGGCGCTGATCCGGGAGAGCGGGCGGCCGCTCGCCGCGCCGTCCGCCAATCGCAGCGGGTCGATCAGCCCGACGCGAGCGGAGCATGTGTTGTCAAGCCTCAACGGCAAGGTTCGCCTGATCCTGGACGAAGGACCGACCAGCGAGGGCGTGGAATCGACCATCGCCGCGCCGGAGGAAAACCGCATCCGCCTGCTGCGGCCTGGCCCGGTGACGGCGGCGATGCTGGAGGCGGCTACGGGCCTGCCGGTGGTGACGGGACCGGAAAGCGGCGCGGACGGCACGAAGATCGAGGCGCCCGGGCAGCTCGAAAGCCATTATGCCCCGTCCAAGCCGGTGCGGCTGAATGCGTTGAAGGCGGAGAAGGACGAATATCTGATCGGCTTCGGTCTGATGCCCTGCCACATGAACCTCAGCCCGGACGCCGATATACGGGAGGCTGCGGCCAATCTGTTCGCGGCGCTGCATATCGCCGACGCCAGCGCGGCCGAGCGGATCGCGGTGGCGCCAATCCCGGACGAAGGGATTGGGATCGCGATCAACGACCGGCTCAGGCGCGCGGCGGCTTGATCGACCGGTTCAGGATTCACGCGATTCCACGTTCCTGACGAAGAGCCCGTCACCCGCAATTGCCATAGCCTGCCTCCCGGCATTCGCGGCGGCGCCGTTGCTCTTCCTTCTTGCGCTCGCGGGCCTCGCGCGCTTCCTGCTTGCGCATCTTGCGGCCGTAATTCCGGTCGGATTCTTCCTGGCTGGTGGTGCTCCAATCCACCACCTGCCCGCCCGCGCGAACGGGCAGGGTCACGACATTGGCCGCCGTGCGGGCAATGCATCCCGGCAGGATCAGCATCAGCGCCGGTGCAGCCAGTATCATGATCCGTGTCATTCTTCGTCCCCGGCTTGCCTCGATATCATCAGATTAGAGACGCCGTCCCGAAGAGCAAGCCGTTGGCGACGAACGGTATCAGACAGGCTTCAGGCCTCGATACGCTCCGCGAAACCCTTGCGCAGCTTGGCGAGCTTGGGCGGGATCACGGCCATGCAATAGGGATTGCGTTCCCCTACCCTTTCCCAATATTTCTGGTGATAATCCTCCGCCGGATACCAGGGGGCGTCAGGTTCGATGGCAGTGACGATGGGCTTCGCCTGATCCGCCTGGGCGCGCGCGATACCGGCCCTCGCCTCCGCCGCCTGTTCGGCCGAATGGGGAAAGATGGCGGAGCGATATTGGGTGCCGATGTCATTGCCCTGGCGGTTCAGCGTCGTCGGGTCATGGGTGGCGAAGAAAATGTCCAGAAGGTCGCCATAGCCGATGACCGCCGGGTCGTAGGCGATGCGGATCGCCTCGGCATGGCCGGTCGCGCCGGAACAGACCTGCTCATAGGTCGGATCGGGCAGCGTGCCGCCGATATAACCGCTCTCGACGGACTTCACGCCCCTGAGATTCTGGTACACCGCCTCGGTGCACCAGAAGCAGCCGCCTGCCAGGGTTGCGATCTCTTCGGCCATGTCTGCGTCCTTATCCTGTGTCGGCCACACAGATAGGAAGGATCAGGCCGCCGTTCCAGCCTGCGCGCGCGCGGCCTCCGCCTTGGCGCGTTCCTCGGCCACCAGTTCCTTGCGGGACAGCTTGCCGACCAGCGTCTTGGGCAGGTTCAGGCGCACTTCGACCTCGCACACCTTCTCATGCTTGCCGAGTTGCGGGTTGAGCCACTCCTTGAGTGCCGCGCCGTCGATCCCGGCATCCTCCTGCAAAGTCACGAACGCCTTGGGGCACTCGCCGCGATAGGTGTCGGGAATGCCGATCACAAGCGCTTCCTTGACCGCCGGATGGTGGTAGAGGACCTTCTCGACCTCGCTGGGGAAGACCTTGAAACCGCCGACCGCGATCATGTCCTTGAGGCGATCGACGATCTTCACATAGCCGTCCTCGTCGATCATCCCGACGTCCCCGGTGCGCAGCCAGCCGTCGACGAAGACTTCCGCATCGGCGTCGGGGCGCTGCCAATAACCCTTCATGATCTGCGGCCCGGCAAAGACCAGCTCGCCCGGCTCGCCCTCGGGCGGCGGACGGGTCGGGTCCTCCCGGTCGACCAGCTTGACGCGGGTGCCGGGAACTGGCTGGCCGACCGTGCCCGCCTTGTTCAATCCTTCATAAGGGTTGGAACAGACGACCGGGCTGCTTTCAGTGAGGCCATAACCCTCGACCAGCTTGGAGCCCGTCGTCGCCTCGAACCGCTGCTTGACCTCCAGCGGCAGCGGCGCGCCGCCGGAAATGCAGAGGCGCAGCGAAGAGAAGTCGATATTGGGCGTCGCCGGATGATCGAGCAGCGCCTGGTACATGGTGGGCACGCCGGGCAGCGAGGTCGCCCTGGTCCGCTGGAGCGCGGCCAGCACCTGCGTCCCCTCGAACCGGGGCAGCATCACCATCTCCCCGCCGTTCAGCACCGTGCGGTTGAGGACGCAGGTATTGGCGAAGACGTGGAAGAAAGGCAGCACCGCCAATATGCGGTCGGGCGCCTCGGGATGCGGGTCGATCAGGCGGACCTGCCGGGCATTGGCGGTCAGGTTCTGATGGGTCAGCATCGCGCCCTTGGGGCGGCCGGTGGTGCCGCCGGTATATTGCAGCAGCGCGATGTCCCGTTCGGCGTCGATCGGCACCGGCGCCGGGTCCTCGCCATGGCGCAGCAGGTCGGCATAGTGGGTGATCCGCGGGTCATGCGGGACCGGAGCGGTTTCCTTGCGCTTGAAGAGGCGGAAGAGAACCGACTTGGTGGGTGGCAGCACCTCCGCCACGCAACCGACGACCAGCCGTTCGAGGCTGCTATTGTCCAGCACCTCCAGCGCCGTGGGCAGCAATGCCCGGGCCGACAGGGTGAAAAGGATCTTCGTGCCGCTATCCTCGACCTGATGCTCCAGTTCGGCGGCGGTGTAGAGCGGGGAGAAGTTGACGACCGTCGCCCCGGCCATCATCGCGCCATAATAGCCCGCGACATAATGAGGGACGTTGGGAAGATAGAGGCCGACGCGATCGCCCTTCCCGACGCCGAGATCCTGCAGGCCCCTGGCCACGCGCCGGATGACGTGAAACATTTCGCCATAGGTCGTCTTGCGGCCCATGAAGTCCATCATCACCGCGTCGGGCTTCGCCGTGGCGCTGCCCACCACCATGTCGACCATGGATAGAGGCGGAAAGTCCTGCTCCCAGGCCGAGGGGTGATTGTAACGGGTTTTCCAGATATTTTCGCTGCTCTCCATTTACACGGGTGTAAGTGACGCCTTCCCTTTACGCAAGCGTCAAGCACGACAAAAAGGGCCGCGCCCCCATCGAGGCGCGGCCCTTTGGCATGTCGGTCGGAGCGTCGCTTCGCGGTCGGCGAAATGACGCTACGGCATCAAATGATCTTAGACATGGCCCTTATTGTCGCTGAACGGATCGAGGATTTTGGCCGCGTCCGAAATCAGCTTGGATTCCGCCTTCAGCGCTTCTTCCGCGCGGCGGGTGGCATCCTCGCGCTCGCGCCGCAGCTCGTTGATCAGCGCCTCGCGATCGCCGTCCAAACGCGAATCGGTGGGCGCCTCGATGCCCGCCTTCTTCGCGGCCTTCGCCACCAGTGCGTCCAGTTCGCGCTGCGAACACAGGCCCAGCGTCACCGGGTCCTTGGGCACGATGTTGGAGATGTTCCAATGGGTGCGGTCGCGGATCGCGGCGATGGTGGTGCGGGTGGTGCCGATCAGCTTGCCGATCGCGCCGTCCGAAATCTCCGGATGGTTGCGCAGGATCCAGGCGATGCCATCGGGCTTGTCCTGACGCTTGCTGACCGGGGTGTAGCGCGGCCCCTTCGTACGGCGAACCGGCTCCGGGCCTTTCAGCATCTTGAGCCGATAGTCGGGATTGGCCTCGCCCTTGTGGATTTCCTCCATCGTGATCTCATGGGCGCGGACCGGGTCGCGACCGGTATATTTGATGCCGGCGGTATCGTCGGCGATCGCCTGCACTTCCAATATGTGCAGCCCGCAAAATTCCGCGATCTGATCGAAGCTCAGAGCGGTATTGTCGACCAGCCAGCTGGCGGTCGCATGGGGCATGAGAGGCTGGGACACGGGAATTCTCCGGCTCTAAAAACGATAAGGGCCGCCCAAGCAGGGCGGCCACGCCCGACCTGGGATAGTGCATCCCGTGCCCTCGGGCAAGGAAAAGCGTCAGGCCGCGCTGTCGAGTATTTCCGGATCTATATTGTGTAGGCCAGCCAGGAATTCCTGCGCGCTGCGTTCCCAGCTGAAGGTCCGGCCATAGGCGGCACATGCCTGCCGGTCGCAGGCCAGGGCCGCGGCGATCGCATCCTCCAGCCGATCCGACAGGGCGCCGGTGTCGGGCGTGACGATGTCGATGGGACCCGTGACCGGATAGGCGGCGACGGGCGTGCCGCAGGCCAGCGCCTCGATCATGACGAGGCCGAACGTGTCGGTGCGGCTGGGGAACACGAATATGTCCGCCCCCGCATAGGCGCCCGCAAGGTCCGAGCCGAACATCGGCCCAAGGAAAAGCGCGTCGCCATGGGCCTTTTCCAGCAGGGCGCGGGCCGGGCCGTCGCCGACGACGACCTTGGTGCCCGGATGATCGCTGGTGAGGAAGGCTTCCAGATTCTTCTCCACCGCGACACGGCCGACATAGAGTTGGATCGGCCGCGGCAGGTCCGCGAAGATGGCGGGCGGCGTCGCGGCGGGGGTGAAGGCGGCAAGATCTACCCCCCTGCCCCATGCGCGCACCTGCGCCAAGCCATGGGCACGCAATTGCTGCCTGACCGATCCGGTCGACACCAGCACCGCTTCGGCCGGTCCATGGAACCAGCGGATATAGCGCCAGAACCAGGCGACGGGCAGGCCGGTGCGCTGAGCCACATAATCGGGGAAATGGGTGTGATAGGCGGTGGTGAAGCGGATGCCGCTGCGCAGGCACCAGCGCCGCGCCGCCAGGCACAGCGGCCCCTCGGTCGCCAGATGCACCGCGTCGGGGCGGAAAGCGGCGATCATCCGCCCCACCACGGTCGAACGGGCAAAGGCCAGCCGGATTTCGGGATAGGTGGGGCAAGGGATCGAGCCGAACAGATCGGGCGAGATCACACTTACCTCATGTCCCATCCGCTCCAATTCCGTCTGGATGGTCTGGAGCGTGCGGACGACGCCGTTCACCTGTGGGCTCCAGGCGTCGGTGACGATGATGATACGCATGGGGGATGGGCGCATCGGCTCCACTCCCCTCAAGCCGCGATCCGCGCCGGCTCGTCCTTGGCCCGCGCGGCGATCTCGTCCGCCCAGTGCAGCACTTCCATCCGGCCGTCGCAATGCTCGACCAGGGCGGTGCAGCCCTCCACCCAGTCGCCGTCATTATAATATTTGATCCCGGCGATCTCGCGCATCTCGGCATTGTGGATATGGCCGCAGACCACCCCGTCGACGCCGCGCGATCCGGCTTCGTGCGCCACCACCTCCTCGAAGCGGGAGATGAATTCGACCGCATTCTTGACCTTGTGCTTGGCCATCTTGCTGAGCGACCAATAGGGCAGCCCCATGCGCTGCCGCACGGCGTTCACGACGACGTTGACGCGCATCAGCATGGTATAGGCAGCGTCGCCCACGAAGGCGAGCCAGCGATGGGCCAGCATGATCGTGTCGAACTCGTCGCCATGCAGCACCAGCAACTTGCGGCCGTCGGCGGTTTCATGGATCGCCTTGCGCCGGATTTCCACCCCGCCGAAGCTGAGGCCGGTGAACTGGCGGAACATCTCGTCATGATTGCCGGGGATGTAGACGACGCGGGTCCCGCGCTTGGCGCGCTTCATGACACGCCATACGACGTCGTTATGCGCGGCGGGCCAGTAGAAGCGCCTCTTGAGCCGCCAGCCGTCGATGATGTCGCCCACCAGATACATGGTATCGCTGTCCACGCTGTCGAGGAAGTCGATCAGCATCCTCGCATTGCAACCGCGCGTGCCGAGATGGATGTCAGAAATCCAGATCGTGCGATAGCGACGGCGCTGGCCTTCCCGCTCGGGGATGGCGAACCGGCCGTCGGTGGCATCATCGCCCTCCGACAAACCAACGTCTGCCAGAAATGGCAGGCGTGTGATGGCGTTCATGATGCGACCCCTGAGCTGTTTCCCTCAGGAGCGAATCCATAGCGCCGCCATGTTACAAATCCGCATCGAATGTGACGAAAATGCTACGGTTTCCGGGATTTCGGGTCAATGGAAACGGCGCTAAATCCGTCATCCGGCGAAAGCGGGGATTTGAGGAGGATGCGCGCAAGATGGCCTGAGACCCCAGCTTTCGCCGGGGTGAGGGCCGATGGAAATGTCCGCCTCCCACCCAAAACGGAAACATGTCCGCCAGTTGTCACATCGTCAGCACGATCTTCCCGAAATGGTCCCCCGCATCCATGCATGCATGCGCCTTGGCCGCGTCAGCCAGGGGAAAGCGGCTGTCCATCGCGGGCCGCAACCTGCCCTGCTCGACGAAGGTCCACACCACCCGCATCAGTTCGTCGGCCACCAGGCTCTTGAACGCGACCGAACGCGGGCGCAGCGTCGATCCGGTCAAGGTCAGCCGCCTGCTCATCAGCGTGGGAAGAAAGACGGTCGCCTTCGGCCCGCCCATCACGGCGATGGAGACATGACGGCCATCTTCGGCAAGGCACTGGATGTTGCGCGGCACATAATCGCCGCCGACCATGTCGAGCACCGCCTGAACCCCTTGCCCTCCTGTGATCCGCTTCACTTCCTCGACAAAATCATGCTTGCGGTAATTGATCGCATGGTCCGCCCCCCACGCCTTCACCTGCTCGCATTTCCCGTCGCTGCCGCAGGTGACGATCACCTTGATATCGAACAGATTGCAAAGCGAAATCGCCATGGTACCGATGCCGCTGGTGCCGCCATGGACCAGCACCGTGTCGCCTTCCACCACATAGGCGCGCTCGAACAGGTTGCTCCACACCGTGAACAGCGTCTCAGGCAAGGCCGCCGCTTCCACCAGATCGTAGCCGTCCGGCACCGGCAGGCATTGCCCGGCGGGCGCGACCGCATATTCGGCATAGCCCCCACCCGGCAACAAAGCGCAGACCTGCTGCCCGACCAGCAGTTCCGCACTGCCGCCGGCGGCGACGATGACACCGGAAACCTCCAGCCCAGGAATGTCCGGCGCGCCCGGCGGCGGCGGATATTTCCCCTGCCGCTGCATCACGTCCGGCCGGTTCACGCCCGCGGCGGCAACCTTGATCAGCACCTCGTCGGGACCAGGCACGGGAACGGGCCGCCGCTCAGGCACCAGCGCCTCCGGCCCTCCCGGAACCGGGATACCGATGGCCGTCATTTCGCCCGGAATTGCGTTCTTCTCGGCCATTGGCTGCCCCCGCGGCAATTGTTGCACCGCACCTAAATTGGCGGGCGGAATGGAGGCCTTATTGACAGACTGGTCCGCAGGGTCAACATTGCACCTCATGGACATGGATGACGATCGCCCGAGAAAGGCCGATGATCCGCTGGCCCAACTGCTCCGACAGGATCTGGGCCCGTTGTCCGTGGCCGATCTCGAAGCGCGAGTCCTCGCGCTGGAGGGCGAAATCGCCCGCATCCGATCGAAGATTGAAAACGCCGTTAACCACAAAGCAAGTGCCGAGGCGTTATTCAAGCGATGAACCCGCGCCCCGCCCCCTGCGATTCCCTTGAGAATTTCACTCGGAGGGATTTCATTGGGCAAGGGCAGTCTGGCAATTCCGATGGTCTCGGGTCGCACCTTGATCCATCGTCGAGCAATGCCGACATATGGTTCAAGTACAGCCCCTCTTTGGGGTCAGGAGTATAAAAGACATGCCATCTTTCGCATCCGCCCTTGAAACCACCCTGCATAATGCGCTGACCCACGCGTCCGAGCGGCGTCACGAATATGCGACGCTGGAGCATTTGCTGCTCGCGCTGATCGACGATGAACATGCGTCGAAGGTGATGCAGGCCTGCGGTGTGGAGCTTGGCGAGCTTTCCGATGCGGTGACGCAATATCTCGACACGGAACTGGACAGCCTCAAGGTGGAGGGCGCGAGCGATCCCTCCCCGACCAGCGGCTTCCAGCGCGTGGTCCAGCGCGCGATCCTGCACGTCCAGTCTTCCGGCAAGGATGAGGTGACGGGAGCCAATGTGCTCGTCGCGCTTTTCTCCGAGCGGGAGAGCTATGCCGTCTACTTCCTCCAGCAGCAGGATATGAGCCGCCTCGATGCGGTCAGCTATATCAGCCATGGCGTGGGCAAGGGCACTGCGGCGCCCGAAACCCGCGAGACCAAGGGCGCGCAGGAAGAGGAAAAGAAGGCGCAGGACAGCAAGGGCAAGAAGGACAGTGCCTTGGAGCAGTTCACCGTCAACCTCAATGAGAAGGCGGCGCGGGGCAAGGTTGACCCGCTGATCGGCCGCGCTTCGGAAGTCGACCGGACGATCCAGATTCTCTGCCGCCGGTCGAAGAACAACCCGCTCTATGTGGGCGATCCGGGCGTGGGCAAGACCGCGATTGCGGAAGGTCTGGCGCGCAAGATCGTCGAGGGCGAGGTGCCCGACGTCCTCAAGGAAGCGGTGATCTACTCGCTCGACATGGGTGCACTCCTGGCCGGCACCCGCTATCGCGGCGATTTCGAGGAGCGGCTGAAGGCGGTCGTCACCGAACTGGAAAAGATGCCCCATGCGGTTCTCTTCATCGACGAGATCCATACGGTGATCGGCGCGGGCGCGACCAGCGGCGGCGCGATGGATGCATCGAACCTGCTGAAACCCGCTCTGTCGGGCGGCACGATCCGCTGCATCGGCTCCACCACCTACAAGGAGTTCCGCAACCATTTCGAGAAGGACCGGGCCCTGCTGCGCCGGTTCCAGAAGATCGACGTCAACGAACCGACGATCGATGACACGATCAAGATTCTCGCGGGGTTGCGCAGCGCCTTCGAAGAGCATCACAACGTCAAATACACGCCCGACGCGATCAAGGCGGCGGTGGAGCTGTCGGCGCGCTACATCAACGACCGCAAGTTGCCCGACAAGGCCATCGACGTGATCGACGAGGTCGGCGCGATGCAGATGCTGGTTGTGCCCAGCAAGCGCAAGAAGACGATCACGCCCAAGGAGATCGAGCAGGTCATCGCGACCATGGCCCGCATCCCTCCCAAGACCGTTTCGGCAGACGACAAGTCGGTGCTCGAAACCCTCGACACGGATTTGAAGCGGGTCGTCTTCGGCCAGAACCGGGCGATCGAGGTGCTGTCCTCCGCAATCAAGCTGTCACGAGCGGGCCTGCGTGATCCGGACAAGCCGATCGGCAACTATCTCTTCTCCGGCCCTACCGGCGTCGGGAAGACGGAAGTCGCACGCCAGCTCGCCACGCTGCTCGGCATCCCGCTCCAGCGTTTCGACATGTCGGAATATATGGAACGCCACTCGGTCAGCCGCCTGATCGGCGCCCCTCCGGGCTATGTCGGCTATGATCAGGGTGGCCTGCTGACCGATGCGGTCGACCAGAATCCGCACAGCGTCCTGCTGCTCGATGAAATCGAGAAGGCGCATCCCGACCTGTTCAACATCCTCCTGCAGGTGATGGACAATGGCCGCCTGACCGATCACCACGGCAAGACGGTGGATTTCCGCAACACCATCCTCATCATGACCACCAATGCCGGTGCGTCGGACATGGCGAAGGAAAGCATCGGCTTTGGCGAACTCACCCGCGAGGATGCGCAGGAAGACGCGGTGAAGAAACTCTTCACCCCCGAATTCCGCAACCGCCTCGATGCCATCGTGCCCTTCGGCTATCTGCCGCCGGAAATCGTGGCGCGGGTCATCGACAAGTTCGTGCTCCAACTCGAACTGCAACTGGCCGACCGCGACGTCCACATCACCCTGGACGACGACGCGAAGGCATGGCTCACCAAGCGCGGCTATGACAAGCTGTACGGCGCCCGCCCGATGGGCCGCCTGATGCAGGAGAAGATCAAGCAGCCGCTGGCCGAGGAACTGCTGTTCGGCAAGCTGGTCCATGGCGGCGAGGTCCATGTCCGGCTGAAGGACGACGCCCTCGCCTTCGAAATCACCCCCGCCGCTCCCAAGAAGGGCAAGAAGGGTGGGAAGGCCAAGCCGGCGGAATCGGCGAAGTAAAAACCTCCCCAAGCGGATGGAAAGGGCGGCCCAACGGGTCGCCCTTTTTCTTGGGCAATGATAAAAGCTCCGAAGCCGCCGTCCCATCCAGCGACACGCCCGCTGACCTCAGGAGAGCATGCCATGGCCGAAACCATCACCTTCTATACCAACCCCATGTCACGCGGACAGATCGCCCGCTGGATGCTGGAAGAAATCGGCCAACCCTATGAGATGATCCTGCTGGATTATGACGGTGGAATGAAGTCCGCCGATTATCTGGCGATCAACCCCATGGGCAAGGTTCCGGCGATCGTCCATGCCGGCAAGGTCGTGACGGAATGCGCCGCCATCTGCGCCTATCTGGCCGACGCTTTCCCGACCGCGAACCTCGCGCCGCCGACGGACAAGCGCGCCGACTATTATCGCTGGCTCTTCTTCGCCGCCGGCCCGGTCGAAGCCGCCGTTACAAACAAGGCGCTGGGCTTCACCGTCCCGGAAGGTCGTGAGCGCATGGCAGGCTATGGCACGTTCGACCACGCGATCAACGCACTGGAGTCCGCCGTATCCGGCCCCGCCTGGATTTGCGGCGACCAGTTCACCGCCGCCGACGTCTATGTCGGGTCGCAGGTCGATTGGGGCCTCAGCTTCGGCACCATGCCCAGCCGCCCCGCTTTCGAAGCCTATGCCGTCCGCCTGCGCGAACGCCCGGCCTATAAACGGCAGAAGGAACTGGACGGCGCCCTGATCGCAAAGATGCAGAAACCCGCATAAAGCAAAAGGCCCGGCGGAGAACGCTCCGCCGGGCCTTTACTCGATCTGCGCTATCGTGCTCAGTTCCGCTGGCTGCCCATGAAGCGCAGCAGGAACAGGAACATGTTGATGAAGTCGAGATAGAGGTTCAGCGCCCCCATCACCACCGACTTGCCCATCATCTCCGTGCCGGCGACATGGGCATAGATGCTCTTGATCTTCTGCGTGTCATAGGCCGTCAGGCCCGCGAACAGCAGCACGCCGATGAAGCTGATCACCATGTTCATCGCGCTCGACCGGAAGAAAAGGTTGATGAGGCTGGCGACCAGCAACCCGACCACACCCATGATCAGGAAGGTGCCGAAGGCCGAAAGATCGCGCTTGGTCGTATAGCCCCAGAGGCTCAGCCCCGCAAAGGCCGCCGCCGTCGCGAAGAAGGTCTGGGCCACCGACGTCCCGGTATAGACCAGCAGGATGGACGAGAGCGACAGGCCCATCACCGCCGCATAGGCCCAGAACATCGCCTGCATCGCGACCGTCGACAAACGGTTCACGCCAAAGCTCATGACCATCACGAACAGCAAGGGCGCGAACATGATGACATATTTCAATATGCCGGGGCCCGCCAGGATCTGATAGGCGAGCCCGCTCGACGCGAACAGCATCGCGACCAGGCCGGTCAGCAGCACACCGCTCGCCATATAATTGTAAACCGACAGCATATAGCTGCGCAGGCCGGCGTCATACGCCTCCCCGCGCGCAACCGTCGTGCCGCCAAAACCCGCAAGGTCGGAACGCGGATCGGACCAATTGGCCATGGGATAATCTCCTTCACCGGCGTTACACAGCCGACACCCCTATTATCGGCTCATCCCGCCATATATTCAAGCCGGTAGCGCAACCTGACTTATAGCGATGGAAGGGCTATAGGAAAATCATGCACCGCCTTTTCGTCGCCATCCGTCCCCCGGCCGATGTCCGTACCGAACTGCTCGACCTGATGAACGGCATTACGGGCGCGCGCTGGCAAGAGGACGAGCAACTGCACCTCACCCTGCGCTTCGTCGGAGAGGTCGACCGGCATCGGGCCAACGACCTGGCCGATGCGCTCGGCAGCGTGCGATTTTCACCCTTCGACATCGCCTTGGCCGGCGTCGGCTGTTTCGACCGGAAGGGCCATGTCCACACGCTATGGGCCGGTGCCCAGCCGCGCGATCCGCTCGCCCAGCTTCACCAGAAGGTCGACCGCGCCTGCGTCCGTGCCGGCCTGCCACCGGACGAGCGCAGCTATTTGCCGCATGTCACGCTCGCCCGCTTCGGCCGCACCGTCGGCTCCATGGAGGCGTTCATGGCTCGCCACGCCGGCCTGACAAGCCCGCCCTTCACCGTCGAAGAATTCACCCTCTTCGAAAGCCAACTCGGCCCGGCCGGCTCGACCTATCACATGGTCGAACGCTACCGGGCCGACACGGCATAGCCGCCAAACGGCGCGACTTCCCCCCGCGCCGTCTCACCCCGAGGGCCTATCCCGCCGTCAACACGCCGCAGGCGATACGCCCGCCCGCATTGCCCGCCGGGTCGGTCTTGTTGTCGTCGGCCTGCGCATGGATGACGACCGCCGCGCCATCACCATCCATCAACGGAGTCGCACCACCGCTGATGGTCCCCCCGGGAATGACATATTCCATCTCGCCCACACCATCCGCACCGGCGATCATGTTCGGCATATCGCCCATATGCATGCCGTCGGGATTATCCTTGCCATGCTTGTGCCCGGTCGGGTTCCAATGCCCTCCCGCGCTTGTGAAGTCGGGCGCCGTGCAGACCCCGACAGTGTGGATATGCACCGCATGCATGCCCGGGGTCAGACCTTGCGCATGCACGACGACATGCAGGCCGTCGCCCGCCTGTGTCACCATCGCCTCCCCGCGCGCGGAACCATCCCCGGCGAGCAATTTGGCATGCGCCATCGGCGCCGCGGTATCGGCATCGGGGGCACCGGCCGACGAACTCGTCGCGCATGCCGACGTCAGGACGGCCAGTGGCAATGCCAACAGGATTGCGGCAATTTTCATGATGAACAAACTCCCGAAAAGGACGCTGCCGGACGAACGCGGCTGGACGGCATTTTGTTGCCCAGCCGATCCGAATGTCATCCGATTTCCGCCTTCATGCAGCCCCCATCAACATCGGACCGCCTCCACCAGGACGCGGCGGCGACCATTGCACAGAAAAAGGGGCCGGTCTCTCGACCAGCCCCTCGATCCTCTTCCATCCCGAAGGATGGAAAATCTTACTGACCCGAACCCGGACCGTAGGTGATTTCCACGCGACGGTTCTGCAGTTCGCGAACGCCGTCGGCGGTTTCGACGCGGGGGTTCGATTCACCGAACGCCTGGGTCGTGATCACGCCGTCAGGGATGCCCTTCGAAGCGACATAGGCCTTAACGGCGTCAGCACGACGCTGCGACAGACCGACATTGTACGAGGCCGAACCCGAACGGTCCGCATAGCCCGCCAGCATGACCTGGGCGCTGCCGCAGTTGCTGTAGGCCGAAACCGCGTTGTCCAGAATGGTGGCGGCGTCAGGCGTGATGTCCGACTTGTCCCATTCGAAGAAGACGATGTACGGCCCAGGGCTGCACTCGGCCACCGGCGGCGGAGGCGGCGGGGGCGGAGGCGGCGGGGGAGGCGGAGGCGGCGGGGGCGGCGGCGGAGCAGCCGGTTCACCACCGAAGTTGTAGGTCAGACCCAGCAGCAGGCTGTGGGTGCGCAGCTTGGTGTCAACCGACGAACCGGCGGGGCCACCGATGGTGGTGTAGGCCGGGATCAGCTTGATATTGTCCTGGTTGAAGAAGCGATACTTCAACGAGACGTCGACATGGTTGGTCAGCGGATAGCGAACGCCGGCGATCGCCTGCCAGGCGAAACCGGTGTCGGAATCGTTGACCAGGTCGTTGGCCAGCTTGCCGCGCGAAACGCCGACACCGCCGCCGACGAAGCCCTGCAGGCCATCATCGGGACCGAAGTCGAGCAAGCCGTTCAGCATGAACGACAGGGCCGAAGCCGAACCACCGAAGCCGCTCTTGTCGAGGTCGACCTTGGCGCGCTTGTAGGCCGCCTCGGCTTCCAGACGGAAACCGCCGAAGTCGTAACCGATATTGGCGTCGCCATCCCAGCCCTTGTGGTAGTCCACGCCGGCAACCGTGTTGCTGGCGGCACCGGCATTACCGGGGGTGAAGGTGATGTCCTGATCTTCGACGAGAACAACGCCGGAGTCGATGCCGACATACCAGCTATTGTCACGCGCCAGGGCCGGGGTGGCCAGGGCGCTGGTCGCAAGCACAGCCGCGAGGGCAAGCTTCCGCATCTGAATTCCCCTTTCAAAAGTGTCACGAAGGACTGCTGAAACCCTGTATCGGCTAGAAAGTTTCATGGCAAGTCCACAATTGGGAAAACTGTTGCAAAAATAACGCAGTTACACCCGTTGCCGAGGCCCCAGAGGCTAATTCAAATACCCCCTCAGGTAAAAGATTTCCCCCCCCCCCAAGTCATGCGTAAATCAGGCCGTGCGTGCGCAGCGCATGCAGGATCGCGCCGATCGCGGATCGCGCTTCCCCATCGACCGTCGCGCCGCCCGACGGATCTGCTATGCCCGGCCCCCGTCCACCCACGATCCGATCACCCGCCACATACAGCCCGTCTTCCCGCACCGGCGCATCGGCCCAGCCCGCCCCCTCATGCCGCATGGCATATCCCCGATCGACCACCCAGAGCGAAAGGCCGGCCCGCGGCGTAACAAAGCGCCATCCCCCCTCGGTCCAGCATGCCACCATGCCTTCCCGCCCGGCCCAATCGCCTGAAGCCCCCGCCGCCACGATCCAGCAATCCCCGATCGCGGGCGCCGCGGGCGGCGCACTCTCATCCGCGCTTGCCGCCGCACCATGCAGCAGCATGTCGATCCGGGTCAGCGCCTCGTTATGGAAAAGCTCCTTCTGGGCCTGCCCGGCAAAAAGCTTGGGCAGCGCCCAACGAAAAGTCGCGTCCATCACCATGATTCGATTGTCCTTTTTCCGCTCCAACGCCCAACCGTTCAGCCCGGCAGCATGATCCGCGCGGGGCGTCCCATCGCCTGGGAACCCATCTGCCGAATCTCCAGGGCCATCGTCCCCGCGCCCCCCAGGTCGGCATCCCACATCGCCGCGGGATAGGCCCAACCCGGCCGATCGACGACCACCCGCCGCACCACTTCCCCCGCCACGAGCATCCGCAACTCATAGCTTTCCCGATCCTCGCCCAACGGCACATCGGCGCCGCTGATCCAGCGCCACCCGTTCCTGCTCCGCCGCGTCCAGCCGATCTTCCAGCCTCCTGCCCTATCGGCCTCGAACCAGGAATGCACCGGGGCCAGCGGTGTCACCGCCTCGCCGCTGACGATAAGGGCCGCCTCCGCCGGTTCCCCATCTCCGACACCGACCGCGGCGATCCGGACACTCCCGCCCATCTCCGCCCCGCCCCCCTGCACGGATAAGGGCTCGGCCAGCCGGTCCTGCTCCAGCATCAGAAAGCCCTCGCCCACTTCATGGCCATCCATCGCCCATTCCGTGCCGAACAGCCCACGGCGCAGCCTCCGCAGCCGGAAGCTCGCCGCGCCGGTCTGCACGGTTTCGGAAAACTGGATCACCTCCCGCCCGATCAGGCACAGATTGCGCCCCTGCGCCAACGCCGCCTCATCCGCCCCGCCCAATGTCATGTCTTCGGCCAGCAGCGTCACGTCGATGCTGTTGACGGCATCGACCAGCGTGACGCTTCCTTCAGGAAGCAGCGTATCGACCCGCCCCATCACCGCCCGCGGCGCCGTCCGCCCGGCGGGCATGGCTTCTCCCGTCCCGCTCATGATGAAGAGCGCCGCACTGCGCCAGCCTTCCCCGCCGCTTGCCGCCGCCGCGATGATGGGCGCCGTAGCGGCCACCTCGCCGATCGGCGGCAGGTCCGCCAGCATCAGCACCGTCGCCCCATGCGGCTGGTCCGCCTGCCGCACGAGACTTCCCGAAGATGCCCCCGCCGGGATCGCTCCGCCCGCCCCCGGCACGCGCCGCAGGCTCAGCCGCACCGCCATCGCCTCCCACTCGCGTTCCTCGATCCGCCACAGGCCCGGCACGCCTTCCACTGTCACCACATCGCCCGGCGCATGACGCAGCGCCGCCCAACCGCAACGCAGGGTCATGGCCGAACGCCCGGTCCACAGCCGCCCCATCTTCGACGCCGCCAATTCGCGCGCGGCATCGCCCGACAAGACCGCCGCCAGTTCCAGGCCCTGCTCCATCCGCCCCGGGCCCGGCCGCACCACCCGCTGCACGCTCGCCTGATAATCCCGCGCCGCATCATGATAACGAACCGCCAACGCCGCGGGCACGGCATCGGCCGAGCCACCCGATCGCTCCACGCCGTCCAGCACCCTGCCATTGACCGACCGGCAAAGCGCGCCCACCCCGATCTCCGCCCCGGCCTGTGCAGACGCCGCCCAACGCAATCCCTCCTCTTCCCCCACAAAGGCAAGATCGAACGCCTCCGTCAGCGGCGCCAGCGCATCCCCCACATCCGTACCTCCCGCCGCCAGTCCGTCGACCGCCGCCAAGCCCTCCCCCGTCAGCAAGCCACCGCTCAACTCAGCCGCCATTTCCCCGATCGCCACCGCCCCCTCATCCGCCTCGACCTCGAAGGTCAGCGACGGAATGCGATTGCCATAGTCAGCCAGCGCCAGATCCTCGAACACCGCATAGGCCATCCCCCGATGCGCCGGTGTCAGCCCCACGCCCTCCGCCGCGGCGATCAACGGATCGACTGGCTGATCCTCACCACCCCGATGCAGGCGGAAAGCCCCCAGTTCGGTCTTGAAGTCCCCCGCCGCCCCGCGCAGCAAATTGCCGTCCGCCCATATCCGCCGCACGGCCCGAACCGCCCGTGCCGACAGCGCCACCGCAAAGCTCGCCGAATAGCTGTAGCTGGTGACGCTCGGCCGTCCCTTGCCGCCGCCGCTCCTGTGCTTCGTCTCCTGGAGGTCCGTCGCCCAGATCACCGTCCCCGCCACCCGCAGCGTCCCGAACAGCCGGGGCACCTGCGTCCCATAGGTTGATGTCTGCACCTGCATGTCGGTCAGCCGCCGTCCTTCGCGCCCCTTGGGCTTGAACAGCACCGCATGGTCAAGGCTGTTGCCGATCAGCCCGCCGACGGCAGCCCCCAGCGGCCCGCCAATGGCCGTGCCAAGAGCGGTCAAAACAATCGTCGCCATATCTTCCCCTATTCCGCCCGCCAGTAGCCCAGCACCGGCCAGGGCGACTCCCCCGGCATCTCCACGACACGCCCGACGCCCGCATGCGCATGGACATGCCCCCCCGGCACCACGATCATCAGATGCAGTTGCAAGGGTCCCGGCCGCACCAGCACCAGATCGCCACAACGCGCCGCGTCGACCCGCCGCAATCCAGCCGCCCGCAACCAGTCCGCCGCTTGGCCCTCATCCCCGGAACGCAGCCCATAGCCCTGCGGCGCCACCCGCCCCAGCACCAGCGCCGCCAGCCCGACGCAATCCAGCCCCCGCTCCGGCACCCGCCCATGCAGCCGGAAACGCACCCCCACCAGCGCCCGCGCCGCCGCGACGATCCCGCTCAAGCCGCGCCCGGATAGCGCGTCAGCAAATCCGTCCCCGGCAGATAAGGCTCGCCGCGAAAATTCACGGCATTCCCAAACCGCCCCGCACAGGTCGCCAATTGCCGGTCGCACCCCTCGGTCAGCAGCGCCAGCATCCCCGCCCCCACCGCGAAAGGCGGCGGATCGGCCAAGGTCACGCCATCCGCATCATTATCGAGGATCCCCTGCACGATCCCGCCATTGGCCCCGGTCAACCACCGCAAAGTCCCGAAAGCATAAACCCCCGCCGCCAGCCCCGGCACGGCCACCACGGCATCCTCCACGCCCCCAACAGCCACCACCCGCCGCCGCCCGGCCAGATCGACCCGGCACTGCCGGTCCCCCAAGGCCGCCCGGCAATCCGGCGAGGTCGACGGCGCGACCGGCGCTTTCAACGCCGTCATCGCCCCAACCAGCTCCGCCGTGAAAGCTCCGGCCTTGCGCGCCACCGCCCCGATCTCCCCGCGCGCCAGCAACAGCCACAAATCGCCGGGCGCGTCCCACTCGGTCAATCGCAACTCCAGCGCCGCCCCGTCCCATCGCCCCGCCGCCAGGTCGGCCTCGCTGATCGCGTCGGACACCAGGGCGCCCTCCACATCGGCATCGCTCCCCTCGACGCCGATCCCGCTGCGCACGGCGGATGGCGTCATGCCCGGCGCCGCGCGATAGGGCACATGCCCGATCACCAGGTCGCGATCATGGCTCGTCAGCCCGATCGTCACCCCGTCCCGCCGCTCGATCCGCCAGCAAAAGGCCAGCGTCGCCAGCGGCTTCTCCAAAGCCTCCAGACTCATTCCCTGATCTCCACCAGCGGCACCGAAGGCGCCTCGCCCGCCGCAAAGGTCGCGCGGTTGATGTCCAGCCGATCCTCGGCGAAACGAACCGGAACATCGAAACGAAAGCCCGCCGTCAGCATCGCGCCCTCCACAGGCGCGACATCGAAGGCGATCACCCCCAGCCCCGCATGGCTCCAGCCGTCCACCCTCTCGATCCCATCGACTGCGACCCGGATCGTCCCCGCGACCGGCCGCGTGATCCGCCGAACCTGCGCCTCTTCGCCAACACCATAGAAACGGCTCAGGGGAAATTCCGCCCGCACCCCGTCGCCAAGCCCCAGATGCTGGTCCAAAGGCCCCGGCACCCCGCCGATGCCGCAACTGCGATCGTCATAGGGATCGGTGAACCGGAACCCCCGCGCCGCGCCCCGCCGCGCCCGGAAGAAGGCGATCAGCGCAGCCATGTCCGCTTCCGACCGCACCCCCGGCCCCGCATCGAAGGAAAGCCGCGCATCCGCCCAGTCGCTGCTCCGCCGCTCATGCCCGGACACGCTCTCCACGATCTGCGTCGAAAAGGCGGGCGCCACACTCGCCTCCCGCCCTACGCCCAAAGGAAAAGCCACATCATCAAAGGCCTGCACATCATCCTCCCCATCCAGTCGGAAGCAGGTAAAGCCGTCCCGCGCGACCTGCGGCAGCGCCCAGACAAAGGTCGCCGCCGTCCCCCGCCGCACCGCCGCCTCCGCCGCCGCCGCAATCTCCCGCCACTGCACGGCATCCTCGCCGCGCAGCACGAAGCCCGAAAAATAATGCTGCTCCTCCACGGGATAACCCAGCCGCTCGACCGCCAGTTCGACCCCTCGCGCGGTGAGCCTCTCCCGCCCTTCCGTCACCCAGTCATAATCCTCCAGTTGCAACACATCGAAAGCGGGGAAAGCCCATCCAAGCGGCATGTTCGCCCGCTTCGCTTCCGGCGCCAGCGGATCGAGCACGGTGGGCAGATAGGCGAGCAAATGAGTCACCGCCCCCGGCGCCACACCCTTGACCCAACCGCATAATGAAGCCGTCGAAGCCGCCAGCACCTCCCCCGCCCGGTCCAGCAGAACCTTTTCCGGCCCGCTCAACACCCTCCGAACATCCGGCACCGAAACCAAAGCCCCACCCAAGGCCGCTCGCGCCGCATCGTCATACAGGCAGATGCGCCCGTCCGGCATCACCCACCACCAGGGTTCACCGACCTGAAACTTGATGGCCAATCCAGCCGACAACCCAATGGAAACAAAGGCACCCGCCACCAATCGCAGGTAACTCATCGCCCCGTCATGCGCCGGCGACAGCAAGGTCGAAGGCGGCGACCACCCCGTCAGCGCGGGCGAACCATCCTCGGCCCGCTGCTTCCAATCGTTCCAGCAATGCGCATCGAACAATTCATAGGATAGCGACCAGATCACCCCCAGCCCCAGCGCCTTGGCCCGCCGCGCAAAATCCGCATGCCAGGCCGCGCAAGGCGCATTCAACACGCCGCCCGCCAGACTGATGTAAAAACCGCCTCCCAGCGGTTCGAGCCGAAAATAATGGCTCATCCCGACATAATGATTGATGTCCCCGCGATACCCCAGAGCATGGATCGAAGCGACGATCCGCTCCGGCGTCTGGTTGAAGCAATCGTCGTAGCCCGTGGCCATCGACAGCCCATGCTCGGGCAGCACGACATCCCCTACCCGCAGCACCGACCCGGCGCCGTCGCATCTTATCCCCGAAAGCTCACACCACCCCTCAACCCCGCCGGCAAAAGCCGTGCTGCCGCCATCATAAGCCGGCGCGGCGAGCGAGATGAACATCCGATCGACATCCCCAGCCCAGACCGCCTCCCCCTCGCTCGACAGGAAGCCGCTCTTCAGATCGGAAAAATCCAGCGTAACAACAGCATCTTCCGCCCCACCGCTCGCATAATTCCACAAGCGCACATACCAGGCCCGCGCATGCCCTTCCGCATCCCGCCCCTCGATGGTCAGCGTCGGCCCATGCGTCTCGTCCAGCCGCCGCAGCCCCCCACTCCGCCAGCGAAAGCGCAACACGCAGTCCCGAAAATCCCGATCCGTCTCATAGGCCAGCAGGGCATGACTCCATCTGTCCTCCGCCTCCCAGATCAGCCCCGCCAGATCGCCCGACCCGTAGAAAACGGCATCCACGCGCAATCCCGGTCCAGAGGGTGCATCCGCGGCGGTCGTCACCACATTCGCCATCATCGGCCTGGGAAAATTGACCGTCCAATGCGTCGGCGCAAACCGCTTCATGAACCGCGCCTCCTGCCCCCGACGGGCATCGGCCAGCCAATATGCAAGCTTCTGTTTCCGGCCACTCATCCGCCAATCGCCCCCCTGACCGCCCGCGCGACCTGCCGCGCGCTGCGCGCCAGCAAACGCGCGCTATCCGCCCCCTGCCCCTGCACCGCGATGCTGACCCGCACGTCCCGCACGCCACCGGCGCCATGGGGCACAACCTGCCCGCTCGCGGTCGGCACAAAGACCTCCGGCCCCCGTTCCCCCACGACATAGGCCCGCCCCGGCGCCACCGGCCCGCCGGTCGCCCGCCCCGGCAAACCCAGCACGGACGCGGCCAGCCCGACCAGACCGTCGCCCCCGACGCTGCCCATCCCGGTCCGCAAGGCGCTGGCCGCAATGTCATCCAACACCCGCAGGGCGATGGCCTTCAATTCCTCGAAGCCGAACTGCCCGGTCCGAACCGCCCGCAACAATCCCTGCTCGATCCGCCGCCCCGCGCGCTCGGCCCCGCTTGCCAGCGGTCCTTCCAACGCCCCGCGCATGGCGTCGACATCCTTGGCAAAAGCCTGCGTATCCGCCCGCACCCGCACGACCAGATTGTCGATCTCCTCATCCATCCCACTCTCCCGACCAATAAAAAGCCCCCCCTTCAGGGGAGGGGTTGGGGGTGGGGGCGTGCCCCAGGCGCGTCGCCATCCGGCATCACCGCCTTCAACCTCTCCAGCTCCCCGCGATCCATCCCGGCCTCCGGCTCCTCTTCCCCCCGCGCCGCCCGCAACACGCTCTCCAGTTCCGCGGGCGTCGCCCGCCAGAACTCATCCGGCCGCCACCCGAGCAGCCACCCCGCGACCCCGGCCAACCGCGCCGCCGCCTTGAAAAAGCTCATCGTCCCCCCAGTATCTGGCCCAATATGCCCCGCAAAACCGGCGTCAGCTTCGCCAGCCCCGCCGCCACGATCGCCTCGCCCAAGGCTTCCCGCGTCAGCCCCGCGGGCGGCTCCGCCAGGCAATGCCAGAACAGCCCCGCCATCTCGGCCAGCGACAGCTTCCCCGCCGCCGCCCGCTCAACCAGGGAGAAGAGCGGCCCCAACTCCTCCTCAGCCGCCACCAAAGCCGCGAAACTGGGCCGCAGCACCAGCCGCTCCCCTCCCAGCTCCAGCGCGGCCTCGCCCCTGGCGGCATTGGGTGCCCCATTGGCCCCGCTCACAGCGACACCACCTGCCCGGAGCTTTCCAGGCTCAGCGCATAATTGCGCTCCCCATTATAATCCCCGGCATAATCGAGCCGCGTCACCAGAAAGCGCCCGCGCATCTTCTCGCCACTCTCGAAGCTCAGCTCATAATCGCCGATGGTCCCCGCCAGCGCATGGTTGCGCAACCGCACCTCGGCCGCCGACCCGGTGAATATCCCCGCCGCCGACACACTGACCGACCGCACCCCCGCGCCCGACAGCAGTTCGCGCCAGCCGCCCGAATCCTTGTTGGTGACGTTCACCGCCTCGCCATTGACGGATAGCTGCGTCGTGCGCATTCCAGCGACCGTCGCATAGGCCACCGGAGCCCCGCCATCCCCTATTTTCAATAGAAACGCGCTTCCTTTTTCCACGCCCATGGAGCATTCTCCTCTAAGATAAACCGTGCAAGATTCGGGATATGGAGAGAGGCCCAAAATGTTCGTGACCGCCCCCCTGATGCTGTTGCTGGCCGCCGCCCCACAGAGCGGCGACGCCGTCGGCAACGGCCGCAAGACCTATTCGGCGTGCCTGGAAAAACAGATTCAGCCCGCGCTCGACAAGAAGATGTCGCTCAGTGATTTCCAGGCCTCTCTGAAGGCGCAGTGCGGCACACAGGAAGCCGCCTTCCGCGCCGCCATCGTCGCGGACGACAAATCGACCGGCATGTCGGAAAAGGATGCCCAGTCCGACGCGGACGACCAGATCAGCGAATATAGGGACAAGATCATCGGCGAGTTCGAGGACTATTCGAAGTCCTGATCGTCAGCCGCGCACCACGCGCAACCGATAATCGACCATCGCCTGCCATCCATCCCGCGCGCCTGTCCGCGACAGGCGCGACCGGACCAGCCGCGCACCGACAACCCGCCAGCCCTCCGCTGACCCAACCGCCCGCAAGACCGCGTCGACGCGCCCCAACAACCCCGCCAGCCGCGAAGGCGCCTCTCCCACATCGAACAGGCTGACGGTCAAGGTCAGCTCGCGCCCCTCGACATCCTTCGCGCCCCAATCCAGCGCAACACAGTCGCCCACCACGCCATAAGGCGCGCTGGCCCGTCCCGGCGTTCCATCGAACACCCCGTTCAACCCGGCCATCAAATCCGCATCGCCGCGCAAAGCCGCAACGACCGCCCTGCGCACCGCCACTTCCGCGCTCATCACCGCCCTCCTCCCGAATTCCGGCCCGCTTCGCGCAGCGCCAGATCGCCCATCCACCGCCGCTTCAATCCTGGCCCGGACAAGCGCACCACCTCGCCCTCGACCCGCGCCTCGACGCCAAGCGCGCCCGCCGCCGCGACGATCCCCCGCCGCCGCGCCTCGACCCGCTCCGCCACCATCGCGCTTAGCCGATCCATCACGCCAGCCGCATCCGCCGCCAGGGCCGCCACAACGCGCTCACCACGGCGGGCGGCGTCGCCACCCCGCCATCACGCGCCACGAAATGCTCCGCCGCCAGCCGCACGATCCCCTGCCGGATCGCCTCGGGCAGCGCGTCGACATCCCCGGCCAGCCCCGCGCGATAACGCACCGTCACCACGCCCGGCCCATCCACCAGCCGCGCCCGCACCCAGCCATCCCCCGCAGCATCGATATCGACCGCATAAGCCTCCGGCGCCAAAGCCACGCCCGCCAGCTCGACGCCCAAAATCGCCACCACCGGCCGCGCCATCAGCCGCTGCCAGCTCCCATCGGCCATGATGGTTTCGGAAGCCTCCCGCACCATCAGCCATTGCCCGATAAACTGCTCGCAAAGCCCCGAAGCGCTTCCCAAAAGCCGCTCCAGCACCCCATCCTCATCATCCGACCCGATCCGCAACCAGGCCTTGAGATCCGCCAACATGGCCCCTCCCCAAGAAAAAGGGGACGCCCCAAAGGACGCCCCCAAAATCCTTCTCCCTGCGGGAGAAGGATACGCAGCCTTACCGGCTCTGCCGGTTAGGCGAAGTTGGATGAGGGCGACCCTTCAGGAAGCCGCAAACTTCATCAACTTGATCGCCTCCGAATTCGCCACGGCCCCACCAATCCGCTTCACCGCATAGAAGTGGACAAACGGCTTGTTGCTGAACGGATCGCGCAGGATGCTCGTCTCGCTCCGCTCCGAAATCACATAGCCCGCCTGGAAATTGCCGAAAGCAATCGACAGCGACCCCGCCGAAATATCCGGCATATCCTCGGCCTCGACCACCGGATAACCCAGCAAGCTCGCCGGCTGCCCCGCCGCCAATGAAGGCTGCCAGATAAACGCCCCATCGCTGGTCTTCATCTTGCGAATGACGGACAAGGTGGCGGAATTCATCACGAAACAGGCCCCCTGCCGATAGGGCGCCCGCAGGCTCTGCACCAGATCGATCAGCTTGTCCTGCCCCGCCGCCGCAAAAGCGCCCGAAGCCCCCGAAGCCACATATTGCAGCGACCCGAAAGCCCGCACGCTGTCCGCCTCATTAGTGGCGGTATAGGTCAAAAAGCCCTTGGGCTTGTTCGTCCCATTGCCATTGACGAAGGCCGCGCCCTCCGCCGCCGCGAACTCGCGAGCGATCTCGCCCGCCAGCCAGCCTTCGACATCGAACTGCGCATCGTCCAGCATCGCCTGGGACGCCGCCGGATTGGCGTAAAGCTCACCCGAAGGCGGCACGATCTCGTTGAAACTGGGCGTCGCCGTCTCCGCCCGCGCCCCCGTCTCGCTGGCCCAGCCGGACACGATGCCGCCCGACGTCACCAGCTTGCGATAACCCGCCGTGCCCGTCCGCACGACATTGGCGATCGAGCGAATGGGCGAAATGCCCTTCAGCGTCGCATCGATGATCTGGTCGATCTCCCGCGGCACCGCATAGCCGCCCGCCGCGCCCGAAGCCCCCGAAAAGCTCTTGAGCTCCACCCCCGCCTCAAGCCCCTGCCGCACATAGCGATCGACGAAAGCCGCCCTGTGCGGATCGACCGCCCCGCCCTTCACGCCATCCAGCGCTGGCCTCTGCTGCACCAACAAAGCCCCCTTCAGCGCGGCGACCTCGCTCTCCAGCCCCGCGATACGCTCACCCTGCACCACCGCATCAAAGCTCGCTTCCAACTGATCCGTCATCCACCACTCCCACGAAAAAGGGCGGCCCCACCGGACCGCCCGAACCATTCCTTCTCCCCGCGGGAGAAGGATACGAAGCCTCGCCAGCTCTACTGGCTAGGCGAAGTTGGATGAGGGCGACGCCCCCTCCACCGCAATCACCCGAGCCAGATCCTGCATCGGATGGGTGACGACACTCACCTCCACCACCTCCAGCTCCAGCAACTCCCGCGGCGCAACCCCGCGCGCCTCCCGCACCCGATAGCCAAAGGACAAGCCGTCCACCGCTTTCTCCCGAAGCGCGCGCCCAGCTTCCCGCCCGGCCGCCGTCCGCCCCGAAACCCGCCCGATCACGCGCAGGCCCCGTGCATCCTCCTCAACCTTCTCGACCGTCCCGATCACCTCCCCCGGCCGATGCTGCCACAACAGGGGCATCCCCGCCGTCACCCCGGCAAAGGCCCCGCCCGCACCACGTCGCCACCGCGATCCACCCGGTCGAACACCGCCGCATATCCGGCAAAGCGCACGTCACTCATGCACCAGCCCCAACAATCCCAGCTTCACCGCCATCCCCAACAGCATCAGCGCCATCACCACGCGCACGACCCACGCAACAACGGCCCCTCGCGCCGCCTTCTTCGCGTCCCGCCAAGCGCCCAGCAACTCGCGCAATTCCCGCACGTCATCCCGCGCTCCGCCATCGGCCAGCCCCAGCCGCTCCAACGCCCGCCCCGCGCCCAGTTCGCTCGCCTCCTCGATCAGCGCCCGGATCATGACCATGTCCGTCCCCACCGGCTGCGCCTCGGCCTGCGCCACCAGCCGCGCCAGCATCTCCCCATCATATTTCATCTCTCGCCTCCGCGCCTGCCGCCTCACCCGATCCCCAGCATCGCCCGCTTCTCCTCCGCCGACAGGAAATCCGCCGCCGCCACCCGCTCCCAAAGCGCGCTCCGCTCCTCGAACAGCGCGGGCACCGCATCCAGATCCGCGCTCAGCCGCAATTCCGGCCACCAGGGCCGCAACCCCTGCGCCAACCCGCCGCAGATCTTCGCCACCAACGGCAATATCGTCTGCCGCCACAGCGCCCGATTGGCCTCGCGATAATTGGCGTAGCTATTGTCGCCCGGCAGCCCCATCAGCATCGGCGGCACCCCGAAAGCCAAAGCGACCTCCCGCGCCGCCGCCGCCTTCAACCCCACGAAATCCATCTCGGCGGGCGTCAGGCTCATCGCCTTCCAGTCGAGCCCGCCCTCCAGCAGCATCGGCCGCCCCGCATTGGCCGCGCCGGAAAAGGCGATCTCCATCTCCCGCTTCACCCGCTCGAACTGCTCCGGCGACATGACCGATCCATCCCCCGGCGCATAGACCATCGCCCCCGAAGGCCGCGCCGCATTGTCCAGCAGCGCCTTGTTCCAGACCGTCGCCGCATTGTGGATCGCCACCGCCCCCGCGGCCGCTCCCACACAGCCCAACCCATAATGATCGTCCAACGGATGCAGCGCCTTGAGATGAAGCACGCCGCCCGCAGGCGGCCCATTTTCGGGCAAAAGCCGCGTCACGCTCTCCCCCACGCGATAGAGATAGGCGGCGGGCCACCCCCGCGCATCCGCCTCCACGCTCACCCGCTCCGGCCGCAGCGCATATAGTTCCCCCGGCAACCCGTCCGCGCCGGCCAGCACCTGCACATAGGCATTGCCATGCAACAGCAGATGGCTGGCCAGCGTCTCGACCAGGCCCTGCCCCGCCGAACAATGCGTCACCAGCCGCATCACCCGCGCGGCATCCTCCACACCCGCAACGGACAGGTCCGTCCCGCCAGCCCCCTCCGACACCAGCCGCAACGCCCGCTGCGCCACCGGATTCTGCATCACCCCGGCCCGCACCTGCGCCTCATAGCTTGCGGGCCACTCGCCCAAAGCCACCCCACCCGCACCCCAGGCACGCGCCAGTACCGGCCGCGCCGACTGGCGCGCCGCCTTCGTCCCGAACAATTTCATGGAAAAACCCCGCCCAAAAAAATCCTCGCCCCTTCAGGGGAGAGAATAGTGAAACCTGGCAACACGCGACCTGACGAAAGCGGGAGAGGGGGCAGCCCTCACCATGATGCTATTCCTGCCCAGGCAGGAATCCGTACCGCCGCCGCCTCTACGCCCAAGCGCGCAGGAACCGCTCCTCAGGGATTGCGCTTCAACACGCGGTCGCAGGCATCGCCACCGGCCTGCCCCTTGCCGATCAGATTCCCCGCCACGGCCCCCGCCGCTCCCGCCAGCAGCGTCTCGCCGACACTTCCGCCCGCGATCACTCCCGCGCCCGCACCGCCGGCAGCGCCGATCACCGTTCCCTTGCGCGCATCCTTCTTCCGCTTGAGCAGGCAATAGCGCACATCGTCCCGGTCGCCCGGTGCGGCACGCGCCACCCGCGCCCTGTCCTTGCTCGACAATGTCACCGCCACCGCAGGTTCGACCATCAAGGTCAGCGCCGCCAGACCGACCGCCCATTTCGCGATCTTCATGAAAAAGCCTCCTGCCATATGCATGACCAAACCAACGCCGGAACCGCCGATTTTGTTTCGCACCCGTTCGAAGTCCGTCCTTCACACGGCCCGCACCCGCGCCTCGCCCCGCCGCCCCAGCATCACCTCGCTCAAGGCCCATACCAGCGCATCCGCCCGATCCGGCGAGCGTCCGGCCCGACATAGCCGCCCCCCGTCACCAACCCGCACATCTCGTCCTCCAGCGCCCAGAAGGCGCCCCGATGCGCCACCCGCCCCGCCTCATAGAGCGCGGCCACAGGCTCCGCCCTCGCCACCTTCCCCCGGCTCGCATGCACCAGCCGCACCGGAAGCCCGGCCTCCGCCGCGCGCAGCACACTCTCCACCATCGCCCCGCCATTATTCGCCTCGGCCACCACCCGGTCGGCGCCATGCAGCAGCGCCGCCGCCGCCACTGCCCGCGCCCATCCCTCCGGCGTCGCCCCCTCCACGCTGGCATCGGCCATCACATAGGCCCGTCCATCGTCGCCCAACCCGGCCACGACGATGCCGCAGGCATCGCCATGCGCGGAAGCCGGCGGATCGACCGCCACCACCACCCGCACCAAAGCCGCGCGCACATGCCCCACCCGGCAGCGTTCCAGCAGGTCCCGGCTCCACAGGGCGCCCTCGACCTCCGCGATCAACTCGCCCTCCAGTTCCTGCCGTCCCAGCCGCGTGCCGCCATAGCTGCGCTCCATCGCCTCGACGAAGCCCTCGGCCAGATATGCGGCATTGTCCGCCGTCCGCCCCCGCGTCACCACGACATCGTCACCGTCCCGCTCCACCAGGCCGCGCACCAGCGGCACGGGCCGCGGCGTCGTCGTCGCCAGCACGCGCGGCGCGTCGCCCAATCGCATCCCCATCATCAGATTGTCCCAGGCCGCCTGTCCGCCCGCCCATTTCGCGATCTCGTCGGCCCAGCCATGGCTGAACTGCGGCCCGCGCAAGCTTTCCGGCTCCGTCGCCCCGAACAAAGTCGCCACCGCCCCATTGGGCCAGACCAGCTTGCGCAGCGCAGGCGCGAACACCGGCCGGTTCCACCAGGGCGCGATGGCCAGCAGCCCCGAAGCCCCCTCCACCATCACCGCCCGCGCCTCGCCCAGCGTCGCCCCGACCAGCGCGATCCGCGCCCCGGGATCGCGCTCCGCCACCGCCCGCACCCATTCGGCGCCCGCGCGGGTCTTGCCGAAACCGCGCCCCGCCATCATCAACCAGATGCGCCAATCCCCCTCCGGCGCCAATTGCTCCGGCCGCGCCAGCCAGGTCCAGTCATGCGCCAGGGCGTCCGCCGCCGCACCGTTCAGCCCAGCCAGCACCCGCTCGCGCGCCTTGTCCGGCATCCGCGCCAGCCGCTCGAAATCCGACAGCCGCCCCATGCCATCCGTCCTTTCATCTTGTTTTCGTGCAGGGAAATTTGGCCGACCGGCCCTGTGCCCCTATATGCCCGTCATGAGTTCGATCCGCCCCGCCCGCGCCGCCGACGGCGCCCGCCTGCTCGACATCTGGCGCAAGGCCGTCGACGCCACCCATGATTTCCTGGCCCCCGCCGACCGCAGCGCGATCGATGCGGAAGTCGCGGCCTTCCTGCCCCAGGCCCCCGCATGGCTCGCCACCGACCCGGACGATCGCGCCATCGGCTTCATGCTGATCGACGGCACGCATATGGATGCGCTGTTCATCGATCCCGACTGGCATGGCCAGGGTGTGGGCCGGCGGCTCGTCGAACATGCCCTGTCCCTGCATCCCACGCTCACCACCGACGTCAACGAACAGAACCGGCGGGCGATGGCCTTCTACGAAGCGATGAACTTCGCCCGCACCGGCCGCTCGGACCGGGACGGCCAAGGCCGCCCCTATCCCCTCATCCACCTCCGCTACGCCCCCTGACCGCTCTTGCCCAACGACGTCGCTAAATCCCCTCTCCCACGGGAGAGGGGGCCAGCCGCGCGCGGCGCGGCGGAAGGGTGAGGGGAAGGGTGAGGGTGAAACGGCCCGTTATCACTCGCCCTCCCCTCCCACCGGGAAAGGAGGATGCCCACCATCCACCCCTTCCCTGTTCAAGAGCCCGAAATCCGACCTACCTACGCCTTACTCCGCTTGCGCACCCGCTCCAGCGCCAGCCGCAACCGCGCCACGGCATCCTCGCCATCCGGCCGCTCGACGCCTTCCTCTCGCTGCGCCTCCGCCACCTCCTGCCGATGCGCCCTGAACAGGAGCGCCTGGATCATATGCGGATGCCCGCGCCGGATCTTCCGGCTCTTCACCGCGCCCTCGCCGTCCAGCACGATCTCCTCCTGCTCCGTGCCGAACAGCGCCTGCCGCAGCATCAGCGCCGTCAATTCCTCATGCCCGATGCTCAGCGCCTGCTTCCACGCCATCGCAAAGCCCGGATCGCGCCGCTTCAGATAATAGACGGTCGACAGGTTCCGCCCCACGGCCCGCGCCGCCTCGCTGACATTGCAGGTCAACGCCAGCGTCTCCAGAAACTTCGCCCGCAATTCCGGTGTCCAGCCATTGCTGCGCATCGCCCGTACCTGCGGCCCGCTCCCCTCGCCGCCCAACTGGCTGTTCGCCAACACCAGCACCCGGTCGGGCGCCTTCGCCCGCCCGCCGAAGCGCCGCTTCCCGCGCCCTTCCTTCACCTCATCCACCATGCCCATCCCCCGCGCCCAAGCCAAAGGGGCCGGCCCAACCGGACCAGCCCCTTCGCAACGCCTCGTCGGCGACTCACATTTTCCCAATGTCGTCCCATCTGCCAGAACAGCGTGACGATGTCAAGATAAATGTTCCATATGGGTTAATTCATGCGGCAGCCATGCGCTCGATCGCCTTGGCTTCGGCCGCCAGCACCACGGCAAAGCTCGGCCGCTCCCGCATCTGCTGCAACCAAGCCCTGGTCCGGGGCCAGCCCCCTCCTTCAACACCGCGCTACAATAACAGATGTTGATCAACGGACAGGCCACGGCAATATCCGCCAGCGTAAAGCGATCCTCGACCAGAAAGCCGCTCTGCGGCAGGATATTTTCCAGATAATCGTAAAGCCCCGGCAGGGTCTTCACCTCCGCCGCATCGGCCGCCGCCAGATCCTGCACCACTCCCAGCAGGGGCGCGACCATCCGGTTGAAGAATATCGGCATCCCCGTTGCCTGGACGATGGTATCGGCAAACTCCTCATACCAGATCGTCCGCGCCCGCGCCTTCGCCTCGGTCGGGATCAGGTTCGGCTCCGGATGCAGCGTATCCAGATAGGTTATGATCGCGGTCGAGTCGCTGATCCGGAAATCCCCATCCTCGAACGCCGGCATCTTGCCGAAGGGCGACGCCCGCGCAAAGGCGTCCCCGCCCTGCCCGAAGCCGCCCGGCCGCAAATCCAGCTCGAGGCCCTTTTCCGCCGCGAACACAAGCACCTTGCGCACGAAAGGCGAAGGACGCGCTCCATAAAGGATCATGATGCTACCGCTCCTGATGATGAGGGCCGATCATGCCCCCCCGCTGTCAAAAGGCAAAGGAAATCATCGCCCGCTGTCGCCCGACCCGGCCACCGCCTGCGTATAGTCGATCCGGATACGCACCCAGCTTCCGACCATCACCTTGCCGTTGACGCGCGGCGGCAGCACCAGGAACTGCCACGCGGCCAGCCGCACCGCCCGCGCAAAGCCCGACCCCATGGGCGATTCCCCCAGCGCCTGGCAGTTTTCGACATGATAATGGTCGACCGTCTTGCACGCGACCAGTCCCCAGCCCCGGGGCGGCGCATTGCCCGGCAGATAGCTTGCCAGTTCCACATGGGTGGGCCGCCGATACCATTCGGCCTCGTACAATTGCACCCCGCCCGGCCCTTCGCCCGGCCCGGCCACCGCCGCACTGTTCCCCTGACCCGACGACCCGTCCTCCGCGCCCTTCTTCGGCATCTTCCCGATATCCGCCGACGCCATCTGCTGGCTGTCGATCACCAGGAAGGGCAAGGGCGAAGGCTGCTGCTCCGTCGGCTTCACCACCGGCCGGTCCCGCTTCACCACGGGCTGCACCTGCCGCTGCGCTGATTTCTCCTGCCGCTTCTTCTCGCTTTTCTCGGCCTTCGACTGCGCCTTCTCCGCCTTTTGCGCGGGCGCCATCTCGAAGGTCACCGGATTGCGGAAGTCGGGCAGCTTCACCACGGGCTTGGGCGCCAGCGTCAGCAAAGCCAGCAGCAATAGGCCGTTGAACAGCAGCGCGAACAGCAAGCCGCCACCGCGCTCACGCCATTTGGAAGGGGATGAAAAGGTCAGTTTCACTCGATGGCGCCGGGGGTATCTGCCTGAGGGGTCATGCCCAGACGGCGCCGTTCCGTCAACGCCGTCCTCCTCAGCAGATATCCTCTTCCCGCACGACTGGTCGACTTTCCCGCGTCGCCCGCATCCGGCTGGCCTTGTCCTGCGGATCGGACGTCAGCACGACATGATCCTCATGCACCTCCAGCAGCACCCCGGCAAAGGGCATGCCCTCCAGGCTACCCGTCACCCTGTAGCTCACCGAATCGCCGACCTTGAACGTCGCGGGATCGGTGTTGAATTCGAAGGGGCAACCGCCCTCACCCATGCCAAGCATCATTTTCTCCTTTACCCGGAGCCTAGCCGCCGCCGCTCCCGCTGATCAAGCGGGCTGTCGCAACGATCACAGCCGCGCTAAACAGCCGCGCCATGGACATCCGCCTTGCCACCGCCGCCGACCTCCCCCGCCTCCATCGCGTGATCGAGCGCGCCTATCGCGGTGAGGCCGCCAGCGAAAGCTGGGCCGTCGAATCCCCCCCGCCCACCAGCCCCCGCACCAGCATCCCCGCGCTGGAGGCGATCCTGTCCGACCCCGCCGAACGCCTGCTGGTCGCACTGGAAGAGGACGGCACGCCGATCGGCTGCGTCCAGATTTCCGACCTCGGCCAGGGCCGCGCCTATCTCGGCCTGCTCTGCATCGATCCCGGCCTCCAGTCGGGGGGACTCGGCCACGAACTGCTTGCCGCCGCCGAACGGCTCGCGGTTTCGGCCTTCGAAACCCACCAGATGGAAATGACCGTCATCACCACCCATGACCGCCTGATCGCCTATTATCAGCGCCGCGGCTACGAACCGACCGGCGAACGCCGCCCCTACCCGGTGCCGCTCGACCCGCCTTATGAAATGCTCGTGCTGGCAAAAGCGCTGGCGGCCTGAAACCTCTTCGTCTAGGGGTCTGGCCGATGCTTACGAAGCTGTACCAATGGACGCTGGCGAAAGCCGCCCACGCCCACGCCGAACGCTGGCTTTTCGCCATCAGTTTCATGGAATCCAGCTTCTTCCCGATCCCGCCGCACCCGCTGCTGGGCCTGATGTGCCTCGCCCGCCCGGAACGCGCGATCCGCTTCGGCCTTATCTGCACCATCGCATCGGTGCTGGGCGGCCTGTTCGGCTATGCCATCGGCCATTTCGTCTATGAGGCGGTCGGCCAGCAAATCCTGCACGCGCTCGGCCTCGCCGCCAAATTCCCCGTCGCCGCCTGCTATCTGCGCGATTACGGGGCGGAGATCATCCTGATCAAGGGCGCAACGCCCATCCCCTTCAAGCTGATCACCATCACCGCGGGCTTCATCGGCCTGTCGCTCTTCACCTTCCTCTGGGCCAGCATCCTCTCCCGCGCCTTCCAGTTCATGCTCGTGGGCTTCCTGTTCTGGAAATTCGGCCGTCCGATCAAGGCATTCATCGAGAAATATCTCGGCCTGCTCTCCGCCGCTTTCCTGGTCCTGGTGGTCGGCGGCTTCATCGCGGCTTCGGCCCTGACGGGCGGCAGCGGCGACAAGAACGACAAGTGCAGCCACGCCACCATGGCCACCCTGCGCTGACCCGCAGCCCATGAAGCATATCCCGGCCCGCTTCCCGAAGCTCACCGCGCTGCTCGCCGGATTCCTCGCGGCTACGGGTTTCGAGCCGCTCAAGCTCTGGCCCGTCACCCTCGCCTGCTTCGCGCTGCTGATCGTGCTGATCGAACAGGCCCCCAGTCGCCGCAGCGCCTTCTCACGCGGCTGGCTGTTCGGCGTCGGCCATTTCACCCTGGGCCTCAACTGGATCGCCCACGCCTTCACCTTCCAGGATTCCATGCCGCACTGGTTCGGCTATGGCGCGGTCCTCCTGCTGTCCCTCTACCTCGCGGTCTATCCGGGCCTGGCGACTCTCATGACCTGGTGGTTAGGAAACCACGTGTTCCTGCGCAGGCAGGAACCCAGTCCCGCCGTCAGCACTGGACTCCTGCCGACGCAGGAGTACGGCAAACTGCCCCTCATCCTCCTCTTCGCCGCGACATGGCTCGCCGCCGAATATCTCCGCGCCACCGCCTTCACCGGCTTCGCGTGGAACCCGTTGGGCGTCACGCTGCTGCCCACCGGCATCGCCATAGCCTCGACCCTGATCGGTACCTATGGCGTCGGCGCGCTCGTCATATTGGCCTCCGGCGCGCTCCTCCTCACAATCCGTCGCCAATTCAAACCCGCCGCCGCCATAGCCGCGCCACTCTGCGCCCTTGCTCTCTGGAGCCTTCTTTCCCCTGCTCCGACCACCCCGCCGGGCACGCCCCGCATCCGCGTGGTGCAGCCCAATATCGGCCAGGACGAGAAATATTCCCCCGAACTCGAACAGGCGCATTTCCAGACCCTCGCCACCCTTTCCGGCACGCCTCGCCCGGCCCCGCGCCTGATCTTCTGGCCCGAAGCCGCCATTCCAGCCTATCTCGATCTGGAACCGGAATGGCGCGCGCGCCTCGCGGCACTGCTCGGTCCCGGCGACCTGCTGATGACCGGCGCGACCAAGGTCTATTTCAGGCCCATCGAGAAGAACGGCGTCCTCGAAAACACCCTCGCCGGCGCCAACAACAGCCTGTTCATCGTCGACCCCGGCGCGCGCCTGCTCGGTCGCTACGACAAGTCGCACCTCGTCCCCTATGGCGAATATCTCCCCATGCGCGAGCTTCTCCAGCCGCTCGGCCTGTCCCGACTCGTCCCCGGCGCCGTCGATTTCTGGCCCGGCCCCGGCCCGCAAAGCCTGCTCCTGCCCGCCACCCTCGGCCGTCCGCAGCTCAAGATGGGCGTGCAAATCTGCTACGAGATCATCTTCTCCGGCCAGGTGGTGGACGAAGCCAACCGCCCCGACTTCCTCTTCAACCCCTCGAACGACGCCTGGTTCGGCAGTTGGGGCCCGGTCCAGCACCTCGCCCAAGCCCGCCTCCGCGCGCTGGAGGAAGGCATACCCATCATCCGCTCGACTCCCACCGGCGTCTCGGCGGTGGTGGATGCCCGCGGCCATATCCTCAGCCACATCGGCCATCATCGCGCCGGTTTCCTCGACACCGCACTCCCTCCCGCCCTGCCGCCGACGCTCTTCGCCCGCCTTGGCAACTGGGCGCCCTTCGCCTTCATGCTGGCCCTCATCGCACTGGCCATTGCCACCCGCAGAACGACCCGCTAATAGCCACATAAACTTTTCTTTATGTCGCTTGTCCGCACAGCGTGCTAACGGGAGTCCCATGCGCAACAACTATCTCTTCACCTCGGAATCCGTCTCCGAAGGCCATCCCGACAAGGTCGCCGACCAGATTTCCGACGCGATCGTCGACCTGTTCCTGTCGAAGGACCCCGAAGCCCGCATCGCCTGCGAAACGCTGACCACGACCCAGCTCGTGGTGCTGGCGGGCGAGATCCGCTGCAAGGGCGTTTATGAAAACGGCGCCTGGGCGCCGGGCGCGCAGGAAGAGATCGAGCGCACCGTCCGTGAGACTGTCAAGCGCATCGGCTATGAGCAGGACGGCTTCCACTGGGAAACTTTCCGCTTCGAAAACAACCTCCACGGCCAATCCGCGCACATCGCGCAGGGCGTCGACGCCGCGGGTAACAAGGATGAAGGCGCGGGCGACCAGGGCATCATGTTCGGCTTCGCCTGCGACGAAACCCCCGACCTCATGCCCGCCACGCTGGACTACAGCCACAAGATCCTGGCGAAGATGGCCGCCGACCGTCACTCTGGCCGTGCCCCCTTCCTGGAGCCCGACGCCAAGAGCCAGGTCACACTGCGCTTCGAAAACGGCAAGCCCGCCGCCGCCACCGCCATCGTCGTCTCGACCCAGCACGCGCCGGGCTATGACGAGGGTGCGAAGGACGCGGAACTCAAAGCCTATGTGAAGGGCGTCGTCGCGGAAATCCTGCCGGGCGAACTGCTCTCGGACGAGACCGTCTATCACATCAACCCGACCGGCAGCTTCGAGATCGGCGGCCCGGACGGCGACGCCGGCCTCACCGGCCGCAAGATCATCGTCGACACCTATGGCGGCGCCTCGCCCCATGGCGGCGGCGCCTTCAGCGGCAAGGACCCGACCAAGGTCGACCGCTCGGCGGCGTATATCACCCGCTATCTAGCAAAGAACATCGTCGCCGCCGGTCTCGCCAAGCGCTGCACGATCCAGCTCGCCTACGCCATCGGCGTATCGGAGCCGCTGTCGCTCTATGTCGACACCCACGGCACCGGCACGGTCGGCGACGACCGGATCGAGGACGCGATCAAGGGCATCAAGGAACTGGGCGGCCTCACCCCGCGCGGCATCCGCACCCATCTCGGCCTCAACAAGCCAATCTACCAGCCGTCGGCCGCCTACGGCCATTTCGGGCGCAAGCCGGAGGGCGATTTCTTCCCCTGGGAACGCACCGATCTGGTAGACAAGCTCAAGGCGGCCATCGCCTGATGCAATGATCGGGGGAATCATGGGACGGAAGCACCGCCAATCCATCGCCACTCTGGCCATGGGAGCGGCGCTCACCGCTTCCGTCCCGTCCCCCATTTTCGCGGCGCCTGCCAAGCCCGGCGACGCCGCGCTCTTCCGCGCCGCGGGTCTCAAGAATGATGGCCGCGGCTGGACCAGCGGCTGCGACGATTCCGGCCAACCGCCTTCCCCCGCCACCATCGACGAACGCCGCGATCTCAATGGCGACGGGCGCCCGGAAGCCGTCATCTCCGAATCCAGCAGCTATTGCTACGGCAATACCGGGCAAGCCTTCTGGCTGCTCAGTCAGCAGGCCGACGGCAATTGGAAACTGATGGCGCACGAAACCGGCATCCCCGAATTCCTCGCCGCCAAAGGCCCCGGCGGCTGGCCCGACCTGTCGGTCGGCGGCCCCGGTTTCTGCTTTCCCGTCCTGCGCTGGAACGGTCGCAGCTACGCCTTCCACCATCGCGCCTATGAAGGAAAGCCCTGCCGCTAGACCTCTGCCGCTGCCCCATCACCATGACGGCTAAATGAAGAAAAGTTCATTAGGCCCAGACCGTAAATCCGCTCATAAGCGGCGTGTCGGGCCCGCACCCCTGTCGGGCCCGGCAACTCCCTCTCAGGAAAGGGACATGCGATGATCGGAAAATCCTTCACCGGGACGCCTTTCACCAGGACTCTGGCCTCCGCCTTCCTCGGCCTGGTCCTCGTAGCAGGCAGCGCCGCTCCCGCGCTCGCCGCACCCTGCAAGGACGCCAAGGGCAAATTCATCAAATGTCCGCCCAAACCGGCCAAGCCCGCCCCCAAAAAGGGGCCGTGCCGGGACGCCAAGGGCAAGTTCATCAAGTGCAAATGAGCTGACGCCAGTCCGGTTCGAAAGGCCCGCTCCCCTGGCCTGACAAACCAGGCGCGGCGCAGCCGTCCCCCCTTCCGGAACGCCATGTTCCGGAACAGCCCCCATCGCCGCCAGCCCCGGCGATGCGGGTTCCCCGCCTCCTGTCCCCGATCAATCTCCTCAACACCGGGGACAGGAGGCGCCCCTTTCGTCCTGCCTTCTTCCGGCTTGCCCCCATGGCCTCCGCCCGCTATCGGCGCGCGCATGACAGCGCATAAATCCGGCGATCCCACCACGCTCAACCGCCTTTACGGCCGTCAGTCCGGACCCAGGCTCCGCAAGGGTCAACAGGAACTGGTCGACACGCTGCTCCCTGCCCTTTCCGTCCCCGAAAAAGGCGAAGTGACCGCCGCCAATCTGTTCGGTTACGATCGCCCGCTACATTTCGAGATCGGCTTTGGCGGCGGCGAGCATCTTGCCTATCGCGCCGACCTGCTGCCCGATCATGGCTTCATCGGCTGCGAACCCTTCCTGAACGGCGTCGTCCAGGCGCTGGGCCACGTCCGCGACCAGGCGCTGGGCAATATCCGCCTTCACATGGGCGACGCGCTTCAGGTGCTGGACCGCATTCCCGACGGCGCGCTGAGCTTCGTCTACCTCCTCCACCCCGATCCCTGGCCCAAGGCCCGCCACGCCAAGCGCCGCATGATGAACCCGGGCCCGGTGGCCATGATCGCGAGGAAGCTCAAGCCCGGCGGCGAATTCCGCTTCGGCACGGATCACCCGGTCTATCTGCGCTGGGCGCTGATGGTGATGAACGGCCACCCCGACTTCGAATGGCTGGCGAGCTCCCCCACCGATTTCCAGACCCGGCCCGGCGGCTGGCCCGAAACACGCTATGAGGCCAAGGCCCGCCGCATCGGCCACGAAGTGTGGTACATGAAATATCGGCGTAAATAAGGATAAGATAGCGTAGATTTTTCGTATCTTTATCAGATTGTTATAGGCATTTACCTACGTTATCATGCGCTATCGCTTTCGCTACGGTGATTGCAAAGTGATTATAAAATCACGGTCCAAAGTGACGTATGGCAACCGGCAAAATCACGTAGAAATCAGTCGGCCGTTTGCGGGCTGGGCGCCGTGGATCGTGCTCGGCGATGGTTTTGGCGTGCTGCTTGCCAGCCATGTCAACGGCAAGGTGCTGACGACGATCTTCGCCAGCGGCGTCCTACTGATGTCACTCAATTTCCTGTTGCCCCGGATCGGCGGCAAGGTGCTCACTCAAGACATGCCTACGGGCATGCTGCGCGTCGGTATCGCCGGGGGACTGGGGATATTCTCCTCGCTGCTCGGGATTGGCGGAGGGACTATCGCGATCATGGTAATGACCCTGTGCGGGCGATCGATCCACCGCGCAGTCGGCACTGCCTCAGGGGTGGGCACGCTGATCGCGGTGCCCAGTGCGATCGGCTTTGCGATCATCGGGCTCCAGACGCCGGGACTGCCCTGGGGCTCGCTGGGCTACGTCAACCTGCCCGCGACCCTGGCGATCGCCTCAATGTCAATTCTCACCGCACCGCTGGGCGTGGCGGCGGCGCATTCGATGCCTGCGGGACTGCTGCAGCGGGTCTTCGGTATCTACCTCGTGATCATTTCCATGGTCATGTTCCACTCTTCCCTGAAGGGCTGAGGCAGCCTTCATCCCCTCATTCAGCCGCCGAAAAAGGAGAATTGAAATGCAGATTGCAGACACCAGCATCTTCGCAAATCCGGAAGTATGCGAGGACCTGATTGAGCGCGGCTGGTCGCGCCGCGACGTCGGCCGCATCGCAGCCTTTCTGGGCGGAGCGGCGATGCTGGCACAGCACGAGGCGGCCTTCGCCCAGCAGGCGGCAAAGGCGGTGGTCGGCGCGGTACGGATCGGCGCAAACGAATGCTGGACGGGCCCGCTCCCCGCGGGAGCAGAGGCGGCGCGCGCGATCGTGGACCAAGGCAACCGTTACGAACCTGATAACGATCATGCCAAGCTCTACGCCGCGGTCGCTGCGGTCGAGGGCGTGCCCGTCGAGCGCATAACCGCTTGGCCGGGATCGAGCGATCCGCTCAACCGTACCACGGTCGCTTTCGCTTCCCCAAAGCGTGGCATCGTCACTGGCAACCCGACCTACGAGACGATCTGGCGCACCGGCGCCTGGCTCGGCGCCAAGGTCACGCGGGTGCCGCTCACCGCGGACTACAGGCACGACGTCAAGGCCATGCTCGCCGCCGATCCCGATGCAGGACTCTATTATATCTGCTCGCCCAACAACCCCACCGGCACAATCACTCCAGTGGAGGACATCAAATGGCTGGCAGAGAACAAACCCAAGGACGCGATCCTCCTGATCGACGAGGCCTATATCCACTTCGCCGCCACGCCATCAGCGATCTCGCTCGCAGCGAGGCGCGACGACGTGATCGTACTGCGTACCTTCTCCAAGCTGTTCGGCATGGCGGGGATGCGCCTGGGCCTGACAATCGGTGCGCCGGAACTGCTCGCCAGGATGACGCGCTACGATGGAAAGCAGGTCACCGAAAACCTGCCGATGACTGCGGTCGCCTGCGGCATCGCCTCGCTCACCCTGGCCGATCAGATCAAGGCCCGTCGTGCGCAGATGATCGCGGTGCGCGAGGAAACGCTGACGCATATCGCCAAGCGCGGGTTGAAGATCGTCCCCGGCAGCCAGGCCAACATGTTCATGGTCGAATGGAAGGACAAGTCGCCCAAGGAGATGATGGAGGCCTTCCTTGCCCAGAACGTGCAGATCGGCCGTTCATGGGAGGTCTATCCCACGATGTCGCGCATCAGCGTCGGTTCGGCTGAAGACATGCAGAAGTTCCGCCTTGCGCTCGACAAGATTTTGATGGCCTGATTTCTCCCGTGCGGGCGAGCTTCGACGATCCGACCGGCTGGGCGGGCAGCAACCCGTCGCGAAGGCCTGCCCTATCTGCGCCGGTATTTCATCTACCACCTCTTCCGCCCCGCCGGGATCGTGCAGGGCAGCGAGGAACGCCTTACCAACGGCAACGCGTGAAGCGAGCAAGCGCCCGGGCCGGTCGAGCGGGTCAGCCCACTGCGCGACTGCTTGGGAACAGGCGCCTCGTCGCTGTCCCCAATAGACCGGAAATAGGAGAGCAATCGCATGAACCTGTTCCATGCGCCGCCTCTGTTCGCCCCTTGCGCAGCCGAAGGCCGCACACTCGATCGCTAATCACCCATTCAGAAAAGGAGAGATCATGCCCCTGCGTTTTGTGGAGCCGGCCGCTGAAGCCCATCCCTTCCCGCTCACGATCAGACACCTTCTCGACGGTGTGCTGACCAAGGCAGGCGATCAGCGCCTCATCTACCGCAATCAGGCGAGTTATAGCTATCGCGAGCTGATGGGCCGCATCGGCCGCCTGGCTTCGCTGCTCGAAGCCCTCGGCACCGAACAGGGCATGACCGTGGCAATGATGGACTGGGACAGCCATCGCTATCTGGAAAGCTACTTTGCCGTTCCGATGATGGGCGCGGTGCTGCAGACGGTGAACGTCCGACTGCCCTCCTCGCAGATCGCCTACACACTTCAGCATGCGAAGGCAGAGATTATTCTCGTCCACCGCGACTTTTTTCCGATCATTGAGGCGATCCGCCACACGCTGCCCGAAGTGAAGACCGTGATCGCGATCATGGATGGCGCAGATGAAGCGCTGCCGACCTGGGTAGCGGGGGAATATGAGACACTGTCGGCAGTCGCGTCGCCGGACTATTCGTTCGTGGATTTCGACGAAAATGCGGTCGCGACGACTTTCTATACGACTGGCACGACTGGCAATCCGAAGGGCGTCTGCTTCACCCACCGCCAGTTGGTTCTCCACACCCTGGCGTCCTGTGGACCGTTCGGCGCGTCCTCCGCTTCGCCGAGCCTGGGGATCGACGATGTCTACATGCCATTGACGCCCATGTTCCACGTCCATGCTTGGGGGTTGCCATATATCGCGACGATGCTGGGTGTGAAACAGGTCTATCCCGGCAGGTATGAGCCCGCGATGATCTGCGACCTGCGTAGTCGGCACGGCGTAACTTATTCGCATTGCGTGCCAACCGTTCTGGAAATGGTTTTGAAGGCGGCCGACCAGAGTGGTGCAGACCTGACCGGATGGAAGATGACGATCGGCGGCTCGGCGCTCGCCAAGGCGCTGTGTGCTGAAGGGCGCCAGCGGGGAATGTTGATCGGCGCCGGCTACGGCATGTCCGAAACCTGCCCGGTCATAGTAAAGGCCGCGGGCCGGACTCCTGAGGACGTTGCAACCGAGGAAGCGATGCTCTCGACCTTCACGGTCGCGGGGATTACCGTGCCCCTTGTCGACGTGCGCATCGTGGACGATGCGATGAACGCGTTGCCGCATGACGGCGTGACGTGGGGCGAACTGGTCGTTCGGACCCCGTGGTTGACAAGCTGCTATGTGGGCGACGCCAAGGCATCCGCGGAACTCTGGCGCGGCGGCTGGATGCATACGCAGGATATCGCGACGATCGATCCGCAAGGCCGAGTGCAGATCCGCGACCGGCTCAAGGATGTGGTTAAGACCGGTGGCGAATGGGTCGACTCGATCCAGCTCGAGGAGCTTGTTTCGACCTCCGAAGGCGTTGCGGAAGCCACCGTGATTGCCGTGCCCGACGCCAAATGGGGCGAACGGCCGCTTGCGGTGGTGGTGCCGCTCCCCGGTATGACGCCCACGCTGGTCAGCATCAATGTGCCCGTCGAGAAAGCGATCGCCGATGGCGCAATCACCCGGTTTGCCCGGCTTGACAGGTTCGTAATCCTCGATGCCCTACCTCGCACCAGCGTCGGAAAGATTGACAAGAAGGTACTGCGCGCCCGCTTCAACGAGGAAGCCGGGGTCTCAACCTGACCGACTGCCTGCATCGTGTCACGACCAGACATACTGCCGTCATGCGCGTCGACGCCACAAACAGGAATGATGTGGAATGGGAGCCCTGCCTGCTGCACAGTTTGCCCCGATCGGCTCGAACCGGATCGCTTATTACGAGGCCGGGATCAGGACGGACAGGCCTTTCCTCATTCTGCGCCGTGGGTTTCCCGAAACCGCTTATTCCTAGCGCCATCGGATTCAGGCGGATTTCGACCGCGAACGAAAGGCAGAAGTTGCGCGACATCAAGAAGTTCGCGATCGCCGCCAGCAAGACGAAGCCCGGATCATGATGGAATGAGGGGTGGGCAAGAGCCCACCCCCAAGCGCCTCACAGGCCGTCAAGGCCTTTGCTGACCAGAATATTCACCGCGACGCGGCGGTTCTGCGCCTTGCCCTCGGCGGTGTCATTGCTTGCCAGAGGGTCCGCTTCGGCCATTCCGGTCGGGGTAAGCATGCGATAGGGTTTCCAGCCGCAAGCCTGCTGAAGGTAATTGACGACGCGACCGGCCCGCTTTTCGCTAAGTTCCTGATTGAACTCTTCATTTCCGGTGGAATCGGTGTAGCCCACGACAAGAAGCAGCGCGTTGCTCATCCCTTCAGCGGTGGTCGCCGCGGCGCAAAGGTCGTTTTTGGCCTGAGCGGACAGCACTGCCTTGCCCGTATCGAAATTCACGTTGGTCGTGCTCTTGACATTATACTGGTCGATCTCGCCCATGCGGCCACGTAGAGCTTCCGTCGCCGCTGTCTGCTCGGCAAATCCCTGCTCGGTGCCGTTGTGGATCATGGACGCGGTCTTGAGATCCTTGTTCTGCAGATTGACCTGACTCGCGACCAGGCCATCCCCCGCTTGCAATGTCTTGACCGTGACCGGCAGGCCGTTGAGCAGCGACGTCGCCGCGAGCTTGCTGCGGTTAAGGCCTAAAAAGCCCTTGCTGGCGCTGATCTTGGTGGCGTCGTTGATGACGACGACGGATTTGGTGCCGTCGGCGGCCGTGATCTGCATCTTGTCGCCGCTGCGCGCGGAAATGATACCCTTGATCTCTGGCCCGACGGTCTTTTCAGCCGGCGGCAAATAGGCCGTGGCCGAAACGTCGGCCGCGGGCGGATCTTGCGTTTGCGCGGCCAGGCTGCCCGACGACACCCCGGACAGCAGGGCAAGCAACAAGAGGCATTTTGAACCCCTGGAAATGACACTCATCACGCTACTCCTTCAAAATTCGGCCAGTCGGGCCCGCAGAACGCAGCTTCTCGTCCGACCGCTGCACGTGACGGCGTATTCAGCTGTCAGAACCCTCTCCATTTACCCTCGTGAAACACACGCCATGACGCCACGAACGGGCGCCATGAATGTCCTGCTGTTCAACTCAACCTTTCTGATACATGAACGGGCCGGATCACCCCAATGGTTGGCTGGATAATTGGAGTTTATATTACGATGAGTTGAGGCTGATCGTACCGGACCAAGAGATCAGCCATAGCCGGCATAATCCAATATTTGGTGGATATTGCCTATTTTACAATTATTTGCCTGGGACGATGCAGGTTCATTTCACGGAGCCCTATTTCGCAATTCAACTTTTGTCCTCGCAAGGCATTGATTTGACGCATGGTTCGTACATGCTTCACGGAAGCATCGCAGCGATGAAATGACCGGCGCTCTTCATGCGGCAGCCGATTCTGAGCCGGACCGACAGCGGCCTCCTGGCGGCGAAATGCACTCTTACCGGACAGGTCAGTCCCCGCCCCCGCCACGCGTGACGGACGACATCGGTTCTGGCGGGCTTCCAAGGCACACAGGCCATCCGCTGCCTCCGAACCGAGGGCCGACGGCCAAAAAGCCGGATCAGCCGATATGCGCCAACCAGTCGGCAAGATTATAATGATTGCTGACGCGAGCGATCTTTCCTTCGCGGATGGCGAAAAAGGCGCCGACGCGCAGCCGGTATTTTTGCCCCGTCGCAGGCGGTAGATCACCATCGCGCCGCAAATAAGTGCCATTCAGCATGAATTCCGCAGCGCCATGGGCACCATCGGCCGAGGTCAGGAATACCGGCGCGATCACCTCTTCGCTGTAGCAGTGATTCATGTGATCGAGGAACTGGGCAAAAGCCGCCTTCCCCTCGCGCACCGCGCCCTGCGAGGGCTCATGGACGACATCGTCGGTCAGAAGGTCAAGCATCGCGGCGCTGTCGCCACGGTTGAAGGCCGCATAATAAAGACCCAACAGTTCAACGCTCATCGATATTCCTCAATCTTCGGGTACGATCGTGACCCTCAGGCCGTGGAGCTTGCCGGCCAGGACAATCTGGCAGGACAAGCGCGATCGTTCATTGTGATGATCACTACTGTCGAGCAGATCCTTTTCATCCTCACCGAGGTCCGGCAGGCCCCCCGCCCCACTCCGCTTCTATGGATCGTTCCGTTCCTTGCCGACCCGTGACGCTTTTCTGAACCATGAATCGGATTTTCCCGCCAGCCGTTCCGCATGCCAGCGCAGATGATCGGCCATGAAGGTGGAGATGAAATAATAGCTGTGATCATAACCCGGCTGGAAACGCAGCGTCAGGGGTATGGATGCCGCCGCGCATGCCTCCTCCAGCAGTTCGGGTTTCAACTGTTCGGCCAGAAACGGATCGTCCTTGCCCTGGTCGACGAGCAGATCGGAAACCCGCGCACCATCCTCGATCAGCGCGACTGCATCATGCTTGCGCCACGCGCTTTCGGCATTGCCGAGATAAGCGGGCAACGCCTTCCGCCCCCAGGGCACCTGAGATGGCGCGACGATCGGCGCGAAGGCGGACACCGCCTTGAACCGATCGGGAAAGGTCAGGCCGATGGTCAGCGCGCCATGACCGCCCATACTGTGTCCCATGATCGACTGACGATCCATGTCCGCCGGAAATTGCTCCGCAACGATTGCCGGCAATTCCTGCGTGATATAGGTCCACATGCGATAATGGGCCGCAAAAGGCTCCTGTGTCGCATCGACGTAGAAGCCGGCGCCCAGGCCGAAATCATAGGCGCCTTCCGGGTCGTCCGCGACGCCCTCGCCCCGCGGGGACGTGTCGGGCGCGACGAATATCAGCCCCAGTTCCGCGCACAACCGACGGAACTCGCCTTTCTCGGTCACATTGGCATGCGTGCAGGTGAGTCCCGAAAGATACCAGACCACCGGCAACTTCACACCCGCAGCATGTTCCGGCACATAGACGGAGAAGACCATGTCCGTGCCGGTCGCGGCAGATGCGTGTCTATACACGCCCTGCACGCCCCCGAAGCTGCGGCTCGTCGAGACGGTTTCGAGAGCCATGACGTTCCTTACGCCTCGATGAAAGTGTAAGCGCAGATCTTGTTGCCGGCAGGATCGCGCAGATAGGCCGCATAGGCTCCCGGCAGATGGCCGCGCGGACCCGCCGCACCTTCATCGGTCCCGCCCGCCGCCACGCCCGCCGCGTGGAAGGCGTCGACTTCGGCCGTGGTTGCGGCGGCAAAGCCGATCGTCACGCCATTGCTCGACGGCGCCTCGCCATTGCCGGGACGCGCGACGATGAACGCCGGCTTGTCCTCGCCGTAGAGGATCCAGTCGCCAAACGGCCCGAGATTCTTGACGCCCAGGGCGCCCAGAGCCGCATCGTAGAAGGCGACCGATGTAGGCATGTCGCTGGCGCCGATCATCATGTGGGAAAACACGCCATCACCGGAAATTACGGCCATGAGATTACTCCTTCTTGTGTATCGGAGGGATTTCCGGCCAGGCGCGGTCGCCCGGAGAAAGGAAATCGCAGTAGAACGGGTCCCGAAACGGATCAGTAGACGACGACGGAACGGATGCTCTCGCCGGCATGCATCAGGTCGAACCCCTTGTTGATCTCTTCCAGCGTCAGGACATGCGTGATCATCGGGTCGATCTGAATCTTGCCGTTCATGTACCAGTCGACGATCTTAGGCACATCGGTCCGGCCTTTCGCGCCGCCAAAGGCGGTGCCCCGCCAGTTGCGGCCGGTGACGAGCTGGAACGGGCGGGTGGAAATTTCCTTGCCTGCCTCCGCGACGCCGATGATGATGCTCGTGCCCCAACCGCGATGACAGGCTTCCAGAGCCTGGCGCATCACGGTCGTATTGCCGGTGCAGTCGAACGTGTAGTCGGCGCCCCCGTCGGTCAACGCCACCAGATAAGCGACGATGTCGCCGTCGACATCCTTCGGGTTGACGAAATGGGTCATGCCGAACTTGCGGCCCCATTCCTCCCGGTCGGGATTGATGTCGACGCCGACGATCATGTTCGCGCCAGCCATCTTCGCGCCCTGGAGCACGTTCAGACCGATGCCGCCCAGGCCGAAGATGATCACATTGTCGCCAGGGGCCACCTTGGCGGTATTGACCACCGCGCCGACTCCGGTGGTCACACCACAGCCCACATAGCAACTGGTCTGGAACGGCGCATCCTCGCGGATCTTGGCGACGGCGATTTCGGGCAACACGGTGAAGTTGGAAAAGGTCGAGCATCCCATATAGTGATAGATGCTCTGCCCCTTGTAGCTGAAGCGGCTCGTGCCGTCGGGCATCACGCCCTTGCCTTGGGTCGCGCGGATGGCGGTGCACAAGTTGGTCTTGCCGCTCAGGCATGACTTACATTGACGGCATTCCGGCGTGTAGAGCGGTATGACATGGTCGCCCGGCTTCACGCTGGTGACGCCTGCGCCGATTTCCCGCACGATGCCCGCGCCCTCATGGCCGAGGATGGAGGGAAAGATACCCTCGCTGTCCAGCCCGTCGAGCGTGTAGGCGTCGGTATGGCAGATGCCCGTCGCCATGATCTCCACCAGCACTTCACCCGCCTTGGGACCTTCCAGGTCCAGTTCGACGATCTCCAGCGGTTTCTTCGCTTCAAAGGCAACAGCGGCGCGGGTCTTCATGCGATGCTCCATCAATTCTTATGGAGCAGCGTTTAAAGGCCACAATATCGGATGTTAATAAGCCATTTTCGCAAATCACTATCCCAAATATGGGACAATATCTGCCGCACGCAAAACTTCGAAAAAAATGCATGGCGACGACCGCGCCAAAAAGGGTCGCCATAGCGATGGCGACCCTTCCTCCGTGATCATTCGGCGTCTGGTTTAACGCTGCTGCTGACCCTGATCTTCACGCCGTTCCTGCTGGCCACCGCCCTGCTGGCGATTCTGATCGTCCTGCTGGTTCTGCTGACCGGGATTGCGTTCATCGCTGTCATAATCGCTCCGGCCGCCCTGCTGGGAACGGTCGTTATCCTGCTGGTTCTGCTGACCCGGATTCTGATTCTGCTGACCGCCTTGCTGGCCACCCATCTGGTTGCCTTGATTCTGCTCTGCCATTTTCACATCCTCTTATATCGTGCCGATCGGCACAGAGGATGAAGCGGCGGAGGGCTCCAAACGTTCCACGAAATCGTGCTGATCGAGATCAACCACCGCTTATCATTGTCCGGCGTTGAAAGAGCATTCTCGCAAGGGTTGGCTTTGCAAGGGCTTGCCAATGCCAAGGCATATGCCTTGAGGTATATGGCCATGCCTCCGGCCCGCAAATATCATGCGCCATGGGCTTCACGGCACTCAAGCTGGCGTTGTTGGGCGCGCTCCTCGTCGCATTGCTGATCGCCATTTTGTGATCGGCAAGCCACCGGGCATCCCGCTTATTTCCGGCCATAACGTTCGATCGAGATCGCCTGCGCGGTGGACAATATCCGATCGGCCATCGCCGGGGCCGCGAGCGCCGGCCGGTCTTTCAGGGCCGACCGGATTTTCGCCTGCGCCGTGCCATCGGAAGTCACATAGACGATATAGGCGTCATAGATCTTGCGCCGTTCCGGCGACAGCCCGCTCGACAAGCGCGACAGTTCCGATATCGGCATCAACGAGGAACTGTAAGCGGCGCGCAGCGTCTGCTTGTCGCGCGGTGAAATGTCGGACGCGAGCGGCGCGAAACAGGGGGAGTTCGTGCCGGCCTTGAAGACGCGGGCGGGTAGCGCATACATCATGATGGAGGTGCGGTCGAAGCCGGTCGAACCGATCCCCTGCATGTCCCGCGCATCGAAGGTGCGGATCTGCTCGCGGATCGCATCCAAATCGCTGATGCCGAACTCGTCGGTGTAATATTGCACAAGGGTCGGTTCCTTGATCTCGTCCCAGCATTTGCCGTCCGCATTTTTGAGTTCATGAAGCAGCCCAAGCGCATGGCCGAACTCGTGGAGGACGAGGAAACGGAATTTCGCCGGATCATCCTTCGCCGCGGCAAGGCCTGAAAGCACCATGCTGGGATAGGCCCGGCTGCTTCCCCGACCGATCCGGGAGGTCCCGCCCTTTGCCGGCATGCCGGGAAGGGAAAAGGCCACACTGATATCGCCTGGCACGCCGGGGGCCCCGCAGCGACGGGGACTCGCCTTGTCACCGAAATCGAGCGTGACCGGCGCGCCGGCATCATTCCATTCGGAGGCAATTCCGGCGACCCTGCCCATCATCGCCGTGTCGACCGAATCGAAACACACCGAAATGGTATTTTTCGTCCAGACATAAGGCCTGGAGAACAGACCGTAGAGGGATGCCCGCATCTTGTCGGCGGACGCTGGACCGTTGCTTTGCTCGATCGTGCCAAGGTCTTGCGCCAAGGCGATTTCCAGACTTTCGATTTCGGTCGACTTGAGCGGTATTTCGATGAATGCGAAATCATCATCACCCGGTGTAGCTTGCGCTGCAAGTGATGAAGGCGTGACCATCACCACACCAAATAGAACCAAAATGAATATATCGATCCTGATCATGAAGCATGGTTCACTTTTCCCAATAGTATTGTCAAGAAAATGAAGTTATGCGGATCAAATCATAATGGGGGTGGACGACATGAAGAAGATCGCGATCATTGTCGCTGGCGTTGCCGTGACGGGTTGCTCCACTACGCTCCACACCGTTCCCGTATCGACCGCCGTCGACCGGATCGACGGCGCACCTTATGCCCTGCCGCGCCTCGAAATGACGCTCACGACGACGCGCAGGCTCATCGACTGCAAATCCGTCTCGCAAGGCGGCGTCACGACCCTCAATCCCAAATTCGCGTTCGAACTCAAGATCAAGGATGATTATCCGGCCGCCGAATGGTTCACGATGGACTATAGCAGCCTTGCCGGACCGACCCGGACGAGCAGCTTTTCCTACGAACTCTACGACAGCAAGGTCATCAAGTCGGTCAATGTGGAGGTCGATGACAAATCGGTCGAAATCGCCGGCCAGGTCGTCAAGGCGGGATTTGGCATAGCACGGCTGGCGACCGGACTCGATCTCGCCGGCGCCGCATTCGGCCGGGTCGCGACCTGCCCCACGTCCCTCATCGATCAACGCAATGCGGCATTGAAGCAGAAGAAAACGGATTCGGGAAATCTGGAGAAGATGCGCGCGCGGATAGCAGTCCTCAATCTTCGCGGTGCTGCGGGTCCTCTTGGCAAGAAGGACAAGAAGGACCTCCAGGACCTTATCGAAGCCGCCGACAAGCTTGTCAAAGACATGGAAGCACAGGACAAGAACCTTGCCGAGACGGACAAGATCCTGGCTCTGGCCGAAACGACGACTTGGCGCCCCGATCCCGCAACGGTGATCAATGGCGAGATATTATGGACACAGTCATTCGCGGTCGTGCCGCCGGCAGGCTCAGGCGCGCTCGGCGCAGCGCGCAGCGCTTGGCTGGAGGGATTGTTCGGCGTCCCGGCCAGCGACATTGCAAGCGACCTTGGCTTCAAAGCCGATCTTGAAAAGGCGCTGGCGCTGACCGCCCATCTTCAGATCGACGGCGGCACGGTCGATCCGGCGAACACGCGCAAACGGCTTGGCATCACCACGGGCGCGCCCACCCCGAAAAGCGCCAAGGCGATCGCGGGCGTCGTCGCCCGCCTTCCGATGAAGGCCAATGCCCGCTTCTGCGCAGGCACGGAACCCGGCTGCGGACACGGCGCCGCCCCTGTCCTGGCCGAGAGCGTCGTGAGCGTGCCGCAGCTGGCGCCCTATGTGGTGCTGCGTTTCCATAATGGCCTTGGCGAGAATAATATTCTGAAGGCCGAATTCGACCTGATGGGATCGCCGACCAAAGTGACTTTCGACAGCAAGCGCGCGGTGGCGCTGGAAGTCGCGAAGACCGTGAATAGCGGCATCGAGCAAGGGATCGGCTTTGCAAACGATCGCCGCGCCCAGAAAAAAGCCGAGACGGAGGCTGCCGCGACCAAGGCCAAGGCAGCCCTTGATGAACCCAATGCAGCTTTGAAGCGCGATCTGGAAGCCTTGCAAACCCAGCAACAGATCACGGCCATCCAGACGAAGCAGGACCCGACCAACGCGGCTGCCGCCGCCGCCCTCCAGCAACTCAAGGACGAGGTCGAGCGGCTGAAATATGAGATAGAGAAGAAAAACGCCCTGGAAACGCTAGAGGCTGTTACGGACTTATGAGTCTGAATAGATTGAAAGGTTTGCATGGATTTCCATCGCAAGCCCTATCCGTCTGACGTGTCCGATGAAGAGTGGTCGCTGATCGTGCCGTATCTGACGCTCCAACGGGAGGATGCGGGGCAGCGTGAGCACGGCCTGCGCGAAGTATTCAATGGTCTGCGCTATATCGTGAAGACGGGGGGCCTTGGCGCCGGATGCCGAACGACCTGCCGCCTTGGGCGGCGGTGTATCAACAGACGCAGCGCTGGTTGGCGGCGGGCTGCTTCGAAGCACTGGTGGATGATCTGCGCGCCGTCCTGCGCCTGGCGGCGGGGCGCGCCGCCGAACCCAGCGCCGCTGTCATCGACAGTCGGACGTTGCGCTCCACCCCCGAGAGCGGTGAGCGTGCCGGCTATGATGGCGGCAAGCGCAAGAAGGGATCGAAACTCCACATGGCGGTCGACACGCTGGGCCATTTGCTCGCGCGTCATGTGACGCCGGCCAGCGCCGAGGACCGCGGCGAGGTCGAACGGCTCGCGCGCACCGTGCAGGCCGTCACCGGCAACACGGTCGATATCGCCTATGTTGACCAGGGCTACACAGGCGCGCGGGCCGCCAACGCCGCAGCCGCCCATGGCATCACGCTGGAGGTCATCAAGCTGTCCGAGGCAAAGCGAGGCTTCGTTCTCCTGCCACGGCGATGGGCGTCGAGCGATCCTTCGCGTGGGCAACCCGCTTCCGTCGCCTCGTCAAGGACTACGAACGATACGCACAGCCCCTCGCGGGCCTGCACGTCGTCGCCTTCGCTTGCATCATGATGAAGCAAGCCACCGCTGTCGGCGCTGGTCCATAACAGCTTCTAGGGGAAAATGGTGGAGCCGAGGTCGCCGTAATTAGACCTTTTAACTCGTTGAAATAGAACCAGAAAACTTGCCGAAAGGCCTTGTTTTTGCTATATAAAATCAAGGCCATGCGTTCAGGCACGTTCAATTCCGTTCAAATCTGTTCGCACAGATACGCGCTGAAATTTGGCCCCAAATTAGGTCCGGATGGACTCCATAATTTGGCCCGTAATTAGGCCTTGGGTGTGTGAGGTGGACAAGGAATGAGCAGGACGATTCACAAACTGAAGGCGCGGCGGCTGGAAACACTCAATACGCCAGGTTGGTATGGCGACGGAGGTGGCCTCTGGCTCCGGATCAGGCCATCGGGCTCCAAAAGCTGGAAGTTCATTTGGATTCGCGACAAGGTCCGGCGTGAGATGGGACTTGGTTCGTACGATGCCTACACCCTCGACGACGCCAGGGAGATGGCGGCGGCAGCCAGAAATCTGCTGAAGGAGGGACATGATCCCATCGAGTTGCGGCAGACGGAACAAGAAGAGGAGCGAGTCGAGCGCATAAGAGAGGAGCAAGAGGCACGGCCATCTATCAGAACCCCAACCTTTCTCGCTTACGCCAAGAAATACATTGCCGCCCACGAGGGCGGTTGGTCCAACGCGAAGCATATCTGGCAGTGGACCAACTCGCTGGAGAAGCACGCAAAGGGGATTCTCGAGATTTCCGTTGACAAGATTACTCCGCAAGATGTCGCGGACGCACTGAAACCCAGCTGGACGACGTTCGCTGAAACTGCCGCTCGGGTCAGGGGACGGATAGAAAACGTTCTCGACGCTGCCAAGGCCGAAGGGCACATTCAGAGCCCTTGGGAAAATCCGGCAAAATGGAAGGGTAACCTCCAATTTCTCCTGCCAAAGCGGAAGCGGCTCGTCACCGGACATCATGCCGCGATCCCCTATGAGGACATGCCAGAGTTCTTCGAAGCTCTGCAAAAGAGAGAAGCCCCGGCAGCCCGCGCCCTCGAACTGACAGTCCTTTGCGCTACCCGGACCAGCGAAACCTTGCTCGCCCGCTGGCGCGAGGTGGATCTCGATCGGCGCATATGGACCATCCCGGCCGAACGGATGAAGATGCGAATCGAGCATCGGATACCCTTGTCACACGCAGCAGTCGCCGTGCTCAGGGCGGTTGCCGGAGGAAAATCCTGCAAGCCCGACGACTATATTTTTCCGGGTCAGAAGCCTTATAGCCCGTTGTCGCAGATGGCGATGCCATTGCTGATGCGAAGGATGAACCTCGGTCAGTTCACAGTCCATGGAATGCGCAGCAGCTTTCGCGATTACATGGGCGATGAAACCGATCACGCCGAGACCGTTATCGAGCATGCATTGGCCCATCAGGTTGGAAGCTCGGTCACCCGTGCGTACCGGAGAAAGGATGCGTTTGAGAAACGAAAGACGGTCATGACCGACTGGGCCGACTATCTTCAGAGAAGATCGCCAAATTTCGCAGCAGCCGGACAACAGACTCGCGCGGCAAACCTGGAAGAGGTAGCCTGATGTGGCCGGACAACACGGCCGACCCAGTCTGGAAATTTTCTAACGTTTTAGCTATGTTAACCGCCTCTTGGAGGTTGACATGGTAGATGTCCAAGCTCGGCACGCGTTCGTTCTGACTCGGCGGAAGTCTGGTGCAAGCTTTGCGAAAATCGGCCAAGAGCTCGGGATCTCCCCGAGCCGGGCCTCTCAACTCCACGCCGCGGCGGTCGAGGCTCTCGAAAGAATGCCGCCTGTCGTCCAAGTTACATCGGAAACGCCCCTTTTCCAGCTTCCCCTGGACTGGCGGACTCGCGACATCCTGGCCCAAGAGCCGAGCCTTACGGTCGGCCAATATCTGGCGATCGCTGCACCCGACCGGCCTTCTCATATCTTGCGCCTCTTTCGATTCGGCCGACGGCACCTCAACGAGTTGGAGGCATTTCTAAAATCGAACGCCATCGGACCCCGCGTAGGCTCTCGAAAGGCACGTGATTGAACATGTTGATTTTACTTCCGACCTGACGAACCTGCTTCAGCGCATCTTTGAACGAATGCCTCAAGGCTGGTCATCGTGATGAGTACCGAGCCGTCCAGTTTGATAGTTTTTAGCTCTCCCCGCTTTATCAGGGCATATAGCTTGGTGCGACCGATGCCGAGCATCTGCGCAGCAACCGTAATGCGAACGCAAAGCGGTTGCATTACGGTTTTCCCCTCGAACGGCGCCACCTCGATCGGAACAGCGAGTGGCGGCAGCTTCTGCGGCAGCGTCCTGGTCCGCGGCACGCGGCGCAACAGCATGTTGAGCGCGCGGTCCTCATCGCGGCGCGGGGTGCCACCATCAGTATCTGACACGATGATCGCCCTTCAGGAAGATGGAAGGACCAAATCGTCTGACCAGCTTAGCCGCGACGAGGCCTGCGTAATGTCGTTGCCGCCTGTGGGTGGGGCTATGATAGACGCCAACGGCTTTCCAATAGTCGTGCGTCGCCGATAGCGCAGACAGGAATATCCATCGCGCGGCTTGGACGTTGAAGCAGGGATCGTGGGTGAGCCAGACGCGGACCTGAGTCGGCGGGCGGTCGATCATGGCGGAAAGCTTGGGCACCCAGAAACTGTTTACCTGAAGCGGCCCCAGATCATGAGAGCCGTTCCGGTTGAGGATTTCAGCTCCGACCCAGCCTGCCTCCTGGTCACGCAAGCCCCAAAGGGTCCGCTCCAACCAAAGCCGACCTTCGGAAGCCTGTCGAATGCAACGACCTACACGTCTCTCATGTTCCACTGGAAGGACCGGGTTCGCATGAACAGGCTGGGACAAGCACAGCAGCAGCACGATGGCGCTGCCGGAGTAAAGCCGATCAACGGTCATGCCCACCTCCGCGTTCGAGTTCTTCGTTCCGACTCGGTAGATTTGCTGGGATTTCCGGTGCTGACTGATGGGGTGAATTCGCTTGTCTTTCATCGCTTCTGTTGCGATCGAGAAGCGCAACGAGCCACTGATCCAGAAACCGTGCAGCCGATTGCGCCCTGCCCGCCAAGTCCGCTGCGATACCGTCCGGTTCCCTGGCCGTCCGTTCCGCGCGCTCGGCTTCGAGCCGGACCCTACGGGCTTCGCGATCTCCAAGCTGCTGTTCGCGCAACCTCTCCAACCGCTCGCCATGGTGCCCTGCTCGTCCCTTGATGGAACTCCGGTCAAGGCGCCCGAGCCCCTCCAGAGAGGAGGTCTTTTCCCCAGACTTCTGGGTGAGTTTCTCGGCGAGCCGCTCTGGGTCCTCGGTCCAGAGCTTCACACCAAATTGGGCGCGGGTGATGGCGGTGTAATAATTCTGACCGGTGACCAGCGGGGAATTGACCGGCGCCAGGACATAGACCCGATCATAGGTCTTCGACTGAGCCGCATAAATGGTCTCGGCATAGCCGTGGTCCCAGGTCCGGTGCTGGGACAGGTCGACCTCCTGCACCTTGCCGTCGCGGTCCCAACGAATTGAAGCGATCGGCCCATCAAGGCGCTCGACCGTTCCCCGTTCGGCATTCTTCAGACCAAGTTCGTGGTTCACCAGCCGCCACTGAATCCGGTCGCCAGCTGCGAGAACGCGGTCTTCCTCCCTGAACACGTTGATCTGCGACGCTCGCCCGAGTCGCGGATCCCACTGGATCGTCCTTCCATTCTCGTCGGAGAGGCTGACTCTCTGCCGACCGCGCGAGTCGCGAGACAGGCCCACGATCTTATATGGGGCATCGCGGGCAATCCCCAGGCCGGCATTGTCACGGGCGAAGGTCACCACCTGCCCGCGAGCATAGAAGCGGGCAAAATTTTTCTCCTGATCGGTCATGCCGGAGGGGGCCAGGATCGAGAGCCGCGCATCTTCGGCGGCGATCGCCCCTTCCGTCTTGAGCGCCTCACGGACCTTGGAGTTGACGATCAGCCGGGTGGCATTTTCCAGGACAAGGATGTTCGTGCGGTCCTTGCTGCGAGAACTCAGCCGCGCCCATTCCTCCACCAGCCCCGCCGCAAGCACGTCGCTTGATGCGCCGCTCACGACCTTATCGAGATGTCCGATCGAATCTGCGTAATTGCCAAGACGGGCCTGCGCTACCGCGGCCAGCATGGCGTCATTCCGCTGGCGGACCGGCTCGGTGAGTTCCACCGTTGGAAGTCCCAGACGCTGCATCAGCCAAAAGGGCTTACCCTGCTGGATGGCGCCGGTCTGGCGATTGTCACCGAGCATAATGATGCGGGCACCAGTGAGCCGACTGATTTCCAACAGGCGGATCGCCTGCCGGTTACCCAACTGCCCTGCCTCGTCGACCACGAGCGTGTGTTGGTCATCAAGGCCACGACCACCCCCGGCGATCAGACTCGCGACGGTTCGCGATTCGATCTTGGCCTTCTTCCCCAGTTCGGCCGCCGCTGAAGATGTCGGAGCGAGGGCGACCAGAATCACGTCCGGGCCGGCGGCGTGCTTCAAGGAGGCAATCAGCGTCGACTTACCCGATCCCGCGACCCCATGCACGCCGATCACCCGATCCTCGCTGGTCCCCAGATGCAGGAGGCCCGCGCGCTGCCCAGCATTGAGGTCATGCGCCTTTGCCTGCTCGACGAGTCGCGCCTGTGTCGCGAGCGGCTTGGCGTCACCAATGGCCAGGGCAAGGTGATCCGAGAAGGCAAGCTCCAGCCGCGCGGTTCGGCGAGTCGTGCGGCCTTGGGTGTGAATTTCATCTCCTGTCTGGTGCCGGGTCGCCAGGAGCTTTCGCCGCGCTTCATGCTCCTGTGCCAAGGGACGAATGTCGCGCAGGCGGACCTCCCCGACATGGGACGCCAGGGCAACCCGGAGCAGCCGACCCAGATTATTGACCGCCTCCCTTCCCTCTGACTGCCGCAGACCGAACAGCATGGAGCGCGCCGCCAGCTGGGTAGGAACATCAAGCGTCCGGTCACCGATCTTCTCCGCCGCCAGTCGCGTCTCTTCGACCGCCTGCTCATGTTTGCCGAGGCGGACGTGCCACTGGTCATGAAGCGTCTCGAGCGAGACTTTCTCCTTCGGCCCCCGGGTAGCGTAGAAGGACATGCGGCGAGCCGCCTGTCCGGTGAGGCCGTGCTCCTTGGCATGGGCGTCGATCTGCTGGGCGCGTTGCGACATGTCCGCCATCAGGTCTCGCGGCACACCCCTGATCTCGAACAGCCCCTTGCGCGGATCAAACTCCACCTCATAGCCGCGCTCGCGCAGAAGGTGCGCCAATTCGTTGCGATAGATCTGCCCGGCCACCATCTGCTCGGCGTACATAGCCCTGGTTTCAAGGCTGGTGAATCGCTGCCCTACCCCATCATTGGTGAGGTTCATCACCACGACATGGGTATGGAGATGGGGGTCGAGTTCGCGCGAGGCATGTTCGGTGAAGCGCGCGAAGAGAAGGCGTCCGGTCGTTCGCTCGGTGATCTCGCCGTTAACGCGCGCCCTCGTCGCGGCATGCTCTTCCATCCAGGAAAGGGCAGTTCCCACCGCCTGCTCATGAGCGTCGATGATGCGCCGGTCACCGGCAACGAGCGCCATGATCGACACCGACTTGGGGGCGTTCACGGCAAAGTCCCATCCGGGATGATGCTGGATGTCCCCATTGGCTCGATGTCGGCCGAGTTGCTGCCCCGCGACCTTTCCTTCCAGCAGGGCCGCGAAGATGGCGCCATCCACCTTCCCTTCGAGCCCGAGGTCACGCGCGATGGCCCCACCCCACTCGCTATGTTCGTCGGCGCCCTTCGTATAATAGTCGCCCACCGTATAGTAGCGGGCGATATTGGCGGGTGTGCCTTTGAGGCGGCGGGGATGGATCATGCCGGCCTCGCTGAGTTACGGGAGCCATTGCGCCGACCATGCTGCCGGAGACGGAAGCCGACCGGTTTGCCGAAAAGTTCAAGCTGGGGGACTGCGGGCGATTCGTCCGGCCCGGCACCACCGGCATTTGCCGGCGGCCCAGCCTGATCGTTATCCTTCCCGGAATCCGCTTCTGGATGCGGCTTGAGGGGCAGTTTCGCTTCCTCAGACGCGGCCCGTGGCTTGCGCGATTTCGCTTTCGGCGGAGCCGGGCGGGGAGATCGTGGTGGCACGGGCGGGACACTGACGGGCTCCGGCGCGTCCTCGACCAGCCTCACGGGTGGAGCAATTCGTTCCTCGAAGGCGGTGGCGATGGAGGCAACCTTGTTGAACCGATCCTCGAATCGCACGACCGGGAGACTCCTCCCGAATCGTAGATAGCCGGCCAGATTGGGGAGGTTCGTCACCTCCGTGTGCATCACCAGCGGACGGGTCACCTGCATGCGCGAGAGGTTCACCCCGTCGCGCATGTCATTGACGCCGTAGGACATGCCCTCATTGGCCTCGACCTGTTCGACTTGACCAAGATTCTCGCTGACATGCTTCGCTGTCGGCGTATCGTTGGCTCGGAGCGCGACCCAGGTCGAACAATAGCCTGTGATCGCGGCGGCATCCTGGATTCCGTAGGTCGCCTCGAGCTGCGGATAGCTCTGGAACCCGAGGACACCGCAGCCGCCATATTTCCGGGCGCGGGCGAGGAAATCCGAGAGCGAGGGCAGTTTCTGGAGCGTCGGAAGCTCATCGACAACGCAATAGAGACGGCGGTTGCGGTCGGGCGTCATACTCATGATCGCGCTGATCGCGATGTCCAGCCAGACGGTGATGAGGGGCCGCAGCGACGGCAACTGATCGGACTTCACGGTGATAAAAAGCCAGCTATCGTCCTTCTCGTGAGCGACCCAGTCACGGATAGAAAGCCCGTCGGCGGTATCGTCGAGATAGGAGAAGCTGCGCATCACCGAGGCGAGTTCCGCCTGAACACCGGCTGAGGTACGTTCCCCTTCCGGGCTGATGAAGGCAGCGGCTTCCGTCCCGTCGACGAAGGTGGCGAGGTCCTTCAGCTTCGAACGCAGCAGGATGTCCAGGAGAACGGAAATGAGCGGCCGCTCTTGCCGGGCAAGTTTGCGCAGCACCGCGACCAGCGTGCCTCGCGCGGCCTTGGCCCAGAAGGGATCGCCCGCCTTGTCGGGGATCGTGGACTCCGCGATCTGGTCATAATGATAGTCGCGCGGAACATCGACCCAGGGCGACCAGCAGTCCGAACGGGCATCGAGCGGATTGAGCAGAACATCGATCCCGGGCCGGTAGAATTTCTCCACGAAGGTTCCCGCCGTGTCATAGACGATGGCCCGTCGCTTCCGCTGCCGGATGCCGTCGAGCATCTTGACGATGAGGTTTGTCTTGCCCGTTCCGGGGGCACCGCAGATGAGAATATGCTCCGGCTCGAAGGCATCGGGCACGTTCACGCCACCGATATCAAAGCTGCCCTTGGCATGCTTCCAGAGTGCCCGGCGGACCTGGCGGACGGTACCGAAGCGCGCACCGCGCAGGAACTGGTTGGAGCCCAGCCCCCTCCCCGTCCGGGTGAAATAGAACCAGGCCCAGAACAGCATAAGGAGGGCGAAGGCGCCGGAAATAAGCGCGCCATGGACCAGATAGGTCTCGAAGGCCCCAAGCGTCTTATGGGCCACGCCCGATTCGAGAAGTGCCTTGGGGTCGGTCCAATATTCCCGGCCATCAGGTGCCCTGAAGAGAATCGGCGCGACATTCCCAGGGACAGCATCACCCATGAACGTCGCCTGCCCGATCTTCAGGAGGACAAAGCGCTCATAATCAGTAGATGCCTCGCAGGCATACCAGATGATGCCGCCAATCCAGATGACGAACCCTGCCAGGAAAGTCTGGTAGAAGACCTGCGTCGTCATCCGCACATTGTGAACGATGGCCTGCCCGCCCCTGGTCCAGGAACCGAGCGTATCATGCCGGAAGATGCTCATGGCCGCTCCTCCCCGGCTTCGAGCAATCCCCTTTCACGGAGGAGACGGCGGGCTTCGATCAACCCTTTCTGGAGGAGTTCGGGCGACCGCTCACCGACCGATGTCGCGAGAATGGCGAAGGCCTGGATGACCGTCGCATGGAGTTCGTCAAAGCGCCCATGGTAGCCCGTTGGGTCCGCGCCATCGAACCTGTCCAATATGTCGCGACAATAACTCGCCGTACCCACGCCAGCGCCGCGTGCCTGACTGACAAGGCGCGCGTACAGGTCGTCATCTATTCGTATTGTAATACGTGCCACGTGCCGGAACTCCTTATCCGACACGCGAAACCGTGATGAAGCACAGCCTTATTAGCCTAATTATGCTTCAAACTCAATAGTTTATGAAAACTGCCAATGGCAGCCGCGAAGTGCCAAGCCAGATCAGCGACTTAGCCTTTCTCCCTCCTCAAGATGGCTGCCGCCGGCTGCCGACCTGTGCCAAAACGGCTGCCATCTTGTGCCAACGAAAAGCCGCAGAAAAGCTGGAGTTTCAGGCCCGCAGCACCCGTGCGTACGGTGCATTACAAACGCCCAAGGGCGTGCGTCCCCTCGTCGCAGCGCGCTTGTCCGCTGCGCTGACCTCGTGTCGGAAGGCGCGGGTCCCTTCGTGAGGGCAAGTCTCATCCTTCCGCCTCCCTCTTCCTCGCCCTATCGGCAGCAACCGCCATTCTGGCCGCGATCCTTCTTGTCGCAGGCGAGGTCCATGCTATCGTCATGAGCGGCGAACCATCCTTCCTGTGTAGAAGGTGTCACCATGCCCAAATTGACGGACCGCGAACGCCTGGCTGAGCTTGAGCAGCGCAAGCGCAAGATCAGCGAGGAGATAGAGCAGACCCGCGTCGCGCTGCGCGGCAAATATGCAGCCATCATCTCTGATCTGGAGGTGGAATCGTTGACCGAGCGGGAGCTTCGGGAAATCATCAGCCTCGCGATCAAGGCTGGGTCCACGGCTTCGCTTCAGGCCCTCAAAGCGCTGCAGCCTCGACCATCCTGAGGTCGGGACATGCCCCTCGCCATGACGATCATGGGGGTTCGACGCCCCTATGGCCGTGCCGTGAACAGGGAAAAGTCGGAGGGCCGCTCTGGCCCTCCCCTTGGATCAGAGTTCGTCGATGAGCGCGCCCGGCACAGTATGGACGATTCGCTCAATAAACATCTGGGGCAGCTCCGAATAATCCCCCTCGTCGATGGTGACATAGCCCTGCTCGCCATCCTCCAGGACATGCTGGTCGAAATAGCTGCAAGCGGCGCGGCGCTCGGCGGAGCGGAGTACCGCAAGAAAGGCGCTGTGGTTGTAAGCGGCGTTCGTCTGCATGGGAGCCTCCTTCATGTCGAAAAGACGGGAGGTCCCGCGTCGGGCCGGCGAGCCTGGGTCAAGGAGCGCCGGCGCAGCCGGCGACCGCGCAGCGGGCGGTGGGGGAACCGATTTAGTTGCCGCCGTTGCCGCGCGAAGCGTGGCGGCGGCGGCGGCTAAATTGGGGGGACCACCGATCCTTGAGGCAGGTGAAGGCGGTCTGGCACAATGGGAAATCTGTGAGAGAGTTTGGATGTTGGCCGGGACCGGTCGAGGCGTAGCGCCGCGCGGTCCGACCGGGCCGCGCGGCACGCGAGCGAGGCGGACAGGGGCGCTCCAATGGGGGTTTTGGGTCGTGCCATTTTCCCATGCTGGGATTTATGGGGGAGAGGTCGGGATCGCGGATGCGAACCCAACCTTTCGTCGATGGGGTTTCAGATCATCGCGGCGATCCACCATTGCCGATCATGTCAGGATCAAAGTCCGGGGGAAGCGGATGGGGTGCTTGGGCCAGTTTCGCCTGCGCCGTGATGATCGAACCGGTTCGCCGCGACCACTCGGACCAGATGGAAATCGACGTCAGGCTGTTGAACGCAAGGTCCCGCTCGATCCTGAGACCGAAAGGAAGCCGAATGGCCGCGATCTCCATCAGGCTGAAATAGCCCAGTTCAGGACAACCAAAGCCAAGGTCCGCAAGGCCGAACAGCGAGTCGCCATCCTCGCAAAGCTCAGTCACGAGCCAAGTGGCCGCGCCCATAGGATTGAAGAATTTGACCAGCGGGGCCGGGTCCGGCTCCCGCCTGCCCTCTGCCTGCGCCGCGCGCCGCGCGGCGGTGTTCGCTTCAAGGGCTGCGATATGCTGGGGTTCAAGGAGGATCATGCCACGATCCTCCCTTCGGTAGCTATCCCATCCTCCCCCTCATCGGGTGCCGGAAGGAAGCCCAGCAGATAGTCGGCGGCCTTGCTGGCCTGACTGGCGGCGCGGAAGATGGCACGGGAATCTTCTCTGAGGACCCCCAGCCACGCCCCAAGGTAATCGCTGTGCCTCACGGTCGGGACAATCCCCAACTCGGCGCATAAAAAAGCGCTTATTAATTCGGCACATAGCTCTTCCCTCGCATAGTCTGGCGAGCCAAATCCGGTCTTCGGCAGGCGGTCGAGTCGCTTGGGGTGTCCCGAAAAATGGCCGAGTTCGTGCAGCACCGTCCGGTACCAGTTTATCGGCTCAAAATAGACTTCCGGCGGTGGAACACAGATATGATCCGTTGCCGGAGCGTAATAGGCATCGCTGCCGCCAATCCTGATATCCGCGCCGGTCGCGGCGATCAGGGCCTCGGCGCGGGGGATCAGGACTGCCTCATTATGGGTGATGATCCTGTCTGTCGGATCGTCGGGTAGCCCTTCGCACTGGTCGAGATTGAAGACAGTGAAGCGCTTGAGGAAAGCAATCTGCCGGGGGTTATCTCCATCCGGCTCGCGGGCATCATCGCCATTTTTCGGTGTGAACTTGTCGGCATAGCAGACGGTCGTGCCCTGCTCGCCCTTGCGGACATGGCCGCCCAGCGCGACGGCCTGCCGATAGGTCAGCCAGCGCTGTGACTGATAGCCGCGCTCGAAAAGGGTGTGCCACAATATGAGAACATTTATGCCTGAGTAGCGCCGTCCGGTTCCGGCGTTGCGGGGAAGGCCGAGCGGCGCCCTGCCGTCATCCCAAGGCTTGACCCAAGGCAGGGTTCCCGCCTCCAGTTCTGCGATGATCCGGTCCGTCACCTCGCTGTAAAGGGTGGAACCGGTCTGATGAGCTTTGTCATGATATCCCATTTTCCTTACTCCCTTCGCGCACCGGCCGCCGGAGTGGCGGGGGTGGGCGGCAGGAGCAGACCGGCAGGCCCACGGCATGAGGCGAGCAGCACCCGAAGGGCCGCAACGAAGTGGAGGAGTTGGGGCACAGCCCCGACTTGCGGCTCGCCGCGGTGGGCCTATAGGGCAGCGACGCCCACCCCCGCCGCGCCGCAGGCCGGTAAAAAACCGAAAAACGTCACCGCGCCCCGCGCGGTGGACGCTGGTCGACATTTCGCGCTGCACTTTGCAGCGCTCCGCATTTCCATGGTGGAAGCCAACCCTATGACGATGCCGCCCGGCGCGAAGTGCCCACCTCACCCCTCGCCTTCGCGATGAACGGCCCTGTCGAGATGCGCGAGTGCAGCGGCGAAATGGTCCTCGACCTCCCAGACGGAGGTTCCCAGCCGGAACGCGATTTCGGGGAAGGTGAAGTCATCCCGGACATGGAGATAATAGACGATGCGGGGGAGATAATTGAGGGTGGCAAGGCCGATGCGGTAGCGGTCGGCCATGGCGCCTTCGGGTCTGCGGGCAGGCATGGACTGACTCCTTTCAAGGATGAGGCAGGCGACGGGAAGCCCCGCCGCCTGCCGGACAAGACGATCAGGCTGCGAGCGGCAGACCGTCCCCTTCCTCATCCTGCCGGGGTTCGGACGCTTCGCCTTCGATCACGACGGCGTGCACCTCGGCTTCACCGGGCGTCTGCGGATCGTCGGGCTGCTCGGGTTCCAGCAGGCCCTGCAATTTGGTCCATAAATCGACCGTGGCGACGCCGCCGCGCCCGGTGTAGGCGCTCGGCGGGAACTGCATCCAGCGCGGCACCCATCCGGTCCGCTTCTCCCATCCCATCGCGCCGTTCAGGCAGTTGAAGATGATCCCGCGCTGGACCTTGCCGGTTTCCTTGGCGTTGGCCGCCGCCACATCAGCACCGGCCACATCGGCAAGGACCGCCCCAAGGACTTCCTTGTCGCGGATAAGATCGAGCAGGGCTTCGTCAGCTTCCCAGCATTGGGCCATATCGACCTCCAGATAGCTGCCCAGAAGCTCGATCAGGGTGGTGGCCGATTGCAGCGTCTCGGCCATGGCCACGGCAAGGATCGCCAGCACCTCCTTGTCGCTGAGGGCAAGCAGCTTCACGAAGAGGGGGACGATGTGATCCCCACCGCCGACAACGGTCGGCTCCTCCTCGTCCATGCCGAGCATCGCCAGCGCCTCCCGACGAAAGAAGTCGGTCGAACCTTCCGACGGACTGCTCTCGACGCTTTCGGTGATGGCATCGGTGCGGCTGGCCTGGCTCTGCCGCTCGACCCGCCACAGGGTGGACCCGCAAATGGCATGGGCGACCATCATCCGCAGGGCGACGGACGGCGTTTCCGCCACCTTCGCCGCAACGGCGGCATGGCGATGGAGGTTCACATAGTCGACCAGTGGCGCCGACAATTCGGGACGGGCGGGACGTCCAATCGGCTCGCCCTTCTCGATCCGCCGCGCCTCCTTCATCGTCAGATAGCCTTCATGGAAGCTGACCCCGCCACGATTGTCGATGGCGATATAGACCCTGCCGCCCTTTCTCTTGGGCGCACGTTCATGCTCCCAGCTGTGGAAATGCTCGCCCGGTTCGAGCGTGACGACATCGCTCCAGCCCTCTTCGCGGTAACTCTCGGATTTCGCCTTGATGGCGGCGCGCTGGGCTTCCCAGAACTGATCGACATTGGCGAAATAGCTGTCCTCGCCGAACAGATCGGAAATGATCTCACCCGCATAACCTGCAAGATCAAACAGGGCCGCGCTGGTCGAGATCGACGACCCTCCGAACAGCCATTCCTTAAGCCGGAAGCCGGTCGGCGCATGGGAACCCTCATCGTCGAGCAGCGCAAGCCATTCCTTCTGCCGGGCCTTGGAGGCGAGCGTTAGATGGCGAACGGTGGTCGCATCGATCTGCTCGGCCCGATAGAGGCTGCGGATGCGGGGGAGCAGGTTGCCGAGCGCGAGAGTGCGCTTGACCTGCAAGGCCGTCAGCCCGAAGGTGTTGGAGATATCCTCCGGGGTGCGTCCTTCCTTGACGAGCCGGGTGAAGGTTTCCCAGCGCGTCACTTCATCGGGATCGAGCCGCGCGATATTCTCGATGAGCGAGGCTTCGAGCGCGGCGGCATCATCGCCTGCCGCCATGACCGCGCAGGGCAACGGATCGCTGGCCCCGGTTTCTTCCGCCACGACGAGCGCGGCATGATAGCGCCGCTTGCCCGCGACGATCTCATAGGTTTCGGGCGACCCGTTCTGACGGACGATGAGCGGAACCAATACCCCGCGCGCCCGGATGGACGGGAGGATATTGGTGAGGTCAGGTGCCTTTTTCACGCCCCGCATATTGACGGTGGAGACAGCCAGATTGGCGATATCGATATGCTTGAGTTCCATGGGTATTCACTCCTTGGCTAAAACACCACCGGCCCGGCGAAAACGGGGTGGGCGGCAAGAGCGAACCGGCAGGCCCGCCGTCAGAGGCGGGCGGCATCCGCAAGGACCGCAATGCAATGGAGGAGCCGGCATGCCGGCTTGCAGCCCGCCGCGGCGGGACTAAAGGGCAGCGCCGTCCACCGCGTTTTTGCCGCGGCCGAATTCAACGCCATCGCGCGCCAGCGCGATGACCGCATCCGCGTCAGGGATCGATGCCCGAAGGGGCGAGACGGCAAGGCCGGCTCGACGGAGCGGCACGCGGAGCAGAGCCCGGCCCCACAGGGGAGACGCCCGCCCTTCCTTCGTCCTGGGGAACCCACCACATATACCCCAGGGCAAGAAGCAAGATGGATAGGACGGATATTGATCCGCCTACCCTCTGTGTCCCATGATGCATGGCATCAGATCGCGATCGGCGGAGGGAACTCATGAGCGTGGCCATTGGATTGCTCGTCGCGGCTTTGGCAACGCCAACGGACCTGTGGACAGGAGAAAACGGACCTGCCCGCGCCAAGGCCGTCATAGAAGAATGCCTCGGGGAAGCCGATCGCCAGCTTTCCAATCCCAGGCTTTGCGTGCCCCGCGTCGTGGACGCCTGTGAGAATGAACACGGGACCTACCAGCGGGCGATGAACGATTGCGCCACCTTCTCACGCCTGGCGTGGGAAGGCAGAAGGATGGCAGCCACGAAGCGGCTTACATCCGCGAAACAGGCCACAGCCACCCAATCTCCTGATCGGCACATTGCCCGGCTCATTGAGAGCGAGAACCATTGGGACGCCTGGAATCGCCCCGATTGTGAAATGCAGGCGGCGTTCAGCGAGGGGGGCACATATCACCGCTTCGCCCTGGACAGCTGTCTTTCCGACCATGCGGCGCATCGCGCCATCGAGCTTGAGGCTCTCGCCGAGGACTGGGGCAAGATTTTCGATCTCGGAAATTCATGACCGACCCACCGAGCGCGAAGGGTGGTTTTGAGCCCGGTCGGCTTTCGGGCGCGTGACTGCGACGGCTGCTAATACGCCAGGGAGGCCGCCGAACGGGCGACCAGAAAGCTCCGCAACAGCAGGACGGAAAATCCGTGACCCGAAAAAACGTTCGATCCCCCTCTTCCCCCTCCCTCCAATCGCGATAGGATGAAGGAAAGCTGCTGCGCCGGCGAAATCGGCACGGACCTCACGGTCGGAGACGCGATATCGCTGCTGCTCGTCCATTATGTTGTCGAGGACAGGGCGGACGCCATTGCCGCCGGGTTTGGGATAGAGAGACTGCAAGGGCCAGAACCAGAAGCAAGGAGGGAATCTGGGATCAAATTCCCTCGTTGGCGCGCGATAGCGACCTCGCTGACCCTGGACCGCCGCGATTCACTATGGCGGCGGTCAGTTCCAGTCCTCTTCGCGCAAGCGATAGCGCGCCAGTTCCATTGCGTCGTAAAGGACGCGTCCAATCTCCAGGACATCGGGATTGGTAGCTCGAAAGAGGATGAAATGGCGCGGACGACGGACGGCCCCGACGTCGGTCCGTGCCCGCTCACGACTAAGGCGCAGATGCCAGGTGCGAGCATCTTTCCCCAATTCGGGGCGGTCAACCGCACCGGGCCGATCAGGCTCGGCCGCGATATCCCGGATAGCGGTGGCGAGCAGCACCTCATAACGCTCGCGCGCTGCGTCGCCGAAGCGGGCCTGCGTCCATTCCAATATGTCGATGATGTCGGCTTGCGCCGAGGCGGACAGCCGATAGCGCGCCATTTATTGCGCCACGCGCGCCCGCTTCTTCGCTTGCCGACCCAAGCCGGCAATGAATTGGCCGAGTTGATGCTCTTCAACATCGACAAAGCGGCCTGCATCGAGGTCATCCCACCCGGTTTGCGCCGCCTTTTGCAAGGCACCGAGCCTTGCGGCGTCTTCGGCAGCGTTTCGCTCGACCAGGCGGAGGCCCTCACGCAGGACTTCGCTCGCGTTCTGGTAGCGTCCAGAGCGAACCAGCGAATCCACGAGTTCAGCCTGATGGTCGGTCAGCACCACATTGCGAGTCGGCATTTACGGTATCTCCTCCGGCAGTGAGATCATAACATCTTATGGCAGATTATGCCAATGGGTGCGATCTTTGATCGCCGTTGTTGGCGGTCCGACATCCTCACTCCAACCTTTTCCTCGGCCCCACGCCGGCTCTGCAAGACCGCTGGATCGGGCGGAAGAGAGTTACGATTGAACCTCATGGCAATTTTTGCCATAACGGGCGCTGGAGGAAATGCCGATGGCGACCATGAATGTTTCCCTGCCCGATCCCCTCCGGGATTATGTGCAGAGCCGTATCGACAGCGGCCAATATGCCAGCGTCAGCGACTATGTGCGAGATCTGATCCGCCGCGACCAGACCATTGTCGCGGACGAAGAACGATGGCTGAAGGACCTTGATGCCTCTATCGAGGAAAGCCTGACAGAGATGGCAGCCGGAGGCGGGCGCGACCTCGATGAGGTTTGCGACGAAATCATTGCCGATATTCGGGCATCCGCCGACAGCCAGCAGCATTAATGCAGGTTCGGTTATCAACGCAGGCCATCCGGGATCTGCAAGCCATCAGAGAGTGGATCGCGCCAGACAATCTGGGACGAGCGGTGACTTTCATCCAGGAACTGCGCGATGTGATTGCCCGTATCGGAACAATGCCGCACGCTTTCCCGCTGATTCCGCGCTATGAGCGGCATGGCATCCGTCGTCGCTCCTACAAGGGCTATGGCATCTTATATTCGGTGCAACCCGATCGCCTGTTCGTTCATCGCATCATTGGTCCCGGCCAGGACCATGACCGTGCCTTGCGCCTGAACTGAACGCGCAGCGGAAGATCGGGCGCGGGACGCGCGCGCTCATTCTTTGTGGTCGCATCATGTGTGCAGAAAACCCGATCCAGCGAAACGGGACGGCATGACGCGGAACCCCGGTATCTGAGGTTCCGCGCAAGCCCATCAATCCTTCTTGGGCGACGCCTTCCGTCCCTTGGATCCCTGCCCCTTCCGCTTCTGACCGAGGCCGATCGTCAAGGCGAGATCGCGCCGCGTGGCAGCATAGCTTGGCGCGACCATCGGATAATCGGCGGGCAGGTTCCACTTCCGGCGATAATCGTCCGGCGTCATCTGATAGTGGGTCATCAGGTGGCGCTTGAGCATCTTGAGCTTCTTACCGTCCTCCAGACAGATTATGTGGTCGGGCTTAACCGATGAGCGGACCGGCACGGCGGGCTTCAGTTCTTCCTGCGCCGGGGCGGCGGGCGTGCCGAGACCGGAAAGCGCGCCATGCACCTGGGCGATAAGCCCCGCCACCTCGGGCACCGGCACCATATTGTTCGACAGATGCGCCGACACAATGTCCGCTGTCAGGGTGATCAGGTTATTCTGCGCTGCCAGCAATTCGTCCGTCATCAAGCACTCCAAACAGGATCAATGCGGCCCCCTTGGCATATCGGCCAGCCAATACCAAACCGCCATCGCCCTCGATCGCAATATCCGCGCCCGCGTCAGGAATCGTCGCCGAATGGTCGAGACGGCAAATCCGGCTCGACGGAGCGGCACGCGGATCAGGCCCGCCCCCGCAGGGGAGACGCCCTGCTCTCCCTCTCTGCATGACGGGTATCAGAGCAACAGATGCCGAAGACCAGGAGGAGAAGGACCAGGTCCGAGGAACTCACATCTCCGCCACCATGCCATGAGACCGACGGACCGTTGCCGTTTCAGCCGGGCGAACCTTTCAGGATGAGATGGGCCGAACGCATGTAGAGGCCCAACTCCTTGTCACTGCGCAGCAGCCGGTCCAACAGATCCTTCATGTCGGCCAGGTCCGAATCGGGCCGGAACGGTCCTTCGGGTTGCTCCCCCATGACGAGCACGCTCAAGCAGAGCGCCTTCTTGACGAGATGGAGATCGCGCTGTTCGAACAGGGCCATAAGGCTTCTCCCGGCGTGGCATGGCGATGTAGCATGATCCGGGCCGATTGTTGATCGGCAGCTCTCGACAGACCCCCTGACGGATAGGAAATTGGGTGAAGGACGGCCGATTCGAGGACCATCAGCGGCGTCATTCCGCCCGCCCAAAACGAAGCCGCCGAACCCGAATGACAAAAGCCCCGCCTCCCAAGGGAAGAGGCGGGGCCGGTTCAGAGGCGGCCATTATGCTCAGCCCGGGTCGTCCCTGCACTGGCTATTATGGACTATGACGGACGGCATAAGGCCGGACGCCTGCTTGCCGCCGTCACGACAAGATATATGTGCCTTCCCCCGGCGTCCGGGCGGGCATATGGTCCTCGCCCCACGACTCGCAGAAGAGGTCGTCATGAGAACGTCCAATGACGCCGACTTGTTGTCCCAGCCGCCGCACGAGACACGGGATGCGATAGTTCCAGACGAACGGTCTGAACTGATCACCGTCCAAAGAGAATTTCTCATTCGGCGTTACGCCCGGGCCATGGCGACGATGCGCCCTCCTTCCATTTTCCACTGATCATTCAAGGCCGGCACAAGCGGCCTGGAACTCATTGCATTCCAGAAAAGTCATGCGCCGCTTCGTCAAGCCTGGGAGGCAATGGTGTCGCTATCCGGCCACCGTTACCGTGAACGACGACCCAAGGAACAGCCTGTCAGGTCAGCGGGAGGCCCGGCGGTCTCAACGGCGGTCGCTCAGCGCCATGGTCAGAGCGAACACCGACATGCCGCGGCGGCTCTCCCCTGCTGTGAAAGGTGCCAACGGTACCCCGAACCTCCCGGTCCACCTGGACTGGCCGCCTGTCCTGGCCCATAGCCGGCGGGCCAGTGCGAAAGGCTCGGCCCCGAGCCGAAATCGGCTTGGGAGCCGAAGATTGAAATTCCGGGACGCTTGCCTTGAAGCACAGCCTGCCCTATCTTACCTTCGTCTTACTTTGGAGGGCGCCATGGGCGTGCAGGAACGGATTACGACCACGGTGTCGACCAAGGGACAGGTCATCTTGCCCAAGGCGATCCGGGAACAGCGGCATTGGCCGGCCGGTACGAAGCTGATCGTCGAAGAAACGCCGGAAGGCGTCCTTCTGAAACCTATGCCGATCTTCGCACCAACCGACATTGATGCCGTTTTCGGTTCGCTGCGGTCGACCAAGCCTCCATTATCCATCGATGCCATGAACGCGGTCATCGCCAGGGAAGCGAAGCGACGTGCGCGGGATTGATACCAATATCGTTGTACGGCTGCTGACCGCTGACGATGCGGAACAGGCGCAAGCCGCCCGACGTGCTATTGAAGGCCAGGAGATTTTTCTCGGCGTGACGGTGCTGCTGGAGGCGGAGTGGGTTTTGCGCGCGGGTTATGATTTTAAACCCGCCCAGATTGCCGGCGCCTTGCGCGGGCTCGCCGGCCTGCCGGGTATGACCATGGAGGAACCGACTCAACTGGCGCTGGCGCTGGAGTGGATGGAAGGCGGCATGGATTTCGCCGACGCCCTTCATTTGGCGCGATCGGACCATTGCACGGAATTTCTGACCTTCGACCGCAAATTGGCCAAGCGTGCCAAGGCGCTGAACACGATGCCGGTCGTCATTCCCTGATTCTCCATCTGGCGATCGGCATTCCCCCGAGGTTCCGAATGGGGTGCTTCCATGACGGAAGCGCCCCATTTCATAAATCAGGACAAGAGCCCCATGCGACTGCTCGCTGTGCGGAAATGCTCGCCGTCCAGTTCGACGCCAAGAAAAGCACGCCCACATGTCCGAGCCGCTTCCAGCGTCGATCCCGAGCCGCAAAAGGGATCAAGCACAATGTCGCCAGGCGCGCTGAATGTCTCGACCAATGGCCGCAAAATTTCCACCGGCTTCTCGGTGGGATGGCGCCTGTTGCCGGTATAACGCGGCCAGTCGATCACGTCAGGCAAAGCATGCGCCGGCTGCGCCGGCCGCCCCTTCGCCAGCAGGAAAGCCTGCTCATGCTCGTAGCGCAGGAAGCGCGTCGATGAGGCGTAATGTTTGCGGAAGACGATATGACCGACCGGGACAAGCCCGACCGAACGCCAGGCCAGCACAAATTTTTCGACCGCACTCCAGCCGTAGAAACTGATGGCAAAGCTGCCTGGCCTCATCACGCGCGCGATCTCGGCAAAGGCTGGACGAAGCCAATCGGAATGATCGTCATTGGCGACCGTGCGCCCGTCACGCGAACGGCATCGGCAGATATAGGGCGGATCGGTCAGGACAAGATCGACCGCGCCATTGGGCAGCGCTCTCAATTTTTCGATACAGTTGCCATGAGCAATACGGTTGCGGGGAATGGGCCACCTCTTGGCCTGAGAATCGGTTGATGGCGCCTTCTCATGCGGTGTCTTTTCCATCTCAAAGCTCCTGATGCTGGGTCAGGCACCGTCATCGGCGCCTGGCCCCTGCCTCGCGGCGACCAGCAGGAGAGAGGGGGGGCAACGACAATCTGCCGGGGTGGTGCGGGCGCAGGCGCCGCCGAGCCACGGCCCGGCCGATTGTCGTTGCGGGGGAGAGAGGACGGCGTTCTCGTTCCCTATCCAAGACCAGGAAACGGCGCGGATCGCGCCGCAAGGAGCGAGGAAATCAAGGCATGTGGCACCCTTGCCAGTGGTTCTCGGCGCCCAGGTCGAAGGCTACCAATCCCCTCCCCCCGCTCGACAATTTCGAGCCGCAAGCGCCACTATACCTGCGATCCCCCTTGCCGCGTCCGACGCTCATGCTATCGCTGTGGCTGGCCCATTGAAATAGTAGCCCCCAAGCATGGCCGACCACTCAGAGATGGAAATCCTGTTCCGCCAAGCCGACGTTCATCGTCGTCTATTTTTTGGAGGCGGGATGACATTTGGCCTCTCCAAAAGAAGCCAAACATCCTATCAGTGGTTGCTGGAGAGTGCCGAACTTAGAGGTGAATCATGGATCGAACGGTAATCCTGACGGTGGTCGGCAGCGACCGACCCGGCCTCACTCGCGCGATAGCCGATGCGGTATATGCGGCAGGCGGCAACTGGCTGGAGAGCCATCTTTCGCGGCTCGGCGGAAAATATGTCGGCTCGGTGTTGGTCGAACTGCCTGAAGAGCGTCTGGATGAACTTGAGAAGGCCGCCTGCGAGATCGATGCGTTCGGGATCAAAGTCGACATCATCGGGTCTGCCAAAACGGACGAGCGAACAGGACAATCGCTGACAATCGAAATCGTCGGGCAGGATCGCCCCGGGATCGTTCGTGAAGTGACCACCGTACTCGCCGGGCTGGAAATCAATATCGAGGATTTTGCTACTGCCATTGAAGGCAGCGCATGGTCCGGCGCCCCGCTGTTTAAGGGGAAAATGAAGCTGTTGGTTCCGGAGAATCTCTCCACCGACATAGTATGCGAGGCACTCGAAGGCATATCGGGAGAGATCATGGTCGATTTCGCTACCGCTGCGAACTGAACTAAGGTCTAACGGGCGGGATCGCGGTTCTACAACGCCGACGTGCTCGGTAGAGTCAGGAAGTGGCGCGGTGTCGTGCGGCGCGCCTGTGGGGCTTGCCAGACGGTCCGTTTCCACTCCCTGCTCATCGAACCGGACGTGCAGATCTCCCGCATCCGGCTCTCGGACAAGACATCACGCCTTCACCCACGGCGGGCTGCGGCCAAGTCCGCCAGACGCACGAGGCCGAAGCGCTCGTACAGCTCAGGGCCGGGATAGGCTCCCTCTCGCTTTTCCATGCTGCTGAAAGAGAAAGGAGCCCCGGCGGCTGGCTCGGGGCTCCCCTTTCCATCCTCGCGAGCTTCCCCGAACGAGGCGGACGATCATGCAACGCAGATGGGCGCCCTCAGGTTTCCGGCAAACGCTCGTTGCCGAAAAGTTACGGGCAAATACGCAAATCGTCCGCACCGAACTCTCGCTCAGGCGGCTTCGCGCTCGGCCTCGTGCCCCGAGCAGGCCGCCATCTGGTCCTTGACCGCGAGCTTCAGCTTCTTGAGCCGGCCGATCAGGAAATGGCGCGGAAGGGGACGCTTCTCCTCCTCGCGAATTTCGGCTTCGAGACGCGCATGTTCGCGCTCGAGGTAGCGCAGATAGTGGTCATTCATCGTCGAGTTCCTCATGTTCGATGATGGGACCCGGCTGCAGCCGGGCCCTTGGTGTGTCAGTACTCCAGCTCCGGCATCGCGGCCTTTGCGCCCTTGTCATCCTTGGGCGCTTCGGCGACGAGCGCCTCGGTCGTGATCAGCAGCGAGGCCACCGAAGCGGCATCCTGAAGCGCGGTGCGGACCACCTTGGCGGGATCGATCACCCCGGAGCCGACCAGATCTTCATATTGGCCGGTGGCGGCGTTGAAGCCCCAATTGTAGTCCTCGCTCTCCAGGAGCTTGCCGACGATGAAGGCGCCATCCTCACCGGCGTTGTCAGCGATCTGCCGTGCCGGCGCGCGAAGTGCGCGGCGGACAATATCGATGCCTGACTGCTGGTCGTCGTTCGCCGCCTTGAGGCCGCCAAGCGCCTTGAGAGCGCGCAGCAGCGAAATACCGCCTCCCGGCAGAATGCCTTCCTCGACCGCGGCGCGGGTGGCGTGGAGTGCGTCATCGACGCGATCCTTCTTCTCCTTCACCTCGACCTCGGTCGCTCCGCCGACGCGGATCACCGCGACACCGCCCGCGAGCTTGGCCACGCGTTCCTGCAGCTTCTCGCGATCGTAGTCGCTCGTCGTGGTGTCGATCTGTGCGCGGATCTGGGCGACGCGGGCATCGATGTCTGAGCGGGCTCCGGCACCATCGACGACGGTCGTATTGTCCTTGTCGATGATGACCTTCTTGGCTCGGCCGAGCATCCCGATCGTGACGTTCTCGAGCTTGGTGCCGAGTTCCTCGCTGACGACGTTGCCGGCAGTTAGGATCGCGATGTCTTCCAGCATGGCTTTGCGGCGATCGCCGAAGCCCGGCGCTTTGACCGCTGCAACCTTGAGGCCGCCGCGCAGCTTGTTGACGACCAGCGTCGCCAGCGCCTCGCCCTCCACGTCCTCGGCGATGATAAGGAGCGGCCGGCCCGACTGCACTACCTGCTCGAGCAGCGGGATCATCGCCTGCAGGTTCGACAGCTTCTTCTCGTGGATGAGAATGTAGGGATCGTCGAGCTCGACCTTGAGCTTCTCCGCGTTGGTCACGAAGTAAGGCGACAGATAGCCGCGATCGAACTGCATACCCTCGACGGTTTCAAGCTCTGTCGCGAGGCTCTTCGCCTCTTCGACCGTGATGACGCCCTCGTTGCCGACCTTCTCCATCGCCTCGGCGAGAATGCGGCCGACTTCCTCGTCGCCGTTCGCCGAGATGGTCGCGACCTGCGCGATCTCGCTGTTGGCGCTGACCTTCCGCGCATGGGCTTCGAGGTCCTTGACCACGGCGCCGACGGCGAGGTCGATGCCGCGTTTCAGGTCCATCGGGTTCATGCCTGCCGAGACGGCCTTTGTGCCTTCGCGCACGATCGCCTGGGCGAGCACGGTCGCGGTGGTGGTGCCGTCGCCGGCCTTGTCGTTCTGCTTCGACGCGACCTCGCGCAGCATTTGCGCGCCCATGTTCTCGAACTTGTCCTTGAGTTCGATTTCCTTGGCGACGGTTACGCCGTCCTTGGTGATGCGCGGCGCGCCGAACGATTTCTCGATGACCACGTTGCGGCCCTTGGGCCCCAGGGTCACCTTCACTGCGTTGGCCAGCGTATCCACGCCGCGCAGCATGCGATCACGCGCGTCGGACGCAAACTTCACTTCCTTGGCAGCCATTGCCTCGTCTCCTTTCGTCGATTTCCTTCCACGTGTCAGAGGATGCAGGTCGCTGTCAGGCGGCCTGCTTAAGCTGGGCCGCGGCCTCGATTACGCCGAGGATGTCGCTCTCCTTCATGATGAGCAAATCCTCGCCGTCGACTTTGACCTCGGTTCCCGACCATTTGCCGAAAAGCACGCGGTCGCCCGCCTTGACGGCGAGTTCAACGAGCTTGCCGCTATCGTCGCGCAGGCCCGCGCCGACGGCGACCACTTCCCCTTCCTGCGGCTTTTCCTTGGCGGTGTCGGGGATGATGATGCCGCCCGAGGTCTTCTCCTCGGCTTCGATGCGGCGGACGACCACACGGTCGTGCAAGGGGCGGAAATGCATGCATAACCTCCAGATGCAAAACTGAGATGTGATAGACCTGCCGATCCTTCGAACGACAGGTGACGCGGAATTAGGAAAGGTCATTTTTTGCGTCAAGATGGTGCGCGAAAAAATTTGGCACTCGTAAGCGCTGAGTGCCAATGCCAGCGTTATCGGCTTGCTGTTGGACCAATTTCCCCTCTTGACTCGACTCGCCGGCGTTCCAAAATTCGCAGCGTGGGCCCGCTGCGCCCGCAGATGAAAAAGGAGCGACACAAAGGAAGGAGGCACAGCCATGTCGCAGCCATTTTCGCGTTATCTTCATCCCTTCGACGTTGCGCACAACCCGAGCCTCGAGCCGGAAGTGAAGCGCGCCATTCTGGCATCCTGGGCGTCCGACCGCGCCGCGGTGCGCGACCATCCCGGCCTGCGCAAGCCGCCCGGCGCCAGGCGCGCGGTGCCGATCGATGACATCCTTGCCGCCATGCATTCGATCGACAGGCCCTTGGAAGGTCACCGCCCTTCGCCATGAGCCGCCGGGATTTTATCGTGCAGCTAGAGGGCCGTCGGCTGACGACGGCTCAGATCCACTACTACCGTCCCGATGCGCCTTCGCTGCTGCAACTGTTCGTCTGGCAGGAGTACGATCTCGCGCCCGATTTTCCAGTGCTGTTCGAGTTTCTCGAGCATTGGCGGCGCGAGATCGAGGCCGCGCTGCACTCGGTGTGCATATCGCACGAGGGGATGATCCGCCCCACCAAGTGGCGCGCGGTCGATGGCGTGATCGATATCCGGTGACGCGCAGTCTGCTCAAGCGGTGGCGCAAGCCGAAGCCGGACGACGTGCCGGTACGTCTGCCGTTTAGCAACATCATGGAGTTCGCGATCGCGCTTCTGTCGATCACCCCTCGCGAACTGCGAGCGCTGGGGTGGACCTTTGCCCAACGCAAAAGGCTGCTCCATCACATGCTGGCTTGTGGCCGAGCCGCCGAACAAACTGGCCACCAAGCAGATCGAACTGCGCTTGCCCAAGAAAGACCTTGCCCGCTTGCAGCATTTCGCGGTGCGCGAACTGCCCAAGGCGGCGAGCAACACGGCCGTTATCGACCGCGTGTTCACCGCCCTCGACCAGGCATGGCATCGACACGAGCATCCATCGCACGCTGCAAGCTCTGGCAAGCAGTCCTCGCCCACATGAAGCGCGCCCCAGGTTATGCAGACCTGCGATCATCGTCCTCATTGGCGGCCGCGCTGGCACAAGGGAAATTGCCGCAGCACAAAGCATGCGGGCCCGTGGGCCAGCAGGAAAGCTCGGGACCCAGGGCATCGGGGATAGCGGGACGGATTTGGCCTGGCGATCGTGCCGTCCGGCATTCGAAGATGAGACCCTGCCTCTGACAATATCGCTCGGCCGAGGCGCGGTCGGGAAAGCGTAGCTCGATCGTCGCGAGGGGATCCCCTCCGCCGGTCCAACCAATCAGCGGGTCGGCGACCGGGCCCCAGCGCGGCGCGAACCTGACCCGCCATCGATTTGGCGGCGTCGGCCGCCGTTTGTCGTCAAGGCCAGCGGCTCGATGATCGCATTGGCGCCGTGCGGGAACGAGGTCGCACCCGCGACGGCAACTGCATGGTTGTCGGTGGCCGAAGGCCCGGACTCGAAAGTCCGGGCCCGGCCCTCAGCGGGCGCCGCCATTGACGGGAATCCGGCGGATGTTCTGTTCCGCCGCCTCCGTTCTGGGCAACGTCACCGTGAGGACGCCGTTCTTGAAGGTGGCCGCAACCTTGTCGCGGTCGATGCCTCTGGGCAGGCCGATGCGGCGCTCGAAGCGGCCATAGCTGCGCTCCGAGTAGCCGCGATCCTTGTCGTCGACTTCGGACTTCTTTTCGCCGCGCAGGGTCAAGGCGCCGTCTTCGACGAAAATCTCCACGTCCTGCTCGTCCATACCCGGTAGTTCCGCCGTCACACGAATTTCCTCGTCGGTCTCGCCGAGCTCGAGGTGGGGCCATCCCGACAAGCGGTCGAAACCGGCAAAGGCGGGCATGCCGAAGTTGCGGAAGACATCGTCGAAGAGACGGTTCACGTCGCGGTGGAGCGACTGCAGTGGATGGGTGTCCCTTTCCCGTTCGGCGCTCACCGGAACGGGCAGCCGGTTTTCCTGCCGGCTCCAGGGAATGAGATCACGAATTGCCATGATGACATCTCCTTTTCTGGCTGGATGAAAGGCTGAACCTGCCGGCCGCCGCGCGCGGGGGTGTGTCGGGAGGCGGCGCCGGCAGGCCAGTGGACGCGGCTCAGGCAGGCTCGCTCGCTCTTTCCTTCACCTCGCCCAGTCGCTTGCTGTCGGACGCATTGCCGCCGATCTCGATCCGACGCGGCTTCATCGCCTCCGGCACGACGCGCGTCAGTTCGATCGACAGGAGGCCGTGCTCGAAGTTCGCGTTGCCGACCTCGATGAAATCGGCGAGCTGGAAGCGCCGCTCGAAGGCCCGGGCCGCGATACCGCGATGCAGGTATTCGCCCTTGTCGGCGTCATCGGCTCGCTTGCCGGTCACCGAGAGCAGGTTCTGATGCGCGACGATCTCGATATCCTCCGGCTTGAAGCCGGCGACCGCGACGGTGATGCGAAAATTGTCGTCGTCGAGCCGCTGGATGTCGAAAGGCGGATAGCCATCGTCCTCGCGCGCGCCCGCCTCGAGCAGGTTGAACAGCCGGTCGAAACCGACCGTCGATCGGCGATAGGGGGTAAAGTCAAAGTTCGGTCTCATCTCCAAATCCTCCAAACGAAGCAATTTGGGCATGAGATGCGCCGGTAACCAAGAGCCGGCGCTCTCGATGTCCAACCGGACCCGGTTTGGCGTCCGGTATCATTGAGCTAATTTCAGTCGCGCGGCTTTCAAGATGTTTCGCCAAAAAAAATGAGCAGGGAACGGACACTGCGCTGCCGAGGCGATCCAAGAGGAAATTGCCGATCTATTAGGGCTGACCGCTGTCCACGTCAACCGCATGCTCCACGAGCTTGAAGGCCGTTCGCTGCTTCGACGTACCGGCAGAGACTTCATGCTTGACCTGCCAGGGCTGGAGGCGATGAACATGATCGCATCGCGGACCTATGTACAAAAACCGCCATGGCTTCCTTCAGCTTAAGCATGAACCGCAATTGACTAAATGGCGGTGGCCCTCATCGACCCTTGCACGAACCCGCTCCGCGGGAGGGTCGCTTGGGGCGCGGTAGTGCGGTAAATATGGGCCTTTAGCGGGGCGAGGTTGCCCTCTGAGGTTGGAAGTTCCTTCAGCGAAGAGGAACTTACCATGACTGTCTCGATCAACACCGCCCCGATCAGCCCGCTGCGCCAGCGGATGCAGCACGACATGATGATGCGGGGTCTCGGTCCCCACACTCAGAAGGATTATGTCCGGCATGTGAAGCGCCTGGCCGCCTTCCTCGGCCGCCCTCCCGACACCGCGACGGAAGAAGACCTGCGCCGATTCCAGCTCATGCAGCACGAGAGTGGCGTCAGGCCGAGTACGATCAACAGCACGGTGTCGGCGCTCCGCTTCCTGTACACCGTCACGCTCAAGCGGCGGGATCTGTCACGGTCGCTGGTAATCACGCGCATCGTGCCCCGGCTGCCGGAAGTGCTGAGCGTCGAGGAGGCCGCGCGGTTGCTCCAGGCCGCACCGGGCATGAAGTACAAGGCGGCGCTGGGCGTGGCCTATGGCGCGGGCCTGCGCGTGTCGGAGGTCGCCCACCTCAAGGTCGACGATATCGACAGCACGCGCATGCTGATCCGCGTCGAACAGGGCAAGGGCGGCAAGGACCGCAATGCCATGCTCTCCCCGCAGTTGCTCGAACTGCTGCGGATGTGGTGGCGCGAAGGCAGGAAGCGTGGGGTGCTGATCCCGCATGGCTGGCTGTTCCCGGGCCAGACTGTCACTGACCCGATCTCGACCCGGCAGTTGCACCGCGCGGTTCAGGAGGCGGCCGAGGTGGCCGGCATCCGCAAACGCGTCAGCCCCCATACCCTGCGGCACTCGTTCGCCACGCACCTGCTCGAACAGGATGTCGATATCCGCGTGATCCAGGTCCTGTTGGGCCACAGCAAGCTCGAGACCACCGCGCTCTACACCAAGGTCTCCACCCGGACGATCCACGCCGTGTCAGGGCCGCTCGACCAACTCATGGCGCTGATGGAGGGCAAGACGCCCGCCGGCTGAGCCGGTGCGCCCCGACCTTGAGGTCGCCGACATCTTCCGGTCTGCCGGGCCGACGTACCGGGCCGCGCATGCAGGGCACCTCAGCCTGCACCAGCTCAAGGTGATGTCTGCGATCGAAAACTGTCGCACCGCGGCCCTGGGCGGTCATGTCGAAGCCTGCGAGGACTGTGGGCACTGGCGGATCGCGTTTAACAGCTGCCGAAACCGGCATTGCCCCAAATGTCAGGGCGCCGCCGCGCGCACCTGGCTGGCCGAGCGCGAAGCCGACCTGCTGCCGGTCGGTTACTTCCATGTCGTGTTCACGCTGCCGGCCGAGATCGCCGACATCGCCTGGCAGAACAAGGCGCTGCTCTACGACCTGCTGTTCAAAGCGGCTTCGGAGACGATGCTGACCATCGCCGCCGACCCCAGGCATCTGGGCGCCCGGATCGGCATCACCGCTGTGCTGCACACATGGGGATCGGCGATGACCCACCATCCCCATGTCCACATGATCGTGCCGGGTGGCGGCATCGCGCCCGATGGAAGCCGCTGGATCTCGTCGCGTCCGGCCTTCCTCCTGCCGGTGCGCGTGCTCGGGAAACTGTTCCGCCGCCTCTTCTTCACCCGGCTGAACGCCCTCCATGACGCAGGGCGGCTCGCCTTCTTCGGGACCATGACCGGCCTGGCCGACCGTCGAACCTTCCTGCGGCACCTGGCGCCGGTGCGGAAAAAACGCTGGGTCGTCTATGCCAAGCCGCCCTTTGCCGGGCCCGAGGCGGTGCTCGCCTATCTGTCGCGCTACACCCACCGCGTCGCCATCTCGAACCGGCGCCTGGTCGCGTTCGACGAAAACGGCGTCACCTTGCGCTACAAGGACTATCGCCGCGACGGCGCGGAACGCCACCGCATCATGACCCTCATCGCCGACGAGTTCATCCGTCGCTTCCTGCTCCACGTCCTGCCGCGCGGCTTCCACCGCATCCGGCATTACGGCCTGCTCGCTAGTGCATCGCGCAGGGACAATCTCGCGCTCGCCCGAAGGCTGCTGGCCGTCCCGTCAGAGCCAGAGGCGCCAATGCCTGAAACCCCGCTCGACACCTGCCCACCATGCCCGTGCTGTGGCGGGCGGATGATCGTCATCGAAACCTTCGCCCGCTGGGGTCAGCCACGGGCGCCGCCAAGGCCAACCCTGCCGATCCGGGAGCCCGTCTCATGACCCGGCATGATCAGCCTGTCGCTAAGGCCCCGCATGTCGCGCGGTGGTCAACCAAACGACATGCGCCCGGCGATGGCTGGGCCGGTGTCGGCTCTTGGCATCATCACGGCCATAGCAGCGAACACGCCTTTGGCGCATCCCAAACCCTGCCGTTCCGCCGCCCTCGCGCGTCCATCAGCGCGCATCTCCGGCCCAGCCGAACCAACCGAAAGCATAAATCCCCATAGGGCAACCTGCTGGAATCGCGGGTTCCTGCATGGGAGGCTTTCGTACGCAAGCGCCCGAAACCCTAAACCAAACCGGCCGCTGAGAGGCTGATCTTCGCTATCCAGGTCCTGACCGTCAGCTATTAAACGCAGGGGAGCCGACGGGTGCGGTACTCGCAAAAGCGCCATTCGGAAAGCTTAAAGCCTTTTCGATGAGCGACCAAACGGTGAAGGCAAGAACTCCTCGCCATCAATCGCAGCCCTGTTGGTCAACCATAAGCCCTTCGATACAGCGAGATAATTCAGCGCAGTATTCAATCCGCTTACTGTAACTCTTGAAGCAAAGACGATACCTCCGCCGAAAGATGCTCATGGCAGCGAGCCCAAAAATCGCGACGCAAAGCCTCTGGAATCAGTTCGTCATATTTTTCGACAGTGAGGTTGGTGACGAATTGTGCTAGCTCTGCAACCGGCGGGCATTTTTCCAGCACCGAAACCACGTCTCGCGCCTGATTGATGGAAGCATTGGTCAATGTGACTCCGACGTCGAATGTCTCGCATTCGAACCCTATCGAGGTGAGCAACACGGCAAACAGGCCGTTCACGTCCGACCCGCGCCACGTCATGACATGGGTTGCCGATCCGGCATCGAGGAAACGAGCCATGACCAGATCGGCATAGTATTGCCTGCCCTCAAGCAGCAGCCCTCGCGCGACCGGGTCGAGATATTCAGGCACGGCGCTATCTCTCAGCACCAGACGCATTTCATAGGCGAGCCGGTCGTGAATAGCCTCACTACCCACACGATCGAATTTCGGTATCTTGCCCGCCCGATGTGAGGCCACCTCGACCACCTTGGCCGGGTCGTCGACAGCAATCACGCGCCAGCGCCTTCCGGCAAAACCAACGATACTACCTATGGCCAGCAGATTTATGATTGGCAGCGTACCGAGCGTTCGTCCCTGATGGACAAGGCGCCATTCTTCGGGAGATTTGAAATTTGCGTAAAAGTCGCGGGCTGCGACGATCCGTTCGCCCATCGGCCCCAGCAGCAAGGTGCGGTCCTGCGCCTGTTCAAGCAGCGGCTCCTCCCCTTGCCCCATCCCATGTAGCAAGCTGGCGAAGTCTCGCTTGTTGACTGCTGAAAACGGCCCCGCGCCACAAAGAGCGGTATAAAGGCGCGCCGCGCTGCAGCCGCCCGCTTGGGTGATATGGGATAATAGCTGGTGCAGCAGCACAGAAAGAAGCGCGCCATTTGGACGCGGAGGCTCGACAAACCGTGCTCGAAGCAGATTCATCGCAGCGACGGCCTGAACGACAGGCAGATGCAGTCTATCGAGAGGATCCGCGTCCGCTGCCAGGAAAGGCTCGCGGACATAGTTTCTGAATATGGCGGATGCCCCCTCGCGCCGACCTGACCGGCCAAGGCGCTGGCGAAGTGAGGCAAGCGAGCGCGGCGCCCCAAGCTGGCCGACAGCGTGCACGGATCCGATGTCGATACCCAATTCGAGTGTCGTTGTGGCAACCGCCGTTGTGGGCAGGCGGCCAAGCTTCAGCCGCGCCTCAAGCTCCTCTCTGAGTTCCTTCGAAAGGCTGCCATGATGAGGGAAAAACTCGTTTGGAACCGAGCGCTCATCTGACAGCGTACGCAGACGATCGGCCAATTCTTCGACGTTGCCCCGCGAACCGGCGAAGAAGAGATTATTCTGACCGCGCAGGGCATCGAACGCATGTGCAGCGATATGGCTGAGCGCGGAACGCTCTGCCGGAAACTCTGCAGCTGACCGATCATCCGACTCTGGCGGATCTACATAGGCTCGAACCTGAAGCTTGATCGGCGCAGAGCTCCCTTCGACAGCGACAACATTTGGCGGCTGCCGGGCTGTCCCGCTCAACCACTCAGCCGCCTCTGCCAGATCGCCCAGAGTTGCAGACAGGCCAACCCTGCGCACCCTTGTCTCACTCAGAGCTTCCATCCGGTTAAGCAGGCTCCACAGGTGAAGACCGCGCGCGCCCTGAAGAAACGCATGAAGTTCGTCGATGATAATGGCGTCAAGCCGGCCGAAGAGGCTTTCAACCACGCCAGGCCGCCTCACCAGCATCGCCTCAATCGACTCAGGCGTTATGAGCACAACGCCCTTGGGATTGCGAAGGATCGCGGTTTTGGGCCCTGCCGGAGCGTCGCCGTGCCAGCGCACGATCGGCATCTCCAGCCTTTCGCCCAGTTCTGAAAGGCGGGCATATTGATCGTTTATGAGCGCCTTCAAGGGCGCCACGTAGAGTATTGCAACGCCAGCCTCTTGCCGGCCCGCCGCCTGGCTTAGCAGCGGGAGGAATGCCGCTTCGGTCTTTCCCGCAGCGGTCGATGCGGAAATAAGCAAATCCGCTCGGCTGTCGAAGAGCGCGCGGGCCGCCTTCTGTTGCACTTCCCGAAGGCGGGCCCATCCCTGTCCTCTGATCCAACGCCTGATCTCAGGATGGAACCGATCGTAGGCGTTCTGGGGCTCAGAGCGAGAAGGCAGAGAGTTCGTCATCGTCGCCGGCCTCTGCCAGGTCCTCCTCATTCAGATCATCATCAAGGGAGAGACCTCCAATGAGGTTTCGCCAGTCGAGAGATGGATTTTGCTCGAGAATGGCGAGAAACTGAACGAACGCCTTGATCGTGTTGCGCGGCGTGCGGAAATAAGCTTCCCCAATCCTGCGACTGCAATGATCCATGAATCCACTCAGCGCCTCGTCAGGAACGAGGTAGCGCTCAGGATCGCGAAGCGCAAAAACGGCGCGGATGTTGCCCAGCAGAATCAGGAAATCCTCGGGCGAGAGGTTCTGCAACCGAATGACCGGCCCGGACATATCGACAAGGCCCTGAGCCGCAAACTGGTTCTCTGCGAGGCGCGATTGTAAGGCCTCGTAACTGTATAGACCTCTCCGACTGTCCATCAGAAATTCGGGCGTGCCGCCGAAAATGAAGCCAAGCCCTTCGCTATTGCCCTGCAGCATGTCGTTGACCATTCGCAGGATCTGTTCGAAATTCTGATTGCGGGCTTGGGCGCTCTGAAGCTTGTAGATGTTCACCATCTCATCGAACACGACGACGAGCCCGGTATAGCCTGCAAGCCGCACGAAAATTGCCAGAAGCTTCAGGCTGTCATAAACATCCGCATCATCGATGATCGAGCGGACGCCGAGCGCCTGGCGAGCTTCCGTCTTGGTCGTATATTCCGCCCGCAGCCAACGCAGGGCAGCGGCCTTGAGAGGTTCATTTCCCTCCTCGCTTCCCCGCCAATAGGCTTTAAGGACATGAGCAAAGTCATGGCCGCCGACAAGTTCCTGGATCATCGCGAGCCGCTTGTCGATGACGCCCTCCACAGGAAGGCTCTCGGCATGCGCCTGCTTGACGCATTCACTGATGAAACGCTCGACGACGCTCGGCAATGCACCGCCATCCGCCTTGGTCCGGGTGGCCATGTTGCGAATAGCCTCGGCGTAGAGGCCTCTCGCCTGCCCGCCTGTGGCATGAACACGGCGATCAGGCGCGAGGTCGGCATGGATTGTGACGCAGCGACGTTCCAATGCAATCAGGCGTATGAGGCTCAGGAAGAATGTCTTGCCCGCGCCATATTCGCCGATGATGAAGCGGCAGGATGAGCCGCCTTCCACGATCCGATCGATGTCCTTGACCAGCGCTCCTACTTCGCGCGCGCGCCCAACCTGGATATGTTGAAGTCCGATGCGCGGAACGACGCCGGCCGCTAATGCCTGGACGATCGTGTCGCGCTCACGGGGCTTGATCGGCGGAAGTTGGGTCATGCGGCTTGACTCATTGACTGAATGGTTTGAACGAGATGCGGCTGGATCGAGACAAGGTCGTCATCCTCGATAGCAAGGTCATCGAAGATGTCGAAGGCCCAATCATTGATCGTTTCGATCGCTCCACCCGGGAGCAGCAGATTGTTGCGGCACAGTGCCTCGAAGGCATCCGCCTCAAGCGGCTCTTGCGCCAGTCCGTGAAGCACCCGGCCATGGGCGGCATCCAGACCGTCGAATAGCGGAGCTTCGCCGATGACGGCAACGATGGACGAGGCAGGCGCGACTTCGGGCTCCTCTTCACGGAATATACCGGCAAGCATGGCTGAAACGGATGCGGTCTCTTCCTGCAATCGCGCAAGCCGCTCGACATCAACGCTGCTGCCCGCGCTTCGACTTGGAGACTTACGCTCTGGCTGGGTCTGAGTACCGCCAGCATGCAGCCGTGTGTATACGTCGTCCTGCGGACGTCCAAGCGCCTTGTAGAGACTCTCCAGAAAGCGGACCTCCATCGGCGTCACCCTCTGATCGGCAAGGATAGCGTGAACCGCTGACGCAAGCGCGAGATCCTTCTCTTCTTCCGGCAGATCTAGGAGACGCTTCGTCGATGCGCGCAGCTTTGGCGGATTGGCAATCAGCGCGATACTGTGGGCAGCAAGGCGCTGGCGGTCCTGATCATCCAGTCCGGCGATCGCTGCAAGGTCGGTGACGATCGATTGCTGCTCGGCGTCGACCACGACAGAGTCCGCCATGGCCGCGAGGACCGCAATCTCGACCATGATCCGGGCGGATTTATAGGCCTGACGCCCCTCGACAGGCTGCGTGGCGACCGTGCGCGCGAACAGGCATATCGTCGTGTCTGGGGCAAAGGTAACGGCTGGTCCAAATCGTCGGTCAGGCTCATACCCGACTTCCATTGCGTCAAGTATGTCTGGCAAACGCCGCGCATAGAGGCTTCGTCGCTCCGACGACACCTGTCCGTCGGCGAGTAAGATCGAGAGCAGATCATCGTATTTGATCGACGCGAAACCTGCGCCGCTTGCACCGGACAGCAGTCGAACTCGCGCTTCCTCAAACGTGCCCCGTTCGGCTTCCCCCCGCGCGTCTTCCGGATGCAAGGCAGCAGCCAATAGGCCCCCTTCTTCTTCCGGTGACCTTCCGAGCAACCTGCTCAGCGGGTCAAGCGCCTGCGTGCACTCATCCAGCAGGCTCTGCAATTTGGAAATGGGACCGTTGATTGCGCCGATATCCGGAAGATCATCGAGTTGGACGTTCGCATTGAACTCCGCACTGGCGGACCGATAGCTGTGATGAAGCCGTGACTTTGACGAACGGACCTTGATGCCTTTGGGATAGGCGTTGGCGTAACGCGCATGCCACAGCGTTCGGAACGGCTCAAAGCAGCGCGTGATGGCCGTACGGGTTGAAAGATTGGGGTGAGCAAGCGCCCAGCAAAGCGCATCCTCTGCATCAATAGGCGTCCCATCCCGAACCTTCTTGCCGAGATGGACACGCAGCCCAATCGGGATTTCCCAACTATAGCGCGTTGACAGGCTGGCCTTGAGCGGCGGCGCCGGGCGATCGAACAGGATTTCAGCAGTTTCGATCAACGCGCGGGCATAGTTCTGAAAGCTCCCGTTTGACCCATAGACGGTCAAGAGGGCGTCGACTTCTGCCATGATTGCCGGCGCATCGTCGACGGACCGCTCATCGATGAGGCGTCGTTCGAGCCCATAGAAATAGAGGAAGATATAACCGATCGGCGTTGCCGGATTGCGCCTGCCGCTTGCCAGCCACTCGAGATAGGCGCGCCGCGCCTCAGGAGAAATGTCGTCGTAGCTTGGCCAATAGGAAAGCGAAGCCCCAAGACTGTCCGCCTGACGCCCTATGGCCATCGCCGGATTAACGAGGGCGCGATGCCCCTCCGAGCGCGTGGCTGCGCCGAAATAGAGCATTTCTACGCGAAGGGATATATCACCGACCGTGATATCTGTCGCATCGGCGATCCATCGCGCAGACGGAGTCGCCTTTCTCTCGCCTCGTACTTCTCCAGAGAACCCAGAGGCCTGACTTTGGTCACTACTGGATCGCGGGTTAAAGCGTCCAGCCAGCGAGGAAATGATCGCGGCAGGCCTCTTGGTATGTTCCAGCGTCCCGTTCAGCCGGGCCCGATAGCGAAGCGCCTGATCATGGGTCGTGAAGGAATAACCGCCATATTTGAAGCGGCCATCGGCCTGCGCAATGATACCATTTTCGTCTTCAAGACGCGCCAGCCTGACTGGTTCTTCCTCATCGGATGACCCAGAGGCGCCTGATGATTCAGGAACGACAGAGGCAATCCTGGCAGGAATATCGCTGGTTCGGGACATGCTTTCTGGTGGTTTCAGATCGGTCCGGTCACGCGCTTTGCCGGTCAACCTGTCCCTATATTTTAAGGCCTGATCGTAGTTCGAAAAGGCATAACCGCCGAATACAAAACGCCCGTTGGCATTTACGACTATTCCGTTTTCATCAGGGCTAACAGCTGCCGTCGGGTTTTCCGGTGATCGCGGGCGTGCGGTAAGCGGCGAAAGAGACGGCTTCTGCAAATCGAAGCGCTCAAGATCGGGCATGGGCGGAGCGATGACACGTAACGGTTCAGTGCGGGCGTTGCTGGGGCTACCGGCCGATCCTCGAACCTTTCGCTCGGCAAAACGGACCGCCTGATCGAATGTCGAGAAGGAATAGCCAAAGCAGGCAAAACGGCCATCCGGCCTGTTCTCAATAAGGCCCTGCATATCACCAGCCAGATCGGCCATATCCGGGCCCTTTCGAAGAGAAAGATCGTGGCCATCATTTGGAAACGCCGACGAAATGGCAACGTGCTGCACATCATTCTTGCCGGAATCTCCCGCTCCCTCCGTAGCGGCTGAATCGGTCACGGATACCGGCCGCTTCCTGTCATGCTTCTTGTCATCGCTCGACGGCACAAGCCCGTAGCGGTTCTCACCCTTCTCGCCCGGCAGCAGCATAAGAAGCATGGAAAATGCGTAGAGAAGCAGTGCGAAACTGTTGCCAAACCCCATCATCGCATAGGCCGCCACATTGATGAGAACCCACCGTCCACTGCGGCCCTGATCGTGCAGCCGACGAACCTGAACGGCAAACCACGGTGTCGCGCTGGCGAACCACCAAATGATATAGGCAAATACCCAGCCCGGCGGCGCCGAGGGAGCACCATTCCCCACCTGTGGTTTGGAACCCGCGATCAAGAGAGTGGTGAGAACCAGAAAGATGATGGCGGAGAGACCGGCAAATGACCAGAATTCTCCCAGGCTGGCGCGCCCACGAAAGTCGCGATAGCGCCGCAAGGCCATAAACATCATAGGCATCTTTTGGCGCAACGCATTGAATCAATTCCCCCTGCGGGTAAGTTTGTCCTCCAATCATGATTTGTTCAAGCGTTTCAGAGAGTGTACGTCGAGTAAAATTATTTGCTACCCGCGCGACGTTACAGGGTGTCTGTGGTCAATCGAACATCCATTGCTTGTTTACCGTATCCGAGAATGTGGCTCTCTCGCCCACCAGACGGTAACCTCCCTCAGCTCCATGCTGCACGAGTAGCAGCGCCCCTCTCCGGTCGTTCAACAGCCAATTATGCGCTCCCAGGTGCAGACGGTCTGTTATCCCGGCAGGTGTCGAGCAAAATGCGTCATTTGGCTTGGTCATGAACGGCAGGTCCAGCCAGAGCCTGCTATGCCCTCAGCACGAAGCCGCTTGGCAGCAATGTGCCGCAATATTACGGTCACGCGTTATCAGGGTCGCGCATTCGCGCGACACCGGCGAATTGTGCGGGATGAGGAAGCGTCAGCGTGCGCCGACTTGCTGGCTCGCCAGCGCGGTGAAATGAAATGTGAGGCGTTCACTGTCGCCGAAGAAGTTCGAGACGCCGTCTCCCCTGATCGATGCGATCAGCCGCTCGTCGAGGCAGGCGGCGATAGCCGCCTCCATGTCCTGCTCCGGCTTCGGCTGAGAGAAGCGCGATCCCGGCCACCAGACGTCGGGATAATAAAATTTCGTCATTAGCATCGCAAAGCTGAGTGGCGACATCTGTCGGCCGGAACACCAACGATCCTCGCCCGACATGCCGATGTGGAAATGCGCGCCGGGATGCCGGACCTGACGGTACTGGCGCTCGCTATACTCGAACCGGATGCGCGGTATGAAAGTGCGGACCGGCATGCAAGCAGCCAGCTCATCAAACTCGTCCGCGCTCAGTTCGCCATTGTCGCGCTCACGCTCGAGTTCGCGAAATTGCGCTTGAGCCGACGCCGAACCGCTCAGCCTTGGATTGGGATAATAAGCCAGTGCAAATTCGGTTTCGCCCGCATAAGAAAACTGGAAATAGGCGAAATCGCGCAGCAGCACATTGTAATGGGAAAGCGACAGGCCCGCCTCGTAGATTTCAACATAATCATCCGACGTCAGGCTGATCTTGTTGAATTGTTCCGAACGGGGCAGGCTCGTTTCGTAGATGGTCGAGACCCAGAGGTCGGAGCTCGTGAAGAAGGCGATGGCGTTCCGGATGCCGGCGTTGAAGTCGTTCAGCTTCATTCACTCCTCCGTGAAGAGGCTTGCGATATCATCGTCGGACAGGCTGAGTTCGTCCTTCATACGGTCCATGCGGCGCCTAGCTTCTATGATTCGGGCATGCTTCTCCTCGAGACCTCGCTGAATTGTGTTAAGATTGGTCATGTCTGGCATTGTGAACTCGATCCGCGGTGATTTCGCCCGGGCTTTGGCGACTTCCGCCTCGAGTGCGGCGAATGTCCGGCTGCGCACGCCGAAAATTCGCAGCCATCCCTTGGTGCGGGTGAACGCCACGAACAGCTTGTTGCGCCCGGTCCTTGTCTCGAGGACTGCGGCGTCGGCTCCGAGCACGATCACGACCGCCGCCTCATTTCCCTTCGCGCGGTAGACCGTGCTGAGTGTGACCTTGCCGTCCAGCCGAAACGGCGGCTCGCTATAGGGATCATTGATGATATTGTTGCAGGGAATGTCACAGGCCGCGAGCGTCTTAGACAGCGCTGAGAAATAGCTGCGGGCGGCCTTGTCGTCGAGCGACACCACCAGGATCTCGTGGGGGTGAAGGCCGCCATCGATAAACCGCTGGATCTCATGTGCTGCCATTTCGACCTCGCTGCCGAAATCGTCCGCCGCGCGAATGTCGATGAGACCGACGTCCGCTGGTGTCGCCAGCGTACTGGGGCTGTTGACGAGCGGACGCTCAACCACGTTCACGCTGCCTGTCGTGAACGGGCCCGCGATCACGTCATAACCGACGTCCTCCCAATGCTTCGCATTTTCTAGCATCTGCACCGGGGCCTTATAGACGCCGAATCCCATGGCATGGGCGAGGACCAGGATCTCGCGCTGATTCCGATAAGCGCGTTGCAGGACGAAGTCATTCGTATCGGTTCCCGGCGGCAGGCTTCTGGCGAGCGATATCCGCGGCGCGCCATCCCTGTCGTCGCCGAAAAGTTGTTCGGGTTCGCGGACCTTGACGTCGAACACGTTCTGGAGCTCGTCATAGGCCCAAATGATCTGCTTCTGGTCGCGCGGCCCCTTCGCGAGGAAGAAGCACATCTGATAGAAGCTGTCCGGGAAATCCTGTCCTTCGTCGACGAGAATGACATCGTAGAACGGTGCTGGCGGGTGCGCCTCGACCAGTTCGCGGCACACGCTGCCGAAGGGATCGCGCTTGGTTTTCACGTCCCCGAAATTCCGGAAGGCGATGCCTTCGCGGATGCACGTATCCCGATAGACGCCGGGCACGTTTGAGCGTCCCCAGCTATGGCGGACGTGAACATTCTCCCAATTGGGATCGACTTCGGCGAAATGCCGGTGGAAGCGCGTGATCAGCCGTTCTATGATATCGCGCAGGCTGCGCGTATAATAGGTGATCAGGATCTTGGCGTTTGGGTTCTCGATGTGGGCCAAGGCGGCCTTCATAGCGAGAATGACCGTCTTGCCGGTTCCAGCAAGGCCGCGGATACGCTGTGGCCCCTGAATGCCGGTCAGCGCGACTGACCGCTGGCTGGCGTCGAAATTGTAGATGATTGCCTCCAGGTCGCGATACGCGCGCGCGATCGGATGAAGCTCGTCATCATCATCGGCGTCGGCCAGTTGGCCTAAGGCCTTCGCCCCTTCGATGATCGCCTGGACCTCGTCGCGCTGAGCCGGATCAAGACTCTGATCCGACGTCTTGAGCAATCGGAAGAGTTCGGACTCGCTGTCCGCAAACTCGACCTCCCCATCATCGATCCGGGGCCCGTCGAGATTTGGTGCGTACACGATCGGGATCACTTCGAAGATGAGCTTGCGACGGCGTTTGAGCAGAAGGCTTTTGCTCATCAGCGCTTCGGTAGTGGCAGCCGCCTGTAGGATGCTCTGCGCGTCCCGCCTCACTTCGCCCGCATTGGTCGAAAGCGATATTTTGACAAGCTTTATGCCATAATCGTCGCCGAATGCGGTCAAGTCCGAGCTGTGTGTGCGTCCATCATAATCGCGGACTTGGGGCCACCCCGTATATAGGATCACGTTGGCACTGGCTGGATATACATTGCCGCTGCGCAGAGATTTCACGATATCGTTGGATTTGCCGCCATTCTGCTGGCCGATAGTAGGAATGAAAGTGATTGCCATTCAGCCGGATCCGTGATGCCTCGTTGTCAGTGACCTTAGGATGGCGCCCTGCCATCAGCAAGCATCTTGAGACTAGCCATGAGGCCAGTAATTTCGCCAAACCTCAGCGTTCGTAGATCGACAGCGATGCGTTTTTGCTGTGCACTCGGAATTGACCAATCAACTCTTGCGATCGCCTGCTCCGTCATGCCGCGAAGCGTTCCAGGAAACTCACGTCGACTTTGTCGATCTGACCCTACCGCAACGATCAACGCAATTACGCTTCCAACCGAGAAACGTCGGCTCCTGACTGTAGCTGCCGCTCGAAATATCGCTCCGGAATGGCAGTTTTCTCTAAGAGTCGGATTCGAAACTATTTGGCGGTCTGACAAGCCCTTGCGGCACGGCGGATGAATGCTTGCACTGACGCTGCGAAGAGCCAGGCAGTAGCGGAGGCGATGGTCTGCTCAAAGTCTTTGGCCAGTCGGCGATTACGGTTGAGCCAGGCAATGGTGCGTTCAACCACCCATCGACGCGGTAAGACTTCAAAGCCCTTGGCGGCGTCCGATCGCTTGATGATCGCGATTGTCCATTTGCCGAGCGGCTGCAATGCGTCTTTGAGTTTCTGGCCCGCATAGCCGCCGTCGGCGAAGACATGTCGTAGCCAGGGGAAGCGCTTGATGACCCCGCCGAGAACCATTGGCGCGCCGTCTCGGTCCTGGATATCAGCAGTGTGAATGACGGCATGGACCAGATTGCCTTCGGTATCGGTCAGGATATGGCGCTTTCGTCCCTTGATCTTCTTGCCTGCATCATAACCACTGGGACCGCCCGCTTCTGTGGTTTTCACGCTCTGGCTGTCGACCACCCCAGCACTGGGCGAAGCTTCACGACCTTGAGCCTCTCGGACCAGCATAAGCAATCCATGGTTGATTGCCTGCCAGAGCCCATTGTCGCGCCAGAGGTAGAACCACCGCCGCACTGTCGAGACCGGGGGGAAACACGGCGGCAACATCCGCCACGGCAAACCGCCGCGTAGCAAATAGAAAATCGCTTCAACAATCCGGCGCATCTTCCACTTGCGTGGCCGCCCGGTCGGCGCGCGAGGAGGGAGAAGAGGCTCGAACAGCGCCCACTCGGCGTCGGTTAAATCTGTTGGCAAAGACAGCCCGCTTCGCGCATGTAGCGCGCGAGTGGTATCGGTCCACATCGTTGATCCTTGGTAGTTTCGCAAAAACCCCTGAATCAGCGACAGGCCCAGCCGTCAAGCTAACCTGCTGATACCACTCAACTTAGTTTCGGATCGGACACTTAGATTCCCAAAATGCTGACACCTGAGGAGCGTTCAATGCGCCCCCTTCCAAAAATTTTTTGAGGCCAGAGAAGGACACCGGAGACCGCGCTTGGCACATTCCCGATTCGGACGCCCATAACTCCTCAGATCAAGGATACTGCCCACGCTGTGCGGCTCACATTGCGATGTGCGAAACGTTCCGCAGGTATCGCAAATGCTCGGGTGAGTTTCAGAAAGCTCAAATTAGGCCCCAACTTAGGCCCGCCCCCAGAAGGGGAAAATTATCTAATGATTTCAAATGGAAATGGTGGAGCCGAGGGGGATCGAACCCCTGACCTCGTCATTGCGAACGACGCGCTCTCCCAGCTGAGCTACGGCCCCAAAGGAGCGCTGCCTATAAGCGAGCGATTGCGCCCATGCAACGGTCTTTTTACGCAAAAGACGCGCCGCCTTTCTGATCTGGATCAAGAGCCTGCCCGGTTCCATCGCCCTGCCGGGGCAAAGGCGGGACGTTTCCCCTGCGTAACGCCCGGAACGATGCCCTCCAACACTCATTGGTGCGGTGACGGCGCCATGATGGGATGCCGTAGGACAGCAGATAAGGAGATGGAAAATGGGTTACCAAGGCGGACGTCGCTATGGTGACAGCGACCGTAATTGGGATCGAGGCTGGGCCGGCCGGAACCGCGATTCGGACCGCTACCGCTATGGTACGCGTGGCCAGTTCGGCGGTCCGGGCTACCGGCAGCCGCCCGAGGATTATGATCCGGATGAGCGCGGCTTCTTCGACCGCGCGGGCGATGAAGTGCGGAGCTGGTTCGGTGATGAGGAAGCCGAGCGGCGGCGCGAATATGACGAATATTATAACCGGCCCTATGGCGATCCGCGCGACCAGAGCAGCAGGATCGGCTATGCGTCGGCCTCCAACAGCAGCCGCTACCTCCCCAATCGCGGCTATTCGCCCTATAGCGGCGAACGCAGCGGCTATGGCAGCGAGGATCATGGCTATCGCGTCCGCGCCTTCGGCCCCGATCATGATTATGGCGAGCATCACGACGCCAACTATCATGCGTGGCGCCAGCAGCGGATCAACGAACTGGACCGCGATTATGCGGAATATCAGAACGAGAACCGTCAACGTTTCAACAATGAGTTCGGCACCTGGCGCAGCCGCCGCAACGAGCAGCGGTCGGCGGTCCAGACCGTGCGCGAGCACATGGAAGTGGTCGGCAGCGACGGTGAGCATGTCGGCACGGTCGACAAGCTGCGCGGGGACCGTATCATCCTGACCAAAGGCGACCAGGATGCCGGCGGCATCCATCATTCGGTCCCGTCATCCTGGATCCGGTCGGTCGACGCCCAGAAAGTGACGCTGGAAAAGACCGCCGAGGAAACCCAGGCCGCCTGGCGCACCGAACACGAGCAACAGGCCCTGTTCGGGTCGCGCGACGAGGGCGATTATGCCGATCGCTATCGCAGCACCGCTTCGGAAAAGGGCCGCTATCGCTAAGCCTCCCCCTGATTCAGGCGAAAGGCCTGGCCGCAAGGCCGGGCTTTTTCCTTATCCGGCGGCCGCCAGTACCCGCTGCGCCTGGACAAGATGCGGCCGGTCGATCATCTTTCCGTCCAGCTTCAGCACCCCCGCGCCAGGATTGGCCGCGAACGCATCGATCACCGCCCTTGCCCGCTCCACTTCCGCCTCGCTGGGGGTGAAGCCCTCGTTGATCGCGGCAACCTGCACCGGATGGATCGCCATCATGCCGGTGAAACCGTCGCGCCGTGCCCGCCCGACATAGGCCTTGAGATCATCCATCGCCTCGATCCGGGGGAAGACCGTATCGATCGCCGGGACGCCTGCGGCGTGGGCGGCGAACAGCGTCAGGCTGCGCGCCATTTCGAAGGGCGCGGTATAGCGGCCATCCTCTTCGCGCGATGTCGAAGCGCCGATCGCCGCGGGGAGGTCCTCTGCCCCCCAGGTCAGGCCGACCAACCTGTCCCCGACCTGCCTGAAACTCCCCAGCTCGAAAATCGCGGACGGCGTTTCGGTCGCGATCGGCAGGATCGGCGGCACATGGACCCCATCGGCCAGCCCGATCAGCGCCTGGATGCTGGCCGCACCTTCCGCCTTGGGCAGCATGATGCCGTCAGGCTCGGCCGGAAGCGCGGCGGCCAGGTCGGCGCGGGCCTGATCGCCGTCCAGCGGATTGACCCGGACGAAGGTCGCACAATCGCGCGGGCCGGTCAGCCATTCCGCGATCGCGTCCCGCCCGAAGGGCTTGCGCTCCGGCGCGACCGAATCCTCCAGATCCAGGATGATGGCATCGGCGCCGCTGGCAGCCGCCTTGGCAAAGCGCTCCGGACGATCGGCGGGGACGAACAGCAGCGAACGGAGCTTCATGCAGGACCTCTCTTTGAGCGACGATTTCGTCCGGCTCCCTTGCGCTCGCCGGCGCGGCAATGCAACAGCCCCCTGTCCACGCATCCAGAGGCCGTTCATGCCGACCATCCTGCTCCTCACCATTTCCAATCTGTTCATGACCACCGCTTGGTACTGGCATCTGAAGGGCGGGATGAACAAACCACTGTTCGCGGTCATCCTGATCAGCTGGGGGATCGCCTTCGTCGAATATTGCTTCGCCGTGCCCGCCAATCGCATCGGTTTCGCCAGCGGCTGGAGCGCGGGTCAGCTCAAGATCGCGCAGGAGGCGATCGCGCTGCTGATCTTCGGCGGCTTCATGGTGACGGTGCTGGGCGAACCGCTGCACTGGCGCCACCTCGCCGCCTTCTTGTGCATCATGGCGGCGGTGGGTTTCCTGTTCGTCGGGCGCAGCTGAAACCGGTCAGGGCAACAGCAGTGAGGAATCCCCATAGCTGTAGAAGCGATAGCCTTCCGCGATCGCATGGGCATAGACCGCCTGCATCCGCTCCCACCCCATCAGGGCACTGACCAGCATGAACAGGGTCGACCTCGGCAGGTGGAAATTGGTCATCAGGCCATCCACCGCCCGGAACCGATAGCCTGGCGTGATGAAAATCCGTGTCTCGTCGGCGAAGGGCCTGACGATGCCGTCTTCCCCCACGGCGCTTTCCAGCAGGCGCAGGCTGGTGGTGCCGACGGCGATCAGCCGCCCTCCCGCCTTTCGCGCCGCGTTGAGGCGATCCGCCGTCGCCTGGTCGATCCGGCCCCATTCGGCATGCATCCGGTGGTCGTCGGTGTCATCGGCCTTGACCGGCAGGAACGTGCCCGCCCCCACATGCAGGGTCAGGGTTTCCGTCTTCACCCCCGCCGCCTCCAGTGCCACCATCAGCTCGGGCGTGAAATGCAGCGCCGCGGTGGGCGCCGCGACCGCACCGTCCTCCCGCGCAAACATGGTCTGATAATCGCTGCGGTCGCGCTCGTCCGTGGGGCGCTTGCTGGCGATATAGGGCGGCAACGGCATGCGGCCCGCCCGCTCCAGCAGCACTTCGACCGGCTCCTCGCCCTCGAAGCTCAGCGTGACGCCGCCATCCTCGTCGCGCGGGCCGGCAAGGGCGGCGACGCCCGCGCCGAAATCGATCCGGTCGCCATCGCGAACCCGCTTGGCGTTGCGCAGGAAGGCCTGCCACTGGCGCAGGCCCAGCCGCTTGTGCAGCGTCGCGCCGATCTTCGCCTGACCGCGCATGCCCTCCAACTGGGCCGGGATCACCCTGGTATCGTTGAACACCAGCACATCGCCGGCGCGCAGCAGGCCCGGCAGGTCCCGCACGATACGGTCCCCGAAGGGCGCTTCGCCAGCCACCAGCAGCAAACGCGCCGAATCGCGCGGCGAAGCGGGCCGGAGCGCGATGCTCTCAGGCGGCAGATTGAAATCGAACAGGTCTACGCGCATGGCTTCTGCCCCCGCTGGGGCGCCTTATTTCTTCTTGGTCGCGACCGGCTTCTTCGCGGGCACGGGCTTCTTCGCGGGCAGCGGCGCGATGATCGAAGGCGCTGGCGCGGGCGGCGTCGGCAGCGCGGTCACGGGCGGCTTGCCGTCGCTTTCGATCGACGCCTGAAGGATCAGCGTCGGGTCGGCGGGCGGCTCGCCCTGGTGGATCGCGTCGACATATTGGATGCCATCGATCACCCGGCCGAAGACGGTATATTTCTTGTCGAGCTGCATACGCGGCAGCAGGACGATGAAGAACTGGCTGTTCGCGCTGTCCTCGCTCTGGGCACGCGCCATGGACACGGTGCCGCGCAGATGCGGCATCGGATTGAACTCCGCCTTCAGGTCGGGAAGCGTCGAACCGCCAGTGCCATCGCCCTTGGGATCGCCGCCCTGCGCCATGAAGCCAGGGATGACGCGATGGAATTTGAGGCCGTTGTAGAAGCCCTGGCGCGTCAGTTCCTTGATCCGCTCGACATGGGTGGGCGCGATGTCGGGCCGCAACTGGATGCGTACGCGGCCGCCGCTCGACAGGTCGAGATCCCAGATATTCTGGGGGTCCGCCGGCACGGTCGCGGGCGGCAGCTTGGAGCCAGGGTCGAGGCCGAGCTGCTTGGCCGTCTGCTCCGCGCGGACGGCAGCCTCCTCCTTCTTCGCTTCCTCGGCATTGCGTCCGCCCTGGGCCAGGGCCGCGCCGTTCGATGCATAGAGGGCGAAACCGATCGCCACGGTCTTGAGCGCCGACGTGAACCGCATGAATGAAGCTTTCCTATATTTGCCCAGGTGCGAATGTGCCCCTGATAGCGTCCTCTTGGCGATTGGCAACTGAACGAAGGCTGAGTCGAGCCTTTACTGGCCCTTGCGACCCAGGTTCGCCACCCGTGCCTCCACCTCGTCGCGGACCGCAGGGCTGACGAATTTGTGGATCGGCCCGCCGTAAAGCGCGATTTCCTTGACCAGGCGGGAAGCGATGGGTTGGAGCGAGACGTCCGCCATCAGGAAGACCGTCTCGACCCGGCCGTTGATCTGCTGGTTCATCCCCGCCATCTGATATTCATATTCGAAGTCCGCGACGGCGCGCAGGCCCCGGATGATGACGCTTGCCCCCTGCGATTCGGCAAAGTCCATCAGCAGCGAATTGAAGCCGGTGACGACGATTTCCGCATCGATCCCCGCGCATTCGCGACGCACCATGTCCAGCCGCTCCTCGTCGGAGAACATCGGCGACTTGGAAATATTGGTCGTGACGCCGATCACCAGCTTATCGACCAGCTTCGCACCCCGCCGGATGATGTCCATATGACCCAGGGTGATCGGATCGAACGTGCCGGGATAAACCCCCACCCTCTGCTTGCTCATGCCCCTAGCGATCCCTTTCCACGATATAATCCGCGATGGCGCGCAGCAGATCGGCCTCCGGACCGTGCCCATGCAGATGCGCCTTGGCCTGCTCGACGAGCAGGCGTCCCTGTTCCCGCGCACGCTCCACCCCGAGGAGCGAGACGAAGGTTTCCTTGCCCGCCGCCGCGTCCTTGCCCAACGCCTTGCCGGCAAGACCGGCGTCCCCCACCACATCGAGCAGGTCGTCGGCGATCTGGAAGGCAAGGCCGATGTCGCGTGCATAGCCGTGCAGGCGGGTACGCGCCTCCGGCGGGATGCGCGCCATGATCGCGGCGGCATCGACGCAGAAGGCGATGAGCGCGCCGGTCTTCATTTGCTGGAGCCGGGTGACGGTAGGCAGGTCGAAGCTCGCCTTCTCCGCTTCCAGGTCCATCATCTGACCGCCCGCCATGCCGCTGGTGCCGCTGGCGATGGCGAGCGCCTTCACCAGTTCGACGCGGACGAAGGGATCGGGATGGGTTTCCTCGTCCGCCAGCACTTCGAAGGCCAGATCGTGCAGGCAGTCGCCCGCCAGGATCGCCGTCGCCTCGTCGAACGCCTTGTGAACGGTCGGCTTGCCCCTGCGCAAGTCATCATCGTCCATCGCCGGCAGATCGTCATGCACCAGCGAATAGACATGGATGCATTCCACCGCGATACCGACGCGGAGCGCCGAATCCCGCGAAATATTGAAGAGGTCGCTCGCCGCCTGGACCAGCAGCGGGCGCAGCCGCTTGCCACCATCCATGGCCGCATGGCGCATCGCCTCGTAAAGGCGTCTGCGCGGATCGTCGGGGACGGCCAGCAAGGAGTCGAACAAACGGTCGACCTCGACCGCGACGGCAGCGGCGCGGCTGGCGACCAGGGACGAGGCGGAGGCAGCTCCGCTCATGCCGGCGGCTTTCAGTCCGTACCGAAGGGTTGAGCGCCCGTCACCGCGCCACTGGCATCGACGGTCAGCTTGGCGATGCGCGCTTCGGCCGCCTGGAGCCGTTCCATGCAGCGCTTCCGCAACTCTTCGCCCTGCGCATAAAGCGAAATGGATTCGTCGAGCGGCACGTCGCCGCTTTCCAGCCGCCGGACGATCGATTCGAGCGCGCGCAGCGCATCCTCGAACGACATTTGCGACGGATCGCCCTGCTGCATCATGCTGTCTTGCGCCATGTCCCTGCATTGGCGGCCCCCGCCCGCCCGGTCAAGCCCGCAGTCAAGCTCACTGGCAAGTTCGCCGGGGCGGTTGCGGCCGATTCCGGGGCGCGGTCATGAAAATGTCATGACGTCAGGCCAGTGGCTAGCGGACTTATGGCAGTTTTGCGTTGACGCTTGGCATGGCTAATGCACATAGAAGGACCGCTATGAAATATCATCTCCCCCTCATCTCCGTAGCGGCGCTCAGCCTGCTGTCGGCCTGCAACAAGAATGACGAACCCGAAGTCGTGGGCGGCCCCGCCGATCCCATGGCTGAAAAGCTGGCCAATGCCGCGCCGGTCGAGCTGCCGCCGATGGTGAAGGAAAGCCATCAGTATCGCTGCAAGGACAACAGCCTGATCTTCGTCGACTTCATGAGCGACGACAAGACCGTGCAACTGCGCACCGAGAAGAACGGCGCGCCGACCAAGCTGACCGCCGCCGAGGCCGGCAAGCCCTATGAAGCCGAAGGCTACAAGGTCGAGGGTTCGGGCAAGCAGATCACCGCCACCCTGCCGGGCAAGAGCGCGGTCAGCTGCAAGGGCTGATCCCTTTCATTTTCCTGCAAGTTCGGGCCGGCCCTCCTGAGCGGAGGCCGGCCCTTTTTCTTGCCTGAGAGCGCGCCGCGTTCAATATGACGCAGGCCGCGCGCTCCAAATTTGTGTTGTCGCATCGTTTCGCGCCAAACCGGTTCCCACTTTCGCGCACGATGCTCTAACGCAATTCCGGTTCCCCGACCTCGACCGGATCGGGACCGAAGCGATTGGCTCCCCGCGTACCGCTCATGATCAGGAAGATGAGCAGGACGATGCTGCCGATGAAGGGAAAGACGACGATCAGCAGCCACCAGCCGGTCCGATCCGTATCATGCAGCCGCCGGACAGACACTGCCAGTTGGGGAATCAGCATCGCCAGCGCGAACAGCCCGGTCAGCGGCCCGCCGCGCGTGCTGTAACCCGCGCTGGCCCACCAGGGGCCGCGCTGGAACCAGCGATCGGTCGTGGTGAGACCAAGCATGGTTTCGACCAGCGACAGGATGAAGAAGCCGAGGAGCAGGAACAGGACGAACATCCAATATTCCTTCGGCCGCGCCCGGCCCGAAAATCGGGCGTAGCGGCGTAGCGGCAACAGCATCCATTCCATGCAGACCTCCTTTTTGGCCTTCCGAGGCAGACAGGCTATCATGTTTTCGGGCGCAAGTGAGCGTCAGCATTGTCTATCGCACGCTCCCTCGCTAAAGGCGCGCACATGTCCAGCACCGCATCCCAGATCACGCCCCAGGTCGTCGCCGAACATGGGCTTTCCCCGGAAGAATATGATCGCGTCCTGAACGCGCTTGGCCGGGAACCGAATCTCACCGAACTCGGCATCTTCTCGGTGATGTGGTCGGAGCATTGCTCCTATAAAAGCTCGCGCATCCACCTGAAGAAGCTGCCCACGGAAGGCCCGCAGGTCATTTGCGGCCCCGGCGAGAATGCGGGCGTCGTCGACATTGGCGACGGACAGGCCGCGATCTTCAAGATGGAGAGCCACAACCACCCGAGCTATATCGAGCCCTATCAGGGCGCGGCGACGGGCGTGGGTGGCATCCTGCGCGACGTGTTCACCATGGGCGCGCGTCCGGTCGCGAACATGAACGCGCTGCGTTTCGGGCGGCCCGACCATCCGAAGATGAAGCATCTGATCAGCGGCGTGGTGCACGGCATCGGCGGCTACGGCAATTGCGTGGGCGTGCCGACCGTGGGCGGCGAGGTGAATTTCCACCCCGCCTATGACGGCAACATCCTGGTCAACGCCATGACCGTGGGCGTCGCGGATACCGACAAGATTTTCTACAGCGCAGCTTCGGGCGTCGGCAATCCGATCGTCTATGTGGGGTCGAAGACCGGTCGCGACGGCATTCACGGCGCGACCATGGCCTCGGCCGATTTCGGCGAGGATTCGGAAGAAAAGCGCCCGACCGTGCAGGTCGGCGACCCCTTCACCGAAAAGCTGCTGATCGAGGCCTGTCTTGAGCTGATGGCGTCGGACGCCATCGTCGCGATCCAGGATATGGGCGCAGCGGGCCTCACCTCCTCCTCGGTGGAAATGGCGTCCAAGGGCGGCGTCGGCATCGAACTGAATATGGACATGGTGCCCCAGCGCGAAACCGGCATGACAGCCTATGAAATGATGCTGTCGGAATCGCAGGAACGCATGCTCATGGTGCTCCAGCCGGGCAAGGAAGCGTTCGCCGAGGCGATCTTCCGCAAGTGGGAACTGGACTTCGCCGTCATCGGCCATGTGACCGATACGGGCCGCATGGTTCTGGTGCACAAGGGCGAGACGGTGTGCGACATTCCGCTGGCTCCGCTGGCCGACGATGCGCCGCTTTATGACCGTCCCGCCATGCCGAAGGACGAGTATAAGGCTTGGTCGGGCGTCCAGCCGCTGGGCGATATTCCGGCTTCGGACATCGGCGCCGACCTCGTCAAGCTGATGGGTTCGCCCGACATCGCATCGCGCCGCTGGATCTGGGAGCAATATGACCATATGGTCGGCGCCGACACGGTGCAGCGCCCGGGTGGCGACGCAGCAGTCGTGCGCGTCCACGGTACGCAGAAGGGCATTGCGATCAGCACCGACTGCACGCCGCGCTATTGCTATGCCGACCCTTATGAAGGCGGCAAGCAGGCGATTGCCGAATGCTATCGCAACATCAGCGCGGTCGGCGCGACGCCGCTGGCCGTCACCAACTGCCTGAATTTCGCCAATCCGCAGCGGCCGGAAATCATGGCGCAGTTCACCGGCTGTCTGGAGGGCATGGGCGAGGCCTGCCGCGCGCTCGACTTCCCGATCGTGTCGGGCAACGTCTCACTCTACAATGAATCGAAGGCGACAGGCGGCGGTTCCGCCATCCTGCCGACGCCCGCCATCGGCGGCATCGGCCTGCTGAAGAATGTCGACGTGATGGCGACCGTCGCGTTCAAGAATGAGGGCGACGCCATCTGGCTGATCGGCGAGGAAGGCACGCATCTGGGCCAATCCATCTGGCTGCGCGAAATCGCCGGTCGCGAAGCGGGTGACGCACCGAACGTCGACCTGGCCGCCGAACGCGCCCGCGCCGAGACCGTTCGCGAGCTGATCGCGGCGGGCAAGGTCAATGCCGTGCATGACATTTCCGATGGCGGCCTGCTGGTGACGGTGACCGAAATGGCGCTGGCCGGGAAGATCGGCGCGCAGCTGGACATCCCGCTCACCACCGCGAGCGCCTTTGGCGAGGATCAGGGCCGCTATGTCGTCGCCGCCGCGCCGGGCGTCGAGATTCCGGGCGCGATCCGCATCGGCACAACCGGCGGCGACACGGTCGCGGGCGTGGCGCTCGCCGACCTGCGCAGCGCGCATGAGGGCTTCTTCCCCGCGCTGATGGACAGCGAACTCTAACGGATCGGAACGGTCGTTTCCATCAGCTGACAGGACGGAGCCTGCCATGGCCTTTACCGCGAAAATCCTCCTTCTGGGTTCGGGCGAACTGGGCCGGGAATTCGTGATCTCCGCCAAGCGCCTCGGCGCACAGGTCATCGCCTGCGACAGCTATGCCGGGGCGCCCGCCATGCAGGTGGCGGACGGGCATGAGGTGTTTTCGATGCTCGACGCCGATCTGCTGGCGAAGGCGATCGAGAAGCACCGGCCCGACTTCGTGGTGCCGGAGATCGAGGCGATCCGTACCGAGGTGCTGGCGCAGGTCGAGGCCAGGGGCGTGACCGTGGTGCCCTCCGCCCGCGCCACCATCATGACGATGAACCGCGATCGCATCCGCGAGGTGGCGGCGGTCGAACTGGGTCTGCGCACGTCCCGCTACCGCTATGCCGAAACGCTGGCGGAAGTGCTGGCCGGGGCCGAACATACGGGCCTGCCCTGCGTGATCAAGCCGGTCATGTCCTCGTCCGGCAAGGGGCAGAGCACGGTGCGCAGCGCCGACGAACTGGAGACCGCGTGGGACTACGCCGTCGCCAACATGCGCGGCGACCGCAGCCGGGTGATCGTGGAAGAATTCATCGCCTTCGACTATGAAATCACGCTGCTGACGGTGCGCAGCCGGGAGGGCGTCAGCTTCTGCCCCCCCATCGGCCACCGGCAGGAACGCGGCGACTATCAGGAAAGCTGGCAGCCCACGCCCATGTCGAATGCCGCGCTGGCCGCCGCGCAGGACATGGCCCGCAAGGTGGTCGACAATCTGGGCGGCTACGGCATTTTCGGCGTGGAATTCTTCGTGAAGGGAGAGGATGTCATCTTCTCCGAACTCTCGCCCCGGCCGCATGATACCGGCATGGTGACGCTGATCTCACAGAATATGAGCGAATTCGACCTGCACGCCCGCGCGATCCTGGGCTTGCCGGTGCCGGAAGTGACGCTGCGGGGACCCGCCGCTTCGGCGGTCATATTGGCGGACCGGGAATCGAACGATTTCCGGTTCGAAGGATTGGCCGATGCGCTCTCCACGCCCGGCGGCGAAGTCGACCTGCGCCTCTTCGGCAAGCCGGCGACCCGTCCCTATCGCCGCATGGGAGTCGCCCTGGCACGGGCGGAGGATGCCGATGCGGCGCGTGCCGTTGCGGCGGACGCTGCGGGCAAGGTCAGGATCGTCTACGGCGAATAGGGGTGGCTTCTTGCCTCTGGCCTGTCATCCCAGCGAAAGCCGGGATTTCAGGCGAGGGCACAAGTCAGCCTCACGGGATCCCAGCCTGGATGACGGATGTTGTTGACGTCCGCTCATAACGTGGCGGCCCCATCCAAAACCCTAAACCACGCGCGTCACCCGGCCGAACAGGACCTGATAGACATCATTCCCGCCGCTTTCCTCGAAAGCCGCCATGACCCGGCGCAAATCCCTGGGTGCCAGCGGCTTGCGCCCCTCGTTCGGCACCACCGCGCCGATACCCTTGAGATGGGCGATCAGCCCCTTCGCGCCGCCACAGGCCAGGACATAATGCTCGTCAAAGGCGAAGGCGTCCCCGAAACGCCCCAGCATCGACCGCAAAGTCTCAAGCGCGGGATAATCCGGAATGCCGGCTGTTACCCCGCCAGCGTCATGCGCGCCGCGCCAGCGGGCGAAGCTGCCCTGCCCCATTGTGGAGAAGATGAGGCTCCCCCCCGGCCGCAGCAATCCGACCAGACGGGCTATGGCGCGCTCCAGATCATCGAACCACTGGAAGGCCAGGCTGGAGAGGATCAGGTCGAACCATTCCCCTTCGAAGATCGGCGCCTCGCCGTCCATCGTCAGGAATGTGCCCGCGATCAGTCCATCCCTCGCGGCCCGCGCCAGCATATCGGGCGACAAGTCCGTTACCACCAGTTCCGCGCCCGGCCAGCGCGCCTGGATGTCCCGCGTCAGAAAGCCCGTGCCGCAGCCGATCTCCAATATCCGCCCGACACCCTCGGGCTTCTGCCGCTGGGCAAGATCGGCGACCAGCGCGGCCGCCAGCCGCTGTGGCCCGGCATGATCGTCATAACGCCCCGCCGCCGCGCCGAAAGCGTCGCTTATTCGTTGCTTGCGATGGCCGTTCATGGCTAGTCGCATTGACAGAGCCGCATGTTCTTTTCCAGCCTCTTCAAGGACAGCCAGAACCGATGACCACCCCTTCTTCCCGGATTCCCGCCATGGACGTCCTGCGCGGATGCGCGGTGATGGGAATCTTGTGGATGAACATCGCGGTCTTCGCCCTGCCCGCGCAGGCCTATTTCAGCCCGGCGGCGGCGGGACCGCTCTCCACGGGCGACATCCTCTTCTGGACGGTCAGTTTCCTGGCTGTCGATGGCAAGATGCGGGCGCTCTTCTCCATGCTGTTCGGCGCGTCGATGCTGTTGCTGATCGACCGGGAGGAAATGGCCGGGCACGACGGTCAGCGGACACAGATGATCCGCGCCGCCTGGCTGTTCGTCTTCGGCCTCGCTCATTATCTGCTGCTGTGGTCGGGCGACATATTGATGATCTATGCGCTGGTCGGCCTCGCGGCCCTGCTGTTCGTCCGGAAGGAGCCGCTGGCGCTGGTCAAATGGGCCTTTCTCTTCTTCCTGGCGCATTTCCTCGTCTGCGCTTTCTTCATCACCACGCTCCACGCCTGGAGCCACGCCGCCGCGGCGCCCGATGCAGCGTCCCATATCCCTGCCGGTTTCGCTGACTTCATCGGTTCTTTTTCCGATCCCGCCCACCCCGCGATCCGCAGCGAATTCGAAATCTATAGGGGGAACTATGCCGGCATCTTCATGCATCACGTCGCCCTGTTCGGCAGTCAGTGGCTCACCACCCTGCCCTTCGTGACGCTCGATACGCTGGGCTTCATGCTGTTGGGCATGGCGATGCTGAAGGGCGGTTTCCTGACCGGACGCTGGCAGGCAGAGCAATATTGGCGCACCGCGCGCCATTGTTTCCTGATCGGCCTCTTGCCCATGGCGGGTCTCGCCTGGTGGGTGATCGCAAGCGGGTTCGCCACATTGCCGGCGCTGGGAACGGTGCTGGCCTGGTCCTTCCCCTTCCGCATTCCGCTGGCCGTGGGCTGGGCGGCGCTGATCCTGTGGCTGTTCACCCGCTATCGCGACCGGCGCCTGACGCACCGAATCGCTGCCGTCGGACGGCTGGCGCTCAGCAATTATCTCGGCACCAGCATCGTCATGAGCGCGACTTTCTATGGCTGGGGCCTCGGGCTGTTCGGCCAGGTGCGCTACAGCCTTCTGCCGCTGCTCGTGATCGCCGCCTGGGTGGTCATGCTGCTCTGGTCGCCACTCTGGCAAAGGCGATTCGCGCTCGGACCGATGGAATGGCTGTGGCGCACCCTGGTCGGCGGCCAGACGCAAAAGATTCGCAACAGCGATTGAATCACTATTGCGACCTATTATCACTTACGCTATCTCCCACTGCAGGAGATTTGCATGGTTGTCTGTGTCTGCAATGCCATTCGCGAGAAAGACCTGAAGGAAGTGGCCCGGGAAGGCTGCGCCACTCCGTGCAGCGCCTATGCGCGCCTTGGTCGCCGCCCCAAATGTGGCCAGTGCGTCCCCTTCGCCCGGACCATCATCGCCGCCGAGCGCGCCTCGATCTGAAGCCATTGCGAATCAGGCGCATCTGACCGCCGCGAACTCCACGCAATAGCATAGCGAAAAATGGCGGATTCCCGCGGCTTTCCGGATTAACAAACGGAACCGGAATGCTTATACTCCCGGCACTTTCCCAAAAAGCCGGAGACAAACCCGATGAAGGGCGATCCCAAGGTCATCGAATATCTGAACGAGGTGCTCAAGAATGAGCTGACCGCGATCAACCAATATTTCCTCCACTATCGGATGCTGAACCATTGGGGCATCGAGAAGCTGGCCAAGTTCGAATATGAGGAATCGATCGACGAGATGAAGCACGCCGACAAGCTGGCGGAGCGCGTCTTGTTCCTCGACGGCCTGCCCAATTTCCAGTTGCTCGGCCGCCTGAAGATCGGCGAGACGGTGGAAGAGATACTGAAGGCCGACCTGGAGCTGGAATATGAAGCCCTGCCGGTCCTGAAGGACGCCATCGCCTATTGCGAATCGATTCGCGACTTTGTGAGCCGCGACCTGTTCCAGCACATCCTCGAAAGCGAGGAAGAGCATGTCGACACGCTCGAAACCCAGTTCGAGATGATCGAACGCATGGGCATCCAGAACTACATCCAACTCCAGAGCAAAGCAGCCGAGGAATGAAGCTTTGGGCGGGGCAGGTCCATCCGGCGCCCCGCCCCTTTGCCTGGAGCGATTTCCACGCGATCGAAATCGGTCGCTGGTCAAAAATCGCGGAAACGAAAGGCTTAGGATAGCGATCTGATGCAATCAGATCGAAAACCCCTCTAGAGCGCGCTGCGCTAAATCGTACGCGAGCCGCACGCTCTAAGCTTTTGTTGTCGCATCGCTTTAAGCGCAAAACCGGTTCCCACTTTTGCGCACGATGCTCTAAATCAGCGAATCGAGCAGGCCGATCAGCGGCAGGTCCGCCGGTGGCATGTCCAGCGCATACATTTGCGCGGGCCTGGCCCATTGCAACGCGGTCGCGTGCCGCGCTTCGGGAATGCCCTGCCATTTGCGGCAGACATAGAGCAGCAGCAACAGATGCCGCTCGCCCAACGGCTCGCTGGCGAAGGCAGCGGGCGCGAGACAGCTCGCATGGGTGCGAATCCCCAACTCCTCCTCCAACTCGCGGACCAGCGCGATTTCGGGCGCTTCGCCCGGCTCCACCTTGCCACCGGGGAATTCCCACAGATGCGCCATCGGCTTTCCCGGCGGACGCTGCTGCAACAATATGCGGCCATCCGCATCGACCAGAGCAGCGGCAACCACCAACAGGGGAGAATTTATCGTCATAACGGTCCAGCTTGAGGGGTTTGTTAACTCTGTCGCTTTTACAAGGGCATTCTGGGCTGTGTGTAAATGGGGTATGGCATGCGCGCGTTGTTCAAAAATTTCAGCTTCTGGAAGCTGATCTACTGCCAGCGCGGCGCGACGGCGGTGGAATATGGATTGATCCTCGCCCTCATCTGCCTCGCCATCGTCGGCGCCATGTCCAACGTCGCCAACAAGACCATCGGCATGTGGAACAATGTCGCGACAGAAGTTCTCGCGCATTAACCATCAATATCTGACAACCTGCCGATCGCATTAAATCTTTATCAACCCACCCCGTCTAAACCTGCCAATGCTGACCTTCAATTCAAGCGGGGGGCGGCCGGGTAGTTAAACGTTGAATTTGAGGCAAGGAGACTTCCAATGCAGTTCATCCGCAAGATGCTGAAGAACGAAAAGGGCGCCACCGCCATTGAATATGGCCTGATCGCAGCTCTGATCGCTGTCGCCGCCATCGGCGCCATGACCAGCCTGGGCGGCAAGCTCGGCAACACCTTCAACAATGTCTCGGGCAACCTGAAGTAAGCTCGAAGCCATTGAAGAAAAGGGGCGGCGGGAGCAATCCCGCCGCCCCTTTTATTTAGGGCGGTTCCCAAGCGACCGGAACCTCGCTGGTCAAGAAATCGCGGCGAACAAAAGGCCTGGAGCGGCGATCCGATTCAATCGGATCGCCGCTCCAACCTCGCGTCGATGCCGGCTCACCAGGTGACGATCTTCACCCGCTGCCCAGGCCGCAAAACGCTGTTGGCGTTCAACGCGTTGATCGTCAGGAAGCGCTCGACCGCATAGTCGCCATAGGCCATGCGCTTGGCCAGCGACTGGACGCTGTCGCCGGATTTGACGGTAAGGACGCTGATGCGACGCGGCTTGATGGCGGCCGCCTCCTGGGTCGAGAGACGCTGGACCGATTGCACCATGGTCGAGAACGGACCGATACCCTGCCCCGCCGCCGTCAGCAGCAGGAAATGATAGGCCTTGTCGCCGCCGAAATCATAAGCGAAGACCGTGGCGTCAACCTGGCTCGACTGTGTGCTGGCCCGGATCGTGCGCCACGCCGCCGGGAGGCCGTTGACCGTGGTACGGCGTACATCGCCGGATGGAACAGTGCCCCCGCCGCCCAGTTTCGCGAACACCGAATCGATATAGGCAGGCAGATCGCCGGAAAAGGGCGCCGCACCGAACTGCGCCTGGCCGCCCGATCCCGCGACGGTGACGGCATCCGCGCCATTTTCCATGCCGAAGCCCTGCGGCGCGGTGAAGCCCAGCCGCAGGTCGGGATGACGGAAACGGCTGCCCTCGATCACCCCCTGTTTGGGATCGTCGCCATAGAGCACGCCGTCCAGCGCATTGAGGAACGCGTCCCGGTTGCGTACCGTGCTGGTCGATCCGGTGGCGGCGGCATTGCGCGCCGCACGACCGACGCGGGAGGCGGGATCGGGATGGGTACTCGCCCATTCCGGCACGGATCGCGCATTACCGGTCACACGGGCATCCAGACTGCTCTGCGCAGCGAGCGAAGCGAGCATGGTCGAAAGCGCCTTGGGATCATAACCACCGGACGCCAGATACCGGATGCCCAGATCGTCCGCCTCATATTCCTGGGTGCGGGAGAATTTGAGCGTCAACAACTGGCTGCCCTGACCGATCCCCTTTTGCAACAGGCCGCCAATCGCCGAATCGCCCAGCAGCGCGCCGGTAAGTACCTGAAGCAGCGTGCCGCCGATCGCGTTGCGCTGGGCCGCCTGCTGGCGCCGCTGGCCATGCTGGGCCGCGACATGGCCGATTTCATGGCCCAGCACCCCGGCCAGTTCGGCCTCATCGTTCATCAGCGCCATCAGCTGGCGTGTGACATAGACATAGCCGCCGGGAATGGCGAAGGCGTTGTTCACCGGCGAATTGAGCAGGGTGACGGTGAAATCGCCCTGCGCGTTGGAGAGACCCGACTGGACGGCGATGCGACGGCCCACACCCTCGACATATTTGGCCTGCGGCCCGGCATAAGCCCCGCCAAATTCGTTGAGAAGCTGCGGATGCTGCTTGGCGCCGGATTCCTTGTCCTGCGGGCTGATCGAGGAAACCGTGCGAATCGCCCGTTGCTGGCCCTGCACCGAAGGCGCGGCGGCAAAGGCGATCAGGCCCAGCCCCGCATAAGCCCAATAGGATAATCGTGTCACGGCGCCTCCTGATCCCCTGTTACCATGGCGTAACGAGGCATAGCAGGCAGAGGTTCCCCAAGACAGGGGGTGAACGGTCAAACGCCGATGGCGAGGAACTTGTCGGCGCGATCGGTCCGCAGGGCCTCGGCGCTCATGCCCGACAGCGCGTCCAACTCCTCGCCGATCGCCGCGCCCAGATGGGCGATGGCCTGCACGGGCTCGCGATGGGCGCCGCCGGTCGGCTCCGGCACGATGCGGTCGATGACACCCAGCGCCTTCAGATGCTGGGCCGTCACCTGCATGGCGGTGGCGGCATCGCTCGCCTTGTCGGCCGTGCGCCAGAGGATGGAAGCGCAGCCTTCGGGCGAGATCACCGAATAGACCGCATGTTCGAACATCAGCACGCGATTGGCCGCCGCCAGCGCCACAGCGCCGCCAGAGCCGCCCTCGCCCACCACGGCCGCGACCATCGGCACGCCCAGGGCGAGACATTGCTCGGTCGAGCGCGCGATCGCCTCCGCCTGACCGCGTTCTTCGGCCTGCACGCCGGGGAACGCGCCCGACGTATCGACCAGCGTCACCACGGGCAGGCCGAAACGGTCGGCAAGCTGCATCAGGCGGATCGCCTTGCGATAGCCCTCGGGCTTCGCCATGCCGAAATTGTGGCGGACGCGGCTTGCCGTATCGTCGCCCTTTTCATGACCGATCACCACCAAACGGCGGTCACCCAGCGTCGCGAAGCCGCCGATGATCGCCTGATCATCGGAAAAGGCGCGGTCGCCCGCCAACGGCATGAAATTGTCGAACATGCCCGCGACATAGTCCTTGAAATGCGGACGGTCGGGATGGCGCGCAACCTGCGTCTTCTGCCAGGGCGACAGCTTCGCATAGCTGTCCACCAGCATCTTCGCCGCGCGCTGTTCGAGCTTGTCGATCTCACCGCTTATGTCGATATCGCCCACATTGGCGGTGGCGCGCAGTTCGATGATGCGCGCTTCCAGCTCCGCAATAGGCTTTTCGAATTCAAGAAAGCTAACCATGGCGCAAGGCGTTAGGGCGCTGACGCTTCGCCGTCAACGCGCCGATGCGTCATGCTGGCCAGCGGATGGCGGCTGTTCACCAGTTCGACCAGGCGACGGCTGTCGACATGGGTGTAGATTTGCGTGGTGCCGATATCGGCATGCCCCAGCATGGATTGCAAAGCGCGCAGATCCGCCCCGCCCTCCAGCAAATGGGTAGCAAAGGCATGGCGCAGGACATGGGGGCTGACCCGTTCGGGCGCGATCCCGGCGGCGGCGGCCAGCGCCTTCACCATCTGGTAGAGGCGGATGCGGCTGACATGGCTCTTGCCCGAGGGGAAGAGCCATGGGCTGTCGGCGGGCACGTTCGGCAGCCAGGCGGCGACGGCGGCGCGGGCGCGATCGGAAATGGGGACGAGCCGTTCGCGGGCACCCTTGCCCTTGAGGATCAGGAACGGCCGGTCCGACGCCAGCGCACGGCGGGGTAGCGACACCAGCTCGGTCGCGCGCAGGCCGGACCCATAGAGCAACTCGATCAGCGCGGACAGCCGCAGGTCGAGCGGCGCAGGATGTTCCGCAGCCAGCCTCCCGGCAATCAGCGCGAAGAGCGAATCGACTTCGGCGGTCGACAATATCTTCGGCAGGGGACGGCGCGTCGCCGGGCGCGGCAGAGCCGTAGAGGGATTGTCGGCACGCAGCCCCTCTTCCTCCAGAAACGCGTAAAAGGCGCGCAAGGCGGAGGCCTTGCGTGCCACGGAGGAGGCCGCCAGTCCGGCCCAGGCGTCCGCCAATCCGCCAATGTCGTCCTTGGTCGCGCCGGAAAGCCCGCCGACAATCTTCGCCGCGCCCATCAGGTCGGCGCGATAGGCGAGCAGCGTGTTGCGCGAGGCGCCCCTTTCGGCCGCCATCATTTCCAGAAAGCGGTCGATAAGCGAGGCGTCGTCACCCATCAGAGCCGCGTCATCGCCTCCGCGGCGATCATCCGCGCTTCGGGGTCCAACCCGACGCGATGCAGCGCGGCGACGATATGATAGAGATGGACAGGCGGCAGCCGGTTCCAGTCCGCCGTCTGCATGCCCACCGCCGCCAGCAGCGCGACGCTGGCCTTTTCGCCCCGCCCCGCGGCCGCGTCGATGGCGCGCGACCAGCGGCTGGTGACGCCGAGGTTGAAACCATTATCCTGTGCCAGCGACGCGCCATCCTGGGCATTGAGACGGGACAGCCCCGCCAGTGCCGCGATCAGCATCTGCGTCTTGTGGGCATCGGCCGCCTTGGCGAAGGACGACACCCGCCCGCCGCTGATGTCGACGACCGGGGCGGGCGCTCCGACGGCCAGCAAGGCCCAGAGGTCGCCAGCACCGTCGCCGTCCGCCTGCGCGGCAAGGCGCGCCCACGCAACGGCGCTGCGGTCATAGCCCGCCGTGAACATGGCCGCGACCAGATTGGCCGCGTCCCGCGCGCCCAACTGCGCAACGGGCAGCGCAGCCGCCGCCCGCGCCGTCGCGATCAGACCGACGAAATCGGGGCGCGCCTCATTCTGCCAGATCGTCCGCATCGCCTGTAGCCGGTCGTCGGCGCTCGATCCGGAATAAGCGGCGCGCAATGCGTCGATCCGATCGGCGGCGGCGGGCGCGTCGCCATCCACGCCAAGCTGGCTGTAGAAACCGACCAGCGCCTCATTGGAAAAGACGCCCAGCCGCGCCGCCATCTCCACACCGGGCAGGCGGCGTGCCGCCGTCAACGCGGGTGCCCGGGCTTCCCAGGCGCGGACATGCGGCCCGACCGTGGCGTAAAGATTGTCGGGAATCTCGACATTCAGCGCCGTCGCCAGGCCGAATCGCCACGCCGTCAGCCGGTCCACCGCGTCCCATTCGATCTTGACCGAACGACGCGCATTGAAGCCGGTGCCGACCACCTTTTCCGCCAGCCGATAGTCGATGCCGCGCACCTGCCCGCGCCGCTGCGCCTGGTTGAGCGCACCGCTGGCCGAGCCCTGATCACCCGACAGCGCCGGACAGATCGCCCGCGTCATGTCCCAGCCCGGTTCCTTGCTGAACCGCAGCGCGCCGGCCGACAGTGGGCACAGCCCCGCCGGGTCGGCCGTCGCCAGATAGGTCTGCATGGCGATGGCATAAAGGCGCGGGGTGAACTGGTCCGAATCGACGCTCTGCACCAGCAGGCGCGCGCTGTCCGCCTCCCCCATGCGCAGCAGCAGCCAGGCGCGCTCCGCCACCCAGTCGGCGCCATTGATGTCCCTGGGCGTATCGACCGCCGACAGCAATGTCCGCCGCAGCAGGATCGAGGCCCAGCGCGACGTGATCGGCGCCCGGGTTTCCTTCATCAGCGCGGCCAGGAACTGCCCCGATTGCGCGCCGAAGGCGTTGGGCGCCAACCCCAGCCGCTCGGGCGTCAGCGGTCCCACCCGGTCGAGCGACCGATGCGCATTTTCGGGCAGGTCATATTTGGCCTTTTGCGCGGCCATTTCCTCTTCCGACAACTGCGCTTCGGCGGCGTTGTCGGCGGCCTCGTCCGTTACGGGGAAGCTTGGCGGCTGGACTGCCATGGCGGGCGCGGGCGCGGCTGGAGCAGCAGGCCCCTGCGCCGGACGGGCAGGTTGCGACGGCGCGGGCGTGGGTGTCGCGGGCGTGTCGCCGAAGCCTGGCGGCAACAGCGATTCCGGCGCCTGTTGCGCAACGACCGGCAGCGTCAGGGCGAGCGCAAAGCTGCCCAACGCCCATTTCACATTCACCCGCCTTTGGACCATGCCGCTTAGTGGCCCAGCTTTTCGGCGGGGATGACCTTTTCCACGCGGGCCTGCGGCTTTTCACCACCGCGCGACCAGAGCAGGGCGATGATCGCCACCAGCACGACGACCGCAATGACGGGAATGATCGGCAGAGACCGTCCGCGGCGACGCGAGCTGCCTTCAAAACTGCTGTAGGAACGATTGCGCTTCATGAGTCCTGTTCTGGCTCGGCCTGGCTTGGGGAAAGTTGCGATTTGCCTTGTCGACGCGGGGTTGTATAGCCCCGCTCGCCATGCAGCGAAACAGCAAATCCGCCGAAGCGCGTGCGAAGCGCGGCCCCATCGTCCTGGTGGGCATGATGGGCGTCGGCAAATCGACCGTCGGCCGGCGGCTGGCCGCACGGCTTGGCGTCGGTTTCGTCGATGCGGACGAGGAGATCGAAAAGGCGGCCGGCATGACGATCACCGAAATGTTCGAACGCTATGGCGAGGCCTATTTCCGCGACGGCGAGCGGCGGGTGATCGCCCGGCTGATGGACGGTGAGCCCAAGGTGATCGCGACCGGCGGCGGCGCCTTCATGCAGGAGGAGACGCGGACGCTGATCCTGGACCATGCGCTGGCGATCTGGCTGAACGCCGATATCGACACGCTGGTCGACCGTGTGTCCCGCCGGGAGGGACGACCGCTGCTCAATGGCAAGGACCCGCGCGTCGTGCTGACCGAACTGGCCGCCGTCCGCAATCCGGTTTACGCCCTCTGTCCCATTCATGTGCGGAGCGCCGCCGCGCCGCATGATGTGGCAGTCGACAGCATCATGGAGCAGCTTTCCCAATGGCCGTAGTCCGCGTCGCGCTCGATACGCGCAGTTATGACATCGTGATCGAACAGGGGGCGCTGACCCGCGCCGGCACCTATCTGGCGGGCTATGCGCGCAAGGGCAGGCTGGTGGTCGTGACCGACGCGCATGTGGCCAAGGCGCAGCTTCCCCGGCTGGAGGCGAGCCTGCGCGCCGCCAATGTCGCTGTCGAACCCGTCATCCTGCCGCCGGGCGAGCAGACCAAGAGCTGGCGCCATCTGGAGGAGTTGCTCGACGCGCTGCTGGCGCTGGAGATCGAGCGCGGCGACCATGTGGTCGCGCTCGGCGGCGGCGTGATCGGCGATCTTGTGGGCTTTGCCGCCTCGATCCTGAAACGCGGCTGCCATTTCATCCAGGTGCCGACGACCTTGCTGGCGCAGGTCGACAGTTCGGTCGGGGGCAAGACGGCGATCAACGCGCGGGCCGGCAAGAATCTGATCGGCAGCTTCTACCAGCCCGCCCTGGTGCTGATCGACCCCTCGACCCTCGACACGCTGCCGGTACGCGAGACGCGGGCGGGCTATGCCGAGGTCGTGAAATATGGCCTGATCGACGATCCCGATTTCTTCGCCTGGTGCGAGGAGGAAGGGCACAAGCTGCTCGCGGGCGATGCCGGAGCACGTGAATATGCGATCGAGCGCAGCGTCGCCGCAAAGGCGAAGATCGTGGGCGAGGACGAGCGGGAAACCTCCGGTCGCCGGGCGCTGCTGAACCTGGGCCATACTTTCGGCCATGCACTGGAGGCGGATACGGGCTTTTCCGACACGCTGCTCCATGGCGAGGGCGTAGCGGCGGGCATGGCGCTGGCCTTCCGCTATTCCGCGCGGCTGGGGCTGTGCACGGGCGAGGATGCGGATCGGGTGACGGCGCATCTGAAGGCCATGGGCCTCCCCCACGACCTGGCGAGCGCGCATGTGACGGCCGATGGCGCGACGTTGGTCGCGCATATGCTGCACGACAAGAAGATGGCGGCGGGCACCCTGCCCTTCCTGCTGGCGCGGGGGATCGGCCGGACCTTCCTCTCGAAGGATGTCGTGCTGGACGATGTCGCTGCCTTTCTGGACGAGGATCGCGCGGCGGCGGCTTGAAAGTGACGCAGCTGCGGCTGGGGTGGATTCAGTTCGTTCGGCTTGTCGTTACCTCAGCCTGATCCCAGGGTCCCACAGCCCTGAGTCAGGCGTCAGGTCACAGGACAGGTCACAGGAAGGGTGGGACGCCAAGGATGGGACGCCGGGTCAAGCTCGCTTCAAAGTGACGCCACTGTCCGTGCAAGACCCACCAGGTCCGTCATCCTGGCCCTCTATTTCTGCCCGCCCCAGGAAACACCGCCTGCCGCCGATCATTGTAGCGGGCATGCCCTCGACCGCCATTCGCCAGTTCGACTATGATCCCATCCACCGGCGGCTGGACGTGCAGTTCGTCAGCGGCAAGCGGTACAGCTATTTCGACGTGCCTGCCGCGATCGTGCAGGGCATGAAGCAGGCCGCATCGAAAGGCGGCTATTTCAACCGCCTGATCCGCGACCGCTATCGCTTCATCCGCCAGTGACCATGCCTCGCAAGTAACCCTTCACTCCACCGTCACCGACTTGGCGAGGTTCCTCGGCTGGTCGACGTCGGTGCCCTTGGCGACAGCGACATGATAGGCGAGCAACTGCACCGGCACGGCATAGACCATCGGCGCGATCAGCGGATGCACCTTTGGCATGGTGATGGTCGCCATGCAGCCCTCGCCCGCCGCCTGCACCCCGTCATAGTCGGAGATCAGCACCACCTTGCCGCCGCGCGCCTGCACTTCCTGCATGTTGCTGACGGTCTTTTCGAACAGCGGCCCGCTGGGCGCCAGCACGATCACCGGCACCTTGTCGTCGATCAGCGCGATCGGCCCATGCTTCATCTCGCCCGCGGCATAGCCTTCGGCATGGATATAGCTGATTTCCTTGAGCTTGAGCGCGCCTTCCAGCGCCAACGGATAGTCCGGCCCGCGCCCCAGATAGAGCACGTCCCGCGCTCCCGCGATCAGATGCGCCATCACCTCGATCGATTCATCATAGGCCAGCGCGCCATTGAGTGCCGCGGGGGCTTCGGCGAGATGGCGCACCAGTTCCTTCTCGGCTTTCGCATCCAGCCGCCCCTTGGCCCGCGCCAGATTGGCCGCGAACGCGGCCAGCACCGCCAACTGGCAGGTGAAGGCCTTGGTCGACGCCACGCCGATTTCCGGCCCGGCCAGCGTCGGCAGCAGCAGGTCCGCCTCCCGCGCCATGGTGCTGGTCGGCACATTGACGACGGCGGCGATCTTCTGTCCCTCGGCCCGGGCATGGCGCAGCGCGGCCAGCGTATCGGCGGTTTCGCCCGACTGGCTGATGACGATCATCAGGCCGCCTTCCTCCATCACCGGGTCGCGGTAACGGAACTCGCTCGCCACATCGATGTCGACGGGCACGCGGGCGAATTGCTCGAACCAATATTTGGCGACCATGCCGGCATAATAGCTGGTGCCGCAGGCCACGATCGTCACGCGGCGGATCGCGCCCAGGTCGAAATCGGGGATCGGCAACGACACCCGGTCCTCCATCCGCTGAAGATAGGATTTCAGCGTCTGCGCCACCACCACCGGCTGCTCGTAAATCTCCTTGAGCATATAATGGCGGTGATTGCCCTTGGAGATCAGCTCGCCCGTCACGCCCGAAATGGTGACGGGCCGCTCGACCGGGTTGTTGTCCTTGTCGAAGATCTCCGCCCCATCCTTGGTGATGACGACCCAGTCGCCTTCCTCCAGATAGGCGATGCGCTGGGTCAGTGGCGCCAAAGCCAGGGCATCCGAGCCCAAATAAGTCTCACCCTCGCCATAGCCGACGACCAGCGGCGAACCCAACCGCGCGCCGATCAGCAGCTCGGGATGGCTGCGGAACAGGATCGCCAGCGCGAAGGCGCCGTGCAGGCGTGGCAGGACTTGCTGGACCGCCTCCTTCGGGCTCGCCCCCTGCTCGACCAGTTCGCTCACCAGATGGGCGACGACCTCGGTATCGGTCTGGCTGTCGAACACCCGGCCCCGCGCCATCAGTTCCTCGCGCAGCGGCTTGAAATTCTCGATGATGCCGTTGTGGACGAGGGCGACTTCCTTGGTGGCATGGGGATGCGCATTGCTGGTGGTCGGCGCTCCATGGGTGGCCCAGCGGGTATGGGCGATGCCGGTCGTGCCGGGCAGCGGCGCCTCCGCCAGTTCCTTCACCAGATTGACCAGCTTCCCCTCGGCCCGGCGGCGGTCGATTGCGCCTTCATGCACGGTCGCGACGCCCGCGCTGTCATAACCGCGATATTCCAGACGCTTCAGCCCATCGACGAGCCGGTCCGCCACGTCGTTCTTGCCGATGATTCCGATGATACCGCACATGGATGTCGAGCCTCAAAGCCATGAAAATCAATAATGAACATGCCTATGCCATGTTCGCGGCGCCCGCGACAGGGGCAAGCCCTATCGTGGATGAATTGTAATCAGCCAGACATCCGGCGGCGCGAGCAAACGGATCGGCAGGCCGCTGGTGCCAAGCCCGGCGGATACGATCATCCTTTTCGCGCCGTCGCGATAGAGGCCGCAGGCATAGCGCGTCCCGTAGCGGGACGGCACATAGACGATGCCCGCAAAGGGCAACGCCACCTGCCCGCAATGGGTATGCCCCACCAGCGTCAGCATCGCCTCGTCCGGCAACAACGGAAACACATCCGGCCCGTGCGCCAGCATCAGCGGCGCGCCGCCCATCGCCCGCATCGCGTCCAGCGTCTTCGGAATGTCGGGCCGGCCGGTATAGATGTCGCGCAACCCGCCCACCGCCAGCGGTCCCCGCCGCACCGCCTGGTTGTCGAGCAAGGTGATGCCGATGCGCGCGAACAACTGATGCCATTGCTTGCGACCGATCAGCGCATGTTTGCGGGCATCGTGATTGCCGAGTACCGCCACCACGCCCAACGGTGCGCGCAAGGCGGCGAACGGGGCGATGCTCTCCACCGGACCGTAAGTCGCGCCGCCCTTGTCATCCCCGATATAGTCGCCGCCCAGCACGATCAGATCGGGCTGGAGCCCGTTCACCTGGGCAACGATCCGCGCCATCCGCTCCGGGCTGTTGTCCGGTCCCGACAAATGGCTGTCGGTCATCAGCGCTATGGTGACCGGTCGCCGCGGCGCATCGGCCGGGAAGGGCAAGCTGACATCCCACCGTCGCACGACCGGCATCGCCCGCGCATTGGCCACCAGCCAGGCGATCCCGCCCGACAAGGCCAGAAGGATGATCAGCAGCGCCGTCAGCCAGCGCCGCCTGCGGAAAAAGCGCATCATGAAGGGACGGTCACTTGCCGGCTTTGCGCGCCTGCATCTTCGCCCGGAAGCGCGCCGCCCAACCCGGCTTCGCATCCTGCGCCGGCCGCACGAGGCAGAGCGCATCGGCATCCACCGATTGCGTGACGACGCTGCCGGCTCCGACGATCGCGCCATCGCCGATCTTCACCGGCGCGACCAGGGCGCTGTTGGAGCCGATGAAGGCACCCGCGCCGATCTCCGTCCTATATTTGAAGAAGCCGTCATAGTTGCAGGTGATGGTGCCCGCGCCGATATTCGCGCCCGCCCCCACGCTGGCGTCGCCGATATAGGAAAGATGATTGGCCTTGGCCCCTTCACCCAGTTCGGCCTTCTTCACCTCGACGAAATTGCCGACCTTGGCCCTGCCCCCTATCTTCGCGCCGGGACGCAGGCGGGCATAGGGCCCGATTTCGGCGCCCTTGCCGATCGTCGCGCCCTCCAGGTGGGAAAAGGCGTGAATCGTCACATCGTCCGCCACGATCACGCCCGGCCCGAAGACGACGTTGGGCTCTATCACCACATCGCGCCCCAGCGCCGTGTCATGGGCGAAGAACACCGTATCGGGCGCAATCAGCGTGACCCCCTCCCGCATCGCCTCGGCGCGGCGGCGATCCTGCCATACGGCCTCCACACCGGCCAGTTCCGCGCGGCTGTTGACGCCCGCCACCTCCCAGGCCTCGGCCTCGATCACCGCGCTCTGCGCACCGGGCAGCATGACGATATCGGGCAGATAATATTCACCCGCCGCATTGTCGTTGCCGATCCGGTCGAGCAGCACGAACAGGTCGGTCGATCGCACCGCCATCAATCCCGAATTGCAGAGCGTCACCGCCCGTTCCTCGGCATTCGCATCCTTATATTCGACCATCTTCTCGATGACGCCCTGATCGCGGGCGATGATCCGGCCATAGGCGGCTGCGTCCTCCGGCCGGAAGCCCAATACCACCGCGCGGGGCTCGTCGCCCCAATTGAGGCGCTCCAGCATGGACCGCAGGGTTTCGGTCCGTACCAGCGGCACGTCGCCGTACAGGATCAATATGTCGCCCGCAAAGCCCGCCAGCGCGTCATGTGCCTGCGCCACGGCATGACCGGTGCCATGCTGCTGTTCCTGCACGGCGATCACCGCGCCGCTGCCCTCGACCGCCTTTTCCACCTGCTCGCGGCCAGCCCCCACCACCACGACCTGCCGCTCCGGCTTCAGCTCCGCGACGCTGGCCAGCAGATGCAACAGCATCGGCCGCCCGGCAATCGGATGAAGTACCTTGTGCCTGGCGGATTTCATGCGTGTGCCCTGCCCGGCGGCAAGGATGATCACGGCCAAGGGGCGACGGGGCGGGCGGGTGGCAGTCACGAGGGGGGCATCCTTTATGGCAAAGAGGCCAAGAATCTGAGCGCTCTCTGCCATGTTTGACTTGCCTTTGCCACCCACCCGGCGGCATGAGCCGGGCCATGGCATCCTTTCCCTCCGGCATTCCCTTCGATATCGTCGGCTTCGACCTCGACGGCACCCTGCTCGACACCAGCGGCGATCTGGCCGCCGCGGTCAACTATGCCATCGCCACCGATGGCAGGCCCCCCTTCCCGGTCGAGGCGATCCATCCCTTCGTCGGCAAGGGTGCCAAGGTGATGCTTGAACGGGCGCTCGACGCCTCGGGCGGCTATGACGAGGCGATGCTGGCGAGGATGCTGCCGATCCTGCTCGATTATTATGAACAGAATCTCGCTATCCACTCCCTGCCCTATCCCGGCCTGATCGCCGCGATGGACGCGTTGGAAGCGGCGGGCGTGAAGCTTGCCATCTGCACCAACAAGGCGGAGCGCTTCACCATTCCCCTGCTGCATCAGATCGGCCTGTCGGAACGCTTCGCCAGCGTCGTCGGTGGCGACACGGTCGGCATCGCGAAGCCCGACCCAGCGCCGATCCACGCCATGATCGAGCGCGCGGGCGGCGGGCGGACGATCTTCCTGGGCGACACTATCAACGACATTGCCGGCGCGCGCAATGCGGGCATCCCCAGCATCGCGGTCAGCTTCGGCTTCCTCGACGGCCCGGTCGAGGAGCTGGAAGCGGACGCCATCATCCACCATTTCGACGAACTGGTGCCCCTGCTGAAAGGCTGGCCCGCATGACGCTGCGGCTGGAACGCGACGGCGCCATCGCCACGCTGCTGATCGACCGGCCCGACCGGCATAATGCCATGAACCAGGCCATGTGGGAATCGCTGCCCCAATTTGTCGGGCAGGCCATGACCGATGAGGCGGTACGCGTCCTCATCCTGACATCGGGCACGTCGGGGCTGTTCTGCGCGGGTGCCGACATCCACGAATTCGCCAGCCATTCAGGCGAGGAGAACTGGCGCATCGCCAATCAGGCCGCGATCCGCTCCACCCAATATGCCCTCGCCCACGCCGAAAAGCCGGTCATCGCCGCTATCGACGGCGATGCGGTCGGCGGCGGGTGCGGCCTTGCCATCGCCTGCGACCTGCGGATCGCATCGCCAAGGGCGCGGTTGGGCATCACTCCGGCCAGGCTCGGCATCGTCTATGGATTGTTCGATACCAAGCTGCTGGTCGATCTGGTCGGCCCGGCACGTGCCAAGCGTATATTGTTCACCGGCGCGTTAAATGACGCGCATGAAGCGCTTGCCATCGGCCTGATCGACGAGATCGCGCCTGATCCCCTCGACGCTGCAAAGGCCATGGCGGATGTCATGGCCGCCAATGCGCAGCATTCGATCCGTTCGTCCAAGGCGATCATCCGTCGTATCCTGGACGGCCAGGACGATGACGACGCGACCACGCTCGACCTGTTCCGCGATGCCTTCACCCTGCCCGATTTCAAGGAAGGCGTGCAGGCCTTTCGCGAAAAGAGGCGTCCGCGCTTCTGAAGGCCCCTTCGATTCATCCATATCGGATCAACAACTCATCCGATTCGGAAATATTTGTTAAGGATCAACCGATACCCGCTGTCGGGCGCGGATAGGCACCGGCCCCGCACGATTTCGATACATCAAAGGAACGGGCGGCCAGCATGGGAGAAAATTTCGCCTTCTTCCTGCCGATCATGATGGCCGGTTTCGGCGTCCTGTTCGGGATCGTCTGGCGATGGCGGGTGCGAGCCGCGGGTTTTTGGAGCGGGGCCTTTTTCTGCGTTGCGGGGGGCTTCGCCGTACCTGTCGCCTTTGCCGCCCTTCCCAGCACGACCTGGGGTCTCGTCGCCGATATGATGTTCGCCAGCGGCTTCCTCCTGTTCAGCCAGGCGTTGCTGGAGCGTTGGCGTCCCTCCTGGCTGTTGCCCGCGCGGATCGCGATATGGGGCCTGTCCCTATTGCTGTGCGCCGTCGCCCTCGTCCTGGACAATCTGCCCCTCTCGCTGGTGGCGTCGGATTTCGGCTGCTTCCTGCTCATCGCCCTGCCGTTGATCGCGGGGAAGGATCATCTGGACGATTGGTCCGATCGCACTCTGTTCGCCGCCGCCCTGCTGGTCGCGCTCGACAATCTGTTCCGGGGCAGTACCGTACCGCTTACCTTGTCGGCAGGCGGTTTCCACAATAGCGAATATGCCTTTTTGATGCAGGCAATGGCCTGTGTCTTCGGGCTTTTCCTTGCGCTCGCGGCGCTGGCAGCGACCATGCTCGACCAGCTCGCCCGCTATCGGCGCGATGCGCTGCACGATCCGCTGTCCGGCCTGCTCAACCGGCGCGGCTTCGACGATGCGATCGCCGGGTGGACGCACAAGATGCCCGTCGCAGGTAGCCTGATTGTCTGCGACATCGATCATTTCAAGGCGATCAATGATGAATATGGCCATGCCCTGGGCGACCGCGTGATCGAGACCCTGGCGAAGATATTGGCCCGATCCGCTCCTCCAGATGCCGTCACCGCTCGCTTCGGCGGCGAGGAATTCGTGCTGCTCCTGCCAGAAACCGATGCGGCGCGCGCGGCGGCGATCGCCAACGACATCCGGGAAAGCCTGGCGCGGGAGGTCGCGAACGAACTGGGTCTGCGGCGGCCACTGACGGCCAGCTTCGGTCTTTCGACTGTCCAGCATGGCGATGCCTCGGTCCATGATGCGATCGCGCGGGCCGACGCAGCACTTTACGAAGCGAAGGCAGGCGGCCGCAATCGGGTTTGCGTGCGGCGCTCCCTTTCAGCGCAAGCCACGCCTTCCGCCAGTCCGTCATGGCAGATTTGCAACGCGTAGAAGATACCGAATGAAAAAGGCCGCCCCGAAGGGCGGCCTCGTCATCCCAGCATGCGGCAGGAAACGATCACATATGAATCGGCTTGCCGGTCACGGCCATGGCCGCTTCCTTGATCGCCTCGCTATGCGTCGGATGCGCGTGACAGGTGTAGGCGATATCCTCACTCGATGCACCGAATTCCATCGCCTGCGCCGCCTGCGCGATCATCGTGCCTGCGACCGAAGCGATGATCCACACGCCCAGCACCTTGTCGGTTTCGGCGTCCGCAATCACCTTCACGAAACCGTCCGGCTCATGGTTGGTCTTGGCGCGGCTGTTCGCCATCATCGGAAACTTGCCAACCTTGACGGCGCCCTTTTCCTTGGCGGCCTCTTCGGTCAGGCCCACGCCCGCGATTTCCGGCTTGGTGTAGACCACGGACGGGATCACGTCATGGTTCACGATGCCGGTCAGGCCCGCGATATTCTCCGCGACGGCAATGCCTTCGTCCTCGGCCTTGTGCGCGAGCATCGGGCCGGGGATGACGTCGCCGATCGCCCATACGCCCGGAACCTTGGTGGCGAAGTCATGATCGGTTTCGATCTGGCCGCGCGCATTCAATTCCAGGCCGATCTTGTCGAGGCCTAGACCTTCGGTATTCGGACGACGGCCGATCGACACCAGTACGACATCGGCCTCGATCTTCTCGGCCGCGCCGCCAGCAGCGGGTTCGACGGTCAGGGTCACGCCCTTCTTGCCGACTTCCGCGCCCGTGACCTTGGTACCGAGCTTGTACTCGAAGCCCTGCTTCTTGAAGATCTTGTTCGCTTCCTTGCGGACTTCGCCGTCCATGCCGGGCAGGATCTGGTCGAGAAACTCGACGACCGTGACCTTGGCCCCGACACGACGCCACACCGAACCCAGTTCCAGGCCGATGACGCCGCCGCCGACGACGACCAGATGGCCCGGCACCTTGTCCAGTTCCAGTGCGCCAGTGGAATCGACGATCCTGCCGCCCGCATTGTCGACCTGAACGCCGGGAAGCGGCGTGACCGACGAGCCGGTAGCGATGACGATATTCTTCGCCGTCACCTTCTTGCCCGCCACTTCGACGGTGTTGGCACCGGTAAAGGTCGCCTGGCCCTTCAGCCAGTCGACCTTGTTCTTCTTGAACAGAAACTCGATGCCGCCGGTCAGGCCCTTCACCGCATCCTTGCGCTGGCCCTGCATGGTGTCGAGGTCCAGGCTCATCTTGTCGATCTTCACGCCCAGCTTGGCGAGCGCGCCGTTCGCAGCCTCTTCATAAAGCTCCGAAGCGTGCAGCAGCGCCTTGGACGGGATGCAGCCGACATTGAGGCAGGTGCCGCCCAGCGTCTCGCGGCTTTCGGCGCAGGCGGTCTTGAGACCAAGCTGCGCCGCGCGGATCGCGCCGACATAGCCACCGGGTCCTGCACCGATTACCAGAACGTCATAATCGAAGTCTGCCATAACAATCTCCGTTCGCCCTTGGACCGAGTCACTTGCCTCGGTCCAACCTGTCAAAGGGCATTACTTCTTTCGTCCCATAAAAAGGACGGGGCTTCGACAGGCGCAGCCCGAACGGGATGAATGGACGAACCTTACAGGTCGATCAACAGGCGGGTCGGGTCCTCGATCGCGTTCTTGACCGCGACGAGGAAGGTCACCGCTTCGCGACCGTCGATCAGGCGATGGTCATAGCTGAGCGCGAGATACATCATCGGGCGGATGACGATCTGGCCGTCGCGGACGACCGGACGGTCCTCGATGCGGTGGAGGCCCAGCACCGCCGACTGCGGCGGGTTGATGATCGGGCTCGACAACAGCGAACCGAAGACGCCGCCGTTGGAGATGGTGAAGGTGCCGCCCTTCATGTCCTCCATGGTCAGCGTGCCTTCCTTGGCCTTCTTGCCGAAGCTGCCGATCGTCTTCTCGATCTCGGCCACGCTCAGCGATTCCGCGTTGCGGATGACCGGGACGACCAGGCCATTCGGCGCCGACACGGCGACCGAGATGTCGGCGAAGTCGTTATAGACGATCTCGTCGCCCTCGATCTGCGCGTTGACGCCCGGAATGTCGCGCAGCGCCATGCAGACCGCCTTGGTGAAGAAGCCCATGAAGCCCAGACGGACGCCATGCTTCTTCTCGAACAGATCCTTATACTTGGCACGCGCCTCGATGACGTTGGTCATGTCGACGTCGTTGTAGGTGGTCAGCAGCGCCGCGTTATTCTGCGCTTCCTTGAGGCGCTTGGCGACGGTCTGGCGCAGACGGGTCATCTTGACCCGTTCCTGCGCGCGGCTCGGACCGGCAGCCGGGGCAGCGGCGGCAGGCGCGGCGGCAGCGGCCGAAGCGGCGGCCTTGGCGGTGCCGGCAGCGGCCGCAGCCACGACATCGTCCTTGGTCAGACGGCCATCCTTGCCTGTGCCCTTGATCTTGCTCGGGTCAAGGCCATGTTCCAGCACCAGGCGGCGAACCGCGGGCGACAGGGTCAGATTGCCGCCCTCTTCATCGTCCGCGGCGGCGGGAGCCGAAGCGGCAGGCGCCGGGGCCGCCGCTTCCGCCTTGGCAGCGGGCGCGGCAGCGGCGGGAGCAGCCGCAGCGGCCGCGCCCTCGTTCACATAGGCCAGCAGAGCGCCGACCTCGACCGTATCGCCTTCCTTGGCGACGATATCACCCAGCACGCCGGCGACGGGCGCTGGCACGTCGACCGCGACCTTGTCGGTTTCAAGGGAGACGATGGGCTCGTCGGCCTTCACGGCATCGCCGGGCTTCTTCAGCCACTGGCCAACGGTTGCTTCGGTAACGGATTCGCCCAGGGTGGGCACTTTGACTTCGGTAGCCATGAGCTTGTTCAGCCTTTCTTCTGGCGACGGATTTCTTCACGAACGCTGTGACCCAGCGCATCGGCGACGAGAGCGCCCTGCTCGGCGACATGGCGCTTGGCGAGGCCCGTTGCGGGCGACGCCGACGCCTTGCGACCGGCATAGCGGGCGCGCATCGGCGCCTTGCCGGCCTGCGCCAGCGCTTCCTCGATATAGGGCTCCACGAAGAACCAGGCGCCGTTGTTGCGCGGTTCTTCCTGACACCAGACGACTTCCTGAAGGTTCGTCATGCGCGCGATGCGCGTTGCGAGGGCCTCGGTCGCGAACGGGTAGATCTGTTCGATGCGAACGATCTGCACATCCGTGTCGCCATGCTGGTCGCGGGCTTCCATCAGGTCGTAAAAGACCTTGCCGGAGCACAGCACCAGGCGCTTCGTATCCTTGTCAGGCGCCCCATTGGGGTCCGACAGGATGCGCTTGAAATGCGTTGCACCCAGGAAATCCTCCGCCTTGCTGACCGCCAACTTGTGACGCAGCAGCGACTTGGGCGCCATGATGATCAGCGGCTTGCGGAAGGGCCGCAGCATCTGACGGCGCAGGACGTGGAAATAGTTCGCCGGGGTCGTGATATTCGCGACCTGGATATTCCCTTCCGCGCAAAGCTGGAGATAACGCTCCAGACGGGCCGAGCTATGCTCCGGACCCTGCCCTTCATAGCCATGCGGCAGCAGGCAGACGAGGCCGTTGGACCGCAGCCACTTGGTCTCCGACGAAGCGATATACTGGTCGAAGATGATCTGCGCGCCATTGGCGAAGTCGCCGAACTGGGCCTCCCAAAGCACGAGGCTCTTCGGGTCCGCCAGCGCGAAGCCATATTCGAAGCCCAGCACGCCATATTCGGAGAGCGGTGAATCCAGCACTTCGAACCGGCCGTGCGGCACGGTCGAGAGCGGGATGTACTTGCTCTCCGTATCCTGGTCGGTCCAGACGGCGTGACGCTGGCTGAACGTGCCGCGCCCGGAGTCCTGGCCCGACAGGCGCACGCCATAGCCTTCCGACAGCAGCGAACCGAAGGCCAGGGCCTCGCCGGTCGCCCAGTCGAAATTCTCGCCGGACTTGAACATCTCCGCCTTGGCGTCGATCACGCGCTTCAGCGTCTTGTGGACGTTATGGCCTTCCGGAATCGTCGTCAGCGTCTTGCCCAGGCTGTCGAACAGCTTCTGGCTGACCGCGGACTCGACGCTCTGGCGGGTGGTTTCGGCGTCGGCGGGCTTGTGCAGGCCCGACCAGCGACCGGCGAACCAGTCGGCCTTGTTGGGCTTGTAGCTCTTCGCCGCCTCGAACTCTTCCTCCAGATGGTTGACGAAATCGCCCGTCACCTGGGCGACGAAATCGTCGTCGACCACGCCTTCGGCCTTCAACCGCGCGGAATAGACGTCGCTGACCGGCGGATGCTGGCGAATCTTCGCGTACATCTGCGGCTGGGTGAATGACGGCTCGTCGCCTTCATTATGGCCGAAGCGGCGATAGCACCACATGTCGATCACGATGTCGCGATGGAAGGTCTGGCGATATTCCATCGCCAGCTTGCATGCGAAGGTGACCGCTTCGGGATCGTCGCCGTTGATGTGCAGGATCGGCGCCTGAACGCCCTTCGCCACGTCGCTCGGATAGGGCGAGCCGCGCGAGAATTGCGGGCTGGTGGTGAAGCCGATCTGGTTGTTGACGATGAAGTGGATGCAGCCGCCGGTATTGTAACCCGACACGCCCGAGAAGCCGAGGCATTCCCAGACGATGCCCTGGCCCGCAAAGGCCGCGTCGCCATGGATCAGCACGGGCAGGACCTGCTCATGCTTGGCAAGGTCGTCACGGAAAGTCTGCTGCGCGCGGACCTTGCCCAACACCACCGGATCGACGGTTTCCAGATGCGAGGGATTGGGGACGAGCGACATATGCACCTTGATGCCGTCGAACTCGCGGTCAGTGGAGGTGCCGAGATGGTACTTCACGTCGCCCGAACCGCCGACATCTTCGGGATTGGCGGTGCCGCCCGAAAATTCGTGGAAGATGACGCGGAAACCCTTGGCCATCACATTGGCGAGTACGTTCAGGCGGCCGCGATGGGCCATGCCGTAGACGATCTCGCGCACGCCCTGCGCGCCGCCATATTTGATGATGGCTTCGAGCGCCGGGATCATCGATTCGCCGCCGTCCAGGCCGAAGCGCTTGGTGCCGACATATTTGCGGCCCAGGAACTTCTCATATTGTTCGGCGTGGATCACCTTGGCCAGGATCGCCTTCTTGCCTTCCGGCGTGAAGTGGATTTCCTTGTCCTTGCCTTCCAACCGCTCCTGGAGGAAACGGCGCTCCTCCACGTCCGCGATGTGCATATATTCCAGGCCGACATTGCCGCAATAATTGGCGCGCAGGATCGCCACGATCTCGCGAACGGTCGCATATTGCAGCCCCAGCGTGCCGCCCAGATAGACTTTTTTGTCGAGGTCGGTCAGGCCGTGATATTCCGGCGTCAGGTCGGCCGGCAGGTCGCGCTGGGTGAGCCCCAGCGGATCGAGATTGGCCGCCAGATGACCACGTACGCGATATGTGCGGATCAGCATCTGGGCACGGATTGCATCATCGGCCGCACTTACGGCATCAGCATCCGAAACCGCCTTGCCGACGGCCTTGGCGGCGGCCTTCACGGCCACCTGCATCTGCGTGGGGTCCAGCGCCCCGGTCAGGTCGTCGGTATCGATCGGCGGCCAGTTGGTGCGCGCCCAGCTCGGCCCGCGCTCGATTTCCCCGAGCCCCTCAAAAACTTCCTGATTCTCGTAACCCATGTCTCACGTCCCATGCCAACCGCGTGCAGTCGCGGCGGGGGTAACAAGCGGCCGGGGTGCAGCCCGGCCGCCTTGTCAGCTTTTTGGCTCAGCCCTTCAGCACTTCCAGCAGGGTCGTGCCAAGTTCCGAGGGGCTGGCAGCGACCTTGATGCCAGCCGCTTCCATCGCCGCGATCTTGCTCTCGGCATCGCCCTTGCCGCCCGACACGATCGCGCCGGCATGGCCCATGCGACGGCCCGGAGGCGCCGTGCGGCCCGCGATGAAGCCGGCCATCGGCTTCTTGCGGCCCTTCTTGGCTTCGTCGATCAGGAACTGGGCAGCCTGCTCTTCCGCGTCGCCGCCGATTTCACCGATCATGATGATCGATTCGGTGGCGTCGTCGGCCAGGAACAGTTCCAGCACGTCGATGAAGTTGGTGCCGTTGACCGGGTCGCCGCCGATGCCGACGGCCGTGGTCTGGCCCAGGCCCGCATTGGTGGTCTGGAACACGGCTTCATAGGTGAGCGTGCCCGAACGCGACACGACGCCGACGCTGCCCTTGGAGAAGATGTTGCCGGGCATGATGCCGATCTTGCACTCGCCGGGCGTCAGCAGGCCGGGGCAGTTCGGGCCGATCAGGCGCGACTTGCTGCCCGACAGGGAGCGCTTCACCTTCACCATGTCCAGCACCGGAATGCCCTCGGTGATGCAGACGATCAGCGGGATTTCGGCGTCGATCGCTTCCAGGATCGAGTCGGCCGCGAACGGCGGCGGAACGTAGATGACCGACGCGTCGGCGCCGGTCTTCGACTTGGCTTCGGCAACCGTGTCGAACATGGGCAGGCCGATATGGGTCGTGCCGCCCTTGCCGGGGGTGACGCCGCCAACCATCTGCGTGCCATAGGCCAATGCGGTTTCAGTGTGGAAGGTACCGGTGGCACCAGTCATACCCTGGGTGATGACCTTGGTGTTCTTGTTCACCAGAATGGACATGTCAGTCCCTTTATCTTCTGTGGACGTGGCACTTTGGGTCTAAAGGCAGGCCGCCCCAGGGTGCGCACTCACCTGGGACGGACTGGTGCAGCTCTTGGAAAGGATCAGGCGAGCGAAGGGTCGATGCCCTTGCAGGCTTCCAGCAGTTCCTTGACGGCGTCGACCGACACCTGAAGGTTCGCCTTGGCCTCGTCGTCCAGCGCGATCTCGATGACCTGCTCGACGCCGTCCTTGCCGATGATCACGGGCACGCCGACATAGAGATTGTCGACGCCGTACTGGCCGGTCAGGTTGGCGGCGCAGGGCAGCAGGCGCTTCTTGTCGCCCAGATAGGCTTCAGCCATGGCGATCGCGCTGGTGGCGGGCGCATAGAAGGCCGAGCCGGTCTTGAGCAGCGCGACGATCTCGCCGCCGCCCGAACGGGTGCGCTGGACGATGGCGTCGATGCGCTCCTTGGTCGAGCGGCCCTGCTTGATGAGGTCGGGAACGGGGATGCCCGCGACGGTCGAATATTCGATGACCGGGACCATCGTGTCGCCATGGCCACCGAGCACGAAGCTGGTGACGTCCTTGGCCGACACGTTGAATTCTTCCGCCAGGAAATGGTTGAAGCGCGACGAGTCGAGCACGCCCGCCATGCCGACGACCTTGTTGTGCGGCAGGCCGGAAAATTCGCGCAGCGCCCACACCATGGCATCCAGGGGGTTGGTGATGCAGATGACGAAGGCGTTCGGCGCATTGGCGGCGATCCCCTCGCCCACGGCCTTCATGACCTTGAGGTTGATGCCCAGCAGATCGTCGCGGCTCATGCCCGGCTTGCGGGCGACACCGGCGGTGACGATGATCACATCGGCGCCTGCGATATCGGCATAGTCGTTCGATCCGGTGATCTTGGCATCGAAGCCCTCGACCGAAGCGCACTGCGACAGGTCCAGCGCCTTGCCCTGCGGCACGCCTTCGACGACGTCGAACAGGACAATGTCGCCCAGCCCCTTGAGAGCCGCAAGATGCGCGAGGGTGCCACCGATATTGCCAGCGCCGATAAGCGCGATCTTCTTACGGGCCATATGTAATCCTCCAAGCCGTGGAAAACCGGAATTGCCAAGAAATCCTCAAACAAGGGAGCGCTTAGGCCTATCTGGCCTAGGTTTCAACCGCGCAGAAGCCTTAGCGACAAATTATCTTTGCAATTCATTCGCAATTTCATTAAAGGCGATTTTGCCTCTGTTGCCCAAGCGCTCCTACCCTGGCGCACGGCCCTTCCCCGCAGCGGCCACTGCCGCACGCTTCCCGTTGAGGGAGGCGTGCGGGCCCTTTTTGCCTAATAGCGGATTGTTACGGGATGAACGGATGACCGACAGGGCGAGATTATCTCTCGTCGAGGCTATTTCTCACCGTGGCCCAGGGCCAGATAATCGTCCGACTGCATTTCCATGAGGCGCGACACGGTCCTCTCGAACTCGAAGGCGCCGTCCCCTTCCGGATAGAGGACCGCCGGCTCAGCATCGGCGGAGGCGAGCAGTTTCACCTTATATTCGTAGAGCGCGTCGATCAGCGTCACGAAGCGCGCCGCTTCATTGCGCTTTTCCGGCCCCAGCACCGGGATGCCGACAAGGATGACCGTGTGATATTTACGAGCGATCGCCAGATAATCCGGCGCGCCGCGCGCTTCGGCGCAGAGGCGCTTGAAGGAGAAGACGGCCACGCCCTTCAGGCTCTTGGGCACATGCAGCGTCCGGCCGCCCTGTACCTTGATGTCTTCGGCCGGAACCCTGGCGCGATCCTCCACCGGATAGTCGGTCAGGCGGAAAAAGGCTTCGGACAAGGCCCTGGTCGCCTCCGGTCCATTGGGCGCGTGCCAAAGCTGCGCATCACCCAGCCGATCAAGCCGGTAATCGGTCGGCCCGTTCAGCGTCATGACATCCAGCTTCGCCTTGATCAGGTCGATGAAAGGCAGGAAAAGCTGGCGATTGAGCCCGTTCTTGTAGAGTTCGTCCGGTTCGCGATTGGAGGTGGTGACGATCGTCACCCGCTTTTCCAGCAGCCCCGTGAACAGTCGCGACATGATCGCGGCGTCGGCCATATTATTGACGACCATCTCGTCGAAACAGAGCAGCCGCGCCTCTTCAGCCAGCGACTCGACCACCGGTGGGATCGGATCGCCGGTCTCGGATTTACGCGCCTCGGCCAGGCGGGCATGCACGTCCAGCATGAATTCGTGGAAATGCGCGCGCTTCTTGCGCTGGACATGCACCGTGTCGAAGAACAGGTCCATCAGCATCGATTTGCCGCGCCCGACGCCGCCCCACATATAAAGGCCTCGTGGCGGCTCAGGCGCCTTGCGGAGCAGCTTCCACAGGGTCGACCCGCGCGGCGGCGCCGCTTCCAATTCCCTTTGCAGATGATCCAGCCGTCCGGCTGCCGCCCGCTGATCGGGATCGGCCCGCAATTCGCCGGCCGCGACAAGCGCGTCATATCGGGCGATCACGCCGGTCACGTTGCGACAGGAGCCTTGCGCACGGTTGCGGTGGACGCCGCGATCAGTTCCTCGTCCTGATGGAGCGTCAGCCGCAAAAACATCATCCGTCCCGTCTCGCGCAGCAATTCGACCTCCGCGCGCAGATGCGGACCCACCTTGCCTGAACCACAATATTGCATGGTCAGATCAACGGTCACGGCCGCCGCCTGTTCCGGCCGTCCCATCGCGGCCAGTCCCGCGAACAGCGCATGATCGGCGAAGGCGGCCAGAAAACCGCCATGCAGCGCACCAAGGCGATTGGCATGCGACGGTCGCGTTTCCAGCATGACCGTCGCCTGACATTCGGCATCGCCACGCGAATAGCTGATGCCTATGGCCGAGTCGAGAAAGGTGCCGGGCACTGGATCGGCCCAGGACATCCAGTCCATCCACGGGCCATCCGGCACGCGGCTTAGAGGACCAACCCGGTCTCCCACCTCGATCAGAGCTGCCGTTCGACCATCATCTTCTTGGTTTCCGCGATCGCCTTGGCGGGGCTGAGGCCCTTGGGGCAGACATTCGCGCAGTTCATGATGGTGTGGCAGCGATAGAGGCGGAAGGGATCTTCCAGCTCGTCCAGGCGCTCGCCGGTATATTCGTCGCGGCTGTCGGCCAGCCAGCGATAGGCCTGGAGCAGGATCGCCGGACCCAGGAACTTGTCGCTGTTCCACCAGTAGCTGGGGCAGGAAGTCGAACAGCAGGCGCACAGGATGCACTCATAGAGGCCGTCCAGCTTCTCGCGGTCGGCGGGCGACTGGAGCCGTTCCTTGCCGCTGGGCGCGGGGCTGACGGTTTGCAGCCAGGGCTTGATCGAATTGTACTGCGCATAGAAATGCGTGAAGTCGGGCACGAGGTCCTTGATCACGTCCATGTGCGGCAGCGGCGTGACACGCACTTCCTTGCCCGAGCATTCCTCGATCGAGGTGGTGCAGGCCAGGCCATTGCGGCCGTTCATGTTCATCGAACAGGAACCGCAAATACCCTCGCGGCAGGAACGGCGGAAGGTCAGCGTCGGATCATATTCATTCTTGATCTTCAGCAGCGCGTCCAGGACCATCGGACCGCAATTGTCGAGATCGATCTCGAACGTGTCATAGCGCGGGTTCTGACCGGAGTCGGGGTCGTAGCGATAGACCTTGAAGCTCTTGACGTTCGTGGCCCCGTCAGGCGCCTTGTGGGTTACGCCCTTGGCGCTGATCTTGCTGTTCTTGGGCAACGCAAATTCGGCCATTGCTCGTCAAGCCTCTTCGGATATGTCTCAACTGTTCGGCGTTGCGCATAACAAAAAATCTGCAAAGGTCCAGCACAGAGAGCAGAACAAATAAGGGTTGCTTGATTTGTAGCGGGCGGGATCGCTACGGCGGGACATACACTGGGGAGCCCCCGTTGCCGACCGACATCGCCTTTCTGGCCATCGCCGAAGCCCATCAAGCCTATCATTGGCTGCCAGCCGCCCTCGCCCTGTCCCGCCGCGCGGGGGTGAGGGTCCATGTCCTGTCGCCCTCCCCCCTGATCCTCGACCTCGTCGCCAGCTATGATCCCGAAGGCGACATGAACCTCGTCCGGCTGCGCAGGCCGCCCTCACAGCCCGACTCGCTGTTCCGCCAGCCCTCGCGTTTCCTGACGCTGATGCTGAACTATGCGACGATCCGCCGCTTTCCCGTGCTGGTGACGACGGAAATCTCCAGCGGCTGGCTGCGCAGCGTGCCCGGCTTTTCCGGGCGAATGATACAGATCAAACATGGCGCGGGCGATCGGGAGGGCGGCTACAAGGCGCGCCATTCCGCCTTCGACCTGACGCTCGTCGCGGGCGAGAAGGATCGGCGGCGGCTGATCGACCGTGGGCTGTGCACGACGGACGATTGTGCGGTCGGCGGCTATGCGAAGTTCGAGTTGAAGGCCGCGCCGCAACGTTTTTTCGACAATGACCGGCCGGTCCTGCTCTATAATCCGCATTTCGATGCCGCATTGTCGTCATGGCCCCGCCATGGACCGCAGGTGCTGGGGGCGCTGGAAGCGCTGAAGGGCTGGAACGTCATCATCGCCCCCCATACCAAGCTCGCCGGCCGCACCGCGCCGATCTGTACGAACGCGCCTCATATCCGTGTGGACATGGGTAGCCGGCATTCGATCGACATGAGCTATACGATGAGCGCGGACGTCTATCTGGGTGACGTATCGAGCCAGATCTACGAATATCTGCTCCGTCCCCGTCCCTGCATCTTCCTCAATCTGGACCGGCGCGACTGGCGCGGCAACGACGCCTTCTCCCATTGGCGCCTGGGGCAGGTGATCGAGGATATGGCCGCCTTGCCACAGGCACTGGATCGCGCTGCGGACTTGCAAGCCGGGTTCGTTGATGCTCAGGAAGCGGCCATGTCCGACTCCATCGACCGATCGCCTACGCCCGCCTCCGAACGGCAGGCCGACCTCATTCTCGATTTTGCCCGGAAATCCGAAAGGACCGCCGCCGCATGACGCAGACGATCACGACCGCACTGGGACCGGTGCGGCTGTTGGGCGACAATGCGACCCGCATCTGGGGCATGTCCAATGCCGAGCGCTGCCGCCGCATGGCCGAGAGTGCGGCGAAGAATGGCAACGCGCTGGCGGACGGTCATGAACTGCTGTTCAACTTGGCCTACGCCTTCGATCCGATGTTGCTGCGGCTGGTGCTGGAGGAACCCGGAACGGTCTTCGCCTGGGGCAGCACGCCGATCGTCGGGCAGGTGACGGCGGGCAGCGATCCGCTGAACGCGGCGCAAGTGATCGACCTCTCTGACGGGCGAAAGCTCTACAACCGGCAGTTGCGCAAGCTGGAACAACCCTTCGTCAAGCAACTGACCCCGGCCACCCGCCGCGGCATCGAGCGGCAAAGCTATTTCGGCGCCTATAAGGGCGTCACCGATCTGCTGACCAAATATCTCTGGCCCGAGCTCGCTCTGTGGCTGACGCGGCTGGCGGCGTCCATCGGCATGACGCCCAATATGGTGACGGCGATCGGCGCGACCCTTTGCGTGGTGGCGACCTGGTTCTTCGCGCAGGGTCTCTATTGGACGGGCATGCTCGCCGGGTTCATCTTCATGATACTCGATACGGTGGATGGGAAGCTGGCCCGCTGCACCATCACCTCTTCCAAATGGGGCAATGTGGCGGACCATGGCGTCGACCTCATCCATCCGCCCTTCTGGTGGTATTTCTGGGGCGTGGGGCTTTCGGCCTGGGGACAGGCGCTCTCGACAGAGACCTTCGCCCTCGTGATGGCCGCGGTGATCATCGGCTATGTGCTCCAGCGGGTGATCGAAGGGATGTTCATCAAGGATTTCGGCATGGACATCCATGTGTGGGGCCGGTTCGACAGCTGGTTCCGCCTGATCACCGCGCGGCGCAATCCAAACATGGTGATCCTGTTCGTGGCGCTCCTGGCCGGACGCCCCGACATGGGCCTGATCGCGCTGGCCTGGTGGACGGTGATCTCGCTCGTCGTGCATGCCGTGCGGCTGATGCAGGCCTATGGCGTGCAGCGCTCGGGACGGCCCATCGTCAGCTGGATGGAGGCAGTGGCATGAACGCGACCATCGAGAAATTCGGATTTCCCGCGACTCTGATCGCTGAGTTCGCGCATTGGGTGGCGTTGCTGCGCCCTGCCCAGCCGACGCTGGGATCCCTGGTTCTGGCCGCAAAATCGGACGCCACCGCCTTTGGCGACCTGCCTGCGGAGGCCCATGCCGAACTGGCAACCGTGACCAGGGCGATCGAAAAGGCGCTCGGCCAAGCGGTGGGCTATGCCAGGATCAACTATCTCATGCTGATGATGGTGGACCCGCATGTCCATTTCCATGTGCTGCCCCGTTATGAGGGCAGCCGCGACCATGCGGGCCTGGAGATTGCGGACGCCGGTTGGCCCGGCCAGCCCGACCTTGGCAGCGCGGTGAAGCTCGACCCTGAGCAGATCGCCGCACTGACCGGCTGGCTGAAACCCTATTTCGCGTAGCGGCCCTCGGCCAGCCAACGGGCGGTGAGCGTCTTCGCCGCCTCCACATCCTGGGGGAAGTCGACTTCCTGCCAGTCCAGCCCTTCGATCGACACGGTGCCGACGCGGTTCCCCTTGGCGATGATGTCGATGGCGCGCAGATACCAGCGCTCGACGCCCTCTGGGGTGCGCATCATCTGGTCGATCTGGTTGCGGAAGATCGCCGGCCCCTCGCCCCGGAACGCCAGCATGCCGATGGATTCGGCGTTGGTATCGTGCGGCAGCAGCCTTTTGCCGATGTCCAGCAGACGCCCCGTCCCGTCCCGGTTCACCTTCATGTCGTCATCGTCATAGTCGCCCGGCTTGATGTCGACCGTCACCGTGATCGCATCCTGCGCCCCGGCAATCAGCTTGCCCACGATCTCGTCCGAAACGATCGTGTCGCCGTTCAGGATGATGAAGTCGCGGTCCATCTCCTCCCGGACGATCCAGCAGGTTCCCAGATTGTCCGCCACCTGGAAAAAGGGATTGAACACGGTCCGGATGCGCGCGCCGGTCTCGCGGTAAAGTTGCAGCGCATGATCCTCCACCCGTTCGGTCCGGAAACCGGTGACGACGACGATGTCGGTCACGCCATTGGCCACCAGCGCCGCGACCTGCCAGCTGATGAGGCTGCGGCCGTTGAAGTCGATCATGCATTTGGGCACGTCGCGGGTGAGCGGAAGAAGGCGCGCCCCCTGGCCTGCGGAAAGGATGATGGCTTTCGAAATGGTCATGGGGTGCCGCCTTAGAGCAAATGAAGCGGGAGGGACAGCGTGTGTTGCATCGCCCCCTGACCGATCCTAGATAGGCGCTCGCCGGTCGGTCGGCGCCAGGGAAAGGCCGGAACGTCAGTGGACAGCAAGCGCGGATCGGGTGGCGCTCAGGAAGGCTTCGCTCGTATTCTGGCGAATACCGGATGGCTGCTAGGCGGCAAGGGCGTGGGCGCGGTGCTGAGCCTCGCCTACCTCGCCATCGTGACGCGGACCCTGGGCGTCGCGGATTTCGGCCGGTTCGCGCTGGTGCTGAGCGCCGCCAACGTCATCAAGACACTGGTGAGCTTCGACAGCTGGCAGATCGTGGTGCGCTATGGCCAGCCGCACCTGGCATCGGGCAATGGCGATGCGCTCAATCGGGTGCTGCGCTTCTGCATCCTGATCGACCTGGGCTCCGCCGTGGCGGGCGGACTGATCGCGGCCTTCATCATCCTCGCCTTCGGATCGCTGATGGACTTGTCGGCCGGCATGGGATGGCAGGCGTGGATATTCTGCATGGTGATGATGATCACCATCCGCTCCAGCCCGACCGGCGTGCTGCGGCTGTTCGACAGATTCGATTCAGGCGCCTTTGCCGAGACGATGATCCCGGTCGGCCGCATGATCGGCGCATTGCTCGCCTGGGTGCTGATGCCCAATGTCACTGGTTTCCTGATCGCCTGGAGCGTGGCCGAACTGCTGTGCGCGGTGAGCTATTGGTGGCTGGCCATCCGGGTCGGCGGCGATAGCTTGGGAGGCTGGCGGGCCGGCAAGGCCATGGACGCGCGGACGGAAAATCCGGGCATCGTCGGTTTCCTGACCGCGACCAATTTGCAGACCACCCTGTCGTCCGTGGGGCAGCAGGTAGCCGTCCTGGTGGTGGGCCTGTTCGTCGGACCGGCGGGCGCGGGCCTGTACCGCCTCGCCAACCAGCTCGCCAACTCATTGACCAAGATTTCCAGTCTGCTTTCGCGCAGCATCTTCGTCGAACTGAGCCGCACGCATGGCAGCCACGGCCATGAGGCACTGGGGATGCTGTTCCGCCGTACCAACCGGCTCGCTCTGATCGCGGGCGCGGTGATCATCGTCCTGATCCTGACCATCGGCCATCCCTTGCTGGGGCTGATCGCCGGAAAGGCGTTTCTGCCGGGCTATCCGCTGCTGGTGCTGCTGGGAATTTCGGCTTGCATCGATCTGATCGGCGTGAGCTATCGCCCGCTGCTGATGGCGACCGACCGGGCCACCCTGTCACTGCGCATCACGTTGGTGTCGACCGCGATGCTGCTGGGGATGCAGGCGGCGCTGCTGCCGCTCTACGGCACCATCGGCGCGGCGGCGGCGAATGTCGTCGCCTCCATCATCGGCTTTGCCATGATGGGCCTGGCAAGTCGCCGCGCCATGTCGAGATAAGGCCTTGGAGGTCGCCAAGGCGGCCCATGAACCCGGCAAACAGGAACGGTGAACGATCGAACCGTCCTCCGCGCCCAGAAGGCCGTCAATCGGCGCCGCCGCCAGTTCAGGCCGCGGCGGCAATCCCGCTGACGCCGAGCTCCGCCAGGGCGAACTGGCGGATATGTTCGCCCATATCCTCGCGATCCAGCGCCAGCGCCAGATTGGCCTCGATATAGCCCGCCTTGGAGCCGCAATCGAAACGCCGTCCGTCGAAGGTCACGCCATGAAAGGGCTGGGTGCCGATCATCGACGCCATGGCGTCGGTCAGCTGGATCTCCCCGCCCGCGCCCTTTTCCTGCGTTTCCAATATCTTCATGACCTCCGGCTGGAGGATGTAGCGGCCCGGCAGGATCAGGTTGGACGGCGCCGTCCCTGGAGCGGGCTTTTCCACCAGCCCCTTGACCTCGGTCAACGCTCCGTCGCGCTTGCCGGGATCGATCACGCCATAGCTCGGCGTCTCGGCCATCGGCACTTCGAGGGCGCAGACCAGATTGCCGCCGACCCTGTCATAAGCCTCGACCATCTGCTTGAGGCATCCCCGCCCCGGCGCACCCTTCATGAATTCGTCGGGCAGCAGGATGGCGAAGGGTTCATCGCCCACAATATCGCGCGCGCACCAGATGGCATGGCCCAGGCCCAGCGGCTCCTGCTGACGCAGGAACACCGCATTGCCGGGCAGCAGCCGCGTGCCGTCCAACGCCGAAAGATCCTTGCCCCGCTCGCGCTGGGTGGCCTCGGCCTCGAACGCCATGTCGAAATAATCCTCGATCGCGCCCTTGCCGCGGCCGGTGACGAAGATCATCTGCTCGATCCCCGCTTCCCGCGCCTCGTCCACCGCATATTGGATCAGCGGACGGTCGACGACCGGCAGCAATTCCTTGGGCACCGACTTGGTCGCCGGAAGGAAGCGCGTGCCGAGCCCCGCGACAGGGAAAACGGCTTTGCGAATCGGTTTGTAGGACATCAAGTCTCCATTCTCGCTGGTCGCGCGGACAGGCTTCGGCCTCCGCGCGATAAAGATCAAGCGTGGAAGATGGCTTACCCCGTTTCAGACGGCCAGCAGACGCTGCGCCACCCTTTCGAGGGAGCCGATCTCCACATCGAGTTGTTCAAGCGAAACATGCGTCTGGTTGTTCCGCGCATCGCGGCATGTGAAGCCGCCGGGCGCGGGCTGCTGAAAGCCGCCGATGATAAGCGACCGGAACCGGTCGATCCTCTGCATGTCGCGCTCGATATCCGATATTTCCGTCAATGCGCCGGCATTGCGCCGGTCCCGCATCGACACCATGGTTCGCAGTTCGGTCATCAGCTTCGTCATGCCCGGCCGGGTCCGGGCACCTACGGTCCGCACATCTCCCATGGCTTCCCGCATCATCGCGATCTTCGCCTCCAGGCTCTGCTCCAGCATCGTCCAGGCACAGACCAGACGCCCCACACCGCACAGAAGCGCCGCATCCTCCGGCGCATAATCCGACATCGACCTTATATTGATCTCAGCAACCACGTTCACTTAACCCACGCCCCGATATGTTCTTGCTTTTCCGCTCGGGTCAAACCTGCCCGTTTTGCAACGCGAAAGGCTAGGGGGGCGGAGCCTTGCCGCTCGCACCAGCGGCACAGGCCATCGCCAACTGTGCCCAAACAGCGATGAACCGTTAACCGTCTTTCACCCGATCGGGGCGCGGCTATCAAAAATCGATAGCGATTCCCTTGCGTTCCCAGTCGCCATAGCGAACCGGGCTCAATTCCTCGTCATGAGGGGAAGGCCGGTCGAGCGGGTCGGGCTGCGGCACCGGGGGACTCTTCGAAAGATGCGCGGGCGGCTTCACATGCGCGGGGCGCTTGCCGTTGAAGGTTCCCATCGATCCATCCTTTCGATTGCGGGGACGTCATCATCACCCCATATTCATGGGCGACCCGCTATCTGGGCCGCAAAGGAGGTTTACGCAAGTGAGTGGTGTTCGGACCGTGATGCTGTTGTCGGCGCTGACCGCGCTGTTCATGGCATTGGGCTATACGCTGGGTGGCAGCGGCGGCGCCGTGATCGCGCTGCTGGTGGCGGCCGGCATGAACCTCTTCACCTTCTGGAACGCCGACAGGATCGTGCTGTCCATGCACCATGCGCGGGAAGTCGACGCGACGAGCGCGCCGGAATATTATGGCCTCGTCGCGGAACTGGCCCAGCGCGCCAAGCTCCCCATGCCCCGCGTCTATCTGATCGACGAGCCGCATCCCAACGCCTTCGCCACCGGGCGCGACCCGCGACATGCCGCCGTCGCCGCCACCACCGGGCTGCTCTCCATGCTGAGCCGGGATGAGGTGGCCGGGGTCATGGCACATGAACTGGGCCATGTGCGCAATCGCGACACGCTGATCATGACAATGGTCGCGACCATTGCGGGCGCGATCTCGATGCTCGCCAATTTCGGCCTGTTCTTCCGCGGCGGTCACAACGAAAATGGCAACAGCAACATGGTCGCGACCCTGCTGGCGGTGATCGTCGCCCCCTTCGCCGCGATGATCGTGCAGATGGCGATCAGCCGCACCCGCGAATATGGCGCTGACGCGGCCGGCGCCGAGATCAGCGGCAACCCCCGCGCGCTCGCCTCTGCGCTCGCCAAGATTTCCGGCCGGGCGGAAATGATCCCCAACCCGGTAGCGGAACGCAATCCCGCTGCCGCGCAGCTCTATATCGTGCCGGTGCATGTGAGCGAACTCTTCTCCACCCATCCGGCCACCGAAAAACGCATCGCCGCGCTGGAGGAACTGGCGCAGGATATGGGGGCTCCGGTGATTGCACCAATCGAACGGCGTGCCTCGGCCCTTAGTCCCGCAAAGCCGGCGCCGCGCAAGTCGAGCGCCCTCAATCCCCTCCGCCGCGATTAGCGTGCCTCTGGCCTGTCATTCCAGCGAAAGCCGGGATTTCGGGCGAGAGGACGCGACCTGTCGTCACGGAATCCCAGCTTTCGCCGGGAGGGCGGATGTCGCTGACGTCCGCTCATGGCAACAGCCTTTGCAAACAAACCTTACCTTCCATCCCGTTTTGCCCTAATCGCCGCCCATGCCTCGCCCATCCCGCCCCGAAGACGCCCCCGGCCTCCCTGCCCGCCGCGCGGCCCTGCGCCTGCTCGATGCCGTACTGCGCCGGGGCGATCCGCTGGAACTCGCGCTGCACGGCGCCGCCCAGGGCCTGCCCCCGGCCGACCGCGCCCTGGTCCACGCCATCGCCGCCGAAACACTCCGTCACCTGCCCGATCTCGACGCGCTGATCGACGGCGCCACCCGCCAGCCGCTGCCCCATGATGCCAAGGCGCGCATGGTGCTGCGCATCGCCCTCATCCAGGTCCTCGCGCTCGGCACGGCCCCCCATGCCGCCATCGCCACCGCCCTGCCGCTGGTCGACGGCGGCCCGCGCAAGCTGGTCCATGGCGTGTTCGGCACCCTGACCCGAGCCGATCCAATACTCCCTTCCCCCCCGGCCCTGCCGCCCGAAGTCGCGGCCCGCTGGGCCGGTCAATGGGGGGAGGCCATGACGCAGGCCGCCGCTACGGCCTATGCCCTGCGTCCGCCCGTCGACGTCACCCTGCGCGATGCCGGCGAAACTACCCGCTGGACCGAAGCGCTGAACGGCCGCAGCTTCGCGCCCGGCCATGTTCGCCTGCCCGAAGGCGCCGCCATCCCCGACCTGCCCGGCTTTGCGGAAGGCGCCTGGTGGGTGCAGGATCTTGCCGCCTCGGTGCCCGCACGCCTGCTGGGCCAGGGCGAAGGCCGCACCGTTCTTGACCTCTGCGCCGCCCCCGGCGGCAAGACGATGCAGCTGGCCGCTTCGGACTGGCACGTCACCGCCGTCGACCAATCGAAAAAACGCCTTGAACGGCTGAGCGAGAACCTCGCCCGCACGGGGCTCTCCGCCGAGGTCGTGCAGGCCGACCTGCGCACCTGGACGCCGGAGGCCCCGGCCGACGCCATCCTGCTCGACGCCCCCTGCACCGCCACCGGCATCTACCGCCGCCATCCCGACGTGCTCCACCGCATCGGCCCGCGCCAGATCGCGGAGCTGGCCGAACTCCAGGCCGAACTCCTCGCCCGCGCCGTCCAGTGGCTGAAACCGGGCGGCGTTCTGATCTACGCCACCTGCTCGCTCGAACGCGCCGAGGGCGAGGAACAGATCGCGCAGTTTCTGAGCAGCCACACCGATTTCACGCCCCATCCGGCCGACCCCGCGGAATTGCCCGAAGGGATTGCGCCGACGGCGCAGGGCTGGGTGCGCACCTTGCCCGATACGCTGAAGGAACAGGGCGGCACGGACGGCTTTTTCGTTGCGCGGCTCAGGCGATCCACTAAGGCTTAACCACCGCGTCTTATGCTGCGATCCGGCCGTTCTTCATCATCCGAGCTGCTCTAGGAAAGACCCGCTTTGCGCCCGACCGAGCCCTTGCCCCTGAACCATAGCTGGCCGCTCTACGCGCTGCGCGAGCATCTGGCGCCGGTCATGCTGGACGATCGGCTGGCCCGCGACGATGAAGCGCTGGCGGAACGGGGCCTGGGCCTGTGGCACTGCAATCTGGCCGACGACACCCTCAGCTGGACCGACGGCGTTTACGATATTTTCGGGCTGGAGCGGGGCATGGTCGTGCCCCGTCCCCTCGCCGTCTCGCTCTATGCGCCTGACAGTTGTGCCGCGATGGAGCAGTTACGGGCCTATGCCATCCGCCATCGGCGCGGCTTCACGCTGGACGTCGATATCCGCCCCGCGGAGGGCGGCGAATGCACCATGCGCCTGATCGCCGCCCCTATAATGGAGGAAAATCAGGTCATTGCGCTGCATGGCGTCAAGCAGTTCCTGCCCAGGGGTGCGGGGCCTTCCAAGGGACTCGATCCCACACTGTTCATCCTGTCCTGAAACAGTTTTCCACAACCGCCAAGGCTTGTGGCCAAAAGCCTGTGGATAGCGAGAATCGGGCGTTGCCCTTAACCACGGCCAAGGCTAAGGCCGAAGGTCAAATGACCAGCCCGATCCTTATCTCGCCCTCCATCCTGTCCGCCGATTTCGCCCGCTTGGGCGAGGAGGTCCGCGCCATCGACGAAGCGGGCGCCGACTGGATCCACATCGACGTGATGGACGGCCATTTCGTGCCCAACATCACCATCGGCCCCGGCGTGGTGAAGGCACTGCGCCCCCACACGAAGAAACCGTTCGACGTCCACTTGATGATCTCCCCGGTGGACCTCTATCTGAATGCCTTTGCGGAGGCGGGCGCCGACATCATCACCGTCCATCCGGAGGCCGGTCCCCATATCCACCGCTCCATCCAGCATATCAAGTCGCTGAACGTGCAGGCAGGCGTGGTGCTGAACCCCGGCACTCCGGCGAAGATGCTGGATTACCTCATCGACGACGTCGACCTGATCCTGGTGATGAGCGTCAACCCCGGTTTCGGCGGCCAGAGCTTCATCACCAACCAGCTCCGCAAGATCGAGGCGATCCGGAAGATGATCGACAAGTCGGGCCGTGACATTCGCTTGCAAGTCGACGGCGGCATCGATTTCAAGACCGCACCGCTCGCGATCGAGGCGGGCGCGGACGTGCTGGTGGCGGGCACCGCGACCTTCCGCGGCGGCCCGTCCGCCTATGCCGACAATATCCGGACGCTGCGCGGCGGGTGAGCGAGCGTCGCCGCCTTTCCCCCCAATCCGTCCCGCCCGATTCTTTCGGGAACGAGGCCGACCAGCCGGATGACGGGATCGAACAGGGCAAGCGGCTCATCCGCGTCGCGGATGACAAGGGGCTTTCGCTGGCCCAGCGCATCGCCAATCGCTTCTACCTGCTGAGCTGGAAAACGCCGATCCACGGCCGCCGCCTCAAGGGCAAATATCCGCTCAAGCTGCTTGCCGTCCCCGACGATGAAATTCCCGGCAATGCCCATGCGGGCCAGGCGATCCGTGCCGGTTATTTCCTGTTCCGCGGACTGAAGCAACCGCTCGGCAAGCTGGATTTCGCCAATCTCGGCCTGACCCCCGCCTTCACCGACTATCTGCACGGCTTCCACTGGCTGCGCGACCTTGCCACCGTCGCCACCCGCGAACAGGCCGCCCCGCTGGCCGAAGGAGTGATGCGCAAATGGCTCGACGCCCATGCCGACACACCCAGCGAACCCGCCTGGCGCGCCGACAATGCCGGCTGGCGACTGCTCTTCTGGTCGGCCCACGCGCCGCTGATCCTGTCGTCCAGCGATCTCGTCTACCGATCGCTGGTGCTGAACTGCATCGCGCGCACCGCCCGCCATCTCGATCGCGGCGCGGACAAGGCGCATATCGGCCTGCCCCGGCTTGTCGCCTGGGGCGGCATCGTCGCGGCCTCCATGCTGCTGCCCGGTGGCGCGGCGCGCAAGCTGTTCGGCGAAGCGGGCCTGAAACGCGCGCTCGACGGCGGCCTCCATGCCGATGGCGGCATCATCTCCCGCTCGCCGCTGGACCAGTTGGACACGATCATGCTGCTGACCATGATCGCTGCGGTCTACGAAGTGCGTCGTGAACAGGTGCCGCCTTTCCTCAAGGACGCGCTCGGCAAGGCGGTTCCCGCGCTGCTGGGCCTCGTCCATGGCGACGGCGGCCTTGGCAACTGGCAGGGCGCGGGTGCGATCGATCCCGCGACCATCGAAGCCGTGATCCGCGCCAGCCGGGTGCGCGCCCGCCCGCTACGGCAGGCCAATGGCTGGGGCTATCAGCGGCTTGCGGCCAGCGGCACGGTGGTCCAAATCGACGCCGCTCCGCCGCCGGTCGCCCAACTGGCCGATGCGGGCTGCGCATCGACCGGCGCGATCGAGATCAGCGACGGCCCGCAACGGCTCGTCATCAATTGCGGCGGCGCCGCGCTGGAAGGCGCCTGGATTAACCGCGACCTGGCGCAGGGCCTGCGCACCACCGCCGCGCACAGCACACTGGTACTCGACGACAGCAATTCCACCGCGCTGCTGCCCGACGGCACGCTGGGCAAGGGCGTGACCGAAGTCGAGATCGACCGGCAGGAAAGCGAAAGCGGCAGCCGCCTCGATTTGAGCCATGACGGCTATGTCCGCCGCATGGGCTATGTCCACCGCCGCCTGCTGCTGATGAGCAGCGACGGCAAGGAAATCCGGGGGGAGGACATGCTGACCCCCGCCGCACGCCGCCGAAAGCCGGTCAAGCTCCCGGTTCAGCTCCGCTTCCACCTCGCCCCCGGGGTCGAACCGACGCCGACGGCGGACGGCATGGGCGCGCTGCTGCGCATCGACACGGGCGCGACCTGGCAATTTCGCGCCAACACGGGGAAGCTCGCCATCGAGGAAAGCCTGTGGGTGGACGCCGAAGGCCGCCCCCACGGCACGCGCCAACTGGCCGTCACCACCGAAGCCCTGCCCGGCGGCTCCACCATCGGCTGGCTGTTCAAGAAAGTCGGCTAAGCCTCCTGCTCGCGCGCTCCAGCGGAAATAATCACTCCTCCACCGGAACGAACGCCCCCTTCGCCCTGTCCTTCACCACCTTGTCGGCCCGAAAGACCGAGCCGCTCATTGTGATATAGACCCCCGGTTCCGCCAGCTGGACCGTGGCGAAGGCCATGCCGAGGTTGAAGCTGGCGTCGCTCTCGCCAAAGCGCGCAGGGGCCAGGGCCCCGACCAGCACGATCCTCTTGCCCGCTATGGTGGCGAGCAGCTTTGCCGTTTCCGTCATCGTGTCGGTGCCATGGGTGATGATGACATGGCTTTCCGGCGCGGCGATCACACGGTCGCGGATCAGCGCCCGGTCGGCATCGTCCAGTTCCAGACTGTCCTTGCGCACGACTTCCTCGATGCGGAAAGGCCGCTTGACCCGGGCGATGTCCAGCAGCTTCGCCATCACCGTCTCACCGACCTGATAGTCCGACAGCGCGTCGAAATAGATCTTGTCGATGGTCCCGCCGGTGGTGAGCAGGAGGATGGGCGTTTCAGGGGGCAGCATGGGGAGGCTCCAAGAGGGATCAGCCGTCCCTTTAGAGGATTTCCCTCTCGGCGTGAACCGGCGAGGCTTATCCGCCCCTGGCCATTTCCTCGCCCCGGTCGCGAGCGGCGGCGAGCGTGTCGGTCAGCAGCTTCAGCAGCCGTTCGTCGGCATCCAGCACGTTCAGCCCCTGCCGCGTCATGCCGCCGGGACTGGCCACCCGGTCCGCGAGGATGGCGGGACTTTCGCTGGCACGGGCCGCCATGCTGGCCGATCCGCGCACCGTGGCAAGCGCCATGCGCGCCGACTGGTCGGCGGGCAGTCCCAGCGCCTCGCCCGCACGGGCGAAGGCGTCGATGAAGCGGAACAGGAAGGCCGGCCCGCAGCCCGACAGCGCCGTGACCTCGTTGAACTGCCCTTCGTCAGCGATCCATTCGGCCAGGCCCAAAGGCGCGATGAAGGCCTCCACGGCCCCGCGCGAGGCAGCGGGAAGCGCGGCGTCGGCGTGGAGCGCGGTGACGCCCTCCCCTATGCCCACGGGCAGGTTGGGCATGGCGCGGACGATCTCGCCCGCTTGCGCGAAACGAGCGCGCAATTCGGCAAGCCGCGTCCCCGCGAGGATCGAGACGATGCGCGTATCGCCCCCGCAAAGCGGCGCGAGCGATGCGGCCACATCGCCGAGCTGATAAGGCTTCATGCCAAGCAGCACGGTCGTCCTTGCGGGCAAGGCGGAAGGATAGTCCGTGACCACCTGCACCCCCTCGGCCACCGGCTTGCCACTGGGGCGCAGCACCGTGACGCGGGCGGGATCAAGCCCGCAGGCGAGCCAGCGGGCCAGCATCTGCCCCGCCATATTGCCACAGCCGACAAGGAAGAGATGATCGGGCCAGATTGGGGTCATGAACGGGTACTCAGGCTTCGCCGCGGGTTTCGATCAAGCTGGCGGAAATGGCTTCGGTCGGGGACTTGCCACCCCACAGCACGAACTGGAACACCGGGTAGAAGCGCTCGCACTCGTCGATCGCGGTTTCGATCAGGATCTGCGCCTGGTCGAGCGTCAGCGTGCCGCCGGCGCCCAGCAACGCGCCATGACGGAAGAGGATGATGCCGCTCGACGACCAGAGTTCGAAATGGCCGAGCCAGAGTTGCTCGTTGATCAGCCCCAGCGTTTCGTAGATCGCCGGGCGCTTGTCCTCGTTCACCCTGATGTCGGGCAGGGCAAGCAGCTGGAGGACCTGATCCTCGTCGCGCCAGATACCGCGCAGTTCATATTGTGCCCAGGACCCCTGGGTGCTGGCGACGATTTCGTCCTCGCCCACCTGATCGAAGCTCCAGCCATGCGCCTCGAAATAGGCGGCCAGCATGTCGATCGGCGCGGCTTCCTGACCGCCATTTTCAAATTCGTCGCTGTCCATCATTTGCGGGCCTTAGAGCATTTTCGACGGCGTGGGAAACCGGGCGCCACGGAAAATGCGTGGACAACTTCGCTTGGAGCGTCGGACCGGACGCCTATTCCGCGTCCTTGCCCTTGGCGCGGACCGTCTTCGTGACGGGTTGGGGCGCCTTGCCCTCCAGCGCGTCGAGGCGGGCCTTCAGCGCTTCCACCTCTTCGCGGGCGGCGGCGGCCAGAGCCTTGACCGCATCGAATTCGTCGCGGCTGACGAAATCCATGCCGCCGATCCACTGCTTGGCCTTTTCGCGGGCATTGGTTTCAAACTCGCGGCTCATGCCCGCGACCGTTCCGGCCGCGCCGTTCACCAGCTTGGCCAGGTCGTCGAAAAAGCGGTTTTCGCTCTGCATGATGCTTCGTCCTTCCGTGCGGCGCCCCGGCAGGGACGCACAAAAATCATATCTGGGTCTGGAATGCGGGTTTGCCAAGGCTTTCCGCGTCCGGATTAAGGCGGCCGATCTCATAGTTGAGGTAGGATGCAAAGGCCAGCCAGCACAGATAAGGCAGCAACAAAAGGCCCGCGATGCGCCGGACACGCCAGAACAGCGCGATCGTGACCGCCACCAGCGCGAACAGGATCAGGATCAGCACCAGCGCCTGGTCCACCTGATGCGCGCGGAAGAAAAGCGGCGACCAGAGCAGGTTCAGCACCAACTGCACAAGAAAGACGCCGATGGCGATCCCCCGACCCGTCGCCCCACGGGCATGCAGGACGATCGCCAGCGCCAGCGCCATGAGGATATAGAGGATCGTCCAGGCCAGCCCGAAGGCCCAGCCAGGCGGGATGATGTCCGGCTTGGCCAGCGCCGCGAACCAGCGATTGCCATAGCCACTATTGGCTAGCTTGCCGGAAAGAAAGCCAAGGAAAACAATCGCTGGCACAGTAACCAGCGCCCAGCGCGCATAGGCGAGACGTAATTGACCCGGAGACGCAATCTCGTTCATCGGCAACGAAGCTCCACGATTTACTCGGCGGCTTCGGGCGAATCCTTCAAGGCCGAGTCAAGCCGCCGACTGACGGTTTGCGGTGAAACGGTTCGTCCCGCAACCCGTGAATAGAAGATCGGGATCAAGAACAGCGTGATAAGGGTCGCCAGGCTGACGCCGAATACCACCACCACGCCGATCGAATGGCGCGACGCGGCCCCGCCCCGCCGCGGATGACCAGCGGCACGGCGCCGATCACCGTGGCGATCGACGTCATCAGGATCGGGCGCAGGCGGCGGGTGGCGGCCTGACGGATCGCCTGCCCGATCTCCAGCCCCTCGTCGCGGAGCTGGTTGGCGAATTCGACGATCAATATGCCGTTCTTGGCGGCCAGGCCGACCAGCATGACGATGCCGATCTGGCTGTAGAGATTGATCGACCCGCCCGTCAGCGCCAGCCCGATCACGCCCCCCGCCACCGCCAGCGGAACCGTGGCGATGATGACGCCGGGATGGATGAAGCTTTCGAACTGCGCCGCCAGCAGCAGATAGACGATCAGGATGGTGAGGCCGAAGACCAGCCAGATCGATCCGCCGGTTTCCCGCAGCGACTGGCTTTCGCCGCGATAGCCGACGGCCAGAATTTCGGGCGACTGGCGGGCCTGATCCTCCAGGAAATTGAGCGCTTCACCCAGCGAATAGCCCGGCGCGAGGGCCGCCGTCAGCGTGATCGCGCGCAGTTTGTTGTAACGGTTGAGCTGGCGCGGCCCAGCCACTTCGCGCACGGTGACGACGGCGGACAGCGGCACCAGCGCGCCGGTGCGGCTGCGCACGTTGATGCGCTCCAGGTCCGCCTGCGTCTGGCGCCCCTCCTTCTCCGCCTGCACCAGCACGCGATACTCCTCGCCCCGGTCGACATAGGTGGTGACGCGGCGGGAACCGAGCAGCGTCTGCAAGGCCTGGCTGATGTCGCTGGCGGACACGCCAAGGTCGCCCGCGCGCTGCTGGTCCACCTCGACCCGCATCTGCGGCTTGGTTTCCTTATAGTCGGAATCGAGGTTGATGAGGCCGGGATTGGCCGCGGCGGCCGCCATGATTCGATCGCGGGCAGCCACCAGCCCTTCATAGGTCGACCCGGCCAGCACCAGGTTGACCGGCAGGCCCCGTCCCCGGCCCAGTCCCGAGCGCGGCGCGACATTGCCGCGCACGCCAGGCTGGTTGGCGATCACCTTGTTGATCGTGTCGGCCACCTGCGCCGTGGTGATCGAGCGGTCTTCCCATGGGCGCAGGAAGGCGATGATGTTGCCGCCGTTGAAATCGTCGCCTCCCCCGAAACCGGCGGGCGCGCGGACGTTCAGCACCTGGAGCGTACCCTTGTCGCGCAGCGGCTGAAGATCGGCCTCGATCTTCTGCATATAGACCTTCATCCGGTCGAAGCCGGTGCCTTCGGGGGCCGACACCTGGCCGTCGATCACGCCGGTGTCTTCCGCCGGGGCAAGTTCGGTCGGCAGCGTCATGAACAGGGCGCCCGCCCCTGCAAGGAACAGGGCGACGACGGCAAGAGCGAGTGCAGGCCCTTTCAGCGCCCGGTCGAGCAGGCGCGAATAGGACGCTTCCAGCCGCTGGAACCGATCGTCGATCCAGCGCGACAGGCGCGAGCGTTCCGAATGGCGCAGCAGCTTCGAACAGAGCATCGGCGCAAGGCTCAACGAAATGAAGCCGGAAAAGGCGATGGCGGCGATCATCGATATGGCGAGTTCGCGGAACAGCAGCCCCGTCTGCCCGGCGAGGAACATGACCGGCACGAACACCGCGCAGACCACCAGCGTGGTCGAGATGATCGCAAAGCCCACCTGCCGCGTGCCGAGATAGGCGGCGAGCAGCGGGTCCTCCCCCTGTTCGATGCGGTGATAGACATTTTCCAGCACGACGATGGCGTCGTCCACCACCAGCCCGATCGCCAGCACGAAGGCCAGAAGCGTCAGCAGATTGATCGACAGGCCCAGCAGCCACATCACCGCGCAGGTCGCCAGCAGGCAGATCGGCACGGTGATCGAGGGGATGATCGTCGCCCGCATCGACCCCAGGAACAGGAAGATCACCAGCACCACCAGCACGGCGGCCTCGGCTAGCGTGTCGTAGACATTGTCGATGGCGCGGCTGATGAACAGGGATTCGTCGGAGCCGATATTGACCTTCATCCCCTCGGGCAGGGTCTGACGCAGTTCCGCGATCAGCGCCTTGGCCTTTTCCGCGACATCCAGCGTGTTGGCGCCGGACTGACGGATGATGCCGACGCCGACGCCCGTCACCGCGTTGGACCGGAAGGTGGTGTAGGGATTTTCGGCCCCCTCCTCGATCCGTGCGACATCGCCCAGCTTCACCTGATAGCCGTCCGCGCCGCGCCCGACGACGAGCCCGGCAAATTGTTCAGGCGTCGAGAAGGCCCGCTCGACGCGCAACGTCTGGTTCTGATCCTTCGATTCGAAGCGTCCGGCGGGCAGTTCCACATTCTGCGCGCGCAGGGCGCTTTCGATGTCGCCCGGCGTGATGCCGAAGGCGGCGAGCTTTTCCGCGTTCAGCCAGATACGGGTCGAGGGCCGCTCGTCGCCGCCGCCGGTGACGCGGGCGACGCCGTCGATCGCGGAGAAGCGGTCGAGCACGTTGCGGTCGAGATAATCCGCGATCTGCGTCGGGGTCCAGCCGGGCTTGGTGAAGACGATGAACAGGATCGCCCGCGCATCGGCATCGACCTTGCGGATTTCCGGGGCGAGCGCATCCTCCGGCAGATCCTCCACCACCGCGCCCACCCGGTCGCGCACATCATTGGCGGCGGAATCGATGTCGCGCGACGGATCGAACTCGATGCTGATCGACGAAACGCCGTCGCGCGAAGTGGAGGTGATGTTCTGGATGCCCTGGACCCCCGCGACGCCATCCTCGATGATCTGGGTGATGCGGGTTTCCACCACTGACGCCGCCGCGCCGGTATAGCTGGTCTCGACCGACACGATCGGCGGATCGGTGTCGGGATATTCGCGCACCGACAGGCTCATATAGCCGACGATGCCGATGATGCAGAGCAGCACGGCGACGACCGCCGCGAAGACCGGACGGCGGACGGAAAGGTCGGACAGTTGCATCGCCCGCGTCCTAGCCGGCGGCCCGGTCGGCGCTGGCGCTCTTCGCCTCGGGCTTGTCGCCGGGCAGGCGGACGGGCACGCCGTCGGTCAGCTTGACGACGCCTTCGGTGACGACGGTCTGGCCGGGCTTCACCCCGCCCCGTATCTCGACCAATCCGTTCTGGCGAATGCCGGTATCGACCTTCGTCCTTTTGGCCTTGCCTTCCTCGACCACGAAGACGAAGCGTTCTTCGCCGTCGCCCACCACGGCGAGTTCAGGAACGGCGAGCGACTGGCGCTCCCTGGCGATCACATTGACGGTCAACAACATGCCCGGTTTCAGCGCGCGGTCGGGATTAGGCAGGATCGCCCGCACCCGGACCGCGCGGGTGGCGGGATCGATCACCGGATCGATGGTCGCGATCGTGCCGGTGAAGGGCCTTTCCGGCCAGGCGGCGGAAACCGCCCGGATCGGCTGCCCTTCGCGGATCATCGACAGGCGGGTTTCAGGGACGGTGAAGTCCAGCTTGATCCGCGAAATGTCGCTGACCGTGGCAATCGGCGTCCCCGCCGTCACGATCGCGCCGGGCGATACGGTGCGCAAGCTGAGCCAGCCGGCAAAGGGCGCGCGGATCACCCGGTCGCCGATCGAGGCGCGGGCCTGCTGCGCGCTGGCCCGCGCGGAATGAGCCAGCGCAACCTGGCTGTCGAGACTGGCGGCGGTGGCAAAGCCGCGCGCCTTCAACGCCTGGATGCGCTCCAGCTGTTGCTGCGCCTGCAACGCCTGCGCCTGCGCGGCAGCGAGTTCGGCCTTTTCCTGCCCTGCCGCGAGCGTCGCGATCACCTGTCCCCGGCTGACATAGCCGCCGTCGCTGAAATTGAGGGTGGTGATGCGCTCCGTCACCGGGGCAGAGAGTATCACCTGCTCGTTGGCGAAGGCGGTGCCCACCGCGTCCAGATTGTCAGTGAAGGTTTCCGGCGCGATCGGCGCGGCCTCGACCAGCGCTGCTGGGCGGGCCTTCTTTTCCTTGCCGCCTCCGCAGGCGGAGAGGGTGGACGCGATCAGGATCAGGATGAGGGAGGTGCGCATGGGAAAGGGCTAACGGGCCTTGGCAAGCGACTCAAATGGGCATTTGTCGCAAATTGTCACTATTGGGGCGAAACGAACGCCGCGGCATTATCCGCCAAATATTGCGAACAGGAGAAACTCCACATTGCCCTGCGGCCCCGTGATCGGACTGGGGATGATGCCCTCCACCCGCCAGCCCTTCGAAACCGCCCAGTCGCGCGCTTCGTTGCACACCCGCTCATGGATGGCGGGATCGCGCACGACGCCGCCCTTCCCCACTTCCTCGCGCCCGGCCTCGAACTGGGGCTTGATCAGCGCGATCAGACGCGCGCCGGGACGGGCGAAGCTCAAGGGACGGTCCAGCACCTTGGCCAGCGAGATGAAGCTGGCGTCGCACACGATGACATCCACAGGCTCCGGAATGTGATCGGCGGTCAGGATGCGGGCACTGGTCTGTTCATGGACGATGACGCGGGAATCGGACCGCAGCTTCCAGGCAAGTTGGTTGGTGCCGCTGTCGACCGCATAGACCCGCGCCGCGCCGTTCGTCAGCAGCACGTCGGTAAAGCCGCCGGTCGAACTCCCGACATCGATCGCCACCACGCCGGTCACGTCGATCTGGAATGTCTCCAGCGCATGGGCGAGCTTGATGCCGCCGCGCGACACCCAAGGATGGTCGCGACCCTTGACTTCCAGTTCGGCATCGGCGGCGACCTGCTGGCCGGCCTTGTCGATCTTCCTATCGCCCAGGAAGACGAGGCCAGCGAGGATCAGCGCCTGCGCGCGGGCACGGCTCTCGGCAAGGCCGTTGTCGACAAGCAGTTGATCGGCGCGGACCTTGGCCATCAGGACAGGAGAGCCGTCAGTGTGGCGGGGGTCAGTATCTGGGGCAATATCTGCGGACCCTTGCCGGGAGCGTACCAAAGATACAGCGGCACGCCCGACCGCCCCTGCCCTTCGAGGAAGCGGGTGATGGCCGGGTCCGCATTGGTCCAGTCGCCGACCATCACCGTGACGCCTGCCTTGTCGAACGCGGCACGGGTTTCGCTGCGGTCGATGGCCGCGGCTTCATTGGCCTTGCAAGTCAGGCACCAGTCGGCGGTGAAATAAAGGAATACCGGCTTGTTGGCGGCGCGCAGGCTGGTCAGGCGGGCTTCGTCGAAGGGGATGGTGCCGTCGGTTCCGGACGCGGCGGCAGGCGCATGGGCGGGCAAAAGCGCGGCCGTCGCCCCCAGCAAGGCAAGCGCCATGACGGCAACGATCATGCCGCCGCGCTTGCCCCGATGCTGTCGACTGCCGAGCCACCAGAGCAGCAGCGCAAGGAGGAGCGACGCGCCGAGCCCCAGCGTCATGGCGGACACGCCCCGCTGCTGGCCCAGCAGCCAGGCAAGGCCCAGCGCAGTCAGGAACATCGGCACCGACAGGATCTTCTGCACCCGGCCCATCCATGCGCCCGGTCGGGCAGGCCCGTCCTGAGCGCGGGCACGAAGGCCAGAGCCAGGAAGGGCAGCGCCAGGCCAAGGCCAAGGCCCGCGAAAACCGCCAGCGCCGCGGCCAGCGGCAACACCAGCGCCGCGCCCATGGCCGCACCCATGAACGGCCCGGTGCAGGGCGTGGCAACGAACGCCACCAGCACGCCGGTCCAGAAGGCGCCCGCAAGGCCGCCCTTCCCCGCCAGCTTCCCGCCCCCGCCATAGGCGCCAAGTTCGAACAGTCCGGCGAGGTTGAAGGCGATCGCCGTCACCAGCAGCAACAGGCCAAGGATGATGCGCGGGTCCTGCAACTGGAATGCCCAGCCGACCGCCGCCCCCGCCGCGCGTAAACCCAGCAGCAGGCCGCCCAGCGCAAGGCAGGTCAGGATGATACCCAGGCTGTAGGCCAGCGCTTCGCGGCGAACGACATGCTCGTCCCCGCCCGCCTTGGCGAGTTTCATCGCCTTGAGGCCCAGGATCGGGAAGACGCAGGGCATGATGTTGAGCAGCAGGCCGCCCAGCACCGCGCCGCCCAAAGCTATCAGCACGGTGCGAAGCGTGCCCGATCGGGCCGCCGGAACGTCGCCGGGCCTGGCCGTGAGCAGGAAGCCGACATGATCGCCGGTCCGCAGCACCGCCTGCACCGGACCGGGTTTCAGGCCCTGACCCGCCTCGGTCTCTATCAGCAGATGGTCGCCTTCGCGGGACACGCTCTGCGGCGCGGCATAGCGGGCAAGGCCATCGGCCAGCGGAAACAGATGCACGTCACGGGCATCGGCCCCCGCCGGAAAGGGAATGGCGAGGCGCAGCCGCCCATCGACAAGGGCGTAGCGCGCCTCGCTGCCCAGCGGCCGGGGCAGATGGCCGCGCCAGCCGTCGAACTGCGCCCGCCGCGAAGGCAGGATCGCGCCATCTCCCGCCGTCAGGTCCAGCGTCAGTTCCGCGCCTTCGGGCACGCAGACCTTGTCGGTGCAGGCCAGCCAGTCGGCGCGCACCCTGATCGGCAGCGGCGTGCCCGCCGGGACATCCGGCGCGACGGTCAGCTTCGCCAATATCCCATAGGGACCTTCATAGACATGGTTCATGAGGCCGGAAATCAGCAGCGTTTCCGGCACCGGATAGCGCAGCGCACCGACGCTCACGCCCCTGGGCAGCATCCATTTGACCGTCATACCCAGGCCCGCATCGCCCGGATTTTCCCAATAGCCGTGCCAGCCCGGCTCGGGCGTCATGGAAAAGGCGATGGTCGTGCCCTGCCCTGGCTGCGGCGTCGCGCTTTCCCCGATCAGTTCCGCCGCGATATGGGGCACGCCCCGGCCGAAGGCGCCCTGCTGCGCCCGTACCGCATTCGGCGCGAGCAACAAAAAGACTGTCATCAGAAGGACATGAAAAAACCGCATCGGGCCTCTGTTCCGGTGGATGCAAGGGGGCTAGGTCCCGTTGCATCTGCCGTCAAGGCATCAGAAGGTATCTTCACCCCATGTTGAAAAAAGTCGCTGCCGCCCTCCTCCTCGCCGGTTCGGTCCCCGCACTGGCCCAGAGCCCGACAACAGTTCCGGCGGGAGCGCCGGCTTTGCCAACGGCGCCCAGACTGATCGTCGCCATCTCCGTCGACCAGTTCTCCGCCGACCTGTTCAGCGAATATCGGCAATATTATACGGGCGGCCTCAAGCGGCTGACCGAACAGGGCGTGGTCTTCCCGCGCGGCTATCAGAGCCATGCCGCGACCGAAACCTGCCCCGGCCACAGCACGATCCTGACCGGCAGCCGCCCATCACGCACCGGCATCATCGCGAACAACTGGTTCGACCTTGGCGCCGCCCGCGCCGACAAGTCGGTCTATTGCGCGGAGGACGAGACCCAGCCGGGCTCCAGCAGCGACAATTATGTCGCCTCCCCGATACATCTGAAGGTGCCGACATTGGGCGGGCGCATGAAGATCGCCAATCCCGCCACCCGCGTCGTGTCGATCGCGGGCAAGGACCGCGCCGCCATCATGATGGGCGGGCCGACCGCCGATCAGGTCTGGTGGCTCGGCGGGCCGAAGGGCTATGTCAGCTACAAGGGCGTGGCGGTGCCGCCGCTGGTGGCGAAGGTGAACGAGGCGATGGCGCGGCGGCTGGCGGAAGCCAATCCCGGCTTCGAACTGCCACCGCAATGCGCGGCGAAGGATTTTCCCGTGAAGGCCGGAGACAAGACCGTCGGCACCGGCCGCTTCGCGCGTGAGGGGGGCGATTACAAGGGCTTCCGCATCTCGCCCGAACAGGATGCGATGACGCTGGCCTTCGCCGCCGCCGCGATCGAGGCCATGGCGCTGGGCAAACAGGCGCAGACCGACATCATCTCCATCGGCCTCTCCGCCACCGACTATATCGGTCATACTTATGGCACGGAGGGAACGGAAAGCTGCATCCAGGTCGACCGGCTCGACCGCGAACTGGGCGCCTTCTTCGACCGGCTGGACAAGGACGGGACCGACTATGTCGTCCTACTGACCGCCGACCATGGCGGCCATGACCTGCCCGAACGGCACCGCCTGAACGCCATGCCGATGGAGCAGCGCGTCGACAGGGCGCTCACGCCCAAAGCCCTGTCGGCCGTCATTGCGGAGAAGACCGGCATCGCGGGCAAGACGCTGATCTGGGGCGACGGCCCCGCGGGCGACCTTTATTTCGACCGTGGCCTGACGGCGGCCGAACGGGCCAAGGTGGAAGCGGCGACGCTCGCCCTGCTGCGCGCCCATCCCCAGGTGCAGACCGTCTTCACCAAGGCGGAGATCGCCGCCACCCCATCCCCTTCCGGCCCGCCGGAAAGCTGGTCGCTGATCCAGGAGGCTCGCGCCAGCTTCGATCCGCAACGATCGGGCGATCTCCTGCTGCTGCTGAAACCGCGCGTCATGTCGATCCCGGAAAGCGCGGTGATGGGCAATGTCGCCACCCATGGCAGCCCCTGGGACACCGACCGCCGCGTGCCGATCCTGTTCTGGCGCAAGGGCCTCACCCATTTCGAACAGCCGCTGGGCATCGAAACGGTCGACATCATGCCGACGCTGGCGGCGCTGATCAAATTGCCGGTGCCGAAGGATCAGATCGACGGACGCTGCCTCGACCTGATCGCAGGTGACGGGGATAGCTGCGCCAACTGAGAAACCCGACCAACTGCGTCAGATATTCTCCGCGATCCCGTCGCGTCCTTCGTCCAGCAGCGCATGGACGCGATGGGGCGCGGAGACTTCGACCCGGCTCGTCACTTCATAATGCGCCTTGGCCTGGCGGACATTGCTGTCGGCGGGCACGCTGTCGGTCAGCCAGACATTGCCGCCGATCACCGACCGGCTGCCGATGATGATGCGGCCCAATATCGTCGCGCCGGCATAGATCACCACATCGTCCTCGATGATCGGATGGCGCGCCAACGCCTTTTCCAGCCGGCCTTTCTCATCCGCCGGAAAGCTGCGCGCGCCCAATGTCACACCCTGATAGATGCGCACGCGGTCGCCGACGATCGCCGTCTCCCCGATCACGACGCCGGTGCCATGGTCGATGAAGAAGCTGTGGCCGATCTTCGCGCCCGGATGGATGTCGATCCCCGTGATGCCATGCGCGATTTCGGAGATGATCCGCGCCACCAGCGGTGCGCCGAGCTGATGGAGCCGATGCGCCAGGCGATGATGGGTGATCGCCATCATCGAAGGATAGCAGATCAGCACCTCGTCCACGCTGCGCGCGGCCGGATCGCCCAGGAAGGCCGCATCCACATCGCTGTCCAGCAGTTCGCGCAAGCCCGGCAGGCTCTGCGCGAAGGCGCCGATGATACGCGTCGCCTCCCTGTCCACGGCTTCGATCGCATCGTCCTTCATCGCATAGATGAGTTCGAGCCTGATCTGCCCGTACAGGCGGCTGAGCACCGTCTGCAATGTCTGGGCGACATAGGCGTCCTCATTATGCACACGCACGAAACTGGGACCGAGGCGCAGCGGAAACAGCGCGCCGCACAGCGCGGCCATGATCTTGGTCAGGGTGGCGCGGGAGGGGAAGCCCTCCGCCCCATATTCGGCATGATGATCCTGCGCCTGCCGCCAGCGCCGCCGCACGGCGCCCAGTTCGGCCGCCAGCCGATCGATATCCCAATAACCCTGGGCGATTTCCCTTTCGCCTTCTGCCGTCATATGTGCCTCTTTTAATATAGGCTCCCCGCATAGCGCGGCATGACGCCGCGCGGTAAATGAGTTTTGCTTGGGGGCAGGCAGATTCCTTTTGTCAGCGGTTCGGCGCATGCCCCGGCAGATGCAGGCAGATTTCCGCGCGCAGCCCGCCTTCGGGTCGGTTGGCGAGGATCAGTTGCCCACCCTCCAGTTCGACCGCGCGCGCCACGATGGCAAGACCCAGGCCAAGGCCGCGCGTATTGCGCTGCCGCGCACCGTCCAGCCGGACGAAGGGCTTCAGCACCTCCTCCAGCTTGTCGCGCGGGATGCCCGGCCCCTCATCGTCGACCCGGATCAGCACTTCACGCGCGGTCCGCTCCAGCGTGACCCGCGCGCGGCCGCCATAATGCAGGGCGTTCTCTATGAGATTGACGACGGCCCGCCGCAGCGAAAGCGACCGGACCGCCATTTCCAGATGATCCGGCCCGGCATAGTCGACATCCTTGCCGTGATCCTGAAAGGCGTCGACCACCGTCGCCACCAGCACCGCCAGATCGGTGCGCACCGGCGGCTCGCCATTTTTCTCCCCCCCCAGGAAGGCGAGCAGGGAATCGATCATCTCCCCCATTTCGGTGAGGTCGCCCTCCATCGCCTCCCGTCCCTCATTCTCGGGAAGATTGTCCAGCCGCAGCCGCAACCGGGCCAGCGGAGTGCGCAGGTCGTGGCCGACGGCGGCCAGCATCTCGGTCCGTTCGGTGATCAGGCCATGGATCCGCGTCTGCATGGCATTGAACGCACGGATGAGATTGCGCACGTCGTTGGAGCCACCCTCCTCCACCATGACCTCGTCGGACAGGCCGATGCGCTCGGTCGCCCGCGTCAGATCGCGCAACGGCGCCAGCGTGCGCCGAATCATCAGGCCGCCGACGATCAGCAGCGCCAGCACCGGGATCATCGCCAATCCCATGCGACCGATGGTGAAGGTCCATTTGCCCCCGCTATGCCGCATGCCGAAATAGAGCCAGCTTCCGTCCGCCAGCCTCAGGCCGCCATTGATTTCCGACACGCGCCCCGGCGAGGCGAGGCGCAGCCAGAGGCCCGACTGTTCCAGCGTCGGTTCCCAGTTGATGATCTGGCGCCGCATGCGTTCCAGCCCCGGCGCCAGCGGCGGCGGCGGCGGCGAGGACGGCGTCCAATGGACATCGTAGCGATCGGTGGTCAGTTGCAACGCCAATGCGTGCCGATCGTCCGCCGGTTGTTCGGTCAGCAGCTTCCGGGCGATGACCAGATGCTCGGCCAGGCGGCGCGCCTCGTCATCCTGTAACGAAAGATGGTTGGCCCGCTCGTTGAGGAAGATGCCGACCGCGAATTCCAGCGTCAGGGTCAGCAGCAGGATCGCGAATATCTGCCCGACCAGGCTGACATGCCGTCTCAAGCGCGGCTGACCTCCGCATTGAACATATAGCCGACGCCGCGGACGGTCGTGATCGGCGCCGCGCCCTTTTCCGTCGATAGCTTGCGGCGCAGGCGGCTGACCAGCACGTCGATGCTGCGGTCGGAACTGTCGCCCATGCGCGTGCGGGACAGTTCGATCAACCGTTCGCGAGCGATGACGCGCTGCGGGTGGCTGAGGAAGCTGACCAGCAGGTCGAACTCCGCGCCGGTCAGGTCGACGATCGCGCCGGTCGGCGAACGCAGTTCCCGGCGGGGGAAATTGACGATCCAGCCATCGAAGCGGGCTTCATTCTCACGATGTTCGTCCGGCCCGCGCTCCACGCCGACGCGGCGCAATATGGCGCGGATGCGGGCGATCAACTCGCGCGTGCCGAAGGGTTTGGGGAGGTAATCGTCTGCGCCCAGTTCCAGCCCGACGATGCGGTCCGTCTCGCTGCCCTTGGCGCTGATGAAGATGATGGGAACGTCGCTCTTCCGTCGGATCTGGCGGCAAAGGTCGATACCGTTGGTGCCGGGCAGCATCACGTCGAGAACGACGAGGTCGACCGGCCCGGCATCGAAAGCCACCCACATTTCCGGGCCGGAGGAAGCCGGTCTGACCTGATAGCCATGTTCCTGCAACGCCCGCGCGGTCAACGTGCGCAGCGGCGGGTCGTCCTCCACCAGGATGATCGTCGGGGCGGTCATGCCGAAAGGCACAGAATTTTGCACATGGGGAGCGAGATAGGTCCCGCCGGGCGGAGGGTCAACCGGGCGTTGCCGCAGCAACAGGGCGCGGGAAGCCCAGCAACAATTTGTCACGTCCGGGACAAGCGCCCGTCCCGGCACAGCAATTTTTGTCATGCCGGGCCCCGCGGCCCGGCATGCATCGCGTCAGAAGGCGGCCGAAAGAGAGAAGACCACCCGGCTCCGCGCGATCGACGAACCATTGCCCAGGTCCGAGAAGTTCGGACGGATATAGTTTTCCTCGACCCGCGCGATGTCGGTGTCGACATAGGCCACGCCCAGGGTCAGCGGCGTGCCGGGGATAGCGACGTCCGCGCCCACCAGCCAGTCGAGATATTTCCCGGTCGGCGCGAGCGACGTGCCGTTCGGGCCAAGGCCGCTATTGCCGTTCGACCAGCCCAGATGCGCCTTCAGCGTGACCGGGGTGTTCGGCACGGCACCGCTGATGTCGCCCCAGACGTAGAAATTGTCTTCCTTGTCGCCCGGATTGAAGACCGTGCATGCCGCATCGCTGCACCATTTCCCCAGCGCCTGCTGCTTGGGCGCATAGGCGACGCCGATCAGGCCCTTGACCGGTCCCAGTTCGCTCGACAGCTTCACATAGGGTTCAGCAAAGTCGGTCTTGTTGGCGCCCGACGGATACATGTACCAGGTCAGGCCCACGTCCAGCGTCGCGCTGCCCAGCGGAACCGCATAACCGGCGAACAGGTCCAGTTCCATGTTCGACCCACCGAACGTTCCCCAGCCGGCGAGGTTGGAACCCCAGGTGCCGGCATAAAGGCCGCTTTCGTGGGTAAGGGTGACGCCGCCCTGCACGGCCATGCCCTTGTCGGACTGCGACACGCCGCGGAAACGGTAGTCGGACACCAACGCAACGCTGCCGGAAACGGTGACGGGGCCTGCGGGCTCTTCCTGGGCAAAGGCCGGAGCGCTGGAGAGCAGCGCAAGCGCGGCACAGGCAATCTGATACTTCATGAACATTCCCCTTTTACGTAAGAATGTTCCGTCCTGCGTCCGCTCCGTCCGAAGATCTTTTTTCTCTTCGTCTTCGATACCGGCGGATCGAAAGCAGATTATGGTCACGCCGTGGATTGGGGAAACGGCTTTTTCGCAGATGCGAAAGGAAATGAGCGCACTGTGTTGTAGGCAACACGATTATTGTCTTGCGTCGTTCCAAATGTTTCCAATCTGTTTCTATTCGGAAACTGAACGCAAAACCGCCGCATCACTGGGAGATGATGCGGCGGTTCCTTTATCGCCCGACGAGGGGGATGGTATCAGGCGACGAGGTGACGCATGCGGCCGGTGGCGCCGAACAGTTCGACCTCTCCGCCCGTACCCCGGCGGCGGTCGACCCATTCGCGGACCATTTCCGCGCAGGTGTGGTCGATATGGCCGAGACGCTCGACGTTGAGGATGACCAGCCGACCGGCCGGCACCGATTCCAGCCTGGCCGAAAGCTTCGGCAAGTTGAGGAAGGTGGCGGTGCCGTGCAGCGCCACTTCATGCGCATCGTCCCGGCTCTCCTCCTCCAGGCCCAGTCGCAGGCGGCGGGCATGGGGCAGCATTTCGAGCAAGGACAGGCCGATGCCGACCAGCACGCCGGTCAGGAGGTCGGTCGCCACGACACAGACCAGCGTCGCCGCCCACACCACCGCCGGCAGCGGACCATAGCGGTGGAGAAGATGCTTCACATGGTCGACGCTGACGAGGCGGATGCCGGTGACGACCAGGATGCCCGCCAGCGCCGCCATCGGGATTTCGCGCAGCAACCAGGGCAGCAGGGCGACGAAGCCCAATATCCAGACGCCGTGCAGGATCGTCGACAGACGCGTCTTCGCGCCGGCCTGCACATTGGCCGAACTGCGCACGATCACGCCGGTCATGGGCAGAGCGCCCGCGACGCCGCAGAGCAGGTTGCCCACGCCCTGCGCGCTCAGTTCCCGGTTGTAGTTGGTGCGCACACCGTCATGCATGCGGTCGACCGCCGCCGCCGACAGCAGCGTCTCCGCGCTGGCGATGAAGGCGATGGCAATGGCGGTGGTGATGACCGTAGGGTTCAACAGCTGCGCAAGCAGCCCCTGTTCCGGCAGCGAAATGGCGGAGACGATCGATTCCGGTACGACGACGCGAGCCACGGGAAGGCTGAGGGCAAAGGCCACCAGCGTCGCCAGCACCACGCCCACCAGCGCGCCGGGCACCAGCTTCAGCGAAGCGGGACGGAATTTCTCCCAGCCCAGCATGCCGCCGATGGTGACGAGGCCGACGGCGAAGGCCGTTGCCGCATCCTGATTGCTGAGACCGAAAAGCTGGCCCGGCATCGCCACCAGATTGGCAAGGCCGCTCGACAGCGGCTTGTCGTCGAACAGCACATGGAACTGGCCCACGACGATCAGCACGCCGATGCCCGCCAGCATCCCATGCACCACCGCGGGCGAGATCGCGCGGAACCAGCCGCCGACCCGCAACAGCCCCGCCACCACCTGGATGGCGCCGGCCAGGATCAGGATCGGACCCAGGGCGGAAAGCCCCTGTTTCTGGACGATTTCGAAGACGATGACTGCCAGGCCCGCCGCCGGACCGCTGACCTGCAAGGGCGAACCCGCCAGCACGCCGACGATCAGGCCGCCAATCATGCCGGTGATCAGGCCCTTTTCCGGCGGCACGCCGGACGCGATGGCAATGCCCATGCACAGCGGCATCGCCACCAGGAAGACGACGATGGAGGCCGTGAAGTCGCGGCTGAAAGTGCCGCCGGAAAGCGCCTTGATCATCGGCTTACTCCGCCGCCTCGGCATAGACCATGTCGGCGGCGAGACGCTTGGCATGGGGCAGCGCGACCGGCAGCGGCTGGCCTTCGCGCAGCGGCAGGAAGCGGCCGGTTTCCCCGTCCATGCCCAGGACCTGGCCGGCATGGATGTCGACATACCAGCCGTGCAGCGCGATCTCGCCGCGGGCGATGCCCGACGCGACCGACGGATGGGTGCGCAGATGGGCAAGCTGCACCACGATATTCTCCAGCGCCATGTTGCGCAGTTTCGCAGCGTCGCTCAGATCGTCGGGATAGCTTTCGCGACAGACCTTCTGCGCGGCATGGCTGTGGCGCAGCCAGGCGGCGACGTTGGGCATGGAAGTAAGGTCGGCATTGGTCGACAGCGCCTTCATCGCGCCGCAGTCGCTGTGACCGCATACGATGATGTCGCGCACGCCCAGCACCATCACCGCATATTCGACGGTGGAGGTGACGCCGCCATTCTGCGTGGCATGGGGAGGCACGATGTTACCCGCATTGCGGCAAACGAAAAGGTCGCCCGGATCGGCCTGCATGATATGTTCCGGTACGATCCGCGAATCCGCGCAGGAGATCATCAGCGCCTTCGGGCTCTGACCGTCGCTGGCGAGGCGGTTGTAAAGCGCGCTCTGGTTCGGAAAGACCTGGCTTTCGAAGCTGAAGACGCGACCGATAAGCTCGTTCATGTCACTGCATCCTTCTATGAGGTGGCCGGTCAGGGGGCAGACCAGCCTTGAGAATGAAGGATAAGGATGCGGTTTTGCTGCGGCGCAGCGGCTTTGTTAAATAATATGTCTGAGCGATGGAAAGCGCGGGACGTACGGGGAACCGCCGTATTTCCCAGCCGGATCAAGGCAATGGATAGCGGACAGCCGGCTGCGCGAACGGGATTCAGCGCCGATCGACCACGGCGCTGAACATATATCCGCCGCCCCGCACCGTGACGATCGGCGCAGACCGGCCGCCATGACTGAGCTTGCGCCGCAGCCGGCTGACCAGCACATCGACGCTGCGGTCGGACGAAGGCGTATCGCGCACGCCCGCCAATTCCATCAGACGCGGGCGGGCGATCACGACCTGCGGATGATCGAGCAGGACGAGCAGCAGGGAAAATTCGGCAGCGGTCAGTTCCACCAGCCCACCGCCGGGATCGACCACCTCGCGCCGGGAGGAATCGACCACCCAGCCGTCGAAGCGCGCCTCGATCGGACGGCGCGTGCCCAGCGCCCGGTCATTGCGCCCACGGCGAAGCACCGCACGCAGCCGGGCGGCCAGTTCGCGGACCGAATAGGGCTTCGCCATATAATCGTCGGCGCCCAGTTCCAGCCCGACCACCCGATCGACCTCGCTGCTGTCCGCGCCGACCAGGATGATCGGCACGTCGCTGCGCTCGCGCACATCCCGGCACAGGTCCATGCCGTCCGGACCGCGCAGGGCGGCGTCCAGCACGACCGCGCCGACGGCCATGCTGTCCATCGCGGTCCAGATGTCGTTCGCGTTGGCGGCGGATAGGGCACGAAACCCGCTTTGCTCCAGCGACTGGCGCACTTCCTGTCGCACGTCCTGCCGGGCCTCCGCGATCAATATCAGCGGGGGACTCATCCGCCTGTCACGGCCCCTTTCACGGACAGGGCGTGAATGCCGTCCAGTTCATTGACCAGCACGGCGCGGTCCTGCCGCGCAACGAAGACGGCCGCGGCCGAGCGGGCGCTGTCGTGACGAGCGATTTCCACCGCGATCAGACCGCGCGCGGCGGTGCAGCCGCCTGCATGGCTGCCGGAAATGGGCGCGAAGCGATGGATCGGCTTGGCAAAGGCAGCGACGGGCCGCCCCTGTGCGACCACATCCCGGTTCACGGCCATGTCGGCCTGCCAGCGGCAGACCGGGACTGACATGCGGTTGGCGAAACGGGCTTCGACCTCATGGAAGCGGACGGTGGATTGCGTCTTGTAACTGGCCGTGTAGGCGTTGGACGCGTGCGCGATTTCGGTGCTGTGGATCGGCGTCGCAACGGCCAGGGCCGCCGCGCTGGACGCAAGCATGAGGAACATGGGCCTTCTCCCTACCGACCGGAAATGGTCGAGCGGGATTTAGGCCCCCTGAATGTCTCCGTAATTTGCCGAGCGTTACAAAATATTGCTGGCGCGAAATAGAATTCAGGTGAGACGCATCAACGCCCGATGCTCCACCACCGGCCGGGCGGATATATGATCCAGCAACGCCGACAGCCAGAGCGCGTCGCTCGCGGCCCGGTGGCGTTCGGCATGACGCGCATCGGCATAGGCGACGGCGGCGCCGATCCGCTGCTCGTCGGCGCGATGTTCGTCCAGCAGGAACGAGACATGATCGATCAGAAAGGGTGTCGGCTGTCCCGCCGCATCGGCCAGCGTATCCAGCCAATATTGGTCGATCATGCTGTCGGCCACCATGCGCCGCCCGTCGCAGGCGGCGGCCAGTTCCGCCAGCACGGTTTCTGCGGGCAGCCCTTCGCGATTCACCTGGTCGAGACTGAGGCCATGCAGCGTCTCCGCTTCATCCGACCAATACCAGCCGGCCCAGTCGTCATGCGGGCGGATCAACCAGCTTCGCGCTTTCCCATCGCATGCGATGCCGACTTCGATCGGGTAGGACAGGCCGTGCCGGGGCAGGCACGACGCCTCGAAATCGATCGTGAGGATCGTCAACTCCACTCTCCATATTCCAAGGCCATGTCCGCCCCTCTTCAGACCGGCCAGCCTGCTTTTCGATGCTCCCTTCCTAGAAGGGGACTATTGCAGTCCCAAGTCAGCCGCGCCAGAAATGATGCCGGCGGCCTCTTTCCGGCGACCAGCCGAACAGGGTCGTTTTCCGGGAGAAATCCGGACATGAAAGGGCAAGTGCCGGGCAAATGGCGCTTGGCATCAGTGGAAATGGCCTTAAATCGCGGGACAATATCAACTGTCGCGCACGAGGATGGAACATGGCAGGAACCGCACTGATCACCGGAGCAACCGCAGGCATCGGCGCGGCGTCGGCGCGGCGTTTCGTCGCGGCGGGATGGAAGGTGATCGTCACCGGACGCCGTGCCGACCGGCTGGAGGCGCTGATCGCCGAACTGGGCGCGGACAAGGTGCATGCGATCAGCTTCGACATGCGCGACGAGTCGGCGATCGACACGGCACTGGCGGGTTTGCCGGCCGATTTCGCCGACATCGACCTGCTGATCAACAATGCCGGGCTGGCGCTGGGCACCGCCCCGGCGCAGCAGGCGGACCTCGACCAGTGGCGGCAGATGATCGACACCAACATCACCGGGCTGGTGACGATCACCCACAAGCTGCTGCCCCGCCTGATCGCGCGCAAGGGCGCGATCATCAACCTGAGTTCGACCGCGGCGACCTATCCTTATACCGGGGGCAACACCTATGGCGGGACCAAGGCCTTCGTCACCCAATTCTCGCTCGGCTTGCGGTCGGACCTGCACGGTACAGGCGTCCGCGTCACCTCGGTCGAGCCGGGCATGGTCGAAACGGAGTTCACCCTGATCCGTACCGGCAGCCAGGCCGCGTCCGACGCGCTCTATGGCAACGCCAATCCGATGACGGCACAGGATATCGCCGAGACGCTGTTCTGGGTGGCGAGCCAGCCCCCGCATTTGAATGTCAACCGGATCGAGTTGATGCCGGTCACCCAATCCTTCGCCGGATTCCAGATCGCGCGGGAGGGATAAGGACGCCTATCCCTGCACCTTCTTGTCCTGCGTCATTACGGCGCCGATGGCGGCAGCGATGACGCAGGCAAGCGCCATGCCCTGTCGCCCGGTCAACGTCTCTCCCAGCACCAGATAGGCCGCCAAGGCGCCGATCGCCGGGTCGGCGCTGAGCACGACGCCGAAGCTCCGTTCGGGAATATGCCGGAGCGCCACCATCTCCAGCGAATAGGGCAAGGCGCTGGACAGGACCGCGACAACCAGCCCGAGCAGCATCGCATGGGGGTTCAGCAGCCCCAGCCCATTGACGGCCAGGCCGACCGGCAGGACCGCCAGGGTGGCGAAGGCCAGCCCCACGGCCACGGCAGCGCCCGGCGGGAGATGCGACGCCTTCTTGCCGAAGACGATATAGAGCGCCCAGAAAAACGCCGCGCCCAGTGCGAACAGGATGCCGATGGGATCGAGCGTGCCCTTGACGTCGGCAACGGGCAACAGCAGCGCCAGGCCGGCCACAGCGACGCCCACCCATAGAAAATGGATCGCCCGGTGCGAGTTCATCAGGGCGACGGTCAACGGCCCCAGCAATTCGATGGCGATCGCCAGCCCCAGCGGAATGGTCCGCAGTGCCATGTAGAAACTCAGATTCATGAGCCCCAGCACGATGCCATAGCGGGCCACCAGCATGAATTCGGTGCGGGACCATGACCTGCGCCAGGGCCGCCACATCGCCATCAGCAGCATCGCGCTGAAGCCGACGCGATACACCGTCGTCCCCGTCGCTCCCATGACGGGGAAGAGATGCTTGGCGAAGGAACTGCCGGTGGCGAAGGACGCCATCGCACCCAGGAGCGCGAGATAGGGCCAAAGCGAGCGATTGTCCCTGCGCCTGTCGACGCGCCATGTCACGGCCGCACGGTCAGGAATTGCGACACCGCGCCGATCGGCCCCTCCAGATCATGGATGATCGTCTGGGTCAGCCCCATTCCCGCCGGCCCGATCGAAACCGCACTTTGCAGGCCAAGCCATGGGCCTGCCGGCTCCCGGAAGAAACAGGCGGTCAGATCGAGATTGGGAAAGGCCACGTCCAGGGGCGACACGAGCGGAGCCATGCCATTGGCGACGTCCACCAGTCCCATGACGCGCGCGGTTGCGGAAACATCCTCCCCCGCGACAAGAGGCAGGCCGGCGCGCAGCCATCCATTCGCCCGCCCGGGTCCTATGGCCTGACGCCGGGCCTCCAGGCTTTTCAGGAAGCCACCCGGCCATGATGCCGTGATGTCGAATGGGGCCATCTCGTCAGGCGGCGCGATCGACGGCAGCGCCGTCGCTGCAATGGCGTCGGTCGCATAGGCCTGAACGAACCAGCCACGCAACAGGATCGCCGTCCGGCCGGCGTGACTGAGACGTGCCTCCACCAGTTCGATCGTGCGGCCGGCCCGGATCACCTCCACGTCGATGCGGATCAGATCGATCGGAAGCGTGCCCATAATGTCGTAGGACAGGCGACCAAGGCGCAGGGGATCGCCGCCGCGACGGGCCAGATGATCCGTCTCGAGCATATGCGCCATAAGCCCGAGTGCCGGAGCGACGTGCTGCTCCGCAACATTCCACGCGCCGCCGACATGATCGCTGGGTTGAAAATTCCTGTCATCAACGCGTTCGAAATAAGCCATCTTCATTCCATATCCGTTTGAGCATGAGTCAATGCGATGGCCGCTCCGGTCCCATCTTCATGTTCAAGCGACCCGCACATTTTTCTACGCCTTACCCCTCATCGCAACCGCGAAGCGTTCAAGGATGCGGGGTGACCTAACAGCTTGCGATGCGCAATTCGACTCCGCTCATGGCCCGGCGCAGGCACCGGCATGGTCGCATCGTCCGGTTCAGGGATGGCTGGGCGCCCAGGACATAGCATAAGCCGCTCGCACCAATCTGTTCATGCATCGCAAGAGCCTCTAATTTGCGCCCGAATCATTTGCGTGCGGTGCAATGATTGAGGGGGATCTGCAATTGCTCGACGAGGGGAGATATTGGGAAGGAGACGGCCGCGCCGCGGCTGATCCGGGCGATCATGTTCCGGGGTGCCGGAGATGAGTCGATGAGCGTGCCCGATGTATCGCGCCTTACCGACAAGCAGAAAGAATGCCTCCGGCTCGTCGCTCAGAATTTGAACACCAAGCAGATCGCCCGCAGGATCGGCAAGTCCGATCACGCGGTCGACCAGCGCATCCGCCAGGCATTGCGGGCGCTGGGCGTTGCAGATCGCTTCGAAGCGGCGCGCATTCTGGCCGAGGCGGAGGGCCGCCAGACATATCAGCCTTTGATATATCAAACGGACGGTCTTGCCCCGGCCCCGGAAATGGCGATTTCTGGTGGGCAGGAAGCATCGGCCGCCGACCCCATGCCACCGCATGGCAAGACGCCGCGCTTCCCGCCACTGGGAGGTCGGGACAATGATCTAGACGCGGTTCAACGCATCAAGCTGATCCTGAGCCTGGCGCTCATGATCGGAGGAACGATCGCCGCCGTTGTAGCGGCAGGCCTATGGGTCATGTCCTTCTTTTCCGAAGGGGCATGAATTTCGAACAATCCGACTTTTTTAGGTGACGTCCGTCGCCAAAGGAGATCCTATGCCCAAAGCAGATCATCGTATGCCCCTCAACAGGGACACCGCGCAGGCCGTGGTCGTGGACCTGAACATGGCCTATGCCAAACTCGACGACGTGCTCGCCCATACCTTGCGGGCCAGCGCCAACATGATCGAGGTCGGCCGGACCATGGGGCTGGACCCTCTGAGCGGCCAGAAAATCTATTCGGACCTCACACGCTGCACCAATGCCATGCTGGAAAGCCGCCAGAGCTTGGTCGAGGCTCATGCGAAGGCCCATCGCATCCGCAAGCGTTCGATCGTCGCCGACGAAGATTTCTTCGGTTGTCCGCGCGACAAGCCGACCGGCAAGGTCAGCAGCGCTCCGATCCTGAGGGAAATATCAAGCCGCGCTGTCGCCTGATCGCCGGTCGCGCTGGTGCGCGCTGCGTCCAATCAGGCGCGGACCGCGTTCTTCGGTTTTTTGTTTTCGCATCGTTCATGCGATGCTCTAGTGCAGGCTCGTAATGGACCTGTCCGATGCCTTCAACGCAGCCCTGATCTGCATCACCATTTATGTCTGGCTGCAAGGCGGATGGGTGGGCAAGGCCGGTGCCGTTCTGGTGATCGCCGCGACGGTGGCCACCTATGTCGGCATGGGCCTCCCCCATCCCTTCGGGGGACTCAATCTGGCGGTGTTCGGGGGCGACCTGCTGCTGTTTGCAGGTTTCCTCTATCTGGCGCTGGCGTCACGCCGATGGTGGCCGATCTGGGCAGCCGCGCTCCAATTTAACGGAGTCTGCTCCCATCTGGTCGCCTGGGTCGCGCCAAAGCTGGTTGCGGATGTCTATTACAACATGACGACGGCCTGGGGCGTTCCCATCCTGGTCGTCATGGCTGTGGGCGTGGCCATGGACCAACGAGCTGCACGAACAATTGCACATAGGGAGTCATCACATGACTGCGATGTTCGGCCAGCGGGCGGCGCTGCTGCGGACGGCTGATCTTGAAGCGATCGAAAATGACCTGCTTCGGCTGAGCGAAGCCGTTCGAACGCTGACGATTGCGTCCCAGATCAGCCTGGTCCCCACGGAGGCAGGCTTGTCGTCGCCCGCCGGGACCTCCGAAGAAAAGATGCTTGGCATGCTGGCGAGACGGCTTTTGCGCGAGAGCGAAGCGCGTCAGGCGGTGCTCCCGTTCGACGTCACGGTCGACCCCGCATGGCTGATGCTGCTGGACCTCTATGCTGCCGAGGCTGAGGACAAGCAGATTTCCGTCAGCAGCGCGTGCATCGCTTCGGGCGCGCCGCACACGACGGCGTTGCGCTATCTCAATCTGCTGTGCGACAAGGGCGCGCTGGTACGGTTGCAGGATGCGGCCGACGGCCGACGCATCCATGTCAGGCTGACGGCCGAATATCGGACGCGGATGACCCAATATCTGATGCTGGTGGCGGCGAGCAGGGAATAGCCGCCGGGTCTGTGCCGATGCTATTTGGCGACCATGTTGATCTTGAAGAAGACAAGGGAGCTATTCTCAGTCCCGCTCCCCTTTTTCTTGCCGGAGGGGCGGGACATCCCGTCTCCCCAGGCTGGACCATCAGAATAATTTGCCGCTGTTCAGCTTGACCCCGGCATACCAGAAGCGGCCGACACCCGAAATGGGATAGCTCAACTCCCCAAGGTCCGGCTTCTGGTCGGTGAAATTGTTGACCCCGACATAGAATTGGAACTTGTCACCCACATCATAGGCCAGGCGTGCATCATGTTGCTTGAGCGATTTGTACCAGACATATTGCGGATCGACGAGATCGGGATTAGCCGCCAGTTGTTCCGTCGTGTAGCGGCGGGTCTTGCTGAAATAGTTGAACGAATAGTTGGCGGTAAGCCCTTTGAGCTTCCACGTCAGGTCCAGCGTACCGCGCCAGCGCGGATTGAAGCCGTCGCCCAGGCCGGGGCCTTCCAATATGTCGTTGTCCAGGTCGGCGCCGGGTGTTGCGATCTCGGTCTTCTTGGCCAGATAGCCGCCCACCAGGGCGATGTTGAACGATCCGAAATCGCCCGGCGTGAAATTGTAGGTGATGGTGAAGTCCGCACCTGCCGTACGTATGGCCGCGACATTGGCCGGCTGGACCCTGAAGCCGACCTCGCCGACATTGCTTCCCAACACCTCGCCATCCGAACCGCGGAAGATATTCTGGCAGAAGACATTGTCGATCGTGGGCTGGTCGACGCACAGCCCGGCCAGTTCCGTGACGGAGGGGGTTCGGACGGCATTTTTGATCTTGATGTCGTACCAGTCGAAACTCAGCGTCAGGCCCCGGATGAAGCGCGGTTGCAGGACGACGCCGGCCGTCCAGGTCTTGGCCGTTTCTTCGGTCAGGTTCGGATTGCCGCTCGCCAGACCGCGCAGGTTGGTGATGCCCGCCGGGCTGAAACCGGCGATCTGGCTGGGTGACAGGCCCAGGCCGGACAGGATCGTCGTGCAATTGGCCTGCCGATATTGGGTTCCTTCATTCAGCCGGCGGACATCGCAGGGATCGTCGACGAAACTGAAGGTTCCCGAGACCGGCTGGAACAGTTCGCCGATGTTCGGCGCGCGCACCGCCTGCGAATAGGAGCCGCGGAACCGGATGTCCGGAATGGGCGCGTAGATGCCGTCGAGCTTCCACGTCGTCGTCTTGCCGATCGTGGTATAGTCGGAAAAGCGGACGGCACCGGATAGCGAAAGCAGTTCGGCAAGGCGCATGTGCGAGAGGATCGGCGCGTTCACTTCCGCGAAGAACTCCTTCACGCTGAAGCGGCCGCTGCTGGGCGCTATGGCTTCGAAATCGCGGAAATCGCCGTTCTGGATCAGGAGATCGGGGGTATCCCGGCTTTTTTCCCGGCGATATTCGCCGCCCAGGGCAAATCCGAAGGAGCCGCCGCCGGGAAAGGTGAAGGCGCTGTCCAGATCGCCCGAGACGGAACCGGACACCACTTCCTGCGAGATTTTCGAGCGGCTGAGATTGTCGGCCAGGACGAATGCAAGGGCAGCGGGGTCCGCCACGCCATTACCCAATATGTTGAGGGGGCGGCATGCGCTGCCTGTGCCCGGCGTGAAGGTCGTCGCCGGCCCGTCGAAATTGATCGGATCGATGACGCCGTCATATTCCAGTGTCGACCGGCAGACGATGTTACCGGTGGCAGGATCGCGCACGGCATCGAGCGCGGCAAAATAGCGGTCGCCGATCAGATTGGCGGTCTGGCGATAGCGAACCTTCGTCTCGCCATAGACGTAGGAAATATCATAACGCAGATGGTCGCTTATCTCCCCGTCGAACCCCAGCACGATGCGTTTGGTTTCACGCTTGACGGTTTCGCCACGGATGCCGAAGTCGAAATTGTCCCGCGTGACCAGCGCGCCATAGGGCGCCGTCCCCGCGCCGAAGCGATCGATCAGATAGGCATTGTCGGGCTGAAGATAGGTGAAGAAGTCGAAACTGGGCTGGGACACCGAATAGGCGCGCGTGGCCGCATATTTGCCCTCGGCATAGAAACGCAGGGCAGGCGAGAATTCATAGCTGGTGAGCGCATTGACCACATGGCGGCGTGTGGACGGCTGAAGATCGCCATAATAGCCCGCGACCGGCGTGTTGGAACCGCCCACCGCACGTCCGTTGCTCCCCTCCAGCACCAGCCCCCGGTCGTAGGGCAGGCCGCTGCCGGTGAAATCGGGAATTTCGTCGAAGTCGACGTCGACCGCCCCATCCGGCGAACTGTCGGCCCAGGTCAGATTGGCATAGGGGATGCGATCGGGAACGTTGGGATCGTCGTTCAGATCATCCTGATTTTGCAGGATCTGTCGATATCTGGCCGGATTGCCGGTGAAATCGCGAGCGAAGGAACTCAGGCGGTCGGCCTTGTTATATTCGTAGGAGACGGCGAAATTGCCGCGTCCGTCCGCGAAATTCCGGCCGGCGGTGATGCTGAAATAGCGGTTGGCGGCGTCGCCCTTCGACGAGATGCCCGACTGGGCGCGCGCGGCAAGCCCCTCGAAATTCCGCTTCAGGACGAAGTTGACCACGCCCGAAACGCCGTCCGCGCCGTAAATGGCCGAAGCGCCGCCGGTCAACACGTCGACACGCTCGATCAGATCCTGCGGGATCGAATTGATATCGACCGCCGCGCTGTTGGCGATACCAGCGACATGCCGCTTGCCGTTGACCAGCACCAGCGTCCGCTGCGTGCCGAGATTGCGCAGGTTGAGCAGATTGACGCCGGTTTCGCCGAAAGCCGCGTCCGCGCCGCCGGCGAGCGAACTGCCGGTGGAGGCGGTCAGGGCCGGATTGCGCAGCAATATATCGACGATGTTCGTGCGGCCGGTCTGCTCGATCTGCGCCGCCGTCACCGCGACGATGGGATTGGCGACGTCCAGTTCGGGCCGGGCAATGTGCGATCCGGTGACGATGATGACATTGTCTACGGGCTGGGAGGCATCGTCCTGCGCCTGTGCGAGGGCGCTTCCGCCCGCCAGCGCGACAATCAAGGCGACCGGCGCCGCGCCGGCACGCCAAGGCAGGAATTTTCCATTTTCGCTCATGCGATCCAGTCCCCTGATCTGGCATTAAGGATGGAAATTCGCGACGATAAAGACCCCACGATCGCGCTTCCGGACGGCGACGCTGGAAAACTGCTCGGGTGAAGTAAAGCCTAGTATTTGGAAAGACGCGATTTTATCTTTTGCCTGTTGCATATATGCCATCCCGTGCCATGACGGACGTCGGATGGCCTTTCTGAGCTACGGCCAAAAGGATGCCCTGCCCGCACGTCGCATCCAGCGACGGCCGGAAGCCTATCGCCGGCCCAAGGGGCTGATGCGGCCCGACGGCGCGAAGCGATCGCCTTCCATCTCGATACGCCTCATACGGAAACTTCATCTCCTGCGCCGTCCGCGAGCGGGGCGAGAGACGTCTCGCCGCGGCCTGTGCTGAGGGCGGCGGCAAACTGAAAATATGCAGAAAGCAGGAGCGAAGTGCTGGCAATGACCAGGGCCGTGGCAAGGGGCGCCTGCACCCCCCGCGCTTCAAGCAGATCGCTTGCAAGGCCGACGATGAAGGGGCCGCCCCCCTGGCCGACGATGATCGCGATCAACAGCATTGTCGCGCCGGCGAACGCCCGGCTTTCCCCGGGGCTTCGTTCCTGGAACAGCGCGATGGTCGGCGCATAGGTGGCACCGGCGGCAAGCCCGAAGATCGCGAACAGCGTCAAAGACAGCGTTCGATCCGCCACCAGGAATGCAGCGGCGCTGGCCGCCGCCGCACAGACCGCCAGCAGGCCGCACAGATGGAGCGCCAGAGGCGCGCTCCTTACGAGCATTCTGCCGACGACGATTCCACCGATGATGATCCCCAGGAGCGCGCCTCCCGAAGAACTGATCGAGTAGGTGGCGCCGACCTCCTTCATGCTCATCCCATGCGTGCGCATGTAGAAGGTCGGCGCCCATTGGGCAAAGCCGGTATAGGCGAAACTGGCCATCGCATAGGCCCCGACCAACGAACGGCGCAGCGGATCGGCGCCGATGGCCTTCGCCGTCGTCAAGGCCGAAGGCATCTGCATTCGAGGTCCACCGGCGGACTTGGCGGGTCGCTTCACGGTCAGCGCAAAGACGAACGCGAGCAGCAGCCCCGGCACCGCCATGATCATCATGGTAAGGCGCCAGCCATATTCGGACCCGAGCCATCCGCCCACGGCGACACCCGTTCCGATACCCACCGTCGCTCCCGCGGAAAAGATCGCATAGGCGATCGGCCGGGCGCGATCTGAAAAGGCGGTGTGGATCAGCGCGAACGACGCAGGCGATGCTCCGGATTCCCCGATCCCCAAGCCCAGGCGGACGAAGAACAGCTGCGTAAACGACCGGGCATAGGCGGTGAGGACGCACATCACGCTCCAGGTCGCGACGGCGGCGACCAATATTCGGGCATGGCCATGGCGATCCGCCCAGCGAGCCAGGACCAATCCCGAGAGGCCGTAGGTCAGCGCAAAGGCGATGCCCGTGATTGCGCCGACCTGGGTGTTGCTGAGATCGAGTTCCTGCTGGATAGCCGGCGCCAACACGGATATCAGCGTCCGATCGGCATAATTCACGATATTGATCGCGACCAATAGCGCGAGGACGTAGCTGTTGCCAAAACGGCTCAATCGCACAGGGCCGGAGAAGGCCGTCACGACTCCCCGCCCATCGTCCCGAGCAACGGCCGGATGACGATATTAGCCATGGTTGAACCACATGGTCTGCCGGCGCTGGTATGTTTCAAGCCCGGCAACGCCGCCTTCCAACCCGATGCCCGAGAGGCCAGCCGGCTCGCCGGAGAATGCGAAGCCTGGTCCGGCGCTCGCCACCGCATCCGCATTCACGACCGTCACCGCGGTCTGCAATGCGTTGGCGACCCTGAACCCGGTTGCTGCATGGGTCGACCATATATAAGCGGCGAGGCCATAGCTGGTTTTGTTCGCCAGGCGGATCGCATCCTCGGCATCGCTGAACGGAAGCACGGCCACCACCGGCCCGAATATTTCTTCCCGCGCAATCTGGCTATCGGCCCCGGCATTGGTGACGATCGTCGGCTCGATGAAGAAGCCGCCGGTCTCCTTCAGGATACGCCTCCCGCCATAGACAACTTCCGCGCCCTGGGTCCGTGCTTGCGACAAGAACTTCTCGACCCGCTGCATCTGCCGCGACGAGACGAGCGGACCGTAGGTCGTGGAACTGAGCTGCGGATCGCCCGCGACGATATCCGCAAGACGTGCTGATATCCGTTCGACCAGAATATCGCACAAGCTGTCTTGGACCACGAGGCGCGATCCGAAGCTGCACACCTGCCCTTGATTGGTAGCGATCGAGCGCGCGATATAGCCGGCGATCACGTCGGGATCGATTCCGTCGTCGAACACGATCTGGGGCGACTTGCCGCCGCATTCCGCGCCGACGACCTTCATATTGGACGCGCCGGCATATTGCATGATCAGTTTGCCGACGTCAGAGGATCCAGTGAACGTCACCATGTCGACGTTCATATGCTCGGCCAGCGCACGGCCGACGGTCCCGCCGCTGCCCGGCACGATATTCAGCACGCCGGGCGGCAATCCGGCTTCATGCGCAAGCCGCCCGAGCATCATTGCCGATTGCGAGGCGAACTCGGAAGGCTTGAGCACGACGCTGTTGCCGGCGGCTAGCGCCGGCGCAATTTTGAGGACGCTATTGTAGGTTGGAAAATTCCAGGGAATGATCGCCGCAACAACTCCGCGCGGGCCTCGAGTCTGGATCACGGTGGAGAGGCTGTCACTGCTCAGCACATCGCCAGAAACCTTGTCGATCGCCTCGGCATTGAACCGGACGAGGCCCGCCGCGACCATGGCGTTGTAGACCTGAAGACTGACCGGCTTGCCCATTTCCAGCGCATCGAGCGCATCGAGGCGGACTGCATTCTGCGCGATCAGTTCCGCCCATCGCAGCAGGACCGCCTTTCGCTCGCCCGGCGGAGCCTTGCTCCAGTTGCGCCTGTCGAAGCTCGCCCGGGCCGCCCGAACCGCTCGGTCGGCGTCTTCGGCGGCGCCGCGTGGAATCGCCGCCAGCCTTGCGCCGTTGGAAGGATCGTAGGTTTCCAGCTGGTCGGCTGAGGCCGATGGCAACACTTTCCCGTCGATCAGGGGCGCGACGCGCTCGAGGTCTTCGGCCATGAGTCGGCGCGGAGCGGTAGGAGTGGCTGTCATCTGCTGAGCCATTGGTAGTTCGTCCTTGGTTCGTCGGTTCCGGCACAGGCTTATCAAAAGCCGTGTCGGCACGTTCGGCAGCGCGTCAGTTCGTTTTGGCCATCAGTTCGCGATTGCCTGCCCATGACGCGGCATATTGGTCCGTCGCCTCGATCAGCCGATCGGTGATTCCGGGTTCGGAGAACACATGTCCCGCGCCTTCGACCAGATGGAGCCTCGATCGTGCCCAGCGCCTGTGCAGTTCCCAGGCGTTGCGCGCCGAACAGCAGATATCGTACCGGCCGTGCACGATTGTGCCGGGAATGTCGGCGAGAAGATGCGCGTCCTCAAGCAGTTGTCCGGGCCTGAGCCAACATTTGTTCGCGAAGAAATGCGCCTCGATCTTCGCCACGGCGATCGCATGGTCGGGGTCCTGCGCGCTTCGTTCGCGCGCTGGGTCCGGCAGCAGCGAGACGGTCGCGGCTTCCCATTGGCTCCAGATACGCGCGAGGCGCAGCTGCGCCGCACCCTCGAGCGTGGTCAGGCGCCGGTCATAGGCCGCGACCAGGTCGTGGCGCTCCTCCGGCGGGATGGCCGCGCAGAAGGCCTCCCACTGATCCGGGAAAATTTCCGAAGCGCCGAAGGAATAGAACCAGTCCAGGCTCGCCTGATCGCCCAGGAATATCCCGCGCAGGACCAGCTCGGTGACATGTGACGGATGGGCCTGAGCATATGCGAGCGCCAGCGTAGAGCCCCACGAACCGCCCAATAGGAGCCACCGTTCGAAGCCGAAGCTCGTCCGCAGGCGTTCGATATCGGAAACGAGGTGCCAGCTGCTGTTGCGGTCGACCTCCGCATGCGGCCGCGATCTCCCGCAGCCACGCTGGTCGAAGAGGATGAGATCGTAGCGGTCGGGATCGAACAATCGCCGGTGCAACGGCGAAATGCCGGCACCAGGGCCCCCGTGCAGGAACACCGCCGGCTTGGCACCTGGCGTTCCGCACCGCTCATAATAGATATGGTGCCCGTCGCCGACATCGAGATGGCCGCTCTCATGGGGCTCGATCTGCGGGTAGAGCTGCCTCATCATATCTTCTCCCCCGGAACGCGATCGGACACGAGTTGCCGGCCGAGCTTCATGCCGATCATCATACAAGCCGCGTTGGTGTTCCCGCTGATCAGATCCGGAAAGATCGAGGCATCCGCAATCCACATATTTTCCGCGCCATTCAGCTTGAGATCGGGCGCCACGACCGCATCGGGATCACTTCCCATGCGGCATGTGCCTGCGATGTGATAGGCGATTTCCGTATTGCGGCGAATATGCTCCTCCAGCGCTGCGTCCCCTTCAACGTGCGGACCCGGTGTCAATTCGCGCGTCGCCAGTTCCTGCATCGGCGGCGTGGACATGATCCGGCGTGCAATTCTGATCGCAGCCGCCAGCGCCTTCGTGTCGCGCGCTCCGCCGAGTAGTTGGGGCAGGATTCGTGGAGGCGCCGAGGGATCGGACGATGACAGCATCAGGCGGCCGCGACCGTTGGGATGGCTGAGATTGGCGTAGATCGTCAGCGACGGCCGCTTCAGCAACGGATCGGCATGGATTGTGGGGTCTTGAATGCCCATAGGCAGGAAGTGATATTGGATGTCCGGCGCGTCGAGTTGATCCTGGCTTCTGACGAAACCCGTGGCTTCGAACAAACCGGCCAGCATCCCCTGCCGGTTCAGCAAGTAATCGGCCACTTCGCTGATCGGCTGCCCGATGCCCCCCGTCAGGTTGCGGGAAGCTATCGACGTTTCATAGACCAGCCGGACGAGCGGATGTTCCAGCATGTTCCGGCCGACTTCGCGGGATTCCAGCGAGACCGGTATGCCCAGCTTCGCCAGTTCCTCCGGATCGCCGACGCCCGATTGCAGCAGCAGCTTGGGCGATCCCACGGCGCCGCTGCTCAGGATGATCCGATCCGCGCTGACGACGATCTCCTCGCCCTTTCGCGAACAGGTCAGTCCCGTCGCGACATTTCCATTGAAGAGGATGCGCTGGACTTCGCATTGATCCCATAGTGTGAAGCCCGCCATGCCCCGAACAGCCGGCAGAAACGCATCCGCGGCGCTGTTGCGAAGACCGCGCCGCTGGGATAGCTGCGCCAGGCCGAACCCATGCTGATCGCCCGCATTATAGTCCGCATTGAGTGGATAGCCCGCCGCTTCCGCGGCGCTGAGGAACGCCTGTGTCAGAGGATGCGGCCGTTTCACGGTACTCACATGCAGCGGCCCCGCATGCCCGCGCTCCGCACCTGGCCGGTCGCTGTTCTCCAGCGCGCGGAAGATCGGCTGGACCGACTTCCAATCCCATCCCGGTATCTGCTTTGCTGCCCAACGATCATAATCGCTCGGGGCGCCGCGCACGAACATCATACCGTTCACGCCGCTGCTGCCGCCCAGCACCCGGCCGCGTACCCAGGCCTCGGACCTGCCGTTCCGGCTGTCGTCCGGATCCGAAACATAGCCCCAGTCAAACTGGCTGATGGCCTTGCGGACCAGGGCCGGTATGCGCATTGCCAGGGTGCGGGCGTCCTTGCCCGCCTCGATGAGCAGGACCCGGCCCGCATTGCCGGCCACCAGCTGGCTTGCGACGGCGCAGCCCGCCGATCCGCCGCCCACGACGACATAGTCGAAATGATGGCGCGCCGTCATGGTGCCACGCCCGGCACGGATGAATGCGTCTGGGCGAATCGCATGGCAGGTCCGCCGCCTGCGCAGATGATCGAGAACGCCGATCGGTGGGTCGCGCCGCCAGGGTCGGCTATGAACGTCGTGCCGTGCACAAGTACAAGCTCCGGCGCGAGACGACGATACAGGTGCGTTTCGAAGCGGATTTCGCCGAAACCAGCGGACAGCAACTGATCGACCGACTGTAGATAGGCCGCACGATCAACGGCCGCGCCGTTGACGATCGCCGCAAAGTCGGTCGTGTAATAGCCGGCCATCCGGTCGCTGTGCCCGGCGTTGAAATCCGCCTGGAAACGCCGCAGCAGCGCCGCCGCATCGTCGGCGGCTGTATCGGCCACCGTCATTTCGGCCTGGCATTGGCGATGGCGTGAAAGGCATCGGCGATGCTCTCCAGCCATGCCATCGCCTCTCCGTCGAGGGTGTCACGATAGCCTTCGACCAGCGCTTCGTGATAGTCGGCCAGCCAGCGCGCCTCGGCGTCATCCAGCAGCGTCGCATCGATCAGCGCGGGATCGATTGGCAGCATCGACAAGGTCTCGAATTCCAGAAACCCGTCGAACCGCGACGGCACCGCCAGGATATGGCTCTCGATCCGGACACCGAAATCACCCTGGGCGTAATAGCCAGGCTCGTTCGACACGATCATCCCGGCCCGGATCGGCGCGACGGCGGGATGATCGATCTCCTTGCGGATGTGTGGCACCTCGTGAATGTTCAGGAAATTGCCCACGCCATGACCCGTACCATGGCCGAAATCCATGCCGTGCTGCCACAAATGCTGGCGAGCGAAACTGTCCAGCTGTGTGGATTGCGTTCCTTCGGGGAAACGTGCCCGTCCAAGGGCCAACCAGCCTTTGACCGCCAGCGTATGCGCAGTCACATGCTTCGGCTCGGGCATGCCGACCGCGAAACAGACCGTATTGTCCGTGGAACAGCCGAGATACTGGCCACCTGAATCGAGCCAGTAAACCGGATGATCGTTGAGCAACCGGTTCGTTGCGGGCGTCGGCACATAGTGCGGCAATGCGGCATTGGGACCGCTCGCACTCAGATTGCTCATCGATGGGCCAAGGTACAGCGGGTTCTGGGCGCGCAGTTGGGTGACGCGCTCCGCGGCATCGAGCTCGGTCACCGGCCCCACTTTGACGGCATCCAGCAACCAGGCGAGGAAACGGACGACCGCGGCGCCATCTGCCTTGTGACCGGCGCGCGCCGCGGCGATTTCGTTTTCATGTTTGATACCGCGCGCCGCAACGACGCTCGGGTCGTGCACCAGCTTGCCGGCGGAGCGGATGATCCCGGCGAGGTGATGGTTGGTCCGCCTGGCATTGGCGGCCACGATGCGTCCGCTGGCCAACCGCGCAAGCTCCGCGTCGAACGCCGCCGGGTCCATGATCTCGACCGTCCCGTCAAGCACTTCGATCAGCGAGTGCTCGAGCCGTGATCGGTCAACAAACCACCGGGCGGCCCCCTCGAGCGGGACAAGCGCCCGCGACAGCGGTACGGGCACGCGGAACTGCGAAACGGGATCGACGAAGTTCCGCTTGGCGAGCGTATCGCGGCTGTCATTGGACCGGATGTTGAGCAGCCAGGCGACATCCTCCGGATCGCCGACGACCAGCAATTCCTGTCCTCGTTCGGCCAGCCTGGCCCGTGCACCGGCTATCTTCTCTTGCCGCGACAGTCCCGCATAGCGAATGTCATAGTCGAAAACGGTGGAGCGGCTGTCTTCGGGCCGGCCCTCCCGCCAGATGTCATCGACCAGATTCCGCGGCGCCAATTCGATCTCGATCCGCGCCTCCCGCAGCAGATCGAGCAGGCGGCTCAGCTCTTCCTCACTATGGAGCCGGCTGTCGACCGCCAGCTTCTCTCCCGGGGCGAGGTTGGACCGCATCCACGCCACCTGCGCGACGCTGCCAAATCCGCACACGCTGACAAGGTCGGTGTCGACCTGCCGTGCGGCTTGTTCGGTATACCGGCCATCGACAAAGATCGCCGCCTTGTCGCGTCCGACGATCACCGACCCGATCGAGCCGGTGAAGCCGGTCAGCCAGGGCAAGCGCCTGTCACGCGGCCTTGCATATTCGCTCAGATACTCGTCGGACGAGGGCATCAGGAGCGCGGCGCAGCCGGTCTGCGGCAGGCGGGACTGTACTTCGGTCAGGTTCGACATCGCTGCTCGCCTCAAAAGGACTGGTCCAGTTGGAGCCCGATCGTGAACGGCTGCACAGGGGTGAACAACGGCCTTGTACGATCGGTGAGGAACGTCAGTCCGGTATAGGAGCGGTCGTTGAAGAGGTTCTTCACGTACAGCCGCACCGACGTCTTGTCGAAATTGACGCCGCCATAGAGGTCCACGATATTTTGCGCCCCCATCCGGAACGGCTGTCCGGTACCCGCCAGCTGGCTGTCGACGGAGGCCTTGTAGCGATAGGCGATGCCGGCGACGCCGTTCAGTCCACCGGCGATCTCGCCCCGGTAATCGACCATCACCGCGCCAGCCCAGGGCGCCGATCCCGGAAGCCGGTCGCCATCCTTGCCGCCGACACCGGGCGCGGGCGCGGTCAGCTTGGCATCGGTATAAGCGACAAAACCGCTGAGCTTCAGCCCGTTGCGAAGGCTGTAGGACGCATTCACCTCGACGCCCTTGCTCACCGCCGTGTCGCCATTACCAGGGTAGCTGAACCCCTGAGCGTTGGTGACGCGCAGCTGGATGTCCTTCCAATCGATATAGAAGGCGGAAAGCTCGAACTGCAGACGCCGGTCGAGGAACAGTCCCTTGATGCCGAGTTCGTAGTTGGTCAGCGTGTCGGCATCGTAAGTCGGCGGAACGCCCAGCAGCGGATTGCCGCAAGTGTCGCACCCGCCGCCCGGGCGATAGCCGGTTGCGATCCGCCCATAGATCATTGCATCCGGTTGGAAGTGGTAGCGCACATTCGCCATCCAGGTTGCCACCCCGTCCCACGGACGGGACTGGCAGGCATATTTTCCACCATTGCCATAGATGCCGATGAAACCCTCGTCACAGCCCTTCGCGCGGTTCTTGCCATAGCGGATACCCGCGCCGAGATCGAACTTCTCGCTGAAACGATAGGTGCCGTTCGCGAACGCGCCCCATTCGGTATATTTGTTGCGTGAGCCGGGCGTCGTGCCAAGCAGCAAGATGTCGTTCGGTGCGGGAAGCGGCACGTCATAGGTAGAGAAGGCACGAAAATCATTATATTCGTGCGGCCGTTCGCTCGTGTAGAAGCTACCGATCAGCCAGGTCAGCGCCCCGTTGTCCGGCGACGCCAGGCGCGTCTCCTGCGTCAACTTCCTGACCCGGTTGATGAAGGTGTAGGGGATCAGCGCCGTCGGCACGCTCGGTACGTACCGGATGCCCGACAGATCCAGCGTCTGGTCGTATTTCATACGCGCATAACTGGTGGATGAGGTCAGCGTTGCGAAATCCAAATCCCAGTTCATGCGTAACGCATAGCTCACCGCATCCTGCGCATAGGTCTCGGCAAATTTGGTCGAGCGGGTATAGCGGCCGTACGCAGGCTCGCCGGTCTGGCCGACCAGTGTGACGGCGCTGCTGTCATCGGAACGGATGCGCTGGGCCAGCACGGATGCCTCGATATCGAAGCGGTCGCTGGGCGCGAACAGGATGGCGACACGGCCGCCCGTCGTGCGCGTCGAATTGGAGTTTTCGCGGCCGATACCGATATTGTCGAGATACCCCGCCGTCTCGCGATTATAGGCGCTGATCCGAATGGCGAGCTTGTCGGTCACGAGCGGCACGTTGATCGCTCCGCGCAGACCCCAGTCAAGGCCGCCGCCGGATGCCACATGCGCCAGTTCGCCGCCCGCCCGCGCCTCGAACGCCTTCAGGTCAGGCCGCTTCAGCGAGTATTTGAGGATGCCGCCCATCGCATTGGCGCCATAGAGCGTGCCCTGGGGGCCACGCAGCACCTCGACCTTCTCCACGTCATAGGGCATCAGATCGAGTGTATAGGCGCCACCCCGTGCACCACCGAACCCACCGGCCGATGCACCTGTCGGCTGATCGTCGATATAGGTGACCACCAATGGCGCGTTGAACGAATTGTTGTAGCTCGTCGCCAGCCCCCGGATGACCACGCCGTTCTGCCCCGGCGCACCGCCGTTGGAGATTGCGACGCCCGGTACATAAGCGGCGATATCGGCGACCGATGTGGCACCCCGGTTGGCCAGCTCTTCTGCCGAGACGACCGCCATCGCCAACGGCACCTCGGTCAGCTTTTCGGAACGCTTCTGGGCTGTGACCACAATTTCGCGAGGGCCATATGGGTCGTCCGCCGCCTGCGCGTGTCCGGCACCGCTTTGCGCATGCGCCACACCGGTCATCAGCGCCAGCGAAGAAGCAAGCGCCATCAACCGATGGATGCGTCCCGCCCCCCCAAAGCATCCGAATGCCTGCGCCGATCCCGCCCCAAGTGGAACACAATTCATGATTTCGTCCCCTTCAACCTGGCTCATCATGCCCCCTCCCGCCCTGTCAACATCATCGATTTCACCGGTTGAGGTTGATCCAGATCGCGCGCATTTTCTTTGCTGTTCGTTCGGGAAATTGGGCAGGCGGTTCTTTCTGCGGGCATTCCTGCCGTCACTGCTTCTTAATGACTCCCGGGAATGTTATGCTGCATGTTCGTTGTTTGCCTGACAAGTGAGCCGGAACGGATCCTCGCATGAACCTCACCGACTATCGAACGCTGGTCGATCCAACCACAACCTATGGAGGGCTGAACTCGGAGGCGGGTATTTACGCCCGCGGTGACGGGGTCCAGTTTCGATCATCCGGCACGGTCGAGGGTAAGGCCAAATTTTTTCATGAGGCCGTCAGAATCTCCGATCAGGCCTATCTGCTGCTGACCGAGTCCACGCCGACTGACGACCAAAACCAGACCCAGGTGGTCGATGGTGATGATTGGCTACATATCCAATTCCGCTTCAGCGGCGCGGGGTTCGAGGATGTCGGCCGGGGTCAGGTGGTGGCGACGCCCGAGCGTTCGTGCATCGTGTCGCGTTATCCCGACGGATCGATCATCAATCGGGAAATCCCACGGGCGGAATCGTGGAAATATGCCTGTCTGTACCTTTGTCCCAGCGCATTCACGGACCTGCTGGACATAGATGAGACGGCGCTGCCGGAAACGACGAACTGGATGGCGAAGCGTGATTTCCGCGAATTCCGCTATGATACTTTGCCCATCAGCCCGATGATGATGGCTCCGTTGGGCGACTTGTTCTCGTGCGAGTTTCGCGGTCTTGCACGCCGGGCATTCATGCGCGCGAAAACGCTCGAAATACTGTCCACTGTTTTACACGCGCTGGATGATGCACGCGCTTCGCATTGTGCGCTGAAATTGAGCGATCTGGACTTGTCCAAACTTGCGGCCGCGCGCGCGCTTATCATGGAGGAGCTTGAGACCCCTCTTTCGCTGGCCTCTCTCGCTCGCCGGGTCGGATTGAACAGGACGAAGTTGGCCCAGGGGTTCAAGGCAACCTATGGAGACAGTGTTCACGCCTATTGGCGCGACTTGAGGCTCACCCATGCGCGAGAACTGCTCAAATCAGGCCGCGTAAGCGTGACCGAGGCAGCGTTCAGCGCTGGCTATGCGGACATTTCCGCGTTTACGCGGGCTTTCACCAACAAATTCCGCGTCGGGCCGAAAGGGTTCAAACCATCGACATCGGTCAAGAAGCACCTCTCACTATTGGCGTAGAGCGCGGTCCGCCTCTCGCCGCCCTGGCGTGCTCGAACCAGAGGTGACGAACGGCGGCAATATCGATGGTCGGTGCAATCGCCCGCATCGTCTTGGCCATACCCCCGTGGCTCCACCGGAACTGCTCGCCGGCAGCAATGGACGCCCCCGCCCGAACATATTCGGGATCGCTCCCATCCGTACACAGTCCCGCCTTTGTAGCAGGACTTTGTAGCAAACGCCCCGCCACGGTTCCGGCGTCGTCTGAAAGCCCGGTTTGGCAGTATGTTAGGAAAAACTTGGCTGGGGCGGCAGGATTCGAACCTGCGAATGGCGGCATCAAAAGCCGCTGCCTTACCGCTTGGCGACGCCCCAGCAGAGGTGCCGGCGTCGCCGGCGCGGACCGCCATATAACGGCTCCCGCGCGAAAGGAAAGCCTAGTCATTATTTTCCTTAGGCGCCAATATGCCGATCCGTCCGCCACTCATATTGGAACAAGCCGGCATGCCCGTTCAAAGCTCTCCACCGGCCGCTTCACCTTCGCAGATCGCGCCCGCTTCGCCGCTCTTCCTGCGCGAGGATGAAATTCGCCGGGGGATAGAGATGCTCTATTTCGGCTATTCGGCGCTCACCCGGTCGATCGACGAAGGGCTGGTCGCGCAGGGGCTGGGGCGTGCCCATCACCGCGCGCTCTATTTCATTTCGCGCCAGCCCGACCTCACCGTCAAGGATCTGCTGCGACTGCTGTCCATCACCAAGCAGTCGCTGGGCCGGGTCCTCAACGAACTGATCGAGCAGGGCTATATCGAGACCCGGCAGGGCGCGAACGACCGGCGCCAGAAATTGCTGCGGCTGAGCCCCGCCGGTATCGCGCTGGAGGCCGATCTGTTCCGCGCGCTGCGGGAAAAGATGGCGGCCGCCTATGCGCAGGCGGGACAAGGGTCCGTCACCGGCTTCTGGCGGGTGCTGGAAGGGCTGATCCCGGATCAGGACCGGTCGATGGTCTTCGGATTACGCGGCCGCTGACACCCCCGGCGCAACCTTATCGGCTGTGCAACGGTTATTACGGCTCCGTTGACGGCGATGAGGATGAACCATGCGCAAATCATTTCTGGCTGCCCTGTCGGTGCTGACCGTGCTGGGCGTGTCGGCCTGTTCGGAAAAGGCCACGGAAAATCTGGAGAATGCCGGCTCCGCGATCGGCAATGACATGAGCAATGCCGTCGACCAGGCGGGCGACCGGATCGACAATGGCCTCGACCATGCGGGCAATGCGATCGACGAGGGCACGGACCGGATGGGCACCACGATGGACAATGCATCCCGTGATGCCGCACGCACGGCGCGCGATGCCAAACACGACATGGGCGCCGCCATGGAACGCGCGGGCAACGACATGAAGAAGGACTGACCGGCGCCGCCGCCTCTTTCCGGAAGAGGCGGCGCTTGACCTTGGCATCCAACGGTCGCACCAGCTTGCGTCATGCACGGTGCGGCTTCTTCGACTCCCTCCCCTTCCCGGCTGATGATCGGCCGGCCCGAACTGGCGCTGATCGGCATCACCTTTCTGTGGGGCGGCACCTTCCTGATCGTGCATCAGGCGATGCGGCACAGCGGCCCCTTCTTCTTCGTCGGCCTCAGGTTCGGGACGGCCGCGCTGATGGCCTTGCCCCTTGCCCTGCCGGTGCTGCGCGGGGTGACGCGGCGCGAATGGCTGGCGGGCGGCATGATCGGCCTCGGCATCTTCGCGGGCTATTCGCTTCAGACCTGGGGGCTAAGGACCATTCCCAGCAGCACCTCCGCCTTCATTACCGCCGCCTATGTCCCGCTGGTGCCGATATTCCAGTGGCTGATCCTGCGTCGGCCGCCCCGGCTGGCAAGCTGGGCGGGCGTGGCCCTTGCCTTCATCGGCCTGCTGCTGATCGCGGCGCCCAGGGAAGGCCTGTCGCTCGGCCGGGGCGAGGCGTTGACGCTGATCAGCACGCTCGCCATCGCGCTGGAGATCATCTTCATCAGCCTGTGGGCGAGCCGGGTGAATGTCGCGCGGGTGACGTTGATCCAGCTCATGGTGACGTCGATCCTGGCCTTTTCCAGCATGATACCGGCGGGCGAAACCGTGCCGCCCTTTTCCTGGACGGTCGTGCTGTCGGCCTGCGGCCTGGGGCTGATGACCGCGCTCATTCAACTGGTGATGAACTGGGCGCAGCAAAGCGTCTCCGCGACGCGCGCCACGCTGATCTATGCGGGCGAGCCGGTCTGGGCGGGGATCATCGGCTGGATAGCGGGCGACCGCCTTCCCGCGATCGCCCTGCTGGGCGGCATATTGGTGGTCGCCGCCGTGATCGTCAGCGAAATCCGGTTCGGGAAGACCGATAACAAGGTTCCACAAGCATGACCCATGGAACCTTGGCAAAGCCCGCGCAGCGCCTGAGTATTTCAAGCTGCTGACGCGTCAGCATCACGGCACCTTGGTAGAGCGCCTGAAAACCGGGGCACGTTTTTCGAAGAAGGCCGAAAAGGCCTCCTGCGCTTCGGCGGACTTGAGCGCTTCCCGGAAGAGTTGCCCTTCTTCCTCTATCCGCTGGTTCAGCGTTGCCGGATCGCCCTTCATCAGACGTCGCGTGGCGGCCAGCGCCTGGGGCGGCTTGGTCATCAGCACGGCCGCCTTCTGCCGCGCATGGTCGAGCAGGCTCTCGGCGGGAACGATCGCCGTGACGAAGCCCCCGCGATCCGCGGTTTGCGCGTCCATAGGTTCGCCCAGCAGCAGCATCGCGGCCGCCTTGGCATAGCCGAGCGTCGCCGGCGCGAGCAGGCTGGACGCCGCCTCCGGCACGATCCCCAGATTGACGAAGGGCATGATGAAGCGCGCATCCGGCGTTGCATAGACAAGGTCGCAATGGAACAGCATGGTCGTGCCGATGCCGACGGCCAGCCCCTGAACGGCAGCGATCATCGGCTTGTCGAAGGCAGCCAGCGCACGAATGAAGTCGAACGCCGCCGCGCCGCCTTCGGGGCCTGCCATGAAGTCCTTGATGTCGTTGCCCGCGCAAAAGGCGTCGCCCCTGCCCGCGAAGAGAACAGCGCCGATCTCGGGACGCGCCGACGCATCGGCGAGCGTCGCCGTCATCATGCGGTACATGACGGCGGTCAGCGCGTTCTTCTTGTCCGGCCGGTCGATATGGATTTCGATGACACCGGCATTCTCGACAATCGCGACATCTTCGCTCACGGTCGGTCTCTCCCTTGCTGTACTCCGCGCGGACTGTTGGCGGATCGGCGGCGGCGCGTCTATCCTTTTCCCGTCATCCTGCCTAAAGGCGATGGCATGAACCGGCTGCGCGACCTTCTCGATCCCTTCCTGCTATTGCTGATCTGCACCGTCGCGCTGGCCTCCGTCCTGCCCGCGCGTGGAGAAGGCGCGCGGATTGCCGGAGCGGCCGCCGATGCGGGGATCGTGCTGCTCTTCTTCCTGCACGGCGCGAAACTGTCGCGCGAGGCGATCTGGAACGGAGCCAGGGCGTGGAAACTCCATCTGGCGGCGCTGACGACGACCTTTGCCATCTTCCCGCTGATCGGCCTGGCCACGCAGCAGGTGACGGCGATCTCGCCCGCGATGCGCGCAGGCCTGCTGTTCCTGACCCTGCTGCCGTCCACCGTGCAATCGTCCATCGCCTTTACCGCCATTGCACGCGGCAATGTCGCGGCAGCGGTGGTCAGCGCGTCCTTTTCCAACCTGCTGGGCATCGTGCTCACCCCGCTGCTGGTGGCGCTGCTGATGGAGAGGAGCGGGACCGCCAGCCTGATCTCCCTCTCCTCGATCGAGAATATCGTGCTGCAACTGCTGCTGCCCTTCATCGTCGGGCATATGGCGCGGCCATTGATCGGCGGCTTCGTCGCGCGGCACAGGACCCTGGTCGGCCGGGTCGACCGGGGATCGATCCTGCTGGTAGTCTATACCGCCTTCAGCGCGGCGGTGGTCGAGGGGCTTTGGCACAAGGTATCGCGGGGCGAATTGCTGCTGCTGGCGCTCCTGTGCATCGCGATGCTGAGCGCGGTGCTGCTCTTCACGCTGATCCTGGGGCGCCTGATGGGCCTTGCGCGGGAGGATGCGATCGTGCTGCAATTCTGCGGCTCCAAGAAGAGCCTGGCATCGGGCGTGCCGATCGCCGGCGTGCTGTTCCCGGCCAGCGCGGTCGGGCCGATCCTGCTGCCGGTCATGCTGTTCCACCAGATCCAGCTCATGGCCTGCGCCGTCCTGGCACGCCATTATGGCGCGGCGGCGGAAACCGGCCCCCGGCTGGCGGCGGGCTGACGCCATGGACCAGCCGAAATTGACGCCCGTGACGATGGAGACCTTTCTCCATCAGATCGATACACTGGTCGGGGCGATCGGGACTTCGGGATGGCAGGCGGACTATCTGGTCGGCATCGGACGGGGCGGCCTCGTCCCCGCAACCTATCTCAGCCATGCGATGGACATCCCGATGCTGTCGGTCGATCTCTCGGCGAAACTGCCCGATTTTGGCGAGACGCTGCTGGCCAGGCTCCAGGAGCGCGCAGCGGCAGGCGAGCAGTTGCTGTTCGTCGACGACATCAACGACAGCGGAGGGACCATCAATCTGCTGCGGCGGGCCATGGCGGGGGTGGTTTCGATCCGTTTTGCCGTGCTGATGGACAATATCCGCTCCGACGCACGGGTGGACTACCGCGCCGAAACCATCGACCGGACCGTGACCAAGGACTGGTACGTCTTCCCCTGGGAGGCGGTGGCCAGGCGGGAAAGCATCCTGGCCGACTGGAGCCATGTACCCGGACGGACACGGTAATCGGTTCGGCATGCGGCACACGGCGGAAAATCTGCGTGCCATCCTTATTGTCGCGCGCGGGATTGTCGCGCACGGGCCTTTGTTATACGGTCGTACAAATTTTCTGCGTGGGCGGGGCGCGCGATAATGGGCGAAGACGGGCAACGGCATGATCCTGGGATGGGACCGCAGACGGACGGCGGCGGCGGGCTTGTGGAAACAAGCACCCATCGATCCGTCCGGTCCGTGCATTTCCCGCCGCCCATACCGCATTTGGGGGATGAGCCGCAGCGGCTTTGGACCTATCCGAAGCTGTGCCCCTATACCGCTTCGACATATATCTCCTCCCAGGCGGCATTCACGCGATCGCCGCTCCCCCCGCGCAACCGCCGGCGCGTGAGGTCCCCTATGCGATCGCTGAAAGGCGGCGGAAGATGAAGGACGCGCGCTCCCTCCATCGACGCACATCCCGACAGGCCCGGCTGCGCGGGCAACCGGCGGCGGGATGGAGCCGCGCCGCATGACCAAACGCTATGACGCGGTCATCATCGGTGGCGGTCATAACGGCCTGGTCTGCGCCTTTTATCTGGCGCGGGCGGGCTACAAGGTCCGCATCCTGGAGCGGCGCGCGGTCGTCGGCGGCGCCGCCGTGACCGAGGAATTCCATCCCGGGTTCCGCAATTCGGTGGCCAGCTATACCGTCAGCCTGCTCCATCCCAAGGTGATCCGCGACATGCGGCTGGCCGATCACGGCTATCGCGTGATCGAGCGGCCGATCAGCAATTTCCTGCCCCAGCCTGACGGGCGCTATCTGAAGCTGGGCGGCGGGATCGAACGGACGCAGGCGGAATTCGCGAAGTTCAGCGCGAAGGACGCCGCCGCCCTCCCCGCTTATTATGACGCGCTGGAGATCGTCGCGGAACTGCTGCGCGACATGACGCTGAAGGCACCGCCCAATGCCGGGGACGGACTGGCGATGGTCATGGCCGCGCTCCGGCAGGGTCGCCGCATCGGCATACTGATGCTGGAACAGCAGCGCGATGTGCTGGAACTGTTCACCAAATCGGCCCGCGCCTTCCTGGACGGCTGGTTCGAAAGCGAGGCGGTGAAGGCGGCCTTCGGCTTCGATGCAGTGGTCGGCAACTATGCCTCGCCCGATGCGCAGGGCAGCGCCTATGTGCTGCTGCACCATGTCTTCGGCGAGGTGAACGGGAAGAAGGGCCTCTGGGGCCATAGCGTCGGCGGCATGGGCACGATCACCCAGATCATGGCGCGGGTGGTGCGGGCCCTGGGCGTGGAGATCAGCCTGGAAGCCGCCGTCGCCAGCGTGCTGGTCGACGGGTCCCGGGCCGTCGGCGTCAGGCTGGAGAATGGCGAGGAGGTGATGGCCAAAAGCGTCATCGCCAATGTCGGCCCCAAACTCCTCTATGAGCGGCTGATGCGCCCGAGCGACCTGCCGCAGGATTTCCTGAAACGCATCCGGGGGTTCAAGACGGCTTCGGGCACCTTCCGCATGAATGTGGCGCTCTCCGCGCTGCCGGACTTCAGCTGCCTGCCCGGCGTGGGCGAACATCATCAGTCGGGGATCATCATCGCGCCGACGCTGGCCTATATGGACCGCGCCTTCATGGACGCGAAGCGCGAGGGCTGGTCGCGCGAGCCGATCGTCGAGATGCTGATCCCCTCGACCGTGGACGAAAGCCTGGCGCCCGCGGGCGCCCATGTGGCCAGCCTCTTCTGCCAGCAGTTCGCACCGGTCCTGCCCGATGGCCGAAGCTGGGATGACGAGCGCGAGGCGGCGGCGGACCATATCATCGCGACGGTCGACGCCTATGCGCCCGGCTTCGCCCGGTCGGTGATCGCGCGCGACATCCTCTCCCCGCTGGACCTGGAGCGCAAGTTCGGGCTGGTCGGCGGCGACATCATGCATGGCAATATGACGCTGGACCAGCTCTGGTCGGCCCGCCCGGTGCTGGGCCATGGCGCCTATCGCGGCCCGGTGAAGGGCCTCTACATGTGCGGCGCGGGCACCCATCCGGGCGGCGGCGTGACCGGCGCGCCGGGCCATAATGCCGCGCGGGAGGTGATGCGGGACGGCGCGCTGCTGGGGCGGTGGCTCGGACGCGCCTGAACCGGTCTTTCGATCTGGCCTTGCCGGCTTGCCCTCTTCCCCACCCTCGCCTAAAGCGTCGGTTCATGCCCGATATCTCCGTTCCATCCGCCCAGCCTGACCTGACCGGCCGGGCGTTGTTTCCGCATCGGCATCTGCTGTCCATCGCCGACCTCAAGCCCTGGGAAATCCGCTTCCTCCTCGATGAGGCGGAACATTGGGCGAGGAGCAACCGGGGCGGCGCGCGCAAGCATGACGACCGGCTGGCGGGCATGACCCAGATCAACGCCTTTTTCGAGAACAGCACGCGCACGCTGCTATCCTTCGAGATCGCAGGCAAGCGGCTGGGCGCGGACGTGGTCAACATGGCGGCGGCCACGTCCAGCGTGAAGAAGGGCGAGACGCTGATCGACACCGCCATGACGCTCAACGCCATGGCCGCCGATGTCATCGTCATCCGCCATGCAAGCTCGGGCGCGGTGGCACTGATCGCGGACAAGGTCGACTGTCCAGTACTGAACGCGGGCGATGGCTGGCACCAGCATCCGACGCAGGCCTTGCTGGACGCGCTGACCATAAGGCGGCGCAAGGGCGGGTTCGAGGGGCTGATCGTGGCGATCTGCGGCGACGTGCTGCACAGCCGGGTGGCGCGCTCCAACATGCTCTGCCTCGCCGCGCTGGGCGCGCAGGTGCGGGCGGTGGCGCCGCCGACGCTGATGCCGCCCGAGGTGGAGATGCTGGGCGCCACACCCTATCATCGCATGGATGAGGGGCTGGACGGCACCGACGTGGTGATGATGCTGCGGCTCCAGAATGAGCGGATGGATGGGGCCTTCATCCCCTCGGCGCGCGAATATCACATGCTGTACGGGCTGACCCCGGAACGGCTCGCCATCGCCAAGCCCGATGCGCTGGTGATGCATCCTGGCCCCATGAACCGCGGCGTCGAGATTTCAAGCGTGGTGGCCGACCATCCCGAACGCTCCGCGATCACGGAGCAGGTGGAAATGGGAGTCGCCATTCGCATGGCCTGCCTGGACGTGCTGACCAGAAGAGCGCGTGGCATGGAGGGATGGGCATGAGCGGACTCGCCATCGTCAACGGCAAGCTGGCCGACCCGGCGGGCAAGGACCTCGCCACCGGCGTCGTCCTGATCGAGGATGATCGCATCGTCGCCTCGGGCGATGTCGCCATACCCCGGGACGCCGAAACGATCGACGCCGCCGGACTGGTGGTCGCGCCCGGCCTCATCGACCTCGGCGTCTTCGCGACCGACAAGCCCGCCTTCCACTTCGGCGGCATCACCCGCGCCGCGCTGATGCCGGACCAATCCTCCCCGCTGGACGACGCAGGCCTCATCCGCCAGGCCACCCGCGCCGGAAAACCGGATTTCTGGGTCCACCCCATCGCCGCCGCGACGCGGGGCCTCAAGGGCGCCGAACTGGCCGAAATCGGCATGATGCAGGCAGCAGGCGCCAAGGCCGTCGGCACCGGGCGCCAATGGATCGCGGACTCGGGCGTCATGCTGCGGGTGCTCTCCTACGCCTCCGGCCTCGGCCTCACCGTCATCACCCATGCCGAGGATGGCGGCCTCGCGGGCAAGGCCGTCGCGACCAGCGGCGAAACGGCGACGCGCCTTGGCCTGCCGCATGCCCCCGCCTGCGCCGAGGCTATGGCGATCGCGCGCGACATCATGCTCGCCCGCGTGACCGGCGCGGCGATCCACGTCCGGCTGGTGACGACCGGGGCGGGCTTCGACCTGATCCGCGCCGCCAAGGCCGAAGGGTTGAGGGTCACATGCGGCATCAGCCCCGCCTATCTCTTCCTCAACGATCAGGCGGTGACCGATTTCCGCACCTTCGCCCGCCTCTCCCCGCCCCTGCGGTCGGAGGATGACCGCAAGGCGTCGATCGCGGCAGTCACGGACGGCACGGTCGACGTCATCACGTCCAGCCATGACCCGCGGGGGCCGGAGGACAAGCGCCTTCCCTTCGCCGACGCGGCCCCCGGCATGGCCGGCGCGGAAACGCTGCTCGCCCTCTCCCTCAATCTGGTGCGGGAGGGGCATGTGTCCCTCAATCGCCTGATGACCCTGCTCAGCACCAATCCGGCGAAGATTCTCGGTGTCGATGGGGGCAGCTTCGCGCCGGGATCGGCGGCCGACCTCATCTTCATCGATCCCGACATGCCGTGGATCGTCGATTCGACGAAAATGGCGGCGCAGGCCGGAAACACGCCGTTCAATCGCGTCCCGGTGCAGGGCCGCGCGCGCCGGATCATGAAGGGCGGCGTTCTCCTCTGATTTCCCCCCTTGCCCTACCCGGCGGCCCACGCTAAAGCGCCCTCCTTCGCTGGCTCCGGCCAGTGCAGGAGTGTAGCTCAGCTGGTAGAGCGTCGGTCTCCAAAACCGAATGCCGGGGGTTCGAGTCCCTCCACTCCTGCCAAGCGAACTGGCCGCGAAGCCTTGTATTCACAGGGTTTCGCGGCTAAGTGCGCTTGAAGAAATATGGGTCGCGAAGCGCGGCCGCACCCCCGGACGCCAGACAGGGCGGGATCGGGAGGGCGGACTGTTGCTTCGCGCTTTGGTGTTTGTTCGAAGGATTTGGTACAGGCGATGGCGAAGGTTTCTCCGGGCGAATTCGTCAATCAGGTGCAGACCGAGGCGAAGAAGATCGTGTGGCCCACCGGCCGCGAAACGATCATGACCGGCGTGATGGTCGTCATCATGACCTCGCTGCTGGGCCTGTTCTTCTTCGGCATCGACACCTTCTTCGGCGCGGTCGTTCAGTGGTTGCTGAGCATCGCGGCGGGGCAGGCCTGACAGGCCGAGTTTTTTTGATTGCCGCGATTTCCCAGTAAATCGCTTGGTTTATTGATTGCCGCGATTTTCAAGTAAATCGCTAAGATCGGGAGTTTGAGACGGTAACATGGCGCGCTGGTACATCATCCACGCCTATTCGGGCTTCGAGAACAAGGTCAAGGAATCGATCCTGTCCGAAGCCGAGCGCATGGGCCTCTCCCAACTGGTCGAGCAGGTGGAAGTCCCCACCGAGACCGTGACCGAGGTGAAGCGCGGCAAGAAGGTGCAGGTCGAACGCAAGTTCATGCCGGGCTACGTCCTCGCCAAGCTGGCGATGAACGACGACATCTACCACCTGGTCAAGAACACGCCCAAGGTGACGGGTTTCCTGGGCAGCTCCGGCAAGCCGCAGGCGATCAGCGAGGCGGACGCCGCCCGCTATTTCGGCGCCCAGAAGGAAGCCGAGGCCGCGCCCAAGCACAAGGTCAGCGTCGATTACGAGATCGGCGACAGCGTCAAGGTGCTGGACGGCCCCTTCGCCAGCTTCAACGGCACGGTCGAGGAACTGGATTTCGAAAAGAACCGGGTCAAGGTGTCCGTGTCGATCTTCGGCCGCGCCACGCCGGTCGAACTGGACTTCGAACAGGTCGAACTGTCGAAGTAATTTTCACGTCATCCCAGCGGAAGCTGGGATCTCGTGCCTCAGGCCGTTCCCTTGCGGCCTGAAATCCCAGCTTCCGCTGGGATGACGTTCAGGGGAGCTAGTGCGGGAGGCGGATTTTAAGTCCGCCGTCAATACCGCTAAACTTGAACCGGGCGCGTCTTCGGACACGTCCAGCAACAGAGTGAGTGAAAATGGCCAAGAAGATTACGGGCTATATCAAGCTCCAGGTGCCCGCTGGAGCCGCCAACCCCTCGCCGCCGATCGGTCCGGCGCTGGGTCAGCGCGGTGTGAACATCATGGAATTCTGCAAGGCGTTCAACGCCTCGACGGAAAAGATGGAAAAGGGCACCCCGCTGCCGACCATCATCACCGTCTATGCGGACCGTTCGTTCAGCTTCGTCACGAAGCAGCCGCCCGCCACCTACCTGATCAAGAAGGCCGTCAACCTGAAGTCGGGTTCCAAGGAACCGGGCAAGGTCGTCGCCGGCAAGATCACCCGCGCCCAGCTCGCCGAGATCGCCCAGGCCAAGATGGTTGACCTGAACGCGAACGACATCGACGCGGCGACGAAGATCATCGAAGGCTCCGCTCGCGCGATGGGCCTCGAAGTGGTGGAGGGCTAAGACCATGGCAAAGCTGACGAAGAAGGCCAAGGTCCTGGCCGCTGCCGTTGACAAGGACAAGCTGCACGGCGTCGATGAGGCGCTGGGCCTGATCAAGACCCACGCGACCGCCAAGTTCGACGAAAGCGTCGAGATCGCGATCAACCTGGGCGTCGATCCGCGTCACGCCGACCAGATGGTCCGTGGCGTCGTCACCCTGCCCGCCGGCACCGGCAAGGACGTCCGCGTCGCCGTGTTCGCCCGTGGCGACAAGGCTGAAGCCGCGACCGCCGCTGGCGCCGACGTGGTGGGCGCTGAAGACCTGCTGGAATCGATCCAGGCCGGCAATATCGACTTCCAGCGCGTGATCGCCACCCCCGACATGATGGGTCTGGTCGGCCGTCTGGGCAAGGTTCTGGGTCCCAAGGGCCTGATGCCGAACCCGAAGCTGGGCACCGTCACCCCGAACGTCGCTGAAGCCGTGAAGGCCGCCAAGGGCGGCCAGATCGAATTCCGCGTCGAAAAGGCTGGCATCATCCACGCCGGTCTCGGCAAGGCGAGCTTCTCGGCCGCCGATCTGCGCAAGAATTTCGACGCGTTCGTAGACGCGATCGTCAAGGCGAAGCCGTCGGGTTCGAAGGGCAAATATGTCCGCAAGATCGCCCTGTCGTCCTCGATGGGCCCGGGCGTGAAGGTCGACGTCGCGGAAGTCGCTTCGGTCTGACCCTTAGCGGCAAGCAATAAAAGGGGCCGCCTTCCCTCTTTGCGGGGGAAGGCGGCCTTCTTATTTGGAACAATCTCCCCTCGCATGGGGAAGGTCGCCGTCGCCTTGGGGATACCCCTGCAACGGTGTGAACTTCGGGGCGCGTGACCTTGCGCCCCGGCTCCGGCACGCCTCCGGAGAGCGACAGGTCATCATGTATCCGTCGGGAATGGCGGGTCGCTTCACCGATGGAAAATATAATGTCTTTCGAACATCTCCCCACCCTCCTCTCCGACGCGCTGACGCGAAAAGGCTATGAAAGCCTGACCCCCGTCCAGGCCGAAGTCACCCAACCGGACGCCGAAGGGCGCGACCTGATCGTCTCGGCCCAGACCGGATCGGGCAAGACCGTCGCCTTCGGCCTCGCCATGGCGAAGGAATTGCTCGGCGAGGGCAACCGCCTCCCCGCCCCCGGCCTGCCGCTCGCCCTCGCCATCGCACCGACCCGCGAACTGGCGCTGCAAGTCGCCCGTGAACTGGAATGGCTCTATGGCGAAGCCCGCGCCCGCATCGCCACCTGCGTCGGCGGCATGGACGCCGCCAAGGAACGCCGGGCGCTTTCCCACGGCGCGCATATCGTCGTCGGCACGCCCGGCCGCCTGCGCGACCATCTGGAACGCGGCGCGCTCGACCTCTCCGGGCTCAGGACCGTGGTGCTGGATGAAGCCGACGAAATGCTCGACATGGGATTCCGCGAGGATCTGGAGGAGATTCTGGATGGCGCGCCCGAAGAACGCCGCACCCTGCTGTTCTCCGCGACCATGCCCAAGCCCATCGTGTCGCTTGCCAAGCGCTATCAGAAGGACGCGCTGCGCATCTCGACCGTCAGCGACGAGCGCGGCCATGGCGACATCAGCTATCAGGCGGTGACGGTCGCCCCTGCCGACATCGAAAACGCCGTGGTCAACCTGCTGCGCTATCATGAGGCGGAAACGGCGATCCTCTTCTGCGCAACCCGCGACAATGTCCGCCACCTGCATGCCAGCCTCACCGAACGCGGCTTCGCGGCGGTGGCGCTGTCGGGCGAGCATAGCCAGAATGAGCGCAACCACGCCCTGCAAGCGCTGCGCGACCGCCGGGCACGGGTCTGTGTCGCCACCGACGTCGCCGCGCGCGGCATCGACCTCCCCAATCTCAGCCTGGTCGTCCATGTCGAACTGCCGCGCGACGCCGAAACCATGCAACATCGATCGGGCCGTACCGGGCGCGCGGGCAAGAAGGGTACGGCCGTGCTGATCGTCCCCTATCCCCGCCGCCGCCGGGTCGAATCCATGCTGCGCGGGGCGAAGATTCCCGTCGAATGGGGCACCCCGCCGAGCAAGGAAGCGATCCAGCAGCAGGACAATGCGCGCCTGCGCGAGAAACTGATGGAGCGCGCCGAACTGGACGAGCAGGACTGGGCATTGGGCGCGGAGCTACTGGAGGCAAAGTCCGCCAAGGAAATCGCCGCGATGCTGGTGAAGAGCGCCCGCTCCGCCCTCCCCGCGCCCGAGGAACTGCTGGACGCCAGTGAGGCGCCGCAACGCCGCGATGGACCGCGTCCCGGCTTCGAGGACACGGTCTGGTTCCGCATGGACATCGGCCGCCGTCAGAACGCCGATCCGCGCTGGATACTCCCGCTGATCTGCCGTCGCGGCCATGTGTCGCGGCAGGACATCGGCGCGATCCGCATCGCCGCCAATGAGACTTTGTTCGAAATCCCCAGCGCCATCGTATCGCGCTTCATCGGATCGGTGAAGCGGACCGGCGAGGCCAATGACGAGGGCGCCGACATCGCCTTCGAACAGGTCGAAGGCACGCCACGCGAAGCCGCCCGCGAAAATCGCCGCGAAGGCCCGCGCGGCAAGGGACGACCCAACGGCGATCGCGGCCCCCGCCCACCCGCGCACAGCCCGCGCCCGTTCAAGGGCGGCCCCAAGCGGGGCGGACCGCGCAAGGCCCGATAATATCAGGAGGGCCGCTCTTCAACGGAGCGGCCCTTCCTCCGAAGCAGAGCATGTTCCGATTGGATTGAATCGGTACATGCTCTGATTTCCTTTGTTTGCCGTGATTTCCGAGCCGTGGAACGTTCGATTCCACTCGCAATCACTCTACCCCGCCCCGCAAAGGGTCAGCATCTTAGCAGCCAGCTCCCGTTCGCCCATGACGACATGGGGCACGCCCAGCCCTTCCAGATGCACGACCTCCGCGTCCGAATGGGCGCGGGCGATGACCTGAAGGTTGGGGTTCAGATGGCGCGCATGTTCATGAATGGCGCCGCCTTCGAACCCCTCCGGCACGGCGATCAGCATGCGGCGGGCTTCACAAATACCGGCGGCGAGCAAATGGCGGTCCTCCAATGCGCTGCCGCGCACAACCGACAGGCCCGCCTCCTCGGCTTCCTCGGCGCGGTCGGAATCGGCCTCCATCACCACGAAATGCACCTTGCGTTCCGTCAGGCGCTCGCCGATCAGCTTGCCCACCCGACCATAGCCGACAAGGATGACATGGCCCATGCGCGGCTGTTCGGGCGCCTTTTCCGCTTCCTCTTCCCGCTTGTTGCCACGCACGATAACAGAGAAGATCAGCGGATTGAGAAGGATCGACACGATCGCCCCCGCCAGGATGAGGTCGCGCGCCTCGGCAGGCAGGACGCCCAGTCCCGTACCCAATGAAGCAAGGATGAAGGAAAACTCGCCGATTTGTGCCAGGCTAGCGGCGATGGTCAGCGCAGTGTCGCCGGGATGCCCAAAGGCGCGGACGATGGCGAAGGCCGCGATCGACTTGCCGACGATGATGATCGCCACCGTGGCGAGCAGGGGAAGCGGCTGTTCGACCAGCACCGACGGATTGAACAGCATGCCGACGGAAACGAAGAAGAGCACAGCGAAGGCATCCCGCAGCGGCAGCGTTTCCTCCGTAGCCCGGCGGCTGAGCGGCGTTTCCCCCAGGATCATCCCGGCAAAGAAGGCGCCCAACGCGAAGGACACGTCGAACGCCACCGCGGCGCCGAAGGCCACGCCCAACGCAATGGCCAGCACGGCAAGGCGGAACAGCTCGCGCGAGCCGCTATGGACGACCCAGTGCAGCGCCCAGGGGATGACCCGGCGCCCGACCACCAACATCAGTGCGACAAAGCCCGCGACCTTCAACATGGTGCTGAACAACGGCGCGAGCAAGGCCGCCGCGCCGCCCGATGCATCGGCATTGTTCATCACGCCGGCCAATGCGGGCAGCAGCACCAGCGCAAGGACCATCACCAGATCCTCGACGATCAGCCAGCCGACCGCGATTCTTCCCCGCCGGGTTTCCACAAGGTTTGCGCCTTGCAGCGCGCGCAGCAGCACGACCGTGCTTGCGACCGAGAGTGCGAGGCCGAAGACCAGCCCTCCCATCAGTGGCCAGCCCATATAATGCGCCAGCCCCATGCCCATCAGCGTCGCGACCGCGATCTGACCGATGGCGCCGGGCACGGCGATATTCTTGACGGACAGCAGGTCGCGCAAGGAGAAATGCAGGCCGACGCCGAACATCAGCAATATGACGCCGATCTCCGCCAGTTCATTGGCCAGTCCGGCATTGGCGACGAATCCGGGCGTGAAAGGGCCGACGATGATGCCGGCAACCAGATAGCCGACAAGCGGTGACAATTTCAGGCGATGGGCGATGGCGCCCATGATGAAGGCAACGACAAGGCCCGCGACGATCGTTCCGATCAGGGGCGTGTGATGGGGCATGGAGTGTCTTTCCCTGGCCGCCGGTGGGGTATGTGCACCACCGGCAGCTTATCATATTTTCATTCAGCGACAGCCAGCACGGCCGCCGACAGCAGCGCGCCGGCCGCGCCCAGTCCTGCCATGACGGCGGGCATGAACCACCAGGGCGGGCGGCGCCGGGACGATCCGTCCTTGCCGCGTCGCGATCTTCTGCGGGTCATGAGGAAATTCCTTTTTCCTTGGTGACGGTCCCGACAAGACCGCCTGAAGGCAATGCGTCAGGAAAAGGCAGGCGGCGCACGGGCACGCGGACGGGAAAACAGATGGAAAGACGGGAAGGACAGGAACGGAGCAGGGAATCGAAGGGCGAGCAACGCCGACACGAGCCCCGGCAGCAACGCCATGACCGGCAGCATCCAGATCGCGGCGGGCGCCAATAGAGGCGCCCGCCCAACGCCATCCGGCTCCGCCGCTCCCACGACGGTCGGATTGGCGTGAGCGCGCGCCTTCAACACGACACTGGTGGTCGCCGGATTGAACGCGGAGCCGGCCCATAGGCTGGAAGGAGGCCCCAAAGGCGCCAGGGCACTCAACAAGGCGACGCCGAGCGAAAGCCACAGCGACAGGATGAAGAGCAGGCTGCCCTGCGTCGCTTCATTCCTGTATGGCACCGGCCTCATGCGTGATAATATCCCTTCCGCAATCGAAGATAGGAACGATCAGGGCCAAAAACCAGCCCTGAAAGCGGGTCGGATGATGGTCGCATTTTCGAACCGAATGACGGCTTTGCCGCCAATCTGAAAATGCTCTTGCCGGTTGACAGAAGCGAGTCATTCCAGTAGCGGGCCACATTCCCGCGCGGGTCCAACAGGGCATAGTCCCTCGACGATCTGCGTAAAGCAGATTTGAACGAGAAGAGAAGAGCCATGTTCGCAGTCGTGCGCACGGGCGGCAAGCAGTATCGCGTCGCCGCCGGAGACAAGATCGTCGTCGAGAAGCTGGCCGGTGAGGCCGGTGACAAGGTGACCCTGGACGACGTCCTGTTCGCCGGTGAAGGCAGCGACGTGAAGGACGCAGCCAAGCTGACCGTTGCCGCTGAAATCGTCGCGCAGGCGAAGGGCGAGAAGGTCATCGTTTTCAAGAAGCGCCGCCGGCACAACTACCGTCGCCGCAATGGCCATCGCCAGAATCACACGATCCTCAAGATCGTGTCGATCGCCTGAGCCGCAGCACATTCTAGGAGTTTGAGTCATGGCACATAAGAAAGCTGGCGGTTCGTCGCGCAACGGTCGCGATTCGGAATCGAAGCGCCTTGGCGTGAAGAAGTTCGGCGGTCAGGAAGTGATCGGCGGCAACATCATCATTCGTCAGCGCGGCACGCGCGTCTATCCGGGCCGCAATGTCGGCATGGGCAAGGACCACACGCTGTTCGCGCTGGGTGAAGGCCGCGTGGTATTCCACACCGGCAAGCTCGGCCGCAAATATGTGTCGGTCGACGCCATGGCCGAAGCAGCCGAATAACGGACGATCGATGACGGATCGTCCCTCGCAATCGGGGCGATCCTCCTGGTGGAAAGACTCTTAGGTCAACCGCCAGAGCTAGAGGGAAACAAGGGGCGCCCCATCCGGGAGCGCCCCTTTTTCCGTTCGTCGGCGTCTTCCCCCTATTTCCCTCAAATCGCTGGAACCCGGACCCGTTTCACGCGTCGTGCGGACGGGGCCCAGCCAGAGAATATAGTCGTCAAGCCGTAACCTTTTGCGGCCATTGGCGCGCCGGAGATCAGGAGACTGTCGATGTTCGCCCGTACCCCCCGTCTGTTGCTGCGGCCCGGCTGGATGGAAGATGCACCTGCCCTTGCCGAAGCGATCGGCGACGCCGCCGTTCTGCGCAATCTGACCCATGCGCCGGCCGAGTACAGCCAGACCGATGCAGAGATCTTTCTCGCTCAGCCACAGGACCCGCGCCTGCCCAGCCTGCTCGCCTTCACCCGTACCAAGGGCGCGCCCCGCCTCGTGGGCGGCTGCGGCATCCATCTGGCGAAGGATGGCATGGCCGAACTGGGCTATTGGATCGCCCGTCCCTATTGGGGATTGGGTTTTGCGACGGAAGCGGCCCAGGCCGTCATGCACATGGCGCGGGCGTCCGGCGTGCGCCATGTGCATGCCGTCCATTTCGCGGACAATCCCGCATCCGGCAATGTCTTGCGCAAGATCGGCTTCCGCTACACCGGACGGACCGAAAAACGCTTCAGCCTTGGCCGGGGCAGCGTGGCGGATTGCCTGGTCTTCGAAGAAGGAGAGGCCGCGCGCATGGTGACCGACTCCTCGATGGATCTTTACGGGGATTCGCGACCCGCCCTGGCCGCCTGATCGATCCATGCGGGAGAGGCGGTACGGGCGCCTCCCCGCTCAAATGCCTCTGGCGCGTTCGAACAGCCGGATCGGGTGCGTTCCCAGCACCCGCTCGGCCAGATATGTGAAGCCTAGCTTCCCCGCCACCGCGACGGACGAAGCGTTGTCCGGTTCGATGATGCAGCGGACAACAGGGCTGCCGAGATGATGATCCGCCCAATGCAGCACGGCCTGCATCGCCTCGACCGCAAAGCCCCCGCCCCATGCCGCCGGTGCGAGAACCCAGCCGGCCTCGGGCACTCCCTCCAACTCGGGAAGGCCGCGGGCGCTGCTCAACAAGCCCGCTTCACCGAGGAAGGCGCCGGTGGTCCGATGCTCCAGCGCCCACATGCCATAGCCCAGCAGCGACCACATGCCCGCATAGCGTAGCATGCGAAACCAGACGGCCTGTGCGTCCTGCACCTGGCCGCCGATATGACGGACAACGGCGGGATCTCCCCATAGCAGGCGGCAGGCAGGAAAATCCTCCACCCGATGCGGGCGCAGGATCAGACGATCCGTTTCAAGAACCGGGGCATCGGCCATGGCGAAGCTATGGCCCCGCGCTTATTGGCCGGTCAAGCCATCGAAGCTAGTCGTGCATCCGCATAATCGCTGTCGGCCTGGTCGATCAGCGCACGGTCGTCAACATTCCACGGGTGGAAACCAGGCAGGAAATAAGCCAGCCAGGGCAGCACCACCCGCCGCAATATCCCCGGCCGGACCAACGCATAGCGCAGCAGCCCACCCCAGGCGCGGACGCCGGTAATGCCGTCCTGCCGCAGCAATATCATCATCCCGCGCGCCCGATGGTGCACGAAATGGCGGGTGACGATCAGCATCATGAGCGATCTCAACCACCAGCGCCTGAACGGATGCCAGCCGCGCGTGGCATGGACCCAGGTGTCATGGGCGACGCCCTTATGCTCGATTTCCTCGACCGCATGCCAGCGCCAAAGCGCCGCCGCTTCGGGATCGGCACCCGCCAGATATTGCGGATCGCTCAGCAGTTCATGGGCCAGAAGGGCGGTGAAATGCTCCAGCGCCATGGTCGCGGCAAGGCTGACGATCGGGGTACGCTGCCTGGCGAGGTCCAGCACCTTGATCACGTCCGCTTCCAACAGGGTCACGTCGTAACCCTGATCGGTCACATGCCGGTTGAAGGCCAGATGCTCGCGGGTATGAACGACCTCCTGCCTGATGAAGGCCGCGATCTCCCCCGCCAGCCGATCGGGCACATCGTCGCGAAAGGCTCGCACGCTCTCGATAAAATAGGCTTCGCCACGCGGAAAGGTGACCGAGAGCGCGTTGAAGAAGGCGGTCGCCACCGGATCGCCGTTCAGCCAATGGCGCGCGACCGGCCCGCCGCGCGTGAAGCGGCGGTCGCGGGGAACGATGGCAAGATCGGCCGGTGTCGTCATCGCAGCGTCGTCATTTCGGACTCGTCATTGCAGGCTCTTCCTGCATCGTTTACTGACAGCGGGGTCAATAAAGAGTTACTTACATCAATGTCAATAAGGCGCACACGCCTCCGCCCGGATGAAAGTCGCCTCGTCGCGCTCGAAGCCGCGCGGCTGCTGCTGATCGAGGCGGGGCCGCAGGCGGTGACGCTGAAGGCCGTGGCGGCGCGGATCGAGCGGACCCATGCCAATCTGCTGCACCATTTCGGGTCGGCGGCGGGATTGCAGAAGGCGCTGGCCGCTCATCTGGGCGAAACGATCACGGCGACGATCGGGGACGCTGTGGATGCGGCGCGGCGCGGCGAGGTGGAACCGCGCCGGATCGTCGACATGACCTTCGACGCCTTCGACCGCGACGGAGCGGGGGCACTGGCAAGCTGGATGCTGGCATCGGGCAATGAGGATGCGCTCGATCCGGTGGTGGACGCGATCCACAGGCTGGTGGACAAGCTCGCCGCGACCGCGCTCTCCCCTCATTTGGGCGAGCTGATCCGGGAAAATACACTGATGCTGGTGTTGCTGGCGCTGGGCGATTCGCAGGTGGGTGGACCGATGGCGGCGGCGCTGGGATTGGCGCGCGAAAAGGCGCGGGACATCGCCACACAGCGGCTGGTTTCGGCGCTGGTGGAAGAAGCAGCGGCTTTTGCGGCGCACACGGTTTAATTCCACCGCATAAAGCGCTATGGGCGCGCGATGCATTTTCTGGATCAAGCGAAGATTTACATCAAGTCCGGCTGGGGCGGTCCCGGCGCGGTCAGTTTCCGGCGCGAAAAATATGTCGAATATGGCGGCCCGGACGGCGGCAATGGCGGCAAGGGCGGGGACATCATATTCGAGGCGGTGGCGGGGCTGAACACCCTGATCGACTTCCGCTACACCCAGCATTTCAAGGCGCAGCGCGGCATGCCCGGCATGGGCAAGAACCGCTATGGCGCAGGTGGCGAGGACCTCGTCATCAAGGTGCCGGTGGGCACGCAGATCCTGTCCGACCCCACGCCCATTGACGGGACCGAGGATGAGGACGGCGCCATGGAGTATGAGCAGGAACTGCTCGCCGACTTCACCGAGGTCGGGCAGCGCATGGTGTTCCTGCGCGGCGGCGACGGCGGGCGCGGCAACCTGTCCTACAAGACGAGCACCAACCGCGCCCCGCGCCAGCATGGCACGGGCTGGCCGGGGCAGGAAATGTGGGTGTGGCTGCGGCTGAAACTGCTGGCCGATGTCGGCTTGGTCGGCATGCCCAATGCGGGCAAGTCGACCCTCATCAACCAGGTCACGAACACCAAGGCGAAGGTCGGCGCTTATGCTTTCACCACCACCAAGCCGCAGCTTGGCGTGGTGCTGCATCGCGACCGGGAATTCGTGTTGGCGGATATTCCGGGCCTGATCGAGGGCGCGGCCGAGGGCGCAGGGATCGGCGACCGTTTCCTGGGGCATATCGAACGCTGCCGAGTGCTGCTGCATCTGATCGACGCGACCGGCGACGATCCGGTCGAACAGTTCCGCATCGTGCAGGACGAGCTGGCGGCCTATGGCGGCGGGCTGGACGAAAAACCGCAGATCGTGGCGCTCAACAAGGGCGACCTGCTGGGGCAGGAACTGATGGACGACATTGCCGGACAGCTTCGGGAAGAAGCTGGCGTGGAGGATGTGTTCATCATCTCCGGCGCGACGGGCGAGGGCGTACCGGCTTTGCTCGACGCGGTATTGCCGCTGCTCGACCAGCCCGTCGAAGATGAGGAGGATGAGGCGGGCGAGGAAGGCGGCGGGCCGTGGTCGCCGCTCTGAACCGGCACCCCAGACCCGCTTCGCCCGCCCCCTCCCCCAACCCCTCCCTGAACGGGAGGGGAGGACAAGCTCGATGACCCCTTCCCTCTCCGGTTTCCCGCCGTCTCAAATCCGCCGCCTGGTCATCAAGATCGGGTCTGCGCTGCTGGTCGACCCGCAGGGGCAGGTGCGTGAGGCCTGGCTGCGCACGCTGGTGGCCGACGTCGCGGCCCGCAAACAGGCGGGGCAGCAGATCATCATCGTATCTTCCGGCGCGATCGCTCTGGGCGCACGGCGATTGAAGCTGCCCAAGGGCGGACGCGGTTCGCTGGAGGACGCGCAGGCCGCCGCCGCGACGGGCCAGATCGCGCTGTCGCAATGCTGGGCCAGCCTGCTGCACGAAAAGGGCATCACCGCCGCGCAGATGCTGGTGACGCTGGACGATCTGGAGAACCGGCGGCGCTATCTCAACGCCTCCGCGACGCTGGAGCGGTTGATGGCGCTCGACGTCGTGCCGGTGGTGAATGAGAATGACAGCGTCGCCACGGCGGAGATCCGCTTCGGCGACAACGACCGGCTGGCGGCGCGTATCGGACAGGCGGCACGGGCTGACGCAGTTGTGCTGCTGTCGGACGTCGACGGGCTTTACAGCGCCAATCCACATGTCGATGCGGACGCCATGCTGATAGAGACAATCGAGCGCATCGACGCGCGCATTGCCGGGATGGCGGACGGCGGCTCCGCCTCCGGCATGGGATCGGGGGGCATGACCTCCAAGATCGAGGCGGCGCGCATCGCCACGGGGGCTGGCGCGCATCTGGCGATCATCTCCGGCAAAGTGGATTCGCCGCTGTCGCACTGGGCGAACGGTGGCAAAGGTTCGATCTTCCTCGCCGCGCAGGCCAAGGGCGCGCGCAAGGGCTGGCTCGCCGGGCGGCTGACCGTGCGCGGGCGCATTGTCGTCGATGCCGGGGCCGAGGCGGCATTGGGGCGCGGCAACAGCCTGCTGCCTGCTGGCGTGGCGCGGATCGAGGGGATTTTCGCGCGCGGCGATGTGGTCGACATATTGGCGGAAGACGGACGGGTGATCGCGCGCGGCCTGATCGAATATGACAGCGAGGAAGCGGCGCGGATCGCGGGCAAGCGCAGCGAGGATATCGCCGCCTTGCTGGGGCACCTCCCCCGTTCCGTGCTGGTCCATCGCGACCATATGGCGATGGTCTGATCCATGTCCCTGCGCATCGCCATGACGGGCGCGACGGGTTTCGTCGGCGCCGAGACATTGAATCAGGCCTTGGCGGCGGGACATCATGTCTCCGCCATCACCCGCCGGGCGCAACCGCCGCGCGCGCACCTCAAATGGGTGCCAGGCGCGCTGGAGGACCGGGCGGCACTCAACACGCTGGTGCGCGACGCCGATGTGGTGATCCATATCGCGGGCGTGGTGAACGCATCGGACCGCGAGGGGTTCGAGACCGGTAATGCGCGCGGCACCATGGCCGTGGTCGACGCCATGCGACAGCGTGGGGTCAAACGGCTGATCCATGTCTCCTCACTCTCGGCGCGGGAACCGGAGCTGTCGGACTATGGCTGGTCGAAGGAACTGGCCGAACGCCATGTGAAGGCCAGCGGGCTCGACTGGACCATCATCCGGCCGCCCGCCATTTACGGCCCAGGCGACCGGGAGATGCTGGAACTGTTCCGCATGGCCAGGCGCGGCATCATGCTGATGCCGCCGGGCGGACGGCTCTCGGTGATCGAGGTGAGCGATCTGGCGCGGCTGTTCCTGACGCTCGCGGTCGAGAAGGACATGAGGAGCCTGACCCATGTCTATGAGGTGGACGACGGTACGCCGAGCGGCTGGGATCATCTCGATTTCGCGCAGGCGATCGGGCGCGCGGTCGGGCGGCCGGTGCGGACCTTCGCAACGCCGGCCTGGGCACTGGGCATGGGCGCGCGGCTGGACCGGATCGTGCGCGGGAAGAAGGCCAAGCTGACCCTCGATCGGGTGAGCTATTTCTGCCATCCGGACTGGGTGGTGAAGAAGCGCAAGCAGCCGCCCAAGAAGCTGTGGGTGCCCAAGGTGCCGACCGAGGAAGGGCTGAAAGCCACGGCGGAGGCCTATCGCGCGAAGGGATGGTTGTAGGACTGACACCCGCCGCTTGGGATGGGTGACGGGCATGGCATATCCGCAAGCGGCGCACCGCGGCACATCCGCGCCAGACCTGCTCGAAACTCGACAGGCCGTTGCCGATAGGCCATGGGCGCGGGCATGATTGTCGCCCTGGCCTCCGCCCTCTTCGTTCTGATCTGGTCCACCGGCTTCATCGTCGCGCGTGCTCTGGTGCCGCATGCCGCGCCCGAGCTGATCCTGGCGATACGGCTGACCCTGACGACGCTGCTGCTCTTCGGCGCGGCAGTCTACGCACGACAGGCCTTGCCCCGTGGGCGGCGGTTGGGACTGCATCTGGCAGCGGGCGCGATGCTGCACGGTTTCTACCTGACGCTGAGCTGGTGGGCGGTGAACAATGGCATGCCCGCCGGGATCATGGCGCTGCTGGGCGCACTTCAGCCGCTGATGGTGGCGGTGGCGAGCGTCGCCTTTCTGGACGACCGGCTGCCGGGCCGCGCCTGGGGAGGCCTGGCGATCGCGATCATCGGCGTCGGCTGCGTACTGTTTCCGGCAATCGAGCGATCCGGCATCGGATCGATCACCATCTGGCCCGCGCTGGCCGGGATTGCCGCGGTGCTGGGCATGGCGGCAGGAACGCTGATCCAGCGCGGCGCGATTGCGGGCGATGGCATCGCGATTTCCGGCGCGGTGCAGAATGCGGGCGGCGCGCTGGTGGCGCTGACGGCGACATTGATCGTCGGCGATTATCGCTGGGACGGGAACCCCGTCCTTTGGATCGGCCTCGGTTGGGCCGTTCTGGGGCTGTCGGTCGCGGGACTATCGCTGCTGGTCTGGCTGGTGCGGCACCAGGGACCGACGCGCATGTCGATGCTGCTGCTGCTGGTCCCGCCACTCGCCGCCACGGAAGCCTGGCTGCTGTTCGGGGAGAGACTGGGGCCGGTCCAGCTTGTCGGCTTCGCACTGGCTCTGGGCGGGGTGATGCTGGGGCGGTCGACCCGGCCCTCACCCCATCAGGAAATTGCCGAACCGGCCTGACGCTCAGCCCTCGCGCAGACGCTCATGATGGCGGATCACCTCGTCGATGATGAAGCGCAGGAATTTCTCGGTGAAGTCAGGGTCCAGATTGGCGTCGGTGGCCAATTGACGCAGGCGCGCGATCTGCCGCTCCTCGCGCCCCGGATCGGCGGGCGGCAGGTCATGGGTCGCCTTATGCTCCCCCACGGCCTGGGTGATCTTGAACCGCTCGGCCAGCATGAAGACGAGCGCCGCGTCGATATTGTCGATACTCTCGCGATAGCGCTTCAAAGTCTCGTCCACTCTGGTCCTCCGGTCAATTCGCGCGCTTTTTGCCATTTCCGGGCATTCGCGCAAGCTATTCCCGCTTGCCTTTAGCATTTGGGCCCGCCACATGGCGCTTGTCATGACAGCATCCGCCACCGGCAATGTCCACCCCATCGGCCGCGCCAGCAGCGCGCCTTCGCTCACCCCCATGATGGCGCTGGTCGCCGAGGGGATGAACCAGGTGAATGCGGTCATTCTGGACCGGATGCAGTCGCGCATTCCGCTGATCCCCGAACTGGCCGGCCACCTGATCGCGGGCGGCGGCAAGCGGATGCGGCCGATGCTGACCCTCGCCTGCGCCGATCTGGTCGGCTATGCCGGGTCGCGCCACTACAAGCTGGCCGCCGCGGTCGAATTCATCCACACCGCCACGCTGCTGCATGACGATGTGGTCGACGGATCGGGGCTGCGCCGAGGCCGCAAGACCGCCAATATCATCTGGGGCAACAGCGCCAGCGTTCTCGTGGGCGATTTCCTCTTCTCCCGCTCCTTCGAGCTGATGGTCGAGGCGGAGTCGTTGAAGGTGCTGAAGATCCTTTCCAACGCCTCGGCCGTGATCGCGGAGGGCGAGGTCAACCAGCTCACCGCGCAGCGCAAGATCGATACCAGCGAGGAACAATATCTCGACATCATCGGCGCGAAGACGGCAGCCCTGTTCGCCGCCGCCTGCCGCATTTCCGCCGTGGTCGCCGACCGCAACGAGACGGAGGAGCAGGCGCTCGACGTCTACGGCCGCAACCTCGGCATCGCCTTCCAGCTCATCGACGACGCCATCGACTATGAATCGGACGGCGCGACCATGGGCAAGGACGCCGGCGACGATTTCCGCGATGGCAAGGTGACGCTGCCCGTGATCCTCGCCTATGCGCGGGGCTCGGAGGAGGATCGTGCCTTCTGGAAGGCCGCGATCGCAGGCAACCGGGTCAGCGACGAGGACCTCACCCATGCCACAGGCCTGCTGCGCAGGACGGGTGCGATCGCCGACACCCTCGCCCGCGCCCGCCACTATGGCCAGCGCGCGATCGATGCGCTGGGCATGTTCGACAATGGCAAGGCGAAAGCGGCGCTCACAGAAGCGGTCGAATTCGCCATTGCACGGGCCTATTGAGGGTTTTGCGGGCGGGATCGTTTGAAAAGGCAAAATCCGACTTGCCCTGCACCGCATGATCCCTTCCCCTGAAACCATCGCCTTCCTGATGGCCGCCGCGCTGATGGCGGGATGTATCGATGCGATGGCGGGCGGTGGCGGCTTGATCGCATTGCCTGCCCTGCTCGCCGCCGGTATTCCGCCCGTGCCCGCGGTCGCGACCAACAAGCTGCAATCCGCGCTCGGGACATTCGGCGCCTGCATCGCCTATGCGCGCGCCGGACATATGGACCTCAAGACCTATAAATGGCCGGTGGTCGCCGCCTTCAGCGGCTCGATCGGTGGCGCCTGGCTGTTGCAGCGGGTCGACCCTTCGATATTGGCGGGCCTGATGCCCGCATTGCTGATCGCACTCGCGGCCTATTTCACCTTTTCGCCCCGGATCAGTGAAATGGACCGGCACCAGCGTGTCGGTATCGTCGTCCTCAGCCTGCTGGTCGGCATCATCGGCTTTTACGACGGCTTTTTCGGACCAGGCGCGGGCGCCTTCTACACCACCATCTTCGTCGCGCTCGGCGGCCTCGGCCTCGTGCGCGCCACGGCGCAGACCAAGGCGGCGAATTTCGCCAGCAACCTCGCCGGACTGCTCACCATGATCGCGGGCGGGCATGTGATCTGGATCGTCGGCCTCGCGATGGCGGTGGGCAGCATCACCGGCGGGCAGATCGGATCGCGCCTCGCGATGCGCTTCGGCAGCCGGTTGATCCGTCCGCTGCTGATCATCCTGTCGCTGACGCTGACGGCCAAGATGCTGCTGGACCCCAAAAACCCGATTCACGCGTTGCTGTTCGGCTGATCCTTGCGCTCGGCCGGGAATGGCGCGAGAGGGACAGCAATGACCGCTCTGCCCATCCCTCTGCCGATCCACGCCGTACTGCCCGACCTTCTCGCCGCCTTGCGCGAAAGGAGCAATGCGGTGCTGGTCGCGCCGCCGGGCGCGGGCAAAACGACCGTCGTGGCCCCTGCCCTGCTGCACGAGCCCTGGTGCACGGGCCAGATCCTGTTGCTCTCCCCCCGGCGGCTGGCGGCGCGGGCAGCGGCGGAACGGATCGCCGAACTGATGGGCGAGGATGTCGGCGGCACGGTCGGCTATGCGACGCGGATGGACACAAAGGCATCCGGGGCCACAAGGCTGCTAGTACTGACGGAAGGCATTTTCGTCCGGCGGATTCAGGATGATCCCGAGCTTTCGGGCGTGTCCGCTGTCCTCTTCGACGAAGTGCATGAGCGCAGCCTGGACAGCGATTTCGGCTTGGCCCTGGCCCTTGATGCCCAAGGCGCGCTGCGGCCGGACCTGCGCATCATACCCATGTCGGCTACGCTGGACGGCGCGCGCTTTGCCGCACTGTTGGACGGCGCTCCGGTCGTGGAGAGCGAGGGCCGCATCCAGCCGCTGGAACTGCGCCATGTCGGGCGCGCGGCGGAAAAGCGGATCGAAGATGAGATGGCCGCGACCATCCGCCGGGCGCTGGGCGAGGAGGCCGAGGGCGATCTGCTCGCCTTTCTACCCGGCGTGGCGGAGATCGAGCGAACCGCCGAGCGACTGGAGGACGCGGCCGTGGAGGTGCACAAGCTGCACGGATCGCTCGACCCGGCGGCGCAGCGGGCGGCAATCCGGCCTTCGCGGGAGGGACGGCGGAAAGTCATCCTTGCCACTTCCATCGCGGAAACCAGCCTGACCATCGACGGCGTGCGGATCGTGGTCGACAGCGGGCTGGCCCGGCGGCCACGCTACGACCGGGCAGCGGGCGTGACCCGCCTGGTGACCGAGCGGGCGAGCCAGGCAGCGGCGACGCAGCGGGCAGGTCGTGCTGCGCGCCAGCGGCCTGGCGTCGCCTATCGCCTGTGGGGCGCGGCGGCAACGGCGGGGATGCCACCCTTCGACCCGCCGGAGATGTTGGAGAGCGATCTTTCCAGCCTGATCCTCGACTGCGCGCTCTGGGGGGTGAATGATCCGGCAGACCTGCGATGGCTGGACCCGCCACCGGCCGCTGCGGTGGCGGAGGCGCGCAAAAGACTGACGGTGCTGGAGGCGCTGGATGCGGACGGGCGGATCACCGCGCATGGCAGGGCGCTGGCGAGCCTGCCGCTGGAGCCGCGCATCGGCCATATGCTGGTGGGGGCCGGCGAAATGGGGTTGGCGCAAGCCGCGGCGGAAGTCGCCATGCTGCTGGGCGAGCGCGGCATTGGCGGGCAGGACACCGACCTGTCGCAACGGCGGATACGCTGGCGACGGGAAAGCGGGAAGCGTGCCGATGCAGCGCGGGGCCTAGCCAGACGGTGGTCGAGGCTGGTCAAGGCGGGTTCTCCTGCAACGGCCACCGACCATGCGACGGGGATTTGCCTCGCCATCGCCTTCCCCGATCGCCTGTCCAAGCGCCGTTCGGCCGATGGTGCGGACTGGGCCAGCGTCGGCGGGCGCGGTTTCCGGCTCGATCCGCTCAGCCCGCTGGCACGGGAGACATGGCTTGCGGTCGGGGAGGTCCAGGGCACCGCCGCCGGTGCCCGCATCCTGTCCGCCGCGCCGATCAGCGAGGCGGAGGTCGTCGCCCTGTTCGGCGCCCGCATCTCCGAGCACCGAACCGTCCGCTTCCGTGCCGCCAATGGCGGGATCGAGGCACTGCGCGAACGTCGCCTGGGTGCGGTAAGGCTCTCCTCCGGCTCCGACGACCGGCCCGATCCGGATGCGGTGGCGGCCGCCCTGACCGAAGGGATACGGCAGGGCGGACTGGACCTGCTCCCCTGGTCGGACGCGGCGCGATCACTCAGGATGCGCGCGGAATTCGCCGGGGTGACGGCCCTGTCCGACGCCGCGCTGATGGAGACGCTAGACGAATGGCTGCCGCCGCTGCTGCAAGGCAGGCGCCGCCTCTCCGACATCGACCGGTCACAGCTTTCCGGGGTGCTGGAAGGGCTGATCGGCTGGGACGGCAAGCAGCAGATCGACCGGCTCGCACCGCCCGATTTCCGTTCACCCGCCGGCAGTAGCCATGAAATCGACTATGCCGCCGAAGGCGGGCCGCGCGTCGAACTGCGTGTGCAGGCGCTGTTCGGCCTCAGCGAACATCCGGTGGTGGGAAGCCGGCGCATTCCGCTGGTCCTCTCCCTCACCTCGCCCGCCGGCCGCCCGATCCAGACAACGCGCGACCTGCCCGGCTTCTGGTCGGGGAGTTGGAGCGCGGTGGCCAAGGAGATGCGGGGGCGCTATCCGAGGCATCCCTGGCCCGACGATCCGGCGGCGGCCAGCGCCACTTTGCGCACGAAACGCGCCGAGAGGGATTTCAAGTAAAATAGACTATTTTGCGGCTCGGAAATCCCGGCGAACAAGGAATGCCAAGGGCAAGCCTTGACTTCCGCGCGCCCGCTGGTGCAACGCAGCACCAAATTCCCTCAGGAGTCTCTATCGCGATGAGCGCGCGCATCTATCAGATCCAGAAGAACGCCCTGCAATCCGGCAAGGCGCTGACCCATAAATGGGTGCTGGAATATGTGCCCGCAGAAGCGAAGCGACCCGATCCGCTGACCGGCTGGGCGGGTTCGGGCGACATGAAGCAGCAGATCAAGCTGACTTTCTCGTCGGAGGAGGCCGCGCGTGCCTATGCGGAGCGGGAGGGGATTGCGTACAGCGTGATCGCAACCGCGCCCAAGACGCTGAAGATTCAGGCCTACGCCGACAATTTCCGCTAACCGGCGGATTTCTAACGCTACCCCAGCGCCACATCCACGACCAGCGTCGCGAAGCTCGTCACCACGCCGGTCAGGAACAGCCGGTAGGCATAGCCCAGCCAGCGATATTTTCGCCGCTGGAGCACCTGCCCATTCTGATACATGTCGCGTAGCATCGCGCGGCAAAGCGCCTCGTCATCCGATACCAGCAGCATCATCCGATCGCTGAACTCCGTCTCGCTCAGGTTGGTAAAGACACCGAAGAACAGCAGATTGTCGTGCTCTCCCACGCCGCCGCGCGACGGGCCGACACGGGATGGACCGACACTGGGCAGAACCGCCAGGATCGCGCAGGTCGCGGCCAGGAACACCCCTACCGCCAGCACCGCCACCGGCCAGACCAGCGCCCCCGCCCGCAACTGCGCGACGCACAGGGTGAAGATCACCATCGACGCGCCGATCAACATATTCGCCTTCTGATCGGCCATCTGGCTGAGTTGCATATTGGTCTGCACCGCCGTGCGGAGCAGGTGGATCGCATTGGGCACCGGAGCGCTGATCGCCTCCATCATCTTTTCCCCTCCCCTTTTTCGCGACACTCATGCCCGATTGCCGCCTTATTCCCTTGCCAAAGAACGACGCTTGAGGGCAAAAGCCGCTCTTTCACGGAAAGCACCACGGATAATGACGGATCGCCAGCTAATTTTCGACAGCGTTTTGAGCCAGATCGACCCCTTCAACAAAAAGGGCGTGGAACTGACCGAGGCCACCACCTTCGCGGGCGATCTGGAGTGGGACAGCCTGACCGTGATGGATTTCGTCGCGGCGATCGAGGACGAATTCGACATCATCATCACCATGAACATGCAGGCAGAGATCGAAACGATCGGCCAGCTCGTGGATGCCGTGGCGAAGCTGAAGGGCTGAACCGCCCGTGCCGATCTCCGGCGCTGGCGACAGCGTCAACCTATTCGCGTAGCGTCCGGCCTTGCCCGGATGAACGGCTATTGGGACCATATATGACCAGCAATAACCGCGACCTTTTCTCCAAATTCGATTCCCTGATCGCCGAGCGCGAAGCGCTGCTGGCGACTGGTGTGCGCGATCCCTTCGCGATCGTGATGGATGAGGTGAAGTCCCCGACCCAGGCGGTCATCAAGGGCAAGGACACGATCCTGCTCGGCACCTATAATTATATGGGCATGACCTTCGATCCGGAGGTGGTCGCAGCAGGCAAGAAGGCACTGGACGATTTCGGCGCGGGCACCACCGGCAGCCGTGTGCTGAATGGCACCTATCAGGGCCATAAGGAAGTCGAGGAAGCGCTCAAGGATTTCTACGGTACATCAAGCGCCATGGTCTTCTCGACCGGCTATCAGGCCAATCTGGGCATGATCTCCACCTTGGCGGGCAAGGGCGACTATGTGGTTCTGGATGCAGACAGCCACGCCTCCATCTATGACGGCTGCTTCCTGGGCGACGCGGAGATCGTCCGCTTCCGCCACAATAGCGTGGAGGATCTGGACAAGCGCCTTGGCCGCCTGCCCGCCGACGCGCTGAAGCTGGTGGTGCTGGAGGGCGTCTATTCGATGCTGGGCGATGTCGCGCCGCTGCCGGATATGGTGGCCGCCGTGCGTAAGCATCCCAATTGCATGATCCTGGTCGACGAGGCCCATGGCATGGGCTTTTTCGGTCCCAATGGCCGGGGCGTCTATGAAGAGCAGGGCGTCGAAAAGGAGGTCGATTTCATCGTCGGGACCTTCTCCAAATCGGTCGGCACGGTGGGCGGCTTCTGCGTGTCCAACCACCCGAAGTTCGAGGTCCTGCGCCTTGTCTGCCGTCCTTATGTCTTCACCGCCTCGCTGCCGCCCAGCGTCGTCGCCACCGCTGCGACTTCGATCCGCAAACTGATGCATGCGGGAGAGAAGCGCGCCCATCTATGGAAGAACAGCCAGCGGCTGCACAAGGGCCTCACCGATCTCGGCTTCAAGCTGGGCACCGAAACGCCGCAATCCGCGATCATTGCCGTCATCCTGACCGACCAGGCCCAGGCAGTGGCGATGTGGCAGGCGCTGCTGGAACTCGGCCTCTACGTCAACATGGCGCGCCCCCCCGCAACGCCAGCGGGCACCTTCCTGCTGCGCTGCTCGCTCTGCGCGGAACACAGCGATGAGCAGGTCGAACAGATCATCACCATGTTCGAAGCGGCGGGGAAGGCGACAGGCGCGATCTGCTGATCGCGTCTTCAGCGCAGCAGCTCGGCCAGACGGTCGATTATCGCGACGGAAGCCCACGCGAAATCGGAACCTTTCACCTATGGCATTTCTCGCGTAAAGCTGTTCGTCTAGTGTAACTATCGATGGCGGACGGCTTTTTCATGGATGAGCAGGCTACCGGATGGCGAGCGGCGGCGCGCCGCTTTCTGCCGCTGGTGCTTGTGGTGTTGCTGATCGGGTCGCTGGGAACGTTGCTCTACAGCGCCAGCAATGCGTCGCGCGATCACCAGCAGGCGCTGGATGAGCAGCGCCGCAGCTATGAGATCATCGCCCTCGCCCGCGCATTCGAAGCGAAGACCGCGCGGGCCGAGGTGACGCTGGCCCGCTATGTCATCAGCCTCGACCCCGATACCGGGCGCCTGTTCCAGGACCAGTGGCGCACCGCCGCCAGCCAGCTCAAGGCGATGAGCTACGCCACGCGCGAGGCGGGTTGGCAGCGGCACAACGTCCAGGCCCTGCAGGTCGCCTTCGACCAGCGCGGCAAGACATTGAGCGAAATCGGGCTGCGCACCACCTACGACCAGAAGATGACGGCGCTGGCCAAATTCCACCAAGCGGGAAAATCGGAGGATCTGCGCCAGATCACCATGCTGCTCGACCGCGTGATCGAGGCGGAAAACGCCCGGTTGCAGGAACGCAGCCAAGCGGTTTCGCTGGCCGGCGACCGCACCGAATGGGTGGGCAAGACGTCGCAGCTGTTCGGGCTGGTGCTGCTGGTCTGCGTGCTGTTCGCCCTTTGGCTGGCCAATGCCGCCTATTCGGAACGGCGCAACGCCCGGCGGCAGGCGGACACGGAGGGCGAGCGCGCCGACAGGATGGAAGCGGCGGTGGCGGCGCGGACGGTGGAACTGTCGGACGCCTATGAACGGCTCAAGAAGGAAACCGCAGAGCGCGCTGCGGCCGAGGAAAATCTGCGCCAGATGCAGAAGATGGATGCTGTCGGCCAACTTACCGGGGGCATCGCGCATGACTTCAACAATATGCTGGCGGTCGTCGTCGGCGGGCTGGAACTGGCCAAGCGCAAGCTGCGCCTGAAACCGCAGGAGGCGAGCCGTCATCTCGACAATGCGATGGAGGGCGCCAATCGCGCCGCCGCGCTGACCCGCCGCCTGTTGGCCTTCGCCCGCTCCGAACCGCTGCTGCCCAGCGCGGTCGATCCCGATGGGCTGGTGTCGGGCATCAGCGAACTGATCGACCGATCGATCGGCGACCAGATCACCATGGCCTTCGACAATCAGGCGAAGGGATGGCGCATCTTCGTCGACCAGCATCAGATGGAAAATGCGATCCTTAACCTCTGCGTCAATGCCCGCGACGCGATGGAAGGGCGCGGCCAGCTGGTAATCCGGACCGGCCAGGCGCATCTCGCAGCGAACGAGATCGGTGAGTGCGTTGGGGGCGACTATGTAACGCTCACCGTCAGCGACAATGGCTGCGGCATGACACCGGACGTGCTGTCACGGGTGTTTGAGCCTTTCTTCACGACCAAGCCGGTCGGCAAGGGCACTGGTCTTGGCCTCAGCCAGATTTTCGGCTTCGTCCATCAGTGCGAGGGCGAGATCCGGATCGAGTCGGAGGTCGGCAAGGGCACCAGCGTCCACATCTACCTGCCCCGCCATATCAGCGCGGAGGGCGAGGAACCGGCCGGTGCCCATGCGCCGGAGCGGGAGCCCGTGCTACAACCGCCGACGCGCATATTGGTGGTGGAAGACGATCCCCGCGTGCTCAACCAGACCATAGCGGCGCTGGCGGAACTGGGACATCTGCCCGTCGCCTGCGACCATCCGTCAAAGGCGGCCAAGCTGCTGACGAGCCACAGGGACATTGGCCTCATCATGAGCGACGTGCTGATGCCCGACATGACCGGGCCGGAAATGATCCGCACGCTGCCCGCCGCCTATGCCCATGTGCCGGTGCTGTTCGTGACCGGATATGCGGGCGACACCACCGGAAGCGCTGATTTCGCGGGACATGAGGTGCTGCGCAAGCCCTACACGCTGATGGGCCTTTCCCATGCGCTGTCCCATGCACTCAGCGGATCGCACCACCCCGGAACAGCCGCGGCAGCAGAGTGAGCGCACCGAGCAGCGGCCAGCGCCGCTGCCAGGGCCTGATCTCGATCTGCGTACCGGCGTGGCGGTTGATCTTCCACGCCAGATAATCGATGCCGCCCGCATAGGTGAAGCTCGCCTTGGCGAGACGAATGACCGACAACCACTTGCCGCGCCGTTGCAAGCGGCGCCAGCGGCTGGCAGCTTCCTCCGGTATGGGTGATGGCGGCAGGCCCTGCGCCAGCGCCGCCTGTCCGAAACGGCGATAACGGTCCGGATCGGCCTCGACGATGGAGAGCGAACGCCCCTTCCTTTCCGCGCGCAATTCGGCGCCGTAGGTCAGCGTGAAACCCGTCTTCCAGAGCGTCAGAGCATCCTGCGCATGCGCGAGAGGCCGGGCGAGCGACAGCAAGGTCGGCGCCGCGTTGGCAACGGCGCCGATCGCGCGCTGGCGCGCGAGGTCGTCCGCCGCCCAGAGCAGTCGCGCCGGTTGAGCGAAACGCGCCCAGACCGACACATTGTCGGCAGCAGGGCCGTTGAGCCGCGCAAAATCCGCCTCCGACAGAACCGCATATTTGGCGATCAGACCGTTATGCTCGAAGGGGAAGACATTGGGCGGGATCAGCCGGTTGGCGGCCGCCAGCCAGCGCTTGCCATAGGCGGCGCGATAGTCCGACACGATCAGATAGAAATCCAGCATCAGGCCATCGAGATTCTTTTCCCGCAGACAGGAGCCGTAGAACAGCACCGCGCGCGAGGCGTCGGGATATTGGGCGGCCAGCGCCCCCGCCATCGCCGCGGCGCGCGGATCGGCCGGTGCGCAAAGTTCGGCGGTGACGAGGGAGATGAGTTGGTTCGGCATGACCGGAGGACCTAGACCATTTCCGTTCCGCGGGAAATCCGCGTCCAATCGTGATCTTAGCCGCTTATTAGGAGACGATGGATAAGCTGCACGCCCATGATGCGAAAGATTTTCGGCCGCAAATCACCCGGCACTCCGCCTCTATCTCCACCGGATCGGGAGCGTATCGACCTTTCAATGAAAGACATGGCGCAATATTGCACGGCCATGGCGCGCCGACGCGGATATCCTGAGGATTCGCTGGACATGATCGCGGGTCGTGTCTCCTTCCTCGAACAGCGCGGTCTGCCTGGTTTTGCCGCCTTCGCAAAGGAAATGCTATCGTACTCGAACGAGGCCCTGTCCGAGCGGGCCAGCGCCCGCCGGAAAAACGGATCGATGGGCGCTCCTGCCCCTTTGTCACCGGCATTACGATCGCCAATGAGATCGACGGCTATCTGGCACTGCCCCAGGACAAGGTTGCGATCCTGCCAGCTCCCAGCCATCCTGTGCTGTTGCTCCCCAAGCTGGCACAACTTGCCGGACCACGCGGCGTTATCATCGCTGCTCAATGGTATTTGGCCGGTGATAATGTCGCGGCGACCCTGGTAGATGGCCATCGAATCGCGCATTTTGGGCCGGTCGATCCGCTGTTCCAGAGCGATGAGATCGGCCTCAGCCGCTTTGCCGAGGAGACGACCCCACTCCCTGCTACGCTGCGTGCCGCGTATATCGACCAAGTCGACATTCCCGCCAGGGTGCTACGCAGGGTGATGCACTATATCGAGACCGGCCAATGACGATCTATAATCAAACAGCCGCCGTTCTAGCTAAGGATGACCGCATTCCACTCCTTTATCAGCAGGCTTCACCTGGCGATCGGTCTATCCTGCCGATGATGCTGGACCGCGAAGACAGTGTCGGCAGCACCAGCGCGGACAGCCCCAATGATCGCCTCTGGTCCTGCTTTGCCGAGCACGGATGGATGGAACCGAGCCAAGGCGGCGCTCCCCTGCCGGGCAGCCGGGGCTTCCGCCTGACAGAAGCGGGGCGCCGGGCATTGCCCGTCCTCCTTGCCCTACTGCACAAGGACAGCGCACTAGGTTGAGCAGGTTCGGCGTGTCAGGTCCGACGGAATAGCAGTGACAAATTATTCGCAGGCATTTCGACCAGCCCGTCGAAGGCGAGGTCTTGTACCTGTGCAGCCGCGATCACATCCTCAATCGCGCGGATGCCCCAGCGCGGATCGCGAGCTCTGAGCGAAGCATCGAAGGCCAAATTACTCCGCGCGGTTTCGACGTCCGCCTGGAGATAAGGACCGTAGAGGTAGAGCAAACCGCCCGGCGGCAGCACTCTGCCCGCGCCCCTCAACAAGCCGAGCGTCGCTGTCCAGGGGCTGATGTGGACCATGTTGATGCACAGGATCGCGTCGGCCCTGTCCATCGGCCAATCGGCCTCCGCATCGAGTCTGATCGGCGACCGGACATTGGCTAGGCCGGCTTCGGCACGCCATGCCTCGATGGAGGCCAGTGCCGCCGGATCGGGATCGCTCGGCTGCCAGTCGAGCGCATGCAGCGCGGCAGCGAAATGGATCGCATGTTCGCCGCTGCCGCTCGCTACCTCCAGCACGAGTCCGGAGGGCGGCAGCGCCTCCCGTAACACGGCAAGAATGGCATCACGATTGCGCAGCGTCGCGGGAGCGAAACGCTTATTCCCGCCAACGGGGCCGGAACCGGGTTCCCACGGTTCCGGCCGGTCCGTCATTCGGCGGCCTGCGCCAGTGCCGGTTCGGTCCAGGTCAGGACCGGCTTGCGCGCGGCAAGCGTCTCGTCCAGGCGGCGGCGTGGGGCGAAATAGGGAGCGCCCTTGAGCGCTTCATCCCCCGCCTTGGCACGTTCGGCGAGGTTCCGCAGCGCCATGATGAACTGGTCGAGCGCGGCCTTGCTTTCCGTTTCGGTCGGTTCGACCAGCATCGCTCCATGGACGACCAGCGGGAAATACATGGTCATCGGGTGGAAGCCTTCGTCGATCAGCCCCTTGGCGATGTCGAGCGTGGTGAAGCCCTCGGCGAGCCCCTTGTCGCTGAACAGCGCCTCATGCATGCACGGACCGCTGCCGCCGAACGGCGCGTCGAGCACATCGTCCAGGCTGCGCAGGATGTAATTGGCGTTCAGCACCGCGTCGCTCGCGACCTGACGCAGACCGTCCGCACCGTGGCTAAGGATATAGGTCAGCGCGCGGGTGAACATTCCCATCTGACCGTGGAAGGCGACCATGCGACCGAAGGTCTGGCCGTGATGCTCCTCCGCCGTTTCCTCCTCGACCAGCACGAAGGCGTCGCCCCGGCGTTCGACGAAGGGCAGAGGCGCGAAGGGAGCGAGCGCTTCGGACAGCACCACCGGCCCCGAACCGGGACCACCGCCGCCATGGGGCGTCGAGAAGGTCTTGTGCAGGTTGATGTGCATCGCGTCGACGCCCAGGTCGCCGGGACGGACCCGCCCGACGATGGCGTTGAAGTTCGCACCGTCGCAATAGACGAAGGCCCCGGCGGCATGCACCGCGTCGGAGATCGTCTTCATGTCGCGCTCGAACAGGCCGCAGGTGTTGGGGTTGGTGATCATCACCGCCGCCACATCAGCGCCAAGGCGGGCCTTGAGCGCTTCGAGGTCAACCCGGCCATCCGGGGTCGCCGGAATATCCTCCACCTTGTAACCACAGAAGGCGGCGGTGGCCGGGTTGGTGCCATGGGCGCTCTCCGGGACGAGGATGACACTACGGGCGTCGCCGCGCGCTTCCAGCGCGGCGCGGATCGCCAGCAGGCCGCACAGCTCGCCATGCGCGCCCGCCTTGGGGCTCATCGCGACCGAATGCATGCCGGTCAGCGTCACCAGCCATTGCGCCAGTTCATGGATCACCGCCAGCGCGCCCTGCACCGTCGATTGCGGCGCAAGCGGGTGAAGGTCCGCGAAGCCGGGCATCCGCGCCACCTTCTCGTTCAGGCGCGGATTATGCTTCATCGTGCAGGAGCCGAGCGGAAACAGCCCCAGGTCGATGGCGTAATTCTGGCGGCTGAGGCGGGTATAATGGCGCACCGTCTCCTGCTCCGACAGGCCGGGCAGGCCGATGGCATCGGTGCGGACAAGGTTGCCAAGGCGGCTGGCGACCTTCGGCGCTTCCGCGAAATCGACGCCGGTGGTGGCGGTCGAGCCGATCTCGAAGATCAGGGCTTCCTCCAGCATCAGCGCGCGGTTGCCCGTGGCGGTGGCCGTGCCGGCTTCAGCTACAGCTTGCGGCGCGGTGGGGCGGCCTTCCTTCAGCATGGTCATGCCAGTTCCTCCTCAAGCGCCTTGGCAAAGGCCTCGATGTCCTCGCTCGTCACGGTTTCGGTGACGGCGACGACCAGACCGTGGCCGATCTCCGGCGCGTCCGGGAACAGACGGCCCAGCGATACGCCGCCCAGCACGCCCTTGTCGGCAAGGTTGCGCACAACGTCGCGGGCGTCCTTCGACAGCACCAGCGTGAATTCGTTGAAGAAGCTGTCGTTGAGCAACTTCACGCCCGGAACCTGCGCCAGACGGTCGGCGGCCTGACAGGCAAGCGCATGGTTGAGGCCCGCCAGTTCGCGCAGCCCCTTCTCACCCAGCAACGTCATGTGGATGCTGAACGCCAGCGCGCAGAGGCCGGAATTGGTGCATATGTTCGACGTCGCCTTTTCGCGGCGGATATGCTGCTCGCGGGTCGAGAGCGTCAGGACGAAGCCCCGCTTGCCCGCGGCGTCCACCGTTTCACCGCAAAGCCGCCCCGGCATCTGGCGGACATATTTCTGCTTGCAGCCGAAGAGGCCGAGATAAGGGCCACCGAACTGGAGGCCGACGCCGATCGACTGGCCTTCGCCGACAACGATGTCCGCGCCCATATGGCCCGGCGCCTTGATCGCGCCCAAGGCGACAGGCTCCGTCACCACGGCGACCAGCAGCGCGCCTGCCGCATGGGCGGCCTCGGCCAGCGGCGTCAGGTCGTCGATGCGGCCGAGAATGTCGGGATATTGGACGACGACACAGCTCGTATCCTGGTCGATCCCCGCGATCAGCGCGTCGATATCGGTCGCCGCGTCCAGCGTCGGCGCCTGATGCACCAGTGCGTCGCCGGTGAATTTCGCCATGGTGTTGGCGACCGAGACATAATGGGGATGCAGGCCCGACGACAGGATCGCCTTGCCCCGCCTGGTGATGCGGCGGGCCATGCCGATCGCTTCCCAGCAGGCGGTCGAACCGTCATACATGGACGCGTTGGCCACGTCGCAGCCCAGCAGTCGCGCGACCTGGGTCTGGAATTCAAACAGCACCTGCAACGTGCCCTGCGCGATTTCCGGCTGATAAGGCGTATAGGCGGTCAGAAACTCGCCGCGCTGGATCAGGTGATCGACGCTGGCGGGCACATGATGCCGATAGGCGCCTGCGCCGAGGAAGAAGGGCGCCTCCCCCGCCGACAGATTTTTCCGCGCCAGCGCCGCCATATGGCGCTCGACCGCCAGCTCGCTGACATGATCGGGCAGGCCAGCAATTTTGTCAGAAAGCCGGGCCTCAGCGGGAACATCCACGAACAGGTCGTCGATGGAGGTCGCGCCGATGACGGACAGCATCTCCTGCCGGTCGGTGTCGGTAAGGGGTAGGTAGCGCATGATATTTTCCTGCGGCGCCATCCCCGGACGACCGGAGATGGCGGTGATCAAATCAAAGCGAAGCCACGAACTTCTTGTAGGCGGCTTCGTTCATCAGGCCTTCCAGTTCGCTCGCATCGGCGATGCGCAGCTTGAAGAACCAGCCATCTTCCTCAGCGTCGCTGTTCACCAGCGCGGGTTCGTCCTCCAGCGCGCTGTTGGTTTCGACGACTTCGCCCGAGATCGGCGCGTAGACGTCCGAAGCGGCCTTGACCGACTCGACGACGGCGGCGTCGTCGCCCTTTTCGAAGCTGGTGCCCTCGGCGGGCAGTTCGACGAACACGATGTCGCCCAACTGCTCCTGCGCATAGTCGGTGATGCCGACGGTGGCGATTTCGCCCTCGACATCGATCCATTCATGTTCGTCGGTGAAATAACGGCTCATGGTTGTTCTCCCCTCGGAGTGATTTGCTTGAAAATCACGACCAACAAAAAACAAAAGAAAAATTACGCCTTGCGGCGGTAACGGTGCGGCACGAACGGCATCGGCGCAACGGTGGCAGCGATGCGTTTGCCGCGTACCTCGATCTCCAGCGCCTCATCCAGCCCGGCATGCGGCAGGCTGACCCAGCCCATGGCGATCGGCGCGCCCACGGTCGGCGCGAAACCGCCCGAAGTGACCTCGCCCACCAGCACATCGCCGGCATAGATGGCCGCGCCTTCGCGGGCCGGCAAACGCCCTTCGATCTTCAGGCCCACGCGCCTGGAACCCGGCCCGTCTGCCAGTTCCTTCATCACGCGGGCATGGCCGATGAAACCGCCTTCCTCGCGGCGGCGCTTCTGGATCGCGAAGCCAAGGTCGGCGCCGATGGTGCTGACGGCGGGCGTCAGATCATGGCCGTAAAGCGGCAGGCCTGCCTCCAGACGCAACGAGTCCCGCGCGCCAAGGCCGATGGGCTTCACCTGCGGCAATGCGCAGAGCGCGTCCGCCAGCAACACCACATCTCCAGCCGGAACGCTGATTTCAAAGCCGTCCTCGCCGGTATAGCCTGAACGGCTGATCCACAACGGCACGCCGCGCCAGACGAACGGGCCGGACTGCATGAAGACAAGGGCGGCGGTTTCGGGAATAAGCGTCGCCAAAGCCTCGCCCGCCTCAGGCCCCTGGAGCGCAAGCAATGCTTGCTCGTCCATATGATTCATCACGACTTCGTCGGGCAGATGCTCGATCATCCAGCCGATATCGTCATATTTCGTCGCGCCGTTGACGACCATGTAGATGTCCGCGCCGTCAAAGGCATCGCCGCCAATACGCGAGACCATCAGGTCGTCGAGAATGCCGCCCTCTTCGTCCAGCAGCATCGAATAGCGCTGGCGGAAAGGCTTCAGCCCCTTGATATCGCTCGGCAGCAGATGCTCCAGCGCCTCGTCCACGCCTTCGCCGGAGAAGGTGAGCTGCCCCATATGGCTGACGTCGAACAGCCCGGCATGTTCACGGGTCCAGCCATGCTCGGCCATGATGCCTTCATATTGAATCGGCATATGATAGCCCGCAAAGCCGACCATCCGCGCGCCTTTCGCCCGATGCCAGGCGTCGAGCGGCAGGTCCTGCAACGGCAATTCTTCTTCGATATGGGCGATGTCGTCATTGCCTGACATGGGGTGGCCTTTCCGTGCGGGTTACTGGCGACACACGCCTGAGTCCGGAATCGGACTCGCCGCGTCTGCCACCCCCTCTGTCACGGAACCTGAGAGCTTTGACCACCGGCCAATCGACCGGATGGCTTACCCCTTCGGTGGGACGGCGATCAAACCGTCCGCTTTCCAGAGTGCCTGCCCATGATGCGGTCCTTTGGCCTGAGAGATTCCGGGGCGGTTGCTCCTTCGGCGACGGGGTGGCCTGAAAGGCTTCCCATGCTCTCCCGCATCAAGTCCGGAGTCGAATCCTCGACGCCGGAGACCTTCTCGCATTGCGTCAAACGCGCTCGCGCGTCAATCGGGCAATCTTCGGGCCGGCGCCGTTTCAGGCCATCTCCAGCCTGCCGAAGATTTCGGCATGACATTTCTCAGCATAGCGGTCCGTCATCCCGGCGATGAAGTCGCCGATATGGCGGCTGCGCTGCGGTTCGGACGACAGGCAATCGGCGCGCCATTCCACCGGCATCAGCATCGGGTCGGCCTGATAGGCGCGGAAAAGGTCGGTTACGATCACCCGCGCCCGGTCGGCCGCGGCGAGTTGCGAGGGATGATGGTAGAGCGTTGCATACATGAAACGCTTGAGTTCGCGCTCCTGCGCCGCAAGTTCGGGCGAGAAGGCGACGAGGGTGCGCCCGGCCCGGCGAACATCCTCCACCGTCTCCACGCCGGAATCAGCGATGTTGGCGCGCGTAGCGGCGATCAGGTCGTTCGCCATGACGCCGATCTGCTCGCGCACCAGTTCACGCAGCAGCCGGTCCTCGGCTATGTCGGGATAGCGGGCACGCACACGCTCCCAGCAGGTCTTGACCAGCGGCACGGACAGAAGCTGGTCCAGGGTCAACAGCCCTGCCCGCAACCCGTCATCGATATCGTGATTGTCATAGGCGATGTCATCGGCGATCGCGGCCAGTTGCGCCTCCAGGGAAGCATGGCTGGACAGGTCGAGCGGGAACAGCGCGTCCACCTCCCCCATCGCCCAGCCGGGCCTGGTGACGGGGCCATTATGCTTGGCCAGCCCCTCCAGCATCTCCCAACTCAAATTCAGGCCCCGGAACAGCGGATAGGGACTTTCCAGCAGCATCAGCGTACGCAGCGTATGCGCGTTGTGATCGAAGCCGCCATGGGAGTCCAGCGCCGCTTCCAGCGCATCCTCCCCCGCATGGCCGAAGGGGGGATGGCCGATATCATGGGCCAGGCAGAGCGCTTCGGTGAGGTCTTCGTTCAGCCCCAGCGTCCGCGCGGTCGTTCGGCCGATCTGCGCCACCTCCAGGCTGTGGGTCAGGCGGACGCGGAAATGATCGCCGTCGGGCGACACGAACACCTGCGTCTTGTGCCGCAGGCGGCGGAAAGCGATGGAATGGATGATGCGGTCCCGATCACGCTGGAACAGGTCGCGCGGTCCCCGCATCTCGCCGCCCGGCTCGGCGTGGAGGCGGCCCCGGCTCCGGTCGGGATGCGAGGCATAGGAAGCAAGCAGCGTCATGGAAGTCGCCCTACTTGGCCGGAAGCCGTTCGACCACCTCTCCGGCATCGCTTTTCCAGGCGAACACATCCGCACCCGCCGCTTTCAGCTTGTCCTCCAGCGCCTTGGCCCGGGTGAAGCTGGCGAACGGCCCAACCAGCAGACGGTTGGTCCGGCCCCAGCCCGCGACCCAGGCGTCCTGGGGTTCGAGCGAATCATATTTCTTGCGCAGCCCCTTCATGGTGAAGGCCAACGCGCCCTTGTTCGCCCCCGTACCGACCTGAAGCCAGTTGCGCGAGGGATTGGCGGCCAGGCGCGCCTTTTCCTCGGCGGCCTTCTTCTTTTCCTCGGCCAGTTGCTTCGCCTTGGCATCAGCTTCAGCCTTGGCCTTGGCGGCGGCCGCCTTCTTTGCCTTGTCCGCTGCCGCCGCGGCCGCAACTTCGCGCGCGGCCCGGCGCGCGGCCTGCATCTGCGCGATTTCGGTCAGGTCGACCGCGACAACGCTCGACTGGCGCTCTGATTCCGGCACGTCGATGGCATGGATGATATCGGCCAGCGATCGGGTGACGGCCGGGTCGATCTGTGGCTGCGGAGCCGCAGCGGCAGGCGCGGCTTCGACGACGGCAGACGGTGTGGCAACGGGCGTCTGGGCCGGTGGCACGCCCTGCGGTTGCGGCGCCGGGGTGCGCGGCGCTGATGCCTGCGCCAGCGTGATCGCATTGAGCTGGCTGCCCGATGGGGTGGCGGTTGCGGGGGGTTGAGCCGGAACGGATTCGAAACCGGGCGCAGGCGGCCCCTGCACATTCTGCGCGGTAGTTCCAGCCTGCTGGACCGGCCGGGGAGCGATCTGAACCGGCGCGGGAGATTGCGCCGGAACCGGACGAGCGACCACATTCGCCTGGGCAAGGGTGGTGCCATCCGTACCGTTGCGGCGCGAACGACGATCCTGCTTCGCCGGCTTGACCGGCTGCGGCGTCTCGGCAACCGGTGGCCTGACGCTCGGCGCCACCGATGCGAAAGCGGGCGGCGTCGGCGTAATCGCGGCGATGCTGGTGCCGACATTGGCCGGAAAATGACCGAAATGCACCGCCGCCGCTTTCTGGGCGGCGGTCAGATAGGGCATTTTCTGCATATAGGGCAGAATCGCGGTGGCGAGCTGCGACGGCATGGTCTGCTCGGCGATCTTCTTCGCATCGGCCTGGCGGTTGTTCATCGCTAGGATGAAGGCACGATAACGCCAGGCAGCCCGATCACTCTTGTAAAGGAGCGGCTTCAGCACCCGTTCCGCGGCGTCCACCTGCCCCGATATGCCCAGCGAGGCGGCATAGCGATGGGTGAGTTCCACATCATCGGGCGTCCGCTGGAGCGCCGCGTGATAATCCCGCTGCGCGCCCGCTTGGTCGCCGGTCATGTCCCTGGCGAGGCCGCGATCCGACAGCAGCGTCGCCTCGGGATAGCCCAGCCGCGTCGCCTGATCGAAAAGGCGCAGCGCCTCGGCCGGATTCTGGTTCTTCAGCATGACCCGGCCAAGGCCCGCCTTCACCTTCCCATTGCTGGGCGCGAGCATGTCGGCACGGGCGAAAAACCCTGCGGCCGCCCGCGCATCGTCCATGTCGAGCGCCGCTTCCCCCGCACCGATCAACGCCGTCACGTCACGCGGATTGGATGCCAGGCGCGCCAGATTATTGTTGAGATTTTCAGCGCTGGAGGGGCGGATCGCCTGCACCTGGGCGGGCTGTGCCAGAATGGGTTGCGCTGGCATGGTGCCCGCTAAAAGCAGCCCGCCGAGAATCCATATGTCATAACGTCTCACAGGGAGCCCTTTAGCGGAAGGAGGCGGGACAAGGGAATATGTCTAAAGAAAAAGCGCGCCCGGTTGCCCATGGCAACCGATGGCGCGCTTGTTCTGACGGGGCCGGGAAAAACCCGCGCCCGATTACTGGTTGCTCTGACGATTCAGGAAACGCGGGATGTCCGGAGCCGAAGCACCATCGTCACTGGCGGCAGCGCCCTTGTCCGCACCGCGGGTCAGACCTGCCATGCGCTCGAACAGCGTGCCCCCCGTGGCAACGCGCGGCGCGCCCTGCGGCGCAGGCGCTGGGGCAGGCTTGGCTTCGGCTTCCTCTGCACCCAACAGCAGTTCGTCCTGCGACGGGTCCTCGTCCGAGAAGACGGCGGCCGGACGCGGCGGCGCCAGCGGCGCGGACTTGGGCTGTTCCGCGGTCGGTGGAGTCAGCGGCGCAGGCGCAGGCGCGGCCGGCACGTCCAGTTCCAGCGTTTCGGGCTCCGGCTCCGGCGCAGCGACCGGGGCAGGCGCGGGCGCGGCAACGGGTGCGGGCTTGGGCGCGGCCGCACTGGGCACGGCAACCGCCGGACGGCTGGTGAAGCTGAACGGCTGGGTCAGCGGCGCCGCGGCACCCGACGCATCGCTGTCGATGCCGGTGGCGACCACCGACACGCGGATCTTGCCGTTGAGACCGTCGTTGAAGGCCGAACCCCAGATGATGTTCGCATCCGGATCGACCAGTTCACGGATATGGTTGGCGGCCTCGTCCACTTCCATCAGGCGCATGTCGTCGCCGCCGACGATGGAGACGATCACGCCCTTCGCGCCGCGCATCGACACGCCGTCGAGCAGCGGATTGGCGATCGCCTTTTCCGCGGCTTGCAATGCGCGGCCGTCGCCTTCCGCTTCGCCGGTGCCCATCATCGCCTTGCCCATCTCGCCCATGACGGAGCGGACGTCGGCGAAGTCGAGGTTGATGAGACCCGGCATGACCATCAGGTCGGTGATGCCGCGAACGCCCTGCTGCAACACCTCGTCCGCCATCTGGAAGGCTTCCTTGAAGGTGGTGTTGGGGTTGGCGATCAGGAAGAGATTCTGGTTCGGGATGACGATGAGGGTATCGACATGCTTCTGCAGTTCCTCGATGCCGCTCTCCGCCGACTTCATGCGGCGATTGCCCTCGAAGGTGAAGGGTTTGGTCACGACACCGACCGTCAATATGCCCCGATCGCGCGCCGCCTTGGCGATGACGGGCGCCGCGCCGGTGCCGGTGCCGCCGCCCATGCCCGCCGCGATGAAGCACATATGCGCGCCGTCCAGCGCCTGCTCGACGGACGCGATGGTCTCCTCAGCGGCGGCCTTGCCGATTTCGGGACGCGAACCGGCGCCCAAACCCTCGGTGATCTGCGGGCCAAGCTGGATGCGCCGTTCCGCGGGCGAGGCGTTCAGTGCCTGCGCATCGGTATTGGCGACGATGAAATCCACGCCCTCGACCGAGGCGGCGATCATGTTCGCGATGGCGTTGCCGCCCGCGCCGCCGACGCCGATCACCGCGATGCGTGGCTTCAATTCGTCCACATGCGGTGGGCTGATTTCAATGCTCATAAATTCTAGCTCCCTCCAGCTTCGATGTCGTGAGCGAAACTGTCATCGAAGGTTAATGCAACAGATGATGGCGTATTTCACCAGGTAATTTCGTCTATCGACGTTTATTTCAATAGTTCGTCTTCATCGCCTTCACCATTCTCTGCCACCATGCAGGCGCGCCGATACGATGAACCGTCTGAGGAGCGGGTGCTATCGTTCTAAGATCAACCGGGTTCGAAGCGCCGTAAAGCGCAAGACCGGCGAGTGTCGCAAAGGCCGGACCACTGTGCGCCTCGGGCAGTGCGGCAAGGCCACGCGGCCGACCGATGCGCACGGCACGTCCCAGGGCCCCCTGCGCATAATCCGCAATGCCCTTCATTTCCGCACCGCCGCCGGTCAGCACGACCTGCCGTCCGGTCGGCGTGTTGAAGCCCATGCCCGCCAGCGCCGCATTGACCTCGACCATGATCTGGTTCAGCCGTTCGCAGATCACCGCCACCAGCGCGGCACGGGTGATCTTGCCGCCATCGGCATTGGGCCCTGCGCTTTGCCCGGGAATGGCGACATCGCCATGGGGCGTGGCGATTTCGATCATGTCGCGGAAATCGCGGCGGTTCTGCATCGCGGAACCGTAAAAGCATTTGATCCGCTCCGCCTGGCTGCGGCGAATGCCGAAGGCGGAGGCGATGTCGTCGGTAATGTCCGAGGCGCCGATGGGAATGCTGTGCAGGCCCACCAGCATTCCGCCGGCATAAAGCGAGACATTGGTGACGCCCGCACCCAGTTCGACGAGCGCGACGCCCAGGTCCCGCTCCTCTTCCGACAGGCAGGCGAGCCCGGTTGCGATCGGCGAGGCGACGATCGAATTGACGTTGAGATAGGCGCCCCGCACGCACAGGTCGAGATTGGCCAGCGGAGCCCCGTCGGCCAGCACCACATGGATGTCGACGCCCAGCAGGTCGGCATGCATCCCCAGCGGCTTTTTGACCGGCACCCGGCCGTTGATGGTGAAACAGGTCGGCTGGGCATGCAGCACCACCCGGCCGTCGGGATCGATCCCCTGCTGCCCCGTGGTGAGCAGATCGTCGATATCCGCCTGTTCGACGCGATAGCCGCCCATGTCGCGCTCGACCGTGACGACGTCACTGACCAGGCTGCCGCCCGAAAAGCTGACCCAGACGTCCTCTATATTGGTGCCGGCGACCCGTTCGGCCTGCTCGACCGTTTCCCGCACCGCGAGTTCGGTGCGCTCCATGTCGGCGATGAAACCGCGCCGCACGCCCCTGCTCTCGCGCTGGCCGGTGCCCAGGATCGCCAACTCGCCATTTTCGGTGCGCCCCGCGATCAGCGCCGACACCTTCCACGATCCGATATCGATCGCGGTGACGAGCTTGTCGACCTTGGGCTGGGCCATGAAGCTTAACCTTCCTCACCCTTTGCGGGCGCTTCCGCGCTCGCAGCGGGCTTATCATCCGATGCGCCGGTCGCCTGGCCTTGCGGCAGACGCAGCACGAAACGGTCCGGGTCACGCATGTCGAATTTGACGATGCCTCGTCCGAGCAGACGGTTCACCCCGTCCATGCGCGCGAAATTGACAAGCGCGGTCGCGGAGGGCTTGTCACCCTCTGGCAGCGACAGCGTCTCGCCCGACTGGAAGCGCAAATCCCAGCGTCGGTTCCCGACCCAGGTCGCGCCGGCCAGCATCGGCTTCAGCGCAGGCGCATTCTCCATAAGCTTGTTGAGGCCCGCGGTCTGGAGATTGGCGTTCGGCCCCACCACCAGCGGCAGGTCGGGCATCGCACCCGCCGACACCGATTGCAGCACCACACCCTGCACGTCGATCAGGTGGAGCTGGCCGTCATGCTGCCAAACCGCCACCGGATCGCGCTCCACGATATCGACCACCAGCGTGTCGGGCAGGCGGCGGGAAATGCGCGCATCCTTGACCCAGCCCAGTTTCAGCATGTCGCCACGTACCTTGGGCAGATCGAGCGCCAACATGGAGCGGCTCACCTGACCCAGGGCAATATTGTAGATGGGCAGTTCGTCCATTCGCTCGACGCCGCGCACTTCGACCTTTTCGACCTCGAAACCGGCCTTGGCGGCAAGTTCCGACGCCTTCTGTCCGGCCATGGCGGGAACGCCCATCACCATGGCGATGCCGACCACGCCCGCCAGCACGATGCCGACGATCGTCCAACTCGCCACACGTTGCAGCGTCTCTTCGCTGAAGGGCAGCAGATCGAGCAGGCCGTCCACCCAGCTCCGCCGCTTGGCCGTACGGCCCCTTGCCCCACTGCGACCGCGCGCGCCGGTCGTGCGCGTCAACCGCGCCGTTCCGCCACGCCGGATGCGTGCTTCAGCCATGTTTCGCCCCCCTTGCACCTTGCAGTGCGTCCTCGACTATACGCTCCACCAGTTCCGCATAGTCAATGCCCAGCTTCGCCGCCTGTTCGGGCACAAGGCTCAAGGGCGTCATGCCCGGCTGGGTGTTGACCTCCAGCAGAAACAGGCCCTCGACCCCCTGATTGTCGTCCCAGCGGAAATCCGACCGCGAGGCCCCTTTGCAGCCCAGCAACTGATGGGCACGCAACGCGATCGCCTTGCAAGCCTGCCCAATCTCTTCGGGAATCTCCGCCGGACAGACATGCTCGGTCATGCCGTCGGTATATTTGGCGTCGAAATCATAGAAGCCGCTCTTGGGCCGCAATTCGGTCACCAGCAGCGCTTCATCGCCCAGCACGGCCGTCGTCAGTTCCCGGCCGCGAATATAGGGTTCGGCGAGCAGTTCATCGAAATGCAGCCACGGCCCCTCGACATCGCGGCCGATGGGTGAGCCATAATTGCCGTCCTGTGTCACGATGGCGACACCGACCGAACTGCCCTCATTGACCGGCTTCACCACATAGGGGCGCGGCAAGGGATCGGCTTCGAACAGGCTCTCGCTGCTCACGATATGCCCGCCGGGCATGGGGATGCCGTGCGGCACCAGTGCCTGCTTGGTAAGCTGCTTGTCGATGGCGATGACCGAGGTGGCAAGGCCCGAATGGGTGTAGGTGAGCCCCATAAGGTCCATCATGCCCTGCACCGTGCCATCCTCGCCGGGGACGCCATGGAGGGCGTTGAACACGACATCGGCCTTGGCTTCGGCAAGACGCGCAGCGACATCGCGGTCCATGTCGATCCGCGTGACCTTGTGCCCGCGCGATTCCAGTGCCTTGGCGACGCCTTCGCCGCTCGACAGCGAAACGGGCCGCTCGGCCGACCAGCCGCCCATCAGGACAGCAACATGCCAGGGACCACGGCTCATTTCGACAACCTCACTAGATTTTCCTGATTGGCGTCGTCGGCAAACAGGCCGACACGCTGAATTTCCCATTCCAGTTCAACGCCGCTCTTTTCCCTGACGCGGCGGCGGACCTCCTCGCCCAAAGCCTCAATGTCCGCGCTGGTCGCATCGCCGAGGTTGAGGAGGAAATTGGTGTGCTTCTCAGAGACCTGCGCCCCGCCCAGTTGCAGGCCGCGGCATCCGGCCTGATCCACAAGGGCCCAAGCCTTGTGCCCTTCCGGATTCTTGAAGGTCGACCCTCCGGTCTTGCTGCGCAGCGGCTGGCTTTCCTCGCGCGCGGCGGCGATGCGGTCCATCTCCGCCTGGATCGCGGCCGGTTCGCCCGGAACGCCCCGGAAGACCGCGCTCACCACCACGGCGCCTTCGGGCAGCATGCTGTGGCGATAGGTGTAGCCCAGCGCGTCGAGCGGCAGCGTTACCCTCTCACCCGAACGCAGCACCACTTCGCACTCCACGAGAATATCGCAGGTCTCGCGTCCATAGGCGCCACCATTCATCCGCACGAAACCGCCGACCGTGCCGGGGATCGAACGCAGGAACTCCAGTCCGGCGATCCCGGCATCCCGCGCCGTCGAGGAAACGAGGATACCCGAAGCCCCTCCCCCGCAACGCAGCGACGTCGCGTCCACCTGCTCCACCCTGGCGAAGGGCTTGCCAAGGCGCACGACTACACCCGGAACGCCGCCATCGCGGACGATCAGGTTGGACCCCAGCCCCAGCGCCATCACCGGGATCGCCGGATCGCACAGGCGCAGAAAATCGGAAAGGTCTTCGGCATCCTTCGGCTCGAACAGCCATTGCGCGCGGCCCCCCGCCTTGAACCAGACAAGGGGACCAAGCGGCGCATCCGCCTTGAGCGAGCCGCGAACCGGAGGGAGGGAGTTCGCCGCCAGCGTCAATCGCGCATCCCCCAAAGCCGCATCCAGCCCTTCATCGCCTTCATGCCAGCCTCACCCGCATCATGGGCGGCGAGCCCGGCATCGACATTGCGCTGGGCCGCGTCGACCATCTGCTGCGCGACCTCGACGCCCTGCATCTGGATGTCGATCATCCGCTTCTGCATTTCGAGGCCGACATTGAACAACTCAAACATCAGACCGCCTCTTTCGCCGCGACCGCCGGAGCCAGCCCCGCCGCCCATTTGGTGATGTCGCCCGCGCCCAGGCAGATGATCATGTCATCGGCCTGCACATCGGCGGCAATCGCGCGCGCAAGATCGTCCGCGCTCTCGATGGTCGCAGCGTGGCGATGGCCGCGACGCTTGAGACCGGCGACGAGCTCGGCGCTGTCCACACCCTCGATCGGCTGCTCGCCCGCCGGATAGACCGGCGCCGCATAGACGAGATCGGCATCGTTGAAGGCCTGCTGGAACTCGTCCATCAGGTCGCGCAGACGCGTGAAACGGTGCGGCTGGACCACGGCGATGACCCGGCCTTTCGCACCTTCGCGGGCAGCGGCAAGCACGGCCTTGATCTCGACCGGATGGTGGCCATAGTCGTCGATGACGGTCGCGGTGCCGCCGCCAACGGCGATTTCCCCGACCTTGGTGAAGCGGCGCTTCACCCCGCCGAACTTGGCGAAGCCGGTCTGGATGGTCGCGTCGTCGATGCCCATTTGCAGCGCCACGCCGATCGCCGCCATGGCGTTCAGCACATTGTGGCGGCCCGGCATCGGCATTTCGATGCCCTCGATGCGGCGGGCGGAGCCGTCACGTTCGCGGATCTGCACGTCGAAGCGGTTGCCGCCGGGAACCGGTTGCACATTCTCGCCCCGAATATCGGCTTGCGCCGAGAAACCATAGGTGACGATACGCCGGTCCTGCACGCGGGGCAGGATGGCCTGAACCTCCGGATGGTCGAGGCAGAGCATCGCGGCGCCGTAGAAAGGCACATTCTCGACGAACTCGACAAAGGCGTCCTTCACCTTGTCGAAGCTGCCATAATGGTCGAGATGCTCGGGATCGATATTGGTCACGACCGCCAGCGTACCGTCCAGCCGCAGGAAGCTGCCGTCGCTCTCGTCGGCTTCGACCACCATCCAGTCGCTCTTGCCGAGGCGGGCGTTGGAGCCGTAGCTGTTGATGATACCACCATTGATCACGGTCGGATCGACCCCGCCCGCGTCCAGAAGCGCAGCAACCATGGAAGTGGTCGTGGTCTTGCCATGCGTGCCCGCGACCGCGACGGTGGATTTGAGGCGCATCAGTTCCGCCAGCATTTCGGCGCGGCGGATGACGGGCACGCGCTTTTCCAGCGCCAGATCGACTTCCGGATTGCCCTTCTTGATCGCGGTGGAGGTCACGACCACGGCCGCGTCGCCCAGATTCTCGGCCTTGTGGCCGATCATCACCGCTATGCCCTTCTTGCGCAGCCCTTCGACGACATAGCCTTCCGCCACGTCGGACCCTTGAACCTTGTAACCCAGATTATGCATCACTTCGGCGATGCCGGACATGCCGATGCCGCCAATGCCGATGAAATGGATCGTGCCGATGTCGGTGCCGACACCCTTCATGCGGGAACTCCCTGGAGATTGAGGCTGGTCGGCGTCGGGCCGACCTTGAGCGGATCGTTCATGATCGGCGCGGAGCCGATGCTTTCCAGCAGATCGGCCATGTCGCGCGCCGCGTCGGGGCGGCCGCAGGCGCGGGCGCGCCTGGCAGCGTTCTGAAGCGCGCCGGGTTCCAGCGCCATTTTCTGCATCTGCTTGGCGAGTTCGACCGCGGTGAAGCGCGCCTGCGGTATCGTCCGCGCTCCGCCCGCCTCGGTCATCTCGCGGGCGTTGGCGGTCTGATGGTCGTCCATGGCGCTCGGCAGCGGGATCAGGATCGCCGGACGGCCAGCGCAGGTCAGTTCCGCCAGCGTCGAAGCCCCCGCTCGCGCAATCACCAGATGCGACCAGCCCAGCTTTTCCGGAACATCGTTGAAATAGGTCGCCAGATCGGCCGGAATCTCAAGATCGGCATAGAGCTTGCGTACCCGCTCGATATCCTCGGCGCGGCATTGCTGCGTCACCTGCAAGCGGCGGCGCAGGCTGAGCGGCAACATGCCGAGGCCATCGGGCACCACGCTCGACAGGATGGTCGCGCCCTGGCTGCCGCCGATCACCAGCACGCGAAACACGCTCTCGTCGGTCAGCGCGGGGAATTCCTCCTCGCGAAGCTGCTTCACTTCGTCGCGCACCGGATTGCCGATCAGATGGACCTTGTCGGCATAGCGATCCTTGAGCCGCTGCACGTCGGGATAGGCCGTCGCGATCGCATCAACCCGTCCCGCCAGATAGCGGTTCACCCGGCCCAGCACGGCATTCTGCTCATGGATCGCGGTCGGAATGCCGTCGGCCAGCGCGCCAAGCAGCGCCGGCATGGCCGGATAACCGCCAAAGCCGACCACGGCGGTCGGACGGAACGTCTCGTTCAAGCGCCGCGCCATCGCCCGGCCGGCCAGAATCGATTGCAACGCCCCCGGCCAACTCTTCGGATTCTTGGTCATCCGCCCGGCAGGCATGACATGGACCTGCGCCCGGCTTCCCGGCGCCTTATCGAAAATGCCGGGAATCTTCGCACCGCGCTCGTCCGTTACCAGCGCGACATGGTGCCCGCGCAGCATCAACTCTTCCGCAACGGCGTGCGCTGGAATCATATGACCACCCGTCCCGCCTGCGGCGAGGACGAAGTGTCGGGAAATGCTCATCGACCACTCCATTTGACGACCGTGTGCCGACCCATGAAGGGATTGCGCCGCGTGAACGCGAGCAGCAGGCCGACGCCGATACAAAGCGCCAGCATAGAGGAGCCGCCATAGCTGATAAAGGGCAGCGTCATGCCCTTGGAAGGAAATATCTGGGCATTGACGCCCATATTGATGATCGCCTGCAAGCCGAATTGGGTGGTGAGGCCTGCTGCTGCGAGGATGGTGAAATTATCGTCCTCATCCAGCATCCGCAGAAACACGCGCACCACGATGGCCAGATAGACGCAAGCAATGCCGATACAGGCAAGCAGGCCGAACTCCTCCCCGATCACGGAGAAAATATAGTCGGTATGCGCCTCGGGCAGCCGGAATTTGGCCTGCCCGCCGCCCGGCCCGACACCCAGGAAACCGCCATGGGTGATGGTGCGGAAGGCCAGTTCGGTCTGGTCCGGCCCCATATCCTGCGCCACACCGATACCCAGGAAGTCGTTGATCCGCTGACGTCCATTCTCGTAGAACATGTACATCAGCACCAACCCACCCAGCCCGGCGCCGGCAAGACCGCCGATAGCCTTCATCGACACGCCCGACAGCAGCAGCAGACCACCCCAGCAGGCGAGGAAGATCACGGTCTGGCCGAAGTCCGGCTGCTTCATGAGGATCGCGGCGATCAGCGCCGTGGTTGCGCCGGTAAAGGGGATCACCGGCAGCGTCATGTCCTTGCCGCGCAGGGAAAGCAGCCAGGCCATGGTGACGACATAGACGGGCTTCAGGAACTCGGAGGGCTGGAAGCGGAAGCCCGGCAGGTCGATCCAGCGCTTCGCCCCGTTCACCACCGATCCCAGCACCGGCACCAGCAACAGCGCGATCGCAAAAAAGATGCAGAGCCCGACCGCCAGCCGACGCGCCTGGGTCCGCGGCAGCATGGAGATCACCAGCATGATCGGCAGACCGATGAACACCCACATGAGTTGGCGGTAGAAATAGATGAGCGGCGTTACCGAAACCGTGCTGGTGGAACGGTCGATCGCCGCGACCGGCGAGGCTGCCGCGACGGCGACCAACCCGATCGCCATCAGCGCGACGATCAGCGACAGCAACACGCGGTCGATTTCCCAGAACCAGATGGCCAGCGCCGTGCGCTCACGCGGGACGGTGCGGTTCCTGAACTCCTTGACCAGTTCACCAGCCCTGAACATGCAGCTTGCCCCTCTATTCCAGTGCAGCGACGGCGGCGGCGAAGGCATCACCCCTCGCCTCGAAGTCACGGAACTGATCGAAACTCGCACAGGCGGGCGACAACAGCACCACGTCCCCCGGCTGGGCCACCCGCGCCGCGCGGCGAACGGCGGCCGATAGCATCTCTGAGTCATCCACCGCCATAGAGGGACGCAACAGTTCAGCGAACATAGGCCCCGCTTCACCGATGGTATAGGCCTGTGCGACATTGCCGAACCAGGGCACGCACTCGTCCAGATTGTCCGTCTTGGCAAGGCCGCCGACGATCCAGTGCAGCCGCTTGCGGCCATCGACCGGCGGATAGGCGGCAAGCGCCGGCGCGGTCGAGGCAGCGTTGGTCGCCTTGCTGTCGTTGACATAGAGGACGCCGTGCAATTCCCGCACCCGCTGCATCCGGTGCGGCAGGCTGGCATAGCTTTGCAACGCGCTCTCGATCACCGCCTCGTCGATGCCAAGGGCGCGGGCAACGGCGATGGCGACGGCCGCATTCTGGGCATTATGCGGCCCTTGCAGCGCTGGCCAGCCCGCCTGTGCGGCAGGATCGATGTCGGCGGCCTTCACCTCCACCCGCCGCGCGCCGGGGTGTGCGGCGATGGAGCGGCTTGGATCATCCTCCGTCGCGATCACCGCGACATGATCCGCCGACTGCATCGCGAACAACCGCGCCTTGGACGCGACATAGCCTTCAAAGCCATTATAGCGGTCGAGATGGTCCGGCGTGATGTTGAGCAGCACCGCCACGTCGCAATCGAGGCTCTGGGTCAGGTCGATCTGATAGCTGGACAGTTCCAGCACATAGATGCCGCCTTCAGGCAGCGGGTCCTGCCCAAGGATCGGCAAGCCGATATTACCGCCCATCCGGGTCGGAATACCCGCCGTCTCGATGATATGATGGACCAGCGCGGTGGTGGTCGACTTGCCGTTGGTGCCGGTGATGCCGACCACCCGATGCTGGGGCAGCGCCGGCCGCGCGAGCGCGAACAGCTCTATGTCGCCGATGACCGGCACGCCCGCCAGCTTCGCATGCATGGCAATCGGATGCTTGTTGAGCGGCACACCGGGCGACACGACCACACCGTCGAAGCCACGCAGGTCGATTTCTGCCGGATCGGCCAGTTCCGCCTTGCCCGCGACGACGGCGCGGGCTTCTTCGCGGCCATCCCAGGCGACAACCTCAGCGCCGCTCGCCGCAAGGCAATCGACCGTCGCCAGCCCCGACCGCGCCAGCCCCAGCACCGCATATTTCTTGCCCGCAAAGACGTCCGAAACGATCCCCATGGCGCTCACCGCAGCTTCAGCGTGGCAAGACCGGCCAGCGCCAGCACGAAGGAAATGATCCAGAAACGGATCACCACGGTCGGCTCAGCCCAACCCAGTTGCTCGAAATGATGATGGATCGGCGCCATCTTGAATACGCGCTTACCGGTGCGCTTGTAGAAGAAGACCTGGATGATGACCGACATGGCCTCGACCACGAACAGCCCGCCGATCACGCCCAGCACGATCTCATGATGCGCAGTGACGGCGATCACGCCGATGGTGCCGCCCAATGCGAGGCTTCCGGTATCGCCCATGAACACGGCGGCGGGCGGCGCGTTGAACCAGAGGAACGCGAGGCCCGCGCCGATGATCGCGCCGCACAGGATGGTGAGATTGCCTGCCCCCGGTACATGCGGAATGCCCAGATAATGGGCGAAGTCCGCACGCCCGACCAGATAGACGATCGCCATGAACGCCATGCAGGCGATGATGACCGGCATGGTGGCGAGGCCGTCCAGCCCATCGGTCAGGTTCACCGCGTTGCCGAACGCCACGATCACGAAGGCAGCGAAGAGGAAGTAGAACGGCCCCAGTTCGATGGCGGGCCCATTGTAGAAGGGCAGGTAGAGCGCGGTATTGCCATGCTGGTTGACGATCAACCACGCCGCGAAACCCGCGATCAGGAATTCGAAGGCAAGGCGCATCTTGCCCGAAAGCCCCTTGTGACTGGCCTTCGTTACCTTGTCATAATCGTCCAGGAAGCCGATCGCGCCAAAGCCCAAGGTCACGAACAGACAGGCCCAGACATAGATGGATGACAGGTCCATCCACAGCAACACGGACGACATGACCGAAGTCAGGATCATCAGTCCGCCCATCGTCGGCGTGCCGCGCTTGGCGAGGTGCGTCTGGGGGCCGTCGTCACGGATCGGCTGCCCCTTGCCCTGCCGCACCCGCAGCCAGCCGATGAAACGCGGGCCTATGACAAGGCCGATGATCAGCGCGGTCGCGATCGCGGCGCCGGCGCGAAAGCTCAAATAGCGAATGAGGTTGAACACACCCGCGAAATCCATGGTCTGGGCAAGCCAGTAGAGCATCAGTTCTTCGCTTCCTGTAGCGCGGCGACCAGACGCGACAGGCCGATACTGTTCGAGCCTTTCACCAATATCGCGTCGCCCGCGCGTATTTCACTTTGCAAGAGATGGGTCGCCTTAGCCGTATCCGGCACATGGTCGAAGGCCATCACGCCTTTCAGCGTTTCCGCCAGAGGCTGCATTTCATCGCCCACGAGGATGGCATAATCCACTGCTCCCGCCGTCAGCGGCTCGACCAGCCCGGCATGCAATTCCCGGCTGCGGTCGCCCAGTTCGCGCATCCCCCCCAGCACGGCGACGCGGCGCTTGGCCTGTTCCTGGCCCAATTGCTTGAGCGTGGCCGCCATGCTCAGCGGATTGGCATTATAGCTTTCATCGATCAGCAGCGCCTCACCGCCCTGGACCGGCACTATGCGCCGCTCGCCACGGCCGGGCAGCCCCGGCATCTCCGCCAATGCAAGACCAGCCGCCGCCAGATCGCCACCCAGCACCTCCACCGCCGCCAGTACCGCCAGCGCGTTGGATACCCAATGCTCGCCCGGCGCGCCGACGGTGAAGCACAGTTCCACGCCCGGTAGCGTCGCCGTGACCAGCGTGCCGCCACCCTCAGCCGGAACCATGTCGCGGGCGCGGACATCGGCAGCCGGATCGAAGCCGAAGGTCAGGATACGCGCCGCATGCTGCTCGGCCTTGGTGTAGAGCGTCGCGACATGCGGGCTGTCATAAGGGATGATCGCCGTGCCACCGGGTTCCAGGCCTTCGAAAATCTCCGCCTTGGCCTGCGCTATCTTCTCCTCGGTGCCGAAGAATTCGATATGGGCGGGTGCGATGGCGGTGACGATGGCGACATGCGGCCGGACCTGCCGGGTCAGCGCGGCCAGTTCGCCAGCATGGTTCATGCCCATTTCGAACACGCCATAGGCCGCATCACGCGGCATGCGCGACAGACTGAGCGGCACACCGACGTGATTGTTGTAACTCTTGACCGATCGATGCACCTCGCCGGGACAAATCCGGTCCAGCGCAAGGAACAGCGCTTCCTTGGTGCCGGTCTTGCCGACAGAGCCGGTGACACCGACCACCTTGCCCTGCATCCGTGCCCGCGAGGCCCGACCCATCGCCTCCAGCGCCTGCGCGCTGTCCTGCACCAATATATGGGGCTGGGCGATCGGCTCACTGACGATAGCGCCCGCCGCACCCTGGCCGAAGGCCTTGTCGACGAAGCGATGGCCGTCCGTCGCCTCCCCCTTCATCGCGACGAACAAGTCGCCGTCCGTCACCTCCCGGCTGTCGAACGCCACGCCAGAAACGGCGAAGGGCGCCGATGCGACGCCCCCTGTTGCCTGCGCGATCTCCTCAGAGGTCCAAAGCGCGCTCATCCGGCACATTCCCGCGCCACGGTCACATCGTCGAAAGGCAGCACACGGTCGCCTATGATCTGCCCCTGCTCATGCCCCTTGCCCGCGAGCAGCACGATATCATCCGCCCCCGCCTGCGCAATGGCGGCGGCAATGGCGGCGCGACGCCCGCCGATTTCCTCCGCCCCCGGCGCGCCCGCCATGACGGCCGCGCGGATGGAGGAAGGCTCTTCCGAACGCGGATTATCGTCGGTCACGATCACATGGTCGGCCAGCTCGGCGGCAACCTTGCCCATTTGCGGGCGCTTGCCCGCATCGCGATCCCCGCCCGCGCCGAACAGCGCGATCAGGCGCCCACGCGTATGCGGCCGCAGCGCATCGATCGCGGCACGAAGACCATCGGGCGTATGCGCATAGTCGACATAGACCGGAGCGCCCGCGCGGGTGATCACCGCCCGTTCCAGGCGCCCGCGCACCGGTTGCACCCGGCCGAGCAGTTCCAACACCCTGGCGACATCCTCGCCGCCTGCGATCACCAGGCCGGCGGCGGTCAGCGCATTGGCAGCCTGATAGGCACCGATCAGCGGCAGGTTGACCTTGTAGGACTTGCCCTCAACCTCGACCTCCAACGTCTGGCCCAACTGGGTCGGGGTGCGGTTGGCAAGGCGCAATGCCTGCCCCTGCACCCCGACGCTCAGCACACGAAGCCCCCGCTTCGTAGCCCGCTGGAGTACCTTGCCCGACCATGCGTCATCGGCCCAGACGACCGCCGCGCCTTGCGGAGCGACCACCTCGTCGAACAGCCGCATCTTGGCCTCGAAATAGCTGTCCATGTCGCCATGATAATCGAGATGATCGCGCGACAGGTTGGTGAAGGCCGCAGCCGACACCGGCAGGCCTTCGGTGCGATACTGCGCCAGACCGTGGCTCGACGCCTCGAACGCGGCATGGGTGATGCCCTCGCGCTTGAGACCCGCCATGTTGGACAGAAAGGTCACGATGTCCGGCGTGGTCAGCCCCGTCGACACCTGATCGACCGAGGTGGTGACGCCCAGCGTACCGATCGAGGCCGAATGATGCCCCAGCATCCGCCAAAGCTGGCGCGCCAGTTCCACCGTGGATGTCTTGCCGTTGGTCCCGGTGACGGCAACGGTCACATCGGGGAAGGGCGCAAAATAACGCGCCGCCAACTGCGCAAAGAGCCGGCGCGGATTGTCGGACGCGATATGGATCGCGCCCTCGACCCTCACCTCCGGCCGAGCGACGACCGCCACGGCCCCGGCCTGCACGGCGGCGGGAATATAATCCTCGCCATTCACCCGCATGCCCTGGAAGGCCCCGAACACGGTGCCCGGCGCAACCTTCCGGTTATCGATCGCAAAGCCCGACACCGGCACATCTAGCGATGCCTGCGTGTCGGGCTTTGCATCCAGCCCCTCGACAAGCGACCCGAAGCGCATCCTATTCTTTCTCCTTGTCGCCGTGCAGCAACGGCATGAGGTCGGAAATATCGACATCGCGCCGCTCGTCGGGCAGCACCCCCAGCATCGGCCCGGTGCGCTCCACCACCCGTTTCACGACAGGCGCTGCGGTCCATGCAGCCGTGCGCAGGCCATATTGGCCCGTCGCCTCGTCCATGGTGACGAGGACCACATAGCGCGGATTGTCCATTGGGAAGGCAGAAGCGAAAGTCGTCACCAGCGAAGTCTTGTTATACCGGCCCTCTTGTGGTTTTTCGGCCGAACCCGTCTTGCCGCCCACCCGGTATCCCTTGGCGTCGGCGCTGCGTCCTGTACCCGCCGCGACGATCATGCGCAACAGTTGCCGCATCCGCGCGCTGGTCGCGGCGGAGAAGACACGGCGTCCCTCCGGCACCTCATCGGCCCGCAATTTGCGCAGCGTAGCGGGTCGCCACAGGCCGCCATTCACGAGCGCCGCATAAGCCGAAGCGAGATGCAAAGGCGTTACGGCGATGCCATGGCCATAGGAAACGGTGAGCGTGGTGATGCGCCCCCAATTGGCAGGCCAGAGCGTCCCGGCGCGTTCGTTCAGTTCGATCGGCGCGCGCTGGTCGAAGTGCAACTCCCGGAAAAGATGCTGCAAAGGCTCCGCGCCCATCTGGTCAGCGATGCGCGCCGTGCCGATGTTGGAGCTGTGCACCAATATCTCCGGCACGTTGATCCAGCGGCCGAGCGGATGGTCGTCCTTGATCCGGAAACCGGCAATGGCGAGCGGCGCCGTCGCATCATAGGTCTTGGACATGGAGGTCACGACCCCCCGATCCATCGCCGCGCCGATCGACAGTGGCTTGAAGGCAGAACCGAGCTCATAGCGCGCCTGCACCATATGGTTGCAGAGCGGCGATTCGCTGCACGTCTTGCCCGCATAATTTTGCAGCTTGTTGGGATCGAAGACGGGAATCGAGGCCATGGCGATCACTTCGCCGCTATTCACGTCCAGGATCACGCCGCCCGCGCCCTTGGCCCTGGTCTGCACCAACTGCGCATAAAGCTCGCTTTCCAGCGCGCCCTGCACCCGGCTGTCGATCGACATGGCGAAGGGTTGTCCGCGCAGGGCCGGATTGGTCAGGCGGTCGTTGAACGCGGCTTCGACCCCCATGCCGCCCTTGCCGTCGGCATTGGGCGCAAAGCCCAGAATATGCGCCGCCAGGGTGCGCTGCGGGTAGAGCCTTTCCTTCTCGCGCGGAAATTCGATGCCGATCTCGCCCAGCGCGTTCACCGCCGCGACTTCCTCGGGCAGCGCGCGGCGGCGCAGATAGGCCCAGCCCTTGCCGGTCAGCTTCTTGAGGAAAGCCGCTTCCGGCTCATCGGGAAAGATTTCGTGCAGCTTGCGGGCAAGGTCGGAAGGATCGCTGATCAGCTTGGAAGGCCGCACGGCGATGGAATAGGCGTCCATGGTCCGCGCCAAAGGCACGCCGTTGCGGTCGACGATATCGGCGCGCGCGGGCAGACCCGCCATGACGTCGCCGCCACGCCCGCCGCCCGCAAAAATCCCGACCCAGGTCAGACGCAGGATCACCACGCCGGTGATCAGCATGAACAGGATCAGCAGCAACATCAGCCGATTATGCGCGATCGCGGTCAGGTCGACGCGCTGCTTGCCCGCTCTCGCTCCTCCCGGCTGGACGATGATCGTCGCCATTTCAACGATCCCCCTTGCGGCGCTCGCGCTTCGCCTGCGCCGTCAGATCGCCCATGGTGCTGTCATCCAGCAACTTGGCGTCCAGCATTGCCATCCGCTCCGCGCGGCGGGCGACAGGATTGGGCTTCGAGGTATCGGCGTCGTCCTTCGCCTTTTCCTTGGGCGTCCTGACCGGCACGGCCTTGGCGATCTTGTCGACATTATCCGCCGCATGGGCCTCGCGGATCACGGCGATGTCGCTGCGAATCTGCGTCGCGGCCGGGCTGGCCGGGACAGCCTGGGGGGCCGAGGGCAGGTCGGCGGGCGTCTGCACCATCGCCACCATCACCGGCGGCGCGACATAGTCCGGACCATTGGGCTGCACGCCGTCCAGATGCGCCAGAGCGCGCTCGCCCGCCAGATATTGTTGGGCGGTCGGCGTCGCATACATGAAATCGTCCTGATTCCAGCGCTCCAACTGGCGCATGTTGGCGCGGGCGCTGAACTCGGTCTCCAGATAGCGGATATCGGCCTTTGCCCGTGCGATCTGCACGCGCACCTTCATCAGTTCGTTGCGCTCGGTCGCGACCTTCAGCGACACCATATAGGCCCCCAGCGCCCCCAGTGCGACGAGCAGGATCCAGATCAGGCTCTGCAATCTCTTGACCGCGATCATGGACGGACACTCCGGGGAGAAACTGGGGCGGAAGTACGGATGGCGCTGCGTAGCGTGGCGGATCGGGCCCGGGGGTTGCGGGACAGTTCCGCCTCTCCGGGCCGCACCGCCTTGGCGGGCTTTTCGAAAGTGGGCGCATCGCCCGCCTTCTTTTCCGGCAGATGGCGCGAGCCGCCTCCTTCCCCGCCGCTCCGCTTGCGCAGGAACTGCTTGACGATGCGGTCCTCAAGGCTGTGGAAGGTCACGACTGCCAGACGGCCGCCTTCCTCCAAAATGGCCTCAGCGGCCTCCAGCCCGCGCTCCAGTTCCTCCAGCTCGCGGTTCACATGGATGCGGATCGCCTGGAATGTCCGGGTGGCCGGGTCCTTCTTGTCATGCGGTTTGTGGCCCAACGCCCGGCGCACGATGCTCGCCAACTGCGCCGTACGCTCCAGCGGACGCGCCTCGACGATGGCCTTCGCCACCCGGCGCGAGCGCGGCTCCTCGCCATAGAGGTAGAGGACGTCGGCGATTTCCTGCTCGGCGGCAGTGTTGAGGAAATCGGCGGCATTCATTCCGCTCTGGCTCATCGTCATGTCGAGCGGGCCGTCCGACTGGAAGGAAAAGCCCCGCTCCGGCCGGTCGAGCTGCATCGAGGACACGCCGATGTCCAGCGTCACACCCGCAACCGAGGTCACGCCACGCTCCGCCAGCAAGGCTTCCATTCGCGAAAATTCGCCCGCGATCAGAATGATGCCATTGGCGTCGGCCAGCGCCTGCCCTTCCCGGATCGCATCGGGATCGCGGTCGAAGGCAAAGACCTTCGCGCCCTTGGCCGCCATCGCGCTGCTATAGCCGCCCGCACCGAACGTGCCGTCGACATGGACCTCGCCGGGGTTGATGGCGAGGGCGTCGAGCACTTCGTCGATGAGCACCGGAATGTGGCGATCATGATCGGAAGAGGCGCTCACTTACCCCCTCCCGAGTCGCGCTGGTCCAGCCAGCGGCGGACCTTGTTGCGGATCAGTTCGGGCCGATCCTTAGAGTCGACCAGCGTTTCGGGCCTCCAGATCTGGATGTAGCGACCCACGCCGTAGAAGAAGACGGCATCGGTTATGCCATATTCATCCTTGATATCGGGATGCATGGCGAAACGGCCGCCCTCGTCGAAATTCACCTCCTCGATGGTTCCGAGGCGACGTTCCAGTTCCAGGTCGGCATTATAGTCGCGGCCAGCAGCGCGCGCTTCGCGGGCCAGTTCCTCGACCTCCTCGAACAGATAGCGGCGGTGCGATTCTCCAAAACCCGTGGCGCAGGGGTTGCCGCCATGGACCGAGAGAAACAGCTTGGTTTCATTGCCGCTGGAGAGCTTGACCTGCCGGCGCATCTCCAGGGGCAGCACGAACCGGCCTTTGCCGTCCGCGACGCTGAACGCGTTGCCCGTAAAGAGAATGACTTCCGACACTTTTGGACTGCTGCCCCTTTGGTTCGCGGGCGCAGGCCGTCGCCGTCCGGATACGCCATCGCGACCCGGGCAACAGGACTAGCAAAGCCTGACAAACCCCTATGGCCATTGAATACCAAGCCACAGGGTTCAAGAAAAGGGATATTTTGGGAGAAACCGGGAAATCCTGTTTTGTTCTGGTATTTAATCTCCCTTTTCGGGTTCTTGCCGGGCCAGACGTGGTCGCGCAAGGCTGAAACGAGCCCCATTCCATGGCCCGAACAGCACCGTTCCCAACGCCGCCCAGAAAAACCCGACCAGAACCGCCCAGCGCACCGCTCCGACCAGGGCATCTCCCGTGCGCACCCAGCGCCGTCCTTCGGGTAGCGGCTGGCCCAACAGCTGCGCGACGAATTGCGGTGTGTCGGCGGTCCATTGCGCGGGGTCGAGCGGCGCGCTGGGATCGGCGAGCCACAGGCGGTCGTCGATGAGGTCGGCATCAGCGACGATGGTCGCGCTTCCCCTTCCCACCACACAGCGCGCCACCCGCCTGCCCTCTATGATGCGGCAATCGGGAGAGGCTTTCCCGAGAACTGAAGCGGCGTAGAGGGTCAGCATCCGCCCATCGCCCAGAAAGTGACGCACCTCCCCTGCGTCCGCGTCGGGAAGCAGTTTCACCCCCAACACCTCTATCATGGCGGACAACAGGGTCACGGAGGGAGGCCGGCGCCGATCCCCCAAAGGCAGTACGAGCGGCCAGCGCAATTGCGGATCGGCAAGGATCAATGCCGTCCCGCCCCCGCTGATCCAACCATGAAGCGCGACCAGCTCATTCATCGAAAAGGCACGCGGTTGGGCAAGCAGCAACCGCTTTGCTTTGCCCAAACCCAGCGGACTATCGACCGGCTCCACCTCGAAACGCTGGCGCAGAATAGTGATGATCGGAGCATCGGCCTTGGCCGCCAATCCCTTTTCGCCTTCGCGCCAGAACAACGGAAGACCAGTGATAACGGCCAGTTCCGGCCGTTTTCCGGGGAAGGGTTTCAAGGGCGGCTCCTTGGCAAACCACCAAGCCGCGAGTGCGAGCAGGGCGCACCCTATCCCCATGGCCCGCCGCGCTCCTGCGAAAGCCGGAATATGACGGTGGGCCAACCCAAACCCCGCCAGGGTCGCGAGTAACGCCACGCTCAGAAACCACAGTACCGGCTCGACCGCAGGCACTCGCCATGTCGCCAGAAAGGCGCAACACAATATCATCCCAGTCGCACCCGCGCTCGCCCAAAAGGCCGCGCCCACCCCCCGGCGCACCACCAACCAGGCCGCAACCGGCGCCAGCAGCAAAGCCGTCAGCATCCATCCGCGCGGATCGACCTGTCCGGTCGCCAGCAACCCCGGCAGTCCGCCAAGCAGCACCAGCACGCCCGGCAGCCAGAGCATCACCAATGTCCGAAGCGCTGCCCCCAAAGCCTGTCCCGACCGTTCAGCGCGAAGCCGGCGGAAGCTCGCGATCCATGGGTTTCTTGAGATTCGGGTCCGGTTGCAAATCCGGCACGATCGGTGCCTGTTCCGGCGCGGGCTGCACACCCAGTTCCGCCAGCGGCTCCTTGGGCGCCACGGCATTCACGTCCAATGTCGGCACGGTCGGCGGCGGCACGGCTGGATCATCGATCCGCGCCTTGTCGATCACGATATTCGCCAGACCCACGAGCAACACCACGCCCGCCAGCCCGGTGAGGCCGATCTGGACACGCTGCAACCCTTCCTGTTGGCGGGGTGTTTCAGCCATGAAGCGCTCTTTTTCTTTTACTGCCGAGACCCGTATCGGCGATCACCGAGTGTGCGCGAGCCAGGGGAAGACAGTCAAGCCCTTCGATTCCAGCCATTCGCGATTATAGAGCGTTGAAAGATAACGGAAACCCGTATCGCACAAAATCGTGACGATCCGCTTGCCCGGCCCAAGCTGCTTCGCCAGCGCCACCGCGCCCGCGACATTGATGCCCGACGACAGGCCCAGGCATAGCCCTTCCTCGGCCAGCAGACGCCTGACCCACAGCAGCCCTTCCTCATCGGAAATGCGGAACTGGGTATCGATCGGCGCACCCTCCAGATTGGCGGTGATGCGGCCTTGTCCAATGCCCTCGGCCACCGAAGACCCTTCCGCCTTCAACTCGCCATGGGCATAATAATTGTAAAGCGCCGCGCCATGGGGATCGCTGAGCGCAATGATGACATTCTCGTCATGCGCCTTCAGGCCCAGCCCGACGCCGGCGATCGTTCCGCCGGTCCCCGCCGCGCAGGTGAAACCGTCGATCTGCCCGTCCATCTGGGTCCAGATTTCCTCGGCGGTGCCGATGATATGCGCCTTGCGGTTGGCGATATTGTCGAACTGGTTGGCCCAGATCGCGCCCTCTGTCTCCTCCGCCAGCCGCCGCGAGGTGTGCACGAAATGGCCGGGATTGGAATAGGGCGCCGCCGGCACCGTCACCAGTTCCGCACCCAGAGCGCGAAGCGTATCCATCTTCTCCCGGCTCTGCGTCTCGGGCATGACGATGATCGACTTGTACCCCTTGGCATTGGCGACCAGCGCCAGGCCGATGCCGGTATTGCCCGCCGTCCCTTCGACAATGGTGCCGCCGGGCTTGAGCTGCCCCTTTTCCTCGGCATCGTTGACGATGAACAGCGCCGCGCGATCCTTCACGGAGGCGCCGGGATTGGCGAATTCGCATTTCGCGTAGATATCACAGCCCGTCTCTTGCGAGGGACCGGTGAGGCGCACCATCGGCGTGTTGCCAATCAGGGCGAGGCTATCTTTCTGAACCAGCATGGCTTCCGCATAGCGGACCAAAGGCGGCCTTGCCAAGCAAGGGAATGATGCGCGCGCGAAAGTCCCGTTTGTCTCCTATATCCTTAACCTTTCCACCACCCTTCGTCCCAGATCGGAACAGGCCGGAATCGCGAGAGGAAATGGCTAAGCTTTTCCCTTATGGTCAATGCCAAGGCATCGATTCTCTTGGAGAAATGGTCAGTTGGCGAGCGGCGGAAAATGGGCAAGGCATGGCGCGGTCGCAGCGCTGGCGCTGGTTGCGCTTGCCGCGCCTCGCCTGATCACCGCTGCGCCGCTCGACCTGCTCGCCGCGTCGGAAACCCAGGACGATCCCGCCGAACAAGCGGGCGAGAATTTTCCCGGATCGGCCTTCTTCTTCGCGCAGGGCGCTTTTGATTCCGTTCCCGGCGCAGTCTCGCTCGACAGCGAGCATGTGCTGGGCCTCGAAACCGTGCAGGCGGCCCCCGCCACCGCATTTCACGGCCTGACCGCGCTGGACAGCTATCGAGCGCTCAATTGCCTGACCTCGGCCATCTATTATGAGGCTGGAAGCGAGCCGGAAGATGGCCAGCGCGCCGTGGCGCAGGTGGTGCTGAACCGCGCGCGCCACCCCGCCTGTCCGAAAAGCGTGTGCGGCGTCGTCTATCAGGGGTCGGAACGTACTGATTATCGCTGCCAATTCACCTTCAGTTGCGACGGCTCCATGGCGCGCATGGCCAGCGCCCAGGACTGGGCGCGCACGCGCCACATTGCCGCCCAGGCCCTTTCCGGCCTCGTCTACAAGCCTGTCGGCCTTGCCACCTACTATCACACGCTTGCGGTCCGTCCGGATTGGGCTGCGGCGATGCGTCCCGTCGCTGTGATCGGCGCGCATATCTTCTATCGCCCGCCCGGTATCGCCGGTACAGCCGCCGCGTTCCGTATCTCCTATTCGGGGCGGGAAACCCTATCGGGGCCCTCCCGTACGGCCTGGCCGATCAAGTCCACGCCATTCGACCCGGCGATCGGGCTGCCCGCCTCGCTTCGCCCGGAAACGCCCGCATCCGTCGCGGCAAGCGCTTCTCCGTTTCCTGCTGCGGAAACCGCTCTTCCTCAGTCGACGATCCGGCCCGAATATCGCAACAGCGGACGTCCGCTGATCTGAAGGCGCCTTTTTTTTGCGGATCGACGGAATATTTTACAGTTAACGCCGCAATTACCATTCAAGATGCTGAAAAATAAAGATATAAAAATCCGGCCATTTTTCGGAAGCAGCGGAACCTTATCCTCACACCGATAGTTCTGCACAGTGGATAGCAAATCTTTTGCCCCCCGCTCTTGCTATCCAAAAAAACATGAGCCCGGAACGCATCTCCCCCCCCCCGACGCGTTCCGGGCTCAGAATTTTTTCGCCTATCCCACGGAAATCACAGATATTTTCGGTTTCGGAACGCTTTTCCGGGCGGTGGGTTGTTCCCTGGTCACCGGCGAAAGTCCGGTTGAGGCGTTGAAGACAAAGGCTCTGAAAAAGGAGACGATGATGACCAGGAAGATTCTAGCCACGCTGTTGCTGACCGGTTCGCTGATGGTGGCGGCCTGCAACACGGTGGAAGGCGCCGGCAAGGACGTGCAAAGCGCAGGCCAGGCGGTCGAAAACGCCGCCAACTGATTGCGCCCGAAGAAAAAGCTCGCCTTCCCCGGCGAGCTTTTTTCGCTTTAGCCCGCAGCGTCGGCCGCCTCCGTCGCGGCCAGTTCCTTGGCCTGCTTCCGATCGGTGAACCATATGGCGATGATCGTGATTTCATACAGCGCCAGCAGCGGAATCGCGAGCATGAGCTGCGACACCACATCGGGCGGGGTCAGCACCGCCGCCAGAATGAAGGCGGCAACGATCATATAGCGGCGCAGGCCGATCAATTGCGCCCGGCTCACAAAGCCGGCGCGATTGAGCAGCATCAGCAGTACCGGCATCAGGAAGCTGATCCCGAAAGCCAGGATGAATTGCATCACCAGCCCCAGATAGGCGTCGGCACTCGGCAACGCCTCCACCTGCAAGCCGCTGCTGTTTCCCTGAAATTCCAGGAAGAAATGGAAGGCGGTCGGCATCACCACGAAATAGGCGAGGCTCGCTCCCATGGCGAACAGGAAGGGCGTGGCGATGATGAAGGGCAGCAGCGCCTTCTTTTCCTTCGCATACAGGCCCGGCGCGACGAAGGCCCAGAGCTGGTTCGCGATGATCGGGAAGGACAGGCAGAAAGCGCCGAAAACCGCGATCTTCACCTGCACGAAAAAGGCTTCGTAAAGCTTGGTATAGACCAGCCGACCACTCCCGTCGCCAAAGGCTTCCTTCAGCGGATGGACCAGGATCGCGAACAACTGCTCGGAAAAATAGAAGCAGATCGCGCCGGTGATGAACAGCGCATAGACGCATTTGAGCAGCCGTCCACGCAACTCGATGAGATGGTCGAGCAGTGGCGCCTTGCTGTCGTCAATATCCTTCATGCGGCGGCATCGCCCTTGTGTGAATGGGCTGCGGCCGGCTCCTGCGCGACATAGGGCGGGCCGTCGGCCGCAGGCTGGACCTGCGCGGGAGAAGGCGGCACATCGCTGACCGGCGCCGATTCGGCCACGAAAGGCGGCACGTCCCCAGCGGCCGTTTCAGCGCCTGGCGCAGGCAGCGCCTCCGGCTCCCCGGCGGTTTCGGGTGGATGCTCTTCCATGATCCGCTTGTTCTGCGCGGCCCATTTCTTTTCCAGCTCCTCCAGTTCGACTTCGCGAACCATCGCGTCGATGCCGGTGCGGAAATGGCGTGCCATGCCCTGCGCCTTCCCGACGATCTGCCCCACCTTGTAAAGCGCGCGCGGCAGGTCCTTGGGGCCGATGACGATCACCGCGATGATGACGATCACCAGAAGTTCAGACGAATCGATACCAAACATGCGTGCCTACCGCCCCGGCCGGAGGAAAATCAGGCCTTGGTCTTTTCGTCTGCCGAATTTGACGTGGCACCCGGCGCGTCCTGTTCCGGCACGCGATGGCCCTCGATACGCGTCGCGGGCTTGGCCGCCGCGACATCATCGTCATCGTCCGCCATGCCCTTCTTGAAGCTCTTGATGCCCTTGGCGACATCACCCATCAACCCGGAAATCCGGCCACCACCGAACAGCAGCATGACCACCAGGAGAACGATGACCCAGTGCATCAGCGAAAAGGAACCCATTTTAACTTTCTCCTGAAACTGCCGCCTATCTAAGCCTCTTCCTCGTCATTTTCCACAACGGATTGGGCGCCCAGACCCTCAAGTGCCAAATCGACGGGATCAAGCAGACCCGCAGCGCGCAGATCGTCGATGCCCGGCAGGTCGCGGCGGCTGCTAAGCCCGAAATGTGACAGAAATTCGAGGGTCGTCGCATAAATCAGCGGCCGTCCCGGTACTTCCCGGCGCCCGGCGGGGCGGACCCAACCGGCCTCCATCAACACATCGAGCGTGCCCTTCGCAACCTGAACCCCGCGAATGGCCTCGATCTCGGCACGGCTGACCGGCTCATGATAGGCGATGATCGCCAGCGTCTCCATGGCGGCGCGGGACAGCTTTCGGGTCTCGTCCTTTTCCCGGCGCAGGATATGGGCAAGGTCGGCCGCCGTCTCGAAATGCCAGCGCCCGCCGCGCTCGACCAGGTTGATGCCGCGTCCCGCATAATGATCGCTGAGCGTCGCGAGCACCGAGGGCAGATCACCCGCCTCGCCCACATGCAGCTTTAATTCGGTCAGCGTCAGCGGCTGTTCCGACACGAACAGCACAGCCTCCACCGCGCGCAGGAAATCATCCGGTTCTTCCATCACAGTATCTTGGTTCACAACAGGCGCCCCGCACTCGGTTCCGGCACGGCGGCACGCAGGAATATGGGTTCGAAAATCCCCTCCTGCTGGATTTCCAGCCGTCCCTGCCGCGCCAGTTCCAGCGCGGCGACGAAGCTGCTGGCAAGCGCCGATCGGGCCATCGGCCCATCCTGCCCGGTCGGCAGGAAGGCTTCAAGCGCGGTCCAGTCGATCGCCGCACCGACCAACGTACCGACCCGCTGGATCGCCTCATCCAGCGTCATCACCGGACGCACCGCGACCATGTGCACGACGGGCTGGGTCCGTGCGCGAATCTGGCCATAGGACTGGATCAGATCGAACAGGCTCGCCGCCCATTTCGCCTTGCGGACAAGGCGCAGGCCTTCGGGTTTCTCCCGCACGAAAACGTCGCGGCCGATCCGGTCCCGCGCCATCAGCCGGGCGCCCGCCTCCCGCATGGCCTGCAATCGTTGGAGCCGCAATTGCAGCCGCAGCGCCAATTCCTCGGGGCTGGGTTCGGGCTGCGCCTCCCTGGGCAACAACAGCGCCGATTTGAGATAGGCCAGCCAAGCCGCCATCACCAGATAATCGGCCGCCAGTTCCAGCTTCAGCTTCCGCGCACCCTCGATATAGGCGAGATATTGCTCGACCAGCGCGAGGATGGAGATTTCGCGCAGGTCGACCTTCTGCGTCCGCGCCAGCGCCAGCAGCAGGTCGAGCGGCCCTTCCCAGCTCTCGAAGCTGACGGTGAGCGTTTCGGGCCGGGGCATGGCCGGAGGCGTGAAAAGATCGTCCACTCTTTAGGCCATGACCGGCGCCAGCAGCGCATCGCGGGTCGCGAGCAATTCCTCCAGCGACGGTCCATCCATCAGCCGATGCGTAGACTCCATCGCCCGATCCAGCCGCGCCCTGGCTTGCCCCGTGATCGCCGGCAGCAGGTCTGCAATGCCTACCATATCGTCCATCCGGCCCCAGCAATTGAGCGCCAGATCGCACCCCGCCGCCACCGTGGCCACCGCCAGTTCAGGGATGCTGCCCTTCAGCGCCTTCATGTCAAGATCGTCGGACATCAGCAGCCCGTCAAAACCGATGCGTCCCCGGATGATCGTTTCGATCACCGAGGGCGACAGGCTGGCGGGCAAGTCCGGGTCCCATGCAGTATAGACGACATGCGCCGTCATCCCCATGGGCGCGTCCTTCAACGCCTGGAACGGCGCCAGGTCGACGGCCAGCGCTTCCTCGTCGGCAGTGACGATCGGCAGTTCATGATGACTGTCGACCATCGCCCGGCCATGGCCCGGCATATGCTTGACGATGCCGACCACGCCGCCGTCTGCCAGCCCCTCGATCACCGCCCGTCCCAGTGCCGCGACACGCATCGGCTCGGCACCCAGCGTCCGGTCGCCCATGATGTCGCTCGCTCCGTCCTGCCGGACATCGAGCAAAGGCAGGGCATCCACGCTTATCCCCACCTCCGCCAGAGTGGTCGCAATGGCCCGCGCATTGGCACGGGCGGCGGCGATGGCGCTGGACGGCGCGACCTCATAAAGCCGGTCGAACACCGCGCCGGGCGGGAAGCTGGGCCAGACCGGCGCCTGCATCCGGGCGACTCGCCCCCCTTCCTGATCGATCATGATCAGCAGATCGTCGCGGCCATGCAGCGCGCGCAGATCGTCGGTCAGCGCCCGAAGCTGGTCCTTGTCGACGATATTGCGCCGGAACAGGATATAGCCCGCGGGCTCCGCGGCCGCAAAGAAGGCGCGCTCATCCGCGGTCAGTGTCTCGCCGGAAAGGCCGAAGATAACGGGTTTCATGGGGTGAATGGTAGCGGCTCGACAGCCCGCTGCGAAGGGGTTTCGGACCCTTTAATTCACCACCATGCAGCTCTCGCCCGCCACCTTCAGCTTACCGCAGAGCGTGCTGGCCTGCCCGCCCGCCGCCGCGCGCAGGCGATAGACGGTGCTGCCGCCGACCTCCGCCTGTTCGATCGACATGGGCAGCGGCTCCAGATAGGTGAAGCGTTTGGACAGCCGCTTCCATGCATCCTTCGCGAAGGCCTGGTTGCCATAGGCGCCAAGCTGGATGGTGCCACCGCCGGAGGCGCGGGCCGCCGCCGCGACCGGTTTGATGTTGGTTTCGTCGGCCACCTTGGCCGTCACGCTCTGCGCGGGCTTGCCGGACATCGCGGTCTTGGCGCTGCCAGCCGCGCCCGTCGGCGTGATCGGCGCTTCCGGCACCCGAGTCGGATCGATTCGCCCGTCGCGCGCCACACCCTCGCTGGCGGCATAGCTGGCGTCGCCCTCACCATCGAACTTCTTGGCGTCGGCTTCCTTGGCCGGAATCTTGTACTCGCCGGCCGGAGCGGCGATCAGCTTGCCCTCACCGCTGGCGCCGCCGGAGTGATTCTGGATCAGCCACACGCCCGCGACGACCGCGCCGATCAGTGCCAGCCCGAACAGGATGAAGCCCAGCAGCCGCAATGGCGACAGCCCCTGCTCCTCCTCATCCTCGATGGCGGGTTCGAGCCAGGGCAGACGTTCATCGTCGTCCAGGTCCAGCCGTCCCCGCACATAGTCGCCCATCAGTCCAAAACTCCGCCGGTCATTGCATCTCATTCAGGGCCGCAACGCCCATCAGCGCGAGGCCATTGCGGATGATTTGCCCGATTCCCCGGCTCAAGAAAAGCCGCGCAGAGGTAGTGGCCGGATCATCCGTCAGAATGACCCGGGCCTGCGGGTTGTCGTTGCCCAGGTTCCACCAGCCATGGAATGCCGAAGCCAAGTCATTGAGATAGAAGGCAATACGATGCGGCTCACGTGCCGCAGCGGCCCCCTCCACCACGCGCGGAAACTGCGCGGCGAGCTTCACCAGCCCCAGTTCTTCCGTCCCAAGGCGGGACAGGTCGGGCGCAGGCAGGCCTATCCCGGCTTCCTCCGCCCGCCGTCCGAGCGAACTGATCCGCGCATGGGCATATTGGACGTAGAAGACCGGATTATCTTTGGACGCCTCCACCACCTTAGCGAAGTCGAAGTCCATCTGCGCGTCGGCCTTGCGCGTCAGCATGGTGAAACGGACCACATCCTTGCCAACCTCGCGCACGACGTCGGCCAGCGTCACGAAATTGCCCGCGCGCTTGGACATCTTCACTGGCTCGCCGTCGCGCAGCAGGCGGACCATCTGGATCAGCTTGACGTCGAAACGCGCCTTTCCCTCAGTCAGCGCGGCGACCGCCGCCTGGATGCGCTTCACCGTGCCGCCATGGTCGGCGCCCCAGATGTCGATCAACTGGTCCGCCGTCTGCGCCTTCTGGAAATGATAGGCCATGTCGGCGCCGAAATAGGTCCAGCTGCCGTTCGACTTCTTGATCGGACGGTCCTGATCGTCCCCGAATTTCGTCGAGCGGAACAGCGGCAGTTCGACCGGCTCCCAATCCTCCGGCGTCTCGCCCTTGGGCGCTTCCAGCACGCCGTCATAGACGAGGTCGTGCGCGCGCAGCCACTTCTCGGCGGCTTCGGGCTTGCCCGCCGCCTGCAACTCGGCTTCGGATGAAAAGATATCATGATGGATGCCCAGCAGGGCGAGATCGCTGCGGATCATCTCCATCATCGCGGCGACGGCGCGGGTGCGGAACGGCACCAACCATTCGCCCTCCGGCGCGCCGACATATCGGTCGCCAAATTCGGCCGCCAGCGCCTGCCCGACCGGCACCAGATAATCGCCCGGATAGAGACCTTCGGGGATTTCCCCCACGGCCTCGCCCAGCGCTTGCGCGTAGCGGACATGCGCCGACCGGGCGAGCACATCCACCTGCCCCCCCGCATCATTGATATAATATTCCCGGATGACCTTGTGCCCGACATGCTCCAGCAGCGTGGCGAGCGCATCGCCCACCACCGCGCCCCGGCAATGGCCCATATGCATGGGACCGGTCGGGTTGGCGGAGACATATTCGACGTTGACGGTCACGCCCTCGCCGCTGGCCGAACGGCCATAATCGTCCGCTTCCGCATGGATCGCGGCCAGTTCCGCCCGCCAGGTGGCATCGGTGAGATGGAGGTTGATGAAGCCCGGCCCGGCGATGGAGGCGCCCTCCACCTCGTCCAGCTTCTCCAGCCCCGCGACGATCTTTTCCGCCAGCGCGCGCGGATTGGTGCCGGCCGGCTTCGCCAGCACCATCGCGGCGTTGGTGGCCAGGTCGCCATGACTGGGGTCGCGCGGCGGCTCGACCGTCACCGGCTTGCGGTTGAGGCCGCCGGGAAGCGAACCATCGGCCTCCAGCGCGTCGAGTACGGCGTCGAGATGGGCGGTGAAGCGGTTATACAGGGACACGGAACGAACTTTCTAGCAAAGACCGTTCGTTCCAAGCCTGTCGAAAGGCTACCCTGTTCCTCAAGAAAGGGGCTTCGACCAGTCTCAGCCCGAACGGTAAAACGGGCTTAACGGGTAGCGTTGTAACGGAGCTGATCCGGGGTCAGGTTGAACCCCACGAGCAACTCGAAGCTGGTTCGCTGCAACGCCGCCTTGACGTCCGGCTGCGCGAAGGGATCGATCGCGGCGTCGGCATCGCCTGCCTTGCGCTTCTGCGTGATCATCGCCTGGATGGTTTCAGGCAGCGTCGCGGCGGCCTTGTTGACATAGGACCCGGCCTTGGCGTTCACGCTGGCGCGATATTGGCCGGCCGGGAAATCCAGCGTCACCTGGCCGATACGCTTGGCGACGACGGCATTGCCACCCCGCACCACGGCGGAGAAATAAGGCAGCGTCACCTGCCGAGCCGCGCTGGCATCGCTGCGGCGGGCGTTCACAGTGAAGGTCGCCTCGGTATACAGCTGCTCGCCGTCGGAACAGGTCGACCGCAAATTGGTGATGTCCGCCACAACGTCGATGGCGCGGGCGTCGGTGCTGCCGACCGGATTGAACAGGGTGACATCCCCGGTCTGGGCCGGGATCGCCGCCACCGGACAGGCCGATCGTACGGCCACGATACCGCCGGTCGGGTCGATTTCACCCCGCTGCGAACAGCCGGCGAGGGCCAGGGCAAGCATTCCGGTCAGCGCAATTCGAGAAAAGGTCACAGGCAATCCCTTGGGAACAGGCGTTGGGCTTCTTATCCATAGCCCACTCCCCACGCAACTCAAACCGCACGCGACCCAGAGGAAGCCGCTTTCCTCCCAGGCCACATTCGCCTAAGCCGCACGACATGACGTCTCCGATCCCTGCCCCTCCCGCCCTGAAACTGCTGATCGCCGCCCCGCGCGGCTTTTGCGCCGGTGTCGACCGCGCCATCGTCATCGTCGAGCGGGCGATCGAGAAATATGGCGCGCCGGTCTATGTCCGCCATGAAATCGTCCATAACAAGTTCGTGGTCGACAGCCTGAAGGCCAAAGGCGCGATCTTCGTGGAGGAACTGGATCAGGTGCCCGACGGCGTGCCGGTGGTGTTTTCCGCCCATGGCGTGCCCAAGGCGGTTCCCGCCAAGGCCGAGGAACGCGGCCTCTCTTATCTCGACGCCACCTGCCCGCTGGTGAGCAAGGTCCACCGACAGGCCGAGCGGCAGGTGGAGGCGGGGCGCCATATCCTCTTCATCGGCCATAAAGGCCATCCGGAGGTCATCGGCACTTTCGGCCAGGTCGATGCGGGCCATATGACCCTGATCGAGACGGTGGAGGATGCCGAAGCCTTCGCCCCCGCCGATCCCGCCAATCTCGCCTTCCTGACACAGACGACGCTCTCGGTCGACGATACCGCCGCCATCGTTGCGACGCTACAGCGCCGCTTCCCGGCGATCCACGCGCCCAGGGGCGAGGATATCTGCTACGCCACCTCCAACCGCCAGGCGGCGGTCAAGGCGATCGCCTCCGCCTGCGACGCGGTCTATGTGATCGGCGCGCCCAACAGTTCCAATTCGCTGCGACTGGTCGAGGTGGCGGAACGCGAAGGCACCCCCGCCCGCCTGATCCAACGTGCCGAAGAGATCGATTTCGCCTGGCTGGAGGGCGTGCGTACCCTGGGCCTCACCGCAGGCGCGTCCGCTCCGGAAATATTGGTGCGCGAGGTCGTCGACCGGATCGGCGAACGCTTCGACCTGACGGAAGAGCAGGTGGAAACCGCGCGCGAAAGCATCTCCTTCAAACTCCCCCGCGGACTGGAGCCGGCGTAAATCCATGGCCGTCTACACCCATGTTCCCGCCGAAGAGATCGACGCCTTCCTCGCCCGTTATGACGTCGGCCACCTCGTGTCCGCCAAGGGCATTGCCGAGGGGGTGGAGAACAGCAACTACCTCCTCGAAACAACCGGCGCCGATGGCGCTTCTGCTTCCGGGGGGGGCCACCGCTATATCCTGACGCTCTACGAAAAGCGGGTGGATGAAGCCGACCTGCCCTTCTTCATGGACCTGCTCGATCATCTCGGCGCGCGCGGCTGCCTCGTCCCCCGCTTCATCGCGGACAGGGAAGGCAAGCGGCTCCAGCAGCTTGCCGGGCGCCCGGCCTGCCTGATCGAGTTCCTGACCGGCATTTCCGTCACCGAACCGACCGTGGGCCAGGCCCGCGCCGCCGGCGCAGCCCTGGGCGAGATGCATCGCGCCGCGCAGGGCTTCACCGCGCAGCGGCACAATGCCCTCGACCTCCCCGGCTGGCACGATCTGGCGGCAAAATGCGGCGGGGATTTCGACCGGATCGCTCCCGGCCTCGGCGCGCGCGTGGCGCAGGAACTGGCCTTCCTCGACGCGCACTGGCCCGCCGACCTGCCCCGGTCGGTGATCCATGCAGACCTTTTCCCCGACAATGTGTTGATGCTGGGCGATGAGGTGACGGGCCTTATCGACTTCTATTTCAGTTGCACCGACATCCGCGCCTATGACCTGGCCGTCACCCACAGCGCCTGGGTGTTCAGCAATGATGGCGCGACCTGGTTCGCGGATCGTGCTGCGGCACTGGGTGCGGGCTATGCGGCGACCCACGGCCTCAGCGAAGCCGAACGCGCAGCCTTCCCGGTCCTGTGCCGGGGTGCGGCGCTGCGCTTCCTGCTGACGCGCGCCTATGACTGGATCAACACGCCCGCCGACGCGATGGTGACACGCAAGGATCCCCTCGCCTATCTGCGCCGCCTCGATTTCTACGCCGGCGCCGATCCGGCGGACCTGCTCGGCGCATGAGCGAACTGCCCCAGGTCGAAATCTTCACCGATGGCGCATGCAAGGGCAATCCCGGCCCCGGCGGCTGGGGCGCGGTGCTGCGCTTTGGCGACAAGGAACGGGAAATTTCGGGCGGAGAGGCGCAGACCACCAACAATCGCATGGAGATGATGGCGGCGGTGCAGGCGCTGGAAACGCTGAAGCGCCCCTGCCGGGTAACGCTCTACACCGACAGCAAATATGTGATGGACGGTATCACCAAATGGGTCTTCGGCTGGCAGAAGAACGGCTGGAAGACCGCCGACAGGAAGCCGGTCAAAAATGCCGAAATCTGGCAGCTGTTGGTGAAGGCCGCCGCACGCCACAAGGTGACCTGGCAATGGGTCAAGGGCCATGCCGGCCATCCCGAAAACGAACGCGCCGACCAGCTTGCCTGTGCCGCGGCGGAAAGTTTTCGCGGGTGAGGAAGCGGGGTCGGGTAAACCCCTATTCCGCCTCTTCGACCGCCGCGCCCGGCCCGTTCTTCAGGATCGAGTCGATCGCATTCTTCGCGCCCGCCTTGTTGGCATAGCCTTCGGTCCAGAAGATCGTTTCGCTATTATATTTGAACTTGGCGACGAACTCACCAGCTTTATTCTTCTCGATCACGAACTTGTGCGCCACGGCCGATCTCCCGGACTTGTTGCGTTACCGAAACCGGGACGGAGAATAGACTGCGGCATCTATGCTGGCAACCGCCTTGGGAAACGCCCCGCCACCGATCATGCCCGCAGCCAGAATCGCCGCCGCAGGCGACGTCTGGATGCCAAAACCACCCTGCCCCGCAAACCAGAAGAAGCCCGGAACCGCCGGATCGAACCCATAGACCGGCGCCCGGTCGCGGGAGAAGCTGCGCAGTCCCGCCCATTTACGCTCCACCGCCTCGACCGGCCAGTCGACCACCGCCTGGAAACGGGCGATCGCCTGCGCCACCGCCAGTTCCTCCGGCGCAGCATCGCAGGGGACCGACGGCTCCTCATCATGCGGGGTGAGCCAGACGCGCGCCTCACCCTCCGGCTTGAAATAGAATTGCGAGCCAAGATCCATGACCAGCGGCAGATCCGCCGACGGCATGGCGGGCACGCGCAACTGCACCACCGTCCGCCGCAGCGGCGTGATGCCGATCGGCGCCACGCCGCAGGTTTTGGCGACATCGTCCGCCCAGGCGCCAGCCGCATTGACGATCAGGCCGCAGTCGATCGCACCCTGATCCGTTTCGACCCGCCAGCTGCCGCCCCGCGCTTCGGCCCGCCGCAACGCCGTTCCCAGCCGCACCTCGCCACCATGTCGCCGGAACTGCCGCAACCAAGCCGCATGCAGCGCCGCCACGTCGATGTCGCAAACCCCCGGCTCCAGCACGCCCAGCGTCCAGTCCGGCCGCAATCCCGGCACCAGCACGGCCGGATCGACCGCGCGCAGGACCACCTTGCCGCCGAACTCCGCCATCAGCCGGTCCCGCGCCATTGCATCGCCCGCCCGTCCGACGTGCAATGTCCGGCGCGGCGAGAGGAACGACGCTTCTGAAAATTCCGGATCAGGCGCGGCCAGCATCGGTCCGGATGCGGTGGTCAAAGGCTGGACCGCCAGCCCGCCATAGGTTTCCTCCCAGAAGGAAACCGCGCGCCCCGTGGCGTGATAGCCCGCGCTCGCCTCCATCTCCAGCAGCAGCACGCGCGCCCGCGCCGCCAGCACCGCACCCAGGCTCGCCCCGGCGATCCCGCCGCCGACGATGACGATATCGGGCCGGTTCATCGGGGCGCGACTTCATCCAGAAAGCCGTCGATCCGCGCCAAAGCATCCAGCCGTACCGGATCCAACTCGCGCAATATCTCGTGCGCTGCCTCACGCCCATAAACATGCAGCCGCGCGCCCGGCACCCGCGCCGCCGTCCGCCTGATCGCAGGGGTCGATACCAGCCGGTCATTCTGCGCCGCCAGCATCAGCAGCGGCACCGCGATCCGTTCCAGCCCCGGTTGCGTCGCCAGGAGATGAGTCGAATGCAGCGCCTGTTCGACCCATCTCCAACTCGGCGGCCCCAGCGCCACGTCGCGGCTATGGTCGCGCCACCACAGTTCATCGGCATAGCGTTCCGGATCATGGGTCAGCCGCTTTTGCCGCATATGCCGCTGCCGTTCCGACTCCTCCTTCTGCGTCCAGGCCTGTTTCCGGTCAAAACCCAGGGCGCACATCGTCTCGGCAATGGCCACGGCCAACCATCGGGGCAGGGGCGCGCTGTGCACGCCCATCATCGGTGCGACCGTCACAGCGGCATCGGGCGCAATCATCCTCTCGGCCCCCATCCCCTCGATCAGCGCACGGAGCAGCAAATGCCCGCCCATACTGTGCGCGACAATCGCCGTCGGTCCCTCCCCTTCCGCCCGCCAGTCGGCGGTAAAGGCGTTGAGATCGGCAATCCACTGGCCGAAATCCTCGATATGCCCGCAAAAGGGATCATCGGTCAGCCGCCCCGATCCGCCCTGTCCTCGCCAGTCGAAGCTGGTAACGGCCCAGCCGCGTTCGGCCCAATGGTGGATCACTTCGAGATATTTCTCGATCATGTCGCCCCGGCCGCCCAGCACCAGCATCCGCCCGCGCGCTCCACTGCCCAGCCGATAGCGCCGCAACGGCCAGCCGGATTCGTCTGGGCTGGAGGGCGCGTTCCAATAATCCAGCCGCCCATCCATGGGCCACGCGCGGCGGTCGAAAGGCGGGGTAACGAAGCGGGGCGAATCCATCGGCGGCATGGTTACGCTTTGGTAAGCCATCGGGTCTACAGTTTCGAACTCATGACGGGGGATATTTTCAGAATGGCGCTGATCGGCGCCCTGGCACTGCTGCTGATCGTGGCTTCGGTCACTGATTTGCGGGCACGCATCATCTCCAACCGGCTGAACCTGACAGTGGCCGCGCTGGCGCCGTTCTGGTGGCTGGCCTGCGGCCTACCGCTGTGGCCGGGCATGGCGGTGCAGTTGCTGGTGGCGCTGATCGTGTTCGTCGCCTTCGCGCTGCTGTTCGCGCTTGGATGCATGGGCGGCGGCGACGTGAAGCTGCTGGGCGCGCTGGCGCTCTGGTTCCCATGGCAGGCAACCTTGACCATGCTGATGCTGATGGCGGTGCTGGGGGGCATCGTCACCATCGTGACAGTCGTGCACCATCGCATGACCCGGCGGCTGGGGCAGCCGCAAATCCCCTATGGCATTGCCATATCGGTCGCGGCGCTTTGGCTGCTTGGCGAACGATATATTAACCAATTTGCGTGAAACGAAGGGGCTCAGACGCAACTCGTCTGATTGAGGGAGGCGAATTTCATCATGGATGCCAAGAAGATCGTGCTGCTGGTGGGGGCGCTTATCATAGCGGTCACTACAGCCTTGCTTGCACGCAACATGCTGAGTTCGTCAAGCACACCGCAGGCGGGCGCATCGTCCATGCCGGTCGAGGCGGACCAACCCCATGTGCTGGTCGCGACCAAGGCCCTGCCGGTGGGCACCATATTGGACGCTGAGAGCTTCCGCTTCCAGCCCTGGCCCAAGGATCTCATCGAACAGGCCTATTATCTGAAGGGCCAGTCCGATCCGCAGAAGCTGGTGGGCAGCGTCATCCGCACCGCCATTTCCGCCGGCCAGCCGATGACGCTGGGTTCGGTGATCAAGCCGGGTGAGCGCGGTTTCCTGGCCGCCGCCCTTGGGCCCGGCATGCGCGCCGTGACGGTTCCGGTATCGGCGCAAAATTCGGTCGCGGGCTTCGTCTTCCCGGGCGACCGCGTCGACCTGATGCTCACGCAAAGCGTCAGCGGCGGCGGCGACGGCGATCCGCTCAAGGTTTCCGAAACCATCCTGCGCAACCTGCGCGTGCTCGCCACCGACCAGCGCATGGACGCGTTGGGCGCGGACGGCAAGCCCGTCGTCCAGACCTATTCCAACGTCACCATCGAAGTGACGCCCAAGATCGCGGAAAAGATCGCGGTCGCCCAGACCATCGGTTCACTCTCGTTGTCGCTGCGTTCGCTGGCCGACAACAGCTCTGAACTGGATGCGGCCATCGCGGGCAGCGATGTCGACCTGTCCGCCGCCAGCAATCCCAATGCCGAAAAGAAGCTGCTCGCCAGCCTCTCGGCCCGTCCGGTCGACAAGGGCGGCACCTATTCCACAGGCGCCGACGTCTCGCGCTACCAGCGCAGCAGCGTCCCCGCCAAGCCTTTGCAGGCCATGGGCGCGGGCGGTGCCCCGGCGGTGGGCGTGCCCATCGGCGGAAGCATTGCCGGCCAGGGCCCAGTGATCCGCGTCGCTCGCGGCACCAGCGTGACCGTCGTTCCGGTCGGGGGGAAGTAAGATGAAGGGGTTCATAATCCACGCCGGCGCGGCCAGGCCGCTGCTCGGTCCGGCCATCGCGCTCGGCCTGGCGCTTGCCGCCGCCGCTGCGCCGACCACTGCGCTCAATGCGGCGCCCGCCTCGATGCAGGACAATGCGATCCTGATCTCGGTCGGCGGTACCAAGGTCATCAACCTGCCGGCCAAGATGTCGGACGTGGTGATCGGCGATCCCAATATCGTCGACGTCCATGTCCGCTCGCAGAACCAGCTCTATCTGATCGCGAAGGCGGCGGGCGAAACCACCGTCTTCGTCACGGCGACCAACGGCAAGGTTTTGTTCTCCGGCACGGTCAGGGTCGGCAACAACCTCACCAGCATCGATCAGATGCTGAAGCTGGCGATGCCGAACGCCGATATAGCGGTCAACAAGATGAACGGCATGGTCCTGCTGACCGGCACGATCGCCGCGCCGGAAGACGCGGCCGAGGCCGAACGGCTGACGCAGGCCTTCGTCGGCAAGGATGTGACGGTGGTCAGCCGCCTGCGCACCGCGACCCCGCTTCAGGTCATGCTCCAGGTCAAGATCGCCGAGGTGAGCAAGGATGTCGGTCACAAGATCGGCATGAACTGGAAATCGCAAGACTCCAGCGGAGGCAAGTGGGCGGGCGGTATCGGCGGCGGTACGCGCGATGCCCTCACCTTCAATGCCGGTGGAGGGGGTACATTCAACTTCACCGCAGATGGCGGTTACAGCATTGGCGGTGTCGCCCGCGTGCTGGGTCTGGATGTCGGCGCGGTGCTGGACCTCGCTGAATCGAGCGGCCTTGCCACCACCCTCGCCCAGCCCAATCTGACGTCGCTTTCCGGTGAAACCGCAAGCTTCCTGGCGGGCGGCGAATATCCCTACACCGTCAGCAACGGCACCCAGGGCAACAGCATCGAATTCAAGCAATATGGCGTGCAACTGGCCTTCACGCCGACCGTGCTGGCCGACGGCCGCATCTCGCTGCGTGTCCGTCCCACCGTGTCGAGCCTCGACTTCTCGGTCAGCTCCAGCGTTCCCGCGCTCAAGAGCCGTACCGCGGAAACCACGGTGGAACTGGGTTCGGGCCAGGCCTTCATGATCGCGGGCCTGCTCAACAACGATGCCGCGAACAACATCAGCAAGGTCCCCGGCCTCGGGAATCTGCCGATCCTGGGCAGCCTGTTCAAGTCGCGCAATTTCCAGCGCCATGAAACGGAACTGGTGATCGTCGTCACCCCCTATCTGGTGAAGCCGATCAACGCTTCGGACGTGCGCCTACCGACCGACGGCTTCCGCAACGCGAATGAAGGCCAGGGCCTGTTCCTGCAACAGGGCCATGACGGCGTCAGCGGCGTGCGAGCTCCCATGCCACGCCGCGGGTCCGACGGTCCGGCGCCTGCGCCCGGTCCGCAATCCTCGGCCGCGTTGCCGCCCCTGGCCGCCCGCGATACCGGCAAGCGTTCCAAGGACGCCGCGCCGGGCTTCAGCTTCTGATCCGAAGGACGAAAGACATGACTTTTGAGGCCCGCAAAACTATCTTTCGCCTCAGCGCTCTCGCCCTGATGGCGCTGCCGCTTGCTGCATGCCAGACCGACGGGGGCGCCAATCGCGGCGTCCAGTCGGTACACCAGCCGGTCGTCAGCCACACCGCCTTCACCTATGATGTCCAGGCCGGCCCGGACGGCGGTATGACCATCTCCGAGGCCCGCCGCCTGGACGACTGGTTCGTCTCCATCGGCCTTGGCTATGGTGATCAGGTCGCGATCGCGACCGACGCCGCCGGCGCCAGCCCCGCCCTTCGCGAAGGCATTGCCGATGTCGTCGCACGCCATGGCATGTTGGTGGCGGAGGACAGCTCGGCCGCTGCAGGCACCGCGCCGCAGGGCGCCGTCCGTCTGATCGTGCGCCGCGCCGTCGCCCGCGTGCCAGGCTGCCCCGACTGGTCGGACAAGCCGGAAACCGACCAGCAACTGGGCGCATCGACCAATTTCGGCTGCGGCGTGAACGGCACCCTCGCTGCAATGATCGCCAATCCGGAGGATCTGGTCCGCGGCCAGACCACCGACAGCGACCTGCGCACGGCAACCTCGAACCGCGCCATTTCCACCTATCGCGAAAAGGCGCCCACCGGCTCCGGCGACCTCAAGACCCTGTCGGGAGGCAAATAAGATGAACGCACCCTGGAGACCCGGCGCAACCGGTCAGCGCGACCCCTTCCACGCTTTCGTCTGCGACGATCACAGCTTCGACCTGCTGCGCGTCGTGGCGGCCGAAATGGGCTGGGCGCCTGAAAAGGTGAACAAGGGCGGCATGCGCAATGCGGTGCAAAGCCTGTCGGTCACCGCCTCGCCGCAGATCCTGTTCATCGACATGTCGGAAAGCGGCGATCCGCTGGGCGACATCAACAGCCTGGCCGAAGTGTGCGAACCCGGCACGGTCGTCATCGCGGCGGGCCAGGTCAATGATGTGCGCCTCTATCGCGACCTGCTGGCCAGCGGCATTCAGGATTATCTGCTCAAGCCCTTCGGCGCCGACCAGTTGCGCGACGCGCTGGCGCAGGCGCAGGCGGTGTTCTTCGCGCCCCGCGATGCCGCGCCCGAACATCCGCACATGACCACAGCCGTCATAGGCACGCGCGGCGGCGTCGGTGCGTCCAGTCTCGCCACATCGCTCGCCTGGCTGCTCAGTGAAAAGAAGAAGCGCTCGACCGCGCTGCTCGATCTCGACGTCCATTTCGGCACCAATGCGCTGGCGATGGACCTGGAGCCGGGCCGCGGCCTGACCGACGCCATCGAAAATCCCAGCCGCATCGACGGCCTCTTCATCGAACGCGCCATGGTCCGCGCCAGCGACAATCTGGCGATCCTGTCGGCCGAGGCGCCGATCAGCCAGCCGATGCTGACCGATGGCGGCGCCTTCTACCAGTTGCTGGAGGAATTCCGCGCCGCCTTCGAATGCAGCATCATCGACCTGCCGCGCGGCATGCTGATCCAGCATCCGCATCTGATGAGCGACGTGAACGTGGCCGTGGTCGTCACCGAACTGACGCTGGCGGCGGCGCGCGATTCGATCCGCATTCTCTCATGGCTCAAGACCAACGCGCCGCAGACGCGCGTGCTGGTCGTCGCCAACCGCGTCCATGCCGGCATGCCGGAAATCAGCCGCAAGGATTTCGAACAGTCGATCGAGCGCAAGGTCGACATCCTCATCCCCTTCGACCTCAAGGTGGCGGCGCAGTCGGCGAAGCTCGGCAAGACGCTCGCTGAAACGGCCAAGGGCAGCAAGGTCGGCGCGGGTTGCGCCGCACTGCTCGACGCCGTGCTGGGCGCGGCGGAAGAGAGCGAGGCCGACAACAATGCGCCCCCCGCCAAGAAGGGCGATTCCCTGCTCGGCAAGATCACCGATCTCAAGAGCATGATCCCCTCGCGCAAGGCCAAGACTTCGGCGTGAACTGACGGCCATCAATGGAAGCGGATTTGGAGCAGACAGGCAGATGAACGGCAATATGATCCTGATAGCGGTGCTGCTCGCGGTCATGCTGGGCCTGGTCGTCATGGCCTTTTCCGGCCCGTCGCCGGAAAAGGCGCAGAAGCGCCGCATCGACCTGATCCGCGGCCGGCACAGCGATTCCACCGACGCGATCCTGGAAGCGCGCATGCGCAAGGCGATCTCCAATCGCCCCACCGGCACCGAATCCACCATGTTGGTGTCGTTGGTGCCCAATCCGGAAAATCTGGCGAAGCGCATCCGCATGACCGGCAAGAAATGGACGGTCAGCCAATATATGACCGCTTGCTCGGTCATCTTCCTGCTGCTCTGCGCGCTGCTGATGCTGCGTGGCTTCCCGCCGCTCTTCGCGGTGATGCTGGGGCTCGCCGTCGGTCTTGCCCTGCCGCATATGTGGGTAAGCCGCCTCATCAAGGGCCGTATCCAGAAGTTCAACGCCAAATTCCCTGACGCGCTGGAACTGCTGACGCGCGGCCTGCGCTCGGGCCTTCCCATCGCCGAGACTCTGAACGTCGTGTCCAGCGAAGTTCCGGGGCCGGTGGGCGAGGAATTCAAGCTGATCACCGAACGCATCAAGATCGGCAAGACCATGGACCAGGCGCTTCAGGAAACCGCCGATCGCCTCGGCACGCCGGAATTCCAGTTCTTCGTCATCAGCCTGGCGATCCAGCGCGAGACGGGCGGCAACCTCGCTGAAACCCTGTCCAACCTGGCCACCGTGCTGCGCCAGCGATCGCAGATGAAGCTCAAGATCCGCGCCATGTCCTCGGAATCGAAGGCGTCCGCCTATATCATCGGCGTGCTGCCGTTCCTGGTCTTCGGCCTGATCTGCTATATCAACTACAACTATATGTCGCCCTTCTTCACGCCCGATCCGGCAGGGGTATTCGGCCTTTCGACCATGCAGGTCATCGGCATCGGCGGCATGTGCTGGATGGCGATCGGCGCCTTCATCATGGCACAGATGATCAACTTCGAGATCTGACGAGGAAGCCGACCAGATGGAAAATGTTCCCGTCCCCGCCGGCACCCTGTTCGGTCTGACCGCCACCGATTTCGGCACGCTGCTCGCCGCGCTGGCGACGCTGGCGACCCTCTTCGCGCTCTATGCGGTGATGACCGTGCGCGATCCCATGGCCAAGCGCGTCAAGGCGCTCAACGAACGGCGCGAACAGTTGAAGGCGGGCATCACCGCCTCCACGGGCCGCCGCCGCGCCAAGCTGATGCAGAAGAATCAGACGACGGACCGGATGCGGTCCTTCCTCTCCAGCCTCAAGGTGTTGCAGGACGACCAGCTCAAGGATGCGCAGATCAAGCTGGCGCAGGCGGGCATCCGGTCGAAGGACTGGGCCGTCGCGGTGATCTTCGGCCGCCTGATCCTGCCGATCGTGGTCGGCGGCCTGGCCGCGCTGCTGCTCTATGTCGTGGGCATCTACCCCGAATGGGGCGGCGCCAAGCGCTTCATGGCGTTCGCCGCCGCGCTGCTATTGGCTTACAAGGCACCCGACATATTCATCGACAACAAGATCGCCAAGCGATCCGCCGCGATCCGCAAAGGCTTGCCCGACGCGCTCGACCTGCTGGTGATCTGCGCCGAGGCGGGCCTGACTGTCGACGCCGCCTTCAGCCGCGTCGCCCGCGAACTGGGCAAGGCCTATCCCGAACTGGGCGACGAATTCCACCTGACGGCGATCGAACTCAGCTTCCTCACCGAACGGCGCATGGCGTTCGAGAACCTCGCCACCCGCGTCAAGCTGGACGCTGTGAAAGGCGTGGTCACGACCATGATCCAGACGGAGAAATACGGCACCCCGCTCGCCTCGGCATTGCGCGTGCTGTCCGCCGAATTCCGTCACGAACGCATGATGCGCGCCGAGGAAAAGGCCGCGCGCCTGCCCGCGATCATGACAGTGCCGCTGATTCTCTTCATCCTGCCGACTCTGTTCGTGGTCATTTTGGGCCCGGCCGCCTGTTCGATCAGCAAGGCCTTCTAAAAAAATTGAGAGAGGCGAAGGGACGCTGCCGTAGCGTCCCTTCGGAATCGGCCGGAACTCGGTGATTTTCGGCCTTGGCGGGGCGCCCGCTCCTGCCCTATCTCCTGCTGTAAAGACGCAATTTGGAGAGGTCCATGGTCGCCATCACCCGCATCGCCGCCCGCGCCGCGCTGTTCATCCTGCCCCTGGCTGCGGCCCTGCCCGCCGAGGCCGCGCAGCCCATCACCGGCCGTTGGGCCACGGTCGACGGCAAGGCCATCGTCCAGATCGCGCCCTGCGGCAAGACGCTCTGCGGCCGCATCGAAAAGATCGTGAAGCCCACCCCCGGCCGTCCGCAGACCGACATCAAGAACCCCGACCCGGCACTGCGCAGCAAGCCGCTGGCGGGACTGGCGCTGCTCACCGGGTTCCAGGATGCAGGGGACCTGTGGAAGGGGTCGATCTACGACCCGGAAAGCGGCAAGACCTATAACAGCAAGGTCAGCCGCAACGGCGACGGCACGCTCAAGGTGCAGGGCTGCATCATGTTCTTCTGCAAGACCCAGACCTGGACGCCGCTGCGATAGACATTGCCGTTATGGGTGGTTTCCCGCCTCTGGTCCGTCATCCCAGCTGTCGCCGGAATGACGGATGTTGTTGGCGCCCGCCCCTGGCCAAAACAGGCTCTTGAGCATCGTGCGCAAAAGTGGGAACCGGTTTTGCGCTTAAAGCGATGCGACAACAAAAGCTGAGAGCGGGCGGCTCGCGTACGATTTAACGCCGCGCGCTCTAGGTGTTTAGTCCCCCAAAATCACATCCACGCCGGCGCGGGCATGGATGCTGGTGCCATCATAGATCGGCAGCACATTCGCCTTCACGTCGACGATCATCTCCAGTTCGGTGCAGGCCAGGATCGCCGCCTGTACATGCTCCTTGGCGATGTCGGTCAGTTCCGACTTCATATAGCGTTCGGACTCGCGGCTGACCTTGCCGATGGTCAGCTCGTCATAGACGATCCTGTCGATCCGCTCGGCCAGTTCCATGTCGGGCGGCAGAAGCGATATGCCGTGGGCCACCAGCCGCTGGCGGTAGAATTTCTCGGTCATCACATTGCGCGTACCGATCAGCGCTGCCTTTTCGATGCCGTCGGCCTGCATCTTTCGTCCCACCGCCTCGGCGATGTTGATGATCGGAATGTCGACCCCCGCCTGCACCTCGTCATAGACGCGATGCATGCTGTTGGCACAGATCAGCAGCGCCGCCGCCCCCCCTGCTCCAGCCGCCGCGCAGAAGCCGTCAAGACTTCGGCCGCGTGAGCCCATTCCTCGTCCGTGGTGGAACGGCCGATATCCGCGAAATCCAGGCTCTCGATCAGCAGCGGGGCGCTATGTTGCCCGCCACGGGCGCGATAGACGGCCTGATTGATGATCTGATAATAGCGCGCCGTCGACGTCCAGCTAAGACCGCCTATCAGACCGAGCTTCTTCATGAATCCGCCTACCCCAATGCTTCCTTCCGCAAAGCGTTAGGGACGCGCCCCCCCCTCGGCAAGCCCCTTCCTGTCCGCTCCACCGCAAAGACGAAGCGCGAAGAGACCGCCCGCAGCGCCCGCAAGTCCTCCGGCAACGGCCATTCCGATATTTTCCAGTAGATAGGCCAGGACAGCGACGGCCCAGCCAGAAAGACCACCGACCAGCGCCGCGGCAGGCCCCATCCTTGCGCCCATGGTCCATTTCGCCAGCCCCCATCCGGCCAGCAACGCGACTCCGGCCAAGGGAAGCAACCGGTCGGTCGTGGGCGACGCGACGAAGGCTAAAACCGCCCCGCAAGTGCCCGCCAGCATCGCCCCGGTGAAAAACGGCGCGCCCGGCCGCCCCTTGCCTCGCCGCCCCATCCTGCACCACAATATCGCCGCCGCGCCCGCACAGGCCATCGCGCCAAGAGCGACCCCAACCCCAATGGCTGCCGCATCGTCAGCGAACCACTGGTCCGTCATCTCGTCCAGCAAGCCGAAAGCGCGCGGATTGCGCCAGGCAGCCACGCCGACGAACATCGCCGCGAGCCCCGTCTGCCCGATCAAACCGATCAGCAATGCCGGAATCGCCGCCCGCGGCATGCCCCGTCCCAGCACCAGCCCGACCGCCCCGCCCATGATCAGCGCCGCGAAGATCTGCGGCATGGACATGACATCATGGCTGTAGAGCGTCACCGCGCCGATCACCGTCATGCCCGCCATCATCAGATGCGCGCCCCGCCGCAGCCCGCCGCCGAACGACGCCGGCAGCGCCAGCCCGAACAGCAGCGCCGCCATCGACCAACCGGCGAGGACCGTCGGATTCGCGCCCTCCATCACGGCCCCGGCGCGTCCATCCGCCCGGCAGCGGCACAGCCGCCACACAGTCCCGCGCTGCCCGCCGCGATGGCCAGCAGCCCCAGTATCCGCACCGCCGCACTGCCCGCCTCCGCCGCGACGATCAACCCGCCGACCAGTATCGCGGACGACAGCAGTTGTAGCATCGCTACCAATGTCCAGCCATCCTCCGGCCGCGCTCGCCAGGCGATGGCGAAGCCCAAGAGCGAGGCAGCAGAAAAGCAAATGAGGAGGAACAGGGTCATCTGTTCCTCCTCATTGCAGGAAGCCGCCGATGGTCAAGCCCGCCGGGCCGGACGAGGCTGTCGCGACATTCGAAGCAGCGCTCCTCCAAGGTCACGCCGCCCGGCCGGTCGCCTACCCGTCAGTGTCCGTGAGCGATCAGCACCACGACCAGGGCTGCCACGAGCGCCGAGGCAATCGTGCCCCATTTCATGAGGGACAGGAATCCCGCATAGGTCTGGTTCGCGCTTTCGATATTCCCTTCAGAAGCCATGCCCGGCTCTCCTCCACCTGTTGCCGGCCCTCTCTTATCGTCAAGCCTTGCCCCCTCAAGCCGGGACGAACAAGAAAATCTTTCCGGTTAAGCCGCTTTTTACCCCTTCTCACTACCATGGCGGACAGGTTCGCAAATAAGGGGGTAGAATGGCGCGCGACGGCGTTCCCATGCTGATGTTGATCGATGACGAGCCGGCACAGCGCAGGTTGGTGTCCGCCCTGGCCGCCCGCGCGGGCTGGCGCACGATCTTCGCCAATGACGGCGACATGGCGATCGCCACGCTCGGCACGCAGGACGGGATGCGGCTTGACGCCGTGATCCTCGACCAATGGAGCCCCAGCTATGAGCCGACCGGCCTGATCCGCGAGTTACGCGCGCGCCGCCCGGCTTTGCCGATCCTGATCCTGACCGCCCACAACAATGTCGCCGTCGCGGTCGATGCGATGCGTGCTGGAGCCACAGACTATCTCGCCAAGCCGATCGCGCCCGAACGGTTGCTCGCCGCGCTCAACGCGACGCTGAACGGCGAACATGGCAAGGGCGAGTTGCGCCCGCTGACCGAAAAGATTTCCGCCGCCCTTTCCTTCGAGGATGTGGTCGGCGCCGCCCCCCAATTCCGCGCCGCGCTCGCCATCGCGGCCAAGGCCGCCCGCGCCCGCGTCCCCGTCCTGATCGAGGGCGAAAGCGGCGTCGGCAAGGATGTGATCGCCCGCGCCATCCACGCCGCCTCCCCCCGGCACAAGCAGAATATGGTGACGGTCAATTGCGGCGCCATTCCCGCCAACCTCGTCGAATCCGACCTGTTCGGTCATGAGCGCGGTGCCTTCACCGGCGCCTTCGACCGGCAGGTGGGCAAGTTCGTCGCCGCCGACATGGGCACCATCTTCCTCGACGAAGTCAGCGAAATGCCACTCGACGCGCAGGTGAAGCTGCTGCGCGTGTTGCAGGATGGCGAGGTCCAGCCGATCGGCGCGCGCCGTCCGATCCATGTCGACGTCCGCGTCATCGCCGCCACCAACAAGCGGCTGCATGACGAGATAGAGGCGGGACGCTTCCGGGAGGATCTTTATTACCGCCTCAACGTCGTGCAGCTCACCATCCCTCCCTTGCGCGAGCGGCTGGGCGACGTGCCGGCCCTCTGCCGCCATCTGCTCGCACGCATCGCCACCCAGCCGGGACTGCGCGGCCTGGGCCTGACCGACGATGCGCTGGCGCTGCTGATGCAGCATGACTGGCCGGGTAATGTCCGCCAGTTGCAGAACGCGCTGTTCCGCGCTGCCGTGCTTTGCGAGGGCGATGCGCTGACGGCGCAGGATTTCCCGCAGATCGCCGCCCATCTCAACGGACGTGCCCATGGCGATGCGTCCCATGGCAGGCTGCGCGCCGTGCCACAGGCGCATCGCGAGGCAGCCGGCATCACCCTGTTCGAAGGCGACGGCCATGTCCGTCAGCTTGCCGAGATCGAGGCCGACGTCATCCGCCTGGCCATCGGCCATTATCGCGGACGCATGACCGAAGTGGCCCGGCGCCTGGGGATCGGCCGCTCGACCCTCTATCGCAAGCTGGCCGAACTGGGGATCGACAGCGCGGCATAAGCCCATCCCGTCGTTCAAGTGGCGGTTCCGGCGTTGAAATGTCGCGGCGGCTATGCTTTGGGAGAAGGCATGAAGATCGCCTCCCTCGCCATCGCCTCGCCCCTCCTGTTGCTGGTCGCCTGTGGTCGGGCGGAGCCGGTGGAAGACCTGCCCAGCCAGGACGAACTGGCCAACGCCGCCAATGTCGCTGCGGCCGCCGCGATGGCCAAGGCGAAGAGCGACACCCCCGCGTCCCGCAATTATGTGAATGTGGAGCGGGGCTTTTCCATCACCTTCCCCGAAGGCTGGGAAAAGGACGCGTCTTCCAGCAATGCCGACGGCGTGGTCTATCAGGACCCCGGCGCGGGCGCGGATGTCCGGATCGTCTGGCAGAAGAAGGACGGCGATCGGACGCTGCAACAGATCGTCGGAACCGTAAACGAGGGCTCCGAAGGGGTCAGCGGTGATTTCATCGGCGACAATGAATATCGCGGCACAGCCAATGACGGCGAGGGCAATAATGTCGCGCTGCGCATGATCAGACAGGCCGACGGTTCGATCGTCACCGCCAGCTTCGTCTATCCCGAAATGCTGAGCGAGCAATATTCGGCCATGGCGGAAAGGACGCTCGACAGCCTGCACGTCTTCGCGCCCAAGACGCAGACGCCCGAAGGCACGGCCCCGGAAGCCGCCGCCCCTGCTCCCGCCAACACCGCAACGCCCTGATGCGCCCGCACCCTCCTATGTGAAGGAGGACGAGATACGCGTGCCGCCATTCTTTCCGCGCATGGCGGCAGGCAAGCATTTAATGGAATCGATTGGCCCTGAGCCGTTGATAGCGCGCCATCAGGCCGCCACAGCACCCTCATGGCAGCCAAAGGCCATCCGCGCCGCGTTGATCATCTGCACATGGGCGTCGCTGCCGCGTGCCACGTCGAGCCAGTCCTGACCCGTGGTCGCACCATGGCTGTCCTGCCATATTTTCGAGGCAACGGAGTCGATTTCGGCATCGGTGGGGCTGCGCTCTTCCGCGATGCATTGGATCAGCAGGGAATGGAAAAGCTTTGCCGAAAAGGGCTGCATGGTTGCCATGGGACATCCTCTCCATTTGGATGCGATTTTTCTCGCATTCCGTAGGGGAAGCTGGTCATCCTGCCGAGTCGAGTCAACGCACCCAAAACTTTTCATGCCACTGCGACAAAAATGACGCAGCTTCGTTTCAGGATCAGACCGAACTTAGTCCCACGTCCACCAGACCCCGCCAAAGGTGCAACGCCTGGACGCTTTCCCTGACATCATGCACTCGCACCATCTGCGCGCCCAGCTCCGCCGCGCGGAAGGCCAGCGCCACCGATCCACCCAGCCTGTCCGGCGCGGGCGCCTCGTTGGAGAGGGCACCGATCAGCCGTTTGCGGCTCCCCGCGAACAGCAGCGGCACGCCCAGCCCCTGGAAGGTCGCCAGGCCGTTCACCAACGCCAGATTGTCGGCCAGCGACTTGCCGAAGCCCAGCCCCGGATCGACCATGATCTTCTCGCGCGGAATACCGGCCGCCAGGCAAGCCTCCACCCGCGCCTCCAGATGGTCGAACACATCGGCCACGACATCGCCATAGCCGCCAGGATTTTCATGCGGATCGTCCCCGGCGGATGGGGCGTGCATCAGGATCACCGGGCATCCCGCAGCGACAGCGACCTCCATCGCCCGCGGATCGTGCATCAACGCGCTCACATCGTTGACGACATGCGCCCCGGCGGCCAGCGCGGCCTCCATCACCGCCGCCTTGCGCGTGTCGATGGACATGGCGATGCCCGCCGCCGCCAACCGTTCGATCACCGGCACCACGCGCGCGATCTCATCCCCTTCCCACAGGCGCGGCGCCTTGGGCCGGGTCGATTCCCCACCGACATCGATCAGCGCCGCCCCCGCCGCCGCCATGGCAAAGCCCGCATCGGCCGCCGCCTGCGGGTCGTCCATATGCCTGCCGCCGTCGGAAAAGCTGTCCGGCGTGATGTTGAGGATCGCCATCACCTGCGGCGCGTCGAAACGGATGGTCCGCTCCCCCAGCGCCAGCGGCTGCCGCTGGGCGGAGATATGGCCGGCAAGCCGCTGCGCCCGCTCCGCCAGGGGATCGGGCAAGCCCGCCACCGCCTCGGCAAAGCCCGCGACCGGCACCGTCACCCGCGCCACCCGCTGACCGTCCTTGCGCGCGGTCAGCTCATAGCCCTGAAACCACAGCAGGCCGTTCGCCATCCGTGCCGACGACCCATCCGGTAGGCCGATGGGCGAAGGCACGAACCATGTGGGGCGCAGATAAAGCCGCGCATCGGCGGGAATGGAGGAGAATGTCATGCCCGCCCTCTAATCCTCTCAGACCGCACCTGTCGACCCGCGGCCCGGATTACGGCTCGTTCGCCAGCAAATAGGTCTGGCGCAACGTATCGATCGGCTTCAACGCCCCATCGGCCTCATGATGCCAGAAGGTCCAGCCATTGCAGCTCGGCGCCCCTTGCAGCGTCGCGCCCATCTTGTGGATCGACCCCGTATCCGCCCCGACGCTGAGCGAACCGTCCGCCCGCACCACCGCCTGCCAGCGCCGCTTGGCGTCGGTCAGCACGGAACCGGGCTGCAAATAGCCCGTCTCGACCAGCGTGCCGAAGGCCACCTTGGGCTGCTGCCGCGCGGTCTGCATGATGGTGAGCGATGATTCATCCAGCGGCAACGCCGCCTCGATCCGCTCCAGCGCGACCTCGATATAATCGTCCTCGCGCTCGATGCCGATCCACTTGCGGCCCAGGCGCTTGGCGACCGCGCCCGTCGTGCCGGTGCCGAAAAAGGGATCGAGCACCACATCGCCCGGCTTGGTGCAGGCCAGCATCACGCGATAGAGCAGCGCCTCGGGCTTCTGCGTCGGATGCGCCTTGGTGCCGTTGCGCTTCAGCCGCTCCTGCCCGCCGCAGATCGGCAGCACCCAGTCGGAGCGCATCTGCAACTCGTCGTTCAGCGTCTTCATCGCCTTGTAGTTGAAGGTGTATTTCGCGTCCTCGCCCTGGCTCGCCCAGATCAGCGTCTCATGCGCATTGGTGAAGCGCGTACCCTTGAAATTCGGCATGGGGTTGGACTTGCGCCAGATGATGTCGTTGAGGATCCAGAAGCCCTCATCCTGCAACGCCGTGCCGACGCGGAAGATATTATGGTAGCTGCCGATCACCCAGATTGAGCCGTTCGGCTTCAGGATGCGGCGCGCCTCGCGCAGCCAGGCCTTGGTGAAGCGGTCATAGCTGCCCAGCGTATCGAACTTGTCCCAATCATTGTCGACCGCATCGACGCGGCTGCCCTCGGGCCGGAACAGGTCGCCGCCCAGTTGAAGATTATAGGGCGGATCGGCGAAGATCATGTCGATGCAGGCGTCCGGCAGCTTCGCCATTTCGGAGATGCAATCGCCCCGCAGCAGGCGGTCGGCCTCGATCGAGACCGGCGCAACCGCCTTTTTCCGCCGCGGTGCGACGCGTTCCATGACACCCATTTAAGTGACCCCCTTCGTTCTGAGGCCCAGCGATGAGTCCTCGAGAGTCCGCCGTCAAGATCAGCTACTTAGCACAAGAGCCTCAGAAAATGGTTAACACGCGCCGGAACGAACCGGGTAGCCACGACATATTGAGCCAAGCGCGACTCGCCGGACTCAAGATGAAGTAGTGTGACTCAAAAGACTCAGGAGGAAAGGCCGGGAAAGTTTTTTTGGTTAACGCCGCCTCGGCAGCGAAAAACGGCCCTTCGCTTGACCATTTCATAACCATCTGATTATGAGAAGCCGATGACGACACATATTTTGAAGGGGGATCGCTCGGCCTCCTGCGACGAGCTTTTCAAGGCCCTGTCCGACGGCACCCGGCGCACGCTGCTCGAATATCTGGTGCGCGAGGGCGAGCAGAGCGTCCATGCCCTGACCGCCATTTCCGGCGTATCGCAGCCCATGGTGTCGCGCCACCTCGGCAAGCTGAAACGCGCCAGCCTCGTGACGGCCCGCAGGGCAGGCCGGGAAACCTATTATACCGCCCGGGCCAAGGGCCTTGCCCCGGTGGTGCAATGGATGGCCGTCTATGGCGCGCTCTGGTCCCAGCGCTTCACCGCGCTGGAAGAGCTGGACGGCTACTAAGCCAGAATCCGCTCGATCAGTACCACATCGTCCGGCTTGTCGGCATCGATACAGGCTTCCGCCTTGTCCATCGCCACCAGCCGGGCGGACAGGCCGAAGCGCCGCCCCACCCGCGCGATCCCACCGCGTAGCGTGGAAATCCGCAGCACCGCCCCCAGCAAGGCCAAGGGTCCGAAGGCGGACAATATCTTCCACCCCTTCTTCCTGTCCTGTTCCACCTCCTGCCACAAAGCGATCACCGGCCGCGCCTTCGCGCTCCCGAACCAGAAGATGTTCGCCCCCGACCACCAGCCGTCCCGAAACTTCAGCCAGGTCCGCCGCGAGTCCGGATAGCGCGCCAGCAATATCCTGCGCTCCACCATCGCCACGGCAATGTCGGCACCCGAAGCCTCCCGCACCATCTGGTCCAGCATCGCCCCGTCCAGCAGCACATGGTCGGCCGTCGTCATCAGCAGCGGAAAGGGCAAATCCGCCCGGTCCAGCAAAGCCATCAGCGAGGAAGCAATCCCGCCCCCGCTCGTCTCAAACCGCACCCTGGGATGCTCCGCCAGCCAGGCCGTGGCCGGATCTCCCGCAAACAGCTCCGGCGCCTGCGTCAGGACAATCACCCGCCCGATCGCCGGATGCGCCAACAAGGCGCGCGCCGGATGGTTGATCATCGGCTCGCCGCCAACCGGCACCAGCGGCTTCACCGCCACGCCCGCGGCCACTGCCAACGGATCGGTGCCGGGCCGCGAACCGGCGAGCAGAATGGCGGTGATGTTGGAAGGCGTCGCGCTCATGGCCGCCCGTTAGCGGAGCCGGTCACGCAGGCAAAGCTATTTCCCGGTCGCCGCGGGCACCGCATTCGGCGTCGCACCTGGGGCCGGCCGTTTTTGCGCCACCTGCACCGGCAATCCGATGCGCAGGCTCTTCAATTGCACCAGCCGCGCCCGGAACGCCGCCAGTTCCCGCCCGGCAAGCTGCGCGGTGGTGGTGAAACGCACCGACAGCGGATTGACCACCTGCCCGTTGCGATAGAGTTCATAATGCAGATGCGGTCCGGTCGACAGGCCGGTCGAACCGACATAGCCGATCACCTGTCCCTGCCGCACCCGCTGCCCCGGCGCCGCAGCGATCCGGCTCATATGCGCATAGCCGGTGGCCAGGCCGTTGCCATGTTCCAGCCGTACATAATTGCCATGCCCGCCATGCCGCCCGGCATAAGACACCACCCCGTCGGTCACGGCATAGATGGGCGAGCCGTAGGATGCCGCGAAATCGATGCCGGCATGCATGCGCGTATAGCCCAGGATCGGGTGCCGCCGCATGCCGAAGCTGGACGACATGCGCCCAGCCACGGGCGACGACAGCACGCCGCGCCGCTCGCCCACGCCCGACGCCTCGAACCACTGGGTCCGCCCGTCCTGCGACCATTTCAGCATGTCGATGCCACGTCCGCTCGCCCTGTGCAGGCCGGCGAACAGCAAATCGCCTACCTCCACGTCGCCCGTGTCGGCCCGATGATATTCGGTGATGATGTCATAGCGGTCACCCGCGGAAACCGATCCAAGATCGATCTGCTGCGCCACCACACGCAGGAAGCTCTGGATCGCCTTGGGCGGCGCCCCAGCGGCCCGCGCCGAATGATAGAGGCTCTCGCCCACCACGCCCTGGATGCGCAGTGGCGTGTCGTCTACATGGATGGCCGTCCGCTGCACCTGCAACACTCCGCCGACCCGCGACACTTCTATCCCCAGGTCCAGTCGTGCCCGGAACGCCAGCCTGTCCAGCGGGCGCGGCATGTCCCGGCTCGCCCGGCGGCCCAACACGATGTCCAGCGGCGTCCCCGGTTTCAGTCCGTTGCTGGTATCGCCCGCCACCAGGCTCGTCACCGTTGCCACATCGCGGCCGCTGACCCCTGCCCGCGCCAGCGCACGACCCAGCGAATCGCTTCCGCCGATCTGCGCGCGCAATTCGATCTGCGGCCGCTCCGGCGTCTCGCGCAGCGGCTGCACCGCGTCCGTCGGCCCCATGCGCCGGCCGCTGTCCGCGCCCATGGCGAGCGGCATGATCATCTGGCTGCGCACTTCGTCAAACTGTGTGGACGCCAGTAAAGGCTGCGGTTCACCGGGCAGCGCATGGAAACCGGGCGAGAGGTAAAGTGCCGCCGCGCACAGCCCGAAACAGGTCGCAAGGCCCCGGAACCAGGTGAAACTTCCCACCCGCTGGCCAAGGTCGGGGACAAGCTCCACATCCTCGGCCCAGTCGCGCAGCTTCTCTCGCCAGCCACGCTGATCCTCGACCGGCCCGGCATGGCGGATGGAGTCAGTCAACCACAAGGACGCGGAAGCGCCTCCCTGCTGGGCATTGATCTGACTGCCATGAAACACGGAAAAAACAGGCCCCCGGGGCAAATCGCCACGACCCCCGCCGCGCGTTCATCAGCGATTTTGTAAAAGCACAAGGTTAAAGTCAAATAAACGCGGCTTTTTTAACCCTTTTTCTGCGGTCGGACGTGCCCGACGACCGACCGGCGGTCCGAAATGGGGCACTCCGCCGATTTACCCGGCCTTTGCCCTTGCCCTTATCCGATCCATGCCCGACATAGCGGGGGTCATGGCCCTATTCGCCCGCTCACCCATCACAGCCGTGCTGGGCCCCACCAACACCGGCAAGACCCACCTCGCGGTCGAACGCATGTGCGGCCATTCCTCCGGGATGATGGGCTTTCCGCTGCGCCTGCTGGCACGCGAGGTCTATGACCGGGTGGTCGGCATGAAGGGCGCCAACCAGGTCGCGCTCATCACCGGCGAGGAGAAGATCGTCCCACCCGGCGCCCGCTATTTCCTCTGCACGGCGGAATCGATGCCCATCAGCGTAGGCCAGCAGGCCGGAGCTGCACAACACAGCGGCGGGGGCCGTGAATCTGCGCAAGAGGGCCTCAAGGACTATGCCTTCGTCGCCCTCGATGAAGCCCAACTCGGCTCGGACCCGGAACGGGGCCATGTCTTCACCGACCGGCTGCTGCGCGCCCGAGGCCGCGAGGAAACCATGATCCTCGGCTCGGCCAGCATCAGCCGCGTGGTGAAGACGCTCGTCCCCGACGCCGAGATCATCGGCCGCCCGCGCTTTTCCACCCTATCCTATGCGGGCGCGAAAAAGCTCTCCCGCCTGCCCAAGCGTTCCGCCATCGTCGCCTTCTCCGCCGAGGAGGTCTATGCGGTGGCCGAAATGCTCCGCCGCTTCCGGGGCGGAGCGGCGGTGGTGATGGGCGCGCTGTCCCCCCGCACCCGCAACGCGCAGGTACAGATGTTCCTGAACGGCGAGGTCGATTATCTGGTCGCCACCGACGCCATCGGCATGGGCCTCAACCTCGACGTCGCCCATGTCGCCTTCGCCTCGCTGCGCAAGTTCGACGGCCGCCGCACCCGCCGCCTCACCGTCAGCGAAATGGCACAGATTGCGGGTCGCGCCGGGCGCCATCATAAGGACGGCACCTTCGGCAGCCTGGGCCATGAAGATGGCGATGCCGCCTTTACCCCCGAAGAGATCGAAGCGATCGAGGCGCACCGCTTCCCTCCGGTCGATCAGCTTTTCTGGCGCGACGGCACTCCGCGTACCGACCGGCTCGACCATCTCCTCTTCGACCTGGAGCAGAAGCCGGAGCGCCCGGAACTGCGCGCGGCGCCCGAGGCGGTCGATCTCGCCGTCCTCAAACGGCTCGCCGATGACCCGCTCGTCATCGAGCGCGTCAGGGGCCAGAAACAGGTCGAACGCCTCTGGGCCGCCTGCGGCCTGCCCGATTTCCAGAAGCTCGGCGCCGAACATCATGCCCGCACCGTCGGCCGGATCTGGCGTTTCCTTTCGGAGGGAACGGGCCACATTCCCCGTGACTGGTTCGCCCAGCAAATCGCGCGACTCGATTCGGTGCAGGGCGACATCGACACCCTGTCCGGACGGATCGCCGCGACGCGCACCTGGTCCTACATCGCCCATCGCGCCGACTGGCTCGCCCATCCCGCGGAAATGGCGGAGCGCACGCGGGCTTTGGAGGAAAAGCTGTCCGATGCCCTCCACGCCGCGTTGACACAGCGTTTTGTCGACCGCCGCACCACGGTTCTGCTAAGGGATATCGGCCAGAGCGCGGCCAATCTGCCGGTCGAAATAGAGCAGGATGGGACAGTCTGCGTCGATGGCGAGACGATCGGGCGACTTGACGGATTTCGTTTCTCGGTCGATCCCGCTACCCGGCATCAGGACAGGAAGATGCTGTTGGCGGCCGCTGAACGGCGCCTTGGAAGGATATTGCGAGTGAAGGCTGAAGAATTACTGGGCGCACCCGATACTGATTTCGCGCTCATGGACGAGGCAGGACAGGCCCCCGGCATAAGCTGGCAGGGCAATGCGGTGGCCACGCTGCATGGCGGCGCCACGCTGCTGACCCCGGAAATCCGGCTGGATCGCGCGCTTCTGACGCTGGGTCAGGATGTGCAGAAGCAGATCGGCGCCCGCTTGACGGCATGGTTCGACACGCAGAAGGAAAAGCATCTCCTGCCGCTGACCAAGATGGTCGCCAGTTCGCAGGATGCCGAAGTTCCCGCCGTCGTCCGCGCCGTTTTTGCCCAGCTCGCCGATGCGGGCGGCCTGATCGCCCGCACAGACCTCGATTCGGCGCTCGGCCATCTCGACAAGGACCAGCGGCATCTGCTGCGTCGCGCCGGGATCGATATCGGCGTGCTCGACATCTACCATCCGGGCCTTTTGAAGCCCGGTTCGGCCCGCTGGCGCGCAGCCCTGCTCGCCGCGCGGATCGCCAAGCCCTGCCTCCCCCTCCCCGGCCCCGGACTGACCCTGATCCCCGCGGGCGAAAAGCCTGACCAGATGGGCGCCCGCATCGCCGGTTTCCGGGGTTTCGGCGAACAGATGCTGCGCATCGACATGGCCGAACGCATGGCCCGCACCGCGCATGAGGCGATTGCGAAGAACGAAGCCTTTACCGCCCAAAGCCCCCAGATCGTCTCGCTCGGCCTGTCGGAGGAGGCATTCCTGCAACTGATGCGCCTTGCCGGTTTCCGCCCCATCGAAGCCCCCGAGGAAGGGGGCCCCAACTGGGTCTTCCGCGGCCGTCAGAAACTCCGACCGCACCACCATCAGCAGAACCGCGACAAACGTGGTCCCGGCCAGGGCAAGGCACAGCACCCGTCCCAGGGCAAGCCGCGCGGTGACCGGGCACCCCGCCCCGCCGCCTCGTCCGGCCCCGCGCCCGCCGGCAACCATGCCTTTGCGGGTCTCGCCGAATTGCTGGGCCGCAATGGCTGACGCGGGCACGGCCTCGGTCCACGGACCAAGCCTGCGCATCGACAAGTTCCTCTGGTTCGCGCGGCTCGCCAAAAGCCGCTCGACCGCGCAGAAACTGGCGGAGGACGGTCATATCCGCCTGAACGGCCGCCGCATCGAACGGGCGCACGCCCCGGTGCGCGCGGGCGACCTCATCACCTTCCCCCATCCCAGCGGTGTTCGCGTCGTCCGCGTGATGCAGCTCCCCCACCGCAGAGGTCCCGCCCCGGAGGCGCAGACCTGCTATGAGGAGCTGACCGTCGGGGCCTGAAGCCGCCAATCCAAGCACGGCCATCAGCAGCGCAAAAATATCCTCATTGACCTTCCGGGCGACCGCGCATAGCAGGGCGCCGATCGTTTCCATACCAAGAGTGCTGACCCATGACCTACGTCGTGACCGATAACTGCATCCGCTGCAAATATATGGATTGCGTCGAGGTTTGCCCCGTGGACTGTTTCTACGAGGGGGAGAACATGCTGGTCATCAATCCCAATGAGTGCATCGACTGCGGCGTGTGCGAACCGGAATGCCCGGCCGAGGCGATCCTGCCCGACACCGAGAACGGCCTGGAGAAATGGCTGGAGCTCAACACCAAATTCTCCGCCGAATGGCCCAACATCACGGTCAAGGGCGAAGCCCCCGCCGACGCCGACGCCATGAAGGGCGTCGAAAACAAGCTGGAGCAGTTCTTCTCGCCCGAACCCGGCACCGGAAGCTGATCTGACGCGGCGCAGCGCGGCCCGCCTCTGGGCTGCGAATGGCACCCCGAAAACCAGCTATTGCGTTTTATTTCCCGGTCCACTCCCGGATTTTGTGTCCAGGGGTGGCAATTTTGTTACGAATCTGCTAAACAGGCGCCAACAGGTGGACATGGTCGCGTCCGCTACGGAGACAAATGCCTGATGACTTGATGGTGGCGCCGTATCCCCCTCGGCTCGTGCGTCCTTTCGCACCTGCAACGCGAATGCCACCGCTCCCCCGAAGACATGGAAAGGTTTCAAATGGCTGCCAAGGCGCTGTCCTTTGACGTTGGTGATTATGTTGTTTACCCCAAACATGGCGTTGGCCGCGTCATAGAGCTGCAGAAGGAGCAGATTGCGGGCATGGAACTGGAGCTGTACGTGCTCCGCTTCGAAAAGGAGCGCATGACGCTTCGCGTGCCCACAAACAAGGCCGAAGGCGTGGGCATGCGCAAGCTGTCGTCCAACAAGACGCTCGAGGAAGCGGTCGAGACGCTCAAGGGCAAGCCCAAGGTGAAGCGCACCATGTGGTCGCGCCGTGCCCAGGAATATGAAGCGAAGATCAATTCGGGCGACCTGGTGTCGATCGCCGAGGTGACCCGTGACCTGTTCCGCGCTGACGATCAGCCGGAGCAGAGCTATTCGGAACGGCAGATTTTCGAGGCCGCCTCCAGCCGTCTCGCCCGCGAACTCGCGGCGATGGAAGAGACGGACGAGCCGAACGCGCTCAAGAAGATCCTGCGCATCCTCAACGAAGCCGCACCCAAGCATGCGAAGGTGGAAGGCTGACGGGATTTGGGCGTGCTGGTAACGGCAGGCCAATCCCAAAAAGGGCGTCCCGACAGGGACGCCCTTTTTGCATGATCCTCGACAGCCGGCGTCACCGGCCCGGATTTTGCCATATTGTCACTGATTCTTCGCCGCCCCGGCTGCATCCTTTGCCGCATCGCCGATATCGCTCGCGGCCTGGCCGACCTGTGATGCGGCGCCTTCGACGGCGCTATCCTTCTGGGTCTGACTGGTGATCAGGAAGAAAGCGGCAATCGCCACCACAACCACCAACAAGAGAACGGCTACCATGGTGCCGCCGCCGCCACGCTTTTCAATGACCGTCGTGGTCGCCGCCGGACGCTCCTGATAATCCGCCATATAATCCTCCTCTCGTTTTGCCGCCCGCCTCATCAATGCACAGACAGGCGAGCGGGTTCCTCGCGCATCAGCGGCAATATCCCTCCCGTCCCGGCACGACGATCAGACAGTCCTTCCGCCCTGCCAGATATTTGAAGCCGGTTTCGCTCCCGATTCCCGGACGGATCGTCAGGTCCCGGCCGTCACGCACAAAACGGATGTCGGTTCCCTCGGCCACGCCGCCATAATCGCCTTGGCGGTCCAGATTATCCTTGTTGGTGATCGCATAATGGCCCGGTTTGCCGTCGGGCGAGAGCTGGATGTCGAGGAACAGTCCCTCCGGCCCGTTCCACCGTCCGATCCAATCGTCCGTGGGCAGGCCCGTCACTTCGTTGGTTCCCACAGTTACCGCATCGGGTTCGTCGATCGCCTCCACACCGGGCGCCGCCGAAACGGCATTGTCCACCGCCGCCTTGTCATCGCTCTTGGCGCAGCCACCCAAGCTGTGGAACAACAGCATCGCCGGAAAGAGGGCACACGCACGATTCCTGCGCTTCATCCACATTTCTCCTTGCATTTATCACGCCGAACGGCTGAACGCGGCTATTCGATCCTTCTTTCCATGCAGGGGACGGACGGCTTGCCAGCCAGTCCGATGGGGAGCAGGGTAATGGGCGGGGAAAGATGATGGAGCAAAAGATAGAGGGGCGCCCCGAAAGGGCGCGATTTGTGCGCGAATCCGCCGATGTGCGGCGGCAGGCCTTGATCGAGGCGACGGCACGTTGTCTGGCCGAAAAGGGCGTGGGCGGCACCTCCGTCCGCGTGATCTGCGCCTATGCCGGGGTGTCGGCGGGCCTGCTCACCCATTATTTCGACGGCGTCGATGCCCTGATCCTCGCTACCTATCGCGACGTCGGCGAAAAGGTCGGTGCCGCCATGGAACGGGCGGTGGCAGAGGCCGGACCCGACCCACGCGATCGCCTCTGGGCCTATTTGCGCGCCAATTTCCAGCCGCCGGTGCTGGATCCCAACCTGCTGGCCACCTGGATTTCCTTCTGGAGTCTCAACAAGACCAACCCGGCCATCGCGGCCACCCATGCCGAAACCTATGGTAGCGTGCGGGAGCATCTGGAAGTGCTGCTGCGCGAGGCAGCGCCTCAGATTCCGCGCCCTGACGCACGCATCGCGGCGATCGGCCTGACGGCGATGGTCGATGGGCTGTGGCTGGAACTGTGCCTAGATTCATCCACCTTCACCATCCAGGAAGCGCTGGGCATGGTGGAGGAAGCGATGAACTATGTCCTCAGCAAGCCGAGAAACGGGTCGATCGATCAATAAGCGGCCCACTTATCGGTTTTATCAATCAACATTGGTAATAAAACCAATTTCCCCTGAATCGTCATCCTCCCTAGGTAGGTCGGGCACACAGCAACCCGTTAAAAGGAACTGGAAAGCCCATGGCTCTTATCAATACGACCATCAAGCCGTTCACCGCCACCGCATATAAGGAAGGCAAGTTTGTCGACGTCACCGACGCCGATGTGAAGGGCAAGTGGGCCGTCTTCTTCTTCTATCCCGCCGATTTCACCTTCGTCTGCCCGACGGAGCTGGAGGATCTGGCCGACATCTACCCGACGCTTCAGAAGCTGAACGTCGAGGTCTACTCGGTGTCGACCGATACGCATTTCAGCCACAAGGCCTGGCACGACACCTCGCCGGCGATCGGCAAGATCAACTATTTCATGCTGGGCGATCAGTCGGGCACCATCACCAACAATTTCGACGTGATGCGTCCGGGCGTCGGCCTGGCTGACCGCGCCACCTTCCTGGTCGATCCCGAAGGCGTGATCCAGTTCATGGAAATCACGTCGGAAGGCGTCGGCCGCAACGCGACCGAACTGCTCCGCAAGGTGAAGGCTGCGCAATATGTCGCCGCCAACCCCGGCGAAGTCTGCCCGGCCAAGTGGGAAGAAGGCGAAGCCACGCTGGCTCCCTCGCTCGACCTCGTCGGCAAGATCTAAAGACCTGAAACGGCGCTCCGCCGGGCCGGGTCGAGGCACACTCCCCGGCCCGGCGGGGTTTTATGCAAGAATTTCATATTATCTGTCAGCCGGGTGTTCGGGTCGCACCTTCCCGGCGCTTGACAAGCCGCGCCCCGGATCGGCGCGCCCAACCCACGGAGAACAAGATGTTGGACGCAAATCTCAAGGGTCAGCTCAAGGCCTATATGGCAAACATCACCCAGCCGATCGAGTTGGTAGCGTCGCTGGACGACGGCGCGAAAAGCCGTGAACTCAAAACGCTGATCGATGAAATCGCCGAACTGTCGGACAAGGTGTCCGTGACGACCGGCCCAAACACAGACAGCAACAAGCGTGTCCCCAGTTTCATGATCCGCCGCACCGGCACGGACATCGGCGTGACTTTCGCCGGCCTGCCCATGGGTCATGAATTCACCTCCCTCGTCCTCGCCCTGCTCCAGGTCGGCGGCCACCCTTCGAAGGCGGCGCAGGACCTGATCCAGCAGATCAAGGACATTGACGGCAACTTCGCCTTCGAAACCTATTTCTCGCTGTCGTGCCAGAACTGCCCCGACGTGGTGCAGGCGCTGAACCTGATGGCCGTCCTCAACCCCCGCATCAGCCATACCGCCATCGATGGGGCGCTGTTCAAGGAAGAGGTCGACGCCCGCAAGGTCATGGCCGTACCCACCGTCTTCCTGAACGGCGAACCCTTCGCCAGCGGCCGGATGGAACTGGAACAGATCGTCGCGAAGATCGACAGCGGCGCGGCAGCCCGCGCGGCCGAGAAGATCAAGGCCCAGGACCCGTTCGAGGTGCTGGTGGTCGGCGGCGGCCCTGCTGGCGCGGCGGCGGCGATCTATGCGGCGCGCAAGGGCATCCGCACCGGCGTCGCGGCGGAGCGGTTCGGCGGCCAGGTGCTCGACACCATGGACATCGAGAATTTCATCTCGGTCAGCCGCACCGAAGGCCCCAAGCTCGCCAGCGCCCTCGAAGCGCATGTAAAGGATTATGATGTCGAGATCATGAACCTTCAGAAGGCCGCGAAGCTGATCCCGGCGAAGGTCGAGGGCGGCTATCATGAGGTCGTGCTGGAAAACGGCGCGAGCTTGAAGGGCAAGACCGTCATCCTCTCCACCGGCGCCCGCTGGCGGCAGATGGGCGTGCCGGGCGAGGACGACTATCGCAACAAGGGCGTCGCCTACTGCCCGCATTGCGACGGTCCGCTGTTCAAGGGCAAGCGCGTGGCGGTGATCGGCGGCGGCAATAGCGGCGTGGAGGCTGCGATCGACCTGGCCGGCATCGTCGCCCATGTGACGCTGATCGAGTTCGACAGCCAGCTCCGCGCCGACGCCGTGCTCCAGCGCAAGCTCGCCAGCCTGCCGAATGTCAGGATCATCACCTCGGCCCTCACGACCAAAGTGAACGGCAATGGCGAACGCGTCACGGGCCTCAGTTATCAGGACCGCAACAGCGGCACGGAGCATAATGTCGAACTGGAGGGAATTTTCGTGCAGATCGGCCTCGTCCCGAATACCGAATGGCTGAAGGACGCGATCGCCCTCTCCCCTCGCGGCGAGATCGAGATCGACGCGCGCGGCGAAACCAGCCAGCCCGGCATCTTCGCGGCAGGCGATTGCACGACCGTGCCCTACAAGCAGATCGTGATCGCCATGGGCGCAGGCTCCACGGCGGCGCTCTCCGCCTTCGATTACATCATCCGCCTCCCCGCGGCCGAGGAAACCGCGCAAGCGGCCTGATCATCCGGGCCACAGAATCGCAAGGGCGGCTGGTTCCAAAGGGGACCTGCCGCCCTTTTCATAGGCAAGTCACGAAAAAGACACGATATTGTAAGGTTAATATCTTTTTCACCACGATCAGCGATTCTCAAAGGCATCAATTACGCTAGCAGGTGTCGTCATGGCGCTATGTGCCTATCGCAATCCGGAATGGCTGTCGGCGGTCTACGCCATGGTGGATGAAGTCTGCATCCAGGACGGCGCCCTGCCGCCCGGCACCATCGGCACCCTGGCCCGCCTCATCGACACGGCGGACGGCGATCGTTCCACCGACAGCTTCATTCCTCGCGCCCAGGCCATGCTGCTCACTATCCATCGCCTGCGCGCGTCCCTCACTCAAACGGATTGCCAGGCCGCTGCGATCCGCGGCGAACTCCGCCAGATGTGCAACGACTGGATCCGGTCCGCCCGCTTCTGCTGATGCCTATCGCCGCATCAACCGCAACCGGAAGATTCCCGGATCGACCTCCAGCATCGGCGCCATAATCGCTCCCTCCGTCCGCTGCGCCAGAAGCATGGGGGCGGCCTTCGGCGCAAAGGTCACGATGGCGCTCCCCGGATCGCCCACCACCAGTGCGTCCACCATCAGCACAGGACTGAGGCGATCCGGTGTCACGCTGACCAGGGTTCCGACCTGCGTCATTCCGAACAGCCTGCGCGCAAAGGCATGGGGTAGCCGAATGCAACCATGGCTCGCCGGATAGCCCGGATTGTGCCCCGCGTGCAGCGCGATCCCGTCCCAGGTCAGCCGCTGCATGAAGGGCATGGGCGCGTTCGAATAGATGTTCGACCGATGCCATTCGCGCTTCTGCAATATCGGGAACTCCCCGGTCGGCGTGCGGTGCCCCTTCATCCCGGTCGAGACGCTGGCGACCCCGATCAGCCGGTCGCCGTCATAGACGTGCACCGTCTGCCGCTCGATGCTGATCACCAGATAGAGCGGTCCGGCAAAGGGCCCCTCCTCCATCCAACGATAGCTCCCCGGCGCGACGGGTCCCTCTTCCGCCAGCACTGGCGGCGTCAGCAACAGGCAGGCAAACAGCCCGAGAAGGAGGTGGACAAAGGACATATACGCTTTTTTAACCACAAGGCGCGGCGGCGCCAGCCCCCATATCGCCGCCGCTCATCCCGAGGCGGGACAGCCCAGTATCGGTGTCCTATCGTCCACGCCCAACGCCGTGCCGGCACCTTCGACCGTCCGCCATGAAGCAGGGAAAAGGCGCGAAAATCCGGCTTTCCGGGCCCTCATCGCGCTGTCATCTGAAATCCTACAGCAGGCTGAGTTGCGCGACCGGCGCAAAGCTCCTGCGATGCAGCGGTGTTGGCCCATGCTCCCTGAGCGCAGCGAGATGCTTGGCGCTGCCATAGCCCTTGTTGCTTTCCCAGCCATAATGCGGATGTGCCGCCGCCGCTTCGATCATCATCCGGTCGCGCGCCTCCTTCGCCAGGATGGAGGCCGCCGCGATCGACAGGCATTTGGCGTCGCCCTCGACGATCGCCGTCGAAGCCCAGCGCCATTGCGGGCAACGATTGCCGTCCACCAGCACATGGGCGCAATCCTGGGTGAGCGCCTCGACCGCCCGCGTCATCGCCAGCATGGTCGCCCAGAGGATGTTGAGGCTGTCAATCTCGTCGACCGAAGCGACGCCCAGCCCCCAGCACAGGGCCCGCGCCTTGATCTCCCCCTCCAGCACGGCGCGCCGGGCGGCACTCAACTGCTTGCTGTCGTTGAGGCCTTCCGGACAATCCTCCTGCCGCAGGATCACCGCCGCCGCGACCACGGGTCCGGCCAGCGGTCCCCGCCCCGCTTCGTCCACCCCGGCGACCAGTCCCGGACGATGCAGCAGTTCATGGAAAAAATCAGGCATGGTGATGGAATCCGAACGGCGCGCCCATCGGCCCATGCCCCTGCCCCAGCCCCGGCGCGAGCTTCAACGCTTCCCGCACATATTTGCGGGCCCGCTCGATCGCGTCGATCAGGTCCCATCCCTGCCCCAGGCCCGTCGCGATCGCGCTGGCCAGGGTGCAGCCGGTACCATGGGTGTGCGGCGTGTCGATCCGCGCATTGCTCCAGGCCTTGCGCACGCCTCGCGGCCCGATCAGCCGGTCGGTCAGCATCGGCCCCTCGCCGTGGCCGCCCTTGGCCAGTACATGGGTCGCGAAGCGAATCGCGATCTCCTCGCCGCCCAGCGCCGCCAGTTCGGGAATATTGGGCGTCACCAGCGTCGCCAGCGCCATCAGCTTCTCAAAGGCAGCGATCGTCGCAGCATCCGCGAGCATCGACCCACTCGTCGCCACCATGACCGGATCGAAGACGATCGGCACATGCTCCAGCGCCGCCAGCCGCTCCGCCACCGCCGCCGCAATCTCCGCCGATCCGATCATCCCGATCTTCACCGCATCGACGCCGATATCGCTGATGACGCTCTCGATCTGCTGGAGCACCATGTCGACCGGCACGGGGTGGACGCCCTGTACCCCCAGCGTGTTCTGCGCCGTGATCGCGGTGATCGCGGTCATGGCGTGGCCGCCCAGCAGCGTAACGGTACGGATATCCGCCTGGATGCCCGCCCCGCCCCCGCTGTCGGACCCGGCAATGATGAGAATGCGCGCGACGCTCATGCCTTGTATTTGCGCTCCGTCGAGGCCGGGTGCCGTTTCAGCGCATTCCCCACCCGCGTCGGCCGGTCCATCAATTCCCCGCCGCAATTGGGGCAACGGTCGTCCAACGCTTCCGCGCACGGCGCACAATAGGTGCATTCGAAGGAACAGATGAATGCGCCCGGCTCATCGGCGGGCAGGTCGATGCCGCAACGTTCGCAGTCGGGGCGCATGTCCAGCATCAGGCCGCCGCCTTCGCCACGGCGTCGCAGATGCGCTCGACCACGTCCTTGACCTGCTCCTCCCGGTCGCCCTCGGCCATGACGCGGATCACCGGCTCCGTCCCCGAAGGGCGGATCACCAGCCGCCCGCTGCCGTTCAGTTCCGCCTCGGCCTGCGCGATCACCCGCTTCACATCCTCATGTTCCAGCGGCTTGCCGCCTGAGAAGCGGACATTCTTGAGCAATTGCGGCACCGGATCGAACTGGTGCAGCACCTCGCTCGCCGGCTTGCCCGAGCGCACCAGCGCGGCCAATACCTGCAACGCCGCTACCGTGCCGTCCCCGGTCGTCGCATAATCGGACAGGATCATGTGCCCCGACTGCTCGCCGCCAACATTGAACCCACCCTCGCGCATCCGTTCCAGGACATAGCGGTCGCCGACCTTGGTCCGCTCCAGCGCCATGCCCTGCCCGGCGAGGAAGCGCTCCAGCCCGAGGTTCGACATGACCGTCGCCACCAACCCGCCACCGCGCAGGGTGCCCGCCTTCGCGAAATTCCCGGCGATCAGCGCCATGATCTGGTCGCCGTCGACGATCGTGCCATGTTCATCGACGACGATCAGCCGGTCCGCATCACCGTCCAGCGCGATGCCGATGTCCGCACCGGACGATACCACCGTCTCCTGCAAAAGCTGCGGCGAAGTCGAACCGCAACGGTCGTTGATATTTGTGCCGTCGGGCGAGACGCCGATCGCGACCACCTCCGCCCCCAATTCCCAGAAGGCGGACGGCGCCACCTGATAGGCCGCACCATTGGCGCAATCGACCACGATCTTCAGCCCATCCAACCGCAAATCGGCGGGGAAGCTGGACTTGACCGCATGGATGTAGCGGCCCCGCGCGTCCTCGACACGACGGGCACGGCCGATGTCCTGTGACGCGGCGAGTGGAATTTCCTGTTCCAGCATCGCTTCGATCTTCAGCTCATCCTCGTCGGACAGCTTGTACCCGTCGGGACCGAACAGCTTGATGCCATTGTCATAATAGGGATTGTGACTGGCCGAGATCATGACGCCCAGATCGGCGCGCATCGAATGGGCGAGCAGCGCCACGGCCGGGGTGGGGATCGGCCCGAACTGCACCACGTCCATGCCGACGGCGGTGAAGCCCGCGACCAGCGCATTTTCCACCATATAGCCCGAAAGCCGCGTGTCCTTGCCGATCACCACACGATGGCGATGGGTGCCGCGCTGGAAATGCTTGCCTGCGGCCATGCCCACCTTCATCGCCAGTTCGGCGGTCATTGGCCATTGATTGGTGCGCCCACGAATGCCGTCGGTGCCGAAATATCTTCTGCTCATAATCCTCATCCGCCGGTGCGGTGAACCCTGTTCCCTTCCCATAGCAATCTTTGTTCGACTTTCCAGCAAGGAGCGGCCATCCCCTTGCAAATGGACGGATTCAATGCAGCGATCGACGCCCTTTCCGGCGCGGTCTTCATGAAAGTGCCCGTGCTGGGGACGCAGATCGAACTGATCGTGCTCTATCTGGCGCTGCCGATGCTGTTCTTCACGGTGTGGCTGGGCTTTCCCAATGTCACGGCGGTGGGCCGGGCGATCCGCGTCCTGCGGACGCAACCGCATGAAGGAGAGGCGAAGGGCGATGTCAGCCAATGGGGCGCGCTGTCCACGGCGCTGTCGGGGACCATCGGCCTCGGCAATATCGCGGGCGTGGCAGTGGCACTGACCATGGGCGGGCCGGGCGCGATCCTCTGGATGTTCGTCATCGGCTGGTTCGCCATGACGGTGAAGATGGCCGAGGTGACGCTGGGACTCAAATATCGCACCTTCGACGCCCAAGGCCATGTGCATGGCGGGCCGATGTATGTGCTCAAGGCGGTGGGCACGGCGCGGGGCTGGCCCAGGATCGGGCTGATATTGGGCGGATCATACGCCTTTTTCGCGCTGTTCGGCGCGATCCCGATGGTACAGGTCAACCAGAGCTTCGCGCAGGTGAAGGTGGTCACGGGTTTCGGCAACGGCTGGGCCTATGGCATCATCCTCGCTGGCGCGGTGGCGCTGGTAACGCTCGGCGGCGCGGCATGGCTGGGCGAGGTGGCGAAGCGGCTGACGCCGCTCAAGGTCGCGGTCTATCTGATCGGCGTCGCGACGGTGCTGATCCTGCACGCCGCCGCCATCCCCGCGGCTCTGATGGAAATCTGGCACGGCGCCTGGAGCGGGCAGGCCGCGACCGGCGGCGCGGTGGGCGCGTTCGTCGCGGGCATGCGCCGCGCCGTGTTCGCAAGCGAGGCGGGCGTCGGGTCGGCGGTCATGGCCCATAGTCTGGCCCGCGCGCGGCATCCGGTGTCCGAGGGGCTGGTCGCATTGCTGGAGCCGCTGCTCGGGACGATGATCGTCTGTGCGCTGGGCGGGCTGGCGCTGGTGGTCGCCGGGACGTGGAAGAGCGGGCTGGAAGGGATCGCGATCACCTCCGCCGCCTTCGCGCAGGTATCGCCCTCCTTCCCCTGGCTTCTGGCGGTCGTGGTGGTGCTGTTCGCCTATTCGACGCTGGTCGCCTGGGGCTTTTACGGCTTGCAGGCCTGGGGCTATCTGTTCGGCAACGGGCCGAAGGCGCAGTGGAGCTACAAGATCCTCTATATCGTCGCCCTGCCACCGGCGGCCGCCATCGACCTCGGCCGGGTGGTCGGCATCGTCGACAGCAGCTTCTTCCTGATGGCGATCCCCAATGTGATCGCACTCTATCTCTGCGCCGGGGAATTGCGGCGCGACGTTCGGGCTTATCTGGCGACGCCCGAAGAGGATTAACGCGCCATCGCCGCCTCGACCTCCTCCACGGTCCGGGGAACGCCTTCGCTCAGCCGCTGCGATCCGGTCTGGGTGATCAGGTAGAGGTCCTCGATCCGGATGCCGATATTGGCGGACTGGACATAGAGTCCGGGCTCTATCGTGATGACCGCACCTGCCGGCAACGGTTTCGCCATGTCCCCCACATCATGCACGTCCAGACCGACCAGATGGCCAAGTCCATGAGTGAAGTCGTCAATCCGCCCGGCCTTGCGGAAGACGTCCTTCGCCGCCTCCACCAGATCCTCATAATAGACGCCGGCCTTGAGCTTCGCGGCGGCGGCGGCCTGGGCGGCGAGGACCAGTTCATAGGAGGCGCGCTGTTCGGAGGTGAATTTGCCGCTCGCCGGGAATGTGCGCGTCACGTCGCAGGCATAGCCACCCACCGAGGCGGCGGCATCGATCAGGATCAGATCGTTGGTCCCGATCACGCCGCTGCCGCCGGTATAATGCAGCGAAGCGGCGTTGCGCCCCGTCGCGACGATGCTGTCATAGGCCAATCCTTCCCCGCCCCCGGCACGGAAGGCATCCTCCAGGATGGCCTTCAACTGCTTTTCGGTCATGCCGGGGCGCACCTGCTTCATCGCGGCGATATGCCCGCGCGCCGTGGCCGCCGCCGCCTTGCGCATCAGGTCGAGTTCGCGCGGTTCCTTGACGATGCGCAGCGAAGGCAACAGGGCGCTTTCATCCTTGAGCGAGACGCCCGGAACCCGCTGCATCACCTTGCCGTAAAGTTCCAGCGCCTTTGGCACCGGGGCGGAAGCGCTGACAATCGGCCCTAGGAAATGCAGCGTCTTGGAGCGTTCGGCGAGGGTCGTCACGAGGCTGCCGAGGCCGCCCGTCCGCGACACGCGGGCAAAGCCGGTGCGACGCTCCAGTTCGGTGCCCAGCGGCAGGCGCTCGACTTCCCAGCGTTCCGCCTCCGGATCGCGCGAGGGGAGCAGCAGCCATTCCTTGATCGTCCGCTCGGCGGGCGCCATGACCAGGATCGCGCCGGGCTCATCGACGATGCCCGTCAGCCAGGCAAAATCGCCGTCCTGAACGAACGGCGGCGCCACCGCGGCGCTGCTTTGCACTGGATCGGCGCCAAAGACGACCGCAACGCCGTCCTTCAGCACATCCATGACGCGGCGGCGGCGCTCACGGAATATGTCAGGCGCGAAGGGTGATGTGCCCGCCGGGGTCGCGAAGCCCTGCGGCGGCATTGTCTGCGCGGAGAGTCGCGTGGAAAGGACCAGGGATGCCGTAGCACCCGTCAGCATGGTCCGCCGATCATACATAGAAATCTCCCTTGCTGCGCCGACAGGAGCATGAAAGGGCATGATCGGCAAGGGCGTATCAGGGCGATGATACAGTAAAGGCCCCGCCGATTGGCGGGGCCTTCCCAAGCGCGGGTAAAGCGGATCAGATCTTGTCGCCAAGCGCCCCTTTCACTGATCCCTTGATGTCCTGCACCGTGCCCTTGGCCTTCTGTGCCTGGCCTTCCGCGACCAGATCGGGATCACGCCTGTTCTTGCCGACGGCTTCCTTCACGGCGCCCATCGCCTTGTTGCCCGCAGCCTTTGCCTTGTCGGTCAGTTCACCCATGGGACTTCTCCTGTCTGTTGCTGTTGCAGGATCAACAGCGGGGCGGACAGAAGGTTGCCATCGGTGCGAAAGCGAAATGGTGGGCCTGGGCAGGGGCGGCCCTTTGGACGCCAAAAGAAAAGGGCCGGAAAATCCGGCCCTTCCCCAAATGTCGTTCCGATCGAACCGATCAGCGCTTCGAGAACTGGAAGCTGCGGCGGGCCTTGGCCTTACCGTACTTCTTACGCTCGACGGCGCGGCTGTCGCGGGTCAGGAAGCCTTCGGCCTTGACCGCGCTGCGCAGCGCCGGTTCGTACTTCGACAAAGCCTGGGCGATGCCGTGCTTGACCGCGCCGGCCTGGCCGGACAGACCGCCGCCCTTGACGGTGGCGATCACGTCATACTGGCCTTCGCGCTCGGTGACGCCGAACGGCTGGTTGATCACCAGACGCAGGGTCGGGCGAGCGAAATAGACTTCCTGATCGCGGCCGTTGACCGTGATCTTGCCGGTGCCGGGCTTCACCCAGACGCGGGCGACGGCGTCCTTGCGGCGGCCGGTCGCATAGGCGCGGCCGAGGCTGTCGATTTCCTGGGCGCGCAGCGGAGCCGAAGGCTGAACCGGAGCGATCGGCGCGTCGGCGGCGACGGTTTCGGCAGCGACGGCAGGCGCCGGAGCGTTGGCGGTCAGCGACGCGAGGTCGGACAGGGACTGGCGGTTATCGGACATTAGGCACCCACCTTGTTCTTGCGGTTGCGCGACGCGAAGTCGAGCACTTCGGGGTTCTGCGCAGCGTGCGAATGCTCGGCACCGGCGAAGATGCGCAGGTTGCGCATCTGCTGGCGGCCCAGCGGACCACGGGGGATCATGCGCTCAACGGCCTTTTCCAGGACGCGCTCGGGGAAACGCCCTTCCAGAACCTTCTGGGGGGTGGTTTCCTTGATGCCGCCGGCATAGCCGGTGTGCTTGTAATAGACCTTGTCGGTCAGCTTGCGGCCGGTGAACTTCACCTTCTGAGCGTTGATGATGATGACATTGTCACCGCAATCGACGTGGGGGGTGAAGCTCGGCTTGTGCTTGCCGCGCAGGATGTTCGCGACGGTCGAAGCGAGGCGGCCGACGACGAGACCTTCCGCGTCGATCAGGATCCACTTCTTTTCGACCGTTGCCGGGGTTGCCGGCTTGGTGGTCTTCATCAGCGCCTTCATGGTGCCAATCTCCAGTTAAATGCATAAACCGATCGCCGTCGCCGGCCTTCGGAAGATGCGCGCTAATGACGGGTGGGGCCGCACAAGTCAAGAGATTCGGCGGCTTTGCTGACGGGTAAAATAATACCCGTTACTTGGCGAGCTGTTCACCCACCCAGCGGGCGAAGCCGCTGTCGGCGGCCTCCACCGGCAGGGCGAGGATCGCGGGAACCTCATAATCATGCAGTTCCGCGATGCGTGCCATCAGCGCTTCGCGGCGCGACGGCGCGGTCTTGAAGAGGACGGGCACCTCCGCCGTCTCCTCCATAACGCCGTTCCATTCGTAGAGGGACGTCGCCTCCCCCAGCAGGTTGGCGCAGGCGATCAGCCGTTCCTCGATCAGCCGGCGCGCCACCCGCATCGCCGCGTCGCGCGAGCCGAACAGCGTGTAGACGAGCGCGACGGCGCTCATCCCCGCCGTTCCCCAAGGCTGTGCGCCGCCCAGGCGGCAGCGGCGACCACCAGCGCGCCGACCGCCTGGTGCAGCACGGCGAGCGGCAGCGCGATGCCACTGATGACGGTGGCGATACCGAGCGCGATCTGCGTACCGACGGCGGCATTGAGCGCGATCGAAGGACCGCGATCCCCGGCCTGCTTCGCCATGCGGGCGAGCAGGATCAGCATGGCGGCCGTGATCCAGGCCCACCAGCGATGGATGAAATGCACCAGATAGGGATCGCTCGATATCGTGGCCCAGAGCGAGCCGAGCCACTCTATGCCCCGCGGCACGAAATGATCGTTCATCAGCGGCCAGGTGCTGGACACATAGCCCGCATCCAGCCCCGCGGTGAACGCGCCGAACATGAGTTGCACCAGCAGTGCGACCAGCGCGGCGATCGCGAAGGGATGCAGCATAGCCGGCTTGGCGAAGGGCGTCCTCGACCGGGTCAGCAGGTCGAGCGCGGTCCAGATGAGCCCGCCCATGATGAACAATGCCGTCAGCAGATGCACGGCGAGGCGATAATGACTGACGTCGGTGCGCACCGACAGGCCCGATTTCACCATCCACCAGCCGATCGCGCCCTGCAATCCGCCCAGTGCCAGCAAAGCGATGAGGCGCGGCCCATAGCCCTGCGGAATCGCCCTTTTCCATGCGAACCAGAGCAGCGGCAACGCGAAGGCCACGCCGATCAGCCGCCCCAGCAGCCGGTGGACCCATTCCCAGAAGAAGATGAACTGGAAATCGCCCAGCGTCATGCCCTGCCGCAGCTGCTGATATTCGGGAATCTGCTGATAGTCGCGGAACGCCTCCATCCACTGATCGTGGGTCAGCGGCGGGATGGCGCCGGTGATCGGCTTCCACTGGGTGATCGACAGGCCGGATTCGGTCAGGCGGGTGATGCCGCCCACCACGACCATGCAGAAGACGAGGGCGGCGACGGCCAGCAGCCAGCGCGCGATCGATGCTGGACGCGGGACGGCTATGGCGGGGCGGCTGAGGGTCAACGCGGTCATGGCGCCGATCCATGCGCTGTTGTTCGCCCTGTTGCAAGGATAACCCGGAAGATGGACAAAAGGTCATAACGGCCCGCGCAGCAACGGATACAAAAGGTTGGACAGGCGTATCGGGCCTCATGAGGAGATTGATCGAGGATAGGCGATGAGCAGTGCCGGCACTGCCGCCATGATCGCCGCGCAAGGGCCGATCGGTGCCCTGACCGCGCAGATCGATGCCAACTCGCCGCTGGGTCCGGTAGAGGGCTGGTCGCCCGCGCTGATATCGACCGTCCGGCTGATGCTGTCGTCCACGGCCGAGATCGTGCTGTTCTGGGGGCCGGACCTGTGCGCCCTCTATAATGAAGCCTATATGCCCACCATCGGCGACAAGCATCCACGCGTGCTGGGCCGTCCAGCGCGGGAGGGTTGGGCAGAGCTATGGGACGATCTGGAGCCGTTGCTGCGGTCCGTGATCCAGGACGGCCAGTCGGTGCATGCCAAGGATCGCCCCTTCTATATCGAGCGCGACGGCGACCAGGGGGAAGAGGTGTTCTTCGACATCAGCTATTCCCCTGTGTTCGAGGCGGACGGATCGATCGGCGGCGCGCTCTGCATCGTCAGCGAGACGACCAGACGCGTGCGGGCCGAGCAGGAGATGCGGGCGGACCGCGCCCGGCTGTGGGCGCTGGCGCGCGACCCTTTCCTGGTCGCAGACAGGAACGGCGTGTGGATCGCCGCCAGTCCCGCCTGGACCGATATATTGGGCTGGAGCGAACAGGAACTGATCGGCCGCACGTCGGAATGGATGGAACATCCCGACGATCTGGAGAGGACGCGGGGCGAACTGGCCGGTCTGGCGAGCGGCAGGCCGACGGTGCGTTTCGAAAACCGGTTCCGCGCGAAGGACGGCGGCTATCGCAATTTCAGCTGGACCGCCGTGCCGGAAAACGACCTCATCTATTGCGTCGCCCGCGATGTGACGGAACAGCGGGCCCATGCCAGGGCGCTGGCGGACGCGGAAGAGGCGCTGCGGCAGGCGCAGAAGATGGAGACGCTGGGCCAGCTTACCGGCGGGGTGGCGCATGATTTCAACAATCTGCTCCAGATCGTCACCGGCAATCTGGAACTGTTGCAACGCGGTCTTGAAAAAATCTCCGACGATGATCAGCCGCGATTGCGCCGGGCGGCGGACAACGCCATGGCGGGGGCCGAACGCGCGGCGCTGCTGACCCAGCGGCTGCTCGCCTTTTCCCGCCGCCAGCCGCTCGCGCCCGAGCGGATCGATCCCAACCGGTTGGTGAGCGGCATGTCCGACATGCTGATACGGTCGCTGGGCGAGACGATCGAGATCGAGCTGATCCAGGGGGCACGGGTCTGGGCGGTCGAGATCGACATCAACCAGATGGAAAATGCGTTATTGAACCTGGCCGTCAACGCGCGCGACGCGATGCCGCTGGGCGGCAAGCTGACCATCGAGGTCGCCAACACCCATATCGATGCCGTCTATGCCGCGCAGGAGGCGGAGGTGTTGCCGGGCCAATATGTGCTGATCAGCGTATCGGACACCGGTGAGGGCATGGACGAGGAGGTGCTGAGCCACGCCATCGAACCCTTCTTCACCACCAAGGAGGTCGGGCGCGGCACGGGCCTGGGCCTTTCCATGGTCTATGGCTTCATCAAGCAGTCGGGCGGCCATATCCGCGTCTATTCGGAGGCCGGGCACGGCACGACGGTGAAGATCTACCTGCCCCGCTTCTACGGCCCCCTGCCGGACAACGACACGGGCGCGGAGCATCGGACCCCGCCGATATGCGGCGGCGACGAGACGGTGCTGGTGTGCGAGGATGACGAGAAAGTCCGCGCCTATACCGTCGATGTGCTGAGGGAACTGGGTTATCAAGTGATCGAGGCGGGCAACGGCGCGGCCGCGTTGCAGGCGCTGGAAGAGGCCCCGGAGCCGATCCACCTGCTGTTCACCGACGTCATCCTGCCGGGCGGAATGACCGGCGCCGACATCGCGCAGGAGGCGCAGGTGCGGCAGCCGGGCCTGAAGGTGCTGTTCGCGACTGGCTATGCCCGCAATGCGATCATCCACCACGGCCGGCTCGATCCGGGGGTGGAATTGCTGACCAAGCCCTTCACCTATGCCGAGCTGGCGGCGAAGGTGCGGGATATGCTGGATCGCACCGAGGCGCGTCAGGTGGTGTGAGGCGCCCGGTCCTTCAATGCCATGGTCATTGGGTGCGCTTCCACGCGGCGACCAGTTCCAGGGCCCGATCCCTGACCGTTCCGGCGCCGTCGCCGGGCCGATAGAGCGCGCCGCCGGCACCAATCCCCTCGCAACCGGCGGCCAGCCATTCCCCGACCGTGTCCGCGCCCGTGCCGCCCACCGCCCAGACGCCGACCTGTTTGGGCAGCACGTCCTTCAGCGCCCTTACATAAGCGGGACCCATAAGCGCGGCCGGGAACAGCTTGATGCGGCGCGCGCCCGCCCCGATGGCGACGAATGCCTCACTCGGAGTCATGAAGCCGGGAAGCAGCTCAAGACCGAGTTCGACCCCTCTGGCGATCACCTGGGAGTCCGTATTGGGCGTGATCATGATGCGGCCACCCGCACCATGCAGCCCCTCCACCGCATCGACAGAGAGCACCGTGCCGCCGCCGATCAGCGCGCGGTCACCGAATGCGGCCTGCATCGCGGCGATGCTTTTCAGCGGTTCGGGGGAGTTGAAGGGGACTTCGAGGATGCGGATGCCCGCTTCGACCAGCGCTGCGCTTATGTCGATCGCCTCATCGGGCTTGAGGCCGCGCAGAATTGCGCAGATGGGCGGCGCGCCGGAGGCAAGCAGGTCGTCGAATGTCATGGGAGGGGCTCCGTCAATGGACTTATGGGGCGGTTTATCGTTGGTCATTTCCAGCCGTTCCCCGCCCGCCTGCGGGATGGGGAATGACAGCTTACCATCCCCTCATCTAAACCAATCCCAGCCCGGCGAGCGAGCAGGCATCGCCATCCAGCAATTGGGACGCCAGCCCCTGCCTTCCGAGCGCCTGCGCATAGCGGACCGCAAGCTGGGCGTCCCCGATCAGGAGAATGTCGTCCACTTCCTCAAGCGTACCACGCATCTCCGCAATCTCGCAGCCGATGATGAGGCCGGACAGATAACCCGTGGCCCACTCGGCCGAGCGTCCCGCCCGCAATCGCATCGCCCGCGCGGCGAACAGCGAGGACAGCAGCCGCCCCTCCCCCGCCCGCTCCAGCCCTTCGCCGAACCCCAGCGCCTCCTGCGCCGGATGGGCCCGGTCGGTTTTCGGCCCCAAGGTGGAATGGTCCCGCAACAGGGCGAACAATTCCCCCGTCGGCATGGTGCGGAAGGAGGCGATGCGGCCATCCTCCACCACCGTCCATTTATTGTGCGTGCCGGGCAGGACGATGAGATGCCGCCCCGCGCCAGCGCCGGATCGCGGGCCATGGCGCCGAAAATCTGCGTCTCCTCGCCGCGCATCACATCATGCGCGCCATCCTCTCCGACGCAGGTGAGCCCCGCCATGATGCTGACCGGCATGCCACGCCAGTCGAACCGCTTCGCGGCGGCGCGCCAGGATTCGGCATCGGCGGGACAATCGGCATAGGGCGCCTCCACCCAGCCGCCGCGCGCGCCGGCCATGCCGCAGAGGCGTATCTCCCTGGGCGCCCCCTCCTCCAGCCAGGGGGCGATGGTGACGGCGAAGGCGGCCTCTGCTTCCTGCCCCACCGCGCCGATGCCCGGGCCGTCGTGACGCGCGGTGACGCGGCCCTGCTCCATGCGGAAGAGGCGCAGGCGGCTGGTCCCCCAGTCCCCGACGACCGCATATTGGCTCATCAAATTTGTCACTGGGCCCAAGCATCCTTGAATTTCTATTTGTATGAGTATATTGGAAGGGCAAGCGCGTCAACGTGCCCCAGAATCCATCTGCCATTTCCTGCGACAGGGTGCCTATTCAATGAGCGATTCGTCCAAGCCTGCCCATAAGCTGCGTAGCCGCGCCTGGTTCGACAACCCAGACAATATCGACATGACCGCGCTTTATCTGGAGCGTTATCTGAATTTCGGGCTGTCGCTGGAGGAATTGCGCAGCGGCCGGCCGATCATCGGCATCGCCCAGACCGGCAGCGACCTGTCGCCCTGCAACCGCCATCATATGGTACTGGCGGAGCGGGTGCGCGAAGGCATCCGCGAAATGGGCGGGATCGCGCTGGAATTTCCGGTGCATCCGATCCAGGAGACGGGCAAGCGGCCGACGGCGGGGCTGGACCGCAACCTCGCCTATCTGGGGCTGGTCGAGGCGATCTATGGCTATCCGCTGGACGGCGTGGTGCTGACCACCGGCTGCGACAAGACCACGCCCGCGCTGCTGATGGCGGCGGCGACCGTGAATATTCCCGCCATCGCCCTGTCGGTGGGACCGATGCTGAACGGCTGGCACAAGGGCGAGCGGACGGGTTCGGGCACCATCGTCTGGCATGCGCGGCAATTGCTGGCAGCGGGTAAGATCGACGATGAGGGATTCATCAAGCTGGTGGCCTCCTCCGCCCCCTCGACCGGCTATTGCAACACCATGGGCACGGCGACGACGATGAACTCGCTGGCCGAGGCGCTGGGCATGATGCTGCCCGGGTCGGCGGCGATCCCGGCGCCCTATCGCGACCGGCAGGAGGTCGCCTATCGCACCGGCAAGCGGATCGTCGAGATGGTGGCGGAGGATCTGAAGCCCTCCGACATATTGACGCTGGACGCTTTCCATAACGCCATCGTCGTCAATTCCGCCATTGGCGGCTCGACCAACGCGCCCATCCATCTGGCGGCGATCGCGCGCCATGTCGGCGTCGACCTGCCGCTCAAGGATTGGGAGACGGTGGGGCACAAGGTGCCGCTGCTCGTGAACCTCCAGCCTGCGGGCGAATATCTGGGCGAGGATTATTATCGCGCCGGGGGCGTGCCCGCCGTGGTGGGCCAGCTCATCGGGCAGGGTCTGATCCGCGAGAACGCGATGACCGTCAACGGCCGGACCATGGGCGAGAATTGCCGGGACGTGGCGATCGAGGATGAGAAGGTCATCCGCCCCTTCGCCCAGCCGCTGAAGGAAGAGGCCGGGTTCCTCGTCCTGTCGGGCAATCTGTTCGACGCGGCGGTGATGAAGACCAGCGTGATCTCCGAGGAGTTCCGCCAGCGCTATCTCTCCAACCCCGACGATCCCAATGCTTTTGAAGGCCCGGCGGTCGTGTTCGACGGGCCGGAGGATTATCATGCGCGGATCGACGATCCGGCAACGGGCATCACACCCGATACGCTGCTGTTCATGCGCGGCGCCGGCCCGGTCGGCTATCCGGGCGCGGCGGAAGTGGTGAACATGCGGCCGCCCGCCTACCTTATCACAGAGGGCGTGTCGGCCCTGCCCTGCATAGGCGACGGGCGACAATCGGGCACGTCGGGCAGCCCGTCGATCCTCAACGCCTCGCCCGAAGCGGCGGCCATGGGCGGGCTGGCGCTGCTCCGGACCGGCGACCGGGTGCGCATGGACCTGAACAAGGGTAAAGTGAACGCGCTGATTTCCGACGAGGAACTGGCAAGCCGCCGGGCGAAGCTGGTAGCGGAGGGCGGGTTCAAATATCCCGCGTCGCAGACGCCCTGGCAGGAAATCCAGCGCTCCGTGGTCGGCCAGATGGATACCGGCGCGATCCTGGAGGGAGCCGAGAAATATCAGCGCATCGCCCAGACCAAGGGCCTGCCCCGCGACAATCATTGAATTAACCATCCCCCTATTTCCGGAGTATTCCCATGTTCAACGGAGCCATTCTTGTCGGCGCTGCCGAGCGCCAGGGCGGCGAACCCTTCTTCGCCGTCGATCCGTCGACCGGCGCGAGGGGCGAGGTCGCTTTCCACAACGCGTCGGCCGCCGATGTCGCGGACGCATGTGCGCTCGCCGATGCGGCGTTCGAGGGCTTCTCGACGCTGGCACCCGATGCCCGCGCCGCCTTTCTGGAAGGCGTGGCTGACCAGATCATGGCGATTGGCGACCTGCTGATCACCACGGCCATGAGCGAAAGCGGCCTGCCGCGCGGCCGGCTGGAGGGAGAACGCGGCCGCACCGTCGGGCAGCTTCGCCTGTTCGCCAGCTATGTGCGGCAGGGCGACTGGCTGGACGCCACCATCGACAAGGCGCTGCCGGAGCGCCAGCCGCTGCCGCGCAGCGACCTGCGCCGCGTCAATCAGGCGGTCGGCCCGGTCGCCGTGTTCGGCGCGTCCAACTTCCCCCTCGCCTTCTCGGTCGCGGGCGGCGACACCGCATCGGCCTTCGCCGCCGGTTGCCCGGTCGTGGTCAAGGGCCATCCGGCCCATCCCGGCACCGGCGAACTGGTGGCCCGCGCCATCGCAGCGGCCGTGAAGGCCAGCGGCCTGCATGAAGGCGTGTTTTCCTACCTGCCCGGCACGACCAATGACCTTGGCGGCGCGCTGGTGGCCGATCCGCGCATCAAGGCCGTGGGCTTCACCGGATCGCGCGGCGGCGGCCTTGCCCTGATGAAGATCGCCGCGGACGCGACGAGCCGATCCCGGTCTATGCCGAAATGTCGAGCATCAACCCCGTCGTGCTGTTGCCCGGTGCGCTGGCCAATCGCGCCGAGGCGCTGGGCACGGCCTTCGTCGGGTCGCTGACTCTGTTTTCGGGCCAGTTCTGCACCAATCCGGGGATGGTGATCGCGCTGGACGGCCCCGATCTCGACCGTTTCGTCGCGTCCGCCGCCGGGGCGCTGTCGGGCAATGGTGCGCAGGTCATGCTGACGCCCGGCATCCACGCCGCCTATGAAAAGGGCGTCGCCGCCCTGGCCGGGGCTAAGGGCGTCACCACCATCGCGCGCGGCGCGGCGGCGGACGGCGTCAATCGCGGGCAGCACGCGCTGTTCGCGGCGACCGGCGAGCAGTTCCGCGCCAATCCGGCGCTGGCGCATGAAGTGTTCGGCTCTTCCTCCATCCTGGTCAAATGCGCGACCGTCGAGGAAGTCATCGACACCATCGGCCGCATGGAGGGTCAGTTGACCGCGACGCTCCAGATGGACGAAAGCGATCAGGCCGATGCCGCGAAGCTGCTGCCCACGCTCTCCCGGAAAGTGGGTCGCGTGCTGGCCAACGGCTGGCCGACCGGGGTGGAAGTGACCCATGCCATGGTGCATGGCGGCCCCTTCCCGTCGACCTCCGATGGGCGCACCACCTCCGTCGGCACGTTGGCGATGATGCGCTTCCTGCGCCCGGTCTGCTATCAGGATGTGGCCGACGCGGTGTTGCCACCCGCGCTTCAGGCCGCCAATCCGTGGAAGCTCACCCGTCGCGTCGAGGGCAGGCTGGAAGTCGCCGCATGACGATCAGGGCAGGCCTTGTCGGCCTGGGCAAGATCGCCCGCGACCAGCATCTTCCCGCGATCGAAAAGACCGCGGGCATAGAAGTGGTCGCGGTCGCCAGCCGCAATGCGCAGGGTGAAGGGGTCAGCAATTATCCCAACCTTGATGCCATGCTGGCGGGCGAGCCGGAACTCGATGCCGTGATCCTGTGCCAGCCGCCGCAGGTCCGCTATCAGGCGGCGCGACAGGCGATATTGGCGGGCAAACATGTCTTCCTGGAAAAGCCGCCGGGCGCCACCGTGTCGGAGGTGGAGGCGCTGGTCGCGCTGGCGAAGGCGCGGAACGTCACGCTCTATGCGAGCTGGCACAGCCGCTATGCCGCCGCCGTCGCGCAGGCGAAGGCGTGGTTGGCGTCGCGCACCATCGAGCGCATCGACATCCAGTGGCGCGAGGATGTGCGCCACTGGCATCCCGGCCAGCCCTGGATTTGGGAAGCGGGCGGTTTCGGCGTGTTCGATCCCGGTATCAACGCGCTTTCCATCCTGACGGAGATCGTGCCCGAACCCGTCACCCTGCTGTCCGCCAGCCTGGAGGTGCCGCAGAACAAGGATGCGCCGATCGGCGCCGCGCTCAAGATGGCAACCGCTTCGGGCGCGCCGGTGGAGGCGGTGTTCGACTGGCGCCAGACCGGGCCGCAGACCTGGGACATCGCAGTCGAAACGGGAAATGGCCGCCTGCTGCTGTCAGAGGGCGGCAATATGCTGCGGCTGGACGGCGAAGTTCAGGTGAAGGCGCCGGACGAGGAATATCCGGCCATGTACCGCCGATTCGTGCAATTGACGGCGGACAAGGCGATCGATGCCGATATCGCTCCGTTGCGATTGGTGGCCGATGCCTTTCTTTGCGGGCGGCATTGCCCTACGACGGCGTTCGAGGACTGACAGAAGGGGAGCCGGGGTTTTGGGGAGCGAGCGCAAGGACGTGACGGAACGCAAGTTCGCGGCGGAAGAAGGCTCGCTCCGCATCCATCAGGCCATTGCCCGACAGTTGGGCACAGCGATCCTGATGGGCGTCCACAAGCCCGGCGACCTGTTCGAAGGGGAGATCGAGGCGTCGGAACGGCTCCACGTCTCCCGCACCGCCTATCGGGAGGCGGTACGCATATTGATTGCCAAAGGCATGCTGGAAAGCCGCCCCAAGGCCGGAACGCGCGTGCTGCCGCGCAGCCGCTGGAATGTGCTGGACCCCGAAATGCTCGCCTGGATGTTCGCGGGGGAACCGGACCGCGACTTCATCCGCGACCTGTTCGAACTGCGCGGCGTGATCGAGCCGGCGGCGGCGGAATTCGCCGCGCGGCGGCGCACCGACGACCAGCTCGCCGTGATGACGCGGGCGTTGGAGGATATGGAGAAATGCGGCCTATCGACGCCTGAAGGCCGCGCCGCCGACCAGCGTTTCCACCATGCGATCCTCGCCGCGACCCATAATGACGCGCTCGCCGCACTGGCAAGCTCGGTGGGGGCGGCGGTGAGTTGGACCACCACCTTCAAGCATCGCAAGAAGCTGCTGCCGCGCGACCCCCTACCCGATCACAAGGCGGTCTATCACGCCATCGCCGCCCGCGACACGGCCGCGGCGCGGTCCACCATGGTGGAATTGCTGCGGCTGGCGCTGGCGGATATGGATATCGCCCTGTCCGAACCGCTTCGTGATTAAAGCATGTGCCGATCAGATTAAACGGAATACGTTAATTTATTTATTTATTTTCCGTGAGTTATGAGTCGTGAGATATTCCATCTCACTTGACATCGCTCCAGGCCCATAGGGTTAACAATTTGTCATGAAAGGCGGCGGCGCCGGTCATCGGAAATTCATCTTTCGACCTTAAGAAGAACCAGACCGCCCGTTCCCCCTTCGGGCGGCCCTGAACCTCGGCCCCGCCGTTGAGCTTGTGCTCCGGCGGGGCTTTTTTCGCTTCGAAAGGCGCCGCTTCCATCGATCATGGCCGGCACTTGCTGGTCGTCACCGTCGCACCTTCCTGCGTGAGGCGCAGGACAGGCGCTGCGCCAATGCCGCATCGCGGCCTCCGTGATTTCGATAATTGTATACATACATATTGACGATTGCGGATTTTTCCGCAATTATCAGGGCTATAATCCTTTACAATACTAATTATAGTATACATTTTCGCGATACATCGAGAAGCGCAATGCGTTTCATCTCTGGAGAAGGGCCTTCAATGGAAAGCATGCGGACAGGCCGCCCCCAAACCCTTTACGAGAAAATATGGGACGCTCATGTGGTGGACAGGCGCCCCGATGGCACTTGCCTCATCTACATAGATCGCCATCTCATCCATGAAGTGACCAGCCCTCAGGCTTTCGAGGGATTGCGCACGGTTGGGCGCACCGTCCGGCGACCGGATTTGATGCTGGCGGTGCCCGATCATAATCTGCCGACAACGGCGCGGGTCGACCCGCAGGGCCGGTCGGTGGCCGTCGCCGATCCGCAATCGGCCCAACAGCTTGCCCTCCTGCGGAAGAACGCCGCGCAATACGGAATACGCTATTTCGACGCCACGGCGCCCGAACAGGGCATCGTGCATGTCGTCGGCCCGGAACAAGGCTTTACGCTGCCGGGCGCCACCCTGGTCTGCGGCGACAGCCACACCGCTTCACACGGCGCGCTCGGAGCGCTCGCCTTCGGCATCGGCACGAGCGAGATAGAACATGTCCTGGCCACGCAGACGCTCCTGTTGAAGTCTTCGAAAAAACTTGAGGTTCGCATCGAGGGCAGCCTGGGCTTCGGCGTCGGCCCGAAGGACGTCATCCTCCAGATCGTGGCGCAACTCGGTGCGGCCGGCGGCAGCGGCTTCGTCGCGGAATATACCGGGTCCACCATTCGCGACATGTCGATCGAGGGCAGGCTGACCGTGGCCAATATGGCCATCGAACATGGCGCACGCTCCGGACTGATCGCGCCTGACGAAAAAACCTATGCCTATTTGCGGGGCCGTCCCATGGCGCCGAAGGATCATGCGTGGGAAGCCGCCCTTGCATGGTGGAGAACGCTGCCCAGCGATCCGGGCGCCACATATGACAAGCGGCTTCTGATCGACGCCGGAACCATAGCGCCCAACGTCACCTGGGGCACAAATCCGGAAGACGTCACGCCGATCACCGGATCGGTTCCCGATCCCGAACAGTTCGCAGACGATTCCAGGCGCGATGCCGCCAGGCGTTCGCTGGATTATATGGGCCTGGTTCCCCATCGCCGGATGGAAGATATCGGCATCGAACATGTCTTCATCGGAAGTTGCACCAACAGCCGGATCGAGGATCTGCGCGCCGCCGCCGCGGTGCTGCAGGGGCGGAAGATTTCCTCCCGCATCAGGCAGGCGATGGCCGTGCCCGGATCGGGCCTCGTCAAGCGCCAGGCCGAGGAGGAAGGGCTGGACCGCATCTTCATCGAAAGCGGATTTCAATGGCGGGAACCGGGATGCTCCGCATGCCTGGGCATGAACCCCGACAGGATTCCCGCCGGCGAACGCTGCGCATCGACGTCGAACCGCAATTTCGTCGGCCGACAGGGACCCGGGTCACGCACGCACCTTCTGTCGCCCGCCATGGCGGCGGCCGCCGCCGTGACGGGTCGATTGGCCGACGTGCGCGAACTTATGGGCAACGCCCGGGAGTTGACCCCATGAAGCCGATCAGCAAGGTCGAAGGGCGCGCCTATCCCTGGGGCGCCAAGAATGTCGATACCGATGTGATCATCTCCGCACAGTGGCTGAAGACCATCTCACGCCGGGGCCTTGGCAAAGGGGCGTTCGAAAGCCTGCGTGCCCAGCCCGGCAACATCTTCGACGATCCACGCTATGCAGGGGCCCCCATCCTGATCGCGGGCGATAATTTCGGTTGCGGCTCCAGCCGTGAACATGCCGCATGGGCCCTGGCCGACATGGGAATTGAAGCCGTTCTCGCACCGAGTTTTTCCGACATATTTTCCGGCAACGCGTTCAAGAACGGCATTTTGACCGTTACACTGCCGCAGCCTGCAATCGATCGACTGATCGAGGTCACGAAGAATCATGAGATCATCGTGGATCTCGAAACGATGACTGTTACATCAAATCTTGGCGACGTCTTCCCTTTCGCGATCGACGCGTTTCGTCGCCAGTGCCTGCTTCAGGGACTTGATGAGATCGGCCTGACATTATCGATGGAAAGCGCGATCGACGACCATGAGCATATGACGGCGCAAGACCGTCCGTGGTTATCGGCTGCCTGAACCCGGCATCGCAGCCGTCATGATCGCTTTGCCTGCGCATGATAGGCGCGGCGGATATGCGATTTCATGGCGGCACCCGCCCATTCCGCGTCGCCCGCTTCGAGTGCCGCGGTGATCTCGCGATGGTCCGAAAGGCTCTTGTGCAGCTCCTCGCGGTCGTAACGGATGGCTGTTTTGTATACAACGGGGATGAACACCAGCCGTGAAATCATGAACGCCAGCCGTTCGGACGCCGCAGCCCCCACGACCAGCTCGTGGAAGGTCGCATTCTCCTTGAGGAAGGTCTCGATGTCGGGCGTTTCCTTGGCGATGGCCTCGGCTATCCGGTTGTTGGAGATTTTCAGTAGATCCACGACATCGGCCGTGATCGCTTTCGCCGCCCGCTCCGCGGCATGACTTTCCAGTACGGATCGGAGCATGAACAGCTCCTCCAGATCGCTCTCCTTCCACACCGTCACGAAGGACCGGTTGCTGTCGCTCCGCTCCACGAACATCTCGGTTTCCAGCCGCCTCATCGCGTCCCGCACGGGCGTTCGCGACACGCCGCACGCCTCGGCTATTTCCTCCTCCCGAAGCTGACTTCCCGGAGGGAAGGTCCCGTCCAATATGCGTTGCCGGATGATCGCATAGGCGCGCTCGCTTGCGTTCATGATCTCCAATTCCGTTTGCCGTCCCGGCCAGATGAAAGCCTGACCGGCAACGCATACCATCGCCTGTGCACATTTACAGGCCTTTCTTCACCCACATCCCAGCTTCTCCCCTTTACAACCCTATTTTTGTATACAATACTGCCTACATGATTCCGGACAAACCCTTCATCGAGATCGTCGAGGTCGCCCCGCGGGACGGACTGCAGAATGAGAAGACGCTGTTCTCGACGGAACAGAAAATCATGCTGATCGAGCATATGGCGGCGGCGGGCGCGCGACGGATCGAGGTGGTCAGCTTCGTCCGGGCCGATCGCGTGCCCCAGATGGCGGACGCCGAAGCCGTGATCGCGGGTCTCGCCCTGCCCGACAATGTCGTGACGATAGGGCTGGTCATGAACAAGCGGGGCCTGTTCCGTGCGCTGGAGACGAAGATCGGCCAGATCGGCGCGGTCTGCGTGGCCAGCGACAGCTTCGCGCAGCGGAACCAGGGACAAAGCTCCGCCGAATCCGCCGATGTTGCGGGCGACATCGTCCGCATCGCCCGCACGGACGGCCGGGATGCGCAGATCACGATCGGCGCCGCTTTCGGCTGCCCGTTCGAGGGGGAGGTTCCCGCCGATCGGGTCGTGGCCATGGCGGCCCGCCTGGCGGAAGCGGGACCGGTGGAGATAGCGCTGGCCGACACGATCGGCGTCGCGGTGCCCGCCCAGGTCCATGATCTGGTGGAACGGGTGCGCCGCGCCATCGCCCCCCTTCCCGTTCGGGTCCATCTGCACAATACCCGCAACACCGGCTATGCCAATGCATGGGCAGCCATCCAGGCGGGCGCGGCAACGCTGGATTCCGCCGTCGGCGGCATCGGCGGGTGTCCGTTCGCGCCCAACGCCACCGGCAATATCGCCACCGAGGATCTGCTGTACATGCTCGACCGCTCCGGCGTGTCGACGGGCATCAGGCTCGATCGGGCGATCGAAACCGCCCTGTGGCTGGGACAGCAGATGGACCGCGACGTTCCTGCCCTGCTCAGCCGCGCAGGCCCCTTTCCCCGTCCCATTTCTCCAGCCACGAAGGATGATCGATGAGCTACCGCCTGGGTGTCGATGTCGGAGGCACCTTTACCGACCTGCTCCTGTTCGCCGAGGACAAGGGCACATTCTGGCGCCACAAGACGCCATCGACTCCGCATGACAGTTCGGTCGGCATCCTGACCGGGGTGGAGGCGGTCTGCGCCAAGGCCGGGATCACGCCGTCCGACGTGGAGATATTCCTGCACGGCACGACCGTCGCGACCAACGCCGTCCTGGAGGGCAAGGGCGCGCGCGTGGGGCTGATCGTCACCCAGGGCTATCGCCAGATCATGCAGATCGCACGCAGTTTCGTGCCGGGCGGACTGGCGGGATGGATCGTATGGCCCAAGCCCCAGCCGCTCGCCGCGCTGGAGGACACGTTCGAGATCATGGGGCGCATGGATGCGCGCGGCAACGAGTTGCGGCCGATCGACGACGACGATATCCGCGCCGCCTTGCTGAAGATCAAGGCGCAGGGCGTCGAAGCGCTCACCGTGTCGCTGATGAACGCCTATCTCAACGGCGCGCATGAACGCCGCGTGGGCGAACTGGCGGCCGAAATCCTGCCGGATGTTCCCGTGTCCCTCAGCCATGAAGTGCTGCCGGAAATGCAGGAATATGAGCGGACGCTGACCACTGTCGCCAATGCCGCGGTGCGTCCTGTGGTCGGCCGTTACGTCCGCAATCTGCGCGCCAAGCTACGCGATGCGGGCATGGCGGGCCAACTCAGCCTCCTGCGCTCCGACGGCGGCCTGATGTCGTCCGAAAAGTCCGAGGAACAGCCGGTATCGCTGCTGATGTCCGGTCCTGCGGGTGGCGTCACCGGCGCGATCTGGGTCGGCAAGAATGCCGGGATCAGGAACATCCTGACGCTGGATGTCGGCGGCACGTCCACCGACGTCGCGCTCATCGAGAATCTGGAAGCGCGCCGCGTACGCACCACCGAAGTCGGGCATCTGGCGGTCCGCGCCTCCGCGCTGGACGTCAAGACGGTGGGCGCCGGCGGCGGTTCGATCGCCTATGTGCCCCAGTTGACGGGCGCGCTGCGTGTCGGCCCGCAATCGGCGGGCGCGGTGCCCGGCCCCGTCGCCTATGGCAAGGGCGGTACGCTTCCGACCGTGACCGACGCCAATGTCGTGCTCGGTTACCTTCCCGAAGCGCTGCTCGGCGGCAGCTTCAAGCTCGACCGGCCAGCCGCCGTCGCCGCCGTCCAGACCATCGCGGACGCGTTGGGCATCGACCTGTTCGAAGCGGCGCGGGGCATCATCGACATCGTCAACGAGAATATGTTCGGGGCGCTGCGCATGATCTCCGTCCAGCAGGGCTACGACCCCCGCGACTTCGCGCTGATGGGGTTCGGCGGTGCCGGTCCGCTCCATGTGAACGCGGTGGCGCGGCTGATGGGCAGTTGGCCCGCCGTTTCGCCGGTTTCCCCCGGCGTGCTGTGCGCCCTGGGCGATGCCACCACACGGATGCGGACGGAAACGGCGCGCTCCTTCTCCAAGCTGGCATCGGACACGACGGTGGATGAGCTTTGCGGTATCCTGCGCGACATGGCCGATGCCATCACGGCCGACGACACCGAAGTCGATTTCGAGGTCGACGTGCGCTATTCCGGTCAGGCCTTCGAAGTGCCGATGCCGGTCACGCTCGACGCCCTTGAAGCCGAAGGTATCGCCAACCTCACCCGCCGGTTCGACGATGAGCATCGCCGCCTGTTCACCTTCAACATGGACAGCCAGCACGAGATCGTGAACCTGCGCGCGATCGGGCTGGGCAAGGCGCTCGACCTGCCGGCCGCACGCCTGCCGGAGGGGAATGGCGATCCGTGCGAAGCCAAGATCCGCGATCATGAACTATGGATCGACGGCCGCATGCAACCGGCCGTCATCTACGATCGCGCGAAGCTGAAGGCGAAGGACGTCATCAAGGGTCCCGCCATCGTGGTGGAAATGGACTCCACGACCCTCATCGAAGCCGACTGCGTCGCCACCGTCGACCATGTCGGCAACATCCTGATCACCCTGGCCTGAACGGAACGCGATCCATGCCCGCACGGATAATCCAGAGCAACGAGACGAGCTTCGCCAAGACGACCGTGGACCCGGTGACGCTCGAAGTCATTGAAAACGCGCTTCGCAATGCGCGCACCGAAATGGACGCGACCCTGGTTCGCACCGCCATGTCGCCCGGCATCCGGGAACAGGGTGACGCCTTCCCGCTGATCGCCGACCATGAAGGACGCATGATCGTGGGCCAGTTCGGCTCGTTCATCGGCGGCTTCCTGAACGGATATGACGGCACGGTGGAGGAAGGCGACATGTTCCTTCTTTCCGATCCCTATTCGGTGGAAGGCGCCGTCAGCCACAGCAATGACTGGCTGGTGCTGCTGCCGGTGTTCAAGGACGGCCGGCTGCTCGCCTATACGGCGATGTTCGGACACCAGTCCGACATTGGCGGCAAGGTTCCCGGATCGATGCCGATCGACGCGACCAGCATCTTCCAGGAAGGGGTGCGCATCCCGCCGGTGAAGATCTATCGCAACGGGCTGTATAACGAAGATCTGGTGAAGCTCGCGCTCCACCAGTCGCGCACGCCCGACTGGTGCGCCGCGGACCTGAATGCCCTCATCGCTTCCTGCCGCGTGGCAGCGCGGCGGATCGAGGAGATGGCCGATCGCTTCGGCATCGACACTTATGTCACGGCCACGGGAGAACTTCTGGCGCGCAATTATCGCGCGATGAAGACTTTGCTAGGTCAGGCCATCAGTGAGGAAAAGGTCAGTTTCGAGGATTATATCTGCGACGACGGGATGGGATATGGGCCATATAAGCTGAAATGCACGATGTGGCGCGAGGGCGAGAAGGTCATTCTCGACTTCACCGGCACCGATCCCCAATCGGTCGGGTCGATCAACTTCTATCTCAACGAAAACATGTTCAAGATGTTCTTCGGCATCTACATGATCATGGTTTTCGATCCGATGATCCTGTTCAATGACGGCTTCTACGACCTGATCGACGTCAGGATCCCGGATGGATCGTTGCTGAAACCGAAATTCCCGGCGGCGCTTTCGGGGCGCACCCATGCCCTGGGCCGGATCTTCGACATATTGGGCGGCCTGCTCGGCCAGAAGACGCCGCAATTCCTGAATGCGGCCGGTTTCTCTTCCTCGCCCCATCTCTTCTATGCCGGCACCGACCGGAAGGGGGACTGGTTCCAACTGTTCCAGATCGGCTTCGGCGGCATTCCCGGCCGTCCGCTGGGCGACGGGCCGGACGGTCACTCGCTCTGGCCGGGGTTCACCAATGTGCCCAATGAATTTCTGGAGCGCTATTTCCCGCTGGTCATCGAACAATATGGCACGGTCGCGGATTCGGGCGGCGCGGGCCTGCATCGCGGCGGCAACGGGATCGTCATGTCCTACCGCTTTCTGGAGCCCGGCGTGATCGCCGTCCATGACGACCGCTGGTTCGTGCCGCCCTGGGGCGTCAATGGCGGCCGCCCCGGCGCGCGGGCGCGCAAGATACTGGAAAAGCCCGATGGCACCCGGACGATCATCGGCAACAAGGTCGAGGATTTCACGGTCGAGACCGACGACGTCCTGCACTTCATCACCTGGGGCGGCGGCGGCTGGGGCGACCCGCTCGACCGCGATCCCGCACTGGTGGCGAAGGAGGTCGTCCAGGGCCTCGTCACCGTCCAGGGTGCCCGTGCCTATGGCGTGGTGCTCGATGGCGAGGGCAGCGTCGATGAACGGGCGACCGCCGACCTGCGCGACAATATGCGCCGGGAACGCGGTGCGGTCGGGGTTTTCGACTTCGGGCCAGACCTTGAGACGCTGAGGGAGCGCAGCCTGGAGGAGACCGGCCTCCCCGCCCCCGTCCAGCCCCGGTGGAATTCCCAACATATCGCAGCCGAGTGAGATTATGACGAAGAATGTTGAAGGCGCGCTCGCGGGCATCCGGGTGATCGAACTCGGACAGCTCATCGCCGGGCCGTTCTGCGGCCAGCTTCTGGGCGACATGGGCGCGGAAGTGATCAAGGTCGAACCCCCCGCCCAGGGCGATCCGATGCGCAACTGGGGGCATGGCGACGCCAAATTATGGTGGGAGGTCGTGGCGCGGAACAAGAAATCCGTTTCCGCCAACCTCCGCATCCCCGAGGGGCAGGAACTCGTCCGCAAACTGGCGGCCACTGCGGACATATTGATCGAGAATTTCAAGCCCGGCACGATGGAGAAATGGGGCCTGGGTTCCGATGCGCTGCACGCCATCAACCCCCGCCTGATCATCGTGCGCGTGTCGGGATATGGGCAGACCGGCCCCTATTCCAGCTATGCCGGCTTTGGCGGCATCGGCGAGGCCATGGGCGGTTGGCGCTACATCGTCGGCGACGCGGACCGTCCGCCCAGCCGCGTGGGCGTGTCGATCGGCGACAGCCTGGCCGCGACCTATGGCTGCATGGGCGCCCTTGCCGCTCTTCACGCCCGCGAGCGGACCGGCAGAGGCCAGGTGGTCGACAGCGCCCTCTATGAGGCCGTCCTGCAGGTCATGGAAAGCCTGGTGCCCGAATATATGATCTCCCATCATATCCGGAAGCGCACCGGATCGGTCCTGGAGGGCGTCGCGCCTTCCAATGTCTACCAGTGCAGCGATGGCGAATATCTGATCGGCGCCAACCAGGACGCGGTCTTCGCACGGCTTTGCGAAGCCATGGGCCGGCCCGAACTGGCGTCCGATCCGCGCTATGCCACCCATCTGGCGCGCGGGCAGAATCAGAAGGAACTGGACGAGCTGATCGAAAGCTGGACGCGCACGCTGACCGTCGAAGCCGTCGAGGCGCTGATGATCAAACACAGCGTCCCCGCCGGCAAGATCTACCGCGCGCCGGAGATGCTGGAAGATCCCCATTTCGCGGCGCGCGATGCGCTGGTGGAGGTGGATTCCCCGCGCTGGGGCAAGTTCAAGATGCAGAACGCCTTCCCCAAACTGTCGGATACGCCCAGCAGCATCCGTACGCTGGCCCCTGCCACCATCGGGCAGGATAATGAGGCGATCTACGGCGAACTGCTCGGCCTGGACGCGGCGGAGCTCGAGCGGTTGAAGGCCGTGTCGGCCATATGAAGGACGAACTGGCCGCCAACTATGCCGGAGCGTTCGACGGATCGCTCCGGCCGGGCCGCAGGATAGCGCTGTTGATCATCGACGTCGTTCGCGCCTATCTCGATCCGGCATCGAGCCTCTATGCCCGGGCAGAGGATGCGCTGGCGTCGAACCAGCGATTGCTGGCCGCCGCGAGGACGGCGGAAGTGCCGGTCATATTCACCAATGTCGAATATCAGGCGGGCGGCATGGATGGCGGCCGGTTCTTCAGGAAGGTGCCCGCCCTCAAGGCGTTTGTGAAAGGGTCGCCGCTGGGCGCCTTCCCGGAGACGCTTCAGCCCCGCAGCGACGAAATCGTCGTCACCAAACAATATGCCTCCGCCTTTTTCGGCACATCGCTGGCCGCCACGCTCACCAGCCTGGGGGTCGACACGCTTCTGATCACGGGATTTTCCACCTCCGGCTGCGTCCGGGCGTCGGCGGTGGACGCGTTGCAGCATGGCTTCATCCCGTTCGTCATACGCGATGCCTGCGCGGATCGGCATCCCGGCCCCCATGAAGCGAACCTGTTCGATCTCCAGGCCAAATATGCCGAGGTGGTTGGCGAACAGGCCGCGATCGACCTGCTTCGGCGAGTTTGAACGGATTTAGCCTTCCCGACCATTTCCTCCGACATCGGCACAAACAAAAATCCCGGCTTATGCCGGGATTTTTCTCTCGACCGCGCGGGAACAGGCTTGCGCCCGTCCCGGTGACGGGAATCAATTGGTCGATACCGTCGTCACGACATCGTCATAGGGTTGGTTCGCGAGCTGATGTTCCAGTTCCTCCCGTTCCTGATGCACGATGCGCAGCACCACATCCAGATAGGTGTCGCGCAACGCGTTCCGGATCTCGCGCACCTTCTCATCGGGCTCATAGGCGTCGACCGCCTCGGGGCTGATCGATTTACCCTCCGCGGACAGGCGCTCGATCGTGTCGATCCGGTCGCGCAGGACGGCGACCTCTCCCGTCAGCGCCAGCGTGATCGCCATCAGCTTGTCGACGGCGGGATCTTCGAAATAGCTCGGCCGCTGACCGCGCGCCTTCTTCTGCAATTCTACCATAGATGACTGTCTTCTCTGCCAATATCGGCGGGGCTGTGCGCCCCGCCATTCCCTATTATTTCTGCGCGCCCCAGACGTACCACATGCCGGCGCCGCCAAAGTCGCCGCCCTGGAAGACCTTGGTTCTCTCCGCTTCCGCAGCGTCGAACACGCTGGTCTGCATGCCCTCGAACGCCTTCGCCGGGTCGAAGCCGGTTTCGCGGGCGATGTCGGCCGACACGATTTCGTGGCTCGCCCCCCAATAAGGCTCGTTATTGTTGCGCGTGTCCCAATCGAGCATGAAGGCATCGAAGGCCTCCAGCGCCCGATAGGGCGGGGTTTCGGCATGAATGACCACGCCGCCCGGCGAGAGCAGCCGATGGGCTTCGCGCATGATGTTGCGCATCGCCTTGTGGCTGGTTTCATGAACCAGGATGTGGCTGACGATCAGGTCGAAGAAGCCGTCGTCGAAATTGGTATGTTCCGCGTTCTGCTGGCTGAAATGGACCTTCTGGCCCAGATCCTGCGCCCGCGCATGGGCGTAGCGCAGAACCGGAGCGCCGACATCGATGCCGTAGACCTCCGCCTCGGGATAGGCATCACAATAGGGCAGCGTCGAATGACCCACGGTGCAGCCCATGTCGAGAATGCGTCGGGGCTTCAGATCGGGGAAATTCTGCTTCAGATAGGCGATGGTCGTATCGCCGATATCGGAGTTGAATGGCCCCATGCGACCCATGGCATAGAGATAGACGGCCCGGTCGTAGACCGCACCGTTCGCGACGTCATTCTGCGCGAAATCAGTATGGTATCCGCCCGGCATGCAATGGATGTCGACCATCCGGTGGTAGCGCGGAATCTCCATATCGGGATTCAGCGTCAGCGTGCCGCCCGCATCCCCTTCCGTCCGGCCAACATCGATCAGCGTGTCGAGCGAGCGTTGAACGGGGACCTGCACCGCATTCCACATCATTTCCTGGCTGTTGCGCTGGAGCGCGGACCAGAAGCGGAAATAGGGATCGTCGGCCATGGCCTTGCGGATTTCATGATAGTTGGCCGGCGCGCTGCCTGTCGCCGCGGCATAGGCCTTGCCCGCCCGCGCCTCATAGGCCAGCCGGTTGCCGGGCGCCACCTTGCTGGCAAGATGCAGTTTCAGGCTCTTCACGAATTCCTGCCGCGACGCCTCGTCGGAGACCGTCTTGGGCAACACCGCATGACGATATTGGGTTTTCAGATCAATTGCCGCTTCCATGAGCTTTTCCTTTCCATCGCAACGTCAACATCCAGTCCGACCCGCCCGGCGGCCGGCTGCCCGGCCGGATGTCTCCGGCCATTCCTTGCATGCCGACACCGCCGGCTCGGGCTGTCCCGCACTATGTTCGGCCGTTCCTGATCTCCTCCAGAGTCGGGAACGGATAATCGGGACTTGGGGGACAAAAGCAGATGTGCCGAAATGGCTCCTTGCTCGTGATCCTGACATGTTTTCGTGCACCTACGGGATAGCTGTACACTGTTCCCGCCCTGATCGTCGCCCGGACCATTTCGGAATAGAGGGGAGGCATATAGACCTCCACCTCCATCTCGCCCGAAATGGCATATTGGATCTCGTCATGGGCAAAGGTCCAGACGAACTCGTCACCGGGCATGAAGTCTTCGATGATGATCTGACAATTGGGCTGGTTGATCGCGCTATATCCCCTTATCCGCACGCCCGGATTGAAGGGCAGGTCGAACAGCGGCGCCTGGTCCAGCGCCGCATGATCGATGTCATGCGCTTCGAATATGGAGCGCGCGGCAGGGGCCAGCCCGATCGCCATCAGAACTTCACCTTGGCTTCCACGCCGACGCTGCGATCCGGCGCCCGGTACACGGCGTGCGCGATGGGCAGGATCACGACGGCTTCGCTATTATATTTCTCGTTGAAGAGATTCTTCGACCACAGCGCCAGTTCCCAGCGATCGCTGCTGAGGCCGATACGGGCATTGACCAGATCGACCGGGTCACGCTTGGTATTGGGCTGGTTGCGCTGATCGTACCAGATCGAACCCGTCCGCGAATAATCGCCGCGCAGCAGGAAATCCAGCCGGTCGTTGATCGGTTGCGTCAGTTGGAAACCGGCGCTGAGATTGTAATTGGCGGCGAACGGGACGCGCTTGCCGATGATGTCGGCCCGATCGACCGGATCCTGGCTGTCGATGTCGACGATCTTGGTATCGGCAAGACCATAGCCGCCGAAGATGGTCAGCGTGTCGGTCAAGCGGGCGTTGATGTCGAATTCAAAGCCCTGGATGCGGGTCCGCTTGATCTGCGAAATCGACTGGATACCGCCCGTCGGGAAGAATTCGAACTGCTGCGCGTTGCTGACCTTGGTGTAATAGGCCGCGCCGTTGAAGCTCACCCGGCGGTTGAACCACAACGACTTGAAGCCGATTTCGTAGGAGTCAGCGACTTCCTTGCCATAACTGTCCTGGACCAGAACATTGGGAAGGCTGACCAGCAGCGTGTCGCGCGTCCCGATCGGGTTGAAACCGCCCGACTTGAAGCTCTTGCCATAGCCCGCATAGATGGACCCGTTCCGTCCAGGGAATTTATAGGTCAGCGTAGCCTTTGGCTGCATCTGCTTGAACGTCCGGTCCGCATGGCAATCGGCAGCGGCACGGCCGGTCGTCGCGACGCAGAGATTGTAGGTCGCCTGAGGAGCGCCCGTCGCGACACCGAAGAAGGGGTTGGCGATGTCGGGCGTCAGCGTCCGAATGGACCGCCGCTCGATATCGTAACGCAGGGCGCCCTGGAACTCGATATTGTCGGTAATGTCATATTGGATATTGCCGAACGGCGCGAAGTTGCGGGCACGGTAGAGATTGTCATCATAGTTGAGCGTGCCGTTATTGGTTTCAGGCCCGTCGATCCCGCGCGTGGGCAGGATGCTGCCGCCGCCGATCAGGTTGCGCGTGATCGGCGAAACCAGCCCGCTGAACGGGGGCAGCAAGTTGCCCGCCCCATCCGTCGGCAGACGACCGTTCAATCCCTGTTCGGTGGTGAACCGGCGCTTGGACTTCAGGAAGAAGACACCAGCCTGCCAGCGCAGCGGCCCGTCATTGGACGATGTCAGGCGCAGTTCCTGGATGAAGGCGCGGTTGGCGATACGGAATTTCTGCGTATTGTCGCCGAACAGCACCAGGGCATCGATCCCGCCCAGCGCACCGCTGACAAAGTCGTTTCCACCATAGGACCATCCTGCATAGGGATAGTTCTTGGCCTGATAATTGTCGCTGATCATGTTGTAGGACGTGACAGACGTCAGCTTCGCAAATCCGAAGTCATGATCGATCTTCAGCGATGTCGAGAATTTGTCCTGGCGATTGCGGCCCGGCACATCATTGGTGAAGGGCAGGCTGGTGTCGTTGGTGTCGATCCGGGTCACGGGAACGCCGCCGATGGTCGTGCCGACGACCTGCGCATTATAGGCGATGGCGCCGCCCAGCAGCCGGCTGCCGTTGAGCCGGAAATCGACATTGGTGTTTTCGCCCGCTTCCCAGTCAAGCCGCAACCTGGCCAGCTTTTCATTCGACCGCATCGGCTTTTCGCCGGTGTTGATGTTCGTGTAGGGTCCATCCGTGTCGTTGAACGCCACCGAGGCGCGGAAGCGGAGCTTGCCGGGAATGATCGCCCCGCTGACGCTGCCGTTCATGCGGCTGGAGTTCCAGTTGCCATAGCCGGCCGTCACCTGCCCCTCGAAATCGTCCGTAGGCGCCTTGGTCGTGATGACGATCGCGCCGGCCGACGCGTTGCGACCGTACAGCGCGCCCTGCGGTCCTTTCAGCACTTCGATCTGCTGAATGTCGAACAGTTCGCCGTTGAATTCATTCTGCGTGGCCAGTTGCACCCCGTCGATCACCACCGCCACGGCGCCCTCGGACTGGCGAATGGAGGTCTGGCCGCGGATGTTGACGAAGAATTCGCCGGCGTGGTTGGCGACCTGGAACGACACGTTCGGCGTCATGGCAAGGAAATCCTGCGGGCGCGTGATCCCGGCCCGCTGGATCGCGGTCGCATCAAACACCTGGACGGCAACCGGCACTTCCACGAAGGCCTGATCGCGCTTGAGGCCCGTCACGACGATCTCGGCCTCATCAGCTCTGGCCGCTTTGCTGACGGGATGTTTATTGTCGGCGGCCACATCCTGCGCATTGGCGGACATGGCCAAAGCGGCATAGGCAAGTGCGGCAACGGAAGTCGTGAGCTTGAGCATTTTTTCCCTTCCCCTTTTGATAGCAGCGCCTTCAGGCGTCGGATAAGCTGGACTCCATTTCGGTGTCTCATTATTTGTATACATTATTGAATGGAATTTTGGCCTGGTGTCAACCGGTAAAATTCAGCCTTTCGACATGGAAAGAACGCATGCGAACAAGCGAAAATCTTCGATTTATCAAGATTTATCATTATATTTCAGTGTTTTAATTAAATATCGATAGATCTGCGAAACGTCGGACCCCGGAGCGTGATGCAGAACCAGGATGGACGACCGAGGGACGCGTGACCTCCGAATGAACCAGGAAATTCGAGCGAGGCCGACGCTGTCGGCAATGAGGCGGCGATAGCTACCGGCATGCGGGTTGGAATCACGAAATATTACTGTAAATCAATTATTTATTCCATATTTTCTATTGCCGTACCGATGGCCCCGCATGTCGGCTGAAGAACGGCTTTTAGCGCCATTTCGAATTTGGGATGGCAATCCCCAAAATTTTGCATACATTCTTGCTTATCATTTAGGAGGTGATTCATGGACCATACAAGACGGGACGAACCTGGCTTCTACAATCTGCTGGGATTGAATCGATCCCGCCTCGACGCTCCCGATATACTTGACGGCTTGAATGGATCGTTGATGAGCGCCGATCCGCGCTCGGGCTCACGCACCTTCGTGCTGGACCTGCCGCCCGGCTGGCGCGGCCGGACCGATGCCCAGCTCGCGAGCCTGGAGCTCTTCCTGCTGCGCGGCGACCTCTCGCTCAACGGCGATCGCGTTGGCGCATCCGGCTATGTCCATGTTCCACAACTGTGCGGCGGCGGCGAACTCCATTCCGAAAGAGGCGCGCTCGCGCTCGCCTTCTGGAATCCCAACATGCCTGCATTCCCCTTCCCCTACACGCGCAACCGTGTCGTCCGCCCGTGGGAGGAACAATGGGTCAACAGCATGCCGGGCTGCACCGGGGCGATGCACAAGTCCTTGCGCAAGCCTGACCCCGTTCCCCATCCCACGGACGAAGGTTTCGACGGCGGGCCCGGCGGATATATAAGGTTCCAATATCTGGAACCCGGCCTGATCGCCGCGGGGGAACATGTCCATCACGAATGTTTCGAGGAAATCATCCTGCTGCAGGGCGACTGCTTCCTGGTCAATGAAGGACAGATGGGCATCGGTAGCGTCGTGGTCCACCCGCAGGAATGGTATCATGCGCCCTTCGCGTCACGGAGCGGCGCGCTCATCCTGGTGCATACCGATGCCCCGATGGGCTATCCCTGGCCGCCACGCCCCTATCCGGAAGCGGAGAAGCTGGCCCAGGCCTATATGGACAGCGCCGCATGGGATGTTCCGACCGAACATGTGTGCTGGCATGATCATCCGATCGCCCGGATGCAGGAGGAATCGAGCGCCTATCAGGCATGGCGCCAGGGTGAAGGCCGCAACAAGTGGGGCGATGAGGACGTGGGCGACAAGGTCCCGTATATGCCCGGCAAGCAGGGCACATCGTCGAAATTCCGTGCCAGCTGGACGCGAAAGGAGTGCGGCGAATGAGCCGGTTGATCTGCTTCCTGCCCTATACGCCGCGCTCGGATTCGGAGGAGCGCGGCTATGAGCAATGGCTTCAGGATGTCGACAATCCCTTCTTCAACAGTCGCCCGCCGGTGCATCATTATACCAACTGGCGGGTCGCGGGCGGGCCCACCGAGGCTTTTCCCTATACCCATTTCGATTTCCTGCTGATCGAGCCGGGCAAGACGGCGGACGATGTATGGACCGACGGACCGCTCGCCGAATTCGCCGCCAATTGGGTGAAGCTCTGGGGCGTCGCGCCCGAGGGCGATCCCGCGCTCAACTATCAATGCTATGTGGCGGAATATGTATCCGGCGATGCGGGTGCCTATGCGCCGCTGATCGAGATATCGCTCGACCTCTCTTCCGTCGGGGAACAGTGGCGGATCACGCAGAATGTCGTCGGCCAGGCGCAATCGCCGGGATTCACGCGCCGTTTCATATCCCGGTCCGACCCGGCATCGAACGCCATCATCGGAGAACTGGTCGCCGGCCCTCGATAAGGGCCGGCACGATCCGACCGGAATGCGAACGGGGCCGACGACATCGGCCCCGTTTCGTCTCAGGATGATTTCTCCACTGCGGAGAAGAAGGCGGCGATGCCGTGAGCGAACCGGTCGGGATCGAGATCGGGTTCGAAATTGGCACCTGCAATATCCAACACCCTCGCGTCCGGACGGATTTCACGGGCACGGTCCAGATAGGGACGGAGCACGTCCTGCGGCGCCGCCATGATCAGGATCGGACATGCCAGTTCGCGGTAGAAGCGGGTGAAATCCTGCCCCCATACCGCGTTGTAGGACTGGACGCGGCCCCACCATGCCCGCAGCATGTCCGCCATTTCGCGATGGAAGAGCATGACATCCTCATGCGCGCCCAATGCGCGGAGATAGTCCCAATTGTCGAGCAGATAGGAACCGCTGACGGTCGGGGTGAACGGCGTTCCGAAATGCCGGGAAAATTCGATCCGCTCCTCCGCCGTCAGGGGCACCGGGCCGGCCAGCGTGACGCTCTTGGCCAGATCGGGATAACGCGCCGCCATCTCCGTCGCGATACAGGCGCCGGTATGATGGCCGACGAGATGGCAACGATCGATGCCGGCGGAGCGGACGGCCTGGTACATCCAGTCGACATATTGGCTCATGGGCGGCTTGGTATCGGCCGCGGGATCGAAAGAACCGCCGAAACCCGGCGTATCGAAGGCATAGCAGTCCCAGGAACCGCCGATCCGCTCGAACGTCTTCAGATACATCTGGCTTGAACTGGCAGTCTGGTGAAAGAAAACCACCGGGCCACGGTCGCCTGCCGCATGCCTGTAATGGACCTGTTCTCCCTCCGCCGTTTCGCAATAGGCCTTGCGCACATGCACCATTCGAAAATCTCCGAGGAAAGGGCTTCAGTTCCGAGCGGCGACGCTGGCCGCCACCGATATGGGATAGCCCGGATTGGGATAGGTGATGCACAGATGGCGGAAAGGTTCGTCGGACAGAACGCGCCACACGACGCGGCATCCACGCGGCAGGAAATAGACCGATCCGGCTTCGGCGACGACCTTGCCGGTTTCCAGCATCAGCGGTGGCAGATGATATTCGATCTCCGCCCGGCCGGAAACGACATATTGAACTTCGTCATGAGCAAGTGTCCAGACAATGTCGACGCCCTTGAAGAAGTCCTCATAATTGATCTGGCAGGCAGGTTCGTCGATGCCGGTGTTGACTGCCCTGAAACGGGACCCTGCGGCAAAAGGAAACTCCAGGTCGGGCGCCTCGTCAAGGTCGCTGTCCCGACAATTGTAAAGACCGAATTTTCCCCAGGAAATCGCGTCCATCTATCACTCTCCCGATGGTAAAACAGACTCTCAGAGCCCCAACGAACCCGGATTGACCCGCCGTTGCGGATCGACCACCGATTTCACGCCCTTGAGCAGGTGGACCAGCGTGCCGTCGGCCATCATTTCCTGATAGGGATAATATTTGCCGATCTGCAGGTGCAGGGCGCCAAGGGAATCGAACAGACCGCGCAATTCGTCACGCAGTCCCAGCGCCACGGCGCGCCGTTCCTCATCGGCGGGGATATCCTTCCACTTTTCCGCAAATTCAGGCTCGATCAGTGAAAGGCGGAACGGCCCGAGCGCATCGCGCCAGTAAAAGCTCGGCTCGATCACGAATTCCGGCCCCGAAAAACACGTCAGATAGGAGGTCTTGATCCCATGCTTCTCCATCAACGGCTTGCGCTCCGCCAGAAATTTCTCCGTGGCCTCGGCAGCCTTCACCGCGACCGACAAAGGGAAATATCCATGGACGGGAATCCAGATCTCGCCGTCAGATCCCAGCAAGATCGTACGCACGCCACCAAAGGGAGCATTGCGGAATACGGTCGGAATACTGCTCGCCATCTCCGTTCCGCCTTCTTCGACGCAGATTTCGGCGGCGAGGTCAGTATGTTCGGCGGCGACACCTTCCGTCAAACCATCCAATGTCATGTGCAGCGAATAGGGCACGTCCTTCAGGATCTTCTTGCCGCCGAACGCGACCTTCGCCGCCCGCTTCAACCCTTTCAGGCCGCCTTTGCGCGCGATCTTGCCGACGATGGAAAGACCTTCCTCGAACGTGATGCCCTGCTTCTCGAAACCCGCATTATAATAGGGATCGAACCCGTAACATTCAGAGGCGATGCCCAGCCGGGCGATGCGGACCTGCGCCGCCAGCATCGCCGCCAACGTGTCGAACCGATAGGAAAGATAGCCGGTGTGCTTCGGCGCCGGAACGAGGCGAAGAGCAGCGGCCGCCTTTATTCCCATGGCCCCGGTGTCCGCGAGGAAAATGCCCGTCATGTCAGGGCCGAAATGCCGCCAGAACGGACTGCCATGCTTGTGCCCCCAGGATCCCGTGCTGACAACGGTCCCGTCCGCCAGCACCACCTTCAGGCCAAGCACGCTTTCCGCCGCTGTTCCTCCCGTTCCCGAGCCATGAAACAGGCTGTTCTGCGACAATGCGCCGCCAACCGTGGCATAGGCACCGGACAGCGGCCCCCAATAAGGCGTACGCAGGCCGAGCGGCGATAGCGCTTCATGCAAGGTCTTCCACGTGCAACCACATTCGACGATCACGTACATATCGTCTTCGTTGATTTCGAGAATGCGGTTCATCCGCCGCATGTCGACCAGCACGCTGTTCTTCTCGACGGGCGTGTAGCCGCTGGTATAGGACATCCCGCCTCCCCGCGCGACGACCGCCCGCCCCTCTTGGGTCACCAACTGCACGGACGCGGCCAGTTCTTCGATGCTAGCCGGCTGAATCACCGCATCCGCCACCTCGCCCGGCCGCCAACTAAGATCGGTGGAGAAGAAATCGCGACGCTCCGCATCCTCGATCATATGCTCCGTGCCCACTATCTGGCGCAAGCGGTCCATGATTTCCGGATTATGCGACCTATCAGCAGCTGACATGAACATCCTTTCCATTTTGCCGTCCATATTGTATGCATTTTTGTAGACATGCAAGTCTGTCGATGATGAATACGATGTTGCTTGGCCGCAGGCTTGTTCCGCGTTAAAGGGCGGCCATGAAGAACCAAGGTGGAACTCCGTCGAAGACGGACGAATCGAGCGCCGCGTCTCTTGTGAGTTTCGTCGTGGACTCGATCGTGGAAGGCGTGCTGAAAGGACAATATGTCCCCGGCCAGCGCCTGATCGCAGCAGATTTAGCGGAAGAATATGGAGTCAGCCGCGCACCGGTGAGGGAAGCGCTGCACGTTCTGGCGGGCGAGGGCGTGGTGGAACTCATCGCCAACAGAGGTGCGCGCATCCGCAAGCTGGGGGTGGAGCAGCTATTCAATTTCCTCGAGTTCACAGAGGCCCTGCTCGCCGTCGGCGTTCGCCGCGTCACGAACAAAAAGCTCAAGCGTGACGAGATCGCCCTTATCGAGAAGGCTTTCCAGGATATAGAACAGCAATGCGAACGGAAGAATGCGCGGGAACTGCTATCGGCACTTCATCGTTATCATACCGTTTTGAATAAGATATCAGGCAATGACTTCGTGGAATTCTTTTACAATAGGCCGTATATAAGATTTTATACGTCCCTTATCCATGAATTTGCACCTGGCGATAATTGGACGCAGTTCATACACAATTACCGCCTTATTCATTCGACAATTCTTTCTGGGGACGAGCATACCTCAGTCGCAACATTCGTCGCCCATATCCGCTGGGTACTCCAAATGATGCGCGGATAATCTATAGCGGCCTGCCAGATGATCGCCATCTGATCCCGATGAAATAGTCCGGACGCTTGGCGGCAAAGGTCGGTCCATGTTGCATTCCCATTGCATGGAGCCGCTTGGAAATCTCGGAAATCAAGGGAAAATGGCGGAATTGCGCGGGTTTCGATGGCAACACGAAATCGCCCGTTCCCGCACTGGATGAGTTCAAACCCATTGAATTCATGAGATGAAAATGGTGCGCCCAACAGGATTCGAACCTGTGGCCTTCGGATTAGGAATCCGACGCTCTATCCTGCTGAGCTATGGGCGCGCCGTGACGGCTCTATGCTGCGCGAAGGATGCGGTCAATTCTTCACTTCAGGGGGAACCACCGGAAAAGGCAGCGGGGCGACCTCCACACCCTCGGCGATCAGCGCCCGCGCCTCTTCCAGCGCGACCTCGCCATGGATGCTGCTGCGGTCCTGTTCGCCATAATGCATGGCGCGAGCCTGTTCGGCAAAGCCGCGCCCGACCCAGGTGGACCCTTCCAGCGCCTTCTGCTGCGCCCGCGCCAGTGCCTGGATCAGTTCGCGCATCTTCGCCTCTTCGCCCGCACCCATGGCGATCGATGCGCCATCGGACGGGGCGAGCTGGGCCGGCAATGCCTCGGCCCGGCTGTTGCCCTTGGGCGCGACGGCGGGCGCCATCACGGCCTTTCCCACTTCGGCGTCGCCGCAGAGCGGACAGGAGAGCAGGCCCCGCCTCTTCTGATCCTCATAATCGGCGCTGGAACCGAACCAGGCCTCGAACACATGGCCTTGGGATTGGCATTTGAGGTCGAAAACGATCACGACACTGTCACATCCATGGGCAATGATCGCCGGTTGGCGAGCGCAGGCACCCGCCCGCGCACTTCCTCTATGCGCGACAAGTCGATCTGCGCAAGAGCCAGACCGGCGGTTTCGCCCATGTCGAGGACGATATCCCCCCAGGGGTCGACGATCAGGCTGTGGCCATAAGTGTCGCGGCCGTCGGCATGATGGCCGGTCTGCGCGGCGGCGATGACGAAGCAGCCCGCCTCAATCGCCCGCGCCCGCAATAATATGTGCCAGTGCGCCCTGCCGGTCGGCACGGTGAAGGCGGCGGGCATCAGGAGCACGGTCGCGCCGGCATTGGTGAGCGCCCGGTAAAGGTCGGGAAAGCGCATGTCATAGCAGACCGACAGCCCCATCCGCGCCCAGGGGGTGTCGACCGCGACAACCCGCTCGCCCGGCCCGTAGACCGAGGATTCGCGCCAGCTCTCGCCCGTCGCCAGATCGACGTCGAAGAGATGGATCTTGTCGTAGCGGGCGCGGATTTCGCCGCTGTCGTCGATCATGAAACTGCGATTGGCCCAGCGCCCGTCGATGCGTTCGTCCTTCAGCGGCAGGGACCCAAGATGCACCCACAAGCCCTGTTTCGCCGCAGCCTCCCGCACGGCGGCCAGCACCGGATCGTCAGCCTCGGATCGCAGCGTCGCCGCCGCCCGCTGGCGGTCGCGGTCCAGATATCCCGCCATTTCCGGGGTGAAGAGCATATCCGCCCCCTCCCCTTTGGCACGCGCCGCCATTTCCGCGATCGCGGCGGCGTTGGCGGCGGGATCGACCCCGCTGGTCATCTGGAAGATCGCGGCGCGCATCGGACTTATGCTCCCAGCAATGCGTCGAGCTTGCCCTGCCGGTCGAGCGCCGCCAAGTCGTCGCTGCCGCCGACATGCGTGCCGTCGATGAAGATCTGGGGCACTGTCGTCCCGCCATGGGCACGGCCCAGCATTTCCTCGCGCTTCGGTCCGCCCATGGTGATGTCATATTCCTCGAACGGAACGCCCTTGCCTTCCAGTAGCGCCTTGGCGCGGGCACAATAGCCGCACCACGCCTTGGTATAGATTTCGACCTTCGCCATCTGTCTCGATACTCCTTGTCTGCCGAAATTGTGGCTCGGCGCGCCTTTGTCAATCGTCCGCATCCGGCACGACCCGCGCCCAGCAAAGAAGATGAACGCTCGCCGCGCCGCCGCGTTTCAGCGTCCGGGCGCAGGCCGCCGCCGTCGCCCCGCTGGTATGCACGTCGTCGATCAGCAGCACGGCCCGTCCCTGGAGGCCATGGTCCGATGCCAGCGCAAAGGCCCCCCGCACCACCTTTGCCCGCGCCTTCATGCCCATGCCCCGCAACGGCATGGTCCGCCGGGTCCGGAGCAAGGCGTGGTGATCGACCGGCAGCCCCGCCATCCGCCCCAGATGCCGGGCGATCAGCGCCGACTGGTTGAACCCGCGCCACCACAGGCGCCAGCGATGCAACGGCACCGGCACGATCACCGGTTCCTCCACCGCTGGAAGCTGCCGCGCCATCTGCCGGGCGATCAGGCGTGCAAGGCCGATACGCCGCCCATATTTGAGCCGCAGCGCGACGGCGCGGGCCACATCGCCATAGGCGAGCACCGCCCGCGCGCTGTCGAAGGGCGGCGGATCGGCAAGGCATGCGCCGCATTCCGCGCCCAGCCCCTGCTCATAGGCGAAGGGGACGCCGCAGCGCGCGCAGCAAGGCTCGCCCAGGAAACGCATGCCAGTCCAACAGGTCAGGCAGAAGGCGTCATCGGCATCCACGATCAGCCCGCAACCGGGGCAACGCGGCGGAAGGGCATAGTCGAACGCGGGACGCAGCAGGCTCTTGAGCAAGGGGGAGACCTTGGAAAGCGGCGGGAGGGACATCATCTCCCTTGTTCCCGCTCCGTCGCCGATGCACAAGGCCCGCCATGACCAATCCCGACATCTTCGACCGCACCCTGCGCGCCAGGCGGCGCGACCGGATGATGGCGCGCTTTGCCGACCATGATTTCCTCTACCGGGCGATGCTGGACGAACTGCTCGACCGGCTGGGCGACGTGCAGCGCGAATTGAAGGAGGTGCTGGTCATCGGCTGCCCCGACGGCAGCGCCAGGGCGGCTCTGGAGGCCATGGGGAAGACGGTCGTCTGCGCCGATCCCGGCTTTGCCGCGGCGCGCGCGCAGGGCGGGGTGCAGGTCGATGAGGACGCCCTGCCCTTTGCCGACGAGAGTTTCGACCTGGTGGTCGCCTGCGGCACGCTCGACAGCGTCAACGACCTGCCGGGCGCGCTGATCCTGATGCAGCGGGTGTTGCGGCCGGACGGGCTGATGCTGGCGGCCTTCACCGGCGCGGGGTCGCTGCCCCGGCTGCGCGCCGCGCTGATGGCCGGCGAAGGCGACCGGCCGGGCCAGCATGTCCATCCGCAGGTCGATGTGCGTTCGGCGGGCGACCTGCTGGCGCGGGCGGGCTTTACCATGCCGGTCGCGGATGGGGATATGCTGACGGTGCGCTATGGCGATGTGCTGCGGCTGATGCATGACTTGCGCGGCATGGGGGCGGGCAATCTACTGGTTTCCCGACCGCCCATATTGCGGCGGGAGGCGATCGCCGGGGCGGCCGGGCATTTCGCTGCCGCCGCGGATGAGGACGGGCGAACGGCGGAGCAGATGGCGATCGTCTATCTGAGCGGGTGGAAGGCCGATCCCGGTCAGGCGAAGCCGGCGCGGCGCGGCAGTGCGACCGTGTCGTTGGCGGAGGCGCTCAAGCCGAAGCATTGACGGCGATGCGCGCCAATCGCCCGGAAATGGCTGTTTTACGTCGAAGTTCACACTGTATGCGCGCGCGTGCCAGGGCGCGCGTGTGCGGAGGCAGGAGGATCGGACGGTTCAAAGAGGGATGCGGGATAGACCCGCGGGCGCGGAATAGGACAGCGTGAAATGGGCACCCGTTGGTAAATAGGATGTTTTTCAGCAACCTGTTGCCGTTGGGCATCCGTCGGTCTGAGCCAGAGTCGGGAAAGGGCCATGAGCGGCCGTCACATCCTCCTTACCCGGAGCGTGGGGCCGGAGCATGGGGCCGGAGCCTGGGGGGATGAAGGGGGGATGTCCGCCGTCCGCCCCAACCGCCGGAAGCCATCAGGCCGCCAGGCGAAGGAACGGCACCGGCTCGGTGGAGCGCAGGACGATGGGCTTGCCTTCGGACGCTTCGAACAGTTCGCCGTCCAGTATGACGCTGCTGTGGTCGCCCTCTATGCGGATCACGTCGCCCTGTTCCAGATGGATACCCTGCATCTGGGCCTTGCCCACACGCCTGGTCACACTGGCCCAGAAGAGGCGCAGCAGGGCGGCCAGATTCTGGTCGACGGCCATCAGCTTCATATTGCCGCGCCGGCTGTCGCCCGGCTGCACGCCGAGCAGCAATCGTTCCAATGTCGTCACGATCAGCACGGCGAAGCGCCCGGCCAGTTGCCCGTCGCGGATCAGGGAGATACGCACCGGACGGCTGGATTGCGGCAGGAATCGGGCACGAACCCCAAAGACCAGCGAGACGAGTACCGCGATGACCGTCAGGAAATGACTGATGCCGTTGGACAGGCCCAACGGATAGATCTGGTTGCGGCAGTAGAGCATATAGTCCGCCAACCCCGCCCCACCCAGGAACATGCCCAGCACCGGCCGGCTTTCCGCCTGCCCGTCCGACAGCGCGATCAGTTCGCGCGCCACGACATGGTCGTCGACGCCCGCCTTGGCGATCTGGACGATCCTTTCCAGCGCCTTGATCGGATCGCCATGAATGCCGAGGTCGAGCGCGATCAGGTTGGTCTTGCCGTTGGGCAGCACCGCGATCGGCGGCACGCGGCCCTGGAAATGCTCGCCCTGATAAAGTTCGGTCAGCGCCGCCTGCACCGTGCCGTCGCCGCCGTTGATGACGATGACGACCGGATCGACGCGGGCGATGGTCTGGAGCGCCCGGCCGATCTGGTCGACATGTTCCACCTCATAATGGAAGATGTCGGGGTTGCTCGCGCAATAGCTGCGCACGCGCGGAAGCGTCTGCCGGTTGCCCGTGGATTTGGGATTGGACAATAGGGCGACGCGGACCATGGTCGGGGGATCACATATATTTGAGGTTGATGGTGATCTTCGTCACGCCGGGGCCTGCATAGAAGGCCGCCTTCTCGACCCCCGGCTTGCCCAGGTTGAAGATGCTGATCGACGGATTGTTGGAAAAGCCGCCGCCGTCGCGGGAAATGTCGGTCTTGCCGTTGCCGTCGCGGTCATGGCGCACGGCGATTCCATATTTGCCCGGCTGGGGCACCGGCATGCAGAAGCGCATCTCGCCATTGCTGGCCTTCACCGGCACGTCGATGCGGCCCAGCCATTCGCCCTTGGCCAGCCAGGCGGCCTTGGTCGCGGGATAGGATTGCACGCGCACCGTGCCGGTCGAGGCGGCAAAGCCGCGCACGTCGACCAGGACCGCCGGCCCTTTCGCCGTGGCGGAGCAACGTTCCAGGTCGTTGCCGATCTCCATACCATGGGCGATGGCCGGGGCGGCCGCGAACAAGGCCCCCACCGACATCAGTCCCATTGCAACTTTGAACATGACCATCCAACTCCGTGAAGCTATAGCCGCCCGTTGACACCGGACGGCGAGCCCCTGTTCGCCCCGCAACTTACCTGACTCGCATATGGGGGGGGTTTGCGGCCAAATCATGGTGATGGGACGACCACATAGAGAAATGCTGACAGCCACCGACAGATATCTCGCCCGCCTGATCGCCCTCCCCATGCTGGGGACGCTGGTGATCTCGGCCATGCTGCTGGTGCTCGACAAGATGCTGAGCCTGTTCGACTTCGTCGCGGCGGAGGGGGGACCGGTCAGCGTCGTGTGGCGGATGCTGGCCAACATGATGCCCGAATATCTGTCGCTGGGCATTCCGATCGGCCTGATGCTGGGCATATTGCTGGCCTTCCGCAAGCTGGCCATGTCGTCCGAGCTGGACGTGATGCGGGCCGTCGGCCTGTCCTACGGCCGCTTGCTGCGCGTGCCCTATATGTATGCGATCGCGCTGGCGCTGCTCAATTTCGGCATTGTCGGCTTCGTCCAGCCGCTGTCCCGCCATGCCTATGAGGCGCTGCGCTTCGAACTGCGGTCGGGCGCGCTGGGCGCATCGATCAAGGTGGGCGAGTTCACCAATCTGGGCAAGCGCATGACCCTGCGGATCGAGCGCAGCCTGGACGAAGGCCGCAATCTGCAAGGGATTTTCGTCCGCGCCATCGGCAAGGACGGCCAGACCGTCGCCGTGACGGCGGCGCAGGGCGAATTCCTGGCGACCGACGATCCCGACACCATCATCTTCCGCCTGCGCGACGGCGTGCTGGTGAACGACGCGCCCAAATATAAGTCGCCGCGAATCCTGTCCTTTTCCAGCCACGACCTGCCGATCGACCTGCCGCAGATCGAGAAGTTCCGGGGCCGCGACGTCGACCGGGAAAAGACCATCCCGGAACTGGTGACGATCGGCCATGATCCCGGTACGCCCGACAAGCTGCGCAACGAGATCCGCGCCAATTTCCATTTCCGCATGGTGGAGGTGGCGATGATGATGCTGCTGCCGCTGGCCGCGCTCGCCTTCGCCATTCCGCCCAAGCGATCCACTTCGGCGCTGGGCGTGTTCCTCTCGATCGTGTTCATCGTGACCTATCACAAGATCAACGAATATGGGCAGGGCGTGGGATCGCTGGGCAAGATCGACCCGATCATCGCGCTATGGGGGCCGTTCCTGCTGTTCGCCGGGCTGATCCTGTGGATGTATCATGTGATCGCGCACCGGCCGGGCGGCCAGCCGATCGCCGCGCTGGAATATGCCTTCGCCAAGATCGCCAAGCAATTCCTCCGCCTGCTGGGTCTTGTCCGGCGGCGGCAACCAAGGGCGGCAACCATGGCGGAAGGAGCCGTCTGATCCATGCACCAACTGAATTTCTTCCCGTCGCGCCAGCTTAGCTGGTATATGGCGCGGCTGTTCCTGACCCGGACCTTCGCGGTGCTGGCGATGCTGGTGGCGGTGCTCCAGACGCTGGATCTGCTGGGCGAATCGGGCGACATCCTCGCCTATGCAGGCAATGGCGACGCACAACTCTGGCATTATGTGGCCTTGCGCGCGCCGCAGATCGTTGCCCGCTTCCTGCCCTTCTCCGTGCTGCTCGGCACGCTGATCATGCTCGCCAGCCTCAACCAGAACAGCGAGATCATATCGATGAAGGCGGCGGGGCTGTCGGCGCATCAGATATTGGCGCCGTTGCTGGCGGCGGCGCTGGGCGTGGCAATGATCAGCTATGCCTTCAACGAACGGATCGTGGCGCGATCGACCGCGCGGCTTTCGGCCTGGCAGGCGGTGGATTACGGCCCCCTCCCTCCCGATAGCGGCATCAAGGCCAGCCCGTGGGTGCGCGACGGCAATAATCTGGTGACCGCCGCCATCGTCGCCGGGCGCGGCACGGCGGTGCAGCTCCGCAAGGTGGAGATCTTCAACCGCGTCAACAATACGCTGACCACCATCGTCCAGGCGCCCAAGGGGCATTATGACGCGGCCAGCAAGAGCTGGGTACTGGAAGGCGCGCGGCAGTTCGACGTGGCGCGGGGGACCGAACGGCAGATCGGCACGGTCCGCTTCGGCCATGACATCCGGCCCGATCAGTTCACCCTGGCCAAGGTCGATCCCGACGCACTGACCTTCAGCCAGTTGCAGGCGGCGATCGGCGACCTGCACGATGCCGGGCGGCCGACCGCGGAGCTGGAGGGCAGCCTGTGGCATAAGCTGTCGGGGCCGCTGTCCGCGCTGCTGATGCCGATCCTGGGGTCCGTGGCGGCGTTCGGGCTGGCGCGGTCGGGGCAGTTGTTCGTGCGGGCGGTGATGGGGATGGCACTGGGCTTTGCCTATTTCGTGGCGGACAATTTCTCGCTCGCCATGGGGAATCTGGGGGCCTATCCGCCGTTCCTGGCGGCCTGGGCGCCGTTTCTGCTGTTCCTGCTGGTGGGCGAAACGGTGCTGTTCCGGACGGAGGAATAGAGAAAAGGCCGGGATTGCCCGGCCTTTTTTACCCTTATCGACGAACCATCGTGCTCTGCGCGATCTTGCCGACCAGCGGCCACATGCCGGGATAATTGCCCTTGTGATAGGGCGAATCGCTCGCCAGCGTCGCCACCAGCCGCTTATGCGCCTCGCCCAGCGCGTGATAGGGCACGCTTGGCAGCAGGTGATGCAGTGCGTGGTAGCGCAGGCCCACCGGCGCCCAGATCGCGGCGAAGGGCGATGGTGGCGGCACATTCACCGAATCCAGATATTGGGCGGTGACGGTCATCGCATCGCCCTCATTTTCCCAGAGATGCGCGACCAGCGTGCGGAGCTGGTTGATGACGGTCATGGCCGAATGAACGGCCATATAGGTGAGCAGCGGTTTCCAGCCGAAGGCGAAGACGCTGCCGATCAGCGCCAGCGCGAAGAGGCAAGCGCCCGCTTCCTGCCAGGCCCACATCCGCGCGAAATCGCCCTCCGGCGCGCGGCGGCGATAGGCGGGGTTGATCGAGAGCGCGGAAAATTCCGCCACCACCTTGCGGCGCAGCGGCGGGACGATCAGGCTGAGCGGCGTCAAGACGCCGAAGCGCAGGATGAGACCGATCGGCGCCAGCGCCGCCACCAGGATGAACAAAGGCAGCGACCAGGGCTTCATCAGCGCCAGCGGCAGATATTCCGGGTCGTTCGCCGTGCCGTAGCGGGTGCGGGCATGATGCTGCGTATGCACGTCCTCATACATGAAGCTGGGGATCATCAGCGGAATGCCGACGAGCAGGTTCCAGCCGAAGCGGAAGCCGGGCAGCGCGCCCTTGCGGATATGGGTCAGCTCATGAATGAAGCTCGCCGCGCGGTAGAGCGCCAGCATCGCCACCAGTCCGAACGCCAGCATCGTCGCGCCCTCGGTCAGGATCGCACCGGCCAGCGCGGCGTAGCCGATCAGCGCCGACACCAGCAGGTCGGGCCAATAGATGGCGGGCTTTGCCGTCGACAGCTCTCGCGTCAGGTCCGCCGCCGCGCGCAGCATCGCCGCATCATCGGGAATGGCGCTTTTCGTCCGCGACGCGGCCGCAACAAGGGGATCGTGCACAGTCATGCCGGGGTTCCTAAAGGGTAAATGCGCTGCAATTGGGGCAGCAACATGACGATTTGGCCATCATGATCCCATCCGATCATGTCCCGATTGACATTCGCCGGACAAGCGACGATCCGTCCTAACCCAAACCTCCCGCTCCAGCGAAAGCTCCGCCGTGGCCAATCAAGAACTGGTGATCACCCCCGTCATGTCGAAGGCCGACCGCAAGGCTTTCGTCGATCTGCCTTGGCGGCTCTATGCCAATGATCCCCATTGGGTGCCGCCGCTGAAGGATGAGGTGGTCAGCCTGATCACGCCGGGCAAGAACCCCTTTTTCGGCCATGCCGAGGCGCAATATTTCCTTGCCCGCCGGGGTGACAGGGTGGTCGGACGCGTGTCCGCGCATCTCGATCACCTCGCGCTTTCGCAGCCCGCCGAACAGGGCATGGGGCCGGGCACCGGCAATTTCGGTCTGTTCGAGGCGGAAGATGCCGAAGTCGGCGCGGCGCTGATCGCGACCGCGGAAGGATGGCTGCGGGCCAAGGGGATGACCCGCTCGCTCGGGCCGATCTCGCTGTCGATCTGGGAGGAGCCAGGCCTGCTGATCGAGGGCTTCGACCACAAGCCCACGGTCATGATGGGCCACGCCAAGCCGGAATATCAGGCCATGGTCGAGGGTGCGGGCTATCGGCCGGTCAAGCAGCTCAAGACCTATGAGCTGGACATCACGCAGCCGTTCCCGCCGCTGATCCAGCGCATCGTCCAGTCGGGCGAGAAGAATGCGCGCATCCGCATCCGCAAGGTCGACAAATCGAAATTCGACAGCGAGGCGGCGATCATCCTCGCGATCCTGAACGATGCCTGGGGCAATAATTGGGGCTTCGTGCCGATCACCGACGAAGAGGTCGCGCATTTCGGCAAGCAGTTGAAGCCGATCGTGTTCAACGACCTCATCATGATCGCGGAACTGGAGGGCGAGCCGGTGGCGTTCATGATGACGCTGCCCGATCTCAATGAGGCGATCGCGCCGCTCAACGGCTCGCTCTTCCCCTTCGGCTGGGCGAAGCTGCTCTGGTGGCTGCGCAAGCCCAAGGTGCGCACCATGCGCGTGCCGCTGATGGGCGTGGTGCAACGGCTGCAATCGTCGCGCATGGCGAGCCAGCTCGCCTTCATGATGATCGAATATATCCGCCGCAACGCGACCACGCACTATGGCGCGACGCGGGGCGAGATCGGCTGGGTGCTGGACGACAATCAGGGCATGAACGCCATTGCCGACGCGATCGAGAGCAGGGTGAACAAGGTCTATCAGGTTTACGAGAAGGATTTATAAGCCCCGCTTCCGTTCCCTGTCGCTTGCGGGAGGGGATTATGGAACCGCCACCTCCACCGCTCCGGCCGCGATCTTGACGGTGACGGGGGTCTTCGCCAGCACTTCGCCATCGATCGAAATCCGCTGCGGCGGCACCGTCTCCAGGCGGAAGGATCGCCCGCGAAACTCCTGCGTATGCGCGTCCCTGTCGCGCAGCTTGAAGAATTTGGCGTACCAGTCCCAGGCGAGCCGTGCGTGGCTGCGGCCCACGACTGCCTGGATGACGATCTCCCCCGTGTCGACGTCAGCCTGATCGGACAGTTCGACCCCGCCATGATAGGGGCCGTTGAGGATGCGCACCTCCGTCGACCACATGCGCCGATCGCCCCGGCCATTGTCGAGCACCAGCCGGAAGGCGCGAAAGCCGATCGAACATTTGACCGCCCAGAGCAGATAGCCGATCCGTCCCAGATAGCGCTTCAGCCTGTGCGGCACCGTCTTGCCGATCATCGGCGACAGGCCGAGCGACGCGGCATTCACGAAATAATCCCGGTCGATCATGCCAAGGTCGATCCGCCGCCGACGACCCCCGGCAATGGCCGCCACCGCGCCCTCCAGATCGAGCGGGATGCCCAGGGTCCGGGCAAAGCTGTTCGCCGTGCCGAGCGGCAGGATGCCGAAGACGCAATCCTTGCCCACCAGTTCGTCCACCGTGCCGGACAGCGATCCGTCGCCGCCGCCGACGATCACCATGGGCGCACCTTCCGCAACCGCCCGCCGGACCGTTTCCTGCAAGCGATCCGGATCCTTCACCGCATGGGCCGCGATCAGATGCATGCCGGCCTCTTCCAGCAGGGTTCGGGCATTCTGGAACAGGGCCTCCCCCCGGCGGGAATGGACATTGACGATGAGGACCGCGTCTCGCGGCAGCGCTTCGGGGGCGGGCGATTTCGTTTCCATGCCTCAACAACACGCAAAGCGCCCAGGAGGTCCGAAACCAATCGCGGGCCACGCTCGTTCCCGAAACATGGCCCGTATCGCCCACCTGTCCGACATTCATTTCGGCGCGCATGATCCCAGGATCGTCGCCGCCGCCGAAGCCTGGCTGCAACAGCGCCAGCCCGACCTGGTCGTCATCAGCGGCGACCTGACCCAGCGCGCCCGACGCGACCAGTTCCGGCAGGCCGGCGCATGGATCAACCGGCTGCGCGCCGCAGGCATGAAAATGCTGGTCGTGCCGGGCAATCACGACGTGCCGCTCTATGACCTCGCCCGCCGTTTCGGGGCGCCGCTGCGCCGCTACAAACGCGCCATCAGCAACGACCTCTGTCCCTTTTTCGAAGATGACGAGGTTGCGATGCTGGGCCTCAACACGGCGCGATCCCTGACGATCAAGGGTGGGCGGATCAATCATGACCAGATGCGGCTGCTGCGGGATCGGTTTGCGCATGTGGCGCCGGAAAAGACGCGCATCCTCGTCACCCATCACCCGCTGTTCGCCATGCCGATCGGCCGGGGCAATGAATTGAGCGAAGCCGTCGGGCAGCATGAGGATGCCGTGCGGGCGGCCGCGCAGGCAGGCATCCACATCGCCCTCGCCGGTCATTTCCATCGCACCTATGCGGAGGCGGCGGAGAAGATGGTGGCCCATGCGGGCGGCGCGCTGGTGATCCAGGCGGGAACGGCGACCTCCACCCGGCTGCGCAATGCCGAGCCGCAGAGCTTCAACTGGCTGCATGTCCACCGCCATGACGAGGTCGAATTGCAGGTGGTGGTGTGGGATGGCGCCAGCTTCCAGCGCGGGCACCATGTCGCCTATTTCCGGAAGGACGATGCGTGGATCGGGCAGGATATGGTTGATACCGGGGCCCTGCCTGGCATCAAAATAGCGGAGACGGCGAGAGGATGAAGGGGGGATTCTTGCCTGTCGCCCATTATCCCGGCGAACGCCGCGATCTCAGGCGGGAGGGCCAACCTCACGGGATCCCGGCTTTCGCTGGGAGACGGATGGTGTCGACCTCCGCTCATGGCCCATCACGGCCATCGGGGAAGATCAGCCCAGTTCCACCCAGGTCGGCGCGTGATCGCTCGCCTTTTCCCGTCCCCGGAAATCCTTGTCGACCTGCGCGTCGATGAGCCGGTCGGCGGCGGCGGGGCTGAGCAGCAGATGATCGATGCGAAAACCCGCATCGCGCGGCCAGGCGTTCATCTGATAGTCCCAATAGGTCCACACCCCGCCCGCCGGATGGCGCGAAGCGATGGCGTCGGTCCAGCCATCACCCAGCAGGCGACGGTAGGCGGCACGGCTTTCAGGCTGCATCAGCGCGTCGTCGGCCATGGCCTTGACCGAATAGACGTCCCTGTCGCGCGGAATGACATTATAATCGCCTGCGAGGACGGCGGGCACCTCCTCAGCCCAGATTTCAGCGGCACGGTCCCGCAAGCGTTTCATCCAGCGCAGCTTATAGTCGAATTTCGGGCCCGGCTGCGGATTGCCGTTGGGCAGGTAGATGCTGGCGACGCGCAGGCCCTTCACATCGGCTTCGAGATAGCGGCTATGTTCGTCCTCCGGCTCGCCCTCCAGGCCGCGGCGAACCTCCACCGGCGTTTCGCCGCGCGCCAATATGGCGACACCGTTGAACCCTTTCTGCCCATGCCAGATCGCACCATAGCCGATGTCTTCAATGTCCTTGACGGGGAAAGTCTCGTCCGACGTCTTGATTTCCTGAAGGCAGGCAATGTCGGGGCGGGTTTCGTCCAGCCACTCCAGCAGGCGCGGCAGGCGCGCCTTGATCCCGTTGATGTTGAAGGTGGCGATGCGCATCGACGAAATCTCCTTGCGCGCATCCCTAGATAGGTGAGCGGCCCTTCGACAAGGGCCGGATGGATTTTAAATCGAAAAGCTGGTGCCGCAGCCGCAACCGGCGGTGGCGTTGGGGTTGGTCACCTTGAATGCCTTCCCCGCCAGATCGGACACGAAATCGACCGCCGATCCGCGCACCAGGTCGATGCTGACATCGTCGACCACCAGCGTCACGCCGTCGCGCTCGACCGTGACATCATCGGCCTCCACCGCATCGGCCAGGCCGAAACGATATTGGAACCCCGAACAACCGCCCCCCTCGACGGCGAGACGCAGGATCGCGGGCTTGCCCTGCTTGGTGGCGATCTCGGCGACGCGGGCGGCAGCGGAGGGGGTCAGATCGATATCGGTCATGGTGCCTAGATAGGAATAAGCAAAAGCCCCGGCAACCCATCGGCACCGGGGCTTTGAAAAGCGAGATGAAAGCGCCGCTTATTCGTCGGCGGCCTTTTCCTGTGCCTTGGTCGGGCCACCCATGGCGATCGGCGGCTTGGTGTTCATCGCCACCAGATAATCGGGACCGGCGACGAAGGGGATGGGGTTGATCGCCTGGCCGTCGACGCGCACTTCATAGTGAAGATGGCTGCCGGTCGAACGGCCGGTCGAACCCATGAGGCCGATCAACTGGCCACGATGGACATAGCTGTTCGCGGCGACCAGCAGCTTCGACATATGGCCGTAGCGCGTTTCCATGCCGCCGCCATGCGAAATCTGGACCAGATTGCCGTAACCGCTGGCCCATCCGGCGCGGCTGACAATGCCGTCGGCGGTCGCGTAAATCCTGGTGCCGATCGGGCCGGGAATATCGATGCCCTTGTGCATCCGGGCACCGCCGTTGAAGGGATCGGAGCGGACGCCGAAATTGGAGGTCAGGGAGAGTTTCTCGACCGGACGTCCGGAGGGGATGTAATTGGCCGACTTGGCCTGGCCATCGAGCCGCTGAAGGCTGGAGAAGAGGTTGGAAAAGCCGACGTCGGCCGGGCCGAGCGCACTGGTGTTGATTTCCGACGCATCGCCATAGGGATCATCGTCGTCACTCTTCGCCTGGGCCGGGACAGCGGCGCAAAGTGCGCCTGCCATGCCCATCGCGCCGGCAATTTTCAGTGCAGAACGGAACCATCGCGCAGCGCGCGCATTATCAGAATGAAGAACCAACATGCCGACCCCGACTATTGACCGGAGGCTTTGCGCCTCTCGGCTATCCCCACGTTAACCAAAATGCGGCTGATGCCGCCACCCGCTGATCTCAAGAGGACATGTCCCGGCCTATTGTGCAAGCGGCGTGTAAAATTCCCGCGTTAAACCGGCTTGTCGGCGCGCCGAGTCGTTGAACGGAGGCTTCAACGACCCGCGAAAGTGGCGTTTCACAAGGATTTGGTAATGATTTGCGGGGTTCACGCCCAATCGCTTCGTCGCATGGCCGAACCATGTCGTCCCGGCCGCGACATGCCGAATCTCGTCCGTCATAATACGCTGCAACATGCGTGCGGACGTTGCATCCCCTGCCCCTTCGAACCGTTCCATGGTGGCGGGCGTGATGTCGAGGGCGCGCGCCTCCAACACCATGGGCACGATGGCGAGGCGGGCCAGCGCATCATGCGCCGTCTCATCGGCCGCCTGCCAGAGGCCGTCATGGGCGGGGAGCGCGCCGTAGAAACTGCCCAGTTGGCGCAACCGCCGGTCGAGCAGCGCGAAATGCATCGCTTCGTCGGCGCCCACGCGCATCCATTCGTCGGTGAATGCGGGCGGAAATTCGGCGCCGAAACGGCCGATCAGGTCGAAGGCGAGATCGATCGCGACGAATTCGATATGGGCAAGCGCGTGGAGCATCGCGATCCGCGCCCGTTCCGAGCCGACCCTGCCGCGCTTGGGCATCCGGTTGGGCGGCAGCAGTTCGGGCTTTTCCGGCCGGGCCGGGCGATCCGGCATGACCGTGTCGAAGCGGTGCGCCAACCGCCCCAGCCGCCAGTTCCGCGCCACCGCCCGCGCCGCCATCAGCTTGGACAACGGATCGGGCGTCAGCAGCACATGGGCGCAGGCCGCACCCACATTGTCGAGGGAAACGGGTAGATTCAAAGCGCCCGCCCCGCCTCCAGCACCTCGGCGGCATGACCCTTGACCTTCACCTTGGGCCAGACGCGCAGGATCTTGCCGTCGGCGCCGACTAGGAAGGTCGCGCGCTCGATGCCCATATATTTGCGGCCATAGAGCGATTTTTCGACCCAGGTGCCGAATGCCTCGCACATATCGCCCGGTTCGTCCGAGGCGAGCGTGACGGTCAGGCCATATTTTTCGGCGAATTTCTTGAGCCTGGCGGGCTTGTCCTTCGAAATCCCCACGACCGGCACGCCCAATGCCGCGAAATCGGCGCCGAGCGCGGTGAAATCCTTGGCTTCGTTGGTGCAGCCGGGTGTGTCCGCCTTGGGATAGAAATAGACGACCAGCGGCTTGCCCCGGTAACGCGCCAGGGTGAAATCGGCGCCGTCGGCATCCTTCAAGCCCACGTCCGGCACGGTATCGCCCACATCCAGCATCACTTGTCCTCCTCGAAAGGGGCAGCGAGCGCCGCCCATGCGTCGCTGACGCTTTGCCGGGCCTCCGCATAGCTTTCAAGCAGGGCATTCCAGCTTTCGACGCCGCAGGCGCGCGCGACCAGCGGGCGGGTGGCTTCGGGCGGCTCGGTCGATTTGGGCGAAACGAGGCGGGACACCACAAGAAAACGCGTGATGAGGTCATGCGCCGCGATCAGTTCGCCCGGCAGATGACCGGCCGCGACCAACTGTTCCAGCGCGGCGCGCAGGTCGGGATCGAAGGCCATATTGTGGCGGAACTGGGTGACGTGGATCAGGAATTCCAGGTCGACGAGGCCGCCCGGCACCAGCTTCACGTCGAGGTCGCCGGCAGGCGGCTTATGTTTGGCGATGTCGCCGCGCATCTTCACCGCATGGCGCGCCAGCTCGTCGAAATCGCGCGGTCGTTCCAGCGTTTCGGTGAGGATCCCGCCCAGCGCGGCCCGCGCCGCATCGGAGCCGAAGACAGGCCGGGCACGGGTGAGCGCCAGATGCTCCCAGGTCCAGGCTTCCTCCCGCTGGTAGCGGGCAAAGCTGTCGAGACTGACAGCGAGCAGGCCCTGCGCGCCCGAGGGCCGGAGGCGGGTGTCGACCTCGTAGAGCGGCCCTGCGGCGGTCGAGACGGAGAGCGCATTGGTGATCCGCTGGCCGAGGCGGTTGAAATATTGCGTCGCGCCCAGGGGCTTGGCCCCATCGGATTCGGTTTCGAAACTGCCGGTGAAGAGATAGACGAGGTCCAGGTCGGACGCATGGGTCAGCACCCCGCCGCCCAGCCTGCCCAGCGCCAGTATCACCATCTCGCCGCCCGGCACCTTGCCATGGGCGCGTTCGAACTCCGCGACGGTGGCCGCGCTCAGCGCCTCGATCGCGGCTTCGGCGACGCGCGAATAGCCCCGCCCCGCCTCCAGCGGATCGCCGCCGCGGATGATCTGTGCGCCTAGGGCGAAGCGGCGGTCGTTCACCCTCTGCCGCACCCGGTCGAGCAGGGCCTGATAATCCTCGCCCTCCTCCAGCCGGGCGAACTGCTGGGCCAGCACGGCCACGCAGGGCGGCGGGTCGAAGGCGGAGGTGTCGATCAGGCCGTCGAGCAGTTCCGCCCGCCGTCCCAGCGCATCGGCCAAAGTCGGCGCATGGCTCAGCAATTCCGCCAGCAGTTCGACAAGGCCCGGCCGCGCCGCCAGCAGCTTGAAGAAGTTGATCGCGCTCGGCAGCCGTCCGATCAGGTCGTCCAGCCGGTTGAGCGCCCGCGCCGGATCAGGCGCCGCCGCCAGCGTGCGCATCAGCCCCGGCAGCAATTCCTCCAGCGCCTCCCGTGACGGCCCGCTGCGCAGCGCCCGGATCGTGCCGGAGCGCCAGCGCGTGATCCTGGCAAGGGGCGTGTCCGGATCGGCAAAGCCGATGCCGGCAAGCTGCGCCTTCAACCGATCCTCGTCATGGGACAGCGATTCATCGGCCGCGGCCGGGGTCAGCCGATCATAATTGCTTCCCACCCACTGGACATGCGGGCGAAGCAGGTCGAGCAGCGCCGCGCCGTCCGCCAGCCCATGGAGCCGCGCGACATTGTCCATCGCCTCCACCGATTTGGGCAGTTCATGGGTCTGCCGGTCCTCGACCATTTGCAGGCGATGCTCGATCGTGCGGAAGAGGACATAGGCCTCGTCCAGCTTCGCGGTCACTTCAGGTTCGAACACGCCCGCCGCCGCGAGCGCGCGCAGAGCCTCCCGCGTATTGCCCGACCGCAGCGAGGGATCGCGCCCGCCATGGATGAGCTGATGCACCTGCGCGAAGAATTCGACCTCCCTTATGCCGCCGCGCCCGCGTTTCAGGTCGTATCCCGGTCCGAAGGCCTGCCCCTGCGAATAATGGTCGCGGATGCGGCGCGAAATGTCGGTGATCGCGTCGATCGCGCCGAAATCCAGGCTCCGCCGCCAGACGAAGGGGCGGATCGCCTGCATGAAATAATCGCCCAACGCGATATCGCCCGCCGCCGGACGCGCACGGATGAACGCCGCCTGCTCCCAGCCGAGGGCGGTCGATTCATAATAGCCGATCGCCGCCTCCACCGGCAGGGCGATGGGGGTCGCCTCCGGGGATGGCCGCAGGCGCAAGTCGACGCGGAACACATAGCCGTCGCCGTCGCGGGCATTCAGCAATTCGCTGACCCGCCGCCCGATCCTGACGGCTGCGTCGGCCGGGTCTTCCCGCTCGCCATGGGGCAGGGTCCTGGGATCGTAGAGCAGGATCGGATCGATATCGGAGGAATAATTCAGCTCGCGGCTACCATGTTTGCCGAGCGCCAGCACGACGAAACCGCGGTTTTCCGCATCGGGATAACGCTCCGCCATGGCTGCGGCCAACGCCGCCTCCAGCGCCTGGTCGGCAAAGTCGGACAAGGTGCGCGTCACGCGGTCGACGTCCCAGGCCCCCGCCAGATCGGCCGCCGCCGTCACCAGCGCCACCGCGCCGCGCCTGCGCCTCAAGGAACGGGCGACGCCGTCGTCGGGCGCGGCAACCTGTTGCGCGGCGGCCCATGCTCCCTCGAAATCCCCATTTTCCAGCAGTCCGGCCACATCCGGAAAGCGATCCATCTGCCGCGCCAGAAAAGGCGAATGCGCCCGCATCCTTGCCGCAGCCGCCAAACCGTCCGTCACCCTAACTCTCCCATAATGGAGCGGATATTGCGTGCGTTTACGACGAACGCCAGAAACTTTTCGCGGCTTTGGCGGTTATTTGGACATGGAAATGCAACGTAAGCCCCTCAGCCGGTCGGCGAGCATTCAGGATGGCGCGATCCGCCGCGTCCTGAATATCGGCGTGCCGCAGCCCTATGAAGGCATCGGCAATGCGTTGCGTTCCACCTTCAACGCGGCGCGGGATTCGGTCCCTGACGACATGCTGGACCTGCTCGCGAAGCTCGACCGGCATTAGATTCGGTCCCCTTTTTTGGCACCCGGACGAGATCGGGGGTGGCGGGGAAGGCGCATCGCGTCAAAATTGGCGAAGGCGGTGGCGGGCCCCGTCCACCCGATCAGCACTTTATTTACCCGCCCGGTTTAAGATCGCGCATCTTCCGGGGGAAGCACGACCATGATCTACAAGGCATTTGCCGCCATAACCCTCATCGCAGCCCCCATCATCGTGCTGACGGTACAGAGTTTCGTGCCGGGCCAGCCGGCAGCATCAGCACCCATGGGGGCAGCGCCGGCCGCAAGCATCGCGCCCGTCGCTGCGCCGGTCCAGCCTGGCCCGCCTCCGCCGCCGGCGGTCAGCGATGCGGGCACGGCATCCTTCGGCCAGCCCATGCCGGATGCGGGAAAGCCGTTCCTCGCGCCCGGAGCCGGTCTGCCCGCCGCCGGTCTGCCCGCCGCTTCGGCAACGGAAGCGGCGCCGGGCGAAAACGCGGAGCAACAGGTCGGGGCGCCGCAATAAGGGCGCCTCAGGCCCCCTTGAACGTATCGCACTGGGCAGGGTCGCCACTGTCCAGCCCCCTGCGCAGCCAGGTCATCCGCTGTTCGCTGGTGCCATGGGTGAAACTTTCCGGCACGGGGCGCCGACCGGCCGCCTTTTGCAGCGTGTCGTCGCCGATCGCCTGTGCCGCCTTCATCCCCTCCTCCAGGTCGCCCGGCTCCATCAGGCCCGTGCGCTTGGCCCACACGCCGGCATAGCAGTCCGCCTGCAATTCCACCCGCACCTGCAACGCATTGCCCTCGTCCTCGCTGACCGCGCGCTGCCGCTTGTTCACCTGACCCAAGGTGCCTTCCAGATCCTGCACATGATGGCCGACCTCATGCGCGATCACATAGGCCTGGGCGAAATCGCCCGGCGCGCCGAAACGCTGCTGGAGTTCGGTGAAGAAATCCGTGTCGAGATACACTTTCTGGTCGTTGGGGCAGTAGAAGGGCCCCATGGCGCTCTGCGCCGCGCCGCAGCCCGATGCGCCGTTCTGCGAATAGAAGGACAGGACAGTCGGCCGATATTGCTGCCCGGCCTGCTGGAACGTCTGGCCCCAGACCCGCTCGGTCGATCCCAGCACCTTCAAAGACCAATGCTGGATGTCGCTGAGCTTGGACGCATCGCGACTCACCTCTCCGCCCTGGGGCATCTGGCCGCCGCCGTTCATCAGGCTGAGCGGATTGACGCCCATCACCGCCAGGACGATCAGCACGACGACGATTCCGCCGCATCCGAAACGGTTGCCGATCAGCGGTAACAGCAGGCCCAGCCCACCGCCGAGCCCACCGCCCATGCCGCCGCCGCGGCCGTCCTGCACCTCGAAATTCGTGCTTTCCCGTTCGTCGTCCAGCCGCATCTCGTCCCTCTCTTTCCTCGCCCTGCCTAATCCATTCGGCCGCGGGTGGGAACGTCCCGGATGCATCGAGGGTTGCGGGACGTGATGGTCCATGAACAAGTTGTCACGAGACATTCCGTTGGAATGCCGAAGCAGAATTCTATATTGCACTGCGACATGGCCGATACCGAACCCCAACCGCGCCACCGCGCCAATACGCCCCTGCCCCTACCCCGCGAAGTCGCGCTGTTGTTGCAGGGCGGCGGCGCGCTCGGATCGTTCCAGGCAGGCGTCTATCAGCGACTCGACGCGCTGGGAGTCGACATAAGCTGGGTCGCGGGCATTTCCATCGGCGCGGTCAATGCCGCGATCATCGCGGGCAACCCGCCGCACAAGCGGATCGGCCGGCTGAAGAAATTCTGGCTCACCGTCTCGGGCGGCATGCCCAATATCGTGCTGCCGGAAATCGACCATATCCGCGAGGCCGCCCACCTGATGGCGGCGGGCACCGTCGCGACATTCGGCGTGCCGGGCATGTTCCGCCCGCGTCTGTGGCCCGCGCCGTTGATGCCCGAAGGCACGACGGGGGCGATCAGCTTCTACGACAGCGCGCCGCTGAAGGACACGCTGGACGCCTGCGTCGACTGGGACCTGCTGAATGACGGGCCGGTACGGCTGTCGGTGGGCGCGGTGGACGTGGAAAGCGGCAATTTCGCCTATTGGGACACGCGCGGGCGCGGCGGCAACACCCGGATCGACGCGCGGCACATCATGGCGTCGGGCGCCCTGCCCCCCGGCCTGCCGCCGATCGAGATCGACGGGCGCTGGTATTGGGACGGCGGCATCGTGTCCAATACGCCGCTGGCCCATGTGCTGGACCACCAGACGGAGGACATGCTGGTGTTCCAGGTCGACCTGTTCCCCGCCGAGGGACCGATGCCGCGGCAGATGACCGACGTCTATTCCCGCACCAAGGATATTCAATATTCCAGCCGTACCCGGCAAGTGACGGACCAGTATCTGCGGCTGCGCAAGGAGCATAAGGCGATCCGCGCGCTGCTCGACAAATTGCCGCCCGAATTGCAGGACGATGCCGATGCCCAGCGGCTGCGTCAGTTCCTGGATACGGGATCGGTCAATATCGTCCACCTCATCTACCGCAGCCGCGCCTGGGAAAGCGGCGCGCGCGACTTCGAATTTTCCCGTTCCACCATGCTGGATCACTGGACCCAGGGCCGCGACGCGGTGGAGGAAGTGATGCACAAGGGCGACCTCATCGCCCGCAACATCGTCAACGGGAAAAGCTCGACTTTCGACCTCGACGCCCCCGACCATCTCAAGGAGAAGCAGGCATGAGCCAATCGGATTCCGGTAAATCTTTGGCCGGCAAGACCGCCCTCATCACCGGATCGACCTCCGGCATCGGCCTTGCCTATGCCAAGGCGCTGGCGGGCGAAGGCGCCCATGTCGTGATCAACGGCTTTGGCGATGCGGACGCGATCGAGAAGGAACGGCTGGGGCTGGAGGCGTTGAGCGGGGCGAAGGCGCTTTACAGCGGCCATGACCTCACCAAGACCGACCAGATCGAGGCGATGATGCAGGAAGCCGCCCATGCCTTTGGCGGCGTCGACATCCTCATCAACAATGCGGGCATGCAGCATGTCGCCCCGGTCGAGGAATTCCCGGTCGACAAATGGAACCTCATCATCGCGCTCAACCTCAACAGCGCCTTCCACACCTCCCGCCTCGCCATTCCCTATATGAAGGAGAAGAAGTGGGGGCGGATCATCCAGACCGCTTCGGCGCATTCCCTGACCGCATCGCCGTTCAAGAGCGCCTATGTGACGGCGAAACATGGGTTAGCGGGGTTCACCAAGACCTTGGCGCTGGAACTGGCGACCTTCGGCATCACGGCCAACTGCATTTCGCCCGGCTATGTCTGGACGCCGCTGGTGGAGAACCAGATTCCCGACACGATGAAGGCGCGCGGGATGACGCGCGAGCAGGTGATGAACGACGTACTGCTCGCCGGGCAGCCGACCAAGCAGTTCGTGACCGTGGAGCAGGTGGCATCGATGGCGATGTACCTGTGCAGCGATGCCGCCGCCAACATCACCGGCGCCAATATGAGCATCGATGGCGGCTGGACCGCGCAATGAGGTGAAGGCTGCGGGCGACGGCGCAATGCCCCTCGCCCGCAGCCTTCCTATCCTTCGATCTATAGCCGAGGCGGAATGTTGGTCCGCTGTTCGCCGGTTTATCCTCCTGCGCCTGACGCGCTCTTGGAGGGACCGCATATGACTGGCCGGATCATGCTTCTGATCACCGCGGCTTGCCTGATCCAGCCGGGCATCGCTCTGGCCAAGGCGGGAGACCCCATCCCCAACAGCTATATCTGCACCTTCAAGCCCGGTCCGATCAGCAGCGGATCGGAGGCACGCATATCGGTCGCGGCCGTCGGCGGCCGGGTCACCCATGTCTACAGCCATGCGCTGAACGGGTTCGCGGCGCATCTGCCCGCCGCCGCCGTGCAGAAGATGATGGCAAAGAACCCGCTGATCCAAGGCTGCCAGCAGGATCGGGTCGCCACCATCCCGCCGACCATAATCGAAAGCGTCATCAGCCGCGGCGGTCCAGTCGGGGGAGGAGGCGGATCGACCCAGACGACACCCTGGGGAGTCAAGCGGGTCGGAGGACCAGTCAATTATGCCGGCAGCAATGTGGTATGGATCATCGACACAGGGATCGACCTCTCCCATCCCGATCTCGCCGTCGATGTGGACAGAAGTATCAGCTATGTCCCCGGTGCATCCAACGCGAATGACGGCAATGGCCATGGCACCCATGTCGCCGGTATCATCGCCGCGAAGAATAATGGCACAGGCGTCGTGGGCGTCGCTGCCGGAGCCACGGTGGTCGCGGTTCAAGTGCTGGATTCGACCGGATCAGGGGCCGATGCCGACGTTGTAAGCGGTATCGATTATGCCACCGCCAACGGCAAGGCGGGCGACGTCATCAACCTGAGCCTCATCACATCGCCCATGCCCGCCATGGACCTGGCGGTGACCGGTGCTGCCAGCAAAGGGATATTCGTGGCCATTGCGGCCGGCAACAGTTCGGTCAACGCGGCCGATTATTCGCCGGCGCGCGTCAACGGCACCGGAATCTACACGCTGGCTGCGACCGACAGCAAAGATATATTCGCCCGCTATTCCAACTATGGGAAGCCGCCCGTCGATTATGCCGAACCGGGCAGTTCGATCCTGTCGACCTACAAAAACGGAAGCTACGCCACGCTGTCAGGAACGTCGATGGCTGCGCCGCACATGGCGGGAATCCTTCTGCTGAATGGCGCCAACGGCCCCTCGGCCAGCGGCGTGGCCCAGCGCGATCCCGATCCCGCCGCCAGCTATTCCATCGGCGCGCGATAAGGGACGAGGTCGCCTTGCACAGCGAGAAGCCCTCTTAAAACCCAGAGAAAATCTCCCTATGGTCGGCGCCAGTTCAGGGAGAATATAGCGATGCGTCATGTGTTGACGGCCATATTGGCCGCCGCCAGCCTTACCTCCATTGCCCCCGCACAGCCAGCGCCGCCCGCGCCACCTGCCGCCGCCCCGCCGCCCAATGAAATCGCGGCGACCATCGCGAAGGACATGGACGGGCTGATGGCGCTTTATCGCGACCTTCACGCCAATCCCGAACTGTCGGAACAGGAAAGCGCCACCGCCGCCAAGCTCGCCCGGCGCCTGAAGGCCATGAAGTTCGAGGTCACCGACAGGGTCGGCGGCACCGGCGTCGTCGCGGTGATGAAGAACGGGTCCGGTCCGGTGCTGCTGATCCGCGCCGATATGGATGGCCTGCCCGTCACCGAGCAGACGGGCCTCGAATTCGCCTCCAAGGTCAGGGCCAGGACTGCCGAGGGCACCGAGACCGGTGTGATGCATGCCTGCGGCCACGACACGCACATGACGGCCTTCATCGAAACGGCGCGGCTGCTGTCGTCGATGAAGGACAAGTGGAAGGGCACGCTGGTCATGATCCTCCAGCCCGCCGAGGAAGTGGGGCGCGGCGCCCGGCTGATGCTGGAGGATGGGCTCTACACCCGCTTCCCGCGACCGACCCACGCCATCGCCTTCCATGACGCCGCCAATCTGGAAGCCGGGAAGATCGGCTATACGCCCGGCTTCGCGCTCGCCAATGTGGACAGTGTCGACCTGCTGGTGCGCGGCGCGGGTGGCCATGGTGCCTATCCGCAGGGGACGCGCGATCCGATCGTGCTGGGCGCGAGGATCGTGACGTCGCTGCAAACGCTGGTCAGCCGGGAACAGGACCCGTTCGATCCCGCCGTGGTCACCGTCGGCAGCTTCATGGGCGGCACCAAGCATAATATCATTCCCGACGACGCGAAATTGCTGCTGACCGTGCGCAGCTATTCGGACGCAACGCGCGAAAAGCTGATCCGGGGCATAGAGCGTATCGCCAGGGGCGAAGCCATTGCGGCCGGCATTCCCGACAACAGGATGCCGGTGGTGTCCGTGAAGGACGAATTCACGCCTTCCACCTACAACCCGCCGGCCTTTGCCCTCCAGATGGCGGACGTGCTGAAGGCCCATTTCCCTGCGGATAGGGTCAGCGAAACCCGGCCGTCCATGGCTGGCGAGGATTTCGGCCGCTATTACCGCGCCGACAAGAGCATAGAGAGCTTCATATTCTGGGTCGGCGGCGTGCCGGCGGACCAGATGGCCAAGGCGGCGGCGGGCGAAATCAGCCTGCCGACCCTGCACAGCCCGTTCTGGGCACCCCAGGCCGACAAGGTCATCGCCACGGCCAGTGAGGCCATGACGGTATTGGCGATGAGCATATTGAAGCGGGATTGAGAGGGCGCGGCGCTGCACTTTCTAGACCGGCCGGTGTCCCTTGCGCCATTTGGTGAACAAATGCCGCGCCAGCAATCCGGGCGGCATCCGCAGCCAGTGGGAACGGACAGAGAAGGCGAAACGGAGCGGTTTGCGCCGTTCTCGCCCCCAGCCGTCGCGCGCCAGCAGCCGGGCCGCAACGATCCGGTCCCAGAAGCTCAGCCTTGCGCCCTCACCATAGAGCGCCGCCGCCAGCCGCCTTGCCTGTCCGACATGGGCCGCAAGGCCGTGCCGTGCCGCGCGCGCCTCCAGCGCGGAGGGATCGATCCCGTCGAGCAGGCAAACTATGTCCCAGAGATTGCGCAGCCCCCCGGCCAGATCGCCGTCGGCCAGCAGATGCGCCGCCGCATGGCAGATCCTGTCCTCCGGGGAGAGCATGTATAGGCCTTTGGCAATGGGAACCGCATCCGCGATCATCGCCGCCATGTCCGGTGCCTGCCGCGCGGTCAGGGGCAGGATGCTGTGGTGCACGTCGATCATCCGGTCGCGGCCGGCGTGGATCATCGGTGGCAGTTCGTGCATCCATTGCCGGTAATAGGCGTCGTCATAGGGATCGTCCTTCACCCATTCCCAGCCCGCGCGGAGCAGGGCATGTTCGACCTGCTCCATGGCCTCGCGCGGCACCAATATGTCGAGATCGCCGATGAAGCGTCCCTGCCCGGCCCGCAGCCCCGCCGCCGCATAGGCCGTGCCCTTGAGCAGCAGGACCGGCACGTCGATGCCCGCAAGCGCCTCTGTCGCGCGATCCGCCTCCCACAGCGCCTGCCGTGCCTCCCGTTCGGCGTCGAGCCGCGCATCGTCGAGGATCTGCCGTACCGCGTCAGGCACCCGCCGGTCGCCGATCCGCAGGGCCAGGGTGCCGACCAGCCGTTCCGCCCGCGCCATGGCGATCAGGCCGTTCCAGCCGCCCGCGTCCAGCGCAGTGACGACATCGGGATCGCGCAAGGCGCGCACGAGCCCTCGCGCGCTCATCCGCATTCCTTCCACAGCCGTTCGACCAAGGCGACGGCCTCATCCCCCGACGGGAAGTCGATGGCGCGCGCGGGCACATCTGCGACGAAACGGGTCAGCGCCGCGAAACCCGGCTCGCCCAGCGCGACATAATTGGTCGACGCCTGGGTCAGCCGCATGAAGACCTCGCCCTGTCCCACGGCGCGGACATCGGCCGCATGGCCGAACCGGGGGAACAGCAGCAGCGCGGGCTTGGCGCCCTCCCCCATGCGGCCGATCGCATCGCGGTTGGGAACGAGGTGGCGAATATCGCCCTTGGCCGTCCCGGCGAGCAGCGGCCCCATACGCCGTTGGGGTGTTTCCGCCGCCAGCACGTCGATCGCGCGATTCTTGAGCGAGACGAGGCGGGGAAAGGGAAAGACCGCGCCCGTATCCAGATCGAGCAACGCGAATTCGTCGCCCATCAGCCGCCATCCCCGCTCGCCCAGTTGCGCGGCCAGGGTGGACTTGCCGGAACCGGATTCGCCGGTCATCACCAGGGCCCGCCCGTCCTTCTCGACGCTGGAGGCGTGGAGCAGCAGATGCCGCCGCCATCCCAGCGCCATTTGCAGGTTCATCCCCATTTCCGCCGCCAGCAGCCCATGGGCAAGGCTCATCGGCGCGGCATCGGCCAGGCCGTGATCGCCGGTGATGAAGATGGAAGGCCGCAGCCAGCGCCGGAACGGGCCCGCCGGCTCCAGCCGCACGGTGAAATCGGCGACCCCGTCCACCGGCGCGGGATAATCGGCGTAGAGCGCCACCAGCGCCTCGACCGGGCGGCGCCATGTCGATCCGATCCGGAAGGTCGCCGGACCGATCCTGAGGGACAGCGCATGGTTCACGCGATCCGCACCAATCCCAATTCCGTCAGTTCGGCGAGGTGCGCTTCGACCTGCGGCCCTGCCTCCTCCGCCGCGCCCAGGTCGTAGAGCGAGGCCAGTTGCCCAAGCACCTCATCTGCCGTCAGCGCCGCTCCGCCGTCCAGCGTCGCCAAAATCTCCGGCACCGGGCTGATCACCATATGGGTCTGCCCGGAAGGCCGGTGATAGAGCAGCACCATGTCCTCCAGCACGCAGGACGTGATGGCATCCGGGCTGTCCTGGCAATAGCGGCGGGGCATGGTCACGAGCCTCAAGCATGGGAAGGTCGCGCCATCCTTAGAGCAAAGGCGTAGCCAAGTGCCTAACGCGTCAGGCCATTTTGCGTGATACCGTTCCATTGAGGGCCATTGGGCGGCACCAGTCGGGCGAAGGCCCGCAAATAGGCGTCGAGGGCGCGTTCGGCACCATGTTCCCGCACCGCCTCACCCAGGCGGGCCGGCGAAACCGGATGCGCCAGCGCCCAGAGGATGGCATCGGCAAAGGCCGCCGCATCCCCCACCGGCACCGGTGCATGCTGTCCCGCCGCCGCCAGCACCGAATGGATATTGGGCGTGGAATCCGTCGCCACCACGCCGGTCCCGCAACCCAGCGCCTCGATCAGCGTCGCGACCAGTCCCTCCCAACGGGACGGCTGGAGCAACAGGTCCGCCCCTGCCATCAGCGTGCCTAATCTTGCCGGATCGCCGATGAAGCCATGAAATTCGACCCGCCCGGCAATGTCGAGTTGCTCGCACAGAGCCGCCAGATCGCGGCGCAAAGGCCCCTGCCCCACGATATCGAGCCGCCAGTCGACATGTTTCAGCCGGGCCAGCGCATGAAGCGCCGTCGCCTGATCCTTCTGCTCCGTCAACCGCCCGACCATCAGCAATCGCCAGGGCGCCCCCTTCTGCCTCGGCTCGCGATCCTGCCGCAGCCGTTCCAATAAAGGGGTGACGGTGGGACGCGGCAGCAACGTCACCCGGCGCCCCGCCAGAGGCCCGGCCCGGGCCAGCGTCAACCGGTCCGCCTCCCCCATCACGATCGTCATCGCGCTGGCCCTGGCGATAGCGCGAAAGCGGGTGCGCCTGATCCAGGCCGACAGGCCGCGCTGGTTGGGACGGACGATCGGGTTGGAAATACGGCCGACCGCCCGCGTCGCCGTACCCATTGCGGCGAGCGCGCACAGCATGTTGCTCTGATTGCCCGCCGAATAGAGGATGTCGGGACGGCGCCGCCGCACCATCGCCGCCAGCGCCGGGAATTGCGCGATCATCGACAGCCGCCGGTTGAAAGGGGGAGCGGGCAGGCAGCGCACGGTCAGGCCGGGGTCGATCATATCGGCCGCCGGTCCGTCCGTCCGTGTCATCCACAGTTCGACGTCGAGGCCGCTTTTCCACAGATGATTGGCAAGCAGGATCGCCACCCGATCCAGGCCGCCATCACTGGGTTCGTAAAGATAGATCGCAACCGAATGATATTGCGTCACCCGATGGGGTGCATGAAACATGAGGTCGCCCTTGTTGCGCCGTATCGGGAAGTTGAACTCACGACGCCGTCAACGCAGGCATTCCGTAAAAGTTCGTTGGCCGTAAAAGTTCGCTGGCCTTAAAAATTCCGCCGGGGAATCGCGCCGTCGTTCAGCGCGGCATTTGCAACGATGCGTAGCAGGTAAAGCCGCTCGTCCCGGACTGGAGGCGGCGGATATAGTTCAGATAGGCCTGATTCTGTTCATAGCCCGTGCCCGGCAAACGACCGCCGCGCATCGCCTGTTTCACCTGCTCACCCGTATAACCCCGTCCGGCTCCGGGGAAAGCACCCTGCGTGCCCGCCGGCACGACCTGCCCATTGGGCGCGATATAATTGCCCGAACGACCCTGGTCCGGCACCGGGATCGTGCAGTTGAGCACCGAAGCGGCCGTATTCGCCAGCGCCGGGCGGATCGAGACGATGGCCGAAGCCGCCACCGCCCCACCCATCAGCAACTGGCGGCGCGAAGGCGCGGGCAGGTCAAGCCCGTCTTCGTCCGGCTCCGGATTGTCCTGATGAGGCAGTGACTCGCTCATGTCATACTGATCCGCTATCGCGCTTGCCAAAATGTAAAAATTGCACGCTATTGCGACAGCCTTTTGCAGCAAATGCGCCGAATATCCAGCGTGGTAACCATGAATCGCCTCAACAGCTCCCAAATCACCGCTTCCCTGGCGGTCCTCCTGCTGGCGACAGGGGGCGCGCTGATGATCGGTGCGGGGCCGATCGAGATCATCCTGCCCGTGCTGGCGGGGCTGGTGGTGCTCGTCATCGCGGCGGGGGGGCAGGACCGGCCGGACGAAATACCCGCGGCGGTCGCGGAAATGCCGGACATTATCGCCCACCCCGATGCCCGCGGCCTGCTGGAGGGCATATCCGATCCGCTGATGCTGATCGAGCGCGGACGGATCATCTGCGCCAATCGTGCGGCGCAACGCCTGCTGGGTGCGCATATCGAGGGGGAGGACGCGCGGATCGCCATCCGCCACCCCGCCGCCGCCGAACGGCTTGCCAGCCTGGCGCCGATGGCGGAGCCGGTGATGGTCGAACTGGTGGGCCTGGGCAGTCGCGAACAGCGCTGGCAGATGCGGATCGCACCGGTCGGGGAACCTGAGCAGGTCAGGCGGCTGGTCCATCTGGCCGATCATAGCGGCGCCCATGCGGCCGAGAAGATGCGCGTCGATTTCGTCGCCAATGCAAGCCACGAACTGCGCACGCCGCTGGCCGGGATATTGGGCTTCATCGAGACGCTGGCCGACCCGGAACTGGGCCGGGACGAGGAGACCCGCCAGCGCTTCCTGAAGATCATGGACGGCGAGGCCCGGCGGATGCAGCGGCTGATCGACGACCTCATCTCCCTCTCCCGCATCGAAGCGGAGAAATATCGCGCGCCCGACAGCGCCGTCGACCTGTCCGGCCTCGTGGCCGAGGTGGTCGGCGTGTTCCGCACCAGCCATGGCGAACGCGGCCGCGAGGTCCAGATGGAGATCGCGCCCGACCTGCCCGACGTGCAGGGCGACCGGGCGCAACTGTCGCAACTGCTGCACAATCTGATCGGCAATTCGGTCAAATATGGCCGCGCCGGAACGCCGATCCGCGTCGCGCTGGCGGACGGGCCCAGCGGCATGCTGCGCCTTTGCGTCGCGGACGAGGGCGAAGGCATCGGCCCCGATCATCTGCCACGCCTGACCGAGCGTTTCTATCGCGTCGATTCCGGGCGCAGCCGCGCGGTGGGCGGTACGGGCCTGGGTCTCGCCATCGTCAAGCATATAGTGGAGCGGCATCGCGGGCGGCTCGACATCGCCAGCGTGTTGGGCAAGGGCACCACCATCACCATCCTGCTGCCCCGCATGGTCGTCGAAGAAAAAGCCGTGGCGGCAAGGGCTTGATGAAAAATATAGGACGCCGGATCGCGCTTCCGGCGCCATTGTCATAAAAGTGCAATCCGATTGTCACAAAGGCGCGACGTACCGCGGCTACGGCGCATGCCCAGAGGGGGGCAGCGAGAAGCGAATCGCGGCCTTTGGACGAAGGAGATTACCCGTGAAGCGTATCGCACTGCTCGCCGCGACCACTGCGGCTGCACTTACCCTCGCTGGCTGCGGCCAGCAGTCCGGCGGCGCGGCCGGCGGCACGCGCGACCAGATCCGCGCGGTCGGTTCCTCGACCGTCTATCCCTTCGCCACCGCGATCGCGGAAATGTTCGTTCAGGGCAATGCCGGCATGAAGTCGCCGATCATCGAATCGACCGGCACCGGCGGCGGCATGAAGCTGTTCTGCGCGGGCGTCGGCGCCCAGCATCCCGATATCGCGGACGCATCGCGCCGGATGAAGAAGAAGGAATATGAGGACTGCCAGAAGAATGGCGTCAAGGACATCGTCGAAATCCAGATCGGCGTCGACGGCCTGGCCTTTGCAGAATCGAACAAGGGTCCCGGCTTCAAGCTGACGCCCAAGATCGTCTATGAGGCGCTGGCCGCCAACCCCTATGGCAAGGGTCCGAACAAGGCCCAGACCTGGAAGGATGTCGACCCCAGCCTGCCCGCCACCGCCATCAGCGTCTTCGGCCCGCCGTCCACCAGCGGCACGCGCGACTCGCTCGCCGAACTGATCCTGACCAAGGGCTGCGAGACCGATCCGGCGATGGAAGCGCTCAAGAAGAAGAGCGAGGACGAGTTCAAGGCGACCTGCACCCGCATCCGCGAGGACGGCAAATATGTCGACTCGGGCGAGAACGACAATCTGATCGTCCAGAAGCTGGCCGCCAACCCCAATGCGCTGGGCGTGTTCGGCTTCAGCTATCTGGAAGAGAATAAGGACACGCTGAAGGACGTACCGATCAACGGCGTCGAGGCGAGCTATGAAACCGTGTCGACCGGCACCTATCCGGGTGCCCGTCCGCTCTACATCTACGTCAAGAAGGCGCATATGCAGGCGATCCCCGGTCTTCAGGCCTATCTCAACACCTTCGCGGCGAACTGGGACCCCAATGGCGCGCTGACGAAGCGCGGCATGGTCGCGGCGCCCGAAGCCGTCCGCAAGGCCAGCGCCGAAGCGGTCAAGTCGCTGCCCGTCCTCGACGGTTCGCAGCTCAAGTAAGACGGGAAATATGACAGGTCCTGCAATCCTCCTGCTGCTGGCAGGCCTTGGCGCCATCGCCTGGGTCAGCGCCCGCGCCCGTGCGATGCGGCTGCAAACCGCCGCGCGGGCTTCGGGCCGCCGCGATGCCGTGCATAGCCTGCCGGGCTATCATGGCTGGTATGTCGCGCTCTGGACGCTGGTGCCCGCCGGCATCTTCCTGGCGGTCTGGGCGAATGTCGCGCCCGGCCTCGTCATGCAGGACGTGCTGAGCAGCCCGGCAGCGCAGAGCCTGCCCGCCGACGATTTCTCGCGCTCGGCCGTTCTGGGCGAGGCGCGGGCGATTGCGACGGGGAACCAGGCGGGGGCGTTCAACCCGCTCTCGCAGGGCCTTGTCGAACCCTATAAGGACGCCATCGGCAAATATGGCATAGCGGGCGCAGCCCTTGCGCTGGTGCTGGCCTTTGCCGGTGGCGCCTATGCCTTCACCCGCGTCCGCCCCGATTTCCGGGCGCGCACGCGGGTCGAACGGCTGGTGATGGCGACGTTGCTGATCGCATCGCTGCTCGCGATCATCACGACCTTGGGCATCGTCGCCTCGCTGCTGTGGGAAAGCTTCCGCTTCTTCTCCATGGTCAGCCCCGTGGATTTCCTGTTCGGCGTGAAGTGGAGCCCTCAGTCGGCAGCGCTCGGCTATGGCAATGACGATGCCTTCGGCGCCGTGCCGCTCTTCTGGGGCACGATCTTCATCGGCGCGATCATCGCCATGGTCGTCGCCATCCCGCTCGGCCTGATGAGCGCCATCTACCTGACGCAATATGCCAGCCCGACCGTGCGCAAGTGGATGAAGCCCACGCTGGAGATGCTGGCGGGCGTGCCGACGGTGGTCTACGGCTATTTCGCGGCGCTCACCATCGCCCCTGCCCTGCGCGACTTCGCGGTGAAGATCGGCATCCATGGCGCTTCCTCCGAAAGCGCGCTGGCGGCGGGTCTGGTGATGGGCGTGATGATCATCCCCTTCGTCTCCTCCATGGCCGACGACAGCATCGCCGCCGTGCCGCAGTCGATGCGCGACGGCAGCCTGGCCATGGGCGCCACCACCAGCGAGACGATCCGTCGCGTGCTGATCCCCGCGGCCCTGCCCGGCGTGGTCGGCGGCGTGCTGCTGGCGGTCAGCCGTGCCATCGGTGAGACGATGATCGTGGTGATGGCGGCGGGTCTGGCCGCCAACCTCACCCTCAACCCCTTTGCCAGCGTGACGACGGTGACGACGCAGATCGTCCAGTTGCTGACCGGCGACCAGGAATTCGACAGCGCCAAGACGCTGGCGGCCTTTGCCCTGGGGCTGGTACTGTTCATCGTCACGCTGCTGCTCAACATCGTGGCCCTGCGGGTCGTGAAGAAATATCGCGAGGCTTACGAATGACCGCGACACGCAACCCCACCGACTGGAGGTCGGACGCGATGCGCAGGCGGATCGCCCGGCGCTACGCCGCCGAGCGTCGGTTCAAGCTGGCAGGACTCCTCGCCGTGCTGCTGTCGGCGGCTTTCCTGGCCTTCCTGCTCGTCACCATGATGGGCAACGGCCTGCGCGGCTTCACCCGGACGGAAATCGCGGTGAAGGTGGACTTCCCCGCCTCCCCGCTCCTGCTCGATCCCAACGCGATCACCGATCAGGCGCTGGCCAACGCCAATCTGCCGATGGTGACGGGCGAGGTCGTGAAGAAGGCACTCGGCGCGGATGCCGAGGAGTGGGTGTCCCCCACCGCCTGGACCGCGCTGCGCGATGCGATCAAGGCCGATCCGAAGATTCTCTCGCGCACCGAAACGGTCAGGCTGCCCGCCTCGACCGCCATCGACCTCGCCGCCAAGGGCAAGGGTTCCTCCGAAGCCGAAGCGGCGGTCGATCGCCTGAACAAGGCCGGCGTGCTGTCGACCGGCTTCAACATGGGCTTCCTCACGGCCAGCGACGGCACCGATCCGACGCAGGTCGGCATCTGGGGCGCGTTCAAGGGATCGTTGCTGACGATGCTGGTGACGCTGGCGCTCAGCTTCCCGGTGGGGGTCGCGACCGCCGTCTATCTGGAGGAATATGCGCGCAAGAACTGGATGACCGACATCATCGAAGTGTCGATCAACAATCTCGCCGCCGTCCCTTCCATCATCTTCGGTCTGCTCGGCCTGTCGATCTTCCTCAATGTCCTGCACCTGCCCCGTTCGGCCTCGCTGGTCGGCGGCATGACGCTGGCGCTGATGACCATGCCGGTCATCGTCATCGCGGGCCGCAACGCCATCAAGTCGGTGCCGCCCAGCATCCGCGACGCCGCGCTCGGCATCGGGGCGTCCCCCGTGCAGGTGGTGTTCCACCATGTGCTGCCGCTGGCCCTGCCCGGCATCCTCACCGGCACCATCATCGGCATGGCCCGCGCCCTGGGTGAGACGGCGCCGCTGCTGATGATCGGCATGCGCGCCTTCATCGCCACGCCGCCGGGCGGGATCGTCGATCCGGCGACCGTGCTGCCGGTACAGATCTTCCTCTGGTCCGACGAAGTGTCCAAGGGCTTCGTCGAGAAAACCTCCGCCGCCATCATCGTCCTGCTGATCTTCCTGCTCGCGATGAACGGCCTCGCCATCTACCTGCGCAACAAGTTCGAAAGGCGGTGGTAACCGCGATGACTGCGATGATCCAAAATCAGGAAAGCATGACGCCCGCCGTCGAAACCAAGATGACCGCGCGCGACGTCAAGGTCTTCTACGGTGAGAAACAAGCGATCAAGGGCGTGTCGATCGACGTCGACATGGACAATGTGACCGCCTTCATCGGCCCGTCGGGCTGCGGCAAGTCGACCTTCCTGCGAACGCTGAACCGCATGAACGATACTGTGGCGAGCGCTCGCGTCGAGGGCACGATCACGCTGGACGGCGAGGATATCTACGCCCCCAGCATGGACGTGGTGCAACTGCGCGCCCGCGTCGGCATGGTGTTCCAGAAGCCCAATCCCTTCCCCAAGTCGATCTACGAGAATATCGCCTATGGCCCGCGCATCCATGGCCTCGCCCATGGCAAGGCGGACCTCGACGTCATCGTCGAAAAGTCGCTGCGCCGCGCAGGCCTGTGGGACGAGGTGAAGGACCGGCTGCACGACAGCGGCACCGCCCTTTCGGGCGGCCAGCAGCAACGCCTGTGCATCGGCCGCGCGATCGCCGTGGAACCGGAAGTGATCCTGATGGACGAGCCCTGCTCGGCGCTGGATCCCATCGCGACCGCCAAGATCGAGGAGCTGATCCACGAGCTGCGTGGCCGCTACGCCATCGTGATCGTCACCCACAATATGCAGCAGGCCGCCCGTGTGTCGCAGCGGACCGCCTTTTTCCATCTGGGCGAGCTGGTCGAATATGGCGTGACATCCGACATCTTCACCAATCCGAAGGCGGAACGGACGAAGGATTACATCACCGGACGCTACGGCTGATCCGGGGCAAGAGAGACAAGACATGGCAGAACATACGATCAAGGCGTTCGACCAGGAAATGGACAAGCTGCGCGGGCTGATCGCCGAAATGGGCGGTCGCGCGGAATCGGCGATCGAAAAGGCGATGCTGGCGCTGCAACGCCATGACAAGGTGATGGCGGCGGACGTCGTGGCCGAGGACAAGCGCATCGACGCGATCGAGGCGGAGGTCGAGAAGCTCGCGATCGAGATCATCGCGCTTCGCGCCCCGATGGCCAACGATCTGCGCGACGTGATCGCCGCGCTCAAGATCGTCGGCGTGGTGGAGCGGATCGGGGATTATGCGAAGAACATCGCCAAGCGCGTGCCGCTGATCGCCGCCAACCAACGCACGCAGGAGCCGATCGCGCTTCTTCCTTCGATGGGCCAGGTCGCGGGCGAGATGGTGCAGGATGCGCTGAACGCCTTTGCCGCGCGCGATGCGGATCTGGCCGTCGCAGTGATCGAGCGCGATACGGTGGTGGACGATTTCTACAACAGCGTCTTCCGCACGCTGGTCACCTTCATGGTCGAAAATCCCAAGACGATCAGCGAATGCGCGCACCTGCTGTTCATCGCCAAGAATATCGAGCGCATCGGCGACCATGCCACCAACGTGGCGGAGATGGTCTATTACGCGGCCACGGGCCAGACCCTGCCTGACCGCGAACGCGGCGGCGCACAAGCGGAGGACTGAGCATGGCGCGGGCCAAGATGCTTCTGGTCGAGGATGACGCGGCGCTGGCCGAATTGCTCATCTGGCATTTCAAGCGCGAGGATTTCGAAGTTTCACACACCGTCGATGGTGAAGAGGCATTGCTGCTGGCACAGGAGAATGTGCCGGACATCGTGCTGCTCGACTGGATGGTGGAGAGCCTTTCCGGCATCGAGGTGTGTCGCCGCCTGCGCCGCATGAACGGCACGGCGAACGTGCCGATCATCATGCTGACCGCGCGAGGCGAGGAAGAGGACCGCGTGCGCGGTCTGGAGACCGGCGCCGACGATTATGTGACCAAGCCCTTCTCCCCCCGCGAACTGGTGGCGCGCGTCGGCGCGGTGCTGCGGCGCGTGCGGCCGGCGCTGGCGGGGGAAACGCTGACCTTCTCGGATGTCGAGATGGACACGGTCGGCCACAAGGTTCGCCGGGGCGGTCAGGTGATCCCGCTCGGGCCGACGGAATTCCGGTTGCTCAAGCATTTCCTGGAGCATCCCGGTTGGGTCTTCTCACGCGAGCGATTGCTGGACAGCGTGTGGGGGCAGGACAGCGATATCGAACTGCGCACTGTCGACGTGCATATCCGCCGGCTGCGCAAGGCGATCAATGCGGACGGGCGCTATCACGACATCATCCGCACGGTACGTTCGGCGGGCTATGCGCTGGATACCGACGGGGTAGCATAAGATTTCTGCCGACGGCCGGCTCTGGGGCGGAGACCGATCTGCTCCTGACCGTCACCCCCACATGATCCGGGACCGCTGCCTTTTCAGATTACAAGCCCGCGAAACCCGTGATCCCATCCAGACCAACAAAAAGGGCGCCGGAAGGCGCCCTTTCCATATCGTCCCAGAGGGAAGCGATTACTTCTTCAGCGTCAGGCCGCCGAAACGCTTGTTGAAGCGTGCCACCTGGCCGCCCTGCTCAAGCTGGCGGGTGCCGCCCGTCCAGGCCGGGTGCGACTTGGGGTCGATGTCGAGCGCCAGCGTATCGCCTTCCTTGCCCCAGGTCGAACGGGTGCGGAAGGTGGTGCCGTCGGTCATCTGGACGGTGATGAAGTGGTAATCGGGATGCGTATCGGCCTTCATGGGTGTGCTCCGTCTAGGGGCCGGTTTCCGACCGGCCATGGATGCGAAAAACAAGCGAAGGCGCGCGGTTACATGGGTTCTCGCGCAAAAGCAAGGGGAGAAGCCAGCCCCTCCCCTCTGATCCTCAATCCTTCGGCGGATCGGCGATCATCGCGACGAAATTGGCCTCTGCATGGACCTTTCCGTCGATCGTCGCCTTGCCGCTGAACTTGCAGACGGCGCCGCGCATCTGCACGACCTCCACATGCAGGTCGAGCAGGCAGCCCGGCTCGACCGGGTTGCGGAACTTCACCGCGTCGATGCTCATGAAATAGACGAGCTTGCCCGACCCGCGAGGTTCAGCGACTGGACGGTGAGTACGCCCGCAGCCTGCGCCATCGCCTCCACGATCAGCACGCCCGGCATGATCGGACGGCCGGGGAAATGGCCCTGGAAGAAAGGCTCGTTGATCGACACCGCCTTGATCGCGTGGATCGATGTGTTGGGCACGATCGAAACCACGCGGTCGACCAGCAGCATCGGGTAACGGTGCGGCAGCGACGCCATGACCCCGCGAATATCGAAGGGGCCGATGACGTCGGCAACCGTAACAACCTGATCCGTCATCGAGCGATCAGCGCGACGTCGGCTGCTGCGACGGGTTGGCGGGCGCGGCGGCCGGGGCAGCGGCCTGACCCTGACGGCCCGGCTGCCAGCCGGCCGGCGGCGTGATGCCGACGCTGGGCACCAGTGCGTTGAGCTGGGTCACGACCGACTGGGTGATGTCGACGGTCGGCTGGTAGGAGACGGTCGCGTCGGGCGACAGGATCAGGTCGACCTTCGCCTGGGTCATGGCAGCCTTGAGCGCGTCGGACAGCTTGGCCGAAATCTGTTCCTCGACATAGGCGTTGGCGAGCGCGATCGGCTGGCCCAGGCGCTGCAATTCGGCCTGACCGTCCTGACCGGCCTTCTGATAGGCTTCATACTGGGTCTGGATCGCCGGGGTCGGCTTGTTGCCGGCCGCCTTCATCGCGGCTTCCAGGGCGGTGCCCTTCGCCTTGAGGTCGGCGTCGATGGCGTTCTTGCGCGCGGTGAAGCTGTCGATCTGCGCCTTGTAGGTGGTCTGGATCTGGGTGCGCGCGGTCGAATAGGCGGCGCTGGTGGCCACGGCGCGCTGTAGGTCGACGACGGCGATGCCGGTCTTCGACTGGGCGGCGGCCGGAACGCTGGTCAGCGCCACGGCGGTCATCGGCGCGAGAACGAGCGCGGCAGCCTTGAAAATCGTCTTCATCAGAATTGAGTCCCTACGTTGAAGGTGATGAGTTTGGTGTCGTCCCCTGGTTCCTTGAGCAGGGCCTTGGCGATGTCGATGCGGAACGGGCCGAAGGGCGAGTTCCAGTTGACGCCAAAGCCGACGGACACGCGCGGTTTCAGCGTGTCGCCCAGATATTCTTCTTCAAACGGCCCGATGATCAGCGTGTGCGTGTTCTGCGTCGGGTCTGTGATATTGTCTCCGGGGCAGACACCATCGCTCACCGCGGGCGTACGCTGGCCGGTCGAGATATTGGAACATACGCCCGGCGAATGGCCGGTCACCTTGGGGTTGCGCAGACCGGCAACGGCGCCAGCATCGAGGAAGACCGACGGACGCAGGCCCATTTCCCGGGCGCCCGAACCCAGCGGAATCTCCACTTCGGCGCGCGCCATATAATAGATGCGGCCACCCAGCGCGTCGTCGGAGACATTGCTGTTGCCCGACTGGCGGACATAAGTGCCGTTCGAATCCTTGGTCAGATACCAACGCTTCACGCGCGGGCCGACGCCGCGGATGTCGAAACCGCGAATCTGCGGTTCGCCCAGGAAGAAGCGATCGGTCAGGCGGATCGGATCGACCAGCTCGCCCGACGCATCCCGGCGATCCCCCTCCAGGCTGTGGATATAGCCGCCTTCGGCCGAAAGCGAGAAGATGAAGCCCTTGCCCAACGGCCAATATTTGGCCCCGTTGAGCCGCGTGCGCACATATTTGACGCTGCCGCCCAGGCCCGCAAAATCCTGGCTGAGAACGATGTTCTGCCCACGCGTCGGACGGATGCGGTTGTCGCGCGTATCATAGATCAGCGAATAGCCGAGCGACGAGGTCGTCCGCTTGCCGATCGCATCGCAAAGATAACGGCCGGCCAGCAACGGATCGCATTGGAGCCCTAGCGGGCCCGCGCCGTCCGGATCGGAATAATAGGTATTCTTGTCGAGCGTCACATCGTCCAGGTTCAGCGTATAGCGCAACGCCAGCGACATATATTCGGTGATCGGCACGCCCGCGCGGAGCTGGAACCCGGTGGTCGTCTGCTTATAGGTCGTGTCGCGGTCGTTATTGTTCAGATAACGGAAGCTGTTGAGGTCACGCCGATAGATGTCGCCGCCCAGCGCGATATTCTTGTCCATGAAATAGGGTTCGGTGAAACCCACTTCCACCGACTTGCTGTATGCCGAATAATTGACGCTGGTGCGCAGTTCCTGCCCCTTGCCGCGGAAGTTGCGCTGGGTGATCGACGCCGAGACGATGAAGCGTTCCAGCGAGGAGAAGCCGGCCGACAGCGACAGTTCGCCGGTCGATTTTTCCTGCACATTGGTTTCCAGCACGATCCGGTCGGGCGCGGAGCCCGGCTTCTGCTCGACGTCCAGCTTTTCCTGGAAGAAGCCGAGCGAATTGATGCGGTCCTTCGAACGTTTCACCAGGAAGCTGTTGAAGGCGTCGCCTTCCGCCAGACGGAATTCGCGGCGCACGACCTTGTCCTGCGTCAGCGTGTTGCCGTTGATGTCGACCCGCTCGACATAGACGCGCGGCGCGTTGGCGATGCGGAAATCGATCCCCATCGTCAGCGTGTCCTTGTCGCGGTTGAAGTCCGGCTGGACGTCCGCGAAGGCATAGCCGAACAGGCCTGCGGTCTCGCTCAGCGTGTCGACCGTGTCCTCGACCTGCTTGGCATTGTACCACTGCCCCTTCTTCATCGGCAGCATCTTGGTCAGCGAATCGCCCGACAGGTCGCGAATGTCGGATTCGACCTTCACATCGCCGAATTTGTAGCGCTGCCCTTCCTCGACCACATAGGTGATGATGAAGTCCTGCTTGTCCGGCGTCAGTTCGGCCACGGCCGAGATCACGCGGAAATCGGCATAGCCGTTGGTCAGGTAGAATTGGCGCAGCTTCTGCTGGTCATAGGCCAGGCGGTCGGGATCGTAGCTGGTGCCCGAGGAAAAGATGCGGAACCAGCGCGACTGTTTCGTCACCATCTGGCCGCGCAGTTCGCCGTCCTTGAACTTCTCGTTGCCGATGATGTTGATCTGGCGGACCTTGGACTTGGGGCCCTCGCTGATCTCGAAGACGATGTCGACGCGGTTCTGGTCGAGCTGCACCATCTTCGGTTCGACCGTCGCGGCGAAGCGGCCCTGGCGGCGATACAGTTCGATGATGCGGGCGACGTCGGCGCGCACTTTCGAGCGGGTATAGATCTGGCGCGGAGCCAGTTTTATTTCAGGACGTATCTTGTCTTCCTTGAGGCGCTTATTACCTTCAAGGACGATGCGGTTGATGACCGGGTTTTCCTTCACCTCGACGGTCAGCGCGCCATTGTCGTTGCGGATCTGGACGTCGGCGAACAGCTCCGTCTCGTAAAGGTCGCGCAACGCCTGGTCGAGCGATTCCTGGGTGAAGGTCTGGCCGACGCGCAGCTTGGTGTAGGACAGCACCGTGTCCGGCTCCAGACGCTGGATGCCGGTCACGGCGATATTGCGGATCGTTCCGGCCGTGGGCGTCGTCGCAGGGACGGGCGCAGGGGCAGGAGCCGGCGGGGCGTTTTGCGCCACAGCCGGAACCGCAGACATGCCCGCGATCATCGTGGTCGCCAACAGGGCCACGACGACCGGGCGGTGCCTGTTGCTGCTCTTCATCGCTGTCACCCGCTCCACCTTCTACCAAAAAGCAACATGTCGTTCACGCCGGACTCATTCCGTACACATCCGGAAAGACGGCGCCAAATCGCGTCCTCCTGCCCGATACGGCTCAGCCGATCAAGCCGGACAGACGATCCCAGAGACCGAAAGAGGATAAATCGTTGAATGTTACCAGCACCATCATCGCCAGCAGGACCGCCAGACCCGAGCGATAAGCCCATTCCTGCACCTGCGGGCTGACGGGCCGCCGCTGTATCGCCTCCACCCCGTAGAACAGCAGATGGCCGCCATCCAGCATGGGGATTGGCAAGAGATTGATGAATCCCAGATTAATCGAGATGAGGGCCATGAAGAAGACGAAGCTCTCCACCCCCAGCGTGGCCGCCTGACCCGAAACCTCCGCGATCTTGAGCGGCCCGCCCAATTCCTTGACCGACCGGCCGCCGCCGATGATCTGGCCCAGGGTTTCGACCATGGTGCGGATGATCTGACCCGTCCGCTCGATCGCGACGACCGGCGCGCGCAGCAGGCTCACCGGCTCGATCACCGGTTCGCCGGGCGCGATGCCAAGGCGGCCGATGCGGAACTTGTTGCCGAAGCCGTCATCCTCCTCGATCGCGCCGACCTTGCCCTGCTTTTCGAACAGCTTGCCCTTGCGGTCGATCATGATGGTGACAGGCTCGCCAGGGCGGATTTGCGCGAACAGGCGAATATCGTCGAAGGTCGCCATTTCCCGCCCGTTGAGCGAGACGATGCGATCGCCCGCGACGATGCCCGCCGCGGCAGCCGCGCTGCCTGCCTGCACCTGTCCCGCCACGGCGGGCGTGCGGCTCTCGCCATGGACGAAGGCGAAGGTCGCCAGGATCAGGATGGCGAAGAGGAAATTGATCGCCGGTCCCGCCGCGACGATCGCCGCCCGCTGCCACAACGGCTTGGCGGGGAAGCTCTGCGCCCGCTCGGCCGCCGGCATTTCCAGCCAGCGCGGATCGGTCTGGCTGGCGGCGTTCATGTCGCCCTTGAACCGCACATAGCCACCCAGCGGCAGCGCGCCCAAACGCCAGCGGGTGCCCCGCCTATCCACCCAGGCTGCGATTTCGGGGCCGAAGCCGATGGAAAAGGCCTCGGCCTTCACCCCGCACCAGCGGCCCACCAGATAGTGGCCCAGCTCATGCACGAAGACGAGCGGTCCGATGACTGCCACGAAAGCGAGTACAGTCAGCAGGAAACCGGGATTCTGGATCAAGCGGTCAATCTTTCCATCACTTGTGCGGCCATATTACGCGCCTGCGCGTCCGCTTCCAGCACATCGTCGATCTGGCGGGGCACAGGCGCGCTATAGCTGTTCAGGACATCCTCCACAATCATGGCGATATCAAGGAAGCCGATGGCGCCTTTAAGGAAGGCCGCGACCGCGACCTCATTGGCGGCGTTCAATATGGCGGGGGCCGCGCCGCCCGCCTGCGCCGCCTGCCGCGTCAGGCGCAGCGCCGGGAAGCGCTCCTCATCAGGCGCCTCGAAATCCAGACGGCCGATCCGGGCAAGATCGAGCGGCTGGCAGGGCGTCGCGATCCGCTCCGGCCAAGCGAGCGCGTGGGCGATCGGAATGCGCATGTCGGGCGAACCGAGCTGTGCCAAGGTGGAACGATCGCGAAATTCTACCATGCTATGGATGACCGACTGGGGATGGACGAGGATCTCGATCCGGTCGAGCCCGACCGGGAAGAGATGCGCCGCCTCGATCAGTTCCAGCCCCTTGTTCATCATCGTCGCGCTGTCGACGCTGATCTTCGCGCCCATCGACCAGTTGGGATGGGCGACCGCCTGCGCCGGGGTGATGCCACGCATCTCCTCCCGGCTGCGGGTGCGGAAAGGGCCGCCGCTGGCCGTCAGGGTGATCCTTGCCACATCGTCCAGACGGCTGCCCGCCAGGCACTGGAATATCGCATTATGCTCGCTGTCGACGGGCAGCAGCGTGGCGCCGGACGCGGCAACCGCGTCCATCATCAGCGCGCCCGCCGACACCAGCGATTCCTTGTTGGCAAGGGCAATGGTGCCGCCTGCCTTCAGCGCCGCCATGGTCGGGCGCAATCCCGCGCAACCGACGATCGCGGCCATGCTCCATTCCGCCCCGGCCTGCGCGGCATCGACCAGAGCGTCCTCGCCCGCCGCCGCCTCCACGCCGGAACCGCGCAGCGCGTCCTTCAAAGCCCGATAATGCGCTTCCTGACCGATGACGGCGATCTTCGCATTGCTTTGGCGCGCAGCGGCGGCGAGACCCGCCACATCGCTATGCGCGGTGAGCGCGACGACCCGATAGGCGTCGGGTTCGCGCTGGATCAGGTCCAGCGTCGACATGCCGACCGACCCGGTCGCACCAAAGATCGAAACCGTCTTCATGAGGACAACACCAGAAAGATATAGTAGATCGCCGCCAAGGGCGCTGCGGCGACCACGCCGTCCAGCCGGTCCATCACACCGCCATGTCCAGGGAGCAGCGTCCCGCTGTCCTTGACCCCGGCCCGGCGCTTCATCCAGCTTTCGAGCAGGTCGCCAAGCTGCGCGGCCACCGCGAGCAGACCACTAGCCGCCGCAAGCTGGACCGGCAATCCGACGAAATGATGGAGCAGGAACCCCACCGACAGCGCCGCCAATATGCCCCCGCCCAGGCCCGACCAGGTCTTGGACGGGCTGACATGCGGCGCCAGCTTTGGCCCGCCGATGGAGCGACCGGCAAAATAAGCGCCGATATCCGTCGCCCATACCAGTGCGAGCGCCCAGAAGGCCAGCAGCAGACCCCGAAGATCGGGCGCCTGTTCGCGCAGGAACAGCAGCGCCATCACCGGCACGACGATATAGGGCACGCCCAGCGCCAGCTTCACCGACCGTCCGACCAGCGCGACGAAGAAGAAGGCGGCCGTCATCAGTCCGAAGGCCAGCCACGACACCCCGGCCGCGACCGGACACAGGATCGCCAACGGCACCGATATGGCGAACATCGCCAGTTTACGGTTCTCCGGCGTCGCCCCGGTCAAATCGCCCCATTCACCCTGCATCAGCACGCCAGCGACGACCAACAGCAGCCAGAACAGGAATCCGCCGGCAAACAACGCGCCCAGCGCCACCGATATGAGGATGGCGCCAACCACTGCGCGGGTGCGAAGCTCACTCGACATGCGCGTCACAGCCCGCCGAAACGGCGGTCCCTCAGGCGGAAGGCATCCAGTGCCGTGGCGAGCGCCCGCGCGTCGAAATCCGGCCACAACATGTCGGTGAAATACAGTTCCGCATAGGCGGCCTGCCACAGCATGAAATTGCTGAGCCGCTGCTCGCCCGAGGTACGGATCATCAGGTCCAGCGGCGGCAGATCGGCGGTGTAGAGCGCCGCATCGATGTCGCCGATGCCGATCTCCTCCGCCGCGATCTCTCCGGCGGCCACGCGTCGGGCCAGGATCTGCGCCATCCGCACCAGTTCGTCCTGCGCTCCATAATTGAGCGCAATGGCGATGATCGGGCCGGTATTCGCGGCCGTGCGCGCCATCGCTTCCTCGATCAGTTCGACCAGCGACGGGTCTAGCGCCTGATAATGGCCAATGATCCGCAACCGCACGCCATTGGCATGGAATTCATCCAGGTCGGACTGGATGAAATGGCGCAACAGACCCATCAGGTCCGCGACTTCGCTCGCCGGGCGCTTCCAGTTCTCCGAGGAGAAGGCGTAGAGCGTCAGGCATTCCAGCCCCATTTCCCGCGCCGCGCGGGCAACGCGGCGCACCGCCTCCACCCCCGCGCGATGGCCGGCGATGCGCGGCAGGAAACGCTTTTTCGCCCAGCGTCCGTTGCCATCCATGATGATGGCGACGTGACGGGGTCCGGGGGACCCCGTGCGGATGCCGTCGACGGGGCGCGCGCCATGGGCTGGCGCACCACTGCTGAGGTCGGGCTTGGCCTGGCTGGCCATCAGATGGTCGTTCGCGCCATGAGGAAGAGTGGAAAGCCTCGGCTCACTGGCCGAGAATTTCCTTCTCCTTCGCCGCCGCCGCCGCATCGATGTCAGCGATGGTGCTGTCGGTCAGCTTCTGGACTTCGGTTTCCAGCCGCTTGCGCTCGTCCTCGCTGAGCTCGCCCTTCTTCTCGTCGGTCTTCAGGCTGTCCATGCCGTCGCGGCGGACATTGCGCACGGCGACGCGGGCGCCTTCGGCATATTTGCTGGCGAGCTTGGCCAGTTCCTTGCGGCGTTCCTCCGTCAGGTCCGGGATCGGCAGGCGCAGCGTCTGGCCGTCAACGATCGGATTGAGGCCGAGACCCGCCGAACGGATCGCCTTGTCGCAGGGGCCGACATTGGTCTTGTCCCACACCTGCACCGACAGCATGCGCGGTTCGGGCGCGGAAACGGTCGCCACCTGGTTGAGCGGCATATGCGCGCCATAGACCTCGACCGTCACGGGATCGAGCAACTGGATATTGGCGCGGCCGGTGCGCAGGCCCGCCAGATCGCCTTTCAGCGATTCGACGGCGCCGTGCATGCGGCGTTCGAGGTCGGCCTTGTCATATTGAGCCATTTTGTTTCAGCGCTCCTGATTTTGCACGATCGTCGCCACACCGTCGCCGGCCAGCACCTTGGCCAGATTGCCGGTTTCGCGAATGTTGAACACGACGATGGGGATATTGTTTTCGCGGCAGAGGGCAATGGCGCTCGCGTCCATGACCTTGAGGTTATCATTCAGCACCTGATCGAAGCTGATTTCCTCGTAACGCGCGGCGTCCGGCACCTTCTTGGGATCGGCATTGTAGATGCCGTCGACGCTGGTGCCCTTGAACAGCGCGTCGCAGTCCATTTCCGCCGCGCGCAGCGCCGCCGTGGTGTCGGTGGTGAAGAAGGGGCTGCCGGTGCCCGCCGCGAAGATCACGATCCGGCCCTTCTCCATATGCCGCACCGCCTTGCGCCTTATATAGGGCTCGCAGACCGACGCCATCGGAATGGCGGACTGGACGCGGGTGTCATAGCCGATCTTCTCGAGCGCATTCTGCACCGCCAGTGCGTTCATGACCGTGGCCAGCATGCCCATATAGTCGGCGCTCGCCCGGTCGAACCCCTTGGCCGCCCCGGCAAGACCCCGGAAGATATTGCCGCCGCCGACGACCACGCACAGTTCGAAGCCCGCATCCTTGGCCGCCGCGATCTCCCCGGCGACGCGGTTCACGGTCTCGGGCTCGATGCCGAACTGCCCCTGCCCCATCAGCACTTCGCCCGAGAGTTTCAACAAGATGCGCTTGAAGGCGGGTCGGGTCATGCGGGGCGATGTTCCTTTTATGATTGGGCAAGGAAATGGCGCGCACCTTAAGCAGCGCGCGCCATTATGTGAAGCAGGGTTTTGAAACCCCGAACTTCCTTAGCGTCCGCTCCCGGCTTGTCGAGAAGCCTCTGCCTCCCGACACCGCCCGAAGCGAACCATCTGTCGGATCAGACGCCAGCGGCAGCGGCGACTTCAGCGGCGAAGTCGCTCGTTTCCTTCTCGATGCCTTCGCCGAGCTGGAAGCGAACATAGCTCTTCAGCGTGATCGACGCGCCGGCATCCTTGGCCGCCTTGGCGACGACGTCGGCGACCGGGGTCTTGTTGTCCATCACGAAAAGCTGGCTGAGCAGCGCCTGCTCCTTGGCGAACTTGGCGACCGCGCCGTCGACCATCTTGGCGACGATCTCGGCGGGCTTGCCCGATTCGGCGGCCTTTTCAGCGGCGATGGCGCGCTCCCGCTCCAGCAGGGCCGGATCGATATCGGCAGCCGACAGCGCCAGCGGGAAGGCAGCGGCGATGTGCATCGCGATCTGCTTGCCCAGCGGCTCCAGAACGTCGACTGAGGCGTCGCCTTCCAGCGCAACCAGCACGCCGATCTTGCCCAGGCCCGGAGCAGCCGCATTGTGGACGTAGGGAACGACCACGCCCTGGCTCACTTCGACCTGGCCGACGCGGCGCAGGGTCTGGTTTTCACCGATGGTGGCGATATTGGCGACCAACTTCTCGGCCACGGTGCCGCCCGAGGGATAGGCAGCGTTCGCCAGCGCGTCGACGTCGGCAACGCCGTTCTCCAGCGCGATGGTGGACACGGTGCGCACGAAATCCTGGAACTGGTCGTTCTTGGCGACGAAGTCGGTTTCGCTGTTCACTTCGACGGCGACGCCCTTGGTGCCGGCGACGGCGACACCGACCAGACCTTCAGCGGCGGTGCGGCTCGACTTCTTCTGCGCGGCGGCCAGACCCTTGGCGCGCAGCCAGTCGGTTGCCGCTTCGATATCGCCATTGGCTTCGGTGAGCGCCTTCTTGCAGTCCATCATGCCCGCGCCCGAACGGTCGCGCAGTTCCTTGACGGCGGCAGCGGTAATCTCGGCCATGTTTCGGCTCCTAATAAGGTTCAATGTTTCAAATAAGCGCTAGGGCGCGTTCCAGTGGAGCGCGCCCTAGCCTGTCAATCTTGCAGTTCGAAGACCGCGTCTCAGGCCTGAGCGACGACCTCTTCGGCCTCGGGCTCGTCCAGAGCGCCCAGGTCGACGCCCGAAGCCTGCTGCGCACCACGGTTGCCCTTGGTGGCGGCGGCGGCGATGGCGTCGCAGTAGAGGCGGATTGCGCGGCTGGCGTCATCGTTCGCCGGAACCGGGAAAGCGATGCCATCGGGCGAGACGTTCGAATCGAGGATCGCGACGACCGGGATGCCCAGCGTGTTGGCTTCCTTGATCGCCAGCTCTTCCTTGTTGGCGTCGATCACGAACATGACATCGGGGATGCCGTTCATGTCGCGGATGCCGCCCAGCGACAGTTCGAGCTTCTCGCGCTCGCGGGTCATCTGAAGGACTTCCTTCTTGGTGAAGCCGTGGGTGTCGCCCGACAGCTTCTCTTCCAGGGTCTTCAGACGCTTGATCGAGCCCGAAATGGTCTTCCAGTTGGTGAGCATGCCGCCCAGCCAGCGATGGTTGACGAAGTGCTGACCCGACTTGCGGGCGGCTTCAGCGATCGGGTCCTGCGCCTGGCGCTTGGTGCCGACGAACAGCACCTTGCCGCCGGCGGCGACGGTCGCGGACACGAAGTCCAGCGCGCGGCCGAACAGCGGCACGGTCTGCGACAGGTCAAGGATGTGGATGCCGTTGCGCTCGCCGAAGATGTACGGCTTCATGCGCGGGTTCCAGCGGTGGGTCTGGTGGCCGAAATGGGCGCCAGCCTCGATCAATTGGTGCATGGTGACGACAGGTGCCGCCATAATAGTTCTCCTTCCGGTTACACCTCTGGGAATCAGGAACCGGGCGTCACGCCAGGCACCGGATATGTCGATTCCCATGTGGAATGGGCGCGCCTTTAGCGAGCCGGGAAAGCCAATGCAAGGGGTTGACTCTCCATTCTGGATGGAACATAAGGAGAACATAGGGAACAAATGACGGTTTTCGGCCATTTGCTCACCCATAGTGAACCAAGCCGTGAAAATGGCAAGACGGAAAGTGATCTGCTTATGTTCGCACTGGTCGCAGCATGTGTTTTCATCGGATCGTTCCTGCTTGCCGCAGGCACCATCATCGCGATGTTCGCCCTTTATCATGACAAGATCGTCGCGGCGCTGACGTTCGAGCCCATCCCGCAGGAAGTGCAGGTCTATCGCCTGCGGATCACCCGCCGCCGCGCTGTTCCGGCCATGCGCCGGTCCGGTCCGGCCTTCCCGGCCGCCGCCTTCGCCGCCTGAGGAACTACTGCCCCTCGCCCGACCGCTGGCCGCGCACCTTGGCATAGGACATCATGCCGAAGGGGATGAGCGAGAGGTAAAGGGCGCACAGGACCAGCAGCGTCAGCCAGGGATCGGTGATCAGCAGCGCCGCCAGCAACCCCGCAAGCGCGATCGCCTCCAGCCTGATCCGCTTGCGCAGCCGAAGCGCCGACCAGCTATAAGTCGCAATGCTGGAGATCATGAGGAAAGCGGTGAAGGCCGTCCAGGGCGCCACCACATACCATTCACGGAACAGCGGCTCGCCCGTCACCAGCCAGAGATAGAGCGGCACGAAGGCCAGCCCCGCCCCGGCAGGCGCCGGAACGCCGGTCAGGAAACCGGCCGATTTGTGCGGCTGTACATCGGCATCGATATTGGCGTTGAACCGCGCCAGCCGCAGCGCGCAGGACAGCGCATGCGCCAGGGCGAATATCCAGCCGAATTTCGGCATGGCATGCAGCGACCAGAGATAGAGCACCAGTGCAGGCGCCACGCCGAAAGCGATGGAATCCGACAGCGAGTCCAGTTCCGCCCCGAAACGGCTCTCCCCCCGCAACAGCCGGGCGATCCGTCCATCCAGCCCGTCCAGCACGCCAGCGATCAGGATGGAGAGCACCGCCCTCTCCCACTCGCCCGAAATGCCGTAGCGCACGCCGGTCAGGCCGAAGCACAGCGCCATCGCCGTCACGGCATTGGGCGCCACCATCCGCAGGGTGATCCCCCGGCGCAGGCCGCGCGGGATGGCGCGCCGCTGCCGCATTATTGCTGAATCCCCGAAATCACGCGCATGTCGCCGATCTGGCCGAGGATCGTCTCGCCCGCCACGGTACGCTGCCCCAATACGACCCGCGGCGCGGTACCCGCTGGCAGATAGACGTCGACCCGGCTGCCGAAGCGAATGAGGCCGATGCGCTGCCCCGCCGCGACCATGTCGCCCGGCTTCACGAACGGCACGATGCGCCGCGCCACCAGGCCCGCGATCTGGGTGAAGCCGATCCGCACCCCGTCATGGCGCTCGACCAGTATATGCTGCCGCTCATTATCCTCGCTTGCCTTGTCGAGGTCGGCGTTGAGGAACTTGCCCGAAATATAGACGACCGACTTCACCATGCCCCCGATCGGCGTGCGGTTGATATGCACGTCGAACACGCTCATGAAGATCGACACGCGGATCATCGGCTGGTCGCCCAGCCCGTCCGCCCCCGCCATCTCGCGCGGCGGCGGCACCCGCTGGATCAGCGTCACCAGCCCGTCGGCGGGCGCGACGATGGCACGCTCGTCCTGCGGCACGGCACGCACCGGATCGCGGAAGAAAGCCAGCACCCAGATCGTCACCATCACCATCAGCCAGCCGGGAATCTCCCAGCCGACCAGGAACAGCACGGCGGTGATCGCCGCCGCGATCAGGCCGAATTTGACGCCCTCCGGATGCACGGAAGGAAATCGCCATTTCACATTGCCGCCCAGCGCGACGGTCAGTTCGTCATTTTCCATGGGCACCGTCTTTAGGCACAGTCAGTTACAGTGACAACGCCCGATCCCGCTCCCGGACCCATGAAATGATCCTACCCTGCAAACGCCATTACCCGGACAAACTGCGCAGTTGAACATTGCCGCCGCTTTGCCTAGGGCGGGTCCCAAATTCCACCCGAACGAAGAAAGCGAATAGGCGCTATGGCTAAGATCAAGGTGAAAAACCCCGTCGTGGAGATCGACGGCGACGAAATGACGCGGATCATCTGGCAATGGATCCGTGAGCGCCTCATTCTCCCCTATCTCGACATCGACCTCAAATATTACGACCTTGGCGTCGAGAAACGCGACGAGACCAACGACCAGATCACCATCGATTCCGCCAACGCGATCAAGGAACATGGCGTCGGCGTGAAATGCGCCACCATCACCCCCGACGAAGCCCGCGTCGAGGAATTCGGCCTGAAGGAAATGTGGAAGTCGCCCAACGGCACCATCCGCAACATCCTGGGCGGCGTGGTGTTCCGCGAACCCATCGTCATCCGCAACGTGCCGCGCCTGGTCCCCGGCTGGACCGACCCGATCGTCATCGGCCGTCACGCGTTCGGCGACCAGTATCGCGCCACCGACTTCCTCGTCCCCGGCCCCGGCAAGCTGCGCATGGTGTGGGACGGCGAAAATGGCGATAAGATCGAGAAGGACGTCTTCAACTTCCCGAGCTCCGGCGTCGCCATGGGCATGTACAATCTGGACGACTCGATCCGCGATTTCGCTCGCGCCAGCATGAACTATGCGCTGGGTCGCGGCTGGCCGCTCTATCTGTCGACCAAGAACACGATCCTCAAGGCCTATGACGGCCGCTTCAAGGACCTGTTCCAGGAAGTGTTCGACAATGAGTTTGCGGCAGAGTTCAAGAAGGTCGGCGCCGTCTACGAGCACCGCCTGATCGACGATATGGTCGCCTCCGCCCTGAAGTGGAGCGGCAAATTCGTCTGGGCGTGCAAGAATTATGACGGCGACGTTCAGTCCGACACGGTTGCGCAGGGCTTCGGCTCGCTCGGCCTCATGACCTCCGTGCTGCTCTCGCCCGACGGCAAGACCGTGGAAGCGGAAGCCGCGCACGGCACCGTGACCCGCCACTATCGCCAGCACCAGCAGGGCAAGGCGACCTCCACCAACCCGATCGCGTCGATCTTCGCCTGGACCCAGGGCCTTTCCTATCGCGGCAAGTTCGACGAGACGCCGGAAGTCACCAAGTTCGCCGAAACGCTGGAGAAGGTCTGCGTCGAAACCGTCGAGAGCGGCGCGATGACCAAGGACCTCGCCCTGCTGATCGGTCCGGAGCAGGCATGGATGACCACCGAGCAGTTCTTCGAGGCGATCCGCGTGAACCTGGAAGAAGCCATGGGCAAGTGGGCCTGATCCGACGGGCCTGAACCATCTGCATTCCGCGCGCCGTCGGCCATCCCGGCGAACTTGGGAATGCTCAGAGGGAACTGATCCGCATCCGCGCGGTTCAGTACGCTAACGGAACGAGGCGACGCCCCATCGGCGTCGCCTTTTCCATGGAACCGGGACGGTGCGGGAGGTGCAGCGATGACGACGACAGCCAAGAAACGCCTGGAGGTCCGGGCAGCCGTTCCCGCCGACGTGCGCGGCATCCAGCGGCTGATTGCCCGCGTCTATCCGGGCCTTCCCAATTATTCGCTCGCCACTCTGCGCGGCCAGATCAACAATTTCCCCCATGGCTGTTTCGTCGCGCTCTACGACAACAAGGTCGTGGGCTATTGCGCCACCATGCGGGTCAGCAGGAGCATGGCCTTCTCCAAGCATGACTGGGAGGAGATCACCGCCAACGGCTTCGGCACCCGTCACAGCGCGGCGGGCGAGTGGCTCTATGGCTATGAAATGGCCGTCGATCCCAAGCTGCGCGGCCTGCGCATCGGCCAACGCCTCTATGACGAACGCAAGGAACTGGCCGAGGAACTGGACCTGCACGGCATCGTCATCGCCGGCCGCATGCCCGGTTATGCCCGCGCCAAGCGACGCGTCCATGGCCCGGCCGATTATCTGGACAAGGTCGTCACCGGCAAGCTGCGCGACCAGGTGATCAGTTTCCAGCTCAAGAACCAGTTCGAACCGCTGGGCGTGCTTGAAAACTACCTGCCCGAAGACAGGCAGTCGGATGGCCACGCCGCCCATCTGGTCTGGCGCAACCCCTATGTCGATCCCGACGAAGCGCCCGAAATGCGCGTGCCCCGCGGCGTCGAGAGCGTCCGTCTCGCCACCTGCCAGCTCCAGGCCCGCGCCGTGCAGGATTTCGACGAATTCGTCCGCAACATCGAATATTTCGTCGATGTCGCAGCCGATTACCGCTCCGACTTCATCGTCTTCCCCGAACTCTTCACCCTTCCCCTGCTCTCCTTCGAGACGAAGAAGCTCTCTCCCGTCGAGGCGATCGACAAGCTGACCGGCTACACCCCGCGCCTGACGAAGGAACTCACGCGGATGGCGCTGGAATATAATATCAACATCATCGGCGGTTCCCACCCGACCCGCGCCGAGGATGGGGATATCCAGAACATCGCCTATGTCGCCCTTCGGGACGGTTCGGTTCATACCCAGGAAAAGATCCACCCGACGCCCAACGAAGCCTTCTGGTGGAACATCAAGGGCGGGGATTCGCTGGACGTGATCCAGACCGATTGCGGGCCGATCGGCGTGCTCATCTGCTATGACAGCGAGTTTCCGGAACTCGCCCGACGGCTGGTGGACCAGGGCGCGCGGATCATCTTCGTGCCGTTCTGCACCGACTCGCGGCTGGGTTATATGCGCGTGCGCTATTGCGCGCAGGCCCGCGCGATCGAGAACCAATGCTATGTCGTGATGTCGGGCAATGTCGGCAACCTGCCCAATGTCGACAATATGGACATCCAATATGCCCAGAGCGCGATCCTGACCCCCTGCGACCTACCCTTCGCGCGCGACGGCATCGCGGCGGAATCGACCGAGAATGTCGAGACGCTGACTATGGCCGACGTGAACCTTGCGGACCTGAGCTGGGCACGGGCGGAGGGCACGGTCCGCAACCTGCGCGACCGGCGCTTCGACCTCTATCATATCGACTGGGACAGCAATCCCGACCATGCCCATGCGCAAAGCGGCGGCCCTGTGCCCGCGGGCGGGCATAACGCGCCGGGTGGCGGGTGATGATAGCCCGCACGACGGATGGGGGTGAAGCGCGGACATAACCGCCTCTCCCAACGGGAGAGGGAATGTCTGCAACCGGCCAACTCTGTTAAAAAAGGATGCCGCCTCAGGCTGCCTTGCGCGCCTTGTTCAGCTTCTTCATCAGCATGTCGCGCTTCAGGCGCGAGAGATGGTCGATGAACAGCACGCCCTGCAAATGATCCATCTCATGCTGGAGACAGGTGGCGAGCAGCCCTTCCAGCCGCTCTTCATGGATGCGCCCGTCACGGTCCATCCAGCTTGCCCGGATGCTCGCAGGCCGCTCGACCTCGGCAAACTGGTCGGGAACCGACAGGCAGCCCTCATTATAGACCGACAGGTCGTCCGAACCTTCGAGAATCTCGGGATTGATGAACACCAGCGGCTTCTTGACCGGCGGTGCGTCTTCCTCGTCCGATTCCGGTTCCTGAAGGTCGATCACCAGCACCCGCTTCGGCACGCCCACCTGGATCGCGGCCAGGCCGATGCCCGGCGCGTCATACATGGTCTCGAACATATCGTCGATCAGGCGCTGCAAATCGTCGTCGATCGCCGCCACCGGAGACGAAATGGTACGCAGGCGCGGATCGGGCGCCTCCAGGATGGGAAGAATGGCCATGCCCCCAAAATAATCGGACGGGCGGGAAAATTCAAGCGACCGCCCGATTCAGCCTGAGGCCGGCTTCAACCCAGCGGACGACGCGCCCGAAGCGCCTGCGCCAAAGTGCCTTCGTCCAGATAATCCAGTTCCCCGCCGACCGGCACGCCATGGGCCAATTGGGTCAGGCGCACGGGAAAACGTTCCAGCCGCTCCGCCAGATAATGGGCGGTCGTCTGCCCCTCCAGCGTGGCGTTCATCGCCAGCACCACCTCGTCTATGCCGCCCGCCTCGACCCGCGCCACCAGTGCGTCGATGGAAAGATCCTCCGGCCGGACCCCTTCCAGGGCCGACAAGCGCCCGCCCAGCACATGGAAGCGCCCCGGGAACAGCCGCGACTTGTCCAGCGCCCAGAGATCGGCGACATCCTCCACCACGCAGAGCGCCCGCGCGTCGCGGCGCTGGTCGGCACAGATGCCGCAGGGGTCGACGGTATCGACATTGCCGCATATGCCGCACGTCACCAGCCGCTCGTTCACCGCGTCCAGCGCCCGCAACAGCGGCTCCAGCGCGGATTCGCGCCTCTTGAGCAGGTGCAGGACGGCACGCCGCGCGGAACGCGGGCCAAGGCCGGGCAGGCGGGAGAGCGCCTGCGTCAGCGCTTCGATCTCGGGAGAAGCCATGGAACCGAGATAGGGGCTTGCAAGTCGTCGGCACAAGGTCTTTGAGGTGGCGTCATGCGCATAATCTATATGGGAACCCCCGATTTCGCCGTTCCGGCGCTGGTCTCGCTGGCCAAGGCAGGGCACGAGATCGTCGCGGTCTACAGCCAGCCGCCCCGTCCGGCGGGTCGGGGCAAGGCGCTGCGCCCCTCCCCCGTCCATGCCAAGGCCGTGGAAATGGCGATCGAGGTCCGCACGCCGGTTTCGCTGAAGGACCCGGACGTGCAGGCCGCCTTCGCCGCGTTGCAGGCCGATGTCGCGGTGGTCGCCGCTTACGGGCTGATCCTGCCGCGCCCGATCCTGGATGCGGCGCGCTTCGGCTGCATGAACATCCATGCTTCCCTCCTCCCCCGCTGGCGGGGCGCCGCGCCGATCCAGCGCGCCATCCTCGCCGGCGACAATGTCACCGGCGTCACCATCATGGACATGGAGGCGGGCCTCGACACCGGGCCGATGCGGGCCAAGCATGTCACCCCCATCGAAGGCAAGACCGCCGGCGAATTGACCGAGGAACTGGCTGAAGCCGGCGCGGAGCTGATGGTCGAGGTACTGGACGATATCGCGCTGCATCCGCCGGTGCCGCAGCCGGAAGAGGGCGTCACCTATGCCGCCAAGATCGACAAGGCGGAAGCGCGCATCGACTTCGGCCGCGACGCCCATCAGGTCGAACGGCAGATACGCGCCTTCAACCCGTTCCCCGGCGCCTTTTTCGAATATCGCGGCGAGCGTTTCCGTATCCTCGCCGCGCATGTCGAGGAAATGGCGGGCCCGGCCGGGGAATTGCTGGACAACAGCCTGCTCATCGGCTGCGGTCATGGCGCGATCCGTCCGACGCTGATCCAGCGCGCGGGCAAGGGCGCGATGTCGGCGGGCGAATTGCTGCGCGGCTATGACATGCCCGCGGGCAGCCGGGTCGACGCCTGAGCCGCCATGCCCCAGCCAACGACGCGCTTCGCCTTCACCGTCGAATTTGACGGCCGCCCCTTCATGGGCTGGCAGCGACAAGCCCATGGCCCCAGCGTCCAGCAGGCGATCGAGGACGCGATCTTCGCCGTCACGGGCGAGCGGGTCGCGATCCATGCCGCCGGACGCACGGACGCGGGCGTCCATGGCCTCGCCATGCGCGCCCATGCGGACATTGCGAAGGACATGGCGCCCTTCCGCCTGATGGAAGCGCTGAATGCGCGCCTGCGGCCCGATCCGGTCGCGATCCTGGCCTGCGAAATGGTGCCGGACGACTGGCATGCGCGCTTTTCCTGCACGGGCAGATCCTATGTCTATCGCATCGCCAATCGCCGGGCGCCACTGACCTGGGAGAAGGGGCTATGCTGGCGGGTGATCCAGCCGCTGGACGAAGCCGCCATGCAGGAGGCCGCGCAACTGCTCGTCGGACGGCATGACTTCACCACCTTCCGTTCGGCCCATTGCCAGGCGGAAAGCCCGGTCAAGACGCTGGACCGGCTGGATGTGGAACGATCGGGCGATCGCATCGCCATCCATGCCGAGGCACGGTCCTTCCTGCATCATCAGGTGCGATCGATGGTGGGATGCCTGGCCATGGTGGGCATGGGCCGCTGGTCGATCGGCGATCTGGAGGCGGCGCGCGACGCGAAGGATCGCGCCGCACTGGGACTCAACGCGCCGCCGGACGGGCTGTATTTCGTGAGTGCCCGTTATCCCGACGCTCTATGAGAGGCTGGCGCGGAAGGGCGTGAAATTGGTGCCCTCATCGAACACGTCCAATCCCTCGGCGCGCTTGAGGCCGCCGACCACCATATAGGTCACGGGCGTCAGCACCGCTTCCCAGGTCACCTTCATCAGCCAGTTGGTGATCATCACCGTCACCACCTGCGCATTGGTCCAGTCGCCATAGAAGGCCAGCGGATAGAAGAGCAGGCTGTCCACCCCCTGCCCCACGACCGTCGACCCGATCGTGCGCATCCACAGATGCTTGCCCTGCGTCAGCAGCTTCATCTTGGCGAGCACGAAGCTGTTGGCGAACTCACCCGCCCAGAAGGCGGCGACGGACGCGAAGACGATGCGCCAGGTGCTGCCGAACACGGCCTCATAGGCCTTCTGGTCGGGCCAGCCCTCCGCCGGGGGCAGCTTCACCACCACCCAGCTCATCAGCGCCATGAACAGCATCGCGCCGAAGCCCGCCCAGACGCAGCGCCGCGCGCGGGCATAGCCATAGACTTCGGTCAGCACGTCGCCCAGCACATAGCCCAATGGGAAGAACAGGATACCCGCGCCGAAGGTGAAACCGCCCACGGTCGACAGCTTGGCCGCGCCGATCAGGTTGGAGAGCAGCAGGATCGCGACGAACCCCGCCATGCAGAAATCGAAATAGCGCAAGGGACGAGCGCCCAGCGCATAGGCATCGATTTTCCTGACCCCCGGTTCGCTCATGCCCCTGTGCATAAATGGCATTCCGGCAAAAGCAATGCCGCGCATGATCGCGCCACATGATTGCGCCACATGATTGCACTGGCGCCCAAGCCCGGCTATCGAACGCGCCGACGGCCCCGTAGCTCAGCTGGATAGAGCATTCGCCTTCTAAGCGAATGGTCACAGGTTCGAATCCTGTCGGGGTCGCCAATCCCGGCCTTCAGCCCTTCGACCCGGCGGCGCGCGCCGGCTTCATCGCCTCATAGACCATGCCCGTCAGCATCAGGCTGCCCTGCCGCGACAGATGATCGTCGTCGGAATAGAGCGGCACGCCCTGCGCCGTCATCGCGCAATGGCCGGTCCGGCACAGCAGCCGGTGCGGATAGAGGATCTTGACCGGGAAATGGCGCTGCATCTGGTCGAAGGCACTGAAGACGCCGCGCTGCCGACGCATATAGTCCGCCCTTGAAAGCACGAGCGGCGCCGGTTCGCTGTACAGTTCCGCCCGCGCCAGGGCCTCGGGCACATTGCGGCGGAATTCGGGAATGGGCGCGACCAGGATCACCTGCTTCCCCATGGCGGAGAGCGTCCGCACCGTTTCCTCAAGACCCGCCCGGAACAGCAGGGCGTCGCGGCCAAGGCTCCGGTCGTCATCCTCGCCCCGGCCGAGATAGCAGGGCGTGCCCCCTTCGGGCCGCTTGCCATTGGCGCACAGCCCCCAGCGGGACACGAGAAAGACCGTGTGGATGGATGGGCTGATGCGGAGCGTTTCCAGCACCAGCCGGTTGAACTCGCTGCAATCATGGGACGGCGGCTGGTCGAGCCGGTCGAGGCCGAGCAGCGTCGGGCAGGCGGGATAGGAGGCGATCCGTCCCGACAGCCCCAGCGCACTCCCGGCCCGGTCGAACGCCGGCTTCAGCGCATGGGCGTGGGAATCGCCCCAGAGGAGGAAGCTGGGCGCCGACCCGTTCCGCGCGCCGACCGGGCAGAGGCGGTGACGCCGCGCGGGTACCATGCCGGAACAGCGCGCGGGCAGATAGGCCATGCTCCGGCTGGCCGCGTCCAGCGCCGCGACCGACGGCGCGACCCGCGACGGCAGCCCGCCGGTCAGATACAGCATCGCCCCTGCGCCGCAGCCCATCATCACCATCGCCCCGGCAAAGGCGAAGGCGCGGCTTGTGGTGAAGCGGCGCGTCCGTCTGAACGGCTCCTCGATGAAACGCCAGGAGAGAAAGGCGACCGCGAGCGACAACAGCATGACCAGCATCTGCTCCCGCAAACGCCAGTCGCCATCGGTGCGGTAGGTCCAGAAGACGATGATCGGCCAGTGCCAGAGGTAGAGCGAATAGGAGATGCGGCCGATCGCCACCGGCACGGCGCTGCCCAGCAGCCGGTTGACCGCCGATCCGGCCTGTCCCGCATGCAGGATCAGCATGGCGCCGAGGACCGGGAACAGCGCATGGGCGCCGGGAAAAACAGTCGCATTCGAAAAGTGCAGGATCGCCCAGCCGATCAGCGCCAGTCCGGCGAGCGCGCAGAACTGCGCCGCGACGGCGCTGCGAAGAGCGGGCATCCGGCCGGTCCCCAGCAACGCCCCGCCCAAAAACTCCCAGGCGCGCGGGAAAGGCAGGTAGAAGGCCGCGACCGGTGACCGATCCACCAGCAGCAGCGCCGTACAGAAGGACAGCAGTGCCAATGTGCCGAGCAACAGGCGGAAGCGGCCTCCCACCCGGAAGGCGGTCAACATCAGGAGCGGGAAGAGGATGTAGAATTGCTCCTCCACCGCCAGCGACCAGCCGTGGAGCAGCGGTGCTTCCTCCGCCGCGCTGCCGAAATAGCCGCTGTGCCGCGCGAAATAGAGGTTGCTGGAAAACAGCACGGTCGCGACCGCGCTCATGCCCAAGGCGCGATAGTCGAGCGGCAGCAGGATCAGGCTGCCCACCGCGATGGTCACCGCGATCATCGCGAACAGCGCCGGGAATATCCGCCGGATGCGCCGCGCATAGAAGCCGGTCAGGCTGAACCGCCCCTCTTCCAGTTCGCGCGCGATGGTCGAGGCGATCAGATAGCCCGAAATGACGAAGAAGATGTCGACCCCGACGAAACCTCCGGAAAAGGGCCAGAGGTCGAGATGGAAGAACAGCACCGGCAACACCGCCAGCGCGCGCAACCCGTCAATGTCGCGGCGATAGGCAAGGGCAGTCTGCCCCCCGCCTGCCGGCGAAACCGGCATGGCGGCAAGGGATGCGCTGGCAGCGATGCTCTTTCCCTCCGGTTTTCAAGGGGCTTGGGGAGTAGAGCCATGGTGATAGCCGCTATGCCCGCCAGCGCATCGGCGCATGAGGGGCGGCGCGCAGGGCAAAGGTGGTAGGGCGATCGGTCAGGCGCGCGAACGCAGCAGCAGGTCGTCGGTCACGGTCATGGTGAAGATGGGATCGGCATCCGCCGGCACCTCCGCGATGGCATCGACGAAGGCGGCGCGCGTTTCCGGATCGTCATAGACCATCTTCCGGTCGAAAGCCGCCCGCCAGGTCGCTTCGTCGGGCCATTCGGCATAGCCGACGAAGCGCCCGTCCGCATCGCGGTGCAGGCGTGATCCGTAGCTGCCATATGTCTCGCGGATCAGATCGGTTCCCCGACGCCAAGCCTTGCGGAACTGTTCTTCCTTGCCGGGGTGGACGCGCCACCAATAGACCGCGACGAACATCGGCTCTCTCCTTTTGGAGGAAAGAATGATGTGGGTCGGCGGAGGTTGCAATCACCGTGCTCCTGCTTCCGCAGGAGCACGTCATGCCCCGGGGTCAGGCCTTGAAAATCAGAGAACCGACTGGCCCGTCTTCTCCCAGTCCGCCAGGAAGCCGGCAATGCCCTTTTCGGTCAGCACATGGTTGAACAGCGCCTTGATGACCGAAGGCGGCGCGGTCATGACATCCGCGCCGATCTTCGCGGCTTCCAGCACATGGATCGGGTGACGCACGCTCGCGACCAGGATTTCCGTGTCGAACGCATAATTGTCATAGATGAGGCGGATATCCTCGATCAGCTTCATGCCATCGAAGCCGTTGTCGTCATGCCGCCCGACGAAGGGCGAGATGAAGGTCGCACCCGCCTTCGCCGCCAGCAGCGCCTGATTGGCCGAGAAGCAGAGGGTCACGTTCACCATCACGCCCTCGCCGGTCAGCGCCTTGCAGGTCTTGAGCCCATCGATGGTCAGCGGCACCTTGATGCAGACATTGTCGGCGATCTTCCGCAGCACGGCGGCTTCCTTCATCATCGTCTCATGGTCGAGCGCGACGACTTCGGCCGACACCGGGCCTTCCACGATGCCGCAGATTTCCTCGACCACTTCCAGGAACTTGCGGCCCGACTTGTGGATCAGCGAAGGGTTGGTGGTGACGCCGTCCAGCAGGCCCGTAGCGGCAAGCTCGCGGATTTCACTGGTGTCGGCGGTATCGACGAAGAATTTCATATATCTGCTCCGGGGAGGGAAGGACGAATCGCGTTCCCTTTAGCGGCTCCATGACGGATTAGCCATTATTGCCCGAGTCCGGCCCTTTACCTGACGCCCGGCGCAACATTATGACGGCGGCACCTTTCCAAAGGACCGATCCATGCCTCGCTTCCGGCGTCCCCGCACAATATGGGACGCGCTCGCCGCCATCGCAATGGCCGCCGCCACGCCCGCCGCCGCCGCAACCAGCGAAACCCAGGGGTGGATGACCGAATCGCTGATCATCAAGGCCGGCGATGCCAATATGGTCAGCCTCGACATCAGCGAACGCTTGCGCCGCGATGCCTCCAATGGCGACCAGCAGACCTTGCGTGTCCTGATCGACCATCGCATCGCGACCGGCGTGCAGGTCGGCGGCGGCCTTGCCTATTTCCATTCGGGACCGGAGCAGGAAATGCGGCTGTTCCAGCAGGTCACGCTGACCCAGGGGATATGGATGAGCCGCACCCGGATCGAACAACGCTTCTTCGACACCGCCGATGAGGCGAGCTGGCGGCTGCGGCAACGGGGGCAGGCGTCGATCCCGCTCGACCGGGCAAAGCGATGGACGCTGGTCGCCGCGACGGAGCTGATGTTCCATCTCAACCGCGCCAAGCCCGGCGACAAGATGGGACTGGCCGTGATGCGCAACCAGATCGGCCTGCGCCATCCGATCGGCAAGGCGCTCGAGGCGCAATTGCTCTATATGCGTCAGCAGACCTTCCGCGACGGACGCCCCGACGCGGTGGCGCACATCCCCTGGCTGACATTGAGCTGGAAAATCTGACGCTTCCCGACCTTGCGCGCCCCGCCCCTGCCATTAGGGAGGGAGCCATGAATTCGCGCGCCCGTGTCATCCTGCTGAACGCCGCCCTGGGGCCGCTGGATTATCGCGTACCGCACGGGATGAGCGTCAAACCGGGCAGCATCGTCGTCGCGCCGCTCGGCCCGCGCCAGATCGTCGGCGTGGTATGGGAGGAGGACAGTTTCCCAGACATAGAGACGGTGGGCGACAACCGCCTGCGCAACATCGCGGGGCTGGTCGACGCGCCGCCGGTGCCCGAAACGCTGCGCCGCCTGATCGAGTGGACGGCGGACTATTATCTCGCCCCTGTCGCCGCCGTGCTGCGCATGACGCTGGCGTCGATGGCCGCGCTGGAGGGCGCGCGCACCGTCATCGAATATCGGGCGACCGGCGACCTGCCGGACCGCATGACGGAACAACGCGCCCAGGCGATGGAACGCATCGGCGAGCGGCAGGGGCTGATCCGCGAACTGGCGATGATCGGCGGGGTCAGCGACGCGGTGATTCGCGGGCTGGTGAAGGCGGGCGCCTTCGAGGCGGTGGAGGTGAGCGTCGACACCCCCTTCCCCATGCCGAATCCCGACCATGCGCCGCCGCTCCTGTCGGACAAGCAGGGCGCGGCCGCCGACCAGTTCATCGAAGCGGTCGGCGCGCGGGAATTCGCCCCGTTCCTGCTGGACGGCGTCACCGGTTCCGGCAAGACGGAGGTCTATTTCGAGGCCATCGCCGCCGCCATCCGGGAAGGCCGGCAGGTGCTGGTGCTGCTCCCCGAAATCGCGCTGACCGAGCCGTTTCTGGAGCGCTTCGAAAAGCGGTTCGGCACGATCCCGGTGAACTGGCACAGCGGCCTGCGCCAGAGCGAGCGGCGGCGGGCATGGCGGGCGATTGCGGCGGGCGAGGCCTCAGTGGTCGTCGGCGCCCGCTCGGCGCTGTTCCTGCCCTATCCCGATCTCGGCCTGATCGTCGTCGACGAGGCGCATGAAGCCAGCTTCAAGCAGGAGGATGGGGTCCACTACCACGCCCGCGACGTGGCGGTGATGCGGGGCCTCATCGAAAAATTCCCGGTCATCCTCGCTTCCGCCACGCCCGCTATCGAGACCCGGCACCAGGTCGAACTGGGGCGTTATCGCGAGATCAAGCTCCCCTCCCGCTTCGGCGGAGCGGCGATGCCGGATATCGAGGGCATCGACCTGCTCACCGACCCGCCCGAGCGTGGCCGGTGGATCGCGCCACCGCTGGTCAAGGCGATCGACGAGACCATGGCGAAGGAGGAGCAAAGCCTCCTCTTCCTCAACCGCCGGGGCTATGCGCCGCTGACGCTCTGCCGTCATTGCGGCTATCGCTTCCAATGCCCCAATTGCACGGCCTGGATGGTCGAGCACCGGCTGACCCACCGCCTCGCCTGTCATCATTGCGGCCATGTCATCCCGGCGCCCCGCTTCTGCCCCGAATGCAAGGAAGAGGACAGCCTCGTCGCCTGCGGCCCCGGCGTGGAGCGGATCGCGGACGAGGTGAAGGCGCTGTGGCCCAATGCCCGCACCGCCATCGTCACCTCCGACACCCTCTGGTCCCCGGCCAAGGTGGCCGAGTTCGTGAAATCGGTGGAGGCAGGCGCGATCGACATCATCGTCGGCACGCAACTCATCACCAAGGGCTATCATTTCCCCAACCTGACGCTGGTGGGCGTGATCGACGCCGATTTGGGCCTGGAGGGCGGCGACCTGCGGGCGTCGGAGCGGACCTTCCAACAGATCGTGCAGGTGGCCGGCCGAGCAGGACGGGGGCAAAAGCCGGGCCGCGTCTTCATCCAGACCCGCATGCCGGAGGCGGAGGTCATCAAGGCGCTGATCGCGGGCGATTCGGAACGTTTCTACGAAGTGGAAACGGCCAACCGCCGCCACGCGGGCGCCCCACCCTTCGGCCGCTTCGCCGCGATCATAGTTTCCAGCGAAAATGCGGACGAGGCCGCCGAGGTCGCCCGGCTGATCGGCAAATCCGCGCCGTCGATCGAGGGAATGCACGTCTACGGCCCCGCGCCCGCGCCGCTCTCCGTCCTGCGCGGGCGGCACCGCCACCGCCTGCTGATCCACGCCACGCGGCAGGTCGACGTGCAGGGCGCAATCCGCGAATGGCTGGGCAATCTGACCTGGAAATCGGGCACGAGGGTCGCCGTCGACGTCGACCCCTACAGCTTCATGTGATCGCCTGAGACCCCCATGGAAAGCCCCTGCGTCAACATCTGCAAGCTGGACAAGGCCGGGCGCATCTGCACGGGCTGCGGCCGCACGACGGATGAGATCGCGCGCTGGAGGGGCATGAGCAAGGCCGAGCGAAGGACGATCATGGAACGGTTGAGGAAAGGCTAGGCGCGCTTCTCCCTTTCCAGCAAGGCTTTCTTGCGCTCCACACCATAGGCATAGCCGCCCAGACTCCCGTCGCTCCGCAAGACCCGGTGACAGGGGATCAATACCACCAGCGCATTGTCGCCGCAGGCCGTCCCCGCCGCCCGCACGGCACCGGGCTTGCCGATGGCCGCAGCGATTTCGCCATAGCTGCGCGTCTCGCCCGGCGGTATGGCGCGAAGCGCGGCCCATACGGCTTGCTGGAAAGCCGTGCCGCACACATCCAGCGGCAAATCCAGCGGACGCGCCGGATCGTCGATCAACTGCTCGACCTGCGCCGCCAATCCCTCCAGCCGGGCATCGGCGGGCAATATCTCCGCCTTGGGGAAGCGCTGGCGCAAATCCGTTACATCTTCATCGAAGCTGATCCGGCACAGACCCCGCTCCGTCCCGGCCACCAGCACCGGACCAAGGCTGGTCGCCCGCTCGGCATAGCGAATCACCACCTCCCGGCCGCCATCCTTCCAGGCGCTGGGCGTCATGCCCAGATGGCGTTCGGCATCGGCATAGGCGCGGCTGGGCGCGTTATAGCCGGCTTCGTAGATCGCACCGGTAACGCTGCCGCCTTCCTCCAGGGCGTTCTTCAACCGTTCGGTGCGCAGCGAGCGGGCATAGGCCGCGGGCGTCATGCCCGTTTCCCGCTTGAACAGCCGGTGGAAATGATGCGGCGCATAGCCGGCATGGGCAGCCACCTGCTCCAGCGAGGGTGGCGTTTCGGCGGCGGCGATGAAGGCGACGGCCGCCTCCACCGCCAGCCGGTCGCGCCCCACCTCATCGGGGCGACAGCGCAGGCAGGCGCGGAACCCCGCCGCCCGCGCCGCCTGCGGGTCGGCCAGGAAGACCATATTCTCCCGCCGGGGATGCCGCGCGGCGCAGCTTGGCTTGCAATAGATGCCGGTGGTCAGCACGGCGCCCACGAACCGCCCGTCAAGGCCGCGATCCCGGCGAAGGAACGCATCCCAGCAGGCCTCCGCGTCCGGCATGGCTGGGGTCGGGGCTTCCATCTGTCTCATCTCGGTCATGCATATGGGATAGACGTCCCGACGTCGCCAGCCTTCCCGCCGCTTGCGGTCAAAAAGCGATGCCGCGCTTTTTGCGCATTGCCTCAATCCCATCATCGCATATGAATGCCCGAATTCATGGTCGCATTATTCCGTCGCCTCGCCCTGATCCTTGCCCTCATAGCGCCGCTGAGCGCGCGTGCGGAACAGCAGGATATCGCCGCCGCCGCCCGCGGCGTGGTCCGCGTCGTGCTGGTCGCGACCAACGGCTCCGACGCCTATTTTGTCGGCCATGGCAGCGGCTTTGCGGTCGCCCCCGACAAGATCCTCACCAACGCCCATGTTGTCGAACTGACCCGGCAGGAGAAGGATCTCGTCATCGGCGTCATCCCGTCGCAGGGGACCAAGACCTATGGCGGCAGGATCGTCGCCTATTCGCCGGGCAACGACCTGGCCCTGATCCAGCTGGAGGAAGGCAGCCTGCCGGTCAGCACCTTCTACGCCGGGGCGGTGAGCGACGGGCAGCATGTGACCGCCATCGGCTATCCCGGCACGGTCGACCGCGCACAGGGCCTGGGCCTCAAGCAACTGGTCGAACCGCTGGGGACGGTGAAGACCAGCGGCAATGTATCCTCCGGCCGGGCCAGCCAGAGCTTCGACACGGTGCTGCATACCGCGCCGCTGGCCGCGGGAAACAGCGGCGGCCCGCTGGTCGACGATTGTGGCCGGGTGCTGGGCGTCAACAGCTTCGGGTCGGTGTCCGACGGCAATGATGCCGAATTCGGCTTCGCGGTGTCGTGGCGCGAAATCGCTTCCTTCCTGCGGCAGGCCGGGGTGTCTTCGCTGCACACCGTCGTCCCCTGCCGCTCCATGGCGGAGGCCGACGCTGCCGAAGCGTCCCTCACCCAGCGCGAGGAAGCACAAAGCGAGCAATCCGAACGCGCCCGCGCCGACGCGCGCGAAGCGGCGATGAACAAGGCCCGCGACACCGCCGAACGGGACGTCATATCCGCCCGCGAAAACGCGATGGCGGGGGCGGCCGTGCTGCTGGCGCTGGCGGTGCTCGGCCTCGGTGCGGGCGGCCTGTTCTACAGCCAGGGCCGGGAAAAGCGTGCGACCTGGTGGCTGGCCGGGGGCGGCATATTGCTGTTCGGCGCGATCGGGCTGTTCTTTTTGAAGCCCAGCTTCTCCAGCATCGACGAACGCATCAAGCTGCCCGAGGACAAGAGCGTCACCGGCAATAACGCCTATGCCTGGGCCGGCGACAATATCTGCCGGGTGGACGTCAATCGCAGCCGCCTGACCATATCGGAACCCAATGACATCGGCTTCCACTGGGCCGATGGCGGCTGTGTCGACGGTAACAGCCAATATGTCACGTCGGGCACCGGCTGGCAGCGGGCCAACATCCCCGACGACCGCAATTTCGTCACCGTCAGCCGCTTCGATCCCGCCACCGGCACATTGCGGGTCCAGCGCTGGCTGCCGGACCTCGACACCATGGCGAAGGCCCGCGCCCTGCTGAAGAACGGCCCGATCAGGGGATGCGGCAGCGACTCCGCGCTCTTGGGGAAAATCGCCTCCCTACAGAATGATCTTTCCGCCCTGCTCCCGGCCCAGCCCAATGAGCGGATCGTCTATCACTGCCAAAAGGGGCGGCTGGCCCCGCCCGATGCCGGGAATAACCCATAAAAGGCGTTATTCGGGCATCATAAAAACTCAGTCAAATCGCGATGATTTCATCCTGAGGGTCGAATCGCGTTCCATGACTTGCATAGTCACAATCCCACTGCTAACCGGCCCCCCAACAGGGGACCGGGACGGATCAGAACCGCGCCCCCTTTTTGCATGACCGGCACATCAATTGCCAGGAATCAAGTGGAGGACGGTAAGCGCGTGGAGACGACCGGCGGTATTCAGGCCAGCCTCAGCGGCCGCTATGCGGTGGCGCTGTTCGATCTGGCCCGCGACGGCAAGACGCTCGACACCGTCGCGGCGAGTCTTGCGGCGCTCAAGGCGGCATTGGCCGAATCGGCTGATTTCAAGGGGCTGATCAACAGCCCGGTGCTCAGCCGCGACGCACAGGGCAAGACGATCGCCGCCGTCGCATCCTCCATGGGGATCGACGCGCTGACGACGAATTTCCTCGGCGTGCTGGCTCAGAACCGCCGCCTCTCGCAGCTGCCGGCGGTCATCCGCGCCTATGAGACGCTGCTGTCGAATCACAAGGGCGAGGCCCGCGCCGAAGTCACGAGCGCGCATCCGCTCAGCGGCACCCAGATCACCGCTCTGCAAAAGAGCCTGAAGGCCCGCGTCGGCCGCGAAGTCGCGGTCGATGCCAAGGTCGATCCCGCGATCCTGGGCGGGCTGGTCGTCAAGATCGGCAGCCAGATGATCGATTCCTCCATCCGCACCCGTTTGAACACGCTCGCCCACGCGATGAAAGGCTGAAAGGCTGAACATGGATATCAACGCCGCAGAAATTTCGAAGGTCATCAAGGACCAGATCGCCAATTTCGGCACCGAAGCGCAGGTGAGCGAAGTCGGTTCCGTGCTGACCGTGGGTGACGGCATCGCCCGCGTCCATGGCCTCGACAACGTCCAGGCGGGCGAAATGGTCGAGTTCGCCAATGGCGTGCAGGGCATGGCGCTGAACCTCGAAGCCGACAATGTCGGCGTCGTGATCTTCGGCTCGGACGCCGAAATCAAGGAAGGCGACACCGTCAAGCGCACCGGCACGATCGTGGACGTTCCGGTCGGCAAGGGCCTGCTCGGCCGCGTGGTCGACGGCCTGGGCAACCCGATCGACGGCAAGGGCCCGATCCAGTATACCGAGCGCAAGCGCGTCGAAGTGAAGGCGCCGGGCATCATCCCCCGCAAGTCGGTGCATGAACCCGTGCAGACCGGCCTCAAGGCGATCGACGCCCTCGTCCCCGTCGGCCGTGGCCAGCGCGAGCTGATCATCGGCGACCGCCAGACCGGCAAGACCGCCGTCGCGATCGACACCTTCATCAACCAGAAGGGCATCAACGCGGGCGACGACGAATCGAAGAAGCTCTACTGCATCTACGTCGCCGTCGGTCAGAAGCGTTCGACCGTCGCGCAGATCGTCAAGCAGCTCGAAGAAAATGGCGCGATGGAATATTCGATCGTCGTCGCCGCGACCGCTTCGGAACCCGCCCCGCTCCAGTATCTGGCGCCCTATACCGGCGTCACCATGGGCGAATTCTTCCGCGACAACGGCATGCATGCCGTGATCGTCTATGACGATCTTTCCAAGCAGGCCGTCGCCTATCGCCAGATGTCGCTGCTGCTGCGCCGTCCCCCGGGCCGCGAAGCCTATCCGGGCGACGTCTTCTACCTGCACAGCCGCCTGCTGGAGCGTGCAGCCAAGATGAACGACGCCAACGGCAATGGCTCGCTGACCGCGCTGCCGATCATCGAGACGCAGGCGGGCGACGTGTCGGCCTACATCCCGACCAACGTGATCTCGATCACCGACGGCCAGATCTTCCTGGAAACCAACCTCTTCTATCAGGGCATCCGTCCGGCCATCAACGTCGGCCTGTCGGTGTCGCGCGTCGGCTCGGCCGCGCAGACCAAGGCGATGAAGAAGGTTTCCGGCTCGATCAAGCTGGAGCTGGCCCAGTATCGCGAAATGGCGGCCTTCGCCCAGTTCGGTTCGGACCTCGACGCTTCGACCCAGAAGCTGCTGAACCGTGGCGCGCGCCTGACCGAGCTGCTGAAGCAAGCCCAGTTCTCGCCGCTGCCCTTCGAAGAGCAGACCGCGTCGATCTTCGCCGGCACCAACGGCTATCTCGACTCGATCCCGGTCAAGGACGTGACGCGCTATGAAGAGCTGATGCTCGCCTATCTGCGTCACGACCATGCCGATGTCCTCGCCGCGATCCGCGACAGCAAGGATCTGGGCGATGAGCCCAAGGCGAAGCTGAAGGCCGCGCTGGACTCGTTCGGCAAGACCTTCGCGTAACGCACCAACCCCGTCATCCCAGCGGAAGCTGGGATCTCAGGCCGGATAGGGCGACCCTAGAGGCACGAGATGCCAGCTTTCGCTGGCATGACGGAAAAAAGGAAGAACGAAGCTGCGATAATGCTGACCGCCCAATCCCTCCTCGCCTGGACCGTGATGTCGATCGGTCTGGTGCTGCTGCCGGGACCGGACACCATGTTGGTGGCCGGTCACGCGGCGCGCCGTGGGTTGAAGGCGGGGATGGCGGCGATCGGCGGCATCCAGCTCGGCGGGCTGTTCTACATGGCGCTGTGCGGCTTCGGCTTCCTGAGCGTGCTGAACGCCGTGCCGGGGCTGTTCATGGCGGTGAAGATCGCGGGCGCGATCTACCTCGCCTGGCTCGGCCTTTCGATGCTGCGCGGCGCTGTGAAGCCCTCGCCCGCTTCGGAAGCGCCCAAACTGCGGATCGGCGGATCGCCCTTCACCCAAGGGTTCATCAGCACCGTGCTGAACCCGAAGGTCGCGATCTTCTTCCTCGCCGCGCTGCCGCAGTTCGTCGGCACCGGCCCGGCCGCGCCGTTTCAGGGCATGCTGCTGATCGCGATCGTCTATGCGCTGGGTTTCGTCTGGTGCGCCCTCCTCGCCGTGCTTGCCACCAAGGCGGGGCGCAAGGTCGGGCAGAGCAGCGCGATGCGCTGGTTCGAAGGCGCCATGGGCGTCGGTTTCTTTGGTCTCGCGGGCCGTCTGGCCCTTGCTCGGAATATTTGAACTATGGCTAGCCTCAAGGAACTGAAGCTGCGCATCGGGTCGGTGAAGTCGACCCAGAAGATCACCAAGGCCAAGCAGATGGTGGCCGCGGCCAAGCTGCGCAAGGCGCAGGCTGCTGCCGAAGCTGCCCGCCCCTATTCGAGCCGCCTGGAAGCGGTCGTCGCCAGCCTCGCCTCGAAGATCGCGGGCGGTTCGGGCGAAGGCGCCTCCCCGCTGCTGGCGGGCACCGGCAAGGATGAAGTGCATCTGCTGGTCGTCGCCAACTCCGACCGTGGCCTTGCAGGCGCGTTCAACGCCAACATCGTCAAAGCCGCCCGCGCCAAGGCGGACGAACTCATCAAACAGGGCAAGACCGTCCGCTTCTACCTGATCGGCCGCAAGGGCCGCCCGGTCATCAACCGCACCTTCCCCGGCATGATCGTCGCCCAGTTCGACACGACCGGCGCCAAGGAACCGGGTTACGCACAAGCCGAGCAGATCGCCCACGAACTGACCGACATGTATCTGAACGGCAAGTTCGACGTGGCGCATCTGTTCTTCTCGCGCTTCAAGTCGGCCCTTGCCCAGATCCCGACCGAACAGCAGATCATCCCGGTCAAGATCCCGGCCGACGCCGACCGCGACGCCATCGGCGCAACGGTGGAATATGAGCCCAGCGAGGAAGCGATCCTCGACGACCTGCTGCCGCGCAACGTCACGGTGCAGATCTTCAAGGCGCTGCTGGAAAACAATGCGTCCGAACAGGGCGCCTCGATGACCGCCATGGACAATGCGACCCGCAACGCAGGCGACCTCATCAACAAGCTGACCATCCAGTATAACCGCAGCCGTCAGGCAGCGATCACCACCGAACTGGTCGAAATCATCTCGGGCGCCGAAGCCCTTTAAGATCACGCACGCAAGGAAGCAGTCATGGCAACCACCAACAATGTAGGCCGCATCTCGCAGGTCATCGGCGCTGTCGTCGACGTGACCTTCCCCGATGCTCTCCCCTCGATCCTCTCGGCGCTGGAAACCAGCAACAACGGCCAGCGCCTGGTGCTGGAAGTCGCCCAGCATCTGGGTGAGAACACCGTTCGCACGATCGCGATGGACTCGACCGACGGCCTGACCCGCGGTCAGGAAGTCACCGACACCGGCGCGCAGATCAGCGTTCCCGTCGGCCCGGCCACGCTCGGCCGCATCCTGAACGTCGTCGGCGAACCGATCGACGAGCGCGGCCCGGTCGGCACCACCCTCTCCGCCCCGATCCATGCCAAGGCGCCGGAATTTGTCGACCAGTCGACCGACGCCAGCATCCTCGTCACCGGCATCAAGGTCATCGACCTTCTCGCCCCCTACGCCAAGGGCGGCAAGATCGGCCTGTTCGGCGGCGCGGGCGTCGGCAAGACCGTGCTCATTCAGGAGCTGATCAACAACATCGCGAAGGGCCATGGCGGCACCTCCGTGTTCGCGGGCGTGGGTGAGCGTACCCGCGAGGGCAACGACCTTTATCACGAGTTCCTCGACGCGGGCGTCATCGCCAAGGACGCCGACGGCAATGCGATCAGCGAAGGTTCGAAGGTGGCCCTCGTTTACGGCCAGATGAACGAGCCGCCGGGCGCCCGCGCGCGCGTCGCCCTGTCGGGCCTCACCATCGCGGAATATTTCCGCGATCAGGAAGGCCAGGACGTGCTGTTCTTCGTCGACAACATCTTCCGCTTCACCCAGGCGGGCGCAGAAGTGTCGGCTCTGCTCGGCCGTATTCCTTCGGCCGTGGGCTATCAGCCGACCCTCGCCACCGATATGGGCGCCCTTCAGGAGCGCATCACGTCGACCAACAAGGGTTCGATCACCTCGGTGCAGGCTGTGTACGTCCCCGCGGACGACTTGACCGACCCGGCGCCGGCCACCAGCTTCGCGCACTTGGACGCCACCACCGTTCTCAACCGCGCCATTTCGGAACTGGGCATCTATCCGGCGGTCGACCCGCTGGACTCGACCAGCCGCGTTCTGGAACCCCGCGTCGTCGGTCAGGAGCACTACGAGACCGCCCGCGCGGTTCAGGCGATCCTCCAGAAGTACAAGTCGCTTCAGGACATCATCGCGATCCTGGGCATGGACGAGCTGTCGGAAGAGGACAAGCTGACCGTCGCCCGCGCCCGCAAGATCCAGAAGTTCCTGTCGCAGCCGTTCCACGTCGCCGAGGTCTTCACCGGCATCTCGGGCAAGTTCGTCCAGATCGAAGACACGGTGAAATCGTTCAAGGCCGTGGTCGAAGGCGAATATGACCATCTGCCCGAAAACGCCTTCTACATGGTCGGCGGCATCGACGAAGCCATCGAAAAGGCGAAGAAGCTGGCTGCCGAAGCGGCGTAAGCGAACTCATGACACCCCTCCCCACGCGGGAGGGGGCATAGGACATACAGAATGGCACTGCATTTCGAACTCGTGACCCCCGAAAAGCTCGTCCGCTCGGAAGAGGTCTATCAGGTCGTCGTCCCCGGCACCGATGGCGACTTCGGCGTGCTGGAAGGCCACGCGCCCTTCATGTCGACCGTCCGCGACGGATCGATCCAGATCTTCGCCAGCGCGGGCGCAGCACCGGAAGTCATTCCGGTCCGCGGCGGCTTTGCCGAAGTCAATGAAAAGGGCCTGACCGTCCTTGCGGAGCATGCCGGCTAGAGCGCGCTGCGTTAAATCGTACGCAAGTCGCGCGCTCTCAGCTTTTGTTGTCGCATCGCTTTAAGCGCAAAACCGGTTCCCACTTTTGCGCACGATGCTCTAGGCCGTAGTGACATTTTAGGGATTGAACGAACTCGCTGACGCTCGACTGGCGCGTGGAGGCTGGCGGGAATGACCCCCTGGTGGGAGGATTTGGTTGCTGAAGACCAACCCCTCACCAGGAGTTCATCCCATGACAGACGTCACAGTAACGGTCAGCCCGCTGCGCCGTCGTATGATCGACGACATGAGCTTGCGCAACCTGTCCCCCGCCACTCAGCGGTCCTATTTGCACGCGGTGACCAAGTTCAGTCGCTACTTCGGGCGGTCGCCGGAT
>NZ_LBIC01000008.1 GCF_001005725.1 Sphingobium chungbukense
GTCGCCGAGATCGGCGCGGCCTTCCTGTGCGCAGCCCTTGGCATGGAACCGAGCGAGCGGGAAGATCATGCCGCCTATCTGGCAAGCTGGCTCACCGTGCTGCGCGGCGACAAGCGCGCCATCTTTCAGGCGGCAACCGCAGCGCAGGCGGCGAGCGACTTCATCCTTGCCGCTGCCGAGGCCGCCCCGGCGCAGCGCGCGGCCTGAGCATCGAGGGCGGCATCGCCGCCCTCCCCCATTCCCATCATCAGGACATATAGCATGGCCAAGCAGCCTCCCCAGATCAGCCTTGATTGGCGCGATGAAAATTACGGATCGGTCTGTGCCGTGACCGCCTTCCGCAACTATGCCGGCACCCATGACTGGAGCGACCTCGTGCGTCGGCGCTTCCGGGGATGCGTGAAGCGGGCAGGCTTCGAGTTCCATTTCGGACGATGCTCATACATCGCGCGCAAGGGAGAGCGAGCGGAGCGCCAACGCGCGCTATGCGATGAACTTGCGAAAGCTGGCTTCCAGATCATCCATGGCGACGCGCGCCCCGTCGAGTGACGGGGCGCTGTCCAACTCTCAATGCAAAGATCGTCAGTGCGCGTCCGAAAAATCGCGGGGCGGCCTTGCGGCCGCCCTGATACGAAGGGCTGCAAGCAGCGTCCTATAAAGAAAAGGGCGAAACAAGGTCTGCCCTGTCTTCCATGCCGTCAGCTTCCATATGGTTCTCTATTTCTACAGCATAGCGTTCCATATAGTCTTCGGGCACTCGCGCTCCTGCTTCAGATAGTAAAAAGCTGGTAATATGGTGGATCGTCGCCGCCTGGGAATCCGCTGACATGAAGCCGTTGAAATATGTGGCCAGGGTCGCAAAAATCACGTCAACCGCATCGTTTCGCGCGAGGCTGGCTTTGCGCGTAACTGCGCCCTTGATGACCAAGCGAGTCATGTAAACGCAGTAGGCGAGCGTATGCCGATAGAGGAAATGGTTGAGGAGGTGACGGCCTTTTGGCCATCGCAGCTTATCTGGGTGGGCGGCGAATGAAATCTCAGTGAGATGCGCAACCAGATCGAAAAATTTGGCGGCGGTTTCGGCCTTCCATGGCTCCTTACGTCGCAGCCGCTGCAATTCTACCTCTGTAAACACCGCACAGAACTCAGCGATGGAGAGATGCATGTCCTCGGCCTTGGCCAACATCGCGGCCATATGGTCATTTGCCCATTTCCCGCGTTGCAGAAGCTGTCGCTGGGCGATGATATCGCCCTTGGCCGCGTTATCTAGTACCCGCGAGAAGTCCGAAATTGCCTTGGTTTCGCTCTTTTCGACAAGCCGATCCGCGATGCCCGCTGAGCAAGGATCGACTTTAGCCGCAGCCCTCGTCCCCTTTAAGGCCAGTATCTGTTTTGGATAATAGCGCAGCACAGACCAAGACGCTTGGATCGATATTAGCGTGTCGCCCTGAAAGGCCTCCATCGCCGCATAGTCGGTCAGAACCGCCTTGTTATTGGGGGACATTGATAGAAACGCACGCAACTCATCACTTTGCATCCGATTGCTGTCGATAACGATCCGCATGCCTCTGGCACTCATGCCGCATTACCAATCAAGCCGGGGTCCGGCTCCCTCCCCGCTTCTCCCAGCGCGACATTGACTTCACCATTGCTGTCCTCAAGCAAGCACACGAACGCGAGATTTCGGCTCTGCGTGATGATCCGGTGAGCGCTGAGAAGATTCATGATCTTTTGCCCCCACTGTTGCAGATCCAGGAAATGATTTTGCACCGGGCTGTTCGTTTTCAGCAGTTTCTTGAGATGGCCCCGGTGCAGCACATCACCGCATTTACCCCAAACTCCAGCCACCTCACCCTTTGTCATGTAAGCCGCACCATCATACTCAGCCATGTGCCAACCATATTCGGTTTTTTCCGGCTTCATTGGCACAGGGTAAAAGTCATCGTGCATCTTCTCTAGCTCGGCGAATATTTGACCGGGAGCGAATGCCTTACGGAGATCAGGCTTAGCCTTTGCGACCAAATCGCCATGAGCAACGAGACATGACAGTCCAATAATCTCGCACAGCATACGTATCTGCAGGATGCCATATTCATGCACCAATGGAGAAGGAATGCCTCGCTGGTCGCCAGTCAGGGCATTGATACTCATGGCGCGCTCTTTCGCTTCCACCATCAATCGCTGATAGACGCCAAGCATCGCCATTTCATCGGCGGTTGCCATTATCTTGTCGTTTCCCCCGATGCCATATTCCGCCCCATGTTTGCGGCACACTGGGTAACATTTCACCGGCACTCTGGACATAGGCGTCATTTGGTCTGGCCCCGCAGCCCTTCCCCCGGAAGGCCATTGAGGCGGGGAACACCAAGGGCTGCTGCCCTTTCGTTCCCGAACAAAAATAGACCGCCCGTGTAGTCCGCCAACCCAGGTGCCCGACGCCCTGCGGGCGTCGACCTGACTAGGCGGCCCGCCCGCGCCAGCGGTCGATTTTTGCCCTCCCTCCCCATCCCGCTCCTCGCCGGAGAGGCAGAGCCGCATGCCGCAGGCAGCGGCTTGCAGCCGGAAAGGAGTAGGCAATGAGTTACACACGATATGGGGGCGATCCCTATTGGAAGCGCGCGAAAGCCGATGGGCTGGGCGTGGGCGGCACCCCCTACAAGAAGGGGGAACGGGTGTTCTTCTATCCCCGCACCGGCGCTATCTATGCCGGAGACGCGGCGCAGCGCGCATCAGCCGAGTTCGATGAACTGGCGACCTTGGAGGGCTGACCCTCCCCTTCCCCACCAAGACATAGATTTTCAGGAGATCACATCATGGCTATCATCGACATCAAGCTGTCGCAGCTTCGCCTTTCCCCGCTCAATGCGCGCCGGGTGAAGCCTTCCGCGATCGAGTCCATGGCCGACGATATTACCGCGCACGGCATGTTGCAGAACCTCGTCGCCTATGAGGAAGATGAACTGTTCTGGGTGTTCGCAGGCGGGCGGCGCTATCGTGCCCTCAAAGTGATGGTGAAGCGCAAGAGGATCACCAACAACGATCTTTTCCCCGTCGAGGTGCGGACCAAGGAGGAGGCGATTGAACTGTCACTTGCCGAAAATAGTGCGCGTGAGAATATGCACCCTGCTGACAGTATCCGCGCCTTTGCGTCGCTGCGCGATGTCGGCTTGTCCGCGTCCGAGATCGCAGGCCGGTTCGGTTATGCGGAAAGCTATGTCTCCAAGATGCTGCGGCTTTCCGCGCTCAATCCAAAGCTGATCGATATCCTCGCCAAAGACCAGCTTACCCTTGAGGCAGCAAAGGCGCTCACCCTTTCCGACGATCACGCCGAGCAGCTTCGCGTTTTCAAAGCGTCGAACGGCCAAGCCCACAGCATCCGTTCCATGCTGACGCAGGAGAAATTGACGACCCAGAGCGGCGCGTTTCTGTTCATCGGTCGCGATGCCTATGCCGATCAGGGCGGCACCATCACCCCCGACCTGTTTTCGCAGGGAGATGGCGGATATGCCGATCAGCCGGAGATCGTGCAGGAACTGGCCCAAGCCAAGCTGGACGGCATTGCAGATGAATATCGGGCTATTGGCTGGCTGGAAGTGACGGCCACATTCGACCAGCCCTATGACCTCTACAACAAGGGTTATCTCTATCCCGCCGAGCGCGAACCCAGCGAGATGGAAGCGGCGCGGATGGCGGAACTGGACGCCCAGATCGAGGCAATAGCGGAAGAGGAAGGCGAGGATAGCGACAGGATCGAGCCGTTGGCCGAGGAACGGGAAACCATTGTGGAGGGGTTGCGCTCCTACAATGCCGATCAGAAGGCCGTCGGTGGTGTGGCGCTGTGGATTTCTCGCGACGGGTCCGTGTCCGAACGCATCTATCGGGCGAAGGCGGAAAAGTCGGTGAAAGCGACCGGCGGGGCAAACGGCCCTGCCCCTCTCTATCCCAATAGCCTGTTTGCCGATATGACCCGGATCAAGACGCAGATCGTGCAGGAGGCGGTTGCCGCCAACCCATCGCTGGCGCTGGACATTCTGCTGGACTCCCTATCGGGTCAGTTGCTCCATGGTGCCTACAGCTTCCGGCAGGCGCTGGAATTGAAGGCCGAGGCCGTCAAGACCGATGTCCCTGACGAAATGATGGTGACGAGCGATGTTCGTCCTGTCGAAGAGGTGATGGCGACACGCTTTGCGGCGCTGCCGACCGAGGGCCGGTTTGAGGCGATCCGCGCTATGGCCCCCGACGACAAGATGTCATTGTTGGCGGGATTGGTCGCGATGATGGTGGACGGCACCGTGTTTTCGGGCGGTTGCCCTTCGGACCGGCATCATCAGTTCGAGCAGATCGCCAAAGCATCGCAGGTTGATATCTCGGATCGTTGGTCGGCCCCCATCGCAGTGTTCGACCGCATGAAGCGCGCCTCGCTCATTACCCTTCTGCGTGATGAAGTGGGCGAAGCCAGTGCGGATAACTGCGCGACCATCAAGAAGAAGTCGGACCTCGCCGTCAATGTATCGGGCCGTCTGCCCGGCAAGTGGTTGCCCGAACCGATGCGGATCGGCGCATTTGATAAGCCGGAATCGGACGAGGATGAGGCCGGCGACGATCTAGAGAATATCGACACCGACGAGGACGCAGACGAATTGGCGTGAATGGCTGGGGGCGGCGCAAGCCGTCCCCGCTCTGCTGGTCGCTGCCCGGCGCGATGCCCCCGTTGCGGGCATCGCGCTGCGCCGCTGATCGCGGCGCTGGCGCCGCGCTCCCAAGGTCGCGCGGCGCCTGTCAGCCTGCGGCTGCGGAAGAATCATCACTGCGTCCAGAAGTGCCGGGGTGCCGATAGCTGTCGAGATGGGTCAGCCTGTAGCGATTGTGGACCGGGTGCGCGGTGCCCGCGCCCGACCCGCCAGGCCATGCCGGGGCACTATCGACATGGACAAGACCATTGGCAGCCAGCAGGGAAATCCCCGCCCGCACGCTTTCCCGCGCGATGCCGGTCCTCTCCACGATCTTATCGTAGCTGATGCTGGCATAATTGCTGTCATTGTCCCGGAACGCTGCGAACAGGAAATAGAGCTTCATCGCGAACAGCTCATTCTTGTTGCGCAGCGTGAAGTGCTGAAATGCCGCCACGACGCCGCCGCTATACAGGCCGCGGGCAGGGAACTTCGTCCAACCAGCGGCCGGGTTATAGTTGGCGATCCCCAACGTCCCCTTCCCTTCCGAGCCGCGCGTAATCAGCCCCCGCTCTTCCAAGATGGTGAGCGCGGCCGATACCGACGCCTTGCTGATGCCTGCCTTCGCCGCCAGCTCGATATAGGACAGTTTGGCGATGCCGGTGTCGGTTTCGGCATGATGGGCGATAATGGCCAGCACCATCAGCGCAGCGGTCTCATGTCCGCCCCGCTGATCCTTCCAACGGAAGGCTTTCAACTCATCGTTCATGATCCAGGCCGTGGGCAGCTTGGCCCATGGTTGCATTTTAGGGCCTGCCCAAGGCGGAGCCATTACTTATCCCGTCCCTTGGCAAGTGTGAGAACGGCGTGAACCGTGAAAAACGCGAGTGCGAGAATCCCGACACTCAGAAGGGCGATGACATGCGCGAGTGGGATGGTGGGCAAAAGGGCGAGCAAATCGGAAATGGAAGACACGGCGAAAACTCCAACTCAGGACCAAAATCGGTCGACGCTGCAAAAAAAAGCATCTCACCGCATTGTTATCTAGAGACAGTTTTGCGCCGTTCCCTACTGATTTGCTCAATAAATGGCGGTGTTCCGGGAATTTTCAAGCCATATTTGAGGCTTTGGGAAGAACCATTTCAGTTCATAAAGGCCGCTTCGTGAACTGAAACTCACTCGTGCGGCCGATGTCAGTTGCCATGATAGGGTTCGCAAGCGATCCCGTCATCATCTCCGTCCATACCAGATCGATAGCCTGGCTCGCCACGATAGATTGGCGCGGTGCCCGCCGCCCGAGCGGCATCGCACCCAGACCAGTAATCGCCAGCTTGCGGTGTGCGAGCGCGAGCCATGCCGGCGCTGACGGCAATGGAATGTGCAGCCGACACTATTTGTTGCCTTCCACCGGGGCTGGCCGCGATTGATCCCAAACCAGCGAAGGCCCCCAGCACGGCAGCCGCTCCCAGCAGCTTCGCTTCTAGCGAAATGGGCTTCGGGTCTGATCGGCGCGCCTTGGCATGGCGACGCCCATTGCGCGAGACATGATCGAAGGAAGACCGGCGAGACATCGTGTCACCGTAACGATGCCCGGTTAAAGGCTGGTTGCCCTAGCGCCTGTCTCTATCCGCGCTCGCACCTATTGGCTCTTGCCACCATCCATCGCAATTGTGTTCCCTTTTCGTTCTCGCTGACGCTATAAGCCTCCGCCGAGAAGGGAATCATCATGCTGCTGCCGCCGATGCAGCCGGTCCCGATCGCGGCGGTATCATCGGGGCTTCGGCTTCGGATCATCGGCGCGGCGGGAGCCGGCTTTCCAAGCCCCGCCCAGGATTGGGCAGATGACGCTATCAGCCTGATAGAATTGCTGCGGCTCGATCGCGCCGCCAGCTTCGTGTTCCGCATCAGCGGGTCGAGCATGATCGACGCAGGGCTGCACGATAATGACGTGGTGGTGGTCGACCGGGACGTCACGCCGAGCAACGGTCATATCGTCATCGCCATTGTCGAAGGGGGCTTCGTTGTCCGGCAGCTTGCCGTCAGGCAGGGTGTTCCCTTTCTGGAAGCGCGCAATTCTCGGATGTCCTACGCGGCGACGGTCGCCGATGATGCCGTCGAGGTATGGGGCGTGGTGCGGGCCAGTGTGCGGGATTACCAACGGTGACTCCGCCATGAGCTGGGCCATCGTGGACGTGTCGAATTTCTATGTCAGCGCCGAAAGGCTTTTCGATCCGCGCCTGCGGAATGTGCCGCTGATCGTCCTGTCCAATAATGATGGATGCGCTATCTCGCGCAGCGAGGAAGCTAAGGCCCTGCACATCAAGATGGGCGATCCGATCTTCAAAATCCGCGATACCATCAAGCGGCACGGCATCCAGCTTCGCAGCAGCAATTATGAACTCTACGCCGACCTGAACCGGCGCTTCAATGCCGTAATCGCCGAGCATAGCGATGTGGTCGAAGTGTATTCGATCGATGAGAGCTTCTTTCGGCTTCCGGTCCTGGCCAACGGTCTAGGGAATGTTCGCGGTGCCCATCAGGTTCGCTCTGCCATTCTGCGCTGTGTCGGTTTGCCGACACGGATCGGCCTGGGGCCGACACGCACGCTGTCGAAGGTCGCCAATGCTCTCGCCAAAGCGACCGAGAAAATCTGGGGCGGCGTGGTCGATCTTCATGACCAAGCCCTTCGCGATCGGCTGTTTCGCGAATGGCCTGTCGGTGAGGTCTGGGGCGTGGGCAAGGCGTTGGCTGGTCGGCTGAGACCGCTGGGCGTCCATACGACAGCAGACTTGGCCGCCCTCCCCCCAACTGTCGCACGCGATGTCGGGACCGTCGTGCTGGAACGGTTGGTGCGCGAACTGAACGGTATCGAGTGTGATGATTTTCACCCCGAACCGGAGGCCCTGAAGGGGACCGCCGTGACCCGTTCCTTCGGGGAGCCAGTGACCGACCTATCTTCCCTGCGCGAGGCGATGTCGCGCCGTGCTTGGCGCGCGGCCGAGAAGATCCGTGCTCAGCAGCTCGTCGCAACCCGAATGATAGCCTTCGCTCACGGCTCGCGGTTTAAGGCCAACTCTCCATCGGCATCGCGATCGGCGCGACTGTCGCCGGCGACCAACGATCCGCGCGTCATCGTCGCTTTCGCCAATCGCATGGCCGAGGCGATGTTCGAGAATGGCCGAGCATATACGAAATGTGGTGTCTTGCTGGAGGAGTTGTGCGCGGACGGCGCATCGCAGGGCGATCTATTCGCCGTTCCTGACCCGCGTGCGCCGTGGCTTCTGGCGGCCCTTGACGGGATCAACGCGCGCTTCGGCCGAGACACTATCGGCTTGGCGGCGCAGGGGATCGGTGCGCGACAATTTGATACCAAGCGTAGCCAGAAAAGCCCGGCGTGGACCACGCGATTGGCGGAGATACCGATCGCGCGGTAGCAGTCCCAATGAGGTATTACATTGGAAGTTGGACGCCGTTGGCGTTTGATGGGGCATGGGATGCATTCTGGCTGGCCAGGTACTTTGCCATAATCTCTTCATGATGCCGTTTACTGCTCTCCAAATGGCGGGCAGTCGTATATTCCGGGTCCGGTGCATGGGCCGCATTCAGCGTGGCGGATCGGCGAAGACTGTCAGCCAGCTCCAAAGCCCTTAGTCCCAGCCCAATAAGTTGGGCGCGTACCTCAGCGGCACCACCATCGGGTGGATCGAAATCATAGAGATAGCTGATCTTCGAGTGCATCGCTTCAACGGCGACACGAAAAGCAAAAGCGTCCTCGGTGAGGCGAATGCCTACACGCTTCCATTCAATCTCGCTGGGAAATGCTGGCAAATCCGGAAGCGATCCATAATCAGTTCCGGCATGGCCTCCAGAAGAAATATGGGCTTCAATCTCACCCAACCTGTACGAGCATTCACCGGCATATTGTTCGAAAAACAATGCAGCATAAAGAACAGAGAATTTTGACTCTCGTGCCATTGTCCATCGATCTCTAAGCCAGATCGCTCCCTGCGTCGCAGCGGATGTGACTACTGCCGTGACGAAAATCGTGAGAAATGCCATATCCATTCCTCTATCTCAGATTGTGAAAGGCCCAAATAGCGATCATAGCAGCCGCTTCAGACGCTGCGCTTCCGCCATAAGATCTCTGTCTCTGCCAAAATCGACTGCTGCGCGATCAAGATGTGATCGAATGGTGCTTCGTTGATCGGGCGAAAGCACTGCGCCATGTTCAATGGCATCAGACAGCCCCTTAAATAAGATCATGAAAGGATGGATAGTCACGCGACCCTTTTCGCGCTCAATTGCTATTGCATCGGATAATGCCTGGATGGCCTCCTTCAACTCAGCGGGAGAAATGTTGCCAAGTAAACGAGATTTGCCGAAAATGACCCTTCCAATGGTCGTCATGGTAAATTGGTGACGGCGTTCGATGGTTTTTGCGAACCGCGCATGTTGTACAGCAAGTTCAGCTTCTGATCGTTGGATAGCTCGATCTTCCGTATTGGTAGCAAGATCGAGACGATATTGAGCGATTTGATGCCAATATCGAGAATTCCAATCCCACTCCTCTTTCGTTTCAGAGTATAGAAGGCCAGCACCTTCGATACCAAGAAATGGCTTGACGACTTCATCAAAATCAAAAAGCCGAGATGCGATGCGAGCGCAAGGTTCGCCATCGATGATTGCGCGAACGCTGACACGAGGTCTGATAGCGTGTGCCAAGCGAAGAAAGATAGCGAGCATCCTCTCCGGCTGCTGATTGGCGAATCTGCCCAAAATAGTGTCTGAGAATGCTTCGTTGAGCGGTGTTACATATTCATTGTCTGAAATTTCAGAGACTTTAAGTGGTAGGGCGCCATCGTCGTCCGCCTGCAAATCAACCTGATACTCAGGGAATTGCGCACTGATAATGTCATATTCGACCCCGGTGCGGAAGCAATGAGAGGCAAGCGCGGCGAAGACATAACATTCGACGTCTCGGGGGGCATCTCGCAGAGATCTATCAACGATTGCGGATAGTGGCTCAAAATTATTCAGGATTCGACAGCAAGCAATGGCGATAAGCTCTTTATCTAAAGGAAATTCATTCAGATCTTTGGTTGGCAGAGAAGAAAGTCCATAATTCTTATAAGCGGTAAGAAGGGGTTCTTTAAGTTTTTCTATCGCGCCAATATAGTCACAAGAAACATTTGAATCACCAGCGATGCGCTTGATATGTGAAAGCCTGTAGGTCCGCTCTGCTCCTATAATTACGACCTTTTTTGAACGGAGGCCTTGCTTTAGCGCCATTATTTCATTGATGTGATCTGCTAAGTTATCGATAAATAGATATATGTCTCCATTAAGGGCGCCAAGCACTTGTAGGGCGCTAGAGACGCGAATGCGGCCTACGGCTCTCATCCAAAGGCAGGTGGAGTTCGACTGAGCAATATTCCAAGCAACACGCTTTAGGAGTGTAGTCTTGCCTGCGCCTGCGCCGCCGCTGATAATGGGAATGGAGGTTCCAAAGGACTTCGAGATTTTTGCAACAAGCGCAGCCCCCTCGTCGCGAGCGATGTCTCGGCCATTCTGGATATCCAGCCATGTGGGCTGATGGCCATAAGCAAAGTTCGTACCTCCATCAGTGCCAGTTAGCCCATCAACAGGAACCCTTTCGAAGTCTGAATGAAACTCAGCGAGGGCTTTCGGCTCCACATTGAGATCGACCACGTCACCCAGATTGTCTCTCATTGCATCGTCGACAGAGGGCCTGACTGGGAAACGCTCATTGAGTTCGTTCAGAAACGCCAGTGAATCGCCCTTGAAAAGCGTCATCTTATAGTCTTCACAATCAGCTTCCGTTCCCGCGTCAGGAAACAGTTCCACTAATACTGAAGGAGGGCGATCGGTTCGCGCCATGACGTCAAACCGATCCGCCATGAAATATGTAATGTCAGGCTCTTCGAGGGAACTACCTAATACAATGAATGGTTCGGTTCTAATTAGCGAAGCCAATACCCGCGCCCAAAGGTTGTGACTGTTAATAGAGGTCATGTATTCTTTTATATCAAATATGTATCCGTCATCAGGACGTCTCGCCCACCCGTGCAAATGAATAATTGGAGTGGTGCGAAGATCGCGGATACTTTCATAAGCATCGTTATAATTAAACGCGGTATAACCCTGAACCGGGAGGGCTTGTTTGTCGTATGCCGCTTCAAGGGCGTCATCCACATTGAGCGTAAAGATGCGTTTCCACCGAAATTTTGCGATTGCTTGGACTGTTGGCCCTGGCGTGCAGCCGCTAAATCTCTGCGTAATTAACTTGTCAGTTTCGTCGGCGGTCATGGTTCGGCAGAGACGATTTAGGGATGAGCCTTTTCTTACGCGCGGCAGGGCATCTTGGAGTAAGGACTGAAGCGTTCCCGCTGAGGGGCAATTTTCGCCTTTCACACCGCTGAGAGAATCAAGGCTGACGCCCGCTCCAATCAGCAAATTATAATGACCGGCCTTCAATGCCCCGCCGATCAGCTCCCATTCCGTATCGTTCACCTATAGCTCCCCTTCGCAATTTGCTGACGCTAACAGGCCAGCGCGAGAATTGGGAGGCTGTCCGTTAGAGGATCGTTCAACGGACACCCATCGTCGGTGTTCTCGAACGTCGTGTAAACGCTCACGCTGAGTGGCGGCGTTGTGATCGCGATGTTTGTCAGTTGCCGGCACCGATGACGAGGCAATCGCGGGCGGCCTCGACGACGTCCGTCGTCACATTGCCGATCCGGTTGATCGTCATGATGCGCTGCATCTGTGCGAACAGGCGCTCCATGAGGCGGAAGTTGCCGCGGGTGATCCGGATGGCGGCCGCTTGCGCTTCGACGGCGTCGAGCTTCTCCTGATCGAAAACAACCCCGAAGTCCCCCGCGTGCTTGGCGAGCAGCATTCGCATCTCCGCTTCGGAGAGGGCCTTGAACTCGTGGACGAAGCCGATGCGCGAGTAGAGCTGGGCGTAACGGGCGAGGCGCTTTTCGAGTCCCGGCATTCCCATGAGCACCAACCCGAACCCGTGATCGTCGGACATGTGGCGCAGGTGTTCGAGCGATTTGATGGTCAGCCGGTCAGCTTCATCGACGATGACGAGCGGACAGGCGGTGCGGATAGCCCGGTAGACAATCTCCTCCGGCGATCCCAAGGCGAGCGTCAACCGTGCTGCCCCCAGTTTAGCGAGGGGTGTGCCCAGACCGCTGTCGAGCGTTCGGGGGGGGTTGCTGACATATGCGGTGTAGAAAACGGCCTTGCAGCCCGCGACCTCCTCGGCCAGCTTCGGCGACAAGACATTGCAGACTCCATACCCCGACAGGTCGGGAAACCTGGCGAACTCGGACGCCGACCGGGTTTTGCCTACTCCCGGTCGGCCATGACACACGCCGATATACCGGTAGTGCGAGCAGGCTTGCGCGAACTCGACGAAGCGGGCGTGCTCACGCGTTTCGAGAAACGGCTGAGGGGGTGGCCGTTCAATCGTCAGCGGCGTAGAGCCGGAGCCCTCGCTTGGAACGGGGCTCGGTAGCCGGATTCTCTTGGTTGCCATCGCAATCACCTCTTGTCTCGGGCGCCGCACCGCGGTCACGTTCCCTGACGCGCCGCCGCTCCCGTTGGATCGAGGCCAGCGACGGGTTGGCGGCATGCTGCGGGCTCAGCGCTCGGCAGACGAAGGCGCCCTCGTGGTAGACGTGGATCTCCGTCAGATCGCGTGGGTCATAAAGAGCCTCGACCTGCTCCCCCACGAACGCGGCCAGGGTGGGTTCGACGTATCGTCGCCCCATGAGCCGGATGCCGTCGCGCAGGACCTTGCGAGACTTGGGCACATGGACGAGCAGCATGTCGAGCTGTTCGAGGCTGTCCGGCATGGCGGGCAGGAACCCGCCTTTCTGCCAGCGCGTGATCGGCGGCTCCCCGGTGCCGCCATGCGGACGGCGATGATAGACGTCGCATATGAACGCCTCGAAACGGTCGCGCAGCTCGTCGAGCGAGAGTGCCGGTGCCGACAGCGGCTTGCCCGCAATCAGGTGTCCGGGCAGATCGGGCAGGAACATGTCGTTGATCGTACGGAACACCCGCTCGATCTTGCCGCGCCCACGGGGACGGCCTGGCAGGGAATGGATGAGACGGATTTTCAGCGCAATGCACGCCTGCTCGATATGCTCGGAGATGAAATCCGAGCCGTTATCGACGTAGAGCTGTTCGGGAATGCCGCTGACGATCCACTCAGGGTTCGGCTTGCGCCAGATCGCCTGTCGCAAGGCCAGCGCTGTGTTGAGGGCGCTTGGTGCATTGAGGCTGAGGAAGTAGCCAGGGATTGCCCGGCTGTGATCATCGAGAACGACGGTCAGCCAAGGGCGCACCGGCGTGCAGTCGTCATCGAGGGCGAGGACATCGAGCACGGTATGATCCGCCTGCCACATCTCGTTCGAGGCCGCGGCTTCACGCCGATGCACCAGCTCATGCTCGTCGCGGTACGCGGCCGGATCGGATGCGACCGCAATTTCGCTTGCCGGTATTGCCTTAACGATACGCGCGACCGCCGAATAGCTCGGTGCCCCGCACCCTTCCGCCACCGCAAGTTTCTGCACCTTTCGGTGAATAGCCGCGACCGGGGGACGCGGGCGCTTGATAGCGAGATCGCGGGTAAGCGCGACCAGATGCTCCGGCAGGTGCAGCCTGCCCCGGTCGGCGCGCGGGAGTCGGTGGAGGCCTGCAAGACCTTCGGCTCGGTAGCGCCCGAGCCACCGCTGCAGTGTCCGTTCGCTAACCGTGCCGGCGCGGGCGAGGTCCGCGAGCGGGATACCGTCGATCAGGTGCGGTTCGAGGGCGCGATAACGCTCGATCGCCAGCGGCGAAACGAGCGCCGGGTGCGTCACCCGCGGTGCATACCGCAAGTTAGGAAAACGGAGGATTGTTTGCCCATGACGCTGCCACACCCGCTGACATTGCGAAACTGGATGATCCGGGGTAAATCTACTCGGTAAAGAAAACTAGGGCAACATAATCCTGAGTATGACGGCTTTCCTTCCAAATCGCGTGCAATCCGCCACGCTCCGGACACTGGCATGAGGATCGGCTACGCGCGCGTCTCCACTGCCGAGCAGAACCTCGATCTCCAACGCGATGCGCTGAAGGCAGCCGGGTGCGAGAAGGTCATCACCGACAAGGCATCCGGCACGGTCGCAGCTAGGCCAGGGCTGGAGAAACTGAAGGAGCAGCTTCGCGCCGGCGACACGCTGGTGGTGTGGCGGCTCGATCGGCTCGGTCGATCGCTGCGCGACCTGATCGGGTGGATGACATACCTCGAGGACGAGAAGGTCGGGCTCCTCAGCCTCCACGAAGCGATCGACACCACCACCACGTCGGGGAAGCTCACCTTTCATCTATTCGGGGCGCTGGCCGAGTTCGAGCGCAACCTGATCCAGGAGCGTACCCAAGCCGGGCTAACCGCAGCACGGGCGCGGGGCAAAAAGGGCGGGAGGCCGACGGCGCTCGGCAAGGACAAGCGCGAGCTCGCCGTTAGGCTCTATCACGAGAACCAGATGCCGATCGCCAAGATTTGCACGATGCTCGGCATCTCCAAACCGACGCTCTACGCCTATGTCCGGGCCGACGAGGCTGCTGAGAAGGCAGCTTGAGGTTGGCCAGAAACGCCCAGAAGCCGTCATTCGCTCTAGTGCCACCGCTCTCGCTTGTTCACCTGGGTATAGGGGGCGGCGACACGGGCGATCCAGGCAGGACTAAACCGGAACCAGGCCGCTCTAGACGGACGATGCGGACCTTGCGGAAGTGCGAGAGTGCCTCATCGCAAGCTGGTTTGTTAGCACACCAAGCAAACATATTTAGCCTGAGCCGATGTCTGTCGTCGACCTGTACGTGAGCAACGACCTTGAACGGTTTTGGCCCGTGCTCTGGTTGCTCAGACACATGACTATACCGACCGACGAGAGACGGTCTGCCAGCGATCATCTCTTCCGATATACTACAATGTGCGCTCCCAGCAGCACATGTAGGAGGGCCACTATATAAGCCGAAATCCGTGCTGATGGTGGCGTCGGTCGATAGCCACTCCTCAACCTTACTGTCGATACCTTGAACCCATCGGCGCTTGAACTTAACCGGAAGAACAAGCTCGTAGTCATAGACAATCTGCGTCCCGCCTTCTGAGTGGCTTTGTGGGTCCGTCATGTCGCAGGCCGTAGCGGCATGAAGAGCGGCGATTGCTAGGGCTTGGCGGGCTCGCCGCTGAAGTGGCTGCAAACTCATCGGGCGAGATGACTCCGGCTTTCCGTTCGGGTGCTGGACAAAGCATACCCGACGTCCGCTTCCCACCACCTTCAGGCAAAAGGCTGCCCGGCGGGAGCCGCCCGACAGGTGACGGCACCGTGGATGCTACCAATCGACGCGTTCATCATCTCCACCGAACGAGGCTGGAAGACGAGCATAGTGCGGCAGCGAATCTACAACAGGCATCACGGCGTCTGCGCAGTGGATATGCAGTTGAGGAACCACCATTCCTTCCGGCAAAAGATATGCATTAAGGCTTCGCAGACCGGCGTCTGTTACTTCAGTGAAAAGTGGGGTGTCAACGGGCGGCGAAGATTCCGCAAAAGTGGGCATCTAAAATTCCCTAGTTTGGCGGGACGGTCTGTGTCGGTGATCAGCCGTGATGGAGATCTGGCTTTTCCTTTGCTGGCGGTCGGCCGCGCCGTTTCGGCAAGGGCGGTGGGTTGATGGATGGAGTTGCGCGCGCATGCTCAGGCAGCAGGTCGGCGTGCTGTCGCATACGATAGCTCGAGCCCTCGATCTGGATGACAACGGCATGGTGAAGGAGGCGGTCCAACAAGGCCGTCGCCACCACAGGATCGCCAAAGACCTCGCCCCATTCGGCAAAGCCGCGGTTGGATGTGAGGATCATGGCGCCCTTTTCGTATCGGGCGTTGACGAGCTGGAAGAACAGGTTGCCGCCGCCCGGCGTGACAGGGAGATATCCGATCTCGTCGACGACGAGCAAGGAGGAGCGGCACAGGAAGCGGATCCTTTCGCGCAACGTGCCCTCGCGTTCAGCCTTGGCCAGCGCAGCGATCAGATCGGCAAGCGGGATGAAGTAGACGCTTTTGCCCGCCTTCACCGCCTCGACGGCGAGGGCGGTGGCGATATGGCTTTTCCCGGTGCCCGGCGGCCCCAGCAGATGCACGACCTCGGCCCGGTTGATGAAGTCCAGGCCGGCGAGCGCCAGGATCCGGTTGCGGTCGAGCGATGGCTGGAAGGAGAAGTCATATCCGTCCAGCGTCTTGATGATCGGCAGCCTGGCCATGCGCAGGGCTGCCTTGATCCTGCGGTTCTCCCGCAACGACAGTTCTTCGTTTAGCAATATGTCGATCGCCTCGACGCCATCGATCTTGCCCTGCTCGATCCCGCGCAGGGTGGCGTCGAGCATTTCCAGGGCGCGCGGCATTTTGAGATGGACCAGACTGCGGCGGATATTATCGACGCGGGACGCGGCTCCCCCATGGTTCATGGCCGTTCTCCCCGCGCCAGTTGGCTGCCGATCGCCTGATAGATAGCAAGGGAGCGCACGGCGACATGCTCGCCGATACGGCCAATGGTGATTGCATCCTTTGCGTGGTGACGACGCTTAGCGCCGCTGCCACCTGTCCGATGCGCAGGATCGATCCTGTACTGCCGGCGCCCCTCCAGGACAGGATGCTCGGCAATGACATTGCCCAGGTCGATGATCCGGATCTTGTCAGGCAGTTGCTGGATTTCGACGACGCGCCGGGAGCGGTCGGGGACGCTGTAATAGTTGCCGCCGACAGAGACCATTCCATCGTGGCTGACCCGGCGCTCCAGCTTCAGAACCGCGTCGAAGCGCCCCGCCGGGAGCAACTGCAACTCAGGCTGCTCGGCGGCAAAGGCGTGGGCGATGATCCGCTGCGTCGTGCCGTGGACACGGACGTTAGCGACGGTATCGAGCCAGTCGATAAGCTGGACATTGAGATCTTCCAGATTGCGGAAGCTCCGCCCGAGGAAGAAGTCTTTGCGGATGTAGCTGAACGGCCGCTCGACCTTTCCCTTGGTCTTGGCCCGATAGGGGCGACAGGCGCGCGGAACGAAGCGATAATGCCCCGCCAGAGCCAGCAATGATCGATTGTAGATGATGTGCCCCTGATCGTCTTCCCCGGTCACGGCGGTTTTCATGCGATCGTAGAGGATCTCGATCGGGACGCCTCCGATCGCTTCAAAGGCCTGCATATGGCAGCGCAACAGGGTTTGGAGATCCTGGTGCATGACATAGCGCGCGAACAGGAAGCGCGAATGCCCCAGCACCAGGCTGAACAGCCAGACAATCCGGCTGATGCCGGGTTCATCGGTAAAATCGACGACGAACCGGGCGAAGTCGACCTGCGCCTGCACGCCAGGCGGCGTCTCGAACCGAACCTCGAAGGGCTTGGGGCCATTTTCTGGTCGGATCGCTGCCAGGAACCGCTTCACAGCGGTATAGGCGCCCATATAGCCCAGCTCACGGATTTCACGCGTCAGGCGCGCCGCCGTCAGATCGGGAAAGGCCGTAACCCGCTCACGCAGAAATTCCAGATAGGGCGCCAGCTTGTTCGGCCGCCCCAATGCGCGTGGGCCATAGACCGGGGCTTCGACGCCCCGTTCAATATATTTGCGGATGGTCTTGGGATCGCGACCAGTGCGTCGGGCGATGGCGGATATCGATACGCCCTGCCGATGTAGCTCGAGGATCATCATCAATTCTCCAAGTCGGATCATCGGCCCCGTCTCCGCGTCTGCAAAGGAGATGAGGACGATGTCGGCTCATCTCATTCTGCCGGGGCTAGCCCCGGCAGAATGAGATGAAGGGGCCACCAACTAGGGAATTTTCAAAGCCCACTTTTGCGGAGAATTGCAGGACCGATGACAGTGGGGTGCCACAGGAGGCACAGCGCAGCCGCGGCGTTCCTTTTACCGCCATCGTGATTGGCTTCCCGCTGACAACCTTCACAGCGTCAGCCGGATACACCGAATTGAGAACGTAGGCGGCACCCTGCGCGATCTGACAATCGCTGCAATGACAGTAAACCTGTGCCAGCGGTTCCTCGCTGATAACTAGGCTTATTTCACCGCAAAGGCACTGCGTTTCGACCATAGCCAACCCTCCACCAAATAGCACCTACGATAGGCGGATTGAAATGACGATCAATGACCGCTCTCCACCCACTTGTTGCCGTTCCGGTGGCTAGAGGCTGAAGCACCGCGACAGATAGCGCGATCAGAACGCCGCCAAATAGCGTGAGCGTTTACAACGTCGGCAGACGGGGTATCGGCGCGTCTCATTTGACTGGTCCGATTTGTTTTGCATTGAAGGCCCCCTATACGTTACAAATCGCGGCTATGACTCAGACCCTCATCGGCTACGCTCGCTGCTCGACGGATAAGCAGGATCTCGCTGCGCAGCGCGACGCGCTGCTACGGCTCGGCGTCGCGCCGGAGCGGGTCTATACCGACCATGGGTTTTCCGGGACCAACAGGGCACGCCCTGGCCTCGATCAGGCGTTGGCTGCTGTGCGCAGCGGCGACACCCTCGTCGTGCCTAAACTGGATCGTCTCGCCCGCTCTGTCCCTGACGCACGAGCGATTGGTGACAGCCTGGCGGAGCGTGGGGTGAAGCTGCAACTGGGTAGCAGCGTGCATGACCCTTCCGACCCGATGGGCAAGCTGTTCTTCAACATCCTGGCCACCTTCGCGGAGTTCGAAGCAGACCTCATCAGGATGCGGACGCGGGAAGGCATGGCCGTCGCGCGGTCGAAGGGCAAACTCCGTGGCAAGAAGCCCAAGCTGTCCGAGCGGCAGCAAAGGGAGCTGCGCCGGATGCATGACACTGGTGATTATTCGGTCAGCGACCTTGCCGAGCTATTTTCGATATCACGACCAACCGTCTATCGGACGTTGGGCCGCATCGCGGGCACGGTTGAGAGCGATCAGATGATTCATACTCGAAAGCACGAACTTGGGGCTGATACGGTCCCTCAGAGCGCCTAACCGATGGTTTTGCGTGGCCCGTTCGTGCTTTCGGGTAGAAATCCAAGCAGCCCAAGGGCGTAGGGCAATAAGGTATGATGGAGCCGCAATGACTCGCACCCCCCAAGGCGAACTCTTCCTGTTGGATAGCCCCCTCACTGGAGAGGTTCGGGGCGAGCGATCCCTTATGGCATTTCCATTTTTTGCTCTGAGCAAGAATGCCTGGATGAAGTCGCTGGCCTACAGCACGCCAAGCGTCTCTATCGAGGTCCGCCCCAGCACAAAGGGCGTCGCGACGATCTACGACAAGGAAATTGTCCTTTATATTGCGAGCCTTATGGCCTCCAAAATGGAGGACGGCGAGGATGTGTCGCAGGACTTCGTGTTTACCGCTCATGATCTTTTCAGCGTGACAGGGAGCAACCATTCATCACGCTCCTATGAGCGGCTGGCGGATGCCCTGGAGCGCCTGCAGGGTACGCAGATCAAGACGAACATCGAGGCCGGCGGCGAAGGCGTGGATGGCTTTTTCTCCTGGCTTTCGGAGGCGCAGCTTAAATATGCGAAAACCACAAAAGGCGAGCGACGGCTGAAGGCCGTGAAGGTTCGGCTCTGCGATTGGCTGTTTCGTGCCATCCTCCACGATCGCCAGGTACTTAACTATGCCACGGCATATTTCCAGCTCGGGCCAATCGAGCGGCGGATTTATGAGGTTGCGCGCTCGACCTGTGTTGATGGCGAAGATCTTGAAATAGATTTGGCGACATTCCGACTACAAATTGGCTACCAGAACCAATTAGCCAATTTCCGTAGTGCCTTACGGGCAATTGCTGCGGCTGACACGATTCCAGAATATCAATTGCGACTTGAGGAGACTGAGGCCGAAGTTGATCCAGCGGCTCCGAAAGCTGGACGGCGCGCGAAAAATAGTCGCGTCATCATCTCTCGCCGGCTCAAGCAGCTCGCCAATTGAGAGAGAATCGGACGTTTCCGATTCGGTGTGCCGCCCCGCATTTCCTATTCGATAGCACGAATTGGCGGCCTTGAATGCTACTCGATAGCACGAATCCGGATACCCATTCCTACCCGATAGCACGAACTTTTACGGTGTTTCCTACCCGATAGCACGAACCGTAAGTCCTTCCGCTTCCATGACAATACTGCGAAAATCTCGCAGTCGATGATCCTGTCGATCAGCTTGGAAGAAAGGGGAGGCTGTGACCTCATAAAGGAAAGCCCGGCACGAAGGCCGGGCATCCCGTTGGAATAGTGGAGCGACGTCGCCAAACGTCGAACCGGGTCGACTACCCCTTCTCCCTACTCCATTCCGATCGTCGGTTCAAGGATGCGCGCTTCGCGCCACGCTATCTTTTTGTCCGGTGACGGCCCTCTCCAGGGAGGGACGAATGGGGACGTTTACCCTAAGCGAGGCGCTCGCGGGCGCATTTTCTAAACGCAAGCAACCAGCGCGCAAAGCCAGATCGGGCGCGCCGCACCCCACTGGTGCGCGTGTCCTGCGCGACAGCGTTGAGGCCGGCACGTTCGAGCATGTCTTTTTCGTGGCCCCTGCCAAGGGAGAAACGGACAAACTGCTTCGCATGGCGCGACGCCTCGTTGAAGCAGGGCGCCAACTCCGCAGTGAGGCCCGGCTTAATGGTCGCGTTCTGTCTCCTACCGAGGCCCTGCTGACGACGCTGACCAGCGCGAGCGTGAGGGTGTTCGAGGAGATCCTTACCCTTTCGCGCCTGAACAACGGCAAAGTCTTCCCCAGCTATGATTATCTTGCAGAGGCCACCAGCCTTGGGCGTGCGACGGTTGCACGCGCTCTGCGGATACTAGAGCGGATCGGCTTCCTGATCCGTCAGCGGCGCTTCAAGCGGATCGAGGCAGAAGGCCCCGGCCCTCGCTACGAGCAGACCTCCAACGCCTACCGGCCACTGCTGCCGAAATCGCTCATGGACTATTTGCCGCGTTGGATGCGCCCTGCACCGGTTCCTGATGATGAGCTTCAACGTGAAACCGATCGGCTCGAAGAGATAAAGTATATGCGCTCCAAACTGTCATGCCGTGAGCTTGCCGAAAGCGTTGTCGATGGCCCGTTGGGTAAGATCCTGGCTCGGCTCGGCGCCGCCATCGATGCGCAGGAGCGTGAGTCTCAAATTGATCCGCAACCGCTAATGGATTCATATATAATAGGGAGAAACGGAGTTGGCCTAGTCGGCCAACGCTCTAACGCCTGACGGCGCAGGGATGAAACGACCCCAAATTGCATCATCTCAACGATAGCGCGTCCGGAAACGTCGGACGCGCCGCTTCGCGACGCGATGCTCCCCAGGAGGAGCAAGCGGGTTGGGCAGCTCAAAATCGCCGCTGTTGAGCAGGCGGAGATGTCGATTCCGGTGCTGAAGGCGACCCCAGGCGCTATTGGAGTGAGATTGCGGGGAGATATCTAAAGGATATCCTGAACCCATTGCGGCATCGTGGATGAGCGAAATTTCACCCTGCCCTTCTCTCGCGAGAAAATGAGTTGAAGACGCCGACTGCTGTTGTCGAACAGCAAGACCCGCTCGGCCAGTTGCATGGCGGTCGGCAGATTTCCCACGCTGCGCGAAAATCGGCGTAACAAGTCCTGCAATGGTACGTCGTGGCCTCCGCTGGCAACACGACTGCGGACACGGCCGATTGAAAAGCTCACGTCGCCCAGGCCGATATAGACAAGGTTGACCTTGTAGCCGGCGGCTGACGCCGCCCGCATCAGGTCCAATTCACTTCTGCCAGTCAATGTTGTCTCGATCGCAAAGCTTATGCCTTCGGCAAGTAAGGTTCTGCGCGCTGTGACAGCCGATCGGCCGGCATGAATCACCCTTTGGGTGTCTAGCAATTCAGGAGGCAGAGTCTTCGCAATGTTGTCCGGGTTCACCACGGGCAGTCGATGCGCAACGTAGCGATCGACAAGCGTCGACTTTCCGGCCCCGTTGGGGCCGGCAAACACCCAGAGTTGCGGCTTCACGCGGCGTCGCGGACGCGATGCTCGCCCATGTGATCGAAACGGACCAGCTCGCGGCGGCCGTCGGGATATTCCTTCACGACCAGGCCGGGAGGCGTATCCTTCTCACCATAATAGATCGGGCGGCCAGCATCCAAATGCGACCGAGCCGCGGCCCCGTCGTCATATCGTGCCGCGGCTTCGAGGATCGGCCAAAGATCGGCGTCCGGGGATTCAGATCGTTTCAGTCGACTTGCCATGCTGACGATATAGCACGTCGCATCGCTTTCGTCACGGGGAGGTCGATCGTTGTTGGCGCTGGGCGGTCTTGCCCCCCTCCCCTCCCCTTTTGTCGCGCGTGATGAACGGGCAGCAGATGACATGACTCTTTCGAGCGACTGACGCAGGTTGGCCCTATTGCCCGATCGGCAAATCCCTGTTTGCGATGGGGTGTGGCCGCGATGCTGCCTTGTGCGATCAAGTCAAAAACCGCCCGGAGGACTACGGTTTCCACTGCGCGGAGCCTCCGTTTTTTATCTTGATCGCGTCAGCCTCGCTCCCCTGAAGTCCCCATCAGGAATTAGCCTGATCGAGAATGAGGTACGTCCCATGCAGAATATCGCTGAGTTTCGCATCATCGGCCGCATCGGCAAGATCAACGAGCATGACAAAGTGACGAAGGTTTCGGTGGCGGCGAACTACAACCGCCAGGACAACGGCGAGTGGACGACCGACACCCATTGGAATGAGGTGACGTTGTTTGGCCGACACATCGAGCGTGCCGCCAAGGCCGACAAGGGCGATCTGGTTCATATCGTTGGCCGGGTCCGCCAGAATTCCTACGATACCGAGGAGGGCAAGCGATACACGGTTGAGTTGATCGCTGACGGCTTCGCGGTTCTCGCCAAGGCCGGTGACGCTGACGCCTAAAGATCGGGGGCCGCCTAGCGGCCCCCTCCCCTCCCCGGCAATCGAAAGGATAGTCTAAAGGATATCCTTTCGATTTCTTATAGCTATCCATCGCTCCGTTCGGTCGTCCCAATTGCGCTTTTTCCGGTTTGTGCCAGTAGGTCATGGGCATTGGAGCAATGGGCCGATGCACTATCTCCCCATCAGGATTGCTAAATGGATATCCATTGCGATTGGCAATGGATATCGGTTGTATTTAGAGCGCCTTGCAAATGCGATTGCCTTGGGATATCCATTGGCAAATCGATAGCCATTCGACATCCATAGCCTTGCGATATGGATTTGGTGTGGAAATCGGTTGAATATCGATTTGTTGAATGAGGGCCGGATTCAGATGCCAGCAATTTCTGTAGCGAACCCGAAGGGCGGGGCGGGCAAGACGACCCTGACATTCGTCTTGGCGAGCGAGCTAGCCCGAAGCGGTGCTTCGGTCGCCGTCATAGACGCAGATCCGAACGCGATCATCGCGGGCTGGGGCAGGAAGCGGGCGGAGCAGGACAAGGCGCTACCCTTCGAGATTATTGCCGGGCCGAAGGAGTCGGACCTCATGAAGCTGGTTGACCAGCTCACGCAGTCGCATGACTTTGTACTGATCGATCTTGAAGGTACGGCATCGCGCATGACGTCACGCGCTCTCGCGCGGTCGCATCTTGTGCTGATCCCGTTCAATCTCTCGCCGATCGACGCGGAACTGGCCGCGAATGCGGTTGCCCTAGTTCTAGAAGAGCAGGAGGCGCTAGGCCGCCGCATCCCATTTAGGTTGGTCAGGAGCCGAGATAATGCGGCGATCCAGACCAAAAGTTCGCAGCGGATTACGGCGGCTATCAACGAAGCGGAATTACCTTTGCTGCCCGTTGGTCTCGTTGAACGCGCGGCCTACCGCGACATTTTCGATTTCGCGGCGACACTGGAGGAACTGGACGATAGCCAGACTTCAGGATTGGCAGGCGCAAAGAAGAATGCCCATGAGGTGGCCCGTGCCGTTGTCGAAGCGGTTCAGTCGGAGATGCAGAAGTGAGTTCCGGCAGCTATGGCTTTGGAAAAAAGGCGGGGCCGAAAACTCCCGCCGACGCGCCCGAAGATGAGGGTCGGCTTGACCTCTCCGGCATCACCAGAACGCCGTTGCCACTCGATCCGGTTCGCGAACAGGCGGCGATCGAGCGAGGCGCAAAGTTGGGCTTTGTCGATCGCGGGGCAGGGGAGACGGAAGAGGCTGGCACTGTTGTCCGTCGGCGCCGGCAACCCGCGCCACAAAGCACGGTCTATATCAAGGGACCGAAGGAAATTTTGGACTGGTTTATCGAGTTCAGCAACGAGCGTGGGCATCGTGCATATTGGCAAGCGCTCGCGGAGTTTAGGGACATGATCGACGGCAAGTAGAAGTGGAGGTGCAGCGACATGAGCGGCATAGCGCAAGCCGGTCTCATATTCCTTGTCATCATAGTGCTGATGATCCTCAGCGCGAAGGATAACGCGACCCGGAACCGCATCCGAAACGAGGATGAGGACACCTGGTGGTTCTCTCGCCGCAACTGGTGGGATGATCGGCGGTGAAGACGATCGCGGTCAACATCGAAAAGGGCGGGGCAGGGAAGACCACCATTGCCTGTCATCTGGCATGGCATCTAGCGGACGCCGGCCACCGCGTTCTGGTGCTTGACCTAGACCGCCAGTGCAATGCCTCCACCGCCCTACGCGACTTCGAAAGCCATGGTTCTTGCAAGCAGCTTTTCGAGGAAGGTTTCGTTGCCCCTGCAGGTCGCCAGCGCGGCATATACTCCAACAGGATGACCGGAGAGTTCGACGCTGATTTCGGGAAGGCTTTGAGTGCCTTCCGCGCGAATTTTCCGAAGCTTGCGGAGGCCCACGACTATTGTGTGATCGACACCCCTCCGGCCTGGAGCTGGATCAATTTCGCGGCGCTGATGGTGTGCGACGATTTGATCGTGCCTGTTGAGCTTGGACCGTTCGGACCGGATTCCACCAAGCAACTCTCCAACTCGATTCAGACGGTCAATCAGCGTGGACGGCGACACCCCATTCGCATAGCGGGCCTTGTCGCAAACAGGGTCAAGGCGAATGATCGGAACCAGCTTGCGATGCTGGAAGAACTGAAGGCCAAGATAGGGCGAAACCTATTTTCGGCTCACCTGCCGGACCGAGCGCATTACAGCCAGGCCGTACAAGCCGGCGTGCCAGTATGGCGCTTTGAGAAGGATGTGCGATCGTCACTTCCTGCCATGCGCGCATTTCTCGATGAAGCGATGCAAAGGATTGAGGCCTGATGGATTTCGGGGATTTCGATATTTTTGCCGCCAAGGAGGAAGTCGCACAGCAGGGGAGGGTGCTGACGCTGGACCCGCGTCGAGTGTATCCCGATCCTGACAATGTTCGTCGCGCCATCGATCAAAGCGAGATCGACGCCTTGGCCGAAACCATCAGCGCGCGCGGTCAACTGCAACCGATTATTGTCGATCCTGCGGATGAAGATGATCGTTATAAAATCCAATTCGGCGAGCGTCGCTGGCGCGCGTGCATGCAGATCGGCCGCGACGTCCGCGCCATCATTCGCGAGCATGGCGATCCCGCGCAGGTTCGGATCGATCAGTTTATAGAGAACGATCAGCGCGAGCAGCTTTCGGTTCGCGACATGGTAGCGTTCGTTGCCGCGCAGGTAGCGGCAGGCCAGAGCATCGCGGATCTAGCGCGCGCTACAGGGCGTGAACGCGCGCGTCTTTCACGGTTGCATGCATTATCATCTGCGCCAGATTTCATTGCTGACCGATTGGATGACCTGCCTGTCCGTGGTGCCGTGGCCTTGATGAAGGCGGCGGCACGGGATGAGGCCGCTGTAAGGGAGTATCTCGATCACGCGCCGTTGGGCACTCTTACGGTTGCGGGGTGCGAGGCCTTCATGCGGGGTGCGTCCGGGTCGATCGTGGGGACCGAGGACGGTTTAGCCTCAAAACCGAAAGAGGCCAGTGTTGTGCAGGCGCCCCCGCGTTCGACAGGCATGACAGAGGACCGACGGGGAGGGCCAATGGTACAGCCGCGTGATGAGGGACATCTGATCGACGTCGATGGCAAGCGGGGTCGTTTGATCGAAGCGCTTGTGCATTTCGATGGCGAGAAGCAGCCACGGATGGTCCGGTTCACGAACTAGCCTGGCACCGCCTTCTTTTCCGCGTTTTCTCTTTTGAACGATGATTGGAGACTGTGGCCCGAGCCACAGATTCGAGTGCCATTTTGTGGAGGTTGTTTTAGGGCAGGATAGGGGTTGTGGTTGCCATTGTCTTACAGTAGCCTCGCAGACGAGGACGATGATGGCAACCACGACAACCTCCACTGACGGCAAAACCAGCCTGACGGTCCGCCTTGATCGGGCCACGCTCGACGCTTTCGATGCACTTGCGGAGGGCAGGGGAGGGCGCAGCGCCCTCCTGCGATCCCTGCTGGATCAGGCAATGCGGCAAGCAGGCGATGCCCCGAAGGTTCAGGCCCGCACGGAGCCGTCGACCAATCGCATATCGTTTCGCGTGACCGAGGCTGAACTTGCTGTTCTTGATGCGCGAGCCGCTGAACGGGGGACGGACAGGGCCGGATGGGTCAAGGCGCTGATGCGTCGTCATATCGGCCTGAAGGGCAATGTCGATGACGGCCTGCGGGACAGTCTCGCGCCGGTTCGCCTTCAGCTTCAACGGATCGGTCGAAACCTCAATCAGGCCATGCGGGCCGGCAACGCCGCGATGATGGCGGACAGCGGCCTTCAGATCGAACGGGAGCTGCGTCGGATCACCGAGATGCGCCAGGACATCAACGAGCAGATTGCCGCGCTCGGCGATGCGCTGCGTGGCGATCTAGCGTTCTGGAAGGTGGCGGACTGATGCCGTTCGGTGAGCGAGAGGATGAGCTGTGGGGGGTGCTGAAGCCCATCTTCCGACCGCGTGTTTCGGGCGACCCCAATATCAAATATGCCAAGCACCTTCTCAACCAGTCTGGTCCCTTCCGTCCGGTCCCCTATGCTAATCCGCGTCGCGAGGATTCTCGCGCCGTTCTTGGACGGGTTGTCCGCAAATCGCCTGAGGTTCTGGTCAAGGTAACAGGCCGCAAAAAGGGCGCTGAGCATCTAGGCGCTCATCTGAGCTACATCGGACGCAATGGCGAGATTGCGATCGAAACGCGCGATGGCGAACTCATTTCGGACAAGAGTGAGGTTCAGCAGATAGCGCAAGAATGGTCGGACGCCCTCTACTGGCGGCAAAGGGCAACAGTTTCCGGCGTGGCCATGGTCTTCTCCATGCCCGAGGGGACAAATCCCGATACTGTCCGTCAGGCTGTCCGCGCTGCCGCCGATCGCATGATCGGCGACAATCATGATTATGTGATGGCCTTACACACCGACACGCCCAGGCCGCATGTTCATCTTACCGTCCAGGCCGAGGGGCTGGACGGCCAGCGTTTCGACCCACGTCGCGAAGACCTGTTCAATTTCAGAGAGGCTTTTGCCGAAGAACTGCGCACTCGCGGAGTGGAATGCGAAGCAACGCCACGCTGGTCGCGGGGGCAGGGCAGGGCCGGCACCAGCATGGCGCTTGCCCAGATGCGGGAAAAGATCAGGCGTGGGGTGTCGCGCCAGCCTACCGAAGCTGACTTACGGCAGGCCCGCGAAGCGTTGCAGGTCGCGAGCGGAAAGGCGCAGCCGCCTGTCTTCGTGACGCGCGCTAAGGAACGGTGGGATAGCACCCGGCAGGAATATGAGCGGGCTGCGGACCGGTTAGACAATAGCAAGGATGCTAGTGACAGGGAGCTGGCGAAGGACTTGCGCGCGTTCCTGAAAGATCGACCATCGGTTGAGACCGTCCCAGACCGCGTATTGAAAGATGCGCAATCTCGCCTGAAGCAGATGAGGGAGCGGGGGGAGCATCCACCAGATCGCCCGCCACGTTCGCGATAGCTAGAGCGTCATGGCAGTCTCACCAGAGGGTGCCGTGAACCGGCTCAAGTTTTGGCGGGGCTTCGCGGTTGAGTGATTGCAGGAGATCGATTTCGATGGTCCGGCACATCGCGCTCAATGGGACGTCGTGGACGGAATTTGCGAAGGGGTCGGTCAGGTCTTCGCCGATGCTCAATGCGGCGAGGAATATCAGGCCGATCAATGTTGATCCCAAGGGCGTGTAGATTCCCAGGGACTCTACAAGTGCGATAGGGACCAGCACGCAAAAGACGCGCGTGAAAAGGTTCGGGAAGAACCGAAAGCCGTTGGGCAGGGGAGTGTTCTTTATCCGCTCCATCCCGCCTTGGGCGTTCGAGATGTCGATCAGCAGCCGTTCGAGGGTCGCTTGCTGGATCGTGTCGATCCTTCCGCCGAGGTGGGCGTCTGCAACAAGGGCGGATATCTCTTCCGCCAGTGCATTCGCCCGATTAGCCTTCGATGCGATTGTTGCTGCTGCTTCGGCCCCGATCAGTCGCTCGATTTCCGGCATAGGATCTTGGCCTCGCAATTGGCAGCGAAGGGCATGGGCAATTGCAATCTGACGAAGGATGACATCATCCACCGCGACATTGGCCCGCCTGTCGGGCGCCATGAAACTTTTGGACGCGCGTGCGAGGCTCCGCGATGCGTTGATGAGGGCGCCCCAGAGTGATCGTGCTTCCCACCACCGCGCGTAGGCCGCGTTCGTTCTGAAACCCAGGAAGAGCGCCAAGGCAGTGCCGAAGAGGGTCGTTGGAAGCGGCGGCTCTGAAAATGGCGTGTAAAAATGGAAGGCCGTCACCAGAACGTCCCAGCCAAATAGCACTGTCAGGGGCTTCCAGACTTCAGCAAGGATTTGTCGAAACCGGGGCCTCGTTCCTACAATCACTATCGGACTCCAACGGCATTGGTGGTTATGGCTTGGCAGGGTGCTGCGCGAGTGGTCCGCGTGGGCCGCTATGCGGCCCGTGCGACAAAACAGAGATGGCAGCCGATCATTTCATTCTGGCCGGCGCCAGCGCCTCGATAATCTTGCAGTCAGCGATGGTATCGCCCTGGCAGCGATCGACACTGAGAACGAGCTGATCCCGCAATAGCGTCAGATCGCTTATCTTCCGGTCTATTTCCACAATATGTTCGGCCGCGATCGTGTCGACTTCCATGCAGGAGGCGTCGCGATTGTCGGCCAGTTTCAGCAGTGTTCTGACCTGTTCCAGCGTGAAACCCAGATCCCGCGACCGTCTTATGAACGATAGCCTCTTGAGATGGGCGTCCTCGTACACGCGGTAATTCCCGCTGTTTCGAGAGGGGGCCGGGATCAGGCCCTCCTTCTCGTAATAGCGGATCGTTTCGACGCGAGTGTCTGTCAATTTTGCGAGATCGCCAATTTTCATATTGACCCTATAGTAACTTCAGGGTGCATATGACAGGCCATAACGACGCGAATCGGATCAGACATGGCGCAAGCCCACGGCTCAAAGACTGGCGAAGCGCATGCGGCAAACGCCGCGTTCGCGCTGTCGCGCCATGTCTGCGAGATGTCGGTGCCTCAATCGTTCGCAGTTGCGCAGGGTGACATTGCAGCCCTCACAAAGACCTCTTTTGCTTCCGCGTGGACTTTGCGATGACAGGTCGCGGAAAATCGGCTAGAGGCCTCTCCATGTTTCGCTGGAGCTTCCTCCTTCTTTGCATGCTTGTCGTGTCGCTTACTACCGTAGCGACCGTGCATGCCAACGAAGTTCCAAACCCGACACTTTCTGCGACCCAGACCAGCATCGAATGCTCTGGCCAGGTTCACAGCGAAGGGGATGGCGATCAATCGCAGGGCGATTCCGACAAGGCTGTTCCCCATCATCATGGTTGCCACGGTGGGGCCTCCTTCCTGCCTGCGCGCGCGGTCGAGGCGACCGTTTTCGCTATCGTCACGGAATCGCTGATGACCGTCGAAGAGGCGGCTCCCGGTCGCTGGTCCGTCGGACCTGATTTACGGCCTCCTATCGCCTGATTGAAGCTCAACTGACTGTCGCCCGTTTTCCGGGTGCGCAGATTGATGCCTATCAATCAGGAATTCTTACATGCACAGGATCATTGCGGCCTTTCTGGCTGCCACGTCTTGCGTCGCCGTGGCGCAAGCACAGGAAAATATAACGGCGCAGCAGTCTGTAGGGGCTGTGTTCACTCTCGATGACGCCGTTGCCGCAGCAGGCGGCAGTGCGCCGGCTGCGGATGCCGCACAGGCTGGGATCGATGCGGCTCGCGCTGGTCGGACCGTGGCGGGCCTTCGTCCCAATCCCACAGTCCAGAGCCAGGTTGAGAACGTGGTCGGTTCTGGGCCTTATGGTGGATTTCGCCAAGCTGAAACTACTGTCGGGGTCAACATCCCCATCGAGCTGGGGGGGAAGCGCTCAGCGCGCATAGCGGTAGCTGACGCCCAATCGAACAGAGCCGTACTGATCGCGGCTATCACCCAGGCCGATATTCGGGTGCAGGTCACTGCGCTCTATATCGATGCGATTGCTGCGGAACGCCGTGTCGTGACGGCACGCGATCAGCTTCGCATTGCGCAGGATGCTCTCAATGCCGCCAAGGTAAGGGTTCAGGCGGGACGCGCTTCGCCGATCGAGGAGCAACGGGCAGATGTCGCACGGCTGAACGCCCAAGCGGGCGCGGAGCGGGCAGCCAGGCTCGCGGATGCAGCGCGTGCCAATCTTGCGCGTCGGATCGGCAAGCCCATTGTCGGGCCGCTGGATACCGCCGCGCTCGATTTACTGCCACCTGCTTCTTACGGCCCGAACATGGTGGAAAGCGCTGGAACGCTAGCCATGGCGGCGGCCGATGCGGATCTTGCCATTGCCGACGCCGGCGTCCAGCTCGCAAAATCTCAGCGCGTCCCGGACGTAACAGTCGGTCCGGCGCTCCGGCGTCTTGAGGTCAGCAAGGATATCGCGGCGGTCTTCTCCGTGTCGATCCCAATACCGCTTTTCAATTCCGGTCGGGCAGCGGTGGCGCAGGCGAGCGCGGAACGCAGCCGCGCGGAAGCTCAGCGCCGTATGACTGCGCTCGATGTGGAGCAGGCTATTACCGATGCCCAAGCGGAGGCGGACAATGCCGCAACCACAGCGCGCAATGCCAGCGGTCCTGCACTTGTCGCGGCCCAAGAGGCCGCTCGCATAGCCCGCGTGGGATATCGCGAAGGCAAGTTCGGGCAGCTCGATTTGCTCGATGCCGAACGGACCCTCGCCGACACCCGCGTCGCCGCGATCGACGCACTCGCCTCGTACCAGAACGCCAAGGCCCGGTTGCAGCGTCTTACCGCTCCCGCGCCAGCACAGGGGAATTGATCCGATGAAACTGACGAAAAGCACTGCGCTTATAATGCCACTGACCTTGGCCTTCCTTCTCGCCGGTTGTGGCGGCGGCAACGAGGCCAGCAGTGAGGCGGCACCCGACAACCAGCAGCAGGCAAATGCTTCCCCCGTCGAGGGCAAGATAACGCTCTCGCCCGATCAGATCGCGTCGGCAGGTATCCAGATTGCTCGACCTACCGTGGGTGGGGCAGGGACGCTTGAGTTGCCGGCGACGATCGAGGGTGATCCGCAAGGCACGCAGGTCGTATCGGCAGCCATCGGCGGGCGTGTCGTGTCGTTGACCCGGAACCTTGGTCAGTCGGTGGGGCGTGGAGATACGTTGGCCGTCATCGAAAGCCGAGAAGCGGCGCAGCTCAAGGGCGAAGTCGAGGCATCTCGCGCCCGTCTTACGTTGGCAAACTCCAACCTAGCGCGCGAACAGCGGCTTTTCGCGCAGCGCGTGTCGCCGGAGCAGGATCTCATTGCCGCGCGAACCGCTGCCATTGAAGCGCGCATTGCCTATAATCAGGCGCAACAGCAGGTTTCCGCCGCTGGTGGGGGTGGGGGTGGTCTCAACCGTCTGGGTATTGCGGCGCCCGTTTCCGGTCAGGTCATCTCGCGCAGCGTCGTGCTAGGTCAGACCGTCGCGGCGGATGCTGAACTCTATCGCATCGCTAACCTTTCCAGCGTTTCGCTGTCGCTCAATCTCCAGCCCGCTGACGCGGGTCGGGTTAAGCCGGGCAATCTCGTCACGGTGACGGCTGCGGGTCGTCAAGCGACGGCCAAGGTGAGCTTCGTATCTCCTGCGCTCGATGCACAGACGCGATTGGTCCCGGTCATCGCTACGCTCGACAATCGGAATATGGAATGGCGGGTGGGAGAGCCGGTGACGGCTTCTGTTCAGCTCACTGGCAGCGGAGGGGACGGCGCGATCAGCGTGCCCACGACAGCGGTGCAAACCGACGAGGGCAAGTCGGTCGTTTTCGTCCGGACTAAAACCGGCTTCCAGGCCGTCCCCGTCACCTTGGGCGATACCAGCGGTGCCAGTGTGATTGTTCGCTCAGGCCTCAAGGGCACCGAGCAGATCGCCACCGTCAACAGCTTCACGCTCAAGGCCGAACTCGGCAAGAGCGAAGCGGCGGAGGATTGAGCCGATGATCGCCCCAATCGTGAATTGGGCGGTTCACAAGCGCTGGCTCGTCCTGCTTCTGACCGCCATAGCCGCCGTCATCGGCGCCGCCGCCCTGTATCGTCTCCCGATCGACGCGGTGCCGGACATCACCAACAATCAGGTCCAAATCAATATCAAGGCGCCTGCCCTTTCGCCCGAACTGGTCGAAAAGCAGGTGGCTTTCCCTATCGAAACAGCACTTGCCGGCATCCCCGGTCTGGAGAATACGCGCTCGCTTAGCCGGAACGGTTTTGCGCAGGTTACGGCTGTCTTCGATGAATCGACGGACATCTATTTTGCACGCCAACAAGTCGGCGAGCGTCTAACCGGGGTCTCGGAAAATCTTCCCAAGGGCGCTGTCCCTGAAATGGGGCCGATTTCCACTGGTCTGGGCGAGGTCTATATGTGGACCGTCAAGCTCCAGCACCGCAAGGACGATAAGCATCTGCCCGGTGAACCCGGCATGCAGCCTGACGGAAGTTATATCACCCCGGAAGGCGACCGTCTCACCGACGAGACTGAACGGGCCACATATCTGCGCACCACGCAGGACTGGATCGTCAGCCCGCTGCTGAAGAACACCAAGGGCGTCGCCGGCATTGACTCCATCGGCGGCTATGTGAAGCAATTTCAGGTCGTTCCCGATGTCCAGCGCCTTGCCTCGCTGGGCCTTACCCTCACCGATTTGGGAACCGCACTCGAACGCAACAACACCAGCGTAGGCGGTGGATTCGTCAACCGCAACGGTGAGGGGTTGGCGGTTCGGTCCGACGCCCTTGTCCGCAACGCCAACGAATTATCGCGCATCATCGTCGCCACGCGCGACGGGACGCCGATCACCCTTGGCCAGGTTGCCGCCGTCAAAACCGGGCAGGCCATACGGATGGGTTCGGCATCCGAGAATGGTACGGAGGTCGTCGTTGGCACTGCCATCATGCGTATCGGCGAGAATAGCCGCACCGTATCGACGGCCGTCGCAGACCGTCTGCAGGAAATTCAGGCATCGCTTCCGCCTGACGTCATTGTGCAGCCGGTCCTCAACCGAACCGCACTGGTTAACTCAACGATCAAGACGGTCGCGAAGAATCTGAGCGAAGGTGCCTTGCTCGTCATTGTCGTGCTGTTCGCATTGCTCGGAAACTTCCGCGCCGCACTGATCGCCGCGATGGTCATCCCGGTTACGATGCTGCTGACCGGCTTTGGGATGCTCAAAGCCGGCGTGTCTGCCAACCTCATGAGTTTGGGCGCGCTCGACTTCGGATTGATAGTCGATGGTGCCGTCATCATCGTGGAAAATGCGCTCAGTCGCATGGCGCATCGCCAGGAACATGAAGGTCGCGTACTGACCCTTCATGAACGGTTGAATGTTGTCGCATCGGCGGCGCGCGAGATGATCCGGCCATCAGTCTATGGTCAGGCCATCATCATTCTTGTTTATGTCCCGCTGCTCACCCTGACGGGTGTCGAGGGCAAGACCTTCGTGCCGATGGCGCTTACGGTCATTATCGCGCTGGCTTTTGCCTTCGTTCTTTCCCTGACGGCCGTGCCGGCAGCAATCGCTATCTGGCTGTCCAATCGTGTGGATGAGAAGGATGGTCGGATCATGAGCTGGCTAAAGGCCCGCTATGAACCCGGTCTCGACAAAGCGATGAACCGGCCAACCTTGACCATAGGCACGGGTGTCGGTGGCTTCGTGCTGGCCATCGCGGCGTTCATGTCTCTGGGACAGGTCTTCCTTCCCCAGCTCGATGAGGGCGACCTTCTCATCCAGGCCCTGCGCATCCCGGCCACCTCTGTCCAGCAGAGCCAGGCCATGCAGGTTCCCATCGAGAAGATGCTTACGGCTCAGAAAGAGGTGCAATTCGTCTTCTCCAAAACAGGCACGTCCGAACTTTCGTCGGACCCCATGCCACCAAACGCCACCGACATGTTCATCATCCTCAAGCCTCGCGATCAGTGGCCCGACCCGAGTCTCACAAAGGCGGATCTAGTCGCTCGCTTCGAAGCCAATCTGAACAAATTCCCCGGCAACGCCTATGAGATCACGCAGCCCATCCAGATGCGCTTTAACGAACTGATCGCCGGCGTGCGCGGCGATCTGGCGATCAAGGTGTTCGGTGACGACTTCAACGCCATGAACGCCACCGCAGAGAAGATCGCCAGCGTTCTTCGGCGCACTCAGGGCGCTGCGGACGTGAAGGTCGAGCAAACCACGGGCCTACCCATGCTCGACATCCGGGTGAACCGCGATGCCATGTCCCGTGTCGGTGTGACAGCACAGGACGTACAGGACATCGTGACCGCGACTTTGGGCGGTCGCGAGTCCGGTATGATCTTCGAGGGCGATCGGCGCTTTCCGGTGGTGATCCGCCTGTCTGAGGCCCAGCGCGCTGACCTCTCTACACTTCAGCAGGTCCAGGTTCCTCTTCCGGGGGGCAAGTTCGTTCCCCTTGCGAGCGTTGCCGACATCCGGATCGTGGATGGTCCCAACCAGATCAGCCGCGAAAATGGAAAGCGCCGGGTTGTGGTGCAGGCGAATGTGCGCGGCCGCGATATCGCCAGCGTCGTGGAGGATGCGCGGGCCACCATCGCCAAGGACGTGCGTCTGCCAGCAGGCAGTTATCTCGTATGGGGCGGCCAGTTTGAAAATCTGGCTTCCGCGCGCGAGCGGTTGCAGCTCGTGATCCCGGCCTGCTTCGTGCTTATCCTGATGCTCCTCTATGGGGCGCTCGGGTCAGCTCGCGACGCGGCGATTGTGTTCACGGGTGTTCCTCTGGCTTTGGTTGGTGGCGTGCTGCTCCTGTTCTTGCGGGGCATGGACTTCTCCATATCTGCCGCGGTGGGCTTCATCGCATTGTCCGGTATCGCGGTGCTGAACGGCCTCGTCATGGTCTCCTCCATTCAGGAACTCATGCGACGAGGGATGGACAGGGCAGAGGCTGCCCGAACCGGAGCGATCCAACGCCTTCGCCCCGTCGTGATGACTGCATTGGTCGCAAGCCTTGGCTTCGTGCCGATGGCCTTGGGGACAGGCGCTGGCGCTGAGGTGCAAAAGCCCCTCGCGACCGTGGTTATCGGCGGTCTCATCTCGGCAACGCTGCTCACCTTGTTTGTGCTTCCGACGCTCTATGCCCGCTACGGCCGGCGCGAGATTCCTCTCTACGAGGATCTTGAAGAGCATGAAGAGCTGCAAGGCGGCGAACAGCATCCGCAACCTCAACACTGATGGGCGAGGGGGAGGGCATGTGCGTCATGGTCTCCCCGTCCTCAAAGATAGTGAGGAAATGGAACATGATTGAGGAAACCGTTTTTACGGCGCCGATTTCACAGTTGAGGAGCTGGAGCTTCATTTCGGAACTTGCCGGATATGAGCATTGGCATCCCAACTATCGGTTCAGTCAGCTTAATGCGCAGGCAACGCACGCCCAGCTCTCGTTGAAACTGTTCGATCGGCGGCGAGCCAGGCTCTGGATCGAAATCGACCATATTAATAAGCCACAGGGTTTTGGTTGGCGCGGCCAGATCAGCGGCCTTTTCAAGTTCAGTGAACGCTACGAAATCCTCCCCGCCAAGACCGGCGCGGAAGTTCGCCATATCTTCGAACTGCGAGGCGGGCTGGGCAGTATCTTAGGGTGGTTCTCACGTCGCACGATACGCGAAGAGATGCAGGAACATGATTGCGCCCTGCTGAAAGCCCTCAAGAAGCGCGCGTTACGTCCGCCCCACGGCAAGGCGCAACTCAAACTCGTATCGACGGCCCCAACACGCGGATCGGCCAATGACTGAGCCGAACCCTCGTTTCGTAACACCGATCGCATCAGCGCGCCGCCGTCGGCGCGCCCCATATGAAAGGATTTGTCATGGTAGATAATGCTGCCCATCAAGGCCTCCCTTGCCCCGTTTGCAAAGTCGATCTCGTCATGAGCGAGCGGCAAGGCATCGAAATCGATTATTGCCCGCAATGCCGGGGCGTCTGGCTCGATCGCGGCGAACTGGACAAGATCATCGAACGCAGCATGGCCGAGCAGCCGGCCTATCAGGAGCCGAGCAGCACGCTGGGGATGTTCGGCGACAAACATGGCCGGAGTGGCAAGCATGGCGGCGGCCACGGGAGCGGCCACGGCGGTGGACATGGCGGGCGCAAGGGCTTCCTGCGCAACCTGTTCGACTAATCAGCAATGAATCGGCCACCGCACCAATTTGAGCCTTTCGGGACGTGCGAGATGGCCCGCGCCATGGGCGCCACGCCCCCCTTGGGCGCCCATGGCGATAGATTTGCACAGTGGAGATGCCGGATGGGCAAGTGGAGGACTACCGGGTTGTTGCCGCTGCCCCTGCTCATTGTTGGCGGGGCCGCTGCCATAGCCGTTCTGACAGCATGTTCTGACCGTACTGCCGGCGATGACCCTGACGGAAGACATGATCGCAGTTCGCTGCCGGCGCTGATCGGTGAGCAGATCTATGCCTGTGACGACGGCTCCAAATATGATGCCGACTTTCTTGCCGACGGGCTGACCCTAGATATGGCTCGGCTGCCCGCCGAAAAGCCGGTGCGACTGTCGGCGCCAGCAACTGGCCTGACCTATGTGGGTCATAATCTCAACGTGGCCATCTCCGGCAGCGGCGCGCTGACGATGACCCGTCCTGATCGCAAGCCTGTGCGGTGCCTTCGCATCCGCTCAGAACAGGCGATCGGTAACTCCACAAAGGAGGGTGCAGGTGGCTGACATCCCTTCCAATGGATCTTCGGCAATCGAACGGCGGACACTCTGGATCGTCCTGCTGTTGAATGCGGCCATTTCGGCGGCTTTTTTCGTCACGGGGTTGGTCGGCGATTCAAGTGCGTTGATCGCCAATGGTGTCGATAATCTCTCAGATGCCGCCGTCTATGCGCTCAGCATTGCGGCTTTGACGCGCGGCCCGGTGTGGAAGACCCGCGCAGCTTCTGTGTCAGGGATCATGCTGCTGGCCTTTGCCGTGGGCATCCTTGCCGACGTGGTGCGGCGCTATATCTACGGCAGCGAGCCGATCGGCAGTGATATGATGGTCATGTCGGCAATAGCGGGGGTGGTCAATTACGTCTGCCTCAGACTGCTTCAGAAACTTGACGCCCCCGACGTCAATCTGCGGGCAGCCACAACTTTCAGCTTCAACGATTTCGTCTCGAACGGCGGAATATTGGTCGCCGGCGGCTTGGTCATTTGGCTGGAGACCAACTGGCCTGATCTGGTCGTCGGGTTTCTGACGGCCGCCATCGCCATCAAAGGCGGTCTCGAAATTCTCAAGGACGCCGGGAATGAAGCGAGCGCAAATCGAGAGGCAGGACTGAAATGACATCATATCGGATGAAGGGCGTGACGCTCATCGGCCTGAGCATGGCCATGGCGATATCCTCGCCGGCGGCGGCGCAGCATGCCGATCACCAGCGCGCGTCGCCTGCCCCTAGAGAGGTCGCTTCGACCACCGAATATCGCGCCATCAACAGCCGGATGCATGGGGCGATGGACGTCCCATTTTCAGGTGACGCCGATGTGGACTTCATGCGCGCGATGATCCCCCATCATGAAGGTGCGATCGCCATGGCCGAGGTCGAACTGAAATATGGGCGCGACCCAGAGGTTCGGCGCCTCGCCAGTGAGGTCATCAAAGCCCAGCGGCAGGAAATCGCAGAAATGCGCGCCTGGCTTGCCAATCATGAGCGGCAGAAATGAACAGGCGCGGCTCAATCCACTCATTTGCTCTGCATGAAACAATCCAAAGATCGGAGATGGACGCATGACCGAGAAGCTGAAACTCGACATACCGCTGGTGCTGCCGGAGGTAGCGGACACTGCCGATGCTTGCGTTGGTCGCCTGCTGAAATCCATCGAGAGCAGGGCAGGGGTTGAAACGGTGCATGTCGTCGCGGCCGTCGATAGCGCGCCGGCAAAGCTGTGCGTCCACTACGACCCCGACCAGCTTTCGATGCAACGCATCCGCGACTTCGTTCAGAGCGCGGGCGCTTCGATCAGCGACCGCTACGGCCATGCCCATTGGGACATGACAGGTATCGGGCATCAGCGTCGGGCCAGGACCGTGGGCGATAAATTACGCGGTCTGCCCGGAGTGCTTGAGGCCAGCGCGGATGCATCGGGCAAGGTTCGGGTCGAGTTTGATCGGGAGGAGACTTCCGACAAGATCATCCTTTCGGAACTGGCTCGGATGGGCGTCAGGCCGATCGCTCGTGCCAAGGCGCAAGAGGATCATTCCGGCCATTCCCACGGCTCGGAAAAGGCGAAGGCTGGGGAAAGCCATGCTGGACACGACCATGGCAGCGAAGACGGTGGCCATGAACATGGCGGCATTTTCGGCGCCAATACCGAGCTGGTCTTTGCGCTGCTATGCGGTGCATTGCTGGGGATAGGCTATGGCATCGAAAAGCTGCTGGTCGGGGCGCCATCGTGGTTGCCCACGGCCTGCTATGTTGGAGGTTATTTCTTCGGCGGCTTTTTCACGCTGCGCGAGGCCATCGATAATCTGAAACTCCGCAAGTTCGAAATCGATACGCTTATGCTGGTCGCGGCTGCCGGTGCCGCCGCGCTTGGAGCCTTCGCCGAAGGCGCGTTGTTGCTCTTCCTCTTCAGCCTGGGCCACGCACTCGAACATTATGCCATGGGGCGCGCGAAGCGCGCGATCGAGGCGCTGGCAGAGCTGGCACCACGGACCGCCCTGGTTCGCGGCAAGGATGGAAGCACCCATGAAGTCCCGGTGGAGGATCTAGCGATCGGTGACGTCATCGTCGTCAAGCCGGATGAGCGGGTTGCCGCCGACGGCTTCGTCATCAAGGGGACCAGCGCAATCAATCAGGCCCCTGTCACTGGCGAGAGCATGCCAGTTGATAAAAAGCCGGTTGCGGACGCCGCTGCTGCGCGCGCAAACGCAGATCGCCTGGATGCAGAGTCTCGCGTCTTCGCCGGGACGATCAATGGCAGCGGGCTGCTCGAAATCGAAGTGATACGCCTTTCGAGCGAAAGCACGCTCGCCAAGGTGGTCAAGATGGTGAGCGAAGCAGAGACGCAAAAATCGCCAACCCAACGATTCACCGACAAGTTTGAGCGTGTTTTCGTCCCGGCTGTTCTCGCGCTGGCCTTCATCCTCCTGTTCGCGTGGGTGGTGGTCGATGAGCCATTCCGCGACAGCTTCTATCGGGCCATGGCGGTGCTGGTGGCGGCCAGCCCCTGTGCGCTCGCCATCGCAACGCCTAGTGCGGTTCTGTCCGGGGTGGCGAGGGCAGCGCGCGGTGGCGTGCTGGTAAAGGGTGGCGCGCCGTTGGAGCTGCTGGGGTCGCTTAACGCCATAGCCTTCGACAAGACGGGGACGCTCACCAAAGGCGAGCCGCGCATCCAGAAAGTCATCACCGCGCCCGGTGTCGAAGAGGAAGAACTGATGGCTATCGCTGTCGCGGTTGAATCGCTGAGCGATCATCCGCTCGCGCAGGCGATAGCGCGCGATGGCAAGGACTATGTTCGCAACAGGCCGATTCCCGAGGCCAGCAATCTGAAAAGCCTGACTGGGCGGGGTGTTTCGGCGTTGGTGGACGTCGATGAGGTGCTGATCGGCAAGGCGGAAATGTTCGGGAACGATGGCATCCCGCCCCTTTCCGCGCAAATGGCCGAGGCGATCGAGGAGCTGCGCAAAGGTGGCTTCACATCGATGATCGTGCGCAGGGATGGTCAGGATCTCGGTGCGATCGGGCTGTTGGATACGCCGCGTGAGGCGGCACGCGCTACCCTGGAGAAGCTGCGGGCGCTCGGCATCGAGCGCATGATTATGATCTCTGGCGACAATCAGCGGGTGGCGGATGCCGTCGCCAAGCAGGTCGGCATCGACGAGGCGTGGGGCGACCTTATGCCCGACGATAAGGTCGAGGCGATCAAGAAACTGAGGGCGCAGGCAAAGGTCGCCATGGTCGGGGATGGCGTCAATGACGCACCAGCCATGGCTACGGCCACGGTCGGAATTGCGATGGGCGCTGCCGGATCAGACGTCGCTCTCGAAACTGCCGATGTCGCGTTGATGGCCGACGACCTTGCGCATCTGCCATTTGCCGTTGGCCTCAGCCGGCATACCCGATGGATCATTCGCCAGAATGTTTTCGTGAGCCTGGGCGTCGTCGCCTTTCTGGTTCCAGCGACTATCCTTGGGCTGGGCATCGGGCCAGCGGTGGCTGTCCATGAAGGCTCGACACTTTTAGTCGTGGTCAACGCGCTGCGGCTCCTGGCCTATCGCGACACGACGAAGGGATGAGCTGTCGGTCCATATCAATGGTGTCGTTGTGGCGCCGAACATGGCCGCGATGATGCTGATCGCGCCGTCATGGTGGGAGACCGCCACCCACATCCTCAGCTTGGGCGCTGCCTATGCGCTCGCGCTGCCGGTGGGGTGGGACCGGGAAAAGGATGAGCGGAGCGCAGGCATCCGTACCTTTCCACTCGTCGCCATCGCCAGTTGCGGATTCGTGCTGGTCGGCATCGCTATCCTTGGTCGGACGTCGCCTGCGCAGGCCCGAATCCTTGAAGGCTTGATTACCGGCGTCGGTTTTATCGGTGGCGGCGCGATCCTGAAGCATCGCGGCAAAGCGTCGGGCACCGCTACGGCCGCCAGCCTTTGGGCGACCGGCGCGCTGGGTGCGGCCGTAGGCTACGGCCTTTATGACATCGCTGTGGTCCTCAGCTTGACCACGTTCCTGACCCTGCGCGGCTCTCGCCGTTTGAAGCGCGCGACACATGACAGCAGCGCGTCCCCGGAGAAGGCATGATGTCGGCGATACTCTACACCCTCATCCCGCTGGCAGCCGTCATCATAGGGGCGGTGCTGTCAGTCGTTCGTCGCCCCGGTCCCACATTTGTAAGCGGGATGCAGCACCTGGCTGCAGGCGTTGTCTTTGCAGCGGCGGCATCGGAGGTTCTTCCGCAGATCAAACATGGCGCGTCGCCTGTAGCCACGCTGATCGGCGGATTGGTCGGACTAGGCGTCATGCTCCTGCTCAAAGTGGTGGAGGGCAGAGCCAAGGGGCCAGTGGCAATGCTGGGCGCGGTCGGGATCGATATTCTTGTCGACGGCCTCGTTCTGGGGTTGGCCTTTCTCGCTGGCGAAAAGGCCGGGTTGCTGTTGACGGTCGCCCTGACGCTTGAAGTCCTGTTCCTGGGGCTGACAGTGACGGCCGAGCTTGGTGAAACGATCGTTTCGCGATGGCGGATTGTGGGCATCACGGCCGCCTTGGGTCTTCTCCTACCGTTTGGTGCATGGATAGCAGCGCCGGTTGCCCTGTTTCCCCCAACCATCATCGTTGGCTTTTTGAGCTTCGGCATGGTGGCTCTGCTCTACCTCGTAACAGAGGAATTGCTGGTCGAGGCGCATGAACGGCCCGACAGCCCTCTTGTCAGCGCAATGTTTTTCGTTGGCTATCTCGGACTCCTCCTGTTGGAGGAGTTGATGTGATCGCCCCTGCTAACAGACCGCGCGTTCGCCGGATCTCTGTATTGGCAGTTCAGTTGGCAGCTTTGGTTGCCGTGCTGATCGGTACGATGGTGTTTTTCGTCAGGTTCGTGGCGGCGCCGACGCCGCATTCCACGCCGCAGACCGTCAATCTCACTATCATTGTGGAGCCGGGGGGATCGCAGCAAGTCAACGGATACCTTGAGTCCGGGGACCGCATGGCGCTCTCCTGGCGGACCGACGGTGCCGACCTTGGCTATCGCTATCATGTCGAGAGCGGACATGAGACGCCGAGCATCTTGGCAATCGGGCTGTCCAGTGACGGCGCTCAACAGTTCAAGGCCGAACATGGCGGCTTCTACGGCATCGGTCTTCGGAATTTCACGGGTCGCAGAGTGACCGTGACCCTGAAGGCCACCGGCACCTTTGAATATTTCAGGGCGATGTTCGCTCAGGGCAAGCGAGAGGCCCCCAAGTGACGAGGCACTCGCATATCCATTCTCAGATCGCACCGACCGCATCGGCAGGGAGGCCATCATGACGGACATCGATAGAGTTCTGGCTGCTCGAAATGCTATAATTCAACGCAATGCCGCGATCCGCAATGCGACGGCCCCGGCTACTATCGATCCGAAAGCGGCGGAGGCCTTCGCCGCGAAGCTGCAGGGCGCACTTAGCGCCACTGCAACCAGCGTACCGGCATTAACGGTCAATCAGCCTTCACCAACGGATAGCGTCCGCTCCGCGATCGCCAGCGTGAACGAGACTATGGAACAGGAAGATGTGGCGACCGAGGCATATGAGCGTGGAGAAACGACCGACATAGCGGCGGTGATGTTGATGAAGTCGCGTTCGGATATCGAGTTCGAAGCAACGCTTCAAATCCGCAACAAGCTGCTTTCCGCATATAAGGATATTATGAACATGCAGATTTAGCGGCCGCTCGGCGTTCGCTGCCTTTGCAGGATTTGGTTCTGCTGGATGGCCCGAATGCGTTCGTCCTGCTGCTGACGGACCTGCACACCGGCGATGCGCTCTCCTCGTTCAATCCTGCCTGCCACCTCTTCCTTCCTCTGCTCGACAAAAGCCTTTTGCAGCTTGGTATCCTGCGGAAACCTGCTGCTGGCGATCGTCATGGCCTGCGCGACATAACTTTGCGCCCGACGCAGGCCGGGATCATTGGCGTTCTCCGTATGTGACTGCCGACGGAAGCGCTCGGCGAGATCCTGCATGCGGGCTGGCTTCTCCTTATTGTCGCGGACCTGGCTGACCGTTCTCTTGTTGGCGGCGGCATTTGCCGGCGTTTCGGCGTGGCGCGGATTGTTCCGGGAAGGGGAGGTGGAGGGCTGTCGCGCCTGATCGCGCTCGGCCGCTGCCAAGGTCTTTGCATCGGGCTTGTACCCATCAATGGTCAGGCCCTGCGCAGAGGCCGCGAGATACGCTGCCCGCTTGAAATCCGCATCGCCATTGATCTTGAGAGAGGTCCAGCCATTGGCTTTGGCGAGCCGCACCAGATCGGGGAGGGCGCTCGCGTCGCGGGCTTTGATCCGGTCTGGCGATATCGTTGCGACGGGGGCTTTGTCATGGGCGCTGCGGTAAAGTTTGTTCCCGACCCGAACGAAACGCGATTCCAGTTCCTGTGGCATTTCGACGCTGGCGCGCCGGCGTGCCGTCTCTTCGGGCCTGTCCGTGGGATTTACATTTTCAGCCATTTTAGCGCTCCTGTTCGATCAAACCTACTCTTTCGTGGCCGCGTTGCTTTGCTTCGACATCGATCAGCATGTCGGGGAAGTCGGAGATAACGACACAATCCATCGCGAATGTTTCGGGATCGGGATTGGCGAGCTGGTCCGCATCGGGCAGCACGCACGGAGGAAGATCCTCGTCCTCACGGATTCGCCGGGGGCTGGGCGCAACGATCGGCGCAGGCATGAGCCTGCGCGTGAAATGGCCGTCGGCAAAATAGCGGATCTTGTCTCCCCGGATCGGAGGCATGCCTCCCCTCATCAGCAGCAGTTCGTCTGCCGGAAACTGCATCAGTTCCTGCGGAAGCAAGAGCGCGCGCCGATGATCGGACATCGATTTGGATCGGTTTGCAAGGATGCCGTGGATCGTCAGCGAGCGCGTCACCGCCTCCTGCCCCACATATCCAATCCGTTCCGACAGTTCGTTGGCGACGCGGAGTTCCTTGGGGGTGAAGGCTACTTCGACACCGCAGTTCGATACGATTTCGTCAGCTCCATGCTCCCCATAGACGGCGCGAAGCTGGGATCGGGACTGGATAACCGGCAACAAGCGGATGCCATACCCAGCAACATAGGAAAACGCGCTCGCGATCACCTGGGCGCGGCCGATCCGGGCAAATTCATCCAGTAACACCAGCACCTTGATCGGAGTCCGATCATCGGGGAGATCGCGGACGTTGAGATCGATGAGCTGTTGAAAAAGCAAATTATAGAGCGGTGCCACCCGATCCAGTTCGTCCGGCGATACGCCGAGGTAGATCGACATCGGCCGCATCCGCAGCTCGCGAAGATCGAAATCGCTCTCTTCGGTCGCGGCATCCACGCGGGGATTGAGCCATAGGCTCAGCTTGGAGGTGACTGTCTGGACGATGCCCGCAAAAGTGTTGTCAGCGCCCGATGTAAAGTCAGCCAGCGCATTGCGGCATCCCGTGGAAAGCCGGAGCGAACGATCCTCCAAAATCTTGCGGAAATAGCCGCGCGTGTCGCCCGTCGTCATGAGGCGATAGATTGCCCCGATCGTGAAAGGCGCATCGGCTTGTGCAAGATAGGCACCCACGCCCACAAAGGCCGTTCGTGCGGAATCCGTCCAGAACGGTTCCCCTCGTTCCGGGGGAACGAACAACATGGTCGCTATCTTCTGAAGCTCAATGATAGCCTGGTCGGGATTGGCCCGATCGATATAGGCCAAGGGGTTATAGCGAGCGGTTCTCCCGTCGGGATCGGTGGGATTGAACAGATATACCGCTTGGCCATGCTTCGCCCTGAACCCGGCGGTCGCTTCATAATTTTCTCTCTTCACATCGAGAATGACCACCGATCCGGTCCAGCTCAGCAGGTTCGGAATGACGATCCCCACGCCCTTGCCCGACCGGGTAGGAGCTTCCACGATGCAATGTTCGTTGCCGGCAAATATCAGGAAGCGGCCAGATTTTTTGCCAAGCACAATCCCATCATCACCGCGGAATCCGCCGCGCCTGATTTCGCCCTCCTTGGCGAAGCGAGCTGCACCGTGCAGCGGAGGCTTGCGCGTCACGAACCAGAACAGCAGGAGGCCGGACAGGAGCGACCCGGCAGCAAGCCCGGCGGCAACGGCCTTCAGTACAACGGGATCGCCTCGATAATACCAGAAGAATGCCGGCATCTTGAAAGGGTCGTAAGCCGAGGCTGGCAGCCCCAGGACAAACCATGCGATGATCGAGCCGGTCAGGAAGAGTAGGAGCAGCGCGATCGGAATCCCGATCGCCAAGGCCACTCCCCGGCTAGGCTGCGTGCCGCCCTGCGGGGTCATAATATATCTCCGTCACGCGAAATTTACCCTGCACCTTCTTCATCTGCACCACGACATCCACGAGGATCTTCAGAAGCGATCGAATGTCGTCGCGGCCGAGATCCGCGCCGCCCTCGCTCTCCTTGACCAGCAAGGTGAGCTGATCGAAGGCGAGTTCTGCCGATGCGGCATGAATGGTCGTGATTGAGCCGGGATGGCCGCTATTGACGTTGCGCAGATAGAAGAAGGCGGTGCCGTCCCTGAGTTCCTGCAACAAAATTCTGTCGGGCCGCATACGCAATGCGCTTTCCAACAACTCTTTGGCCGTCACCTTGGCGGTGCCCTGGCCATCCTTGCTGTAGGTCATGTGGACGACATTGCGATGCGGGACGACCAGCTCGCGGGTATCCTCGATGGTCAGAAGCCGCTCATCATCTGGGATGAGTTGGATCAGCCCTTTCGCCAATGTCGTCTTGCCCGATCCCGTGGCACCTGAAATCAGGATGTTGAGGCGACTGCGAACTGCCAGCTCGAAAAACTCGACGTGTCGGCCCTCACCGAGGAGGGCGAGCAACCTATCTTCGTTTTCGGTCATGCCCCGCGCCGCGACCTTCGTTTCTGTAAATAGGCCGCTGGCTTCGAAATCTGTCATGTTCATAGTCTTGGTCGACGGCTTGCGTATCGTGATGGATACCGTTCCGTCTGGGGCGACGGGGGGAGCGACAATCTGGACGCGCTCGCCTGTCGGAAAGATCGTGGAGCAGATCGGGTTTTCGCGCGTGACATCCTGCGATGTGAATGCCGCAGCGGCCGTCGCCAATATGTTGAGGCGCGGCAGTGTCAGTTCCTCTTCCACTGCCCAGGTCCAACCGCCTTTGCGTTCGACCGCCACCTCAAGGGGCTGATTGATTACAACCTCCGTCACCTCCTCATCATCGAGATATTTCCGCAAAGGCTGCATCGCGTCATCGAGGACCGCGGTGTTGCGGAAGGCGGTGACGCTCATTTCAGGCCCAACCCGTAAACCTGGCTGAAGTCGAAATCCTGCGCCACGGTAATGGCAAGGTCGGTGCCTTGCGCGACCCGCAGAACGGGCTTTATCTGCTGTGTGTCCTGCAAAATGGTCGATGCGGAATCCGACGGAACGCGCGTCACATTATTTCCCGCGCGGCCGACTGCGGTGGATGCGACATAGGCCCCATCCTCCAGCACGCTGAACAACAATGCCGAGCCGAATCGATCCCAAAAGAACCGATCGACCTTTCCGCCCACCCCAGCACGGCCGAGACTGTCGGACGCCGGCGACGCTATATCTATCGATACACCTCTTGGCGTGACAGCACGGCTCCACATGGCGAACAGGCGATATTGGCCGCGATTGAGACCGCCCTGATACTCGCCAAAGACCCGCGTGCCCTTTTCCATAAGGACGACGCGACCGTTGTCCGAATAGATGTCGCGCGGCACGATGCAGGTCGCATAGCCTGGCACGCTGCTGTCCATCGCGGTCTGAAGGGTGCAGGGGATGATCGAACCGGCGGTGACGAGATAGTTGCGATCGCCGATCATGCGCGCCGTTGTGCGTCCTATGGCCGATGTGCGCTTGAGATCATCCAGAGGCGTTGCTTCGCGGGCTGCCCTTTCCGGCCCAGAGGACTGAGTTCCTTCACCTCCCACGCCCGCAAGGCGATCAGCGATTTGCTGGCCTGATGAGCCATTATAGGCAACGAGCGTGGATCGCCGCGCAGTATTCCGCAATTCCTCAGCTTCGGCGATACGGCGTTGCGCTGCCGTCGCCTCGGCCGACTGCGCGCCATGTGACGGGACACTACCTGGGCCAATCGCTGGCACCTGTTCCCCAGCAAGCTGGACGGGAGCATTCGGGTCTTGCGCGGCCGACTGGAGCGTCGGTGCGATCACGGTCTTCGGATCATAGGGCACTTCCGGAGCGGGTGGCTTCGGTTTTACGTCCGGCATCTTGTTGTTTCCGCCCACGCCAGCAGCGATCGTCAGGGCTGCGAACAGCAGCGAGCCGCCCAGCGCGCCCGCTACGATCATCTTTTTGGTGTCCCACTGAAACGACTTGAGGGAGGGGATGCGGTTAGGCCGATCGACCGCGGGAGCTTCGCGATCGATTTCGTCCATGTCCGGTGTGGCATCGACGTCAAATCTTTTATCGCTCACATCAATCCTCCGTCTGCCGTTCCACCACTTCGGAGGCTGTGTCCGTCTTCGGATCGCGGCCGTAAAAGCTCGGCTTTTCGTTGTAGATGCACAGGACCACCTTGCCCCGGCGCAGTCGCAATTCGCGGAAGATCCCGTGGATCACGACGAATTCGTCCCTGACATCGAACGATGCGGTTGCCTCGCTGCCATCGGGATTTACCGTGAAGATGGCAGGGATTTCCCGCTGATTGGGAAAACGCAGGACCGTAAATTGTCCGTTGTCGCTGACTTCGGACGGCTGAATCTCGGATGATCCCTGCACGGTGTAATTCAGATTGCGGGTGCCTTCCAGAACGCCCAGATCCAATGCAGCCTTGATGGCGCCGTTCTGTTGCGCGAGGACTTGGGCTAGCTGGCGGCGAGCAGCCGCTTCGCGAAGGGCGGCCGCCTCCTGTTCCGGGTAACGAATGCGGACCTTGTAGAAGGTCTCGGCGGCGCGACCATTGGCAATCGCCGACAGGGCAAAGGTGTAATTGCGCTTCTGGCCGGCATAGTCCGTCACAACGATGAGGTTGGTTCCGCCCGCCCGCTCACGCGGCTTGATGAACAACGAGTTTTCAGCCGGCGCGACTTCCCATGAGACGGTATCGCCCATGGCCACGAACTTGATGATCTCGCCCTGCGCGAACTCGATCTGTGTCGCGGTCCTAAAGGCGCTGCGGATCGCGATGACATTCTGGTCACTATAGCTGACTTCCCGGACCCGATGATCGGCGGTGACGGGGCGGGGTGTGTTTTCGGCGCTGGCCGGCGACGGAAGCGCCGCTGCCATCATCGCCGCGCCGAGTATGTGAAGCTGTCTCATTTTCCACCTACTTCCACGTCCGCGCGATAGGCTTTGACCTGAAAGCCGAGCGGATTGGCGTAGCGCCCCGCTTCCGATTCCGGTTTTGACAGTACGTCGAACGTGATGGTCGCGATGGCCGGGGTCTCGGTAGCTTGACCGTCGCGTTCAAGCCGCTTGGTAAAGCGGACCTGGGCGACATTCGCCGAGATGAAGGATACGGCCCTGACGGCAACGAACACCGCATCGCTGGCGGTGAGCTGGTTCTGGGGTGAGTCCGGATTATCCTTCTTGTAAAAGGTGATCCACCGGCGCTGTTCTTCGGGCGCGGAGAGCGCGAGAACCTGATTGAAAAACTCCTGGCGTGCCTGCGGAATCCAGCCCTCGCGCGACCTGACATAGCTGGCGAGAAAGTATTTCCGCACCGCCTCGTCATAGGTGATGGTTTTGTCACCCCGGAGCTGCTGGGTCACTTCGGTTGCGCCCGTGGATCGATCGACGGTGACGACATAGGGCACCACGGTCTTGAGCGGCGACAACATCGCCACCGAGGCGACACCGACGACAGCTATGATGCTGGCGCCGCCAGCGACAATCCACGCGACGCGCTTAGACCGATCGGCTGCAACGAAGCGTTCCCGATCCCAGCTTTGGGCTTCGGCAAAATATGCCTTCAGATCCTCAGCGCTGTCTTTGACCCCGATCGCCATTGTCAGCAGCTCGCATAAACGGGCTGGGAAGCCGCGTTGTTGGCTGGAAGTGGCGAAGCTGCGCTGATCGGCGGCACGCCGCTATCATCCCGCGACGCAGGACTATTGGCGTCCGGCGCGGCAGATGATGGAAAGAGTTGCGTGGGCTGAGCCGCCGATCCTGACGGACTTCGGGCGGGCAGGGTCGGGAGAATGGTGCCATAGGGATTAGCAGGCCGCTTCGATTGCCCGTTGCAACGCGGAACTTTGGCTTCCTTGGCCGCGAGAACCGGCGTGGGCGTTGAGAGTGCGAAAAGGGCTATTGGCGCGAGCGCCTTGGCAAAATTCATGGCATTTCTCCTATCTCGTCCGCGTCAGGGTTCCCCCGGTCCCACTGCCGGTCCCCCCACCCAACCGACGCGCGCCGGCTCCAACAGCGCGCGCGCCGCTAAGGGGCGCACCAGCCATTGTACGGCCTGCGATTGGGGCCAGGTTTCCGGTAACGGCGTTGGCAAACTGTGCCGCTAGGGCAGGGCCACCGCCACCCAGGCCCGACGCGAGGCTTGGGATTTGCAGGAAGAAGAAGAAGCCCAGCACGTAGAATGACAGGGCTTTCAGCACGGCGATCAAAACTTCATCGTCATTCGTGATCGAATTAATGAATGTGTCAGTGGTCTGCGAAATGAACAGCGTGACCAGCAGCGCGAACACAACCAGCATGATGTAGCTGATGGCTGAGCCTAGCCATGCGAAGAACCAGCCCCGCGTAGAGTCAAATAGAAGAGCTGCAACGAATAACGGTCCCACGACAGCTAGCAAAGCGAGTGCAAACAGCGCGAAGGCGCAGATCGTGAAGCCGAGTGCGCAGGATAGCAAAGCAACGAAAAGGATTACCAGATTGGCAAAAGCAGCAAGGATAATTTCCACAATGTTATTGGGCATGCCAATCAGGTTCACGCCCGCTGCGTCAGTGTGGGCCTGAACGATTTCTTCGATTTTCGTGATGGCGCGAAATGCGCCCTGTAGAAGCGTATCGAAGTAGCCACCAAGACCACCTACATCAGCGCCGCCAAGCGCATTGGCGAATTGCCCCGGAAGTCCGTTCATCGTGAAGAGACCGACCGATGCTCCATAAAGTGAGCTGACGGCCCATGTAAGTGCGGCGAGTTTCAGCGTGCGATAGACGAATTCGCGAGCGGGATACTGAACGGCTCCCCTGAGTATCGCGCCCCCCAACAGGATGATGTAAATCGTGACGCCGACCCGGAGGGGACCGGAGATGATGCCGATCACCGACGAATACAGTGCAATGATGCCCGCGAGGGCACCATCAACCGCATTCATCATGCTCTCGAAGATCGGAAAATCCATCGCTCTTCAGCCCTGCCGCATCATCAGATGCCCATCTGCTTTTTCATGCGTTCGCGCTGATCGCGCTGAAGGTTGCGAAGCCGTGCAGCGTCGGCGTTGTTGCAATTCTGGGTGACGACTGACGGCCAGCTAGAGATCGGGCGTTGCGACCCCTTCCACTGATCGCACATTGCTTGAATTTCCTTAGCCTCGTCTGGATGTTCCGAGAGATACAGGATCGTCCGAAGAGGTATGTCGGATCGCAGATCCTCCCCCTTTTGCGACTTTTCGGAGGGCGAACAGCCCGCGACAGCCAAAAACAACAGAACCACAGGGCCTAAGCAGCGGCGCATCAGTCAATCCCCGCCTGTGCCTTCAATTTGGCGAGTTGCTGTTGTCGTTGGGCCGCATAGCCCTGATAATCGGCCTCAGCCTTGGCCCGGCGCTGTAATTCGACGGCCTGCAGGGCCATCATGTCGTTCGACATCTGCGCCTGTTCCAATTGGAGGCGAGCGGTCATGTCGGCACGCTCGGCAGCAGAATTGGAGCTGGCTAGTCGCGAACGCAGTTCCTCCAAACCCTCGCGGCGGCTCGTAACAGAATCTCCTACGGACCCGGCCAAACCTGCGGTGACGGCGGCTTGGCGGGCACCAATCTCATAGTTTGCCCGTGCGCTCTCTGAGGTATCTGGGGATAATTGCCCCATCAGCCCCTGAAAAACACTATCGGAGCGTCCGCGAAGGCGGCCGATGACGTTGAGGTCGCCATTGGCGTATCCATCAAGGCTGCCCGAGGACACGTTCAATTCGCGCATGGCGTCGGTGCGGAGGTTATCCGCAACCCGCCCGATGTCGGTTGCCTTGTTCAGATCTCGATAGAGATCGCGGGCCTGCTGGAGCTGGTCGGCCCCTTGGGCGAGCATCGATACGCCCTGACGCACCTGCTCGATTTGCTGCAACAAGCCTTGTGCGTTGTGGACCGGAATGCCTAAACCCTGCCCCTGGGCGGACGCCGTGATGGTGAGGAGCGAGGCTCCCATCACGATGTAGCGAAGTTTCCTAGCCGTCATGAGACTTCTCCTTTCAACTTGAGCGCCGGTGGTTGTGGAAGATCGGGAGCCAGACAGCAGGGTCGCGGCCGTGTTCTGCGATTACGTCACATGCGACTGCGGTGGTTTCTGCGCGGCCCGACAGGACAGCCAGTTCATTGTCGAGGCCCGTCAGGTCCAGTTCCACGACGACTGAATCATGCCCCTGTTTCACCAGGAACTTGTGCGACTCTGGCGACAGCTCTTCGCGGATCAGCGCAAATTCGGCTTCGGTCATGGAGAAGCCATCGATATAATCGCGGCGCTGCCCGTTCGGGTTGGGCAGCATGATCTTGGTTGCCACCTGCTCTAGAATCGAATGGCTTATGTCGCTTTTGAGCGCATCGCCGGGAGATTGGGTGGCGAACACCATCAGCGCATTGCGCTTACGATATGTCTTCAGCCCGTCCTGGGCGAAGCTGCGAAATGCGTTGTCGCCGAGCGCCTTCCAGAACTCGTCTATCACGATCATCGTGCGGTCGCCGGTCAACATCTTGTCGATCCGGTGAAACAGATAGAGCATCAGGGGCGCGCGGATGTCGGCATTGTCGAGGAAATCGGTCATGTCGAAGCCGATGAAACGGGCATCGAGCGCCATTTCATCTTCTGCGTTGTCGAACGCCCACCCCAGCGCGCCGCGTGAGGTCCATTTCTCCAGCCTCGCCCCAACACCGCCTTCGTCGGCCATGCCGAGCATCGTGCGCAGCGCATCGAGGGATCGCGCGGCCGAGGGCAATTTCATGACGGCGGCAATGCCATCATCGATCCGCCTCTCTTCCTGTACCGAGATCGGTCGACCTTCGGCACGGACGAGCTGACGAACCCAGAGCGACAGCCATGCTCGATCTTCTGGCGTATCGGCCAGGGCCTTCAATGGTGCGAAGCCGGTTGGCGTGCCATTGGCCAACGTCAGATAGGTGCCACCGCTGGCCAGCACGAAAATCTGAGCGCCCCGATCCTTATCGATGAAAATCTGCCGTGCGCCGGTCTTTTCAGCCTGAGCCATCAGGAAGTTGAGCAGGACAGTCTTTCCGCCGCCTGTAGGACCGATGACCATCGTGTGGCCGACATCGCGCTTGTGGAAGCTGAAGAAATACGGGCTTCGCGCGCTTGTCTTGAGGAGCGCAATGGCATCCCCCCAATGATTGCCGGTCGCTCTCCCTGCGGGATAGGTATGGAACGGCGCGAAGGCCGCGAAATTGAGCGACGTGATCGGTGCTGGCCGTGCGCGCCACGCAAAATTGCCTACGAGCTGGCTCCAATAGGCCGCTTCCAAGGCCGCCCCCTCGCGCGCCGCCACCATGCCCGTATCGGCGAGGGCCGCTCGCGCGATCGACATATGATCGCGGAGGGATTTGAGGCTCCCTCCATATACCGCGAGCGTGAAATGATGGTCGCCTAGTACGAAGCGGTTCGACATGAGATCGTCAGCGGCATCGACCAGATCATGCATCTGGCTGATGGCCCGATCGTCGGCGTTCTCCATCTGCCGCTGCCGCAGGCGGAACCGCTCGGCCGCTGTGGCGCGGCTCAGGAACGTGAAGGACTGCGTGAGCACAAAGCCGAAATCGACGGCCAGCAGGGATTCAAACTGGCGGGGCGTGGTGAAGGCGGGATATTCCCGAATGCCGAACACGCCTCCGAACGAGCTGCGATCGGCGTCGCGCACTTCCACTGTCTCGCCACCGAAAATGACCCGTTGCCGATACAGGGCACTGCCCAGATGGCCACGGATGATCGGCACGCGCCGATGGCGTCCCGTCATCACCATTTCCGCGACTTCGAGGGGTTCGGAGAATTTCAGGCCGTTATGCCCATAGATGGCGAGGCGGCGCGGCTCGCAGCGTGCCATCAGCTTTTCAAAATCGCGCGCTTTATCCTCAAGGAACTCAATCAGATCGTCATCCACCGCATCGGCAGCGGATTGGATCTTCGCCTTGGAGCGGAAGAGATGGATCAGCTTGTCAGCGCCATGCACGGCAGGCCGCGCGAGGATGGTGACGAAGAAGCGGTTGATGAACATCCGCTCCTGATTGACGCGCGCAAAATAGGCAGCATCGAGATCGCGGGCGAACTTCGACCGGAAATTGCCGCCCGGATACTGCTCCACCCGCGCCCTGACCAGATGCGACCAGACCGAAAGCCGATCGTCATGGAGGTTGCGCAGCATCCCGTTGAGCTTGGAATGCCAGTCATTGAGGTCGCGGACATCGGCAGTTTCGAAGGCGCGACCCTGTAACTCGAAAGTGAGCATGATCGCACCGGAATCGAGAACGATCATCTCTTCATTGATGTGACGCGCATAAGGGAGAAACTTCGTCGGAAGGACTTCCTTGAGAGCCACTTTCATGGGCACTTGAGTCGAGAGGCGGTCCATCTTAGCCACGGCGGCCGAACCCTTTGCGAGCTATGCCCTTGAGGGGGAGGGGGGTGTAACTCGATCCACCCCAGAAGGTGCGGTTGCGGTTCGCCGCCTTGGTGCGGAAAAAGAGGAACATCAGCCGAAATGCGTTGACGTCCTGACGCACGACAAGCCGGGCCAGGCCATAGCAGACCCCCGCCGTGACGAGCGCATAGATCGGGTTGTTGGTCCCGATCAGGACGATGGCCGAGACCAGCAGGATAGGCACTGCCGCTTCAATCGGAATGCCCGCCCACAGGGCAGGCCGCGTCACGGCAAGGAACAGCGTATTGCGCGCTATATCTTCTCTGTCATCGGCCATAGCTGCCTCCCTTGCTGCGACGGTTGCGGCGGCCCGATCCGGGATCGGGCCGCGAGGTCATCAGGCTGAGCCTGCGATCTGATCCACGATCCACGGTGCGGAGAAGATGATCGCGATGCCGATGATGACCGTCACCAGCGCGCCGGTATTGACCCTGCCCATCAGCCATCCCGCGCCAGCAATGATGACGGCAATTACCGCCAGAGCGCGCAGCAGGCCGTTGCTGAGCAAGCCCAGCACATTATTGGCGAAGCCTTCCAAATTGGCGGATTGGGCATAGGCAGGGTCCGGTGTTGCGATTGCGGCGAGGCCGACGATCGCAACCGAGGCGGCGATCGTTGCTGTCTTGCGCTGGTGCGGCGAAGCCGCCCCTACGATCCGCTGGAATTTGGATCGCACAGACGTTGTGGGGGTGTCCCTTGATGCGAGAGATTTCATCAGCTTCCTCCTGTTTCCGCATTGCGCGCACGCTCGTAAGCGGCTCGGGAGAAGACATCCCAAGCCGGGGGTGGGGGTGGTGCCGTTCGAGCTGGACTGCGATCGGGCATGTTTTCGGCGACCAAATCGGCCAGCATCGTGCGGGGCGGGTTGGTCTGCGGATCGGGAGCCGTCGGGCTATAGGCAACGGGTGAGATTCCGTCCGCTACGCCGGCGTTGTTCAGCACGCGGCCAACATAGCCGTTGCGAAAACCTCGCGTCGTGGAGCCGGTGTTATACATGGACAGCGCGACCCGGAGCGCCTCCTGTGGTAGCCTTCCGTCGCGGACCTGGTGATAGTTGCCCGCCAACACCTTCCCAGCAGCGCCGATATTTGTGCAGGGATCGAATACATTATCCCATGTCAGGCCCAGCGCGGCCATGTTGTTCGAATTTATCTGGCCCAGGCCGAGATCGACGGAGTGGCCCTGTGCGATAAACGCGCGGGCCACCCGCGCCGCATCGACAGCATTGGTCGGGCGAGCGGGCTGGCGGGCGACCCCGTTGACGTTGAGGGCGAACTGATAGCCCTTGCTCTCAGTGTGGACCACGGCGACGATCGTGGATGGGGCCACGCCCGATGCACATTGCGACGCGAGGCCCAGGATTGCTGCCGTGGTGAATTGCATTATTGCGGCCCCCCAGGGACGGCGCTGGCTTCCGCTGCCGCAATGTCGGCCTCGCTCGGGACCGTGTAGGTGTTCCGGCTTCCGTCATGCATGGTCATGACGACAAAGCCGGGGCGACCATTTTTCGGCTTCGTGTATTTTGCGGCGGACACGCCACCCGCGCTACAGGTTGGAAAACCGCCACCGAACGCCAGACTGCGCAGCAATTTGCGGATGGGTGGAACGCACTGCGCATATTGCATCCAGCCACCCGGATTGCTGGCGCACAGCAGGACTTCGCAAGCCCATGTCCCGTCAGAGGCCATGGCTGGGGACGGTGTTGCCGAGGACAGCATCAAAGCGGATGCGGCGATCGGTAGGGACAAGCGATTTCGCATGTTTTCACCTCTCTTGGGAAAACACCTTAAATCGCTTTTTCGACTCTGCCTAGACTGCGAAGGACTCGCAATAAGTGCTGTTCACCGTTTGACCGACAGTTTGCCGTCAGAAACGGGATGGGTCGTTCCATAGAGGGGATGGGTTGACGCCGATCACTAAACTATAGCGATAAGCCGTAACGACGTGGCGAATTGCAGAAGAAACCTTTGAATATAAACGGATTCTCTTCTTGTCGTAGAGCGCCACATGGTAGGGGGTCGATCCACGCCAGCTAACGCGGACATTGATGTACCACTTGCCGTCGTCGTCGCGCTGATGCAACTGAACGTCGGTGATGGTCCCGGCGACTGGGCGGTGTGAGGTCAGCTCGCGCTCTAGGATCAGTTCGAGTTCCATTTTCCCCCGTGTAGCGATTTCTATCATTTTCACTGGTGATTAGTCGTTGCTTCCGTTAGCCATAGGGTAAGTGGCAAGTGAGAGGAGGTCCAGTGAGCGGACGCGATCCCGACGCCGTTGCGCGCGATGCAGACCGCATCGTGCGCCAGCTCGGCGGCAAATGGCATGGCGACTACGCGATGTGTCGATGCCCGGCCCATGCTGATGGCGATCCCAGCCTTTCCGTGCGGGTCGGCAGCCGCGCGGTCCTGTTTCATTGTTTTGCCGGCTGCACGTCCGACGCGATTGTCGAGGCAATGCGCAAGGGGCGCTTCGCTCCGTCGCACGATCATGATCCCGGTCAGCGCCATGAAGGCGGAAAAGGGGATTTCAACAAACTCGCGGTCTCAATCTGGCGCTTTGCTGATCCCTTTGCGGGCAGTCTGGCTGAGCAATATATGCGCGCCCGCGCGATTATCCCTGTCGGGGTCAATGCGCGGTTCGATGCGCGCTGCCAGCTCGGTGCAGGAGAAGAGAAAGCGTTTGCGCCTGCCCTGATTGTGCCCGTGGAGGAAGACGGCGGGGTTGTCGCAATCCATCGGACCTTCCTACGTGCCGATGGTCTCGACAAGGCCGATGTGCCTAAGCCGAAGCGGATGCTCGGTAATACCGGTGGCGGCGCCGTGCGCTGGGGTGGCATTCCTAGCGATGGCATCCTGCGTTTGGCTGAAGGTGTCGAGGAAGCGGCGAGCGTCATGAACATGCTGGCCCCGGAAACCTATGTCTGGCCCGTCCTTGGCATCGAACGGTATCAGACCGTGACCATTCCGGAGAGCATCCGAAAGATCATCATCTACAGTCAGCACGGGATCGAGGCAGCCCGCGCGATCAAGCGGGCCGAACCCCATATGAAGGGCAACGGTCGCCAGCTCGTCGTCAAACTTCCGCCCAATGATGGCGACTGGAATGATCTTCTGCGCGATATCCGCGCGCAATGAAGCTGTTTCCTGGTTTGCCGAACCATCAACGGATTCTCATGGCCGTAATGTTTGCTGCGGTGTCCGTCTATGCTCTCGCGCAGCAGAAGGAGCGGGCAGCCAATATTGTCTCGCTTCGCCTCAATGACGCGGCCCCCAGGGTTATAGACGGCGACACGCTGGACGTCTCCGGCTCGCGTGTGCGGATTGTCGGCATAGACGCGCCTGATGACGATCGGCTGCGTCTCAAGCAGGCTTCCACGCTCACCTTGCAGGGCCTTATCGACCGCGATGGCGGTGTCGAATGCGCGACGAGCCTGTTCGATGTCGCCCTGCAGCGCGAGAAGCAATGCCGTAGCCCTGCGACCAGCTATGGTCGCTTGAATCTTTCCTGCCGGTTCAAGGCGAACAGGGCGAGCCTCGCTGCTACCATGGTCGCGCAAGGCTATGCTGTCGATTACCGGCGATACTCCGGTGGTGCCTATGTGAAGCTGATGCAAAGCGCCGCCCGTGATCGCCGCGGGCTATGGGGTCAGGATTATGAAGGAATGCGCCAATTGGCGATCGAGCGCGCCAGTCTGCCTAGCGGGTGTAAGCCAGGAAAATAGCGAGGCCGTCTTGCAAGAGTCAGCTCGTCTCAAGAAGACGGCGATTTGCAATCGACCGCCGCCCATGATATTCATATCGATCTAAGATATTGAAATATTTAACATAATTCCTATTATCGTACTTCTGCGCTGTAAGTGCCAGATAGAAATGGCACCCTGCGCTAGATAGAGATGACACCCCAGGCGTCGTCCCGCGGATATTGGTGGCATGGCTTTCCTGCGGGTCAGGAGAGCACGCATATGACGGTGCTGACGATGAGCCATGGCGAACTTTCGCGATATGATACGCTGTTGCGCGTGGAGCGGGGCGAGCTTCGGGTTGAGGACGCGGCCGGATTGCTGGGATTGAAGCGGAGGCAGATATTCCGATTGCTCAATCGACTGCGATCTGAAGGCGTATCCGGTCTGGTCTCGCGCAAGCGCGGCCGGCCCAGTAACCGGCGGTACAGCGATGCCATGCGCGATCAGATTGTGGCGATTGTGCGCGAACACTACGCGGATTTCGGTCCGACGCTCGCGCGTGAGTACCTGATCGAACGTCATGGGATCACGGTTGCATGCGAGACGCTTCGCCAGATCATGATTGCGGCGGGCCTATGGAAGGACCGCGAAGCACGGCGGCCGCGCCCTTATCAGCCGCGGTATCGCCGGGACTGCCGCGGTGAGCTGATCCAGGTCGATGGCTCGAAGCACTGGTGGTTCGAGGACCGCGGACCGCAATGCACGCTGTTGGTCTACATCGACGACGCGACCAGCGAGCTCATGCATCTTAAGATGGTCGAGAGCGAGAGTGCGTTCTCCTACATGGATGCGACGCGCGAGTACATCGAGCGGCATGGCAAGCCGGTAGCGTTCTATTCGGACAAGCACTCGGCGTTCCGCAACAACCGGGCTTCTGCCAATGGCGACGGGATGACCCACTTCGGTCGCGCGATGGAGGCTCTCAACATCGAGATCATCTGTGCCAACTCGCCACAGGCCAAGGGCCGCGTCGAACGGGCGAATGCGACGCTGCAGGACCGGTTGGTCAAGGCGATGCGGTTGGAAGGGATATCGACGATCGCCGATGCGAACACGTTCCTGCCCGGCTACATGGAGCGGCACAACGTGCGGTTTGCGAAGCCGGCGTTCGATTCGCGCGATCTACACCGGCCGTTGGCTCCACATGACGATTTGCGCACGCAGCTTGTCTGGCGTGAGTGGCGCACAGTCACGCAGGCGTTGGCGCTGCACTATAACAAAGCGCTGTTCATTCTCGAGCCGGACGAGATCAGCCGTGCACTCGCCGGCAAGCGGGTCGAGGTCTGCGAGTATCCCGATGGCAGCCTTGAGATCCGGCACGGCGACCATGTCCTGCCTTACCGGATGCACGACAAGATCAGGCAGGTAAATCAGGCGGCGATCGTCGAGAACAAACACCTCGACGCAGCGCTGGCGATGGCCAAGGCGATGCAGGCACTGCTGCCGCCGCGGAAGCGGAACAACAGCGAACCAAGCCGCCGATCGCAGGGTGCGCACATGTTTCCATCGCCTGCACAGCCGGACCAACCACCGGCCAAACGCAAGCGGGGTCGTCCTCCCCTTCCCCGGCTGACGCCTATCGAGGCAGCACAGCGCATGCTTGAGGGCTATTGAGGGGGCCCACTGCAAAGCAGCGGGTCCAAAGGCGCTACCAATGCCAGACCAGCGCAGAGGCAGGGGCTACGCTGCACAATACAGAAGGGTTCCGCGCAGCCCCTGCCGCAACACGCGGTGACATTTCTAAATAGATGAAATAGTGTCTTCTCTAACTTGCCCGAACATGCGCCTTGGTTCATCGGCTGGTCCCCGACCAAGACCGCACAATATTTTCGCCCTGTTGAATCATGGCAGTAATTGGATCGCCGTCTGAATTGGCGCCCACCAAGCGACCGGAACGTCCAATCTCTTGAGTTTCCAGCATCCTGTTCGCGATTTTGTCGGCGTCTTTCGGACCCCACCACTTCAACATGCCCTCCGCCAAGCTGGGCAAGTTATCGATGCGTTCAGGCCCATACATCACATATGGCGCAATTTCCGCCAGCAGTTCGTCGCATGTTGCGAGGATGTAGCGCCTGTTGGCTTCCTCTCCCTTGGAAATGCGCAATGCGAACAGGCTCAAATAGGTGATATCCCACGCTGCGTTGGCGCAGCCTTCAATCGCTCGGTCCCTATTGGGCGATTGCAGCTTCTTTATCAGTCCAGCACGGTTGCCGCATGTGCCCCAATATCTGGCTGCAAACAGCAATGCGGGGCCAGCTACTATAAAACCCTCGGCCATCCAGTTGGCCAAGCTGTAGAATTTTTCGATGGGTGCCAAAGGCCCCAGCTCCAGTTCCGCGATTTTCAGCGTTACGATATAGTTTCTCGTCCAGCGCAGAAGATCGCCAGCAAAATCGAGGCATTCTCTCTCCTTTGCTGCACCAAGGCTGATATTTGAGGCACGGCCTAGCGCAAGGTCGAGCCATGACTGCACGGCATTTTCATCCGCAGTTCGAAACCATGCGAGTTCGTCCCAAGCTGCCTCATTTCCTTGCTTTTGAGCCAGTTCGTGGAAAGCCAGACCCGGATCGATATCCCAATCTACCGCCTGCGCAAATGCCATCATCCTCATCGCAGTTTCGGTTGTCTTGTCGCGTTTGCGGGGTTGCCCCTCACGGGCAATTTCCGCCATGCGCGAGACGATGTTGCGGTCGGGTAAGATCGCAATCGAATATTCTTCGAGAAACATGGCATGCGCAAGCGCCGGGAGATCCAATAGTCCGCGCTCGGGCAGTATCCATCCTGCAATTAGCGCGGTGCTGTTTCCCAGCAGGCCGGCGACCTCCAACGTATCATCGAGCGGATAGCCGTCCTTGAGGATGAGAGTGAATTGTCCGTCTTCCATGGATCTTTCAATTTCTAGGCTGTCTCGATCTATAGGTTGAGCGATATCGGAACGCCAAGTAACTTGGCTTTATGCTTGGTGGCGCGCTGGACGCGCCGGGGGAACGCCAAGGGCGCTGCCCTTTCGTTCCCGAACAAAAATAGGCCGCCCGTGTAATCCGCTAATCCCGGTGCCCGTCCCCCTGCGGGTGCCGACCAGGCTAACCGGCTCGCCCGCGCCGGCGGTCGATTTTTGCTCCCCCTCCCCAACCCGTTCCTCGCCGGAACGGCAGGGCCGTGAGGCCGTGGCCTTTCGGCCTGCTGACTAGGAGGATCACATCATGTCCATGGAATTGACCGATGCGGAGAAGACCGATCGTGTTCGGTTGCTCAACGATATGGCGCGCCAGAACCCCGGCGTAGCGTGCCGGGCCAACATGACTATCGGCTTTGCCGCGCTGGAGGATCATGATCGTCATGCCGCCATGCAGGTGATGTTGGCTTTCGACCATTTTCACGAAGGCAATGATCCGCATGGGGAGCATGATTTCGGAGCAATTTATCGGCTCCGTTCGGGAGATTGGGTGCAAGCTCGGCCATCGGACGAGAAAAGCATCAGCGAGACGGCGTTCTGGAAAATCGACTGTTATGACAAGCAGTTGGAGTTCGGAAGCGAGGCCCCTTGGGATAGCGATCAAACGACACGGGTACTGACCATCATGCTGGCCGAGGAATATTGAAAGGGCCGCCGCCCCGCATAGCGAGGCGGCGGATCGCAACGTCGGAGGCGCAGCGATTCATTGTCTTTTCGCTCCATTCTGGACTATGTTGGTGGCGATGAAATACACCATGATGCAGTTCGATATTGAGGCCGTTCGGGCGCAGGTCCGCGCCATGGATTATGTCCGAGGCACCCCCGATGAGGTCGAGCAATGGCGGCAGGATGATGCGGAGTCCCGCGCCAATCTCGCCATTGAGGACATGGCCCTTGCTCCGAACGAGGCAGAGCTTTTCGATATGCTGCTGGAGGAGGCGGTTCCGCCCGCTCTCGTGTCCAAGATCGTCCAGGGCCTAGTGCAGAATGGCCCTGCCGAACCGCCTGCTTAACGTCAGTGGGCACCGACCAAGACCCTTATCTGTATCCTGGCACGGCCACGCTCAGGAACAGGCTGGGGCTGACAGACGACGGATCGCTAAATCAAGCGGAACGCATGCTGACCCATGCGCGCGGCCGAGAAGCCGCGCGCATGGCCTTTCCGCTTGATGCCGATGGCTACAGGGCGTTGCACAAGCATCTCTTCCAAGATCTCTATGACTGGGCGGGTGAAGACCGAACCGTCAACATCGGCAAAGGGGGAAGCCTGTTTGCCCACGCCCCCTATGTGGCCAATGCTCTGGCTGCGGTATTCAAGGATTTGGCGAGCCAGAGCCATCTCAAAGGGCTGCCCCGTGAAGAATTTTATGATCGTCTGGGGCATCATCTCAACGAACTGAACGCCGTCCATCCCTTCCGCGAGGGCAATGGACGCACGATGCGACATCATGCGGCGCAGATCACGCGCGATGCTGGCCACTCCCTCCGGATCGCCAGCATCGACAGGCAAATGTGGATGGATGCGTCGCGCCATGGTTTCACCACCGGCGATCATCGTCCCTTGAGCGCAATCCTGGCCGCCGCCGCGCATGAACGGGATGAACCCGTCACGCCGCGCACGGGGCCGGGAGGCATGGCGTTCCTGCCTCCGCGCGATCCGCCGACCGGGCAACGCTATCGCCTGTCGCTGGACAAGGCGCGAGGTGAGCTGGAGCGCTATTTGCATGCGGCGAGGACCGAGGCGACCGATCGCTTGCAAAAATTGGTGAAGGATAGTGCGCCGGCGAGCCAGATTGCCGCTGCGCGCATGGAGCTGGCCTATATGCGCCATGCCAAAGGACCGGTTTATCAGTCCCATTTGCTGATCTATCTCGGGCAGAGGGATGTCGATGCGGTGATTTCCGACAAGCAGACCCCCTTGCAACGTGTGCGCGAGATCGGGGCGGCCTTGGCGACCCGGATCAATGCCCAGCAGCCCGCCCAGGTGCAACGTGCGGTTCGTTCTCTGGAGCGGCCAGTGCTGCCACCGGGCCAATCGCCAGCCCATGACCGGCTTGCCGACCTGTTCCTGAAAAATGCGGCCGAGCAAAATCGATCCGATCCCCGTCTTGCCGGCGCGCAAGCGATTGTGGATCAGGTGCAGGCAGTCTCGCGTCAGCGTGGCGATGGTCCCCGTTTGATGGAGGGCACGATCGACGCGGCGCGCACATCCATTGCCGCGAATATTCGTGCTGGCAGGCCGTTTGAAGACGGTCTGACCTTGCCAACGCAAGATAGGTCCAATCCCCCTGCCCCGGATAAAGGCCGAGGGCGATGATGCCGATCGGCAGCGAGTGATAGTGTAGCTGAAGCGGTTTTTGGGTGCGGCCTGGCGGCACGGCTCTATCTCGCTGCGCTCGACCGAACCCGCTGCACGGTTTCGTCCCATTCGGGTGACGATCCTCGCACATGATGCGGCCGCGGGCGGCCATGCTTCTTCTCACGCCAAGGGGGGCGGCCTCCCCCCTTCCCGGCAAGGGCTGGACCGTCTCGCTGCGCTCGCTTGGTGGTTGGCAGCGTATCCCCATCTTTCCGCGCTTCGCTTGTGCAAGCTGGGCGATCCCCCTCCCTGCCAACCAGCCCTGACATTGCCGGTTCAACCCCCCCGACTTCGCCAGTGGGCAGAAGTCGATGGCGCCATCGCCTTCGGCTCCAGATCAGGAAGGGAAAACCACATGGCACGGAACACCAAAGCGACCCGCAGCAATGTCGAGCGTGCGGATATCTATCAGGAAGTCACCGATCAGATCATCGAGATGCTGGAACAGGGGGTGCGCCCATGGTCGCCGAGCTGGGCGAGCGCCGCCGCCAGCTTTCCGCTGCGCTCTTGCGGGAAGAACTATCAGGGCATCAACATCCTGCTGCTGTGGGCGCAGAGCATGGTGCGCGGATATGCCAACCCCTATTGGATGACGTTCAAGCAGGCGTTGGAACTTGGCGCAAATGTCAGGAAGGGGGAGCGCGGCACCCGGATCGTCTATGCCGGTTCGATCAGCCGGAAGGACGAGAACGGGCAGGCCGTCGAGGACGACAGCGAGCGGCGCATTTCATTCCTCAAGCGGTACACCGTTTTCAATGTCGAGCAGATCGAGGGATTGCCCGATGGCCAATATCCCACGCCGCAGCCGGTAATCCAGAACCGGGATCAGCGCGATCAGCAGCTTGACGCCCTGTTTCGGGCCTATGGCGTGGCGATCATCGAGAAGGACGGCGGCGCTTTCTATTCTCCAGCGTCCGACAGCATCACCATGCCGCGCTTCGACAGGTTCATCAGCGGCAACGCCTTCTATGCGACCCTTGCCCATGAGGCTGTCCATAGCACCGGCCATCGGGATCGCTTGGATCGAGAAACCTTGCATAAATACGGGACCAGCACCGCCATTCGAGCGAAGGAAGAACTTTGCGCGTTA
>NZ_LBIC01000009.1 GCF_001005725.1 Sphingobium chungbukense
GTGGCCGAGATCGGCGCCGGGCTCTGTTGCGCGGATCTCGGCCTGCCCAACGTCCTTCATGAAGGTCATGCAAGTTATGTCGGGCATTGGCTCAATATCCTGCGCGGTGACAAGAGCGCCATCATCCACGCCGCCGCGAAGGCGGAGCAGGCCTTCGCCTATCTGAGGTCCTTCAGCGCCCCTGCGGCGGCTGTTGAGCATAGGTCGGTCCAAAGCGCGATGCCGATAGCAGCCTGAACGCCGACCGGGAGCTCGACGACATGCGTGGGCGGATCCCCGGTTCCCTCTCATTCTACCGACAGGAGACTTGCCATGGGCTGGCTGTTCATGCCCTTCACAGCGATGGCCGGGCATGCCTCGGCCAAATCCTATCTCGATGCCCAGTTCACCTATGACCAGGCCCATGAGGACGGGACCCGTCAGGGTCTTGAGATCCTCGCCTCATCCTGCCCGGGAAACCGCGTCTATTACGCCGCCGCCCAGCTGACGACCAACGGGGTTCCGGGCGATGTGTTCGCGATCATCTGTCTCGTTCGATGGAACCCGCGATCAGCCGACGGTCACCAGTTCGGTTACAAGAGCATGGACGAATCCGCCGGTCCTTGCGAGGCGCAATGCCCGGCCCGCATTCTCGATCTGCTCACGCCCACCGACAGGGAATATGCCAACGATTGGCGTGCGCGTTGCCGCGCCAACCTCGCCCTGCGTTCCCGCAGGCTTGCTGACGGCGATCTTGTCCGCTTTCCCGAGCCGATGACCTTTAGCGACGGCCATGTCGCCCGGGAATTCCAGGTCATCAGGGATGGCCGCCGGATCATCCTGCGAGCCCCTGAGACGGGAGGCCTTTACCGGGTCAGCCGGTTCATGGAGCGCGACTGGTCCATCGTACCGAAGACCAGAGTTCATGCGACGCTTTTCTCCTGACCCTGGCGGGTTGTCCCGGCCCATGAGAAGGGGGTAGCCATGCTCGGCCAGCGCCCCTCCCATGCGATCTCGCCCAAGCGGGCCCTGCTCTGCAGCAGGGACAATGCCCTGCGTGTCGCCACTCGTCTCTTTGACCATGAGATGCAGCCCGTCAGCATCATTCGGACGGGCAATCCTCTCCAGCCCTACCGCATTTCGATGGCTCCGTTGCCTGACGATCATGTCGAGCTTGCGCTCGTCTCGTGACCAGGGGCTCAGCTCGTCGCTTCTCCGGCCGACGCCTGCTACATCAACAAGAGGGGAGAATGGCCCGACCGGGAAATTTGGCTTTTGCAAACGTCTTGCGCCGCAACGATCAACGAGGCGGGCGCAGCAGGGTGGGGCGACGTGGCCATAAGGCCAAGAAGAGGCGGGATGCGGGCGTGAGCCCGGAAGGACCTGAAAAGGTTCCGGGACTGCACTCATATCTGGAGGTTCGCTTTGTCCAATGCATTCGCCACCCACGACACCGGCTTTCATGCTCTTGCAACGCGCGTGCCTGATGCCCGGCGTAGCCGATTTCTGCCGAACCTCTTTGGCCGCCATCTCCTCGTCGCGGAGGCCTGCGTCTACAGCTTCATGCAATGGCTGTCGCCTGCTGACTATGCCGGTGGCTATTGGCATTTCCTCGAGCAAAACGGCTTGCCGCTCTATCTTGCGCCCGCAGCGCCTTCCAATTTCCGGATTTGCTGCCGGACCAACGGCTATGAAGGCGAACTCACTGCGGACGCGGCAGGGATCGTCGCTACCTTGTTCGCCTTTTCGCATCTCGCCTTCGAGATAGGTGATGATCAGCTCTCCGGGAGCTTCCATCGCCTGCGCGACCATGCCGGCCGCCACGGCGAAGCGGCGAAGATCTTCAGCGCGATAGACTAGTCAGGGACCGAGCGACGCCTGGCCTCTGTCACTGCTGGGCAAGACGGGTCACGCACGGCAGGCCCGTGGGACGCTGGACCCCTGCTCCAAATGGGGAGCGGGCCTGCCTTTCATGATGCGCGGTAGCGTCCCAAACCGGCGCTGCCGCACGATCATCGGCCTCTTGCCGTGCGCCTTGCGCATGATCGTGTTTGGCGGTCGCGGCCGTTCCCTGCCGTCCCGCCGCGTCCGCGCGGGATGAAGGGGAGAGGGGGCTGCTGGGGAGAGCAAGTCCGCTCTGCAATGGCGAGGCAAAATGCAGGCCTTCTGCAATGTGCGCTGGCGGCAGACGAGAGCGCCGGTCAGCTTGAAAGCCGAAATGCCCAGCTGGTTCGGCAATTGCGCAAATTTCGTCCGCCCGCGTCGATGAAATAGCCCCCGATCTACCGCTTCCGAGCCGGCAACATGATCGCCCCGTCCGGGTCCGCGATCCGGTGACGGCGCTTGGAGGGGAGCGGGAGGGTGAATGCAGCGAGCGAACGGTGCTGATGCGCCGATGCCGCTCATCTGCACGCCAACCTATCAGGACGGCCTGTTTGCGCGCTCCCCCTGATCATACCGGAATCCCGATCATGCCACCTTATCAGGACACTTCATTGTCAACCTGTAGGCTCTTCAACAATAGCCTCGGTGATGTGCTGAGCGCGCTTTTGCAGAACGCCCGTCGTGCAGGCGCAAAGATTGTCGACCTGGAGCTCCAGGTCGATGGCGCGGATATGTGGTTGTCGGTGACGGACGATGGCGCAGGCATAGCCGATCCTTCCGTCCTTCTTGCCCTGGGGCGTTCAGGGTGGGGCGACAGCGTTGCGCGGGGCGAGGATCCAGCCGGCATGGGCCTCTTCAGCCTTGCCGGCCGCGATGTCGCAACTCGCTCGAGCTGCCGTGAAACGGGAGAGGCATGGGAGGTGGACATTACTTCGCAGGCCTGGGAAGCAGGCACGTCGGCAACGGTTACGGCAGCGCCCCTCGCTTGTGGAACCCAGCTTCGCTTCCGGCTTGACGAGCGGTGGCGCGACGACATCGACCAGGCGGCGCACTATGCGGCTCTTTACAGCCCCTTGTCGGTTCGGCTCAACGGAGCGCCGTTGCCCCGGCGCGACTGGCTGGAAGGAGCCGAGGCCATATTCGAGGAGGATGGTGTCCGGATCGGCCTCTTCAAGGATTACCGCGCGACGCACATGAGCCCATGCATAAATTTTCATGGTGTCATCGTCACCAGTTCAATGCCTGTAGTCGCTGAAAAGGACCGCAGCTGGTGGGCCCGGATTGATATAATCAACGCTCCAAAGCTACATCTCGTGCTGCCGGCCCGAAAGGAGATGGTTGAAAATGCCGCGCTCGAGGCGCTTCGTGCTGCCGTTCGTCGCGCGATATACCGCCATATCCGCACGCTGGGTTGCCATCGCCTCCCGTTCGAGCGCTGGAGTGAGGCCAGGGATCTGGGCATCCCCCTTCCCGAAGCTGATCGCGTCCTCATGTCATGGACCCCGCAGAGGGCAGACTGGAACTCCCTCTCGTCAGCCCGCAGCCCGGTGCGGGTCGCTGACCATCTCCTCCTCGGCAGTTTCGGCCCCGCCCTTGAGCAATGTGCTGCGCTCGCCATGGAGAAGGTCGGCGCCTTCCAGGGGCGCCTCGCCTGCCCCGACAAGGATATGGAGGGCTATTCCTGGTACGACGGCCTGCGCTGCATCTCGTCGCTGCACTTCACGATCGAGAGGAAGGGCGAGGCATTCCGGATCGACGGGTCGCAATCCTCCGAGCTCGACAGCGGGCCGGTCGGCCGGCTTTCCCTCGTGCTCACGATTTTGGGCGTTGTTGAGGAAAAAGTCACGCTGCCGGCCCCGGTCGTTATCGACTATGATGATGTCCAATGCTGCTCGCTCGACGACGCCAGGATTCTGCTGGCCTCGGGCGATCCCGTGACGCCGGCGCAGCTCGTTGACTTGCTTGAAGGCGCCTGTTTTTTCTCCAGCGGCGACCGCGACGCCGATAGCTGGGAAAGTCAGCATGAGCGGTTCTTACTCGACGCCCGGACAATGGCTACACGGCTGCTGCTGGGTGATGACGCTGCTCTTATGGGGCGGCTGCGCGTCATTCTGGCCGATCAGGTCTAGTGTCGTCCCCGAGGGCCGGTAATTTGCCGCCATGATTGGACGCCATGCCATCGAGATTGCGATCGCGCTCCCGCCGCTGCCACCGCCGGGCGGAAGCCGGGAATGACAGGGCCTGCGGGCCTGATCGCGGACCATCGGCATCATGTTCGCGCCTGATTCACTTCAGGAATGAATGGAAATCCGGTGATTAATGCACTGAATTGACGATGATTTCAAACTCAGTGAAATTCAGACGATACCGCAACGCCGCGCGGCTCCAGCAAGCGATCGATCGCCAACTGCAGTTGGGGGCCACGTCGGTGTCGCCCACCGCATCAAGTGCGGCAAGCGCTTCGCGCATCAGGACGAGCGCGAAGGCCCGCTGGATGATCGGCTCGCTCCCCTGGCCAAGGCCTATCCGTCCGCGCAATCCGCGAACCGAGATCAGCATCTGTTCCAGGAACATGCGGTCCTGCTGCTCGCGATCATTGGGCTCTTCCACGTCCATTTCTCCCGACCCTTGTTGCCGACCCGTTCATGATGCAGGCGGTTCAAGCCCACGGCCCCGCGCGTGAGTCGGGCTGATACCATGTCGAGACATGCGCCTGCGCTTTTAGAACCGGACCGACCGCTGGGCTCCCGGACGCATATGCAGACATTTCGGCGTGAGGTCACACCGAGTTGCCGTTCTCGACGGGATTACCAGTCCCGGCACCGCCGCAATCGAGGCGCACCAGACTCCTAGCACAGCTGTGGAATGGCACCAAGCGGCAGCGCGTTCGTCGCCCAGCGCGACTGGGACATAGCTGTTTCAAGATTCCGCTGGCGTGACCGCTAATTGATGCGACGGGCCGTTTGGTAACGACAAATCGGGGCCTCACTCGCGGCCAGAAGTTCGATCAGAGTGCCGGATCACCCCCACCAGGATCGCCCCTGCTCGAAATCCTCGCTCTCAGAGACAATGGGACCGTCCGGCTCGTCCGCAATATAGGGGGAGGGCAGGGGCTGCGTATGAACCTTTCGGCGATGCATTTCACCTGCCACTCGCCCGCGAGCTTCGAGGATGATTTCCAGCCACATCAGGTCGTCCATCATATTGACGATGCCGCGGCCTGCGAGACAGAAATAGATGCAGCGCTGGAAATCGTCGCCCGCCGGATTGCTGAGGATGGACGCCAGCTTGCGCTTTCCGCCGCGCTCGCCTTCATGAACCCAGCTTACCGCTTTACGCAGCTCGAGGACGCAATGATAAGCATCCTCTACATGCATGCCGATCGCGGCGTTCGCGATCATACGGCGCGTCGGGGCGTTCCGTCCGTCGAGTGCTGCATCCCGCAATGTCACATCGAGATCGAACGGAGCGAGAAAAAGTGAAGCGGAATCAAACACCAAATATCTCCATTGAAAGAACATATCATGAACAATTCGGAGGTCAAGCAAAGGTCGATCGAGATCATGGTCGGGCTCCCGCATCTGTCGGCCGGCAAGCTGCTCGAGCGCGCGCGAGCGCTTCAGCAGCCCGTTCTGGTTTCGGCAAACGCGGTTTCCCGCTGGTCATTGCGGCAGGGCTGGCGCGACTGGTCCGGCTGGTCGACAAGGGTGCTCGGCAATGCCACCGGTCTGCATAGCCTCTGTCTCGACAGCGCCGGCTTCAGTGCGATGACATGCCTTGGCGGCTATCCCTGGACCATCGACAATTATGTCAGCCTGGCTGCATGTCATCCGTTCCGCTGGTGGGCCAGCCTGGACTATTGCGTCGAACAGGAGATCGCGGGCGACCGAGACGAGGTAGTCGATCGCATCTCGCGGACTATCCGCGCCAATATCGACTGCCGTCAGCGCGCTGAAGATCGGGGGATTGCCGCGACTTTCATGCCGGTGATCCAGGGCCGCTTGCCGTCTGATTATGAACGCTGTGCGGATGCTATGCCTGCCATAATCGAAAGGGCTGGACTCATTGGGGTCGGCTCGATGTGCCGGCGCGCCATTCATGGGCCCGAGGGGATGATCGCGGTCGTCGACCATCTCGACCGGGTCCTCCCGCACCGTGTGCGCCTTCATCTCTTCGGCGTGAAGGGGCAGGCTTTGCCCTATCTCATACCCTTCAGCCACCGCGTCGCGTCGATCGACAGCCAGGCCTATGGCGTTGCAGCACGGGCAACCGCGCGCCGTCAGGGGCGATCGAAGAGCGACCTGATGGTCGCAGACTGCATGGAGCACTGGGTGCGCGTCCAGCGTGATCGGCTGCGACAACGACCGCGTCGGCTGACCCAGCCATCACCCGCTGTCGAACCAAGCGGGCCGCGCGATCCCTGGGCCTGCGCCATGGCCGAGGCCCGGCGGCAAATGCGCGAGCTGATCGAATCCGGCGATCTCGACCATGACGAGACGACTATCGGCTGGATCGAGCAGTGGGCTGCGGACCTCTACCAGGATTGAATGGGCCCAGCCTCCCGGCCGGGCGAACCCGCCTTATCCGGGTGCCGCTCCTCCGCGCAGGCGCCGCAGAAAGGGGAGGGGGAACCGGGGACGCGGGCGGATGGGCCGCCCGAGAACCCCGGAGGATCCCATGAGCTACGATGTCGCATTCCGCTACCAACTGGCGCTCGAGCCGGGCGCCTTGACCACGATCGGCGCCACGCTCCACGCCCTTCAGGCGGCCATCGCTGATTGCCGCAATGCGGGGCTTATAATCGAGAGTGATCCCGCGGTCATCCTGCTCGCGCGCCACCTCTCGACCCTGTGCGCAGACCGGGCCGATGACGCCGAACTTCGCCACGCTTGCGCAGCGCAAATAGCGGAGCTTCGCAGCCGCCCGATGCTCAAGACGCTGGCGCTGCGCGGGGTGGCCTATGACGAGCCCGCCAAGCGGTTGTTCCATTCAGAGGGTCGCAGCGCGATGCGCCGCCTGGCCGAGGCCCTCGGCCTTAACGACGGAAGCTTTGACGTTCGTTCCAACAAGGCCGGCCCCGCCGTCTCGGGGGAGGTAACGCTCCATGGTGAGACCATCTGGGTCCAGATGTCGCTCGGGCCATTCGGATCCGACCGCGCGATATGCTTCCGCAAGGTTCAGGGCCGCCAGGACCATATCGGTGAGCGCAACCATTGGGCTGCGGTTCGCGAGCTTCTTGAACCCGATCGCTTCGCGGCGCGCATCCGCCGGGACTTGCGGCTCCCTTTGCCGACACCCGCCCAGCCCCGCCTGGTCGCTTGAGAAGAAAGGGCCATGTCTATGCTCCTTGCGAGCACCCGTGCCGGTATCGGCATTCTACTGTGTGCCGGCCAAGGCTTTCGAGGCGCTTATGGACCGCCTCGAAGATCTCGAACTAAACGCTATCGCGGATGCGCACGCGGGCGAGCCCGTCATCAAGATTGCGCTCAATGACCTATGAGCTGGGCTTTCTAGAGTCGGCTTTTAAAGGAATGGCGCAAACTCGATTCGCAAGTTCGGGAACAGTTCAAGAAGAAGCTGATAGAACGCCTTGAGACGCCACATGTCCCTTCGGCCCGCCTGTCCGCGGGCAAGGATCGCTATAAAATCAAGCTGCGCGGTGTCGGTTATCGTCTCGTCTACGAAGTGCACGATGCTGAGGTGATTGTTATCGTTGTCGCTGTGGGTAGACGCGACCGTAACGCCGTCTACAAGGTGGCGCAAAAATAAACTGAAACCGCGGCTGCAGTGGAATCCATGCGTCAGATACGTCAGTCAGACTGACTGCGGTGACGTCGCCGACTATGATCGGGGAACGCGTCTGAACCTGTAATCACCCTTCGATGCCCTCAGGGCGCGCGCGATGGCCTTGTTCGTGGCGTCGAGATCGAAACGCTCGGGATCGAATTTCCGGCCAGCCCATCGGCGCATGGCCTTGTGCTCCTCGTGGGCCGGGTCGAGCCACGCTTCAAGAAAATCGGCATAGCCGGAATAGCCACCCACGTCTTCCGGCGGACCTGAGCGCCTGCCCGCCACGCAGCGCGGGTAGGCGGTGCCATTCTCGCGTGGCTGGCGGCGCAGACAGATCTGGTGACGCCAGCAATCCCCGAAATCATACTCATAGATGATCGTGAGCGTCGGGTCCGCTTCGTAGGGAAAGGCCAGGTCCTGGAGGCGGACCCCGGTTGCCTCGAATGTGCGAGGCCCGTAGAGGTCATCTTCGTTGAACTCCGGTGCGCCGACGGTAAGACCTCCGACGTGGAACTGGTGAAGGTGGCTGTCTGTCCATCCAAAGGCAACCTGCAGAACTTCGTGCAGTTGGGCGAAGTTGAGCTTGACCGGCAGTTCGAGGACGCGGCTGATCCTCGGTTCGATGCCGATGATGTGGACGTTGGCAGAGACGATGAAGCAGTCGGGGTCGAAAGGGTCGAGCATGAATCCGACCATGCCGTGGGCTTCCGGCGCCGGCAATGGTTGAGGTGACGACATTTGCGTTAATCGCTCGGCGGCAATCGCCAGCGGTGCGCAATGGTTCGCACCCGAAAGCCGTCGATTGACGGTGGCCCTGGGACGAAACGCGATAGAGGTCGGGCTCGAGCCCGGCTCCGGGTATCTCACCGGGTGTGGCGCAGGACGATGCCTGATATCAAGCCCGCAAGTCGCCGCCGATCGCGAAGCCATTCTTGCCGCTGTTGTGCATCCGCGGCTTGCGGGCGACCTGCTCGCCGGCGCTGCGGCCCCGCGCGCGGCAAGCGCCGCGCACGAAGCCTTGCGGAGCGCCGGAGGAGCAGCGCCCCACATCGACTACCCTTTACGCAGGAGCCCGTCATGAGCCGCTATGATCTCAAACCCAAGGCCCACAGCGGCGCTATTGCCGTGGTCGTCGGTTGGGATCGACCCTTGCAGACCTACTTCGCCCAGGTCTTCACCCCGACCCAAGACGAGCCGGAGGAAGGCGAGGCGATGACCTGGCTCGGGACGGAGCCGGGAGAACTGCCGACACCGGAGGCCGCGATCGCCGTTGTCGTGCGTTATGCCGAAATCCCTGCGACGCTCGCATCCGACCTTGAGGCTGACATGCGCGCGACCATCGGCGTGAAGGACGGAACGCACCAGGCCGAGGCCAAGCGCGGTCTGTTCGGCTCATTCCACTGACCGGAAGACTCGCCCTCGAGGCCGCGAAGTGCGGACCTCGGACAGGGGCGCTTGCGCGCCGGCTCGGCCGAACGGCCGAGGAGGGGAGGGGGCCTGAGGAAGGTGGTCCGGACAAGGTGTTCGAGGCCATCCTCCAGGAGAAGTCCCATGAACATCGGTACGATCAGGCAGAATGACGCCGGCATCCATGTCGGCAAGATCGCGACGCTCACCATCGCGATAACGATTGCGCTGCGCGAGGTACACTCGGCCAATCCCAAGGCGCCCAAATATGAGGTGCTGGCACTGTCGGCCTCGCGGGCCTGGGTTCACGTCGGTGCGCTTTTCGAGCTGTTCTCGAATGGCACCGGCGAGGCCTTCCTCAATGGCAAGATCGAGGATCCGAGCCTGGCAGCGCCGCTCTACATCTCCGCGTTCCGCCAGGACGACGGCAGCTACAATGTCGTCTGGTCGCGCCCGACGCGTCGCCGCGATCTCGCCTCCGAGATGACGCCCAAGGCCGATGACGGCCTGCCGCCACTGCCCGGTGCCGACGAGACCGCCGGTGCCGGCGCGGCCATGAGCGGCGAGGGCCCCGAGGCTGGCCTCGGCCAATCCTCGAGCGAACACGCCTTCGCCGGCTGATTGCCGCATCGCGCCCAAGGGCCTCGCTCCCCATCCCGGAGCGGGGCCCGATTTCTCGTCCTCCGGCCGCGCGGCCGAAAAGACGGGGGGCACCGGGTCAGTGCTCACAAGGAAGGAGAAGACCATGCCCGACGCCATCGATCTCGGCGGTGCGCCTGCAGATGAAGACTGCGCACAGCTTGGCCAGACGGAAGATTTTGCGCGGCTCAACCGCCTCGAGGTCGCAACCTACCGCGCGGCGATGATCGCCCGCTTCGGTCAGCCGCCTGAAGGCTGTGCCTTCGTCACTCTCGCCAACCGGCACGACTTCGGTATTTATCGTACGCTCGGGCTCACGATCGACGCCGGTTCCGCCCACAGCGACGCCGCCGTCCTAGCCTATTCACAGGCCGTCCAGGACGGACTTTCAAGCTGGGTCGAGGCGGGCTTCGCGCCGCCGGTACGTTATGACGATGATGGCGTCCCGACCCTCGAGCGCGACAGTATCGCCGATATCGTCATGGGGGCGATTCTCGCGACCCGCCCGAATGCGACGGGCCGCTATCCCGTCCACGACTTCGAACGCCTCCACCAAAATCTTGTCGCTGCCTATCCGGGCAGCGCCGCGCCATTCTGCAGGAGATCAGCGCATGACTGACTTCAAGCTCACCACCGAACAGGCTGCCACCGCGGCGCGCATCGTCGCCGAGATCGATGAACAGCTCGGCCGTGTCCGTGAGGCCGAGAGCCGCTGCAAGGCGAGCTTTCTGCCGATCCTGGCCGAACACGGCATCACCCGCGTCGAGATCGGCTATGATGGCGGCGGCGACGAAGGCTCCGTCGGCGATGTCACCGCCTATGCCGGCAACGAAACGAGGGACTTGCCGTCCGTTCTGTGCGATCATTTCGCCGTGGAATGGAGCGGCGACATGATGATCCGCGCCATCCAGCTGGAGGATGCGTTGAGCGCCTTTGCGGAAAACGCCGCGAGCGACCATCACAGGGGCTGGGAGAATGGCGAAGGGGCCTGGGGCACCATCGCGATCGACGTGGCGAGTGGCGCGGTTACACTTACGCATAACAGCCGCTTCGTCGACTATGACACGACTGAGACGGAACTCTGACCGTGTCGCACTGCCATTATCATGCGCTGAGCTCGATGCGCCGCTGGGGCGGCAAGCCGGACGATTATATCGCGCTTCATCAGTGGTTCGACGAATCCAAGAAGATCATCGCCGACCCGCGTCACCGCGCGCTGCGCCACCACGCCGAAGGTATCTTCCTGGCTGAGACGGTGTTTGGCGTCATCATCCGGAATAGCGACGGCCGCGCGGTGCCGGTGCGCCTCATCGGCGAGATGCATGTCACAGAAGATCTCGGCCGGATTCCCTCATTTGCCGATTGGGCACGGCTCATCCAGCCCATGCCGTGGGTTCTGCGGGGCAATCCGGCGGGATCGCCAGGACTGGATCCCAAGCTCGGGTCAATGGAGTGACATTATACGCAGAACGCTCGATTTCCCGGATGGCAAGGAGATTACGGATATCAGCAGCTATGCCAATTTGGGTGTGAGGGACACGCAATGCGCCTGTCCATACCATGATCATCGGTTTTCCGGGCCAGCATGAAGGCGCGGTCTGTCCCGTTGCGTTCGGGTTCAAGACCGAGATGATCGAACTGCTCAACCGCTGGCGGGATTTCGAAACCGACTAGACCTGCCACCGCTCGCGCGTTCGCGCGATTTGCGCTATCGTCGGAGCCATGGCGGATCTCGACCCCCATACGCTGCGCGTCGCCGCCTCGCTGGTGCGGGGTCGTATCGCCACGTTGAAGCTCGATCCCCGAATGGACGGGTTGCAGCGGCTCGGCGCGCACCGCACGCTGACCCAGCTGGCCATCGACCTTGAAGTCTCCGCCGACCATGTCGGGCCGCAGCGTCGCGGCCGCAAAGCCTGACAGCCCGACCGGAACGCCGGTTCATTCCTTTTTCGAATAGCGACACGCTGACTCCGCAGCCGCGCCTTGTGGGAAGAGGGAAGGGGGCGTGGGCAAATGGTCCGGGCTTTTTCCCGAGGCCGCCCCCGCGCCGGGATTGGCGCCGTCCCAAGGAGTAACACCCATGGCCAACAATTTTATCAAAGCGAGCTTCCTCTTGCGCGTCACAGATGCCGAGGCCCAGGTGCTCGGCCGTATCGACGACGCCGTCGCTATCCTTGCCAACGGTGATCTCGAGGGCGCCGTGCTGGCAGAGCACTACCAGGCCCTGGGCGACGATTTCGCCCGGATCTTCCCGCCCACAAAGGCCGGGCTGTTCGAGAGCTTCCGTTCTATCTTCAGCGATCCCGACTATCCACGTCTCGGTTTCACGCTGCAGATCGACCCGCCGGAGGGGACGGGAACACGCCAGGTCTGGCTGTCGGGCGACCAGGTCGACATCGAGACCGCAGCGCTGCTTCTCCAGTCGGTCGCCAGGAGCGCCCTGCCGATCGGTTTCGAATATTGCCTCGACTGCGATCGCCTGCGCCCAGGCGAATTCGGAGGCGGCTATGTCGTCATCAGTGCGAACGACATAGAATTCGGCGGGTCCGCGCGACTACTCGATCGCGCGATTGCTCGCCATCATCACGCGGGCGTCGATGGCTTTGTGCTCGCAACCCGTGATCCCGAGGATGGGCTGACGTTCTGGAACAGCGAAGCCGGCTTCGGCGCGCTCGCTGCCGCGACGGTCTTTTCCGACGCCGAGGCCGCGCACCATGACGTCCCGATCACGGACGATCAGCCGGAATGGCTCGCCTTACCGGCCCCTTTGTCCTGAGCAGGATCGCGATGCGCTGCATCAGTGCCCTTTTGACTGGCTCCAGCGCGTACCTGGTGCAGACCACACCGGGAGTGCCGGTGCCGACATTAGCGGGGAGGGTGCCGAGGCTGGCCTCGGCCAGTCCTCGAGCGAGCATGGCTTCGGCGAAGATTCCGAGGAGCCAGCGCGTCGCGACTGCCGCCAGCGCGCCCCTGAACCCGTCGAACAAGACTGACGCTATCGCCTGACCCCGCGTCCCGAGCCCCCGGCGCGGGGTGACAGGGCTCGCTTCGCACCCCTGGCGAAGCGGGCCCTGTCTTCGTTTAGATGCTGGCCGCTTTTGCTTCTCGTGGGAAAGGGGAGCGCATCGGCTTGCCCCGTTCGGCTCGTCCCGGGTCCGCATGCGCGTTGGAGCAAACTTGCAAAACTTGCCATTTTTGCTATATTGGCAATATTAATGAGGAGTTCCGCAATGGCTGCCGATGCCACGCTCGTTCCGACACGGAAAGAGAATGTCCCGCTGACCGATTTCCACAACCACACCGGACAATATCTCGATCGTGGGCGGCGGTCGCCTGTAACGATTACCAAGCATGGCCGTCCCGATCTTACGATCGCTGATGCGGCTTATTTCGAGCGCATCGAGCGCATCGCGGCCGGGCAGATCCTGGCGGTTCTGGATCTGCAGGCCGTCCCGACTGCTGAAATGACGGCGGAACATGCCGCACTCTTCGAGGCGGCTCGCCCGACCGCCCAGGAACTTGCCTCGGATCGGTGGAACGATGACGCCGCTGCCTAAGGTCGGCGACATCCTCCATTACGTCTTCCTCTTCACCCATGACAAAGCCGCGGGCCGCGACGAAGGAATAAAAACGCGTCCCGTGATGGTGGCCGCTGTCAAGGATCAGCGCGTATTCACTGTAGCGATCACGACCAAAGGAGAGGCGTCTGTCTCAACGCTCCCCATACCCGATGCCGTCGCCGACGCGGCGGGCCTCGTTCGCGGGACAGCCGTCGTCATCGATCAGTACAATCACTTCACATGGCTCGGCTACGATATACGGCCGGTCACCAGTGAACCCTCCTTTGTCGCTGGACGAATGCCCCCCGGTTTCACCAATTCCATCCTGTCCGCGCTGCTTGCCAACGCCGCATCCATCAATCGCGACTAGCGGCGCGGCGCCCGTGATTAGCCGAAGAATGAATTGACAGCGCCGGGTGGGGCGCTGCGCCTGGCCCGGCAGCACCGCGGGCAGTTCTGGTCATGCGCGCCACGCTTGTCCCTGTCGGCCTCCTGTCGTCAGCCGGCGGCCGAACCGATCGCGCGCCTGTGTCCGCCAGTCAACTGACCCATGTTCTCGCCACCAAAAATCCCCCCGACCCGCGCCGAAGCCGGAGCGGTGAGCAGACCCGTTGCGCCGCAGCTTCGCGCCGATCGGCCTTATCTGTGGGGTGATCTCGACCCCAACCCTTGTCATTTCTGACAGCAAGGCCTTTCGGTGGGCGCCGGTCGCGCCTCCCGCTTGAGGGGATGAACGCTACGCCCGGGCGGGTCCGTCGCAACCCCCGATTTTCCGGCCGTGTTGAGGCCTGACGGCCTCTGTCCGCACCACCCGTCAATTCGTGGGTTCCCCTCCGCTTCGCTTCGGTGCGCCGCCCCCTCGGCCCCGGGCCTTCGCGATTGTCCATCCCAGCGGGATCGGCCCGCTGGCGCATCGCAAAGGCAAAGCATCATGAACAAGGTTTTTCTCTCGGGTCGGATCACCTCGGAGATCACCCGCTTCGGCACCGACAGCAAGGGCGGCGTCAGCTTCTCCCTCGTCACCTCCAAGCCCGTCATCAAGGACGGCCAGGTCCAGAAGGACGGCAATGGCTATACCGAGACCTACGACGAGTTCCACACGATCAAGGCGTTCAACGGGCTCGGCAAGTCGGTCGCCAACCACAAGAAGAAGGGCGACAAGCTCATGGTCATCGGCGAGATCCGCTACAGCCGTAACGAGCGGGACGGCCGCACCTTCTACAACACCGACATCGTCGCTGAGGAAATCGAATTCCTCTGAACCCCGGACCGGCGGCCTTCGGGCCGCCCCCTCATCTTCACGGAGACGATGTATGTTCCAGCTCACCAGCTTCGAAGAGATCGCCGGGGTCACCCATGGCATCGAAGTCCTCAACCCCAGCCTCGTCGCTCGGATCCGCCGGGCCGCCGACCAGCTCAACCGCCACGAAATCGCCGCGCATCTCGCTGACGCGATTCTCGAGGCTGCGGACGCCGCTCACATCCGGTCGTTCGAGGAAGCCCAGTTCGGCGAAGCCAGCGCCGATGCGGTCGTCGATTGCGAATATCATGACGAGCTCGCCGCCGCCTGGTCGCTGGTAGCCGCCGAGCATCAGCTCGTCAGCCCCGATCTCCTCTTCGGCCTCGACGGGTTGGTCCACTGACCCGTCACACATACCCGGCGAGTCCACCTCTGGACTCGCCGTCGCGCGATATACCGGGCGGTGCGATCGGCGACAGGGGCAGCGACATCATCGGTGGCGCAATGCGACCGACTGGATCAAGCCAATGCGGCGACAGCCGCCGCCGCGCGAGCCGGGGCCGTTGAGGGAGCCGGCCTTGCCGTTGCCGCTTTGCTTGCCGGTGTTGAATTTACCTTCTCGAGCGCACCGCAGACCTTGGTCGCGACCTCGTCGAGCGTCGCTATCAGGCGATTGAGCTGAGACAAATTGCCGCTCAGCTCAGGGCCATAACGGATCGAGAGATATTCCCGGCCTTCGCTGAGTTTACCGAGATGCTCGAGCGTGCGCTGCCGGAGGCGCAAGGCGGCGACAGCAGGATTCGCGGTGCGCTTGCGCAGGTCGTGTTGGTAACCTCGGATTTCAGCCGGCTTCACGCCGCGCGCGAGAAGCAGTGCGTTCAGGTAAAGTTCGATGGCCTGGATCGCTGTCATCCGCGCGGGCGCCCAGCTGGAGGGTTTGCCCCGCTTGCCGCGGCCCATCAGATCATGGGCCGCGCCGCGATATTCCTCGGCGAGCTGTCTTATGTCGTCCGATGTCGCGACCTCGCCTGGATAGGCTTTTGGTTCCCCCTGCATCACCCCACTTTATGGTTGATGATGCAAAGTTCCAACAATGTTCCAATGCGAAAAATAGAAAGCCGCAGCGATCGGCGCATCCGCCCCGTGCTGCGCGCCCGACGGGACCGGGGCTCTATTCGCTAAGCGGCCGCCGGCCTGCGGCCGACCCCGGCTAACCCCACGGAGCCGCGCACGCGTCTCCGCCCGTCCGGGTCACGATCCCTTGCGTGACGGTGACCTCCGGTGAGGTTTTACACCCCTATTCCTCTCTTGTGTCTGCCTAGTGTGGCATGCGGGGTTGGCGGTCCGTCAAGCATGAGCGGTCCCCCCAATTTTCAGCCCGCGACCGCTGCGCGGACCCGCTCAGAAAATCGGCTCCCCCGCTCCCCGCGTGGCGGCGGCGACGGCAAGCCGGTCGCCGTGCCTGACCTCCCTGACCACCGCATGCCCTGAGGCAAGCCTCATCGTGACGATGAGACATCCAAACCTTGGAGGCTCAAATGACCAACACTTTCCCGAACTTCGCCGATCTCGCCAGCTTCATCGCGACCGAGACCCGAGCCGATGAGCGCAGTTCCCTCTATTCGGGCGCATTTCTCGAACATGACGAACGCGCCAAACTCTCGCCGGTCGACCAGGCCGAGCAGCTCGACATGCCTGATCCCGACCAGGCTCGCGCCGCGGTCGAGATGGTGATGGCGACCTTGTTCGACGTGTTCCGAGACACCCGCCTGGAGCCCTTTGCGGGCGACCTCGCCTGGGGCTTCGTCAACAGCTTCCACGTCGTGGCGAAGCGTATCAGCGACCGCGAGGACGATGCCGCCAAGGAACTCGGCGATCTCGCACGCAGCTTCGATCCAAGTGAAATCTACGCCACGCAGATCGAGGAAGCCCAGCTCCTCTGCCAGACGCTGCAAGGATGCCGCGACGCCATGGAATGCATGCGCGACCATGCCGCCGAAGTCTACCGGATCGAGGCCGGACGTCCCTATGCGCCGACCCGCGGCAGCCGCGTTTCGCACGGTGTCACCGCCTCGATGATCGACGCCCGCGATTTCCTTGCCGCCCGGGGCCGGGAACGTCGTGAGCAGTTCAATCCCGAAGGCCCCGTCGTCGCCTTTTCGGGCGGCCAGCAGTGGGAAGATCATGACATGCTCTGGAAGGGTCTGGACTCGATCAAAGCTCGCGTTCCGGAGATGGTCCTCGCGACCACGGCGCAGACCAAAGGCTGCGACGCCATCGCCCAGGCCTGGGCAGCAGCGCGCGGCGTAAAGGTCATCCTGTTCCGCCTGGATCGCCGTCTCGGCGCGAAGGCAGCCTTCGTGCGCAACGATCGTCTGCTCGCCCTGAAGCCGGTCGAAGCCGTGGTTTGCGAAGGTTCCGGCATCCAGATGAACCTCGCTCAGAAACTCCGCCAGGCCGGCGTCCCCCTCCACATCGTCAAGCTCACCCAGCAGCGTCCCGCCGAACGGTCCGTGCGCCGGGCCTAACCGCCCGCGCACCGAGAGGCTCCGGCATCCGTCGGGGCCTCTCTTTCGCACTTTTCCGCTTGGCTCGCGCCGCGCCGGGCATCGAACCCGGCGCGGCGCGTCCGGGACAGCCCGAAGCTACCAGCGCGGGGCGGAGCACGGAGGAAAGGAGGGCAGGGGCAAGCCCAACAGCCTAGGGTCAGGACCCATTGATCTGAGAGGCATGATCTGATTCAGGCTCCGTAAGGAGACTGATTATGAGCGACCTGTATTGGCTGACGGATGAGCAGATGGCTCGGCTTGAGCCCTTTTTCCCCAAGAGTCATGGTCGGCCTAGGGTTGATGATCGTCGCGTGCTCAGCGGCATCATCTTCGTCAATCGCAATGGGTTGAGGTGGCGGGATGCGCCCAGGGAGTATGGCCCGGCCAAGACGCTTTACAACCGCTGGAAACGCTGGGGTGAAAAGGGTGTCTTCATCGCGATGATGGATGGTCTGTCTGCCAGAGGTGCCGAGCGCAAGACAATCATGATCGATGCGACCTATCTCAAAGCGCACCGCACGGCATCGAGCCTGCGGTTAAAAAAGGGGATCCTGGACGACTGATCGGTCGCACGAAAGGCGGCATGAATACCAAGTTACACGCTGTGACGGATGCCAGGGGCCGTCCGATCAGCTTCTTCATGACGGCGGGGCAAGTCAGCGATTACACAGGAGCGGCGGCTTTGCTGGACGCTCTGCCCAAAGCACAGTGGCTGCTGGGCGATCGGGGCTATGACGCCGACTGGTTCCGCCATGCGTTGCAGGAAAAAGGTATTACCCCCTGCATCCCGGGCAGAAAATCCCGCAACAAGACCGTCAAATACGACAAGCGCCGCTATAAAAGCCGCAACCGGATCGAGATCATGTTCGGCCGCCTCAAAGACTGGAGGCGTGTTGCAACCCGCTACGACAGGTGCCCCAATGTCTTCCTCTCCACCGTCGCTCTCGCTGCCACGGTCCTGTTCTGGCTATGAGTCCTGACCCTAGGAGGCAAAGATCATGTCCACCCAGTTTCGCATCGCCGTTCCCGCCGACGAACTTACCGACCCGGTGGCCGTCGTCACCGCTCGTCAGCTTGCAGCCTTCCGGGGCCTCCTGCGCGCGGAAGGCGATCGGCTAGGATTGCAGCTCCTCGAGCCCGACGAATATCCCGGCGAAAGCTTCGAGGCGCGCGTCTGCCCAATTGCGCTTGCATCGATCACTGCCCGTTTCGACCATGACCCTGCCGTCATCGCTGTCGTGGAGGAGGCCCAGTTCCGAGCGCGGCGGGTGTCGATCCATCGTGACCGAGCGGCCGCCGAAATCCGCATACGGGTGGCACTGACGTCAGACCGCAGCCTCGACTCCATCTCGCCTGTGGGAACGCCTAAGCGCTTCTAGGAAGCCCTGGATATCGAAGCAGACAGCACCGGCGACATTGCCATGGGAGCCGCCCGCATCGATCATTATTTCCCGCGTCTGGAAACTCTGTTGTCGATGGCCAGAGACCTTGCCGTCGCGTGCTTCAGCTGTGCGTAGCGACGGACTTGGCGCCTCTCAGCATGGCGTGGGCCGCGGCCTCTAAAAGAGCGGTGACGACAGCTCCGGCAGAACCTCCCACAGCAAGGCGAGTGCCAAGACCGGTAGGACAAAACGCCCCGGAACAACTCCCGCGCAACAAGGCGCGGGAGCCGGGGCTGGTAACACGTCGAGACATGCGCCTACGCTTTTAGTGCCGAGGCACCTGGACATATGCGCAGGCACCCCGGCGTGAAGTCACACCGAGTTGCCATTCTCGACGGGATTACCAGTCCCGGCGCCGCAGCTTCGCAGCGCGCCCTGCCCCTAACACAGACTGAAAACGGCACCAAGCGGCGGTCGCGGCCCTTCGTTTGATGCGCAAGCGATCAACCCGGCGTCCCGGTGCGCGACACAGGCGATCTCCACCTGTCCGAAGGAGGAAGAGGGCGTACATGGAACGCGCTGTTCTGTCCCGGCTCGCTCGCGTGCCGCGCGGCCCTGAGCAGGCCGCTCGCCGCTACGCCTTGCCGGACTCCACGAGAGGGAAAATCTCTCACAGTCTTCCCATGATGTCGGGCGATCGAAGCCGCCTCAAGGACGGCGGGGCCCCACCATTTTCTTCGGCGGGTCAGGCGTGGCATCTCTCCTCAAGCGGCGGTGGCCGCCGAAGAAAATCGTGACCCCCACCGCCGCTTCGCGGCCCGCTCTGCGGGTCCCTGACCCGGCTCCGCCCACCCGACGCGACTGCCCCTGTCATTCAAGACAGATGAGGAGCTTCACGATGCAGATGATCACAGCCGCCGCCGCGCACAACGCCGCCTACTTCGCCGCCGTCGCCAACGCCACAAGCCGGGCGCACCGCAGCTACTTCGACCAGCATGTCATCGAGGACGCAGACCTTGGCTACCTCGCCGTCGATGAGGGCGACTATGGGGTGCTGAGCCAGGCGATGATTGACCGTATCGTCTACACCGCACCGGGCGGGCTGCTCGATGAATATTGAGACCGGAACCGGGAGGGGCGCGCGTCGCCTCTCTCCCCCTTTTTTGTGTGAGGATGGGTCGGACATGGGGGGCATCGAACCCCCCATGTCCGAGCCGCGACTTGTGTCGCGGCGGGACGCTTACGCGGTAAGCCGCTTCTCGACCTCGTCGATTCCGAGGGACCGGATGCAGGTCATCAGACCTGCCAGGCGTTTGCCTTCAAGTTTCAGGAGACCGGCCCTGTCGACGGCCTGGATTGCCGCCTCCCGCTCTTTCTCAACAAGCCGTTGCCGGCGCTCTTCCAGCTTGCGTTCGTCCTCTGCGAGCGCAGCGCGCTCCTGTTCCAATGTGCGTGCCATAAGGGCCTCTTGGTTCACGCTGATCGGGCTATGAACGACGGGCATTCTACCGAGGGCGATGGGTTGCTGGAAGGGAAAGTTGCGGTGGCGGCGCGGCGGGACAAAAAGGATCCCCCGTCCGGGCTCTATTCGCCAGGCCGCCGCCCGCCGGAAGAAGCGGTTCCCGGCCAGGCTCACGGAGCGAGGGCGATGCCTTGTCTCCCCCCATTCGGGTCACGAACCCTGCCGCTCCCTGGACCTGATAGTCATCGCCAACGATCGGCCCCGATGGCCGCCGGGAAAGTCTGGATGCACGGTTCCCGGCCCGAAACAGCGCATGTCTTTCCGTCCGCCGGACGGCCCGACGCCCCGCCGGAGGCAATAACTCACCCATGAAACCTGCGAACCCGCGACAGCCCTGGGATACGGATCAATCCTGGCGCAGAGATGCACACCGAACGCACCAAGGTGCATGGCTTTTCCAAGGAAATTCCAAGGCTTGCACAGTTTTGCTACCGTGGGCCGCTGTGGGGCATCCTGCCCGAGGGTCGAAATCTCCCTTAAATCCTTGATATCAGCGTGTTACACGAGACCACGCCCGCGCCGCCTGACGGGATATTCTTGCCTCCCCAATCTCGGTGAGATATAGAAGGAAGCGCTTTCCCAGACCCTGCCGGCCTCCCTGCTAGGAGGCTTGGTGTGACAACTCCCAACAAACATTGCACGGTCCGGATCGATCGGACCAAATACGACCGACTTGTTGCGCTCGCCCAAGAGCGTGGCTGCTCGGCGTCAGATCTCCTGCGCGCAGCTGTCGATAATTTCCTCGCATCAGGTCAATTGCTGACCGCGAGCCAACGGCGGATCGCCAGGATCAGCGAGTTCCAGCAACTTGCGATCGACATCATCATTCGCGAGCGATTTCCTGAATATCGCGACCGCATCATCGCGGAAACCGACAAGCGACTGGAGCTATATCATGGCGCCTAAGGATGACATCCGCTCCAATGGTCGGTCGATCCCTCTCGTCCATCATAGCGCCCGGGGTGAAGTCCAGCGCAACGCTGGTAATTTCACGCGTGGTAGTCAGCTCATCACCCACGAGATGATGATGTGGTTTTCGGGCGCCAAGCTACCGTTTATCCTGTGGTTATTCGCTTTCGCCACCGCTTGGTCTATCATTGTGTCAATCAAGCTCGATGAGCATGGCTTCCAGCTCATCTGCATGAAAACCTACTCAGGACTGTGGAACTGGATCGGCCTGGATCCGAACAAGCGGGTGAACGTCACGCTTCCAGATGGCGAGATCGTGCGAACGGTCATGCAGTCCGTCCCCTGTATCCCCGACGTCATCAAGGCTTGGGCTATTGCGGTTCGCGGGCTGCTCGGCGCCTTCCTGGTCTCGGTGTTCGTCACCATTCCGCTGGCGATCTGGTTCGTCGATCTCTCCCGCCGTCGGGGGCGGTCGATCCTTCAGGAACGGCATGAGCGAGGCGCCATGCTTGTGGAGCGTTCTATCCTCCAGTCGGAGATCGGTGAACATAATCGCATAAAGTTCGAGGAGGAGGCACGCAGCCTGCTGCCTGGGGTGCCGGCACGACAGATATTGGCGCTTCCGTTCAGGGTCCGCAAGGACAGCGGTATCCATCACCCCTACATGCTGGCCGGTATCCCCTATCCGCATCGGACCGAGCAATCCCACACGATGGTGATTGGTACGACCGGATCGGGCAAGACCACCGAAATCAGGAGCCTGGTGGCACAGATGCGCGAGCGCCAGGATACAGCAGTCATTTTCGATTTGACCGGCGCCTATGTGGAGGCATTCTACGATCCCGAGCGCGATACGATCCTCAATCCGATGGATGCGCGTTGTCCGGCCTGGTCGATCTTCAATGACTGCCGCAGCCATAGCGAATTCACCGCGGCGGCGGCCGCGCTTATTCCCTCGGACGGGGGGGCGTCGGAACCCTTCTGGGCGCTCGCTGCGCGCACTTTGTTCATCGAGATGTGCGTGCGCCTCCAGGAACGCGGCCTGACCAGTAATCTTGCGCTCTCCGAGAATCTAATGACCGCGGACCTCAAACGTGTTCACCATGTTCTTGCGAACACCATTGCCGATCCGCTGACTGCTCCGGAAGCGGCCCGCATGGCGGAATCAATCCGCGCCGTATTCAACACCAATGCACAGGTCCTGCGTTTCCTGCCGGACGAGGGTGAGGCCTTCTCGATCCGTGACTGGATCACGCGCGACAAGAAGCCAGGTTCGATTCTGTTCGTGACGTCAAATTATATCGACCTGCCGATGAACCGGCCGCTGCTGACGCTCTGGATGGACCTTGCCATCAATCGTCTCATGACCCTTCCTCGAACATGGTCATTGCGGACTTGGTTCCTGTTTGACGAACTCGGAGCACTGCACAGATTGCCCGCGATCGAGAATGGTCTGCAGACCGCGCGCGCTTTTGGCGGCGCCATGGTCCTGGGGCTGCACAGCTTCGAGAAACTGGTTGAGGTCTATGGTGAGCAGGGTGCCCGCAATCTTGCATCGCTGGCGCGCTCCAAACTCATCCTCGCGACCGCGGATCTCGATACTGCGGAGCAGTGCGCGCGCTATATCGGCAACCGCGAGGTACGCCAGATGGATGAAGCCTATAGCTATGGCTATAACAATACGCGCGATGCCTCGACCTTGACTCCGCGAAAGCAGGTGGAACCTCTTGTCATAGCCGACGACATCACGAACCTGCCATCGATGCACGGTTTTGTGAAATTTCCCGACGGTTTTCCTGCCGCGAGAATTCGCCTTGCATGGAAGGACTATCCGAGCGTCGCGCAGGGCTTCATCCCTCGGCCGGATATCCAGCCTGTAAGGTCAAGACGCGGCGAAAAAGTCTTCGAGGAAGAGGGAGGGGAGGGTGGTGGCCGCGATGGTGCAGGCCAGGTCGTGCAACAGGTCGTGGAACCCGGCTGCCTCTCCGGGCACGCGGCCGCCGATGTCCGCTCCGCTGAGGCCTGGGAGGAGCATCGTGGAGCAGGACGCGCGGGTGCCCTCAGCGCTGATCCCCGCCAGCCGGCTTCCTCGCGCCATTCGGTGGAGAAGGACCGTACCTCGCGTCCGGCTTCGGAGGCCCAGGCTGAGCGACAAACCCTGTCCCGAGCGCGGGAGGGTGAGAGCGCCCATCCTCCCCGCGCAGAAGACCTGACGCTGGTAGAATTGCGGCAGGCGTTCCATTCCGGCCGCGATCAGGATGGCGCGGACATGGGGATCTGAAAAGATGCTCTCGGTCGCCCCTGTCCGCTCTGCTTCGGGTGCCGCGAATTATTTCGCGAAGGATGACTACTATACCGTCGAGGGGTCCTCCGAGATGACGAGCTGGGCCGGAGAGGGGGCGAAGACGCTCGGCCTTTCGGGGGAGGTCACCAAGGATGCCTTTGAAGCAGCGCTTAACGGTATCCTGCCCGGCGGCGAAGCCATTGCTCAGGTGGAAAATCGACGGGCCGGTGTTGACCTGACCTTCTCCATGCCCAAATCGGCTTCGATCCAGGCCTATGTGGCTGGCGACAAGCGGATTCTCGAAGCCAACATGACTGCGGTCCGAAAGACCATGGCCTGGGTCGAGCAGAACCTCGCGCAAGGGCGTCGCGATGTGGAGGGACGAAAGGTTCCGGTCCAGTCAGGTAACCTTGTCTATGCCCTCTTCCAGCACGATACGAGCCGCGCTCTCGATCCGCAGGGGCACATCCACGCCGTCATCGCCAATCTCACGCAAATGCCAGATGGCAGATGGCAGGCGCTCCACGCTGACAAAATCTGGGCCCACAACAGCGTCATCGGCTCAATCTACCATGCCCATCTGCGTAGCGAGCTAGAAAGACGAGGATATCAGATTGAGCTCAAGGGCAGGCATGGGACCTTCGAGATCGCAGGCGTGTCCAAGGCGGCCGTGGCAGAATTCAGCCAGCGCCGTGTGGAGATACTTGAGCGCGCCACCAAGCTCGGGATCAGCTCGCCAGAAGGGTTGCGCGAGATTACGATGCGCTCACGCGATCCCAAGCTTGGCATCGAGGATCGGGCGGCCTTGCAGCAGGATTGGATCGATCGCGCGGCGGCGCTTGGGTTCGACGGGAAGGGACTTGCCCTCGCCGCACAAGGTCGTGCTGGCCTTTCATCTCCCGACAGCAGTCTGGAACGCGGCTATCGGTCCATAGTCGATGCGATTGACGCCGCGCGCACACTGGTGGGCGGGCTGCTTGGTCCCCATGACCCGCTCGTCGACAATGCTCTGGCCCGGGCCGTCAAATCCCCCGCGCAAGCCCGCGCCCAATTTGCTGTCGCCTCGGCGGTTCGCATCCTGTCGGAACGAGAGGCAGCCTGGCCGCTTCACAAGCTTGCCAAGACCGCGCTCGACCTTGGCATGAAGGACGTAACCATAGAGGGGGTTGAAGGACGCATTGGGCAGCTCGTGCAGAACCGCCAGCTCATTCCGGGCGTCGCGCGAGCGGCCGACAAGAACGGACCAATGGTGACGACCCCGGAGGCCCTTCGCACGGAAGAGGCGATCCTTCGCCTCGTGGACGAGGGGAAGGACATGGCGCAGCCGATACTTGGTGCCCCAGATGCGCCGTCCAGGCTGCAGAACGTCGCGCATCGCCCGCTCAATTCAGGGCAACTCGGCGCTGCGACGATGATCCTCTCATCAGCGGATCGTACCGTTTCCGTTCAAGGGGTAGCGGGCGCCGGAAAGTCGACGATGCTCCAGGCAGTGGCGCAGGTTGCCAAGGCTGAGGGGCGTTCGATCACCGGCCTGGCGTTCCAGAACAAGATGGTGGCGGATCTTGCCGAAGGTGCGGGCATCGCGGCGCGAACGATCGCCTCGTTTGTCTGGGCGAACGAGCGATATATAACGGAGCGCGATACAGTCGGTTACGAGGCTGCGCGCGCAGCCTTGAGCGGCGTCATGCTGGTCGTGGACGAAAGCTCGATGGTTTCGAGCAGGGATATGCTCAAGCTGCATCAAATCAGCGATGCGTTGGGAGTGAACAAGCTCGTCCTGGTGGGCGACCGGCAGCAGCTCTCATCGATCGATGCGGGCAAGTCCTTCGCGATGGTCCAGGCAGGTGGCAGCACAGTGGCGCGTATGGACGAGAACATTCGCCAGCGCACCGATCAGCTCCGCACTGTTGCCGCGCTCGCAAATGACGGTCATGCGCGCACGGCCATGAAAGTGCTGGGTGAACGCGTCATCGAGCATGCGCAACCAGCCGCTGCCGCAGCCGATCTGTGGATGGCTTTGCCAGCCTCCGATCGAGATGTCACGGCGGTGTTCGCGTCTGGACGCGAAGCGCGCGCGATCATCAACGCCGCGATCCAGGACGGCCTTGTTGCGGAGGGTTCGGTCAAAGGTGCCGCTATTCAACTTACCGTCACCGAACGGGTCAATATGACGCGCGAGGAATTGCGCTTCGCCTCGACCTACCGACCCGGACAGACGCTTGAGGTGGCGCGGGGCGGAGCGCGGGACATCGGGATCGGCGAAGGCCGCTACAATGTGTTGAAGGTTCATCGTAACGGCAAGGTCGATCTTTCTGATGGTAAAAGGAAAATTCGGATCGATCCTCAGCGGTTATCACCGACCGAAAAGCGCGACCGGCTTCAGCTGCACGAGAAAAAGACCCTCCAGCTTCGTGAGGGAGACCGCATCCGCTGGACTGCCAATGACAAGGATCGCGGTCTTCACAATGCGGCGATCGCACGAGTGGTTGGCGTGGAGGCGGGCGGGATAACGGTTGAAACCGCAGATCGTGGCTGCCTGACTTTGGGGGCTGACGATCCGATGCTCTCACGGCTGGACCTCGCCTATGCGCTGAACATGCATATGGCACAGGGAGTGACCACCGATAAGGCGATCATCGTCATGTCGGCACAGGAGCGCAATCTCTCGAACCAGCGGCTGTTCAACGTCGGTGTCACCCGTGTGCGCGACGTTATCACCATGGTTGTAGACGACAGAGAGAAGCTCGCTCGGCAGCTCGACATGAACGCTGGGAACAAGACCTCGGCCCTCGAAACGCTCGGGAGATTGAGTATCGACGGGACAAGCCGGCAAGATCCCCGCGGGAAGTTCGATCCCGGTTCCCGCGGACAGTTGCCTGATCTCCCTCCCTTGCCCGGCAACCTGCCCCCGCTTCCCGGAAGCGCCACAGTGCCGACGAGCGGCCGGGATGAAGCAGGCCTCAAGGCAGAGGAGGTCGCTCGCCCGCTGTCCCTCCCCGAACGCAGCCTTGGTCTCGATCTGTGATGGTGGCCTTGGGTCTTCATCGAACGCGATCGCTCTGTCTTGCCTCGAGCAAGGAGAAGCTTGGATGAAAGTGCTTCGCACGCCCCGCTGCAGGGAGCGTTCAGTTGCGTCCGAGGACGCAATTCAGGCCTGGCCTGGTTCTTGCTGAGCGCTCATAAAAATTGGCGCCTGGAGGGGCTCTTATCGCGGATGGTCGCCGAGCAAGCCAGTCTGGCATCGGTCTTGCGCTCTTGAATGCTAAGTATCATACCGGATGGCGGGCATGTTCGTGATCGCGGTATCTCAAGCTGCCATTGATCAAGTCTGGCGTCGTCCGCTCTAGCATGTGCGGCCAGCGCGGCATTCTAAGGATAACCGGATCGGCATGAAAGGATTTGTCAAAAACATCGAGAAGCTCACCGAGGAAAACGAAGATTTCCGTCGTGTGCTTTACACAGGCCAGAATCTGCAGCTTGTGTTGATGGCGTTGCGACCCGGGGAAGAGATCGGCCTCGAGGTCCACGAAGACCGTGATCAATTCTTCCGCGTCGAACAGGGCAAGGGAGAAGTCTTCATCGATGGCGTCACAACGCCGATCAGTGGCGACGACGGTATCATCGTGCCTGCTGGGGCCCGTCATAACATCATCAACACAGGCGAAAGTCTGCTCCAGCTCTACACTATCTATGCGCCGCCTGAGCACAGGGACGGCGTCGTTCATGGCACCAAGGGCGATGCCGAAGCTGACCACGAGCATTTTGACGGCAGAACGACCGAATAGCAGCATTTCGCCGCGCCCAGCACAGCTTTGCTACTGTTCTGCGTTTTCGGATCGGGGCGCTTCCGCCGTCGCGCACTGCCGGACCACATTGGCGGTCTACGCACGGCAACGGCTGAGGCCCGCTCCCGCCAAGGATTGATCGTCAGGGTAAACAGGCGCACCCACCCTATTGCTTGATCATCTAGTGCGAGCCGGGGCGCCTACAAGAAATCTTGTCCAGCGTGGTCATCGAACATCGCTGCGTCGCGGACATATTCCGCCACCGTTTCGAGTGACTTGTGTCTTGAGTGATCCTTCATCTTGAACAAATTTGCGCGATCCGCTGCGGCTTGGGTGAGGAAGCCTGCGCGCAGGGAGTGCGCCGAATAGATAGCCTCGTCCAAGCCCGCGGCAGCGGCGGTCGCCTTGACCAGGCGGGCCACCGTTTTGTCGGTGATCGCACTGATGGTCAAAGCGTCGGACCGCGTCAGCCTTCGGAACACCGGACCGATCGGGGGCTTCCCGCTGATGGGATCAGCCCGATCGAGTTCCGCTGCCGTGAGCCAGTCTCTGAGCAGCGCAACGGGGCGAATGAACCGACCATCCGGAATGGCAATGACTTGGCCATGGCCCTCCTGATCGCGCTTGGACTTGGGAATTGTAATGCGCAGCCCCGCTTCGACGAACTGGAGATCGGAGAGCTGCATGGCAGCGAGCTCGGAGCGTCGCAGGGCACCCGCCATCCCCACAGCCAGGATCGCCCGATCCCTTAAAGCTCGCAGGCCCTCGCCCTCAATAGTCGCGAGCATGGCCTTCAAGACATCAGCCTCCGCAGGCGCCTTCTGCTTCTTCTTTCGCGCATATTTCCGGCGGACGCCGGCCATCATTTGCGCGATGACGCCGGCACCGTCGCGCGCGATGGGCGAGGCAAAGCCGGACTCCTTGTGGTGATGGTTGATTGCCGCGATCCTGCGGCCGATTGTGACCGGCGCTATGCCTGCTTCGGCTTCGACATGCGCGAACAGCGCGACGACATCGGGATGAGCCGGCAATGCCTCGACATTGCGCGCTTCGCAAAAAGTGCAGAAGCGATCCCAGTCCGACGCATAGGCCTTTTGGGTGGAACTTGCCTTGGCAGCTGCAAGCGTCTCCTGCGCGCCCTCGATTTCAGCAAGGAGGTCGGCCGGCAAATTGGGGGAGAGGGGGAGCAGCGCGCGCGACATCACGCTGGCGCTCCCTTCGCAAGCTGATCGAGCTTTGCATGGAAGAATCGTTCGCTCCACAGGCCAAGCGACTTCGCCTCCGCCGGGCGCAGGAACCGCTCGACATCGGCCGCCGCCTCGGCCCAGTCGATCGCCGTGACCTTTGATTTCAACGTGTCGATGAGCCACGCACCGTCGATTTCCAGCGCATCCTTGCCCAGCCATGGGCCGGCTTGCAGCAGCGCTGATCTGAGCAATGGCAGATTTGGATAGACGCGGTTTGCGACATACCAGGAGAAGTCGAACCAGTCGCTCCCCTTCAGATAGGGCTGGCAGAGCAAGGTGTGGATCTTGAGCGCGAAGTTGGAGCCGAGATCCTGGTGGCGAACCTCATAATCGGCCGGATAATCGAGAAATGTCGATGCCTCGGCGGAACCTGCGGGGGGATTGGTATCGATCTCGAGCTTGATCCTGAGCGTCCGGGAGGGGCCAGAGCCGGCGAAGCTGAGGTTGAGCTGGCTCGCGATCGAGCTGTTCTTGAGGACCGCTTCACGGATGACCCTGTCCATTTTGTCTTTCGGCTGCGCTTCGAGAATCAAACCGAACTGGCCGAAGACCTCAACGAGCGTGGCGAGATAGGGCGCCCATTGAAAATCGGGATCGGGCGCGCGCAGCAGGAAATCAAGATCCTCGGAGAAGCGGGGAAGGGCGTGGAGGATGCGCAGGCTGGTCCCGCCGTGGAACAAGGCGACATCGAAGAAGTCCGCGCGCCACAAGGCGTAAAGCGCGATCTCCTGGATGATCTCCTTGGTCGCGTTCTCTTCCTCGACGGCGTTGGTCGCCCCGTAGTCGCGGAACTTTTTCTGGAGCATCTCAATCATCAATCGAGCCTCCCGACGCAGTGAGGCGACGGGGGCGGACCTCATTTTCCAGCGATCGCAGAAATGCGTTCACACCCTTGTGCTTGTAGACGCCCTTGAGCACCGCGAACTCCTTGCGCTTAAGGACGCGAAGATGGTCCTCATCGATACGCAGGCCGCCCGTCAGCCAGTCGAGATCGGTCCACTGCTGTTTGCGCAAGGCGACCAGGTCGAGAAGAGCGCGAAGGGGGCTTGCGACGAAAGCGGTGAGGGCGCCCAGCTTGTGCCGCTCGACACCCACCAGGAACTGATACTCATGGAGGGCAAGCGGATGGAAGGTGAACCGTCCCATGGTCGGGGTATCATAGGCCAGTGACTTGCGGGCAGGGGTGACACTGGCGGTTGCATGAACCGCCTCGGGAATCCAGCCATGGTGGGCGAGGGCGGTCTCGAATGAGACATAGCTTCCGGGCAGGAGCGCCTGCGCGATGGCAAAAGGATGGATCGGGTCCGGGCGATAGGACTGGCCGAGCAGATAGCTCCCGCGCTTCAGGCGAATGAGCGAGCCGTCCTTGATCGCCCGGTTGACCAGCGCGTAGCGGCGTCCTTCGCTACCGCCAAGCGCCTCGCCGAGCTGCTGCTCGTCGAAGACGCGGCCGACAAGCTTGCCGGCAGAAAGGGCTGAGGCGAGGGCACTCATAAAATTCTAGATACTTCCAAAAAATGAAAGTTTCAAGAATTTTATGCGGGGAGGGGAGGGCACCGCTATTCCCCATTTGGCGGATGATTTATCGTGCGCGTGCCTATCATGGCCGACCCCGGAGGAAGGCAGATTGATCAAATTTCCGACAAGAATGTCTTCGAGAGGTATGTTGCCAACAGGAAAGCAGCCTGGCTTCTGGCATCTGGCTGCAGAGCACGAGCCGGGAGAATATGTGCCCAAGTGTCATCTTGGTCAGCGAGCTGAGCGAACGCTCAGGACCTCAAGCGCGTGCACGACGCTGATGCGCACGAAGTTGACCTCTCACTCCGACGCGAAGTTGGCCGAATAATAGTTGATCAGGCCTGCGGCTTGCGTGCCCGCACGAAACTCCCGCTGCTCGGCGAAGTCGATGGAGGGCAGCAGATGAATGAGCTGGTCTTCGGCGTAGAGGGACAATATGGCACGCGGGTCGAGGCCCGCGGAGCGAACTCCCGCCAGGGTATTTCCTGCCTCGATGACCGCCCCGATCAAGATGTCGGCGATCTGCACCGCCGGGCTCGTCCTGGAATCGACCTGGATGAGTTGCGTGAGCTGCAAGGGAAACCGAACCCGCGCGGCCGCCGACATTCGGAACTCTGCCGCCTCCTTATGATCAGCCAGGCGCCGGATGAGGTCATGATAGGTCGCCAGGTTCTTCGATTGGTCGTGTTCGACCCGGTAGGGCCCGGCAGCCATCTCCTCCATGCGGCTGATCAGCGATTGCAGGACTATCATGGCGATATCGGTGCTGACGCCGCGCGTCAGGATCGCCTGCAGACATTCCGGCGCCCCGACCGCAAGCGGTCCTAGCGCCTCGTCGAACTGCTCCCAATCGCAGGCGTGCACCGCTCTGATGAGCGCGTCCAGTCTCTCAGGCGTCTTGTCCTTCATGGCTTGCTGGAAAGCGGCGAGAATGCGCCGGTAGGCGCCTTTGCCGAGCAGCGTCGGCGCCGTACTATGGAGCAGCGAGGCGAGCGCGTAATTGCGGCCATCGGCGTAAAAGTCGATGCCTTGGGCGTGGTAGAAGGGCTCCACCGCATAATCGACGAACATCAGCGCGAGTAGGAAGCGCTTGTCGCAAACGAAGGTCGCGCATTTGTATGACGCGAGGACATCGCGCATGAGACCGATCAGGCGCGAATGATTGGCGGGGCGGCGGGAGAGGGCGCGAAATTTGAGCTCGGGCGCCTGGAGCTTGGGGAAATGCGCGGCGATGAGCCGCGCAGCATCGTTGTCATCAATCGCGACCGCCGTCGCGCCCTGGAAGCGCTGTTCCGCGTTCAGAAGGTCAAAGCCGGTATAGCCACTCTCGTCGATCCGGAAGCATTCCATGGCGGCTAGCTCAACGCGCAACTTCTATCGCAATGCCGAGGGCGTCCAGGCCCGGTCGTTCGTAAGCGCGGTCGCGTCTCGTTCGCTTGCGAGGGCAAGGCAAGCACGATCGCCCAGCGACAATCTGGCATGACGTGTGCCGTTGCGCAACTTGCCGGCCGCGATCGCCGTTGATTCGCCAAAAGGGAGATCGAGTAACTGGAGCGTGTCGTCGATTTCTGCATCACCAGACCACCGTTCCTGAAGCGTGGTGACCATTTCCGCCAATGGACAGCGCTGATTGATGCCGTTGAACCAGCGAGCCCAAGTTCCTTGCGGATCGGCGGGAATTTGCAGCCTGCTGCCTGACACGACGCGGCCCTATATGCAGTCATGACAGGCTCCCTGATTAATCTTTCGGCATCAGCATAACGTGTCGCCACAGGCGCTTCCATACATGTCTATTGGCGACATGTTATGTGTCCGAGAATCGCATTTATCGGACATAATGGCGTGGCGTTTCTACTATCAGTGTCCGGTCTGTCGCTGATCGGGGGATCGTCTGATGGCTCGGTGCAGATCGCCGTTTTGGCGAGACGGACCGGCCAGAGGTTTCCGATATTCTGAGAGGAACAGCCACATTTCTGAAAAAATGCCGTGCTGCTCATTTACGAACCGAGCGTTGCCGATCCAGCCTACGGGACGGACGGGCTGCTTTTTCGCTTTCCCGAGAAAGAACCGAGGGTTTTTCGCCGCGGCGGAATGGTTTTAATCGTTGCCGCATATTCTGCAAACAGGACGATCAGTGCTCTGACGGTTCCGTCGGTAACCGTGCCGGTGAGCGGGACGAAAGCAGCCCCGGAAAGGAAGAATATCCAGAAGATGCCGCGGAAAAAGCCCGATGAGCGGGCCGGTCGGTCAGGATAGAGCGTGGCGTTGACCAGAGTTGCGACAACCCATCCCCACATGAAGACGGAAAAAACCAGGCCCTTCTCTGCCGTCAGGCCATAATAGGTCGCATGGCAGGCGGCAAAGAACCACAATGCGCGGTATAGCGCATATTGTGACTGCCGTGTGAGTTGGCAGACGAGGATGATAGGCGGATGGAACAATGTCGTTCCCAGCCAGACATCGAGGCGGGAAAGCATGTTCATGCCCGGCTTCCACGATGTGGAGATGCCGATTGTCGAAATAGCTTCTTGTCTATCTGGGCCGCCACTCTTTCCGTCTTCCCAGCCATTAGATCAGTGTTTGTGCCGAAGGCGTCCAATCGCCCGAAAGCAAGGACATATCCTCGAGTGCGATGGGTGCAAGAGAGCTTTGGCGGTCCGCCATCTTTTTGACACAGCTCTGCTTGGACGGCGCAGACTATCAATGCGAAATGAACACCGGCAAGCGCGGCCCGTCCAGGATCGAACGGGTCACCCCGCCCAGGACAAATTCGCGTACGCGTGAGTGTCCGAACGCACCCATGACGAGCAAATCGTAACCGTTCCGTTCGCAATAGGCCTGAAGAGAGGCTGCCGCATCCTGCCCCTCGAGCGGGACGTCGATGGCCTGCGCTTTGATGCCATGATGTTCCAGGTGAACAATGGCGTCCTCAGCGGCTGCCGCTTGCGTCAAATCCTTCTCGCCGGTGATCTGCACGATGGAAACCGCTTTTGCGAGCCGTACCAGCGGCAGCGCATCGGCCAAGGCTCTTGCTGCGACACGGCTGCCATCCCAGGCGATCGCGATCCTCTCAGGATTGAGTGCCTGAACGTGCGGCAACAACAGGACAGGACGGCCTGACTCAAAGATCAGCCCCTCGGCGACAGCGACGGATCCGCGATGCCCGTAAACCGGGACCACCGACAGATCGTGGGTTCTTGCCCTTACCGCGAATTGCCAATGGGTGACCGTGCCCGGGCAGTTGATAAGGAACGCCTCTCCCCGATGTGTCGCAGGCATCCGGGATGCAAAGGCGGTGACGAGCGCATCGGCGTTGTCAGCGCTCTTCCTGTTTTCTCCTGCGATAATGCCATCGACGTCCAGAAGCGAGTTTGCCAGCCAGTTCGAAAGCGGAGAAATATGAACCTTGCAGACGCCGATCCCAATCTTGGCCTCGAGGCGCGCAGCAAGCTCCGCCATTCTGTCGAGGGCCCAGTCAGGCGTCGGTTCGGGATGGCTGTTGGCCTGCAGCAGAATGTCACGCACGTCCCTTCTCTCCTCTCGTCTGCATTACAAACTGGCTGAGGTTCTCCCAGCCTTCTGTGAACAGGACCAAGCACCGCAAGCGGCTGGATTTGACTCTGTGGTCTAGGCCGGTTCCCGTGTGGTTGACCCGCTTGCCTGACGGCGCCGGGCGAAGATGTTCAGCGCTTCGACAGCGGCGGAAAAAGCCATGGCCGCATAGATATATCCTTTCGGGACATGGGCTCCAAAGCCTTCAGCGATAAGGGTGGTGCCGATCAGCATCAGGAATGCCAGCGCAAGCATGACCACGGTCGGGTTCTGGCCTATGAAGTTCGACAAGGGCGTGGCGGCCAGCAGCATGACGCTTACCGCGGTCACAACGGCCACCACCATGATCGCAATATTGTCGGTCATGCCTACGGCCGTGATGATACTGTCGATCGAAAAGACAAGATCGAGCAATATGATCTGCCCGATTGCCGCGGCAAAGCCCATGCCGACGCTCTTGGTGTCGAAGAGATCATCGTTCGGCGCGGGATCGATATTGTGATGAATTTCCTTGGTCGCTTTCCAGACCAGGAAAAGGCCGCCAGCGATCAGGATCATGTCGCGCCATGAGAAACCATGACCAAAAGCCTCGAACACCGGCTGCGTCAGTTGGATGATCCAGGCAATGGATGCGAGCAGCAGCAGGCGCAAGCCCAGCGCCAGCCCTATGCCGATCCGGCGCGCCCGCGCGCGATGCTCTTCGGGCAGCTTGTTGCTGAGGATCGAGATGAAGATGAGGTTATCGATGCCCAGCACGACCTCCATCACGACAAGCGTCGCGAGGGCGGCCCATGCGGCAGGCTCGGTCGCGAGCGCCGCGAAACCTTCCATCAAGGTCATCGAGCGGCTAACCGGTTGACACGTGCGCTCATGGTGCGCGGATGTTCAGCAGGCTGGTCGGGCATCACAGCATTCCTCGTTTGACTCTGTCGAACGAGTGGCTCGCCATCTGTCCTGAAGGACTTTTTTATGGACCGGCATCGAGCGCACTCGATGCGGTCCGACATCACAGTCGCCGTAAACGACCGTCAGAGGGGCCCGGCCCGCACACCAGGAAAATTAAACCAATTGGAAGTAAATGCAAGGGCGCGCGGCATAGCCACGCCAACTTTGGCCGGCGATGTCATTGGCGCTGGGGCAAGATTGGACGCGGATGACAGGTGGGAACCAGCGCCGCTGATACCATAAGCTAGCGTCACAATCGCTGTGCTCTCGCGCTTATCGGCCCCTCGTGCCGGGGCGTTGGGACAAAGAAGCCCCTCCAGTGAGACGGGGAGGCCGGAACTGCCTCCCCCAAATGAAGCGTCTTGCCAGGCGGCTTAGATCATGTTTGCAGGCAGCCGCCCTCTCGCATCTGACCGCTGGCTATTCTCTGCTGGCGCAGAGCCGGCGCCGCAGTCGCCCGAACTCTGCGACACCACGCTGGGTTTCGCGCCGGATCCGTTGGACATGATCTGTACCGATTTGCTGCAATAGCTACCGCCCTCGCCTGTCATGACATAGCTGTAACGCACCGTGCCAGAGGGCATGGTCCGCGATGCGAAGGTCATTCCATTAGATTGTGCCAACGCAACCGTCTTCATGGTTTCAGCCTGCCGCATCATGGCAGCAAAGGTCCGGTCCATTTCAAGAGACATGCGTTCCAGCATCGTGAAGGGCGCGGAATGGAAGGGATGCAGCCAGACAGGCGTGAGATGCGCGTCTGGTATAATGCGCGCGCCCTGAGCGATATCGCCGGTATAGGTGATCTGGATGAGAGGTTCGTCAGGAAGGTCTACGGTCATCATCCGGCCGTCATTTGAGGCTGCCATCGCCGCACCAGTGGCAAAACATGCAGCAACGCCCATCAGGGCGACTGAACGAAGCGCTTTGCGCATCAATCATCCTCCGATCTGATTAAGGGGAGGTGCATGTCTATCGGTTCAAGCTGAACGCGAGATGAGCAGAAAGAAGGGGGTGCTCGATGGCTTGCGCCATCCGTCTGGCTTACGGCAGCTTATCAGCTTCACTCTTTGAATTTGGCATACAGGCAACTGGGTCACGATATCGACGGGCGCGCCTTGGACATGAGCTGCCGGCTGTGCTGGCCGGCTCAGCGCGCCTCAACGAGGAATTTCGACGAGGCCGAAGTCTACCCTGGCGATCAAGCGGACACGGGCAGCACGATAATGTTGCGGACACCGTCGGGCAGTAGCTCGAAACTCGTTTCCGCACTCAACTGATAGGGCAGTGCGTGCTCGAGGAGCTCCAGTCCATAGCCACTGCGGCGTGGCAGCCCATCGGCAGGCGGCATTGTCACCCCGCTTTCAAGCCAATCGATATAGAGCCTGGAAACTGATCCCCTGCCCGGCTCCAGGCGCCAACAGATCTTGAGGCGTCCGCTATCCTGGGACAACGCACCATGTTTGGCCGCATTATGGAATAGTTCGTGTAACGCGAGGGCGAAGGTCTGTACCGTTCCCGATCGCAATCTGATGTTGCGAGGCCCTGTGAGTGCGATTCTGCCCTGCGCATATTCCCGGGGAACAGTAAGGGCGTCGATTTCGTCTTGGACGAGAGCGTCGAAGGTGATCCGGTCGCCATCTTCAAGGCGTGAAAGGAGGCTGTTGACCCGAGCCAGGGCGCCAAGACGGTCATCAAAGCGCTGCCCAAACTCAACCAGGCTGTTGCTGCCATGAAGGGTGCGCTGCGACAGGGAGCGCACGACACCAAGCAGGTTTCGCGTCCGATGCTGGAGCTCAGCAACGAGAATGCGCAGACGTTCGGCGCTTGCCTTCGCGTCCGTTATATTTTCGCTGATGCCGCCCAATCTGACGACCTGTCCCCGGTCATCGATCATGGGGAAAATTGTGTCGCGCAGCCAACGTGTCCTCCCATCTGACCCGCTCCTGATCCTGAATTCCCAGGTCACATTCGCGCCGCCGCAGGCGCTTCGGATCGCATCAAATAGGCCGCCACGATCTTCGGGCAGGACCATCCTTGCCCATTTCCTCAGATTGGATTGCCCCAAAGCATGTGCGGCAGGCATATCATAGACATGGTCAAAGGCGGCACTGGCATATTCCAGCCTGAGCGTCGCAGCGTCCCTGATCCAGAGCACGTCGCCAGTGGCATCGCCAAATTGCCTGAAGCGTTCCTCGCTGTGATGCAGCGCCCTTTCCGCCTGCCTTCGCGCCGTGAGATCGGCAATCACGATCAGAAGGTGGCCTGACCCATCTCCTAACGGCGTCACGTTGCTGGTCGTCCAGACTGGGCGGTCCTCTGACCTTAAAAAGCGCGTCTCGACCTGACGGGTTTCCTGGGCCGATCCTGCCTCTCCCAACGCCGCAAGAGCAGGCGCGAGATCATCGGGATGGACGATCTGCCGTAGCTCAAGCGTCAGCAATTGGGCGCTGCTGCGGCCGAGAAGCCGACAAAATTCATGATTGACGCGAAGGATGCGCCCTGGACCATCGACCTCCGCGAGACCCAAGGGAGACTCCCGGAACATGGCCGCCAGTCGCGCTTCAGCCTGCTCGCGCGCCTTCTGCTCTTCAAGGCGGATGGTAACATCACGCTGAACTGAAACCCAAGCTTTTACCGTCTCCGCATCATCCAGCAGGGGATTTATAACCCATTCGACGATATAGCTGCTGCCATCCTTGCGGTAATTGACAGTCTGGGCGGCAAAGCTTCCCTTCTCGCGCAGGGCGATCTTCAACTCTTCGAGGATGGCCCGGTCCGTCGCTGGCCCCTGGAGCAGGCGCGGCGTTGCGCCCACAAGTTCGTTGACGCTATAGCCCGTGAGCGATGCCATGGCCGAATTGGCGAAGAGGATGACGGGCCCCGGAGGATCTAGTGCCGGTGCCGTGATCAGCACTGCATCGCCGCACGCCTCCATCGCTTGCTTGAAGAAATCCCGTTCCATGAGTGGATCGGCTGCATGCGGGCAGTCTGTGGTCGACGGCATGATGGCTATCCTTGCTACCCGTGATAGCAGATTAGGGGCGCTCCGGCCTGAGATATTTCGCTACCTCGTCGAGTATCGTCTGGTTGCGATAGGGCTTGTCGAAGACCGCCTGGAAAAGTTCAGGCCGTTCGCGGGCAATCGACCCCTGCGCGCCGCTTACAAGGACGATCGGCAAATCGCACAGGGCTTCGTCGGCGCGAACAGCCTCGGCAAATTCCAGCCCGGTCATGGCGGGCATCATGAAATCCGTGATGACAAGACCCGGCCGCCTGGACTGGACAGAATCCAGCGCCGCCTGTCCGTTTGAGGCTGTCTCCACCTCATATCCTTCATCCTCAAGAATATCGGCGAGCATCATGGCGAGAAGGAATTCATCGTCGACTACAAGGATATGCGCCATGTTCAGTTTCCCTGATTCCTCCCGTGCGGCGGTCAGCCTTCACCGGGTTGAGGATGAGGGGCAGCATGGCGGGTGCCGAGCGCTTCACCGATGACGAGGCCCTTGTCAGCGATGTAGGTTGCGTGGACTGCCGGATCGAAATGGCTGTCGCGCATTTTCTGGACCGAGACGGTCCTGAGGAGACTGTGATCCTCTTCGAAAAGCCGCAGGAGGATCATGTTGTCGAGAATGGCGGATATTTCCCTTGCAGGCGCTGAGACGTCGGAACCGACCATCTCGCGAATTTCCCAGGTCGCCATCGTGGTAACGCCGCTCCCCCTCAACTGATCCATCAGATTGGCAAAAAACTCCACCAGCCGGGGCCGATGCACGCAGGCTCGCTCGAAGCCGCCCAATCCGTCGATGAACAGCCTCTTGACACCGAGAGAGCAGACCCGATCAAGCAGCTGATGCGCCAGCTTGTCGACGATATTGTCGACCAGCGGCATGCGGTCGATCGCAAGCGTTGCGCTGTCCTGGGCAGCGAGGCGGATGCCAAGCGCTGCTGCCTTCGCGCGCAGCCTGTCGGGCGTTTCGAAAAATCCAAAATGAAGCCCTGGCTCAGCCTCCTTCGCCTGGGACAGAAAGTGAAGGCCTAGCGTCGTTTTCCCGCTCCCGGTGGGGCCGGCAAGCAAAGTGATTGAACCTTTGGGAAGTCCGCCGCCGAGCATCCTGTCGAGACCCGCGACGCCCGTCGGAACCCTGACTTCAACCCTCGATGCTGCCGCGCTCGCCGGAGGAGAGAGCGTCTCGATACGCGGATAGACTGTCACCCCGGCATCATCGATCTCGAACTTGTGCAGGCCGCCCAGAGCCTTGCTCCCCCGAGACTTGCGCACCTGGATCTGCCGGACCGTGCGTACCCCAGCGAGCGTGTCGGTGAGTTCGAGGACGCCGTCCACCATGGTATGTTCCGGGCTGATCGCGGTGACGCTGGAACTGGTCAGGAACAGCACCGTGCAGCCCACGAACGCGGCCTGGCCCTGCACCTCGGCGACGAATGTCTTGACGTCGAAATCGGTGTCGGCCCGGTCGCGGGCGTTCAGCAGCCCATCGAAGATGAGCAGGGAGGCGTCCTGGCGCTTGGTCTCCCTGCGCAGCAGCTTGACGACGGCATCGAGCCCTTCATCCCGCAGCGTCTGGAAGACGCTGATATAGGTGATTTGCGCGCCGAGCCTGCTGCGATCAAAGAAGGCCAGCGGTTCAAGGGCCTGGAACAGCCGCTCGTGGCTTTCGGAGAGGAGCGTGACGTAAAGGACGCGGCCGCCCTCTGCGACATGAGAAAAGGCGATCTGGTTGGAGAGGATGGTTTTCCCTGCCCCGGGCTGTCCCTGGATGATATAGGATGCGCCGGTGAGAAACCCGCCCGCCAGAATCTGGTCCAGGCCTTTTATCCCGCTGCGCAAACGGGCTGTTTGATCCATCGAGATTATCTCCTCCAGGCGATCGTCCCCTTCTCCTACAGTCACAGTGCCGTCGGTAAAGAGAAAAGCGGCGCGCCCCCCGAGACATGCGGGAAGGCTCGTCCCGCCGGCCGGCGGGGCCGATCCCAGCGGATCGTCGGCTAACCGCCCGCTCGCCCCAAGGCTTACCGCACGACAAGCACCGGAATATCGCTGTGGGTGAGCACCTCGGATGCCTTGCTGCCGAGCATCAGGCGGCCCAATCCCCTTCGCCCATGCGAAGCCATGACAATGAGACCGCAACCGCCTTCCCTGGCGGCCGCGATGATCGCCTCGCCCACCTCCGCGTCAGGAACATGAAGCGTTGCGGCGGTCACTCCCAGCGCGTCTGCGGCTTGCTTGGCGCCAAGAAGGATGCCGTCGGCCGCCTGTTTCTGGCCCTGGGCATATTCGCTCAGCGCCGCATCGCTCCAGGCAAGGTCATAGCCAGCGCCGCTCGAGAAGACCGGAAAGCGCTCGGTCACAGTGACGATGATGGCATCGACGCCCAGCGCCTTGGCGAGGGCAAGGCCGTGATCCACGCCCTTTTTCGCGAGGTCCGATCCGTCCGTCGAGATGAGAATCCGATCATACATGGGCGTTCCTCTTCCTGTGGTCTGTTCATCTTGCGCCAAGTTGACCGACATGCCGTGCCTTCGTCAAGCGCCGCCGGCGCGTCGGTTTGCGCCGATATCCGCCCGCGCGCGAAAACAGGGACGAGCGCAGCCACGCGGCAGATTGTCCGAGGGATCAATTGTTCAGCCTCGCCTCAAAATCGCCGACTGGAGGAAAGGGGCCCTTTGAGCTATCCAGTTTCACCTTGCAGGGATGGGCAGAGGACACGGGCATGGAGATCGCCGTTTTCAGTTCGCGGTCCTATGATCGAAGCTTCCTTGAAGCAGCCAATGCCAAGGGCGGCAATCGGCACCATCTGCAATTTCTCGAAGCGACGCTCACCTTGCAGACGGTTTCGCTCGCCGCAGGCAGCGATGCGATCTGTTGCTTTGTCAACGACAGCCTTGACAGACCAGTCGTCGAAGCGCTCTCCCGGCTGGGTGTGCGCCTCATCGCCTTGCGCAGCGCGGGTTTCAACCATGTCGATCTTCAAGCGGCGGAAAGCGCGGGCATCCGCGTCGCGCGTGTGCCCGCTTATTCCCCTGAGGCGATTGCCGAGCATACGCTTGCGCTCATTTTGTGCCTCAACCGGAAAATCCACCGCGCTTATGTCAGGGTGCGCGAAGGGAACTTCGCGCTGGATGGGCTCCTGGGCTTCAACCTCTGCGCGCGAACGGTCGGCATCGTCGGGACAGGCAAGATCGGCGCGGCACTTTCGAAAATCCTTTCCGGGTTCGGCTGCCGGGTCGTTGCCCACGACCCCGTCCCCAGTCCTTCCTTGGCTGACATGGGGGTGGAATATCTCCCGCTTGATGATCTTCTGGCCGCCGCCGACATCATCAGCCTCCATTGTCCGCTGACACCTGATACCCATCATATGATCGATAAGGCGGCGCTTGGCCGCGTCAGGAACGGCGTCATGCTCATCAACACAAGCAGAGGCGCGGTGATCGATACACGAGCGGTGATCGAGGGGCTCAAGTCGGGGAAGATCGGATCGCTTGGCCTTGATGTCTACGAGGAAGAAGGCGACCTGTTCTTCAGGGATCTGTCCGGCCAGATGCTGCAGGACGACGTCTTTGCCCGGTTGCTGACCTTTCCCAATGTCTTGATTACCGGCCATCAAGGCTTCTTCACGCAGGAAGCGCTCGAGGCCATCGCTGATGTGACCATCGAAAATGCGTCCAGTTTCGAGACCTGCGGCCGAGCGGCTTACCCGGTCGGAACCGAGAGACTGGCCTGACCTGCCCGCTGCGTGGAGGCGTGCCGGCGAGGCCCCTGTGTCCGGGATTTCCTATCCCCATTTTCTCGATCGATTTATATCGACGCTGCGACCCGAGGGCTCTGCGGTAGTAACCAAAAGAACCCTTCAACTGTCCGTCCGCCGCATGGCGGGCGGACTTTTCCGATCAATCGAGATCGTGGCCCCCACTGCAGATGCGCTACTGCGCGGCTAATTCGGAGCCGAAGGGATGTTTTCCACCGGCGGCCCCTGGGTGGAGCGCGTTTCGCACCGTTTCAGGCACGGTATAAACCGCATGTCGTCCTGCGCCACGATTTTCGTGGTCAACACGATAGCCTTGATAATGGCGTTTGATGAGTCCGGCCCGCACAAGTTCGGACACCGCGCGGCTGACGGCGGTCATGCCGCTATCTCGGATCCGTTCGCTGACCTGCGTTTCCACGAACCTTTCGGCCTCTGCGGGATCTAAGGGCAAGGCCCCGCTGGCCGCCAGCGCGGATCGCAGCTTGCCGATGGTCGCGCGGCGCTGGTGATGCCGGGCGGCGCTGGGGGCGATCGTGGCCGCGAGCCATTCGCGGATGGGGACAAGCGCCTCGCCGTCCCGGACGAGGGGGCCGGCCTGCCCGTTTGATCGAGCGACGCGGGCGATGAGATCCAGCACCATGAAGGTGTAGCGTGGCCTGCTTGAATGTTTCGCGATGGCATGGACGACATCCGACAGCCCCGCTTCTGGAACGAGATCCGATACAGGGCGGCGAAAGAGATTTTGTTGCAGCATGGAACGAATCAAGCACAAAGCCCGATTCTTGTGAATCCCCGAAATGCGGATCGGTCGTTAAACAAGTCGTTTTGACATCTGTGTCACTTTACCAGGATGGCGGGGTAAAGTGACACAGATGGCAGGCTGGACGCTCTTGCCCGTTCGTGATCATTCGTGAACTTGCGATAGAAAATTCATAACCAGCTTCCCGCTCAGATCTGGAGGGCGCCAGGGTTCCGCAAGGCCGCGATGTCGTGCCTGACCCGTTTCATGGGTCTAAGCGTGGCGCTGCCCGCAGCTTCAGGCTATGCAAGCGAGCATCATGACGGGAAGGATGAGCTTCGATGACGAATAGCGACCTTGCAGACTATCTTGCCAATGAGACCGGCTCCACCAAGGCGGACGCCCGCAAGGCGGTCGATCTTGTCTTCGAGGCGATTGGCAGCGCTTGCGCCAGGGGAGAGGAAGTCAGCGTCGCAGGATTTGGGAAATTCAAGGTGAAAGACGTCGCCGCGCGCGATGGGCGCAACCCGGCCACGGGCGAAGCCATCAGGATCGCAGCGTCACGCAAGCTCGTCTTCGCACCGGCAAAAGCTACAAAGGACAAGATCAACGGCTGACGCGCATCGGGAAACGGCGCCGGACATCGAACCCGACCGTACATCCGCGGCGGAGCTTGGCGCCGTGCGGGCATCGCCGCGCCCGTTGTTCCACATCACCGCTGACGCCATGCTGCCTGCGGCGCCGGGTATGGCTATGGTCGCGCCCCGCGATCCTCTGGCGCTGCTGCTGGAGGAACTCCTGGAGGCGGCGGATTGCAGCATCATCCCTCCACCGGCCCTCGCACCGGATGGTCCCTCAGCGACCAGGGCGTTTGCGGCCCTGCGGCGGGCGAGCGCCTTTTTCGAGGTAGCAGCCGGCGCCAGCCTCGCCGATCACTTCTGGACTCATGGCTCGGCCTTGCGGAGCGGTGAGGTTGCTGCCCGGCTTCGCGCCACTGCGCGGTGCGGGAGGCAGGTCCAGGGTTTCCTGGCCCTGTACGCCACGGATATCTGCTCACCATTGCTCTACAGCCCGAACGCGATGCCCGTTCGCGTTCGTACCCGGATATCCTTCCAAGGCGACGCAGGAGGGCCCTTTTTAGCCTTGATCGCTTGCGAAGCAGATCCGGTAGGCCGCGTGCAAGCCATTGCCGGCCATGCGCTGCCCATTTATCACGGCCGCCGTTTCATGCCGGTCCGCTCGCCGCTGGACCGGGATGTGCTGCGCGCACTCGAACATCTCCAGGTTGCGCTCGATGCCCATGGCATTGAATGCTGGATTCAGCGCGCCCGCTTCCCTCAATCGGAAGCTGCTGCGCGGTACAACATCAGGATTTGCGTTCCCGGTAAAGCAGAGCGACAGTTCATGATCGCCGTCGATCCAGGCGGCTTGGCTGGTGACGACAGCGCCCCGCCCGCGGACTTTCTCGTCGATGCCGGCAATTGGGCAAACGGGACGTTCATCGCCTGGCTCACTCGCACAGTTTCAGGCTAAGCGCCTCATGTTTCTCCAGTCTCGCGCGCCCTGTCGGCCCCTGAAGTGCGCACAGGAACAGGACGCTGCCCCGCCCGGGCAGCGCTTCGGGTGGTCCGGAGTACGCCTGCGGCTCCGCTCTGGGATCAACCAAGCTGCGTAAAGACTTCTGCGAGGATAGGCGCCATACGACGAATCTCCTCCCGATGGGTGGCCGATAAGGCGTCTAGAAGCGCATAGGCTCGAGGAGTCAGGCGAAGAAGCGCCCGCCGCTTGTCATCTGCGGCCTGCTCTCGCCTGATCAGAGCCAGCGCCTCGAGCCGGTTGACAAGGCCGGTCGCGCTGTGCGGCTTGAGGATCAGCCGCTCTGCGACGTGACCCACCGTTGCCTTGTCGGGGTCGCAGCCCCTGATCGCCAGCAAGGCCTGATGCTGCTGCGGCGTCAGGCCCACAGCTGCCGCCTGCTCCTCGCTGAAGGCCTGAAATCTGCGGATGGCGTGTCGAAAGGATGCAAGCGCTGCATAATCGGCGTCGGCAAGGGTTTCGTTCTTCTGCATTCCGGTCTCATACTTGATTTATATCGTATTGCGACATAGGTGGCGGCATCAATCTTTCAGGATCAGTCCAGAACATGCATCCCACCTTTCAAAGGGCCGCTGACGCCAAACTTGCCGATCACAGTGTTGACCGGCGCATGATCATGCTTGCAATCATGGCTCTTGTCGTCGGCTCGGGCGGAGCCCTGGGCGCCTGGATACTTGTAAAGGCGATCGCGCTTGCCACCAATTTCTTCTGGTACGGCCGCCTGTCGGCGGGCGAGAGCAGCATTGCCGATGCCTCTGCAGGCTGGATGATCCTGTTCATTCCCGTTCTCGGCAGCCTCATCGTCGGGCTGATGGCACGTTTTGGTTCGGACAAGATCCGCGGACATGGCATTCCTGAAGCGATTGAAACCATCCTCTTCGGGGAAAGCCGCCTGTCGCTCAAGGTCGCGTTGCTCAAGCCGCTGTCCTCGGCGATCTCGATCGGCAGCGGCGGCCCGTTCGGCGCTGAAGGGCCGATCATCATGACCGGAGGGGCCATCGGTTCCCTCTTCGCACAATGTTTTCATCTAAGCGCGGCGGAGCGCAAGACATTGCTCGTCGCCGGCGCGGCGGCCGGCATGACGGCCATTTTCGGCACGCCGCTCGCGGCCATCCTGCTCGCCGTGGAGGTCCTTCTCTTCGAATGGAAGCCGCGCAGCTTCGTGCCGGTCGTGACCGGTGCCCTGATCGCCTACGCCTGGCGTCCCTTGCTCTTCGGGTCGGGCCCCATGTTCCCGATGACAGCAGCCCTGCCCGGCGAAAGCTGGGATCTGCTCGCTTCCGCCGGCATGGGCGTGGTCGTCGGACTCCAGGCGACCTTTCTTTCGACATCGCTCTACCGGATCGAGGACCTGTTCCATCGCCTGCCCGTCCACTGGATGTGGTGGCCCGCCATCGGCGCCGTCGTCGTGGGCCTGGGCGGCCTGATAGATGCCCACGTCCTGGGTGCCGGCTATGCCAATATCGAGGGCCTCCTCAACGCTACGTTGCCCTTCAAGGTCGTCGCAGCGCTCCTCCTCGTCAAGGCCATCGTCTGGCTCGTGGCGCTGGGTTCAGGAACCTCGGGCGGCGTGCTGGCTCCCATCCTCATCCTGGGCGGCGCCGCAGGCTTCCTGATGGGACAATTTCTTCCGGGCGACCCGGGCTTCTGGGCGATGGTCGGAATGGCCGGGATCATGAGCGGCGCGATGCGGGCGCCCATGACCGGAGCGATCTTCGCCGTCGAACTTACCGGCCAGTTCCATGCTATTCCCTGCACGGTCGCGGCTGCCGGCAGCGCCTATGCGATCAGCGTCCTGCTCATGCGACGGTCGATCCTGACAGAGAAGATAGCGCGGCGTGGACGGCATATCCTGCAGGAATATACGGTCGATACCCTCGATATGCTCCAGGCGGGCCAGATCATGAGCCCCGACCCGGCCACATTGCCCGGGACGATGACGCTCGAGAGCGCCATCGCCTTTTTCGAGCGCGATGCCGTTCACCGCAGCTACCCTGTGATTGATGCTCATGGGCGGCTGCTAGGACTGGTCTCGCGCTCCGACGCCCTGCGCTGGCAGCTGGAGGGCCGGCGCGACCAGACTATGCTGGCTGACGCCGTGTCGGACGCTGCGCAACCTGTCGCCTATCCAGAAACGCCAAGCGGCGCGGTTGCGGATCTCATCGTGAGTTCCGGCATCGGTCGCATCCCGATCATCGAGAGGGAAACGCGCAGGCTCCTGGGCATCGTCTCCCGCCAGGACCTCCTCAAGGTCCGCAGCGCAAGCCGACAGACCGAAATCGGCCGCCAGGCGCATATCCTTCCTGACCTTCCGCTCCGGCGTGGATGGCGGCGGGAATAGCTGAAAAGCCGCGCGCCGGGGCAGCGGCGTGGTCGCAGCACCGATCCGCTATCCCGGCTGAGCGCCCTCTCCGCTCCCATACGGCTAATTCTACTCGGTTCGGATGATGGCTCTGGTGACATCGCCCATCAGGCGCATGCGGACGGGGATCGGCTGGCGCGTGCTTGCGATCATGACAGAGACGGCATAGCGGTGGCCGTCAGGCGAGTTCAGGATACCCACATCATTATAGCCGGTCGACAGATTGCCAAGATCCTGACCCGTGCCGGTCTTGTGGGCAAGCGTCCATCCAGAGCGAAGTCCTGACCGCAGGCGCAATGGCCCCGTCCTGCTCGCGCGCATCAGAGAAAGAAGATGCCGGGTGGAGGCAGGTGTCAGCAATTCACCGCGCTTGAGCATCGCAAGACCAAGGGTGATGCCATTGGGCGATGCGCCGTCATAGGGCGCGGCGAGATAGCGCTTGAGGGCTCGGTCCCGCGCTGCATAGCTCATGGCCGCCCGCGCCTTGAGGAAGCCCCAGCCTCCGGCCCATTCGGGGCGCCATGTGAGACCGGCGGTCTTTGCCTGCAGCAACCGTTCACCAGGACCAAAGCCAACCCCTGAAACCCCCTTTCGCGCCAGCATGGTGCGGATCGCGCTGGGTCCGCCCACTTTCCACAAGAGCACATCGTTGCAACTGTTGGCGCTGCGCGTCATGGCTAGCTCGAGCAGCTTTCCGATCGTTGTGTGATACCCCGATTTCGTCACCAATGGCCGGATCGGCTGGTGAAAGACGGTCAGATCGGATCGCCGTACCGTCACCGGGTCGGACAGCTTGAGCTTGCCGCGATCCACGGCATCCATGACCGCGATCGCGACCCATAATTTGCTGACGCTCTGCTGCGGCAGCGACGCGTCCCCATTGAACGACACCGTCCATCCTTCGTCGATGTCGCGAACGGAGATGCCCACTTTTCCCTTATACGCGCTCCCCAGCCCCTGAACTGCATTGAGGAGGTCGGCTGGAGGCTGCGGCCGCGCCGGCTGTGAGGGCTGTGGCGCCTGCACGGTGGCGACTTTGGTGGGCTGTGCCGGCCTTGCCGCCTGCACGCGTTCGCCCGCCGGAACGCAGCCTCCAAGGAAGGCGAGACCCAATGCAGAACTCAGGACCATTCGGCTCGATGGAAATCTGGGCAACGGGAAATCCTTTTCTTTGCAACGCGTTGTGAGAGGCAGGGCCTACCGGCCCTTCGCAATTGATCGGTTCATCGCTATAAAAGGGGCGTTCAGCGCAGAAAGCTTCATAACTGGGCCCAGTGAACGCTCTGGTCTGGCAACATGCGAACCTCGCCAGAGGGTAGCGGGGAGAGAAACTGCCTCTCCCGCCCGACCCCAATCCGATCAACCTTTGTCTGAGGATATTCATGGTCAGAAAAGCTTGTTTTCCAGCGCTGCTGCTCCTTGCCGCCCCTTCTGCGCTCGCGGCCGCGGGTGCGCCCGTCCCCAACACGAACGGGACCCTTGGGACAGCCTTTTCCAACCGGCAGATCCATGCCTATGCATCGACCCTGCTTGAAATCCAGAAAATCCGCCAGGCCGTTTCGTTTCGCATCGACAGCCTCCCACAGGACAAGGCGGACCTTCTCCAGGAGCGTGCGAAGGCGGAAATGATGCAGGCGCTGAGCCGGCACGGCCTCGATGTCGCCACCTTCAATGCGATCAGCAGTGCGGTCGACAAGCAGCGTTCCCTGCGCCGCGAGGTACGCCAGTTGATGATGGAGGAAAAGCTTTCGATCTGAATTCATCATGCATTCCACAGCATTCAGGAGATTTGAAAATCGGCATAATCCACGATTTCCGCGTTGAAACAAGATATCGCGCCCGCAGGAGCTGGGGATTGTTCCAGGCAGCTTTCATCTTTCTGGCCTGTGGCCTGCCGGTACAGGCCCACGCCCAGCGAGGCATCATGGGCCCCGACGCACAGGCTTGCGAACAAGGCGCCGGTCCCGCTTTCCTGGTGCAGGTTCGCGGCTTCAAGAAGAGCGCGGGCGATCTTAGGGTCCAGATATATGGCAGCGATCCGCAGTCGTTTCTCGCCAAGGGGAAATGGTTGCGGCGGATTGACCTGCCCGTAAGCAATGTCCCTTTCATGCCGGTTTGCGTCAGTCTCCCCGCGCCAGGCGCTTACGCGGTGGCTGTTCGCCATGATGTCGATGGTAACGGCAAATCGGGGTGGAACGATGGCGGCGGGTTTTCGCGCAATCCTTCCCTCTCGCTGTTCCACCTCAAGCCTGCCTTTGCAAAAGTCGTGGTCAGTGTTGGCACGGAGGTGAAGAAGATCCCCATAGTGCTGAATTACCGCCGCGGGCTCTCGATCCGGCCGATTGAGGAGTGAAAGGGCCATAAGGCCCGCAAGGAGATGATATGAACCGCACGTTTCTTGTCATGACGCTATCAGCCCTGCTGTTGCCGCTCTCCCCGGCCCGGGCAACCGCGCCGCTTAAGGAAATACCCGCCTTTTTCTCGGGCGAACGCCTGTTCGAGATTTGCTCCCATCCCAATTATGGTCAGTGCTCGATGTATGTAGCCGGCGTCATCGACGGTATTTTCTACGCTGACGGAGAAGATGGACGCCAGGGCCTGTGCCGCATGGAGATGACCAATCAGGGCGCAGCGGAATTGGTCCTCAGCCGCCTGGAATCGGACGAAGCGCTGCGCGGCCTGTCCGCGGCGGCGGCCGTTCATGCCGCGGTCGCCGACAGCCTGTCCTGCGCTTCTACCCGGGTTATCGCGGCGACATCCTGACGGTACGGTCTCATCTGGAGAGCGGCCGTCCTTGCTCGGGCCAAATCGGGAGCTGGTGGTCTCCGCGTGACGCGGGGTGCACGAGATGGCGTTCCAGGGGCGGCCGTGAATTTGACTTAGGCAGGCCCCTCTGACAGGATTGCGATCATGAGCATTTGGGTCAAATTCTGGCATTTCCGCCACAATGGAGGGCAGCTTCTCGCGGGCGCGTAGCCCCGGGTTCTGGTGCAAATGCCCCGGGCTCGGGGCAGATCGATGAAATGATGTTCGCCGCCATTAGGCCGGCGACCCCTCACTCTCGAAAGCCAGCGCCATGACCAGCCGCATATATTTGAAGCGCCCTCCGGTCCGTCTCATCGACTCCGAAGCCGATAAGCTGACCAATCTTGCACTCTCGGCAGCAGAGCGCGGGATGCAGGCGGGCAAATTGCTGCTTGACGAAATAGCCCGGGCCGAAACGGTCAAGGCAGACCGTCTTTCAGCCGACATCGTCACCATGAACTCGATTGTGGAATTCCAGGATGACACGAGCGGGAGCAGCCGCACGGTGCAGCTTGTCTATCCGGGAGACGCCGACATTTCGGCGGGGCGTATCTCGATCCTCACGCCTGTTGGCGCAGGCCTCATCGGATTGGGTGAAGGCCATGTGATCGACTGGCCCGATCGCGACGGTCGCGAGCGGCCACTTGCCATATTGAAGGTTACGCAGCCCGAGCGGATCTAGGCCCTGCCCCTGCCCCTGCCCCTGCCCCTGCACTCGGCGCAAGACGCTCGCGCGAGCGCCTCGCGCGCCTGTATTTTCGAGAAGAAAGGAACCCGCCCTTGCCCCGGATCGATGAAAAACTTCTTCCCATTTATGAAGATGTCCTGCGGAGAAATGCGGGAGAAACAGAATTTCACCAGGCGGTCGAGGAGGTGCTCGAAAGCCTTGGCGCCGTCATCGCCAAGCATCCCGACTATATGGACAACGCATTGATTGAACGGATCTGCGAGCCGGAACGGCAGATCATCTTCCGTGTTCCCTGGGTTGATGACAACGGCCAGATCCAGATCAATCGGGGATTTCGAGTCCAGTTCAATTCAGCCCTTGGCCCGTATAAGGGGGGGTTGCGCTTCCATCCTTCCGTCAATGTCGGGATCATCAAGTTCCTGGGGTTTGAACAGACCTTCAAAAATGCCCTGACCGGCATGCCTATCGGCGGCGGCAAGGGCGGCTCCGACTTCAATCCGCGTGGGCGATCTGATGGTGAGGTCATGCGCTTTTGCCAATCCTTCATGACCGAACTCTATCGGCATCTGGGCGAATATACCGACGTTCCCGCCGGCGATATCGGTGTGGGCGCGCGGGAAGTGGGATATTTGTTCGGACAGTATAAGCGTCTCACCAATCGCTATGAAGCCGGTGTCCTGACGGGCAAGGGCCTGATCTACGGCGGATCGCGAGCCCGCACCGAGGCAACCGGATATGGCGCCGTCTATTTCCTCGAGCAGATGCTCAAGACCCGGGCCGAGAGCCTGGAAGGCAAGCGGGCCGTTGTGTCAGGATCGGGCAATGTCGCGATCTATGCGATCGAGAAGATCAATGCGTTTGGCGGCAAGGTGGTCGCCTGCTCGGATTCTTCAGGCTTCATCGTTGATGAGGGCGGGATCGACCTTGAACTGCTGAAAGAGATCAAGCTCGTGCGTCGCGAACGGATTTCCGATTATGCGCGCCTCAAAGGCGCCGGTGCCCATTTCCGCGAGCAGGGCTCCGTCTGGGAAACGCCGTGCGAAGTGGCGGTGCCCGCGGCCACCCAGAATGAACTCAACGGCAACGATGCCTCAACGCTGATCCGCAACGGCGTCATCGCCGTGGGTGAAGGGGCAAACATGCCCTGCACGCCCGAGGCTGTGCGACTTTTCCAGGGCGAGGGCATTCTTTTCGGTCCTGCCAAGGCGGCCAACGCCGGAGGCGTTGCGACCTCCGCGCTGGAAATGCAGCAAAACGCATCGCGCGACAGTTGGACATTCGAGGAGACCGAAGCGCGCCTGGCCGCGATCATGCGCCGCATTCATGACAGTTGCGCGGAAACGGCCGACATTTATGGCGCGCCTGGCAACTATGTGCTGGGCGCCAATATCACCGGCTTTATCCGGGTTGCAGAGGCGATGCAGGCGATGGGCGTGATCTAGAGTTGCGATCCAATTGCATCGGCTCGACCGCCCTAGATATTTGTTTCATCTTGATTTTCTGAGTCAGCCAACAATTGGCTTCGCCGAACTTGCGTTTCCATCTGCTTAGAAAACGCTCCTGGAATATCCCGTGGAGCGGCCACGGGAGTGCGCTTGCTGCAAATCGCGTGAGGCGCCGAAAATAGGCGAAGCTTCCGCGACAACTCCCCTCGGCGCTCTCGAACGGTACGCTCCGCCGATATGCGTCGAGTGCGCTTATCGTGACCGACCCTGTTCGTCACTTGCCAGACTTCATCCCGCAGAACGCTTGCGGCAATCGCGCCCGGATACTCCTTTACTCCAGGGAGGTGAGCATCGCCCGGTCGTCTCGACCTTTGCGACGTCAGTCTTGCAGAAGCCGATGCAAGCCCTGGGCGACGCAAAGCGATGGATCGTCCGCTATCTTTACCGGCAATCCGGTGTCCTGCTCGATCATTTCGCGCAAACGGGGTGTGGCGGCACTGCCGCCGGTCAGAAGAATGCCATCCATATGGAGGTCGCGGCTGAGCTCGGGCGGCGTTCCGTTAAGCACCTCTCCTATGGTTTCGGTGATCCTGGCCGCGTGCTTCCCTATCACATGATCCAGTTCTGCAGCATCGATACGCAGCGAGTGGGGGCCCATCGAGACGAGGCTTCGGCCCTTCACTTCCAGCGCCTCTTGGCGGCAGCGCCGTTCAGTATAGCCCTTCTTTATCCGCTCGGCCGTCTGGCGGCCGATCAGCATTTTGTGCTCGAAATGCAGATAGTCGGTTATCGCTTGGTCCAGCGCCGCGCCACCGACGCGCACAGAGCGCGTGACGCACATACCCCCAAGCGAAAGCACCGCCACCTCGGTAATGCCCGCACCACATTCGACGATCAACGCGCCGCGAGGTTCATGAACACGAATCCCGGCGCCTACGGCAGCGGCAAAGGGTTCGGGCACCAATTGGGCAGCGCGGAGCCCCGCATCGTCCGCCGCGGTCAGCAGCGCACGGCATTCAGCCTGGGTTGCGTCGGCGGGCACGCCGATAAGCGCGCGCGACTTGCGCGAAAGCCTGCGTCCAAGCGCAGCGCCAACGGCATAGCGCAAAAGCTCGCTGGCGGTGTGAATATCCTGGAGCACGCCGCGCCGCAAAGGGCGCCTGACCCTCATCTTGCCAGGCGTCCGATCAACCATGGCTTGCGCCGCGGTACCCGCGGCGACCAGGCGCGGCATCGTTTTGAAATCCGCAAAGCAGCACAAGGACGGTTCATTGAATATAAGGCCGGCGTCGCGGCGGACGATGCGCAGATTGGCGGACCCGAAATCTATCGCGATTTCCGGCCGCTTCCATGATGCAATTGAAAGCATGCCGACGCCATAGCAAGCCGCGACGGCCTTGTCTTGCCGCTTGCGTGTCCTGGCGCCGTGCTGTCAACTGCGTCTGGCGCGGCCGACTGCACGCGCTCCAGACTTGTATCACGCATCTTGGTTGGCGCCGCCTCGGCGAAGTTCAGCTTCGCGTCAGGGCCCAGCCAATCGCAGCGCAGGTCAGAACCAGAAGGACGGGCCCGGCGAGGCTGGAAACTGACTGGATGATATGTTCCAGCGTGTCGAACCTGTACTTCATTCGGGGGAGATCGGCATAGGTCAAGGGAGGCCAGTCCGGATCTTGCAGGAAAACGACATTGTCCGTTTCCTGCGGGCGTGGCCGGGCCGCGTGGAGAGGCCCCTCAGCCTGCCAATTCTCACCCTGAGAGTCAGCCTTCATCATTATTCGCGTCTTCCCTGTTTGACTGCACCTGGCAGACCTTCATCGCCGCCTCCCACCTTCGGAAATAGAGGTCACCGCTCGCGAGGGGCGTCCTGGAACCGCAGATCTCCTGTAGAATTTCACAAAGCAGACGATGGATGACAATGCAGCCCGCCCCAAAAGCGCCCTCGGACGCTGCTGCCCCAAAAAGCCAATAGGAAGCACGGTGTCTCCTGTCTTGGCAGACACCGTGCTCCTCCCTTAGTGCGACCCGAGGGAGACCTGCGCATGCGCGGAAAGCCAAACTCCTCTCGGGGAGCCTGCGCTGATCTGCAAATGCTGAATCTGTTCGTGAAGGACTGAATGCGTTGAACGGATTAAAATCTTTTCTGAACTAGCGCTTTCGAGTCGTATAGCAAATATCCGCATGATTCGGAAAGACATAAATGCATGTCTATTATAATCCATTCCTTCGTATTTATCTGCCATAAGGCAATCGCCAAGGAATGACGGCTTCCTCCCCCCTCTCCTGGCTGCCCTGGCTGCAAACGAAGCCACTCCGGAGCGAGCCGACCATCGCGCGGGGGTCTGGCGTCCGAAGGGCGGTGGGCTCAGTGCATTGCGATCCGCAGCAACGCTTCTGCCTTTTTTGCATGCCCAAAGCCATGAACAGAGCCTGCCAGTTCATTCTGGATGGCGCCGGTTCTTCGCCACCGGCCCTGGACACATCGTGCGCCCGCCTGACCCTGATCAAGCGGCGCTTCTATCGCGGAAGGTATCGCTCGCTGGCGCCCTGAATCCGCTTTTCCCAGGGACGCGCCCAAAAGCATAGGGGGCGTGATGCCGTCAGGCTCTTCTCCATGCCGTCCATGACCGATCCCTGATCTTGCGCGTCGCCGCGATCCCTCAGAGCGCGCCTTGCCGCATGCGCGCGCCAGATGCGAAGCCGCAAAGCCTGCAATCGCCGGCGGGCGCTCCCTCACAATATGGCCTGCCGATTGAGGTCATCAGGGAGCGGAACCAAGCCTTTTGAGTTCCAGGGCCATGAGCGCCGCTCGCGCTTTTGCTCCCCTGTGTGTGGCGGCGTGAAACAGCCCGCCGCCGATCGCGCGTCCTTCGCCACGCCAGAAGTCGACTGCCGTCATGGGATTGATGCCGGCGGCCGAGAGAAGATGAACGCTGAGCCGGTCCGCCTCGTCTTCGGCCTCCCGCACGAGACGGGCGCTTCTGCCAAACGCTCCGGCAAGGCCCCGCTTGACCTTTTGGCCCTCAAGCCTTGCGCGATGGCCAAGGATATTATGGGCAAGTTCATGGGCGGCTACGACGGCAAGAGCGGTGTCGCCGAACCTGGCGAGAAAGCGCGCGGAGAGCTGGATCGTTTCCCCGTTGGAGATCGCCCACTCGCCAAGACCGGAACTTACCTCGAAGCGGGTACGGCAGGCTGGCACAGGCCGGACTTGAACAGGAAATTCCTGGCCGCCTCGCCGGATCGAGAGGCGGATCGCTTCTGCAGGCGGCTGCGCGGCGATATAGCGTTCGATTTCGTCCCTGCGCCTGCTCGAGCCTGAATCCTTGCCGCCTGCTTCCCGAACCGCGATACCGTTGATGCTTGTTATGCCGTCGCCCGGCGCAAGGCCAGCGTTGCTGGCAGGACTTCCAGGCACGACTGCCATGATCGACAAGGTTGCCGGGAAGCCAAAGGTCGCGCGGGCTTCTTCGCGCAGGTCAGGCGCATATTGTTCGAGCGCGTGAACCACCATGCCGGTGGCAGGCATCCTGTGAGGGCATGACGAGACATTCCCCGTCGTCAGACGGAACATGATGGACGCAAGACGCATATCCATGTCGCGCATTGTCTCGAGAAGACCTGCCTGCGCTGGCCATGACAGCGTGACTGCCAGTCCAAGAATGAACGCACGGATTGCAGGCAGCATGTTCAAAACCTCCAGAATGAAGGATAGCTATATCTTTCCTGCTTCATTCAAAAGGAATGGATGAACCGGGATCGCTCGAAACGATGCTGATTACCGTCCCGTTCCTGTAAAAGCTTGCTTTCATCGAAAAGCGGGAGTTGCGCCTCAGGCATCCGATGTTGTACCGCGGCGCGATAAATTCACAGGAGCCCCATCATGTCTCTGGCCAAAGGATGGCGGCGCGCAGGGCATTGGCACGGGATCATTGAAGCTCATCGGGATGATTGGAGGGCCAGCATGAACTGGCGTCACCCCATTGGTACTCTATCCAAATCTAAGAGGGGCTCGAAATCCTTGGAATCTGGCGCGGCATGGTGGATCGTTGACCCTGACCATGCCTCCTCGGATTTCTGGCAACAAAGGTGCCTGCGGCCTTCTGCGCGTGCCTGCATGTCCACAGGCCCATTATCCCGATCATCACAAATGCCGTCGCTTTCACCTGGTCAAATTAAACAGCCATAATCCGATGGATCCCTTCCCCACCCCCTTTCCCATTCACCATGCCGTCATCTTTCGGTTCACCCGAGCTGGGCATGGCCTCTTGCAAGCGCGACTGCTCCGGCATGCAAAGTCGCTATGCGCCGGATGCAGCCGGCCCGACGGGTCGGGAGGAAAGGCGTGATATTTCGGCGATGGTTCTGGCGAGGAAAGGTGGAGCAATGGGACAGCCTCGCTCCACAGGGCGAGCGCATCTATGCCATCGGCGATGTCCACGGCCGGTTCGACCTGCTCGAAGACATGCTCGGCCAACTCGAAAAAGACTGTCGGGACGCGGATGCCGACGTCATACGCCTCATTTTGCTGGGGGATCTTATCGACCGGGGTCCCGCTTCACAGGCCGTTGTCGAAAGGGCCATGCAGGCAAGCGGTCAATTTCGCCCGTTTCATTGGCTGACGGGCAATCATGAAGAGATGCTTCTCGCCGCCCTTGACGGCAATATCCCGGCCCTGCGTCAGTTCATTCGTGCTGGAGGCCAAGCCTGCCTGATCAGTTATGGGCTTGACCCGGTCGAATATCAGCGCGCCTCGCTCGAGCAGCTGAGCCTTGCGCTCCCAGACCTCATCCCGCCTGCCCATCAGCAATTTCTGAGGCGCGGGGAAGACCTCATCATCCGCGGCGATTATGTCTTCGCGCATGCCGGTATCCGGCCGGGATTGCCGATTCAGCGGCAACGGCAACAAGATTTGCGATGGATCAGGAACGACTTCCTGAGCGCGGGGCATTTTGAGGGTCTCACTATCGTCCACGGCCATACGATCTCCCCCAATCCTGTGAACCTGCACCACAGGATCGGCATCGACACAGGAGCCTTCCAGACCGGGCGGCTTAGCGCGGTGGCCCTGGAGGGCAATCGACGCTGGTTCCTCGAAGCCCGGGCATAGCGGCAGGCTGCATACAGGCATTCCAGGGCAAGGCGGCTTGCCAGTGCAGTCCGCCTGCCGTGCCTCGCCAGATGTCAATGCAGCATTGCGGATCCGATTCCTTCATTGAAGGACGGCCTAATACCATTATCCCAAAGGAATCCTGTTAGCATAAGCCGGATCGGGTTACGCCAATACATAAGCATCCATTTGGTTCCATGAGTCTTTTATTCGTGATTCCTTCCATACCGGACTATACACAAGCATTCAAGAAAGCTATCGATTTGCCGATTCTAAGGCTTGCCTGTCACAGGTTAGTCGCGGGTCGATGCTGTCTGGGGTCAGGGCATTTCGCGGCCCGTGGCTGACGCGGGCGCATGCGGTCTGTACGAACAGGGGAAACGACATGAAAATCGGTGCGCTTCAAACGGTCAGTTCTGCGGCATTGGCCATCGCATTGGCAGTATCCCCTGCCCAGGCGCAGGTCACGACATGGCTCGGCGGAACGGTGGGCGCCGAGCAGGATTGGTCGACAGGGACAAATTGGTCCGGCGGCGTTCCGGCCAGTGGCAGCGACGCCCGGATCGATGGCGCAGCGTCGCCGAGCGTCAGCCTGAGCGCTGGAGCGGGACAAGCAAATATTCTGAGGATCGGAACCGGGGCCAACGGCCTCCTTCAGATCAGTAATGGCGCGAGCCTTGAAACAAACACCGGCATGATGGGGAGCAACGCCGGAAGCGCGGGTGTCGCGTCCATCACCGGCGCCGGAACGAACTGGACGAGTGAGTGGCTGTTTCTCGGTCTCCAGGGGGCAGGCACGCTTGACGTCTCGGATGGCGCGCACGCTGAGAGCGCGATCCTGGCTCTTGGAGCCAATCCCACCGGGAGCGGATTTCTGACGATAAGCGGCGGCGGCTCCGTCGCGACGAACTCCGCGGTCATCGGGGATCAGGGCATTGGCAACGTGATCGTCAATGGCGGCGCTCTTACGGCGGCGGCACTGTCGGTGGGCAATTATGCCGGGGCGACAGGGAATGTGATCCTCGTCGGGCCGGGCTCATCCCTGACGTCATCCTCGGCCACCATGGTGGTGGGCGGATCGGGCTCTGGCTATGTCAATGTGTGGAACGGGGCTTCGGTGCTCTCGAGCGGCACCCTCAATATCGGCACTTACGCCGGCTCCCATGGTGAGGTTGTCGTCAGTGGCGCCGGCAGCTCGATTGATGCCGCGTCGACGACAAGCGCAGCCATGATCCTGGGAGACCGGGGCACAGGCGTGCTCAACATCTCCGATGGCGGCACTGTCAATGTCGTGGGAGGTTCTGGAACGCTCAGAATTGCATCGCAATCCGGTTCTGCAGCTGAACTTCGCATCGGCGGAAACGGCGCTGCGGCTGCCGCAGGCTCGCTCAACGCGCAAAACGTCGTCTTCGGCGCCGGTGAGGGCGCAATCCTCTTCAATCACACCGACGCAGATTATCAGTTCGCCGCCAATATCCTCGGCAGCGGCAGCATCCAGCAGCTGGCTGGCACGACGAGGCTTCTCGGGCTCAATAGTTATACGGGAGGGACTACAATCACCGGGGGCAGGCTGATCGGCGACAGCGACAGTCTGACAGGATCGATTTCATTGAATTACCCTGGTCATCTCGAGTTCGATCAGGCCAGTGACGGGATCTTCGCCGGACAGATTACGGGATTTGGCGATGTCACCAAGAGCGGTGCGGGTCAGCTGACGCTGGCGGGCGGCAACAGCGTGCGGTCCTTGTCAGTCACCGAGGGCAGCCTCCTGGTGAGCGCAGATCTCTCCAGCAACAGCGGAAAAATTGATGGCGAGCTCAATCCGATCGTTAAAGTCAGCGGGAGCGCGGCCAGCTGGGCAAGCAACGGGCTCCTCAACGTGGGCGACGCCGCGCAGGGAACCTTGCAGATCAGCGGCGGCGGCCAGGTTTCAAGCCGCGCGGGCGTGATCGGCGGACTTGGTGGATCGGTCGGCCATGTCACCATCGAAGGCGCCGGATCGCAATGGTCCTCCGTCCCCGGTAGCGGCCCGCTCACCATCGGTCAGCTTGGCGCTGCCTATGTGGATATCGAGGATGGCGGCGCGCTTTATACCCAGGGCGCCAATATCGCCACTTTCGGCTCAGGCAAGGGCGTCGTCACGCTGAGCGGGGCAGGTTCCACCTGGCAGAATAATGGTTCGCTCGTCGTTGGCCAGGTCGGCGCGGGCCAGGGCTCGGGCAATTTCGTGAATGTGCTGGACGGGGCCGCCCTTGCAACAGACCAGCTCCTGATCGGTGGCGACGATAATTTCAACGGCAGCGGCATTGTGCAGGTGAGCGGCGCAGACTCCTCGCTGGTGGCGCGCACGGCAGCGAGCGTCGGTCATGGCGGCGTCGGCACGCTGGTCGTGGCGGACGGCGGCGTCGTGGATGTCGAGGCGGCCGGTATAAGCGGCGCAGGCATTTTGTCGGTTGGCCTTCGCCCAGGGTCTGTCGGCACCCTGGCGATAGGAGCCATGAGCGACGAGGCTGCCCAGGCGGCGGGCCTTGTGAAGGCCAGCGCGATTGTCCTTGGGAGCAGCTTCGACCGGATCGTTCTCAATCATACCGATGACGCCTATGTGCTGTCATCGACGATCGCGGGAGCGGGCTCCCTCAACGTCTATGGCGGGACGAGCAGCCTCACGGGCAGCAACAGCTATACAGGCGGTACGTTCATCCGCGGCGGCGTCCTTGAGATCGCGTCCGAAGGCGCCCTCGGCACCGGAGCGGTGGAGATCGGAGGTGGTTCCACGCCAACCGCGACGCTGCGCTTCGCGGCCGACACCGACTTCACCCGGGACATTCATCTTGCCACCAACACGTCGCGGCTCGACGTAGGGGATCATGACGTCATCCTCTCGGGCGACATTTCAAGTGGCGCAACTGTCAGCCTTCAGAAAAATGGTGCAGGTTCGCTCACTCTTCGCGGCGCCAACAGCTATCTTGGCAATACATGGCTCAATGAGGGTTCGCTGATCGGCGATGCCGACAGCTTTGCGAACGGATTCATTGTCACCGCAGATGACACCCGCCTCATCCTTGACGAGGGCTCTGACACAATTTTCGCCAATCAGATCCGGGGCACGGGCACCTTCGTAAAGCGCGGCCTGGGAACCGTCGACCTGACGGCAGAGAATGGCTTTTCGGGCGGAATGGTCGTTGAGGCAGGCATCCTCACCACAAGCGTCACCGGCGCCTTTGGCGCGGGAACAGTCGATGTGCATGCGGGCGCTGGCGCTCGTGTCGGCGGTGTCGCGGAAGCTGGTCATATTCGCGTTTCCAACGACGGCGATTTCAGCTTTGAGGGCGAAGCCACCGGCGCGCAGGCCCGTATCGTCAATGCCGCTACCGGCCAGCTCTTCATTGATGACCTCGCCAGCGCCGGCACCAGCATCGGCAGCGTATCGGGCGAAGGCAGCGTCGTTCTTGGAAGCAAGTCCCTGACCCTGGGCGGGCTCAACCAGGATGATGTGATTTCGGGCGTCATATCCGGTTCGGGCGGCTCGCTCGTCAAGACCGGTTCCGGCGCTTTGACCTTGAGCGGCGCCAACACCTATTCCGGTGGCACGACGCTCCTCTCCGGCACGCTGGGCCTCGGCCATAGCGGAGCGCTGGGATCGGGCGGTCTCGTCATGGCAGGCGGCACGACACTCGACTATCTCGTGAGCGGCGACTTTGGCGATGAGGTCCGCCTGGTTCTTGACGGCAATGCGAAGCTGAACGTCGGCTCGGGCCTCACCGTCAACCAGAATGGCGCGCTCTTGGGAACAGGAGGATTTGAAAAGACAGGCGCAGGCACCCTGCATCTCTGGTCGCCTGTCGCCTATGGCTTCGCGCCCAGCGAGCCAGGCAACTCCTATGAGGGTGACACGACCGTCTCGGCCGGACAGCTGGTTCTCCACGGCCCCAACGCGATCAGCGACCTCTCGGGCGTCACGGTGGCTTCCGGCGCCGGGATGCTGCTTTCGAGCGACTATTATGGCAATGGCGAAACGATCGGCTCGCTCGCTGGCGCCGGCCTCGTTGATCTTGGCACGCGCGAGCTGATCACCGGCGGTAATGGCCGATCGACGATTTTCTCCGGCAATATCCAGGGAACTGGTACGCTCGTGAAGACGGGCGCGGGGGCGATGACCCTTGCCAGCGACCAATCCTACACAGGTCCGACCTTCGTCGAGGGCGGCCGCCTCACCGTCAACGGAGCACTGGCCTCTGGCTATGTAGGGGTCGATGACGGCGCGAGCCTGGGCGGGGCGGGAACGATCGCCGGGGACGTTTTCGTCAACAGCGGTGGCCGAATCCTGGGGACTTCGGGCCAAACCCTCACAATGAACGACCTGACGCTTGGCGCAGGATCGATGATCGACGCTAATCTTGCCTCGCCAAGCGAAACCGGTCTGCTTCGCGTCAATGGCGATCTTCGTCTCAATGGTGCCACGCTCAACGTCATCTCAGCGGGCGGGACTGCCCTTGATGCTGGCGTCTATCGCGTCATCGAATATGGCGGCGCGCTGTACAACAATACGCCGCTCGGCATCAGTTCCTACCCTTCGTCCATGGCGCTTGGTGACCTTGGCATCCAGACGGCTGTTGCAGGCCAGGTCAACCTTGTCAGCGCACAGGGTCTAACGCTCAATTTCTGGGACGGCAGCGCCGCTGCCAATCTCAACAACGGCATTGTCGATGGAGGCGATGGCCTCTGGTCGGCGTCAGCGCATAGCTGGACCGATATGGACGGCGCCGTCACTCTCACCAGAGCCACCAATGCGATGGCTGTCTTCCAGGGCGCAGCCGGTCATGTCACAGTGGACGGAACGATCGCGACAAACGGCATCCAGTTTGCCGTCGATGGATATGATCTGGCAGGCGGCATCCTCGACATCGGCGCTGGCAACACCATCCGCGTGGGCGACGGCACCGCGGAGGGTGCCGCCTATGGCGCTGTGATCGGATCCACCATCCAGGGCAATGGCACCCTGGCGAAAACCGACCTTGGCACCCTGACGCTGACCGGTGACAACAGCTATGAGGGCGGCACCGTCATCTATGCCGGTACCCTTGTGGGATCGAGCGGCAGTTTGGGCAGCGGAGACATTCTCACCGCCGGCGCCCTCGTTATCGATCAGGACGACAACGGCACCCTTGCCCAGGATATCAGCGGCCTTGGTACATTGACCAAGACCGGATCGGGCACACTCGCGCTCACAGGCGCCAACAGCTATCATGGAGGCACGACGCTCAACGGCGGCGGTATCGTCACGAGGACGACTGGCGGGCTTGGCACCGGCAATGTGAATGTCCTCTCGGGCCTGCTGAGTTTTGAAGAGGGCGCTACGGCTGGATCGCTCGGCATCGCCAATGACGGAACGGTCGAGTTTACCGACACAGCTTCTGCTGCAGACGCACAGATCGCCAATCGCGGTCAGACCAGTTTCTGGAACGAAGCGACCGGCGGCGCTGCGCTGATCGTCAACAGCGATGGCGGCGACACCAACTTCTTCGACACGTCCTCGGCCGGAACGGCGCGCATCAGCAACAGCGGCGCGGGCAGCGAGGTCTGGTTCTTCGACGCCGCAACCGCCGGGTCGGCCAGTCTCACCAACGATGGTGGCCGCCTCATCTTCCGCAACACCTCTTCGGCAGGGCAGGCCTCGATCAACAATGTTGCAGGGACGATCATCTTTGCCGATGCGTCGAGCGCCGATGAAGCCACGATCACGCATGGCGGGGGCACCCTCTCCCTTGCCAATCTCACCACCGGAGGACTTGCCATCGGATCGCTCGATGGCGCGGGCGCGGTAAATCTTGCTGACAAGACCCTGACGCTAGGTGGCCTCAACGCCGACAATCTCCTCTCAGGCGCCATTTCCGGCGAGGGCGGTTCGCTCGTCAAGATCGGGACGGGAACCCTTACCCTTGAGGGCGTCAACGACTATTCGGGCACGACACTCGTCAGCAGCGGCAGCCTCAAGGTCGACGGTTCGATCGCGACAGGGGCCACCGTCGCGGATGGGGCGACACTCTCAGGCACCGGTACGCTCGCAGGGACTGTCACGATCGCCGATGGCGGACATCTTGCCGGTCGTGCTGGCCAGACGCTCAATCTGGGTGCCCTTGCCCTTTCGGCGGGCTCGATCGTCGATCTCGAGATCGGTGCGCCAACCCAGGTCGCGGCCTTCGATGTTGCCGGGGACCTCACGCTCGACGGCACGCTCAACATGACCAGGGCTCTCGACTTCATGCCAGGGGTCACCCGCCTCTTCGACTATGGCGGCGCGCTCGTGGACAATGGCCTTGAGATTGGGTCGGTTCCCGAAGGTCTGTCGAGCCATTATCAACTTCAGACCGCAGTCCTCGGCCAGGTCAACCTCGTGAACGCGGCAGGTCTCACGCTCAACTTCTGGGACGGCAGCGCGGTCGATCATCTGAGCAACGGCCAGATCGATGGCGGCGACGGCATCTGGTCGCTCGAACATGCAAGCTGGACCGACGCAGACGGCCTCGTGAGCAAGTCGATGCAGCCGCAGCCGGGCTTCGCCATCTTTGGCGGCGCAGCCGGCACGGTCACCGTCGATAACATCCAAGGAGCGGTCGTGACCGCCGGCATGCAGTTCGCATCCGACGGCTATCTGCTGCAAGGCGATGCGCTGACCCTGGGCGAGGCTGCAACCGTGGTGAGGGTCGGGGCCGGTACGGCTACGGACGAGACCATGGTCGCCCGCATCGACGCTCAGCTGACCGGCAGCGGTGGATTGACGAAGACCGGCGCTGGAACGCTGCTCCTGGCATCCTCCAATGATTTCACCGGCGGCACGACCATCGGCGAAGGCACGGTCGTCGGCACAGGAGGCAGCTTTGGCAGCGGCGCGATCGTCAATGAGGCTCGTCTGGTCCTGGCGCAGGACAGCGACGGGACGCTCGCCAATGATCTTTCCGGTTCTGGATCGTTCGTCAAAGCCGGAGCAGGCACGCTCACCTACTCAGGGGATGGCCATGCCTATGATGGCACGACGTCCATCGAAGAGGGCACGCTGCTTCTGACCGGTTCGCTTGGAGGCAGCAGCCAGATACTGGCAGGCGCGACGCTCCAGGTCGGCGACGGCGCAGCCGCTGGCGATTTGCTTGGCGCGACACGCAATGACGGCACGCTCATCTTCGCACGCTCGGACGATTATGACTATGAGGGCGCCCTCTCAGGTGCAGGATCGCTGATCAAGCGCGGGGATGGTCTCCTGACGCTGTCAGGAGAATATAGCTACACGGGTTCGACGGTCGTTGAGGCAGGAAGGATCGCGCTTAACTCCGTACTCGATCCGGCCACGAATCTCGTCATGACCGGCGGGTCGTTCGAACTGGGCGATCAGCATCAGGAAGTCTCGAGCCTCAGCGGAACGGACGGCACCATCGCCATCGGCTCATCTGGCCAACTTACCGTCAACCAGTCGGTCAACACCGAGTTCGCCGGTGGGTTCACAGGGTCGGGAACCTTCGTCAAGACCGGCGATGGCCGGCTCAACCTGACAGGTGACAGTCAGACTTTCACCGGCTCGACCCTGGTTCAAGGTGGGCGCCTTGCGGTCAACGGCACCCTTGGCGGCCTTGTCGGCGTCTCGGGAACAGGCAGCATCGGAGGCAACGGCACGATCGGTGGGCTCGTCGTCCAGAATGGCGGCACGGCTGCACCGGGCAATTCGATCGGTCTTCTTCATGTCGCCGGCAATGTGACCTTTGAGGCCGGGTCCATATTCGAGGTCGAGGCGAGCCCGGATCTGGGCACGGATGGATTTGGCATCGCCGACCGGATCGAGGTTGCCGGAACGGCCGCCATCGAGGGTGGGACGGTCCAGGTGGTTGCAGAGGGCAGCAATTATGCTCCCGAGACGACCTACAAGATCCTCTCTGCCAATGGAGGCGTTATCGGCACATTCGAAGGGTCGGCGGACAATTATGCCTATCTCGACAGCTGGCTGAGCTATGACCAGAAGAATGTCTATCTCAGCCTGATGCGCAACGATATCGACTTTGCGGCGGCGGTTTCCACGCCCAACCAGAAGTCGACCGCGAGCGCTGTGGAAGCATTGGGCTTCACCAATGAAATCTACCGTGCGGCAATCAGGCTGAGCGAGACCGAAGCCGGCAACGCCTTCGACCAGCTCTCGGGCGAGATCCACATGTCGGCGACGACGGCTCTCTATGAAGACAGCCGCCAGTCGCGTTCGGCAGTCCTGGGGCGCTTGAGCAATGCTCACCAATCGGGCGTCGGCTTCTGGATGCAGAACATCAGCAACTGGGGCAAGAGTGACGGCAATCGCAATTCCGCGTCCGTTGATCGCGACACCACCGGCGCGCTGTTGGGCGTCGATATTGCCGCTGGCGATCACTGGACACTGGGCGTCGCGGGTGGGTGGACCCAGACCGACCTGCGTTCCTCGGCGGGAAGCGGCAAGATTGAGAGTGCCAATTTCCTTGGCTATGCAGGCGCGCAATATGGGCGCGCGCGGATCAAGATGGGTCTGGGCTATTCCACGGCCGATCTCGACCTTCGCCGCCAGATCAGCTTCAGCGGATTCCAGGACAGTGCGAGTGCCCGTTATGACGGAGACGTCTATCAGGCCTTCGGCGAGATCGGTTATGCCTTGCCGCTGGGCCGGGGCGAGTTTGAGCCATTCGCGAACCTGACCACGGTGAAGGTCAAGACCGACGCCTTCTCCGAAAGCGGCGGTCCGGCGAGCCTGGCCGTCGACAAGCGGTCGGACACGTTCACTTCCTCCACCATCGGTGCACGGCTCGCCACTCCGGCGACCGGTCTCGTTGCGGCCAAGGCCATGCTGGGCTGGCGGCATGTCTATGGCGACACCGTCGCTGTGGGCCGCAACCAGTTTGCAGGCGGCCTGCCTTTCGCCGTCAGCGGGGCGCCCATCTCCCGTGACGCAGGATTGTTCGATGCGGAGGCCATGCTGCGCCTGACTCCCGCAATCACCTTGAGTGCAACCTATAACGGCATGATCGGAACGACCTCCGTGGATCACTCGGTCGCGGGCAGGATTTCCTTCCGCTTCTAGACCCACCTCCAGGCGGCGGGGACGGCACCTGCTGACTGGTAACGGATCAGGAGCAGTTGATCATTAAATGTGATCGGCTGCTCCTTTCCGACGAACATTCCTGATTATCCGGTCCCACGATCGATCTAAAACGCATCCGTATTTCTTCGTGAGATAGTGGCAGTGGAATAGCGCCCATGCGGTGTTTGTCTGAGCCGCGTAATTCGTGCAGCCCAGATACTTCGGACGAAAGAAAGCAGTCAGGATATCGCTCGATCATCTCATTGAGTCCCTCTTGGGTTCCTGAAGGATTGACATGTAATCGCTCCAAAGCATCTATTCCGGACGCTCATACCCAGGTCGGGTTGCCTGGGACGACTCACGCTTCCAGATGCCAGCACACAGGTGGCGCACACCGACCAGCTCCCTTCCATAACTCGCCATGCCTTCGCCAACCGTGAGCACGCCTTCGCCCATCGCCGAAGCTGCCAAACGGCATTCACAATTTTGGAATGCCCGATCGGAAACACCTCTACCGACGCAGCTTTGGCCAGAACGACCACAGTCCGGCAGCGCCAGGGAAATGGCCCGTTGATCGTTTGGGAAGGTCGGCTCCCATAGGTTGCTGCCATGGCCCTCGCTTTGCTGGGCTATGCCGACGGCGCTTGCGGGTCAGTGGTCGCACATCACTGCTTGGTACAACAAGCAGAAGCAATGCGAGGAGTAGCGGTCACATCAGGACCCGCGCCGCCCGAAATCATGCATCGCGCGGGATGGAGCTCGGCAGCAGACGCGCGCGACGGACGGTGCATACTTGACGCATTAGGCATCCAATCCTATGCGGCATTTGAAACATAGATAAAGCATTCGATATTGATTCGAGAAGCAATGCTGCGTTTCGATGTTTCTTGGTGGTTGAATCAATTGCGTTCCCGATCCGCCTCACCTGTGGATCCATAAACAATCGAGTTGATGATGGTGACGGTGCAAGAATTTGCGGTTGAGGAAGGCTTGACCACTGGGATGAAGCTGGCTGGCGCATCGTCCAGGCGAGCGCGGGGCGTTTTAGCCGCAGGCGCCCGCTGGTACGTGGCCCAGACGCACCCGCGCAGCGAACAGCTCGGCCAATCGCATCTTGAACGCCAGAACTTCCGCTGCTTCATCCCGCGATTTCAGACGACGCGACGTCAGGCCCGACGCTCCGTCACGGTAATGGCGCCGCTCTTTCCCGGCTATATCTTCGTCGAATTCTGTCCGACACGGGATCGGTGGCAATCGATCAACGGCACGGTGGGCATAAAACATTTGGTCGGGGCCTCGCAGGGACGGCCAACACCAATGCCTGCCAGCGCGATGAACGCGATCTTCGAACGGTGCGACGGCGACGAGGTCAAAAGCCTCGTACCTGACCTTCGTGTGGGCGACCAGATCCGCATAACCGGGGGGCCATTTTCCGATCAGCTCGCCGCCATTGAATCGCTCGACCACCATGGCCGGGTTCGGGTCCTACTCGACATATTGGGCCGCGCCACCCGGGTGGAAGTGCCATTGCGCAGCGTTAGTCCGGCCTGATCGGGCCGCAGCGCAAGAGCGTCAGGCCGGTGCGCTGGGAGGAGCCGGGCTTCTAGGGGATAAGCTGATGACCGTACATCCATTTCACCTGCACCAGCAGGGAGCATATCGGCAAAGCCGTATACGCAAGGTCGTCCACCAGCTCGTTTCGAGCAATCGCGTCGCCATTATTGGCGTTCTGCTGCTCGGTGTCGTGATACCTGAACTTCTGCACCCTCTCTTTGCCTCGGAGCAAGCATGGGCCCGTCCGATCGCGCCCCTCGATCCGATGCTTTATGCAACAGCAGCCGCGCTGCTCCTCGCGCACCTGATGTTGCGCCGAACCAGCCCCCTGCCCTTCGTCGATGCGAAGATCATCATTCTCCCGGTATTCACGGTCGCCTTTGCGACGGTGATGTTCCTCATGAGCCTTATCTTCCGAAAGCTCGGCTTCTATCACCTGGCGACAGGCTTCCTGGCAGGCATCATATGGAACACGGGGCTTACCGTCCTGCGTTCGCGCCTGGGGTGTCCGGTGCTGGCCCTTGTCGGCATCCCGGAGGTTACGTCTGAGATGCAGGCTGCCAGGGTGATCTGGCTCCCATGGAACCAGACCCGAATGCCGTCTGGCGTTCACGCCATCGTTTACGACAGCAGTCGCGACTATCCACCGGCCTGGGAGCGCTTTTTCGCGCGCGCAGTGCTGCGCAATATTCCCGTTTATGATCTTGATCATGTAAGCGAGATGATGACGGGCCGGGTGCGGCTGCGTTCCAAGCCCGAGCTTGTCTTCGGCCAACTCCTGCCCTCGCTTCCCTATCTGCGGCTTAAGCGCATCCTTGATTTCTCACTGGCCCTCTTCCTCCTGCCGGTTGTGCTCCTGATCCTCGCCTGTTGCTGCCTGTTGATCAGGCTCGAAAGCCGTGGTTCGCCGATTTTCCGACAGACCCGCGTCGGATATCAGGGCAGGCTGTTCACCTGCTACAAGCTGCGCACGATGCGCAACGACGTCGCGGGACCACTTTACACTCAGGAGCGCGACCCAAGGATCACGCGCTTGGGGCATTTCCTGCGCATGTCGAGGCTCGATGAGTTGCCGCAGATCTTCAACGTGCTGTTCGGCGACATGAGCTGGATCGGCCCGCGTCCCGAGGCGCTACGGCTCTCGCGCGACTATGATCGTTCGATTCCCTTCTATTGCTACCGGCATAGCGTTCGTCCGGGCATCTCGGGTTGGGCGGCTGTTCATCAGGGGAATGTGGCGCTGGCCGATGCCGTCACCGTCAAGCTGGAATATGACTTCTACTATATCAAATATTTTTCAATCTGGCTGGATTTCGCGATCATTCTCATGACGGTCCGCACCATGGTCACAGGCTTTGGATCGCGCTGATCCATAAGCCCGGCAAGGCATTCTTGCCGCGCAGAACGCTAACGGCTCCCGACCGCCCCAGGCATGAAAGCAAGCCGCGCCGGGCCGCGCCAGCCGGCTACTAACTTTGGTAATCTTGGATTGGGGAAATTTTTCATGTGCGGCATAATCGCCATCGCAGGCAAAGGTGACGCCGCTGGGCGGCTCGTCGATGGCCTAAAGCGCCTTGAATATCGCGGCTATGACAGTGCTGGTGTCGCGACGCTCCACAATCATGCCATCGACCGGCGGCGGGCAGAAGGCAAGCTTGCCAATCTTGTAGACGTGCTGGAGAGGGAGCCTCTCTCAGGGTCCACGGGCATCGGACACACGCGTTGGGCAACGCACGGCATGCCTACAACCGCCAACGCGCACCCGCATGCGACCGAAGAGGTCGCGCTCGTACACAATGGCATCATCGAGAATTTCAAGCCGCTGCGCGAGGAGCTGATGACGCGCGGCCACAGCTTCGAGAGCCAGACCGACACGGAGGTGGTCGCCCATCTGCTGAGCGAACTGATCGAGGAGGGGGCCACGCCTCGTCAGGCGATCGCGCAGGTCCTGCCGCACCTGCATGGCGCGTTCGCGCTCGCGATCCTGTTCCGTAGCCATCCCGACATGCTGATTGGCGCGCGCCTCGGATCGCCGCTCGTTGTCGGCTATGGCGATGGGGAGACTTATCTCGGATCGGATGCCCTCGCGTTGGCGTCGCTTACCCAGCGCATTGCTTATCTCGAGGAAGGGGACTGGGTCATTGTCACCCCTGACGGAGCGGAAATCTTCGACAAGTACAATCAGCCGGTGGAACGGCCCGTCACCGTCTCAGGCGTCACCGGAGAACTTATCTCCAAGGGCAATCATCGTCACTACATGCTCAAGGAGATTTACGAGCAGCCCGTCGTCGTCGCCCAGACACTGCGCTCTTATCTACGCAGGATGGACGACCAGCTCGCATTGCCCGTTCCCGATTTTGACCTAGACGCAATTCGACGCGTGACGATCGTGGCATGCGGGACCAGTTATTATGCCGGCATGGTTGCCAAATATTGGTTCGAGCAGTTCGCCCGCGTCCCTGTCGATATCGATGTCGCCAGTGAATTTCGCTACCGTGCGCCGGTCATGGCAGATGGCGGGCTGATGATCGTGATCAGCCAGTCCGGCGAGACCGCTGATACGCTCGCGGCTCTGCGTCATGCCAAAGCTGAAGGCCAGAAGATCGCCGCGGTGGTCAATGTGCCCACGAGCAGCATGGCACGGGAAGCCGACCTCCTGCTTCCCACGCATGCCGGGCCTGAAATCGGTGTTGCTTCCACCAAGGCCTTTACCTGCCAGCTCGCCGTTCTTGCCGCCTTTGCCGCCAATCTCGCGCGCGCGAAGGGACGGCTCAACCCAGGTGAAGAAAGGGAGCTTGTCCGTCATCTCGCCGAGGCACCGGCAGCGCTCAACGCAGCGCTCGCCTACGACGAAACGATCGAGGCGATGGCTGATCTCGTGGCCCATGCCAGGGATGTACTTTATCTTGGACGCGGCCCCGATTATCCGCTCGCGCTCGAAGGAGCGCTCAAACTCAAGGAGATCAGCTATATTCACGCAGAGGGCTATGCCGCGGGAGAGATGAAACATGGTCCGATCGCACTCATCGACGACACTGTGCCGGTGATCGTCCTGGCGCCTAGCGGTCCTCTGTTCGAAAAGACGGTCAGCAACATGCAGGAGGTCCAGGCACGCGGTGGCAAGGTGGTGCTCATCTCCGACTATGACGGGGTGCAGGCGGCGGGTGAAGGCTGCATTGCCACCATCACCATGCCCAAGGTCCATCCCCTGATCGCGCCGATGGTCTACGCCGTGCCCGTGCAGTTGCTCGCCTATCATGTGGCGCTGGCCAAGGGGACGGATGTCGATCAACCGCGCAATCTGGCCAAATCCGTCACAGTGGAATGACAAGGACTGGTCCGGAACAGCAAAGCGTGTCGATTGGAGTCATTCATGCCGTGCCGGATCAATGACGGCTGGTCGGCAATCCTGGACAGATCTTCGCCTGGTCTTTGTCGAGCGACCGCTGGATGTTCCTGTCACGAGCGTTCTCGCCGGATTGGCACCGCCCTCACGCTCGAGCGCTGGCGGCGCGCGCACTACTATGCGCATGCCGCAAATGGAAAAGAGCAACAGCCGTGGGCAAAAAGGGTAGCGCCGGAGTTGAAACGGTGGACATGATGCTCGCCCCTCAGGCTTCTTCAAAGGGCTGCGGTCTCGCGGTCGTAAAAGATTCCGCTTCACAGAAAAAACCATGAAAACGCACAGACGGAAGACCCGTATGCGACGACTAACGATATTCGGCGTGGTTGCCTTGATGGCAGTGCCTGTCCACGGACACCCGGGTGGACTGAACGCGCAAGGCTGCCACAATAACCGCAAAACTGGCGATTATCATTGCCACAAAGCATCCACCGTTCCGGGTCGCAGACAGGCATTGCCGAGCAAAGGCGGTGGACGGCGGATATTCGCCAATTGCTCGGCTGCCCGTGCCGCCGGCGCTGCCCCCGTCCGCGTCGGCGATCCAGGATATGGACGGCATCTCGATCGCGACGCCGACGGCGTGGGCTGCGAATGAGCGGAAAAATGGCGCGGTGGCGAGCCAATGATTATCGTTTCCAACCCCGCCCGGACGATCGTCGACGATAGGCTCAACGATTATAAGGACCAGCGTGGCAGAACGGACCTCTCCTTCCATGAGCCACGTTTCAGTGCACTCGAACACCTCAGCGCTGCACGCCGGGAGTCTCCCTTTGGACTGACCACCGACCTCTCCTGGCCGCCGAGGTGCCCGCTTGGTGGAGATGCTAGTGCTGCCCCGGCAGGATGCCAATCTTGTTGCCAAGGTTAATTTTGCCCTGGCAACAGTTCCAACCGGAGAACTGTACTTTGCGGAGCGGACGTTTCACTTTGCTTATTTAGACAGGCAAGCGATGGGTAGAATTGTCGCGAGCAGCGATGCTTTCGCCAAACTCCGTCGTTGTGTGGCGATGTCTAGGCTCAGGGGCATCACCACATTGTCTTTACGCAGTCACTTCAAAGATCCGGCCAGTCGGCGACGATATTTCTTTCCGTCGGATCAATCCGACCAAGCCGTTCATGAATGTCTTTGCAACCTCTATACCATATATTGGCCAGCTCATCTCATTGCGACTGACAGTTACTTTCTCGCCCAAGACGCTCGCGGGGTCACGCCCGTCGAACTTTCCCGCTCTTTAGCCAGATTTTGCCCGCACCGTGCAAAGGTCTAGCCTGGGCGCCAGCTGCTGCAGTTCGATCTGGCTTACTACCGCTGCATCGAGACCGGTAGAGGACGTGAGCCCGACCGACCGCAGGCTAGCCTGGACCGCGTTGGAGGCGGCCGGATCCTCTGCCTTGTCGAGTTTATTGCCAAGCGCCCGAATCTCGTCGGCAATCGCGCTCGGCGAATAGCTACCCACCGACATCAATCGCTCACCCACAATCGCCTGAACGGATTGGAGGCTCGAGGATACAAGCTGGAAATACTGCCTTTCCGGCTCGAGTGTTATCGTTCCACCTCCGACGATGGAGGCGAAGGGCGCCGTGCCGTTCTGCACCTGGGTGCTGATGCCCGAGGCTTCCCGTTTGATGCACATGATCGCATCCAGTGCGGCAGCGACAATCCTCGCCTTGTCCTGGGGTGCGTAATAGCTGTTGCCATGATTGAACAGCGATGCCCCGGCACCCGTCGCGATAGCAGCGTCTGGCCCCGCGCCCAGCGCCGCCGCTGTTGCTCCACCCGCCAGTGCCAGTGCTGCAGGCACCTGGAAAACCTGCCTTCCATTAGCCAACTGCTGAAATGCACAATCGTAGGAAATGCGGAAATTGTCGACGAGCTGAAGTGCCCCGGTGACGTCCGGCTCAATGGCCGCCGCTTCATCCGACGGCTTCCCAGCAGGGCATCTGCCGTTTGCCGCAATAGCCTTGTCCTCATGAACCCTGGGCGGTGCGAAGCTGGTGGTAGCGCAGCCTCCCAGCACCAGAGGCAAAGCAAATGTCGCGCACAGCAAGAACTGCTTCATCAAATCCCCCCATTCCCCTTCGGACCTGCAAACACCGTCCACGACATCCGTAGTCGGAACTGCCGCTCCCTTGTCAAGCGGGAGTTAGAAGGAGCGTCGGCAAGGCCATAAATCGGGGAACATCAAACCCATTACGAAAGCTACGGCATTTCAGAATCGCCATTCATCTACCAGGCACCGCCGAGCGCTACGCGGCTAAGGACTGGCGGGGCTGCCTTTGTCATCCGCTCGTGCGACGGCAGCCACTGTAACGGCGGTTGCCGTGATGCCGCCGATAATCAACGCCGTCAACAGCACTGGTGCAATGCGCTCGCCCTTCTTGACGGGGGTTGAAGCCCTGACCTTCTTGGAAAAGCTAGGCTTGACATTGCTAGTAACTGCCTGAGCGGGGATCGCACATCCCAATGCTGCGACCGCAGCCCCTGCGACCAAGGATTTGATCAGAGACATTATCATTCTCCCGTTTGATTATTTGCGAATGCCATGCAACACATGGAGAGGCAAGTGAAATGGCATGAATCACGCACATCACATCATCACTGAGTACAACCGGTCAGCTTGTAGATTCGCTCAATGCATGACAGCTCGAAACGCCACATAGCATAGTCTGATGATTTCGGTTAGAAAACTGGTGATCAGATATTTGTATCGATGCTTCTTCCGTCCCGCAGACAGCGTACTGCTCACACACTGTCCAAGATGTTAGGAAGTACCGACGTCATACCCGCGCTCATGCCCGAACGTCCCGGGTACATGCAGCATATTTACCCCGGCCTCTTCAGCCCGATCACGTCATTGGGTATGACAGCCCCGAGAAATGAATGCCCCCTGCATTCAGATGAATGCAGGGGGCCGCCCGGCGCGGTAACGCAGGCTGGGTCACCGCCATTTTTGGGGGCTCCGGGCGATCCGGCGACAGGGGTGGCGCCGGATATGGGTATCAATGATCCCGTGCAACGCGCACTGAGTTATTGCGGCACCGCTTCGAGACCATTAAGTCCTACGGCAAGGCTCATGGGCCAGGCGGACGCACCTGTATTGGCTCTCAAAACCCATCTCTGCCGTGTGCAGCCTGGATCGATCCTGGCCGGGATCCGTTCCTCACGCACATCACCAGGGTTCAGATCCTGGCGCCAGAGAGGCCGATACTGTGCCGAGCGGTTACAATAAAGGATCCATTCCAGCATGAGCGATCCCGTCCTCATCTTTGTCTCTTGCCGGAAACTATAGATACCCGGCTTATAGGCAGTGGACCGTTCGAGCAGTTTAAGGAAACTGTCTGGCGCCACAAGGAATTCGATTGCGCCATGCGGGCGATACGTGCCGCTCACCTCGCGGCCGGCCGGAAGCCTCCATGTCAGCGGAGCGTAAACCTGATTCACCGTGAGAGGCGACGCGCCAAAATAATCCAGCAGTGTCTCTGGTTTCCCCGACAGCGCGGCAGCCCACTTCCTCGCCTCGGGAAACGCATCCTGCTCAAGCATTTTCGCGATCAGCACCGAAATGAGTTCCTTGGGCAAACTTCCTCCGGCCCGGCGCCGGCTCGACAGCATGAGCGCGATCGCTCCAGGCTCGACCTGCCGGCGAACCGCCTGGCTCACGAGAGGCAGGAACCACGGGCGATCGACGTAAGGAGATAGAAGCGCCCTCCCCTCGCTGGTCGCGATCAATCCCGCAAGGCCGGGGAGGATTTCGCTTCCGGTTTCTGGATAGACGCGCAAGATCCGGTCGATATGCGCCAGGACGTCAGCTGCATCATCCGCTTCGGCCGCCCGCTGCAGGAGAGCGGCCTGTACCTGCATGTTGCGCCTCGAGACGTGGGCAGCCAAATGAAGGGCGGTATCCGCCCTCTCATCAGCGCTCACGATGCTCCAGCACCATAGCATGTCGGGCGAGAGGGGCTCTGCCTGCAATCGCTGCCGGATGTGTGCGCTGGTTCCGCACCGCGCACTCGCCGTTCCTAAGCTATTCTTGCCTCGTAGCGTCGCCTCTGCCCTGAAATCCCCCCCGTCTTGCGGATATCGAACACCGAACCAATAAATTTTCAGGCCGTAACGAGCAGCCGGCATGCCGAGGCTGGCGAGTAGGACAAGGACGCTAAGGAGCTTTAGCGTTATAAAGGCTCGCGGCAGTCCTATGCGTGACAGCAGGAGCGTCACCCCGCCTCGCCAACCTCCGCCGTCCTGCCATAGGCATAACCGTACCCATAGCCATAACCGTAGCCATGTTTGGAATAATCCACCTTGTTCACGATCGCCCCAAATAGATGCGCGTTCACCGCTTCGAGACGCTGTAGGGCAGCCTGAGCGGCTCGGCGCGATGTAGAGGCGGATTCCACCACATAGATGACTCCCTCGACCTGGCGCCCGATCAGGGGTGCGTCAGCTAGACCCAGAACCGGTGGGGTATCCACTATGATGTGATCGTAAGACTCAAGGAAACGAGCGATGATTTCCCGGAACATGTCGCTGCTCAGCAGTTCAGCGGGGCTCGGCGGGATCGGGCCTGCGGTCAGCACCGAAAGCCCGCGTTCGCCCGTCGCCTTCACTTGATCGAGCAATGGTTCACCGGCAAGCAGGTTGCTTAGCCCTTCCTTGTGATCCGTTCCAAAATGGCGGTGCAAGGTCGGTGAACGCATGTCTCCATCGATCAAAAGAACCCGTTTGCCCGTCCGCCCGATGACGGTTGCGAGCGCTAGGGAACTGGTCGATTTACCTTCGCCCCGTTTCGTGCTCGTGACGGCAATCGTGCGGGGCAGACCGTGATTCGTGGCGAAGGCGAGACTCGACCGTATGCTGAAATAGGCCTCGGCGAGTTCGGATTTGGGATCTGAAATTTCGGCGATCGTGGCCTCTTCGCCCAAGGGCACATGACCCAATAGTGCAGTCCCCAGTGCCGTACGAACCTCCCCGGGCTCCCTTATGCCCTCGTCGATCTGTTCAAGGCCGAAGACAGCGGCTGCAGACAGCGCGATGCCCGCCAAAGTCGCAAGCGCGATATTCAGCATGAGATTGGGCGCGGATGGCGATTGCGGCACCTTGGCCGCGTCGACGATCACGATGTTGCTCGCCCCGACGGTCCCCGCAACGCCGATTTCCTTGTAACGCTGGAGGAGCGCGTCATAGAGTTGTCGGTTGGTATCGGCATCCCGCTGATAGATATTCTGCTGGATGGAAGCCTGTCGCTGGTCATTTAGCACCTGCTTTAGTGCTTCGACTTTTGCTCTGAGATCCTGCTCGCGCTTGAGTGCCTCCGTAAAGGCCAACTTCCGGCTGCCGCTGATCCGTTCGACCTCGCGCGCGATGGCCGCGTCGAGGGTCGCCATCTGCGCCTTGAGCGCACGTGCGGCCGGATATTTGGGCTCATATTGGAGAATGAGCTTTGCATATTCCGCAGCGGCCTGGGCGCGTCGTGCACGCAGATCGACAATGGCTTGGTTTGTAAGAACCTCCGGGCTGTTCTCGGCAGAGCCATTTGCCCGGCTCTCTGCGGCGATGCGCTCGGCCTCGGCTTGTGTCAGTGCCTGGTTCAGCGCCTCGAGGTTCGCCGAGGCCAAAGTCCTCTGGGTAAATGTTCGCCCTTCAGGATCGCGAGTAGCATCCAGCGTCACAATGCCCTTGTTATTCGCATAGCTAACGACGTCACGCTCTGACTGCTCCAGCTTGTGGCGCAATTGCGCTAGCCGCGTTTCGAGAAATTTCCTCGCATCCGCCGTCGCCGCAAACTGCCGGTCCATCGTCGAGCTAATGAATTGCTGCGCCCATTCATTGGCAATACGCGCGGAGATTTCCGGCTTGCGGCTGGTATATTTGATGTCGATTAATCTAGAGCCCCTGATAGGGGAGATATCGAGATTTTGTTGGAGCAGTGCAACAGCCTGACGAACGCGCGCCTTCTTGGTCTCCGGCGAATTATCGGGAAATCCAATAAGTTCTGCTGGCTTCTTTCCATGCGCTTCGAAAAATTCAGATGTTTCGGCGAGGCCAAGCTCGCGCACCACCCGCTCCGACAGCGACTCTGCCTTCAGCAGTGCATATTGCGTCGCATAAAATTCGACGTCCCGGCCTTCACCGGCTGAATCCAACCCTTCGACATTGGTGACATTCTTCCGCTCCCGGCTCACTTCAATCTGTGAGCGAGCCGTGTAGAGCGGCGCCATCAGAAGGGTCACGACAAGGCCGATTATCACGGCTCCCGCGACGAGGCCCGCAATCAGCAGCCGCCATCGGACAACGGCCTGCCAATAGCGCGTCAGCAGTTGTGCAAGCGAGAAAGTATCCCGATCGACCGATGGCGTGGCCTTGGCATCGCCGGCAATGAGAAGATCCTGGTTAGAGTTCTTCATGGCAGGGTTGGTCGACATCAGCGGGTCAGCCGATCGATGCCAATCACAAGAGGCGTAACCAAAGCTGGCATACCGGCAAGAATATCCTTGAAAAGACGGCGGGACCGGGAATCGCCCACCATGATGACGTCATTGGCGTAAATGTCGGGGTCGGAGTACGCCCCATGTCTTATGGCATCGAGATCATAGAGCGCCGCGTAGCGCTGCCCTCCAACCGTCCGGAAGATCACGACGTCATCGAGCTTTGAATATTCGTCCGTGCCCTCGGCCCGGGCGATCGCCCTCATCAGGGTCATGCGACCCACGACAGGATAGAGCCCGGGCTTCTTGACCTGGCCTTCAATCGTCACCACTCGGCTTACAGTCTCTTTCAGATTGACTGTCACCTGGGGGTCTCTCACATAGGCCGCGCGCAGACGTTCGGCCAAGGCCTGCTCAATTTCTCCAGGCGTCATTCCCGATACGTTCACGACGCCGGCAAGCGGAAAGGAAATCCGCCCGCTGGCGTCAACCTGGATTTCCCGTTCCGAGAGCTCCTCAATCCCGAACACATCGACGACAAGCTTATCGTAAGGCCCGACGAAATAGGGCTGGGTGCCCCCGGTGAGATCAGCCCTCCCAGGTGCCGGAAGCGCATTGGCGTCGATCACCTCAAGCTTTGGATCACCCCCCAGCTGAACTGTCTCAGCACATCCTCCAAGCGCCAACAGAATAGGGCCCGTCAGAGAGTAAAGACATAAGAATTTCTTGTTCATTGTGCTGCAACAGTCAAAAGAGTAAAAAATCAGGGATGCGCAATGGGAAGGCCAATCCTTGCTTCTGCCTTCATCTTGCTGATCCAGACGAAGGCGAGGGACGCAAGGCATGCGAGCGCCGGAACCCGCAACGGATAGTCCGTCACCGACGCAAGCCCTAAAAGCAGAATAAGGATAAGGCCAAGCCGCCCGAGATTACGGGAACAGGGATCTTCTCGGCCCTTGCTGCTGGCAACGGTAACTGCATGCATGAGCCAGAGCAGACAGGAAGAAGCGATGACGACGACGGGCAGGCCCCCCTCAAGAACGATCTCAATCCAGTCGTTATGCACATGGTTCATATATACTGGCGACAAGAGGCCGTCCGGCTCGTGGATCAGGTAGACACTTTCGAAACTTCCTTGCCCCGTTCCCCAGGGCAGATAATTCTCGACCATGCCCATCACAGTCGGCATGATCCGCGCGCGCAGTTCGGTGGACTCATCGGTATGGACAAGCCTTTGTAGGGCCATGTCGCGTCCCGCGTAAACTGCGAACGAAAGGATCGCGATGCTACCAACCAGCCCGAAGGCGAGGACGGCTCTTTGCTTCGCGACATTCGGTGAGGTGCGGCGCCCCGACCGCTCAATCCGACCTTGTTTGAACAGAAAGACAGAAGCGATCGAAAACAAGCCGACCAACAGACCGGCGCGTGATCCGGTGACGAGTATCGACGTTGCGATAAACGCACCGAGGATGATCGCCGCGAACCTGCTCAGAAAACCGCTAGCGTTTCCCGCCCATTGGGAACGATGTTGCTCAACGATATAGGCAAGCATCGGGATCACACAGGCAAGAAATGCCGCCTGGTGATTTCGATTGGCGAATATACCGACGGGCAAGTGTCTGTTCGTGACATCATAGAGGTAAAGTGCACTTCCAGGTTCGCCCGCCATCTGCAGAAGAGCCCAGGTTGTCGTCAGAAGCCCAATTGCAAATAGCAGATAAACGAAGCTTGCTAGCGCACTAACTCTAAGCTGCACCGCCAGCACCAGACATGCGAGGGGCGGCACAACACTCCACAATCCATTATATGTAGCCGCAGAGGCCATTGTCATGGGGCGCCAGACTCGCTCGGCCTCGATTACCTCATCAATCTGGCGAACGAGTACGCGATCCGGAAGCGCCTGCCAGAGGATAGGCGGCAATGGCATCAACTGACAAACGATCAGCAGGAATATCGAACCTCCCGAAAGAAGCAGAAACCGGTTGGATCGGTAATCCATGGCCGACAACCTGAAGAGTCCGATAAAAAGGACAACCAATGAGACCGCCCTCAGCACTACGAGGGAGGCAACATCGTCCCTGGCGGTTCCACCGCAAGAAAATGCGAGGATTAAAAGCAACGCAAGCGTATAACGAGCAAACTTATCGTTATTGGGCTGTGAAATTGTCGATCTCGAAAGGCAACAGCCGCGGTAGGCATTCAGCATAGCTACCGCACTGCGGGTCAAAACACCCACACATGATGATTAAGCGCAACTGCTAGTGAGATTGCGCGAGAGATGCAAGGACCATTTCGTTTAGCTACAATGGCATAGCGAGCCTTTTATATGCTGCCGATTGCGACTCTCGGAACTGCGCGGGTGTTAGGTACCGGCTGACCCCGCTCGGATGGCAATACTCGTATGCAGCGAACGTTACTGAATGAACAACGGTTTAAGCCTGCTTTGATACCTGCTAGATCGTCATTCTCTAGCCCTGCTGCAGACTGCGAGCTATCCGGCAAACTCCCTAACGCGCGCCAACCCAAGCTATAGTCAATTCCTCGCATATACATCAGCGTAGCGGATGATATCGTCTTCTCCGAGATAAGCGCCGGTTTGGACCTCGATGAGAAGCACGGGCAGCTTCCCGGTGTTTTCCAGCCGATGCCTGGCTCCCAAAGGAACGTAGATCGACTGGTTCTCCGTGATCAGGGATATCTGGTCCTCGATAGTGACCTGAGCCGTGCCGGCGACAACAATCCAGTGCTCGGCGCGGTGGTGATGGCTTTGCAGGGAAAGGGACGCCCCTGGCCTCACCATGATTCGTTTGACCTGGAAGCGATCTCCCGAAGCGATACTCTCGTACCAGCCCCATGGCCGAAGATCGCGGTTGGACATGTTCGCCTGTTTGACCCCATTTTCCCGAAGCAGAGCCACCGCCTCGCCGACACGTTGGCTTTCAGACATAGGCGCAACGAGTACGGCGTCCGGCATAGCGACCGCGATCATGTCTTGCAGGCCGATACCGACAAGATGTAGCCCTTCCCCTTCTGTCCTGAGAAGCGTTCCAGAACAGTCTATCGCCGTCACATCGTTCGAACAAACATTTCCTACTGCGTCCTGGCGGCCTTCGTTCCACACGCTTGCCCAACCACCGAGATCAGACCATCCAGCCGTGAGCGGCATCACTGCGAGATTGGAGATCTTCTCCATAATCGCATAATCGATCGAGATACTTTCTACCCCACGCCAGGGTTCCGGCTCCAGCCGAGTGAAGTCAAGATCCAGCCGCGCAGCAGCCAGCGACGACGCGACGGCTGCTGACATAGCGGAAGCATGCGCCGAATAAGCGTCAACGATCGCCTGAACCGAGAATAAGAAGATGCCGGCATTCCACAGGAAATTACCAGCCTCGATCATTAAAGAGGCCCTTTCTGCGTCTGGCTTTTCTACAAACTGCCGCAGTTCCTGTGGGCCGCTGACGTTTAGCTCCCCTGGTTTCAACTCCAGATAGCCATATCCCGTTTCAGCGTGAGAAGGGACTATACCAAATGTGACGATATCACCCGCCAACGCCCGCGGTTTCGCCGCCTCGATGGCCGCATGAAATGACGCGACGTCCGCGATCTGATGATCGGACGGCATCACGAGCATCAGCGCTTCAGGATGCCGATCGCGAAGCCACAGTGCGGCGGCAAGAACTGCAGGCGCCGTGTTACGTGCCTCCGGTTCAATCAACACCCCGTCAGGTTTCACGCCCAGGGCCGCCAGTTGCTCCACTATCGTGAAGCGGAATGGCTCGCCCGTCACAATGATGGGCCGATCGAAAGCGGGACCGAGAACGCGCCGGGCTGTCGCCTGGAACAGGCTCTCGTCGTCAAGCAGTCGAGCAAACTGCTTTGGAAATGACCGCCGGGACAGCGGCCAGAGCCGAGTTCCAGACCCCCCGCAGAGGATGACGGGACATAGAGGGACAGGTTTAATCATAATGGTCCGCTTTTTTCGATGGGAAATGCCTGCCTGTCGAACGTGTTCGAAGCCGTCCGTCAGACAACGTGAAGGGAAAGATCAACATACAAATCAATCAAGATCGGCCTGTCACTACCGCGGAATAGCGCTCCCGCCTGGCGGCGAGCAACGAACGCGCAATTCCGGTAATTGGCCTCTCAACATATCGGAAAACAACGAACCCGATAATTACCGACAATATCGTACAAAGTAGGATATAAGACGTAGCTGACAAATAGCTCGAGTTAGCAGCAGTTATTCCCACTCTTTTCCAGATCATCGTAGTCATTCCAATCACGAATATATGCGACAGATATAGCGAGTATGATGAATCACCAAGGGCTTGGAGAAGAAGGTGCATTCCGGGTCGAACTTTAATGCTTGAAGAGACAGCGAAATACACCAAAAGAGCTGAGAAAGCTCCAGCTGTCCAAAGTCTGGAATCGACCGAAGAACAGAACACAATAAGGGCAAAAGCCGCAAACGCCGCGAAAGGAGCGATTCGACGGGATGCTAACCATCCTTTTAGATAAGCCAATCCCACTGCCATGCCGAGCACAAACTCGAGCGCAATCGGATTCGAGAGAAAACGGGCTATTGCCCCCTCCCCCGGCAATAAATGGACAGCGATGACCGAAATAACAATTATCGCCGTTGAAGGCAGAACGAACCTGCCTATGCTACCTGAAGAAATAAATAGCGCAAATAATAAATAGAAGTAAATTTCGTATGTTAATGTCCAACCCGGCACTAACATGGGCATGATAGCCTGCGGTATGCCGGGATGAAAATGCGGTATGAACAACAGGCTCTGGATGACGTGTCCAGTATCCAGAACTGCGGAGTTAAAGATACCGGGGCGTATGATCAAACCGATAACCATCAACACCGACATGAGCCAGTACATGGGTGCAATCCTGACCAACCGCTTTTCCATAAAGAGGTACGGCGAAGGCGTCGCATTTGCTCTACTGACCGAATAGATCATGACGAAGCCACTGATAATGAAAAATATGTCGACGCCAAACTCGCCCCACGCCAACACGTGTGCGCCAAGGATAGGCCGCACTTCTCTGCTCACGTGGAACAGTACGACCATCAACGCAGCTATTCCACGAAGGTACTGAATAGACAGGATGTCTGCGTGGTGTGACCGTTTCATCGCATATGCATCCCTGTTCGCGGCCTGACGGCGGCAGAATGTGCAACTGGACCAGTGGGACTTGCAGGATGCAGGCTTTCGTAAAGTGCGTTCATTCGGCTCACCGAAAGACTCTCGCAGAATTCCATTTTGAAGCGCCGTCGAGCTCCGCATGCGAGCTCGTTGCACAACTGGTCGTCCAACAATATCCGCGTACAAGCTGCGGCCAGGGCCTTGGGGTCATTTGGCGGCACATTCAATCCGCTTTCGCCGTGCTTGTTGACCCACGGCACGCCGGAACCTGCAATGTTGGTCGCCACCACTGGCAGCCCGTGAGACATCGCCTCGATCAACACCACACCGAAGGCTTCCGAACGCTCGACCGAGGGCATGCAATACAACTCGGCGAGAGAGAAGAGCTCATGCAAAGCCTCATCTTCAAGACGACCGGCGAGGATCACCCTGCTCTGTCCACCCGTCGCCATTATCCGCCCCTCGAGGTCCGCCCGCAGAGGACCGGATCCGACAACCACGACTATCGCTTCATCGGGCAGCATCGATGCGGCCCGAATCAAGGTGTCGAAGCCCTTATAGGGCACCAACCGCCCAACGCTCAGGATTACCCGTCGTCCTTCCAACCTTGATCTTAGATCAGGAGGGATAGCGCTGCGGGAGCTTCCCGCGAATAGACTGACCAAACCACTCTTGTCCGGGACTCCCAGCGGCACTACAGCAATCTTATGGCGGAAGGGTTGAAGCACAGCGGAGGCATCCGCATAAGGGGGCGAGGTACAAATGATCTTGTCCGCCCGGCGGAGCATCAGCTTCTCTACCGGGCGTAGGAAGCGTCCCAAAATGCCCTTGCCAACCACGTCGCTATGCCAGTGAACGATCAGTTTCGTTCCAGTCCCCAGAAGCGCGCTGGCCAGTGCCGCCAACATATTGGGAGCATGCAAATGGACAATGTCTGCTTTTCGCCCTTCCTTCAGAAGCCACCGGAAATAGCGCCACCCGATAGGTTGTGATGCCTGTGAGAAAGCAATTGGCGCACGCAGCACCCGCACGCCATGAAGATCGATCTCCTGTCGTGCTTCCCCTTTCCCGAAGCATGCGACGGTGACGGTGTGCCCATCGGCGGTCGCGCCTCTGGCCAGGCTCTCAGTCACGCTTTCTATACCACCCATGTCCGGTGGATAGTATTTTCCCCAGTGTACTATGCTTGCCATGATACCTCTAAGAGCTGTTTAGACATCGATTTGTCTCACGTCAGGCGACAGACGTATGATCCGATATCCAGACCGTAATCCGATCAGGCTCGAGCGGATTACGCGTCATTCTTCCTTTGTTTTCCGCATTCTCCCCTGGCGGGCGATGTCGCCCGCTTCGAAATGCTTTAGACTTGGACAAACAGGAGCGATCGGTGGTGTCCTTTGCGAAGATGACACACCATCCAGTTGCTCTATTAACGAGAAACAGATCGCCTTAAGTCGATGATCACATGCGTGGGCGATACCAGTCGGCATGGAAACATGGATCGGCATTAATTACTCTATGAAGTCCGCTATTCGACCATTAGGAATGCTCCGATGACCAATAGACGGCTCGGAACGGCCGAAATGGCAGACCCGCGCTTGACGCGGACAAGATCGTCGATGGCAAATGAAACATCGTTTTCGGCACCGATGTCCCGTTGCGATGGCGAAATCCGATTTCATCTTTACTTTTGGAAGCGGGTGCGCCGATCTCCTTTGGCAGTATTCCTCAATACAGACCGTGGACGACGCATGCGCTTTCTTGCACCAGAATAATGCCATCGCCATGAATAGCGCCATTCTGCGGGATCACATGATCTAGGTCAGCACTAAAATGTTTCAAGATGCTCCACACTGGTTTCGCCACGCGCATAAGTTGGGCGATCCGATGGTATCGTCCCGAAAACGCAAGCGATATGGCATAGGAACGGTCTCAATTCTTAGCAGCACAAAATGTAAAACACACCGTCTCGCCAACTTCTCCAGCAATATAGCGTCCACTCACCCGCGGGATGTGATCAATCGCCTTCAGGGGCGAAAATTTTCAGCCAACGATCGGTTCGGGCTCGCAGCCGCGAACGATGATATCTTCTAGCTGATCACGCCGACAACATTCAATCGTCAACGTAGAACGCCGCGAGCATTCTGCCATGCCAACTCAAGTGGGATAAGATTAATTATGACTGCTGGCGAAGGTTACCCGAGGAGTAGGGTCAAACAGATCATTCCCACGAATATCCCGGTTGAAACAACCCACAACTCTGGGTACCATGCGCCCTTGCGATACATCGCAAAGCACTGGACTAGATAATATCCCAGCATCAGTGCCGCATAACCACCCACGAAAGTTTCGAGCACATGGTCTGGCGCGTCAGTTCGCGACACCTCTGCAACGATTATGAGCAAGATGAAGCTTGCAGGAACCAAGAAAATGGAAGTCCATATCGCGACTTTTCCCGATCTTTTGAGCCTCGTATTGAGCAGATCATTCATTGCGATTGCCGACCACAGTATTGTTTGAATTAATATTATTTCACCCGCCATCTCGTGGCGATGAAATGTGTCAACGAATCTATCCCCTAATAGCCATCCCAAATGTTTGGCCAGAGACCATTGCCCGAAAATGCAAGCACCGACGATAGAAGCGATTATGGGAAGAATTTTCCTAATCCGCGCTTCATCCCAACTGAAGATCTGTCGAAACTGCCAGATAATTACGATCTGATGCGCGACGAGCGGCAACGCCGTGGCCCTATATAATACGGAGTAGAGGCCTACCACAGCATCCGAAGCACCGAAACTGAGAATGGTTCGCCCAGCCGTACTTACGAAAACGCCCAGAAGCGCGGTAGCCAACAACGGCGCGGCAAGTCGCAGATTGTCGTAGATGTCGGACAAGGCAAAAGTCGTTCGTACCGCCAGATACGCGCGCACCGTTGTCATTAACAGCACCACCCCGTAACCTAGCAGAAGCGCAAAAATCCAGCCTATTGATCGGCCGCAGCAAGCGAAGAGAGCACCGCCCGCCAACGCAACCAACCAGAACGACGCCTCTAGTATCACCGCTTCGGAACTTTGACCCCGCGATTTCAGCACTGTCGCCCAAAATCCCTGCAGCATAAGCAAGCCGGTTGCTAGCGGAACTAATAGCCATGGCGAACCAATATCATCGACAAAAAATGATCCTGACGCAGCAATCGCCAGCATAGCAGCGCTACTAACCACGATTAGAAGAAGCAGCGTGTCCCAACGGGCGCTACGGTCCTTGCGGATAAGGATTAGCGGTACCGTGTTCGAAAGTCCGAGCGCAGCCAAAATCGAAAGGAAGCTTCCGATAGCCTGTGCTGTCTCGATGCGACCGTAATCGGCCACCGGCAGAAGATTGGCCAATGTAATTGGCGCGAAGAATAGAGCTGCGCGAGCACCAACAAAGACCCCCCCGAAAATTGCCGTACGAACGTAGGTATTCATTTCAATCTTACGAACACCCGCTCGAGTAGCATTGAACGGTCAATTTCTTGCAGATCGCTACGCTGGGACGGCTCAGCGGGAACTGGCAGCGTTCGCATTGGTGCTGACACATAAAAACCTGGCTCTAATAGGTTTCGCGATACTGTAAGCCCCGCACCGACGACAATTTTGTCAGCAATCAAAATTCCGGCCAGGATTAGTGCCCTCGAACCGATATAGACATTATTGCCTACGACTACACGACCATCCACGCGATAACGCCCAGCACCCTCATCGGCATGTACATAACCATGAGTCCACACCTGTGAGCCTTGTCCGGCAAGAGTGGTGTAATCTCCAAGCAGCACCGACATAGTACAATCAATCTTGTGAGACGCGGTAATTTTCGCCCATGTTCCAAGTTTCAGTTGCGCGCGCTGGAGCGTGACCCCTCGTGGTGCTCGTGATACTATATTTCGATTCCCAATCCCTGAATTATTGCCCAGCCACATGTCGATTGGCCCAGTACAAAAGTTCATATGTCCAATATAAGCACCGGAGCGCATTACTAAACGATCGATCCGGATCACTGAGCCATGGCCGATCCGACATCCCGCTCCCAAGTAAAGTCGGCGGGCTGAGACCAATGAGAACCCTACACGCACACCCTTATCTATCTTACCTCCAATCGCGTTTACCACCAGCCGTACAACTGGAGTCGGGAAAATAAACAGGAGAAGCGCCCGGAATATCTGCATCGAGGTTTCTTTCAATCAACGAAGATAGATTCTGTTGATCCAAGGATCGAGAAGCTCTGGCTGTGTATTGGGACGAACGGGCTTCACAGGAGAATACGGCAGCGGGTTGAGCGAATAGACGACCTGGAAGATCAGTCTGCTGCCGTCTTCTACCGGCTGCCCCTTATGGATGCCATAGGTATTCTCGAAGAATGCCTCTCCCGCCTTACCGGTCATAGTTTCAAATCGGTCTGAACCAAAGGTATTGAACACCTCCTCATCACTAAAGCGACGTATCTTGACTAATCGAGAGTCATTTCCGGAACCACGCACGTAAACATGCGGTCCGCTCCTGGGTCCAACATCAGTAAGGTATACGAACAGTTTCACAAAACGCCAGTCATCGACATCGCGATGGCAGTATTCGGCATGCTGTGGTCCGCCCTCTGTGGGATAGCTCCACCAACATGCCATGTACCCGATTGTCGGCCTGCATCCCAAATAGGTGCTAGCAATGTCGAGTATACGGGAATCGTTCGCCAAATGAAGAAGCCAAGGAGCGGCGAGGATATCCTCAGCGCGATGGTGCGCAACATGAGCCCGTTTATCGCGGTGTTCCGAATCCGGTAGAAATTCAGCGCTGCGAACTCGGTACGGGTCAAACACTTTCTTGCTTAGGAAATATTCCCGTAATTCGGCGCATTGATCCGTGGTCAACACTCCGCCCATATGATGAATTCCGACCGTGTCGAGATTCGCTGCGCCTGCCTCAGCGAGTTGAGGTGCGGTAATCCGGGCCTGGGGACGTCGCCTCGCGACAAGTCCAGCGATAGCGTTCCGCGCATCTGGTGAGAGGATGCGGCGCTGTGCGTAGAATGGCCACCACCGAGGATCAGTGGCTACCTTAATGACAGTACGTAATTTCGACATGTCTCGGGCTCACGCTTTGCATTGAATATGTCTGTTCGGAACCTAATCTGATGTTCTGAATGGGGTGGTAATACAGGCGCGCACAACTACCCATTGATCTGTTGAGCAGGAATACCCGCCACCACGGCCCCGGCTGGCACTGGCTTTGTGACGATTGATCCAGCAGCCACAACTGCGTTCTCCCCGATGGTAACTCCGCCGAGGATGATTGCCCGCGCTCCAACCCAAACACCTTTTTCGAGAAGAACAGGCTTTGATATATGTCCGTATGGCGGAGTCCTGTTGGAGAACTCTAGTCCAGCGGTCTCAATCATTACATCGTGCGACAGACGAACATTGTCCCTTAAGGTAATTGAGCTGTGAGCACCCAAGACCACACCTGTACCTATGGTGACGCCGTCACCCAGAAGGATGTTCTCGGGATACTTGATTTGAACGCTCCAGTGGCATACGCAGCCGATTCCGCGTTCTTTCACCAAGGTGCCAAAGCGGATTCGCCCCCATAACCACGACAGACGCTCATATAGCCAGATTATGGTGTGCATGGTTATGCGAGCGGCATACGTTGAAAGTAATATCCGCTCCAGGCGAAGAACCCATATTCTCATCGATGGACACTCATGAGGACAATGCAATACAATGTACAGATCATTCCAAAGATCAATTAGATTCTCGAATCGTTACTATAGATCTAGCAAAACCACGAGAAATAACCCAAAATATTATGGCCGCATTTAATGTATACATACCTTTTGATAATAAAAAATCTGTGACGGGTGCAAAAAATAATACAACACACAGAAATGTGTATAATGGCTGCGCCCCTATATCGCCCCGAGCCGAAGCCACGCCTAGACGACGAGCGCAAAAGCCGCACAACATTGTTATCAAAGGCGCTGCCCACGCGAAATCCACCCACAAGGGGCCGAACAGCGAGGTGAACACGCCGACACGTGGGAAAATTTCCATAACATCGACTTGTTTGGCAAGACCAAATATGCTTAGCGCCTTGACATACGCATCTAAGTGCAACAATCCGTAGGAGTGGACCTGATGGTCATTGTTAAGCCACAGTAATTGAAACTCAAAAAAAGAATGCGTGTAATACTGAAATAAAGGCAAGGATGCGGTGAGGAAACTTGCAAGGAAGTCCGATCCCGTCCTCAGACCTCGCTCTGCCCATGCCGTGGGTGTCACAGTGTAGCCGTAGGCCGACATATAGATAGAGTCGACGGGATCGATCCCCATTCCATCGAGGCGTTCAGTGAAGACGATCGCCGAGATCGCGCCCAAGCCTAATACCGATAAAAGGCCAGGCCATCTCATCGGCTTGGGAAACATTTGCCCCGAGTAACTCGTTAAAGCGATGCCGAAATAGATCATCGCCAGCCCGACCATCAAGGACGAACGGGATAGTAGCACAAGTGCATCCAGCGACGGGACGAGGAATAAAATTAAGGTGAGAAACAGAACCGTTCGGCTTCGTTTAATCCAAGGCGTCCCAAGATAAATCAGGAGAGGGAAATAGCCGAACGGATAGATAACACTGGAGATCATCGACAACGGTCCTGCGCCATTGTCGATCAGCTCTGCGCGCATCGCCAACGCATCGAGACCTGCTGTACCACGTACGTAGTATGTATCTAACTCCTTAAGAATATTACCGATCGTCCCTAAGATAAAGGTGGACAAGAGCAGCATCCGTGCACGCTTCTTCATCCATTCTGACGATCGCGCTCGACCAATAGCGTTTGGTAGCGTAGCACCAGCAATTATGCTTCCGCCCCAGAAGCTTACGCAGCTCAATATGATGAATATTACACTACCAAGTTCCACTGATACTGTTGGCGTCACCGGCGTAACGAAAAATACGACCAGATAGACGCAGAAACCTAGCAGCAGGACCCGTTCAGGATGGTAGAGCATCTATCAGATCTCGTCATCGAAGGCAGTCCACAAGCACGGCGTGTTTGCCTCAACAGCCCGAGCTAGCGTCCGACCCAGAACGCCGTGGAAGTGCTTAGGAGCGATGCCATAACCCGGCCGCACCGAACGCACATCGCCTTCCCCGACCACCGCCCCAGCAGGCAGATCACGGACGAAGTATAGAGAACGACGGAATTGACGATTGCCTACCTCGCTTGACTTCAATCCATAGTCAATTTTCCCGAGCGCCTCCCATACGGTCTTTGCACTATGGCACAGGGCGACTAATTCCGCAGGCTCGAGTGAAAAGCTATCATCCGGCCCGCCTCCCGAGCGATCGAGAGTGAAGTGCTTCTCGATAATTGCTCCACCCAACGCTACGGAGGCGATCGCAGTGGTATTATCCAGCGTGTGATCTGAAAGCCCTACCACATGTCCGAAGCGTTGGGCCATATCTGTCATTGTACGCAAATTGTAGTCTGCCGCCGGTGCTGGATAACCGCTGACGCAGTGCAACAGCGCCAGTTGGGTGCAGCCACTGTCACGCGCCGCAGCGGTCGCTTCAGCAATCTCCTCAGCGTCCGCCATACCGGTCGATATGATCAGGGGTTTTCGAGTGGAGGCGGCATAACGAATCAAGGGGAGATCAACGGCCTCGAACGAGGCAATTTTATAGGCCGGTGCCCCAAGATCTTCGAGCAAGTCGACAGCAGTTGCATCAAACGGTGAGCTGAAGATGGTGATCTCTAGCCGACTGGCCTCGTCGAACAGCGACTTGTGCCACTCCCAGGGCATATGAGCTTCTTCGTAGAGGTCATAGAGTGTGCGCCCGTCCCACAGGCCGCCCCTGATCCGGAACTGCTCGCTATCGGATTTCAGAGTGATTGTGTCGGGACGATAGGTCTGTAGCTTCACAGCATCAGCACCGGCCTTCGCAGCCCCACGCACGATGCGTAGCGCTGTTTCCAGGTTGCCGTTGTGATTGGCCGAAAGTTCAGCGATTACATAGGGAGGATGATTGCTGCCGATAGCGCGGCCATTGATCACTATCTGCTCAGACATGGTGAGCTTCCTTTCGGTGCAATAACTTCGGTAGCAGTTCCTCGCGCTTGGCCGCCCACTCGCCGGACAGCAGTCCCAGCCGGTAGATATCAGTCAATTGGCCGTCAACGCGGTGCTGTTGGCGGAAGATGCCCTCCACTTGGAACCCGAATTTCTGATGCAGCTTGATGACCGACTTGTTGAAAGCCAGAACCTCACAGTAGATTTTAACCAAATTCAGATCGTTAAAAGCATATTCAAGCGTGAGATATTCCATCCGCACGCCACTTCCCTTCGGCGCATCAGGAGAGGCATAGAACGCCCAGCAGCAATTTGCGCTGTCGCGGTCTATTTCGGTCAAGCCAACAATCCCCGAGGGTATTTCCTGGAATTCGTACATGAAGTAGCGGACGTCTTCGCGCTCGCGCACATTCGCCCACCACGCCAGATGCTCATCAAGCGAAATTACATGGCGAGTGTACATGTTTGCCCGCACGTTCGTTGCATTCCGCCAGCTAAGCATCAACTCCAATTCTTCAGGCGAAATTGCGCGAATACGTCCAAGTGCATTCATGCCATATCTCCATCTCTTCCTGTTCTGTCGAACAGCCAGTTATTCAAAGAATCAACACCGGAACCGTCACAGATTTGGGCAGCACTGTGTGCCATCCGCGGCAGTAGCGACATGTCCTCGTCGAATAATTTCAGGCAATGCGCGAGGCTAGCTGAAAGGTTCATTCCCACGTCGATCGTCATTGCGGCACCGGTCGCGGCGAGGGCACGGGCAGCGTCGCGCTGGTTTTCTGCTAGCACCAATTGCAGAGTTGGTAGACCTAATGCGCAGCGTTCCCACGATGTGGAACCCGCAGCTCCGATCGCCAGATCGCTTTCTGCCATTATCTGGGCCATGTTTGTGGCATTGACTATGACCCGGGTCGGCCACGGCAGTTGGGAGGCCGCTGCTCGCACCTCGGCAACCCAAGGCGCGCTGGCGCCCATCACGACAGTTATCTCGTAATCAAATGGCAAACCAGCACTTTGGAGCGCCTCAAGCACGCGGCGAGTAGCGTTGTTCTTGTCGATACCGCCCAGGGTAATCAAAATGCGGCGCGGAACCGGCATATTTCGACGAGCTAGCGCTTCCCTCCTTTTTTCAGCGAACTCCGGGCGCAGGAGGGCGAAGCGCGGGCCGACGAATAGCTGGCAGATGTCAGGCAACAGCCCAGCATAATCAGACTCTTTGCGGCCTGCGTTCTGATCGAGTAGAATATCCGCGTCGTGCTCCCGATCGGCAAGGTCGTCAATCACAAGAAGGCGCGCGTTGGGAGGCCGAACGGCGGCTTCCCAACGGCGGTCAAGCGCATAATGATCGACGACAAGCCAGTCGGGTGCGAAAGCATTTATGTAGGGGACGCAATCTTTCGCGTCTTCCTGCCAGCGCATCCCAAGCCACGATGCGTGCGCGGGTGATATTTCGTCAAGAGGTCGAAATAATTTCCCGGGTGGCGGCAGGAGTATCAGTCCATATCCGCGCTCGCGCACAAGCCCGCCGAGATGTCCAGGAAAATCACGACAGAGGAACAGAACTTCGGCTCCGTTGCCAACTAGCGCGTTGGCTAGTGTCAGGCAACGCATAACATGACCGGTGCCGATCGACAGCGATGCATCTGCACGGAAGAGGACGCGAGAGAAGGGAATGGTCACGAGGACACCTAATATGTGTATGTCGTGATTGTAGCTTCAATCGCGTCAGCGACACAGGCGATGTTCTCTAGCTTCATGGCTCGGCTATCAAACAACGGCTCATTCACAATGCCGGGATAGGAAACTCGAACAAAATGCTCCAGCAACCAGCGTCCTGTGCCTTCGTCGCCCACACCTGACTGCGATTCCTCAAGGAGCAGCCGCACCGCATCCTCAATGGTCCGACCGTGAAATGCTGGGAGTTTGGCAGCAATTATCGGATGTCTGAGCGAAATGCAGCGTCCCTTACCGAACACGGCTTCCAGGCCCACCGTCCCGGTCACGGTCATCGTCCCGATAGTTTGGCTCTGCGCCTCGGCCATATTCATCGTCATCGGCAGCAGCACCAGCCGCCGCTGACGCCGAGCCAATTTTATGAGCTCTTCTGACACTTCATATTTGGCCTTGGGGTTCAATTTGACCGCGACTACGACGTCTTTTGGCGCAGCCCGCATGATCGCTTCAAGCGTGGCGACCTGATCGGCATAAGGATACCCCCATATATCAAGGTTTGCCTCAGGCTGCATTTGCAAGGGGTAAAGCAGCGCCCGCTGGCCGGACGGCACCGGTCGCGCTAACTCATTCCATGCCTTAAGCCTCGCACTTACCTTGCGGTTTAGCAACAACTTATGCGCAAGCGAAGGCGTGTTATAGCGTTCTCCGCCCAACCGGGCCGTCCAAGTCCGCGCTGATGAGACTGCCTTGCGCACCTTCTGCAGCCGATCAGGTTTGCGCATATATGTCGGAATGGTTTGTCCCGTCGATATTGACCGTACGTGCTGGTCGATTTTATCCAGACTCCATACTTCACCACTCCCACCGAGAGGATTTTGGGTGTCATCCTGAAGAATCATCAAACGATCGGCCGGATAACGGGTCATGCTAGGATGAAGATAACGAAGTCCGCGGCGCTTGCAGGCACGGATCACCAACTGCTCATGGAACAGAGTTGATTCACCGATTACCACATCGGGCATTAATGCATCCAGCGCGGCTTCGATCCTAGCTTCGTAATAGGTGTAGTGCCTATCGCCATTTCCGAAATGCGATCTGCCGCGGTCGGCTGCAAGCGCAGCATTGAGCTCGGCCTTCGGTGCCCGCAATTCAGCCTTGCGCGGGTAAGGTATCACCACAACCGCATCGGATTTCGAGCGACTTGCACGCGGTTTGAATGCATGATTTTGGACGATCCAGCCGATGGCATGGCCGCGTTTGCCCAGTTCGCCGGCTACCGCTTCCCAAAACACGGTCTTGCCGCGATTTTCGATGAAACAGATCCGGCTCACGCCCCTTTCCTGCCCATGCTTGCGTTTAGGACGGACATCAGCAATTCGGCCCGCACCCAATCTTCTTCGGTGTCAATGTCCTGAACCCGGTGACGCTCGATGACGGTGCCGTAAGCACCTTGGGCAAGAACGCCTGCGCCGGAATTCGCCCAATCGCCTGCCTTTGCCCAATAGAACTGACCGGCATCGTGCCAAGTTTCCTCAAGGTCCTGAGATCGTGTGAGCATGTGTTCTTGCTTTATCATCTCGATCGCGCCTTGCGGAGAACGCCGGAGCGCGCGCTGGATCGGGAACGGAAAGGTCGTCACGGCAACGACAAACCGGGCTTCCTCTCGCTCAAGAGTTGCAAGCCCCTCAGCAAGGTCGCTTCCCTGCACGAAGGGAGCTGTGGCATATAGACAGCACACCGGCGTCGCGGGGGGTATGGCGAGCCGAGTGGCAGCATCGGCAATTACACGCGCGGTTGGCGTCTTATCATCCGACAGCTCTGCACAACGTAGGAACGGTACCTCGACACCCATCTGCGCGGCCAATTCAGCAATTTCGGCATCGTCTGTTGAGACGACGATCCGATCGAAGCACTGTGCTTCGATGGCAGCTGAAATTGACCAAGCAATCATCGGCTTTCCAAGGAAGGTGCGAATGTTTTTACGGGGAATTCTTTTCGATCCGCCGCGGGCAGGAATGACACAAAGTGTCATTGCTCCAACGCCATCATGAGCGTAGCAACCACCCTGTCTTGCTGCGCGTCCGTCATGACATGGTACATTGGGAGACTGATAGCTTCCGCGTAATATCGTTCGGCTTCGGGGAAGTCGCCCGGACGGAAGCCCATTGCCTGATAATAGGGTTGGGTGTGGATAGGGATGTAGTGTAAATTCACGCCAATGCCAGCCGCCCGCATTGCTTCGAATACGGAACGACGGCGGGCGACGGGCACGCGGATGACATAGAGATGCAGACCCGAATAGCTATCGGGATGCTGCCATGGCAGTGTAATAGGAAGGCCAGCCAGCAACTTGTCATAGCGACGGGCCAACTCGTGGCGACGCGCAACGAAAGCCTCCAGACGCTTCATCTGGCTGATGCCGAGCGCCGCCTGCAACTCAGTCATACGATAGTTGAAGCCCAGCGCGACCTGCTGATAGTACCAAGGACCATCCGGCGTGTGAGTCATTTGATCCGGATCACGGGTGACCCCATGACTCCGAAGAAGCTCCATGCGTGAAGCAAGCACCGCGTCGTTCGTAAGCGCCATACCACCTTCCGCCGTGGTCACTATCTTGACCGGATGGAAGCTGAACACGGTGATATCGCTATAGCGCCCGTTGCCAATAAACTCGCCGCGATACCGACCGCCGATCGCATGCGAGGCGTCCTCAATGATGCGAAAGCCGAAACGCTGACCCAATGCGTGGATCGCCGCCATGTCGCATGGTTGGCCCGCCAGGTGGACTGGCACAACCACTTTGGGAAGTCTTCCCTGGGTTTCCGCTGCAACCAGCTTTCGTTCCAGCGCTCTAGGGCACATGTTCCATGTTCTTGGGTCTATGTCGACAAAGTCAACCTCAGCGCCGCAATAGAGTCCGCAGTTCGCTGATGCGACGAAGGTGATCGGGGTCGTCCACAGCCGATCTCCCGGCCCCAAATCAAGTGCCAAGCAGGCGATATGCAGCGCCGAGGTGGCGCTGTTGACAGCAACGCCATGGGCAGCGCCGACGTGCGCAGCTACTGCTGCCTCGAACCGCGGGACCATTGGACCCTGTGTAAGGAAATCAGATTGCAGGACGCCGATGACAGCATCGATGTCCTCCTGGCTGATATCCTGACGTCCATAGGGGATCATCAATCAGATGCTCCCGATCTTCTGGCGATTTTCCTCAATCCAGCGGCGTAAGGTTTCCGGCGCCATCCATTCGCTGTTGTTGTCGCTCGTGTAGCTGAAGCCCTCCGGCACGCGCTTGCCATCCTTGATCCGCGCATGGTCCTTGTCCCAGTCATGGATGGCTGGCAGGATCTTGAAATGCTCCGGATATTCATATGTGTAATATGCATCCTCAGTGCTGATCATCTGCTCGTGCAGCTTCTCACCAGGCCGAATGCCGACAACCTCCTGACGTGCCTCTGGAGCAACTACGCGCCCCAGATCCGTCACTTTCATTGATGGGATCTTCTTTACGTAAACTTCGCCACCCTCCATGTCGGTGAAGGCGTGCCAGACCAGTTCCACACCCTGCTCTAGAGAAATCATGAACCGCGTCATGCGATCGTCTGTAATTGGCAGCACACCCTTGTCGCGGATCGACATGAAGAAAGGTATCACGGAGCCGCGTGAACCCATGACGTTACCATATCGCACAACCGCAAAGCGCGTATCCTGATTGCCGGCATAGGAATTGCCGGCAACGAACAGTTTGTCGGATGCAAGCTTGGTTGCACCGTAGAGATTGACTGGACTACTGGCCTTGTCGGTAGACAACGCCACGATGCGCCGCACCTTCTTGTCGATGCACGCATCGATTAGATGCATTGCTCCGCTCACGTTAGTCTTCACGCACTCGAATGGATTATATTCGGCAGTAGGCACGATCTTCGTCGCCGCAGCATGAACGACATAATCAACCCCATCGAGGGCGCGATGCAAGCGCTCACGATCTCTGACATCACCGATAAAGAAGCGTACACGGGGGTCATCTTGGAACTTCTTGGCCATCTCCCACTGCTTCATCTCATCTCGCGAATAGATGATAACCTTTTTCGGAGTATATTTGGCCAATGTCATCGGCACGAAGGTATTCCCGAACGAACCTGTTCCTCCGGTAACCAAAATTGTTGAATTGTTGAGCATTAATTCTCCATGAGAAGATGTATCGGACAATCCACTAAAGGTTATCATTGATATTTAGTGATGTTGGTTGGTGAATCGAAAAAAGCTCATTTATTTTAACAATGCCGCTCGCTCGTCACATCCAAATTCTACAAGATTTCAATGCATAAAATCTTAGGATGGGACCTATAAGGAAAATTATCTTCTAATGCGTGAGGCAACTAGTCAGGTGCATAAACGCATCCCGCAGGCCCGGGACGAGCGTGAAGAAAACTCAGATGCTAATTCGCCGCGATCAGAGCTGCCTTCATTCAACAACAGAAGACATCGCGCGACTGTTTGCCTGCCGACTTCACGGCAGCTTTGGCCATACCGAAATCCGAGTGCGGTATGATCTAGAGCATTCGATGTTCCCCGGCTAATCCGATTCAGTGCCAAAGCTACCGCACGGCAGGTGAATACGCCTTCCGTTCTATTGGGTGCAGGCAATATCCCTTCACCAATGCTTGGCCGCGTAAACGATTGCCTCGAATTTGAAAAGGGGTATCATCTTGATACGTTTGATCCAGCGGGGCGGGCAGCGTGAATTTTTGATCGGGGTGCATTGCGTGTTTAGGCTCTCCCCACCATCGGAACTTGACTTAGCCCACATCGCGAACGAACCTTAAGCGCTGTACAAATGAACGTCCGAAGGGTTGAGCCATGATGGACTGGAACACTTACTTAACTACCCGGCATAATTCTGGTCAGCCTATCATCAAGCTGCTCGATCCGGCCATTAGCTACGGCACGGAGCAGGATGATGCTCTCCGCCCTACGCCGGGTGTGCAGATCGGCCGTGTGATCAACGTCGTTTTGCTCCTTGGCTTGCTGCTTTATTTCTGTTCTGCAAGGTGATGCTCATTCATGCGGGGGACGGGACTGGAAGAATTCCCGACTTGTTTCCTGGCTTACGCTTCTTTGAACATCGGCGCCCGCCCTAACATGGCCAGCATGCCCCGCCTGGGCGACCGTCTTGTCCGCAGCATAGGACCTCTTTCCTTGCTCGATTAAGGCAGGCACTGCCTCGGCGTGTCCCATGTCAGGTCCTGTCGGCAAACCGTCCAACTCCCGAAGGACGTAGCTCCCACGAACATCGTTATAGCCGCCGATGGCGCGGTGAGGCACAGTGCCCATCTCGGATTCGTGAAGGCGGTCCTGGACCGTGATGCGGATCGATTCTTGCTTCTCACCCATCCAACGATCTATCATCCTCTCACGCACCATGTACTGATGGTCGGTGAGATCCGTTGCCCACAATTCTGGCGCATCGAGCCCCGGATTGTTGAACTGCTCGTTGCGATACCACCGCGCCAGGTCCTGGCTGAGATTTTCACTGAGCTGCATACCATGCGTCTCAGCATAGCTCGCATCCCGTGAAAGCTGCTGGGATAGTTCGTCCAGCTTCTCAGCCGATTCATGGTAGGAGCGAGCACGCGACAAGGCATCCTCCTGGCCCTGAGAGGAGGAAGTCATGGTTGAAGCACGGCTGAATGTCCCACCCCTATCATAAGTGCCGGCCGATAAAGACACATTGTTTCCAGTCGAATGTTCGTCGCGTACGCCGTTGAAGGAACTACTGGATTCATCGCTACCTCGAATTTCCTTGAATCCTTGGTTCAAGTTGTCCTGCTGGTTCCCGGTAAACCCAACACTCCCGCTGAGGTTTGAGCCAACGCCGGAATGGCCACCCTTTCCGCCTAAACCAAGCTGACCGCCCAAGCTGCCACCGGTCTGTTCAATCCAAGATATGGACCAATCACGCCCACGACTTTCAGACTGGTTCAATGTGGTCGAGGATCGTTGATCAAAGCCCGAAGAGCTGCTGCCTGTGCTGCGGTCAAATTCCTCCATTGAGGTGTTGGAGCTGCGCCCTTTGCTGCTATCCCAGCCGGAAGAGCGTTCGCTGGACACACTGGATGCGCTTCGGTCCGTCTGCGTGCTGGTGAGAATATCGTTCGCAGCTGCCCTGTAGGCCTGCGCCTGGCGGTGTGCTTCATGGGCTTGCTCGCGCAGTTCGGACACGAAGCCTGTGCTTGCCGTCGGGGTGAAGCCTAGCCGTGAAATGGCCTGGCTCGTATCGATGACCTCCTGCCCGTTGCCGAAGCTTGCGACGGTCGCGCCATTATCCTGTCGCGCGCTAAAGGCCGACGCTCCCGCCTGGAAGTTCGGCGCGCTATTCCATTGATCGCTCTGGCGCATATTCGAGGTCTGGTTCGCCCAGCTCACATTTCCATAGGAATAATTGCCCGTGCTCTGTTCAACGGCTGCCGCTTCAGCAGCATTCTGGGCTGGGGCCAGCATCGACATCGACTGCCCCGCGATCGACATGGCGCCGCGCGCCAGACCAGCGGCGAGGAAGGGGACGCTCATCAGCATGAAACCTGCGATCGTCGCTGTCTCTGCATTGACAGCGCCAATGCCCTCGAAGGATCCAAGGGTGAGCCCGCCCCCCGCCGCTGCGGTCGCCGCGTTTTGCGCGCGGGTCATGCAGATCATGTGAAGGATCACATAGAGCGGCCCCCAGGCCGCAAGGTAGAAGAATCCGGTCGCATAGCCCTTGAGCGCTGTCACCCCGGTCTGCGGCATGAGGAACAGCGGAAACAGGACCGGAAACATCGCGAAGAAGACGACCGTCAGCACGACATTGAGGATCGGAACCCAGGTCATCGCCTGCTGCGCGATGCTGTTATAGGTGTTGCGGGCCTGGATGTCCGCCCGGGTCTGCGCGAAGGCGTCGATCGCGCTGCCGCTCATATTGTGGCGCGCCTGCATGAAGGCGTGGATTGCGCTGTTCTGGCGCATCGTCTCGGCAAAGCCTCCACTCGCCTGCGTGAAGGCCTGGTTGACGATCGGCACGTCATGACGCAGCTTCGCCTGCGCCAGCGTTTCGCTGAGCCGGGGATAGACTTCCATCCCCCATATCTTCGAATTGGCCTCGATCATCGATGCCCATTGGGCGTCCAGCATCTCATAGGCCTGGGCACATGTGACGATATAAGGCGTGGCCGTGCCGCCGCTGCGTTCCAGCCACTCCTGCGAACGCGATTGCGTATCCGAGGCGATTGCGCTCCATAAATCGGTGGCGTTCGCCAAATCGGTCAGCGATTTGCGATACAGCATGATGTCGCCAAAGACGCACTGCTTCATATACTGATCGAGATTGGCGGAAAATTCCGCATCGCGAATGGTGAAATGGCGCGTGGCGTCGAAAAGACGCGCGCCGTAAATGAGACCGTTGCTGCTGTAATCGAGTTCATCGGGCATCACGAACACCGTCTCGGCGGTACGGGTGAGATAATCCCCGACCTGCGTCGTGAAGCCCGCAAGAACGCCGAGCCCCAGCGGCACATTGGCGATCGTGGCGGGGGCAAGGCCTGGATTGATCCGATCGGTGACCTTGACGTCCACCGTTGGAACCATGAGGCACATGTAGATGGCCGTCGACTGAAGGAACCAGTTGACGCCTGCTCTCACATTGAGGGTAAAGGCGAGCGCCAGCAGCGAGTAGATGAGGCCCATCACCATGACCACGCGGATCATGGAGCGGTAGCCCCCGCCTCCCGTCCAGGCCGCCACGGCATTGAAGGTGTTGACGAGATAGTCGCCGCCGCCAATCGTGAAGACCTCCAGCATGGCGCTTGCCTCTCTTTATTGAAGCCCCTGGGCGCTCAGGCCGCGTGAAAAGCCCAGCGCCGCCGACATGCCGGGCGACATCATGTTCTGCAAAGTCGATTCCAGGAAAAGGCTTCGATCAATGACCTGGTAGGTCAACTGGAGCTTGTTGCTGAGCTTGACTTCCCGGCTCACGAATTTCTGCCGCGTGGCCGCGATCTGTGCCTTCCACTGCTCGGCTGTCGCCTGGTCGGCGGTCTGGTAATGGACCTTCGCCTGCTCGACCCGGTCAAGCATATTGTCGAGCATCGCATTCAGTATATCGACCGCCACGATCTCGGAGAGCGCCTCGATTTCTCCATTCGTGAGCGCATTATGGGCCAGCGCCTGCACGGTCACGATCTTGTAGAGCGGAATTGTCGCTATATTGAGCAATTGTCTTTCCGCAGCCGTCAGCGTCCCGTTCGTGCGCGCCTTGACGCTCATGTCGCTGATCATCTGTCTGATCCGGGGACGAAGAGCCGCGGAAGAAGGAATGGTGAGCGTCGCCTCGCCTACATCGTAGCAATTGCTGTCATTGCAGGTGAGCACCTTGACCGCAGGCGCATTGTCCGTGCCGTCGAGCAGCGCCGTCACGACCGCTTCCTCCGCAGGTCCGTAAATGACGACCTCCCCACCAACGGCCGGGTCGGTCGCAGGACGGGTGACGATGGTGCCCACCAGCGTCATCACATATTCGGAGAAATCCTGATCAAACGCCCCAAACTTTGCCGATTTCTTGAGCGCCTCCCAGGTGTAGTTATGGCTTTCTCCGACCAGATGATCCCTCATCGCCATGTCCGCGTTGGCCGCGATCGTGCTGTCGCGGCTGCCGCCATTGTTGCAGCCCTGGCGCGAGGCCGCCCAGTCGGAGAAGACACCTTGGGAGTTGCCGATCGCCTCGCATATCGTGGCGCGCGTGGTGTCCATCGTGGGCCAGATGCCGCCCACAAGCGCCTGCGCCGTCTCGCAACTCGAAATGTTCATCTGATTGAGGAGCTGCGCCTTCTGGCTGAACTCGTCCATGACCTTGCCAATTTCCGGGGAAACGGAATCGATCGCGAGCTTGAAGGCGAACCCCAGGGCATTGTTGGCCGTAGCCTTCAGCATCGCCACGATCTCGGACGCGTTGATGAACGAGAAACTGCCGCTGAAGAGATCGATGCCACCACATCCCGCACGGGCGGAAGGGAGCTGGAGATTGAAAGGAGCGACGCTTTTCTGGGGAAAACGCGTCCAAACATTGCCCAGCGAATAATAGCCCGCTGACTGGCCCTGAAAGGCCGAGGGCCCCGTCACATTCGCCGCCCCGCCCGCTTCGCTGAAGAAATTGTTCATTTCCGAGGCCACATTGGCGTCTGCTACGCCGATCACGGCAAAATGAACGGCGGCCGTCATCGCGACCACCGACCCGGCCCCTTTCAGGAAGCGGCCGATCCCCCTGGACCTTTTGCCCTTCGCCATCAGAAATCGCTCCCTGTCTTGATGTTGGTGAGCATGAAGATGCGGTCCATGATCTCGTCGGCCGACAGGATGCCGAAACCGACGGGGATGGTGCGTCTTGTAACAGTGTCGAACAGCACCAACGCCGGCGTCTCGTTGCCAGGCACGCCCATCCGCTGGCGTTGCCCCGCATCGACGACATAGTCGGGGAAATCCCGTGTAGGACCGCCATCCATGGAGATCGCCATCACCGTCATCTCGTGACTGTCAGCAACCGAGCGCAGGATCGGTCCGAAAATGTCGCAGGCGCCGCAGTTCTGGGCATAGAAATAGAAAAGGCCATAGCGCTGCCCAAGGCTTCTGAGCACAGCATCGCGATCGGCCTTGCGATTGTCGAGCCAGGCGCGCTTCCCCACGGTGTTGACCGGGCGCTGAAGAGTATAGTCAAGCTCGGGGTGCTGCCAAAGGGCGCGCTGCCATGTATCCGAGAAAGTGGATGCACGGTCGAGCTGTTCGCGTTGGAAGCGCACATAGGCGATCACATTCTCTTCGCTCGGCTCAAGAATGGCCCTTGCCTTGAGTTCGTCGAGATCGCGCTTGATAGCCGCCACGCGATCGGCCGCGCTGGCCGGCGGCCCCTTCCGTGCCGGCGTCTTGTGCTCTTGAGGCTTGCGGCAATAGAACCACTGGCCGAGCTGGCGCTCCCCGCAATAAAAGTCGCGCGCCTCGCCCCGCTCGTCCACTTGCGTGCCCGACATCTCCTGTCCCTGCGTCTGTGCAGGTCCGGCTCCCCCCGTCAGGACCAGCAACAGCGCCAGGTACCTGGCAATTCGCTTCATAGCGCCACCTCCCCGCTCATTTCGCCGCCAGCAGGTCGGCAAGCCGGCGGCAGGCCTGATTTCAGGCACTGCGGCCGCTTCCTTCCGCATCGCCTGGTCGTGGGCTGCCTGGATGGCATGTCACTGGCCGTGCAATTCATAATAATCCTGGATCTTCTGCTGGATGTCGCTCATCGTCTGGGCTTCATCGGGCATGCGCGCGGCGTCCATGAAATCTGAATAGACGTCGGTGAAATCCATTTTCGAGAGATCCAGACGCGCGAACTCATCGACGGTGAAGCCCTCGCACTGCTCGTTCTTCGGCTTCCCGAAGGGCTTGCCGATCTGGGGCCGCCCCTGCTCCTGAAGGATGCGCGAGAGTTTGCTCTCAAAGCAGCAATAGGTTTTCCGCTTCGTCGTGCAGACGCCCAGCACGCTTGACGAACAATAGCTTCCGACAAAGGTGCAAAAGCCCATGCGGTCCTTCACATCGAGCATCTTCTCCTCGGTTGAACACATGAAGGTGGTGAGGAACTGCGTCGCGACGCCGGCCAGCACCGCGTCATTGCCGCTGATCGCCCCGGAGAGCGCCGCGCCGCCGATCCCGAGCGGCAGCAGCCCGGAGACCTTGCCTGCACAGCAGTTCACTACGCCGAAGATCGGCTTGTGACAGGTGTCGCGGGCGCCAGGAAACACATGCATGTCATCGGGATCGAAATCCTTGCCGGCCGTGTCGATGGCCTTGAGGGCAACAAGCGCATCCTTGAATTCGTCGGACGCTTCTCGTGTGATCGCCTCGCAATCGCCGTTGATACAATAGACGTCATCGCCACAAACATAGCTGGGCGGCTGCTCTGCCTTGCCGCCCGGCACGGGGCAGCGATAGACTTTCTCCATCATCCGGCAGCCCTCGCCCGAGCGTTCCTCGTCCAGACAATTGTCATATTGCCAGCTGCATTGCGGATTGCCCTGCAGCTCGCCGCAATCATTCTGCGGGTCTTCGGTATGACAACCACCGTCCGGACTTGCGATGGCGCCTGCCGGACACTGCTGATGCGAGGCGGCTGCCTGGCTATGGGCTTGCGAGCATGTCTGGTCCGACAAGGTGAAATTTGCCGGGCAATAATAAATGGGTTGCGCCGCGACGCTGGCCGTACATTGCGTACCCGATAGCACAAAGCCAGTCGGGCAGCTGTAGATCGGCGTCGCCGCCTGGTCTTCGGTCCGGGTACAGCTTGTGCCGCTCAGCAAATAACCGGTCGGGCAGGAATAGACGGGCATGCCGGGCAACGTGTCGGTTCGCGCACAGCTGGTGCCATTGAGCGCGTAACCGGACGGACAGGCGTAGCTCACCGAAGCGGCGATCTGTTCATTCACCGTGCAGGTCGTCCCTGAAAGGCTTCCGCTGCCGGGACAGCTATATTGGACATTGGCCTGTTTATATTCGGACCTGACGCACGTCCGGCCGGACAAGGCATAGCCAGCAGGGCAGACATAGGTGACAGACGCGCCCGTCACATTGGTGCGATAGCAGGTCGTTCTCTGCAAACTGCCGCCTTGCGGACAGGTGTAGGTGACGACGCCATTCTGGACGACGTTCGACACGCACTGGTTATAGGCGGGATCGAAATTCCAGAAGGCGCTCGGGCAGGTATAGGTCGTCAGCGGCTTATAGAGGCACCAGCGATCACCGTATTTCTTCTCCTCCCGAAGAAATTCTATGCTGCCAGGATTGGTGCCCGTCGGAGCGCATTTCCTGCTCGCAAATTCCGCCTTGCGCATGACGCAGTGCGGACCGCCGGAAAAGCCGCTGGGATTGTAGTAATAATAGGGGCAGGCATAGGCAGGCGTCGCCGATGTTGTACTGGTCGTGACGCATTTGTCGCCCTGCACCGTGCCGCCGCTTGGACAGCTATAGGTGGCCGTCGCCTGATAATTGGCGCTCTGCGAACAATTGCCGTTCTCAAGGCTGTATCCGGGCGGACAGGAATAACTCTCCGTGGCAGGCTGCGACAGTTGGCGTGTGCAGGTCGTTCCACCCAGGGTCCATCCGGGATCGCAACTATAGGTCGCGGTGGCGGCGTAGCTGAAGTTGCGCACGCAGGTCGTGCCTGAAAGCGAATAATCGCTCGGGCAGGAATAGACCGGAGTCGCCCCGATGGTAACAATGGTCTGGCAGACCGAACCCGCCAGATTATATCCATTCGGGCAGCTATAGCCGGTCTGGTCGGCACCCTGGCTGACAGTTTGGCTGCACCGGCTGCCATTGAGCGTCCATCCCCCAGGGCAGCTATAGGCGCTGACACTGGCGGGCTCGGTCTGCGCGCATCGCGAACCGTCGAGGGTCCATCCCGCGTCGCAACTATAGCTGATGCTGGCCTGGATGACCTCAGTCATGGAACAGCTCGTGCCATCAAGCGTCCAGCCGGCGGGACAGGAATAGACCGTCTCGCTCGGAACGGATGTGACGACGACCCCCATGTCGCAGGTCGCATCATGGAAGACCTGCTGCTCTTGCGCCGGCAGCGGCGTGCATTCTCTCGAAGATCCGCCGATCTGCTCGCCGCCAAGATGTTCGGTCGGGTCGCTTTCGATCTGCCTCGCGCGCGCTGTCACATCCTCCAGCTCCTCATTGCTGAAGGTCGGCCGCACCTTATCGGCGTCGGTCGCGATCCTGTAGATGTCGCTCGATCCCTTGAGCGCGTTGCTGTCGTTCACGAGCCTGTCGGGATCGCCGAAATAATCTGCCTGCGGGAGGTCCGTTCCCTGGTAACCGGGCACGATCGCCGCCTGCGCATCATTCCGGGGTATCCAGGCATCATCGCTCCGCATCGCATTGCCGAGCGCCTTCCCTTCCTCCCGCGCCTGGTTGACCGTCATCTGGGCCGGCGCGGGATGAGGAGTGCCAAGGAGAGCCAGCGCGAGGAGAAAGCGTCGCAGCCTCATGGGCGGTTGGCCGTGAGGCTGGAGAGAGCGATCGCGGCGATCCGCGCGCCCGGCCCGTTACCCTCTGAAAAGCTGCTCAGCGCATAATGCACCGTCACATTGCCGGTTATGCGGTCATGAGGCGGCACGTTGGTGCGGCAATCGAAGCCCGAGCAGGGGTCAAAGTCCGACGAGACCGCCACATAGGTCGGCACCGCCTGCACGTCGAACGCGCGGAAAAGGCGCGGATCTATGCCGATATTGGGCAGATCCTGCTCGTCCACGATCTTGCCCAGTCGCGCGGAAAAGGCCTTCATGCTGTTATCGGGGAAGCCTCGGAAGACGACCAGCCCGCCCGCCTTGGCCGTGTCCCGTACCATTTGCTTCAGGGAAGCCGGCGGCATGGAGAAGCTCGCAAAGGCGATGAACTGTGGCGCCTCGCCAGCCTTGCGATCGAGATTGGCGGCCGCCCCTGCCACAATCTCATCGAAGTCGACCGCTCCCTCAAGCCCAGGCGGCAACGCACCTGCAGCCATCTCGCGCATGGCCTGAATGCCGCCCTTTTGGACGCCGGCCGCCTCTTTGCGGAAACTGTCGCCCCGATCCTTGACATGACTGGCAAAGGCTTCCGCTTCTTTCTGGAACCCGGCGGCCCGCGCCTTGATCTCCTGGACGTCAAGGCCCTCGACCGACTGTGCGAGAAGCGCGGAGATCCCGGCCATCCCCAGCACCGCAGCCGCGCCCGTACGAAACCAGCATGTCTTCATGGTCGCATCGCCCGATATTGCGTCTTCAGCTGGAGCCTTTCCTGGCCGGGCCCGGGTTCGACCCCGCGCACCTCAAGGGCCAGCAGGAGCGTGATCGCGCCAACGACAGACAGAAGGCCGATGATGGCTGCCATGACGATCTGCGCCGCGCTGACAACATAGTCCTGGACGCGCGCGCGCCAGGGCCGCCCTCCTTCGCCCGGATTCAAGCATCGGCCACACCGCGGACAGGATTCGCCGCCCGGAACTTCTTCGCTCACATCACGCAGCAATTTCTTTTCCTCCAGACAAGGTAGCCCATGTCTTCGCCGCCTGCAGGATAGGCCCGCCCGGCATCGGGAGGCATGGTGGAGGCGCCGATCGGCGAACAGGCAAAGCGCCCCGAGACCGTCGGGATCGGGTTCACCATCTGGAACCGATATTGCTGCTTGCGCATGATCGGCATGACATATTTCTCGCACAGGCCCTTCGCGCCCATCGTTCCCCATGCCAGCGCCTGGCGGTGCATCTTGTAGGCGAAGCGGGAGAGGGCGAGGCGCGACGACTGGACGTGGCCGATCGAGGAGGCGATGTTGCCGTTCATGGGATACATCGACCCCTGACAACCAGCACACCAGAAAAGGGAATCAATCGGCATCGAGGCCGTCGCGCTCACGCAGTCGGCCGCGCACGCTGCCTGCGCGACGGGATTGGCAAAGACGATGGCTTCCGGGTTGATGAGGCCCGACAAGGCGTCGTCCTGCCAGAGCGGATCGACCTCGGTCATATAAGCGATGTCGAAGCTCGCCTGCTCGAAGCAGACGAAGTCCGTGAGCAGCTCCATCCAGTAGAGCAACGGATACACATACCAGTGCACATGCCATTTTGCCGTGCTCTGCGATCGCCCGCCAACCATGGAGGGGCCGGCCATATAGCCCTGGCCAATGTCAAAGCCCGGCGCGATCCTCACGCCGCCCAGATTGGGGAAGCACCAGGGCTTCATCGTTACATCGGCAAGGCGCGCCGGCTCCCAGAAGCCGACCGATATCCCGACCCGCGGGATAGGATCGGCGCAGGCGCAGATCGGCGAGCCGGGATTGGAAGCATCCGGGCGGTTGCCCGGCCAGATCTTGAGGCCGCCCACCGACAGCGGGAAAAGGCACGACCAGCAGACATCGGTGATGGGATTGACGAACTTGCCGTTGCAGGTCGGCGCAGCTTGCGCCTCTGGCGCTATTGCAAGACCAAGCAGCATCGCCCAGAACGCAAGGACCGCGGCGCGAAGAAGGCGCGTCATTCCATCTCCTCCCCGTTGCCAGGATGGCCCTTGTCGTCCGCGCGCCGCTTGGCGCCCCAGTAGAGCCGGCTCTGGAGGAGCGTCGCGACGATGAGCAACGCGGCGATCCGTGGCGCGGCTGAACCGATGAGTCCTCGCAAAGGCGTGATGAGCCCCACGGCAAGGGCCGTTGAAAGGCACAGCAGCTGCCAGGTCCGTCTCTTCGCGCGCAGGGGGACGGTCTCGGGAGCCGCCATGGGCGTGCGCAGCAGATCGAGCCAGAGAGGCATCAGCCCGCCCCTCCCTGCTTAAGGACCACCTCGCTCACCCGCATGACCTTGCCTGCGGTCTTCACGACAGCGGGCGTGTGCCTTATTCCGAACCGGCTCGTCAGCCGCCCGGCCTGGTCAAAATAGAAGCGGCGCTGCCGGCGCGTCATCTCCTCGATCGGCGAACCCGACACGAGGATGATCTTGGCCTGCGCCTCGCCATAGCGCGACAAGGCCCAGGCCATCTGCGCAGGATCGTCCCCATGGACGAAGACCAGCTCCTGGCGCGGCCGCACGAAGTCCAGCGGGTTGATCTTCTGCCCGGCGGCAGCGATCAGCCGCCCCCCATGGTCCCGAATATCCCGCTCCAGCACGATTGAGGGATCATAATCCCAATTCCTGGATCGCTCCGCCCGCGTGATCCCGGCCACCGGATCGGGCTGGCGTACCTTCCTTTCGACGCGCCTGGCAAAGGCAGCCTCCATCCGCGCCAGCTCCCCACTCGCCTCCGCGCGCCTGAGGCGGGTTTCGATCATTGTCAGCAGATCCGGCTCGATCACGGGAAAGACATGCCCCGCCTGACCATAGTCCTTCGCTTCACCCGCCATGGGGGGAAGGCCGAGCGAAACCGCCAGAGTTGCGAGCGCCAGAAGCGTGGTGGGAACGAGCCGCCTCACAGCAGCGGCACGCCCGTGCCAATGACCTGCCGCCCGCACACGAAACCGATATCGGCATAGCGGCTGTCAAACCCGTCCTTGTGGCCTGACCCCGCAAAATAGCAACCCTGCGGCACAGGGCCTGTCTTTCCTGGGGTCAGCGGTTCTCCAAGACGCGTACGCGGCTTCATGGTCGCAACCGGCTTGCCGTTAATCGTCACAACCCGCCCCGCATGGCCGACAATGTCGCCCGGCATGCCCAGGACACGCTTTCCGAAAAGCCGCGGCTCCTCGCCGAAATGGGCTCGCACCAGCGCATTTTGCGGCGGCATGAAGAAGACATAATCGCCCCTTGCCGGACGCCGCCCTTCCTCGAGAAGGAAAGCCCAGTTGGGCAGCGAATGGGTAAGATTGATGAGCAGGACATGGGACGCGCGCCATTCGCGCAGCGCATTGAGGCCAAGACAGAAGAAAAGCGCGCTTCCGAGCATCAGCCAGCGGCGCCCCCTGGGCCACCGCGTCCCGTCACCTGTCGCCTGCGCCATCAAACCCTCCAAAAGTTGCGACCGAGGCGCCGGCGCCGGGATCGGAAGGCCCCATGGGCAGCGCTGCGCTCTCCCCTGCCCTGCCGCCAGCGTCAGGGACCTGGCCTTCACCCGTCGCCATCGGGTCATGCTGCGCCGATGTCCCGGCTCCACCCGCCATTGCAGCCTGGCCCAGCGGCGCGGCGGGTTCGGCGCCGCGGGACAGATGCTCCATCTGCTGCGCGCTCGCTCGCCTGGGAAAGGCGATGCCAGAGCCATAGACCGCCTTTTTGAGACTCTCGGTAATATCGGGCACGTTTCGGCTGAGGACCGCCTCCCCGACCATCACGATCTGCCCGTTTCCCGATCGGCGCTGCAGTTCCTGCTCGAGCGCTCCCATGAACTGGCGCATCTCCGCCTCGACCCGCTCGGGCGGCGAGGCCGAACGCGCCTGCGCCTGCACATAGTCGCCAACGATGGTCGACAGGCGGGCAGAAACAATCTGGTCACGGTGCGGCGCCAGCAGGGATTTTGTGACCCACATGGCCCAGACAAGGAGAAGAAGGGCAAGGCCAGCGCCCAGCATCTGCCAGCGGGTGAGGCCGGCGAAGGCGGCCCTGCGCCCCGCACTCGCTGGCGGTGGCAGTGGCGCGGGCATGGGGAGGTCGAGCTCGACCTGGCTCGGCACGGGGTCAGTCATGGCCAATGCTCCTGCCCGCACGCAGGATCTCCGACAGGCGCGCCCGCCGGAGGATGAGGATCACAAGCGTCACGGCCAGATGAGCGATCATCAAAAAGTGGCGAAAGCCACGAAGCCGCTGGGCATCCGCCGCGACATAGCGGACCGACATATTGGCAAGCTGGTGCATGACCCCGTCCAGCGAGAAGCCGCCCAACAGAAAAAGGAAGAGGACGAACGCCCCCCAGCTCAGAAGCAGCGTCGTCACAAGAAAACCACTCGCCTCAAGGCCGACATAGGCGATGCCGCGCCAATGCCGGGCAACGCTTCCTTCCGGAGATTGCCATTCCATCCTTCTACTCCGCGGCCAGGGGAGACGAGCCCGCTTGCGGATCGTTCGACCATTTTTCAGGATTTTGCGGAAAGGCGACGCGCTCTATCGCCTGTTCCATGCCTAGACCCCGTGCGACCAGATCCTCGATCGCCGCAAAGGTCGCTGGACTGGACGAGAAGAGAGCCGCTGAAAAAGGATCAAGGACCAGTCGGCCGACAGCAAGAGTTTCCGGCCCCTTGATCATGACATCGGAATATTCAAAGCCGTTGCGTTTCAACGAGCGCAGCAAAGCGTCTGTATAATCGTCCATCTCGAAACGGTCGTGCTTCTTGAAGTCTGCGATCGTTTCCGCCTTCTGCTGCAGAATCACGAACCAGTCGCTATTTTCGAGCGCGGCGATCGATCCTGCCGACTTGTAATAATCGTTCAACGACTGGGTCGCCGTGACGAGCGCAGCGCCATATTTGCGGCAGGTGCGCGCATAGGTCTCGATGAAGTCGGCCATAGCTCCACCGCGCAGCATCTGCCACGCTTCATCGAGCAGCAGCGCCTTGGGCACGGCCCGGTCGACCCTGCGCATCATCTGCTGCGAGAGGAACATGATCGCGGTCAGGACCACGCTGCGCAGTTCCTCGCGCGCGGAGAGATCCGAGAGCTCGAAGACCGTGAGGCCGGCCGAGAGCTCAAACGACACCTCACCCCTGAAGAATCGCCCATATGTGCCTCGCGTGGAAAAGGGCAGCATCGCGATCCCGAGGTCTGCCGCCATCTGGTTGCCGGTCTCCTCGAGCGCCGCGATGACATCGTCGATCGAGCCGGCGCGGCCTTTTTCCTCCCAGACGCGGTTGACCGCGCCGTCGATCAGCCCGCGCTCGGTGTCATTGAGCCTGTCGATATGCCGCGCCATCTGATTGACGATGGCTTTGAGCATCGCCATGCAGTCGAGCAGATAATCCTCGTCCCGCCCCGCTTGCTCCGCGTCGATCATGCTGAAGGGGTTGAGGCAGAAACCCGAGGACATGGTGAACTCGACAAAGGCGCCGCCCTGGAGCTTGACCGAATGCTCGAAGGAGCGCCCGTCGTCGATCACCACGACCTGGGCCCCCGCGCCGCACAGCGAGGCACACAGCTCCTGGAGCGCCACGGACTTGCCCGAGCCTGATTTTCCGAACACCGCGACATTGTGGTTGCCCGCACTGTTTTCAAACGGGCTCCAGAAGAAAGGCTGCCCCCGGCGGCCGATCAGCAGCAGATGCGGGATCGGGCCGCCCAGATATTCGCCCTGGAGCGGCGCCAGATTGGCCGCCGTTGTCGTCAGCATGGTGCGCATGCGCTTCATGCGCTCCAGGTCCTTCGACAGGCCATTGGCCATGGTCATGGGCATGGCGCAGAGCAGTCCCATGATCTGGAGATAGCGATCGGCGAGCAGGTCCCAGCCCGCGGCCCGGTAGACAGATTTCAGCGCACGCTCATGGGCATCGCCTTTGCCCAGAGGCGAGAAGGCGGTCACCGAATGGAAGACACGCACGAGCTTGCGCCCCTGCTTCATCTCGTCGTTTACATGCCGCCATTCCCGGCTTTGCTCCTTGAGCTGGGGCAGGAACCGGGCCGATTTGCTGTCGGCAAGGCTCGTGGTTCGCATATATTTGAAGCCCGCCTTGCTGCTCGCGGCCTCCGCATCGGGAAAGTCGATGCAAAGATTGGTCGAGACCGGACAGGGCATGCGCAGCTTGTCGGCGAACATGTCGCCTATCAGCCGGGCCATGTCCCAGGGCGCCCAGCGCTCGGGAAGATTGCGCACCGAAAAGGACCGGATCTCAAAACGGTCGGGATGAATATCGCCAATCTCCGGCGTGCCGTCGATCTCGCGGCCCGTGGGTCGGAAACGCTCGGTCCGCAGCAACAACCGGCCTGCCTCGACGCGCAGCTCCATGTCGCGGCGGATCGCCTGGTCAGCGATGCTGTCAAACGCGCTGTAGCTCACCGCGTCGTCCCCGGGCGCGGTCGTCGGCGAGGTGATGTCATCGATCCAGGCGATAAGCGCCTGCGGGTCCATTGCGCGGGCGCCGACATTGATCGAGGCCAGCGCGGAAATGAGGCCGTCCCTCACCGTCATGATCTCCTCATTGGAGACGCGTGAACTCTCGGGCGTCGAATAGGAGAGTGCGACCCGATGGTTGCGCAGCGAGAAGGGCGCGTCAGCCGATAGCGAGGACCAGACACCATCGGTCATGTGGGCGACGCGGTGCTTGGCGATGCGCTCATAGATGCCCCGCGCCAGATAACGCGGCACATACCATCGCGAGAGAAGCTCGCTCACGCGCGGACTCATCCACTGGTGGATCTGGAGGCAGCCGGGCGTAGGAATTGCCTCGGAGAGCAGTTGGGCGAGGATTTCGCCGCTGCGTTCGTCGGCGCCGATCATGGGCGCCGCCTCAAGCACGAAACCGCGCGAGGCGCTGTTGTAGAAAATGCCACTTGCCGGGTCGTAGCTGCGATAGGGAAGCCAATGCGCCAGCATCGGCACGCCAAGCTCCGGCCGCTTCGCCTCAGCCTGCTTCAGATCGCCCAGAAGCCTGCCGAGGAACCCATCGAACATCGCGCTCGCACCCATCTCAGTCCTCCCCTGGAATGCTGGCGGGAAAATCAGGAGCGCGCAGCGTGACCGGGCGGGACGCGGACCGCTCCAGGCTCGTCGGCGGCGGCAAGGTCCGGGGGTTATCCGCCCCCGACGGGGCAGACCGGACGGGCACGTCCACCGCCTCGGATCGCTGACCTGCCGCGAAAGTGGCCGCGGCGTCCGGCTTGGCCCCAGGCACAGCGCCGTCCTTCTCTCGTTCCGCCAATCGGGCGAGGCGGCGCGCCACGTCCGCCTTGATCCGCGCCACCGGATCTGCGGCGCGCGCGCGGGCGGCGGCGACTGCATCAGGATCGGGCAGCTGCCGATCGGCTCCATCCGGCACATCGGGCGGCCCCGGCATCAGCGGCGCAGCGCTCAGCGCATTGCGCAGCGGGAACGGCCCAGGCGAAGCCGCGCGCCATTCGCCGTCCGCCACGACCGCATGGATGGCGCTCGCCTCGTGCAGCCGGCCCTGCTCGTCGACATGGGCAGGAAAGATGATCCGCAGCACTCGCTCGCCCGTCCGCCGTGCGCTCCCGCTGCCAGTCCCGTCTCCCGTGCCCGCAAGGATACGGCCGGGCGGCCTCGCCCGCCTTGTTCCTCCCTCGAAGATGCCAGAGGCGGGTATTGCGGAGGGATCGTCGGTGATCATCGCAAGGGCGCGGTCATCGATCACCGAGCTTGGCGCGCAGATGCCATCAGGCGCGGAGCAGGTGAAGCTGCCCTTCACGTTGCTTCCAAGGCCCGCGCAGGCGCCCAGCGATGCGAGAGCGGGCAGGCAGACCGCGAGGGCGGGTCGCCGTGGGGACCTGCCCGGCAGGAACCGGCTCACGACCGGCTCTCCTTGAGCCATTTTTCGAGGACCGCGCGCGGACGATAGCCTTCCAGGACCGCGCCATCGCCGCGGACGATGACAGGCGTACCGTTAAGGCCGTGCTCGCGCGCGAACGCCTCATTGGCATCTAGGCCGGACGTATCGCAGTCAGGCGTCTCCTTGAGAGGCTCGCCCGCATAGGCGGCATGTAGAGCCCGCTCGCGGTTTTTCGCGCAATAGACCCGATCGGCCAGCGCGCGGCTGCCCAGCACCGAAATCGGCCGCTCGACCACCTGGACGTTCATTTCTCGCAGGACTTTGGAGAGAGCGCGGCAATAGCCACAGCGAAAATCCGAAAAGACGGTGATGCGCGGACCCTTGCGGTTTCCCCAGATAATTGCGCCATCCTCGCCAAGCTTTGCGAGCGATAGCGAGCGAGCGCCCTGCCCACTGGCGGCCGCTGCCTTTCCCGCCGATGCAAGGCCGGGCTGTCCAGCGTGCGAGCGGGTGGCGCCTGCCGCGGCGTTTGCCGAGGCGGCGGCGCCCACCAGCATGTCCGGGTTCATCTCGAGAAGCCGGGCAGCCGTCAGGTCCTGCCGGGTCTGCATGTCATAGACGCGACCGATAACGAGAAAGCGGGCGCCCGGATCGACGTAGAAAAGGTTGGCGCCCGCGACGATCTCACAAAGGCCCCTGATCTTCGTGCAATCCACCGCGTCCACGGGGGTCCTGGGAAGACGTGCCCGCAACGCCGCGCGCACCGTCTCGTCGGGCACGTGCACATCGGCGGCAAGCGCCAGGCTTGCAAGGCCGACAGCGCCCGCCGCCGCGATCAGGAACCGGAACCGGCGCACGGAGCGCCCAACTTGGCGCAGCAGATCAGTTGCGGACATAGACCCCCTCCAGGAAGACGATTTCGACATCGATGCCGGTCGGCATCTCGATCACGGGCTGATATTGCTCGGCCCGCTCGATCAGATATTTGGAGACCATGTCTCCCGTCTGAGCGACGCCCTCGCCCAGACCACCTTCAAGGATATCCGAGGTGGAAAGCTTGTCGCGCTTGCCGCCGGTACTGATCGTGGCCCCCTGAAAGACGCTGTTCGCATTGGCGGAGAACCCGCGGCCAAAGCCGCCCGCCAGCCCGGCGAGGAACGCCTGCGTCACCAGCGACCCCTCCCGCGAGACGACCCGGCCGCGCACGCCGGTCTTGCCTCCGAACGCGATGAACCCCTTCACCTCGGACACCGCGTAGCGGCCGCCGGGCTGCGGACAGGTCATCTTCTGGAGCTTGACATAGACCTTTTCGCTCGAGAGATCGCCGCGCGCCGCGCCGTTGACGAGGCAACCCTGGATGCGGGTGGTGAGGAGCCTGCCATTGGCGAAGACAGACCTCGCCGGCCCGGTAACCCGCAGGACAACCGGAAGCGGATCGGATTGGCTGCCTACCCCCGCGCTCGCATCGACGCCAACGATGACGCGGGCGCGAGCGAAGCTGTTCGGCGGCAGATAATTGGGGCTGTCGGTGTAGACCGTGTTTCCCTTGGCCGCCCTGGTGGCCGTCCCGCCCTCGCCGCCGGCAAAGCTCACCATCTTCACTTCGCTTGGCCGCAGCAGCGCTGCCGGCCCTGCAGACGGTGAATTGTTCGGCCCATCGGGCGGGAGGGCGCGCCTGTCCTGCGCTGCGGGCGCCTGCGGTCCACGATCTGCAATCCGGCGCCTGAGCTGCTCATTTTCCGCCTGGTAGGCGCTCAATACCCGCTGGCCATCTGCCTGCATGGCCTGGTTCTGGCCCTTGAGAGCCTCGAGCTGCGCTGCCAGCGCATCGAGACGCTGCTGCTGTCCGCCGACCGCCTTGAGCTGATTTTCCTGCCGCTCGAACTGTTGCTCGGAAAGCGCCATCCATTCCTGCTGCGAGAGGTTGCGATTGACCAGATCCCTCGTCGAAACCGTGACGTCGCTCTTTTCGTCTGTTTGCGGATCAGCCTCTGGCTCATCGCCGCTGAAGATCCAGAAGCATGAAAGGGCAAGGCCAACGGCCGCCGCGCTTGCAAGAAGCATCCGCTGCCGGCGACGGACCTGCTCATTGGCGGCGAGATCAGGGGCGAGAGGAGAAACGCCCGCATCGTCGCCAGGCTCAGGCGTCTGGCGGCGGGTTTTGAACAGATCGGCGATGCGCATCATGGCCTCCCGCTGCGCGAAACAAGATAGGCGGTTGTCGCCTTGCCTGGGCCGAGACGGGGCTCTGCGATCGAAACCGCGAGCGCATCGGAGGGCGCGATCGTCCCTTCATCGAGCTCGACCGGATCGCCGCTGCGGTTTTCAATGCGCAGGATCTTCCCGCTAAGGTCAGCGCCGCGATATTCCGCAATCATCCGCACCGTGAGATCGCCCACCTGCACAGACCGCAGCGAGCGCTGCCGCATCTCGTAGCCAGCGGCCGTGTGGCCGCCCGCCATCGCCTCGATCAACGCTACCGCCGCATCCTGCGGCGCGGCAACCGGCCCGGTCCTCTCCTCGACAGCACTCTCGATCTCGGGATTGGAGACGAACACCTGCTCTGCCTGGTCGCCCCCGATCCTGCACAGGAATTTGTAGACATAGCCGCGCTTGCTCGTGCCGAAGAAGGACAGCGCCGTCTTGCCATATCCATCGGGCACGGAGAGGTAGATATCCCCGCGTACCGGTTCGTTCACCACCGAGAAATCATCTCCCGGATTGCCCGTCGAGATCTTCGACACGCTTGCAAAGCCGTCGTCCACGAGGCTGATGCGGGTGAGGTCCTTGGCGGAGGCGTGACAGTCCACCTGCGCGCTGTCAGCCGCCATGATGGTCTGGTCGGCCAAGGCCGGCGCGCTTTCAAGGACGAACACAAGGGCAAGGAGGCACGCACCGACCGTCCGGCTCGCGATGCAGTGGATGCGCGTGAGAAAGGCAAGACCGGTTACGGCGCCTGCAAGGAGAGCGATCGGCATCATGGATCCTTCCCGTCGGACGTCTCGACGATGCCAAAGCCAACAAGCTTCAGGCTGAGCCCTGAATATTCCCAGTCGTAGCGGAAAGTCCGACGCTGCCTGGAGACAAGCTTGCTGCCCACGACCGTGTTCAGGTCCCCTGTGACCTCCGAGCGGAGCTTGCCGGTGTCGAGCGACATCGACTGGATCGTGAAGAATTGCGAAACGGAGGATCCACGTTGCTCCTCGACAATCCGCAGGAGATCGGCCTTGATCTTGCCCTGCACGCGCGGCGCGGTGATATCGAGAACGGCGTTAAGCCAATATTCCAGATTTTGCGGGCTGCGATTGAGCGTCAGCAGCACGACATCGCGGGTGATCATCTCGAGATAGTCGCGAGAAACGCCCGAGGAACTGATGGTGAGCGGCGAGCGCAACACCGGCTGCAACACGATCTCGCGATCGCGCGTGCCAAGACCGACAAGCAGGACAAGGCTCAGAGCCGCGAGCAGGACCGCGATGATCCCGAACAGGTTTCGTTGCCTTATAGCCCGCTGATGATGGGAATGCTGGTAGGACAGGTCCATGTCAGCCCGCCATCAATCGGAGGTAGGAGGGCGGCGTAGCCTGCAATCCGGTGAAGCCGGATGGCAGATGCCAGTAGGCGAGGTGCAGCAGCCATGATCCCGCACGTCCTGCCTTTGCTTTCCGCAGACCCCACCAGCCTGCCGCGGCGAGCGCCATGCCAATGAGGATATGCTGAAACAGGATGCCCCAGACGAATGGGAGAACCATCGCCAGGAACTCATCAAGCGTCCACAACCCGATCAGCTCAGGATCGTCCAGATGAGCCGGAATCATGTATCTGTCCTGCGCCATATCACCACCCTCCCCCTGGCAAGGCTGGAGCAACGCGCGCCCCGGCCTCGCCAGGAAAGCTTCAGATCACGGCCGTCACGGTCGAGGTCACGATCGGTATCCCGGTCCCCGCGCCGACGCCTACGCCCACGGGAATGGCGATCTGTCCCAGCGAGAAACGGCCAGAGGCGAGACCGACGATCCCGCCGACAAGCGACAGGATGGTGATGATGCGGCCGCCCGATCCTTCAAGAAAACCGGTGAAGGTGGTTTCCGCCGTATCGAATGTCGCATCGGCGCCGGCAAAGGCCGGGCCTGCAAACAGGAAAAGCGCAAAGGCGACGAAGAGGATGGCGAAGACCACCGGCTCCACGCGCCCTGCTGACTTGAGGAGAGAATGCATCGGATTTCCCTTCGGTGAACGACGCAATCAATCTGCGCCTGATGAAAGGATGATCCACATTTTTTCGGATCATCAAGCTCCGATCGTTTCAATCTGACAATAAGTGTCCATGATCTTCGATAATAGTGCTTCAGGGTCATTTTGCGTCCCCGAGGTCAGGACTGATTTGACAATTATGGGACAACCATTTCCCGGTTAAACGGATACTTGTCCTCTCCATCGGGACCAGCCTTTCTCTCGGAAATGACTTTGTGATTCGTTTTCGTTCCGACTCGCGGTGACATCGATGCTTTTGGCGAAATATCGGGAACGAGCCTGGCCTGAAGTTCCGCCAAGTAGAGCCGCTCAGGCAGGCTGGCCGCTCTTTTCCCGCCTCGCATCCCAACATTGGGGCCCGGGCCACCAGAGCGGCCCCTGCGCCGCCACTCCAGGCTTTTCCCGCCTATGTCCTGGCCCTCCCCTGTCGCGGGCAAAGCGCCCCGATTTTCGGCAAAAGCGAGCCGCCTGCCGGCTCCTGCTCCGCCGATGCGATCGCGCTTCAGCACGGCGCACATGAAAGGCAAGGATTGGGAAGCTTTCATTCATTATGGGGCAACTATTCGCATAAGGTCTTGTCGTGATGGGAAATCTCTGATCAACTCACCTTGTCATGAACGAATGAACAGGGAGGGGCGCTATGACGCGACTTGTGAAGTCGGCTGCCGATTTTGACGGCGTTGACGAAGCTGACGATGAGGAACTGAGTGCCTGCATCAGCTTCATACTGGAAACTATAGACCGCAGGAAGCTTACGCTACGGGCACTTTCCTCTGCCTGCGGCATCAACAAAAGTCGTCTCGGGCGCATCCTTCATCGCAACCCCGTCGCACGCGCGACACCGCAACTGACCGAGATCCACCGGATATTCAGGGCCCTGGAGATCAGCCTGATCGAAGCCTCCGTCAATGTGGAGGCAAGGCTCTGCGAGCAGCCGGAACATCGCTCGCTCTTCAAGCTCCTTGCGCGCTTCTATGCCGATCTTCCGGGATCGGTCATGCGGGGCATCAAGGAGATAAAGGGCGTCGATGCCTTCTTCTTCAAGGAAGAATGGTCCGATGGCCTGACGGCGGGCGTGTCAAAGAAGATTGTGGACATCGCGCTCTGGACGCTCGCCCGCCGCGAGTCCCTCAGAGAATTCTGAACGTCGCGGCAACGACCGCGGCTGCGTGGGCATCTTTCGGATCAGAAGCTCGTGATACTGATCCACCTTTCTGCAGGCTCCCGCGCCGACGACGGCGCGGAAACCGCTGCAAGGGCCGGCATGGTCGCGAGATCTTCGAGCCGGTTCCAGTTCGCAAGAATATCGGCGACATAGCGCCGCGTTTCGGCGATGGGCGGCATCTTGCCGTTGCGGACCCTTCCCGGCCCCGCATTATAGGCGGCAAGGGCAAGAGGATAATGGCCAAAGCGATCAAGCTGGGCGCGAAGATATTTCGCGCCTCCGAAAAGATTCTGGACCACATCATAACGATCGACGCCCAGCTCGGCTGCTGTTTGCGGCATCAGTTGCGCCAGACCGAAAGCATTTTTGGGCGATACCGCGCCAGGGCGGTACGCACTTTCCTGCATGATCAAAGCGTCGAAGAGGCCCACGGGAATGCCGAATTTGCAGGCCATGGCATGCATGGCGCCAAAATGGGCGGCGCGACGCTCTTCGGCCGCCGCACTGAGGAAACCTGCCGGCCGATAGGCTGTTGGCGCACAATCAGGAGGAGACAGCTGCGCCTGAAATCCTTCAGGTTGCATCCACAGAGGAATCGAAATGGCAGCGATTTCATTTCCTTGCGAGTTGTGGGCCCGTCCTTCCCGCTCGATGGCGCGGCCGCACGGCCAATTAGCGGAGCGGGACTCCTGCCACTTCCGGGGAGCGCGGCAGAGCCCATGGATGCGGAAGCGTGAAACAGGTTCGATGCTGTCGTGGGAAGCATGAACTGATCCGTCGCCCTCTACCGCCTCGGCGGAGAAGCGAGCCGCACGTCCCGCCATCTGGATCAACTCCACCTTATGCCCTGGTTCCCCCGCTCCCGCCAAGGCGGAGCCCGGCCAAAGCAGAAAAGCGAAGAACAGAAATCCTCCTCTGGACATGAATGCTTCTCCATTTCTTTTATCCAGTTTGGACATCGTGCTGCAGGAGGCTGTCAATCCTGTCCTTGCACCCGCCGTCGGCCAAGGAGATGCATCGGCATCGGCGGGGCTGTTCCGCTCCACGTTCCGTCCCGATGAGGGCGGTACATGCGCTACCGCGTCGGCCATCAGGATTTGCGAAGCCAGAGCGCTCCAGGCGCCGGCCAGCCCATCCTTGCGGTCAGCGGAAACGCAAAGCTGAATTTCCCCCTCCGCGATACCGCATGCGGCTTGTCATTTCCTGTCGACCTGGTTGAATGATCGGATGCAACACCGAAACTCTCTTGGTTATGTGATCGGGGGCCACGGCAGGGCGATGATCGTCTGGGGCCGCGACGACCGCTCTGGACGCAAAGTCTTTATCGACGAAGCCGACAGGGGCGGCGGCCAGGGCCTGTCATGCGAATGCGGCTCTCCGCTCGTAGCAAAGAAGGGTGACATTAAAGAAGCCCACTTCGCGCACGCCTCCGGGCATGGCGTGTCCTGCGAAGCCGCGACGAACGCGGCTACCCTGAACTTCATCAGCAGAGCAGAGCTTCGACGAACACCCCGTTCATGTGATCAATGCCCAAAAAGGCCAAAGCCTGCGTATCGTTACCCGGCTCAAGCGGAAGACCATGAATCAGTTCACCGATGCTGATCGCCTCAGAGGCATCTCAACCATTCACATCGACCTTATGGATTATCGGAACGAAGACGATACGGCCATTGCAGACGCCCTTATGCGATCTGCGCGGCGTGAATGGCTTTATTACGCCAAGACCCTCAGCACGAGCATATCGAACTCGCGGCAGGTGAGCCCAACCAAGATAATCGACCGCGATGAGATCGTCAGAATTACGAAGGCTCTCGGCTTTGATTGAATGAGTTGTCCGCCAACAGCATCCATGTTGGTCCGAACCGCGACACATGAGCGATGAAGACCTGCACCAAGGAAAAGCGGACAAGATAGCGGCGCACGCGCGCGATATCGGTAAATCCACCGCCAAGCCTGACATCGAGCGCGCTAGACCCGGCAAAGTCCGCATTGACCGCCTTGGTCCAGGCGTAGCTGCGTTGGGGGTCTGTGAAGACGATGCGCAGCGCCTTGTGGATGTCCATCAGGTTGGACAGGCGAGCACGACCGCCTCGAGACACACGCCCCCTCCCTTGCATTTTTGATCACGAGCGGCAACAAGCCGGCCATTGCTTCCTCACAGGTCCCCAACCATGACAAATGACGCCCAACCCGATGTCACCGCCCTTGCCGTGCAATTGCTGAGCGCCTTTGTATCGAATAACAGCCTCGAAGCCGCGGCTTTGCCGGAACTGATCAGATCCACCCGCGCGGCCCTCGGGCAGGACGTGATCAGCCCGGAAACAAACCCGGCGGCTGAAAAGTTCACTCCGGCCGTTTCGATCCGCAAGAGCATCGCTTCACCCGACCACATACTCAGTCTTATCGACGGGAAGCCGTATAAGACGCTCAAGCGCCATCTTTCAGGACACGGCCTCACACCCGCGCAGTATCGTGAGCGCTATAAGCTCCCGGAAGACTATCCTCTGGTCGCGGCCGGCTATTCGCAGGCGCGCCGCGCCATCGCCCGAAAACTGGGTCTTGGCCGCAAGCCCACAGCGCTTGTGAAAGCTCCCACGCCACAGCCAACCGCCGACGCCGCCGCCACATCGGACATGCCTGCGCGGAAGCCTGGCCGGAAGCCAGCGGTCAAAAACGCTGCGGGGTCGGCCAAGGCCCCACGCGGTGCTTCACGCAAGAACGCGACGCAAAAGCCTGTCCTTTCGATCAAGTTCCCGGCAACCGCCGCGCAATCCGATGTGACCTCTGCCACGCGCCAGGGGCAGACGGCCGCAACGGCGGGCCCCGAGGTCAAGAAAGGCTGACACGGGACCCGTGACCGTCCATTTGAATTCCTGGACGAGCCGCCATGCGGATCTCGCTCCCCTTCTTGGAAGAGTATCCTCTCTATAGGCGGACAGCTGCCAACGACATCCCGCTATTGGCTGCTGCACCTTTGTAGGAAGGGCACCGTATGGACCGCGCGCAATCATGAGCAGCTTGGTGCGATTGCTGCGTTGCCGCCCTGCGCGGGTCGTTCAGAGGCCCTGACCATGCACGACCCTCGCAAAAGACCGACGCGCTGCCCGGACAGCACTGACCTGCCGGACTGCATCCTCACTCGACCCATTCTCCTGTCCGCGCTACAGCTTCACCCTGCGTGCCCAGAGACGTCGCGTTACAGCGCCTGACCCGCCTATGTTCCCGACCCCGTCTCCAGCTGCCGCGGCTTATTTACAGGCGCCTCATCGTCCACAGACGGCAACACAACGGGCGCCAAGCCGACAAGACCATGTCGAGCTGTAGAGCTTTTTGCTAAAGACGGGGGAGGCGATGGCAGTTGGTCAATCTTCACCTGCTCATATCTGCATTGCTCCGCCTCGCGCATTTTCGCCTGCGCATATTTCTTCCGGTTGCCTTCGCGTGCCCAGGCTTCAGCAATGATATGCTCGTCAGCGCAGCTCTTGCGCTGCCCGTACATCTCTACCGATCGTCGATATTTCCGCTCAAGGATTTCAGCATCGCTCGGCTTGCACCCGCATAGTAGCAGGCACAAGACAAACAGGATCAGGCCCTTCATTCGGGCACAGCTAGCCGCTCGTCCGGGATGAGTCCATCCGGCAATCCGGTGGCTACCCACCCGGGCCGACGACAAGCGTCCGGACGAGCGACTTGCTGGAAGAAGAACCACGCCACGGCGGTGCCCCTGGCTTGAAGGGGGCTCGCGCTGCCCATCCAGTGCCCTAGAGGGGAGTGTGCACTCACCCCCTGGTCCTGTTGATCATAAGCCGCATCGGCGTCACGCAATTGCGCTTGGCGAGGGCGCGGCAATGCCATTCAGGCATCGAGGCGGCCACATCGCAAGCTCCTGATCCAGCGGGAGATGCGCTGCTTCACCGACCGGACAGATACCTGGATCGTCCAGGTCCGGCACCCGTCTCGCGCGAAATCAGCATTTGCCTCACGTTAGCATTCTCTTAACCTGCGACGCGCAGGATGCGGACTATATCCCAAGGAGCTTTCGGTTTCGCTTCCCGAAGCCTGACCGATAATGTTCGGGCGGTCATATGGGAACGCATCCAGCTGCCATGCAACGAGAGCCTGGAGCGCGGTTGAACGGACGTTCAGAAACCCACCATCACGTGACCCGACGTTCCCCCTGCAGACGCAAGGTTCCAGCAGCGTCTTCACCTGCATCAATCAAGCATGACATGATTTGGATTCTTTGGTTCTTTTATAATTGCTGGAATTGAACTATGAATCGGGATTAGCGGAAATGAACCTCATCTTAACAAGCTGCTTTCAGTTCATGAGGATCGGCGTGGCTCGATATTATTTCAATATGCCCTCGGAACCGGATCTGGACGGAACCGAATTCGATAACGACAGGGATGCCAAATGCGCGGCCCTGCAATTCGCCGGATCGCTTCTGTCCCACGAACCGAGCCTGATCCGGGCATTTGATATCTGGCGTCTTGAGGTGACTGACGAAGCTGGAGCGATCATCTATGCCTTGACGGTAGCGGCAAACGATGTGCCATCCGGGCGCCCGCCCCTTACCATCTGAATGGTGGGAAGCGACACCCCTGCCGCCCTCGACAGGGTCAGCCGCGCTGCCGGAGATCGCAGGAATTCCCGGCGCCGGTCATGCAACGCCGCTCAAAGCGGATGGCGCCGGGACCCCTGAAGCGACGCAAGATGCGCCCCAAGCTTCAGATGCTCAGCCTGAAAAAGGGGTTGTCCGGCTGAAGGTTGAAGCATTAGCAAGCATTGAGCGACGAAACCAAGAATTTATTTCAGACCATCGATGAGATGAGCCGGTGAATCTTACCGGAAACACTCCTGGGCGATCCTGGAACCTGCAAGACCGCTCAAACGCAATCCATAGCACGAGACTCCGTCGATGCCTTTTGCGGCCGAAGTCAGGGCGCGAAAGAAATGCCCCCAGACCCGTGCTGTGAGATGCCTCCAAGGGACGGTCCGATATGACCGGCAGCATGCGCTCTGGCGATGGCTTTCCCCCCTCTTTGCAAGATGCGATTTTCCCGCGACATTCTGGCGCGGTTCGTGGCATGTGGACTAAAGGGAGGCCACAGATTGACCGGATTCACCTTTGTACATGCTGCCGATCTTCACCTGGATAGTCCGCTCCTCGGCTTAGCGGGTAAATCCCTTGAATATGCCGCGCGTATCGAAGCGGCGTCCCGCGAAGCCTTCGACAGGCTGGTCGCTCTTGCGATTGACGAAGGATGCCGATTCATGGTGCTGGCCGGTGACATCTTCGATGGGGATCTGCGCAACTTCCAGACTGGTCTCTACTTCCTGGAAGGCATGCGCCGGCTCGATGAAGCGGGTATCTCAGTCTTCATGGTGCTGGGGAACCATGATTCGGCCAATCGCTTTGCCGACAAGCTGACCCTGTCGGGGAATGTCCATGTCTTTCCCAAGGCCCGGGCAGCAACGCATGTCCTCGACGATGTGGGCGTGGCCATCCACGGGCGCAGCTTCCCGCGCCCCGATGTCTCTGAGGATCTGGCGCGCGAATATCCGGCCGCGACGCAGGCGCTGTTCAACATCGGCGTGCTTCACACCGCATGCGCGGGCAGCGAAGGCCATCATGCCCGGTACGCGCCCTGCACGAGCGAGCAGCTCGCCAATCATGGCTATGATTATTGGGCGCTGGGCCATGTACACGCCCATGCCGTGCTCGGCGAGCACCCCCATATCGTCTATCCCGGCAATCTCCAGGGCCGCCATCCGCGTGAAACCGGTCCCAAGGGTGCCGTGCTGGTCAAGATCGAGGAAGGCCGGGTCGCGAGCCTTGAGCATCGTGCCCTGGATGTGGTGCGCTGGACATCGATCATGATCGACACATCGGGAACAGCCGATCGATCCGAACTTCTCGACCTCGTTCGCCACCATATAGCGCAAGAGGCCGAGCAGGCCGACGGACGGCCCATTGCCTTGCGACTGACCATGACCGGCACGACGCCGCTTCATTCCAGACTTGTCCTCGAGCGCGCCGCCTTGCGCGAGGACGTGGAAACATTGCTCGCCACCATCCCGCACGATGTGTGGCTGGAGAGGCTGAAACTGGAAACCCGGCTTCCGGCGCAGCCGGAAGCAGTCGATCCCACCGTCGCTGGGAAGCTCGATCTTGAGGTGACCCGCCTCAGCCAGGATAGCGGCATTGCCAAAGCTCTTGAAGCGCGCCTCGCCGAGATTCGGTCGAAACTGCCCGCCAGCGCGCATGCCGATGCTTTCATCGAGCAGATGCGCGCCGAAATCCCTGAACGCGCGGCGGCTCTTGCGCGCAGTCTTGTCAGCGAGGCCGGTCATGCGCCTGACTGAGCTTAGTCTTGAAAAATATGGCGGTTGCGCCAGCCGCGAACTTCTCATCCCGGGCGCGGCAGGCCTCACCGTCGTGTTCGGCGCCAACGAGGCAGGCAAGAGCACCTGTCTCGAGGCGATCAGCGATTTTCTGTTCTCTATCCCCAGGAACACGCAGCGCGGCAGCCTGTACGGCTATGATGGCATGCGCATCGGCGCTTCGATGCTCATGGCCGACGGCAACATTCTGACGCTCAAGCGCCGCAAGGGCAACGGCAAGACCTTGGCAGACCCGAACGGTACGGCCCTCGATGACGCGGTCCTGGCCCCGGTGCTGGGTGCCATCACCAGGGAGCGGTTCGAAACGCTCTTTGGTTTGAACCACGAGACCTTGCGCAATGGTGGGGAGCGATTGCTTCATGCCGATGGGGACATCGGCCGCCTGATCGTCGAAGCGGGCGGCGGCTTGCGGACGCTGGTGTCGCGCCTTGAGGATATCGATGCTGAAGCGGACAAGCTTTTCGACACGAGGCGCTCGGGGGCCCGTGTCTTCTACCAGCAGCTGGCCGCGTTCGAGGCAGCCGAAAAAATCGCGCGCAGTGCCCAGCTGACCCGTGAGACCTATGAACAGACGCGCAAGGCGGCGAATGCCGCGGCCGAAAAGCTCGAGGCCTTGCGCGCAGAGCGGCGGGGTCTTGGCACGGCGACTTCGAGGCTGGAGCGCGTTCTGCGGGTAGCGCCCCATCTGCGTCAGCTCGACAGTCTGGCGCAGGATCTCAAGACCTATGACGCTATCGCCTCCTTCCCGAGCGATTTCGCGGCCAGGGTCCGGGCCGCTCTCGACAAGCGAGTTGAGGCTGAACAACGGCTCGAGAGCGCGACCGGCCGGCGGGACCGCCTCAAGGCACGGCTTGATGCGCTGGTCGTGAATGCCGCGCTCAAGGCCTCCGAACAGCGTGTGCGTGATCTTGGCGAACGCGCCATTCACGTCAGCAAGGCCCGGTCCGATCGAGCCAATCGCCAGCGTGAGATTGACGAGGGAGAGGCTCAACTCGCTGTGCTTCGTCGGATGCTCGGCCTTCCCGCCGATGCGGACCTGGCCTCTCTTGTGCCAAACCAGTCTGCCCTCGATCATGTGCGGCGCCTTTCCGATGAAATGGTGGAGCGGCGTCCCGCCCTTGCTGGCGCCCGAGCGCGCCTTGGCGAGCTGGCGAATGCACTCGCCGCGATCGACGAGCGTTTGCATGCCGCGCGTGAGGCAGGATTTGACACGCCGCCTGACGCATCATCCTCCGCTTTTGCCAGTCTCGCGGCCCAGAAGGCCGCGCAGCAGGCACGCGAGCAGGCGCTGGAGACTGACGACGCAGCCTTGACCCTTCGGCTTTCGGCGATTGGCTTTGAAACGATCGAGGCGCTGGCAACCCTACCCTGCCCAGGCCCGGATGACATCCGCCTTGAACAGGGCGCGCGCGAGAACTTGACCGCGCAAATTGGCGAGCAAGAGCGGCTCAAGCGCCAGGCCGAGCGCGACATTCTCACCGGGGAAGCGGAGATCAGCGAGTTGCAGGCATCCGGCACGATCGCGAGTGACGCCTCGCTCGCCGAGGCACGCACCCTGCGCGCAGATGCCTGGAAGCCGATCAAGTCCGCCTATGTAGCAGGACAGCTGCCCGATGATGCGGCTGCTCGCCTTGTATCGGCCGACAGGCTCGACGCGGCGATCATGTCTGCCGACGAACTGGCGGATCGTCGCGCCGCAGAAGCCGGACGAGCAGCCTCGCTTGCCCACGCGCAGCGCCGTGTCGCGGAGGCGGGCGCTGCGGCAAGGGCGGCCGAGGCCGAAGCGGCAGCCCTTGCCGTACAGCTCGAAGCGCGGCGGGCAGTCTGGTTGAACAGTTTCCCGCAAGTGCAGGCCACGCATCCCGACCTCGCATCATTGCTGCAATTTGCGCAGGCGCGGCAACAGCTACTGGACGAATTTGAGCGCTTGCGCGCTTCGTCAAATGCGCTGGCAATCGACCAAGCCCAGCTCGCGCCGACCGTTGAGCTTCTCGAACGGATTGAACAAAACCGCAAGATCGATCCCTCGCAGTCATTCGCAGCGCGGGTCAGCACGGTGCAAAATGCCATTGCCCGCCACGAGCAGGCGCATGCCGACTACAGCCGCTACATGCGCGATCGGGAGGCGCTTTCACGACAGCACAGGCAGGTTGAGGCGGAGCTGGGTCAACTGTCGGCCGCGCAGAACGCCTGGGTAGCCGCATGGCCCGCCGCCACGGGTGCGTTGGGTCTCAAGTCGGATATTCTGCCGGCCGACGCCATCAGCGCGGTCACCGAATGGGTTGGCGCACGCGGCATATTGTCGGCCATTGGTCAGTCCCGTCGCCGTCTGCAGCGGATGATTGAGGATGAGGCGAGCCTTGCGGCAGATGTCCGCAACATCGCGACGGAGCTCGCAATCGAGGTCAGCGAAGACTGTGTCGTGGCAGCCCAGATGCTGCTTGCGCGCTTCGAGGCCAACGCCACCGCGCAGACCCAATATGATGGCCTACTGCCCGACTATGAGGAAGCCAGGGTCGTAACCGATCAGACGCAGGACGCCCTTGCCGCTGTCATGGAGGAACTGACCATGCTCGCCGCATCGGCGAAGCTCGATGACGGTAACAGCGGTGCATTGCTGGAGGCAGCGTCGCAGTGCGAGGCGCGCGGCAGCCTGTGCCAACAGATCGCCCTGGCAGAGCGCACCGCGACAGATGTGGGCGACCAGCTCGAGCTCGCCGCCTTGCGGGCGGAATGGGCGGGACGGAACCTTGACGAAGTTCGTGGCGAACTGGACGAGCAGAAATCACGAGCTGCGGAGGTCGAGAGTGAAATCGAGGCAGCCATTCTCGCGGAGAAAGCGGCACGGGACGCCCTTGCCGCCTATTCAAGCCAGAGCGACGTCAATCACGCCGTCGCCGAGCGTGAGGCAGCGGCAGCACAGATGCACCTCGCCCTCGAGCGCTATCTCGAACTATCGGTCGCACGCGAACTCGTGACCTCGGCGATGGCCACGGTCCGCGCCGAACAGCAAGATCCGCTCATTCAGCGGGCAGGCCAGCTATTCGCGGCGACGACGCTGGGGGAGTTTGCCGGGATCGAGACCGATATCGACGACAAGGGCCACCCCGTTGTTGTCGGACGGCGGGCCAGTGGCGGCATCGCTCCAGTCGCCACCATGAGCGACGGCACGCGCGACCAGCTTTTCCTCGCGTTCCGGCTGGCCAGCCTTGAGAATTACGGCGGCGCGACGGAGCCCCTGCCCTTTATAGCGGACGATATTCTCGTCCATTTCGATGATGAGCGAAGCCGGTCCACGCTCGATCTTCTCGCCGAGTTCGGCAAGACCAATCAAGTCCTCCTATTCACGCATCACCGCAGCGTCCGGGCGCTCGCCGAACCACTGACAGGGAAAGGACTCGCCAATATCATTGACCTGGATCGTGCCGCGTAAGTTCGCTGGCAAAAGTCTGTCCGGTTCATGAGGGAGACCGTGCAGGCATGATCGACAGCGAGTCGAGATAGAAGCGGATCGCCGAGAGATCGCGTGGCTTCAGGGGGCGTTTGGGGCCAACGTTCTGGCCTGCATTCCAGGGGCGCCGTTCGTGCACGACGGGGTCGAGGTCTCAGTGTCCCATGATCTTTCCAATAGCCAGAATGGCCGACCGGAGCATATTGGGCGCCCACGTCACATGCCATTCTGTTCTTGGATTTGGGCCACGCGACGTCTTGCCAAATTTTGCCAAAGCCACTATTCTTCCGCCCATGTCGACGATGAACATCTCGCTTCCCGATGCGCTCAAGGCGTTTGTCGACCATCAGGTCAGCGCGCGTGGCTACGGCACGAGCAGCGAATATGTGCGGGAATTGATCCGCAAGGATCAGGACATCCAACGGCTTCGAGAAATGCTTCTCGACGGCGCTGGTTCTGCCGCCACCGCACCTGCCGATGGCGGATATTTCCGAGGCCTTCGTGACCGTGTGACGCAACGCACCGGGGCGTGACAGCAAAGCCGGTCATACCGCGCGCAAATGCGCGGGAGGATGTCGATCTTGCGGTTGAGCATTACGCGACTGAAGCCGGGGCAGATGTGGCGTTCGGCTTCATCGACGCGCTTGAGCAGGCCTTCACCTTCATTGGGGAACGGCCGTCAGCGGGGTCCCCACGCTGGTCGCAAGAACTGAACTTGCCCGGATTGAGAACAATAAGCCTCAAAGGATATCCGTTGCTCGTCTTCTACCTTGAATTCGAGGACCATGTGGATGTCTGGCGCGTGCTCCATTCCAAGCGAGACATGCCGGCGTGGCTGTCCGATGTGGATGACTGACGCCAACATAGCAGTCGTTTGAGGCTCAAGCTGAAACCTTCAAAACTAGCCTTACGTTCATCGATCACCGCCTTTGCCCAGCTGCTGCTCGGCGCTGCCGCGCTCATCGCCGCTTTGAGCGGGCGCAAGCCGCCGGAGGAATAGGAGGTGGAATTGACTAGGCCGGTCCGGATCGTAATTCTGGCGTCGTGATCCAACGTCTGCCCGATTTTGCCGAGAACCATTCCGCCGCGCTTTGCGCGGAGGCTGGAGTCGTCTGCAACCCTTCCAAGCAAGACGAACTCGGCTGGGACTTCTTCATCCAGTATCCCTCTCGCCGTGATCCCTTGAAGCCTGCGGACAGCCAGCCGGCGGGCGACGAAGCGCTGGTGCAGGTCAAGTCTACGCGCGCCGAGCCCTTCGTCGCACGCATGAAGCTATCGAACGCGCTTCGCGCCGCCCAGGCACGTCAGCCCTTCTTCGTGGTACTGGTGGTTGCAGGCGGCGGCACTCAGGCAGTCTATGCCAAGCATTTCTGGCGCGCCAAGATCGAGCGAACCTGAAGCGCGTCCGGCTCGCCGAGAATGCCGGTGATACCCAGTTCAACCGTCGCCACTTCGATATCCGCATGGAGCCAAGCGACGATCACAACGCCGACCTTCTCGACTGGATGCGCCGCACGATCGAAGCCGAGAAGGACTATCTCGCCGCCAAGAGCGAGATCCTCGGTACGGTGGGGCACGAAGACGGCTAACACTTCTCCGATGGCCGGAATGACCGATCAGAGAATACTGGGATGATATGCAGCACATCGGACAATATCTGAGATGTGTCATTGACATATAGGTCAGTGGCGCATATATGGCCTAGGCATGGCTAGCTTGCAGACCGTGGTAGAACTGCCTGAGTTTCTCCGGCGGGCCAAGGCGACCATGTCCGATGACGATCGTTCTGCGCTGGTGGATTACATTGCCGCCAATCCCGAGGCGGGCGTCTCGCTGGGTGGTGGCCTTCGCAAAGTCCGCATCGCTCGACAGGGCGGCGGCAAAAGCGGCGGCTACAGGACCATTTATGTGTTCGGTGGCGTGCATATATCAATCTTCCTCGTCACCGTGTTCGCCAAAAACGAAAAGGATAATCTGACCAAGGCCGAACAGGCGGAATTGATCGTCATGAGCAAAGCCTTGCTCGCACGCTATGGAGACTAGAAATGAGCGCCTATGACAGCATCAAACAGGGCTTGAGCGAAGCGCTGGCGTTTGCGGAAGGTAAGGAGGCCGAAGCTCACATCCATCAGGTGGAAGTGCCCACCGTCGATGTCGCCGCGATCCGCGCCAGAACCGGCCTCTCGCAGGGTGCATTCGCGCGCAGCATCGGCGTTGCCAAGGGCACACTGCTCAACTGGGAGCATGGCCGCCGACGTCCCACCGGACCGGCGCAGGTGCTGCTCGCGATGATCGCCAAGAAGCCTTCGCTGGTGAGGGAGTTGCTACGCTAGTCGTCCTCCGCCAACATAGCCGCCATTGATGGTCCGCCGGCCGATCCCTGATAGTTGACGGTCGTTCATGAGGCCAAACCGGCTCCCCGGCGACCTCGGGAAGCCGGAGCGGTGTCAAATTTCCGTCCGTTCGGACAGTGTCAGGGCATCATCCAGTCGATGCCCAGGTAACGCACGGTGTTCTCACTGTTGGTATGGCCCAGCGAGCACGATTCATAATGCACCTCACATTAACTCATTGAAAAGCAAAGATCTGCTGATCAGGATTTGATGTTAGCGGAGCCGCCAACAGCTTCTTTCTAGACAGACCGGCCAGATCTGCGGCCTTGATCACCCACGGAGCACCGGGGCAGACTTGATTGCCGGTTATGGTACCGCGACGTAGCATGCGCAATGCCGTCATATTACACACTCCGATGACTTTGGCTGCTTCGTCGAGCGTGATTTCACCGCGCTCGGTCCATTCTTCTTCGCGGAAGCATGCAATCTCGTGATGATTGCGGAAGCCGCGCACGCGCCCCTGGGTCCAGGCGTTGCCGTTTCCGGTTGCGACCTTAATCGATATGGATCTGGAGGACTATCATGGCGCTTAAGATGCACTCTTCGCTCGCGGTCCACGTGGGGGACTGGTTGAAGTCAGAAATCGTGGAGCCTGCACAGGTCAGTGTGACGGCTTTGGCCGAGCATTTTGGCGTATCGAGGCAGGCATTGAGCACCTTGCTGAACAGCAATGCAAATCTGTCTGCCGATATGGCTATCCGGTTTGAGAAGGCTTTCGGCATCAAGGCCGACACTCTGTTGCAGATGCAGAGTAGGCATTCGGTGAAGCTTGCGATTACCCATAAGTTTCGAGCCCCACGCCGATCTGGATGTCGGCCAGACGACGTAGGCCGCGCCAGACGACGGTGTTACCCGGGGGTGGGTCTGAAGTTCTTGCGAGATAACCGCCGAGACGGGCCAGTTTGGTGAGATAGAGCTGGATCGTGCCCCTCTTTGCTCGGCGATTTCCGCTATCGGCAACAAGACGATCAAGGATGTTGATTTCCGATGTGGTGAACGCGATTGCCGGGCTGGCGTCGGGTGCTGCGCGGGCCATCATTGTCATCCATAATACACGCCAGCTGACGATGCAAAAGAGCGCCACTAGGTTGGCAAGGCGATCGGCCGTGCGGAGCCTGGCGTCTTCGGCACGGCATCCAGACTTCAGGACCTTGTGGAAGACTTCGATCTTCCAGCGCATGGCGTACCAACGGATTTTCTCGATCGCCTCTTCCAGACTGCTGACCTCCAGATCGGTAACCAGCTTCCACAGGATCGGCTTTCGACCCGGCGGAGCGCCGACTTCCGAGGCATGGATCACTGTTAGATCGAGAGCCGGGTACCGCTTCTGCTTCCCGATCGGCGGGCGGACGAGAATACGTTTATACTGGATGTCGAGGGTCACCTGCTCGACCGTATCGTTATCGCCCCTGACTTCGATGCTGTGCGTACCGGCGCTCGGCTCTTCGCGCATTTCGCTCTTTACGGTGTGATCGCCGTTGCCTGCCAGTCGGTCAACAACGGTGCGGACGACGAAGTGCGTTCCCAGATCCTTGGCGAGGCAATAGAGTTCGTAGATGTCGCTTTCCCGATCACCCACGTGGACACAGCGGTCGGGCTGTCCCAGCAAAGTCATCGATTGACGCAGATTGTCCAGCCAGCGCACGCTCTCCTTCGCCTCTATCGGAACCCGGGTCGAATTGATCTTCCGCTTGAGCTGGGCAGTGCCCTTGAACTTGTCGCGGTTCCAGAACTTTACCGCAGCAAGCCCCAAAGGTAGGCCGTCCTCAGTCACGACCAGGCTTGAGTGCATCAGTATTCCACACACCGTGTGGTGACGGAGTCGGCCAGCTTTATCGCGACCGCTGTTGACGCTCTTGGTAAAACCGACAGCATGTGAATTGCGGCGCTGATATGTGAACTCCGTCGTATCTTGGAGCACCAAGATGGGACCATCCGTCACCGCGAAACGCTGTTTGGTCGCATCAAAGTGGCCGGCCAGGATATCCCCTTCTTCAACCTTAGGGTTGGAAAAGAACCGATATGCTGCCTTGGTGCTTGCCCAGTCCTGGCATGCCAAGGGAATCGTTCCTCCCATTCGGTCACTCAGTCGACAAAGCAGATCGCCGCACCGGCGCCCAAGACGCGCGTCACTGAACGCACTCTCATCGATCTCGCAGTGGGACCAATGCTCTTCCAAAAAGGGCAGTTTTTCGCCTTTGGTCTGCACAGGGCACCTCACGAACACACCATGGTGCTCGTGAATGAATCATAACCGACTCATCCGATTCAACAATTTTCGACAACGACCTGATAAGCGATTCAAATACTTATGGGTAATCGCAAGTCGGTGAAGGCCGTGGATCAGGCGGCTTTGCGTTGATCCTCGGGCGCGCGCCAGTTCCAGGGAAGCAGTTCGTGGAGACGGTTCTGCGGGATGTCGGCGATGCGCGCGAGAACGTCGGCAAGCCAGGCCTGCGGATCGATGTCGTTGAGCTTTGCCGTGCCAATGAGGCTCAGCATGAAGGCGGTGCGCTGGCCGCCGCGATCTGAACCAGCGAAGAGCCACGACTTTCTGCCCAGGGCTATCCCCCTGAGCGCGCGTTCTGCTGCGTTGTTCGAGAGACAGATGCGGCCATCATTGAGGAAGGCGGCGAAGGCAGGCCATGCTTTGAGCATGTAATCCATGGCCTCGGCCACATCGCTGTTCTTCGATAGCTTCGACCGACTGTCACGCATCCACTCTTCCAGTTCGGCAACCAGCGGTGCGCTGAGTTCCTGCCGAAGGGCGAGACGTTCCTGTGCCGATCTGCCGTTGATGGCGCGCTCGATGTCGAAGATCGCGTCGATACGACGGACCGCCTCTACCGCCAGCGGCGAGATGACGGCGGCCTTTTTGCGGCGCTTCTTGAGCTGGGCGGCGACATCGGCCAGTTCGAAGAAGTAGCGGCGCGCATGGCTCCAGCACAGGGCGCGGGTCAGCGGCGCCGGCAGGCGACCGCCATGGAACAACGCATTGTAGCCGGCATAGGCGTCAGCCTGAAGAATGCCTCTCCAACTGCGCAGATGGCCCACAGGATGTTCGCCCCGCCGGTCGCGGGAATAATGGAAGATCGCTGCTGGCGGCGCGGGCCCGCCAAAAGGTCGATCATCCCGGACATAGGTCCAGATCCGGCCCGTATCGGTCTTGGTCTTGGCCAGCACCGGCACTGTCGTATCGTCGCCATGCAGCCGCTCGGCGGCCAGGACATGCGCCTCGATCAGCAGGTAAAGCGGCATCAGCGCGGCGGTGCAGGCGCCGACCTGATCGGCCAGGGTCGAAAGGCTCAGATCCACGCCTTCCCGAGCATAGCGATCACGCTGGCGGTTGAGCGGTTGATGCGCGCCGAACTTCTCGAACAGCAGCATCGCCAGGAAGCTGGGACCGAAGAGCCCGCGGGGCGTGACGTGGAAAGGCGCCGGCGGTTGGGTGATCTTCTCACAATCCCGGCAGGAGAACTTCTCCCGCACGGTCTGGACCACCTTCCACTGGCGCGGCACGACCTCAAGTGTCTCGGTAATATCCTCACCCAGCTTGCACAGCCGATCCGAGCCACAGCAGGGGCAGGCAGCGGGCGCGGCGATGACGACGCGCTCGCGCGGCAGATGTTCGGGCAAGGGCTTGCGCGCGGGCCGCTTGCGTTCAAACGGTGCGACGTTGGTCTTCGCCGCTGCCAGGGCAGCCAGAAGCTCATCTCCGCTGGCAGCGGTCTCGTACTCCTCGAAGGTCAGTTCCATCTGGTCGAGCAGATGGCGTGTGCGTTCCGATCGCTGGCCAAAAAGGGTGCGGCGCATCTTCTCGTTCTGCAGTTCGAGAAGGGCGTTGCGGGCTTCCAGGTCGGCGTTGATCGCCTTGATGCGGGCGACTTCAGCGGCGACAGCCTCGGCAGCGGCAAGCCGCTCGCGAAGGCTGTCGATCTCTGCTTGCGCCTCGTTCCCCATAGCTGAAGACATAGCCGAAAAGCACCGAAATCCCTAGCTTCTTAGGTCATGCCGGGGCTTTTATCCGGCCAATGTCGGACGCCAAGTGGCCTGCGGATTACGCCAGTCGATGGCCTCCAGCATGCAGGCCATCTGCGAGGGGGAAATGGCGATCACGCCGTCCACCGCGGAGGGCCAGATGTACTTCCCGCGCTCGAGGCGCTTGGCATAAAGCGACATGCCCACGCCGTCATGCCAGATGATCTTGCAGAGATCGCCGCGGCGTCCCCTGAAAATGTAGAGATCGCCGGCGTAGGGTTATGTGGCGCGCCACATAAGCATTTTTATGTGTCGGGCGTCGTTATGTGGCGGCGGCATCGGCTGCGGCGCCTTTGCGCGGCTTTGCGACAGCGGCCGCCACATAATCATATGCTCTCCAGCAACCGTAGAACCGGGTCCTTTGCTTTGAACCGTGCTGGTTGTTTGCCAGCAATAGCTGCCTCATTGAGTCCACGTCGCATCATCTCGACATCGGCTGCGGCATAACGATGGGCTGTCGCGACTTGCGAATGACCGAGCCACGCCTGGATGGTGAGCAGGTCGACGCCCGATTGTAAAAGCGTCATGGCGAGGGTGTGCCGTAAGACATGGGGCGAGACGCCCTTCCTTGCCAACCCCGGCTGCACGTTTGCGGCCATGGCAACGGCACGTCGAACGATATGCGTCGCTCCGAACCTGGTCATCCGTTCGCCATGAACGCCAAGGAATATAGGGCTCAGCGCATCGGAGTTAAGGCCATGCTCGGCGAGCAACGATCGGAGGGCGCCGGCTAGATCGGTGGCAACCGGGACGACACGCTCCCTGCGACCTTTGCCGCGTAGGAGCACCTGGGGTCTACTCCGGTCAAGCTGGAGATCGTCGACATTTACGCCCAGCGCTTCCGACACTCGGGCGCCGGTGCGACCGAGAAACAGCAGCAGGGTCCGATCTCGGCGCCCCCTCTTAGTCCGTTGATCGGGTGCCGCGATGAGCGCATCCAGTTCGTCTCGTGTAAGGTGATGGGTCACCTCCGTGTGCGCTTTCTTAAGCGGAATGCCGAGGATCCTCTGCGCGATGCCGACCGATGCGGGGTCGTTGGCGGCGACGTGCTGAAAGAAAGATCGAACTGCCGCCAAGCGCGCATTGTGCGTTTGGATCTTGTTCCCGCGGGTCGCTTCCAAGTGATCGAGGAAAGCGAGGACGGTATCGCGATCCAGATCATCCATGGTGAGATCGCACGGTCCGCATCGTGCGCGGTCGGCCGCAAACAGGATCAGCATGCGAAGAGCATCGCGATAACTGGCGATCGTTGCCAGCGTGGCATTGCGCTGCTTGGGCATGCGATGCCGAAAAAAAGACTCAAGTAGCGACGGAAAGGAAAGGTGGCCGCTCATGACGTCTCTCCCCACGCGAGGGCCCGTTCGGCTGCGATGGCCAGCAGATCGGCGCCCGCAGTGACGTAGTAGGCGGTGTCGGAGTAGCGACCATGGCCGAGATATGTCGCGAGCACCGGCAGCATTGCGCGCACATCGACACGCTCCCGATGCCAGATCGCCAATCTCGTGATCGCGAAGCGGTGGCGCAGATCGTGAGGACGTAACGGCTTGCCCTTATCGAGGCCGGCGAGGCGCCGCGCCGCTCTGAAGGCCTCGCGCAGGCCGGACTGCGACAATCGAGTTCCGCGTGAGCTGATGAAGAATGCTGATGTGTTCAGCGCCGAGAAGGTCGCATCGCGGTGCCTTGCATAATCGCCCAACACCGCCAGTGTAGAAGAGTGGACAGGAACCAAGCGATCCTTGCGGAACTTGGTCCTACGAATGTGGAGGATCCCATCGGTGAGGTCGACATCGCTGCGATCGAGACGCAATGCCTCGCCGGAACGCATGCCCGTGCTGGCAAGCAGTCCGACAAGCGGCGTCAGGAATCTGGCGCGTTCAGGGTAATCGGGCGACACCGAGCGGCATGCCGCCATGAGCCTTGCGAGTTCGCAATCGGTAAGGATCCGAGGGGGCGGGATCGCTCGGTTCCTTGGGAAGGCTTTGGGATCGAGCGCGTCAGTGCCCGGCTCGAAGATGGCGAGATAATCGGTGAATCGGCGAACCACACCATAGCGCGCGGCGCGACCGTTTGCTGTGCCCTCCCAGGAATAAATGAAGCCAAGCACCGTACGACGGCAAAGTGGGCCATCGTGCTGTACAGCATCGACATAGCCGACAAGCGCTCGCAGGATAGCGGCCTGCTTGGCAAGCGAGAAGCCGAGCGCCCGCCTAAGTGCGACATAGGCCTCGACATGTTCGCCGAGCTTTACGGAAAACGCGTTCATCACGCATCTCCCGGAAAAGGAAGGGCGACCTCGGCAAGCTGCGGCACAGCGACCTTAACGTAGATCGCTGTCGTATCGATGCTACGGTGGCCAAGCAGGTCAGCGATCTCGTTTATCGGTGGCCGCTGGCTGACGAGCCGGGTCGCTAGGCTGTGTCGGATTAGATGGGCGCCGGCGGGACCGTCCAGCGCGACGCCCGCCCGCTGCAATGCCGAACGGACGATGCGCGAGAGGACCGAGCTGTCGTCGATCGGACGCACCGGCGGAAGATGCAGCAGGAAAATACGACGGCTAGGGCAATCAGGTCGGGCCCGCAGGACATAATCGGCGAGCGCCTTACCCGCTTCCTGCATGAGGGGAACTGTGCGGTCCCGCTTCCCCTTAGTGCGGCGTATCAGCACCTGTGCATCGCGCCAGCGGATATCCTCGAACGTGAGCGAGCGCAGTTCCTTGTTGCGGATGCCGGTCGTGGCCAGCAGAAGGAGGATGGCCCGATCGCGGCTGCCCCTTGGAGTGTTGGGATCGATTGCGTCGATCGCCCGCCTGACCTCCTTCCAGGCCACCTGGCGTGGCAGGTGCGCCAGACGATAACATGGCGTTCGCGGAACGAACCGTGCGAGGTCTTGGTCGTTGAGGTCAGCCCAGCGCAAGAATCTCAGAAACCGGCGCGCATAAGACCCGTTCGCCGCCCGTGTGGCGTCCTTGGCTGACATGGACATGAAGTGCTGGACAAGGGCGAGCACATGCGCGCCCGTCATGGTCGATAATAACTCGCCACCATGGTTCTGATCCCACCAAGCAAGCAGACGCCGGGCAACCAGCATCTGGCCCTCCCGCGTCTTCGCTTCGAGACCGCACACCTCAAGCAGGTAATCGGAATAGCGCGCCAGCAGGGTCTGATGGGGCTCGACCACCGGCCCCCGAAGCTGAAAGCGTTCGGGCACGATCCTTCGAGCCAAGCTGATCGCCGTTCGCGCAGACACTCGCGCCGCTTCGGTCCGATGCTCTCCGACAAAGCTGTCGATCACGGCCTGCGTGATCGGCTTCTCGCGCGCCTCCCATGAAACATGCCCGCTGAACCGACCCAATCGACTAAGATAGACCTTGGCCGATGCGCGCCGATAACCGTTCTCGAAAAGATAGGCCGAAATGTGATCCAGCTCATCGCCTAAACCGCCACCTCTCAAGCGACGCAGAACCCTCGGATATCTGAAATAATGCTCCAGCATGTGACTTCTCCCTCCGGGTGCGGACAGTCCGACGCCCGCGAGAGAAACGGTTCAGATTATGTGGCGGCCGCTGTCGCAAAGCCGCGCAAAGGCGCCGCAGCCGATGCCGCCGCCACATAACGACGCCCGACACATAAGAAGGGATCACGCCCGAAACTCTGCTGCACCTGCAGGGCAGGCTGCGCATGCCGCGCCGCATGTCCGTGTGCCCCGTTGCTATCCATATCCGAACGCCGGAGGGAACTGGGATCACGGCTTGACCGACCGCAACACCGCCGACACCAGTCCGGACGAGGCGCCGGCGGGAATGCGCACGATCGCCCGCTCGAACTCGACGGTGATCGCCGATCCGGTCACCGGCACGGGATCAGGTTGCACCTGCACCTCGGCAAAGCCCTGCGCTGCCTGCCCCATCTGCCGCCGCCATCTGTAGATCTGGTTCGGCCGAAGATCAGCACGGCGGGCTATCTCCGCCACGTTCGCGCCGGGCGCGGAAACTGCCGCCACCAACTCGCGCTTCTGCTGGTCGCTCCATACCCGCCGCCGTTCTGGACCCGAAATTACTGTGATCTGGCTCATCGCACCGTCCTTAGTATCGGTGCAAACACCAGTGCTTGCACCGGTGCCATGTCAAAATATCAGCCAATTACCGCAAGGCGGCCTTCACCGGAGCCATACGATGCAGACGACCTATGAGCTGGCCCAAGCCCGCGAGCATGAGCAGGACATAAAAGTTCAAAGATTCGCCAAAGCAGCCTGAACCGCCAACAGAGCCGACCTTCAAGCCCTAGAACACGCTCCCTAATAGCGGTCTTTCGTTCACCCGAGGATTGAGCGAGAAAGTTCAGCCAATGCGGCAGTGTCTAACCGCGCTGAAAACGCATCTTGCTGCAGCAATGCCTCGGTCAGATAGGGATGGAACTTTTCAAATACCAAGTTCGGCGAATGCGTGAAGAGATTCACAGCCTCGCCGCTGGCAAGTGCTGCTAGCGCATCGATTAGCAGTGGCGTGCCGTCTTTCCCGAAAACCTCAAGGAAGCCGTCATGCGTTTGCACTGTAAATCCAGCTGCGCGCAGGGCCAGGGCAAGCGTTGTGGTTCGAATTGAACCCGTTCTCGTGGCGAGGATCGTGGCATTTTCTCCCAGCTGCGCGATACGACCGGGACCGAACTGCAATTGTGCATAGTGACTTCGGGCTTCCTCAAGCAATTCCAGCGCGGTCGCATCCATGTAGATCGGACGATTTTGGTCCTCGAGGATGTCGAGCATGCGTTCGATCACCCGATCATGGATATTGCCCGGATCGCCTCCGAAGAGCGGAGGAACACCCGCCTTGGCGGGCGAAACCATGATGACGCGATCGCGATCATGAACTTCAAGCACGAGCCATCGCCGGCCCGAGAAGATTAGAAGCATCCCCGGAGCAATCAGATTGTCGATCGGCAGGGTGCCCAGTTCCTTGCCTCCGGATATCAGCCGGTACTCCTCGGGCGTCTGGAAGACCGCATAGAAGCTATAATGCTCGACGAGCTTTTCGCCCATCGCCCCAAGGAGCAGCAGTCCGTCATCAGCCTGCTCGATAAGTGCCGTCTCCGGGTGCCCTAGCGCCCGGAGCACATCGAGAAAGGGCTGAGTATCGACTTGTCGAAACGGACCCTTCTGGCACAGCATCCCGTATAGCTGCTGAGCGTGGATGCCGCCACGCTGCGCAATCACGGAGAGGATTTGATGGACAAGTGTCGAGAGGTGCAGCGCGCCGCGTTTCGGTGGTTCGCACCAGCCCTCGAGCAGCAGTTCGATCATTGCGACGGCCCGTACGAGGCCAAGTCGCAATCTGTCGGAAAAGTTGCTCGTCGGGGTGAGCTTCGCCTCAACGACATATTGCCTGAGAATGGCCGGTTTACCCGGACGCCGGCCCGACCGGCCCAGCCTCTGCCGGAGCGAGGCCACGCTGAAGGGGGCGCCGATCTGCCCGACACAGGTCACATCGCCAATGTCGATGCCAAGCTCGAGTGTCGAGGTACAGATCGCGGTGGTCGGCGCGTTGCCGTCCTTCAGGCGCCGTTCGACGAAATCTCGATGATCCCGAGACAGGCTTGCATGATGGGGATAGAATTCCTGAGGCAGACGCTCTTTCTCGCACAACGTGCGCAATCGATCCGAATAGATCTCGACCGCCTGGCGCGCGCCCGCGAACACTAGGTTGTCGCTGCCCCGGAGGTGTCCGAAGAGATGGAGAGCGATGGCGTCTGTCGCCGATGGCCCTTCATCATCGTTGTCTCCGGTCACATAGCCGCGCAGCTGGAGCTGCAACTCCGCGCCCCCGCCTGCGGCAACCACTTCCCTCACTTCCCCGGGGCTATCGGGACGCAGGTACGCCTTTGCCAGCTCCATATCGCCGAGCGTAGCCGAGAGGCCGACGCGGCGGATCAGGCGGTTCAGTGACTGCTCAAGGCGTGCAAGCAGTGAGCGAATCTGAATCCCGCGCTCGCTGTCGAGCACGGAATGCAATTCATCGAGGATGACGGCGCGTGTCGCACCAAACAGCCGAGGCAGCTCCAGCCCTCGCCGAATGAAAAGAGCTTCGAGCGATTCCGGGGTGATCAGCAGAACCCCTCGCGGCCGCTTGATGGCGCGGGTCTTGACCGAGGCGGGCACATCGCCATGCCAGGGTATGACCGGCAGTTCGGCTTCGCGGCAGATATCGTCCAGCCGGCGCGCCTGATCGGTGATGAGCGCCTTCAAAGGCGCGACATAGAGAAGGTCGAAACCGGAAATTCCGGACGGATCATCGAGGATCTGGGACAGCAGCGGCAGAAACGCGGCTTCGGTCTTTCCTCCAGCCGTGCTCGCGGCAACGATCAGGTCGGCATCGCTGTCCATGAGCACATGCGTCGCACGCGCCTGGATATCGCGCATTTCCCGCCAGCCCTGCGCGCGAACCCATTTCTGGATCGGCCGGGCGAGCTTGTCGAAGGCCGTGCTCACAGGCGGAAGCTGGCGAGCTCTTCTGTTTCCGGAGCGGCGCCGACCGTCTCGTCGACATCGCTCATATCGTCACCGTCATCTTCGGCGACGTCGAGTTTGTCGATGAGATCCGACCATTCGACACCGGGGTTCTGATCTAGAACCGCCAGGAGATTCACGAAAGCGGTGACCGTGTTGCGCGGGGTGCGGAAATAGGCTTCGCCGATCCTGTCCGAACAATGGACCATGAAGGCTTCAAGGGCATTGTCCGGCAGCGTAGGGCTGTCGCCCTGCATGACGGCGCGGATATTCGCCAGGAGGACGAACAGATCCTCGGGCGTCAGGCTCGCAAGCCGAATGACCGGTCCGGAGAGATCGACGAGGCCCTCGCGCGCGAAGCTGTTCTCGGCCAGGCGCGATTGCAGCGCTTCGTAGCTGTAGAGGCCCCGGCGCGTATTCATCAGGAACTCGGGCGTTCCTCCCATAAGGAAGCCCAGATTTTCCGCGCTGCCCTGCAGGACGTCGTTCAGGATGCGCAGGATCTGCTCATAATTGGCGTTGCGGGCCTGCGATGAGGTCAATTTGTAAAGGTTGACCATCTCATCAAGGCCGACGAGCAGGCCCTTGTAGCCCGCTTCGCACACGAATGCCGACATCAGCTTCAGATGATCATAGACGCTCGCATCATCGACGATCGTGCGGACTCCGAGCGCCTTGCGAGCATCGGTCCTGGTGGCAAACTCGCCGCGCAGCCAGCGGATCGCCGCCGACTTGAGCTCCTCGTCGCCCGTTTCATGGCCCTCCCAATATCGGCGAATGACCTGCGCGAAGTCAAAGCCCCCGGTCAGTTCCTCGAAATGCGCGAGGCGCTGGCGAATGATTTCGGCGGTCGGCTGGTCTTTTGTCTCGGCATCATGTTGGGCTTGGCTGACGAACCGCTCAACGACATTGGCAAGCGCGCCGCCATCGGGCTTAGTCCGTGTCGCAAGGTTGCGCGACATTTCAGCATAGAGACTCCGTGCCTGCCCGCCGGTCGCGTGAATTCTCCGGTCTGGAGCAAGATCGGCAAACATCACCACCAGGCCCTTTTCCAGCGCGACGAGGCGGATGAGGTTCATGAAGAAGGTCTTGCCCGACCCATATTCGCCGATGATGAACCGGATCGCGGAACCGCCACCGGCGATCCGGTCCATGTCCTTGACGAGTTCCTCGATCTCGCGGGCGCGGCCGACCTGGATATGACGAAGCCCGAGCTTCGGCACGACACCGGCACGCAATGCCTGGACGATCGCGTCACGCTCGCGCGGCTTCAATTTCGACATCAATTATCCCCCTTCGCCCTTTCGGCGCGCAATGCATCCGCGATATCCTGTGACACGTCATAGCCATCATATTCGTCAAGCAGGGCTTCATCGAATTTTTCGAAAGCCCATTCGTTTATGGCTTCCAGAGCACCCGATGGCAGTAGGCCCTGCTTGCCGGCGATGTCCGCGAATTCCTGTTGGGTCCAATGCTCGCGCTGGGCGAGAAGATCGACCAGTGCAGCGTGTCTGTGGTCGAGACCCGCCAGGGACGATGGCAGTGCGTGTACGTGAGGCGCCTCGTCGCTAGCATCGTCGTCCGCCGCGAATATCTCGCCCAGAACGTTCGAAACGCGCTCGGTATCACTCCTGATCGCCGCGATGCGTGCCGCATCAAGCGCGGTGCTCCGGACATTCGGCTCGGCCGGAATTTGCTCGCCTGGCGCCTCTGCTTCGGCTGCCCTGACCCGCACCGGCCCATCGGACACGTCGCCGGCATGAAGGTCCGCGTATACGAGACCGGCATCGATCCCCAAAGCCTTGTAGATCTTCTCGATGCAGGCCACCTCCTCGGACTGGATTACGCTGTCGGCATGGGCGATCACGACAACCGCCGCACGCAGCGCGAGATGGTGTTCCGCATCCACCTCCTTCAACCTGCTGCGCAGCCATGACATGTCGGGCGGAACCTCCAGATACCATTTCAGATTGGCATGGAGACGCTTTCGCTCGAGTTCTGTGAGGCCCCCGGTCGCATCGACCTTGTCCCGGAGCGCCCGGTGTTCCGCCTCGACGATCTTGCTATCCGAATGCGCGACGAAAGTCGCCAGCGCCAGCTCGAACAATGCCACCTTGTATGCCGGCGAGACGACTTCCAGCTGCTCGACCGTTTCGCCCAGATCGAAAATGACGACTGGATCGTCAATTCGAGGTCCACGCAGCGAAAATCTTGGATCAGGCGCCATGCCGAAGCCGATGCGGGCGAGCGCATCGGCCGCGCCGGTCAACTGGCGCTTGCCGATCTTGCCGGGGGCATTGCCTTCCAGGCGGGTGATGAGCTCGAGGGCCTGAATGAACCCGCCTCCCTCCACATGTCCACGCGCCCATTCCCTGAGGCCCTCCAACTCGGCGGAAGGAAAAAGATCCCACAATTCGGCGGGGAGCAGCGCCTGGGCCTCGATCGATCCTCTGCCGTCCGCGTTGCGCCCAAGATAACGGCTGAACTTGTCGAGTTCGTCCATCGCTTCATCCGCGATAGTCTGCGCCTTCTGAACCGGTGACCGCAGGTCGGTGACATCGGGAACCGCGATATCCTTGCCTTCGCCCGCAGTGAGATTGACCGAGCAACTGAACTCGCTCGAAGCCGCGCGGTAATTCATCGCAAGCTTCTTGCGCGGCGTTCGCACCTTCAGACCACCGGGATAGAGCGCATCGAATTTTAGCTGGAAGAGGGCTTTGAACTCTTCGCCGCAGCGTTCGGCCGGAGTGCGGAGACGACGCTCCGGATGGCAAAGCAGCCAGAGATGCAGCCACTCTGCATCGAACGCCTTGCCCTCGGCGATCATGCCACCGAGAGCGAATTTCAGCGAAAAGGGCAGATCCCAGCTGCGGTTGTCGAGGATGCTCTGCTTGAGAGCCGGATCGTCGAGCGATAGTCCGCCCATTGCCATGATGCGGGCAATGTCCAGAAATTCACCGAGATATCTCTGTGCGGAATAATTCTGCGCGAAGAGAGCCTTGAGGCGCTCCACCTCGGCCACGATTTCCCGTTTCTCGTCTTCTGGCGGCTGATCGACCAGAAAGCGACGCTCCAAGCCGTAGAAGAACAGGAACATGTAGCCCGGATTGATGGTCCCATCGCGGCGACCTCCCGCCAGCCAATCGAGATAAGTAGCTCGGCAGACCGCTGGTATGCTCGAATATCCGGGCCAGTACGACATGCCGTCGCCATTCCTGTCGGAACCCGACGAGGCGACCGAGAGGGATGGGTCGATATAGCTGCGGCATTTCTCGCCATAACCATTCGCGTTGAAATTGGGCGGCGTCCCAACATAGACCATTCCGTCGATCTCACGTCCGGCGATGGTCACGACCTGACCTTTCCGCTGCCATCCTTGGGCTTTGACGGAAGAGCTTGGCGCGTGGCTAGCTGGACGCTGTTCAGCTGGCTTGGCGACAATGGGCGGCGAAGGAGCGCGGAGTTCGCCACCGAAGAGTTTCTGACGCAGCCCTTCTATGCGTGATGGACGGGCACCTGCCGGATCTGTTCCTTGGTTCGCGACCGGGAGTTCGGTCGAGGATACGCCTTGCTGCCTCGCGCGCCCTTCCTTCTCCGCGGCGCGCCTTAGCGATGCCGCTTCGAGCGCCTCGCGGGCGGCTTTGCCGACACGAACAAGCTCGGCATTATCCTGTTGAGACGGGTATGCTTGCGAGGATGCGGAGTCGATAGAACCACCAGGTTCCTTTTGAACCGCTAATGATCGCGAGGCGATAGCCTGGATGCGGTCCGCGTTCTTTGAATCAAAAATGGAAGAATCATCGCCAAAGAGCCGTTCCCTGAGCTCTCGGGTTCTGGATGATTTGGGATCATCGGACGATGTCGAGATAGGCGTCACCGGGACTCTGAGAAGGGCGCTTGCTTCGGCGCTGTCTGGGCGCGAGGGTATCGGCTCTTCCAATACATCTTCCAACATGTGAGGATGCATAACAGGTAAAATATCCCGACATTCTGGAAGCGCGTCTGTCCTAGAATTTTGTGCATCAGCTTGTTCAGGGACAAGGCTGCGACGGGGGGCAGTAATGTTTTCCGGAGGAGCAGTCCTGAGGGCAATCTTCGCCGCTCGACGCTTTTCGTACCAGATTATGAATACAACAGGCGCGAACAGGATGAAGAGCGCTTCGACTGAATCCGGAAGGCTGTCCAATAGGATCGCGGATATTATCGTACTGGCAATGAAGAAGGCAACATAGAGTCCGATGATGCGGAATATTTTCCAGATGGTCGCCATGTGGAAAGCCTGCCATTTTGCGGCTGATAGGTCACGCTGATTTTTGATCGGCGGGCCGGGGGAAATTGTGGCACGCTAGCGTTGCAAAGTCCGCGTTTTCGAAGGGGACATCGCCATTCAGCAGACCCCTGCCGATGGGCTGGACGAGACTTGACTAGCCTTAGTCCCGTCCAGCCATGTCAGCCGGCAAACCGGGTCAAGCGATGTTTCACTTCATTCGCAGGAAGGCGGCAGCGCGGATGGGCGGACAGTTGGGTCAGGCCGCCATGCAACCGGGCGAATTGCACGTGGGCACCATCGGCCATCTGGTCGAAGAGCCATAGAACCCCGTGCATGGCGATCTGTTCGGCAACGGCCAGTTCACGCAGGATCCCATCGCCAGTCAGCAGCGTCCAGGTCCGCGACTCCGCAAGTGCGAAGGCAAAGGTGTCGGGCACTGAGAGTTTCTGATGCTGGCGATTGACGCCTGTCGCGCGCCGCAGTTCGGCTGCCGTGAGTTCCTCGACGCGCAAGCCAAGCGCGATCAGCCGGTCTCCAAGTTCGCCCTCCAGCTCGCGGGCATAGAGCAGATCTGGCACGGCGAACTCGAACGGTAGCAGAAACATCTCGTCGAGAAGGCCTGCCCGTTCGAGGTCGATGATGACAGATGTGTCGGAGACGAGGACGGCCACGGATCAGGCCGCCACCTGATCCAGTCGGCGATCGAGTTCGCGCACCGAAATGCTGAGAAGTTCCGCTGCGCGAGACTCGCCGATCACCCCTTCAGCCAGAGCCCGATAGCAGAGCCGCTCGAAGCGCCGTGGCTCTTCCATTTCCGGTTTCATGCTCTCCGGCTCCTCAAAGGGCGCCGTCCGCCAACCACGCTCCGCAAATATCTTGAACAGACGAGCGCAAGCCGCCTGGTTGATGATGCCGAGATCCTTGCAGCGATAGGCCAGCGCCTGGATGCTCACCCCGAACAGCTTCTTGAGCGCCACGAGCTCGCCGATGCTGATCGAGGAGCGATGGGCACCGACCTCGGCGCGCAGCACGTCCGCCGGCATCAGAAAGGCGCCGGCAAAGCGATGTGCCGCCTTTTCCTCATTGACGCCGCCGGATGGAGCGATGACCATATGGCCCAGCTCATGGGCAAGATTGAAGCGCTTGCGCTCTGACCAGGAACTCCGCTTTATGACGATGACCCGCGCGGCATCGCTGCCCTTGCGTCGGACCTTGGCGGCAAGACCATCGACATCGTCAAGATCGAGCGAAAGCACCTTGATGCCGCGCTCCTCAAGCAATTCGGCGAGGTGCGGAATGGGATCGTTGCCGAGACCCCAATCATCTCGAACCGAACGGGCTGCATCCTCGGCGTCGCGTATGTCGGCAACGGGATGCGGCGCACTTCGCGGCTGCTCCCATTCGACGCTGCGCATCTGGAGCATGTCCTCGACGGCGAGATAGCGTTCGAGCATGTGAATAGCGCGCGCTTCGAGCGTGGCCTCCTCACGAGAAGACGTTCCGACCTTCTTACGGAAGTCCACGCCTTCTAGCGAAAGCTCATCCTCGCGCAGCAGATATTCCTCCGATACCGCGAGTGCTTTCGCAAGCGCGATCAGCACGCGAGAACTCGGCATATCCTCGTTGCGCTCATATTTCCCGATGGCCTGGGCGGAGACGACGCCGCCCATGGCGTCAGCCAACGCGCGCAGCGACAGGCCAGAAGCCGAGCGTGCGACCTTTAGCTTGTTTCCGATCATGATGGCCTCCTTGACGACCTCACAACAGGGCCGGTTTCCATAAATGCGATATAATGGCATTTTTGTAAACCAAAACCTCTTGAAATGCGGTAAATTGTTCCCAATTTTGCATGAATGCCGCCAAATTCAAGGTTTCTGTAAACCGAAATGGCGTCGCGCAACAGGGGCCGGGTTCTCACCGGCAGGGAATGTCTGACCGGAAAGGGTGGGCGATGGCTTTGAGTAACACGCAGCTGCGATACTATGACAGCAATGTACTGCGCTTGCCCGCGGACAAGCGGAAGGAATATCACGCACAGGTCGATCGGCTGATCACCGAGTTGTGCAAGAGCGTACGGGACAAGACCGAAATCAAGATCACCAAGGTGGTGAAGGCGGGATCGTTCGCGAAATATACGATCCTGCGCAAGACGGTGTCCGACCCGGTCGACGTCGATGTGGTGTTCTACATCGCGGGCCGCGACGTGACGAAAGAAACCCTCGATAGCCTCAGCGCCACGATCTACGATCTGCTGATCAAGATCTATCCGACCAAATCGGTCGAAGATTTCGAGATTCAGCGCAAGGCCGCCACGGTGAAATTCGTCGGTTCCGGGCTGAGCGTCGACATCGTGCCGGTAATCGAGGACGCGGCGCGGCCCGGCTATGGCTGGCAATATGACATCCACGACGGATCGAAGATCCAGACCTGCGCCCCGTGCCAGATCCAGTTCGTGCGCGACCGCAAGAATCAGGATGGCGACTTCCGCACCCTCGTGCGCATGGCGAAGAAGTGGCGCAACTATGCCGAGGTCAAGCCGCTCAAGTCTTTCGCCATCGAACTCATCATGGCGCATGTCCTGGCGACCCAGGGTAAGGCGGGCAGCATCGAGCAGCGCTTCCGCAACTTCCTTCTCTATATCGCCCAATCGGGCCTGAAGGAGCAGATCAGCTTTCCTGAAAACACTGCACCGTTCGGTTCCTTCTCCGATCCGGTAGTGATCCTCGATCCGGTTTATAGCCTCAACAATGTGACCAGCCGGATTTCAGAAACGGAACGCAAGGAAATCGTCACCGCCGCACAGGACGCTTGGGAGACGGCGAATTTTGCTTCGGTGGAAAATGACAATGGGGTCTGGAAGGAACTTTTTGGCCCTGGCCTTAAGGTGGAGGATTGACCATGAGCCAGACGCGAACGGCATCCGCCACCTATACGACGACCGACGTCGAGAATGTCGTGCGCCGGGTGAAGGCCGACCTCACCATGATCGCCGACAGCACCGGTGCCTGGACGGCGCAGCAGGCCGCAGATTATGCCCATGATATCGAGGTGCTCGCCAAGGCGGGCTATCTGGCCTGGGTCGATCTCACCTTGCTGCAATATGGGATCGAGAAGAAGGCCGTCAGGTTCAATGTCGATACCGATGCCGGCGGCCTGACCACGAGCCGCCCTGGCGGCGTACTCTGGCCCCGCTTGGCAGGAGCGACGCTGCGGATCATCATCAGCTACACCGAAGCCTATACCGATGAGGCGCGCCGGGCGACCAGCGGCAAGCTGAAGATCGGCTGGACGACGTCCTATGACGATACCAGCCATTCCAGTCTCAGTTCGTCGGGCGGACGCAACTATGTCAGCAGCAACTATGGCATGCAGCGCAAGGATTGGGCCGCATGAGCCAGCTAAGCATCTTCGATAGCGAGATCGCACTGCCCAGTGATGTTCTGGCCGGGCGGGAGAAGCGGTTGCTCGGGTTCGATGCCCGCTATACCCGCGTCCATGACCAGCTTCGCCTGTTGCTCAACGTTGGCGTCTTGGATGACTGGAACCGGCAGAAGCATGGCGGCAAGCTCGCCCTGTGCGATCTTGTCGCTGAACAATATCCGCTCGTGATTTTTCACGGGGATGTCGGGACCGGCAAGACCGCGACAGCGGAATGCATCGCCAACCGGCTTGTCGCGGAGGCGAGAAGCTCGGATTCTATGTTGTTCAAGTTGTCGAACCGGGTGCGCGGCAATGGCATGGTGGGGGAGATGGGCACCCTCATAACCGAAGCCTTCCAGAAGGTCGTCCAAGCGGCGGGCAAGAGCCGCCGCGCGATCCTCATCATCGACGAAGGCGACAGCCTCGGCGCTTCCCGATCACAGGATCACAGCCATCACGAGGACAAGGTCGCGGTCAATACATTGATCCAGGGCGTCGATGATCTGCGCCAATATGGCGGGCGGATCGTCGTCATCCTCTGCACCAACCGGCTATCGGTCCTTGACGCAGCGTTGCGGCGGCGTGCCGCCATCATCGAGGAGTTCCGCAGGCCGTCCGACGAGGAGCGTGGCCAACTGTTCCAGATGGACCTGGTGGGTCTCGATGCCAATGCCGCGCAGGTTGCCCAGCTCGTGCGAGCGACAGCGGCGTGTGAGGGACGTCCGCCGTGGACCTATTCGGATATCCGCACACGGCTTTATCCAATCGCACTGGCCCAGGCCTATCCGGACCGCGCCTTGCGTTTCGACGACCTGCTCTCAGTTGCGACGACGCTCCACGCCTCGCCGGTCATGGAGGACAAGTGATGGCGCGCTCACCGCTGTTCGGACGCCGCATCCATATCTCCGGCAGTGTAGTCAAGGATCTCACCATCGCGTCTACGGTTAACGTGGAAGCCGCGCGCACGCTTGTCGCCGGGCTGGTCAAGGAATTGGTCAAGCGCGGCGCCAATTTCGTCATCCCCGTGGATGCCGAACCCGTTCGCGAAGACGACGGCTTACCGCGCTGCTTCGACTGGCTCGTCTGGAAGGCTGTGAAGGATAATCTGGCCCATCGCCCGCCGAACGTGCCCGGCCCGTTCGTCGTCGCCGTGCAGCACCACAAAACGGAAGAGCAGATTCCTGACAGCTATGCTGAACTTTGGGACGAGTTGCGCACGACCCAGCTCGTCAAGATCGAGAGCGCGGCTCAATGGAATATGAACAGCAAGCGGATGGAAGCCCAGGCGCGCTTTGGTGACGTTCTCATCGCTCTGGGCGGCGACGAAGGCGTTCTCTATCTAGCGAACCTGTACCATGACGCAGGCAAGCCGATCGTGCCGCTCAACCTACCCCTCTGCCCGGAAACGAAAGGGGCGCGGCGCCTTTATAATTTCGGCCTCGCCAGCCACCAGACCCGCCGCCTGTTCCAGATCGCGGACGATGGCGATGCGCATGACTGGATCAACCGGATCGGCTTTCCGAGCCGACAGTCGATCCCGGACCGCATCTCCGCCCTGGTTGATCTGCTCGAGGCGCTGGAACGGCCGAAGGCTTTCGCGGTTCGGCTGCTCAACCCCGATCTTGACGATTACAACGACGTTCAGACCTTCTTCGATCTGGTCGTGAAGCCCGTGATCGAGGATGAATTGGGGTATCGCCTGGTCGTGATCGATGGACGTCAAACCTATGAACATGCCAGGATCGATCAGGAGATATTCGCCAAGCTGCATCGCAGCAGCATCGTGCTCGCCGACATCACCGGCGCGCGGCCCAACTGCTTTCTGGAACTGGGCTATGCTCTGGGCCGTTGCTTGCCCACCATGGTCATGGTGCGGGAAGGAGCCAGTCTGCCGTTCGACATTACCACATTTTCCGGCCTTCACTGGAAGGCCAGCGGAAGCGCGGATGACCGCAAGCGGGCTTTCCGCGAGCATTGGAACGCGATCCGCAATCGTCCTTCTCTTGTACCGACGGAGCCCCTGATCTCATGAGCGACAAGCGCGAGATATTCGTCTCGGTCGACGTCGAAACGGCAGGGCCGATCCCCGGCGAATTTAGCCTGCTTTCGATTGGCGCCTGCTCGGTTTTCGGGCCGGAGAAGAGCTTTGCCTGCGAATTGAAGCCAATCGGTGACAAGTTCGACCCCAAAGCGCTCGAAGTGACGGGCCTCTCGCTGGAGACGCTGGCGCAGACCGGGGACGATCCGCCCCGCGCGATGGAGAATTTTGAGCAATGGCTGGCCGAGCTTGCCAGCGATGATGGTGAGGTCGTGTTCGTCGGCTTCAACGCACCGTTCGACTGGTCATTCGTGAACTATTATTTCCATCGCTTTCTAGGACGGAATCCCTTTGGGTTTACGGCGCTCGACATCAAGGCGCTGTATATGGGAGCGACGGGATGCTCCTGGGCAGACACCCGCTCGAGCCGGATCGCGCAAAAGCTGGCGCCCACCCTTACCGGCACACACGATGCCCTAGCCGATGCTCGTTATCAGGCGGAGATATTCAGACTGATCCGGGCAAAGCTTGTGCCTCAAGGGGAATGAAATCCTGAGCTTAACCAAACAGAATTCAAGCCACGCGTAAGTCATGCTTCTTAGCATTGGTGTGCGCCGCACTTGCCTGCCGCAACACCAAGTGCCGGTCCCATTAGCTGAACGAAGGACGGCTCCACGAGGCCAGCGTCTGATTCCGGTCAGTCCCCATTGTCCAACAAAGTGGACATGATGACCTGCCCAAACGCAGCAATAAGATGTCCGCTGCCGGTGAACGAAATTTGGCCGCTGAGCGGCGAGAAAGGGTCAGGTTCGGTCGGCAGGATAGCTCGGGAGATGGATAGCGGATGAGCTACAGCCTTCGGGCACTGAGGGTTTAGCGGCGCGGCAGGCTGGCTCTCAACCAGAATGCGTCCAGTCACTTCGCATCCGTTACCCAGTCTTCAACCCGTAAGCCAGGCACACGGTCGAATTCACGCAGATTGTTGGTGACGATTATCAATCCACAAGAGCGAGCATGGCCGGCGATCATCTGGTCATATGGGCCGATCGGCGTGCCGGCGCGCGCAAGTTCGGCACGAAGCTGTCCGGTGTGCGCGGCGGCTTCCCTACCATAGTGGAGCACATCTAGGCGCGCAGCGAAGCCTTCCACGTCTGCGAGATTGCTCTCGGGACTGGCGGACTTCTCCGCACCATAGATCAACTCCATCAAGGTGACCGAACTGATGCACATCTGACCATGGTGCCGTTTGAATGCCGCGCGCACCTCTTGCGGCCTGTTCTTGATAGTGAAGATGCAGATATTGGTGTCGAGCATGTACTTAAGCATCAGAAAGCCTCGCGCTCCTGATGATCCGGCTGTTCACGTTCCGACATGAAATCGACGGTCACACCTTCCCTGTCGAACCAGCTGTCCCAGGCTTCGCCTGCGGGGGTAATGATGCGGGTTCGGCCCAAAGCAATCACATCGACGCGCTTTACGTCATCAGGAAGGGCGACCGCCTTGGGCAATCTCACTGCCTGGCTGCGGTTGCTCTGAAATATGGAAGCTTGTTCCACTGCATGTCTCCCGGCATATACCAGCTGTATATCCCCATCTAATCGGCTAGCGGGATATGTCAATGGGATATACAAGCTGCCATGCAATTTGGCGTTGTCCTAGCCTGCAAACCCCCTCAACAGGTCTGGCATAGTCGCAACTGCAAATGTCCGGTTCCAAGCGGTCCGGGTAAGCGCCTGATCGGCCGCAAAGGGTCGGTGCCGTCGAAGGGGGAAGCAACGGCATGCTCCCCCTTTCGCGAGCCTACGGCTTCGCGGCGACCGGCAGGCGGAATGGCGCGCCGAGACGATTGAACGCGTTCATTGCCGCGATCACGAGCGTGAGATCGACCAAGTCCTTGTCGGCAAAGGCGGCGACAGCGGCGGCATAGGCTTCGTCCGAAGCATGGGTCGTGCTGACATTGGTCACTTGCTCCGCCCAGGACAACGCTGCTCGATACTGGTCAGAAAACAGGTGCGGCACCTCTGCCCAGACGGGGAGGAGGGCAACCTTGTCGATCGCCATGGTCTTGAGCAGATCGCGCGTGTGCATATCGATGCAATGGGCGCAGCCATTGATTTGCGACACTCGTAGAAAGACCAGATGGATCAGTTCTTCAGGAAGATCCGTCTTCCTGGTCACATAATGATGGATACCGAACAGAGCCTTGGCGCCCTCGGGCGCGATTTCCGACCAGTTCAAACGCTTCATCTCAGACATGCTGCTTTCCTCGTAATCGGCACCGAGTCCCGGCGCTCGCTGACTTGACGAGGTACGCCGGCGCATCGTGACATCATGAGCGCAGATATTTTTCGTTCCCGCCGTCCTCCCATGTCACACCAGAGGCGGCCATTCCGTCATGCAGGCAGACACTTGTATCGAGACATGGACATGAAGATCGTTATCATCGGCGGCACCGGACTGATCGGTCAACCCCTCGTCGGACTGCTGAGTGCCGAGGGTCATGAGGTTGTCGCCGCTTCACCGAGCACCGGTATCGACGCGCTGACCGGCGCCGGCCTGGCACAAGCGCTGACGGATGCCGCCGCCGTGGTCGATGTCAGCAATGCCCCGTCGTTCGAGGACGAGGCCGCTCTCGCCTTCTTTCGTAGCCCGACAACCAACTTGCTAGAAGCAGCTCGCCACGCGGGAGTGCGTCACGTCATCGCACTTTCGGTGGTGGCATCGTGTTCGCCTGATCCTCAACCGCCAGCGGACACAGCTATCGAATGCATTGCGAGCGCATTTTGCTGAGTTTGGCATCGTCGCACCGATCGGCAGAAATGGGATTGATCAACTCCTGAATGTGATTGCCGATACGACCGACAATCGTGTGCCAGTCGATGTGCGGATATGCCTTGAGATGCTGGCAGCTCAACTCCGGATCGTGAAAAAACAGATTCTCGAAAATGATCGCCGGATCATGGCAAGCGCCCGAGAAACCGAAATCGGCCGGCGTCTGATTGCCGCGCGACATTCAGGATGAGAGAGCAGCGTCAATCAAGATGAGAATCGCCACCTGCTGATCCGGCGTAGGGCGTAGCCCGGAGCCGGATCAGCAGTTGGCGATGGCGCCCTTTCCGGGGGCGTTTCTGATGGTTTCGGCCCGGTCAGGTATTCAGAGGCATAACTTCGCGAGAGGGGATGCCGCGGATGCCGGGCCGCCACGTCAACGATCATCAGATGAGGCTCTACATGAAGCTCCGACATACCCACGCCGTACCGGTGGCTGCCGCCAAGGCCGGTATCAGCACGGCGACAGCCTATCGCATCGAGGGAGACCCTCCCCCTTGCCACCTACGATGATCTCCTGACGGGAGAAGCCGCATGAGCCGGAACACACCCGCTATCGATGCCCAGCGGCTCAGCCTTATCCTCAACGATCTGCGCCTGCCGGCGATCAAACTGATCTGGTCCGACTTCACCACGCGGGCCGCCAAGGAAGGCTGGCCCGGCGCCCGGTTGCTTGCCGCGCTTGCCGAGCATGAGATCGCCGAACGGGATCGTCGCCGGATCGAACGACATCTGGGCGAAGCCCGCCTGCCGCCGGGCAAGACCCTCGACAGCTTCGCCTTCGATGCGGTGCCGATGATCTCGCGCCCAGGTCACCGCGCTGTGTTCCGGCGATGGGTGGCTGGAAAAAGGCGCCAACCTCATCCTCTTCGGACCACCGGGCGGCGGCAAAACCCATCTGGCCGCAGCAATCGGCCTGGCGCTGATCGAAAATGGCTGGCGCGTCCTGTTCGCCCGCACCTCCGATCTGGTCCAGAAACTACAGATCGCCCGCCGCGAACTCGCGTTGGAGGCCGCGATCGCCAAGCTCGACAAATATCATCTGCTGGTGCTCGATGATCTCGCATATGTGACCAAGGACCAGGCCGAAACGTCCGTCCTGTTCGAGCTAATCAGCGCACGGTACGAGCGCCGTTCCATGCTCATCACCGCCAACCAGCCTTTTGGCGAATGGAACCGGGTCTTCCCCGATCCCGCCATGACGCTCGCCGCTGTGGACCGCCTTGTTCACCACGCGACGATCTTCGAGATGAATGTCGAAAGCTATCGCCGCCGTTCCGCGCTCCAGCGTCAATCACGCGCTGGCCGGCCACCGACCTTTGCGACAATCAAGTCGACCGAGGAAATGTCGCGCACCGACAATCAAACCTCCGAGTAGCGCTTGCCAGCGTCAATCAAAACAGGCACCACATGAACACCGCGATCATCAGTTCTCATCCTGATTGACGCAAGCTTCTCACCCAGATCGTCGCGCTATAGTCTGATGGAGATACCGGGCGTCGGGCCACTACTGGCCAGCGCCATCGGCCACAGTACCCGATCCAGCGATCTTCCGCTCAGGACGCAACCTTGCCGCCTGGATTGGCTTGGTGCCGCGACAAAACTCCAGTGGCGGCAAAGAGCGGCTTGGCGGCATCACCAAGGCAGGACATCGATATCTGCGGCAAATGCTCATCGTCGGTGCCATGGCGGTGATCCGCTGCGCCGAGCGCCACAAATCAAAACGACCTTGGATCGCGCAACTGCTTGCACGCAAAAAGGTCAAGGTTGCGGCAGTGGCGCTCGCCAACAAGAACGCCCGCATGATCTGGGCAATGATGACGAGCGGCGAACGCTATCGCGAACCGCAGATCGCATAGGATACGGCGCGCAGCGCCTACGATGTTGGGAAGGGCGGACAGGAGCTAATGCACAAAGTCGGTTGAAACCGCCGGATCGGGAAAACCCATATTTCGACCCAGCACCGTGAGTGCGCGGGAATGGTTGGGACCTGAGCCGCGCTAATGGCATTACGGCCAGCGGCACCATGCGCCGCGTCAACAGGTCGGACACATGGCCGCATCAACCAACGCTGCAAAGCTCAATATGCCACTTGCCAACGGAGAGCCGTCCACACAGGGTCGGAGTATTACAACGCCCTGTCCACGGAACCACAGCTCCACAACCAGGTTGCGTTTATTGCGAATAGGCGCTATTGAATAATGCCATCTGCGGAGAGAACCGATGACCATGCCAGCCAATGCCTTGCCCTTTGGCAATAGGCTGCCCTCTGCCGACGATCGGCAGATCGCTAATCAGCTTCGCCGGATCCTCGCCTCGCAGAAGGCCGGTGCGGCCAAGCTGCGCGTGCCCGATCCGAAGACTAAGAAGCCAGTCGAGATCACGCTGACTCCGGCGATGTCGGACCTGTTCCTGGAATTGCTGCGTCACATCGGTAGTGGTGATGCCGTCACGCTGGTGCCGATCCAGCAGATGCTGACGACGCAGCAAGCAGCAGACCTGCTCAATATGTCCCGCCCGTACCTTATCAAGCTCATCGAGAAGGGCGATATCCCGCACAGCATGGTGGGGCGGCACCGGCGTCTTAAGGCTGAGGACGTCTTCGCCTACAAAACTGCGCGCGATAAAACCCGATCGAAGGCGATGGACGAACTGATCGCAGACGGCGCAGACCTCTATTGATCTGACTTAGCCATGTTCGCCAATCGATACACGGCACCGGTTGATGCCTGCAGCGCTCCCCGGCGTGACCTGCTCCTGACCTTGGCCGAAGCGGAATTCTTTCGTGTGCGATGGTCGCCGCGGATCCTTGATGAAACGCGCTCTGCGCTGGACAAGATCTTTGCGGAGCGCAAATTAGAGAACGCGTCCGCGCGAGCGGGCCGATCAGTCGATGCCATGCATCGGGCGTTCCCCGAAGCTCTTGTCGAGGCACATGCATCGGTCGCGGCCATGGCATTCGGTCTGCCGGATCCCAAGGACGAGCATGTCCTGACAGCGGCGGTCCAAACTCAGGCACAAGCGGTCGTCACGGAAAACATCAGCGATTTTCCGGCAAGAATTCTCGCACCCTTAAACATTGAAGCGCGAACTGCCGACGAGTTCATCGCCGATACCATCGCGCTCGACGAAGGCAAGGCGGTTGCAGCGATCCGAACTCTGCGCGTTCGGCTGAAACGACCGGAAATGTCGGCAGAAGATTACCTCCGATCGCTGGAGGCCCATGGACTGTTCGTCACTGCTTCGGTCCTGAGTGGCCATGCGGATTCCATCTGAAGGGTCTACCCGGTGCGCCGCTGGGTTTGCGGACAGTCCTCTGTGGATGGCTCCCGCGTTGCAAGCGTAAAGTGATGATCTGGCCGGTGGGTCGGGTGCAGTCGTCTGTCCGGCCTGTTGATGCAGTCGGAGTAGACTGCTGGCCCTGATGGGGTCCGCGAACAAGGTCCGATCGGCTTTGCAGGCTATTACGCCTATGACTGTCCTTGGGTTGTCCTTGCTCCCGGTCCGACCGGTTTTGCCATCACATCCTTCGCTCTCACAACCTCTTGAAGCTGATCTCCTCAGCTAACCTCTTGATCTATGCTGCCGCCAGCATCGGCGCATGCCCTCGTTCGAAGACACCGCCGCGCGCCATGACCGCCCATGCGATCCGCGCCATCTTGTTGGCGATGGCGACCGAGGCGACGCGCGCGGGCTTTCTGGCGAGCAGGGCGACGAAGCGCGGATCGACCGCTTCTGGTTTTTGCTTGGCGTATCGGACCAGCGCGGTAGCGCCGACGACCAAAAGCGCACGCAAATACCTGTCGCCCATCTTGGTAATGCGCCCCAGCCGTTCCTTGCCGCCGCTCGAACTTTGCCGTGGGGTCAGCCCCAGCCAGGCGGCAAACTGGCGCCCCGATGAGAACTGCCCTGGATCAGTTACCGACGCGGCAAGCGCGGTCGCCCCGATTGGCCCGATACCAGGGATCGTCGCTAGGCGCCGCGCCCTGTCGTCGCTCCGCTGCAGAGCGGCGAGACGCAGATCGAGCTTGCGCAACTGGACATGAAGTTGGAGCAGTTGCCCGGCCAGAATGCCGACGACGTTCGCGGCTTCGGCGGGCAAGTCGAGCTCGGACTCGCCGTCAACGATCTGTCGCGCCATCTGCAGTGCCTTCACGATCCCGACCGGGATGGCGATGCCCAGCTCGGCGAGCACGCTGCGCATCATGTTGACCAGCTGCGTGCGCTGTTTGATCAACAGGCTGCGCGCCCGGTGTAGCGACAGCGCCGCCTGCTGCTCGCGCGACTTGATGGGCACGAACCGCATCGTCTGACGCGTGACCGCTTCGCAGATCGCCTCGGCGTCAGCCGCATCGTTCTTACCGCGCTTCACGTAAGGCTTCACGTACACCGCCGGCATCAGCCGCACCTCGTGACCCAGCCTAGTCAGTTCGCGCGCCCAGTGATGCGACGTCCCGCAGGCCTCCGCACCTATCAGGCAAGGCGGCAACTTCTCGAAGAACGGCAGCATCTGGGATCGCCGTAACGCCTTGCGAATGACGATCTTACCGGTCGCGCTGATACCGTGAACCTGAAAAACGTTCTTGGCCAAATCCAGGCCGATTGTGCTAATCTCCATGGCGGGTGGCTCCTTGCTCGGGTTGCATGACAGCAAACCCATCTTGGCACTTAGATGCCGTGAGCGGGAGCCATCCACCTCATCCGCTCCCGAACAGCGAAAATTGACCGTCGGACGCCCGGAATGGGTCGACGGCAGAAGCGGCTGACCGCTGTGCATTTTAGGAGTTTTGAAGAATCGGCGCCAGGTCGCGAAACGCGTTGATGACGCGCTGAACGGTGACAACCTCCCTGTCCACCTTATAGGGATCAACAAGCGACTCTCAAATGTCAGCGTCCGCAGACCTGCGACCAAGTCATCGCGGGAGGAGCCGCGATTGGGGAAATCGGCCATCGCCGCAATGCGTTCTTCAATTCTGGCAAGATAGCCATCAGCCGCGGGAATATCGGCTTCCACGCCCAGCCACTGATGAAGTGCAATCAAATCCTCGATCGCCAATGCCGACAGTTGAACATCATAGGTCATCTCTTGGCGATCGAAGCCCTAACCTGCGCAAATGCCTTGTCGAGCGGCATAGGAGGGCGTGGATCAGCTAGAGCTTCCGCAACGCGGACGCGCACCAGTTCTTCCAGTACAGCCTCTTCACGATCCAATGCACGCAAACCCGCTCGCATCACCTCGCTCATAGAGGCATATCGGCCAGATGCCAGATGGCGCTCGGCGTGCGATGACATTCCGCCAAGCGTTACCGAAATTGCCTTCGCAGGCCCGCATTGCCTGCTTCGGTCATACGGCATCCTGCAATCGGCGGACGGGTGGCTGCTTATGCTGCCGGGCACGCCAGAGATCATAGTTCGCCTGCATGGCAAGCCACGCACGAGCCGTGCTTGCACCTGCCTGTTCGAGCCGCACTGCCAGATCGGGGCTTATCGCCGCCTTGCCGTTCAACACACGCGACAAGGCAACCCGCGACAGGGCGAGCCGCTCGGCTGCCTCGGTAACGGACAGACCCAGTTCCGCAATGACCTCATCGCGGAGCAGTTCGCCAGGGTGGGGAGGGTTGTGCATCATCGTCATCGCCTCAATGGTAGTCCTGATAATCGACAAGCTCGGCGTCGGTGCCAACAAATCGGAAGGTGACACGCCAATTGCCGTTGACCCATACCGACCAATGCCCCTTAAGGTCGCCCTTCAGCGGGTGCAGCTTGAAGGACGGCAAATTCATGTCGTCCGGCCCTGCCGCGACATCGAGCAGTCCCAGGATGTTGCGGAGTTTCTTCACATGGGAAGCCTGAACGCCCTTCGTCGTGCCAGCGCGATAGAAGGCTTCAAGTCCCTTGTGCCGAAATCCGATTATCATGATGTAATCCGTATCGCGTTGCGTTACAAGACGCAAGCGCCGACTGCTCAATGCTACAGCACCGCGCCCGCCGCGTTGTCGGTGAACATGTCCTCATCCCGAATGTAACGAGCGAGCATGGTATCGCTCTTATGGATATTCCACGACAAGGCCCCGGCCATTGCGGCACTGGTGGCAAGCCCGGCGCGCAGGGAATAGCCGGAGAAGGTCGCGGGATTGACGCCCGCAGCCTCCACCCGCTTTTTTTCATGATCGTCGCCACCGCATCCCCGGACAGGCGATCGGGGGAGATATGCCCGTGCCGGTCGATGCAGCGGAAGATTGGTCCTTGCTCGATCTCAGCATGGGCGAGCTAGTCGGTGAGATGGCGGACAGGACACCATCGCGTGCGCCCATGCGGGATCGCGATCTTGCGGCCTTTCCCGGTCTGATCGGTCTTGGACCGGCGCAGATGCAGGACGATGCCCCGCCCAGCAGCCTCGACATCGCCACAGTCGAACCCGACCAGTTCGGATCGACGGAACGCCTCTGCGAAGCCGATCAACAGCAGTGCCTTATCGCGCAGGTCGATTGAACGTTCGCCCATTCGATCCAGGACTGCGAACAGATCGTCGCGTTGCAATGCCCGCGCCTCTCGCTGTGCCATCCCTTTGGTCCGCCTGATCCCGCTTATCGTCGCTTTGACGATCTCGGCTCGGCAGGGATCGTCATGGCCAAGAGCGCGGTGGGCTTTCGCGATGGCCGCAAGCCGACGCTGGATCGTGGCGACGGCGTGGGTTTCGGCTAGATCGGCCAGATACTCCGCCAAGGCGTGGGGTGGACAGGGAATGTCCCTGCCGGATGCCCGGAAATGGACTAGGTCGGCCGCGTAGCCGCGCTGGGTGCCAGCTGATAGGGAAGATGACTTTTCATCGGTGAGGAAGCCAACATCGCCGATTGGACGGCGAGCAACAAGGAGGAAACAGAGCAGGGTTGAACAGTGGCCCCTAGATCGCGAACCCATGGGGAAGCCCGCCTGAATTGAACGATGGCACTACCGGCAACTAATTTGCGCTCATGAGCGGCCGGCAAGGGTCGGTAGCGGCAGCAGCCACCGCATGTCAGCCGGGCGCAGACTCGATGTCGAAATCGACCATCACCTCTCCCGATATGTCTTCCAGTGCCTCGCGCACCTTATCGGTCGAGAGGCTAGCGGGTATAAGCATCTTCACTTTTGCCCGGAACAATGGCACGCCTGACCATGCGCCGCCTTCGACCGCAGTGGCGAAATCTTCGATGTTGACGTCGAGCCCCGCAAGGACTGTGGTTACTTCACGGACGATCCCGGGGCGATCTTGCCCCACGATTTCTATCGTCAACGGCGCGCCATCGCGCGCAGCTGTTTTTGCGGATGCGATGATATCAACCTTGATCCCAAATGCATCGATTGTGCGAGCCGCCTGTTCAAGCTCCTCGAGCCGTTCTTCGGGCAGTTCGACCAACACCGATCCGACATATTTTCCGCCGAGCCGCGAAAGATGGCTTTCCAACCAATTGCCGCCCGCAGAATATACCGCATCAGCGATCGCGCGAGTGAGGCCTGGCCGATCGCTGCCGACCACCGTCAGAATTATCGTTTGACCCATGCTCCACCTTTCGCTTCATATTCGCCAGAACAGGAGATAATACATTTCGGCCACTTTGAAGAGGGTCTGGCCAGTCAGCACCTGGATGCCGAAAACGCGCCAACTGAATGGCTGGAATGGGCGGGGTTCTGCCATTTCACTCACGAGGGCGGCCGGCAAGGCCTGCTCTCATACTCGAAATGATGCCGGGCATATGCTCGACCATTCCACCGCAACACCGGGAAGCAAAAGCCCGGCCCGCCGATCAACAGGTCCGGATAACCGTTCACGCCCTTGGTGGGCATGAACTGGGGCATTCCTAGAGATTCGATCAAAACCTTCCACGCACCATTCGATTGTTTGGAGAGCATCCAGAAATTCTGCCCGGTGTTCCCGTAGCATAAGCCGCCGCCTTCGGTGACAACTGCCTCCGGCCGGCCGTCACCGTTCAGGTCTCGAAATATCGCTATCGATCCTGGCTCATAAGACAGTTCGGGCGGCTCGCAATTCCCCGACCGCCATTGTCGGCCATGCTGGGCAAATCCGGCTGCCTTGAAAATGGACATCTGCTCTGCGCCCGAAGGAGCAGCAAGCGCTGATGTGCTGATCAGAACGGCGACGCCAACGCCAAGAGAACGAACTCGCATCCACCTGCTCCCTTCAATGACAGCAGACAGCTTAACACCAGCAAGGGCAGGAGCATAGCAAGCCGACGATGGAGATGGGTGCGCCGAAAAGTGCCCCTGGCGGCTGCCAAGCCGCTGTGCACAGAGGGCGAGTGCAGAAGCGCAATTAGCCTTGGAAGCGGGCCTCGAGCAGATCGAGTTCGCGTATGAGCTTCTGCGCGATTTCGCTCCCGATTGAGCGGTCGCGGGCCATCAGGAATATCGTATCCCTTTCAGCCTTTAGCCCTGCCAACCTCAGTTTGCGTTCCACCTGAGCATATTTACGTGTCTCCTGCGTGTCGGCGCTCTGCTGAAGCCGGCTGTCGATCCTTTCGCGGTAAAGATCCATAATGCGGGCGCCCGCGGCGGCATAGATGTCAGCATCCTTGCGCCCCTCCGCCAGTTGGTGTTGCACATTTTCGATTGCGCTGATCGCGGCCTGCGCGGCAGCTACACGCGCTTCATCCTCCTCTGCCTGCTTGGATGGCTCGAGGGGCATGGTCAGCCCGCGCAGCAGCAGCGGCAGGCCGATACTGGCGGCGATCAGCGACATGATGATGACGCCTGCCGCGAGGAAGATCGCAAGGTCGCGCGCGGGAAAGGCGGTTCCCTCGTTCAGCGTCAACGGTATGGTGAGCACACCCGCCAACGTGATCGCGCCGCGTACACCGGCAAAGGACATGGCCGCGATCAGGCGCCAGTCGGGCCGGCGATACGGTATGTTGTCGCGCGCACGGAACAACGTCAGCCGGAACGACACCCACACCCATGCGAAGCGTAGCGCAGCCAGCGCCAGCATGATCGCCACCACATAGATGCCCAGCCACCAAGGATTGGTATGGTTAGTCAGGCGCACGGTCTGCCTGGCGGCCGCGAGAATGCCCGGCAGTTGTTCACCCAGAAGAACGAAGATCATGCCGTTCAGCGAAAACTGGAGCGTGTCCCACACGGAGTTGCGGCGCATACGGGTGGCGGGCAACGCCTGTCGGCTTATCTCCGCGAATGTCATGGTTACGCCTGCGGCGACGGCTGCCAGGATGCCCGAGCAATGGAGATGCTCTGCCAATATATAGGCAGCAAACGGTATGAGGACACTGATGAGGATCTGTGACCCGGTATCTTCGCCAAATCGCTCGGATATCCAAGCCTTCGTCCGGGTAACCGCCAGTGTCACCGCGACGCCGATAGCCAGTCCGCCGATGGCAAGCCACAGAAAGGTCAGGCTCGCCTCGCCGATGGAGAAGCTCCCCGTCAGCGCCGCCGCGATGGCGAAGCGCAGGCAGACAAGGCCAGATGCGTCGTTGAGGAGAGATTCGCCTTCGAGAATATGCATCATGCGCTTGGGAATGGGGACGCGTGCTGCGATGGCAGATACCGCAATGGGATCGGTGGGCGAGATTACGGCGGCCAGCGCAAAGCAGACCGCCAGCGGCATGGCGGGAATGAGCCAGTCAATGAAGAAGCCGACGCCCACCACCGTCAGCAGAACGAGGCCTAGCGCCAGTTCGAAGACGGTGGCAACGTCCTTCAGGAGCTCATCCTTGGGGATGCGCCATCCATCGAGGAACAGAAGGGGCGGAAGGAAAAGCAACAGGAAGAGTTCAGGGTCGAGGGCCACCCGCAGGTTGGAGGCGAGGCCGATGAGAAAACCGAACGAGATCTGGACCAGAGGTGTCGGCAGTGCGATGGGCAACATACGCGAAACCGCGCCACTGACGACGACAGCAACAAGCAATATCAGGATGATCGAAACGATTTCCAAGCATGCGCTCCATGGAACTTGATGGTGATGCGGTGCCCAAGAGAACTCGCCGAAGCGCGGGTACCAATCGATCCGCGGCCGGTCACCCCAATTTTGCCCGAGGACCGCTTTGAAGAGTGCCCTGCCGGAAATGCCTGAGCAGGCGAGGAGGACCACGGACTGGCGCGGTTCGACATGCGCGGCAGCTGACCGTCGCTAACGGTCACCTTTGCCATATGGCATAATAGCTGGTCCCGGCAGCGCCGATCTGTCGTCCCTTGCCACTTAGCATCCTGGGCATGTGAACGTTCCAGCCCCATTCTTGTTGGGCCCCGGGCGACCCTCAAATCCGTTCAGCCTTTCAAGGTCACGATATGCAGCACGCCGGGCTTTTGCGAGGAGCTGGGTGCATTGTGCTCCTTGGGCTTTTCAGCCTTGGGTTTACGAACTTCACGGCTCGATCTTTTCTGACCTTTGGCCATCTTGGCGCTCCTTCATGATGGGCGTTCGGGATATCGGATGGAGGATCATAATCCTGAACCATATGTGCCAGCCGAGGCGAAATGGTTGGCATCGGTGATGCTCCAACCCCAACCGCATCCTCCAACGCCTCGAACATATCTGCCTGCTCGTTCATCGATCAAAATGACCGCGCGTCGTATCCTGGCCTCCCGCCCGCGCACAAGTCAGGTCAGGCGGGCGCCCGCGTCAGGTCTCGAGCTGGCAGTCTTGAACCGACCGCCGATGACCAGGATATGCGCCCTGCCAGGACCTATAACAAGCTCCACCCGCGCAGGAATTGCGGGATGCTGTAGAGGTGATCGGAGCGGCCGCTTTCCTTGGGCGGCGGGTCGCGCCTTTGCAGCGGAATAACGTCCAGCTCTAATTGGCCGACTTGGCTCGATCGTGCTGCTATTGGCGGCGGCGTGTCCCATGAAGCGCGAGCAGAATAGCTGTCCCGACGAGAATGGCGGCCACTGCAAAAGCCAAATGCATCCCTGCAGCGGTCACCTCCTGCCCTGCCCCTTCGACATCCAGGGCCGAGGCCCCAAACGCAAACACCCAACCCATGGCCGAAGCGCCCGTTACCAGCCCCAGATTGCGTGACAAACCGATCATGCCAGAGACGAGGCCCCGTTCAGCGGCGTCTGCGGCTGCCATGATCGCGCTGTTATTGGCGGCCTGGAACAGGGCATAGCCAGCGGTCATCGTCATGATTGCGGCCAGATAACCCGCGACACCCCAGGAAAGGGGAAGGAAGATCAGGGCGCAGCATCCGCCCAGCAGTGCGAACAGGCCAATCAAGCCCACGCGACTGGCCTCGAGGCGATCGACCACTCGTCCGGCAGGGACGCCGGCAAAAGCCGCTGCTAGCGGCCCTGCCGATAGAATGATCCCGGACATGGCGGCGCCCAGACCGAGCGCGTCACTCAAATAGAATGGGCCAACGATCAGCGTCGTCATCATGACAGTCGATACCAGCGCGCTTGTTCCAAGTCCGGAGCGGATAGCCGGGATACGGAATAATGCCAGCCGGATCAGAGGCGACGCGGTCCTGGCCTCAACGACAAGGAACATCATGCCTGTCGCTGCCGCGGCTGACAGCAGGCCGATGTTGCGAAAGCCAAGCTCTCCATCACCGATCGTCATCGCCAGGGCATATGCCGCCAGCGTTGCGATCAACAGCGCCATACCGAGCATGTCGAAGCTTCCGGCCCTGTCTTTGGGCGCAGCGTCCTTCGCCGCAGGCAAGGTGCGGTACAACAGCAGGAAGGTCAGCAGTCCGATAGGCACATTAACGAGGAAAATCATGCCAGTGCCTGCCCATGCGAGCAGCACGCCGCCCAAGGCTGGACCCAGCGTCGTTCCGGCGGCTGACATGGTGCCCAGCAATCCCATCGCGCGTCCGGTGCGTGACGCAGGAACCACGTCGCTGACAAAGGCCATCGTCAGGGCCATCATTATCGCCGCGCCTACGCCTTGCACCAGACGAGCGACGACAAGCAGCGCAAATGTCGGGGCCGCCGCACAGGATATCGAAGCCACGCCGAAAATTCCGATGCCGGCGAGCATCAGGCCGCGCCGCCCGATCATGTCTCCGATGCGGCCGGCGCCCACAACCATGGCGGTTACCGTCAGCAAGTAGCTAAGGACGATCCACTGAGCGGACTGGAATGAAATGTCGAACTCCCGAGCCAGGCTCGGCAGCGCCATGTTGGTGGTGCTTGTGGCCAGGGAAGGCATCAACATGGCCAGCGACAGGCCAGCCAGGGTCCAGCGGGATGTTTCGCCCCGCATGTCTGCGTCACGTGCGCGCTTCGACCTGTCCCAATTCATGACCTGCGGCATCTCTCAATATCCTTGCAACCAACCACCATGGGCTGCACGATGCCACTTCAAGTTGACTTGAGGTCAAGCATGAAACTTCTCGATATCGCCGAGGTGGCGAAGCGATCAGGGCTTCCTGCCTCCACATTGCGCTTCTATGAAGAAAAGGGGCTGATCGAATCATTGGGACGGCGGGGGCTTCGTCGCACCTTTGAACCGGACATCATCGGGCGGCTTGCCCTGATCGCGCTGGGACGGACGGCTGGTTTCACGCTCGATGAAATCGCAGCCATGTTCGGACGCGAACTACCCGCCCAGCTGGATCGCGAGTTACTCAGCGCAAAAGCGGAAGAATTGGAGAGGATGATCGGGCAGCTTACGGCTCTGAGAAATGGCCTCCGTCATGCCGCCACCTGTCCCGCACCCAGCCATATGGAGTGCCCTTCCTTCCGGCGATTGTTGAAGATAGCGGCGGCGCGAAGCAATAGGACGCCGCCCAAGGGACGACGCAAATCGTGATCAGGGCTTGGCGAGATCGATAGTGCCCCGTCCTACGCGAAGTCAGGATAGTTCATTTCGCCACTGGGGCACTTGGGACGGTTCGAACGCTTGTCTTGGCAAGTGAGATCACAAGGGCCGTCAGGTGCACATCGGTTACCAGGGAGAAGCAGGAACAGAACGGGCGGACCGGCGCACGAGGCGTTCCAATGCCTGGGCTCGCATGGGTGCTGGGCCGCCTCGCACCGACACGAGACGGCCCCTCTTCATGACCTTACTTGCGATTGTGGCAGTGATACTCGCCTGTCGAGTGATTGGTATGGCAACCATTTGAATCCGTGCCGCCGCTATGCGCCCTGGATTTGTTTTCACCCTTTCCGGGTGCCGCAACTTTAACCGCTTCATCAGCCGCCTTGGGACGATTGTTTTCGGCGGCTTCATGCGCCAGCCCCCCGGTCGATGCAAAGACGCCGATGATGATCGCTGCAGTGATTTTCTTCATGCGAATTCCCCTGTCAATTATGCGCGACCTTATATTTCCAGATAAATATTCACAGAAAAATCAATGATCTTCAATGGATCTTTTGCAGGACGCCTCATACGGTGAGGATCACTGGCGGGCTATCAGCCGCTGCGGCCCGCCCCAACGGCTTCACAAAGCAGGAATGCCGGGCGCTCAGGCCTTCGGGCGCGTGAAAATAGGCAGGTGCAAGAGCGCCGCCACCGCCGCCTTCCCTGTACCGCGGTTGATATCTGAAAAAGGGGCCGAGTTGGCGGGACCTTCCACCCTGCCAGCCTCAGATCGTCCAGCCCCGTTTCACTGTTCACGGTCAAAGGGGCTCAGAGCGGGCCGCTTCTTCGCTCATCTGATGTTGCGGCCGGGAAAAATAGCGAAGTCCGACATACAGAACCAGAGGCCAGAACAAGGTGTTCACAATGTCCAGCGAGGTATCATGCCATCGCCACGAGCCATAATGGAGACGATCGAGAATTTCATTGCCCGCCTCAAAAAAGGCGACGGTGAGGAGCGGTATCGGCGTCGAGAGACGCCTGCCCGTCACCAGCCTGCTAAGGACAAGGATGAACATTCCGGCATGCACGTGAAGCAGGCTGTCAGCAGCTCCGGTGCCATCCCCGATAGCGCGGATAATCTGAGCATAGAGGGCCGGCACGTCCATTTTTTATCGCCTAATCGATTTGCCTGGCTCGGGAAACGGCTCTTCGCCATTGTACGGCTAGGGCGAATGGCGCCCCAGGCAAGAAGCATTTTTGCAGGAAATTGGCTGCATTCAGGCGGGCCATCGCCGCAATGGCGCGGTTGCACTCTCAGTTACGCGCCGCAGAGGAGGCTGTCGGGCTAACTCGCCCGCTTGTGCATGAAGACCCCGGCCGTTGGCGCCCGTGCCTCGACCTGCCTGCGTGCCCGGGCGACCGCCGCCTGCAGTTCATGCTGACGGAACGGCTTTGTCATGCGCACAACATCGGCAGGCGCCCCATCCAGGCCGTCATGGCCAGAGATGAGGATCATCGGGATATGCGCGTGGGACTCCGTCAGCCTTCGCACGAGGTCGAGACCCGTCATGCCCGGCATCACATGATCGGTTATAAGGATTTGCGGTTGCACGCCCTCATCCAGCCTCGCGAGGCACTCTTGCGCGCTCGCAACCTCAACGACCGTGTAGCCCTCCTCCCGCAACATCGCGGCAGTCCCCCTGCGAACGAGCTGATGATCATCGACGATGATGGCAATCCCGCCAAGATCCGCGCCGATGTCCGCGATCTTCGGGCTGGGACGAGGGGCAACGGCGTTCTGCGTGATGGGGAACCACAGGCTTATATCGGTCCCCGCACGCGGCTCGCTCCTGATGTCCATGGCGCCTCCGAACTGTTGCACCACGCCATGCACCATCGCCAGGCCCAGTCCCGTGCCCGCGCCGGCCGACTTGGTCGTGAAAAAGGGTTCGAGCGCCTTGGCCTTGGTTGCTTCGTCCATGCCGACGCCATCGTCGCTTACTGTCAGTCGAAGGAAGGCATCGCTCTTGCCGTCCCCATCATGCAGGGCCGAAGGATAGCTTGCAGAGATGGAGAGAGCACCGCCTTCCGGCATGGCGTCACGCGCGTTCACGACCAGATTGAGGATCGCGATTTCCAGTTGCTGGCGGTCGGCCAATATATTGGGCAGATTGGGGGGAACCATGATCCGCAGATCGATCCGTCCGCCCACGGTGCTTGAAAGCAGCGCTTCCATTCCCTTGAGAAGAGACCGCACATCCACAGCGGTGGATGCCAGCGGTTGCCTGCGCGCAAATGCGAGCAGGCGCTGGACAAGCGCCCGCGCGCGCTCCGCCGATTCCATCGCCATTTGTGCATGCGTTTGGGTTGGATCCTCGGATGGATTTGTCTGAAGGATGAGATCCAGGCTTGTCATGATCGGCGACAGCAGATTGTTGAAGTCGTGCGCGACATTCCCGGTCAGCTGCCCCATGAGCTCCAGCTTCTGTGTCTGGAGAAGCTTTTGGTGGGCCGCCTCCAATTCCCTTGTACGCTGTTCGATCCTCGCCTCAAGACTCCGGTTGAGCTCCGTCATCTCCTCAACCAGCATTCCATTGGCAAGGGCGGTCGAAGCTGCCTGGGCGAGCGATTCCAGGATCGCCGTTTCATCGGCATCGGGATGGCCGGTCGTGGCCCAATAAGCGCCAAGGGCCGCCACCGGATCAGTGGCGCCGATAGGAACCATCAGCATGCTTTTGACGAAGGTTTGCCGATAGGCTTCCTGCGGTATCCTCGGGTCGAGCCTGATGTCGGGGATAGCAGCGGATTTCCGGTTGAGCATGGCCCAGCCAGAAACGCAGGCTTCCTGGGGGAAGCGCATCCCTTCCCAGAGCGGCTCCATAGCGTCTTCGGCATAATAATGGCATTGGTCCCCGTCGCGGAGCACCACCGCAATTCCATCGGCGCCGACGGCCGCGCGCGCTGAATCGCGCAGGATCTCGACAACCTCGGCGAGGCTCCTTGTTTCCGAGAGCAGCGCCATCGCACTTGCCGCGGTTGTCCATCGAGAGGACAGGAGGCCGCCCGACGCGTCGTGTGCGCCGTTCACGTCTGACAGGGGCGTGCATCCTTGTTGCATGATCTTACCTGTGTCTTTCATCAGCCGGCCTGCGCGACTTTTGGTAGGGGCTGGAAGCGGTCGCGAAAATTCCCCAGAGCCCAGATGGTTCTTGCTTCGGGCGGAGCGCTCAGTGCGCGCGTCAGCGAAGGCCGGCCAAAGTGATAGCCCTGAAGCCACTGGGCTCCCGCATGGCGTGCGAGCTCTGCCTGGTCGGCCGTTTCCACCCCTTCCACGACGACCGCCCGAGCAAGCGACCGGGCAAGACCCACAAGATGCTCAAAGGTCGCATGACGTCGTTCATCCTGCATTGCATTGCGGATAAAGCCGCCATCGATCTTGATGATATCGGCCAGAAGGGTGGCGGTCTGCATGACCGACGCCCGGCCTGCCCCGAAATCATCGATCGCGACAAGGCAACCCAGATCCTGCATCCGTGAGATGAACTCGCCGGCCTCGTCCAGAGACAGGATCTCGGCGGTCTCCGTGATCTCGATCACAAGTCTGCGCGCCAACTCGGGATGACGTTCAAGACGGGACAGGAGGTCGCACCAGGTCGCAAATCTCCCATAGCGGTGGAGAGATGCACTGGTGGCTGAAATGTTGACGCCCAGGCGCATGACCGGATCAGCTTCCAGATGGTCAAGCACAAGGGCCATCATCCTTTGATCGAGCTCAGGCGCCAATCCCACACGTTCAAGCGCACGAATCTCCGCCTCGCAGGCGTGAAGCTCCCCATCATCCCCGCAAATCCGCAGCAGCCCCTCGAAATAGAGAAGGCGGGCATTATGGTCGGGCGAGACAACGGATTGCCAGACAAGCGCAGCGCCGCCCCGATCCACTTTCTCAAGAAGACTGGCGCATCGCCTCATATCCTCCTGGTATCTCGATATGTCGAGGCATCCGTTCCCCGCACTGCCCGACGCCGCTATCTGGCCGCGAGCCTCGACCCGCGCCCTCTCGACATCGCCCTCGCGAGCGCCGATCTCGGCAACCCCCAGGCTGGGCACAATGAAAAAGGGGCCCCTTTCCGACATGATCGGGCGTGAACCAAGCGCTGCGCAGAGCCGGTTGAGGAGCCGGCCTGCCAGGTCCTGTCCATCTCGTGCCTTCGCCTCGACCATCGCTTCGATGGCTCCAGCATTATCCAGTTCGATGATCCGATCGTGCGGAAAGAGCCGACGCATCTCCGCGCGAAGCCGGTCCAAGGCATCTGCGCACGCCTCATGCCCGAAGGCCCCTTCAATTTCGCCGAGATTGGCTATCGAGGCGACGAGATAGAGCGCAGGCGAGCATCGGACAGCACTTGCGCTGAAGAAACGTCCTTCCTGCCTTCCCACCAACGCCGCCTCCTTGACCATCCATCCCTATAAAAGCATTCCCATGGATTCATCAATCGAATCCTTTATTTCAATGATAGCATCATACACCAACCGCGCCCGTCTCGACATATTCGAATCGCGTTCATGAGACGAATGGCGGAACACGGCGATTCTCATCTATCCGAGTAACGATATGATGGGCTCCATATCCCGACGAAGCGATTGATTGCTTGTTCATTCCATCATTTCGGCTGCGAATCAGTTTGCGGATAAAACCTGTCTTTGGCATCCATGGGCAACCCCGGCACATAGTTGTTCAACCGCCCACCAGCCACCGCCCGCGCATGACAGTCGGCAACGCAAAGGCCGGCAACGCCCTGCCCATGCGGTGCCTAGAGCATTTTCGAAGCAGATCGGATCATTTGCTGGCCCGGAAAATGCAGCGAACAAAAGACAAATAGAGCATGACCCGATTCAGTCTGATCGGATCATGCTCTAGCCAAAGTGCTTCACGATTGGCTTTCCCCCTGCCCTACTCCCAAGACGCTCCGCCCTCCCCGAAGCCCCCCCTGGCCTACCTCGGGTACGGACCGCACCTGCCAACAAGGCTGACCGATGGCCTGGACAGGGTAGCTGTTCTTAACACCTCGCGAGCAGGATTCCTTCGGACACAATCCCTGTGCGAGCGCCATTGAATTTGCCTGGCTACAGTCAGGCATCAAGATCAGCCATGATTCGAATGCTTGTCGGGAAGCCCCCATTGCGTCGCGGTTGATCGGTCCGTGAACAATTGCAAGCTGTCTTCCGTTTCACTCTTCAACCAGCTGCGTATCATTCCTCATATCGCGGCGCGATACGACGCTTAATTATTTGTTCAGAGCTTTGCGGCAATGGGAATCAACCGATTTCCCGCTCGGTTGGAGGATATAGCGTTCCGGTATCGGGTTCGTTGGCGCGAGTCTGCTTGACGAAAGCGCGTTAGCGATAAAAGCACTGAAATCATTGGAGCTTTTCGAGGTCTATATCGTTTGGGGTACTCCCAAGGCATTAACAGGCCATTAAATTTGTCAATTGAAGATAATCGAGTCAATCGCTATGATGCATTCAACATTCTTAACTTGTGCCGCAGAGGTTTGGGGGAACAAATGACTGGAATTGAAGAAGATAAGGAGTCTCTCGTTTCACTAACCGCCAGCATTGTCTCGGCCAACGTTTCCAACAGTCCTATGGCTGTTGAAGATTTGTGTAGCATGATCAAAAGTGTCCATTCCGCCTTGTCCGGCCTTTCGGGCCACGAAGCAGTACCGATTTCTCGTCGCGAACCCGCGGTTCCAGTTCGTTCTTCTGTAAAGGAGGACTATATCGTCTGCCTGGAGGACGGGAAGAAGCTGAAGACGCTGAAGCGTTACCTAAGAGCCCGCTACCAGATGAGTCCGGAAGAATATCGCGCCAAATGGGGCCTGCCTGCCGATTACCCGATGGCCGCGCCGAGCTACACGAACCAGCGCCGGGAACTCGCCCATAAGATAGGCCTGGGGCTGCGCCCGAAGGCAACGGCTGCCAAACGCCCTTCCAGGCCCAAAGCCGTACCTGCGGTACCAGCCGAACTGGCGGCGGAGAAGCCGAAAAAGGCGGGCTCGCGCCGGCGAGTGGACAGCGCCGCCAAAATGTGACGTCAAATCTGCTCGGAACGCGCCTGATCGGGCAGCATCCGTGGATGTGACGGTCCAGATATGGGGATCGGCTCGCCACTGCCTGCTCCTCCGGAGCGCGTGTGGAGCAGTGAGCGGGAAGCCCCAAAAGGCAGGCTATCGCGTGATCATAAAAAGTCCCGGCGCCGTGTCATGTCGCGCCGCCTCAGGCGGCAGGCGCCGGGACAGAAATTCCAGCCAAAAGGGTCGTGGCCGGACTTCTAGAACCCAGTCACGCCTTCGTTGGGGACGATCTGCGGCTGGGTTGTGCGCACACTAGCGGGCATTCGCCCCAAAGTCCAACGCTTTATCCAGAATTCGCAAGATGATATCAAGGAATCAGGAGCCAAATGTTCCGAATTTGCAGATTAGGATAGTCTCCGAGCCATCCGCTATTGCACGATTGCCATCGCACAGCGCCAAATCCACTGCCTGGCCTCGCATTCGCTGCGCACGGCCTCATCGTGTCGAGCCCTAATGAGGGACAGCAGGCCGGGGCGGGGCTCCCATCTAGCTGCGATCGCAAATAGGCCGCTGCTCATTGTAGCGCGGCCACAGGACGGTCGTGCCGCTTTGCACCATCGCGCAATTGATTTCGAGCCCGCTCTCATTGTGGCAGATCGCTGTTACCCGATTATAGCTCGTGCCCGTAGCAAGGCATTGGAGCCGCTGTCCTGCTGCAAGTTCCCTTAGCTGCGCAGTTGCGGCAGCGCCGGACGCAGCCGGGCAGGGGTGCCCGGGCGAACAGCTTTCATCCTTTTCCCGCGCCGCGACGGCATGCAGCCTGATGCGGGCGCCATCCGCGCACCTCAGGGTATCGCCATCAGTTACCGCGCTCACCTGGCAGGCAAACTCGTCAGCACTGCCCGACATTGCCCGAGCGGGCCGCGCCGTTGGCTTGCTGGAGGGCCAGCACAAGCCGAGAAGAATAGCCGCGAACAGGATGCCGGTGCTGGCGAGGACCGTCCGCCGATCCTTGCCGGAAGGGCCTTTCTGGCGGCGGCGCTTCATCGCTCGCCATTCTTGCTGCTGCCGCCGCGTCTGGCGGTCGAATTGCCTCCGTCTCATGAATGACCCCTAGCATGTCGCGGAACCCTCACCAGCATTAGCCTGCGGCGGCCGCTCCTTGTCGGATCGATTGCGGCAATGCCGAGCATGGACCGATGAGGTCGACGATGGAATTTCATCAAGATCTTCCGATCGGGGCGAGATTGAAATCTTCTAGAATTCCATCTGGAACGTCAGATCATCGGAATATTGCCCAGGGCTGACGGACTGTCCAGGAAGGATCTTGCCATAGATGGTGAACACGGCACGGCCCGGCGAATGGACGCTGGCAGCAGTGATCGCTTCACTTCCCCCGGTTCCATCGCCGATGACGCGAAGATGGCTTGGCTCGAGAAAGAGATTGTAGCGCAACCTCTCATTGCCCGACGTCATATGTCGCTCGGCAAAATAGCCCGATCGTCCTGGCGAAATAGAGATGCGCGGATGTGGTTCGACATCTGGCGGACAGTCGACCTGAATGGTGCCAATGGCACTGCTGCGGTCATGCGCTAGACCGTCATAGGGCGGAAACACAAGCGGGGAGACGGCGACATGGCAGGACGAGGTCCTCCCTTCTGAGGCGCCGGCCCGGGCAGGCGCCTCGAGCCAAAGACAGGCAAGGGCGAGCACGACCGGTGTCAGGGCGCGCATATCAAGGGTCCAACCTGGGGCAGCTTTTCGCGCGAAGGGGGAGGCGCATCGAAAATCGCCGCGCAGGCGCCCTCCGGCCATGCGACCATCACCCGGTTTCGCCCCGAAACGATCCCCGGGACATAGGCCTTCCCATCATAACCAAGTACCGTGGCGCTCTCACGGTCACCGAGGGTTACCCTCGACCCTGCGGGCGGATGTCCGCCCTCCCGGGTCACCAGCGTCACCAGCGCGGATCGCTCTTCACTGACGGAAAAGCGCGTCACCAGCCCGCCGCCCGCCCGCGGCGCGACAAGCTGCTCGGTTTGCCTGATCTCGGCATTGGCCGGCAGGTCCAGTGGATTAACGGAAATCCGGTTGCCGACATAGGGCTGCAATCCCGGCACAAGGAGGCGGCCGGTTGCATCGGTACGCCCCACCAGACGGTTTTCCAGCGACACGCGCACGCCCGGCTGGCCGGATACATCGACCACCGTAAACCCGTTATCCACTATCCGGCTCACAAAGAGTTGATCGCCCATGAAGATCAGCGATTGCCGCAAGTCCCCCTGAACACCGGTCATGCTACCGATATGGTCGATCCGTCCGTAGAGACCGAGCGCCGACCCACGCCAGTTCCCCTGCACGGCCAGTGCGTCGCTGCGCCCCCGACTGCCCTCTACCTGCCAGTTGAGACGCTGGTCGCCGCTCTGGCCATTGACCTGGACACTGCTCTCCAGCCGCCCATCGCGCCAGCTCTGCTGACTGTAGGCCTGTCCATGTCGTCCGAACCGCACGGAGAGGGACAAGAGCGCGCCCCATCCCCCTTCATGGGTGTCGGCGTAGCCCGAAAGGGACAGGCCGATCCTGTGCCGGCGCCCCATCTCGACACGATAGGTCGCTGACACGATGCCGCTCGCGGCTTCGCGGTTACTGCGGGTCCAGACGTAAGCGAGATTGACATTGCCCGCTTCTCCCAGGCCAAATCCCAAAGATGCCCTAGCCTGATCCACAAAGGCGGCAGCGTCGAACATCCCGGCCAAGTCGCGGTAGCGGCTATCGCCATGCGTATAAGCGCCCGACAGGCTGAAGCTGCGTCCTACATGCTCAATACCGACATAATATCCCAGGCCGGCGCCCGCGGTTCCCTCGCTCGCCAGCAACGCCCCGTCCACCAGGCCCAGGACGCCGACCTTCACCGTCGCGCCCACGCCGACGCCGCCATATCCTCCCGTGCCAGCCGCATAGCCCCGCAGGGTCAGGCGATCGCTCACCCCGCTGCTGATCGAGCCGGATACGAAGAGACGACCATAATCATTGCTGCTGTCCCCGTAGGACAGCCTCGGTAAGCCCGCCTCGATATTGAAATCGGTCATGCCCTCCGCCAGAAGCCGGCTCGAGGCGTAAAAAGGCAGCGAGACCTCCTTTCGCCTCCCCGCCTCGTCGGTCAGGACCATCTGGATCCTGTTCGATCCTGTTGCGACGGGCAGATCATCCAGTCGCACGGTGCCCGGGCTCACCGCACGGGAATAGCTTCGTATACCGTTGACGAAGAGATCGAGTGTCGAGGGCACCGCCACTTCCCGGCTCAACCGGGCAACCGGTGAGGTCACGATATCGGGACGCAGGCCGAAGTTGCGCGCCCATTGTATCCCACCAAAGCGGATGGTGCGTACCCATCCCGGACCGGAGGTGTAGCCATCGCCCAGCCGCAAGCTCTCGCTGCTGTCCACTTTGTCGAACACGATGCTGCTTTCCAGACGGACATAATGGTTCCTGCTGCCTCGCAGGCTCAACAGCCCCGTACTCGTCGCGGTAAAATGCGGGGAGAAGATCCTGGCGTCGAAATTGGCCGAGAGCCCAGGCGCATAAAGACCGCGCGATCCTGGTGACCATTGACCATAAAGATCGTAGGACAGCACCGCGCCCCAGTCCGACCGGCTCTGAACCGGGCGCCGGGAATCAAGGCTGTATGCCGATTCCCGCAGCAGCGATGGAGGCGCTGTAATCGCGATGCTCTGGGCATGGGTGTCGACCATCCAGGTAACACCGGGCAGGCGATCAAGCCAGATCCACCGTCCATCGCCTATCTCCGAGACAATCTCCTCCTTACGGCGGAAGCCTGCATCCTCGAACTGGTCCGCACGGATCGCCAGCCGGGCACCCTGCTGGCGGAAATGCCCGATCATCGGCGCGACCCACCCATTCACCCGGACCTCAAGAAGAAGGGCGATCATGTCGCGCGGCGGCGTTGGCGCCCATGAACCCGGAGCTTGCGGCGTCGCAAGCGCTTTATCCGGGCGAGACGCCACGCTCGTGAAGGACAACAGCAACAAACCCCAGCGGGAATATCGCCGATGATCAGGGCGCGATCGACACATCGGCGCTGATCCCGCCGAACTCGCCCTCGCCGGAAATCCGCAGGGCCCGGACATTTTCAGGCACTGCGGGCACTGTCCAACTCTGGCTCCCGCCGCTCAGCACATAGCCCGTATTGGTCGAGGGCAGCGCGATCGGGGCGCCAGCACCCGTCATGATCTTCAGATTGAGCAGGCGGTCGTGCCGGGCCCCGTCATTCACAACAGTCAATATCAAGCCCTCGCTGGCTCGTTTCGCGCGCCAGTGAAGATCCGGCCGAAGACCGCCCTTGGGCAGCACGAATACCGGGACAAGGACCCGCAACTGAATGCGCATGCCCGCGCCCTCAAGCGGCGCTGCCGAGGGAATCTGGTCGAGCACGAGGCGAAAGGCCTTTTCAGCGGCAATCGGCTGCAGCCCATCGGCTACCAGGCGGACGATCTGGGTGTCGCCCGGGGCGAGGGCCGCGATGGGCGGGCTTGCCATCAGCATGTCGGTCGGCGTGAAATGCTCGGTTCCCCCGGCCTGCCGCCAGTCCAGCGCCCGGACCTGCAGGTTGACGGGCGCGCCGCTGGTATTGCGGACCGTTATGGTGGCCGCGCGCTCGTCGCCCGTCATCTCCACGCGAACCGGGCTTATGCCCAGTTCCTGCGCCCGTGCCGGCATGGCAGCCACCATCGCGGTGGCCACCATGCCCAGGAACAAAAGCCGCTTCACGCCCTGCTCCCGCATCACCTTAGAAGGTCGCCGTAACCGTGACCGTATCGACATAGCTGTCGGCCGGCACATTCTGACCTCCTGCAACCTTGGCATAGACGGCCATGGTCTGGGCTGTGCTGCCATCGCTGGTTTGCAGGGTCGTGTTCTGGCCGACCAGATTGGTGCTGTAATTGCTGTCAGAATAAAGATTGTAGCTCAGCTTGCTGCTGGTCGCCGCGCCGACCATATATTGGGTCTGACCTTCCGCATTCGCGCCGTTATAAGAGAGAATGGGCGTCGTTCCCTTGGTACAAGTGACGCTCACGACACCGCTGCCCGACAGGGCTTCCTCGCTGGTCGGATCATAACTACCAAGATTGATGTCCTGCGGCGTCAGCTTGCAGGAGGCGACCACATTGGTCTGAACCTTGAAGGTGCTCGTGGCTGTGCCGGCATAAGCAGGCGTAGCAATGACAGTGGCAGCGATGAGGGCCGCGGCAAGCATGCGCATAATGAATGGCTCCTTGTTTTGAACGCGAAAAGGCTTCTTCCCAAGAGGGTCAGAAGCACTACGCTAGGGGGTGGCGGGCATTTAGATCGTGAAGCCGCTGAATTCAACAGCGTCGCGGCACCGTTAACAAGCATTCAGAAGGTCGGAATATCGGTTATTCCCAACATCCGGATTGTAGCGACATCGAATGTTTTAAACGAGTAACATTATTCCAATTTGTTGTCCATTTAGGTAATTTCTTGGCTCGGCTGCCAAGCGCAACTCGACGATTGCAAAATTTGCAATCAAGGGGATTTTCGCCCTTAACTTCATGTTATTAGAATAGCCGAAAGGGCGAATGGCATTGAATTGCCGGAGGGTCCGTGACATCCTTGCCCCCGACAAAGCGCAACTAAGGGGGCAAGAATTCATGCAATCGGCAAGATTTGCTTCTTCCGCCCACCAAAGCAGGCATCGCGCTCTGCTCGGCCTCGTCATGCTTTCGGCCGTTTCGGTCATGGAACCGGCTGCAGGGGAGCAGGCCAGCGGCCTCATCGGCGTACATACGACCGTCCCGATCATTTGCCGGGTGAAGACCGAGGCGCCGTTTTCCGAGCCACTGCGCGCCGGAAGTAACGATCTTGGTCATGCCGACGCTTATTGCAATGCCTATCGCGGATACAGGCTGACGTTGGAGCATGGTAACGTTCCGGCGGGAACCCGACTGCTTGTCGATAGCAGACCGGTCGCTTTGGCAGCCGGTACAACCGAAACCCTGCTGGAAGAAGGCGACCGGCCCCTGTACCATGAAAAGCGACACATGGAACTGGTTCTACCTGAAGATGGGGACCCTCATCTGGTTTTGCGGCTGGTCATGAACCCGCGCAGTTAGAGCTCTTAAACAGGCGGCGTCCCCTGTGCCCGGAAGAATGCGGAAGGCCACAAGACATATCGAGCATGACCGGATCAGGCGGGCCATGTTCATTGGACCCGTGTTCTGGGCACCAGCCCGTCAGCATTTATGGGCGTCCCGATGTCGGCATGGCAAACCGTCGTGTCCGCCCGGCCACAATCCAGCAGCTACCCGCTTCAGAATTGCACCAGGAGCCGGCGAACCTCCTCAAGAAGGGTTTCGTTCTGATAGGGCTTGTCGATCACCGACTGGAAAAGATCGGGATGGCCGCGCCCGATATCCGCCTGCGCCCCGCTCACCAATATAATGGGAACCTCTCGAAGAGCTCCGTCGGCGCGGATGGACCGGGCAAGGTCCAGTCCTGTCATGACCGGCATCATGAAGTCTGTTATGATGAGGGCTGGCCGGCATGCACGCGCCTGCGCCAATGCAGCATCGCCATTCGTTGCCGTATCGATGTGGTAACCTTCGTCCTCAAGAAGGTCCGTGAGCAGCATCAGAAGCAGGCTTTCATCATCAACGAGAAGAATGCGCGGCATCTTTATTTCATAATCCAACGGCGATGGGCCAAGTCAGAGGCGCGTGAGCCGCCGCCGCAGGGAGAAGGGCATCCAACCTGAGCGATATCACTCCCTCATCATCGAACTGCTGACCGGGCCATGCGTTCCAGCCCGCGTGCCAGGAAGAAGTCGGCGAACCCATAAGCATTCGACCATCCGGCAGGGCGGCTATGCCCCGCCGGATTAGCGGCTGCTTATGCGCAAGAAACGGTACCCGCCGTGCCGGGTCGGCCAAGCATCCCTGCCTTATTCCTCAAGCTGCCAGCAACTCATCGGCCGGGCCGAAGAACTCATAATGGATGCGGCTGGCAGGAACGCCGGCAAGCGACAGTGTCGATACGGCGTGGCGAAGGAATGGGCGTGGACCACAGATATAATAGTCGGCCTCTGCCACCGGCGTGTTCGCAACGAGCCAATCATCGGTGATGATGCCCGCAGCGTCATAATCCTGTCCTTCGATTTCACCGGCAAGCGGCGTCTGATGGAAATCGGTCACGCGAACGGCCTTGCCCTTCGCTCCAAGCGCACGCACATGATCGCGCATGGCATGCGTTTCCCGGTCATGCGTGCCATGGATGTAGTGGACAGGCACGTCGGCGCCGTCGGCTACGAGAGCCTCCAGCATCGCGATCATCGGCGTGAGGCCCACGCCGCCCGATAGCAGCACCACCGGCCGCTCCACATGATCGTCAAGATAGAATTCACCCGTGGGAGCGGCCACCTTCAGCACCGTGCCCGCCTGGACCTCATCATGAAGCCAGCCCGACGCAAGGCCCTGGGGCTCGCGCTTCACCGAAATGCGATAGGTAGCTCCATTGCTCGCTGACGAAATCGAATAGTTGCGCTTGACCGGCGGGTTTCCCGGAATTTCGAGCCAGAAGGTGAGGTACTGGCCTGGCCGGTGCATCATCACGGGCCCACCATCGACCGGCCGCAGGATGAAGGAATTGATGACGCTGCTTTCGCGGATGACCTTTTCCACGCGGAAATCGCGCCATCCATTCCAGCCGCCGGCCGTGTCTTTCTGCTCTGTATAGATCCGATCCTCGCGCGCGATCAGGATATGGGCAAGGAACCAGTAGGCTTCGCCCCATGCGGCGAGGATCTCGTCGGTGGCGGCATCGCCCAGGACCGCCTTGATCGCGCCCAGCAGCGCCTCGGCGACATGCGGGTAATGTTCAGGCAGGATCTGAAGCCCGACATGCTTTTGCGCAATCCGTTCAACCGCTGGCGCGAGCGCGCCAAGATTGTCGATATTGCTCGCATAAGCCAGGATCGCGCCGGTCAGCGCGCGGGGCTGCGAGCCAGCGTCGCCATGATGGGATTGATTGAAGAGGTCGCGGATTTCCGGGTTCTGGAACATCCGCGAATACATTTCATGGACAATGTCCAGCCCATGGGCTTCCAGCGCGGGAACCGTGGCCTTGACGAGCGCGATGGTCTGGTCACTGAGAGGCTGCGTCATCTACATCTCCTGTACAGTCGTATCAAGAAGGCGGGTGAAAGGCTCAAGCGGCAGGTGGCCGGTCGTAAAAGTCAACCTGCATCTTCACCATCCCCATGGGAGTCACGAAGTGCGGCTGTTGCGGACGGACCAGGCCAGGCGCGCCCGGCGTCAACAGCGTCGTGGAAGGCGGATCGAAAATGGTGAGCTCAAGCTTCCCCTCAAGCACGCGGATCACGCCCCACACGCCGGCCTTCGTATCATGGCGGGCACGAAGGGCTGCCGGCAACGTGTCCTGGTCGAACACAGGGGTCGATCGATAAGGCAGGACATTCGTCACAGCCGCATCCTCTGCTCAGGATCCTTCACACTACAGCGGCTTCCCTCAGCCACTGACCGACGCGCGGAATCATCAAGACGAAAATATATCGCCAGTTGCAGGCTTTCGGCAATGCGCGCGGCCTTGGCCTGGAGTGCGACGGAGGCTCCCGCTTCCATCAGTGCCTGCGTCGTCTCCTTCCACAGCAGGAGCCAGCGATCAAACAGGGCGGGCGTAATGCGATCCCGATGTTTGAGGTGCGCCGGCACCGGTTGCCCCTTATAGCGGCCGCTCCCCAGCATCACTGACGACCAGAAGGCTGTCAGTTTCTCCATATGTTCAGCCCAGTCATGGACCGCATCATTGAACATGGGACCCAGTTCAGGATCTTCGCGTACGCGGGCATAAAAGGCATGCACCAGCCTCTCGAGGCCAGCTTCGTCGATTGCTGAGGCACTGTCCACGACTCATGCTCCAATCATGTATCAGAAATACATCTATATGCGGCGTTTGAAAGATGCAACGCGCTTGCCTATTATTCCGAGCGATCGCGGCTCTCGGAAAACCGGCATGAAGCTGACGTTGTTTACGGATTATTCAATGCGCGTGCTGCTCTATCTCGCAGCGCGGCCCGATCAACTGTGCTCGATTGCGCAGATCGCCCATGCTTATCGCATCGCGCAAAATCACCTGATGAAAGTGGTCAATGACCTCGCGCGGGCAGGATATGTGGAAAGCGTTCGCGGACGTGGCGGTGGCATCCGCCTCGGCAAGTCGCCTCAAGAGATCAACATCGGCACGCTGGTCCGCCATACCGAGGGCGGTTTTGACCTCGTTGATTGCGCAAGCTGTGTGATCGCGCCTGCCTGCAGCATGACTGGCGTGCTGAAGGAAGCACTTTGCGCCTTCCTGACCGTTCTCGATCGCTATTCGCTCGCGGACCTCATGGACAGGCGCCAGGAAATGGGGCTATTGCTCGCAGGAACGGCCTCCAGCCCGAAATCGGCTGATGATGTGCGGGTCTGAATAACGAACTTCACCCGCCTTTACGCGTGCCGGCCAGATCGCCGAACCCATGTCCTTGTCAGCATGTCCCGCCATGCTACCCGTCCCCCGGCTGTTCTTGCCCTCGATCCAGGTGAATATTCGCGCGGGTCATTTTCCCGAAGCCGAAAGCAATGGCGTTCGCTATCTCAAAATTCCGGTGAAAGCGAAGGCGGGATGAGCCGGCTTATATCTCCGGTCGAAGCGCTTGAAGCTTTCTGCCCATATTCGCATCAGATTCTTGCGAAAAGCACCGCAACATTCCCCTCGCGTCCACGCACATCCAGCCTTTTTCGCAAATCCGGATCGTGCTATTGGGGTCCCGATACTCTTCTATCCAATGTTCCGTTAAGAAATCAGCTACTTAAATGCACGGCAGTCAAGCTCTCCAGTCATGACCAGCCTTTCTCCCCTCCACTTCACATGGTTCGACATACTGGCGCGGTTGGGCGCAGCGATCGTCTTTTCGCTCATGATAGGACTAGAGCGCTTCCTCAACCGCAGACCCGTGGATTTCCGGCCGTTCTTCATCGTGGCTGTCGCGTCCTGTTCACTGGTCATTGGCTTGATCGAAGGGAGCTTTGCAATTGCCGATCCCAGACTGTCCATTGACATAGGCCGGGTGATGAGCGGCGTCATGACAGGCATCGGTTTTCTGGGAGCCGGAGCCTTGTTTCGAGATGGCCATATTGTTCAGGGGGCAGGATCAGCCGCCTCGATATGGGCGGCCGGCGCAATAGGAATCGTCTGTGGTCTTGGCCTGCTGTGGCTCGGCGGCCTGGTCGCAGGAGCAATTCTCATCCTGTTCCTGGTCGGCCGGCCATTCACGGACCGGTATCATGCGGAAAGGGCCAATGACAACGGTGATAGATGAAAGATATCAGCGCCAATCCTCTTGAACGGGAGCAGCCAGTCAAGATTTAAATGACAAACGTTCTGGAGCCACCTGAATAGCTCAATCCGGTCAAACCGAGCCGCGAATTACCGGATGTTCCAACACAGAACCGGAACAATTGTCCTTCAGCTTCGAGCGCAACAACTGCCGATGGATCAGATCGCTTTCCTATCGGTTATCGGTCATCGATCCTCATTGATATTGTCGACCAACTACTCTCCTGAAGCTCCAAGCGCAGCACTCGTGTCAGCCATCGTCGCTCCGCGCCTGCCCATGGGCTCTTCCGGTCCCGTCGTGGTGTCGCGCGCGGTCTGTCGCTCCGTCTCGGCGTTGATAAGGGCGCCGAGCAGAACCGCGTAGGCGGACACATAAAGCCACATGAGCAGCACCACCACGGCCCCTAATGAACCATAGGTGGCATCATAGTCGCCGAACCAGCTGGCATAGAGCCCGAACCCGAGCGTGGCGAAAAGCCAGAGCAATGTTGCCGAGCAAGATCCTACACTCAGCCATTGCCAGCGTGCGTCCGCCCTGTCCGGCGCGAAGCGGTACATGCCGCCGATGGCTACGCTGCAAAGGACAGCCGCGACGAGCCACGTAAGTATCTGCACCGCGGCCGCCCCCACCGCACCAAGGCCTTCGACGAGCCCTTCGGCAACACTGAGCATCGATGCCGCGATCAACCCAATGATGCCGACCAGAACAGCGGCGGCCACCAATGCAGCCGCCACGAGGGAAGTGCGGAAGAATGACCGGCGATCCTCCTGCTCATAGATGATGTTGAGGGAGCCAATGATGGCGCCAGAGGCCCTGGAGGCTCCATAAACCGACACCAGCAGCGCCACCAGCAATCCGACCCCCTTCTTCTCGGCTGCGCTTTGCGTAAGCTGGGACAGCTGTTCATAGATAAGACGGGCTGCGTCCGCAGGGACAAGATCGATGACGGTACGCATGTGCTTCGCGACCGTCCCCGGATCGGCAACGAGGCCGTAGGTCATGACTAGCGCGCCCAGAAGAGGAACGAAGGACAGGAAAGCGTAAAAGGCCACGCCCGCCGAAAGAAGGCTGATGTTATGCCGCCCGCTGTTCACCCAAGTCCGCTTGAGGACCTGCTTCCAGCCTGCCCAAGGCAACTGACGCGGAGTGTCCGCGTGGGCGCCCCTTTCGGCTGCGCTGCCCTGCTTCTTAGTCGATGCCATGAACCCTCCCGAACCTGCCTGAAATTGAAGGACTTGTCAGAAGGCGCTTGGGTTCCCTCGAATGTCCGCCATGGCGGGATCATCGAACGCCCGAGGACGTTGGTGACATGCCCACGAGATACGACATGCGACAAACTGAGGAGCAGACGATGCCAAAGGGCCGACTGGATCGAGACCATTCCGGCATGGGCTATGGCCGCTTCGCCGCCATGATCATCACCTCGACGATCGTCATGTTGGGGCTCATGTATCTCAACACCTACGCGCTCAGCCATGTGGAGTTCAGCCAGACGCGTACGTGGATGGCGGTCGTGATGGGCGCCGCCATGGCGATCATCATGCTTGGCTTCATGTGGAGCATGTATCGCAATCCACGGGTGAAGGTCGCCATCATCATAGCAAGCGCACTCTCCTTTGCAGGAGCACTATGGCTGGTCCGCAGCCAGGAAACAGTCGATGACATATCCTATATGAAGGCAATGATACCGCACCATTCGATCGCCATCATGACCAGTGAGCGCGCGCACATCAGGGATCCCGAGGTCCGTCGGCTGGCCGACGGCATTATCGACGCCCAAGTCCGGGAGATCGCGCAGATGAAGGAGATGATCGCGCGACTTGAGGCGCATCCGGTAGCCGATGACGCGAAGGATCTGCCTTCCTACCGCGATCGGCAGGTTCCTCCGCCCGCTCCGCAGACGGACGCAAGCACGGGCATCAACACGTTGAAGCCGATCAGCTAACTCTGACCGCTCCCCTAAGGGCACGGCACGGGCGATGGGCTGGGCGAATATGTCCAAGGGCGCGTCAGGCAAGCAGCGCGGGCAAGCCCTGCCAGATGATGGCGACGCTGGCGAGGACAACGAAGGCGAGGGCGAGCTTGCGCATCCATCCGTCCAGATCATCGCCGCCTCGACGGGATAGACGCATGATCAGCCTTCCCTCTCCGGCCAGGCAGAGCACGGTCAGGACGGCCGACAGAAGCCGGGCCGTCATGCTGGAGTGCCAGATGCTGCCAATGCCATAAAGCCCGAAGAAATGGAGCGCCCATATCAGCATGCCGCCAAGGAGCAGCCGCCAGCCCATCAGAGCAGCGATCCGGGAAAGAGCCGCGTCAGCAGCGCCGACACCAAGCCCTGCGCCGCGGTGTAGGCGGCGAAGAGATAGACCAGATCATAGCTGTTGTCCGCCGGGCGGTTGATGAGGCCCCGGCTGTTTCGTGCGGCCATATAGCAGGTCATGATGAAGAGGATGGCGACCAGCAGGCCCTGCAAGCTCAGGAAGGCGTAAACCGTCGCGCCCTGTCCACTCGCATCGGGCGACAAGCCGTGGCCACGCCAGCTCAGAAAATCGATGGCGAAGGCCAGGATGGAGCCGCCGCCGCCCGCCATCAGCAGGACGCCGGGCGTCCACAGGCGCGTCTTGTCACGGCGCAGCAGCCGGCGTCCGAGCCACGCCAATCCGAAACCCGCGCCATAGGCGAGCAGTATGGGGATCAGCCAGGCCGCATCGGGCGGCGCGATCCACAGGCGCGGATGAACGCCATAGAGATAGAGATAGCTGAAGCAGGCCATCAGGAAGATCATGCCGATGACGGTCAACAGCACCATCATCGCCCACCAGCCGTGGCTGCGCGGCCCGGTGACATAAGTGGGCGCCATGATCCCGGCGCCGATGTCCACCTGAGGCTCGCGCACCGGGCGGTCCGTGTCCCACAGCCAGCGCAACAGGCAGAGGATCGCGATGATGCCGCTCACCACGCCGGTCCAGTAAGCCTGCACCGTCAGCAACAGGAAAAAGCCGGCGGTGAACAGCGCCGCGGCGACCGGCCATGGCGAAGGTCCGGGCATGATCTGGAGATATTCCGGCTCTGCCCGGATCGGGCTGGTGATGATCGTCTCGCGTAGGCCGGTGGCGCTGTTCGGCAGGAAGTAGCGGCCCTGCTCCACGTCTTCCGGTAGCGCCGGATCGTGCCACAGGGGATCGCGGCTGCGGACCACGGGAATGCTGCGCGTCGAATATAAACCCGTCGGCAGCCATTCCAGGGTGCCGCCGCCATAGACATTCCCCGCATTCTCATCAGCGGAGAAGCGGAAATTGCGGGCGAGGTCGATGAGGAAGAGGCAGATGCCCAGCGCCAATATGCCTGCTCCGATCGTGGACAGCAGGTTCGTCGTTTCCCAGTCGCGATCGGGCAGATAGGTATAGACCCGTCGCGGCATGCCCATCAGCCCGGTGACGTGCATGGGCAGGAAGGTCAGGTGCATGCCCGCGAACATCAGCCAGAACACCCATTTGCCCATGGCTTCCGACAGTGGCCGGCGGCTCATCATCGGCGTCCAGTTGTAAAATGCCGCAAACAGCGGAAACACCATGCCGCCGATCAGCACATAATGAAGATGGGCGACGATGAAGTAGCTGTCATGCGCCTGGTAATCGAACGGCACGAGCGCCACCATCACGCCGGTCAGCCCGCCCATCACGAAGATGACGATGCCGCCGACCAGAAAAAGCGTCGGCGTGTTCATCCTGGGCCGACCGCTCGCCAGCGTCGCGATCCAGGAAAAGACCTGGATGCCGGCGGGCACGCTGACGGCCATGCTGGCGGCGGAAAAAAAGCCCACGGTCAGCGTCGGCATGCCGGTCGTGAACATATGATGCGCCCAGACGCCGAAGCTGATGAACCCGGTGGAGACGAGCGCCAGCACGATCAGCCGGTATCCGACCACCGCCGTTTTGGCGAGCGCGCTCGCCATCATGGTGACGAGCCCCGCTGCGGGCAGGAAGATGATATAGACTTCCGGATGGCCGAAGAACCAGAAAAGATGCTGCCACAGCAGCGGATCGCCCCCGCGCGTGGGATCGAAAAAGGGCCAGTTCAGTGCGCGTTCCAGTTCCAGCAGCAGCGTTCCCAGTATGACGGCGGGAAAGCCGATGATGATCATCGCCGCGAAGACCAGCATCGCCCAGGCGAAGATCGGCATTTTTTCCAGGCTCATACCCGGCGCGCGGGTCCGCAATACGCCGACGATGATCTCGATCGCTCCGGCGATGGCGGAGATTTCGATGAAGCCGATGCCGAGCAGCCAGAAGTCCGCATTGATGCCCGGCGAAAAGCTGGTGCTGGTATAGGGCGGATACATGAACCAGCCGCCATCGGGCGCAAGGCCGACGAAGATCGAGGCGAAGAATGCAAGTCCGCCGATGAGATACGCCCAGAAGGCATAAGCAGACAGGCGCGGAAAGGGCAGGTCGCGCGCCGCCAGCATTTGGGGCAATAACAGCACGCCCAACGCCTCCACCGCTGGCACGGCGAAGAGGAACATCATCACCGTGCCGTGCATCGTGAAGAACTGATTATATGTTTCCTGCGGCAATATGCCGTTCAGCGGCCAGGCGAGCTGCACCCGCATGACCAGCGCCAGCACGCCCGCCAGCAGGAAGAAGAGAAAGGCCGCGCCGACATAGAAGGCGCCGATATAATTATTATTGACGACGGTCAGCAGCTGCCATCCCTTTGGCGCGCACCAGATGCGCTCCAGTTCCTTCATCTCGCCTGCGGGCCGCTCTTCCCGGGTCGGGAACCTGTCGTAGAGCGCCGGGTCGAAGCCGGTCTCCGACCTCACCGCAATGTCTCCAGATAGGCGGCGATCGCCGTCAGGTCGCGGCCGGGCAGCATCGAATAGGCCGGCATGCGGTTGCCCGGCTTCAAGGATTGGGGATCGCCGATCCAGCCGATCATCGTCCCGCGGTTGTTCGGCAATATGCCCGCGCCCAGCGTCCGCCGCGATCCGACATGGCTGAGGTCGGGTCCGGCCAGCCCGTTCGCCGCCGTTCCGGCGACGCGATGGCACGCGCCGCACCCGTTGCTCTGGAAGAGCTGCGCCCCACGCGCCGCCTCGCCGCCCGCAACGGGGGCGGGCCTGCGCCTGCCCGCCATCAGCCGCGCATAGTCGTCGGGCCTGTGCGCCACGACCATGAAGCCCATCAGGGCATGAGCGCCGCCGCAATATTCGGCGCATTGCCCGGCATAGACGCCCGGCGCATCGGCCTGCATGCGCAGAACATTGCGCCGCCCCGGCACCATGTCGATCTTGCCGGAAAGACGTGGCACCCAGAAGCTGTGGATGACGTCGGAGGACTGAAGTTCGACGGTCACCGTTCGACCCACGGGTATGTGGATTTCATTGGCGTCCGTCATGGCGACGCGCCCCGTCTGGTCGAGATAGGCGACGCGCCACCACCACATTTCGCCGGTGACGCGCACCCGAATGTCGGAAGGCTGCGTCGGTGTCCGCAACATGCTGGTCAGGGTCAGGCCATAGATCAGCAACGCGGTCAGCACCACCACGGGCAGCGCGATGCCGGCCAGCCAGATGACGCGCGTTCCGCCAAGCCGGGAGCGCAGCCGTTCCGGCCCGGCCAGCGCCACCCACAGGGCGGCGAGCACGAGTCCCAGAATTACTCCCCCAATAGCGAACAGGACCCAGGAGAGGACGGTGATCGATGAGGCGAACGGACCGGCCGGGTCCAGCACCGGCGGCGGCCAGCCGGCGAGCGCCTGTTCAGTCGAGCGAGAGAAGATAGGCAGCCGCGTCACGCGCCTCTCCGGGGTTCAGCGGCATGGCGGGCATGGTCGTGCCCGGCGCGACGGCTGGCGCGTTGCGGATGAAGGCGGTCAGCACGTCCGGCCGATTGGGGACGCGCCCGGCGATCATCCCCTGGCGCGCGAAGCCGGTCAGGTCGGGTCCAAGCCGACCCTTTGGCCAGGCGATACCGGGTATGACGTGGCACGCGGCGCAACCGGCCTGCTGCATGACCAGTTTCCCGCGCTCCAGATCCGCGCCGGGCAGCGCAACGCGCCCCTCCGGCGGAGGCTTGCACCCGCCGAGCAGCAGAAGGAGCATGATGCCGATACGCAAAGACGACGCTGCCCCCTTCCCTGTCGCACAATCTTGTGTGGAACCGCCCGTGATCGTCACGGTTCCATCATGATGCAATGTTTCAGCCGAAGCCGGGGTCTGCTTCCCCTCCTTCTGCTCGCGATGAGCGCGGGGTGCGGCTCCTATGACAGCGGCGGTCCGGCGCAGTTTGCCCGGACTGGCGAGCTGGTGGCGCTGAGTGGCGGCGACGCGGGCGCGCAGGGCGCGTGCGTCACATGCCATGGCGTCGATGGCGCCGGCGACGATATGGCGGTTCCCCGCCTGGCCGGGTTGGACGGTGGCTATCTAGCGGCGCAGCTTCACGCCTATGCGGACGGGCGGCGGCAGCATCCGCAGATGCAGGCGATCGCCAAGCAGATGACGGGACGGCAGCGCCTGCTGGTTGCGCACTATTATGCGGCCATGCCCTACACGCGAAAGGCTCCCCCGCCCGCCATGGCCGCTCCGGCCCTCTATGCGCAAGGCGACGCAGGGCGCGGCCTGCCTTCATGCGCCAGTTGCCATGGTCGGCAGGGCGAGGGAGTGGGCAGCGGCAACCCGCCCCTTGCAGGGCAGCCGGCGGCCTATCTGGCGGACCAGCTGCATCGCTGGCGCCTGTCGATGAGGCGCAGCGACGCGGGCAATGTCATGCAGCAGATCAGCCTGCGGCTTACTGCTGAGGAAGCCCGGCTTCTCGCGGCCTATGCTTCGAGCCTCCCCGGGGATCTTCCCAGTCGGGAACCTCGGGCAGCATCCCCCGCAGAACATCGTGCCGGTCCCAGAAATGATGCTTCAACGCCGCCCCCACATGAAGGGGAATGAGCGCGACGAGCAGCAAGATCAGGATGTGATGGGTCTCTTCCGCGGCGGCGAGGAGACGATATTGGGCTTCGGTCGACAGGCTGTGCAACGGCAGCGTCGGCCATGGGATGACGCCGGCAAGCCGCAGCGGCGCCGGTTCGCCGAGCGCCGACCACATGACCCAACCGCTCAGCGGCAGTCCGAAGAAGCAGATGTAGAAGAGATAGTGGGTGAGATAGGCCGCCTGCGTCTGCCATCCGCCGCGATCGGCGTCGTTGACCGGACCCGGGATGATCATGCGCCAGAACAGCCTGCCGATCGCCAGCAGCAGGATCGGCAAGCCTACCGCGCTGTGCGCCTGATAGGTCAGCAGCTTGTCGCCGCCGGAGGGAAGCAGACTGGCATACCAGCCGATCAGGAGCTGGGCGAGGACGAGGAACGCCATGATCCAGTGGAAAGCGATCCCCACCGGCGAATAGCGCGACTGTTCGGTGTGCCGTTCGGCCCAGCGGCGCAGCGCCCCGATCACGCCGGGGCGCCCCGGGACAGATCGGGCGCGAGCAGCCGGTTCAGCCGGAGCAGCGCTGCGCCCAGATAAACCCCCGCGGCGGGCACCCACATGATAAGGCCGGCAAGCTGCTGGTCTTCAAGCGGCGACAGCCCCCATGCCTGTGTCGTGAGCCAATGCGGCGCATAGAAGGCCGAGGGGCTGAAGGTCAGCAGCGCGCCGAGCAGGCCCATCTGCATCATCGAAAAGAGCAGCGCGCCGACCGCCGCCACGGGGCTCGCATGGCGCAGCCGCGCCCAGAATAACGCGGCGCTGCCGAGCAACGTGGCCTGCATCAGCCAATATAGGCCGTCGTGAGACAGGGCGGCGGCGTAGGCGGCGGGCGCATGCCAGATCCAGAGGAGCACAGTCTGCGCGAGCGTATAAGCCGCCAGGCTACCCGCCCGTCCGGCAAGCCATTGCGACAGGATCGGCGCGAGGCCCAGCATCAGCAGCATGTGATGGACGGTGCGCACCGAAAACAGAGCGGAACTCAGCGCGCAGAAGGGCGAGAGGAACAGCGCTGCGGCGCAGAGCGGGCCAACGAGCGTGCGGGCGCTCGACGTTCGGGACCGCCACCCCAACAGCGCGAGGCCAAGCAGCAGCAGGATAAGGAGCGGATCGCCGTTCCAGCGCCATGGCAGCTCCGCTGGCGTTGGAGCCGCGCCGCAATAGGGTATCCAGCCAGTGCCCGTCATGCCGATGGTCCCTCCTGCTCCCCAACTTTCCGCACGGCATGGAGGTTCCTCGTCACGCCCATGAGCGGGCTCACGCTCCCGCACCTCTTTTTCCGCTTTCCTGGGCCGGCCCTCCCGCGCGTCCAAGGCTCATCGCCGCGCTGACGAGCGACAGATGCGAAAGCGCCTGCGGGAAATTGCCCAGCAGCATCGCGCCGTCGACCTCTTCGGAGAATAGGCCAAGATCATTGGCAAGACCGCACAGCTGTTCGAACATGGCCTGCCCTTCCCGCCTCCTTCCCTGGAGCACCAGCGCATCGACCAGCCAGAAGCTCGCCGCGAAAAAGCCGCCCTCATCGCCGCCGACGCCATCCTGCATCTCCTCCGTGCGATAGCGGCGAACCACGCCGTCGCGCATCAGCTCGCGCTCTATCGCTGCGATCGTTCCGGCGATCCTGGGATCATCGGCTGGAAGGAAGCCGATGGCCGGCAGGCGCAGGCAGGCAGCGTCCAGATGGGTGCAGCCATAGGCCCCGACAAAGCTGTTCAGATCGACGTCGAAGCCGCGATCCAGCACCTGCGCATGCACCTTGCCTGCAAGACCGCGATAGCGTGAGGACCGATCATCATCGCGGCCGTCGAACCACTTCGCCGCCTCATGAAAGGCCAGCCACGCCATCGCCTTGGAATAGACATGGTGCAGCGGCGGCCCGCGGCTCTCCCAGATGCCGGCGTCGGGCTGCTCCCATTTGTCTTCCAGCGCATCCGCCAGCAGGCAGACCAGGGCGTCGCCGTCTCCATTCTGCTCTATGCCGTGTCGCGCGGCGGCAGCCAGGGTGCCGATCACATCGCCATAACTGTCGAGCTGCAATTGTTCGATGGCGGCGTTGCCGAACCTGACGGGACGGGATTGGGCAAAGCCGGGCAGCCAATGCGCTTCCCATTCCTGCACGCGCCGGTCGCCGCCGACGGTGTAGAAGGGCCGCAGGTCGATCGGCTCTCCCCCCACCGCCCGCCGCAGCCAGAAGAGCCAGGACCGCGCTTCGGCGGTGAGGCCCGCCTGTAGAAGCGCGAGCAGCGACATGGTCGAATCGCGCAGCCAGCAGAAGCGATAATCCCAGTTCCGCTTCCCACCGAGCCGCTCGGGCAATGATGCCGTGGGCGCCGCCACGATCCCGCCCGTCGGTTCATGGATCAGCGCCTTGAGGGTGATAAGGGACCGGATCACCTCCTGGCGATAGCCGCCCCTATAATCGATCCTGGATACCCAATCGTCCCAGAAATGCTGCGTCTGCCGCAGGGCGAGTTCCGGGTCCACCGGCTCCGGCAGCTTCTTGTGCGAGGCGAACCATGTCAGCACGAACCAGTGGCTTTCCCCCTTCCGCAGCGTGAACTGGCTGGTGAAGCGGCGGTCCTCAAACTCGATGGCCATGTCGCTGTCGATGACGATCCCGTCAGGTCCCGCCATGGCGACGACGCGCGCATCCCCCTGCCTGCGCACCAGCGGATGCAGCTGCCCATAGTCGAAGCGCAGCGCCAGATCGGATCGCATGGACAAAGCGCCTTCCCTGCACTCGACGAGGCGGACAATGTCGGGCGCTTCCCCGCGCGGCGGCATGAAATCGATGATCGCCACTTCGCCGCTGTCCGTGCGCACCACGGTTTCAAGGATGAGGCTGTCGCCCAGATAGCGCCGCGACGTCTCCGTGACGGGTTCGAGCGGAGCCATGCGCCAGCAGCCATTTTCCTCATCGCCCAGCAGGGCGGCGAAACAGGCTTCGGAATCGAAGCGCGGCATGCACAACCATTCGATGGTCGCGTCGCGCCAAACCAGGGCAGCCGTCTCGCCATCGCCGATCAGCGCATAGTCGGCGATCTGCTTGGGTCGATCCCTCATCCCTTTTTCCTGCGGAACAGCAGTCCGGCGGCCAACGCCGCCGCAGCGCCTATCATCGACGCCGACAGGCGCGGGCGCGTCGATAGCTCCAGCCAGATGCTGTGACGCCGCGCCTGCGCGTCGAAACGGCCATGCGCGCCATGGTCCCCGGGCACCGGCTGCCAGAGATTGTCCTGGCGATCGGGCGACACGGGCTCTGCGCCCTGCTGTCCCCTAAAGCCGGTCGCGCCCAGATAGCGGTCGAGCAGCGGCGACGCTAGCCGGTCGCCCAATATCGCCTTGGCCGAGGGCAAGGCGACCCACAGCGATTTGCGCCGATGATGGGCCGCATAGTGAATGGCGCGCGCGGCGATTTCAGGCTGATAAGGGGGGCTGGCGGGCTTGGGCCTGTTCGGCATCGTCGTCCTGATCCAATCGAACTGCGGCGTGTTGACGCCGGGTAGCTGAACCATCGCCACATGAATGGCGCTGCCGACATGGTCCAGCTCCGCGCGGATGGAATCCTGAAATCCCTGGATCGCGTGCTTCGCGCCGCAATAGGCGGCCTGCAGGGGAATGCCGCGATAGGCGAGCGCAGAACCCACGAGCACGATCGATCCCCTGCCCCTCGGCAACATCCGGCGCAGCGCGGCCCGGGTTCCGTTGACCTGCCCATGATAGGTTACATCGGTGACGCGGCGATAATCTTCGGCCTTGGTGTCCATGAACGGCGCCAGCACGCCAGCGAAGGCCGCGTTGATCCAGATGTCGATCGGGCCGAACCTCTCTTCCACTCGGGAAGCGGCGTCCTCCACCGCATCGGCGTCGCTGACGTCGAGCGCAAGGACGAGCGCTTGCCCGCCGGCCTGCTCCACTTCCCGCGCGGCTGCCTCCAGCCCGTCGCGGCCGCGCGCGATCAGCGCGATGCGCGCGCCATCCTGAGCGAAGCGTCGAACCACGGCGCGGCCCACGCCGGCCGATGCCCCGGTCACGACGACCACGGGTCGGTCTGGAATGGGAAGCCTGCGCGCCATCAACATTCTCCTCGGTCGGCAAGTTTCTTGATGCGGTCGGCGGTGCGGCAGGCGATCGCCTGAATGGTAAGGGAGGGGTTCACGCCGCCCACCGTGGGAAAAACCGATCCATCGCAGATCCACAAACTGGGAATGTCCCAGCTGCGGCAATCGACTTCGCCGGACTTGTGGCAGGATCATCGCCCGCTCATTCTCACCCGGCGAAAAGGCTCGCTCCGTCCGCCACTCACTGCAATCCTGCTCCACGTTCACCGCGCATCATTTCCGATCGTCACCGCCGAAAACATTGGCGAGCACCTGCTTCACCGCACCCTTGATGGCCCCGCCCTCATCAGGATCGCCCTTCGCCAGCATCGAAGTGAATTTCTTCGCTTGGTCGAGCGTGATGTGGGGCGGCAGCGGCGGCACCTCCGGATCAGTCTTCACCTCCAGTACCACCGGGCGCGGGCTGATGAGCGCCTGATCCCAGGCCGCGCCCAGCTTGTCTGGATCGTCCACTAAGATGCCGGCAAGGCCGATCATCTCGGCGAAACGGTGATAGGGCACGTCGGGTAGCTTCTGTGTCGCCTCGAACTTGGGATTGCCCTCCATCACTCGCTGTTCCCAGGTCACCTGATTGAGGTCCTCATTGTTGAGCACGCAGACGATCAGGCGGGGATCGCTCCACCGCTGCCAATATTTGGCGATGGTGATGAGTTCGGCCATGTTATTCATCTGCATCGCGCCGTCGCCGACGCTCGCGATGACGGGCCGGTCGGGATGCGCGAACTTCGCGGCGATGGCGTAGGGAACGCCCGCGCCCATCGACGCCAGCCCGCCGGAAAGCGACGCCATCATGCCCCGCCTGATCTGAATGTCGCGCGCGAACCAGTTGGCGCAGCTGCCGCTGTCGCTGGTCAGGATCGCATGGTCGGGGATGCGCGGCGACAATTCGGTAAAGACGCGCTGCGGATTGACCGGGTTCGCAGGCACCATCGCGCGGTCGTGAAGTGTCTCCTCCCAATCGGCCTTCCAGCGAGCGATCCGCTCGCGCCACGACCCGTCGGTCTTTTGATGCAGCAGCGGCAGCAGCGCCTCCAGCGTCGCCTTGACGTCGCCGGTCAGGTTCACCTCGCTCGGGAAGCGGATCGACTGCATGCCCGGATCGATGTCCACCTGGACGCCGCGCGCCTGCCCTTCCTTGGGCAGGAACTCGGAATAGGGAAAGCCCGACCCGAGCATCAGGAAAGTGTCGCATTCCATCATCAGCTCATAGCTGGGCTTGGTCCCCAGCAGCCCGATCGAACCCGTCACCCAGCTCAGATCATCGGGCAGCACCTGCTTGCCAAGCAGCGCCTTGGCGCATCCCGCGCCCAGCCGGTCGGCGACCGCCATCACTTCGTCCGTGGCCTCGCGCGCGCCCGCGCCGACCAGCATGGCGACCTTCTGCCCGCTGTTCAGCACTTGTGCGGCGCGCTCCAGATCGGCTTTGACGGGCACCACCCTCGGCGCGCTCCAGCCGACGCCGGAAAAGACCGCGCCATGTTTGCGGGGCGGTTGCTCCATCGGCAGTTCCTGCAAGTCGTTCGGCAGGATGAGAGCCGTGACACGGCGCCCACCCATGGCGATCCGCACCGCGCGATCGACCAGATGGCGCACTTGCGCCGGGACGCTCGCCATGCCGGTAAAGGCACCCGCCACATCCTTGAACATCGAAACCAGATCGAGTTCCTGCTGGTAATGAGCCCCGATCGCCGTTCTCGCCTGCTGGCCGACGATGGCCAGCACCGGCATGTGGTCCAGCCGCGCATCATAAAGGCCGGTGAGCAGGTGCGAGGCGCCAGGTCCCGAGGTTGCGAGGCAGACGCCCAGTTCTCCCGTGAACTTCGCATGAGCCGAGGCCATGAAGGCCGCCATTTCCTCATGACGCACCTGCACGAACTCGAAGGCGTCGCCCGCCCTGTCGAGCGCACCCAGCAGGCCATTTATACCGTCTCCTGGATAGCCGAATATTCGGCGCACGCCCCATTGCCGCAGCCGTTCCCAAAAGAAATCGCTCACGGTCTGCGTCATGGCAGGTCTCCAGGTAAGTTGTATGGGCGGCTAAAAGGTAACGGGTTGTCCCGCCGTGCGTTCCCCCCGAGGATCAGGAGAAAACAGGATGGTGCCGCGACGGGGTCTTTCCAAGCCATTTTGAAAGGCAATATCCTCGGGCAACAACGTCCGCACCGCCGGGGCGCTGACCGCGATCAGACCGACGCCAGCAGCACCGTCCGGGCGGAACAATGGCCCGCAGGCAGACTTATTCTACCGCCTGATCACGAACTTGCGGATTTCTATCTACAGCTATTCCCTCGACCCCTCGGTATCCGGAGCTGCTTAAGGACCAAGATCAATTGCCGCCGGCTGCGACTTACGCCCATTGCCAGTGAAACCCAAATGCCGCGCCACCGCCTCGCTCCAGCCATAGGGATCGGCGCGGAAGGCGATATCGCCGGAAGGTCTGACAAGGACGCTGCGGTAGAGCAGGCGCACCGGGATTTCGCGCGGGAGGGCGACGAACTGCTCCTGCCCGACCTCACGCGCCGTGAGCCATTGCTCGAGGATTCCCTCATCCGATGCGAGCATCTGCGCAAAGCCGAGCGCATCCTCGACACGGACGCAGCCATGGCTAAGATGCCGCTCGCTTCTGTCGAACAGGGCAGGCGCGGACGTGTCGTGCAGGTAAATCGCCTGACCGTTGCGCATGTCGAACTTCACCTGCCCCAGCGCATTGCCCGGTCCCGCCCCTTGGACGATCCAGCCGGCGCGCAGGACCATATTGTTGCGCTGGAGATAGGCGGCGTCCACTTGCGCCAGTTCGGTGTTCTGTATGGATTTCGGCACGGTCCAGGTCGGATTGGCGACCAGCCGGAAAATGGGTGAGCTGAGCAAGGGTGTTGGCCGGTCTGGACGGCCCGCGACCACCCTGCGCTCATCCACCACTACGTCGTCGCGGATATATTGCAGGCGCGCGGCAGCGATGTTGACATCGATCCGCGTGGCCGGCTTTGAACGAGGCATCCAGCGCCGTCGCTCCATCGCCACGGCAAGCGCCCGCGCCCGATCCGGTGCCCGCAGATTGAGAACGCTGAAAGTATCAGGCCCGATCACGCCGTCTGCCGCAATGCCATAATCCCCTTGGAGACGCTCGACGGCGCTTTTCATGGAGGCGGTGTAGATTGCGCGCCCGCCGGTAGTTGCTCGTTCGGTGACGAGGCGGTCCTCGGAAGTCAGATAACCATTATCCGCAAGCTGGGCGGCAATGGCGACGATCCGTGAATCGTGGTCACCGACATGAATGACCCCACCGTCGGGCAACTGATCGCGCGCCTCCTCCCGCGCCTTGGCGGAATAGTCGAGATAGGCCGTCGAGAAATGGCGATACTCCTCGGTATCGGGCGCAAGGCTGGCGAACCAAAGGCCTGCCCTGCCCTCCGCCATCGCCTGCGCCAGCTCGCCCGGCACATCTTCGGCCGGCCTCGGCAAGGTGTAGATTTCGTGCAAGGAAGAAGGATCGACGGCTCCGTACGCGAGCGCAGACGCATAGGCCAGCGCAAGGCGTGTGAGCTTCAGCTCACGCTCGAGCGCGCTGTCGGATGAGGACGGTCGCGCGCCAAAGTCGATCCTGTCGAGGCCATGTCGCGCCCGCCGATCCAGTGTTTCGAGCAATTCCCGCTCTGCAGCCGCCGACCAGCATGCACGCCAACCCGCCGCCTCGTAGAAGCTGCGGACCGCCTCATCCCTAGCGGCGCCGCGCAATTCTTCGCCCGAGACGGGGACCATTATGGCTGAAGCCGGCGGCTCCATGGCCGACGATGCGGGATTATCCGCCATGACGCTGGCGGGCATCGCGACAAAGGGCAGAAGGCAAAGGCGAAATTTCAAAGTCCTCATGATCGACGAACGGTTTATCGGCGATTTGGCTCCTTTCATGGGCGGAACGAGCAGCCGCCTCCCCGGTTATAGCAAGTGCAAAGGCGGGATGGATTGACGGATCGCCCGTCAGGGGACTTCGCAAGACGCCCCGAGTTCGCCCCTTATGGCAGTGGAGAAATTACGCTGGCGCTGTGGGAAAGGACCGCCATGTTCTTCGATAATTGGCAAGGCCTCTGGCGAGTGGTGCTGGTGGGCACCGCCGCCTATGCCACGCTGGTCATCGTGCTCCGAATGAGCGGCAAGCGGACGCTGGCAAAGCTGAACGCATTCGATCTTGTCGTGACCGTGGCGCTCGGATCGACGCTTGCGACGGTGCTGCTGACCAAGGACGTCGCGCTGCTGGAGGGAATGGTCGCCTTTGCCTTGCTGGCGCTACTGCAATTTCTCGTTGCCTGGAGTGCGTGCCGCTTCCGCATTGTCGCGCGGTTCGCCAAATCGGATCCCAGGATCCTTCTTGCCGATGGCCATATTCTGGAAGATGCTCTGCGCGAGGAGCGCGTATCGCCGGACGAGGTGAAGGCGGCCGTGCGCGGCGCGGGGGTGGGCGACCTTTCGGATATAGCCGCGGTCGTGCTGGAAACAGACGGCAGCCTGAGCGTCATCGCGCGCGATCGCGCCGGGGCACGAACCGCATGGCCGCAGGAGCGCGGGTCGTGAAGGCTCGTCTGCTCCGCTTGGCCGATATGCTGCGGCAAAGCTACTGGTTCCTGCCCTCCATCATGGCCTGCGCGGCGATAGTGCTGGCAGGAGGCATGATCTGGCTGGACAGTTATGAAGGGTCGGTTTGGATGGACCGCTTCGCCTGGTTGCGCGCCTCGCGGCCGAGAGGGGCGCGGCAGCTTCTGTCGGCGATAGGCGGTTCGATGATTACCGTCGCGGGCACTGTGTTTTCTGTCACGATTGCGGCCGTGGTCTATGCGTCCGGCCAATATGGACCTCGCTTGCTCAGCAACTTCATGCGGGACCGGGGCAATCAGGTCACGCTCGGCACCTTCATTGCCACCTTCCTCTACTGCCTCATCGTCCTGCGAACGGTGCGTTCGCCCGAGGAGTCCGGCGGCGTGGGCTTCGTGCCGAACATCGCCCTGCTGGTCGCGGTGCTGCTGGCGCTCTGCTCCATCGCCGTGCTGATCTTCTTCATCCATCATGTCCCGAGCAAGATCCACATCAACAATGTGATCGAGGATGTCGGGAAGCGCCTGCTTCGGGAGGTAGGCCATCGTTTCCCGCGCTTCCTTGGCGAACCCGCCGATCGGGGTCGTCACAGAGGCGACACGATCGTGCCCGAGCCCTTTCGGCAGGATGGCGAAGCGGAAGCGGCTGCGCCGGTGCGGCTGGTGAAGGCGAGCCATACGGGCTATATCCAACTGGTCCGCGACGAGGATCTGCTCCAGCTGGCGTCGCGCCATGATCTGGTGCTCCGCCTGCGCTACCAGCCGGGGGATTTCGTGCATGCCGGGCGCGCGCTGATCCTCGTCTTCCCAGCGGAGCGTTGCGATGAAGAGGCCAGCCAGGCGTTGGCCGACGCCTTTGCCATCGGATCGCAGCGCACAGCCTTGCAGGACCTGCGCTTTCTGATCGACGAGCTGGTCGAAATAGCGGCGCGGGCCCTGTCGCCGGGCATCAACGACCCCTTCACCGCGATCACGTGCCTGGACTGGCTCGGCGCGGCCATGTCTGACCTGTCGGGACGCGAGATCCCCTTTCATCTACGGCAGGACGCCGAAGGGGCGCTGCGCGTCATCGCCCACCCGCAGGATTTCGCGGATTTTCTCGAACGGAGCTTCGGCTCTCTGGCGCAATATTGCGCAGGCGACAGGGTGGCGGCTCTCCATTTCCTGAGTTCGCTGGGTGAGGTGGCGGTCGCATGCGAGGACCGCGGAAGACTGGGGGCCGTCGGGACTCACATCGACAGGATCGCTGGACTTGCCGGAAGCAAGCTCGACCGCCTGAACAGCCAGGTCGTAACCGATCGCGCCAACCTTTTGCGCGACGCCCTGGCCAGGCCCGATCACCGGCGGAGACTGCGCGATGACGTCAGCTGGTTGGGCGGCGCGGCGTGACCGCGCCGGGGACGAGCCCCGGCGCAAGCCGGTTGCTGTGGGTGATCGCTCTGATCCTGATCCTGGCGGCTTTGCGGGCAAGCTATGCCGTGACTATGCCGATCCTATTCGCGGCGATCATCGTTGCGGCGTTATGGCCGCTCAAACTGTGGCTGGACAAGCGACTGCCGAGCTGGCTGAGCTATACGCTGACAGTCGCAACACTCGTCATCATCCTGACCGTATTCGTCGCGTCGGTCTATCTCTCACTTGGACAATTGATGAGCGTCCTCGGCGCACAGTGGCCCAAGCTCTTGTCTCTCTATGATGCGGCAGCCGACAAGGCTCGGAATTGGGGTGTGACACTTGACGCGCGGCTGCTCGATCAGCAGCGCATTGTGGCCTTCGCGCAGATGCTGGCTTCGAGCATCTACAGTTTCGTCACCTATGTAGGGTTCATCGGGCTGTTCGTGATCCTGGGACTGCCTGAAGTGGCGCGCATGCAGGACAAGATGCGAGCCGAGCTGGAACTGGAGACGCATGGTCAATTGCGTTCGACTATGATCTCCATATCCGAGCAGGTGAGGCGCTATTTCAGCACGACGCTGGCGACAAGCCTGATGACCGGGATGGCATCGACCCTTTGGGCTCTGGCAACCGGGCTGGACCTTCCGATCGTCTGGGGTCTGCTTAATTTCCTGCTGAACTTCATTCCCGTGATCGGCAACATCATCGGCATCATTCCGCCGACGCTCTATGCAGCGTTGCAGTTCCACGACATCGGCATGCCAGCCTTGGTGTTCGCAGGCTTTGCCACATTGCAGATCATCATCAGCAATTTCGTCTATCCGATCCTGCAGGGACGCCGCTTGTCGCTTTCGCCGCTCGCCATTGTCGTCGCCATGACCTTTTGGGGCTGGATGTGGGGCATCGCCGGGACGCTGATCGCCGTTCCCTTAACAGCCTCAGTCGTCATCATATGCGATCACTTCGACAGAAGCCGGTGGGTCGCCAAGCTGCTTTCCGCCTGATCGTGCGGAGTTGTGAACAGGCTGCCGCAGACCCGACGCAACACAGTAGAGTTCGAAAGGCAGCGGGGGAACATCGGACAGCCATTCTCCGTTAGAGTGTTACCTCCCACGATAAACGGATGTGCCATGCTGAACGCTGCGTCGCCCGCCCGCGCCCGATCACAATGGGCCACCACAATCGTCGGATGCCTGATCGGCATGATCGGCCTTGCGCTTGCGACTGGCGGGGCATGGCTGCTGATCGTCGGGGGATCACCCTATTATCTGATTACGGGCGTGGCGATGATCGCCTCGGGCTGGCTGCTGTACAGCGGCCGAATGCTGGGCGCATGGCTCTATGTCGCGGTGGTCGCGGCAACGGTTATCTGGGCTTTTTGGGAAGTCGGCGCAATCGGCTGGGCGCTCGTCCCCCGCCTGATCGCGCCGCTGATCTTGTTGGTCGCCGTGCTGCTCGTCATGCCGCTGATGTCGGTTCGCGCTGATCGCTGGAAGCTGGCGGGCGCTGCGATTGCGGCGGTTGTCGTCGTGACGGCCGTCACCGGCTTCACGCTGAGCAAGGTCAATGAACATGAGGTGCTGGCCGCCCTCCCCGCCGCATCCACCATGATGAGCGAGCCGGCACTGCGACAGGCGGGTGCCGACTGGCCCGCCTACGGGGGATCGGAAAGCGCCCGGCGCTTCACGCCCCTAACGCAGATCACGCCCACTAATGTATCCTCGCTGGAGCAAGTCTGGCTGAGGCACACGGGCGATCTGCCCTCAAAGGCTGCCAAGGGGACCTATGGCGCAGAGAACACGCCGCTGAAGGTCGGCAACATGCTCTATGTCTGCACCCCCAAGAGCATTGTCGTAGCCCTCGATCCAGCGACCGGACATCAACGCTGGCGTTTTGATCCGCGCGTGCCCGATACGGCCATTCCCTACACCGCCGCCTGCCGGGGCGTCAGCTATTATGAGGTGCCCGGCGCGGCGGCAGGCCAAGCCTGCGGCAGGAGGATCATCTGGGGGACACTGGACGCGCGCCTGTTTGCGATCGACGCGCATACCGGCACGCCGTGCCAGGATTTCGGATCGAACGGGCAGGTCGATACAAAGATCGGCATGGGCGAAACACCCGCTGGCTATGTCTCGATCAATTCCCCGCCTACCATCGTCCGGGGCGTCGTCGTGACGGGGCATCAGGTGCTGGACGGGCAGGATCGCTGGGCGCCTTCCGGGGTGATCCGGGGCTTCGATGCCGTGACGGGCAAGCTGCGTTGGGCCTGGGACATGATGCATCCCGACTGGAATGGCTATCCTCCCCCGGGCCAAACCTGGGCGCGCGGCACGCCCAACATGTGGACGATCGCAAGCGGCGACGAGCAACTGGGCCTTGTCTATCTGCCGATGGGCAATGCCGCCGCCGATTATTATAGTGGCCTGCGCCGTCCGGCCGAAAATTTCTATGCGACCTCGCTGGTGGCGCTGGATGTGAGCAGCGGCAAGCCGCGCTGGCGGTTCCAAGCCGTGCGCAGGGATGTGTGGGATTATGACTTTGGCGCGCAGGCGACGCTTGTCGATTATCGCGGCACGCCCGCACTGGTCCTGCCAAGCAAGCAGGGCGACATCTACATCCTCGACCGCCGCACCGGAAAGCCGCTGACGCCAGTGGGGGTGATGCGCGCGCCGGTCGGCGGTGTCGAGCCGGGACAGCGTTCGCCCGTCCAGATCTACTCCCGCTGGCACACGCTGCGCAAACCGGATCTTAGCGAGCGCGACATGTGGGGCATGTCGCCGATCGACCAGATGATCTGCCGCATCCAGTTCCGGCAGGCGAGCTACAAGGGCTTCTACACGCCGCCCGAGAGCAATCGGCGCTCGATCGAATATCCTGGCTATAATGGCGGTACCGACTGGGGCGGGATTGCTGTCGATCCCCGGCGCGGCGTCATCGTCGCCAATTATAACGACATGCCCAATTATGTCCGCTTGGTCCCCCGCAAGGAGGCCAATGAAAAAGGTTGGGCGCCGCGCCAGCAGGCGCGCGGCAATATCGGTGGGGCCGAGGGCGCAGGCGATCCGCAGGCCCATACACCCTATGCGATCGATGTGAATGCCGGATGGCGGCTGAAATTCACTGGCATGCTGTGCAAACAGCCGCCCTATGGCGGCATTCGCGCGATCGACATGGCGAGCGGCCGCACCATCTGGGATCGCCCCTTCGGCACCGCGCGAACGAACGGCCCCTTCGGCATCCCGTCAATGCTGCCCATCACCATCGGCACGCCCAATAATGGCGGCGCAGTCGTGACCGCAAGCGGGCTCATTTTCATCGCTGCGGCGACCGACAACCTGATTCGCGCCATCGACCTCGCCACGGGCAAGACCCTTTGGCAACGGAAACTGCCTGCCGGAGGCCAGGCGACACCGATGGTGTACGAGGCAGGCGGGCGCGAATTTCTCGTTATCTATGCAGGCGGCCACCATTTTATGGAAACGCCAGTCGGGGACGAGGTCATCGCTTATGCGCTGCCGACAGCGCCTTAGAGGAGCCAAACGGCCTAAATCACACGATCAAATTCAAGGTCGCCGCTGCTGCATCATATCATATTCCATTTGCATCGGTGGAATGACCGACCGATCCCCGTCTTCAACATCCCTGCTGCCTGAAGCAGATCGGTACAGGCAGTCGCTTGTCGCAGCGCAATAGGGCGCGCCGCGGAACCGGCTTTTCGGCAACGCCGAGCTGCGATCGCTATCGACTGGAGCAATCATTCGCGCGAATACGCACGGGCACGGACTTGGCCGCCGGCGTCTTCGATAGCTTGTCATGGTGCGACAAGGGCACAAGCGGGTTCATTTCCGGGTAATAGGCCGCCACGCATCGATCGGGCAGCGAGAATGGCGTGACCGTCAGGCCGCCCACTTCCCGGTGCACGCCATCTTCCGCATCGCTGACCAGCGCGACCACCTGTCCGGCGGCCAGCCCCGCGCGCGCCATCTCGTCCGGGTTGATGAGCAGCACGTCGCGCGTACCCTCTATGCCCCGCATCCGATCCGAATAGCCGTAGATGGTGGTGTTGAACTGGTCGTTGGATCGCAGGGTGATAAGTCGGTAGCGGCCGGGCGCATCGTCGAAGCCACAGCTCGAAAGCGTGGTGGGCACTGTGAACTCCGCCTTGCCGCTTTCCGCTTTCCAAATCCGCTCGCGCGCCTTGCTTCCCTTGTAAAAGCCACCGGGGGTAAACAGGCGATCGTTGAAGTCGGTGAACTTGTCGGGATAGCTCGCCTCGATCAGATCGCGCACCTTGCCATAGTCGCCGACCCATTCGTCCCATCGAACCTTGGGGTTGGGCGGCAGCGTCTCCTTTGCGATGCCCGTGACGATCGCCAGTTCGGACAGGAGATGCTCGCTCGCGGGCTTGCGCTTGCCGACCGATCCGTGGATGCAGGACAGGCTGTCCTCCATCGTCACCGTTTGCGGGCCGCTGGCCTGCATATCCTCTTCGGAGCGGCCGAGGCAGGGGAGGAGATAGGCGATCTCCCCATTGATCAGATGGCTGCGGTTGAGCTTGGTCGCGATCTGGACGGTGAGGTGCATCTTCGTCCAAGCGCCTTCCATCTTTCCGCGTTCCGGGATCGCGCGGACGAAATTGCCGCCCAGGCTGACGAACGCCTTCACTTTGCCAGCGATGATGCCTTCGCACGCTTCGACCGTGTTCATGCCCTTATCCATCGGCGGTTCGAAGTCGAAGAGCCTTTTCAGCCGGTCATTGGGGACCAGCTCGGGCTTTTCGGAAATGCCGACGGTGCGCTGGCCCTGCACGTTGGAATGGCCGCGCACGGGGGAGATGCCCGCCCCTTCCCGGCCGATATTGCCTCGTAGCAAAAGGAGGTTAACGAGCATGCCGATGGTTTGCGACCCGTGAACATGTTGGGTCACGCCCATGCCGTAGATGCCGATGACCTTCTCCGCATCGCAATAAATGTCGGCCGCCGCCTCCAGATCGGCGCGCGACAGGCCGGACTCGCGCTCGATCTCTTCCCAGCTGGCGGCGTTCGCGCAGGCGACGAAATCGTCATAGCCATGGCAATGCTGCTCGATGAAGGCGGTGTCGATCAGGTGCCGCTTGTCCCGTGCGAACAGTTCCGCGTCGCGCGCCAGCACATGCTTGCACAGGCCCATGATCGCGGCGATGTCGCCGCCGGGCCGCACCTGGAAATAGAGTTCGGAAATCGGCGTCGATTTCTTCGTCAGCATTTCCGTAGGGCTTTGCGGATTGACGAACTTGATGAGACCGGGCTCCTGCACCGGGTTGAAGGTCACGATGCGGCAGCCGCGCTTCACCGCTTCCTGCAACGGGTGGAGGAAGCGCGGGCTGTTCGAGCCTGTATTCTGACCGAAGAAAAAGATGGCGTCGCACTGGTCGAAATCGCTCAGCACGCAGGTCCCGACCGGCGATCCCGTCACTTTCTTGAGGCCGACCGACGTCGTTTCATGACACATGTTCGAACTGTCGGGCAGGTTGTTATGGCCATAGAGCCGCGCGAACAGTGCATAGAGGTAAGACGTCTCCAGGCTGGCGCGGCCTGAAGTGTAGAATGCCGTCGATTTGGGATCGAGCGCGCGCAGCTCCGCGCCGATCTCGCGAAACGCCTCAGCCCAGCTGACCGGCAGATAGCGGTCGCTGGCGCGATCATAGCGCATGGGGTGAGTCAGCCTCCCCTCCTGCTCCAGGTCATGGTCGGGCCATTCCTTGAGTTCCGACACGCTGTGCCGGTCGAAAAATTCGGGCGTGCAGCGGCGGCTGGTCAGTTCCCACAATGTTGCCTTGGCGCCATTTTCGCAGAATTCGGCAGGGTGCGGATGAGCCGGCTTGGTCCAGGCGCAGGACACGCACATGAAGCCGCCCGGCTTGTTCTGACGCCGCAGCGTTTCGATCACCGCAGGGGAAGCCAGTTCCTTCGCATAGATTCGGCTGATGCCCTTCAGCGAGCCCCAGCCGCCGGCCGGCCCGTCATAATGAACGGTCTCGTCCTCTGGCTTGTCCATGATCCTGCTCCTTCACGCGTGCCTCGCCGCGACAATGCGCGTGGCCTTAGAAATATCCGGGAAACATTTACCCACCGATCCAGCTGCGGGTCAGATAGTCCGCTGCGGTCAATGTCAGCATCATCAGCAGCCAGACGCCGGCCGCGACCATCGCCAGCCGCGCGGTCGCCCCTTCGCTGCGCATTTCCATGAAAAACCAGAGGATCAGCGTCGCCTTGGCAAAGGCGATGCCATAAGCGATCCAGGGCTTGGCCGGACCGAGCGGGAGGTGCGCCGCCACGACGGTCACCGCCAGCAGCAGCATCAACGCCGCCGAGACAAGCACCAGCCGGATCACGACACCCCCGGCAGATAGAGCGTGGGATAGAGGAACAGCCAGATGATATCGACCAGATGCCAATAAAGCGCCGCGTTGCCGATCAGCACGGCGGCCCGATCCTCCCGCGCCGCACGGCTGAGCGCGGACACGCCCAGCAGGCCGATGCCGACCATGACGTGGACGCCATGCAGCCCGGTGCTGACGAAGTAGAAGTTCATGAACAGCTGCTGTGTGCGGGTGCCGAAATGCGCGTTCGCCAGGCCCGGGACCAGCCCTTCGCGATATTCGCCCAGATATTCATAGCCCTTGATGCCAAGGAACAGCAGGGCGAGGATGATCGCCGAGCCGAGCGACCACCCCGCCAGTCGCGGACTGCCGCTGCGCGCCGCTTCCACGGCAACCGCAGCCATCAGGCTCGACGTCAGCAGGATCGCCGTGTTGGCGGTGCCGAGCCAGAGCTTCAGGTGGCCGGAGGCCGCGACATACTCGACCGGGTGCAGCAAGCGCAACGCCATCGCCGCGGCGAAAAGCCCGCCGAACAGCATCGCTTCGCTCGCCAAAAATACGATCATGCCCAGCCGGTCCGCCTCCCGCTGGCGAGCGGGCTGGTGGAAGGGTTCGTGCAGAGCGCGCTGTTCAGGCATTGGCCCTGCTCGCAGGGTGTTCGAGCGGATAGTAGTACGGCCCGCGCACGACCACCGGCTGCTGCGTGAAATTATGCTTGGGAGGGGGCGAGGATGTCGTCCATTCCAGCCCGGTCGCGCCCCAGGGATTGGCGGGCGCGCGCGGGCCACGCCTCAGCGACCAGAGCAGGTAGAAGGTGGGCATGGCGTAGCCGACGGCCAGCAGCGCCGCACCGGCCGAGGAGAAGACCTGGAGCAGCTGGAACTCCGGCGGATAGACATGGTAGCGCCGCGGCATTCCTTCATAGCCCAGCATGAACTGCGGGAAGAAGGTGAGGTTGAAGCCGACCAGGATGACGACCGCGGCGATGCGGGCCAGCGTCTCGTTATACAGGCGCCCCGTGATCTTGGGCCACCAATAATGGAGCGCGCCGAAAAAGGCCGTAACCGTGCCGCCGACCATGATGTAGTGGAAATGGGCGACGACGAAATAGGTGTCGTGGACATGCACGTCTATCGCCAGCATCGCCAGCATCAACCCCGTCAGCCCGCCCGCGACGAACAGGCCGATGAACCCCATCGCAAAGAGCAGCGGCGCGTCGATCATGATGTCGCCCTTGTAGAGGGTCGCAGTCCAGTTATAGACCTTGATCGCGGAGGGCACGGCGACGGCGATCGACAGGAAGGAAAAGAACGCGCTCGCATAGATGGACTGGCCCGACACGAACATATGATGGCCCCAGACCAGAAAGCCGATCACGGCGATGGCGATGGAGGCGATGGCGACGAACCAGTAGCCGAAGATGCGCTTGTGCGCCGCCGATGTGATGAGTTCGCTGATGACGCCCATGGCGGGCAGCACCATGATGTAGACGGCGGGGTGGCTGTAGAACCAGAAGAGGTGCTGGAACAGCAGCGGATCGCCGCCCAGCGCCGGATCGAACACCCCGATGCCGAACAACCGCTCCGCCGCGACCAATATCAGCGTGATCGCCAGCACCGGCGTCGCCAGCACGAAGATGATCGACACCGCATAATGCGACCAGATGAACAGCGGCAAGCGGCTCCACGTCATGCCCGGCGCGCGCAACTTGTGTATCGTCACGATGAAGTTGATGCCGGTGAGGATCGTTGAAAAGCCGCTGATGAAGACAGCTACGACCGTAGCCACCACCATGCCGTTGGCGTACATGGTCGAGAGTGGCGTGTAGAAGGTCCAGCCCGTGTCCACGCCGCCGCCCAGCACGACGGCGAGCGTGATGAACCCGGCGACGATGTAGATATACCAGCTGAGCAGGTTCAGGCGCGGAAAGGCCAGGTCCCGCGCGCCGATCATCAGCGGGATGATGAAGTTGCCGATGGTGTTGGGGATGGACGGGATCAGGAAGAACCAGACCATGATGATCCCGTGCAGCGAAAAGGCGCGATTATAGCCCTCATTGGTCATGAGGTCGCCCGCCGGGGTCAGCAGGTCCAGCCGGATCAGCGCCGCAGCGACGCCGCCGATCAGGAAGAAGAAGGTGATCGACACGAGGTAGAGGATGGCGATGCGCTTGTGATCGGTGGTCAGGAACCAGGAACCCAGGCTGTGGCCGGCGCGCAGATAGCTGATGTCCTCCACCTCCTCGTCGGGCCTGTCGATGTCGAGCGCGGCGTCACTCATCGCGATCCTCCTGCCGGGTGCCGGGCTCCCCCCCGCCGATGTCCTTGAGGTAAGCGACCAGCGCGTTCACCTCTTCGGGCTTCAGCACATTGCCATAGGTCGGCATGATCGGCCGGTATCCCGCCGCCACATCCTTGTTGGGCAGCATGATCGAGTCGTGCAGATATTGCTCGTCCGCGATCAGGGTTCGCCCGCCCGACAGGCCCACCGGACCGCCAAAGAGCCCTTCGAGCGGCGGTGCGTGAACGGCGGAGGCCGCGCCGTGGCAGCCGCTGCACCCCGCCGAGCGGAACAGCCGCGCGCCCGACGCCGCCAGTGTTTCGTCCTCGCCGGCATCACGATTGCGCGCCATCCAGTCGGCATAATCCTGTTGCCGCATGACGATCAGCCGCCCGCCCATGACGCTGTGATCGGTGCCGCAAAATTCCGCGCAGCGCAGCGGATAGATGCCGGGTTTATCAGCGGTGAACCACATCGTCGTGTAGCGGCCCGGCAGAACGTCCTGCTTGATGCGTAGCGCGGGCACATAGAGGCTGTGAATCACATCCTGCGAGATCATGACCAGTTTGACCGGCCGGCCCATAGGCACATGCAGGTCGTTAATTTCTCGCGCGCCTTCGCCATGCTGATATTTCCACATCCATTGCTTGGCGACGACATTGATCGTCGTCGCGTCGGCCGGCGGGCGGCGGAGGTTGAAATAGAGCGCCGTCGCCCAGACGAAGAAGCCGAGCGTCAGCAGGAAGGGAATGACCGACCAACTCACTTCCAGCCAGACATTGCCGCTGGACGCATGTTCGCGATTGACGTCCCGGCTGGTGCGATAGCGAATGGCGAAGAACGCCATCAGCACGAAGACGGGCAGCGTCAGCAGCCAGACCATGACGCCGAAGGCGCCGATCAGCAAGTCGACCTGCCCCGCATGGTGCGAGGCCTGTTCCGGCCAGAGGAAGAAGCGGTGACTCATGCCGCCCGCCTCCTCAGGCGAAAGATCAACAGGCCGAGGCCGGCCACGGTGATGCCGCCAGCCAGCCGCAACATCTTCTCAATCGCGGGCGTGTAGCGGCCGGTCGCCGGATTATAATGATAGCAGAGCAGCAGCAGCGCTTCGCCGAAAGAGCCGGACTGCCCTGACCGGGCCGCCGCCAGCGCGCGCTCCAGATCGTCCGGCTGCGGCGCCAGGCCGTAGAGCCAGCCGGTCATCCGGCCATCGGGCGCGATCACCGCGCTCGCCGCCGCATGGGCATATTGGCCGATCCGGTCATCCCACGCATAATGATAGCCGATGGCGTCGGTCACGCTGCGGATCGCCCTGCGCTGGCCGGTCAGGGCATGGACGCCCTCGCGCGCCTTGATCTGCGCCAGATCGTCCCGCGCCGCCTGAGGCCCCTCGCGCGGATCGATGCCGAAGGCGACGAGGGTGAAATCGCGCCCCGGCCGCAGCTTCTGCCCCGCAATCGCCTGCGCCATGCCGGCCAGCGTCGCGCCGCAGATATTGGGGCAATGGTGCAACACCGGCACCAGCAGCAGCGGCTTGCCCGCCGCCAGCGCGCGCAGGCTGGTGCGGCGGCCTTGCGCGTCAAGGAAGGGCGCATCGATCGGAACGCGTGCGCCCAGCTTCTCCTCTATGCGTGCCTCTCCGAACGGGTCGAACCCGGCTTGCGCCGCTGCCGGCGACGCCGCGAGCAGGGCGGCGAACAGTATCAGGAGACGCGGGATCATTGCCCGGCCTCACGATGAGCGCGCGCGGTCGCTTCGGTGGAGGGTGCGGACGCGGCGTCCTGCCAACCCTGCCGCGCCACCTCGCTCCGCGCATGGGCCAGGGCGGGGGCCTCCATCCGCCTGTCCATGGCTGCGTCATAGCCATGGCGCACAGCTTCCGGTTCAGCCAGCAGGTGGGGCGGAGGCGGCGCAATGGCCATGGCATGCGTCAGATCGCGAGGCTGGTCATCGCGCGCCTTGAGCCAGCCCAGCGTCGCCCACGCGAACCCCAGCCCCGCCGCCATCAGCGCCAGGAAGCAGGCGATGCCCAGCACCACCCTGCCCGGCGATGCATCGCGCGGTTCATAGCCGCGCCTGCGCTGTTCCTGCGACGGATGCGCGCCGCGCTGGACGTCGGTTTCGGTATGGAGCGGGCGGGTCATCGCCGTGCCTCCGCCGGCAGACGGGCGCGCACGCGATGGCGCAACGCCATGGGCAGCAGCGCCACACCGAGCAGGCCAAGGCCGACAACACTGGCGCAGAAGGCCAGCACCGCCAGCCCTCCCCGGCCCGGCAGAACCGTCCAGCCCAGTTGCAGCAGCGACGACAGGATCACCGCCGCTGACAACGGCTTCAGCCATGACGCGCTCTTTCGCGCCCTCGCCAAGAGCAGCGCCAGCAGCGGCACGCCAGCCAGCAAGCCGAAGGTCCAGGCGACAGCTTCCCAACCCGTTCCCCATCGCCGGGCATACCATTCGACATTGGGCGCCAGATTGCTCGACCAGATGACGAAGAACGGCAGGAACAGGAAATAGGCCGACAGCAGCAGGAGCGTCAGCAGCAAACCGCCCAAAACGCCCAGTCGCCGGGGTTCTCGCCCCATGCCGAGCCGCAGCAGCAGGAGTACGCAAAAGGCGATGATGACTTCCCGCTGCATGAATTCGAGCCCGAAGGCGGACGAGGCGAAATCCGGTTCCAGCGACATCAGCCAATCGACCGCGACCAGCGAAGTGAGAACCGGCATCAGCACGACGCCCGCGCCGGCCGTCACCGTCTGCCCCCGCCGCGCCCGCATGCGATGGCCGAGCCACCATTGCGCCCCGAACCGCAGCAGCGTGCGGGTGATGAACGGCACAGGACTGAGCCACAGCAGCTTGAAGGCACTGGGAGAACGGTCGCCGACCCAGGGATAGACGGCTGCCATGCCGATGAGCACTGGCACCATCGCGGCGGCGGCGAGCGGTGTCAGCAGCGTGGCGGCCTCGACGCTCAGGCGCATCTCATCCCCCCAGGCGCCCGGAATGAGGCGCATCATCATCATGAGCAGCAACGCGCCCGACGGAACCGCCCCGAACGCCACCGCGCCCCCAGCCAACCCGTCAGCATCGCGCGCGGCGACCAGAACGCGCCCAACAGCACCGCGCTGCAGATCAGCACGCCGATCAGAGCCATGGCCCGCTCGCGGGGCAGCGCATCAGCGATCATGGCCGCCCTCCCGCTCCCCATCGTGGACCGGCTGCGCCGCCTGGAGAACGCGGATATGCGCGGCGATGGCCCAGCGGTCGGCGGGCGGCACCCGGTCGGCATAGCTGTACATCACGCCATAGCCGTTGGTGATGACATCATAGAAATGCGATGCGGGCGCGGCGCGCAGCCGGGGGCACAGGTAGGTTGGCGGGTGGGGAAAGCCGCGCGTCGTCACATAGCCGTCGCCCCGCCCATCCTTTCCATGGCAGATGGCGCAATAGATGCCATAGCGATCCTCGCCGCGCGCGAGCAGGGCTGGCGTGATGGCGGCGGGACGCCGGGCGGCTGCCGCAAGCATCGGCGCATCACGCACCACCGTTCCGTCCGGCGGGGCCTGCATCACCTTGCCGTCGGGAAAGAGGCTACTGTCCTCATAGACGTCGTAGCGCGGCTGCTGCACCATGTTGTTGCAGGCGGCGAGCAGCAGCAGGCAAGGCAGGCCGCGCATCATGACCGCGGCCTTTCGCGCACGTCGATGATCGCGTCCGGCCCGAGCGCCGCGAGCGCCCTGCCCGCCTCGTTCCGATCGAAATGATCGTCCGCCAGGATCGCGAGATAGAAGCGGTCGTCGGCGGACAGGTCGAACCCGTCGGCATCGAAGACCGGATGATGCAGGCGAGGCAACCGATTGGCCATGAACATCATGGCCAGCGCCGCAAGCACCGCGCCCAGCACCATCAGTTCGAAGGTGATCATCATGAATGCGGGCACCGCGATCAGCGGCCTGCCCCCGATCCTCAGCGGATAGTCGAGGTTGGTGCCGACCTGCATCAGGAACCCGCCTGCCGCCCCGACGATGCCGCCGATCAGCATGGCGGCGGGCACGCGATTGTCACGGAAGGCAAGCGCCTCCTCCAGCCCCTTGACCGGAAAGGGCGTGAATGCGTCGACCTGGGCAAAGCCCTGCGCCCGGACCGCGCGAACGGCCTCGACCAGCCGTTCCGGCGTGTCGAAGGCAGCGAGCACCGCGAACAGGCGGCCGGTGTCAGCCATCCACCGCTTCCTCTCGCACTTCAAAGGCGGATATGACGGGCAGGAAGCGCACGAACAGCAGGAACAGCGTCAGGAACAGGCCGATCGTGCCTGCGAACAGACTCCAGTCCCAGAAGGTCGGGTGGAAGGTGCCGGTCGAGCTTTCCAGCCAGTCGCGATAGAGCGAACTGACCAGCAGCATGTAACGTTCCATCCACATGCCGATGGTGGCGCTGAGCCCGATGAGGAACAGGAGGATGGGCCGCACCCGCCAGCGCCGCCACCACAGCAGTTGCAACGGCACGAAGTTGAACAGGATCGCGCCCCAGTAACTCCACGCATAGGGGCCGACGAACCGGTCGAACAGCGTCTCGGCTTCCTTGCCCCCGGCATAAGCGGCGGTGAACATTTCGGCGGCATAGCCATAGGCCGTCATCATTCCCGTCGCCAGCAGCAGGCATCCCAGCATGTTGAGGTGGCGCAGCGTCACGAGAGTGTGAAGGCCCAGCATCCAGCGCAACCACACCGTCAGCATCGACACCACCGCAAAACCGGAAAAGGCCGCGCCCAGCACGAAATAGGGAGGGAACACGGTCGATACCCAGCCCGGCACCGGCCCTGCGGCAAACAGCAGCGAAATCTCCGAATGGACCGATACGACCAGCGGCACCGCGATGGCGGCGGTCAGGCGGTAGGCCTGTTGCCAGCGCGCCCAGTGCGTCGCCTGCCCCCGCCAGCCGAGCGCACCAAGGCCGAAAAAAATCTTCCACCGCATCTTTCGCGCCCGGTCCCGCGCCGCCGCAAGGTCGGGAATGATGCCGATATACCAGAACAGCGTCGATACGATGAGGTAGGTGAGGACCGCGAAGAAGTCCCAGGTGAGAGGGCTCTTGAACTGCGGCCAGACATTCATCGTATTGAAATAGGGCGCCATCCAGTAAAAGAGCCAGGGGCGCCCGAGGTGAAGGATCGGGTAAAGGCCGGCGCAGGTAACCGCGAACAACGTCATCGCTTCGGCAAAGCGGTTGAGCGAATTGCGCCAGCCCTGCCCCATCAGCAGCAGCATGGCGGAAATCAGCGTTCCGGCATGGCCGATGCCCAGCCACCAGATATAGTTGGCGATGGGAAAGCCCCAGCCGACCGGGATATTATTGCCCCAGATTCCCGGCCCATGGCCGAACAGCCAAGCCACCGACGCAAGGAACAGCCCCAGCAGCGATAGCGCGAAGCCGAAGCATATCCACCAGGCGCGCGGCGCGGGGAAGCGCGGCGGCAGGCGCAGGACGCGGTCGGCGGCGTTCAGCCGCGCGTTCACGACTTCCCCTCCCCGCCCCTGATCCGCGCCTGATAGGTGGTGCGGGGCCGCGTGTTGGTTTCAGGCAGCAGGTCATAGTCGCGCCCGCTGGCCTTGCGGCGGCTAACTCCGCTCGTCGCGTCCGATATGTCGCCGAACATGATCGCCTGAGTCGGGCAGGCCGCCTGGCAGGCCGTCATCACCTCGCCCTCGCGGATCGCGCGATCTTCCTTCTTGGCGGTGATCCGGGCGGCGCTGATCCGCTGGATGCAATAGGTGCATTTTTCCATCACGCCGCGCCCGCGCACGCTGACTTCGGGATTGCGAACCGCCCGCAGTTCCGGCGGGTCCTTGGCCGTCAGGTCGAACCAGTTGAAGCGCCGCACCTTGTAGGGGCAATAGGCCGAACAGGTGCGCGTACCGATGCAGCGGTTATAGACTTGCAGGTTAAGGCCTTCGGGGCTGTGCACAGCGGCGTTGACCGGGCAGCCCATCTCGCAGGGCGCGTCCTCGCAATGCATGCAGGGGACGGGCTGAAAGGCTTGGCTTGGCTCGTCCGGCGATCCTTCATAATAGCGGTCGACGCGCAGCCAGTGCATTTCCCTGCCCTTGGCCACCTGCTCCCTGCCGACCATCGGGATGTTGTTTTCCGCCACGCAGGCGACGACGCAGGCATTGCAACCGATGCAGAGGTCAAGGTCGATCGCCATCCCCCAGGCGGGGCTTGACTTCTGCGCGGAAAAGAAGTTCGCGCGTGGCGGCTCGGGCGGCAGGGCGTCGGCCAGCGTATCGACGAAGCGGATGAATTCGTCCCCCTCCATCGCGAAATGATGCTGGGTGGTGGCGACTTCTTCGCGCCCTTCGATCTTTTCGAGCCTTACTTCTCCCCGCGCATTCACCAGCGGATAGGAGTCGAAGCCCACTTTCTGCGCCACCGGCCCTCCCCGCGACCGGCCATGGCCCAGATGCACCAACAGCGTGCGCCGCTCCTGCCCCGGCACGATCCAGACCGGCCCGGTGACGCTGCGGCTGCCGACCGACAGGCGCACAAGGTCGCCCGACGCGAGCTCTCTCTCCCGCGCCAGCGCCGGGCTGAGATGGATGGCATTGCCCCATGTGATCTTGGTCAGCGGCTTGGGCAATTCCTGAAGCCAGGGATTGCTGGCGAAGCGCCCGTCCCAGATCGTCGGGTCGGGGCGGATGAGCAGGGAAAGCCCCTCGCTCGGCAACTCCTGTACAGGCGGCGGCTCGGCACCGGGCGGCGAAGCGGCGGCAGGCTCGCCGCCGGCTATGATCCCGCTGACCAGCGCCCTGGTCCAGCCCTCCTCATCCAGCGCGTCGGCCCATGTTTCCCGCACGATGTCGCGGTCGGCCCGGTCGCCGCCCATCAGCGCTTCGAGCAGCGCATGGCGGGAGCGCACTTGCAGCCATGGCCGCACCAGCGGCTGCATCAGCACCGCCGATCCGTCCGCCGCGCGTCCGTCGCTCCAGCTTTCGAGCAGATGCGGCATGGGCAGGTGCCAGTGCGCCGCCGCCGCGCTCTCATCGGCATGCAGACCGGCGTGAATGCGCATCGGCACGCGCGCGAGCAACGGCGCGAGGCTGGGCGCGCTGTAACAGGGGTTCACTTCGAGCAGGAAAACGCTCTGCACGTCGCCCGCGCGGATGTCCCCGGCCAGCGCCGCCATGTCCAGCGCCTGCTGCCTGGCGGCGGGCGCAGCGACGGTCCGGGTTACTTCCAGATTCCCCAGACGCTGGTCGATGGCGCGCGCCAGCGCATGCAGCGCGGGCGGCTGCTCGCTTCCCGCCACGACCAGACCCCGCCCCGCGTTTCGCTTGAGCGCCGCTGCGGCTCGCTTGACCCAGTTCCGCTCGGTCGACCCGAGCCGAAGCGGCGTTCCTGCCCGTACGCCCAGTTCCACCGCCAGCGCCTTCATGAGCGTTCCCATCCGTGCAGCGGCAGCGACCAGCCGTCCGGTCGCGGTGACGCCGGTAATCGTTGGGCTGGGTTCCGCGACGAACAGGGTAGCATCGCCCTCGCCGGCCTGGAACGCCCGCCGCCGCGCGCCCCAGCCGGTCGCGTGCCACAGCTGGCGCGGCCCCGGACCGAGCAGGTCGGCGTCGAAACTGATGATGGCATGCGCGCGGTCGAGACGCAGCCTTTCACCCGCGCCCGCATCGCTCACCGGCGCATGCACATGCCAGCACGCCTGGGGCCAGCGGTCCAGCATCGTCTCAATCTGGCGGCGCAGCGTCGGCGATCCGACCCGAGCCGTCAACAGCCGGAACCCCTCACCTTGCCGGCCGTCCAGTTCTCCGCGCAGCGCGGCCAGCGCCGTCTCGAACCGCGCCCAGCTTGTCGGCTGCCCCCTGTGGAGCGGCGCCGTCGACCGGGCGGGGTCGTAGAGGTCAAGCAACGCCGCCTGGGTGAAGGCATCGGTGGCACCTCGGCTGGCGGGATGGTCGCCATTGCCCTCCAGCTTCACCGGACGCCCCTCACGCGTCTTGCCGATCACCGGCTGCGCCACGCCGTCCATCTCAACCGCCGTCGCATAGAAGCGGGCGACGCCCGGCTCTGCCCCCTCCGGCTGCTCGACGAAGGGCATCGCGTCCTGATCGGGCGCGCGTTCGCAGCCGTCGAGCCCGGCGAGGGCAAGGGCGCCGCCCAGGCATTTCAATATGTCCCGCCGCCGCCAGTCGCCCGGGCCGCTGGCCAACGCGGGAAAGGCCGCGCTCATCCGCACCCGAAAATCGGGCTGATCGACCAACTCATCGAGCGCGCGCCAGAACCGCTTGCCGGTCAGCGATCGCAGCGCCGTCAAGTCCGGAGGACCGCTCATCGGTGGCATATCCCGCAATTGTCGAGCGTCTTGGGATCGATCCGATGCACGCGCATCACCTGCTCGCCATAGGCGCGCTTCTGCTTCTCGCTCCAGCCGAGCGGCTCCATCCGTGTCACCAGATCGGGCGGGCGCAGATGCGGCGCCGGATCGCGATGGCATTCCAGGCAGAATTGCATCTGGAACGGCTTGGCCCGCCAGGTGAGCGGCATCTGATCAACGCGGCCATGGCATTCCACGCAGGCAACCCCGCGATCGATGTGGATGCTGTGATTGAACTGAACATAGTCGGGCAGCTGGGCGACGCGCCGCCACCGGATTGGCTTGTCAGAGGCTAGGCTTTCCCGCACCGGCTCCAGCACCCCGGCGCCCGTCCACAGCTGGGAATGGCAGGTCATGCACGTGTGGGTCGGCGGTAGCCCGGCATTCTCGCTCGTCTCGACGCTCGCATGACAATAGCGGCAGTCGATGCCATCGTCCGCGACATGATGCTTGTGGCTGAAGGGAACAGGCTGGTCTTGCACCCACCCGGTCTGCGATTGGTAGGAGGATCGGGCATAATCCCAGCCTCCCAGTGCGAGGATGAGCAAGCCCAGCGCCAGGGCCGCGACGCCAAGGCGTAACCATGTATCAGCCGCGGGCGGAAAAATCTGCGCTGCTCGCCCCCTTTGTTTCCGGTATGTTGCTACACGGTGAATGCGAACAGGGGCCTCGAGTTCCATGGACGCCAAACTCGATCAGTAAAATGGGCGACAACCCGTTCGGTCGATGCTTCGTCGTTCACTGAGGCACGCGGATTGGATCGAACCTCCAGCCCAGCGGTTCACCCAGCGTCATGCCCGTGTCTATCAATCCTGAATGGCAGCAGATGGCATTCTATGCCTTGGCCGCTGCCGCCCTCCTGATCCTGCTCTTCAACATCCCCTATGTCGGGCGGCTGCTGCGAGCGCTGTTTTCCTTCAGCGTCCTGGCTTTCTGCCTGTTCCTGCTGCTCCAGCAGGCGCCGTTCGACCCCATATTAGCCCGCCTCGCTTCGCAACTGGGCATCGATGGCCAGCAAGTGAGCGGTCAGGAGGTGCATGTCCGCATGTCGCCCGACGGCCACTTCTGGGCGCGGGCGACCATCAACGGCGTCGAACGAAGGTTGCTGATAGACAGCGGCGCGACCGTCACAACCCTTTCGGAAGGGACAGCCCGGCGGGCCTCTGTCGATCGTGGCAGCGGCCTGCTGCCCATCGTCATGCGCACAGCAAATGGCGTGGTACCCGCCGAAACCGGGACGGTCGCCCGTATCGTGCTTGGGGGAATAGAAGCTCGCGGCCTCAAGGTCGCCATCTCGCCCGCCCTCGGCAACATCGATGTGCTGGGAATGAATTTCCTGTCGCAACTCGCGTCCTGGCGGGTCGAGGGACGCACCCTGATCATGGTGCCGAACGACGCCGCCGCCTGAAACCGCCAACATGGTTCAGGCAAGCCGCCGCATGTGCCTGAACCGCGCATAGCGGTTCAGCAGATCATTGATCAGCTGATCCCCGCTGTAGCCGGTGACGTCGTGCGGGTGATCCTCCTCGGAGCTTTGCGCCATAGCCCGATAGTGGCGGCGCTCTGCCTCAGGTCGCCTGCGCGGCTCGGCGAACGCGAAGCTCGCAGCCCGAAAGGCGCGAGCGCGAACACCATAGCGAAATTCGCCCCGCTCCTCATGGGGCACGCGAAGTTCGACATGGGTTGCGTCCTGCACCAATCTGGGCGTCAGGTCCGAATCGCGCATCTGCGCCGCGACCGCATTCAGCGCAGGGCAAGCGATGTCGATCAGGAAGGTCTCAATCTCCTTTTCCTCATGGTAGCGCGTGATGCTGGCGAGGCGTTGTTGCCAGTTTGGTCCTTCCACCAGGTAGGGCGCGGCTTGCGCGGCGGTGGACAAGTCGATCGCGGACCCCTCTTCTTCCATCTGCAACGCGCGCAATAGCCCATAGCAGATGACGATCATCACCGCCGCAAAGGGCAGCGCACTTGCGATAGCGGCCGTCTGCAAGGCTTCCAGCCCCCCTGCGACCAGCAGAACCGCCGCGACTACCCCAGCGCTCACCGCCCAGAAAATGCGTTGCCAGACCGGCGGATTTTCCTCCGCGCCCGAAGTGATCATGTCGATCACCAGCGCCCCGGAATCGGCTGAGGTGACGAAGAAGGTAATGACGAGCAACGTCGCCAGGCCGGATGCAATGGTGGAGAAAGGCAAATGCTCCAATGTTTCGAACAAGGCGACCGGCATATTGTTGACGGCGGTTGCGGCAATGTCGGCGGTCCCCCGCAAATCCATGTCGATCGCTGTGTTGCCAAAGACCGTCATCCACAGGAAAGTGAACAGCGGCGGCACTAGCAGCACGCCCGTCACGAATTGGCGGATCGTGCGCCCGCGCGAGATACGGGCGATGAACATGCCGACAAAGGGCGACCAGCTGATCCACCAGCCCCAATAGAAGAGCGTCCAGTTGCCGAACCATTCATTGGGTTCATAGGCATACATGCGGAAGGTGCGTTGCACGAGGCTGCCGAGATAAGCCCCGACATTCTGGACATAAGCCTGGAGCAGGAAAACGGTTGAACCGGCGATGAGCACAAAGGCGAGCAATGTCACGGCGAGAATGATGTTGATTTCGGATAGCCGCTTGACGCCCTTGTCGAGACCCATGGCAGCAGAAAGGGTTGCCATGCCTGTGATCACGGCGATCAGGAGGATCTGGACCAGTGGCTCGGTCGGCAAGCCGAACAGGTGATTGAATCCCGCATTGACCTGAAGCACGCCGAAGCCAAGCGAAGTCGCCACGCCGAACATCGTGCCCAGCACCGCGAATATGTCGATCGCATGCCCGATCGGCCCGTGGATGCGCTGTCCGATCAGTGGAAACAGCGCGGAACGGATGGTGAGCGGCAGTCCGCGCCGGAACGCGAAATAGGCGAGCGCCAGACCGACGACGATGTAGATTGCCCAGGCGTGCAGACCCCAGTGGAAAAAGGTGAGCACCATCGCGTGACGCGCGGACTCGATCGTGCTTCCCGCTCCAACAGGGGGACGCGCATAATGCTGGATCGGCTCGGCGACCCCGAAGAAGAGCAGTCCGATGCCCATGCCCGCGCTGAACAGCATCGCGAACCAGGAAATATAGCTATAGTCCGGCTCGCTTTCGTCCGGCCCAAGCTTCACGTCGCCATAGCGGCTGAGCATCAGGAACAGGATGAAGAGCAAAAAGCCAGCAACGGCAACGACGTAGAACCAGCCGAAATCAACGGTGATCATTGTCTGCACGGAAGCGAATAACCGTGATGCCTGCTCGGTGAAAAGCGCGCCGAACAGGACGAAAGCGAGGATCAGCCCAGCGGAAATGAAGAAAACGGGCGGATTGACCTGGATCCATGGGCCAGTGCGGCTCTCCGGCGCGTGGGTCAGCCCCGTGTCATTCATGGCAGCTAATCTCCTCCTGACGATGGGGGATCTCCAAGGGAACGAGAGACCGTCTGGGTGGTTGCCTCTTGTTTCCAGAATTGCAAGGGCAAGGGCAACGGCGGAGCCAGGCCGCTCGACAACGAAGAGGAATCCCGGTGGCCAACATCGACCTGCTGGATTTCGGCATGTTGCTGGTCGTTGCGTCGCTGGTGGCGATGGTCTCGCGGCGGATAGGATTGCCCTATACGGCCGGGCTGGTGCTGGCAGGCATCAGCCTTGCCTTGCTGCCGTTCGGCGTTGACCTGCCGCTCTCGCGCGAGCTCATCTTCAACATCTTCCTTCCACCTCTCATCTTCGAGGCCGCCTTGCAGATGAACTGGCCCAGGTTCCGCCAGGAGATGCCGCTCACTATCACGCTCGCTTTCCTGGGGGTGGCTATTTCCGCTGCCGTTGTTGCGGGCGGGCTGCACTGGCTGCTCGGCTGGAGCTGGATCGGCGCGGGGTTCGTGGGCGTGCTGATCGCTGCCACTGATCCCGTTTCGGTGATCGCCGCTTTCAAGGAGATGAAGGCGGAACCTAGGCTGGGCATGGTCGTCGAATCCGAAAGCCTGCTGAACGACGGCGTCGCCGCCGTCGGCTTCGGCATCCTGATGGGGCTGACGCAGGGACAGGCTCTTACACCGATCGGTGTCCTTGCTTCTCTCTTGTGGACCGTGGTGGGCGGGATAGTGGCGGGCGCCGCCGTGGCCTTCATCGTGCTAAGGATCGCCGGCCGCACCCGCGATCATCTGGTGGAGATCACACTGACCACTATCATCGCATGGGGCGGATTCCTCCTCGCCGAACGGATCGGCGCGTCCGGCGTGTTCGCGGCCCTCGCCGCGGGCGTGATCGTCGGCAATTTCGGGTGGCGCACGTCCATCTCGGAGGCAGGCAAGCCGCATGTGACCGGCTTCTGGGAATATGCGGCTTTCCTTGCCAACTCGGTGCTGTTCCTGCTGATCGGCAGCCATGAAGCGCATCAGCCCCTCACCCTCGTTTCCGGCGCGCTAGCGGTGCTGGTGCTGCTCACTCTGATCGGCCGCGCCGCCGCGGTCTACCCGATCGCATTCCTGTTCTGCCGATCATCGCTCCGGCTGCCGGCCACTTACCAGCATGTCCTCGTCTGGGGCGGCTTGCGCGGAGCGGTCGGTCTGGCGCTCGCGCTGGCCGTACCGCCAAGCGTTCCCGAGCAGAGGGAAATCGTGGTCCTGACCTTCGGCGTCGTCGCCTTTTCCATCTTCGTGCAGGGCCTTACCATGCCGCCGCTGCTGCGCCGCTGGAACCTAAGCAACGGTGCGCCAGGCGGATCGCGACGGAATAAGCGGCCAAAATCATAGGTACTCACTTCGTGGCATGATCACGGCAAGCACTGCGGTTGTTCCCTTCGAACCAAAGCAGACAGGTCAGGGCGGACTGCCGCTCGCGATCGAGATCACCACAGATGGGATGGCCCTGACGAATATCGGGCTTGGAGTTCCAGCTGAGAATGCCGGTCGATAACCGCGACCCGCGCGGCAAAAGCCGGCCGCCTCGCGGCGGCACGTCCGGAAAAGCGCTCCTTCTCTAAAAGCGCTCCTTCTCTAATGTGAAGGCGGGATATGGCTCTACGGCCAACGATCGCCCGCGCCAACGTCCGGATGAAGACCAGATTGGTCTGACAGAGGCTTCAAGCTATAGGGATTCGCTGTGTCGCGCTTAGGCAATTGCAATCCATGTTCGATATCGCTCATCCCTATCTCTCCCTGGTTGCATCCATCGCCGTAGGGCTACTCGTAGGGCTTGAGCGCGGCTGGGCCAAGCGGGATTTCGGCAAGGGCCGCAGGGTCGCGGGCTTCGCACCTTCGGGCTGATCGGATTACTTGGCGGGCTCGGAGGTCTTGGACCTGACATGGTCGCCGCTGCCCTGGGCCTGGGAGTCTCTGCCGTGCTGACGGTCGGCTACAGCCGAAGCGCCGATGCGCATCAAGGTGTGTTTCGCCCTGATGCGGTCCTGCGCCGCCGGTGGCAAGGATAGCGTTCCAGGCGGCGGCCGCTGAGATCTCCCCGGTTGTGGAAGGTCATCCGAAAATGGCGCGGACCCCGGAGCTCTTTCATCGGCGCCATGCACGCGGCAAGGTTGAAGTAGGCCGGTTAAGTGTCGCAACTCCTATTTCAGTCCCCGCACCTCGCGCCACTCCTGACAAGGCTCTGGCCTGTCTGGAGGCGTGGCCGCCATATCAGGGGAGAGCTTGTGCGAAAGGGCCTCGCCTGCGGCACGCCATCCGGGCGAATCGACGTCCTGGCCAGTCCGCAAAAAGGGGTCAATGCCCCAATAGGGTGGGCCTCTTGCCATGCGTAAGCAGACGCCGGGTCACGCCGCCGAACGTTTCCATGATCCTGCCCCGCCCGTAGGCGCCCATCATGAGATAATCGGCCTTCCACTGGCTGGCTTCTTCTTCGATGATGGCGTCCACCGGATGAAGGCGGTCGTCAAGAACCCGTATGCTCGCATTCACATTGTGACGCGAGAGATATCGGGCAGCGTCGCTCGGCTCAGCCTGTATCGACCCATCCTTGATGGTCAGCACTTCAACTTCTTCTGCCAGCGCAAGCAAGGGGGTGCAGGCTCGCATGGTGGCGATGCACGAGGGATGGCCGTCCCATGCCAGCAGAGCCCTCTTTAAGGCAAAGCTCTTCACATGCTGCGGAACGGCCAGAACCGGGACCCGGGCGTGCATCAGCACCTGGCCGGCGATTGTCCGCATGTCGGGAAGCGGGTAGCTGTCGAGCTGCCGATTAAGCACCACGATGTCGGCAAGCGAGGCCTCCTTAAGAAGACAGCTGGCGATTTCACCAGTGGTATCGACCCAGTCCCAGCTGACGTCCTCCTTGGCAAGGTGAGCACTGATCCGCTTCTTGTTGCGGGCTTCGCTGTCCCGCTCATCAAGCAGGAGCGCAGTTTCGCCAAATCCGGCATAGAGATCGCCAGCGATGACGGGAAAGGGCGTCACGTCGATACATTGCAGATGACCGCCAAGCGCACGGGCCAGGTCGAGAGCCGCCTGAAGTCGCGCTTCCTGACCTTCGTCATCATGTACCAGAAGAAGAATATTCTTCATGAGCGCCTCCACGAGAAGGGCGCCAAGTTACGATGGGTCGTCTCCAGCAGCTATGGGGAAACATACTTAAGGGCAACGCGCCGCGGCGACCGGTCCTCCCCATGGCAGGGATCCGAACCTCACGATGTAGGATGCAGAAATATCAGGGTCGGCGTCAGGCCTCTCGGCAGGGTGACGGTGATCGAGTGGTCATCCGCAGACGCATTCAAGCATTCCGCTCCCACGTCTAATTTGTGCGGGAACCCGATCAGCAGTTCGTCCGCTTCGCTGAGGGAACCGGATTATGCATGAGGACATGATTATGCGCACCTCCGATCACGGCGCTCGGTGGCTTGATGACGAGGAGCCTTTGAGGTCTAGTAGCGGAACCTTTGACCCTTGCCCCGCTAGGAAGCCACGTTGTCCGATCGAAATGATAGCAGCAATCGTTCCTGCAAGAGCATCGCGGATGACGAAAGGATCGAGAACGGGCTAAGCGGCCTCGACCCTTTTACAGACCCCTTCGTCGCCGCGGTGCATGCCACGCGGATGCCGATGATCATCACCAATCCCCGGCTTGCCGATAATCCGATCGTGTTTGCCAATGATGCCTTTTGTCGACTGACCGGATACGGGCGCGCTGAAATCCTTGGCCGTAACTGCCGTTTTCTGCAGGGTGAAGCCACCGACCCGGAAACCAGGCGATTGCTCCACGAGGCCGTCGAGCATGCTCATCCGGTCGAAGTCGACATCAGGAATTACCGGAAGAATGGCGAGCCATTCTGGAACCGGCTCCTCATGGCGCCGGTGTTCGACGCCGACAAGAAGCTTTCCTATTTCTTTGCCAGCCAGGTGGATGTGACGCTTGAGCGGGAACGGTTGTCCGGGCTTGAACGTGACAACGCCACCCTCATGGCCGAGGTGAGCGCCCGTTTGCGCAGCCAGGACGAGCGCGAGCGGGAGTTGGCGCTCGCGCTGCGGGCGGGGGGCTTTGGCACCTGGAGCTTCGAACTCCAGTCCCGGACCTTGACCGCGTCGGCAGAGTGCAAGAGGTTGTTCGGCCGGGAACCGGAACAACCGTTCACCTTTGAAGATAGAATTGCGGCGGTTCATCGCGAAGATCGCCGGCGAGCAATCGACAATATGATCGAGGCCGGCACGGGCGGCCGCGAACATCAGGAGGAATATCGCATCATCTGGCCCGACGGCAGCACACGCTGGATATCGTCCCGTGGCCAGCCCTTCTTCGACGTCGATGGCAGACCTATCCGGGTTGCCGGTGTTTCGATGGACATCACCAGTGCAAAGCGGGCGGAGCTGAAGCGCCAGGCCCTGGTTCGCCTGAACGACCTTTTTCGCGACCTCGATCACAGCGCCGACATATCGCACGCCGCAGCGGAGATCCTCGGTCAGACGCTTGGCGTGAGCCGGGCCGGCTACGGCATGGTCGACCGCATCCAGGAGACGATCATGATCGAGCGGGACTGGAACGCAGTCGGTGTCGCGACCATAGCAGGCACGTTGCAGTTTCGCGAGCACGGCACCTACATCGAGGATCTGAAGCACGGCGAAACGGTGTGCGTCGATGACTCCCGCCTCGATCCGCGCACCGCCGACAGATCAGCGGTGCTCGAGGCAATCAACGCTCGCGCATTCATCAACATGCCCTTGCATGAGCAGGGCGGATTTGTCGCCCTCATCTTTGTCAACAATGACACGCCGCGCCATTGGTCTAAAGATGATGTCGCATTTGTCCGTGAAGTGGCCGAGAGAACCCGCGATGCTGTGGAGCGGCGCCGCGCGGAGCAAGAGCTCGCCGAGCTGGCTGCCTCGCTTGAACGCCAGGTAGCAGAGCGGACCGCCGAATTGCTGCGGGCGGAAGATGCGTTGCGGCAGTCCCAGAAGATGGAGGCAGTCGGCCAACTGACAGGCGGTCTCGCTCACGATTTCAACAATCTGCTCACAGCTATCGGCGGTGGCCTCGAACTGATCCAGCTTCGCCTTGCTCAGGACCGCGCGGGCGAGATCGGTCGCTACATGGACGCAGCACAGGATGCGGTGAAGCGAGCGGCAGCCTTGACCCACCGCCTGCTCGCCTTCAGCCGTCGGCAGACGCTCGACCCCCGACCCACCGATGCAAATGGGCTGATCTGCGGCCTTGAAGATCTCGTTCGCCGGACCGTCGGTCCGGCCATCCTGGTCGAAACAAGATTGGCCACCGATCTGAAATCCATCCTGGTGGACCCGAACCAACTCGAGAACGCGCTTCTCAACCTGTGCATCAATGCGCGCGATGCGATGCCCGACGGTGGACGGATCATGATCGAGACGCAGGATCATCTGATCGACGAGCATGCAGGCCGTCGGCGCGACATGATGCCCGGCAATTATATCTGTCTGTCGGTCAGCGACACCGGTACAGGCATGGATGCCGAGACCATTTCCAGAGCATTCGAGCCTTTCTTCACCACCAAGCCGATAGGCAGTGGGACCGGCCTCGGCTTGTCGATGATTTATGGATTTGCGCGCCAGTCGGGCGGCGACGTACGCATCCACTCGACGCCAGGCATGGGCACGACTGTCGCGATCTACCTGCCACGAGACGGCCAGGCCGTCGTGGCCGACGCTTCACCGCTCCCCCTGTCCGCGGCCCCCCGGACGGACGGGGGTGAAACGGTCCTCGTCGTGGATGACGAAGTTGCCGTCCGCATGCTCATCATCGAAGCGCTGACTGACCTGGGATATGACGCCATCGAGGCGCCTGACGGACCGGCAGCGATGGAGTTGCTAGCGCAGGGGCGCGACATCGATCTGCTGGTAACCGACGTCGGCCTTCCCGGCATGAACGGACGCCAACTCGCAGAGGCGTTGCGGGCGACCAGGCCTGGCCTCAAGGTTCTTTTCATTACCGGCTATGCGGAGAATGCAGTGTTGAACCATGGCCATCTGGAGGCAGGCATGCACGTCATCACCAAGCCATTTCCGATGGAAGCCCTCGCATCGCGCGTCAAGGCCATCTTTTTCGAACCGCCGCTCGGCCCCGCCCGTTACACGCGCCCATGAAGATAAGGGTGACATCAGCTCTCCCCGAACAAAGCCCGTTGGGAGGACTCGATCTCCTCGAAATATCGCCGTCGGGCATGTTTCTCTGTCAATACGCCGATCACCAGGCCGGAACCATCGACTACCGCGAGTTCGTCAGCAGCCCACCGGTCGAACAGGGGCAGGACGGTCTGGATATCGGCATCCGGCTTCAGCTTGGCATCGCGCAGAACCGCAAGCGCTGCCACTTGCGCATCCCCATCAAGTCCCGGCGCATAGGCGGCAGCCGTCGGAACAATGCCGCGATAATGTCCGACCGCATCGGTCATGATCGCTTTGCTCGCCGACCCTAGCGGGACGGTGCGCCGAAACTCGGCCACCGTGCAATCCTCGCCCACCGATGCCCAGTCACGCCGCATCATGCGCGCGGCGGTCAGGCTCAGCACCCAGCCGATGTCGCGAGGGCTACGGATGCTCGAACCACGCAGGTGCAGCCGCCATGTCGAGAAGGAAAAACCAAACATCTCCCTGGTCACTGTACTCGACAGCAAGGAAGCAGTCAGCACAACAGCCATCAGCGCAAAATCGTGGGTCGTCTCGAGCATCAGCAGGGCCAGCGTCATCGGTCCGCCGACAATCGATACGCTGAGCCCGGCCATACCCACAAGCGCTGCATCGTTGGGATCGAGGAAGATCCCCAATCCTCCTGCGTTGACGAGCCCGGCGAAAATCTGGCCCGCCAGCGATCCCAGGAACAGCGATGCGAAGAACAGGCCGCCCCGGAAGCCAAAACTCAGGGAAATCACCGATGCGGCGATCTTCAGGCCCAAAATGAGTAGCAGGAGGGTAAGGGCAGGCTGCAGGACCAGGTTGAGGTGCAACGCCCCATGTCCTGCCGACAGTGTCTGGGGTGACGCCAGAGCCAGAGGTATCAGCAGCAACCCGCCGACCAGCGGCTTCCATCTTCCAAGCTTGGTCCAGCCTTGCACCCGCACCTCGGTGAAGGTGACCAGGCGCATGATGAGTATACCCAGCCATGCACACAGCAGACCGAGCAGGGCATAGAGAAGATAATCGCCGGTCGTGATCGCGCGGTGGGCCGTGGTCGCAATCAGCCAGGGCTCTCCGCCCAGCGCTCGCGTCACGAAGACACCCGCCAGAGCAGCCGCGATCACCGGCGCGATCGCCGAGGGCGTATAGTGACCGATAACAATTTCAAAGGCGTAGAAAGCCCCGGTCAGCGGAGCGCCGAATGCCGCACCGATTGCGGCGCCTGCGCCCGCTCCCACCAACGTGCGCAGGTCGTTGCGGCGCAGTTTCAGCCACTGCCCAAGCATCGAGGCAGCCCCTCCGCCCATTTGCGCATAGGCCGCTTCCAGCCCGACCGAGGCGCCCATGCCGTTGGAAATGACCGTCTGGGTCGCAATGATGAGATTGTCAGCCCCTGGTATGCGCCCGCCATGGAGGGCATTTGCTTCGACAACGTCGATGGGCGCCCCCTTGCGTCCTTTCAGGAGAAGGGCAAAAAGCGTCAGCATGAGGCCGCCCAGGGGCAGCGCCAGCAAACGCCAGGGGTGATGAATAGCTCCGAGCGCGCTCAGTCGGTTGCCCTCGACACCATAGAATAGGTGCTGCAGCCCGTGCGCCAACCATTGCTGCACATTCGTCATCAGTCCGGCGGCCAGTCCGGCCGCGGCTGCCAGCAGAATAAAGGTCGCCTCGCTTTGCCGAAGACGCCGGCGCACCCGAATGGTGGACGACCGCGCGAACGATTTCCAGTTTCGTTGCATTGTTCTCGGGTGGCTCACGGCAGTCCTGAACCTGCCGAGGCGCGGCCCTGGACCATTTGCGCTGTCAGAAGGAAGGTAACCCGATCCACGCTGGTAGCCGAAATGGCTCAGGCCTTGTCTGGCGCAAGGAACGACTGAGCCGTCATCTGCGGCCTGACATGCAGGCTCCGTTTGCACTGACCCAGAGTTTCGAGCACGAGACGGTAATCGGCCACGGCTCGCGCACGCGCCTCCTGAGTCCGTGATATATTTGCACCAGGCGGCGGCATGTCGGGCAATGAGCAAGCCAGCCGGTACCACTCGAGGCTATCTGGCGAGGGAGGCCCTCCTGCATCCTTGATAAGCTCGGAGAAGGAGGCGTGCCAGCTTGGCCGCTCGCCAGGCCGATGCCGCACGGTTACCGATGCAAAGGAGCCATCCTGCGTATCGAGGAATATTTGCGTTCTACCCTGCTCCAATAATGCGCCGGGTACATGCAGCAAGGCCCGAACGCCCGTTACAGGCGGAGGGGCATCGGGCGAAACAGCGGCTCGCAGTATAGCCCGCAGGCGCGCTTCCCCCGCAGGACTCCAGGGCAGCTGCGCGGTGGGGGTGACAAGCTGCAGTTCGCCGGGCTTACCCGCAACTCTGCGAGCGAAGATAAAGACTTCCTCCCCCTCCAGGTCATCGGCTCGACCACGACCATCGAGCGGCAGGTCAACCAGATATCGGACGTTGCGTCCGAGGGGCTTCCTGCTCACGAGCAGGGCTCTGGCCTCGCCCTCGATGTAAAAGCGACCATATCCCCGGCGACCTGCCGCCGAGCGAGAGGGATCGACCGCAATCATCGTGTCGACCCGCACCAATGCTATCAATCCGGCAGAGTAGGAGAGGTCTGCAACATCAGCGTAAGTGACCATCCGCTCCCCGCCGATGGTCTGTGCATCCACCACCATGGTCTGGGCAGTCCCAGCCGCCGCGAAAATTGCTGCGATAAGATTTCGCCAAATTATTGGCATCCGGCGTTCTCCTGAATGTTTTTGCAAGTAGCTCGAGCCCGAGCAATCGCAAGAGAGCGTGAGGGTAAATCCTAACTGCTCCGGCGGTCAGGCTGCAACCCCTCCCCTCCAGGAAAAGGCACGCCAGGCGATGTACCGGGTGCCATGGCAACCTCGTTCGGGCCTCTTATGTCTTTATGACACAATTATCCTTCGGCTGGAGCGCCGACGAGCGTTGCGACGATACAGACCATGCCCACCAGAAGGAAACCCATCTGCCGCGCGCCGCCCGCTGTTGCGGTGCGCCTCGCGACGATGAAGGCCAGGCTGCATTGCAACGCATAGAACAGGGCAAAGGCGCGCGAGGATATCGCGACCACCTCGAATGGATCGGTCAGCCACACAACCGCCACCGCCAGTGAGCCGGCGAGCGCAAATGCCACCTGGACGCTCACCCGCCGCTGCGTCACCTCGCTCATGAGGCCTCCTGAACCGATGGAGTCCGCGACAGCCGCGCTAAGCTGACTGGAAACGGCTCCCACCAGTACGAACAGCCCCAGCGCGGGTCCCACGATCGTCATGATATCAAGGATGCCTGCAACGCCCTCAGCCTGAGCAGCGCGCGCCAGGAAGGGCGTAAGGAGCGCCAGAAAGGCAAGATAGATGGCGGACGCGATCCACTGAGCATGCCGCATCGTGCGAATGCGCAGCGCCTGGTCATAGGCATGGCCGAGATAACGGGAGGTCTCAAATCCCTGGACCGTGATGACGAGTCCGAGGAGGAGGGATATGCTGCTCCAGTTCACCCGTGCGGGCGGCAGGGGATCGGCGGCGGCATTTGTGAGCCACCAGCACGCAAGTGCTGCCAGCAACCCGGCGATGATGCCGATCTTGAGAGCGACCGTGCCGTGAGCAAGATGTTCGACACGGCGCAGCCCGTTCCCCAGGGCAAGCGCCACGATCGCAACGATGAACGTGGTGACGATCGCATTGGAAGCCAGCATGTGCCATGCCGGATCGGTGTCGAATGGCTTGAGCAGAAACTCCGCAAGCAGTTTGAGATAATAGGCCACTGAAATCGCATAGGCGATGGCCAGGACACCCTGGGTCGCCCGCGCGAGCCATGCGAGGGGATCATTGACCCGAGCAGACGCAAGATAATTTTCGACATGAACGATATTGAAGCGGATGACGGCCCCTGCGGCATAGGCGATCAACAGGAGAATCGCTTCGGCGATGATGGCTGCCCGTCCGAACTCGCGCGCCAGAATAGGGCCGCAGATGAGAAAACCGCTGCCGATGATCGATGCGAGCGGCGTGACGGTTGCGCGCCAGCTATCGGTGCGTGCGAAACGGCTGAAGGTGAGAAAAGCCGTCACTGCGGCGGCACAGATCAGTGCGATGAAAGTGATGATCAAGGGTCTCGTTCCTGTCTAGCGACCTGGAAAGGGCGTTGTCAGGCATCATGCGGCGCTAGCCCGCGCTGCGAGAAATGCCGCTCATCTTCATGGCTTCAATCCGACCCTTTGCCTCGCATCTTGAACGGGCGGACCTTCCGGTGGGATGGCCAGGGTAAGGCAATTCAGGCCAGTGGGGATTCGACGCCATTCCGCGGCTCATGGAATATCAGCGTTAAGAGCTGGAGCCAGGCTGAAGCTTGCGCCCCCAGCGGTAGCAGGGACCGCCTCGATGCCCTCGCTGCGTATCAGGGCGGCAATAGCCATCGCCCTGCGCTCGGCAAGCGTGGGCGCCTCGGGGCTGTCCTGGGCCAGACCAGGAACAGCTATCGCCCGGATATTCCAGCGCCGGGCAGCCCAGGCGGACGTAAGCGCCGCATCGCGTGCCGCGGCGTCGGGGGTATCGGAACCATCTGCAAAGACGATCTGTGGCATGTCTCCGCGGGGCGGAACGAGCGCAATGTCCCAGTCGACGGCCTGGCTGCGCGCCCGCTGTTCGAGCGCACGATAGCTCGACAGGCTTGCGCCGGGCAGCGGCGCGGCCGCGGCAATCGCGCGGCGATGATCGCGATCGATGGTTATGGCATCGGCCGGAACACCCGCTGCAAGCGAGATCAGCCGGGCCAGGGCTGCTATCCGCGCCGTTTCCGCGGTCGCTGGTGAGCTGGCCTGCCGCAATTCTTCCCGCTGCGCCTCGATCGCGCCGGCGCCCGGCTCCAGCAGCACTTGGTCCAGCTGGAGCCGCAGTGGCTCACCAAGTCGCCGCGCGAGCTCGGCCTGGAGCATGGGCGTGCGTTGCATCCGTTCCCGCGGGGTAATGATGACGGAGCGGATCGCCATCGGCCTCGCGTCGAAATCGACGTCCAGCTGCGTGACGCGGGCGCCGCTGCCGAACCGGTCCGACAGGAAGGAGCGAACCTGGGTGATTGTGACCGCCTCGGTAGCGATACGCTTGAGTGAGAAGGCAAGTGGGACCGCCATCACCACGAAGACCATCATGAGCACGATTGTCTGCGCCCAGCTTTGCTGGCTCGACAGAAAATGTCCAAAGCCGTAGAGCCGGGCCATGACGGTCGCCGACAAAGCTATGGTAACGAAATTGGTGACGAACAGCGCGAGCGCTCCTCCCAGGACCGGGAGGTTCCAGGTGGCAAGGCCATAACCCACCACCGCCAGGGGGGGCATCAACGCGGTCGCGATCGCCACGCCGACGATGGTGCCGCCACGCCCCCTGATGATGGCGAAGGTGCCAGCCAGCGCGGCGAACAGGGCAACCCCCAGATCGAACAGATTGGGGCGGGTTCGCGCGATGATCTCAGAGGTTGGCGCCTGAAGGGGTGAAAGCGCCACGATCATGGCGGTGAAGGCTATCGCGCTTGCAGACCCCGCGCCAAGAGCGACGAGGGCGCGGCGCATCTCGCGAAAATCGAACAACGCCAGGCTGAAGCCCAGGCCCAGGATCGGGTTCATCAAGGGCGAAATCAGCATCGCGCCGATCACCACCGCCGGAGAAGAAAGCAGAAGGCCAAGCACCGCGATCCCGGCCGACATGATCGTCATGAAGAGGTAGCGCGGCGACCAGCCGCTCTCCTCCGCTATGACCGCAATGACCTGTTCATGTTCGACGCTGCCTACCAGCTTCAGCCGCCACCAGCGATAAAGCGCCATGCGGTCCAGCCGTGCCCGCATGGACGTTTCGATCACTCTGTCCCGACGCATCTGCGCGACCCCCTTTTTCTTTCCTCCAGAAGCGAGGCTGATCAAGGCAGCCTATCTTCGTCGCTCGCACTACATGGAACCGGAAGGAGACGCTACCATGCCCAAGGCTGGGAAAGCAGCACGGTTCGCTGTCAACCGGCCCGCAGTCTCTCATGCCTCTTTCACGCCAGCGGTTCAGCGTGCAGCTTCGCGCTGTCACATGGGCAAGCTCAGTGCGGCACCGAACCTGTCTGGACTCCGGTCTTGTCGTGCAGTGCGAAGCGGTCGACAAGATCCTCGCTTGCCTTGTTGTAGCCGATGATCTGCACGGCCCGCACATCGCGTCGCAGCCGCGCCACGATCTTGTCGAGAGCGCCCACAGCCGAGATGTCCCAGAAGTGCGCCGCAGACACGTCGATCGTGACGCTTGATCTGCCCTGCTCCTCCTGAAATGCGCGTGTGAAACGAATGACCGACGCGAAGAATATCTGCCCGCTTACCCGATAAGTGGCGTGATCCCCATCCTGGGACAGGATGCGCTCGACCGCGAACATGCGCTGCACCTTGCCAGCGAAGAATATGCCCGAAAGAAGCACGCCGGATAGCACGCCCAGCGACAGATCGCGCGTCGCCACCACCACCGCGACCGTTACCAGCATGACCACTGACGAGCTCGGCGGATGATGCCGGAGGTTCGGGATCGAGTTCCAGCTAAACGTGCCGATCGACACCATGATCATCACCGCGACAAGCGCGGGCATCGGTACCTGTCCTACCCAGGGTTCCAGGACGGAGAGAAGGAACAGGAGGAATGCACCGGCCATGAAGGTCGACAATCGCCCGCGCCCGCCTGATGTCACATTGATGACTGACTGACCGATCATCGCGCAGCCGCCCATGCCGCCGAACAGAGCCGACACGATATTGGCCCCTCCCTGCCCCAGGCACTCGCGCCGCTTGTCGCTGTCGGTGTCCGTCATGTCATCGACGATCTGCGCCGTCAGCAGCGATTCGAGCAGGCCAACCGCCGCCATCGTCACGGAATAGGGCAGGATTATGCCGAGCGTCTCGAGCGTCAGGGGCACCTGCGGGAGCGCGAAGCTCGGCAACCCTTCTGGCAGCCTTCCCATATCCCCGACCGTGTGCACCGGAAGGCCTAGCCCCACGCTGGCCATGGTAAGGACAAGGATCGAAATCAACGGCGATGGCACGGCCTTGGTAAGGCGGGGAAACAGATAGATGATCCCGAGCCCGCTGGCCACCATGGCGTAGGTCTGCCACCCGACATTCGTCAGCTGCGGAAGTTGAGCCAGGAAGATCAGGATGGCGAGGGCGTTGACGAAGCCGGTGATCACCGAGCGCGACACGAACTGCATCAGGAGGTCCAGCCGCAACAACCCTGCTACCGCCTGGATGAGGCCCATAAGGATGGTGGCGGCGAAAAGATACTGAACGCCGTGCTCGCGCACCAGTGGCGTCACGAGCACCGCAACGGCTGCTGTCGCGGCGGAAATCATGCCGGGCCGCCCGCCCAGGAGAGCGATCACCATCGCAATGACCACCGAGGCATAGAGCCCCACCCTCGGATCGACGCCCGCGATAATTGAAAAGCCGATGGCTTCGGGAATGAGTGCAAGCGCAACGACGATGCCCGCGAGCATATCGCGGCGAATGGATGTCATATCGCTCATCCAGGCGAGACGGTAAGAGGAAGAGGTACCAGTCATTCGGAAATTTCCACAACAATGCACATGGCGCTCAGGTGGCGCGGATCAATTCGGGTCATGTGGGATGTTGTCCGGCGGATCGGCGGCCGGAATAGCCACCCGGGGTTGCACCGGGTCCTTGCGAATGCGGCGACCTAGCTCACGCAGCGTTGTCCTGGCAAGGGCATTTGCAGGGTTGAGGCAGGATTGTGCATCCGCCTTGACCGTGCCTGTCGCGACACTTTGCACCCGGGAGGCAAGCGTAGGCCGGACTGCCTATTTAAATCGCACTCTCCTGGAGATAACCTCCGGGGATTGGCAGGAGAGTTGGCATGCGTATGTTGATTTTGCCGTTCGTGGCGGGACTTGCGGCATGCGGGTCCGATAGCAATGAAGCAGCGCAGAGCGGGGGAGAAAGACAACCGCCCAAGGTTGCACCCGCGCCTGTTCCCGAGCCTGCGTCTTTCGAGCGCGAAGCACCGCCCCCAGACATTTCGATGCCGGACTTCGCACCGCAATATCCCGGTTCGATCGTCAAGTCGGCAAGCAGCGCCCGGAGTGGATCGGATCTGCACGAAATATCCTTGGAGACCAGCGACGATGCCGCAGCCATCATGACATTTTATCGGGACAGATTTCTCGCTGCTGGTTTGCGGAAAACGGCCGACTTCATGTCAGGGGGCACGGGGATGCTGTCGGCAGCTGCAGGTAACAGGAAAGCCTCGATCGCCATATCCCGAAGCGGCGCACGAAATGTCGTGATCGTCACCTTCTCAGGCAGGTGAGGCCTCCTGCAAAGGTCAAGAGCGTGACGGGCAACGAATCCAGCTTCGGGATCTCCGGCGACCTCGATTGGAACAATCCCCATACTGATGACAGCAGCAAGGCCATGACCTGCGCCAACCTGCATCACCGTAAAACGGAACACATATTCCTTCTCTCTCGATGTGCGGCGGCTATGAAGCCGGCGTGATTTCTTGCGGAAGGATTTCGTCTCAGAACATCCGGACGCGAGCTCGAGGTTTGCCCGTGCTCCGGAGTGCGTCTGTGGGCTGTTCTGATCGCAGCATGGTCCACGCCCCCCGTCCCTCTTGAACGCATTGGCCCCTTGTGACCGGACAAAGAAGACTGCATCCGGCCCCATTTCCCCGTTTTGCCGGACGGACAGAATTCGCTGCAGCGGCCTCACTTTCTGACGCCCTTCAGCATGCGCGCCGCGGCGTTGGAGGACGGCGCCAGCTTGCGGCCATAGCGTAGAGCAGTCGCGGTAGAGGTCCAGCGCAACGCCTGCGCAATCGGCCCCGCGTCCTCGCCATTGGCGAACAGGTCCTGGGTCAGCCCGACCCGCAGCGAATGCGTGCTCAGGGCATTGATCGCCTCGGCCAGATCGGCTCCCATGAGATCGACCAGGCCCTGATCGGCGGCTGCGAGCGCCGTCCGCTTGATGATCAGACGCACAGCGGCGGGTGTCAGTGCGTCTTCCCCAATTTTGTATGTCGCGGTGGCAGCGCGCGCGGGCCGCGCGACCATGCGGTCGCGATCGACCTGGGCATGATAGGCCAGATCGCTGATGGTACGTTCGCGCCGGGCTTCGCTTGGCTTTGTCCTGGTCACCGCCACCCTGCGGAACAGGACGCCCGCGCGTATGGAGGCTGCCTCCCGCCACAAAGCCACACGCCGCATCGTATCGGGCGAGAGCCACACCAAGGCCCCTTTCCCGTCCTGGTCGGTTTTCGAGCGTGCCAGCTCGAGCAGAGCTGAGCCGTCCTCTTGCCCTTCAATCTGTTCGAGCGCGACCGCCGCCAGTTCCGACACCCGCAGACCGGCATCATAGCCCAGCGACAGGATTGCCGCATCGCGCAGTCCCACGACATCGCGCCCACAGGCATCAAGCATGACCGCAAGCGTGAACCCCTTGACCGGCTCCGGCCCGACTCCGTCGCCGAACCGCAAGGGGCCGGCCTGGCGCTGCCTGACCCCGGCCCGGCGCCGCAGGCCACGAAGGGCATCGCGGACCACCCCGGCACCGACGAGATTGGGAACACCCAGAAGGTGATGGGCCACCGCCAGCGAAGACAGGCGCCGGGACACGGTGGCCGGCTTGAACTTACGCGTCTCGCAATAGTCGACATAGGCCACGAGCCGAGCTTCGCTGGCGGGCAAACCGATCCCGCCCTGCCCTGCCGAAAAGTGCGCGTAGCAATCCAGGTCGACCGCGAGCGCCTTGATGCTGGCGGGCGCCCGCGCCTCGAGACTCTTCTTGAAATTGAGTTCGACCAGACCAGCGCCTTCACCCGTCAGTTCCTGGAGCAAGGCGACGAGCTGGGCTTCGCGATTCCGCGCGGACCCGGAACGCCGACGGGGCAGTTTGGTCTCGCCCGGCGGCAGGATCGTCACGATCTCCCCGGCAACCGCCGCCTTCGGTTGTGCCAGGCGCGGCGCCGGCGCAGACATCGGCAAATCTGATTTCTTGCTCATGGGCCAACCCGGCCTGACGCTGCGGGACAGCCTCCGGCAGGCCAGTCCGGCGTTATTGGCAAGAATCCGGTGTTATTGGGAAAAAAATATCGCCCAAAACCGCGGGCAGCGTGGAGTCCGGTCTTATTGGGAAAACGACACATGGACGGGATTATAGCTGCGAAAATGTGGCTGTCACTATCGATAACACCTCATTATCGTTAGTTCGAAAAAAGGCTGATCAAGGCTGGTGCAGTTAAGTCGATTTAACTAGACTTGGTGGATGGCAGACCCCTCGCCCCCCTTCCATCCGCTCCAGTCAGACGAGGATGCGCCCCTCGACGCGCTCATGGCGGCGCGGGTGCAGGCCACGCTTGCCTGGGGCCAACTACAAGGCAAATTATCACATGTGCCTCGCCAAGTGGCCCATCATTTTTGCGCCGCGCTCGTCCGCCTCATGCTCATCGAGGCCCTCGCCCAGTCTGGCTTTTCCGGCGCCGAGGGCTGGTTTTCCGCGTGGTTTTCCGGCCTCGCCCCCGTGCCTGACGTCACGACCCAGATCACCGCCCCGGCAGCGTTGGTCGCCGACACGCTGCTGTCTGAGCTATCCCTGTCCACCTGGGAACCGCTGGGGCAAGCGACCGCGCAGATCCGCGCCGCGGCGCGCTTCGATCAGGACAGGCACCATGCTGAGCCTGAAATCCCGCCGGCGTTCGCCGTCGAGGAAGCCACCAGGCTGTCCGAGTCCCTCGCATTGGGTCCCGAGGAAAATTGGCCGCTCGCCGCGCTGGATCGCCTGCACGACGCAGCCGCAGGCTCGCCGCATTTCGCGCCTGTCGAGCGGAACCGCCAGTTGCTTGCCCTGCCATCCGGGCCGATGGTCTTCGAGCAGGCAAGGTCCGCCATGCCGCTATGGGCGCTCGATCTTGTCGCCGGTCGTCTGATCGCGCAAAGCAACCCGGGCTCCCCTCCCCTCCCCTTACCCGGCACCGTGCGGGCCGAAGCGCTCCGGCCCGAATTGTGGCCGCGCGAGCGTGCCATTCTAGTGGCTGAGGCCGCCGGAAATGCCGCGCGCCGTGTGAGCGAACAACTGGATGCGGCCTATGCGCGGGTGCAGGTTATGCAGGCGGCTATTTCCCGCCTGCGCTCGACGTCGCGCGCGCCGCATCTGTACCGGCTGCTCGCCGGCTTTGGCCCGCTGCGCCCGCTGCAGATCGAGCAGGCCCTGGGCGTATCGAAAAACGGCGCGCGCGATCTTGTGGCAGCGCTCGTCAAAGCGGGCTTGGCCGAAACAACCGCTCCCCGACATCAGGCGGTCATTCGCGCCCTGCCGCCCCCACGCACTTATAATGTCCCGGCAGCAGAGGACGACGTCAGTGCCGACAGCCCTTATGCCGAACATGACGCGATCATGGCCGATATCGACCGCCTGCTCGCCCGCGCGAATGCCTCCTGTCGAGGAAATGATCTGGACGAGTGAGCCGGCTGCAAAACTCCAGGGCGAATGGAAATTTTCGCCTTGGATCCGCTGTTCAAGCAGCGTTGCAGGCCGCTCAGTCGGCAGATTTCAGGCAAATAATTGATTTTGAACCATAAAATAAAAGTGCCCGCAAAGGCCCCCTAGAGCGCGAAAACGAGGCTCGGATAGGCCAAGGGTGCTCGGAGACCTTCAACACGCCCTACGAGGCTCTGAGGGCAAAATTGAGCCAAATGTCCTGTGGCCGGCATGTGTCGGCCGATTTTTGCATCGTGCGGCAGCGCAAGCTCCGTGTCATGCGCCCTTAAACGTCAATCCTGTCAGAAACGCCGCCGCTTTCATCTGGATCGGCGCGAGGCACTGTGTCCCCTCCAAAGCGTCGAAGCCGACGGGAAGACTTGGCAGATGGAGCAGGACGCGAAAGTCTGGATCGGCGAAGCACGCGGCGAGCCGCGCCCGCAAGCGATGGACATCCTCGTGGCAATCGTCCCAGCGATCGCCATCGCAACGCGCGACAGGATCAGTACCGTCCGCCAACCCGGCTTCCTGCAGATACACCAGCGCCTCCTGGAAGCCCCGCAAACAGGTCTGCGCGGAAATCTCACCACCAGCCATCTCGGCGGCGCGGCGGAGACTCACCTCGTGCGCCAGCGCCGCACGGCCCTTTCGCCACACACCCTGCCAATGCACAAAGCTGTAGTTCTCCTTGGCCCGCTCCAGTCGCTTGCAGACCTTGCCCAGTTCCCGGCACTTGCGCTCAAGCTGCCGCAGGCCGATCCTCGCGATCGTCTTCGCGAGGTCCGGGAGTTTGGGGCCAGACGCGCCCCGCGCCCTGCCCGTTGGCGCGCCGCGTCCGGGCCGCGTCGTGAAGCCGAAAATCTGCTCCCATTGGCCGGCTTGGAGTCCGTCTTTACTGTGGAGGGCCGCCAAGAGCAGATGACGGGCAGGTGCGATATGGAAGCAGTTGCCGACCAGCGCCGCCCGATAGCGTGCCGGCATAGCCCCGAAACTGGGGTCACTCCCGCGAACATGGGCGCGCGCAATGGTCCCATTCCAGGCGAGGCGGGTTTTGACCAAGGTAAAGCGGGCCATTTGCGCCCGGGTCCGATCCACATTCTCCTCAAGCAGCTGCCGCGCCGCGTTGCCATGCCCCCGGACCATGATCCCCCGCAGATCGGTCAGCAACAAGGCATGGGTTTCGCAACAGGCGGTCACGCGCAAAATCCAGCTCCGCTCGATCCGCCATGGCTCGGCGGACGCCAACCAATCGCGCCAGCACTGGGCGCAGCCGATCGAACGCAGCGGCAAAGGCAACAGATCGGCCTTCGGGCAGCCCACGAACGTCCCGGAAATCGCCTTCTCCGGTACCATCGTCGCCCAAGCCAACCGCTCAACCATGGCGTGACGCGGTTCCGCCGCGCCAGCGGCTGAGGATGCCAGATCGCGATCGGCCAGCGCCGCGTCGATCCCGAGATGGCGAAACAGTGCCTTGGGAGTGGTGTCATGACACTCGGCCAAGCGCCGCAGCCAGGATTCGAAACATTCTTCGGGCAGCGGCTTCACCCGAAACGCCAAGGGTTCGATGTCCCGGCCGCTCATTCCGGGCTGTAGGGCATGAAGAGCTGCAACGCCTGGCTGATGTCGTCCTGCGTCACCAGCGCACGGTCATGCCGCTTGGCGACCTTTCCTGACCAGCGCAGGATCCGCTTGAAATTTCCGGTCACCCCGCCGCTTTCGCGCCAAATGCGCTCGGCAAAGGCGGGGTCGGCCAGATGGTCGGGCTCTTCCATCCCCATGCCGCGCGCCAGCGCCCTGATCAGGCGCTGCGAGGGCTCGCCTGGCTCCCATAGCGGCAATTTGAGCATGATCGAACGGTAGGCCAGCTCGACATCGTCAGCAAAGATCTGCCGGGCGACATCGAGGCCCGCCACGACCAGGGGCACATTGCCCGCGCTCATCAGGAAACGGAACGCATCGAGGGTGTCGCGCCGCGCGACGCCGCTGGCCGTCAGCATCACGTGGACATTATCGATTGCGACCAGCCTCGTACCCTGTGCGGCCAGGAGATCGACCACCTTCAAATCGGCGGTTTTGTGCGTGTTCGTGCGGATCGGCCAGCCCTGTTTCCAGAGCAAGGCGAGGTTGATCTTGAGCGAGGTCGGACTCGAGGGAATGACCGTCCGCAACACTGGTTGATAGCGCGCCTCGCCCCAATGGGCAGGCTCGGGAAAGGCCTCGGTCAGGCGCCGCTGGGCTTCGCGCAAGATCGAGGTCTTCCCCATGCCGGACTGGCCGGTGAGCACGATGCAGGTCGGGCGTTCCTCGGGGTCGTCATGGGCGACTTCGACAATCGTCTCCACAGCGTTGTGGGCTTCTTCGAAATCGATCCAGAATGGGGATGCGGGCGCCAAGGAAGGCGGTGGTGCAGCCACGCTCATGTCCGCTCCTGCAACCAGTCATCCTCGCCCAGGTCCGCGACCGGTTTCCAGTCAACCGGCGGCCGTTCGGGCTTTCGGGCAACGCGCAGGTCCGCCAGTGTCGTCCCCTCCCCTTCCCGGCGCTTGGCCTGGCGCCTCGCCTCCTTCGTGCGGGCGCGCGCGTCGTGGATTTCCTGGTTGGCGGCAGCAACCGCCCGTGCGGTCGCGGCGCGACCGCCATCGGCCTGATAGGCCCTGCCCAAGGCCCTGACCCTCGCTCTGCCGGCTTCCCAGTCCGCCTCCCAAACGTCTGGATACTGGCCGATGACCGGCAGTTCCACATAGCTGCCGTCCAGGTCGGCATAGACATGCTGGATCGTCCGCTCATCCCAACTGATCTCGACCTTTTGGCCGATTCGGGCGGCGAGCGCCTGATGCCAGTAATGGCGATATTTGATCCGAACGCCCTTGGCATGGACCGTCAAGGACGTCGACGGCAGGAACTGGCGGAAGAGCTGCTCCGCATCGACCGACAGGGGCAGCAGCCGGCCGCGTCTGGCCGCTTCCCGCTCCCACATCTGAGCGGGGCAGAGGCCGCCCAGCGCGCTGTGCGGCGTGTGGTGATAGATCGCGATCTGGCACAGGAGCCATCGCTCGAATTCAGCCAGCGTCATCGCTGCTTCCGCTTCGGCATCGTACCCGTCGCGCGCCGAGACGTTCGATCCCGTCGCACCGGGCAAAAGTCTCAGTTTTCCGACCATTGTGCCGATCAGCCGCTCGATATGCCCGCCTAGATGGGCAGGCCCAGGCTTGCGGACATCGGGGTCTATCCCGTTGCGCACACAGGCCCGTCTGAAGCCCTCCGACCGATGCGGTTTAGCCTGGTCCGCATGCAAGCGGCTGAACAGGCCATACATTGGGTAGCTGACGTCCACTCCCAGATGATTGAGGATCGGCTCCTTGGGCAACATGGCACTCGCAACCGCCCGCCCGCACCGGAATATCGAAGGGTCGCCGAAGCTGACATAGTAGCCGAGGATCGATCGGGTCCAGATTTCGATGAGGAAGGTGATCCAAGGTCTTCCGAGCTGTTCCCGCCTCAGGCTATCGACCAGGATGACATCACCCCTGGTATGATCCATCTGAACCAGGTCGAGAAATCCGTCGCTGCAATATTCGCCGGGGTGTGGCTCATGGGCACTTCTGGTCTTTGATCCCATCGTGGCTTTGGCCCAGACGCGGCTCGGAATTTCACACAGCAGCCGATCGATCGTTTTCTCGCTTGGGATCAGATCGGCGGAAAACCCGTGATTTCCATTATCCGCGTGCAACAGGCCCCATATCTGCCGCGCCGCTTCCGCCCGCGACGGCGACACCATCTTGAGCGCAATTTCCTCGATCAACGTCTCGATCGCAGCCATCACCTCCGGATCAATCCGGTGCGATCCGAGAGTGGGTCCCCGCGGTTTTGGAGCAAGCGTCTCCGCGACCGGATGCGCCCTAAATCGCGCAGCCAATGTCCGTATCTGCCGCTCCTTCAAGCCTGTTGCCTCGGCAATCGCCGCGACCTGAGCTGCCGTCACCGGGCCGGAAAGGGAGATATGTTGCCGGAAGTGCGGGTATAGCGCCAAACCCGCCTCGAGCGATTTGAGACTTCGTCGGGGCGCGGGAGACGGCTTGCGCTCAATCATGGATGGACTCCACAACGATTTCTGCGTCGATGAAAATGTAGCTTACTTTGTCGACCACCGCGACGGACAAATCGAGCGAGACAGAATTGCTTGCAGTATCGTCGCTATAACCTTTTGATTTGACGATGAAACAGCAAAATGCAGTCTACTTTGTCCGCTGACACCAGCCGCTTTTTTCGCCGTGAACGGTTGAGCGCAAAGCGGGGTCAGGAGGTCAGCTCTCGACAGAGACCTGGCCTCCTTCGCGATAGGCGCTCTGTTTGCCTTGTGCGAACAGGAGATCTGCCTTGTTGCGGGGCCCTGCCAACCGCCCTGCCCTCGCCCATCCGACATCAAATCATGCTGGCCGCGCTCATGCCGATGTGCCATAAGCAGCTTTGTGGTCGAGTCCTTCATGTAAGACATCCCACCCTTCCAATCCGGGCCTATCAGCGGATACAACCAACGCCCCTCTTTGGTTGTACGTGCCCTTGCGCTATCCCTAGAAAATGCGCGATTTCTCATCCTCTTCGGATCAAGCCCTGCTTCTCCTTGGCCGACTCGACGGAAGGCTGCTCAACAGCCCGGCAGCCAATATCTGGCTGGCGCAGGCGAGATTGAAGGGCGCGGCTGCCCTGGCAAGCTTTGCGGGCATTCCCGTGTCGGTGAGGAACCTGCAGGACTGGATTTGCGGCCGCACGGCTCCGCCACGGCACAGCGAAGGTCTGAACGATCCCTTTTCCATCGCCGCCCTGTTTCACTTTGCCCTGTCTGCGACGGAGGGCCATGGCGACCCTATCGCGCGGGCGACGCTCAATGTCTCGCGTAGCTTGCTGGACGATCGGAAGGAGGCCGACCTTTGGGCGCCGGAGGACCTGGTGCGTTTTGGTCCGCTCTGGCGCATGGCGCAAATGCTGCTGGAAGCTCCCTACCCTGTCGCATCCTTCCAGACGGTCGCCCGGCGTCTGATCGAAGCACGCACCAGCCTGGACATGCCAGCGACGGAAGGACAATTGCTCACGACGATCGATGGGCGGCAGTTGCGGATAGAAGCGCGGCGGTTCGATACGGGGTGGCTGTTGGCCTGCCATCTGCCCGCGGCGCTTGTCGCGGCCGGTCTGGCTCTTCGTCCCCTGCCCTCGCTGGTCGATCTGCCCCGCTTCCTGCCGGATGATCCAGAGGCACTGGCCGGGCATATGGCAACCATGATCGCAAGGCAGGCGGGTCAGGGGCTGGTTGAACTGGACCGGTTGGAAGCGAAGCTCGCGCAATTGCCCCAGTTGCCGGTCACACGGCGAAGCAAGGCGCCGCTCCTGATCCGGCTGGAACTGGCTTATCCTGGGCTTGGCAGGACGGCGATCGCCCGATTGCTCGGCATTTCCCATCAGGGTGCGACCAAATTGGTGGCGCAGGTGGAGCGGCTGACGGAGGGTCGGCTTTCGGGGTTGGGTGGTCGGTAGACGGAACGGGCCGTTGTAGATTCATCCATAAATTCCCAAGGCAATATCTCCGGCCAGTTACAAGGTTTCTAAGTTAGTTAGAGAGTTACCGGCCCCGGCGCAGTCGTCCGAATCGCCGGAATCGCATGAGTCGGCCGGAAGGGCCCGTTCCCATAGGATCGATGGTTCGTTCCCATTGTGTCGGACCGTCCGTTCCTGAAATGTCGGGGAACCGTTCCTGAAGGGGCGAAGACCGTTCCTGGAGTGTCGACGATAGCGGATTTGCCTCGATATGGCGGACCGGATTGAATCAGTTTTCGAAATGGGGTCCGGGAGGACGTTCAAAATCTTCGACGGCTTGAGCGGAGCGGAATGGCTGGGAGCGGTTGCTTCATCCTCTGGGAAGCGCACCCGACACTTCGGGAACGGCCATCCATCCTTCCGTGGCATCGAGACGGGGGATAGCCGGGCCCGCACAAAGGCCGATGGCAGACCGGCGCGGCGGTCAGAGGGTGTGCGGATGACCATGGTTTGTCGGGCCATGCGCGCTCGACTGGCTGTAAGCGGAATAGCCGTAATAGGATGATCGTCGGCCCGCATGATGACGGGCCGTAATGGCGAGATCGGCAGGCGGGAGTGGGAGAGGGGCCACCGGTCCGGGCGCCAGGGGCGCGCGGATCTCGGCCGACGGTTCAGAGGCGGTGCCGGTTCTTCTCGTGGAAGCGACGGACGAAGCCGATGAAGGCCTTTTGGTAGCTGACCGGCGTACGAGCGGCATCGCCGTCAAGCCAGTCGCGAAATTCCTGATGCAGTGCCTGATAGTCCCAGCCAGGGCATTCTGCGCGCAAGGTGGCGAGCGTGGCGTCGGTGATCTCACCCGCGCTGGCCTTGGCGGACAGTCCCGCCACGGTGCGGCGGATCATGGCGCTCGCGTCGAACAGTTCCGGCTTTTCCGCTGCCACGGATGGGGAGGGGGACGGGGAGGGGAAGGGACTATCGGAAGTCGGCTTGGTAACGGGCCGGGCGGCCGGCAGGCTGGCCGGGGCGCTGACGGAGGGAGATGGAACAGCGGAGCGGCGGCGCATGCGCAGCGAGGGTTCGCGCTTGCCCTCCGCCTGTTCGAGATGCAGCGTGTAGCCGGGCAGGGGGTCCCGTTCGGCGATCTTGGCGATCTCGAACTTGAAGCGGCGGTACGCGCCCTCGGCCCCGGACTTGTCGAACAGGGTCGGCATGGAGATGGCGAAGCCGGCCTCGCCCGCACCGCCGGCATGTTTGCGCGCCACCTTGTAGAGCCAGCGTTCGCGGCCGCCCGTGAGGTCGAAATAGGCGCGGTCGATGCTCAGCACGCCGCCCTGCATCAGCACGCCTTCATAGAACCAGTTGGAAAGCTCGATGGTCATACCGCGCGAGCGTTCGGTGCGTTCGTCGACAAGCTGGGTCCAGCCGTCGAGCCAACTGAAGGTCGCCTCGCGGCGGTTTTCGGCGCGGATGTTGGTCTTGATGGTGGTGGAGACGAGCCGGTCGAGCGACTGGCCGAGCAGTTCATAGGCGCGGCCGGTGGTCGGCCGGTGGATGGCGCGCAGCAGGTCATAGGGCATGAGATGCAGCTTGCGCGGAATGTCGTTGAGGCCGCGGCGGGCCATGTCGGCCAGTATCGAGGCGCAGTAGATGAGGATGTCCGCATCCCAGATGGTCGCCATGCCATAGTCGGGATTGGCCGAGACATGGACCCATGCCTTGCCGTCGGGGGAGGTGTAGTCGATTGGCTTGACCCGCTTGGTCTTGGCGAGGCTGAAGAAGGGGCGCTCCATCATCTCGCGCTGGTCGCGCAGCGGCATGTCCGCGATATAGGGAAGGAAGAGTTCGAACTGGTCGTTGATCTCGGTCTTGCCGGTGCGGATCATGGGCAGGTCCTGTCGATGAAAGGCAGCCCGTGGCTTCCGACGGCGCAGCGTCGGGCGATGACAGCATGGCTAAACCGTGAAGGAACGAGCGAATAGAGAAATGTGGAGCAGAGGCGGGGAGGGGTGTTTCCCCGGGGAAACGGAGAGGATGCTCCCCGGAGGGTGACGGCAAGAGGACGAGCCTGTTTCCCCGGGGAAACAGGTTGCGCGGCGAGGGCGTTGCGCATCCGCCGCGCCCATTCCGCTGCGATGTCCCGCCCCCCCGCGACCATCAGCGTTGCAGCCCCTTGCCCTGTCGTTCGAGATGGTCGAGCGTGTCGCGCAAGGCCTGGGTCAGCATGTCCATGTCCGCGCCGGACCCGGCATGGAGACGGATGGTGACGCCCTGGCGATTGACGGACTGAACGGTGAGCGCGGGGCGGCCAAGACGGGTGTTCCAGACATAGGGTTCTTCCCTGGGCGCGGATTGTGCGGCGCGAGGGGCGTCGAGCAGGCGTTTGAGCACATCGCTCGCTGGGATCAAGATTGCACCAGCCGCGCGCAAGGCGCACTGTTCGGAAGCGAGCCGGCCGGCTTCCGCCATGATCGCCGGGGCGGCTTTTGCGTCGTCGAGCGCCTGCGCGAGGGCATAAGCGGGTTTCAGCAGCACGTCGGCAGGCGACGCGAAGGCGTCGATGATGGGGTCGGGAATGCCTGCGACCTTGATCATCTTCGACAGCCAGCCCTTGGAGAGTTTCAGCCGTTCGGCCATGCGGGTCAGGTGGCTGCCATAATGGGCCTTGAGAGCTTCGGCATAGTTGCGGGCGCGCTCCAGATCCGAGACGTCCTTGCGGGCGCGATTTTCCAGATCGGCCAGGCGAAAGGCGGCTTCGTCGTCAAGCTGGGCGACCTGCGCCACGAACATCATCTCGGGATAGCTGTTCGCGCGCAGCCAACTGATCGACCAGTGGCGGCGGGTGCCCGCAATCACCTCATAATCGTGATCGGGGTCGCCCTCGACCCGGCGGACCACGGCGGGCACCTTCTGCCCGCCTTCGGCGATGATCGAATCGATCAGTTCGCGGCAATTTTCCTCATTGAGAAGCGCCTGATGCCGGGCATTGCCGGTCCAGATGCGGACCTTGGCCGGGTCGAGCAGCAATTGCGTGACCTGCCGCACCTCGCCCGAGGCGAGACGGGCGAGCGCGGATTCGCGGCCGAGCAGGGTCGTGCCGCGCGCACGGTCTGGACGACCCTGGACCGGGGGAGCGGACAGGGGGGGCTCCGGTGCCTTGATTTCTTCCTGGGCGGGCGCAGGCGTGGCAGCCTCCGCCTCCTCCGAAAGCAAAGCGGCGAGATAGTCGGATTGCTTACGCGCCATCACATTTCCCCCCAGGCGAAACTGGAACATAAAGTGAACATATGGCGGCGGGCGACGCTGTGATGCGCATCGATCCATCATGCATTGATAATATCCTCTTCCCGCGCCGGGGTGACGCGGCCCCAGCCCTGGCGCACCAGAGCCTCTATCTGGCCAAGTGCCTCGTCCAGATTGGCGCGGCAGCGCTTGTGGGTTCGGGGCGTGCCGATCGGCTTTTCCAGTTCATAGACCGTCATCATGCGCAGCGCCGCATGGCTGATCTCCGCGCTGTCGAGGATGGGCACCGGAAGAAGCGCCGGGCCGAAGCTCTGTTCCATGATCGCGCGAACCATCGAATGGCTGGGATCGTTGCTGTCGAATTTGGAGCAGAGCAGGCGGACGAACTGGTAATCGACCGCGATCCCCGCCTGCTGGAGCTGGCCGATCACCTGGTCCATCATCGAGAGGAACTGGACGGTCGAACAGAAGTCGGGCGTGGTCGCGGCCAACGGCACCAGCAGGGCGTTGGCGGCCTGCATCACGGCAAGGCTGATCGTGCCCAAGGCTGGCGGGGGGTCGAGCAGCACCACGTCATAATGGCGGGCAAGGTCCATCAGTCCCTGTTTGAGCTTGCGGAAGCGCGCGGCGAGGACCGATCCGCCGTCGCTGCCCGCCGCCGCCAGCTCATATTCGACGTCGAACAGTTCCAGGTTGGACGGGATCAGGTCGACATTGGGCCAGGCGGTGTGCTTGACCGCATAGAGCAGGTCGACCTGCGTCGGGTCGATCGACAGATAGGGATAGAGCGTCTCTTCCCGCTGGATGTTGAAATGCGGGTTGAAGCCGAACAGGGTGGTGGTCGTCGCCTGGCTGTCGCAGTCGACCACCAGCACGCGATAGCCTTGGACCGCGAAATAATGGGCGAGATGGGTGGTGACGGTCGACTTGCCGACGCCGCCCTTGAAATTCTGGACCGCGATGATCGCGGGCACGTCGAGCGGGGCGCGTTCGGGCGAGGCGCCCAGCACCTGCCGCATGTTCAGCAGCTCCTCCACCTTGTAGCCGGGGCGGCGTCCGTTTTCGGTCGGCGGGGCAGGGGGCAGGCGGCCATCCTCCTCCGCCATGCGGATCCGATTCGTCGAGCAGCCCAGCAGTTGCGCCGCCTCGGCAATGCCGAAGCGGATGTTGAGTTCCTTGCGGCTATCCGGCAGAAAAGCCTTGCGCCGCAGGCGTTCGACCATCTTTTCGCCGGCCTCCGCCAGATCGCCAATCTGGGTTACCACTGCGTTCATTCCTGCCCTCGCGCGCGATGTTGAAGCTTGTTTGGGACAGATGTGGCATAAATCCTTCAAATTGGCAAATGAAGGGGAATTGAGCTTCGGGAGTAGCGGATGGGCGTTCAAATCGTTCCAGCCACTGGCCTTGCGCCCTCTTCGGCCGAGCGATCAGCAGGTGGATGAGATTTCTGCCCACAAGGGATACCAAATTCGACCAATTGATCCCGTTCGGCCATGGTTACGGTTGGTCGCTGGAAAACAATGGCTTATGCTCCGGTCCGAACGACTGCGAAGGTCAGGGGGCCTATGCATGGGATGAAGGGGGAGAATGGGGGGCCGTGGCCACGGCTGTTCGCGGCCGCGGAGCGGCTGGCGAAGGCCCGTTCGTTGTCCGATGTGGTCGATGTCGTGCGATCGGCGGCGCGGGGGATCATCGGCGCGCAGGGAATCTGCTTCGTCACCGCCGATGGCGACCATTGTCATTATGTCGCGGAAGACGCGATCGAACCGCTGTGGGCGGGACAGCGCTTCCTCATGAGCGAATGCGTGTCGGGCTGGGCGATGCTGCATGGGGAACCCGCCATCATCCCGGACATCTGGCGCGACCCTCGCGTGCCGCAGACGGCCTATGCGCCGACCTTTGTGAAGAGCATGGTGATGATGCCGGTCGATACCGGCGTCACTGAGGCGGCGATCGGCGCCTATTGGGACAGGGTGGGCGCGATCGACGACTTCGCCGTGGCGTTGCTGGAACAACTGGCGCGGCTGGTGGCGGCGGCGATCCGCAACGTCTCGCTTCAGACCAGCTTCGAGATCGTCAACCAGACCGGGGCCGCGGTGGCCGCCGATCAGGATCTGGAACGCATCGTCCAGACCGTCACCGATGCCGGGGTGGAACTGACCGGGGCGGAATTCGGCGCCTTCTTCTACAATCAAGTCGGGGAGGATGGGGAGAGTTACATGCTCTACACCCTTTCGGGAGTGGAGCGGGAAGCCTTTGCCGGCTTTCCCATGCCGCGCAATACGGCAGTGTTCGCGCCGACCTTCGCGGGCCAGGGGGTGGTGCGGTCGAACGACATAAGGCTGGATGCGCGCTACGGCCATAATCCGCCGCATGAAGGCATGCCGCCAGGGCATCTGCCCGTGGCCAGCTATCTGGCGGTGCCGGTGGTTTCGCACAGCGGGGAGGTGCATGGCGGCCTGTTCTTCGGCCATCGCCTGCCCGGCCGTTTCAGCGCGGAACATGAAAAGATATTGGCGGGCATAGCCGGGCACGCCGCCACCGCCATCGACAACGCCCGGCTGCATGCGCAGGCGCGGCGGGAAATCGCCGCCCGTGCCGATGTCGAGGCGGAGTTACGCCAGCTCAACGCCACGCTGGAGCAGCGGATCGAGCAGCGCACGTCGGAAATCCAGCGCGCTTTCACCAGGCTGGAGGAAAGCGAGCAGCGCTTCGGCAAGCTGGTGCAGGGGGTGACGGACTATGCGCTGTGCATGCTGGACGCGTCGGGCATCATCACCAACTGGAATGCAGGTGCCGAACGCATCAAGGGCTATGCCGCCGAGGAGATATTGGGGCGGCATTTCTCGATCTTCTATACCCCGGCCGACCGGGAGGCGGGGATGCCGGAGCGGACGATCCGGATCGCGTCGGTCGCGGGGCGGTTCGAGGCGGAAGGCTGGCGCATGCGGCGCGACGGCCGCGAATATTGGGCCAATATCGTCGTCGACGCGATCCATGACGAGCAGGGCAGGCTGATCGGCTTTGCCAAGGTGACGCGCGACCTGACCGAGAAACGCGCGATCGAGGAGCAACTCCGCCAGGCCCAGAAAATGGAAGCGGTGGGCCAGTTGACCGGGGGGATCGCGCATGACTTCAATAATCTGCTGACCGTCATCGCGGGCAATATCGAATTGGCCGAGCGGGCGCTGCATAAGGGCGATGAGCAGGACAAGGCGCTGCGGGCGGTCGGCAATGCAATGAAGGGTGCGGAGCGGGCAGCGGCGCTGACGCAGCGATTGCTGGCCTTTTCGCGCCGTCAGCCGTTATCGCCCAAGCCGGTCGACCTGGGGCAGATGACCGACGGACTCGCCGAACTGCTGAAGCGGTCGCTGGGCGAGTTGATCCGGCTCGACATCCGGCGTGGCGAGGGTCTGTGGGCGGTGGAGGCCGACCCCAATCAGATGGAGAGCACGTTGCTCAATCTGGCGGTCAATGCCCGCGACGCCATGGCCAACGGTGGCATATTGACCATCGAGACGGTCAATATGCCTCTCGACGAAGCCTATGTCGCGCGGCATCCCTATGTGGTCGCCGGGGACTATGTGATGATCGCGGTGGCCGACACCGGCACCGGCATGTCGCAGGAAACGCTGGCGAAGATCTTCGAACCCTTCTTCACCACCAAAGAGATCGGACGCGGTACGGGGCTGGGGCTCAGCCAGGTCTATGGCTTCGTCAAGCAGTCGGGCGGCCATATCGAGGTCCAGTCGCGCGAAGGGCAGGGGACGACGGTGCAGCTCTTCCTGCCGCGTTTCACCGGAAAGGCGGGGCCGTGGGAGGGCGCGCGCGTTCCTGGCGCTGACCGGCAGGCGAAGGGCGAGACGATCCTGGTGGTGGAGGATGATGCGGGTGTGCGCGCCTATTCGGCGGAGATATTGCGGGACCTGGGCTATCGGGTGATCGAGGCGGCGGACGGCGCCGCGGCGCTCAGGCTGGTGGAGCGGCGGGGGCAGGGGATCGACCTGCTGTTCACCGACGTGGTGATGCCGGGGATGTCGGGCAGCGAACTCGCGCAGCGGGCGCTGGCGCTGCGGCCGGGGCTCAAGGTGCTGTTCACCAGCGGATATACGCGGGACGGCTTCATGCGCGACGGCCGTCTGGAGGCGGGCATCGCGCTGCTGCCGAAACCCTTCGCGCTGGGCGATCTGGCTGGCCAGATCAGGAGGTTGCTGGACGGGTGAGCCGCTCGCTCACTCCGCCGACCCGGCATGGAAGGCGATCCGCAGCGCTTCGGCCAGGCTCTTCACCTCCAGCTTCTGCATCAGGTTGGCGCGGTGGATCTCCACCGTGCGCGGGCTGATCCCCAGATCATAGGCGATGGTCTTGTTGGGCAGTCCCTCGACCAGCCCGTCCAGCACTTCGCGCTCCCGGTCGGTCAGGATGTTGAGCCGCGCCCGGGCATCCTCCGTCCGCGCGCTGGCGCCGCGATCGGCCACCGACAGGCGTTGCGCCGTTTCGATGCAGGCGAGCAGGGCGGCCTTTTCGAACGGCTTTTCGATGAAGTCGCTGGCGCCCGCCTTCATCGCCGTCACCGCCATGTCGATGTCGCCATGGCCGGTCATGATCACCACCGGCAGCATGACGCCCCGCGCCCGCAGTTCCTGCTGCACCGCCAGCCCGTCTATGTCGGGCATCCGCACGTCGAGCAGCACGCAGCCCGGCGGCAGGCCGGCGGCTTCCTTGAGGAAGCTGGTGCCGCCTTCGAACAGCCTGACCGCAAAGCCGCTGGTCTTGAGCATGAAGGACAGCGACCGCCGGATCGCCTCGTCATCGTCCACGACATAGATGGGATAGGGTTCGCTCATGCTCTATTCTTCCTTGTTGGCCGTATTTTGCGAGCCGACTTCCAAATGGTCTAATCCACGGCGTCCAATGTGAAATGAAAGGCGGTGCCGCCCCATTGCGACGGGGAAGCCCAGATGCGCCCGCCATGCCCCTCCACGATGGTCTGGCTGATCGACAGGCCGACGCCCATGCCGGACGCCTTGGTGGTGGTGAAGGGGGTGAAGAGCGTGCGCGACATGTCGGGGTCCAGCCCCGGCCCGCTGTCCGCGACGATCACCTCCACGCGGCCGGCGTCGGTCGGGGAGGGGGCCGGGATGGCGGACAGGCGCAGGATGCGCGCCGGGCTGTTGGCCATCGCCTCCACCGCATTCTTGGTGAGGTTGATGATCACCTGCTGCAACTGCACGCGGTTGGCCAGCACCTTGTCGACGCGGGGGTCGACGCTGATGTCCATGTCGAGGCCCCGGCTGTCGACGCCGATGAAGGCCAGCGCCGCGCCCTCGGCCAGCAGGCCGCGCAGGGATTCGGGCTGGCGCATGGTTTCGCCGCGCTTGATGAATTCGCGCAGCGACCGGATGATCTCCCCGGCGCGCAGGGCTTGGGCCGCGCTTTCGTCCATCGCCTCGCGCAGCAGGTCGCGGTCCACCGGCCCCTCGGCATCGAGCAGGTCGCGCCCGGCCTCCATATAATTGGCGATGGCGGTCAGCGGCTGGTTGAGCTCATGCGCCAACGCGGAGGCGAGCGTGCCCATCGCCGTCACCCGGCTGGTATGAGCCAGTTCCGCCTGCAAGTCGGCCACCCGCCGTTCGGCCTGCTGCCGTTCGGTCAGGTCGCGGATGAAGCCGGTGAACAGCCGCCGTCCCTGGTCGCTGACCTCGCCCACCGACAGTTCGATCGGAAAGACCGATCCGTCCCGCCGCCGCGCGCTGGTGAGGCGACCGATGCCGATGATCCGCCTCTCGCCCGTATCCAGATAATGGCCGATATAACCATCATGCCGTTCCCGGTCGGGGGACGGCATCAGCATCGAGATATTCTCGCCCAGCACGTCGCTTTCGGCATATTGGAACATGTTCTGCGCCGCCGCGCTGAAGGACACGATGGACCCATGCATGTCGATGACGATCAGCGCATCGGGCACCGTCGCCAGGATCGAGCCGAGCAGAGCCTGTTCCAGACTATGCGCGCGCGCGCTCAAGCCATCGGTTTCATCGTCCGCTACCGCCATGCCTCCACCATGCCGCCTGATCAGTGGGCGAGCAAGAGCGGTACGTGCACTTCGCGCAACATGGAGCGGGTGACGCCGCCGAACACCATCTCGCGCAGCCGGCTATGGCCGAAGGCGCCCATCACCATCCAGTCGGGCTTCAGCACGCCGATCGCCGCCTTCAGCGTCGCCTCGATCGTGCGGCCGTCCTGCGGCCAGCTATGATATTGGCACTTGATGCCGTGGCGGGCGAGATATTCCGGCGCGTCGGTCGCGGGGAAGGGATATTTGCCCGCTTCCTCCACCGTCACGACATGCACTTCCTCGGCGAGCTTGAGCAGCGGCACGGCGAGGCGCAGCGCCGTGGAGGCTTCCTGCGATCCTTCCCAAGCCACCAGAGCGCGGCCGGTGACGGGGAAGGATTTCGCAGCCTGCGGCACCGCGATCACCGGCACCCGCCCGGCCAGCGCCAGGTCGGCGGCCAGATGCAGCGGATCGGCCAGTTCCTTGCGCGGACCCGAGGGCAGGGTCACGATGATCCCGTCGGTCAGCGCCGAAGCGGACAACAGGCCGTGGACCAGATCGCCCTCCGCATGGCGCCAGTCCCAGCTCACATCCTCCCGCCGCAGCCGGTCTTCGGTCCGCTTGCGGGCCTTTTCGTCGATGTCGTACAGCTCCGCCATCATCGCCGGGGCCATGGAGGCGCCGCCATACATGTCCGCCGCGACGAAATCGGGCACGGCCGTCACCTGCACGCAATGGATGTGCGCGCCCGAGGCGCGGGCGATATCGCAGGCCGCCTGCAAGCGGCTTTCCGCGCCATGGTCTTCATGAATGTGCAGCAGGACCGATTTCATCGACTGTCTCCTTGCCATGCATCGTGTGTTCCCTGACTGACTAGGGCGTCCCCCGCCTCCATCGCCATCAGGGATAATCCTTATATCGCTTTTCGCCGCGGAATCCGATTGCAATGGCCATGAGCTGGATGACGATACGCCTGGAACTTGCCCGTACGCCCGCCTTCCCCAACGGGTCGGCGGCACGCAGCTATGTGCTGCGCCTGCCCCTGGGGGAGGACGGGCTGATCGACGAACCGGCCTGGCGCAGCCATCCGGAACTGGCGACGGTGCGCCGTTTCTGGCCCAATGAGCCGGACCGCCACGGCACGCTGCTGCGCACCCGCGAAGGCTGGGCGCTGTCCTATGAGCCGGGGGAAGAGGATGATGAAAGGATCTTCCGTCTGGACGCCCATGCGATCCGGGCGGGGGGCTATCTGACCCTGACCGAGCCTGATGGCGAGCGCCTGCCCTTCGTGGTCAAGGCACTGACGCCGGCCTGAGGAGGACCATTATGACTGAACTTCATACCCGCACCGGCTTTTCCTTCCGCGTGCGTCCCGCGACCGCCGCCGATGGCGAGGCACTGACGGCCTTTTTCGGGCAGGTGTCCGACGAGGATCGCCGCTTCCGCTTCCTGAGTGCGGTGCAGGCGCTGACCCAGGCGCAACTGTCCGACCTGACGCGGCATGAGGATCAGGCCCATGAAAATTATCTCGCCCTGGGCGAGGACGGGGCGATCCTGGCCGTCGCCACGCTGGCGGCGGACAAGCGGCGCGAAACCGGTGAGGTCGCCATCGCCATCCGGACCGACCACAAGGGGCGAGGGATAGGCTGGACCTTGCTGGACCATGTGGCGCAGGAGGCGAAGGGTTGGGGCGTCAAGCGGCTCCAGTCGATCGAGAGCCGCGAAAACCACGCCGCGATCGCGCTGGAGCAGGAAAAGGGCTTTACCGCCTCGCCGGTCGAGGGCGAACCGACGCTGATGCTGCTGGAGCGGACCTTCTGACGCCTTTCCCGTCGCCGTTCCCGCCTTTGCGGAGACGGCGATGACGGGGCCGATCAGACCAGCCTGTTCGTCCGGACCAGTTCCCGATACCAGTCGGCGCTCAGCTTGGGCGTGCGCTTGCCGGTCCTGAAATCGACATGGTGGATGCCGAACAGCTTGGTATAGCCGTCCTCCCATTCGAAATTGTCCATCAGGCTCCAGATGAAATAGCCGTCGACCGGATAGCCCTCGCGCGCGGCCCGCTGCATATGGGTGATATAGTTGCGCAAGTACATGACACGGTCGGCATCATAGACCTTGCCGTCGGCGGCGACGACATCGTCCGCCGAACAGCCGTTTTCGGAAATGAAGAGGGACTTGGGCCTCCAGAGTTCGCTGACGGCGCGGATGCCCCAATAGAGTATCTCCGGCGTGACGTAGAGCCACGGGGAGGACATGCGCGGCGATTGCGGCCGGTGGGCCAGAATTTCATAGCCTTTGGGCGATCCGTCGGCGCGCACGCTGTTGCCGGTATAGACGTTGATCGACAGGAAATCGAGTGGGCTGCCGATCAGCGCCATGTCGCGGTCCTTGACGAGCGGCGCGTCCCTGCCCTGCGCGGTCAGGTAGGAATCGAGATATGTCCCTTCCATGATCGCGGTGAGGAACATCGCATTTTCCGCGCGCACGGCCTTCTTCGCGGCCTCTATGTGCCCGGCGCTCTCGATGGCGGGCACGAACAGCGCCGGATTGTCGGCCAGACCCACCAGCGTCCCCGCCCGGGCATGGGCGCGCACCGCCTGGACGCCCAGCCCATGGGCCAGAACGCCGTGGTGGCGGATCTGATTGACCTGTCGCATCGGCAGTTTCAGGCCCGGCGCCTTGCCGCCGGTCATGTAGCCCAGATCGGTGAAGCAGCGCAGTTCGTTGACGGTCATGAAATGCCTCACCCGATCGCTCAAATGCCCCGCCATGGTGCCGGCATAGTCGGCAAAGGCATAGGCGGTGTCGCGATTCTGCCAGCCGCCCGGCAGCGCATGGGGCAGGTCCCAGTGGAACAGCGTGACATGCGGCGCGATTCCGGCGGCGATCAGCCCGTCGACCAGCCGGTCGTAATAATCGATCCCCTTCGCATTGGGCCTGCCCCTCCCTTCGGGGAAGATGCGCGACCAGGCGACGGAGAAGCGATAAGCCTTGACCCCCAGCGCCTTCAGCAGGGCGATGTCCTCGGGATAGCGGTGATAGCTGTCGCAGGCGACATCGCCGGTATCGCCATTGGCGACCTTGCCGGGGGTGTGCGAAAACACGTCCCAGTTGGTGAGGCCACGCCCGTCCTCCTTCACCGCGCCCTCGATCTGATAGGAGGCGGTGGCGCAGCCCCAGAGGAAGCCGGATGGAAAGGAGAGGGCGTCCTTCGGCATGGCGCGGGCAGAGGCTTGCGCGTTTGCCGAAGCGGCGGGCATGGCGGCGCCCAGTGCGGTGCCCAGGGCGGCGGCACCCAGGCCCAGACCCAGTTCGCGACGGTTGATGCCGCTCATATGATCATTCTCCTTATCGACCCGACCCGTTTCGTGCTGGTACCGCCCGCCACGACATGCGCGCGATCATGCCCGGCTTTCGGACGAGCGCCAGTGAGCGGATAGTCGTAGAGGCCGCGCCGCCGGTTCGAAGAGCGCAAGGTTCAAACCTGGCGTCCATCCCGTTACCCATAATCGCAATTGAGCGGTCCCGTCCTCCGTGAGAGACATTTGCGAGGGTGATGAATGGGACAATCGAGCCATTCCGATAATCTGCCGGGTGTTTCCCCGTTCCATCGGCTGCACCTGCTGGTGAATTTCCATATCGGCGCCGATCCGGAACGGCTGATTTCGGCCGGCCGGCTGGTATCGGCCCTGTTCGCGGCGCTTGCCATCTATCTTGACCCCACTCGTCCGGCACGGTCGTTGAACGAAGCGCATCTGGTGCTGTCCGCCTATGTCGTCTTTTCGCTGCTGTTGATGCTGTGCCCGCCGCGCCGCCCGCTCGCCCATCCGGTGCACCTGCTGTCCCATGCGGTGGACGTGCTGGCCCTGGGCACGCTGGTCTATCTGACCGATGAGCTGGACAGCCCTTTCTTTCCGTTCGTGCCCTTCATCCTGCTGGCGACCACCATGCGCTGGGGCATGCGCGGCGCGGTGCTGGGCGCGATCGTCATGGAGGGCATGATGATTGCCGTGGGATGGCGGGATCTGACCGACGGCGATTCAGAGCTGAATCTGGTCATCATGCGGTCGGCCTATTTCCTGGTGGCGGCGGCCATGCTGGGTTATTTCGGCGCCTATCGCGCCCGCAGCGGGCAGCGCTTCGCCCAACTCGCCTCCTGGTCGGCCGCGCCGGTCAGCATGGACGAGCGGGCGTGGCTGCATGACCTGCTGGACCATGCCTCCCGCCTGCTGGGCGCGCCGCGGTTGATCCTGACCTGGCAGGACAGGGGCGATCCGGTCGGTCGTGCCGCCCTGTTCGGGCCGGAAGGCTTGGCCCTTCTGCCGCTGCCCGACGGGACCGGACGGGCCGGGATCGCAGCGATCTTGCAATCGGCCGGATGGGCCATGCCCGCGCCTCGCGAGATGCGTTCGGCGCCCTTCGTCGGCACCCGCAACAAGGGGCGGCTCCATGTGCTCGATATCCGCCACGGCCATGAGGACGACGCATCGCTCGCGCGGATCACCGCCCAGCGCATTGGCGATGAGTTGGAACGGTTCGCGCTTACCCATGCCATCGCCGAAAGCGCGCGCGACCAGGAACGGGTGCGCCTGGCCCGCGACCTGCATGACAGCGTGCTCCAGGACCTGACCGCCGCCACGCTGAAGCTGAAGGCGGTCGCCGCCGGTCTGCCTCCTGCCGCGCGCGGGACGCTTCAGGCGGTGAGCGCGCTTATGGCGGCGCAGCAGCGGCGGATAAGGCTGTTCGTCGAGGACGGCCGGAAACTGGCGGCTCTTCGCCCGCTGTCCGCCAGCCTGTCGCAGAATGTGAACGAACTGTGCGACCAGTGGGGCTGCGACATCGGTTTGACGGTCACGCCGCCCGACATGGAGGCGACCGCGCGCGTCCATCGCGAGCTGGCGCAGCTTCTGTCGGAGGCGACCGCCAATGCAGTGCGCCATGGCGGGGCAACGCGGCTGAACGTGGAACTGAGCCGGATCGACCATGGCCTCAGCCTCTGCATCGCGGACAATGGCTGCGGCATGATCGTGGGGGAAAGCGATGATCCGCCCCGGCCGCGATCGCTGCGGACGCGGGTGGAGGATATGGACGGCAGCCTGGCCATCACCCGCTATGCCCCGGGCCTGGCATTGCGGATCGAGATGCCCCTGCCTGAAATGTCCGAACCCGGAATGCCCGCGTCATGAGCCGGCACACTGTCTTTCTGGTGGACGATCATCCCGTGCTGTTGCGCGGCCTGGCCGATCTGGTGGCGATGGAGACGGATTTCAGCGTCGCCGGCAGCACGACGCGCAGCGTCGATGCCTTTGCCATGATCGACAGGCTGAAGCCCGACATGGCCGTGCTGGACATCAACATGCCCGACATCAGCGGGCTGGCGATCCTGCGGCGCATCCGGGCGGCGGACCTGCCGGTACGCGTCGTGTTCCTGACGGCGATGATCACGCCGAGCCAAGCGGCCGAGGCGTTGGCGCACGGCATATGGGGCATATTGCTGAAGGAAGCCGCGCCCGACACGCTGATCGACTGCCTGCGCGGCGTCGCGGCTGGGCGGCGTTGGTTCGCGGACGATGTGGCGGCGAAGCTGGGCAACCTGCCCATCCCTGCGGTGCCGGCCGGGCTGGCGGGACTGACCCGGCGGGAGAGGGAGATTGCCGGGCTGGCGTGCAGCGGGCTGTCGAACAAGCTGATCGCCAGGGAATTGGGGGCAGGCGAGGGAACGGTGAAAATCCACCTGCACAATATCTTCCAGAAGCTGCGGGTGAACAACCGGACGGCCTTGGCCGCGCTCTATTATCAAAGGGGCGACGGCGAATCCCCGGCTGGTACGTAGCTGGGGCAAAGGGGGATAGCAGGAAGGGTTAGGCCCCGGTTCCTTCGACGTATATAATTCCATGGATTCCGGTGGCTGCGCGCCGTCCCCTATTCTGTCCGCATTCAAAACGGCTGAGGCAGAATCGAGATGGCGACGCAGATCCGGGAAGAGCTTCCGTCGCCGTCCTTCATGGTGAAACCGCAACTGCTGTCGCTGGACGAGGCGCTGGCGCTCGACATGGGGCGGGCGAACCGGCTCTATGCCGATCATGTCAATCGCCACATGCTCCAGATATTCGGCATATTGGGTCTCGACCGGATGGACGTGCAGGCGGCGGAGGGGACGACGCTGCACCTGACCGACGGGCGCCGTGTGCTGGACTTTTCGACCGGCATGGGCGTGGTGGGACTGGGCCATAATCATCCGCGCATCATTGCCGCCGAGCGCACCTGCCACGAGCGGCGGGTGATCGACTGCGCGAAATTGTCACCCAGCAAGTTGCAGGCGGCACTGGCCCATAATCTGGCGCAGATCCTGCCCGATCCGCTCGACACCAGTTTCTTCACCACATCGGGCGCGGAGGCGAACGAGGCGGCGATGAAGCTGGCCGAGCGTATCCAGACGCCCAAGGGCAAGCATAAATTCCTCTGCATGCGCGGCGCCTTTCACGGCAAGACCCATGGCGCGCTGGCGTTGACGACGGCGACCGACGTGCAGCAGGGTTTCCTGCTCGGTGTGCCCAGGGAGCATGTCGTCTACGTGCCCTATGGCGATATCGACGCGATGCGCGCGGCGGTGGCGGCCGAAGCGATGGGGAACGGCGGGAACAGCATCATCGCCGCGATCATCGAGCCGATCCGGGGTACGGCGTGCGAGGTGCCGCCGCCCGGCTATCTGGCCGCCTTCGCGCAGCTTTGCCGCGAAAATGACATCCTCTCGATCTTCGACGAGGTGAAGGTAGGCACGGGCCGCACAGGCCGTTTCTGCGCCTTCATGCACGAAAATGTCGTGCCCGACATGGTGACGCTCGCCAAGACGCTGGGTGGGGGCAAATGCGCCATGGGGGCGATGGTGACGTCGCGGGCGCTGTTCGAGCGGGCCTATGGCAATCGCAACGATTGCAACCTGCACAGTTCGACCTTCAGCGGTCTGGGCGAGAGCTGCGCGGTGGCGATCGAGACGCTCAACACCCTGTATGACGACGGGCTGATCGACAATGCGGCGGAAATGGGCCGCTATCTGGAAGGGCGGCTGGAGGCGCTGAAGGCGCGCTATCCGCGCACGCTGATCGACGTGCGGGGCAGGGGACTGTTCCGCGCGATCCGGCTCAACTTCCGGGAGGATCTGGTCGCCAAGCTGATCGACGTGTCGAACAATCCCATCTTCCTCACCTATCAGACCGTGCTGATCGGGGCGGTCGCGCGGCAGTTGTACGATCGGCACAATGTCATCGTCCATTTCCAGCCGGGCGCGCGGGACATCCTGCACTTCATGCCCCCCTTCATCGTGACGCGGGCGGAGATCGATCAGTTGGTCGACGGGCTGGACGAGATTTTCGACCGGGGTATCGCCGACAGCGCGCTTCGCTTCGTGATCGAGAATGCCCGGCGGGTGCTGAGCCGACCCTTTGCGAAGGATCGGTGAATGTTCCAGTTCAGGCCCCAGGAAGCGCTGTCCGCCGCCATGCCGACGCCGGTCCTGGACCGGTTCGGCGCCATCGGTTTTCCGTTGATCGCCATATTGTTGTTCACCCTGTCGACCCATCATGGCATCGGCATTTACCCCGACAGCACCCGCTATATGGGGCTGGCGGCGCGGCCCTGGGATGCGCCGCTTTATCCCGCGCTGCTGCATCTGGTGGCCGCGACCGGGATAGACATTGCGGCGGGGGCATGGGGTATCGGCCTCGCCCTCTGCGCGATCAACGCGTTTCTCACCTGGACCGTGCTTCGGGAAGCGAGCGGGCGGGCGAGCTATGCCGCGCTGGGCACGGCGCTGGTGGTGATCGCGCCGCAGACGGTGGCCCTGCATGCGCTGGCCATGTCGGAGCCGTTGTTCCTGACCATGATCCTGGCGAGCATGTGGGCGTTGCTGAATTATATACGGTCGGGCGACCGGCCTTGGTTGCTGGGGGTGGGATGCGGCGTCGGGTTTGCCTCTCTGGTGCGCTTCACCGGGCCGCCTCTGGGGGCCGCGATCGCCTTGTTCCTCCTGATCGACCCGCGTCGTCCCCTGGGGCGGCGGGTGGCGGATGTGGCCTATGTGGCGCTGCCCTCCGCCCTTCTTTTCCTCGGTTGGGCCGGGATCAGCGAATGGCTGATCGGCCGGTCGACGGGTCGCCCGCTGGAATGGCTGGGCAATATGACCGCAGGGGACTGGTTGACCAGTTTCAGCGCGCTCACGGCCTGGATCGTGCCCGACGAAGTGCCTTTCGGCCCGCGCGCCGCCCTGTTCCTGATGGCGCTGGCGGCCAGCCTGACATTGCTCTGGAAACACGGCAGGCGTGCTTTATCGCGCGAAGGAAAGCCCGACCCGTCCGTGCTGGCGGTGCCGCTGGGCCTGTTCTTCTTCACTTATCTGGGCTTCATCGTGCTTGCGACCTCGATCGAGGCCAATCTGCACCTCAACAGCCGCTATGCCTATCCGGTCTACTGCACCAGCGTCATGGCGATGACCATCGTGCTGGCGCGACTGTCGGTGCAGACCGGAGGCGTCCGCAAGCTGCATGGCGCGCTGGTGGGCCTCGCCCTCTTCATGGGGGTGAGCCATATGCTGCGCACCGCCGACCGGGTGCATCAGGCCTATAGGCAGGGGCTGGGCTTCGCATCCCTGCAATGGACGCGCTCGCCCACGCTGGCGGCGTTGGGACAACTGCCTCGCGATGCCATCCTCTACAGTAACGGGCCGGACGCGATCGGCTATGTCCTGCGCCGTCCCGCGCGAAATATCCCGGCCCATATCCTGTTGCGCACGGGACGGGAGGACCCGGATTTCCCCTATGCCGCGCAACTGGCGGACGCCCGCAAGGCACTGGCGGGGGGCAAGGCCTATATCGTGTTCCTGAACGGCGTCGACTGGCGCTTCTACATGGCGGGAGAGGCCGAACTGGTCCGCCGCCTCGACCTTCGCCTCATCGCCCGCCGCACGGACGGCGCCATCTACGGCCCCAGGGAGAGCGCATCATGAGCATCGACGGTTTCACGGCCCGCCTCGTCCCTGTCCAGGCGATGCCCGCCCGCGGCCGGTTGCGCGACTATGTCGCCATCGCCCGGCTCGATCATATGACGAAGCATGTGTTCATCCTGCCGGGCATCGTCCTGGCCCATGTGCTGCGCCATCCCGCGACCGCGCCCGATCATGCCGTCATGTTGGTCACCATCCTGCTCGGCCTGCTCAGCGCCATTGCCATCGCCTCGGCCAACTATGTCATCAACGAATGGCTGGACCGGGAATTCGATGCCTATCACCCGCTGAAATCGGCGCGTACGGCGGTGCATCGCAGCCTGTCGGCGCCGCTCATCTATTGCGAATATCTGCTGCTGGTGGGCATCGGCCTGGGTCTGGCGGTGCAATTGGGGCCGCTGTTCGCCTGGACCGCCGCCGCCTTCGTGCTGTCGGGACTGATCTACAATGTCCAGCCGGTGCGGACCAAGGACCGGGTCTATCTGGACGTGGTGAGCGAGAGCATCAACAACCCGATCCGGCTGATGCTGGGCTGGACGATGATCGACCCTGTCACCATGCCGCCCAGCAGCCTGCTGTTCGCCTACTGGATGGGCGGCGCCTTCCTGATGGCGGCGAAGCGGCTGGCGGAATATCGCGACATCACGGCCGATGGAGGCGCCGATCTGCTGCCGCGCTACCGCCGGTCCTTCGGCCGTTACACGGCGGAAAATCTGGCGGTGTCCTGCCTGCTCTACGCCATGCTGTCCGCTTTCTTCCTGGCGGTGTTCCTGATCAAATACCGGCAGGAATATATTTTCGCGCTCCCCTTCATCGCGATCCTGTTCGCCAGCTATTTCTGGTTGGCCATGCTGCCGGGGTCGGTGGCGGCACGGCCGGAGCGGCTGTTCCGTTCGCGCCGGCTGATGGCGGCGAGCTTCGCGGTGGCGGCGTCGCTGGCCATCCTGACCTTCGTCGACATGCCGTTCCTCAATTATCTTTCGACGCCCAGCTTCGTTCATGTGCGGCCATGATCGACTGGGATCGCTTCGACCTGGTCGTGTTCGACATGGACGGCACGCTCTACGATCAGCCGCCCCTGCGAAGGCGGATGGCGGTCATGCTGGCGAGGGAGAGCATCCAGAGCCGATCCATGGCGGTGGCGCGCATGCTGGGCGCCTATCGCCGCCGCCGGGAGGCGCTGGCCGATACGACCGCGCAGGATTTCGCGCAGGAGCAATACCGGCTTCCCGGCCGTGATCCCGAGACGGTCCGGGCGGTGGTGCGGGAGTGGATGGAGGAACGGCCCTTGCCTTTGCTCCGTCGCTTTCGCGTCGAAGGGGTGGAAGCCTTGTTCGCGCGCCTTTCGGTGAGCTGTGCGGTGGCCGTCCACAGCGATTATCGGGTGGAGGCGAAGCTGGCGGCGCTGGGCCTGTCGGCGCGGTTCACCGTCGCGGCCGAGGATGTCGGACGCCTGAAGCCCGATCCGGCCGGGCTGCGCTGGCTGATGGCGGCGGCCCGCGCCGATCCCGCGCGCACGTTGATGATCGGCGACCGTGACGATCGGGATGGCGAAGCCGCAAGGCGGGCGGGGGTGAGGGCGTTGATCCGGGGACGGGATTTCCGTCACTATGACGAACCGATCTTCCGCCATGCTGCCTGACTTCGCCGCCACCGTCGGCGCACTGGCCGCCACCGTTGCCGAACGGGAGCGGTGCGCGACCGGATCGGTGCAGGGCGCGCGCGATTTCGTGCTGGCGAGCTTCGCGGCGATGCCCGTCTATCTGCGCCCGCCATTGCGTGCCGCGACGTTGTTCTTCGATCTGTGGGCCGTGCCCCGGCGCGGGCGGCTTTTCCATCGCCTGCCTCCACGCCAGCGCCGCGCCCAGATGGAGGCGTGGGAAACCGGGCCTGCGCGGATGCTGATCCGCTTCTATGTCAGCCTGGTCTTGGTGAGCCTCTGGCATGACTGAGCCGGTCAAGGACAGGATACGCGCCGATGTGGCGGTGATCGGATCGGGACCGGGCGGCTCCGTCACCGCGACGCTGTGTGCGGAAGCGGGCTATTCCACCCTGCTGATCGAGGAAGGACCCGACCTGCCGCTGGACGCCATGGCGCATTTTTCGGGCGAGGAGATCCTGCATAAATATCGCAATGCGGGCGTCACCATGGCCTTCGGCCATCCGTCCGTCACCTATGTCGAGGGGCGCTGCGTCGGCGGGGGCAGCGAGGTCAATCGCGGCCTCTATCACCGCACCCCGCCCCATGTGCTGGAACAATGGGTGGCGAGTCATCGTGTCGATGCCCTGACCCCGGACGAACTTGCCCCCCATTTCGAGGCGTGCGAGGCGACGGCGCGGATCGCCGCCTTTCCGGGCACGCCGCCGCCCCTGTCGCAGCGGTTGGGGGATGGCGCGGTCAGGCTGGGCTGGGATGCCGTCGCTGCGCACCGGCTCTACGATTATGAAGCTGGGCGCAAGCAGTCGATGAGCGCGACCTTCGTGCCCCGTTTTCGCCGGGCGGGCGGGCGATTGATCGCGGACATGCGGGCGCAGCGCATCCGGCGCATCAATGGGCGCTGGGAAGTGGCGGTGCTCCATCGGTCGGGGCCTATGGTCACGATCGTCGCCGATACGCTGTTCGTCGCCTGCGGAGCGGTGCAGACGCCCGCTTTGCTGCGCCGCTCGGGCTTCAGGCACAATATCGGCAACAGCCTGCGTTTCCACCCGATGCTGAAGGCCGTCGCCTTGTTCGACGCGCCGGTCAACCGGCCCGGCGATCCCGATCCGGTCCACCAGATCAAGATGTTCGAGCCGCGATTCGGCATCGGCTGCTCGATCAGTTCCCCCGCGATGCTGGCGCTGGCGCTGGCAGCGAACCCAGCCATGCGGGCGCGGATCGGCGCCGATGCCGACCGGATGGGGCTTTATTATGTGCAGAACGGCACGGGCCATGGCCGGGTGCGGGCCCTGCCGGGGAGCCGCGATCCGCTGGTGTCGGTCCGTCATCACGATATCGAATTGGACCAGCTTTACGATGGGCTGAAGCATCTTGTCCGCGCCCTTTTCGCTGCGGGGGCGCAGGCGGTGCAGCCCTGCCTGCCGGGGTTCGGGCTGCTGTATTCGGCGGCGGAACTTGCGTCGCTGCCCGCTCGCCTGTCGCGCAAGGCCGCCATGCTGACATCGGTGCATGTCTTCGCCTCCTGTCCGATGGGCGAGGACAGGCGGTTGGGCGCGACGGATTCATGGGGACGGATTCACGATGCCCATGGCCTGCGCATCGCCGATGCCTCGCTGATGTGCGGGCCGACCATCGCCAACCCGCAAGGCAGCGTGATGGCCATCGCGCATCGCAACGCGCTGCATGCCATCGAGCGGAGATTTGCATGACCCTGCATCTGGTGACGGGCGGCTGCGGCTTCATCGGCGCGCGGATGGCGCGGCGGCTGTGGGAACGGGGCGAACGGGTGCGTGTGGTCGACCTGCTGCGCGATTCCACGCTGCCGCGGGGCGTCGAGTTCCGGCAGGCGAGCATTTGCGACCGCGCCGCGATGGCCGACGCGCTGCGGGGCGTGAACGTGCTGCACCATTATGCCGCACTGGTGGCGCAGTCCGATGCCGGACGCCGTTATCAGGCCGTCAATGTCGAGGGCAGCCGCGTCATGGGGGAGGAAGCGATCCGCGCCGGGGTCGATGCCATCGTCCATCTGAGCAGCACGTCGGTCTACGGCCTGCCGCCCGATGGGCCGATCACCGCCAATATGATCCCTCAACCGCTGGAAGGCTATGGTCGTTCGAAACTCATGGCCGAAAGGCTGATGGCCCGGCTGTGCGAGGCGGCGGGCGTGCCGCTCATCACCATCCGGCCACGAGCGACGCTGGGGGAGGGGCGGCTGGGCATCTACCAGATCCTGTTCGACTGGATTGCGGAGCATCGACGGCTGCCCGTCATCGGCGATGGCGGCAACCGGATGCAGTTCGTCCATGTCGACGATCTGGTGGATTTCATCCTGCTCGCCTTGTCGCTGGAGCGAAGCGGGACCTATAATGTCGGGACCGACGAATTCGGCACGTTGCGGCAGGATCTGGAGGGGTTGATCGATCATGCGGGAAGCCGGTCGCGGATCGTCGGCCTGCCGGTGATGCCGGCGATGATGGCGCTGGGGATGCTGCACGCGCTCCGTCTGTCACCGCTGGTGCCATGGCAATATCGGACCTATCATCGCGACTGCCATTTCGACGTCGCGCCGCTGCTGGCGATGGGATGGAAGCCGCGCTGGTCCAATGCGGCGATGCTGGCGGAAAGCTATGACGGCTATCGGGCGCACCGGCCGGTATCGGGCGCCTCGGCGCACCGGTCACCCCTGCGGCAGCAGGCCATCGGGCTGCTTCGCCGTCTTTCCTGAAAAGGGCAGCCAGAGGATCGCGAAAAGGGCGGTCGGTGCCCAGAGCAGGAGATGGGCGAGCAGCAGCACGGCGGCGGCATGATCGGCGGCGATGCCGTTGCGCGTGAACGCCGCCAGCCCGAACAGTTCGAACGTGCCGAAATGGCCGGGGAGACCGGGAACCAGCGTGCCGAGCGTGCTGGCGGTGAAGGCGGCCATGGGCGGCTGCCACTGTGCCAGCGGACCGCCCAGGCTGTTCCAGGCGCCGAGGAACAGCATCGCCTCCAGCAACCAGCAGAGGATCGAGAGGGCGCTCAGCATCAGGACTCGTTGCGGGGAGCGCAGGATGGCAAAGGTCGCCAGCATGTCGCGAACGGCACGGGCGATCCGGCCCCTGAGGGTCCTGCCCGGCGTGGTGGCGGGACGAGGGGCGGCCGGAGGAGGGGCTGGAAGTCGGCTCAGGACAAGGGGCGCGCCGATCATGCCGGCCAGCGCGGCGACGATCAACGCGGCGCCGCCAGCGGCGGGCAAATGCAGAGCGGCCAGCGCCACCCCCAGCAACAGCAGGGCGGCGAGATCATAGAAACGTTCGATCAGCATCGCACCCAGAACGCTGCCGGTGCGCAGGTCCATTTGACGCTGGAACCAGGCAAGGCGGAACACGTCCCCGGCCCGCAGCGGCAGCAGGTCGCTGATGCCGAAGCTGGCGATGAAGGGCGCGGGGACGGCCCGCAGGGGAAGTTTCCGGCCCGCCACCGCCTCCAGCAACATCCAGAAGCGGACGGCCCGTAACAGGAAATCCAGCGCGAAGGCGAAGAGCGCGAAGACGAGTGGCGGCATCGCCGCGCGCAGCAGGATGGAGGCGGCTGCGCCCATGTCGATCTGGCGCAGGAAGAGCAGCAGCAGAGCCAGCCCTATGCAGCATTGCACGGCGACGCGCAGCCGACGGTGATGGAGGAGGCTGTGCATCCGGACCCGTTCTTCCCGCTCCGCTGTCGAACCGGGTCAAACTCTCATGATTTGAACCGCACCACAATGAACCACTCCGGTCATGGCCGATAGGGGGAGGCAACTCTTTTGCGCTCGTCGACTGCGGTTGTGCTTTCCGGTGTCGTCTTTTGATGGAACGGGGAGGTTCGGCGATGACACGGCATCTACCCTTCTTATCGGCCATTATTCTCGCATCGATCCCATTGTCATGGCCAGCGTCGGCGCTCGCCAGACTGGACGGCGACCCTTGGCCCGCCAGCATTCTGGTCGCGCAAATGGGGGATCGTCTCGCCAGATCGGACGCGCCTTCCGCTGATCCGGCGGGACTGCCATGGGATAACGGCCTCAACGTCACGGACCGTTTCGATCTTGCCAACAGGAAGATCTGGACGAGGGAGCAAGGCATCGGACCTGTGGACGTCACGCTGTCGGCGGGCCGGGCGTTCAATGGCGCGCTGCACTCCGACACACCCTATGCGATCGATCATTGGACGCTCAAATTCCTCGGTGCCAGTGCTTCATGGCCGATTCTGCCCGGCGTCGCCTTGGTCATGGAGGGGGAATATGCGCGCATGGCCCGTCGACTGTCCGTGCTGGAGGTGACGCCGCACAGGCTGGCGACGGGTATTGCACGCGTGGGCGGCGGCCTGTCCCTTGGCAAGGATGCGGGCCTTATGCTGGATTATATGTCCGTCGCGCGCTCCAGGCGACAGGACGACCTGACGCGCATGGCCGAGGCGCTGGGCGGCGCGCCCGCGACCGGACATGGCCCCCAACTTTCCTTCACCTGGGGTTCGGGTTCCCGCAGCGGGCAGGCCGACTGGCGATTTTCCCTGGCCTCGCTGCAACGGCCCATGCGCGATCTGGGACTGGCCGCGGATGGGGAAATGCGTCACGATGCCCGCGCCCTGCTGAGTTTCAACCTGCATCTTTGAACGCGGTGTTTGGCGGCGATGGGGATCGCTCGCCGCGGTGGGTGCAACGCTGGATTGATCTGCATCAGACAGGGCCTCCGCTCGTCGTACTGCGAATCGTTTGCGGGGAACCGACCAGCCTGTTTGACGCTTAGTTTCGCCAGGTAAACTCCGAGGAGAGTAGCATGGCAACGACCCAGTTCACCGACGCGATCGCATTGCTCAAGGCCGATCACCGCAAGGTCGAGACGTTGTTCGAGCAGTTCGAAAAAGCGGGCGCCGCCAGCCGGAAGCAAGCCCTGGCCCTGCAAATCTGTACCGAACTCAAGATCCATACCCTGATCGAGGAGGAGATTTTCTATCCCGCTTTCCGCGGCAAGATAGAAGATGACACGCTCGACGAAGCCCAGGTCGAACATGACGGCGCAAAGGTGCTGGTCAACGACATCGAGGCAGGTTCACCCGATGACGATTATTATGATGCGAAGGTGAAAGTGCTGTCGGAAGAGATCAAGCATCACGTCCATGAGGAGGAAATGCCATCCCAGGGCATGTTCGCCCAATGTCGCAAGACCGACGTCGATCTGGTCGCGCTGCGCGACCAGATGCTTGCCCGCAAGGAGGCGCTGCTGGCGCAGGCGAAGGCTGGCGGCCTTCCGCCCGCCAAACCCAATGCGGTCAATCTGATCGCGGCCTGAGGCAGGAAACGCGTCCTCTTTCACGGCATGGCGGTGGAAGGCTGGTGCCCCGCTTTCCTTCCACCTGGCCGCTATGATGAGGCGTATTTCAAATCCACCACACTAGCCCCTGCCGACCAACTGCCTGGCGATTTCCGCCATCACCGGCGGCGATGCGCGCAGCATGTGTTCCGCGTCCTGTGTCGCCGCCCAACCCAAAGTGCGGGTCAGGTCGAAACCGCTCAGCCTGGGGCGCACCACGTCCTGCGCCCGGTAGCTTTGCGGCATGACCGTGATCCCCAGGCCGGCGCCCACCATTTGCAGCACGCGTTCGTCATTGGTCGAACGCAGCGCGAAGTGCGGTCGTACGCCGCGCTCCGTGAAGAAGCGGCTGGTGTCCGACAGCGCCTCGCAATGGCGCCGCACGATCATCACCTCATTGGCCAGGCGGTCCGCGCCGATCTCACCGTCTTGCGCGAGCGGATGGTCGGCAGCCATCGCCAGCGCATAGCCTTCCGTGTGGACCGGCAACTCCAGGAAGCGGTCGCCGCCGCGTCCCACCAGTGTCAATGCGACGTCGATCCGTCCCTTGGCGAGATGGCCGGTCAATTCCCGCTCGCTGCCGAACAGCAGTTCGAACCGGTGCTGCCGCTCCGGACGCGTCCGTGCGACGGAGGCCGCGACGATTTCACCAGCAATGCTGGAGAGGATGCCGATCCGCAGGGAGGTAAGCGTCTCGGCCATGCCCATGGATTGCATGGCGAGGTTGAATTCCCGCTCGATCCGCCGCGCATGGGAGAGGAAGCGGGTGCCGCCATCGGTCAGTTCCACCCGTTGGTTGGACCGCACGAACAGGGGCATGCCCAGCGTCCGTTCCAGCTTCGCGATGCCGACCGACAGCGTGGGTTGCGACACGTTGCAATGGCTTGCCGCGCGCGAGAAATTGCCTTGGTCGACGACGGCGAGGAAATAGCGCAGAAGATAGCGGTCGAGCATGAAATTCCCTGGGGCCGGATATGAACCGCCGTAAGAGGCGTTGGCCCCGTGCATAGATAGCGTTAATGATGTTGTTAGTGAAAGTTCAATTTTTCCTTGGGGAAGGGGCAAGCTAGAAAAGGCCCCGACAGGAGAGCTTCCATGACTGATTTCGACTTCGCGCTGGGCGACAATGCCGACATGATCCGGGAAAGCGCATGGCGTTTTTCCACCGACAGGATCGCGCCGCTGGCGGCCGAGATCGACGAGAAGGACTGGTTCCCGCGCGAGGAATTGTGGCCGGCCATGGGCGAACTGGGGCTGCACGGCGTCACCGTGGAGGAGGAATTTGGCGGCCTGGGCCTGGGCTATCTGGAACATGTCGTGGCGCAGGAGGAGGTGGCGCGCGCCTCGGCCTCCATCGGCTTGTCCTACGGCGCGCACTCCAATCTCTGCGTCAACCAGATCCGCCGCTGGGGCAATGAGGCGCAGAAGGCCAGATATCTGCCCAAACTGATTTCCGGCGAGCATGTCGGCTCGCTCGCCATGTCGGAAGCGGGCGCCGGGTCCGATGTCGTGTCGATGAAGCTGAAGGCCGAGAAGAAGGGCGACCGTTATATCCTCAACGGCACGAAATTCTGGATCACCAACGCGCCTTACGCGGACACTCTGGTGGTCTACGCCAAGACGGGGGAAGGGGCGAAGGGCATCACCACCTTCCTGGTCGAGAAGGGGATGAAGGGCTTTTCCATCGGGCAGAAGATCGCGAAAGTCGGCATGCGCGGATCGCCGACCTCGGAACTGGTGTTCGAGGATTGCGAGGTTCCCGAGGAGAATATCATGGGCCCGCTGAACGGCGGCGTCGGCGTCCTGATGTCGGGCCTCGACTATGAGCGAACCGTGCTGTCGGGCATCCAGCTCGGCATCATGCAGGCTTGCCTCGACGTCGTGCTGCCTTATGTTCGCGAACGCAAGCAGTTCGGCAAGCCGATCGGCGCGTTCCAGCTCATGCAGGCCAAGATCGCCGACATGTATGTCGCGCTGAATTCGGCACGGGCCTATGTCTATGCGGTCGCCAGGGCGTGCGACGCGGGCCGGACGACGCGCTTCGATGCGGCGGGCGCGATCCTGCTGGCGTCGGAAAATGCGATGAAGACGGCGCTGGAGGCGGTGCAGGCATTGGGCGGCGCTGGCTATACCAAGGATTGGCCGGTGGAGCGCTATATGCGCGACGCCAAGCTGCTGGATATTGGGGCCGGCACCAACGAGATTCGGCGGATGCTGATCGGCCGCGAGTTGATCGGCGCATGAGCGGGGCGGTACTGGATACGAAGCTTTCTCCGGAAGGAGAGGGCTTCCGCGCCAATGCCGCGCACAACCGCGCGCTGGCGGTGGAATTGCGGGAGAAGGTCGCGACAGCGGCGCAGGGCGGATCGGAAAGCGCGCGCGCCAAGCATAGCGCACGCGGCAAGCTGCTGCCCCGCGACCGGGTGGAGCGGTTGCTCGATCCGGGCAGTCCGTTTCTGGAGATCGGCCAGCTTGCCGCCAACGGCCTCTACCATAATGAAGTGCCTGGCGCGGGGATCATCGCGGGCATCGGCCAGGTGTCGGGACGGCAGGTGATGATCGCTTGCAACGACGCGACGGTGAAGGGCGGGACCTATTATCCGGTCAGCGTCAAAAAGCATCTGCGCGCGCAGGAGATCGCGCTCGAAAACCGGCTGCCCTGCGTTTATCTGGTGGACTCTGGCGGTGCGAACCTGCCCAACCAGGCGGAGGTGTTTCCCGATCGTGAGCATTTCGGGCGCATCTTCTACAATCAGGCCAATCTGTCCGCGCAAGGCGTTCCGCAGATCGCCTGCGTCATGGGAAGCTGCACGGCGGGCGGCGCCTATGTGCCCGCCATGTCGGACGAGACGGTGATCGTGCGCAATCAGGGCACGATCTTCCTTGCCGGGCCGCCGCTGGTGCAGGCGGCGACCGGGGAAGTGATTTCCGCCGAGGATCTGGGCGGCGGCGACCTGCATGGGCGCAAGTCGGGCGTGGTCGACCATGTCGCGGAAGATGACGATCATGCGCTTTCGATCGTGCGGGATATCGTCTCGACGCTTCAGCCGGACCTGACGCCCGACGTCAATCTGCGCGAGGCGAAGCCGCCCAAATATGATCCGCAGGACCTTTACGGCATCATTCCGCGGGATGTGCGCGCACCCTATGACGTGCGCGAGGTGATCGCGCGCATCGTCGACGGCAGCGAGTTTCATGAGTTCAAGGCGCTCTATGGCACCACGCTCGTCTGTGGTTTCGCGCATATCTGGGGGATGCCGGTCGCGATCCTCGCCAATAACGGCGTGCTGTTCAGCGAAAGCGCGGTCAAGGGCGCGCATTTCATCGAACTGGCCTGCCAGCGGCGCATTCCGCTGCTGTTCCTCCAGAATATCTCCGGCTTCATGGTCGGCGGCAAATATGAGGCGGAGGGCATCGCCAAACATGGTGCGAAGCTGGTGACGGCGGTGGCGACGGCGCAGGTGCCCAAGATCACGGTGCTGATCGGCGGCAGTTTCGGCGCGGGCAATTACGGCATGTGCGGCCGCGCCTATCAGCCGCGCTTCCTCTTCACCTGGCCCAATGCGCGCATTTCGGTGATGGGCGGCGAGCAGGCCGCGTCGGTTCTGGCGACCGTCCATCGCGACGCCAAGAAATGGACCCCGGAGGAAGCCGAGGCCTTCAAGACGCCGATCCGCGAGAAATATGAGCATGAGGGCAATCCCTATTATGCCACGGCGCGGTTGTGGGACGATGGCATCATCGATCCCGCGCAGACCCGCGATGTGCTGGGCCTCGCCTTTGCCGCGACGCTGAATGCGCCGATCGCCAACCGGCCGCAGTTCGGCGTTTTCAGGATGTAATGGCCATGATCCAATCTCTTCTCATCGCCAATCGCGGCGAAATCGCCTGCCGGATCATCCGTACCGCACGGCGGATGGGTGTCCGCACAGTGGCGGTCTATTCAGATGCCGATGCCGATGCGCTGCATGTCCGCTCGGCCGACGAGGCGGTGCATATCGGTCCCTCGCCCGTGCGCGAATCCTATCTGGTCGGTGACAAGATCATCGCCGCCGCGAAGGCCAGCGGGGCGGAGGCGATCCATCCCGGCTATGGCTTCCTTTCGGAAAATGCCGAGTTCGCGCAGGCGGTGATCGATGCGGGCCTGATCTGGGTCGGTCCCAATCCCTCCTCGATCACGGCCATGGGTCTGAAGGATGCGGCCAAGAAGCTGATGCAGGATGCGGGCGTGCCCACCACTCCCGGCTATCTGGGCGACGACCAGAGCCCCGAGCGCCTCAAGACGGAGGCTGACGCGATCGGCTATCCGGTGCTCATCAAGGCGGTCGCAGGCGGCGGCGGCAAGGGCATGCGCAAGGTCGACAGCGCCGCGGATTTCGCCGACGCGCTGCTCTCCTGCCAGCGCGAAGCGGCGTCGAGCTTCGGCAATGATCAGGTGCTGCTGGAAAAATGGGTCACCAATCCGCGCCATATAGAGGTGCAGGTGTTCGGCGACCGCCATGGCAATGTCGTGCACCTGTTCGAGCGCGACTGTTCGCTCCAGCGGCGCCATCAGAAGGTGATCGAGGAAGCCCCGGCGCCCGGCATGGATGCGCAGACGCGGGCGGCGGTCTGCCGCGCGGCGGTCAATGCGGCGAAAGCGGTCGATTATGTCGGGGCGGGCACGATCGAATTCATCGCCGACGGGTCGGAAGGGCTGAAGGCCGATCGCATCTGGTTCATGGAGATGAACACGCGATTGCAGGTCGAGCATCCCGTGACCGAGGAGATCACCGGGCAGGATCTGGTCGAATGGCAATTGCGCGTCGCATCGGGCGAGCCGCTTCCCAAGACGCAGGATGAGTTGTCGATCAACGGCTGGGCCATGGAGGCGCGCCTCTATGCCGAGGACCCGGCCAAGGGCTTTCTGCCCTCCATCGGCAGGCTCGACCTGTTTGAGCTGGGCGAAGGCTGCCGCATCGATACCGGGGTTGAACAGGGCGCGGAAATATCCCCCTTCTATGATCCGATGATCGCAAAGGTCATTGCTCATGGCCCGACCCGCGACGCAGCGCGCTCCGCTTTGGCCGGGGCATTGGACGACAGCGCCGTCTGGCCGCTCAAGACCAATGCGGGCTTCCTGGTGAAGGCGCTGGAGCATCCGGATTTCGTTGCGGCGCGGCTGGATACCGGGCTGATCGGGCGCGAAGGCGATGCGCTGATGCCGCCTGCCCGGCCGAGCGGGGAAGCGCTGGCGGATGCCGCCGGCAGCCTGACGCGGGGCGGTGCGCTGGCAGGATTCCGCCTCAACGCGCCGGTGCATGCGACGGGCAGTTTCCTGCTGGATGGCGAGGCGGTGACGATCGCTTATGACCCGCGCGCAGGCGGCGAGGCCGGGGAGGAGGCCGGGGAGGATGTCCTGGTGGCCGAGGGCGGGCAGGTCTGGCGCTTGACGCCGTGGCGTGCCAGTGGCACCGCGGGTGGCGACGCGTCTGACGGTGCGATCCTCTCGCCCATGCCCGGCCGCATCATCGCCGTTGTCGTGGCGGCGGGCGACGCCGTGACCAAGGGCCAAAAGCTGCTGACGCTGGAAGCCATGAAGATGGAGCACAGCCTGGTCGCGCCCTTCGACGGCACGATCGCCGAACTCAACGCCAGCGAAGGCGGGCAGGTGAGCGAAGGCGCGTTGCTGGTGAAGATCGAGAGGGAGGAAACCGCCTGATGGCTGGCAAGTATTTTGATCAGTGGACGATCGGTGAAACGCTGCGCCATGAAATCCGCCGTACGGTGACGGAGACGGACAATCTCCTCTTCTCGACGATGACGCATAATCCGCAGCCGCTGCACATCGATCTGGAAGCGGCGAAGGCGAGCGAATTCGGTCAGATTCTGGTCAACGGCACCTTCACCTTCTCATTGATGGTCGGCCTGTCGGTCGGCGACACGACGCTGGGCACGCTGGTCGCCAATCTTGGCTATGACAAGCTGGTGATGCCCAAGCCTGTCTTCATCGGTGACACGCTGCGCGCCGAGACGGAGGTGACGGACCTCAAACCCAGCAAGTCCCGACCTGGCGCGGGGATCGTCACCTTCACCCACCGCCTGGTCAATCAGCGGGACGAGGTGGTTTGCCAGTGCCTGCGCATGGCATTGATCAAGGGAAGCGAGGGGTGAAATGGCTGGCGGAGGAGCCCGGTCGTCCGGATGGGCTCCTCCGCCGGTTGCTTATTTCGATCGCGCGGCAGCCCCGGCAGGGGTGAGCGTGGCGGGCCGCGATACCAGCGCTCCGTCGAAGGCGATCGGCAAGGTCGGCAATTGGGTTTCCCGCCCGTCGGGCAGTGTCACCGGCTCCAGCAGGCCGGTGGCCAGCAAATGCGGATCGTCGAACATATCCTCGGGCTTGCCGATCGGCGCGAAGGGGATGCCGGTGCCTTCCAGCCGCTCGATCACCTCGGCGCGGGTGAAATTGCCGATCAGGGCGCGGATCTGCGGCAGGATATGATCGCGCTGGAGCACGCGTTCATTGTTCCGGCGCAGGCTTTCGTCGGCCCAGAGATCGTCGAGACTGAAGAGCTGGCAGAATTTTTCCCATAGTGCATCGGTGACGACGCCGATGAAGACGGGATCGTCCCTGGTTTCGAACACGTCGTAGATCGCCCAGGCGGAAATGCGCGCGGGCATGGGGCTGGCTGCCTTACCCGTGACGGCGAGCTGCGCCATATGCTGTCCGACAAGATAGACCGTCGTTTCGAACAGCGATGCCTGGACGAGTCGGCCTTTGCCGGTGCGGTGCCGCTCTTCGAGCGCGGCGAGCACGCCGATCACGCCGAACATGCCCCCGGTGACGTCGATCACGCTGGACCCGGCGCGCAGCGGGCGTCCCGGCGGGCCGGTCATATAGGCAAGGCCGCCCATCATCTGCGCCACTTCATCGAGCGCGGTGCGCTTTTCATAGGGGCCGGGAAGGAAACCCTTGGCGGAACAATAGATGAGGCGCGGGTTGAGTTCAGCGAGCGCGTCATAGCCCAGGCCAAGCTTGTCGAGCGCGCCAGGACGGAAATTCTCGATCAATATGTCAGCACCGGCCGCCAGCGCCTTCGCTTCGGCGATGCCCTCGGGCGATTTGAGGTCGAGGGAAACGCTCTGCTTGTGGCGGTTATACATGGGGAAATAGCCCGCGCCCGAGCCCAGCAGCGTCCGCGTCTTGTCCCCTTCGAGCGGTTCGACCCGAACGACCTCCGCCCCCAGCGCGGCGAAGATCGAGCCAGCGGCCGGGCCCATCACCATATGAGTGAATTCGACGACCTTCAGGCCGGCGAGAGGTGCAGGCGCGGTCATGCCGTCACCTGCGCGAAGCCGAGCGGCAGGCCCGCGTCCGGGGTGAAGCCGTAAAGGGGTTCGCCGGGCAGCGCGTCGGTAATGATGCCGCGCACCTTCAGCAGCTTTTCGAGGTCGACCCCCGTTTGGCACCCCATGGCTTCCAGCATGAATATCAGATCCTCCGTAACGATATTGCCCGATGCGCCCGGCGCGAAAGGACAGCCGCCCAGCCCGCCCAGCGAAGCGTCGAGCGTGGTGATGCCTTCCTCCAGCCCGGCGAGGGCATTGGCGAGGCCAAGGCCACGCGTGTTGTGGAGGTGCAGCGTGTTGAGCCGGTCGGCGCCGACCTCCGCCTTGACGCGCCGGACGAGGCGCTTGACCTGGGCGGGATTGGCATAGCCGGTGGTATCGGACAGGCCGACTTCGGCGGCGCCCGCTTCGATGGCGGCGGCGGCGAGGCGGACGACATTATCCTCGTCCACCGGCCCCTCGATGGTGCAGCCGAAGGCGGTGGCAAGGCCGACCTCGAAATGGGGGCGCGTCGATGGCGGCTGCGCGGCGACCAGTTCGGCGATGGCGCGGATTTCGCCAAGGACGGCGACATGGTCCTTGCGGACATTTTTCAGGCTGTGCGTTTCGGACATGGAAAAGGGCAGCGACATTTTCTGGCTGCCCGCCGCCACGGCCCGCTCGGCGCCCTTGAAATTGGGGACGAGCACGGCGACCGCGAGGCCCTCTATCCCTTTCGCGAAGGCGACCAGTTCGGCGGTGTCGGCCATCTGGGGCAGGAGCGAGGGTGGGACGAAGCTGCCCACTTCGATCTCCGGCACGCCGGCGGCGGCTTCGGCGGCGATCCATGCCTTCTTCGCTTCGAGCGGCATGACCCGGCTGATGCTTTGCAGCCCGTCGCGGGGCCCGACTTCGCTAATGTGGATGCGCGTCATGGCATCAAGTCTCCAAGGTAGATCCAGGGGCGCGCGACCTTGTCGGCGGTCTGGAAGGCGGCGATGTCCGCCCGGCTTTTAAGGGTGAGGTCGATCGGGTCGAGGCCTTCGAACAGCATCGCCTTGGCTTCCGCCCCGATCTCGAACGACCAGTGCGGGCCGTCCTGAAGGGCCACGGTCTGCGCGGCCAGATCGATCGTCACAAGGCCACCGTCCTCGCCGATCGCGGCAATGGCGTCGTCGTCGAGCACGACCGGAACGATGCCGTTGCGCGTGCAGTTCCCCGCGAAGATCGGCGCGAAACTCGGCGCGATCACGGCGCGGATGCCATATTCGGCCAGCGCCCAGACCGCATGTTCGCGGCTCGACCCGCAACCGAAATTGCGGCCGCCCAGCAGGATTTCCGCCTGCGCATAGGCAGGCTGGTTGAGTACGAACTGCGGATCGGGATCGCGACCGCCCGGCGACAGATAGCGCCATGGCGCGAAAAGTCCCTCGGCCAGTCCCGTCTTGCCCGTGCTTTTCATCTCGCGCGAGGGGATGATCGCGTCGGTATCGATATTGTCGCGGATCAGCGGCGCCGCGACGGCGGTGAGCGTGGTGAAGGGCTTCATGCCGCAATCTCCCGCGGGTCGGCGATGCAACCGACGATGGCGCTGGCGGCGACGGTTTCCGGGCTGGCGATATGGGTGCGGATATTCGGTCCCTGGCGCCCTTCGAAATTGCGGTTGGTGGAGGAAATGACCCGCGATCCTGCGGGGAAGCTCTCGCCCCCGGCATAGAAGCACATGGAACAGCCGCTCATGCGCCATTCGAAACCGGCCGCAGTGAAGATGCGGTCCAACCCTTCGGCCTCTGCGGCGCGGCGCACCGCCATGGAACCGGGCACGACCAGCGCCTTGATGCCCGACGCGACATGGCGCCCCTTCAGCAGCGCGGCGGCGCGGCGCAGGTCGGACAGGCGGCCGTTGGTGCAACTGCCGATGAAGGCGGCGTCGATCGGCAGGCCGATCAGTTTCTGGCCGGGTTCGACGCCCATATAGGCGACCGGCCGTTCGGGCGCATCGGCGGGCACGCTGCCGGAAATGCCGCTGCTGTGCTCGGGCGAGGTGCCCCAACTGATCATCGGTTCGATCGCTGACGCGTCGATGTCGATCTCTATGTCGAACCGCGCGCCTTCATCGGAGGGGAGCGTCTGCCAGTCAGCGACCGCCCGGTCGAACATCGCATCGCGGGGGGCATAGCGGCGACCGCGAAGCCAGTCATAGGTCTTCGCGTCGGGGGCGATCATGCCGGTCATGGCGGAAAATTCGGTCGCCATGTTGCAGAGGGTCATGCGCCCCTCCATGTCCAGCGCGCGGACCGCTTCCCCGGCGAATTCGACGGCATAGCCCTTGCCGCCGCCCGCGCCGTGGCGCGCGATCAGCGTCAGGATCATGTCCTTGGGCGTGACGCCGGGTGCCAGCGTGCCGGTGAAGGTGACGCGCATGGTCTTCGGGCGGGTCAGGCGCAGCGTGCCGGTCGCCATGGAATGTTCGGCTTCCGACGAGCCGATGCCCCATGCCAGCGCGCCGAACGCGCCCTGCGTGCAGGTGTGGCTGTCGGGCGCGATCAGCGTGCAGCCGGGCAGGACGATACCCATTTCAGGCGAGACGACGTGGACGATGCCCTGGTCCGGATCGGTCACGTCGAACAGGGTGATGCCCGCTTCCCTGGCGGCGGCCCGCGTTTCGGTGATGAAGGCCTGTCCGCCGGGCATCAAGGTCTGGTCGCCCCGGCCCGGCCGGGTATCGACGATATGGTCCATCACGCAAAAGACGCGCGACGGATCGGCGACCGGGCGGCCCGCTGCCTTCAGGCTGTTGAGGGCAGCAGCGCCGGTCCGCTCGTGCAGGAAGATCCGGTCGATCGCCAGCAGCTCCGCGCCGCCGGCGAGACCGGCAACGACGTGCCGGTCCCAGATTTTTCCGAACAGGGTCTGGGGATCAGACAGTCTGAGCCTCCATTTCCTTTTCCACCGCCGCCCAGTCGCGGCTGACCAGCTTTTCCTGGATCGCGGTGCGCGTTTCCAGCAGGCCGTTGCGGATCCAGTGCCAGGTGCGGCAGCGGGTCAGGCCGTCATCCGCAAGCTGGATCATCTCGTAGAGATAGAGGCTGGGATCGCCCTGACGCTGCCAGTAGAGCATGACGGTGCGGTTATATTCGTCAAGCCCGACTTCGGCGGCCCAGCCCTTGATCAGTTCATTGTCCCACCATACGCGCTTGTCGCGATAGGCGGCGGGGAAATCGCGGACCTCGGTGCGCCCATCGTCCCACAGATAATGGTTGGTCTGGTGATAGGGGAATTCGCCGCCTTCGGGGAAGCGGCAGAACAGGCGCGACTTGTGCTCGTCGATCTTCTCGCCGGCCGCATTATAATAGGTGTAGACCCCGTCCCACACGCCCTCATGGCGCGCGAGCAGTGGCATGTCTTCGCGAATTCCCATTTGATGCTCCCTTTCAGAAACCTTGTGGTGACCAGATGTCGGCACGGGCCTGCGCCCAGTCGGCGCGTTCCCATTTAAGCGGGGCGGGCGCGGCGGCGATCAGCGCGTCGCGATCCGCCGATGCCAGCACGGTCAGCAGCGCGCGGCCCGCGCGGGCGCGGATCAGGCTGCGATGTTCGATGGCAAGCGCTTCCGGCGCAATGTCCGTCGCGGTGAAGGGAACGGCATGGGCGGCCTTCGCTTCGAACCAGGGCCAGAAGAAATGGCCCGCGCGCACGGCGTTCCATGCGGCGTTGAGATAGGCGCCATGACGGTCGGGCGTCTGGTCCGGAATGGCCTTTTCCGCCCAGAGCGATGCATTTTCCGGCAGCGGGAGATGCGCGTCGACCGCGCCCCAGCCACGGGCACCGACCTGCGTTGCGACCTTCGCGGCGAGCAGTGCGGAAAAGCCTTCGCCGATGATCGTTGGCGCTTTTGCCTTGCTGATCCCGCTGATGATGGCCGCTGCAATCGCCGTCCAGCTTTCCATGTCGGGCGCGAAGCTTGGCTGCCAGTCGTCCGACAGGCCATGGCCCGGCAGATCGATCGCCAACGCATCACCGCTGTCGAGCAGCTCGGCGGCGCGGCCTGGGGCGTGGATCAGCACCGTTTCGGCTTCCGGATTGCCCTGCCAGTGGATCAGCCCGCTGAAACCGGCGCTGTCCACATGGACAAAGCCGCCGTCCTGGCTTTCCGCGATGGCGGGACAGGGGAGGGCGTCGGCGGCGCGCAGATGCGCCAGGCAGGCATCTTCCAGATCGGCGGGGGTCGCCACCGCTTCGGCCCGCCAGCTCGGCGGCATGGCGCCGAGGCGGGCGATATGGGCTTGCAGGGGGTCGCCATTATAGGCGGCGATCAGCACGGGAATGGTTTCCGCATCGGTCGCGGGGATGTCGCGCGGGGCGCGAAGCACCGCGCCATAGCCCGCGCGGTAGGCGTCGCCGCTGTCGAGCATGTCGCGGATCACCGCGTCGGTCTTGACCGGATCGTCATGGGCGACGCTGATCCGCGCCCCGTCGCGCACGTCGAACCAGGGGAAGAACCAGGTCTGTTCGATGATGCGGTTCCACAGCCAGGTCAGATGTTCGCCATAGCCGCTGGGCTGGAAGGGGGGCAGATAATCCTTGTCGAAGATCGCCATTTCCTCCGGCGTCCAGACGGCGTAGCCGCCGGTCGCCAGCGCGGTGAAGCGTTCCGGATGGCGCTTGACCGCGCCGACCAGGATGATGCCGCCCGAATGGAAGCCATAGGCCGCCGTTTTCTGGATACCCAGCGCGTCCAGCAGTCCGACCAGCGCTGCCGAAAAGGCCTCGATGTCGGGATTGCCGGGCAGGGCGTCCGACTGGCCGAAGCCCGGCGTGTCGGGCGCGATGCAGGTGAAATGCTGCGCCCATTTGCGCATCAGCGGCTCATATTCGGCCGAGCTGCGCGGGCTCTGGTGGACCATCAGCAGGGTCGGTCCCGAGCCTGCCTTGCGATAGTGGACGCGGCGGTTGCCGACGCGGATGAAGTGGCGGGTGATCGTCATGCCGCCTAATTTGTCCGGACAAATTCCACTCGACAAGTCTTTTTTGCAAACTACTGTACGAATCACGATTTTGCAGGAGTTTCACATGGTGCTGCTGGGTACGAACATGGTCTGTGACGGGCGGACCGCGCGACAGATTTTCGAGGAAGTGATGGCGAATCCGGCGCGCAACAAATTCGGATTCGGGGAAAAGCTGGCCATTGTGAACGTCGATTTCCAGCAGGCCTATACCCGCACCGACATGTTCAAGACGGCCTATGAAACGGACCCGCGCCAGATCGAATATGCCAACACCATATCCCGCCTTGCCCGCGAAAGGGGCATGCCGGTGATCTGGAGCCGCGTGGGCTACAAGGACGACGCCGGCGATGCGGGTGTCTGGGGCACGCGCACCGACACGCCGGATTCGCTCCAGAACATCAAATATGGCAGCGAACGCCATGCCTTCGACCCGCGTTGCGAGATCGATGCCGACGACCTGCAATATACCAAGCGCATGCCGTCGGCCTTCTTCGAAACGCCGCTCAGCAGCTATCTGCGCTGGCACAAGGTCGACACGGTGGTCGTCACCGGCGGCAGCACGTCGGGCTGCGTGCGCGCCACGGCGGTCGACGCGCTGTCCTATGGGTTCCGCACGATCGTTCCGATCGAGACCTGCGCGGACAAGCATGAAAGCTATCATTTCGCCAACCTCACCGATCTTCAGCTCAAATATGCGGATGTGGAGCCGGTGCAGGCGGTGATCGACTGGCTGGAGGCGCGCTGATGAGCGAGGCGCAGAAGGCCGATCCGGGGCTTTACGACTTCGTCCCCTATCGCAACCGCAGCAAGATCGTCTGGCCGGGCGGCAAGAAGGTGGCGATCTGGGTCGCGCCCAATCTGGAATATTATGAAATCGACCCGCCGGCCAATCCGCATCGGAAAAGCTGGACGAAACCGCATCCCGATGTCGTGGGCTATGCGCATCGCGATCATAGCAACCGCGTGTCGCACTGGCGCATGGCGGACGCCATGTCCAAATATGGCTTTCCCGGCTCGGTTTCGCTGTCGGTCGCGCTGTGCCAGCACCATCCGGAAGTGGTGAAGGATGCCAATGAACGCGGCTGGGAATTTTTCAGCCACGGCATCTACAACACCCGTTACACCTACGGCATGGATGAGGCGCAGGAACGCGCGATCATAGAGGATTCGATCCGCACCGTGCGCGATGCGACCGGGCAGACGATCCGGGGCTGGCTGGCGCCCGCGCTGACGCATACGCCGCGCACGCTGGACCTGATCGCGGAATATGGCCTCGACTATACTTGCGACCTTTATCATGACGACCAGCCGCAACCGGTGAAGGTGCAATCGGGCAAGTTGATCTCCATCCCCTATAGTCTGGAGGTCAACGACCATTATGGCTTCTTCGTCTACAATATGTCGCCGCGCGAATATGCCGACACGCTGATCCGCCAATATGAACGCCTTGCGGAAGAGGGGGAGACGTCCGGCACGGTCATGTGCATTCCCCTGCACGCCTATCTGATCGGCCAGCCGCACCGCATCGGCCCCTTTGCCGAGGTGCTGCGCCATATCGCGGAGGACGGACGCGCCTGGATCGCGCGGGCGGGCGAGATTGCCGACCATTATTACGACCATCATTATGCGGAGGCCGCTCATGGCGCTTGATCCCGCCTATCTCGAATATCCCAAGCGCCGTGAAGGCTATGACCATGATCTTTATCCCTGGTCGTCGATCTTCGATCGGAAGCCCGTGGCCTGGCCGGACGGCAAGCCGGTCGCGGTCTGGCTGTGCGTCAGCCTCGAATGGTTTCCGATGACGCCGTCGGACACCCCGTTCCGGGCGCCCGGCCACATGCAGACGAGCTATCCCGACTATCGTCATTATACGGCGCGGGAATATGGCACGCGGGTCGGTTTCTACCGCCTGCTCGATGCGTTTCGGAAGGCGGGGGTGAAGGCCTCCATCGCGACCAACGGCGCGATTGCCGAGCGCTATCCGCAGATCATCGCGGACATCATGGCGGACGGGCATGAAATCATCGCCCATTCGACCGACATGAACGGCACGATCGCCAGCACTTTGCCCGAAGCCGATGAGCGCGCGTTGATCGCACAGTCGCTCGCCTCCATCGAGGCGGCGGCGGGCAAGCGGCCGGCCGGATGGCTGTCCATCGCCCGTTCGGAAAGCTGGAACACGCCCCGGCTGCTGAAGGAGGCGGGATTGCGCTACACTTGCGACTGGGTGAATGACGAATTGCCCTGGCGTTTCGCCAACGGGCTGGTCAACCTGCCGCTCAACCATGAATTGTCGGACCGGCAGATCATCACCGTGCAGCAGCAGTCGGCGGACAGCTATGCGCAGCAGATGGTCGATGCCTTCGACTGGCTGGTGAAAGAGGCGGCCGATCATGGCGGACGCGTCCTGCCGCTGCACATCACGCCCTATATCATGGCGCTTCCCTATCGCATCGCCGCGTTCGAGGCATTGCTCCAGACCCTTGCCGCGCGTCCCGAGGCATGGTTCGCGACCGGCGAGGAGATTGTGACCAGTTGGGAAGGACAGCAATGAGCCTGGCGGTCGTCAATCCACGCACGGGGCAGGTGGATTACAGCATCACCCCGCTCGACGGGCAGAATATCGCCGCGATCGCCACGGGGTTGCGGCAGGCGCAGGCCGGCTGGGCGGCGCAGTCGCCGGAACAGCGGGGCGTCGTGCTGCGTGCCTTGGCCGAAGCGATGGGCCGTCATCGCGGCCCGTTGATCGAGGCGCTGACCGCGGATACCGGGCGGGCGGCGATCTCCGCGATCGAGGTCGATGCCATGACCCGGACGCTGATCCGATGGGCCGACAGCGCGCCCGCGATCATCAAGGCGGCGCAGGTACAGGATCGACCGACCGGCATTCCCACTATCACGACCACGACCCGGCTGGTGCCCTATGCGCTGCTGGGGGTCATCAGCCCATGGAATTTCCCGCTGACGCTGGCGCTGATCGATGCGATTCCGGCACTGGCGGCGGGATCGGCGGTGATCATCAAGCCATCCGAAGTGACGCCGCGCTTCATCCGTCCGCTGATGGCGGCCATTGCGGAAGTGCCGGAGATTGCGGGTGTGCTGACCCTGATCGAAGGGGATGGCGCGACAGGTGCGGCGCTGGTCGATCAGGTCGATTTCATCGCCTTCACCGGATCGGTCGCCACAGGGCGCAAGGTGGGGGAGGCCGCCGCGCGCGCCTTCATTCCCGCCAGCCTGGAACTGGGCGGCAAGGACCCGATGCTGATCCTGGCCAGCGCCGATCCGGAAAAGGCGGCGGACATTGCCCTGCGCGCGTCGGTCCTGAACACCGGGCAGGCCTGCCAGTCGATCGAGCGGGTCTATGTCGCCCGCGCCATCGCCGAGCCGTTTCTGGCGGCGCTGGTGCGCAAGGCGCGGGCCACGCGGCTCAACTATCCCGATGTGCATGCGGGGGACATCGGCCCCTTCATCTTCGGCAGGCAGGCGGGCATCGTCCAGGCGCAGATCGACGATGCCGTGGCAAAGGGCGCGCGCCTATTGGCGGGCGGTCAGGTCGAAACGCTGGGCGGTGGCCAATATCTGCGCCCGACGGTTCTGGTCGACGTGACGCCGGACATGGCGATCATGGAGGAGGAGACGTTCGGGCCCGTCATTCCGGTGACGATCTTCGATACCGAGGATGAGGCCGTAGCGCATGCGAACAGCGGCATATTCGGTCTGTCTGCCGCCGTGATCGCCGGAAGCACGCAGGAGGCCGAAGCGGTTGCGGTGCGGCTGAATGCGGGCGGGGTATCCATCAATGACGGATCGCTGACGGGGCTGGTCTGGGAAGCCGAGAAGTCGAGCTTCGGCAAAAGCGGCCTTGGCCCGTCGCGCATGGGGGAAAGCGGCCTGTTGCGCTTTTTCCGCAGGCAGGCGCTGATCCGTCAATCCGGCGAAGCGCTGCCGCTGGCCGCCTATTCGGAAGAAGCGCTGGGCGGTTGATCGAAGCCGGGGGTGATACAACGCCCCCGGCCAGGAAGGCGGTTCAGCGTTCCAGTTCCACCAGTTCGTACCAGGTCTGCATATAGCCGCCGACGCCGCCCCGCACGAAGACGGCGTCGCTGTCGGCCGTGACCCACATGTCATAATGGGGGTGGGGAGTGCCGCCCATGCCGGGGCCTTCGTCGTCGATGAAGCGGAAATGGCGGCAGTCGAAGGTTCCGGCTGCGACCGTGACGGTTTCGTCGCCGACATATTCCAGGCCGATCTGCACCTCGGCGATGAGAGGTGGGGTGGCGCCGCGATGGTCGGGAGAAGGCAGGAAGACGCGGATCTTGCGGCGATGCGGACCCTTCGACACATCCATGCAGCGGGTCGTATAGCCATCGCCGGCAATCGGATGCGTGCCAAAGCCGTCGATCCGTCCGGCATAGGGCATTTTCTGCGAAATGCGGCCGATGGAGGGACCGTAGCTTTCGCATTCGATCAGCCCGCCATTCTCGCCCGGCGTGTGGTGGAGCCAGCCTGATCCCATATACTCGTCACCCACCGTCAGGTGGACGTGCAGATCCTGCGGTTGTCCCTGGCCGTCCAGCACATAGACGATGTCGCGCATCACCGTGGGGGCGGGCTCCTCTATCTCGCAGCGCGCGCGGAAGATGGTGCTGCCGTCGCCATGATGGGTGAAGCTGAACCATTCGCGGCCCCGCTCCCGATCCAGCATTTCGGGCTTTTTCGATGTGTAGCGGATGCGACCGCTGATGGTCCTGTGCTGCATCAGCTGTTCTTCAGTTCGATGCTGATTTCGGCCGTGGGCCGTTCGGGCGCTGCCTGCATCGCTTCCATCTCCTGCTGCATGCCGCGCATGATGCGGGCGACATATTCCTTGGTGGCGACGGCGCGCTCATAGGCGGCGTCACCCGTCGCCTGATAGGCTTCGATATCGGCGCGGCTGATCGTGCCCTTGTCGTCCAGAAGGCGTTCGACCGTGTCGAGCCGTTCCTTGAGCACCGCCACTTCGCCCGCGACCGCCATCAGGATGGACAGCGTGCGTTCGGCGTTGAAATCGTGCAGCGTGTCTGGGCGTTTGCCCTTGGCGCGCCTTCCTGCGCGGGCGATATAATCCACGTCATTGTCACTCATGCTTCGGGTTTCCACGCTCCATAGGCATTCCAGGCGGCGGCACGGCCATGATCTTCCTCCGCGCCCTCGGCAGCGGCGGGGAAGATGGTGCGGTCGACCACGGCCAGCACGCGGGCGGTGAACTGGCAGTCGCGCGGCAGGCCGGCGTCCTCCATCACCTGTTTCAGGTCCAGCGCATGCATCGCCGACCAATAGGGTTCGTTGTTGTTGAAGGCGTCCCAGTCGCGGATGAACTGTTCGTACAGCGGCATGTCGTCGCTATATTGCGGCTGTTCCAGATGGAACATGAGGCCGCCCGGCGCCAGCACGCGCTCGCTTTCGGCGATGATCTTCGGCAGCGCCTTGCCCGACAGTTCGTGCAGGTACATGGTGGTCTGCACCCAGTCGAAATGGCCGTCGGGGAAACGGCTCATATCCTCGGCATTCATCTGGATGAAGGTGATGTTGGTCGCGCCCAGCGACTGGGCGCGGGCATGGGCATAGCGCAGCACGGCCGCGCCCGTGTCGATGGCGATCACCTCCGCATCGGGAAAGGCGAGCGCGAGCGGCACGATATTGTGGCCGACGGTGCAGCCCAGATCGAGGATGCGGCGGGGTTTCCAGTCGGGGCGTTCCTTGCGCACCCATTCGACCAGCGCCTGCCCGCCGCCGTCCGACAGCGCGCCCAGCCCGCCCGCGGTGGTGGCGAAGAGGCCGCTGTCATAATTGGCGCCCGCCGACATGTCGCCGGGGCGTTCCTCCCCCTGATAATTGCCCGGCATGCAGTGGATGTCGACCACATCCATATAGTGCGGGATGGGGAGGGACGGGTCGAGCTGCAACGTCTCGCGGCCCTCATTATACTGGCGCACCTTCGCGCTCAGTTCATCGATCTGGCGCAGCGTGATCGAACGGCCGTTCTGCTGGCGCATTTCCATCGAATTGCGCTTCAGCGCCGACCAGTAGCGGTGCCAGGGGTCCTGGTTCATCGCATCGCGGATTTCGAAACGGTCCTGCGGATCGCGGCCATGGTCCGCCTGGAAAGCGGGCAGGACGCGCGTGTCATAGGCGATCCTGTTGCCCGCGCCGATCGACCCGGACAGATATTTGTTGAACGCCGTCAGGAAATTGTAGCGCGCCGCCTCGTCATGGGTCGGCTGGGGGAAGACCGCATGCTGGGCGACGGCGGTATAGGGCGGGGGTACATCCTGTTTCATATCAGTCCATCCTTCGAAAGACGGTCGATCACCTGTTCCTGCACCTTCAGGAAATGGTCACGGTCGGGCACCTTTACCACCCCGTCGGCGATCAGGCTGTTGGCGGGTTGATGCGTTTCCCCGCCATAGACGGGGGCGAAAAGCTCCAGCCGCTGGCGGGCGAGGAAGTTGCTCATGCCGGGCTTGCGCCGCTGGGCGCGCAGGGCGTTGATGTCGAGATCGGCGAAGGCGGTGAAGGTTTCGCCGGGGCTCGATTCCGCGAGCGGATTGCCCTTATAGTCGATGACGATCGAATTGCCGTCGGCGGACGCCAGCGGCATGGCCGATCCTTCGATCCCGGCCGTGTTGGCGGAGATGACATAGGCGATATTCTCGAACGCGCGGGCGCGCTTGGCGACCTGCTTGGGCGTGGCGAGCGGCGATCCGACCTCCGAGGAGGAATGGACGAAAATCTCCGCGCCGCGCAGGGCATGGGCGCGCGCGATTTCGGGGTAGAGGATTTCTTCGGACGCGATGGCGGCGAGGTTGCCGATCTCCGTCCGGGCGACGGGGAACACGCCGTCCAGCCCGTAAATGTCGAGATATTTCGACCAGACGTCATGCGGCGTCGGCGCGAACATCGAATTGAGCCGGCGATAGCGCAGCACGACCTGGCCCGATGGCGCGACGACGAAGCTCGTCTGGAAATAGAGGCCGGGGAAATGCGGATCGCGTTCATAGGCGTTGCCCGCCAGGAACAGGTCCTGCGCGGCGGCGATCCGGCCCAGCGCCTCATATTCCGGGCCGTCCATGTCCAGCGCCGCCTTTTCCGCGAAGTCGGGAATCGAGATGCGGCCGGGATAGCTGGTCAGGAAATATTCGGGCAGCACCGCGAGGCGCACGGGGCTGCCGCCATATTGCTGGATGAAGACGGAGGAGGCGCGCAGCTTGACGCCGATCTCCTCGATCATCGCCAGCATCTGGGCGGTTGCGGCGGCGCGGTCAGGCAGCCGCTCGACCGAGCGGGCGGCTATCTGGAGCGCGAGGGCGGCATAGGGCTTGACGGTGCTCATCGCGTCACAGTCCCAGGCTGCCGGGGTTCATCAGCCCCTGGGGATCGACGGTCTGCTTGATCGCCCTTAGCAGGGTCCAGGCGCGCGGGTCGCTCGCTTCTTCCAGCGGGTAGGTGCGGGCGACCTGGAGGTGGGTCGCGCCGAGATCGCGGAAAATCCGGACGATCTCCTTGCGTAGCCGGTCGACCACGGCGCGCGATGTCGCGTTGGCGGGGAAGCGGTTGAGCTTGGCGAGATGGCTAGGTTCCAGCGATCGGCAATGCAGTTCCTCCAGCGCGTCGGGCCAGAAGAAGACCGGCTCGATCAGGCAGGTGGAACGGTTGACAGCAGCAAGCATGGCGCCCGCCGCGACGCCTTGGGCTTCCATCTCGGCCTTGTTCGCCTCGAACAGCGCCTGGATGCGGTCCCATGCCTCGACCAGCCGGCTATGCGGCAGGAAGCCGTGGACGGGAACCCAGCGCTCGCCCTCCGGTCCGACCATCGAATTGACGGGCGGGAAGGGATTGGCGCGCATGATCTTGGGGATGGTGTTTTCGATGGGCTTGCCGCCATGTTTCACCGCGATCGCCTCGATCGCCTTCATGTCGGCGTCGACAGCGCTTTGATAGCGGCCCTCGCAGATCAGGTGCAGCGAGAAGGGCACGTCGTCGAGGAAGGAGCGGCCGGCGGCGACGACCTTCGCCCCTTCCTTCAGCGCCTTGAGGACGGAGCCCTGCGCCTTCATCATGTTGACGAGCGATTTGGCATCCTTGGTCAGGCTGTCGCGCTTCATGCGCTGGGCCTGAAGATAGGGGTCGAAGCCGAAGCTTTCGGAGGCCAGCCCTTCGCGGGCGATCGCGCTCATCGCGCTGAAGAAGGCATTGGCGTCGGGGAAGGAGAAGGAGCCATAGGAGAAGGCCGTGCCTTCGCGCACCAGCTTCAGGGTGATGGTCGCCTTGACGCCCAGCGCGCCGCAGTCGGCGGCGAACAGCCCGGTGATGTCGGGGCCGAAGGGACGGAAGAAATTGCTGCCGGTCGACAGGATCGTGCCATCGGCCAGCACCACCTCGAAGCTGAGCGCGGCGTCGACCACCGTGCCGCCCAATGCGCCCCAGAAGACGCCGTTCTGGCTCATGCCGCCGCCGACCGTGGCGTTGATGCCCGACAGCGTGCCCCAGGCGAGCGCGCGCAGCCCCCTGGGCTTGAGGGCGCGTTGCAGCTTGTCCCAGGTGCAGCCGGATTCGACCGTGACGGTCATGTCTTCCTCGTTGATGTCGAGGATACTGTTCATCGATCCGGTGTCGATCAGCAGCGCCCCGGCCTCCGGCGCAAGATAGCCGCTGGTGTAGCTCATGCCGCCACCCCGCGGGACGATGGCCACCCCGCCTGCGTCGCTGCCGCGATGCCGCGGGCCAGCATGTCCTTGTCGGTGGGACGGAACACGGCAAGGACGGTCGGGCCGGTGCTGAACACGTCCTGGGAATGATAGGCGCGTTCGGCGGCGTCGGTGATCAGCGCTTCGGCGCCGACGGCCTCGGTGATCGCCGCGAGGGCGAGATCATCTTGGGGAGCGAGAATTTCCACGTCAATTTCCTGAACGGAGCGTTTTGAGGTCGGGATAACGGCCGAGCGCCAACAACAGCGCGCCGCCGACCGCGAACATGGCCATCGCCACGCCAAGGATCAGATCATAGCCGCCGGTGCGGTCGCGCACCATGCCGTAGACGATCGGTGAGATGGCGGAGCCGATGGCGAAGGGCATATAGAGCACGCCGTAGATGCGGCCATAATGCGCCATGCCGAAATATTTGGCGGCAAGATAGGCGATGATGTCGGATTCCGTTCCAGCCGCGAAGCCCAGCAGGAAACCGCCGACGATCACATGGCTGAGCGACGCGTTCGTGCCCATCAGCAGCCAGCAGGCGATGGCGGGCAGCAGCAGCGCAGGGAAGGCGACGCCCGGCGCCCAGAAACGGTCGAACATATAGCCGACGAGCAGTCGCCCAACGAGGATGCCGATGGCGACCACGCCCAGCACGCTTGCGGCGACCTGCGCGGAGAAACCGTGCAGGCCGACAATCTGCGCGATATGGATATGCGCCCCGCCATAGGCGAAGGCGGTCAGCAGGATCGAGGTAAAGAGGATCCAGAAACGGCCGCCGCCCATGGCCTCCTTCAAAGTGATGCCGAAGATGGTCCCGGTCGCGTCGGCCACGCCTTCAGGACGTTCGTCGGGCCGGGGCTCGCGGAACCACAGGAAGGCGAGGGGGATGGCGACGAGCAAAGGCAGCAGCGCGACGACCGGGAAGGCCATCCGCCAGCCCCCGGCCGAAATGGCCTTTTGCGCGATCTGCGGCACGACCATGGCGGCCAGGCTGGTGCCCAGCAGCATGATGCCCAGGGCCAGACCGCGATGGCGGTTGAACCACATGCTGATCGCGCGGCTCCAGGTGACGGGCGTCGAACCGATGCCGATCGCGCCCAGCACCGCCCAGAAGAGCAGATAGCCGATCTTGGAAGCAGGCAGGAAATAGAAGGAGCCGAAGACGACGCCGAACAGGAACAGCGACCAGAGCACGACCGGACGGACGCCGAAACGGTCCGAAAGCGCGCCGTAAAAGGGCGCGAGCAATGCGGCGATGATGCCAAAGACGGTGACGCCCGCGCTGGTGGCGGCGAAATCCCATCCGAATTCCACGCTGACCGGCCCCATGACCAGCGGCAGGACGTTGAACGGCAGCGGTGACGCGCCACACGCGACCCCGATCAACGCCGCCGCGAGCGGCTTGGCACCTAATCTGAATTCCGAGCGCGCGCCGGTGGCGATCGTCATGCCTGGACCATTTCCTTGTATTACAGTGTCATAACGCGACATCTCGGACCTATTCCAAGCTGCCGCCCGGCAAGGATGCGCTTTGCAGTCCTGCCGGGCGGGGAGGTTACTAGAAGTTGTAGCGAGCGCGCGCCACCCAGGTCATGGGCGGGTCGATATAGCGCGTGTTCGCCAGGGACGTGTTGGCAGCCGTCTTGTTGAGGCAGTTGGTGCAGGACACCGAAAGCTGCCACTTCTTGTCAGCACCGTTCAACGCCAGGCCGGCATTGACGAACCAGGCCGATGGGGTGAACGAGCCATTCAATATCTCGTCGCCGCCGTAGGGATTGGCCGGATAGGTGCCGTTGGTCCCCGTGATCGAACCTGAGTAGATCGTATAATTGGCGGCGTTGGTTTCCTGGCTGCTGCGATAGCTGGCGTTGAGGGAGGGAACCAGCGACAGGCCGCTGCCGCCCAGCGGCATCGTGTAGTTGCCGCCCAAGGCGATCGTCCAGTGCGGCACACGCGTCGGATCGGCGATGGTGCCGTCCGGGGCGACGATGCCCACGCCGCAGGATGCGGTGGTGCCGGTGCCGCCAGGGATATTGCCCGCGGCGATCAGGGCCTGGCATGCCTTCTGCTGCGCATTGACCGACTGGATGCCATATTCGTCAAAATCAGGCGCGTTGCGATCGATCTTGAACTTGGCGTCCTGATAACCGGCGTTGACGTAAAGGTTCAGCCCTTCGACCGGCACGACAGTGAACTCGGCCTCTATGCCCTTGTTCGTCATGTCGGCGAAGTTGCGGGTGATGAAGGTGGCCGAGCCATTGGGATTGACCAGAGCGGAAGGCGTCTGGAGATCGTTGACGTCCATGTAGAAGAAGGTGAGGTTGGCGCGAAGGCGGCGGTCGAACCATTCGGATTTGATGCCGGTTTCATAGCTCCAGACCTTTTCGGGTCCGAAGGGAAGGAAGGACGTGACAGATGTCGCGCGCGCGTTCCAGCCGCCCGACTTGAATCCGCGCGTCGCCGAGGCGAAGAGCAGGATGTCTTTATTGACCTTGTAATTGATCGCGAAGCGCGGCGTCCATTGTTTGGTCTTCAGCTTGTTGGGAATCTTCAGTCCCGAAGGCCCGACAAGATTGAAGGTGTCGAGGCAGGTCGCCTCGATCGTGCCGTCATTACAGCTCGCTCGGTTGTCCTGCACCTGCAGGGTCTTGGTTTCGTCGGTGTAGCGGATGCCGCCGGTCAGCTTGATCTGGTCGGTGACGTTGACATCGATCTGGGCGTATCCGGCCAGCGCCTCGGTTTTGTTGCGCAGGATGCGATCCGCCAGCACCAGCGTGCTGGTCGGCGACAGGGTGAAGGTGTCGGCGAAGTCGGTGCGGTTGCGTTCAACGAGATAGAAGGCGCCGGTGACATAGTCGATCAGCCCATCGGCGATGCTGCCATTGATCTTGGCTTCCTGGCTGAACTGCTGGTGGGTGCCGTCGTTGAGGATCGCAAACCCGCCCCGCTCATAACCCCGCACGGGTGGAACCGGATTGGCGAGCGAAGGACCGCTGCGTCCGTCATAGAAATCGAGACCATATTGCTGGTCCTGGGCGACGAATCCCGTGATGAGGTTCAGTGTCATCTTTTCCGCCAGGTCGACTTCGAAGTTCGACGTGACGAGATTGGTTGTCGTATAATTGCCCATCAGGAAATATTTCTTGCGACCACTGATCGGCAGCGATGCGAAGGGGGAGTTGGGCGAACTCTTGCCCGAAGGAATGCCGGTGGTGGCGAAACGGCCGTTGCAGTCCGAGGGATTGGCCGGATTGCACTGGAAGTTCAGGATATTCTCGCCGTTGGCGACGATATGCGCGTAGGAGCCGTTCCAGCGGACCGACGGGCTCAATTCACCATGGATGCCGATGCGCGCACCCCAACCGTCATCGTCGTTGATGCGCTGGCCGGTCGTGACGTTCTTCACATAGCCGTCGTCATTCTGCCAATAGCCGGACAGCTTGACGGAAAGGGTGTCGGCCAAGGGCACGTCGACCGAACCGCGGGCGATCTTCTTGTTGAAGCGGCCATAGCCGACTTCCGCGAAGCCGCCGAATTCCTTGCCGGCTCTTTCAGGATCACGTTCACGGCGCCGCCGGTCGTGTTGCGGCCGAACAACGTGCCCTGCGGACCGCGCAGAACCTCGACCCGCTCGACGTCGAACAGGTTGATGTTATTGGCATTCTGGCGGCTGAGATAGATTTCGTCGACATAGGTGCCGACCGGCGGGTCGAAGGTCGGAATGGTTTCCGTGTTGCCCAGGCCACGCAGGTAGAAGGCGTTTGCGGATCCGACGCCGGTATTGTTCATCGACACCAGATTGGGGACGAAGCGACCCAGTTCGAGTGTGCTGGAAACGCCCTGGCTGCGCAGTTGATCCGCCGAGAAGGCCGATACCGCGATCGGTACATTTTGCAGGCTTTCCGAACGGCGCTGGGCGGTAACGACGATTCCTGGATGCCGCCGCCCGATTGATCGCCAGCCTGGACAGGCGTTTGCGAGTTGTTGGTCTGGGCGTGCAGTGGCGTGGCAATGCCTGCGCTCAGCGCGGTCGTCGCTACAAGCAGAAGGCGCTTCATATCATTCTCCCTATTTTTCTGGTTCCGGATCGGCTTGTTCCCGCCTGCCGACGATTTTCTAATTTGTCCGGACAAATTTTCATGTAAGCAGGAAGCTGTCAAGCGGCCCTGAGCCATGGAGGAGAAATTTCAGATGTCACTCGCCGATCTGGCCTATCCCAGCCTCGTCTATTTCCACTTGTTTCTCTTTGTTTTGTGGCTCGGCGGCGACGTCGGCGTTTTTCTCGTGGGGGCAGCATTTCCGCAAGCGCCACCTCTATACGCTGGACCAGCGAATCGCTCTGTTGAAGCTGCTTGTCCTGGTCGACATGACGCCGCGCACGGCATGGGCCCTGATGGTGCCAGTGTCGCTTTCGGTGGTGACACTGGGGGGATATTGGGCGGTGCCGTCCTTGTTGCTGGCAGGTGCCTGGCTGACGGGGCTCGCATGGCTTTGGCTCGTCTGGGACGCGCATTTCCACGACATGACGCCGCGTGCCGCGCGCAACCGGAAAATCGAATTCTGGCTGAAGAATGTGATCACCATCGGCTATTTGGGCCTGGGATCGTTTCGCTCGCCACGGGCGCGCCGCTGGCCGAAAAATGGCTTGCCATGAAGGCGCTGCTGTTCGGGCTGATCTTCGTTGCCGCCATCATGATCGACGTCGCCTTCAAGCCGGTGGGTCCGCAGCTCGGCCGCCTGCTGAAGGAAGGGTCGAGCGATGAGACGGAGGTACCGCTGCGCCGCACGATGGACCGTACCCGTATCTGGGTTTTCATCGTTTACGGGCTGCTGATTGTCACCTCCTACCTTGGGACGGTGAAGCCGTTCTGACGGAAAAGCACGGGCCGGCGCTTTTGTGCTTGACTTATAATTTGTCCGGACAAATTTTAGAGCGGTCAACAAAAAGGGTTCCGCGGTGAACACGCCCATCACTCTTTCATCGCTGCTGTTCGTGCCGGGATCGAAGCCGGAGCGCTATGGCAAGGCGCTGGCCAGCAATGCCGATGCCGTGTGCATCGATCTTGAGGATTCGGTCCCCGCACCGGCCAAGGGGGATGCGCGCGCGGCGGCCATCGCGGCGATTGCCGGGTGCGATTCGCGACTCATCCTGCGCATCAACGGCATGACCACGCGCGCGGGTCTGGAGGACCTGCTCGCGCTGGCCGATGCGCCGGTTCTGCCGTCGCTGATCCTGGTGCCGATGGTGGAAAGTCCGGTGGAGATCGGGATCATCGCCTCTGTACTGGGGGATCGCACCCCGGGCATCGTGCCGCTGGTCGAAACGGTGAAGGGCCTGCGGGCGGCACCGGAAATCGCGGCGACGCCAGGTGTCGTCGCGATGATGTTCGGCGGCGGGGATTTCGCCGCGGAACTGGGTGTCGCGCTGGCATGGGAGCCGCTGCGTTCGGCGCGTGGCGCCTTCGTGATGGCGTGCGCCGGGGCCGCCATTCCGGCGATCGACGTGCCCTTCATTGCGATGGACGACATGGCGGGCCTGTCTCATGAGGCTGCGGCTGCGCATGCACTAGGTTTCAGCGGCAAGGCGGCCATCCATCCCGCGCAGGTGGACGTGATCAACGCGACCTTCCGTCCGACGGCCGAACAGATTGCCGAAGCGGAAGAGGCGCAAAGGGTTTTCGATGCGGCCGGTGGGGCCGCAGTACGTTTCAACGGCCGCATGCTCGAAGTGCCGATCATGCGGCGATATCAAAGGATATTGGCCATGCGGAGCAAACAAGATGCGTGAAGGCGTTGTAGAAGTCAGCCCCGGACGCTTCCGTGAGACTTTCGGTCGCTACTATGAAGACTTCGTGGTCGGCCACATCTATGAACACCGGCCCGGACGCACCATCACCGATGCCGACAATGTGCAATTCACGCTGCTGACCATGAATACGCATCCGGCGCATTTCGATTATGAATTCGCCAAGAAGACCGAATTCGGAAAGCCGCTGGTCTGTTCGCCGCTGACCGTGGCGCTGATGGTCGGCATGAGCGTTTCGGACGTCAGCCAGAAGGCCGTGGCGAATCTCGGCTGGGACAATATCCGGCTGACCCATCCGATGTTCCCGGGCGACACGATCTATGCGGAGAGCGAAGTCGTCGAGAAGCGGGAATCCAGTTCTCGTCCGGAACAGGGCATCGTCACGGTCAAGACGATCGGCAAGAACCAGGACGGCAAGATTGTCTGCACCTTCAACCGTACCATGCTGATCTGGAAGCGTGGTTTCGGTCCCGTCGACGATTGAAGGGTGAGTGACCATGTCTGAACATGTCCAACGGCATATCGATGCCGACGACGAAGCCGCCCTGCTGGAAACCATCGACCGCTGGATCGAACGCGATGTCCGTCCAGTGGTCATGCATCACGACCATAACGACATCTGGCCCGCCGAACTGGTGGAGCAGATGAAGGAAATGGGGCTCTTTGGCGCCACCATCGGCCAGGAATATGGCGGACTGGGCCTGCCGGCCACGACCTATTCCAAGATCGTCACGCGTATTTCCTCCTATTGGATGGCGATCACCGGCATCGTCAATTCGCACCTGATGATGGCGGCGGCGGTCGAGCGTTTCGGTACGGAGGCGCAGAAGCGGAAATGGTTGCCCAAGTTCGCCAGCGGGGAAATCCGTGGCGGGCTGGGGCTGACCGAACCTGATGCGGGCACCGATCTCCAGGCGATCCGGACTCATGCGGTGCGCGAGGGCGACGATTATGTCATCAACGGCACCAAGACGTGGATCACCAACGGCATCCAGGGCAGTTGCATCGCGCTGCTGGTGAAGACCAATCCCCAGGCCGAGCCGCGTTACAAGGGTATGAGCCTGTTCATCGCGCCCAAGGGCGAAGGTTTCACCGTCGGCAAGAAGTTCGACAAGCTGGGTTACAAGGCGATCGATACTGCCGAACTGGTGTTCGACAATTATCGCATCCCGGCTGAAAATCTGATCGGCGAAGTCGAGGGCGAGGGTTTCTTCCAGGCCACCGGCGGGCTGGAACTGGGCCGCATCAACGTGGCGTCGCGCGGCGTGGGCCTGGCCGAAGGTTCGCTGCGGCTGGCGACCGAATATGCCCAGCTCCGCAAGACCATGGGCAAGCCCATTGCGCAGCATCAGGCGATCCAGCTCAAGCTGGGCGAGATGGTGACGCGGGCGGAGGCTGCCCGGCTGCTCGTCAATCAGGCTGCGCAGGCCTATGATCGCGGCGAACGTTGCGACATGGAAGCGGGCATGGCCAAATATTTCGCGTCGGAAGCCGCAGTCCGCAATTCGGAGGAGGCGATGCGCATCTTCGGTGGCTACAGCTATTCCAAGGAATATGAGATCGAACGCTATTATCGCGACTCCCTGCTGATGTGCATCGGCGAGGGCACCAACGAGATGCAGCGGATGATCATCGCCAAGCAGTGGCTGAAGAGGAATCCGGCGTGACGCGAAAACTTCCCCTGGAAGGCTTCCGGATATTATCGGCTGAACAATATGGTGCCGGCCCGTACGGCACCATGTTTCTCGCGCAGATGGGGGCGGAGGTCATCAAGATCGAACCGCCCAAGGCGGGCGACACGGCCCGTGCGGTGGGCCCGCATTATCTGCGTAAGGGCGAGAGCCTCTATTTTCAGAGCTTCAATCTCAACAAGCGTTCGCTGACGCTTGACCTCAATTCGGTCGATGGCAAGGCGATCCTGCACCGGCTGGCCGCGACGAGCCATGCCGTGGTCAACAATCTGCGCGGCGATCTGCCGGAGAAGATCGGCCTGACCTATGCGCAGTTGAAGGACGTCAATCCCGCGCTCGTCTGTGCGCATCTGTCGGCCTATGGGCGGGACAATGATCGTGCGCGCTGGCCGGGCTACGACTATTTGATGCAGGCGGAGGCGGGCTGGCTGTCGCTGACGGGTGAACCCGACGCGCCGCCGACGCGTGCCGGCCTGTCGCTGGTCGATTTCATGACCGGCACGATCATGACGATCGGCCTGCTGGGTGCGTTGGTCGATGCGCAGCGTTCGGGCGTGGGCCGGGACGTGGATGTCGACCTGCTTTCCGCCGCGATCCATCAGACCAGCTATCCGGCGGTCTGGTATCTGAACGAGGGCGACGTCACCGGACGGACGGAACGTTCGGCGCATCCCTCGGTCACGCCGAGCCAGATGTTCCGCGCGGCCGACGGATGGGTGTTCGTCATGGCCCAACTGCCGAAATTCTGGGACGTTCTGGTGGAGCGCATCGGTCATCCCGGATTGGCCACCGACGAACGTTTCGCGACGCCCGCCGACCGACTGGCCAATCGCGATGCGCTGACCGTCATCCTCGACGGCGTTTTCCGGGAACAGCCGGTCGCCTATTGGATGGAGCGGCTCGCCGGACACATGCCGGTATCGCCGGTCTATGGTCTCGACCAGGCGCTCGACAATCCCTATCTGCAAAGCACGGGAATGATCGACACCGTGTCCCATCCCGATCGCGAGCAACTGCGCGTGCTGGCGAACCCGATCCGCATGGATGGAGAGCGCCTGCCCAACCGTTCGGCGCCGCTTCTGGGCGCGGATACGGAGGCGGTGCTGGCGGAGGCCGGGTTCAGCGCCACGGACATAGAGTCCTTCAAGAGCAAGGGTGTCGTCTGATCCGATGGGCAAGCTTTCGGGAATAAAGGTCATCGACCTGTCGCAGTTCCTGCCGGGGCCGATGCTGTCGGTCATGATGGCGGACCAGGGGGCGGAGGTCGTGAAGGTCGAGCCTTTGAGTGGCGAGCCGGTGCGCGGCCTGGCGCCGTTCGAGGCGGGGCAGTCGATCTGGTTCCGCAACCTCAACCGGGGCAAGAAGAGCGTCGCGCTCGATCTCAAGAGCGCGGCGGGGTGCGATGCGTTGTGGGCATTGATCGACGATGCCGATGTGTTCATCGAAGGCTTCCGGCCGGGCGTCGTTGCCCGTTTGGGCTTCGGATATGAGGCCGTCGCGGCCCGCAATCCCCGGATCGTCTATTGCTCCATTTCGGCCTTTGGCCAGACGGGCGAATGGGCGCATCATGCCGCGCACGACATGGCGGTCCAGGCCATGGCGGGCTTTCTTTCGGTCAATGACGGACCGGATGGCATGCCCGTCGTGCCCGGCGCGCCCTCCGCCGACATGGCGGCGGGGCTGACAGGCTTGTCGGCCGTGCTGATGGGCCTGATCGGCCGTGAACGGACCGGGCGGGGGGACTATATCGATGTCGCCATGTTCGATTCCCTGCTGCCATGGTGCGCTCATATCGCCGGAACCGCCGTCGCAGGCGGGGAGCCGCCGCGGTCGAGCAGTCAGCGTTCGCTGGGGGGCGCGGCCTTCTACAATGTCTATGAGACGGCCGATGGCAAGCATGTGGTGCTGGGCGGGCGCGAACTGAAATTCGTCGCCAATCTGCTGAATGCGCTGGAGCGGCCCGATCTCATCCCGCTGGGATCGGTCGATCCGGGCGAAGCGCAGGCGCCCTTGATCGGCTTCCTGCGCGACAGCTTCCGCACGCGGACGCGCGACGAATGGGTCGCGTGGTTCGCCGACAAGGATGTCGCCTTCTCGCCGGTACTCGACTTCCGCGAGGCCTTTTCGGCACCTCATATGCTCGCGAGAGGCCTGATCGTCGAGGCCGATGGCGCGCATCACATCGCGCCGCCGATCCGCTTCGCGGGCGAGCAGCCATGGGTTCCCGCATCGGCGCCGGAGCTTGGCGCCGATGGCTGAACCCCTGTTACTCGACGTCGATATGCATGGTGTAGGCGAACCGGTCGCCGGGATGGTGGCTGGCGGAGATCTCGATCAGGCGGCCGGTGGCGTCGAAATAGCATCGCAGGATGCGGAGGCAGGGGCTGCGGCGGGGTACACCCAGTTCGATAGCCACCGGGCCGCTGGCCGGTACCGCCTGGATGTCCTGCGTCACGCTGGCGACCTTGACGCCCGAGAGGCGTTCAAGCTGTCGGAAGATCGTGTCCTCATTGGGCTGGATTTCCCGCGCGGCGCTTTCCAGATCGGGATGGATATAGGCGTCGGTGAGGGCGATGGGTCCGGCCTGGCCATGCCGGGTGCGCAGGCCGCGAAAATGATGCCAGCGTCCGTTCACCGGCTCGCCGATATGGACGGCGAACTTCTTGGGCAGCAGCGTCGCGCCCATCGGGGTGAAAAGAATTTCGCTGTCACGCGCATATTGCAGGATTTCGCCGACGTTGGACAGCGGCTGGTGCAGCGCGCCGCCGCGTGCCGAGGCAGGCTTAATCACTGTGCCCGAACCGCGCTTGCGTTGAATGAGCCCCTCGGTCTGGAGGGAACGAAGAGCCTCGCGGACGGTGAAGCGGCTGACGCCGTAGCGCGCGCACAGCACGCTTTCGGTAGGAAATTGGGCAGGGTCGGGATAGTCCCCGCGCAATATTCCCGCGCGCAGATCTTCGGCCAATTCCTGATAGCGCGGCTTTTTGCTGCGGCTTCGCGTAGTCGTTTGAACTTCGGCCGACAAATCAAGACTCCCCTGTGTATCCATTACGTGTCGGAGTATCTCCGATGACTGCAATAGACCATAGCCTAGTCGAACGCATTGCACAGCATCTCCAGCGTCCGATAGAAAAAATTGTCCGGACAAAGGCCAGGCTTCATCTTCTGGATTGGTTGGCCTGCGTTGCGGGCGGCAGGCAATCCGATATCGCCCGATCGCTGGCGAAGGACGGCCTGACCGCGTCCGCCGACAAGGCTGCGTGGCTGGGCAATGTGTTGGAGATGGACGATGTCCACCGCACGGCGATCCTGCATCCGGGGCCTGCGGTCTGGCCGACGGTCCTGGCCATGGGTGGGGATGCGCTCGACGATGCGCTCGATGCGGGCGTGCGCGGCTATGAGGCCATGATTGGGATCGGCGCGATGCTGGACGGACGGCATTATGCCTTCTGGCACAATACGGCGACGGCAGGCAGCTTCGGAGCCGCCGCCGCGGCCGCATCGCGTCTGGACGCAAACGAGGCCCAGCTCGTATCGGCGCTGGGGCTGGCGGGGTCGGTGACCGGTGGCCTTTGGCAGATGCGGCATGAGCCGGTCATGGCCAAGCAATGGCATCTGGCGCATGCGATGATGACGGGCATGGCAGCGGCGCGGCATGCGGTGGCGGGCGTGACCGGGCCGCGCTTCATCCTGGAAGGGCCACAGGGTCTGTTCGCGGCGACGTGCGATGCGCCAAAACCTTTGATGCTGGCAGAGGGCTGGCGCATCGATGAGGTCAGCTTCAAGCCATGGGGCGCCTGCCGCCATGCGCATCCCGCCATCGACGCGGCGCTGGAATTGAAGGCGGCGGGGGCGCTGGAGGGACGGGTGACGGTCGCCACTTATCGCGATGCGCTCGTCTTTTGCGACCGGCCCGATCCGCAAAGCGTGCTCGATGCGAAATTCTCGCTGCAACATGCCGTTGCGATCGTCATGGACAGAGGCGTGCCGCAACTGGCCGACTTCGAACCCGATGCGATCGCCGCGCTGGCCCCGGCGCGCAGCCTGGTGACGGTAATGGAGAGCGAGGAATTGACTCGCGCCTATCCCGCGCATTTCGGGGCCACCCTGTCGAGCGGCAAGGGCAGGGTCACGCTGGCCGATGCGCGGGGCGATCCGGAACGGCCCTTGTCCGAGGCGGGCGTGGTTGAAAAGGCCCGCGCGCTGATGGCATGGGGTGGTATCGGCACCGATGAGGCGAGCGACATGATCGCGGCCACGCTTGAGGGCGATCGGGTGTCGGACATCCTGCGCATATTGGAGGGCTGGTTGTGAGCGCGACGCGACGCATAGTGGATTTCGCCCGTGCCGGGCACCGGCTTCCCCCGGCGGTGCGGGCGGCTGCGCTTCACCTGCTGGGCGACACGCTGGCGACCGGAGCGGCGGGTTCGACGGCACCCGGCGCCGATCCTGTGCTGGCCGCCGCGTGTGGCTGGGGGCAGGGAAGCGATGCCCGCCTGATCGCGCGGGACATGCGCCTGCCCGCGGCGGGCGCAGCCTTCGTCAACGCCTTCCAGATCCATTGTCTCGAATGGGACGCGGTGCACGAACCTGCGGTGGTCCATGCGCTGTCGACCGTGACGGCTTCCGTCATGGCTGCCATCGACCGGCGCGGCGGATGCGACCCGGAGGACGCGTTGACCGCGCTCGCGGTCGGTGTGGATATCGCCAGCGGTCTTGGCCTGTCGGCGGACACGCCGCTCCGTTTCTTCCGCCCCGCGACGGCGGGCTGCATCGGGTCGGCGCTGGCGGTGGCCCGGATCGACAGCGTGGACCGACTGGACGATGTTCTAGGGCTGGCCTATTCGCAATGCGCGGGCACGATGCAGGCGCATGTCGAGGGATCGATCGCGCTGCCGCTCCAGATCGCCGGAGCGGCAAGGTCGGCCATCGCGGCGGTCGATCTGGTCAAGGCCGGGCTGACCGGTCCGCATGACGCGCTGGAAGGGCCGTTCGGCTATTTCACATTATTCGATGGAGGCGACATCAACTCCTATGCCGATGCGCTGGGGCAGGTCTGGCGCATCGCGGAAGTCAGCACCAAGCCGTTCCCATCAGGGCGGGCGAGCCATGCGGTGCTCGCGACGCTCGACACGCTGCTGCGGGAGGGGGCGGTGGACGCCGGTTCGGTCGTAAGGATCGACGCTTTCGTGCCGCCGCTCATCCAGCGACTGGTGGGGCGTCCCTTCAGCGCGGACATGACGCCGGCCTATGCGCGCCTGTGCCTGCCGTTGCTGGTGGCGCTGATGCTGACCGATGGGCGGATCGATCCGCGCCGGTTCACGCCCGCGACCTTCGCCGATCCGGCGATCGCCGCGCTGGCCGACAGGCTGGTCATCACGCTGGACGGCAATGCCGATCCCAACGCCCTATCGCCGCAGCGACTGGTCGTCACGCGCGCCGACGGCACGCTCCTGGAGCGCACCATCCCTGCGACGCTCGGCCATCCCGACGCCGCCATGAGTCCCGCGCAGACGCAGGCCAAACGTGACCTTGCCCGCGAGCTTGCCGCCAGCGAGCCCGATCCGCGCCTGTTTTCCGATCCGCTTTCCTATTTCACACGTCCGGAGCAACCATGACTTTCCCGACCTATTTCGAAGCCTTCGACGCCAAGCAGATGCTTCAGGACTATCCGGTGGGCGATGCCTTCGTGGCGCGCTACACGGGTATGAGCCGCGACGAACTGCACGCGTTGCAGAACGAACGCTTTCTCAAGCTGATGAAGCGCGGCTGGGAAATCCCCTTCTATCAGCGCCTCTGGGGCGCGAAGGGCATCGAGGCGGCCGATATCCGCGGCCTGGAGGACATCGTGAAGCTGCCGGTCTATGACAAGACCGACCTCATGGCCTCGATCGCCGCCCACCCGCCCTATGGCGATTTCGCTGGCCTGGGCGGAGCCGATCGTCCGCCGACGATCTTCCACACCACGTCGGGCACCACCGGGCGCCCGCAGGCACTGCTCTTCGGTCCCAAGGGGCGCGAGATCACCAATCTGCTCGTGGGCCGCATGTACCGCTGGCAGGGGGTCAGCCCCGGCGACGTGGTGCAGTCCGTCTATGGCCACGGCATGATCAATGGCGGCCATTATATCCGCGAGGCGGTGATGCATTTCACCAACTCGATCTTCCTGTCGGCGGGCACCGGCATCGAGACGCGATCGATCAACCAGGTCGGGCTGATGGCGGATTTCAACGTCTCTGTGCTGGTCGGCTTCATCGATTATATCCGCAAGCTGGCCGAGGTGGCCGAGGCGGAAGGGCTGCTCGACAGGATCAACATCAAGATGATCTGCGGCCATCTGGGCACCGAAGACCGGTCCAGCGTCGAAAAGGCATGGGGCGGGGCCAAGGCCTATGACTGGTATGGCGTGGGCGATACCGGATCGATCGCGGGCGAAGGTCCGGAACGCGACGGCCTCTATGTCTGGGAGGACGCGCAATATCTGGAACTGCTCGATGTCGATACGGGCGCGGCCGTGGGCGCGGGCGATACCGGCGACATGGTCGTGACCTGCCTGTTCAAGGATGACATCGCGCCCTGCATCCGCTTCAACACCCATGACATCACCCATGAGCTGACCGGCGCCAACCAGACGGGCATGGCCTTCAAGCGGATCGCCGGGTTCAAGGGCCGCAGCGACAATATGGTGAAGCTGCGCGGCATCAATGTCTTCCCCCATGCCATCGGCTCGCTGATCGAGAATCGCGCCGACCTGACCGGGGAATTTGTCTGCCATGTCTCGCGCGATGCCTCCGGGCGGGACGATATGCAGGTCACGCTCGAAAGCCGGGGCGGCACGGACGAGACGCAACTGGCCGGCCTGCTGCGGCAGGGGCTGGGCGTCGAGGTTTCGGTGAAGCTGGTCGGTGCCGGCGAGACGGCGACCCTGACCCAGATCGACGTGCGCCAGAAGCCGATCCGCCTGATCGATGAGCGCAAGCCGTGAGTGAACTGCATCGGCTCGGCATCGCCGGATTGCGTGCGGCCTATGCGGCGGGCGAAACCGCGCCCGCCGCGGTCGTCGCGCATTATCTGGCGCGCATCGATGCCCATGACGGTGCGATCCGCTCCTATGTAGAGGTCGACCGCGACGGTGCCGTTGCTGCGGCTGTGGAAAGCGGCAAGCGGATTGTAGAGGGCAGGGCGGGCTCTCTGGAGGGCGTGCCTGTCGCGGTGAAGTCCAACATCGCGGTGAAGGGGCTGGAGTGGAATGCCGGCATGGCGGTGCGGCGTGGCATCACCGCCGCCGAGGACGCGGAGGCGGTGGCACGGCTGCGCGCGGCCGGTGCGATCATCCTCGGCACGCTCAACATGCATGAAGCGGCGCTGGGCGCGACGACCGACAATCCCTGGTTCGGCCAGACGATCAATCCGCATCGTGAAGGCCACACGCCCGGTGGGTCGTCGGGCGGTAGTGGCGCTGCGGTGTCGGCGGGGCTTTGTGTCGCGTCGCTGGGCACCGACACGCTGGGTTCGGTACGCATTCCGGCCGCCTATAACGGCGTCTACGGCATCAAGCCGACGCCGGGCGCCATTTCCGACAAGGGCCTTGTTCCCCTGAGCGAATGGCTGGACAGCATCGGCCCGATCGCGCGATCGATCGACGACCTGGAATCCTTGATGGCGGTGCTGGGCGGCCCGGCGGATGCCGGTATCACCCCGAAGCGGCTGGTGCTGCTCGACAATTTCGATGATCTGGGTTGCGAGGCGGCGGTGCTTGCCGCTTATGAGCATGCAGGGGCGCTGGTCGACGATCTGCCGCGACGGTCGCTCAAGCTGGCGGATAGCGCCGCCGACGTGCGCTTTGCGGGGTTCGTCGTTGCGGCCCGCGAACTGATCACGCATCTGGGCGCGGCCCGGACGGAAGCGGCCGACCGGCTGTCCGACGAACTGCGCTTCATGCTCGACTATGCCGACAGCCGTTCCGACGCGGACGTCACGCGCGCCCAGCAGATATTGGCGCGTACGCGGATGACCGTGCGCGATGCCATCGGGGACGATGGCATATTATTGATGCCGACAGCTCCGCAAGCGGCCTTCCGCCACAATAGCCGCCCGCCCGTGACCCAATCGGCCTTCACCGCCTTCGCCAATATTGCGGGCTTGCCGGCGATCAGCATTCCTGCGGGGTTGAACGCCGACGGGATGCCGGTGGCGGTGCAACTGGTCGGCCCGCCCCATGGTGAGGCTGCGCTGTTTGCGCTGGCCCGCAAGCTCGACGCCGGTCTTGCCGGTTTCGTGCCGTCCCCCCTGATTTGAGTGACATTAAGGAGAGCCCCATGCGCATCATCGTGCTGTTCAATCTGAAGCCGGACGCCGATCCCGCCGCTTATGAAAACTGGGCGCGGACGGTTGATATTCCGGGCGTCAACGCGCTGTCCTCCGTCACCGATTTCCAGGTGCACCGGGCGACCGGCGTGCTGGGCAGCGATGCGCCGTCGCCCTACGCCTATTTCGAGGTGATCGACATCAGCGACATGGCGGCCTTCGGCGTCGATGCGTCGAGCGAGGCCGTGCAGAAGGTCGCGGCGCAATTCCAGCAGTTCGCGGACAATCCGCAATTCATTCTGACCGAGACGCTGTGATGCGCCGCTTCGAAGGAAAAACCATCGTCGTCACCGGCTCCGGCCGCGACAAGGGGCTGGGGCAGGCGATCCTGCAACGCTTCGCGGACGAGGGCGCGAACTGCATCGTGTCCGACCTTGGCAAGCCCGCCGAGCATATGGGCGCCAGCGATATCGGCACCACCGATGAGATGGAGGCGGTGGCCGAGGAACTGCGCCAGCGCGGCGCGAAGGTCGCGGTCATCCCCTGCGACGTGCGGTCGGAGGAAAGCTGCGCGGCGCTGGCGGCCAAGGCCGTCGAACTGTTCGGATCGCTCGACATCTGGGTCAATAATGCAGGCATCGGCTATATCATGAAGCCGCTGTTGGAAACGACCTCCAGCGAGTGGGAAGCGGTGATCGGCGTGAACCTGTCGGGCGCCTTCTACGGCACCAAGGCGGCGGCCAAGGCGATGATCGCGGGCGGCAAGGGCGGCCGGATCATCAACATCGCCAGCCAGGCGGCCAAGTCGGGCTTCCCGCACATGGCGCCCTATACCAGTTCGAAACATGGCATGGTCGGGCTGACCCGCTCCAACGCCATCGAGCTTGGCCAATATGGCATCACCGTGAACGCGGTGTGCCCCAATCATGTCACGACGGGTCTCGGTGCACGGCAGAATGAATATTTCTCGAAGCTGCTCGGCTTCGACAGTGTCGAGGCCTATGTCGAGAATATGCACCGCAAGAACCCGATGGGCCGCCCCGGCAAGGGCAGCGACACCGCCGGGGCCTGTGCATGGCTGGCTTCCGACGACGCGGTTTATGTGACCGGCGAGGCGCTGAACGTCTCGGGCGGTGAGGAGATGCATTGATGATCGAAGAACGTATCGACTGGCCCAATGGCGCGAAGCTGGCGCTGTCGGTGGTCGTGAATGTCGAGGAAGGGTCGGAAATGACCGTGGCCCGTGGCGACCGCGGCATGGAGCCGGTCGATGAACTGGGCATCCATATCAAGTCCGCCATCCGCAACTATGGCAATGAATCCAACTATCGCTACGGCATCAAGGCGGGCGCCCCGCGTATCGTCAGGCTGCTGCGCGACTATGACATCAAGGCGAGCTGGACGGTCGCGGCGCTCAGCCTGGAAAACCATCCGGACATCGCGCAGGCCATCGCCGAGCTGGGGCATGAGCCGGTCAGCCATGGCTGGCGCTGGGTCCACCAGTTCAAGATGAATGAGGAGCAGGAACGCGAATTCATCCGCAAGGCGGTACAGTCGATCGAAAAGACCGTCGGCGTGCGCCCCTATGGCTGGCTCAGCCGCTATTTCCACACCGACAATACGCGGCGCCTGCTGATCGAGGAGGGCTTCGCCTATCATATGGACGATTATTCGGGCGACGTGCCCTTCTGGGACCGGGACACCGTGCCCGGCAAGCCCATCGCCATCGTCCCCTATCAGCTCGATTCCAACGATATGAAGATGTGGACCGACCCGGCGATGACGCCGACGCAGTGGCTGGAATATGCGAAGAACTGCTTCGACCAGCTCTATCGCGAAGGGGAGGCGGGCAATCCCAAGATGATGTCGCTGGGCCTGCACCTGCGCATCATCGGCCGTCCGGGCCGCATCTGGGCGCTGGAGGAATTCTTCCGCCATGTGACCGCGAAGAAGCATGTGTGGATCACCACCCGCCACGCCATCGCCCAGCATCTGGCGAAGGTCGATCCGGCATGAGCGTCCGGATCGAGAAACAGGGCGCGGTCGCGCATCTGCTGATCGACCGGGCGGAAAAGCGCAATGCCTTCACCCAGGCGATGTGGGAGGAATTTCCCCTGTTGCTGGGGGAGGCGATGGCGGACGAGACGATCAAGGTCATGCTCCTCCGCTCGGCGACCGCCGGCACCTTCTGCGCGGGGGCGGATATCGCGGAATTCGGTGTGGGCGCGCTCGATCCCGAATGGCGCGCGAAGAACCAGGCTGCGATCGGCCGCGCCCAATATGAACTGGTGCGCGCCGAAAAGCCGGTGATCGCGGCGATCGACGGCGATTGCGTCGGTGGCGGTTGCGGCCTGTCCATCGCCTGCGACCTGCGCGTTGCGTCGTCGCGGGCGCGCTTCGGCATCACGCCCGCCAAGCTCGGCCTTGTCTATTCGCTGCACGATACCAAGCTGCTGGTCGATCTGGTCGGCCCGGCACAGGCCAAGCGCATCCTCTTCACCGCGCAATTGCTTCCCGCCGATGAAGCGCAGCGCATCGGCCTGATCGAGATATTGGACGACGATCCGGTGACGGCGGCCGTCAGCCTGGCCGAGACGATCGCCGCGGCATCCTCTCACAGCGTCCGCAACACGAAGAGGATCGTGCGCCGTATATTGGACGGTCAAGCCGATGATGATGCGGAAACGCAGGCCCTGTTCGGGGCGGCATTTCTGGGCGAGGACTTCCAGGAAGGTGTTTCGGCTTTTCTGGAAAAGCGCAGGGCCGTCTTCAAATGAGCGCCTATCTGACGCACGGCCGTATCGCCGGCGGTGTCATTTCGACGCCGGACCTGAACGCTGCGTTGAGGGATTATCATGACTGCCTGGGCCTCAGGATCGTCGAGCAGGGGAGGTTGGACGCCGATCTTGCCGCGAGCTGGGGATGCCCCAAAAGCGCCGGGGCGCCATTTGCCGTCCTGCAACCCGAAAGCGGGGCGCATTGCTTTCTCCGTCTGGTCGAAGCGCCGCTGCCCGCCGACTTCAAGCCGACCAGAAGCTATGGCTGGGCGGCCTATGAACTGACGGTGCAGGATGTCTTCGGATGGCCGCAGCGCCTTCAGGGCAGCGGCTTCGACATTGTCGGTCCGCCCAAGGCGCTGGAGGGCATGCCCTATTTCGTGCCCATGCAGGTTACCGGGCGCGGGCGCGAGATGATCTACCTCAACGAGGTGGCGGAAGACACGCCGGCCTCCGACCTGCCCAAGGCGCGGTCGCTGACGGATCATATCTTCATCGCGATCCTGGCGACGCCCGACCGGGAAGCCAGCCTCCAATGGTTCGAACGGGCGCTGAAGCTGGATATCTCGACCAGCTACACGCTGGCCTATTCGATGATCAACAATGCCTTCGGGCTGGGCAGCGATTATCGCACGACCATCACCATGGTACAGAAGGGGCGGTTGCCGATCGTCGAAGTCGACGATTATCCCGCCGAAGCGACGGTGCGGCAGGGCGACCCCGACATGCTGCCGCCGGGCAATGCGATGATCACGCTTGCCGTCGACGATCTCGATGCGCTCGACGTGACCTTCATCGCGCCGCCGACAAGGCGGGGGGGAGCCATCTACGGCGATCGGCGGGTGGTGACGGTGCGCGGTTTTGCGGGCGAGCTGATCGAACTGATCGAGATCGGCGGCTGAGATGGTCCGGCGCGCCTATGTCGATGGGCCCTATGGACAGATGCATGTGCGCGTGGCGGGCGTACGGGGGGAACGGCCGCCGCTGATATGCTTTCACATGAGCCCGATGAGCGGGCGCATCTATCAGCGTTTCCTGGAGGTGCTGGAAAGACGCGGACGGATGGGCATCGCCATAGACACGCCGGGCTTCGGCATGTCCGATCCGCCGCCCGCGCCGCCGGGCATAGCCGACTATAGCCGCGCGATGCAGGCGGCGATCGCTACGCTTGGCCTGGCCGGGCCGGTCGATCTCATGGGCTATCACACCGGCTCGATGATCGCGGCCGACCTGGCGGCGGATCGGCCTGACCTTGTGCGGCGGCTGGTCTGCGTCTCCGCACCGATCTTCACGGCGGACGAGCTGATCGAGATGCAGCGCCTCTATGCACGGCACGAACCGGCCGTCGATGGCAGCCATCTGCTCCGGCGGTGGCACGGTTTCGTGCGCTGGAATCTGGGACGCGGCCTGACCATAGAAGAGCTGAACGACATGTTTCCCGAAGGGCTGCTGGCGGGCAACCGGGAATGGTGGGGGCATAACGCCGCCTTTTCCTTCCGGTCCGACATGCGCCTGGATGAGGTCGCGCAGCCCGTCCTCGTGCTCAACACCGATGATGATCTGACGGAGCAGAGCCGACGCGCGCCGAAGCTGATGCGCAATGGCCGGGTGGTCGAATTGCCGCATTGGGGGCATGGCTTCCTTGACGGTTTCCCCGAGCAGGCGGCCGATCTGGTGATGAGCTTCCTCGATGCCGATGCCGCGGATCCCTTTGGCGCGCTTCAGCTTCCGGAGGGCGGGCGTCCCGGATGAGCATGTCGATCATCGAGCGGCCTTTCGATGGAAAGCGGCCGAGCGTCTTGCGCTGACCAATCGCTCCATATTGGGATGCGGTCGAGGCCGGCCCGCTGCTGAAGGTTGGCCGTCCGGTGGCGCCTTTCCTGGCGGACGGTTGTTTCACCATCCTGCCGCGAAACGATAGGGCCGAATGCCGATCGATCCGCCTGGTCTTCATCATGGAGTTTCTGAACGGATGAACGGGCGCCTCCATCGGGGCGCCCGTTCCCGAACGGTCAGGGCAACAATAGAGTGGATCCAGTCGTTTTGCGTGCCTCCAGGTCGATATGGGCCTGCGCCACATCTTCCAGGCGATAGCGCTGGCCGACGCTGATCTTCACCTTGCCCGAACGCAGCATGTCCCATAGCCGCGCGACACCCGCCGCCCGCTCGGCAGGTTTGGCGTAATAATGGTAGAGCATGGGCCGGGAATTGTAGAGCGAACCCTTCATCGCCAGCACGCCCAGATTGACCCCGCCCACCGGGGCGTCGGCATTGCCGTAATTCACGATGAGCCCCCGGATGCCGCAACTGTCGAGCGACGATTCCCAGGTCGACATGCCCACGCCGTCGAACACCACGTGCACGCCCTCGCCATCGGTCAGCGCGCGGACGCGGCTCGCCGTATCCTCGCTCTGGTAGAAGATGATATGATCGGCGCCTGCCGCTAGCGCCTTTTCGGCCTTTTCCTCCGTGCTGACCGTGCCGATGACGGTCGCGCCGATCGCCTTCAGCCACTGGACCAGGATCAGGCCCACGCCCCCGGCGGCGGCGTGGACCAGCACGGGCCAGCCCGCCTCCACCCTGGCACAGCGTTCGACCAGAAGTTCGGCGGTGCAGCCCTTCAGCAGCGCTGCGGCCGCCGTCTCGTCGTCGATGTCGTCGGGAATGGTGATCAGGGATGCGGCGGCGATGTTGCGGTGGGTCGCATAGGCGCCTCGTTCGGGGCCGAAATAGCCGACGCGCTGGCCCGGCGCGAAATCGGTGACGCCGCCGCCGATCGCCTCGACCACGCCGACACCCTCCACGCCAAGCTCGGCGGGGAGGGCGACGGGGTAGATGCCCCGTCGGTGATAGGTATCGATGAAATTCAGCCCCAGCACCCTATGCCGGACGCGGACTTCTCCGGCGGCGGGAGCGGGAAGGTCGATATCATGAAAGGCGATGACCTCCGGCCCGCCATTGGTCTCTATCCGTGCGACGCGTGCCATGTTCCGTCTTCCTTACCAGGTCTTGCCGCCCACCCAGTCACCTGCTGCCGCATTGAACGCGCGAATCTCGATGTCGGACCAGATCTGCGCCTTGTAATAGGGATCGGCTTCCAGCAGGGTGCGCGCCTCCGCTTCGCTTTCGGCCTTCACGACCAGCAGCGATCCGGTGAAATTGCCTTCCTCGTCGCGCAGCGGCCCGGCGACGGCCAGCCGGTCCAGTCCGGCCTCGACGTGGGCGAGATGCTCCTTCAGCTTCTCCATGCGCGTGGCGGTGGCGCCGGGCTTGTCGCGGGTGATGATGGCGTATAATTTGGACATGGTGCTTCCTTCCTTGGACTGGGATCAACTGGCGATGGCTGGGGCTTCGATCAGCAGCACCTGGCAATCGGCGACGCCTTGGCGAAGCGTTCGCGCCTCGCCATATTCGGGCGAGTTCCAGAAGGCGAGCGCTGCCTCCCGGCTCGGCCATTGCGAAATGACGACGGACCCGCCATCGCCGAAACCCCCTTCGAGCAACTGGGCGCCGGGCGCGCGCATCAGATATTGGCCGCCGAATCTTTCGACCAGAGCGGCGGCCTTCGCGCCATAGCCCGACAGAAAGGCTTCGCGATCGGAGATGGTGGCCGTGACGATCATATAGGCGGGCATGGGAAAGCTCCGGGGCTGGAGGAAGAAAGGGGGGACAGGCATGGGCCTGTCCCCGGCCCTGATTGATGGCCTTTCGTCAGAAGGACTTGCTGACCGTCAAACCATATTCGGGCTTGCGCGCGGGCGTGATGCCGAAACCGCGGGCATAGTCGCCGGTCGGTGTGCGGGCAGCGGCAAAGTCCAGATAGCGCAGGATGCCCAGCGGCGTTTCATCGCCCAGCACATTCTTGCCATAGACGGTGACGCGCAGCCCGTGGCTGTCGTACAGGCCGAACTGCACATTCATCTGCGTCGAAGCGCCGCTCTCGGCCAGGTTGAGCACCTGATCGAAATAGCTGCTGCGATAGATGACGTCCGCGCCGGAGAAGACCGTCCAGTTATCGTCGACGGGGTGCTGGAAGCGCAGGCCGACCGTGCCGCTATGCTTGGAAACGAGCGGCGGGCGGTTGCCCGCGATCGAGGCGGCGTCGCGGCAGCCGGGCAGGTCGAGATTGACGGCCGAGCCGGTCTTGCACGAGCGGCCAAGCAGTTCGAGCGCCTTTTCGGCTTCCACGCCCTTGCGGATTTCGGCATCCAGGAAGGTGTAATTGAACTGGACCTTCAAGATATCGCCGACCAGCGGCAACTGGCCTTCCAGTTCGATACCGCGGATGCGCGTGCGGCCGATATTGACGCTATAGGAATCGACCACATTGTTGGCGACATAGGTGTTGGTCAGGACCTGGTTCTTATAGTCCTGCCAGAAGGCCGACAGGTTGAGATAGTCGAAACCGAATTTCGACGTCTTCATACCGATTTCATAGTTGGTGAGCTTCTCTTCCTTGAAGATCGGCTCGGGCGCGCTGGTCTTGTTGAAACCGCCCGGCGAATTGCCCTGCGAGAACTGGGCATAGAAGGACAGGTTCCGTTCCGGCTTCCAGTTGACCGTGACGCGCGGCAAGGTCGCCTTGAAGGTCGCCTTGCGCGTGCCGGCGACGCCCACGATCGTGTTCGGATTGGGCAGGACGACCGTCGCCAGATAGTCGGCGCTGAATACGTCGCCGATGCGGTATGTCGGCGTTTCGCTGCGCACCTTGTCGATCTGGTGACGCAGTTCCGCACCGACCGTCACCGTGCGGGTGACGTCGAAATCGAGGCCGCCGAAGAAGGCGAGGTTGCGCACGCGCCGCGTGTCGTCGAGCAATTCGGGGCCGACTTCGTTCAGTTCCAGATATTCGGACATGCCGCTCTGCTTGTCCACGCTGTGGAACATGCCCAGGCGCCAGCGGAAGCGGTCGGCCGAGGGAGAGGTCAGGCGACCTTCATAGGTCTGCGTCTTGCGGCGCGTTCCCGTGGTGGTTTCGAAGCTCGACTTGCGGCAATCCTGATTGGGCAGGGCGTAGAAGGAACGCCCGCACAGGGACTGCGGCAGGAAATATACGCCGCGCGCATCATAGGTCTGGTCGAGGCCCGTGACTTCCTGGAGGTCGCTGTAACCGGCCTGGAAGGACGCCTCATAGCCCGACCCGGCGATATCCCACGAGATGTCGCCGATGAAACGGTCCGCATTGCGGTACAGGCCGGGGCGCAGCAGGCGATCGGTGTTCGCGCCGAACCGGGTCATGGGCTTCACCACGCCGCAATAATAGGGGCGGGTGGACAGGAAGCAGTTGTTCGCGCTGGCCGGCTGGAGTCCGATGGCGAAATGGCCGTCATCGTCGGTCTGGTGCAGCCAGCGGACGGAGGCCTTGATATCCTCGGTCGGGTCGAAGAACAGGCCGGCGGTATATTGGCGGCTGCTCTGGTCGCCCAGCCGTTCGCCTCGCACGGCGTCGTTCTTCCACTGGCCGTCAATGTCGAACAGCTTCAATCCGGCCTGGAAGCCGATACCGTCCATGATCGGGCCCGACAGGGATGCGCTCAGTTCACGACGGTCGAAATTGCCGAGCGTGCCAGAAACCCGGCCCTCGAAATCCTTGGTCGGACGCTTGAGAACTACGTTGACCGCGCCGCTCAGCGTCCCACGACCAAATACGGCCGACTGAGGTCCCTTGATGACTTCGACTCGTTCAATATTCGCAAGGTCGAGCGATGAGAAATCACCGAAATAGGGCGCGCCATCCAGGAAGATGCCGACCTTGCCGTCGCTGAACAGGATATTGGACGCGCCGCGGATGACCGGGCGATCACCACCGCGGCCGAAGGATTGCTGCATCTGGAAACCCGGCGTGAAGGCGGCGAGGTCTGAAACGCTCTGCGCCATCTTGTCCTGGATCAACGCGCTGTTGAAGGCGTTGACCGCAATCGGCACCTCGAGCAGCGTTTCCGCCCGCTTGCGCGCTGTCACGACGATCGCGTCCGCGGATTCGGCGCTGGCGGCGGGATCGCCGGCATTTTGTGCGGAGGCTGGCGTGGTGGCCAGGCCGATCATCGCGGTCGAGATGATGAGCGCGACCCTGTGTGCTGAACTCTTTGTTTTTTTCATTTCCGAAATGCTCCCCCTCAAGTAACGGCTCCTGGCCGCGATCGGGGGCAGCATTGCGACCATGCGCTAAGTTGTCCAGACAAATTTTAAAAATTTATCCGTATAAATTTCCCGGTTCATATCTATTCTGCGGGGGTGTGGCCGAAAAGCCCCACGGATCGACGTGCCGATCTGGCGCCAATATGGAATGCGCGATGTCGCCGGATCCTGGCGTCGCCTGAAGGTGCCTTTTGGCGTTAGCGGATGGGTGCCGTTCTACATTCCGGGAGGCGATCGCTTCACTGCGCCGGTCGCGCGGTTGGCGGCGACACCTTGCGGCGTTCGTCGGCCCATTTCCTGAAGGCGGTCCATGTCGTTTCATTGGGCCGGGCGTCGTCCGCCGGCGGGGCCTGCCTATAGGTTGGATAATGTGCCGCGATCTCATCCTTCAACAGAGTGGGCAGGGCATCGAAACTGTCCAGCTTCGTGCCCACGGCATTGAAGACCAGTTGTCCCTGGCGTCCCCGCATCTTCATCCACGGCATCCAGTCGGAGATGCGGACCCAGGAGATCGACGGATAAGCGGTGGGATTCTTCGTGTCGAGGATTTCGTCGGCGCGGGCGATGAAGTCGAAAATCTCCATCGCGTGATATTGGCCGCCGACATAGTCCTGATAATCGCCGGAAAGGACATTATGATAGAATAGCGGAATTTCCAGAGGCATGGCCAGCCACTGGCCCATGCGCTTGTAATGGGACTGGAAAGGCTTGCCGTCGGCGGAATAGGGGAAGGTGGTGGGCACGTTCACCGGATCATTGGCAATCTGCATCACCTCCACGGCCTCACCCGTCCATGGATTGGTCCAGTTGCGGATCACCTCACCCGTTTTCGGGTCGGTGAACAGCATCACTTCGCGGCTGACCTGACGATAGCCCTTGCCGCGCTTGGGATCGATGACGGTCGCGCACTGGCGGATATTCATGCCTTCGCCGGTGAACAGCAGCCGGTCGGGTTCGCCCGCGACGCGGGAGAAGATCTTGCCGGTCCAGTGATAGACCGCCGGTGTGCCGTCCTTCGCACCGCATTGGGCGCGTTTCATGATATCGACGGCGTCTTCGGGCTTGTCCGGATCGAGCGTCCTCGCGGCAAGCGGCGTTGCCGCGAGGATGACGATTCCACTGAAACCTGCCAGGATATTTCTGATCATTTCACATCGCCCCTTTCCGGTCCGGCCCCGTTGTTGTGGTTACTTGCTGCCTTCGTCTTGCATATAGTCGATGATGGCCTTCCGCTTCGCGGCATCCGCTATGCCTGGAAAATTCATGCGTGTGCCGGGCACCAGGGCGGTGGGGGCGGCAATGTAGGCGTCGAGCTTTTCCGCTGTCCAGACGATCCCGCTGTCCTTCATGGCGTTGGAATATTTGAAATTGGGCTGGCTTGCCGCCGCCTTGCCGAGGATGCCGTGGAGATTGGGGGCCGACAGGCCGCCCGCGCCCGGCTTGAAACTGTGGCAGGTCGTGCATTGGGCGATGGGATTGGCGGGCGCTGCGGCCTGCTGCCCGCCGCAACCCGCCAGTATCAGCGTGGTGAGGGCAAGCGCGGTGGGTGCAATGATCTTCATGATGGTGGTTCCTGGAATGGATCAGGCAAAGCCCAGGACGCCGGGGTTCATCAGTCCCCGGGGGTCAAGCGCCTGTTTGATGGTGGAAAGGAGATGGTCGGGTGCCGGCGACAGCGCCGCGCGGAAGGGGTATGTGCGTCCGATCTGGTTGGACGCCGCGCCCAGGCTGCGGAACAGGTCCACGGTTTCCCGGCGGAGCCGGTCGACCAGCGCCCGCCCCTGCGGATTGGGAACAGGTTCCTCGAAAGCGGCCAGATGCGCCGGATCGGGCGCGCTGCGATGCAAGGGCTGCCACCTGTCCTGCCAGTGGAAGACGGGTTCGAAACTGAAGCAGTGATTGGCGAGGGCGGAGACGAGGCGCGTATAGCGCACGCCATGCGCCGCCATCTCTTCCGCATGCGGTGCGATCATCGCGTCGAAGGCGTCGATCAGCCGATGCGCGTCGGAATGGGCGACCTTGGCATTGAGAGCGGCCCAGCGCCCGCCTCTGGGACCGAGCACGCCGTTCAGATTGGCGAAGATTTCGGCGCGGGCGACACGGGGAATGGTCGGCGTGACTGCGCTGCCGCCCCGTCGGCTGGCGATATGATGGGCGGCGGCCAGATCCGCCTCGACGGCGGCGGCGCAGCGTCCGGCGGCGGTCAGGTGGAGCGAGAAATGGCCCTCGGGAATGAAGTCCGTGCCGCCCTTGGCGAGCGCAGCCAGGGCCTTCACCGCCTTGAACGCGCCGCCGGCCTCGCGCGCGACCGAAACGGCGGTCTTCGCCATGGTCGATGCATCGGCATGGACCGCGTCCGCCGCGCTCGGATCCAGAATATAGATCTCCTCCGCCAGATCGGCGCGCGCCATTTCACACAGGGCGTCGGCGGCCTGCCTGATGTCGCTGAACGCAAAGCTCGCATAGCCTTGTTCGGCAGGGGTGCGGATCAGACGGAACGTCGCTTCGGTCTTGATGCCGAACATGCCGCCGTCATGGGTGAAGAGGCCGGTCAGGTCCGGGCCGAAGCTACGCAATATGGGTTTGCTGGGCTGGGCAAGCGCACCCTGGCCCGTCCGCAACAGGGTGCCGTCGGCAAGCACGACCTCCATCCCCAGCACATTGTCCGCCGCCGATCCGTAGCGGGCCGATCCAAAGAACAGCGCGCCATGGCCAAGCCCGCCGCCGACCGTGGCGCCCGCGCCCGAAAAAGTGCCGATGAACGGCATGCGCAAGCCGAGCGGCTTCAAGGCGTTGTTGATCTGCTTCCAGGTCACGCCCGCCTGGACGGTGATCGTCATATCCTCCTGCGCGATGTCGAGGATGCGGTTCATGCCCCGCATGTCGATCGTCACCGCGCCGGGGCCGGGCGCGGCATAGCCGCCGGTATAGCTGAGGCCGCCGCCGCGCGGGATGACGGCATGGCCCAGCGCCGTCGCTGCCGCGACCGCCGATGCCAGTTCGGCCGCATCCTTCGGCACGACCACGGCAACGGGCCGCTCGCCCGTCACATGGACGTCGTGCATGGCCAGCGTCAGCGCGTCGTCGTCGGTGCGTACGGCTTCGGCGGGCAGGCGGGCTTTCAGGGCATCGATCAGCGCGTCGTCGTTCACATCGGCTTCCAGATGCTGACGACGGTGATCGCTGTGATGAACACCCACAGCAGCAGCAGGACCGAGGTAGCGCGGACATAGGTGCGCTTGATGATGGCGTTGGTCTCGTCGGTCGGCCCTTCGCGGGCCATGATCGCCCAGGTACGGAAATGCGCGATGAGCGCCAGGCGAATGCCGACCCCGCACATCATGACGCAGGCGAACAGCGCCAGCTTCCAGCGCAGCCATTGCGGCATGTCCCATGCCCCGCCGATCAGGCCGGTGGCGACGCCCAGCAACACGGCCATCAGCACATAGCGCGACGTGCGATCGATGGCGCCCAGCGTCTTGCCGATGCGGCTGTGACGCAGGCGATGGACCAGTTCGACGAACCCGAACCAGAACGCGCCGAAGATGCCGAAGCCGATCGCCGTGGCCTCGCCGCCCGGGATATAGCCGTAGAGGGCGGCGATGGCCGGGCCGAGGCTTGCCTGTAGCACAAGGGCATAGCGGACATGCTGGTCGACATGCATCACATGCTCCATCAGCCGCGACCGCTCCTCGAACGGCATGCGGTCGCTGTAGGATACATAGCGATAGGTGCTGTTGATCACGAATTCGGAACCGAGCCAATAGCCCAGCACCGCGATATGGGCGGCGAGCAGCCAGGCGACGATCATGCGACCGTCTCCGTCCGGTCATAGGCGGTCAGTTCATAGGCGGTCTGCATATAGCCGCCGACCGCGGCCTTCAGCAGCACATAGTCGCCATCGTCTGTGCACCACAGGTCGTAGGGCGGATGTTCCAGCAGCAGGCCGGGAATGTCGGTGAAGCGGAAATGCAGCGCGTCGAACTTGCCGGCGGCGACCTTCACCGTTTCGCGCCCGACAAATTCGATGGCGAGATCGATCGGGAACAGCATCGGCCCGGTCGCGCCGCGATGGTCGGGGGATGACAGCAGGATGTTGCGGAACACCTGCACGCCCGGCCCCTGCGACAGGTTGTAGAGGTTGAGCAGGAAGCCGTCATTGACCATCGCGTGATTGCCGAAGGCCACCAGCGGCGTGTCCAGTTCCATGCGCTGGGAAACCCGTCCTTCGACGGTCGTCATGGCTTCGCATTCGGCAAATGTGTCCGCGAAACGGAACCAGCCCGAACCGCGGAATTCGCCGCCCACGGCGATGCGCACGAAGCTTTCCTTCGGCAGGCCGTCGCTGCCGATGCGCAGGTTGACGTCGCGGACGACGGACGGGGCATCGTCGATCTGCCCGTGCGCCGCGATCGTGCGGCAGCCATCGGCATGGAAATCCATGCGGAAATGTTCACGGCCACGACCCTGTCCCATGCGCTCCGGCTTGGTGCTGGTATAGAGGATCGTGCCGGTTACGCTGCGGGTTACACCATTCATTTCCAGACACCTTTGTCACGCAGATAGCGCCCGGCATCCTTCAGATCGCCGGGCTGATAATTGTCGAACAGGTTGGGCGGGAAGCGCGGCGTATAACCGTTGAACACATCCATATAGAGTTGCGGATGGATCGTCGGCTGGCGGTGCCGCGCCCGGAAGGCGCCGATCGGGATGCGCGCCGTCACCAATGTTTCGTTGGGCGATTTGGCGATCGCCATGACTTCGCCGTCGGGACCATAGATGGCCGACCCACCGGCATTGCTGTCCTCGAAAAAGGGCGAGCCGGGCGAGATCGCGTTGTTCGATACGGCGGTATAGACGCTGTTGTAGAGAGAGGTCGCCGCAACATCGGCGGGAACGAAGCCGCCGGTCGCCGTGCGCAGGATCACTTCGGCGCCCTTGATCGCCAGGGCGCGGAACAGTTCGGGTTCGCGCTGCACCGAACTGGTCGCCAGGTTGCCGATCGGGGTCTGGATGACGGGCAGGATCGCATCGCGTCCGTACATCTCCACGAAGCGGTCCAGCACATCATAGATCGTCGTCGTGAACAGCTCGATCTCGCCGCCGAAGGCGCCCTTGATGTTGCGCGCCTTCCAGCCGCGCGACAATATGCGCCCATCGGGGCCGATGACCGTGGTGATGGACAGCGCATGTCCCGGCCAATCGGGGTCGCGCGCATAGGAACCGAATACGATATAGACGCCGTATTGGCGGGCCTTCTTCGCGATTGCCTCCGTCTCCACGCCGGGAATCTCGATGGCGACCTTCAGCACGTCCTGGCGCGTCCATCCCGCGCCGAAGCCGGTGATCGGAAACTCATGGAAGAACAGCAGATCGGGTCCCCCACCAAAGGCGAAGGCGGCATCGATCAGGCCCAGCATATGGTTGAGATTGTCGCGGCGGCTCGCCTCGACACGGGAAAGGTCGACGGGAATGGACCGTGCCTGCGCAACGCCCAGCGTCCAGCTATCCTTGGTGAGGGGCACGACCGGATAGCGGCCGTCGGGGTTGATGGCGACATCGGCCTTGGGCTCGGCCGGGGCCGCGGCGGCCTGCCCAGAAACGCCGAGAGCGGCGGAGAGGCCAATGCCTCCCGCCGCACCCAACAGCGCCCTGCGTGAAAGCGCTTTTTCGTTCATAGCGCCGCCCGGGGACGGTAGCTGTAGTAGCTCGGATCGTCATAGGCCTGCCAGTCGCGCGAGACCCGGTTCTCGTTGATCACGGTGCGCTGGAACAGGCGGCCCTTGCGATACCAGTGCCAGGTGCGGTTCTTGGCATCGCCGTCCTCGGCCACGGTGATCATTTCATAATAGCGGAAATCGGGTTCGTGGGTCCGCGTCCAGCCGACCATGATGGTGCGATTGGTCTCGTCATAGTTGAGCGCGCCGACGAAACCGTCGATCAGGTCGTTCTTGATCCAGATGCGGTCGCCCTGGAAGGTGCCGTCGAAATAGCGGATTTCCTGCGTGCCGTCGGCCCAGGTGTAGATATTGGTCTGGCTCAGCTTCGCGACGCCGTCCGGACCGTCGGTCAGGCGGCAGACGAGCCGCGACTTGTGACGGTCGATGATATTGTGGTCGGCGTCCAGATGGACATATTCGCCTTCCCATACGCCCGCCTGGTCAGCGACGATCGGTTGCTTTTCCGTAATGATCTGCATGTGCCCTCACTCTCTCTGTGCCCCGATCATTGCGCAGGGAGGGGGGGGTAGACCAACAACAAATTGTCTTTTTGAACAACCAAAGATTGTGTAATCGAGGACATGGAATCGCGACAGGTGCGGCATTTTCTGGCCGCTTATGACATGGGCACTTTCGCTGCCGCTGCGGAATGGCTGGGGTTGAGCCAGCAGGCGGTCAGCAAGAGCATATTGCGCCTGGAGGCGCAGTTGGGCGTGCGCCTGTTCGAACGCGATGGACGCCGGGTCCGTCCGACCGCCTATGCCGACCTTTTCCTGCCCCATGCGCGTACGATCGCGGCGGAGAGCGATCGCTTCCGCGCGGACCTGACCGACATGATGGGCGGTCGGCATGGCCGGTTGCGGATCGGGGTCGGTCCCAGCGCGGCGGCGGACGTCGTCGCCAGCGCGGTCAGGATGCTGACGGGCGAACGGGCCGATATGCGCCTGACCGTGCTGGCGGGCATCTATGAAATGATGGTCAGCGATCTTCTGCTCGGCAAGCTCGATGTGATCGTCGCGGTGCGCCAGGTCGACCGCCACGATCCCCTTATCCGCGAAGAGGTTCTGGGCGACATCCGCTATGCCGTCCTCGCCGGCGCGAACCACCCGCTCGCGGGCAGGGGCCGCGTGACGCTCCATGATCTGAAGAATGAGCGCTGGCTGGCAGGGGCCAATATCGGGGCGGTGGAGCAGGTGATCGATGCCAGCTTCCGAACGGCGGGTCTGGTGCGGCCACGGCCGGAAATCGAGACGACATCCGTCATCTTCACCCAGGCGATGCTCGACGGTGGAATGCACCTGACGATCCTGCCCGAAATGCTGGTGGCGCGGGACATGAAGGCCGGGCGGATCGTCAAGATCGATGTCGATATCGAACCCTGGACGCGTCCCCTGATCGTGGCGACACGCGTCCGCGCGCCCAAGCCGCCGGTCGTGGATGCTTTCATGGCCAATCTCGTCAAGGCGATGGGCTGAACCGTGTCGCCCTCATCCTCATGAATGCGACGGGGTGGGGATGACGCCACTGCGTCGACGGTTGAAATCATTCCCCATATGCCGGATAGGCTGCGGAGCACATGCATTACGATCCCGACATCTTTCTCCGCGATTATTGGCAGAAGAAGCCGCTGCTGATCCGAAATCCGTGGGATGCGTGGCGCAATCCCCTGGACCCCGACGAACTGGCAGGCCTGGCCTGCGAGGAGGGCGTCGAATCCCGGCTGATCGTGCGGGAGGAGGAAGGCTGGACGCTCGCCCATGGCCCATTCGCGGCTGACCGTTTCAGCCGGCTGGGCGCGCAGCCCTGGACGCTGCTCGTCCAGGCGGTCGATCATCATGTTCCCGATGTTGCCGCGCTGATCGATCCGTTCCGCTTCGTACCCAACTGGCGCATCGACGATGTGATGGTCAGCTACGCATCCGACGGGGGCGGCGTGGGGCCGCATTTCGACCAATATGACGTGTTCCTGCTGCAAGGGCTGGGCAAGCGCCGCTGGCGGGTGGGGCCGCTGTGCGACGGATCGAGCGAATTGCTGCCGCATGACGATCTGCGCCTGCTCGCCCGGTTCGAGGCGACAGAGGAATGGGTGCTGGAACCCGGCGACATCCTCTATGTGCCGCCCGGCTTCGCGCATGACGGGGTGGCGGTCGGCGACGATTGCATGACCTATTCGATCGGCTTTCGCGCGCCGTCCCGCAGCGAGCTGATCGAGGGCTGGTGCGATCATCTGGTCGATGAGATGCAGGAGGATGATCGTTACAGCGACCCGGATCTGCGGGTTCAGGGCAATCCGGGGGAGATTTCGGAGGCGGCCCTGACCCGGTTGCATGCCATGGTCACAGGGAAATTGCTGGATCGTGATGCCTTTGCGTGCTGGTTCGGGGAATATAACAGCGCGCCCAAATATCCCGAGACGGATTGGCGCCCCGAAGAACCGATCGGTCGGGCGGAGTTGGCCGATTGCCTTGAACAGGGCATGGCGCTGGCGCGGAATCCGGCCAGCCGCCTTTCCTTCATTCGGCGGGCAGACGGATTGCTGCTGTTCGCCGACGGTCGCAGCTTTGCCTGTTCCGGCGAAACCGTGGCCTTGGCCGAGGCGATTTGCGCCCAGGCGCAAGTCCGGCTCGATCCCACGGCGGGCCGGTCCCCGGAAACGCTGGACCTGCTGGCCGCGCTGATCGACCAGGGCAGCCTCGCCTTCGATCAGGAAGATTGAGTGCCGCGCCTGCTCCTGTTCAACAAACCCTATGGGGTGATGTCGCAATTCACCGATGCACGGTCCGAATCGGCGCGCCCGACCCTGTCGGATTTCATCGACGTGCCGCACGTCTATCCGGCAGGGCGCCTCGACCTGGACAGCGAAGGCCTGCTGCTCCTGACCGATGACGGGCGGCTCCAGTCGCGCATCGCCGATCCCAGATTCAAGATGCCCAAGACCTATCTGGTACAGGTCGAGGGCGATCCGCAGGCCGCCGCGCTGGACCAGTTGCGGCGCGGCGTCAGGCTGAAGGATGGGATGACCCTGCCTGCGCAGGTCGAACTGATCGATCCGCCGTCCCTCTGGCCCCGTGACCCCCCGGTACGCTTTCGCAAGAGCGTGCCCGACCGGTGGATCAGCCTCACCATCCGGGAGGGCCGGAACCGGCAGGTGCGCCGGATGACGGCCGCCATCGGCCATCCCACCCTGCGGCTGGTGCGGTGGCGGATCGGCGACTGGACCATCGACGGCTTGCCGCCCGGCACATGGCGCGAGGTGCGCGCTTAGCCTCTATCGCCTTTGCGCGAACCAGATGATGTGCTGCGGCCCCTTGCCGTTGCTGCGGGCGCGGACTTTCACTTCATCGACAGCAAGCCCGGTCTGGGACAATCGGCGGGCGAAGGCGGCATCGGGCGCTGCGGACCAGATCGCCAGCACGCCGCCCGGCTTGAGCGCGGCGATCGCGGCCGACAGGCCCCGCGCCGAATAAAGCCGGTCATTGGCCTGGCGCACCAGCCCGTCCGGACCATTGTCGACGTCGAGCAGGATCGCGTCATACAGGCCACGCCCGTCGGCGATCACATCGGCGACATCCTGACCGACCAGATGCACGCGCGGGTCGTCGAGGCAACCCGCCGCCAGTTCGGCCATGGGGCCGCGCGCCCATTCGATGATCTCCGGCACCAGTTCGGCCACGGTGATCCGGGCGCTCCCGTCCAGCGCCGCGAGCGCCGCGCGCAGGGTGAACCCCATGCCATAGCCGCCGACCAGCAGATGCACGGACTTGCGCCCCCGCAACCGTTCGCAGGTCATGTTGGCGAGCGCCTCCTCCGATCCGCTCATGCGGCTGCTCATCAGTTCGTTGCGGTCGAGCACGATCATGAAATCCCGGCCCCGGCGATAGAGCGTCAATGTCTCGCCCCCAGGGACATGGGCCGATCCGATGAATTCGCGTGGTTGCATGCTGTCCTTCCGTAGGCGGGGCGCCCGCCTCTTAGGACAAGCCGGGCCATAGTCCAAGCGCAGGCGCGATGAAGGGGTTTACGGCCCGCAAAGTCGACGTCATAGCGACGGGACGATGTTGCCCCTGCACCCTTGTGAAAAGCGTCCCTGAAATTGCGATATTTCCTCGATACCGAATTCAACGGCTTTGGCGGCGATCTGATCAGCCTGGCGCTGGTGCCGGAATATGGCGATCAGGATTTCTATGTTTCGCTGCCCCTTCCGGACGAAATCCATCCCTGGGTGCAGCAGAATGTGATCCCCTATCTTCGCTTCGTTCCGCCCGGCATCGACCTCCAGCTGAATCGCGAACAGGCCGCCCACCATCTCGAAGCCTATCTGGCGCATGATCCCGATCCGGTGATCGTGGCGGACTGGCCGGACGATCTCGCCTATTTCTGCCACCTCATGGTGACGGGGCCGGGGGAGAAGATCGCCATCAGCGACCTTCGCCTCGAACTGATCAACGGAGCGGGTTTCAGTTCGGCCGCCAACAGCAAGACGCCCCACAACGCCCTGCATGATGCACGCGCGTTCAAGGATTTCTGCCTGCGTTCGGCCTATTGAGGGCTTGTCCGGCCCCTGCGGATAGGGGGCTGGGCCCTCGCCCGGTGGAATCGACCGATCTCAGGCCGCCTTCTTCAAGGGGATGGATATGTCCGCCAGCTTCGCCCGGTCCGGGCGGGCTTCCTTGAGGATCAGCGAACGCGCACCCATGAAATCCTTGGGGTTGTTGATCGCATCGACGGAAATGATGCGTCCCTCCTTCAGGTAGATGACGGTCAGGGGGCCTTCCTTGCTGTCGCCCCGGACGACGATTTCGTCCGCATCCTTGTTGAGACCGGCCGATTGCAGCTTCAGGTCGTACTGATCGGACCAGAATGTCGGCAGTGCCCGATATTCGGTCGGCGCTTCCAGGATGGTATCGGCCGCAATGGCCGCGGAATCCATCGCATGCTGGACGGATTCGAGTCGCCATAGGCCGCCTGCGAAATCATTGGGATGGCGGGCGCAATCGCCGATGGCCAATATGCCCTCGGCCGAGGTGCGGCAATATTCGTCCACCAATATGCCGCTGTCGCAGGCGATGCCCGCCTTTTCGGCCAGGGCGGTGTCGGCGTCGATGCCGATCCCGACGATCGCGAGATCGACCGGGATTTCCAGACCGGATGCCAGCCGGACGGCCGCTATGCGCCCTTCGCCGGCAAAGCCCGCAACCTGTTGCCCCAGGTGCAGGTCCACGCCGTGCGCGCGATGCTGGCGCTCGAAAAAGTCAGACACGACGGGGGACGTCACCCGCTGGAGAACGCGGTCCTGCGCCTCGATGACGACCACCTCATGGCCCATCTCGCGCGCGGCGGCGGCTACCTCCAGGCCCACATATCCGGCGCCGATCACGCCCAGCACGCCGCCATTCTCCAACCCGCCGCGGATCGCGTCGACATCGGCGACGGTGCGCAGATAGTGGATGCCCGCAAGCTCCGATCCCGGACAGATGAGACGCCGAACCTTGCCCCCGGTCGCGAAGACGCACCACTGGAAACGGATGATGCGGCCATCCTCCAGTTCTGCGCACTTCCGGCCGGTGTCGAGTGCGCCGACCCGATGTCCCAGTTCGAAGCGGACCTGCTGTTCGGTCCAATAATCATTGTCCCGCAGCAAAAGCCGGTCGATCTCCAGATTGCCGATCAGATAGCCCTTCGACAAGGGGGGGCGATCATAGGGCAGGCTGGGTTCGTCGCTCACGACCGTGATCGTTCCGGCAAAGCCCTTCTGCCGAAGCGAAATGGCCAGATGCGCGCCCGCATGACCCCCGCCGATCACCAGGACGTCCACGGCGATTGGTTCGTTCAACTCTCTTCTCCCGGTTCTGACCGTTCGGCGCGACTGGCCGACCTGCACGCATGTCGGCATCGCCGCTTATCGGTGTCGAAACTGAGCGCAAAATTTCCCGATCACTATCCCGTTATCGCAGGCCTTGCCCCCGCGGCGCGATCTTCTGCGAACTACGGCTTGACCGGCGGAAGAAAAGCGGGCGTCATTGCGTCAGAGAATGAGGAGGACGCGTCAATGAACCGTCGCATTATGACAGTGTCTTGGGGAGGGCACGACAGGCCGCATCGGAAGGCGCATGTTTCGGGTTCGGGCCGACAAGGGAGGATGTCGTCCCACGTCGCGGGACACGGGCGGATATGGGCATGCTGACCGATATTCCAGCGCCCAGCCGTTTCTGGAACGGGGAAATCCTTCCGCTCGTCCAGTGGAACAGGTTCAGCAGCACCGACGCGGGCGAAGTCGAAGAGCATATGAGCCGGATGTTCTGCCCGCACCGGCTGGACGTGCAGGGAGGCAGGCCTCCCATCGATTTCCGTCACAACCAGGCGCAATTGCGGGCACTCACCTTCAACGCCCAGGATTACGGCAACCCCTTCGGCCGCATCTCCATCGACGTGCCCCAGATGGGGCAGATCTACCTCGTGCAATTCTCGCTGCATGGCACGTCCTTCATCACCCATGACAGCAACAGCTTCAGCCTGGCGCCGGGCCAGATGTGCGTGCTGGCCCCCGATGCCCATTTCAGCCAGACGTTCGAGGCGGGCTACAAGCATTTCACCATCAAGATTCCGAAGGCCGACCTCGAACGGGTTCTGGCGCAGGAACTGGGTTTCCGGCCCGACGAACTGATCTTCTCGACGCGGCCGGTGCCGCTGGTCGGCGCGGCCCAGGCCTTTGCCCATCTCGTCCGCACGATCTGCGACGATATCGATCATGGGCTGACGGGCTATACCCATCCGCGGGCCAGCGGTTCGGTCGAAGACACGCTGAAGCGCCTGTTGCTCGCGGCGGTGCCGCACAATCATTCCGATCTGTTCGATTCGGCGCCGTCGGGTCCTGCGCCCTATTATGTCCGCCGGGTCGAGGATTACATCCGCAATCATGCGCGCGAACCGATTTCGCTGATCGAGATGATCGAGATTTCGGGCATCAGCGCCCGGTCGCTCCATGCCGGTTTCCGGCGGTTTCGTGGTGTGACGCCGATGGGCTATCTCAAGAATGTTCGCCTCGACCTTGCCCGCAAGATGTTGCTGGAGGGTGTGGAGGAAGGGCATAGCGTGACCGACGTCGCGCTCGCCTGCGGCTTCAGCCATCTCAGCAAATTCGCGCGCGACTATGCCGAACGTTTCGGCGAACGCCCTTCAGCCACCTTGCGGCAACTGAAGGGCTGAAAAAGGGCCGTCACATCGCGATATGCACCGCCCCGTCGACGATCTCGACGGCATAGGTCTTGAGCGCGATCGAGCAGGGCGCGGCGCAGGCCGCTCCGGTGCGGATGTCGAAGCTGCCGAGGTGGAAGGGGCAGACGATCTTCCCGTCCTCTATCTCCCCCTCCGCCAGAGACGCTTCGCCATGGGTGCACAGATCGTCGGTTGCGAATATCTCGCCGTCCAGCAGATAGACGGCGATCCCGTGTCCGCCGTCCAGTTCGACCCGCAATATCTCGTCTTCGTCCAGTTCGTCGACCGCGCACAACCGGGTCATTGATCGAATGCCTTCTTGAGGCTCCAGGGTGGCGTCGCCACTCCCTGCACCCGCAGGTCCAGTTTCACCGAAGCGAATTTCCATAGATTATCCTCATATCTTGCAATGCTGTCATACCAGCCGCCCAGCCAGCGATCTTCAGCCCCCGCATCATGCGCCATGGTGGACAGTTCCCAGAGATACCAGCGGCAGCGCGCCGACCGGCCGTCCTCTGCAAACTCGACATAGGGGGCGATCATATAATGGATCGACCAGAGCACCTCTTCCGCCGCGATCGCGGCCAGGCCCGCCGCGATCGCCGAAGCGCCGTGGAAGGTCGCGAAGCCCTCGGCCGACCAGCTTGCGTCCTCGTGGAACAGCGGCTGCATCATTGCCGGATCGTTCCTGCGGTCGGCGCCATGCGCATAGCGCGCAACGAGATCGGAAATCTCGTTGCGCGCCTCTATGCGGAACAACCGCTCCTCGACCGTCGAAGGGGTCATCCCCGTCATCTCAGGCCGTGGCCATGGGGCTGAGGCCGCGCCAGGTCTCCTGCCCGCCATGCACGGCGACGAACCGTCCTTCCTCGAACGCATAGGGGACGCCTGGCGAGCCGGAATAAAGCTCGATATGCGGCGCCACCTCGGCCAGCGAGAGCGCGAGATTGTAGAGTGCATGATGGCTTTGGGGCAGCGCGCCGAGCGGAAAGCGGTCGACTTCGGCCAGGATGCCGGAAAGCCGGGGCAGCATCCGGTCATAGAAGGCGCGCAGTTCCGCGCTGGACGATCCCTGCCGCTTCCTCTGGCGCTGGTCGGCCGTCGGCAGGTTCCAGTCGAGGCAGGCGGAAAGGTCTTCGAAGCCCGCGGGCAGTTCGGCTTGCGTCATGGTCGCGTCTCCCTCAGGCGTTGACATATTCATCGACGACGGCGGCACTGTGACGGATGAGGATCTCGTCATCCTGCAGGTTCTGCACCGTCTTGGCGCGCGACTGCATCGCCCGCTGCGTGTCTTCCATGGTGGCGGTGTCCTCCAGCCAGGCGTTGCGCTGAAGCGTCATGGCATGTTCCATCGCCCAGCGTTCGGCATTGGTCTTGGGCGGCCGGACATAATAGCGTCCTTCCCACAACGTCCGGTTATGGGCGATCGGCCAGAACTGATGGGTGAACCAGATCCCTTCCGATATGTGGATCAGCGTGTTGGGGAAGAGCACGCTCAGTTCGAACGCGAAATCGTCCCGCTTGTCGGGGTTGATGGTCGGCGGCAGCATCGTTTCGGCGCGCTGCGTGACGAGCGAGGCGCCGGCGATCGAATTGGCGATGCCTGCAACGGGCGTCGGCGTCGCGCCCAGCGTCAGGCATACGGCGCAGGTCCGGTGCGGTCCCATCAGCTTCACATTCTGAAGGCCGGTGGAGAAGGTGTTGGGGAAGGACCCGGCATGGATGGTGTCGACATGATAGGCTTCCGCAAAGGCGTCGTGCGCGACCTTCCAGTTGCATTCCAGCTCGGTATGATAAGTGAACTGATAGCTGAGTTCGGCGAAGGGGAAACCCGCAAAATGTCCGGCATAGTCGCCCAGGAAATCGGCCAGGCTGTTGTCGGGTGTTTCCGCCAGATTGATGAAGATGAAACCTTCCCAGAAATCGATATGGATCGGGGACAGGCCGTTCTGCTTCTTGTCGAAACATTGATAGAAGCGTTCTTCGCTCGGTACATGTTTCAACGCACCATCGGCACCATAGACCCAGCCATGGAAACGGCAGGTGACGATCGCGGCCTTGCTGCGACCGAAAGTTTCCGGACCGGTTTCGGTGACGACGGTATTGCCGCGATGCGCGCAGATATTGTGATGGGCGCGCACGACGTCATCCTTGCCACGCATCAGGATGACCGATGTGTCGGCGGCGGCAAGGCGCTTGACCTTGTAATCGCCCTTCCTGGGTATCTCGTCGACCCGGCCGACGCAAAGCCAGACCTTCCTGAAGATTTTCTCGCGCTCACGTTCATACCATTCCGGCGCGATATAGGGTTCGATGGGGATCGGCCCCGATCCGAGTTCGGGATGCTCATGTAACCAGCGATGTGCGTCGTTCATCCTGCTGTCCTTATGGATTCGACCGGTTGCCGACTCCCGGCGACAGTCGAATGGCTGAAATTCCGGACAAATGATGTCGGCGCGCGCCATGACCCGCTAGCCCGTTCCCGTGTCCGTTAGCCTGCGGCGGCATCAAAGGCGGCGGGGCCGTAAAAGGGGCAGGGGACCGCTTTGTTCCGCGCCTTGCACTCCATCGCGCTCAGTTGTCGAACTCCGCAGCAACGGGCTAGCGCGATGCCTTCATCTGCGTTCGATTATAGGCGAGCGTCCGATGTCGGTCGCCAACGCCGTTCCAGGAGTAGCAAGGCCGATCCGATCCGCGAGGCGCGGACGGGCGGTACAACGACAATAATAACCAGTCAAACCAGGGAGCTACAATGAAACCTAACGCCCGCAATCGCACCCCCTCCGGCCGCCGCGCCTTGTCCCTGCACTTTGGGCCGCTGCAATCCGCTTCGCTTCGGGCCCTGATCGCAGGCCTGGCGCTGGCGGGCATCGGCCACGGTTCGTCGGCGCTCGCGCAGCAGGCCCCGGACGAGGCAGCCAGCCAGCCCGGCGGTATCGAGGAGATCACGGTCACGGCCCGTCGTCGCGCCGAATCGCTCCAGGATACGCCGATCTCGATCTCGGCCGTCACGTCCGAAGGGCTTGCACAGCGCGGCATCGACAATGTCACACAGATCGGCGACTTCACGCCGAACGTGAAGTTCAACAGTTCCGTGCCGGTTTCCGCCAGCAACGCCACCGCCGCCATCTTCATCCGCGGCATCGGCCAGAACGACTATCAGCTTTCCGCCGATCCCGGCGTCGGCCTCTATCTCGACGGCGTCTATATCTCGCGCGGCGTGGGCAATGTGCTCGACGTCCTCAATGTGGAGCGGATCGAGGTGCTGCGCGGCCCCCAGGGCACGCTGTTCGGCCGCAACACGATCGGCGGCGCCGTCAGCGTGGTGACCAAGAAGCCCGCCGAGGAGCTTGGCGCCAGCCTCGACCTGACGACGGGCAGCTACAACCGCGTCCAGATCAAGGGGTCGATCGACGTGCCGGTCGCCGACGGCATCTATACCAGCCTGTCGGGTTTCTATCACATGCGCGACGGCTATGTGAAAGGCACCGTGCCGCTGGCGCCCGACCTGGGCGACACCAACACTTTGGCCGGCCGCTTCGCGCTGAGGCTGGAACCCACCAGCAACCTGTCGATCAACCTGGCGGTCGACGGTACGCGCTCGCGCGAGAAATCGGCGCCCAACGTCATGCTGGCGGTCGATGAGAACGCACCGGCGGCGCAGGTCTGGAACAGCGTCTATTCCGGGGCGGCCGGTATCTGCACGGACCTCTCCAATCCGGCGCGCCTGTCCGACACGCGCTGCTACAACAGCCAGTGGGCGCAGGCGCCCTACCGGCATGGCGGCACGTTCCAGGCGGTTTCAGACACATTCAACAATTTCGGCAAGCGCCGCTATGAATCGGCGTCCGACCTCAACATCTGGGGCGTTTCCGGCACGCTGGAATGGCGCCTGGGTGGCGGCGTCACCGCCAAGTCGATCACCGCCTATCGCAAGGTGACCGGCTTCTGGACCCGCGATTCCGACCATAGCCCGGCCAGCATCGTCCAAACCAAGAGCGACTGGAAACAGGACCAGTTCTCGCAGGAATTCCAGTTGCTCGGTGATGCTTTCGACAGCCGCCTGAACTGGGTCGTCGGCGGATATTATTCGAAGGAAAGCGGCAATCACGAAGATCTGGTCAATATCGTCGACGCCGTATTCATGAGCGGTGCGATCCTAGACGGACGCAGCCTTGCCGCCTTCGGCCAGGCGACGTTCGAGATCGTGCATAATCTGAGCCTGACCGGTGGCATCCGCTGGACCGAGGACAGGAAGACCTTCGACAACGGCAATCAATATGTCGTGGCGGCGGGTTTCCTGACGGGTCAGCCCTTCAACCCCGACGGCTCGGGTCTTCAGAATGGCGATCCGCTGATGGGTCCCCGCGCGCGCATGACGATCAAGGACCGCGCCTGGACGCCGATGGCCAGCCTTTCCTATCGCTGGTCGCCCGAATTCCTGACCTATGCGTCCTACTCCCAGGGGTTCAAGGGCGGTGGCTTCACCCAGCGCGTCTTTCCGCCCTTCGCCAATATCCCCTCCTTCCGTCCGGAAACGAGCACGACCTATGAAGTCGGTTTCAAGTCCGACCTGCTGGGCCGTCATCTCCGTCTGAACGGCGCTGCCTTCGTCAACGATTATGACGATCTGCAGATCACCGTGAACGACCCGATCCTGGGCTTCGCGCCCATCATCCAGAACGCCGCGAAGGCCCGCATCAAGGGCGTCGAACTCGAACTGCAGGCGCGTCCGACCGAAGAACTGAAGCTGGAGGCGGGCCTTGGCTATCTGGATGCCAAATATCGGCAGGTCGACATCCGCGCGCTCAACAGCGGCGTGACCAAGGACACGCATCTTCAAAATGCGCCGAAATGGACGCTGAGCGCAGGCGCTTCCTACGATATCGATGTCGCGGGTGTCGGCAAGTTCACGCCGCGCGTCGACTGGTCCTATCGCTCGACGGTCTACAATGATGCGGTCAACAGCCCGCTGTTGGTGCAGAGCGGCTATCATCTGGTGAACGCCTCGATCGCCTATCGCGACGAGCCGGACACCTGGCTGGTCACGCTCGGCGTCAAGAACCTGACCAAGCAGAAATATCTGGGATCGGGCTTCGTCGACTCGTTCGGCGGGATCACCGAGGGCGCCTATGGGCGGCCGCGCGAGTGGTTCCTGAGCGCCCGCCGGACCTTCTGAACCATGAAGGCGCCGGTTCCGACCGACGGAACCGGCGCCCCCACCGGAAGGAGGACATATGCCCGATACATTGGAACAGCGGATTGCGCGGCTGGAGGCGTTGCGCGACATCGATGCGCTGATCGTCGATCTTTCCCGCGCCTTCGACGCCGGGCCGTCGGCGGAGATGCTGCGCCCGCTGTTCACCGACGATGCGACGTTCCGGATCGACCGATACGGCATGCTGTCGGGCGGCGACGCCATCGCGCGGGAAGTGGCCGGCAATGCCGATCGGGGTTTCAGATGGACCCTGCACTATCTGGTTTCCCCCAAGGTGGAACTGGCGTCGTCCTGCGACCATGCCGCCGTCGAATTCATGCTTTGGGAAGTCGCGACCTCGGCCAGCGGCCGGGCCTACTGGATCGGCGGCCGCTATGTCGCGATGGCCAGGAAGAGCGGGCCGGCCTGGCAATTCGCCGTGCTCGAACTCCAGGCCGATCTCATTTCCCACTATCCCGACGGCTGGGGCGAGAAGCCCGACGCGCTCGCCGATGCGTGAACACCCAAATGAGCGACGGCACCCATTTCAATATTCGGAGAGTGAATGATGACCACAGGGATAACGGCGGAAGATTTGGCCCATATCTCGCGCAGTTCGGAGGATATTCGTGCAGAGTTGGGCGTCGATCCCGTATCGGTACGGGCGATCAGCGATCCCGCCATCTATGAACTGGAGCGCGAGAAGATCTTCCGGAAGACCTGGCTGAAGGTCGCGACGAGCTGGGAACTTCCCAATGTCGGGGATTATAAGGTCAAGGAATTGCCGGTCGCGGACGCCTCCGTCCTGATCGTGCGCGGCAAGGACGGCCAGATCCGCGCCTTTCACAATGTCTGCACCCATCGCGGCAACAAGGTCGTCCCGACGACCGGGTTCGAAACCTTCGGCCGCTCGCGCGCCAATGTGGTGACATGCCGCTTCCATGGCTGGGTCTTCTCCACCGACGGGCCGCTGCGGTCGGTGCCGATGAAGGAGAAGTTCGGCAAGCTCGACACCGCCTGCCTTGGCCTGCGCGAAATCCATTGCGACATCTGGGAAGGGTTTGTCTTCATCAACTTCGATGCCGAACCGGCGCAGTCGCTGACCGAATATCTGGGTGACTTCGGCAAGTTGTTCGGCGGCTATCCTTATGCGGAATCGACCACCGCTTTCCGCTATTCGACCGTGCTGAACTGCAACTGGAAGGTTGCGCATTATGCTTTCAGCGAGGGTTATCACGTGCCGACGATCCATGCCGGGTCGCTGCCGGGCTTCAAGGGGGTCGATCACACCGACTTCAAGCTGATGGGGCCGCACGCATCCTCCACCATCTACGGCGCGGGCATGGACACGGCGCCCTCGACGCTCGCCTTCGCCTCGATGCTGAGCACGACCGAACGCCACCGGCCGCGTCCGGACCAGTTGCCGCCCGCGATCAATCCGGAGCGGCGCGCGGATTTCCAGTTCGAACTGCCCAACCTGTTCCCCAATTTCATCATCCACCTGGCTTCGGGCTGCGGTTATCCGGGCATGTCCTTCTTCACCCACCAGTTCTGGCCGCTCGACCATGGGCGGACCTTGTGGGAAGGCATCAACTATTTCCGGCCAGCCCAAACCGCCGCGGAACAGGTGGCGCAGCAGCATGTGAACGCGCTGCATCGCAATGCCTGGCTGGAAGACACCGCCACCATGGAGGACACTTTCACCGGCATCATGTCCGGATCGATCGATGAGATGCAGTTGATGGATCAGGAATTCCTGATCCGCCATGCCGCGCGCACGCTCGACACCTTTCTCGCGGCCTGAGGACCCTGATCATGACCCATCCCATCCTTCCCGCTCCCTTCGCCGACCTCGCGCCGCTTGCGGCGCATTGGGCCAGGCCCAGCGAGAATGAACGCAGCGAAATCCGCTGGTCCGCCAGCCCCGCCGAATTCAAGGCGCTTTACGAGGCGATGATGCCGCGGCTCGACGACATATTGCGCCTGCTGTCGGACCATCCGGCCAGCGGGATGCCCGAAGAGGTGCATGATCTCTTCCTGCTCGCCTGCGCCTTTGCCGAGGCTTCCCCGCATCATGAGCTTTACGGCGGCAGCAGCGCGGTTCCCTACAGCTTCGACGCGCGGCGCTTCGTCCGCACCGACGGCGACGCCGCGCTCTGATCGGTCCCAATAGAAATCGAGGGTAGTTCCAATGTCTGACGCACGATCGCATATTGAGGTTTATGACTATAGCGGCGGCATCGTCGGGCCGGGCATCGAACCGGCCGGTACCGTCCGGGACGGCGGCACCATCCGCACCGGCACCCCGCCCGGCTGCTGGGGTCCGATGATCACGCCGAAATTTCAGGGCGGCCATGAAGTGACGCGGCCCGTCCTTGTCGAGGGTGCGGAGATCGGCGATGCGATCGCGATCAGGCTCAAGACCGTCCAGGTGACGTCGCTCGCGACATCGTCGGGCGTCATGGAATTTGTCGAGGGTCGTTATCTGGGCGACCCCTTCGTCGCCAAGCTGTGCCCGAACTGCGGCGCCACCAGCCCCTCCAGCCACATCGAGGGAATTGGCGAGGAAGCCGTGCGCTGCGACGGTTGCGGCGCGGAGGTCAATGCGTTCCGCTTCTCCAACGGTTATGTGATCGTCCTCGACCGCGAGAACAAGGTCTCGCTGACCGTCGGCAAGGATGTCGCCCAACGCATCGCCGGCGATGCGCGCACGGTCGCGGCGATGCCCGATCAGGCGAACCAGCATTCCATCCTCGCCCTGGCGCGCGCCGACATATCCGGCCTGGCCAGCCGCATGCGGCCGTTTCTGGGCAATATCGGCACCATTCCCTCGCGCGACCTGCCGGATTCCCACAATGCCGGCGATTTCGGCTCGTTCCTGATCGACGCCCCCCATGGCTACAGCTTCACGCAGGAGGAGCTTAACGAGCACAAGACCGATGGCCATATGGACACCAATTCGGTGCGGGAAGGCGCCATCCTCATCTGCCCGGTGAAGGTGCCGGGCGGCGGCGTCTATATGGGCGACATGCACGCACAGCAGGGCAATGGCGAGATCGCCGGTCACGCGACGGACGTGTCGGGCGTCGTCGAACTGGAGGTGAAGGTCATCAAGGGGCTGAAGCTGGACGGACCGATCCTGCTGCAACATCCCGAGGACCTGCCCTTCCTGGCGCAGCCGATGAGCGGTGAGGAAAGCAGGGCGATCAGGCGGCTGGCCGAACGCTACGGCCAGCAGTCGATCGAGGACAATGCGCCGATCACCTTCATCGGATCGGGGCCGACGCTGAACGATGCGACCCATAACGGCCTCGCACGGGCGGCGGAGGTGACGGGCCTGCCCTATGATGAAATCATGAACCGGGCCACCATCGCGGGCTCCATCGAAATCAGCCGCCTGCCCGGCGTGGTGCGCGTCACCTTCATGTGTCCGACCTCCATATTGGAACGCATGGGCGTGGCGGAACTGGTCCGCGAACAATATGGGGTGCAGGCGTGATCACGATCACGGGTATTGAGACGAATATATTGGAAGTGCCTACGGTTCGTCCGCATGTTTTGGCGATGGCGACGATGGAAGCGCAGGTTGTTTGCCTAGTGCGGCTTCATTGCAGCGACGGGATTGAGGGGGTTGGCGAGGCGACGACGATTGGGGGGCTGAGCTATGGGCCGGAGAGCCCTGAGGGTATCAAGCTTGCCATCGATCGTTATTTCGATCCCCTGTTGCGTTCTGGGGATGCGACCCGGATCGCGTCGCTGATGGGCGTGATCGGGAAGCATGTGGTGGGCAATCACTTTGCCAAATGCGCGGTGGAGACCGCGCTGCTCGATGCGCAGGGCAAGCGGCTGGGCGTTCCGGTGAGCGAACTGCTGGGCGGTCGGGTGCGGGACCGGCTGCCGGTGCTCTGGACGCTGGCGAGCGGCGATACCGGGCGCGATATCGAGGAGGCCGAGGCGATGCTCGCTTCCCGTCGTCACAATGCGTTCAAGCTCAAGATCGGCAAGCGGCCGCTGGGCGAGGATGTGGCTCATGTCGCGGCGATCAAGCGGGCGCTGGGCGACCGGGCCAGCGTGCGGGTCGACGTCAACATGGCGTGGGACGAGACGGTGGCGCGCCAGGGCGTCGCGATGCTGGCCGATGCCGGCTGCGACCTGGTCGAACAACCGATCATGCGCCATAACCGCGCGGGCATGGCGCGTCTCGCCGCCCGCTCGCCGATCCCGATCATGGCGGACGAGGCATTGCAGGGCCCCGCCAGCGCCTATGACTATGCGACCGCCGCCGCCGCCGACGTCTTCGCCGTCAAGATCGAACAGTCGGGCGGGCTGTACGCGGCGAAGGACGTGCAGGCGATCGCGCAGGCGGCGGGGATCGCCGTCTATGGCGGCACGATGCTGGAAGCGGCGGTGGGCACGGCGGCATCGGCCCATGTCTTCGCGACCTTCCCCACCCTGCCGTTCGGCACCGAACTGTTCGGCCCTCTGCTGCTGACCGAGGAGATATTGGCCGAGCCGCTCGACTATGCCGATTACGGCCTGGGCGTGCCGGACGGCCCGGGCCTGGGCGTGACGCTGGACGAGGAACGGATCGCCTTCCTGCGCCGGGACGCGGCGCGCACCACCATTTCCCTCCCCTCTGCACGGATGGCCTGACCCATGCTCTTCAAAGTCGAAATGGATGTGCGTGTCCCGCTGGATTATGATCCAGCCCGGTTCGAAGCGTTGAAGGCGGCGGAGAAGGCGCGCTTCCAGGAGCTGCAACGGGCCGGGACCTGGCGCCATATCTGGCGGGTCGTGGGCCAGTACAGCAATGTCAGCATCTTCGATGTGGAGAGCAACGCGCAGCTCCACGACCTGCTGACCGGCCTGCCGCTTTATCCCTTCATGGAGGTGAAGGTGACGGCGCTCTGCCGCCATCCCTCCTCGCTGCATGACGATGATCGCTGATATTCAACCCTTTGGAGAGGCATGATGACTGAAGATTTTGTTGCATCCGCGCCGGTACAGGCCCTGCTCGACCGCGCCAGCGGCGTCGACGCGCAGGGCGGCGACAAGCGGCTCAAGGCGATCACCCGCGACCTGGTCGAGGCGGTGATGAAGACGATCGTGCGCCATGAGGTGAGCGAGAGCGAGTTCTGGGCCGCGATCCACTATTTCCAGAACGGCGCGGCGGAGTTCGGCCTGATCGTGCCGGGCGTGGGGCTGGAACATTTCATGGACCTGCTGATGGACGCCCGGGATGCCGAGGCCGGCAGGACCGGCGGCACCCCGCGCACCATCGAAGGGCCGCTCTATGTCGCGGGCGCGCCGCTGGTGGAGGGCGACGTCAACCTGACCGACGATGCCGACGACACCGGCACGCTCTTCATGAGCGGCACGATCAAGGGACCGGACGGCGCGCCCGTCGAAGGCGCGATCCTGCATGTCTGGCACGCCAACAGCCAGGGCTGGTATTCGCATTTCGACCCGACCCGCGAACAGACCCCCTTCAACAACCGCCGCCGCATCCGCATCGGCAGCGACGGGCGCTACGCCTTCCATTCGAAGATGCCCAACGGCTACAGCGTGCCGCCGCAGGGCGCCACGGACCGGCTGATGCAGGGGCTCGGCCGCCACGGCAACCGTCCGGCCCATGTCCATTTCTTCGTCGAGGCGCCCGGCTACCGCACGCTGACCACGCAGATCAACTTCGGCGACGATCCCTTCGCCGCGGACGATTTCGCCTTCGCCACGCGCGATGGCCTGCTGCCCGTTCCCAACCGGCAGGGCGACACCGCCACCATCGCCTTCGATTTCGAACTCCAGAAGGCGGACGTCGCCAGCGACGAGGGCTTCTCGTCCCGCATCCGCGCTGCGGCCTGAAGCGGGAAGAGGCGTTCCATGGCATCCTGTATCCACGACAGCCCTCGGGTCGCACTGAACGGACTGTCGTTCGACGGCATGATGATCATGTCGGGCGGGTTCGGGTTCTCGGGCAATCCCGGCAAGCCGAACCCGCAGATCGGGACATATGGGGGGCCGGCGCCCGCGGTGGAGCGGGTCTGATGGACAAGGCGTTCATCACCACCGGCGACGGCTGCCGCATCGCCTGGCGCTTCGACGGGCCGGAAGGCGCTCCCATCCTCCTGCTCTCCAACTCGCTGGGCACCGACATGGGCATGTGGGCGCCGCAGATGGAGCAATGGGCCCACCGCTTCCGGGTGCTGCGCTACGACCAGCGCGGCCATGGCGCGTCCGATGCCCCTGCGGGCGCCTATTCCATCGACCGGCTGGGGCGCGACGTCATCGAACTGCTCGATGCGCTCGACATCGCGACGGTCGATTTTTGCGGCCTGTCGCTGGGCGGTATGGTCGGGCAATGGCTCGGCATCCGCGAGCCGCACCGGCTGCGCCGCCTGGTCCTTGCCAATACCTCCAGCTTCATGGGGCCGCCCGACGCCTGGGACGCGCGCATCGCCCTGGTACGCCGGCAGGGCATGGCCCCGCTCGCCAGGGCTTCGGTCGAGCGCTGGTTCACCCAGGCCTTCGCCCAAAGCGGCCGGCATGCCATCGCCCCCATCGCCGCCATGCTCCAGGCCACCGACCCCCAGGGCTATGCCGGCTGCTGCGCCGCCATCCGCGACATGGACATGCGACGCACCGTCGCCCTCATCCAAACCCCCACCCTCGTCATCGGCGCAACGCACGACCCTGCAACACCGCCAACCCACAGCAACGCTCTCGCAACAGCCATCGCAGGCTCCCGCCTTGCCATGCTCAAGGCCGCTCACCTCGCCAATGTCGAACAACCAATCGCGTTCCAGGATGCTGTCCATGGAATGTTGTCGGGGCCAAGCCCGGTCTGATCTGAATATTGTCCTGGAACCGTCAAGAATATCGAGAGGAAAATGTCAAATCTCGTCGTGATCGACAAAAATCTTGTTGACCGGATGCTGCTCCTGCAAGTCGGCAGGACCGACGAGGCGTTGAACGACCGCTTCGGCATCAGCTATAATAGTTGGCGCAAGATCATGGAGGGCAGGCCGGTGCGGCCATCACTGGCCGATCGGCTCATCAAGCGGATCCAAAGCATCGATGAGGGGCATCATGCCAGCATTTCCCCATCGGCGGAGGAATAGAGCGCGCTGCGTCAAATCGTACGCAAGTCGCGCGCTCTAAGCTTTTGTTGTCGCATCGCTTTAAGCGCAAAACCGGTTCCCACTTTTGCGCACGATGCTCCAGGACGGCAAGGTTGAAAGGAACGCACGATTGCCTGTCGCCCGCCCCGATGGGTGGTCGGGCTGACGATGGGAGGACCAGCCGCCGACAATCGGGCCAGCCTGATCTCCCCCATCCGACGTGGCAGATCACCGGCGCGCTTCGAAAATCGACATGCGCCGGGTCTGTTTCAGTTCGACCGTCGATTGCAGTTCGCGCTGCAACATGCCCAGCATCCATTCACGGTGCCGGACGATGAAGTCCGCAAATCCGTCCGGCTTCGATGGATCGAAGGTCGGGACTTCCCAGTCCAGCGGTTGTTCCACATAGGGAATGACGGCCTGGCCGATCCCGTCCTCCGGCGGTTCCACATGGCGGCCGATATAGCTGTTCCCCTTGAACCGGATGAAGGAGGAGGGCGAGAATCCCGCCTTGATCAGATAGTCGGGTCCGTTTCGTCCGGCCTCGCTGCCATAGCGGGCCGTGCCCGCGACCTTGAACAGATTGTCGTGGAATTTGACGTCGCGCGCCCACCCGTCCCATTGCGTCGCGACGATCATCTGCACGTCCAGCGCGGGGCCGACATGGATGACATTCTTCTCGATCGTCGCGTCCGACACATTGCCGGAAAGCTGGAAGATCCGGCTGCCGTCGTTGCGGCTGACGTTGAAGCGGGCGCGGGTGCCGCGATTGCCCAGATTATCCTTGTCATTGGGCCGGGGCGAACAGATCAGCAGGAAACCGCCCGCATTGTCGTGGCTGTAATTGTAGAGGATGGTCGTGCGGCGCGAGTTGAAGTCGGAATCGAAGCCCTGGCCGTCGTAGCGGGTGCGGGTATAGGCGGCTTCGTTGAGCTGGATCAGGCTGTTGTCCGTGCTCCATTGCCAGATGCCCGCATTGTAGCCCGGCGCGCGGCTGCCCGCATGGCGCACGATATTATGTTCAATGAGCGCGCCGTCCGTGCCGCGTGGAACGATGCCGTCGCCGCCCACATCCTCGACATAATTGTCGCGGATGACGACGCCTTCGCTGGGGAACCAGTTGAGGAAGGTCACCCGGTCACTGATGCCTGCGATGCCCGACCGGTCGACGCGCCAGACGATGTTGCGCTCGATGCGCAGGTCATGGAAACGGGTGGCGACGCGCTGCCCGGTCGCGCGGAAGACGATGCCGCCATTATCCTTGCGGTCGTTGGTGCCGCGTACATCATGGATGTACATGTCGCTGATGTGGATGGCCCGCATCACGCCCTTGTCCTCGCCCGACACGAGCACGCCGAAACGTTGCGCCGGGGCGGGGGCAGTGTTGGTCACTTCCAGCCCGCTGACGGTCACATATTCCGCGTTCATCACCGCCACGCCATAGGGGGAAACGCCGCCCGCATCGATGCGCGGCCGCGGTCCGCCCTCCGTGGCGGCGATGGTGATCGGCGCATTGGCCCGGCCGGACCGGGTGATCGTCAGCGGTTCCTTCCAGAGCGACCCGGCCTCCAGCAGCACGCGGTCCCCCGGTTTGAGCGGCGTGTCCCGGATGCGGGCGAGCGACCGCCAGGGTTGTTCCCGCGATGTCCCGCCGAAACGGTCGTCGCCCTTGATGGAGTTGACATAATAGGTTTCCGCCCTGGCGGCCGAGGCCCATCCGGCCGCCGACAAGGAAAGCAGGAGGGATGCTGTTCCTATCGACTTAAGCAACGTCCCAGTCTCCATGGCGCGGCTCGATGCCGACCTTGTGCACCCTTGCGGCTGAATGCGGCGTGAAAGACCCTAAAGTGCGCGCCACCATCGGATGCCGGCTTCGTCCGCCTCATCCACCGCCCGCCCGCGACTGCGGAGGCAGGCCAGATGGGCAAGACTTTCCCCCGTGGCAAGGCTCAACAGCTTCCTGTTGATCTCCCGTTTGAACAGGGCCGGAAAGACGTCGATCGCCCGTTTGGGTGTTTCGAGCAGCGCGTGAAGCCTTTCAAGGCCGGTCTCATGCCCTTCCAGCAAGGCGTCGATGCGCGCATGCAGGCCATGGAAGGGTTTGCCATGCGCGGGCAGGACCAGCACGTCGTCGGGCAGAACGCGCTGGATGCTGTTCAGGGATTCCAGCCAGCCCGCAAGGGGGTCGGCCTCGGGTTCCAGGGGGAATACCGAAATGTTGGAGGAGATTTCCGGCAACACCTGATCACCGGAGATCAGCAATTTCGCTTCCGGGCAATGGAGCATGGCATGTTCGGGCGAATGCCCCCGCCCGACGACGACCGTCCACGCACGGCCTCCGATCATCAGCGTCTGACCATGTTCCAGCGCGCGGAAACTGTCGGGCAGGGGATAGAGCAGCTTGCCGAAATCGCCGAAGCGCGCGCGATAATGGTCGAGCGCTTCCTCGTCCCAGCCGGCGGTCCTGTAAAATCTTATGGCCTCCTCCGGCGCTTCCTGCCCGGTATAGGCGGCCAGGACGCGCAGGGTCATATATTCCAACCGTGTCATCCAGAGCTGGGCCGGTTGTTTCTGTGCCAGCCAGCCGGCCATGCCGCTATGATCGGGGTGGAGATGGGTGACGATGATCCGCCGCACCGGCCGGTGTCCGAGGGTCGAGGCAAAGGCCTGCCGCCAGGCCGCTGTCGTTTCGGTGGTGCGAAGGCCGGTATCGACGATGGTCCAGCCGTCGCCATCGGCCAGCGCCCACAGGTTGATCGCCTCGATCCTGCCGTCCATCGGCATGCGCAGCCAGAAGACGCCCTCCGCGACGCGGGTTGCCGTGCCGTCGCCGATCGCCGGTATGTCGATGGGGGGATAAGCCAGTTGGGCAGTCACGGTCGCGTTCCTCTTGTCGATCCGCGACCTTGCACCGTCACGGTGCAACGGGCAAGCCACAGAGGACAGGGCTTGTCATCCGTCTCCGATACGCGCCGCATACAGCGCGTGGTGGGTGAGGATGTACAGCGTCCTGCCGTCCGGTCCGCCGAACAGCAATTGCAACGGGCGCTCGGGCACGTCGATCCGGCCGATCTCCTTCCCGTCCGGCGCATGGACGAAGACCTGCCCGTTGGCGATGTACACCCGGCCCTGCGCGTCGGTCGTGACCCCTTCGCCGCCCCGTTCCGCAAAGGGCCTGAGCTCCGTTATCGTGCCGCCGGAGCCGACCTTGCCGCTATAGGTGCGGTTTTCCGATCCGTTGGTCAGATAGACCCGCTCGCCCGGCTTGCCCTGGATGAAGCCATAGCTGTCGAGCGAGTCGGAAAAGCGCAGCCCGCGATGGTCGGACGGTCCCTGCGCGAAGATGCGCCAGGCGGGCAGCACGATGCTGCCGTCGGGGGAGACATATTCGCGCGCCTTGGGCAGTGCCATGTCGCGGGCGAACATTTCGCTCAAGGTGGTGAACTGGTAGCTTTTGGGATCGATCTGGTCCTTGAACTCGCCATTGTTCCACCAGTTGACCGGCAGCACGGTCGCCGTCCCGGTACGAGGGACGGAGGTGGTCGGCTGGATCACCGTCAATTCGGTGTCGGGCGTGCCGGGCTTGAAGCTGTAGACCGTGCCGTTGCGGCCATAGGATGACAGCACCAGCAGATTGCCCGACCGGTCGAGCGTCAGGTTGACGGGATCGAGCGCGGCGTCGCGGACGATCTCCAGCCTGCGGTCGTCCGACCAGCGCCAGATGCGCTGGAAATGGCGGTCGATGAAATAGAGCGCGCCCTTCGCATCCACCGCCCCACCGCCGATGGAATGGAAATCCTCGGCCAGCTTTTCCACCTTCGCGCCAAGGAATGTCGAGGGGACGACGGGTTCCGGCCTGGCGGGCACGTCCAGCACGGCGAACTCCCGTTCGCGCACATCGATGCCATGGGTGACGTCGCGTATGGCGTTTTCGAACGGGAATTTGGTAAGCCGCAGGAAGGTCGCACAGCCATTTTCATCGCAGGTGCCCAGTCCGCTCTCGCCGTTCACATGGACATTGCGGAAACGGATGTCCTGCGAATTGGTGAGCGTGACCGCCGCCGGAGCGGGCTTGCGCGTGCGGGTGACGCGGTAGCCGTGGAAATTGGCGACCAATATGTTGCGGGAATCGCGGATTTCCAGGGCGACCGCATCGCCGCTTTCGCCCGCCTCCCCTTCGGTCTGGGGGGCCAGCAATTCCCAGTTGGCGACGCGGTTGAGGCCGATTTCGGTGCGGACATGATGTTCGACCGATGCCTGGATCAGGCGGCCGGGCGTTTCCGTGTCCGAAATCAGGATGCCGGGATGGGCGAAGGTGCTGGGGCTCCAGATATTGGCGAAGGTGCCCCCGCCGCCCCGCGTCACCCAGAGGCTGGCATATTGCCCATCCCAGCGCCGCGACGCGTCCGGGTCGGCGGTGGCATTGTTGTTATAGGGATTGGCGCGGCTGCCGTCGTACAGGTTGGTGCCGTGGCCGCCCTGGAACTTGACGTCGTTCACCATCGAGTTCGCGCCTGCCATCCACAGCAGCGCGGTTGCGCGGGGATTGGCGCCGTTGCTATTGAGGCCGAGCCCGGCGACGATCGCATCGCCGCCCTGCGCGCTTTCGACCAGCGCCCTGGGCGCGCCCACCCCTTGCCAGGCAGGCGCGCCGTCGGGCAGCACGATCTGCGTCAGGCTGGGGTGCAGGCCCAGCAGCACCGTGTCGGCGCGCAGACGCAGCGTGTCGCTGACCTTGTAGAAGCCGGTGGGCAGATAGACGACGCGATGGCTGTCGATCGCCTTCTGGATGGCGGCGGTGTCGTCGCTGCTATTGTCGCCTTTCGCCCCCAGCGACCGCACGCTCACCCAATCGGAGACGGGGGGCAGGGCGCGGATCGCGGGCGCGGAAGGGGCGGGGAGGGCGGAGAGCCCCTCGGCCTGCATGTCGGTCCTGTACTCGCCCATCCGACCAAGCCCGGGCAGGGTCAGGCCGTGGGTAAAGGACGTGACCTTGTAGGCCGCGCCCCTGCCCGTCACCGTCCGTCCGCTCTCGCGGAAGCGCGCGAAGACGGGGGTGTTTTCAGCCAGCACATTCTGGAAGCCGATCTGGGTGTAGACATTCTTCTCGTTGGAGATGATGACGCCCGCCTTCGAGACATTCTCGAACCGCACATCCTGACCCCAGAGCCAGTCGCCATAGCCGCGGTCGATCTCGATCCCGACCGGCGTGTCGCGGATCGCGACATTGACCAGCGTCAACCCCGCCTCATGTTCGCGAATGGCGGCGTCCCGCTGCCCCTCGAAAGTCGCGTCCACCAGCGCGAAGGGCCAGGCCGGGGAGGTCTTTTCGGCAAGGATTCCGTATCGGCCGCCCCGGAAATGCAGGTCCTCCGCCTCATTGGCGACATGATAGAGGCCGGCAAGCCCCGATCCGATGTCAAAATCGGCATGGCTGACGAAACTGTGCTGCGCGGAATGGAAGCGGATCGCGGTGGCGGCGGGATTGCCGCCCAATATGCGGAAATCGATATTCCCGAGAGCGGAATAGAAAGTGCCGGGATTGGCGTCCGGCACATCCTTGTTGAGGGGGACGCTGCCCGGTGGCGGGAAGGCGACCGGGCGGCTATCCTTGGGATCACGCTCGCGGCGGCCCCCCGCGAAGATCAGCATATGGGCGACGCCGCGCTGGAAACCGGGGGTGTTGGCGCCCAGCAGGATGACGGGGCGCTGTTCGCCGATGCCGAAGATGCGGACCCCCGGCCAGAGGAAGATGGTGCGGCTGATGCGGTATGTGCCGGCGGGCAGGAAGACGATGCCGCCGCCCCCCTTTTCGGCCGCCTTGTCGATCGCCTCCTGGATCGCGGCGCTGTCGTCCGCCCGGCCGTCGCCGACGCCGCTGACCGTGACGGCGCCCGGTTCGTCGGGTGCGGTCGCATAGACCGACGGCGAAGCGTGAGCGGGATCGAAAGCCGCCAGGAGCAGCAGTACCGACGCACAGGCTCCGCTTAATCCACGAACCATCGACATACTCCGGTAACAAGACGTCCCGGCCGGTGAAGGCCGGGACGAGGAGGGGGAAAGAAAGGCAGGATCAGAAGTTGAAGCGTATCCCCGCGCGGTAGATGCGGCCCAGCGTATCATAAAGCGCCGGGTTGATGTCGAGGCCGGTATTGGTCTGCGGCGCGGGCACCGGGTCCTTGTCGAACAGATTGTCGACCTTGCCATAGATGGTCAGGCTGTCGCCGATCTTGAAGGTCGCACCGATGTCGACATAGAAGGCGCCCTTCATCTTGTTATAGTCGATCGTCGGATGGTTCGTCGTCGAGGTCGGGCAGGACGACTGGCAGACGACATATTGATTGCCGAAGGTGCCGTCGCTGATCCAGCGTTCCTGCACGGTCAAGCTGAACCGGCCGCTGTCATAGGTCTGTACCGCCAGCCATTTCCAGTCCGGCGTATTGCCGTTGTTCGCGCCCGCCTGATCGACCGGATCGACGCCGGCGATGCCCGCATTGACGATGAACTTGCGGATATGCGTGCCCAGCGCGCGCACCGTGAAGCTGCCCGGCAGGCCCAGCGGCTGCTGCCACTGATAGCTTGCCTCGATATCGAAGCCGCTCGTCTTCCAGGAGGCGAGGTTGAAGGGCTGGACGTTGACGAAATTGGTGCCCTGCGCCCCGTCGAGCTGGAAGCCGCCGCAGAAGGCCTGATTGCCCTCGAAGCAGAAGCGGACGATCTGGTCGGCCGAGAGGGTGGAGACGACGCCGTTCAGCTTGATATTGTAATAGTCGAACGACAGGCTGAGCCCCGGTAGCCAGGACGGCCGCGACAGGACGATGCCCAGTTCGGTGTTGCGTGCGACTTCAGGCTTGAGGTTGGTGTTGCCGATCGTGTTCTGGAACACCTGCACCGCTTGGTTGCGGAAGGGATCGTTGAAGTTGGGGAGCGTCGTCACCGTCGGCGCCGCGAACAGTTCCGACAGGTTGGGCGCGCGCACGTCGCGCGACGTCACCGCGCGCAGGCGGATGCCGTCGAGCGGCGTGTCCCAGGTGCCGCCGACCTTCCACGTCCAGACCGTGCCCGACGTGCTGTAATGGGTGACGCGCGCCGCGCCGTTCAGGTTCGCGCGGCCCATGGAGTCGCTGTTGATCAGCGGCAGGTCGACTTCCAGATAGCCTTCCCACACATCATATTTGCCGTGGCCATTCTTGTAATTGCCCGCCGCCCAATTGCTGCCCTGCGCGGAATTGAGCAGCGGATCGGCCGGATAGTCCTCGCTGTTCGGGCTGATCGCCGAGACGCCCGCGCCATAGGGGTCGGCGTTCACGCGATAATATTCGCGGCGATATTCGCCACCGAACGCGACCGACACCGGCCCCGCCCACAGGTCGAACGGATTGCCCGAGAAATTGAGGCTGGCGACGTCCTGCGTCAGCTTCGTGTGCTGGAACGGTCCGTTTTCGTGGGGCGCGACATAAGCGAGCGCCGCCGACGATGGGGCGAAGCCGCCGAAGACGTTGATGGGCTGGCACCCCGCCGCCCGCGCGGCCGGATCGGCGCAGACGATCGCGCCGTTGAGCGTGATCGCATTGGTCGCGGCGACATAGCGGTTCTGGAGGACGATGTCCTGCACCCGGATATCGGAAATGGTGATGCCATGCTCATAATAGGCATCGTAATTCCAATCCGTCCCGGCCATGGCGAACTTGCCCTTGAGGCCGCCGACGAAGCGATATTGCCTGCGGTCGGTATGCACCCTGGGGTCGGGGAAGGCGCCGTTGCTGGTGCCGAAGCTGAACTGGGTGATGCCCGCCGTGGCGCAGCGGTCGCGGATGAGTTGCGGCAGGAAGGGATTGGCGCACTGGACGGTCAGGCTGGGCCGGTTATAGCCGGGGCTGGGCTGGTTGCTGGTCTTCACCTGCGCGACGTTGACCGAGACATAGGCTTCATTGTCGTCGGCAAAGTCGTAGCCGATCCGGGTATAGCCGTTGATCCGTTCCAGTGCCGATTTCAGCGAAGCGCCCGAACCCGGCGCCCCCGACAGGTCGCCGCCGACACAGAAGCTGTTGCCGCGGAAGCAGTTGGAAACCTGGCCGTTGCCGAGGGGCTGGCCGCCCGAGCCATAGTTGAAATTATAGGGCGTGCCGTTCTGGTCGAAGGCGATGCCCTGCAACGGCCCGTTGTTGATCAGGCCATAGCGCGCATATTGATAGGGCTGGGCATAGTCGCGATAGTTGAATTGCGGCAGGCCGTTATTGGTCTGGCCCGTGTTCATCAGGGTCGTGGCGCGATACCAGTCGCGGCTGCCCGCCAGGTCGGTGCCGAAATCGCCCGGACCCACGCCTTCCTCATGGTCATATTCGCCGCTCAGCACGACATGCAGGCGGTTGTCGAGGAAGGATTTGCCCCAGGCCGCCTGCACCAGGCCGGTTTCATCATCGCCATATTTGGTGATGCTGCCCAATATATTGCCTTTGAACCCTTCGAACCGCGTATCGGTGATGAAGTTGACGACGCCGCCGACCGCGTCCGAGCCGTAGGAGGCAGACGCACCGCCCGTCACCACGTCGACGCGCTTCACCAGCAATTGCGGGAACATGCTGATGTCGGGAACGCCGGTCACGTTCGCACCGACGACGCGCTGGCCGTCGAGCAGCGTCAGCGTGCGGATCGGCTGGAGACCGCGCAGGGAGAAGGAACTGAGACCCTGCAACCCGCTCGACGTGCTGAACGTGCCGGTCGCGGCGCCGGTCGATCCCTGGAGCGAGGGCAGTTGCGCGATGGTGGTGAAGATATTGGGCTGCGCATTTTTGGCGATCTGCTCCTCGCCGATCACCGTGGTCGGCGTGGGCGCGTTGAAGCCGCTGGTGGTGATGCGCGATCCGGTGACGACGATGTCGGCATTGCCCGCGGGTGCCTGGCCGGTCGTTTCCGTCTGTGGCGCGCCCACTGCGGACGGCGCGGGCGTCTGGGCCCCCGCCACGCTGGCGAATGCCATCACGGCAAGGCTGACGCTGGCAAGCTGAATTGCGGCTTTCATCGATCCATCCCCTTTTTTGTCCTTCGGCCGCCCTCCCGGCGCGGTCCGCGCCCATGGCGGGCGATCCCCTCAAGAATATCGTGACGCTCCGGCCGCCGCACTTACGACATAGGTCGTAGGTGCGGCGGAGACACGCTTTTCAGGGCCTCGCGGCGTAAAGTGCATGGTGTGTCAGGATGAAGAGCGTGCGCCGGTCCGCGCCGCCGAACAGGATCTGCAAGGGACGCTCTGGCACGTCGATCCGCCCTGTTTCCTTGCCGTCCATATCGTAGACGAAGACTTGCCCGTTGGCGACATAGACGCGGCCTTCTCCGTCGACCGCCACGCTTTCGCCGCCGCGATTGGTGAAGGGTTTGAGGTCGGTCAGCGCGCCGCCCGCGCCGATCCTGCCGCTATAGGTGATATTCTCCGATCCGTTGGTGACGAACAGCCGCTCCCCCTGTTTGCCGCCGACCAGTCCGTTCGCGTTGAGGCTGTCGGACCAGCGCCAGCCGGTATGATCCGTCGGCCCTTGCTGCCATACGCGGAACGCAGGCAGCGACAGGCTGCCGTCGGGGGAAACATATTCGCGGCTCTTGGCCGTGCCCGCGTCACGCGCGAACATGTCCGCCAGCGTCGTGAATTCATGGCTTTTATGATCGAGCTGGTCGCGGAATTCGCCATTGTTCCACCAATTGACCGGCAGCAGCGTCTTGGCGCCCGAAGATGCACGAACCGGCGTTGGTTCGATCAGCGTGAACCGGTCCTTGGGCCCGTCGGGATCGAAGGAATAGACACCCGCCTTGGCGCCGAGCGAAGAGAGCACCAGCACATGGCCGGACGCGTCGATCGCCAGATTGACCGGATCGAGCGCATGGTCGCGCACCACCTCCAACCCCTTGCCCTCGCTCCAGCGATGGATGCGCTGGAACCGCCGGTCGATGAAATACAGCGCCCCCCTGGCATCGACCGCTGCGCCGGAAATCGACCAGAAACCGTCCTCCAGCTTCTCGACCTTCGTGCTGCCGGGGGTCGGCGCGGGAATGGAACTGCCTGCCGGTCCGATGTCCAGACTGGCGAATTCGCGCTCGCGCACGAAAAGCTTGCGCGTCACATCCTCTATCGCATTGTCGAACGGATATTTGCTCGCCCGCAGGAAGGTGCCGCAGCCCTCGTCATCGCAGGTCGCAAAGCCGCTTTCGGCGTTGATGTGGACGTTGCGGAAGCGGATGTCGCCCGAATTGGTCAGCCTGACCGCGCTCTTTTCCGGCGCGTAAGTGCGCGTCACGCGATAGCCATGATAGTTGGCGAACAGCAGATTGCTGGAATTGCGGATGTCGAGCGAGATGGCGTCGGGGCCGTCGCCCACTTCCTGCTCGGTCTGGGGCGCCAGAAACTCCCAATTATGCACATTGTCGAGGACGAATTCGTTACGGGCATGATGCTCGACCGACATTTCATAGACATGGCCGGGCGTATTGGTGTCGGTGACGTAGAAACCGGCCTGCGCGAAGCTGTTCGGACTCCACACGTCGACGAAGGTGCCGCCGCCCCCGTCCGTGACCCAGATGCTGGGATATTGCGCGTCCAGCCGGTCGTCGGTGACCGGGTCGCCGGTATGGACCCGCAGGCTGCCGAGCATGGTGCCATCGGCGGTGGGTGTGCCGCCGCCGCCCATGATCTTGACGTCGTCCACCAGACTGTTTTCGCCGGACCGCCACAGCAGGGCGGACGCGCGCGGGTTCACCCGGCCGGTGAAGAGGCCGAGGCCCGAAAGGATATTGTCGCCGCTCTTGGGGCTTTCCAGGATGGGCAGCACGGGGCCAAGGCCCGCATGGGCCGGGTTGTTGTCGGGAATATAGAGCTGGGTGATCGCCGGGTGCAGGCCGATCAGCACGCTGTCCGGTCGCAGTTTCAGCCGGTCGGTGACCTTGTAGAAGCCGGTCGGGAAATAGAGGATGCGGTGGCTGTCTATGGCCTTCTGGAGCGCCGCGGTGTCGTCCGCCTTGCCGTCGCCCACTGCCCCCAGGGTGCGGACATTGACCCATTGCGCCATGTCGGGAAGGTCGCGAATGGCGGGCGCTCGCGGCGCGGGCATGGCGGGCAGCGGCTGGATGTCCGCCTCGGTCCGGTACTCGCCCATCCGGCCGAGCGCGGGCACGGCAAGACCGTAGGAGAAGGATGCGACCCTATAGGCCTTGCCCTTGCCGTTGACCGCTTGCCCGCTGTCGCGGAACCGGGCGAAGACCGGGCTGTTCACCGCCAGCGCATTGTCGAAGCCGATCTGGGTGAAGACATTCTTCTCTTTGGAGATGACGACGCCCGCCTTCGACACATTTTCGAAGCGCACATCCTTGCCCCAGAGGCTGTCGCTGTAACCCCGGTCGATCTCTATCCCCACCGGCGTGTTGCGGATGGCGACGTTGACCAGCGTGAGGTCGACCTCATGCTCGCGGATCGCCGCGTCGCGTTGCCCGTCGAAGCTCGAATCGAGCAGGGTGAACTGCCAGGCGGGGGAGGTTTTTTCGGAAACGATGCCGTATCGGCCGCCCTGGAAATGGACATTCTCCATGACGTTTCCGGCTTGGTAGACCCCGGCGAAGGCGGACCCCAGGCGGAAGTCCATATGGCTGAGGAAGGCATGCTGCGCCATGCGGAAACGCACGCCTGCCGCCGCCGGATTGCCCGCGCCGATCTCTATGTCGACATTGCTCATCGCCGAATAGAAAGTGCCCGAATTGGCGTCGCGGACGATCTTCTCGCGCGGCACGACGGTGGGGACGGGAACCGGCACCTGGCCGACATTATATTGGTCGCCTCCGGCAAAGACGATCATCGTCGACACGCCCTGCTGGAAGCCCGGCGTGTTGGCGGCGAGCAGGATCACCGGGCGCGTCGGCCCCACGCCGTAGATGCGCACGCCCGGCGGGACGATCAGGCTGCGGGTGATGCGATAGCGGCCAGACGGCAGGAAGACGATGCCATGCCCGGTTCGGTCTCGCGCCTTGTCGATCGCCTGCTGGATGGCATCGCCATCGTCGCTTCGCCCGTCTCCCTTCGCCTTCACGGTCACGGCATGGGGCTCATCGGGAGCCACCGGAAAGACGGACTGACCCGCTGCCCGGGCGTCGCCTGCCCCGGCAAGAGCCGTCGCCGCCAACAAGACGGCCATCATGCCGCGTCCGATCATAGCCGCACCTTCCGCTTATCCTTCATCACCTGCATGGCTAAAGTGTGGAACAGGCGCTGGCACTTGCGACGAAGGTCGTAGTTTCATGGGCGTGGCGGTCCTCCTATAGCGATGCGAAATCAACGCGATGCCGAGCGCGTCGCTCGTCCGCGAGAAAGCCGCCTTGTTACCTTCTCTCGATCCTGTTCCGGCGTCGCCCCTTGCCATCATCGTCATGGGAGTGAGTGGCTGCGGCAAATCGACCCTTGGCGCGCTCCTGGCGCAGGCGCTGGACTGCCCCTTTCTGGAAGGCGACAGCTTTCATTCGCCCGAAGCCGTGGCCAAGATGCGCGGCGGTCGCGCCCTGACGGACGAGGATCGCTGGCCCTGGCTGGACCGCGTGGGAAAGGCCGCCGCCGATAGAGCTGCCGCGCAGGGCATGACGGTCGCCGCCTGTTCGGCCTTGCGGCGGAGCTATCGCGACCGGCTGCGCGGCGCGATCGGGGTTCCCGTGCGTTTCATCCTGCTGGAGAACAGCCGGGAGAAGCTGCTGGCGCGGCTGGGGGACCGGTCCGGCCACTATATGCCCGCCAGCCTGCTCGACAGTCAGTTCGCTACATTGGAACGGCCCTTGCCCGAAGAGCAGGTTCTGATCCTCAACACGGATGACGCGCCCGATCTTTTGCGCGATGCAGCCTTGCGCTGGCTAGGGCGATAGCGAGACTGCGGTTATGGGTGGTTTCCGGTTTGGCAGCTTCCGGCTAAATTCTCTACGAAGCGGCTTCTCCGGATACGCCGACAAAACGGACATTGACGGTCCCGCAACTGCACCTCACCATGCCCACATGAGACGATCGCTTCGAGGAATTGCCATAGCATCAGTGCTGTTTACGCTTGCGTGCTCGAATGGGCAGGCGACCAGTGCTCCAGCGACCGGAACTGAAAGCGAAAATTCTGCGACCTCTATAGCAGCCGTGCCGTTGGCTGGCCGCGTGACCGATGCGGCTCATGTCCTATCGCCCCAAGAGCGGGTTAACCTGAGTGACAGGCTAGCGAAGCTAGAGCAGAAAACGCAGCATCAACTGGTTGTCGTGACAGTGTCCTCGCTCGGTGGACGCGATGTTGCCAATTACACGAGAGACTTAGCGAACAGCTGGGGAATTGGGCGCAAAGGCCATAATGATGGCGTGGTTCTTCTTGTCGCACCGAATGAGCGCAAGGTCCGAATAGCTGTTGGCTATGGCTTCGAGAAGCGACTGTCTGATGGGGCCTGCCAACAAATTATCGATCAGAAAATCCTTCCGAGCTTCCGGAAAGGAGATCTCTCCGGCGGCATTAAAGCGGGCACGGATGCGTTGATTACCCTCTTGGAATAGTGCCCGCTCCCCCCAACCTTTGTTACGTTGCCCCCCGCTGACAGATCATTGCTAGCTGCCGGTCGTTAAGCGAATCTGATCCCGCTAAGCGACCGCTTCCGGATTGCGCCGAATACGGCTGGAATGACCATGGTTGGTCGCTTTCAGACCCCCCTTCCATCATTGGACCTTGAAGCTGGAGACGGGCTGAGCATCATGCGTAACCCAAAGGCCACAGCATTCAAAAAAAACATCCTATTTCTCTGACAGGACGGGATTGAGCCTGTCCTATTGCGCGCCAGCGGGCCTATCCCGCAGCCCTCTTTGAAACGTCGGGCAGATCCTCACCACGCCTACGCGCGCCCAGGCACGCGCGCGCATACACTGTGAATTTCGGCCGAAAGTCGCCGATATCGGCCATAAACTCAATCGCAACGCGCTCTAAGGCATCAGCCGCCGCCGCCCTTCCCACAGATGCCAGCGCATGGCCAGCGCCGCGCCCTCCGGGTCCTGCGCACGGATGGCGGCGACGATCACTTCATGCTCGCGCAGCATGGTCGCGATTACCTCGGGCGGGCGGGAGCGGGAGATGTCGACGCCCGCGCGCATGATCTTCTCGACATCGTTCCAGAGCGCGTCGAAGGCGATGACAAAGGCGGGATTGCCCGTCGCTTCCGCGATCCGGCGGTGCAGTTCCATATCCTCGGCATGGGCCGGCTCGCTCGACAGCAGCGCCTCGCGCAGCGTGGCCATGCCGTCCTCGATATGCACCATTTCCTGGGGCGTGCGGCGGGTCGCCGCCAGCCTGGCCGCTTCCGCCTCCAGCACGAAGCGCACCTCGTAGCTGCCGAGCGTCGTCGGCAGTTCGGTGGACGGCATGAAGGCCGCCAGCCGTTCGGAGGGGCGGCTCTTGACGAAGGAACCCGCGCCGCGCCGCGCCTCGGTGATGCCGTCCGATGCCAGCCGGACCAATGCCTCGCGCACGATGGCACGCGACACGCCGAACATCTCGGCCAGCCGCGCTTCGGATGGCAGGCGCGCGCCGACCTCCAACTCCTCGGACTTGATGATCTCGACGATGCCCGCATAGGCCTGGTCGGAAAGGCGTGCCTGGTTCATGGCAACCCCTTGTTAGAAGATGCTGCTGGCCACAAGCACGAACAGCAGGCCGACCACCGCCACCACGGTTTCCATGATCGACCAGGTCCTGAACGTGCCGGGCATGTCGGTGCCGAGATAGCTTTTCACCAGCCAGAAGCCCGGATCATTGACGTGCGAGAAGAACAGCGAACCCGCGCCGATCGCCAGCACCATCCATTCCGGCTCCACGCCGGACGCGGCGACCAGCCCCTGCATGACGCCCGCCGTGGTGATCGTCGCCACCGTCGCCGATCCCGTCGCCAGCCGGATGCACACCGACACGCCCCAGGCGAGCAGGATGGGCGAGATCGCCCCGCCGTCGGCCAGCCGCACCAGCATGTCGGACAGCCCGGCCGTCACCAGCACCTGCTTGAGTGCGCCGCCCGCCCCGATCGCCAGCAATATGCCGCCCGCGGGCGTCATCGCCTCGGTCCAGATCGCGTTCTGGATGGTCCGGTCGGTGATGCGGCGGCCGAACAGCAGGGGCAGGGCGACCAGCACCGCCACCAGCAGCGCGACCACCGGATCGCTGACCCAGCCGAGCCAATGGAAATGGACGGCGACGGTGGGCGGCAGCATGGCAACCGCCTGGCCCGCCGCGATCAGCACGACCGGCAGCAGCACCGCCGTCAGCGCGCGGCCGACGGATGGTGGGGGGACGTCGGCCTTCACCGGCTCCAGCAGTGGCGGGCTGAGCTTCACGCCCGGCGCGGTGAAGCGCGCCAGCAGCGGCCCCGCGATGATCGCTGTGGGGATGCCGACGATCAGGCCATAAAGAAGGGTGAGGCCCAGATTGGCGCCCAGCGCATTGACCGCCAGCAGGGGGCCGGGATGGGGCGGCACCAACGCATGGACCACCGACAGGCCGGAAAGGGCGGGCAGCATCAGGCGCAGTTTGGCCGTATCATCATCCTGGCCGTGCGGCAGCGCCGCCGCCGCGGAGGCCACGATCGGCAGCAGCAGCACCAGCCCGGTTTCGAAGAAGAGCGGCAGGCCGATGACGATCGCGGTGCACAGGCTCGCCCAGGGCGCGCCCCTGATCCCGGACAGGCGCAGCGCAGCCCGTGCCAATCCACCCGCCCCGTCCGACAGTTGCAGCATCGCGCCCAGGCCCAGGCCCAAAGCCACGACCAGGCCCGTCCCGCCCAATATGGTGCCGGCGCCCTTTTCCACGGCCTTGGCCGTTTCCTCCATCGGCAGGCCCGCCAGCAGCCCGACCGTGAAGGCACCGCACAGCAGGCCGACAAAGGGGTGCAGCCGCCCTCGGATGATGAGCGTGATGGACAAGGCGATGCCGATAATGGCTGAAAGGATCAGCCGGCCGTCCTCCGGCGTCACCGGCTGCACCGTGCGGCGTTGATGCGTCGACGAAGCGAAACCCTCATCCTCTCCCTCCCTGACCGCTGGAATCCGGTATCCGGCGAAATCCCGGCCCGAAAAATCTGTTGGACAGCTTATAAGGTGGTTTGACTGAAAAACCACGAAATTTATGATATATTCGAAATTTTTTCTTGAACCTGTCAGACCACTTCCGTTATTGTTAGCGCTAATACGAATCCGGGGCGCAAACCCAGGTCAATCGCGGACAGGAGAGGAAGATGGTTTTCGGCACAGCTCTGCACGAGATTCTCGATCGCCCCGAATATGACTATCCGGGGCAGGACGAGCCGCGGCGATATGAGTCGCCACCTCCCCATCTGACCCCGACCCAGATCAAGGTGCTGCGCTGCGTCCATTCGGGCCTGTTGAACAAGCAGATCGCCTATGAGCTGGGCATGGCGGAGGCTACGGTGAAGGTCCATATGACCGCGCTCATGCGCAAGCTCAATGTCCGCAACCGGACGCAGGTCGCGGTCGCGGCGGGCAATATGGGCTGGCGTTCCAGCTCCGCGGATTGATTCCGCCCCATTGCTGAACCTGTGCGCCACCGATTCCGGGCGGAGGAGGAGGAATCCAATGCCCGATAGCAATCGGCGGGACATGATCGGCGGCCTTGGCGTGGGGCTGGTCGCGGCGGCAATGATGCCCCGGCACGCTATCGCGGCCGACCGCCGGATCGGCTATGCCGTTGTCGGTCTGGGTTCCTATGCCACACGCCAGATCATGCCCAATTTCGCGGGCTGCGACCATGCGCGCCTGGTCGCCCTCGTCAGCGGCACGCCGGCCAAGCTCGACCGATATGGCGCCCAATATGGCATCCCCGCCACCCACCGCTACAGCTATGCCGATTTCGATCGCATCCGCGATAATCCCGATATCGATGTCGTCTATGTCGTGCTGCCCAATGCGATGCATGCCGAATACAGCATCCGCGCCGCGCAGGCAGGCAAGCATGTGATGTGCGAAAAGCCGATGGCGATATCGGTCGGCGAATGCGAGGCGATGATCGCGGCCTGCCGCAAGGCGGGCACCCGGTTGATGATCGGCTATCGCTCGCGTTTCGAGGTCCATAATCGGCTGGCTATCGATCTCGCGCGTGGCGGTCATGTCGGTTCCACCCGGCTGATCACGGCGGAGCACGGCTTTCCGATCCGGCCTGATCAGTGGCGGCTCGACCGGGCGCTGTCGGGCGGCGGATCGATGATGGACATCGGCATCTACAGCCTCAACGCGGCGCGCTATCTGACCGGGGAGGAACCGGTGGAGGTGAGCGCCATCGATTCCACCGACCGCAGCGATCCGCGCTTCCGCACGGTCGAGGACCGCATCAGCTTCTTGCTGCGCTTCCCCTCCGGGATCGAGGCGAACTGCATATCGAGCTACAGTTCGGCCCATAATGCCTATCGCGTCATCGGGACGGAGGGTTGGATCGATATGGAACCGGCCACCCCCTATAGCGGCCATGCGATGCGCATCCGCAAACAGGATGCGGTCATGCCCCGAACGCTGCCCGTGCCGGCCAAGAACCAGTTCGCGGCACAACTCGATCATCTCGCCGAATGCGTTGTCACGGGCGCGACGCCGATCGTGCCTGGCGAGGAAGGGCTGGCCGACATGCGCGTGATCGAGGCGATCTATGGTTCCGCCGCCGAGCGTCGCCATGTCCGCATCGGCGCCGCCTGAGATAACCCCTATCCGTTGACGATCGTCCCGCCATTGGGATGCAGCACCTGGCCGGACATGTAGCTGGAATCCGCGCAGGCCAGGAACAGGAAGGACGGCGCGACTTCATTGGGCTGGCCCGGCCTTCCCATCGGCGTGTTCTCGCCGAAATGTGCCAGCTTCTCCGGGCTCGCCCCGCCGCTGGGGTTGAGCGGCGTCCAGATCGGTCCCGGCGCCACGGCATTCACCCTGATGCCGTCCCCGACGAGATTTTCGGAGAGCGACCGGGTAAAGGCGGTGATCGCGCCCTTGGTGCTGGAATAATCCAGCAGTTCCTTCGACCCCTGATACATGGTGACGGACGTGCAGTTGATGATTGCCGCCTCTTGTTTGAGGTGCGGCCGCACCGCCTGCGTCAGAAAGAACATGCCGAATATGTTGGTCTGGAAGGTACGGCGAAGCTGTTCCTCGCTGATGTCGGTGATGTCGCTGTCGGGATGCTGCTCCCCCGAATTGTTGACGAGGATGTCGATGCGGCCGAATTGCTCGACGATCCGCGCAACGGCATCGTCGCAAAAATCCTTTTCGCCCAGATCGCCTGCCAGCGTGAGGGCGCGTTGCCCCTCTGCCCGGACGATCTCGGCGGTCCGTTCCGCGTCCTCATGTTCGCACAGATAGACGATCGCGACATCCGCGCCCTCCCTGGCGAAAAGCGCGGCGACGGCACGGCCGATGCCGCTGTCCGCGCCGGTGATGACGGCGGTCTTGCCGGCCAGGCGGCCCGAACCGGGATAGCGCGGTTCCCATTCCGGTTTCGGCTCCAGCCGGCTTTCATGCCCCGGCAGCGCGTCTTCATGAATCATGTCCTGCGTTTGCGTCATTGCAAATCTCCTCTCATCGTCGAAGAACTCATCGTCTGCCGGAGAGTTCTCTTCGTCGGTCGACGCGAGGGAGAGGCGGGATGAAAATCGGGCGCGCCGCGCATTTTCGTGAAAATATCGTTCTTTACGGCGCGCTGGTCGCCAATGTCGGGATCGCCATCGCCAAATTCGTCGCGGCGGCGTTGACGGGTTCCTCCTCCATGCTGACGGAGGGGGTGCATTCGCTGGTCGACAGCGGCAACCAGTTGCTGCTGCTCTACGGCCAGGCGCAGGCAAAGCGCCCTGCCGATGCGGCCCATCCCTTCGGTTACGGGCGGGAACTCTATTTCTGGGCCTTCGTGGTCGCGATCCTGATCTTCGCCGTGGGGGCGGGCGTCTCGATCTACGAAGGCTGGCTCCATATCCGCGCGCCCGAGCCGCTGCGCGATCCCGTCGTCAACTATATCGTCCTTGCCATCGCCTTTGCCATGGAGGGGAGTAGCTGGACGATCGCGGTCCGCGAATTCGGCAGGAAGCGCGGACCGAGCAGTTGGTGGCAATCGATCCGCCGGTCCAAGGACCCCGCCGGTTTCATCATTCTGTTCGAGGACAGCGCGGCGCTGGTCGGACTGGTGATGGCGGCGATCGGGGTCTGGGCCAGCCATCATTTTGCCGACCCGAGGCTGGACGGCATCGCCTCCATCGCCATCGGGCTGGTGCTGGGCGGGGTGGCGATCCTGCTGGCGCGGGAGGCCAAGGGGCTGCTGATCGGGGAAAGCGCGGACGGCGCCATCGTCGAGACGGTCTGGCGCCTGCTCGACCAGCGGCCGGAGATCACCGCCGTCAACCATGTCCGCACCATCCATACCGCCCCGGATGCGGTCTTCGTCGCGATCAGCGCCGACTTTGCCGACGAACTGCCGATGGGCCGGGCGGAAAGCCTGATCGAGGAACTGGAAAGCGCGATGAAACGTGCCATTCCCGAACTGACCTCCATCTACATCCGGCCCGAAAAACGGGAGGACGCGGTCATTCAGCCGCGCCCGTCCTGACCCTTTCCGTATCGGCGAGTTGGGCGAGCTGAAGGAATTCTGCCGCTTGCACATGTCCTGCACGGCTTCTGCGCCAATTATTGATCGGCAGCACCGGCTTGCCTGCTTGGGCATGACGCATCTTTCCCTGACATTCGGGGAGACAGATGGATGCACAACTTTCCCTTGGCCGGGCGTTTCCGATGGAAACTGGTGCCCACCTTGGTCGTCGTCGCGATCGGCGACTGGCTTTTCTACCAGCGGCATTTATATGGCGGATTTTACGGGCTTTTCGCGCTCGCCTTATTGATCGCGCTGTGGACCGGCCGACCGGCGGTGCGCCATGACAGGCGCGCCTGGGCGGCATTGTCGGCCGCCGGCCTGTTCGCGCTCGCACTGGTCTATGATGCGAGCCTTCTTGCCTTGGCCTTGTTCTGGGCGGCGGCGAGCATGGCCACGCTGCTGCCGGCAACGGCGCGCTTCGATGATGGCTGGCGCTGGTGCCAGCGTCTGATCTGGCAAGGGGTGCGCACGCCTTTCGTCCCCTTGATCGACCTGCGGCGCTTCCTCAAGATCCGGGCCGCCAGCCGATCGGGGCGTTGGAACCTCGGCGCGGTGCTGGCGGTACTGGCCCTGCCGCTGATGGGGAGCGTGGTGATCCTGGCGCTGTTTTCGGCCGCGAACCCATTGATCGAACGCTTCCTCTCGTCACTGCTGTGGCCCGAATTGTCGCTGGAACTGATCGGGCGTCTGATCCTCTGGGGCCTTTTGTTCCTGATGATGTGGAGCCTTCTGCGCCCCCGCCCCGCACGGCGCCTGCTGCCGGCCTTCGGGGGCCACGGCGATCTTGTCCTGCCGGGGGTGTCGGTCGCGTCGGTGACGCTCTCGCTCCTCCTCTTCAACCTGATCTTCGCGCTCCAGAATCTGATGGACATGGCCTGGCTCTGGGGCCTGGCACCGATGCCCGCGGGCATGTCCATGGCGGACTATGCCCATCGCGGCGCCTATCCGCTGATCGCGACGGCGCTGCTGGCGGCGCTGTTCGTGCTGGTGACGCTGCGTCCGGGATCGGAAACCGCGCGGACGAAGGCGATCCGCAATCTGGTGATGCTATGGATCGGGCAGAATATCTTCCTCGTCGCCTCGTCCATGTTGCGGACGATCGATTATATCGAGGCCTATTCGCTCACTCGCCTGCGGATCGCCGCGCTGGCATGGATGGCGCTGGTGGCCCTGGGACTGGCGGCGATCTGCTGGCGGCTGCTGCGGGAACGGAGCGCGGCCTGGCTGATCAACGTCAATCTGGCGGCGGTGGGGCTGGTGCTGGCGGTTGCCTGCTTCGTCGATCTCGGCGCCGTCGCGGCGCAGTGGAATGTCCGCCACGCACGCGAGGTCGGCGGGCGGGGCGTGGCGCTCGATCTTTGCTATTTGAGCGGATTGGGGGGCTCCGCTCTGCTGCCGCTGATCGATCTGGAACGGCGGACCGATTTGCAGCCGGCATTGCGTGAACATGTGCAAGCGGTGCGCGTCCGCATTCACGACGCACTGGCGCAGGATCAGCGGCAAGGCTGGACCCTGTTGGGGCAGATGCGGCTGAAGCGGGCGCGAAATAGTCCGGCCGCCGCCGCGCCATCCGGAGCGCGCGGCTGCGCCGGCGCCCTTTTGCCACCGCCTCAAGATCCCGTCGCACCGGCGCAGGCGGAATCCGTCGACGCCAAGGCCGTGCATGCGTTGACAGGGGAGATAGGGAAATGATCCTATGCCCCATGCCCAGCACCATCCTGATCGTCGATGACGACCCCCATATCCGCCAGTTGCTCGTCTTCGCCTTCGGCAAGGCGGGGCTGGGCACGATCGAGGCCGCCGATGGCGAGCAGGCACTGGCCGAGGTCGAACGCCATGCGCCCGACCTCGTCATCCTGGACATCAACATGCCGCGCATGGACGGGCTGGAGGTGTGCCGCAGGCTGCGCGCGCAAAATGACGTGCCGATCTTCTTCCTGTCCTCCCGCGACGATGAGATCGACCGGGTGCTGGGCATCGAACTGGGCGGCGACGATTATGTGGTGAAGCCCTTCTCCCCCCGCGAGGTGGTGGCGCGTTCCATGGCGATCCTGCGCCGCACCGCTGCCCGCCCGCCAGTGGTGGAGAATGTCGGCGTCATGCGCCACGGGCTGCTCAGCCTCGATACCGAAAGCTGGTCGGCCCACTGGGGCATGCTGGAGGTCGGCCTGACCGTGACGGAATTCACCATATTGCGGACGCTGCTCGCCATGCCGTCCCGCATCTTTTCGCGCGACCAGATCATCGACCGTTTCCGGGGACCGGGCTTTGCCCTCACCGACCGGACGGTGGACAGCCATATCCGCAACCTCCGCCGCAAATTCAGCGATGTGGGCGGGATCGACCTCATCGAGACGCGGGCCGGCATCGGCTATCGGCTGGGGGCATGCGGCGGAACGGACCTGACGGCATGATAGGGGCTGCATGATCCTGAAGGTGAAGGCATGGATCGCCCGGCACTGGCCGGTCCTGCGGCTGCGCACCATATTGTTCGGAACGCTGCTGTTCGTGGCCGCGCTGCCCGGCCTCGGCGCGATCTTCCTGCGCGTCTATGAAAATGCATTGGTGCGCCGCACGGAGGCGGAACTGGTGGCGCAGGGCGCCGCGCTGGCCGCCAGCGCTTCGGTGGTGGGCAGCGGGCTGACGGCCACACCCGCCGCGCCTGCGGCGACGGTGCGCTATCATGACCGGATGACGGAGGTGGATTTGCGCTCCTCCCCCATATTGCCGCCACGTCCGTCCGCCGCACCGACGCGGGACCGGCCGGACGGCGCCGCCATCGCCATCGCCCGGCGGATGATGCCGGCCTTTGCCGAAACCAAGATGACGACCCTTTCCTCCATCCTCATGCTCGACCGGCGCGGCATCGTGCTGAACGGACGGGAGGGGGGACGAAGCCTCGCCGCCTTGCCGGAAATCCGGGCGGCGCTGGCTGGGCGATCCGTCACGGTGTTGCGGGAGAATGAGGGGATGGTCACCCGCTATCCGCTCGAATGGTTGAGCCGGGCGTCGAACATCCGGTTGCATCACGCACGCCCGATCAGCCTCGATGGGAAAGTCATCGGCGTGCTGCTGGTATCGCGCTCTCCCCGTGCGCTGTTCCTGGGGCTCTATGAGGACCGGGGCAAGATCGCGCTAGGCGTGGTGGCGATCTTCCTGCTGCTGGTGCTGCTCTCGGCGGTGCTGTCGCGCGCCATCGTCCGGCCGATCGAAGGCTTGAGCCGCGCGACGAGGGAACTCGCCTCAGGGCGGCGGATCACGCCGCGCCATCCGTCCCTGCAGGTGGTCGAGATACGGGCACTCTACCAGGATTTCGAGCAGATGGCCGACAGCATCGGCAAGCGTTCCCGCTATCTGCGCGATTTCGCCTCCTCGCTCAGCCATGAGTTCAAGACGCCGCTGGCCGGCATTTCCGGCGCGATCGAGCTGTTGCAGGATCATGGCGTCGACATGGCGCCCGCCGATCGGGAACGTTTCCTCGGCAATATGGCGGCCGATGCCCAACGGCTGTCGCGGATGGTACGGCGGCTGATGGAACTGGCGCGGGCGGACGTGCTCGTGGGCGAAAGCGGCGCGCGGGCCGATGCCGGACCCGTATTGGCGGCCGTGGCCGATGCGATGGCGAACGAGACATTCGCCATCGGCCTGCATCTGCCCGGGATGATGCCGCCCCTCGCGGTCGACGCCGATGCGCTGGAAAGCGTTCTCGCGACCCTGTGTGAAAATGCGCGGCAGGCGGGTGCGTCACGGCTGGACATCAGCGCGGCATGGCAGGACGATCAGGTCTGGATCGCCCTTGCCGACGACGGGCCGGGCGTTCCAGAGGCGGACCGGGACCGGATTTTCGATCCCTTCTTCACCAGCAAGCGGGAAAAGGGCGGCACCGGCCTCGGCCTCGCCATCGCCCGGTCGCTGCTGGATGCCTATCGCGGCAAGCTGCAACTCATGCCATCGGCGCAGGGCGCGCATTTCCGTCTCATCTGCCCCATCGTCCAGGCCGGGGATGAGAGCGGATTCCGATCTGATTGAATCAGATCGGCTGCTCTAAGTCTTTTATTTGCCGCGATTTCCAGTCAGATGATGCCATCTGACTGGAAATCGCCCTAGGACGTCTCGGTCCGCAATCGCGTCCACAGGGCGCGCGCCATCATCCGGTGGGCGCGGGCGTCCGGATGGGAATCGCCGGGAAGCCGCCAGTGCTGGCCCAGCGGCACGACCAGATGGGGAATGGCCGCACCGTTGAAGATCGCCGCGCGAAGCGCGCGTTCGCGCGGCCCTTCGGGCTGGAAGACGGGCACCAGGACCAGCGGCCGCGCGCCGCGCGCCCGCACCAGCGCGACTTCGGCCCTCAGCAGGCGGCGGTCGGCCGCCACCGCTTCATCGATGGCGGCCGCACCATGATAGGGAAACAACACCCGGCCCAGATGGCTCAGCGCCCATGTTCCCGTCGCCCGATGCCAATGCCCGGCACTGTCGATCCAGGGACGGTTCCGGTCGAGTTCGCGCATCATCAGACTGGGCGTGAAAAGGATCACCACTGCCACGGGGCGTCGGAATCGCGGCAGTTCCCGCTTCAGATGGAGGAAGCCCTGGCTCAGCGAATAGGCATTGACGGCGAGGTTGGCGCTCGCGATGCCGCTCAGTTCCTGCACCTGTCCCGTCACGCTGTCGCGCCAGTTGAGGCCCTTGCCGAACAGGATCGATTCCCCCACGAACAGGATCGCGGGTGCCGCCCGGTCGAATGGCATGTCGCTGGACGCCACGCGATAGCCCTGGCCGTCGATGCAATAGACCGGGCGCCATGCATATTCGGGATCGCCCGCGCAGCGGGAGGGGGTGTAGGTCCATCCGATCAGCGGGTCCGCCCGGCGCAGCGGCTCATCGCTCGGATTCCATGCCTGCCCCTTTCGCCCGGAAGCGTATTGCATGACCAGTTCGCTTGCCGGCAGGGCCAGCAGGACCGCCATGGCGATGGCGATCCCTCGCCGCGCGCCGATCCGGCGCATGGCGAGCAGCAGGACGGCGGCCAGCGCGACCAGCAACAACCGCTCGACCTGCACGATCATCATCAGCCAGTCGCTCGGCACGATGATGTCGGGCAGCAGGTGGCGATCGGTCCAGTCGCGGTTCATGCGCAACGCCATCGCCAGCAACAGCAGCGCGACGGCGCCCGTCAACGCCTGCCCCGCCCAGCGCAGCATGGGGAGGGGACGATCCGCTGAAAGGTTGGCCGTGACGGGCATGACGCGGCTTTTGTGCCGCAAGACCCGTCTTCGGTTCAAAAGGCGCAGGAGAGGGCGATCACCAGCGCGCCGTCGCTACGGTCCCCCGCGCCATAAGCGGCCCGATCCTGCGCATGGCCGGTCCAGGCGGCGTCCAGATCGACCGGCCCCAAATGGCGGCGCAGGCCGATCCGCCAGTCGGTCGCATCCCGGTCGCCCCTGTCCGCATGCGCCTTCAGATGCGTCAGCCGCCCCGCATGGGCGACAAGCGACCAGTCCGGCGCAAGGTCGAGATCGCCGTTCAGCTCCGCATAGAGCGTCGGCTCATCCTTCCGGAAATAGCCGGGCGAGAAATATAGTCGCCCCGACAGATGGCGGCCGGTCATGCCGACATAGGCTTCGGTATAGCTGCCACCGCCCGCAATTCCGGAATAGCTGGTATAGCCGCTATGGACCATGCCGACATCGATTGCCGTCGCGGGCGACAGGTGCCTGGCGAACCCCGCATATTGCCGGAAGGAAAGTGGCTTTACCCCCTCGTCGCGCGTCGCCACCAGCGTCGCCGATCCGCCGATATAGAAGCCGCCGGCGGCGTCATGGACCAGCTCCAGTTCGGCCACGGGGCGGTGATCGCCGATCGGCTGGCCGCGCAGCCGCGCCTGGCTGGAAAGGGTCAGGCTGCCGCCCAGTTGTGCGGTCGCGGGACCGGCAAGCACCGCGCCCAGGAGAAAGCTAGTCGCGACCCGCCGCCGCCAGCGGGGATCGGCAGGCGCCTTCGCATCCTGCTTTGCCCTGCACCGTGGCGAGCGCATCGATCATCCCTCCTGCCGATAGGACGAACATGGATCGTTCCTGCCCTCGTCCCTGACTATGCCCCCGCGCCTGATCGATCAAGGCGATGAGGCCGCTCACTTGCGCCGCGGCATAGGACGTACCGTCGACCAGCCCCCATTTTCCGCCCGGTTCGGTTGCGGGAATGCCGGCGGCCGGTGCGACATAGATGGCCCGCCTGCCCGACAGCGGGACCCCCGACACGGCGACGACGCCGGGCCAGGAGGCGGGAAATCCGCCGTCCGGCCGGCGCGGGTCATAAGCCGCCACGACCGAAGCGCCGCGCGCCATGGCCGCGTCCAGCAGCATCGCCAGCAGCCGGTCGGGCGGGCCGCCCAGGCTCATGTTGATGATCGGCGCCCTGCGGTCGATGGCATAATGGAGGGCCTTGGCAAGGCTCAGGCTGTCGCATGCCGCCATCGCGGAGGGCCCCGTCTGCCAGCAGGCGCGCAGCCCCAGCAGCCGTGCGCCGGGCGCGATGCCCGCGATGCCGATCCGGTTGTCGGCCCGCGCCGCGATGATGCCCGCGACCGCCGTTCCATGCGCCTCGGCGGCAAAGGCCCGGCCGTCGACCAGATTGACATTGGCTCTGATCTGCCCTGCCAGATCGGGATGGCGTGCGTCGATGCCGCTGTCGATCACCGCAACCGTGACGGAGCGTCCGGTCGCCAGCCGGTGGACGGCGTCGAGATGCCAGAGCATGCGCGCGGGCTGGGCGGGATAGAGCGGATCGTCATGCCCCGCCGGTTCCCCCTTGTCCGGTCCTGCCCCCTCCGCTGTTGCGAGCGTCTGATAGTCATGCATGGGCTGGGACCAGGCGACATGGCTGTCCTTCGACACCTCCTCCGCCATGGCGTCCGCCGATATGCCGCCCGGCACGCGCATCACGAAACAGTCGAGGTCGATGACCGGCATCATCCAGTCCGTCACCAGCGTCAGATGATGGTCGCGGGCGATGCGCCGCGCCTCATGCATCAGTTGGCCGTGACCGATCCTGTCGCCATAGCCGCCGGCATAGGCGCCGCCGGACCGGAAATGCGGCGGCGGCAGGCGCAGCATCACCAGGATCCGATCGCCCTCCGCGGCATGACCGGCAATCGGCGTCATCAGGACGCCGATCAGGCCAAGGAACAGGGTGCGGATCATGCGCCCGATCATGGCGCCGCCTCGATCGGCTGGGCCAGCACGACACTGTGCCGCGTCCGCAGGTCGGCGAGCACGTTCTCCCGCCGCGCGGGTGCGACGTCCAGCACATAGGCTCCGGCAGCGGTCGGGCCGTCGACCAGCCTCGCCCCCGCGCGGCCGATGACCAGGCGCATTTCCTGCTCCGGCGTATCGGGCCGGAACATGATGAGGAGATTGCCGTTCCCGCGCGCGGCCGGAGCGCCGAGCGTGCGATACGCCGCTTGCGGCCCCTGTGGGCGGAACAGCGTCACCGCTCCCAGCAACAGCGCCGCCTGCGCCGCGGCGAACGCCGTCAGGGCGGGCCAGGTCAGGACCGTTCGCGGCAGGGGCAAGCGCCGCGCGGCCCGATCGGGGGCGAGGCGGCGTTGCAGCTTCTCCCAGCCCAGATCGGCCCGGACCGGCAGCCCGGCCACTTGCGCCTTCAACCGCCTTTCCCGTTCCAGCGCCGCCCTGCACAGGTCGCACTGGCTCAGATGCGCGTCGACGACGGCCCTGTCATCCTCGTCCAGTTGCCCGGACGCATACCAGGGCAGCAGCATTTCGGTCGCCCGATGCGGATCGCCGCGAAAGGAAAGGATGTCGGCCATGGGCTTTTCAGATCCAGTCGCCAAATTCGCCGGCCAGTTCGCGCCGCAGATGCCGCCTTGCATGGAACATCCGCGTCTTCACCGTGTCCACCGGGCAGTCCATGATCTGCGCAATCTCGCGATAGCCGATCTCGTGGAAATAGCAGAGGTCGACCACCGCCCGTTGTTCGGGCGAAAGGGCGGCGAGCGCCTCCAGCAACGCCGCGCGCATCCGCTGGTCCCCGGCGGTCTGTTCGGGCGAGCGGTCGGGGCTCATGCGGCTGTCCGCGAACGGGTCCTCGATCGGCTCGTCCTGCCTGCGCAGCGCCTTCATCGCCTTCCGCCAGGCGATGGTGAACAGCCACGTCGACAATTTGCTCCTGCCCGCAAAGCTGTCGGGCCGGTCCCACAGCACCAGCAATGTGTCGTCCAGCACCTCCTCCACCAGATGCGGCCGGCGCAACAGTGTCATCAGGAACCGCGTCAGGCGCGGCTGGTAATGACGGTAGAGCGCCTCGAATGCCTTGAGGTCGCGCCGCCTGATCCGGGCGAGCAGGCGCAGGTCGTCATCGGCGCGTGCCCGCGCCCCGACCTCCACCCGACCTGCCGTCTCGACCGTTTCCAAGAACGACTCCTGCGCACCGCCGCATGAGTGTGCGCCCGATCCCCGAAGGGTTCAAAATTTTTTCCCGAGCCCGGTGAACCGGATGGGCCGGGCCCCGCCACTCATCCCCGATGACAGAGGAGGCAGGGCATGTCCCGTTCGAGACCCTTTCTGCGATTCGCCTTTCCACTGCTGGCCATGTTCACCCTGGCATCGTCGGTCGGGGCGCAATCCACCGATGACTGGCGCAGCGCGCGCCTGCTGACGATCCACCTGTCCAGCTTCAAATTCGATCCGTCGGACATCCTGCTGGACCATGGGGTGCCCTACACGCTGCATATCGTGAACGGTTCGTCGGGCGGCCATGATTTTGCGAGCAAGGAATTTTTCGCCCAGGCGCGGATCAAGCCGGAGGATGCGGATAAGGTCAGCGGCGGGCGCGTCGACCTTGGCGGCGGGGAAAGCGTCGACATCCACCTGATCGCACCCTCGCCGGGCAGCTACAAGATACGCTGCACCCATTTCATGCACAGCATGTTCGGCATGACCGGACGGATCGTCGTGCGGTGACGGGCTGGCGGGTCCCGATCGACCGGCTGGTCTGGGCCGACCCGCGCCGCCGGGCGCGCAAGCTGCTGCAATTTGCGGAGGTGGAGGCGCAGGGCGCCCGCGATCTCTTCCGCGCGGCGGAGATGACGGACGATCCATTGTTGCGGCGGCGCCTCTTTGCCCATGCACGGGACGAGGTGCGCCATGCCGCCCTGTTCCGCGCGCGCGGGCTGGCGCTGCGGCGGATGCTGGCCGATCCCGGTCCCGAACATGGGCTGGGCGACGGCCTTATCCCCGGCGAACGCGGTTTCGACCGGCTCGAGGTGGAAAGGGAGAGCATCGCCGCGCTGCTGGCCTTCATTCATCTGTCGGAACGGGCCGCATCCCAGGCCTTCGCCGCCTATGGCGCGGTGCTGGACCATGATCCGGAAACGCGTGCGGTGATCGACCGGATCGCCCGCGATGAGGAGGGGCACATGCGCTATTCGCGTGCCGAACTCACCCGTCTCGCGCCCGATGCGCGCAGAGCCCTGTGGGTCGCGCGGCTGCGGCGTTTCTGGCGGGCTTATTTGCGGCTGGCGCTGATCCTGGCCGACATGATTTCCCGGCTGATCCTGACGCTGCTTTATTTCCTGCTGCTGCCGCCCTTTGCCTGGGTGGCGAAGCGGGCCGCGCGGAAGGAGGCGGCGGGCTGGCGCGACTGCCCCGAGCACGACCGGGCGGAAGGGCGCGCGGGAGGAGGGCAATATTGATGAAGATCCTCGGCATCTCCGCCTTCTATCATGACGCCGCAGCCGCCCTGACGATCGACGGCCTGCCGGTCGCCGCCGTGCAGGAGGAACGGCTTTCGCGGTCCAAGAACGATCCGACTTTCCCGATGCGCGCGATCGAATGGTGCCTCGACCAGGCGGGGTTGGAGCCGGAGGCGCTGGACGCGGCGATCTTCTATGAACGGCCCGCACTCAAGTTCGACCGGGTGCTGATGACCCTGTTGCGTGGTTTCCCGCAAAGCTGGCGCATCTTTCCCAAGGCGATGAAGAACATGGTCGGGGAAAAGCTGTGGGTGCGCGGCATCGTCAGCGCGCAGCTCGGCATTCCCGCCAGGCGGGTGCATTTCACCGACCATCATCTCTCCCATGCGGCCGCCGCCTTCCTGACCGCGCCGACGGAAGAGGCGGCGATCCTGACCGCCGACGGCGTGGGCGAATGGGCGACGCTGACGGTCGGGCAGGGCAGCAAGCGTCCAGGCGGCCCGGTCGACATCCGTCTGTTGCGCGAGGTCCGCTTTCCCCATTCGCTCGGCCTCTTCTATTCGGCCTTCACCGCCTGGCTGGGGTTTCCGGTCAATGAGGGCGAATATAAGGTGATGGGCCTTGCCGCCTATGGCGCGCCGCGCTTTGCCGACGAGGTACGGCGGATATTGCGGCGGACGCCCGATGGGGCTTTCTCCCTCGACCTCGGCTATTTCGACTATCACCGGGCGGTCGACGCCGCCTATTCGCGACGCTTCGTCGACCTGTTCGGTCCGCCCCGCGACCGTTTCGAGCCGATCGACCCCGGCACGGCGCAGGGCCGGCACTATGCCGACGTCGCGGCCAGCGCCCAGAGGGTGCTGGAGGAGGTGATCGTCGATATCGCCACGGCCTTTCGGAAGGAGACCGGCCTGGCCGATCTCTGCCTGGGCGGCGGGGTGGCGCTGAACGGCGTCGCCAATGCCCGCATCCTGCGCGAAGCCGGGTTCGAACGGCTGTTCGTGCCGTCCGCGCCCGGCGATGCGGGCTGCGCGCTGGGCGCGGCGCTCTGGGCCGATCGCATCCTCTTCGGCCAGCCGCATCGCGACTGTCCGGATCATCCCTTCTGGGGACCGGCCGTTGAACCCGACGATCTGGCCCGCCTTGCTGCCGAGGACGGGCTGGCGTTCGAGCGGGCGGCGGAAGCGGACATGATCGACAATGTGGCGGACGCCATCGGGCGGGGCGCCGTCGTCGGTTGGATGGAGGGCGCGGTGGAATTCGGTCCGCGGGCGCTTGGCCATCGCAGCATATTGGCCGATCCGGGCGACGCGGCGATGCGCGACCGGATCAACCGCGATATCAAGTTCCGGGAATCCTTCCGCCCCTTCGCGCCCGTGGTGCCGGTGGAACAGGCTGCGACCTTTTTCGAATTGCCCCCCGGCGGCGCCCGGCTGGGCCGCTTCATGTCCGGCGTCTTTCCGGTGCGGCCGGAATGGCGGGACAGGCTGCGCGCCGTCACCCATGTCGACGGCACCGCCCGCGTGCAGGTGTTGGAAGCTGCCATGGCACCGCGCCTCCACCGGCTGCTCGGCGCCTATAGCCGCTGCCACGGCATCCCCGTCCTGCTCAACACATCGTTCAACATCGCCGGCGATCCGATCGTGACCAGCGCGGCGGAAGGCTATTCGACCTTCCGCCGCGCGGGCATGGACCTGCTGGTCGCGGATGATGTCGTCGTCCGCCGCGACCGGGCGCGGCAGGCGCAACGCATGGAGGTCATGGCATGATCCGGCGCAAGGGACGCCTGCGGCGTCAGCTCATCATCGCCGGCAGCGCATCGGCCACGGTCGCCGATCTGGTGCGGGGGCTCTGGCACGCATCGGGCGGGCGGCGGTGGATGATCCCGCTGGTGGTCTTCCTCTGCTCGCTGGGCGTCATCCTGACGCTGGCCGCCGGGGTGGAGGCGCTGGCGCCCTTCATCTATTCGATCTTCTAGCGATGGATGCCCATGCGCTGTCCCTGCTCGCCTGCCCTCGCTGCGGCGGGCCGCTGGACGATGCGGCGGACGAGGGGCTGGGTTGTCGCGATTGTCGGGCGACCTATGCGATGCGGGACGGCATCGCCGACCTGCGCCTGCCCGCGGACGACCGGACCGAAGAGGTGCGGCGCTTCTACATGGCGTCGCCTTTCCCCGGCTATCCGCCGCGCGACAGCATCGACTGGCTGCGCGCCCGCGCCGGACGCAGCCCCTTCGCGCGGCAGCTCGACGCGGCGATCCCCTATGACGCGCGGATCGTGGAGGTCGGCTGCGGCACCGGCCAGATGGGCCTCTACCTCGCCCGGGGAGACCGCGTAGTGATCGCCGCAGACCTCTGCCGCGCATCCCTTGCGCTGGGCCGGGCAGCGGCGAAGCGGCTGCGGATCGATCAGGTCCAGTTCGTCGAAACGGACATCCACCATCCCGGTCTTCGCGCCGGGGCGTTCGATGTGGTCTATTGTTCGGGCGTCCTGCATCACACGCCCGACCCCTGCGCGGCTTTCGGCCCGGTCGCCCGGCTGGCGCGGCCCGGCGGGCTGGTGATCATCGGCCTTTACAATCTTTATGCGCGCCTGCCGCACCGGGCGCGGCGGCTGGCGGCGAGGCTCAGCGGTGGGCGCTGGACACCCGGCGACCGGGTGCTGGCCGAACGCAGCGGGCAAGCGGACCGGCATCGGGCGTGGCTGCGCGACCAATATCGGCATCCCGAGGAACATCGCCACAGCCTGGCCGAGGTCAGGCGCTGGTTCGCGGGGCAGGGGATCGACTATATCCGCTCCGTTCCGGGCGCGCTGGTCGGGCAGGCCGATGAGCAACATGCGCTGACCGACCCGGAAGAGGACGGCTGGTGGCTGGAGGATATGCTGGCGCAGCTTGGCTGGCTTCCCCGGCTCGCGGCTGAAGGGGGATTGTTCGTGACGATCGGCCGTGCGCGCGCCGGACGCTAGAGCGATTTCCAGTCAGATGGCATCATCTGACGGTTAAGAAATCGCGGCAAATAAAAGACTTAGAGCGGCCGATCTGATTCAATCAGATCGGAATCCGTTCTAAGTCCGCTCCTTCCCGTCGGAACTCGACCAGCGGGCCGAAAGCTGCACCGGCTTCCACAGCAGCGGACCCATCACGATCAGCGCCGCGCCCGCGCTGGCGCTCACGAACAGCAGCGCGGCGAGCAGGAATTCGGTCACGTCCACGCCCGCCGCCGGATTTTGCAGGACCAGGCGACGCAGCAGTCCGCCCTCGGGCCAGGCCGAAGCCAGCAGCAACAGGCCCGCCAGCCGCAACCCGATCTGCGCCGTCCACCGTTCATACCAGGGAGCCATGACGACATCCTCCTTTCCGGGAGGATGTTCCATTACGCATCCCTGCATAGTTTCTCGAGAGCGGGACCCGACCGTTTCCGTTGAAATGTCATAGGATTCGGCCACATCTTCAGTCATTCATATGCGAATCCTATGCCGATCGCCCAAAGCCGCACTGGAAAACCTATGCGGCTCTGTGCGATGGGCGGGTCCGATAACAGCGGGTAGTGCACGGATGACGGATCGAGCAGGCGGCGTGGCAAGCCACGGTCATTCGCAGGAAAAGCTGCCGCTGCTGGCGCTGGGCGCGCTCGGCGTGGTGTTCGGCGATATCGGCACGTCACCCCTCTATGCGCTGAAGGAAAGCTTCGTCGGCCATCATCCGCTGGCGGTCGACCCGGCCCATATCTATGGCGTGCTCTCGCTGGTCTTCTGGACGATGACGCTGATCGTCACGGTCAAATATGTGTTCATCATCATGCGCGCCGACAATCATGGCGAAGGCGGCAGCATGGCGCTCCTGGCCATGATCTCCCGCAAGCTGGGGGAAAGCCGCTGGACGCCGACCATCGCCATATTGGGGGTGCTGGCCGCTGCGCTCTTCTATGGCGATGCCATCATCACGCCGGCCGTGTCCGTCCTGTCGGCGGTTGAGGGGCTGGAGACGGTGAATGACGGTTTCGCGCCCTTTGTCCTGCCGATCGCCATCATCATCCTGATCGGCCTGTTCGTGATCCAGAAGCACGGCACGGCGCGGGTCGGCGCGCTGTTCGGGCCGGTCATGGCGGCCTATTTCCTGGTCCTGGCGGCACTGGGCATCCTCAATATCCTGCGGCATCCGGGGATCGTCGCCATCGTCAACCCGATGTGGGCGGTGCATTTCTTCGCGCTCGACGCGAAGCTCGCCTTCCTCGCGCTGGGTTCCGTCGTGCTGGCGGTGACGGGGGCGGAGGCGCTCTACGCGGACATGGGGCATTTCGGGCGCAAGGCGATCAGCATCGCCTGGCTCTATGCCGCCTTCCCCTGCCTGCTGCTCAACTATATGGGGCAGGGCGCGCTGCTGCTGGACCTGCCCGAAGCGGCGGAAAATCCCTTCTTCCTGCTGGCACCGGACTGGGCGCGCCTGCCGCTGGTGATCCTGGCCACGCTCGCGACGGTCATAGCCAGCCAGGCTGTGATTTCCGGCGCCTTTTCCGTGACGCAGCAGGCGGTGCAGCTCGGCTTCCTGCCCCGGCTCAAGATCGCCCATACCAGCGCCTCGGCGCAGGGGCAGATCTATGTGCCGCTGGTCAACTGGGCGCTGCTGTTCCTGGTGGTGCTGCTGGTCCTGGGTTTCCAGTCGTCGAGCAATCTGGCCGCGGCCTATGGCATCGCCGTCACGGGCACCATGGTCATCACCACTTGCATGATGGGGGTGCTGACCTTCAGCGTATGGCGCTGGAACCGGTTGCTTGCGGGGGCGGTGACGGGGCTGTTCCTGGCCGTGGACGGCGCCTATTTCCTCTCCAACGCCACCAAGATCCCCGATGGCGGCTGGTTCCCGCTGCTGGTGGCGGCGGTGGTGTTCCTGGTCCTCACCACCTGGTCGACCGGGCGCAAGATCATGAATTTCTACCTGATGGAAGGGGCGATGGAGGTGGAGCTGTTCGTCCGGTCCGTCTCCGGTTCCCTGAAGCGCGTGCCGGGAACGGCGATCTTCCTCAATTCCCGGATCGAAGGCGTGCCCCCCGCGCTGCTGCACAATGTGAAGCATAACAAGATATTGCACGAGCGCGTCATCATCCTGACCGTGCGGACGGAGGGCGTGCCGCACCTGCCGCTGGCCGGCCGTTCCGAGGTGACCGATCTGGGCGAGGGCTTCTATCGCGTGGTGCTGCGCCACGGCTTCATGGAGGAGGTCGACATCCCCGCTGCGATGAAGGCGGTGGAAGGCTGCGGCGGTCCCATCGCCATCAGCCAGACCAGCTATTTCCTCAGCCGCCAGACGCTGATCCCGTCGGAGAAGCCCGGCATGGCGATCTGGCGGGAGAAGCTGTTCGCCTGGATGATGCGCAATGCGGTGACGCCGATGGATTTCTTCAAGCTGCCGACCAACCGGGTGGTGGAACTGGGATCGCAGGTGGAAATTTAAGGGGCGAGCCTATCGCGTCATTGCCGTCTCCACGGGAATGACGGTTTACGCCAAGCGCGACACGGTTTCCCCGCCATCCCCCTCCTTCAACCGATATCCGATCCCCAATTCATTCGCGATGATCCGGGGCCGTTGAGGATCGTCCTCCAGCTTCTGCCGCAACGTGCGCACCAGCACGCGCAGATATTCGACATGATGCTCATGCTCGTTCGGCCAGACCTTGGCCATGATCTGCTGGTGGGTGATCACCCGTCCCGGATATTTGGCCAGTTGCACCAGCACGCCATATTCCTTCGGCGTCAGATGCACTTCCTTGCCCGCCTTGGTGACGATCCGCGTCATCAGGTCGATCGTCACATCGCCCGCCCGCACCGCCGACATGCCGCCATCCTTGGTCATCCGGTTGCGCAGCGCCACGCGCACGCGGGCGAGCAGTTCGTCGGTGTCGAAGGGCTTGGTCAGATAATCGTCCGCACCCAGGTCCAGCGCCGCCACCTTCTGCTCGGTCGCGTCGCGCGCCGATATGACGATCAGCCCGGTGTCCGAATGCTGCTTGATGAGCGGCACCAGCTCCAGCCCGTCGCGGTCCGGCAGGCCCAGGTCGAGCAGGCTGATATCCGGCCGCTCCTCCCGCAATTTCTCCAGCGCCTCGCGCGCGTCGGCCGCCTCCACCGTGGCATAGTCGGCACGGGTCAGCGCCGCGTGGATCAGGCGGCGGATCTGCGGTTCGTCATCGATGATCAGGACCTTGTGGCGGCCGGATGAAGGGGTGGTCATGTCACGTCCTCGTCGGGGAGCGGAGCCAGGATCAGCATCTGCGGAAAGGTCAGGGTGAAGCAGGCACCGGCCGGATCGGTCTGGTTGGCGGCCGATACGCCGAGCCCCATCGCCTCGGCAAAGCCCTTGACGATGGCGAGGCCAAGGCCCGTCCCATGCTTGACCCGGTCCGATCCTTCCATGCGGGTGAAGGTGTCGAAAACGCGCGCCTCGCTGCCCGGCGGGATGCCGGGGCCTTCGTCGATCACCGACAGGGTGATGGCATCCGGCAGACGCTGGCCGCTGATGACGACCGGCGTGCCCGGTTCGGCATAGCGCCCCGCATTGTCGAGCAGGTTGATGAGGATGTGGTGCAGCAGCGTCGGATCGACCCGGACCAGCGGTATGTCGGGCAAGATATCGACCCTGACTTCGTGCCCGGCCAGCGACTGGCGGGTGTCGTGCACCGCCCCCGCGACCGCATCGAACAGGTCGATCGGTTCGACCTTCAGGGGAAGCGCGCCCGCCTCCACCCGCGCCATGTCGAGCAGGTTGGCGACGAAGCGGGTCAGCCGCTGCGCCTCCGCCTCGACCGTGTCGGCAAGCTCGGAAGGGTGTTGCTGCTTCAGCTCGTGCACGGCCGAGATGATGGTGGTGAGCGGCGTGCGCAGATCATGGCCGACCGAGGAAAGCAGGGCGGACCGCAGCCGGTCGCGCTCGCGGATCTGGCGCGCGTCCAGCATCTCCTCCTCCAGCGCCATGCGGTCGAAGGCGATGGACGCTTGGTCGAGCAGGCTCATCAGCAGCGGCACCTGGTCCGACCGCAACGGTTCGCCTGCATCCTCCCGCGCCAGTCCCAACACGCCCAATACGCCCCGTCCCCGACCCGTCTGTGTCGTGCGCAGCGGATGGAACAACCAGTCGGAGGCGGTGAGGGTGGAGGAACCGCGCCCGGCGGGCTGTTCATTGTCCATCGCCCATTGCGCGGCGGCCTTTTCGATCTGCTCCAGCCGGTCCTCCGGCGGCACCGCGGCGCGCAGTTGCGGGCCGTCGGGCGAAGGGACCAGCAGCACGGTGCGCACGTCGAACAGCCGGCCGACTTCCCCGCAGATCGCCTGCATCAATTCGTCCTGGCTGGCGGCAGCGGTGAGCTGGCGGGAAAAACCGGCGAGCGCCGCGTTCTGGCGCGCGCTGCCATGGGCCAGGTCGGCCTGGGCGCGGACGCGGGCGGCGAACTGGCTGGTGACGATGGCGACGCCCAGCAGGACGAGGATGCTGATGACATTTTCCGGATTGGCGACGGTCAGCGTGCCGGTCGGCGGCAGGAAGAAGAAATTATAGGCCAGGCTGGAGAGCAGACCCGCGAACAGCCCGGCCCTCAGGCCGAAGGAGGCGGCGGCGAACATCACGGGCACCAGATAGAGCAGCGCGATATTGCCAAGCGCGATGGTCTGGACCAGCAGCTTGCCGATAGCGGTCATCAACGCGATCATCAGCGTCGACCAGAGATAGTCGCTGGGCTTGCCCCATGGTCCGGCCGTCGCGGACGCGGCGCGGCGGGGATGTCCTCTATCGTCGCCGGGCAGGACATGGATCGCGACATCGCCCATATCGCGAACGAGACGGTCCACCACCGATCCATGGCGCAGTTCGAACCACCAGCTTCGCGCCGCCTTGCCGATCACGATCTGGGTGGCGCGGGCATCGGTCGCATATTGGCGCAGCCCCTCGACCACGCCGGGCGCGGGGATGGTCGCGGTGGTCGCGCCCAGCCGCGACGCCAGTGCCATCGTATCGGCCAGATGGGCGCGCTCCTCCGCCGTGAATGCCAGGCTGCGCCGGGTTTCGATATGCACGGCGGTCCACGGCGCCTTCAACGCATCGGCCAGCCGCTTGGCGGCACGGACCAGCCCCTGCGCGCTCGGCAGCTCGCTGATCGCCACGACGATCCGCTCGCCCGCCGCGAAGCTGCCGGCCAGAGCATGGGCGCGGACATAATCCAGCATCTGCGCGTCGACCGCCTGTGCGGCGCGGCGCAGCGCCATTTCCCGGAGCGCGGTCAGGTTGGATCTGGAGAAGAAATGGTTGAGCGCCCGGCTGGCTTCGGCGGGGATATAGACCTTGCCCTCCTTCAGCCGCTCGATCAGCTCGCCGGGCGGCAGGTCGACCACCTGGATTTCCGCCATTTCGAGGATGGAATCGGGCACCGTCTCACGCACCCGGACGCGGGTGAAGGACGCGACGATGTCGTTGAGGCTCTCGACATGCTGGATATTGACCGTCGAATAGACGTCGATCCCGGCGTCCAGCAGTTCCTCCACATCCTGATAGCGCTTGGGATGGCGGCTGCCGCGCGCGTTCGTATGGGCGAGTTCGTCGACCAGCACCAATTGAGGTTGGCGGGCCAATATGGCGTCGATATCCATTTCGGCGAGGCGATGGCCCTGATGCTCGACTTCCCGCCGGGGAATGACCTCATGGCCGGCGAGCAGCGCTTCGGTTTCGCGGCGGCCATGCGTCTCGACCACGCCCACCACCACGTCGATTCCGGATTTCAGCCGTTGCATGCCGTCGGTCAGCATTTCATAGGTCTTGCCGACCCCCGGCGCCGCGCCGAGGAATATCTTGAGACGGCCACGGCCCTCCTGCGCCGCCTGGCGCAGAAAGGCTTCGGGATCGCGGCGGTCCGGCTCGTTCATCGTCTCTGATTAGCGCCGATCCCATCCAGCCGTCGATTGATTTCGAGGACGTTGACGCGGGGTTCCCCCAGGAAACCGAGGATCGGCCGCTCGATCGCCTCATCGACCAGCGCGCGAACCCGGCCGGGGGCAAGGCCGCGTGCCCTGGCGATCCGGTCGACCTGGAAAAAGGCCGCATCGGGACTGATATGGGGATCGAGTCCCGATGCGGAGGCTGTCACCAGATCGGACGGAACGGGGCGACCGGGTGAATGCAGGGCCTGGACATCCTGGGTGATGCGATCCGCCAGCGCCTTGCTGGTGGGGCCAAGGTTGGAACCGGAGGAGGCGAGCCCGTCATAACCTTTGCCCGCCGCCGACGGGCGGGGATGGAAATAGCGGTCGGCCGTGAAGCTTTGGCCGATCAGGGCCGAACCGATGGGTCTGCCATTATCCTCGATCAGGCTGCCATTGGCCTGGGACGGGAAGATGGCCTGGCCGATGCCGGTGAGCGCCAGCGGATAGGCGATGCCCAGCAACAGCGCGAAGAGCAGGGTCATCGCCAGCGCCGGCCGGAGAGAAGATTGGAGATCGTTGAACATCGTCATGCCCTTTGTCTGTTTTAGGCCAAGCCCAAGCCATTCACGGCCAGGTCTATGATCTTGATCCCGGCGAACGGCGCCACCAGCCCGCCCAGCCCGTAAATGGCGAGGTTTCGTGCCAGCAGCGGCCCGGCGCCGATCGGCCGGTAGGTGACGCCTCGCAGCGCCAGCGGCACCAGGCAGGGGATGATCAGCGCGTTGAAGATGATGGCGGACAGGATCGCGCTCTGCGGACTGGCGAGGCCCATGACGTTGAGTATCTTCAGCCCCGGATAGAGCGCTACGAACATGGCCGGTATGATCGCGAAATATTTGGCGACGTCATTGGCGACCGAAAAGGTGGTGAGCGCGCCGCGGGTCATCAGCAACTGCTTGCCCAGCCCCACCACCTCGATCAGCTTGGTGGGATCGCTGTCGAGATCGACCATGTTCCCCGCCTCGCGCGCCGCCTGCGTGCCGGTGTTCATCGCGACGCCCACGTCCGCCTGTGCCAGGGCGGGCGCGTCGTTGGTGCCGTCGCCGCACATGGCCACCAGACGCCCGCCCTGCTGCTCCTTGCGGATCAGGCCCAATTTGTCCTCCGGGGTCGCCTGGGCCAGGAAATCGTCGACTCCCGCCTCGGCCGCGATGGAGGCGGCGGTCAATGGATTGTCGCCGGTGATCATCACCGTGCGAATCCCCATTCGCCGCAATTCTCCGAAACGTTCACGGATTCCGGCCTTGACGATATCCTTGAGGAATATCGCGCCGAGCAGCCTGCCATCCTTCGCCACGGCCAGCGGCGTGCCGCCGGCGCGGGCGATCTCGTCCGTGATGCGGCGCAGTTCCTGCGTCGGTGCTTCCTTGTCGAGGCCGGGATTGGCGCGCAATATGCTGTCCACCGCGCCTTTCTGGATGATGCCGCCGTTCCATTGCACGCCGGAGATGCGGGTCTGGGCGGTGAAGGGGATGACTCCCGCGCCTTCGGGCAAAGCGGTCGCGGTCCGGCCGAATGTCTCGCGGGCCAGCAGGACGATGGATCGGCCCTCCGGCGTTTCGTCGGCCAGGCTGGCGAGCAATGCCGCTTCAGCCAGCTCGGCCTGCGACGTGGTGCCGACGGGACGGAACTCCGTCGCCTGGCGATCGCCCACCGTGATGGTGCCGGTCTTGTCGAGCAACAGCGTGTCGATGTCGCCCGCCGCCTCCACGGCCCGACCCGATTTCGCCAGCACGTTGAAGCGTACCAGCCGGTCCATCCCCGCGATGCCGATGGCCGAAAGCAATGCTGCGATGGTGGTCGGGATCAGCGTGATCAGCAGTGCGGCAAGGATCGCCACGGGCACGCTGCCGCCCGCATAGCTGGCAAAGCCTGGAATGGTGCCCACCGCGATGAGGAAGATGATGGTGAGGCCGACCAGCAGCAGGGTCAGAGCGATCTCATTGGGCGTCTTCTGTCGCTCCGCACCCTCGACCAGCGCGATCATGCGGTCGAGGAAACCCTGCCCCGGATTGACCGTCACCCGCACCCGGATCTGGTCGGAGATGACGCGCGTGCCCGCCGTCACCGCCGAACGGTCGCCTCCGGCCTCGCGGATCACCGGCGCGGATTCGCCGGTGATGGCGGCTTCGTTGACCGAGGCGACGCCCGCGACGACATCCCCATCGGAAGGGATGAGATCGCCGGTTTCGACCAGCACCACGTCTCCCATTTTGAGCGCGCTGGCGGGCACCGTCTCGAAGCTGTCGCCCTTCAGCCGCTTGGCGGACAACTCGGCTTTGGTGGCGCGCAGCGAGGCGGCCTGCGCCTTGCCACGTCCTTCGGCCAGCGCCTCGGCAAAGGTGCCGAACAGCACCGTCAGCCAGAGCCAGACCACCAGTTGCAGCTTGAAGCCGATTGCGAGTTGGTCCTGTCCGACCGCGAGCAGCACAGTCAGCAATGTCGCGACGACGGCGGTGGTGAACATCACCGGATTGCGGATCAGTTCGCGCGGATCGAGTTTGCGGAAGGCGTCGCCGATCGCGGGAACGATCAGGTCGGCGGTGAAGAGCGATTTCCGAGTGGATCGGGCCATGTGCAGTGATCCTTAGAAAAGCTGGCCACTGATCATCGCGAGATGATCGGCGATAGGACCAAGGGCGAGGCTGGGCAGGAAGGTGAGGCCGCCGATGATCAGCACGATGCCGACCAGCAGGCCCGTCCAGAGCGGCCCTGTGGTGGGGAAGCTACCCGCGGTTTCAGGGGTGTATTTCTTCGCCGCCAGGCTGCCCGCGATCGCCAGCATCGGAATGATGATGAAGAACCGCCCGATCCACATCGCGACGCCCAGCATCCCGTTGTAGAAGGGGGTGTTGGCGGTCAGCCCCGCGAAGGCGGAGCCGTTATTGCCGACGCCGGAGGTGAAGGCGTAGAGGATTTCGCTGAACCCATGCGGCCCCTTGTTGAGCGGGCCTGCCAACCCTGCGGGCAGGACCGAGGCGATGGCGGTGAAGCCCAATATGATGAGCGGCAGCACGGCGATCGCCAGCACGGCGAGCTTGACCTCGCGGCTCTCGATCTTCTTGCCGACATATTCGGGCGTGCGTCCGACCATCAGCCCCGCGACGAACACTGCGAGGATAGCGAACAGCAGGAAGCCGTATATGCCCGCGCCCACGCCGCCGACCACGACCTCGCCCAGCTGGATGTTGATGAGCGGGATCATGCCGCCCAGCGCGGTGAAGCTGTCATGCATGGCGTTGACCGCGCCGCAGCTCGCCGCCGTGGTGACGACCGAGAACAGGGCAGAGGCGGCGATGCCGAAACGGACTTCCTTCCCTTCCATATTGCCGCCGGCGACGCCCAGATGGTGGAGGACGGGGTTGCCCGCCGCCTCCTGCCAGTAGGTCATGGTGACGCCGATCAGGAAGATGGTGAGCATCGCCGCCAGGATCGCCCAGCCCTGGCGGACATTGCCGACCGCCTTGCCGAAGCAATATGTCAACCCGAAGCCTATCAGGAAGATCGACAGCATCTGCACGAAATTGGTGAGCGCGGTCGGGTTCTCGAACGGATGGGCGCTGTTGGCGTTGAAGAAGCCGCCGCCATTGGTGCCCAGCATCTTGATCGCTTCCTGGGAGGCGACCGGGCCGAGCGCAAGGGTCTGCTTCGCCCCCTCCAGTGTGGTGAGGTCGACCGATCCCGCCAGCGTCTGCGGCACGCCGCTGGCGATCAGGAACAGCGCATAGACGATGCAGACCGGCAGCAGCAGATAGAGCGTCACTCGCGTCATGTCGGCCCAGAAATTGCCGATGCCGGTCGTGCTGCGCCGGGCGAAGCCGCGGAACAGCGCGAAGGCGAGCGCGATGCCGGTCGCGGCGGACAGGAAATTATGGATCGTCAGCGCCAGCATCTGGCTCAGGTTCGACAGGGTCGATTCCCCGGCATAGCTCTGCCAATTGGTGTTGGTGGTGAAGCTGACCGCCGTGTTGAAGGCGAGATGCTCGCCGACCGCGCCATAGCCGAGCGGATTGAGCGGCAGCAGTCCCTGCATCCGCAGCAGGGCATAGGTGAGCAGCAGCAGAGCGGCGTTGAAGACAAGCATGTGGACGGCATAGCGGCGCCATCCCTGCTCCTCCTCCGGGTCGACGCCGGAAAGGCGGTAGAAGCCCCGCTCGACCGGAGCGAGCACGGCATGAAGCGGCGTTCGCCGCCCTTCATAGAGCGCGAACAGCCAGAGGCCGACGGGCTTGACGAGAACCAGCAACAGGCCGGTGAAAGCCGCGATCAGCAGCCATCCTTGAAAGGTCATGGATCAGCCTTTTCTAAAATCGTTCTGGCCGCGCGAGCACGGCGACCAGATAAAGGAGAAGGCCAAGCGCAGTCAGAGCGGCGAGCCAGAGATCGATGGTCATAGCGGCCAGCCTCCTCAAGCCCGGTCGCACAGGGCGACATAGCTGAAGCTAGCCACCAACAGGATAAGGATCAGGCCGATCCAGAGAATGTCCTGCATGCAAAAACTCCCGCAGGCGTGGGTGTCGCGCGGGATGCGGGACGCTTCGTCTGCCGCCCGTCAATTAGAGCAGTGGGTCGTTTGAATTCGAGAGAGGGAGAAAGGGCAGGGCATAGTATTTGCGTATGAAACAGGATTTCTGGCCTGGAATTGGCTTGGAAAATGAATCCGAACCCGCCGAATAATCGCGTAAGTTCCATATCCCCCTTGAACCATTTGCGCTTGCCAAGGCACTGAAACTCCACGAGCCAGTGGCTGGAAGGATCATTGCCCTGTCATGAGGCGTTTCCGGGAAATAGGAGATAAGTCGACCCGATGACCGACGTCCGCGCCTGCATCAATGCCATCGGCTGCGCCGTCCCCGCGCAGGACATGCATGCTTCCTTCATCCAATGGGCAGGCCGGCAGTTGGACAACCCGCGCGAAAGGCAGCTTTTCCTGCGCATGGCGGAGCGATCCGGCATCGATCATCGCTGGTGCGTCCTGCCGCCGACAGCGGAGGGGGGATCGCCGGTCGATCCGGGCGGTTTCTATAGTGGGGCGATGCCGCCGACCTCGCTGCGGATGCGGTGCTACGCCGACCATGCGCCGGCCCTGGCGCTGGAAGCGGTCGCAAGACTGAAGGAGAAGGTGGCGGTCGAGCGGATCAGCCATCTGGTCGTGGCGAGTTGCACCGGCTTCGTCGCGCCAGGAATAGATCAGATCATTGCGCAACGGCTGGGGCTGCAGGGGGTCGAGCGGACGTTGGTGGGGTTCATGGGCTGCTATGCGGCGGTCGCAGCCCTGCGCACGGCACGGCATATCGTCCGGTCGGAACCGGAGGCGCGGGTGCTGGTGGTGACGGTCGAGCTGTCGTCGCTCCATTTCCAGCCGGAACGACAGATAGAGCGGTTGCTGATGATGCTCCAGTTCGCGGATGGCGCCGCGGCAGCCCTGGTGACGGCGGAAGGCAGCGGAATCGCGATCGACCGGCCCTTTTCCTTCAATTTGACAGATTCGGCGGAACTGATCCGATGGGAAATCGGTGACAGCGGCTTTGTAATGCATTTGTCGGGCGAGGTGCCGGGGCGCATTCAGACGGCACTGGGCGTCCCCGCGATCCGCCGGGCGATGTGGGGCAGCGATGATCCCGCGGAAATCCAGGATTGGGCGGTGCATGCGGGCGGGCGCTCCATCCTGGATGCGGTGGAGCATGGGCTGGGGCTCGGGAATGATGCGCTCGCATCCTCGCGAAGCGTCCTAGCACGATTCGGCAACATGTCCTCCTCCACACTGATGTTCATTCTGGGGGACAGGCTGGGGCATGCGCGGCAGGGCGTGGCGTTGGCGTTCGGACCGGGCCTGGCGGCAGAGGGATTCCGGTTCGAAGGAATGGGATGATGCATGGCAAGGGCCCCTCGACTGTGCCGGTGCTGATCGTCGGCGGCGGGCCGGCCGGCGCGGCGGCCGCGATCACGCTCGCGCGCGGGGGCGTGGAGGCGTATCTGGTCGATCGGCATGCCGGGCCGCATGACGGCGTCTGCGGTGGCTTTCTGGGTTGGGATGCGCTGGCGGAGTTGCGGGATCTGGGCGTGGATGCCTTCGCCTTGGGCGCGCGGCCGGTGGGGTATCTGCGGCTGTTTGCCGGTGGGCATCGTGTCGAATTCGCGCTTCCCTATCGTGCGGCAGGTCTGTCGCGCCGGGTGCTGGATGAGGCACTGATCGGGTTGGCGGGGAAGGCCGGGGCGGTTCTCCTGCGCGGCAGGACGGTGCGCGCGGCCGATCCGGTTCGCCGGTCCATCCGCTTCGACGATGGTGAAGAATGGAGCGGCGCGGCCTTGTTGCTGGCGACCGGCAAGCATGAGTTGAGGGGTCTTGCGCGCGACCTTCACGGGCGCAAGGAAACCCCTTCCGCCGGGCTTCGGGCACAATTGCCGGTCGATGCGAGCCGTTCGCGTGATCTGGCCGGTACGATCGAACTGCATCTGTTCGACCGGGGCTATGCGGGGCTGCTGTTGCAGGAGGACGGCACGACCAATTTGTGCCTTGCCGTCGCGCACGAACGCTTGGCAGCGGGCGTGGTGGGGTTGATGAAGGAGATCATGGTGGAGGCGCCCCGTCTCGCCGAGCGGATGAAGGGTGCAATCCCGCCGCATTTCGATGCGATCGCCGGTGTGCCCTATGGCTGGCGAACGGGCACGACGTCTCCCGGCATCTTTCGTATCGGGGACCAGGGTGCGGTGATCGCCTCGCTGGCGGGCGACGGCATCGCCATGGCGCTGAACAGCGGCGTGAGCGCGGCGCAGGCTTTGCTCGATCACGGGCCGGAAGCGGCGGCCGACTGGCAAAGGCGGATGCATCGCCGGAATTTTCGTCCGGTGGCCGTGGCGGAGGCTCTGCGCCATGGCGCGAAGGGGACTGTGGGCCGCGACGTGCTGATGCGGTTGCTGCGCTGGATGCCGGCGCTGGGCGTGCAGGCCGCGCAGCTTACCCGCATATCCGCTCGACGCACAGGCGGAAGGAAAAGCGGCGCACGATCCGCACCTGGTCCAGGCTGATGCCCGCTTGCGGCAACAATACCGCCCAGTCGCCGGCGCGGAAGGCGCGGGCGATGGAGAGCTGGCCATCCTCACGCACGATCCGATGGACGCGCAGCAGCCGTGCGAGCAGCGGGAAGCCCCAATGAGCGAAACCATGCCGATGCAGGTCGCAGATCAGCCAGCCCATGCGCGCGTTCGCCTCCATATGGTGCAGGAAGGTCATCAGTTGCGCGTCCGTCATGTGATGCGTCACCTGACTGGAGATGATGAAATCGAACCGCTCCGGCTGGTCGAGATAGTCCCCGGCGCGATAGTCGATCCGAAGGTCCGGTGGGGTCGCATGGCGGGCCGCGGCGAGGCTCTTCTCATTGAGGTCGACCCCGATCAGTTCGGCCTCGATCCCGCGCTTTCTGGCCCAGCGGGCGACGGCGCGGAGGATGTCGCCATCGCCGAAACCCACGTCGAGCAGGCGAAATCGCCGGGCCGAACCGACGGCGCGGTTGAGAAAGGCGATGGTCGGCCATGCGGTGAACGTCCAGCGGTTGACCCTGGCGAGGTCGTGCAGCACGCGCTCATAGACGGCCGGGTCGAGGTCCGGCGCATCCATCTGTTCTGCCTGTCGGGACCGGATCGAAAGGTCGGCCATGATACCCTCTCTTCTACCCTTTCCTCATAGCATATTCCGCTACGCGAAGAGGTGATGCCATGGGATATTTTTCCGCATTTCTGTTTCTTGTCGCCGGGACGCCGATGCCGGGCGTCGAGGGCTTTTGGTTGACCGACGACCGAAAGGGCGTGGTGCAGATCGCGCCCTGCGGCGAGCATATTTGCGGGCGGATCGTGCGCGTGCTGGACAAAGGACCCGGCGTACCCGCCACCGACATCAACAATCCCGATCCGCACTTGCGTGGGCAGCCGATCGTGGGTCTCCTCACCCTGTCGGGTTTCAATCGGGACGGCGCGGTCTGGAAGGGCGGGCGAGCCTATGATCCCCAATCGGGACGGAGCTATCGCGCGACATTGGGGCTCAATCCGGACGGGTCGCTCAAGGTGACGGGGTGCGTGCTTTTCATCTGCCAATCGCGGCGCTGGACGCGGGCACGCTAAGCTTTGACCCAGACGAAGATGCCATAACGCATCGCCCCTGTACGCAGCGCGAGGATCAGGCGCGGCAGGCTGAGGATGAAGTCGCGATTGCGGATGCCGGGACTGAGCGCCAGTCGCCGCAGGTCGGCGTCGCTGAACAGGCTTCGGGCGAAGCGCCGCAGGCAGATCGTCCAGGTACGGCGAACGCGGATGCTGGCATCCTCATAATCGAGCAAGGCAAGGCCGGCATCGGTGGCGAGCTTTTCATAATCGGCGCGACTGCCCATGCTCGGAAGCCGTCCCTCACGGCAAATGGGTTCGAGTAGATGCCGGATTTCCCATGGGCGAAGCTTTTCGCCCTCCAGCCAGGCGCAGACGACCAGCCGCCCGCCCGGACGCAATATGCGGGCCGCTTCGCGGAAGAAACGCGGCTTGTCGACCATATGTTCGGAGCTTTCGATCGCATAGGCACTGTCGAAGCTCGCTCCGGGCAGGTCGTTGTGCAGCCAGTCTCGCCGAAGGCAGGTGAAATGCGGGGATGGGCGGGCGTTGGCGATCTTTTCTTGCGCGGCGGAGAGGGTCAGGCCGACAATGGCGACATCATGCCGGGCCGCGATGCGAATGGCAGTGGCGCCGTAGCCGCACCCTATGTCGCACAGCGTCTGGCCGGGTGCCAGCGCCAGCCGCGCCTCGACTTGCGCGACCAGGGCGTCGGTCGCCTCTGCCGGACTTTCGCGGCCGGTTCGCCAATAACCATGATGCACATGCTCGCCCCAGATCCGCCGATAGGCAAGATCGAGTTCGTCATAATGCACCGCGACGGCCGCCGCGGTCTGGGGAACCTTCGGCACGATCATGCGGATTGTATCTACCTGCGGGGGCTGTTCGGCAAGGCCGCCCGTTCAACCTGCCGCCGCCAGCAATTTGGCGCTGAGCGTGGGCCATTCCGCCATATCCCAGCCCTCGGGTGTCTCGCGTGTGATGATCTGGTCCGCGCCGAAGCAATGGGCGAGGTCGATATCTTCCGCCTTCAGGAAGCTGCGGTCGTTCAGTGAATAGAAGGGACGGACCACGGGCAGTGTCAGATCGTCCCTATTCTGTTCGACGACGATGGCAAGACGATGCGAACGCAGCCGCACCAGCGACCCGATGGGATAGATGCCCACGGCCTGTTGGAACGCATGGAAGATTTCAGGATCGTAAAGCGTCTGCGCCTCGTCCAGCATCAACAGGGCACGGGAGGGGTCTTCGCCATGGCGGTGGATGCGGTTGGAGGTCATCGCGTCATAGGTGTCGCAGATCGCCGCCATGCGTGCGAACAGGCCGATCTCCTCACCCTTCAGGCCATGGGGATAGCCGCTGCCGTCCAGCCGTTCGTGATGATGCAGGCACACGTCCAGCACGGCATCGGGCATCTCCCCGCCCAGTGCCAGAAATTGATGCGCCAATGTGGTGTGGCTCTTCACCACCTCCCATTCCTCGGGGGTCAGCGGGCTGTCCTTGTCCCAGGTTTCCTGCGGCACATGGCCCATGCCCACGTCCATCAGCAATCCGGCAAGGCCGGCCTGCTGCACTTCCTCTGCCGAGAGGCGAAGCTGCTGGGCCAGGCTGATCATCAGCGCGCAAACCGACAATGCGTGGAGATAGAGATATTCGCTGCTGTTCTTGAGGCGCGTCACCGCCATGAAGGCATGGGGATTGCGCTGGATGGAGCTGGAAATCTCATCGATCATCGGCTCCAGCTTCTTGAGCTTGATGGCGTTGCCCAGGCGCGAATCGTCGAAAATCTTCTGCATCGCGCGTACCGACTTGCGGGCGAGGCGGTTGGCGTGGACCATTTCGGCCTTGGTCGACAGCCTTTCCTTCGATAGCGGATCGAAGGGACGGCTGGCCGGAGCGGGAGCAGCGCGCCGCGCGATGGTCGCGCCGGCCCGGCCGAAGGGACGGTCGCGCTGATCCAGGGTCGCCACGGCGCGCGGTGGCGGCGGCATGTCCTTCGGCTTCACGTCCGCGCCGCGCGATATGTCGATCTGGACCCATTCGACCTTGCTGGCCTTCAGCGTCGCCAGCTGCTCGGCATCGTCCAGCAATATCTTGCTCTTCCAGAAGGGATGGGAAAACCATGACCCTTCCAGCTTGTGGAGAAACATGCCCAGCTCGACATCCTGGGTACGGATTCTTTTCAACATTGGTGCGCCCCGGCTAGAGCGCGCCGCGCGCCCTAGTTTTTTGATGTCGCATCGTTTTTTTTTGCGCAAAACCGGTTCCCGCTTTTGCGCACGATGCCGTGGATCGCCATTTCGCCGGGAACGCCTTGCGAAAATGTTAACGCGGCCCTTCCCAACCGAGGCCGAGTGCCTTTTGCAGCGCGATATAGCCGGCCGTCATCGCGCTCGTGCCCTGGACGAGTGCCTGGCCGGCTGCGATGCTCTGGCGCTCTGCATCGAGAAGCTGGATGCGCGTCGCGGTGCCCGCTTCGAAACGCTGACGCATCAGCGCAGCGCTGCGGTCCGCCGAACCCCTGGACCGGGCGGCGCTGGCGACGTTCAGCCGTTGGGCACCGAAGCGGGCAAGGGCGTCTTCGCTGTCGCGCAGGGCATTGAGGATGGACTGGCGATATTGGGCGGCGGCTTCGTCCTGCTTCCCCTCCGCCTGCTCCACGCGGGCGGCATTGCGGCCGAAATCGAGGAAGCTCCAGCTCAGGCGCGGCATGGCGATCGTAGCCAGCTTGCCGAAATCGAACAGATCTCCCGCCCGGGTGCCACCGATGCCGATCAGCCCCATGAAACTGATGCTGGGAAAGCGTGCGGCCTGTGCGACGCCGATCTTCGCTGTGGCCGCGGCATATTGCCGCTCCGCCGAACGGACGTCCGGTCGCCGCTTGAGCAGGTCCGCCGGATCACCGACGGCAACATGGGAGGGGGGCAGGGGGACGGCTGCCGTCTCTCCCAGCATATCGTCGAGCGCGCCGGGCGCTTCCCCGGCCAATGTGGCCAATGCGTTGAGATAGGCCTGGCGTTCGGCATTCAGCGGCAGGATGGCGGCCTCCGCCAGTTCCAGCTGATGGCGTTGCTGCTCCAGTTCAAGGGCGGAAGCGGTGCCCCGTTCCTGGCGCTGCTGGGTCAGGCGCAGCATTTCGCGCTGCCGGGCGGCGCTGTCCTGCGCCAGAGCCATGCGCTGCTGCCGGTCGCGCAGATCGACATAGGCCTGCGCGATTTCCGCGGTCAGACTGACCTGCGCGTCTGCGACATTGGCCTGCGCCGCGTCGAGTTGCGCCCGCGCCGCCTCCTCGCCGCGCCGCTTGCCGCCCCACAGGTCTGCTTCCCAACTGGCGTCGAAACCCAGATTGTAGAGGTTGAGCGACTGGCTGTCATTGCCGGACTGATCGCTCCCGCCGGAACTGTCACCGTTCGAACTGCCTAAATCGACCCCCGGCAGGGTTGCGTGGACATAGAGGGCGGAGGCATTGGCGCTGGGCAAGGCATTGGCCCGTTCCGAACGCAGGGATGCGCGAGCCTGCCTGACCCGCGCCTCGGCCACCGCAACGCCGGGATTGGCGGCGAGCGCGCGGGTTTCGAGCGCGTCCAGCACAGGGTCGCCCAGGGTCGTCCACCACGCCGCGGCCGCGGGCGCTTGCGCGCTGACGCCTTCCGCTGTCCGGACGAACTGCGCTCCGGGGCTGACCGCCTTGGCGGTTTCCGGCCCACGATAGTCTGGTCCGGCGGTGCAGGCGGCAAGCGCGACAAGGGGAAGGGCGGACAGAAGGGAACGCATGAAAGACAGCCTTAGTGCATGGCAATCGCTTGCCCCTTGGGCAAGGGACGCAGGAACAGGACCAGCGGTATGACGGCGATGATGCCGACCGCCAGCATCGTGAAAATATCATTGTAGGTCATGACCAGCGCCTCTCGCTGGATCGTGCCCGCCACCGTGCGCAGGGCCGCGTCATGGCTGCCCATCGCATGGCCGAGGCTGCCGATATAATCCTGAACCTGACCGCTGTTCGCGCTCAGGCTTTCCTCCATGCGGCGGCTGTGGAACCAGGTCCTTTGGTCCTGGATGGTGGCGATGCCCGCCAGCGCCAGCGATCCGCCCAGGTTGCGGACCGCGTTGAAAAGGCCGGCGGCGTCGCCCGCATCCTCGCGGGGGACCGCGGCAATGGCGGCCTGGTTGAGGAAAAGGAAGCCGAACACGCTGCCGACGCCGCGCAGCAGTTGCGATTCGATGAAATCATGGCCGACCGCCTGATTGGTCAGAACCGTGTCGATCCAGCAACTGGTCGCCATGACCGTCAGGCCGAGGCCGACCGCGATCCGGATGTCGAGATGCCGGATCAGCAATGGCGTCAAGGGCATCAGCATCAGGCTGGGAATGCCCGACAGCAGGACGATCCGGCCCGACTGCAACGCGTCATAGCCGGCGATGGCGGCCAGGAACTGGGGGATGACGAAGGCCGTGCCATAGAGCATCATGCCGATCACCAGCCCCATGGCCGCCACCGCGCCGAATTGCCGATCCAGCAGCAGCTTCAGCCGGATGACCGGCCGTTTCGCGACCAACTGGCCAGCGAACAGCAGGATGAAGCCGATCGCCGAGACGATCGACATCATGACGATTTCCCGGCTCTGGAACCATTGTTCGCGCTGCCCCTCCTCCAGGACGATGGTGAGGCCGCCGAGCCCAAGCGCCATGCCGGCAATGCCCAGCCAGTCGGCCTGCCAGAATTCGCTGGGCTGCGGCTTTTGGGACGGCATCGTCACCAACAGCAGGGTGATCAATATGATGCCGACCGGCAGGTTGAGGAAAAAGGCATAATGCCAACTGATATTTTCCGTCAGCCATCCGCCCACGAGCGGCCCCAGCACCGGGCCGAGGATCGCGGTGACGCCGAACAGCGCATTGCCGATCGGCTGCTGCGAACGGGGCAGGCGGGTGGCGATGATCGTCATCGCCGTGGGGATCAGCGCGCCGCCGGTAAAACCCTGGCCGACACGTCCGATCACCATGGTCGTCAGGTCGTTCGCCACACCGCACAGCATGGAAAAGCCCGTGAACAGAAAGGCGGCGGCCAACAGCAGGGTCCGCAATCCCAACAGCCGTTCCAGCCAGGCCGCCAGGGGGATGATGATGATTTCCGCGACCAGATAGGATGTGGCGATCCAGGTTCCCTCCGTGCCGCTGGCGCCGATTTCACCCTGGATCGTGGGCAGGGCTGAATTGACGATGGAAATATCCAGTGTCGCCATCATCGCGCCCAGGCTGCCCGCCGCGACTGCCAGCCATGCGGCGGCGTCGGCGCGTTCGGGCACCGGCGCGACCTGTGGAGCGGCGGTGGTCATTGGCCGGTCCGCGCGTTGTGCCGCTCCTGCTCCCGGCGGATCTGTGCGGTGGCGTCCTTGGCCGAGCGCGTGTCCACCGACACCTCGACCGACATGCCGGGAACCAGCAGCTTGCGGGTTTCGGGGCCTGCGCTGACAGCGATCCGAACGGGGATGCGCTGGACGATCTTGGTGAAGTTGCCGGTGGCGTTTTGCGGCGGCAGAACCGAAAATTGGGCGCCGGTGCCGGGCGCGATACTCGCCACCCGGCCGGGCAGTTCCATGCCCGGCAACGCGTCCACTTCGATTTTCACTGGTTGGCCGACGCGCATCAGGCCCATTTGCGTTTCCTTGAAATTCGCCTCAACATAAAGGCTGGCCTTGGGGACCAGCGTCATCAGGCGGGTCGCTGCCTGCACGAACTGACCTTGCCGCACGCTCCTGTCACCGATCCGGCCATCGGCGGCGGCACGCAATATGGTTGCCTCCACATCGGTATTGGCGGCGGACAGTTGGGCGCGGGCGGCCTCACCCTGTGCCTGCGCCTGCCGGACCTGTGCTTCCAGCGTGGCGACCCGCTTTTGCGCGCTGGTCAGCGTCGCCTGCGCGGCGGCGGCCCTGGACCGAGCCTGCGTAGCCTGATTTTGCAGCTCGGACAGGTGTTCGCGGGTTTCCGCGCCGCTGGCCGCCAGCGGACGATAACGTTCCACCTGGCTGGCCGCAAAGGCGGCATTGGCATTGGAGGCGTTCAACTCCGCCGCTGCCTGGACGATGGCGGCGCGCTGCTCTGCAATCTGGGCGGTGACGCCGGCGGCGCTGGCCTTGGCGACGTCGATCTGCGCCAGCGACTGGGCTGCCTGCGCCCGGTAGTCGCGCGGGTCGATCTGGACCAGCGGCTGGCCCATCTTCACATCCTGGTTCTCGTCCACGAAAACGCGGTCGACATAGCCGGAAACCTTGGGCGCGACGGTGATCGAATCGGCCTGGATATAGGCGTCGTTGGTCGATTCCTGATATCGGCCGAAACTTTCGAAGCGGATGAACCACAACACGCCAACGACGATCAGAGCCAACCCCACCAGCAGCAGGATCAGGCGGGCGCGGGGGCTCTTGAGCGGAGAGAAGGGGCGCTGGCCCGAATCGTCGGCGGATGCGCAGGGGGAAACCATTGTCTCTGAATTCATGAAGGAACCCGTTAATTGATCCTGGCCCTATGCTCGCTCTTGCAGTATTGTGCAATACCATTTATTGAGGGCCCTCATGAATGTCTCCGACGAAGAACTGCTGACGGACTTGTTCCGCACCATCGCGTTGATGCGCAAATCTTTCGACCGGGCGATGACGGAGCAGGGCGCGTCGCTGGCCCAGACGAAGGTGCTGATGTGCATCAAGGCTCGGTCGGGAAATGCGCGGGCCGTCGACATAGCCGAAATCATGGGCGTGGCGCCGCGAACCGCGACGGAGGCGCTTGACGGTCTGGAACGCGATGGGTTGATCAGGCGGATCCCGGACAAGGAGGACAGGCGGGTCAAACGGCTGACCCTCACACCCGCCGGAGAAGCCGCGGTCGCCGTGGCGGAACCTTTGCGTCGCCAACTCATGACGAAGCTATTGGCTAATCTGAACCCGTCGGAGCGGCTGAATTTCCATGCTGCGCTGCAAAAATTACTGGAAGGGCTGGCGGACGCCTGACTTTTTTGATTCGCGCGATCTTCTCTGTTATCATCGCCCGGTCGACCAGCTTAAGTCTGGCGGCAGGGGAGAGTGTGATGGAGCGTATGCATTACAGCATGTGCCAATGCAGTGTAGGACTGCTGGCCCTGTGCAGCGCGTCGGCCCTGACGCTGACCGGTATGCTTTACATCCTGCTCAACTGATCCCGCCCCGGCGCGTGATCGAAGGGGCGCGCCCTGTGCGCCGCGCCCCCTTGAAGTTCAATCCTTCTCGATCTGGCTGACGTCGCGCACCGCGCCGCGCGCCGCATTGGTGGTGAGCGCCGCATAGGCGCGCAGCGCGGGCGAAACATTGCGCTTGCGGCCGAAGGGCTTCCAGGCCTTGGCGCCCCGCGCCTCCATTTCCGCCTTGCGCTCCGCGATGACGGCGTCGTCCACGGCCAAACTGATAACGCGGTTCGGGATGTCGATCAGGATCGGATCGCCGGTTGCGACCAGCGCGATCAGCCCGCCCTCCGCCGCTTCGGGCGAGACATGGCCGATCGACAGGCCCGACGTGCCGCCGGAGAAACGCCCGTCGGTGATGAGCGCGCAGGCCTTGCCCAGCCCCTTCGACTTCAGATAGCTGGTCGGATAGAGCATTTCCTGCATGCCCGGCCCACCCTTGGGCCCTTCATAACGGATGACGACCACGTCGCCCGCCTTCACTTCATTGCCCAATATGCCCGCGACCGCCGCGTCCTGGCTTTCATAGACGCGGGCCGTGCCGTGGAAGGTCAGGATGGATTCGTCGACGCCCGCCGTCTTCACGATGCAGCCTTCGGGTGCGATATTGCCGAACAGCACCGCGAGGCCGCCATCCTTGGAGAAGGGGTGCTCCGCGCTGCGGATGACACCCGTTTCGCGGTCCGTGTCCAATTCCTTCCAGCGGTTCGACTGGCTGAAGGCGACCGTCGTGCGCACGCCGCCGGGCGCCGCCTTGAAGAAATCCTGCACCGCCGCGCTGTTGGTGCGGCTGATGTCCCAGCGATTGAGCGCTTCGCCCATGGTCGCGCTGTGGACGGTCGGCAGGCTTGCGTCGATCAGGCCCGCCCGGTCGAGCTGGCCCAGTATCGCCATGATGCCGCCGGCGCGGTGGACATCCTCCATATGCACGTCCTGCTTGGCGGGCGCGACCTTGCAGAGGCAGGGGACCCTGCGAGACAGCCGGTCGATATCGGCCATGGTGAAATCGACCCCGCCCTCATAGGCGGCGGCCAGTAGGTGCAGCACCGTGTTGGTCGATCCGCCCATGGCGATGTCGAGGCTCATGGCATTTTCGAACGCCGCGAAGCTGGCGATGGAGCGGGGCAGGACGGCGGCGTCCTCCTGCTCGTACCAGCGCTTGGCGAGGTCGACGATGGTGCGCCCGGCCTCGAGGAACAGCTTCTCGCGGTCGCTATGGGTGGCCAGCGTCGATCCGTTGCCGGGCAGGGACAGGCCCAGTGCTTCGGTCAGGCAGTTCATGGAGTTCGCCGTGAACATGCCTGAACAGGAACCGCAGGTGGGACAGGCCGACCGCTCGATGACCTTCACTTCCTCGTCGGTATAGCTTTCGTCGGCGGCAGCGACCATGGCATCGACCAGATCGAGCGCGATGGTCTGGCCATGAATGTCGGCCTTGCCCGCTTCCATCGGCCCGCCGGACACGAAGATGGCGGGGATGTTGAGGCGCATCGCGGCCATCAGCATGCCGGGCGTGATCTTGTCGCAGTTGGAGATGCAGACCAGCGCGTCGGCCGTGTGGGCGTTCACCATATATTCGACGCTGTCGGCGATCAGATCGCGGCTGGGCAGCGAATAGAGCATGCCATCATGGCCCATGGCGATGCCGTCGTCGACCGCGATGGTGTTGAATTCCTTGGCGACGCCGCCCGCCGCCTCGATTTCCCGCGCAACGAGCTGGCCCAAATCCTTCAGATGCACGTGCCCCGGCACGAACTGGGTGAAGCTGTTGGCGATGGCGATGATCGGCTTGCCGAAATCCTCGTCCTTCATGCCGGTGGCGCGCCACAGGCCGCGTGCGCCGGCCATGTTGCGGCCATGGGTGCTGGTGCGTGAACGATAATGGGGCATGGATCGCTTTCCTCGGATTCCTCTCCGCCCGCCTCTACGCTTTTTCGTACAGGTTGTGAAATATATTGGAATGGCGTAACAAAGTCGTGTGGTGAATGATTGATATGGATCTGCGGCAACTCAACCATTTCCTCGCCGTGGCGGAGGAACTGCATTTCGGGCGCGCGGCGGAACGGCTTGGTATGACGCAACCGCCGCTCAGCCAATCGATCATGGCGCTGGAGCGGGAGTTGGGCGCGCCGCTCTTTGCCCGGACAAAGCGCCATGTCGCGCTGACCCCCTTCGGCGCGCAATGGCTGGAGCATGTCCGCCCGGCGGTGGGCGCGATCGGCGCCTTGCCGGCCACCGCGCAGCGTCTGAGGAAAGGGACGGCAGGGCGGCTGGCCTTGTCCTTCGTCAGTTCCGCCGACTACAGCATCCTGCCTGCGCTGGTTCGCCGTTATTCGACCGCCTTTCCCGAGGTGGAGATGACCCTGGCGGAGGCGACCAGCGACGTGCAGATCGAGGCGCTGGTCGAGGGCGGGATCGATGCAGGGATCATGATCCCGCCCGCTTCCGCGTTGCCCTCGCTGATCGAATATCGGCCCTTGCTGCGGGAACCGCTGGTGGCTGCGGTGCCGCAACTTTGGGTGGAGGAGGGGCGGCTTGCCCTTGAGCAGGGGAAGCTGGCCGGCGAAAGCTGGCTGGACGAGCCTCTGTTGCTCTTTCCCCGCCATGTCTCGCCAACCTTCCACGACCTCGTCCTCGACCATTATCGGGCGAAGGGGCGCCAGCCGCTGATCCGCCAGCGCGCGATCCAGATGCAGACGATCATCAGCCTCGTCTCGGCGGAAATGGGATTGGCGTTGGTGCCCGCCTCGCTCCGGAACCTGGCGCGGACGGGCGTTCGCTACCTGCCGCTGGCCGATGCGGCGCCGGTTCTGGAAACCGGGCTGGCCTGGCGCCGCGCCGACGAGGCGCCGACCCTGCGTTCGCTGATCGGCATAGCCCTCGACATGGCCGAGGGCTGACCCTTACCGCACCACAGCGCGGGTATAGAGATGCCAGGTGGCATAGCCCAGCACGGGCAGCACCACGGCAAGGCCTACGAGCGCCGGAAGCGCGCCCACGAACAGCATCGCCACGACGATCAGGCCCCAGGCCGCCACCGTCACCGGATTGTGCCAGGCCACGCGGAAGGATGTGCGCAGCGCCACGCCCCAACTGACCGGCTTGTCCACCACCATCGGGAAGGAAACGACGCTGGCCGCCAGCGTGGCGACGGCGAAGCAGAAGCCGACCAGATTGCCCAGCACGATCATCTGCCACCCTTCGGAGGTGTTGAACGTCGCCGACAGGAAAGCGCCCACCGACGATGTCGAACCCGGCACATTTTCCAGCGTCACATGGTAGATCAGCCAGGCCATCGCCATCCAGCCGATGAACAGCATCGCCGTGACGCAGGTCAGGTCGAACACCGCCGACGTTCCCGGTTTGCGCACGACATCCAGGAAATGGCGCCAGCGGGAATCCAGCCCATCTTCGCGCCGCCGCGCCAGTTCGTAGAAGCCGCTGGCAAAGGCCGGACCCAGCAGCACCGATCCGGCGACCAGCGGGAAGACCAGCGGCATGATCGACATCCGGCTGGCGGACAGGATCGCGAGCAGGACGATCACCGGATAGATGAAGCCGATGAAGACGAGATCGCCGCGCTTGGCGAGGAAATCGTCCCAGCCCTGCCTGAGCGCGATCCGTAGATCGTCGAAGCCGAGGGTGCGAATGGCAATATCCTCGCGGGCGGGTGTGGCATGGGACGGATGGGCAATAGCCATGGTTCGCTCTCCTGGCCGAACACCATGACACGCCTTCGCTCTTTTTTCAGTCCTCTGTCGGGACATGCCCGTCTTTTTGGAAAGGCGGGCATCTCTCGGCATGAGGGGGCGCCTCATGGCCAATGGCGGCACCTTACACCGGGATTGCGGGGCTTGCCAGCCATTTGATGCTGCGGGCGAGGCTGCCGGGCGATCCATGACGGGTTGGCTGTCGTTGGGGAAAGGCCAGGGCCGATCGATATGGGAACGAAGCATGCGCTTTTGCGCCACTCGTCAGTAACCGAAATGTCGACCGGCCCTGGATCTGCCCGACCTGATATCCATGCAGGTCAATCAGCCAGCTATGGAACATGTCCCTACAAATGGCGGGACGATAGGGAATTGGCTGTTCCCGTCAGCGCTGCCCGGCCAGATCGAGCGCGATATCGACGATCATATCCTCCTGCCCGCCGACCATCTTGCGGCGGCCTACCTCGGTCAGGATCGCGCGGGTGTCGATGCCATATTCGGCCGACGCCTTTTCGGCATGTCGCAGGAAACTGGAATAGACCCCGGCATAGCCCAGCGTCAGCGTTTCCCGATCGACGCGGACGGGGCGGTCCTGCAACGGGCGCACCAGTTCTTCCGCGGCATCCATCAGCGCGTAGAGATCGCAGCCATGGTTCCAGTCGTAGCTGTCGGCCGCGGCGATGAAGACCTCCAGCGGCGCGTTGCCGGCGCCCGCGCCCATGCCCGCGAGGGAGGCGTCGACCCGGATCGCGCCCTGCTCGACGGCGACCAGACTGTTGGCGACGCCCAGGCTCAGATTATGATGGGCATGGACGCCGCGCTGGGTCTCGGGCTTCAACACCCTGTCATAGGCCTCGAACCGTGCCTTATATTGCGCCATGTTCATCGCGCCGCCGCTGTCGGTGACATAGACGCAATGCGCGCCATAATCTTCCATCAGCTTGGCCTGGGCGGCGAGGGCGCCGGGCTCCGACATATGGCTCATCATCAGGAATCCGGACACGTCCATGCCGAGGTTGCGGGCGGCCTCGATATGCTGTTTCGACACGTCCGCCTCGGTGCAATGAGTGGCGATGCGGACCGACCGGACCCCGAGGTCGTAAGCCCGCTTCAGGTCATGCACCGTGCCGATGCCGGGCAGCAGCAGCGTGGTCAGCACGCTATGTTCCAGCACCTCGGCCACGGCGCCGATCCAGTCCCAGTCGGTATGCGCGCCAAAACCATAGTTGAAGGACGAGCCGTTGAGGCCGTCGCCATGGGCGACCTCGATCGCGTCGACCTTCGCCAGGTCGAGTGCCCGGGCGATCTTCCGCACATGATCCAGGCCATATTGATGACGGATGGCGTGCATCCCGTCCCGCAAGGTCACGTCCTGGATATAGAGTTTGGTCTGGGTCGGGTCGAAGGTCATGCGGGGACTCCTGCGGTGATACGGTCCGCGATCTTCTCGGCGGTGCGCAGCGCGGCCGAGGTCATGATGTCGAGATTGCCGGCATAGGCGGGCAGGTAATGGGCGGCGCCCTCCACCTCCAGGAAGATCGTGACCTTGAGGCCGGTGAAATCGGTCTGGCCGGTGTCCGCCATTTCCGGGATGTGGAGCGGCCGGTTGGAGCCGACATGCTCGAACTGCACCTCCTGCTTCAGCCGATAGCCGGGGACATAGCTCTGCACATCCTCGACCATGCGCCGAACGCTGTCGCGGATCGCCTGCTGGTCGGCCTCGTCGCACAGGCAGTAGACGGTGTCGCGCATGATCAACGGCGGTTCGGCGGGGTTGAGGACGATGATCGCCTTGCCCCGCGTTGCGCCGCCGACGTCCATGATCGCCTGGGACGTCGTCTCGGTGAACTCGTCGATATTGGCGCGGGTGCCGGGACCAGCGCTCTTGGAGGCGATGGAGGCGACGATCTCGCCATAATGCACCTTGGCGACGCGGTTGACGGCATGGACCATGGGGATGGTCGCCTGCCCGCCGCAGGTCACCATGTTGACATTGTGCGCGTCGAGATGGGCGTCGCCATTGACCGGCGGAATGGTATAGGGGCCGATGGCGGCGGGGGTCAGGTCCACCACCCGCTTGCCATGGGCTTGCAGCACTTCATTATTGCGTTTGTGGGCGCCGGCCGAAGTGGCGTCGAACACGATCCGGATGTCCGCGAATTCGGGCATGGCGACAAGGCCGTCTATGCCATCCGCCGTGATCGGTACGCCCAGCCGCGCGGCACGCTTCAGGCCGTCGCTTTCCGGATCGATGCCGACAAAGGCACCCATTTCCAGTGTCTGCGACAAACGCATGATCTTGATCATCAGGTCGGTGCCGATATTGCCCGAACCGACGATGGCCACTTTGGTTTTCCGCATGGTCTTCAGACCTTCCCGAAGTTGAAGGAAACGGTGCCGATGCCGCCGACAATCGCGCGCACATGGTTGCCCGGCACGAGCGCGACCATCGGTCCCAGCGCGCCGGTCAGCAGGATGTCGCCCGCCTTCAGCGGCTCGCCGCGCGCGGCCAGGGTGGAGGCGAGCCAGGCGGCCGCGTTCAATGGATGGCCGAGCACCGCCGCGCCCGCGCCCAGCGATGCGATCCGGCCGTCAATCTCCATGACCATGCCCGCCGCATAGAGGTCCGTCCCCGCCATGGAGCGTCCTTCCTCGGCCATCACGAAGAAGGCGGAGGAGCCGTTGTCGGCGACGGTGTCCGCGAAACTGATCTTCCAGTCGGCGATCCGGCTGTCGACAATCTCTATGGCGGCATGGACGGACCGGACGGCGGCCGCGACGGCCTGCGGCGTCGTATCGGCATCGGGCAGGTCGGCGCCGAGCACGAGGGCGATTTCCGCCTCCACTTTGGGTTGCAGGCTGCGCGCCGGGTCCAGCGTGCCGCCATCGGCAATCTGCATATCCTCGAACAGCACGCCGAAATCCGGCTGATCGACGCCCAGTTGCTGTTGCACGGCCCTGGCTGTCAGTCCTGCCTTGCGGCCGACGATGCGGCGTCCCTGCGCCTGCCAGAAGCGCGTGTTGATCGCCTGCACCGCATAGGCGCCCGCCACGTCTACCGGGTCAAGCCCGTCTCGCATGGGGGCCACCGCACCTTGGGCATAGGCATCGCGAAGGCGCAGTGCGAGCTGTTCATGGGTTGGTCGGGTCATCTGATCCTCATCCTTCGATTTGCCGTGGAAACTATATGGGAAAGGGGCTTGCCGCCAGTGCGGCTCTGCCCTACCATCTCATATGGTGAGAAATGGAACACCCTCCATCGCAGCGCTCAGCCGCAGCCTTGCCATGCTTGAAGCGATCCTGAAGGATCGGGACGGGCGAAGCGTGGCTGCCATCGCCGAGCTTATCGACATGCCTGTTGCGACCGCTCATCGGCAGGTGACGACGCTGGTGGCCGAAGGGTTCCTGGCCCGCATGCCCAGGGGTCGATTGGGACCCGGCCGACGGTTGCTGTCCCTGATGCAGAGCGTGGACGAGAAACAGCTTATCGTGGCCGCCGCCGCCCCGGTCCTGCATCGCCTTGCCGCAAGCGTAAGATCCGTCGTTCAACTAGGGACGCTGGAAAATGACATGGTGACCTACCGCATCAAGACCGGCCGGGGAGCCAGCGACTTTTTCACCAAGGTCGGCATGCAGCTTGAGGCCTATTGTTCGGGTATCGGCAAAGTGCTGCTGGCATATCAAACCGAGCAGGACAGGGAGGCCTATCTCGCGACCGGTCCGTTTCCCGCCTTGACGTCGAACACGATCACCGATCCGGAACTGTTGCGCAAGGAACTGGCGCGGGTTCGCGCTGCGGGGGTTGCGCGCGATGCCGAGGAAATCGTGGAGGGCCTCGCCTGCCTTGCCGTGCCGATCCACAGCATGGATGGTCATGTTCGCGCGGCCATCTCCGTCTCGCGCGCCGTACCGGGGCGCAAGGAATGGCAGGAAGATGCGATCGTGGAGATGCTGCGGACGGCGGCAGTGGAGATCGAGGCCTCTCTTTAGATCGCACGGTGCCAAGGGCTTGGAGCCTTCCCGCGAGCGGTTGTTGCATCTCCCGATGCAGCCTATGCACTCGTCAACCCCGTGGCCAAGCCCCATATTGGCGGTATGACAGTATCGACCCTCGCCAACACCGAACCTGCAATGTTGAACCGTCGCCTGCCCGTTCCGGTGCGGGCGGTGATTTTCGACATGGACGGCACGCTGCTCGATACCGAAGCGGAGCATCGCCGCACAATGGCGGAAGCGGCCGCCGCCTTGGGCTGGCCCTTTTCGGAGGCGTTGCAACTCGCCATGGTCGGCATCCACCGGGATGCGAACCGGGTGATGCTGGCGGAGCATTTCGGCGCCGATTTTCCGCTGGAGCAATTCTATGCCGACAGCGATCTGTTGTTCGAGGCGGCGCTGGAGGCGGCCATTCCCGTGCGGCCGGGGGTCGAGCCCTTGCTGGCGCGGCTCGCTTCGTCGGGCATCCCGATGGCGGTGGCGACCTCGACAGAGGCGCGCTATGCCCGTCTGCGGCTCGAAAAGGCGGGACTGCTCGATTATTTCGACGTGGTCGTGACCCGCAACGATGTCGAACGGCCCAAGCCGCATCCCGAACCCTATCTGCTCGCGGCAAGCCGCCTGGGCGTGGCCGTGACCGATGCGGTCGCGGTGGAGGACAGCTATGCGGGCGTCCGTTCCGCCGCGGCTGCGGGCATGGCGACGGTGATGGTGCCCGACCTGTTGCCCGCGACCGATGCGGAGCGCGCCCTGGTCGCCGCAGTGCTGCCCAGCCTGCATGACCTGGCGGCGCTGGTCCTGCCTGAACCGGAGGGTTGAGCCGGGCATTCATCCCGCTGCATTCGCCCTTCGTCGCAAAACCTGTTGCCATATCCCCTACTCTTGGAATTGGGGAGGCGATGTGGGACAGCGGATCTGGATCGCTGACAGAAAGATACCGGGACGTTATGCCGCTGCCGAGCCGATGGAGGACCTTGCCCTGGATATCCGGAGCGGCGGGCATGGCCCTGACGATCTTATTGGCGTCGGGCGCGCCGGCGCCGGCCGCCGAGCCGGCGCCGTTCGAATTGGGCGGGCCGGGATTGCGCATCACGGTCGCACGGGGCGCGCAGGTGCTGCCTATCGCCCAGGTGCCGACCCTGGCCGAAGGCGACAGGCTGTCGATCAGGGCCGACCTGCCTGAGGATCAGGGCGCGCGTTTCCTGTTGCTGTCGACATTCCTGCGCGGCGCGACCAATCCGCCGCCCAAGGACTGGATCAAGGCCGCCGAAACCTGGAAGAAGAAGGACAAGGATAATAGCCTCAGCCTGACCGTGCCGAAGGGCGCCCGGCAGATGACCCTGTTCCTGGTGCCCGACACCGGCGGAGCGGAAAGCACGATCGTCGATGCCGTGCGCGGCAAGCCGGGTGAATTCATCCGGGCGACGCAGGAATTGAATCAGGCCTCGCTCGATCGGTCGCGACTGGACGCCTTCATGGCGGCGATCCGGCGCCAGGAGAACAGCCATCCCGAATATCTGCGCTCGGTCGCCCCGGCACTGGCGCGCAGCCTGTCGATGAAGCTGAACGACGAATGCCTGTCCAAGGTGGTCGAGCTCCAGGCGAGCTGCCTGCTTGAAAATCGGGAACAACTGGTCCTGGCCGACGTGCACAGCAGTTCCATCGCGGAAACGCTGACGGGTGCACCGACCGATCTTGCGCTGCAACTCAGTTCCACGCGGGAAGCCGGCTATGGCTTCTACAGCCCCTATATCGGCGTCGTGCGCGACGTGGCGAAGATATTCGGCGCGTTCAGCAATCCCGAGTTCGATTATCTGCCGACGCTCAGCATTCGGCGCGACGCGACCGCCGCGCTTCTGCTCAACAAGGCGCCTTCCTTCCAGAAGCCCAAATCGGTGCTGGTCGTCGGCATGCCCGCGATCGAAGCGGACAGCCCGCCCCGCCTGCGCAGTGCCGCCAGTGGTCCGATCTGCGCCGCCCGGCCGGGCGTTGTGCTGCCGGTCGAAGGGGCGCCCCTCATCTATTCGACCGCTTATGCAAGGAAGATGATGGTAAGGTTGACCGCCGGGAGCGGCGAGACGATCGACCTGCCCGTCGAAGCGCGGGCGGACCGCGGCGGCTATGTCGTCGGGAGCAATGGCCCGTTGCCTGCCGTCTTCAAAGGCACGGTGAAGGGGCATCTCTACGGCTATTGGGGGTTCGAGCGGTTTGACGGCCCCGATTTCACGCTGCAACTGCCCGGCGATGCGTCGTGGAAGGTGGAGGGCGAAGCGCCGACGCTGGTCGTAGGACGCGACAATGCGCTGACGTTGACCGGAGAGGCGCCGGCCTGTGTCGAAGGCGTGGTGCTGCGGCAGGGCGATGGCGCTCGGCAGTCGCTGTCCTGGACGGTGCAGGGGACGGATAGGCTGGCTCTCACCCTGCCGCTTGCTGACCGTAAGCCGGGCGACATCAGGATCGAGGTCAAATATCAGGGCATGGCCGCACCCTCCGTGTTGCCGCTCAAGGCTTATGCGCAGGCAAGCCGCCTGGATGGACTAAGCCTGCATGCAGGAGATGATCGTGCGATCCTGTCGGGCCAGCGACTGGATCAGGTCGCGGCGGTCGAACTGCCGGGCATGGTCCTGCGTCCCGAGGAGTTGACACGAGAGGGTTCGGTGGACCGGCTGCGGCTGGTGGCGAAGGGGACGGATGCTTCGTTCAAGACAGGCGATCAGGTGACCGCGCGGGTCAGGCTGAAAGATGGGCGTTCGGTCAATCTGGCCGCTACGGTCGAGGATGCCCGGCCGCGGCTGACGCTGCTCAGCAAGAGCATTTCGCGCCGGACGGGGGAGGGACGCGGTCTGCGACTGACCGGCCAGGATTTGTTGCCGGATGATGGGCGGCTGGTTTTTTCGGTGCAGGCGGATCAAGGCGCGGTTTTCCGGGCGGATGATGCATTGGAGGTTGCATCGGCGGACGGCGTGAAGGCGGTGACGCTGGACAGCGCCAACGGCCTGAGGCTGTCCGGACCGGATGTGATGGTGGCGACACTCGATCCCGAAGCGTTGGCGCCCGTGTCAGGGCCGTTGCGCTTCCGGTTGCTGCGTCATGGCGGATCGAGCGATTGGCAGCCCCTGGTGACGCTGGCGCGCCTGCCGCATATCGAGGGTGTCATTTGCGAGGCGCAGGACTGCACGATCAAGGGACAGGAGCTGTTCCTGATCGAGGCGGTGGGCGGCGCGCCGGATTTTGAAAAGCCGACCACGGTCGTACAGGGTTTCACCGGGTCCATCCTGACGGTTCCTTTGCCCAGGGACGGCAAGCTCTACATCCGCCTGCGTGATGCGCGGGATCAGGCGGTCGTGCTCGATGTGGGTTGATCCGTTTCGGGAAGTCATGACGGGGCCATTGACGGCTATTGCGTCAAACCACGGGTTCCTGTCTGTAAGTTCGAACGCTTTTTCAGGCGCTTTGCCAAGGGACGCGATGCTGCCTGACTGCAATGAATGGGATGCCACGCTGATATGACCAAAGCCCTGCCCGTCCGGAAGATCGGACCATATACCGTTTCTGCCATTGGCCTGGGTTGCATGAATTTGAGCCATGCCTATCTGCCCCGGCCCGAGCCGGAGCAGGCGGAACGGGTACTGCTTCACGCATTGGAGGCGGGCGTAACCTTTTTCGACACGGCGGCGCTCTATGGTTTCGGTGCCAATGAGGAACTGGTCGGGCGCACCCTGATGCATCGCCGGGCGGAGTTCACCTTGGCAAGTAAGTGTGTCTTGGCGGAAATTGATGGCAAGCGAGGCCTGGATGGTTCGCCCGCCGCCATTAGCCGGGTGTTGGAGGATTCGCTCCGGCGCTTGAAGACCGACCATATCGATCTCTATTATCTCCACCGGCTGGATGTGAAGGTGCCGATCGAGGAGTCGGTCGGCGCTTTGGCCCGGGCTGTGGAGGCGGGCAAGATTGGTGCCATCGGCCTGTCGGAAATGTCGGCTGCAACCTTGCGCCGTGCTCATGCCGTGCATCCGATTGCCGCCATGCAGACGGAATATTCGCCCTGGACCCGCAATGCCGAAGTGGCTGTGCTGGATGCCTGCGCGGAAATGGATGTGGCTTTCGTTGCCTTCTCGCCCCTGGCGCGCGGGTTCCTGGCCGGCAATGTCGGACCTGAAGGCGTATCCAAAGAGGATCTTCGCCATGCGATGCCCCGATTCCAGCCCCCGCATCTGGAAGCGAATCTGACATTGGTGGCCAGGCTCGGGGTACTGGCGAACGAAGCGGGCTGTACGGCGGCGCAACTCTGCCTCGCTTGGTCGTTGGCTCGGCGGGATTTTGTGGTGCCCATCCCTGGTACGACCAGCATCGCGCATCTGGATGAGAATCTCGCGACGCTCTCTTTAAACCTACCTGACGATCTGTTCGCGGCGGTGGATGCGATCTTCACTTTTGAAGCGGTCTCGGGCGCACGCTATACCAGGGACGCGCAGGCGCAGATCGACACCGAAACATGGGTCGGCGAACCGCTGGCCTGAGCGAGCAGGGGGTGGCGCTGAATCCGTCTCTCTCCCTTATTTTGTAGGAAATTTACGGAAATCCTATTTTTCCTGTTGACCGACTCGTTCGAGGGGCCTAGATGCCACTCCACCGACGCGGTGATGCCCTCCGGTTTTCGCTGCGAACGGTCACCAGTATCAAGGATGGTCAAATCCTCGAATGAAAGTTCGAGGATCGCTGGTTGTCCGCTTCTGATTTTGGTGAGCTCTTTGACATTGTTGATTGATG
>NZ_LBIC01000010.1 GCF_001005725.1 Sphingobium chungbukense
GTCGCCGAGATCGGGGCAGGGCTGTGCTGCGCCGATCTCGGGCTGCCGAACGTCCTACATGATAGCCATGCGAGCTATGTCGGCCACTGGCTCGGGATTCTTCGCGGCGACAAGACCGCAATCATCCATGCCGCCGCCAAGGCCGAACAGGCCTTCACCTATCTGAAGAGCTTCGGCGTGGACGCTAATCTGCCGGGTCCAATGCCTGGGGCGACCACAGCCCCCTCCGAGCCGGCCATTGCGGCCTGACCGATTTCCCACCAGTTTCCAAGGAGAACCACCATGGGTTGGCTCTTTATGCCTCGCAGTTCGATGGGCGGCCATGCTTCGGCCAAAGCCTATCTCGATGCCCAATTCACCTATGAGCGCCCCCAGGAGGATGGTTCGTCGCGCGGCTTGAAGGTCCTCGCTTCGGCCTGCCCAGGCAACCGAGTCTACTATGCGGCGACGCAAGTCATCGCGGACGGCAAGCCTGGGGAGGTGTTTGCCATCGTGTGTCTCGTTCGCTGGAATCCGCGCGACAAGGAAGGCTATATCTTCGGATACAAGGACATGGAGGAATCCATGGGGCCGTGCGAAGCCGAGTGTCCTGCTCGCATCCTCGACCTGCTCACGCCGACCGACAAGGAATATGCGCTCGATTGGCGCAAGCGCTGTCGCGCAAATCTCGAACGCCGGAGCCGCAAGCTCTCCGACGGCGACCGTCTGCGGCTGCCGGAGCCGGTGAAGTTCAGCGACGGCCATATCGGCCAGGAATTCATCGTGGCCAAGCGCGGTCGCCGGCTCGTCTTGCGAGATCCGGACACCGGAGGTTACTACCGCATCACCCGGCTGATGGAGCGGGCCTGGTCGATCGTCCCTACCACCAGGGTGCATAAGACGGTCTTCGCCTAGGCTCTGTATCCGTCCCATCCAGCGATGAAGTGGACCCCTTATGTTGAACGCTACCGAGAGGAACGGCCTGTCCTTGAAGCGGCTAGAGTTGTGCAGCCGGGAAAATGCCGTGCGCGTGGCAAACCGCATTTTCGACGATCACACCAGGAAAGTCAGCATCCTTCGTACCGGCAATCCGCTCCAACCGTTCCGGGTATCGCTCGGCCCGGCGGACCCACGGCGTGTCGTTCTGGAGATCGTGGCGTGAGACGTTTGGCGATATATCTGGTCATGAGCTTGGCGATATGCGGTATGGCCGATGCCCAGGGCGTGCAGAACGAACAATCCATTACGGCGCGGGCGAGGGCGCTCGACGGCGATACCATTGCAGCCGATTTTCGCCTTCTCGGCGTCGATGCCTTCGAACGGCGACAGATGTGCGTGCGAGCAGGATCCTGCTGGACCTGCGGCAAGGCCGCACAGGACCTCGCCGCTCGTGTCCTGGGAGAAACCGACGCCCAAATCCAGCTCACCCGGCAGGCCAGCTACGGGCGACCGGTCGCAACCGTCAGCGTTAACGGTCGCGATCTCGGAGAGACGTTGATCAGGGCGGGGCTGGCTATTCCCCAACCCCAATTCCTGAAAGCCGATCCGGGACGCGCGAAACGCTACGCGCAGGCCTATGCCGCCGCCCGGCAAGCGAAGGCCGGAGCCTTTGCCGGCCAGTGGATCGAACCGGCGCGCTGGCGCCGCGGAGAACGTCTCGCCTGCGAGCGGTAACTTTCAACGAGGACCCCCCATCAGGCGAGAAGACCGGGATCAGCCCACCAGGAACGGCCCTGCCTGAAGTCGTCATTCACATCGACGATTGGTCCATCCGGTTCATCTGCCACATAGGGTGCCGCCAACGGTCGCGATCGGATCTTGCGACGATGGATATCGCCGGCGACGCGACCGCGCGCTGCGAGCAAATCCTCCAGCCACATGAGATCGTCGAGCATTTCGACGACACCGCGTCCTGCCAGGCAGAAATAGATGCAGCGCTGGAAATCGTCGCACAGGCGATTGCCCAGGATCGACAGGAGCTTTCGCTTGCCCCCCATCTCCCCCTCATGGATCCAGCTCACCGCCTCTCGCAGTTCGCGAACCGAATAATAGGCATCCTCGATGTGCATGCCGATCGCCGCATTGGCGATCATACGCCGCGTAGGACGATTCCGTTCATCGAGCGCAGCGTCGCGCAGCGTCACATCAAGGTCGAATGGCTCCACATAGGCTGCCGGAAAACGGGGCATTGAAATCTCCTTTGCGGGAGGAACCTATCATGAACACGCCGTCGAGCAACGCGGCGCCGATTTCAATCATCGTCGGATTGCCGCATCTGGCTGACGGCGCGCTCCTCCGACGCGCGCGCGAGCTACAGCAGCCTGTCCTCGTTTCGGCCAACGCCCTGTCCCGCTGGTCGAAGAAACGCGGCGTGCGCGAATGGATCGGCTGGAACACGAGGCCGCTTGAGAACGCCCACGATCTTCATAGCCTCTGCCTCGACAGCGCCGGCTTCAGCGCGATGGCCACCTACGGAAGCTATCCTTGGACGATCGACGACTATATTCGCCTCGCCGGCTCCCACCCGTTCCTTTGGTGGGCAGCTCTCGACTATTGCGTCGAGCAGGAAGTTGCCGGCGATCGCGACGAAGTGCTCGACCGCATCTCGCGCACCATCCGCGCGAACATCGAATGCCGGCTGCGGGCAGACGATGCTGGCATCGCCTATAGCTTCATGCCGGTTATCCAGGGGCGGCATCCTCGTGATTATCAACGCTGCGCGGAAGCTCTTTCGCTCACGATCGAGCGGGCACGGCTCGTCGGTGTCGGAAGCATGTGTCGCCGGCCGATCCATGGGCCGGATGGGCTGATCGCAGTCGTCGATCATCTCGACCGCGTGCTTCCGAGGTTCGTTCGGCTGCACCTTTTCGGCGTGAAGGGCGACGCCATTCCCTACCTCACCGCATTCTCCCATCGGGTCGAGTCGCTTGATAGCCAGGCCTATGGCGTGAGTGCCCGCAATGCCGCGCGGCGTCAGGGGCGGCCGAAGACGGATCGGTTGGTGGCGGACCATATGGCGCACTGGCTGCAGCGGCAGCACAGCCGCCTTGGGCAGCGCCCCAGATTCTTGCCGGTCCAGCCTGAAATCCTGACGCAGCCCCAACCGGCTGATCGCTGGGAAAGAGCCATTGCGCAGGCTCGTGCCGAGATACGCGACCTCATTGAAACCGGCGACCTCGACCATGACGAAATAACCATCAGCTGGATCGAGCAATGGGCGGCCGACATCTACCGCGAAGCGCAAGCGGGCTGAAGGAGGGGAGGGGGACCGGGGTTGCGAGCAGTCGATCCGCTCGAATCCCGGAGACCCATCATGAGCTATGATCTTGCCTTCCGTTACCAGCAGGCCCTTGATCCCAGCGCGCTGATCACCATCGGCACGACGCTGCACGCGATCCAGGCCGCCATTACCGATTGCCGTAACGCGGGCCTCGCGCTCGAGAAGGATCCGGCGGTCATTCTTCTCGCACGCCATCTGGGAATTGTCTGCGCAACGCGTGGATCGGATAGGGATCTGCGGCGCGACTGCATCGCACGTATTGCCGCCTTGCGGAACCAGCCCGTCCTGAACACGCTCGCCTATCGCGGCGTCGCGCATGATGAGCCAGCCAAGCGGCTGTTCCACTCGCAGGGGCGTGCGGCTATGCGTCGTCTTGCCGATGCGCTCGCGCTCGATGAGGGCAGTTTTGATATCCGGTCCTCCAAGGGCGGACCCGCCGTATCGGGCGAAGTGACGCTCCACGGCCAAGCGATATGGGTGCAATTGTCGCTCGATATTGGCGGCCCCGATCGGGAAGTGTGCTTCCGCAAAGTGCGCGGCCGCAACGACCACCTCGGTGATCGCAATCTCTGGGCGTCGATCCGCGAACTGATGGACCCGGATCGCTTCGCCGCTCGGATCCACCGGGAGCTTCGCTTGCCCACGGCTGAACCCGAAGCACCCCGCCTCGTGGCTTAATGGGGGCGGTCATGCGCGTTCTCCTGTCCCGCGTCAGGATCGGTGTTCGGGAACCAACCTACTCCTACCGCCTCTATGTTCCCTTCAGGGAAATTTCGCCTGAACGGCAGGCCCTGATCCCGATGCACTCCGACTACGGGCATAGTACCGGCCTGCTGGCGCGCGTTTCGGATGTTATAGCGCCCATGGCTCATCTCGAGAGCGCGCCCGGCGTTGAGAAGCATAAGCGCGGCCGTCTCATCGACGATGTCGCGGAGCGGGTCGGTGCCTTGCTCCTCCAGGTGGCATTTCCGGAGATGCGGGAGCCGATGGTGCCTTTCCGGCTCATGATCCCGGCCGCTCCGTCGAATGCAAGGGTCTTCGGGTCGATCGAGAACCTTTCGGGTCGATACGGTGAACTTGCAGCTCGTCTGCCGACTGTCACCGCCACTTCCCTCGGCTTTCGCCTCGAAGGAGACCGATGATGTCCGAGCCATTCGATCCGGCGAACCCTTCCGCATGGATCGCCCGTGGGCGTGATCCTGAGTGTGCAGCGGCCATCGCCGATGCCTGGCGCCGCTATCCGGATTTGCCAAACCACTTTCCCGCCGATCAGCGCATGGCGCGCCCGGGCGAACGAGGCAGGGCACTACGGCCTGTGTTCGACTCCATGACCAGCAAGGCCAATGAAGAGCGCCGGGCCCGTAATTTCGCCTTTACGACAAACCGCGTCGCCGCAGGTGAAGGCGATGATCGTGAACATGCAATCCTGCGTGCCCGTGACCTCCATGGGTATGATTGGGATCGAGCGGTCCGCTATGCCTCGGGCTGGTATGCTGCACATGCTGGCTGGGACCCGGAGTGCCGCAGGCCTGGCCACATCGACAGCAACAGCAAAGCCTACGATCATGGCTTTCGTGACGGTGGTGGCAATCGCGACGACCTGTTCGACACCGCACGCCGCGCGCTGATCGTTGATCAAACGGTTGTGCCATCGTCCGGTCTATCCGCACGCCCCCGTCCCAGAGACTGGACCAAGCCAACCGACGCGCCGCGACCGACCCGCTGGGGACGACGACTCCTTCTCATCGGTGCACCGGAGGCTGGCCTGGTCGATTGCCCGGCTGAAATGGCGGTCCTTCTTCCGGCCCTCGACGCATATCCCGCTAGTGAGGAAGCGACTGTCATCATCATTTCCGGGGCGGGATTTCATTCCCGCGATGATGCCGAAAACGCGGCCCTTCCTCTCGTCGGCACAGCCACCGTAGCGCGGCTCGCATCGGACCGGACGCAACGGGATCTCTTGCGAACGCTGATCGGCGCCCGTGATTTTGACGACATCCTTGTCGCTGCCCAGGGCGACTATCTCGCTTTGCTCGACGCTCATGCCGCTGCTCTACCCCTTTGTCGCACGATGGAGCGAACGCGCAACACGGTGCTCCAGCAGCGAGCGCATTTCCGGACCTGGCTGGATCGAGGTCTTATCGCCGGCCAGACGGTCGGCGCCGGACATATCCGCTGGGGCAAGGCCGTGAAGGGGCTGACGGGTCGCCTCGGAGAATTCACTGCTCGCTATGGCGGCAAACTGCCCAAGCGAGGCCACCGCATCATTGTCGAAATGGCTGATGGCGCTCCCGCGGAGGGCTTCGTCACGGCGGCGGGTGAACCGCTTGCCTGGGAAATGGTGATCACCAACCGCGCGCACTTACGCAGCGCAATGGCCGCCCGCCTGCGCGTGTTCGGCGGTGCGACGCGCATGCCATGGGCGAAGGAGGTCATCAACGAAAGGAATGACCATGAAGATACGCAAGATAACCATTTGCGTCACGCTGTTGATGCATGAAAGCGATGAGGATCGCCTCTCGACTATGAGCTTGGCCCGGATCGGCGAAGAGATCGACTTCGGCGATATGGTCGGCGCTTTTGCGATCGCGTCGTCGGAATCGCTGTCGTCGGATGCCGTTGCCCAGGAACTGCTCGCGCTTGGCAATGACGGGACATTTTTCGGCGAATCTGAGTCAGACGATGCGGCACTCGACCTTGGGCGTCGCGACGGCGCTGCGCTCCCCGTCGAAAACGCCGTTGCGGATGACGTCAACGATAGCCTCCAACCCGAAATCGGCGCACGCGCTCGCATTCGCCCGCGTCAGCGCATTGGCGGTGATCGCTATGCGAACCGCGAAGGCATAATCGTGCGCCAGCACTTTGCGGGCTTCTACGTGCGCCTTGACATGACCGCCCGCGAACGCAGCCAGAAAACCGAGCTGGTGGAAACCGGCTATATCGAGGTCCTTTCGGCGCCCGATCAGCCTTGCCCCTAATCCCATCCAGGGAGCCTGAAAATGTCCGATCCTACCAATCGGCAAGCGAGCACGCTTGTCCGAAATCCCGTGCTGGCGTTGCCGGCGGTCCGAGCACTCCAAGCGCTTGCGCCCGAGCTGCGCGCTCTGCTTGCGGTATTGCTCCTCGATCTGCGACGCGACGCTCGCGAGCGCTCGGAGAAGAACTGGAAAGCCCGCAAGGCATTCATGGCCGCCTATTGGTCGGTGGTCGCCGTCTATGCGGGGCATATCGCCGGCGCACTATCCAATCAGCAAAGCGGGCGCCGGACGCCCAAAATGATCGTCCGCCAGGACGGCTATCCTGATCTTGCGGCACGCGACTGGACCGAGGCCTCTGATTTCTATGCCGCGCGTCGGGATCATTCGGGTCTCGGCGCCAGCCGGTTTCCCGATGCGTCTGTTCTTCTCGCGGACATCCCGGTTGGACGCATCAGCTACAACGGCCGGATTTGGCCGCCGACCCCTTGGCAGCGGGACATGCAGCCGATCCATGACAACCGCATCGCCACGCCGGACCGCCCCCAGACGCGACAGCTTTAATGAGGTGCCCCCATGCCCCCGACCGATTTCTATGCCGTCATCGAGGATAACATCCGCCATGATGGCCAGCACCTGCAGGCAGTCTTCTCCGATGAGGCTGGTCCCGGCTTCGTCTACACGATCGGCAACGCCCTTCAGGGTCTCCCCGAGTTACTGATCCTCGGCAACTTCAATCCCCGCGCGGTGGGGCCGATCCTGAACCTGCTTGGCGACATGATGCGGGACGCCAAGACGCCTCTGGAAGGCGATATCGACTTTGGCGCCCGGTTCCCGGTCCGTGTCCGCCGCGCCTCCGCCGCCGCGCGGACTCGGTACACGATACAGGTGGGCCGGTATCTCCGGCACGAGGAATATGAAGTCCTCCAACTTCTCCTATGTGATCCGGCGGGCATCTATCCGGGTGAGCCGGGATGCGGTTCGGGCTTCGACGTGCCGCTCATATAGGCAGCACGATCGCCACGCATGTACGCGCGCGACCGGGGCTGTCTCTCAATCCCCGTTCGGACCTGCAGCCGCCCAGGAAAGATGAGGGGGGTTGGACAAGGCGATGGCCAGTCAGGCCGAGTCCAGGAGATCCCATCATGGCAACTGTCGTCTCGATCGATCCGGCTGCGGATCAATGGTCGGTGCCCATCGGCAACCATAGCCGCGGCGCCCTCATGCTCAATCTCGAACGCCTGCTCGCGGGACGCCTTCTCATTCAGGGGAGCAGCGGCGCCGGCAAGAGCAGAACATTGCGCAAGATCATCGAGGAGGCATTCGATTTCACGACGATCGTCCTGGTCGACCCGGAGGGCGAATTCGGCAACCTAGCAGAGCATATCGGCGCTACGACACTCCGCGCCTGCGAACTGACCGCAGACGGGCTCACGGCCGCCGCCGCGCGCGCGCGGCATCATCGGCTTTCGCTGCATGTCGATCTCACCGACCTCGACCCCGACCAGCGCATCGTCAAGGCCGCCGCGCTCTTCGCCGGCCTCATCGGCGTACCGCGCGAACACTGGGGGAACACCGTCCTCGTCTGCATCGACGAAGGCCACCTGCTCGCGCCGCATCACGCCGGTTCCGCTCGCGACGCGGAAACCCGCCGGCTCGGCGTCGCCACCCTCACCGATTTATGCGCGCGCGGCCGCAAGCGCGGCATCGCCCCCATCATCGCGACCCAGCGCCTCGCCAAGCTCTCTTCTTCGGTTATCTCCGAATTGCAGAACTTCCTGGTAGGCCTCAATGTTTTCGACCGGGACATTGCGCGCGCCGCCGATCTGCTCGGCTTCTCGGCGAAGGAGGCTGATCAGCTCCGCAAATTGGCCCCTGGCGAATTCTACGCGATGGGTCCGGCGATCGCGCCGCTGCCGGTCCTGGCCCACATAGACGAGACCGTTACTGTCCATCTCGGCGTCACGCCGAAGCTGACGGCGGCCGCCGCTGTCGATGCGAGCGAAGCCGAGACGTTGCTCGATTTGGCCGCGCTGCGGGAAGTGTCGGGTGCATCGCGAAGCACGGCACTGACCATGAAGGGCACGCGCGCGCTCGACGCATTTTTGCTCGATCCAGCTGCGCCCGAGGCCGCGGCTATTGTCGGCGCGCTCAAGCGCATCGCGCCCAATGCCACGACCGCCAGCGACCTTACCGCACATCTCGGCTATGCCCGGGAGACGGTGGACCAGGCGCTCGATGTGTTGTCGGCATTGGCGGCCATAGACACCATGCCGCGAGGGAACGACCGCATTGCTCGACTGCATGCGCGCCTCCGCGCGAAGATCAGCGACATCCCCGTGGTTGCGCTGGCATGAAACCGTTCGACCTCGATGCTGATCTCGTCGAACTGGTTCCCGCGCCAGTCAGTGAGCAGATTCTGGCCCCGCTCCGCGAAATGCCCTTTCGTGCCGATGCTTGGACCCCTGTCGAAAACGACCGACTGCGACAGCTCTTCGGTTCCGACATACCCATCGCCGATATCGCTTTGGCCATTGGACGTGGCCGCGCCGCGATCGTCGAGCGCGTCTCGGTGCTCGGCCTGCGCAGGAACTCCGTCAAATCTTGGACCGAGCTGGACGATGCCGAGCTCACGCGCCGCTATGGAGAGGAAGCGACCGCCGCCATCGCTTCGGACCTGGGGCGTTCCTGCTCGGCCGTTTATGCGCGTGCCCGTCTGCTCGACCTGAGTGAAAGCAATCCTCCCGAGTGGACGGCCTGGGAGGATGCGCAACTTCGCGAGGGCTACCGCAGGGGAGTTCCCTTGAAGCAGCTGGCGACCTTGATTGGCCGTCCTATCGGGGGTCTCTCCGCGCGCGCCGGGCATCTCGGTATCCTTCATGCGAACCATCCGCCGGGCTGGGCGGCAGAGGAAACAGCCCGCGCACTGGAATACGCCGAGGCCGGCCATCGCTATACGGCGATCGTCGCGATGCTAGTCGAGGAGGGATTTCCGCAGAGAACGATCAGAGGCTTCGGCCTTACCATCCGCAAGCTCGGCTACGGCCGCGGGTGGGGCCGGGCCTGGACACCGGAAGAAGACGCGCTCCTCGGCAAGGCCTATACCGAGGGGACAAGCCTGACCCCGCTGCGGCGGCAGCTCGGCCGCACCTCTGGCTCGCTGCGCCATCGCGCCGAATATCTGGGGCTGCGCGGGCTTCATGCCAACCGCAACGGATGGCGCATCGGTCCGGACTGGACCGACGCCGAGGAGGCGCGGCTGCGCGCAGACTATGGCCGCGTCCCGACCAAGGCCTTGGCGGCGAGCATGGGGCGGACCAAGGCATCGATCACCACGCGTGCCAACGTCCTGGGCCTGGTCCACGGCTATATCCGCCCGTTCAGCGACGATGAGACCCGCGCTCTCGACATCGCCTTCCGCACCGGGGTTTCGATCGCCGATCTCGCGGTTGCTCTCGACCGCAAGGCCATGTCGGTCAGCAAATACGCGACCAATCACGGCTACCAGTTCGGGCGGAGGCCCAGACGCGCCGTGACCCTCGAGGGTCTGCTCGCCGCCGCGTGAGCTCTCCGCCGGTGCCGGCGGACCTTCCCACCCTTCAACCAGACACAGCAGGCGCGGTCGCCCAGGTGGCCAGCGCTCGGGGAACCCTCATGCCGCCCCAGGATCGACATATCAGGAACGTCCTCAAACTCTTCGACGCCCATGGCTATCGCCACGATCGCTACAGCCTCTTCTCAGATTGCATGGAGCTCTGCGCGATCAGCATCTCGAACAGCGCCGACAACCGCTCGCGGACCGATCGGGAGGCGCGCTACCTCGAGATCGTAGGACGATATGACAGGCCGACCGTCGAGATGTTTCCGCAGGTCTTCGCCGAAATCACCATGGCGCTGGAGGCCGCGCCGGGCGATGTGTTGGGCAGCATCTTCACCGCGCTCGAGATCCACAACAAGAACAGGGGCCAGTTCTTCACACCCTATCCCGTCTGCCAGATGATGGCGGAGGTCACGCTCGGCAACGCCGATGACGCGCGGGCGCTGATTGCCGACAAGGGGTTCGTCAGCGCGATGGAGCCCGCCTGCGGTGCAGGGGCCATGGTCATCGCGCTCGCGCAGGCGATGCTCGCCGCGGACATCAATTACCAGCGCCATCTCCATGTGACCGCAGTCGATATCGACCAGCGCGCTGTCCACATGGCCTATATCCAGTTCTCCCTGCTCCATATCCCGGCCCATCTCATGGTCGGCAACTCCCTCAGCAACGAGGTTCGCGAGCACTGGTTCACCCCGGCCCATATCCTGGGAGGTTGGGGTGCGAAGCTTGCGGCCCAGCCGCGCCCGACCGAGCCGCCGGCGCGACCCACACCGTACACAGCAGAGGATCGCTCATCTCCTCGCATCCCAGCGCCGGAACCACAGCCCCGCGCGATCGGCGAGCAGTTAACACTGTTCTGAGTGCGAGGTTCGCGTTCGCCGTTCGCGCCCTGACATCACAGCGCGACAGGGTCTGCGGGTCACCAATAGACCTTGTACCTCGGATCCGAAGGGTCATGGGGCTGCTCGAAGATCGCCGCCCGGACCTTCTCGGCGATCTCCTTCAACGTCGCGAACATCCGGTTGATTTCGGACAGGTCGCCCAGCTGTTCCGGGCCATATCGCACCACCAGATAGTCACGCTGCTCGCTGAGCCTGATCAGATGCTCTGCGGTGCGTCGGCGGAGGGACAGCCCCTTCTCGACAGCCAGGCGTGTGCGCTCCGCGAGATCGTGCTGCAGGCCCCGCACAAGCTTTCGATCGAGCGAATGAAAGAGCAGGAAGGCGTTGAGGTAGGTCTCGATCGATTGGATAGCGCACAGCCGGGTAGGCGCGGACGAGACACTCCGACCCTTTTCGATCTGTGGCAGCAGCCTGTGTGCGGCATCCCAATAGGCGTCGGCCAGGGTCATGACCGCGCCGACCGACGCCTCGGTGCCGGGATAGGACGGGGTGCGAGCATCGGGCTGCTCTGAAGGTGCTGTCACGCGCCGCACCGGCGCACTTTGATCCGTCTGTCCCTGTTCCAAACCCGACGTCTCCGAAAGGAAATGCCCGATAATCCTGCTAGGCAGGCTGCCCTTCCGTAGACTTTGCGCGTCCGCGGCGAGCCGGGGGCGCTTTGGCTGCCTTTGCCGGTGCGGCTGCCTTTGCCGCCTTGGGCTTGCGCCCGAGGCCGATGCTCTTGGCGAGCGTGCGGCGCTGCTCGGCATAGTTCGGCGCGACCATCGGATAGTCGGCCGGAAGATTCCACTTCGACCGATAGTCAGCCGGCGTCATCTGATAATGCGTCATGAGGTGGCGCTTGAGCATCTTGAGCTTTTTGCCGTCTTCCAGACAGACGATATAGTCGGGTTTGACCGAAGCCCGGACCGAAACCGCCGGCTCCAGCTTTGTCTCGGTCACCGGTTCACTTTTGCCCAGATTGCTCAGCGCTCCATGAACATTCTGGATCAAGTATGGCAGATCGGCCACCGCCACGCTGTTATTCGTCACATGTGCCGCGACGATATCGGCGGTCAGGGTAATCAGCGTGCTATCGTTTTCCGATACTTCGCTCATCATGATCTTGCCTTCTTTGGTTGAAAGAACCCGGAGGACTATTCGCTACCGGGAACATGACGCCATGTGAAGCTCGCAGGGCCTCAACGGAACATAAGTTCACCAGTGCCAATCAGGGGATGTGCGATATCTGATCGTGCCCAATCCCAAACATTCCGTAAACCCATTCATCTCGATCCCTGTCCAAAGAAGAGGGGAATGAGCAGGGGAGACAGGTCGAAGGTCCAAGCGACTTCGATTCTTCTCCATTCCGAGGCCACGACATGAACACCTCACGCAGCCAACGCTGGCGGGAGCGGCGCGCTCTATGGGCGACCGACTCTCTCGTCATCAATCCGAACGCCTACTCGGTGGACATCATCGACCACGCCGCCGCGCGCGCATTCGTCGCCGAGCATCATTATCTGCCGAGTTACCCGGCCGCTCAGGTCGCGGTCGGTCTCTTCGGCCGCCACGCTGTGCTGGAAGGTGTTGCCGTCTTTGCCGTGCCGGCGACCGACGCCGTCATCACACGGCATACCGGCTTTGCCGACCCCGCCAAGGGATGCGTCCTCGCACGACTGATCCTGCTCGACAGCGTTCCGCAGAATGGCGAAAGCTTCTTTTGCGCCCGCGCTTTTCGGCTTCTGCGGCAGGAGCGCCCCAGCATCGAAGCCGTGGTCTCCTACAGTGATCCCGAGGCGGGTCACATCGGCCGGGTCTATGCCGCCTTGTCCGGCGCGCACCGGGGCATTTCCCGGCCGCGTATCGTCCTTCGCGCGGGTGACCGCACCATTTCCGATCGAACGCTCTCCAAGATCCGGCTCGGCGAACGGGGCATGGATGGCGCGATCGCACAGATCGTCGACCTCGGCCTGCCAGGCCCGGGCCTTCGGGAGCGGCCGGCGACCTGGATCCGGCGCCTTCAGGCCGAAGGCCTCCTGACCCGTCATCGCACCGCTGGGCTTTTCACCTATTGTTTCGAGCTGACCCGCAGCGCCCGCCGAAACGGCCGGACGCTGCCCCGGCTTGCCTATCCCAAGATTCTACCCGCAGCTCGAAGCCAACCTCACGCCTTGGCGCCTTCGACATAGGCGATCGCGTCGCTGACGGTCTGGATTTTCTCGGCATCGGCATCGGATATCGAGATATCGAACTCTTCCTCGATTCTCATGACGAGTTCGACGACGTCGAGGCTGTCGGCGCCGAGGTCATCGATAAAATGGGCGTGAGGGGTAACCTTGTCGCGGTCGGCACCAAGCTGGTCCGCCATAAGCTCCGCAATTCGATCGGCGATGTCGCTCATCCAATAGATCTCCAAGGGGACGGCCTTTCGAGGTCGGCATCCGCGCGCCGTTGCTCTTTCGGCAGCTTCGCGTCTGCCGATGGGGCCGCAATATCGTCTTTAGCAGAGGAGCAGTCTGATGCATGTCGAGTTCGAAATCCATGGCCGCTTCGACGTCCCCGAAGGGACCGAGCAAATCGATGGATCGGCCAACCTCTTCCGGCTTCCCTCGGGCCAGGTCGTGTCGGTTCATCCCGTGATCGAGATGGCCACCTCCCTCGACAGCGATGACCACCGGGACCTCACAACCGATGAGGCGGCCGCGATCGGCGTCCATCTCGATCTCTACGATCGGGAGTCCACCGTTCAGGACGCCGACTGACGATGCTCCATCACCACCCAGAGCCGAGGAGAAAAGGGGGGAGGACGTTCGGTGCGCAGATGAACTGCGCGAGAACGGAGCACCTCCATGCTGGCGATCGATCCACCCGCGCCCGCCGCGCATATTCGCGACGTCGACTATATCCGCGTCGCCGAACCTACCCCCGTGGTGCTCGCCTACGGGATCGGCGTCGACAGCACCGCGCTGCTCGTCGAGCTCGAAAGCCGCGGAACCCCGCCCGATCTCGTCCTGACCGGCGATCCGGGCATCGAGAAGCCGGAGACATACGAATATCAGAAGATGATCGCCGCCTGGATGGCCGCGCGCGGGATCCTCTACGAGACGGTGCGCTACACGCCGCGGCGGTTCAAACATTGGCCGCCCTATTACGACCTGCTCGCGAACGTACTCACCAACGCGACGCTGCCCAGCATTTCGCTGGGGCGTCATTCGTGCTCGTTAGGTCCGGCTTCGGCGACTGTCTCTTTTGCTCGCGATGAGTGACGGGCCGACCGCCGCGCTAACCCAAAGAGCTGGCGGTGGTCGGCCCGTCACTCGCGTCGCGCAGCGACGCCTGATTGCCGGATGAACCCGCTGGGCCTCAACTACCGTACTCCATCCTCGAGCAGATCGCTTCAGAATCGATTTCTCTGGCGAAACGAAGGCTGGGCTTGTAGAAGGCCGGAGAACAAAAGGGGGCCTTATGGCGCGGCGCGTTTTCTTCAGTTTCCACTTCGCGAACGATTTTTGGCGCACCCAGCAAGTGCGCAACATCGGTGCTCTTGAAGGGCAGTCTCTTTGCACCGCGAATGCGTGGGAAGAGGTCAAGCGGAAGGGCAAGGCCTCGATCGAAAAATGGATCGATGACAACATGTACGGCAAGAGCTGTGTGGTGGTGCTTGTCGGCTCTGAAACAGCGAACCGGCCTTGGGTAATCCGCGAGATCGTTAAAGGCTGGGATGCCGGCAAAGGAGTGGTCGGTATTCGGATAAACAAACTTCTCGGCCACGACGGGAATTCGTGCACGGCTGGTAGCAATCCGTTTGACGAAGTGGGCTATGGAAATACCGGGAAAAAGCTATCATCTATAGCGAAGCTGGTCACCCCTTCCGGCTCAGATAGCAAGGCAGTCTATGATTCGATCAAGAACGGAATCGAGAGTTGGATTGAGGACGCGATAGCGATCCGCTCAGAGGCTGTGTCAGAACGCTGACGTAACGGTGGACGGCCGAGTTTCGATATGATTCCGAGGGGTTGCGACACCAACTTTGGAAACCATCATGTGGAACCCGACCGCCCGCGCGCATCATAGCCGCGCACAGCTTCGCTATGGAAGCGATCTTACCGATGCAGAATGGCGTTTAATTGAGCCGTATTTGCCCGCGCCGTGCCAATGCGGACGGCGACGGCGTTGGCCGATGCGGGAGATTATCGAGGCCATTTTCTATTTGCTGCGGGCAGGTTGTCCTTGGCGGCTTTTGCCCGACAGCTTTCCGCCATGGCGCACGGTCTATCGCTGGTTCTGCGCTCTGCGTGACGATGGGACATTCGAAAGTCTCAACCACCATCTTGTCCAGATCGACCGTGTCCGAACGGGGCGAGCACCGATGCCGTCAGCGGCGGCCATCGACAGCCAGAGCGTGAAGACCACTGAAGCGGGTGGACCGCGCGGCTATGACGCAGGGAAAAAGATCATGGGCCGTAAGCGCCACGCCATGGTCGATACCGATGGTCGTGCACTCGAACTGCTGGTCCATGGCGCTGACGTGCAGGACCGAGACGGCGCAGTGCCTTTGCTCAGGCAGTCACGCCAGCGGCACCCCTTGGTCGAGCATGCCTATGCCGACAGCGCCTACAACAGCGATCGCGTCCGGGAAGCCACATCCATCACGATAGAGATCGTTCGGAAATTCGCCGACCAGACCGGGTTCGTCGTCCATCCCAGACGATGGGTGGTTGAACGAACCTTCGCATGGCTCAATCGAAATCGACGCTTGGCAAAGGACTTCGAGCGAACCATCAAATCCGCAACTGCACTTCTATATGCCGCTGCTGCTGTCGTCCTCATCAGGCGCATCGCTCGTTACGCATGAGATTCAAGACAGGCTCTCAAATAACTGAGGTAGCTCCGTGAGTTCGGTCTATATCCGATAATAGAGTTTCGATTATGATCGAATACATTACAAAATCCGAGCTTCGGAATTTCGCTGATAAGTTAAATGTTAGCGAACAGGCAAGCCTCAGAAAGTCTGCTGCTTCCCGTAGCCTCTCAGGCACCACATTTCTTTCACACTCGAGCAAAGATGATGATCTGGTCGTTGGCGCTATTCGTGTGTTGGAAGGGCACGGAGCTAGGGTCTATGTCGATGAAATCGACCCGGAAATGCCCCCATACACGACGGAGGAAACGGCGGGGCTGCTAAAGAGCCGTATTCGCCAGACCAAGCGCTTTGTCCTTCTTGCAAGCAAGAATAGCAAGGACAGCCGTTGGGTGCCCTGGGAGTTGGGCGTGGCCGATGGTTATAAAGGGTTGACGAAGATCGCGCTGTTCCCGGCATCCGACAGCGCGCATGAGCAGGCATGGGCGTCGTGGGAGTATCTGGGATTATACCGCCGCATCGTCTGGGGGGATCTACAGGGTCATCAAAAGCGCGTCTGGATGGTCCTTGACGAGAAAAGGAACACAGCTACGGAGCTTAGCGAATGGCTTGCTGGCGACTGATGAGTTCCCACCCCGTTTAAGCAGTGGCAGGGGGCTGCCAAAATCGCTCCTCAACGACAGCTGGTTGGAGGGCCGGGCTTTCGAAGCGCTCCTCTCGGACGGAAACGTCAAGGTGGCGGTGAAATAACGCAACATAGTCCCGGTCTTCCGTTAGGTCGGGCGCTAAAGACTCAACTTGCGCTCCTACGTCAAGCGTCGCGCCGCCCGTGGAGATTACCGGTATCACTGCAGCCTCGGGTTGCAGGCGTCGAAACATCTCATATTCTTGTATAATTCCTCCCATGCCTCCAATAAAAACTGCTGCTTTGAACTTGTGTTCGGAAAACATGCGTTCACGCATGTTCAGCAAGCTCTTCTCCCGATCCCTTTCGATCTCTTCCGTATAAACCACGTTGTTGAACCGCTCATTATCCTCGGGATACTCATCCTTGAAATGGCGAGACTGGTAGAGCCGGACCCAGTGTCCGTAATTTATTCCGATGTCTTGCGAGACCACCCAGATCATCGGTGTGATTGCGGGTTGACCACCCCAGACAAGCAGCCTGCGCCCTAGTGTAACGTGCACCAAAGCGGAGACTGCGGCTGTAATCGCGACGGTGTCAGCAGTCGCTGCATATTGTGGGCCTCGCTTTGGATCTGGCACGCCCGCCGAAAGAAAAATGGCCTCAGTCATGGTCAATTCTCCCATGCCGCAAGAGCCCATCCGGCTTCGGAAACTTTAATCGTACGGACCGCGCGAATATGATCCCCAAGCCATCGGAGATGAGCATTCCATGCATCACGGATGCCGATATGATCGTAGACCAGTACCGGTATCTCCTGCTGTTCCGCTCGTCGCGCCTTATCGGCCACGTCGTTCAAAATTTCAGCCGTGGGGATTCCGACGATCGGATATGCCCAGATCTTTTCGCCGTCCAGCAACCGCACGGCGACGGCCCGATGTGCACCGACGCCTTCCACTGACGCACCAATTTTTTCGACGTCAGCGCGAAGCTTGCCGGTAATCGACATATATCGAGATGCGATGCTGCGGCTTCTTAGCCGCTCGACCTCCAGGACGATTGTATCTGCCGTTTGGGCTACTATTGGGCCATCCGGCCCTTCGAGTTCCTTTGGGTCAAGATATATAGTCTCTGCAAGATCGGTCAGCTTGTTTGGCGTATGCTCAGGCCAAATTACACGAAGGACCTGGATCTCTTTCGCGCGTGCTCTTCCTATTTCCTGTCGCGTCCAGCGGCTATCGAAATAGGTAGGCGTGTCGAGCATAACCATAACATCAGAATCAACGAGCCTATGCCAAAGCACATCTTGGAACGGATCGCCGGGCCTAATGTCGTGCGTGTCCAAGAATACGTCGAATCCGCGGGACGCAAGGAGATCGTGAAGTTGCAACGCAGCTGCTCGGGATTCCACCCGCCGATAGCTCACAAAAACCCGTCGCTGTCGACGAAGTAAACCCACACATTCCAGCATTGTCGACGCGAGTTCAGTCATATTTGGATCGTCAGCGCGCCGCGTTAGCCCATTGATGGGCTGGAGACACTGGGGGATCTGAGCATTGAAGTCTGCGCCAGCGGCAATCGTGGGAATGATGGGCGCGCTCGCTCGGATCAGGTCCTGGGCCGCTTCGAGATCTTGTTGGGCATTTCCTCCAAAATATGCACCTGCGAATGCTGCTGGCTTGTGCCGCCCACCCAGCGTTTCCGCATTATGCACAACTATATCGTCCCCCAACGTCAATCCAAAGTCGGAAACGATATCGGTGAGCGTCGCTGTCAGTGTCGCGCGCTCCTCTGGCGTTGCGGCGCCAAGTATGGCGAGTTCATAAATACTCATTGATGTCAGCGACCGGCCGCTTTTGCTGCAGTTTCGATCCAAGCCGGCATGTTGGCATAGCCGTTATCCCGAACCCAATCATACGTCCCGTATAGGTTTGACAGCGGAATATCTCGACCATTCTGCTTTATTGTAAAATAGCTGAGAGGGTTGGTCCCCTGTCGATCAGTCCCGAGTTGCGGATCTTTTACGCTATGGATGTCGATGGCCAATAGGCCTTTCCCAAGCTCGTAGCTTCTCTTGATCTCGTGCCGGACCCATTCGCGGTCATACGTCTCCGCGCCAAAAAGCACCACCGTCACGGACGTGCCTTTGAGCTGCTCCTCGATCCATTTTTCTATGCCGCCCGCGCGTCTTTTTGCCTCTTCGAACTCTGCCTTGTCATAGAAAGGCTGCGCTTCGCCACCTGGACGAACCACCCAGGAATTGCGGACTTGCACGACCCGTCGAACGTCACGGTCATAGTGAAAGCTAAAGAATACCCGACGCGCCACCGCTTCCCCCCCTTGATCCTCGTTCACTCATATCAAGGCGGGCGCCAGGTGTCAGCAGGCACGGTGAGTGCTTGGGGTAGCTGGTCGCAGCGACACCCTTCGGCATGGCGAGGAAAGCGCCCATTCCATCGAAATGCTTCGGCCAAATCGAGCATGTTGCTCTACTTTCGAAATTGCACCTGTGCGGGCGAGGGAGATGGCCCGTGGTATCAGTGATTCGGGCTGCCTCTGGCGTGCCCAATGTCCCCGCCGGCTTCCCGATTCTGTTCGACGCCGACATGGCGATCATCGAGCCGGCCTTCGTCTGGCTCATGGAGCATGCAGAGCTAAGCGGCCGCGCCCACGCTACGGAAACTGTGCGGACCTACGGCGAGCATCTCCACGATTGGTTCGACTCGCTCGAACAATCGGGGATCGAATGGCGCGAAGCCGACGAACGCGTCATCGCTGCCTATCGCAACCGGATGCTGGAGAACCCCAGCGCACACACCGGGAAGCCCTATGCCCGGACCACGATCAACGCGCGCGTCTCGACCGTCTGCCGGTTCTATGGCTGGGCGCTCGATAAGGGCCTGATCGACCACTGCCCGTTCCGGTTGACCGAAAAGATGACGCTGATGCTCGACGGCGCTTATCGCCCAGGCTTGCAGCGGCGCCAGGTCAACGAGCTGATCGTCTCACGCCCGGAAAAACTGCCGCGACCTCTGCGCGCCGACGAACTGGCACGGCTGTTCGCGCATCTGAGGCCTACCGCCCGACTTGCCGCGCAATGGGCGCTTGGGGCGGGACTGCGCCGCAAGGAGCTTTGCGCGCTCGCCATCGACCAAATCCCGGATAGCTGGCCACTCGACCTCGACAGCGATCCACTTGTCGGCGTGCCGATCCATATCACCAAGGGAGACCGGCCAAGGACAGTCTATCCGCCGCTTCGGCTGCTCGATCATACGGACTGGTATGTGGGAGAGGATCGCGCCCGGATCGTCCGCCGTGTCCGCCGTTCCGACCGGGGCTATCGCGCGCCGCCCAATCTCCTGCTGAACGAGCATGGCCGGGCTATGACGCGAAAACTCCTGACGGCGCAGCTCGCGGAAGCTTTCGCGGCTGCGAGACTTCTGGGTACATTGCACTGCCTGCGGCACACCTTCGCGATGGCGATGCTGGCCCGCCTTCAGATCCAGGCCCGCACCAATCCCGATCTCAACCCGCTCAAGGTCGTGCAGGTGCTGCTGGGCCATGCTTCGATCACGACCACCGCGATTTATCTGCGCTGCGTCGAACTGCACGAGCGCGATCTGAGCGAAAGCCTCGCCTATCTTTATGGCGAGCTGATCCCCGCCGATGGCTAGGGGCCGCCTCGATCGGACGCTGAGACTCGATCCGGCACCGGCGAACCATCCGGCGCAGGTCGCCGAAATCCAGTTCCGCGACGAATGGGGCAAGATCGTCCAAAGCTTCAGCCCGGCGCTGTTCGGAATGCCGGACGATATCAGCGCCGCCATCGCCCGGGCTTTCCGCGATCATGATGTAGCATCCAGCGCCGCGACCCGCACCGCGCACTGGTTCGCGCTGCGCGTGTTCGGGAGGTTCCTGCGCGAAGACGCGCGTGTCAGGCGCGCGGCAGACCTCGACACGGCAACGATCCGCCGGTTCATCACCTGGCTGGCGATGCCCACCAACGGGCGCAGGCGCGGCGTCCGCTCACAATCCGGTCAGCTCGGTATGATCCGGCCGGTCCTCAAGCGCGCGATCGCGGACAATCCAGGCTTGTTCGCACCGGGCTTCGCCGTTCCCAACAATGCGATCCCGCTGGCCGGCGTCCAGCGGCTACCGCAAGACCGGCTGACACCTGCCGCAATGCGCGCCCTGCTGGCAGTCTGCTATGCCGAGATCGACACTGCGTGGGACAAGTTCCAGCACGGGCAAGCCATCGTTGGTCTTCCGAATGTGCCGCTCCATGGTGGGCGGACCGTCGAACGGGATCGCTGGATCTGGAAGCTCCATCGCCGCGGCCACGGCATCATGCCGACCGACCGAGGCTTGGACCTTAATAAGCCCGATCGGCAGAGGATCGCCGAGGTAGGCGGGTTCCGCGAGCTCGAGGGTTATCTCCACCTCACGACCGACACGCTGGTTGCGTTCTATATCGTGCTGCTGATCCAGACGGCGGCCAACGCCGGTCCGCTGCGCCAGATCAAGCGGGACTGCCTCGTGCCGCATCCGCTCGAGCGGCATCGCGTCATGGTCGAGTGGGTGAAACCCCGCGCCGGCGGTAAGGTGAAACGCATGCAACGGCGCTCGTTCGACAATCGCCGACCCTATGCGGCGCCGCGCCTGATCGAAAAACTGCTTGCGATGACGGCACCCCTATTGCCGCATGTGGAGCCGTCCAAACGCGACCGACTGTTCCTCCACCGCTTCCTCATGACGACAGGACGCCTCGAGCGTGAGCATCGCGCCGGTCATATCGTGCAGGCCACGTTGCGATCGGCAATGTTGCGCTTCTACGAGCGGCACAATGGCGCGATCGCTTCCTGGAACGAAGCGCATCCCGGCAAGTCCCGTTCCCTGCTTCCCGACTTCTCGCCCAAGCTGTTCCGCAGCAGCATGGCAAGCGCCCATTACACAGCGTCGCAGGGCGATATCATGGCGGCCAAAGCGGTCCTCAATCATGCGAATGTCGCCACCACCGACATCTATGTCGATGGCGAGGCCGTCCGCCGCCTCGAACGCGATACGATCGCTCGGCTCCAGTCGCTGATGATCACATGGGTCACCGGCGAGACGCCCGCCCATGACTCGCAACATCAAGGGCCAGATACCAGCGCGCGGGTGACGGCGCTGTTCGGCCACGACTGCCTTCGACCGGTCGACGGCGGGCAGGCACAGCCTGGCCGCGTGTGCCCGAAACTGGGAGGCTGCCTTGCCTGTCCAGGCCTGATCGTCCCGATCGACCCGGATCATCTGGCGCGCATTGTCCAGGCCACCATGCATCTTGAAGCGGCGCGGGAACGCATCGACCCGATCCGGTTCAGCCTCTTCTATGCCCCCAGCCTTCGGGTGCTGACACAAGACCTGCTGCCGGCGTTCCCGCCCGAAATGATGCCGGACGCGGAACGGCACATACCCGCCTTGCCGCCGCTGCCGGACCTGGAATAGCCTCATGGCCTCCGTCCCGACATCCACGCCTACCCAACTTCCGGCGCCATTGCTCGGAAACGAAGGCATCCCCGCCGCCACGACGTTCAACTGGGGCTTCGAAATGCCGGACGGGAGCCGGTTCCGGGACGATCGGTGGACGCCGCTCCGGCACGCCGCCGAACTGTTCCTGCTCTCGCTGCGGGCCGATCCGCCCGAAGGGCGGAGGCCACTTCGCAAGGAAGCGATCGATGGTCACTTCAGCCACATCCGCTTCCTCGTTCGATGGATGGCAGCCGAGAACGTCCGATGCTTCAAGGATCTCGATCAAGACGCCGTCGACCGGTTCGTGGCCATGTTGCGCGCTCGTCCCGGCAGGAACGCTTCACGGCTCTCCCTCAGCACCGCCGAAGGCTATCTCGGCACGATCCGCACGTTCCACATGCAGCGCGACAAGCTGGACGACGCGCCGCTGATGGCGCCGCCTCGCGCCGGTTCGGTTGGGAAGCGGCACTGGAAACCTTATGGCGGCCATCCCTATACGCCCGACGAGATCGCCGTGCCTCTCATCAGCGGCGCTATGGAACTGCTCGGTGACCCAGCGGACCAGATACTCGCGCTGCGCGACCGTCTCGAAGATCTGTATGAGCAGTTCCGACCACAGCATCAGGGGCGAAGGCTCCACTGGCATATCAGACGCGCCATGTTGGCTGAGCCATGCCCCTACGCGGATCTGTATCCGAATCCGGAATGGCCGCTGCGCCGCCTGACGTTCATGCTGGATCGGCTTGGCGACGCCTGCTTCGTCGTCATCGCCTATCTCGTTGGCGCGAGAGCCTCCGAAATACTCAGGCTTGAGGAGGGTTGCCTCGAACGGCGCGCGGCCGATGGAGACGGTGAGGAACACGTCTATCTGGTCGGCACGATCACGAAGACGTCGCTGACGGAACATGGGGACATCCATCGATGGCTTGCGCCCGAGCCGGTCCGGCGGGCGATCCACATCCTCGAACGTCTCTCCGCACCGCTTCGCGAACTTAGCGGGAAGAGGAACCTCTGGCTCCACCAGCTCGGCCGGGGACGCTCGCCGCTTCCGACGATGATGCCCGTCGCCCTACTGCGATCACCCATGGTCAATATCCGCTTGAACGAACGACTTGCGCCGTTCCTTGCCTTGCCGGAACACCAAGGCGGCACCTGGCACCTGACCACCTATCAGGGTCGCAAGACGTTCTCGCGGTTCATCGGGCGGCGCGACCGCACCGGCCTGACGGCGCTGCAACGCCATCTCGGCCATGTCCACCGCGCGATGACCGACCGGGCCTATGTGGGCACCGACTTCGAGCTTGCCCAGCTGATCGACGACCAAGCCGCCGAAGAAACCCGCAAGGCGCTGGAAGACCTGCTCCTGGCGCCGAACGTCGCCGGGAAGGCGGGCGTCATGCTCTCCGAGCGATCGCCGTTCCGCGGGCGCACGCTATCGGGCGACGTCGATGGCTATATCACCGATATCCTCGCCGAAACGGATATGCGCCTCGGCGTGTGCGACTGGGGCTACTGCCTCTACCGCCGGGAAACCTCGGCATGCCTCGGCGGCGAGCGCGAGCCGAACCCGGTGCTCCGCACGCAAAGCACTTGCTCGACTTGCGCCAACTTCGCCGTGACCGGCAAGCATAAGCCGGTCTGGGAAGCGCGCCTTGAGCGCAACAGCGCTTTGCTCCAGCGCGATGACCTCGACTCCGAGAGCCGTGCGCTTGCAGAAGCCCGCATCCAGGAATCTCGCCGTATCCTGGACCAGTTAGACGAAGGAAATACCGATGGCGACCGAAATTGACCTGTCCAGCCCGCAAGCTCGACGGCGGGCAAAGACGGATGCGCGCCTGCGTGAAGCCCTTGCAGGCCTCGCCGGCAATCCCTCCGCAGAACCCACAGTCGCTGCGCTCGCACGGGCAGCCGGGGTCGGCCGCAACATCATATATACCCATCATGCCGGCGTTCTCGACGGCCTCCGCGCGCTTCAGTCGCAGCGTGCCGGCGCGAACGAGACGACCGCCAGAGAGGCCGATCGCACACGCTCGGCTCTTCGGGATGCCGAAGCTCGAAGCGCCGCCCTCGCGACACATAACGCTAGCCTGTTGAAACGCGCCGTCGACGCCGAGCAACGTGCCGAGAGGCTTGAGCGGCGCAATGCCCAACTCGTGCAGGAACTCGATCGGATACGTAGACCAATCCCGATCCGCCCCAGCGCTGAAGCGCACGATCCTTCCGCTGTCTGACGTCGGTCACGCCCTAATCGGGCGTCCCGAAAGGAAAGGGGGATGAGGAACGCTGGAAATGCGGGCTTTGTGAGGCAAAGGAGACAGGCCCGTCCAGACCTAATGCTCGCTTAAGTGGAAGGTGGCGCCCCAGGATGCGTTCCTGAAACAGTGGGAGCCTGCGAAGGCGGCATGGGCGCGCGGCCAAAAGGTCGTCCGCCTGATCGGCTACGACGCTTCGCCAACGGACACCCGGCGCCATGCCCATGCCTCGGCGATCGAGCATGATCTCTTCGAGTGCCGATACCCGCTTCGGGAATGGAAGTGGGACCGCGCCGCCTGCATCGCGCGCATCGAGGCCGCCGGCCTCCCTGTGCCGCCCAAGTCGAGCTGCTTCATCTGCGGCGCCATGAAGCCGGACGAGGTTCGGGCGCTACCGGCTTGGTGCTTGCGGCTCATTGTCCTGGTCGAAGCCCGCGCGGCCCCGCGCCTGCGCACCGTCGAAGGCCTCTGGCGCCGTTCGACCTCGACCAGGCCCGGCCGCATGACCGACTTCATCCGCGCCGAGGAGCTGCTCCCCGCAGCCGACATCGACGCGATCATCCGCGATGCGCCCGCCGACCTCATCCGCTTCCAGGACGTCGCCGCGCACGTTCCGCTCCCCGAACGACCGGCAATGGCGGAGTGGCTCGACACCTTCAACGCCGGCTTGCTGGAGGCTGCATGACGATCCCCGCCACCGAACGCATCGCCCGTCTGAACGATCGTTGCCGGCAAGGCCTCGATGCCAATGGCCGCATCATGGTCACGCGCAATTGCCTTGCCCGACTCTCCGGCGAGGGCGAGGGCATCGCCGAGATCCTCGCCCAGGCCGAACTGCTTGCGGCGGTCCGCCGCTATTCCTTCAAGCCCGGCGACGGGCCCGAGCGCGATTTCGGCGCCTTCGACCTGCAGGGGCAGAGGGTCCTCTTCAAGATCGATTATTATGACATGGCCCTCGAGTTCGGCTCCGACGATCCGGCGGACGCATCGATCACGCGGCGCGTCCTGACGGTCATGCTCGCCGAGGACTACTGAGTGCCAGCGAGCACCCTGAGCCTCTCCTCTTTGAAGATTAGCGCACCGGCTCGCCGGCCCTTCGGGCAGCGAGAGGGGAGGGGGAGGGCGAGCTTCAGGCTCGCCGACCGAGAGCGCGCGGGCTCGATGGACCCTGCCTTCCCCACTCTCCGAGGAGACCAGCCTTGACCCCTGCAGAACCAATCCGCGCCACGCTGCCGCTCTCCCTCATCACCAAGGGGGACAATCCACGCCGCTATTTCGACCGCAAGAAGCATGACGAGCTTGTCGCCTCGATTCGCCTGCGCGGAATCCTGCAGCCGATCCTGTTGCGTCCCAAGGGTGAGCTCTATGCGATCGTCGCCGGCGAGCGCCGCTATCGCGCCGGTTTGGAAGCCTACGGCCCCGATGGCGAAGTGCCTGTCATCATCCGCGAGATGACGGACCAGGAGGCCCTGGATGCCGCGATCGCCGAAAATGACGACCGCGACGATCCGTCGGAGACCGAACAGGCCGACGCCGCCGTCCGCTATCTCGCCGCATGCCAGAACGATCGCGCCGAGGCCGCCCGGCGGCTTGGCTGGTCCCGCGCGAAGCTCGATCGGCGCCTGGCGCTCGCCGAGCTTTCCGACGCGGTGAAGCTCGCGCTCGACGAACGCCGGATCAAGGTCGGCCATGCCGAACTGCTCGCGGCCGTACCCGGCGACAAGCAGGACAAGGCCCTCGAGACCATCCTCGCCGCCGGGCTGGACGTCGGCAAAACGCGCGAATTGCTGATGCGGGTGACGCAGAACCTCGCCGCTGCCTGCTTCGACAAGACCGAGTGCACCACCTGCCCGTTCAACTCGGCCTCCCAGCGAACCCTGTTCGAGACGCATATCGACGACGGGCATTGCACCAATCCCGGGTGCTTCGAACTGAAGACCCAGACCGCCGAAGCGATCCGCTTCGAGGAGCAGGAGCGCGCCGAGAAGGCGGCCAGGGCCGCGGCTCCGCCTGCCACCGGCGATCCGCAGGATGACGAAAACGATGACGACGAGGATGACGGTATCGACGACACCGAGGCCTCGCCGGTTGACCGCACTGAAACCCACGGCCGCACCGCACCGCCCGCGCCGGCCCCGCTCCCTTCGGCGAGCGGCGGCTCAAGCGCCCACAAGCCGACCGTCACCGTCAAATCGATCGCCGGTCGTACCAGCGACCTGCGCGAGGCGAAGTGGCGCACCGCCGTCGCCCGGGCGCTCGCGTCCGATGCCGTCAAGGCTCATACCGCCATTCTCGTCGCCGCCATGTCGGGCACGCTTCCCCAGATCAAGGCCGAAACGCTGAAGGCGCGTGCCGGCATTTTGGTCGGCGCCACCTTCCCGGATCTCCCCTATGGCGGCAAGATCGCGGAAATCCGCGCTCTCTCAGAGCCGCAAGCGGCCAACGTGCTGTCCGCCGTCGGCGCCGCCTATGCCAAGGACGTGCTCACCTTCGCGCATGTCGCCGACCTCGCCCGGGCCTTCGCGGTCGACCTGCGCGACGTCTGGCAGGTCGATAAGGCTTTCCTGGAGCGATACACCAAGGACGAACTCAAGTTCATCGCCCAGGAATGCGGCCTCGTCGCACATATGGGCGAAAAGGGATTCGCCAAGCTCCTCACCGCCAAGAAGGCCGACCTCATCGCCGGCATGCTCAACCGGCCCGGCTTCGACTGGGCGGGACGCCTCCCCAGCTCGATGACGCTCGACGGCCAATACGGACCGCCGCCGGTGAGGGCCGCGCCGCCGCCCGAAGCCGCGATCACGGAACTCGCCGCCTGACCCCCCGACCGCTCACATAGACAAGGAAGCGCCCCCATGCTGATTACCAACCTGCTCCCGCTGCTCGCGCGATATTCGCTCGGCTTCGATCTGGTCGCCGGCCCGGACGATACCGTCACCCTGACCGTGATCCCCCGCAGGCAGGAAGGCGCCGCGCACAAACTCGAGACCGGCGAAACCCGCCCGATCGCGCTCACGGCCAGCGCCGCGGAAATCGATGCCGAACTCGCCAAGGGCGAAGACGGTGCGCTCGGCCAGCTCATCGCCGCTCGCAAGACGCTCGCCGACCAGCTCGAGGAGCAACGCCAGGCTGCCGAAGCGGCCCGCACCGCCGCCGCCGAAGCCGCGAAGGCCAAGGCGGCGACGCCGAAGACGCCCGCGCCCACGAGTCCCGCAAAAGCTGCGAACCCCGCCGCTCCGCCAGCCGACGCCAAGGCGGACGAACCGGCCAGCCTCTGGGACTGACCTTCATCGACTTGCCCAACATCTCAATTCGAGAGGCCCATCATGCAGATCAACCTCCTGACCCGGACTTACCGATACGACGGCATCGACCTCCCGGTCCCGCCGCATCTCGCTGACGAACCGGCGGCGCTGCGCTCCTACCATGCGACGCTGTTCCCGGCGATCCTCAACGCCGAGATCGTCGATGCCGGCGTGTCGGGCACCGCCCACCTCATCGAATATCGGCGCGCCGTCGGCACCAAGGGCTGATCGTGCCGCCCTCCAAGAGCGCGGCCATTCCGGCCGCACAGCGCAAGACGCTCCTCGAATGGATCGAGCACGACGATGGCAACACGACCGGCTTCTCCCAGCCTCCCTGCAGCGCCCAGGCCCAGGCCCTCCACGCGCGGATCCTCCTCGATCCTGCCAATCACAAAGGCGAAGCGCCGGAGCCGCTTCAACCTCCCGCCGGCCTCAGGCTCGCCCCCCTCGGCTGATCTCGCGGGGCGGTCGGTCGCGCTGTCCGTCGACATCCCCGCCACGTTCGATCAGCCGCTCAGCAATCACCACAAGCTGATGGGCCGCTGGGTGGCCGCGCGGGAAGCAACCCCCAAGCGGTACACGCGCGTCGGCGCCCGCAAGCACATCGAGCAGGTCTTCAATGCCGCGGTTCTCGAAATCCTGGACCCGATCGAGCTTGTCGATCTGCGGGTCGCCGTCCTCGTCGGCGAAGACGACAATCCGCCCGCAATCGCCCTTGTCTGCGAGACCCTCGGCCAACTGGATCTTGGCTGGATCGAAACCGGCGACGCTCCCATCCCCTGGCGAGCCGCCGCCTACGCGGCCCTCGGTGAGACGCTCGGCACCGCCCTTCCGGTCTTCGGCTACCAGGACCTCTTCGAGGAAATCTCGATGTATTATTGGGACGGTGAGACCGACGACGAGAGCGCCCTCCGGAGCCTGACCGTCTTTCATGGTCTCAGCGCGGAAGAGCTTGAAGAGCAGACGCTCCCCTCGGAAATGAATGCGCGCCGGCCCGACTGGATGATCAGCGCGAACGCAGCGAAGCCCGCGTGCCTTCCGAAAGCCCTGGCATGCGCGCTGCGCCGGCTTCGCGACGCGCACAAGGCGCTCGAGCGCCTCGCCTCGGACCGCAACGCCTGGCACTTCGATAGCGACACCCTCTACGAATATGTGCCGGGCATCGAGGAATGCTCGTCCCTGCCGCCGCTGACGCTCGTTCCCTTCGACGAGTTCGCGCGCGAACTCGACGATGTCGCGCGCCACGGCATGGAAATGGGCTTCATGGATTTCTGCGGCCTCTGCCCGCTGCCCGAGATTAGCCGGATCGACGACTGGTTCGCGAGCCTGAGGCTCGGCGTCCAATTTCTGCTCGCCGCTCAGGATCTCGTCCGTTTTGACCCACCCAATCCGTGAGGCCCTCATGTCCGATCACAGCAGCCACTTCGAAGCCACCGGCGGTGGTCTCGTCCTGACCAACGCCATCCTGCTCTATCAGGCCGGAACGTCCCGGACCCCGAACGCCTATGGCGCGCCCAGAAACGATATGGCGGCGTTCGCCAGCATGCACGCCGTCGAGCACGATGGAGACGGCCGCCCCACGATCGCCGCGGGCATTCCCCTGTCGCGCGCGCAGCTGCGCCAGTGGACCGAGGCGCTGGGCCGCACGGCGATCCCCGAGATATTGCCCGACACCGTCCTGGTCTCCCATCCCGATGTTCTCGCCTGGTGGACGCCGGCACAGGTTCGCCCCGCCTACTTCGCGCTTTCCTCGCCGCCCGACGGTCTTCGCGCCCTGTCGCGGCGCACCACGGTCGCGGTGCCCTATCCCGCGCATCTGTTCATTGCCACGCGCACGGGGCTCGGGGTCTACGCGCTGCCGACCAGCGAGCGACCCGTGGCTGACACGCCGGTGCTGCACTCGCCCATTCTCAATGTCTTCATCGAAGGGCGGCTCTGCTGGGGCAATATCCCGAGGCCGAAGACCCTCGGCGTTGCCGCCATCCCGGAATTCGAACGGGCCGTGTTCGATTCCTGGTCGACGCACCCCAATCCCGGACAGGAGTGGACCGTCACCGGCAAAGGCGGCCTCGTCAGACTCTGGGACGATCTCGCCGCGCGCGCGGCCAGCCGCTTCCCGGTCCGGCGCCTCAGGCCCTTCCATCCCGCCGCCCGTCAGCGACCGGCTCGCCCAACGGCCGACGCGATCACGGTCGGCCGACTGGTTTCAGCGGCTGCCGGGAGATGACCATGCTCGCCGATGATCCGACCGCGGCCGCGCTGCTCGCCGCCGTTCCCTGCTATCCTGTTCCGCCCATGGGCCGATCGCCTGGGCTCGATGCGCTTCGGAGCAGTCGGGCCGGACACGGGCTCGCCGTGGGAAGCGATGGTGCGATGCTCATTCTGCGCAGGCCCTGGCTGGAGCTTGATGCTCCGCTGGCGCCACCCTTCGCCGCCCATTTCCCCTATGGCAGCATAGGCGAACCCAAGGCCGAATTGCGCTGCGGCCGGGTCCCAGGCGAGCATCTCGCGGCCGTCCTGGACCATTTCCGCGCGGCCCTGCCCAACGAGGCAGCAGCGTTCATCCTGTGGAACGAGGCGACGACCGAATTCTTCGTGCATTTTCCGCAGATCGATGAAGCGACGCCGACGCGCCTCGTTTACCGGCCCCCGGCCTGCGAGCCTGACTGGCATGTCGTCTGCGACATGCACAGTCACGGGCGGGGTCCGGCCTACTTCAGCGCGACCGACGATGCTGACGATGCCCATGCCACCAAGATTTCACTCGTCGTAGGCCGGCTCGACCATCCGGAGGGTCCGATAATGGCCGCCCGGCTCTGCGCCGGGGGCATGTTCCTCGCCGTGCCGCGCAGCCCATTCTCGGGAGATCCCCCATGCAGCCTGACAAGCCCCAGCGTCACTTTCTTCCCGCCACCTTCGACAATCGCCGACTCCGGATACTCCTCGTGGGATGCGGTGGAAACGGCGCCCAGATGCTGATGGGCCTTGCCTCGCTGGACACGGCTCTGCGCGCGATCTCCTCGCGTTCGCTCGAGGTCACCGTCGTCGACGACGACATCGTGACCGAGGCCAATCTCGGCCGCCAGCCTTTCTATCGCTGCGATCTCGGCAACTCGAAGGCGCGCACGCTCACGGAGCGGATCAACCTAGCCCACGGCCTGGCCTGGAAAGCCGTTCATGGCCGAGCACCCGGTGCTGTCGATACGGAAGGCACCGACATCCTCATCACGTGCGTCGACACAGCTTCGGCGCGCCGGGCACTCGGCGCAGCGCTCGGCGATGGCAGGGTCGTGCCGACCTATTGGATGGACCTCGGCAATCGCGCCAGCGACGGACAATATCTGATCGGTTGCCCATGCCGTCCGAAGGGCAACCCCAAGGCGCGCCTGCCAACCGTCCTTGAGGCATTTCCCGAGCTGGCCGACGAAACCCTGGCCGAGGACGATGCCCCGTCCTGCTCGGTCGCCGAGGCGCTCGAACGTCAGTCCCTGTTCGTCAACCGGGTGCTGGCGAGCCACGCGCTCGCACTGTTGTTCGACCTTCTCGGCCGCGGGTCCATCGGGCACGCCGGCGCTTTCATCAACCTCGCCAGTGGCCAAGCCGTCCCGATCCCTTTGCCGCGCGCCGACTGAAACCCGGCCCGCCACTCCGCCACTTTCCGTGCCCATTCAATCCCCCTGGCCTGCGCCCGGGGCATGAGGAGATTTTGCCATGACCGTCATCGGACATAACCGCATCCGCCGCGTCGATAGCTTCGATGGCTATGAAGTTCTCGCCCATCCCCTGGCGAACCGCGAGGACCGCGTCTTCCATCGCGGCGAGGGCGGGGCGTCCCAGGTCGGGGTAACCTACGGGTCGCATGACATCCAGATCGCGCGGCCGACCGGTCCCGGAAACAAGGGCCTCCTCGCTATCCTGATGCACCACGGCGGGGGCCGCCATATCCTCGAATTCTATGAGGGAGCCTTGCCCGTCACCGTGACGCTGCTCGGCCTGCCCGAGCGCGCCCAATATGCGCTTGCCTATGCGTTGTTCAAACAGGCTGACGAATGCGCCGTGGCTGCCCGCGTGGACGAAGCCAGCCGCTGGGCCCAGGCCTTCGTCGATGGCCGCATCCGCAAACGTCGCAGGGACGGCCAGCGCTACGTCAACATCGAAACGCCGGCCGAGAAGGAGCGCCGCTGCGCCTGACAGCCGCGCCACCGCCGCCCGTGGACGCGCAAGCCCCGAGCGAAAGGAAAGAAGGGCGGGAAGGGGGCCATTCGCTCTTGCCGAGGAGACCCCGATGCCCCTTCCTACCGTCATACACAGCCAGGTCGATCCCGCAGCGATCACCAAGGTGACGCGCTTGTTCAATAACACGCTCGATTCCATACTGACCGAGCTCATCCAGAATGCACGCCGCGCTGGCGCGACGACAATCGACCTCGATGTCGCCGAGGCCGAGGATCGGCAGTGGCTCATCGTCGCAGACGACGGCGCCGGGATTGCCGATCCGGCCGTCATTCTCGCTCTCGGCCGTTCGGGATGGGATGGGGATATCGCGGCCCGCGAAGACCCTGCCGGCATGGGCGTCTTCAGCCTTGCTGGGCGCCATGTCGAAATTCGTTCGCGTTCGCGCGCCGGAGGTGAAGCCTGGCGGGTCTCGATCGCGCCCGGCGACTGGGAATCGGGGGGTCCCATTCCGGTCTATCGCTGCGATCATCGCTTCGGCACCGAGATCCGGCTGCCACTCGAGGATGACTGGGCGAAATCCCTGGAGGCGAGTGCGAGCACGGCCGCGCGCTATTGTCCGACGCCGATCCGCTTCAAGGGCGCGCCGCTTTCCAGATCGGACTGGCTCGCCGAGGCCGTGGTCATCGTCGAGACGGACGGCGTGCGCATCGGCCTCTATAACGGGGCGCGTTCCACCCACTACCAACCGCGCATCAACTTCCACGGCCTCACCGTCCCCTGCACCTTGCCATCGATCGACGAGAAGGATCGCAGCTGGTGGGCGCGAATCGATATCGTCGATGCCCCTGCCCTGCAGCTTGTCCTCCCAGCCCGCAAGGAAATGGTCGAAAACGCCGCGCTCGAAACACTCCGCGAGACGGTCCGCAAGGCGATCTACGGCCACATCGCATCGCTCGGTAGCCATCGCCTGTCCTTTGCCCAATGGACCGAGGCCCGGAATCTCGGCATAGATCTCCCCGAAGCGACGGCTCTCCTGCGAGGCTGGACCCCGGCGACGGCCGATCTCAACAGCGGAGACGTTGGTCCCGGCCTCATCCCCGCCGAAAATCTCGTCCTGATGCAGCAATTCGGCGCGCCGCTCGAACAATGCGCGGCATTCGCGCTCGCCCGCGATGGCCGCCTCGAGGGCTCGCTCGCCGATCCGGACAACGCCATGGCGGGATATGGCTGGTACGATGCACTTCCCCGGATCACGGCGCTCAAATTCGAGATTGAGCGAGACGGTGCCACCCATGTTTTCGATAGCGATATTCTGCCTGGGCTCGAAAGCGGAACGCTTGACCGGCTCGATCTCATGGTCGAGATCTCAGGTGCTCGGTCCGAAACGCTGACCGTCCCGGCGCCAGTCGTCATCGAATATGACGAGGCGCATCATTGGAACTTCGAGGAAGCCAACATCCTTCTTGCCTCGCCGGATGCCATCTCGCCGGACGAACTGGTCGACCTGCTTGAGGCTTCATGCTTCTGCGCGAGCGACGATCGCGAGGCCGATAGCTGGGAGACACAGAACGATCGCTTCCTGCTCGATGCAAGGGAAATGGCCACCCGCCTATTACTCGGAGACGACGCGGCTCTGGTCGAGCGGCTCCGGGCGATCATCGTCTACCGCGCCCAATGGTTCGTTCCTGAAGGGCGCCAATTCTCGGTCATCATCGGCAGGAGCGCCATCGATGTCCGCATCGAGCCCGTCCCGGCGTCGCCGGGATACTGAGAACAATTCCGAAGGGACCAATCCCATGCGACCCATCAGAGCCGCGAGGCCGGCCGACCGCGACGCCGTGCGGGAAGCGATTGACCAGCTTCGCAGCGCGCGGCACCTTCTGTCGCAAAGCGGTGCCCCGCGCGCCGCTGCCGCTGTCCGCAAGGCGCTGCGCAGCGCCGAGGGTGCGGCCCGCCATGTCGATCATCGCATTCGTCGGAGCCTGTAATGAGCCGCTACCAGCTGAAACCGAGACCGGGGAACGGCGTCATCAAGGCCGTGATCGGTTGGGACAGACCACTCCAAACCTTCTTTGCCCAGATATTCACCCCGACGGATGACGAACCAGAAGAAGGCGAGGCGACGATCTGGCTTGGCACCGAGCCGGGCGAACTGCCGAGCCCCGAGGTCGCCATCAGGGTGGTCGAGGCCTATGCCGAGATTCCCGAGACGCTGGCTGCCGATCTCGCGACAGACATGAACGCCACGATCGGCGTCAAGGACGGGATGCATCAAGCAGAGGCCAAGAGGCGCCTCTACGGCTCGATCCACTAACACAAGCGCACAACCCGTTTCGTCCCGAGGTCGCCTTGGCGGCACTCGGATGGGTGCTTGCGCGCCTACTTGAGCCGATCTGCTACATCCCGCCGGCCGAGCCCGAGGCGTAATAGTACGCCGCCATCAATACCATCGATATGCCAGCATGACTCAAACCCATCAGCCTCCGGGAAACCCGGTGCAGTTCAGTGATTAGCTCCCAGGCAACTTTTGTTGGCGAATGGGCGAAAGCTAACTCTTCTCCTTATTTAAGGTGGCTCAAAACAAAGCGCGCTCTCTCGCTGACCGTAGTCTTGGGAATGATGATTGGATCATAGCCGAGGTCGCGGTAAGCGATCAGCAGGCGCTCGTATTCAGCGATCGCTTCTTCCATTCGGTGCTGGCGCTCTCGATCTTGAATGAAGATCTCCGGCCACGGAGGAGTCAGAAAAACTCGTCGATGATAAGGGGGAAACGCGGCGAGCGTGACCGACGCCGCGCGGTCTGTCGCGTGTTGAAGTGCCACGGCTGCGTCAACGAGACCACGATCAAAGAACGTCCAGCCACTCTCTTGGTCAGCGACTTGGCGGTCCTGGGCAGCCATGTCGATGGCACGCGTTGCAAAAGCCACGAGGTCGACCCACGGCAATGCGGTGCCCTTACCGCACAGTTCCTCGGCTACAATGCGGCGGCCGGGCTCAGGAACTGTCCTGAAACCCTGATCCGAGAGTTTAGCGAGGAGCGTGGATTTACCGCCTCCTGAGCAGCCGGAAAGGACTACGTGGAAGGAAGCGCTATCCATTTTTGTCATGTCTGCTTTCCGGAAGCACGAATGGTCATGGGACATCTTGGTTTGGTCGACTGCGAGCAGTCAGTCTACGGGTGCCAAGCCTAGGATTTCAACCACTAGCCGACACACAGGCCCACGACACTGATCTCGAAAATCGGGTCTTCAAAGAGCTTGTCTGGGATGCGGTGTGTCACTCGCTCCTCGAGCAACCCGGCTTCTGTCGGGCCGAGATCTGACAGATGAAGCAGGTTCCCATCCGCTATTAAGCCGTTGACGCTCGCAGTCCGCCAACCGACATTCAAAACAACGACAAAGCCGGCAAAATCACCCTGCCGCCGGCATGGAGGCAATCATGCACGCGCTCCTCATAGACAAAGACGCCCCCGCCGGCCGGCCCGTTCGCCTCGAAATCGAAGGCGACATGCTCAAGCTGACTCCGCTCGATCCCGAGACCGAGATCGCGTCTCCCGCCGTGACGTTGCTCCGCGGCGAGGATGAGCAATACCAGATCATCACGGGCTATCGTCGCTTCGCGGCGCTGCTCGAGCTGTACCGCACGCGGCTGATCAACGTCTTGTGAGCCGCCACGATCTTCAACCCAAACAGGAGCGGCCGGATGTCGTCCGCGCGGCCATCGGCTGGGACCGGCCCCTTCAGACCTTCTTCGCGCAGATCTTCTTCCGGACCGACGAAGCGCCGGACGAGGCCAAGCCCTGATCTGGGTCGGCACCGAACCTGGCGAGCTGCTCACGGCCGAGGCCGCGATCGCCATTGTCGCGCCATATGCACACATCCCGGACGATCTCGCCACCAGGCTATCGGCCGACATGAACGCGACGCGCGGGGTCAAGGACGGTGCCTATCAAATAGAGGCCAAAAAGCGCCTGTTCGGGTCGATCCACTGACTGTTCAAGGTGGTCCAACGGCAGCCCCCGCATGGCAGCCCGACTCTCACTCCATTTTTATGGAGGCTCCCATGATTGTATTTTCTGGCCTGGCGCGGGTTTTCAGGATCATGAGCGCTCACGCCCCTGCATGCTGTGATCCGGCGGAAATCTGCCGCGAAGCAGTCCAGCATTGCGACGAATTCGGTGTCGGCGTCGACCTGCGCTTTCGCGATGTGATCATCGAAGCTCGGCCAGGAAGCGATCCTGTCCTGCTCGCCGCACCGTTCGTGGATAGCGACCGCACAATCACGCGGCGCTGATTTCCCCGCGCTGCGGCGACCGGCAACAGTCCCACATAGTCATGCCTGATCGACCCGAGGCCGCTGAAGCGGGCCTCGGATGTGGCGCTTGCGCGCCTGCTCGGCCGAACGGCCGAGGAGAGGAGGGGGAGGGAGGAAGTTGGCTCGGACACGGTGTTCGAGACCGGCTTTCAGGAGACCTTCCCATGAACATCGGTTCGATCAAGCAGAATGACGCGGGCATTTTCGTCGGCAAGATCGCGACGTTGGCGATCGCCATGACGATTGCGCTGCGCGAGGTGCACTCGACCAATCCGAAGGCGCCCAAGTTCGAGGTTCTGGCGCTGTCGGCGTCGCGGGCGTGGGTGCAGGTGGGTGCGCTGTTCGAGCTGTTCGCGAACGGCACGGGCGAAGCGTTCCTCAACGGCAAGATCGAGGACCCGAGCCTGGCGGCGCCGCTTTACATCTCGGCGTTCCGTCAGGACGACGACAGCTACAACGTGGTGTGGTCGCGTCCGACGCGCCGGCGGGATCTGGCGGCGGAGATGGCGCCCAAGACCGACGAGGGCCTGCCGCCGCTGCCCGGCGCCGACGAAACCGCCGGCCCCGCCACTCAGCCCGCCGAACAGGGCCTCGGACAGTCCTCCGCCGAACATGCGTTCGCCAGCTGACGCATCCGGCAGTCCCATCCCACCGAGCCCCCGCTTTCTTCGAAGCGGGGGCTTTTTTTGACTCCAAACCAAAGCTCGCGGCCGCGCCGGACCTGACGGCTGTCCTGGGCATCAACCCGCCAGGCGGGCCTCCTGAAAGTCCAGCTCCCGCACCAGCTTGCGCGCCGCTTCGCTTCCCAATCTACTCTGCCGGACCCGTCGGAAGATTTCACCGCGCTCCGCCTTCAGCGCAGCAAGGCGAAGTTCGCGTTCGATGCGCTCATCGCGCCGGAGAAATGCCATCGCTTCGGGCAAGCTCGATCGACTGTCGATCCGCTCCCGGTAAAGGTCCATCAACCTGGATGCGACATTCACATAGACGTCGGCATCCTTTCGCCCTTCCGCAAGCTTGTGTTGCGTCCGTTCGATCTCGGCGATCGCGGCTTCAGCGGCTGCAGTTCGGGCATCTTCGATCTCCGCGTCGCGCGAAGGCTCCGCCGGCATCTTCAGACCCCGCATCATCAACGGCAGTCCAATGGACGCTGCGATCAACGACACGATGATGACGCCCATGGCAAGGAGGATAGCGAGATCGCGCCCCGGGAAAGCCGTCCCGTCGGCCATGGCGAGCGGAAGGGTGAGCACGCCAGCAAGCGTGATCGCACCTCGGACGCCCGCGAACGACATGGCGCCCACCAGCCGCCAGTTCGGTTGGGCGGTATCTTCAGCTCGGCGGAACGAGGTCAAACGCAGCGAGAACCACACCCAGACGAAGCGTAGCGCGGCCAGCGCGAAGTTGATCGCGACGATATAGACTGCCAGCCACCAGGCATCATGATGGCCTGTCAGCCTGACGCTGTCGGCAGCGCCAGCCAGAATTGTCGGAAGCTGCTCGCCAAGCAGCACGAAGATGATGCCATTGGCCGTGAACTGGATGAGATCCCAGACCGTCGTGCGGCGAATCCGCGTCATCGCCAATGCCTTCCCGCGTGTCTCGATGAACCCCATCATCACGCCCGCGGCGACCGCTGCGAGGATACCCGAGCAATGCAGATGCTCGGCCACGAGATAGGCCCCGAAAGGGATCAGCAGGCTGATCAGGATTTGCGAGCTGCTCTCCTCACCCAGCCGCCGGACGACCAGTTCCTTTAACCGCCCCACGAGCCAGGTGAGGCCCGCGCCCACCACGATTCCCCCGATCGCGACCCACAGGAAGTTGAGCCCCGCCGCTCCCAGCGAAAACGAACCTGTCAGGGCGGCCGCCACCGCAAAGCGCAGGCAGACGAGGCCCGACGCATCGTTGAGCAGCGATTCCCCTTCCAGGATATGCATCATCCGCTTGGGGATAGGCGTGCGCTGCGCGATCGCTGACACAGCGATCGGGTCGGTGGGAGAAATCACGGCCGCGAGCGCAAATGCGACAGCGAGCGGCATGGCCGGGATCATCCAATGGATCAGAAAACCCATGCCGACGACCGTGAACACGACAAGGCCGAGGGCCAGTTCGAGGATCGTAACGCCATCCTTGAACATATCGTCGGGCGGGATCCGCCACCCATCGAGGAACAGCAGAGGCGGCAGAAAGAGCAGGAAGAAGATATCCGGATCGAGCGTCACCCGCCAGTCGGCGATCAGCCCGATCGCGGCGCCCAGAGCGATCTGGACAAGGGGACGCGGAACCGAAAACGGCAAGAGGCGGGCCAGGATTCCACTCAACACGACGGCGAACAGCAATGTCAGGACGAGCGCGATGGTTTCCAAAAACGAAGCCTCTGAACGGATTTGTACCGACTACCACCATGTCTAACGCCGTGGTCCTTTCCTGTCAGCTTCAATCCCGGCCGACCGGCCTGCGGCCGTAGAGAGGAGGGGGAGCGCGGTTCCTGTCCATTCATGACGGGAGACCATAATGTCCGACATCATCGACCTCGGCGGCGCCCCCGCCAACGAGGATTGTGCCCAGCTCGGGCACACCCCCGATTTCGAACGCCTCAACCGGCTCGAGGTCGCCGCTTACCGTGCCGCCGTCATTGCCCGCTTCGGGCCGCCGCCCGACGGCTGCGCGCTCGTGTCGATCACCAACCGGCACGACTTTGGAATCTATTATTCGCTCGGCCTCAAAGTCGATGCCGGAGCCTATCGGCGCGATCCGGCGGTTGCCGCCTATACCGAGGCCGCGCAGGATGGACTCGAAAGCTGGATCGAAGCCGCGTTCGCTCCGCCGGTCCGCTATGCGGACGGCGCCGCGCCAACCGTCGATCGGGACCGTATCGACGACATCGTCACCGGCGCGCTCCTGGCGACGCGGCCCGATGCTGATGGACGGTTCGCCATCCCGGACTTCGCAATCCTTCATCGCAATCTCGCCGCAGCCTATCCCGCCAGCGCCGAGGCCGCGAGCATCCTGACCCAGGAGATCCACGCATGACCCAGCAATCCATTTCCGACCATGCGGCTCCCGAGGCCGAGATCTTCGCGCAGATCCACAACGGTTTTACCGCGGTCCAGGATGTCGAGGCACGCTGCAAGGCCGCCTTCCTTCCGCTGCTGTGTGAGCAGGGCATCACACGCGTGGAAATCCACTATGACGGCGGCGGCGACGAAGGCAGCGTGAGCGATGTTTTCGCTTTTGCCGGTGATACCGCCACGGATCTTCCCGATATCCAGCGCGATCACGTTGCGTTGGAATATAGCGGCAGGATCAGCACCCAGGCCATGTCGCTTGAGGATGCCGTGACCGCGTTCGCCGACAATGCGGTCTGCACCCATCACTCCGGCTGGGAAAATGGGGAAGGGGCCCACGGCACCATCGAGATCGATGTCGCTTCCGGCGCGGTGACGCTCACCCACAATACCCGCTTCATCGACTATGAAACCAGCGAAACGGAGCTTTAGCGATGTCGCATTGCCACTATCACGCGCTCAGTTCGGTCCGGCGCTGGGGCGGCGAGCCGCAAGACTATCTGCCCCTTCACCAGTGGTTCGACGAGTCCAAAAAGATCGTCGCCGATCCCCGTCATCGTGCGCTCCGGCATCATGCCGAGGGCATCTTCATGCTGGAGACGATCTTTGGCGTGACGATCACGAATAGCGCAGGCCGCGTTGTTCCCGTCCGTCTCATCGGTGAGCAGCACGTCACCGAGGATCTCGGCCGCATCCCATCCTTCGCCGATTGGGCGCGGCTGATCCAGCCAATGCCCTGGATGCTGCGCGGCAATCCTACCGGGTCTCCGGGTCTCGACCCGTCCCTTGAAACCGGCATGGCCGTTGCCAAATCGAGGGCATTGTAGTAACATGACTACATTACAGGAAGCCGACATAATGGGAATGACCACGATCTCAAGCCGCGATTTCAACCAGGGGGCGAGTCGCGCCAAGAAGGCAGCGCGTAACGGGCCCGTCTATATCACGGAAAGGGGCAAGCCGACGCATGTCCTGATGACGATCGAAGACTTCCATCGCAGCCAGGGGAAAACTCCGCGGAGCCTGCTGGCCACGCTGGCCCAGCCGGGTGAGGCCGCCGACTTCGAGTTCGAGCCGGGCAAGCTCGGCCAGATCATGAAGCCTGCGGATCTCGATTGATGTTCCTGCTCGATACGAACGTGATTTCGGCCCTGCGCCGGCCCGATCGTCTGCCTCCGGAAGTCGCGGCATGGGCCGACAATGCCGACGTCGACGAATTCTATATCTCGGCCGTCTCCATCCTCGAAATCGAGCAGGGTATCCTTGCCAAGGAGCGGGTCGATACGCCCACCGGCGCCATTCTGCGCACCTGGTTTCAGAACGATGTCCTCACGCCCTTCGCCGATCGCATCGTTCCCATCGACACGGACGTCGCGCTACGCTGCGCGGCGTTGCACGTCCCGGATCCGCAGCCGGAACGCGACGGGCTCATCGCCGCTACCGCTCTCGTCCATTCCATGACCGTCGTGACCCGCAATGTCGGCGACTTCGAGCCTACGGGCGTGGCCTTGCTTAATCCCTGGGCCGGCCAGAACTGATCTGCCTTCCGGGGACATTCAGCATAGCGCTGAATGCCGATCCTTGTCATGATCGATCCCAGCGGCGAGCCAACCAGACGTGCAAGGGAGCCTATACCATGAACACCCTGCCGATCGACCATGACAGCGCAGACGCTGCCGCCCGGCGGCTCTTCACGGTCGCGCGCTCCGACACCGGCCAGGCGCGCCGCGTCGCCAACTTCCTCCTCGCCTGGTGGGATGGCGACGACTGGGGCCATTTTCCCATTACCGATCTGTTCGGTCTCGACCGATCCCTTGCGACCGACATCGCGACCGTCGTCGGCTATCTGGCCCAGCAGCCCGCTGCCGTCTATCCCGACCGCTTCCTGTCGGGCGACGACATGGCGGGGCTGGTTCGTCGCTGGCGCGACGTGGCGGACGAGGCCGCCTGACCGCCCGACGCCTCGACGAACATCCTCGCGCGGTCGTGCAATTTGTCCTATGATTGCAGCTATGGAAGAGCTTGATCCCCACACGCTGCGCGTCGCCGCGTCCCTGATCCGATCGCGCATCGCCACGCTCGGGCTCGATGGCCGTATGGACGGGCTCCAGCGGCTTGGCGCGCAGCGCACGCTCACCCAGCTCGCCGTCGACCTCGAAATTTCAGCCGATCATGTCGGCCCGACACGCCGCCGCCGGCGCACCGCATAATCCAGGTCAGAGCAAAGCGGCAGCCAGCAATAGGGGCAGCCCACTCACATCGGTCAGAACGCTGCCTGACCTTTCCCACCCGTCTCGCCTGAGAACCCGCATCCGGGCAACCGCACGCTCCCAAACGCTTGCGGCACATGTTCCCCCGTCCGCCACGCTCCACCGTTCGCGGTCATAGGCATGACGCGCGCCGGAAAAGGAAAGCAGGAAGGCGGGGCTGGGTCGGGAGATTGTCTCCGAGGCCGATGACGGGCGGGCCGCCGCCTGTCCTGTCCAGCGAGGTCCCAGAATGGCCAACCATTACGTCAAAGCGAGCTTCGTGCTCACCGTCACCGATGCCGAGGCCGCGGTTCTCGCCCTCGTCGACGAAGCGATCGAGATCGTGAGCGATCCCGATATTGAAGACGATGAGCGCACCGCCGCCTTCGGCACGCTCGGCGAAGCCTTCGCCGCCACCTTCCCGCCGACCGAGGCCGACATCTTCGGCGGCTTCCTCGCGATCTTCAGCGATCCTGCCTTTCCGGGCCTCGGCCTTTCGCTGCACATCGATCCCTCCGACGACAGCGGAACACGTCAGGCATCACTCTATGGTGATCAGGTCGACATCGAAGCCACAGCAGCGCTGATCCAGACGGTCGCGAAGTCGGCGCTTCCTTTCGGCTTCGAATATTGCCTCGACTGCGACCGGCTTCGTCCGGGTCAGTTCGGCGGCGGCTATGTCGTCATTCGGGAGGCCGCTCTCGAATTCGGCAGCTCGGCACGATCCCTCGAACGCGCGCTCGAACGCGGACACCGCGAAGGCGTCGATGGCTATGTGCTGACCATCCGCGACCCCGAGGAAGGCATGCTGTTCTGGAACAACGATTCAGGTTTCGGTGAGTTGGCCACCGCCACGGTGTTCTCCGAGGCCGAGGCGAACGGCTACGATATCGTGATCGCGGATGACCAGCCTGAATGGCTCGATCTACCGCCGCCGCTGGCCTGACGAGATCGCGCATGCGTTATCTGGTCGCCCTCTACGAGATCGATCGTGCCTATGGCGGGCCCGAAGAAGGAGGCTGGTGGTTCGACACGGGCGAGCTTGTCCGGCTGCTTGCGCTCGCACCAACCGAGGCGCGGGCACAGGCCCTGGCCGAACGCGCCAATCGCCTTCTCGACCGTCTCCAGCGCCACCGCCGCCATGTCGATTCCGTGCTCTATGACGGCGGCCGCTTCACGGCGATCGTCTATGAGTGGACCGCGCCGGCGGCCTTCCCGGAAACCCGTCCGCAATACGCCTGAACTGCGTTTGCGCCGACCCACAATCATACCCGGCCGAAAGGCCGGCCCGCTAGAGAGGGCTTTTCCATGTCCACCTATCATGTCGTCCTCAAGGCCACGGTTCCGGACCGGATTCTCGACTCCACCAAGGCAGAAAGCGAACTGCGCGCAAGAAGCTGGCTGCTTTCGCAAAGCTGGTATGAACGCCGCCAGATCGCATGGCAACCGACGATCACTCCGATATCCGGGCGCAGCCAGTCGCCAATCCGGCATGACGCCCAGCTCGACCTCGATTGCCCGCGCACCGCCCAGCCACGAACCGGTTCGCTGACACTGTCCATCAAGGTCGCGGTGATCAACGGCGAAGATCCTCTCGCGAAGGCGCAACGGGTGCTCGATCTTCCGGGATGCGGTCCGGCACTGACGCGCGCGGTCAAGCCCGACGATCCGCTCGAACGCGGCTCCTTCTCTTCCTTGCGGAGCAATTCGGTGATCGGACCGGTTCCGCCTGAATGGCCGATCGACCGCATGCTCACCGCCTATTCCTCTCATCTCGGCAGCTATGGGCAAGGCGGCGTCGGTCTCTCTGGCTGGCAATGCAATGGCGGCTCCTGGATCGTGTTGCCGCTCAAATATTCGGACGGGTGGATCTGGCTCACCCGTGAGCAAATCACCCCCGCATCGGATTACTGGACCCTCGGCATCGACCTCGACCAGCGCATTCTGGGCGTCCATCCCAAGGACCTGGCCGACTTTCCGCCTTGGGAACATTGCTACGCCGGGCACGGCCAGATCCTCGATCTTCCTGACTTCGCACGCGAAAAGGCAACGATATCGCGGTTCGAAGCCGACAATGGCGGCTTCGTTCTCGAAGCGGTCAACGGCCTCACACGCTGGCGCTTTGCCATGGGCGACGACCTTCCCCGTCCGGTCTGGGCAGGGTCACGCGAGCCCCGGCATCTCTACGAAGGAGAGTCGGTCGCACGCGCCTTCGTGCTGACTCACGACTGCTATCTCGACGTCTGAACCGGGAACCCCGCGAAGCACGACCCGAGGCCGCTGAAGCGGGCCTCGGATGTGGCGCTTGCGCGCCTGCTCGGCCGAACGGCCGAGGAGAGGAGGGGGAGGGAGGAAGTTGGCTCGGACACGGTGTTCGAGACCGGCTTTCAGGAGACCTTCCCATGAACATCGGTTCGATCAAGCAGAATGACGCGGGCATTTTCGTCGGCAAGATCGCGACGTTGGCGATCGCCATGACGATCGCGCTGCGCGAGGTGCACTCGACCAATCCGAAGGCGCCCAAGTTCGAGGTTCTGGCGCTGTCGGCGTCGCGGGCGTGGGTGCAGGTGGGTGCGCTGTTCGAGCTGTTCGCGAACGGCACGGGCGAAGCGTTCCTCAACGGCAAGATCGAGGACCCGAGCCTGGCGGCGCCGCTTTACATCTCGGCGTTCCGTCAGGACGACGGCAGCTACAACGTGGTGTGGTCGCGTCCGACGCGCCGGCGGGATCTGGCGGCGGAGATGGCGCCCAAGACCGACGAGGGCCTGCCGCCGCTGCCCGGCGCCGACGAAACCGCCGGCCCCGCCACTCAGCCCGCCGAACAGGGCCTCGGCCAATCCTCCGCCGAACACAGCTTCGGGTCGACGCCGCAGGAGGGCAGTCGCCGCCAGCGCCGCCAGCGGGCCAGCGAATCCTCGCCCGAGACGGTGGAGGCCGAAGAACCCGTCGCCTGATATCCCCCCGTGCCCGGTCCGCCGCCTCCCGGCCGGGCACACCCCTCAGGGCTCGTCTCGCATCCCCCGCGAGGCGGGCCCTGTTTCTTTTTGGTCATACGGACCGGAGCGCCGGTTCTCAGGAAGGAGCCCTTCGTGCCCCCACAGCCCCACGACATAACCCAATCGTCTTGCAGCCTCACCGCCGATTTCGTCGCGCTCAGCAGCGCCGAGATCGTCTCCGCCGAGGACTGCGCAGGGACATTCTGGGCCGGCGACGGAAGCCGGGAACCCATGCTGGACGACGATTGCCTTGTCGCCCGCCACGTCGTGCCGTTCGGCAGCTTTCCCTGGCACGTCTGGCATCGCATCGCTTCAGAGGTCCTCAGCGAGCCCTATGATCTGCACGATGCCACGCAAATCGACCGCCTGCTCCAGCAGCGCGGGCTATTTCCGCGCGACGGCGCGTCATCGCCGCAATGGGTCGCACTCTATCAGACCAATCTTTCGACCCTGCTCGAACGGCAGCAGGATCAAGACTCCGCCGCCCGACTGATCTCGCAACTGCGCGTGGACGTGCTCGATTCAACCACGCACCCGTTCGAACCCGACTATTATGTCGATGCGCGCGGGATCACCGCCGAACAATGGGAAGCCGTGTCGGTCCTGGTCTTCCAGCAAGCCTATACCGATCAGGAGGGCAGGCCGTTCGATCTGATCTTCGATCGGCCCGATCTCACGACCGGCACCCCTTCCGGCCGGGCATTTGCCGCGCTTCGAGAGCTTCAGAACGCCCTGTCGGAATACCAGCCGGAGCCCGCCGACAGCGCAACATTCGAAACCTACACCGCAGCGTTGGCGCAAGTGCTGGCAGATTCTCCGGATTGCACCCAGTTCCCGTTCGACCGTTCGACCGAGGCATTCGCCATCCTGGCCGCATTCGTCGAGCAGCGTCACCCCGCTTGGCTCAATGCTCTTCAGGTCTCCCCTACCATCGGCGATCTTCGTCCTGTTCCGCCCGCGTGGACTGGCAAGGTAGAGATCGCCGGACTGCGTCACGATCCTGATGCGCGGACCCGCGTGTCCGACCCGGGTGAGGTTCCGGCCGCTTATGGCATTTATGCCGAGCGGGACGACGGCTCGCTCGCATGGCTCGGAACGACAACGACGCTTGCCGAGGCAGCGGGACTCAAGCGCAAGCTTGAAACCATATCTGCCGTTGTCGCACAATCTACTTCATCGGGCTGAGCACGGCGCTATTCGATGGTGAATACGGTCCGCGCCCCCCGGGGTTCAGGAAGCGGACCGCCCATCCGCCTCGTGCCAGCCAGTGGATGATGCTCGCGCGCTTCGGCGTCTCCTCGACGCGGCATCGCTCACTTGCGGGCCTATCCAGCCGACCGTCGCCTGCGCCCGTCTGCTTGTGCCCGGAACCGGACCGGGCCACCCGATCCCTCCAAAGTCCCGGCCGCCTGTTGGTGGAGCGGGTTTCGCAATCCCCGTTCTGCCGTCCCTCGCCCTCTTATCGCGCCCGCCCGCCGCCGGTGACGGCAGGCTCTTCCGCCAACCCTGTCCATCGGCACCTGGTGATGGCGTCCGCCGTGCCCCGGCCCATCACCGACAAGGCACATTGTCCATACCCGCGCCCCTCCCGACACCCCAGCAGGCCACCCGCTTGGAGGGATGAAAGCTGCACCCGCGCGGGGCCGCCGCAACCTCAATTTTCCGACCGTGTTGACGGCCTGACGGCCGCCTGCCCGCACCACTCGAAAAATTCAGGTTCCCCCTCGCTGGCCGGGCCCAGGCCCGGCCGTTCGGGTGCGCCGGCCCCTCGTTCGCGGGCCGCAGTCCTTTTTCATCCCAGCGGGGTCGGCCCGCTGGCGGGATCGAAAAGGACACGCACATGAACAAGGTTATTCTCTCAGGCCGGATCACATCGGACATCACCACCTTCGGCACCGAGTCCAAGGGCGGCACGAGCTTCACGCTCGTCACCAGCAAGCCGGTCATTCGCGACGGCGAGGTCCAGAAGGACGAGAACGGCTACACCGAGACCTACGACGCCTTCCATACGATCAAGGCCTTCAACGGGCTCGGCAAGTCGGTCGCGCGGCACAAGAAGAAGGGCGACAAGCTGCTGGTGGTCGGCGAGATCCGCTACAGCCGCAACGAGCACAACGGCCGCACCTACTACAACACCGACATCATCGCCGAGGAAATCGAATTCCTCTGACCGCCCTCTCGGGCGGTCGCGCGCGGCCGCCCTCCACCTTCCCGATGGAGAGCACAGATGTTCAATCTCACCAGCTTCGACGATATCGCCGAAATCACCGGCGGCATCGAGATCACCAACCCCTGCATGGTCGAGCGTATCCGCCGCGCGGCCGATGGCCTCAACCGCCACGAGATCGCTGCGCGCCTGGCAGACGCGATCACCGACGCCGCCGATGCCGCGCACACCCGCCGCTGGCAGGAGCAGGCCTATGGGCAGGCCAGCCCCGACGCGATCGTCGATCAGGAATACCATGACGATTTGGTCTTGGCATGGACCCTTGTCGCGGCCGAGAACCAGCCCATGAACCTCGCATCCCTCTTCGCGCACGACGGGTCGGTCCACTGACTCGTCGCCTTCCCGAAGGATCACTTCATGACCGCTTCCCTCCCAGACCATAGCCTGGTCATTCAATGCCGCGGCCTGATAATTCATCATCGCGATCATTGGTGGCTGGTCGAATTTCCCCATCTCAAACGCGATCTTCAACGCCATCGCCATCCGGCACGCGCCTATTTGCTCTCGGGCAGGATCACAACAGAGTTCGCGAAGCGGGCCGGACTGGAAACCGGGCCGCGCATTCTTCTCCCTAGTGTCGCCATGCTCCATCCGGACCAAACCTGCTGGGCGGGCAACTTCGAACTTCGACCGACGATCGCAACCGCGAAGCCTGATCAGATCGACTACGACATCAACGCGCACGTCTTTCACGGCTCGGCCGACGAGCTTGAAGAGCGGCTCGCCCGCGCGATGATCGAGATCACGCTGTTCCCGATCCCCATGGAATTCACCTCGGTCTTCACAGCGCTCCCGGATGAAGACGTGCCGGTGCTCGCCATCCGGGTAAGCAGCTATGTCTGCGCGACCTTCGAACTTCTCACCGCCCGCTACATGCCGACATACCGGCCGCGCTCGCCGTGGCGTGACATCTCCAACGAATCCGTATTCGACAGCGGCGCCGAAGTCCTCGGATGGATGCACGCCGACGACTGGATTCGGCCGCGGTGAACCACCGGTCGCGGGCCGCCCGCGCGGCTGCCCGCGACGCTTTCTCCCGCCACCTGGACGGAGCCAGCCATGATCATCTTCACCGCCCGTGCCGACACCGCCGAGAATGTCCGCGACACCTGCTTCCAGGCGGCGGAATTGTGCAACCGCCTCGATATCGGCATCGACCTCACGATTGGCGGCCATAAGATCGAGGTTCGCCAAGGCTCGCACCCCTATAATCTCGAACAAGCCTATGCGCGCGCCGTCCGCGAGGCAGAAGCCGGCAACAGCTAGACGCCGGCCACCCGACGACCGTTGCCGCCGCATCCCCCATCCATCCCCACCTGCGGCGGATGAAGGGAAGGGGGAGGCATTCTCCTGTCCACATGATGGGAGAAAGCAGCCTGCATCGAGCAGGGCCTGAACCTTGCCGGGCATCCGACAATCCGAAGCGAACGTCCAAGCTATTGGCGCATCCCGTCCTTCGCTTGAGCGAAGAACGGGACCGGGGCTCTATTCGCTAAGCCGCCGCCCGCTCTATCGAGCGGACCCCGGCTAACCTCACGGAGCCGAAGCACGCTTCGTCTCCGCCCTGCGGGTTACGATCCCGCTTGCGGGCTCCGCCAGGGAAGGCGTGTCCAATATCAATAACTCCTATCTCTTCCTAGTTTGGCATGCGGGGATACGCGCCCGTCAAGGATGAGCGGTCCCCCCAATTTTCACGGTGCCGCCGTCTGCGCTGCGCTGGCCGTCAGCCACGAGAAAATCGGTTCCCCCGCTCGGCGTTAACCGGGGTCCGGCCACGGCCGGCTTCCCGGTTAACGTCCCTGACCGGCGCGACCACCGCATGCCCCCTGAGTGCCCTCATCGTGTGGATGAGAAAATCCAAACATTCGAGGCACTTATGTCCAAGAAATTCGCGAACTTCGCCGATCTCGCCAGCTTCATCGCCAGCGAAACAGACAACCACGACCGCTCCTCCACCTACGAGCACGCTTTCATCGAATATGACGAGCGCGCGAAGCTCTCGCCGGTCGATGAGGCCGAGCAGCTCGACATGCCGGATCCAGAGCAGGCGCGCGCCGCGGTCCAGATGATCATCCAGACCATCTTCGACGTGCTGCGCGACACCCGGATGGCGCCTTACGCTTCCCAACTCTCATGGGGCTTCGTCAACAGCTTCCACGTCGTCGCCAAGCGCATCAACGACCAAGAGGACGATGCGGCCAAGGAACTCGGCGAACTCGCGCGCCACTTCGATCCTTCCGAAATCTACGCCGTCCAGCTCGAAGAAGCCCAGCTGCTCTGCAAAACGCTGGAGGGCTGCCGCAAGGCTCTCGAATGCATGCGCGACCATGCCGGCGAGGTCCATCGCGCCGAAACAGGCCGACCCTATTCGCCGACGCGCGGTAGCCGCGTCTCGCAGGGCGTCACCGCGTCGATGATCGACGCCCGCAATTACATGGCAGAGCGCATACGCGAGCGGCGCGAGCAGCTCGCACCGACCGGACCCGTTGTGGTCTTCTCCGGCGGGCAGCAGTGGGAAGATCACGAACTGCTCTGGCGGGGCCTCGACTCCATCAAGGCGCGGATCCCCGAAATGATCCTTGTCACCACGGCGCAGACCAAGGGCTGCGACGCGATCGCGCAGGCCTGGGCTGCCGCGCGCGGCGTCAAGGTCATCCTCTACCGCCTCAACCGGACCTACGGGAACAGAGCGCCCTTCATCCGCAACGACGAGATGCTCAAGCTGAAGCCCGTCGAGGCCGTCGTGTGCGAAGGATCGGGCATCCAGATGAACCTCGCCCAGAAGCTGCGACAGGCTGGCGTCCCGCTTCATGTCGTCAAGGCCGATCATCAGACCAAGGTCCAGCGCGCCCCGGCCCGGACCAACGGCCCCAAGTCCCGCGACGAGTTCGACCCGTGGACGCAGGCCGACTATTATGAAGCGATGGTCAACGGCGGCGGCGGTCGCAGGCGCTAAAGCCGCTTCGGAGAGGTTCCGGCTTCGGCCGGGACCTCTTCTCTCTTTTTCTCCGGAGATGCGGCGCGCGCGGGCATCGAACCCGCGCGCGCCGCGGCCGGACCGGCATCGCCGGGGCGAGATCGCCGCGCGGCGGTCAGGCGTCCGCCGAAAAGAAAAGAGGGGAGGAACGGGGCGACCAGTCGAGGAGACAAAGCCCGTGACTATCCTGTTCCGCATCATGGATCCCGCCGACAACGGGACGTCGCCGACCGCCGTCATCACGGCCCGCCAACTCGCGACCTTCCGCCGCTATCTTCGCGCCGAAGGGGACCGCCTCGGCATCGCGCTGCTCGACCCCGACGAATATCTAGGCAACAGCTTCGAGGTTCGCGTCTGTCCGCTCGCGCTTGCCGCAGTCACCCGCCCCTTCGATCATGATCCCGCCGTGATCGCCGTCATCGAGGAAGCCCAGTTCCGGGGGCGGCGCGTCTCGGTCCACCACAGCGCGGAGGATGCCCGCATCACGCTCGGCATCGCGCTTACATCCGACCAGGCCGTCGAACTCGATCTCGCCTATGGCAACGCCTATGCCCTGCTCGAAGCTCTCGCCATCGAGGCGGAAAGCGTCGGCGACATCGCCGTTGGCCTGCTACGCGCTCGCCTCTCCGATCCGGCGACGCCGAGCCGGGCGACCCTGCGCGGTGTCGACCACTATCTGCCCCGGCTCGAACGGCTCATCGCGAGCGCCGGTGGACGCGAGGATGCCCGCATCGCATGGGCCTGATGACAAGCTCGCCCAATCAATTCCTGACGGGTGAACCGGCCTCCGCGCGCGGCTTGAGGAGGCTTTCGATCGCCGCCTGCAAAAGTTCGCGGGCCTGCGTCTCGCCGGTATCCTCAAGCGCGTCCTTGGCCTCGCGCATCAGGACGAGAGCGACGGTCTTTCCCACCAATGGATCGCTCACCGCCGGACTGGCTTCATCCGCCAGTTCGTCGGCACGCGATGCGCGCCTTGCAGGGCGCGGCATCGTCCCTTGATCCGGTTTGCCCATTCCCATGCTCCCGGCCGTGCCCTTGCCTAAACTCCCTCGCGCCAGGGCGCGGGGGAGCCGGGGCTGGTAACACGTCGAGACATGCGCCTACGCTTTTAGCACCGAGGCACCTGGACATATGCGCAGGCACCCCGGCGTGAAGTCACACCGAGCTGCCTTTCTCGACGGGATTACCAGTCCCGGCACCACGGCCTTCGTGGCACAACCCGCCGCCTATCACAGACATGTGAGCATACCAAGACGCCGCGTTGCCCAAGCGGCAGCGAACGATGCTCAACATCAGGAACCGTGCCTATGCGCGAACCGATCTCCTATGCCGACAAGCTTTGCCGCGAGCTTCTTGCGCTCGACCGTGAAGAGGACGCCATGCGTCGAATCCTGGCATCCCACGACCGGTTTCTCGACGCTATCGACTGGACCTCCATGACGCGCAGCGACCGCCGACGCGCGGAACATCACGGTGAGACGCTTCGACTTCATCTGGACCGGGTTAGCCACGCGATCGATCAGCGCATATTCGAACTCATCCACAGAAAAGAGGACGATCCCGACGCTTCCGGTCGTCTCCATTGAAAGGGCTTTGCTGTTAACCCCGAACGCCCATGCGGGGTTCGGGGGCAAAGCAGCACGCGCTCTCAACATCTCGGCATCAGGCTGAGCTTCATCGCCACATCATGACGCTGGGTGTTCCTCGGCCGTCAAGGATCAGCGGTCCCCCCAATTTTGCCGCCGCCTCGCTGCGCTCCCCGCAACAAAATCGGCTCCCCCGCTGCCCGCTGCGCGGCGGCTTCGCCGTCCCTGACTGCCTCAACACCGCGTCGCGATGCGTCCATCCTCATCTGATGAAGGTGAGGAGCGCCAATCGATGGAGGCTCACATGCACGATTTCGACGAAACCCTCGCCAAGATGTTCAACGCCCCGATCTGCCCGGCCTGCGCCACTCCCTACGACCCGAAGCACTATGATTTCGACGAGAACCGCGCCTGCTGCCCCAACTGCCACACCCACTATGACGTGCCCAGCGACCATGTCCCGGATATCCCGGACGACATGCTGGACATCGGCAATATCTGGGACGACTGATCGGCGTCAGGGACGGGGCCTTGCGCTCGGTCCCCTTCTTGCGTCGCTGATCTCATGGTCCGGCTCGCTCGCGTGCCGCGCGGCCCCTTCGGTCCGCACGCCGCTACGCCTTGCCGATGCTCTCCCCCTGCCGCGCTCGGCCGATCCGCACCCACGCAGTCAGCAGTGCTTTGCTGTTAACCCCGGTCCTTGCGGACCCGGGGGCAAAGCAGCGCGCTCTCAACATCTCGGCATCAGACGAAGCTTCATCGCCATATCGTGACGCTGGGTGTTCCTCGGCCGTCAAGGATCAGCGGTCCCCCCAATTCTCACGCGACCGCCGCCTGCGCTGCGCTTGTCGTCGTCCACGAGAGAATTGGTTCCCCCGCTGCCCGCTACGCGGCGGCTTCGCCGTCCCTGACTGCCTCAACACCGCGTCCAGATGCCTTCATCCTTATCTGATCGAGATGAGGAGCGCCCGAGTGATGGAGGCTCACATGACCAAAATGAAATCTTACGCTGCCCGCATCGTCGAACCCCACGAGCCGCGCTACTGGACCGCGCAAGCGACCGGCTTCCGCCTCATTCGCCTGCTCGACAAATACCTCATCCTCACCCACATGTGCGGGCGCTCGATCACCGTCGCGCGAACCAGCGACGAACGAAAATTCTTCACGCAAGAGTTTCATCGCGTCAACGGCATCGCGAAGCGGATCGCACGCCAGATCGGCCACTCCAACGGCTATACAATCTTGCGTGCGCGGGCCGTTGACAGCCCAGCTTATCGCGTCGTGGTCGAACACGAAGTCATCGCCCTCGCCGCGGAATTCTGCATCGAAAAGACGCCGCAGTTCCTCGCCCTTCAGCAATTCCGGGCGGACGTGGAACGGCTCGCCAATGAGGAGATGCGGGCGACCGCTGGCGCATCCTACGAACTCTATGCCCGCCAGTTCAGCGCGGGATGTGCGCGCACCATCGACGACCTCGATCCGCAGCTCCAGCCCTACGCCGTCGCGATCGCTCTCTATCACGGCTATATCGAGGACGAGGACGAGCGCTATGCCGACTTCGGTCCGGGCTATTGCTCTCTCAGCGGCATCGATGAAGAATATTGCCACTGCGGTCGGCATCCCTGACCGACAGCCGGGACCGGGCTTCGTGCTCGGTCCCTTTATTTCCGCAGCCGGGCTCTCTGTCCCAGCTCGCTCGCGTGCCGCGCGGACCCTTCGGTCCGCACGCCGCTACGCCTTGCCGCAGGTCTCCCGACGAGAGGGAAATCTCTCACAGTCTTCCCATTCTGTCAGACGTCCGAGGCCGCCTCAAGGACGGCGGGGCCCCACCATTTTCTTTGTCGGATCGAGCGCCGGCACTTCTCCCGCAGCGTCATGGCCGACAAAGAAAATCGTGACCCCCACCGCCGCTTCGCGGTCGCTTCGCGATCCTTGACCCGACCTCGGACGCCCGACGCGCCGCTCCTGTCATTCAAGACCGACAGGAGCACATCATGCAGATCATCACGACCGCCGCCGCCGCCGACAACGCCGCCTACTTCGCAGCGGTCACGAACGCCGATCGCCGGGCGCAACACAGCTACTTCGACCAGCATGTCATCCAGGACGATGAACTTGGCTACTTCGCCATCGACGAGGGCGACTACGGCGCACTGACACCCACGCTGATCGACCGGATCGTCTACACCGCACCGGGCGGCATCATCGACGAAATCTGAACCGGGACGGGGAGGGGCGCAGGCCTCTCCCCCCTCACATGGGGATTATCGAGTCAAGCGCCTGTGCGGAACCATTGCACGGGCGCTTTGCTTGCCAAGCTTGGCTGTGGAGAGATCGGCTGAAAGCCCTGTGTCGTTCATTCCATTGGTTGTCTCCGTACAGCGCGATCCATGGTCTGAGCCTGTTGCAACAAGCGTCCCGTTGACCGGTCCGCTCTAACCTCACATCCGGTCGCCGCTCGTGCGCGGCCGCACCACAATCCCGCTTGCGTCGGGTCTGGCTCAGGAGACGGGACCAACCTTTTTGTCGGCGGGTAAAGCCAAGAGGGGCCGACGGTCCGTCCACCTGGATCCGGCAGGGACGATGCCCTGCGGGAACTCGTATCGGGTAGCTTGCTCAGGCCGCCTTCAGTAGCGCGCCCTTCGGCACGACGCCGGCCGAACTGAACTGCCACAGCGCGATCAGCAGCTTGCGGGCGAGCGCCACGATCATCACGCGCCTCACCCGTCCACCGTTCGCCTGCACCCGGTCCGCATACCAGCGCGCCAGCTCCGAATCCGGCTGATGCCGCAGCCATAGCCAAGCGACCTGGATCATGGTGGTGCGCAACCGCTTGTTGCCGGCCTTTGACACGCCCTGCTCGCGGTCCATGTTGCCGCTTTGCCATGGGGATGGCGCGAGACCCGCATAGCAGGCGACCTGCCGCCGGTTGCTGAAGCTGCGGAAGAATGCCTCAGCGTATAGCACGCCGGCGAATTCTGGGCCAATGCCGCGCAGTTGGAGAAGCCGCGCGCTCGCCGGCTCAGCGGCTTCGTCCGTCGCCATCTCCAGCATCGCGTCTCGCTCGCGCTCGACTTCCCTGATCTGGCGCATGACCAGTTCCAGCCGGTCCAGTTCGCGCTCGATCTCCCGCTTCACATGGCACGGCAGCGACCGACCGTCGCCGGTGACCAGTTCCTCCAGCCGCGCACGCCGGTTGGTGCGCAGCGGTTCATAGTCGCCGACGCCCTGCGCGAACAGCAATCCCTTGATCCGGTTGATGTGCCGGATGCGTTCGACCACGAGCGAGCGCCGCTCACGACAGATGCGTCGGCGGTCCTCGTCGTCAGCGCTCGGTACCGTCACCATTGCGCAGACCCGCGGCTCTCCGCGCTTGTAGGCGAGCAGCGTGCGGACCAGCGCCTCGCCGTCCAGCTTGTCCGTCTTCGCGCGCCGGCTACGCCGTGAGGCCGCGATCGACGCGGCATCGACGACGTGGCTCTCGATGCCCTCGCGCACGAGGCAACGGTGTATCCAGAAGCCGTCCAGCCCCGCCTCCTGGATAACGACCAGCCGGTACTGCTCGCCCGTCCGCTCTCGCGCCTTCACCTGCAACTGCGCGAACCGCTCCAGCAGCGCCGGCACGTCGCCTCCCTTCACCTGGTGTCGCGAGATGCGCTCGCCGCGACCTGGTGACAACGACGTCACCAACCAGGTGGAACGGCTCAGCTCCAGCGACACGAAGATGGCGTTCAACTGCGTGCTGACGGCGGCATGGGACGAGATGGACACGGGCAACCTCCTTCACGACAAAGCGGGAAGGTCAGTCTGCCTCAATCAGCGCCAGCCCGCGCCCATGGGATCTTTTTGTGCGAGGATGGACGGACATGGGGGGCATCGAGCCCCCCATGTCCGTGCCGCGATTCAGATCGCGGCGGGGGGGCTTCAGGCTATCAGACGCCTCTCGACCTCATCAATCCCGAGCGTCCGGATTCGTGCCAGCAACTGGGCCAATCGCTTGCCGTCGAGCTTGAGCAATCCGGCTTTCTCGACCGTCTGGATCGCCTGTTCGCGTTCCCGGTCTTCCAGCTTTTGCCGACGCTCCTCCAGCTTGCGGGCTTCCTCTTCGATCGCCGCTCGTTCCTGTTCCAATGTGCGTGCCATAAGGGCCTCTCGGTTCACGCTGATCGGGCTGCGAACGCGGCTCTTATAACCAGTGCCGTGGCAAGCCGGAAGCTGTAGCTGAGTCCGGGCGGCTCGGCGTGTCCTTGCGGACCGCCGCCGGGCTCTATTCGCTAAGCCGCCGCCCGCTCTTCCGAGCGGCCCCCGGCTAACCTCACGGAGCCAGGGCAAGCCCCGTCTCCGCCCTTCGGGTTACGATCCCTGCCGTGAACGCGCATCGCTCGCGGCCCATTGCCACCTTCCGTCCAAAGGACGGACCGGCGCCCCGCCGGAGGCGCTTCCCCCCAACATCCGATGCGTCAACGGACGCCCCCCGGAACTGGATCTATCCTGCTACAGAGAGGCACACCGAACGCACCAAGGTGTAATAGCTTTATAAACGACTTCAATAGCTTATGTGAAATCTACTCTGTGTGCGGCTGTGGGACAGCCTCACTACAGGCATGAAACCCAAGTAAAACAGCTATTTCAATGTGTTACAGGAGAACACGCGCGCAGGAGGCAAACCGATTTCCTTGCCTCATCGAAGGCGTTGCGCTATAAGCGGGATCGGTTTCTGAGACCCCACCAGCCTCCCTGCTAGGAGGCTTGGTTTGACGACCCCCAACAAGCATTGCACGGTCCGCATCGACCGCGGCAAATATGATCGCCTCGTCGCGCTCGCTTCGGAACGCGGCTGCACCCCTTCCGACCTCATCCGGACGGCGATCGACAACTTCCTTTCATCGGGCCAGTTGCTGACGTCCAGCCAGCGCCGGATCGCGCGCATCGGCGAGTTCCAGCACCTCGCGCTCGACATCATCATCCGAGAGCAGTTTCCCGAATATCGCGACCGCATCATCGCGGAAACCGACAAGCGCCTGGAGCTCTATCATGGCGCGTAAGGACGACATCCGAACCGATGGCCGGGCCATCCCGCTGAAGCACCATAGCGCGCGTGGAAACGTCCAGCGCAACGCGGGCAATTTCACCCGCGGCAGCCAGCTCATCACCCACGAGATGCTCATGTGGCTCTCGGGCGCGAAGCTGCCCTTCATGCTCTGGTTCTTCGTGTTCCTCGCCGCTTGGTTCGTCATCATGTCGATCAAGCTCGACGAGCATGGTTTCCAGCTCGTCTGCATGAAGCTCTACGCGACGCTCTGGAACTGGGTCGATCTCAATCCGAACAAACGCGTCAACGTCACCCTGCCGAACGGCGACATCCTGAAAACGGTGATGTGGGCGGTTCCCTATATCCCCGAGGTCATCAAGGCTTGGGCGACCGCGGTGCATGGGCTGATCGGCGCTATCCTCGTCTCGATCTTCATCACCATTCCCGCTGCCATCTGGTTCGTCGATCTGTCGCATCGGCGCGGCCGTTCGATCCTTCAAGAACGCCATGAGCGCGGCGCCATGCTGGTCGACCGTGAGATTCTGCAGACCGAGATCGCCGAGCATAACCGGGCGAAGTTCGAAGAAGACGTGCGGGCGCTCTTGCCCGGCCTGTCGCCTGCCCAAGTGCTGGCACTTCCGTTCCGTGCCCGCAAGGAAGCGGGTATCCACCACCCTTACATCCTCGCCGGCATCCCGTATCCGCACCGGACCGAGCAATCGCATGCGATGTTGATCGGCACCACAGGCGCGGGCAAGACGACCGAGCTCAGGAGTCTCGTCGCGCAGATGCGCGCGCGCCAGGACACGGCGGTCATCTTCGATCTGACCGGCGCTTATGTCGAAGCCTTTTACGATCCATCACGCGACACGATCCTCAACCCCATGGACCAGCGCTGTCCCGCCTGGTCGATCTTCAACGACTGCTCAAGCTACAGCAATTTCACCTCAGCCGCCGCGGCCCTGATTCCTTCCGACGGCGGCTCGTCCGAGCCCTTCTGGGCGATGGCGGCGCGCACCCTGTTCATCGAGATGTGCATCCGCCTCCAGGAACGCGGCCAGACGAGCAACCTCGCGCTGTCCGAGAACCTGATGACCGCGGATCTCAAGCGTGTGCATCGATACCTGGCCAACACCATTGCCGATCCCCTGACGGCGCCCGAAGCAGCGCGCATGGCGGAGTCGATCCGCGCGGTTTTCAACACCAATGCGGCTGTGCTCCGCTTCCTGCCGGACGAAGGCGAGCCCTTCTCGATCCGCAAGTGGATGACCACCGACAAGCAGCCCGGATCGATCCTGTTCGTCACCTCCGATTACGACGACCTTGAGATGAACAGGCCGCTGCTCACGCTCTGGATGAACCTGGCCATCACCAGCCTTATGACCTTGCCGCGCACGCGCTCGCTTCGCACCTGGTTCATGTTCGACGAGGTCGGTGCGCTGCACCGTCTGCCCGCCATCGAAAAGGGTCTCCAGACCGCGCGCAATTTCGGCGGTGCCATGATCCTGGGCCTCCACAGCTTTCAGAAGCTCGTCGAAGTCTATGGCGAGGAAGGCGCGCGCAATCTCGCATCGCTCGCCCGCACTAAGCTGATCCTTGCCACCAGCGAGACCAAGACCGCTGAGGAATGTTCCCAATATATCGGCAACCGCGAGGTCCGCCAGATGGATGAGGCCTATAGCTATGGCTATAACAACACGCGCGATGCCTCGACGCTGACCCCGCGCAAGCAGGTCGAGCCCCTCGTCATTCCCGACGACATCACGAACCTTCCCGCCCTTCACGGCTTCGTGAAATTTCCCGACGGCTTTCCCGCCGCGCGCATCCTTCTCGAATGGAAGAATTACCCCGAGGTCGCGCCCGGTTTCCTTCTGAGGCCCGACGTTCAGCCGGTCCGGTCCAAGCGCGGAGAGGAAGCGTTCGAGGAGGACGAGGAGGCAGGAGAGGCAGGCGGGCGGGATGGCGCGGGGCAGGTGATCGAGGAGGCCTCCGAAACCGCCAACCTCGCCAAGGAGCTTGCCTCGCGCATCCTCTCGGCCGAGGTCGAGCAGGAGGAGGATGCGGCGAACCGCGCCGCCCAACGCGCCGACGATCGGGACGAACAGACGGCGCCTTCGCTCAATGCCGCCGACAAGACGCAGCCGGCGCGCGCCAATGGCGAGGAACAGCCGGTCTCCGCGCGCGACAGGGACAAGGAAAGCGACCGCCGCGCCGACGCGGCGCGCGCGCCGCAAGTCGAGGATCAGACGCTGGTCGAACTGCGCCAGGCCTTCCATCCCGGCCGCGACGATGACGGCATGGATATGGGTATCTGACCCATGCTGTCGGTCGCTGCCGTCCGCTCCGCATCCGGTGCCGCGAACTACTTCGCGAAGGACGACTATTACACCGTCGAGGGTTCCTCCGAAATCAGCCTGTGGGCCGGGGAAGGAGCGGACGCGATCGGCCTGTCTGGCGAGGTGTCCAAGGACGCCTTCGAAGGCGCCCTCAACGGTATCCTGCCCAGCGGCGAAGCCGTTGCCCAGGTCGAGAACCGGCGCGCCGGCGTCGACCTCACTTTCTCGATGCCCAAGTCCGCCTCGGTCATGGCCTATGTCGCCGGCGACAAGCGTATCCTTGCCGCCAACATGGCGGCGGTCCAGAAGACCATGGCCTGGGTCGAAAAGAACCTCGCCGAAGGTCGGCGCGATGTCGAAGGACGCAAGGTTCCGATCCAGACCGGCAATCTCGTTTACGCGCTGTTCCAGCACGACACGAGCCGGGCGCTCGACCCGCAGGGGCACATCCACGCCGTCATCGCCAACCTGACCCGGCTGCCCGATGGGAAATGGCAGGCTCTGCACGCCGACAAGATCTGGAGCCACAACAGCATCATCGGCTCGATCTACCATGCCTACTTGCGGTCGGGGCTCGAGCAGATCGGTTACCAGCTCGACATGAAGGGCAAGCACGGCACCTTCGAGATTGCCGGGGTGCCGAAGGCGGTCATCCAGGAATATAGCCAGCGGCGCGAAGACATCCTTGAGCACGCCACCCGGCTCGGCATCAAGTCGCCGGAAGGCCTGCGCGAAATCACCAAACGGTCGCGCGATCCCAAGCTCGATGTCGAAGATCGCGCAGCCCTCCGTCAGGACTGGATCGACCGCGCGGCCACCCACGGTTTCGATGGCAAGGACCTGCGCGCCGCGGCGGAGGCCCGCGCCGGGATGACGCCGCCCGACAATGTCCTGGAGCGCGGCTATCGTGCGATCGTCGAGGCGATCGACGGCGCGCGCAACCGGCTGGGGGCGCTGCTCCGTCCGCACGATCCGCTGGTCGATAACGCGCTCGCCCGCGCGGTCCGGTCTCCTGATGAGGCACGCACGCAACTGGCCGTGGCCTCGGCGGTCCGCATCCTCTCCGAACGCGAAGCCGCCTGGCCCGTCAACCTGCTCAGCAAGACCGCGCTCGATCTCGGCCTGAAGGGCGTCACGGTCGAAAGCATCGAGCGGCGGATCGACCGGCTTGTGCAGAACCGCCAGCTCATCCCCGGTATCGCGACCGCCGCGGATCGGACCGGGCGCATGGTGACCACGCAGGAGGCTCTGCGGACCGAAGAAAAGATCCTTGGGGCTATCGATGAGGGCAAGGGCAAAGCGGAGCCGATCATGCCGGCCGCCGAGGCGCCGCAGCGCTTGCAGGATGCGTCAGCTCTGCCCCTCAACCCGGGTCAGCTTGCCGCGGCGACGATGATCCTCTCTTCCGCCGACCGGACAGTGTCGGTCCAGGGCGTCGCGGGGGCCGGCAAGTCGACCATGCTCCAGGCGGTCGCTCGGGTCGCCGAAGCCGAAGGCCGATCGATCACCGGCCTCGCATTCCAGAACAAGATGGTGGCGGACCTCGCCGAAGGGGCGGGGATCAGAGCCCAGACCATCGCCTCCTTCGTGCTCGCCAACGAGCGCTTCGTTTCCGAGCGCGATACGCCCAGATATGACGCCGCGCGCGAGAAACTCGCCGGCACCATGCTCGTCGTCGACGAGACTTCGATGGTCTCGAGCAACGATATGCTCAAGCTCCACCAGATCAGCGCGGTCCTCGGTGTCGACAAGCTCGTGCTGGTCGGCGACCGCCAGCAGCTCTCCTCGATCGACGCCGGTAAGGCCTTCGCCATGATCCAAGCGGCCGGTGGCACGATGGCGCGCATGGATCAGAATATCCGTCAGCGCACCGATCAACTGCGCACCGTCGCGGCGCTCGCCAATATCGGCAAGGCCGGTGCAGCGATGAAGGTGCTGGGGGACCGTGTCGTCGAAGCGGCCGAGCCTGCCGCCGCCGCGGCCGACATGTGGCTGGCGCTATCCGGTCCGGAGCGCGAGGCGACGGCGGTCTTCGCGTCGGGCCGCGACGCGCGTGCGGTGATTAATCAACGCATCCAGGACGGCCTGATCGCCGAAGGCAGCGTGAAGGGCGAGGGGACTCACCTCACGGTCTATGAGCGGGTCAATACCACCCGCGAGGAACTGCGCTACGCATCGACCTACCGGCAGGGGCAGACGCTTGAGGTCGGCCGGGGCGGGGCACAGGATGTCGGCATTCAGGCCGGCCGCTACGACGTCCTCAAGGTCCATGCCAATGGCAAGGTCGAGCTCACCGACGGGCGGCGCAAGTTCCGCTTCGACCCCCAGAAACTGTCGCCGACCGAGCAGCGCGACCGGCTCCAGCTTTCCGAGAAGAAGGATCTGCATCTGCGTGAAGGCGACCGCGTGCGCTGGACCGCGAACGACAAGGATCGTGGCCTGCTCAACGCCGCGCTGGCGCGCGTCATCGGTATCGATGCCGATGGCGTGAAGATCGAGACGGCGGGCAAGGAACAGCTCACGCTCGGGCTCGGCGATCCGATGCTCTCGCGGCTCGACCTTGCCTACAGCCTGAATATGCACATGGCTCAGGGGATCACCACCGACAAGGCGATCACCGTCATGTCGGCGCACGAACGCAATCTCTCGAACCAGCGCCTGTTCAATGTCGGCGTGACGCGTGTGCGCGAAGAACTCACCATGGTCATCGACGATCGGGAGAAGCTCGAGCGGCAGCTCGACATGAACCCCGGCAACAAGACTTCCTCGCTCGAAACGCTCGGACGGCTCGACATCGACGGGAAGAAGGGGCCCGCCCCGCGCGAGAAATTCGATCCGGGTCCGATCGATGGAGTCGATCTCTCGGACCTACCGCCGCTCCCCGCCGATCTGCCGCCATTGCCGGATGGCGCCGCGCCGGCTGCCAAGGATCCTCAGCGTCCCCCGGACCTGAAGCCCGATCGGGGCGACGTGTTGCCACCGCTGCCGGAGCGCAGCCTGGGCCTCGACTTGTGAGTGAAGAAGCCGCGGGCGCGGTGCGCGCGGCGACATGAAGGAGACGACCGATGAGTTGGGAATTTGAGCAGGGCGGCAAGTTCGGCAGCGAAAAGGCGGCGAACGACTACGCCCGCCGCAACGGCCTCGATCCGCGCGATGTCCAGCTCACCCGCAAGGGCGACGAGGTCGAGCTGAATATCCGCCGTTCGGCGCTCGATGGCAGGAGCCTGCGCGACAATGGCGAGGGCCGGCGGGATGGCTGGGGTTGAAGGGGGCCACATGGAAAAGCTGAACATTGTGGGTCCGCTTCTCGGGTCGATCATGCCGATGCTCATGCTCGCCGGGGCGGTCGCTATCCTTTTCGCGGTGTTGAGCGCAGCCCTCGGCCTGTCGGGCCCGCCCGCGCCCATTGCCAAGCCCCTAATGACACGGCGCGAGGAAGCCATGCTCGTCGTGCTCGAGGAGATACTACCCATGTACCGCTTTCATGCGCAGGTGGCGATGGGAGCGCTCCTCAAGGTTCCCGCACGGCCCGATCGACGATCTTCGCCAGCTGACCGCAACGCTTTCTCGCAAAAGATCGTCGATTTCGTGGTGCAGGATCCGACCACGGGCAAGGTGGTCGCCCTCATCGAAGTCGATGACTGGTCGCATCGCGCGGCGAAGAACCGCCACCGGGATACCATGACGGCCGGTGCCGGATACCGGACGTTTCGCATACCGGCATCTGCGCAGCCGACCATCCCGGCGGTGCTTCGCGTTGTCGGCCTGCTTCGCGAGGAAGCGCTGCAGATCGACTTCAGGGGATAATCCGCGATGGGACTGGATGATCGCGACTACATGCGCGCCCGCTATCGGGCGCGCGCAAAGGGCACGCGATGGAACGACCGGAACGGGCGGGTCGAGGGCGCCTGGTTCGATCCGGTCAACCGCGGCCAGGACTATCAGCAGCGCCGGTTCGGTGGTGCTCACACGCAGCGCAGCTCCCTACTGCGCTGGCTGCCCTTCGGTTTGAGCGTCCTGCTGGCCGCGATACCGGCCTATCATGCGCTGAAGCGGGATGGATGGCTCCCGGACCTTCGGCCGGAGCTGCCGTTTCCGGAAACCGGGGCGGTCACTGTGAACGCCCAGGTCCATGCGGAGAACGCCACGTCACGCCTGATCGTCGTCACTGCGGACGCCAATGCCGTCGTTCAACTCTTCGACCCACGAAGCGGCCGGCATGTCATATCCGTCTATGTGCGCAAGAATGACCGGACGACGATCCCGGTTCCGCCGGCTACCTATCGAATGAAGGTGGCCGAAGGACAGCGATGGCATGGCCCGACGGCTTTCTTCGGTTCGTCCACGACCTATGAAACTGTCGTGCCGCTGATGGTGTTCACGCGCCAGCGCGGCAACGGCATCGATTTGCACAGGCGCGTCGACGGCACGCTCCCGACACGGCCGAACTGGCGAGGACCGGACTCATTGTGATGCGTGGCGGTGGGGCCCGGCAATCGTCAACGGCGTTTCATCAGAGGGCTGTTTCCCCGATGGGTTGGAACGCCATTTTCAGGGGTGCCGTCTGCAGCAGCTGTCGCACGAACGTCCTGACTGTCGGTGAAGGATCGCGCATGCGGTAGATCGCCGCGACTTCGGACAGGATCGGCTCGCCCGCCAGCGGCCTGAAAACGAGATTGGGCATCCGGACGACCGAGGCGACCGCGCTCGGCAGGATCGAGACGCCAACACCGAGCGATACCTGGGCCAGGACCGCGACCAGATTGCCAGGCGCCTCCATGATGCGCGGCGCGAAGCGACCGCGGCGCGCCACTTCCTGGGTCCCTGCGGCCTGTTCGGGCGGGATGAAGGATTCGTTGGCGAGTTGGGCGGCTCGAATGGGTCCAGACTCTCCGGAGAGCCTGTGCTCCGCCGGAAGCGCGATGCAGAATTCGTCGCGGAGAAGCACATGCCGGCTCACGCCGGCAGGAAGGGCCAGAGGGAGCCGGACGAAGCCGATGTCGATGGCGCCGTCTGCCACGCTTGCAGGGAGATCCGCCATCGGCCGTTCATGCGCGTTGATCTCGACGCCCGGCCAGCTCGCACGATATTGGCGAATCCGGGCCTGCAAAACGCTCGCATAGGCTGCCGAACCGACATAGCCGATCTCGATCCTGCCGATTTCGCCGCGGCCGGCGCGACGTCCCGCACTCTCGGCCTGGGCGAAGCGCGCCAGCACCGCTCGCGCTTCCTCCAGGAAGATCGAACCGGCCGGCGTCAGTGCAACCGATCGCTTGGTCCGTGCGAACAGCCTGGCATCCAGGGATCGTTCGATCTCCTGGATCTGGACGGTCAGCGTGGGAGGTGCGATCCCTAAGCGCTCGGCTGCCCGCGCGAAATGCAGCTCCTCGGCAAGCGTCACGAAATAGCGAAGGTGCCTGAGTTCCATAACAGAATTAGGTTATACCTAATTAAAATCCTATACGCCAGCAATGACACGAATTCCGATCGCCTTCAATGGGAGCGGGTTACAGATCGGAAATTCGTCATGTCTTCATCGTCTCAAATCCAGCGCAATGGCGCGCCCAATCCGCTGCTGGTGCTTCTCACCGCATCGACCGGCTGCGCGATGACCGTGCTCGACACCAATGTCGTCGGGATCGTTCTTCCGACGATCGCCCGCGATCTCGGTGCGAGCTTCGCAGACATCGAATGGGTTATCGGTTCCTATGTGCTGTGCTTTGCGGCGTTGTTGCTTCCGGCAGGCAGCATTGCCGACCGGCTGGGACGTCGCCGGGTTTTCCTGGCAGGGATCGCCTTTTTCGCTGCGGCTTCGCTACTTTGCGGTGTGGCCACCTCCGCGATAATGCTGTGTGGCGCGCGGGCCCTTCAGGGAATCGGAGCGGCCTTCCTCCTGGCACCTGCGCTTGCGATCATCGGCCACAGCTTCCATGGCGAGGCGGAGCGCAACCGCGCCTGGGCCATCTGGGGCGGGATGATGGGGCTGACGATGGCTTTGTCGCCGATCATTGGAGGCGTCATTGCCAATTTGCTGGGTTGGAGATGGGCCTTCTTCATCAACATCCCGATCTGCGCAGCTCTTGGCGCGGCCGTTATCCTGAAGATCGAAGAATCGCGCGATCCTGAGGTCGGCAAGCCGGATCCGGCGGGAATCGCACTGTTCGCCGCGTCGATGTTCTTCCTGACGGCCGCGCTGATCTATGGGCAGGAGCATGGTTGGGGGGCTCCGAAGACGCTTGGCGGATTCGCGCTCGGCGTTTGCGGGTTCATCCTGTTCGTCATGGTTGAGCGCGCCCAGGCACGACCGATGCTCGACCTCTCGCTGTTCCGGCGGCCGGCGTTCATCGGCGCGGTTCTCGCGATGTTCGCCTATGCCGGCAGCGCGCAGGTGATGGCATCGCTACTACCGCAATTCTTGCAGAACGGCATGGGCCACGGGCCGCTCGAAGCTGGGTTCGCTATGCTGCCCTTCGCTCTTGCGATGCTGGCTTTTCCTTATATCGGGAGACGGCTCGGCGCTCGGCTGGTGTCACGGCAGATATTGGTCGTCGGACTGCTCGTTGTCGCGGCGGGAAATGCCCTGACGGGCTGGGGTGCGTCGGCCGGGCAGTCGGCGATGGTCATGGCCGGGATGCTGGTGCTCGGCGCTGGCGGCGGTCTGCTCAACGGCGAGACGCAGAAGGCGATCATGAGCGTCGCGCCGCGCGATCGGGCGGGCATGGCTTCCGGCATCAGCACGACGTCGCGCTTTTCAGGCATCCTGCTCGCCTTCGCACTGCTTAGCGGCATCCTGTCCACGGCGACCCGCGGCCATCTGATGGCCTCAGCGTGCCGGGGCGGCGATCCATGCCGCCGGTTTGCGGATGCTGTGGTGGCGGGCGATCTGACGCAGGCCTTGGCTGGCCTCAAGGGCGATGTTCGGGAGGCGGCGATCGTTCAGGCCCAACTCGCCTATCGCGCCGGTTTCTCCACGGCGCTGGTCGCTGCGGCGATCGGAGCACTTATCGCGGCCATACTGGTCAGCAAGCTGATGCGGGAGCCGCGCCAGGCTGGCTGAGATGTCGAAAGGCCTGGATCAAGGCATATGGGCGGCGTCGCGTACAGCCGCCCATTTGGTTGACGAATTATCGTATAAGACATAGTTGTATCGCATAATGAATGTAGCCTCCACAAGCCCTCTGCCCAAAGGCTGGCCCAGCGCGTGAGACGGACAGGATCTTCTCTGCTCGGCACCGTTCCGCGCGCGTGGCCAGCATTACAAACAATGGCCAATCGGGCGGCGTGCAATCGATCATGACTGCCGTTTCGACTGTCCGGAAAGCGCGAGGCTCGAGACTTCGCGTTGGCGACAACCTCGTCCCCTGGCTCCTGCCGTTGCTTATCCTGGGCGGGTGGCAGATCGCAGCCATGGTCGGCCTGTTTCCGGCACGAATGCTGCCGGCTCCGACCAGCATTGTCGCAGCCGGCTATCGGCTGCTGGGTACCGGCGAGCTTCAGCAGAATATTTGGGTCAGCTTTTGGCGAGCCGCCGTCGGCTTCCTGATTGGGGGTGGAATCGGCTTTGCGCTCGGCTTGGCAAATGGTCTGTCGAACCTGAGCGCCAGGATGACCGACACCACGCTGCAGATGATCCGGAATATTCCGCATCTCGCCCTCATCCCGCTGGTCATCCTCTGGTTCGGGATCGATGAGGCCGCCAAGCTGTTCCTCGTTGCCTTCGGCGTGTTCTTTCCCATCTACCTGAACACATTTCACGGCGTGCGTGGCGTCGATCCGCAGCTCGTCGAAATGGGCCGGATCTACGGTATGAACCCCGCGCGATTGTTCTGGCGCGTGATCTTCCCCGGCGCACTTCCCTCCATATTCGTCGGTCTGCGCTTCGCGCTCGGCATCATGTGGCTCACCCTGATCGTCGCTGAGACGATCGCGGCATCCTCCGGCCTCGGCTATATGGCGATGCAGGCTCGCGAGTTCATGCGGACCGATGTCGTGATGCTCAGCATCCTCATCTACGCGCTGCTCGGGAAGCTGGCCGATCTATGCGCTGGATTGCTGGAGCGCCTGACGCTCTCCTGGCATCCGGCGTTTCAGGGCGGATGAGCTCCTCCATGCAGGAAGCGCCGCCCGTCCACCCAATGGCCGATGGCATTGCGAACCGGACGAGCGGCACGGTCGGTGGCACGGCACTTTCGCTACGGGGCCTGCAGAAGCGATTTGGCGAGACGCAGGCCATGCGTGGGGTCGATCTCGATATCCCGTCCGGTCAGTTCGTCGCGGTGGTCGGGCGCTCGGGATCGGGCAAGAGCACCATGCTGCGTCTCATCGCCGGGCTTGAGGTACCGGATGCCGGGACGATCGCATTCGACGGGGTGCGCGGCGAGCGCGGCGGCGATCTGCGGATGATGTTCCAGGAGCCGAGGCTGTTGCCCTGGGCCCGCGTCCTCGCGAACGTCGAGGTTGGAATACGCGACGCTGACAAATTGCGTGCCGGTGCGCTCGCGGGCGAGGTTCTTCGCGAGGTCGGACTCGAGAGCAAGCAGAACGAGTGGCCCGCGGCATTGTCGGGCGGGCAGCGTCAGCGCGTCGCGCTCGCGCGCGCCCTTGTCAGCCGGCCGCGCCTCCTTCTCCTCGACGAACCGCTGGGCGCGCTCGATGCCCTGACACGCCTTTCCATGCAGGTGCTTCTGACACAGGCATGGAGCCGGCTGGGGTTTACCGCCATCCTCGTCACGCACGATGTCACGGAGGCAGTGGCCCTGGCGGATCGCGTCCTGATTATCGAGGACGGCCGGATCGTTCAGGATGTCGCTGTCCGTGAAGCCCGTCCAAGGACGCGCGGCTCGCCGACGCTCGCGACGATCGAGAACAGCATCCTGGAAGAGCTGCTCACCGAAGAGATTTGATCCCGTGTACCCGGAGAGTGCCGCATATGATGAACCGTAGATATTTCGTGGCTGGATCGCTGGCCGTCGGCGCGCTCGGCCTGCTGACCAATTGCACTTCGGGCCGAAAGTCGCTGCGTGTCGCTTTCCAGAAGGGGATTGGAACGATCATGTACCTGAAGGACACCGGCATCCTCGAACGTAAGATCGAGCCGCTTGGCTGGTCGGTGGAGTGGAAGGAATTCGCCGCCGGCCCGCAGATGCTCGAAGCCATGAACCTCGGCGCCGTCGACTTTGGTCCGGTGGGCGAGACGCCGCCGATATTCGCCCAGGCGGCGGGTGCCGAGATCCTCTATGCCGGCTGCGAGCCACCCTCTCCAAGGAGCGAGGCGATCATCGTTCCCAAGGGCAGCTCCATCCAATCGATAGCGGATCTGAAGGGCAAGCGTGTCGCCTTCGTCAAAGGATCCAACGTCCACTATCTCATCCTGCGCGCGCTGCAGACGAGCGGCCTGAGCTTTGGCGACATCGTTCCGGTCTATATGACACCAGCAGATGCCGGAACGGCGTTCGAGCGCGGCGCGATCGACGCGTGGGGAACGTGGGACCCCTATCTCTCCGCAGCCGAATTGAACATTGGGGCGCGGGCCATCGCGGACGGAACGGGCCTGGCACCCAACATCATGTTCTATATGGCGGCAAAGCCGTTGGCCGAGCACGATCCGCTTGTTCTCAAGGCGGCGCTGGCGGCAGTCAGCGAAGCTGGCCGGTGGGTTAGCGGAAACCGCAAGGCTTTTGCCGGGATCCTCGCCGCACAGATCGGCGTGTCAAAGGAAATAGCGGAACGCGCGGTTGAGCGCGGTGAATTCGGTGCCGGGGCGATCACTGCTGAAACGCTTCAGAAAGAACAGGAGATCGCGGACCTGTTCTACGATCTCAAGCTGGTCCCGAAGCAGGTCGATGTGCGTGCGGCCGCCTGGTCCGCTGAGCCTGCGTAACCGCTAGGCGTCAGGCCCGGCGAATAGTCGCGAGATAGTTCTTATTGAACAGCCAACTCTTCATCGGTCGCAGCGGCAGGAGGCAGCCGATGAAGAGCACCGGCACGGATGTCAGGAAATGGACCCAATAGGGCGGGTTGAACAGGATCTCGAGTAGGAGCGCGAGCGCCACCGACGGAAAACACCCGAAGGCGATGACGAGAAAGCCGGCGCCGTCCAGCGGCTCCGTCTCAGCGAAGCCCAGCCCGCATGTTTCGCAATGATCCCGCAGCGTAAGGAAGCCGGCAAACAACCGGCCTTTGCTGCACCGTGGGCACCGGCCGCTGAGCGCAGCACGAAGGGCGCGGAGCCTGCTCCATGCGTCGGTTCCCGTGGGTAGCCGGTGGACCGTGCCGCTCATCCCTGTTCTTTGTCGCCTATATGCAAATGCAGCGTCTCACGGGGCCGGGAATCTCCCTGGCTGAGCAACCGCTTGAGTAGCGGCCCCGTCGGCCGCTCGGCTGTGCCACCAGTGGCGAGCGCCCTTAACCACTGCTCCGGCGGATGAGAGGTGGACGTCTCGAGGGTCGAGAAGCCGCACGCGCGTAGCGCGGCGAACTGATCCGGCAGGATATGCCCCGACGCCCGCAGGTCGCCCATATAGTGATGCTTGCTGCGCAGCGTCGTCGCCAGCGTGAACCCGCGTCCGTCGCGGAAGCTCGGGAATTCGATCACGATCAATTCGAGTTCGTCGAGCGCGGCGAACAGCCGGTCGGTCTCCGTGCCGGTGACGACACGAACGCCGATCGGCCGCGCTTCCCGCAGCTCGCCGGGCGACAGCTCAACGAGCGTCGCGAACGGCACCACCAAAGGCTCGGCCGCGATCCGATAGAGGATGGCGCCTTCGATCCAGGTGTCGGCGACCGGTTTCGCTTCCATGTCGATAATGGGCATGACCAGCCTCCTCTCAATCACCGGCATAGGCCGCTGCCTTGAACGGCGCGGCGCCCAGGCGGCGATAGGTGTCGATGAACCGCTCACCGGGTTCCCGGCGCTTGATATAGGCATGGACGATCGCATCGATCGTATCGACCACCTTCTCCGAGGCGACAGCCGGTCCGATGATCGAACCGATCGACGCCTTGTCGTCGGACGCGCCGCCGAGCGTGATCTGGTAATATTCCTCGCCAGCCTTGTCGACGCCGAGCAGGCCGATATGCGCGACATGGTGGTGGCCGCAGGCGTTGATGCAACCGGAGATGTTGAGATCGAGCGGCCCGATCTCCCGCTGGCGCTCGGGGGCGGAGAACCGCTCCGCGAGGCGCTGGGCGACAGGGATCGAGCGCGACGTGGCGAGACTGCAATAATCGAGCCCCGGGCAGGAGATGATATCCGTCACCAGACCGATATTGGCGCTGGCGAGACCGCCCTCGACCAGCCCGGACCAAAGCGCATACAAATCGTCGAGCCGGACATGAGGCAGGACAAGATTCTGCTCGTGCGACACGCGCAGTTCGCCGAAGGAATAGGCATCGGCCAGATCGGCAACCCGCTCCATCTCCTCGGCGGTGATGTCGCCCGGTATGCCTCCGGTCGGCTTCAACGAGACGGTCGCGCAGGTATAGCCCGCCACGCGGTGCGGATAGCTATTCGTTGCCACCCATGCTGCGAATGCGGCGTCCTTCGCGCAGGCGGCGTCGAGCGACGCAGACACAGGCGGCAGGCTCTCGAAGGGCGGCTCGACGAACCGCGCCTGCAGCGAAGCGATGATCTCGGAATCGAGGACATTATAGTCCTCCGGCATCGCGGCGAACTCATCCTCGATCATCTGGATGAAGGCGTCGGACTTCATTTCCTTGATAAGGATCTTGATGCGTGCCTTGTAGATGTTGTCGCGCCGACCGAGCGCATTGTAGGTCCGCAGGATCGCCTCGACATAGCGCAGCAAGTCCTTGACCGGCAGCCAGTCGCGCACCCGCACGCCGATCACTGGCGTGCGCCCGAGCCCACCGCCGGCATGGAATGAAAAGCCCGGTTCGCCGGCGTCGTTGCGATGGGCCATGATGCCGATGTCATGAACGTGGATTGCCGCGCGGTCGATCGGGCCGCCGGTGATCGCGATCTTGAACTTGCGCGGCAGATAGGTGAACTCGGGATGGTCCGTCGACCATTGCCGCAGGATCTCGGCGAACAGGCGCGGATCGATCACTTCTTCTGCCGCCGCACCGGCGAAATGGTCGGTCGTGACATTGCGGACGCAATTGCCGCTGGTCTGGATGGCGTGCAGGTCCGCCTCGGCCAGCAGCGCGAGGATGTCAGGCGTGTCCTCCAGTCGGATCCAGTTGAACTGGATGTTCTGGCGGGTGGTGAAATGCCCATAGCCGCGGTCAAAATGACGGGCGACATAAGCAAGCTGGCGCATCTGCGCGGCGCTCACCACGCCATAGGGCAGCGCGGCGCGCAGCATATAACCATGAAGCTGGAGATAGAGGCCGTTCATCAGGCGGAGCGGCTTGAACTCGTCCTCGGTCAATTCGCCCGAAAGCCGCCGCTCGACCTGCTGGCGGAACTGCGCGGCGCGATCGCGCAGGAACTGGCGATCATATTCGTCATAGCGATAGATGCCCGCATAGGGCGACCGGACAAGCTCCGACGGAGGAGGGGGGAGGACGTCGGCGCGTGCCGGCCGCCCCGCCTGGGTTCCGAGGTCAGCACGGACACTCGGACCCTGGGTGCGGATCTGCTCGCGATAGGTGAGGGGGGCCGGCGCGGGATGCACATCGACCACGCGATGGTCCGCCTGATCCGCGCGCGCGGCTTCCAGCGCCGTTTCAAGCGCGTCGTCCTCGAAGCGCTGCGCGCCCTCGATCTTGTCGACCCAGGTTGCAGCGTCACCGAGCCATACCGACGCGCCATCGCGCAGCCGGCTGGCCGTTACATAGTGGGTAGCCATGGTTCGTCCTTATTTCAGGCGGCGAGCAGCCGGTTGTTCCAGCCCAGGCGAGCGCGGGCATCGACCAGTGCGTCGACCAGCGCTTTCATATGAGCCTCGGTGTGGAAAGGCGTGGGCGTCAGCCGCAGCCGCTCCTGCCCGCGCGCGACGGTCGGATAGTTGATCGGCTGGACATAGATGTCGTGGCTGGCGAGCAGCAGGTCGCTGGTCGCCTTGCAGAGATGCGCGTCGCCGATGATCAGCGGCACGATATGGCTCTGCGTGTCGGGAACGGGCATGTCGGCGGCGCGCAACATCACGATCAGCTTGTCCACCGCTGCCTGCTGGAGGGCGCGTTCCTCGCCGCTGTCCTTCAGGTGTCGGATCGCGGCAGCGGCGCCCGCGGCCAGATGCGGACAGATCGACGTGGTGAAGATGAAGCTGTCGGCGCAGCTGCGGATCACATCGATGAGCAGCGCGGAACCGGCGACATAGCCGCCCATCACCCCGAACGCCTTGGCGAGCGTGCCTTCGATCACCGTCAGTCGGTGCGACAGTCCTTCGCGCTCGGCGATGCCGCCGCCGCGCGGGCCATAGAGGCCGACGGCATGGACTTCGTCCAGATAGGTGATGGCGCCATGCTTGTCGGCCACGTCGCAGATCGCGGCGATCGGCGCGACATCGCCGTCCATCGAATAGACGCTCTCGAAGGCCACGATCTTCGGCCGATCGGGATCAACCGCACTCATCAGCTCATCGAGGTGGGCGGCATCGTTGTGCCGGAAGATGAAGCGCTCGGCGCCCGAGCGGCGAATGCCCTCGATCATCGAATTATGGTTGAGTGCGTCCGAGAAGATCGCGCAGTTGGGAAGCACGCGGCCCAGCGTGCCGAGCGCGGCGAGGTTCGAAATCCAGCCCGAGGTGAAGATCAGCGCGGCTTCCTTGCCGTGAAGATCGGCAAGCTCCGTCTCCAGCGCGACATGGCTGCGATTCGTGCCCGAAATGTTGCGCGTGCCGCCGGTGCCCGCCCCGAACTGGTCGATGGCGCCGTGCATTGCCGCCAGCACCTCGGCGTTCTGGCCCATGCCGAGATAGTCGTTGCTGCACCAGACAGTGACACGGCGCGCCGAACCATCGGGTTCGCGTCGCAAGGCAGTCGGGAACTCGCCTGCGAGGCGTTCCAGCTCGATGAAGGTGCGATAGCGCCCGTCGAGCTTCATTTCACCGATCAGCGTTTCAAACCGTGCAACATAATCCATGGTCTTTGCCTTGCTTCTGCTATCCCTTGCCGGGGTGGAGGAACACTTCGGACTTGCACCGAATCAATGCAACATACAATATCCATATATATGGACACGAAAGCTTGCACAATGGAAGACGCACGACCCGCACACGAATGGCGTCCAACAATTCAGGAGGGGGCTAGTCCCCTCTATCTCGCCATCGCAGAAGTGCTCGCGACCGATATCCAGAAGGGCGTTCTCGTCGCGGGCGACAGGTTGCCGCCGCAGCGGGCGCTGGCGGAGGTGCTCGACATCGACTTCACCACGGTCAGCCGCGCCTATAAGGAAGCGACCAAGCGCGGGCTGGTCGAAGGCCGGGTGGGGCAGGGCACCTATGTGCGCGCTGGCCGCAGCAGCCGCCCTGCGGCGAGCTTGGCCTCGGGGCTGGTGGACATGGGGATGAACCTGCCGCCCAAGTTCGACGATGCGGCTCTGAGTGCGCAGCTCTGGGCGGGAATAGGCGATCTCGAAGCCGATGGCGGCATGGACCTGATCATGCGGTATCAGGATGTCGGGGGCACGGCGATAGACCGGCAGGCAGGGGTCGACTGGCTGGCGGATCGCTTGCCGGACCTCTCGGCCGATCGCCTGCTGGTCTGTCCGGGCGCGCAGAGCGCACTGCTTTCGCTCGTCACCGCGCTTGGCGCAAAGGACGGCCCGGTCGCGGTCGAGGCGCTGACTTACCCTGGTTTCCGCTCGCTCGCGGCGCATCTTTCCATCGAACTGACGCCCGTCGCAATCGACGACGAGGGGCTTGATCCAGACGATTTCCGGACGGTGTGCCGAACCCGCCAGCCGCGCATCCTCTATTGTACCCCGACACTGCACAATCCGACGACGGCGACCATGTCCCTCGAGCGTCGCATGGCGATTGTCGCGATCGCACGGGAATATGGCGTGCAGATCATCGAGGATGACGCCTATGGGAAGCTGTCGCAAAGCCCGCTGCCGCCGCTCGTCGCACTAGCACCCGAGAGTGTCTATCATGTCGCTGGGCTTTCAAAATGCCTGTCGCCCGCGCTGCGGATCGCCTATGTGGTCGTGCCGGACCTGCGGGCCTCAGTAAGACTTTCCGGCGCCATACGGGCCGCGACGTCGATAGCCTCGCCACTGGGGGCCGCCATCGCATCACGCTGGATCGATACGGGTTTGGCGGATCAGGTGGTCACCGCCATCCGGGCGGAAACCGAAGCGCGACGCGCGATCGCCGATCGCCTGCTCGGCCCTCATGGCCTGGTGACCGCTCAAAATGCCTTTCATTCCTGGCTTCCGCTCTCATCGCCCTGGACGCGCGGGGAGTTCGCCGCTCGACTGCGGCAGGCCGGCATCGGTGTTGTACCGAGCGATTCCTTTGCGATCGTGCACCCTGCCGAGGCGGTTCGTCTTGGGCTGGGCGCATCCACGACGCGCGAACGTCTGACGGACAGCCTGTCCACCATTCTCGACCTGCTGGAACAGTCACCAGCCATGTCCTCCCTCGTTGTCTAGCAGGATTGAATTGACAGTGTATGCATTCAATGTGCATATAATATCTGTCGAATCGCACGATTGATGCGCCACCCACTTTCCGGCGCTCACCGGCTCCCCCACGTCTGCCCCCTAGCCGGGCGTCGTGCGGTTCGGCGCGTGAAGAGGTGGAAAGACCATAATATGGAGCAACGGATCTGGAAGCGTCGGCATCAGCTCGATCGCATGACGCTTCGCGGCCTGACAGTCGCTTTCTTTCAATATCCGGCGGTGTGGGCCTATCTCCTGCTCGCGTTCGGCTCTGGTGCCCTGGCCTGGATGCGTCCGTCGTCTTTCTTCCAGAACGCCGCCGCGGTCATTGTCGCGGGCGTCATCTATCCGCTGGTCTGGTATGTCCTGCATCGCTGGGTGCTGCACAGCCGCTGGATGTTCAAGTCGCCGCTGACCGCCGGTGTCTGGAAGCGCATCCACTACGACCACCATATCGATCCGAACCATCTCGAGGTGCTGTTCGGTGCGTTATATACGACGCTCCCTACGATCGCGGCGGCTACCATACCGATCGGCTGGCTGATTGGAGGCTTCGGTGCGGCTATGGCTGCGTTTGCCGCCGGCCTGCTCATCACCTGCCTCTATGAGTTCGTCCATTGCGTCGAGCATCTGCCCTACAAGCCGCGCAACGCACTTCTCGCTCAGATGAAGGCGCGCCATCTCGCGCATCATTTCCATGACGAGAACGGCAATTACGGTATCACCAATTTCGCCTGGGATCGGCTTTTCGGGACGCTTTACGAACGACGGGATCGGCCAAAGAAGAGCCTGACCGTCTTCAACCTGGGCTATGACGATGCGGCTGCGCGCCGCTGGCCGTGGGTCGCGCGCAAGTCCGCGGCGCCGATACCCGTGCGGTCCCGCGACGATGGGCGCTCCCGCAATGCATGAGCGCGCCAATATCCGTCGCATGGCAGGCTATGTGCCCGGTGAGAGGCCGGCGGCACCGGCGGTCAAGCTCAATACGAACGAAAACCCGCTCGCCCCGGGCGACGCGGTCATGCGCGCCTTGTCGGAGATCACACCGGCCATGCTTCAGCGCTATCCTGACCCACTGGCGACAAGGCTTCGGAGCGCGATCGCAGATTATCATGAGTGTGGGGTGGACCGGGTCATCGTCACTAATGGCAGCGATGAATTGCTCCGACTGGCTGTGACGACATTTGGCGCGCCCGGCCATGCCATTGGCCTCGTCGAGCCGGGCTACAGTCTCTATGGAGTGCTTGCTCAAATCCAGGATTGTCCGGTCGCCCGGGTCGCGCTCGAGGACGATTGGACGATTCCCACAGACATCGCCGCACGCTGGAATAAAGCAGGCGCCAAGCTGGCGTTCCTGGCCAATCCGCAAGCACCCACAGGTGCGCTCCTGTCGGCTCGTGCGATTGCTCGGTTAGCGGCAGAGTTTCGCGGCGTGCTGCTGGTGGACGAGGCCTATATCGATTTTGTCGATCCGACGCAGGCGCATGATATCGTATCGCTCATCGATCAGACCGCCAATCTCCTTATCGTGCGGACCCTGAGCAAGGGCCATTCGCTGGCGGGCCTTCGTCTTGGCTATGGTCTGGGCCGAGAGAGCCTCGTCACCCCGATGCTTACAAAAGTGCGGGACAGCTACAATGTCGACGTGATTGCCCAGCATCTTGGCTGCGCGGCCTTTGCTGACATGGGGCATGCGCGGACGAGTTGGCAGTTGGTGCGCGAGGAGCGAGATCGGGTCGCACGGGAGTTGGGCGATCTGGGCATCGTGACACTGCCCTCCCAAGCCAATTTCCTGCTCGCGGACATTCCCTCCGCGTTCGGTGATGCGCAGACGCTGCACGCCTTGCTCGCCAGCCAGGGTGTTCATGTGCGCTGGTTCGATGTCCCGCGTCTCCGCGGGCGGTTGCGCATCAGCATCGGCACGAGAGCGGAGAATGACCAATTGCTGTCAGCGATCGAGGCAAGCCTTGTCGTCCGCACCCGCTGCGCATCGTGAGCGCAAGCAAATGATCGGTCTCCATCGACTCTTTGAGCGCCGTTGCAGACCGACGCGCACGCCGTCCTGAACCGCGCGTCTCTGCGCTCCCTAACACAACCGCCTCTGTGCGGGATCTGATGACCACGAAAGCGACGATCCGACATGACTCAGGAGAAACTGCTGGCAAAGGTGGGCCTCTGGCTCGTGGTGGCATTGCTGGCGCTGGTCGCTGCCGCACTGGCGAAGGATCACGCCTATGCGGTTCAAATGATAATTATCATGATCGTCGCGCTCGGCGGCGCGGCGGTTACCATGCACCGCGCGGACTACGAGGCGATGGCGGGCCTTGTCGTGCGGCCGCCGCAACGGGTCGATGTCTACGACGATGATCCGATTCGCTGGGGTGTGCTGGCAACGGTGTTCTGGGCGATCGCGGGCTTTTCAGCCGGACTGTTCATCGCGCTCCAACTCGTCTTCCCGGCCCTCAACTTCGGCAGCGAGTTCACGACGTTCGGGCGTCTACGGCCGCTCCACACCTCGGTGGTCATCTTCGCATTCGGCGGAAACGCCTTGATCGCGACCAGCTTCTACGTCGTCCAGCGCACCTGCCGCGCGCGCCTGGCCTTCCCCTCGCTCGCCCGCTTCGTCTTCTGGGGATATCAGCTTTTCCTGGTGCTGGCGGCGTCCGGCTACGTCCTGGGAATCACTGAATCGCGCGAATATGCCGAGCCTGAATGGATCGCCGATCTCTGGTTGCTCGTCGTGTGGGTAGCTTATGGTGTCGTGTTCATCGGCACGCTGGCGAGGCGGAATGAACCGCATATCTACGTCGCCAACTGGTTCTACCTGTCTTTCATCATCAGCATCGCGATGCTGCACGTCGTCAACAATCTGGCGATCCCGGTCAGCATCTTCAGCTCCAAATCCTATTCCTTGTTCGCTGGCGTGCAGGATGCGTTGACGCAATGGTGGTACGGCCACAACGCGGTTGCCTTCTTCCTGACCGTGCCATTTTTGGCGATGATGTATTATTTCGTGCCGAAGCAGGCAGAGCGGCCGGTGTATAGCTACCGGCTTTCTATCCTGCATTTCTGGTCGCTTATCTTCATCTACATCTGGGCAGGTCCGCACCATCTTCACTATACCGCGCTGCCCGACTGGGCGCAGACGCTGGGCATGGTCTTTTCGGTCATCCTGTGGATGCCGAGCTGGGGCGGCATGATCAACGGGCTGATGACGCTGAACGGCGCGTGGGACAAGATCCGCACAGATCCCATCATCCGCATGATGGTCTTTGCGCTCGCCTTCTACGGCATGGCCACGTTCGAGGGGCCGATGATGTCGATCAAGGCGGTCAACAGCCTGTCGCACTACACTGACTGGACGATCGGTCATGTCCATGCCGCCGCGCTCGGCTGGAACGGCATGATTACCTTTGCAGCGCTTTATTATCTGACTCCGCGCCTGTGGGGTCGCCAACGGCTTTATTCGATCCGCATGGTCAACTGGCACTTCTGGCTCGCGACCGCCGGTATCGTACTCTACGCCTCGTCGATGTGGGTTGCCGGCATCATGCAAGGCCTGATGTGGCGCGAATATGGAAGTAACGGTTACCTCGTCTACGCCTTTGCCGAAGTCGTGGCCGCAATGAAGCCCTATTATTTCATCCGTGCGATGGGCGGCGTCCTTTACCTTGCCGGCGGAGCCGTGATGATCTGCAACATCTGGCTCACGATCATCGGCCGCCAGCGGCGTGAGGCCCCCATGAACAACCCCGCCTTCGACCCGGCCCGGGATCGCCCGATCCTGCCTGTGGCAGCGGAATAGGAGCGCAGAGATGGCCACCCGGATCGTCGATCAGCATAAGCGCATCGAGCGCAACGTTACTGTCCTTGCAATCCTCGCCTTCATCGCGGTCGCGATCGGTGGGATTGTCGAGATCGCGCCTCTCTTCTGGATCGACAGCACTGTCGAGAAGGTCGATGGCGTGCGTCCCCATACACCGCTCGAGCTGGCCGGGCGCGACATCTATGTGCGCGAGGGCTGTTATAGCTGCCACAGCCAGCAGGTCCGTCCGTTCCGCGACGAGGTAGAGCGCTATGGTCACTACAGCCTGGCCGCCGAAAGCATGTATGACCATCCCTTCCAGTGGGGATCGAAGCGGACCGGCCCGGATCTCGCCCGCGTCGGCGGACGCTATTCGGACGAGTGGCATGTCCAGCATCTGAAAGACCCGCGCGCGGTCGTGCCAGAGTCGGTGATGCCGCCTTATGCTTTCCTCGCGGAAAGACCGCTCGCCGTGAAGGGAATCGGCGATCATCTGACCGCTCTTCGCCGCGCCGGCGTTCCCTATTCCGACGACGCTGTCCGCAATGCCGAGACCGATCTCCTCGCCCAGGTCGATCCGGATGCCGATCATGACGATCTGCTGAAGCGTTATCCCAGGGCGCAGGTCCGCGACTTCGACGGCAATCCAGACGCCGTGACGGAGATGGACGCACTGGTCGCCTATCTCCAGATGCTCGGAACGCTCGTCGACTTCGATGCCGCCAAGGCGCAGGAGCAGCCGCGGTGAGCTACGAGAGCGTTCGCGATTTCGCTGCCGGCTTCGGCTTTTTCTTCATGGCGTCCACTTATGTCGTAGCTGTCGCCTGGACGTTCCGGCGCCGCGCGCGCGCGGCGCATGAGCGCGCGGCCATGATAATCTTCGAAGACGACCCGACCCTGCCGAAGGAGACCGGCCGTGGCCGATAAGAAACGTATCGACGAGGTGACAGGCGTCTCTACCGCCGGTCATGAATGGGATGGCATCGAGGAACTCGACAACCCAATGCCGCGCTGGTGGCTATGGGCCTTCTATGCCAGCATCGCCTGGGGCGTCGTTTATGTGGTGCTGTTCCCGGCGTGGCCGCTAGTCCACGGCGCCACACAGGGCGTTCTGGGCTGGAGCAGCCATGGGCAGTTCGAAAAGGAACTGGCCGCCGACCAACTGAAAAAAGCGCCAATCCGTGCCGCCATCGATCGCACTCCGATCGAGCAAATTCCAGACAATCCTGCATTGTTCGAGGCTGCTGTCGAGGGGGGACGCTCTGCCTTCAAGGTGCACTGCGTTCAGTGTCACGGGTCGGGTGCGGCGGGAGGCAAGGGCTATCCCAATCTCAACGACGACGACTGGTTGTGGGGGGGCAATATCGCCGAGATCCACTACACGATCGCCCACGGCGTGCGGAATCCCGATCATGACAAGACGCGTCTCTCGCAAATGCCGGCCTTCGGCCGCGACGGGATACTCCAACCCGAGGAGGTCAGCGACGTCGTTTCCTATGTCCGCCTCATCTCGAAACAAGAGCAGGCAAGCCCCTCCGCACAGCGTGGCGCGAAGATATTCGCGGACAATTGCGCGGTGTGTCACGGGACTCGCGGTGAGGGCAATCGCCAGTTTGGCGCGCCCAAACTCTCTGACGCGATCTGGCTCTATGGAGGCGACCGCGACGCGCTCACCGCGTCCGTGACCAATGCACGCTACGGCGTGATGCCGGCATGGGGCGCGCGGCTCGATCCTGTGACGATCAAGATGCTCGCCACCTATGTCCATGCGCTCGGAGGCGGCGAAGCGCTTCCGGACAAGGCGACGGCACGACCGGCAGCCGCCGGAAAGGCAACTCAAGATGTCAAAGATTGACTCAACAGACCCGGCGCCGGCGTTGTTCGAGGCGCGGCATAAGGTGTTTCCCAAGGCTGTCGACGGCACCTATCGGCGGTTGAAATGGGCGGTTATGATTGTGGCGCTGGGTATCTACTATGCCACGCCCTGGATACGCTGGGATCGGGGGACCTATGCGCCCGATCAGGCGGTGCTCGTCGATATCGCGCATCGGCGTTTCTACATGTTCTCGATCGAGATCTGGCCCCACGAATTTTATTATGTCGCCGGCCTTCTCATCATGGCGGGGATCGGGCTGTTCCTGGTCACGTCCGCGGTAGGCCGCGCCTGGTGCGGCTATGCCTGCCCCCAGACGGTCTGGACCGATCTGTTCGTCCATGTCGAGCGTTTCATCGACGGCGATCGCAATGCCCAGATCAAGCTGCAGCGCGCCCCGTGGGGGCCAGGCAAACTCGCGAGGCGGGTGCTCAAGCATGCCATTTGGCTTACGATCAGCATTCTGACCGGCGGCGCCTGGATATTCTACTTTGCCGACGCGCCGGGATTGTTGCGTGATCTGCTTCATGGTTCGGCGCCAGTCGTTGCTTATGCCACGATCGGCGTCCTGACCGCCACCACCTATATTTTCGGCGGGCTGCTGCGCGAGCAGGTCTGCATCTACATGTGCCCCTGGCCGCGCATCCAGGCGGCGATGGTCGACGAGAAATCACTTGTCGTCACCTACAAGCATTGGCGCGGCGAGCCGCGCACGCGCGGCCTCAAACGTTCCACCGTCGCCGCACAAGGCCAGCCCCTCCCGGCCGCAACGGGCGACGCGGACCTCGCCGCCATCTTCGGTTTGAAGACACGGCCCGATGGCAGCCTGAACGCCGGCGACTGTATCGACTGCAATGCCTGTGTCGCGGTCTGTCCGACCGGCATCGATATTCGCGAGGGTTCGCAGCTCGGCTGCATCACCTGTGGTCTGTGCATCGATGCGTGCGACAAGGTCATGGATCAGCTCGAACGTCCCAAGCGGCTGATCGGCTATACGACCGTGCTCGACGCAAAGCTGGCCCAGGAAGGCGGCGTCCCGCAACCGGCGGTCAAGCGCCTGCTACGGCCGAGGACGCTGATCTATTTCCTTCTTTGGGCGGGGATCGGCCTCGCCATGCTGTTGGTGCTCGGCCAGCGCTCGCGTATCGATATCAGTGTCATCCAGGACCGTAATCCGATCTCGGTACGCCTCTCCGACGGTGCGGTTCGCAACAGCTACACCATCGGTATCCGCAATATGGAGAGCCGGCCACGGCCCATGGAAGTGGCGATCGCCGGCCCCGGGAACGCCGTGCTCTGGGGCGAGCAGGGGAGCCGTGAGACGGCCGCGACAAGCATCCAGGTCGAGGCTCCGGCAGATTCGGTCACGAAAATCCGCCTGTTTGTTGCGGTGCCCTCGGAAGGCGCCGCCCGCGAAGACCTTCGCTTCACGCTGCGCGCCCTCGATGAGGAAGGAGGCAGTGACAGCAGTATCAGCGCCATCGAGCGACCGGGAGGTCAGCCGTGACCCGCTTCACCGGCTGGCACATGACGGCAATCATCATAGGCTTTTTCGGCGTCGTGATTGCGGTCAATCTCGTTATGGCGACGCTCGCCGTGAAGACTTTTGGGGGAACGGTCGTCGACGACAGCTATGTCGCCGGCCAGAAGTTCAACCATTGGCTGGACACGGCGAAGCGGCAGGAGGCCAGCGGCTGGAGGGCCGACATCACGCGCATGGCGTCGGGACAGGTCCGGGTCGTGCTATATGCTCCACACGGAACAACATCGCAGCTTCAGGTGACAGGGTCGGCCACTCATCCGCTTGGGCGCACGCCCGAGCAGCCGTTGGCCTTCTCCCGGGATGGGGATGCCTTCGTAACAGCGCGCGCGCTTCCGCCCGGGCGCTGGCTCGCGCGAGTCACGGTCTGGGATGCGCGGCGCGACCTGGCGCGGTTCGAGAAGGATCTTCGCCCATGAGCCGCCGCGCCGCGATTGCAGGCCCTCCCGACCAGCGTATCAGCCTGTTCAATGTGCCCGGAATCCATTGTGCGGGCTGCATCTCCAAGCTTGAAAGCGGCCTGGTGCGTGAACAGTCGATCGTCGACGCGCGCGTCAATTTCGGCCTGAAGCGGCTACGGATTACGCATGGGTCGGCCCTGTCGGACACGGCTCTGCGCGAAGCGATTGGCCGGCTCGGCTTCGAGGCGGAGCGGGTGACAGACGACGAACTCGTCAATATTCCGGACGAGCGCAAGGGTCTGCTCCGGGCACTGGCCGTGGCCGCCTTCGCTTCCATGAACGTCATGCTGCTGTCGGTCTCGGTCTGGGTCGGGGCGGAAGGGTCGACCCGCGATCTGTTCCATTGGCTCTCGGCGTTGATCGCCTTGCCCGCGATCAGCTATTCCGGCCGCCCGTTCTTCCGCAGTGCCTGGACAGCCGTTCGGCGATGGCAGACCAACATGGACGTGCCGGTGTCCGTCGGCATCATCCTGTCTGCCGCCTACAGCCTGTATGAGACGATCGTCGGGGGGCCGCACGCTTATTTTGACGGCGCGTTGACGTTGATATTCTTCCTTCTCGCCGGTCGCTATCTCGATGCCTCGATGCGCCGGCGTGCCCATGACAGCGTCATCGCGCTCCAGAAGCAGCGGCCGACCAAGGCGCTCGTGCTTTCGCCCGATGGGCTCAGCCACTGGCGACCGACCGACGAACTGGCGCCGGGGATGCGGATCATCGTCGCGGCGGGGGAGCGATCTGCCGCCGACGGCATCGTTGTAGAGGGGGCGTCGAACATCGACCGCTCGCTGGTGACGGGCGAGAGCCTGCCGGTTCGGGCGAAGGCCGGCGACGAAATCCTTGCCGGGATGCTCAACCTCGATGGTGCGCTGACCGTGAGGATCACCGCCAGCGGTAAGGATACCGCACTGGCCGAGATCGGCCGGCTGATGGAGGCGGCATCGCAGGGACGCTCGCGCTATGTCCGCATCGCCGATCGCGCTGCCCGGATCTACGCGCCGTTCGTCCACAGCCTCGCGGCTCTTGCCTTTTTAGGTTGGTTGGTTGCCGGCGCTGGTATCCATCAGGCGATCATGGTGGCGGTATCTGTGCTCATCATCACCTGCCCCTGCGCGCTGGGTCTCGCGGTTCCTGTCGCCCAAGTGGTGGCGGTCGGCTCGCTGGCGCGGCGCGGCATTGTCGTGAAAGACGATTCCGCGCTTGAACGCCTGGCCGAGGCGGACATCGCCATCTTCGACAAGACCGGAACCTTGACGCTTGGACGTCCGGAACTTGTCGAACTGCCGTCTCTCGCGCCGGAAGCGGCGGCGGCGCTGCTCACGTTGGCGCGCTCGACCCGCCATCCGCTTGGCGCGGCGCTGGCGGACGCTATGGAGGACGGGGACGCCGGATATCTTGCTGCCAGTGCGATTACCGAAGTCGCCGGCCTCGGGGTCGAAGGGCGATTTGGAGATCGTCGCGCGCGATTGGGACGACCTGACTGGCTTGGCCTCGATGTCAGCGAGATCAGTGACGATACGTTGCTGCGTACCGCCTTCATGCTGGAACCGGCCGCACCCGTGCTGCTGACCTTTCGCGACCGGATTCGGCCCGAGGCGCTCGCAACGTTGCAATCCCTCGCGGAGCTTGGGATGGAATCACGCATCCTTTCCGGTGACCGGAGTCAGACGGTCACCGCGTTGGCGGAGGCGCTTGATATCCAGGGTCTGGCGGAGCTGACCCCGGCTGAGAAGGCGGAAACGATACACGTTCTGGCTGAACGCGGCCGCAAGCCGCTTATGATCGGCGATGGCCTCAACGACGGGCCTGCCCTCCGACAGGCTCATGTCTCGATCGCGCCTGCCGCTGCGAGCGACGTGGGGCAATCGGCCGCCGACCTGCTGTTTCTCGGGGAATCGCTCATGCCCGTCGCGAGGGCCGTTAGGGCCGCGCGGCGCACGATGCGGCTCGTGCGCCAGAACCTCGTGATCGCGATAGCCTATAATCTCCTGGCCATCCCGCTGGCGCTTGCCGGGCTGGTGACTCCGCTGATCGCGGCTATCGCGATGTCCTGCTCGTCGATCGTCGTCGTCTGCAATTCCTTGCGCCTGCGTTCGGCTGCATCGTGAACGGGCTCGCCATCCTGATTCCGGTTGCGCTGCTGCTCGGATCGAGCGGGCTGGTCGCCTTTTTCTGGGCGCTGCGGTCCGGGCAATTCGAGGATCTTGAGGGCGCGTCGATTAGGATCTTGGAGGATCGGCATCCTGACACCGAGAACACGCGTGACGATAACAGGTAGCGGCAAGCGGTGCGCGCGGGGCGTTGGTATCATGGTGCAGAATTCGCGCCTGCTGGGACGATCGAGATACACCGGAGCGTTCGCGAGTGGGGCTTAACATGAATCCGCTGGTTGATGCTTTGATCGCGCTTTGGGTCATTTCAGGCCTATGTGCGATGGTCATTGCCATCGTACAGGAGCGTTCTGTCTGGCGGTGGGTCTTGATGGCGTTGTTGACGGGGCCAATCGCGTCGGTGATCTTGCTCAGAAGGGGACCACAGCATCCCTATTCGGAGGATCGTGGGCTCTGCGCGGAATGCTTCGCTCGCCTGATCGATGACAACCGCCTTTGCCAACGCTGTCGGGCCGGTAAGCGCAAACCAAATCCAACGCGTAGCTGCAGACATTAGCCCCTGGCAGTTTGAACCCCCACCTGATCGAAGCGGGCTCGGAATCCACAAAAAAGGATCATCGCTCTGGGAAAGTAAGATGTGGGTCACAAGTTGGACATTTATCTAAGCGATTACTGTGGTTCATAATCCTCGTAAGCGTCGACCAAGCGCAACGGATAGAAGCGGGAATACCCAAGATGGAAACCCGACACCTGAAAAGGAGAGTGCAAATGACAGACAATATCGTAAATAAGACTGGCTCTACGATGAGCACCGGCGCGCCGGCGCGGAGCGATCGAAATTCTCTTTCAGTCGGACCCAACGGCCCCGTTCTTCTCCACGACGTGCATTTCCTTGAACAGATGGCACATTTCAATCGTGAGAAGGTGCCCGAGCGCCAGCCGCATGCGAAGGGATCGGGCGCGTTCGGTGTATTCGAGACGACGGAGGATATCTCCGCCTACACTAAGGCCGCCTTGTTCCAGAAGGGCGCGAAGACAGACATGCTCGCGCGCTTCTCGACCGTAGCGGGCGAGTCCGGCAGTCCCGATACCTGGCGCGACGTCCGCGGCTTCAGCCTCAAATTCTACACGGATGAAGGCAATTACGATCTCGTCGGTAACAACACGCCGGTCTTCTTCATCCGCGACGGGATCAAGTTCCCGCACTTCATCCGCAGCCAGAAGCGGTTGCCAGATTCAGGCCTCCGCGACAATCACATGCAGTGGGACTTCTGGACGAGCAATCCCGAGACCGCGCACCAGGTCACCTATCTGATGGGTGAGCGCGGCCTGCCGCTCAGCTGGCGCCATATGAACGGCTATGGCTCGCACACCTATATGTGGATCAACGCGGCGGGCGAGAAATTCTGGGTGAAATATCACTTCCACACGGCCCAGGGCATGCGCTTCTTCGACAATGCCGAAGCCGCCGCCATGGCGGGCGCCGATGCCGATTATCACCGCCGCGACCTGTTCGAGGCGATCGCGCGCGGCGAGTTCCCGGTCTGGAAGCTCTCGGTGCAGATCATGCCCTATGTCGACGCGGCCGAGTATCGGTTCAACCCGTTCGACCTGACCAAGACCTGGGCGCATGCGGACTATCCGCTGATCCCGGTTGGGGCGATGACGCTCAACCGCAATCCGGAGAACTTCTTCGCGCAGATCGAGCAGGCGGCCTTCTCGCCCGGCAACACCGTGCCCGGGATCGGCCTCTCGCCTGACAAGATGCTTCTGGCCCGCGCATTCGCGTATAATGACGCCCAGCGCAACCGGATCGGAACCAACTTTCACCAGCTGCCGGTCAACCGCCCCAAGGTGCCGGTGAACACCTATATGTTCGACGGTCAGATGGCGTTCGATCATAGCGGCGCGGCGCCGACCTATGTCCCGAACGCAGGCGGACGGCCCTGGGCCGACGAGACCGGTCCGGCCGATGACGGCTGGGAGGCGGATGGCGAGATGGTACGCAGCGCCTACACGCTCCATGCCGAGGACGATGATTTCGGTCAGGCCGGCACGCTGGTACGCGACGTGTTCAACGATGCCCAGCGTGACGCTCTGGTCGATCAAGTCGCGGCGAGTCTACTTGGCGGCGTCCGAGAGCCGGTCTTGGGCCGCGCCTTCGCTTATTGGAAGAGCGTGGACACTGGTGTCGGTAAGCGGATCGAAGACAAGGTTTTCAGCGGCAATGCTCCCAAGCCGGCTGAAGGAATGGGCGAAGGCTGAGCCTTTCGCTTGCTGACGGCGCGCGGCGAATGCATGTCGCGCGCCGCTGCTCCATTCCAATTCAGCGTCAGAGCGCGTCTCCGGCCTGCGCGATCAGCCCTTTTCCTCGCCTGCCATACATGGTATATAGCATTGTATGTTTAATTACCATACATGGTAGCGAGGGGCAGGAATCATGTGGCGACCGCGCCTGAATGAAACATCGCCCATGAAGTATCTCGGCATTGTCGAGGCACTTGAGGCCGATATCCAGTCCGGACGCGCAGTGCGCGGCGAGCGCGTGCCCTCTCAGCGCGCAGTCGCCGATGCGCTTAAGGTCGATCTGACGACCGTCACGCGTGCTTTCAACGAAGCGCGTCGGCGCGGATTGATCGAGGCCCATGCCGGCCGCGGTACCTATATAAGCGCAAGCACCAGTGGTGGCGAGACCGCTGAGTCGATTCCGCCCATTCTTGATCTCAGCATGAACATCCCGCCGCAGCCGAGCGCGACCGATTTCCGCAAGATATTTCCGCAAGGCGTATCTGCAGCCCTGGCCGGCCCACGTGGGTTGATGACGCTCCATTATCAGGAGAGCAACGGGATCGAACGTGACCGCAGAGCTGCGGCCTCATGGCTCAGTGGGCGCTTCGAGGCTGTCACGGCAGACCGGATTATCGTAACCGGCGGCGCCCAATGCGCGCTCTTCGCGATCTGCGAGCTGCTGCTCTCACCAGGCGATGTCGTGGCGGCGGGTGCGATGACCTATCCGGGCCTCAAGGCGGTCGCGGTCCAGAAAGGGCTGGTGCTGGAACCGCTCGCGATGGACGAACTCGGCATCATCCCTGACGCGTTCGAGAAGGTCTGTCGCGAGAAGAAGCCCAAGGCGCTCTATGTCGTACCGACGATCGACAACCCGACAACGGCGACGCTGCCTGAGGAACGGCGACGTGCCCTGGTAGCGTTGGCGCGCCAATATGACGTGCTGATCTTCGAGGACGATCCCTATGCGCCGCTGCGCCCCGAGCGGCTTGTCTCGATGGCTGAGTTGGCCGAGGACATCACCTGGCATATCGCGACGCTCTCCAAATGCGTCACACCGGCGCTGCGGATTGCCTATGTCATCGCGCCCAGTGCCGCCAAGGCCCGGCGGCTCTCGGCCGTTCTGCGCGCGACCATCCTGATGGCGCCGCCACTCATGTCGGCGCTGGCAAGCCGCTGGATCGTCGAGGGATCGCTCGACGAGGTGACGATTGCGATTGCCGAGGAGAATGCGGCCCGGCAGAAGATCGCCGCGAGCATCCTGGCTGGAAGCCGGTACGCCGCGGACGTTCATGGTCATCATCTCTGGCTCTATCTGCCCGAGCACTGGCGCGCGGCCGATTTCGCTGATCACGCGGATCGTGCCGGCGTCTCGCTGGTACCGGCCTCCACCTTCGCAGTCACCGCCCACCCCGTTGAAGCCGTGCGTATCTCGATCGGCGTCGCGCCGGACCGGGGCGCGCTCGAAGATGGATTGACCCAATTGGCGAGCCTGATCGCCGAGCCGTCGCTCGGAACCAAGGCCGTCGTCTAGCCCCACCAGGATCCTGCTCATGACCGACACGTTCAAGGCCGCCGTTGTTCAGGCCGCTCCGGTTCTCTTCGATACGCCCAAGACCATCGCCAAGCTCGCGGAGCTGACGCGGGAGGCAGCGAGGTCTGGGGCCGAGCTGGTGGTGTTCCCCGAGGCCTTTGTCGGCGGCTATCCCAAGGGACTCGATTTCGGCGCGCGGCTGGGCAGCCGCAGTCCGCAGGGCAGGGAGGACTTCCGGCGCTATCATGAGAGCGCGATCGCCGTGCCGGGACAAGAAGCGGCGCGTCTGGGCGAAATCGCTCTTCTCAACAAAATCCATCTCGTCGTCGGCGTAATCGAACGCGACGGAGGCACGCTCTATTGCAGTTCGCTCACCTATGGTCCGAACGGCCGGCTGCTCTCGAAGCATCGCAAGCTGATGCCGACGGCGCTCGAGCGGTTGGTCTGGGGCTTTGGCGACGGCTCGACCATAGGTGTTGTCGGCACGTCTCTCGGCCGCATCGGCAGCGTGATATGCTGGGAGAATTACATGCCGCAGCTGCGCACGGCGATGTACGCGCAGGGGATCGAGCTTTATTGCGCGCCGACGGTCGACGACCGCGATACCTGGCTGCCCACGATGCGCACCATCGCGCTCGAAGGGCGCTGCTTCGTCATCTCGGCCTGCCAGTATCTGACTCGCGCGGATGCGCCACCCGGCTATGACGCCATTCAGGGCGATGATCCCAAGACAGTGTTGATCCGCGGGGGCTCGTGCATTGTCGATCCGCTCGGCAATGTGTTGGTCGAACCCGATTTTACCGGCGAGATGATCCGGATCGCCGATATCGATCGCAAGGTGATCGCGCGCGGCAAGTACGACCTTGATGTCGTCGGCCATTATGCGCGACCTGATATCTTTCAGCTCTCGGTGGATACGCGAGCCAAGGCGCCGGTTATCTTCGCGCCGCAAGCTGACAATTTGATCTCACAGGACTTCGATGCCGCGACCGTAGCAGGGGAGGCGACAGAATGTTCGGATTAACGGCGCTCGAACTGGCCCGCATCCAGTTCGGCTTCACGGTTTCCTTCCACATCATCTTTCCGGCGATCACCATCGGTCTCGCCAGCTATCTCGCGGTCCTCGAGGGACTCTGGCTCTGGAAGAAAGACAAGGTTTATCGCGCTCTCTACCATTTCTGGTCCGGGATTTTTGCGGTCAACTTCGCGATGGGCGTCGTTTCGGGCCTGGTGATGGCCTATCAGTTCGGCACCAACTGGAGCTATTTCTCCAGCTTCGCGGGAAGCATCACCGGACCGCTGCTTGCCTATGAAGTCCTGACCGCCTTCTTCCTTGAGGCCGGCTTCCTCGGTGTCATGCTGTTCGGGTGGAAAAAGGTCGGACCGGGCTTGCATTTCTTCGCAACGATCATGGTCGCGATTGGCACGCTCATCTCGGCGACATGGATCCTGGCGTCGAATAGCTGGATGCAGACGCCGCAGGGCTTCGCGATCGTGGACGGACGCGTCATACCCACCGACTGGCTGAAGGTGATCTTCAACCCGTCCTTCCCTTACCGGCTCGTGCATATGACGATCGCGGCCTATCTCTCGACGGCGGTGTTTGTCGGCGCGTCGGCGGCGTGGCACCTCCTCAAGCGGCGTGATACGCCGGCTGTACGCACGATGTTCTCGATGGCGATGTGGATGATGCTGATCGTGGCGCCGATCCAGATCGCGGTTGGCGATGCACATGGGCTCAATACACTCAAATACCAGCCAGCCAAGATCGCGGCGGTCGAGGGTCATTGGGAGAACAGGCCGGGCGAAAGCGTGCCGCTGATCCTGTTCGGCGTGCCCGATATGAAGGCGGAAAAAACCCACTATGCGGTCGAGGTGCCTTATCTTGGCAGCCTCATCCTCACGCATGAACTTTACGGCCAGATTCCCGGCCTGAAGGAATTCGCACCAGGCGATAGGCCCAACTCGACCATCGTCTTCTGGAGCTTCCGCGTGATGGTGGGGTTGGGGCTTCTCATGCTGCTGCTGGGCGTCTGGGCGCTCTGGCTACGCTGGCGCGGACGATTGTACGAAAGCCGAGCGTTCCTGCGCTTTGCCTTGCTGATGGGGCCGTCGGGCAGCATTGCGATTCTGGCCGGCTGGTTCACTACGGAAATTGGCCGTCAGCCATGGATCGTCTATGGGGTGATGCGGACGAAGGACGCGGTGTCTAACCATAGCGCGCTCGCGCTGTCGTCGACGCTGATCCTGTTCATCATCATGTACTGCGCGGTGTTCGGTACCGGCATCAGCTATATGATGAAACTCGCCGCGAAGGGGCCGCAGGCTAGTCCCGACGGGGAAAGTGCGCACGAGAAGGGCCAGGCCCTGCGGCCGGCCCGGCCGCTTTCGGCTGCCCCCGATGACATCGACCCGATTGGCAAGAGAGACTGACGATGGGTATCGACCTTCCGCTGATTTGGGCGATCATCATCGCGTTTGGCCTGATGATGTACGTCATCATGGACGGCTTCGACCTTGGCATCGGCATCCTGTCGCCCTTCGTTCCCGCCCACGAGGACCGCGACACCATGGTCAACACCGTCGCGCCGGTCTGGGACGGCAACGAAACATGGCTGGTGCTGGGCGGCGCCGCGCTCCTCGCCGCCTTTCCGTTAGCTTATTCGGTGATCCTGAGCGCGCTCTATCTTCCGCTTGTCCTGATGCTTGCCGGACTGATCTGGCGTGGTGTGGCGTTCGAATTCCGCTTCAAGGCGGATGAGGGTCACAAGGCCTTCTGGGACAAGGCCTTCGCTTGGGGTTCCTATATCGCCACCTTCTTCCAGGGCGTGGCGCTGGGCGCCTTCATCAACGGCTTCCGGGTCGAAAAGGGGGCCTATGCCGGCGGCCTGTTCGACTGGCTGACGCCGTTCAGCCTGTTCACTGGTGTCGGCCTGCTGGTCGCCTATGCACTGCTCGGCGCGACCTGGCTGGTGATGAAGACCGAAGGGACGCTGCAGCAGCGCATGCGCGGGCTTGCACGCCCGGTGACGGTGGCGCTGTGCGTCATCATCGGCATCGTCAGCCTCTGGACCCCCTATGCCCACCCAGAGGTGGCCGCGCGCTGGTTCTCGCTACCCAACCTCTATTTCTTCCTGCCCGTGCCGTTGCTGGTGCTGGTTGCCACGGCACTAATCCTGAGGTCACTCTCGCGCGACAGCCATGCGGCGCCGTTCCTGTTGACGCTGCTGTTACTGTTCCTCGGCTATACGGGCCTGGGGATCAGCCTGTGGCCGAACATCATTCCGCCCGGCATCTCGATCTGGGACGCGGCCTCGCCGCCGGAGAGCCTCGGGTTCACGCTGGTCGGCGCGCTCTTCATCATTCCCTTCATCCTCGCTTACACCGCCTGGTCCTATTACGTCTTTCGCGGAAAGGTCCGGGTGGGGGAGGGCTATCACTGATGCGCCCCGTATCTCGTCCCCGCGCCCTATGGCTTAGCCGCATCGGCTGGCTGCTGTTGATCTGGGCGGGAAGCGTTCTCGCTCTGGGTATTGTTGCGATGGGCTTTCGCTGGCTCATGAACCTGGCGGGGCTGACGACAGGATGAACCATCGCCCTTTGTGGCGCGCTCCGCTTGACGAGACGATGCAGCGCGCCGTTGCCCAGCTCCGAGCCACCGGCTTCGCCCGGTTCGAAGCGGCGCAGTCGCGGGACCTGCTCGGCTTGCCCCTGGAATGCTTCGGCCCTTATACCGAGAGCTGGGAGCGCCTCGACCCCGATGAATGGATGGGAGACGGTGGTACCTACCGCAGGCGCCGCTTTGCGACCTTCTCTGTCGAAGGCGGTACGATTGTCCGAAAACCACATCAGCGCCATTATCAGAGCCGCCTCCACAACCAGCTCAATGGTGGTGTGGATCGCTGGTTCTCTCCCGTCGAGCCTAAGATTGCCGATCATCCGATCACTCATGGCCTTCTGAGCCTGGGAACCTCACTCGCATACCGGATCACGGACACTGCCGAGACGCATTGGCATGGCGAGATGCACCAGTTCCGGATCGAGGGGAAAGCATTCGAGCGAGCGACGCCGACGCCCGAGGGCCTACACAGGGACGGCGTCACGCTTGTCATCATGATGCTGATCGACCGCCGGAATATGCTCGGCGGCGTAACCGGTATTCGGGACTCGGAGGGGCGCAACCTCGCCGATCTCGAACTGGCGTCGCCTTTTGAAATGGTCGTCGTCGACGATCGCCGCCTCCAGCATGTGGTGACGCCGATCAAGCCGATAAAGTCGCCGGAAAGCGCGGTGCGCGATGCGCTTGTGCTGACGTTTCGGCCGGAGATGGCCGATCACATTTCGGATGCATCAACTCTATCGCGCCGCCGGCAAAGCGCAAAGTTAATGTTCGCAAGGGAGAACATCGAAGAATAGTTTGATATAAATGATGATAAATCTGGGCAGGGAATGTCTTACATGAAAATATCTGTTCTTAGACTGAAGCTATTGACTGGATTTTTGGTCGCTGGTCTGGGTGTTTCGAATGTTGCGGCGGCCAAGGAGCAAAGACCGCATCCAGCTCTTTCAGTTTCGTTCGGCCCCTGCTTCGGTTTCTGTCCAGTTTATGACGTCAAGATTGAGGCGGATGGAACCGTGCTGTTCCATGGCGAGCGGCACACAGCAGTTCTCGGCGATCGGAGAGTGCGCAAGACGCCAGCGACCTACCGCAGGGTCTTGCGCTCGCTCGCTTCGTTCCGGCCCGCCAATGGCACGAAGGCGAATACCCAATGTCTGAACCAGGCCACCGACCATGCTCAGGTGAAGATCATCTGGAAGAACGCGAACGGCCGGGAAACGGTTCTGGAGCATGACCGAGGCTGCCTCTCGCCCACGAATACGCGCCTGAACGCGGCCGTCGACCAGCTCCCCGAACTGCTCGGTGTCGCTGAATATGCGAAGCAGACACAGCGTCCAGGCGTTTCCCGCGGCTAACCTCCGTCGGGCCCCAGTGCCCCGGCGAACTCGCGGTCGGCGAGCGCAGCCATCCTTCCCGACAGCAACAAAGGGCAGGAAGAGGGGAGGACCGCTTGGCCGACGAAGCAGTCCTCCCTTGGCGATCACATCATGTGCTTCGCTTGGGGCTAGAGACAGGCGCCTTACCTAGAGTGTCCTTGCCAGTTCGATCGCTGTTGCGCGTGCAGGGCCCCGCGCTGCGGCGTCCGCTTCCGGCCCGAACAGCGTACCCTCGGCGACGATCGCGTGGACATCGGTGATGCCGACCATCCGCGCCCAGATCTGCATATAGGCGATCTGGTGATCAAAATCCTTCTCAGGATAGTCTCCGCCCAGGCGCGCGCCGCGCGCCGCGGTCAGCACGAGCTTCCGGCCGGCGAGCAACCCGCGCATGTTCTGGCCGTCGAACTCGTACAGCACATCCTTCTGGGTCACCGCGTCAATGAGGTGCTTCAGCCGGTAGGGTATGCCGAAATTCCACATCGGGACGCCGATCAGGATGATGTCAGCGGCATGGAAGAGCTGGCCGAGCTCACGAATGGTCGCCCAGACCCGTGCCGCCTCACCCGCCATTTCGGTACCGGCAAGGCTTGCATATTTCGCCTCGAGCGCCGCGCCATCGAAGCTGGGCAGGTCCATCTCCCAGATGTCGAGCGTCCCGACCGTCCGGGTGGCATCCTCCGCGGTCCACGCCTCGATAAACCGCTCGGCCACATCCAGCGATGCCGACACGCCGCGGCGCGGCGAGCCGACAATATGCAGCAAGTGCGGGGCCGACTTACCGGGCCAATTGGAGGCTGTTTCCATCTGTCATTCTCCCGAATCGAGTGAACGAGCTTGTTCACTGGACTCGGGCGCTAACCGCTCGCCCCTAGCCGGTCAATAATTCAATGAACAATAGTGTATTGCCAATTTTGACGAGAACCGAACCATCGGGACGAACCGACAGTCAGGCGCGATCGAAGTGGGGGAGGATCGGGCTGGTCCAGCTATCCAGCGGCGCCGCGTCGGTCCATGAGGACCCAACCGCCCAGGACATCACCCAGGTCTCGGCCAGCTTGCCGTCCTTAATCCGGTAGGACTGCATCGCCGCGCGTGTCTGAAGCGCGTCCGTGGCGCGGTCGGTCCAGCGCATCGACACCCGGTACCAGGCACGATCCCCCTGAAAGCTGTAGTCATGGGCAAGGATCAGAAAATCCGGCCGATCGCGCTTCAGCGCGACGATCTCCGCCGCATAGCTTTCCGGCGTGACGATGCGGTCGCCGGCTTCCTCATGCCGCAGATAGCGGGGCGCGACGCAGGTCGGCACCAGATCCAACTCCCCGTGGTTCCAGACTCGCTCCCAGCGATCGAACAGGGCGCGCGTGACATCGTTATCGGACATGATCTCTTATCTCCATCAGGGCAAAAACGGGCGCACTCCGGTGTGCTGGGCGAACCCTAGCGGCGGGAAGGTGTTGTCGAAGGGCGGGATGCGCCGCGCACCCAGTCGCAAACCAACTCGGCGATCGTCGCATCATCCTGACCCTGCCGCGCAAGCGACTGCCAGGTCAGGAATTGGACGGCGCTTCCGAGGGTCACGCGAACAGGCTCGATAGTGGACGCATCGGGGGCGAGATGATCGACCAAATCGTCCCGAATAGCGTCCAGGAAAGCGCGCACGCGGTGCATCGGCTCCGCGAGCGAGGGCACATCGGCCTCGTCCCGAAAGGTCACGGTCCACATCCGCTCGGTGCGACGATAATAGGCATAGAGCTGGCTCAAGGCGCTGTTCACGCGCGCATAGCCGGCTTCCATCGCCCATCCAGAGGGTTCGGGGATCGGATTGGCCGCGAACCAATGCCCGGTACAGGCCTTGAACAGCGCCTCCTCATCCGGAAAATGGCGATAGACAGTCAGCCTCTGGACCTGGGCACGCTCGGCCACGCCGCTGATCGTGGTGCCTCTGGGACCAAGCGTTTCATGCAGATGGACCGTGGCCTCGACGATCCTGCGCCGGGTTTCTTCCTGGGTCGCGGCCCGCTGCCCAAGCGTGTAACGTCGCTTTGTCATTCGACGAACATAGATGTTCACTGAAAACTTGCAATAGGCCTGGCGACTGGACCGCCAGCAATGGCAGGGACTCGCTGACGTCGCAGAGAGCCGATGTCACCTCGGCCGAGACGTCGCAACCCGCGGCCAGTCTCGGACGCGAAAGAGGGGACCTGCGTTGGCAGGCCCCCTCTCGGCGATGCGATGGGAATGCGATCGCTGGTTACATCTCCAGCGAAAGGCTCTCGCGGGGCGCGAGCCAGCGTGTCCGCTTGGCGGCTTCGCCCTGGGCCAGGATGCTGGTGGCGACCGGCTTCGCCTCGTCGAAATGCGCCCAGCCGTCGAAATGGAGCGGAATCATCACCTCCGCTTTCAGGTTCGAGGCATAATCCGCTGCTTCGCGCGCCGACAGCGAGAAGAAGATCCCGGCATCCGGAGCAGGGGTCACATGTCCCATGTGCATGAGCGCTAGTCCGATCGGGGCGGCACGTTCGACGATCTCCTTGGTGCCGGCGAAGGGAACCGTGTCGCCGGAAATATAGATCGGACCACTCGCCTTGCGGCCATCCCAGTCGATCAGAAAGCCGGTGACCGGACCGGTCAGTTCCTCGGTGCCGTCGGGGCCATGCTGAGCAGGCGCCGCCGTGACCCGCAGCGTGACACCGTCTCGGCTGATTTCGGTAACCTGCCAGGGCGTCAGGCCGATAGCGCGCGCACCAAGACGCGCGGCGCCTTCCGGCGTGGTGAAGATCTGCGGCACCTCGGCGAGAAATTCGCGGCCGCGCATGTCGAGATTGTCGCTATGCTGGTCGTGGCTGAGCAGCACGGCATCAATTCTTCCGAGTTCGCTGGGGTCGATTGCGCGGGAACTTGTCTTCTCCAAAGCAATCACGCCATCATTATACGTGGTTCCGGCGTCATCGAACACGGGGTCGGTCAAAATCCTGATTGAACCGATCTCGATCAGCGCCATCGCGGTGTCGAAATACGTAACATTCACTTTCATCTGTCATGCTTCCTGTTGTATGTTCTTCGTCTATACAATCAGGTGGCTCCGCCTTAGGCTAGATGCAGAATTTTCTGAGTCGGCTTGAGGACTATGACCTACCAGCCCAAACGTGCACCGCTCGAGCCTTGTCCGGTCGAGGAAGTGCTCTCGATTATCGGCGGCAAGTGGAAGGCGCGTATTCTGCTGCTTGTTTCTATTGGCCATGAAACCTTCTCTGCGCTCTCCAAGATGCTCCCGGATGCACCGGACCAGGTGCTTGCCACCCAACTCAAGGCGCTCCTCGATGATGGGATGCTGACCAAATCGGCCCCCACCTCGGTCAATGGCGCTGGCGCGCGCTACGCGCTGACAGAGGATGGACAGAGCATGATGGCGCTGCTCGACCAGATATCCGACTGGGGCATGGCACGGCTCGAGGCCAAGGGCTATGGCTGGACGCCGCCTGGCGACCCCAGGGCCGCTGCCTGAAAAGGGGAGGAGGCGCCACTACGGCGCCTCCAGATTCTTATTCGACCGGAGCGGACGGTTCTTCGAGGAGGCCCGGTGCTGCTGGTGCAGGACGAGCCGAGCCAAAGGTCATGCTGCGCAGCACACCATCCTTGCGGATCAGCCCGTGCATGAGCGCTGCCCCGAGATGCGCCAGGATCAGCGCGAAAAAGGCGAGCGCGATGATCGTGTGGAGTCCGCGGAGCGCGAAATAATAGCGCAGATCATGAGGCAGGATCGGTGGAAGCGACAGATCCTTGGTCAGGACGATCGGGAAGCCCCCCGCCGAGAGCATGGCCCATCCGATCAGCGGCATCGCGAGCATCGCGGCATAGAGGAGCAGATGCGATCCCTTGGCCACCGCCTGCTGGGCCTTGGGCAGGTCGGCCGGCAGCGGTGGCGCCCCGGTGGCGAGCCGGATCGCGAGGCGCAGCACGACGAGCACGAACAGAGCGGCGCCGATCGGCCGATGCAGCTGCAGCAACGCCGAATAGGCAGGGCCAACCGTCGACACCATGCCGACCCCGATGAAGAGCATGGCGAGGATGAGCGCGGCCATGGTCCAGTGGATCAGCCGCAGGGGCAGCGCGAAGCGGGTGCGTTCGAGGCGGCTCATTGCATGGGCTCCTTGTTCCGAAGATCCTGGCCGATGGCGCTCGGTCCCGGCGTCTCGCCGGCGCGGCGGCCGAAGGATGTCGAATAGACCTTGGCGCGGACCGCGAGCAGCGGATCGTCCGATAGCCCCATGCCGGCCGGGAGCACGGTGGGATCGAAGTTCACGTCACGACAATTGCCGATCTCCTCAGGGTCCACCTTCGATACCGTGAGGGTGCCGACATCGACCGTCCGGTGCGGCCCGGTCCAGGCCACCGTCGCCTTATCGGTCACGTCACCGGCATTGGCGACGACGACCAGCAGATGCCAGCGCGACGGCCCTTTGGCGGTACGCTCGACCATCTCCTTGAACAGATAATCGCGCGGCAGGCTGTCGAGCTTCGCCTTGTCGAGGCCCGCGACGGCCTTCTCCGGCACCATTTGCCAGCGGACAAACCGTGTCTCGCCGGCGGCGTTGGTGAAGCGAAACGCGTTGATGCTATAATAGGTCGCATTGCCGAAGCTGTTCGGCAGGACCGCCTGCTTGACATAATCCTGGAACGCCTTGGTCTCCGGATGACCCGCGAGATAGGCCTTCATTGCCGCGGGATCGGGCTTGCCCGTCTTCGGATCGGGCGTGCTTGCGCGCTGCAGCTCGACGAAAGACTGGGGGTCGGCCACCGGGAAGATCGGCGTGTGGTTCATGCCCGTGCGCCATTCCTGGTGATCGGGCGTGCGCAGGATCAGTGCCATCGAGTGAAACACATTGCGCCCATCGCCCGCGAGCGGATTACCGCCAGCGAGCGAGAAGCGTCCCATCACCGGATAGCTGCCCTTGACGAAGATGCTCGCCCGACTCAGCGTCGCGCCGGCGCCGTTCGCGGTGAAATCGCCGACCAGGCAAAGGCCCTTGGAATGCGCGCGACGATATCCGGCATGCACGCCGCCTGCATTCTGCTCGAGCGCATTGGCGACATCGCCGCCATCGAGGCGCTTGGGTCCGATCCAGCCTGCCGCCCAGGCGAAACCGCCCACGAGCAGCAAAAGAATAGCGCCGATGATCGCATAAGGACCGGTCGGTCGGAGAGGAGGAGTGTCGTCCATCATCTGCTGTCCAAAATATGATCGATGCGAGATGGACATCCCGCCGAGGGCTTTATTCCCGAGCGCCGCCGAATTTTTCTCTCGATCAGCTCTCCGTGGCCATCTGGTCTCGCGCATGATCGGCGATCGGATGGATCCGCTCGGGCAGCAGAGCGCCCGCGATGCTGTAGCCAAGCCCGTTGCGCGACCAGCTCACCGACCCGATCATGCCCTCCACCTCCTCCGACATCGGCCGGTTCTGATCGATTGTCATCGGCCGCGTCAGCATCACCAAGCGTGTGCCGGTCGGATCCTCGTACATCGTGAGCAGCCCCGCCCCATGCGGCGTCGCGACAAGCCGCCCGCCGAGAAGCCTGAAGCCTAGCGACGACAGGTCGGGGATCGACACCTGTCGATTGAGCCGAGCGCTGCCCCAGGCGATGAGCTTATCGCGGTCCGCTGCCGCGATCTCGACCGGTCGCGCGCGATCGGGCGCATAAACGGCATAGCTATCCGCCGCCTCCCGGGCGAGCGCTGCGATCCCGCGCGCCGGCTGCATCTGGCCATGGAGCGTCCAGCCGCCAGCGCCGCCCACCATCAGCAGCAACGCTGCCGCCACGGCCTGCCAGCTGCTCCCCCATTGTCGGCGCTGTCGCTGCGCGAGATGCTGCACCTGGAGATCTGGCGGGATGGGCTCTTCCGCGATCGGGCCCAGCACGCTGCGCAGCAGATCGCGCTGCCGCCGCAGGTCCTCGATGCGCGCCAGCTCGGCCGGGTACTCGGTGAGCCAGGTGCGCACCTCGGCGTCACGGCGCGCCTCGAGCCGCTCATCGACATGGGCCTGGAGATCGTCTTCGGTAATGGGTCTGCTGGTCACTTCACTCTCCGCAGGTGCGGGACGGCTCTTGATTCGCTTCCATCGAGGATGCGCCGCAGTCGCTCGCGCGCCCGCGACAGGCGCGACATGATCGTGCCGATCGGGACCTGCAGGGTGGCGGCCGCCTCCTCATAAGAGAGATCCTCGACGCTCACGAGCAACAGCACCGCACGCTGATCTTCCGGCAGTTGCGCGATCGCACGGAACACATCCTCCTGATGCAACGCCTGATCCTGCCGTGGCGCCTGCGCGAACGTGCCCTCCTCTACCGCCTCGATCGGCATATGCGGTCCACGACGCCTCTTCTGCTTCAGGCGATTCACGGCGAGATTATGCAGTATCGCGTAGAGCCAGGGCCGCACGGAATCGCCGCGGCGCTGCCCCCATCGGGAGATGGCGTGCTCCAGGCAGTCCTGCACCAGATCGTCTGCCGCGGCCGCGTCGTGCAACAGCGCACGGGCATAGCGACGCAGGCCGGGAACCAGCGGCTGCAGCAGATTAATGAGGTCGTTCAGCGGGCTCTCCTCGAAACAGGGTATCGACTAGACATTCCGGCAGCCATTTTATTCCAGGCATTGAAAATTCGCACGGACCCCGTGTCATCCTGGTTACACGCGGTGCAGCAGTTCGCCCGTGGCGACGACCTCGAAGAGATCCTGCCCTAGAGAACGCACCGCTTCGCCGGTGCTCAGCTCGAGGCGCCTGCTGCCGATCAGGCGACGCGCGCCCCGGGCGGTTTCGACCTCGCCGTGATGTCGCAGATCGAACACCGTCAGCCAGCTTCCGTCTTCTCCAATCACGCGGAACCGCTCCATGATTTCCTGGTCGCTCATGCCGGACGACAGAGTCTCGATCCATCGGATTTGCAATCGGTACGGGCCATATGGGCCTTGCAGGGGACGAGTCAGCGTATCGGAAGCGCTCCGTTCACGCGACCGGTCAATCCCGTAGCCCAGCGAAAACTATGAACACATCTCGCGCTTGCGAGTCGTGTGCTTTGATGACGCACACGCATGGAGCGTGACGTCTTAAAACAGGCGATCGGCATTTTAGCGGAGGTGTCGAGATGAGCTTCCGTTTCGTCTGCGTCCATGCCGATTATCGCGACCGGTATGGCAGTCCAAAGATGCATGCCGCACTCCGCGCTGTAGGCGGGATGGCAAGCCGTGGTCGATCTCGCAATCCGCAAGATCGTCGGCTGGACAATGCATGCGCACAGAGCAACTGCTGTCAGCCTTCATGATAGCTGCACAGCGGCAACGACTGGCCAAGGCCTCGTCTGTCATTCCGATCGCGGAAGCCAATACGCGGCCGAGGCGTATGCCAGACAACTCACCGCAATGAAGGCGACGCCATCGATGAGCCGCACTGCGTGCTGTTAGGATAATGTCCCGATGGACAGCTTCTTCCACAGTCTCAAGGTCGAGCTTGCCTACCAGCGCAAAGGCCAACGCATGAAGCGACGCAACGGGACCTGTCGCCTATATCAAAGGCTATTATAGCCGCAGGCTGATCCATTCGGTTCTCGGATACAGAACCCCAGAACAGGCCGAACGGCGAATAGCCTAAACCCGTATCACCAAATCGGAGAACTATCATTGGCAAGCCATATCGCCGATCCAGACCTGCGATACGGCCTTCTGTTCAACAAGACGGCCGGTTGATCAGCCTGTCGCCGGGCAATCTTTCGGCCTTGCGCCGCGGGAATTAAGTTCTCGCTGAGCGATTGTGACCTTCAATACCCTGAACTGTCCTGACGGCGGATCACTTGATCAATTCGCAATTGTAGGCGCAATCGGCTTCGTGCAACGGGCAGCCCAAGTGTCGAACTCCCTGACGCTCCCCTGCGCTTCGCGTCTCAGCCAAGCCAGAAACTGCCGCACGGGCTTCCGGCACTGGATGTCCGCCCTTGAGAAGAAGATGCGGTATTCCGCGCCAATCGGTAGTGGCATCGCCATTAAAGGGGTCAGCCGACCTTCCTGGATGAACCGGTCCGACAGAAGCGGAACCACCAGTGCCAGGCCCGCCCCGCTCGCCGCGGCTTCATAGGCGAGGTGAATCGTATCATAGTGCGAGGTGCGCTGTGGCGGCGGCCCATGATGGCCGATTGCGTCCAGCCATCCCTTCCAGAAGTGCTCGGGCGCCTTGGTTGCTACCGCACGATATTCCGAGAGGCGCTCAAGCGAAGCCGGTGCCGCCAGATCGATTTCGTGCTGAGCAGCACATGCCGGCACGGCAACAAGTTCGATCAATTGTTCGCTGGTCAAAGCGTTGTCGCGCATATCGCCCCAGATCGCGAGGTCGACAGCGCCCGAACGCAGCGCCTCTGGATTGCGGCCAATGGACAACTCAATCTCGATGTCCAACTCCCGCTTGAGTGCGGGGAGGCGGGCGACCAGCCAGCCGACCGCGAAGGAATGCGATGTCACGAGGCGCAGCACGCGACTCTCGGTATCCTCCCGCAGCCGCAATGTGGCGACCCGGATTTGTTCGATCGCAGGAGCGATCCTCGAATAATACAGCATACCAGCCTCGGTCAGCCTGGAGCTGATACCGGATCGATCGAAGAGCGCCGTGCCGAGAAAGGTCTCGAGAGATTGGATGCGCCTCGAGAAAGCAGATGGACTGAGGGCAATTTCGTCCGCCGCCGCTCGAAAAGACTGAGCGCGCGCTGCCACGAGGAACGCCTCGATGGCCTCAAGCGGTGGGGCTTGTTGACGCATTGCACATCTCCGAACGAACTCACGTCCGAATGTATCGCGCAATTGTCACACTTTCAGGTCAGCGACCCGGTAGGGGCGTTGTTCGACACGCAACACCCCTTGCAAATCCTGTGATTCCGCATGGGTGCGTAGATGAGGCACTAGTGAGCGACCATGCGAATTGCGCTCATTTCCGACACTCATCTCACGCCCCTAGCGCCGGCCTTCGACGGCAATCTTGCTGCAGCGAGGCGCTGGATTGCCGGTCATCAGGTCGACCTGACCATCCATCTCGGCGATGTCACCGCCGACGCGGTGCGGCGACCGGACGAAATCGCGCATGCGGTCCAGAGGATCGCCGCGTGGCCGACCGAAATGCATTTGCTGGCGGGCAATCACGACATCGGTGACAATCCAGGCGCGCATGGGGAGGCCGTTGCCGTACCCGCCTCGATCGAGCGTTTCGCCGAGGCCGCCGGACCTGGCCACTGGTCGATACGGAAAGGCATCTGGACCCTGATCGGGATCGATGCGCAACTACTGGGGCGCGGCGATGCGATCGAAGCAGCGCAATGGGAATGGCTCGAGGAGGCGATCAAGCGGGTCGCCGGACCAACCGGTCTGTTTCTACACAAGCCGCTGTTCCGCGATGGCAGACAGGATCGCAGCACGCACCATCGCTATATCGCCGTCGATGCGAGGGAGCGCTTGTTGGACTCCCTGGAGAGCATCGAGTTGCGTTTCGTGGCCTCGGGCCACACCCACCAGTCGCGCAGCTTGCATATCGACGGGGTAGAGCATCGCTGGATACCCTCAACAGCTTTCGTTCTGCCCGATGCGGCGCAAGAGCGCATTGGCCTGAAAGAAGTGGGCATGACCTTGCTGACGTTGGAAAGCGGATTCCATCGCTTTGAGACCTTTTGCCCGGAGGGCATGGTCCAGCACGATCTGGCCGATCATCCCGACGCCTATCCGGACCATGCGGCGCGGCTACGCGAGATCGCAAATGCACGCGACACCTGAACGATCTGGCGCCCGCAGCCTGATCGGCCTCACCGCGCTGATGGTCGCCTATGTGCTGGCGTTCGTCGACCGTCAGATCCTCAATCTGCTCGTGGAGCCGATCAAACGCGATCTGCATCTGAGCGATGTCGGTATCAGCCTGCTGCAGGGGCTATCGTTCGCGTTGTTCCTGTCGATCGGCGGGTTGCCAATCGGTCGGCTGGTCGACACCCGTTCGCGCACGCGACTGCTCGGTCTCGGAATAGGATTCTGGAGCCTTGCGACCGCCGGCTGCGGCCTGGCGAGCAGCTATATCATGTTGCTCGCCTGCCGCATCGGCGTGGGCGTCGGCGAGGCCACGATGACGCCATCCGCTTATTCGCTGATCGGCGACTGGTTCAGCGCGCGAAGGCAGGGCCTGGCCATGGGCATCTACAGCCTTGGCGTCTATCTCGGCTCAGGCCTTGCGTTGGTAGCAGGCGGCCTGGTCATGAAGCATGTTCCGCAAACCGTCACGGTACCGTCACTCGGTGCGATGCACGGCTGGCAACTCGCCTTCCTCGCGGTTGGTTTGCCGGGGCTCCTCGTGGCGCTCTGGGTAATGCTGCTGCGTGAACCGGCGCGAAGTGGTCCTGCACCCGAGGCACCGTCCTGGAACGAAGTGCGTGGCTGGTTTGCCGCACGTGCGCTGCCGCTCGCACTGGTAAATGCCTCGGTCGCCTGCTCAGCGATGGCGATGTATGGATTGTCCGCCTGGTTGCCCGCCTTCCTGCAACGCCATTATGGCATGGCACCCACTGAAAGCGGTCCGCAGCTCGGCCTTATCGTGATGATCGCAGGCTCGCTCGGCACGCTGTCGGCGGGACTTTGCGGCGACCGGATGGCAGCCGTTCGCGCCGAAGGCCGGCTGATGCAACTCGGGGTCGCGGCCGCGCTCGCAATGCCTTGTGCAGCAGCCCTCCCGTTCGCCTCCAAGGCACAAGGCTCGCTGCTGCTGGCCATTCCCTTGGTCTTCCTTCTGACATTCGCCATCGGCTCGGGTCCGGCGACGTTGCAGCAGGTCACGCCGCCGCGCATGCGCGGCCTGCAACATGCGCTGGCGGTGTTCGCCGTAACTCTTGTCGGGCTCGGTATCGGACCCACAGCGGTCGCGCTGACGACCGATCATATCCTCCATGACGAGGCTCGTCTCGGCGAATCGCTAGCGATCGTCATTCCCCTTGCACTTGGCATGTCCGCGCTCGCAGCGGCCGCGGCTTTCAAACCCTATCGCGTGCTCGTCTCTCGAGGCGTTGCATGACGCACAACACCCATTCGAAGTTCTGCGTTACCGCCCTCTCTTCGTCCCCCGATAGAGCATGTCTAGCTCAATTAGCCGGGGGGCACGCGCGCCAATGCCTAGATCGATCCAGATAGTTCTGCTTGCCACTGTCGCGCTGACGACACGCCCGGCGTTTGCGCAGGATGCCGTTAGCGACGAGGATATGATCGTCGTGACCGGGACGCGAAGCGAGGGGCGGGCCGTTACCGACTCACCGGCCCCGATCGATGTCTATTCGGGCGAAGATCTCGCGGCACGAGGACTGATGGACCTGCCGCGCGCGCTCCAGTTCGTCGCGCCTTCGTTCAACTATCCGCGATCGGCTACCGGACCGTCAGCCGCCAACACTCGCGCGGCGACACTTCGCGGCCTGTCGCCCGACCAGGTGCTGGTGCTGGTCAACGGCAAGCGCTGGCACGGTTCGTCCGTCATCAATTTCAACAACGTGGTTGGGCGAGGGGCCGTGCCGGTCGACCTTGCGACCATCCCGATGGCTGCGATCGAGCGCATCGAGGTGCTGCGCGACGGCGCTGCGGCGCAATATGGATCGGACGCGATCGCTGGCGTCATCAACATCGTGCTGAAAACGGCGGATCATGGTGGCTTCGTATCAGTCCAATCGGGCATCACCGGCGCCGGTGATGGCGCCGCCTATATCGGAACGCTCAATCAGGGCCTTAGCCTGGGTGGAAGAGGATCGCTGAACATCACCGCGGAAATCCGATCACACGAGCCTACCAATCGCACCGCGATCGACAGCCGTTATGGCCGCCTGACCGGCGAACAAGGCGATCCGAAATCCCTCGATATCAACACGGCATGGAATGCCCGATACGATCTTGGCGGGGCTGAACTCTATGGCGATCTCATCTATGCGCATCGTCGCTCGACCAGCCCAGCACAATTCCGTGCGCCTGGCACCTCAGTTCTCTATCCGCAAGGCTTCGTGCCCCATATCCGCCTCACCATGGACGATGTCGGTGGTTCGATCGGATTGCGGGGGGATGTCAGCGGCTGGCGCTGGGACTTGAGCGATACCATCGGCTACAATGCGGCTGACTTTCAAGTCAGGGACAGCGCCAACAGCTCCCTGGGCGCGGCGAGCCCTTCGCGCTTCGATGCGGGCGGCGCACGCTATTTTCAGAATGTCGCCAATCTGACGTTAAGCCGCCCGCTCACGGTCCTGGCCGGTGGGAATATCGCGGTGGGCGCCGAGCATCGCCACGAGCATTATTCGATCCGTTCTGGCGAATCCGCTTCCTTCGCTGGCGCGGGAGCCCAGGGCTTTCCCGGCTTCAATCCGGCCACGCCGGTCAGCATCTCCCGGAACGCGGTGAGCGCTTTCCTCGATGGCGAAATCAAGCCTTTCGACGCCGTGAGCCTCGGTGGCGCCGTCCGCTATGAACATTACAGCGATTTCGGCAGCGCCGTGACCGGCAAGATCAGCGCCCTCGTGCGACCCGCGTCGTTCATCGCCTTTCGGGCGAGTGCCTCAACGGGGTTCCGCGCGCCGTCTCTCCAGCAAACCGGTTTCAGCACCGTCACCAGCCAGTCGAGTGGTGGCACGCTAGTCAATATCGGAACTTTCGCGGTGAATGATCCGGTGTCGCGAGCGCTCGGCGCCGAGCCGCTCAAGCGCGAGAAATCGCGCAGCCTGAGCGTCGGCGTCGTACTCACGCCGGGTCATGGCTTCACACTGACTGCAGACGTTTTCCATATCGAGATCGACGATCGCATCGCGCTCAGCGATACCTTGTCTGGTGCGGCCGTGAGCACCGTTCTCAAGCAAGCGGGCATCACCAATGCCAGCCAGGTCCGCTTCTTCACGAACGCCCTCGACACGACCACGACCGGTTTCGAAGCCGTGGCGCACTGGCGTGGACGTCTGACCGAGAATGTCCGCGCCAACCTTGACCTCGGATATGCGCGTGCCACAAGCGATGTCGATCAGCTGACCCAGAACCCGGCGCTCCCAGCGCTTCCGCTTCTTGGTAAGATGGCGCTTGACCTCCTGACGACCGCCCAGCCGCGAGACAAAATCACCGCCGCGGGCAGGATCGAGGCCGGCCCCGTCACGCTCAATGCAGACCTGACCCGGTTCGGGGAATTCAAAGCCGTCTCCCTCCTCGCAGAGCAGGTATTTTCGCCGGTGACCACTCTCGACCTGACGGCGGATATCCGCATCGGGCAGCAGATGACGTTCGGATTCGGGGTGTTGAACCTCACCAATGCCTATCCCGACAAGATCGTCGATCGTGCGATCAGCCAGGGCGGCAGCATCCAATATCCCGAGGTCGGCGGCATCGGCACGAACGGCCGCGAGTTCTTCGCGCGTGCGATCATCGCGTGGTGAGTCTGGAAGGAGTCGCGAATTTCCGGCGTGTGGAGGGTATATTCGCCAATCGCCTCTATCGGTCTGGTCATCTCCATGGCGCTACGGGTAAGGATGTCGAAGCGCTTCGGGACATCGGTTTCGGATTGATCGTGGACCTGCGCCGCCCGAGGGAACGCGCCGCCGCTCCCGCACCGGATCTCGGTATCGATACCATCGCCAGCGATCTCGCAGAACACACGACCTCACCCCATGTCGGCTTTCTCGAAGCGGGAGATCTTCGCCCTGAAGCCGTGCAAGCCTATCTGCTTGGCTATTATCAGGCGGCGCCGTTCACGGCCCACTTCAAGCCGCTTGTGGCTGGCCTTCTCGACGCGCTGGGGCAGGGCGAAAGGCCTGTGCTCGTCCACTGTACCGCAGGCAAGGATCGTACTGGGCTCGCCGTTGCGATCGCCCAGAGCATCGCGGGCGCGTCCCGTCAGTCGGTGCTGGTGGAATTCATGCGCAGCAACAAGAGGCTCGTCGATCCCCAGTTTCGTGAGCAAGCCCGCGCGCAAATTCTGTCGATCTGCGGACGCGGCCCAACCGATGCGCTCATCGAAGCCTTTGCCGGTGTCCAGGCAGGTCCCCTCGAAGCAGCCCTCGATGCGATACACTGCGCGGGAGGAATGAATGCCTATGTTGCCGGTTTGCGATCGCTCAATCGAGACGCAGCGAGATAGCTGATCAGCGGCCCGGACGCGGGCAGGATGCTGGGCCGCCCGCGAATCCACCGGCCGATCAAACGCGTTCGATCAGCAGCGCTATGCCTTGACCCACACCAATGCACATGAAAGCCATGGCATAGCGGCCGCCGGTGCGATGCAGTTCCTCGGCAGCGCTGAGCGCGATGCGCGCGCCCGACATGCCGAGTGGATGACCAAGCGCAATGGCGCCGCCGTTGCGGTTGACGCGCTCGTCGTCGGGCTGGAGGTCGAGATCGCGCAGCACCGCGATGGCCTGGCTGGCAAAGGCCTCGTTCAGCTCGATCACGTCGAGTTGGTCGATGGAGAGCCCACCAAGCATGAGCAGCTTGCGGGCTGCCAGCACCGGACCGATGCCCATCACGCGCGGCGCGACGCCCGCAGCAGCCATGGCGACAATACGCGCGCGCGGCGTGAGGCCATTCGCCTTTGCCGCTTCCTCGGACGCTATCAGCATCGCCGCCGCGCCGTCATTGATGCCGGACGCATTGCCGGCCGTCACCGTGCCGTCCGGGCTGACCACCGGCTTGAGCTTCGCCAGGCCTTCCAGTGTCGTGGCACGAGGATGCTCGTCCTGCGCGAATATCACAGGCTCCCCCTTTTTCTGAGGGATGGTGACGGGCACGATCTCTGCGGCGAGCCGGCCATTTTCCTGCGCGGCGGCCGCCTTCCGCTGGCTGGCGAGCGCGAATGCGTCTTGATCCGCACGGGAGACGCCCCATTCCTGGGCGACATTCTCGCCCGTCTCCGGCATCGAATCGACGCCATAGGCGGCTTTCATCGCCGGATTGATGAAGCGCCAGCCGATCGACGTGTCCTCGATTTTCTGCCCACGCGAGAAAGCGGTCTCGGCCTTGCCCATCACATAGGGCGCACGACTCATGCTTTCGACGCCGCCGGCGATCATGAGCTGGGCGTCGCCCGCTCGGATCGCGCGCGCGGCCAACCCCACCGCGTCGAGCCCAGAGCCGCACAGCCGGTTCACAGTGGAGGCGGATACTTCCTTGGGCAGGCCCGCGAGTAGGGTCGCCATTCGCGCGACGTTGCGATTGTCCTCACCTGCCTGGTTGGCGCAGCCGAGGATCACATCGTCTACGGCCTGCCAGTCTACTTTCGAGTTGCGCTCGGCCAGCGCCCTGATCGGGATCGCGGCGAGATCGTCGGCGCGGACGGTAGCAAGCGCGCCGCCGAAGCGGCCGATCGGCGTGCGAATCGCATCGCAGATGAAAGCGTCCGCCATCACGCGGTCTCCTTCTCGAAGGCGCTGGTGTCGATATCGGCACCGGTCTTTTCCCTCACCTCGTCCACGGTGACGCCCGGCGCCAGTTCGACCAGGGAGAGTCCGCCTGCCTTTCTGTCGCAGGCGATCACGGCGAGGTCTGAGATGATGAGATCGACCACGCCCTTGCCGGTGAGCGGCAGCGTGCAGCGCTCCAGGATCTTGGGCTCGTCCGCCTTGTTGGTGTGGTCCATCACCACCACGACGCGCTTGACGCCGGCGACGAGATCCATCGCGCCGCCCATGCCCTTCACCATCTTGCCGGGGATGGTCCAGTTGGCGAGGTCGCCTTGCGCCGACACCTCCATCGCGCCGAGCACCGCCATGTCGATATGGCCGCCGCGGATCATGGCGAAGCTGTCGGCCGAGGAGAAGAAGCTCGAGGTGGGCAGCGTGGTGATGGTCTGCTTGCCGGCGTTGATGAGGTCCGGATCAGCCTCGCCCTCATAGGGGAAGGGCCCCATGCCGAGCATCCCGTTCTCCGATTGCAACGTCACGTCCAGCCCTTCCGGGATGTAGTTCGCGACCAGCGTCGGGATGCCGATGCCGAGGTTCACGTAGAAGCCGTCGCGAAGCTCGCTCGCGGCACGCGCCGCCATCTCGTCGCGCGTCCAGCCTTTGCTTTCCTGGGTCATTATGCCGCCTCCCTCGCGCGCGTCGTGAGCTTCTCGATCCGCTTTTCGTTGATCGTGCTCTTGACGATGCGGTCGACATAGATGCCGGGCGTGTGGATGCAGTCGGGATCGAAAGTGCCCGCCTCGACGATCTCCTCCACCTCGACCACCGTCACTCTACCGGCGGTCGCCATGTTCGGATTGAAGTTGCGCGCGGTCTTGCGGAACATGAGGTTGCCGGCCGGATCGGCCTTCCACGCCTTGATGATGGCGAGATCGGCGCGCAACCAGGTCTCGCGGACATATTCCTCGCCCTCGAAGATTTCGGTCGGCTTGCCGTCAGCAACGATGGTGCCGACGCCGGTGCGGGTGAAGAAGGCCGGGATACCCGCGCCCCCGGCCCGGATACGCTCGGCCAGCGTGCCCTGCGGGTTCAGCTCCAGCTCCAGCTCACCCGAGAGATATTGCTGCTCGAACAGCTTGTTCTCGCCCACATAGGAAGAGATCATTTTCCTGATCTGCCGGCTTTCCAGCAGCATCCACAGGCCAAAGCCGTCCGCGCCGGCATTGTTCGAAATGACGGTGAGGTCCTTCACCCCGGCCGTGCGGATCTCGGGAATCAGGCTTTCCGGATTGCCGCTGAGGCCGAAGCCGCCCGACATGAGCGTCATGCCGTCAAACAGCAGGCCGTCCAGCGCGGCCGCTGGATCAGAGTAGAGCTTATTTGCCATTTTTCACTTCTCTTCGATCAAAATCAAATGTTGCCGTGCGGTGGTGAGTTGGACCTGTTCAGGCCGGGCATTCGCCCGCCCATGCCGCCGCGATAAGGTCACGCAGCGCGTCGCGTTCGAGCGGGCGGGGGTTCCAGTAGGGATTTTGCAAGGCGAGGTCGGTCGCGCGCTCGATGCCATCCTCCGGCATTCCGAGATCGCGCAGGGCCATGGTCGCGCCGAGGTCGGCTGCCAGATTGAAAAGGCTCCGAGACGGGTTGTCGGTGCCCAGAGCGCGGGAGAGGCGGGACATCGCCTCGGGGGCATCGGGGGCGTTGTAGCGCAGTGCGTGAGGGAGCAATGCCGTATGGGTTTCGGCGTGAGGTAGGTCGAACGAGCCCCCGAGTGTGTGGCAGAGCTTGTGGTGCAGCGCCATGCCGACCGAACCGAGACAGATGCCGCACAACCACGCGCCGTAGAGGGCCTCTGATCGGGCCCCAAGATCCGTCGGATGCGCACGCAGGGCGGGGAGGGCCCGCCAAAGCGCCGCGATGCCTTCTTCCGCGAGCAGCGAGATGATCGGGTTGCGCTCCTTCGCGTAGAGTGCCTCGGCCGCGTGCGCGATGGCGTTCATGCCCGACGTGACCGTCAGGTCGAAGGGGAGGTTGAGCGTCAGGTCAACATCGTAGATCACCACCTCCGGCAGCACCTTCGGACTCGACTGAGTCGTCTTGGCCCCATTTTGGGTTTCACCCAGGATCGGCGTCATTTCGGAGCCGGCATAGGTGGTCGGTACGACGATCTGCGGCAGATCTGTTCGCAGGGCGATCGCCTTGGCAAGGCCCGTGGTGGAGCCACCGCCGACCGCGACCAGCCCGTCGATCCCGCGATTTTGAACTTCGCGAAGCGCGCGATCGGTCACCTCCACCGGCGTGTGCATGGTCGCGTCGGCGAAGACGCCTGCGGCACGGGTACCGATCATGCGCGAAAGATCCTCGGCGACCCCGCGTTGATGCGGCGTGGCGAGCACAAGCGCCCGCTCGATCCCAAGCCGTTCGACCTCCTCCGGCAAACGGTCCAGGGTGCCGGTGCCGAAAAGCACTCGGCCGGGATGCGCATTGTAGACGAAGTTGTCGATCATCTTGTGCTCCGGATTTTCAGAATCATGAGGACCACGCCCGCAGTTCCTTCTGCAGCATGACAGCGAGATCCTTTTGCCAGCCAGCGCGTAGATCGAGCCGGCTCACCATCCACAATTCGCTCGCGGCCGCCGGGCTTGCGGTGGGCAATGCCTCCAGTTCCGGCACATTCTTCGCGTACCAGGTTGGGAGGACGGCGACACCGTGGCCCAATTGGCAAAGGCGGGTCAGGACGGAGAAATTGTCCGAAGACATGACGACTTCGCCGCGCACGCCGAGCATCTCGGAGGATAGCTCCGCATAGGGGAATTCGTGATCGAGCTGGGAAAACTGGGTGTTGATCGCGAGCAACTGGTGCCTTGCGAACTCTGGTTCCCGGCGAGCGCCGTTGTCGCGGTCAAGATAGTCCCGGCTGGCATAGGCATTGACCGGCACGTCGCCGAGTTTGCGGATTCGAAGCGCGCTGCCGTTCCGGATCGGACGCGCTAGCCGGATCGCGATGTCGACGCGCTCCTGCTCGAGATCCACGAAATAGCCTTCGGTCGTGATGTTGAGCTGGATCTGCGGGTAGCGCTCGCGAAACTCGACGAATACCGGGCAGAAGAGATTGGCGAAGGATTCGAGCACCGAGATCCGGATCACGCCTCCATCGAAGCCAGGATCTTTCGAGAAACTCCGGGCCGCTTCCTCCATCCGGATCGCTGCGTCGAGCAGCGGCTGAAGGTCGGGCGCAACCTGCCAGTTCCCGCCGTCACGGACGAAAAGCGCTCGCCCCAGCCTCTGCTCGAGCGCGCGAATGCGCCGGCGAAGCGTCGAGTCATCGACTCGTTCCTTCTCTGCGGCGGTCTCATAGTCGCCATAGCGGTTGAGCAGCAGGAAAGCGCGGATCAGATCCCATGGCGGCGCATCGCCCAGGTCTGATCCGATGGTCGCATTCAATTTCGTCATCTTTCCTCTCCCGACGGGGCAGGAGGCGAGTGTGCATCGGTCCGGCCACGGGTCGCCATGTTTTCCGCGGCTTTCATGGCAGCACCTCTCAGCGCCGCCATGGGCACGCTCCGATGCGATCGTCTCGTGGTGAACAGGGAGAGGGCGAGGATCATCGTTTCAGCGGGATCATTAGCTGGAGCCAGAACTTGTCGCCTTCGGGCCGGTTTTCAGTTCCGAACTCATGCTGCCATTTGAGGCCGAACGCGGCGCGGGAAGTGCCGTAGGCAATCTGTGGGCCAATTCCGAACCCGCGTTGTCGATTGCCGTCGGGGAGTCGGACACCATTGAGCTTGTCATCGGTCAGCTGGGTTACGACATAGCCCCCGACACCAGCGGAGAAGCCCGGAACCTTGTCCAAAACCTTATAGTTGATTCCCCAGTCGGAGTAGAACAGGTTTCCGGATGTGTAATCGCTGCTTTTGAGCTTCGAGTGCAGCTCAACGCCCACGGCGGCCGATAATTCGAGCTTCGGCGTTGGGAACCATGTCATGTAGGCGGTCGGATTGAACGAATGATAATTATATGAAACTTTGTTATTGTTGGGAAAGTAGACGTCGACGCCGGCATATCCCATGAACTTCTTGTCTGGGCTCGTATAAGCCAGATAGATCGGCTGGATTTCCACATAGGCGAGACCTAGGTCGCGATCTCTGCCCAGCGGTGTCCGTATCGTTTGGTGAACGACTGGCAAAACAATGCCCGACATGACCTCGAATGGCCCAATCTGCGCATCCCATTTGTGAACGACGCGCATCGCGTTGACCACGACGTCCGCCTTGAAATCCGGGACAGCATCGTTCCCGTTTCTGTCGGTGAACTTTCCGGCATTATAATATGCCAGATAGTCCTGAAACCAGGTGTCCCCCTTCTCGGGCATTGCGCCAGCCATAATGGTATTCACACCGAGCGGGTACGCAACGGATCCGTCCTCACTCGCAAAGGCGGCAGTTGGAACGGTAGCGCTCGCTAAGAGCCCAAAAGTGACACTGATATTTCTTAGTTTTTTCATTATCCCCTCCTTTTTTGTAATCGAAATCGCTAGGCAACTCTCCGGTTCACTCAATGTAAGATGTGCTGCTCATGAGAAGCTGACGGTCAATTCATCGCTCGTGGGACGGCTCGAGCACGCGAGGATCCAGCCGTCAGCCACGTCGTCTTCGTCGAGGACGGAATTCTCGGTCATCTCAACGGCGCCAGAGACGATCCGGCACATGCAGGACGCGCATTCCCCTACCTTGCAGGAATGCGGAACATGGAGACCCGCGGCGAGCATGGCGGACAGAAGCGGCTGGCCTGGCTTGACATCGACCGCGTGGACTTCGCCCTTCAACCGCACCGTCAACTTGGCCGAAAGCCCGGTGGTATCGTCGTCGACCTGATCCTCCGCGGCATAGCTCTCCTGATGAAGAAGCTCTTCCGGATGGCCATTCGCGATCAGCGCCGATCGGGCGCCGCGCATGAACGGTTCCGGCCCGCACAGATACACGTCGGCCTGCTCGAGCCTGTCCGTTTCAGCATGGAAGTCGAGCTCGGTCGGCAATCCGTCTTCGCTGTCGAACCAGTAGCGGATCTCAAGGCGCCCGTCCGCCTGGCTTTCAAGATCCCTGAGGGCGTCTGCCAGCATCAGCGTGGCCCGATCGCGATTGGCGTAGAACAGCCGGACACGCGGCGCACCCTCGGACAAAGCTTGGCGCGCGAGGGAGAAGATCGGTGCAATACCGCTGCCGCCTGCCAGGAGCAGCACCGGAGTCCCCGGCCGTACAAGCGTGAACCGTCCTGCTGGCGGAAGGACACGCAGCTGTCCTCCCGCCTTAGCGTGATCGCAGAGCCAGTTGGAAACCCTGCCCCCCGCGACCCGGCGGACGAGTACGCTGATCGACTGTCTGTCCTCGGCTGGACTGGTGATCGAGTAGCACCGCCAATGTTCCTCGCCGCCAAGCTCCGCGGCGACGGTGAGATATTGTCCGGGACGGAACTCGAGCTCCGGCCGAGTGCCATCCTGGCGTGTCAGGCTGATCTGAACCGCGTCCGAGCCCTGGGTCGATACCTCCGAGATAGTGAGGGTGCGAGCAAGCTTCATCGTTTGCGGCCTTCAGAGGAAGAACGAGTTGTTGCCCTGGGGGCGGTCGCAATCGATCAGGTTGATCTGTTTGAGCACCACCCTCAGGCCATCGTCCGTCCTGCGGATGACGAACCCGTTCCAACCGGCCAGAACGCGATTGAAGCCGTTACGGAATTCGCTGAGCGCGAAATTGCACCGCACGCGCCATTCGTCACTCCGACCTTCCGACGCCCAGATCTCGACCCCGCTCAGGACACGCGAGGTGCGCGAGGCGGGGTATTGCGAGTAGGCAAGTCCGGTCTCGAGCCGTGCGGCACGGTCGAGCAGGCGTCGCAGGTCGTGGAATTCGAGCGTCACGGTCTTGCGCGGGTCCGGCGCCGGCCACTCGGAGGGAATCCAATAGGCGCATTCATCGTGGTAAAGGTCGAGCCAGGTCGAGAATGCCTTCTGGTCGAGCAGCCGCGCCTCTGCTGCCAGGAGCTGCTCAATCTCGCCTTGGATATCCGCCGATACCACCTCCCCGCGGAACTTGGACGCGTCGAGGTCGAGCGACACGTCGACGAGCCAGTCGTAAAAGGCGTCGGTGACGTAGAGCGACGGGGGATCATATTTGTACACGGTGGCACCTGCGTCCGTGCTGCCTTGGGCGGCCTGTTTCGCGAGGGTCATCGGGCTTCCTTTTCCTTGCTGACGCGCAGAATCGGATGCGCCTTCATCAGGCGCTTCCACTGGGCGTAATAGTTCCTCATGTGCAGTTCGGAGGTGACGGGAGCGGTGACGATGCCGTCCTCGCCGTCGATGTCTTTGTCCGTCTCGAAATGACGGCTGATATCGACCCATTCGTCTTCGGGGTTGAAGGTCAGGCCGCGCTGGCACTCCTCGAAATTGTCCGCATCGTCCATCTCGCCGAGGATCGGGAAATCCTCCTGGGTGCGCAGGCGGATGGCGTTGAGCTGCTCGTCGCCGTCGCGGCGGCGGGTCGCGTTGAACAGCACATAGGTCTGATCGACCCGGACCGGCTGCAGAACCTGGATCTGGTTGCCGATGAAGAGCAGGTTCGGGAAAATGCAGAGGTTCATGCCCGCACCGACGGCGCTTTCCAGCACCGCCTTCGCCTCATTGGCGCCGACCGTCTGGGTGACATGTGCCTCGAACGGCTCGCGGCCGGGCTGGGGACGTTGCTGGTCCCAGGCGCTGGTCGCATACATTTCCGGTCGCTGGTCGACGATGGAATGACCATTGTCGAGCGCATGCAGCGGCATGTTCGACCGGTCGGCATCGGCGAAATAGGTCATGTCGCCGCCGCCGTACCGCTCCTTGGTCATCACCAGCAGCGACTGGTGAGAGAAGGGCACATGATAGCCGTCGCCGGCATTGTCGTAGACCATCTTCCAGTTGCAGTTGACCTTGAAGCGCTGCGCGCCCGAGACGACGAGATTTTCCCACCCGCCCTGATGGTCGAGCCATTGGTCGATGAAGCTGGCGGCGTTGCCGAGGTGTTCGACGATCGTCACCGCGTTCGGATTGAGGGTGGCGAAGACCAGGCCCTTGTAGATCGCGACCTGGGCGGGCCGCGCCAGGTTCATCCCGCGCGACTTGAACGTGGGTCCATAGGCATTCTTGCCGGGAATCCCGAACAGGGTGCCGCGCGCGTCATAGCGCCAGCCATGATAGGGGCAGGTGAAGCTCGTCGCGTTGCCGCGGAATTCCCGGCAAATGACAGCGCCGCGGTGCGAGCACCGGTTGGAGAGGACGTTGATCTCGCGATCCTCGCCGCGGGTGACGAAAACCTCCCGCGTTCCGATCCACGCCTGGCGGTAGTCCCCGACATTGGGAAGTTCGCTCTCGTGCAACAGATAGACCCAGGTACCGGCGAAGATATTATCCATCTCGCGGGCAAAGATCTCGGGCTCCACATAGACGCTGCGATGCACCCGATCGTCCTGGACAAGGCGATCGAATTCGCTGTCCTCTCGGGTGAGGTTGGTAACGGTGCTCATAAAATTCTCCGTCGATGCCGGGATGGCCGGTCGCTCAGCTCGTGCCGAGCGACGCGAGCCGGGTTTCTGTTGCGGGCGATTGCGAGAGTGTTCCGTCGGCGAGCAGACGGCGTGCCAGCGAGATCAGGGGGACCGAGTGGAGAGGCTGACGCGCTTGGCGCTCGATCGCCTCCCATGACGCATCGTCGAAGAGCGGACGATGGACCGGCATGAACCCGTTCTGGAGTCCGTGATTGTCGACCTCGGGATGACCCTGGATACCAAGGATCCGATCCGCGACCAGAAAGACCTCGTTCTCGATCGTCGACGATGACGCAAGGCGTGTGCTTCCCTTCGGAAGCTTGAGGACACATTCGCCGTGGCTCTGGACGATCACCGGCGCAGAAGAGGTTTCCGGCCAGTGCTCAGAGCCGCCAGCCAAGGACCAGCTCAACCGATCGACGCCGAGCTTGAAGATCCCGCTCGGATTCTTGCCGACCTGGCCGCCGAGCGCGGCTGCGATGGCCTGTGATCCGAAACATACGCCGACGATGGGAGCCACGGAGCTGTCGTGTACGTTCCGGATCAAGCCAAGAACGTTGTCGACGAAGGCTGTGCCTGCATCATCGACGACGGACTTGAGGCTGCCGCTGATCACATATCCGTCGTGGTCCGCGGCCCGGGCGAGGAAGTCCTCATCGGAAGGGACGAGGACATTCCACTGATCTCCTGGACCTCCGAACGCGTCGAAGAACCGCTGCTTCATCGGCTCGGCCTTCGGTACTGGCGAACACCAGATCAACGCATACCGTTTCATTGCTTTACTCTCACAATAGTTCGAAATATTCGCGATGCTCCCAGGCGGTGACGCCGTGGGAATAGGTCTCGGTCTCGTCTTCGGCGGCTGCGAAACGGCCCCATTCATGGCGACGAAGTGCCAGCCAATATTCCGCGAAGATTTCGCCGAAGGCCTCTTTGTAGAGCTGCGATTGCTCGAACGCATCGAGCGCCGCCGACAGGTTCGTCGGCAGGACCTCGACATCGGCCGAGTAGGGATTCTCCTGCATCGCGCCGGGATCGAGCTTGCGGCTGATCCCGTCGAGGCCGGCGTGGATCTGCGAGGCGAGATAGAGATAGGGATTGGCCGCCGGCTCACCGACGCGGTTCTCGATCCGGCTGGCGGAATCGCCGGGATTCGTGATCACGCGGAGCATGGCGGCGCGGTTATCCACCGCCCAGCTCAGACGATCGGGTGCCAGCGAATTGGGGCGTCGGCGCCTATAGCCGTTGATCGTCGGTGTCGTGAAACTGGACGCTGCCTTGGCGTGCGCGAGGATCCCGCCAGCCCAGGCCTTGCCGATCTCGGAAATGGCCTGGCCTTCCTCCGGGATAAACAGATTTTCGCCTTTCGCCTTGTCGGCGAGCGACTGGTGGAGATGCCAGCCTGAGGGAAAGAGGTCCGGAATGCCCGGCCAGCACATGAAGCTCGCGAGGTAACCGTGACGGCGCGCGATCTGCTTCACGGCATTGCGGAACAGGATCATGGTGTCGGCGAACTCGATCCCCGACATCACATCGAAAGTGATCTCATATTGGCTGGGCGCGAATTCATTCTCGACGGAGCGGAGCGGCAAACCGAGCTTGAGCAGGTTCCGCCGGATTTCGGAGAGAATCCCGTCAGCCTCGTCGAACTGGCTTTCGAGAAGCAGGGAATATCCCTTGCCGATGACGCGAACGACTGGCGGCGTGGACTGAACGCCTATGCCGCCCAGCGTGCCGGGCTCGAGCGACGGATCGACGATCCGGGTGAGGTAGAATTCGACTTCCAGGCCGGCGTTCAGCGTGTATCCCGCATCGGCGAGCTTGGCGACCGCGGCCCTCAGGAAGTTGCGTGGACACAGCGGGAAGGGCCTTCCGTCGCGCAGGTAGAGATCGGACAGCAGCCAACCCGTCTTCTCGGCCCAGGGCAGGATCTTGAAGGTCGTGGGGTCGGGCACGGTCACCATATTGGCGACGCCGTCGAGATCGGTCCCCGTGAAGATGTTCTTGCCAAATGGATTTTGGAAGAAGGAGGCGCCGGTGTCGACCAGGAAGGGCGCAACCGTGCACTCCGAGCCGGAGGCGAAAGCCGAGCGCAGCGCGTCGACGGAGAGCCCCTTGCTGCGTACCAGGCCATATTGGTCGGCCCATGCCAGGCGAATGATTTCGATGCCTTCTGCTTCGATCCGCTTCAGCACGTCTTCCGCCGCGGCCTTTTGCTCCTCGGACCACAGCTTGTGTTTCGCGATAAATTTCAAATTACCTCTCCTAGTCAGAAAGACGCGGGCTTCTCGTTATGCTTCGGTCGTATCCGAACTGAGCCATCGCCTCGGCAGCACCCGGCACATGAGATCATTTCACGTGCCGGCCATGGGCATCGTGATCAGCCCGCCTGGAGCGGACGAAGGACGAAGTCGTACTGACCCTCGTAGAAGGGAGCGTTCAGCCCGCGCTTCTCGATGTCCTTCGCACCTTCATGGTGTGTCAGCTTGATGATCAGATTGTCGCGAACCGCGCTGGCGAGATCGTTGTCGATATACTCGCCGCCTTCGAAATAGAGCTGCGAGATCAGATCCTCATATCCGGGCTGGCGCAGCATCACGTGCATGTGCGCCGGACGGAAATAATGACGCCCGAGCGCGTTCACCAGGCGGCCGGTGGGACCGTTCTTGGGAATTTCATAGGGCGGAGGCAGTATCGTCCGGACCTCGTAGGAACCATCCTTCTCGGACCGGATGCGCCCGCGCAGATTCCAGTCGGGGATTCCAGGATGGATGTTGGAATATTCTCCGTTCGCGTCCGCGTGCCAGAAGTCGAGCTCGACATTGCCGAGCGGCTCGCCTTCTATATTGGTGATGCGGCCGCGGAAGAACATCACGATGCCCGGCTCATCCTTTCGCTGGGGGAGGACATAGGGCGCGCTGAGCACCGGTGCGCCAGGAAGATAGAAGGGACCCTCGATTCCTTCGGGGCTGCCAGCGCGATCCTCGTTGCTGATATCGGTGGCCCGCGCCTCGAGAAAGATATCGGGCATCAGAGTTTCCTCGCCGCCCTTGATGCTGTCGACGAGATACTTCGTCGCCACGCGATACTCGTCATGGTTGATCTTGTGTTTGGCCATGAAGTCGAGAACCGTTTTCTCCAGATCCTCCACGACTTCCTTCACGCGCTGGTTAATCATTGATGCTCTCCTAGAAAATATTATTACGGCTTTCGCTGGCGCCGGTTCGACAACTCAGGAACCGGTGCTTGCGACCATTCGATTCACTCGTTCGCCTTCCTTGCGAGGAACGCCACGCGATCTTCGTCGAGGGAAAAGCCCAGGCCCGGTCCGCTCGGTACGATCAGCTCGCCATCGACAAGCTTGAACGGTTCGCTCGCGATGTCCTCGACGATCCGGAGCGGCCCGAACAATTCCGAACCGAGCCGCAGCTCGTCGATCGTCGCGTAGAGGTGCGCGGAGGCGATCGTCCCCAGTGAGGTTTCGAGCATCGTCCCGCCATAGATGCCAAGCCCCGATGCCGCGGCAATCGCCGCGATGGCCTGCGTAGCCGTTGGTCCGCCATCGCGGTTCGGCTTGAGGCCGAACGAAGTCGCTGCCCGCTTCGCGGCAATGCGAAACGCGCTGTCGGGACCGGTCAAGGCTTCGTCGGCGATGATCTCGATCCCGTATCGCTGGCTGAGACGCGCGGCGGCATCGATATCGCCGGCAGGCAAGGGTTGCTCGATCCCTTCCAGGCCGGCTTCCTGCAGCCTGGGCAGATAGCGGTTGGCAGCAACCTCGTCCCAACCCTGGTTCACGTCGGCAATGACCGCCGCCCGGCCTCGAAACGCTTCGATAATCCGGATCGAGCGCGCGACATCTTCGTTAGACGAGGATCTGCGGATCTTGAGCTTGAACCTGCGATGTCCCTGCTCGGCGTAAGCGCGCTCTCCCTCCTCGATATCGCCTTCGGCCGAACCGGTGGACAGCGTCCAGGCAACCGGGATGGTGCTGCGCACCGCGCCACCAAGAATCTCCGATGCAGAGCGGCCCGAACGCCGACCGATCAAATCGAGCGCGGCCGTTTCCACCGCATTGCGAGCCGCAGCATTGCCTCGGACGAACCTGGTCAGGTTTTGGCTGAGGGCGCCGATGCCTTGCACCTTGGTACCGAGCAGCAGCGGCTTGAGATAGGCTTCGATCGTCGCCTGGACCGCCTCAGCGCTTTCGCCGCCCCAGAATGGGCCTCCGAGCACCGTCGCTTCGCCGAGTCCCTCGAGGCCGTCCTGATCGCGCATTCGAACAAGGATTACGTTGATCGACCTTACGACGCCGAACGACATCGTGATCGGCTGCTTGAGGTCGATGTCCAGGCGGGTCGTGTCGATCCGCTCGATCTTCAGATGGGTCATGTCTACACCGTCGCAACAGGAGTGGTCGGTGAACCGATCGCACCGGGCAACCGAAGCGGCGGCGCCGTCAGCAGGAACCGCGAACGGTGGTGCTCGCGCAGCCAGTTGGCGAGCGGCGTCAGATGCCACAACTCGCCGAGATGAATGCCAAGCTTGAACAGACAGAGTTCGTGCAGCGGTACCGCGGAATGTTCCGGCGCGTCACACGCTCCCGCAGGGTGGGCTTCAACCGCATAATTGTCCGCCACCAGGACGCTGAGGCCACTCGACGAAATCCAATCGAGCAGGCGATCATCCCGCCCGTCGAGAACGCAGCAGGAATGCTCGAGCTTATGGGGATCGGGCTCGCCACCCATTTCGATCAGCATCTCGGCGAAGCCCGTGTGGAGGCACACCATGTCGCCCGGCTCCACCGAGACGCCATCGCTGGCCATCACGGCTTCCAGATCGTCCAAGCCGACCAGACGGTGCTCCCGGCCGAAATGAGCGTGGAGGTCGATCATCACGCCTCGACCCTGAACCCCGGTTTCCGCCATCTTCTCGATGCCCAGTGCACGAGCATGAGATTCAGGGACCGTCACGTACGGACTCGCTTCGCCGACCGGAGCCTCGACATCTATCCCGGCGCGATAGCCGTTATAGTAAAGCGGCTCGGGCAGGCCATCGCCATCGGCATCGAAAAGCTGGCCGACATGGGCCAAACCGTCCCATTGGGTTGAATATTGCGTGTAGAGCAAAACCGCGTCGTCGCTCATGACGTCGGTGAGCTGCGGCGAGTCCTGTCTCAGCGCATAATTAACGTTGAACCGGCCGTTTCGGATCGTCGGTCGCAAGACGGGCGGATGACGACGCGCGTTCAACACGTTCCCGCCAGGAAGATCCAGCGGCAGGCTGAGGCAGAAGGATTGGCCGACCTTCACCTCGGCGATACCCTCCAGCACCTTGGCCGGCGTCAGGAGGTTCAGCCTTCCCCTCTGATCGTTGGGGCCGAAATCACCCCAGTTGGACCCCTCCGGACGCTTGATCCAGCGCGGAGAGATTGAATCAGGAGGACTTGATTGTTCAGATGTCATCGAGAAAGCACTCACATCATCACCAAGAGGGTTGATGGATGACTAGACTCAGATTTCCCTGCGCGAAATGAAACGCTGCGCCGGAAATGCAGCTTGCAAATGTCGAATGACGACCTATCGATCGTTGCATCGGTAAATCCTCTCTCGTGCATGTGTATATACATGCAGCGTTCTTCTTTTTTATCTTGCCGCGACGGTGATTCAGTGGATCATATCGCGGGCTATCTGTATGCATACATAAGTCATACTTCGTTTAATTGAACGACAATCTAACTGCGAAATTACGAAATTCGTTCGCGCATTTGCGACCTTTCACGAAATCAAATCGCGAGCTTCATCCGCGCGAATTCGAACACCTGATCGCCGACCAGCGTCAGTTGCCTTGCTGCGGAGACATCGAGGCATTCGCCGTCTTTGAAGGGTTGGTCGGACGTGTTGATCGCTGCTCCCAGCGGCGTCGGAAATCCGCGCAGGGCGTGAACGATCGACCGTAGGGTCACGAGCGTACCGCCGGTCGCCTGCCAGCCATAGGCTGTCGCGATCAGTCCGACCGGAACACCGTCCAGATAGATCCTGTCGTCCTTCGAGGTGTCTTCGAAATATTCGAGCGCGTTCTTGACGATGGCGGAGATCGTGCCGTGATATCCTGGGCTGGCGATGATCAGCCCATCCGCCCTTCGGAAATCTGCCACCAATTCGCGGGCGAGCGCAGACGATTTGCTGCCGGGCGTGAGATAGTGCGGCAGAGAGGCGATCGCGTTCCCGCCATGCAGCTTTGTCCTGGCTCCGCGTCTCTCGGCAGCGCGCAACGCCAAGGACAGCGCCTGTTCGGTCGACGATGTCGGAGCAGCTGAACCTCCCAGCCCAATGATGAAGGGCATCTTGTCGGTCTCAGTCTCGCTCCTCGCGGCCATTGCTGACATGCGCTCCTCCCCGATATGAGGGTCCTCGTGCCAGCTGCTAGGTCCCCGGCGCGATTTTGACTTGTGTCAATGACACTACATCAGTTCGGGGTTGAAATGGACCAGAGATAGACAAAATCTCTCGCAATTTTGCGAAACAGTTTCGCGAAAATGTCCTTGTCTATATTCCCAGAATTGCGAAGCTCGATCTCATCTAATCTGGATTACCATTAGTCTCCGAAAGGTGGGCCGGGATACTTGTGATTCACAGCATATCGTGCAGATTATCTGCGCGATATGCTGTGTTGCGAAAATAAATCTGAGACAAGCAAGGCCTTGTTGGAACGGCGAAATAGAACCCATCTTCGCCCGGATTGTCGCGACATCGGCGACCATGAGACCTGCGGCGAGAAGGACCACCGGGAGCAGCGAAGCATGAAGAGGCGCTCCCAGGCACCAAGGAGAGGACGGCATGGCTTCAGTTACCGAGATCGCACCGGACGTCTTCCGGATCACTACCTTCAATCCGACGACCAGGCTCTCCTACAGTCATTTCGTCATTCGCGACGATGAGCCTGTTCTCTATCATGCCGGCCTGCGCAGCTGCTTCGCCGAGCTTAGCGAGGCAGCGGCCAGTGTCGTCGATGTCCAGAAGATCCGCCATATCGGCTTCAGCCATTTCGAGTCCGACGAATGCGGCGCGCTCAACGACTGGCTCGAAGCGGCGCCGGATGCGGTGGCCTTCACCGGGCCGCTGTGCGCCGCGACCAGCCTCAACGATTTCGCCATTCGGTCGCCGGCCGTTCTCGGCAAGGATGCGACTCTGGAAACCGGGACCAAGCGCTTCCGGCTGATACCCACTCCGCATTTGCCGCACGGCTGGGATTCGGCGATGCTTTTCGAAGAAAGCGATCGAACGCTGTTCGTCTCCGATCTGTTCACCGATTCGGGTGACCCGGCGCCTGTCATCGACAGCGGACTCGCCGATCGGGCGCACCAGTTCCTGCTGCGCGCCGAGCAAAGCCTCTTCGCCCATTCGACAAACTTCAATCCGAGCAGCCGAGGTCAGCTCGAAGCGCTTGCCGAACTGGGGCCAAAGACACTGGCCGTGATGCATGGAAGCAGCTTCTCTGGTGAGGGTTCGCAAGAATTGCTGCAACTGGCGAGCGCGATGGAGGACGTCTTCAAGAAGCAGGCGGTCATCGATGGCTGACGGGAAGTGACAAGGAAATTCTAGCTGAACCAATAATCTCGCAGAGGAAGAAAATTCCCGCGAACCAGGAGAGGAGATGAAGATGACGGGCATTTATGGCGGCTATGCGACACAAACCGAACTCGATGATCAATACGACGTCGAGAGGGTGGTGCCAAACATCGAGAAATATCTGACCTATTATGTCGATGGCAGCGCAGCCTCCCGGGAAGCGCTGAAGCCACAGATGCGGCTATCCTACGGCCCGACTGTCGCGGAGTCGCTCAACCTGTTCCCGGCCCAGAAACCTGGCAAGCGACCAATATTCCTCTTCTTTCACGGTGGCTGGTGGCGCTCCAACCCGGCGGACCTGTTCGACGTCATAGCCATGGGGCCGGCCGCCGCTGGTTTCGTGGTCGCCAACGTCAACTACGCCCTGTGCCCCACGGTCACCATCACCGAGATCGTCCGCCAGGCGAGGGCAGCCGTTGCCTGGATCGCTCGAAACGCCGATCGTTTCGACGGCGACCCGGATCAAATCTTCGTGGGCGGTCATTCGGCGGGCGGGCATATCACCGGAATGCTGCTCCTGACCGATTGGGTCGGGGACTATGGGCTCGCGCCCGACGTCGTCAAAGGAGGCCTATCGATCTCGGGTCTTTTTGACATGGCGCCATTCGCCCATAGCTGGCTCCAGCCTGCGCTCCGCCTGAGCGGTCAGGAAATCCTGAACATCAGTCCGATCCGGATCGTAAGGGAATGCGCCACACCGCTGATCGCAGCCTGGGGCGGCGCGGAAACGACGGCCTTCGGCATCCAGTCCAACGACTTCCTCAAGGCGTGGGCAGCGAAGGGAAACAAGGGGGCCCCACTGGAGATACCGGGCAAGAATCACTTCGATGTCCTGGATGGCTTTGAGACGGCCGATGGAACATTGACGAAGGCGCTGCTCTCACTAGCGTCGACCTGAAGGAACGTGCAGATCGGGTCGCCTCTGGCGACCCGAATCACTTGGAATCAATGGAGTATGTGTTGGATCAGTTGAATGGCTCTGCGGCCACCTCCGATAGCGACGAAATCCACCTGTTGCGGGATGCCGACGAACGGGCGCGTGCCTATACAGCGACCATCGCCGGCCGTCGCGCCTGGCCGGCACGGGAGGCGTTGGGCGTGCTTTCCGCTTTCAAGGAGGATTTCCCACAGAGCGGGATGACGGCGGAGGACACGCTGAGGCTTCTCGACGAGGTCGGCTCACCCGCGACATCGGCGAGCACAGGCCCGAACTATTTCGGTTATGTGATAGGCGGCGTGCTCCCGGCTGCTGCCGCTGCCGAGCGGATGGTGCTCGCCTGGGATCAGCGCGCGTCAACGTTCGACAGCTCTCCGGTTTCCGATGCGATCGAGACCCAGGCGGCGCGCTGGATATTGGAAGCACTCGATCTTCCTCGAACCGCCGGTGTCGGTTTCGGCACAAGCGCCACTGCGTGCACCATCGCCTGTCTCGCGGCTGCACGCCGATCGGTGCTCGCGCGGGCCGGCTGGAACTGGGATCGCCACGGCGCCAAGGGCGCACCTGACGTGAAAGTAATGCTGCCGGAGACTGCACATGTGGCTGTCATCAAGGCGCTTCGAATCCTGGGTTTCGGCCTCGACAATCTCATCCGGCTGCCGGTCGACGATGCGGGGCGAGCGATCGTCGAGCAGGTGCCTGATGCAGATGATCTGACCATCCTCTGCCTCCAGGCAGGCGAGGTGAACACCGGCAGCTTCGATCATTTCGCCAAACTCATCCCGATGGCGCAGGCTCGGGGGGCGTGGGTGCATGTGGATGGAGCGTTCGGGCTATGGGCGCGGGCGTCGTCCTCGCGAGCGCTGTGCGACGGCGTGGAGGAAGCGGACAGCTGGACGGCGGATGGCCACAAGTGGTTGAACACGCCCTATGATGGCGCTTTCGCCATCTGCCGCGAGGCCAGCGACATGGCGACGGCCATGTCCTCCGAGGCGGTCTACGCGCCGGCGTCTGCTTCCGCACAGCAGAATCTGACCCTTGAATTCTCGCGGCGTGCCCGCGGCATCCCGATTTGGGCGGCATTGCGGACGCTCGGCCGCGATGGCCTTCGTGAACTTGTCGATCGCAACATCTCCCAAGCCCAGCATGTCGCGCAGAGGCTCCGCGCCGAAGGCTATGAGATACTGAACGAGGTGGTCCTGAACCAGGTGCTGGTGCGCGCGGGCGATGACGACTGCACCCAGCATATCTGCCGCGCCGCTCAGGAGTCCGGCGTTGCCTGGTTCGGCATGACCCGCTGGGAGGGACGTCCGGCGTTCAGGCTCAGTTTCTCGAGTTGGCGTACGAGCCAGGAGAATCTCAATCGGCTCGTGGAACTCCTCGTCGGCCTGTTCCGCGACACGAAAGTTTAAAGCTCGATCTGGACGCCTGCGGCGGCTTTGCCGCCGCAGGCTGGGTCACGCTTTGGCATCGCGCCGCAATATAGCCTTGGCGGCCAAGGCCGCGAAACCGCACACCAATCCCCAAAAAGCGGATCCAAGCCCGAACAGCGCTAGGCCCGACCCGGTGGCGAGGAAGGTGACGACAGCGGCATCACGTTCATCCTTCGCCGCTAGTGCGGTTTCAAGTGCGCCGACCAAGGCAGGAATCAGAGCGACCCCGGTCAGAGCCGCGATGACGTCGTGCGGAAGTGCGAGGAAGAAACGGACGAGCAGCGGGGCGAACAAAGCCAGGACGAGATAGCAACCGCCATATAGAACGCCGACCGTCCATCGGCGCGAACGATCGGGATGTGCTTCCTCGCTCGTACAGATCGCCGCCGTGATCGCTGCGAGGTTGATGGAATAGGCGCCGAATGGAGCGCCCACAAGCGAGGCGAGTCCGGTCGCGACCAGCAGGAGCCCTAGTTTCGGTCGGAAGCCAGCTGTTCGCAATACCACCAGCCCTGGAAGGTTCTGCGATACGAGCGTAACCAGGAACAATGGAATGGCGATGCCGATGGTCGCCCGAATATCGAAATGGGGGATGGTAGGCGACAATGTTCCGAAAGTGGCTCCGGCGGGCAAAGGCGCGATGTCGCCTCGGACCGCAGGGAGAAGGGCGCCCGCTATCAGGACGAGCAGCAGCGCATAGAGAGGAATCCGCTGGCGCGCGGCAAGATAGACGACGACGATGACCGTCACCAGCAGAGGGTCGGTTCCGCCAATCTTGAACAGCCGCAGGCAGAAGGGGAGCAGCACACCGGCCAGCATGGCGGATGCAACCGATGCCGGAATGCGTTCCGCCATCCTGCCAAGTGCGGGCACCGTCCCGAGACAGACCATCAGCAAGCCGCTGACCAGGAAGGCGCCGATCGCGACCGACCAGTGCTGACCGGACGATGTTGCCGCGAGTAACGCGGCGCCTGGTGTCGACCACGCCAGCACGATCGGCATCCGCAGCCGGATGGAAAGCGCCGCGCCGACGATCGCAATTCCTAGACAAATCGCAGTGACCGCGGAGCCGGTCTGCTCGACCGATGCTCCTAACGTCCGCATCGCCTGTACGACCAGCGCGATGCTGGCACCGAAGCCAATCAGTGCGGCGATGATTGCGGAAGACCAGGCGTGGAACGGAGGAAGCGACCTGAACATGCGGTCCCCAAACGTCGTCGGCGCCGCTCTCGAAGTGGCGTCGACGACTGCGCCCGTGCTGTGCTGAAGGTTGCTCAACGAAGAGCTGCTGTGACGATGACCTCGATCTTCCAGTCAGCGCGCGCAAGACACGCTTGCGCTGTCGCGCGTGCTGGGGTGGGAGCCTCGCCGATCCACGCCTCCCAGATCCGGTTCATCGTGTCATAATCCGCGATATCGGCGAGCCAGATCGTTGCCTGCAGAAGCCGCGAGCGATCCGTCCCTGCCTCGGCGAGCAGTTCATCGATCTGCGCAAGGACTGCCTGTGTCTGGGTGGCCACATCCTCTCCAGGAGCGCCTATCTGTCCTGCCAGATAGACGACACCGTTATGGATGACGGCTTGGCTCATGCGTCGCCCCGGCTTCAGGCGCCTGATGTCCATGGGATGGTCTCCTCGGTTGGTATGTTTGCTATGCGCCGGTGTCGCGGCGCTCCCCGGAAAGAAAGTGTCTGAGCAGTGCGTTGAATGCGGCTGGATCCTCAAGATAGGGGAGATGGCCGCAATCCGGCAGTCGTGCTATCGAGGAATTGGTGAGAAGCCGATGCATCTCGTCCACGCAATAGGGAGGCACGAAGTCGTCCTTCTCGCCGCGCACGAGCAATACCGGACAACGGATCCCAGCCAGTTCCGGGCGCTGATCGTAGTCGATCAGCTCCTGGAACCGCGCGCGGATATGGTGCGGATCGATGCTGTCGAGCGATTTCAGGAATCCCCGGACGATCGTGGGATGTCCGCTCACACTCATCGCGGAGAGGAGCCGTTTCGCCCAGGCTTGTTCTCCGGCTGGCCCTATGAGCACATCGTACAGCGCGAGCCTGGCCTGCCGGTCGGCTGGCGTCAGATGGACAAACGCATTGACGACGGCGATACGCTCAACGCGCTCCGGCTGGCGGGCGGCGAACATGAGGCCCGCTCTCGCGCCTTTTGAGAGACCGCATAGCGATAATTGCGTCACGCCGAGATGATCGCAAATGCCTTCGATCGATTCCCAATATCGCGTGAAAGGCACGTCACGGCCTTGTGAACGACCATGACCTGGCAGGTCCAGCGCAACGACCTGATGAGTCCGCGCGAAGGCCGCCCGTTGGAGCACCCAATTCTCGGCATTGCCGCCAAGTCCATGTAGGAACAGCAGTACCGGACCACTACCCTCGATCGTGTAGGAGAGCATGCGTCCGTCATGCGTAAAACTGTTGCGCATGGTCAGCTCGCCTCCACGGCCATGCCTGTTGCGCTATCACGAGGCGCGCGCACCACGCCTGGGGGGACGGCATGGTGCGCGCGAACCCGCATGATCAGGCGTCGGCCTGGGCGGGAGTGGCACTGGTTGCGTCTGCGGCGCCCAGCTTGAGCGCCTTGGTGATCTGCTCAGGCGTAAGATCCTGCGCGGATACGGCCGCCGAGGTCGCGGGATTGGTCATCAGCAGGCGCAGCAACTCGGGACGCGAGAAATGGCCTACCGAGTCCATCACGCGCTTGCGATTGAGATTGAGGTCGAGGTCGAGGTCGGCGATCAGAATGCCCTCGCCGGACGTCAGCGGCGGTACGACATGCCGGCCCTCGGGATCGATGATCGCGGTGATGCTGCCACCGCGGATCATGTCCGCAGCGCCATGTTCGCCCGAAATCTTCACGATCTGCTCTTCGGTCAGCCACCCTGTCGCATTGACGACGAAGCATCCGCTCTCCAGTGCGTGGTTGCGGATCTGCACCTCGGTCTGGTCGGCGAAGGTCGGGCCGAACAGCGCGCCTGGGAACATCGACACATGGATGTCCTCGTGCTGGGCCATCAGCGCATAGCGTGCGAGCGGATTGTAATGCTCCCAGCAGATCAGACCGCCGACCCGGCCGACCGCGGTGTCGACCACCTTCAACGTCGATCCGTCTCCCACACCCCAGATCATGCGCTCGTGATAGGCTGGCGAGAGTTTGCGATGCTTGAGCTGCAGGGTCCCATCCGCGTCGAAGATCAGCAGGCTGTTGTAGATCGTCCCATGATCGCGCTCGTTGATACCGATCGAGATAACGATGTGGTGACGCCGCGCCGCCGCTGAGAGGGCCTCGGTCACGGGGCCTGGTGCCACGACCGCGTTCTTGTAGAGGCGCATATGCTCATTGGCGATCAGGGCCGGGCCGTGGACGATCGAGAAATACGGGTACCAGGGCAGGAAGGTCTCCGGGAACACGATGATCTCGGCTCCCTTCGAGGCGGCGTCCGTGATCGCTGCGAGCACGCGGTCGAGCGTGCCGGTCGCCGTGTCGAGATCGGGGGCGATCTGAACGGCTGCCGCGCGGACGGTACGAGAATCTGTCATAGATGGGCCTTTCCTTGCGAACGGGGCGTGCGGGATCAGGTGATCTCGCGAAACCTTCAGCCGATCTGGCGAGGGCAGTTAGTCGCGAAGGGACAGCATGCGATCATCTGCTCGCAGCCTGTCCTATCCCGCTATTCCCGCCGATGTCCTCGGGTTCGCATTGGAATTTGATGTATTTCAGTGAAATCGAGAATATATGGTCTGATGAAATGATTCTTCCGGAATTCTGAATAATGGACACGCTGCGCGCCATGCAGGTCATTGTCGCCATCGCGGAACACGGGAGTTTCTCGGCGGCTGGTCGACAGCTCGGCCTATCAGCCCCAGCGATCACCAGGATCGTCTCTGAACTGGAGGCGCGGCTGAACGTCAAGCTTATCTCGCGCACGACCCGCAGCGTCCGTCTTACGGAGGCAGGAACCCGTTATGTCGAAGATTCTCGCCGGATCCTGGCGGCGGTTGATGATGCGGGTGACGCGGCACGAGGCATCCACGGTGAATTGCAGGGACGCGTCAATGTCACGGCATCGATCCTGTTCGGCCGGCTTTTCGTGTCGGACCTGCTGGTCGAATTCCTGCGCCGACATCCGGGGATGGAGATCGCGACGCTCTATGTCGATCGCGTCGTCCAGCTCGCCGAGGAGAACCAGGATATAGCTGTTCGTATCGGTCAGCTGGCGGACTCGAGCCTCCGCGCCATCCGTATCGGCACGATGCGTCGCATTGTCTGCGGAGCGCCGTCCTATCTGGAGACGCGGGGTATTCCCCAGCGTCCTGAGGACCTCGACGATCATGAGACGATCGGAATCACGGCGCTTGGCGCCGGGCTGAACTGGCAGTTCGGGCGAGAGGGTGAAGCCTTCACCAGGCGCGTACATCCCCGGCTCTTCGTGAATTCGCACGAGAGCGGGATTGCCGCGGCCGAGGCTGGCTTCGGCTTGACGCAGGCCTGTTCCGATCAGGTTGCGCACCAGCTCCGCGCCGGCGCCCTGAGAGCCGTGCTGACGGAGTTCGAGCCTCCGGCCCTCCCGGTCCACGTCCTTCACCGAGAAGGGGATCGCACCTCGGCGCGCGTCCGTGGCCTGGTGGATCACCTCGTCTCCGGGTTGCGGGTTCAGCTTGATGCGCTCTCGCGCCACGAGTCTTCCCTATCGGAAGCAGCCTAATGACCAAAGCCCTGCGCTCGTGGAGCGCAATGGCTCAACCGGTCTGGATGACCCGCTGTGCCCCTCCCTCAAGAACAAGGCAGGTCAGGCGACCAGACTGATAAGCGCCGGTATCGATACCGATGCGGTTCGTTCGAAATACGGGCTCCTCGGTGATGACGTGTCCATGCACCACCTTGAAGCCCCAGTCTTCTTCGCTGCTCAGAAAAGGCTCCCGGATCCACATGAGATCTCGCTCCATCTGGTCGGAGACAGCCCTCTCGGGGTTCAATCCCGCGTGGACCAGGAAATAGCCTTGCCAGTGGATGCCAAGATCGAGGGAAGTGAGAAAATCACGATGGGTATCCGGCAGCACGCCGTCGAGGCGGTCACGCAGGTTGGTCCAGTCACTGTCGCCAGGCTCCACGGACACAGCAATGCCATAGCTCTCCAAAGCCTCCCGACCGCCAAACTTCAGCCAAGACGGACCATTCGTCGCTGGTGCATCGAGGAAATCCAGCATGCGATCTTCATGGTTGCCCTTGAGAAAGACGCGCTTCGCGCCATCGCGCGAAAGGATGCAAAGCCTGTCGATGACCTGGGCTGAGTGAGGCCCGCGATCAATATAGTCCCCAAGATAACAAATGAGGGGCTCGTCGGTACATGAAGCAGCGATATCGGCGGCGATCATGCCCTCGATTGCATCAAGCAAATCAAGACGGCCATGAATGTCCCCGACCGCATAGACCCTCGACGCCTCCCATCGCGCCAGATGCATGACATCCATGTGCTCACCTCTTTCCTGCGCCGCCCTGTATCGCACCGCGGCGGGGACGCGAACGATTTTGATTGCGTTCGCGTCACTGCTCACGACCGGTCGCGTTTCTATCTAGTCAACACGTTGCCGAACTAGGGGGCGGTCAGAATAGCCCATGACTCCCTGCGACGGCGCCAAGCACTGTGATGAGCGACAGCATCAGAAGGACGCGGTGCATTCCCTCCATCCGCGCAAAATCCGCCGGTTTGTCCGAGGTCGCCATGCGTCGATGCAGGAACAAGGGCTCGATGATGAACAGCATCGCGGCGAATACCGCCCAGATACCGACCATGGCATGCATCCACCAGAAATGGGGATCGATAAACCGATCCCACAGTCCGGCGCGATAAACCATCCAGAAACCGCTGGCGCCAGCGAGGAGTACCCAGAAGCGCGCCTGTCCGGCGAAGCGGTCCTCGATGCGATGAAATGCAGCGAGCCTGTCCTTGGGCTCGTGATGCTCCCGGATGGACGGCATCACCACGCAGGTCACGAACGCGACTCCGCCGATCCACATGAGGATCGCCACGACGTGCAGCGCGCGGGCAATGACGATGTCGTCCATCCTCGCCTCTGCGATCAGGCCGCGAGCAGTTCGTCGGCCGGCCCGAAGAACTCATAGTGGATGCGATCGGAAGGCACGCCGGCAAGAGACAATGCCGACACCGCTGCCCGGAGGAACGGTCGCGGTCCGCAGATATAATAATCGGCCTCCGTGACCGGCGTGTTGGCAATCAGCCAATCGTCAGTGATGAGCCCTGCCAGGTCATAGTCCCTGCCGGCCTGTTCGTCCGCCAGCGGCGTCTGATGGAAGTCGGTCACCTTGATCGAAGGCCTATGCTTGGCAAGCCCGCGCACATGATCGCGCATTGCATGGGTGTCGCGATCGTGGGTGCCATGGATATAATGGGCGGCGACCCCGGGGTGCCGCTCGGCAACCGTCTCTAGCATCGCGACCATCGGCGTAAGGCCGACGCCTCCCGACAGCAGCACGACCGGCCGCTGGGGAAGTTCGGCGAGGAAGAACTCGCCCGCCGGGGGCGAGACCTTCAGGATCGTGCCGGGCTTCGCATGGTCGTGCAGCCAGCCAGAGGCGAGGCCGTGTGGTTCGCGCTTGACGGAGATGCGATAGGTTTCGCCGTTCGCCGCATTCGAGATGGAATAGTTGCGCTTGGCGGGCGCGTGCCCCGGAATATCGAACCAGAAGGTCAGATACTGCCCCGGCTTGTGACGAATGACCGCGCCGCCGTCGACCGGGCGCAGGATGAACGAACTGATCACGCTGCTCTCTCTGATCACGTCCTCGACGCGGAAGTCGCGCCAGCCGTTCCAGCCCCCCTCGGCCGCCTTCTGTTCGTCATAGACGCGGGCTTCGCGTGCCATCAGCACCTTGGCGAGGAACCAATAGGCCTCACCCCAGGCGCCGAGGATCTCGTCCGTCGCGGCATCGCCCAGCACCGCCTTGATCGCGCTGAGCAACGCTTCGCCAACATGGGGATAATGTTCGGGCAGGATCTGAAGCCCGACATGCTTCTGCGCGATCCGTTCGACGGCAGGTGCGAGCGCGGCGAGATTGTCGATATTGCTGGCATAAGCGAGGATCGCCGCCGTCAGCGCCCGGGGCTGGGCACCGGCGGCGTCCTGATGCGACTGGTTGAACAGGTCGCGAATCTCCGGATTCTGGAACATGCGCGAATACATCTCGCGGACAATCTCGAGGCCGCTGGCTTCGAGCGCGGGAACGGTGGCTTTCACGAGCGCGATCGTGCGCTCGTTGATGGTCTGCGACATCAACATCTCCTGTTACGAGGTTTGAATGGAAGAGGTCAGCCCGCGGGCGGCTGATCGTAGAAATCGACCCGCATCTTCATCGGCCCGAGCGGCGTCACGAAATGCGGCTGTTCGGGCAGCAGCAGGCCAGGTGCCTCAGGCGTCAGCTCGATCTCGGACGGCGGATTGAGATAGGTCAGCCGCACATGCCCCTCGATCACCCGAACCATGCCCCATACACCTGCCTTGGTGTTGTGCTGGCCGCGCAGAGCGGCCGGCAGCGTGTCCTCATCGAAGATCGGGGTGGATCGATAGGGCTGGGTGGCCATGTCAGGCCGCCTGCCGGATATCGTCCGCGTGCGCGGGGTAGGGGGCGAGGGCGGTGACACTCTCGACGCCGGCCAGTTCGCTCGCGAAACCGTGGTTCACGTCGCGGTGATGCGCTTCGTCGGCGCGCACCACCAGCACCACGTCGCGCAGGGTGGCGTCGGCAGGCAGCTTCCAATAATGCCGCGCGATTGCCGGCGCCGGCACGTTCGGGCTCCGCCCCTCGTCGATTTCCTTGAGATAATGCGTGTAGCTGATCACCGCCTCTTCCTCGAAATAGCCGACGATGCGGTGGGCCGTCCGAGGGCTGACCAGATAGAGCGCGAAGAAGGCGAGGTAGAACACCCACTGGACGCCGAGGACGACCAGCCGCTCGAACAGGGTGGGCTTGGCGATCTCGATAAAGGTCATGAGGTGCATACGCTCATTCTCCGCTTCCTCCATGAGGGTGCGGATCCAGCCCTTGTCGTCGCACATGCGGCGCAGGCACTTGAGATGGTTGATCGTGGCGCCAACCATGCCGGGCACCGCGGCGACCGTCTCCAGCACGATGGCGCGATGGCCATAGCGTTTGGCAAAGAAAGTGTCGGCGCACCAGCGCAACACCTTGGTGAAGCCCAGCGCGATATGATCGCGGAAATCTCGCGGTTTGTGATGCACGGTGAGATCGACGAGCGGGATGTCGGTCATGGCAGGACACTCCTGTGGAGATGGTCCGTCGCTGGGGCGGGCCGGGAAATCGGCCGGGAATCCAGCCGGAAAAACAAGGCGAGCTGGAGGCTCTCTGCGATGCGCGCGGCCTTGGCCTGCAGCGCGACCGCGGCGTCCGGGGCCATCAATTCGTCAGTGGTCTCGGCCCATATCGCCAGCCAGCGTTCGAACAGCGCGGGTGTTAGACGATGCTGGTGCTTCCTGTGGGCGGGTAGGGGCTGCCCCTTGTAACGGCCGCTGGTCAGCATCACCGACGACCAGAAAGCAGCGAGCTTGTTGAGATGTTCGGGCCAATCGCCGATCGCATCATTGAAGATCGGGCCAAGCGCGGCGTCGGCGCGAACACGCTCGTAGAAGGCCTCGATCAGCCTTTCCAGCCCTGCTTCGTCGATCCCTGAGACGCCGTCCACGACTCACGCTCCAATCATGTATCTGGGATGCATCTATCCCTTGGCTCTGAAACATGCAATGAGAATACCTAATTAAACGCGAGCCGATTTCCGGCCTGGCTGGAGCACGCATGAAGCTGACGCTGTTCACGGATTATTCGATGCGCGTGCTGCTCCATCTGGCGGCGCGCCCCGAACGCCTGTGTTCGATCGCGGAGGTCGCTCGGGCTTATGACATCTCGCAGAATCACCTGATGAAGGTCGTCAATGAGTTGGCGCGCTCGGGCTATGTCGAGACCGTGCGCGGACGCTTTGGGGGCATCCGACTCGGTAAGGCTCCTGAAGAGATCAATATCGGCGCGCTGGTCCGCCACACCGAGGACGGCTTCGACCTGGTCGATTGCGGGAGCTGCGTGATCGCGCCGGCCTGTGGACTGACCGGTGTCCTGAAAGAGGCGCTATCCGCATTTCTCGGCGTGCTGGATCGTTATACGCTGGCGGACCTGATGACCAAGCGTGAGGATCTCGGACGTTTGCTGGCGCAGATGAGTTCCTCTTCGATAACCGCCACGCCTCCACCGCCCCTCTAGATCACGCCGCTCTTGGTTCACTGGCTGGATCACTCCGAATTATCCATGTAACCAGCGCGTAACCTTGAGCGTCGAAACCGCCGCATCGTTGGGGCCCGATTCTGCTGGCTGCCCGCGACGGGAGCTTTCGGCGCCATGAAGGAGCTGACGCACGACGCCATAGAAGATCTCTACCGGTCGGAGAGCCGCCGGCTGGTTCGCGCCCTGCGCCATCGCTACGCGCAGGGCGAGGCCGAGGATCTCGCCCAGGAAGGTTTCCTTCGACTCCTTCGCTACTGCAAGGGCAGAGTCGTCACGAACGCGAAAGCGCTTCTCTACACCGCAGCCTTCAACCTGGCGCGTAACCGGCGATGGCGTCCTTTTGCTTTCGCATCGCTCGACAGCGTCGGCGCGGACCCGATCCCAGACTGGCGTAATCACGCGCAGGAAGCAGAGGCGCGGGACGAACTGCGACACATCGCAGCGATCCTCGCGACCCTGCCACCACTCACGCGGAGCGTCTTCATCCTTCATCGGATAGATGAACTGTCCTATGCCGTGATCGCCGAACAACTCGATGTAACGATCGCCACCGTCCGGTACCATCTGACAAAAGCGATCGTACGGCTTGCAGAAGATCAGCGCGAAACCGATGCCAACCTCTAGCGCCGCGCCCGTCGAGACCCACCGGCTTGAGCAGGCGGCCGACTGGCTGTTGCGTCTCCGCGAGGATCAGGGATGCGAGACGGAGTTTCTCGCCTGGCTGGCTGCTGATGAACGCAATGCCGTGGCCTATGACGCGGTCGATGGTGCATGGTCGTCGCCGACACTCAGCCGCGCGGATGCTAAGACGCGACGTGTTCTTCTCGGCCAGGAACGCAAGCTGCCAGCGCGATCGCTGGCGCTGGGATTGGCGCTCTGCATCACCGTCGGCGGCGCGATCGGGGTTCAGAGCCAAAAGCACGACTACCGCTATGCGGCGAGCAATGGGCGCATCGAGTTCGTCCGCCTCGATGACGGCTCCTCGCTCTATCTCGACGCCCGAAGCGTCGTCCAGGTTCACTACAGCCTCTTTGGTCGGAGCATCGAGCTTCAGCACGGCTCCGCCTTTGTCGATGTCCAGCATGAATGGTGGCGCAACTTCACCGTCAGCTCGAAGGGCGTCGCGGTCCGGGCGCTCGGCACAAGGTACAGCGTCACCCAGATGGTCGATGGCCAGCGCGTCAGCGTCTATCGCGGTCGGGTCGGCGTGCGCGCTGCGCAGGGCAATCTCGAGCAATCGCTCAACGCCGGAAAAACGCTCCTGATCAACGCCGAGGGAAGGGTCGAGGAACGCGATCTGGGTACGCGCCCCTCGCCGGACTGGATGCGCGGCCGGATCGAGCTGGACGGTGACAGTCTCGAGCAGGCGATCGCCCAGTTCAATCGCTATTCGCGCGAGCCGATCGTGCTCGCCGATCCGACCTTGCGTCGCATTCCGCTGTCTGGTGGCTTCGAGGCGCATGACACCACCGCCTTCCTCAAGGCGGTCGAGGCGATCACTGGTGCCCATGTCAGACGCGAGGCGGCCGGAGGCTGGCGGATCGGGGGGTAACTGCCAAGCTCCAAGGTCCGCCACCTAGGCAGCGTGGCTGCCGTCGAAATTTATTCTGCTGCACTACAGCACAAACCGAATTGGTCGAGGTCTCCCCTCTGAACGGCCAGCAAACGTGCTTGCCGGCCCAGGGTTTGAGGGAGAAACCAATGCTGGCCAGAAACGCCGCGCGCTTGATGTCCGGGGGAATGCTTGTCGCCCTATCGGCCGTTGCCCTGGTTCCGAGCGCGTACGCCCAACAGGCGGAGCGAAGAACCTATGAGATCGCACCACAATCGCTCGATGGCGCGCTCGCTGCGTTTCGCCAGCAGAGCGGCCTCAACCTCCTCTATCGGACGGACACGGTGCAAGGAATCTCCAGCCGCGGCTTCAAGGGACGCGGATCGCCCGAGCAGGTGCTTGCCGCCTTGCTGGAGGGGACATCCGCTTCGTTCCGCAAGGTCGGCAAGAACAGCTTTTCGATCGTGATCCGGCCGCGAGCGGCACTGACGATCTCAAGCCGCTCGCCGAGCGCCGCGCCGAGGCTGACGGCACAATCGGTCGATCCGGCCGCGGCCGAAGGCGGGGAGCCGGCCGAAGACATCGTCGTGACCGGTTCGCGGATCGCCCGGCCGAGGAACGACACGCCCGTGCCGATCACCGTGGTGGGATCTGCCGATCTCGCCAACTCAGCTGCGGTCAACCTCGCCGACCTGTTACAGGAATTCCCGGCGTTCGGTGTCGGCCTTGGTAACGCCAACACATTCCGCAGCGGTGACGCGGGCGCGGCGTTCGTCAACCTTCGCGGACTCGGGACCAATCGCAGCCTCACCCTCGTGAACGGCCGGCGGAGGGTCTCGGGGTCAAGCAGTTCCTCCGCGGTCGACATCAACACCATCCCGCCGTCGATGATCGAGCGTGTCGAGATTATCACCGGCGGCGCATCGGCGGTCTATGGCGCAGACGCGGTCAGCGGCGTCGTCAACATCATCACCAAGCGCAACACCGAGGGCGTGGAATTGTCCGCGCGCGGCGGCATGAGCCAGCATGGCGGGGCGAACAATGCGGCGCTCGGTTTCTATGGCGGAACCCACTTCGCCGACGGGCGCGGCTTCATCAATTTCGGTGCCGCCTATACGACGAGCGGCCGGCTGCGTTCGAGGCAGCGCGATTTCGGCCAGTATCGTGTCGCCACCGACGCCAACCCGGCCAACACCGGGCCGAACGACGGTATTCCGAACCAGATCACCCTGGTCAATCTCAACGACACCTACGTCACCTATGACGCCAATATGTTCGTCGGTGGGAAGACCTATGTTTATGGCGCGAACGGGCTGCAGCCGCTCGGCGGCAAGATTGTCCGGCCGGGTTCGCTCGGTTCGGTGATTGGCGATACGGGTGCGAGCTATGCGGACTGGATCGAGCTTCGTTCGCCGTCCGAAGTGATCTCTCTGCGCAGCGACCTGAGCTACGAGATTACCCCAGGGGTCTCGGCTTTCCTGGAGGGAGAATTCTCCAAGACCTATTCGAAGAGCCTCGAGCAATATTACCGGTTCGACGAGCGGACCATCTGGTTCAACGGACTGGGCGGTCCGCAGATCGCACGCGACAACATATTCCTGCCCGCGTCGGTCGGCGCGCTGATGGATGCGAACAAGCTCCAGAAGCTGCCCGTTCGCCGGGCGATGAAAGAGTTAGGCGACCTCGACAACATCCACGATCGCCATAGCTGGACGATCGTCGCGGGCCTGGAAGGCAAGCTGGTCGATCGCTTCGACTGGCGCGTGTCCTATCAGCGGGGCGAATATAACGACAATTTCACCTTCAAGAACATGCTGATCGGACAGAATTTCCTCTATTCCGTCGATGCAATTGCCGGACCCGATGGAAAACCCATGTGTCGCAACGCAGCAGCCCGCGCGGCAGGATGCGTTCCGTTCAATATCTTCGCACGCGATGACCTCACCCAGGCCCAGCGCGACTATTTCGTTCGCGACCGACTCCAGACGATCAAGAACGTGCAGGAGGTGGTGTCGGGCCAGATCACAGGCACACTGTTCGACCTGCCTGCCGGCCCGCTCGCCTTCGCGGTGGGGGGCGAGCATCGACGCGAGAAGCTCGTCACGCACGATGACGGCCTGTCGCTCTCCCATGCGATCGACTTCATAGGCCTGGCCGTGCCGCGCCAGCCGATCGACAAGGGCTTCACGGTCAATGAAGGCTATGGCGAGCTGCGCGTCCCGATCCTGCGCGATCACCGTTTGTTGGGGTCGCTCGAGGCGGAAGGCGCGCTTCGCATTTCAGACTATAGTTCGATCGGTCGGACCACGACCTGGAATGCCGCCGGCACATGGGCGCCGATCCGCCAGGTCCGACTGCGGGCATCCTGGGCGCGTTCGGTTCGCGCGCCCAACCTCGTCGAGCTCTACGGACCCAGATCGATATCGATCGTCAACTTCGTCGATCCCTGCGATGCGCCGCGGCTCGGCGAGACGACCAACCGTCGCGCCAATTGCGCCGCGCTCGGCGTCCCGGCAAACTTCCGCGACACCTTCGTTGGAACAACCGTGACGAGCGGCGGCAATCCGGACCTGAAAGCCGAGACCTCGAACAGCTTCAGCGTCGGCGGTGCCGTGAATTTCGGGCCCCTCAATGCCTCGATCGACTATTTCCATATCAAGCTCGCCGATGCTGTGACGTCCTTCGCAGCCGATGCGATCGCGACCCGTTGTGTCGATGCGAAGACGATCGACAATATCTTCTGCAAGTCGATCAAGATCGACACGGACGGCAGCCTGATTGCAATCAACAGCTCGCTCCTGAACGTGGCGCGTCAGGAAACCCAAGGTATCGACTTCGCCCTGGACTATGCGCGCCAGGTCGGTCCGGGAACGCTGCGCATCGGCGGGACGGCGACGTTACTGCTTCAGCTCGAACTCCAAACCGACCCCAACGATCCGAACACGTTGGTGATCCAGGATGGACGCTTCAGCAATCCGCGCTGGCTCGCACGGCAATTTGCCGAATACCAGATTGGTCGCGTCTCGGCCCGTATCGAAAATCAATTCATCAGCAAGTCGATGATCGATCCGCAGGCGAGCAAGGAGACCTATGACCTGCCGACGGTGAGCGCTCGCGTCTATACCGACCTCACCCTAGGCTATAAGCTCGGCCGCACTTATACCTTCCGGGCCGGTATCAATAATCTGCTCGACGTCGAACCGCCTTTTACTGCATCCACCTATCTCGGAGGGGGCATCAATGGTAGCGCGGTGCGCTACGACAATGTCGGCCGCTTCTTCTTCCTGGGCGTCGAGGCGAAGTTTTAACCGATGCGGCCAGCTCTCCTCTTCGCGGCGGCGCTGATCACCGGAACGATCGCGCCCGCCGAGACAGCTTATGCCCAGCGGGCGGTAACCCCAGTCGTCGTCGGCTCGCCCTTCGAGGAGCGCTGGCCCGAGGCGCCCTATCCACGAAACATCTGGACGATGCAGGTGTTCGACGGTCGGTTGTTTCTCGGTGCCGGCAACAGTTCCAATTTCGATCCGTCCCCCAATGCTGGGCCCGTGCCTGTCGTCTCCTATGACGGCAAGCGCTTCCACACCGAGTTCTCGGTCGATGAGGAGCAGATCGCCCAATATTATCCCGACGGTCATGTCCTCCTCATTCCCGGCCATGACAGCCGGGATGACTGGTCGTTCGGCAACATGTATCGTCGTACCGATCGGCACTGGACGAAGGTGCGCAACGTCCCGCGCGGCCTCCACATCTACAGCGTGCAACGTTTCCACGGGCACCTGATCGCGGCGGGCGGTTCTTATGGTCAGCCGATCGACGCTTGGATCTCAGGCGATGACGGCGCGAACTGGAAGCCCGCTGCGTTGCTTCCCGGACCGGTCAGCCGGGATGGGCAGGTTACGGGAGCGGCGCCGCTCGAAAGATTGGTCGGGAAAGGGTATTTCGGGCGCCTTTGGTCGCTCTTCGAACTCGGCGATGCGCTCTATGCAAGCGCCACCGCACCGATGCGCCCGGTTGGGGAAACGGGCGTGCAGACGGTCGCGTCGCTGTTCCAGTTTGACCCCGCGCAAGAGGGATTCATGCCGATCATCTTCGGCAGCAGCGTTCCGCTCTTTCCTGATCTTCAGGCAGGGGCGTCGGACAAGATCCCCCTCGTGCGACGCTGGGCGCGAATTGACGATCAGACGGTCTATATTGGCGGCTGGCAACACAACGACCACCAATGGCTTCCCTTTGGCGTCTATGCAGCAACTTCGCTCGAGCAGACCCGGCGCCTGCCGCTACCGGACGACCAGATCCCTTGGGACATCCTCGTGCACAAGAATCGGCTCTACTGCCTGACCGCCAAATCGAAATCGGAGGGAGGCTATGCGGTCACGATCTTCCGGTTCGATCGCGCGCTCGAGCACGCGACGCCGATCCTCACCTTCGCCGCGCCGACGTTCGCGCGTTCCTTCGCGGTGTTTCGCAGGCAATTCTATTTTGGCCTCGGGACGGAAACCGGGAAGAGCGTAAGACTATCCGAAGCGGCCGGTACGGTGCTTCGGACGTCTCTAATCCCTTAAGCCTCCTAAAGTGACAGGTACACATAAGCATCATTAAGATTGCCGGTCTGATTTATGCGAAACAGCCCATGCCTAGGCGATGCAGCCGCGTACTGCTCTGCAGCGCCCTATAGTCCGTCACAGACTCCTTTCTTCGAGAGCCCTGAAATCCGTAAAATTAGATAGTGGACACCTGAGGCATGCCACGCCACGACGCAGCAGGCTCCGGAATTCGCATGAGCTTACGAATGTGGTTAGAGTTTTCTTGTGAAGTCAGTACCGTCAGCAATTCGAAGGCAACTTCAATCGCGGTGCCGGGTCCTGTAGAAGTAATAAGCATGCCGTCGACAACAACTGCCTCATCTACGAACTTCGCGCCATAATGCTCGAGTTGTGCTCGCCTTTTACCGCCAATCTGGTGATAGATGGTAGCGCGCCGGCCTTTCAGCACGCCTGCGGCGCCAAGTGACAGAGATGCCACGCATACGGATGCTACTGGCTGCTGCTTATCTGAGAACCTTCGGATAATGTCGCTGAACCGCTGAGATAGCGCGTCTTCATAAAAGCCAGCGCCTTCAAACCCGCCAGGAACCGCTACTGCGTCGAAAGAATCTAGATCGAGCTCACCTACCAATGCCTGAGGAATAACAGAAAAGCCAAAAGTTGCCTTGAGTGGGGAGCGCAACCCTGCTGAGACGAGCTCGATCGGTTCCTCTCCATCAATATTGGCCCAGCCTAGAACATCGGTAAATCCCGCTGCCTCAAGCGGCTCGAAGCCATCGGCGAGAAGAAGCAACACACGCTTGGTCATTGCGATCCTTTCCTTGAAGTGAATATACTTTTCCCGATGGAAACGTTTACACTGATCTCAGTAACCAATTATCTGGCCGCTGCCTATAATTATAGTTTACGCCATAGGACGAATATATATATTAAATCGTCAAAATAATTTCTTAAAAGGTCACTGTGAATGATTTCATTCATGAAACTTTTACTACTTTAGATCCGATATCGGATTGATATTTTTTAATTTAAATCACCTCTACAATTGTAAAAAACTGAAGATCACTATGCAAACGTCAGCTATATTAGATTTAATACATGTTTCGATCTGCAGTCAGAAGATGCTGGAGCCGAAATATTAAATTCCGGATTCTGGAATAATACTCGATAATTGCGAATAGACGGTGAGGAAAATGAAGTGCATTTCGCTCCTCATTCATAGAGGCCGAGCGTGAAACCGATCATCCGGCTGCAAAAGACGGTGCCGATCCAGAAGACGAGCGAGAACGCGCCCGCAAGCTTCGCAGACATTGGGCTAACAGCAACAGTGTCCCAAACGGCGATACCGCGCCAGGTGAGCAGGTGGAATATCGCGACATTGATGCCAGCCAGTCCCAATAGCACCAGCTTCGCGAGGAAATAGACGTTGATCATGTAGATCGGGGCCTTGCTCATGAACAGCAGCACGCCGCTCAGCGTGACGAGACCGAATGCCGGGACGGCAAAAAGCAACGTTGCGCGCGTTACCGCCGTCACCGCGACCGACCGTGACGCAACGCCGAGCAACCGTAGATCGAGCACAAGGATCGTACCCAGCATCGCTACCAAAGCAATCACATGCACTGTTTCGAGCGTTGGGAATGCCCAATCCGAAGAAGCCAGATACTGGCCGAGCCGGGACGCTTCGAGCGTATGCCAAATGGGTTGGAGATTCACCGCATCCTCTCAAACAGGCACATAATAGATCCAGCGACCTGCGATTATCGTCGCGCACCAGAGCAGGATCACAAATACTGCTCCCAGACGAACCACAGCATCAATCTTGCGCAACGCCCTCAGTTGAACCGCTGCGCTCAAAAGAATGATGCCGAACACGAGGGTCATCTTGATCCAAAAAACCGCATTTAGCAGTTCACGAGGAGGATCGCCGATTACCAAGCCAATGCCGCTCAAAATGAGCATGGCCAGTCCTGCCCATAGCCAAGGCATGAAGCGATCTATTGTGCCCGGCAATGTCCCATAGAGCGGGCCGATTCTCAGGATATGTGCGTTGACCATAATCGCCGATCCGAATGCAGTAGCGATCGACAGGATATGCGCGGTCTGCAATGCCGGGATGATGTAGAAATGGTCGCGAACGAAGATGCTGATCGGGGTATCCGATAGCCAGAGTGACAGATCGACTAGCGCCGTCGTGCGCAACCATTCGGTCGCAGCGAACAGCAAATCACCCACTGACGACACCCCGGATCCCTTACTTGGCTTTCACCCTCATCCGAGTCGATGTGGGCGCTTCATTGTATGGCTATAAAGCATACTCAATGGCATGGGATGTCTTTGTGTAGCGCTTTGTCGAATAATGCGGCCATGTGGCCCTCCTACACCAAGGTGTAGTCCAAGGTCGGCCATCCTCAACCACGAACCTTGGAAAGGACGCGCGCTGCGACGTTGCTGCGAACGGCGAGCTTTCGGCCGTAGCGCAACGCGGTGGCCGGGGAACTCCAGCGCAGCGCCTGGGCGATGCCGACACCATCTTCGCCTGCGGCAAACAGATCCTGCGTGAGGCCAACGCGTAGGGAATGAGTGGACAGGGCTTGGATCGCGTCCTGCAGCTTGCCCACCGGCAGCGTGACCAGTCCCTTTTCATAGGCAGCGAGTGCCACACGGCGGTAAATGCCGTTGACGCCCTGCCGGGTGAGCGGGGCTGCTCCGATGGAATAGGTCGTTCGCGCCAGAGCGGTCTCCGGCTCGGCTTGTCGCGCGCGCCGCCGATCGACACCGACCCTGCGAAACAGCGGTCCTTCTTGGATGCCACTTGCATCATCCCAGGCATGAACCCGTCGCATGGTTTCGACCGAGAGCCATGCCCAGGCGCCTTCGCCATCCTGGTCAGTCTTGGAGAAGGGGATGAACAATGTCGCCGAGCCATCCTCCTGCGGATCGATGTGCAGACTTTCCACCACTGTGAGTTCGCTGACGCGCAAGCCTGCGTCATAGCCCAGTGAGAGCAGGGCGGCGTCGCGTAGCCCCTGCAAATCGGCTCCACAGGCGTCGAGTAGCGCGGCAAGGGTGAAGCCCTTGGTGACGTGGGCATCCAATGCCTTGCCCAGTCGCAAAGGCGCGGCCTGGCGCTGTCTAACGCCCTGGCGCCGGCGAACGGCTTTGAGCGCCGCGCGCACCATCGGCGCATCGGTAGGGGCGCTTTCGCTGGCCAACCCCATCATGCGGTGCACGGAGCCGAGGCTCGCGATGCGCCGCGCGAGAGTCGCGGGCTTCTTGCCCCTGGCGTCGAGGGCATTCACATAGCGCACCATATCTTCGGGATCGGCCGGCAGCGGTGTCCGGCTTTCCTCGCCGCACCAATCGCGCCAGCAATCAAGATCGGCGGCGATCGCCGCCTTCGTCGCGTCGGCCATAGCCGCCAGCGTTGTCTCGAGCCCCAGCTGGCTGATCGGAGGCAGATCGATTGGCACGATGCCGCCGATCGTTCGCAAAAGCCGCATGTCGATGGTTTCGACGTCCGTGCTACGCGGGCGCTTCGGCAACGCCGCCTCCGCGGTCTTGACGACGATGATTTCCGCATTGGAACCGTTGGTGGGTTTCTCGGACATCGCTTGTTACGTGCCCGCGCGCGGGGTATTGCAACTATGCGGCACAAAGCGCGGCACATCTGTGCCGCGTGCTTCCCACGGCTTCTTCGCGATCGGCATTTTGCCCCTTCCCTGCTGATATCACGCTTCTATACTTACCATAACCTCTCATTATGGTAAGTGAGAAATCGCGCGGGGAGGGGCTTCAAATAGGTAATCTGACCGCACGCAGCGTTGGTCCGATAGCCTAAGCGCTTTCGGCCTGTTGGCCGCTTTGCTCGGCCAGACACTCACATGGAGGGCGTTATCCTGGGTCGCCCTGTCCGTGCCGCTCGCCGTCATCCTTTGCTACTGGCCACTGCGACGGCCGTTCGATCGAAAGCCACCCTATGACGGTACATCCCGTCCGCGCGCTAGTCGGCCTCGCCGCGCTTGATCGACGGCACGGCGATGGGCACGGCGATTCCGACCAGGATCAGCAGCATGCCGGCCACATGATACCCCTGTAGAGCTTCGCCCAGGAGCGGCACCGCGAGCAAGGCGCCGAAAAGCGGCTGCAGGCTGATCGTCTGCCCCGCCATGCCTGCGCCGATCTCACCCACCGCCATGTTGTATAGGAAGTAGGCGACGACCGAGGGCAGGATCGCAACATAGGCGATGCCGCCGATCGACTTGTGCGTCAGGATCACCGCCTCGGTCTGCCACTCGTGAAGCGCGAATGGCAGCATGGCGATTACGCCGACGAGGAACGTCAGAGCGAGGAAGCTCAGCGGATCGATGACCGGGCGTATGCGCAGCAACGCGGTATAGAGCGACCATGCCACCACCCCGCACAGCACCAGGGCATCGCCCCGACCGAAGCTCAGTGTCGCGAGGGCCGCAGGATTGCCGCGAAACACGATCACCACAACCCCGGCAGAGGCGATCAGCACGCCGATGATCTGGAAGACGCGCGGCCGAACGCGAAATAAGGCGAAATCGAACAGCAGCACCAGTGCAGGAATGGCAGCCTGAATGAGCAGGCCATTGGTTGCCGTCGTGTAGCGCAGGCCGGAATAGAGAAAGGCGTTGAAGCACCCCACACCCACCGCGCCCAATAACAGGATCTTGCCCCAGTTCCGCAGAATCGCTGGCTGGTCCGCCACGATCTTGGGCCAAGCGAACGGAAGCAGGACCATGAGCGCCCCCGACCAGCGGCAGAAGGCAAGCGTGAAGGGCGGAATCTCGCTATGGACGGCGCGCGCCGCAATCGAGTTTCCCGCCCACAACAGCATGACCAGCGTCAGCATTGCATAGATACGACCGCGACTGGGTTGCACCCGATTCTCCTTCTCGTCGCTCCGCTAGGCCCGGTTGGACGCGTCGTTCACTATTGTCGATCTCGTTCAGCTCGACGCCGAATGCGGCTCAAACGGCGCCGCACCATGCATCGCGGATCGCCCATGGCAGGTTCGCACGCTATTGGTCATTGCGAATGGTTTGCAAAATATTTTCGTACCCATGGTCGCCGCTTGTGACCAGTATCTGTCTAAGCAGGCCATTTATCGGCATAAGATTGACGGTGAAAAATCGCTTTCCCTCATTAATCGGACCTGGGCGCAGGATGCGTATATTTCTACCTTTAATGCGCCGGGAGGCGTACACTTGTGTTTCTGATTAAGCGGATTTCGATCCCAATCGATCAGACAACCCAGTTCGGGGAAACACGCACAAGACAAGCGAGAAGCGCAGCACGCTCTCACGGTAGGCCTTCGAGCTTTGCAGCCATGAAATTGAGAAAAGCGCGCACCTTGGGCGACAAGGTCTTCTTGGGCGGGTAAATCCCCCATATCGCGCGTTCTGGCCCTGGGCGGATCGCCCAATCCCAATCCGTCAGCACGGCATGAAGAGCGCCGGCTTCCACGGCGTCGATCGTCAGCCAGGTTGGCAGCAACGCCAGACCCAGGCCGTCGATCGCGGCGCGCAGCATGGCGTCGGAATCGTCGGACCGGAATGCGCCGGCGACCCTCACTTCCGTCTGAACGGCATCCGCTTCATTTGCGCTGGCGAAGAACCACGCATCGCGCGCCTGCAAGGCGAAGAGCAGGCAAGCATGATCGGCAACATCGGATGGCGAGGCGGGAACACCGGTACAGTCCAGATAATCGGGACTGGCGACGATCACACGCCGATGCCGCGCCAGCTTGCGGGCGACCAGCGTTGAGTCGGCGAGCGCGCCGATGCGGATGCCGAAGTCCATGCCCGTTGCGATCAGGTCGACCGTCTCCTCGGACAGATGGAGATCCAGCCGGATATCGGGATACAGCCGGTGGAACTCTGCCATATGGGGAATGACGTGATGCCGCCCGAAGGCCCCCGGTAAGGCCACGCGCAGGAGACCCTGCGGACGCGCGTTAAGGGCCGTGGTCGCCTGACGCGCATCCTCCACGTCCGCAAGGATCGCAACAGCGCGCTCGAAGAAGGCCGTGCCAGCTTCCGTCAGATGCAGCGACCGGGTCGACCGGTTGAGCAAGGCGGCGCCGAGATCATGCTCCAGATAGCTCACATAACGTGAAACGGTCGATACCTTGAGGTTCTGCTCCTCCGCCGCGCGTGAGAAGCTGCCAAGATCAACCGCTCGCACGAATGCGCGCATAGCTGCCAGATAGTCCATCGCCTTCATCCCCTGAAGTTGCGGCCTTCTCCTCTCATTTTTCCCATTCCTGCAAAAGTCGTTTCCCGTTCCGGCGATTTTTCAGGACGGCAATTTGACGCACAATCCAAGCATTCACTGGATTGGATAGCATCATGACAACCACCGCCACCCTTCCCGCCCCCGATGCCAATATTCCCGATTCTGCAAGAATATCGACCGTGTCCGTGATCGGACTGGGTCATATGGGCAGCGCGATCGCCCACAACCTGCTGGCCGATGGCCTCGACCTTATCGTCCATGACCGCGACGCCCAGCGTTGCTCCGCACTGGTCGCGGCCGGCGCCCGCGCCGCTGCCGAACTGTGCGACCTGGCGGACGCGGACGTGGTCATCACCTCGTTGCCGAACGACGAGATCGTGTCGAACCTGGTCTTCGCGAGAGACGGCCTGATCGACGTGCTCAAGACCGATGCCGTGCACATTTCGATGAGCACGATCAGCCCCGGTCTTTCGCGACGCATGGCGGAAGACCATGCCCATTCCGGTCAGGGCTATGTCGCCGCGCCCGTGCTCGGCAACCCCGATCTCGCCGCCGCCCGCAAGCTGTTCGTGCTTGCCTCCGGTGAAGCCGCGACGGTCGCGCGCGTCACACCGCTGTTGGCGCGCCTGGGGCAGCAGGTCTTCGATCTGGGCGAGAATGCAGCGGCCGCCAATCTGATGAAGCTGGCCGGCAATGTGCTGACCGCGCAGACCCTGCAGGGCATGGGCGAGGTGATCGCACTGCTGCGCAAGGCGGGCGTGGACCCGCATCGGGCTTTCGCCGTGCTGACCGGATCGCTGTTCGATGGCAAGGTCCACAAAACCTATGGCGGCAAGATCGTCGAGGAGCGGTACAGCCCGCCGGGCATGACGGCACCGCTCGCCGTCAAGGATTTGCGCCTCGCATTGGCCGAGGCGGAAGTCGCGGGCGTCCCGATGCCGACTGCCAGCCTCGTTCATGACCGGCTGGTCGCGCTGGTGGCCCGCGGCTGGGCGGCCCTCGACTGGTCGGCGCTCGGCGCTTTGGCGGCAGCGGATGCCGGACTTCCACTCATGCTCGACGCGGCGGCGCGATGATCCCTTCGTTCCTGATCCTGCTGGGCTGCGAGTTGGCGGGCGAGGCAATTCGAATCCTGCTTCGCCTGCCGATACCCGGTCCGGTGATCGGTATGGTCCTGCTGACCGCCTTTCTTCTTCGGAACGGGCACTCCAATGATCGGTCGATCGTCGCGCCTTCGTCTCTCGACATTCTTTCCGACCGGCTGATCGCCAATATGGGGTTGATGTTCGTTCCGGCCGGCGTCGGCATCATCGCTGAAACGGATTTGCTGCGTGCCCAGTGGCTCGCCATTCTAGGCGGATTGGTCGGATCGACGGTGCTGAGCCTCGCCGTCACTGCCCTGTTCATGCACCACGCCGCCTGCCGCAACGCCGGACATGAGCTCCCTGCCCCATTGGCAGGACCGGAGGGAATCCAGTCATGACCCGTGAAGTTCTGGCGGTATGGACGCCGATGTCCCTTTCGCCTCTCCTGTGGATCGTGCTGACGCTGGGGGCTTATACTGCGGCGCAACGGGTGCAGCGCGCTTGTCGCGATACCGCCTTTGCCAATCCCGTGCTGATCGCGATCCTGCTGGTCGCCGGGATCCTGCTCATGACCCGGACGACATATCATACCAAAACCTGTGGAATCTGACTCACGGGGGGTTTTGGTCGGGCGCTTGGCATGATTCACCATGGCAAACTGTTGGAGGTTTGCGATGGCGGCGCCGATCAGGCTGCGGGAGGACTTGAGTTCGGTGGAGGTTCGCGCCTTTGCGCGGAACAGCAAGGACGCGGGGCAGGTTCGGCGGCTTCTGGCGATTGCGAGGATCCTGGACGGCGGCAGCCGGAGCGAGGCAGCCGGGATTGCCGGAGTGACGCTGCAGATCATCCGCGACTGGGTCGTGCGCTACAACGAAGGCGGCGTCGCTGGTCTGGCGACGCGCAAGGCTCCGGGACCCAGGACCATTCTTCATGATGGTCATCGTCACGCGCTGGCAAAGGTGATCGAGACCGGACCGATCGCCGCCGTGCATGGGGTGGTGCGCTGGCGGATCATCGATCTGGTACAGTGGCTGTGGGACGAGTTCGAGGTATCGATCAGCAAGCAGGCCCTGGGCCACGAGTTGCGGACCATGGGGTACCGCAAGCTCACGGCCCGGCCCCATCACCGGGGCCAGCAGCCTGACGACATTGCCGTTTTTAAAAAGAGTTCGGCGCCCGTGTGGCGCAAATCCGCAAGACCCTCCCCAAAGGGACGCGCATAGAACTGTGGTGGCAGGATGAAGCCCGGATCGGCCAGCAGACCAAGCTCACTCGGCGATGGGCCAGGCGTGGTACGCGGCCTTCAGCGCCCAAGGACCAGCGACGATCCTCGGCATGGCTGTTCGGCGCGATCTGTCCCGCTGAAGGAAAGGCCGCCGGCATCGTCATGCCCAAGTGCAACAGTGAGGCGATGAGCATGCATCTTGAGGAAATCGCCTTCCACGTCGCGCCGGGGGCGCATGCGGTCCTTCTGCTCGATCAGGCCGGATGGCACGGATCGGCCGAACTGGTCGTGCCTGCCAACATCACGCTGATGCCGCTGCCGCCAAGGTGCCCGGAGCTCAACCCGGTCGAAAACGTGTGGCAGTTCATGCGCGACAACTGGCTGTCGAACCGCATCTTCAAATCCTACGATGACATCGTCGACCACTGCTGCTTCGCCTGGAACAAGCTCGTCGATCAGCCTTGGCGCATCATGTCCATCGGCCTGCGCCAGTGGGCCCATGGGTTCTGATCGGAGAGTCTTGGTATCAGACCTATTTTGCCGGCGCCCAGTTCATCAATTTCCTTCTCGGCCCGGCGACGGTCGCGCTGGCCGCACCACTGGCCCGCAACATCCGCCATGTCAGGGCCACCCTGCCAGGCGTCTCCCTCGCGCTGATCGCGGGATCGATCGCCTCGATTGTTGGTGGAGTCGCCCTTGTCTGGCTGCTTGGCGGCACCCGCACGGTCGCGTTGTCCATGGCGCCCAAGGGTGTCACCACGCCGATCGCCATGGCCGTGTCCGGACAGATCGGAGGCATCCCCGCCCTGACGGCAGCCTTTGCGATCATCGGCGGCATCGTTGCAGCCATCATCGGACGGCGATTGTTGATGCACCTGCGGATCAATGACGATCGCGCTCATGGGTTCGCCGCCGGTGTCGCCGGGAGTGGCGTGGCTGCGGCTCAGGTCGCGTCATTGGGGAGCCTCCCAGCCGCGTTCGCAGCGCTTGGAATCGCGTTGAACGGCGTGCTGACCGCGTTGCTCGCGCCGCTCGTCATCCATTTTTGGCACTAAGATTATGTATTAAGGAAGCTGGAACCACCCTTCGCTAGGCAGTGCGAGCGGTCGGTATTCAATCCATCAGTGAAGCGCAAAACCCAACCGAGAACTCCTCTAGCCTCGCCTATTTGAAGAGCACCTCATGTAATATCGCAAGGCCAGCTTGGTGCCTCTGCAGTTGAGCCTCTCTAAATCTGCGGATGTTCATCAACTTAAATTGTGGGGCCGGTAATTCGCGGATCGCCGGCAGTGGGAAATCGCTCCACTCCGGATCGCCCGCCTCGAAGCTTTCGAGGAAACGCCGATCCTTGTCGTCCAGCACAGCACCAACCGCGGCGACCAGACGATCGAGCGTGGCAACATGATCTTCATAACTGAACGGCTCGAAGGGCATTCCCTCGAATTGCGCCTTGAAGGTCGCACCTTGGTCCTTGCGCTTCGGCTGGATAAGTTCAGCGACCGGACGTCCATGACTTACCAAACCGGCGATGAAACCGTAGCGGACCTCGTCAACGAGTCCTTCGCCGTCCAGCAGCCGCTTCACGTCGAACAAGTCGCGCGGATGCTGCCGATCGAGTGCGGCGCAGATCTTGCCGCCAAAAAGCTCGCCATGCGAAAGGCATCGTGCTTCGACGAATGCTTCAAATCTCTCCTGCACGCGGCCGGAGCATGGTAGATCGCGGAGAGGAAGGAGATGGCCGCGCAGTGTGGGGTTCACCTCGACCTTGATCTGGGTCTTGCCGCGCTGGCAGTTGAGCTTGACCTCCATGCCTTCTTGGCCCTGTCGCGTCTGGGTTACGCGGGTTGGAGGGAGGCGCCGTTCAATTTCCGCTTTGATCCGAGCAAGCGCCTCACTGATCGCGCCGAGGGATGTGGTGCGATCCTGGACAGGAAGATAAGTCAAGTCGATGTCGACCGACAGCCGCGGGAGATCCCATTCGAACAGGTTGATCGCCGTGCCGCCCTTCAGCGCAAAAACCGGCTCGATCATGACCAGCGGCAGCACATCCAACAAGAGACGAACCTGGTCCCGATATTGCTCAACCGCCATTCGAAACGAGCTCCTTGGGCAGGAGAAGCCCATATTTCGGGACATAGCGCCCCATCCTCACCAAGCTACGGTCCCCCTTGCCAAGGTCTATTTTCTCCACGTTCAGATGCCGCATGACGGGAAGGTTGACCCGCTCCGCAAGGTAGAGGAACAGCCGCCGGACCTTCACCGACGCGCAGGTTTCAAGCAGGGGTTGCATGAGCTTGGGCCGAAGCGATGTCATGCCTTCGACGATTTGGCCGGCCTCGACGAGATCGAATTCCTTGGGCGCAAGGTGGAGCAACTCCAATATGGCGCGCTCTGGCGTGGCAGTCGTCAACGGATAGCCTTCCGGGGATCGCTGCTCGGTGAGCCCGAACTCGTTCGGCAAGAGCTTGCTCTGCATATGCCGGACCTCATCCCCCCAGTGCGTCTGAAACCATGCCGGCAGAACCACGCGCAGCGGAGAAAAGAGATAGGCTTTGCTCTCTCCGAACCGCAGATAGTGGCTGTTGCCGGTCATCTCGAGCGCTGTTAGCGCACCCACATGGACTGGTAATTTGAGTTGCGACTGGACGCTGTAGAGCGCGCCCTGCCAAGTCACGGTTTCCATCGGGCGCTTGAATGCGCCACGGCCCAGGGAAACCAGCCAATGCGAGGCGGTGTAATTCTGCACGTCTTGCGCGGTGAAGCCGAGCGCTTTCAGATGCGGACTGGTCGCCACAGTATGCGGCTCCCACGCATCGAGCAACGACCTCAATTTATCGGTTCGAACTACCTTCACAGTATATCTATGCCATAAATTCCAAGGTCGATCAATCCTCGAAAGTTCCAACAATGATATACTATTGATATATCGGTATCATATAATTCAATGTTCGGGAACGCCCTTATCCCTCCGGCATGACCCTGCGCATGAACGCATCGAACAATGGAACGGTGAACGCGGTATCACCATGCGCGGGACTGTAGAGCATGCCTTTGGAAATCAGGCTGTTCCGCGTGGGCGCTACGCTCGAAACCTTCACGCCTAGCGCTTCGGCGACGTCTCCCGATCGGTGAGGTCCGGCACCAAGCGTCGCCATTGCACGCAAATAGCGCTTCTCCGCTGGCGTCAGGCGATCGAACCGCACACGGAAAAAGCTGGCATCCAGTTCGGCAAGAGCACTGCGTGTTGCCACCGCGACATCGTTGCCCGTGATCGGTGAAGCGTCGGCAACATCCCAACTATGCTTCCCCCACTCCTGGAGAAAGTACGGATAGCCCTGGGTCTGTTCGAGGATCGCATCCAGCGCCGCATCATCGATGGCCTCCCCCTCACGCTCGACCGGAAGCCGAATGGCGTCGCGGGCTGCCATATCATCGAGCGGACCGACCGCTACGAACTCGAAAAGCCGCTCTGCGTATGACTTGGCCTGTCCCATCTGGCCGACAAGCTGTGGCAACCCCGCCGCGATCATCGTGACGGGAAGCTGCTTCTGGCTGGCCCGATGAAGGGCGCTGATCAAAGCCGCCAGTTGTTCTTCCGGGACATATTGCAGCTCGTCGACGACCAGGACGACCGCGGAGCCCTTCTCCTTGGCAGCTTCGCCGATCGCGACAATCAAATCGGCAAGATCTGCTTCGAGATCGCCGCTATCTGCGAGGCCGGGTTCGACATCGAAGTCCAGACCCACCTCGAGATCGTCATATTTCACCTTGAGCTTCGCGAAACCGGCCAGGGCGCGAAGTGCACGCTTTACGCCTTCCGACGCTTGCTTCATGCGATCGAGCCTGAGCAACGTAGCGCGCAGCGCCGGTACGAGAATGCCGGGGAGCGACCGATTCTCCGGTGCCTCGATAGCGACGATGGCCATGCCCTCCCCTTCAGCGGCGTTCCTCATCGCCGTCAGCAGCACGGTCTTGCCGACGCCGCGAAGGCCATAGAGAACGCAGGGGCGCGCTGCCCGGCCCATCCGGATTCGGTCGAGAGCGACCGCATTGCGTTCGAGCAGCGCATCTCGGCCGGCCAGTTCAGGAGGGCGAGTGCCAGCGCCAGGAGCGAAAGGGTTGCGTCGGGCGTCCATAGCGAGGTTATGTCAGTTTATCATTTTTCTGTAAACTTGCTAATATCGCTTGATACGACATCGCTCGTCCCTAGCCTGACCAGTCCTGCATGAAGGGCAACGCCGGGATTGGTATCCTCGCTTCGTAGCGATGGCTAGTTAGCAGAGCGCAATGGAACGGCCGGAGGGCAACCCACTGCGGCCCTTTTGTGAATCGCGTCCATCTCGGCTTTCCGACGAGCCGCCCTTTCGTTGACGAAACGATCGACCGCGGCCTGCCGCCGCCGACCCTCGTCAGAACTGGCATCCGATCTCCCAAGCTCAGGCAAGCCGCTCCCCGCCTTGCTACTCTCAGCCTGATACCATCGGACGAATTCTTGCGTGAGTTCCGGCGAGAAAGCACCACCATGCGTTTCGGCATAATCGACCTCGGCTTCGATTGCGCGCGCTATACCTCGAAGCTGCTCGGCGGCCGCCTGGGCCCTTCTCGAGCATTCCTGCTCTGTCTGTTGCGGTTCTTTCGCCGACACATGCCCAGCGATGCCGGCGGTCGCCATGACCATGGCAGCACAAACCAGAACCCTCAATTTCATCCCCGCTCTCCATCGCTCACCTTCTTAAAGGCACACTACCCGCGGCACAAATAGGGACCGACAAAGTGAAAGGCCGCTTGCGAACAAAACCGGAACCGGATATCTAGATGCCAATCGGAGTTCGCAATGCGGATCGTAAAATTCGACCTCGACACCTACAATCGAACGAAGGATTTGTCCGGCAGTCCTATCTACGCGATTGTTGAGGAGGATATCCCTGAAATCGAAATGATCACCGACGAACAGGGAAACCCGACCCGAGGCGGTCTGATCGGTTATGCTCTCGCCTATGCGCTTATGGCGAGCTTTGTCGGGGCAATATTCTATATCCTCTAGTCCTATTCACGAAGCTTAGGATCCTGGAAGAAGCCGCGATCATGATCGCGGTTCACTTCCTGTTCCAGATCGACAGAACCTTGGACTCGCTGGCCACGCATAATCTGCCCCGCCGTACGGTCGTTGCTCAACTCTGCCTTACCCGCCTCGATGATCGCAGCGGCGCCTACATCTCCACCGTCGGTGGGACCAGCGGGCAGGTGCCCGGGCCGATGCGGCCGGTAGGACGCCCTTACATCCGCAGCACTCGCGACACTCGGCTGGCCCACATCAACAAGGTCCGGATCGCGCAACCGGCCAGCAATCTCCGCGCGGATGCCGTCCTGCTTATCGTGCATCCAGCGCGTGATCATCTCCTGGCGCACGAGCCGCTGCTGATCGGAAAGATCGGTCGCCCAAAGCTCGGGTGCATCGAGCCCCGGATTCTCGACCTGCTGGCGGCGATACCATTGAGCAAGATCCTGGCTCAGATTCTCACTGAGTTGCATGCCGTGCGTCTCGGCATAGCTGGCGTCGCGCGACAACTGCTGCGAGAGCTCTTCGAGGCGGCGCGCGGTTTCCGAATAGGACTTCGCGAGCGCCAGCGAATCCTCCGTGCTTGCCGATGAGGAGGACGTAGCCGATGCCCGGCTGAAGCCGCCGCTGCGCGAATAGGTCCCATCGGACATCGACGCACCGGTGCCGTTCGCATGTTCATCCCGCACACCGCTCGACGACGTGTTGGCGCTGTCGCTGCCGCGGGTGTCGTCGGTCGTATGACGCAGTGAATCTGTCTGGCTGCCCGACTTCGAAATGCTACCCCCAATGCTGGGCGGACGGCCAAGACCTCCTCCACGACCAGAATTCGCGCCCATCCCCTGACGTCCGCCCGCCCCGGCCGCGATAGTCCCCGAAATTTGATCGGTGGTCTGCGCCTGGCGGTCGTGGCTTTGTCCAATGCGCTGGCCCTGTGATATCGTGTCGCGCTCTTCCAGGCCCTCCGAGCTACTGCCGGTCCTCCTGTCGAACTGCTCGACCGACGTGTTCGCCTGTCGGCCGCTGCTTGAATCCCAACCGGACGACCGCTCCGTCGAAGTGCCGAAGGCACTGCGGTTGGCATGGGTCGCGGTCAGCACTTCGGCAGCAGCATTCTCATAGGCCTGCGCCTGGCGATGCGCTTCGCTCGCCATCTCGCGCCATTCCGCCACCGAGCCGGTGGTCATCGTCGGCGTAAAGCCTAGTCGGGAAATCGCACCCGACGTATCGAACACTTCCTGACCGTTGCCGAAGCCCGTCACGAGCGCGCCATTGTCCTGCCGCCAACCGAAACTCGATGCCCCGCCCATATAGCTGGGCGCAGTGGTCCACTGATCGGCCTGGCGCATGTTCGATGTCGAATTTGCCCAGCTTACGTTTCCATAGGAATAGTTTCCCGTGGTCTGCTCGAGCGCAGCCGCTTCCGCGGCGTTTTGCGCGGGCGCCAGCATCGACATAGACTGGCCAGCAATCGACATCGCGCCCCGCGCAAGGCCGGCGGCAAGAAACGGCACGCTCATCAGCATGAAGCCGGCGATCGTCGCCGTCTCGCTATTGACGGCACCTATCCCTGCATAGCTTCCGAGCGAAACCCCGCCCTCCGCCACGCTGGCGGCCGCCGACGTCGCGCGCGTCATGCAGATCATGTGAAGGATCACATAAAGCGGACCCCATGCGGCGAGATAAAAGAAGCCGGTCGCATAGCCTTTGAGCGAGCTGATGCCGGTCTGAGGCATAAGAAACAGTGGGAAAATGATCGGAAACATCGCGAAGAAGACCACGGTCAGAACGATGTTCAGGATCGGCACCCAAGCCATCGCCTGCTGGGCGATCGAATTATAGGTGTTGCGCGCCTGGATGTCGGCGCGGGTCTGCGCGAACGTGTCGATCGCCGCGGCTCCGGTTCCGCCCGACATCGAGTTGCGCGCCTGCATGAAAGCATTGATCGCCGTGTTCTGGCGCATCACTTCGGCGAAGCTGCCGCTTGAACCCGTAAACGCCGCGCTGACGATCGGCACGTCATGCTTGAGCTTATCTGCCGCAAGCGCGTTGCTGAGCTTGGGATAAGCCTCCTTGCCCCAAAGTGGGGTGTTGGCCTCGATCATCGGTCCCCATTGGGCATCGAGCGTCTGGTAGGCTTGCCGACAGGTGACTATGAAGCTGTTGACCGTCCCGTCGCCTTGACGCTCGAGCCACTGTTGGGATCGCGCCTCCGAGCCAGGCCCGACCGCAGCCCAGAGATCGGTGGCCTTAGCCAGATCGGTGAGCGACTTCTGATAGAGCATCACGTCGCCGAACAGGCAGTTCTTGAAATGGTTTTCCAGGTTAGTGGAAAACTCGGCATCGCGAATGACGAAATTGCGGGTCGCGTCGAACAGCCGCGCGCCATAGATCATCCCGTTGCTCGAATAGTTGAGTTCGCTCGGCATGACGAAAACCGTCTCAGCCGTTCGCGTCAGCCAATCGCCAACCTGCGTCGTAAAGCTCGCAAGGACGCCCAGGCCGATCGGGACGTTATCGACCGTTGCCGGCGCGAGGCTTGGATTGATCCGGTCCGTGACCTTTATGCTCACTGTCGGAACCATGAGGCAGAGGTAGACTGCGGTCGCCTGCAGGAACCAGTTCAGCCACACCTTGTAGTTGAGCGTGAAGGCCACCACGAGCAGCGAATAGATCAGACCCATCACCATGACGACGCGGATGAGCGAACGATAGCCCCCGCCCCCCGACCAGGCCGCCACCGCATTGAAGATATTTACGAGATATTCCCCGCCTCCGACCGTGAAAACCTCAAGCATCGGCCTGCTCCCCCGCGCTTAATTGAGCCCCTGAGCATTGAGGCCGCGCGAAAAATTGAGCGCGGCAGCCATCCCCGGCGTCATCGAATTCTGGAGCGTCGATTCCAGCATGACGCTGCGGTTGATGATCTGCATCGTTACCTGCAGCTTGTTGGAGAGCTTCACGTCGCGTTGGGCAAACTTCTGCCGCGTGGCCGCGATCTGCTGCTTCCACTGCGCGGCTGTCGCCTGATCGAACGTCTGATAGTGCGTTTGCGCCTGTTCTACCCGGTCGAGCATGTTGTCGAGCATCGCCGCCAGCAGGTCGACCGCCACGATCTCGGAGAGTGTCTCGATCTCACCGTCCGTCAGCGCGTAATGTGCATAAGCCTGGACCGCGAGGATCTTGTAGAGCGGCACCGTCGCAAGGTTCAAAAGCTGCTTTTCGGCGGCATTGAGCGGCGTATCGGAACGGATCTTGTCGCTCATCGACCTGATCATCGCTGCGATCCGCGGCCGCAGCGCCGAGGATGCCGGCACGCTCAAGGTCTGCTCTCCGACATCGTAGCAATTCTCGTCATTGCATTTCAGGATTTTGACCGGCGGTGCGTCGGCGGTTCCGTCGAGCAACGCCGTCACCACCGCTTCCTCAGCGGGACCGAACATCGCGACCTTGCCGCCGACGCTTGGATCGCTGGAGGGCGTGGTCACGACCGTGCCCACCAGCGTCATGATATATTCCGAGAAGGACTGGTCGAATGCTCCGAACTTGGCGGACTTCTTCAGCGCCTCCCAGGTGTAATTGTGCGGCTCACCGACGAGCTGGTCCTTCATGCTGGCATCGGTGTTCCCGGCAATCGTGCTGTCACGCCGATTGCCATTGTTGCAGCCTTGCCGAGATGCCGCCCAGTCGGAAAAGATGCCCTGGCTGTTGCCGACCGCTTCGCAGATCGTGGAGCGCGTCGTCTCCATCTGCGGCCAAATCCCCCCGACGAGAGCCTGCGCGGTCTCACAGCTCGAGATGTTCATCTGGTTCAGGAGCTGCGCCTTCTGGCTGAACTCGTCCATCACCTTCCCGATTTCGGGCGAAACGGAATCGATCGCGAGCTTGAACGCGAAACCCAGGGCATTGTTGGCCGTCGCCTTCAGCATCGCCACGATCTCGGAGGCGTTGATGAAGGAAAAACTGCCGGAGAACAGGTCTATGCCGCCGCAGCCAGCCCGAGCGCTGGGAAGCTGCAGATTGAACGGTGAAACGCTCTTCTGCGGGAAGCGCGTCCAGACATTGCCCAGCGAGTAATAGCCCGCAGACTGGCCCTGAAAGGCCGTCGGGCCGGTCACGTTGGCCGCCGATCCGGCGTCGTTGAAGAAGCCGTTCATCTCCGATGCGACATCCGCGCGCGCAACACCCACCACCGCGAAATGGGAGGCAGCCACCAGCGCCATGCCCGCGCCAAACTTACGGCGCAGCGCGCCCATCCTTCCAAGCCGTGCCATCAGTAATCGCTCCCGACCTTGGTGTTGGTCAGCATGAAAATGCGGTCCATGATTTCGTCGGCGCTGAGCACGCCGTAGCCGACCGGAATCGTCCGCTTGGTCTGGGTGTCGAACAACACCAGCGCCGGCGTCTCGTTACCAGGGACCCCCATCCGCGCCCGTTGGCCGGAGTCGACGACGTAATTCGGGAAATCCCTGCTGGGGCCACCATCCATAGAGACGGCCATCACCGTCATCCTATGGCTATCCGTTACCGAGCGCAGGATTGGGGCGAACACTTCGCATGCACCGCAGCTCTGCGCATAGAAATAGAAAAGGCCGTAGCGCTGGCCGAGGTTCGTCAGAACCGCGTCCCGGTCGGCCTGCCGATTGTCGAGCCATAGGCGTTTGCCGACTGTCGAAACGGGGCGCTGCAGCGTGTAGTCCAGATCCGGGTTCTGCCAGAGGGCGCGCTGCCAGGTATCCGAGAAGGTCGACGCCCGATCGAGTTGCTCGCGCTGGAAGCGGATGTAGTTGATGACGTTCGTCTCAGTCGGATCGAGGATGGCGAGTGCCTTCAGTTCATCGAGCTGCCTGGTGATCGCAGCGATCCGATCGGTGGCCCTCTCCTCCTTCGGGCGCTCCGGTGGCGAGGGTGCCTCCTCCGGCTTGGGTGTCGCGCAATAGAACCATTGTCCGAGCCTGCGCTCGCCACAATAGAATGGGTCGGACCTGTCTTGCTCGATTGCATCGTTCCGCGCCGACGAGGCATCCTGCGCCATAAGCGGCGGCACCCACACAGCCCCCGCCAAGGCGACGGCCAGGATCGAAACCTTACCGAAGATCGGCATGGTGCGCCCTCCCCACTCGATCATTGGAAACCTGCGCGGAAGAGTCGGGACGCAAGCGGTCGTTGCCGACGTCCCAACCCGTAAAATGGAGGCAGCAGTCCGCCACCGTGTCTGGATGCCGCGAAACGCACGATGCCGGCGCCGGTCGCGGAGGCAGGCTCACGACGGGCTGCGCGAGAAATGCCGTCACGATGGCGGGCAACTCAAATATCGGCATCGGCATGCTCTTTCTCCCTGATTTCGGGCCGCGTCGCGGCCTCCCCCAGCGCGAGATTCATCAGGCCCACGTCACTTTCCATGGAGATCGTAGTAGGATTGAATCTTGCCTTGGATGTCGGTCATGGTCTGGACTTCGTCAGGCAGTTTCGCTGCGTCCATGAAGTCCGAGTAGACTTCGGTGAAATCCATCACCGACAAATCGAGCCGCGCGAACTCGTCGATGGTGAACCCTTGACACTGTTCCTTTTTCGCACTTCCCCAACTCTTGCCGAGCTGGGGGCGGCCTTGTTCCTGAAGGACACGCGAGAGCTTGCTTTCGAAGCAGCAATAAGCAGTGCGCTTGGTTGAGCAGATGCCCAGGAAGCTCGACGAGCAATAGCTGCCAAGATTGTGGCAGAGACCCATGCGGTCCTTGATGTCCAGCTTCATCTCGTCCTGGCTGCACGCGAAGAGGACGAGGAAAGGCGTGGCGAAGGCAGCGATGGCCGCCGGGCCACCCGCCAGCGCCGCCGCGCCGGCTGCGATCGGAACGGCACCCGAGACCTTGCCCGCACAGCAATTGATGAGCCCAAAAACGGGTTTATGGCAGGTTTCGCGGTCGCCCGAGAAAACGCGATAGTTGGTTTCGTCGAACTCCTTCCCGGCCTGATCCAGCGCATGCAGACCCACCAGCGCGTCCCGGAACTCGGTTGACGCTTCACGAACGATCGGTTCGCAGTCGCCGTTCACGCAATAGACATCGTCGCCGCAAATATATTGGTTGTCGGTGGGCACATCACTCGCCGGCGTCGGACAGCGATAGACCTTCTCCGTTACCTTGCATGCCCCATCCTGGGGATCGTCCAGACAATCATCACGAACATAGGTGCAGGAAGCGTTGGCCTCGAGATCGCCGCAATCGTTACCCGCGGTCATGACCTTGCATGAGAAATCCCGCTTCCACGCCCAGCAGGGCTGAGTCACGGGCACCCCATCGATGATCCGCGTCTCCAAACCTTCCGTGCAAACTTCGCCCGCCGGATCAGCCGAACACATCGTGTCGCCAGCGAGACCGGTGCAGCCATCGACCCGCTTCACAGTGACCTCAGTTTGGGTCGTCCTGGCGTGCCATCCCTGGCCGGTGATCGGGCTCGGCAGCCACGAAAGGTCGGTCAGGTTCTTTGAGCAGACATACTCGGTTGCGTTGTAATCGTCACAGAACTTGTTCGTGTCGACGCCGTAAATCCGGTGCGCAGCGCATGCCTGCATGACGACGCCTGTAGGCTTGCAGGTGCCATCAGCAAGATGCGGCACCATCTGGTCATAACGCGCAAAGGGGGTACCATAAGCTCCAGTCGGGACGACAAAGAACTTGTAGGCGTCGGTGGTCGTGGTCTCTGGAACCATCGTGATCGAGCAGGACCGCGGCTGATCTTCGAGTTTAGTGCCCTGGTTGCAGGTCGCCTCGTAGTAGCCCATGCCGCTCGACCCTGGGGGCAAGGGCGTGCAGGAGCCCGCGCCACTCGAAATCTCCTCGCCCTCAAGATAGGTCGTCGGATCGTTCTCGACCGTCGTGGCCCGATTGGTTGTTGCCAAAATGTCGGCGTTGCTGAAGGTCGGTCGGACGTGATCAGCGTCGGTCGATACCCGATAGCTTTCATTCCCCGACTTCGTCGCCTGCGCGTCGGAAACCAGCCTGTCTGGATCATCGAAATAGGTGCTCTGCGGCTGGCTAGTCCCCGAGTAGCCCGGCACGGCCGCCGCCTGCGCATCGCTCGACGGCACCAGCGAGGAGTCGTTCCGCTTCTCCTGCGCCATCGTCTTGCCTTCTTCCCGGGCCTGGTCGATGGTCATGGTCTGCGCGCCGACAGGCTCGGTGACGAGCAGCAGCGCACAGAGCGCACCCATGATGCGGCGCAGGATCATTGGTTTGCCCGTTTCATGTTTGAAAGCGCCACCGCCGCCACCCGGGCACCGGGGCCATTGCCCTCGGCGAACGTGCTCAGCGCATATTCGACCGTCACATTACCAATCATGCGGTCATAGGGCGGCACCTTGGTTGCGCAGGAGAAGCCTGCGCACAGATCGAAATCCGAGGAGACCGTCACATAGGTCGGCACGGCTTGCACCTCGAAGGCGCGGAACAGCCGCGGATCGATCCCAATGCTGGCGAGCTGCCCCTTGTCCACCACCTTGCTCAACCGCGCCACGAACTCCTTGGCCGAGTTGTTGGGGAATCCGCGAAAGACCACCACGCCGCCGGCGGCGGCCGTGTCGCGCACGAGCTGCTTGAGGGCATCGTCCGGCATGGACAGGCTCGCAAAAGCGATGAACTGGGGGGCTTCGCCGCCATTGGCACTCACGTTCTGCGACGCGCCTTGAACGATTTCGTCGAAATCGACCGGCCCCGCCGGGCCCTTGGGAAGATCCCGTGCCGCGACCCGCCGCATATTTTCCGTTCCGGCCGCGCGTGTCGCGGCCGCATCTTCCCGGAACTGATCGCCGCGGTCCTTCACCTGGTCGACAAACGCCTGCGCTTCGGCCGCGAGGTCAGCAGCGCGCTTCTTCACAGCCTGGACATCGACGCCATCGACGGTCTGGGCGAGGAGAGCTGAGACTCCCGCAGTTCCAAGGAGGGCCAGGATGCCCAGGGGAAGAAGGCGCATCGTGGATCTCCTAGAAAACGCAGCAGTTGCGCTTGCGCCAGACGAGGTACCCCATGTCCTCGCCGCCGGCGGGATAGGCGCGGCCCGCGTCGGGCGGCATGGTCGAGGCACCGATCGCCGAGCACGCGAAGCGCCCACTCACGGTCGGGATCGGGTTGACCATCTGGAAGCGATATTGCTGCTTTCGCATGATCGGCATGAGATACTTGCCGCAGAGCCCCTTCGAACCCATCGTGCCCCATGCAAGGGCCTCGCGGTGCATCTTGTAGGCGAAGCGCGAGACCGCGAGCCGCGACGATTGCACATGCCCGATCGAGGACGGGATGTTGCCGTTCAGCGGATACATGGAGCCCTGGCAGCCGGCACACCAGAAAAGCGGGTCGAGAGGCAGGTTGACAGTGCCGGCGATGCAGTCGCCCGCGCACGCTGCCTGAGCGATCGGGTTTGCGAAGACGATCGCCTCGGGGTTGATGAGCGCGGCCAGGGAGTCGTCCTGCCACAGCGGATCGACCTCGGTCATATAGGCGATGTCGAACGAGGCCTGCTCGAAGCAGACGAAATCGGTCAGGATCTCCATCCAGTACAATAGAGGATAGACATACCAATGGACGTGCCACTTGGCCGTGCTCTGGGATCGCCCGCCAACCATCGACGGGCCGGCCAGATAGCCCTGGCCTATGTCGAAGCCCGGCGCGATCCGGATGCCGCCCAGATTGGGGAAGCACCAGGGCTTCATGGTGACGTCAGCAAGGCGCGCCGGCTCCCAGAAGCCGACGGAGATGCCGATGCGAGGGAGTGGATCGGCACAAGCGCAAATCGGCGATGCAGGGTTGCCGGGGTCCGGCCGACCACTCGGCCAGATCTTGAGCCCGCCGACCGAGAGCGGAAAAAGGCACGACCAGCACACGTCAGTGATTGGGTTCACGAACTTGCCATTGCAGGTCGGCGCCGCCTCGGCGCGGGGCGCGAAGGTCATGGCCACCAGAACGAGCGCAAACGCACCCACGATCGAGCGAAGCCAGCGCATCATTCGATTTCCACCAAGGCTTCGAGGAATGCGCGATCCGCGCGCTGTTTCCTCATGAGATAGAACACCGTCCAGAAGACGCAGGCGAAGACGAGGACCGCCATCGCGATCGAGGCCCTTCTGCCCACCGCCCGGTGGATCGGTCCAAACAATCCGGCGCCGGTCGCGGTAGTCAGGCATAGGCCCTGCCAGATGAAACGCATCCGTCTCAATTTCGGCGTTTCGGGCGCGGCCATGGGCGTGCGCAGCAGGTCGAGCCATAACGGCATCAGCCAGCCCTCCCCGTCTTCAGTACCTGCTCGGACACCCGCATCACGCGGCCCGCTTGCCGAACGACCGCAGGCGTATGCTCGATGCCGAATTTGGAGGTGAGCTTACCCTCCTGGTCGAAATAGAAGCGCCTTTTCCGGTTCGTCATCGCCTCGATCGGCGAGCCGCTGACGAAGATAATCTTGGCGTTGAGGTCGGTGTATCGTGCGGTGGCCCAGGCAATCTGCTCGTCATCGTCGCCGTCGATGAAGACAAGATCCTGCCTGATCTTGACGAAATCGAGCGGATTGATCGACTGACCGGCGGCAGCGATGAGGTTTCCCTTCTGGTCGCGAATGTCCTGCTCAACCCGGACGCTCGGATCAAAATCCCATTCGCGCGCCCTGCGGGCCGGCGTGATGCCTGCAACCGGTGTCGGACGACGCACTTTCGCCTCTGCCCGCTTCGCGAACATCTCATTCGTCCGGGCGAGTTCGCCGCTGGCCTCGGCACGCTTGAGCCGCGTCTCGATCGTCGCAAGCAGGTCCGGCTCGATCACCGGAAATGCCTGCCCCGTCTGCCCGTAATCCCGCGCCTCCGTGCGCACCGGAATGCCCACCACCACCCCGGCAATCAGGAGCGCCGCACCCGCGGTGCCAGCAAGGACCTTCTTCACAGGATGGCCTCCCCGACACCAATGATCTGCCGCGCACAAACAAAGCCGATTTCGGCGTAGCGGCTGTCGAAGCCATCGGGATGCGGTGAACCTGCATAGTAGCAATCCGCCGGAATCACGCCGACGGCGCCGACCGTGAGCGGCTCGCCATACCGGGTTTGCGGCTTCATGCGGCCGACCGGCTTACCGTTGATCGTGACGACCGCGCCCTGATGAGCGACCATGTCTCCGGGCATGCCGTAGACGACTTTCCCGAACATCTTGGGCTTCGCACCAAAATGGCGACGCACGAGGCGGCTCTGCGGTGGATCGAAGAACACGAAGTCCCCCCGAGCCGGGCGCTGCTTGCGGTGAATGAGGAACGCCCAATTCGGGAGCGAGTCCGTCGCGTTCACCAGGAGCAAGTGTTCGTCGCGCCAGGTGCTGATCGCACTCAGCCCGAGCGTGCCCATGATGCCCACCGCCAGCGCGCCCCACAATCGTTTGCGCGGGCGCCAGCGCCCGGGCGGGCGCTCACTGGCCGCCGTTGCCATTGGGGCCTCCGAAAGTCGAAACCGATGCACCGGGCACTTGCGGCGGCATTTGTTGCGCCGGAGCTGCCAGTAACTGCGACCCTGCACCGGGGATGCCGGCCATCGGGTCGATGGTCGCACCCGGCGTTGCCGATGGTGCTTGGCGCGAGCCTGTCACGGCGGACTGCGCGGCAGAAAGCTCCTGCAGACGCTGGAGATCTTCGACCGACATACGCTTGGGCTCGGGCACGCCGGATGCGAAGACCGCCTTCTTCAGGCTGTCCGTGATGTCCGGGACGTTCTTGGTGAGCACCGCCTCGCCGACGAGGACGATTTGGCCGTCCTGGCTCCTGCGCTGCAGCTCCTTGTCGAGCGACGACATGAACGCTTCCATCTCGGCCCGTACTCGGTCGGGCGGCGAACCGGAAAAGCGCTGCGCCTCTACATAGTCCCCGACAAGCGAGGAGAGCCGCGCCGAGACAATGTGGTCCGGCTTCGACTGGGTCAGCGCCCGGGTTACCCACATGCCCCAGATGACGGCCGCGATTAGCAGCAGCGACATGCCGATCTGGACCCTCGTGAGTCCGCCAAAGCCAACTCTGCGCTTCGCTCCACGGACTTCAGGCGTCGAGGGAGGAAGGGAGAGGTCGAGTTGAGGTTGTTCAGCCATGACGGGAATCTCCCTCGACTTGGCGCGGGGGCAGGATGCGGGTCGCGCGAAGAGCGATGACGGCGGTGGACAGGACCATGTGCGCGGCCGCGAACATGTCGAGAAAAGCGCCGGTCCGCGTAGGCTCGGCGGCGACATAGCGGCTCGTGAAATTGTTCAGCTGGTGAACGAAGCCGTCGAACGAGAAGCCGCCGATGGCGAGGAAGAAGAGGACGAAAAGGCCCCAGGTGATCAGCAATGTCGAACCGACAAAGCCGCAACCGTGCAGAAGGAAGTGGAGCGAACGCTGCCACTCGCGCCGCGTGAATCCGGCGTATTGGCGGTCCGTCCCTCGATCCGGATTGGTCGCCATCCGCGCTACTCCGCCGCGACCGCGACCTCGTCCGTCTGGACGAGATTGCTCACCCATTTTTCCGGGCTGTCGGGATACGCGAGCCGCTCGATCGCCTCGTTCATACTGAGACCTTGGGCGACAAGGCTCTCGACCGCCGCGTAAACGGCCGGGCTCGACGAATAGACCGTGGCGGAAAACGGATCGAGGACGAGCCGACCGACCGCCAGGGTTTCGGGCCCCTTGATCAGAATATCGGAATATTCCCGGCCATTGATCTTGAGCGACCGCAGCAAGGCATCCGTGTAGTCGTCCATCTCGAAGCGATCGTGCTTCTTGAAATCCGCGATCGTCTCCGGCTTCTGCTGGAGAATGACGAACCAGTCCGAGTTCTCCAGCGCGGCGATCGAACCTGCGGATTTATAATAGTCATTGAGCGACTGCGTCGCGGTGACCAGCGAAGCGCCATATTTGCGGCAGGTGCGCGCATAGGTCTCGATGAAATCGGCCATCGCGCCGCCGCGCAGCATCTGCCACGCCTCATCAAGAAGCAGTGCTTTTGGGATCGCGCGGTCGACCTTGCGCATCATCTGCTGCGACATGAACATGATCGCCGTCAGCACGACGCTGCGCAGTTCCTCGCGCGAGGACAGGTCGGAGAGTTCGAAGACCGTAAGCTGGGCGGAAAGCTCGAAGGACACCTCGCCCTGGAAGAAGCGGCCATAGGTGCCGCCCGACGAAAAGGGGCACATCGCAATACCGAGATCCTGCCCCAACCCGTTGCCGGTCGCATCGAGGGCTGCGATCACGTCGTCGATCGACCCCTTCCGTCCCTTTGCCTCCCAGACGCTATTGACCGCGCCGTCGATGAGGCCGCGCTCGGTATCGTTGAGCCGGTCGATATGCCGCGACATCTGGTTCACGATGGCCTTGAGCATCGCCATGCAGTCGAGAAGATAGTCCTCGTCGGCCTGGGCGAGCTCCTCGTCGATCATGCTGAACGGATTGAGGCAGAAGCCCGACGCCATGGTGAACTCGACGAAAGCGCCGCCCTGCAGCTTGGCCGAATGTTCAAAGGAGCGGCCGTCATCGATCACGACGACCCGCGCGCCGGCGCCGCACAGGGACGCGCAGAGTTCCTGGAGCGTCACCGACTTGCCTGAACCCGATTTGCCGAAGACCGCAACATTATGGTTGCCCGCCGCATTCTCGAACGGACTCCAGAAGAAGGGCTGCCCGCGGCGGCCGATCAGCATGAGGTGCGGCACCTGGCCGCCCAGATATTCGCCCTGGATGGGCGCGAGATTCGCGGCGGTCGTCGTCAACAGCGTCCGCATCCGCTTCATGCGCTCGAGATCACGCGCAAGCCCGTTCGCCATCGTCATCGGCATGGCGCACAGCAGGCCCATCACCTGCAGGTAGCGATCGTCGAGCAGGTCCCAGCCCGCCGCCCGATACACTGATTTCAGCACGCGCTCGTTCGCGTCTCCCTTCCCCTTGGGCGAAAAGGACGTGACCGAGAAGAATACGCGCACCAGCTTGCGCCCCTGGCGCAACTCATCGTTCACATAGCGCCACTCCTGCGACTGTTCTCGCAGTTGCGGAAGGAAGCGGGCGGACTTGGAATCCGCGAGGCTGGTGGTCCGCATGAACTTGAAGCTGGCCTTGTTGGTCGCCGCCAGCGGATCGGGAAATTCGACGCACAGATTGGTCGCGACTGGGCAAGGCATGCGCAGCTTGTCGGTAAACATGTCACCGATGAGGCGCGCGACATCCCAAGGGGCCCATCGCGTCGGCAAGTTGCGGACCGAGAAGGAGCGAACATCGAAGACATCCGGCAGGATCTCACCGATCTCCGGCGCGTCATCGATCGTAGCGCCGGTCGGCCGGAAGCGCTCGGTCCTCAGCAGCATCCGATCCGGCTCAATGTGCAGCTCGACATCGCGGCGAACCGCCTGGTCCGCGATGGGATCGAGCGGGTTGTAGTTGACCACGTCCTCGCCCGCGGCCGTCGTTGGTGATGTGATGTCGTCCACCCACCCGATCAGGTCGGTCGGGTCCATCTTGCGCGCGGACACGTTGATCGAGGCAAGCGCCGAAATGAGCCCGTCCATCACCGCGACGATCTCCTCGACCGAGACGCTTGAGGATTCCGGCGTCGAATAGGAGATCGCGACACGGTGATTGCGCAAGGAGAAGGGCGCATCGGCCGACAGAGAACGCCACACGCCATCGGTCAGGAAATCGATCCGATGCTTGGCCATCCGCTCATAGACGCCCCGGGCGGAATAGCGCGGAAGGTACCAGCGGGAGAGGCGCTCGGAAACCCGAGGGCTCATCCATTGATGAAACTGAAGACAACCGGGCGCGGGAATCGCCTCGGAGAGAAACTGGGTGAGGATCTCGCCGGTCCGCTCGTCTGCGCCGATGAGTGGGGCCGCCTCGATGACGAAACCTCGAGACGCGCTGTTGTAGAAGATACCCGTCTTGGCATCGAAGCTGCGATACGGCAGCCAGTCCGCCAGCATGGGCACGCCGAGCTCAGGCCGGCCGGCATCAGGGCGAGCACTGTCGCCAAGAATACCGGACAGGAGGCTCTCGATCAAACCGGCTTTGCCCGCCATCTTAATTGTCCTCCTGCACGGTCGCCGGGAAATTCGGCGCACGAACCGTTGGAGCGGGCGCAACCGGCGCGGCGCCATTCTGTGCAGCCGCATCGCGCGCGCCTCGCGCAACCGAACCAGCAATCCCCCGATAGACGGGATCAGCCTTCACGCGCTCGACAGCCTGAACGCCCGCTGCCGAGGCACCAGCCTGCGGCTTCTCGGCCCCGGGGAGCACGCCGGAACCATCGCTCGCCGGCGCACCCACGGGGGATGGAGGCGCCGGCGAGACGGCCGCGGACGAAGGATGGGCTGCTCCATCCGCCGTCGCAGCGGCAGGCGCACTGCCTGCCTTGGGGGTGAGGCGTGCAGCGACGTCCGCCCTGATCGCCTCGATAGGGTCCCGCTTCCGCGCGCGGGCTGCCGCCACAGCCGCCGGATCGGGCGCATCCGGATCGCTGGATACGAAGGCCGCGCCCGGCGGATCGGATCGATCAACCGCATCGGCAAGAGTCTCGGGCGACCCACGCAGCCCCAAAACGGGCGGCGCGCCTGCCACAACCGGCTGCTGGAGCGCCTGCTGCCATTCCCCGGTCGCAACGACGGCATGGACGGCACTTGCCTCGTGGAGGCGCCCCCGTTCGTCGATATAGGGCTGGAATACGATCCGCAGGACCTTCTCGCTCGTGCGCGAGGTATCGGCGGCGGCCATCCGGGCTGTCGGTGCCGCAACGGTCCGGTCGCCTCGACCGGACGACGAACGTGGGGTGCCCGCCGTCGGCAGGGCCTCGCCCTCCACGCCCTCCGCGGAGATTATGGCAAGTGCCCGGTCGTCGATCGTCGAACTCGGCGCACAGATGCCGTCGGGCGCTGCACAGGAAAAGTCGCCCCGGATGTTGCCGCCAAGCGCCGCGCATCCGCTGAGACCCAGCAGACCACACAAGCCGAGCGAAGAAGTCAGCCAGAGGCGTCGGCGCTGAGGAAGCGTATCCATCACGACTGCGCCTCCTGCAGCCACTTCTCGAGGAAGGCGCGCGGCCGATACCCTTCGAGCACGGCTCCATCGCTGCGAACGATCACTGGTGTGCCGTTCAGCCCGTTGCGCTGCGCGAATGCTTCATTCGCATCGAGGCCCGATGTGTTGCAGGCCGGGCCAGCCTTGATCGGCTCCCCGGCATAGGCCGCATGAAGTGCCGCTTCACGATCCTTGGCGCAATAAACCCGATCGGCGACATCGCGACTCCCCAGGACGGAGATCGGACGCTCGACCACTCGCAGGTTCATCTCCTTGAGAACCCCAGTGAGAGCGCGGCAGTAGCTGCAGCGGAAGTCGGTGAAGACCGTGACGGTTCGACCAGCGGGATTGCCCCACACGATCGCACCGTCTTGCGGCAAGCTTGAGAGAGACAGCGTGCGAGGCTTCGCAGGCGCAACCGGACGCTCAACCCGTGTCGGCGCGGCGGCCAGGCGCGTCGCGCCCTCCGCATCTCCTTCCTCTGCCATGGCGTTCGCCCGGGCAGCCGACCCCACCAGCATGTCGGGGTTCATCTCGAGCAACCGGGCAGCGGTCAGATCCTGCCGGGTCTGCATGTCATAAATCCGGCCTATGACGAGATAGCGCGCGCTCGTATCGACATAGAACAGGTTCGCGCCGGCCGTGACCTCGCACAGCCCCGCGACCTTCCCGCAGTCCATCGCGGTCACGGGCGTCTTTGGCAGCCGCGCTTTCAGCAACGCCCTGACCCGGTCCTCTGGACTATCCGTGTCGGCCGCGAGCGCGATACCCGCCAGGCTCAGGCCAGCGACAGCAGCGACGAGGAGACGCGAGCGCCTCGTAAGCGAGCGAACACGATCAATTGCGAACATAGACACCCTCCAGGAAGACGATTTCGACGTCGATGCCGGTCGGCATTTCGATCACCGGCTGGTATTGCTCGGCCCGCTCGATCAGATATTTCGATACCATGTCGCCGGATTGGGCGACGCCCTCCCCGAAACCGCCTTCGAGAATGTCTCCGGTCGAGAGCTTGGAACGCTGGCCGTTGGTGGCGATGTTGGTGCCCTGGAACACGCTGTTTGCGTTGGCCGAGAACCCCCGGCCAAAACCCCCGGCCAGTCCGGCGATGAACGCCTGGGTGACAAGCGATCCTTCGCGGGAAACGACCCGGCCGCGAACGCCTGTCTTGCCACCAAAGGCGAGGAAGCCCTTTACCTCGGACACCGCATAGCGGCCGCCGGGCTGCGGACAGGTCATCTTCTGCAGCTTCACATAGACCTTCTCGCTGGACAGATCCCCGCGCGCCGCGCCGTTGACCAGGCACCCCTCGATCTTCGTCGTGAGCAGCCGGCCATTCTGGTAGACCGACCGGGCCGGGCCGGTGACGCGCAGCACGACAGGCAGCGGATCGGTCTGGCTGTTGACCCCGGCGCTGGCATCGACCCCGACGATCACCTTGGCGCGCGCGAAGCTATTGGGCGGCAGGTAATTGACGCTGTCCGTATAGGTCGTGTTGCCCTTGGCCACGCGCGTCGCGTTGCCCGTCTCGGCGGTCGAGAAGTTGACGAGCTTCACTTCGCTCGCCCCGCCGATGCCCGCGCGGCCGGGCGTCCCTGCGGCCCCTTCCGGCCGCTGATAGGCTTGAGGTCCATTGGCGCCATAGAGAGCTGCTGGGCCGGGCGCCGGGGCCGGCGCAGTCTGGCGCTCGTTGATCTGTCGTCGGAGCTGTTCGTTCTCCGCCTGATAAGCGGAGAGCACGCGCTGGCCATCGGCCTGCATCGCCTGGTTCTGGCCTTTGAGCGCCTCGACCTGCGCGGCCAACGTCTCGAGCCTTTGATTTTGGCCGTCGATCGATTTCAGCTGGTTTTCCGTTGACTGGAAGCGGTTCTCGGAGAGCGCCATCCACTCCTGCTGGGAGAGATTCCGGTTCACCAGATCCTTGGTGGAAACCGTGACCTCCGACACACCATCCTCACCGGACTTGGCGCCCTTGTCCTCGCCGCCGAATATCCAGAACGACGACAGGATCAGCCCTGTGCCCGCCGCACCCGCCAGAAGCAGCCGCTGCTTGCGCCGGACCGCTTCATTACCGGCCAGGTCGCCGGACAAGGGGGAGACATCTTCGTCCGAGCCACCATCGAGGGCGGGACGCTTACGCTTCAGGATATCGAAAAGGGCCATGTCCTCACCTTGTGTTCCGGGAAACGAGGTAGGCAGTCGTGACCCTGCCCGGTGCGAGCTTGCGCTCGGCGATCGACACGGCCAGCGCGCTCGCGGGCGCGACCGTAGCTTCGGTCAGCTCGACGTCGGCGGGGCCCTTGTTCTCGATCCGCAGAACCTTGCCGTTGAGTTCCGCTCCCCGGTATTCCGCGATCATCTGCACCTTGAGGGTGCCTACATAGACGGGCCGCAAAGCGCGCTGGCGCATCTCGTATCCGTCGACGACGCCGTTCGAATACATGGCCTGCACCAGGTCGATCGCAGCGTCCTGCGGGCCCGGCCTTTCGGCGGGGGCATTCTCCGCGGCGCGTTCATTCGCGATCGCGGGGTTCGACACGAAAACCTGAGCAGCCTGATCCCCGCTGATCCGACACACGAATTTGTAGACGTAGCCGCGCTTGCTGGTGGCGAAGAACGACAGTGCCGGCTTCGTGAACCCGTCCGGGACCGAAAGGTAGATGTCGCCTCGGACGGGCTCGTTGACGACGGAAAAATCGTCCGTCGGATTGCCGGTCGAGATTTTCGACACCGACGCGAACTCATCCTCGACAAGGCTGATGCGCGTGAGATCCTTTGCGGAAGCCGTGCAATCCACTTGGCTGCTGTCGGATGCCATGAGCGTCTGGTCCGCCCAGGCGGGCCCCGCCGCGAGAAAGACAGCCGCGGCGATCAGTCCCGCGCCCAGACCGCGGCTCACATGGCACTGGATGCGCGAGAGGAAAGCCGTGCCCGTGGCGGCACAGCCGATGACATAGACCGACATCACTCTCCCTTCCCCTTTTCAGCCGTCACCATGCCGAAGCCGATCAGCTTCAGGGACAGGCCGGAATATTTCCAATCGTAGCGAAAGGTCCGGCTCTCGTTCGAAACAACCTTGTTGCCGACCACGGTGTGCAGATTGCCGGAGACCTCCGAGTGAAGACCCTTGGTGTCGAGTTCCATCTTCTCGATGGTGAAAAACTGGGAGATCGACGACCCGCGCTGCTCATTCACGATCTTGAGCAGATCGCCCTTGATCCTGCCCTGGGCTTCGGGGGCGGCGATATCGAGTACCGAGTTCATCCAGTATTCGAGATTCTGCGGGCTGCGATTGAGTGTGAGCACGACCGTATCGCGCGTCACCATCTCGAGATATTCGCGGCTCACTCCCGCCGAGCTCACCGTGATGGGCGAGCGCAGGATCGGTTGCAACACGACTTCCCGATCGCGCGACACCGTGAAGGTGAGCAGCAATATGGAAAGCGCGGAAAGTGCGGCTGCGACGACCGCCAGGATATTCCGCTGTCGGAGCACGCGCTGGCTGTGCGAATGGCTATAGGAAAGTTCCATCTCAGCCCGCCATCAACCGAAGGTACGAGGGTGGCGTGGCTCTCAAGCCGGTGAAGCCGGCCGGAAGATGCCAATAGGCCAGATGGAGCAGCCACGACATGGCCCGGCCCGCCTTAGCTTTTCTGAGACCCCACCAGCCCGCACCCGAAAGCGCTACGCCAATGAGGATATGCTGAGACAGGATCCCCCATGCGAAGGGAATGACCATCGCCAGGAACTCATCCAGGGTCCACAGCCCGATCAGCTCGGGATCATCCAGATGAGTTGGGATGACGTATTTGTCCGCCATTGCACCACCCTCTCCTTGGATCGGCCGAAGCTGCTACTTCGTCCGATCGCGGGATTGCTCAGATCGTCGCCGTCACCGTGGACGTGACGATCGGAATGCCGGTTCCGGCGCCGACACCGACCCCGACCGGGATGGCGATCTGCCCCATGGAGAAGCGGCCCGATGCCAAGGCCACGATGCCGCCGGCGAGGGACAGCACCGTGATGATCTTTCCGCCCGATCCCTCGAGGAAGTCGGTGAACTTGGTGAGCGCGGTATCGAAGGTGTTGTCGGTGCCGGCGAAGGCCGGGCCCGCGAACCAGAAGAAGGCGAACACGAGCGCGACGATGGCGATGATCGCCAGCTCCGTGCGCCCACTCTTTTTGAGGACTGACTGCATGGTGGGGTTTCCTTCACATGAGACGCGACGGATCCGCGCCCAAGCAAAGGGTGGTCGGACGTCCCCAGCGCTCGCAACGGGGCGCTGTTCAACTCCCGTCAAAGCGGCGATCTTTTTTCGTGATTCTCCTTTTTCGTTGCTGCAACCGGGGCGCGGTGCCCCGAAAAAGGGGGTGTTGCGCCCGTACAGGAAGGGCAGAACGACCGTGATCACGGGGCATGCCGCCCCGCAATTGGGGACACACCGCAATCCTGATTGAGTCGGACGCAAATTTGTCGGATATTAATGCCTTCTCGGTTCATAACCGCAGTAGCAGGACCAGGCTTTCGATCGGGCTTGTTATGGATCGCAATTGCAGGACGTGGGCACTATGGGCGCCGCAGACTCACGAGACGTTACCCTCGACATCTCCGAGCCCCTATTTCGGCTGACCTCCGAAAGTATCCGTCTGCATTCAAACGAAACCCTACGGCATCAAACCCTTTCGAGTTTGATTGATCATAGAAGCTCGCGGGGTCCAAAGATCAGTGGCCATGATTCCGGGACACTAAAGGAGCATCTTCACTCCATCCCATCAGGCGGGAGCATTCGCTTGACCCTCAATATCTCAAAGACCAGCGCTCAGGGCCTTGATGAAGTGAAGAATTTGCTTAGCAGGCGCCTGGATTCAGAACTAACTGTCGCTGACGCTATATCGTTGCTCTTGTTCGATTATGTGGTCGAACAAAAGACCGCGCGCGTCATGGAAAAGCTCGATTCTCACGAATCGGTCTCGAGCGGGCAGAATGGATTCACAAACGGCGGGTGGAATTAAGCGGCTTTCTCTACAATGTCTTAGCGACCGCATCATGATCCTGTCTGGTGCAGACCGGGCTTGCATTGCCGAATCGCCTATGATTGTCTCTCCCAATCCGTTCGGCACTGGGAGATTGAAATGTCATCTCTTGCCAAGGTGGGGGAGTGATTCGTGGAGGCCGTCGAAGGAGACGAGCTCGAGCGGGACTATATACCCCTGATCCTGCAAACCATGGCGGCGCGAGACACCGCCCAGCGTAAGCTTGCGCTCCTGACAGGCATCAACAAATCCCGGCTTGGCCTCCTCCTTCATAGCGACCCGAACAAGCGGTCGATCATGACGCAGCCGGAGCTTGAGAAGATCCTTCGCGCGCTCGGCACCAACATCCTGCAGGCCTACATCTGCATCGAAACCTTCAAAGGCTTTGAACCGCCCGAAAAGGACCGTTATGCCACGGTCATCGCCATGCTCTGCGAAATGTTCGTCGGCCTGCCGCGCAAGATCATCGAGGCCCTCGACGAGATCAACGGCATCGACGGCTCCGAAGTAAAACGAGACTGGGGCGTGCCCTTGCAGAAGGCCGTCGTGAAGCGCGTGGCGGAGGAAGTCGTGAAAATCCGCGAGCGACGCGCCAGGATCACCGACGGCGATGAATTCCAGATTTAGGCGCGGTCAGGCTATCGCCAGAATATCGTCGGCCGGCGGCCATCCAGTCCTAGAACGCCGACACGGTAGCCATCCGCCCTGTCGGGCGCGCCGGTCCCCGAGGAGGTGTCGCGACCTGCGGCAGGACGATCGCGCGCCGCTGAAATCCGCTCAATCGCGACCAGTTGAACAGCACATTGTCGACATAGTCGCGCGTCTGGGAGATCTGCGGCACAAGGCCGTTCCGAACCCTGCCAGGCCCCGCATTATAGGCTGCCAGCGCAAGGTGGTACTGGCCGAAATGGTCGAGTTGCTGGCGCAGATATTTCGCTCCGCCCCAAAGATTTTCCTCCACCTGGTAGCGGTTCACTCCCAGCCCGGCCGCTGTGCCCGCCATCAATTGGGTCAACCCGAAGGCGTTCCTTGGCGAGAAGACGTTGGCCCGATAGCGGCTTTCCCGAATGATCATCGCATCGAACAGACCGACCGGGATGCCATGCTCGCACGCAATGTTGCTCATCAGAGCATAATATCCGGCCCGCCGATCTTCTGCGTCGGGCTCGAGGAAGCCGGTGGGCCTATAAGGCACAGCCGCGCAGCCCGGAACGAAGCGCGGCGCGGCAGCGGAAACCATGGCGCCGCCACGCATCCACAGAGGCACGGGAATCGCGGTCATTGCGGGAACCGTACCGTCGATCGGCGCGGCAGAGAGCGGCGCATCGCCGGAATCCCCTCCATTCTCCGGCAGTGCCCTGAAGCTGTCGGCCATCTGAAATTCGACCCAGCGCCGGCTGAGATCATGAACGCGAAAGTCCGGTGGTATCGCTCGATCCGGCGTCCCCGATACCGGCGGGGCGCTGTCCTCGACGCTCGTCGCTTCTCTCGGTGCGGAAGAACCGCCCATCGAGATCAACTCGACGCTGCGCGCGAGCCGGGTCGGCCCGGCAGCTTCTCCGTTACCCGCCCAACTGGTCGCTACCACCGCGACCGCGATCAAACCTGCCCGCATAAGCACCTCCCAAATCCAGGACGGGATAAGTGGAGTGCATGCCATCCAAGGTTGTCAATCCGGCCGCCGGACCGCGAAGGACGTGTTCCGGCCTCTCCTGAGCCCTGCCCATGTGGTTGATTGCGCGCCACACCAACGGGCTCGGATCCGGCCGCATCCCCCTCCCACTTCCGGTGCGCGAAGCTCTGGTTCGCTGGTATGTCGGTCTTGGCAGCCGCGGAGACGAAGAGGCCGGCATCATGCTCGTCCAGCAGGCCCGTATCGGCGAGAAATGGCTCGCATGCGATTGCCTCGGACCGGACGAGCCACCTCCGATCCTGACACCGGCATTCCTGTCGGAGGCGGAAACCTATTATCTTCGCCGGCTCACCAGTGCCAGCCGCCCCGAACATCATCCAAGCTGCCCTTTCTGCCGCGAGCAGGCGACCAACCGATTGAGCGAGGTTCGATCGCACAGCACACCTGCAGAACCGCCGATGGGCTATTTCGAGGTGCTGCGCCCAGCGCCGGAGAAGCTGGCCCAGATGCCGGAAGAGGACAGCAGCGATGACCGGACGCGCCAGGGCTCCGTCCCTCGCCTCGCGCGACTGCTCTGGCGTTTGCTCTCAATCTCCGGCCTCAACCGGTGCCCGCCGCTGAGCGAAGACCATATGGATCATTCGATCAGCGATGAATTCCGGATATTGTCGGCCACGGCGGCAAAGGTCGAAATCGCGCCAGGGATCGAGCTCGGCCGAGCCTTCTGGACCCATGCACAGGCGCTCCACAGCAAACGGGTCTATGCCAGCCTCCGCGAGATTGCCCGCCGCTGGCCGCGGGGCCATGCACCTCAGGCATTCCTGGCCCTTTTCGCGCAGCAGTTCCGCGGTGCGACAATCGAGGTCGCCGGTGCCGAGCCGGTCGTGATCGCCAACCGTGTGCAATCGCCTTCGGTGCGCGGCAACATCATTAAAGGCCCCTATCTGGTCCTTATCGTGGCCGGGCAATATCCCGAGGCGCATGGATACGCGCCACTTCGGGCCTATGCGCAGCCGATCCTGTCGGGCCGGCGGTTCATTCCCGTTGATTCCGAATTCGAACGCGCTGTGCTGCGCGACCTGATCAAGCTCCGCGCAGCATTCGACAGCTATGGCATCGACCTTGCGATCGAGAAGCCCGTGTTCGACATGCTGACGCCGATCGGCCCCTGCCGACCTGATTTCCTTCTCGAAGCCCGGTCGAGATCCACGGGCGAAATCCGACAGCTCGTGATCGAAGCGATGGGATCGGATGACGAGGCCTACCTCCTCTCGAAGGCCGTCACACACCCGAGAATGGAACAGCTCGGTCCGCTGGTCTGCGTGTCACCGCTTGATCTCGAGCATGGCCGCATCGCATCGATGGCCCTGCGCGGGTTCGGACTCTAGCGCCAGTTCATCGAGCCAGCGAACAGGATGACGATCGCGAGAGTCACGGGCATAGAGGTCAAATAGAGTTTCTGCCAACGCCACCAGGTTCGCGGGACGAACAGAACTGCCGCCTTCAAGGACGTCACCGCAACCCAGCTACGCTCGCGGTAAACCGCGCACAGCACCATCCCGCTTGAGAGCGCAAACGCCATTACGCAGCAGATCCCCGTCGCGAGATATAATGCCATCCAGTTGGCGGCTTCGACTGGCGTGAGTTGACCCATATCGGTTCCATCACATGGGGAGCCTAGTTCGCGCTAAACCTAGCGCTGCAACATCGCCCAGGCAATCGGAGCACCAAATGGGCGGCGCCTTCTCAAGGATAATACCAAACGTGCATCGCCTGTGCAGGCAAAATTAGAAGCCCAGCGAACCCTGGCGCGGCGATGCCATTCCTGCTGGGCGGTTTACCTGCAGCAGCTTCTGCGCCAGCGGCGAGAGCGTGTAGACCGCTTGGCGCTGAGCGCCGCGATTGTGATGATCGACCCGATAGCCTTGATAGTGGCGGCGCAGAATACCCGCCCGGACGAGGTCCGACACCGCCCGGCTCACATTGGTCTTTCCGGAAGCCCGCACTCGTTCCCGTACCTCGACGTCAACGATCCTTTCCGCTTCTACCGGATCCTGCGGAAGGATGCCCGCCGTCTCCATCTCCTCGCGCACGCGCGCGGCCAGAGCCAGGCGGCGAGGATAGCTGCTGCCCATGGGAGCGAGCGCATCGCACAACCACTCGCGAATGGGCGTGGCACTTCCGCCGTGAACAACGAGTGGTCCGGCACTGCCATTGGGCCCGGCAATCTTCGCGATAAGGTCGAGGATCATATATGCGTAGCGCGGCCGCGACGAACTTTGCGAGAGCAACTCGACGAGGCCCGGCATGTCGAGCGGCCGTGCGTCACTTTCGGTCGTGAAGCGGGTTTGGAGCATGTCCAGAATCATGCACAAGCGGAACGAAAAGTGAATCCCCCAATTCACCCGGAGTCCCCATTTGTCGGCTATGACACTTTACCCGGCGGTAAAGTGTCACTGGTGCCGCTTTAATGGCGGCATCATAACCGCCATCCTTATCGGCCAAGCGCAACTTCCGACCGAAATGCGGGGAATGCCAACAGCCCGATGATGAGCTCGACCGCCAGGAACAAGCCGAAGGCAAGATTGAAGCCGGCCGGAATAAGCGCGCCGAACAACAGGCTCCCGAGACCGAAACCGATAAAGAGCGTGAAGACGTTGAGACCCATCGCCTGACCGGCACGAGGACCTCCGAGCGCCGTCACGATCCCGCCGAACAAGGGCTGCGTCATATCATAGCCAAGCGACAGCAACATCGTCACCAACGGCACGGCGATCAGCGGCGGCTCCGCCAGCAACAGTGCGACCGCTAACCCGCCCGCGAGCAGCCCGATCGGAATCAGGCGCGCGCGCCCCCACCGGTCGGCCGCCCGCCCGATGGCGGGACCGAAAAGGAAACCGGGAATGCCATAACCGAGCAGCGCAAGCCCGACCGTCGTGGGACTGATCGCGTAATGCTGCTCCAGATAGACGCCGAGCCAGGTGAAAACGCCGGAATGGAACATCGAGTTGAGGAAGACATAGCCATAGGTACGGCTTCCGCGCGCTGTGCCGACCAGCGCCTTGTAACCACGCAGCACATCGCCAAGACCCCCCATCACCGGCTGCGCGGCGCCGGCAATCAACGGACGGCTCGGCCAGAGGACGAACAGGATCGCCACCCCGGCAAGCCCCACCAGCAGGAACAGCCCCTGCCAACCGAGCGCCGGCACCACCAACGCCCCGAGCGGTGCCCCGAACGCCATGCCGCCCGCCATCGCGCCGAATATCCACCCCAGTGCCCTTCCGCGCTGCTCATAGGGATAGAGCCGACCGACCAGCGCCAGAGCCAGCGGTACGACCCCGCTCGCGCCGATGCCCGTGAGCAGCCGCCACAACGCCAGCTGCTCGATCGACCGCGCCGATGCGGTCGCGATCGTCAGGACCGCGAACGCGGCGAGCGACGCATACATCACCTTGTGGATTCCGATCCGGTCCGCGAGCAGGCCGTAAGCGAGCGTCGCGATCCCGTAAGGGATCAGGTAGGCGGGGACGATCAGCCCTGTCGCCGCTACCGGCGCATGAAATCGAACCGACAGCGTCGGGATGATCGGCGCGACCATATAGGCCTGGAAGAAAATGATGAACGTCGCCAAGGCCAGAAGGCGCAGCAGTCGTTCGCGCCCATGATCGGACGGGGAGCCCATTGCGGCCTGGATCATATGTCGGTGTCTTTCATGGAAATCGCTGGCGGCCGAGCGCCGTCGAACCGCATGACCGGATCGCATCCGAGAAGGTGATGGAGCGGCATGTCGTCGCTGACGCGCCGAAACAGTCCGGGAGACTGCCAGCGGGCATGGCCATCGACATTGGGCGCTCCCCTGCCCGCCAGCAGGTCGTCGATCCAGATCGTGCGGGTTTCAAGCGAGATCCGCGTCAAGCCGGTCCTGTTGCCCACGCCCGCATGGGCATGGGCACTGGAAAAGGCGATCACGGTGCCAGGCTCGATGACGACAGGAGCGGCTTTCCAACCCAACATCTCCTCCGCGAGATGAGGGATCGCCTGGTCGGCATCGACCGCGTTGCGGCCGAGCGCGTGAGAACGCTCCAGCACCGCCTTCAGGTCGAAATCCGCGCTCGTGTTGCGGACCGGCCGATCCCAGAGTTCCGGGAAGAAGGCGAAGGTGCGGCCGGCGGTGATCGGATAGACCGGCGCCCACCAGTTGGTCTGTGCATAGAGGTTCGAGCCCCATGTGTCGCGATGGAACGCGATCGTCGCCGTGGTGCGCTCGCGGGGCGCTTCGACCGGTGCGTCATGATGGGGCTGGAATCGCAGGTGGAGACGGTCGCGCGCGAGGCGATCCGGAGCGCAACCCGCCGCCTCGAACAGGTCGCGCCATAGATCGCGGACCTCGCGCGAGCCGCTGAAGGCCTTTTCGCATCGGGCGAGCATCTCTACCTGACCGGCCTGATCGAAATGACGATGGATAAGCGGCGGCTCGAACGGGTGAAGCTCCGCCTCAAGCAGCTCGCGCGTGAAGGCAATCAAGGTGGATGCTGCGGCGAGGCGTTCGAACTTGAAGATCTCGCCGCGGTAGATTCCCGTGTGGAAGGCGATAGGGTCGAACGGTGGGTTCGCTACCGTGTACATGGCGGCTGTCTGTCCATTGGTATGGCACCGGCGGCCTCAGAGCGCTGCCAGCGCATCGGGCAAATCCGAAAAGGCCTTGAGCACCTGTGCTGGCGCCGCGTCCGCTAAAGCCTGGCCTCCCTCCTCCATGTTCATCAGGAGACAGGGCACGCCGGCCGCGCGCGCGGTCATCAGATCGACCTTCGTGTCGCCGACGAAGGCCGCCGAACCTCCACCCGCCTGGCGAATGGCTTCCAGCAAGGGCGCGGGGTCGGGCTTGCGCACGGGAAGCATATCGCCGCAGATCACGGGGGCGAACCGGCCCTCCCACCCCATCGCCGCAAGGAACGGATGGGTCAGATATTCGAGCTTGTTGGTGCAGATGGCGAGGCGAACGCCATCGGCCTCGAGTATCGAGAGCGCCCTGTCCACGCCCGGCCAGGGCCGACTGCGATCGGCAAAATGCACCTCGTAATGAGCGACGAATAGCGCGAACCCTTCATCGAAGATCGCCTCGCTGATCGGGCCGGTCATTCCCAACGCCCGCCGGGTCAGCATCCCAAGACCATCGCCGAGCATCGCGCGGACGTCACCGACCGTCAGCGCCCGTCGCCCGAGTGCGCGCAGCATGACGTTGACCGCATCGGTGAGATCCGGCGCCGTGTCGGCAAGCGTGCCGTCGAGATCGAAGACGACCGTCCGCATCCGAAACCGACAGGCCGGTTCGCCAAAACTAGTGCCGTCCAGCGGCCCGATGGGCTCGTCAGCCGTCATACGACATAGTCCAGCGCTTCCTCCTCCATTCCCTCGATCGCAAGACGGAGCGCCGCCCCGACATGGGCGCGGTTCGCGATGCTGAGCGGCGTGAGCGGCAGGCGGTGGTGCGGCGAGAGGCGGCCCAGCTCGCCCAGCGCCCATTTGACGGGAATGGGATTGGATTCGACGAACAGCGCCTTGTTGAGCGGCGCGATCACGCGGCTGATCCAACGCACGGTTGCAGCATCGCCGATGCGCGCTGCTGCGCAGAGCCTGCGCATGGTCGCCGGAATGACATTGGCCGTGACCGAGATATTGCCATGCGCGCCGTGCAGCATCAGAGCCGCAGCGGTTTCATCATCGCCGCTGTAGATCACGAATGTCTCGGGAACACGCCTGAGCAGCGCGATGCCGCGGCCAATATCGCCGGTCGCATCTTTGAGACCGGCGATATTGGGGATCTCGGCCAGCCTCAACACCGTCTCGTCGGCAAGGTCGGTGATGGTGCGGCCGGGCACGTTATAGAGAATGAACGGAAGATCGACCGCCTCGGCAATGGCACGGAAATGCGCGTATAGTCCGTCTTGCGTCGGCTTGTTGTAATAAGGCACGACGGAAAGCGCGGCGTCGACGCCAGCCTCCTTCGCGGCTTCCGCCAGCTCGATCGCCGCCGCAGTCGCGTTGGAGCCAACCCCGCCGATGATCGGGATACGGCCTGCGGCATGGACGACCGCCGCGCGGATGACGGCCATATGCTCGTCCATCGTCATGGTCGCGGCCTCGCCGGTCGATCCCATGACAACAAGGGCGTCCGTCCCCTCCTCGATATGCCAGTCGATCAACGATCGGAACGACTCCCAGTCCAGACTGCCGTCCGCGTGGAGCGGCGTCGCCAGGGCTGGAATACTACCCGAAGGCAGGGCGGAACGCCCATCGACCGGGAGGACTCTCGCACTTCCATCCATCGTCGATCTCCTATCCGGCCTGTGTGGCACGCCAGGCAGCCACATAGGCATGCGCGCGCTCGCGCACCTCATCGAGGCTCCGTCCCGGCGCATAGAGCTTGCCGCCAGTCCCGAACCCGCTCGCGCCGGCCGCGACATAGTCGGCCATCGTCTCCGGCTCGATGCCGCCGGTCGGGAAAAGCGGAATCTCCTTCGCGAAGACCGCGCGCCATGCCTTGAGCGCGGCAGGAGGGAAGGTGTCCGCAGGAAAAACCTTCAGACCATCTGCGCCCGCCGCAAGCGAGGCGAATGCCTCGGTCGGCGTCGCGACGCCCGGGAAGCAGACAAGGCCGGCCCAGTGCGCCGCGCGCACCACCTCGAGGTCGGCGTGCGGCATCACGATGAGGCCGCCGCCCGCATCCTGCACCTTCTTCACATCCAGCGGGTTCAGGACCGTGCCGGCACCGATCAGAGCGTCGCTGCCGAAGCGGCGCGTGAGGCGGCGAATGCTTTCGTAGGGGTCGGGCGAATTAAGCGGCACTTCGATCAGTTTGAACCCGGCCTCGACCAGAACCTCGCCCACCGGCTCTGCCTCATCCGGCGTGATCCAGCGCAGCACAGCGACCAGCGGCATGCTCTTGAGCGCGCCCGCGAGGACGGTCTTGGGGGTCAGATCGGTCATGAGCGCTTCCTTCAATGTATGGCTATGAACAACGTGTATGCTTCAAACCCAAGCTGGGCTACGCAGTGTATGGCTGCCTGATTTCGGCCTTCTTCTGACAGAATTAACCGTTGCAGCATGGTGGCCGCCCATAAAATTGCACTAAGTAGGGGTTGATGCAAGCCATATCGTATGGCTATTAGGCATACACAAGGAGCGCACTCGTCTTTGCCGAGTCGGATCTGCCGTACCTGCGTAGCGGGACGGTTCGACGCGCCCCGAACGAAAAGGCGTGATCGAAAGGAGCGCAGCGTTGACGGTTGGGATTTTCATGCCCGGCGCCGGGCATCTTGCCTGGCGGATGGGCCTTGTGCCGGATGCCGGCGCTCCCAGTGGGGAGCTCTGAGCATGAACCGACTTTTGTCATCGGCGCGAACGCTCGCGCCCCTCGCAGCGCTCTTCCTGCTTGCCGGGTGCGACGACTATGCGCTGCTGTTTCCCAAGGGCGATATCGGGCTCCAAGAGCGCAGCCTGATCCTGATCGCCCTCGGCATCATGCTCGCGGTAGTGATTCCGGTCATCATCCTGACCCTGGTGTTCGCCTGGCGCTATCGCGCCTCCAACACCAACGCGACCTATGCGCCGAAATGGGCGCACTCCAACGGGATCGAGTTCGTCATCTGGACGATCCCCTGCCTCATCGTCCTGTTCCTCGCAGTGATGATCTGGCAGACGACGCACAAGCTCGATCCCTATCAGCCACTGGAATCCAAAGTTCCTCCGGTCCGGGTCGAGGTCGTCGCGCTCAACTGGAAGTGGCTCTTCATCTACCCCGACTATGGGATCGCCACGGTGAACGAGCTGCCGATCCCTGCCGGCACGCCGATCAACTTCAAGCTCACCGCTGATTCGATTATGAACAGCTTCTTCATCCCGCACCTGGGCAGTCAGGTCTACGCGATGGGCGGGATGCAAACGCAACTTCACCTGATCGCGGACCAGCCCGGCATCTATCCCGGTCGCTCCTCCGCCTATAGCGGTTCCGGCTTCTCGGACATGCACTTCAAGGCCGTCGCTACCGACCGCGCGACCTTCGACGCCTGGGTTCGCAAGGTGCAGCATTCGCAGCTGGTTCTCGACAAGGCGAGCTACACCGAGCTTGCCAAGCCCAGCATCAAGAATGCGCCCACCACCTACGCCCGCGTCGATCCGAAGCTGTTCGACGACATCGTGAACCAATATATGCCTGCGATGACGCATCCGACCCACGACATGGCCAAGATGGCCATGGTCGAGGGGCCGATGTGCGGCCCGCAGCGCGCCAAGTCTGCGGAGTAATTGCCATGCTCGGAAAGCTGAGCCTGGACGCGATCCCGCTCCATGAGCCTATCATCATGGGGACGGGCGTCGTCGTCGCACTGGGGGGCCTCGTGGTCCTCGCCCTTCTCACCCGTTATCGCCTCTGGGGCTATCTCTGGAAGGAATGGATCACCTCGGTCGATCACAAGAAGATCGGCGTGATGTATTTCATCCTCGGCCTCGTCATGCTGCTGCGCGGCTTCGCCGACGCGATCATGATGCGCACCCAGCAGGCGATGGCCGCAGGCGGCGCCGAAGGCTATCTGCCGCCGCACCATTACGACCAGATCTTCACCGCCCACGGCGTGATCATGATCTTCTTCGTGGCGACGCCCTTCATCCTCGGCCTCATGAACGTCGTCGTGCCGCTGCAACTCGGCGCCCGCGACGTCGCGTTCCCGTTCGTCAACTCGCTGGGCTTCTGGCTGTCGGCGATGGGCGCGATACTCGTCATGATCTCGATGTGGGTGGGTGATTTCGCCGCCACCGGCTGGGTTGCTTATCCACCGCTATCGGAGCTGGGATATAGTCCAACCACAGGCGTCGACTATTTCATATGGTCGCTCCAGATATCGGGCCTTGGAACGACATTGGCCGGCGTCAACTTCGTCGCGACCATCTTCAAGATGCGCGCGCCGGGCATGAACCTGATGAAGATGCCAGTCTTCTGCTGGACCGCGCTCATCACCAACATCCTGATCGTCGCGATCTTCCCGGTGCTCACCGCCACGCTCGCGATGCTCGCAGCCGACCGTTACCTCGGCATGCATTTCTTCACCAACGAGCTTGGTGGGAATGCGATGATGTACATCAACCTGATTTGGATCTGGGGCCACCCGGAAGTCTATGTCCTGATCCTGCCCTGCTTCGGCGTCTATTCCGAAGTCATCGCCACTTTCTCTGGCAAGCCGTTGTTCGGCTACAAGTCGATGGTCTACGCCACCTCGTCAATCGGCGTGCTCAGCTTCATGGTCTGGCTGCACCACTTCTTCACCATGGGCTCAGGCGCCAACGTCAATGCCTTTTTCGGCATCATGACGACGATCATCTCGATCCCGACCGGCGTGAAGCTCTTCAACTGGCTGTTCACCATGTATCGCGGCCGCATCCGCTTCCACTCGGCGACGCTGTGGACGATTGGCTTCATGGTCACTTTCGCGGTCGGCGGGATGACCGGCGTGCTGCTCGCCGTGCCCGGCGCGGACTTCGTGCTGCACAACTCGCTGTTCCTGGTCGCGCACTTCCATAACGTCATCATCGGCGGCGTGGTCTATGGCTGCCTTGCCGGCATGAGCTTCTGGTTCCCCAAGGTGTTCGGCTTCACGCTGAACGAATTCTGGGGGAAGGTCAGCTTCTGGTGCTGGCTGATCGGCTACTGGCTCGCCTTCACGCCGCTCTATGTCCTCGGCTTCATGGGCATGACGCGCCGCATGAACCATTACGACATGCCGGAGTGGCAGCCTTGGCTGCAGGTCGCGCTCGTCGGCGCCATCATCGTCGGCCTCGGCATCCTCGCGATCCTGATCCAGCTCTATGTCAGCATCCGCGACCGCGAACAGAACCGCGACGTGACCGGCGATCCCTGGGACGCGCGCAGCCTCGAATGGTCGCGCCCCTCGCCCGTGCCCTTCTACAACTTCGCTCATGTACCCGAGATCACCTCGCTCGAGCAGCATTGGGAGAACAAGGAAAAAGGCCGTGTCGAAGTGCGCCGCTACGAGGACATCCACATGCCGAAAAACACGGGAGCCGGCTTCCTTATCTCGGTCTGGAGTTTCATCCTGTGCTTCGCGCTTGTTTGGCACATGTGGCTGATCGCCGGAGCAAGCCTCGTCGCGACCATCATCACTTTCATCCTGCGCACCTATGACCGCGACACAGACTATTGGGTCCCCGCGGACGAGGTCGCCCGCATCGAAGGCGCCTGGCACGCCTCGATGAAGGAGGCCGCATAACCATGAACATGCACTCTCCCGCAGTGTCCGGTGGGCACCACCCGCGCGACCACGACCATGGGCACGACAGCGGATCCACGACCGTGCTCGGTTTCTGGATCTACCTGATGAGCGACTGCCTCATCTTCTGCAGTCTGTTCGCCACCTTCGGCGTGCTGGCAGAAAGCTATGCTGGCGGCCCGACCGGTCGCGAGTTGTTCGACCTGCCCTATGTCGGCGCCGAGACGGTGTTGCTGCTGATCAGCAGCTTCACCTTCGGCATGGCCAATCTGAACATGAACGCCGCGCGGACCCGCAAGGTGATCCGCTGGCTGGCGATCACCTTCCTGTTCGGCGCCGCGTTCATCGGCATGGAGATCAACGAGTTCGCGCACCTCGTCGCCGAGGGCGCGGGACCAGGGCGCAGCGCGTTCCTGTCGGCCTATTTCACGTTGGTCGGAACCCATGGGCTGCACGTCACCTCCGGCCTGATCTGGCTCGCGGTGATGATCGATCAGACCCGGCGCTTCGGGCTCGACGCGGTGGTCCGCCGCCGCCTCGCCTGCCTCAGCCTGTTCTGGCACTTCCTAGACCTGATCTGGATCTGCGTCTTCACCTTCGTCTACCTGCACGGAGTTCTCTGATGGCCCACTCTCCCACGCGCATCGCGCACCGTGAGGCGGCTCACGGAACCTTCACTTCCTACCTCGCCGGCTTCGGTATCTGTCTGGTCCTCACCGGCCTGTCCTTCGGAGCGGTGATGAGCGGGATGATCCCGCACGATCGCATCTTCCCGACGATCGTCGGGCTGGCCGTGGCTCAGTTGCTCGTGCAGCTCATCCTCTTCCTGCACCTCGGCACCGCGCCAGAGCAGCGCAACAATACGGTGATCTTCGTGCTCACGGGCATGTTGATCGCGATCATCGTCGCCGGTTCGCTGTGGGTCATGCACAACGCCAACACCAACATGATGCCGACACACATGAGCATCGAGCGCGCCAGAGCAAAGGACTGACACATCTCGAACCACGTCCACTGGGGGCAACTGGACGCACCTTGAAACGAACAGAACCGGCGATGCGGCCTTTGGCTGCATCGCCCCCAGGAGGTGGATTCCATGCCCCAGACGACGAACAATACTCTTGCTGCCTTCGATCGTGACGATGCGCTCTCAGAAACCCTACTCGCCGGGGCGCTCGACTATCACCGCTTTCCCCGCCCGGGTAAGCTCCAGATCCAGCCGACCAAGCCGCTTGATGGCCTCGACGATCTTTCCTTCGCCTATTCGCCGGGTGTCGCTGCGGCATGCCTCGCGATCCACGCAGACGAAGCGCAGGCAGTTCACCTGACGGGGCGCAACAATCTCGTGGCCGTGATCTCCAATGGAACGGCAGTGCTGGGTCTTGGAAGCATCGGCCCCCTCGCCTCCAAGCCGGTGATGGAAGGCAAGGCCGTCCTCTTCAAGAAGTTCGCGGACATCGACGTCTTCGACCTGGAAATATCGGCGCGCACCGTGGACGAGATCGTCGCTGTCATCGCGGCACTCGAGCCGACGTTTGGCGGGATCAACCTGGAAGACATCAAGGCGCCGGAATGCTTCGAGGTGGAACGACGCCTGCGCGAGCGCATGACGATTCCGGTCTTCCATGACGACCAGCACGGCACCGCCATCATCGTCGCCGCGGCGGTGCTGAATGCGCTCGGCCGCGCCGGCAAGATCATCGAAACGGCCAGAATCGTGACCTCCGGTGCCGGTGCGGCGGCGCTCGCCTGCCTGGACCTGCTGATCGCGCTCGGCGCCCGCCGGGAAAACATCATCGTCACCGACCTGATGGGTGTCGTCTATGCTGGCCGCCCTGCGCTGATGGATCCCTGGAAGCGCGCCCATGCGCGTGAAACGGACCTGCGGACGCTCAGCGAAGCCATCGACGGCGCGGACATTTTTCTCGGCCTTTCTGCCGGCGGCGTCCTCAAGCCCGACATGGTGGCGCGTATGGCGCGCGATCCCCTGATCATGGCCCTCGCCAATCCGGTTCCGGAAATCATGCCCGACGTCGTGAAGGGCGTCCGGACCGACGCGATGATCTGCACGGGCCGTTCCGACTTTCCCAACCAGGTCAACAACGTCCTCTGCTTCCCCCATATCTTCCGTGGTGCGCTCGATTGCGGCGCCACCGCGATTACCGAGGAGATGGAACTCGCAGCCGTCCACGCCCTGGCCGCGCTTACTCGCGAGACGCTCGACGATCCCGCAAGCCTCGGGGAAGCGCCGCTCATCCCATCCCCGTTCGATCCAAGACTGATCGTTCGCATCGCACCCGCCGTCGCCCGCGCCGCCGCGGAGTGCGGCGTGGCGACACGGCCAATCCTTGATCTTGCCAACTATGCCGAAACCCTCGGACGCAGGTTGAACGCCGCTTCCGAGGCAGCCCTCGGCTTCACCGCACCCTGATCCCGCGAGGAGATGTTCATCATGACTGCGACCGCCCCGGCGACCCGCCCCGCAAAACCCCATTTCTCGTCCGGCCCCTGTGCGAAGCGTCCCGGCTGGACACTGAACGCGCTCGATGATGCGCTCACCGGACGATCGCACCGCTCGAAGCCGGGCCTCGCGAAGCTACGCGAGGCGATCGACCTCACCCGCGCCGTGCTCGGCATTCCCGACACCCACCGGATCGCAATCACGCCGGGCTCGGACACCGGAGCCGTCGAAATGGCGATGTGGAGCCTGCTCGGACCGCGCGGCGTCGACGTCGCAGCCTGGGAGAGCTTCGGCCAGGACTGGGTGACAGATGCCATCAAGCAGCTCAAGCTCTCCGATTGCCGGTCCTTCGTGGCGCCTTACGGTGAGTTGCCCGATCTCGGCCAATGGGATCCGCAGCGGGACATCGTCTTCACCTGGAACGGCACGACCTCCGGCGTGCGCGTGCCCAACGGCGACTGGATCCCCGACGATCGTGCAGGGCTCACCATCTGCGACGCGACCTCGGCGGCGTTCGCGATGGATTTGCCGTGGGACAAGCTCGATGTGACGACCTGGTCCTGGCAGAAGATTCTCGGCGGCGAGGGCGCGCACGGCATCATCGTGATGGGGCCGCGCGCGATCGAGCGCCTCGAAAGCTACGATCCGGCATGGCCCATGCCCAAGCTGTTCCGCATGAAGCAGGGCGGCAAGGTCAACGAGTCCTTCTTCCAGGGCAGCACGATCAACACGCCCTCGCTGCTCGCGGTCGAGGATGCGATCGATGGCCTGCGCTGGGCGCAGTCGATCGGAGGCCTACCGGAGCTGATCCGACGCTGCGAAGCCAATGCCGCCTGCATCGCCGAATGGGTGGCCCGCAATCCCTGGTGTGGTTTCCTCGCCGAACGACCGGAGATCCGCTCGCCCAGCTCGATCTGCCTCAAGATCGTCGACCCGGCGCTTGCCTCCGATACGGAGCTGCAGGCGCGCACCGCCGCCTCGATCGTGACGTTCCTCGACCAGGAAGGAATCGCATTCGACATCGGCGCCTATCGCACCGCGCCTCCGGGCTTCCGCTTCTGGGCGGGCGCGACCGTGGAGACAACCGACCTCGCCGCCGCGCTGGAATGGCTAACCTTCGCGTACCGGCAGATCGCTGGCGGAAAGGAAACGGAATGACGGACCCGCTATATCCTTGCTTCGCGCGTGCGGACGTCGCGTTCGAACGCGGCGAAGGCGCGTGGCTCTTCGGCACCGACGGGAAGCGCTATCTAGACTGCGCGACCGGCATCGCTGTGACCGGTCTCGGCCATTCGCACCCGCGGTTGGTCGATGTGCTGAAGCGGCAGGCCGAACGGCTCTGGCATGTCTCGAATGCGGTCCGCATCCCCGAGCAAGAGCAACTCGCCGAAAAGCTGTGTACCGCCACCTTCGCCGATCGCGTCTTCTTCAGCAATTCGGGAGCGGAAGCCGTCGAAACCGCGATCAAGACGGCGCGTCGCTACCATCACGTCAACGGCCGGCCCGAACGCTGGCGCCTGATCACCTTCGAGGGCGCCTTTCATGGCCGAACGCTCGCGACGGTCGCGGCAGGAGGCCAGCCGAAATATCTGGAAGGCTTCGGCGCGCCTGTCGAGGGCTTCGACCAGGTGTCGTTCGGCGACCTCGATGCCCTTGAAGCCGCCATCGGCCCCGAGACGGCTGGCGTCCTCATCGAGCCGGTCCAGGGCGAGAGCGGCGTGCGATCGCTGCCGGAGGGCGCGCTCGCCCATATTCGCGCGCTATGCGACCGGCATGGCCTCCTGCTGGTCCTCGACGAGGTCCAGACGGGAGTCGGCCGCGCGGGGCATCTGTTCGCCTATCAGGCATCAGACATCGCTCCCGACATCCTCGCCAGCGCCAAGGGACTCGGCAACGGTTTCCCTGTTGCCGCCTGCCTGGCGACGGAAGCGGCGGCCGCCGGCATGACGCCGGGCACGCACGGCAGCACATTCGGCGGAAATCCCCTCGCCATGGTAGTCGCGAGCGAAGTGCTCGATATCATGCTTGAGCCGGGTTTCCTCGATTCCGTTCGCGGCACCGGCGAGCATCTTCGCGCGCGGCTCGAGGCGTTTGTCGCCGAACACCCCGAGTTGTTCGAGGACGCGCGCGGCGAAGGGCTGCTGCTCGGCCTCAAATGTCGCCGCCCGGTCCGCGACGTCCTGCAGACGCTGCGTGTCAAAGGCGTCCTCGGCGTCGCCGCCGGCAACGATGTCCTGCGACTCCTGCCCCCGCTCACCCTCTCGATCCCGGAAGCGGACGAGTTGGTGGAGCGCCTGCGTCTGGCAGCCATCGCGCTCTCCAATCCTGCCGACATCGCCGCATAAGAAGGCTCCCCATGTCCCAAGCTCTATTGGCGGCGTTGCAGCCGCCCCCGGCCGATCCTATCCTGGCGCTCGGCGGTCTGTTCGCCGCCGACCCCCGCCCGGGCAGGATCGACCTCGGCATCGGCATCTACAAGGATGAAGCTGGCGCGACGCCCATCATGCGTAGCGTGAAGGCGGCGGAGCATCGACTGCTCGATACCCGCACGACCAAGCGCTATGTCGGCGCGCGCGGCGACCGCCAGTTTGCCGCGGCGATGATCGACCTGGTGTTCGGTACCGCGACCGACTCAGGACGGGTCGCTTCCCTGCAGGCCCCGGGTGGAACCGGCGCCTTGCGCGTCCTGGCGCAGTTCCTCGCGGCAGTTCGACCCGAGGCGACCGTCTGGCTGCCCGATCCGACCTGGCTCAATCATGAGGCTATCTTTGCCGCGGTCGGGCTGAAGACGGCCTATTACCCTTATTATGACCGGGAGCGATCAGAACTTCGGTTCGATGCGCTGTGCGAGCGCCTGCGCAGCGCGGCGCCCGGCGATATCGTGCTGCTGCACGGCTGCTGCCACAATCCGAGCGGCGCGGATCTCGATGAGGCCCAATGGCGCACCCTCGCCGGCCTGCTGCTCGAACGCGACCTGATCCCCTTCGTCGATATCGCCTATCAGGGCTTCGGGCGCGGGCTCGACGAGGACGCGCTCGGGCTGCGCATCCTGGCCGAACAGCTTCCCGAACTGCTCGCCGCATCGTCGTGCTCGAAGAATTTCGGACTCTATTCCGAGCGCGTCGGCTGCGCGATGGTGCTGGCCCGCAACCCACGCGAAGCGGAGATCGCGACCGCGCGCATGACAGTCCATGCGCGCACCCTCTATTCGATGCCACCCGATCATGGGGCCGCGATCGTCCGCACCATTTTGGAGGACGATGCGCTGCTGACCGACTGGCACAGCGAGCTGGAAGCAATCCGCGAGGATATGAACGGCAAGCGCCTCCACCTCGCCAAAGCCTTTCGCCAGGCATCCGGGACCGATGAATTCGGCTATCTGGCGCATGGTTTCGGGATGTTCTCACTGCTGACGCTGTCGCCGGCGCAGATCGAACACGCACGGTCGGCGTTCGGAATCTACATTGTCGAGGACGGCCGGATCAACGTCGCCGGTCTGCCTACCTCCAGGATCGACGATTTCGCGGAGGCGATCCTCGCCATCCGCAAAGCGCGCTGAGTAGACAGCGTCTTGCAGTTCCATCTTCATCAATGGCGCCGATCACCTTTGGCCTGCGCGGCGGTCCGTGCCCGGAGCGGTTGAGATGACCATCTGGCATCCCAGGATCGCGGATAACGCCCGGATGAAATATCTAGGCATTGTCGAAGCCTTGGAGGCGGACATCCGGTCCGGTCGGATCCGGACAGGCGACCGGCTTCCGCCGCAAAGAAGCATCGCCAGCACATTGCGCGTCGATCTCACCACCGTCACCCGCGCCTTCAATGAGGCGCGGCGCCGCGGATTGGTGGACGCATGGGCGGGGCGTGGCACCTATGTCCGCGCAGACGACGCCAAGGATTGGCAGCCGGCGCGCCGCGCAGGCCTAGCGCTGGTCGACCTCAGCATGAACGTGCCGCCCCCGCCTTCGACCATCGACATGCAGAAGGCCATCAAGAGCGGCTTTGGCAGCGTCCTCGCCAGCCCGCGCGGCCTCGACTATCTCCAATATCAGGAAAGCAACGGCAATGTGCGCCATCGGCTCGCGGCGGCGGCCTGGCTCGCCCCGCGCCTCGGAAGCGTCTCCATAGAACGGCTCCTGGTCGCAGGCGGAGCTCAAAGCGCCCTCTTCGCCATCTGCGAGACACTGTTGCACACGGGTAGCATCATCGCGACCGGCACGCTCACCTATCCCGGCCTGAAGTCGGTGATCGCTCAGAATGGCCTGATCGCCGCGCCCGTCTCTATGGATGAAGGCGGAATCATTCCCGAGGCGTTCGAGGAGGTCTGCCGCAGTCAAAGGCCATCGGCTCTTTATGTGGTACCCACCATCGACAGCCCGACCACGGCTACTCTGTCCGTTGAGCGTCGCGAAAAGCTCGCGAATATCGCGCGCCGACACGATGTAGGGATCATCGAAGACGATCCCTACACGCCCCTCAGAGACGAGATATTACCCGCGTTCGCCAAGCTCGCCGGCGACATCACCTGGCATGTGAGCACCCTCTCCAAATGTGCGACGCCATCGCTGCGCGTTGCCTATGTCGTTGCACCAAGCGAAGATCACGCCAGCCGGCTCGCCAAGACGCTCAGGACCACCACGCTGATGGCTTCCCCTTTGCTGTCAGCGCTTGCCTCCCGGTGGATACGGGACGGCACGCTGGCCGAGATCGTTGCGGCGATCCGGGCGGAAAACGTCGAACGACAACGCCTGGCGGCAACAATTCTCGACCCCGATTCTTACGCGGCCGACCCGCACGGGCATCATCTCTGGCTGCGCATGCCGCCCCACTGGCATGCGCTTGAGTTCGCCGACCATGCCGAGCGCAGTGGCGTCGCTGTTGTGCCAGGCGCGACCTTCTCGGTCACGCTGGAACGCGTCGAGGCCGTGCGCGTCTCGCTCGGGTCGGCACCCAATCACGACACCCTGAAAGATGGCCTCGCCCTGCTGGTCGGATTGATGGCCCAACCCTCCCTCGCCACGAAAGCGATCGTCTGATGCCAGGCAATCGTCGACGTCCCCGCCAATATCGGCACCACCCGGTTGCGCTTCCGCGCCTGCTCTTCCGAGGAAATCCATGAGTATCAGATCCACCTATATCCCCGACCAGCGCTATTTTACCCGTTCGCTCGCTGATGCAGACCCGGCCGTATTTGCGGGTGTACGCCAGGAACTTGAACGCGAACGCCACCAGATCGAGTTGATCGCCTCGGAGAACATCGTTTCCAACGCCGTGCTGGAGGCGCAGGGCAGCGTCTTCACCAACAAATATGCGGAGGGTTATCCGGGCAAGCGCTATTATCAGGGCTGCCACCCATCGGACGAAGTCGAGCAGCTCGCGATCGACCGCGCCAAGCAGATATTCGGGTGTGCGTTCGCCAACGTCCAGCCACATTCGGGCGCCCAGGCGAACGGCGCCGTGCTCCTCGCGCTTGCCCAGCCCGGCGATACGATCATGGGCCTCAGCCTCGATGCCGGCGGCCACCTGACGCATGGCGCCAAGGCGGCCCAGAGCGGCAAGTGGTTCAATGCCGTCTCCTATGGCGTGGATCGGGAATCGCATCTGATCGACTTCGATCAGGTCGAACGGCTTGCCAAGGAGCACAAGCCCAGGGTCATCATCGCTGGCGGCTCGGCCTATCCGCGCATCATTGACTTCGCGAGGCTTCGGGCCATCGCGGACGAAGTCGGCGCCTTCTTCATGGTCGATATGGCCCACTTCGCCGGCCTCGTTGCAGGCGGCGTGCATCCGACGCCTTTCGGCCATGCTCATGTCGTCACCACGACTACCCACAAGACGCTGCGCGGCCCTCGTGGCGGCGCGATCTTTACCGACGATGAGGCGATCGCCAAAAAGATCAACTCCGCGGTGTTCCCTGGGCTGCAAGGCGGCCCGCTGATGCACGTCATCGCCGCGAAGGCGGTCGCTTTCGGCGAAGCACTCCAGCCCGAATTCAAGACTTATGCCGCCGCGGTGCTCGAAAATTCGCAGGTGCTGGCCGCCACACTGAAGGAACGCGGCGCCAATCTCGTCTCCGGCGGCACGGATACCCACCTCGCGCTCGTCGACCTGACGCCGCTCGGAATCACCGGCAAGGATGCCGACGAAGCTCTCGAACGCTCGGCTATCACCTGCAACAAGAATGGCATCCCGTTCGACCCGCTGCCTCCGGTCAAGACCAGCGGCATTCGCGTCGGCTCACCAGCGGGCACCGCTCGCGGCTTTGGCGTAACCGAGTTCCGCGAGATTGGGAATATGGTCGCGGATGTCCTCGATGGCCTTCGCGATAAGGGCGAGCGAGGCGATACGGAAGTGGAAGGCAGCGTCCGCGAGCGCGTCCGTACTCTCTGTGAGCGGTTCCCGATCTACGGAAAGCTTTGACCATTACCCGGCGGCTTGGGCTTCAGGCGAAGCCCAAGCCGCTCGCACATCTTGCTCGAGCCCGCGCGATAGCCATCCGAAGTTTCGCTTCCCCGACGGCAACCAATGATAGCCGCCCCGCGCAATGCACAAAGCGATAGCGATGCTGGTCTCTCAACCAGATCAAAAAGATCAATCCTTGGGTGCCATCTCGAAGGCCCCGCATCGCCCTGCCCAGCTCAGCCGCGCACCCTTCTCGCACTTAGTGCCTTTCCAAGCCGAATTGTGACATCTACGAATATTAAAAAGGCGTTTCTCAAGGAGAGATGGTGTGAAGGATAACGGAGAGGAGTTGCCGAGAATAGACTATTCCAAGCGATTAGTTTCACTGAGTTGGCATTTTTTGTCAGCTAAGGAGTGCGACGATCGGGCATCGGTCGATATTGATAATGGATTTCTCTACTTCAATTTTCGCGCATTACCTGGCGATGGGGAATATTTTATTCCTGGCGAACACTCATTCACGACGTTCGAGGGTATTCATGGAAAACTTCTCGATTGCCTCCAGATTGATCTATTGAGACCCGTTTTTGACTATTACGATCTCAAATATAAGTCACTGCTTCTCCTTCTTGTTCAGGTCGAGGGAAAAATCATCGAGCTTCTCGCCGAGCGAGGCATTGACGCCGAATGGTTCATGGTTGGCTGCACGACCGCCAACGACAGCCCGGTGAGCGCTTTGCGGCGAACCTTGGTTTTCCCGAACGTCGGCTTCAACGGGGAAATCATGGAAAGCACACCGAGAACGGCTGACCTTCCAATCAGCCTTCTGGCCGAGCTGGAGATCCAGCTTGAGCAATATTTCTACGGTCGCGCGCCAATCGAACATTATGCCTGAATCCAACGATGGCTTAATACCCGGTCCTTGCCGCAGCTAAGTCGCTCGAAATCGGCGAAAAAGTCATCAAAGGGGAGATGAAGTAGCCCGCGGAGTGGACGCGGCACCACCCCATGAAGCAAAGTTGGGGCACTCTGTCTGCTCATCCGGCCCGATTTAGAGGCCTGTGCCGTGGCCAACCCAATGCTGGAGCAAGCGGCCGGCCAGCATGTTGGGGCTGGGAGGATCGAAGCCGAGCGCCTCATGCCGGGCGATTTCGTCGCGCGTGAACCAGCGCGCTTCGGCGATCTCCTCCACATCGAGTGTGAGGTCGGTCGTCGTCGTTTCGAGAAAGAAGCCCATCATGATGAGCCCGGGAAACGGCCAGGGCTGACTCGAATGATAGCGAAGCGCGCGGGCCCGCACGCCGACTTCCTCGAAAGCTTCGCGTTTGGCCGTCTGTTCGGCGGTTTCTCCTGCCTCGACAAATCCCGACAATGCCGAGAACAGCCGCTTGTTGGGAAATGTCGTTCCCCGTGCGAGAAGGGCATGCTCGCCGTGACAGATCAGGATCACGGTGACGGGATCGGTGCGCGGAAACTGCATGTGGCCGTTGATGCACAGCAGACGATAGCCAGCTTCATCCGGCTCGCTCGGAGCACCGCACCGGCCGCAGAAGCGATTAGCCGCGCGCCAATTCGCCATCGCATGAAACTGGGCGGTGAAGGCAGCGTCATCCGCAGACAGCAGGAATTCATAGGGACGGAATTCGACCAGCGTCCGGTTCCCGGAGAGCAGCGAGGGTGGAAGCCCGTCCAACGGACTGAGGTCGATCCCGAACAACGGGTGACCACCGTCGAAGCCGAGTAAGACCGTATAATGATCGAGGAGCGACGCGATGCCCATGCCGAGGTCGCGAAGGTCGAGGCGCGCGATCCGCACAACACGATCGGGGCCGCTTTCCACGTATGTCAGATATTTGCGGCGCCAAAGTGCAATGAAACGAGCTTCCGGGGCGGTCAAAAGCGTCTCAATACGCGCCTGGTCGGTGCGCAGGGCCGCCGCCCGGTCGAACGTATCGCTAGTGAAGTAGGGAGGATCGAATTGGGGGGCGACTTCGAGCACCGCACATTCCTCATCATCGCTGGGCTGGGAATCCCGTGCCAACCCGCCGGATGAGCGGGTCGGCAAGGGCAAGCGGGGCGGCGGAATATGGCGCCGCCCCGCCTTGGGACCAATCAGGTGAGCTTGTAGGAATTGGCGCCGGTGCCGGCGAGGTTGCCCGCATCGACGATGAGATATTCGCGGCGGATCGGGCGCCCCTCGAAGAAATCCTGCAGGATTTCGAGCGTGCCGGCGGCATAGCGGGCCTGGGCCGAGAGCGACGATCCGGAGATATGCGGTGTCATGCCGTTGTTGGGCATTGTGCGCCACGGATGATCGGCCGGTGCCGGCTGGGGGAACCATACGTCCCCGGCATAGCCCGCGAGCTGACCACTCTCGAGGGCGCGAACGACAGCATCACGATCGCACAGCGCGCCTCGCGCGGTGTTGATGAGATAGGCCCCGCGCTTCATCTGCGCGAACATCTCGTCGTTGAACATGCCTTGGGTCGAGGGATAGAGCGGCATCTGCAGGTTCACGATGTCGCAGACCTTGATGAGCGACTGCGGCGTGTCGTGATAGGTAAGGCCCAGCTCCGCTTCCAGATCCGCCGAGAGACGGTGCGGATCATAGTAATGCAGCTTCACGTCGAACGGCTTCAGGCGGCGCAGCACGGCAAGGCCGATGCGGCCCGCGGCCAGCGTGCCAAACTGCATGCCCTCGACATCATAGCTGCGAGCGACACAGTCGGCGATGTTCCAGCCGCCCTCCCTGGCGATCTCATGCGACGGGAGGTAGTTGCGGACGAGCGAGAGCACCATCATCACGACATGTTCGGCGACGCTGATGCTGTTGGAAAAGGTCTCTTCGGCGACCGTGATGCCGTGCTCGGCGGCTGCTTTCAGATCGACGTGATCGGAGCCGATGCCGGCGGTCAGCGCGAGCTTCAGCTTCTTCGCCTTGGCGATGCGCTCCGGCGTCAGATAGGCGGGCCAGAAAGGCTGCGATATGACGACATCCGCATCGACCAGATGGCGGTCGAACTCGGAATTCGGTCCCTCCTTGTCGCTGGTGATGACCAGCGTGTGGCCGTTGGCCTCCAGCCAGGGACGCAAGCCAAGTTCGCCCGATACGCAGCCCACCAGCTCGCCGGGCTTGAAGCCCAGCTCACCGCGCGGCGTGGGCAGGGTCTGCCCGTTGGGATAGGAATTGATCACCGGCAGGTCGTCACGCGCATATTTGGGCGGATAGCCAGTCGTGGGATCAGGATAGAGGACGCAAAGTACCTTGGCCATTGAGGGTCTCCTCTCGGGACGTCACATGTTGATGACCCCCGAAAGCTGCGCTCATGGCCTGCGCGCATCCAATCGTTTGCTCAGAACTATTGATAAACGGAGATTATCAAGGTGAGCGAAAATCGGATGCGACGTGCCGCGCCTGGATCGTCAGGAGCAGGCAAGATTCAGCGCGCGCAATGCGTTTAGACAGCCGTGACGGTCGGGCTCAACTCGCGCTCGATGGTCTTCACGATGTCGTCGAGCGGAAGGTCGTTCGCCGTCTCGCCGAAAGGATCCTCAATCGCATCTCCAATCGCGTCGATGCCGAAGAACGTGTAGCTGACCACCGTCACGAGTATCGGCGTCCCCCACCCGAGATGTGTCGCAAGCCCGAAGGGCAGCAAACAGCAGAAGAGGTAGGTCGTCCGATGGATCAGGAGCGTGTACGCGAAAGGCAGCGGCGTGTTGCGGATGCGCTCGCATGAAGCCTGCACGTCGCACAGTTCGGTAAGCCGGTTTTCGAGCAGCATATAGCGCCATTCGCTGACGATTCCCTGCACGGCCAGGCGGGAGCAATGCTCACCGATCCGATCGAGTATCTGGTTCGTGGGGTTCGGCAAGGCCAAGACATCCGTATCCTGGCCGATCCATTCGCTGGCGGCCCGAGCCTCGTCCAGCCCTCTCAGGCGCGCCCGCAGCGATCTCGCATAGGCGCAGACCCCCAGCAATATTCGGTCCCTGTCCGGTGCGGGAACGACCCCTCTCAATTCTCGCGCCAGCGAACGCGCGGACACGATCAGCCGGCCCCATTGCTTGCGGGCCTCCCACCATCGATCGTAGCAGGCGCTGTTCCGAAAGCTCATGAAGACAGAAATCGAGATGCCGATGAAGGTGAAGGGCTCGGGGCCGAAATTGGCGATCGGGTTCACATGGTTGTGCCGGGTCCAATAGACGATGCCGCAGGCGAGCATGGTCAATATGGCGACCCTCCAGGCGATCACGCTGACAATCGATCCCTGGAAGGCGAAGAAAACCTCCCATATCCGCACGCTGCGCGGCGGCTGCAAATCACTATAGGCTGGCACTGTTTCGGCTCCCACGGCTCGGGCTTCAGCTTTAGGGGCCGTTTCCCAAGTGCGAGCACGTTTCGAGAAGCCGCGCTCGCATGGCTGTCGGCGCGGCTCTCATATCGCGGCGCCCAGCGCTAATTCACTGTTCAAATCTTCTGATAAGCAGCAGCTATCAAAGAAGGTCGGCGAGCGGCCTGTCCAGGATCTTCTGAAAATCCATGTTCGCCGCGAGCCGCCAGACCGCGTCGCAAAGCGGGGGCTGGGGCTCACGCTTCAGCCGAACCAGACAGACGTCGGCCGAATGCTCGGGCATGATCGTGTGGACGCGGAGGCGCACCGCGTAGAGCGCCGGCAGCGCGCTGAGCGGCATGATGCTGAAGGCGCGGCCCGACTGGGCTTCGGCCAGCAGGATCGGGATGGCGTTCGTCTCAATGACCGCGTTCGGCGTCGCGCCTGCCTGCCGGAACATTTCGTCCAGGATCCGGCGGTTCTGCATGTCCTGGCTCAACAGGCACAGCGGATAGCCCGCAACATCCGTCCAGCTCAGCTCGCGTGGAAGCGTCGCCTGCTCGTCTGCCACGAGCACGTAACGCTCGGTGAAAAGCGGCATGACGTCGAACGCCTCGTCGACCACGGCTCTGTCGTAAGTCAGGCCAAGATGGATGTCCTGCTCCCTGAGCTTGCGAAGGATGTCCTGCGTACTCAAGGACTGGATATCCAAGGTCAGGCTATTGATGATGTCCCGGCATTCCGCGCTGAGCAGCGTGACCGGATGGATCGCCGAAGGAATCGCGCCGATTGCGAGATGTCCTCCCGGGATGTTTCGAACGAGTTCGGCTTCTTGCCGAAGCCCCTCGAGCGACGCGAGGACCTTGCGCGCCCAGGCGATCACGCGCTCGCCCTCCGGCGTGATGCCCTGAAACGTCCGGTTGCGCTTCACGATCACGAGGCCGAGTTCTCGCTCCAGCTCGCTTATGCCGTTCGAGAGGGCCGGCTGCGACACATGGCAATTTTCAGCGGCCCGCCCGAAGTGACGATGTTTATCCAACGCCACCAGGTAGGTGAGCTGTCTCATGAACATAGGGATGCGCCCGTTACAGAACCAAGGCCGTTCTATCGACCTGGCGACTTGCTGTCTTCGGCGGAATGTCCAGACCGGAGCGCTTCGCGGGCGATCAGTGGACGCGAGGAGTCCGAAGCACCGTCCCCGCGGCCTCGGACAGCTTCACATCCTTTCCGGTTTCCGTTCCAAGCCCAAAATAGAATTGCCCACGGAAGATAGCGAAGGAACGCGCGAATGTCGGCGCGGCGAATGTGAGGATCGGCGTCGCATGCTCCAGCGCGCGATCGAACCGGAAGATCGTGACCGCATAGCCGCCGGGCGTCCTCGAGCGAAACAGCCGCGTAAACACCAAGGGGAAGCCACTGATTATCATTATGCTGCCACCGTCCGCGACATCGCCGGACTGGAAGCCCCGGGACGTGCCCATTTCGACAACGACGCGTTCTCGCTCCATGCCGGACATGCCTATCGATTGCCGGTGAAGGGCGAGGCGCAGGTTCGTCTGCTGGCGCCGGTCATCGATTATGTCGGGCTGAACGGATACAGCATCGGCGAGCGCGCGGTACCCGTCGCCCTGGATGCCGAAATCCAAAAATACCACAGCGTACGCATTGGCGGCGGCGCCGACCTGCGGCGGACATGGACGGCCGCCGATAGCAGGAGCACGACTTCGGCTCACGCGCGCCTGCTGTATCAGCGTGAGGTCGGGGACGAAGCCGTGACAGGCGTTGCGAATTTCGCCGGCGAGCCCGAGCTGCCGTTCGACATTCGCTCGCAGGCCGCCGGCAAGGACATCCTGTCGGTCGATCTGGGCGTAACGATGAAGCGAAGCTCGGGCATCGGCCTCTCCGTCGCATATTCGGGAGAATTGTCGGAAGGCGGAATGCGCCACGCGGCCTTTCTAGGTGTGGGATACAGCTTCTAGAATTGGTCCCTCCCCTTAGCCGACCGCGGAGGGGGGGGATCGTCATGATGAGTGGGCACGCGGAGTCCCCGCCCGTCAGGCAAGTGCGCGCAGGTGCTCGCCCATGAAGTCGAGAAAGACGCGGACTTTCGGAGAAAGCGTCTTCTTCGGCGGATAGACGTCCCAAATTGCTCGCCCGGGACTGCGGCGCCTCAACGCCAGTCCGAAAAGCGGCGGAAGGCCGACGGGCCACTCCGTTGGCGATGCCTATTCGGGACCCGGATCTTCCCGCAATTTGCCCTGGATCCAAGGCGATCGGGCAAGATCCCAGGCGCCGGCCGCGCTGCCCCGGCGCCTCCGATCCGTTGCATTCCGCTTGACGCGATTTGGCGCCATATCTACCATCGGAAAAATTCATTCCTTATACGATATATGGCATAGGCCGAGGCGAGGATCGCGGTATGAAAATTGTTGTAATTGGTGGTGGTGCTGCGGGTTTGGGTGCTGCGGGTGCAGCGTTAGGTGTCGATCCTTCAGCCGAAATGGTCGTTTACACCCAATTCGAGGATGTCGCTTACAGTCCTTGCGGCATTCCTTTCGTCCACGGCAAGGAAATCGAGTCGTTCGATCGCCTGTTCCTCGCCACCAAGCAGCAGTATAAAGACCAGGGTATCGACGTTCACTATGAGACCACGGTCGAGAGCATCGATACCAAGCGCCATGTGATCAAGGTCCAGGGCGAAGGTGAAGTTCGGTACGACAAGCTGGTCCTCGCCACCGGCTGGAATTACCGCGATCCCAATCTCCCCGGCGGCGACCTGAAGGGCATCTACCGGGTCAAGAACATCCAGCGCGCTCGGGAATGGGACTCGTTCCTCGACACCGTGAAGTCGGCGGTCGTGGTCGAATGCGGCCTGATCGCAGTCGAGATGGTCACTGCCCTGGTCCATCGCGGCATCAAGGTGACGGTGGTCGATCCCGGCCCCTGGCCGATGGCGGAAGTCGTCGATCCGGATATCGTCGATCCGGTTCGCGCCGGCTGGGCGGAAGCGGGCGTCACCACGCTCTGGGGCGAGCAGGTGACCGCGTTCGGCGGCAACGGCACCCTTTCCTATGTCGAGACCACGGCTGGCCGTATCGAGGCTGAACTGGCGATCATCGGCACCCGCAAGGTGCCCAACAGCGATCTGGCGCGTGCCGCCGGGATCGCGCTGGGCGGCACTGGTGGCATCGTGGTCGATGCCCGGATGCAGACCTCTGCCCCTGACGTCTATGCCGCAGGCGACTGCACGGAGATTCCCCACGGCGTGTCCGGCGTGCCGCTGCAGGGGCTCTCCGGTAGCCATGCCTATGCCCAGGGCAAGACCGCCGGCATCAACGCCGCCGGCGCCGTCCGCGAATATCAGCCGGTCTATGTGCCCTGGGCGATGCTCGCCGGCGAATGGATGATCGGCGGCGTGTCCTTCGGCGAGACCACCGCCAGCGCAGTGGGCATGAATTATGTCGCCGGCACCGCCAAAGGAATCACCCGAGCGCGCTACTATCCGGGCGTGAAGCCAATCACGGTGAAGCTGCTCGCGGACCCGGACAGCCGCTGCCTGATCGGCGCGCAGATCGTGGGCGGCGAAGGCGTGAAGGAGCGGGCCGACTTCCTCGCGGTCGCGGTTCGGGCCGGCATCACGATCGACGATCTGGCGACCATGGAGAATGTCTATTCGCCCGCCATCGGCGCGCTCAACGAGCCGATCCAGATGGCCGCTCTCGCCGTGCAGCAGAATTTCCGGAGGTAAGCATGTCATTCACGCAGTGGCTGCGCACCAACTCGCAGCAATATCTCCTGGCCGATGCACAGCAGCGCATCGGCCGGAAGAACGGTGTCACCGTCTATGGCAAGCCGCGCACGCTGAAGGACCGGTTCTGGCGCTACATTTTCGTGCCGACCTACAAGATGCTGCCGAACGGTCTCCGGGAGAGCCTGATCCACGCGATGCCAGGCAGTCATCGTCGGGCATGGCCAAAGGCAAGCCCTCGCCCGCGTCCGCCACATCCGTTCGTGAAGATCAACGGACAGGGCCAAGCCCCCAGGAAATAAGCCGCTGAATTGCCCCCTTCGGGCAATGCCCGAACCACTTTCGTAAGGAGAGCCCAATGCCGAAAACAGTTACGATTCCTGCTGCCAAGGAAGGCGACGTCCTCTTCAACGTCGAGGAGAAGGTCTTTCCGGACCTGAAGGCCAACGAAGGCGATAAGGCCGTGGTCTTCATGCACACCGTGCCGTTCGAAGGCTCGGTCGGCTTCGTGAACATGCTGACGGCCACGCGCCTGCAGCGGAAGGGTTTCGAGCTGTCGTTCGTGCTCTACGGCCCCGGCGTGCTGATGGCGGCGGCGACGCGCGGCTATCCGGCGGTCGGCACCGAAGCTTTCCCCGGCAATCTCCAGTATAATCGCCAGCTCAAGACGCTGATGGACGAAGGCGCGAAGATCTATGCCTGCCGCTTCGCCATGGGCGCGCTCTACGGCATGCGCGAGGACGATCTGATCCCGGGCGTCATCCCGATCAATCCGCTCGACGTCCTCGACATCAACATCCAGGCGTGGCGCGATCGCGCGCTGGTATTCTCGACCTGGACGGTCTGATCCCACTCAGCGTTCATACGTTCTGGAGCAGCAAGCCCCACCAGGCTTGCTGCTTTTTATTTGGATGGCGGAGGCTATTATAAGCGGAATCGTGGTTCCGCGCGCATAGCCGCGCCCATTCGTAAGACGCCCGAGTAATGACAAGACCAGACCAGGCTCCCGCAATCCGCCTGCCGAATGAAGTTCGCGTGATCAACGTCGGGCTCCCCCTCTTCGCAGATGCACTGCGCAATCAACACACCCCTGTCACCGATGTCGACTGGCGCATCCCGGCCGGCGGCGATGAGCAGCTGGTTGCCGCGCTCACCCGATTGCTGGGACCCAAGGCTGCCCGCATCGATGCGGCAAACGCACGGGTTCTCAACCGCCTTAACGCCAGTCCGATCGTCAGGACAGTGGAACGCGCGGGCGACGTCATCGAAGGACTGGACGAACGCAGCCTCTTGCATTGCGGCCCGCCGATCACATGGGACGACATGATCGATCCGCTGCGGCGTTCGGCGACAGCGGCGATCGTCTCCGAAGGCTGGGCCGATGACGTCGAGGCGGCAGCGATGCTTGCCAGCTCGGGAGAAGTCACGTTCAAGCCGGCGAACGAGCACCGGACGGTCGTACCAATGGCCACGATCCTGGGTCCTTCCGCTCCTGTCTATGTCGTCGAGAATCCGACCGGCGGCACGACCGCCTTCTCCAGCATCAATCAGGGTGCCGGCGATGCCCCGTGGTTCGGCGTCAACAACGACGCGGCGATCGAACGCCTGAACCTGATACGCGACGCCGTCGCGCCCGTGCTGGCCCATGCGCTGGCCCGGCACGGAGGAATCGACATCCTCTCTCTAGCGGCACAGGGCGTCACCATGGCCGACGATGTGCACATGCGCATCCAAGCCACCACCAATCTCCTGCTGCGCGATCTCCTGCCGGCTCTGGTGCGGTCGAGCCACCCCTTGACGGCGGTCGCCGCCGATTTCCTCTCCGGCAATCCACTGACGACACTGACGATGGCAATGGCAGCAGCAAAAACGCTGGTGGACGCGGCTGCGCAGGTCGAAGGTGCCAGCATCGTGACCACGATGGCTCGAAATGGTACCGGCTTCGGGATCAAGCTCGGCAACCAGCCCTGGGTCGTCAGCGAGGCGCAACCGATCAAGAGCGCGCTGTTCCGGCCAGGCTTTGGCCCGGACGTGGCCGCACCCGATATCGGCGACAGCGCGGTGCTCGAACTCATCGGGCTCGGCGCAGCGGTCGCCGGGAACACACCCGCAGCCGCGACATTCGTCGGCGGCCCAGCAGCAGCCCTCGAGATCACTGAGGACATGCGATGCATCAGCGCCGGTGAGAGCGAACGCTTCCGAATGCCCTATCTAGGGGATCGACGAGCCCCGATGGGGCTCGATGTGCGCCGTATCGCGGAACTTTCGATCACGCCCGTCATCAGCACGGGAATCGTGCACGCAACCGACGGCATCGGCCAGATCGGCGCGGGCTTGGCGCGCGCTCCTCTTGCCTGCTTCGTCCAGGCCACCCTTGAACTGGACGAGAGGACCGCCTGAGTGCCGACCTTGGTCCGCGCGATCCACGAGGGCCAGGCGTTGAGCGAGCTGCGCCACCAAGCCGCCGTAGATCCGTTACGAGGCAGGATCATCGGGCGGTTTACTAGCGGCTTTTACGCGCGCATTCGCGATCAGATCTTCGCGGCCGCCGGGCCGCTTATCTGGCCGGGTCCGATCCATTTGATCGCCGAGCAGGTGCCCGAGCTCGCAGCGGAGGCCGGGGAAGTATGGCTGACAGCCACACGCCTGCACTATCCCGGAGGAACGGTCGATATCGCCTCGGCTGCTCCCTACACCCCGGCGATCCCTACCGCTGAGCAATTACGCGCCGCAGCGCCCCTCCTCGTACAATGGGCCGACATGGCGGGGCCGCCCGAGGATCTCGCAACGTGTTGGGAGCCGGTCCTGGCCGCTATCGACAACGAAGACATCGCCGGCGCCGCTCTGATTCTCCAAGGTCGCGGGATCGGCTTGACGCCATCGGGAGATGACGTGCTCGCGGGCCTCCTGCTATTCGCCCGATGGAGCGGCGTGCCACAGGCCGTGCTCACCCCGATCGCGGAGCGCGCCGAAACCTCCGACCTTAGCCGGGCTTTCCTGCGGTGGGCGGCGCGGGGTCAAAGCATAGCGCCGATCCACGCGCTCATTATCTCCTCCTCGTCGAGTGCGGAACGCAGCGAACGCTTCAATCGCGCTGCAAAGATCGTGTGCCAGGTGGGACACCGGTCAGGAGCGGCGCTGATGACCGGTCTGGGCATCGCCGCCCAATCCTGGGCGGCATAAACCTCACGCGCGACGTCCGTACCCGAAACTCATAGGGCCCTCTTCAGAGCTCCGCGCTTTCGGGAAGACTCCGCGGCGATCCTGCCTGCATCGCGCTCCATATCGCCTCATAGTGCTCAATATGCTGACGCGCGGTCCGGTCCCACCCATAGCCGGCCACCAGCGACGCCCCCGCAGCGCCGAGCCGGTTGCGCATATCGGGCTCATCCATCATGCGCGCCATACCGCTTGCGAGTGCATCGCTATCACCGGCTCGGGTGAGCAGCGCATTCTCGCCATCGGTCAGGAATTCGCGAAACACTTCAATGTCCGATGCCACGACGGGCAACCCCGCGCTGGCCGCCTCCATGATCACCAGCCCCCAGCCCTCGTTCACCGAAGGGAAGACGAAACTGTCAGCGACGGCCAGCCATTCGACCAGCTCGGTCTGGGCCACCGTCCGCAACTGGACAACATCGCGCTCGAGCTCAAGTCCGAGCCCCGGCAAAGCCGCAATCACCTCTTCGCGATAGGCGGAATAGTCCTGAAAGCTATGCCCCCCGATGATCGCGAGCACGGGTGCGACCCGACGGCTCGCCTTAAGTTTTGCCAACGCCTCGACGAGAAACATGCTGCCCTTGCGAGGCTCAATGCCGCCGATGGTGAGGAACAGGAAACGATCCTCTGCCCCCACCTTTCGCCGCAACTCCCTCTGCCGGTCAGCATCGAGCTTGCAGCGAAAATTGTCCGGCCAGACTCCGTTCGTGACGATATCCGCCTCCACGCCATAGTCGACCCGCAAATTATCCTGCCAGAGCTTGCTCACCACCAGCACATGGTCTGGCTCGAGGATCGCTTGGCGCTGGCATTCGATCAGGGCTTCGGTCGTGAAATCATCGACATGATGCACCGTGCGGACCAGCCGGAAGGGAGCGCCGGCGTCGCGAATTCGGGCGGCCGCGCGCGCGGAGATACAGTCCTGGCTGTGAACGATGTCGAAGCGGTCGCGCATCTGCTCCAGACCGCGCTCCAACGTATCGATCCAGCTGAACACCCGCGCTTCGAGCGTATCCTTCACCTCGGGCGGCCGGATATATTCGACCGGAACGCTAACCTCCCGAAACAGCGAACCGGCCTCCCCCATCGCCACCACCGTTACATCGACACCTTGCGCCTGCAACGACTCAGCCAGCTCCAGCGTATGCACCACGCCTCCGCGCGGCTTGGTCGAATAAGTGGTGAGTGCCACGCGCGGAGTGGATGCGGGCGATTGGGGGGAGGCTGGGGACATGGTGATAGGGTCCGTTTGAAGGATGGGGTCAGGAAATCGCGGCGCGCGTCTGGAACGCGACGGCTGGATTGCGAAGGACGATGGCAGTCGCGATATAGGCCGCACGCGCGTTGCTCGGCGCGATAATGCATCCCGCGAGTTCCAACTGACGGCGCTGTTTCATCACGTCCTGCGGATCCGCCGGCGTGCCGACGATACGAACCACGACCATGGCCCCGGATTCGACGATCCTGGCGGCAGCGGGCGCCAATATACTTGCGGGGTCCGGATGCGCTCCTTCGCCGATCACGACGTCGAACAGGACGACAGCGACCGAACGATCGCGGGCCTGCTCGAGCAACAGCGCCGAGCGGGCGGCAACATCGATCATCGGATGAGGCCGCCCTCGGGTGTGCTCCTCGTCCCCCAGATCGAGAAACACATGGGCCTGCCGATCCGATAGCTCCGCCTGCCTGTGCTCGATCGGCGTCAGGTAACGCGACGCGATGAAGGCCGCCTCTTCGCAGAGCGTGCCGCCGCTGAACAATCCAACCAGACGGGTGCGATGGTCAGACAATCGAGTGATCGCCCCCTCGACCTGCGCCATCAATTCGCCATCGGCCAGCTCTGAGAGCGCTGCTCCAAGCAGATCGGCAAGCGCGACCGCTGCCTGCTCAAACGTCGTATAGACCCGGTCATGGGACAGCAGGGGCGTATCCTGCATTCCCAGGAGGACGGCCACGATCGGCTTGCGCGCTCGATCGAGAAGCGACGCCGCCAGGTCCGGATCCGCGTGCTTCGAGACGAGAGCGATCGCGGTGGTCGCCTCGTCATCCTCGAACGCATCGAGGGCCATGGCGGCCGACAGACCCCCGATCTCGGCGGTCAGGTCATTGCCGCCGACGCCGATGGCGCTCGACGTCCCGATCCCCATCTGGTCGAGAAGGCACATGAGTTCCTGAGTGCCCGTTCCGGATGCCGCAACGATGCCGACGGGCCCCGATCGGACATGATTGGCGAACCCCAAGCCGACACCGCGGAGCTGGGCAGTTCCTGCGCTCGGCCCCATGACGATCAGACCAAGTGCCTGCCCGCGCTCCTTGAGCTGGCGCTCCTCGGCAAGCGAGACGCCATCGCTGAACAGCACCACATGTAGCCCAGCCGACAAGGCCTTGTGCGCCTCGAGCGCCGCATAGGGACCCGGAACGGAGATCAGCGCAACATTGGCAGCCGGATCCTCACGCAATGCCGTCCTGAGATCCTTCGCGGCCGTGCCGGATGCGCCGACTTCCTGTTGATTGACAGCGAACAGGCTGGCCTCGGCTCGCGTCAGGGCTCGCTGCGCCCCAGGCCCATCTTCGGCCCGAACGGCCAGGATAAGGTCATTGGCTCGTGCATCAAGGTCGGCGACCGCGAAACCCTCCGCCTCCAATTGCCGGAGATTAGCCGGCGTAGCCATGAACACCCCAGCCCACTCCACGCCGCCCGCCTCCAGCATCGCGCGCGTGGCTGCCATCTGCCGGACGCTGTCCTTGTAGGTACCCCGATGAACGGTGAGATGGTGGTTCAGGGCTGGCGCCATCACGAGCGCCGGACGGAGGTTGAGTTGATAGTCACGGCAACGAAGCGCCTCGCCTTTTCTTGCCAACCGGAATGTCGCCGTATCGGCGCCTCTCCGCCGGCGCTATGCGCTCCGACATGCGGAACGTGTCCTATAGTGATTTCTTTTTTTCCTATGCGATACTATGAGGCTATGTCAAACGACCGCTAGGGGTGACTACACGAAAGTGACGTATCTGCACGCTAAGGGCGAACAAATCCGGTACGATGCCAGCAGATGCTATTCGCAGGCTTTCCTGCCCCTTTTATGTGGTGCCGCCCTACGGGCGCCGATATGGGAGGGCGGCAATCCGATTGACCAACGATCGAGGTAGAACCCTGCTCGCCAAATAGGCGTCACCTCAAGGTTTGTGCGCCAGACAACGATTTGGCGGACATAATGAGAACACTGGCTATGCCACGAGTTTGAGGCGGGCCATGGGATCGTTGAGGGTGCGGAACTCGCCAGGGGAGAGCCGGTTTGCCCTTTGCCACAGATAGTCGCCGGTCAAACTGATATGCACCCAGCCCATCGGCGAGAGATGGGCAAGCAGCGCATCATCGAAGGTGCCGCCGGATGATTGGAGATGCTGGGCGGCCCTGTCCATATAGACGGTGTTCCAGTAAGAAATCGCCGCGATCAGCAGATTGAGGCCCGATGCCCGATATTCCTGATTCTCGATCGAGCGATCGGTGAACCGCCCCTGTCGGTTGGTGTAGATCGCGGCGGCAAGGGTATGACGTGCTTCGCCTTTATTGAGGCCGGCCTGGCAGGCGCGACGCACGTCGGGCTGTTCAAGCCAGTCGAGCGCAAATAACGTCCGCTCGATGCGGCCGAGTTCGGCCAGCGCAAAATCCAGCCTGTTCTGGCGCTTGTAGGCGGCCAGCTTGCGCAGGATCGCGGAGGGCGCAACGGCTCCTTCCTTAATGGAGGCGACGATCCTGACGATGTCATCCCAATCGGCTTCGATCGCCGCCGTCTTGATCGTGCGGCCCATGAGGCTTTCGATGCCTTTGTAGGTCGAAGGCGCGGCGATCGAGCCGAGTTTCCGGTCGGCGATGTCGCGCAGACGGGGCACGAACCGGAAGCCGAGAAGATGGCAAAGGGCAAAGAGGGGGCGTTTGCGGGAGGGGGCGGAATCCTACGCCAAGCTCGCCCAGATAGCCGGCGCGAGATCTTACTTGTTGCTGCCTTCTACGGTCGCGCCAGAAAGGCGACGGCTCAGTTCTATCCGGCGATGGCTACGCATTTTGAAGGTGTCTGGCCCAACGCGCCGATACTCAATGAAGCCGAGAGAACGCCAAAATCGCTCTGCCGCTTCATTCGCTTCCAGCACGGCCAACCGAATCTCTGTGGCACCTCTCGCAGCGGCCCAGCTTTCGACCGTCGAGTAAATTGAGCGTCCGACGCCACGACCACGCTGTGCGGCATCTACGATCATGAAGCCGAGATACCATGTGCCATCACGCGGATAATCGCGGAGGATGGCCGCGATTGCATATAGGCCGCCAGGCCCCTTCCATCCCAGGACAGCTTGATTGTGGGCGCTCTTTTCGGGCGGCACATCGGAGAAAAGCTCGCGAGCATCGTCCAGCGTGGGCGCGGCCCCGTCCTGCAACAGGAAATAGTCGCTGCAACGGTTGTACAGGTCTGCAACGTCTGCGGCGTCCGCTTGGGTAAGTTTGATCGGGGCTCCCGTCATCATCATCGCGTTTTGGCAGCAAGCACGCGCTGACCGTAATCCCGGAGTTCCCCGTTGGGACCGACATAGCGGTAGAGAGTGACGCGCTCGATCCCGAGTTCCTTGCAGAGGTCGGAAACGGACGTGTCGCGTTGGGCCATAGCAGCCTGAGCGAGCCGCACCTGGGCCTTGGAGAGGGCGAACTTGCGGCCACCCTTGCGTCCCCGCGCGCGGGCAGCGGCCAGGCCAGCCATGGTGCGCTCGCGGCGGCTGCTGCGAAATGGTGGTTGAGCATGCCCATGGCCTCCGTCAGCGCCGAGGGCCCAATGCCAAAAGCTCTCTCCACAAGGCGCACCTCGCCCCTGATGCCGGGCTGCAGGCACCAGGGGCGAGCCTGTCCTTTGCGCAGGGCTCGCATGACTTCGAATCCCTTGATCGTGGCATAGGCCGTGGGGATCGATTTGAAACCGCGCACCGGCTTGATCAGTATCTTGAGCTTTCCGTGATCGGCCTCGATCACGTTATTGAGATACTTCACCTGCCGGTGGGCCGTCTCCCGGTCCAGCTTTCCTTCGCGCTTCAATTCGGTGATCGCTGCACCATAGCTCGGCGCTTTGTCGGTATTGAGCGTGGCAGGCTTTTCCCAGTGCTTCAGGCCTCGCAGGGCCTTGCCCAGGAACCGCTTCGCTGCCTTGGCGCTGCGGGTCGGCGACAGGTAGAAATCGATCGTGTCGCCCCGCTTGTCGACTGCCCGGTACAGGTAGGTCCACTTGCCCCGCACCTTGACGTAGGTTTCATCCAGGCGCCAGCTCGGATCAAAGCCACGCCGCCAGAACCAGCGCAGCCGCTTCTCCATCTCCGGGGCGTAGCACTGGACCCAGCGATAGATCGTCGTATGGTCGACCGAAATGCCGCGTTCCGCCAGCATTTCCTCAAGGTCGCGATAGCTGATCGGATAGCGACAATACCAGCGCACCGCCCACAGGATCACATCACCCTGGAAATGGCGCCACTTGAAATCCGTCATCGTTCCGTCCGTCCAATCTCCGCCAAGCATGCTCAAGCTTCACGATTTTTGCAACAGAGCCCCTGGTCATGTTCGTGATGATCGACCGCCTCTCGAGCTTCTACAATAATCTCAACATGCTCTACATGACGCTCATGATGGCATCGCCGATGGTGGTGATGATGATCGTCGCGATGCCCGACATGTTTCCGTCCAGGCGTCTCAATATGCTGCTGCTCCTCGGATCGGCGGTCGCCTTCTTCGGGAGCTTCGGACTCATCCGGACCCAGACGACGATCGACGATACCGCCTTTCTGCGCTCGATGATTCCGCATCATTCGGGTGCCATCCTGATGTGCGAGCAGGCCTCGCTGTCCGATGCCGAGATCCTCAAATTGTGCGGTGAGATCATCCGGTCGCAGACGGCGGAAATCGACCAGATGAAATCGATTCTCGCGAGAAAATGACCCGGCCTTTCCAATTGGCGTCTGCCGGCTGCCGGCGCTCCGGCGGCGTTGAACGATACGCGTCCTGATTGCCGGCACAGCGCGCGGATCGGGCACGTCGACATTCGTCATGATGGATCGGGATACCGAACATGCCCGCGACAATGCAAAACGGCTCCTTCGCCGGCGTACGCTTCGCAAGCAGTTGGTCGGGGCGCACGATCTCTTCGGAGAGCCGGCATGGGAAATGCTGATCGATCTCTTCATTCACGAATGCGAGCGCAAGCCGCTTTCGATCAGCGCCGTGTGCGTGACGGCCGGATTGCCGATGAGCAGTGCGCTTCGGCTGATCCAGAAACTGTGCGACGCCGGGCTTGTCTCGCGCATCCCCGACCCGGTCGACGGACGCCGATGCTACATCCGGCTGGATCCCCCGCTCATGCAGCGGCTGCGAGCCTATTTCAGCGCGGGCGATCTTTAGGCCGGGGCCATTGCCCGGGCCACCCCGAGGTGACCCGGACCTTTCTCACTTATGCCGGCTGCATATCATAGCCGGCCGCGCGGATCGCCTCGACGAATTTGGCGCGGTCGTGGCTGCTCTCGATCGTAACCCGGCGCGCCGGAATATCGGGCACCACGCGGGCGTCGGCATCGATGCTGTGGATGGCCTTCGTGACCGACCGCGCGCAACCGCCGCACGTCATGCCGGGAATGTCGAATTGGATCATCTTGGAACCTCCGGTTTCTGCTGATGATCCGGATATGGGGTTTCCAACGATGGCAAGGTCAATGGGTCGGACGCGCGTTTTTTACCGCTTGACCTTCCCATCGTTGGAAACCCCACATTCTGTCTCAACGAATGAAACCGGAGAATTTTCGATGTCCGATGTGATGGAGTTGAAACAGAGCACGGGTGGCGATGCGCCCGCCGCGGAGCAAGAGAAACTGAGCGTTGCGGTCGCCGGGATGACCTGCGCCTCATGCGTCGGGCATATCGAAAAGGCGATCGGCAAGCTCCCCGCGGTCGCCGGCGTCAGCGTCAATCTCGCGACCGAACGCGCCGATGTGACCTTTGCGGGCACGCCCGATCCGCTGGCGGTGGTGCAGGCAATCGAAGAGGCCGGTTATGCGGTGCCCGAAATCGAGGTCGAGCTCGGGGTCGAGGGCATGACCTGCGCCTCGTGCGTCGGCCATGTCGAAAAGGCGCTGAGGGCGGTTCCCGGCGTTGCCGCCGCAAGCGTCAATCTCGCGACCGAACGCGCCAGCATCCGGTATCGCAGCGGGCTTGTCGCGCCGGCGGATCTCGAAGCCGCGATCCGCCGCGCCGGCTATACGCCGCGCCGGCTCGAAGCCGATGCCGCCGCGCCCGACCGCGAGGCCGCGGCGCGCGAGGCCGAACTCACGGGCCTTCGTCGCTCGCTGCAACTTGCCGCGGTGCTGGCGCTGCCGGTGTTTCTGCTCGAAATGGGATCGCACCTCGTGCCGGCCGTGCATGATTTTGTCATGGCCACGATTGGCATGCAGACGAGCTGGCTGATCCAGTTCGCGCTGACGACGCTGGTGCTGTTCGGTCCCGGCCTGCGCTTTTTCCGGAAGGGCATTCCCGCGATCCTGCGCGGGACGCCCGACATGAACTCGCTCGTCGCACTCGGAACCAGCGCCGCCTGGGGTTACTCGCTCGTTGCGACCTTCACCCCCGGCGTGCTTCCTCCCGGCACCGCCAATGTCTATTATGAAGCGGCGGCGGTAATCGTCGCGCTGATCCTGCTCGGCCGCTATCTGGAAGCCAAGGCCAAGGGGCGGACGTCCGAAGCGATCAAGCGGCTTATCGGATTGCAGGCCAAGACCGCACGCGTCATACGCGACGGGGCGGTTGTCGACGTCGCGCTCGCCGACGTCGTCAGCGGGGATATCGTCGACGTGCGTCCCGGCGAGCGCGTACCGGTCGATGGCGAGGTCGTCGACGGCCAGTCCTGGGTCGATGAAGCGATGATCACCGGCGAGCCCGTGCCGGTCGCCAAGGCTGCGGGCGCCGAGGTTGTCGGCGGCACGATCAACACGACCGGTGCCTTTACCTTCCGCGCGACCAAGGTCGGTGCCGACACATTGCTCGCGCAGATTATCCGGATGGTCGAGCAGGCGCAGGGTTCGAAGCTCCCCATCCAGGCGATGGTCGACAAGGTGACCGCCTGGTTCGTCCCCGCGGTGATGGGAATCGCCGCGCTGACCTTCCTGATCTGGCTCGTCTTCGGGCCCGACCCGGCGCTGACCTTCGCGCTGATCAACGCCGTCGCGGTACTGATCATCGCTTGCCCGTGCGCGATGGGGCTCGCCACGCCGACGTCGATCATGGTCGGCACCGGGCGCGCCGCCGAACTCGGTGTGCTGTTCCGCAAGGGCGAGGCCCTGCAAACGCTGCGCGATGTTCGCGTCGTGGCGCTCGACAAGACCGGCACCCTCACCAAGGGCCGCCCCGAACTGACCGACCTCGAACCAGCGAGCGAATTCGAATATGATGAGGTGCTGGCACTCGTCGCGAGCGTCGAGACCCGGTCCGAGCATCCGATCGCCGAAGCGATCGTCGCGGCGGCGAAGGCGCGGAACCTGATCCTGGCATCGCCCACCACGTTCGAGGCTACGCCCGGTTATGGCGTGTCGGCGCGGGTCGGCGAGCATGATGTCGAGGTCGGCGCCGACCGCTTCATGACGAAGCTCGGGCATGATGTATCGGCCTTCGCTGCGAAGGCGGCCGAACTCGGCGCGCTTGGCCGGTCGCCGCTCTACGCTGCGATCGATGGCAAGCTCGCGGCAGTGATCGCGGTCGCCGACCCGATCAAGGATACGACGCCGGAGGCGATCCGCGCGCTCCACAATCTCGGTCTGAAGGTCGCAATGATCACCGGCGACAATCAGGCGACCGCCGATGCCGTCGCGCGCACGCTCGGGATCGACGAAGTGGTGGGCGAAGTGCTTCCGGGCGGAAAGGTCGATGCGCTCCACCGGCTGCGCGCGGGCGGGCGCAAGGTCGCCTTCGTCGGCGACGGCATCAACGACGCACCCGCGCTCGCCGAGGCCGATGTCGGCCTCGCGATCGGCACCGGCACCGATGTCGCGATCGAATCCGCCGACGTCGTGCTGATGTCGGGTGACCTGCGCGGCGTGGTCAACGCGATCGCGCTGTCGAAGGCGACCATCCGCAACATCCAGGAGAATCTGTTCTGGGCGTTCGGCTATAATGCCGCGCTGATCCCGGTCGCCGCGGGCGCGCTCTATCCGCTGAACGGCACGCTGCTTTCGCCGATCTTCGCGGCGGGCGCGATGGCGCTGTCGAGCGTCTTCGTGCTAAGCAATGCGCTGCGTCTCAAGGCCTTCCGGCCTGTGATCGCGTCCGACAGAAGCACGGGAGGAACGCCAGCATGAATATCGGCCAGGCTTCCAGAATGTCGGGCGTCTCGACCAAGATGATCCGATATTATGAGCAAACGGGCCTCATCCCCAAGGCCGCGCGCCATGACTCGGGGTACCGCGATTATGACGAGGCCGACGTGCACCGGCTGCGCTTCGTTCGCCGCGCGCGCGATCTCGGTTTCACCGTCGAGCAGATCGGCGGACTGCTCGGGCTATGGTCCGACCGGAGCCGCGCCAGCGCCGACGTCAAGGCGTTCGCGCTGGAGCATATCGAACGGCTCCGGGAAAAAATGGCCGAGATCGAAGCCATGGTTCGCACCCTCGAGACGCTGGCCGATCATTGCCACGGCGACGACCGCCCCGATTGCCCGATTATCGAGGGGCTGGCGGAGGGCGATGGCGCGCCCGCGGCGGTCGAGCCGCGCGCGCCGCGACGCTTCGGCACGGCTGGCGAGCAGCTCGCGCGGCGGCCGGTCGCCGGTTCGCGCGTGCGCGGGCACTGAGATGATCGGCGCCCGAAAAATGCGAGCCGCTGCGGCGAACATGAGGGATGGCGCCTTGGCATGCGTATCAATAGATGCGCGGGGTCAAGCCGGAAGGCTTGGCCCGGGCGCACGGACAAGAGCGATGAGCAAGACCAGGCATAATTTTCCATCCCTGCCGCATGTCCGCGCCGTCATAGTCGCGGATGCGAAGCCATGACGCGGCTGATCGCTTCGCTGCTCGTCGCGCTTGCCTTGTTCGTGTCGCCGCTGGCGACGTCGAACGCCGCGGCCATGGACCAGATGACGAGCTGCGCGTCGATGGGGTCGGCGTCGAGCTGTCCCGAGAAGAGCCGCAGCGAAAAGCCCTGCGCGCCCGCAGCCTGCGTCAACGTCTGTGCATCGGTTTGCTTCTTGCCGTTCTTGCCGGTCCTCGGCGACCGGCCGTATCCGGATGCCGCGGCAAAGGCCATCGGCCTCGCCCTTCACGAGCTTTCGGGCCTGACCCCCGAAGCTGAACCCCGGCCTCCCCGCAAACACTCCGAGACATAGTCCCACACTATTTTTTCGGAGTTTTGACGATGAACATGTTTTTGATGGCGACCGCCCTGACGGTCGCAACCCCTGCGGCCGCCCAAGCGACCGATCCTCATGCCGGCCACGGCGCTTCGGCGCCGATGGACAAGCCGATGCCGGCGCATGACGCGATGATGGCGGACGGCAAGATGAAGCCCGACGCCGACATGATGGAGCGCTGCAAGAAGATGCACGCGGCCATGGTCGCGAAGGCCGACGGCGCCCCCAAAGCGAAATAGCGCCGGTTCCGGGGCGGCATATGCCGCCCCGGACTACTTCTCCCGAATGAAAACGGCACGGTTGCCGCCTCCTTGGCGGTACCCTTTGCGATGCCGTGCAAAGGACAGACAGACATGACACACACAATGGAACGGCGGATGCTGCTCCGCGCCGGCGCCGTCGGCGCCGCGGGCCTCTCGATCGCGGGGCTGTTTCCTGCCTGGGCGCAAAGCGGAACCCCCGGCACCCTTTCCACCCTCCCGACGCTGACCGGCGAGGATATCCACCTCAAGATCGCGCACAGCCGCTTCACCGTCGGCGGCCGCGCAGGCCGGGCAATCACGCTCAACGGCGTATTGCCGGCGCCGCTGGTCCGGCTCCGCGAGGGCCAGAATGTGCGCCTCCATGTCGAAAACACCCTCGACGAGGAAACCTCGATCCACTGGCACGGACTGATCCTGCCCTTCCAGATGGACGGGGTTCCCGGGATCAGCTTTCCCGGGATCAAGGCACGTTCGCTCTTCACCTATGAATTCCCGGTCAAACAAAGCGGGACCTATTGGTATCACAGCCACTCGGGCTTGCAGGAACAGCTCGGCCATTATGGGCCGATCGTGATCGACCCCGCGGGCGCCGACCCGATCGGCTATGACCGTGAGCATGTCGTCGTGCTGTCCGACTGGACCTTCCTCGACCCGCACCAGCTGTTCAACAAGCTCAAGCAGGAAGGCGGCTATTTCAACCGCCAGAAACAGACGCTGTCCGGCCTGATCGCGGGCGGTCCCGGCGAGACGATGAGCGCGTCCGAACGACTCAAATGGGGCAAGATGCGGATGGACCCCGCCGACATCGCCGACATATCGGCGACGACCTACACCTATCTGATCAACGGCCACGGCCCGCAGGAGAATTGGACGGGCCTGTTTCGTCCCGGCGAGCGCGTTCGGCTGCGCATCATCAATGCCTCGTCGATGTCGATCTTCAACATCCGCATCCCGGGGCTCAAGATGAGCGTCGTCGGGACCGACGGGCAGAATGTCCGGCCGGTGGCGGTCGACGAATTCCAGATCGGGACCGCCGAAACCTATGATGTCATCGTCCGCCCCGACGAGGACCGGGCCTACACTTTCGTCGCCGAATCGATCGACCGGTCGGGCATGGGCCGCGCAACGCTGGCACCGCGCCCGGGTATGGTCGCGGCGGTGCCGCCCTTACGCGAGCGACCGACGCTGACCATGAAGGATATGGGCATGGGCGGCATGGACCATGGCGCGCATGGCGCCGCGGCGGGTGCTGCGGCGATGGATCATGGCGCGATGAGCATGCGCGACAAGTCGAAGGTTCCTGACAGCGTCGCGGTCGGGGTCGGAGTCGATGCGATCGCCTTCTCTCCGGTCGACCGCACCGGCGACCCCGGGGTCGGCCTCGACAATGTCGGGCACAAGGTGCTCACCTATCGCGACCTGGTGTCGCTGACGCCCAATCCCGATCCGCGCCCGCCCGCGCGGACGATCGAAATCCACCTGACCGGCAACATGGAACGCTTCATGTGGTCGTTCGACGGCAAGAAGTTCAGCGACGGTGTCGAGCCGATCCGCTTCGAGCGCAACGAGCGCGCGCGCATCACGCTGATCAATCACACGATGATGACGCACCCGATCCACCTGCACGGCCATTTCTTCGAGGTGGTGAATGGTCACACCGGGCGCCAGCCGCTCAAGCACACGATCAATGTGCTTCCCGGCGGCAAGGCGAGTTTCGACCTGACCGCCGATGCCCCGGGCGACTGGGCCTTCCACTGCCATCTGCTGCTTCACATGCACGCGGGGATGTTCCGCGTCGTCACCGTTCGGCCGCATGGAGGAGAAGGCGCATGAAATATCTTTCGATCCTGATGCTCGCCGCACTTCCGGTTCCGGCGCTCGCCGCGCAGGAGACCGGACGTGCCGGACATGCGGGGCATAGCGAGGCCGCTCCCGAAACGCCGCCAGCAATCGATCCGCACGCCGGGCACGTCATGCCGCCCCCGGGCGATCCGCATACGGGGCATGACATGCCCGCCCCTGACGATCCGCACGCCGGTCACGCGATGCCGGGCGACGAAAGGTCCGACCCGCCCGTTGCGGGTCCGTCGGCCGCGGCGCGAAGCGGCCCCGCGCATGCCGCCGACGCCTTTTACGGCGCGGAGGAAATGGCGCGGTCGCGGCGCCTCCTCCTCAAGGAGAATGGTGCGCTCACCGCGGGGCAGATCCTCATCGACAAGCTCGAAACCGCCTTTCGCAAGGGGAATGAAGGTTACGCCTGGGATGCGCAGCTCTGGTACGGCGGCGATCTCGACCGGGTATGGCTGAAGTCGGAAGGCGAGGGCCGCTTCAACGAGGGCGGCCCCGAGGATGTCGAGGTCCAGGCGCTCTACAGCCGCGCGCTCGATCCCTGGTTCAATCTCCAGGCCGGTGTCCGCCACGATTTCCGCGCGGGGCCCGAGCGGACGCATGCCGTGCTCGGCATCCAGGGGCTCGCGCCCTACTGGTTCGAAGTCGACGGCGCGCTTTTCCTCTCGGACAAGGGCGAAGTCACCGCGCGCTTCGAGGCCGAATATGACCAGCGCATCACCCAGAAACTGATCCTGCAACCGACCGTCGAGTTCGAACTGTCGGCGCAGGATGTCCCCGAACTGGGGCTCGGAGCGGGGCTGACCTCGGCCGAGGCGGGGCTGCGGCTGCGCTACCAGATCGTGCCCGAATTCGCGCCCTATGTCGGCGTGACCTACGAACGCGCCTTTGGCGGCACCGCCGATTACGCCCGCGCAGCCGGAGAGAAGGCCGGCGGATGGAATCTCCTTGTCGGCCTGCGCAGCTGGTTCTGAACAACACAGGAAGGAATATCTCATGACATCGAAGAAACTCCGTCTCGTCTTTGCCGCGCTCGCGGTGACCGTGACGACGCCCGCCGCCGCGCAGGCCGCCGGCGAAATGACCGTGCATCGCGACCCAGGCTGCGGTTGCTGCGGGGTCTGGGCGAAGCAGGTCGCGGGGCAACTTGGCCGCAAATACAAGCTGGTCGACAATCCGGCGCGCGCCGTGCTGGTCAAGCGTTCGGGCGTGCCCGACGCGCTGCGATCCTGCCATACCACGATCATCGACGGCGCCGTCGTCGAGGGACATGCGCCCGCCGCTGACATCAAGCGCTTCCTCGCGGCGCGCCCGAAAGGGATGAAGGGCATAGCGGTCGCGGGCATGCCGCTCGGCACTCCCGGCATGGAAGCCCCGGGCCGCAAGCCCGATCGCTATTCGGTCGTGGCGTTCGGCGCCGGGCGGCAGGCCCTGTTCGCGAAACACTGACGATCGCAGGCCGGGGCGGTATCGCGCCGCCCCGGTCCACTCCCGAAGCAGGCGGAGCCAGACCCATGACGACGACCCTTTCCTCCGGCGGTGCCCGCCATCGGCGCCAGAAGGGAAAACGCCTGCGCCTCGGCGGGCTGCTTCTGCTCTTGCTCATGATCCTCCAGGCTGTGCCCGCGCGCGCCGACAGCGCGGCGGTGCAGACGAGCTGGCGGCTGCTCGATTATATCGCGGTCGACTATGCCGGGGCGGTCGCCGACGGAAAAATCGTCAGCGCTCCCGAATATGCCGAAATGGTCGAGTTCGCCGCCGAGGTCGAAAAGCGCGTCGCGGCCCTGCCGCCGAGCGATGCTCGTCCCGCGCTTGTCGGGCGCGCCGCAGCGCTCCGCCGCGCCATCGGCGCAAAGTCAGACGTAGCGGCGGTCGCCGCGCAGGCGCGCGATCTCGCCAAGGCGCTGCTCGCCGCCTATCCGGTGCCGCTCGCGCCCTCAGCGCCGCCGGACCTCGCGCGCGGCGCCGCGCTTTATGCGCAAAACTGCGCATCATGCCATGGTGCGGCCGGCGACGGCAAAGGCCCGCTCGCCGCCGGCCTCGATCCGCCGCCGATCGCCTTCACCGATGCGGCGCGCGCCGACCAGCGCAGCCTGTTCGGCCTGTATCAGGTCATCACCCAGGGACTCGAAGGCACGTCGATGGCGGGCTACGCCGCGCTGCCCGACGGCGATCGCTGGGCGCTGGCCTTCCATGTCGGGAGCCTCGCCTATCCCGCGACCGCCGCCGATGGCGCGGAGCGCTGGCGGGACGACGCCGGTCTGCGGGCCGAGCTGCCCGATCTGGCGGCGCTCACCGCAATGACCCCCGCCGCACTCGCGGCCGAACTCGGCGAGGACAGGGCCGCGGCGCTGACAGCCCATCTCCGCCGCCACCCCGAGGCGCTCGCCGCGGCGCCGTCGGGTTCGCTGCTCGCCGCGCGGGCACGGCTCGATGCCAGCCTCCGCGCCTATGCCGCGGGCGACCGGAAGGCCGCAGCCGATCTCGCGCTATCGGCCTATCTCGACGAATTCGAGCCCGTCGAAGCCGTGCTCGCGTCGCGCAATACGGCATTGATGGCGCGGATCGAGGGCGCGATGGCAGACCTGCGCAGCGCGATCGGCAAGCGACGCCCCGTCGCAGAGGTCGAGGCCGCCGTCTCGGCGCTCGACGGACTGTTCGCCGAAGCCGAAGCCATCCTCGCGCCCGAACGCGCGAGTCCGGTGTCGAGCTTCCTCGGCGCCTTCGGCGTTCTCCTGCGCGAAGGGCTTGAGGCGCTGCTGATCGTCATCGCCATGATCGCTTTCGTTCGCAAGGCCGGTCGGCCGCAGCTTCTGCCCTATGTCCATGGCGGGTGGATCGCGGCGCTCGGCGCCGGGACGTTGACCTGGGCGGTCGCGACCTATGCCATCGGAATCAGCGGCGCCTCGCGCGAGCTCACCGAAGGCTTCGGCTCGCTTTTCGCTGCCGTCATCCTGCTCTCCGTCGGCATCTGGATGCACGGGAAGAGCAACGCCGACGCCTGGCAAGGCTATATAAGGGACAAGATGGCGCGGGCGCTCTCGCGCCGGTCGGCCTGGTTCCTGTTCCTGCTCGCCTTTGTCGTCGTCTATCGCGAGGTGTTCGAGACGATCCTCTTTTATGCCGCCCTCTGGACACAGGGAAATGGCGGCGCGATGCTCGCCGGCGCCGCCGCGGCGGCCGTCCTGCTGATTATCATCGCCGCGATCATGCTGCGTTACAGCGCGAAGCTTCCGATCACCCGATTCTTCGCCTGGAGTTCGGTGCTGATCGCAATCCTCGCGGTCGTGCTGACCGGGAAGGGCATCGCCGGGTTGCAGGAGGCGGGCTTGCTCGCGGTCGATCCATGGCACGGCGTTCCGCGCATCGCACTGCTCGGTATCTTCCCGACCGCGCAGGGTGTGCTGGCGCAGCTCGCGGCCCTTGCGATCCTGATCGCCGGCTTCGGCATCAACCGGCGCATGAGGCGGCGGATCGCGCGATGACGCCGCCTGCCCCGAGACGGGCTGGGCTCAGTGCGCGATCAGCTGGTCGAGAAACGCCCGCGCCCGCTCGCTCGCCGGCGCGCTGAAAAATGCGGCCGGCGCCGCGTCTTCGACGATCCGCCCCGCGTCCATGAACAGGATGCGGGGTTTGAGTAGCAACGGAACAGAAAACCTACATAAGGGGCTTCAAGCATCGTCGATACCTGTGGCACCAGGATCGCGTAGCGGCCTCAACTCGCCGCGCGCCACGATGTCGGGAATGGTGAAGGCATAGCGCCCGAGCATGTTGGCCCAGTCGGCCCGAAGCTGTGATTTTGGCCATGTTGAAGAACGAAGATTGAACATGGCGAGCTACCAGGCTCGCTCTTGTCCTCCAATCTCGTAAACATCGGTCTCGATCGAGCACCTGTAGCTCTCTGCGATGTTGAACATCTCTGTCTGGAGAGATGTGATCTCGTCATCGAGGCTGACGCCATCGGCATCCTGATCATAGGCGACGGTCAGCGTGTAATCACAGTTCCCGGTCTTTTGCATCTGGTAATCCCGCTCCAGCATCGCCTCGATGCGCTCGCGAGCGGGCTTTCTGCCACGACCATGCTTGTTGAAGTTCTCGATGGTCAGATGCAGGGCGATGGTGACAGAAGGCGGCTTTTCCGGCAGCCCGATCCTTGAAGGAATGACGTTAAGCGCCCGATAGACGGTCATCCTTGAGATCTTGAGGTCGCGCGCGATGCTGGCCTTGCTCGCGCCGGCGGTGATCCGGCGTCGGATTTCATCGTCATCGATGTTTTTCTTCCGGCCTTTGTAGACGCCTTCGGCGCGCGCCGCCTCGATTCCGGCGCGCTGCCGGTCCTTGATGAACGTCAGTTCCATGTCCGCGACCATGCCCAGAATGGTGATCACCATCCGCCCCATGCTTCCGGCCGTCGTCACGTCCGGCTCAAGCACCCGCAATGAGGCTCCCTTCTGGTCGAGTTCATGAACCAGATTGAGAACATCGCGTGTGGAGCGACCGAGCCGATCGAGACGCAGGACGACGAGTTCGTCATCGGCGCGCAGGAACTGCATGATTGTCTCAAGCTCCGTGCGTCCAGTGCGCGATGCGCCCGAGCCTGTTTCGGAGCGGACGATTTCACAGCCCGCTGCCTTCAACCGGGCAACCTGGATGTCGAGATCCTGGTCGATGGTGCTGACGCGGGCGTAGCCGACGCGGGTCATGGCAAATCCGTCACATTAGGGTGGCTTTGCCCTCGTACAATAACATTGGTGGCGGAACCACCCTTTTGTGACATGTCGCATATGTCACTTCCGATCGTCACGTTCGGGTGCACCCAAATGGTGCGAGCGAAAGGCCCCGGTCAGGCAGCAAGCCGCCCAAAATCGATCCGGCTATTCAGATCGAGGTCGAAGCGGCCATAAGGATTGACGTGGCTGTAAATCAGCGGTGTGAGGCCGCGATAATCATCCGGCGTCATCCGGCCCGTCCATTTCGGTTCCACCAGCACGCTCTGAAGCATTCGGGTGTTCACATAGACAAGCGACGCTTGCAGCAAATGTAGCGCCAGGACCGAGAGCTGCTGCTCATCGATGCGGTTGGTGGCGATCTCGCCGCCCTTGCCGAAGAAAACGAACCCGTTGGCACTGTTCCAGTTTTCAACGACATTCAGGCCTTCATGAATTTCGCGGCGGAAGGACTCCTCGCGCAGATACCGGCACAGGAAGATCGTCTTGACCGCGCGGCCCAGCTCACTCAACGCCTTGTAGGTCGGGTGCATCACCTCGGAGCGGCTGAACCGGCGCAGGATCGCCTCCGGGTCGGCGGTTTTTGTCTGCATGG
>NZ_LBIC01000011.1 GCF_001005725.1 Sphingobium chungbukense
GCCTCCAGATAGAGGTGTCGTTGCGAGCGGACGAGGCGTTCCAGCTCCTTGCGCGACGGCCCATAGATACGGCGGTCGCGGCACCACAGGAAAACATGCTCGAGCATGGCATTGATCGACTGCCCGCCCGCACAAAGATCGTCGGAAATCCACCCCGACAACGCCCTGCGATCCGTCTGCGTCATACGGCGGAACCCGAGATGCCGCAAAATCTCCGCGCAATGCCGGCGGGCGGTGCGACCGGAAAAATCATAGTGGTTCACGGATTTGGCATCGAGACCAAGTTGCTCCGCCAGATACAAGACACCGTCGGAGGGTATCGACGCATGATCCGGCACAAAGAAGCCATGCGCGGCGAAAAATCTAAGCTGAACCGCCAATCCCAGTCGCGCCGTCTCCGCTTTGCCGGTCACGAACGCGATGTCCGAAAAACTCAGGCTCCAGGAGCCGATCAGATCCCCACTCGAAACGCCAAGGCTCATAACGCCACTCCCTTATCGGAGCGGAACGTCGTTCCTCGCATGGGCGACCGTCAACAACAACCAGCCCGTTCCCGACGTGTTCTCCAAGATGACCAAAATCGCAGCTTCGGGCCGACTGGGCCTATTCTGGAACACCATGAAGCTCGGCGAGGTCGTCAATACCCGGGCCGCCAGCGGTACCCATATCGCGCCTGATCTACTCGCCCACGTCTCGCCGTTGGGATGGGAACACATCAATCTAACCGGGGAATATCGCTGGCCCAAATCCTTAGCGTAGGATTCCGCCCCCTCCCGCAAACGCCCCCAAAGACATGGTCCGTCGCGCCGCCGGTATCAGTGTAATGCTCATGCAGCGGTAGCGCGCCGGCGCCGAGCATCAGGCCATCCACCACGTAGGGGGCCTCGCCGGCGGTGGCCGACATGATCCGCGATCCGAACGAGGCAAAATGATCGGACAGGTGGGAGTAGATCTTCAGGCCCGGCTCGCTGCCATATTTCGCATTGATGTCGGCCGCCGCCGATCGGTTGCGGCCCGAGCGGAAGAACTGCCCATCGGAGGATGAACTAGTGCCGGCTCCCCAATGGCGCGTGAAAGGAAGATCATGGTGCGCGGCAACGATCATCCCCAACGCGGCCTGATAGTTTTCGGGCGACAAATACCAGTTGTGGGTCCAGGCAAGCTGGGCGTAGCTCACCCCGTCGCTGGCGTTGGCCATGCGCTCTAGACCCAGATTCGATCCATCAGCGAGAATGGCGGCGAGGATCGCGTGCGGGTTGTCATGCTCCTTGCGGGACCGAAGATCGCGAAATGCGCTCAGGAACCCGGTGCGCTCGGCCACCTCGACCAGGAGTTCGGTGATCCGCACGCGCGGAAGCAAGGCGTCGAGCCTGCGATCGAGAGCCTCCGCCTCGGGTGGAGTGATCGCCGGCATGGGTTGCAGCTTGAGCCGGTCGCGTTCGAGCGCCACGCCCGCGAGCCTGTTCGCCTTGAGTTGCTTGGCGAAACGGCGCAGCCGCCAGTCGAGCGTCCTTGCCCGCTCCTCCAGATAGGCGGCCGCATCGGTCTGGAATGGCAGGCTGTCGGCCACCTTATCGGCATCGCGTCGACTCAGCAAATAGGTGTCGAAGCGGCGATAATTGCGGGTTCCTTCGACCCATATGTCGCCGGCGCGCAACCGATCGCGCAGCGTGGCCATGATGGCCGTCTCGTATCGCCGGCGATCGACCTGGCCACCTTCGGTGATGAGGCGCTTCCACTGCCGGTTGGCGAATGGGAGCGGAACGCCCTCGGGCAGGCTGCGGGCCTTGCGGGCATTGGTATCGCGGATGACCTCGATGGCCTTGACCAGTTGCGATCCGCTCCCCGATGCCTTGAACGTGAATGTATCGAGGAAAGCCGGGCTGAACCGCCGCAGCGTCGCATAGCGACCAGTCGCCGCGACAAGCGCATCTTCGCCCGCCAGCTCGGCCAGCGCATCGACCTGCGATTTGGCTGCGACCAGTCTGTGCCAGCCTACCGCTTCGTCGATCAGTTCGAGCGGATTACCGCCATGTTCGACCGCCTCTCCCAGCGCGGCGATCGTCGCGCCGAACAGCCGCATAAGTTCGCCGACCGAGCGGATGCTGTCCTGATAGCGCCTTTCCCGCCCGCGCCGCGCCCGTGTGAACAGGCTTCCGACAAGCCTGTCGAACATCTGGATCGCACCATCGGCGAGCCTGGCATCGAGGTCGATGACCGCCGCGATCAGCGTCGCGCGGCGCCTGTTAAGGCTATAATCGGAGAGCAGGAACGCCGGCGCAACGCCACCTTCGCGCATGAACTGCGCGAACCGGAAGTCGGGGATTTTCGCGCCGATCGCCGGGTCGATGCCGATTCCGCGCACATAGCGTAGCCGTTCCAGCAGCCCGTTGATGTTCGCCGTGGTGGGCGCTTCCTCGAAATTGCGCAGCCAGGCCAGCGGCGTCATGCCGAAGTCGCTGTTGTTGACGATCAGATCATCGATCCGCGCCAGTTCGGCATGACCCAGGCTTTCGACAATGAGCGCCGCCGCGGCTTTGCGGGCGCGTGCCCTGCCGGCGAGGCCCGCACGTTCGAGCGTGTCTGCCGATGGAAGAATGAAGCGTTCCTGCTTCAGCCCCTCCATCAATGCGCGGACAATAGGTTCGCCCCGATCGGTCCGCTCCGCAGCTCTTGCGGCGAGATCGAGCGCGAGCGGTATATCCCCTCGCCGAAAAGGGTGTAGCCCCAGATGCCGTGCCGCAATGTCGGCATGATCGTTACGTGTTTGCGCGCGCTGGTCATAGTCGGCGAACGCATCAACATCGACGAAGAGCTGGGCGGCGAGATAGTGAAGGACCGCATCGGGGACGTCGACGTCGGGCTGCAAACCGAAGCCGGGATGCCGCATAAGCGCGATCTGCGTTGCCAGACCGAGGCGGTTGGCAGGGCGATAGCGGCGACCGACCAGTTCGAGATCCTCGGCGGCAAGGGTATAGTGGCCGACGATCGCGGTTTCGTCATGGGGGATATCGAACAGGCGACGCCTTTCTTCTCCGGTCAATAATCGCCGCCGCGCCATCCTGCCTCCATCCCGAGTCGAGAGCGACAGGCTAGCGTCAATCTGGAGTATAGCCTAACCGGACGTCAGGATGCAGCGGCGGTTTCTGTCAGGATAGGGTTATGGCAAGCATTTATTGACGCATGTTCCGCCGTGTCATAGAATTCAACCTGACATTTTGACCGGAGGCGGCGATGAAAGGCCAGAGGATCGGTTACGTCCGGGTGAGCACATTCGATCAGAATGTCGATCGCCAGTTGGACGGGCAGTCGCTCGACCGGATTTTCACCGACAAGGCATCGGGCAAGGACATCAACCGCCCCGAACTCGATGCCATGCTCGCCTTCGCCCGCGAGGGTGACACCGTCGTGGTCCACAGCATGGATCGATTGGCGCGTAATCTCGACGATCTGCGCAAACTGGTTCAGTCCCTCACCAAAAGAGGCGTCCGGATCGAGTTCGTGAAGGAAAGCCTGGCCTTCTCGGGCGAGGATTCCCCGATGGCCAACCTGATGCTCTCGGTCATGGGTGCGTTCGCCGAATTCGAGCGCGCCCTGATCCGGGAGCGGCAGCGCGAAGGCATTGCGGTCGCCAGACAACGCGGTGCTTATCGCGGGCGGAAACGTTCCCTCTCCGACGAAATAGTCGCCGAGCTGCACCGCCGTGTTGATGACGGCGAGCGCAAGGCCGTCATCGCCCGTGACCTGGGGATCAGTCGCGAAACCCTCTACCAGTATCTCCGCGCTGCCACCTGAGCCGGTTTCACCCAGCCTCGCTCACCCTTAGGCTTGTCTGATTGATACGACCAATGTCACGTCTCTTGAATTGCTTGAATCATATCAATGAGGATTGGAGGTCTCCTTCGTCAAACGAATGGCAAGAACGCGACCGATTGCCGCTGCGGCGACTGGCTGGACGGCGCTTGGCGGAAATGGTGCAACCGAACTAGCATTGATCTCGCAAAGCGCATAGGAGCCATCGCTGATGGCTTCACCAGGGCGAAATAGGAAGTCGGCGTCCCAAAGAAGCGGAAGATCGTGGTCGGCGATCGACAGCAACCTTTGCATCTCTGGAATCCAGCGATCCTCCATCGCTTTCCGTAAGGCTGCGAAGCGCGTCACCTCCGGTCCGAACATGGCGCGGCCCATCGGCTGTGGGGTTGACGACGTTGTATCAATGGCCGTTGGCGTCATCAGCGCAGTGATCAGGTTGTGCCCAAAGCCAACCACTCGGTGCCCGCACACGTAGCAGCGGACCATGCCCTCGGACGACTGCGGCTGATAAGCCTGATCGATCAGCACGCCGCCGTCGTTTAGAAACGGCACCCACCTTTCCAAGCACTCGGCTAGGCTGATGCGCTCCGATTTGCTTCCTTGGCGGGCCTCTTGAACTTTCACCGACGTTTTCAAAGCCGGAGCGTTTCCCGCTTCGTCTAGTTGGACACGCCATACATTCCTGCCGCCGTTGCCGTAGTTCGGCTTCAGCACGCGCGGGCCTGCGGCAAGATGTTCGGGGAAACGAGCGCGAAGGCCTTCAGCGTCCACGTATCGATCGACATCGCTGCCCCATTCCATGGATCGCGTTGTGTAGAGCACTTCCTTGACGCCGATTTTGGCGATCACGTCAGGATGCGCGCTGACGACAACGCCGCACCCCGCGACTTCGCGCAGCATTGGATCGAGCTGCGAGCGGTCGCCTGAAATGTCCAACGGATTCACCCAGACCAGCACTGTGTCGCACGACAGCAGCTCGTCCCGAATCTCGCGAACCGCCTCGTCCCTGTACAGTACAGGCCTTGCGGTCGCCCCGAGCGCCCGCAAGGCCTGCATTATCGGCCACTGCCGGGCTTCATGAAAGCGATGCGTCCACTCGGCTGCTTGCCCACGCCAAAGAAGAGCGATGTTCGGGCCGGATGTCATTGTTGCATCTCCCCATCGGACCTGTCCCCTTTGTGGTCGCGAACTCAGGTGTCGCGCAGCAGTGGGTGTTAAGCCACGGCGGTCGGGTTCAGCCGCCGCCGCGCAAAGCCGCGGCATAGCGCCGGTCGACCACTTCCCAGTCGATGTTGCGGAAGAAGGCGTCGACATATTTGGCGGCGGCGGTGCCGTAATCCATGTGGAAACTGTGCTCGTACATATCGAGCGCGAGCAGCGGCACGCCGGCAATCGCACCGTGCATATGATCCCACGCCCAATGGTTGTGCAGCGAGCGCGTGTGGAGATTGTAGACGAGCACGCACCAGCCCGATCCGCCGGCAAGGCTCATCCCGGTACGGCGGAAGTCGGCTTCCCAGCGGTCGAACGAGCCGAACGCCGCGCCCAGCGCGTCGCGGATGGAACCGGCTGCCTGGCCGTTGCCGCCGAGCCCGTCGAAATAGACCTCATGGAGCACCACCGAGCCGGTGCGGTGCAGCTCCTCGCGCTTCAATCCGCCATAGACCACCGGCGGCAGGTCCGTGTCAGCGAGCGCGGCGGCAAGTCGTGTCTCGATCATATTCAGGGCCTTGACCGAGCCCGCATAATTGTTCTCGTGGTGCGATGTGATCAGCCTTTCGGAGAGGCCGTGAAGCCTGGCGGGATTGAACCTGAGCGGCTTGACCTGATGATTTCCGGCAAAGGCGGGGACAGCCGCCGGCGCTGCGGCCGGCGTCTGCGCAGAGGCTTCGTTGATAGTCATGGCGGCGGCTCCGATGCCAAGAGTTGCGATTGCACTGCGTCGGGAAAGATGGTCGATCGTCACGCGTCACTCCTTCAGATGATCATTACATATGCGGCCCCGAGGACCGAGCAGACGCCGAGCACCGGCAGCATGCCGGCCTTGAACCGGAACATGGCGAGTATCGCACCCACCGCGAGCGCCAGCGCCGGCCAGTTGACGGACGTTAGGACTGGGAGATCGATGGTGCCGGCTGCGAACGGCACTTCGCGGACTTGCTCGAACAGAGTGTGGATACCAAACCAGACCGCCAGATTGAGGATCACGCCGACCACTGCGGCGGTGATCGCCGAAAGCGCGGCCGACAATGCGCGGTTGCCGCGCAGCCGCTCGATGAATGGCGCGCCGGCGAAGATCCACAGGAAGCATGGCAGGAAGGTAACCCAGGTGGTGAGGATTGCGCCGAAGGTCGCGGCGACGAGCGGCGGCAGCCCGGTCGCTTCGCGGAAGGCCGCGAGGAAGCCGACGAACTGCGTCACCATGATCAGCGGCCCGGGCGTGGTCTCGGCCATGCCGAGCCCGTCGAGCATCTCGCCGGGCTGGAGCCAGCCATAGGTCTCGACTGCCTCCTGCGCGACATAGGCGAGCACCGCATAGGCGCCGCCGAAGGTCACCACCGCCATCTGGCTGAAGAAGGTGGCGATGCGGCTGAACACGTCGTCGGGGCCGAACGCGAACAGCAGCGCTGCGACCGGCCCGAGCCAGAGCAGCAGCAGGACGCCGGAGATGCGCAGCGACCAGGAAAGGTTCGGCCGCGCATGGTCGGGAAGGCCCTCGCCAAGAGCGGTGTCGCGGTCGTGGATTATCTCAGCGCCGGCGGGACCATGTCCGCCGCCGCCCTTGAATGCGGCGTAACCAGCGCGGCCACCGAAGAAGCCGATCAGCGCGGCGGCAAGCACGATCAGCGGGAAGGGCACGTCGAGCACGAAGATCGCGACGAACGCCAGCGCGGCAAAACCGCGCATGACGTTGTTCTTCAAGGCACGCGAACCCACCCGGACCACCGCCTGTAGCACCACCGCCAGCACGGCGGCCTTCAATCCGAAGAACAATCCCTCGACCAGCGGCACTTCGCCGAGCAGCACATAGACATAGCTGAGCCCTAAAATCGCGAGGAAGCCGGGCAGCACGAATAGCGCGCCCGCGACCAGGCCGCCCTTGGTCTTATGGAGCAACCAGCCAATATAGACAGCTAGCTGTTGCGCTTCAGGGCCGGGCAGCAGCATGCAATAGTTGAGCGCGTGGAGGAACCGCTCCTCGCCGATCCAGCGCTTCTCCTCGACCAGGATGCGATGCATCACCGCTATCTGGCCCGCCGGTCCGCCGAAGCTGAGCAGCGCGACCCTGATCCAGACGCGCACCGCCTCGCCAAAGCTGATGCCGTGCTCGTGCAGCGTCTCGACTGCGATTTCAGCGCGTGCGCTGGCCTCCATCTTTAGTCCTCTTTTCGCCGGGTGAAGTGAGCATAGAATCCGTCGAGCGCGGTCGATCCGCGCGCGATCCGCTCCTCGTCGTCGTCGGTGCCGGCACAGATGCCGGCGATAAGCGCGCTCACTCCCGGAGTTTCCGGGCGCTCGAACCGAGCATCGGCAATATCAAGGTCGTGAACAATTTCGCCGAGCGCCCGCAGCGCGGGGTCGGTCTCGAGACCGGTGAGGAACACCAAGGTCTCGAAGGAGCAGCGGTCGCCTTCGTGGGTGAACTCAGCGTCCGCCATGTCGAACCTCAGTTCGTCAGGCTCCGGCACATATCCTTTGCCCTCGACGAACTTGAAGCTCGCCTCGGGGTCGATGAAGCGGCGAATGAGCCAGGCGGACGCGATGCGATCGACATGGACATGGCGGCGCGTCACCCAAACGCGGCGCTTTAGCTCCGCCGGGGTCAGCTCGGGCGCACCGGGGCCGCTCACATCGGGATGTTGGTGAGAGCGGCGGTCCGCCTCGGTGATGGCGGCCTGTGCCGCCTGCCGACCATGCGCACCGAAAAAGTCGATCGCGGCGACCTCGTTCAGGCGTTTGCGCAGGCGGCCCACATCCGCCGCCGCGACATACTCGCCCTCACACAGCGCGCGCGCCTCGCGTGCCAACTCCTCATAGTCGGCGTCACGCGCAGCGTCGAACACTCCGCGCAGCTCCGCATCGCCCATGCCGCCGACAAGGCGCGCTTCGAGGATCAGCGCCTCGCCGCCATTTTCGGTGATCTCGCGATGCAGTTCTTCGAACAGCGCGCGCGTGTCCTCGCGATTGGGGAGCGCATGGACGGCGTTCTTGAGCGGCGCGGCCCCGATCGCCTGCAAACGCCGCCAGACCTTCACCCGCAAATAGGCAGGCTTAGCCGGAAGCTGCGGGATCAGGAGCAACCAAGGGGAAGCTTGTGTGTTTGTCATAGTTGTATCGTCACTAGCCTACAAGTGTAAGGGTTGCATCACAAGCCTCATGAGCATAGGACTGCTTATCCCGAAGAAAGAAACCGGAGCGCAATGTCGCGGCTCGCCGGCGGCGCGCTCGCATGACGTGAGGCTTTCCGTGTCGAGTGCGCTGATGAAGGATCAATTATGCTGAAAAAGACCATCGCCTTGGGATTCGCCAGCCTCCTGCTGGCAAGCCCGGCATGGGCAGCGCCGGACTGGTCGGCTGTCGACCGGGCGATAGGACGAGCGGGGGCCGAACAGCCGGGGGGCGTTCACCGCTACAGCTTCCCGCGTTCGGACCTGAGCGTCACGCTGGATGGGGTGACGATCAAGCCCTCCCTCGCGCTCGGCTCTTGGGCGGCGTTTCAGCCGATGGGCGACGAGGCGATGGTGATGGGCGATCTCGTGCTGACCCACGACGAGGTGAACCCCGTTTTGAGCCGCCTGCTCGCAAGCGGTTTTACGATCACCGCGCTCCACAATCACCTGCTCCGCTCTTCGCCTGCGACCATGTACATGCACATTGCCGGCCACGGCGACCCGGTGAAGCTCGCGGCCGCGCTCCGGCAAGCGCTATCAGCCAGTCGGACCCCGCTCGCCGCGCCGCAATCGCCTTCGGCCAGCGCAGCCGCATCGCGGCTCGACCTCGATGTGGCCGCGCTCAACCGGTTGATGGGCGGTGAGGGCAAGACGGCCGGTGGCATCCTCCAATACAGCTTTCCGCGCGCCGAGCGGCTGATGGACGGCGATATGGAGACTCCGCCGACGATGGGCACGGCGACCGCGATCAACTTTCAGCCAACCGGGGACGGCCGAGCCGCCATCACCGGCGATTTCGTACTTGTCGCAAACGAGGTCGATCCGGTCCTGCGCGTGCTGCGGACGAACGGGATCGAGGTCACGGCGCTGCATAATCATATGCTAAACGACGAGCCGCGGCTGTTCTTCATGCACTTCTGGGCCAACGACGACGCAGCCAAGCTCGCCCGTGGGCTGCGCGCGGCGCTCGACAGGATGAACAATCAGAGGAGTTGAACTCGGACGACGGCTCATTGGGCCGTAACCGCCGCCCGCCCGACCCCACGGCCCTTATGCAGGAAGTGGAATGGAACATGGCTAGCAAACGAACTCTCACTGTTGTCGCAGGCGTGGGCGCGGCCGCGCTGGCGATCGCGGGCGTGGCGATCGCGCAAAACCACGAGGCGAACGAAAACCGGATAATCGGCAAGCACAGCGAACGAGACATCCCGCTTGCTCAGGTGCCCGAGGCCGCGATGAACGCGGCACGCGCGCAACTCGCGTCAATAAGCAAAGCGGAGCAAGTCACCCGAAAGGCGGACGGAAGCACGCTCTATGAAATCAAGGGCAAGAACAGCGACGGAAAGACGATCGAACTGTTCGTCACGCCCGAAGGCCAGGTGCTCGGCCGCGAATGATGGATCAGCACGGGGCGCCGGCCGTCGAGGGCCGTGCGCCCCTTCCGAAATGATACTGCGGAATAGGAGACGAAAATGCGGCCAAGGCGATGGATATTGTTATGCGCCGCTTTGGCCGCCCTGCCTGATAGTGCGATCGGCCAAACCGAACCCGCGTCGGCGACGGGCTCGGCGTTGTTCGTAAGCTGTCAAGCGAATGAGCCGCGATGCGGCGCTTACCTCCAAGGCGTGCTCGACATGATGATCGTCGCGCGAAAAGCGGAATGCCGCGCTCCACGCTATGACCGATCGGCGCTGCGCGCGGCATATTTACGCTGGGCGGAGCAGAATAGCTATTTTATGAGTGTTCATATGGTGGCCGGAGCTGAACGCTCGTTAGCGAAGGCTTGGCCATGTCAGTAGCATCGTACCCCGCGGCGTAGCCTGCCCGGCGGCTGCCTTTGAGGGCAGGCGGAGCGTCCGCCTGGCGGTGAATTCCGCCAGCTCAACGATTCCATGTCGCGCCTCAAGCTCGCTAATTAGCCGATGTTCGCATTATGTCTGCCAAATCGTTGTCTGGCGCACAAACCTTGAGGTGACGCCAAATATGTGAGCTGGTTGCCCATCCCCGGTATGGCGAAGGATTGCCGATAAACCAGAGCGTGGACTGCATGGGCCGCGCACCGGTCAACGTCCATCAAACCCAACCTCCCCCACTTCAAATCGCTGAGGGCAGCCATGTCTGTGTCGATTCCACCGGGTGCAAAAGATCCAACACTCACTCCCGTCCCGGCAAGCTCCACGGAAAGCGCTCGCATGAGGGTGCTCACATAGGCTTTCGACGCGCCGTAGACCGCTTGGAAGGGCACGGATGTTTCGCCCGCCAGGCTCGACACGGCGATTACTGAGGATTCAAACGGCTGCTCCCTGAAAATCGCAATCAGGCGAGCCAGCAAATCCGTGAAACCGAGTATGTTTGTTTCAATTACCTCGGCATAAGTGTCGGCACGGCCTGCATCAAATGAACCAACGCTCGTCATTCCGGCAACCACCAAAGCGGCTGTTACTTGCAATTCTGCAACCTTAGCCGCGATTTTCTCCCTGCCCTCGATTTCACGTTGATCAGCCACTATAATCTCGCACGGCACATTGAACCGCTCGTCAATTTCGGTCTGTAGCTCCCGCAAGTTGTCGAGCCTTCGTCCAACAATCAGGGGCTTGGCCTGGTACGATGCCGCCAAGCGGAGGGCGGACGCTCTGCCCAAACCGGTCGAAGCCCCTGTGACCAGCACCCACGAGTTCTTGATCGCCAGCGGTTTCACGCGTTTTCCAGAGCCTTGTATAGGGCGGTTTTGCCGATCTTGAGCCGGGCCGCCGCCTCACGAACAGTGAGGCCCGCTGCGATATGCGCCCGCGCTTTACGTAGTTTGTCGGGGGTAACGACAGGCCGGCGACCACCCTTGTTGCCCCGCTCGCGTGCGGCCTTGAGGCCGGCATGAGTGCGTTCACGGATCAGGTCACGCTCGAATTGGGCCAGCGAGCCGAAGATGTTGAACACCAGCATGCCGCCCGAAGTGGTGGTGTCGATATTCTCGGTGAGTGAGCGGAACCCGATGCCGCGCGCCGCAAGCTCGCCGACCTTCTCGATCAGGTGGCTCATCGAGCGGCCGAGGCGGTCGAGTTTCCAGACCACCAGCGTGTCGCCGGGGCGCAAATAGGCGAGCGCTTCGGTTAGGCCAGGCCGATCGGCTTTTGCCCCGGATGCGTGATCGTCGAATATACGGTCGCACCCGGCAGTGTTCAGCGCGTCAAGCTGGAGCGACAGCTTCTGGTCTGCGGTCGAGACGCGCGCATAGCCGATCAGCGCCACATGATGCCCGATCCTGTCCGTTTTCCCGTCATTATGCGATCTTGTCCGAATCGCCGTTACAGGTCCAGAGTTAACGGACATATTCCTGTTGGCCGCCAGAGGACCGTCTGACGGACACGCAAAGCGAAGGAGATGATGCTTGGCGAGACGGCGACTGGTGAGCCTGGAAATCTGGGCGAGGCATTATGGCGCGCCGCTCGATGAGCGCGAGATCGCGCGTCATTATACGCTGACCAGCGACGACCTGGAAATTGTCGGCCGCCGTCGCGGCGATGCCACCCGGCTCGGCTATGCGATGCTCATGCTATATATGAGATGGCCTGGCCGTGCGCTGGAAGCGGGCGAAGTCCCGCCCGCTCCTGTGCTCGCCTATGTGGCGCAGCAACTCGGCGTCGCGCCGGCAGCCTTCGCGGATTATGCCCATCGGGACCAGACCCGTCGCGAGCATCTCGTCGAAATCCGACGATCGCACGGGTTCAGGATTTTTGACCGCAACGCTTTCCGTGAAGTTGTCGCCTTCTCGGTCCCAATCGCGCAGACCATCATACACCCCGGCCAGATGGCAGACGTCATCGTCGATGAACTCCGGCGCCTGCAGATCCTCCTGCCTTCTCCGTCGATTCTCGAAGCGGTGCTGCGGCGGGCGCGCCAGCAAGCCGAACAGCTTACCTATGAAGTGCTCACGAATGGCCTGCTGCCTGACACCCTTCAGGGCCTGGACGATTTGCTGGCCCGACGACCGGGGCAGGTCGCGACATGGCTATCCTGGATGCGCAATGCGCCACAATCGCCGGCAGCGCGCAACATCCTGCGCCTGATCGAACGGCTCGCCTATATCCGCGCGCTGGGCCTCGATCGCGCCCGTGCCGACATGATCCCGGCTTTGACTTTTGACAGGCTGGCGGACGAAGGCAGCCGCATCACACCCCAGCACCTTGGCGAACTCAATGCCCTGCGCCGCCATGCGACGCTGGCGGCAACCGGCATCCGGCTTGAGGAAAGCCTGACCGACGCCACCCTGACGATGTTCGACAAGCTGTTGGGCAGCATGGCGCGCCGCGCCGAGAACCGGACCCGCGACAAAGCCCTCAAGACGGTGCGCGAGTTGCAAGGCCACCTCCGGACGCTCACGGGGTCTTGCCGCCTCCTCATCGACGCGCGCAGCAAGGGCGTGGATTCTCTGGCGCAGATCGAGGCGCTGGACTGGCAGCACTTCGCCGTGGCCGTCGAGCAGGCCGAAGTGCTCGGGCGACCGGAAACCGTCGATCGCACCGCCGAATTGATCGAGCGGCATCGGACGGTGAAGCTCTTTGTCGGCGCTTTTCTCAACGCCTTCGAGTTTCGCGGCGCCGGCGCGGTTCAGGGGCTCCTGTCAGCGCTGGCCATCATCGCGGAGCTATATCGGACCGGCAAACGGCGCTTGCCTGATCGCGTGCCGCTACGCTTTGTGCCGCCCGCATGGCGCCCGTTCGTCCTGCGGGATGGCATCGTTGATCGTGCCGCTTATGAACTATGCGCCTTGTCGCAACTACGCGAGCGGTTGCGAGCCGGGGATATATGGGTCGCGGGAAGCCGGCAGTTTCGCGATTTCGACAGCTATCTCATACCGCCGGCGACCTTTGCGGCGCTGCGCGAGAAGGGGCCGTTGCCGCTCGCCATCGAAACGGATTTCGAGCGCCATATCGAGGAACGGCGCACCAGGCTCGACACGGCGATCGAGCAGGTAACGGTCCTTGCACGGCAAGGGGAGCTGCCCCAGGTTAAGCTTGACGAAAACGGTCTCATCATCTCGCCGCTGAAGGCGGCAACACCGCCCGCCACCGAGATTGCCCGTCGCGCCGCCTATGATCGACTGCCGCGCGTGAAGATCACCGATCTTCTGCTGGAGGTCGATGCCTGGACCGGGTTCAGCGAATGCTTCATCCATCGTCGTTCGGGCCGGGAAGCCGACGATCGCAATGCGCTGCTCACGGTCATCCTCGCCGATGGCATCAATCTCGGCCTCACACGCATGGCGGAAACCTGCCGGGGCGCAAGTCTGCGTCAGCTCGCCCATCTTCACGACTGGCACATCAGCGAAGCCGCCTATGGCGAAGCGTTGGGAAGGCTGATCGACGCCCATCGCGCCATGCCGCTCGCCGCGCTGTAGGGAGACGGCACCACTTCGTCGAGCGACGGACAGCAATTTCATGCCGGGGGCCGTGGGGCCGCGATCGGCGACATCAACGCGCGCAGCGGCAACGAACCAGGCGTTGCCTTCTACACCCATGTCTCGGATCGATATGACCCCTTCGCAAGTCGGGTGATCGCGGCGACCGCTGGCGAAGCGCCCTATGTGCTGGATGGCTTGCTGTATCACCAGACCGGCCTGACGATCGAGGAGCACTACACCGATACGGGCGGGGCATCGGACCATGTGTTCGGCCTCATGCCCTTCTTCGGCTACCGCTTCGCGCCGCGCCTGCGCGACATCAAGGAGCGTCGTTTACACCTCCTTCCCGGCCAAGAATCCGGCCCCTTGCTTGCCGGCATGACGGCCGAACCGATCGCATTGGGTCATGTCGCGGCGCATTGGGACGAACTGCTGCGGTTCGCCACGTCGATCCGCACCGGCACCGTCACTGCTTCGGCAATGCTGCGCCGCTTGTCCGCCTATCCGCGACAGAACGGACTGGCCCTCGCACTACGCGAGCTGGGCCGCCTCGAACGCTCCATTTTCATGCTCGACTGGCTGCGCGACATCGACCTGCGCCGGCGCACCCAGGCGGGCCTCAACAAAGGCGAAGCCCGCAACGCGCTCGCCCGCGCGCTCTTCTTCAACCAGCTCGGCGAACTGCGCGATCGTCGGTTCGAGAACCAGACCTATCGCGCCTCCGGCCTCAACCTGCTCGTCGCCGCCATCATCTTGTGGAACACTCGCTATCTCGAAATGGCGCTGGCGGACATCGGCACAGCCGACGAAATCGCACGCCACATCGCGCCATTGGGCTGGGAGCATATCTCGCTGACCGGTGACTATAGCTGGAATGTTGAAGATCAACCCGATCCGGACGCCTTGCGACCGCTGCGCGCCGTCAACTCCCTACTTGCCGCGTGACGTTCGCTATCCGTTCGCCCTTTCCGTGCAGATACGTCACTTTCGTGTAGTCACCCCCGCTAGGCATCCGAGCTGTCGATCGTGAGGAATCAATTCATGGACGCCCTTGCTCTGCCGGGCACGCGGAATCTTGAGAAGGAATGGGCGGATTGCGAGCGACAGTTGCACGCGACCGCAATGCCTGACGTGCAACGATACCAGTCCGATTTGCGCGCCCTGCGAGCAGAGGCCGATCGCCTGGCGGATGACCACACGATCAACGCATTGGTTGAACGCTGGACATCCTTACGCCCGGACGAAACGGATCACCGAGCAATGCTCGTCCGGGGCGCCGCTTTCGCGTTGCGTGCAAGCCAGATCAGAGCGGCGAGTGACGCGCGCAGGGTGTTGGAACGGATTACACTGGCTCGCGAGGCAGGCCAGACGTGGGCGGTCCTCCAAGACACGGGAACCGCAGATCGCGAGCAATCGGCAGAATTCAGCGTCACGACGATGCATCTACAGAGCGGTTTCGCGATCCTGTCCATGGGCCAATATGCGCCGATGAACACCAAAATCACATATGCGCTTGCCGTCATACGCCTGGCGCCGGATACCGGGACGCTGATCGAGGCGACTCCCGGGCTTGCGGACTGGCTGGAAACGTCCAGCCGCGCTGAGCACGAAGCATCGGTCGAAACATGGCGCGGGCGCATCGAAGCTGGCATCCAGCAGGGCTGATCGGAACGACATCGTCATCCATCGCCGGCTGCGGCCCGAACGAGCCTGACTGGAACCGGGCCTTGCTTCATCGCATGGCATGACGCAGGTCAATCGGCTGCAGCATGTGGGATTTATTGGAGAGTATTTTGGCGACACGGGCAAAAAAGGACAGCGAGCAGAAATCCGAGGCCTCGACCGCCAAGGCACGCAAGCCGCGCACGCCCGCCCCGAAGAAAAAGCGCGTGCAGGACGCTTCCGACGGCGTGGACGTCATCGTGAGCAAGGTCGGCGAAAAGGTGCATGCCCTCAGGACCAAGAAGAAGCTGTCCTTGCAGGGCCTCTCGGACATCAGCGATGTGGCGACCGGCACCATCCACAAGATCGAGAGCAGCGGAATGGTGCCGACGATCACCACGCTCCTGAAGCTCGCAACGGCCCTGGGCGTGACGGTCGGCTATTTCGTCGAGGAGGATGAAAATGCCTCGCAGCGAGTGCAGTTCACCCAGGCTGATCATCGCCAGCCGGTCTACACCCCGCACAAGGGGCTGACCCTTGGCGGCATCACGGGATCCTATCGCCAGTTCCAGACCGCGGCGGCAGTCGCGACAATGGCCGCGGGCGCGTCGAGCGGCAAAAACACGCTGAATCATACCGGCGAAGAGCTGATCTACGTCCTCTCAGGCGAAGTCGTGTTCCGCATGAACGACGACGACTTCGTGCTCAAGCCCGGTGACTCGCTACACTTCCAAGGTAGTGTTCCGCACCATTGGGAAAACCGCGGCGATGTGCCGGCCCAGCTTATCTGGTACGTCTTTCGCAATCCCGAGGGAGCCTGATCCCTGGCCGGCGGCCGGAATCCGAACCGCCGGTCTACAAGGGCATAAATCCTAGCTGTTGATGATCTGATCGACACGATCGAGCAGCGTGCGCTCGATCAGGTCGAAATCAGCAAGCCGTTCGGCCGCCCGTTGTTCAAGACCCCTGGCGGCTTGCGCATAGCGCTCCGCCATGTCCGCCACGATCGCCGGCGCCGCTCCGCCCTGCGCCGAGCGGCTCGCCACGATCTGGCGCGGGTCCAGCGCTGCTTTGAGCCCGTCGGGGTCAAGCCACAGCTCGATTCCCGCCACTTCCCTGCCCGCCTGCGCCAAAGCGTCGACATCGATGTCGATGCCACGGCGACCGGCCGCACTGGCCGCGCGCACGGCCTGGCCCACGATCTTGTAGGCGCTCCGATAATCGATCCCACCTTCAACCATGACATATTCAGCCAGATCCGTGGCCTGGCTGAAGCCGTCCTCCAGCGTCTTCCACAGCCGCGCCTCGTTGACCGTGAGGGTCTCGACCACCCCGCGGCTGAGGTTGCTGATCTTGACGGCATAGTCGAGCGCGCGCGGGAGCTCTCCATAGGCAAAGATCAGATTGTCGCTACGCGCGGAGGGGGTTTTCACCACAGCGAGAAAGCCGGACAGGCGGCCAATCAACATGCCGCTACCGCCGCGGATAATCGTGAGCGCATAGGGATTGCGCTTCTGCGGCATCAGGACCGACGAGCGTGTGTAGGGGCCCGCGAGGTCCACATAGTTGAATTCCTGGCTCGACCAGATTTCGAGATCCTCGGCGAGCTTGGACTGGTTCGAGAGCAGGCTGACGCCGGTCGACAGGATATCGATGAAGGTATCCACCTGCCACATCGCATCGCGGGTGTGCTCGATGACGGAATCGAAGCCGAGCAGCGATGCGAGGTAGCCGCGATCCGCAAGCAGATGGCTGCCATTCACACACCCCGCGCCGCCAGGGCTGCGGTTGACAGCGTCAAGAGCAGCTTCCAGGCGTTCGCCATCCCGAAGCGCAGGCGGGACGAAACCAAGAAGATAATGACCGAACGTCGAGGGCTGCGCCTGCTGAAGATAGGTTTGGTCCGCCATGAAGGTCTCACGGTGCCGCTCGGCGACCGCGCAGGCAGACCCGGCAAAAGAGGCCGACGATTTGAGCAGCTCCGCCGTCAGCCTGCGTAGCACGATGCGGAAGGCCACCCGGGCCGCCTCACGGCGAGGGCGCCCCGCGTGAAGCCAGCCCGCGCTGTCCCCGATGCGCTCCGCGAAAAAACGCTCGCGCGAGTTATAGGCTTCGCCATGATGGGGATCATAAGGGAAAGCCCCGGCCTCCATCTCATAGGCTTCGCGGATGACTGACAGAAGCTGGCGCGCAACATCGTCGGAAATGATCTCGCGGTGGTGCAGGTCCAGCACATGCGCGAAATCCGCAATATTGAGGCCATGATGCAGCACGCCGGCATCAGCGATTTCCCAACCGAAACCCGCCTCGATCAGTTCCGGCGCAGGCCCATCGGCGGAAGGGCCTTCAACGCGGCGCGGGGCTTGTGCTTGTCCGGCAGGGAGCTTGGTCATGTCGTCTCCAGATGGGGGGTAGAAGGGAAAGCCGGCCGGGCAAGCCAATCTGCGACAGCAAGCGCCCCGCCCGTATGCCAATAGAGGATCGGCCGCGCGGCGGAGAGCCGCTGGTCGCGCAGCCAGCGAAGGGCCTTCCCGTTATAGGTCGTGTCGATGAGGAGACCCGATCGGCGCATGATCGCGTCGACCAATGCGGCATCATCCGCGTCATAGTGGTTGAAGCCGGCACCGCGCCCATCGACGAGCCGCCACCGGCAGTCGACCGACGTCAGCCGCGCGCGCCCGGCGCCGCAGGCCTGGGCCTTCGCCTCGATGGCAGCCCGCAATTCGTCGGCCGGACGCGAGACGCTCACACCGATGAGATCCACATCCAGCGGAAGCGCTTCCTCGTCTTCCTCGAACGCGAAGAGGAAGCCCGACAAAAGCCCGGCAATACTCCCGCCCGATCCGACCGGCATGACGATGGTGACAGCATGGATCCCGCATTGCCGAAGCTGGCACCGCACCTCGCTGGCCGCATGGGCGTAGCCGAGCGCACCGACGACAGTGGCACCCCCGCGCGGCACCAGATAGGGATGCCGCCCCTCTGCTCGCAAACGATCGGCGAGCGCAGCCGCGACCTCCTCCATGGTCGAGCGGTCGGACGATCCGGTGAAATGAAGGACCGCGCCAGCCGCCTCCCCTGCAGCCAGCGCGACAGGCTTCACCTCCGGCTCGTTCCCATAGCTGACCTGGAAGACCGATAGCCCGCGAGCCGCACAGGCATATGCCATCAGCGCCGTGAAGTTCGATGTCGGACCGCCGCACAACACGACCGTATCGCAGCCCTGCGCCTCAGCATCCCCGATCAGATATTCGATGGTGCGGATCTTGTTCCCGCCCCAGGAATAGCCGGTAAGATCGTCGCGCTTGACCCAGATCGCCTTACCTCCAAGGACCGCACCCAGATCCGGGCGGTGCTGAAATGGCGTCGGCAGAGCTGCCAGAGAGACGTGCGGCGGGGTGATCAACGCCAGTCTTCCGGCTCGGATTGCCGACGCATCCGCGCCGCGGCGACCACCCGATCCACCATTTCGGGTCCCGATCCGAGATCGACATTCGCGATCGCCTCCAATTCATCGGACGTCGCCACGCCTTCCAGCGCCTCGGCGAGTGAGAGCCGATCCTCGGCGGCACGCCGATAGGCCTGCTGCAGCGTTTGCTGCGCAACATGCTTGCCCAGGCGTTCGCTCATGAGGCTGAGCAGATGCTCGGACGCCGGGACCAGCGCCAGATTGCGTGCCATCGCGCGCGGATCGACCTCCAGTCCGTCAAGCAACGCTTTTGTGAGCGAGGCAGCCGTCAGCACGGAATGGCATAAGGTCGGGAATACCGACCATTCCAGCTTCCAGGCCCGGCCATCGCGCTCATGCTCATGGACCAGCGCGTCGGTGAGGAGAGCGCTTTGCGCGCGCGCGAGCTGCGCCAGCGTCACGATCTGCTCGCTATTCTCCGGGTTGCGCTTGTGCGGCATGGTGATGCTGCCGACAGTCCGCGCGGCGGGCCGCTCCCCAAGCTCGCCGATTTCGCGTCGCTGAAGACCATAGACCTCGTTGGCGATCCGGGCGAGCGTGCTCGCGGCGATCGCGGCCGCACTGGCGAAATCCGAAAAGCGGTCACGCGCCGAGAGCCAGGAAATGGCGGGCTCCGCCAGGCCGAGGCGCCGGCAAAAGGCCTGACGCAGCGGCAGACCCTCACCCCCGAAAAAGCCGAGCGTGCCGACGGCGCCGCCGAACTGGCCTGTCAGCCAACGCTCGCGCCCATCATCGAGCCTGGAAAGGTCGCGCCCGATTTGATCCGCCCAGCTCGCCATTTTGAAGCCCAACGGAATCGGCGACCCGAGCTGACCATGCGTGCGACCCGCCATCGGAGTCGTGCGGTGGGTGACGGCAAGACCGAGCAGACGGTCTTCGATTATCCGCAGGTCGCGCCAGAGCAGGGCTCCAGTTGCGGCAAGCTCGAGGACCTGGGAGGTGTCCGTGATGTCCTGAACGGTCGCGCCATAATAAACGAAAGGCGCGGCAACAGGCGACAGCAGGCCCTGCAGAACCTGAATCAGACCCAGGGTGGAATGCCCTGTTGTGCGTGTCGCCTCGGCGATGCTCTCGATCGGGAGGTCGCATTGCGCAAGCTCCGCTATCTCTTCCGCAGCCTTGGTGGGGATCAGCCCGATTTCGGCCTGGGACTGGGCCAGGGCGATGAGAACATCGACCCAGCGACGAACCCGCGCATCTTCGTCGAAGATAGAATGGCTTTCCGGGGTCGACCAGAGATGGCCGAAGATCCGGGAGTCGATCATGTGCGCGTCCACGGCACGTCCACCGTCGAAAGAATATGGATGATCGCAGTGCGGACCTCATCCAGCGAGCAGCCCCAGGGGACATATGTCGCAAGCTCGCGCGCCTCGACACCCTCCTGCATCAGGCAGCAGCGTGTGAGGGTCCGCGCAGGGTCAAGGTGTTTACCTAGGAACTTGGTCGGACAGATATCGACGACATTCGCCTGCTTGCCATAGAACCAGCGGTGAATCTGTTGCGAACGGTCGCATCCCAGCAGGATCCAATCGACTTCGCGCGGGCGCTCATCGAGATAGGAGACCTTGGTGTCGGCAAAGACCAGGCCGGAACCACGGCACGGCACCAACACCTCGGCCGGCAGCGGGTTGACGTGCGCAGCGAGCTCGTCGCGGCTGTCGACCAGCACCGGAACAGGCACGATGGGCGGCAGGTCTTCCGCGACGGCAAGCACACGCTCGACCTGATCGACCAGCTTCGACGGGAATGGCGGCACGATGTCGAAGACGTTGAGGAGGAGCGGCGCGGGATTGAGAATGAAGCTCACATGCCCATATTGCCCCTCGACGATCACGCAGGGCACGTCGGGGTGCTGGACAGCCACCAGCGCAAGCTGGGAGGGGATCGCGGTATCGATTTCGGGCTCGTAGAAATATCGGCAGCTCGCAGCGGGTGCGATCACCCTGACGCCGGTGATGTCGGAGAACAATGCCTTGCTCTCCGGCCGATCGACCTCGACGAGCGCGCACTCTTCGCCGAGCCTGGCGACAATGAATCGCGTGCGCATATAGGCTTCGCGCCCGAGGAAATGCTGCTCCAGCCAGGTCGGCTCCAGACTCTCGACGTCGCTGCTGATCGCCACCTGCCGATAGCGGGTCGGCATGATATTCTTCGCATCGGGGTCAAGCGTGAACAAGGCGCGCTCCTCCCCGTTCATCGGCGGCCAGCAACTGCATCGTGTCAGCCCGCAACCCGAGGCGAAGGGTTTCCAGGCTGATCACGTCGTCGATGAGAATATTGCCGAGATTGACCTCCGGTCCGTACTCTCGGATCAGGAAAGCCTGCTGCGCTCGTTGCGGCGCCTCGAAGATCAGCTTGTCGGAGAACTGATTCCGCGCGATCGCGTGGAGGACTTCGTTACGAACCTTTCCAGTCTCATCGTATAGACCAACGGTTCCGCTTTCTCGCCCCTCGATGACAATCCAATGCGCGCCGGCCTGCGCATCCGCCTCGAGCTGGCTGACCCACTCCACCGACGAGAGGCGTTTGCTCGGATCCTTGCTTCCGACTTCGGACAGCACCTCGAACCCAAGTGCATTCGCCCGCTCGATCAACGCAAGCTTGTCGCGCCTTGGCATATCCGTCGCGCCATCGGACACTTCGACACAGTCGAAGCCCATCTCGGCCGCGAAAGCGAAGAAACCCTCGGTGCGTTCTCGCAGCCAGGCAATTTCGAGCAGCGTGCCTCCGACACAGGTCTTGATGCCCGCGGTTTTCAGCAGCGCAATCTTGGCCGCCGCCATCGGGTCGACATAGGACGTGCCGAAGCCGAGCTTCCAGATGTCGACATAGCGTGTCGCGGAGGGAAGCATGGCCTCGACAGCCGCAAGTGTGCTGCCCTTGTCGAGGATATGGGTGATCCCGGTGCGGCGCGGCTTGGTCGATCGGGCTGAGAGATCAAGGAATGTGGGTAATTGGCCAGCGGACATACGCGCCGCTCTCCTATCGCATATTTGATACTATAGTGAACGCGATAATTCCAATACGATACGCCGTCAATGATGGGACTCACGTGGCGTCACGCAAACGACGCGCCATGCCGATGCCAGCAGCATGAGGATAATGTGCTCGAAATGCCCGGAATCGGCGAATTTCAGGCGCGGCCGCAACCACTATGGCAGCAATCCGATCAGACATTGGAAATGTCGATCGCAGACATGGTGAGAATCGACTGACGGAATGGCGCGAGCAAGAGCACGCGCCATTTTATGGATGTCGCCAGGCTTGGCCTTCTACGGCAGCTATGCCCCAATCAATTCAGGCACAATCTCGAGGGTCAGTTCCGATCTGAGCGTATTGGTGACGTAGCAAACCCGCTCTGCCTGTTGCACGAGACCCGGCAATTCCGCAGGGTCGCACGCCACATGGGCATGGACTCGGACCGATCGGAAACGCGGCCCGTCATATACTCCGGTCACGGTGACGTTGATCGCATCGACAACGGTGCCGCGGCGCTTGGCACTATAAGCCAGGGCAAGGGTGAAGCAGGACGCGACCGAGGACAGAAAAAGCTCCGTCGGCTGCGGCCCCATATCGGAGCCTCCGGCACTTTCCGGCTCATCGACAATCAGCCTGAACCTGCCCGCCTGGACCTCACAGCGAAGGCTGTCCTGCCATTCGCTGACCACTGACCGTTCGACAGCTCTCGACATTGTTTCGCTCTCCTCTTCCTTTGGCCAGGAACCGCTGCACAGCCGCCACAGCGCCGCGCGGGGGCTCGGCAGGTTATTAAAGAAAGGAAGTCACCGCCGCTGGAAGGGCCTCCAGGGCGTGAGCGGCGCACTCGAGCGCTCGCTCGACGGTAGATCGCGACGCGGGCCCGCCGAGGCAGATGCGCACTGCCTCCGGCGGGGTTCCCGACACGGTGAAGGCATCGCTCGGAACGATGCCCACCCCCGTCGAGCGCATATGGCCGACGAAGGCCGAACGGGTCCAACCCTCCGGGAGCGACAGCCAGATATTGAAGCTGTCCGGATCACCTTCGAGGCGCTGGTGCGCGAGGATGCGATGCGCGAGCTTCTGCCTTTCCTCCGTCTCGGCTCTCACCGCGCGCAAGACGGCGTCGGCAGTCCCGTCTTCAATCCAGCGCGTCGCGAGCGCCATGGTGATCGGCGAAGCCATGACCGCGGCCGAACGCACCGCGGACGCGAAGGCCCACGCCGAACGGTTCTCTGGCACGATCACATAGGCCGTGCGCAAGCCGGCGCCGATGCATTTGGCAAGCGAGGCGACGTACCAGGTCAGATCGGGCGCGAGGGCTGCGAGCGGCGGCGGCGTGCCCTGGGCGATGAAGCCATAGGCATCGTCCTCGATCAGCGCGACCCCATACTTGCGCGCGATCTCGATGATCGCGTGGCGCCGCGCCAGGGAGATGGTGAGATTGGTGGGGTTCTGGAGCGTCGGATTGAGATAGAGCGCCTTCGGCGATAAACGCTCGCAGGCCTCGGCGAAGGCTTCGGGGACAATGCCTTCGGCGTCCATCGGCAGACCGTGAAGCTCGACACCGACAAGCGCGGCGACCGCGCGGACGCCGGGATAGGTGAGGTTTTCGCTCAGCAGCACGTCGCCCGGCTTGGCGAGGGCACTCAATATGCCGAGCAATGCCGCATGCGCGCCCGGGGTGACATAGAGCTGCTCGATCGCCGGCGCGAGATCACGCCGAGCCAGCCAGTGAAGGGCAGCCTCCTTATCGCGCGTGCCGCCACCGAAGGATCGGTATCGGAGCATCGGGATGATGTCTTGCCCCAGCGCATCCCACCCAGCCCGCATACGTGCGATCAGCTCCGGGTTCTCCGGCTCCGGCGGCAGGTTCATCGATAGATCAGTGTCGTCGCCATGGGCGCGGGCCGGCTGGATCGTCTCCGGCCGCGCGGCCGCCCGCTGCGCCGACAGGACGAACGTCCCCTGCCCCTGTCGAGCTTCGACGAGACCCCGCTTCTGCGCCTCGCCATATCCGCGAGCGACCGTGGTGAAATCGATCCCGAGCTTCGCCGCCAACGACCGTTGTGCGGGAAGACGATCGCCGGCGACCAAACGGCCAGACTGCATATCCAGCGCGATACGGTCGGCAAGAGCCAGATAACGAGGCTTGGTCGAGGTTGAAAGATCAGGCGTCCAGTCGTGCATGGGCTCTTGGTTTCGAAAGCTACGGTAGATTGACCGTACAATGTTGCATGACTGGAAGCCAGCCCCACGCAACATCCCTTCAGCAATCCAGCCAGAAAGCCGGTGAAGGCATGTTGTTCAATGGCATGACAAGAAAGCTGAACCCCATATTGACGGCTTTCGGCAAGGCGTTTACCTCATATGACAGGACCGTGAACGGATTAACGACGGCATAATGAGTCGTATCCTAAGCCGCATTGATGTAGTGATTGACTGTATGAAATCCAATCAATCTCCAGTCGCCCCATCGCGGGGATTCTCGGCGGCCATCGGCAAAGAACGAAGTGTCCCTGCAACCAGAGAGGAAATTTATGTCTGAAAAACGCGTGATCCGAGCTGCCGCCGTGCAGATCGCCCCCGACCTCGAGACTCCGCTGGGCACGCTCGACCGCGTACTCGCCGCGATCTCCGACGCGGCGGCGAAGGGCGTCCAGTTCATCGTCTTTCCCGAGACGTTCGTCCCTTATTATCCCTATTTCTCGTTCGTCCGCCCTCCGATGGCGAGCGGTGGCGATCACATGCGCTTCTACGAAAACGCAGTCGTCGTGCCGGGCCCGGTCACCGAGGCGGTCAGCCAGGCGGCGCGCCGCCACAAGATGGTCATCGTGCTCGGCGTGAACGAGCTGGATCATGGCTCGATCTACAATGCCCAGCTGATCTTCGACACCGACGGAAAACTTCTCCTGAAGCGTCGCAAGCTGACCGCGACTTTCCATGAGCGGATGATTTGGGGCGGCGGTGACGGTGCCGGGCTCAAGGTCGTCGAGACCGCCGTCGGCCGCGTCGGCGCGCTCGCCTGCTGGGAGCATTATAATCCCCTGGCCCGCTACGCTCTGATGGCGCAGCACGAGGAAATCCACGCCGGTCAGTTCCCCGGCTCGCTGGTGGGCGACATCTTCGGCGACCAGACCGAAGTGACCATCCGGCATCATGCCCTCGAAAGCGGCTGCTTCGTCGTCAACTCGACCGGCTGGCTGACCGAGGAGCAGATCGCGTCGATCACGCCCGACGAGGGCCTGCAGCGCGGCCTGCGCGGCGGCTGCATGACCGCGATCATCTCGCCGGAGGGCAGGCATCTTGTCGATCCGATGCGGGCCGGCGAAGGCCTGCTCGTCGCCGATCTCGATATGAGCCTCATCACCAAGCGCAAGCGGATGATGGACTCGGTCGGCCACTATGCCCGCCCCGAGCTTCTGTCGCTGCTGATCAACGACCAGCCCGCCGTCCCGATGCGCAGCGCCGATACGATCCGCACCGTCCCCCACACGGTCGCGAATGCCGACGCCAGCGATGAGCAGGGGGCAACCGAGCATGTCGACTGAGACCTTGATCAACGAGCTGCAATCCTTCGGGATTCGGCTCGTCGATCCGAAGAGCTCGGGGGTTAGCCGGCGCGGTGGCGCCGGCCCTTCGGATCACATGCCGGTAACGATCGACGGCATCACGGTGATGGTGCCGGTGCACAATGCACCCGCGTTCGAGAGCCCGTATCAGGCAGACAGCCCGGATGCGGACGGCAAGAGCCGGCTGAGCCGGGACGGCGTCGAACTCGCCGCCCTGTCCTTCCAGACAAAGCCGAAATTCTACGAGCGCAGCACGTCTGACGGAATCCCCTATTCCCACATCGCGACCCTACACGGCCGCGACGTGCTCGCCACGACGATCCTTCAGACCTGTATCCGATATCAGAGCCGCACCAAGGCGTGTCAGTTCTGCGCGATCGGCCAGTCTCTGGCCGCCGGCCGCACGATCGAGCGAAAGACGCCGGCGCAGCTCGCCGAGGTCGCCAAGGCGGCGGTCGAACTCGACAATGTGCGGCACATGGTGATGACGACCGGCACTCCGCCGGGTTCGGATCGCGGCGCCGCCATCCTCGCGGAGAGCGCGGCCGGCGTGCGGACCGCGGTGGATCTGCCGATCCAGGCACAGTGCGAGCCACCCGACGACGATCTCTGGTTCCAGCGGATGAAGGATGCCGGTGTCGACTCGCTCGGCATGCATCTCGAGGTGGTCACGCCAGAGGTCCGCGCGCGGATCATGCCGGGCAAGGCCCAGGTTTCGCTCGAGCGCTACTTCGACGCCTTCGAGGCCGCTCTCGAAGTGTTCGGCCGCGGGCAGGTCTCGACCTTCATCCTGGCGGGGCTCGGCGACAGCCAGGAGGAACTGCTCTCGGTCTGCCGCCGGCTGGTCGGGATCGGTGTCTATCCGTTCGTGGTGCCGTTCGTCCCGATCGCGGGGACGCCGCTCGAGAGCCATCCGGCCCCGACACCTGCCTTCATGCACAGCCTGTTGCAGCCGCTCGGCAAGATGCTGCGAGAGGCGGGCATGCAGTCTAGCGACATCAAGGCCGGCTGCGGGCGCTGCGGTGCCTGCTCTGCGCTATCGACCTATGAGCGGCGCGCATCGTGAGCGCCCAGGCCAGCCTCGCGACCGCGGCTCCTGAAGTTCGCATCAAATGGGCGACCGCGGAGTGGGAGCGCTCCGCGGCGTTCGCGCTGCGCCGCGATATCTTCTGCGAGGAGCAGGGGATTTTCTCGGAGAGCGATCGCGACGAGATCGATGCTTTCGCCATCCCGCTCGTGGCCGTCCGCCAGGATGATGATGGACGCGAGTTGGTGGTTGGCACGGTTCGGATCCATGAGGATCGCGATACGCCCAGGACATGGTGGGGTTCGCGCCTCGCCGTGGCGCAGGCCTATCGCGGCCGGGCGGCAGGGCGGATCGGGGCGGACCTGATCCGCCTCGCGGTTTCCTCGGCGCATGCGCGGGGATGCGAGCGCTTTCTCGCCAATGTGCAGAGCCAGAATGCCCTGCTGTTCCAGCGGCTGCATTGGCGGTCCCTGGAGGAATTCGACTGGTTCGGCCGATCCCATCACCGAATGGAAGCGGATCTGACGCATTATCCCCCTTTCCGTACGCCTGAGGTGGGATTCCTCGTGGACGGGCTGGGATGAGCGGCGAGGATATCAGCGCGGCAGGCATCGCGCGTTGGCTACGCGAGAGCCGTAGTTTCGCCGCGAAGGCGGACATCGCCGAGGTCGTGAACGCCCTCGGAATCGACCCCAGCGCAAGCGTGGCGGTCGGCGACGATTGCGCGGCCATTCCCGATGGCGATGGATATCTGCTCTTCGCGATCGAAGGTTTCATCAACGAGTTCGTCGCCAGCGATCCCTGGTTTGCCGGCTGGTGCGGCGTCATGGTCAATCTGTCGGACATCGCGGCGATGGGCGGCAGGCCCGTCGCGGCGGTGAACGCGCTGTGGGCGGATGGACGCGACGGGGCCCTGCCCATGCTCGAAGGATTGCGCGACGCTTCGCGGGCGTTCCAGGTGCCCATCGTCGGCGGGCATAGCAATTTGCAGACCAAGACTAGCCAGCTCGCGCTCGCGATCCTTGGCAGGGCAAATCGGCTGCTGACCAGCTTCGACGCGGCGCCCGGCGACCATCTGGTCGCGGCCATCGACCTGCGCGGGGGATATCGCGAGCCCTATGCGAACTGGAACGCGGCAACGCAGGCGCCGGTCGCGAGGCTTCGTGGAGATCTCGATCTTCTGCCACAAATCGCGGAAGCAGGGCTCGCCAAGGCGGCAAAGGACATCAGCCAAGGCGGCATCATCGGCACCGCCACCATGCTCGCGGAATGTTCCGGGGTCGGAGCCGTGATCGATATCGATCACATCCCGATTCCGGGCGAGGCGCCGCTGGAGCGATGGCTCCAGACCTTCCCCAGCTTCGGCTATCTGCTCTCCGTCGATCCTAGGCATCTCGATGCGGTGCTGGCGCGCTTCCACGCGAGGGATATTGCTGCAGCGTCGATCGGGACCATTACCCGGGATCCGCGCGTGCGGATCGAACGGCAAGGACAATGCGAGACCGTTTGGGATCTCTCCGAGCGGCCGTTCATCGGGTGCGCTCCCCTGCCCCTCAATGTCAGCGCCAGGACTTTGTCATGAGCGGCATGGCGCAGACACATGGTGAGGTTCTCCATGACACCACTCGGGAACCGTGCCCGGCTTGCGGGCAGAATTGGTTGCTGAGCGCCTTCGGCCGTATCCAGGATCGATGCGGGCATTGCGGCTATGATCCCGTCGCCGAAACCGGGACGTCCGAGAGCGACAACAAATCTGCGGCAACGTGGCTGCGTAATAGCAGCGAGACGATCCTTCTCGGAATGCCGCAACTGTGCCTCCAAGGCCTGTCGGAAACCTGGCTGCTGAAACAGCTCGGGCATCAGCATTGGATGATGCTCGCGAGTCTCGCGGGACAAAAGGCGCCGAGCTTCATCGATGGCGAAGGGCGCCCAGTTTATGCCGCTTTCTGCGCTATCTCAATCCAGGATGGTAATTTCGGTTCAGTCAGGGAGAACGACGAACTGATCGTGCGATCGCGACTGCGCAGGGTGACACAGACGCAGATGTTGAGCCGGCATCGTCTGCTTGTCGACGGTCGCCTTATCGGTCAGGTCGAAATGGTCTCGGTCTTTGTGCGCCGCGGCCAGACCGGCGGCAACCGGAGCGTTTCGCGGTTCGTCGTGCCAGGCCTACCCAAACCGGATCCGTATCGCAGTCAGGAAGACTTACCTGGCCAAGCCGCCGCAGTCCGCGCGGGCCGAGCCACGCAACACTTGGGCTTTGCCTTCAAAAAGCCGAGCAGCAACCGGATCATCGCCATCGACCCGGTGCCGTCACAAGACTTCAATGGCGCCGGCTTCCTGTATTTCAGCAGCTTCGTCTCTTTCGTTGACCGAGCGGAATGGCTGTTCGCTCGCGCCTGCGCGCAGACGGCAACGACCATAAGGCGGGACATTTTCTTCGCTGGCAACCTCGACCCAGGCGAGGCACTGTCGGTGGATCTCGTCGCACAACGCACATCGCCTGCCGACCACAATGGCTCGGCAATGAAGACGCTCTCCCATCACTGTCGACTGGTTCGAGCGGGAGACAATGAACCCCTAGCGGAGGTCTTCACGATTCGTCGCGTTGACTGATCCCCAGGGTTGGCATGCAGCATCTTGCTTCGCTGCTCCTCGATTCCGCTGCAGGCAGGACTTGGCCGGTAGCGCCCTATGCGCCGTTTCAGCGCAATCTAGTGGACGTGCAAATGCAAGCAACTGTTCTCGTCATCCTCTATCAGGGAAAAGAAACCCTAGGAGTGTATGATGACGATGCTGCGGCCTGGGATGCTCTACTAGCCTTTGTCGATCAAAATTGGGTGAGCCGCTTCGATTCCACTCCTCCCCCGGAGAGCGGAGACGTTCGCGTTGAAATGTTTTTCAATGGCGAGGACATGTATCTGCTCGCATCAAGTGACGTAACAGACCTTTAGCGGTCGGGACCGACGCTGCGCGCAAACTTGCGCCTCTCCACAATGCTGCCGATTGAGCGGCTAATTCTCTGCGAGACGCTCCGCCATGCGTGCGCTGGCACCGCTTTTCGCCGCGAGCCTCGCACCATAGCGCATCACCGTCCTGGGATCGCGCCATCTATAGGCCTGCATGATCGCCGGCAGACTTTCGTCCGCCGCAAAATTATCCTGCGCAACGCCTACCCGGATCGAATGGCTCGACACCGCAGCGACCCAGCGCTCAAGTTCGGCCTCGCCCATAACCCCGAGCAGTTTCTTCGCATGGGCTGCCCGGATCAGCCTCCGATAAATCAACGTGATGCTGTTCGGATGAAGAGCAGCCCGACCGACAGCGGCGACCGACCCGTCAAAATGCGTCTCGACCCTCCGAAACAGCGGCCCCCTGTCGATGTGCGCAGCGTCTCGCCAGCGCGCGATCGCGCGCATCGTCACAGGGGAGAGATAGGCATAGGCCCCCTCCCCTTCCTGATCGGTCTTGCTTTTCGGAATGAACAGCGTGCCTGCCCCCTGCCCGTCCGGCGCTTCGACATGTGCGACATCGATCGCGACGAGTTCCGAGCGCCGGCCAGCACTGTCGTACGCCATCCGCAGCAGGGCTTCGTCGCGAAGCCCCAGGAGATCACGACGGCAGGCCTTGATGAGATGCGCAAGGCAGACGCCGCTCGCCGGGCTGTCCAAATCCGCGATATCGCCCTTGAACCGGATCGCGCGCGCCTGGCGCTGTCGGACCCCGAGCCTCTTGCGCGCTGCCTTCTTCTCGAGCTTGACCAGCGGCGCGGTCGTTGGATCGGTGAGAGCCGCCATGCGATAGGCCCATCCGACATGCACGAGGTAGCGTTCGATCGTGGCCATCGCGCGCGGCGTTTCATCTGACAGATCGGTTCCCGCGAGCGCGCGCACCCACGCGGCCACCAGTTCGGGCGTCGCATCAGCCGCCGCAACCCGACGCTTGCGGCACCATTGCCCCCACAAGGTGAGATCCGACTGGAAGGCTCGTCGCGTATTGGCTGACCAGCCGCGTAGCGCGGCATCGAGGAGGCTTTCGTCGATCGCCGCGGCGGGCCCGATCAACGCGCGGACGTCGCTAACGATGAGATCGAGCGACGTCCCCTCGCCGACGACCGGGCGCACCGCCGTCATCGTCTGGTCGGGGCTCCGCGCCACCGAGCGAGCGGCCCTTCCCAGACGAACCAGAACGTGAGCGCCAGAGCACCGACCGCCGTGGCGTCGACGAGCCAAGCAGGCAGACCGAAGGGATCGGGCGTCGCGCGCGCGACATTCTGCGCCACGGTGATGACCAGCCAGAGCGAAACCCCGGCGCGCAGCAGCAAATCGATCATCTCGGCCTCCTTCGTCCTGCCCTTTGGACTGTCAGTTTGACCAAACGGACAGACCGAAATTGCCAGGCTTTTCAATCTTCATCTATCCCAAATACCTCCGGACTCTCGCCCGTCCATCCCGTTTCTGATACAATACCGGTGGACCCGGCAACACGAGTCCCTGGCAAGATCGGGGATAGGTCATGGCCGAAACGGGCACAGCTCTTACGAGAGCGGATTCTACAGCCTGGAGCATTGCTTGCAATCGCGAGCCGGCTATTCGTGCACTCGCCAGCCTGCCCAAGATTACCCGCGCTGCGATGTTGAACGCGAGCGCGGAGCTGGGCCTGAGCAGGTCGCGCGTCTTTGAGCTTGTCGCCCGCTATCGCGCTGAGCCCGTTACCAGCTCCCTCGTCGATCGGCCCGAAGGTTTTCCCAAAGGGCGTCGCCGACTGGCGCCGGAGATCGACCAAGTGATCGCCTCCGAAATCGAACGGTTCTACTTGACGCGCCCCAAACCGACCCTCGCGAGATTGCAGCGCGACATCCGGCATGCCTGTTATGAACGCGGCCTTCGCGCGCCCACTCGCAAGACCATCGCCGCGCGCGTTGCCGCGATTGACCGAGAACGCCTCACCAGAACGCGCGAAGGCGCGAAGGCAGCGTCTGATCGATACCGACCCGTGATTCGATCTTACACTGCCGACTACCCGCTGCAGATCGTACAAATAGACCACACACCCGCCGATATCATCATCGTCGACGAGCATTTCCGCAAACCGCTTGGCCGACCAACGCTCACCCTCCAGATCGACATAGCGACCCGAGTCATTCCGGGCTTCTACATCTCGCTCGAGAAACCCTCAGCTACGTCTGTAGGCATGGCGATCCGCCATGCGGTCCTGCCAAAGGCAGCCTGGCTTCAAGAACGCGAGATCAATCTCGACTATCCCGTCTTTGGCATCCCCGAAACTCTGCATCTCGACAATGCCGCAGAGTTTAGGTCCAGGGCGCTCGAGCGTGGCTGTGAGCAGCATGGCATCGACCTCAAGCACCGCCCCCGGCGCACGCCGCACTACGGTGGCCACATCGAACGCTTGATCGGAACCGCGGTCGGCGCCGTGCATCTCCTACCGGGTACGACCTTCTCAAACATCCAGGCCAAAGGCGACTACGACGCGGAGGGCCAAGCCTGCATGACGCTGCGCGAGTTCGAGCGCTGGTTTACACTCGAGGTCGGCGTCTATCATGGCTCGATTCACAGCGAGCTTGGCGTTCCTCCGCTCACGGCCTGGGCTGACGGGCTCGGGAGCCGCGCTGACCCGCTCCGGCTCCCGGCTGATCCCGCTCGCTTCCTCTTCAACTTTCTCCCGTTCGAGATGCGGAAGGTCAGGCGTGAGGGTATCGAGCTGTTCCATGCATTTTACTGGCATGGCAGTTTGTCCGGCCTCCTCGCGAACTGCGATCACAAGCTCCCGATCAAGTATAATCCGCTCAACCTCTCGGCTGTCTACGTCGAGCTGTCCGATACCGAGCATTTGACGGTTCCGCTCCGTGATCGGCGGCGGCCTGCCATCACGAAGTTCGAGCACGACCTCGCGGTGCGAGCACTGCGCGAACGCGGGCGTCAGGCCGTCGACGAGCAATCGCTGTTTGACATGGTGAACGAGCAGCGGCGCATCGTCCTCGAAGCGGCCCACAAGACCAAGGCTGCGCGAAAATCCGCCCAGCGCATCGCCTATGCGCTGGAGGCTGGCCTCCCTCCTGCCACCGCAGTTCCTTCAATGGCTTTGCCGGTATCGTCCGAGCCGGAGGATAGCGCGCCTATCGTTCCATTCCAGATCGAGGAGCGACTATGACCGACCTCTACGATCATCTGTTTCCGGCATATCGCGAGCAGGCAGGGTTATCCGACGACGAACGCATCGACTGGCTGAGACGCGATCGATGGCTATCGCTGCCACAATCCGAAGCCGCGCTCGGCAGGCTCGAAGATCTGCTGACCTATCCCCCGCGCGGCCGCATGCCCTGCCTCCTGCTTTTCGGTTCCACTGGCATGGGCAAGAGCGAGATCCTCAATCGCTTCGCAGAGCTGCACGCAACCCGGTACGATAAGAATGCCGGCCTTACGATTATGCCGGTCGTCATGGTCCAGATGCCGCCACAGCCTACCGAGGAAGAGTTCTACACCGAGCTTATGCTGGCTATGAACTACTCCGAGTTCGACCATATCTCCCTGCGATCACTGCGCTCTCTGGCCCGTCGCACCCTCGGGGAATTCGGGACCAAGGTGCTGGTTCTGGACGAAATCGACAAGATGCTGGCGGGCTCGCCGCGCCAGCAGCGGATTTTTCTCAACACCATTCGCTTTCTGACCAACGACCTCAGAATTCCGATCGTGTGCGCGGGCACGGAAGATGCGCGTATCGCGATCCTCACCGATCCCAATCTCGCCGACCGCTTCGCCGCATTCGAGCTTTCACCCTGGCGCAACGATCACGCCCTGCGCCAGCTCATGGCGAGCTTCGCCGGTCTGCTCCCCTTGCGCCGCCCTTCCCTGCTCGATGAAGCTGAGGTCCGCCAGCGCGTCATCGCATTGAGTGAGGGCGTGACAGGCCGAATCTTCCGGTTGATGGAGGCTGTCGCGATCGCGGCGATCCGAAGCGGCCGCGAGATGATCGACGCCGACAGCTTCGATGATGAGCAGCTATTGCTCCCGCTCGTCTCGATGCAGGTCATCGCCAGTGCCAAGCGGGCATTGCGGCGCCGTGCGGCATGAAAATCCTTTCGCTGACGAACTGCTGACGTCCTGGCACGCGCGTCAGCGCCATTCCCGCCGAGGGCGAGCGCTACCGGAGCCAAAGGCTGTCCGAAATCGCAAGGGCGACTGGCGCCACCCGGATATTCGCCCGACAAGAGCCTGGCTCAATGGGACTGCCGACGACCTCAACGTGCCGGCGACGCGCTTAGTCGAACATAGTCTTGCGAAGCACTATCCCTACTTACCGGTCGATTTTCTGGCTTGGGAACACCCGCCGGGCTCAGCCGGTTCTACCGGGCTGATCCCGGTGCCGCGGCTGCACGTCAGTTGGTGCAGCCGGTGCCTCGCGGAAGATTTCGCATCCGACCGGCCAGCGCACGTCCGGCGTCAGTGGGTACTGGCCGCTGTGGGCTATTGCCATCGGCACCGCTGGCCGCTGGAGGATCGTTGTAATGGTTGCGGATCGCGGACATGGCGATTTGCGATGCCCGCGCGCGGTCCGCTGCGGATGATTTGCGATGCCTGCTGGCAACCGATGGAAAGAACCTCGGCCCCGGCCATTTATGCCGGGAAGGACGCCCTGCTCTGCTGGGATCATGTTATTGCGTTCGAGCAGCAATGCATAGGCGCGATAAAGGGTAGGACCCCCGACCAGTTCCGCTTCAACTTCACGTCGGCCGACCAACTCCTCAACGAGGTTCGAGGCATTTGCCGCCTCCTGACCAGGAAGCCGCCAAACGACGAATATTGGTGGTGCAGGACACGGAACATCCCGCTGAACGATTTCGCGTGCGACGCGATGACGCCCGGTTACATGGGCCTCCAATTCTATTCGAGCGACACTCTCAACCCGCTCGCCGCCGCATCGCCGCTCCTGCGCCGGCGCCTGCTTGCCGCCGCTTGCGGCATCATCGAGACCAATCCCGAGATAGGCGCCGCGCTTTTTGGTCCTGACGCACCGTCAGCGATCGAACGGTTCATTGCCAGAGCAGATCGTGGCGTGCTCGATCGCTTGCTGATGACAGACGGACACTGGTCTTCCGCCTTTATCTCTCAGATCAAAGCCGCACGAGAGCGAATGGCCCGCCGGTTCACGATCTCGAAGCTGGAAGCGGCGCATCGAGCGATACGCAACGTATTCGCCCATGCATCGACAAACGAACAAACCGAACCTCGCGATCTCGCTGGCCAAAGCTGATTCCATGTCGTTGGAAGCGGTTACTGATTGAGCCCCCGCCCTTCACCGGCTAGAACCCCATCCATGCGCATTTCGAGGCTCTTCCTGGCGAACCGGTTTTGGGCGATGTTTTGTATCGCCTTGGCCGTCGTCTTTGCTGGCGCCTCGCTTTCCACGTCTATCGACAAGATCCAGCATGCGCCGGGTGTTTCGTTCGAACACGACCATTCCTTATTCAGCGATGCTTCCATCATACAAGACCATGCCGACGATCATCACGTGCCCCAACCCGGCGACAACGATCCGTCCGACCATCTACCCGGCAGCCATCACCATCATGGCGATGGCGGCTCGGCTGTGCCGGTGACGGCCTCGGCGGATTCCGTCCAAGTCGCTTTGTCCAGCGAACTGCTCGGGCTTGCGCCGGATAACCAGACACCAGGCCTGCGCATTCCCGGCCCCGAACGACCTCCCAAGAGCCTCGCGATCCCAAGCTGAGCCGCCGCGTCATGTGAGGCGCGGCATCTGCCACGCCTGCTCGTGAGGCCGTTCTTGTCATGCTTTCCATCCTCGTTGCGCGCCGACCGGCGCGTTTGCGGCGCGCGCTTGCGATAGGCGCAGCGCTGGCCGCCCTGTCCGCGCCTTCAATCGGCGCGGCGCAGTCCCTCAGCCTGTCGGATGCGCTGTCGCGCGTCGCATCCGGCGATCCTTCCGTCGCAGCGAACGCCGCGCGGCTCCGTGCGGCCGATGCCGCCATTACCCAAGCCGATGTGCGGCCACGCGATGTCGTCGGCGTCGATGTCGAGGATTTCGCGGGCACCGGCCCCTATTCCCCGCTCGAACGATCGCAGACCACCGCCTGGTATGAGCGAACGTGGGAACGCGGCGGCAAGCGCGAAGCCCGCATCGGTGCGGCCCGCTCGGACCTGGGCATCGCTGTCGAGCGCAACCGCCTACGGATGCTCGACCTCTTGGCCCAGGTGCAAGCCGCCTGGGTCGATGCGCTGGCAGCCGAAGCAGTGATCTCTATTGCCGAACAGCGCCTCGCCGCCGCCCAGCGCGTGGAAGCGGAGACCGGCCGCCGTGTCGGGCGCGCGCTCGATCCGCTGTTCGCGGGCGAACGGGCGAGGACCGCCGTGGCGCAAGCCCGCATCGCGCTCGATCAGGCGCGGGAGACTGCGCGGATCGCCCGCGCCAGTCTCGCTGCCTTCTGGGGCGGCACGGCCGATTACAGTCTCGATCCCTCGCCGTTCGGGATCGCTACCCCCGGCGCGACGGCGGCCGAGGACAGTCCCGACCTCGCCCTGCTCGCCGCCAAGCGCGACGCTGCCGGTGCCCGCGTGCGGCTTGCGGAGACCGGCAATGCCGGCGACCCGACCGCGCGGGTTGGCGTTCGCCATTTCGGGCAAGGCAATGACGTGGCGATTATAGTTGGCGGCTCGATCCCGCTCGGCAACCGCGCCGCCAATCGCGGCAATGTCGCGCGCGCCAATGCCGAAGCTCAGGCCGCCGAAGCCGAGATCGCCGTCGCGCGGGTGCAGGTGCGGCGTGAAATCGACCGGCTGACAGCCGAACGGGCGAGCCTTGCCGCCGAGATCGTCCGGATCGAACGCGAGGTTCTGCCGAGCGCGGAGCGCGCGGTGGTGCTGGTGCGCGATGGTTTCGCGCGCGGCGGCACCGCCTTCACCTTCCTCGAAGTCAACCAGGCCCAGCAGGCCGTCGTCGATGCCCGGTCCCGCCGGGTCGAGCTGCTGCGCCGCTTCCATCTCGATGGCGCCCGGCTCGACCGGCTGACCGGTCGCCATGCCTCCCTCCTTGCCAGCGCGGAGAACCGCTGATGACACGATCCTTCCTTTTCGCGGGCTCGCTGCTCGCTCTTTCCCTGCTCGCCGGATGCGGCGAGTCCCCTGCCACCAAGGAGGCGGCCGAACCCAAGGCGGCCGCTGCCGCCGACGACTATGAACGCGGGCCGCATCGCGGGCGAATGCTGCGCGACGGCGATTTCGCGGTCGAGATCACCATCTTCGAGGATGGCGTAGATCCCGAGTTCCACGTCTATGCCTACCGGAAAGACAAGCCCATTCCGCCAGGCGAAGTCCAGCTTGCGATCGAGCTGTCGCGCCTTGGCGGCAAGGTCGATCGTTTTGCCTTCACCCCGCAGGAGGACTATCTGCGCGGCGGCGGTGTGGTGATCGAGCCTCATTCGTTCGACGTGAAGGTGCGCGCGGTCGAAGGCGGCCGCACGCACAACTGGACCTACGCCTCCTATGAGGGCCGGACGACGATTTCGGCCGAGGCGGCGCGGGCCGGAGGCGTCAAGACCGAGCGCGCGGGTTCCGCGACCGTTGCCGAGCTGATCGACATGGGCGGGCGGATCGAGATCACGCCCGAAGGCAAGGCCGATGTCCGCGCCCGGCTTCCCGGCCAGATCGTCTGGATGACCGGCAAGCTGGGCGATCGGGTCAGCCGGGGGCAGACACTCCTGCGCGTCGAGTCCAGCCATTCGCTCCAGACCTACGCGGTGCCGGCGCCGATCAGCGGCACCATCATCGAGAAGAACGCCAATGTCGGCGACACCACCGGCGACCGGGCGCTGTTCGTGGTTGCCGATCCCACGAAGCTCCATGCCGAGTTCTTCGTCTATCCCCGCGACGCCGAGCGCGTGCGCGTGGGCCAGCGGGTGAGCGTGCGAAGCCTGTCGGGCGAAGCGAAGCTCGACGCGCCCGTGGAAGCCGTGCTGCCGACCGCGGACGTCGCCAGCCAGACGATGATGGCGCATGTCCATCTGCCGCCCGAAGCGTCGCGAACCTTCCGCCCCGGCATGGGCGTCGAGGGATCGTTCGCCGTGGCCGAAGCGCAAGTGCCGCTCGCGGTCAGGACCAAGGCCATCCAGCGGTTCCGCGATTTCGAGGTGGTCTATGCCAGGGTCGGCAACACCTACGAGGTGCGGATGCTGGAGATCGGGCGGCGCACGCCTGAATGGACCGAAGTGCTCGGCGGCCTCGAACCCGGCACCGAATATGTGACCGACGGCGCTTTCCTGATCCGCGCCGACATCGACAAGTCGGGGGCCAGCCATGACCACTGAGACCGCCACCCACAAGCATACGCCCTTGCTTGAACGCCCACCTCTTCTGGAAAAGATTGTCGCCTCCGCGATCCGCTTCCGCTGGGCCGTGCTGGTCGTTGTCGCGCTGCTCTGCGGCATCGGCGTCTGGGCCTTCCAGCGCCTGCCGATCGACGCGACGCCGGACATCACCAACGTCCAGGTGCAGATCAACAGCGAAGCGACCGGCTTCTCGCCGCTCGAAGCCGAGCAGCGCGTCACCTTCCCGGTCGAGACCGCGATCGCCGGTTTGCCGGGCCTGCAATATACCCGCTCGATCTCGCGCTACGGTCTTTCCCAGGTAACGGCCGTGTTCGAGGACGGCACCAATATCTACTTTGCGCGCCAGCTCATCAACGAACGGCTCCAGACGGCGCGCGACCAGCTTCCCGATGGCGTCGCGCCCGAGATGGGGCCGATCGCCACCGGGCTGGGCGAGATCTTCATGTATACGCTGGAAGCGGCGCCGAATGCCCGCAAGCCGGATGGGAGCCGCTATACACCCGAAGATCTGCGCACGCTTCAGGATTGGGTGATCCGGCCCCAGCTCAGGAACACCCCCGGCGTCACCGAGGTCAACAGCATCGGCGGCTATGAGCGACAGTATCATGTGACGCCGCTGCCTGACCGGCTCTCGGCCTATGGGCTTACTCTCAACGATGTTGTCGAGGCATTGGGGCGCAACAACGCCAATGTCGGCGCGGGCTATGTCGAGCGCTACGGCGAGCAATATCTGGTCCGCGTGCCGGGCCAGGCGTCGGGCATCGACGATCTCAAGTCGATCATCGTAACCAATCGGGGCGGGATACCGATCCGCGTGGCCGATGTCGCCGATGTCGGCATGGGCGAAGAACTGCGCACCGGCGCGGCGACCGAGAACGGCCAGGAAGTCGTGCTCGGCACCGTGTTCATGCTGGCTGGTGAGAACAGCCGGATCGTCGCGCGCGCGGCCGCCGCGCGGCTCGAGGAAGCGGCCAGGGCGCTCCCGGCGGGCGTGAAGGCCGTGCCGATCTACGATCGCACCGATCTCGTCGAACGGGCGATCTGGACCGTCGAGAAGAACCTGCTCGAAGGTGCGCTGCTGGTGATCGTCGTCCTGTTCCTGCTGCTCGGCAATATCCGCGCGGCGCTCATCACGGCGGCGGTGATCCCGATTACCATGCTGATGACCATCACCGGCATGGTGCGCGCGGGCGTCTCGGGCAATCTCATGAGCCTGGGCGCGCTCGACTTCGGGCTGATCGTCGATGGCGCGGTCATCATCGTCGAGAACTGCCTGCGCCGGTTCGGCGAGGCACAGCACCAGCTAGGGCGGCTGCTGAAACGCGAGGAACGCTTCGCGCTCGCCGCGTCGGCGACGTCGGAGGTCATCCGGCCGTCGCTGTTCGGGATGCTCATCATCGCTCTGGTCTATGTGCCGATCTTCGCGCTCACCGGCGTCGAGGGGAAAATGTTCCACCCGATGGCGATCACCGTCGTCATGGCGCTGACCTTCGCGCTGATCCTGTCGCTGAGCTTCGTGCCGGCGGCAGTCGCGCTGTTCGTCACCGGCAAGGTTGAGGAGAAGGAAAGCCGTCTGATGGGCTGGGCGCGCAAGGTCTATGCGCCCGCGCTCGATGCCGCCCTGCGGCTCCGGGTTGCGTTCGTCGCGGGCGCGGTGGCGCTGGTCGCCATCGCGGGCTTTGCCGCGACGCGCATGGGATCGGAGTTCGTTCCCAATCTCGACGAGGGCGACATCGCGCTCCACGCCCTGCGCATCCCCGGCACAAGTCTCAGCCAGGCGATCCAGATGCAGACCACGCTCGAAGCGCGATTGAAGCGGTTCCCCGAGGTCGAGCGGATCGTCGCCAAGATCGGCACCGCCGAAGTGGCGACCGATCCGATGCCCCCTTCGGTCGCCGATACCTTTATAATGCTCAAGGATCGCAGCGAATGGCCGGACCCGCGCAAGCCCAAGGCCGAGCTGGTCCGCGAGATGCAGGAAGCCGCCGCGACCATTCCCGGCAACAATTACGAGTTCACCCAGCCGATCCAGATGCGATTCAACGAACTGCTGTCGGGCGTCCGGGCCGATGTCGCGATCAAGGTGTTCGGCGACGATCTCGATCAGTTGTTGGAGATCGGTCAGGCCGTCGAAGGCGTGGTGAGCGGCATCGAGGGCGCGCAGGATGTGAGCGTCGAGCAGGTTACGGGGCTGCCCGTCCTCCAGATCACGCCCGACCGGGCGGCGCTGGCGCGGCTCGGCCTCAACATCGGTGATATCCAGGAGGTGGTGGCGGTCTCGATCGGCGGCCGGGAGGCCGGGCGGATATTCGAGGGCGACCGGCGCTTCCCGGTGATCGTGCGATTGCCCGAGGACATCAGGAGCAAGGCCGACGAGATCGGGCGCTTGCGGATTCCGCTGGCAGGCAATGGCGCCAACCCGCGCGGGTTCGTGCCGCTCGCCGATGTCGCCAAGGTCGAGGTGGTGATCGGACCCAACCAGATCAGCCGCGAGGACGGCAAGCGCCGCGTCGTCGTGACCGCCAACGTGCGCGGGCGCGATCTCGGCTCGTTCATCGAGGAGCTTCAGCAAAAGGTGGACGCCGAGGTCGAAGTCCCCTCCGGCTATTGGGTGAGCTATGGCGGTACGTTCGAGCAATTGATCTCGGCGGCCGAGCGGCTGCGCCTGGTGGTGCCCGCCGCGCTGCTGCTGATCTTCGGCTTGCTCTACGGCCTGTTCCGATCCGCCAGGGATTCCGCCATCGTCTTCTCCGGCGTGCCGCTGGCGCTGACCGGCGGCGTGGCGGCGCTGCTGATCCGGGGTATGCCGCTCTCGATCTCGGCGGGTGTCGGGTTCATCGCGCTCTCGGGCGTGGCGGTCCTGAACGGCGTGGTGATGCTAAGCTTCATCCGGCAGCTCCGCGCCAGTGGCAACGGCCTTGAGGATGCGATCCGCGAAGGCGCCCTCACCAGGCTGAGACCCGTGCTGATGACCGCGCTGGTGGCAAGCCTCGGGTTCGTGCCGATGGCGTTCAACGTCGGCGCGGGCGCGGAAGTGCAGCGGCCGCTCGCAACAGTTGTGATCGGCGGCATCATCTCCTCGACACTGCTGACGCTGCTGGTCCTGCCCGCGCTCTATCGCCTCGTGCATGGCCGCAGGGCCGAACCCGAAACGCGAACGCCGCCGGACATGGCGCCCGCCATAAACTGACCCATGCCGCTCCCATGCGTCGATCGCGCATGGGAGCGGACAGTCTGAGGAATTGCCCATGCTCTCGGTTCTCGCCAATCGCACCTACCGCCACCTGTTCCTGGCGCAGATAATCGCGCTGGTCGGCACCGGCCTCGCCACGGTCGCGCTCGGCCTGCTCGCCTATGACATCGCCGGGGCCGATGCGGGGGCCGTGCTCGGCACGGCGATGGCGATCAAGATGATCGCCTATATCGGCGTCGCCCCGGCCGTCGGCGCCTATGCGAGCCGCTTGCCGCGCCGCAGCTTCCTTGTCGCGATGGACGTGATCCGTGGGCTGGTCGCGCTGGCGCTGCCGTTCGTCGATCAGGTCTGGCAGGTCTATTTCCTGATCTTCGTGCTGCAATCAGCCTCGGCCGGATTCACGCCCACCTTCCAGGCCACCATTCCTGACGTGCTGCCCGACGAGAAGGACTATACTAGCGCATTGTCGCTCTCGCGCCTCGCTTACGACATGGAAAGCCTGACCAGCCCGATGCTCGCCGCCGCGCTGCTGACGGTGATGAACTTCCACTGGCTGTTTTCGGGCACCGCGATCGGCTTTGCCTGCTCGGCGCTGCTGGTCCTGACGACGGTTCTGCCGCGTGCTGCCGCCGCCAAGCCAAAAGGCGGCATCTACGACAACACCACGCGCGGCGCCCGGCTCTATCTCAAGACGCCCCGGCTGCGCGGGCTGCTGGCGGTGACGCTCGCCGCCGCCGCCGCGAGCGCGATGGTGATCGTCAATACGCCGGTGCTGGTGCAGGCGGCGCTCGGGTTGGGGCAACGGGAGGTGGCGATCACGCTCGCCGCGTTCGGCGGCGGCTCGATGTTGGCCGCGCTGCTGCTGCCGCGCCTGCTCGACAAGCTGCCCGACCGCACGGTGATGCTTGCGGCGGCCTCGGCAATGACCATCGCGCTGGCCGCGCTGGCTCTCTCATGGCGCGGTCATGCCTCGCCCGGCTATTGGAGCGTCATTCTCGCGGGGTGGGCGGTGCTCGGCATTGCCTATTCGGCGAGCATCACGCCGGGCGGCCGCCTGTTACGACGATCGTCGGGCGAAGCGGATCGGCCCGCCCTGTTCGCCGCGCAGTTCGCGCTCAGCCATGTGTGCTGGCTCGTCGCCTATCCGCTGGCTGGCCAGACCGGCGCGCAGGGTGGCATGGGCCTGGCGTTCGCGGTCGCCGCCGCGCTGTCGCTGATCGGCGTGGGACTAGCGTTCCTGATCTGGCCAAAGGAGGATGCCGACGTGGTGGAGCACGATCACGCCGCCCTTCCGCCCGACCATCCCCATCTCGCCGTAGGCCATCCGCAGGGTCGCGCGGCCCATATATTCGTGATCGACGAACTGCATCCGCACTGGCCGATCCGATAGGATCGCGGAGTCGGAAAAGCGGACGCCGGGGGATGGCCCCGGCGTCCTTGCAGGGTCAAGGCTGGCGGAAGTCGCCCAAGACGAACTGGCCGCCTGCCGTCAGCACGACATGGAACAGCTTGCGCGCCGCATTCGGTTCGGCTTCGTTGCGAAAGGTCACGATCGTCTGGCGCTGACCCTGGCTGGTGCGCTCGCGCGTGCCGGCAACGGTCGCCTTCGACCAGCTCGCCGGCAGCTTCGCCTGGCTGATGAGCCGCACCACATTGTCGCGGGCGGTCTGCTGGGGGGTGCGCGCCTCATGCTCCTCGTCGTCATGGTCGGGATGGGCGAGCGCCGGGGCAGCATGGAGCGCGAAGGCGGCAAGAGCGATAAGAGCAATACGCATGGAAATATCCTTTTCAGATTGGAAATGAGGTTCAGGGAAGCGCGGCGAACTTCTCGAAGTCGCCGGTTGCGGTCACGGTGATGGTGACGGGCTGGTCGGTGCGGTTCTTCCAATACCAGCCATGCGTGCCGTCGAAGGGCGCGCGGAACTTGCCCGATGCGCCAGCCGAGCTGCCTTTCTCATAGCTCGTATAGTCGTCGCTCGCAGCGCCTGCCGGCTCGCCGTGCAGCTCGAAACGGACCTCCGCGCCATCCGTGGCCCAGCGATAGTCGAACTCGCCGCCCGCCTTCATGGTCGCCTTGACCTCACGGCCTTCATTGGGAGCGAGCGTCAGCTTCACCTCGACGGGTTCCCCGGCCTTCAGCGCGGGCGCCGGGGATGCGGCGGGCGCTGCGGCCACGGGCGTCGCCGGGACGGCATGGCTTGCGGCTTCCGCCCGCTTGACCTTGCCCATCTCAGTCAGCCCGAGCAAGCGGCCGACGCCGGTGGGATCGACGCCATATTCGGCCGGAAGCACGGTCGTCACAAGAATGACGGCGGCGGCTCCGAGAGCGATCAGGGTCGCGCGGTTGAGCTGGCGCAGGCTCGGCAACTCCCCGATGCCGGGTTGCGGAACTTGGTTCATGATGCGGCTCCTTCCAGAGCAAAGCCCGCGAGCTGATAGCCGGTGAGCACGAAGCCCGCGGTCATCAGCACGACGTTGGCGGTGAAGGCATGGGCCGAAAAGCTGCGCGTGCGCCGCCAGTAGCCCATGACGATAAGGATGGCGGCGAGCGCGAGGATCTGCCCGATCTCGACGCCGACATTGAACGAGAGGAGATTGACGATCAGCCCATCCGGGGACAGCGAGAAGTCTTGTAGCTTGGTCGCAAGGCCGAAGCCGTGGAACAGGCCGAAGATCAGCACCGCCGCCTTGGTATTGGGCTGGACGCCGAACCATCGCTGGAACGCGCCGAGGTTGTCGAGCGCCTTGTAAACGACCGACAGGCCGATGATCGCATCGACCAGATAGGCGCTGACATTCGTGCCCATGAGGACGCCCGCGATCAGCGTCGTCGAGTGACCGATCGCGAACAGCGTCACATAGGCGGCGATGTCCTTCATCCGGTAGAGGAAGAAGATCACGCCGAACAGGAACAGCAGATGGTCGTAGCCCGTCACCATATGCTTGGCGCCGAGATAGAGGAACGCGCCGATCTGTGGCCCGCTCGTCTGTTCGATATAGCCCTGATCGCCCTCGGCGACGCCGTGCGCGAAAGCCGCGCCAGCGAAGGAAAAGGCCATCAGGGCAAGGAGGACCGTGCGGCAAATCGCCGGAGGTCTGGCCCGTAAGGAATTCATGACATGACTTTCCTGAGCGCCGGACGGGCAAGCGGCCCGCCAGGCACATGCCTGGAGAAACGGCGCGAAACAAACCCGCACCGCGTTCACGCGGCGGCTGCCGCATCAGGCTCAGGCGGCGGGTGGCTCGAGCAGCGGCGCGAGAACGGCCGATGGCAGTTGCGGTTGGTTGTGCGGCCAGTGTCGGGGCGCTCGGTCAAGCCTCGTCGCCGGGACCGGCGCCGCATACGCGAGCCGGTCGACGAGCAGATGAACATGGGCGCTGGTCCCGTCCGATTCATGATCGGTATCGGGCGCATCGCTAGGGCTATGGCCATGCCCGGCATGATGATGTTCGGCCGTGAGCGCGTGATCGTGGCTGATCGACGCGATCGGACCGCCGTGGGAGAAAGCCAGCGTCAGCACGAACAGCAAGGAAAGTAGCCGGACGATCAACATAGCAAGGTCGAGAGGCCTTTCCTTCCAAAGTGTTCTTAAGCCCGAATCCTGCGAACTTCGCAATTCCTGACCGCGCTTATCTGCGAATTATTCGCAAAAAGGAAGCTCTGGATCAATCCTGGAGCAATTGCAGCTTCTGCGCTTGCCCAATCACCCGCCGCACGCCCTCGGGCGACCATGCCAATCCGCCGCGCGGCGTTGGCTCACGCAGATCTCGGGTCAGCCAGGACGCAATGTCCCGTAACGAGGAATCCGGATGCGTTTTCAGGCGATCGGCGACAAGCCGCGCGACCCGCGTATCAGGCGGCAGGCGCGGTGCCTGGTCAAGGATGATTGCATCGGCATAGCCGGCCTTTACCAGGGCTCGGCACGCTTTCACCAGAGTTCGCTCGCTGAACGAGCGCACGGGTGGCGTGATGGCGCGGATTTGCCGTAGGACTAGTGCCCAAGGCAGATGCGGCCGCAATCTGGCAACCGTCGGCAACCAGCGGTGCCGATCGTCGATCAACTCATTGAGATAGCGTTCCTTGAGGCTGTAGCGGATATCGGCGATCGCCGCCGGATCGCGTGCGCGCATCTTCGGGTTTCCAGGTTTAGCTCCTCGTGCAACGGCCGCCTTAAGACCGGCGCGGGTCCGCTCGCGGATCAGCGCACGCTCGAACTCCGCGAAGGCGCCGAGCATTTGCGTCATCAGCATGCCCTGCGCGCTCGATGTATCGATCGGATCGTTGATCGAGCGAAAATAGGCGCCCTTCCCCCTCAGGGTCTCCACGATCTCGAGCAGATGCGAAAGCGATCGTGCCAAACGGTCGATCCGAACCACCAGCAACGTATCGCCATGCCCGACGCGTGCGAGCGCACGCGCGAGGTTCGGACGATCGCGGCTGCCCCCGCTCGCCTTGTCCTCGAGGATCACCGTGCAGCCTTCGGCGCGCAGCGCACTGAGCTGGATGGCCGTGTCCTGCTCGTCGGTCGAGACCCGCGCGTAGCCGATCAAAGCCATTTGTCACATTCCATATAACGGGGTCAAACGACCGGTTGCCCCCATATGATATGAATTCGAGGACCTTATGGCCAGCTTTGATTGAGGTGGTCGAGTTCGATCGGCCCATCTCGACGGCCACAGAACCCGCTGTCAGCCCGGCTCTCCCGCGCGGACAGGCAGCGTCGGCTTTCACATCCTGGCGAGCTCGAAAATGCGGGCAGTCTGCGGGGTTTTCTCGGCAGAGGCCGCACCAGTCCGGGGGTTTGCTACCCAGAATCCGGCGGTTTGGGGACAATCTGGCGCGCTACGTCGCGCGGTAAGCCAGAGTCCGGTCGTATGGGGAAACCGACATGGACCGGCATAACCGCGCCGGCTTCTATTGTATAGAGTGGTGATAACGATCCATTATCAACACTACGCATCATGGCATGGTTTACTGAAGGTTTCGTTCAGTTTATTATTAGGCGTGGATAACGCCCCCTCCCCTGCCCGCTATGGCCCCGATTATACGCCTAAAATGGTCGCCGCCATAGCCTCTTGTATGGCATCGATTGCGCGGTTGGATGCCCGGATTTCCGTGAGTTCCGTTGCATCGGCCTGGGCACGGCGAGCCGCTTGGTCGGGCTATGCGCGAGCGCTCCAACTGCAGTCGGCCGAGATCGACGAAATAGACGTATTTTCCTGGGGCTGCGGGCTCCAGATTCCCGGCCGACCGCAACGTTCATGTGAACGGACAAAGATAACTGCATCCGCCGCCCCACGCCGATTCGCCTGACTGACAGAATTCTCTGCACCGGCGTTATTTCCTGACACCCTTCAACATGCGCGCCGCAGCGTTCGAAGATGGGGCAAGCTTGCGACCGTAGCGCAGCGCGGTTGCGGTAGAGGTCCATCGGAGCGCCTGCGCGATCGGTCCGGCATCCTCGCCATTGGCGAACAGATCCTGGGTCAACCCCACCCGCAGCGAATGCGAGCTCAACGCATCGATCGCCTTGTCGAGATCGGCGCCCATGAGATCGACCAGGCCCTGGTCGGCTGCGGCGAGCGCCGTGCGCTTGATGATCAGCCGCATCGCCGCCGGCGTCAGCGCGCGCTCGCCAATTCCGTAGGTCACCGTGGCCGCGCGCGCAGGCCGCGCCGCCATGCGTTCCCGATCGACCTGGGCATGATAGGCAAGATCCTCAATCGCGAGCGCGCGGCGCGCTTCGCGGGGCTTGGTCCGGATCACCGCCACCCGGCGGAACAAAGCGCCCGCGCGGATCGACGCGGCCTCGCGCCACAGAGCGACGCGCCGCATCGTGTCAGGCGACAGCCACACCCAGGCCCCTTGCCCTTCCTGATCGGTTTTCGAGTGGGGCACCTCGAGCAGTCCCGACCCATCCTCTTGCGCTTCGATCAATTCGACGGCGACGGCCACCAGCTCCGATACGCGCAAACCCGCATCATAGCCGAGCGACAGGATCGCCGCGTCGCGCAGGCCGGCAACGTCGCGCCCGCACGCCTCGAGCAGCACCGACAGCGTGAACCCCTTGACGGCCTCCCGCCCGATCCCTTCGCCGAGCCGTAACGGGCCGGCCTGGCGCTGCCGGATCCCGGCCCGGCGCCGCAGCCCGCGCAGCGCATCGCGAACCACGACGGCGCCGACGGGGCTTGGAACGTCGAGAAGGTGATGGGCCACCGCCAGCGAGGACAGGCGCCGGGACACGGTCGCCGGCTTGAGCCGCCGCGTCTCGCAATAGTCGATATAGGCGACAAGCCGCGCTTCGTCGGCGGGCAGGCCGATCCCGCCGCGCGTCGCCGAGAAGCGCGCGTAGCAATCGAGGTCAACCGCGAGCGCCTTGATGCTGGCGGGCGCCCGCGCCTCGAGGCTCTTCTGGAAGTTGAGTTCGACCAGGCTGGCGCCTTCGCCTGTCAGCTCCTGTAGCAGCTCGACGAGCTGGACCGCGCGATCTTGCGCGGCGCCCGACCGCCGCTGGGGCAGCGGTGCCTCGCCCGGGACCAGGATCGTCACGATCTCCGCGGAAACCGCGCGCTTGGGCGTCGGCAGACGCTCTGTCTGTGCAGCGATCGACAAGACGGATTTGGCGCGCATACCACGGGACTATAACCCCGATTTCGGCTAAGTCACTATCGATAAGACCCTATTATCGATAGTGCAAAAAAGGGCGTATCAGGGATGGTGCAGTTAAGGCGGTTTAGGTTACCCTTGCGCCATGCCCGATTTTTCCGATCCATCGACCCGATTCCATCCGCTCCGATCGGACGAGGATGCGCCGATCGAAACGCTGATGGCGGCCCGGGTGCGCGCCGCGCTGACATGGGGTCAGCTGCAAGGCCGTTTAGCACATTTACCCCCCGAAGTGGCGCATCAGTTTTGCGCCGCGCTCGCCCGCCTGCTCCTCGTCGAAGCGCTCGCGGGCAGCGGCTTTTCCGGCGCGAACAGCTGGTTTTCCGCATGGTTTGCCGGCCTCGAGCCCGTGCCCGACGCCACCGCCCATGTCGCGGCCCCGGCCTCGCTGATCGCCGACACGCTGCTCGCCGAGCTCTCGCTGTCAGCGTGGGCGCCGCTCGCCGACACGGCGACGCAAATCCGCGCCGCCGCGCATTTCCATCGCGGCGAGGGCACGCACGCCCAGCACCACCCCCAGCACCATCCCCAGCAAGACCAGCGGGAGGATGCCCCCGCGGTCGCCGTCGCGGAAGCGGCGCGGCTCGCCGAGCCGCCCGCCGACGATCGCACAGACGATCCGGGGGACGAACCCGGGGACGACTGGCCGCTCGCAGCGCTCGATCGCCTGCATCGGGCGGCGGCCGCCTCGCCGCATTTCGCGCCTACCGAGCGCAGCTACCAGCTGCTCCCCCTGCCCGCCGGGCCGGTCTCCTTCGAGCAGACGCGGACGGCCACGCCGCTGTGGGCGCTCGATCTCCTCGCCGGCCCGCTGATCGCGCGCAGCGCGCCGGCCACCAGGCCGCTGCCCTTGCCCGGAGCCGTGCGCGCCGAGGCCCTCAGACCCGAGCTCTGGCCCCGCGAGCGCGCCATTCTCACGGCCGAGGCCGCCGGCAAAACCGCACAGCGGCTGAGCGACCAGCTCGATGCGGCGCATGCGAGCGTGCGCGACATGCAAGAGGCGATGACCGTCCTGCGTTCGACCTCGCGCGCGCCGCTACTCTACCGGCTGCTCGCCGGCTTCGGGCCGCTGCGCCCGCTCCAGATCGAAAAGGCCCTTGGCGTTTCGAAAAACGGCGTGCGCGATCTCGTCACCGCTCTCGTCAAAGCGGGCCTCGCCGAGCGAGCGGCGCACGGACACCACACGATCATCCGCGCCCTGCCTCGCGCGCACCGCGCCGCGCCGGCGGCCGAGGGTGAAAGCAGATCCGTTGAGACCAGCACCGACGCGACGTTCGCCGCGTTCGACGCGGCCATGGCCGACATCGATCGCCTGCTCGCCCGCACGGGGACGGCGAGCGAATGATCCGGCAACACGAACAGGATCGGAAACACCCGGCGAAAACTTCAAATCGACGCGCGCGATACGGGACGAGCGCCGCCGTTTCAGGCAAATATTTGTTTTTGAACGATAAAAGGAAAGTGCCCGCAAAGGCCCCTTAGAGCGCGAAAAGGACGCCCTAGATAAGTGAGGGTGCCCAGAGGCCGCCAACGCGTCCTGCGGGCTTCCAGGGGGCAAAATCGAGCAATAGGCCCAAGACGCGACCATCGCCGTCCGGATTTACCATCTGAGCCCATGACCCGGCAGATCGAGCAGCGTGCGAAACCTGGGAGCGTCGAAGCAGGCGGCGAGCCGCGCCCGCCACAGATCGCCATTCGCGCTGCAATCCGGCTCGGCGCAGCCGGCGGACATCGCCGCGCCCACCATCCCCGATGCTTGCAGGTAAAACAGCGCCTGCTGCAAACCACGGCGCTGCGCTGACGCCGCTGCGCTCTCCATCGTGGCGGCGTCTCGTACCTCGCGCGCCAGCGCCGCGCGGCGGGCCTTCAGCCCCTGCATCAAATGGGCACGGGGATAGTTGCGCTTGGCCTGCTCGAGCTGATCGCAGACCATGGCGAGCCGGCGACGCTCACGGTCGAGCTGCCGCAGGCCGACCCTGGCGATCGCCGCGGCGAGATCCGATAATTGGGGTCCGGCGCCGGGGGCCGCCTTTCGCGGCAGGCGTGCGGGCTGCGCATCGAAGCGGAAGATTTCCTCCCATCGCCCGGCTTTCAGCCCGTCACTGGTGTGGAGCGCCGCCAGCAGCAGATGACGCACCGGCGCGTAGTGGAAGCGGTTGCCGACCAGCGCCGAGCAATAGCGCTCCGAACCTAACCGGACACCGGAGCGGCCGCCGCGGATTTGCTCCCGCGCAATCATCCCGTTCCACAGCACACGGGTTTTGACGAAGGCAAACAGCGCCATTTGCGCTCGGGTGCGCGCGACCCGCGCCGCGAGCGCCCGCTCGGCGGCCTGCGTCCGCCCCAGGCCCATGATCCCCGCAAGATCGGTCAGCAATAGCGCATGACGGTCGCAGAAGGTCGTCACGCGCAAGATCCAGCTCCGCTCGATCCGCCACGGCGCGCCGGACACCAGCCAGTCAAGCCAGCACTGGGCGCAGCCGATGGAACGCAGCGCCGGCGGCAACAGATCGCCGCGCTCACAGCCGACGAACGTCCTCGAAATTGCCTTCGCGGGCACCATCGTCGCCCAGGCGAGCCGTTCCACCATCACCTCGCGGCGGTCCGGCACGCGAGCGGCCGCCGGCGCCGGCGCCGGCGCCGGCGCGGCCCACCAAGCCGGTGCGGCCAATGGGGCCGATGCGCGTGACGTGGCCGGTGCGGCCGACGCGGCGAGGTCGCGATCGGCGAGCGCCGCGTCGATGCCGAGATGGCGAAACAGCGCTTTGGGCGTGGTCTCATGACGCGCGGCCAGGCGGCGCAGCCAGGATTCGAAACATTCCTCGGGCAGCGGCTTCACCCGAAACGCCAGCGGCTCGATCTCCCGCCCGCTCATTCCGGGCTATAGGGCGTGAACAATTGCAGCGCCTCGGTGATATCGTCCTGGGTCACGAACCGGCGGTCATGCCGCCGCGCGACCTTCCCCGACCAGTGCAGGATGCGCTTGAAGTTCCCGGTGACCCCGCCGCTGGTCCGCCAGATGCGCTCGGCGAAAGCCGGTTCGGCAAGATGGTCGGGTTCCTCCATCCCCATGCCGCGGGCCAGCGCGCGGATCAGGCGCTGCGCGGGCTCGCCCGGCTCCCATAACGGCAATTTGAGGATGATCGAGCGGTACGCCAGCTCGACATCGTCGGCGAAGATCTGCCGGGCGACATCGAGGCCCGCCACGACCAGCGGCACATTGCCCGCGCTCATCAGGAAACGGAATGCATCGAGCGTATCGCGCCGCGCAACGCCGCTCGCGGTCAGGATCACATGGACATTGTCGATCGCAACGAGCCGCGTGCCCTGTTCCGCCAAGAGGTCGACGACCTTCAGATCGGCCGTTTTGTGCGTGTTCGTGCGGATCGGCCAGCCCTGTTTCCAGAGCAAGGCGAGGTTGATCTTGAGCGAGGTCGGGCTCGAGGGAATGACGGTGCGCAGCACCGGCTGATAGCGCGCCTCGCCCCAATCGGCGGGCTCGGGAAAGGCTTCGGCGAGGCGCCGCTGCGCTTCGCGCAAGATCGAGGTCTTGCCCATCCCGGACTGGCCGGTGAGCACGATGCAAGTCGGGCGTTCCTCGGGATCGTCATGCGCGACGTCGACGATCGTCTCGACAGCGTTTCGCGCTTCTTCGAAATCGATCCAGAAGGAGGACGAAGGCGCAGCGACGCTCATATCCGCTCCTGCAACCAGTCATCTTCGCCGAGCTCCGCGACCGGTTTCCATTCAATGGGCGGCTTTGTGGGCGCTTCGGGAACCCGCAGGTCCGCGAGCGTCGTCCCCTCCCCTTCGCGGCGCTTGGCGTGGCGCCGCGCCTCCTTCGTGCGAACGCGGGCGCGGTGAATTTCCTGATTGGCGGCGGCCACCGCCCGCGCCGTCGCTGCGCGGCCGCCATCGGCCTGGTACGCCCGGCCCAACGCCCGCACCCCTGCCCTGGCGGCTTCCCAGTCCGCCTCCCAGACGTCGGGATAGTCGCCGACCACCGGCAGTTCGACATAGCGGCCGTCGAGGTCGGCATAGACATGCTGGATCGTCCGCTCGTCCCAGCTAATTTCGATCTTTTGGCCGATCCGAACGGCAAGGTCCGGATGCCAGTAATGGCGATATTTGATCTGAATGCCCTTGGCATGGACCGTCAGCGACTTCGACGGCAGAAACTGGCGGAACAGCTCGTCCGCATCGACCGACACGGGCAACAGCGGGCTGTGCTTCGCCGCTTCGCGCTCCCACATCTGGGCCGGACACAGGCCGCCCAGTGCGCTATGCGGCGCGTGATGATAGATCGCGATCTGGCACAGCAGCCAGCGCTCGAATTCCGCAAGCGTCATCGCCGCGTCCGCCTCGGCATCATAGCCGTCGCGCGCCGCCACGTTCGATCCGGTCGCACCGGGCAACAGCCGCAGTTTTCCAACCATCGTGCCGATCAGCCGCTCGATATGCCCGCCGAGATGAGCCGGCCCGGGCTTACGGACGTCGGGAGCAATCCCGTTGCGGATACAGGCGCGCCTGAAAGCCTCCGAGCGATGCGGTTTGGCCTGATCGGCATGCAAGCGCCGGAAGAGGCCGTGCATCGGGTAGCCGACGTCGACGCCAAGGTGGGCAAGGACCGGCTCTTTGGGCAACACAGCGCTCGCAACCGCGCGCCCACACCGGAATATCGAGGGGTCGCCGAAGCTGACATAATAGCCGAGAATGGACCGGGTCCAGATTTCGATGAGGAGGGTAATCCACGGTCTTCCGAGCTGTTCGCGCCGCAGGCTATCGACCAGGATGACATCGCCCTTGGTATGATCCATCTGGACCAGGTCGAGAAATCCCTCGCTTGCATATTCGCCGGGATGCGGTTCATGCGCGCTCCGCGTCTTCGATCCCATCGTCGCTTTCGCCCAAACACGGCTCGGAATCTCAGCCAGAAGCCGCTCGATCGTTTTCTCGCTTGGGATCAGATCGGCGGGAAACCGATGATCTCCGTTATCCGCGTGGAGCAGGCCCCAAATCTGCCGCGCCGCTTCCGCGCGCGATGGCGAGACCATCTTGAGCGCGATTTCCTCGATCAACGTCTCGATGGCAGCCCTCACCTCGGGGTCGATCCTGTGCGATCCGACCGCGGGTCCGCGCGGTTTTGGAGCGAGCGTTTCCGCGACCGGATGCAGCCGGAAGCGCGCGGCCAGCGCCCGTATCCGCCGCTCTTTCAGGCCGGTTGCCTCGGAAATCGCCTGAACCTGAGCCGCCGTCACCGGGCCGCTAAGCGATATATGTCGCCGGAAGTGCGGGTAGAGCGCCAATCCCGTCTCAAGAGATTTGAGGCTCCGCCGCGGCGCAGGAGACGGCTTGCGCTCAATCATGGAACGGGCTCCCCAACGATTTTTGCTGCCCGCGGAATGTAGCTTATTTTGTCTAAAGCCGCGACGTGCATATCGCCCTGGACAGATTTACTTGCCGCCCATTCGAGATAATATCTTGATATTACGAGATAGTTTGGAAATGCAGCCTATTCTGTCGGCTGACAGTTCAACGACAATCGACCTATTCGACCGCTTCGACGCCTGGGCCTCGGCCCTGACCGATCGCGACCTGCATGCTTGGCGCGATGCCCTGCCGACTGCCGTCGTTGAGCCGCAGATTGCCACCGAGCACCCTACCCTCATCCGTGCGCTCGACCGAGTGCGCCAGCTCGCCCGTATTGATGGCACCGCCTTGCCCTGGCTCGGCCTACCCTTTGCCTTGCGGGATACCGGCCTCAGCGCGGTTCCCCTCCCCTGCCTCGTCGGTGGTGCCAAGGCTTTTCGGCTGAAGCGCAAGCCTGATGGCTCCGACTGGCTGGCGACCGTGCGGAGTATAGAAGAAGCAGCGCGAACCGGTCTCGAGCGCCTGCACGACGTTGAGCGCTTCCATCGCGATGCACAGCGAGCGATCGTCGCCGAGTTCCGTCCCGGCGCTCTGCCCGCACTGCTGGCTCTTGCAATTCATCTGCCACTACTGTCACCGCGGGCGGTTTCCGCGCACTTGGAGATCACCGTTGCCGGGGCGAGCAAGCTAATGGAACGGACGGCCAGCGCCGGGCTGCTGATCGAGATCACCCAGCGGCGGAGTTGGCGACTGTTCCTGCCGCCGGATCTGGCTATCGAATTTGGCTACTCCCCCACCAAGCGGGGACGCCCGGCACGGGAGGCCCCTCCCCTTCCCGTCAATCGCGCGCTTGCGGATGTTTTCGCCGACTTTGACGAGCAGATGGCGCATATCGATCGACTTCTTGATCAGCGTTAAAGGAGCCCGAATGGGCAACGGCTAGAGATCTGGCCGCCTTCATTTCGCAGATTTCCGCCGTTTTTGGTATGTGCCGCGCATTGTGTCGCGTATTGTATCGCGCGTTGTGACGCGCTGGGTGCCGCGATGTCGCGTAGCATTGCGACAGCGCCAGCGCGTTTGCATTCGCAAGCGCTCTGCATCGCGCATTCACCAGTGCTGGTACATGCGCAGCACCCTGCGCTTGCGCATACGAGGGCGCTATGACGAGCGCGTATAGACGCGGTAGCGCGTTGCACCGCGCGTCAGAAGGCGCTATGTGAGACGCACACCAATTGTGCCGCGCTGCCTGTCTTACGCTACAAAGGTGCCGCGCCCGCGACCCACAGGGAGCTGTTTCGTGCCAGTCATCACAATTGCGCAGAGTAAGGGCGGAGCCGGCAAGACGACGCTTGCACTCGCCCTCGCATCGGAATTCGAGGCGCTCGGCGGCTCGGTCTTCATGCTCGATGCCGACCGCCAGAATAGCCTGCTGAACTGGCACCGCGATCGGATCGGCGCGGGGAGGGGAGGGGACTCGCGCATTACGGTCGAAGACGCATCACAGCTTCGGGACTCCGATATCGGCGCTGCAATTGCGCGAGCCCGCGAGACGGCGCAGCTCGTGGTTGTCGACTCCGAGGGAACCTCGAACTTCAAGACCGCCTATTCCGCGATGGACTCGGACTTCGTCGTCATCCCGACGCGATCATCGCGCCTCGACCTCGAACGAACCGTCGAAACCAGCGATATGCTCGAAAAAATGTGCCGCGGCGTCCCATACCGCGTCCTCATCACACAGACGGGGCAGGTGGCCCGTTCGAAAGCCGAATGGGAAATCGATGGGCAGATTCGCAAAGCACTGCCGACGTTTAGCGACCAGATGTTCACCCTCGACGCGTTTCGCGCCATGTCGAACTACCGGATGACGCTCGCTGAAGTCGAGACCGCCAACCTTGCCAAAACTGACAAGGCGCGCCGTATCGCACAAAGCATCCTCGCCGATATCCTCAGCGAAATTCAGAGCAAGGAGGCGGTGGATGCCTAACGACAATACCACGGCCAGCAGCATGGGCGACATCATCGGATCGACACGCCAACGCCTGGAGCAGCCCGAAGCACCTGCCGATCGCCTCAAGAATCTCGTGGCAGCGACGGCTGCCCAAAAGCCCTCGGGCGCGCCACCGATCCATCGCGAGCCTGCCGGGTCTGCGCTGCCCGCCAACTATTTCCCGCAGATCACCGCTGACCTCTCCGTCACGCCGAAGCGCAAGCCTCAGCGCGGACCAGCGCGGTCTCTCCATATAAGCATGCGCCTGTCGCCGCCTGAGCGCGACCGCCTCGTACGCTGGTGCGATGATCGCAATCTCAGTCTCCCGGACGGGATCATGGCGCTGATCGACCAAGCCGAGGGGAGGGCTCCCGAATAAGCCCTGTCTCGCTTTATGTGAGGGATCGGGGGGCCTGCTGCTAAGGCCGCCCGCGAAGTCCGACAAAGCTTTTGCAGAAGCCTTCCCAGGACTTGTATAGCGGCGCACCCGTCAAGGTCTGCAGTCGGCTTCCCATCTTCTCACGAAACGCATCGGCGATGAGATCCTTGTCCCAACCACCCCCAAAATCGGCCACGATCGTTAGGAGGCGCTGATCCGGGCAGTAATGCAGGGAACCGGTGGGGAAGGGTTTGCTCGACGGCAGCGCAGCAACGGGCGCCGCTGCAATTACCTCCACACTGCCATCGCGCCTTGCTCGCCTTCCGACCTTTGGCCGGTCGAGCTCTTTGGCCGTCTCTTCCTGGTCGACCGGATTCTTGGGACTGAAAGTCAGCTTGACCGACTCAACTGGCCGACCGCGCCCTGAACCCCGGATCTCTTCCCATTCGACGATGAAATCGGCGAGCTGGTCGATCTCCGCTTTCGACTTGGCCAGCACGTCGCGCCGAAATTCGGCAAAGTTCTTGAAACTCCCCTCCGGCACACCCAAACGTCGGCGCAGTTCTTCCACGTTCATTTTGACGACACGGTTCTGCCGATTGATGATGAGGCATCCGAGATCGTACAGGGTAAGCGAATAGCGCGACTGCAGCGCAAGCATAACGCCTAGATTCACGCGCGCATAATAATCCGAACGCTGGATCACACGTTTGAAGCTCTCGGAGAACTGATACTCCACGACGCTCATGCCGTCCTCAGAGATTTCCTCCACACAGCTCGACAGCAGCGATTGCGACATGATCGCAGGTTTGCCCTTCTTCGAGGTCGTCCGAATACGGACAATGACGCGCAGCAGTTCATCCATCACTGGTTGAATGCGCTCATTGCCCTTGTGCGAGCCACGCAGTTCCTTCTTCGTGATCGTGAACGTCTTGCTGTCCTCGCCAGCTTCCGGCCCGGCCTTGCGCAGCATCAACGCGAAAGCCTTTCTTCCAGCCGCACTCAACGACCCCGTCTCGAACTCCGATTCGACTAGTTCGCCAGGCTTACTTACAAAGTCGAGGTCACGTCGCCGAATCACGTCGGCGACTCGCAACGTCCGGCTCAGACCCTCCAGGTCAGGCGGAACCTCGATTTCTACCGTGTCCGAATCGAGCTTCATGTGAGTTGCATACCATCAGCTTGTCATAATGAGAACAACCCCCCGTTCACTCACATAGACGCGCGCCCGGCGCTCATATCAGTGTCGCTGGGTCCGCTCGATCACTGGCCCCCAGGCACTCATATAAAGCTGACGGGCTCCCAACACACGACTCGTGTTCTAACGCCGAGTCGTGGTGGCTCCCCCGAAAACTCACATAAAAGATTCGACTGAACGCAGACGGGCAAGGGGAGGTTTTAATCCACGCTCGGGATTACCCCCGGCGACTCACATATAGAAACCTCCATCATATTGATTTTATGCCGTTTTATTGGGCCACCCCGATCGCTCATATAAAGCCTGGGAGTTTCGCCATTTCGAACGATCACGTCCTGCTGTCCGCCCCCGGACGCTCACACAAAGGACCAAGGGGCACGGATGCGCCCCCCCCCAATCCCTCACATAGAGGCAGCTCCTTGGCGCCACCCATCACGTCCGGAGCAAAAACCACAGAGATTCATGCTTTTCCTGGCAACTCCTAAACCTGTTTCGCCTCGTCCCCCCGAAAACTCATATTATCCCCCGATCGCTCAGGTTCGAGCCCCCGCCACCTCGCTTAGATGCCCCCGAGGCCTCACGCAAAAGCCCCCGCATCCTCATAAAGAGGCATATCAAGCTATTGGTATTGCTTCGATAATTGCCCCCGAATCTTAGAATCCATGAATCTAAGAAGCTCCCGCGCTCCGCTTGGGCGTTTTTAAAAATATGATTCTTTAAGAAGGACAGATCCACCGTCCCATATGCCGGATAGACCGTCCCAGGATAAGGTCAGGCAGCAGAGAGGCAAGAGGGAGCATAGGCTGCGAAAGGAGCAGTCATGGCCCTTGTTGCGCTCAAACCCTCCCAGGAACTCATTGACCTCGTCGGCTCCCTAGGCGGTACCTGGCACGGACGCACCGCCATGTGCTTGTGCCCCGCCCACGTCGACAACACGCCCAGTCTCTCCATCAGGCAAGGCGACCGAGGCTTCCTCGTGACCTGTTTTGCTGGTTGCGCTCGCGACGACATCCTGCGCGAATTGCAGCGTGTGCCGCTCCGGGGGCACTTCGTTTATACCGACAGCCCCTCGCTGCAATCCGGCAATGCAAATCGGCTGTGGGACGAAGCTGGATCCGTCAGGAACACGTTAGCCGAGCGCTATCTCAACATCCGATACCTCTGGCCGATTGCCGATGATCTTCGGTTCCACCCGCGCTGCCCATACCGACCGAAGCCCTGGACCACATATCACCCGGCCCTACTCATCGCGGTGCGCGAAGGTCGGCGTCTGACAGCAATCCAGCGGATATTCCTCGATCCCGTAACCGCTACCTATCGCATGAAGCTGATGCTCGGACGGCCCGCGCGCGGTGCATGGCAAGGCGGAGAGCAGGGGGCAGCCATATTGGCTCTGGCCGAGGGCTTTGAAACAGCACGGGCTTTCACAATCCTCAATGGGATCCCCTGCTGGGCAAGTCTCGGCGCACGCCGGCTCGACCAAATTCTGCTTCCCAAGCAACTCCAAACGCTCATCCTTGCCCAAGACAACGATGCGGAAGGCATCAGAGCCGCTGATCGCGCCGAACTGGTCTATGCCCGCCCTGGCCTCACGATCGAGCGGATGCCCCCACTTCGAGGCGTCAAAGACTGGGCCAAGGTCCTCGAACGACGAATGCTACCATCGTCCGGGCGCACATGCTGACCCAGGCGCGCCGGGAGAAGAGAGGAGGGGGATCGAAGGACTGATGCTGCCGACAGGGCAGCCAGTCTGGAGACCCCATCATGTCCGATCTCTTCGATGCCGCGATCGCGGCCGAACGCCGCGCGTCCACGCTTCTTTGCGACCGCCTTCGCTCGACCGAACCGATTACGCGCGCAGGCCTCAATGCCGCGATGGTTGAGGCCTATGGCGGCACGGATGCGGATGGGTTCTGGACCCAACGTGACAGCTTCGAAATCCTCGAACATGCGCTTGCGCACCACCTGCAGTTCGGCCCGTATCCTCTCCTGAAGCTCTCCGACGCCAGCGCAGCCTGCGACCTGTTGGAGCGACTGCCGACCCAGACTGTGCGCAGCGAAGACCAGATCGAATGGCAGCAGTTCTCGACGCCCGTTGATCTCGCGGCGGTCGTCGTGCTGCTGGCCAATCTCCAGAACGACGACATCATTCTGGAGCCCAGCGCGGGCAACGGTCTCCTTGTAGCGCATTGCCGTAGCTATGCCGCTCTCCAGCTCAACGAATATGCTCCCGTGCGTCGGGCCCGCCTCCGCCATGTATTTCCCGATGCAGTCGTAACCGGTCACGATGGCGCAACGATCAATTCGACGCTCGCGAATGCGCCACGTCCCAGCCTCATCCTTATGAATCCGCCATTCTCGCGCTCGGTCGGGCTTGGCGCTGACGCCCATGCTGCCGTTCGCCATCTTCAAGCGGCGCTTCGTCGCCTTCGGAGCGGCGGTCGGCTCGTCGCCATCATGCCCGACTGGTTCGGTCCGAGCGCGAGAATGCGCGACCTATTCGAGACCACCTTGCGCGATGTCAGCGTCCGGACCTCGGTGCGGCTCGAGAAATGCTATCTCAAACATGGCACCTCAATCGCAGTCAGGCTCTTCGTCATCGACAAGGTCCCTGGCGCGGCAGTGCCGGCGACGATCCAACGGGGTTCGATTCGTGAACTGATCAAGGCGCTGACAATTCACGAACGCGCAGACCTCGTCGTGACGCCGCCGGTCACGCCGAAGCGATCCAGCAGCCCTTCGCTCTTCCGCGCCATGAAGAGCAGCCGGGCAGAGCCGCGCCCCTATCACGCACCGGCACGCAACAATGTGCTCCCCGTCAGTTACACCCCGTTGGACACAGCAGCGCCGCTGCTCGACCAAGTCGGCGTCTATCTCCCTTACAGGCCCAGCCGCATCGTCTTCGACGCAGCCGGCGAACACCCGACCGCGCTCGTGGAATCGGTTGCGATGGGCTCGATCGCGGCGCCGGTGCCAGGCTATGTCCCGCAGCTTCCCGAGCGAACCGTCAGCGAGCGGTTACTCTCCGCCTCCCAGCTCGAAACCGTCGTCTATGCCGGTCACTCCTGGACCCAGTTCCTGCCCGGCCGCTTCAAGCCCAGCAAGGAGGGCGTCGGGCTCGACGAGGCTGAGGACGGAAGGGCCTATCGCAAGGGCTATTTCCTCGGTGACGGAACCGGCGCGGGGAAGGGGAGGCAGGTCGCGGCCTGCATTCTCGATAACTGGCTCGCGGGCCGGCGCCGCAACATCTGGATCTCGAAGAACGAGGCGCTGCTCGAAGACGCACGCCGGGACTGGACGGCGCTCGGAGGGCTTGCGGCCGATATCCAGCCACTTTCCAACTGGAAGATCGATCAACCGATACCGCTCGATCAGGGTGTGCTCTTCGTCACCTATCCGACGCTTCGTTCGGCCCGTGGTGATCATAGCCGTCTGCAACAACTCATCGACTGGGCGGGTGATGATTTCGAAGGGGTCATCGGGTTTGACGAGGCCCATGAGATGGGCGGCGTGGCCGGCGGTGAGGGCGCGCTCGGCAAGAAGGAGGGCTCGCAGCAGGGCATTTGCGGCGTGCTGCTCCAGAATAATCTGCCTGGCGCCCGCGTCCTCTATGCTTCGGCGACAGGAGCGTCCGAAGTCAACAATCTCGCCTACGCCGTCCGTCTAGGCCTCTGGGGGCCGGAGACCGCGTTCAGCAACCGGGAGCAATTCATCGCGGAAATCCGCAAGGGTGGCATCGCCGCGATGGAACTGGTCGCCCGCGACCTCAAGGCCCTTGGTCTCTACACCGCGCGCGCGTTGAGCTTCGCCGGCGTCGAATATGAAATTCTGCGCCACGAGCTGACGCCCCAGCAGATCACGATCTACGATGCCTATGCTGATGCCTGGGCGATCATCCACCGAAACATGGAGCGGGCGCTCGAACTGACGGCCGTCGTCGACGGGCTCGAGAACGCGACCCTCAACAGCGGTGCCAAGGCCGCAGCCCGATCACGTTTCGAGTCCACCAAGCAGCGCTTCTTTGGTCAACTCCTTCTCTCGATGAAGCTGCCGACAGTAATTGCGGCGGTGGAGTACCATCTCGCGCAGGGTCAATCCGTTGTTCTGCAGTTGGTCACGACCGCGGAATCGATCCTCAATCGACGCCTTGGCGACCTCAGCCCGGATGAGCGCGCTGATCTCGAAATCGACCTCTCGCCCCGCGAATATGTCTAATGTTGAGCTCAACATTACACATATTCTTTGCAGTCGCAGTTTATGTCGAGCGTGGTGGCGGGAGGCGCAGGTTTCCTTCGGTTTTCCATGATTTCACTCCAGATAATTACGGTTCCCTCGACCTCAACAAGTCGAAGGAACCAACATGCGATCAAGATCATCATTGCCGTTTCGAGCGGCCCCGCTCCGGGTCGAAGACCCGCCCAGTCACGGCACCCTTCTCACCACATTCCTCTCCTCTCAGTCGCTCGACGAGAAGTCAGGCTGTGCGGTTCTGTATGGCGCGGCGGTCCGCCATTTCCTGCATTGGCTGGGCCTGCATAGGATCGCCATCCGCACGATTGACGATCGGGCTGTCCGGCGGTTCGAAAAGCATGGGTGCCGGTGCCACCGGTATTCGGCGCAGCAAGCGCACTACAAGGCTGACCAAGCAGCAAGGGTCAGGCGCTTCGTCCGGTTCCTGGAAGATCAAGGCTACGTCGAAGTCGACGACGGGATCGACGATCTGCCACGGCACCTCGCCGACTATTCCGATGCGATCGATCGCCTGCAACTTGCCGAGGGACCGGCACAGGCCTATCGGTCCGAGGCCGAGCATTTCGTGGCCTGGCTTCGCATGGCGCGGCACCAATGGATCGATATCGATGACACGATCATCGACCACTATGCAGCGCATGATTGCCGATGCCCGGTCTGGCGCAAGCGGGGCAAGTTGGTCGCAACGGGCACCAAGCGGCGGCGGCGATGCGCACGGCACTTCGTCGAGTTCCTGCGAGGCCGGGGCGCCATCCCATTGGTTGAACCGGTGGCGGACGATGACCCGCACATGTCGGCTTACTTGGCATGGCTCAAGCAACACCGCGGCGCCACGGACGAGACGATCCGGCGCTACCGGACCGATATCAGACGGCTCATGCCAATGCTGGGCGAGCCTTCGCAATGGGATGCCGCCGGACTCAGGAGCGCATTCCAACGACGAAGCAAGGAGACGCCGGGGTCGGCATCGCTGCTCGTCACGATAATGAGGAGCTACATCCGGTTTCTGGTCGTGCGTGGCGAGTGCCGGCCGGCATTGTTGCATGCAGTTCCATCAGTACAGCGCTACCGCCTTTCGACGCTGCCGCGCCACGTCGACCCGGCAACGATCGAGAGGATCATTGCGGCCTGTCCGACAGATCGTCCGGTGGAAGTCCGGGACAAGGCCATCATTCTCCTGCTCGCCAGGCTCGGCCTGCGGGCTGCCGATATTCAGAACATGCGTCTCGACGACATCGACTGGCGATCCGGCCACCTGACGGTCAAGGGCAAGACGCGTCGACCGGACCGCCTGCCATTGCCGCAGGATGTTGGCGACGCGATCCTGGCATATCTTGCGGCAGCCCGCCCGAAGGCCGCCGAAGAGCATCTGTTCCTGCGTGCACAAGCACCGTTTCGGCCATTCCGCTCGTCCGCTGAGATAGCGGGCATCGTCGCTCGTACGCGCGACCGCGGTGGGATCGAAGGAGTGCCGACCGGGTCGCACATATTCCGGCATTCGCTTGCCACCAACCTGCTGCGCGCGGGCGCAGGCCTGGAGTCCGTCGGGACCATCCTGCGTCACAGCTCGCCCGAGACCACTGCCATCTACGCCAAGGTCGATCTGCCGATGCTCATGAAGATCGCGCAGCCCTGGCCGGGAGAACAGTCATGCTGAACATCCACATTTCCAGATACGTGGCGCTGCATCGCAGCCTCGGGCTGAAGTTCTCTGAACAGGAACGCATGCTGCGCCTGTACGCCGCCTACGCCGGGGGTTTCGGCGATCGGCACACTCAGGTCCAGCGCATCTACGACTGGTGCCATACGTCGAGCTCACAATATGTGGCCCGCCGGAGGTTCGACACCGCACGTAACTTCAGCCTTTTCGCTCACGCCGAAGATTCAGGCCACGAAGTTCCGCCTGCCGGCGTCTTCGGTCGGGGCAAGCGGCCACGCCCGACGCCGACCATCATTGAGCCGGACCAGGTGCGGGCGATCATGACTGCTGCATTGGACGTTCCACCCCAAGGCACGATCAGCCCACACACGTACCATTACCTGTTCGGGCTGCTGGCGGCGACAGGTCTCCGGATTTCCGAGGCCCTCGCATTACAATGCAAAGATCTGGTCGAGGATGGCCTGATCGTCCGCAACGGCAAGTTTGGCAAGCAGCGGCTGATTGCCTTGCAGCCATCGACGCGCCAAGCACTCGAAGCCTATCTCGCCCTCCGCGAGAAGCACGCGGCCAGGGGCAACGACCTGTTCGTCACTATCCGGGGACGGGCACCGCACAAGGTGCGCGCCCACGTCGTGTTCGTCAGATTGGCCCGGCAGCTCGGATATCGTGGACCAACCGGTACGGCGGGCATGCGACTCCACGATCTGCGGCACACCTTCGCTGTCCGTTCCCTTGAGTCCTGCCCACCTGACAGGGAGGCCATCGCTCACCACATGGCCGGTCTCAGTGTCTATCTGGGGCACGCGTCGGTCGCCAACACGTACTGGTATCTCGAGGCCACTCCGGTGCTGCTGCGCGACATTGCGGCTGCGAGCGAGCAGCTTTACCGGGGAGAGGCGGCATGACGGCGCTCGCTCCGCATCTCTCGGCATACCTGCGTGAGCATCTGCCACGCGAACGTGCTGTCAGCCCGCACACAATGAAGACTTATGCCAACTGCTTCGTCCTCCTCGTTCAGTTCGCTGCCGATCGGCTGAAGCGTCGGCCGACCGATCTTGAGATCGAGGATCTCGGCCCCGACATGATCATGGCTTTCCTGGACCATGTCGAGACCGGGCGCGGCAGCTGTGTGCGGACCCGCAATGGCAGGCTCGCCGCGATCCGGTCCTTCTTCCGGTACATCGAGTATCGGATTCCGGCCTGCCTGGATCTGGCCCTCCGCGTCAGATCGATCCCGACCAAGAAGACCGACAAGGCGCTGATCGACTACCTCGACCGGGCCGAGATCAAGGCTTTGCTCGATGCCCCGGATCCCCGGACACGCCTTGGCACCCGCGATCGCGCGATGCTGCATCTGGCCTATGCCGGCGGGCTGAGAGTGTCGGAACTCGTAACGCTGCAGCTGCGCGATTTCCCGGACCGCTCCCTGTCCACCGTGCACATCATGGGCAAGGGTCGGCGTGAACGGGTCCTGCCGCTCTGGAAAGAGACCCAGTTCGTATTGCGCGCGTGGCTTGCGATACGGCCCGACGCGCAAGCTGCCGAGATATTCCTCAATGCCAACGGGCAGCCCATGACCCGCGACGGATTTGCGTTCCGTTTGGCCGAGCACGTCAAGACCGCGGCAACGAAGCAGCCGTCGATCCTTGGCAAGCGGGTTACGCCGCACGTGCTGCGGCATTCCTGTGCGATGCACACGCTCGCGGCGACCGGGGACATTCGCAAGGTTGCATTGTGGCTCGGCCACGCCAGCATCCAGAGCACCGAGACCTATTTGCGCGCCGATCCCGAGGAGAAGCTGCAAATCCTCGCGGCTCACGGCGCACCCGCCATCAGGCCCGGGCGCTTCAAGCCGCAAAGCGACGATCTACTATCAATGCTTCAGGAAATACGTGCAGGAGGTCATGTCAAAATTTGACACAGGTCCGCATCGCAGTTCGAAGCGCCAGTGGCGCTCCCGCCAACAAAGCTTCGCCTTCGAGGCGGCCGTTGATGCGTAGCATAACCGAACCGTTTTGACGGAGAAGCATCGGAATGAGTTGGGAACCAGTGAGGTTGGCCTGCCAAAACGTGCTCTGAGCGTTCGCGCGGCCGGTCGGAATGTCAATTAATCGACCAGCAAAATTCCATGTAACCGTAACGCGCGGCACCGTCGCGGGCTTGTTAAGGAGCATGGCCATCATGGGGCGGTTGCCTTCACAAAACAGGCTAAACGACTTGATGTTTGGCGAAGCAGCTACATCGACATAGGCCATTGGGGCGCGACCTTGGACCGGCACGACCTCCCAAGCAGTCCCAGGCAGCGGCACTGCGTCCTCAGGTGGGCTGTCCATAAGCAGGCGAGCAATGTCCTGGGGCACGGGCAAGCGGCCTCCTTGAGGCGCATAGACCGTCAACTTTCCCTTTTCCCAAAGGCCAATTTGAACAGCACGGCGATTTGCATCAAGCAAAACATAGGCTTGCTCTACACCGCCTTGATGCGGCGCATTTCCCGTAACCCAATAGAGAGATCCTTGTCGTTGGAGACCGGATATCGCCGAAAGATTGCTGGCCAGCAGGTCTATTTTGCGGCCCAAACGCGAACGTATCGCGTCAGCTATCGGACCACTTGTCAAAAGATCTATTCCGTTGGGATCGGAATCACTTTGGAATTTTCCTATGGAACTCGCAAGATTGGTCCAGGCTAGCGGCGTCGGTTTTCCCAAGACTGGCCTTGCTTGCAGAGGTGCTTTTGAAGCAGCAGATGCCGGCCCAGACCCCTTGCACAAGAGCAGTGGGGATTGCGACACGAGCGCTGACTTGAACGGATCCAGGCGCTGTCCAGGCGCGACGTCTGCTTCAAGGCGGACTACGCCTCGCTTTTCGTCGTCATTGACCGTCAAGATCACGCGTCCGAAATCGTTGGCATTGACAGGAAAAGGAAAAAAGACCGCGCTAACGCCTTCATAGGTCGGGCCAAGAAACGAAGCCGCGTACTCAAACCGGGTGCTTTTTACAGTCTGACCAGACGCTTTGAAAGTAAAGCCGGTTTCGTTGATCTCAAGGCTCGCCCCTCGAGAGCAATCGCCACGCGGCGCATACGAGCCATAGCTTCCTTCGAGATCCATGCCTTTTAATGACGTCAATGTCACTGCGCCTGCGACGCCGGGCAAGCCCAGAAAAATCCCTGCGAGAAAAACGATAATGGGGCGCTTGGGCAGTTTGTTCGGCATGGCAGATCTCCATGGCGGACAGCCTTGCATCGGGACCTCGATTGAAAGCGACGAACGACTGCCTCGGGGATTTTCTACAACCTGCACCATTCCAGCGGTGCCGACAATCCTAACGGCCCCAGCATTCAACCTTGTCAGGCAATTATCTGGAGTGAAATCATGGAAAACCGAAGGAAACCTGCGCCTCCCGCCGCCACGCTCGACATAAACTGCGACTGCAAAGAATATATCATCGACTATCTCGAGCGCGCCTTTCCGACCCGGCAAATGCAGGTGTTCAAGGACGACACCGGCACACCGCGTTCGCTGCCGATGGTCGATGAGCACGGCCATCCGGTCTACAATCCAGAGGCCGAAGCTGCCCGGGCCGACCTGATTGAGAGGCTTTGCGCGATGCCGCCGATCATGTCGGCGCTCGACGCGCTGCTCGAACATTTCGGTCATGACAATGTCGCAGAGGTCACCGGGCGTACCAAACGGCTTGTCACCACGAGCGATGGTCGACAGAAGCTTGAAAGCCGGTCTGCCCGAACCAGTCAGGCGGAGGCCGCCGCCTTCATGGCCGGCAAGAAGCGCAACCTCATATTCTCAGACGCAGGTGGTACCGGGCGCAGCTATCATGCTTCGCTCGACGCCATAAACCAGGAGCAGCGCGTGCATCTGCTCCTCGAACCGGGCTGGCGCGCTGACCGCGCGATTCAGGGGCTCGGCCGAACCCACCGCACGCATCAGGCGACGCCGCCGCTGTTCCGGCCCGTGACCACGGACTGCAAGGGCGAGCTCCGTTTCACGAGCACGATCGCGCGGCGTCTCGACAGCCTCGGCGCACTCACCCGCGGCCAACGGCAGACCGGAGGGCAGGGGCTCTTTGACCCCGCGGACAATCTCGAGAGCGAATATGCCTGCGCCGCGCTGTTGAGCTGGTTCGACCTGCTGGCAGCCGGCAAGCTATCGAGCACAACTCTCGACGATTTCCAGCATCGCACCGGTCTGGAGCTCTGCGACAAGGATGGTGTTCTCAAGGACGAGATGCCGCCCATTCAGCGCTGGCTCAACCGCATCCTCGCACTACCGATCGCACTGCAGAACAGCATATTCGATGAGTTCCTGGCGCTTATCGAAACGCGTGTCTCCGCCGCACGTGACGCCGGACGTCTCGACGTCGGTGTCGAGACGATCATGGTCGACAAAGCGACGCTCATTGATGACGTCGTGCTACGCACTGATACACTGACGGGCGCGACCTCGCACTTGCTCACCATCGAGATTGCCCGGCGCCGCAACCCGGTTTCGCTCGAGCGCATTCTCCGAATCGCCGACGGCGATGGCAGCGCCGGCTTCATGGTCAACCGTAAGTCCGGCAAAGTTGCGCTGCGGACCAGGGCGAGGGCCCTTATGGAGGAGAAGGAAGGGACCCCGATCCCGCGCGTCGAGATGATGCGCCCCACGCGCAACGAATATATGCGCGAAAGCGATCTCCATGAGTCAGCCTGGGAAGAGCTCGACCGGGAGACTTTCAGCTCAATCTGGTCGGTCGAGGTGGAGGCCGCGCGGGAGAATATCGACAGCGAGACGATTCGGCTCGCAACGGGCCTGCTGCTACCGATCTGGTCGGCGCTTCCGAGCGATCACCTGGCCGTCAATCGCATCGTCGATGGCGAAGGGCGGTCCTGGTTGGGGCGCCTCGTCTTTGACGACCATGTGCCTCGGCTCTTCACCAAGCTGGGCGTCAGACGCTCCGAGAGTCTGCCGGCAGATGCCGCGGTCAGGGCGGTGACAGCCGGGCGGAGCATCGATGTCACCTATCCGTTCCCGTTCACGATCAAGCGGTCCATGGTCAACGGATCGCCTCGCATCGAACTCGCCGGTTGTCCGCACGACCGGCTGCCCTGGCTCAAATTCATGGGCTGTTTTACCGAAGTGATCCAGTATCGAACTCGGATCTTCGTGCCATTGGCCGCGGCACAGGAAATTCTCGAAAAGGTGCTCGTTCAAGAAGTCTGATGAGCCAGTCCGGCCGATCGAGGCGAATGCAGTTCCGGCGATCAAAAAAGGCCTGCTTGGCGGTCCAGGCAGGCCTCGAAGTTAAGAGGCCGATCAAAAGCCCCTCGGGTCGCGAAGCAACAATATTGTGAGAAACGCGCATAGGCTTGTATGGAACCGACGCCCCCGCCGCGATAGCTACCCACATTCGAAGACTAGGCTGATCGCGGTTTCGAGGCGATCTGGCGTCGGTTCGAACGTCGAGAACGCAAGGTGGCACCAATCATTCAGCGATAGAATTCTGAGGGCGGCTTCCCGAAATGACGACGAAACATAGCGGTGAATGCGCTCTGGCTTGCATAGCCGCAGTCGAATGCGACATCGATGACCCGCTCCGCCTGTGCAAGGCGCTGCAGTGCGATGAGCAATCGGGCCTGATCGCGCCACTGGGCGAAGGTCATGCCCGTTTCTCGAACGAACAGCCGATGCACGGTCCGCGCCGTCACGCCAAGTTGCCTGCCCCATTGCTCAGCGGTCGAACTGCTAGCAGGGTCTGCCAGCAGGCCCTCGCATATCCGCCTCACCCGGAGTTCCCTCGGTGACGGCAAGTGCAGCGGCAGCACATCGGCCTCGCGTATCTCGTCGATCAGCAGGCGCATCAGCCGGGCGTCCCGGCAATAGCCGGGATAGTCGAGCGGAATACGGACCGCCGCGACGATCAGTTCCCGCAGCAGGGGCGAGACGGAGACGACGCGACTTTGCTTCGGCAGATGATCGAGGGCTGTCGCGTCGATGAAAACCGTCCGGATCTTGACCGCGCCGGACATCCGCACTTCGTGCTTCATGCCCGCGACGAGCCACAGCGCACGGCTTGGGGGCACGACCCATGTTCCCGCTTCCGAACGGACTGTCATCACTCCTTCGATGGCGTGAAGAAGCTGCGCGCGCGGATGAGCGTGCCATCCGGTGGACGCGCCATCGGGATAATCCACATCCATCGCCACGGTCACGCGGTCGGCGTCGTGATAAGCGAGATGCTTCATGGTCGGATCGCCAGGCATGTCGCAATCTCTACAGGAGATGTCTCCTAAGAGCGATACTGACAATCGTTGCCACGTTAAGCGGCGGGCATGAAACACAGACTCGCGCTTCTCTATCCCTTCTTTGCCATCGTTCTGTGGGCCGGGAATGTTATCGTCTCGCGCATGTCGGCGCATAGGATTGGGCCGGAGGCGATCACCTTTTACCGCTTGTTACTTGCGGTGCTGTTGATGGCGCCCTTCATTACGCTACCTGCATGGCGCAATCGTGCGCTTCTCTGGGCTCATCTGGGCCAGTTCGCCATATTGGGCTTTCTAGCCATGTGCCTGTTCCAGAGCCTGTCATATCTGGCCGCGGAAACCACCAGCGCGACGAACATGGCCGTATTCACGGCCTTGATCCCATTGCTCACAGTCGTGCTCGCCGCGCTGATGCTGGGTGCGACGCCGACCGTCGGGATGATCGGTGGTGGGGTTATGTCGCTGGTGGGTCTGGTCTGGCTGGTCAGCGGCGGCCATCCCGACGCTCTCGTACAAGGCGGCATGCATGCCGGCGACCCGCTCATGCTCATCGCAGCGATCGTTTATGCCCTCTACGGCGTGCTGCTCAAGCGCTGGGCGCTGCCAGTCCCGGCCTCGCAATCGACCTTCATGCAGGCACTCTGTGCGCTGGTGATCATGTTTCCGGCCTTTCTGGCAACCCCGGCCCCGATGCGCGTGCTCGACATCCAGACGCTGCCGCTCATCGTCTATGCTGGCGGCCTGGCCTCGGTCGTGCTGCCCTTCCTGTGGCTGCGCGGCATCAATAGTCTTGGACCGGGCCGATGTGCGGCCTTCATGAACCTGCTGCCGGTGCTAACGGCGCTGGGCGCGATCGCCCTGCTGGGCGAGCCTGTCCGTTCCCATCATGTGGTCGGCGGCATTCTCGCGCTTGCCGGAGTGGCCTGCGCGGAACTGATCCGATGGCCGCTGCGCCGTCGGCCGGAGGCTCTCGCATAATCAGACAAGACGAGCGCAGGCTTTTCCGGCGCATTGCTGAGCCACCATTATAGTTGCCCACATTCGGCGAGCAAGCTGATCGCGGTTTCGAGACGATCTGGCGTCGGCTCGGGCGGATTGCCCTGTCGTGTCGTTCCCGGTGTCAGCGTCCAGCCACCTTCGTCCATCACGATGCGCAGGCGCAGGATCGTTTTTCCGCGGTTGCGGGCGTCGGCAAGGCCCCGGCCCACCGACCAATATGCGTGCTGTGCCATAATCCAAATCTCGAGCACGCGCGCAATGAAGCCGGAGGGCGACAACGCGCGCCAGCCTTCCGCTTCCTTCCTCGCTCGGGCAAGCGGCAGGCGGTCGGGATTCTCGAACGGATGCGCCTTGCTCGGCGCCTCGCGCAGGCAGAGTGCCAGCGCGGTCACAATTGCAGATGGCAATCGGGCCTGATCTCGTAAGGCAGTCTGCAGCGAACGAAGATGCTCCACCGGATTGCTGGTGTCTTCCGAAGCGAGAACCCATGCGTCGGCGGTGTCCGGCAATGCCGGCTCGTCAAGCGCAGCGAGAAAGGCTTCCGCCAACTGGGCGGTCGATAGCGGGCCTGGCAGGAGCCTTCCAATCGTCCAGTAGAACAAGCCTTCAAGCGAAAGACGAAATAGCTGGCGAATCTGTACCGCGCGCCACTCGTCCGCTGCGGCAGGTCGATCCTTCTCCGTCCGCCATGCCTCCGGGCGATCAGCCATGCGCCTCCGGATAGCTTCATCGTCCGCATCCGCCTCGTCAAGGTCGGCATAAGCAGCCTGGACCAATCCGACACCCTTCTGCCGGGCGGTCGGCGCGCGTTCGCCGCCGAGGCGTCCAAACATGGCTTTCGCCTCGGCCGCCTTGGGCTTTTCAAGTGCCCACAGCTTCCCCCAGCGCTCCGCATCCGCGCGCTTGACCGTGACGCTGCCGAACCGGTTGAACGCCTCATGCTCCAATTCCTTCTCGAAGCGCTTCTCGAAAGCGTCGAGGACCGTATCGAGCGACGGATCGGGCTGGAAAATGCCGGATGCTCCTTCGACGGGAATGAGCCATCCCATGGTGCGCAGGCTGGGCCCGTAGTTCAGCGGCGAGATAAAGCCCGTCGAATAACGTCGCATATTGCGCCGGGCATCCCATTCCTCGCCACCGAACCGATACCTGGAAATATCGAGCATTGATCGCATCGCCTGGCCGCCCGGGATGTCGGCGCGCGGATCGATCAGAAACTGGGACCAGGCATAGATCGCCTCGATCCGATCGACGAAATCCCGCATTTCCTCGGGCGAGGCGGCCTTTCGCTTGCCCGTCTCCAGCACATGCCGGACGCGGCGCCAGGCCCATGACATGAGCGTGTAGGGCCGGATATGACTGGCCACGTTGTTGAGATCAGGCAGCACACGGTCCATGAGGCCGAAATTGATCTGCCTCAGCCCCAGCGGATCCACCCCACCGAAATCCACTTTACGCCTGTCGACCGCACGGGACTCTGCAGCCTCGCGCGCGATTTCCAGCAGTTCGCCCAGGTCCGCCATCGTCAACAATCCCGATTGATAAGAATGCGGCCGCAGCAACTGGTCACGCCCCGGACACGCAAATCCTCCGCAGAGGCGAGAGGCAGGCGCATGTGGCAGCGAGGGCAGGCGGCCTGGAAGCGATCGAGCACCATCAGCTTGGCGAAGGCGGCCCGGTCCGTGAGCGCGCGCTCCAATGTCGGCCAATGCTGCGACGCGGTGAGACTATCGAACCCGGTGCTTGGTCCCCGATCCGCAGCCGCCTTCAGATAGGCGTCGAGCTGTTCCCCCATGGTCCGGGCCCCGATCACCTCGAGTAGGAAGCTTTCGGGGGCGATGCCTGATCCAAGCAGTGCAGCAAATGCGGGGATGACGGTAGGCACAACCGACAGCGATACAGGATCGACGCCGCGCCGCAGAAAATAGCGGCGTGCCCGGATGGCGCCAACGGCGCGTCGGTCGGCGGCATGATGGAGGAGGACAGAGGCGATCGCGAGATCGCTCTCCGGCCCATCGAACGACGCGATCTGAGGAAGCACTTTGTCGAGCCAAAGCTGCACCTTTTGGGGGGCGGGCCTGATCCGGTCGGCCAGGAAATGCGACAGCGATAACGCCATCAATGCATTGCGCCCTTCGGCTTCGGGGGCAAGCATGGTCGTTAGAAGTTCGTCGAACAGCTGAAGCGAACGGTGATTCGCCGCTTCCTCCGATCTTGCTCGCTTTTCGCGATCCTTCTCGTCCTCGACATCGTCATCGTCGGTTTCACCGCCGCCGCCCCAGGGGCCGCGTGCCTGGGTGAAGGAGGCGCGGATCAACGCCATCGCGTGCCGCCAGACCGACGATGTCTCGCCGGCTTCCGCATCGCGCTCCATGCTTGCACCAAGACCTGCAGCTCTCAGGTCGGCGAGTGTCACAAGGCCTTCCGCGACGCCGGACCGCTCGGACTCCCCGCCACCGCCGATGGTCAGCGAAGCCGGTAGGCGGCTTGGATCCTCACGGAACCAGGCCAGAATGGCGGCGACGTCGGTGGGAGTTTCCGTGCCGGCGAGCATCGCCATCAGCCGGGGCGCGATCGATCCGGTCCGCCGGATGAGTTCGAGCGCGGCCGAGATCGAGACGAAACCTTCCCACTGCTTGCCGCCCCGTTCGAAGCCGAGGATCAGACGGCCACTCTCCCAGCTTTCGAACTCGATGCCCGGCGCAGTCAATTGGAAGCTCCCGTCTTCCGAAATCCGCACCGATCCCAGCGTATGGGTCGAGCGTGGCGTCCGCAAAAATGCCATGGCTTCCCCGGTCAGACGCGGCGCCAGCGTCCGGCCCTTTATCGTCTCCCCTTCGAGCGATGCGCTCAGGATGCCGAGCGTGGGCGAGACGACATCCGTCTCGTCCAGTTCGTCTGTTGCGTGCCGGACCGGCGCGGTTCCCTTTTTCGTGACCCAATATGATTTGCCGTCACGCTGGATGCGAAGCACGCCGGCTTCGATATTTCGTCCGAAAAGCCCGGCATCTGTGACATTGGCGCTGCCGCTCAGGACGAGGCGCCCTTTGCGGCAAACCAATTCGATCGACTTTGCGTGAAGCGGCCGGTCGTCATGCCCGAACGCTTCCGCCACATTCACCGCTTTCCACCTAGGGCCACCCTCGAACGGCCAGGCGTTCGACCCCTGGCCGCGCACCGTGCCGGCCGGATGAGCATGGAGATCGGCCTTGTCGACGTCCAATAGGGTAGCCAGCGCTTCAAGTCCCTCGGCGCGAAGGTCATAATAGGGTGAGATTGCCGTCAACCTCGTCACACCGCCCAGGTCGTCGGCATAAAGGGCGAGCTGTTCGGCGATTCCGCCATCCAGGCTGTGCAGCAGCCGAATATTACCCGGCCGGGCTTGTCCCTGCGTTGCCCGCCGCAACGATTCGGCAATGGATTCGCAGGCTTTCCCCGCACTCGTGACGAGCTGATCGGATCCGGCGATCTGCTCGAAAAATCCTGCTGCTTCTTCGAAGGCATCGGCCGCGAAACTGGGATGGAGGTGCTCGGCAAGTTCAAGATTGCCGCCCCATCCGGCAAAGGTCAGATTGCCGGAGCCGACGAGCAAATGGGCCTCGTCATCAGTAAACAGCGCGCCGATTTTCGCATGGAAGACACCATGATTGGTGCACGCGATCGGCTCGATCTCGTAATCGCGACCGACCCTGCGGGCGCCTTCTTCGCTCAAGCCGGCACGGATGCCTTCAGGATCGGCCAATATGAGGGCGTTGCGTCCACCGCCCCGGAGCAGGGCATCAAGAAGCACGGCCTCGAAGAACGATAGCGACAGAGCATAAGTCGTAAAGGCGGCCCGCTTCCATGGCGCGGCCGAGATCAGGTCTAGCGGATTCACGAACTCCCCCTTGGGCTGCAAGGTTAACCAGCAACCGGTTCATCGAAAGTAAAAATTGTGAGTGGGCGGTGAAACCCGCCTTCGCCGGAGCGACAACACAAGATCGAGTCTGGTCTCTGCTTCGGCGATCTCAGGACAGTCCTACGATCCTGAGTTCGAGAAAGAGAAGGGGGAACGGGGCTGGTGTCCGGGTTGATCCGGGCGCCAGCAGGAGTTCCTCCGATGACCACAACCGTTAAGCTCGCGAAGCTTACGCTTTCCCCCATCAATGTCCGCAAGCGGCCTGACGAATTGCTCGAAATTCCGCAGATGGCCGCCGATATCGAAGCCCGCGGCGTTCTGCAGAACCTGCTCGTCACGCCGGTCAAGAAGCCGCGCGGCACCTTCGAGGTGTTCGACGGCGGCCGCCGCCTGCGCGGGCTTTTTCTGCTCGCTGAGCGCGGCGTGATTGATGCCAACACCTACGATGTGCCCGTCAAGGTGCTCGTTGGCGATGAGGCGACGCTGTCGGAGACCTCGACCGCCGCCAATTTCCACCAGCTCAAGATGACGCCTGCCGAGGAATGCCGCGCTTTCCAATATTTCATCGGCCTCAACAACGACATCGACGGAGTCGCCAAGCGTTTCGGTCTCACCCGCCGGTTCGTGGAGGGGCGGCTGCGTCTCGCTACGCTGGCCGAGCCGATCTTCGAGGCGCTGAGCGCCAGTGCGATCACACTCGACGTCGCCAAGGCCTATGCCTCGACCGAGAATCAGGAGAAGCAGCTTCTCGTCTGGAGCAGCTATGGCACCAGCTATTCCAACGCCGACACCATCCGCCGCGTCATCGCCAACGAGACCATGAATTCGACCGACTCAGTGGCGATCCTGGTCGGTGAGGATCGCTATGTCGATGCCAATGGCAAGATCGACCGCGACCTGTTCAGCGACAGCGGCGACAAATGGGTCAATCCTGAAATCGCCCAGCGTCTCGCGGCCGACATCATGGAAGCCGAGGCCAAACGGGTCGGTGAAGAATTGGGGCTCGCCTGGATTCGACCGATCGCCTCGAACTATACGCACAGCGCGGCGGCCGGCCTCTACCGGGTTATTCTCCCGCCGCCCGACCTCACCGAGGAGCAGCTGGCCCGCCTCGAGGCGATCTCGCAGCGCCGGGAAGCCATCATTTCGGAGATGGACGACGAGTCCATCGGCGAGGAAACCTACAAGGCGCTCGATCAGGAATATGACGCGCTGACCGAAGAGCAGCACGCGCTCCATAACATCTCGCCTGTGCTGCCCGACGAGCTCAAGCCGCTCGTGGGCGCCTTCCTCAAGCTGACGCCGAAGGGCGAAATGGTCCTCGACACCGAATATTACAGCGAGGAGCCGCTCCGGGTCGCCGTCACCGGCGGCGGAGACGACAACGATGATGCCCATGACCCCAACGAAGCGGGCGGCCCCGGTTTCAGCAAATCGGGACGGGCCTACACGCCGCCGTCGCCTCCGCCCGCGGCGATCGCTCCGGGGGGCAAGCCTCTCAGTGCCCGGCTCTATGATGAACTGGCGATGCAGCGGCGCGATGTTCTCGCCGCGGCGTTGCTCAGCCACCCGGCGCTCGCGCTCGACTATGCTCTGTTCGTCATGATCGATGATCGCGTGAGTTCGTTCAGCGCCTATGGTTCGACCATTCGCGCCACGTCGCCGCAGGATCCGGTGAGTGGGGAGCAGCCGTCGACACGGGCACGGAGCTATCTCGCAGAGGCCCATGATGGGCTCGATGCAAATTGGCTCGAGCACAAATCCGAGGTCGAAAGGTTCGAAGCCTTCCGGGCGCTCGACGATGACGGCAAGGCGGCCTGGCTCGCCTATATCGTCGCGATTTCGCTCGAGGCGAAGGGAAGCCGGTCCGGGCAGTGCATGCTGCACAATCGTCTCGCATCGATCATGGAGGTCGATGTCGCGGGCTGGTGGCGTCCGACTTCGGAGAATTTCTTCGATCGGATCAGCAAGGGTTCGATCCTGACCCTCCTTTCCGAGGTCGGCGGTGCCGCGCTCACCGCCCGTCACGCGACGATGAAGAAGTCGGAGATCTCGGAATCGTGCGCCCTGCTTTTCGCTGGGGAGGCGATCGTCGAGCCGGAGATTCGCGACGCAGCCCTGGCTTGGGTGCCGAACGCCATGCGCTTCGTCGATCGGCCTGAAGCGGACGACCTCGAGCCGGCCACGGACGATCCGGACGAACAGACCGCGACGGTCGACGCCGCCCTGGACCCGCAGCCTGCGGATACCGCTGATGCAGAGGTGTCTCTCGTCGATACGGGACCGACGGATCAGGACGCCCTCGCAGCCTGAAGTCCTCGCTCCTGGATGCCTTGCCGTCGGCGCCATCACGCGCCGGCGGCACTTTCTCGTGCAGTCTGGAGATATTCCATGTCCGTTCCGAAACGCTCCAGTCGCGACGTCGCTGCGGAAATCACCAATCTCATCATTCGCAAGCTCGAAGAGGGCGTTCCTCCCTGGTCGCGGCCTTGGCGATGGAACGGGGCAGGGGGACGTCCCTTGCGTCACTGCGGAACGCCTTATCAGGGCATCAACGTGCTCTATCTTTGGGCGATCGGAGACGCCCAGGGTTATCGCTCACGCTACTGGATGACCTATCGACAGGCGGAAGCGCTGGGAGGGCATGTCCGCAAAGGCGAAGCCGGTTCGATTTCGGTCTATTATTCCTCCTTCAAGAAGCGCGAAGAGCATCCCGAGACTGGCCAGGAGGTCGAGCGTAGCATCCGGTTCCTTCGCCACTACATCGTATTCAATGCGGACCAGATCGATGGGCTTCCCGCCTATTTCTATCCTCCTGTCGAGCCTGAGCAGCCCATAGTCCCATCCGAGCGGCAAGCGGCGATCGATGCTTTCTTCGCAGCGATCCCCGCGGACGTCCGGCACGGCGGGAATCGCGCGTACTTCACGCCGACCTTCGACCATATCCAGCTTCCGAACCGCACCGCGTTTCGCAGTATGGATCATTACGCCTCCACCAGATGTCACGAAACCGTCCACTGGTCGGGACATGCGAGCAGGCTCGCGCGCACATTCGGCAAGCGCTTTGGCGACAAAGCCTACGCGTTCGAGGAACTTGTGGCCTTA
>NZ_LBIC01000012.1 GCF_001005725.1 Sphingobium chungbukense
AGACCTGGCCTCATGGCGCGGTGCGCGACCTCATTGAAGCCGGATTGAGCGCACTTGCTGACTGGGCAGATGCTATGGGATTAGTGGCTCCCGCCCTGGTTCTTGGGGAGGACTAGGCGGTCGCGAGATGATGTCCGTGCGGCTGCCCGCTGACGGAGGCCTGCTCGTGACGGCATGAAAGCGAATGCGGACAGCCGTTGCGTACGGGCCAAAGTTGAGCGGCAAGCAGCTTGATGTCGGTCCAGGCGGCGGATAACTGCGGGCCCCCTTGCGCCAGTCGGCTGCGTTGCCGTGGTGCGGTCATGATCAAGGTCAAGGAAATAGCGCTGGGTCATGGCCAGGCCGGCGGCCCGCGCGCTCGCCAAGTCGTATCGCGCGGCATTGTCGAGACGATCCGTAATGTCCCGCCGCAGCATGGACAGACGGTGGGGTCGAAATCGCGGCACCTGGGATGCGGCAAGGCGATGTCGTGGTCGGCCGCCGGCTGTGTTGCCACCAGCAGGGACCGGATCGTCGCAAGTCGGACGCGACGGCAGCCATTGGCGAGAAAACCGTAATGACGGATGCGATGGAAGCGGTCGGGCAGAGTGTGGAGCAGGAAGCGGCGCATAAATTCGTTGGCGGTCAGGGCCATAAGCTTTTGGGCATTGCCATGCCGATAGTCACGCCACCGGAAGGTGACGGTGGCATCGGCCATGCTGACGAGGCGGCTGTTGGTTATGGCGACGCGGTGGGTGTAGCGGCCCAAATAGGCAAGGACGTGCGCAGGAGATCCGAAGGGTGGCTTGGCGTAGACCACCCAGGACATCTTGCGCAGATGCCTGAGCGTGGCGGCGAAGGCGCGGCTGTCACTGAGATTGCCAAGCGCGCCGAAAAACTGCAGGCGCCCGGCCTCATGCGCTGCCTGTAGCCGCTCAATAAACAGTCGACGGAACAGACGCGAGAGCACGGGGATCGGCAGGAAGAAGCGCGGTCGACAGGCGATCCAATGGGAGCCGTCGGCCGACAGTGCGCCGCCCGGAACGAGGCAGTGGATATGCGGATGATGCGTGAGCGTCTGCCCCCAGGTGTGAAGAATGGCGATAAAACCGAGCTCACCGCCGAGATGCCTGGCGTCAGCGCCGATGGTCTTGAGTGTCTCGGCCACGGCGTCGAACAGGATGGCGTAGACCAGAGCCTTGTTCTGATAGGCGATCGCCGCAACCTCGGTCGGCACGGTGAATACGACGTGGAAATAGGGAACGGGCAGAAGGTCGGCTTCGCGCGCGGTCAGCCATCGCTCGCGCGCGATCCCCTGGCATTTTGGGCAGTGGCGATTGCGGCAGCTATTGTACGAGACCTGGCTATAGCCGCAGTTGTCGCAGGCCTCGACATGGCCACCCAGCGCCGGCGTGCGGCACAACTCGATCGCCGCCATGACGCGATGTTCGACGCGGCCAAGATGCCCGTCATGGGCAAGGCGGTAAGCAGGGCCATGGCGGCGGAATATATCCGCCACCTCCAACGCCGGTCGCATGGCGGCGCCCTCAGCTGGGTGGCACCACGTCCAGGTTGAGACGGTCGAGCGGGCTTTGCGTCGTGGCGATCGTGGTCGTCGCGACATGGGTGTAGCGCGCCGTCGTCGACAGCTGGTTGTGCCCGAGCAAGACCTGGATGATCCGGATATCCACCCCGCTCTCCAGCAGGTGCGTCGCGAAACTGTGCCTCAGCGTGTGGACGCTGACCCGCTTGGTCAATCCGGCCGCTTTGGTGGCTGACCGGCAGGCGGCGTGGAGACAGGTCGTGGTGATCGGCGTATCGGGGCTGCGTCCGGGGAACAGGAAATCCTGCGGGTGGGCAAGCCGCCAGTAAGTCCGCAGGATCGTGAGTAGCTGCGTTGAAAGCATGACCGTCCGATCTTTGGCGCCCTTGCCATGGCGAACCTGGATCACCATGCGGTCGCTGTCGATGTCCGCGACCTTCAGGCTCGCCGCTTCGGAGGCCCGCAATCCCGCAGCATAGGCGGTGGTCAGTGCGGCGCGCGCCTTCAGCGACGGCACCGCCTCCAGGAAGCGTACGACCTCGTCGGCACTGAGGATCGTCGGCAGCTTGCGAGGCGTGCGCGCGTAGACGATCCGTTCCGGTATCTCCGCCCGATCCAACGTGACGCCGTAAAAGAAACGCAGCGCACATACGATCTGGTTCAAGGAGCCCCAGGAGATACCCTGCGACACCAGATAGACCTGGAAGGCGCGGACATCCTCCAGCCCCAGGCGATCCGGCGACCGCCCGAAGTAGCGACTGAACTTGGTCACCGCGTGCAAATAGGACCGCTGAGTGGCGGGGGACAGGTTGCGCAAGCTCATGTCGTCGATCATACGACGGCGCAGCGGGCTGACCGTTACTGTGACGTCTGTCATGGGATGAACTCCTGGTGAGGGGTTGGTCTTCAGCAACCAAATCCTCCCACCAGGGGGTCATTCCCGCCAGCCTCCACGCGCCAGTCGAGCGTCAGCGAGTTCGTTCAATCCCTAAATGTCACTACAGCCCAGAGCGATTTCCAAGCGATCGGGATCGATTGCTGGTTGGGAATCGCGGCAAATAAAAGGCGGCGATCTGATTCAATCAGGTCGAAAACCGCTCTAGCTCCATTCGGTCTTGGTGTCGGCGCCCGGGGAGCGGGTGCGGAAACCCGGCCTCTTCGTCTCCACCGAAGGACGAAAGACGGCAGGCACCTGATAGCCTGGCTCAACGGGCCGCTCTGTGGGAGCTGGGTTCTTCACCGTTTCCGGATTGATCGGCGCATCGAGTTGAACACCGAACGCATGCCCCTTGCGCCAGGCAATGCGTCCTTCGGCGGGTGCGCAGTCCGGCAGGATGATGATGACATTGTCCCCCACCGTCAGGTCCAGTTCGCACCGTCCACCCACGCCGCGTTCGGAAACATCGCGGATCAATATGTCTATCTCGCCATAATGCGGGTGACGCATCCGCGCCTTCAACAGCCGACGCTGACGATCATGGAGCCGCTTCGACAGGAAATCGGGGTCGTTATCGGACATGAATGTCCTGCAAACTCTTCATCTGACGGCGCGGTAAGGCACCTATGGCGACCATGGTTCACAACAACTTACCTTTTTTGCCGGGACAGGGGAAGCCGGATGCGCTTAACCTCGTTTTATCAGGCAATTTATTGAGGAGGAAAGGCCGGCGATCCTCATCGGACCACCGGCCTTTCGGGTCAGGCGGTTGGGGCTGGCTGAAAGCCGGCTGCGGGGGGTTAGTCGGCCGCCTGATCCGAAGAGGAAGAACTGCTTGTCCCGGAAGCATGACCGTTGCCCGAAAGCTGGCCATTGAGACCCAGCGAAGCGGCACCCCCGGCCGAATTGGCAAGGCCGCTGGCGGTTCCCCCCGCGCTGCCCGATGCATTGCCCGCTGCAGAGCGCGCCCGGCCTGCGGCATCGGCAGCGCGTTCATGAGTGGCCCTGGTCGCTGCACCGGCCCGATCGCGGACATTGCCGGCGGCCGTCGTCGCACGATCCCGCACGGCGCCGGTAGTATCGGTCAGCTGTTCGCGCGCGCCGCCCACGGCATTCCGGACGTCGCCGGTGCCCAGCGTATCGGCGGTGAGACTACCACCGGCGGAGCCGCTCGCGGAGCCGGAGGCGTTGCCGCCATGGCTCTTGCCGTGCCGACTGACCGAACCGGCCGCCGATCCACTGGCATTGCCATGGCCCGAACCGCCAGCGCCGACATGACCGTTTTCAAGGTCGATGCTGCGATCGAGGCCGACGCCACCAGAACCGCCGAGCGTGCCGCCCAGCGAACCGCCGACCCCACCCAGCGTGCCGCCGAGGCCGCCGCCAAGCATGCCGCCGCCACCGCCCAGCAGTTGTGCGGAGGCAGGAGCCGCTGTCAGAGTGGCGAGAGCGGCAGTGGCAAGAAGGAATTGCATTTTCATCGATCGTCTCCTTGTTCGTTGTCGATCCGATGCTGGGACAACGGGAGAGCCGATCGATTTAATCCCGAGAGACCGGAAAAATATTATAAACTTCTGAAAATCAATCTATATTTCTGCACAAGCCGCAAATGATGCCCTTGCCCAACGCCTTGCCGCCAGGCTTCGCTTCGGCTGCCAGGGCGCCAAGGTCGCCCCTCGCAAAGAGACGGCCGGCGACCAGCGGTGCGGCAAAGCTGGTTCCCCGCACAGGCCCCTTGCCCCCGTCAGCTCGCGCTGCATTCATGTCCGCCCCCGGCGCCGCGAAATCGACGTGCCGTGCCCGCCCGGCTTCCGGCAACAGCCGTCCACGCCCGTCTATGCCCGTCACGGCAATGACGTCCGGATAGGAGGCGGGATAGGAAGGGGGGGCCGCGGGTCCGTCATTGCCGACCGCCGCCACCACCCTCACGCCCTTGTCACGCGCCAAGCGGATCGCGCCTGCCAGCAAGGGATTGTCCGGCCCCACCAGGCTCACCGTCACCACGCTCGCGCCGCGCGCGGCCATCCAACCCAGGGCCCGGACAATGGCAAAGGCCCCGCCGCCGGCCGGGTCGTCGCCATAGACATCGGCCGCCAGCAAAGGCACGCCGGGGGCTGCGCCACGCACGATTCCGGTGCCGCTGATGAGGGATGCGACCGCCGTTCCATGCGCGCTGGCACGCGGGGCGCCGCGGGCGAAGCCTTGCTGCTCGACGGGACCGCTCAGTGCCGGGTGCCTGGCCACCCCGCCGTCGATCAGGCCCGCGCTTCTGCCGTGCACCGGGCCATTTTCGGCGAGTGCCGCCGTTGATGTCGCGATCGACTGGGCCCATGCCGGGCCGCTTGGAACATAAATATTGTCCGCGCTCGCTTCGGCTTCGGGGGCGATGGATCGCACTTGCTTCAAGGCGCATGACAGGCTTTGTCCCTTCGGTATCGTGAGCCGCGCGACGTTCAGATCCAGTCCTTCGACGGTCGCATTGTCCACGCCATATCCGGCGGCCCGCAATGCCTCCATGCTCCGCGCCTTGGCGCCGGTCAGCAGGATAAGGCCGCGCCGCGCCGGTTCATGGCGGTCGTCCAATTCGATCGAATCCCCATGTTGCCGCAGCAGGTTTCCGATCCGCGCGGCCCGAGCCGCAACCAGCCGGTCGGTCAGCCTTACCGGAGACAGCCGGTCCAGTCCCCCTTGGTCCAGCGTGCCTTCCACCCTGTCCAATATGCCGGGCACGACGCCGCCAACCTGTCCCAGGGAGGTGCCGGGTGACGGCAATAACTGTGCCTGCGCGCCTGGCGCGCTCAGCAGCAGACCGGCAACGATCCAGGGGCGTGCGAATCTCATCTCGATCTCTTTACCATCGGCGTCTTTTCCGGTCCTTTCGCGTTCAAAATGATTCATCGTGAGAAAATTTCCGATACAAATGTCCATCAGGGATGAAACGGTCGACCGCCGTCGTTTCATCCCTGGGACAAGACATGGAGACCGGATGTCGTTCGAAAGCGATCTGTTGGCGATTCTGCCCCGGCTGCGACGCTTTGCCGCCAGCCTGTCGCGGGACCGTGCCGATGGCGACGACCTGTGCCAGGCGGCGTTGGAAAAGGCGCTGCGGGCACGCGATCAATGGCAGCCGGGAACGAGACTGGATAGCTGGATGTATCGGATCATGCGCAATCTCTGGATCGACGAGGGCCGTTCGCGGCAACGCGCCGCCCGGACCTTTGCGCCGGAGGAAGCCGGCGAGCATGTAGGCCATGCCGGCGACCGCGATATGGAGGCGCATGTCATGCTCTCCGATGTCGATCGCGCGATGCATGCCCTGCCGGATGAGCAGCGCGAAGCCATCGCGCTCGTGCTGGTAGAGGGGCTGTCGTACAAGGAAGCGGCCGAAGTGCTGGGCGTTCCGATGGGGACGCTGACCTCGCGGCTGGTACGCGGGCGCGGCGCCCTGATCGAATTGCTGGGGGAAGCGGCATGACGGATATCGATGAAGCCTTGCTGATCGCCTTGGTTGATGGCGAACTGGACGAAGTGACGCGTCGGCGCGTCGAGCGCGCTGTGGCGGACGATCCGGCACTGGCCGAGCGGGTGGAGATGCATCGCCGTCTGCGCGAGCGATTGTCTGATCATTACGCGCCGATCGAGATGGAACCGGTGCCTGCCGGAATGCGGGCGTTGCTGAACGAAAGTGGGAAGATCGTCCCGCTTGCCCGGCCGGCGGCGTCGCGCTGGCGTTCTTGGAGCATGGGCGGAGCGATCGCGGCAAGCCTGGTGTTCGGGCTGGTGTCGGGGCTGGGCATCGGTCATTTGTCGAACCGTCCTGACGGACCGGTCGCGATCGAAAACGGGGCGATGATGGCCCAGGGCGCGCTCGCTTCTGCGCTCGATACCCAATTGGCTTCCGCGCAAGCGGACGCGCCGATCCGTATCGGTCTTAGCTTCCGGCGCAAGGGCGGTGGCTGGTGCCGCAGCTTCCAGGGGCAGGCGGTTTCCGGCGTGGCCTGCCGGGAAGGAGAAGGCTGGCAGGTGCAGCAGCTGGTGCCGGGGGCGGGGCAGGGAACCGCCTATCGTCAGGCTTCGTCCGGCGATGCACAGGTCATGGCGACGATCGATGCCCTGATTATGGGCGATCCCGCCGACGCAGCGCAGGAAAGTGCGGCCAAGAGCGGAGGGTGGCGCTAAATAAGGAAAGGGCGGCCCCATCGGGCCGCCCTCTTTTCGTCCGGCGATCGTCGAGCCCGATCTTGAGGCCCGATCTTCAGGCCGCTGCGCTCTCCGGCTCGATCGCAAAGAGGGTCACGCCCTTATATTTGGTGTCGCTCTGATCGTAGAGGCCATGCATCGCCTCGAACGTTTCATCGATCAGGCTGATATCGTTGAGGCCCGCCAGCTTGAAGGTGCCGAGTTTCAATTCGCGCGGCGGCCGTCCGTCGCGCTCGATCGTCACGGCGTCGATGAACATCTCGTCATGCCGGGTGTAGAGGATATGCGGAGCCAGCTTCACGACCATCTTGTTATAGGTCGCCATCAGGCATTTCTGGAGCGCGATCGCTTCGAAAAAGGTGGTCGGATTGCTCATAACCTGATTTTCATTACTCATTCGGAGCGTGGGTTCAATTGCTTTGTGCGTCGCACCATGAATGTGTGGTGCAACTTGGCCTGTTTTCGGGACGAAGGGCATCAGATGCCTCGCGGTCGCGATAGCAGATGCAGCCTTTCCCGCCAGGTCCAGCGGATGACCAGAGACAACGCCACGGCTCCCAGCCCGCTCGCCAGTCCCAGCCAGATACCAAGGCCCTGTAATTTCAGTGGAAAGGCCAGGATGACGCCAACGCCGATGCCGATCACCCAATAGCCGACCAGCGCGAAGATCATCGGCACGCGGGTATCCTGAATGCCGCGCAGGACGCCAGCGCCGACCGCCTGCGCGGCATCGACCAGCTGGAACAACGCCGCCACACCCAGGAATCCCACCGCCAGCGATGCGGTGCGCCCATTGGCCGGATCATCAAGGTCGAGGAAGGCGGAAATCAGCGTCCTTGGCATGGCGATCAAAATCGATGCCGCCATCAGGGCAAAGCCCGTGCCGATCGCCAGCGCCAACCACCCCGCGCGGCCGATGGCTTCGCGATCCTTCTTCCCATAGGCCAGGCCGACGCGGACTGTGGCTGCCTGGCCTATTCCCATGGGGACCATGAACACCAGCGCCGCGATCTGGATCGCCACCGCATGGGCCGCCAGCGAATCGCGGTCGATCAGCCCCATCAGAAAGGCCGAGGCATTGAACACCGTCGTTTCCAACCCCAGCGTGATCGCGATCGGCAGGCCCAGCGCCCAGACCGCCCGATACCGTTCGCGATCCCGCGTCCAGAAGCGTCCCAGCAGCCGGTAGCGGCGAAAATGCCGGTCGATCAGGATGACGCCCAGCAATCCCAGGAACAGGAAGGAGGAGGAGAGGGTGCTGGCGATGCCCGCGCCCAGCAGGCCGAGCGCCGGAAAGCCCAGATGGCCGAATATCAGTGTCCAGCCCGCCAGCACGTTGAACGGAATGGCACAGACCATGACGATCAGTCCCCAGACGGGCCGTTCCAGCGCCGAGATGAAGTTTCGCAGCGTCGTGAAGCCCAGAAAGGGCAGCAGAGCCCATTGCAGCCCGCGCATCAGTTCGCCGGCCTGCCGTGCGAGGTCCGCCTCCTGGCCCATCGCCAGCAATATCGCCTCGCTCTCCCACAGCAGGGCCCAGGCCGGCAGCACGAACAGCGCCGCCGCACGCAGCGTCTGGTGTACGGTCCGCCGGACGTCGCGCACCGAATGGCGACGGCGCCCGCGCTCCGTGGCGATCAGTGGCGCCGCCGCCGTGACCAATCCCATGCCGAAGATCAGGAGCGCGTTGAACAGGTTGATCGCCAGCGCGCCTGAGGCGACCGCATTGGCTCCCAGCCGCCCGAGCAGCAGCAGGTCGGTCGCCGCGATCCCGGCCCAGGCGATATTGCCCGCGATCATCGGCAGGGCAAGCGCGGTCAGCGCTCCCGCTTCAAGGCGCCAGGGCGATGCCATCAATGTTTCTTGAAAAGGTGCAGCACCGCCACGACGATGCCACCGACGACCAGCCCGACCAGCGCTCCGCCAATGGCATTCACCAGCCAGTCGGCAAAGGGACCGACAGCCGGAGCCGCATGGGCCGCACCTTCCGCGACATGATGGATCGTGCCGGGGATCGCATCCCAATGGAACTCGTGCAGGCCATGGACGATCAGCCCGCCGCCGACCCACAGCATCGCCGCGGTGCCGACCGCGCCCAATATCGTCATCAGCACGGGCATCGCCTTCACCATCGCGCGGCCCAGCGCTTTCACGCCTGCCGAATGGCGCTTGGCGAGATGCAGGCCGATATCGTCCATCTTCACGATGAAGCCCACCACGCCATAGACGCCCGCCGTGATCAGGATGGCGACGACCACCAGGATGATCGCCTGTTCCCAGATCGGTTCGCTGGCCACCGTGCCCAGTGCGATCGCCATGATCTCGCCCGACAGGATGAAGTCGGTGCGGATCGCGCCCGATACCTTCTGATCTTCCAGGTCCCGCGAGCTGTGCGTGGTCAGCGCATCTTCCGCCACGTCATGGCCGCCCTGCACCGCCTCCAGCAGTTTCTCGACCGCTTCGAAGCAGAGGAAGGCACCGCCCAGCATCAGCAGCGGCGGCAGCAGCCATGGCGCGAAGGCGCTGAGCACCAGCGCCGCGGGCAACAGGAACAGCAGCTTGTTGCGCAGAGATCCCTTGGCGATCTTCCAGATGATCGGCAGTTCGCGGTCGGGCGTCAGGCCCATGACATAGCGCGGCGTGACGGCCGTATCGTCGATCACCACGCCCGCAGCCTTCGTCCCCGCCTTACCTGCGGCGGCGGCGACATCGTCCAGTGAACTGGCGGCAAGCTTTGCAATTCCCGCTACGTCATCCAGTAGCGCGATCAGACCCGAAGGCATTGAATCCGTTCCCCTGTTGGCACCGAAATGGTGCCGGAAGCCGTCTCATAGAGAGGGGGGCGGGGAGGGGCAATGCTCCAGCCCCGATCCATCGGAAGCGCAAAGCCCGGATATGGCTCAATGCAATCCGCGGTAATTGCCCGGCGGATCGCTGGCGGGGAAGCTCTCATCGACTTGCTCGTCGACAAGGTCCCAATCCTTGGCGCTGATATGCTGCTCGGCCGGTCCCGCATCCCGCACCGGACCCGAGGAAAGAACGGGTGCCCAATCCTCTTCCCCGCGCTTGGCCTGCCATTCCTTCCAGCCTTTCCACGCAGCCGCGCCCAATCCCGTCAGGAAGGCGAGTTTCAGTAGCCCCTTCATTTCGGTTTCTCCTCTGATCGATGTAGATGAACCCAATCCGCGCGATTGCCGCCGACGCTGTCGGGCGGCAGGGCGATTTCTCCTTCTTCGTCGGTTCCCGCGGGCGGTTCGCCCGCCTGCGATCCGGGGGCGACCGCCCATCGCTCGCGCAGGGCGGCGTCGATCATCGCGTCCCATATGCGCGCGTCGCCGACCTCCCGCATGGTGTCGTCCGGGCTTTTCAGCAGGGCAAGCAGGCTGGCGGCATCTTCGACATGATCCTGCCAGCTATCTGAATCGCCGGGGGCCAGGTGACGGGCCAGCCGTTCGATGAGGGGACGCTGTTCCATGCGCCATTGAACGCTGCTCGGGTCGCTCTGTTCCGCAATTCATAACGCCTGCGCAGCGGTATGAACGCCGCGGCATTCTGGTCGTTGGAGATGGAAGAAAGGAGAAGCCATCATGCCCCAAGGCGACAAGAGCGGCTATTCCACCAAGCAGAAGCGCAAGGCCGAACATGTAGAGGAAGGCTATGAGGATCGCGGCGTTTCGCACGAGGAAGCAGAACGGCGGGCCTGGGCGACCGTCAACAAGGAATCGGGCGGCGGCAACAAATCCGGTTCCGGACGCGGCAAGCCCGACACCCATGTCTCCTCGCACAAGGGCGGGCGAAAGGGCGGCGCGGCTTCAGCCCGCCGACCGGCGGCGGATCGGTCGGCTGCGGCGAAGAAGGGATGGGAAACCCGCCGGAAAAAGGCGCATGGCTGACGGGATCAGTGCACGACCCTGATCTCGAACAGCTTTGCCCAGTTCTTGCCGGTCACGAACAGGCGGTCGGCCTTGGCATCATAGGCGATGCCATTGGCCACCGCCTCGCTGTCGCTCGCGCCGCTGGTCTTGATGAGCGGTGCGATATCAAGCCAGTCGATGACGGCGCCCGTGCGCGGATCGATCCGGGCGATATGGCTGTCGTACCAGATATTGGCCCATATCTCGCCCTTCACATATTCCAGTTCGTTGAGCCGCTCGACCGGACGGCCATTCCAGGTCACGGTGATGCGCCTCTGCTCGGTGAGCTTTTCGGGATCGAGGAAACGCAATTGCGCGGAACCGTCGCTCATGATGAGGCTGCGGCCATCCTGCGTCAGGCCCCAGCCTTCCCCCTCATAGCGGAAGTCGGAAACGGGTGAGAAATCGTCGAGTTTCCAGACGAAGCCCTGCCGATGCCGCCATGTGAGGCTGATCAACCGGTCCTTCCAGTTGACGATGCCCTCGCCGAAATAGGGACGGGGGATGATGCGTCGCGCGATCGTCCGGCCGGTCTTGAGATCGACCTTGCGGATGTCCGATTGCCCCTCCAGCCCTGTACTCTCATAGAGCGCGCCGTCGTGGAAGAAGAGGCCCTCGGTAAAGGCGCCCGGATCGTGGGGGTAGCTCTTGACCAGCTTCCACCGCGTCTCGGCTTGCGCGGGACCGGCCAGCAGCAACGCGCCCAGAAGCGCGACGGCGAGGCGCTTCATTCGGCGGCCTGCTCCGCGATCGCGCCGGCAAGCCAGCCGGGGAGGGTGGCGGGGGCCATATCCTCGACCCGGCGCAACTCGATGGACAGGCCGAGATCCGGCAATGCGGCCTTCTGGCGCTTTTCATCGGCCTCGGCCAAGGGCACCGCGACCAGTCGCCGGTTCACCTTGTTGCGATAATGCATGCGGGCGGTGTTTTCCTGCCCGATATAGCAGCCCTTGTCATAATCGACGCCGCACAATTCCGCGGCATTGGTTTCCAGCCACAAAATCTGGTCCTGCCCCAATTCGCCCATGCCCTCGAATACGCCCAGCGCCAGCCGGTGTGCACGGAAACCCGTCGACGCATCGCCATCGTCGGCTGGCGCGATCCACCGATGGCCGAGGGCGTCGAGGCGCGGATCGAGGGGCTTGTCCTCCGCGTCTAGGGCCCAATGCACGGCCAGACCTTCCTCCTTCACTATGGCGACCTTCCGCCGCAACCGGTAGATCGTCAGCCTTTTGGCCAGGGCCTCGGCCTGCGCGCCCTCGCAATCGATCAATATATCTTCGCCATCGGCCCAGAGGATGAAATCGAACAGCGCCTTGCCCTGCGGCGTCAGCAAGGCCGTCCAGCGGGGTTCATCCGCTTTCAACCCCAACACGTCGCGGGTCAGCAAGCCCTGGAGGAAGGGTTTTGCATCGTCGCCGGAAATTCTGAGGATCGCGCGGTCGCTGAGGGTGGTGCCAGTCATCGGCTTTAGGTAGGACACTCCCCAACCATATCCAAGCGGTGAACTGACATGACCTTCGACCTCATCCTCAAGAACGGCACGGTCCACACTCCCGGCGGCGCGGAAAGCGTCGATGTCGGCGTGCGCGGCGGCAGGATCGCCGCCATCGGCACGGTTCTGGGCGATGCGGGGACCGTGATCGACTGCACGGGACTCGACGTCCTGCCGGGCTGTATCGACAGCCAGGTCCATTTCCGCGAACCGGGACTGGAGCATAAGGAAGACCTCGAATCGGGCAGCCGTGCGGCAGTGCTGGGCGGGGTGACGGCGGTGTTCGAAATGCCCAACACCAACCCCAATACCGACACGGCCGAACGCGTTCACGACAAGCTTGCCCGCGCCCATCATCGCATGTGGTGCGACCATGCCTTCTATGTCGGCGCCACCGCCGACAATGCCGAGCAACTCAGGGAGCTGGAACGCATCCCCGGCACCTCGGGCGTCAAGATCTTCATGGGTGCCTCGACCGGAAGCCTGCTGGTGGACGATGACGGAGCGCTGTCCCGCGTCCTTGCAAGCGGCACCCGCCGCGTCGCCATCCATGCGGAGGACGAGGCGCGCATGAACGCCCGCAAGGATCTGCGGGTGGAGGGTGATCCATCCTCCCATCCCGTCTGGCGCGACGATGAAAGCGCCATGATCGCGACGAAGCGCATCATCGACCTTGCCCGCAAGGCTCGCCGCCGTATCCACATCCTGCACGTCACCACGCCCGCCGAACTGCAATATATCGGCCAGCACAAGGACATCGCGACCTGCGAGGTGACGCCGCAGCATTTGACCCTCGCAGCCGAGGACGCCTATCCGCGCCTTGGCACCTATGCGCAGATGAACCCGCCGATCCGCTCTCAGGCGCATCGCGACGGCCTGTGGCATTGGCTGAATCAGGGCGTGCCCGATGTGCTGGGCAGCGATCATGCACCGCATACGATCGAGGAAAAGGCGAAGGCCTATCCCGCATCGCCCAGCGGCATGCCCGGCGTCCAGACGCTGGTGCCGCTGTTGCTCAACCATGTGGCGGAAGGGCGCCTGTCGTTGCGCCGTTTCATCGAACTGACCTCTTCCGGGCCGCAGCGCGTGTTCGGGCTGACGGGCAAGGGCCGCATCGCGCTCGGTTATGACGCCGATTTCACCGTGGTCGACCTCAAGAAGCGCTGGACGGTCGGGCGCGACTGGCTCGCCTCCCGCTGCGACTGGTCGCCCTTCGAGGGGATGGACCTCACCGGCAAGGCGGTCGGCACCATCATTCGCGGCCATCGCGTGATGTGGGAAGACACGCTCGCCAATGAAGCGATCGGCGAACCTGTCCGCTTCGAGGCCACCGAGTTCGTTTAAGCCGTCGCCAGCCGATTGCGGCGGGCGGCGTTCAGGCTGTCCGCCGCGAACAGGATCAGGCCCAGCCAGATCAGCCCGAAGCTCATCAACTGTCCCTGCGACAGCTTTTCCCCAAACAGCAGGATGCCCGACAGGAATTGGAGCGTCGGCGCGACATATTGGATCAGCCCCAGCGTCGTCATCGGCAACCGCTGGGCCGCCGTCGCGAAGAGGATCAGCGGCACGGTCGTGACGGCGCCGCTGAGGATCAGCAGGATCGTCGTTCCATCGTCGCTACCTAATGCCGACCCGCCATGGCCCGACAGCCAGAGGAAATAGGCGAGGGCGAACGGCGCCAGCAGCAGCGTTTCCGCGCCCAGGCCCGTCATCGGCGGCACCGGGGTCAGCTTCCGGATCAGACCATATATCGCGAAGGTCAACGCCAATGCCGCGCTGATCCACAAGGTCGTAAGCGCCGATGCCGCCATGATCGTGACCCCTGCGGCGGCGATCGCGATGGCCGCGACCTGTCCGCGCCGCAGCCTTTCCTTGAGGACGATCACGCCCAGCCCGACATTGACCAGCGGGTTGAGGAAATAGCCCAGGCTCGCCGCGATGACATGGCCGTTGTTCACCGCCCAGATATAGGTCAGCCAGTTCGCGCCGATCAGCATGGCCGAAGCGCTGAGCGGCAGCATCAGACGGGGATTGCGCAACAGGGCGAACAGCGCGGGCAACCCGCTCCTCATGCCGAGCAGGCTCAGGATCAGGATCAGCGACCAAAGCACCCGCTGTGCGACGATTTCGACTGGCGCGACATGGTGCAGCATCCGGAAGAAGATCGGCAACAGTCCCCAAAGGCTATAGGCGCCCAGTGCGGTCAGCAGGCCGGTGCGCATCCAGGCAGCATCCTTGGTCAGAATATCCCTCCTCCCAGGAACAGCCGTAGCGCGCCGAAACCCGCAACGATCAGGCAGAAATTGCGTCCGCCGGTCTTGGCGGAGAAGAGGCCGACAAAGGCCCCAAACAGCGCCACCGGCACCAGCAGCCAGTTCAGCGCGCCCAGCAAGGGGAACACCGCCGGGATCATGCAGATCAGCGTGGCAAGTCCGATCAGGGCCGACAAAATGTTGAACATGCCGCACAAATGGCGTTTTCATGTCGTTGCGGCAAGCGGAGGGGTGATGCCAGTTGACGGAGAATGGCCCCGCCCCAAAAAAGGCGGGGATTCACCAAAATACCTAACGGAAAATTAACCTCTGTTCTTCATCCCTTGTTTACGAAGGAGTGAAGCCATGGCGTCCGTTCGATCTTTCTGCATGCTCGCGTTCGTTCTCGCCCTGCCGCTCGGTGGTTGTGGCAAGGGGGAAAAGGACGCCGACCTGAATGCGCTGGACAATGCGCTGACCGGCAATGTGGCGGAAGGGACAGTGATCGGGGAGCCGGAAGCCAGGCTGCCCCTGTTGAAGGGCGATGCGGCAAAGGCGCTGGCGCAATCGGTGAAGCTCGCCGGCGGCAAGCTGCTCGCCACGCCGGCCGCGAAGCAAAGCGAAGCGCCCGAGCCGGCGGACGGCCTGGCCGCCGTCGCCCGTGAGCAGCACAAGCCGGGCGGCAACGCGTTTTGCCGTGAACAATTGGTCTATGGCGCACAATGGGCCAGCCGTCTGCCCGAACCCTTCACCCTCTATCCGGGCGCGCAGCTCACCGAAGCGGCGGGCGCGGAGAAAAACGGCTGCACCCTGCGCGCCGCGACCTTCGTGACGCCGGTGCCGCGCCAGAGCGTGATGGACTTCTACTATACCCAGGCCCGCCGTGCCGGCTTCGATGCCGAGCATAAGGTCATGGGCGCCGACCATGTGCTGGGCGGCACGCGCAAGGATGACGGGAGTGCCTATCTGCTGCTCTTCTCGGACGCACCGGGTGGCAAGACCAGCGTGGATGTGATCGCCGATAACGGGCGCTGAATTCCCTTTTGTCGCCGAACCGGCGGCATTGGCTGAATTACCACGTTCCTCCTTAGAGCGCGCTGCGCCAAATCGTACGCGAGCCGCACGCTCTAAGCTTTTGTTATCGCATCGCTTTAAGCGCAAAACCGGTTCCCACTTTTGCGCACGATGCTCTAGACATGCGCCACGGCATGTCCCGCGCAACAGGCTGCACGGCTGGATTCCACATATTCCGCCGCATGCCACCAGAAATGCTGATGCGCATGGGCGAGGGGAGGCAGTATCGGCGTCATATCCGCTTGAGGCTTTGCGCTCACGAAGGGCGCCATCAGTTGCTCCGGCGTATGGACGACGCCGTTGGCGATGACCTTCCTCACGTTCGCGACCGCGTTCACATCCTTCAGCGGGTCGCCGTCGACCAGGATCATGTCGGCCAGCATGCCGCGTTCGATCCGCCCGACCGGCTCGCCCAGAAACTCGCCCGACCGGCGCGTCGTCATCATCAGCGCCTCATACGGTGAAATCCCATACCGCACCATGCCCCGCAGGTTGAGATGCAGGCTGATCGCGGTCAGGTCGATCGGCGCGTCAGTGCCCGAAATCGGATGCCAGCCGGCCGCCAGCATCAGTTTGATCTGTTGCACCTGCCGTTCCAGTGAGGCAAGCATCGGCTTGCCACCGTCGCCCGTCATGGCCTTTATCCGCGCCAGCAGCTTTTCATATTCCCAGGCGGGATACAGCGTCCTGATCCGCTCATCCTGCGCGAAACCGCTATCTTCGCCCAGCAAGGCGGTCGCCGCGAACAGCGTCGGTGTCCGTCCGGCCCGGGCCGCCGCGAATAGATCGGCGACGTCATGATAGCCGCCACCCAGCGAGGTGATGGTGCGCGAATAGCCATAGCGGTTGGTGGCGCCGGTATGTTCCATGCAGTCCATGCCGCTATGCAGGGCGGGATAGTGATAATGGGACGAAAGATGCATCCCCATGCGATGGGCCTCGTCCACGACCTGCTTCTGCACGTCATGGCGAAGGCGCACATAGGTCTTCACCATGTCGTAATCGAGCGCGCGTGCCCGTTCCAGTTCCAGCGCCATCTGCCCCGGTTCGGTGACGGGCCGCATGAAATTGTAGAAGATGCGCCCGCCGTCGATCGCCTCTCCAGTGGCATAGTGCCGCGCCGCAATCCGCTTGCCGCTCTGGATCGCTTCCCTGTCCTCGACCATATGATAGGCCGGGCAGCCCGGCGAACGGGTCGCCGTCACGCCCATCGCCAGCCACAGTCGGCCCATGCGGTCGCCATAGCCATAGCCCGCCATCTGGCGGTGTGTGTGCATGTCGATCAGGCCGGGCATGAGCGTCAGGGCGCCATCGTCCACCAGTTTCGCATTGGCGTCCGACGGCGCCCGGCCGTCATGGGGCGTGATCGCGGCAATCTGGTTGCCGTCGATCACCACGTCCACGCCCGTCCGGTAATCGGCGGACATGGCGTCCCAGACTTTGCCAGCCCTGATGATGGTGCGACCCGAAGGCTTGGCATTGGACCAGTTGAGACGGCACGGCACAGTCTGCGCCACACCTCCCGAAATCGATACCAGCCGCAATTTTCCGTTGCTGAGGTAGAGCAGTTTTCGCGAATCCCCGCTCCAACTGGGGGCGTCGGTGACTTCGGTCGTGATCTGGCGCGGCGCTCCGGCAAAGCTGCCGTCTTCCTTCACCGGCACGACCCAGAGCGTGCTGGCGAAGACATAGGCCATCCACTGGCCGTCGGGCGACCAGACCGGCCCGTCATGCCCGCGCACGCCCATCGACTTGCCTTCCGCTACCGCCTGGTAACGTCCCTTGCCCGTTGTCAGATCGACGGTCAGGATCTGGCTCGCGCCCTCGCGGTAGCGGCCCGTCACCGGTTTGAAGGCCGCGTAGGCGATGGTCTTGCCGTCCGGTCCGAAGCTCGGCCGTCCCGGCTCCCACAGAGCATCGAAGACCTTGCGCACCGTCCCGCTCGCCACGTCGACGCTGTGGAGCGCTCCCTCCTGATCGAGAAAGGCGATCAGCTTTGCGTCCTGCGACCAACTGCCCCAGGCGACCGCCTTGCCTGGGATGTTGGTGAGTTGCCGTTCCCTGCCCGTCGCCAGATCGTGCAGCCACAGGTCCAGCGTCCCGCCCCGGTCGGAAGAATAGGCGATGGTCCTGCCATCGGGCGACCAGGCCGGATCGCATTTATGATAGGGATCGCCGATCAGCTTCTTCGGCGATCCGCCGATGGGCATGACGTAGATATCATTGAGCGCGGCGAAGACGATGCTCTTCCCATCGGGCGACAGCATCGGCGCGGCGATGCCCACGACCGGCCGAGACGCTGTCGAGGTGAAATCGCGCGTCTTCTTCCGGTAATCGGGCGTCGTCACCGGTACGCTGGTCTTGAAGGGCAGGACGGTCGCCTGGCCATCCTTCAGCTTGCGGATCTTGCCGTTCGATCCGTAGAGGATCGCGCCATCGCTGGTGAAAGCGGGACGGAAGGGATAGAGGTCCTCGCCCGTGACGATATCCTGGCCGCCCCGGACCAGCGTCAGCGAACCGGGCAACTGCCGGGTATAGAGGATCGTCCCGTTGGGTGCGAAAGCGGGTGCCATAATCGCGGCGGCGTTGAAACGGTCGGTGGAGAGCGGAACGGAAGCGATTTCCGTTGTCGCCCCGCTTGCCACATCGGCCTTGATCAGCTTCGTGCCGCCAGCGACATAGGCGATCGCCTTGCCGTCAGGCGACCATGTAGGTTCACTGTCGTTGGTGGTGCCTTTCGAAAAAGGCGTTACCTCACCGCTCGCCACATCCAGCAGATAGATGGCGTATCGGCCCCCGGCCCGGTCGCTGGAGAAGGCGATGGTCCTGCCGTCGGGCGACCAGCGCGGCTCCCGGTCGTCGAGCAATCCGTCCGTATGCTGGCGCAGGTCGCCCCCTTCGGCTGCCACCGACCAGATATGGAAATTGCCCGACCGATAGGATTGGAAGGCGATCCGCTTGCCGTCGGGCGACCAGTCGGGCTGGGCGAGGTCGTCGAAGTCGCCGGTCAACCGGGTGAGCGTGCCGCCCTCGACCGGCAGCGTCCACAATATGCCGAGCAGGTCGAAGGCGATGCGGCTGCCGTCGGGCGAGAGGGCCAGGGCGACATTGGTGCAATCCTCGACGGTCACCACCGTCTCCTTGCCCGCCGCCGGAGCGCCATTCGCCTTGCCTTGCGCCAGCGATCCGGCACTGCCGGCCGCAAGCAGTCCGATCCCGCCCGCCGCGAGAGCTTCGCGGCGGTTCACCTTCAATCGACCCGTCATGCGCTTGCGTTCCTTGTCAGAATTCCAGATTGAGCCGGCCGTAATAATAGCCGCCGCTGATGCCGTAGGGCGCATAGGCGTTGTAGAGGCTGCCCACGACACGGTTCACGGGATTGAGCTTGGTCGGATAGATGTTGAACAGATTATTGGCGCCGACCGACAGCTTGACGCCCTGGGTCAGCTTATATCCCATCTCCAGGTCGAAGATGACCTTGGGCTTCACCTCCTCGTCGACATAGCCCAGCGTGCAGCCCGTGCTTCCGGCGGTGCAGGCGGTGTTGGTGGCGTCATGAAGCACCATGCCCGATGCGACCTGCGTGATCTTGCCGTATCGGGTGGCGCGCAGATTGGCGGAGAAGGCGCCCCAGTCCCACAGCAGATTGCCGATGAACTTGTTGCGCGGCGTTCCCTTGGTGAAGTCGCCCTGCTTGGCGCGGCCCACCAGCACTAGCCCGGATCCCGCCAGCACATTGGGAATGGGGTCGATATGGGTGAAGATGGTCTTGTTGAAATTGGCGGACAGGCTGGCGGTCAGCGACCCCATGTCACCAAGCCCGGTGCGATAGGTGCTGACGATATCCAACCCGCGCGTCCGCGTATCCGCCGCGTTCACGAAGTAGAAGCCGCCCGCTACCCCCGGGATGCCCGCCGCCGCGAGCACGTTGCGCACCATGGTCCCGCTCAGCGTCTCGCTCAGCATGATGCGGTCGCGAATCTTGATCTGGTAGGCGTCGACCGTGATGTTGAGATTATGCACGGGGGTCAGCACGACGCCCGCCGAGAAGTTGGTCGATTTTTCCGGCTTCAGCGGCACCGCGCCCAGCGCCACCGCTGCCGGGGAACCCACCGGCAGGGCCTGTACCGGCAGCAGCACGTTCACCCCGTTCACCGGCACGCCGATGGTGGAGGAGGAGGCATAATGCTGTTGCTGGAGCGTCGGCGCGCGGAAACCGGTGCTTGCCGTGCCGCGCAGGGCAAAGCCCTTCACCGGCTCTATGCGGGCGGAAACCTTGCCGGTATCGGTAGTGCCGAAGTCGGAATAATCCTCATGTCGCCCGGCGAGGCCGATCTCGAAGCCCTCGATGATCTTCTGCTCCAGGTTGATATAGGCGCTCCAGTTGTTGCGGCTCCACTTGCCCGATCCGGAGGGGAGGAAGCCGGTTACGCCCTGCGACCCTGCAGTGCGCAATTCTCCCGCCCGCCAGGAGCCAGCGGGCGAACGATAGCCGCCGTCGATATAGGAGACCGGATCGCCGGGGCCGATCAGGAAGCTGTTGCGCCGATATTCGCCGCCGACCGCCAGGAACAGCGGCTCTGCCAGCCCGACTTCGAATTCCTTCTGGAGATCGAGATTGGTCGTCCATTCGTTCGACCGCACCTTGCCCAGGTAGAAATGGGTGGGGCTGGCCGGCCCCAGGGAGGCGTTCAGCGAGGTCGTATGGCTATATTTGACCTCATCCTCCGCATAGGTGGTGGAAAGGTCGTAATGAATGCCCGCCGGCCCGTCGCCGCGAATGCCCGCCGCGACCTGGAAATCCTCGTCATAGACGTGAATGCGAGGGATATAGCCGTCGGGATAGACCTCCAATATGTTGTTGACCGCGCTCGGCAGGCGATAGGTCAGCCAGCCCGCCGCATGGCGTTTCGAATAAGTGCCGAAGCTGTACAGTTCGGTGCTTTCCCCGATGGGCAGCATCGCGTCATAGCTGACATTGCCGCCGATCACCTGGGGCTGGCCATATTTGGCGCGGATGCGGTTCGGACTGGCGTTGCGCGGGTCGCCCGTGGGATAGAAGGTCCCGGCGATCGGGCTGCTCTCTACCATAGTGTTGTCCTGCAACACGCCATCGGCGGAGAGGTGGATATAGCCGCCGTCTCCCAGGGCGAAGCCCTTGTCGACCTGCCAGCGGCCCTGCCAGCCGCCATTGTCGGCCGTGCTGCCCATGGTCAGCGCCGCGCCGCCGGACGTGTCGTTCTTCAGGATGATGTTGACGACGCCCGCGATCGCGTCCGACCCATATTGCGCCGATGCGCCGTCACGCAGCACCTCGATCCGCTGAATGGAGTTGCCGGGGATCAGGTCCAGGTCCGGCGGCGACTGGCCGTTCTGCACTGACCCGTTGATGAAGAGGGTCGCCGTATTGTGCCGACGCTTGCCGTTGACCAGCACCAGCAACTGATCGCCGCCCAGGCCGCGCAGAGACAGGGTACGCACCGCCCAGCTCGCCCCAGCGCCGTTGTTCGACACGTTGATCGAGGGGACCAGCGTGCCCAGCAGGTCGCGCACCGACTGCTTGCCGCTCGCCTCCAGGTCCTTGACGCTCAGAACGTCGATCGGCGCAAGGCTTTCGGCGACCGTGCGCGTGGTCTGGCGCGTACCGGTGACGATGATGGGGGCGGACGCATCCTCGGCCTCGGCGGCGGGCGCCATGGCGACGGGCTGCGTGCCAGCCAGACTGGCCTGCGCGAACTGGACCGCCATCGGGCTGCGGCGCGCGGCGCTGCGGTTGCTGGGCACGGCCAGAGCGATTACGCCGACGCCTGCCTCGCTATGCTTGAGCGCGGTTCCGGCCAGCAGCCGTTCCAGCGCATCCTGGGTCGACAGCCAGCCTTGGATCCCGCGGCTGCGGATGGCCGCGACCTCGTCATAGGGGAAGAGGATGCGCACGCCGGACTGGGTCGATAGCTGGCGAAGTGCGCTGCTCAGCGGCTGTGGTGCGATGTCGAATTTGTGCCGCTGTGACAGCGTCGCGTCCATTTGCGTGGCGGCGAGGATTTGCGTGGGCGAAACAAGACAGGTGGCGAGGGCGAACCCCGCCAGTGCACGGCGAATACGCATCGATTGTTCCCCTGTTGAAAGACGGCCTTTATTGCCGTTCTGCCTTTCTGAACGAAGAATAGGTCCCAATCCGCCATCTGTTTGTCACAGGCCGACAGAGAATGACCTTGGTCACTCTATGAGTGATCGGGAATGCCGCGCAAAATTCGATATTCTTGTAATATTATTACAAGCGCTAATGAATTTACACTTTGCCAATGCCGGTGTGCAGGAACCAGCGCCGGTCCTTTTCCAGGCCAATGGCGGTCAACCTTCCGCTGGCAAAGGCTCCTGTATCGATGCCGATCCGGTTGGGCTGGATATCGACCTCTTCGGTGATGCTATGGCCATGAACGATCATCTTGCCGAAGGAGCGTCGGTGGTTCAGGAAATCGCCCCTGATCCAGCGAAGGTCGGCCGGCTTCTGCGCTTCCAGAGCAATGCGCGGCCGCACGCCGGCATGCACGAACAAATAGCCGCCGACCGGCAGCATGTCGGTAAAATCGTCCAGAAAATCGACGGCGTCGCGCGGGATATGGTTCAGCATCCACTGCGCCAGCGCCGTATCGCTCATGGCGCTGCTGTTGTGGGGGGGGAGGCCATAGCTGGCCAGCGTCTGAATGCCGCCCAACCGCCGGAAGAAGCGGACCGCCTGCGCGCTCCCTCGTGCCGCGGCGATGAAAACTTCCTCATGGTTGCCCTTGAGGAAGCGGACATTCTCCTTCGATCGCGCCATGGCCATCGCCCGCTCGACCACCTGCGCCGATTGCGGTCCGCGATCCACCAGATCGCCCAGCAGGATGAGGAGCCGCGGCAAGGGAGGGCGATCCGCCTCGTCCTGCGCGATCCGGTCCAGTAGTTCGGCGAACAGGTCGTCACGCCCATGAATGTCGCCGATCGCGTAGATGCGGACATCCTCGCCCACGTCGGGCAACGGCCCCCGATCAGGCGCGTTCCGGCGACGGAAGGGTATCAGCATGGCGGACTCCGCCTGGCGGACAGGGGGTCACCCATCATGCCTGCCAGTGTCGCACGACCTCAAAGGCGGGGCAATGTGACGCCCTGCTGCCCCATATATTTGCCTGCCCGGTCGGCATAGCTGGTCTCGCAGGGCTCATTGCCCTTGAGGAACAGGAACTGGCACGCGCCTTCGTTGGCGTATATTTTGGCGGGAAGCGGGGTGGTGTTGGAAAATTCCAGCGTCACATGACCTTCCCAGCCCGGTTCCAGCGGGGTGACGTTCACGATGATGCCACACCGCGCATAGGTCGATTTGCCAAGGCAGATCACCAGCACGTCGCGCGGCACCCGGAAATATTCGACTGTCCGGGCCAGGGCGAAGCTGTTGGGCGGAATGATGCAGCAGTCGGTCTTGCGGTCGACGAAGCTGTTGGCCGCGAAATCCTTCGGGTCCACCACGGCGCTGTCGACATTGGTGAAGATCTTGAATTCGTCAGCGACCCGCGCGTCATAGCCATAGGAGGAAAGGCCGTAGCTGATGCACCCGTCGCGCCGCTGGCTTTCCACGAACGGCTCGATCATGCCGCTGGTCTGGGCCTGTTCGCGAATCCACTTATCCGATAGTATCGACATGGCTGGTTCAGCTCTTTCCTGGCAATATGCCGAGATCTCTGGGACCAAAGGCATGAGGCAATAATTCAGCGACGCTATGTTGGACCAGGGCGTGCCCTTCTGGCGCCGCGCAGTAGATGGCGAGCGCCCGCCCGGCCATCTGCTCGGCTTCATTCATGATCTGGCGGCACCGGCCGCAGGGCGTGACGATGGCATCGCCGGTTACCGCACCATCCGCGCCCATCGCGCCGCCGACGACCGCGATCGCTTCCACATCGACGAAGCGCCCCTGGGCGTTCACCGTCGCCAGCGCCACCGTCTCGGCACAGAGCGACAGGCCATAGCTTGCATTCTCGAAATTGCAGCCGGTCACGATCTGCCCATCGGTCAGCCGTACCGCGGCACCGACGGCAAAGCGGCTATAGGGCGCATGGGCATGGATCATTGCCTTGCGCGCCGCCCCGATCAATTCTTCCGTCGCGTTCATCGCGGCATCACATCCCATTTCACCGGACCGTCGATGCCGTCGATATGCCGCATATCGCTGGCTGTCCACATCACCCATTTGCGCTTTTCGCGGTCGGGGGGAAAGAAATTGCGGTCCAGCCACAGCGTCCGGTTGATTCCGGAGGCTATGTCATATCGCGCATCGAAATCGTCGCTGGGGTTCAGCACGACCGGCGTGCCCGAATGACTTTCGATCAGGTTGATCAGCGTGTTCAATTCCGACAGGACCGCATCCTGACCCGGCCGCGCCCGGCAGCCCGGTTCGAAAGCCAGCCGTATCACCGGAGGCAGGGCGGCGTTGTCGCGCGGCACCATGGTCATGAATGCGGTCGCCTGATCGCTGGCCTTGGCGCACAGGCTGAAATCGAGCGAAGCGCCATAGCGCATTCCTGCTGCCCTCGCGGCCGCCCAATTGGCTTCGAACGCCTGGTCGCGAAGCTGTCCGCCGCTGGCCGCGCGGATATAGGCGAAATCCGTTCCCTGCGCTGCCAGCGTGCCCCATTCGACGGTTCCGTTGTCGGATGATATGGAGACGCCCTGGGTCGGAAATTCCTCGCGGCTCGGCGCCCAATCACGCGCATAAAGCCATCCGCCCAGGGCCAACAGGCCCAGGACAGCGGAAACCACGCCAAAACGGGTCAGCAACTGGCCGAAACTCGTAATATGGATGCCCCTTACCCCTTGATGTGCAGGACGCAGATCAGCGTGAAGAGGCGACGGGCCGTATCGAAGTCGACCTTGATCTTGCCCTCCAGCCGCTCGATCAGCGTCTCGGCGGCGGCATTGTGGATGCCGCGGCGCGCCATGTCCACCGTTTCGATCTGCTGCGGCGAGGCGTTGCTGATCGCTTGGTAATAGCTGTCGCAGATCGCGAAATAATCGCGGATCGGACGACGGAACCGGCCCAGGCTCAGGATGATCGCCTCCAGCGGATCGCCATTCTCCCGCCTGATCTCGATGACCAGCCGTCCTTCCTCGACCCGCAGCAGAACCTTGTAGGGGCCGGCATAGCCGTCCTCATGCACCCGCTGCGGCTCGAAATAATTGTCTTCCAGCAGGTCGAAAATGGCGATGCGCCGTTCCTGCTCGACATCGGCGTTGCGCCAGAGGATCGTCCGCTCGTCGAGCGTGATATCGATGATGCGCGGGTCGGCCATGGACGCTATGGTCAGTGCGGCGGCGCACAAGGAAATGCAACCGGGAAAAGTGAAGAGGACTGTTGTCCACAGTTTTTCCGAATGCTTTCAACCTTCCACCTTGCAAGGGTCGGTGCGCGGCGCGATGAGGGGGGCAATGGTCGAACTCGTGCAAATCAACGCCGCCACAGAATCTGGCATCACCGAACTTCCCCGCAATGTCGAGGCGGAGGCTGCACTGCTGGGCGCGCTGATGATCGACAACCGCATCGCCGAAGACGTCCAGTTGAAGCTGAAGCCGGAACATTTCTTCGAACCGATGCATGGCCGTATCTACGAGGCCGTCATGAAACTGGTGGAACGCGACATGGTCGCGAACCCGGTGACGCTGAAGCCGATGCTGGAACAGGATCCGGCGCTCAAGGAACTGGGCGGTGTCGGTTATCTCGCGCAGCTGACCGGCAATGGCGCGGCGCTGCTGGGCGCGCGCGACTTCGCCACGCAAATCTATGATCTCGCCCTCCTGAGACAACTCGTCCATGTCGGACGGGAACTAGTTGAAAATGCTTTGGATACGAGCGAGGATGTCAACCCGCGCGAGCAGATCGAGCAGGCCGAGGTCGCGCTTTATAAAGTGTCGGAAGGAGAGGGCGAAACCGGGTCGGTGAAAAGCTTCGCCACCGCCACCACCATGGCGGTGCAGGTCGCCGAACGCGCGCTCAACAGCGGCGGCCATGTTTCGGGTATCACCACCGGCATCAACAGCCTCAACGAGAAAATCGGCGGCATGCACAATTCGGACCTGATGATCCTTGCGGGTCGTCCGGGTATGGGCAAGACCTCGCTCGCCACTAACATCGCTTATAATGCGGCGTCGCGTTGGTTACGGGACCATGGAGATGGCATTCCGCCCGAAAAGAATATGGGTGCCAAGACCGCCTTCTTCAGTCTGGAAATGTCCGCCGACCAGCTCGCCACCCGCGTTCTGGCCGAACAGTCGGGCATCAGCGGCGAAGCGCTCCGCATGGGCAAGATCAGCCGTACCGACTTCCAGAATCTGTCCCGCGCGGCGCGGGATTTGCAGGAGCTGCCGCTGTTCATCGACGACACGCCCGGGCTTACCATCGCGGCGCTGCGCACCCGCGCGCGCCGCCTGAAGCGGCGCCATGATATCGGCTTCGTCGTGGTCGACTATCTTCAACTCCTCCAGGGCACGGGAAAGGGCGACAATCGCGTCAATGAGATTTCCGAAATTTCCCGTGGTTTGAAGACCTTGGCGAAGGAACTTAATTGTCCGGTTCTGGCATTGTCGCAGCTCAGCCGCGCGGTTGAGCAGCGCGAGGACAAGCGCCCGCAGCTCTCCGACCTTCGTGAATCAGGCTCGATCGAGCAGGACGCGGACATGGTCTGGTTCGTGTTCCGCGAGGATTATTATGTCGCCGCCAAGGAACCGGGGAACAAGGAAAGCTCCGAGCATCTGGAATGGGCGCAGGAAATGGAGCGCATCTACGGGCTTGCCGAAGTGATCGTGGCAAAACAGCGTCATGGCTCCACCGGCCGCATCCGCATGAAGTTCGACGCCCGGATCACCCGCTTCTCGGACCTGGCGGAAGGCAGCTATCTGGAAGATATCGAGTAAGGAACAATCCCTCTCCCGCCGGGAGAGGGAAGGAGCCACGCGTAGCGTGGCGAAAGGGTGGGAGCGACGTGCTCACCTCACCCTGAAACAAAGGCCTGAAACACCAACGCCAACCCCACCATGCTGACCAGATAGGCCATAGTCCGAACCACCGGCACGCCCATGCCATAGAGCGGCAGATACACCACCCGCGCGCCCAGCCACATCCATCCGCCGATCGCGGTCAACCCACTGGTCTTCCCCGCAATCACCACGCCCAACAGCGCGATGATGGCGATCGGATAGGTTTCCAGAAAATTCGCCTGCGCGCGAACCAGCCGCCCGCCGACAGGGGCGAGCGGCGGCAATTCCTCATCGCGCGCGCCCATATTCCATTTGGTGCCATATTGCCGGGTCTTGATATGCGCCGCCGCGAAAATGTGGACCAGCAGCAATACGCAACTCCACGCCAATATCTTCAGCTCGACGGCCATATCGTCCTCCCCCTCAATCCGGCATCACCGGCAACCATATCGCGCTTGCCTTGCCGGCGCCATAATGCACGCTCTGCGTCGCAATCCTGTAATCGCTCTTCTTCGCGTTGAAGATCGACGGCACGAAGCTTTGCGGATTGCGGTCGTAAAGCGGGAAGAGGCTCGATTGCACCGTCACCATGATCCGGTGCCCCGATTGGAACACATGGTTCACATTGGGCAGGCCGAATTTGTAATTCTCAACCCTGCCCGGCACCAGCGCCTCCGACTTGTCGAAACCATGGACGTAACGGCCGCGATAGATTTCGATTCCGATCGGCAGTTGATAGCCCGCCATTTTCGGCACGTTGCTATATTGTTCGGGATAGACGTCGATCAGCTTGACCACCCAGTCGCTGTCCGTTCCGGATGTCGCCGCGAACAGGTCGACCATCGGCTGCCCGGCGATATGCACCGGTTTGTCCAGCACAGGCGTCATATAGCTCAGCACATCAGGCCGCCCGGCGACGAAGCGCTGGTCCTTCACCAGCCAGGTCTTCCACGCATCATCCTTGTTCGGGAGGATGGGGCGGGGAAGATAGGGCACGGGCTTGGCCGGGTCGGAGGCATAGCTGTCGCTGCCCTCGGTCGCCGGCCTTACCCAGTTCAAACCATTGCCTGCGGATAGATATAGCGGCGTCGCCTTGCCGCCCGGCCACTTCGCCATCACCTGCCATTTGTCGGCTCCGGTCTCATAGCTAAGCGCGCCAGGCACCTTATAACCTTTGGGAGGATCATCCTTCAAATAATGGTCAAGAAAGGGTTTCATGGTGTCACGCCGGAACTGAAGCCCGGTATCGCCCGCAAAATCCAGATCGCCTAACCGCGAACCGTCATAATTGACGCCGCTGTGTCGCCATGGCCCGATGATCAGGCTCACCATGTCGTTATTCTTGTCCTGCGGCTCCAGCGCCTTGTAGACCGCCGGGGCGCCATAGCTGTCCTCCTGGTCCCACTGGCCCACGACCAGCATGGTCGGCACGGTCAGCTTGCGCTTGGCCAGCAGCTTGTCGACGGCTTGCTCCTGCCAATAGCTGTCATAGGCCGGATGCTCCATCAGCTTTCGCGAGAAAGGGAAGATATCCAGCCCATAGGCTCGCGCGAAATCGCCCGCCGACCCCTCGGCCAGATAGGCCTCATATTCATCGCCCGTCCCATAGGGCACGCCGCCGCCGCCCTTCTTCGCGGTCTGACCCAGCACATAGTTGAAATTGGGCTGGCGGAAGGCGCCGTTATGGAACCAGTCGTCCCCGATCCAGCCGTCCACCATGGGGCTTTGCGGCACGGCCGCTTTCAGCGCCGGATGCGGATCGATCAGGGCCATCAGTGACGTGAAGCCCAGATAGGATGATCCGGTTATCCCAACCTTTCCATTGCTTTCCGGGACATTCTTCACAAGCCAGTCGATCGTGTCATAGGCGTCCGTGCTATGGTCGACCTGGGTGTGATTGAGCGGCCCTCGCAAAGGCCGGGTCATCACATAATCGCCCTCGGAGCCGTCCAGCCCGCGCACATCCTGATAGACGCGGATATAGCCGTCATTGACGAACTCGGCGTCGGAGACGGGCAGGATTTCCTCGATCTTCTGGCTGCGGTTGCGGGACGTCGCCTTGCCCGCATTATAGGGCGTGCGGCTGAGCAGGATTGGACCGTGGTTCGTGCCCTTGTGCATGACGATGACGGTGAACAGCTTCACCCCGTCGCGCATCGGGATCATGACCTCGCGCCGGATATAATCGGCCTGCTCGCGGGCGGGATCGTAGACCTTGACCGTGTCGGGGGTCATCGGATCGATCTGCGCGCCCAACGGCGGCCCAAACGCCGCGATCGCCACGGCCAGGACGGAAATCCGCGCGATGATTTTCATGGTCGTTGCTCCCTTGCAGGCGGCAAGGGGTAATCATCGAACGATTGTATAGCAATGGGTTGGAAACAGGCGGGCAATAACAAAAATCCTCCCCAATGCCTGGCGAGGGGAGGATTTGAAAGGTTCAGAACACCGGCTGGTTCGCCGGGTCGTCCGGATCGGCGACGGGTGAGGGGATCGGCGCCACCGGTGAGTGGATGCCACATTCCACCTTGTCCCACCCACGCCAGCGCCCGGCGCGCGGATCTTCGCCCGGCAGCACCTTGGACGTGCATGGTTCGCAACCGATCGACAGATAACCCTGTGCCTCCAGCGGATGCCGCGGCAGATTTTCCGCCTCGAACCAGGCTTCCAGATCGTCCTTGGTCCAATCGCCCAGCGGATTGATCTTCAGGCGGCCATCCTCAACCTCGAAGCGGGGGAGGTTCTGCCGCGTTACCGACTGGAACGCCTTGCGCCCGGAAATCCAGGCGTCGAGGCCTTCTTTGGCGCGGGCCATCGGTTCTACCTTGCGGATTTCGCAGCAGCCGTCGGGATCATAGGACCAGCGCAGGCCGGTTTCGTCCTTTTTCGCCAGCACTTCCGCATTGGGCACCACGGCGCGGCTGTCGGTGAAGCCCAGCGTGCTGATCAGCGTCTCGCGATAGTCCAGCGTCTCGCCAAACATCTTGAGCGTATCGACAAAGATCACCGGCACGGTCCTGTCCGCCTTGGCGACCAGCGACAGCAGCACGGCGCTTTCCGTGCCGAAGGAGGAGACGACCGCGACATTCCCCGCCAGCCCTTCGGCAAAGACGGTCTTGAGCATCGACAGCGTGTCGACGCCTTCGAAACGCGCGTTGAGCGCGTCCGCGTCGGCCTGGGTAAAGGCGGGGCGGGCGTCGATGACGTCAAGCTTGCGGGCAGGTTCAGCCATTCACAGTCTCCGGGTGCCGTTTCGCCCACACCGGGCTGCGGCCGTCGACGGTCTTCTGATAGACGTCGGCATAACGATGGAGCGCACGCTCCACGGCGGCATCGTCCAGCGCCTTGTCGGGCCGGAAGCTGTCGAAACCGCAGCGACGCATGGCATTGAGCTGGTCCACCAGCACATCGCCCACGGCGCGAAGCTCACCCTCATATCCGGCCTCGCGCAAAATCCGCGCCGCCGAATAGCCGCGCCCATCGCCATAGGCCGGGAAGTTCACCTCCACCAGCGACAGCCGGTCGAGATAGGGCAGCAATTCACGCGCATCCTCGCCCGCTTCGATCCGCACGGCGGTCGAGTTGGACTGGCCGGTGAAGGATTCGACCGTCACGGCCGGCTCCTGCGCGGCTTCGCCTTCGCGGAAGGACAGGAACTCAACCATAGATCGCCTCCTTGAAGGGCTTCATGCCAAGACGGCGATAGGTATCGAGGAAGCGTTCGCCTTCCTCTCGCTCAGCGAGATAGAGGTCCGTGACCTTCTCGATGGCATCCACGACGCCATCTTCCGAGAAGCCGGGGCCGGTGATCTGACCGACGGCGGCGTCCTCCGCGCCCGATCCGCCGAGCGAGAGCTGGAAATTCTCCACGCCCTTCCGGTCCACGCCCAGCACGCCGATATGACCGGCATGGTGGTGGCCGCAGGCGTTGATGCAGCCCGAAATCTTGACCTTCAGCTCGCCCAGATCCTTCTGCCGCCCAGCGTCGGCAAAGCGCTCCGACAGCTTCTGCGCCAGCGGGATCGACCGCGCATTGGCAAGGCTGCAATAGTCCAGGCCAGGGCAGGCGATGATGTCGGTGATGAGGTCCAGATTGGCCTCCGCCAGCCCGGCTTCGTCGAGCTTCTGCCAGATGGCGTAGAGGTCCGCCTTCTTCACATGCGGCAGGACGAGATTCTGTGCATGGGTCACGCGCAGTTCATCGAACGAATAGGTTTCGGCCAGATCAGCCACCAGCCCGATCTGCTCCGCCGAAGCATCGCCCGGAATCCCGCCCTTGGGCTTCAGGCTGATATTGACGATGGCATAGCCCGGCTGCTTGTGCGCCGCGACCTGACGGTCCACCCACAACGCGAAGGCCGGATCGGCGCGGTCGATTTCGTCGGCCAGACCCTGCTCATAAGCGGGGTTGGCGAAGAAGGGCCGGATGCGATCCAGTTCCTCGGTCGGCGGGTTGAGGCCGAGCTGCTTCATATGCGCATACTCTTCCTCGACCTGACGCTTATATTCCTCGACGCCCAGTTCGTGGACCAGGATCTTGATCCGCGCCTTATATTTGTTGTCGCGGCGGCCGTAGCGGTTGTAGACGCGCAGGCAAGCCTCCAGATAAGAGACGATCTCATCTTCGGGCACGAAGTCCTTGATTTGCGGCGCAACCATCGGCGTACGGCCCATGCCGCCACCGGCATAGACTTCCGCGCCGATCTGGCCGTCCCGCGACACCAGCTTAAGGCCGATGTCATGCAGGCGCATGGCCGCCCGGTCTTCCTTCGACGCGATCACGCAAATCTTGAACTTACGCGGCAGATAGGTGAATTCCGGATGGAAGGTCGACCACTGGCGCAGCAATTCCGCCCAGGGACGCGGATCGGTCGCTTCATCGGCGGACACGCCCGCATATTGATCGGACGAGATATTGCGGATGCAGTTGCCGCTGGTCTGGATGGCATGCATCTCGACCGTCGCCAGCTCGGCCAGGATATCCGGCGCATCGGCCAGCTTGATCCAGTTGTACTGAAGGTTCGTCCGCGTGGTGAAATGACCATAGCCCTTGTCATATTTCGCCGCGATTTCGCCCAACTTGCGCATCTGCTTGGCGCTCAGCGTGCCATAGGGAATGGCGACGCGCAGCATATAGGCGTGGAGCTGGAGATACAGGCCGTTCATCAGGCGCAACGGCTTGAACTGATCCTCTGTCAACTGGCCGGCCAGACGGCGCTGGGTCTGGTCGCGAAACTCCTCGACGCGGGCGTCGACGATGGACTGGTCGTAGCTGTCGTAACGATACATGGTTCAGATCACCCAGTTGCCGGCATCGGCGTCATTCGGTTTCAACGTCAGGTCGGGGCGCACGGTCGGCCCCAGGGCACGGATGCGGTCCTTGATATGGGCCGGGCGCACGCCGCCCTCGTCTCGGCTAGCGTCGATCACATAGGCGCCCACGACGCGCAGCGCGGCTTCCTCGGCCCGTGCGAGGTCATTGCCCTTGTCGCCCACGTCGACGGATTCGCCGACCTGCCGCGACCAGCCGTCGCCCGCCCACCAGATCACGTCCCCGGTGCTGAGGTCATTGCCGGTCAAAATCTTCACTTGTCTGTCTCCGCCCCAATATTCGTCCTTGCGGTCCAATTCGCCAGCACATCGCGTGCCAGCGCATAGCTCGCCACTTCCCCGACCACGATCAGCGCGGGGCTCTTTACCTGTTCCCGTGCCACCATGTCGCCCAGGTCGGCGAGCAGGGTACGCAAGGTCCGCATATCGGCGCGCGTGCCATTTTCAAGCACCGCCACCGGAATTGCCGGCGAAACGCCGTCGGCCATCAACTTGTCGGCAATGTCCGCCGCCGTCGCCACGCCCATGTAGATAACGAGTGTCCGCCCGGCGCCCGCCAGCCCGGACCAGTCCTGATCGGTCAGCCCCTTGCACTGGCCGGCGACGAAAGTGACTGCGCTCGCCGCGTCGCGATGGGTAAGGGGCAGTTGCGCCTGCGCCGCCGAACCGATCGCCGCACTGATCCCGGGCACGACCTCGACAGGCACGCCTGCCGCGCGGCAGGCCTCCATTTCCTCGCCGCCGCGCCCGAAGATAAAGGGATCGCCCCCCTTCAGCCGCACGACCGATTGTCCTGCCAGCGCCATTGCCACCAGCAGGGCATTGATGTCTTCCTGCGGCATCGAATGGCGGCTGCGTTGCTTGGCGACGGAAATCAGTTCGGCTTGCGGAGAGGCGAGCGCCAATATCTCCTGCGAGACCAGCCCGTCATGCACGATCACGGCGGCGTCGCGGATCAACCGGACGGCCTTGATCGTCAGCAGTTCCGGATCACCCGGACCGGCGCCGACAAGATGGACAGTGGCAGGTGCAGTTTCAGCCATGCTCGGCAAATGGCGAAAGCAGCCGATTGTTTCAATTCAGAATGCTTTGCCCGGCGCGTAGGAAAATTTGGGAAGGGGCCTTCAGTCCCCCATCGTGCTGATGTCTATATCCCTGAGGCCTACGCCGATGGAGGCGCGGGGTTGCTCGATCTCGACCGAAGCGACCGGATAGGCGCAATAGTCCGCAGCATAATAGGCGCTTGGCCGATGATTGCCCGAAATACCCACGCCGCCGAAGGGGGCGGAGGAGGACGCGCCGTTGGTCGGCCGGTTCCAGTTGACGATTCCCGCCCGGATATTGGCCCAGAACTGGTTATATTGCTCGGGCGATCCGCCGATCAGTGCCGCCGACAATCCAAAACGGGTGTTGTTCGCTTCCCTGATCGCGGATTCGAAATCCGGCACGCGGATCACTTGCAACAAAGGACCGAACAGCTCGACATCCGGCCGTTCCGCCATGGCGGTGACGTCGATGATCGCGGGGGACAGGAATGGCAATCCCTTGGTCGGCCGGACCATATGCTTGATCGGCTTGCCGCCGTTGCTCATTAGGAACAGGAAGCTTTCGGTCAGATGATCTGCCGCCTGATTGTCGATCACCGGCCCCATATAGGGCGCCGGGTCCGCATGGGGATGGTCGATGATCAGCCGGTCGGCCAGCTTCTTGACCTCGGCGATCAGCGTGTCGGCCAGGCTTTCCTTGACGATCATCCGGCTCGCCGCCGTGCAGCGTTGCCCGCTCGACAGGAAGGCCGATTGCACGATCAGCGTCGCAGCGCTGGCGATATCCGCCGTGTCCCAGGCGACGATCGGATTGTTCCCGCCCATTTCGAGGGCCAGCATCTTGCCCGGATTGCCCGCGAACTGCCGGTTGATGGCGATCCCCGTCTGCGCCGAGCCGGTGAAGAGAATCCCGCCCACATCGGGATGCGCGGCCAGTGCCTTGCCCTCATCCGGACCGCCCAGCACCAGGCGCACGACATCCTCCGGTACGCCCGCCTCATGATAGAAACGCACCAGCATCTCGCCCACCGCCGGCGTCTTTTCCGATGGCTTGAACAGCAGGGCATTGCCCGCGAGCAGGGCGGGGATGATGTGCCCGTTGGGCAGATGCGCCGGAAAATTGTAGGGGCCCAGTACCGCCATCACACCATGGGGCTTGTGCCGCACCGACTGGCGCGCACCCATGGCCGCCTCCAGCCGTCGCTGTCCGGTCCGCTCCGAAAAGGCGGCGACGGAAATGTCGACCTTGTTCATGACCGCCGTCACTTCGGTCCGCGCGTCCCAGAGAGGCTTGCCGGTTTCGCGCGCGATCAGGTCGGCCAGCGCTTCCTCATTGGCGCGCACGACATTGACGAAGCGGCGCAGCGTTTCGATGCGATAGGCGATGGGCTGCGCAGCCCATTTCGGCCAGGCGGCACGGGCGCGGGCGACTTCCGCCTCCACATCGCTGGCAGTCCCCTGCCACAAGAGGGCACCAGTGGCGGGTTCTATCGAAGTCAGCGTCGCAGACATGGCCCCGATATGGAGGATAATAGGGCGTTAGGGAAGAGGCGGCGCATCGCCCAGCGCATCGCCCATGTCCCGGATCGACGCGACCTTGGCATGGAGCGGCGCCCAATCGTCCCGCTCGGCAATGGCGTTCCAGATCGCCTCCACCTCGTCGATATGCATGGAGCAGGGCGCCACATCCGCCCAATAGGGATGATCGTTCCGTCCGCTCGCCTCAAATCCGGCAATGGCCTCCCGGAACCCGGCCCATTCCTCCCCGGCATAAGGCGCGCCGTCCCGTACGTCCCCGCCACGCCAGTCCTGAAAGAAGCGGTCGATCGGCGTTTGGCTGCCGGTCATCCCGCGCACCGCCGCCTCGACCATCGTGGATGCCTCGTCCTTCTCCACGACGCCCAGCCGCCAGCAAAACCGCCGGATCATCGCCTCGCCATAAAGCTGGGGAAAGCGCTCCAGCTGCGCGATCAGCGGTTCCGCCTCCACCAAAGGCCGCAGCGACACGGCCAGTTGCGCCACGTCCCAATGGATCGACTCCGCCTGCCGCCCATAGGCATAAAGGCCGAAATGGTCGAAATAGGCGGCGGTGAAGCCCGGCTCCCACAACGGCGTGAACCGCCACGGCCCATAGTCGAAGCTCTCGCCCGTCACATTGATATTGTCGCTGTTGAGCACGCCATGCACGAAGCCCGCGACCATATAGCTCGCCGCCAGATCGGCCGTCCGCTCGACGACCCGCCCCAGCAGTTGCGCGGGCGGATTATCCCCCGGCACCTCGCCGTAAAGCCGCGTCAGTGCATAATCGGTCAATCGCTCCAGCAAAGCCTTGTCGTCATGATAGGCCGCTCGCTGGAACGATCCGATGCGGATATGCGAGTGACTGAGCCGCACCATGACGGCGCCACGTGTGGGGGAGGGTTCGTCGTTCCGCTCCAGCGCCTCGCCCGTTTCGATGATGGAGAAGGTTTTGGACGTGTTTACCCCCAAAGCCTCCAGCATCTCGGTAGCCAGGATTTCCCGCACCCCACCCTTCAGCGTCAGCCGTCCGTCCCCGAAACGGCTGTAGGGCGTCTGCCCAGACCCCTTGGTGCCCAGGTCCAGCAACCGCCCGGCACCGTCCCGCACCTGCGCGAACAGAAAGCCGCGCCCGTCGCCTATGTCGGGATTATATTGCCGGAACTGATGCCCATGATAACGCAGCGCCAGCGGTCCCGGCAGCGATCCCTCCATCGGCGCGAACCGTCCGAAATGCGCCACCCATTCCCTATCATTCAGATCGCCAAGCCCCACGGCCGGCGCCCAGCGGTCGTTGCGGAAGCGCAGGATCGTCTGTGGAAAGTCGGCGGCCGCGACCGGATCGGCGAAATCGGGTTGCAGCGCGGCGATTTCGTTCGCGGGGCTGTATTTGGCGGGTTGCAGGGCAGAGCGCATGCGGCGATATGGGGGATGCAGGGCGGAAGGATCAAGCAGCTTGAGCAGCTATAGCGACGGATATTGGTGGTCCCCCGACGGGTTGAGGCTCCATTATCGTGATTACGCCGGGGGCGAGGATGATCGCCCGCCCTTGCTCTGCCTGCCGGGCCTGACCCGCAATGCTCGCGATTTCGAGCCGCTGGCCGCGCGACTGGCGGGCGACTGGCGCCTGATCTGCCCGGACATGCGCGGGCGCGCCGAAAGCGCGCAGGCGAAAGACCCGATGACCTATGTCCCGCTGACCTATTTGCAGGACATCACCCGCCTGTTGGCCGATCTTGCCATCACCCGCTTCGTCGCCGTCGGCACGTCGCTGGGCGGCATCATCACCATGTTGATCGCCGCCACTCATCGCGAATGGCTGGCGGGCGCGCTGCTCAACGATGTCGGCCCGACGCTGGAGGAGGCAGGCCTCGCCCGCATCCGCACCTATGTCGGCATCGGCCAGTCGCACCCAAGCTGGGTCCACGCCGCCCGCGCGCTGGAGGAATCCAATCGCGACGTCTACCCCGCCTATGGCCTCGATCAATGGCTCGCCATGGCCAAGCGCCTTTACCGCCTCAACAGCGCGGGCCGTATCGTCCTCGACTATGATATGCGCATTGCCGAGCCGCTGCGCGTCGCCAGCGACGAGGCAGGTGTCGACATGTGGCCGGTGATGCAGGCCTTTCGCGGCATCCCGACGCTGCTGCTGCGCGGCGAGCGCTCCGACCTGCTGTCCGCCGTCACTGCCGCTCGCATGGTGGAGGAAATCGGCCCGGACGCGGAACTGGCGATCATTCCCCATGTCGGCCATACCCCGCTTCTCGACGAACCGGCATCGGTCGTCGCGATCGATCGGCTGCTGGCGCGCGTCCTGAATGGCTGACGCGATTTCGGGTGAGATGGACGATTTCGCATCCCGGCGGTCACCGCGAGCAGATCAGCCCCGGTTTTTGCATGTCCACGGCAGCTTCTCGCTGGGTGGCAAGGAAGCGCGCGCGGTGCGCCTGATGAATCTATGGGGTGATCGCGCCCATCACAGCATCGTCAGCGCCGCACCGCACCTGATGAGCGCCCGCGACGCCCTCGATCCTGCCACGCCTGTCGATTTTCCCGACCCGCCGCCGCTTGCCGGCAAGCCGAGCCTCGGTCGCTTCAAGGCGATTGCGGAGTTTCTGGCGCAATATGACCTCATCCTCAGCTATAATTGGGGAGCCATGGATGCGGTGATGGCGCACCGCATCCATGCCCGATCGCTCGCCCTTCCGCCGCTCATCCACCATGAGGATGGTTTCAACGCCGATGAGGCGGGCGGCCTCAAGCCCCAGCGCAACCTCTACCGCCGGCTGGCGCTTCGGCGCGCCCATGCGCTGGTCGTTCCCTCGATCCGCCTGGAGGGGATCGCCCGCACGGTCTGGCGCCAACCTCCGGCCAAGGTTCACCTTATCCGAAACGGCATTGATACTGCCCGTTATGCGCAGCCGCCCGTGCCCGGCGCCATTCCCGCACTCAACCGCACGCCTGGCAAGCTGCTGGTCGGTACGTTGGCAGGCTTGCGTTCGGTCAAGAACATCCCCGTCTCGTCCGCGCCGTCGCCCAGCATCGCGACCGCCTGCAACTGGTGGTGGTGGGGGAGGGGCCGGAGCGCGACGCCATATTGGCGGAAGCCAGCGCTCATGGAATCGACGACCTTTGCATGGCGGGCTTCATGCACGAACCATGGCGTTTCATCGGCTTGTTCGATATTTTCGCCCTTTCCTCCGACAGCGAGCAATTTCCGATCTCTCTGATCGAGGCGATGGCGGCGGGCCTTCCCATAGCCTCGATGGACGTGGGCGATGTCGCCAACATGGTGGCGCCTGAAAACCGGGCATTCGTCGTGCCGGACGACGCCGCATTGGCATCCGCCCTCGGCGCCCTTTCCACCGATGAGGTGCTTCGTCGACGCCTTGGGGAAGCCAATCGCTTTCGGGCGCGTCGTGATTTCACGGAAGACGCGATGGTCGATGCCTATGCACGGCTTTATGGCGAGGCACTATCCAGCCCCCGCATTTTGCGATAGGGCGCCCCCAAATATTCGTCATTCCACTGTAAAGCTGCTATAGAGCGGCGTTTAAGTGGTCGGGGCCACGGGATTTTTGCGCGGGAGATTGCGTTGTTCAAGGGGTTGAAGCCCATCATTTACGGCGGCCGTGAAGTATGGCCGCTGGTCGAGGGCGGCAAGGGGGTAGCCGTTTCCAACCATGCCAGCTCCGGTGCATGGGCCGCTGCCGGCGGTATCGGCACTGTCTCGGCGGTCAATGCCGACAGTTACGACAGTTTCGGCAACGTCATCCCGCAAATCTACCATGGCCGCACCCGTCGCGACCGCCATGAGGAACTGATCGCCTATGCCATCGACGGCGCCGTCGAGCAGGTGAAGCGCGCGTTCGAGATCGCGGGCGGCAAGGGCGCCATCAATATCAATGTGCTGTGGGAAATGGGCGGCGCCCAGCGCGTCCTGCACGGCGTTCTCGAAAAGACAAGGGGCATGGTGGCCGGCGTCACCTGCGGCGCGGGCATGCCCTACAAGCTGAGCGAAATCGCCGCTTCCTACGGTGTCAGCTATCTCCCCATCGTGTCGTCTGGCCGCGCCTTCCGCGCGCTGTGGAAGCGCGCTTATTCCAAGGCGTCGGAATGGCTGGCGGCAGTGGTCTATGAGGACCCATGGCTGGCGGGTGGTCACAACGGCCTGTCGAACGCCGAAGACCCCAAAGTGCCGCAGGACCCCTATCCGCGCGTCAGGGATTTGCGTGCGACCATGCGCGAAGGCGGCATTTCCGACGATGTGCCCATCGTGATGGCGGGCGGCGTCTGGCATCTCAAGGACTGGAACGACTGGATCGACAATCCGGAACTGGGCGCCATCGCCTTCCAGTTCGGAACCCGTCCGCTGCTGACGCAGGAAAGCCCGATCCCCGACGAGTGGAAACAGCGCCTGACCCAGCTTGAGCCGGGCGACGTACTGCTGCATCGTTTCTCTCCGACCGGTTTCTACAGTTCGGCGGTTCGCAACCCCTTCCTGCGCTCTCTTGAGGCCCGCTCCGAACGGCAGATCCCGTTCAGCACCGAACAGGCCGGCGACCACACGCATCAGCTTGACGCAGGCGTGAAGGGCAAGAATTTCTGGGTGACCCGCGGCGATCTGCTGCGCGCCCGCGAATGGGTGGGACAGGGCTTCACCTCTGCGCTCAAGACGCCGGACAATACGCTGGTCTTCGTGACCGAGGAGGAAAAGGCCGAAATCCGCAAGGACCAGACCGACTGCATGGGCTGCCTCAGCCAGTGCGCCTTTTCAAGCTGGATGGACAGCGAGACCAATTCGACCGGCCGTCTGGCCGATCCGCGCAGCTTCTGCATCCAGAAATCGTTGCAGGAAGCTGTCCATGGCGGCGACCTCGACAAGAATCTGCTCTTCGCGGGCCATGGTGCCTACAAGTTCAAGCAGGACCCCTTCTACTCGAACGGGTTCGTGCCGACGGTCAAGCAACTCGTCGATCGCATCCTGACCGGCGACTGATGGCGGATATTCAGGGACTGGCGGTACTGCGTTATGCGACACCGCATTTCGACATCGTGCGCCCGGGGCAGTTCGTGCTCTGCGCTGTTTCGGGTGCGCGGATCGATCTGGATGATCTCAAATATTGGAGCGCCGAGTTCCAGGAAGCCTATCGCGGGCCGGAGGAGGCGACCCGTTCATTCCTGAAGCATCGCGGTCTAGGGTGAATCTAAGCTTCTGATTTCGTGGGAAGTCCGCGAATTTTCGGCCCGGCTTGTGATTTTTCGGGCGGTGCAAGGTCCCATTTCAAGGCATCGCGCACTCGATATGGCGCGTTCGCAAGGCTTTTCACCGCACTTCTCCTATTCCTTTACCATCTCTAATGGTTTATTCTTTCCAAACGAAGCGACGGAGATCGCTCGATCAAGGAAGGATGTGAGTGATGTCGCGTATCGACATTTTTGGTGATCGGATATGTGTGGTGACGAGCCTGCTGATCGTAGGCTGGTTTATCTACAACGTAGCCTTCTGATACACAGGCCGTATCCACATCCTAAAAGGCATTCCGTTTTCCAAGGCCTCTTCGCTGCACCTGACGGCGTGAAACCTGTCTTCAGGACCGCTGAAGTAAAGATATCTTCCCATCTCTCTATCGAATGAATAGATATATGCCCGAGCACAACGCTCCGCGGCTTTTGAAGGATGTCAGCTTGCTCCGCGTCATCAACGGCTAAAGCGCACGGTACTGAAGCGACCACGCAAGGTTTCGTGTTCCTCCTCATCAGGAGAAGACGATGACCCAATATTCCCCTCGCACTCGCAAGCGCCGCCGTCTCGCCGGCGGCCAGCAAATCCATATCCCCCATTCATCCTGGAGCCGCGTGGAACGCGCCCCCGAACGAACGGCGCCGGTCGAACCGGAAGATTTCTGGAGCCGTTTGGGCCTGTAGGATTTGCAGGCGCCAAAAGCGCGGTTCACCGGAAGACCACGGTCTTCCCGCCATTGAGCAGAACCCGCCGGTCGGCGAGCCAGCCGACCGCGCGGGCCAGCACCTGCGCCTCGATATCCCGGCCGATGCGGATCATGTCTTCGGCTGTCGCGCGATGGTCGACCCGTTCCACGGCCTGCTCGATGATCGGCCCTTCGTCCAGATCGGCGGTTACGAAATGCGCCGTCGCACCGATCAGCTTGACGCCGCGTTCATGCGCCCGGTGATAGGGGCGCGCACCCTTGAAACCGGGCAAGAAGCTGTGATGGATATTAACGCAGCGACCGGCAAGTCCGGCGACCAGACCCTCCGACAGAACCTGCATATAGCGCGCGAGGATCAGATATTCCGACTGCGTCCGATCGAAGATGCCGAGCAGCGCGGTTTCCTGCGAGGCCTTGTCGCCGTTGGGAGGCAGTTCATGATAGGGGATGCCGTGCCACTCGGTGATCCGGCGCATGTCTGGATGGTTGGATACCACGCCCATGATGTCGACTGCCAGCGTCCCCGTCTGCCAGCGATGCAGCAGGTCGGCCAGGCAATGCGACCCCTTCGACACCGCGATCAGCATGCGCGGTTTTTCGTCGGCTGCTGTCAGGCGCCAGTCCATGGCGAAACGCGTGCCGATATTGGTGAATTCGCTTCGCAGCCGATCCGTGTCGTTCATATGATCGTCGGTGGCCTCGAATGCGACGCGCATGAAAAAGCGCCCGGCTTCCCTGTCGGCATATTGCTGGCTGTCGGTGATGAAGCCACCGCGCTCGGCCAGAAACTGGCTCACCGCTGCGACGATACCGACCCGGTCGGCACAAGCCAGAGTCAGCACCCAGGATGGAACGACCGGATCACTCACGCGCATCTCCCCGCAAAAACGGGGGAACCGTTGCCTCAAGCCGACGCGTCGATCAACCCGTTATGCGCTTCCGGTTGTCCCAGCTACCGCCAGAGTGAAAAGTCGCTCGACTTTCTCGGCACCCAGCACTGTCTATGACACTTGCCCCATGAGAGAGAATTCCAACCTCTTCTCGGCAAGGTTCCTCACATCTTCTTGGGCATGCATTCGGCGCCAGCCGCCTTGATCGCGCCGCACAGCTTGGCGGCATCGGCGCCGCTCGCCAGCGGCCCGGCCTGCAAGCGGGTCACGCCGCCAGCCGTCAAGATGTAGGGTTGATAGCCCGAAAGGCCTTTGACCTTGCCGCTGAGCTGGCTCCACAATGTCCGCGCCCGCGCTTCGGCGCTGAATGCGCCGATCTGTACCCGCCAACCGCCGCCATTGGCTGCGCTCGGCGTCTCGACCTTGGGAGCAGACGGTTTTGCCGTCGCCACCCTGGGTGCGGGTGCGGGTGCGGGCGCGGCTTTGGGCGTGGGAGCCGCCACGGGCGCAGAGGGCGTTTCGGCTGGCCTGGAAGGCGGCAATGCAGCGGTCCGCAACGGCTTGGGAGTTTCGCGCGACACAGGCATCTCCTGCCTCGGCTCGTCGCTGCCCTGCATGGCCTTTTGTGCCATGGACCGCGCCAGGGCGATGCCGTCATTCCGCTGATCCTGTGGAATGAACTTGTCCATCTGGCGAAGGCTGGTCGTCGCCTGCGCCAGCCCGGAATCCGACGCCCGGGTCATCAACGCATAGGCGCGCACCCAGTTCTTTGCCGTCAGGTCGCCGTTGAACATCGCCGTGCCGACGATATATTGCGCCCGCGGTTCCCCCCGGTCGGCGGCATGCTGCAAATAGGGCAGGGCACCCGCCCGGTCGCCTTGCTGGAACATCAGCAGGCCAAGATTATCCTCGGCGCGCGAATGGCCCTGCGCAGCGGCCTTGCGATACCAGTTGATCGCGGTGGCAGGATCGGCTTTCACGCCGCGGCCCAGCTTATAGGCCTGTCCCATGTTGAACTGCGCATCGGGATCGCCGGCCTGTGCCAGCGGCTGCCATTCCGTTACTGCCTTGCCGTAATCGCCCTGCTGCCAGGCGTCGACGCCTTTTTTTACATCGGCCAGCAGCGGAGATGCCAGACCCAAAATCGTTCCAGCGGCCATCACGCCCCAGATACGCTTCATGCTCATGCTCCCATGGATTCTGTCCATCCTATGCGGGAACAAGGTTAATAGCGACTTAGCGTCAAGAATATCGCTTTTTTCCGCGCTCATCACGCTTCCGCCTGGATTAACCAATTCTTAGGCGCGGCTGTGGCACTCCTTCCACGCAATAGGATTTTCTGGGGGAAGCTGCGTGCGCATATTGGCATTGGCATCGCAAAAAGGGGGGTCGGGCAAGACGACCCTGTCGGGTCATCTGGCCGTTCAGGCTCAAATGGCGGGCGCCGGTCCGGTCGTGTTGATCGACATCGATCCGCAGGGCTCGCTGGCCGACTGGTGGAACGAGCGCGAGGCCGAATATCCCGCCTTTGCCCAGACCACCGTGGCACGCCTTGCCGCCGACCTTGAAATCCTCCGCCAGCAGGGCTTCAAGCTCGCGGTCATCGACACGCCACCGGCGATCACCATGGCCATCCAGAGCGTCATTTCGGTCGCCGAGCTGATCGTCGTCCCGACCCGCCCCAGCCCGCACGACCTGCGCGCCGTGGGTGCCACGGTCGATCTTTGCGAACGTGCGGGCAAGCCGCTGATCTTCGTGGTCAACGCCGCCACCCCCAAGGCGCGCATCACTTCCGAAGCCGCCGTCGCCCTCTCTCAGCACGGCACGGTTGCCCCGGTCACGCTGCACCATCGCACGGATTTCGCCGCCTCGATGATCGATGGCCGCACGGTGATGGAGGTCGATCCCAATGGTCGCTCCGCCGCCGAAGTGACGCAGCTCTGGACCTATATATCCGACCGGCTGGAAAAGAATTTCCGCCGTACCGTCTTCTCGGTTCCGCACAATGCCGTGGGTACGGCAGGGACGGTCCGTCCGGCAAGCGGTGGCTTCGGCCGCCGGATCGCACAGTAAGGGGAGCGGAAAGACATGGCCGAACCGAAACCTCTCGCCTCGCTGACCTCGGGCCTGCTGGCGCGCAAGGGCGCGGCCCAGCCCGCCATGCGCCGTCCGGTGCTGGGCTTTGGCCTCACCTCCGGAGCGAACGCGCTTCAGGAGGATCTGGGCTGGAACGACATGGGCTTCGACGTCACTCAGCCCGAACCGGCTCCGGTCGAACCGCGTTCCGTCGCTGGCCTGACGCCGATGACGGCGGTCCCGACCGCTGCGCCGGTTCCCCCGGTCGTGGCCGAACGCGAGGAACTGGCCGAACGTATCGCGGAAGCCAGTATCCCAGCCAAGGCCCCTACCAAGGTGGCGAAGCCCAAAAAGGCCTCCCAGGTCCGCACCTCTGCCGTTGCGAAGGGACGCAAAGCCGCGTTCACCCTGCGGCTCGACGCCGACCGCCATCTGAAGCTGCGCCTCGCCAGCGCCATTGTCGGCCGTTCGGCGCAGCAGATGGTGACCGAAGCCCTCGACTCTTTCCTGAGCGGTTTACCGGAAATCGACCGGCTGGCCCAACAGCTTCCGCGCGCCCGCGGCGACAATTAAGGAACGGCACATCCATGAAGCGCAAGGCTTTCGCAAAGGCAGCGGTCGCATCGATGCTGATCGGCACGACCATGGTGGGATGTACGGGAGCGGCCTTCCATCCTACGGCCGCCGCGCCGCGGCAGAGCCCGGATCGTCTGGCGGCAAATGTCGAGAAGGCACTGGCCGACCGTGATGGCGCCCGCGCGGTCCAGGCTGCGGAAGCCGCCGTTGAGGCGGCTCCCCATGACGCCCGCTACCGCCAGTTGCTAGGCCGTGCCTATGTCGCGAGTGGCCGTTTCGTTTCGGCGGAAGCCGCTTTGGCGGATGCCATGACGCTCGGCAATCGCGATGCTCGCACGATCATCACCCTGGCACTGGTTCAGGCCGCGCTGGGCAAGGATCGTGCTGCGCGCGACCTGCTTGCCAATCATGCCGATACGGTTCCCGCTGCCGACTATGGTCTGGCCATGGCGATGGCCGGGAATGCGGAGGAAGGCGTTCGCATCCTTTCCCAGGTCATCCATGATCCTTCCGCCACCGCGCAGACCCGTCAGAATCTGGCCTATGCCTACGCGCTGGCTGGCCGGTGGAAGGATGCACGGATGCTGGCGGGTTTCGACCTCGATCCGCTCGCCGCCAATGAACGCATCACCCAATGGGCACAGACCGCGATCCCCGGTCAGCCTGCCCAGCGCGTCGCTGCGCTGATGGGCGTGACGATCGATGGCGCCGATATGGGACAGCCGGTGGCGCTTGCGCTGGCACCCGATCCGGCGCCGGTCCAGATGGCCGCATCGGCGCCTGCCGAACAGACACAGGAAGCCGCGCCTGTCGAGGTGGCTGCTGCCGCTCCCGCACCTGCTGCTGCCCCGCAGCAGGCTGTTGCAGAAGTGCCGGCTCCGATGATCCAGGCCATTGCGACTCCGGTACGCGTCGCCGCAGCCGGCACCGCCAGGCCGCGCCAGGCGGCAGCTCCGGCGCCCATGGCCGCGCCCGCCCGTGCCCGGCAGTTGGCCTTCCGCACCGATGGCAAGGGCAACAGCAATTGGGTGGTGCAGCTTGGAGCCTATGACAATGCCGCCATCGCCAAGGAAAAATGGGTCGCCATGGCCCGTCGAAACGGCGCGCTGGCAAGCCTGCCGGTGCTGACCAGCCAGATCACGGTGAACGGCGCGACGTTCGCGCGTCTGGCCGTCAGCGGCTTTGACGACCGTGCCGAAGCGGTTGCGCTGTGCCGGGCCATCCAGGCCCGCCGCGGTCAGTGCTTCGTGCGTGAGAATGCGGCCGACGCCACGCCGCAGCGCTGGGCGATCGCGACCCGCGGTCGTCAATACGCCTCCCGTTAGGGACTGCTCCCAGGAGGCGCAGTCAGGGCCGCAAGGCGGAGTGCGCGCTTTACGGCGCGCAATCCGGCGATGATCGGGCCGACGCGTCCATCTCCAATGTCATGAAATCCAGCTATTTCCTGCCCGCCGGACGGGCGGAAGTGGCTCCCCGAGTAGGATTCGAACCTACGGCCATTCGATTAACAGTCGAATGCTCTACCGCTGAGCTATCGGGGAGCAACCCGGCTTCCGCCGGGCAGGTCGCGCATATGCCGCCGCCCTGCTGAAATGGCAAGGGCTTCGATCGGCTTGGGCCAGAAAAAATGCAAAAAGAGCACGCGCTTCAAAAGCGACGACAGCTAGGCTCGCTGGAGCCTGGCTGTCCTCAACGATCAGGCTTGGGCGGCCCGGTAACGTGGCGCTACGTCGCTTTTCGAAAGATTGGGACCCATGGTGAGCCTCGCCTCCTGCAAGGCCGTCCATTGGCCCTCGTCCGGCAGCGGGGGGATGGTCACCGTCTCGCCGCGATCGAAGCCGGTCAGTGCCGCATCGACGAGGTCGTCGACCTCCATCACGAAGCCTTCCGGCAAAGCATCGACGTCCTTCCCCGATCTCTCCCATATCTCCGTGCGGGTTGCGCCCGGAAGGACCGCCTGTACGCGGATATTCCGGCCTTCGAGTTGCGCGGCCATGGACTGGCTGAGGTTGAGCAGGAACGCCTTGGTGCCGCTATAGACGCCGTCGAAACTCTCCGGCGCCAGCGCCAGCACGGAGGAGAGGTTGATGATCGCGCCGCCGCCCGCCGCGAGGAACGCCTTGCCTGCGGCCGATGCGAGACGCGTGGTGGCCATCACATTTAGGGCGATGATCCGGGAAAGCGTGGCCGCGTCGTTGTCCAGCAGCCCGCCATTGAGCGACATGCCCGCATTGTTGACCAGCAGCGTGATGTCGCCCGTGGCGAGGCGGCTCTCGACAGTCTTCAGATCGGCCTCGGCGGTCAGGTCCGCCGCGATGACCTCCACCGATACGCCGCTTTGGTCGCGCAAACGCCCGGCAAGGGCGTCGAGCCGCGGTTGGTCCCGTGCGACGAGGACGAGATCGAAGCCGCGCTTCGCCAGCCGGTCCGCATAGACCGCGCCGATACCGGTGGACGCGCCCGTGATGAGAGCGGTCCCTTTTTCCGATTGTGCCATATTCATAACTCCTTGCATGATGATCATTGGGAAAGGCGGACGCGCGCCGTGACCGACAGGCCGGGGCGCAGGGAGGCGAGGCCGGCCTGGTCCGGGTCGAGGCGGATACGCACCGGCACACGCTGGACGATCTTGGTGAAGTTGCCGGTGCCCGGTTCGAAGGGCAGCAGCGCGAAAGAAGAGCCGGAGCCGGGCGCGAAGCTTTCTACATGGCCCTTGAGCGCATTGCCGCGCAGCGCATCCACGTCGATCGAAACGGGCTGGCCGATGCGCATGTCGCGCGTCTGAGTCTCCTTGAAGTTGGCGATCACATAAAGATCGTGGAGCGGCACCAGCGAGAGCAGGCGTGATCCTGCCTGCACATAGTCGCCGACCCGAGCCTGCCGGTTGCCGACCACACCGTTGATGGGCGCGCGGACCAGCGTGTGCCGCTGGTCCTGCCGGGCGAGGTCGAAGGCTGCGGCGGCGCGGCGGCGCTGGGCGACCGCTTTGGCGAGCGCCGCGTCGAGCGTTCCCCGGCGGGCCGAGGTGACGCCCGCCTGCCGCTCGGCGACGATCAGGTCGGCGCGTGCCCGAGCCGCACCCTGCCGCGCGCCGATCGCAGCGGTACGATAGCGGTCGGCCTCCGCACGGGCGACGGCGCCGGTCGCGACCAGCGCCTCATAACGGCGGCGGTCGACATCGCTGCGTCCCGCTTCGGCATCGGTCGCCCGGATCGCCGTGCGCGTGGCGGCGATGTTGGCGGTGGCAAGCCGTTCCTCCGCATGGAGGCTGATGAGGGCGGCGCGGGCATCCGCCACGGCGGCGTCGGCGCCGGCCAGATCCGCTTGAGCCGAGACGACGCGCGCATCGAATTCCTCCGGATCGATGCGCACCAGCGGGTCCCCGCGATGGACGGTCTGGTTGTCGCGCACCAGCACCGCCTCGACCAGCCCGCGTATCTTGGGCGCGACGCTGGTGGTGTCGGCGGCGATATAGGCGTCGTCGGTCGATTCGGCCGAGGGGCGGGATGTGAGCCATGCCGTGCCGCCCAGCGCCACCGCTACGGCCGCGGCGGACATGAGCACGACCCGCGGCACTCTGGGCTCCGCCGGTGCCGGGGGCCCGGCCTGATGCGACGCCTCTGGGCGATCTGGTCTCTCTTCCAGTTCGATGACCCTGTTTTCGATCGTGTCTGTCCGCATGGTCCGGTTCCTGACCCCATTGCATAAATATTATGACTGTCATATATATGATGAATATCATTTGTCTAGGGCGGAACATAAATTCTCATGACCAGCTTCGCTTCACGGCTGCGCGCATTGGGTCGGGACTGGTCGGACAATCCGTCGGCCATGCCCGACGCACGCAAGTTCCTGATCTTCGGGGTGATGGCCTTCGGGCAGTTCATGGCCCTGTTCGACATCCAGATTGTCTCCGCCTCGCTGAATGAGGTGCAGGCGGGCCTTGCGGCCGGTCCCGACGAGGTGAGCTGGGTGCAGACCGCCTATCTGATGGCGGAACTCGTCATGATCCCGCTCTCCGCCTATCTGGCGCGGGCGATGTCGACGCGCTGGCTGTTCGCCCTGTCGGCGGGACTGTTCACTGTCTCCAGCCTGCTGTGTGGTCTTGCCTGGAACATCGAATCGATGATCGCCTTTCGCGCGATGCAGGGGTTTACGGGCGGGGCGATGGTGCCGCTGGTGTTCGCGGTGGGCTTCAGCATCTTTTCGGGGAAGCAGCGGGCGATGATTCCCGCGATCCTGGGTACGGTCGCGGTGATCGCGCCTACCGCCGGCCCCACGGCGGGCGGCCTCATCACCAACGCGTTCGACTGGCGCTGGCTGTTCTTCATCAACATCCTGCCCGGCATCGTCGTGACCAGCTTGTCGATCGTGGTGATCCGTGTGGACAAGGCCAGGCCGTCGCTGTTCCGCAGCATCGACTGGAGCCATTTCACGGCCATGGCGATATTCCTCGCGGGCCTGGAATATGTGCTGGAGGAAGGGCCGCGCAAGGACTGGTTCGGCGAACCCGCGATCGCCATTGCCGCCTGGCTGTCCTTCGTGGGCTTTGTCCTGTTCCTCGAGCGGGCCTTTTTCTCGACCAATCCGGTCGTGACGTTGCGCCCGTTCCGCAAGCCGATCTTCGCCTTCGCCTGCCTGTTCAATCTCGTCATCGGCTTCGGCATGTATGCGTCGGTCTATCTCGTGCCGGTCTATCTGGCGCGGGTGCGCGGTTACGATTCGCTCCAGATCGGCACGACGGTGTTCGTGGTCGGTCTTGCCCAACTCATGAGCACTTTCATCGCCGCGACGCTCAGCCAGCGGATCGACATGCGCTGGATGATCACCGCGGGATTGAGCCTGTTCGCCGGCAGTCTCTGGCTGACCTCATCCATGACCAGCAACTGGGGTTTCTGGGAACTGGCGCTGCCCCAGGCCGTGCGCGGTCTTGCCCTCATGCTGTGCATCGTACCGAGCGTGAACATGGCGCTTTCCGCCTTTCCGCCCGCCGAACTGGGCGCGGCCTCGGGCCTGTTCAACCTGATGCGCAATCTGGGCGGCGCGGTCGGCATCGCGGTGGTCAACACCTGGTTGCAGGACAATGCCCGAACCGCCGTCGCGCGCATCGGCGAAGCCCTCGGCCATAATGGGCATGAGGCGGGCGAGACGCTGGCGGCGCTGACCGCCAGGATCGGCGCCGTGGTCCCCGATCCTGCACAGGCCGCCCTTACGGCACAGGGCCTGATGGCGCGGGTCGTCGGCCGAGAGGCACTGACTCTCGCGTTCGACGATGTCTTCCGCATCATGGCCTGGATGTTCCTCGCCGCCCTGATCCTCGTCCCCTTCTGCCGCCAGGCGCCCGGCACCCAGCCACCGCCGTCCGAAGCGGCCGCCCATTGATGGAGAAAATGATGCGCCTTGCCTCCCTGTTGTTGCTCACCACGGCCCTGTCGGCCTGCACAGTGGGACCGGATTATCAGCGCCCCGCTACGGTTCTGACTCCGACCTATGCCACGCCCGTCGCCACGCAGGCGGCGGACGCGACATGGTGGCATCGTTTCGACGATCCGCTGCTCGACCGCATCGTCGACAAGGTGCTGGCGCAAAATCTCGACATCGCCGCCGCCAGCGCCCGCATCGCGCAATCGCGAGCGGCGGCGAAGGCGGCGGGCGCGGCGCTCTTGCCCGCGATCGGCGCGGCCGGATCAGCGAGCAGCGCTAGCCAGTCGCTGCATTCGCCCTTCGGCGCGGCGGCGAACCAGCTCGGTTTCCCGCGCGGCTATGAGCTTTATGAGCTGGGCGCGCAGGCAAGTTGGGAAATAGACCTGTTCGGCGGCCTCGCTCGGCAGCGTCAGGCGGCGGTTGCGGGCTTGCAGGCCAGCACCGCCGATGAAGCCGCCGTGCGGCTCAGCGTGGTGGCGGAAACGGTCGACGCCTATCTGCAACTGCGCGGGCTGCAGGCGCGGCTCGATGTTGCGGAAAGGCAGCTTGCGGTGCAACGCGCGCTCACGGATCTCATCCGGCAACGGGTGGTCCAGGGCCTATCCGCCGACCGCGACCTCAACCGCGCCATGGGCGATGCCGAGGGGGTAGAGGCCTCGCTCGTGCCCTTGCGCATGGCGATAGCGGGACAGGTCAACCGGCTCGACGTGCTGATGGGGCAACAGGCCGGCAGTGGCCGTGCCGATCTGTTTTCCGCCACGCCGATCCCGGCGGCTATCATCCCCACCGGCAGTGCCAATCCGGCTGATTTGATGCGCCGCCGCCCGGACGTGGTCGCTGCGGAACGCCGAGTCGCTGCCGCCAATGCGCGCATCGGCGCGGCCTTGGCGGACTATTACCCCAAATTGTCGCTCGGCGGTCTGCTTGGCTTCGCCAGCGTGGGTACGGCAGCTTTGTTCGCGGGCGACGCAGTGCAGGCATCGGGCGGCCTTGGCCTGCGCTGGCGGTTGTTCGATTTTGGTCGTGTCGATGCCGAGGTTGCCGGAGCGCGGGGCGGGGAGGCGGAGGCGCTGGCGCTCTATCGCTCCACTGTCCTCCATGCGACGGAGGATGTGGAAAACGCCTTCGTCCGTCTTGCCGAGGGCCGCAATGAGGTCACGACCTTGGAACGGCAGGTCGCCGTGCTCCGTCAGGCGCGCGCCCAGGCGCAATCGGCCTATGAAAGCGGAGCGGTTGCGCTGATCGAGCTGTTGGATGCAGATAGGATGCTGCTTGCGGCGTCGGATCGTCTTGTAGAGGCACGCGCCGGGGAAGCGCGCGCCTCGGTGGCGGCGATCCGGGCATTGGGCGGTGGTTATCAGGAGGTTTGAACGGCGATGGCCGACAAGAGCGCGCATAAGGCAAAGACACGGGCCCGTATTCTGGAAGAAGCGGCTGGAGCGATCCGCACCGGCGGAACCCAGGGGATCAGCGTCGCCGACCTGATGAAGCGGGCTGGCCTGACCCATGGCGGCTTCTATGCTCATTTCGCATCACGCGACGATCTGGTCGCGCACGCCGTCGGTCGCACGTTCGAGGATAGCTCGATGATGCTCGCCCATTTCCTGGACGGAGAACCCGACCTTGCCGGATTGATCGACTTCTATCTGTCGGAAGGTGCCTATCGACGTGTCGAGAAGGGGTGCCCGCTGCCGGGTCTGGCGGGCGAGGCGGGGCGGATGCCCACACCCGCACGGGAACGTTTCGAGGCGGGCGTGAAGCGTTTCCGCGACCGGATGTCGGCGGCACTGGCGACCATGGGCAAGACCGACAGCGAAGAACTGGCCAGTTCCGTGCTGGCGGAGATGGTCGGGGCGATGACGCTGGCGCGATCCATGCTGGACGATCAAGCGGCCTTCGCCTTCCTCGACGCTTCGCGCAGCCGCATTAAGGCGCGGCTCGGCCTGGAGTGATTCCCAGCGCGAAACCGGTTGTCGGAATGTGGAGGAAGTGGCTCCCCGAGTAGGATTCGAACCTACGGCCATTCGATTAACAGTCGAATGCTCTACCGCTGAGCTATCGGGGAGCAACCCGGCTTCCGTCGGGCAGGCCGCGCCTATAGCAGCGGCTTTCCGATCATGGCAAGCGCCAAATGTCGGAAAAATTACGCGATGAACTGTTCCGCCGCAATCCGGTCGTCCAGCGTATGTTCGGGGTCGAACAGTAGCGTCAGTGGCGTCGCGCGGTCGATCTTCACCTCGACCTGCGCGATGTCGCGAACTTCGCGCTGGTCAGCCACGGCGCTGACCGGGCGCTTCACCGGATCGAGGATGGTGAACTGGATCGCGGTATTCTCCGGCAGGATCGCGCCGCGCCAGCGTCGGGGACGGAAGGGGCTGATCGGCGTCAGCGCCACCAGCGCCGACCCCAGCGGCAGGATCGGCCCATGCGCTGACAGATTATAGGCCGTCGATCCGGCCGGCGTCGCCACCAGCACGCCGTCGCACACCAGTTCGGGCAACACGGTCCGGTCGTTGACCTTCACCTCCAGCTTGGCGGTCTGGCGGGTCTCGCGCAGCAGCGACACCTCGTTGATCGCCGGAATGGAGAAGCGCTCGCCATCCACCGTATCGACGGTCATGCGCAGCGGATTGACCTTGAACGGCTTGGCGGCCTCGATCCGCTGCTCCAGCCGTTCCAGCCGCCATTCGTTCATCAAAAATCCGACCGTGCCCAGGTTCATGCCGAACACCGGCAGGATCTTGCGCCCTTCCAGCATGGAGTGCAGCGTCTGGAGCATGAAGCCGTCGCCGCCCAGCGCAATGATCATGTCGGCCTGTTCCACCGGCACGAAATCATAGGCAGCGCGCAGCCTTTCCTCCGCCGCCTTGGCGGCCGGAGTGGGGGAGGCGACCAGAGCGCGCCGAACCTCGTGCGTCATCCGCCAGTCACGCTCATGTGGCGCCGCACCGCCGCCGGCGGCGCGTCCGCCCCGATGCGGAAATCATGTCTTGCAGGTTTCAGCCGCAGGGCGCGGTCGATCAGCGGTTCCACCGCGTCCAGCCCGCCTTCACGGAAGGCGGTCTTCAGGTCGACATGGTCCTCATGGCCCAGGCACATGAAGATCTTGCCCTCGCAGGTCATGCGCATGCGGTTGCAGTCCGCGCAGAAATTGTTGGTAAGTGGCGTGATCAGCCCCAGCCGCGCCGTCATCCCCTCGACCGCATGGTAGCGCGCCGGTCCCCCTGTGCGATGCGAGAGCGGGGTCAGCATGTGATGTCGCCAGATGGAGTCGGCCACCTGCGTCAGCGGCAGATAATGGTCGGTTCGATCCTCCCCTGTCTCGCCCAGCGGCATCGTCTCGATCAGCGTCAGGTCGAAACCTTCGCCGTTGCACCAATGCAGCATCGGCAGGATCTCATCCTCGTTGATCCCTTTGAGCGCCACCATATTGATCTTGACGGACAGACCCGCATCCCGCGCCGCATTCAGCCCGTCAACGACGGTCCGGACATCGCCGCCCCGCGTTACATGGGCGAAGCGATCGGGATCGCGGCTGTCCAGGCTGACATTGATCCGCCGGACGCCCGCATCGGCCAATGCCTGCGCATGCTGTGCCAGCCGCGTGCCGTTGGTGGTCAGCGTCACCTCGTCCAGTCCGCCGCCCAGATGCCGGCCGATCCGTCGCACCAGATCGACGATATCCCGCCGCACCAGCGGTTCCCCACCCGTCAACCTGATCCGGCGCACGCCCCGCGCGATGAAGAGGTCGGCCAACAGCGCGATCTCCTCCAGTGTCAGCACCTGGTTCTTCGGCAGGAATTGCATCCGCTCCGCCATGCAATAGCGGCAGCGCAGGTCGCAGCGGTCCGTCACCGAAATCCGCAAATAGCTGATCCGGCGGCCGAGTGCGTCGGTCATCGCCCTGCGCCCCGGATCGACCTTGCCCTTATCGACCGTCTCCATTTTTCCTAGCTAGGCGATGGGCATGCACGGTGCAAGTGCCACCGGTTGCAGCAACGTGAACAGGTCGGTAACCGATAGAGGGTAGGAAGGGGCGATGGACCGTCCCAAGGAGCATCATGTGAGCGGTGAAACCGCATTGGACGGACAACGCAGCCTTTTCATCCTGTCGCCGGGCGATCGCGACGGCCTGTCGCAGGCGGTGCGGCAGGCCGGCTGGCGCGTCATCGCGGCCCGGCGCGCGACGGACGCCGCGCAACGTTTCCTGCACAGCGATGCCCAGATCGCGCTGGTCGACATGCGCGGCGTGCGGGATGGCGACACCGGGCTGATCGCATCGCTGATCGCGGCGGTCGATGCCGGGGGCGGGGCGCTCATCGCGCTGGTCGATGAGCGGGACCTGGCGAAAGTGCCGCTGCTGCTGGAGGCAGGGGCCACCCATTATTGCACCGCACCCTTTTCGCAGGAGGCGATGCGCGCCACCCTCATTTCCGCGCAGCGGCTCGTCGACCGGCTGGTCGGCGGGGTGACGCACAGCCGCCGTGCCCAGCGCATCCGGCGGGGCGATGCGCTGTTCTGGGAAAGGGAAGGGGCAGGCATCCGTCTCAGCGATAATCTCGCGCGCCATCTCGGTCTGGATAGTCTGCATATCAGCCCGGCGGGCTTCATCCGCCGCTTGCCCCGGGCGGAACGCCGCTCCGTCATCGCGGCGCTGCGCGGCATGATGCGCACCGGCCGTCCGGAAGCCTTTGCCCACGCAGCCCTGAGCCGTCCCGGCGACCGGCTGGTTCATCATCTGCGCCTGATCGACGGCGTGGTGGCGGCCGACGTGGAGTGGCTGTCCGATGCCCATGGCCATGACGCGACCGGCCGCGACGACCTGACCGGTCTGCGCTCGCGTCAGGCTGCGCTCGACTGGCTCGACCGGCGCAAGGGGCTGGCGACCACCGTCCTGCTGCTGTCGATCAGCCAGTTCGACCGGATGAATGCGGCCTATGGACAAGTGGTCGGTGACGCGTTGCTGGGTCGCATCGCCCGCCGGATCGAGCGCATGACCGTCGACATGGCGGTAGGCGGCATCGCCGCGCGCATCGCGGGCACGGAGTTCCTCATCGGCCTGACCGGTGAGGCTGCGACCGCTGATCGCGCCACCTTCCTGGCGCGGCAGTTGATCGGGGCCATCGGCCGCCCGTTCAGCGCGGGCGACCATCTGATCCGTCTCACCGCTCGCTGCGGCATCGCCCAGTCGCGCCCCGACGACGACGCTACCAATCTCATCCGCCGCGCGGGAACTGCCCTGGCCGATGCGCGGCGGGGTGGGGGAGAGGGTATCCGCATCTTCTCCGCCGAAAGGCGCAGCCGCCAGGTCGACGCGGACCAGCTCGAAACCGACCTGCGCCTGGCGCTTCACCGGGGCGAGATCGGCATATTGTTCCAGCCCCAATATCCGGTGGGCGGCGAACATATGACCGGGGTGGAGGCGCTCGCCCGCTGGAATCATCCGCAATATGGGGCGCTCGGGGCGGGCATCTTGTTCGCGACGGCGGAACGTTCCGATTACATGCTCCCGCTTTCGGCGCATATCCAGGCCGAAGCCTTGCGTCAGGCGGCGAACTGGCCGCGCGCGCTGTCGCATCTGCGCCTTTCGCTCAACGTCACGGCGGAGGACATCGCCCAGCCCGGCTTCATGCCGCAATTCCTGAACCTGGTGGACACCAGCGGCTTTCCGCGATCGCGCCTGACGGTCGAGATCACCGAAAGCGGCCTGATCGAGGATGTCGACAATGCCACGGCGCTTCTCACAGCGCTGCGCGCAGAGGGGCTGGCGGTGGCGGTGGACGATTTCGGCACCGGCTATTCCAGCCTTGCCTATCTGAAGAGCCTGCCGCTCGATTATCTCAAGATCGACAGCGGCCTGGCGCAGGACATCGCCGGAACCGCGCGCGACCGCATCATCGTGCGCGGCGTCATCCACATGGCGAAGTCGCTGGGCCTCAGCGTCATCGCGGAGGGGGTGGAGACCGAACAGCAGCTCGATCTCCTCGCCCGCGAGGGCTGCGACTATTATCAGGGCTTCCTGCGCTCCGCAGGCGTCTCTTCCGCCGACCTGGTGACCCTGGCGCTAAAGGCTTAGGCCCACCCGACCGATCAGGCTTGCCCCGGCATGGCGGCTGCCCGGCCCGTCAATGCTGCTATTGGCGTAGCGCAACCCGACGAACCAACGGTCCATCAGATAGTCGACATTGATCCCATGGTCCCAATAGGTCCCTTCCGGTCGCAGCCGTGCCGCTTGGACGGGATCGCGGACCTCGCCTGAAGACCGTCCGATCCGCGCCGAAAGGGTAAGAGGCGTCCCCGGCAGGCCCGTCGCCACCGTCGCCGAGAGATAGAGATTATCCCCTCCTAACGACGATTGCCGGGGCGCATAGCTTGCGTTCAGATCGACGCTGGCCGGCCCGATCAGGAATCCCGCCCCCGCGCCGATTTCGCCATAGCCCTGCCCCGAAGCCCCCGGAAACAGATGATAGCGTCCCTCGGCGGACAGCCGCCACCCGCCGATCTGCCGCACATGGGCTGCGCCCAGATCAAGCACGGCGTCAGCCCCGCCATGCCGCTCGTCGCCCCATAGCGATACGGCCGTGCCTTCCAGGCTCAGACCCTCCGCCACGGGCACGGACAGCGTGCCGCGCAGCACCGGATCGCCATCGCTCCAACTGAGCCCACGGCGCCGCTCTTCGCTTGCGATCTCGACCGTCGCCGAAACGCCGTCCGCATATTGCGCGAAGGCCGGACCGGCGCTGGCGCAACCCATCAGGGTGCACGCCAGCGCTATCCGCTTTTCAGTTCGAGGCAAGTTTGCGTACGGCATCGAGTTCGGCCAGCAACGGCGCCCGGTCCGCCTCGGCAACCGCGATCAGATGGTCGCGAATCCTGCCTTCATGCTGGGCCAGATTGCGCTCGCCCGACTGGCGGCCCGGCGTGCAAGCGCCATGCTCGCTGCCCGAAAACTGCTTGTCGCTGGAAATCGTGCGGCTGAGCGCAGGGCCATGGCTCAGCGCCCGGTCGACGACGATCGTCGCTGTCCACTGGCAACGTTGCATATCCATCCGGTTCGGGGTTTTCGCGCCGACGGTCTTCGTCCGGAATTCGGGACGGGCGGTATAGCTTGCCTGCACCGGGGTTCCGCCATGGTCGATCTGAACGGTATGCGTGGCGGCAGCGGCCGCCATCGCGATAAGGGTCAAACTCATATCAATTCTCCTGCTCGATGCCGGACTTTGTCGCCGGTCATCGATGCAGGATTTAGGTTCCGACTGTTGCTGGCTCTTGTCTGCGCCATGACAAAGGGTGCTATCCCGCCGCTTTCGCCAGCCCCTTCGACAATTGCAGCGCGCCGTTCAGCCGAGCAGCCGGATCGGCCCAGGCACGGTTCACCACGATCTTGCTGTCGGGCCGCAGCCGCGCCACGCCGTTCAGTCGCTGGATATAGGCAACCAGATTCTCCGGCTTGGGGAATCGATCCTCGAAAAAGCTGACCAGCGCCCCCTTCGGCCCGACATCGATCTTCGCGATATTGGCGGTCACGCAATTCTGCTTGATCTCGATCACCTTGAAGAGGTTCTGCGTCGGCGCGGGCAGCTTCCCGAACCGGTCGATCAGTTCCGCCGCGAAAGCCTCCAGCCCCTGCCGGTCCTCGACCTCGTTCAGGCGCCGGTACAGCCCCATCCGCAAATCCAGATCGGGCACATAATCCTCCGGGATCAGGATGGGCGCGTCGACCGTGATCTGTGGCGAGAAGCTGTCCCGCTTCTCGATCCCCGCGCCCCCGGCCTTGGCTTCCAGGATCGCATCCTCCAGCATCGACTGGTAGAGTTCGAAGCCGACCTCCTTGATATGCCCGGACTGCTCGTCGCCCACCAGATTGCCCGCGCCGCGAATGTCCAGGTCGTGAGACGCCAGTTGGAACCCGGCCCCCAGCGTATCCAGATCGGACAACACCTTCAGCCGCTTTTCCGCCGTCTCGGTGATCACCTTGTTCGCGGGCGTGGTGAAATAGGCATAGGCCCGCGTCTTCGACCGCCCGACGCGCCCGCGAAGCTGGTAAAGCTGCGCCAGTCCGAACCGATCCGCCCGATGGATGATGAGCGTGTTGGCCGAAGGAATGTCGAGACCGCTCTCGACGATGGTGGTCGACAGCAGCACGTCGTACCGCTTGTCGTAAAATGCCGACATCCGCTCCTCGACCTCGCCCGCCGCCATCTGGCCATGGGCGACGATGGGCTTCACCTCCGGCACTTCGGTCCGCAGAAACTCCTCCACCTCGGTCAGGTCGGCAATGCGCGGCACCACGAAGAAGCTCTGCCCGCCGCGATAATGCTCGCGCAGCAGCGCCTCGCGGATCACCACCCCGTCCCAGGGCATGATGTAGGTCCGCACCGCCAGACGATCGACCGGCGGCGTCTGGATGACGGAAAGCTCCCGCAGCCCCGACATTGCCATCTGCAAGGTGCGCGGAATCGGCGTCGCCGTCAGCGTTAGCACATGCACATCGGTCTTGAGCGACTTCAGCCGCTCCTTGTGCGTGACGCCGAAGCGCTGTTCCTCGTCAACGATGACGAGGCCGAGCCGCTTGAACTCCAACCCCTTCGCCAGCAGGGCATGGGTACCCACCACAATATCGACGGTTCCGTCGGCCAGCCCGGCCTTGACGGCCCTGGCCTCCTTGTCCGGCACCAGCCGCGACAGGCGGCCGATATTCACAGGAAAGCCCCGGAACCGCTCCTCGAAATTCATATGATGCTGCCGTGCGAGCAGGGTGGTGGGGCAGATCACCACCACCTGCATCCCCGCCATCGCCGCCACGAAGGCGGCGCGCAAAGCCACCTCCGTCTTGCCGAACCCAACGTCACCACAGACCAGCCGGTCCATCGGCCGCCCGGCGCCCAGATCCTCGACCACGTCCATGATGGCGCGGTCTTGATCCTCCGTCTCCTGATAGGGGAAGCGGTCGACGAACGCCGGATAACCCGCGCTGTCCGGCTCCGCCACGGTCGCGGCCCGAAGCGCGCGTTCCGCCGCCGTCTTGAGCAATTCACCCGCAATCTCGCGGATGCGCTCCTTCATCCTTGCCTTGCGCCGCTGCCACGCCTCGCCGCCCAGTCTGTCGAGGCTCACGCCCTCGCTGTCAGAGCCATAGCGGGAGAGAACCTCCAGATTCTCCACCGGCACATAGAGCTTGTCGCCGCCCGCATATTCCAGCGCCACGCAGTCATGCGCGGCCTTCGCCACCGGAATCTGCGTCAGCCCCTCATAGCGGCCGATGCCATGGTCCATATGCACGACCAGATCGCCCGGCGAGAGCGTCGCCAGTTCAGCCAAGAAGGCGTCCGCACTCTTCTTCCGCTTGGCCCGCCGCACCAGCCGGTCGCCCAGCATGTCCTGCTCGGTCAGGACGGCAACGTCAGGCGCGGTAAAGCCATGGTCCAGCGGCAAGACGGTCAGCACCGTGCTGCCCCCGGCCGCGATCCCCAAAGCCTCCTGCCAGCTATCCGCCGCCGCGATCCGCTTCAGCCCATGATCGGCCAGCAATCCCGAAAGCCGCTCCCGCGCACCCCCGGAGTAACTGGCGATGACGACCTTCTTCTTAGCCCGCTGCAACGAAGCGATATGCTTGCCCACCGCCTCATAGACATTGGCGTTCTGCGCCCGCTCCGGTGCGAAATCGCGCGGCCCATCGACAGCGAAATCCAGAACGGTCGGGCTTTCCGGCTCATGAAAAGGCGTGGTCGCGTGCATCGGCCACTTGCCGACGATGTCGGCCCATTCCTCCGCATCCAGATAGAGCGCTTTCGGCTCCAAAGGCCGGTACGCCCCCGGATCGGATGACTTCGCAGCCACGCGATTGGCGTGATAATCCCGGATCGCCTCGAACCGCGCCTCGGCCGCACCCGCCACGCCATGGTCCAGCACGACCAGCGTGTCGTCGCCCAGATGGTCGGTCATCGGCACCAGCCGTTCCTCGAACAGCGGCAGCCAATGCTCCATTCCGGCCAGCCGCCGCCCGTCGCTCACCGCCTGATAGAGCGGGTCGCCCGTCGCCGTCGCCCCGAACGTCTCGCGATAGCGCCCGCGAAACCGCTTGATCGTTTCCTCGTCGAGCAACGCTTCGGACGCGGGCAGCAGGGTAAAGCCATCGACACTCCCACTGGTCCGCTGGTCGGCCGGATCGAAGCGCCGCACAGTCTCGATCTCGTCCCCGAAGAAATCGAGCCGCAATGGCTGTTCCTCGCCGCCGGGAAACAGATCGACAATGCCGCCGCGAATGGCGAACTCGCCCCGGTCATGCACGGTATCGGTCCGCACATAGCCATTGGCCTGCAACATCTCCGCCAGCCGCGAAATCGCGATCCGCTCCTTGGGCGCGAGCTTCGCCACCAACTGTCGTACACGGAAAGGCGTCAACGTCCTCTGCGTCAGCGCATTGAGCGTCGTCAGAACAAGCTGCGGCCCCTTGGGCTTGCCCTGAAGCGCATAAAGCCCCGCCAACCGCGCCGAAGCCGTGCGCAGCGAAGGACTGGCCCGGTCATAGGGCAGGCAGTCCCAGGCGGGAATTTCGATAATCTCAATCTCCGGTGCGAAATAATGCGCCGTATCCGCCACCGCGCGCATAAGCTGCTCATCAGGCGCAACGAACAACGCCCGCGAAGGCGCCGCCCGCGCGATATCCGCCAGCAACCAGGGCTGAAACCCGGCCGGAACCCCCGAAAGGGTGATGGGGGCAGAGGCTTTGAGGATCTTGAGAAGGTCAGTCATTCTTTATTTCGTCATTCCCGCAAAGGCGGGAATCCATCTCCCGACCGTGCGTCTAGATGCCAGCGCCTGAGATGGATTCCCGCCTTTGCGGGAATGACAGGGGAGGGGGCTATTTCTTCCCAATCTCCACAAAATCCAGCTTCACAAACTTGTCCCACATCGGCCCCTGCCACTCCTCCGGCACCGGCAGCGTGCCCAAGGCCCAGGCCATGATGTCGGCATCCTGCTCATCCATGAACCGCTCGAACCAGACAATTTCGTCCTCGCCCCATTCGGCATGATAGCGATCGAAGAAACCGCCGACGGCCAGATCCGCTTCCTTTATACCACGATGCCATGCCCGGAATTGCAGGCGGCGGATGCGAGGATCTTCGTTCACAATTTGTTCCTTGCGCAGACATGCTAAAATCACCGATCGCCAAAATCCCATTGGATGTTTGCGCATCGTCCCGGCTGGGCTAGATGCCGTCAGATAGACATGAGACCCGATATCCTCAACCCACTCTTCACCGAAATCGAAGCGCTCAAGGGCGTCGGTCCCGCGCTGGCCAAACCGCTGGAGCGGCTGGGTCTCGCCCGGGCCGTGGATGTGGCGTTCCATCTGCCGGTCAGCTTCATCGACCGCCGCATGGTGGACGAACTCATCCTGAGCGACTCAGGCCGCGTCATCGGCATCCAGCTTACGCCCACCGACTATCGCGCCTCCGGCAGCGCCCGCGCACCCTTTCGCGTGATCGCGCAGGACAAGTACGGCAACACGGTCGCGCTCGTCTATTTCGGCCGCAACAGTGCCTGGCCCCGCAAGCTGCTGCCGCTGGGCGAACCCAAGTTCGTCTCCGGCAAACTGGAGGCCTATGGCGACAATCTCCAGATCGTCCACCCCGACTATGTCCTCGCGCCGGAGGAAGCCGCCACCATCCCCTCCCGCGAGCCGGTCTATGGCCTGTCGGAAGGCCTCACCAACAACCGCATGCGCGACCTCGCCGCCCAGGCCCTGAGCCGCGCTCCCGACCTCCCAGAATGGATCGAACCCAGCCTGCTGGGCAGCAAAGGCTGGCCCACATGGCACGAAGCGCTCACCCGCATCCACGCGGACCCCAGCGATGCCAAGGCCCGCGAGCGCCTCGCCTATGACGAGATTTTCGCGGGCCAACTCGCGTTGATGCTCGTCCGCCAGTCCTCCCGCAAGCGCAAGGGCGTGCCCATCGCCGGAGACGGTCGACTGCGCGCCATGCTCCACCTGCCCTTCGCCCCGACGGGCGCCCAGCGCCGCGCCTTCGGAGAGATTGAAGGCGACATGGCCCAGCCCGTCCCCATGCTCCGCCTCCTGCAGGGCGATGTGGGCTCCGGTAAGACCCTGGTGGCGTTGATAGCTCTCCTCAACACGGTCGAGGCCGGCGCGCAGGGCGCGCTTCTGGCACCTACCGAAATACTCGCTCGCCAGCATTATGAAACGCTGCGCAGGATGGCGTCGGGCCTGCCCGTCACCATCGCGATCCTGACCGGTCGGGAAAAGGGCAAGACCCGCGAATCCACTCTGATGGGCCTGGCGGACGGTAGCATCGATATTCTCGTCGGCACCCACGCCATCTTCCAGGATGCGGTGCGCTACAGGAATCTCGCCTTGGCGGTGATCGACGAACAGCACCGATTCGGCGTCGCCCAGCGCATGATGCTGGCCTCGAAAGCCGAGCGCACGCCCCATCTTCTGGTGATGACCGCGACCCCGATCCCGCGCACCCTGACGCTGACCTATTATGGCGAAATGGACGTATCGCGCCTGGACGAGATGCCCCCCGGCCGCCAGCCGATTCAGACCGTCGTCATGTCCGCCAACCGTCTCGATGAAGTGGTTGAAGCCCTTGCCCGCCACATGGAAGGCGGCGGCCAGGCCTATTGGGTCTGTCCTCTGGTCGAGGAAAGCGAAACCAGCGATCAGGCAGCCGCCGAAGCCCGCGCCGAAATGCTGAAGATGCGCTTCGGCGAGTCGGTCGGCCTTGTCCACGGCCGCATGAAGGGGCCGGAAAAGGACGCCGCGATGGAGGCCTTCGCCTCCGCCCGCACCAAAATCCTGGTCGCCACCACGGTGATCGAAGTCGGTGTCGACGTTCCCAATTCCAACCTCATCATCATCGAGGGCGCCGAACGTTTTGGGCTGGCCCAACTCCACCAGCTCAGGGGCCGGGTGGGCCGGGGCCAGAACCACAGCGTCTGCATTCTCGTGCGCGGCGGCACCCTGTCGGAAACCTCCCGCGCCCGCCTGGCGCTGATGCGGGAGACCAATGACGGCTTCCGCATAGCCGAAGAGGATCTGCGCTTGCGTGGAGCGGGCGAAATCCTCGGCACCCGCCAATCGGGCGAGCAGCAGTTGAAAATCGCCACCCCGGAACATCTGTCGGCGCTGCTGGAGTCCGCGCGGGACGACGCCCACCTCCTGATCGACCGCGACGGCGGCCTCAGCGAAGCGAGAGGGCAGGCTGCGCGCACCTGCCTCTACCTCTTTGAACGCGACGCGGCCGTCGGTCTGCTCCGAAGCGGCTAGAGATGCATGCTCCTGCCTTCGCAGGAACACGCCTCGACCGCCATGATGCTGCACCCGCGAAACTATCGCGGGCCCATGTCGTTGCCAAATCATGCAATCCGACATCAGCCTCCACCATATCACCGCCATGGCGGCGATCTCCATCCTCCTGTCGGTTGCCGTGGCCTTCCTGCTCCACGGGCTGGTTTATTGGCTTGGCACGCGCATCGTCCGGCGCTTGTCGGTAGAGCCGATCATCCTGCCCGCCATCTACCATCCAACCCGCTGGATCATCGTCCTCACGACGCTGGCTGCCGGTGTCCAGCCCTTGACCTTGGCCCCACAGATAGAGGCGATCTGGTCCATCGCTTCGAAAATGACCTTCATCCTGCTGATGGGCTGGCTGATCCTAGCCGCCATGCGCGCGGGCCGCATCCTGCTCGAACGGCGCAGCGACATCACGGTCGAGGATAATCTCAAGGCCCGGCGCCAGCACACCCGCATCCGCATCCTCTATCGCGTGACGCAGTTCATCGTCGGCTTCATCATCCTTTCGCTGATGCTGATCGCGATTCCGGGCGTCCGTACCGTCGGTGTCACCCTGATGGCGTCGGCGGGCCTGGCGGGTCTTGCCGTGGGTGCTGCGGCTCAACCGGCCCTCAAGAACCTGATCGCCGGCATCCAGATGGCCTTTTCCGAGCCCATCCGCCTCGACGACGTCCTGATCGTGGAGGGGGAATGGGGCAGGGTGGAGGATATCAAGCTGACCTATGTGGTGGTCCGCATCTGGGACGACCGCCGCCTGATCGTTCCCGTCTCCTATTTTCTCGAAAAGCCCTTTCAGAACTGGACGACGAAAACGTCCGACCTGCTCGGCACGGTCTTCCTCTATGTCGACCCCGCCACCGATATAGAGCCGATCCGCGCCCGTTTCGTCGAGGCGGTCCGGTCCAACAGCCGCTGGGACGGCCGCGTCGCGATCCTGCAAGTCACGGACCACCGCGCCGACGCATTGGAACTACGCGGCCTCCTTAGTGCACGGAATGCTGGCATCGCCTTCGACCTGCGCTGCGAAGTGCGCGAAGCGATGATGCACTATCTTCGCACGGAAATGCCGCAGGCTCTGGTCCGCTCGCGCCACCGCATCGAAGCGGGGGAGGGATTTGCGGAGAGTCCTACCAGGCCGTCTGCCGCGGCGGGATGAGCGAAAGCATCGCATCATAGATTTGCGGTTCGATCGGCCCGATGAATTCGATGCCGATCCGGCCGTCTTCGGCCCAGCGCACTTCCGCGATATGGTCCTTGACGACCGGCAGCCAGACGGTGAGGCGCTCCCCGATCCGGATGGGGGCCTCCGTCCGGCACATCAGTCCCAGCGCGGAGATATTGATGATCCGCGCGCCATGAGTCCGTCCCTGCGCCGTGATATGGCTGACCATATCGACCAGATCGCGCTGGACCCGCCGCTGATTGATCGAAGGATCGCGCGACAGGTTGAGATGGCTCAGATTTGCGAACACCGAAGGCATGTCGACAGCCTAGGTAAGGAAGGTCGCCTCTTCCTTACCAAATCCGGTTAACGCGCCTTATACGTTCTTTTGATTTCAGTCGGTTACCAGCCCGTGTTTCTTCGCGCCGAAGCTCAACTTGTCGCCCGGCTTCAGCACCAGCGCCGGATCGCTGACCACCTCGCCGTTCACGCGAATGGCCCCCTCGGCCAGCTTGCGCCGCACTTCCTTATTGGAAGCCGCAAAGCCCAGCGCCGTCGTCCCCTGCACGACATTCAACCCCTCGGCCCCCAGGCTGACGGTCGGCAGATTGGCATCCGAAGTGCCTTCCTCGAAAGTCTTGCGTGCCGTCTCCGCCGCCAGAGCCGCTGCCTCGGCCCCACGGCACAAGGCGGTCGCCTCATTGGCCAGGATCTTCTTCGCCTCGTTGATCTCCGCGCCCTGCAATGAAGCCAGCCGCTCCACCTCATCCATCGGCAGGTCGGTGAACAGCCGCAGCCGGTTCGCGACATCGGCGTCGGCGGTATTCCGCCAGAACTGCCAATAATCATAGTGGGAAAGCTGATCCTCGTTCAGCCACACCGCGCCGCCCACGGTCTTGCCCATCTTGGTCCCGTCGGCATTGGTCAGCAGCGGCGTGGTCAGGCCGAAAACCTGGGTTCCATCGACGCGCCGGGCCAGTTCGACACCGTTGACGATATTCCCCCACTGATCCGACCCGCCCATCTGGAGACGGCAGGCCGACCGGCGCGACAATTCCAGGAAGTCATAGGCCTGAAGGATCATATAATTGAATTCGAGGAAGGAGAGCGACTGCTCCCGGTCCAGCCGCAGCTTCACCGAATCGAAGCTCAGCATCCGGTTGACCGAGAAATGCTGCCCGATGTCGCGCAGGAACGGGATATATTCGAGGCGGTCCAGCCACTCGGCATTGTCCAGCATGATCGCGTCGGTCGGTCCGTCGCCGAACGTCAGGAACCGCTGGAACACCCGCTTGATGCTGGCCACATTCTCCGCGATGAGGTCGGTCGTCAGCAGCTTGCGCGCCTCGTCCTTGAAGCTCGGATCGCCGATCTTGCCCGTGCCGCCGCCCATCAGCACGATCGGCTTGTGTCCCGCCTTCTGCAATTGGCGCAGCATCATGATCGACACCAGATGCCCGACATGCAGCGAAGGCGCCGTCGGATCGAAACCGATATAGCCCGGCACGATCTGCCTGGAGGCGAGAGTGTCCAGCCCCTCCGCATCGGTTAGCTGGTGAATGTAACCGCGCGCTTCGAGCAGGCGGAGCAGATCGGACTGGTAGTTGCTCATGGCGCGCGCCTGTAGCATTGAGGGGGCGACTGTAAAAGAGGCGGGACAATTTCATGCTGGCAATAGGCCTGATGTCGGGCACTTCCCGCGACGGCATAGACGCCGCGCTGATCGAAACCGATGGCGAGGGCGTGAGCAAGGGGATCGCCTTCCATGCCATGCCCTATCATGAGGGTTTCCGACTGCGCCTTGCCGAAGCCTGCCAGCGCGCCATGGCGATGGACAAGCCCGGTTTCGAACCCCTGATCCACGCGGTCGAGGAAGAATTGACCGAACGCCATGTGGAGGCCGTCGCCGACCTGCTGGGCCGGAGCGGCCATATCGCCCAGGACATTTCCGTCATCGGTTTCCACGGCCACACCGTCGCCCACCGGCCGGAATGGCGATGGACGTGGCAGATCGGGGACGGCGCGGCCCTTGCCGGCGCCTTCGGCATCCCGGTGGTCGCGGACCTGCGCAGCGCGGATGTCGCGGCGGGAGGGCAGGGCGCCCCGCTGCTCCCCGTCTATCACCGCGCGCTCGCACATGGCCTGCCCAAACCCGTGGCCATCCTCAATCTGGGCGGCGTTGCCAACATCACCGCCATTGCCGCCGATGGAGGGATCGTCGCCTTCGACACCGGCATGGCGAGCGGCCTCATCGACAATTGGATGCAAATCCACAGCGACCGCAGCTTCGACGAAAATGGCGCGACTGCGGCCATGGGCCGGGTCGATCAGGCCCGGCTCGAACGGATGCTCTCCGATCCCTGGTTCGCCGCAGCGCCGCCGAAAAGCATCGACCGCGAAGCCTTCACCATCGAAATCACGCGCGGCCTGTCACTGGAAGACGGCGCGGCTACCCTCACGGCCTTTTCCGCCGTTGCCGTCGCGAGGAGCCTCGATCATCTTCCCGATCGCCCGGCTCGCATCTATGTGGCGGGAGGCGGGCGCCATAATGCCACGCTGATGCGGATGCTGGCGAGCCATAGCGGCGCGGACGTCCGTCCGGTGGACGAACTGGGCTGGGACGGCGACGCGCTGGAAGCGCAAGGTTTCGCCTATATGGCGGTCCGGCATCTGAAGGACTTGCCGATCAGCTTCCCCGGCACAACAGGCGTGCCGCAACCCATGACCGGCGGCGTCCTTTTCGACCCTGCCTAGTCACCTTCGCGCCGACATCACCAGCCTCGTCATGCCGGATCAAGTCGGGGGGGGGGACGGAAAGGAGAAGGGCAAATTGCCATCCATCCCGCCCATCCATCCAACAGTTGATCAAACCCTTTGATCGCTCATTTTGCACATATCGCCTAATAATCTGCTGCGATCGACGTCGCGAACAGGACATCGCCTCCATCTATCCCACCGAAAATCATCGTGAATTCCGCTCAGGAAAACGTCCCGATCCGCGATTTACCTGGACCATCCCAAATCTAATTCTTTCGGTCGATTTCGCGTGGGAAAGAAATCAGCAACATAAGGGGAGGGGCTTCCGGAGGGAAGCGCCGGGGGTGTCACATCATAGGAGAGTCGCAGTGACCAGATTTACACTTCCCCTCATCGGCCTTGCCGTTCTGGCCGCCGCCTCGGGCGCGCAGGCACAGGACAGCGGCGTCAAGGGGACCCTTCAGGACAGCAATGTGAAGGGAACGCTACAGGATGCCAATGTGAAGGGCACCTTGCAGGACGCCAATGTGAAGGGCACGTTGCAGGACGCGCAGGGTGCGACCACGGCGGCGCAGGATGCGCGAACCGCATCGACCGAAGCCCGCCACGCCGCCACCGAAGCGCGCGGCAGCGCGTCGGAGGCCCGTTCCTCGGCCGTTGAAACACGCAGCGCCGCGCAGGACGCACGCGCCGGTGCCAGCGCGGCCCGTGAGACGGCGACGTCCGCCAAGGAAACGGCCCGTTCCGCTCGCGGAAGCTGACCACACACGGAATAGGAAGGACAAGGGGGCGGGTCCGGCAAGGACCCGCCCCACTTGGCATATGGAGGGGACATTCATGAAGGGGACCATTGCGTTTGCCGCCGGCATGGCCATGGCCGCAGGCATATCGCCGGTTCAGGCCCAGATCGCGGCACAAAGCGGCCCGCAAACCGCCCAGGCCGAAGAACCGTCCACAGCCTTATCCACAGGTGCATCAACAACCTTGTCCACAGGCACCAGTCTGACCGCGATCACGGGCATCGACTATAGCAGCGGCGATTATGGCACAGGCTCCGACACGCATATCCTGGTCGTTCCGATGAGCCTGCGCTATCGCACCGGCCATCTCCGCTTCACCGCGACCCTGCCATGGTTGCGCATCAACGGTTCGTCGGCGATCGTCGGCGGCGGATCGGGCGGCGTCATCATCGATCCTAATGCACCGCGGACCACTCGCAGCGGGCTTGGCGACCTGACGCTGGGCGTGGGTTATCAGGTGCCGGAGGAACAACTGGGCTTCGGCCTCGATCTTTCTGCCCGCGTCAAGCTCCCCACCGCCTCGCGTTCCAAGGCATTGGGCACCGGCAAGACGGATGTGACGGTCGCGGCGGAGATTTCCAAGAGCTTTGGCATCGTCACCCCGTTCGCCAATATCGGCTATCGCATGCCGGGCGACCCGTCGGGTTTCGATCTGCACAACGCCTGGACGGCATCGGGCGGCGCAAGCGTGATATTGGGTAAATCGGTGCTGATCGCCTCCTATGACTATCGCGAATCCACCAGCGATTTCGCCCGGGATAGCCAGGAATTGTTCGGCGCCTTCAGCACGCCCGTCACGGAAAAGCTGATCTTCACCTTCTACGGGACCGGCGGCCTCAGCAAGGGCGCCGCAGATTATGGCCTGGGATCGATGGTGAGCGTGAAATTCTGAAAGGATGTGAGGGGAAGACGATCCGTCGATTGCCCTATTTTCACCCGGGCAGGCCAATACGTCTTCACCGCTTGCGGGTCAGTTCCCGCATCGCATCGTCAATCCCCTCGATGGTCAGCGGATACATGCGTTCATTCATGATCTCGCGGATCATCCGGGTCGACTGGCTATAGCTCCAATGGGCCTCCCGCGCCGGGTTCAGCCACACGGCGGCGGGATAGGTATGCAGCACTCGGCTCAGCCACACGGCGCCCGCTTCCTCATTCATATGCTCGACCGATCCGCCGGGATGGCTGATTTCATAGGGGCTCATCGCCGCATCCCCGACGAAGATCACCTTATAGTCATGGCCATATTTGTGCAGCACGTCCCAGGTCGGCGTCCGCTCCGAAAAACGCCGCCTGTTGTCCTTCCATACGCCTTCATAGAGGCAGTTGTGGAAGTAGAAGAACTCCATATTCTTGAATTCGCTGGTCGCCGCCGAGAGTTCCTCGCACAGCGTGACAAACGGATCCATCGACCCGCCCACGTCCAGGAACAGCAGCAGCTTCACGGCATTGTGCCGTTCCGGGCGCATGCGGATGTCCAGCCAGCCCTGCCGCGCCGTTCCCCTGATCGTCGCGTCCAGGTCCAGCTCGTCCGCCGCGCCCTCCCGTGCAAAGCGCCGCAGCCGCCGCGCGCCACCTTGATGTTGCGGGTGCCCAGTTCCTTCTGGTTGTCCAGATTGGCGAATTCACGCTTTTCCCAGACCTTGATCGCGCGCTTGTGGCGGCTCTCTCCGCCGATCCGCACGCCCTCTGGATTATAGCCGCCATGGCCGAAGGGGGAGGTGCCGCCCGTGCCGATCCACTTGTTCCGCCCTGATGGCGTTCCTTCTGCTCCTCCATCCGTTCCTTGAGCGTCTTCATGATCTCGTCCCAGTCCCCTAGCGACTTGATCTTCTCCATCTCCTCGGGCTCAGGAATTTTTCCGCTACCATCCGCAGCCATTCCTCCGGAATCTCCGCCTCGACCCCTCGGTGCCCAACACGCCCTTGAACACGCGGGCGAACACCTGATCGAAGCGGTCGATCAGCCCTTCATCCTTCACATAGGTTGCGCGGGCGAGATAATAGAAATCCTCCGGCCGCTGCCCGATGACATCGCGGTCCAGCGCCTCCAGCAGCAGCAGATGTTCCTTGATGCTGGCGGGATGCCCGCAGCACGCAGCGCGTCGAGGAAATTGAGCATCATGACCGGCCGCTTGTCAGCCAGCTTGGCGGCGGATGCAAGGCCCCGCGCGTTGTCGATATGTTAAGTGTTGCATTGCATCGTTAACAAGGCAGTATCCATATCGGGTGGAAATGGCGGGGTGGCATTGGAAAACGGGGATTTGTTGACCCGACTTGGGGGAGCGTTCAGGCGACATTGCGTTGCAATGCAGCGAAACCGCGGGCTTTCTGGGGAATTGACTCGCCGTATCCAGGCCGACTCCGCGCGCCTGGACGAATTGCAGTCGAACATGGAGGCGCTGGCGGTCAGCCAGAATGAAAGCGTACTCGCCGCGCAGGAACTCAGCCTCACCGCCCGCCGCGCAGGCAAGATCATTGCCGAAGGCCATGACGCGATCACCCTTTCCCTGGGGCAGGTCACGGAACTGATCGAAAATGTCACTGGACTGGAGGGCCATTTGCGCCAGTTCCTGGACGTGATCGAAACGGTGGGCGGCATTTCCGAGGAATTGGGAGCCATTGCCCGCCAGACCCGTCTGCTGGGCGTCAATGCCGCGATCGAGGCAGCGCGGGGTGGCGAAGCGACGCAGGGCTTTGCCGTCGTCGCGGACGAAATCCGCCGTCTCGCCGGTCAGGCCGGCGAATCCGCGGCGTCCGTGGGCGACAAGCTGGGCCAGCTCGACCGGGACGCCCGGCAACTGATCGGCGGGGTGGAGGCCAATATCACGCGGGGTCACGATGTCGGCGCCCATATCGATACATTGCGTATCAGCATGGCGGAAATCGCCTCTCTGGTGACTCAGTTCGGCGACAGGTCGGACACGATCGTGACCTGCACGGATGAAGCCGATGGCGATGTCGCCGCGCTGCGCCAGGGGCTGTCGCTGTTCAGCCGGTCCTCCGCCGAGAGCACCACGCGCGTCGAAACCGCGCGGGGTCAGCTCGAAGGGCTGGAGGGTATGGCCAACGCGATGCTGAACACCGCTGCCCATGGCGGGCATGTTACCCGCAACAGCCGCTATATCGCCCTGGCGGAGGAAGGCGCGGCGGAGGTCATGACGCTGGTCGAAACTGCGCTGCAACAGCAGCAACTGGACGTGGATGCTCTGTTCGACACGGCCTATCGACCGCTTCCCGGCTCCGATCCGACGCAATATGATAATGGCTTCACTGCCTTTGCCGATCAATATGTCCGGCCTTTGCTGGATCGGCGGACGGCCCAGGATGCGGCGATCGTCGGTTGCTGCCTGATCGACATGAACGGCTATTTGCCGACCCACATCAGCGCCCGCAGCCAGCCGCAACGTCCCGGCCAGCCGCGCTGGAACATGGAAAACGCCCGCAATCGCCAGATATTCATGGACAGTCAGACGCGCCGGGCTCTGGATGGGGAAGGGGATTTCTTCCTTTTCACCTATCGCCAGGATCTGGGCGAAGGGCGTTACCGGGCGTTACGCAGCGTGTTCGTGCCACTGGTTTTCCGGGAACGACGCTGGGGGCTTTATGAGGTCGGCTATCTGATCTGAGGGATCAGCGGCTGCTCCCATCCTCGCTGCGCAGCGTCACCTCACCATTGGCGGCAAAGGCCGCAACCGTTCCCGCACGGGCGGTCTGGGGGTCCTTGCCATCCAATATCTCGGCGATCTGGCGAGGGCTCGGCACCTTGTCATAGACGCCATAGATATCGGTCTGGCCAACCGAGTGGATGGAAAGCTGATAGCCTTTGCCCGTTTTCGCCGGATCGAAAGCGAGTATCGTTCCTGAATCGTCCACCGGCACGATGATGGCACCGTCCTTCAATCCCACCTGTTGCAGGATTTCGTAACTGCTGTCCGCCGTATCGACATGCCCTCTTACGCAGAGCGGCGCGCTGCCCTCCCGTGGCATCGCGATGTCAATGGGCGTCGTAGCCGCCGGACCCGTCATCCGCGCATCCGCTCCATCGCCGGCGGGACAGCCGGCAATAGTGGCCGGTCTGGTCGAATGGATAGCGGATGCATCGTCGACGCGCAGGCCGGCCAGCATGCCGTCCAGCCCCGCGAGGACCTCCCGACGTCGCTCCGTCGGCCCTGTCACGCGCATCTTCACCATCCACCGGCCAGCATGGACGAAGGCCGCTGCCGTCGTCAGGGCGCCATCGGCGGCATCGTCGTAAACCGCCCGGATCGCACCGTCGGCACGACCCACCGCCGTCGCCCTCGCATAAGCCGTGCGATGCGTTCTGGTGCCGAAGCGCGCCATGATCGCCTTGTCGGTCATATAGGCCGCCAGCGAGGCATCGGCATAGCTTGGCATATAGACGTAGAGCGTTGCCTGGATCGCTCCGTCATCGGAGAGATATTGGGCATAATTGTCGATGCCCTTGCCACCATTGGACACTTCGCCGCTCTTGGAAAGCGCCAGGCCCGCCACCGTCTGGGGCAGGGAGATTCCCGCCGCATCCGCGCGCAGGGCGGTGGCGGTCGGCGTCCAGGCTTCCTTCTCCTCTGCCGCGCGCACGAGCGCAGGTGCCGACACAGCCAGCACGACGGACAAAAGAGGCAACGCACGCTTGGGCATTGGCATCCTTCCCATATTCTTGACCGTCTTGGCGCGGCTTTGAATGTAAGAAGGAAAGTTGAGCGGAAATGCAGGCGCTAGGCAAGCGCGCTTTTACGCGACCGGCGGAATTTGCGCCGGAAAATGGGGCAGTTCCGGGTCCAGATGTGCCCAATGGGGCGCAGCACCTGCCCAGATTACCGCTTGTGGTCCCAAAAGGTCGGGATCGTCGAGTGCGCCGGCCCGGATGAAGATCAGATGGGGGCGCGATTCGGCCATGCTGAACAACGGCGTCCCGCATTCGGGGCAGAAGCCGCGTCGCATCATGGTGCCGCTATCCGCCTCACTCCCATGCCAACGCACTTCGCCTGTCGTCATGAGCTTGTCCGACGGGAAGCAGACATTCACCGTTCCCGATCCGCCGCCCAGATACTGACAGAGCCGGCACCAGCACATGCGGGCGGTCAAAGGTTCGGCATCGATGCTGATACGCACCTGGCCGCAGAGGCATCCGGCGCCATGCGCCATGGCTCAGCGTCCCTGCCTGCGTGCCATGAAGGCCAGCCGTTCGAACATCATGATATCCTGCTCATTCTTCAGCAGCGCGCCATGAAGCGGCGGGATCGCCTTGGTCGGGTCGCGGTCCTGCAAGACGTCCAGAGGCATGTCTTCGGCCAATATCAGTTTCAACCAATCGAGCAGTTCGCTGGTCGACGGCTTTTTCTTGAGGCCGGGAACTTCCCGGATGTCATAGAAAATCTCCAGCGCCCGGTTGACCAATATTTTCTGGATATCGGGGAAATGCACGTCGACGATGGCCTGCATCGTCTCCCGGTCGGGAAATTTGATATAGTGGAAGAAGCAGCGGCGCAGGAAGGCGTCCGGCAGTTCCTTCTCATTGTTCGAGGTGATGACGACCACCGGCCGCTCCTTGGCCGCGACCGTTTCCCCCGTTTCATAGACATGGAAGGCCATGCGATCGAGTTCCTGCAACAGGTCGTTGGGAAACTCGATATCGGCCTTGTCGATCTCGTCGATCAGCAGGACCGGCAGGGTCGGGGAGGTGAAGGCCTCCCACAGCTTGCCCTTGCGGATATAATTGCCGATCTCATGGACGCGCGGATCGCCAAGTTGTCCATCGCGCAGGCGTGCCACGGCGTCATATTCATAGAGGCCCTGATGCGCCTTGGTCGTCGATTTGACGTTCCATTCGATCAGCGGGGCATTGAGGGCCTTGGCGATTTCCTGTGCCAATACGGTCTTGCCGGTGCCCGGTTCGCCTTTCACCAGCAGGGGACGGCGAAGCAGCACCGCGGCGTTGACCGCCACCTTCAGATCATCGGTGGCGACATAATCCTCTGTGCCCTCAAACCGCATATTCGCTTCACTCTTCCTGCCTGCAACGATCCAACTATGGCAAGCAGGGGAGGAGCGCAAAGCCTTTATCGGTCTTTCCTGGCGCGAACCTGCGCGCGCGCCTGAAGAACGTCCCAAAGCCCGCGATGCTGGTTGAGGAGCTGGCGCCCTCCGAACAATATCGCGCGGTCGATCGTGTCATCGCCGCCGATCGCTTGCGCGACGGCCAGCGTTTCGGCACGATCCGGCAAATCGCAGGCATGGGGTTCCAGCCCGACGCGTATCGCAGCGATATCGAGCATATGCCGTACCGCCCGCCAATCCAGTACCAGCGCCATGGCTGCTCCCATGGCACAGCCCCGCCGGTCGGACTGGGCCAGCATGTCGAGTGCATGGCGTTGCTGGCTGACGACGGTTTCGCAATCGCTCTGCCCCGCGGTGCTGGGAGCGGGACCGACGGCGACCGTCACCTGGGTCAGATAGGCACGTTCGCGGGCAAAGGCGTCCGTGGCCTGGACTAGCCAGCTCCGTGCCGCATTGTCGGCGGACCGGGTTGCGGCATGGTCGATGACGCCCGGATGCCGCCCATGCAGCAGGCAAAGATAATAGGCCATATCGGCGAGATCGGCTAAGGTCAGGGTCGCATTCGGGCCGAAACTCACGTGCGCGCCACTGGCGTAGCCATGGCCGGCGGTGCCATCAGCGGCAACGACAGCCTCCAGTATCTGCGATACATCGCCAAATTGATAGCGCGGTGCTGCTTCGCTCATCATCTTCCCCTGCGCCCCGGAGCCGCGGGCCGTGTCGGCAAGCTTAGGGAGGTGAGGTAAAGGAGCCGTTAAGTCGGACGGTAGGAAGGGGCCGGGTTTCCCATCGATTCATGGGCAAAATCACACCATTTGTCGTTTGGCATGGGGTACTTGGACGAAGGTGGCGCGAAGCCGCCGGAGCAGTTGGAGATGGTGAGCGCCGGCATGCGAGCGGAAGAGTGATATTTTGCAAAGTGCTTCCCAAGAAGCGCTGGGGCAATTATATGTTGGGTAATCCATTGAACAAAAGCAAGAAGATGATTGAGATTGCCAGGGACAGAAAAGTATAATCGCCTATATTTTTCGCTGCTTGCTGCTGGTTTAGGCATATGGGATTACGACATTGCCAGAGGATCACTTTATTGCTGTCGAAAATGGCATGAAATATTAGGGTTGGATCATCATCTTCATCGGATTGATTCCATTGAATCGTTCAAACGTTTCATACATTTGGAGGATGTTGACCAGGCAACATTGGTTGATTCCAATCACTTGTCTTTCCTGATTGAGAATGACAAGCGCTACCATGCGGAATTTCGCATCGTCAGGCCCAGTGGCGAAGTGCGCTGGATAAGTTCCGTCGCCTGCATCCTTGATAATGGCGCCGGTCATCTCCAGGCCATCGGTTGCATCAGGGATATCACCGAATTCGAGACTGAGTCCTGTCCCAGCGATCAGAAGCATTCGTTTCCCGGAAAATATGGGCCGCATCGTCCGCCATCAGGCCCCTTCGATGATCCGGGGGACGTTGTCCTGACTGGCAAGGAGCGGGAATGCCTCGTCTGGGTCAGCGCGGGCAAGACGGCGTGGGAAACGGCCGTCATCATGGACCTCAGTCCGCGCACCATAGAATTCCACCTCAACAAGGCCATCCGCAAGCTGAACGCCGCCAACAAGGTGCATGCTGCCGTGATCGCGGTGCGGAAGAAACTGATCTGACGAAGGGAAGGGCCCGCCGATGTGGGAACATCGGCGGGCAGTGTGCCGTCCGATGGGGTCGCAGCACCGGATCGGAAGAAACGCGAATAAGGGCGGGGGAAAGATGTGCCTATTCGCGTTCCTCACTGCCAATTGATCCGCTGCGGGAATTCTCGCCACTCGTAAGTTTACGAGCGCGGACTGCTGTGTTCCGGTCGCACTTCCGCAAATGAAGAGGGGCGGCCCGAAAGCCGCCCCCTTCGATATTCGGGATTTGCCGCAGTTTATTGGTCGAGGAAACTGCGCATCTTGCGGCTGCGGCTGGGATGCTTCAGCTTGCGGAGCGCCTTCGCCTCGATCTGGCGAATGCGTTCGCGGGTCACGCTGAACTGCTGGCCCACTTCCTCCAGCGTATGATCGGTGTTCATGCCGATGCCGAAACGCATGCGCAGCACGCGCTCCTCACGCGGCGTCAACGACGCCAGCACGCGGGTCACGGTTTCCTTGAGGTTCGCCTGAATGGCGGCATCCACCGGGATGATCGCATTCTTGTCCTCAATGAAATCGCCCAGGTGCGAATCCTCCTCGTCGCCGATCGGCGTTTCGAGGGAGATCGGCTCCTTGGCGATCTTCATCACCTTGCGCACCTTCTCCAGCGGCATGGAAAGGCGCTCCGCCATTTCCTCCGGAGTCGGCTCGCGGCCCTGCTCGTGCAGGAACTGGCGGCTGGTGCGGACCAGCTTGTTGATCGTCTCGATCATATGGACCGGAATACGGATTGTCCGCGCCTGATCCGCGATCGAACGGGTGATCGCCTGCCTGATCCACCATGTCGCGTAGGTGCTGAACTTGTAGCCGCGCCGATATTCGAACTTATCGACCGCCTTCATCAGGCCGATATTGCCTTCCTGAATAAGATCAAGGAATTGCAGGCCACGGTTCGTATATTTTTTAGCGATGGAAATCACCAGGCGCAGGTTCGCCTCGACCATTTCCTTCTTCGCGATGCGCGCCTCACGCTCGCCCTTCTGGACCATGTTGACGATGCGGCGGAATTCGGAAAGCGACATGCCGGTCGCCTGCGCGATTTCGCTGACCTCGGTGCGGATGCGCTCGACCGCGCGCCCTTCGGCTGCGGCAAAGGCGGCCCATTTCTTGTCGAGCCCCTGCACCTTTTCCAGCCAGGCATCGTCCAACTCATGGTTCACATAGCGGTCGAGGAAATCCTTGCGGCTGACCTTGTGACGTTCGGCCAGACGCAGCATCTGCCCACCCAGCGCGGTCAGGCGCCGGTTATAGGCATAGAGTTGATCGACCAGATATTCGATCTTCTGCTGGTGGAACTGGACGCTCTCCACCTCTGCGGTAAGCTGCTCGCGCAGTTCCTGATATTCGTCCTCATCCTTCTGGCTCAGCGTCTCGCCGATCGCCATGGCGATCATGCGCGTTTCCTGCGCGTTGGAGAAGGTGCGGAAAATCTCCGTGATGGTCGCGAACTTCTCCAGCGCCATCGGCTTGAGCGTCTCTTCCATCTGGGCGAGGGAAAGGGTGTTGTCCTCCTCTTCCTCCTCTTCCATCCGGCGGGCGCGGCGTTCGGTCAGGCCGTCCTCATCCTCATCGGAATCGGCGGATTCCTCTTCCGGCTCTTCCTCTTCCTTGAAGCTGGGGCCAGCGGTCTTCTCGCTGATCTCGCCATCATCGTCCTCGGCCCCTTCCTCCAGATTTTCCGGAGCAGGATCCTTCGACAGCATGGCGTCGAGATCGAGAATCTCGCGCAACTGCATTTCGCCATTGTTGAGCGCGGTCGACCATTCGATGATCGCGTTGAAGGTGGTCGGGCTTTCGCACAGACCCAGGATCATCGTGTCGCGACCGGCCTCGATCCGCTTGGCGATGGCGATTTCACCCTCACGGCTGAGGAGTTCCACCGCACCCATTTCGCGCAGATACATGCGCACCGGGTCATCGGTGCGGTCGACGGTCTCTTTCTTCTTCTCGGTGACGGGGCGTGGCGAGCCGTCGTCATCGGCGCTGTCGTCCGCGCCGTCATCGTCGCCATCGTCGCGCTGATCCTCGCCGTCCTCGCCGGCTTCCTCATTTTCGACGATATTGACGCCCATCTCGTTGAGCGCGGACATGATGTCCTCGATCTGCTCGGAGGACATCTGGTCCTGCGGCAGGGCGTCGTTCAACTCGTCATAGGTGATGTAGCCGCGCTTTTTGGCACGGGCGATCAGCTTCTTGACCGACGCTTCGTTGAGATCCAGCAGCGGTGCATCGCCGGTATCCGTATCCTCGCCCGCACCCTTGCTGTTCGCCTTGCTCGCCATTTATTCGCCTTAACTCCGTCGACCCGAAAGGGCCAAACCAAATCATACCCGCCGATCCGGACGGATCGAATCAAACCCGCCAATCCGGACGGATCGGATCAAACCCGCCGATCCGGATGGATCGAATCAAACAATGTCTTCGGACTGCGCCAGTTCCGCCAGGCGGCGATCATGATCCAGTTTCAACTGCCGGACCCTTTGCTGCTCGGCAAAGCTGTCCTCGTTGAGATCATCTCTCGCCCGCCGGGTGGCTTCCGCCAACGCCGCCTCCAACTCCGGTCCCTGTGCCATCACCCGAATGGCCTCATCCAGATCGCGCTGCACGCGATCCGAGTCGGCCTTGCTTCCATGAGGAGTGAATGTGAACGTGTCGGCCCGGAGCATCCCCTTTGCCATATTATACACTTCACCTTGCCCCAATATGGTAAGGAGGCCATCCGTTTCAACTGTTTCTTTGCTGAAGGATGCCGCGATCATCACGTTCAGCAGTTCCGCGAGCACCGCATCGCCGATATGAAGCCCGGAAAGCATTTCCCGATGCAGCCCAATCTGCTCCGGATACCGCAGCAGACTGGCGAGAACGGCCCGCAAAAGCCGCTGTTCCATTCCGCTCTCGCCGATCGACCGAGCCTCATTTCCCGCCGGAGGGAGAGGGGGCTTCCAATTGCCCCGACGGTCCCGTTGCCACCCCGGTCGCGTACCGCCGCCACGTTGATGCCGGGGGGCAAAGGCGGGCCGCGCAAAGAATAGCGTATCGTAACGTTCGCGGAAGGCATGGATATAATGCGCGCGCACGTCCGGATGGGTGATGGCGTCGGTAATCGCGGAAAGCCGCTGCTTGAGTGCGGCGCGCTGTTCCGGGGTATCGAGTGGTGCCGCTGCGCGCTCATATTTCCACAGGCGCTCCACCAGAGGTTCGGCGCCGACCAGCACGGCTTCCATCGCTGTGGCCCCCTCGGCACGGATCAGGTCGTCCGGGTCCTGTCCGGCAGGAAGCGTGGCGAAGGCAAGACTCATTCCCGGCCGCAACAAGGGCAGGGCGCGCGTCGCGGCCCGGATAGCGGCTTTCTGCCCCGCTGCATCGCCGTCAAAGCAAAGGATCGGTACTTCGGCCATCTTCCAAAGCCGTTCGATCTGATGCTCGGTCAGTGCCGTGCCGAGCGGTGCCGCCGCCTCGCCGAAACCCGTCTGCGCGAGCGCGACCACATCCATATATCCTTCGACGACGATGACCCTTCCGGCCTGACGGCTGGCAGGTGAAGCCCGATCGACATTGTAGAGGGTCCGTCCCTTGTCGAAGAGCGGCGTGTCCGGCGAATTGAGATATTTGGGCTCGCCCGCGCCCAGGATTCTGCCGCCAAAAGCGATTATGCGGCCCCTTATATCGCGGATCGGTAGCATCAATCGCCCCCGAAACCGATCATAAGTGTCGCGCTCCCCGTCGGGATCGATCAGCAATCCCGCTTCGATCAACAAAGGCTCGCCAAATTCCTTGAGCGCGGCCTTGAGCCGTCCGCGGCCATCGGGAGAAAATCCGAAGCCAAAGGCCTTGGCGGTCGCGGCGCTTATTGCCCGCTTCTGGAGATAGGCCCGCGCCTCTGCTCCCTCGATGCCGCCAAGCTGCTCCTCGAAAAAGGCCTGCGCCGCGGCCATGACATCGTGCAGCCCCTTGGCTTGTTCCTGCCGCTTGGCCGCTCTGGGATCGGGGGCGGGGACGTCCATGCCCGCCGTTGCGGCAAGTTCCTTCACGGCTTCCATGAAGGGCAGGCCGCGCTGGTCGGTCATCCAGCGGATCGCGTCTCCATGCGCTCCGCAACCGAAACAGTGATAGAAGCCCTTCTCGTCATTGATCGTGAAACTGGGCGTCTTCTCATTGTGGAAGGGACAGCAGGCCTTATATTCACGGCCCGCCTTCTGCACCTTCACCGTTCGCCCGATCAGCGTCGACAAGGATGTCCTGGCCCGCAACTCATCAAGAAAGGCCGGAGAAAGACTCATAAGCTTTTCCTAAAGCGAGCCCATCACCAGAGGAAGGGGCTTGATTGGTCGTCTTAACTCAAGGCCGCCTTCACCAGCCCGCTGGCCTTGCTCATGTCGATCACCGATCCATGGCGCTCCTTCAGCACGGCCATGACCTTGCCCATATCCTTGACGCTCGCGGCGCCGACCTCCGCCTTGATTCCTTCGATCGCGGCACGGGTCTCATCCTCGCTGAGCTGTTGCGGCAGGAAGCTGTCGATCACGTCCAGCTCCGCCTGTTCCTTCGCCGCCAGTTCATCACGCCCGCCGCCCTTGAACATCTCGATGGATTCGCGACGCTGCTTCACCATCTTCTGGAGCACTTCGACCACGACCGTATCGTCGTCCGGCACGCTGGAGGCCGTGCGCAGTTCGATATCCCGGTCCTTCAACTTCGCCAGGATCAGCCGCACGGCGGCTAGGCGATCCTTCTCCCCGGCTTTCATGGCTTCGATCTGGGCACTTTTGATGGCGTCGCGAATCATGCGAATGAATCCTGTTTCTCGGGAAAGGATCAGATATAACGCCAAAAGAGATTTTTAACAGGAGTTGACCGCAGGGCCTCACCCGCATAGGTGACCGGCCGTTTAACCCGCTCGAGACGGGTTCCCGCAAAAGCATAAAGGACGATACGACCATGGCTGACGCCAAGACCCTCATTGTGCCCAAAGGAGCGACAGGGGTATTGGTTTTCGCCGATGGCTCCGCCGTCTTTGGCCGCGGCTTCGGCGCGACCGGCGATGCGGTGGGCGAGCTGTGCTTCAACACGGCGATGACCGGCTATCAGGAAGTGATGACCGACCCCAGCTATGCGGGTCAGATCGTCACCTTCACCTTCCCGCATATCGGCAATGTCGGCACCAATCTGGACGATGTGGAGGCGGACCTGCCTCATGCGCTGGGCTGCATCGTGCGTCAGGACGTCACGGAACCCAGCAATTTCCGCAATGTCGAACCCTTCGACCAGTGGATGAAGGAAAAGGGCCGCATCGGCCTGGCCGGCGTCGACACCCGCGCCCTGACCCGCATGATCCGCCTGAAGGGCGCGCCCAATGTCGTGATCGCGCACGATCCCGAAGGCAAGTTCGACCTCGAAGCCCTCGCCGCGAAGGCCGCCGCATGGCCGGGCCTCGAAGGTATGGACCTCGCCATCGAAGTGACGCCCAGGGAAAGCCGCCTCTGGAAGGATGGCGTGTGGAAGCTCGGCCATGGCTATGGCCTTAATGAAGCGGGCGAGGAAAGGCCCCATGTCGTCGCCATCGACTATGGCGCGAAGAACAACATCTTCCGCAACCTCGTAAAGGCCGGAGCCCGCGTCACCGTCCTGCCTGCCACCGCAAGCTTCGAGCAGGTGATGGAACAGAAGCCCGACGGCGTGTTCCTTTCCAACGGCCCCGGCGATCCGGCCGCGACCGGAGAATATGCCGTGCCCGTCATCAAAAAGGTGCTGGAAGCCGACAAGCCCGTCTTCGGCATCTGCCTTGGCCATCAGATGCTGGCGTTGGCGGCGGGCGCGAAGACGATCAAGATGCATCAGGGCCATCGCGGCGCCAATCACCCGGTCAAGCGCCTGTCCGACGGTCTGGTCGAGATCACCTCGATGAACCACGGCTTTGCGGTGGACAGCGACACGCTGCCCGCCAATGTGAAGCCGACCCATGTGTCGCTCTTCGACGGCAGCAATTGCGGTATCGAACTGACGGATAAGAGAGCCTTCTCGGTCCAGTATCACCCCGAAGCCTCGCCCGGCCCGCAGGACAGCTTCTACCTGTTCCAGCGCTTCGTAGAGGGGCTTAAGTGAGCCTCAACCTGCCCCCAGTTGACGAAGCCCGCCTCGCGGCAGAGTGGGAGGCGGACAAGGCCGTCCTCGCCAATCTCGCGGCCAATGGCGACGTGGCGCGCATAGCCCGCCCGGTCGACGTCAGCTTCAAGGGCAGCGAGAAGGATTTCGAGCGTGTCCTGACCATCGCCAGCCAGTTCGGCTTTGTCGAACTGGACCGCGAGGAGGATGAGGATGGTGACCTGTTCCTCTTCCTCGAATGCGAGCAGCCGGTCGATGAACAATCGATCCGCGCGCTGACGAAGAAATGCCTCCAGATCGAAATTCTCTGTGGCGTCGAATATGACGGCTGGGGCTGCGAGGCCCGGTCCGGACACGTTCATTGACCGCCATTTTGCCCATCGTGCGCGCCAGCGCTTTCCACAGTTAAACCAGAGGCCGAATAATGCCCAAGCGCACCGACATTTCCTCCATCCTCATCATTGGCGCTGGCCCGATCATCATCGGCCAGGCTTGCGAATTCGACTATTCGGGCACGCAGGCGGTGAAAGCGCTCAAGGAAGAGGGCTATCGCATCATCCTGGTGAATTCCAACCCGGCCACCATCATGACCGACCCGGAATTTGCCGACGCGACCTATGTCGAGCCGATCACGCCCGAAATCGTGGCGAAGATCATCGAGAAGGAACGTCCCGACGCGGTGCTGCCAACCATGGGCGGCCAGACGGCGCTCAACACGGCGCTGGCACTGTTCAATGACGGCACGCTGGAGAAGTATGGCGTCAAGATGATCGGCGCCGATGCGCAGGCCATCGACAAGGCCGAGGATCGCCTCAAATTCCGCGACGCGATGGACAAGATCGGGCTGGAATCCGCCCGCTCGCGTATCGCGCACACGATGGAAGAGGCGATGGAGGCGCTGGAATTCACCGGTCTGCCGTCCATCATCCGCCCCAGCTTCACGTTGGGCGGTACCGGCGGCGGCGTTGCCTATAACAAGGAAGAATTCAAGCGGATCGTCAGCGAAGGCCTCGATGCGTCGCCAACGACCGAAGTACTGATCGAGGAATCGCTGCTCGGCTGGAAAGAATATGAGATGGAGGTCGTCCGCGACCGGAACGACAATGCCATCATCATCTGCTCCATCGAAAATGTCGACCCGATGGGCGTCCATACCGGCGATTCCATCACCGTTGCGCCCGCGCTGACGCTGACCGACAAGGAATATCAGATCATGCGCAACGCGAGCATCGCGGTGCTGCGTGAAATCGGCGTGGAAACAGGTGGTTCGAACGTACAGTTCGCAGTCAATCCGAAGGATGGCCGCCTGATCGTCATCGAAATGAACCCGCGCGTTTCCCGTTCCTCGGCGCTGGCGTCGAAGGCGACCGGCTTCCCCATTGCGAAGGTCGCGGCGAAGCTGGCCGTCGGTTACACGCTGGACGAGATCGAGAACGACATCACCGGCGCGACCCCGGCGTCGTTCGAACCCACCATCGACTATGTCGTGACCAAGATCCCGCGCTTCGCCTTCGAAAAGTTCAAGGGGTCCGAACCGCTGCTCGGCACGGCGATGAAGTCGGTGGGTGAGGTGATGGCCATCGGCCGGAATATTCATGAATCGATGCAGAAGGCGCTTCGGGGGCTGGAAACCGGCCTGTGCGGTTTCAATGAGGTCGATCATCTGGTCGGTGCGCCCAAGGACGACATCATCGCCGCGCTGGCCCAGCCGACGCCGGACCGGCTGCTGGTCGCCGCGCAGGCGCTGCGTGAAGGCCTGACCGTTGCGGAAATCCACACCATCGCGAAGTTCGATCCCTGGTTCCTGGAACGAATCAAGGAGATCGTCGACGCCGAAGCCGAAATCCTTGCCAACGGCCTGCCGCAGGATGCGGACGGGATGCGCCGCCTGAAATCCATGGGCTTTGCCGACAAGCGCCTTGCCTATCTCGCGCTCAAGTCCGCCAATTTGCGCGGCATGGAGCGGGGCATCGCGCGCGGTTCGGGCCTGATCCACGACGCGATCAAGGCGATGACCGGCGGCGTCACCGAGGACGAAGTGCGCGCCCTGCGCCACAAGCTGGGCGTGCGTCCGGTCTTCAAGCGCATCGATACCTGCGCCGCGGAATTCGAGGCCAGGACGCCCTATATGTACTCGACCTACGAAGCGCCGATCTTTGGCGAGGCGGAGAATGAGGCGCAGCCCAGCGACCGCAAAAAGGTCGTGATCCTGGGTGGCGGTCCGAACCGCATCGGGCAGGGCATCGAGTTCGACTATTGTTGCGTCCACGCCTGCTTTGCGCTCAGCGAGGCTGGCTATGAGACCATCATGGTCAACTGCAACCCGGAAACCGTGTCGACCGACTATGACACGTCCGACCGCCTCTATTTCGAGCCGCTGACCGCTGAAGACGTGCTGGAAATATTGAGCGTCGAAATGTCGAACGGCACGCTGGCGGGCGTCATCGTCCAGTTTGGCGGCCAGACGCCGCTGAAGCTGGCGCAGGCGCTGGAGGATGCGGGCATCCCGATCCTGGGCACCTCGCCCGACGCCATCGACCTTGCCGAAGACCGGGAGCGTTTCGCGGCGCTGATCGACAAGCTCAAGCTCAAGCAGCCCGCCAATGGTATCGCCCGCAGCCGGGAGGAAGCGATCGCGGTCGCCAACCGCATCGGCTACCCCGTGCTGATGCGCCCGTCCTACGTCCTTGGCGGCCGCGCCATGGAGATCGTCGACGGTCAGGCGCAACTGGAGGAATATATCGCCACCGCCGTTCAGGTGTCGGGTGACTCCCCGGTGCTGATCGACCAATATCTGCGCGATGCGGTCGAGGTGGACGTCGATGCGCTGTGCGACGGCGACGATGTGGTGGTTGCGGGCGTGCTCCAGCATATCGAGGAGGCGGGGGTCCATTCAGGCGATAGCGCCTGTTCGCTGCCGCCTTACAGCCTGTCGGACGACATCATCGCGGAAATCGAGCGTCAGGCCGACGTCCTCGCCCGTGCCCTGTCGGTGCGCGGCCTCATGAACATCCAGTTCGCGGTCAAGGATGGCCCAGAAGGACAAACAGTCTATCTGATCGAGGTCAATCCCCGCGCCAGCCGGACCGTGCCATTCGTAGCCAAGGCGATCGGCACCCCCATCGCCAAGATAGCGTCGCGCGTCATGGCGGGCGAGAAGCTGAAAAACCTGCCGAAGATCGACCGCAATGCGATCAGCCATATCGCAGTCAAGGAAGCCGTCTTCCCCTTCGCCCGCTTCCCCGGCGTCGATCCGGTCCTGTCGCCGGAGATGAAGAGCACCGGCGAAGTCATGGGAATCGATAGCGATTTTGCAACGGCCTTCGCCAAGTCGCAGCTTGGCGGGGGCACCGTCCTGCCGAAGAGCGGGACGGTATTCGTTTCGGTCAAGGACAGCGACAAGCCGGTCATCCTGCCCGCGGTGCGCAAGATGGCGGATCTGGGCTTCACCATCATCGCCACGGGCGGCACCGCCCGCTATCTGGAGGAGCAGGGCATCGCCGTGCATCCGGTGAACAAGGTGGCGGAGGGGCGCCCCCATATCGTGGACAAGATCATCGATGGCGACGTGGATCTGATCTTCAACACGACGGAGGGCTGGCAGTCGCTGAAGGACAGCAAGGAAATCCGCACCAGCGCGCTCCGCGCCAAGGTCGCCAGCTTCACCACGGCGGCGGCTTCGGTCGCTGCGGCCGACGCGATCGAGGCTCTTCGGGGGCATGCCCTTGAAGTGCGGTCGCTCCAGTCCTATTATCCCGTGTCGCAAGCCTGATCCCCTGCATAGGAAACACGCTGCGGGTGGCCCCAAGGTCGGGGCCGCCAAAGGGAAGTTTTGACGAAGGATTTGCAAGAATGGCGACCGTCGAGAAGATGCCGATGCTGCAGATGGGCTATGACAAGCTCAATGCGCAGCTCCGCGAATTGAAGGCCGAACGGCCCTTGATCGTGGATGCCATCGAGGAAGCTCGTGCGCACGGCGATCTGTCCGAAAATGCCGAATATCATGCGGCGAAGGAACGCCAGGGCCAGGTTGAAGCCACCATTGCGGACTTGGAAGACAAGCTGTCGCGCGCCCAGATCATCGATCCCACCACCCTGTCCGGCGACAAGGTGGTGTTCGGCGCGACTGTCACCTTGCTCGACGAAGACGAGAAGCCGGTGAAATATCAGATCGTGGGTCAGGCCGAGGCGGATGCCAAGGCGGGCATGATCAGCTATAACAGCCCGCTCGGCCGTGCGCTGATCGGCCGCCAGATCGGTGAAGAGGTTGAAGTGTCCGTCCCCTCGGGCGACAAATTCTACCTGATCGACAAGATCGACTTCATCTGAAATCCATGAAACTGCCTGTCGGGCACATGACCAACTGGATTGCGGCGATCACTTTCGTCGCCTTCCTGCTGGTCTATCTGACCGGACAGGTCGACAATGCCGCGATCATCGCCGGCTTCATCCCGGCGCGGGTCGAGGATGGCGCGCTGCTCGCGGGCATGGCGGCGGTGCCTGTATGGCTGACACCGATCAGTTGCACGCTGGTCCACGCCAATTGGCTGCACATCGCCTTCAACCTGTTCATGTTCGTTTTTTGCGGACGGCAGGTGGAACATGTGCTGGACAAGGGCGCGACGCTGATTCTGTATGTGGCCGGGGCCTACGGCGCGACGGCATTGCAATGGGCGATCGATCCCCATTCGACCAATCCCATGGTAGGAGCGAGTGGGGCGATTTCCGCGATCATCGCGACTTATGCGCTGCTTTACAGCCAGCAGAATGTCCGGCGCATCGGACCGCTTTCGGCCAGCCTGGTGCGGGCTCTGTGGCTCGCGGCCAGTTGGATCGCTATCCAGTTGATGATCGGTTTGGCCACGGCTGGCGGATTTGGCGACCTGGGCCAGATCGCGATTGCCGCGCATATTGGCGGCTTTCTGGTGGGGCTGGTGCTCACGCGCCCGTTGCTCCGCTGGCGCTTTCGCAAGCGGCCCCAGCCCCTGTCCTGAAAAAGCCCTATTCGGCCGAGGGCAATTCCGGTTCGAGCAGCTTGTGCAGATGCACGATCACATAGCGCATTTCGGCGTCATCGACCGTACGCTGGGCCGCCCCTCGCCATGCATTCTCGGCCGAGGCATAATCGGGAAAGACGCCGACCAGATCGATCGAGTTCAGATCCTCGAATTCCAGCGTCTGGGGATTTGCGACGCGACCACCCATAACAAGGTGCAGCTTGCTCATGGTATCTTATGTTCTCCTGTTCGATGAACGGGAACATTAGCAGGCCGCTCGTCCCCATCCAAGGGGGACGGCGGGCATATCGGCATGCTTTTGATGAAGAAGCGATTACGTTTTGGGCAACCGCGCCTTCAGAGCTGCGCTGAGCGCGTCGATCTTGCTGGCTACCAAAGCCACGGCGTCGTCCGCTAGGTGGGAGGTCCTGCCCCCCAGATCGGCCGAAGCGGCTGCATTCTTGGCCGATGAAGCGGCTTCTTTGGCCCCTTCGCCGACATCGTGCAGCACTTCGCCAGCGCTCGATTTCAGGCTTTCGGCGCTTTCCCCCGCAACTGCGCGAGCGGCCAGCGCGGCCTCGATCACCTTGGCGCTGGCGGTGGATGCAAGGCCGGGCAGGGCTTGCATCGCCTTCCGGCTCTTGGGGAACATCCATGCAATGATCGCCCCTGCCGCCACGGCACCTGCGACCGCAGCGACCGGATGCTCCTGCACGATCTCATTGGCGCGCGCCGCCACCCGCTGGGTGCGGTCGCGCGCATCGGCATAGGCGGACGTCGCCTTGTCGAGAGCTTTGTCGCGTGCGTCCCCGGCTCGTTCCCGGCCGGCCTGGATCAGATCGCCCGCGCTTTCCCTGGCACGATCCGTCGTATCGCGTAACAGGCCCGACGCGCTTTCCGCCATGTCGTTCGCCGCTTCACGGGCGCGCGTGATTTGAGAGCGGATATCAGCCATGGTCAGTCTCCGAAGTCTCGTCTGTGTGGTTGCTGATCCGAACGTATATCCGTCGGAAAAATGTCCCAAGGGGGCGCCGCATCACATAAAGGGCGAAGGCGCCCAACGCTGCCGCGGTTGCGGCCGGTCGTTGCTGTACTTTCGCCGCGGCATAGGCGGCGCCGTCCAGAACGGTTTGGCTGACCTTGACCTTGGCGTCCTGTTTCAGCCGCGCCGGGGCGACCCGCTCCCTGGCGGTCTGCATGGTGGAGAGGAAGGTCGCCTTGCGCTCCTCTGCCCTATTTGCCGCCGCTTGATAGGCTTCTTCCCGGCTCATGATTTGACGGCCTTCTTCATCCGATCGATCCGTCCCTTGGCGAACAGCAGCAATATCAGGGCGAGCAGCAACCCGCCGCCGACGACGATGCAGATGGCCCAACCCATGCCCACGAGCGGTGCGAAAAAAAGAATCCCGCCGACCATAGAGGCCACAAGGCTGGCAAAGATCAATATGATGCTGACCCCTGCAAGGATCAGCGCCTCGCGGACTCCTGCGCCGATGATTCCCGCGCGCAGCTTCTGCCGTTCGACCTCCGCCTCGGCATAGGCGCGCCCATCGGTATATAGGCGCGCCCAAACATCACGAACGGACTCATCTCGCACGGATTCATTGCGGCCGGACTCGTCCTGCCCTTCGGAGCGCATGGGATCTTGCGTCAAAATATCCTCCGCCCCGGTAATAGGAGCTTTGATTTCATCATTTGCAATCAAGCGCTCAGGCGTCGTCGGATCCCTTGGCCAGGCGCATCAGCACAAAGCCGACCACGGCTGCCGCCCCGATCGCAACGGCCGGGCTCTTGCGTACGAAATCCCGGGCTTCGGTCATGAGTTGATCGACATCCTTGCTGTCGAGCGTCTTGGCGGCGCCAGCCACCGATTCGGCCGCCTGTCGGGCATAATCGCCATATTGCGGCCCAAGCTTGGCATCGACCGTGCCGGCCGTGTCGGAAATCAGCTTGGCCAGGCTTTGCATTGCCGATCCGGTCTTGTCCTTGGCGACGCCTGCGGCGGATTTGGCGGTCTTGCTCGCCTGTTCCTTCAGCGGATCGACATGGGCTTTCCAATCGACGGCATTCAGCTTGTCCACGGCGGATTTGGCCGCTTTTTCGGCCTGGACCTTCAGGGGAGCGATCTGTGCGGTCCAGCCGTGCGCGGCGGCGCCGTTGCCTGGCTTCTTGGGGGCCTTGGCCTTGCGGGTGGCGGCGGTCTTGACCGGCGCGGCCTTCACCGCCTTGGCCGGCTTTGCCTTGGGTGATGAGGCACTGGGCGACGGCGTCTTGGCGGACTGGGGAGTGCCGGCTTTTCTGGTGCGCTTGGCGGGCGGGGTTTCCGGGGTGTCGGCCATCGTCCTAAGTCTCCCTTTGAAAGATACGGTGGAATCCGTGAAACGGTCGGGCGGCATTTTTCCAAATGCTTCGCCACCGTCCACAGTTCCGTTGCCGTTACTATTTTGAGCATCGGCATTTTTCGAGTCCTTGCAAGCCCCCGCATTGCCAAGCGGAGAGGGCGTGGCTAAGCGGGGCGCGAAAAGCGACCCAGAGCCCGTCCGCAGAGCCATTTCAAGGAGCGATCCATGACCGCCATTCTCGATATTCACGCCCGCCAGATCCTGGACAGCCGCGGCAATCCGACCGTCGAAGTCGATGTGATGCTGGAGGATGGCAGCTTTGGCCGTGCCGCTGTACCCTCTGGCGCATCGACCGGTGCTTATGAAGCGGTGGAGAAGCGGGACGGCGATAAGAGCAAATATCTGGGCAAGGGCGTGCTCGCCGCCGTCTCCGCCGTCAACGACGAGATCGCCGAGCAGATCATCGGCCTCGATGCCGAGGACCAGGCCGAGGTCGACGCCGCGATGATCGCGCTCGACGGGACGGAGAATAAGTCGAACCTCGGTGCCAACGCCATTTTGGGCGTCAGCCTTGCCGTCGCCAAGGCGGCGGCCGACGCGCGCGGCCTGCCGCTCTACCGCTATGTCGGCGGCGTCAACGCCCATGTGCTGCCGGTGCCGATGATGAACATCATCAACGGCGGCGAGCATGCCGACAACCCGATCGACTTCCAGGAATTCATGATCATGCCCGTCGGTGCAGAGAGCATTGCCGACGCCGTGCGGATCGGTTCGGAAATCTTCCATACGCTCAAGAAGGGCCTGCACGACAAGGGGCTGGCGACTTCGGTCGGTGATGAAGGCGGTTTCGCGCCCAACATCGCCTCGACCCGTGATGCGCTCGACTTCATCATGCTGTCGGTCGAGAAGGCCGGTTACAAGCCGGGTGATGACGTCGTGCTCGCGCTGGACTGCGCGGCGACGGAATTTTTCAAGAACGACAAGTACGAGATTTCGGGCGAAGGCCTTTCGCTCAGCCCGGTCGAAATGGCCGATTATCTGGCAGCTCTTTGCGCGGACTATCCGATCAAGTCGATCGAGGACGGCATGAGCGAAGATGATTTCGAAGGCTGGAAGGCGCTGACCGACAAGATCGGCGGCAAGGTTCAGCTGGTCGGTGACGACCTGTTCGTCACAAATCCCAAGCGCCTGGAAATGGGCATCGGCAAGGGGCTCGCCAATTCTCTGCTGGTCAAGGTCAACCAGATCGGCTCGCTGACCGAAACGCTGGCGGCCGTCGACATGGCGCATCGCGCGCGCTATACGGCGGTCATGTCGCACCGTTCGGGCGAGACCGAGGATGCGACCATCGCTGATCTCGCCGTCGCAACCAATTGCGGCCAGATCAAGACGGGTTCGCTGGCCCGCTCGGACCGGTTGGCCAAATATAACCAGCTGATCCGTATCGAAGAAGAATTGGGCGACATTGCCGTTTATGCGGGCCGTTCAATCTTCCGTTAATTCCTTTTTCGATCACTGGCCGCAACGACAGTAAAATTTCGCTTGCGGCCAGTCCGTCCCTGTGATTCAACTGGTCCATGGCGCATATCGCGAAACTCCGCATGTTGCTCTTTTCGGCTTTCGGGCCGGCGATTGCGGTGCTTCTTCTTCTTTTCTTCGCCGGCTATGTGGTGTTGGGTTCCAACGGCATCCTGGCGTGGGGCGATTATAAGCGACAGCTGCACAATGCGCAGGGCGAACTGAAGCAGGTCCAGGTGCATCGGCAGGAACTGAAGAACCGGGTGGATTTGCTCAATCCCCGGCGCGTCGATCCCGACCTCTCCGACGAACTGATCCGGCGGGAGCTGGGCGTCGTCCATCATGATGAAGTCATCGTCCCGCTAAATTGATCGTTCGGCACGGCTGATTGATCGTCTTGCCTTGCTTTGATGCCCCATGCCGCGTTGCATTTTGGGGCCTTCTGCCGCTATACCCGCCTTCCTTCCATCCTCACCCACGCAAAAGGATAATAGCCTTGGCGAAAACAACGACGCCGCGCCCTGCACGCGCGAAGGCAGCCAAACCAGCAGGTGCGGATCACAACCGTTTACGGCCTTCCTTGCCTGAGGATTATGAAGCGACGCGAGAGGAGTTGCTGGAATTTTACCGTCAGATGGTGTTGATCCGTCGTTTCGAGGAGAAGGCGGGGCAGCTTTACGGCCTGGGTCTGATCGGGGGCTTTTGCCATCTGTATATCGGGCAGGAAGCGGTGGCGGTGGGCATCCAGTCGGCGCTGAAGCCCGGCAAGGACAGCGTGATCACCGGCTATCGCGACCATGGGCACATGCTGGCCTATGGCATCGATCCCAATGTCATCATGGCGGAACTGACCGGCCGGGAAGCGGGCATTTCGCGCGGCAAGGGCGGATCGATGCACATGTTCAGCGTCGAGCATAAATTCTACGGCGGCCACGGCATCGTCGGCGCGCAGGTGTCGCTGGGCGCGGGTCTGGGCTTTGCGCACAAATATAATGGAGACGGCGGCGTGTGCGTCGCCTATTTCGGCGACGGCGCGGCGAACCAGGGCCAGGTCTATGAAAGCTTCAACATGGCCGAGCTGTGGAAGCTGCCGATCATCTTCGTGATCGAGAACAACCAATATGCCATGGGCACCAGCGTCAACCGCTCCTCGGCCGAGGACCAACTGTATCGCCGGGGCGAGAGCTTCCGCATTCCGGGCATCCAGGTGAACGGCATGGACGTGCTCGCCGTGCGCGGCGCGACGGAAGAGGCGCTCAAATGGGTGCAGGCGGGCAATGGCCCGATCCTGCTGGAGATGAAGACCTATCGCTATCGCGGCCACTCGATGTCGGACCCGGCCAAATATCGCTCGCGCGAGGAAGTGCAGTCGATGCGCGAGAAGTCCGATCCGATCGAGGGGGTGAAGAAATATCTCACCGCAGCGGGCGTATCCGAGGACGAACTCAAGACAATCGACCAGGACATCCGCAAAATCGTCAGCGACGCGGCGGACTTTGCCGAAACCTCTCCCGAACCGGAACTGCACGATCTGTATACCGACGTGCTGGTGGAGCAATATTGATGGGTATCGAGATCAAGATGCCGGCGCTGTCGCCGACGATGGAGGAAGGCACGCTGGCGAAATGGCTGGTGAAGGAAGGGGACGAGGTCCGCTCGGGCGACATATTGGCGGAGATCGAGACCGACAAGGCGACGATGGAGTTCGAGGCGGTGGATGAGGGCCAGATCGGCCGGATCGTCGTTCCCGAAGGCACCGAGGGGGTGAAGGTGGGCACCGTCATTGCGACGATGGCGGGCGAAGGGGCGGGCGAAGGGGCGGATGACGCGGCAGCGCCTGTTCCGGCTCCCAAGGCGGAAGCGCCCAAGGCTGAGGCGGCTCCCGAACCGAAGAAGGCGCAGAGCGGTACGGCGAAGCTGGTCCCTGAGGCGAAGGCGACCGTCAAGGACCCGGCGCTGCCCGAGGGCACCGAATATCTCAAGACGACGGTTCGCGAAGCGCTGCGCGACGCCATGGCGGAGGAAATGCGCCGCGACGAGCGGGTCTTCGTGATGGGCGAGGAAGTCGCCGAATATCAGGGCGCCTACAAGGTGACGCAGGGCCTGCTGGAGGAATTTGGCGACAAGCGGGTGATCGACACGCCGATCACCGAATATGGCTTTGCCGGGATCGGCGCGGGCGCGGCGATGGGCGGGTTGAAGCCGATCGTCGAGTTCATGACGTTCAACTTCGCGATGCAGGCGATCGACCATATCATCAACTCGGCGGCCAAGACCAATTACATGTCGGGCGGCCAGATGCGCTGCCCGATCGTGTTCCGTGGCCCCAACGGCGCGGCGAGCCGGGTCGCGGCGCAGCACAGCCAGAATTACGGCCCCTGGTATGCGGCGGTTCCCGGCCTGATCGTGATCGCGCCCTATGATGCGGCCGATGCCAAGGGGCTGCTCAAGGCGGCGATCCGCTCGGACGATCCGGTGGTGTTCCTGGAGAATGAGCTGGTCTACGGCCGCAGCTTCGATGTGCCCAAGGTCGACGATTATGTGTTGCCGATCGGCAAGGCGCGGATCATGCGCGAGGGCCGGGACGTGACGCTGGTGAGCTATTCGATCGGCGTGGGCGTGGCGCTGGAGGCGGCGGAGACGCTGGCGGGCGAGGGCATCGATGCGGAGGTGGTCGACCTGCGCACGCTGCGTCCGTTGGATACCGCGACGGTGTTGCAGAGCCTGAAGAAGACCAACCGCCTGGTGGTGGTGGAGGAGGGCTGGCCGGTCTGCTCGATCGCCTCGGAGATTGCGGCGGTGGTGATGGAACAGGGCTTCGACGACCTCGACGCCCCGGTGCTGCGCGTCACCAACGAGGACGTGCCGCTCCCCTATGCCGCCAACCTCGAAAAGGCCGCACTCATCGACCCATCACGCGTCGTCGCCGCTGTCAAAAAAGTCTGCTATCGCTGATAATGACGGGGAGGGGTGAGAAGTCTATTGCTCCCCCTCAGCTACAAGTGGAAGCTGTGATATTTTCCGGATTGTAAATGCCCACGCCGCCGGTTGGCCCAGCATATTCGCGATTGTCACGAACATACATCTCGGCGGTTTCGACCATGCTCGACAAATTGATCCAGCGTGATCCGACAAGCGGCTGATATCGATAGGCCACCTCTGCGAGGATGATGGCGCCGCCTTCCGGCGCCTTCAATGTTTGGCCATTTATCGCTATCCCCGTCAAATTGGTGTCGCCTTGTTTGCCGAATCCCGACGAATAACTGAGACTGCCCCGGCATCTTTGCCAACGAATACGATAGCGATCGGTCGTATTAGGATTTGCAACCGGCTCAAGGCTTGTCAGGATGACTTTGCCGTTGGTGAAAAGGCCGAGAGCTGAACCTTGAAGATCGGCTCCTGTCATCAGGTCGTTTATCTGGGCTTCCGTTATCTGCTTGGTCGACAGAAGATCGCCTGTTCCAATGCGTGAACCATCATCGGCAAGGCGCAGGGCCAGTTGGCTGACACGCATCTTGGTGACGGTGTAATTTGCGAGTTCGGCGGCCGTAAGCGTGGCCACCAGAACGAAGGGTAGGCAGAGTGCGAATTCGACCACTGCAATGCCCTTTTCCGTGTGGCGGAGCCTTGATGCCCAAGCTGGAACATGCTTGGAAAAATCGCCTTTCCATCTCATGGGCAATTCCTCACGACCGGGACGGGTTCTCCAGGCTTTTGACCATAGGGCTGGTTCGTCAGAACGGTCTTTGCTGAGAGATGGACCTTGCCGGACAGACCAATCATTTTGTCGAGCGGAAAAAATCGCGGATATTGTACATCGACAGTCAGCACTACGGCTGCCTGGGTGCCGCCCTGGCCTGCGCTGCCTCCATCCGCATCCCGTACGCCATTGGCGTTATTGTCCTGAAACGGTTCTCCACCATCGCAGATGCCGTTCCCGTTATTGTCGTTATAGGGTTCGGCTACAGCCTGAGCGGCTTTCGTATAGGAATAGAAATTGCGTCGACTGATGGTAACGTCGGCGTTTGCCGCCAAACGCTTCACCTGGGTTTCGATCTTCTGGTTGATGGCCACTTGCGTGCCTTCTTCCTGTCCGCTTTCCAATGTGGAATCCCGCGCGGCTTTCTGGACGACACCCTGGAGCACACCCTGCATATAGAGGGTATGGGCTAGATCGAGCGCGCCCAGCATCAGCAGCAGGAATATGGGTGCAATCAACCCGAATTCCGTGATGGCGGTGCCGTCTTGATCGCCGAAGCGACGCAGGGAGTGAGTGAGCGAAGGCCGGGTCATCAACTTGTCAGCCTTAGCTGGGAGATTTGATTTGCAATATTGCGGAAAGTAGTTTGCAGAGCCGAAGAACTGCGGGCCGAGAAGAAGCGGTCGGTGCTGGCGCAAGTCTTCAACATATTTTCAATAGTAGTATTGGCTGTCCCAAACCAAACTACCCATAATGTGGTGTTGGGCATATTTTTTACCGCGGCGCAAATTGCCTGTGTACGGGCATTGACCTGTTGGGTCAGAGTTCCGGTTGTTGAGCATCCATCTGTCGGTTCGGTATTGGGATCCGTCTGTCGACGATCGTACCAAGCTATTCCATAGGCTTGGTAGTTACCAACACTGGTGCAGGCTTCACCATCGGTCATGAAGATCATATGCCGTTGGATTTCCCCGCCGCGCGCCGTGGTCGCATTGTCCGCGGCAAATAAACCGGTCGGTGACATTAATCTCGCACCCCAAAGCATACCGATGTCATGATAGGTGTTCGATCCAGGCGTAAGGGAGTCGACATAGCTATCGAAAGCGGATGCATCCGGCCAACTCTTCAGCCGCGAAGCTGGCGTTGTACAGGCATAAGAGCCGGTGCTAAAATTGGTAAAGGTTGTGATCTCATTAGTGCTACGCACGCTGTTGTTATTATAGTCAGCTTTTCTTTGATAAATCAGCTGGCCAAGTGCCGGAGCCCATCGGCTGCTATCTGAAAAGCCTGGTGGCGTGTTCACGTCGAGATCCAGAGCCCCATATGGAATCGGCATATAAGAGCTTGCCCGAACGGTTTGCCTCTCTTCTATACAGCCATCCCATGTAAATGTTTTGTTCACAAAGCTGTTACCGGTCGCCGTGGTGAGGGAGGCGGGTTCCGCCCAACCGTCCCCATTCTTCAGCGCGCGAATGTCGAATGTTACGGGGTGATAATACCACGCGCGAAACATCTGGGCGTCGCCATCGGTATAATTCACCCACTGAAAGGTATAAGTTCTTGTAAAATCTCTGGATTTTGTCCTATATTTGCAATTGTTGTTACCGCTTTTCCAACTGACAAATTCACGCTGAACGTCCTGCCAGGTTTGAGTCGCTTCCCAGTTACCGTGACCCTGGATGCCTCCATTACTCTCGTTTTTACCAAGGCTCATTGCCGCGCCGGACTTAACTTGCGTGATTTCGGCAGGAATCGTATAGCTGTTTTGGCATTCCGCTTCGCTTGCGGTCGTCGCGCTTTTGTTGGACCAGTTAATGTCTGGCCAATCTTTCTTAGATCCATCAACAAAGCTCACCGGGCGGCCGTAGACTGCGACTATTTCCCTGGATTGATAAGTGGCGTTATCAACAAACCAATTGGATGGAAGCAATTTACCAACATTTACATTGGTATCATAAGGCACGAAGCCGAAACGAATTTGCGTTTCCGTGCTCGTTCCTCCAGAGGGGGCGCCGCCATCGCAAGTCGCTATTGTGTCCAGGCGCGCGACGATTTCGTAAAAACAACGAACTGCGCGTTGCAGACCGACGATCTTGTCTTCCGTGTCACCTGGGATGGGGCTGCCCATGGATCCCGTAACGTCGAGTACGAACATCACGTCGGTATTCGGAAGGCGCATTTCAGCGTCGCATGCAACTTCGATGGTTTTGGAAGCAATACCGAAAATGCGCATAATCGCCATGGGGAGTGGGACGGATGCCGTGCCGGTAACCTTTCCGGCGGATTCGTTGAACGACCGCATCACGGTTCCACTGCCATAGGAACCTGGCCGGAAATTGGCGTCGAACATTCCCGTGGCGGCGTTCAGGGCCTGATTGTTGTTGGCGGCCCATGCACCGCCCCCCATGGTCTTGCGCCCCGCCAGCGCCCCGGCATCGCAGGCTTGTTGCAGCCTGGCCTTGGTCAAATAGATGCGGCTCATATCGACGCCGCCGCCAATGAGGCCCATAAGAGGAAGAACCGCCGCTGCGACCATCGCCAGCGTATTTCCCGCCTGATTGTGATAAAGTCGCGTCAGTGTAAACAGTGTGCGCTTGATCCTATCGCCCATGATCCGTTTCGCCTCAACTTGCCCCGCACCTCCAATTCGGGCAGGGCTGCCCCCGCCCAACAAAGGGCATTTGACCGGATCACTATGTCGCTTGGGGTTAAAAAGCTGATAATTTCGGCAAAATCCATTTCTATTGATATATGCTGATGGTTCATTATGAGCGCTGATCTTTCGCCATTTGCTCTATTGCTAAGCGCCTATGCGGGCCGCGATATTTCACGTCATCGGCTCGTCTGGGCACTCGATGCGCGGTTCGCGCGTTTGATAACTACCACCAGCGAGCCGATGATCGGTCAGATGCGTCTTGCCTGGTGGAACGATGCATTGACCGATCAAAGCGGCGCGAAGGGCCAAGGCGAACCCTTGATCGATGCGCTGCGGCAAATGGGAGCAATACCGCTGCATGGGCTTTCGCAATGGCTCGATGGCTGGGAGGCCCTGATCGGAGAGATCGACCTCCATGCCTATGCGGAGGGGCGAGGCGGTGGTCTGTTTCAGGCCCTGGCTGGTGAGAGCGATATTCCCGCCTGGCTGACTCAGGCAGGAGCGGCCTGGGCGCTGTGGGATCTGTCGGGGCATAGCGGTGATCCGGACATGGCCGAAAGGGCGATCGCGATGGCGCAGGCCTATCTCATGCGTGAAGAGCCGGTCTGGCGCAGCGAATGGCGCCCATTGCGCATTGCCTACCACCTCGCGCGCGAAGATATCGCGAAGGGGCGTTGCGCACCGACGGGATTGACCCCTGCGCTGTATCTGAGATTGATGCGTGTCGCGCTGATGGGACGATAGGGGGATTTGAGGTGGGGCGAATTTTGGCGGGCGCGATGGCCGCGCTGCTGTTGGCGGCTGGCGGGCTGTTTTGGTGGCAGGGGCGGGCGAGCAACGAAGCTGTCCCCCAACCGCTGATCGGCTCTCCACCTCCGCCCGTCGTTGACGCATTGCCAGAAGGCGATCCCGATGCCGTCGGGGATGCGCCGCCCATGCCCGGAGAAGCATCCCCGCAAAGCCGGGAGCAGAAGCGCTTCGGCCGGTATGATCGCAACCGGGACGGCGTCATCACGCGGATCGAGATGATGGGCAGCCGGGTAAAGGCGTTCAAGGCACTCGACAGCAACAACGACAATCTCCTCTCTTTCGAGGAGTGGGCCGTGACGACTTCGGATCGCTTCGCCAGCGCTGACGCCAATGGCGATGGCAAGCTGACGCCCGCCGAATTCGCCGCCACCGCGCCGCAGCGGAAAGCGGCGCCGAAATGCAAATGCTGAAACGTCAGGCGGGCTGAAACTCGCCCAGCCATTGCCCCAGGGCGGCGCGGGCGCGGGCGGTCATGGCTTCCTTGCGCTGCTTTTTCTTGACGTCGCTCAGCGGCGGGAACAGGCCGAAATTGACGTTCATCGGCTGATAATCCGCCGTTTCGACATTGCCGACGACGTGGCCCAATAATGCCCCCAGTGCCGTTTCAGGCGGCAAGGCGGCCAGCGGCCTGCCCAATATCTCCGCCGCCGCAAAGCGTCCGGCAAGCAGGCCGATCGCGGCGCTTTCGACATAGCCTTCACAACCGGTCACCTGCCCGGCAAAGCGGATATGCGGCGCGCTCCTGAGGCGTAATGTGGCGTCCAGCAGCTTGGGGCTCTGGATGAAGGTATTGCGATGCAGCCCGCCCAGCCGCGCGAATTCCGCCTTCTCCAATCCCGGAATGGTGCGGAACAGTTCGGTCTGCGCACCGTGCTTCAGCTTGGTCTGGAAACCCACCATGTTCCATAATGTGCCCGACGCATTGTCCTGACGCAGTTGCACGACGGCATAGGGCCAGCGCCCGGTGCGCGGGTCATCCAGGCCCATCGGTTTCATCGGCCCATGGCGCAGCGTTTCGGGACCGCGCGAGGCCATCACCTCGATCGGCATGCACCCTTCGAAATAGGGCGTGTCCTTTTCCCATTCCTTGAACTCGGTCTTTTCACCATCGATCAGTCCCTGGACGAAGGCCTGATACTGCTCCTTGTTCATGGGACAGTTGATGTAATCCTTGCCTTCGCCGCCACCGGGGCCGATCTTGTCCCAGCGATTGGCCATCCAGCATTTGTCCATGTCGATGCTGTCGAAATGCACGACCGGGGCGATGGCATCGAAAAAGGCGAGATGATCGATCCCCGCGGCCTGGCCGATGCTGGCCGCCAGCGACGGAGCCGTCAGCGGGCCGGTCGCAACGATCGTCATGCCTTCGGTCGGAAGGGTGTCGACCCGTTCCCGTACGATTTCCACATTGGGATGTTCGGAGAGTGTACGGGTGACGCCATCGGAAAAGATATGGCGATCCACTGCCAGGGCCGATCCGGCAGGCACCTTGGCCGGTTCCGCCTGTGCCATGATGAGCGATCCCAGCCGCCGCATTTCCTGATGCAGCAGGCCGACCGCATTCTTGTCCGCGTCGTCGGAGCGGAAGCTGTTGGAGCAGACCAGTTCGGCGAGCCCTTCGGTCTGGTGCGCGGGCGTCATGTCGCCGCTCCCGCGCATTTCCGACAGGCGGACCTTCATCCCGGCTTGCGCCAACTGCCATGCCGCTTCGGACCCGGCGAGACCGCCTCCAATGATGTGAACCTGATGCATGGGGGGACCCATGGTCCCCTCCGCGTCGCAGGTCAACCGCTGTTCAGGCCGCTACCAACTCCGCCTCGCCGTAAAAGGCGGGTTCGTCCAATATCCCTTCGCGCTTGGCGACGACGGTAGCGACCAGTACTTGCCCCGCGACATTGACGGCGGTTCGCCCCATGTCGAGGATCGGGTCGATGGCGAGCAGCAGGCCCGCGCCCTCCAGCGGCAGGCCCAGGGTGGAAAGAGTGAGCGTCAGCATGACGATCGCACCGGTCAGCCCGGCGGTCGCCGCCGATCCCACGACCGACACGAAGACGATCAGGCCATAATCCGCCGCATGCAGGGGAATGTTATAGAAATTGGCGATGAAGATGGCGGCCAGCGCGGGATAGATGGATGCGCAACCGTCCATCTTGGTGGTCGCGGCAAGGGGAATGGCAAAGGCGGCATAGCCCTTTTCGACACCCAGCCGTTCCGTCACGGTTTCGGTGACGGGCATGGTGCCGACCGAGGATCGCGATACGAAGCCCAGTTGGATCGCCGGCTATGCCTTGGCGAAGAAGGGCAGGGGTTTCAGGCCATTGGCGATCAGCAGCAGGGGATAGACGACCAGCAACACCAGCGCGAGACCGAGATAGACCGCGCCTGCGAAAGTGCCGAGCTGGGCGAGCGCGCTCCAGCCATAGGTGGCGATCGCGCTGCCGATCAGCGCGGCCGATCCGATGGGAGTGAGGCGGATGATCCACCCCAGGATCGCGCGCACCACCGCCAGCAGCGAACGCACGAAGGCCAGGAACGGTTCGGCCTTGTCCCCGACCTTGAGCGTCGCGAGGCCCACGGCGATCGAGATCACCAGAAGCTGGAGGATGTTGAAGGAAAGGGTCGTGGTGGCGCCGGTTTCCGCGACCTTGGTGCTGGCCGACAGGGCGAAGCTGTTGCCGGGGACGAGGCCTTTGAGGAAATCGAGCCAGCCGCCCATGGAATCCGGCTTGCCGACCGGCAGCGCCTGGCCATGCAAGCCGGCGCCCGGCTGGATGATCAGGCCGATGGCCAAGCCGATGATCACGGCGATGAGCGCGGTGAAGGCGAACCAGAGCAGCGTCTGCCCCGCCAGCCGCGCCGCGTTGTCGAGCGCGCGCAGATTGGCGATCGAGGCGACCATCGCCGCGAAGACCAGCGGCGGGACGACCGCCTTCAGCAGCGAGACGAAGATCGATCCCGTCGTCTTGAGCGCGGTCGCCAAACCGTTGAGTTCGCCATTCGGCCCGGTTCCCAGCGACCGCGCGACAAGGCCGAGCGCCAAACCGAGCGCCATGCCGGCCAGGACCTGAAATCCGAAACTGCGATAGTTGAGGGCCATGGTTCCATTTCCTCGCGACAACCGGCGCGCGATATGGGGAGCGACCTCGCCAAATGCGCACAAGCAATTCTTTATGGGGATGAACGCGGATAAGGACGCCCTCTTTCCGCAGTACTGACGTCCAAACGGATTGGCCGCCGCGATCTGCTATGCCACACGGAATGGCGAAATCCAGCATGGAGATGCGATTTGTTGAGAAGATGGGTGGTTCTGGCGGCGCTGCTGTTACCCCAGGCCGCGCAGGCAGCGGGCGATCCGCTATTGGCAAAGGCGGTGTTGATGAAATCCATCGCTTTCCGCACCGTGGAGGGGGAGGGACAGGTTCCCGCGCTGGCCGCCTATTACGCCTCGATATTGAAGGAGGCCGGATTTGCCGACGCGGAGATCGAGATCACGCCCATGGGTGAAACGGCTATGCTGGCCGCGACGATCCAGGGCAGCGATCCCCGGCTCAAGCCGCTGTTGATGATCGGCCATATGGATGTGGTGGCGGCGAATGCGGCGGACTGGAAGCGCGATCCTTTCGCGCCGGTCGAGGAGAAAGGCTATATTTTCGGCCGGGGAGCGGAAGACAATAAATATGATGTCGCCATGATGGTGGCGACCATGGCCGGGTTGAAGCGCGCGGGCTGGCAACCGCGCCGTACCGTTACCCTGCTGCTGTCGGGGGACGAGGAAACCCATATGGTGACGAGCCGGATACTGGCGGCGAAATACAAGGATGCCGAATTGCTGCTGAACGGCGATGGCGGCGGCGGTCTGCTCAACGAAGAGGGGCGGCCGGTGCTGTATCAGTTGCAGGCGGGGGAGAAGACCTATGCCGATTTCGAGATCGGCTTTACCGATCCGGGCGGCCATAGCAGCGCGCCGACGCCGGGCAATCCCATCTATCGCATGGCGCGGGCGATCGACCGGATCGCGGCCTATCGCTTCGCGCCGATGCGCAATGAACTGACCAAGGCGTCCTTGCTCCTGTCTGCCGACCGGATCGGCGGAGAGGTCGGCGTCGCCATGCGGAGCTATGCGAAAAACGGCGACGCAAGGTCTGCCGATCTTCTGTCCGAATATCCCGAATTCATCGGGCAGGTACGGACCACCTGCGTCGCCACCATGGCGCAGGCGGGACATGCACTGAACGCCCTGCCGCAAAGTGCGAGGGTCAGTGTGAATTGCCGTATCTTCCCCGGTGTCGCGATCGAGACGGTCAAGGCCGAGCTGGAGCGGGTGGTGGCGGATTCGAGCGCGGCGATGACGGTGCTGGACGATCCCGCGGGCAGCGATGCCTCACCGTTGCGGGCGGATGTGATGAGGGCGGTGACGGCGGCGATCTCGGCCCGGCATCCGGGCATTCCGGTCATTCCCACCATGTCGGCGGGGGCGACGGACAGCCTTCATTTCCGGGCGCTGGGCGTCCCCTGCTATGGGGTGTCCGGCCTGTTCCAGCGGGGCGAGGACGGTTTTGCCCATGGGCTGGACGAGAGGGTTCCGGTGGCCGGTATCCCGGCGGCGCTGGGCCAGTGGGAAAGCATTGTGAAGGCGCTGGCGGGGTGAAAAGTCCATGAATGCCATGGCGAAATGAAAGGGGTTCGCCATGGCATTTGTTTCGGAAACGAAACGGTATTGAGTTACCCGCGCTCTGCCGCCACGCTGTTCGCGGCCGACAGCACGGCCTGGACCGAAGCGGTCGCGATGTCGGTGTCGGTGCCGATGCCGAAGATGGTGCGGCCGTCGGGCGTGCGGCATTCGACATAGGCGGCCGCCGCGACGTCCGTGCCCGCGCCGATGGCATGTTCGCTATAGTCGGCGACCTCCAGATCGACGCCCAGCTCATCGCGCAGAGCGGCCAGCACGGAAGAGATCAGGCCGTTGCCCCGGCCGGAAATGCTCCGTTCGCCGCCCTTGTGCGCGATCTTGCCGGTGAAGATGCGGTCGCCCGCGGCGCCGCTCTCATGATAGTCGATCAGGCTGTAGGGCTGTTCGCCCGCCAGACGGTAATGGGTTTCGAACGCGCCCCAGATGTCGGCGGCGTTCAACTCGCGGCTGCTCTGGTCGGCCAGCGCCTGCACGACCTTGGAGAAGTCGGCCTGCATCCGCTTGGGCAGTTTCAGCCCCTTGTCCTGTTGCAGCACCCAGGCGACGCCGCCCTTGCCGGACTGCGAATTGACGCGGATCACCGCTTCATAGTCGCGGCCCAGATCTTTGGGGTCGATCGGCAGATAGGGCACGTCCCAGATCTGGTCGTTGCGCGCCTCCTGGCTCGCGAAGCCCTTCTTGATCGCGTCCTGATGGCTGCCGGAAAAGGCCGTGAACACCAGTTCGCCCGCATAGGGATGGCGGGGATGGACCGGCAACTGGTTGCAATATTCGACGGTCTGGATGACTTCGTCGATGTCGCTGAAATCCAGGCCGGGATTGATGCCCTGGGTGTACATGTTGAGCGCCACCGTCACCAGGTCGCAATTGCCGGTGCGTTCGCCATTGCCGAACAGGCAGCCCTCGACGCGATCCGCGCCCGCCATCATGCCCAGTTCCGCCGCCGCGACGCCAGTGCCCCGGTCATTATGGGTGTGCAGCGAGATCACCACGCTGTCGCGCCTGGAAATGTTGCGGCAGATCCATTCGATCTGGTCGGCATAGATATTGGGGGTAGCCGCCTCGACCGTGGCGGGCAGGTTCAGGATCAGAGGGCGATCCGGCGTCGGGCGCAGGATGTCCATCACCGCCTCGCAGCATTCCAGGCTGAAATCCAGCTCGGCGGTGGAGAAGGTTTCCGGCGAATATTCGAAATGCCAGTCGGTGTCCGGCTGCTTCGCGGCATTGTCGCGCAGCAGCTTGGCGGCGTTGATCGCGATTTCCTTGATCTGCGGCCGGTCCATCTGGAACACGATGTTGCGCCATGCCGGGGAGACGGCGTTATAGACGTGGACGATGGCCTTCTTCGCGCCGCGCAGGGATTCGAAGGTGGTGGCGATCAGGTCTTCGCGGGCTTGCGTCAGCACCTGCGGGAACACGTCGTCGGGGATCGCGCCTTCACGCACCAGACCGGAAATGAAGTCGAACTCGGTGGCGCCCGCGCTGGGGAAGCCGACCTCGATCTCCTTGACGCCGACCTTCACCAGCAGGTCGAAGAAACGGCGCTTCTTCTCCGCGTTCATCGGGTCGATCAGCGACTGGTTGCCGTCGCGCATGTCGGTCGACAGCCAGCGCGGCGGCGCGGTGATGACGTTCGAGGGCCACTGGCGATTGGGCAGGTCGACCTGCGGGAAGGGCCGGTATTTCAGCGAGGGATCGTTCAGCATCATGGGAAAGCTACTTCTCTGCATACGGGCGGCGCGTTGGGGCCTGCCCGGTGGTACGACTATCTGCTTGATTATGCCCTTAGGCGTATGGCCGCGTCATTCAAGCGAAGAGCAGCACAAATACCACGCCTAAGGGCGTGTAAGTCGTAGCAGGGGAAGAAGCGCGCGCTGCATGATGGGGCGGCTTTACCCGGAGTTGGGGGAAAGCGCAAGGTTGGTGTTCTTTGTGGATGAGGGGGAGCGGGCCTGCGGCCCGCGCGGTCCTTTGGACCGCAACCCCCTCACCCAGCTACGACTAGGCAGCAAGCTGCCAAGTCTGCGCAGCCCTCTCCCACAAGGGGAGAGGGGTATTGAGGCGCTTATTTCTGGAAAGCGACGATGATCTTCAATTCCACATTGTCGCCGACCATGGGCACGCCATAGCCCATGCCGAAATCGCTGCGCTTGATCGTGGTGGTGGCGACGAAGCCGACATTCTCCTTGCCGCCCATCATCGCCGGAGCCTTGCCCGCGCCATAGAATTCGGTGTCGAGCGTCACCGGCTTGGTCACGCCCTTGATCGTCAGGTTGCCGCTGATTTCCGCTTCGGTGCCTTGTACCTTCACGCCGGTCGAGACGAAGGTCGCCTTGGGGAATTTGGCGGAATCGAAGAATTCTGGCTTCATCAGATGCTCATCCAGCTTGGCGATGCCGGTCTTGAGGTTGGTGACGGGAACCTCCACCGAAACCTTGGCGGCGGACGGATTCTTCGGATCGAGCGTCAGCGTGCCGGTCGATTCGGAAATGACGCCCAGATTGTTGGAAAAGCCCATATGGTCATAGGCGAAGACGATCTGGGTATGGCCGGGGTCGATCGTGTAGCTGCCCCCCGTGACGCGCGCGGCGTCCCTTGCGCCGGGCGCCGCGGGCATTTGCTGGGCGACGACGACGCTGCCGCCGGCAAGGGCGATGAGCGCAGCGGCGGGGATCAGATATTTGCGCATGAAGGATATTCTCCGGAAACGTTCAGGGGACGCTGCCAGAATAGGCAACGTCCCCTGATTGTTCCAGAGCCGTAACCGGAAACAAAGGGTTACCGGTTGAGACCTCTTAGGCGTTTGCATCAAGCCGCCCTGGACCCCGGCCTTCGCCGGGGTGACGGCCAATGCGTGGCCGTCAGTTCTTGTCCTTGTCGACCAGCTTGTTCGCGCCGATCCAGGGCATCATGGCGCGCAGCTTGGCGCCGGTTTCCTCGATCGGGTGGCGCTGGGCGGCGATGCGGCTGGCCTTGAGTTCCGGCTGGCCGGCGCGGTTGTCGAGCACGAAGTCCTTGACGAAGCGGCCCGACTGGATGTCGGCCAGGACGCGCTTCATTTCCTTCTTGGTTTCTTCGGTGATGATGCGCGGGCCGGTCTTGATGTCGCCATATTCGGCGGTGTTGGAGATCGAATAGCGCATGTTGGCGATGCCGCCTTCATACATCAGGTCGACGATCAGCTTCAACTCGTGGAGGCATTCGAAATAGGCCATTTCCGGCGCATAGCCGGCTTCCACCAGCGTTTCGAAACCGGCCTGGACCAGCGCGGTGGCGCCGCCGCACAGAACCGCCTGCTCGCCGAACAGGTCGGTTTCGCATTCCTCGCGGAAGTTGGTTTCGATGATGCCGCTGCGGCCGCCGCCGACGCCCGAAGCGTAGGAGAGGGCGATGTCATGCGCATTGCCGGTCGCGTCCTGATGGACGGCGATCAGGCAGGGCACGCCGCCGCCGCGCTGATATTCGCTGCGGACGGTATGGCCCGGACCCTTGGGCGCGATCATGATCACGTCGACGTCGGCGCGCGGCTCGATCAGGCCGAAATGCACGTTGAGGCCGTGCGCGAAGGCGAGCGCGGCGCCGGGGCGCAGATTGGCATGGATGTCGGTGGCATAGATGGCGGCCTGATGCTCGTCGGGTGCCAGGATCATCAGCACGTCGGCCCATGCGGCGGCGTCGGCGTTCGACAGAACCTTGAAACCGGCGCCTTCGGCCTTCTTGGCGCTGGGCGAACCGGGGCGCAGGGCGATGGCGACTTCGGTGACGCCCGAGTCACGCAGGTTCTGGGCATGGGCGTGGCCCTGCGAGCCGTAGCCGAGGATGGCGACCTTCTTGCCCTTGATCAGGCCGATGTCGGCGTCGCGGTCGTAATACACCTTCATTTGACGTTCCTTCTTTCAGTTCGGTCGGCGCCTTGCGGAGCCTGGATTTGCGGTGAGGGGGAACCACCTGCGCGCGGGGGAGGGGTTTTCGCCCTCACCCTCCCACCGCTGCGCGGTAGGCCCCTCCCTCTCCCGGTGGGAGAGGGGTTATTTCCCTGGAGCGCACCGCGCTCCAGCTATGTGTTGTCGCATCGTTGGCGCAGAAAACCGGTGCCCACTTTTCTGCACGATGCTTCAGTTCGGCTCCTTGCCGCGGATCAGGCCGACGACGCCGGTGCGGCCGACTTCGACTAGGCCGATCTGCCGCATCAGGGCGACGAAATTGTCGATCTTGTCGGTGGTGCCGGTGATCTCGAAGATGAAGCTCTCGATCGTGGTATCGACCACCTTGGCGCGGAAGACGTCGGCCAGGCGCAGCGCCTCTATCCGGTCCTCGCCCACGCCAGCCACCTTGACCAGAGCCAGTTCGCGCTCGACGAAGGGGCCGTTGTCGGTGAGGTCGGTGACCTTGTGCACCGGCACCAGCCGGTCGAGCTGGGCGATGATCTGGTCGATCACCTTGGGCGGCCCGCTGGTGACGATGGTGATGCGGCTGATCGCATGGTCCGGGGTGATGTCGGCCACGGTCAGGCTGTCGATATTATAGCCGCGCGCGGTGAACAGGCCCGCGATGCGCGCCAATATGCCGGCTTCGTTCGAAACCGTCAGCGACAGGACATGCCGCTCGCTATACTCTTCCTGAATATGCATCAGATCGTTCCGTTATCCGCTTCTTCGCGCGATTCTCCGCCTTCATGGCGCTGCGAAATCATGCCCGTGAAGGCGTAGTGCCAACTGCCGTCGTCCCTGTGGGCGAGACGCACCGGAAAGCCCGCAATCGCGTCGAACATCCGTTCCAGATGCTCGCCGACATAGCGCGGGCTGACCAGCAGGCGGCCGATATGGCGTTCGTGAAAGTCGAAGCCCGTATCCAGATGAACTTCCCAATCCTCATTTTCGGGATCGCCATGGTCCACCGTCCAGCCCGTCAGCTCCGACGTGCCGGCAATCCGTTCGAAATCGAACGGTTCGCTCACATGGATGCGGAGCTTGAGATGTTGCGTCACATCCCCATCCTCACACCAGTGCCTTCGCCTCATCCGACATGATGCCTTCGACCTGGCTGGGGTCGAGCAGCATTTCGGTATGCGCCGCGCCCGACGGGATCATCGGGAAGCAGTTGGAAAGCTTCGCCACGCGGCAGTCCACGATCACCGGGCCGGGCGTGTCGATCATCTGACGGATGCCCGCTTCCAGTTCCTGCGGCCCTTCGATGCGGATGCCGGTCCAGCCATAAGCTTCCGCCAGCTTCACGAAGTCGGGCAGGCTGTCCGAATAGCTGTTGGAATAGCGGCTTTCATAGGTCAGTTCCTGCCACTGGCGGACCATCCCCATATATTCATTGTTCAGGATGAAGATCTTGACCGGCAGGCGATATTGCGTGGCCGTGCCCATTTCCTGGATGTTCATCTGGATCGAGGCGTCGCCAGCGACGCAGACCACCAGGCTGTCGGGATTGCCGACCTGCGCGCCGATGGCCGCCGGGAAGCCATAGCCCATGGTGCCGAGGCCGCCCGATGTCAGCCATTTATTGGGTTCGTCGAAACCGAAATGCTGGGCCGCCCACATCTGGTGCTGGCCGACTTCGGTGGTGATGATGACGTCCTTTGCCGACCGTGAGGCCTTGTAGAGCTGCGCGATCGCCTCCTGCGGCATGATCTCTTCGTGGCTGTCGGGATAGGCGAGGCAGTTGCGTGCCCGCCAGCCGTCGATCCGGGCCCACCATTCGGAAAGGTCCGCCGCCTTGTGGCCACGATCCTTCCACAGCGCGATCATGTCGGTCAGCGCGCTGGCGACATCGGCGATGACGGGCAGGTCGACCTCGACCGTCTTGTTGATCGAGCTGCGGTCGATGTCGATGTGGATCTTCTTCGCGTTGGGCGCGAAGGCATCCAGACGGCCGGTCACGCGGTCGTCGAAGCGGGCGCCGACGCAGACGATCAGGTCCGCCTTGTTCATCGCCCAATTGGCTTCATAGGTGCCGTGCATGCCCAGCATCCCGACCCATTGCGGCGCGGAAGCGGGATAGGCGCCCAGGCCCATCAGCGTCGATGTGACGGGCGCGCCGGTCAGCGCCGCGATCTCCCGCAGCAGCGTGGACGCTTCCGGACCGGAATTGATGACGCCGCCGCCCGTGTAGAAGATCGGGCGCCGGGCAGCCGCCAGCATCTCGACCGCGCTGGCGATCGCGGCCGGGTCCGCCTTGGTCTGCGGGCGGTAGCTGGCATGCTCGAACGTCTCGGGCTTTTCATAAGGCGCCGTCGCGATCTGGACGTTCTTGGGAATGTCGATGACGACCGGGCCGGGGCGGCCGGTGGTGGCGATATGGAAGGCTTCGTGGATGACGCTGGCCAGCTTGTTCGGCGACTTCACCAGATAATTATGCTTAGTGCAGTGGCGCGTGATGCCGACCGTGTCCGCTTCCTGGAAAGCGTCGGTGCCGATCAGTTGCGTCGGAACCTGGCCGGTGATGACGACCATCGGGATCGAATCCATCAGCGCGTCGGTGATGCCGGTGACGGCATTGGTCGCGCCGGGGCCGGAGGTGACGAGCACGACGCCGGGCTTGCCGGTCGAACGCGCATAACCCTCCGCCATATGGGTCGCGCCCTGTTCGTGGCGAACGAGCACGTGGCGGATCTTCGGATGATTGAAGAGTGCGTCATAAATGGGCAGCACCGCGCCGCCCGGATAGCCGAACACGACCTCGACCCCCAGGTCGATCAGGCACTCAACCAATATGTCCGCGCCGCTCTTTTCGGCCACGATAAGATCCTTCCGCTTGATGCAGGTGGGCCATCTGCGCCAGATCAGGCACGATGGCAAGGCGGCTGCGTCTATTGGACATAAAATGGCAAGTCAATAGTTATTGTTGTAATTTTATTACTAGTTCATCCACAATTTTATCATCTATTGATCGTGTTTCGCGGGGCCACGCCGCCGGGGGTTGGCGGGAAAACCAGGTATATTGGCGCTTGGCATATTGGCGCGTGGCGATCCGTCCCCTTTCCAGCATGGTTTCGCGATCGATCGCGCCCCGCAGCCAGTCCGCGATGTCCGGAACGCCGATCGCGCGCATGACGGGCAGGTCGGCCGCGAGTTGCCGCGCGAGCAATGCCTCCACCTCCGCTACGGCGCCGCCATCGATCATCTGTTCGAAACGCTGGTCGCATCGCGCGATGAGCCAGTCGCGGGGAGGCAAGAGGATAAGGGGCGACAGCGTTATGCGGTCGCCTATGCCGCCGCTCTTATATTGCTGCCACGCCCGCAGGGGCTTGCCGGTCGAGCGGATCACCTCCAGCGCACGGGCGACGCGGGTGGTATCGGCCGGGGCAAGGCGGGCAGCGGCTTCCGGGTCTTCGGCGGCGAGGGCCGTGTGCGCCTCCGCCACCGGCATGGCGCGAATGGATGCGCGGATATCGGCATCGATGTCGGGAACCGGAGCAATGCCGTCGAGCAGCGTCCTGAGGTAGAGGCCCGTGCCGCCGACGAGGATGGGAAGGCGCCCTTCATCAAGTGCCCTGTCCACCTCCAGACGCGCCTCGGCGGCCCAGCGCGCGGCCGTGCAGGCTTGCGCGCCGTCGATATGGCCGAAGAGGCGGTGCGGGGCCCGGGCCATTTCCGCCGGCGAGGGGCGGGCGGAAAGGACCTGGAGGTCGGCATAGACCTGGCTGGCGTCGGCATTGATGACGACGCCATTCGCTGCGCGGGCGAGCCGAACCGCAAGCGCGCTCTTGCCGCTGGCGGTAGGCCCGGCAATAAGCGCGACGCGTGGGCGGGATTCGCCCTTCGAAGTATCAGGAGTATCCATGTTCGTCGCGACCTTAGTGGCAAGTGCGGCCTTGAGTCAGGACAATATTGCCGAGGCCGTCGGACGGCTGGCAACGGCGGGGTGCGCGCCCGTCGACAGCCAGTGGCTGGACGAGGACAAGGCGGCCGACATTTTCTTCGGGCAGGACCCGGTCGCGGCGCGGGCCGCCCTGACAGGTGTGGGCGAAAAAGTCGACGTGATCGTCCAACTGGCCGAGGGGCGCGAGAAGAAACTGCTGATCGCGGACATGGATTCCACCATGATCACGGTCGAGTGCATCGATGAACTGGCCGACTATGCCGGGATCAAACCGCAGATCGCGGAAATCACGGAGCGGGCGATGCGCGGCGAACTGGATTTTGCGGGCGCGCTGCATGAGCGCGTGGCATTGCTCAAGGGACTGGCGGACGGAGCCATCGACCAGTGCCGGACCGAGCGGGTGAAGATCATGGGCGGAGCGAAGGCCCTTGTGCGCACGATGAAGGCGCGGGGAGCCAGGACCCTGCTCGTATCAGGTGGTTTCACCCGCTTCACCGGGCCGGTCGCCGAAGAAATCGGCTTCGACGCTGCCGTTGCCAATGTGCTGGAGATTGCGGACGGAGCGTTGCTGGGTACGGTGACGATGCCGATCGTGGACGCGGCGCGCAAACGCGCCGAACTGGAAGCGGCGATCGAGGGAGGGATCGATCGGGCCCTGACGCTGGCCGTGGGCGATGGCGCCAACGACATTCCCATGATCCAGGGAGCCGCGCTGGGCGTCGCCTATCATGCCAAGCCCAAGACAAGGGAGGCGGCTGGCGCGGAGATCGTGCATGGCGACCTGTCCGTGCTCCTCTATGCGCAGGGCATCGCTTCGGCGGAATGGGTCGACGGCTGATCGGTCTTCGGCACGGTTAAGCGCTGCTTAAGCACCGTTCGTCGTCATTTCGGGCCGGTAATGGAATCGAATTCCACCTTCGCTCGTTTCACCTGCGCTGCACTCCGCAGTGTCCAAATCTAGCCGGCGCACGGTCCTCGTAGCGCCAAGGGAGAGGGTATGAAAATCAGGTTATTGGCACTTCTCGGCGGTACGGCGCTTGCCTTGAGCGCCTGCGCGTCGACGAGGGATGAACCTGTCGCACCTGCGCCGCCGGTCGGTCCTGGGGCGATCAGCGGCACCGTCGCGGCGGACCGCAACGGCGACGGCATTGTCGATGGCTATTATTCGCCCGACGGCATGTATCATGAGATCCAGGGTCCGCCCTGTCCGCCGCCCCCGCCGCCTCCGCCGCCCTCGCGTCGTGGAGAACGCGGCTGACAAAGGCATCTGTTCGGGCGCGGCATCATCGCCGCGCCCCTTTCCATCGGATGATATGGGCTTCGGCGCTGTTGCTTGCCCCCTGGCCCGGACAGGTCATCGCACAATCCAGCGCGACGTCGGAAGCCGCACGGACCAGCGTGGCCGCTGAAATCCGTTCGTCGGTCGGCGGGAAGCTCAGGGATTTCTACGGCCCGCGCGGCTATTGGCCGCTCTGGATCGAAAAGGGCAAGATCGGGCCGCAAGGCGACGCGCTGATCGCCCTTATGGAGAGTGCGGATGCGGATGGGCTGAAACCCGGCGATTATGATCTCCGCGCGTTGAAGAGGTTGAAGGGCGACGCCGATGCGAACGGCGATCCCAAGCTTCTGGCGCGTGCGGATCTTGCCTTTTCCAAGGCCTTCGCCGCGTTGGTGAGCGACATGCGCAAGCCTTCGCGCAAGTTGAAGGTGCGTTATCTCGATCCGGAGGTGGAACCGAAGGACGAGGAGCCGCGGGAGATATTGCGGGCCGCGGCAGTGGTGCCATCCTTTGTCGATTATGTGAAGGGTATCGGCTGGATGAATCCCTTCTACGTGAAGCTGCGCAAAGCGCGGACGGGGTTCGCCGAGAGGTGGAGCGGCCTGCCGCAGGTTGCGCTACCGGCCGATGTGAGGCTGCGTCCCGGCATGAAGTCCGGCGCTGCGCCCTTGCGGCGGCGGCTGGGGCTGGAGAGCGGCGCTGCCTATGACAAGGTGCTGGCCGCGAAGGTGAAGGCCTTCCAGGGCGACCATGGCCTGAAGCCCGATGGTGTTGCGGGAACGGCCACCATTGAAGCGCTCAATCGTGGTGACGGCTATTATGATCGTTTGATCGCGCTCAATCTGGAGCGCGCGCGGTTGCTGCCCGGACCCTATACGCGGCATGTGGTGGTCGACGCGGCCTCCGCGCGGCTCTGGTATTTCAGCAAGGGCGCGCAGGACGGCACGATGAAGGTCGTGGTCGGCGCGAAGGAAAGCCAGACGCCGATGATGGCGGGCATGGTGCGCTATGCGACGCTCAATCCCTATTGGAACGTACCGTCCGATCTGGTCGAGCGCAAGCTGGCGCCGAAGATGCTGAACGGCGCATCGCTGACCAAATTGCATTACGAGGCGCTGTCCGACTGGAGCGCCAATGCGCAAAGGCTCGACCCGGCGAATATCGACTGGCGAGCCGTGGCCGACGGCCGGACGGAACTGCGCGTGCGCCAGCTTCCCGGCGGCGACAATGCGATGGGGAAGGTCAAGTTCATGTTCCCCAATGACCTCGGCATCTACCTGCACGATACGCCCTCGCGCGATCTTCTGGCGAAACCGGCGCGACAGTTCAGCAATGGCTGCGTGCGGTTGGAGGATGCGCAACGGCTGGGGCACTGGTTCTTCGGAAGGCCGCTCAAGGCCGAGAGCGACAAGCCGGAGCAGCATGAACCCTTGCCCCAGCCGGTGCCGGTCTACCTGACCTATCTGACCGCGATAGCTTCGGGCGATGGGGTGCAGTTCCTGCCCGATGTCTATGGTCGGGATGTCATGTAGCGCCCGGCAGCCGCCGACGCATCGGCCTGGTTCGGATCATATTCTAAGAGTGCGCTGCGTGAAATCGTACGCAAGCCGCGCGCTCCAAGCTTTTGTTGTCGCATCGTTTCAAGCGCAAAACCGGTTCCCACTTTTGCGCACGATGCTTTAGAGCGCGCTGCGCTAAATCGTACGCGAGCCGCACGCTCTAAGCTTTTGTTGTCGCATCGCTTTAAGCGCAAAACCGGTTCCCACTTTTGCGCACGATGCTCTAGAACCCGGCCATCAGGCCGTCGATCGCCCCTTGCAGGATATAGCTCGCCGCAAGCTTGTCGACCAGTTCGCCCCGGCGGGCGCGGCTGGCATCGGCTTCCAATAATGTCCGCGTCACCGCCTGGGTCGACCAGCGCTCGTCCCACAGCAGGATCGGCAGGCCCAGGTCCGCGATATTGCGTCCAAAGGCGCGGCTGGCCTGGCTGCGCGGGCTTTCGCTGCCGTCGAGATTGAGCGGCAGGCCGATGACCACGCCCTTCACCTGCTGCTGTTCCATGAAGGCGGCCAGCGCGACCTTGTCCTTGCTGAACTTGCCGCGCGACACGGTATGGGCGGGACTGGCGATCGACCAGCCCGCATCGCACAGCGCAAGGCCGATCGTCTTGGTGCCCACATCGAGGCCGATCAGGCGGCCACCATGCGGCAGGGCGTCGCGGAAAACCGCGCGATCGGTGGTGAGGATGGGCATGTCTACTTCTTCAGAAAGGCGGCGAGCCGTTGCTTTGCGTCTTCGCGCACATCGGCCCAGAACAGCGCATAGTCATAGACGTGATAATTATTGCCCGGCAAGGTGAAGGGCCCCATGTCCACCGGCTCCCCGATCATCAGCACGCCGCTGGTGTCGCAGCGCGCCGGGACGATGCCGGGAAGGAGCCGGGTCGGCATGTCGGCGTTCCGGGCGTCGAGCGTGCCGCGATTGGCGCTGGCAGGCGCAGCGCCGTTGAAGGCTCCGGTGATCGGATTGGTGCAGAGCATGTGCGTGCCCTTGTGCGGCTTGCCGGTGAAGCTGGGTTTGCGCTCGAAGCTCTCGATCACGGCGGAAGGATCGGCCGGTTCGGCATAGCTTTGCCAGCTCACGATGCAATGCGACTGGGCGCGCCGCGCGCAGGCGGGCAGGCCCAGGGCAGGAAGGTCCGCTTCGACGGAGATCGGCCAACCCACGGCATAGACGGCGGCGACGCGGTTGGCGACGGGCTTGCCGGCGACCTGTTCGCGCAGAAGCCTGAGCAGATGGAGAGACCCCTGACTGTGCCCGGCAAGGATCAGCGGCCCGTCGGGATTGGCTTTCAGGAAGGCGGCGAAGGCTTGGCTGACGTCGCGATAGGCGACGGCGAGCGCCTGCTCTCCGGCGGGCTTGTCGGTCAGGAAAGCGCCGTAATTGGCCTGGCGATAGCGCGGAGCCCAGATCGAGCCGACGGCGTTGAACGCGCTGGCTTGGCTCTTCACGAACCGCCGGGCGGTGTCGAGCGAGTCCCGGTCGTCGAGGCGCATGTTCCAATGCGCGCCGCCCAGCGTGGTGATGTAGGAGGTCGGGTGGATGAAGAAGACCGCCGCCTTCTGTGCCGACGGCGCGTCCTTCACGCCCTCCGGCGTCCAGAGGGCGGGATTGTCCTTCACGATGTCGGGGCGGGCGATCCACATCTTGGGATCGTCATAGGCTTGGGCGGGAAGCGGAGCGATCTGCGCGAAATCCTCCCGCGGCACCATCACCATGCGGATCAGTTGCATGCCCCAGATGCGATAGGCCAGCAATGCCGCGATCACCAGCACGATCAGGCCGGCAACGACATAGAGGAACTTGCGGGCCAACAGGCGCTCTCCATCATGGTGGTGTGTTTCTGTCTGGCGCAAGCGCGCCATGCGCGCAAGGACTTGAAGCATAAGAGCGCCAATGGTAGCGGCGGCCCATGTCGATAGACCTTCAGACCGTGAAAAAGATCGCCAGCCTTTCGCGCATTTCGGTGACCGACGCCGAAGCCGAAGCCATGGTGCCCGAACTCAACAACATCCTGGGCTGGGTGGAGCAACTGGGCGAGGTGGACGTGACCGGCGTCGAGCCGATGACCGCCGTCATCCCCAACCATCTGCGCCTGCGCGAGGATGCCGTCACCGACGGCAATGTGCGCGACAAGGTGCTGGCCAATGCGCCGCAGGCCGAGCATGGCTTCTTCGCGGTGCCCAAGGTGATCGAATAATGACCGAACTTACCAATCTGACGGTCGCGGAAATCCGCGACGGCTTCCGCGTCGGCGACTTTTCGGCGCGCGAAGTGGCGCAGGCGTTCAACGCCAATGTCGCTGCCGCCAGGGCGCTGAACGCCTTCATCGTCGAGACGCCGGAAAAGGCGCTGGAAGCCGCCGATGCAGCCGACAGGGCGAAGGCCGCGGGTGAGGCGCTGAAACCGCTTTCGGGCGTGCCGATCGGCATGAAGGACCTGTTCTGCACCGAGGGCGTGCAGACGACTGCCGCCAGCCACATGCTGGAAGGCTTCACGCCGACCTATGAGTCCACGGTTTCGAAAAAGCTGTGGGATGCTGGCGCGGGGATGCTGGGCAAGCTCAACCTCGACCAGTTCGCCATGGGATCGTCCAACGAGACGAGCTATTTCGGCAATGTGATCTCGCCCTGGCGGCGGGGCGGCGGCGATAATGCCGCTTTGGCGCCGGGCGGGTCATCGGGTGGGTCTTCGGCGGCGATTTCCGCGCGGCTGTGCCCGGCGGCGACCGGGACAGATACGGGGGGCTCGATCCGCCAGCCTGCGGCCTTCACCGGCATTTCGGGCATCAAGCCGACCTATGGCCGTTGCTCGCGCTGGGGCATCGTGGCCTTCGCCTCGTCGCTCGACCAGGCAGGGCCGATGGCGCGGACGGTGCGCGACAATGCGATCCTGCTGGAGACGATGGCGGGCTTCGACCCCAAGGATTCGACTTCGCTCGATCTGGCCGTGCCGCAGTGGGAAGCCAATTTGTCGAGCGATCTCAAGGGCAAGAAGGTCGGCATTCCCAAGGAATATCGCCCTGACGGCCTGAACGCGGAAATCTCCGCCATGTGGGATCGCGGGATCGAATGGCTGAAGGATGCGGGCGCCGAAGTGGTGGAAGTGTCGCTGCCGCACACGAAGTACGCGCTGCCGACCTATTATATCATCGCGCCGGCCGAGGCGTCCTCGAACCTCGCCCGCTATGACGGCGTGCGTTATGGGCAGCGCGACCTGCCTGATGGGGCGGGGTTGCAGGACATGTATGCCGCCACCCGCGCCTTGGGGTTCGGGCCGGAGGTGAAGCGCCGCATCATGATCGGCACCTATGTGCTCTCGGCGGGCTTCTACGACGCCTATTATACGCAGGCGCAGAAGGTGCGGGCGCTGATCGCGCGCGATTTCGAACTGGCGTTCGAGAAGTGCGACCTGCTGCTGACGCCGACCGCGCCCAGCGCATCCTTCGCGCTGGGCGAGAAGCAGGCCGATCCGCTCGCCATGTATCTGAACGACGTCTTCACCGTGCCGGCTTCGTTGGCCGGTTTGCCCGCCATGGCGGTGCCGGGTGGGCTGGACGCGCAAGGACTGCCGCTGGGGCTCCAGATCATCGGCAGGGCGCTGGACGAGCAGACCGTGCTGAATGCGGGCCTTGCGATTGAAGAACGCGCGGGCTTCACGGCTCGGCCGGACAAGTGGTGGTAATATGACTGAATCAACCTATCGCATTCAGGGCGCAACCGGCGAGTGGGAGGTCGTGATCGGCCTGGAAGTCCATGCGCAGGTGACGAGCCAGGCGAAGCTCTTTTCCGGCGCGGCCACCGCTTTCGGCGCGGAGCCGAATACGCAGGTGTCGCTGGTCGACGCCGCCATGCCCGGCATGCTGCCCGTGCCGAACCGCGAGTGCATCCGTCAGGCGGTGCGTACCGGCATGGCGATCGAGGCGCAGATCAACAAATGGTCGCGCTTCGACCGCAAGAATTATTTCTACGCGGACTTGCCGCAGGGCTATCAGATCAGCCAGCTTTATCACCCGTTGGTGGGAGAAGGCGCGATCGAGATCAGCCTGGACGACAAGAATCCCGACGCCGCGACCAAGGTGATCGGCATCGAGCGCATCCATGTCGAGCAGGATGCGGGCAAGCTGATGCACGATCAGCATCCGACGCGATCCTATGTCGACCTGAACCGTTCGGGCGTGGCGCTGATGGAGATCGTGTCGAAGCCCGACATGCGTTCGCCCGCCGAGGCCGGGGCCTATCTGTCGAAGCTGCGGACGATCCTGCGCTATGTCGGGTCGTGCGACGGCAATATGGATCAGGGTTCGATGCGTGCCGACGTCAATGTTTCGGTTCGCAAGCCCGGCGACCCGTTCGGCACCCGCACCGAGACGAAGAATGTGAACTCGGTCCGCTTCGTCATGGCGGTGGTCGAGCATGAGGCCAGCCGTCAGGTCGACGTGCTGGAGGCCGGCGGCAAGGTGGTGCAGGAAACCCGGCTTTACGATCCGGACAGGAATGAAACGCGTTCCATGCGGTCGAAGGAAGACGCGCATGACTATCGCTATTTCCCGGACCCGGACCTGCTGCCGCTGGAACTGGACGATGCGTTCCTGGAGGAATGCCGCCAGTCGCTGCCCGAACTGCCGGACGCCAAGCGTCAGCGCTATGAGCAGGCGCTGGGCCTTTCCGCCTATAATGCGGCGACCCTGACCGCCGACGCCGACACGGCTCGCTGGTTCGAGGCATTGCTGGCCGAGGGCGCGCGCATCCAGAAGAAGAGCGAGGGCGAGGTTGCCAAGGCTTCGGCCAACTGGCTGCTGTCGGAGCTTTACGGCGCACTCAATCGCCTGGGCAAAAGCCTGGATGACAGCCCGGTGGGGCCTGAGGAGGGCGCGGAACTGCTGGCCCTGGTCGCGGATGGCACGATCAGCGGCACCATCGCCAAGCAGGTGTTCGAGATCATGCTCGAAACCGGTGAGCGTGCACCGAAGATCGTCGAGGAAAAGGGCCTCAAGCAGACCAGCGACACTGGTGCGATCGAAGCGGCGGTGGCCAAGGTGCTGGCCGACAATGGCGACAAGGTCGAGCAGTACAAGGCGGGCAAGGAAGCGCTGTTCGGCTTCTTCGTCGGCCAGACGATGAAGGCGATGCAGGGCAAGGCCAATCCTCAGGTCGTCAACGAATTGATCAAGAAGGCGCTTGGCTGATCAGTCCATTTTGGTGCGATCTCTGCGTGGCAGGGATCGCACCATCTGTACGTCGGCCATTTGCCGTTTTAAGCCCTTGAATATAGCCGCAATGAGTCGGGGGACGCGGCTGTAAACGGGGGTCATTTCATGCGTTATATGTTCGGTTACGCCGTCTTGTGCCTGCTGCTGGGCTGTCTGTCGCCCACGGCCATGGCGCAGGAGAAGTCCGCCGTCCGGCAGGGTTTCGTTCTCGATCCCCATTCGACCAGGATCCTGCTGTTCCGGCCGAAGGTGACGGTCGGCAGCCAATCGACCGCGGGCATGTTCGAGCCCAATGCCGACTGGACGCAGCAGGCGCGCGACAATCTGGATATGGCGCTGGGGGAGGCGCAGCAGAGGCTGGGCAATGAGATTGTCGTGCCGGACGATGTCCTGGGGCAGCAGGCCGAAAGCCTGGCGGAATATCAGTCGCTGTTCGCCATTGTTGCGCAGTCGGTGATCGAATTCCAGTTCTTCCCCGGCAACCGCCTGCCGACCAAGAAGCGGAAGGATGCGGCGTTCGACTGGACGCTTGGCCCCGGCGTGTCCGCGCTCGCCGCCCGATCCGGCGCGCGTTATGGCCTTTTCATCTTTACCGAAGATCAGTTCGGGTCGACCGGACGCAAGATTTTTCAGGTCTTTGCCGCCATGGGCGGCGTGGGCATCCAGTCGGGCCAGCATAAGGGCTTTGCCGGGCTGGTCGATCTTTCCAACGGCGATCTGCTGTGGCTGAACGCCGATCTCCAGATGGGCGGGGACGTCCGCACCGGAGAAGGCGCGCGCCGCCGCGTGGCCCAGTTGCTGGAGGATTTCCCCGGCAGCACAGCCGACTTTGCCGCCGCAGCCCAGTGAGACGGATATTGTTGCGGGCGATCCCGCTCCTGGCGCTGATGCTGCCGGTTGTGGCGACCGCTGCCCCGACGCCTGCCGATCTGCCGCCCTATATGCAGGCCTATCAGCCGCAGGGCACGGATGAGCGCGGCCTCTGGATGCTGGCCGACGAGGATGAACGGGACCTCAGGGATTCGAAATTCGTCATCAACGATCCGGCATTGCAGGCCTATGTGGGCAGCGTGCTGTGCCGGGCGGTGGGCGAGGATCGCTGCCGGGGCGTGCGCATCTATCTGGTGCGGGTCGCTTCCTTCAACGCCAATATGGCGCCCAATGGGGCGATGCAGGTGTGGAGCGGGCTGCTGCTGCGGGTCCGGAACGAAGCGGAACTGGCGGCTGTCCTTGGCCATGAATTCGCGCATTTCGAACTGCGCCACAGCCTTGCGGGTTTCCGCCGCCAGCGTTCGGCGACGGACATTGCGGCCTGGGCTGCCTTTCTGGGACAATATGGTCCAACCATCCAGCAGGCCGCGATCGGATCGATCTTCCAGTTCAGCCGGGAGCAGGAAAAACAGGCCGACCTTCTGTCGCTCAAATATGCGATCCAGTCGCCCTATTCGGCGCAGGCCGCTTCCCACATCTGGCAGCGATTGATGGATGAGGCGGACGCGACCGCCCTGGGCCGCAAGCAGCGCAGCCAACGCTATGACCGGGTCGCCTTCTTCTCGACCCATCCGACCAATTTGGAGCGCGCGACCTATCTTTCCACCCTGTCCGCCGATGTCGCGGCAAAGCCGGAGGGGACGGAGGGCTATGCGGCGGCGCTCGCCAAATGGCTGCCGGATTTCCTGTCCGACCAGTTGAAGCTCAACGATTTCGGCGGGACGGAATATCTGCTTTCCTCGCTGGCGGGGGATCATTGGAGCGCGCCGCTGCTCTTCGCCCGCGCGGAACTCTACCGGTTGCGGGGCAATCCGCGCGATCTGGTGGCGGCGGCGGATTTCTACAAATCGGCCCTGACCGTTGATTCCGGCCTTGCGGAGGCCTGGCGCGGATTGGGCCTGTGCCTGATGCGCGACCGCCAGCAGGCCGAAGGGGCCGCCGCACTCAAAAACTATATCCGGCTGCGTCCGCAGGCAGCCGATATTTCCATGCTGAACGCAATGATCGGCGAATAGGACATCTCCCATGGCGAAACGAATTTTTTCCCTTCTGGCCGCGATGGGCGTGGCATTTTCGGCCCAGCCGCTGATGGCGGGCAATGCGTTGATGCCGGCGGGCACGTCGGTTGCCGTCGCCAAATCGGCGCTGACGGTCACGCCGGAGCGCGAGTGGAACCGGTTGTCGGCGCGCCCCGGCCGCAATTCGGAAACATGGACGCTGGACGGCGACGACCTCAACGGCGTCAATTTCTACAGCATCGAAACGGGGCGTACCCTGTTCCGGGAAGTGAGCAAGAAGACGAAGCCGCTGCCGCGCTTTTCCTCCACCATGTTGCTGACCGACATTCCGGCGTTGCTGGAGAACAGCTACCGCATCGCCCTGGGCACGACGCTCTTTTCCATGACGAGCATCGATCCGGTGCCGTTCCTGGGCGCGAAGGGCGTGCGCTTTTCCTACAGCTTCCGCAAGCAGATGGAGGATGTGTTGCGCCATGGCGAAGCGGTGGGGGCCATCGTCGGCGGCAGGCTCTATCTGATGACCTTCGACGCGCCGGCCATTCTCTATTTCGACCGGGATGTGGCTGGCTTCCGGCAGATCGTGACGTCCGCCCGGCTGGAAAACCCGGCGGTGCCCGCGAGGCGCTGAAAACGGCTGAAATGAAAAGGGGCGCTGCCGGGGGAGGCAGCGCCCCTTCCTTTACTGCCATGACTCCGTGGGGAAGGACGTCATGGCGCAATGGCGGACCGGGAGGGTCTGTGGGGTGTGGCCCGCCAATTCTTCAGTGACAGGACGTCACAGGATGAAGTTAACCGTCGCCCGCAAGGAGATGGCGACGTGATTTTGTTGCTGCTCGGCGCCGAATTCGCCACCCACGCGGAAGCTGTCCGTGCCGCCGATCAGACGCGCGCGTCCGGTCCAGCCGCTCGTGCGCTTGTCGGCGATCAGGGTGAAGTCCTCGCCGCCGGTGAAATGGGCCGTCGTGTCGCCCAATGAGCCGCCGATGATCTGACGCCGTCCGCCTTCCAGTTCGACCCGCATCCAGCCGTCATCCCGGTTGAGGCTACCGAAATCATAGCCCAGCGTCACATTGCCGCTGGCGGTCAGTTCATCGCTGCTGCGTCCGTCGACGATCAGGTTGAAGGCATCGCCGCCACCGGTTTCGCCATAGCCCTTTTCCTTGAGGCGGTAATAATCGATGCCGACCGCCGGGCGCAGGGTGAAGCGGTCGAAGCGCATCTCATAGGAACCGCCCGCCGTCGCCGAATAGAGCGTGCCCGACCAGTCGCCCTTGGCGGTGCGGACGACGTCGCCGCTTTCGAAATGGCGGCTGCCGCTGAAGTCGATCTTCGCCGCCGACAGGCGGGCATAGGTTTGCAGCGGCCCCCAATCCCCGCGCCAGTGCGCCGCCAGTTCGAACTGGTCGGAATCGACCGCATTGTTCGTGATGCCTGAGGAATCACTGCCATGGATATAGGCGAACGACCCGCCGAACGCGCCCAGGCCGGTCAGATATTCCGCGCCGAAGCTCGCCCCCCAGCCGTTGATGTCATAGGAGCCGGTATCGCCCACGCTTTTCGAACTGCCGAAGGCGACCTGCTGCAACCAGAAGCCCAGATGGCCGTCGGCCGTGCGGTAGATGCCGCCCGGATCGGACAGGATGCGGGCGGTGGCGCGCGAACCGGCCGTCACCGCCTCGAACGTGCCGCCGGCATGGTCGGGCAGCATCTGTTGCAGATCGGCCTTCAGCGTGCCTCCGTCCGTGATGGCGAGATAGGTTTTCGCCATCACGCTGTCCTTGTCCAGCGCATGGAAGATCGCGTCATAGGCCCGCGCCGTCGATCCGGTCAGGCCCAGTTCGGAGACCGTCTTGGCCTTGACGGACAGGGTGACCTCGCCGGTCGACGCATTGCCCGTCACCGTGCCGCTGAACATATAGGGGATCAGCGTGGTGCTGGAGAGGACGGGCGTGCCGGTCAGCGATCCGGCGCGGACGATCACATAATCGCCTTCGGAACCGTTGACGCTGGTGAGCGTCGCCTTGACCTGCGATCCGCTGGCGAAGGTCGCGGCGCCACTGACGTCGTACAGCGTATTCCTGTTGTTCGCTGCGTCGATCGTCACCCCGATGACCGAAGAACCGCCCATGGTCAGCGAAGCCAGTGCGACCGTGCCGGTGTTGGAGGCATTGAGCGTGCCGCCGTTCACGACCACCGCGCTGTTGGCCGCGTTGCTGATCGCGCCGTTGAACGCGCTGGTGCCCGACAGGATGAGAGTGCTCGCGCTGCCGCCGAAATCGACGCCGCCATTGACCTGGGACGTGCCTGACAGGTTCAGGCTGGAGCCGTTGCCGCCCAGGATGACGTCTCCCGTCAACGCGGACGAACCGGACAATGCCAGGCTGTTGCTGCCCGCGCCCAGATCGACGTCGCCGGTGATCGTGCCCGCGGAAACCGTGACGACGTCGTTGCCCGATCCCAGCCGGATGTCGCCTATGATCTTCGGCGCGGTCGCGGTCGAGGAAGCCAGTGCCTGGGTCAGCGTTACGCCGCCGCTGTTGGCGGTCATGTCGATCGCGATATTCGATCCGTCCTTGCCGCCCGTGGCCGTGATCGCCCCGGTGTTGGCGAGGCTCGACACCGTGCCGGAGGAATCGAGGATGGCGATGGCCGCTCCCTTGTCCGTGCTGAGCGCCGTGGCGGAGATGGTGCCGCTGTTGATGATGGAACCGCTGCTCGCGCCCGTATCGATCACCAGGGCGCGGGCCGATGTGCCGGCGAGGCTCGAACCGGTTGCGCCCACCGTGCCGCTGATCTGGATGGTGTTTGCCGTGGCGCCGCTGCCCAGCCGGACGGCGGTCGCGTTGCTGTCATAGGATATGGCGCCGACCGTTCCCGTGATCAGCATGCCCTTGGTCAGCGCCACATCGCCGCCCAGGCCGCCGACGACAAGGCCGTTGGCGTTCACGCCGTTATAAACGCCATAGCCCGCGATGGCGCCCTTGACGATCAGGCCATAGCCGGAGCTTTCCGCCGCGACCGCGCCGATGACCGTGTCCGCCGTGGCGGATCCGATCTGGACCGATGGTGCCGCGCCATAGGTGATGATCGCCGCCGAACCTTCGGTGCTGTCCGTCAGGCCGTCATTGTCGACGTCGGGCTTGGTGCTGTCGAGCGTGGGAGGGATGTCGAAGATGATCCCGCCGGTGACATTGCCCGCGATCGTCACCGCCGACCCGCCTTGCAACAGGTCGTCGCTGTCCAGCTTCGACGTGTCGGTCGGCCGCGTGGTCGAACGATAGCCGGTGCTGGTCACGGAGCCCTGGATCTTGACCGCGCCGGTCACATCGCCCTGCAATGCCACGCCGACGCTGTTGGCACCGACCACGGTGGTCGTGCCGCGGATGGTGACGTTGCCGGTCACGCCATTGGCGATGACGCCATGGCCATTGTCGCCCAGGACGCTGGTGCCGCCGCTGGTCGAAAGATTACCCACCAGCGGGCCGTCGATCCGGATGCCGGCGGACTGGTTGCCTTCGATCGTGATGGTGCCGCTGCTGTCGATGTTGCCGCTATGCACGCCGCCCGACTGGACCCAGATGCCATTGCGGCCCGTCCCCTTGGCGAAGGGGCCGTCGATGTCGCCGTCATTGTCGCTGTCGGTGGCGGTATAATTTTCATCCAGCGTGATGGTGCCGCTATGGGTGATGTTGCCGCTTCTACCCGCGGTGGACAGGATGCCGGTCGCGCCGTCCGCATCCGATATCTTGAGCGTACCGGCGTTGCCGACCTTGTTGTTGCTGTCCTGGGTGATGGCGGTGCCGCTGGTCAGGGTGATCGAACCGGCGGAACTGACGGTGATGTCGTCGGCGGCACCATTGGCGGCGGTGGAGGTCTTGACGGCGGTGGTGGTGGACGAGCCGATGGTGGTTTCCGCCGCCGCATCGACCACCGTCAGGGCGACCAGAACGGGAGCAATGGCCGTGCAGGCCAGTAGATTTCGCATGATGTCTCCTCTGCGTGCCGCGCCTCTTTTCGATGAGCGCGCATGCGGCGGAGACGGCGCCCAAGCGCCCGTTCCGTCAGTAAAAAATAATGCGATGCAGGATCAGAAGGCGAAATCCAGCCCCAGCCGCACGGTTCGCGGCCGCAGCGGCGTCACATAATCGCCGCGCAGGTCGAAGGGCGTGCCGAGCGAGAAGCGGTTGCCGCTGCTGTCGAGCAGGTTGGAGAGCGACAGCGACCATTGCACGGCCCCGCGCGACAGGCTGGCGCTGAGCGCGGTGTCGACATAATCGCCCTGTTCGCGTCCCAATATCGGCCCCACGCCCAGCCGCGACTTGCCGACATAGCGCGCCGATCCGCTGAGGTGGAACCGCATATCGCCACCCACCGGCGCCCGATAGTCGAAGCCGATCCGCCCGCCCCAATTGGCGACGTTGGGCAGGGCGAGCATCTGCCCCTCATAGGAGAGCATCCGCACGAACTGGGTCGGACGGCTGAGGCGGCTGTCGTTGAAGATGATGCTGCCGTCCAGTGTCAGACGCGGCACAGGGCGGACGGCGACCCGTCCCTCCACCGTATAGATGCGCCCGTCGCCGATATTGGCGGTGGTCGGGATGCCGATACGGTCGGTGACGTCGGCCTGGATGTCCCTCCATCGCGTATAGGCGACATTGCCGGTCAGCGCGACCGGATCGACGCCGGGCACGCCCTTGCGGAAACCCAGTTCCAGCGTCGAGGCGCGGTCGTTGCGGAAGCGCTGGATATGCTGGTCGTCCACCGCAAGCCCGCCGGGGCGGAATCCCTGCTGGAAACGGGCATAGAGCGTCATGCCCGGCAGGGCGTCGGTGAGGAGCGAGAGGGACGGGAGGAAGATCGTCTCGTTCCGGTTCGCCTGCGCCTCTGCCCTGGCGATGGCGGCGACGGACAGGAAGGCGATCGGATCGAGCGCCTCGCCGCTCAGGCGGCTGTTGGTCAGCCGTCCGCCGATCGTGGCGATCAGGCCCGTGACGGGTTCGAAGGAGGCTTCGCCAAACAGCGTCGCCTCACGGATGCGGTTGTGAACGCCGGTCGAGGATGCAGGCAAGCCGCGCCCGTACATCGGCACGCCGGGAATGACCTGTGTCTCGATGGGTGGCGTGCCATAGGAGGTCAGCGACCGCCGGATATCCGACGTGCTTTCCAGATAGGAGGCGCCCAATATCCAGCCCAGGCCATTGTCCAGGTCGCGGACGATGCGGTTTTCGGTGGAGAAGATGTCGATCTTGTTCCTTTGCCGGAACAGCGCCGCCGGGCCGCCGGGCGGCGTGGCATCGTAGCTTTCCGACAGGATATTGCGTACAAAGCCGGTCGAGGACACGAAACGCAGATCGTCCCATTGTCGCTCGATCCGCAGGTTGGCGAGCGCATAGTCGGACGAATAGGGCTGGGCCACCGCGGAGGCGCGTTTCAGATCCCCGATCAGCTTGGCGGCATATTGGGCATCGTCGCCCTTGATCCGCTGGTAGACGCCGGTGAGGTCGATGGTCCAATTCTCGTCCGGCGCGAAACGCAATGCTGCCCGGCCGCCATAGGTGCGGGTGCGGTTGACGTCATTCCTGTGGCGCAGGACATCGTCGATATAGCCACCATCCTGCACGCCATAACCGACGACGCGCAGTGCGATCTTTTCCGATATGATGGGGAGGTTGATCGTCGCGGCCAGATCGCCGCTCGGATCGCCGTGCTGCGTCGCGCCCAATCCCGCGGAAATCTGTCCCCCCGCACGCCCCAGATTGGGTGCATTGGGGATCATGCGCACGATCCCGCCCAGCGAACCGGCGCCATAGAGCGTGCCCTGCGGCCCCTCCAGCACCTCGATGCCCTGCATGTCGTAGAGCTTCAGGTCCGGATCCGGTGCGGCATAGTTGAGGCGCATGTCGCCCAGATACTGGCCGGTCGTCGCCTGCGTCGGCCCCGCGACCCCGCTATCGGCGATGGCGCGGATGAACAGCTTGTTCCGCCCCGCGCCCGCATGGGTGGAACTGAGGCTCGCCACGCGGAAGATCAGGCTGGCAGTCCCGCCCGCCGCCTCCGCGGCTGTGAAGCCGTTGTCGCCGACCGCATCCACCATCCCGGCATAGCGGGGCAGGGGGGTGTCCCGCTTCGACGCGGTGACGATGATTTCGGCGGGTTCCTGCTCGATCTCCGACGTGGGCACGGCGACGGCGATGCGCCGCTGTTCATGCACCGCATGCGCCCGGACGATCCGATAGGTGTTGCCGTCGATCCGCCGGATGGCGGCGCCGCTGCCCCTGAGCAAGCGCTTGAGCGCGCCCTCCACCGACAGGCGGCCATGAACGGCGGGGGTGGCGATTCCGGCCAGCGACTGGTCCGACATGCCGATGCTGGCGCCGGTCTGGCGGCCGAGCGCGATCGCCGCCTCGCCCAGCCGTCCGGGGGCGATGCTGATATTCTGTCTTTCCGCCGCCCGCACGGGCGAAGCGGCCACTATGGCGAGGGCGGTGACGAAAAGGACGTCAGCGTGGCGGGCCATCCCCCTCCTTCAACAGCCAGACATCTCCCTGCCGGACGGCGCGCAGCCCCATCAGTGGCGCGGCCTGGCCAAAGAAACGCACGGGATCGCGGTCCAGGCGGATCGTGCCGGTAAAGCGCATCGCGCCCGCGCCCGGCGTGGCGTCCAGCTTGACCCCCAGCGACCGGGCGATATCGCCGCTGATCTGCGCGACCGGGGCATTGGCGTAGGTCAGGCGGCCCTGTCGCCAGCTTGCGACGCTATCGGGCGCGATGTCCATGACGCGCAGGCCGCTTTCGTCGTGGGTCAGGGCGCGGCCCGCAGGCAGGGCGATCGCCTCCGCCTTCGGATTGTAGATCACCTCGCCTTCGGACACGCCGATCCGCGTCATGCTGCCGCTATGCACGATGTTGAAGACGGTGCCCGCATCCTCGAACACCGCCTCGCCCACGGTCACGCGGAACGGATTGGCGGTGTCATGACGGACGGTGAAGGCCGCCTCGCCGCCGTCGAGCGCCGCAAAGCGCGCGTCACGGCGGTCGAAGCGCATGGTCGTGCCGCCATTCAATTCGACGCGTGTGCCATCATCCAGCGCGACGGTACGGGTTTCGCCGGGACGGGTCGTGACGGTGTAGATGTCCGGCCGGTTCATGAGGTGCAACGAAACCACCCCGGCCAAAGCCGCCGCGACCGCGCCGCCCGCCATCGCGAATTTGGGCCAGCGCATCGGCTTCCAACCGCGCGGCCCGGCATCATTGGCAGGCACGGCGATGGAGACGGGCTCGGCCGGGACGATCTCCGCCAGATCGGCGTCGGCCGCCATCAGGGCGTCGTAAACGGCCGCATGCGCCGGATCAGCCTCCAGCCATCCGGTGAAGGCTTCCCAATCGGCAAATTCAGGATCGCGCGTGCGGATGACCCATCCGAGCGCCTCCTCATTCATCATGGCTACAGCCCTGTTCATGTCAGCCCCTCATCTGAGCCAGACGCCGCCGCCCGTCTCATTCCGTATCCATTTTCTGCTTGAGGGCGATCATGGCACGATAGGCCTTTTGCAGATCCTTCTCCACCGTGGTCAGGCTGACGCCCAGTTCCTCCGCGATCAACCTCTGGCCCACCCCCTCCAGGCGGAAGCGGCGGAAGACCAGTTCGACGCGCGGCCCCAGCGATTGCAGGACGGCGCGGGCCTCATCCAGCTTCTCGGCCAGGATCAGCCGCTCGTCTATCGCGATGTCTTCTGACGGATCGGCCATCACGCCGCCCGCACCTTCCGCCCAATCCTGTTCCCGCCGCCCGCGCCGGGTGGCGGAACGATAGCGGTCCAGCATCAGATTGTTCGCCATGCGATAGAGATAGGGCAGCGGGTCGGCGATCGGGCCGAGATCCTTCTCCTCCAGCTTCATCCACATGTCCTGCAACAGGTCCTCGGACTCGTCGCCCGCGCCGCGTGCGCGCAGGAAACGCAGCAGGGCGGGGCGGTTGTTCAGGAAGATGGCGGAGAGGCCGGTAGCCATGAAGAACGTGCGTCCAATGGGATCAGGCGGTTGCCATAAAGGGCCGATGGAGGTGTTGCAACGGGCAAGCAGCGGAAGGAGCGTGGCATTTACAGGACGCCCATGCCTGTTCTAGGGCCGGAGGGCAGGCCGGCAGGAGGATCGATGCAGCTTATAGGGCAGGTGGACGCAGCGGCGGCGCGGACAGCAGGCATGGATGCCGGGAAATTGCAGGCGTTGGCCGATTTCGTTCACGAAACCTATGTCGCGCCCGGCAAGCTGCCGCATATGCAGTTGCTGGTGTCGCGTGATGAGCAGCCGCTCCTTGCGGTTCGCAGCGGCTTGGCCCGGGCGACGGGTGAACCGCTGGCGGGGGACGCGCTCTATCGCATCGCCTCCATGACCAAGCCCGTGACCTCGGTGGCGTTCATGATGCTGGTCGAACAGGGGCTGGTTGCGCTGGACGATCCGGTGGCGAAGGCGCTGCCGGAATTCGCCGGCCTGGCTGTCGGCGCGGACGGCAAGGGACGGATGCAGCGGCCGATGCTGATGATCGACCTGCTGCGGCACACGTCCGGCCTCACTTATGGTTTGCAGCGGCAGACCGCGATCGACGCGCGTTACCGGGATCTTGGCCTCGACGAATTCCAGCAAAAGCGCAGTCCCGATGAGTTCATTGCCGCACTCGCCTCGCTGCCGCTCGAATTTTCGCCGGGAGAGCGGTGGAATTATTCGGTGTCGACCGACGTGCTGGGCGTGGTGGTGGAGCGCCTGAGCGGCCTCGATCTGGAGCGCTTTTTCCGGGAACATATCTTCGATCCGCTGGGCATGGCCGACAGTTTCTTCGAACTGCCGGAGGATCGTGTCGAGCGGATGACCGACGCCTGGCAACTCGGCCCGGATCGCACGTTTTCGCTTTACGAGCGGGGCGCACGCAGCGGCTGGCGCAGGCCATTGACACTGCGTTCCGGCGGCGGCGGACTGGTGTCCTGCATGGCGGATTATCACCGCTTCGCCCGGATGCTCCTGCGTGGCGGGGAACTGGACGGCGTACGGTTGCTGAAGGCGGAGACAGTGGCGGCGATGCACGCCAACCACCTGCCGGGGGGCAAGGACCTTTCCAGCCTGTCCTCCTCCATGTTCAGCGAGGCGGACTATGCCGGGGTCGGCTTCGGGCTCGGCTTTGCGACGGACCTCAGGACGCAGGAATATTATTGGGGCGGGGTGTTCTCCACCTTCTTCTTCATCGACCCGGTGGAGCGGTTGATCGGCATCTTCATGACCCAGCATTTCCCGTCGAGCATCTATCCGGTGCGGGGGGAATTGCGGCGCGGCATTCGCGATGCGATCGTCGACGCGCGGGGAAATCCCGATTAAATTTGTTGCGCTGCAAAATTTGCTGTTGGCGAGGGACAGGGGGCATGCAATCATCCCTGCCGAACGCACGGCAAAAGGGGCACGCGCCATGAACCTCAAAGGCCAACCCACTCTTCCCAAGCCCGCTCCCCGGCAGGTCGATCCGCAGGTCCTTGCCCATGAGATCGTCGAGCGGCTGACCTATCGCATCGGCAAGAATGCGGAGGCGGCAAAGCCCCATGACTGGCTGCACGCCGTCATCCTCGCCATTCGCGACCGGGTGATCGATGCGTGGATCAACTCCACCCAGAAAACCTATGAGGAACAGGGGCGCAGGGTCTATTATCTGAGCCTGGAATTCCTGATCGGCCGCCTGATGCGCGATGCGGCGTCCAACATGGAAATGCTGGACGACATGCAGGCGGCGCTGAGTTCGCTGGGTGTCGATATCGACATCATCGCCGCGCTGGAACCGGATGCGGCGCTGGGCAATGGCGGCCTGGGGCGGCTGGCGGCCTGTTTCATGGAGAGCATGGCGACGGTCGACGTGCCCGCCTATGGCTATGGCATCCGTTATGTGAACGGCATGTTCCGGCAGGAGATTTCGGACGGTTGGCAGGTGGAACTGCCCGAAACCTGGCTGACCCACGGCAACCCCTGGGAATTCGAGCGGCGCGAGGCGAGCTATGAGATCGGTTTCGGTGGCCGCGTCGATCCGTCGGAAAGCGCGGATGCCGGGCCGCACCAGATGCGCTGGCGGCCCGCCGAGCGGGTGATTGCGACGCCCTATGACACGCCGATCGCGGGCTGGCGGGGCAAGCGGGTCAACACGCTGCGCCTCTGGGAAGCGCAGCCGATCGACCCGATCCTGCTCGATCGCTTCAATGCGGGCGACCATCTGGGCGCGCTGACCGAGAGCAACCGGGCCGAGGCGCTGACGCGGGTGCTTTATCCCGCCGACAGTTCGCCTGCGGGACAGGAATTGCGGCTGCGGCAGGAATATTTCTTCTCCTCGGCTTCCTTGCAGGACATCGTCCGGCGCCACATTCAATATTTCGGCGATATCCGCACCCTGCCCGACAAGGCGGCGATCCAGCTCAACGATACCCATCCCGCCGTCGCGGTGGCGGAGTTGATGCGGATATTGCTCGATCATCATGGCCTGGATTTCGACGAAGCCTGGGACATGACCCGGCGGACGTTCAGCTACACCAACCACACGCTGCTGCCCGAAGCGCTGGAAAGCTGGCCGGTTCCGCTGTTCGAGCGCATGCTGCCCCGGCACATGCAGATCGTCTATGCGGTGAACAGCCGGTTGCTGGGCGAGGCGCGGCGGTCGGGCCAGTTCGACGACCGGTCGATCGGCACGATTTCCCTGATCGACGAAGGCGGCGAGCGGCGCGTGCGCATGGGCAATCTGGCCTTTGCCGGGTCGCACAGCGTCAACGGCGTGTCGGCGCTGCATACCGAACTCATGAAGGAGACGGTGTTCGCGGATTTCCACCGGCTCTATCCGGCGCGGATCAACAACAAGACCAATGGCGTCACCTTCCGCCGCTGGCTGATGCAGTGCAATCATGGCCTGTTCGAACTGATCCGCGAGGCGATCGGCGACCGTTTCATGGACGATCCGGAGGCTTTGCGCGACCTCGATCGCTTCGCCGACGACAGCGCCTTCCAGGAGAAATTCCTGGCGGTGAAGCGCGGCAACAAGGTCGCCCTGGCCGACCTGCTGCGCCAGCGGGTGAATGCGCGGATCGATCCTGCGGCGCTGTTCGACATCCAGATCAAGCGCATCCATGAATATAAGCGGCAATTGCTCAACATCATCGAGGCGGTGTCGCTCTACGACCAGATCCGCTCGCATCCGGAAAAGGACTGGGTGCCCCGCGTCAAGCTGTTCGGCGGCAAGGCGGCGCCCAGCTATCACAATGCCAAGTTGATCATCAAACTGGCGGGTGATGTGGCGCGGGCGGTCAATCATGACCCGGCGGTGCAGGGCCTGCTCAAGGTGCAGTTCGTGCCCAATTATAATGTGTCGCTGGCCGAGGTCATGATCCCGGCGGCGGACCTGTCGGAGCAGATTTCGACGGCCGGCATGGAGGCGTCGGGGACCGGCAACATGAAGTTCGCGGTCAACGGCGCGCTCACCATCGGTACGCTCGATGGCGCCAATGTCGAGATGCGCGACCATGTGGGCGAGGAGAATATCGTGATCTTCGGCCTGACCGCCGCCCAGGTGAACGAGCGGCGCGCGCAGGGATATCATCCGCGCGATGTCATCGCTCAGAGCCGGGAACTGGGACAGGCGCTGGACGCTATTGCCAGCGGGGTCTTCTCGCCGGACGATCCGGGGCGTTACCGGGATTTGGTGCAGGGTATCTATGATCATGACTGGTTCATGGTGGCGGCCGATTTCGACAGCTATTCCTCCGCTCAGCGGCGGGTGGATGCGATGTGGCGCGATCAGGCGCTATGGGCGAAAATGGCGATCCACAATGTCGCGCGCATGGGATGGTTCTCGTCCGACCGCACGATCAGGGAATATGCGGCGGACATCTGGAAGCTGTCGGTTTGAGCGGAGGCCGGAATTAGGGTGGCATTGACGCCGGAACAGATCAGCCGGCTGCTGGAGGGGCGGGAGGATGATCCTTTTGCGACGCTGGGCGTCCACCCGGCGGACGCGTCCGGGGGGAAAGGGGGCTTTACCGCCTGCCTTTTCCTGCCCGAAGCGGTCAGCGTCACGGCGCACAGGCTGGACGGCAAGGCGGTCGGGACGCTGGCGCAGGTCGATCCCGCCGGGTTGTTCTTCGGCAAGCTGTCGATCCGCAAGGCGCAGCCGCTGCGCTATCATGCGGCCTATGCCGATGGCGGCGCATATACGCTGATCGATCCCTACAGCTTCGGGCCGGTGCTGGGGCCGATGGACGATCATTATTTCGCCGAAGGGTCTCACGCGCGCTTGTTCGACAAGATGGGCGCGCATCCCATCACCCATGAAGGCGTTGAAGGCACGCATTTTGCCGTCTGGGCACCCAATGCCCGGCGCGTGTCGGTGGTGGGCGACTTCAATCGCTGGGACGGGCGCAGGGGAGCGATGCGGCGGCGGCAGGATGCCGGGATATGGGAAATCTTCCTGCCCGAAGTCGGCGCGGGCAGCCCCTACAAGTTCGAGATCGTGGGACCGGACGGCGCCGTCCTGCCGTTGAAGGCCGACCCCTTCGCCTTCCAGTCGGAATTGCGGCCCTCCACGGCCTCCATCGTGGCGGCGAAGCCCGACCATGAGTGGGGCGATCAGCATCACCGCGCTTATTGGGAAAAGGCCGATCCGCGGCGCGAGCCGATTGCCATCTACGAAGTCCATGCCGGGTCGTGGCAATGCGACGAGGATGGGAGTTTCCTGCACTGGGATGCGCTGGCCAACCGGCTGATCCCCTATGCGGTCGGCATGGGCTTCACCCATATCGAATTCCTGCCGATCAGCGAATTTCCCTATGACCCGAGCTGGGGATACCAGACCACCGGCCTTTATGCGCCGACGGCGCGTTTCGGCGATCCGGCGGGGTTCGCGCGCTTCGTCGACGGCGCCCATCGGGCGGGGTTGGGCGTCATCCTCGATTGGGTGCCGGCGCATTTTCCGACCGATGCCCATGGGCTTGCCCGCTTCGACGGCACGGCGCTTTACGAACATGAAGACCCGCGCAAGGGCTTCCACCCCGACTGGAACACGGCGATCTACAATTTCGGCCGGCGCGAGGTGGCGCAATATCTGGTCAACAACGCGCTCTTCTGGGCCGAGCGCTATCATGTCGACGGGCTGCGCGTCGATGCCGTCGCCTCGATGCTCTATCTCGATTATTCCCGCAAGGATGGGGAATGGATTCCCAACAAGCATGGCGGACGGGAAAATGTGGAGGCGGTGGAGTTCCTCCAGCAGATGAACAGGGCGCTCTACGGCACCCATCGCGGCGTCATGACCATTGCCGAAGAGTCAACGAGTTGGCCCAAGGTTTCGCATCCGGTCCATGAAGGGGGACTGGGTTTCGGCTTCAAATGGAATATGGGCTTCATGCACGACACGCTGCGCTATCTGGCGCGCGATCCGGTGCACCGCGCCCATCATCATGACGACATCACCTTCGGCCTGCTCTACGCCTTTACCGAGAATTTCGTGCTGGCATTGAGCCATGACGAGGTGGTGCACGGCAAATCGTCGTTGCTGCACAAGATGGCCGGGGACGATTGGCAGAAATTCGCCTGCCTGCGGGCCTATTACGCGATGATGTGGGGCTATCCCGGCAAGAAGCTGCTGTTCATGGGCCAGGAATTCGCCCAGCGCGAGGAATGGAGCGAGGCGCGGGCGCTGGACTGGCACCTGCTCGATCACAAGCCGCACCGGGGGGTGCAGTTGCTGGTGAGCGATCTCAACCGCCTCTACCGTTCCCGTCCGGCGTTGCATGCGCGCGACTGCGAGGCGGAGGGGTTCGAATGGGTGCTGGTCGACGCGGCCGGGGACTCCGTCTTCGCTTGGGTCCGGCGGGCACCGGGCGCGGCGCCCATCGTCGTCATCAGCCATTTCACGCCGCTGCTGCGCCATGGCTACCGGATGCGCCTTCCCTCGGGCGGACGCTGGCGGGAGGTCATGAACAGCGACGCATCCGAATATGGCGGCAGCGGCGCGGGGAATATGGGGATCGTCACCGCCGATGAGGAGGGAGGGGCGCATGTCACCATTCCGCCCTTCGGCACGCTGATGCTCGAACTGGACTATTAAGCCGAAGTTGAAGGAGAGGAATGCCGATGCCACCGGGAAACCAGCCGATTGCGCGTGACGCCATGGCCTATGTGCTGGCGGGCGGGCGCGGCAGCCGGCTTGCGGAACTGACCGACCGGCGCGCCAAGCCCGCCGTGCATTTCGGCGGCAAGGCGCGGATCATCGACTTTGCCCTCTCCAATGCCCTCAACAGCGGCATCCGCCGCATCGGCGTCGCCACCCAGTACAAGGCGCACTCGCTGATCCGCCACCTCCAGCGCGGCTGGAACTTCCTGCGGCCCGAACGCAATGAAAGCTTCGACATCCTGCCCGCCAGCCAGCGCGTGTCGGAAAGCCAATGGTATGAGGGCACGGCCGATGCCGTGTTCCAGAATGTCGACATCATAGAAAGCTATGCGCCGGAATATATGGTCATCCTGGCGGGCGACCATGTCTACAAGATGGACTATGAGCTGATGCTCCAGCAGCATGTCGATAGTGGTGCGGACGTCACCGTCGGCTGCATGGAGGTGCCGGTTGCGGAAGCCAGCGGCTTTGGCGTCATGCATGTGGATGAGCAGGACGTCATCACCGCCTTCGTCGAAAAGCCGAAAAAGCCGCCGCATATACCGGGCAATCCCGGCATGGCGCTGGCATCGATGGGCATCTATGTGTTCCGCACGGCTTTCCTGATCGAGGAACTGCGCCGCGATGCCGACGACCCGGCAAGCCATCGCGATTTCGGCGGCGACATCATCCCCCATATCGTCAAGCATGGCAAAGCCGTCGCCCATCGCTTTTCCAACAGTTGCGTGCGCGCGGAAAGCGAGCCGGTGCCCTATTGGCGGGACGTCGGCACGATCGATGCCTATTGGCAGGCGAATATCGACCTGACGGACGTGGTGCCCTCGCTCGACCTGTATGACCGGAGCTGGCCGCTCTGGACCTATTCCGAAGTCACGCCGCCCGCGAAATTCGTGCATAATGAGGAAGGACGGCGCGGTTCCGCGACATCGTCGCTGGTGGCGGGCGGTTGCATCGTGTCGGGATCGTCATTGCATCGCAGCCTGCTCTTTTCGGGCGTGCGGACGCACAGCTTCTCTTCCGTCACCGAAAGCGTCGTCATGCCCGACTGCGTGATCGGGCGCGGGGCGCGGTTGCACAAATGCGTGCTGGATTCGGGCGTGATCATCCCGCCGGGGCTGATCGTGGGCGAGCATCCCGACCATGATGCGCGGCGTTTCCGCCGCACCGACAGCGGCGTGACGCTGATCACCCAATATATGATCGAACGGCTGGTGGACTGATCTTGGGCAAGACGGCTTCGATGCAACTGCTTTCGGTCGCGTCCGAAATCTATCCGCTGATCAAGACCGGCGGGCTGGCCGATGTGGCGGGCGCATTGCCCGGCGCGCTGGCGGGTCATGATGTCGCCGTGCGGACGCTGGTGCCGGGCTATCCTTCGGTGCTTGCGCGGCTGGGCAAGGCGAAGGCGGTGCGGCGCTATGACGCGCTGTTCGGCGTGCCGGCCACGGTCCTGGCCGGGAAGGCAGGGGAGCTTGACCTGCTGGTGCTGGACGCGCCCGATTTCTTCGCGCGCGAGGGCGGACCCTATGGCGACGCGGGCGGCCGGGACTGGACCGACAATTGGAAGCGCTTTGCCGCTTTGTCCCGCGTGGGTGCCGACATCGCCGCCGAGGGGATAAAGGGCTGGCGGCCGGATCTGGTCCATGCCCATGACTGGCAGGGGGCGATGACCGCCGCCTATATGCGCTTTGGTCCCGCTCATGCCGTGCCCAGGGTGGTGACGATCCACAACCTGGCTTTTCAGGGCCGGTTCGGCGCGGATATCTTTCCGCATCTGGGCCTGCCGCCCGAAGCCTGGGGCGTGGATGGCGTCGAATATTATGGCGGCACCGGCTTTCTGAAGGCAGGCCTGGTGTCCGCCGACGCGATCACCACGGTCAGCCCGACCTATGCCGACGAAATCCGCTCGCCCGTCCATGGCATGGGGCTGGACGGGCTGATCAACGGCCGCGCCGACCGGCTGCACGGCATATTGAACGGTGTCGACACGGCGATCTGGGACCCGGCGACCGATCCGCTGCTGGCGCGGCGATACAGCGTGAGGGCGCTGGGCGGACGCACCGCGAACCGCCGGGCGCTGGAGGCGCATTTCGGCCTGGATCGCGACGATGCGCCGCTCTTCATCATCGTCAGCCGCCTGACCTGGCAGAAGGGCATGGATATGGTGATGGGCGCCATCGACCACCTCGTCGGGCTGGGCGGCAAGCTGGCGGTGCTGGGATCGGGCGATCATCCGCTGGAGGGCGCATTCCTGGCGGCAGCGGACCGGCATCGCGGGCGGGTGGGCGCGCAGATCGGCTATGACGAGCCACTGTCCCATCTGATGCAGGCGGGCGGCGACGCGATCCTGATCCCGTCGCGCTTCGAGCCTTGCGGGCTGACGCAGCTTTACGGGTTGCGCTATGGCTGCGTGCCGGTGGTGGCGCGGGTCGGTGGCCTGGCCGATACGGTGATCGACGCCAACGAGGCAGCGGTCGGTGCGGGCGTGGCGACCGGCCTGGTCTTTGCGCCGTCCGATCCGCTGGCGCTGCATGGCGCGATTGCACGGACCATCCGGCTGCACGCCTCAAGGCCCGATTGGCAGGCGATGCAGCGGTCGGGCATGCGCGCCGACTTTTCCTGGACCCACAGTGCGGCGCGCTATGCCGAACTGTTCCGGGCGCTCGTGCAAGAGGCGGTATGAGCCGGCACGCGCTGGGCCCCGAAATCCACGCGCAGGGAACCCGTTTCCACGTCCATTCGCCCGATGCGGACCGGCTTTGGCTATGCCTGTTCGATGCGGAAGATCGCGAGACCCGCCTGCCGATGGCGCGGGACGGCAAGCATGCCTGGTCCCTGGACGTGCCGGGTGCGGGCGAGGGCACGCGTTACGGCATTCGGGTGGACGGAGCCTATGATCCCGGCGCGGGGCTGTGGTTCGATCCCGACAAATTGCTGCTCGATCCCTATGCGGCGGCGATCGACCGGGCATTCGTTTACGATCCCGCTCTCGCCGCGCCGCGAGGAGAGGGCGCCGATACCGCCCCGCTGATGCCCAAGGGCGTGGTGACGGCGCCGCTTCCGCCTGTCGCCGCCGCGCCGCCATTATTTCGTCCCGGCGGGCTGATCTACGAAGTGCAGGTCCGCGGCTTCACCATGCTGCATCCCGACATTCCCGAAACGCAGCGCGGGACGATCGCGGCGCTGGGTCATCCCGCGGTGATCGACCATCTGCGCCGCCTGCATGTGTCGGCCGTCGAACTGATGCCGGTGAACGCCTGGATCGATGAGCGGCATCTGGGGCCGCTCGGCCTGCGCAACGCCTGGGGCTATAATCCGGTCGGCTGGTTCGCGCTCGATCCCCGGCTGGCGCCCGGCGGCATGGCGGAACTGCGCGGTGCGGTGGCGGCACTGCATGAGGCGGGGATCGGTGTGATCCTCGACATGGTCTATAATCATGACGGGGAAAGCGATGCGTGGGGCCCGACATTGTCGCTGCGCGGCCTCGATGCCCGGAGCTATTTCCGGCATGAGCCCGATGGCCGCCTGATCAACGATATGGGAACGGGGAACAGCATCGACTGCAACCATCCGCTCACCCAAAGGCTCATCCTGGACTCGCTCCGTCATTTCGTGAGCGCGGCGGGGGTGGACGGTTTTCGCTTCGATCTCGCCCCAGCGCTGGGACGCTTGCCGACGGGCTTCGATCCAGAGGCGCCGCTGCTGCAAGCGATGCGCGCGGACCCGCTGCTTTCCGACCGGATACTGATCGCGGAGCCATGGGATATCGGCCCCGGCGGTTATCAACTCGGCCGTTTCGATGAGGGCTGGCTGGAATGGAATGATCGCTATCGCGACGATCTGCGGCGTTTCTGGCGCGGCGACCGCTGCACGCTGGGCTCGCTGGCGACGCGCCTTGCGGGGTCTTCGGACATATTCGGCGAAGGCTCCAGGACCCGCACCGTCAATTTCCTGGCCGCCCATGACGGTTTCACGCTGGCCGATGTGACGGCCTATGCGCACCGCCACAATGAAGCCAATGGCGAGCAGAACCGCGACGGCCATGGCGAGAATTTCAGTTGGAACAACGGCGTCGAGGGGGCGAGCGCCAATCCGGCGATCCAGGCCGCGCGGCGCCGGGACATCAAGGCCTTGCTGGGCACCCTGTTCTGCTCGCGCGGCACGATCATGCTGACGGCTGGGGACGAGTTCGGCCGCTCGCAGCAGGGGAACAACAATGCCTATGCGCAGGACAATGCGATCGGCTGGGTCGATTGGACCGGACGCGACCGGGAGATGGAAGCCTATGCCTTCGCGCTGGCGGCCCTGCGGGCGTCGCAACCGGACCTTCAGGATGTGGGCTGGCTGACCCCGGGGGACGTCGAATGGCTCGATGAACAAGGGCAACCCCTGACCGTCGCGCAATGGGAAGATCCGGACCGTCGCTGCCTGGCCATGCGGTTCCGCCGATCGGGCCTTGCCATTTTCGTCAACGGTGACGATCGGCCCCGATCCTTCGGTGGGGTCAGCGTCCCGGCCCGGACGGTCCTACCCATCCCGGCGGATCAGGCGACGGCTTAGCCGTTATTCGCGTGAAAGGGATCAGTTACGCAATGCCGCGGCGTTCATGGCATCGGTTCGCGCCTTGCTCAAACAACGCTTGAAATCGGCGGGCTGCCGCAAGCCGTTCATGCCTTCATAGCCACAGGCCTGCCGGGCCGCGATCATGATCCTTCGATCAAGCGCCGCGCGTCCATCCGCACTGGAAAGTGGAAGGTCCGCCGTTTCCACGGCCACGGATCGCGTCACCGTTCCGCTGGCGGCATCATATGCCACCATGATGCCGGTATCGGCATGAGCCAATGAGGGCAGGGTAGTGCTTGCCAAGGCGACGAGAAGCACGGCCCTGGCGGGGCGAGGAAAATCGGGCATGGCATCCTCCTGTATCGGGTTCGGCCTTTGGCCGATCCTCCGGTGCCGGCGGGGCCGCCGGCGCTACTGTGAAGTGGAGATTCCATCTCCTTTTTTCAACGCGTGCCGCCTTCCGGGATGACCGCAGGCGCCGGGAGAGGAATGCGCCAGAATGCACAGGGAACCAGATTGCCGGTTAAGCCGTTCATCTTCCAGCAAGAATTGGAGAGGGGCGATGAATGACTCCATCAAGCCGCCAGCCATGATGGGCATTGCCTTCGGGCTGCTGCTGTCGATCGACCTGTGGTGCTGCGCGGCACTTGTGGTGAAGGCGCTGCTTTGATCGCCGCGCCCGACATCCTGATCGATCAAGAATAAATCGTTACGGATTGAGAATCATGCATTGGCCAATGGCGGATTTTCGCGGTCATTTCGTTTCACAAGAAAACTGAGGAACCGGCTGGGCGTGGGGATGCGCCTGGCCTGATTGTCTTGTGGAGAGATGCGGTGCCGCGTGCTGTGCACATGGTTCCTGCCTGAAGGGCCCATGACCCCGAAAGGGGCAAATAGGGGACCGTTTATGCAGAATTTCTCATCCGTTCGTCGTGCCGCCTTGCTGCTTTCCTGCTGCATCGGCGCTGTATCGTCCCATGCCTGGGCCCAGGAGCCGGATACGGAAGACGCCGGCACGATCACCGTCACCGGGCGCCGCATCTCTCAATCGGCAGAGGCAATCGGCGAGGACAAGGTCAGCAACGTCGTCGCGATCACGCGCGAAGCGCTGCTGTCGGCGCCGTCGGGCATTTCGGGCCTGAAGATGCTGGAGCAGTTGCCCGGCTTCAACGTGCAGACCGACGGCGCGCTCGGCCTCTATGAATTCGGCAACAGCGTCCAGACCCGCGCCTTCAACCTGGACCAGATCGGTTTCGTGGTCGATGGCATCCCGACCGGGCGCAGCGACGCCTTCGGCGGCAGCCCGGTGTTCCGCTATGTCGACAATGAAAATCTGGGCGTGGTGGAGGCCGCGGTCGGCGCGGGCGATGTCGGCTTGCCCAGCTATTCGACGCTGGGGCCGGTGGTGCAGTATAACAGCATCGCGCCGCAGGACGAGATGGGCCTGTTCGTGTCGCAGAGCTTCGGCGATTTCGGCATGAAGCGCACCTTCATCCGTGCCAGCACCGGACGGGTCGGCCCGTTCAAGGCCTATGTCAGCCGCACCAAGCTGAACAGCGACCTGTGGCGCGGCCCGGGATCGGTCGATCGCGAACATTGGGAAGGGCAGATCCACGCCGATCTGGGCGGCGATAGCTGGGCGCGGTTCAAATTCGTGTCGAACGATTTCTTCGACTATGACTCGCCGACCATTTCCCGCGGCCAATATAATTGCACGGTGAAAAGCGTGGCCGGCGCCTGCGGTCGCGATTTCGCCTATATAGAAAATGTGCCGAACACGACGCCCGGCTTCGCGCCGACGACCGCAGGCGTCTATTATTCCAACGCCAATTATGCGCAGGTCTACAACCTCGCCATCAACGTGCGGAAGGACAAGCTCTACGGCGCCACCTTCCATGCGGGCATCGCGGACGGCGTGTGGGCTGAATCGACGCTATATTGGGAGGACAAGGGCGGTTACGGCGTGTCGCCCGACACCTATTCCAACTCCCTGACCCGCTACAATGCCGAGGTCGCGGTCGGCCTGCCGGTCACGCGGCCCAAGGGGATCGAGTTCGGCCGGTCCGGCGTGGGCGGCGACCGCTACGGCATCACCACCAAGCTGCACTGGGAAATGGGCGCCAACACGGTCGAGGCGGGCGTCTGGGCGGAAGTCGACAAATATCACCGCACCCAGGCCCGCTACAACACGGTCGACGGTGCGCCCGACAGCGCGCCCAATCTCAATGAACTCGTCTATCTGCGCCGCGACTATCGTTCGAAGCGCGACACGATGCAGATCTTCCTGAAGGACACGCTGAAGCTGGCGGACGAGCGGCTGGTGCTGGACTTCGGTTTCAAGGGGTTGATGCTCGACTATCGCTATAATGGCTATCGCGACTTTGACGATTATTACCGGATGGTCGGCGGCGTGGCGCGTCCGGGCTATGGCCAGAGCATCAATACCGCCCATTACAAGGACATGTTCCTGCCGATGGCGGGCCTGCTCTACAAGATCGACGAGCGCACGCAGGTCTTCGCCTCCTATGCCGAGAATATGGCGCTGCCCAAGGGGATGGACGACATCTACTCCGTCATCCGTCCCGGCGGCCTGCGCGTGCCGCAGCCGGATGCGGAACGCTCGCAGAATATGGAAATCGGCATCCGCACCAATCAGGGGCAGCTCTACGCCTCGCTCGCGGGCTTCTACACCAAGTTCAAGAACCGCATCCAGTCGATCACGACGATCCTGCCCGGCAGCGGCGGCGCGGCGACCGAGACCTTCTATCAGAATGTCGGGCGGGTGCGCTCCTATGGTGCGGAATTCAGCGGCACCTACAAGCCGTCCTTCCTGAACGGGCTGGCCTATGGCAACCTCAACGTCACCTACAACAATGCCAAGTTCCAGGACGACATTCCGGCCGCCACGCCGATCCTGATCGCGGACAAATATATTCCCGACAGCGCCAAATGGATCGTCAGCGGCGGCGTGACGATCGAACCGGCAAGCTGGCTGGTCGCCAACATATCGGGCAAATATACCGGCAAGCGCTGGTCGACCTTCACCAATCAGGCGGGGTCGAGCGTACCGGGCTTCACCGTGTTCAACGCCTATGTCGACATCGGCGACGGCTGGAGCTTCGGCCCGGTCAAGAGCGTCAAGGCGCGCTTCAATATCGACAATCTTTTCGACAAGGACAGATTGTCCTACATCTCCTCCTCGGTGACGGGCGACGGCTTCTTCCGGCCGCTTTCGCCGCGCACGTTCCAGTTCACTATTTCGGGCGAGATTTGATGCGATTGACACTGATGATGGGGGCAGCGTGGGTCGCGCTGCTCCCCGCCGCGGCACAGGCGCAGGAGGTGCCGAAGAAGGTCTATCAGCTTCACCAGAGATTGTTGACGCTCGACAGCCATCTCGACACGCCCGCCTCGCTCGACCTGCCCGGTTGGTCGATCGAGGAGGAACATGGCGTCCACACCGACTATACCCAGGTCGACCTGCCACGCATGAAGAAGGGCGGCCTCGACGGCGGTTTCTTTGCGATCTACACGCCGCAGGGGCCGCTGACGGAGGAGGGCTTCCGCAAATCGCGCGACTTCGCGCTGCTGCGCGGCGTCTCGATCCGGGAGATGGTGGCGGCGGACCCGGCCAATTTCACGCTGGCGCTGGAGGCGAAGGATGCCGCGCCGATTGCGGCGTCGGGCAAGCGGGTCGTCTATATGTCGATCGAGAACGCCTATCCGCTGGGCGAGGACGTGTCGCTGCTCAAGACCTTCTACGACATGGGCGTGCGGGTGTCGGGCTTTGCCCATTTCGCGCACAACCAGTTCGCCGACAGCTCCACCGATCCGTCGAAGAAGCCGCGCTATGGCGGCCTCAGCCCGCTGGGCAAGGAATTGCTGAAGGAGATGAACCGGCTCGGCATCGTGCCGGACGCGTCGCACAGCAGCGATCAGGTGCTGGACGATCTGCTGGCGCTTTCCACTTCGCCGGTCCTGCTGACCCATTCGGGTTGCAAGGCGGTCTACGACCATCCCCGCAACATCGACGACGATCATCTGAAGGCGCTGGCGGCCAAGGGTGGGGTGATCCAGATAAACGCCTTTGGCGCCTATCTGCGTGCGTCGAAGCCCAATCCGCAACGGCAGCAAGCGTTGCAGGCGCTGTTCGGCCAGTTGCGCGAGGACGCCAAATTGTCTCCGGAAAAACGCGCCGAACTGCTGGCGAAGCGGCAGGAGATCGACCGGCTCTATCCCGAGACGGACCGGGCGACCTTCGACGATTTCATGGCCCATATGCTCCATGCCCTGAAGGTGGTGGGCCCCGACCATGTGGGCATCGGCGCCGATTGGGACGGCGGCGGCGGCGTCGTCGGCCTGGAGGATGTGCTCGACCTGCCCAAGATCACGGCTGCCTTGCTGAAGGCAGGGTATAGCGAGGCGGATGTACAGAAGATCTGGTCGGGCAATGTCCTGCGGATACTGGCTGCCGCGGAAGCCGCAAAGGGGAAATAGGAGGCCGTGTACAGCGCGTCGCCTGCCCCCATGTGCGAGGTATGCGGGCGGGCGTGGCGCTGATCGTTTCGTTCATCCAACGATATATTGTCATGATGAAAGCCGCTGCTAGATTTCCCGCAAAATAAGGGAGAGGGTCGTGGCTAAATTGGTCAGGCGCGCATTGCGTGCGCTCAATCGTCGGCGCTATATCCGTCAGCGCCTCGAGCAAATCCGGCAGGAAAGCTGCGTTTCCGACAGCGGGGCGTTCACCGTCAAGACCTGAGGCGTTCCATATGGGGCGTGTAAAACGCCCGCAAGCGTTCGAGGATTCGCGACGGTCGCGGTTTGTCTGCCCGCCAAATGCGATCAACGTCCAACAGGTTGAAATCTGATCGGATGCCTTCCGCGGTAACTTCATGGCCGATCAGGTGCCCGGTTCGGCGGAAAAGGGGCATATCAAGGAACCAATAGCCGCCGCCCTCCACGGTCAGGACATGAAGACGGTTGCGCTCGTCCCAGTTTAAAATGCCGGTGACGATATGGCGGGTACCCCTCGGCATTCCACATCTCCCTACAAAGCCGGTGCGGTGCGCCCCCGCATGGCTTCACATCTGATCCCTTGGCGATCGGGGAGTTAGTAAACCGATAGCTCGGTCCCTACGACCTTTAGGCTGGAGAGCCCTGGACATGCGTCGCAGGCTCCCCGACCATAGGGTCAGGGATGTGTGGGCTGCAACGGACAGTCCAACCGGCTATTCGGGGTTACTAAGCCCCAGAACCGTGCGTGGCGGCTCCGAGGTCTCTATCGGCCAAGGAGAGGGCGGAGGCAACACATTCCGTCCGAGCGAGCGCAAAGGCGCAGAAATCCAACAAAAAAGGGAGCGTGCGCCGAAACGGCAAAACCGACATGCGATCATTGCCGCACCGTCCGAATTACCGTCTTTTTCGGACGGTAGCGAAAGACGACTTCGGTAAGTGGCTGAGATATATGGTGAGCCCTGCTGGATTCGAACCAGCGACCTACTGATTAAAAGTCAGTTGCTCTACCGACTGAGCTATGGACCCTGCTGCCGATCACATTCCCTATTTCCGGGCGGCTAAGCGGCTTTTGAAAGCCACGCAGGGGGACTAGCCGTTGTAGCGTTTCATTTCAAGGGCACAAATTGGGCACATTCTTGCCTCTGGATCGCGCGGCTCGATGCCCGCGTGTACAAGCCTCGACATGACGATCTGCGAGGTTTCCGGGAGCGTCGAAAGCTCGCAATGAAGCTGAGAGCCGGCTGCGCCGGACGAGCTCGATTTTCTAGTAAGGCGATCACGTCCTTTCGATTGCCAGCGCCAGCCCCATGCCGACCCCGATGCAGAGCGTGGCGAGCCCGCGCCTGCCGCCGATCTTTTCCAGCTGATGCATCAGCGTCATGGCGAGGCGTGCGCCCGACATGCCCAGGGGATGGCCTAGAGCGATGGCGCCGCCATTGGGGTTCACATGGGGCGCATCGTCGGCCAGCCCAAGGCCGCGCATCACCGCAATCCCCTGCGACGCAAACGCCTCATTGAGTTCGATGGCGTCGAAATCGTTGATGGAAAGGTTCAGGCGGGCCAGCAGCTTCTGCGTGGCGGGCAGGGGGCCGATGCCCATCACCCGCGGCTCTACGCCGACGGATGCCATGCCGAGGATGCGCACGCGGGGCGTCAGTCCATGGGCCTTTGCCGCCGCCTCGCTCGCCACGATTATCGCCGCTGCGCCGTCGTTAATGCCCGACGCATTGCCCGCCGTGACCGTGCCATTGGGGCCGAAGAGGGGTTTCAGTTTCTGCAGCGCCTCGACGGTGGTGTCGGCGCGGGGATGCTCGTCCGCGGCGAACTCCACTGTCTCGCCCCTCTTCTTGCCGGGGATGGCGACAGGCACGATCTCCTCCGCGAAGAAACCGCTGGCCTGCGCGGCGGCGGCGCGTTGCTGGCTGCGCAGGGCAAAGGCGTCCTGATCCTCGCGGCTGATGCCATGATCCTGCGCCACATTCTCGCCCGTGCGCGGCATCGTCTCCGTGCCGTAGAGCGCGTCGAGTGCCGGGTTGACGAAACGCCAGCCCATGGTGGTGTCTTCCAGCTTCTGGTTCCGACCGAAGGGACTGTCGGATTTGCCCATGACGAAGGGCGCGCGGGTCATGCTCTCCACGCCGCCCGCGATGGCCAGCGCCATCTCATCCGACCGTATCGCCCGCGCCGCCGCACCCACCGCCTCAAGTCCCGAGGCGCAGAGGCGGTTCAGCGTCACGCCCGGAACGCTGTGGGGAAGTCCCGCCAGCAGCAGGCTCATCCGCGCGACGTTGCGGTTGTCCTCCCCTGACTGGTTCGCGCAGCCGTAGAAGACCTCTTCGATGGCCGCCGGGTCGAGGCCCGGGTTGCGCTCGATCAGCGCCTTCATGGGCAGCGCGCCGAGGTCGTCCGCGCGAACCCGCGACAGGCTGCCACCATAGCGGCCGATGGGCGTGCGGACGGCGTCGCAGATGAATGCTTCGGTCATGCTCTTATCCTTCGAGGGGCAGGCCGGTCAGTTTGCGGATGTCTTCGAGGGACAGGCCGTCAACCAGTTCGATCACCCGCGCACCCTCCGCGCCGACGCTGAACACGCCGAGGTCGGAGTAGACGCGGCTGACGCAGGCAAGGCCGGTCAGCGGATAGGTACAGGCCTCGACCAACTTGGACTCGCCCGATTTGGTGAGGAGGTCCATCATGACGAAGGTCTGCCTGGCGCCGATGGCGAGGTCCATCGCGCCGCCCACGGCCGGGATCGCACCCGACTCGCCCGTGTGCCAGTTGGCGAGATCGCCATGGACTGACACCTGAAACGCGCCCAGCACGCAGATATCGAGATGGCCGCCGCGCATCATCGCGAAGCTGTCCGCATGGTGGAAGAAGGCGCCGCCGGAGAGCAGGGTGACGGCCTGCTTGCCCGCGTTGATCAGCTCCCAGTCCTCCTCGCCCGCAGCCGGGGCGGGCCCCATGCCGAGCAGGCCGTTCTCGCTCTGGAGGAAGATGTCGCGTTCCTGCGGGAGGTAATTGGCGACCTTCGTCGGCAGGCCGATGCCCAGGTTCACATAGGCGCCCTCGGGAATGTCGCGGGCGACGCGCTCGGCCATCTGGTCACGATTGAGGCGGTTCATGCGCTTTCCCTCCCGATTTCCACGACCCGCTGGACGAAGATGCCCGGCGTCACGATCACTTCGGGGTCGAGCGCCCCCAGCGGCACGATATCGCTCACCTGCGCGATGGTCGTCCTGGCCGCCATGGCCATGATCGGGCCGAAGTTGCGCGCGGTCTTGCGGTAGATCAGGTTGCCCCAGCGGTCGCCCTGCTGCGCCTTGATCAGCGCGAAATCGGCGTGGATGGGATATTCCAGAACATAGTTCCTGCCGCCGATCTCGCGCGTTTCCTTCCCCTCGGCCAGCAGCGTGCCATAGCCGGTGGGGGTGAAGATCGCGCCGAGGCCCGCGCCCGCCGCCTGAATGCGCGCAGCCAGATTGCCCTGCGGCACCAGCTCCAGCTCGATGCTCCCGGCGCGATAGGCCGCGTCGAAATGATGGCTGTCGGACTGGCGGGGGAAGGAGCAGATGATCTTCTTCACGCGCCCCTCACGGATCAGCGCGGCGACGCCTTGCTCCCCATTTCCCGCATTATTGTTGATGATGGTGAGGTCGCCCACGCCGCGCGCGATGAGCGCATCGATCAGCTGGTCGGGCATGCCTGCGGTCCCGAAGCCCCCGATCATGACGGACGCGCCGTCGTGGATGTCGGCGACGGCTGCCCCAGCCGAATCGAAACTCTTGTCGATCATGGTCCTTCATTTCCCAATTTGAGCGGTGAGATACGGCTAGACAGGGAGGGGCGCTCGTAGGGATGTTGCGGCTCCCTCCCACCATCACGACATCCGCCTTCTGGATCGAACTCCAACATCCTTCGCTCCGGTGTGTCATCGTTCAACGAAGGACAACAATGCTGCAGCCAGCGCATCCGGCGCTTCGAGCGGTGCCAGATGGGCCGCTTCGAGGGCATGATGGGCCGCCCCGGGAATGCGCGCGACCAGATGCTCGCCATGACCTCCATAGGGGGTCGAGCTGTCGCGCGTTCCCGTCACGACAAGCGTAGGGCAGGCAATGCCCGCAATGCGCGTCGCCAGATCCATGTCGCGGATCGCCGCGCCGCATGCCGCATAGCCCTCGGCGTCCATCGCCAGCAGTTGCCGCCGCACCGTCTCGAACAGCGCCGGTTCGGCGGCGTCGGACAGGAAGCGTCCCATGGCGAGGTCCGCAATAGCGGCCATTCCCTCACCCCGGACCTTTGTGATCCGGTCGTTCCAAGATGCGCTGTCCATCGTCGCGGATGTGCAGATGAGCGCCAGCCGCTCGACCCGGGCGCTCGCGCGCAGGGCTATTTCCATCCCGATCATTCCGCCTAGCGAGACGCCCGCGACGGAGAAGCGCTCGATCCCGGCATCGTCCGCCACGGAAAGAACATCCGCCGCCAGACGCTCAAGCGAGACATCGCCCGCTTCCGTTTTGGAGCCACCATGACCGCGCGTGTCGATCCGCAGCAGCGCGAAATGGTCCCGCAAATACGGCATAACGCCATCCCACAGATCCATGTCGGTGCCGATGGAATTGAGCAGGACCAGCACAGGCCCCTCATCGCGCCCGTCCCGCCTCCAGTAGAGGCGCGCTCCCGGTACGTCGGTGAAAGCCATGGTCAATCCTCCGGAGCGATAACGATGCGCAGGCCGTCGAGCGCAGAGCTCATTACGATCTGGCAGGACAGGCGCGAATGCGCGCTGCGATGGTCCGAGGAATCGAGGAGATCGTTCTCATCCTCCCCCGGCGCGCCGGTCGCCGCAAGCCATGCCTCGTCCACGAAGACATGGCAGGTCGCGCAGGAACAGCATCCCCCGCACATGGCGAGAAGCTCGTCGAAGCCATTGTCGCGAATGGCCTCCATGACGGAGGCGCCTTCGCGGGCATCGACGGGGGTTTCGTCACCGGCGCGGTTGACGACGATCAGTTGTGGCACTGCGAATAGTCCTGTCTGTTACGTCAGCCGATATCGCCGCCGGCAACCGGCAGGATCGACCCCGTGATATAGCTGGCCTCATCGGACGCCAGAAACAGGATCGGCGCGATCTGCTCCTCCAGCGTGCCATAGCGTTTGACGAAGGTGGAGGAGGTCACCTGCTCCACCGCCTCGGCCATCCACGCCTGTTCCTGCGCAGTGTCGCCCGCGGCATTGCGAGGAACGCGGCGGGGCGGGGCGCTGGTGCCGCCCGGCGCGGTCGCGACGACGCGGATGCCCGCCTCGCCATATTCCATCGCCAGCGCCTGCGTCAGGCCGTTGATCCCGCCCTTCGCCGCCGAATAGGGGACCCGGCGGATGCCGCGCGTGGCGTTGGACGAGACATTGACGATGGTCCCGGCGCCCTGCTCCAGCATCGCCGGCAGCACCGCATGGCAGCAATAGAGCGTCGGCATCAGCGAGCGACGGATTTCCGCATCAATCTGCGCCGGTTCGAACTGGGCATAGGGCCGCATCCGGATCGCGCCGCCCACATTGTTTACCAATATGTCGATGCGGCCGAAGGCGGCGAGGGCGGCGGCAACCGCCTCCGCCGCGCCTTCATGGGTTTCAAGGTCGCACTGCACCGAGACGGCCTTGCCTCCGCCCGCGACGATCTCCGCCTCTACCTCGGACACGAAGTCCGCCCGGTCAATCAGGACCAGGCTCGCGCCCTCCGCCGCCGCGCGGGTGGCGACACCGGCGCCGATGCCCTGCGCTGCACCGGTGACGATCATCACCTTGCCCGCGAACCTCTGCGAAAAGATCAAGCCGCGCTCCTCAGACATGATAGACGTCGATGACCTGATGGATATAGTCATCCTTCAGGACGATCTTCTTCTTCAGGATGACAGGCGCCTCCCCCAACACGTCCAGCGTCAGGAAATTGGCGCCAAAAAACTGCGCCGTCTGCTGATAGCGGTGGCTCAGCGTGTGCCAGTTATAGCGCAGGTCGATCTGGTCGGCGCGGCGCTCCAGTATCTCGACATTCGCGATGAAGTGCGCCGTGCGCGCCTCGGGCGTGCTGGCCGAAGAACGTTCCGTCTTCAGGCGATAGACCCGATCCTCCAAACCCCGGCGATTGCCATAATAGATCAGCGAAATCTCGGTCTGGGGATTGGTGGTCAGTGCGTCATCGTCCGTCCATGCGGGCATCCAATATTCCGCATTCTCGGCATAGCATGACAGCCAAGCGTCGAAGTCGCGGTCGTCCAGCAGCCGCGCCTCCCGATAGAGGAAGGCGCAGATGTCGGCATGGGAGAGCGCCGCGCGCTCCGTTTCGAGAAGCGCGCTCATTCGGCGGCCTCCGCCAGCGGCTGCGCGTCCTTGGCAAGGCCATCCAGCAGGATCTGTGCCCAGAATTCATGCTGGCGCACGAACAGCCCTTCATCCTCGCTCCGCTCGCTTGACAGCAGCGGGTTCATGCCCATGGTCCGGGCATTGCTGTCCGGCCCTTCGATCCAGCGGGTGGCGCCACGGCTGAGATCGTTCCACAGTTCGCCCGCGCCTTCATAGGCCGACTGGCAGCTGCGGAATTCCTCCAGGTCGTCGGGCGTGCCCATGCCTGTGACGTTGAAGAAATCCTCATATTGCCGGATGCGATGCGCGCGGTCTTCCGCGGTCTCGCCCCTGGGCGCGTAGCAATAGATGGTGACTTCCGTGGTGTGCACGTCGATGGGGCGCACCATGCGGATCTGCGTCGAGAACTGATCCATCAGGAACACATTGGGATAGAGCGCCAGATTGCGCGTCTGCTCTAGGATCACCTTTGCCTTGGTCACGCCCAGGCGCTCCTCCAGCTGGTCCTTCAGGTTCCAGACCGGACGGACCTCCGGGTTCAGCACCTGCGTCCAGAGCAATATATGGCCATGTTCGAAGCCATAGACGCCGCTTGCCGGAGCCCGCGACCAGCCATTGGCGTCAACCGCCTTCGTTCCGCCCTCTGCGCGACGGCCCATGGTGGACTGGTAATTTTCGTGAACGGAGCTGACGTGATAACCATCGCAGCCGTTCTCCATCTGCATCTTCCAGTTGCCGTCGAACGTATAGGTGGAGCTGCCGGTCAGCACTTCCAGCCCTTCCGGCGCCTGATCGACCATCTGGTCGATAATGACCTTCGTCTCGCCCAGATGGTCCTCCAGCGAGAGAACGTCATGGTTCAGCGAGCCGAAGATGAAGCCGCGATAGCTTTCCACTCGCACGCGGGTCAGATCGTGCGAGCCATCATTGTCGAAGCTGTCGGGATAGGCACCGGTGCTTTCGTCCTTGGCCTTGAGCAGCTTGCCGTCCGTCTTGAAGCTCCAACCATGGAAGGGGCAAACATAGAGCGGCTGGTTGCCACGCTTGCGGCGGCAAAGCTTCGCGCCACGATGGGCGCAGGCGTTTACCACGCAGTTGAGGCTGCCGTCCTTCGCGCGGTTCAGGATTACCGGTGTGCGGCCGATCCATGCCGTCAGATAGTCGTTCTTCTTCTCGATCTGGCTTTCATGGGCGAGATAGACCCAATTGCTCTCGAAGATATATTTCATCTCCAGCTCGAACAGCTCGGAATCGGTGAAGACATCGCGGCGGCACCGGAAGATGCCACTTTCAGGATCGTCGACCACGGCGGTCGCGACACGCTGCATCAGATATTCATGCATGATAGTCTCTCCCAATGGCCCGCGATCAGGCAGTCTCGCTCTCAGGTTGCGCGGCGACTTCGGCGCGCTTGCGGGCAGAGAAGCCCTCGCCAGCGGCATCGGCTGCACGCTGCAGCTGGAAGTCAAAACCGATGTAAGCGCTCTCGCCCTGACGGTTGGGGACGGGGAGCAGGCCATCGCGCGTGCCGAAAGCGAAATCGTCTGCCGCGAACGGATCGTCGCCGAAGTTGATCTGCGTCGTCAATGTGCGATAGCCAGGCGCCTCGACGAAGAAGTGGACATGCGCCGGGCGATTGCCATGGCGGCCCAGCGCCTTCATCAGACGATCCGTCGCACCCTCGGGCGGCACCGAATAACCATGCGGCATCTTGGAGTGGAAGGCGTAGCGGCCATCGTTGCCCAGCTTGATGCGGCGGCGGTTGTTAAACGGTGTCTGCTCGCGCGTCGGGTCGAAGTGCGAGTACCAGCCCTGGCTGTTGGCGTGCCAGACATGGACGATGGCATTCTGCACTACTTCGCCATCGGGGCCGGTCAGAATGCCGGACATGTACAGCGTGTCGGTGTCGTCCTCGTCATCGGACAGGTTCACATCGCCCTCGACCAGCGGCGCGCCTTCGACATAGAGCGGCCCCTCGATGGTACGCGGAGTCCCGCCTGACAGGCCTGCCTCAGCGTCCTTGGCATCCATGTAGAGGTCGAGGAAATGCTCCAGACCCGTGCCAGGAACGATCAGGCCGAATTCGGGTGCGCCCTGCTGGAAGAAGTTGATCGCGCGCCAGAACTCGCTCTCGTCGATGTCATATTTGACGATGACGGTCATGATCGCCTCGATCAGGTCGCGGGCGATGCCCTTGAGCCGGACGTCGCCATCGCTGGAGGTCACGCCGGCGGCGCGGTCGAGCAGATCCTGAACAGGTGCGGACTTGATGAAATCGAGGTTCATTAGCCTCTCCTCTGGTTTATATTGGCTTTTAGCTGTCGTCGTCGCGGATGGACGAGGGGTGACGGCACAGCGGCGTCACGCGCACGTCCATGTAGGGATAGAGCGGCAGGGCCATCAGCAGGTCGTGAAGCTCTGCGTTGCTCTCCACGTCGAAGATGCTGATGTTGCGGTACTGGCCCACGATGCGCCAGATGTGGCGCCATTTGCCGGAGCGCTGGAGCTCGTGCGAATAGGCCTTTTCGGCGGCCTTGCGCTCCTCGAACACGGCCATGTCGGTATCCGGAGTGACGATCACATCCATTTCGACCTGAAAGAGCATATCAATTGCCTCCTGCGTTGACGGCGTGCAGCAGCGGGGCAGTGCGGTCCCGACGGAAATGCGCGACCTTGTCCTCGTCGAGCGTAACGCCAAGGCCCGGACCAACCGGAACCTGAAGCTCAAAATCGCCGTAACGCAGCGGCTCGGCGAGGATCTCTTCCGTAAGCAGCAACGGACCAAAGAGTTCGGTGCCCCAGGCCAGCGTCGGGAAGGTAGAGAAGAGGTGGGCCGATGCTGCGGTGCCGACCCCGGCCTCCAGCATGGTGCCGCCGTAGATGCCGATACCGGCAGCGGCGCCAATGCTCCCCACCTCACCAGCGGCGACCAGGCCGCCCGACTGGGCGATCTTGATCGCGAACACGCGTGCGGCAGCTGCGGAGGCGACGCGATGGGCGGTGCGGGGACCGTGGAGCGCCTCGTCTGCCATGAGGGGGATGGTGTGCCTTGCGGACAGGCGGGCCATAGCCGTAATGTCATCGCCTGCTATCGGTTGTTCGACGAGGGCGACACCGACATCGTGCAGCATGCCCATGCCGAGATCGGCCTGCGCCTCGTCCCAGTTCTGATTGACGTCGACGCGGACGCTGCCCCGCGATCCAACGGCCTTGCAGATGGCACCGACATGGGCGACGTCATCGGCAACCGCCCGCTTGCCGATCTTGAGCTTGAAGATGCGATGGCGCTTTTGTTCCAAGACCCGCTCGGCTTCCGCGATGTCCTGCCCGGTGTCGCCGCTGGCCAGAGTCCATGCGACTGGCATGGAGGAGCGCACGCGGCCACCGCCCAGCAGTTCGGAGACCGGGCAGCCGAGACGGCGCCCCATCATGTCGAACAGGGCGGTCTCCACTGCGCATTTGGCGATGTGGTTGCCCCTGACGTATCTCGCGACCGTGCTCATGGCGCGCGCGACGTTGCCGACGCCGACCGACTCGAGAACGGGACGGATATAGACGTCGATCGCGGACTTGATGCTTTCCGGGCTTTCGTCACCATAGGAGAGGCCGCCGATGGTTGTGCCCTCGCCAATCCCTTCGAAACCGTCCGAGTCGCGGATACGAACGATGACGACGGACTGCTGATGCATCGTGGCCATGGCCAGCACATGTGGCCGGATAGTAGGCACATCGACGATAAAGGTATCGAGGCTATGGAGCAGCGCCATCCCGTCAAACATCCTCTCAAAGTCTCTTGACTGAGGAGGAATTAATAGGACAGCTACCATTCGATCAAAGACCGTTTTGGTTCCTGATAAATACCTTGAGAGTATGTTATGGATTTGAGGCAGCTCCGATATTTCGTGACGGTCGCTGAGGTGCGCAACTTCAACCGAGCTGCAGAGGTCTTGGCGATGGCGCAGCCACCTCTCAGCCGGTCCATCCACCAGCTAGAAGCGGAGATGGGTTCGGTGCTGCTCGACCGCACGTCGCGCCCACTCAAGCTGACGCCCATGGGCCGGCTGTTCTACGATCAGGCGCTGCAGGTGCTTGGCCGTGTGGAAGATATGCGGACGATGATGAAATCCGCCGCCGGCTCCGAGCGTAGGCGTTTCACTATCGGCTTCGTGGCTTCGACCATCTATGCGCGGCTACCTGCGCTGATCCGCGAGTTTCGGAACACTTGCCCGGACGTCGAACTCGTCCTTGTCGAGAGCGGGACGCTCGATCAGATCGCTGCGTTGAAGGACGGTCGTATCGATGTCGGCTTCGGACGCATCCGGATGGAGGATCCAGCGCTTCGCAGAATCGTCCTTCGTGATGAAAGGCTTATCGTAGCGCTGCCGCTGTCTCATCACCTCGCTCAACAGGAAGGGCCAGTTTCGCTGAGCGAGGTCGGAAGAGAGCCGCAGATCGTCTATCCGAGGGCGCCACGACCAAGTTATGCCGATCAGGTCATTTCGCTGCTCCGGGACCGGTCGATAGAGCCGCGCATTGTTCACGAGGCCCGCGAGCTTCAGACCGCTATCGGCCTCGTCGCCGCAGAAGAAGGCGTGGCGATCGTGCCAGAGTCGGTGCGTCGTTCGCGCACCGAGGACGTGCGCTATCGTGAACTTATCGAGAACGCGACGTCGCCCATCATCATGAGTCAGCGCAAAGGCGACGTCACACCAGAGCTCGCAATCATGGGTCAGGTGATCGCTAAACAGTATAAGGAGTGGGGTTACGAAGTTCCTGACGCACTGCGGTGACAAAATGAAGCAGCATAAATGTTGCCCTTGGCACCCTGTGACCCGCGAGAGCTGGCTCGAATAACAGCCTCTGATTAGGTATTTATCGTCATTGAAGATCCGCTTGCTAAGCCTATCCCATCGTAGAGAATGATGTCTGGAGGGGAGGTATGTCTGGGAGAAGGCGCTACCGCAGTGCAATCAAGTCCACCGGTTTCCGAGCTCATTTATTTCAGTGGGCGACGGCTTGGCTCGCTCGAGGGGCGTGCGCGCCCGGTTTGTGGCCAAAAGGGGTGGTTCCGTTACCAGGTCCGGAGTGCCCGTGGCTGGGGCTGGCGGTACACCGTAGCTGCCAAGAAGTGCTCGAAAGGCCAAGGGGACATTCCGGTCTCGACAACAGCAGCCTCAGTTTTGAGATGATCGTCACCGCGTACACCTCGCTCACAAGGGCGCTGCAAAGCATAGCGGCTCGCCTGTGGTGGCTACACTTAAAAGCATCACCACCGTTCGCGTATTTTCAGTTGCCTATCTTAAGAACGGGGTCGTTCAAAGCTGACGGAAACCTAAATTCTAGACAGGCACGGCCGAAACAATTCTAAAAATAATTTCCAAGAGTAGCGCGGGCGATTGCAGAAATGCGTACAGCTACAAATTGCCATAGGCCTTGCTAGCCATCCGTAATGTCGAAATATTAAGATTGGGAGTAGTCTAAATGTCAAAACTACATGGCAAAGTTGCTGTTGTGACTGGCGGTGCCTCCGGCATAGGCCATGCGATTGTTGATGAGTTCGTGCGTGAAGGTGCTGCGGTTGCGATCGTGGACTTTGACGCAGACAGAGGATCGGCCGCTGCAGAATCGATAAGCAAGAGTGGCGGAAACGCAACTTTCTTCTCGGCGGATCTTTCCCGCGAGCACGAGGTGGAATCCGTCATTAAGCAGGTCATTGAACGGCTTGGTGGCGTGCATATTGCTGTGAGCAGTGCTGGCGTGGCAAAGCTTGAGCCGACCGATACGTTATCACTGTCTGGCTGGCACAAGACGATGCAAGTTAACCTGGATGGAACATTCTTGGTAGCGCGCGAGTGCATCAAATGGATGACCCTCAACGGAGGTGGCTCCATCGTCAACATCGCTTCGATCCATGGCCATGTGGGGTTTCCCAACCACGCCGCCTACACTGCGTCGAAAGGCGCTGTAGTAAATCTAACGAGGACGCTCGCTGTCGAATTCGGTAAATCTGGCGTTCGCGTAAATGCCGTCTGCCCTGGGGTTATATTGACACCGCTGGTTCAGAATGCTGCGACCCCAGAGTTGCTTGCTGAGCTCACCAATATGCATCCCATTGGGCGCCTCGGCCGTGTGGAAGAAGTCGCCAAGGCTGTTCTTTTTCTTGCGTCTGAAGATTCGAGCTTCGTGACTGGCTCAAGTCTTTTTGTGGATGGCGGCTACACAGCCCAGTAGTTCCGGTCGTCGAATAAGGCACTGGAATCGGCTCATGCAAAGCGCTTGCCGACCTCCATCTGCCGATCTCCGAAGTGTTGTTTTTGAGGTTCATTTTTGAAACCTGCCGGTCGGCCGTCGCTGTCCCTTGAAGGACTCGCCGACCGACCGGAGGTTTTCCTTTCATCGGGGGCTGCGCGGTATCGACCCCATCCGACGGGAGTGGGAGCAAATTCGAGATCGCCGGATGTTCGATTGTTATGCCGATCGCGAAGCCTGAGCATGGTGCGGCGCTGCCATTCATCCTGAAATGTTGAGCTTTTTACTGATGCAATGCCGGCGAAAAGGTCGTCGCGCTCGGCGAGGGGGTCGGTCTCTCGATCGCTGGTGACATGCCGGGACTGCCGATCACCTCGGTCGAAGCTAGATCAGGCGTTCAGCTATTTAGCGTCGTAAGATCAAAACTAGAGTTCTATCCTCTGAATATCAAATCTATGCTGATTAGTATGCGGATGACGCATCGTGAAACCTGCATGTGATTGGGAGTTACGGAATGACCAAACGTATAATTTCGAACAATTCCGACATTACGGTGACGAGCGACACCACTCTGTCTAACAGCTTCATCGGCGATACGATGCAAATATGCGTGGTGACACGAGACCTCTACCGGATGCTCGAGCAATTCACCAGAATCGGTGTGGGGCCATGGCGCATCTACACGTTTGACCAGAATACAGTCCGTGACCAGTCCTTCCGTGGGGAGCGGCGACCCCATTCTCATCGCCTCGCCCTCGCATGGTCAGGCACAACATTTTGGGAAGTAATCCAGCCCTTGCATGGCGACACGATCTATACGGAGTGGCTAGAAAGGCATGGTGAGGGCATCCAGCATGTTGCCCAGACGTGCGGCGCCTTGACCTTTGACGAACGTATCAGGGAGTTTGGACGTCGCGGCTACTCTGTGACCCAATCGGGCAACTTCGAAGGAAAAGTTCGGTTCGCCTATGTTGATACCGAAGATACGACAGGCTTTGCTATTGAATTGATCGACTTTCCTGATGGCTACGACATGCCTGAACCCGAAGAATGGTATCCGGCGCCGCCGCCGAAGTGACGTTTGCAGAGATCAAGAGCATGGGCTTGCTAAAGCCTTAGGGTCTCCGCAAGCTGCGGCGTTCATTCTGCGTACGGCAGCACGCTTACCCTCCGCGATCATCGTCAGTGCAGTGGGTATTATCCGTCATTGCTCCGACTGGGGCAGAAGCCCCACTACCTATCCATCGCGAGCCAGTGTTCGGGCGGCCGTCATGTGGTTCAGGTTTTATAATAGTTCGGGAGGAAGTCATGAGCAGCATTGTAGCGCAGGAGATCGGTATCCCTTGCACGCCAGGCCTCAGAGGTAAGCGAGCCATTGTGACAGGTGGCACCCAAGGAATCGGGAAGGCAGTTGCGCAAAGGCTTCTAGCGAGCGGAGCCGATGTCATCATTACCGGTAGGGATGAGCGGAGAGGCAATGAAGTTCGCCAGGAACTGTCTGAGCTCGGTAGCGTCCACTACATTCAGCAGGACGTCGCGAGTGAGGATGGATGGCACCGGGTGATGTCGGCCGCTGCAGAAGTGCTCGGCGGCCTTGATGTACTGGTCAACAACGCTGCAGCATCGGTCTCACAGACCATAGCCCAATCGAGCGTGGCGGAATTCAACGCGGTTCTTCAGACGAACCTTACTTCCGTATTCATGGGAATTAAGTTCGGCGCGGAGCTGATGATGCAGAGTGGGGGAGGGGCGATCGTTAACCTTTCATCCGTCGCTGCCGGCAAAGCACATTCAAATCTGCAGGCGTACAGCGCCAGTAAGGCCGGTCTAGAGGCGCTTACCCGAGGTGCGGTCTTAGAGTTTTCTGAAAACAAGCAGAACATCCGGATTAACGCTGTCCGCCCCGGTTACATCGAGACCGACCTCAGTGTCGATTTTCTCACAGATATCGGCGGATCAGTTGAAGGTGGTCTCGCGATAATGGTGTCGCAACATCCGATCGGTACCATTGGTCAGCCAATGGACGTAGCGGCGATGATCGCATTCCTGTCTTCAGATGACGCCAGGTTCATCACCGGCGGAATTTTCTCGGTCGATGGGGGGTATCAGATACGCTAGTGCTATCTGCCTAACGAAGGGGTCCGGAAGGGATACCCCCATCGACGCTAACGCGCGAGGGTGCGGCACGCGCACCGGGGTATTCCTCACGGCTTCGCGAAGTTTGAGACACTTGGAACCTCGGTTTCAGCGATCGAGGATTTCCTCACCCGACAGTACGCAGGCGCACGTGTCACCGACACTGCGTCGTGTGGAGCAGATCACTGGAGAGGTTTTATGACGACTACCGAGAAAATGTTGACCGAAAGCCATCTGAGCGGTCAAATCTTTGATGGGAGTTGGAAGTCCGGCGCCTCGGTATCTGATGTTATCGAGCCAGCCACCGGAGCTGTGATCGCCAAGATCGGCTTGGCTGATCCAACTATGATCGCAGCGTCTGCCGCCTCGGCCCGCAAGGCCCAGGCCCAATGGCTCGCGCTAAGCCCTGACGATCGTGCAGCAGTCTTCACAAAGGCTGTTGAGATCGGTCGGATGCATTGGGATGAGATCACTGAATGGGTCATGCGTGAAAGCGGATCGGTTCGCGCGAAAGCCGAATTCGAGCTCTCGGTAACTTTGAAGTGTCTGCGTTTTGCAGGAGCCATGCCCCATGAGGCGCAAGGTCTCGTCTTACCGGCTGAAGCTGGCCGTACCAGCCTGGCGAAGCGTCGGCCTCTCGGAGTGGTAGGGGTGATCTCACCGTTCAACTTCCCACTCTATCTTGCGATGCGTGCAATCGCACCAGCCCTCGCGGTTGGTAATTCCGTAGTGGTAAAGCCTGATCCTCGTACATCTGTATGTGGTGGCCTCGTGATCGGCCGTCTTTTCGAGCTTGCTGGCCTACCAGCAGGCGTGCTGCAGGTCGTGCCCGGCCGGGGCGATGCCGGTGAAGCGCTATGCAGCGATCCCAATGTGGCGATGATCCAATTCACCGGATCGACCAATGCCGGCCGTATGGTCGGACAGACCGCGAGCAAGCATCTCAAGAAGGTCTCTCTTGAACTGGGCGGCAAAAATTCGCTGATAGTCCTAGAAGATGCGGACCTTGATCTTGCGCTCAAGAACGCCGCCTGGGCGGCGTTCCTTCACCAAGGGCAGATATGCATGTCCGCCGGTCGGATTTTGGTACATCAAGCCATAATCGACGAGTTTGCTGCGAAGCTCGGCGAGAGGGCTAAAATCTTGCCGGCCGGTGATCCAATGAGTGGGACGGTAGCGCTGGGCCCGCTCATTAACCAGCCACAGCTCGATCACGCGAAGGCTATTCTGGATAAGTCCGTATCCGAAGGCGCCCAAATTGTAGCTGGTGGCACTACCGAAGGCCTCTTTCTCTCAGCCACCGTTCTCAAGGGCATAACACCCTCGATGGCCGCATTTAGCGAGGAGATTTTTGGGCCGGTTGCCGTGCTCGTGCCATTCGCAACCGACGATGAAGCCGTCGCTCTTGCCAATGACACCGAATATGGTCTCTCGTCCGCCGTCATATCGAAGGATGTTGGGCGGGCAGTCGCGCTGGGCGAGCGCTTGAATGCCGGTCTTGTCCATATCAACGATCAGACAGTCAATGACGACGTGGTCAATCCCTTCGGTGGTGTTGGCGCATCGGGCAACGGTACCTCGATCGGTGGACCTGCTAACTGGGACCTCTTCACCGAGTGGCAGTGGGTCACGATCAAGAGCGCGCCTCCGGCCTATCCGTTCTAGTGAGGCAGTCGAAGAGCAAATGTCGATCCCTGGGGCCCGCCTTACGGCGGACCCCAGAAGCAAGTTTTTGGGCTGGAACTAGCGGAACTGCGACACGTGTAGCGGTCGACTCGCGAAACCCTCCAAAGTAGGTCCGGCAAGTCCACGGGCGACGCGAGAGTGGATAGCTCATGGTGGTCGATGAGACGGCGCGAAGGAGGTCCGAGGGCGTGACCTGCCTAGATCCCGGAACCGCTGCTGGATTACCTGGATCCATTCGAGCCCGGTCACTCTCACCAAGCCGTTCGATCGTGGTGCGCCGCGTTGAAGAGATTGCGCCGACCATCATCACGGTGGGGCGCCTCCGGTTTGGTGGCCGCCGAGCCGATGAATGCTGCAGTCTGCGAGTGACATACCGCGGTGTAGTGCAGGCTAGGCCAGCGCAATAATACGCTTAGCATCGCTATTCCCACCTCCCCGCAGCACTCTTACATCAGAGCCGAGGCATGGTGCGACTTACTGGAATATTGGCGGAAATTCTTGCCAATCGAAAATCGCTGGTCAGCGGCTGCGTCACCCGGGGCAGATTGAAATGAGGAGTAAATATGCCTCAACTAGCCTTGATCCGCAGAATAATCATCAATCAAAGTTCTCATCCCGCCCGAGCGCTTCTGCACGTGCGTCCGCGGTCTTAGCAATCAACCGAAGTGCAAGCGATTGCCGAATTGGTGCGCCCGACTCTATCCGTCGCCAGGTATTGTAGCTGATGCCAAATTGTCTCTGAAGGGATTCATCTGTCCGGCCTGCACATTGCACGCGAATGAATTCAGCGACATCATCTGGAAGTGATATCATAGCTCGGCGCACTTGGCTGCGAGATTCTCTTTCCACCTTTGGCATCCTATCGAAGTCTTTCGCGGCTATTTGACAAGCGGGCACAAGACAACCGTTAGATGTCGCGTCTTGCCTCAGGCTGGCGTTCAGTCCAACATGCAGCGCCGTTCTTCCATTTGTGAGAAATGATGGGCTGCTTCAGGGAGCGCAGGGTTTCTGTCCGAAACTCTTTGGCAATCCGGCCGCCTAAGCCTCTATACGCAATGAAATTTCCAGATTGGACAATCACGTTCCAAGTGGCCGCCACATTATCTAAATGAAATAGAATCGAGGCGAAAATAGAGGTGGATATAGCATCCCAGCGGGAAATGCCGGCTTCATCTAGTAACGGTTGATGAAATTGGCTGTCCGGCGCATTCAACAAGTTCTGTCGACAGATAGCCCGGCATCGGATGAATTGTAGTTTAGATAATAGCTCTGCCAACCCCCAGGTGTCAGAACGACTAGGTAGCCTGTCCTCATCCCTTCCGGTGTCTCTGGCCTCAGCTGGATTTACCTTGCCGACCGGGATGGATCCCGGCCGGCAACGTCTCAGATCGCACTGGCCGGCTCAGGCGAGAGAATAGGGGTAAGCTGGTCAGCATCCGTTGATAGTCGGGAATATGATCAGCAAACACCCATTCTCAATATGCCACCGCGTTCAATCAGTACCGAAACCGCAATGTTACGCCATAAGTCGGGGCGTTGCCCGTATAACGAATGACGTAATCGCCTACACGGCTACCTGCGGTGGTCCAGAAGGTATTGAAGATATTTCTCCCAAATACTTCAGCCGTCCAGCGTCCGTTCGGACCCTCAATGCCAGCTCGTGCATCAACCAGAGTATATCCCCGAACAGATATGCTGTCTTCGAGTGCCGCGACCGTTGGGGCATGTGTGTAAAGGGCACTCGGAGCAGAGGTCCGGCTCGTGACCGTTCCGCCGAGAAATGCGGACAATTGGTCGTTCAGGCTGAACTTATACTGGGTGTCGAAAACACCTTGCCACTTCGGGGTAAACGGGAACTGATCGCCTTTGAAGCTCCCCACATCGCCGAATGGGCCGATAGGAAGACCCGGATCTGACAGGATCTTAGATTCAATATAAGTCCCGCCAATGCTAAGCTGCCACCCTGGGACCGGGCGCGCAACTACGTTCAATTCAATGCCTTGGATCTTGGACTTCGGAATATTCACCAGTGAACGCAGCGGACCAAACGGGAAAATATTTGCGAAGCCTAGCAGCTGCTTATTTCTATAGTCGTAATAGAACCCTGCCGCATCGACGTCGATTTTGCGATCAAACAGTGAGAGCTTGGTTCCAATCTCATAAGCCAGAACTGACTCCTGAGAGACAGGCGTGAACTGGGTCGTTAATGCAGCTGCGAGTGTCGGGAAGCTTCCGGATTTGTAGCCTTTGGTGACGTTTGCATACAAGTGGAAGGATCGGCTGGGCTGCCAGCTGATGTTTCCTCGCCAGGATACATTGTCCTCGTTCAACTTCGACTGATAAAGTTGAAGCGTCGGCCTGAAAGTAGTTCCATCAAGTGTACCGCAGGCACCATTTGGGATCGTTGCTGCCGAACCTGACAGGGCTTCCGACAGGAATTCGAATCCGCGGGAAAACTGTCCATCGCCAAGATCGCGGCTGCACCCGGCAAAATCGCGATTCTGCTTGGTGTAGCGGAGGCCTGCCTGCGCACTAAGCGTGTCGGTAATGCGACCCTCCAACGATCCGAAGACGCTGTAGGTATTGGTCTTCTGATTATTGATAAAGCCATAGGAATTCCAAAGGTGAGCAGCGTCAATGCCGTCAGTCGTGAAATCCGACGTTAATGTCAGTTCTTCCTCATCAATCTTGTCGTACTCGTAATTCGCGCCAGCGGTGATTTTCAGATTGGAAAGGAGGGGGCCGCTAAGCCTAACTTCCTGAGCGAACGTTGTGACCTTCCCTACGACCTGGACGACAGATGCTTGATAGGTCGTACCGTCCTGATCGATCGGAGAGTCGCGATTATATTTCGCGAAGCTCGAAAGTGAGGTGAGTGTAAAATCATTGCCCAATTCCAAGTCGCCGCGCAGCGCAAACTGGTACTGCCAGTTGTTCTGGCGGAAGCGCCCTTCAGGATCGAAGGCTGCTGCCCGGTTGTCCTCCGGCGGGCGAGGGAAGCTGCTGACAGGATACTGAATGGGGAGAGTACCTTGCGGTACAACGTTGATGATCTGGGGAGCCTGAGTCTCGGACGTATCCTTCCACCCGCTCGCGCTCAACTCGAATTTCAAGGCACTCGACGCCTCCCAGTCGAGGAGCAGGCGACCGTTGATAAACCGCTTACGGCCGAGCCTCTGGTCGGTGGTGTAGCCTTTTTGCCATCCGTCCGCGCGCTCGCCGCGAACAGCTACACGTGCTTTGAGGGTGTCGGTCAGAGGACCGCTGATATAGCCTTCGCCCTCCACGTCGGCGAAGCGGCCGCCGGTAAGTTCGATGCCGGCATGGAATTCATCTGTCGGTTTCGCGGCGATATAGTTGACTGCACCGCCGGTGGTGTTCTGACCGAACAACGTGCCTTGGGGTCCTTTAAGAACCTCGACGCGTTCCAGATCAAGAATTGCGCCTCGAGCCATTGGCGCGAGTGGAAGTGGCACCTGATCGACATAGGTCATCACGGCCGGACTTACGCCAAGCGAGTCGTCATAGAACCCGACACCACGGATGAAATAAATCGGAGCACCAAGACTGCTTTTGGTAGAGGTGAAACCCGGTACAAGCTTGCCAAGGTCCTCCACAGTCGTGACCCCCTTGGCCTTCAGCTGCTCACCGCTTGCCGCCGTGATAGAGACAGGGACATCCTGCAGGCGTTCATTGCGCTTTTGTGCGGTGACAATGATATCACCGGTCTCAGCCACAGAAGCGCGAGTTGCAGAGTCCTGAGGTGCCGTAGCGTCTGCCGCCACCTGCGCATGAACCTCAACTGAGGCGAGCAACGCTATGCCAAGCGAAATGAGCGAGCTCGAACGGCCCAGCTGCCTGATCGCGGCGCGATCAAAATGCACATATGTCATTACCAAAACCTCCCCTAATTTTTCGTAGGAGGTGCAAATGCCGGTACGCCTGAGGGTTCGCAATGACGACAAATACCTAGTTATTGAGCGGTGTAGCAACCTCCTAACTCGGAGCCTGGGTGTATCTAGGCGCGACGCCCTTGGAACCGCTTTCCTACCCAAAAATTGAGTGAATCTCGTCATGTCTGGCGTCTGGAATTCCTGCGAATAACGAGACAATTGCAGGAAGTATCAATGAACCGACTACTCGAAGACAAGATTGTCCTGGTGACAGGCGCGGCCGCTGGCATCGGCCGTGCGATAGCAAGCCTTTGCGCTGCAGAAGGCGCTCATGTCGTTTGCACTGACATAGATAGGCAAGGCTTGGATGCACTTGTGGCGGCCGTCGTGCAGTCGGGCGGGACGGCCGAGTGCAGGCTGCTTGATGTTTCTGACGCCGCTGCTTTTCTCGAGTGCGTGGCAGATATCGCTTCTATGCACGGGGCGCTCCATGGTGCCGTAAATAATGCCGGCATACCGGGGGCAAACGCCTTCATTGCCGACTATCCAGACGACGTCTTCCAGCGCGTTCTTGATATAAACGTTAAGGGCGTATTCAACGGCCTCAAGGCGCAGATCCCGATAATGCTGCGGCAGGGGTGCGGCGCAATCGTCAATGTAGCGTCGATTGGCGCCCTTGTTGGGAAGGACGGCCAGTCCGCGTATATCGCAAGCAAGCATGCAGTTCTCGGAATGACTAAGTCAGGGGCGCTCGAGTATGGTCGGGCGGGCGTTCGAATTAATGCTGTTTGTCCGGGAATAATCCGCACGGCGATGATCGAGAAGATCATCGCCAACGACAGGACTCCAGCAGAGGTTTGGGATAAAATACAACCGATCGGAAGGATGGGTACTCCCGAGGAGGTTGCCGAAGCTGTGATTTGGCTCCTCTCTGACCGATCGTCACTCGTTCATGGACACGGCTTAGTCGCTGATGGCGGCTACACAGTCGGCTAGCAAGAATAATTGATACTATTAATATTGGTGGAGGAGCAGGATGGGTTCGCAGGCAGGTTCGATTATCTTGAAGCATGCAAATATTATCGACGAGGGTCGATGCATGGGACAAGCAGACATTGTCATCAAGAAGGATCGCATTGCGGCAGTAATGCCCGATGCTGGCCCCGGCGAGGTTGGGGACGATCTGCTCGATTGTTCAGGGCTGACAATTATGAGCGGTCTGTGCGATGCACACGCCCATCTAAGTTGGATCGATAGCGCGGACTTCAATAGTATCGACAGTCTGCCGGTCGAGGAGCACATGCTGCGGACTGCAGATAACGCTCGGACATATCTCGATGCCGGTTATACAATGTGTGTGGGGGCTGCAGCAGCAAAGTTGCGCCTTGATGTCGCGATCCGTAACGCGATCGATGCCGGGCAGGTGCCGGGTCCGCGTTACTTGGCAAATGGACCGGAAATCAGTTCGACCGGAAGCTATATCGATCAGCTCCCCGAATCCCGGCCTGTCGCAGAGTTTGGCCTCATCGCGGATGGTCCGGATCAAGTTCGCAAGCAGGTGCGGCGGCTGCTGAAGCAGCGCGTGGATCTGATCAAACTAGGTTTGTCTGGCGAAGAAATCGTCGGGCGCCCCGCCTCGGGTCAGACTATTATGGACGACGATGAGGTCGAGATGGCGGTCACCGAAGCTGGAAGGATGGGGGTTCGAGTGTGCGCTCATGCCCGCAGCGCGGGGGCAGTTCGACTGTGCCTCGACCACAATGTGCCGATTATCTACCATGCCAGCTTCGTCGACGAGAAATCAATGGACGAGTTGGTCCGGCGTAGGGATGAGTTTTTCGTAGTTCCTTCGCTTGCCTTTATCTACCGGCTTGTAGAAGGTGACGGCGAGCCCTTTGGTATGCCTAAAGCCGTCGCGCAACATCTCTATCAGGCGGAGGTGGACGCTGCCGTGGCGGCGATGCGTAGGCTTAAACGAGAAGGGGTTCGTATCCTGCCTGGTGGCGATTACGGCTTCGCATGGTGCCCGCATGGCACATATGCGCGCGATCTTGAATATTTTGTCGATCTGCTCGATTTCACACCGGGGGAGGCGTTGGCTGCCGCGACTGTGCTAGGTGGAGAAATCATGGGTCGCCCAAATGACCTGGGCCGTGTAGCTCCAGGATATCTTGCAGACCTTATCTTGATTGATAGCGATCCAATTTCCGATATCAAAATATTGCAAGAGCGTGAGCGTATTGTCGGCGTCATGAAGGGCGGACAATTTTTCCGCCGCCCGTCGTCGCAGCGTGGTGAGGTTCAAGGTAAGCAGTAACGGACTGCTGCTTCTAGGAAAAAAGAGCGTCGCCATAGCTGAGAATAATAGGGCATTGGCGACGTCTCGCTCACTGACCGCAAGTCGCAAAGCACCCGTCGATCCTGCTCGCGAGCAGATCGCTTATTTGCCACCAACGAAATTGCGTCGGATAGTTAGGGCCGTTCTTAAAGGGGGCTAACTATTCACTTTTATCTTTGGACCGTGCAGACGCCAATTTACTTTGCCCTTCGGCTGCGGGAGGAACTGATGCCCTCTGCGGTATCAAGAAGCATGGAGCTACGAGCGAAATGCGTCCACAACGGATCTTAGCGGCGCGGATGTTGCCTTGAAAGCTCCCGCAATAGTCAACGATCGTCAGTAAGATGATGCAATCGCCACATCGAACGGCAAGATGTCTAGACAGAGCTGCCGGAGGATCCGGATTATTGCAGACCTTGATGCCGGCCAGCACGCCTAGTGTATTGTGACGTCTCGCTGCAATTTCGCGTAATGGGCTGCAACGTCGGGTCCTACAATGGAACCCGCGCAGATGATCAAACGCTTATCCTTGCCGTTTTCCAACCATGGCTTACGCCTAATTGTTGAAATTTAATGTTACCCAAATAAGCGCCTACGCTAGATCAATTGTTTTCAAGGCCATAAACTCGCGCAACGAGCTCGGTACGGGAATTGACTCCAGTCTTCTGGTAAATTGATCTCAGGTGGTTCTCAACCGTGCGCCTGCTTATGCCCAAGTTGTTCGCGATTATCTTATTCATATGGCCTGCAGCGATTTCATGTGCGATCAGCGACTCCCGCTTGGTCAACCCGAATTGATCTCCAAAAAATGTAGTGTTGCGCTGCGGTCCTGAATCGATCTTCAGAATATACTGGTTGCGAAAAGTGTCATTTGAGCACTTCTCTACTGAAACAGAAAGCATCGTCCCATCGATGTAGATCGATTCCGCAAATGGCTTACCTGTGTTTCCGTTATGCTCACTAAAGGTCGAGCAGATCCTCTTAAAATCTTCCAGACTGTGCGTGTTGTGATCGATTTTCAGCAACGTGCGTGCAGACATGTTAGCGAAAAGGATCTTACCCACCTCATCTAGGATTATCGTGGGCGCCGTCAGGCGATCGCCCTCAAGCGATGATAAGAGAGATGCTCTTTCATCGGAGAGTTTCTTGAGTACGCAATGTTCGACAGAAGTCGACAGCGCGGGCAGCAGATAGTTCAGGTTTAGCTTATCGGCCTCATCGAAGGCTCTGAAGCGTCGAGGACGATGAAAACCGAACGCGTAAGCTCGCGATCTGTCATGCCGCGATCGAATCAGCACAGCCAGTTTATGATACACGTCAACCTTACTTAGAAAATCTGTGTAGTATTCGCTATTGATCAGAGAAAGCTCAGGGACGCGGTCGCTCATAGACATGACCGTAGCCGATCCTGGTGCGATATTGTAGTCGCCCATTCCGCTGGAGAGCTGCTTCATCAGCGGATCCATGTTAAAATAAACGTCTCTGTACTCAGAAAATCGCCAGAACTTTCTGTGATGCTTGCAATCGATCGCATCAACCGCTTTACGATCAAGATCGATCCCAAAAACTATCGTCGTTTCCGCGCCAACGAAATTAGCGATCTCTCTTAGCGCTTCACCCGACACATCTGGTAGCGCAAAGTCGGCCAGAATGATTTCTTGTGCATCCTGAAGTGCGCTTCTGGCACTGTGCCCTCTCTCCATATCGGACCCTTCGCTGTAGAGGCCGTCTTTAAGCTGCATCGACCCTAATCGAAGGACGCCTCTCTCTATACGGGCCAGCGTATCATGAATTTGCGGTAGGCAAAAGTATCCTTCGGTGGCGCGGAGCGTGTAGATGGCGGTGGTAGAGGTCTCCTGCATCAAAATGGGCCGAGTTCCCGTCTATTGCATGGGCGCTTGAAAGTTGGACGGCTGAAAGACCTTCAGCGGGTGGTTCCAGTGTGGGAGCGGGTGGCGAACAGGGCACGGGCCTCCATGACTTGCGTTCGTACGACTTCGCTTGGCCAGAGCGTTAGGCCGATGGTGCTGAAGCCACAGTGTTTCAACGCAGCATGTCCCGGGGTCCGTCGGGGTCGCGTTGGAAAGCGCCATGCCGCGTATAGGTGTTTCCCGCTATTGCGACGGATTCGCCCGACGCTTAGCCCTCTCTCCCTACAGGATCGATGCGTTCTCGGTGACTTGCGTGAGGCTTTCCTCTCGCCTGAAGTTGCGCGGCTGATCGAAAAACATGAGGAGAAAGATGAGTGCTGAAAGGGCAGATATGCTTCGTTACAGGTGCAGCCTCTGGGATCGGCCGCGCCATCGCGGAGCTCTTCGCAGATAACGGCGCCGAGGTCATCGCCAGCGACGTTCAGATCGATCTACTCAACAGCTGGATCAGTGCTCGCAACGCGTCGGGTGGTGTTGGATCGGTGTCCGCGATCGAGCAGGACGTTACAGACGAAGCTCGCTGGATCGCGATCTCAAAGGAGATCGCTGACAAGCACGGCCGGCTTGATACATTGGTGCACAATGCCGGCATTGGCGTTGGAGCCATGCTTCAGGAGATGGAGGGCGCTGTGTGGCGGCGTCAGGTGGCTATCAACCTTGACAGTGTGTTCTATGGAACGAAGGCGTTGTTGCCGCTTCTCAAGGCGCCGGCTTCGGCGTCCGTTATTATGATGTCGTCAACCGCTGGTATACGTGGAACTCCAGGCCTTTCAGGCTACGCGGCAACGAAAGCGGGCGTGCGGTTGTTTGCAAAGTCGATCGCCCTCGAACTGGCGCATGAAGGTTCCCGAATTCGCGTGAATTCAATTCATCCCGGCATTATTGGTACGCCGCTGTGGGATTCTGAGGACGGCGCGGGCCACCTCATGGCTGGTAAGCTTGACGCGATCGACGGGAAGACGAACAAAGTCGACATTAACCGCGTCGCCAGTGTGGCCGTGCCTGGAGGCATAGCGGGAACGCCGCTCGATGTGGCGAAAGTTGCATTGTTCCTCGCTTCAGATTTGTCAAGCTACGTCAACGGTGTCGAAATTCCGGTAGATGCGGGCGTTTCCGCCTGACCTGGCTTGGGCGGTCCATATCGCGCAGCAAAGAGGTCGGGTGCGCACCCCGCCGCTGCGCTGGTTGGTGGCGAAGCGGGATGGCTGCCTCTTCAGTAATCACCTAAAATTGCGTAGTTGGCATCGCGCGTGGGTGGCATAGTGTGCAAATACGAAGAATATTAAATGTAGGGAGGCGATAATCATGACAGTGGCAAATGGTGTCCACGCAGACAGCCTGATTACCGAGAACTACGTGGATATTTCGCGTGGAGGAATTCGCTATCTCGCGTCAGGCCCGACTGAAGGTCCGTTGTTGATCTTTATTCATGGTTGGCCTGAGTTGGCGATTAGCTATCGGCACCAGCTCCCTATTTTCGGCGCGCTTGGTTTTCGTGCTGTGGCAGTGGACATGCCGGGCTCAGGAGGCTCGGTCGTTCACAAAGAGCAGTCCGACTATTCGATGGAGAAAATCAACGCAGATCTCATCGAATTTCTTAGCGCTTTGGGTCGCGATAAAGCTGTCTGGATTGGACATGATTGGGGGAGCGTGATGGTCTGGGGGATTGCTTCGCATTACCCGGAGCATTGTCATGCAGTAGCGAGCCTCTGCGTCGCTTATGCTTGGGCCGAACGTGGCATTGATCATCTCATTTCACTTGTGGATCGTGACTTCTATCCAGAAGCCACGGATCCTAACGGACAATGGGATTATTGGCGCTTTTACCTCGAGCGCTTCGATGAAGCGTGCGCGTTCTTTGACGCTAATGTCGACAAAATTTTCAAAGGACTGTTCGTGCGCGGTGATCCTGCCGCTGCGGACTTGCCGGCGTTGACGGCTGGAATTTTCCGAGCTGGCGGATGGTTCGGCGGCAAGCCGCCTGAGGCCGAGCAGATCGACCCCGCTGTACTCGATGAAATTGCGCACGCGGCATATGTGGCGGCGTTCAAGAAGACGGGTTTCTTTGGAGCGGATTCATTCTACATCAACACCTACACAAACGTTGAATATACCGATCGCTCTGTCAACGACGGTATACTGGAAATGCCGGTGCTGTTTCTGAATGCCGCATATGACTACACGTGCGAAACGCAACGCTTCTGGCGGCAGGGAGAGGCTATGCGCATCCGCTGCAAAAATCTCACTGCGGTCAACATTAAATCTGGCCACTGGATGCAGCAGGAGAAGCCAACTGAGGTGAACGCAGCGATCGCACATTGGCTAGCTACTTCGGCGCAGATTTGGGCTGCACTGCCTGAACCCGACTGGAAGCCGCTACCAGAATAGTCGATGTGGTTTCTTTGGATCCGATGGGGAATCCTTGATCTGCCTCAAGCTATCAAGCCGCGCAGATCCTTCTAGGATCTCGGTTTTGGGAGCTGATGCCATACGGCCCTTGGCAGGACGACCCGGTGCGAATTGCTACATTCATCGCAAATCCAGATGTGAACAGGCAGTCGCTTGGCCGCTTGTTTTGACCCCGGCCGAGTTCGACAAAGGGCCTGTGATCAGCGGATGGAACTGCATGGGTGATATGCGTCATTGTCAGTTGGCTCAGTTGGAATGAGACTTGGAGCCGAGATACTGCGGTTTGCTCGACGGACGCCCAAATCGCAGCGACAGCGACGGTGAATGAGGGTGGCTTAGGAGCGCCCCAGAATGCTGAAGATGCTGCGACACTTCGATGGTCGCGTGTCAGAATGTAGCATGTGGACGTATACAAAAGTGACTTGGAGCGTAATCTCCAAGATGAAATAATCAACATAATATAGGAAGGACGCGGAATGATACGGGGAATTCATCATGTTGCAATCGCAACTGAGAATCTGGATACCATGCTGGATTTTTACGTCGGATTGCTCGGATGCGAGATCGTGGTGCGCTACGATTGGGATAAGGGGAGTCACGAGGCAGACGTTGTGGTGGGCCTGAAAGATTCGTCGACGCGTCACGCAATGATTAAGGCAGGCAACGCCTATATCGAGCTGTTTCAGTATCTCACCCCTCCAGGGCGCCCGCCCATCAGGAACCGCCCGGTGAATGACTGTGGACTCACCCACATCTGCTTCGACGTTGTCGGTGTGGAAGCAGAATATGAGCGGCTCAAAGCGGCTGGTGTATATTTTAATGGCCCGCCGCAAGTGTTGGGCGGTATGGTTCACACGATTTATGGTCGGGATCCAGAAGGAAATGTGTTCGAGATTCAGGAGATCATCGACCCGTCGGTCGATTTCCTAATGGTCGAGTTTTCTGGGGACAATCAGCGCCCCGATTGAAATAAGCGCGGTTCCAACTGTACCCTCTGGAGCCGCTAGCCCACCAGCTTAATGTACCAGTTCTCATGTTAATAGCGAGACCACCCTCTAGCTTTGGAATATTGCAAGGTGGTTTGGTAAGAAAAGCGCATGAGAGATCGCATTAGAGCTGGTGGGTGAAGATGATTAGATAAGGTTAAGCTAAGATTTTACGGATTATTTACGGCGGATCCATCCCGGTTTCACTGAGTGATTTGTGCTACGTATAGCCAAGTAAATTTAGCGAAAATTCATTCATGCGCGAGAGCGGCCGCCTCTACTTCGGGCGGCTCAATAGGGAGAAAGATAGTGAGCCGCTTGGCAGGGAAAGTTGCGTTTGTGACAGGCGGAGCCTCCGGCATTGGGCGAGCGGTCTGTCGTCGATTTGTTGCCGAAGGAGCCTCAGTTGTTGTTGCGGACGTTAATGCCACAGGGGCCGCTGCTCTTGCGGACGAACTGGGCGACAAAGCAATATCCAGGAGAATTGACGTTCGCCTTGAAAGCGATTGGGTGGACGCTTTGGATTTGGCCGTCGCCACCTTCGGGCGCCTAGATCTCGTCTGCAATATAGCCGGTATCGGTCGCGGTGGATCTATCGAGGAGATAGATATGGCTGACTGGCAGGCAATGGTCGACGTCAACCTCACCGGTCCGGTGCTAGGTACCAAACATGGGATCAAGACCATCGTTCGAAGCGGTGGCTCGGGTGCTGTTATAAACATGTCATCGATGTTGGGAATGTCCGCTTCGGCGGACCTGGCAGGCTACGCTGCCGTAAAGGCTGGGGTGCTCCTCCTGTCTAAATCTGCAGCTCTGCATTGCGCAGAAAAGCGCTATCCTGTCCGTTGCGTGTCCATTTTGCCTACGTACGTAGACAGCGAAATGTTAGACCCTCTCGCGGAAAGTGCAGATGCGCTGAACGAGGTGAAGCAGCACATGGCGGCCCTTGTCCCGGTGGGACGAATTGCAACTGTGGACGACGTAGCAAATGCAGTGCTGTTTGCGGCATCCGATGAAGCGGCAATGATCACAGGGTCTGGGATAATTGTAGATGGAGGGCAGACTTCTGGTTTGCCGTCAGCTCACTTCTAAGGGGGGGGGGGCGCTGCAGAGCAACCGGTTGCATTAGCTCAATCAAAAATTGGTGTTTTGGTGGACTGAGAAGGGGGCTCATCCGTCAACGCCCGATCGCGGTGAACGTACGTATTATATGAGAGACGAGAACCTCGAAACACGGAGGCATAGGGTAGCAGCTGAGAATTTCCGAGAATCGCAGCAGACGAGCCGAAAACGTGATGGTATCGGTTCCACTGCGTTTGCGGGGCAAGGATACGAAGTGCAGTCTCGCCACCGAGGGCGATCATAAAGAGCGGCGGCGCAATATTGTGCCCCGTGCTTAAATCGTTGTCTATGCGGAGCGAAATGCGAGTGGGTGGCTGAACAATGTCTGACGACAGCCATCAGAATGGGTATCTGCCTGCCTCACTTTCGTAAGAAACTGTGGAATTTTGCTTGGATGCCACACGCGGAAATATTTCGAGTTTTCTCTGGCGAAAATTCGACACATGATATTGACCGTTCATACGAGCGGTCTATATTTGTGCGCAGAGCATGTGATCGTCAGGAGATGGTTGTAAGGTGGCATTCCGTGTGGAAATTGAGCCGGGCCGCAACCGTGTGCGCATTACATTAAGTGGCTTCGCAACCATTGACGATGTCTACCAAATGGAGCGCGACTTTCTCTCTTCGCTCAGCAGAATGCCCAAAAATGGGGCCATGTATCAGCTACTATATGATGTCTCTGAAGCAAGGATACAGAGCCAGGAGGTTGTAGCTGAACTCCACGATTTGTGCCGTCGCTCGCCTAGAGTTTCAGCATGCGCTTTAGTCAATGCCAGCGCTCTTGCTGGAAGGCAGTTGGGGCGTATATTCGAGGGTCTCGGGCCAACGATTTTCAACGACTACGGTGCTGCGGTAGAATGGCTGGACAGTCGTTAAGATAGCGGACTGGGGTTAGATCCAGCCGGGCAAGCGCTAAATCTCTCAGTATCGTCGCATATTTCCTCGGACGGAATAGCCTTCGTCCGAGGTGTTGTTCGTTCCCACGCGCGCATCTGTATGAGATTGGGTTAGGGAGGTGCCGTGGCTGAGATCCTTTGCGCATTTAGAATGATCTCCGACCTGGCAGCCTCGCGCATTTGAGCATGTGCACAAAAAAGGCCGCCCGAGGGCGGCCTAAGTTAGGAGAGGATGCCTGAAAGGCATAGTGAATGTGGCAGATTTCGAAATTTGTGCAAATGCGAATAAGTCATTGCACGATGCGAGAATTGCAATCAGTTACTTTGCTAGGTTACGAGACCTCGCTAGAATAGTTCTAATCCAAATCGTCTAGAAATGCTCGTCGTCGCTCGGGTGCCGTCTGAATATATCGGCGCATCGTCAAAATAGCTTCCTCGGACCGCATTGTATCAAGGAAGGCATTTGCTTCGCGACTGAGGCGTTCACCGGATGGCTCGAGTGACAACTTTATGTTGGCAATTGCCCGCGGGTTCAGCGACGCAAGATCTGCAGCGATCCGTATGGCCTCCTGCAAGGCGTCGCCGGAGAGGTGATGGACAAGACCGATTGCGTGTGCGCGTTCGGGCGTAACGATGCAGCCAGTTAGGATCATCTCACGCGCTTTGCCTTCACCGAGGAGATCGACGAGACGCTGGGTCCCGCTACCCCCCGGCATGATGCCGAGGCGCACTTCCGGCAATCCCAAGCGAAAATCACCTCGCTCAGCGACCCTGATGTCGCACCACATTGCTAGCTCGAGCCCACCGCCCATGCAGTCACCACCGATCGCGGCGACCACGGGCTTTCCGAGCGTAGCAAGGCGCCGGAGAAGGGCATGATAGCCGTCGCTGAGGGCGGTCCCGATGGACTCCATTGCCTCACGGTCTTCGCCAAATGCGATTAGCTCTTCAACGCTGTAATGAGTAATGAAGCGTCCCTCTGCGCCCGTTAGCACGATCGCGCGTGCATCCGATTGCTCCCATTCATCGATAAGCTGGGAGAGCTCCTGTGCCGCAGCCGCAGTGAAGTACCCCATGGGTGGGTTTGAGAAGCGCGCGATGATCACATCGCCGGTTCTAATGACAGACCAATGCATCATCATGCCTCAGACCATGTTCATGCCGCCGTCCACCACCAGCGAAGTACCGGTGACGTAGCGGCTCTCGTCCGATGCGAGGTAGAGTGCGGCGTTGGCGATATCCTGTGCGGTCCCTAGATCACCCATGGGAATCATTGCTTTGAACTTCGCCTCGGCATCGGCGCCGGATCCCAAGCCAAGTCGCTCCGCCGTGCCTGAATAGATCGCCTCGATCATCTTCGTTCGCATTTGTCCCGGATGGATTGCATTGCAGCGAATCCCCTCAAGCGCTCCGTGGGAGGCCACTGACATTGTGAGTTGTCGCACAGCGGCCTTCGATGTTCCATAAGCTGTCTGGAACGGCGTAGCGAGGAGGCCTGCGATCGAAGACAGGTTGATAATGGAACCGCCACCGGCCCGCCGTATGGCGGGAATGGCGGCTCGGCAACCGAGAAATGTTCCCTCTACGTTTATGGTCTGCACGCGACGGAACTCGTCGAGCGGTGTATCCTCCGGGCTCACCTTCTTCATGCTGCCTTCGGTGCCAGCATTGTTGACGAGGACGTCGAGGCGGCCAAACTTGGCCTCGGTTAGCTGCACAATCTCAGCCCAACGTGCCTCGTCAGCTACGTCCTGACGCGCTCCCAGGCATCCTAGTTCGGCAGCCGCGCCTAGGACACCAGTGCCGTCAACGTCTGTTATGAGGACCTGCGCGCCTTCACGAAGAAAAGTGAACGCCATTGCTCGGCCGAAGTCACCGGCGCCACCCGTAATGAGTGCGACCTTACCTTCAAGTCTCCCGCTCATGTCTGATATCCACCATCAACTGAGAAAATGCTGCCCGTTACAAATCCCGCCTCATCCGAGGCGAGGTAGGCGACAAGGGCTGCGACATCAGCAGGTTGACCGATCCGCCCAATGGGATGCTGTGCCTGCATGATTTTCAACCCTCCCTCGATTGAGCCACCGATGCTCGCGAGAAACTCTCCGCTAAGATCTGTCTCGATATAGCCGGGACGCACAGCATTCACTCTTATCGGCTGTCCGGCGGCCCCATATTCGAGAGCAGCGCAGCGGGTAAGCCCCTCAACGCCCATCTTCGCGGCCGAGTATGCCGGGAGCGTGGCGTGTCCCTTTCCGGCCGCGACAGATGACAGGTTCACGATCGCGCCGCCCTTGCCATCGCGCAGCATCGCCTCGGCACCTAACTTCATGCCTAGAAACACCGATGTCAGGTTAGAATCCAGCATCGACTGGAATTCTTGGACTGTCGTCTCAGCTATAGTCGCCGCTGCCGATGCTGCGGCATTGTTTATGAGGACGTCAAGTCGTCCAAACCGACCGAGTACGTGTTCGAACACATGATGCCATGCCTTCTCCTCGGCCACATCCTGCTGCACAAATGAGAAAATCTCAGGACTGTCGATCTGTGCTTCCAGTTCCAAGCCACGCTGGGCGTTGCGGGCCGTGGCAATGACGATCGCGCCTTCCGACAGCAGACGTTCGACGATGGCACGGCCAATGCCTAGCGTGCCTCCGGTGACCAGGACGACCTTGCCGTTGAGGCGATCAGCAAATGACATGTTCGTGCGTCATGAAAATAGGTGATCGGGCGAAGTCGATGAACTCACCTTCGTCGTCGAGCAAGTCTGCCATCGCCTTCTGGCCTTCAGGAGAGGTGAGGGCAGCCATTGCCTGCTCCTCACTGTCCCACCATCCTTCCATGACGCCGTCGTAGCCGTCCAGGCCGCCCCGCGCAGCCGCCATCGCACCGTTCATTGCGGTGTCGTAACTGTGGCTCTGAACGTAGCGCACCATCCCAATGGCTTCAGCACGCTCCTTCACTAGACCAGCATGACGGCCACGCCAGTAAGTCTGGAAGCTGTCCCGACTAATACCTTCCTTGCGGGTCAGGCAATAAATAACCTTTATTTGCATAGTCCTCACCAAAATCCTTATTGGGCGGTGTAGCCGCCATCCACCATCAAACTCGTTCCCGCGATAAAACTCGCATCGTCCGAGGCGAGGAAGAGCACTGGAGCGGCGATCTCGTTGGGATTTGCGATCCGGCCAATCGGGTGCAGAGCAATGACTTGTGGCATCAGCTCGTCCGTGACACCCGCCTCAATCATCGGGGTCATTACAAAGCCGGGGCACACCGCATTTACCCTGATCCCCCTCGCCGCATACTCAATGCCGAGCGCGCGCGTGAGGTTGACCACCGCACCTTTCGACGCCGCGTACGCGGCATGTCCCGGGAAGCCGACGTGGCCATGGATCGATGCAATATTTATGATTGCCCCGCCGCTGCCTTCTTTCAGCATATGCCGGATCGTGGCCTGCGCCATGTAGAAGCTGCCGTCCAGATTCACAGCTTGAGTCCGGCGCCAATGGGCCTCGCTCACGCTCTCGGTCGGCTCCAGCGAACCGATACCGGCGCTGTTGACCAGGATGTCGATACGGCCGAGTCCTGCGACTGCGTCCGCAACAATGGTCGCTGCGGCATCAGCCGTGCTGACATCTCCAGCCAATTGAAGGATGCCGTCGACGCCACCAGCCGGCAACCGCAGATCGACACTGGCTACCCGCGCGCCTTCGGCGAGGAAAGCCGCGCAGCATGCAGCACCGATGCCGGACGAGCCGCCGGTCACGAGCACGGTTTTGCCGGAGAAACGCCCGCTCATCGGATGGTCTCGGCTGTCACGAGGCCAGCGTCCTGCCACTCTTGAAGCAAAGCACGCGCCCCGAAGGCTATGGAGGGCGGCACAAACCCATGTGCGCGAAGCTGTCCGGCAATCACGCGCTGAAGAACGATCGCACCAATATGGCCTGTCTGGTCGTATCCGCGGACACCCCACAGAACCGCAGTCGCGTGCGCCATCTCGCCGCGTCCGTGGCAGGAAACGATTGTCCGGCTGATATTGGGATCGTCGCGCGGCGGTTCCTTGGTGGTCATCTGGTGACCCATTTCGTTCGTCGCCCGCTCCTGTACATCAGCCGGCTGGTCCGCCCACTTCTCACGAAACTCGCGGGTCAGCGCTGCGGTGCGCTCCATATGCTCGGGGCTTCCGAAACTGACCAGTACCTTGCAGTTCCGAACTGTCGCGTGATCCTGATACCAGATCGGCTCGGCGCCGCCGGACCATGGGAGGCAAGTCAGCACCTCGTGTGTGCCGGGAGCGACCGCCTGGAAAGTGGTCGCCGGTGGCCACTCGACCAGTTCCTTATTCACGAGCTTCAGCTGAGGCTGGCAGCACATGCGGAGGAAGGACAGGGTGGAGGCAACCGAAGGAGAAGAGCCGAGCGGCACGTAGAGGATGTCGAGCGTGTCGATGCCGGCGGTCTCAAGCACGAGTGCGGATGCCAGGTCGCCGCTCGCCCACATCATAGACATGCACGGAATCAGCGTCAGTTTCGCGGCGGCGAACTTATTGCCCCACGTTACCCGGCAATGCGCGGTCCAGTCCTGCTCACCGCTCGAATCGAAGTAATGGCAGCCGGCGGCGAGCGCTGCTTCCACGATCGGGGAAGCGAGCTGCATCATCGGACCAACGGTGTTGTAGACTGCCAGCTTGCCGCGGAACAGCTCTGTGAGCGGCCCAACTTCGCAAGCGACGCCCTGGACCTCATATTGGGCTCCGGCGAGCTCGGGATTGTTTGCCAGTTCAGCCTTCAGTCGCTCAGCGTTACGCCCGGCGGCGATGAATGGAATGCCACGCGCCGCCAGCTGGCCAGCGATCATTTTCCCGGTGTATCCGCTCGCCCCGTACAGGACGACCTTAGCTTCGCTCATTACTCTTTCCTCTCTCGAAATCATGCAGACTGGTGACGCTTCTCAGTGTGAACCGAGGAAGAGTCTTTTTCGAACGCTTCGGCAAGAAAGCGCTCCTGTGGTTTCTCCGACGCAGTCTTCGGGATTGCGTCGAGCTGTTGGATGAAGCTCGGGACCATTCCGGAGTCGAGCCGCTCACGGCACCAGCCGAACAGAAGTTGTGCATCGAAGGATGCCGGATCGGCTGGGACGATCGCCGCGACGACGTCCTTTTCACCAGGGGCCCCTGATGCGGCAGTGACGCCCCAGACAAACACGTCGCTGACGGTGGGATGTTCCGCGATCACCTTTTCGACGATTGCCGGGTTCACGAACTCGCCGTTATGCCGAATGCCGCCGCCGCTACGGAACTGGAAATAGATCCAGCCCTCTGTGTCCCGCATCACGACATCTCCGGTGCGCAACCACCCGCCCTCGGTTTTGCGCGCGCTTGCCTCCGGCAAGCCGATGTAAGCAACGGACATCGGAGAGCCATCGGCGTTTCCGAACCAGAGCTCGCCAGGCTCGCCGTCAGCGACATCGACACCGTCCTCGTCCACGATGCGCACTTGTAGGGACGGGGGAGCCTTGCCGCAGCTTCCGGGAGGACCGGCGTTCGCCGGGTTCAGAAGGAGCCCTCCTTCCATCGCACCATAGAATTCGATAATGTCCAGGCCGAAGCGGCTACGGAAAGTTTCCCAGATCGCAGTCGGCATGCCCGCACTGATGACATGACGGACGGGATTGTCGCGATCATCGGCGCGCTCTGGTTCCGAGTAGATCGCAGTTGCCATTCCGCCGAGTAGCGAGAATGTGGTGCAACCGTTGCGCCGGATGATTTCCCAAAGACGCGATTTGGTGAACCGGCGGCTGAAGACAGCACGCAGACCCATGCCCAGCGAAGGCGCGAGTGTCACATACTGAGCATTGCCGTGCGTGAGGGAAAGCCCGGTATAGGGCCGATCGCCTGCATTGTACCCGAACATACTCTCGCCATATCCGCTCGCCGCGATGAAGCGGCCGTGCGTAACGACAATGCCCTTCGGGTCCCCGGTGGTGCCGCTCGTATACATGATCTGCATGGGTGCAGTGGCACTGTCGATCGCGAGCGGCAGCTCGGCACCTTCAATCGCCAGATCACCGATGACGATGGTGTCGATGGAAGGTGTCGGCGAAGGGAGATCGCCGACAAAGGCTACCCACTTCAACGCGGGAAGTGAGGATAAAACTGCCGCGAGATTGTCTGCCGCATAATCGCCGGCGACTACGCCCACGCATTCTGCATCGCGCAGCATATAGGACAGCTTCTCCCCCCTCATGCGAGGGTCAAGCGGCACAAGTTCGCAACCGACGATACTGGTGGCGACCATCAGTTCGACGAATTCAGGGTGATTTTGAAGGAGTAGACCGATCCGGTCGCCTTTGGCGATGCCGCGTGATTTCAGCCCGCGCGCCAATGCCTGACCGGCTCTCCAAAGCTCGGCATATGTGCGCGTTTCCTGCTCACCCTCATGTTCAAATGTCAGAACATCAAGGTTTGGGAGTTCATCGGCGCGAGCGCGGATGAGGTGACCGATCGTAGGAAATGTCATAATGCTCATCTCTGCAAGGTTGTGACGACTAGCGCGCCGACGTCGTCGCCGACGTAGCCGCCACCATTTTCGGCGATTGCGGTCCGGGCACCTTCGACCTGCCGGGGTCCAGCCTGGCCGCGCAACTGCTCAGTCAGTTCCACGATCTGGGCGAGGCCGGTTGCACCGATGGGATGCCCCTTGCGGAGTAGGCCGCCCGACGGATTGACCACGGTTCTCCCGCCGCCTCCAAGCGCGGTAAGACCCTGTTCAATAAGGGGACCAGCTTCGCCCTTGGCACAGATACCGAGATATTCGGTGTGGATGACTTCGGACGGGGCTGAAGCATCGTGAAGTTCCACGACATCGATGTCCTCGGGACCGAATCCGGCCTCTTCGTAAGCCTTGCCAATCGTCGCCTCGAATACGCCATCCACTGCATCTGCGGCATAGTCCCAGCCCGTTGCCAGAACGGAGGATGCGATCCTGACTGGATCCACCAGCCCCAGTGCCTTGGCCTTACGCTCGGAAACGAGCACAACGGCTGCTGCTCCATCGCCGATTGGCGAGCACATAGGCAGTGTGAGGGGATCCGCGACCACGCGGGCGTTCAAGACGTCTTCGATGGTGAGAACATCGCGGAATTGTGCCCGCGGATTGAGTGCTCCGTGTCGGCTGTTCTTGGCGGAGACTGCGGCGAAGTGCCGCGCGGTCGAGCCGTATTTGCGCATATGCGGCGCTGCCATCGTCGCATATATGTCCATGAAGATCGAGCGCGCAGCCGCGTTCTCTGTGTCCGGCTCAATCCCTTCGGACCGAAGTTTGCGATCGATAGATGCCTGAACGCCCTCCATGTCTTCAAAATCCACCGCGCCGGCGAACACCGAGAAAGTGCGTGCTTTGTCAGGATGAACCAGCTTCTCGAAGCCGCACGCGAGTACGACATCATAGGCACCGAATGTAACCATCGAGGCCGCTTGCTGTAGCGCCGTACCAGCGGAGGCGCAGGCGTTCTCGACGTTGATAACCGGGATATGCCCGATACCCATGCCGCGCAGCGCGACCTCTCCGGGAATGAGGACTTGCCCCGTAATGACGCCACCCGCTGCATTCGCCATATAGGCGGCCTCGAGATCATCTCCTGACAGACCAGCATCGGCGAGAGCGGCCGAGATGGCCTCGGCTGCGAGTGACTTCAAGCCCCTGTCGAGATGCTTCCCGAAGGTCGTCATGCCGACCCCTGCGACGTACGCATTCTGCTTCATGCAAATCGCTCCGGATCGGCGAGCCCATAGCCCCCTTTGATAGAGAGGATTTCGTTGCAGCCATCTTCGATCAAAGCGAGACGCGCGTCCCGGAAGGTCTTCTCGATGGGATATTCGTCGGTCATCCCATTGCCGCCGAAAATTTGCATCGCATCCGAGGCTACCTCGAAGGCCGTCTGGGTGCCAGTGATCTTTGCCATCATCGCCGAGGGCAGGGACGGGGTAGGGGCAGTCGCGTTGTAGAGCGCTACACGCCGCGTTAGCGCGCGGCTCAGCTCGATCTTGCGCGCCATGTGAAACAGCCGCTGTGCGACGGACTGGTGACGGATTATCGGAACCCCGCCCTGCTTCCTCTCATGCGCATAGTCCCAGGCAAGCTCGTAGGCTGAGCGCGCGTTCCCGGTCCAGACAGCGCCCATGAGGGTGTTGGCCTCGGCATGCACGCCGTAGACTGCCCGCTTATAGTCTTCGGGGCCGGCGATCACATTGTCGAGCGGCAACTCGACATTGTCGAAGAAGAGCTCTCCTTGCGGCAGCGCGCGCTGCCCCATTTTCGCGATAACGCGCCCCTTTGTGACACCGGGGGCGTCCAACGGTACGATAATGCAGGCACCGTTTCTCGGGTCCGCACCATTCCCGGTATCCGCTGCTACGTAGAGCACGCAGATCTCTGCGGCTGGCGCATTGGAGCACCAGGCCGCCTTCTGACCCTGCAGCACGATGCGGTCGGCTTCGAACTTCGCTACGCAATTGGGCCGGCCATATTTCGCGTTAGGGGCGAAAATTGCGCCGTTCGGATCGAGCATGTCGGTACCATGATCTGGCTCGGTGATCGCCCAGCAACCGGGAACACCCTCGGGATACTTCGCGATCAGATCAGAGCGACCAAACATATGCATCATCACATGCGGGAGCATCGTCGCGCCGAGGACGATTGCGAGACCTCCATCGCCATAGCCGAACTCCTCATTGGCGATGCACAGAAGGACCGCGCGTTCTGCCTCCGGCATTGCCATAAGATCAGCGACGGATATGCCGAGAGTGGCGAATTCCTTCATGAACGACCAGTAGGGCGAGCCTGGCGCCAGTTGCTCGCCGGGATCGATGCGGTCTAGCTTCTGGCCAAGCGGACGCATCACCCTTCGAGCAAAGCCGTTCAAAACATCGCGGATTGCCTCCTGCTCTTCCGTCAGAAGGCTCTCCGCGCCCCACGCCGTCATTACGGCGCGAGGATCGGCAGGCCAGTCGAGTATGCGCGGCCGCTGTAAGGCCTCGATGGTCGTTGGGTCGTTCATGAGGATTTCCTTTGCTGAGACAGCAGCGATTTCAGAACTTCATGCGTCCACTCACGCCCCAGGTGGCGGGCGGCGCGAAAACCTGCATGCCGAGACTAAGACTGGAAACGTCGAGGGCCCAAACACGGTACTGGGTACTCGTGACGTTATCGCCGTAGATCGCCAGCTCGAACTTGTCGTTCGGCGAAGTCCAGCTCATACGAAGATCAAGCGTTGCCCACTTCCGCTCGTAATTCACAGGCTCGTTCAGGACCGTAAGGTAGTAGCCTTCCTTGTATTGGCCGCTTGCCTGTGCCGCCAACTTACCACCTGCAAAATCCCATTCGTAGCGGGCGAGACCACTCAGAGCCAGGCGAGGCGTGTTCGGCATCTTGCGAGTGACCTGCGAGCCGTCCGGCAGGACGATGCCCTTAACCTTGCTGTGAATGGTCGAGCCATTGATCGCGAAGTCGAGACCGGGCACTGGGGTCAGCTTCAGTTCTGCTTCTCCGCCATAGACGATTGCGTTCACGTTCGTGATGGTCTGGGCGATGTTGATCAGCGAAAATGCCTGGAAATTCTGATAGTCGTAGTAGAATCCCGAAGCGTTGAAGGTGCCGCGACCACCCAGGAACCGTTTCTTGATACCGGCTTCGTAGGAGGTGAGAACCTCCTGCTTATGCGCGAATTGGTCGGGGAAGATCGGCGGGAAGACCGGTGCGGTCCAGTTGCCGCCCTTGTGACCCCGGGTATAGCTCAGATAAAGAAGCGTCGTGTTGTCCGGCTTATAGTCGAGCTCGGCCTTCGCTGAAACATTGTCAAACGGACGGTTCGCAGCAGGATTGTTGCCAGGATTGTAGGTAAACGGAGCCTGGATCTGCGGGGTATCCGTAAAGGCGTAGTCGTAGCGCTTCCGATCGTGCGTAAACCGCAGTCCTCCGATCACCGAAAACTGGTCGTTTATGGCGTATTCGCCCTGCGCGAAGGCCGCAACGCTGTTCGTCACAAGACGATAGTTTGTCTGGAAGTTTGCAGGGACGGTACCACCAGGCGCACATTGCACGCCGATGCACGGTGGTGCCCCTACATAAGGTGCCAGATCAAGGTCGACTGCGCTCCCGTAGCGGCCGTTCATATGGAGGTAGAACCCTCCGACGACCCACTTCAGATTGCCCGTCGTCCCGTTGAGGCGAACTTCCTCCGAAACCTGATCATACCGCTGCGTGGTCCCGTAAACGAAGAACTGCGCCGGCGAAAAATTGTTGTTGTACATCAGGAATTTATTGATCTTCAGGTAATCGGTCACGGAAGTGAGCGTTACGCTACCGAAGTCGTGTGTCAGCTTGATCTGGCCATTATAGATCGAGCGCTTGAAGTAGCCGGGATAAGGGTTGGCGACCGTGTAGGGATCCGAACTCGGCTTGAACCCGACGACATTGCAGCCGGCGCAAGGAGCGGTCACCGTACCGCCAGTCACAATATTGGGGAATTGGGCGATCTGGTTCGGACCCACGGGAACGCCGAGGCCGTCAGGTCCTGGGACCGCAACGCCGCCGCTGTAGGCCGGCCCATGCTGGTCATCACGATTGTAACGACCGAGCAACCGGATCTTGGTGTCGCCCATATCGAACAGCAGTTGGCCACGAACGGCGTAATTGTCCGTATTGCCAGCATCGTGTTTGCCGGTCTGCGTGTTGTAGAACGGCCCATCCGACTGGTTGCGGGTGAACGACAAACGGCCGAGAATGTTTTCAGTGATCGGGCCGCTGATCGCTCCCTGGACATTATAGGTATTGAACCGTCCATAGCTGCCCTGCACATAGCCTGAAAGGTGATCGGTCGGTGCTGCGCTGATGAAATGGATGAGGCCGCCCGTTGCGTTGCGACCGAAGAGAGTGCCCTGCGGTCCGCGAAGGACCTCCACACGTTCCAGATCGAAAATCGGGACTGAGATACCTCCGCTGCTCCCGACGTATGTGTCGTCCTGATAGACGGCGATCGGAGGCTCGAGGTGGTCTGCGAAATCGTTCTGGACGACGCCACGGATGTTGATGTTCGAGACCGAAGGGCTGAATTGATAGAAGCTCACGGCAGGCGTCTGCTTCACGATATCGGTCGACGTGACGAAGCCAAGTTTCTGGATGGCGGTACCGCTAAACGCAGTGATCGAAATGCCGACCTTCTGCAGGTTCTGCTCGCGCCGATTGGCCGTCACGACGATGTCCTGGGTCAACAAGCCGGCACGGTCTGCGCCACCTTCCGCGTTCGACGCGCCGCTGTCCTGCGCCGGTGCAGCGGCATCGGTCGGCGCTGCGGTTTGCGCCATGGCTGCCGGAGCTACGCCAAGTGCGGCACCTGCGAACAACATGGCTTTTGCGATAGTGAGCGTGGATTTACGTTGCATTTCACCCCTCCTGGTCACCCGGAATTAACGGCCGGGTTTCATTCTGAATGAACATACGCTATCGAATGGAGCATCAAATGTGGAGACGGCCGTCTTTGCAGTGACAGCGCAACAAATTTGCGTGGGGAGAGGAACGTGCAGGTGCAACCGCCGCCAAGGACAGTTCGGATCGCATCGCTTACGACGGAAAATGTAAGTCCGATCTTTCTCGAACTCGATGTTCAGGATGCTATGGAGACGAGAGGGACGTTCGCGATTTCAGTCCTGGACGGATTGAGCGTCGTTCGCTCGACAACGCGCGGAATGCCATTCCACGTCCATCGGCTGAACCGGCACATCCGAGCGGCCTCAAGCCACGCTTTTTTCGCATGCGTGCCGCTGCGGGGCAGCCTTTATCTGGACCAGAGCGGGCGCCATTGTACCCTGGCTCGGGGTGACATCGGCCTTATGGATTCGCGAACCGAATATACGTTGGGAATGTCGCAGGAGCTCGATGCACTCTGGATTCGCATTGAGCCGGAAAAGTTGGAGGCCAGGCTGTCTGGCATCAGTCGTTTCATGGCAAAGCGCGTAGATGGATCGCAGGGCCTTGGGCTGATTGCGTCTCGCTTCATCGTAACCACTGCGTCTCAGGCTGAGGTGCTCGCCCGGCAACAAGGGTCGTCAATAGCGTCGATCCTTATGGATTTGCTCTGCTCCGCCGCAGCTGCAGATGAGGAATGGCCGCAGGCTTCGCGTACAGCGGTGCGCAATTTCGAGCGAGCCAAAGAATTCATCGACCACCACCTTGCTGACGAGGATCTTGGGCCTGCGCAGATCGCCGCCGGCGTAGGGATCGGCACCCGATATCTTTCCGAACTTTTCGCTAAGCAGGGTACAACGGTAATGACGTGGGTCGTGCAGCGCCGCCTCGAACTGGTTCGCGCCGCAATCGAAGGTCGATGCTGGTCGCCAGGGCTGATCGCGGACGTGGCTTACCGGCACGGATTCAGCAATATTCCGAGCTTTAATCGGGCGTTCAAGCACGCTTTTGCGATAACTCCCCGCCGTGTGATGAACGGCTAGGCGCCGAACTAGATCGTATCGGAGATGGCCGTCGTAGATGGCTGCTGTGGGCTACGAATGATGTCTGCGGCCGATTTCGTTGGGGAAAGAAGGAGCGCAACGTGGCCCTCGGGTGAAAAACGACTGGACAAGGTTGGGCATTTCAACATACGGAAGCGTATGGAGATGGCGCGATGACATTAATAGCTAGCAATTTTGTAGACTGGGAATTCGGCACGGTTGACCGTCGAATATTCTGGGATTCTGCGATCTATGAGCGCGAGATGGAGCAGATTTTTGCTCGCTCCTGGCTCTTCGTGGCGCACGAATCGCAGGTCGAGGCGCCGGGCAGTTTCATCACTACCTATATGGGTGAGGACTCGGTCATCGTGGCGCGCGCTGATGCCCAGACGATCAACGTGTTTCTCAACTCCTGCCCCCATCGCGGAAATCGCGTATGTTTCGCAGATAGCGGGCAGGGGCGCCAGTTTACCTGCAACTATCATGGCTGGGCCTTTGGGCTGGGTGGCGAACTCAAGAAGATGCCTAAGATGGGCCTCTACAAGTCGACCCCCGGCTTCCGCATGGAGGACTGGGGTCTCAAGCGCGCCCGCGTTGCTACTTACAAGGGGCTGGTGTTCGCGACATTCAGCGAGGACGCCCCTAGTTTGGATGACTGGTTAGGTGATTTCCGATGGTATCTCGATGCGGTGCTCGATGCTGAGGACGGCGGTACTGAGTTCCTTCCCGGCGGGGCGACCCGTTCGGTCATGCGGTGCAACTGGAAATTCCCGGCCGATAATTTCGTCGGTGATATCTACCATGCGCTCTGGACTCATCTTGGTGGCTCGGAGCCGACGCTGGGGCGCCATGGTGGCGTGAAAGTCGAGAATAGCGGTAGCTACCAGGTATCGGTGAACGGCCACGGTTGGGAGTTCAACGACAGTTTCCTCGGCAACGCCGCCACGATGGGGGATCGTGACCTGTTACGCTACATGCGTTCACGTCAGGAAGCGATCACCGCCCGCCTCGGCAAATTTCGCTCCGACATGTGGGGATCGGTGGCATCTGCAACCATATTCCCGAACTTCTCTTTTCTTCCGGGCTATTTCACCTTTCGCACCTTTCAGCCGAAGGGACCGCTTAAGACTGAAATTCATGCGTGGACGCTCGTTCCCCGCAACATGCCCGACGACATTAAGGACCGCTTCCGTCGTGGTTCGATGCGCACCTTCTCGCCGTCCGGCCTGCTCGAAATGGATGATGGAGAGAATTGGGAGCACTCGACGTCGGCAAACGCCGGCTGGGTAACGCGAAACCAGAGGCTTTGCTACGCAATGGCCCCGGAAGGTGAGGAGGTAGATGCGTCGCTTCCGGGGACCGTGTCGAGCGGTCAGCTTTCCGATGCCAATCAGCGCCTGTTTTATAAGCGCTGGGCCGAGATGATGGATGCTGGGTCATGGGCCGACATTCCGATGGCCACCAAAAGCGCAAATGTGGAGGCCGCCGAATGAGCGCCGCTCTTGATCGCAAGCCGGACTACTCCACCTATCCCAGGCTGAGTCGCGAGGAAGCACGGGTTGCCGCCAACCAGCTCCTCTCGATGCGAGGCGACGGGGTGCCAGTTGCTTCTGATCTTCTTGCGGAGATCGAAGCCTTTTACCGGATGGAAGCCAGATTGCTCGACGAGGAGCGCCACGACGAGTGGTACGATCTCCTAGCGGACGATCTGTTCTACTGGATGCCTCTTCGGGAAAATCGGTACCGACGCGACCCCCGACCTGAGATCGATCCGAACAACATGGCCCTCTTTGATGATTGCAAGGCCGACATTGCGATACGCATCGGCAGGCTGGCATCAAATCTCGTGTGGACCGAGGATCCGCCCACCCGGCACGTCTACATTGTTTCGAACGTCGAGGCGTTCGAAACGGACAAGCCGGAGGAATATGAGATTCATTACGCCTTCGTTCAATACCGCAATCGGTCCGAGCACGACGAGGCAACCCTCCATGGACGGCGACGTGACGTCCTCAGGCACGTAGGTAATGGCTTCCAGGTTGCACGGCGCTTGATCCTTCTGCCTCAGTCCGTGCTGCTTACCAAGAATCTGTCGGCGTTCTTCTGATGGGCAGGCTCGAAGGATACCGTGCCGTAGTGACCGGCGCCGCCGCTGGCATTGGCCGAGCTATTGTTAGGCGCTATCTCGCTGAGGGTGCCAACGTTGTCGCCGTCGTCAGGAAGTCGTCTGATGTCGAGGCCCTTGAGGGGGAGGGCTGCGCAGTCGTGCTTGGCGATGTCTCGCATTACGAAACGGCAGAAAAAGCGGTTGCAACCGCTGTGGAAAGATGGGGCGGGCTTGACGTCTACGTCGCGAATGCCGGTTTGTGGGACTTTCACAAGCGCACTGAAAAGCAGTCCCCTGAGGAGCTCTCGGGTGCTTTTGAGGAATTATTCGGAGTCAATGTGAAAGCGGCACTATTTGGGGCACGCGCAAGCATCGAGGAGCTTCGCCGCAGTCGCGGGAGTGTCATCGCGACGGGATCGAACGCCTGCTTCATGGCTGGTGGTGGTGGAGCACTGTACACCGCATCGAAATTTGCCCTGCGCGGGCTCGTGATGCAGCTCGCTAAGGAATTCGCCCCCGAGGTGAGGGTGAATGGCGTCGCACCCGGAGCAACTGACACCGGTATTTCCGGGCCTGAGGCGCTTGGCCAGCGGGAACGCGAAATGAATGGCGATCCGGCACGAATGGATGCGATGGCCGCCCATATGCTGCTCGGAAGGGTTTCGGGACCGGAAGAACATGCCGCCCTGTACGTCTTGCTTGCGAGCAAGTCGGAGAGTTCCTACGTCACCGGCGCTATGCTGCTGTCGGATGGCGGACTCACCATTTCCATTTAGGTCTGGCGATGGCTAAAATCTCGATTACCGGCACTGCCGGCGAAACACGCATAATAGAGCCTCAATCCGGTTTGACTGTGATGGAAATCATAAGGGATGCCGGTTTTGATGAAATGATCGCACTGTGCGGCGGCAACTGCAGTTGCGCTACGTGCCATGTCTACGTTGATGGCGAGGTGGATGTAGGTCCTCCAGGTGATGACGAAGATGACCTGCTGAGTTCTTCGGACAAGCGGCGAGATCGGTCTCGCCTGTCCTGTCAGATCATCTTCGATGAAACTATGGTTGGTTTGTCCGTTACGATTGCTAACGAGGAGTCGTAGGTGTGCGCTTCTTGCGAACTGTCGCCGACGCCCCATTGTTGAGAAGAATTTCCTCGCACCGTGACATTGTGTCGAGCGCGTCTGCGGGCACAAGAGTAGCGGCCACGCGGATGTAGCTATAGGCGAGAATAGCGCGAGCGTCGGCGTCTGCCTGTTCAACGCCGCTCTCAACCAGAAGGCCGGCAATGTACCGGAGGCGCAGTTGGTCAACCTCAGCAAGAGCCGAGGCTGCGCGCATATCGTCGCGACCCCAGAGTCGCACGGCAAGTTCAACGTCTGCCGCATGGGCTGATGACCGGCCCACCAGTGGGAGACGGAGCAGCCTTTGTAGGCGCGCCGCGGGCGACGCTTCTCCACGATCGAGTCGCTCGATCAACGCGAGGGTCGCCAGGCGACGCCAAGATGTCAGCATCTCCTCCAGCAGGGCCTCGCGATCTCGAAAGTGCCAGTAGAAGCTGCCTTTCGTTACTCCGAGTTCCTTTGCCAGCAGTTCGACACGTACGCCAGCGATCCCCTTTTTTGCGAGCATGTCGAGAGCCCCTTGAGTCCAGGCAGAAGCGTCCAGCTTGCTACTGTCAGCCACGCGCTTCGGCTTCTTGATTTCCACTCCTTCAACTCCCTCACGGCTATGATTGTTCATTTCACCATACGCTTCCGTATTGACATTCGAAATAGGCAAGTGCACGACCCGTACCACAAATGAGAGGATTTGGATCATGGTTACCGTCATCGAGCAGGGCCGCGGCCAGACTGTGCGTGCCCTCGAACTTGACACCAATTACCACGAGGCCGGCGCTGGATCGCCGGTTGTGCTGCTTCATGGATCGGGACCTGGCGTTTCTGCCTGGACGAATTGGAAGCGTGTCATTCCTGCCCTCAGTGGAAGTTTCAGGGTCATCGCACCCGATATGGCTGGTTTCGGCTATACCGAGCGTGATCCGGACCTCAAGTATGACATCAAGCTGTGGGTCAAGCATCTGATCGCGTTTTTGGATGCGCTTGGTGTCGAAAAGGCAAGCCTTGTAGGCAATAGCTTTGGAGGATCGCTTGCTCTCGCCGCGGCCGCGCGCTTTCCTGATCGCTTCGACCGTCTGGTGCTGATGGGAACACCGTGCGACAAATTCGTGATGACACCCGGTTTGCGGGCTGGCTGGGACTATCAGCCCAGCCGTGAGAACATGCGTTCCGCAATGTCTCATTTTCCTTTTGACGCGAATTTCATCACAGATGAACTTGTCGAAGATCGGTATCAGGCGAGCCTTATACCGGGCGCGCAGGAAGGCCTGCGAAAGTTGCTCGTCAAGCCGAATGACGAGGGCGACACGCCGTTGTCGGGAATGCCAACCAGCGTCGTTGAGAATATTCCGCATCCGACGCTTGTGCTCCATGGGCGTGAGGATCGGGTTATACCTGTGGAAATGGGAATCCTTCTCGCCCGTACCCTTCCGAATGCTGAATTGCATATGTTCGGCCAGTGCGGACACTGGGTTCAGGCGGAGCGTTTTGGCCCCTTCATTTCCCTCGCCTCTGCTCACCTCTCAAAGGCGAGCGCATGACCAGTCAGATTGAAGCGCTTGGCTACGTCGGGCTCGAAGTATCCGATTTTTCCGCTTGGCGCGCATTTATAACCGACAAGCTCGGCGTCCATTGGTCTGCGCGTGAGGACGGCACTGTTGATCTGAGGCTCGACCAATATGCGACTCGGTTGAGGCTACACGAAGGACCGCGCGACGACTTGGCCTACACAGGGTGGGAGGTAAAGGATGCTTCCGCTCTCGATGAGCTTGAGACGCGGCTCGAAAAAAGCGGTGTGCTGGTCGAGCGCCCAGGGATTGACGTTGCATCTGATCGCCGGGTCAACGACCTCATTCGATTCACTGACCCCGAAGGCAACATTCACGAGGCGTTTTATGGTCCGCTTCAGCGGACAAACGACCCGTTTGTCAGCCCGACAGGTGCACAGTTCAAGACAGGGCGGCAGGGGCTCGGGCATGTGGTCCTATCCTGTAATGACAAGCCAGCGATGCTCGAATTTTTCTTGGGCACATTGGGATTTCGCCTGTCCGACCACATTCGGACAGAAGTGGTTCCGGGACGACCGCTGGAAATTAGTTTCTTGCGCTGCAATGGGCGCCACCACTCGCTGGCGCTTGCTCCAGTCCGAATTCCCAAGCGGATTGTTCATCTGATGATCGAGACGGTCACAATAGACGATGTAGGCCGAGCGCTTGACCGATGCCTGTCCTCCGGGACTCACCTCACCTTCACGCTTGGCCGACATTCGAACGATGAGATGCTGAGCTTTTATCCGCTCACCCCCTCAGGCTTCGACCTCGAATATGGATGGGGCGGCTTGGAGGTCGATGACGAAAGTTGGCACGTACTCACGCACGACACCAACTCGGCCTGGGGTCACATCTACCAACGCCCGCCGAAACCGAACAAGACGGAGACAAGTTGATGACCCCGATGTTTGAGGCCGCGGCTGAGAAGCTGCGCGCCGCCTATGTGGAAGGCGCTATCGCGCCTTTGCGCGACATTCTAGAGCCGACAGACACGGACGGCGCCTATGCCGTGCAGGATATTAACACCCAGCGCTGGATTGCGGATGGGCGGCGGCTCATTGGACGAAAGATTGGGTTGACGGCCGAAGCTGTGCAAAAGCAGCTCGGTGTCGACCAGCCTGACTTCGGCGCCTTGTTCTCCGACATGCGAATCGTGGATGGTGGCGTGTTGAAGCGGTCGTCGGTTCTGCAACCTAAGGCTGAGGCTGAGGTTGCGATCGTGCTGGGCAAAGATATCGAGGATCCGTCGGTCGATGCCGACGGTATCCTGTCAGCAACCTCGCACGCTATCGCCGCGATAGAGATCGTCGACAGCCGCATCGCCGATTGGAAGATCACCTTCGCCGACACGGTGGCGGATAATGGCTCATCAGCTTTTTTTGTGCTGGGAAGTAGCGAGGTTCCGATCGAGGACCTCGATCTCTACTCGTGCGGGATGGTGCTCGAGGTGAACGGCCAGATCGCCTCGATCGGTGCTGGCGCAGCCTGCCTGGGACATCCGCTCAATGCTGCCGCATGGCTGGCACGAACCCTGATTGCCCGCGGCGAGCCACTGCGCGCGGGCGACATTCTCATGACCGGAGCGCTGGGTCCGATGGTCGCACTCAAGCCCGGAGATAAGGTGCGAGCGGTGATCGGCGGCCTGGGCGAATGTAGCTTCGAGTTCGAAGGGGATAGCGAATGAGCGGTAAGGTAAAAGTCGCGATTATCGGTTCGGGTAATATTGGCACCGATCTGATGATCAAAATCATGCGCACGTCCGAGATACTTGAGATGGCCGCGCTGGTCGGTATCGACCCGGAGTCCGATGGTCTGAAGCGGGCGTCGCGACTTGGGGTAGCCACCACCGCTGAAGGCATTGATGGCCTCGTAAAGCTACCCGCTTGGAGCGAAATAGGGGTTGTGTTTGACGCAACTTCGGCGGGTGCCCATGTAAAGCACAGCTCAGTCGTTGTAGCAGCTGGAAAGGTCATGATTGACCTGACGCCTGCAGCGATAGGCCCGTATGTCATCCCCGTCGTGAATGGAGATGAACATCTCGATGCGGTGAATGTGAATATGGTGACCTGTGGCGGGCAAGCGACGATACCAATCGTGGCTGCCGTGTCGTCTGTCGCCAAAGTGCACTATGCGGAGATCGTTGCTTCGATTTCTTCGAAGAGCGCTGGTCCCGGGACGCGAGCCAACATCGACGAATTCACGGAGACGACATCACGCGGTATCGAAGAGGTCGGAGGAGCGGAGAAGGGCAAAGCGATCATCATTCTCAATCCCGCCGAACCACCGATGATGATGCGAGATACAGTGTTCACCCTGTCATCCGGCGCGACCGAAGCCGAGATCGAGGCAGCCATCGAAACGATGGTCGCACAGGTAAACGCGTATGTTCCAGGCTACCGGATGAAGCAGAAGGTCCAGTTCGAGCGGTTCGGATCGAACAATGCGGTCAATATCCCTGGAATCGGCCAGTTTGAAGGCATCAAGACCAGTGTATTCCTGGAGGTGGAGGGCGCTGCTCACTACCTGCCTTCTTACGCCGGAAACCTCGATATTATGACCTCGGCGGGCTTGCGCACTGCTGAGAAGATTGCCGCACGGCGGCTGAACAAGGAGGTGGCATGATGCCCTTCGATCCGACGCAAACGAAGCTGTATATCCAGGACGTAACGCTGCGTGATGGAATGCACGCGATCCGACATCAATATGGCATTGACCATGTCCAGAATATCGCACGCGCGCTCGACGAAGCGAAGGTCGACGCTATTGAAGTCGCCCATGGTGATGGCCTCAACGGATCGAGCTTCAATTACGGGTTCGGTGCGCACACCGATTGGGAATGGATCGAAGCTGTCGCCGATGTCATCGATCATTCCGTACTCACGACACTCCTCATACCGGGGATCGGCACGATTGAGGAATTGAAGCACGCCTATAAGCTGGGCGTACGTTCGGTTCGCGTCGCGACACATTGCACCGAGGCCGATATTTCGAAGCAGCACATCGCTGCCGCACGAGACCTTGGGATGGATACGTGCGGGTTCCTGATGATGAGCCATATGATCGAGCCTGAAGTGCTTGCGCAGCAGGCGAAGCTCATGGAAAGTTACGGTGCAACTTGCATCTACGTAACTGATAGCGGTGGTGCCTTGGACATGGATGGGTATCGCGCGCGTTGTGAAGCCTACGACCGGGTACTCAAGCCCGAAACGCAGCGCGGAATTCATGCTCACCACAACCTGTCTCTAGGGGTGGCGAATTCGATCGTGGGCGTCCAGGGGGGAGCTGTGCGCGTCGATGCCAGTCTAGCGGGTATGGGAGCTGGTGCGGGCAATGCTCCGCTCGAGGTCTTCATTGCCGCTGCTGACCGTAAGGGCTGGCTGCATGGCTGTGACCTATATAAGTTGATGGATGCCGCCGAGGAACTCGTGCGCCCGCTGCAGGACCGGCCGGTGCGCGTCGATCGCGAGACGCTAAGCCTGGGCTATGCCGGCGTCTATTCGTCCTTCCTCCGGCATGCGGAGAAGGCCAGCGCCGACTATGGTGTTGATACTCGCGAGATTCTTGTTGAACTGGGGCGTCGCCGCATGGTCGGCGGACAGGAAGACATGATCGTTGATGTCGCACTCGACATGTCGGAGCGACAGAAAGCCTGAAGTGAGCAGCGGCACGACGCCTTGAGGCTCGTGCCGCCAACCTCAACAATCTTACAGATGCGCCAATCAGATAGCGCAGAGCGCGTCCCCTTGTTTGGTCGGAAGCGCCGCATGGGCCGTTTCCTCTAACAATCGACATCTATGGCGTTCTGCGGGTTCAGACCGTCCCGGAGGACAAATGAAGGCTCACTTCGACGTAGTTATTGTTGGCGCAGGGCACGGCGGTGCCCAGGCTGCCATCTCGCTTCGCCAAAAGAAGTTCGAGGGGACGATTGCCATAATTGGTGAGGAGCCCAAGCTGCCCTACGAGCGCCCGCCACTTTCGAAGGACTACTTGTCAGGAGAAAAGGCGTTCGAGCGCATTCTCATCCGTCCTGCTGATTTTTGGCGGGAGCGCAATGTCGTCATATTGACCGGACAGCGGGTCGTCACTGTGGATGCGGATGCGCGCACCGTCACGACGGATGCTGCCGAAAGATTTTCATATGGCCGACTGATCTGGGCTGCGGGTGGACACGCACGCAAGCTGAGTTGCGAAGGGTACGACCTGCCCGGCGTGCACTCGCTGCGAACCAGCACGGACGTCGACAAGATGATTGGGGAGTTGGCGACGACAACTCGGGTCGCAATTATTGGTGGTGGTTATATCGGGCTCGAGACCGCAGCCGTCCTGGCAAAAATGGGTAAGCAGGTAACGGTCTTGGAAGCACAGGACCGTGTTTTGGCGCGGGTTGCGGGCGAGGCGCTCTCGCGCTTCTACGAAGCCGAGCATCGAGCGCACGGGGTTGAGGTGCGACTTGGTGTCCAGGTCGAGCGCATTGACACATCGAACGGGCGGGCTGCCGGAGTAAGGCTGTCCAATGGCGAATTAATCGCAGCTCAAATGGTGATCGTCGGCATCGGGATTGTTCCCGCTGTTGCACCGCTTCTCGCTGCGGGTGCAAGCGGCGGAAATGGGGTCGCGGTAGATGACCATGGCCGAACCTCTCTGTCGGATGTCTTTGCGATCGGTGATTGTGCGCTGCATTCCAACATTTACGCCGATGGTCTTCCGATAAGACTGGAGTCGGTCCAAAATGCCAACGATCTGGCTAATACTGTCGCTCACGCGATTACCGGCGATCTCAAGCCGTATAATGCGGTGCCCTGGTTCTGGTCCAATCAATATGATTTGCGCCTCCAGACCATTGGCCTCTCTGCTGGGTATGACACAGCAGTCACGCGCGGCGATATCGCTAGCCGGAGTTTCTCGATAGTTTATCTCAGACAAGGCCATGTCGTGGCGCTGGATTGTGTCAATGCTACCAAGGACTATGTACAGGGCAAAGCTCTGGTAACAGGGCGCGTGAGGGTCTCTGCCGAGGTGATCTCGGATACAGACATAGCGCTCAAGGACATTCAGCCCCTCTCGGTGTCGTCGACGGATCAATGAAAGCCCGGATGCGAGAGGGTCCGGACGCCGAATGGCGCATTGCCTGTTAATCTGCGCCTGTCGAATTTTGTCCGCCTGACATTGCTGCGGATGCCATGTTCGAATTGGCAGTAAGGCTGCGGGCATTTGTCTCACCAGGTGCCGATCCTGAGATCCGGTGTCACTATGCTCGGTGCGCTGGCAGCCCGATCCAAAACCATGATCTGGTTGAAGCTTGGCCTGAGATAGGAAGATGACGAAGAGATCCTATGGTGAGAGGAAATAAGGTTCGACCCTATACTACTTGACACCATTGATTTGATTGACTTTTACTGCTAATTTTGCTATCCTTTCGACTTGAAAGGGACAAGCGATGAGTGAACCATCTTTCACTGCGAACGACCGCCCTCGACTGGTCAACTGGCTCTGGCATCGCTGGTACGCGAAGCTTTATTGGCTGGCGTTCGCGTTGTTCTGGATGACGCTCCACGCTGTGTGGCTGCTGTCGTTGGGCTCGGACTTTTTCCGATCGACGGTTAGCGCTTATGCCATGCTCATCTTCAATCCAATTACGGCATTCGTCGTCCTGGGTGCTGGTTATATCCACGCTCTTTTTTCGACCGGCTGTCTTGAATGGGCTGAGCCGGCGGAAGGGTCGTATCCTTTTAGCAGATCATTGGGCGGGTTGAATGACCCTTGCTCTGACCCTGCCGACCCGCGTTCCGGAATAAACTGGATCGGCTCTCCCCAGAGTCGCGCCCGCCGGTATGGGGAAGATTGATCGCTACCGTTTCTTGAATTCGCTTGAACCATCGACTGGGCTCCCTTGGATGTCTGTGGAGAAACGCCCGCGATCCAGAATGGAATTTTGCTCAATAGAGGTGATTGGGCCGGTAATGTCGAACGTTCCGCGCCCAGCATCGGCCTGACCGAGATATCGGTTTCTCAGACCTTCATGGCCGAACACCTGCTTGCTTAGTTCGTCAATGAAGGTTTTCTCAGGATGCAAAGATCGAGCAGCGCTTCTTTCAGACGCTGCGAGCGCCTCCCGAACATCGTAGTTTGTGATGTCGAGCCGTGCATTCGCAGACTCCGTGTGTATCCCTCGGTCGGAACTCACTATACCGACGTTGCCGCCAGCGCTCCCCCGACTTGAAGATGGGCCTGCTTTGCCGGAACCGCCACGCTGACCGGACGATGCACCTGCAGCCGCTGAGGCACTTGCTCCAATATCCGTCCCCTGAGACAGCTGGTCTTGTGAGGAGCGATCTAGCGATCGCGACCACCCAGTTTGAGCCATCACCGCCTGAATGTCCCGCTGGAGCGTGTCTGCCAACTGGGGCTTCAGCCGCCAATTGCCCTTACGGTCCATCTCAAATCCACCGCGCAGCCAGTTCGCCATCATGTCACGGCCTTCTTTCCCGCCGCTGAGGAAATGCTCGACCGTATCCGGCCCGGCCTGTTTCCCGGCCTCGAAGCGCGTGCTGGTGTCCGCCCGAGCGGACTTCTCAAATCCAGCGCTGCTGGAGACGAGCAGGTCATTATGGGCGAAGCTGAAGCGGGCATGGCCACCATTTGCGACGGCACCGAGCTGACTTTCGTTCAGCAGGCCAGCGCGCCACATTTGCGATGCGGATTGCGGTGTCAGGTTGAGGTTGAGATCGCCATTCTGATCCATGGCAATCTCCCGCTTCGACATAGTGATCCCACTCTTGTGCAAAAGGCCCTGCATTCGGGTCAATCGCTCCCTATCGACGATGCCCGTCAGCCGCTCATTCCTGGCGCGGTCGGCGACGGCATCGGTGCCACCCTCAGCCATGTCCAGCTGATTGCCCGCAGTGCGGGTCAGTGCCTGAATGAAGCTGTCGAGGCGGGCGGCCTCCCGCACCGACGCTCCGGTCGAAGCTGCACCTTCGGCGAAACCGCTATTCTCGGACTGGCGGCGCTGCTCACCGATGCGGGCAGCGGCGCGCGTGCCATCATGGCCAACTTCGCGCTGGGCGTCGAGCTTACCGGATCGTTCGGCAAAGTCATAACCGGCCGCCTCTCGGGTGCGCCCGTAGACGGAGGTGCCTTCGCGGCGCGCTTCTGTCGTCGCACCATCGGCGGTGCCAACCTGCGTGGCTGCATTATAGGCTTCCAGAGCGCGCATGACATGCGCCTCGTTGCGGCCTGTCGCTTTCGACAGCTGGGTAATCGCCGTCGACCTGGCCTCGCCAGACAGAGCATTAATGAACGATACGCGGCGGCTGGTTTCGTCTAGCGAAAGGCCCAGCATATTGGCGGCATATCGCTGACCATTATTGCCGCCCGTCCGCCACGCCTGCTCCGTTGCGACATTGCCGCGCTCGACGGCGGCGACCCGGTCACCGGCATAATCGCGCCGTCCCTCCATGGCGCCGACGGTGACCTGAGCACCGGTCAGGTCATTGCGAAGCATCTGCTCCTGATCGAAAGCATTGGCGATCAGCTTCGCAAAGGTCGGGTCCGTCGATGCCTGAGAGATTAGGGTGGACGCCTTGAGCGTGGCGTCCTTCTGGTCATAGCCTGAACGCTCGAAATGCCGCTGCGCGCCCGCCTGCATCATGTCATAGGCTCGATTGTCGCCGAACGCCTTCCATTGCACCAAATTCTGGCTGAAACCGGCAAAGGCTTTTTCGCCGGACTGACCGGCGCCGAAATAGGTGGTGCCCAGCGACCGCAAAGCATCCTTCTCGGCAAAATTGTGGATCGCGCTGGTGGTGGCATTCGCGCGTACAGCTCGGGAGACAGCGGGATCGCTGAGATCCTTGCCCACGAGGGCAGGGGAGAGGCCGCCCAGTTCACGGGCCGCATCGATACCGCCCATGGCCATGGCCGCTTGCCCGGCAACACCGCTGCCATGTTCGCCGATGACCGACCCTGCCGCGCCAAATGACCTGTTGGCACCAAAGGATGAGCGCTCGCCAAAATCGCCAAAGCTGGAGGCAGCGCCCTTTCGTGACATCGTGCCGGTCGCGGAGGCCTGCGCTTCCAGCGCAGACGCATAGCCCTCGCGGGTCATGAGCGGGGTCGCCGCCGCCGTACCCTGGCCCTGTGCCTGCAACGCACCGCCGGTGAATGAGCTGAACACATTGCCCGAGAAGCGGAAGACTGTGAACACGAAGGCGCCGGCGAGCCCCGCCGCCGCCGTTCGGAACGAGCCGAAGATGGCGAGGGCCTTCATCGACGCGCCGGGCGCGAGCAGCCAGGCGTTGGCCGCGACATGGTTGGATCGCATCTCCGCCAGTACGTCCATCGCGCGGCCTAGCGTCAGCTGATAGATGCCCGCATCGATAACGCCCCACATCGCCACGAACACGAAGAGGCCCAGTGCAAAGCTGGCCACGCGCAGATTGATCGGCGTCAGGATGAAGAGCAGCGCAATCGGCGTCATGAACAGCATGATGCCGAAGACCGTGGCGCGGATGGTGGGCATCCATTCGTTCGCCACCGACATGGTCGACAGACCGCTGGAGATGACTGCCCGGTTCGCCATCACCCGCGCGGCTGTGGCGGGGCTGTCCTCGAACAACACATCGCCCACTGCGTTTCCGAGCAGGATATCGGTCATGAAAGCCTGCAGGGAGAGCGGCGATCCCATCATCACATCGCCGAGCTGGCCGATGCGCGTCCGGCAGCGGGCGAGCTGGTTGGCATCGGCAATATCATAACCGCTGCTTTGGCACACCTGAGCCGCATAGCTGTTGAAGAGATCGGGGTCGCTGAGGCTTGTGCTGATGTGGTCCCAGGCGTCCGAGCAGCTGACGGTCGTGCCGCCCTTGTCGGCGGAGGTGTATACGGTGCTGAAAGTGGCCGGGCCGGCCATGGCAGCAAAGGAGGCAGGCAGGTCGGTCGATCCCCGGAATAGCGCGTCGTCGTCGACGCCATAGGCGGGCGAAACGCGGGCCACCGGATAGCATTGCCGCACATAATCCTTGATCGTGGAATCGAGGAAGATGTCGGTCATTGGCCCGCGCGGGGATACGGCATTGAGGAACAGGTCGAATGCATGGCCGCCCGACCCGAATTCCAGCTTGGCCGCCGGATCGAGCGTATTGTCGTCGATCGTCTCCGCCAGCGCCCGCTCCATCATGTTGGTGGCGCCTGCCACCAGCACGATGAGATTGGGGACACCGCCGACAGGCTGATACGCGTTGCGGACCTTGTCATAGACATGGACCGTGCCGGTTGTGGCAACGAGGCCAGCAAACAGTCCCATGCCCACCAGCATCTGCAGGCCGAAGGCCGCCAGCGCCATGCCCTGTCCCCGGATGGAGGCGACCACCACGCCGATGGCGATGCCTGCGGTCGCGCAGATTAGAACCAGCGTCTCGTAGCGAGGGTCGCTGAAGATCATGGAGACGAGGCGGAATGCGTCCACCGTCTCGGCAAAGCCGTCATAGGTGTGGAAGCTCGCCTCCAGCGCAAATGCGGGTGCAGGCGTGGCGATGAGCAGTAGCGCGAAGATGGCGCGAAGGAGGGGGCGTCCCATGGTCAGGCTCCCGGTCAGCGATTGCGGTTGGCTGCGGCGCCCGCTGCGTCGCGGTCATCGCGATCACGGGTACGCAGGAGATCGGCATAGTTGGCGGACAGGTTCGCCTGAGAAAGTGAGGCCATATAGCTTTGCCGGACCTGCCCGCGCTGGCGCAGCACTTCTTCGCGGAGATCACGTAGCTGCTCGATCCCCTTGGTGAGAATACGGGTCTGACAGATGTTGGCGCTGTCGCTGTCCGATGCGCCGGCCGCGCTGGCGCCGCGTTCGGCATTGCCCACAGCGAAATCGATGGACCGGGTCAGGTCGTTCAGCATCTGATAGGCGAGGGTAAGCGCCACCAGTTCGTCGGTATCGGCGATCACGGAGTCCGAGACTCCGCGGCGAACGCCCCATTCGAGCATCCGGTATACGGGCAGGGTCCGGACATTGGCGACGAACTGCCGCTCGTCTGGCGTTAGCGCGGTGCGCGTGCGGATCTTCGTCGCAATCGCCTGCATCCGGTCGCGGGCCAGCTCCAGCGCCCCCTTGCCCGTGTCCGGCCCGCAGTCAGCGCCGGTTGGCGGGACATTAAGGGCGCGGCGCTGAACTTTGCCGGCCAGGAAATCCTGCGCGCTGTCCGTGTCCTGATGGGGGCAAGCGGGAATAGCTGAGAAGATCGGCACCTTGTCGGTCGCGTCCCAGCGCATGTAGACGTCGCCTACCCGCGCGCGCATCACGCTGGCCCAGTCGCCGGCGCCGACGCGGGTTGCGGCATGACTCAAGAGCGAGCCTGTACGAAAGATATCCGTGACCTCGGCCGGACAGTTCGCGAGGGCGTCCTTCAGATCCTCGGTCGGGCTATTCTTGTTCGCCTGGATCTTTTCGCGGCTCTGCTGGAAGCTCTTGGAGAAGCCTTCCTTCACAGACTTGTATCCGGTCATCTCCTCGATGATGCCGGACATATTGTCGTCGCCCTTGGCGATCTGCACCATGCGATTGGCAAGCCGGCAGTCGTTCACCTGAATGCTGTTCAGGAAGTTCGTAGCCGCTTCCATCTTACTGATTATATTTCCCATTTTCTCGTCGAGTGTCTCGAGGAGATATTGGAAGGCGACCGCCGGAGCGGCCTGCAAAATGCTCTCCAGCTTCTGGACCAGATAATCCGGGTCGAGGAACGACATGCCGCCCAGAAACATGTCGATGCCGCCGCAGCCGGCCTTCACCTTGGGCAGCGTCACGGCCATCAGATAGTCATTATGGACATCGACGCGCCCCGACATGCCGCCTGCAGTCACATAGCCGCGCGTCTGATCCTGGAAGGATCCGGCGGAGGTATAGGTGACATTGTCGAACCAGCTTTCCGCCCAGCTCTGCGCATGGGCAGGAACGGCGCCGCAGGCCGTGACGAGGGCGAGGACGGTCAGGCTGGCATTGCGCAGGGTCGGCATAGCGGGCCTCCTTTTCGAATGGGGAAGCGAAAGGTCCGGCCCGCCAAGAACGGCCCTGTCGCTGAGACTAAGCGATGAAGCATCATCGGCCGGCCCCCGCCGGGCCAACGATACCAGTGAATTTCGCCATGGCCCGGAGGCCTACCGAGGCATGGACGCCCGTCAGCATCTTGGCCGCGAGATAGGCATTGCGGCTCACGTTGACGCCATGGTCCGTGCCGATGGCGATCGGGATGATCCGGTCCGGATCGTTGACCGGATGTACCCAGGCAACCGGATGACCGACCCACGGCAGGCCAAGCCTACCCGATCGGAGCAGCGCCTCCTGACTGTTGAGGGGACGGATCGTCCAACCGTAGCGGGCCCGGAATTGCGCCAGCTTGCCCCAGAGATCGGCGCAGGGAAGGCAGTCCTTTGCTGTCGACATCTCCACGACGAAGAGGCCTGAGCCACCCGATAGAGTTGCTGCGAAATCCGGCGGATAGTCACGCGTCTTCGGTACGCGGGAGAGCCAGATTGTCATCTCCTGCGGCGTTGTTACGGGATGGATTGCCGCACGCCTTGCGTCCTCAGCTGTTGGGGAGCGGGCTGCGATCGGCGATGCAGCAAGGGCAGCTGCTGTGATGGCATAGCGCAGAGCGGGTCTCATGGGACAATCCCTCCCGCCGCGATGGCACGCGGGTCGGCAGCTGCCACCGGGCCATTGGTCAGAGCGTCAAAGAACCCATCCTCTTCCCCGGCGCCAGTCAGGAATTGCTCTGGCCGTATGTCGCCGGCGAGGAGCCGCACCGCCTGATAGGCGGTCTGAATGAGATTCGGATAGGCCTCGACACCATTGGCGATGACCATGCGCTGCTGGCTGCCGCGCCGGATGATCATAGTGGTGGGCGTCACATCGACCCCAAATCTCTGGCCAATTTCAGGTCGCCGGTCGAGATCGAGCAATGTCACCTGCCAGCCCATCTCCTCCTGGAAGCGCTGAACGATAGGCCATTGCACGCGGCAATATCCGCAGGAGGTCCGAGAGAACATGACGAGCGCAAATTCGGCGCCATGGGCGCGGAGATAGGCGCGGCGGACATCGTCCTTATGCGCGAGGAGCTGGTCGCGGGCATCACCGACCATGGGGTTGGCCGATTTGGCGCTGAGTTCTGGGTGCTGGAGCATGGCGATCTGCGTGACGCCGGCAAAAGCGCGGGCCTTGCGCCGGGCAAAGTCCTGGAGCTTCCAGAAGTCGGCGACAGCATCGACTGTCAGCACAGTTGCGGCATAATCGCGCTGTTGCTCGATGAGCTTGCGGATACGCGGCGGCGTCCATGTCGCCAGTTCCGCCATAGGCGGGATCGCTGGCTTCACGATCTCATCCGGATCGGGCTCGTCGGCAGACGGCCTGGGCGGCGCGACATACCACCAATAGCCCTGCTTCGTGACGGTTTGCCCCGACGCTTGCCCACTAGCCATCAACGAGGCGGAGAGGGCGACGACGGCTGCTGCCGCGCGCATCACAGCACACGCTCCATGCGGGTCAGGCGCACAAGTTCGACCGGACCATAATAGCGGCTGTCAAAGCTGCTCGCATAGCCCGAGCCGACATAGGCAAAGCCTCGCGGGATACGCCCATATGCCGGCCTCCAATGGGTGAGCGTCTGCCCCTTGTGACCCACGGGTTTGCTGACGCCGAGAAGCCGGCCATTGCAATAATACCAGCCGTCACGCTTGCCGCTCATCGGTGATGGCTTCTCGACCATGGCGATACGATCGCCGGGCAGACAGAGCGCATATTTGGTGACGCCGACCGGCTTGGGCCCAGCGAGCGGATGGACCAGCCGGAAGGAGATGAGATCTCCGCGTGCGATCGGGCCGGGAGCCCTGCGCACGACCCATGCGTCGATCGACGGCGACATGACGAGGATCAACTGGGAGAGGAGCCACCAGACCAAAAGGCCGACGGGCAGGATGATGGCATAGGCGCGCAGAATCTGCCGGGGGCGGACTGGCTCGCCGAGCCCGGCAGCGCCCAGAGCCACGGCAGCGCGAAGCGGGACCAGCTTCACTTCGGGCCAGATCGATTTAGCGGCGTTCCAGGCGAGCCTGAGCATCGGCAACCTCCTTCGTACCACCGAGGCGGGCATATTCAGTAAGCAGACCCGAGAGCGCGGCATCGCCATAGATGATATGAGATGCCGTCAGGCTGTCCTCATCCCGCTCGCAATAGGGTTTCGTCGGATCGCCAGGCACCATGGCGAGCGCCGGGACTTGGGTCACATGATGCTGCCGGAAGACCAGTGGGTCGACGATGACCTGCACATTGCGCATTGCGCAGGCCGGACCGTCGCACCCCGGATCGATGCGCAGCGTCTGTGCCGTCAGCTTCGCCATCGGTCCAATCTTCGTCATGCCGCCGGGCATGCCGCGAAAGGCGATCACGCCTCCGACCTTCTCCAGCTGCGCGGCATAGGTGCGTAATGTCGCGAGAGGCATAGACGAGGAGGCGAAGAGCACCGGCACCCATGCTTTTGGCGACAGGGCAGGGGCGGCGCCGGCAAGGGCATCTCTGTCCGGTTCATCCAGCCCTAGCGCCTGACCGAGGCGGCGGGCCATGGCGGCGCGCTCGCCATCCATTGCCGCCGTGCCTCGCGTCAAAGCGGCTTTTGCACGATCTTCCTGAGCCGTCGAACGAACACGCCGGCCTATTGCGTCGAAAGCGCGGCGCCGCTGGTCTTCGGGCAAGGTGGGCAGGGCCACCGGCACGGGCGAGCCCTTGTCATCCTTCTGGCGCGCGATAGCGCCCCTGAGCCGCTCCATGGCGGCCGGGCCTTCTGCTGCCGCCCGATCCCGAGCATTTGGCTGGCCTAGCGCGACCGCTGGCCATGTGAGGAGGAGCAGTCCCAGGCCCCTGCGCAAGTGCGCAGGATCAGGGGCTGACCGTATGCATATAGGCATCGATCCGGTCCTTCATATTGATCTGGATATCCGACTGGGTCCGTGCCTCGATGTCGGAATAATATTCGGAGAGATCCATTCGGCTGAAATCGAGCGCCTGGAACTCTTCGGGCGTGAAGCCGCGGCAATAGGGTTGCTCAGGCGTGCCCCAGCCGACCCCGTTGAACGATTTGAGCTGCGGGCGTCCCTGTTCCTGAATGATCCGGCCGAGCTTGGTATTGAAGCAGCAATGGCCGTGGGATTTCTGGACGCAGACGCCAAGGATTTTGGTCGAACACCAGCCACCGACATAGTGGCACATGCCGGACCCCGACATCATGCCCACCTCCATATCCTGTTGATCGCAGCCGCTCAGGAGAAACTCGATCATGAAGTTGATCGCGAGGCTGACGGCGATGGAGGTTGGGTCGATCCCGCCGACGAAGCCGCCAAGGCCAGCGCTGGCAGCTTGCCCTGCCGTCTGCCCAGCTTTGAATGCCTGGAAAGCGGCCGACATGCCGGAGAATACGCCCTTGGCCACTGCGATCTTGGTGGACAGGGAGGAGAGGGAGGAGCCCGTCCCGTCCTTCAGGATCTTGCCCTTGTTCGCGCAGCAGTTGGAGAAGGTGGTCTTGATGCCGGCGGTGCGACAGCGCATCGCCCTCCCTGCGAAAATCTCGATATTGCTCATGCAATTGCCGGCTTCGTCGACAAGGCCGTCTGGCGAGGCGCCGGGATCGTCCGTCACCGGGGTCTCTTCAATTCCGCTGCCGCCGACCGCTGCACAGGCGTTGGGCGAGCAGGCCGGGACGCCGCCGCCTATGGGTGTCTGGCAAGCAAAATGTGCCCCGAGCGGACAGCTATAGGCGCCCGCGGCGTCAGCAACGCAGGCCGTCTGCTGCAAGGGGCAAAGATAGGATCCCCCTTGCATCGCCACGCATGATGCCATCTCGCCGGGATCGGCGGCATCGCCATTGCCGTTGAGGTCGGCCGCGCAGAGCTGGCTTTGCGCCATGGCGGTGCCCGGCATGCCGAGCGCCAGAAGAACAGGGGCGAGCATCGCGGCCCAGGACAGGAGGGAGCGCCGCGCCGTCATCGGGCTGTCGCCGTGCAGATGAGGTCGGCGCCGCCGAGGCGAACAGTCTGCATCATGACGATGGCCTCCGGGAAATCATCAAGGCAGCCGCAACCCGTCACCAGCTCCTCGTCGGGGCCCAGCGGGCAAACATTGCTGGCGTTGCAGGCATGGTAGAAGGTGTCCCAGCCGCTGGGGCTGTTCTGCCGTTCGCCCACGACGCCATCGACAGCGACGTCGCTATTCGCCTTTGGCGCGCGGGTCTTGCAGATCGCTTCGCACGCATTGACCGTGCCGCGATCGGGCAGAGCGAAGGACCGGGTCGAGGTGCTGACGGTGCCATCCGCCTTTTTCTGCCGGTCGGCGAGCAGCGTCTCTGTGCTATGGTCGATGATATAGGCGCTGCGCTCCAGACTGGGCGGAGCGATGGAGGCAGTGCACTGATAGCGCCGGTCCTTTTGCCAGAAGTCACGGGTCATGTTGGTGCGGCAGGTTCCGGGGCCGATGGCTCTTGTCTGCGGTAGCGGGCGCAGACCCGTGCCGACGCCATTGCGGAAGGTCTGGACGCCGTCGATCAGCTCATCTTCGAGACTGCAGGACGGGTCGCCCGCATTGCCCATGCAGCTGTCGGCGACGCTCTCCTGTATGTCGCAGCTGGTATCGACGATGGCCCGGATGGTGGCGAGCGCTTCGCCCTTGTCGCCCACCGCGACCCTCAGCCAGATCTCGTGGTCGCCATTGGTCAGCCACGGCTTCAAGTCGAAGTTTGGCGCGCTGTACCAGTTAGCATTTCGCTCGCAGCCACCCGGCGGATAGCCATCGCCGGTCCAGCCGCCCGGGTCTGACATCACGACTTTGCCATCGACGCGGATCTGAACCCAGTCGTCAAATGCGAGGCTGGCGACGCGAACGTCCCTGAGGCGTGTGGCGTCATCGATATGCAGCGTCATGCGAAAATCGAACATGCCGCAGCCGCCTCCATAGAGACTGTTGTCCCATGGGGCACCGACCTGAAAGATAAGGCTATCAGCGCTTTCGGTAAAAGCGGAATAGCCGCCGCTCGTAAGCTGGATCACGTCGTCCGGACGGACCTCCCTGATCGTCACATCGCGCTTGATCGTGCACGTCCGGCTTGTCGCGGCCTTGCCGATGCCGGCAGGCGAAGCCACGAGGCTCTGGAAGACAGAGTTACCCGCAGAAGCGGCAAAGGCTGCTCCGCCGAGCGCCGACGGATTGTCGCGATAGGCAGTGACAGCAAGGTTGGGCTCGCTGGTACAGGCCGTGGTCTGCGCGCCCGTATAGCGAATGACGGGGCCGTCTATGGCGGCCTGTGCCACGCCGAGCCGGCTGTCTGCCGTCGTTAGCGTGCCGATGACCCCGCCGCCCAGATCCTTCAGTACCGAGGCCATATTGGCCCAGGCGAGATTGGTGCCGCAGCTGTTGTTGATGCAGTAGCAACCGGCGAGCTGCGTAAGTCCGACCTCGTTGAGGGCAAGGTCACCGGCCGGGTTGGTATCCCATCGGAAAGCCCGGCACCCATTCCAGCTGCCCGGCTCGCAGGAGACGAGGCCGTTGGCGCAGATGCCCGAAACGGGGACCGGTACATTCAGCGTCTCGTCGAAGCCGCCGTCCATATTGCGGTCGCGCGAGATCCGCAGCGTCGTCAGATCGCCGGTGGATCCGGGCTGCGCCAACAGCTCCAGTAAGGTGGACGTCTTCTGGCAAGCGATGCTGGGGTTGAAGCTTTTCGAGCCGTCGACCGTGGTAATGGGCTGGCCCGCGAGGCCCGGCGTGAGATAGGTGCCTTGCAGCGTGTCGCTGTCGGAGGTCTTGCCGCGCGAAGCATCCGCCGCGCCGCGCGCGCGATCCTCCACGGTTTGTGCGGGCGCGCTTGTCGCCACCCAGAGGGCAGGTACGCTCATGAGCCAAGGGAGAAGGCGACGTTTCATCCTTCACGCCTCGCGAAATGGCTGGCGCCGCGGCGCAGCCGGAAAATCGGCCCCGGCAGATTGCGAACCTCACCCGAGCGAAGTCGAAAGACGGCCTGGCCCTCAAAGGTGGTCAGCACGGCCGCGATGACAGGGCGCGAGAGAGGAGGATCGCGCTCTGCCACGGGGGAGCATGCGGCCGTGCTGACCGGTTGTGGAGCCGCATCGCAGGGGGCGTGCGATGCGGCTCCGACCTCGCAATCAGCCGGCAAGCTGCCATGACTGTGACGGACAGACCGGGCTACACTCGGTCCGCTTGCGAGGTTTGGGGGAGGTGCCTTGCTCATGGGGTCGAAATCCCCGCGCAGCAGATCACCTTTTCAAAGAGCATGAATTGGGCATTGTCTTTGCCCGGCGCATGTTTGGCAGACGACCAGAGCGAGCCCGGTCGACCGATGTTCACGCATTTGCCACCCTTGACGGGCTCCATCAGCTGGAGCTTGTAGCGGCTCTTGGTCCAGATCGGCTGCGGCGTGAAGGAGCAGCCATCGGCCGAGCTGATGGTGAGCGCGCCGAGGCGTCCCATCATGAAAGTGCCGCGCGCGGCGAGACCTGCCCAGGCCTCGACACTATCATCGAAATGGATGTCGCCGGCGATGGGATAGGTCGCCCCCCAGCTACCCATGCACCAGTAAAGCGGATCAATGACCTTGCCCGCCGCCGATGCCGCACTGTCGGCCATGCAGGCGAGGCCCGCAGCCGGATTGCCGAACAATATGCCTTCGGGCTGGATGATCGCGCCCAGCGCGCCCGACTGCCAGGTCGGCATGACCTCGGTCATCAGGGCAACGTCGAACCCATCGTCCTCGAAACAGGGCAGGTCCGTGAACATGTCGAGCATCTTCCAGACCGGCGAGATGTAATAGTGCATCTGCGCGAACATCTTGCGGGTGTTGGTGCCGTCCGAAATAGAGGACTGGCTGCCCTGAAGCCGTCCGCCCGTCTTCATGAGGTCCGCGCCGAGCGCCATCATGCAGCCAGGCTCTGTCACCACATCGACCATGCGGTTGGGCGACCAGAAGCTGACCTTCAGCCCGAACCAGAAGGTCACGCCCTTGCGGCAGGCGCAGAGCGGCTTGGAGGTAGACTGGGCATCGAGTGCCTTGTCGAGCTTGTCGTAGGAGCCGATGCGGACACCGCCGATGGTGATGGGGAAGATACAGTTCCAGCGGACCTTGGTGATCGGATTGAAGATGGTCCCGGTCGGGCAACTGGAGGCACGGGCCGGCGTGATCGGGGTCAGCAGCGAAAGTGCAGCGGCCCCGACGCCAGCCAGTATTTTGGTGCGCAGCCGGCTCATGGGAGCGGTCTCCCCGGCCGCTTCGGATCGACCACGATTTCGGTCAGTTCCAGCTTCTGCCCAAGCTGCCGCACGATGACGGGCGCGACGGTGAGACCGAGGCGCTCCTTGACCCGCTCCTCCAGGATGAAGAGTGCCCGGCTGTGACGGTCGCTCAGCGTCAGCACGTCAGCGTCCTTCGATGAGCCCGCAGCGATCAGGATGAAGTCCGTGTCTGAGGCCCGTGCGAGCGCCCAGTCGAGATCGCGCGGGGTCACTACCACCAGCCGTTGCGGCAGCGAGACATAGCTCAATGGATTGAAGGTGAAGCCCTTCGGATAGAGCAGCTTGCCGTCTGGAAGGCGCACTTCCTCTGGCAGCGTGTAGAAGGGGACGACCGAGCGCGTCCGATCTTCCCGTGTCACGCCCAGCGAGGCAGCTCGCATGGCGCTCCAGCTCGAACGCGGCCCGAATGCCGCGGACAGATCGGCAGGCTGCCGGGCAGTGCGGCCTTCAATCTCCGTCAGCGCGTCCGGCTCGGCAATCGGCCAGACGCGGCCAATAGTCGCCGTGCCTGCATGCGCCAGCGTCGCCATCAGGCTCCAGGAGAGGGTGGGGCAGGCCAGAATGAGGGGATGGAGGCGTACGCCCATCAGCGATGTCCCTTGATATTTCGCGCGCGGCTGCGCGGCCGCCAGATGGCTTGATCGGCCGCGTTCCCGCCGTGGATAGCTGTGATGAGACCGCTGACGCCCATGAGTGCCGCTCCGGCGATGATGAGAGTGAGCTGCCAGTCGAGCTTCGGCTCGGATGCCAGGACCACCACCGCCTGCACCAGCAGGAGCAGATGCGTGCCGACCAGCACCCGGATCGCCATCTGGCTCGGGGATGAAGAGAGGATGCCTCTCATTTCCGCTTCGTCCAGTGATCGATCGCCTCGCGGGCCGCCTTCCAGTGTGCCAGACGAGACAGGCCCATGGAGACGCCACCTGAGAGGCCGACGAGCAGAATACCGGACGTAGAGGCGCCAGCGCAGACAAGCAGCCCGCTCCGGAGAACCGAAGCGAGAGGTTGATCGAGCAGCCAGCCTGCCAGCAGCACCATGATGGTGAGGATCGCCGTCTCGATGACAATCAGGCGCAGCCGCCAGCGTATGGCTTCGGCCTCGGCACGGATCGCCACCCGTGCTTCAATGATCCGCTCCATCTCGGCATCGCGTCCAAAATCACGGCAAAGATGGATCGGGTGAGAGGGAGCCTTGCGCATCAGCCGCGCTCCTCGTCGGTGGGGGGAAGGATGCTGGCTGGATCGACGCCCGCCAGTTCGCACACAGCCTGCAACGGGCTGCGGCCTGCACGGATCAGCGCATCGAATGCGGCAACCTCATTGGGCGCGCTCGTGTTGATCCAGTAGGAGAAAGGATCGACGACCAGCCGGGCGATGCCGAGCCCTAGCGGAGAGTCGATGAACACCTCGCTATAATGCGGCTTGGCGTTGCGGACCGATTTCAGGAGATCGAGGACAAAGCCCGAATAGTCGAGAATCTTGTTTTCAACGGCCTGCTGATATGTCGATCCCTGAAGCAGAAAGCGGGTCGCGGCATTTTCGAGGATGACCTGGCCGGTGCCGCCGAAGAGCAGCAGGTCGTTCATGCTCTGAAGCACGACGCCGAAGCTGCCCTGATATTTGCGGGCACGTCGATAGCCCTGACCGAACGCCTCGGCGAGCCTGGATAGATCCTGCCCCTCGGTGCGGGTCATGAACTGGGCTGCCTCGTCGCACAGCACGAAACGGGGCTTGTCGCGGGCGGAGAGGTAGAGTTCCTGCGTGACCGCATTCACCACCACCATGACGATCACATTGAAGAGATCGGGCATGGCCTTCAGCCGCTCCAGCTCTAGCACGACGAATTCGTCGGAGGAGATGTCGAACGTGGAGGGGCCGTTGAAATAATGTCCATAGGCGCCGTCCGAGCCGAAATCCCGCAAGTTGAAGGCCAGTTCGCGCGCCACCGGCACCAGATGGTCGACCCGGTCGAGTTCGGTGGCTGCAAATTCCGGATAGGCGCCAAGCCAGGCCCGCACGCTGTCGATCCCGTCTTCGGCATGGCCCTCATCGATGGTCCATTGCACGGCGGATTTGAGGAGATTCCATTCGGAGGTGGAGACCCCTTTGCGGGTCGCGGCATTGGCCATCTCCGCGACGATGGCGACGGCCATGGAAATGGCGGACTGGCGATCGTCGCCGTCCAATGCGAACCCCATGTCAAAGGGGTTGAGGACGAGTTGCTCCTCGCCGATGTCGATGTATCGGCCTGAACAAAGCGTGCAGAGTTTCCTGTAGCTGCCGCCGATATCGATGATGCGGATCAGCGCGCCTTGCGCATAATATTGCTGGCAGAGATTGTTGAGGAGGAAGCTCTTGCCCGCACCGCTCTCTGCCGAGACGATGAAATTGTAATTGTTGATACGTGGGTCGAAGAGGTCGAGCGTCACCAGCTGACCCTTCCGGCCTGTATAGAGAAGAGCGGGGCGCCCGCCGCCGCGAAAGTCCGTCTGGGCAGGAGCGAGCAACACGGCGGCCTTCACCGGCAGGCGGAAATCCCGCTCGAGCATCCGGATCGTGCGCTTTTCCGGGTAGAGGCCGAAGGGCAGAGCCATCGGGAGCAGGACGGGGTTGAGATAGCTTTCCTCCTGCATCATCCACGGCAGCGGCTCGCTTTCCCACAGCCGCTTGGCACGAGCGGCCATTTCGCGCGCCTGTGCGCGGGTGCGCCCAAAGACCCAGACCATGGGAATGATCGAGACGAACCGGCTGCTGCCGGCCTCGTCCAGCACCCAGCCGATTTCCTCGATCTGCTTGCCAACCTCGACTGCAAAACTGCCTGCCGCCTTCTGCGCAGAGAGAATTTGGGCGCGCTTGTGGATCTCGAACTGGCTGTGATCGAACAGGATATTGAGCGTGAAGAGGAACGGCCCGCCTATCTGGTCGCTATCCTCGGCCGCTCCGCGCATGCCGCCCAGCAGACGGTTGGCGCGCTCGGCGGTGATCCGACGTGCAGGCGCGCGGGGCGTCAGGCAGCGGGCGACCTGATTGCCGAGGAATACTTCCGGTCCGTCGAAGAGGAGGTCCGGCCCCGCGTCGATGATTTGCTTGCGGATAGGCGGGGCTGGCTGTCCATCACTTCCATCGGCGAAAACACCGGGCGCCGAAGCGAATACGCCGTTGAAGATGCGCCGATAGAGGCTGACCAGCTCTTCCGGCGCCATGCGGCGAATGGCCAGCTTGGACAGCTGCTCCTCCACCTGACGTTTGAGGTCCGTGCCCAGCTGGAGGCGGGTCTTGATGGAGAGGAAGAGGCGGAAGTCGCGGATCGGGATGCCGTGCAGCGCATCGAGGCCCTCAGTGCCTGCGCGCAGATAGTCGGTGGTCCGGCGGGCCGAAGCCTGGATCAGTGGATCAGGCCGGGTCTTGAGATCAAGGAAGGCGTCAAGCGCATGGTCGATCAGCGGATCGGCAAAGCCGTGAATCTGGAGGACCGTGCCTTCGGGAAAGTGGATATTGAGCAGGCCCTGCAGCGCCTGATGGACATGGGAGAACATATAAGCGGAAGGAACCAGCTCCCAGGCATATCCCCAGCCGTCATCGATGCAGAGAAAGGCTTCTTCCTGCCCGTCCCAGGCCACCATGGGCAGGAAGTCGGAATAAGCGTCTCGCGCGACGCTACGCTGAAGCGCGGCGAAGGTCATGCCGCCGCCATGATGGGTGCCGAGCGCCTTCATGGGCGTGCCTCCTCAGGCAGCGCGGGCACGGCAGCGGCATTGCCGTCGGCCGCGGCATCGACCGGCGTCTTTTCCCTGACCTGATCGAGCACCGGCGCGCGGGCGGCGGGCTGGACAGGATTGACCAGATAGTCCCCCACCACCCATTGCGGGCGCTCCATGATCGAGTAGACATAGCGCGGCATGTAAAGCCGGTCGGGGCGCTCACGGTCGGCATAGGGCATGATGAGCGTACGGACCGTCCGGCCCTGACGCAGCATGGGCGTGACGGGCGCATCCACCAGTCCCTGAAGCTCGCGATAGACGCTTTCGCGATAGCCGGCATAGGCGCTGGCCCCGGTCTTTGGCGGACGTGGCAGCCTGCCGGCATCGCGGAGCATGGTCTTGTCCTTCGTGACGGACGGGTCGGATTTCGAAGGGACGCCGGCGACGGCATCGGCATAGGCCTTGTCCGGGTGGATGCACTGCCCATGGTCGCTATTCTTGCAGCTGAACTTCTCGCTGTAAGGTGACATCATCGAGCCGATGGTGGTGCAGCCGCTGAGCGAAAGGGCGCTGATCATCAGGGCGATGGGCGCGCGTGTGGCGCTGCCGCCGGGCAGAATGTTCGACATGGGCTTTCTCCGATGGAGGGGCGGGCGCATCAGAATTTGGCTCCCGCAGTCGGTTTGATTTCGAGGGTGATGCCCTCCTGGATGACGACGACGACATCCTTGGCCGCGCCGACCTCGACGATGGGTCCGGCCTGGCGTGCGAGATCGAGATAGAAGTCTGTCAGCTTGTCCGAGGATTTGGACAGGCCGCCGGCGATGCCGCTCTTGGTGGCCTCGCCTGCATCAAGCGTACGGACGGAGCCGAGCGCGGAGGTCGACATGTTGCCGAAGCTGTTTTCCACGGAGCTGGCAAAGCCGCTGACCGTTCCCGCGATGAAGGAGCGGGCGAGCGCCGCTCCGGCGCGTGTCACGACCTTGCCGGAGAGACCCTTTTTACCGTCCGTGTCGACGAAGAAGCCTTTAATGGGCTGATCCACGACCGAGCGTTCATCGAAATCTACGCAGGAGAGCGACACCAGCTGGATCTCGACCCGCTCCTTGGCCAGACTGCCCGTCGCATTGCCGATCACGAAGCATCCGGCGAGATTGGCCTTCACATCATTGGGCAGGACGGCGGGCGCCTGGACCCGCGCGATCAGCGGCTCGGGATTGGAGGTCGCGTCCCGGCTCGCCAGTGCGTCGATCCCGGTCAGCAGTCTCGCTTTCATAAAACCAGGCGGCAAATAGATGGTCCGGTTCTTTTTTCGGGTGCCGGTCGCGGCGCCGTCCTTTCCTGCTGCGGCGGCGATGGGCGAAGTGGCGGCTCCGATAGAGCCGACCGTCTTCTCCACGGGCGGAGGTGGCGGGGCGGGCGGTGCCGACGAGGGCGGCGTTGGCAGGCCGGCATCTTCGTCACCCGCACGCGCATCGGCAGGCGGTTCAGGGAAACTGGGCGCCGATCCCGGCATGGCTGAAGGCAGATCGCTGCTATCGGCCGAGACATGACCGGGCTTGCTGCCGGGAACGACCTTGCCCTCTTCGATCGCGCTGATGCGATCGCCAAGGAGTGACTGGCCGTCCAGAACCTTCTGCAGATCGCCCCGCAATTTGGTTTCGAGGCTGTCGCCGCGCAGGCCAGCCCCCATGCCCAGATTGGACGCTGCCGGGGTCGCCTGCTTGGTGTCGTCCGGCGCGCTGGACGCCGTGTAGAGGCCATAGCCCAGCACCGCGACGATGGCGCCGACGCCGACCTGCTTCGCCCGGAGCTTCTGCTTCGCGCTGAAGCCAGCCCAGCGCGCCTTCAGATCGAGGAGCGCAGGGCCGCGCTCGCTGGCGCCGTGCGCGTCGGCCGCTGCGCGCTCGGCCATATGGGTCTGATAAGGGCTGGGTTCGGGCCGGCTGCGCCCCTCAGCATCATGCCCATCGGCGCTGCGCTTGCGATCATCGCTCATTGGGTTTCTCCGCGGCGGACGACGATGACGCGGGCGACATCACCAGCATGAAGATCGAGCCGGTCAGCGGTGACGGAGAAGACGCGGTCGCCGACCGCCCGGTCAAGAAAGGCGCGTTCGTCGAGCATGAGATTCGAGCCGGTTTCCACCAGATATTCAGAGGCGGAGAGTCCGGCCCCTTCGATCGCCACGCGCCGTCGCTCCGTGATGCGGATCACGGGGAGTGCGGGCAGGGCGATGGGGCCGGATCGCGTCGCCACAGACGAGAAGCTGGCGGGCACACGGTCCTGAAGCAGGGAAAGGGTGATCGACACCGCACGCTCCTCTTCGACGAGCGGTCCCAGCAGATCCTCATTGGCCTTGGCCCGCTGCGCCGCGCCGGGGGTAAGCGTGACGGTCTGGGCTGGAATGTCCGCAGGCTCGGCATAGAGCGGATAGATGGCACCATTGCAGGAGACGAAGAATTCGGAGGGCTGGGTCACATAGCTGCGCGTCACTGCCCCGGCGTCGTCCACCTCCTTGACGAGAAACTTGATCCAGGCGTCCGAGCCGGCCTTCTCGACGGCGATTGCTTTTTCTGCCGAGAATTTGACGTCGTCGATCTCGCCGCCAACGCAGATGATGTGGTTCACGTCGCGGTTTGAGAGCCGCAGGGTGCTGGTCTGGTCAGGCAGAGCCGTGATCGGCGTGGCCTGGGCAGGCGAAGTCGTCAGCGAAATGGCGATGATCGTGGGCGCGAGGAAGGCTTTACCGGATCTCGGCATTGAAATTCTCCTCGGAGAGGCGGGTGAGCCAGAAGCGGCCATTTTCGACCACGAAACCGATCTTCAGCGTGCCCCGGAATTTGCGGATGACGCCGCCGATCACGCGCACTTTCTCGACGGGCACGGAGATCTGCGTCTCGGTCCAGGTCACGGGCTGATCGGGTCGGATATAGGTGGCGATCGACAGGGTCGGATTGTTCGACAGCTCGTCCAGCACGCCGTTCAGATTGTCGCGCATGCTGTTGTACGCGGACGGGTGGGCGATGGAGAGCAACTCCTGAAACTGCCGATCGGCGGAGTAGGCGCTATAGGTGCCCGACAGGGACACGATGTTGCGGGTGATGGCGCTCAGATAGGCCGTCGAGGGTTTGGACCCCGTCACATAGAGATCGCCGCTGGCGCCAAAGGGCACGACGACGGTGCGCCTGTTCTGGTCCGAGCTGTAGACCACTGCGCCAAGAACGGCGGTGATGCCGAAGAGCCCTGCGATAGCGAACTTTAGGAGGCGGTTTTCCTCAAAGAGATTGGAGGATCCCTGCATGTAACGATGGATGCCGAAGCTGGCAGGCTTGCCGAGCAGCGGATCGGCTGCGGGGCCCGTGCGGCGCTTGAAGATCGACATGGAAATCTGCCCCTTCACTCGAAGAAGCGGGTCTGGGTCGGACCCGGATAATGGCGGAAGGAGAGAAGGCCCCAGCGCCAGGCCAGATGCGGCAGATAGCCGCGCGGCTTGGACCTCAGCCACGGAATGAAAAGGAGAAGAGCACCGATTAGGAGCCACCCGATCATCCCGCCAACAATGACGGCAACGAAGATCGTCGACACCACCAGCAGGAACTCGTCAGCACCGAACCACAGGATCTGGACCGGCCTGTGCAGATATTGGGGGAGGCGTTCATCCATTGCTCTTCTCCTCCTGCTTCATCACCTTGCCCGAGGGGCTGTGCCTAAAGGCGGTGATCGTACCGGTGGCCGACCATCGGCCGCCGGGTCTGGGAGGCACGGACGCACCTTGCGGCGGGCCCGCACCCGCGTGATCAGATGGTCATGCCGAAGGTCTGGAGGATCGAATCCGCCTTGATGAGGCAGACGGCCGCGACGATCGTCGGGATGCCGATCATGATGTTGGAGAAGAGGCGCGAGACGCCGAACAGGAAGGCGGCGACGCCGCCCACAAAGCCCAACGGTCCCTTCACACCCTGGTTCACGACAATGTCGTAAATGTCGTAGCCGAGGTCGCCGGCGGCAGGCGCCGAGAAGGCGTGGGCCGCGCCCGCCATGGCAATGAGGGTCGCAATCCCCAGTATGCCATAGTCGGAAACGCGGAGCGCACGATTGGTGAGGGCCTTGATCATATGTCTTCACTCCACTGAACAGAGCCGTCCGAATGGGGTTTGCCGGCGAGAGGGCTCGTAGGCCGCCAGGGATCGTGTCGGACGGCTCTACTAGGCCCGCGACCACCGGCTTTCCGTGCCGACGGGGAGGCTGCTACCCGGTTGGGGAGCCAGTTCCCGACGACCGCCATGAATGAGAAAGTTCAGGAGCCGGGCGGCTTTGCCTTCGATGTCCTGGCCAGGAACGCGTCAAGTTCAGCCTGCTGAAAGCCGGAGATCAGCTGACCATCGAAGATCAGGGAGGGCGTCCCGCCAACGCCGAGCTTGCGAACAAGGGCGGCGTCTGCCTCGACCTTCGCCTTGCCCTTCGCACAGCTCTTGAGGGCGGTGGTTGGCGCACCTTCATAGGTCGCACGGAATGCTGCGGCCTGATCGGCGGAACACAGGATATGCTCGGCCTTTGCCGCCGCCTGGGGGTGGATGCCGGAAACGAAGAAGATCAATCGGCGGACCGGCCTGCCTTCTGCCGCCTTTGCCTTCCAATATTGGTCGAGGGCGCGGCAATAGGGACAGTCCGGATCAGTGAACTCAATCACCGTCGGCGCATCCTGCGGCCCAAGCGTGAGTGCCTGCGTCTGATCGATGGCACTTAGCTGCCGTCGCACCCGGTCATTCTGGGAGAGCGCCGTGATGTTGACGCCATTGCGATCATAGACCGTTGCGAAGAGCACATGATCGCTGTCGGGCGCGTAATAGAGAATGCGGCCTCCAGCGCTGGCCTGATAGATCGGCCCCCTGACGGGCGAGAGAGCGAAATCCTCGAAGCTGAGGTTGGTAAAGCTCTGATGCAATTGCTTCTCGGCCGCCTCTCTCGCTCGCTCGAGATGATCACCGTCCGACAGCGACGGTTCGGCAATCGAGGGTAGCGGGTGTGCCGCGGCGAAAGCCGCCATGAGAATGAGCAGCCTTTTCATTTCATGGTCTCCGTTGAGATTTTGTCCTGGAGAGCGGCATCGATCCAGATATGCGACCCGATCCGGCTGTGGCGAACAGCGCCAGCCTCGCGGTCGATGCGATCCGGGCCTTCGACGAGGTTAGGAGCAGGGTCGTCGAAGGTCCGGATGACGAAGGCACCATCAGCCGTTGCGTGTATCTCGGCAGTGGCGAACTGCCATGATGCGGATGGCGCGGCGCCTGGCGCGCACCCCGTAGCGGCCATAAGGGCCAAAGCGAGGCCCATTGAACATTCCAGGATTTGCATGATGGCAGTGTCCCGTTGAAATCGCGCTCTTGCGGCGTGTGCCGTCAGCTCGTTGCAGTGCGAGATGACCCAAGTGCTCAGGATTCGACAACGGGGTAGCTACTCAAGTAGCGAACTAGATACAGGAGAAGCGAATTGATAACTGATGTAGCGGAAACGCAATTCAAATAGCGAAAATATCATTGTAGTAGTGATTGCAGTTAAATTATGCGCGAATATTAAATAGGCGGAAATGGCCCTATTTTCATTTTGAAATCAGATTGTGGCGATTACATCCGGGTCGATCACCGGAACGTAGCAGAAGGCCGCACTTTCATGGGAAGGGACTCCGCGCCAAACTATGGGAATGACGGATATCAGTCGCCATTCCTCGATGCTGCAAAGCAAATGGTGGGCATCTCTGTCGAAGCTGAACGGCGCCGCCGCGGAATGAGCCAGACCGTTCTGAGCAGCAAGGCCGGCATCAGTACCGCATGGTTGCGCCAGCTTGAATGTGGTCATCCGAATGTGAAGCTGGAGGCACATTTTTCGTGCGTGGAAGCCCTCGGCCTTACTCCGATGGCGGTGTTGCTTCCCACGCTGTTCGCCGCTCAGCGGGTTCCGCTGCCGCCCCAACTTCTGCAATCCAACCTCACGGCACTCGGTCCGATCCTGGTTGAAACGGTCATAAGCTGGCATGTCGGCGAGCTTCGAAAATTTCTTACGAGGGACGACCTTTCTTGATCGAGGCGGGGGGGAACCAGGGTGTGATTACTCGCGGAAACCCTGAAAAAGGGCGGCATTGGCCTCTGGAGAGATATGCTGCTCAAAGTGAGTGGGATGCACAAAGGCATCGGCAAACCAAGGATATTTCGAGCCTGAGAATGCATCCCGAAGCCAGGCAATGCCGTTGCTCACGGGCGAACTATCCTCGTCTCTCGACCGGAATATGCCGACAATTTCTCGCTTCACGCACAGGTTGATGTCGATGGGTCGAATGGCTCGGGTGATTGCGTAAGCATAAGTAGGCAGCATCCCTATCCCACCACCCGCGGCAATAGCACGGAAGTGGGCGACACTGCTGTTCGTCATGATACCGATATATTGAGCAGGATCCCGCTCGCCGATGAGAAACGGCAGCAAATGTGCGGCAACCTGATCGGCCTGTTGCCAGATAATCTGATGGTCACGCCAGTCGTCGACGGACGTCGGATAGCCTGCCTTTTCGAGATAGCTTTCGGTGGCAAAGGGCATGAGGTGCATCGTCCCGAGGCGAATGCATTGCCAGCCAGGCGCATGAACCGGCTCCAACTGCACCGCAATGTCGAAATCATCGCCTGTCAGATCCACCTTTCGCATATCGCAGTCGAGCTGAACCTGAATGCCAGGATGTGCTTCACGGAAGTCCAGAGTGCGCGGCATGAGCCAAAAGCTGCCAAGTCCCTCCGTCACAGCGATCCGTAAGTTCGGGCGAGTGGAAATGCCGTCGGGCGATCTGCCGTCGATTGTGTTCCGGACCTGCAATGCAACTGTCAGGAGGGCCTGGCCACGCGCCGTCAGCCTGATCCCATCGGTGCCCCGAATGGCCAGCCTCTCACCCATCTTGTCCTCAAGACGCGAAAGGCGTCGCCTAATCGTCGCAACGGTGCATCTGAGCTTGGCGGCGCCCTGTCGAAGACTTCCGGCCTCGGAGAGCGCCAGCAGCAACTCAAGCTCCCGCCATTCCAGCTTTCCGAAGTCGGCCGTCCCAGATTGAGGAGGTCGCCGGGATATGAAGCTTTCCGTGGTCGAAATCAGGGAATCGTCGCGATTGTCACCGCCGCTATGAAAGCTCATGTTACAGTTGTTCCATGCGGTATGACATAAAACATTCGATCAAAAAGGTAATTTCCAATCAAGAGGCTCAATCTCCGCAGATCCCCTCAAGCTGAAACAATGATATCTGGCTTACATCTGGGATGCAAACTTCGGCAAGTCTAGTGAAACTTCGCCTGCGGGACCGCAGGCTGATTTGGGTGTGACCCTTTTTGATACTGGCGTGCTCGCCTTAGTGACACCGTACCTAGCCGTATGGAGTCTAGTTGAAAAGCCCTTATCGCAAAAATCGAGGGTTAGATGCGCCACACAGCTGATTTCACCGCGTACACTGCTTATCCGAACATGGCCTTTTCATCCATTGTGGATAGAATTCGAAGAGGTCGGACCGAACAGTCTGTGCTCATTCAGCCCGCTTGCTTGAAACAGGCTTTGGCTGAGCTGGCCGAAGTTCGCAAGTTGTTGCCAAACATTGCCGATGACATCATTGTCTCTGGCGTCTTCAGACATAATCCAGACATCTTCCAAATGGTCGTTTCCAGTGAAGATGGTAGCAGACTTGGCTTTCTGGCTTTTCTCCCGCTAAACGATCAAGGCATGGATGCTCTGCTGAGCGGAAGCCTGAACCCATCTGCTCCCGACCTCTCGCTAATTTGTCGGCCGAGAGAGAGGCCGAAAGCGGTCTATATCTGGCTGATCTTTGCTCCTGGCCAGTTCGTGCCGGTATTTCTGGCGCTGGACAGGCCCTTCGCTACCCTGTCACCAGATGGCTGTCCCTTATTCTTCCGACCTGCTTCCGGCCCAGCCGCCCTGTTATTCGAAAAGCTTGGTTTCAATCCAGCGGTCCAGCTCCATGCCGCCGCGCCGGCTGATCTCTGGATGCTTGGAACGACTGAAGAGAAGGGCCGGGGTGATACACCAGCCAGTGACCGCGACGTGATAAATGTGAGGGTGGCACGGACGTTCGATGATGTCCTCAAAGGCTTCTCGGTTCGTGCGGCCACCTATATGTCCGAGCAGCTATGTCCCTTCGACGAAGAGTTTGACGGGAATGACTTCTGCGCCGCCCATTTTCTGGGAGAGATAAATGGCGAACCGGCAGGCTGCATACGCGTGCGGTTCTTTGCCGACTTTGTGAAGATCGAACGGCTGGCTGTGCGGCAGGAGTTTCGAACATCCAAGCTGGCCTTCGCTCTTGTGCGGGCAGCTCTGAACTATTCCAGGCGGAAGGGCTACCGGCGCGCTTATGGTCATTCCCGCACCGACCTGACGAGGTTCTGGGGACTCTTCGGCTTTCGTGCCATCGCCGGACGCCCTGCCTTCGTCTTTTCCGATGTGGAGTATGTCGAACTGCATGCAGAACTGTCTCAGGCTGCCGATGTCGTCGAAATCGGGTCCGATCCCTATGTGCTGATCCGACCCGAAGGCGACTGGGACCAGCCGGGGCCACTGGACAAGTCTGTCGCCCGCCTTGCCCGGGAACGATCATGAGCGGTCGCAGGAAGGTTCGATGGAAAACCCTCATCCGTCCCGGGACCTGGTCTCGGTCAGGCTATCGACGTGGTGCCTCATGGCGCACAAAGTCAGAAGAGACATGCTGGGCGACGAACTGTCGTCGGAACCATGCTGGTATATATTGCTCGACCTTTACAGGTCGGCCGCTCTTGGATGGCGGGTGCAGATTACCAGTCTCTCGCCTGCGATAGGAGCACCTCATAGTACGGTGCGAAGGTGGCTCAGCCTGCTCATCGGCGAAGGACTTATCATCCGCTCGGACGACCCAGGCGACCGTCGCCGATCCTATGTCGGATTGACGCCCAAGGGCTTCATCCTTCTCGAGGAATATTTCAGGGAACTGAGGGCGCAGGCGAAATGGCCACCTTCCTGAATATTGTCTCCACCGAAGCAAAAGCGGAAAGAACGCCGGTTTAGGCTGGAGACGGCCGGTATGTGCTGGTGGCTGAGGGGCAGTCATGTCCCTCAGTCAGCTGGCGACGCCGCGAGAAAACATTCTGGCCTCGGTGGCGCGCAAGGCATCCCTAGGGCTGCATCACCGACTTGCGCCGCCTGCTTCAGGAACTGGAGCGCCAGCATACAGCAGGCGTCGATGGCAGCGAGATCATCATGGCCAGTCTGGCGCCTAATTTTGGAACTGGCACCGGTCCTGAACCGATATGGTGTTGCAGCCCGCGCCCGGCTCGTCAGGCGTGTTTGTTGGCTCCGATCCGGATACGCTTCTGCGCTGCGTGCAGGCCAGACTGGAGATCTGCCGCACAAGGTCCATCGCCTTCGTCCATCTGGTCGAGCAAAGCCAAAATCTGTTCAAGTCGATGAACGATACTGTGCCAACCTGCGAGCTGGTCACTGTCCGACATTGCCGCTGCCATTTCGATTCTCCTCCGCTTCTTACATTTGATCTGACCGATATCACGATCGGAACTATGAGGCGCTATGCAGAGAGCTTGTCTGATGCCGACGGGCCCCCGCGCATCGCGCGGGAGCCGGGGCTGGTAACATGCAAACAGACATGCGCCTACGCCTTTAGCCCGAGGGCCTGGACATACGCGCAGGCGCCCCGGTCGAACACGAAGTTCGCGGGGTCGTCGCTGTTTGCGGGATTACCAGTCCCGGCGCCGCACCTCTGCAGCGCGGGATCCTGCTAGCACAGGCCGGGATATCAAGCCAATGGCTGAGCTATGTCCCGGTACACCTCTGGCAACGAAGCAGGTTGAATGCCCGCCATATCCAGAAAAACGGGGAAGGGTGAAGAAATTCCCAGCCGTCGGTCATCCCGTTCGGGCATTCACTCTGGGACGACAAATCATCTGGACCGCCTCAGTTCTACCGGACAAGACATCGAAGGCAGATCGAGAGCGCATGGAGGGCAGCGTGGCGGATTGTGGGCTGGGAATTATTCACTGGTGCAATTTTGACTGGCCCTCATTTGCCACATTGGCGACGGGGTTCGCCGCCGTGGCCGGAGCAGTGATTGTTGGAAGAAAACAGGCGGGCATCGCCGCGCGGCAAGCGGATATCTCGGACAGGCAGACCGCTATACTGGGTCAGCAGGTCGAACTCGAAACCGCGAAACTGCGGGCAGATCTGTTCGCGCGGCGTCTCGAAACCTATGAGGCCACCGCCAATTTCGTCCTGCACATCAGCGCATTGCCGGACACTGATCCGGAGGCTGAGGAACGGATCAGGCGCTTCAATGTAAAAATGCGCGAAAGCCAGTTCCTCTTCAGCGATCCCAACGTGTACCGCACGCTTATGGGCTATTGGGAAAAGGGCAATCAGGCTCGGACCGACCGGGCTATTTCTTTCGCCGAGCATGAAGAGGGCATCAGACACGACCCGGAACGCACGCGACGGATCATGGACTATCCTTCATGGTCGTTCGAGACTGCAGATGGGTTGGCTGACCTGTTCCGCCATGACCTGTCGATATTGAAAGGGGAGGGCGGTCATGGCGATCGGGACGCTAACTGATCACCTTGCGACCTATTGCCGCGCAACCTGATGACGCCTTCGCGCTCTTGCCTGGGCGAGCGCATCCCTGATTGGAATTGACCTGGCGGATGACATCACCATGTTTCGTCTTCCACTGCCATGATCATCTGGATCCCAAGCATCCAGAATTCAGTGCCGACGGCCGCTGCGATCGCGTCCTCTTCAGTCTTCGACCGCGCCATGAATTTCTCCAACCGCCGCTTGCGGTCCGTCCGGATGGTTTCCGGCGACGCCCGGCCCGGCACGCGATGGTCGCGCAGATCCTTTTTGACCTCGACCTGATGGTCGAAACGCCGAACCTCGTCCCTGTACTCAAAGCCCTCGAGCACGTCGTCCAGCACATCCTCGAGCGTCCGGTCACTCGACCTTATCTTCTCGGCGAACTGCTCGATCGCTTCATCGAGTCCGACGCCGAATATCCGCGAAGGCCGTGAGCAGACATAGACTCGTGCTTTATCGTAAACGATACGGTGCGGGCCATCAGGCTCACCCTCTGCGATGAGCGCCTCGCGAATTTCGGACGGACGCATCAGGGCCGAACGGTTCAACACCTCGCCGTCTTCAAATGCCTCCGAATAATCCGGCCAGTCCGAGAATTTCGGCGCGACATAATAGACTTCGGCGCCATCCTGCTCCGCCTTCAGCAGGGTCTCAAACTGCCCCTCAGGCTCTGCTGTATCGACGTTGAAGCGCCAGAAGGGACGGTCCAGATACGGTATCGTGTCGCCGGGATTGCTTCGCCGAAATCGCGTCAAAGATTGTCCCAGCTTGAACTGGAGCAGGAGCGGCGCGCCCCTCCTGTTGAAGCCCACGTCGAAGCCGATCTCCTTCTCGTGGATCAGGCTCGGCATGAACGGAACGGCCGCCAGTCCGGCTGCCTCGAGGAACCGCTCGACCTCTCTCGTTACGCCATAGCCGTAGGAAAATTCAGACAGCCGCTCATGAAGTTCGATCATTCTGCCGCCGCGGTCACTGAGGGATAGGATTTAACCGGAAAGCCCGGTTCCGCATAATCGGTGTATTTGCCGCTGTACCCAATTACGTGAAAGATGATCCAGTAGAGCAGGCGATAGATGCGGTGAAGCCCGTCAAGGCTGGTCTGAAGCTTGTCCTTCTCCAGATCGCCCTTCTTGACCTTACGGGTATGGACAGCGCGGTTTCTGGCCTTCGTCCAGGCGGAGATGTCATCCTCTAACAGCGCGCCGCCCGGCACCAGGCTCATCATCCTGTCGCGGGGTCGGACGTTGCCAAGTTGTCCCAACAGGCCCTCGATCCGCTTCCGACTGGTGTCCGAAACCCGCTCAGCCTCGAGCCAGTCCGATATGCCGTTCTGGACCCTTATAAGTTCCTCCGACAGGCCAGCGGGCTCATAGTCGATGAGACCGGCAAGGCCTTCGACGGCGACGCAAAGTCCTATAAGCCACCCGTCCAGCGAACTTTCACTGGCTCCCCTCAGGAGCGACAGGAAGCTGGTCGGCGGGCTCCACAGTCCATCATCGGGCAGCGAATCCAGATAGGTCATATAGACGCCGAGGAGTCTGATCACGTCGCGGGCGGAATGCGTTGTGTGGATTTCTAGCGGAGGATAGGAATGGACGCGCCTGAGGTGCGAGGCTGCGGCGCAAAGGCTCACGGTCCGTGATGTGGCGCTCGTCTCATCCACGATCGAGCAGGTCAGCGATTGCCCGACGACAAACTGTAACCCCTCCACCAGACGGCGTTCGAAGGCATCAGGGAACGGGTTTTCAGCGGCCGCGGTGATTTTTACCTGCTGATCCTGATCGGCTTCGACCGTCAGGCTGAACGAAAGGGCGCCCATCATGATATTGTAGGGGCCACCGATCAGCGCTTCCCAGTCTCTGTGAGACTGGTAGAAGAAATAGAGCTGGAGTGCCGGCGTCCCGTTTTTTCGTTCCTGAGTTCGCCGAAGCATCTGGGGCTTCGCAATTATCGTCCCGGCCTGCATCGGGAACGACAGGGACTCATGGATCAGCGATTTTCCTGCGTCCCAGACATCGGCATTGGGATCCATCGCCTGAATGTCGAAATATTCGTCATCAGCATAAAGCGATCCGGATGCCGACGCCATCTTGCGGTTCAGGAGATCGATCATATCCTGTCCGTTGGCGAAGGTGACATGGCATTTGATCTCGATCTGGCCGTCAGCATCCTGCCGGATAGTGCCCGGGCCCGTCAGGTCATCGTTGCTGTCCGTGCCGCACCGGTGAAACTCAAGTTTGGGCACGTCGAGGGTGAATCCGCCCTGGCGGAACAAAGCAATCGTCTCTTCGAACATCATTTCCGATTCTTGTCCCGACAGAGCAGCGCTGAAATGGACCGCTTCAGTGACAGATGGCCCGGGGAATATCTATTCGGCGGTTCATGATCCAACAAGATAGGAGCAGGCGACTTTGGTCGACCTCGCGCCGTCCGCAGGTTCAGCCTCTGCGAACCGGCACATGGAGCCCATTTTTCCGGGAGCCACAGTGTAGCGAGCGATTCCGGCGGTCTTTGTCGTTCCATCCGCTGTGTCGACAAGGCGAAAACTGACCAGCAGTCCCGCACTCGCAATCGCCGCGCCGGGGAGGCCAAAGGTGTGCAGAAGGCCGCAACGGCTGCGCCTTGTGCCGCTGGACGGTTCGACCAACCGCCAAAGCACAAGCGGGGAGTCGAGGGTGAATTCGGAAGCCTTCACAATCTATTATGAGAAGGTCAGTGCCGCTGAGCATGGCCATGACCGTCGCTGCGTTCGGCTTCCAAACTAATGTCTAGCCTGCAATGTAGGAGCAGGTCGCGGTTGGCGGCGTTCGTCCGGAGGTGGGATCGTTCGCCCGTGCGAAGCGCTTGATTGATCCCATTTTCGCCGGGGGAATGGCGCACCGCACGATTCCGGCTATTTCAGTTGATCCCTTCGCCGTGTCGATCAGACGGAAGCTGACAAGTAGCCCCGCGCTGACAAGGGCCGCTCCGGGAACGCCAAGAGTGTAGAGCAGGCCCGATCGGGTTCGGCTTGTACCGCCGGATTGCTCGACCGAGATGCGCAATGTCATTGGCGCTTTCAGGGTCGCGTCCTTGTCCGGGTCGTAAAGCTTTTCCTGTTGGACGGCGAGAGCAAGAGGCGCGACCGGCGCCTTGTCCGTCACTGCATTGAGCGCGAGCGCATAGGCATCGACCGCAGCTACGGCCGCCTTGACCTTGGTGTCTTCTGCGCAATGGCGCAGGGCGTCTGCATCGCTGAGCATCCCATTATAGCTTTTCAGTATCCCACTGTTGGCAGGATCGCCCTGCGCTTCCGACGGAATCTGAAGAGCCAAGCCGGTTGAAGCGTTGCCGAATATATCCGCAGCTTTCCACTTGGCGAGGCCAGCAGAATTTTCGACCGCCCTTGTTTCAGCGGCGCCATCCTTTTTGGTGGGAACACCGTCCAATGTGGCGCGCTGATTGAGCAGAATTGCAGCCAGCAATGCGCGATCTTCGACCACCAGCGGTATAGAAGCAAAGCTGGTCGATGTCGCAACTGCCGGGATGATATCTCCGACGGACAGATTGACGACCTTGTTGTCGAGAGTCCCGACGTAAAGGCCTTTTATCTTATCCTTTTTTTCCTGGTCGCCGTCATCTTTCTTCGCGCCGTCTGCCTTTTTTGGGTCCTTGCACATGTGCGTTTCTTTGATACCCGTCACATAGGCGTGGACGGCTTCAAGTCGCGTCTTCGTGGCATAGTAGGCCGCAGAATTGATCGTCTCGCTACGGGTCAGAAGAAGAACCCCGTTCGTGCCTATGCGCGAGCGCGTTAGGGCCACGATGGTCGCACCTGCCCGGTTGATCGCGTCGCTTTCCAGCAACGCCGCCTCAATTGCTCCTGCACCGGTGCCCAGCGTCGTCTTTCCATCTGCCGCTGTTATGCCCAGCGCCGCCGCGATACCGATTTTCTCGACATCATCGCTGTCATCGGCTGCAAGGGCAGGGTTCGCAGCGACAAGGCAGGTCATTGCGGTACAAGTCATCATATTGCGAAATCGGCTCATGTTCTTCCCCCATTAGAAACATGCGACCCTTATTATTTGAGATCTGGCACGAAGTTCTGGTGGCGGCAAATGATTCCGTTGAAATTAATATGTCTGATCAGAAATGTTGCTGGTACGAACAAGTGCCGTAGCATGGTCATGTTGGTGCTATATCCGTATCGGACGAGATGCTGGCGTCCGGGCGCGAGCCGTATTTGAAGTGGAGGACATAATGGCGAAATTCGAAGGGCGCGAGCTTCTCCTGATGAAGAAGGCCCTGAGCCTCGCCATTCTTGTGATCGAGCGGCAGCCCGACGGTCCCTTCAAGCCTGAATCTGATCTCGTCGATATGAAGGATCTCGCTGAGCAGTTGATGGCAGATGACACCGAACTGGAGCATTATCTGTCTGCGGCACAGAGAATCCTGACCGGGAAGCCCTGACCCTCTGGCTGTTGCTCTCGACTGACCGACACTAGCTGCTGAGCGCCCCGCCGTCGGCGGACGGGCTCTTACGCTGCGCGCCAAGCCCCTTGTGGGTCTTGGCCCTCCGGGTTTCGATCCCATGGCGCAGCTATGGACGCCGCTGGCGCGGCGGCGTCTTCTGGTGGGCCTCCCGAGGAAGCGGGATGGGCCGGCGCTCCCCTCTGACCCCGTCGCGGTCGGCGGCAACCCCCGTCGCTGACGCTCCAGGGGGTGCTCCACTTCGTTCCGCCCGTACCGGTGCCGCCGCCCGCTGTGCCGGGGCCCTCTGGTCGCCTTCGCCGCCCCACCCCGCTTTCCGGGGGGCCTGGTGCCGGGGGTAGGTTCGAGGAGGATATGATGGGACAAGAACCGACCCGTAGCGCCCGCCGAAAGGGGGGCAGGAAGCCAGCCGAAACAGGCGCGCCGCGCGCTAATCTCTATGATGAGGTGACGGCCCGTATCATCTTGGAACTGGAAGGGGGGCGTCTCCCTTGGGTGCAGCCATGGGGCAGCGTTGGGGGAGGGGTCGCGCCCGGCCTTCCGCGCAATGCCCTTACCAGCCGCTGCTATTCCGGCATCAATGTCCTGATCCTGTGGGGCGCGGTCATCGAAAATGCCTATCCTTCGCAGGGCTGGCTTACCTTCCGGCAGGCGCTGGAGGCGGGCGGCAATGTGAGGAAGGGTGAGCAGGGAACGACCGTGGTCTATGCCGACCGCTTCACCCCCGAAGCCGAAAAGACACGCGCCGAGGCCGAGGGCGGCGACGCAAAGACAATTCCCTTCCTCAAGCGCTTTACCGTCTTCAATGTCGCGCAATGCGAAGGGCTGCGCCCTGACCTTTCAGGCGACCCCGTGCCGCTGCCCGAACGTGAGATCGTGCCCGTAGCCGAAGCGGTCATCGCCGCCAGCGGGGTCGAGTTTCGCGTAGGAGGGGCCAGAGCCTATTATGCGCCCGGTCCCGATTTCGTTCAGGTGCCGCCACAGCCCGCCTTTTTCGAGCAGATCAACTATTATCGCACCTGCCTGCACGAACTGACCCACGCGACCGGCCACGCCAAGCGGCTGGATCGCAAAATCCTGAACCCGTTCGGCAGCAAGGATTATGCCCGCGAGGAACTGGTCGCGTTATCTGGACAGTCTGCGCCGCCCGCAACATTGCAGTAAGGTCGGCGATGGACGCCCACGGTAGGCAGTAATCAGGCTGGCCG
>NZ_LBIC01000013.1 GCF_001005725.1 Sphingobium chungbukense
GTGGCCGAACTGTCGGCAGCGCTGGTTGGCGCCGATGTGGGTCTCCCAACCACCCATCTCGACGATCATGCGGCCTATATCGGTTCCTGGCTTTCGATCCTGCGCAGGGATAATCGTGCTCTGCTCACGGCGGCGGCGCGGGCAGAGGAGGCCGCAGGCTACTTGCTGCGCGCAACGGGTCTTGCCCGCGAGGATGTGGATGAGCAGGCCGCCGCTTGAGCCGGTCGATAGTATTGCCTGTTCATGTGATCATCGCGATGACGGATCCAATGACCACAGTCCGCGTCTTTCCGGGAGGGGTCGGCAAACGCCAGATGTCTGCTCCCGACCACTTTCCGCCATTCCAAGCGAGGTAATGAACGACCGCTAATTCCGTAACCCGCCACCTAACTCGCCCGACTGCCGCATTATTCTGCTAAGGGACCGTTATGGTGGCGACCGCGGCGAGAATTGATCAACTTCCGGGCTTGCGGACCAGCTTGTCGAAACAACTATCGGCAGCCGACGATGTTGCATTTTTGCGCATGCTTTGGACGCTTAACGCGCTGCAAACGGGTCGAGCTGCCGAGGCCGAGCGCTTCCTCAACGGCTACCCCCCTAACGCTGCGACGGAAGGCATTCTCGGCCCACATGCAATTTATCCGTGGGAACTCGAGACGCTAGCGAACGAGCTCCTCACGACCCCCAAGGGCGTTTTTCAAACCTTCGATTGCCGAAACTGGAACGCGATTGGCGATCTGGTTAATCTGCTGCGCTCGATGGAGGGCGCGGAGTATCTGGCGCGTCGCGAGGACGTAAGCATCTTGGTCGAACTCGGCAGGATCGGTGCTCGGCAGTTTTCTTGGCAGCGCGGTTATGTCGGGCTACCCCCTCTCTATCGGAGCGCCTTTATCTATGGTCAGGGCGAGTGCGCCGCGTATTTGCAGCAAGCCGCCAATCTCACCCCCTCCGATATGACACTTGTTGGATTCTCACTGCTTTCGGTCTTTTATACCGAGCCCCGCATTCGTCCGGCCACGGACATGGACCTGATCCACGAGTGGGGAATCACCCGACACACCCTGCAGCAGACGCTCGAGCGTATCTCCTGCCCTATCGCCGTCGCACGGGCCCAAGCGGCGGACCTTCGCGCGATGGAAATCGCAACCGCCTACAAGCCTAGCATCCTCCGGCGACATCCCTGTCTCCTTGTCGGCCATCGCGCGCGAACGATGATTGCCCCCTTGCCGGACCTGATCATGGACCGGGTGACCAACGGACTGTTTTACGATGTGGTCGGCGGGGGCGGGGCCGTTCGCGATGAAGTTGGCCGAAAGTTTGAGAGCTACGCGCTTGATCTGCTGAAGCAGATGTTGCCAGCGGTCCTGTTTCACCCGGAGTCTAGCTATCGCACGCCCTTGGGACCTATCGCTACCCCCGACATTCTCATGCATGATCGGGACGGCGCAGTTTCACTGGCGATTGAGTGTAAAGCATCTCGGATGAGCGTAGCCGCCCGCTTCGGTGAAGCACCTGGCGAAGATCGCGGCTACGAGGAGATTGCCAAGGGCGTGATGCAGCTTTGGCGATTCTACGCACGCAGCCGGCTCGGCATAGCGCCGAGGCGCCTTTCCGATGACGTCAAGCTTTTGATCCTTACCCTTGATGAATGGTTTGCGGGGCGGGCGACCATCATTCCCCAGATCCTTGAGCGTGCCCATGTTCTTGCGGATGCCAGTGCCCATGCGATTTCTCGCGAGGATCGACTCCCGGTCGCATTCTGCACTATCTCTGAGCTCGAGGACGTGCTGCGAACCGCGACTGCGGAGTCGCTGCTGGAAACGGTCGAGATCGCGTCGGGGGACCGGGTCGGCTGGATCTTCTCCAGCCTCCATCAAGACGCGGAGTCGCCGAAGACCGAGCCCAAAGATTATCCGTTTCAGGATGCGCTGGGCGACCTGCTTCCATGGTATGGCCGGCTACAAGATCTAGGTGACGATGAGCCTTAAGAGGACGACCTGTTATTGCTTGCCGGAAACCCGCATCCTCGCTCTGCATTTGGCCGCGCCCTTATCAGGTCTCTCCCTGTGGACTACCCCGTTGGTCCGGCGACCAGGGTGGGATCACGGTCATTGTAGGCCGCTGCAAATTCATCGTCCGTCCAGTCACCATCGCCGTAATCGGGCAGGTCGAAAAATTCCCATCCGCCCTTCCCGGGAGCCATGCCGAACAGCGGCCCTACGAACGGACAATTTGGGAGGAAGTACGCGCGGATATAGGGGTGGTCCTCATAATCCTTGCGGATAAAGGCATGGCCAAGAGTATTGGCTATGAACCAGGGGCGGACGGCATGGCTCGCGAACTGCTGCTCGATGATTGTGCGCATATGGATGATCGCTGCAAGTGCGTCATTACGCAGAGCGTTCGTTGTCTCCGGGTTGAAATGGATCGATCGGTGGCGCAAACCCATTAGGGCGCGGTACTCGACGACGGCATCAGGTAACAGGATGCCCCACGCATCGAGGGTGTCGATCGGCAAGCGCCAATCGTCGAAGGAATCTTTTCTATACACCTTCTTGTATTCCGGCGTCGCGGTGAAATGGCCGCGCATGTCCAGCATTAAGTGATTGAGGATGCGCTCGCCAAGCGCGCATGCGCCAACCAACGCCGGATAGTAAGCGCCGATCACAAAGGCCTGCCGCACCTGATGAAACAATGCGTTGTGATGCGCGAGTACCGAGAACGGCTTGACGCCCATCGCTACGAAATTGTCGATCTTGGCATCGATGCCGCGCTCACCGAATTCCGCGACCATGCCGGCGCGCGCCGATTGTAGGTTTCGCCGGTGGAGCTCCTTCACCTGATCTTCCCAATGATCGGGAATTTCGGGGTTGAGTGACAGCGCTCGGCTGTCGAAATCCATCCCCCAGCTCAAATGCCGTCGGCGGCCGGAATCAGCGACTAGCCGCTTCTGTTCATCGAGCGATAGAGTCGGGTCGACGGTCTCGAAGGTGATCCGGGTCGGTTCCGGATCACTCATAGCGCGTGGCTTTCTGGTCGAGCCATTGCAGTCGTCGGTCCAATTCGATCGCTGGGAGCGCTGCAATCAGCCGAGCGAGGATCTTCGGCACGCCATACAGGTCGCTGGTGGTGCCGGGGCCAAACAGCTTCCACAGCAAGATGAGCGTCTCACGGGGAAATTTCTCGGGTGCCCCGGACCGCTCAATCACGTGGGTGCCACCATGCCCTTCTAGGAGCGACATATGCGGTAGGAGCTGCTCAAGCGCTTCGGGAAAGGCGTCGCCGCTCTCCACGGCCAGATCGGCAAAGTGTCGGCTGAACTCTCGTTCGTGAAAGCTGCGCTCTCGCGGCCAGACTGCGAGCAGCAGCGGACCTATGCCCGTCCGCCAGGCGACCGCGCGATCCTCATCGATCTGATGGATCCACTGCTTCACCAGTTCGGCCACGCCGGTGCGCAAAGCCAATGGTCCAGTGCGGAGCGCTCTGGCGGCGTCGGCGACGCCCATGCCCCAGTCCGTCTCGGTCTGTTCGCCGCGCAGGATCGACAACGCTGGCGCGATGATCTTGGCGGCGGCGTTGGTTAGATCGTGGCCACGACCGGTGAGCTCGCTGACTCCGCGCAGGACTGCCGCGCTAAAAGTCCTCGAGGCGACCGATGACAGGCGTGAATCGGTGACGAGAACCCGCCGCAGCGCGATGGCCTCGTCGCCGTCACCCGCCAGCGCGGCTTCAAGCAACGGCGCTACGGTCTGCCCCTCGATCGTCAGCACAAATCCAGCCGCGAACACGAGTGCGCCCCGTGCCATGGTGCCCTGACGGCCCGGTGCCGCAACAGCCGCATCGAGCGCTACCAGCAGTTCCGGATCGATTGATTCACCCGCCTTGCGCCGGGCCTCGATGTCAATGAGCGTGGCCTGGGTTAGGCGCCCGCCCGGGGTGTTGATCAGGTCGGCATAAAGATCACGCGTGGGGTCAAGGGGCTCGGTGTCACGCGCCACGGCTGCCGCGAACAACCTTTGCCACCACGCGGCGATCGCGGGTTCGGTCTGGCGCGGCGAGGACCAGTAAAGATCGGCAAGGCGATCGACGACCAGCGCCAGAAATGGTGCTTCGGCCAGCTCGAGCGTGGCAAAGATCGCGACGAGGAGAGGCCGGCGGTCAGGATCCTTCTCGCCTTCCGGAAAAGACAGCGCGACCATGAGGTCTCTCCAGAGTGGCGCGTTGGCGTCATCGAGCGGCGCGTCCTTGAGCGTGTCGAACGCGCCCCTCGGGTTGGTGCGACAAAAAACGCTCCATCCTTGCTGTTTCTCGATATCATGGCTGCCGAGCACTTCGCGTGCGACCTGCAACCGCTCGCCTTCAGCGGCATCAATGATTGGCTGCGCGTCGCCTACCACCATGTGGACGCCCGTCGAATAGGATCCGAAAAAGTCCTGATCCTCGACGTCGCGTGCCAAATAGACGCGCCGCGCCTTTACGGCCGCAAGCTCCACCGCACCCTCGGCCGACAGTCTTCCTGCCTGCTCTAGCATGTTGAGTCGCAGCCAAATGGCCGCGTCGAGAGCATGGCTCCTCCAGTCCGCCTGACCAGCCTCGACCACATAGCGGTCATAATAGGCCGGCCCCTCAGTCAGGATGCGCTTTTCGACGGCGGCAACCAGATCGGCATTCGCATCCCCGGCACGGTCGCGCAGCACGAGCGCGAGCTCGCGGCGCACCGTCCAGAAGATGTCACGCGAGAGGCCCACCAGCCCGGCGAACGCTTCGTCGGCGTCGAACAGCTCCGCCTGACGCAAGCTGTGCAGCCAAAGCCGTGCCCCCAAGATGCCAGGCATGGCCTTCCAGGCTGAGGCTTGCGCGCGGACCGCATCGCGATCTTTGGCGGCCGCCGGCTTGAGCAGCCGCGCGAGCAGCTCGACCAAGAAAACCGGCCCATCATGATGCTCGTTCTGGCCGTGCGGTTCGACCGATGGCACAGCGCTGTCATTGCCGTCATAATCGCCCTCGATCGTGCCGATATCGAGCGAAAGCCCGACCGTCGCGCGGAGCCTCGCGCTGGCGATCTCAAGCAGTACTAGCGGCTCCGGCAGCGCCAGCAATGCGGCAACGAGATCCGAAGCGCCGCCGCGGTCCGAAAGCGTCAGTCGCGGCCAGGCGAGATCGGAGAGACGCCGCGGCGGATCGACGGCGGGTTCGTCATCGAAGAAAGATCTGCCGGACCGGAGTTCGAGCGCGGGGGTCAACAAGCTCACTGCCCGTTCCATGTCGGCGTGCAGCACAACGGGGCCTTTGAGCACCTCCATCAGCGTATAGGCGCGGTCTTCCCAATGGTCGCCGCGATCGGGTCGGCTGATCGCGAGAAGGCGCCAGAGGCGGAGCCACAGAACCGGTGCATCCTTCACTTGCCGGATCCGTCGCGCCAGTTCGTCAGCGAACGGCTTGCCGAGCTTCTCGAGCCAGTCGACCGCCCGCCGGAACCGGTCGGACGAGGCAAGATCCCTGACAAGCCAGGCGGCGATGATCCAGGACGCGTCCCGCTCGGTCCATAATTTTCTGTCGGCGAAGAAGTCGAACCAGTCTCCGTCGATAATGATCGGGATCGCGAGCGACCATAGGTCTCGACGGCCGCTGAACAGCCAGGCGGCGTGATCGAGTTCCGAGGCATCGGCGTCGGCGAAGGGCTTGGCGAGGATCGCCTGCGCCCACTCGCGCCGCGTCGCCCGCGGTCGCTCGACGAGGTCCGCCAGTTTTTCCAAGTCCGGCCACAGGGCGGCATGGCTGGTTGGATTGCCGGCCGCATCGAGTTGGTATTCATAGGCGATCGGCTCGACCGCAAGCGCAGCCCAGCGGACATCCGCCAGGTCGCGCGTCACCACCGCGTCAATCGCATAGACTGGGCGCAGATCGGGAAAGCGCTGCCGATCCGCTTCGAGGACGTTTAGAAAATATCGTACCGGCGCGTCGCCGGCACTGTAGCCGACCAGCACGACGGTTTTGGTGCGGCAGAGGTCAAACAGGAACCGCGACGCCCAGCCCGATCGCATATAAGCATCGCCATAGTCTGCGCTCGTCACGACTAGCGGTGTTTCATCTAGGCCGACATCCGGGTCAGCAATCCGACCGTGAATATGGATAATCCCGCCGAACCCAGCGCTGCCTGGCGGCGGCAGATCCTGCCCGGCAAAGCTGAAGGTACGGACCTGATCGGCATCCTCGGTCTCCATCAGAGCGCGCTCGATCAGCGTGTCAAAATTGGTGGTCACGATTGCCGGGCGATTTTCGAGATCGCGCGACAGGCGCAGGATGGTGCGATGATGCGAGAGATCCGCATCAGCGGGCGGCTGCAACTCCGCCACGACCGCGCGAGTCATTTCGGCTGGATTGACGATCCGGCGGCTGAGCGACCCTAACGCTTCCTCGAACCGATTCTCTTTGAACGATAATTGCTCCGACGCGCTCATTTCGACGTTGAGACTCGCGAAGCAGCGTGTCACGAGCGCGCCGAAACCAGGCAATTGCGGCGCGCTTACGCCCGCGCCGCACAAGAAGACGACATCACCGGTCAAAAGAGCTTCGACCAGCTGCTCGGGAAATTCCGGTCCAGCCTCAGAAAAGCGAAGGCTCATCTCTAACAGCCCGGCATTTGCGCACGATGATGCAGTCGGAGTGGCGCTGTTACTGCGACTACCGGCCGCCCTTTAAAAGCCGCTGATGAGGGATCGTTGAACATAGAGCCAACATCCGGGAACCGCGTCCCGCTGTCTAGTGGCGGAGAACACTGCTAGCGATTTACGTCGCGAGTGTTTGCCATTCTTAATCCACGATGCTCAGAGCTGACCGCGCCGGTCTTTCCGGTTGCACGCATTTGAGTCCAAAGCTGCCTCACCGCAGACGGCCTCGCCTCGGTGGATCGACGATTGCATCCGCGTACGGCGTGAGTGTCTACTCTCGCCCCAAGACGTCATTCAGTTGGGGCGTCGGGAACGACGGCTTCGTCCCAAGCTCTGCCTGTTCGGAAGGCGTCGATCATGATGCGACGAGATCCAGCATCCGAGATTTGACACGATCGCTGGAAAATCGCTGCTCCTTGATTCCATGAAGCCTCAGCCCCTCGCCAGAGGATGCGCATGCTTGGGCCATCGCGCTGGCTGCCGCAATCCGGGGCCAATCCGGCCGTGTTGGCGCTTGCGCGCCTGCCCGCTCCACCCGGCATTGTCCCGGGTTTCCCTTGGGCTTTGCCCGGCGGTGCTGCCGCCGCTTCCTTCGATGGCCCGGAGGCTGCGCATCCGGCGGATGGGCCGCCGGCCCCAAGTGGAACGAAAGGCAAAGCTCATGACCAGCACTCTCTCGGCGATACTCTCCGCCCTCGAACTTGGTCATCTTGATCACACTGGCGACCTGCGCACCCTGGAGGCGCCGCCCCCCGCCGAAGCCATGGAACAAACCGTCAGCGCTGTCTGGAGCGATCTTTTCGCGCTTTTCCCCTTTAGTGCGCTCGAGCGCGACATCGAGGATCTGGGCTGGGGCCTGGTCAATCTCTTCCACCGCGCCGCCGCCAAGAAGCACCAGATGATCGACCGGCTGACCGACGAGATTCGGCTTCTGCTCGCCGAGCAGGATGGCTCGGAAGTTGCGACCGCCGACCTTGAGGACAAGATCGATCTCGCCCGCAAGATCGAACAGTCCGCCGAGGCCTATGAGACCATGCGCGACACGGCGGCCCGCCATTATCTCCACGAGACGGGCCGTTCCTGGGTGCCGGCGTCGGGCAACCGCATTTCTCTCGGCACGACCGCGGCGATAGTCGATGGCCGGTCCTATCTCCAGGCGCGGCGAGAAAGGGTGCGCGATGCCAATATGGTCCATGGCACGCCCGTGATCTTCGCCGGCGGGCGGCTGCGTTTCGCCAGCGACGACGAGGCCAAGCAGTTTGCGGATAACCTGCTGCGAACGCTCAATGCCGTCCGCGAGCGGGTGGGCGACATGTATCTCGTCCATGGCGGTGACATGAAAGGCATTGAGCGCCTGGCCGCGTCTTGGGCCGAGCAGAACGGTATCCAGCAGCTGCGGTTCGGGCTCGATCGCAAGCTCGGCGATCGCGCCGGGTTCCGCCGCAATGAGCAGATGCTTTCGGTCAAGCCGCGCTACGTCATCGCCTTCCAAGGCAATGGTGTCACCGAAAGGCTGGTGATCGAGGCCAAGGCGCGCGGTATCCACGTCGTTGATCGCCGCGGACCGCTTGGCACGCCGCCAGCGTCGCGACCCTGCGGCTGATCCGCCGCGCCGGCCGCTTTGGCGGCCGGCTTACCCCGTTTTGAAATGCTGCGATGCCGGAGGGGAGGAGGGCAGGGCGGGTGCGTCCCGTTTCCCGGAGGTTTGCATCATGTTCATGCCCGATCACCCCACAGCGCGCGCGCTCCTTGCCTTTCGCGCGGCGCATGGCCGCCGCTGGAAAGCGAAGCTGCTGCTCTTGTGGTCGACCGGCCGCGACGTCGAAGAGGCCAATGGCGCCTGCCTGCGCCAGTTGCGCAACCAGGCCGGCCCAGCATGGCTTCGCCGGCTATCGCCACGCCGCTGGCGCGCGATCGAGAGATTGGCGGAGCCCGGCGATCGGCAGACCGCCTCGATCTTCCTTGATCGCGCGCGCGAGTTTCACGAAGGGGCATGCTTTGGAGCCACCGTTGCTCTTGCTCCCGCGCTGCACCTGCTGGCGATATCCTGCGAGCTGGGGCTCAAAGCCTATCTTATGAGCCGGGGCTGGTCGCACGAGGAGGTCGCGCGCGATATTCGTCACGACCTCATCGCCGCCTTCGACGAAGCGCGGCGGCTTGGCCTCCCGTCCCCGGGCCGTATTCTCGTCGATTTGCTTACAAGCCTCGGTCCCGCCTATGCCGGGCATCGTATCGACGCGCTGGTGGCGGATGGTTATGTTTGCGATTTCGCGGCCGTGCTGCGCGCGATGGGCTCGCTCCTCGATGCCGTGGCGGCCGGACTGAGCCTGCCGATGCCGACGCCGTAACTGCGCCTTCTTGCCCGTCCCCTAGCATGAGCATGCCATGGTTTGGGTTCCGCCGGACGGCGGTGCGGGATATGGTCCGTTTCGCCGCGCGGCTTGGCGGCGGGCGGGGCAAAGTCGAGCTTGAGGTTCGCCAAGGCATTGGACCGGCGTGGCCCTATAGGTCGGGGATGCCTGTGATCACCATGGAGGGGTTCCTGGCACGGCCAAGCGACGAGCCGTCCTTCTCCTCATCTGACCCCTAAGTCGGCCGTCCGGCCCATCCAACCCGCGATCCTTCGGGCCGAGTTGCCGTGTACCACGGCTGCCCGCACCACCCCTTGTCTCGGGGTTTCCCGGCGCTGCGCCTGCCGGTGGATGATCCGTCCTGTCCGCCTTGGCCGGGGATCAGTCGAAGGGACGGTCCCTTGGACCCAGTTCGAAGGAACTCCAGCCATGCACAATCTCGTCATCCTCGCCGGCAATGTCGGCGCCACGCCCGAAGCCCGCACCACCCAAGGCGGCACCCGCATCACGCATTTCAGCCTCGCCACCTCGCGTCCGAAGCGCGACAGCAACGGCAAGATCCTCCGCGACGACAACAACCGCCGGCTCGAGGATACCGAATGGCACCGGATCACCTGCTTCAACGGGGTCGGCAAGACGGTCGAGCAGTATGTCGACAAGGGCATGAAGGTCATGGTCCGTGGCCGCATTCACTACACCCGCTGGACCGACAACGAGAATATCGAGCGCTACGGCGTCGAGATCATCGCCGATGAGGTGACCTTCCTCACCCGCGCCAAGGCGAACGACAATGCGGGCGGCGGCCACGAGCCCGAGGATGATGAAATCCCATTCTGAAATCAGTCCCATCAGGCCCGGCGGCCTCGCCGCCGGGCCTATTTCCCTGCTCGGGCGGGAAAGGAGGCAAGCGGATCAGCGGGATCGGCATCGCCCTTGGGCATAGCGATCCCAGCGCAGCACGGTGCCGGTGCGGATCATGGCGCAGCTCAGGTCGCCGATAGAGGGCGCGGCGCACCAGGCACCGGTCCTGTTGCCGCGTGCGTTGCCGGTTGAAAGGCAGCGCATGGTGGGACCATCGACCATAATGTGGCCCGTGCTGGTCCGCCCCTGAGCGCCGCCGAGCAGATTAACAAGAGCGTCACGGGCGGCGAGGGCGCTCGCCTCGGGGCAGGGCTGACCTGGCCGGCAACTGCCGTCCATCTCGCGAGCCGCAATTCCGGCGAGACGGACATGCACACCTTCGCGGCACCAGATCGGTCCATCTCCATCCCAGACGCGCGTCGGTGTGCAGGCGAAAACCTGACCATCGGGAATGACGGTGGCGGCAAGCAGGAGTGCGAACAGCATCGCGGCGACGCTAGCCCAGCGGCGCGTGCTTGTCATGGGTATGCCATCGTCGGACCGGCGGGGCGGGGTGACCGCCTGGGCAAAAGTCGGCGGGATCATGGGGGCCTGGCCGGCGGGTCCACCCGCTCTCAATCGGGCGCAATCCTTGGTCCGACCAGCGGCCTAATGCGATCAACCCGTAAGGGGTCCGGTCGCTGCGCTACGGCTTTTTGGGCTGCGCCAAAAAAGTGATCGCGGCCGCCGGCCGGACACATCGGGCGCCAGTCGAGCGGGGCGGACCCGCCGGCGCGCAAAGGAACCCCGACATGTTCACCGACATTGCAACCGCTCGTCGTCACGCCTTCAGTCTCTCGCGCAGCCTCATGGTGGTCACCTTCGTCATCGCGATCGGGCAGCAATATGGGGTCATCACCGCAGAGGATGCGGACGGCAGCGTTGCCCTGGTGGCCGAATATGATCCATTCGCCTGATGGCTTCTCCGGGAGCCTACGGCTCCCGGCTTTGCCATGGAGGGCGTGTCATTGATTCAAGGAAAATAAAGGCGGCAGCGCTAGGCGTTTGGCATGGATGAAGGTGCGCCAATCGAAATTGCCAACGATGATCCCTTGTGGAACCAGGCGATCCAAGATGTGAACGCGTGGCGCGGCGCGTGTTTGCAGCATTTCTCGGCGGCTGAAGCGGCCGTCACCGAAACGCTGCTCCTTCTCAAGGCCATTCCGGGTCGAGGGGAGACAGTACGGCTGCGGCATTTGATCGGTCAGCGGTTCGATGACCTCAGCAAACTTATCGAGGCAGAAGGCGCTTTCGCTCAAGAAGGCAAGGCGGCCGCCAAGGCCCTTTCGGATCTCCGCACACTCGAGGGCCTACGGTCGTTTCTTGCCCATGGTCAGGCCAAGATCGCGCTCGAGCGAACCGGAAAATGGATCGTGATCTTGCGCCATGTCTCGATCCGCGGGCAGCAGGCTGAACGCCTGATGCTGCTTTTCGAGCAAGCCGAAGCCGAAGAAAGGCTCGCCGATCTGAAGCGCAAAAGCCAGAAGCTGTGCTCTGTTCTCGGCAATTTCCGGCGAATCGTGAAGAGCTGAACGGGCGGCTCCGGCGATGCCGGACCGGGCTCTAGGCTTCGCCCTGAGCCTTGGATTTCCAAGTCTCAGCCCATTCGGGTGACGATCCCTGCCGTGAGCGGTGCGTCGGGGTAGGCCGCGCACCGCTCGTGCGGCGTCGTCATGTACCAAAGAGGCGCTCGGCGAGATCATGGATTGCCTGACTATCAAAGCCGGAATCCTTGGTCTGGTTTATTGCTTCCGCGAGCGTCATGTAGCCTTGGTCCGATGCGATCAGCCGTTAAAGGAGGCGCCAACAGTCCAAACTGGTCGGTTCAGGCGACCCGGTCGCGAACTGCTTGAAGCCAGCCCAATATCTCGCCGCCGGGGTCGGTCTGCCCAAGATGGGCAATACTCATTCGCGCTGAGGCTCCGTTGTTCAGCCGGCTCTTGGCTCGCGACGACTTCTTACCCTGTTTTTCCACTGAAAGGCCCGCCCAGTCGGTGGCACCGCTGGCTGTGTGCACGGTTTCCGCGACAATTGCTGGAACGTCGCACCAGTCAGTGAAGGTGACCTCAATGTTGTAGTCGGGTTGGTATTCCGCGACGATACAATCGGGATGCAGGTAGTTTTCCATCTCGCGCTTCGTGGTCAGAAAGGCTATGTCGGCTCCACCTCGTGCATTCACCTTCTGAACAGCGTCAGCGTATTTTGGGTTCACCTGATCGTCCCGATCATAGATGTGCACCTCTACCATGCCCGCATGGGCAAGGTAGCGGCGGTCCACCCACTGCTTGAGTGTGCTGCCGCCAGTCGGAACAAAAGCGATCCGATGATCCTCCAAATCTACCAAATCCGCATGTGCGGACCTATAGATACGGGCCACGTTGGTAAGAAATGTGACGTCGTGGGGTCCCTCCACGAATATTGCCACTTTTGCGCGCTTGTCTGGTAGTACGCCGAGGCTGTCGGCGACTTTCTCGAGAACCGCATCCGTACCCTCTTCAACCTGGGTATGGCCATCGTCATTGCGGCTTATGAAGCGAATTGACGAGGTCGGCAGCAAACTTGCAATCGCGGGAACATGGGTCGTCATCAGAACCTGGGTGTTCGGGTCCTCAGCAAGCGCCAATAGTGCCCGGACAAGCATGATCTGATTGTTGGGATGCTGTGAGCTTTCCGGCTCCTCGATCGCGTAGATCACGCGACGCGTCGAGCTCTCGGCCCGCCGGCGCTCCACTTCCGCCCGGAAGAAGTTCAGCAGGATCAGACGACGCACGCCGCTGCCACGCTTATTTATCGGAATCTGATCGTCGCCTGTCAGGCTCAACTTGAACGAATCCCACTTCGGCTCCGCCTTGAATGTGGGGGTAAGTTGCTGTGCCAGCAGCGGATCCATTTCGCGAAGCTTCGCCAATGTACGCTGCGCTACGTCCATGACGCTCGTCTGCACCTTCAGCTTAATCTGTTCGAGCTCGGCCTCAATCTCCTTCATGGCAGCGGCAACAGCTATCTTCATGGGATCGGCAACTTCGCGATCGTCGTCGGTGCTCGCGCGATCTGCTTGGAAAAGCGCGAACGTCGGCAACTCTCGTTGCAGCTGTACCCAAACCTTCTTAGCCTCATCCTCGGCGAGAGGGACTAGCCGGATCTCCAGGTCGCCGACACCGACACGGTCGCGTATGGCAGCGCGCAATGCCACGTTCGAGCGCTTATCAACGCCGGTCAAATCTGCTCCAACGGACGCGGCCCTTTCTTTTAGCGCTGTATTTTTCAGCTGCAGAAGGTCCGCCAGCTCAGCTGCGGACGGGTGAAGTGCCCGGGCGAAGACCTCCTCCTTCGGTTTGGCTCCCTTACAGTCGAAACGCTTCACGATTTCCAGTAGGCCCTCGCAGTTCAGCAAATACTCGGCCTCCAGAGATGTCTGCGACTGCTCGTCCAGCGTGAGCGCGTTGGGAAATTCGTCGAAAGTGCAGCTGATCTCGACGACTTTGTCGGCGCCATGAACGCACGGATCGGCTTGGTCCAGCTTCACGACCTGCTGGTTGAAGAAAATCTCCAACGCTTCGAGCACCGTGCTTTTGCCTACATCGTTCCGGCCCATGACCGTGGTGAAGTCGTCTATCTTGACTGTCACTCGATCTCGATATGATCGGAAGTTGTGTAGGCTTACCGAAGCCAACTTCATAGAATCCCCCGTGTCCCGCTGAATGGCGTCCCTCATCGTAAATAACTGGCATCATTTCCCGAAGTCTATTTTGAGGACGGCGACCGGGTTCCAGAGCTGCAGCTTAACGGGGCGGCCGATGGCTCGTGGTGATGAGGCAAACATGACTTCGCACGGCATTAGCGCAACACGCCATCGGTCCTCTTCCGTTGTCGGCTTCCTGGTCGGCGCGCGGGGCCGAGCAAGCCCGCATAGGCGGGCTTCTCCACTGCGTTGCGACCCTCCGGGTGCACGACCCCGCTATGACGCCGCCCTTGGGGCGCCTGTCGGAAGGCCCCGATGGGCGGGGCTAATCCAGACCGGAGTCACAGCCATGCCGCAGCCTTCTCAACAATCGTCAGACCGAGCCGACCGGATCGACCGCATCGCCGCACTGAATGACAGCCTGCGGAGATCTATTTGCAGCCCTGGCCGAAACCAAATGGTCATGACCGCGGGCGTTGCCGCGCTGGTCGGGGATGTTTCCCTCTTCCGCGGATTTCGCAGACGCGCTGAGATCCTGCGCACGGTGCGAAACTATGACAGCTTCAATTCCGACAACGATCCATTGGGCGAGCATGATTTTGGTCGCTTCGAATATGACAGCGCCGTTCTCTACTGGAAGATCGACTATTATGATCTCGAGCTTGCCTGGGGCTCACCCGATCCAGCCAATCCCGACGTCACCACTCGGGTTCTGACGATCCTACTCGCCGAAGAATATTGATCGGCACGGCCATCCCCCTGACCGGGGGGATGGCCGTGAAAAGTCTGCTTGAGCAGACTGCGCGCAAAGGATGTCCACGCGCCAAGCGCGCTCGGGGAGGGGAGGGCGCACCGGAGCGTCGCCCCCGGGCCGGTGCAAAGCTGTGAGCCGACGCGGGATCAGACCATTTGAGGAGTTACCGCCATGTCCGCCTATTTCGCCGCCCATCCCGATCACGCGATCCTCTTTGCGTTCGGCTGTTTTGCGCTCACCGTCTACCTGTTCCGCTATGTCGGTCCCGGCATTGGCGGTGGCGGCGACTGGTCATCGCGAGACCATTACGAGCGCAATCTGCGCGACGGTCCGGACGACTATTGTTGAGCTGGCCGTACCGATGAGAACGATCGCCGTGAGCCTTCTCAAGGGCGGGGTGGGCAAGACCTTTCTCGCCACGCATCTCGCCTGGTATCTGGCCGAAGCGGCAGGACGCCGGGTCGTGTTTGTCGACCTGGACCCGCAAGCTAGTTCGTCACGCCGTCTGGCCCGCGAGCGGCCGGGGGGCTTCGCGGCGGATCTCTTCGATCCATCGGCGGCTCTTGCCGCCGATGGCCAGGTCGGGCTCACTTTGCTCGCTGCCGACCAGCGTTTGCAGATGATCAAGGCGTCACAGGATGTGCGCGACTTTCTCGGTCGCTTTCCTGCGCTCGCGCCCCATTTTGACCTGTGCGTGATCGATACCGGTCCCAAATGGGACGAGTTGACCCTGAGCGCTCTCGCGGTCGCCGACGCAGTGATCGCGCCCGTCCAGGTCGCCGAAGATTCGGTCGAGTGCGCCAAGATGCTGCTGACCGCGCTGCGCAAGGCCGAGGCGGCGAGGGCAGGGCGCAAGATCGATTTCCTCGGATTGCTACCATCGATGGTTAACCCGTTCGACCGGCGCGAAATAGACAATGCCGTCAAGCTCGCCCACGCGGTGGGCGAGCGGCTGATGTTCCCGGCCTTCATCAAGGCGCGACCGACCTACAAGCATGCCGCGGAAAATCATCGGCCGGTCTGGATGGAAGGTGGTGGCGGGGCCAAGGCGGCGGCCGGGGAAATTCGGCCGATCCTCGCCGAGATCGAACGGCGGCTCGGTTCAGCGCCAGCGGCCGCCACCTGATGGGTAAGTTCGACGAACGCATCGAGGAGTTTGGCCTGCTAGTCGGCGCGCATGAAACGGCGCGCCGGGTCGAGGAAATCCCTCTGGATCGGGTCATCCCCGACCCCGGCAATCCCCGGCGCAGTTTCGACGATGACGCCCTGGCCGAGCTTGCGGCCTCTATAGCGGCCCGCGGGGTCTTGCAGCCGATCACGGTTGCGCCCGCCGACGCCGCCGGCTTGCATCGCATCCGTTTGGGCGAGCGACGCTTTCGTGCCTCCCAGCTCGCGGGCCGGGTGACGATCCCGGCGATCGTCGTGGCCGAGGGGGAGGGAACCCATCTGCTCGCCGATCAGATCGTTGAGAACGATCAGCGTGCGAACCTTTCTTCGGTCGAGCTCGCTCGTGCGATTGCCCGTATGCTCAAGGGCGGCATGAGCCAAGTCGAAATCGCCGCTGCGCTGGGCCGCTCCAAGCAGTTCGTCTCGCTCTATGCAGCCTATGGTGACATGCCTGCCTATCTCAGGGAGGCGCTCCCGCGCGCGCCGATCCGGCTGCTCTATGACCTGCATCGCACAGCCAGGGATTATCCTGCGGAAGTCGAGGCCTATGTGGGCGCCTGGGATGAGAGCGGCGCGACATTGGCGGAAGGCGCGCGTTTCATTGCCGGGCTGAAGGGTAAGGCGGACGTTCTCAGCATCGAGGCAGCGCCGATGCAGGCCGCGGCAGTGACCGTCGCCCGTCCCCAACCGCGGGCAGGGACTGAGCCAGTCGCGCGACCAGGGGAGCAAACGCCAGAGGCCAGCCTTGCCGTTGAAGTCGATGGCCGTCCCGCGCGTCTTGTCCTCGGCCCGCGTGTTGTCGTGATCTTCGGCGATGGTTCCCGGCAAGAGATCGCGGCCGAACGACTTTGCACCGCGTCTGAGGGACGCCCGACGCTGTGATGCTCTGACCCTCTTCCTCCGCGTTCGCATATCCTGTTCGCGTGTATGTCGGCCGCGCCCCTTTCGGGGTGCGGCCTTTTGCGTAGGTCCGAGCTGGGGCGGCGCCGTTGGCGCCGCCCTTCGTGGATCAGGCGTGAATGATAGGCGCATTTTCCCAAATATGGTCGAAGTCTGCTCAAGCAGACTATCAGATGAGTTGAGTGAAGGTGAGGGCCGGATAGGCGTGACGCCGGGGATGTATGACAATAGCCTTTGATGCATGCCCGTCTTCACCTTCCGTCTCGACGATGAAGTCGCCCAGCGCTTCGATGCTGTGGCGGACAGCGCCGGTGGGCGCTCGGCTTTGCTGCGGCGCCTTGTCATGAATGCAGTGGACGCGGAGGAGGGCGAGAGGTCGGGGCTTCTTCGCCGGCGGGAGCGAGCAACACGGCGGTTTGAGATCCGGCTGACCGATGCGGAAATTACCGCGCTCGATGCCGAGGCCGATGCTTTGGGTATGAAGCGCACAGACTGGGTGACAAGGCTGGTGCGCCGCCGGCTGCATTCGGCGGCACCGCTGCCGCTCGAAGAGCGGGCGGCAGTGGCTCAGGCGTGGCGCGAGCTCAACCGGATCGGCATCAATCTCAATCAGGCGACGCGGGCGCTCAACGCATCGGTGATGGTCGAATCCGGGCTCGATGTCGCGCGCGAGGCGGCGCGGGTGGAAAGCTTTCGGACGGAAATCCGGACGGCGCTTGCCGGTCTTGGCACTGCGCTCAAGGGCGATCTTGCCTATTGGGATAGCCTCGATGTTTGAGGAGGAGGGCATCTTGCCGCTGCCCAGCCTCATGGAGGCATGGCGGCCGCCCACCGGCGGTAAACGGACACTGCGGGGAGCCTATGTCCGCGTCGGGCGAGGCGGATCGGGCCGGGGAAGGCAGGCGCGCGCCGCGCCGCTGAGCCAGGCCGAGGCTCGGGCCAAGCTCGAGCGGATCGTGCGCAAGGCCCCGGAGGTCATGGTCAAGGTCTCGGGTAAGCAATATGGCGCGCATCATCTATCGGAGCATTTCGGCTATGTTGCGCGGCACGGGAAGCTTGCGGTGCGCTCGAGCGAGGGCGAGATCATCGATGATCCCAAACGGCTGAAGGAGATCGCGCAGGACTGGGCCATGCTCGACGAGGCGATGAACGAGCATGGCCGCGACCGGCCGACCTCGCTGTCGCTGGTCCTTTCCATGCCCGGCGGTTCGACCGATCCCGAGACGCTGCAGGATGCCGCCCAGGCGTTCGCCCGGATCCTGTTCGAAGACAATCACGCCTATATGCTGGCGCTTCACACCGACACCGATCATCCGCACGTCCATCTGACGGTGGCCACCGAAGGTGCGGACGGCACGCGGTTCAATCCGCGCAAGGCCGACCTCCATCATATGCGAGAGACATTCGCGCATGAGCTACGGGCGCGCGGCATCGCGGCTGAGGCGACGCCCAGACGCGCACGCGGTCACGTTCAAAAGCGTGTGCGCTCTGCAGCGCTGCATCTCGATGCTCGGATCGGTCAGGAGGGGCGCCGGCTCAATATGGATGAACTCAACGTGCTGCGCGCCCGGGCCTTTGCGCACGCGCGCGATGAGGAACGGCGGCCGCAAGACGTGATGGCGCTGGTTCGCCAGAAGCAGATACGCGGTGCTTATGCGGAGGCGGCGGTGGCGCTTGCACGTACCGGCGAGGCCGACGACCAGGCGCTTTCCGACGAAATTGCGGGTTTCCTGGCGGCTATGCCGCCGGCGGTCTCCCGACGTCTGGCCCTGGCCCGCGAGATGATGCAGGGGCGGCAAGCGACACAGCCGGCGCGCGAGCTGGAGGGTGGAGCTGGTCCCGAGCGGCCAGTGCCGGAGCGTGGGCGGGAGCGTTGATTCGCATGGGTGGTTGATCTTGCGAAGGGATGCTCCCACTACCATGTGCTAGAATGTCTTGGAAAGTCGAGGGAACTGGCGCTTTCTGTGGTCATGGCTTGTTAGAAAAAACCATGCTATTATCTAACAGACAGGAGCATGGACATGTCTGCGGTGGCTGATCGGATTATGAAGCGTGTGCGCGGCAAGGGCCGTGGCTGGGTGTTTACGCCCAAGCAGTTCGTCGACTTCGGCACGCGCGGCTCGGTCGACATGGCGCTGTCGCGTCTCGCGCATGCCGGTGACATCCGCCGGATCGGCCGCGGTCTCTACGACTATCCCCGCCGGCATGACAAGCTTGGTGCCCTGAGCCCGGATCCCGGGCAGGTGGCCCAAGCGCTCTCCGCGCAGAGCGGCGATGCGCTCGCGCCATCGGGAGCGGCGGCGGCTAATAGCCTTGGTCTCTCGACGCAGGTGCCCGCCCGGGCGAGCTACGCTACCAGCGGTCGCACCCGCACCACCGAGGCTGGCGGCCGCAGCGTCACTTTGAAGCACAGCCGCGCGCCGGTGCTCGACGCGCCGGAGTCTGTGAATGCGATCGTCCAGGCACTCGCGCATCTGGGGAAGGGCAATATCGACGCGGACGCGATCGGGCACTTCGCCGCGCGGCTCGACGATGCCGGTACGCGTGCGCTCGTCGCGGGCCGCCCGGCCATGCCGGGCTGGATGGGCGACATTGTCCTCAAGATCCAGGCGTCGCGGAGAGATAGGTCATGCAGGGAGAAAGGGTAGCGCCGCTGGCGCCACTAGCAAATCTCCAGATGCAGGGTCGGGCACAAGGATGGGTACGGCCGGATAAAGTGTCGGCCATGTCGAATACTTGGCGATCCATGTCGCGGCGCTTGGAGACAGCCAGCCCGTCAAGGTCGCGATACTCGCATAGCGCTGCGCAAGCGGAAGCGCGATGATGGGTTCATAGTGGGCGACGCGGTTGCGCAATATACGCAGGTCGCGCAAGTCCCGCGCGATCACACCGCGCTGTACGCCTTTGGCCTGAAAGATGGGTCGCAGGCTTTGCCAGAGGTGGTGTGACTTGGGGCCGAAGAGTGACGCCCAGAAGCCGAAGTTCAATTCCGCTACGATCTGCGGACGGGTCGCTGCCTTCCCGTCTTTCTGCAGCGTCTGCCGTGCTTTTGCGATTGCGCCCGTCTGATAGTTCGTCACAAGGATCGCAGGATCGTCGATCCAGGCGGCGCCATGTTGGGCCGCAAGCCGCGCGTCCGCCATGTTACGCAGCACGACCTCGAGCATGTGTAGAGGGCCATAGAGGGCTGCGGAAAGCTGCACATTAGTAGGTGTACAGGCGCTCTGCGAGTGTCTGATCGGCTCCGGCCCACTTCAGATAAGTGTCGAAGCGGTCAGCGGACAAGGCATGAACGAATGTTGGCACCGGAACCTTTTCACTTGATTTTTAGGCACCCTTGCGCCATATGAACTGGGTATCCCCCGGCGGTCCCTGCTTTGCAAACCGTCGGGGCACTTTATTTCTAGACATCGTCGATTCGATCTTCAATGCCGTTGCTGGAGCAGCGCAGCGTGAATGAACTCGCGCGCCGCCGGAATGCGAGGAGATTTTGCGTGATCAAAGCGAAATACATCCCGTGGGACCCGATTGGCGCGATGCCCGACGACCGAAAAGACGGTCGCCTCATGCTGCTCTGGGAAGGAGATCGCCCCGTAATCGGCCGATGGGATGACGGGCGTAAGGGATGGGAAGATCCGGAAGGCATGCACCTTTTCGAGGAGATCACCTATTGGGCGGATATCAATTCACCGGAATGACCCTTGCTCTTTCAGATGATAAATGATTGATATAAAACGATAAAAGTTTGATAATATATCTTATGTTAAATACGCTGTGACGTTGTGTGGGACTGGCGGCACCAAAATGATCGCCAGCCCCTCGTGGTTCAATTTACGCCAACGATTTCCATCAGTTTTCCGCAGTCCGTGACCACTTCATATTTTACGTGATCCTCGGAGATCTGCTGGCTGATTTCATCGAAAAATTTCCGGGCGCACTCGATCTTCGTCTTCTCGATCTCGCGCAGCTTCATCGAGGACATCGTCCCCTTCGTTTCAGCCACGAAGTAGATGTACCTGACGCTGCCAGCCTTGAACGATATTGCCCAGTCTGGGTTGTAGTCACCCACCGGTGTCGGAATCAGGAACCCACGGGGCAACTTAGCGTAGACGACAACTTCGCTGCTCGTGTCCAGTTCTTTGACGAATTCCCTTTCCACGTCGGAGTGCGTTATGGCGTAGTCGTAGACATGGTTCTTCAGCTTCGCCGAGGCGCGCGAGAAGTCCTGCCCGGTCTGATTGGCCGTAAAAATATCCACGTCGTATCGCTCGTCGACCTCGTCGTAGATCAGACGCTCGATGACCATGGCGGCCTTCTGTTCGGTGATGATCCGCGAGGCTTCGGAAATGAAGTGTTCGGGGTTCATCTTGAACTGTCCGAATACAGCCGGCTGGGTCTGGCCAAGGATCGTTGCAGCAGTGTCACGCGTGAGCTGCGCGTTTTCCGCCACCTTTCCAACCAGGTCATATTTCACAAGCGAATGGATCGAGCCGCCTTGTTCCGTCGTCGTGTTCGTGATCGTGAAGCCATCGCCAGCGCGGAGTTGGTCATCCCGCAAGCCGTCATTCTGCACGCCCTCCTGAATTGTGTACTGGAGCGGTCTGACACGCAGCTGGCTTTCGAGCGCACTGACGCACTTCCTGACCAGTTCGGCTGAGTCAAACTCGACCCGGTAAACCGCCTTGCGGTTGATCCGTGCCCACAGCTCCTGAAACTCCTTCTTGTCGAAGTTCGCATTGAGCGGGTTAGTCTTGGGCTTGCGTCCATCACCTACCTTAGGCAGCTGGGCATCGCTGAAAACGCTGTCGATCAGCTGGAACACCTGATCCGCATAAGGTTTCAGCTCATCGGGCAACTCCGCCAGCGTTCCGGCAGTCTTGGCGTTGTGGTAATGGGCATAGTCGGCCAAACGCAGCGTCGCGCGCGCGCCATTGCCGAGCTGCACATGCGCATGCTCCGGCATCACGCTCTGGATCTCTGCCAAAAGGTCGGAATAGAGCACGAGCTGCAGCACATGCTTGGGATGGGCTTTGCGCTTGAGCTTGGTGTCGGTCACTTCGTAGCTGAACGGCCCCAGCAATGATGGTTGCTCGACTCGCTCGAGAAAATCGGACCAGCCACCCCACCGCTCGGCGAGAAAAGCCCCTTGAAAGATGATCTGCGAGCCTTGCGCCAAGGCCGCTCGCGTCTCGTCCGCGTTCTGCGCAAGATCGCCACGCGCAATCTCGACTACCCCGTTGCCCGCGTCTTTCAGCTTCTCCAAATGGGCGGCCTCATGGGCATCGCCTTGTTTCTGAAGCAGCGCGGCATCCTCGGTATCTTCCCGGGGAGTGAGCGGCTCGCCGCGCATGTAGGCAAGGTCGAGCGCTGTCGCATGCGCGCAGCCGACGAACCGCATCAGGTCGGTCGCTGAAAAAAGGATGGTGTCCCCAATCGTCCTCACTTGGCCCCCTTGATTGCCCAACGCCACCCACGAGGGAATCACCTCGACAGGCGCTACCCTGTTCCTTAGCATGCAAGGGTGTCAATCTCTGACATGGACGTATAATGACTTTCGCCAAGGCCAACGATCTTCTGCGCCTCGCCCAACTCGCCGCCTCGCGGCGTTTGGGCATCAGTCTTGAGGAAATCTCTCAGGAATTCGGTATTTCGCACCGCACAGCGCAGCGCATGACAAGTGCGCTGGAGGATAATTTCGCGAATGTCGTTGTTGTGGAAGATGATGATCGCCGTCGGCGCTGGCGCATCGAAAGTCCGATGCCCGACCGGCTGCAACCGCGCCAGGAAAACACCATCGAGGCTTTGGAAATCGCCGCTCGCGCAGCCCGCGATGAGAACCGGCTCCGCCATGCCCGTGCGCTGGAAGATCTAAGAGACAGCCTGATCACGCGCCTCTCCCCACGTGATGCGCTGCGGTCCGAAGCCGATGCGGAGGCGGTCCTATCCGCGTTGGGCCAAGTGGCGCGGCCAGGCCCAAAGGTCGCGATGAAACCCGAGGTCACCGACGTTCTGATCGAGGCTCTGCGCGGACCGTTCAAAATGCGTATTGTCTATGGCGAGACTGACGCAGAAACCCGGACGGTCGAGCCGCATGGGCTTTTGCTGGGATTGCGCAGCTATCTGGTTGCGCGCCAGGCGGATCGAGGCGAAAATCTCCGCCATTTTCGTCTCGACCGCATTCACAGCGCTGAATGTCTCGATGAGAGTTTTCCCATCCAATCCGGCTTTTCCCTGAACGATCATGCGGCGCAGGCCTTCGGCGCCTATCAGGACCCCGCCCAATATGGCGAGATCGTCTGGCGGTTTCTTCCCGAGGCAGCCTCGCGTGCGGCGGAGTTCCAATTCCATCCCAACCAGTCGGCCAAATATCGGGACGACGGCAGTCTGATCGTCCGGTTCAAGGCCGCAGGCTGGCTGGAAATGGCCTGGCATCTCTATCAGTGGGGCGACAAGGTCGAGGTGCTCGAACCGGCAGGACTGCGGGCGCTGGTCGAAGGCCATGCGCGTCCCGACTTCCCGGCCCTGCCCTGATTGCTCGATTTGTGTCGCCCTTGGTGGCGGCGGTTATCAATTGAGCTCGGCGAGGAAACTGGTTGCCGTCAATTGTGCGTGATCGCTCAGGGGCGAGTCCAGCGTGAAGGCGCTTGGCGCACGGGCGAAATTCCACAGCCGCATGAGGCACCATTCCTCGCGCCTCGTTTCGGCGACGGCCAGCTCATTGCGAGAGATATGAAAAGGCGTGCGCTCCCATCCATTGGTGGTTTTGACCTCGATCAGCTTCTCGCGCCCGTCCGTTTCAAAGCTTCGGATATCGAAGCCAAAACCATCGCCATCCTGCACAGATGTCCAGCGGACTTTGTCCGCGAGATCGTCGCGGCCCGCAGCAGATAAATGACGGCGCTCGTGATGCAGCACACATTCTTCACCCGCCTTGCCAAGCGCCCGGTTGCGCGCATCGCGCTCGGCGACATCATATTTGCGGCCGATCGCGGCCATGAACGCTGGATCGATCGGCGACGGTTCGTTGCGCACCGTGGGCGGCGGCCCGATCCGCAGTGATCCCTGCGCTTCCGGTACGTTCAGGGCAGCTCGTGAGAGCCTGTCGGGAGCCAGCCATTCGGGCCGCGCCTCCAACCACCGCAGGACGCCATCGACCAGCGCATTCTGGAAATTGGCGGCCGGCTTGTAGCCCTCGATCCAGGGCTGACCAAGGCCGAGCAAGACCGCGCTGATATTCTGATGCTTGAACTCGATCGAGCCCTTGCTGCGGTCAATCACAGCCTGAAGATCGCGGTTTCGCGCCGCTTTGTTGAAGGAGCGACCAACCAGCTCGTCGGTGAGCATGGCGAAATAGTCGGCGACGATGTGATCAATTTCCTGATCGGACCAGACTTCCGCCACGCCCTATTCCACCACCGGGTAGTTCGGCATTGGCCATTCATGCCCGGCATTGTCCATCATGAGATCGATGAAGATCGGCAGCAAGCAGCCGAGCAGCGCGGCGCCATCCCTGACCTGGGCGCGATTGACATCGCTGTTCCATGTCGAGCCACCATGCACCAGTTGGTTGCGCAGCACATAAAGCCGGTCGAACAGGATCGAGAGTATCTTGGCCGTGTCATGATCGCGCAGTGCGGCGCCTATCGCTGTCCGCGACCGCTCGAGCCTGTCAGCCCAGTCGACATAGCCGGACGCACCATTGTGATGCTGCCAAAAGGGATGGAAGACATAGCGGTTTGCGAGCAGCACCCGGATTTCCTGAGGGAAGCGCTGCCAGACCATGTCGTAGATGCGATGTTTGCCATCAAAGCCCACAAGGGTTGCGAAGAAGGCTTGGAACAAGCCCCGCTCACCCTCGGGGATACCAATCGCCCGCGATGCTTCAACGTCGCCGGCGTAGGCCGCGTTGAAGCCGATCCAGAGCAGGATGAAACGCACATCCTCATCGGTCTGCTCGGCCTCGGCACGGCGCAGCCACGACAGCGCGCGATGCACCCTGAGCGTCAGCGGCTCCGGAAAATCGCCACGCAGCTCGCGCTGCTTGGCCTTCAAGTTCTCATGGTGCAGCGGGCTGCCGGGCGGATAGCGATAGGCCATGACCGATATGGTAAAGCCTTGCTGGTCAGGCTCAATCCCTCTCGATCAACGGCCTCGAGATCGTTGCAGCGGCGCTCGTTCCTTGCCGGGTTCTTGCCGGTTCCGGCCTGACGGCTCAACGGCCCGGACCGAGGTGTCCCGCACCTTGGCCGCCTGAAACTGCCGACCCGCCTGCAAATGCGTTCGCACCTTGTCATTTGCCACCTTCATCACCCTGGCAACGGCATCGGGATTGTCGAATAATGCCGCGCGCACCACTGTCTCGATCACGCGAAGCTGGCTCTGTGCCGCCGGCGCATTCTTCGCCCGGCTTTGTTCGGACGGCGTATGCCTAGACGCCTCATCAGCCTGGCGACGATCCCGCCTAGGTTCGCGCGATGCCGGCGCCGTGACGGCGGGGGCGATGCTGTTGCGACTAGCATCGCGCCGCACTCGGTCCAGCTCCTGCAAATCCCGTTCGCTCGGCCGATATCCCCGTACTTCCAAACCTTGGCGACTGGCTTCGAGCCACGCCGCCCTTCGGAACGTATCGCTGCCGGTAACATGGACGTGCGACCACCCGCGATGGCGAGCGATGGCAACGAGATCGCGCACAACCTCGTCGCTCTCGCTGGAGGTGATGAGCCGTCTGCCCTGGTCACGGAACGCCGGTTCCTTAGCCTGCGCACTCGTGAAATATGCGGGCTCGCCCGACCATTTGCTCGTCGTGGAGAAATAGCGCTTTCGCAAGGCATCGGGAATGTCACCGGGCGATGCCGCTTGAAGGACGGACGGATCAAACGACTTCCCCTTCTTCGCTGCTTCGAGCGACGGTTGCGCCGCGTTCGCCGACCTGGCTCCCGAGTCCTGCGCAATCGTATTGCTACGCTTGCCCGTACCACGTGGCGTCAGAGGTTTTTCAGCGGCCATGATCTGCCCTTTCCTGGATGAGGGGTGAAGATGATGCCCCTTCCGTCTGCACGAGCGCCCGCTCGATCATCGATGACACGAAAGCGATAGCGGCTGCCTCATCGCCGGGCGGCGGTAAGTCGGTCAGGTCGCCCAGGACCAACATATCATCGGTAATCTCGGCCGCGCCCGCCAGTTCACCCTCGGTCAATTCCCGCATCTTGGTCTCCTCCAGCAAGGCCCCGCCCGTGCTCTTCGCCGTTGGTCCCTCCGCGTCATCGTAAGGGGACACCACCTGATGCTTGCCTGTCGGGAGAGCAGTTGGGGACGCAGCAGCGGGGATAGGCCGCGACGGCAGAATGGGCGGCGACAAAACGCGCCTTGTGAAGCGCGGCATTCGGTAAAAGGCGATTTTCCTGCCACGAACCGGCGCGATCCCGCCGCGCAGCAACAAAAGCTCGGTCTTGGGCATTTGCATCAGCTCTTGGGGCAGCAGCAGCGCTCGGCGCTGATCGGATTCCGACACGCTGCGATTGGCCAGCAGCCCATGAATCGTTCGGCTGCGCGATTTCACATTCATCGTGAAGAAGCCGAGCCGCTCCGAAAGCTCGTTCGCGACCTTCAGCTCCTTGGGCGTAAACACCACCTCAAGGCCGCAATTGGCGATGATTTCGTCGGTAACATCGGGACCATAAATGGCCCGCAGTTGCGCCCGGCTCTGGATCACTGGCAGCAGGCGCAAGCCGTATCCGGCGACATAGGAAAAGCCGCCCGCGATGACCGAGGCCTTCCCGAGCCTTGCGAATTCATCGAGTAGGATCAGGACAGGGACATTGCTGGCAGCATCGGGCAAATCGCGCGTGTTGAGATCTACCAGCTGCTGCAAGAAGAGGCTATAAACCGGCGCGATCCGGTCGATATTGTCGGGCGAGACACCGAGATAGATCGACATTCGCCGCGCCCGGACTTCGCGCAGATCGAAATCGCTTGCCGAGGTCGCGGCATCGACCACAGGGTTGAGCCAGAGATTGAGCCGCGCCGTGATCGTCTGTTTGATCCCCGAAAAGGTATTATCCGAAGCCGAGGCGAAATCCTGGATTGCCGAGACACACGCCTGACTTAGGCGCTGTCCCGCCCCCCTCGCCTCTTCCAGGGCCTTGGGAAGATCGCTCTTGGGATCGCCAGTGGTGAGCCGTCGATAGATCTCGCCGATCGTGAAGGGCATGCCAGGATTGGCAGCAACGAGCGCGCCGACGCCGATGAAGGCCGCCCGCGCCGCTTCGGCCCAGAACGGGTCCGATCGTTCCGGCGCGGGGAAGAGCATGACTGCGATTTTCTGAAGCTCGTTGACGACTTCGGTGTCATCGGCTCGCCGGATATGCGCCAGGGGATTGTACTGTGCCGTCCGCCCTTCAGGGTCCAACGGATCGAAGAGGTAAACCGATTGACCGGCACGTTGGCGATAACCGGCGCTGGTACTCCAATTCTCCCGCTTCACATCGAGCACGACGACCGAACCCGGCCAAGTCAGCAGATTGGGGATGACAACACCGACGCCCTTCCCGGCGCGCGTCGGCGCTTCGAGCAGGACATGCTCGTTTCCGCCGAAAATGAGGAAACGCCCTGCTTTGCGTCCAACGACAATGCCAGACGGGGCACGCAGCCCCTCGCGTCGGATTTCGCCCTCGCGTGCAAACCGAGCCCTGCCGTGCAAGGATGGGCCTCGCCGCAGGATCGTGAGGACAAGAAGCGCGACAACGGCTGCGCCGGCCATCGCACCCCGCTTGATCCAATCCCCGAGCAGCGGATCACCACGATAATACCAGAGCCAGGCCGGCAGAGTGCCGAGATCGATATTAGGTCCGATCTGCCCGAGTCCGAACAAGGCAACGAACAGGGTGATGACAGCCCACATCAGAATTGCGCCGATCACGCACAGGCCAATCGCCCAGGGACTACGCTGCGCCAGCATCGCCCATCCTCGGCTCGAAATAGATCTCGTCGACCTCAAACCGCCCGCCGTGACGGCGTGTCTGCACAACGACGTCGACGAGCATTCGAAGGAGTCCGCGAATATCGTCGCGGGCGAGATCGCGGCCGCCTTCCGATTCCTTGACGAGCAGCGTCAGCTGTTCAAACGCGCCGGCGGGTGAACCGGCGTGGATGGTCGTGATCGATCCGGGGTGCCCGGAATTGACGTTCCGCAGATAGAAGAAGGCGGTGCCGTCACGCAGCTCCTGGAGCAGGATGCGGTCGGGCCGCATGCGCAGCGCGCTTTCGAGCAGCTGCTTGGCGCCAACCTTGGCCAGGCCCTGCCCCTCGCTCGAATAGACCATATGGACGACATTGCGATGAGGCACGACCAGCTCACGGGTGTCTTCGATGGTGAGCAACCGCTCCTCCGGTGGGATAAGCTGGATGAGTGCCTTGGCAAGAGTAGTCTTTCCCGAACCCGTGGCGCCACTGACCAGAATGTTCTTGCGTGCCGGAACGGCGACCTTGAAGAATTCCGGCCAGTCGCCCGCGTCGCGCAGCGCCACTAGCCGCGCATCGACATCGGTGAGACCCTTGGCGCTGGCGCGCGTCATCCGGAACAGCCCGGCCCCAGCCAGTTGGTCGATCGGCAGGGTCACGGTCGACGGTTTGCGGATCGTGAAGGAAGGGCAACCGCTTGGGGTGACCGACGGTATGACGATCTGGCAGCGCTCGCCGCCCGGCAGGACCGTCGAACAGATCGGAGACTGACCATCGATATCCTGGTGCGTGAAGCTCGCCGCGGCAACAGCCAGGGTAGAAAGCCAGTCGCTGTCCAGCTCCGGCATCTCCTGCCAGCGCCACCCTTGGCGGTCCTCGATCCCCGCTTCCCCCGGACGGTTGACCACCAGCTCCGTGACATCCTCCGGTTCCAGAAGCGGGAGGAGCGGCGCGAGATAGTGGCGCAGGACGGCGGTATCGCGCATGGCTTACCGCCGCAGTTCCAGATTGTAGACATCGGCAAAGTTGAAATCCTTGGCGACGAAAATGCCGACCTCCTCGCCCTGGTTCTTCTTCAGCACCGGCCGGATATTGATATTGTTCTGCAAGGCGATCGCAGCGCCTTCGCTGGGCGCCCGCGTCACATTGTTGAAATTGCCATTGCCGCTCGAGGCGGCTTGCCCAGCGATATAGGCGGCATCATCGACGAGCGAGAGGAGCAGAGCGCCGCCAAAGCGCGCCCAGAAAAAGCTGTCGACCGCTCCTGCAAGCCCGGCTCGGCCGAGTGCATCGGCGCCAGGCGAGGCAAGATCGATCCGCACGCCCTGGGGAGTGACCGCCCGCGTCCAGAGGACGAACAGGCGATTTTGTCCTTGCTGGATGCCGCCGCGATATTCGCCGAGAACGCGCGTGCCCTTTTCCATGAGTACGACCCGGCCATTCTCGGAATAGACGTCTCGCGGGATCAGGCAGGACGTGTAACCGGGCTGCGCGGAATTGATGGCGGTTTGCAGAATGCAGGGGATCAATGTGCCCGCCGTAATCAGAAAATTGCGGTTCGGCAGCATCGAGGCCCGCGCTTCCCCGGTCGAGGAGCTTTGCCGCAAAAGATCGAGCGCGTTGGGCGCCCTGCCCTCGCCGCTCTCTGGCGCTCCGGCAGCGTTGTCGGGCGCTTCCCCGGCAGCCCCTGCAGCTGTGGGCGCGCCGGCCTCGCGGCCAAGATCGCGACCTCCATAGGCGATCAGCGTGGACCGCCGCGCCTGCTCGGCAAGCGTTGGCCGAGCGGCACTGGTCCCGCTCGGTGCCGCGCCCGGCTGCATGGCGGGCACAATTTGGCCTTCAGGTCCGGGAACGCCAGCGGCAGGATTGAGCACCGGCGCGTTGGGGTCCGCGCGGGCAGCCCCGAGCGGTCGGCGTTGAGGGGCGACCGCGGCATAATCGACTGTTTCCCGAGCGACGATATCGGGTCGTTCCCGGGCTGCACCTGCCGGCGCGGTGAGGTCACGAGACGAGGATTGCTGGCCCGTGCCGGAATTCACCCAGAGAATGCCCAGGACCATTGCCGTGCCGGCGAAGATCAGCGCGGTGTTGCGCCGCGCGGGCGTCGTGCCGCCGATCGGCTCGATTCCACGCTCGTGAAGAATTTCGTGCCTTTCGGGCGTTGGATCGGCACCGGGCAGCGGGCGCACGACAGGGGACGGTTCATCGGCCATGGTTCATTCCTGCGGATGGGAGATGGTGCGCTCGACGTGAGACGATCCGGTATTCGTTCCATGATCGACGCCATAAGGTTCGGGCGCCTGGTTATAGATGCACAGCACCTCGCCGCCCCGGCGCAGGCGCAGTTGGCGCGCCACCAAATGAACGACGACGAATTCATCGCGAACGTCGAAGGGAACCAGGGTTTCGGACCCGTCTGGCCTCACCAGATAAATGGCAGGAACTTCCCGGTTCGCCGGAAACCGCAAAACCGTGAATTGGCCATTGTCGGAGACCTCCGACGGCTGCAAATCGCTCGAACCCTGCACCTTATAATTCATGTTGCGCGGACCCTCGATCACCGCATGGTCGAGGGCACCGCGAACAGCCTGGGCCTCCAGCGCCGCCGCTTGCATCGCGATCTGTGCCGCTCTCAGGCGTTCGGCCCGCGCCACCTCGTCCCGCGGATAGCGGAAGCGGACCTGGAAATAGGCCTGGCCGTTGCGGCCGATGATCGGACCACTACGAGCCGTGAGTTCAAAGGCATAGCTTCTTAAGGTTCCGCCGCGAGACGTGGTGACGATAAGGTTGGTCGGTCCAGCGCGTTCGCGCGGCTTGAGGAACAAGATGTGGCCGGCCACCGCCACCTCCCAGGAGACGGTGTCGCCCAGCGCTACGTGCTGAATCGTTTCGTCCTCGCTGAGGACAATCTGGGTTGCTGTCCGGAAGGTCCCGACGATGCGATAGACCTGCGCTTCCTCATAATCGACGAACTTGACGCGTGGGTCAGACGCAGCGCCACGCGGGACCTCAACCGCATGGGCAGCAGAAAGGGATGCAAACGCGATGAAAACCGCAGCGACCAATGTTTTCATCGGACTACCTCCGGGTCGGAGCGGTAATTCTCGACCTGGAAGCCGAGCGGGTTCCGATAGCGATCACCTTCGGCCATCGGCGCGTTGGCATAGGCGAAAGTGACCGTGGCGATCCAATCGCTGCTCTGCGTATCCGTCTCGGTCTGGACGATCCGTGTGAATCGCACATTGGCAACCCGATCATTGATGAAGGCGATGTTGCGCACCCGCGCCTGGACGACTGCGTTTTTCCCCCAGGCGTTCTGGGGACTGGCAGCATTGTTGTTGCTGAAGAAGCGTGCCCAGCGCTGCTGCTCCGCCGGCTGCGACAGGATTGTCACGAAGCGGAAATTCTCCTCGGCAGCCGCCGGTATCCAGCTTTCACGCGTCCGGACATATTGCGCGAGAAAGTATTTGGTGACCGCTTCATCATAGCGCATCGGCCGCTGGGTCAGCGCCGTCTGGACATCCACCGCGCCCGTCGTCTGATTGACCCGAATGACATAGGGCACGACGGTCTTGAGCGGGGCCAGCGCGGCGACAGCAAAAATGGATGCGGCCGCAAGGATCGAGGTTACCGTCGCCACGGTCCAAGCAATACGCGTCGATCGCAATGCCGATCGAACCCTGTCCTGGTCCCAGCTTCGCGCTTCCTGGAAATAGCGTTTGAGCCCGGAAGTAGGCACCGCCTCCGCGTCATCGTCAGCAACTCGCATAACGAATGTCCTTTGGCGCAAAGGAAACCTTGTCGTCCGGAGGCGCTGGCACTGCGGGCGGAGGCGGTGGATCGCCCACCTGCGGATGAGACAAGGGAGGAATGGGCGGCGCAGGGCGCGGCGCTGTAGTCGCCCGCACCGGCGATCCGGGCAGAACGCTCCCATAGATGTTCACGTCACGCAGATGGTGCCCGTTGCAAACGGCCAGCTTCTTGGGTCCGGACGCGCATGCCGCGAGGCCCAGCAGTGGAAGGCTGCCGATCAGGCAGACAGTAACCTGGCGGATGGTGAACGTCGATTTTTGAGGACAGGGCAAGGTCATGGTGATGTCTCACTATGCCGCTTCGATGGAGCCGCCCCGACGAGCGGCGCGCTCCAGATTGCGGCTGTTGCGCGCAATGCGGCGTTGTCGGAGGGGAGATGCCATCGTCCCCCAGGCGGTCCCGGCGAAGGCACCAACCCCCGCAGCGGCGCCGCCCGCAATGCCGGTGGCAATGGCCGGAGCCTGGAAAAAGAAAATGGTCCCGAGGAAGAGATAAACGGCGAAAAGAACCGCACCGATTGTCACATCAGCTTTTGATTCTGCAGCCGCGATTGCGATGCTGCCCAAATCAGAAATGAGCGTCGTGATCGCGATGATCACTCCCATGAGGACTATGTAGTTGAAGACCTGCCCGAGCCATCCATGAAAGAAGCGGCGCGTAGGTTCGAACAATGCAAGTGCAATGAAAATTGGCCCGAGAGCTATAATGATGGCCAGCGCTATTTTGGCAAAAATAGTAATTGAAAAACCGATCGTGGCAGACAGTCCTGCCAGCGCGTAGAGGCAAACGGCTAGCGCGATCAGCACCAAGCGCATCGGATTAATTTCAATATACGTCGCAGCTTTGGCGCGAATTATGAGAACTATGCTGTCGGCTTGATTGAAATAGTCATCAAATGCAGCGCCCACGCTGGTGATGGTCCGCCCGGAGAGTGCCTGCGAGAGTGCGTCCGGCATCCCATGAAAAAGAGGCGTGGTGATCCACTCGGAATAGGCGACCGTCGTTGCGGCAATATACAGCAGGCAGAGCTTGACCATTCGGTAGAATAGTTCGCCCCAGGGTTCGCTAATAATGCCGCGCATCACCATGTAGCCGAACAAAGCGATATAAATAACAAGCCCAACGGCGAGCGGCCCGCGAACAACCTCAACGACGTTTTGAAGACGCTCGTTGAGGAACAGGTCTAACTGATTGTCGACCTGTATATAGAAATCGTTGAACAGTGTAGAGGCCATTGCGGGTCAGCTCGCCGTCAAAGTGACCGCTTCAGGTCATCAAGATCTTTAACGTCCTGAGCATTGATGCACTCGCGGGAACTTGGATGGGTTCCGTTCGCGCAATCCCTGAGCGTTTGATTCCGCAGATCGGAGGTACTGCGATACTCATCTTTTCCGGTCGGCGGTTTGCACCCGAGCAAGCCAACCAAAGTAACGCTTACGACAATGGCCCGGAGCATTACGAGCCTCCCAAACTTGCCGATAGGTCGGCTAAATCCTGCTCATCGTCGCGCTGCATCTGAAGACGACGTTCTGACTCCTGCCGCATCCGCAGCGCCTGCAACTGCAGGGCATCATTTTGGATGTGGGCGTTTTCGACCCCTACCCTTGCCTGGATGTCCATGACCTGTTTGGCGTCCGAAGCCGTATCGAGCGAGGTGCGCAGTTCTTCCAAGCCTGCGGTGCGCTGGGCCGAGACGCCGTAGGCCGACTCCGCTATCGCAGCATCGCGGGCGGCCAGATCGCCGTTTCGCAACAGGTTGTCGCGCGACGCCCGTTCATAAGCGGATGCGCCAGGCCGCAGCTCCGGCAGTGCAATGCGGTTGGCATCGCGAATGCGGGTCGCGGCACTGCCAAGCGATCCCAGGCTGGCATTTTCCGACGACATCAGCCTGCCGAGGTCGCGGGCCTCAGGCGGCAGAAGATGGCGCATGGCATCGGTCGATAGCGACGGGGCAATGCCATTGACGTCGGTGACCTGATTGAAGCTACCGTAGAGCTGCTTGGCCTCGGCGATCTGCTCCTTGCCCTGGTCGATCATGGACAGGGTGTTCTTGACCGTGGCGAGCGCCTGCAAATAGCCGGAGCTGTCATAGACCGGTATGCCCTGGGCGGCGGCCGGACCCGCCGTTCCCAGGATAATCGCACCGATCGCTGCGAATCCGCCTTTACGCATAGCTCATCCTTTCCTGCTCGATGGAGATCGACGCTGCTGGTGAAAGAGGGGCAGCCAGTATTCGGGATCGTCGCCGACCTCGGCGCGGATGGCATCGAGCAGCGTCACCGTTTCCGTGGTGCCCGAGAGAACTGCCAGCTCGTCGGAGAGACCGCCAAGATCGAGCTCGACGACGATTGAGTCATGGCCTTGCTTGACCAGGAACCGGCGGGATTCCGGATTCAGATCGTGGCGGATGAGCTTGAATTCCGCCTGGGTCAGACCCAGTCCATCGACATAGTCCGTTTCGCGGCCATAGGGGTTGGGAAGCAGTATCTTGGTCGCAACCTGCTCCATGATGCTGTGCGAAATGTCCGAACGCAGCGCATCCGCAGGGCTTTGCGTGCCGAAGACAAGAAAGGCATTCTGCTTGCGGTAGGTCTTGAGGCCGTCCTGCGCGAAGGCGCGGAACGCATCGTCCCCCAAGGCTTTCCAGAATTCGTCGATATCGATCACAAGCCGCCGGCCGTCGAGGAGACCGTCGATCCGGTGGAACATGTACATCATGAGCGGCGTGCGCACTTCGGGGTTGTCGAGAAAATCGGTCATGTCGAAGCCGACGAACGGCGCCTCCAGCGACAAAGCGTCGATCTCATTGTCGAACACCCAGCCGAGCGAACCGCCCCGCGCCCATTTCTCCAGCCGGGCACCGATGCCTTCCGGGTCGCGCTGACCGAGCAGCTGGCGAAGCGCGAGAATGGAGCGGTCCTCCGGCGCAAGGCGTCCGAGCGAGGCCAGCCCCTCATCGATCATGCGCTCCTGCGTGACGCCGAGTTGGCCTCCAACCGGCGTCACCAGCTGCCGGATCAGGCGCCCCAGGAAGACAAGATTGCGCGGACCATAGTCGAGTGCCCGCAGCGGAGCGAAACCCGTAGGCTCACCATTCTTCAGCGTCAGATAGATCCCGCCCGCGGATCGGACATAGATCTCCGCGCCGCGGTCCTTGTCGATGAAGATCTGCTGCGCGCCCGTCTTCTCGAGCTGCGCCATCAGAAAATTCTGGACGACGGTCTTGCCCGCGCCGGAAGGACCGATGATCAGTGTGTGACCCAAGTCGCCAACATGGAAGTTGAAATAATAGGGCGATTGCGCGGCCGTCTTCATCATGGCGATCGCAGGCCCCCAATGGTTCCCCTTGGCCCGGCCTGCGGGATAGGTATGGAACGGCGCCAAGGCAGCAAAATTGCGCGAGGTGATCGCCGCTGGCCGCGCCCGCCATGCGAAATTTCCGGGCAGCTGCGCCCAAAACGCTGCTTCGAGCGCTGGTCCTTCGCGCGCCGCCACCAAACCAGCATCGGCCAGTGCCGCGCGCGCGGCCGAGAGATTGTCGGCAAGTCGCCTTTGGCTGTCGGCGAAGACCGCCAGCGAGAAATGATGCTCCCCGAGCACGAACCGGTTGCTTTGCAGATCGTCGGCTGCATCGGCGAGATCGAGCGCCTGGCTCGCTGCGGCATCCTCGGTCGAGGCCATCTGGTTTTGCCGGCGGCGCAGACGTTCGGCTGCCCGCGCTTTGCCCATGAAGGTGAAGGATTGCGAGACGACGAAGGCGAAATCCTGGCCGAGCAAGGCATTCATCTGTCCCGGGCGCGTCAGCGCGGGATATTCCCTGATGCCGAAGATTCCCTGCCAGCGGCTCGTGTCATGGGCACGGATCTCGACCGTCTCACGTCCGAAGATCACGCGCTCGCCGTAAAGCGCGGATCCCAGATGCCCGCGGACGAGCGGAACCCTGGATCGCGCACCCATCATCACTTGCTCGAGCACCTCAAGCGGGGCGGAGAAGATCAGGCCATTATGCTCGTAGAGAGCAAGGCGCGCCGGACTGCAGCGGCGGAGCAGCTTCTCGATGTCGCGCGCCTTCTCCTCGAAGCGCGCCAGTTCATCGGGATCGACCTCCTCCTCTGCGGCCTTGGCTTTCGCGATCCGCTTGAGCAGCAGCCCGGTCCGGTCGGCCGATCCGACTGCCGGACGCATGAGAAGCGTCAGATAATGCTCATTGACGAACATCCGCTTGGCGGTGACGCGCGCCCGATATTTAGCGTCGAGCTCGGCGGCGAACTTTGAGCGGAACTGCCCTTCGGGATAGTCCCCTACGGCTGAGCGGACGATGTGGGTCCAGATCGCAAGCCGATCGTCGGCGATGTTGCGCCAAGTGCCGTTGAGCTTCTCGTGCCAATCATTGAGGTGGATCGGATCAGCCGTCTCGAAAGCCATGCCTTCGAGGCGGAACATCATCATGAGATCGCCGCTATCAAGCGCAATCACATCGGGCGTCACATGGCGGGCATAGGGAAGATAGCGCCCGGGCTCCGCTTCTCGGGTCAGAACCCGCCAAGGCGTCTTGCGCGGCGGCAGCTGGGCGGCGGCGCTAGCCACGCGCGAAACCCTTGCGCTTCATCCCCGCGACCGGCAGCGGCGAATAGGAACTGCCGCCCCACCAGCCGCGGTTCCGGCAGCGCGCCTTGGTCAAAGTCCATAACCATAGCAGGCGAAAGGCATTGGCGTCGTGGCGCACGATGAGGCGCGCCACCGCGAGGCACGCGCCGCCGATCGCCCCCGCGTAAAGCGGATTGCCGCTGACGATCAGGGTGAGACAGGCAGCAAGCGCAATCGGCAAGGATGCTTCGAGCGGCACGCCCAGCCACATCGTCGGCCGGGTCACCGCAAGGAAAAGCGTTTCCTCGCGCAGCCGCTCGTTCGAGGGCGCGGCCTCCTTCACGCGCCACCGGTGATGGTATCGACGATCCACTGCGCGCTGAAGACGATGAAAATGCCGACGATGACCGTCACCAAAAGGCCGAGGCTCGCCCGTCCGGTGAAGAACATGAAGCCGACGATGACGACGGCGATCACCGCAATCGTCTTGGCAAAGGTTCCCGTTAGCCAGGTCTTGATGTTCTCGGCCATGGAGGTGATGCCGTCCGCACCTTGCGCATGAGCAGGATCACTCAGCAGCAACGAGAGAAGCATCGCCAGGCCGACGATGCCGGCGATGCGCAGCAGAAGACGCGCCCATTGGGGCTGGGAGCCCAGGCGGGCGGTGATCGCTGTCATGGATGCTGTCCTTTCTGAGAAGTTGTCCCGTCCCCGAAGACCATGAGCGAGGCTTGCCGGGCATCTGCGGCGATGTTCCAACCAGCGGCCTGCGTCGCAGCGAGCGCAGTGGGTTGCGGTTTGGCGATCACCGCATCGGCAAGCCGGACAGGCGCGGTCATCACCGACGCTGGGTGCCTGCCGCGGATCAGGGGAATGACGGTTGACGCGCTGGCATAGACCCGGGCGACATAACCATTGCGAAAGCCGCGCCGCCGATCGCCAGTATTGTAGAGCGAGAGCGCTGTTGCGATCGCATGGTCCGAACTCTGGGCGGAGTGCGCCACCGACTGATAGTTGGTCGTCAACACCCGCGCGGCGGCGGCAAGGTTGCGGCACGGCTCGAAGGCATCCTCCACCGACAGACCCAGCCATCCGAGGTTGGCGCTGTTGATCTGCCCCAAGCCCAAATCGATGTTGTAGCCTTGGCGAATGAGGCGACGCGCGGCGGCAATCGCCTGTGCCCTCGTCGCCGGCACCGGCTTGCGCGCACCCGGACTGTTGACCCCGATCGCCAGCGTGTTGAATCGGCTTTCCGTGTGAACGATCGAGATCAGCGTCTCAGGCGCCACGCTTGGCGCGCATGAGCCTGCAAGGGCGAGAAGACTGGCGACGTCGAGGATCATCGAGCGAGATCCTGCAGCCGCTCGATATGGGCCAGCGAGTAGGTCTCGCGGCGTCCATCGCTGAAAGTCATGACAACCCGGCGCCGCGTTGCGGAATCGCGATCGTGGACCTTGGTACGAGCAACACCGCCGCCGCTACAGCCGGGAAAAGAGCCGCCGGTGGCCAAGCGCTGCCACAACTTGGTCATGGGCGCGACGCACTGGGCATATTGCGTCGCGCCACCAGGATTAGAAAGGCACAGGAGAACCTGGCAGCCCAAGTCATTCGCTCGCGCGGGAGTCGGTTGAAGGGCGGTGCCCATGGCGAGCACCGCCAGGCTGAGAGTCACGCGTTGCATCGGGTCATTCCCCCGTGAGAGACACCTCCCGCGTCGGGAATTGGCGTCAGCTATCCGTTGGATTTCACCTCTCTTTTGTTCCGCCCGGCCCCGATTTCGGCAATCCCCCCAGCCGGGGGGAGTAGGCTCGTGCGTTGCTGGTCCAGAAATTCGGCCAGCGCACTTTCCTGATCGGGTCGCAGAGCATCGGTGGCAGCCAGATATTCCGGCGGTTCGCCCCGAAGCAGGACGGACGGACACTGGCCATCATAATTGCCGAGATTGGGACGGTGCTGCTGGTAGCCGACCAGCGCGGCAAGGTCTGGATCGAACGCACGGGCCGCATTGGGCGGATAGGTCAGCCATTTATTTTCGTAGGGCTTCAGCCAGCCCAGGCAATAGCTGACGATGATGCCACGCCGGATCGCGCCGGTCATGTTGGCGCCGGCACCATGCAGCGTAGAACCGAGGAAGAGGATCGCCGAGCCCGGCTCCGCCTCAACCGCCATGGGCTGCGCGTCCTTGACCATGGAGCCGGCATTATGGCTCCCGGACCAGATCAATGTGGCGCCGTTTTCAGCCTTGAACGGAGAAATCGGCCACATCACGTTGACGAGATATTCGAGCTCGCCGGCCGGGCCGCGCCACATATCCTGGTCCCTGTGAGGAAACTGCGCCGGCGCTCCTGGATGCAGTTCGAGCGCCTGCGTGAGGTTGAGCTGGATGGTATCGCACCAGGGGTCGAGAACCGACCGCACCAGGCGCATGATCGCAGGATGGCGCACGAGTCGCTCGACAGTGGGTACGCGTTTCAAAAGGCCGCCAAAGCGCTTGGTGAGCGGACCGTAGAAGCCGCCCTGGCAAAAGGGTGTGGCGGCAAACCGCGGATCGAGGGCCTGATCGATCTCCGCGACCTCTGTCTTGGATGCGATGTCCCGCAACACGCAGAAGCCGTGCCGCTGTAAATCGTCATCGACCGCAGGTTCGGCAGCTGGGCGATAGGGGGAGAGATTTGTCATGGTGCCCTCTTCAAGCAGCCTTGGCAAGATCGGCAAGGCCGACCGAGCGCCAGATGCCGCTGGCCTGCAGCTGCTCGCGGGTGCTGCCATTGATGTCGATCTGTAAGGCGATAAGGCAGCGGCTGCTTGTTGAGGCGGGCAGGCCGAGGGGACGGCATGCCCAGCCAAAGCTCAGGATCTGTTGGAACCAGAACCACTCAGCAACGCCGGTGTAACTGTCGATATGATTGCCGAGCGCATATTCGACGAGCGCGGACACCAGCCGATTGCGCACCTCCAGGCGCTCTCGTGCGCGCAATCGTCGTGCAAGACAAAAGCGCGTGATCTCGAGGATCGCACCACCCCGGGGAGGCACTTGTTCGCACAGCTCGGGGAAAATGGTGCCGAGAATATGGTCACCGGTCGTCGGAAGCAGCCGCGCCGAGGCAAGATGCTCGCCCTCGGCGTCGGCTATCACGATGTAGACGGCACGGTCATTGTCGAACTGGTCGATTTCATAACGACCGGCAAAGACCGGCACGTCCCAGCGCAGAAGATCGACGAATACCCGTTTGCGTTCCTCGAACATCGAACAGAACAGGCGGTTTTCCATGGCGCGGGCAGCGCCGGTTGCGATATGCATGACAGCCTCCTTTGGTGAGGCGGTCAGTCGATCAGGCCCGCGTTCTTTCGGTTATCCCCTGTCCTGGGGAGATCATCGCCCGAAAACATCTGCGAAGCTGATCTGTCCATCGAACAATGCGCGGATCGCCAGCAGCGTGCGCTTCGTCACGCCGTAGCGGTCGCGTGCATCCTTGACATGCTGGATCACCGTTTCCTGCCCAATGCCGAGGATTTGGCTAATCTCCCAGTCGGTTTTCCCGCGTGCTACCAGCGCCACACATTCGGCCTGCCGCTCAGTCAGGCACGGGCCTTCGCATGGAGCTGGGGTTTGACGGGAAAGCCTGCGCGCGGCTTCGAATGCGAAGCTGCCGATCAGCTGGACGAGCGGGAGCTGTCGTTGATCGAGCACGTCGCCTGACCCCATGGCGAATGAGCAGGACCCATTCACTTCCCCCGGAATATGGGCAGGAACCGTGAAACCATCGCCCAGCCCGGCGTCGTGCGCCTCCGCCAGGATCGACCGATCAGCAGCACTAAGCGTGATAAGGGATTGCACTGCCGACCAGGCAAAGCCGATATTAGTGCGATGGCTGGCCCGGTGGATCGGATCACTGGCATAGAGGCGACGCGCCTGGAAACGCTCCACCCATTCTGGTGGATAATCGACGATATGGACAGAGCTCACCGCTGGCTTGAGGTCGATATGGTGGACCAGAGAAACGTACCGAAAGCCCATCGCACGCGTAATTTCGGCCATCAGGCCGGCCAGTGCTTGGCTGTCCTTGATTATCGCGGCGACCGCGCAGAAGTCCTGAACTTGCCCAAGCCCGATCATCACGGCCCGAGCGAGATCACAGGAGCGCGTCCATATTGAGATGACCGTCGCGAACCGCGCGCAGCACCAGCTGCGTTCGGCGCCGCACACCGTAGCGCCGACGCGCGGATTCAACATATTCATGCACGGTGTCGCGGCTAAGCCCGAGAATCTGGGCAATCTCCCAATCGCTCTTACCCTGGGCCACGAACGCGATGCACTCGACCTGGCGCGGACTGAGGGAAACGAACGCCAAGGTCCTTATCTCTTCGCCGAGCAGTTCGCGCGCCCGGTCATAAGCGACCGATCCCAGCAACCGGGCGGTGAGAATTTCCGCCGCATCCAGCGGTTCATCACGCGGTCGGGCGACGGTGAAAATCGCCTCAGGCTCACCCGGCGTCCTGATCGGCAAGCTATAGCCCGCTGCAAGGTCATGATCCCTGGCGCGTTTCAGGATGCTTCGCTGGCGCGACGAAAGCTCAAGCACGTCGCCCACCCGATCCCAGGCGAGCCCCGATGGCGTGCGGGCGCAGGCCGCGTGGATGGGGTCCTCGATATAGTGGCGCTCCTCGAGCACCTCTTCGAGCCAGGCCGGCGGATAGGTGGTGAGGAACAGGCGCTGCCCGCCTCCGTGCCGAAGATCGACATTGTGGAGCAGCGTGAACCAGCGGAAGCCGAGTTCGCGCACGGCCGCATCGATCGTGCCTTGCAAATCGCCGAGGTTTCCAGCACGCGCACATTCCTGTGCGAAACGCGTGAGGTCGTCCAGGCGGCCGCAGTCTCTTATCCTGTTCGCCATAGACGGTCGAAGCTCGTCGCCAAAAGAACTTCTCGTCCAGCGTTAAGCGGCCAGCTCCGCGATTATCACGGTGAGTTGAGAACGATTCGCAACAAACCTGCTTGGATGAATCGCCTATGACACTTTGCCTGCTGGTAAAGTGTCATAGGCGACAAAGGACGCTCCACGGTGCGAATTTCGGATTCACATTGATCCTCGTCTGTGCTTGATTCAGTCGCGTTATGTTTCATCCCGGCGCTCCTCTCCAATCTTCCAGCAGCTGCGATATCGCAGCCGTGCTCGAGAGATTGGCGCAGGTCTCAAGCCGTCCCCGCTATGCCTTCATGCTGCTCAACTTGATTGCGCAGGTCGCCGGCCCCGACGGGAGCGCCGGTCCCTGGATCAAGCGGGACAACGAGCTTGTTTCGCTGCGCGACTGGCTCTGCGACGCGCTCACACCGATGTCTCATCGAGTATCCCGCAGCGCAGCGTTGGCAGATCGCGTTCGTAGGGATCTGGACAGAAGTGGAATGCTCACCGGCGATGCACAGGAAACGCAACGAACGATCGCAGAGGAAATGCGCGCACGCATGCGAACCACCGGGAAGAGTAACCTCAGCCGCGCCGTCTCCGAATTGGTGAACGCCGATCTCATGCGCCGTCATTATCAGGGCTATCACGTCGACCATCGAAACCGCGGCGGGCAGCGCCACGCCGTCTATACCTTGATCGGCGACGCCCGGGGCCTCGTGTCTGCGACCAGTCTCACGAAACATGCCGCACAGGGCGAACTCGCTCTTATGAGGTGAGGATACGCCAGTCCGCCCTGCACCACCGGCAGAGATCCTGCCGATGGCTTGGAGTTTTCAGAGCTAACTGTCGTCGTGCTGTTACAACGGCAATCCGCGAAGCAAAGCGCGCCCGCTTCATTAGAAAAGCCAAGATTGCTTTGCTCATGCCGAGTTGGCTTGCCTGAAAACAAGCGGACGGTTAGTGACTCAATGTGCAAACCAGCGAAACCTCCATCGTAAAGCGGTTGACCGCGATGCTCTGCATCGCGCTCGTCTTCGTGTTTGCGGGGATGTCGCTGTCTAACTCCATGGACCGAATCCAGCATGCGCCGGGCGCGCCGATCGCCCATGAGCACATGCTCCTGGGCGATCTTTCGCTCGAGCTGGATCATGCCGACGATCATCACAGCCCGCAGCCGGACGACAGCGACGACGATCCTGTCGGGCATCTTGCCGGCGGTCATCACCACCATGCCGATGGCGGCTCCGGCCTGATCGTCCCCGATCAGGCGCCGGCGGCGATACTCGCGCTGGCCGCCAGCGCGGGCACTTTCGAGCCGCAGCGACGGCCGCTCGGCGTGAAGGCGCGCGGCCCCGAACGACCTCCCAAGGATCTCGGCCCAAACGCCTGAGCCCCGCGTCGCAGGTTCGGCGCGGATGTGTCGTGCCGTCTTGCGAGGCCTTTCATGTTTTCATTCGATCGCGCGCGTGCCCACGCGCGCCTTGCCAAGATGCCGGTGCTCTGCGCCGTGCTTCCACTTTTCCTCTACGCGCAGGCGGCTTCGGCCCAAAACCTGACGCTTTCCGATGCGCTGGCCCGGGTGGCGAGCGGCGATCCCGTCGTCGCGGCCACTGCGGCCCAACTCCAGGCGGCGAACGCCGCTATTGCCCAGGCCGATGTCCGTCCCCGCGACGTGATCGGCGTCGACGTCGAGGATTTCGCCGGCACAGGCCCCTATTCGCCGATCGACCGTTCGCAGACCACGGCCTGGTACGAGCGCACCTGGGAACGCGGCGGCAAGCGCGAAGCCCGCATCGGCGCCGCCCGCTCGTCGGTAGGCGTGACGTCGGCGCGTACGCGGCTACGGATGCTCGACCTTCTCGCCCAGGTGCAGGCGGCATGGGTCGAGGCGCTTTCCGCCGAGGCGGCGGTGGCGGTCGCCGGACAGCGGCTCGCCGAGGCCGAGCGGGTTGAAACCGAAGTCCGTCGCCGGGTCGCCGCTGCGCTCGATCCGCTGTTCGCGGCCGAGCGCGCGAAAACGTCGGTGGCGCAGGCGCGGATCGCGCTCGACCAGGCCCAGGCGGCCGCCCGCATCGCCCGCGCCTATCTCGCCGCCTGGTGGGGCGGCACGGCGGACTATCGGCTCGACACCGCGCCGTTCACCAATCTCGCCGCCGCTCCCGCCGCCGAGGGCGATCTTCCCGATCTCGCCTTGCTCGACGCCGAGCGCGCCGCAGCTGATGCGCGCGTTCGCCTTGCCGAGACCGGCAATGCGGGGGATCCGACCGCGCGGGTCGGCGTGCGGCATTTCGGCCAGGGCAACGACGTCGCGCTGGTGGTCGGCGGCTCTATCCCGCTCGGCAACCGTTCCGCCAATCGCGGCAATGTCGAGCGCGCACGTGCCGATGCCCAAGCGGCCGAAGCCGAGATCGCGGTGGCACGGGTCGAACGGCGACGCGAGATCGACCGGCTCACGGCCGAACGCGCCGCGCTCGCGACCGAAATCGTTCGGCTCGACCGCGAAGTGCTGCCGGGCGCCGAACGTGCGGTGGTCATGGTGCGCGACGGCTTCCGGCGCGGCGGCACCGCCTTCACCTTTCTCGAGGTGAGCCAGGCGAGCCAGGCGGTGATCGAGCTGCGCTCGCGCCGCATCGACCTGCTGCGCCGCTTCCATCTCATCGGCGCCCGGCTCGACCGGCTAACCGGCCGCCATCTTCCCCTCATCGCCAGCGCGGAGAACCGCTGATGAAGACCTCCTTCCTTGTACGCGGCGGCATCCTCGCCGCTTGCGCCTTGCTGGCCGCCTGCAGCGGCAGCCCCGCCGCCAACGAAACCGGGGAAGAACCCGCCGCCAAGGCCGCCGACTATGAGCGCGGCCCGCATCGCGGACGAATGCTGCGCGATGGCGATTTCGCGGTCGAGATGACCATCTTCGAGGATGGCGTCGAACCCGAGTTCCACGTCTACGCCTATCGCGGCGGCAAGCCCGTGACGCCGGGCGAAGTGCAACTCGGCGTCGAACTCACGCGGCTCGGCGGCCGGATCGACCGCTTCGCCTTCACGCCGCGCGAGGACTATCTGCTGGGAGGCGGCGTCGTGCATGAGCCGCATTCGTTCGACGTCAAGGTGCGCGCGGTCGAGGGCGGGCGCACACATAGCTGGTCCTATGCCTCCTACGAGGGCCGCACGACGATTTCCGCCGAGGCGGCGCGCGCCGGCGGTGTGAAGTCCGAACGGGCAGGACCCGTCGCCATCGCCGAGCTCATCGACATGGCCGGACGGATCGAGATCACGCCCGAAGGCAAGGCCGATGTCCGGGCGCGGCTGCCGGGGCAGATCGTCTGGATGAGCGGGCAGCTCGGCCAGCAGGTCCGCAAGGGTCAGGCCCTGCTCCGCGTCGAATCCAGCCACTCGCTCCAGACCTACGCGGTGCCGGCGCCGATCAGCGGCACGATCATCGAAAAGAACGCCAATGTCGGCGACGTAACCGGCGATCGCGCGCTGTTCGTGATCGCCGACCCGGCGAAGCTCCACGCCGAGTTCTTCGTGTATCCGCGCGATGCCGAGCGCGTCCGTGTCGGGCAGACGGTGCGCGTGCGCAGTCTTTCCGGAGAGGCGCGGATCGAGGCCGCGGTCGAGGCGGTCCTGCCGACCGCCGATCTCGCCAGCCAGACGCTGATGGCCCATGTCCACCTACCGGAATCGGCGGCGCGCATGTTCCGTCCCGGCATGGGCGTCGAGGGACAGTTCGCAGTCGCGTCGGCGAATGTCCCGCTCGCGGTCAGGACCAAGGCGATCCAGCGCTTCCGCGACTTCGAGGTGGTCTATGCCAAAGTCGGCAACACCTATGAGGTGCGGATGCTCGAGATCGGGCGGCGCACGCCCGAGTGGACCGAGATCCTCGGCGGGCTCGAACCCGGCACCGAATATGTGACCGACGGCGCCTTCCTGATCCGCGCGGATGTCGAGAAGTCGGGGGCGAGCCATGACCATTGAGGCTCCCGCCCGTCCGCCGCTGTTCGAACGCCCACCGATTCTGGAAAGGCTCGTCGCCGGCGCGATCCGGTTCCGCTGGGCGGTACTGGCCGCCGTCGCGCTGCTCTGCGCCATCGGCATCTGGGCGTTCCAGCGCCTGCCCATCGACGCGACTCCGGACATCACCAACGTCCAGGTCCAGATCAACAGCGAAGCGGCGGGCTTCTCGCCGCTCGAGGCCGAGCAGCGCGTGACCTTCCCGGTCGAGACCGCAATTGCGGGTCTGCCGGGGCTGCAATATACCCGCTCGGTCTCGCGTTACGGGCTCTCCCAGGTGACTGCGGTCTTCGCCGATGGCACCGACATCTATTTCGCGCGGCAACTCGTCAACGAACGGCTGCAGAACGCGCGCGACCAGTTGCCCGAAGGGGTGGTGCCCGAGATGGGGCCGATCGCGACGGGCCTGGGCGAGATTTTCATGTACACGCTGGAGGCGCAGCCGGGTGCGCGCAAACCCGACGGCAGCGCCTACAGTCCCGAGGATCTACGCACGCTCCAGGACTGGGTGATCCGCCCGCAGCTCAGGAACACGCCCGGCGTCACCGAGGTCAACAGCATTGGAGGCTACGAGCGGCAATATCATGTGACGCCGCTGCCCGAGCGGCTCTCCGCCTACGGCCTCACCCTGAACGATGTCGTGCAGGCGCTTGGACGCAACAACGCCAATGTCGGTGCTGGTTATGTCGAGCGCTATGGCGAGCAGTATCTCATCCGCGTGCCCGGCCAGGCGTCGGGTATCGACGATTTGAAGTCGATCATCGTCACCAATCGCGGCGGCGTGCCGATCCGCATCGCCGATGTCGCCGACGTGGGCCTGGGAGAGGAGCTGCGCACGGGCGCCGCCACCGAGAACGGCCGCGAGGTTGTGCTCGGCACCGTGTTCATGCTCGCGGGCGAGAACAGCCGGATCGTTGCCCGCGCAGCAGCCGAACGGCTTGCCGAGGCGGCCAAAGCGCTGCCGGCCGGCGTCAAAGCCGAGGCGATCTACGACCGCACCGAGCTCGTCGAGCGCGCGATCGGCACGGTCGAGAAGAACCTCGCCGAGGGCGCGCTGCTCGTCATCGTCGTACTGTTCCTGCTGCTCGGCAATATCCGCGCGGCGCTGATCACCGCCGCGGTCATCCCGATCACGATGCTGATGACGATCACCGGGATGCTCCAGGCGGGCGTGTCGGGGAACCTGATGAGCCTCGGTGCGCTGGACTTCGGCCTGATCGTCGATGGCGCGGTCATCATCGTCGAGAATTGCCTGCGCCGATTCGGCGAGGCGCAGCATGGGCATGGCCGGCTGCTGACGCGCACGGAGCGGTTCGATCTCGCGGCATCCGCCACATCCGAGGTGATCCGCCCGTCTTTGTTCGGCGTGCTGATCATCGCGCTCGTCTATGTGCCGATCTTCGCGCTGACCGGCGTCGAGGGAAAGATGTTCCATCCCATGGCAATCACCGTGGTCATGGCGCTCAGCGCCGCCTTGATCCTGTCGCTGTCCTTCGTGCCGGCGGCGGTCGCGCTGTTCGTCACGGGCAGGGTCGAGGAGAAGGAAAGCCGGCTCATGGTTCTCGCGCGCAAGGCCTATGCCCCCGCGCTCGACATGGCGCTCCGGCTGCGCGTCGCGGTCGTGGTCGGCGCGGTGGCGCTGGTCGCGCTCGCCGGCCTCGCCGCCAGCCGCATGGGATCGGAGTTCGTGCCCAATCTCGATGAAGGCGACATCGCGCTCCATGCGCTGCGTATTCCCGGCACCAGCCTCAGCCAGGCAATCGAGATGCAGAGAGCGCTGGAGGCGCGGCTCAAGCGCTTCCCCGAGGTCGAGCGGATCGTCGCCAAGATCGGCACCGCCGAGGTCGCGACCGACCCGATGCCGCCTTCGGTCGCCGATACCTTCGTGATGCTAAAGCCTCGCGACGAATGGCCCGACCCGCGCAAGCCCCGGACCCAGCTCGTCACCGAGATGCACGCGGCGGCCCGGACCATCCCCGGCAACAACTACGAGTTCACCCAGCCCATCCAGATGCGGTTCAACGAGCTCCTGTCGGGGGTGCGCGCCGATGTCGCGGTCAAGGTGTTCGGCGACGATCTCGACCGGCTGCACGAAATCGGCCAGGCGATCGAGAAGGTCGTGGCGGGCATCGATGGCGCGCAGGACGTGAGCGTCGAGCAGGTCACAGGCCTTCCAGTGCTGCAGATCACGCCCGACCGAGCCGCGCTCGCCCGGCTCGGTCTCAATGTCGGCGACGTGCAGGACGTGGTCGCGGTGTCGATCGGCGGCGCGCCCGCCGGACAGATTTTCGAGGGCGACCGCCGCTTCGCGATTATCGTTCGCCTGCCCGAAGATCTTCGCACGCGGGTCGACGAGATCGGCCGGCTGCGCATCCCGCTGGGAGCCGGCGGCGGCGAACCACGCGGCTTCGTGCCGCTCGAGGACGTCGCCAAGGTCGAGGTGGTCATCGGCCCCAACCAGGTCAGCCGCGAAGACGGCAAGCGCCGCGTCGTCGTCACCGCCAATGTCCGCGGCCGCGACCTCGGTTCGTTCGTCGAGGAGCTCCGCAGCAAGGTCGGGGCGCAGGTCGAGATGCCCGCCGGCTACTGGGTGAGCTACGGCGGCACCTTCGAACAGCTGATCTCCGCTGCCAAGCGGCTGCAGCTGGTGGTGCCGGCGGCGATGCTGTTGATCTTCGGCCTGCTCTATGCGCTGTTCCGCTCGGGTCGGGACGCCGCGATCGTCTTCTCCGGGGTGCCGCTGGCACTCACCGGCGGCGTTGCGGCGCTGTTGATCCGGGGGCTGCCGCTCTCCATCTCGGCAGGCATCGGGTTCATCGCGCTCTCGGGCGTGGCGGTGCTGAACGGAGTGGTGATGCTGAGCTTCATCCGGTCGCTGCTGGCCGAAGGCCGCAGCCTTGAGGACGCGATCCGCGAGGGCGCGCTGACGCGCCTGCGGCCGGTGCTGATGACCGCGCTGGTTGCGAGCCTCGGCTTCGTGCCGATGGCGTTCAACGTCGGCGCGGGGGCCGAGGTGCAACGGCCGCTGGCGACGGTGGTCATCGGCGGTGTCATCTCGTCGACGCTGCTCACCCTGTTGGTGCTGCCCACGCTCTATCGGCTCGTCCGCCGCAAGGAAGGCGAAGCGGATCGGCCTTTGGTGACGGAGGCGACAGCATGAGCCTCAGATCCTGGGTCGCCTGGCCGGGCGCGCCGTTCGGCATTGCCTCGGCGGCATTGTTCGGGGCGAGCACGCCGCTCGCCAAGGCGCTCCTGGGCGAAGGCGTGAACCCCTGGCTGCTGGCGAGCCTGCTCTATCTGGGATCGGGGTTAGGGCTGGCGTTCGTCTGGGTGCTGCGAAGACGGGTGAGCAACGAAGCGCCGCTCGTTCGTGGCGACTGGGGCTGGATGGCACTCGTGGTGCTTGCCGGGGGCGTTGCCGGCCCGCTGCTGCTGATGCTTGGCCTGACGACCACGCCAGCCTCCTCGGCCGCACTACTTCTCAACCTCGAGGGCCTCGCGACGATGGGCATTGCCTGGGCGGTGTTCCGCGAGAATGTTGATCGCCGACTGCTGCTCGGGGCGTTAGCGATCCTGGCGGGCGCGGCGCTGCTGGCCTGGCAGGGCACCGGCAGCGGATTCGGACTGGGCGCGGTCGCCATCGCCGGCGCCTGCCTCGCCTGGGGGATCGACAACAACCTCACACGCGGCAAGGGTACGAAACTCACGCTCACCGCTGGGCGCATGACGCTCAACCTGGGATCGCGCCGGCTGGTCGCGGCTGACGACTATCGCAACACGACCAATGGCTACACCGGCCTGCGCGCCGACATCGCCGCGCCGCAGGGCTGGAAGACGACGCTGATCTACACTCTGCCGCAAGTCCGTCTGCCCGACGACACCCAAGGCATTCGCGATGCCAAAGTGCGACTCGACAGGGAAAGCTTCGATCTCGTGCTGTGGGGCGGGCAGGTCAGCAAGGCCAAGGCGATCGGGGCAGCAATGGCGGAGCTAAGCTATTTCCATCTCGGCGAGCGCGATGCACCCGGGCGGCCCACACGGGACCGCTCGCTCGACACGTTCGGTGGGCGGATCATTGCCGAGCCGCGGGCCAGCAAGTTCGACTACGAGATCGAGGCCTTCTACCAGACCGGCCATGTCAGCGCGTCACCGGCGCCCACTGCGGCGCGGCAAAGCGTCGGCGCGAGCTTCATCCATGCCGACGTCGGCTACAGCTTCGCCGGCCCTTGGAAGCCGCGCCTATCGGTCGAGTTCGACCGGGCCAGCGGCGACAAACCCGGCGGCAGGTTCGGCCGCTTCGACACACTGTTCGGCATGCGCCGCGCCGATCTCGCGCCGGCCGGGCTCTACAATGCCATCGCCCGGACCAATATCATGACGCCCGGCATTCGCATCGAAGCGACACCGAGCAAGCGGCTCGACTGGTTCGCCTCTTATCGGCCGATGTGGCTGGCAGCGGATCAGGACAGCTTCTCCTCCACCAGCGTGCGCGACGCCTCGGGGCGCTCCGGTGATTTTGCCGGTCACCAGATCGAGGCACGCATTCGCTACTGGCTCGTGCCCACGCGGCTGCGCTTCGAACTCGACGGCCTGCTGCTCGCCAAGGGGCGCTTCCTCCGCGACGCACCCAATGCGCCGCCGGGAGAATGGACGCGCTATGGTTCGTTCAACTTGACGGCGAGCTTCTGACGGGCGGTCGGCTTGCGATCGCGTGTATTGGACGCCCACCCAACCTGACGAAGGTCATTTTGAGAGCAGGCAAATAGGGTTCTGTCAGCTCATCTTGGAAACGGACTTCCTGGAAAGTTCGCGCAGCGATGCTCACGGTAGCCGACGGCGGTCCCGCAACCTGTAGTAACGATGTACTGCCCAAAAGACTAAGCCGCGAGTGCGTCATCCGCCAAAGAGAAGTCCTCAGGACTTAATTTTCGGCCCACTTCATCAAAGGCGTAGACGGCCGAAATACGCGATCCGTCCCATGCAAAACGATAGTGAACCGTCTGGATGGTTCGCCCCAGCCTGTCGCCTCGCAAAACCGCGTAGCAGCGGTGCGACGGTCGCTCAGGGGGGCAGTAGATGATGCCATCCGCCGCTTCTGGCAAATCTCTTGCTATCTCCCAGCGTTTTTCCCGCTCCAGGTTGGGCGAAACTTCCGAGAGGTCCGCAAACTTTCCCGCCACCGGGGTCTTGAGCATCCGCATGTCCAAGCCAAGGGCGGCCTCACTCGTTCGCCGCAGGAATCCTTCGCGCCGAGCGACCGCTACAGCAAGCGCCGTCTGTTGATCGTCGGAAAGTTCCAACGCTGGCCAGGTAGACGGGAAGAAGCGGCTCCCCTCAGGGTTGAGGTATTTGAACGGAGCGAGATTCCAGTTTTGAAGCTGCGGCGACCCGCTATCACCATATAAGGCTCGTAGCCGCTCATCTGACTGTAAACGCGGATTGGTGCGCGCCTCGATCTCCGCGAGTTGATCGAGCCTGTCGTTTGCCACGAGGCCGTCGAAAACTGAAACGGGCGGGAAACGCGAGGGAATAAGCCTGTAAAGCTCACATTCGATGTCGACCAACTCCATTGCGATCAACCCCCGCGCTGAGCATCCAAATATTGCCGAACTCGATATATGTCTGCGACTCCCCCTCGCAACATGATAGCCAGGGCAGACTGACCATCAAAAAATTCGTTGGGCTTTTGCATCCACGCGTCGCCGCGTTCGTCGACCGTGAACAGGATACGCAGGGCCTTCCAGATGGCCAAGATGTGAGAGAGGCGTTCTGTCGTATCATTCGGAAGCGTTCCGCCCTCTTTCTTCCATTTGAAGAATGTCGACCTGCCCGGTGAGCCCAAGAGCCTGATCTGATCGTCAGTGGTCAACTCCCAGCGTTCCGCGATCTGGAAAAAGGCCTCTAGCTCCACCGGAATCCGGGTCGTTCCCATGCCCGCGCGAGCATCGGCTTGCGAATTGCCCATAAAAAGCTCCCCGGTCCATTTCTGGACTTGATTTGCAAATCAGTCCTAATACATACAGTTCAAATCAGGACTCGAACGCGATTCTAGTCCATGATGACACGGCGTCAAGAGTCCTCTCAGGAGATCATGATGAACAGCAACAATGGAAATCCGCCGGGCCACCCGGATCATCCGCAGCACCCCGATGTGCCCAAAGGCCCGCCGAGCCATACACCCGGCCGTCCGGATGGTCCGCCGGTGCCGTCCAACCCGCCACCCCACCGCCCGGTTGGTTGAACAGATGACCGCAACCGAGGGCTGGTGGGACTCGTGGGACGGCCTGTACCGGGCCGAATTGGCCGCGTTTGAACGCCACGGCGCTGCGGTTTTGGTTAAGCACAAGTCAGATGGCTTCCTCCTGTTGGAAGCTATCTGGCCGGCCAAGGAGCGAGGAGATATTCGGCTACTTGTCGGGTTCTCCTCGTTACACCCCTATTGCCGCCCCGAAGTGACGGCACCCGATCTTGAACTCGATCGCCATCAAAATCCGCACAGCAAGGCCCTTTGCCTTTTGATCCAAGGCAATGACCAGTGGGACCCGAACGAACTTGTGGCTGACATGATCGACCGCCAGTTGCAGCAGCTGTTCGATGCCATCGGCCACCGCAATGCTGGTTCTTGGGAAGAAGCGGCCAAGGCGGAGGAGCCTTATCCAGATCCGCTCTCGACCTATTTTAACGGCCAGGGTGAAACCAACTCTGCCGTGTACTTTGGACAGGGGCGCACCGCTCCAACCGGCAAATTCGGCCCAGCGACCGCCGTCAGCCAGGAACGCCCGATAGCCGGCCCTAAGAAGGACGGCGCAGCTTTCGAAGCGATCATGACGCAGACGAGACCTGCTAAAGGGGTTTGGCTCGCAGAGCCATTTGAACTGCCGCAGCGAACAGGAAAGTGGTCGCCACTGCCAGCCCGATGGGTGCGCATGAAACCGACCCTTGGACGGGACGCGGCAGCCCTCCTAGCCGAAGCGGAAGCACTGGTCGCAGCTGAGGCGAACCTGTTCCAAGGGGAAGCAAGCGGCTGGACGAAGATCGGGAAAGCCCCCTTGAGCATCACGGCGATTCTCATCGAGGAGGAGGTCGCTTATGGGCCGAATGGTCTTGGTGACGGATGGATTTTCCTGGCTAATCGTTGGGTCGGCAAGCGTCGCCATGTCAGCTTCATCCGGGGCTACGGCATTTCCGACGACATGTTCAGTCGATTGCCGGTCGCCAGCGCACTGCGCGGTAAGAAGGCCCTGCTCATAGGATGTGGTGCGATCGGAAGCTTCGCCGCTATTGAGCTGGCGCGAGCCGGTTTCAAGGAAATCAGCCTGTTCGATCCCGACCTGGTCGAGCCCGGCAATTATGTTCGCTGGCCGCTCGGTCGCGCGGTATGGGGTGTTTCCAAGTCCGAAGTGCTCGCAGCGTTCATCCAGCAAAACTACCCGTGGACGCAGGCGTCCAGCGGCCAAACCAAAGTCGGCGCGGCGCTTTCTGACTCGCAAGACCTTGGACAACTCAAAGGGAACCCGTTGCAGCAATTGCGATCGCTGATCGGCTCAGTTGACGTCGTGATCGACACGTCGGCGTCAACCGAATGCCAGCAGGCGCTGGCGTTTCATTGCAAAGATATCGGAACCCCTCTTGTGATCGGCTATGCAACCCTGGGCGCCGCAGGCGGCGTGGTCGCGAAGTTCGCGACCGATCATCCAGCATGCTTCCTATGCGTCCAATCTCAATGGCTTGACGGCACGTTACCGCAGCCCGCGGAAGACACCGGCGGCACCGTACTTCCTGTCGGATGCAATGCGCCGACATTCACGGGGGGCTCGTTCGATCTGCAGGAAGTGTCGCTACAAGTTGTTCGCGGTGTGCTTGCCGTCACCATTCCGGATGTTTTCGACGCGGGGGATTGGGACGTTGCCGTCCTCTCGCACTTCAAGGACGGGAGGCGGATCCTACCGACCTGGGAGGTCGGGCATGCCCGCGCGCACCCCGTCTGCTGTGGCCGGGAGGTTGCGTGACTCTCTGGCTCAGCGCCGCCGCAAATCGTCGAATTCTTCAACTGGGCACCGCATTCCATCCGCTGGAAACAGGCGGCGTGATGCTCGGTTGGCACGATGGCGACGATCGGATCGTGGCCCGGGTCATCGGTCCCGGACCACGCGCAATGCACGGGCGGCACGCCTTCATACCGGATCATGTTTGGCAACTGGAGCAAATAGGTCAGGCATTTTCGGCCAGCGCTGGCGATTTGGATTATCTTGGAGACTGGCACACGCATCCGGATACCCCGGCAGTGATGAGCAATGAGGACCATATGACCCTGCGCCGCATCGGCAAGCGGGTCCCCAGGGCCGCGATGCTCATCGCCTCGCTGAGTGAGAAACGCTACGAGAGCCGGGCCTGGACCTATAACAAGCCGGGCCTGCTGGCACGGGCGCGGTCCGTCGAGACTGACGTCCGGATCTTTGAACCGCCTGAAGAGTGGGGTTTGGAGAAGATCGGCGGACCTTCTGCAATTCAGGGGGCTCAGCCTGATTTCTAATGTGATTGTATCATGCCGTTTCGCCGCGACAGACCTAGCCCCGTCACCCAATCTTCGCCATTAGTCGGCCAGCCGCGCCCTGCTCGGCCGCGAGATTCCGGTTGTAAGCGAGAGGCATGCGCGGGCTCTTCCAGCGCAGGGCGTCCATGATCCCGGCGAGATCCTCCCCGACGACGAACAAGTCCTGATTGAGGCCCACTCGAGTCGAATGCGCGCTGATCCCCTTGAGCAGCCGTTCCAGATCGTCCTTGGTCAAATCCGGTAGTGCGCCGCGCTCGAAAGCTTGATTGATGATGGCGCGCCAGATCGGCCCGATCGAGCCGGGATGCAGCGCCGCCGTGCCGATATCATATTCCACACGCGCCGCCACAGCTGGCTTCGGTAGCGTCTTGCGCAAGTCCCAGGTCTCGCGACTCGAGATGCTATCGATGCGCCGCCCCGGGACCGCCTTGCGGGCCTTGTAGCGCCGTACCTGCACCCGGCGGAACAAGGGGCCGGCCTCAATGCCCGAGGCAGCACGCCAGGCCGCAATGGCGCGCACGGATCGCCGCGACAGATAAGCGGTCGCCCCCTCTCCTTCCGGATCTCCCTTGCTGCGCGCAATAGTCAGTAGCCGCGCCTCCGGGTCAAGCGCCTCCGTGATGTCCGTGACGTCGATCACCACCAGCTCGGAGGCGCGAACGCGCCGCTCGCGAACCACAAAAGAAGCTGCGCGCCGACAATGATCGCGAGCCACTTGTGAGTGCGGCTCGCGAGAAGGTGCAGCCGAAGTTTGGTGCTTCTCAGGGTCGAATCTCCATCCTTGCGTGTCTCATTTCGTGCCTGCCAGATTCTTCATCATCCCGCGTGGCCGACAGGTGCGCCCGCGACCAGCGCTTGTACGGCTCAGCCGTCATCCCCGAGAGTTAGCGCACGAACGCCACCGTGTCCCAGACAGGGGATCCGGTGCGTCTTGCCCCCCGCCGGCTCGGCCGTCAGCTTACACCATGCTTGATAATCCAGGGCTGCTGAGCGGGCGTGAGGCGTTGCGCCACCCCTCGCCAGTTCGGGGCTTGCCGTTAAGGGCCTTGGCTCACCTCCGATTCCTCCGCGCCGGGGCGATAGATGACAGCCGCTGCACATCTCTCCGTAGAGGCCGACACCGACTGACACCCGTTGCGCCGACGCAAAATCCGGCCGCGCCCTTGGCAATCAGCCCGCTGGCACGGCGGTCGAACAGGTCAGTTGCTTGTCCGGCTTACAGATAGCGCCCGATCGCACTGCCCGGGCTCGGTCACGTCCTGAACTTCGGTGACGTTCAGGACGTGGCTGCGATCTCGATCGGTGGGCGGCCCAGCTTTTCGAGGGCGATCGCGTGACGGGCTAACCAACGACGGGATCTTTGACCCACCCCAAGGCATCGTGCAGCTCTGATATGTCGGCGTCGATGATCGCGTACAGGTCTTTATCTTCCTCGCGAAAGAACATGCGCGCCTTCGCTTCGTCTTCGGCAGGGGGAAGCATCGCTCCCAGGCGCTCCGGCCATTTCGCGTCTATGAATCTCATGAGCCGCTTCCAGGCCGCGGATCGGGTCTGATGGAGGCTCAGGACGGGAACGCCGTTTACTACAATCGCAAGGATCGTCACCTGCATGGTCACATACGCCCCCTCGATTTCGTCATGTTCGTGATGATCTTGCGGAGGAGGACAACGTCTAACCTCCTGGCAGCATGTTGTCGTGTTCTCGAGAACCCTCGCTAACCGGCCCGTCCGTCTGATGGCCTGCCATTCGAGCATTTCCTGTGAAGGCCAGTCCTGCAATCTCCCGCTTCCAACGCAAGCTGGGGAAGAAGGCGGGAACATGGGCCATGTACTGGCGGTAGCTATCGCCGTAGGTCGCGAGCGCGTATCTCTCCTCATGCTTAGCCAAACGAATGTACATCACCACCAGCACTGGAAACATGGCAAGCGTCAGAAGCGTCGGCCATTGTAGCAAGAAACCGAGCATGACGAGGATGAACCCTACGTATTGAGGGTGCCGCACCCGGGCGTAGACCCCCGTCATTGCCAATTCGTGTTTGCGCTGACTCGTGTGAAGCGCCGTCCACGCGATCGAGATTAGCCAAAAGCCTACACCAATCAGCACAAAGCTGGCGATGTGGAACGGGCCGAAATGCGGATTGATGCGCCAGCCGAACATCATTTCCAGGATGTGGCCAGCATCGTGGCTCCACCAGTCGACGCCGGGGAAATGCGACTGGAGCCACCCCGACAGCAGGAAGATGGTGAGCGGGAAGCCATACATTTCGGCGAAGAGCGCGACGATGAACGCACTGAACGCGCCGAAGCTGCGCCAGTCGCGCCGCGTTGCCGGCTTGAAGAAGCTGAACGCAAAGAGGATGAAAACGGCGGCATTGACCAGCGCGAGCCCCCACAGACCATAGCCATAGTCGGCGTGCGTCATCGCGACTCTCCTTCGATGCGGCCGTTGGGATTGGCCGGCAAGCCGGCGGGTGCCTGGCCGGGCTCATGGCCATGCTGATGCCCACCTTGGCCGTGGTGCATGAACAGGTGCATGAGCGGGCAGGCGAGCAGGATGAGATAGGGCAGCACACCCAGGAAGTGCGCGGTATGCTCGGTAATGAGGAAGAAGCTGGCGACGAGCAGGAAGCCGATCAGAACGATCTTGCCGCGCTTGCGCATGCGATGGTCATGTTCGCCCATATGCCGTTCTCTTCTAGTCAACGTCCAGCCTGCATAGGCTCGAGTCCAAGGAGCAAGGTATAAGTAGAGACCGAAGTCCGAAGGGCATCGCGCAAGCATGGGTAAGGTGATCGATCGGATCGGCCACCGGTGTTCGCGCGACGCAACTGTCGGGAGCAGCAGTCGTGCTGCGGCTTTTGCGTATAGGCGTGCGGCGTCCGCGAATCAAAGCTGCGCTCACGAACATAATCGTGAGAGGCAGGCCCGCGTCCATGCACAAGAGAAAGAAACGGCACCATTCCCGCAACCAGTCCGGCGTGACCGTCCTCGAGCGCGAAGCAAGGATCGATCTGGCTAAGCGCCCGGCCGATGGTCTCGGCGTCGCCTTTCTCGGCGCATCGGGAACGGTCACAGGGTCGCGTTATCTGGTGGACGATGGTGAAACTCAGATCGTTGTCGATTCCGGCCTGTTTCAAGGACCCAGGGATCTGCGCCGCCTTAATTGGGCGCCAATTCCACCCGAAGTCGCCGATGTCGGCCAAGTCCTGCTGACCCACGCTCATCTCGATCACTCGGGCGCGCTACCGCGCATGGCGCGCCTGGGCTGGGACGGTACCGTCCTTGCCACCCGGGCGACCGCGGCCCTGTGCGAGCTCCTTCTTCCCGACAGCGGTCATCTGCAGGAAAAGGATGCGGAGTTCGCCAACCGGCACGGCTTCTCCAGGCACCAGCCGGCGCTGCCGCTCTACACCCAGGCTGACGCGCGTCTGGCATTGCAGCTCTTCCGGCCGATCGAGTTCGGAGCGTGGCATGCAGTCACGGACGGCATCAGGGTGCGCTATCATCGCGCCGGCCACATCCTCGGCGCGGCGTCGATCGAGATCGACTGGAAGGGGCGGACAATCCTCTTCTCAGGCGACATCGGCCGTTACGGCGATTCGGTGATGAAAGATCCCGAGCCGCCCGCGCGCGCCGACTATGTCCTGGTGGAATCGACCTATGGCGATCGGCGCCACGAGCAGGTCGATCCGACAAAGACGCTTGGAGATCATGTCGAACGATGCGTCGAGAGAGGAGGGACGGTGGTGATCCCGGCCTTCGCCGTGGGACGGGTCCAGTCGCTTCTCTATCATTTCTCGCGTCTGCGCGCGCAGGGACGCCTCCGCGACATCCCGATCTTCCTCGACAGCCCGATGGCGATCAACGCGAGCGGGCTGATGTGCGATTTCATGGACGAGCATCGCCTGGCCCGCGCCGAGTGCGAAGCGGCGTGCAGCGTCGCGCACTATGTGCGCGAAGTGGAGGAATCCAAGGAACTCACCGCCAACCCCGCCCCAAAGGTCATCATCTCGGCCAGCGGAATGGCAACGGGCGGCCGCGTGCTCCACCATCTCAAGCGCTTCGCGCCGGATGGGAAGAACCTCATCCTCTTCTCGGGCTTCCAGGCGGCGGGCACCCGCGGCGCCGCCATGATCGGCGGCGCCCGGACGATCAAGATCCACGGCGAGTATATCCCGGTCGAAGCCGAGGTCGCCAACCTGACGATGCTCTCGGCGCATGCCGACAGCGACGAGCTCATGCGCTGGCTCGGCTCGCTGCACGAGGCCCCGCGCCACGTCTATGTCACCCATGGCGAGCCGACCGGCGCCCACGTCCTGGCGAAGCGTGTCTCGGAGGAACTGGGCTGGGCATGCAGCGTACCGGCGCTGGGTAGCTGGGGCATGCTCGCGTGAAGCCCGGGATCATCGAGAACGCCGAAGCAGAGTCTGTCGCGACGACGCTGCGGGCACGCCGCATCGGCCTGTCGGGTGCCGGTAGCGATCTGATCGCGGTCATGCGCCACGACTGTCCCGTCTGCCGCTCGGAAGGTCTTGCGTCCCGCGCGCAGGTCGCGCTGCGCGCCGGCGGGCGGGAAATCGTCGTCTCGCTGCTGCACAGTTCCGCGGAGACTCCAGCGCCCGGCGAGATCGGCCTCTCGGAATCCGCATGGCAGCGGCTCGGCGTCAGCGAGGGCGATCCGGTCGAGATCGCGCACGCCCAGCCTCTCGCCTCGCTCGCCGAAGTGCGTCGGCGTATCTATGGCAATCGTCTCAGTGACGGGGCTTTTTCAGCGATCATCACCGACATCGCCGAGCGACGCTATAGCGATGTCCATCTCTCGGCATTCGTCACGGCCTGCTCAGCGGTCCCGCTCGATACGGACGAAACGATCAGCCTGACCAGGGCGATGGTCGATGTCGGCGAGCGATTGCAGTGGCCCGGAACGGTCATCGTCGACAAGCATAGCGTCGGTGGATTGCCGGGCAATCGCACCACGCCGATCATCGTCTCGATCATGGCCGCGGAGGGCCTGATCATGCCCAAGACATCGTCGCGGGCGATCACCTCGCCGGCCGGCACGGCGGACACGATGGAGGTGCTGGCACCTGTCGACCTCGACGTTTCCGCAATCCGCAAGGTGGTCGAGCGCGAAGGCGGCTGCATCGCCTGGGGCGGCGCCGTCAACCTCAGCCCTGCCGACGATGTGATCATCGGCGTGGAACGGGTGCTCGATATCGATGCCGTCGGGCAGATGGTCGCCTCGGTGCTGTCCAAGAAAATCGCGGCCGGTGCGACCCATCTGGTCATCGACATCCCGGTCGGGCCGACCGCCAAGGTACGCGGAGCCGATGCCGCCGACACGCTCGAGCGGGCGCTGAGCTCTGTCGCCCAAGCCTTCGGGCTTCGCACGCGCGTGATGCGCGGCCCCGGCGCCGAGCCGATCGGACGGGGCATCGGTCCGGCGCTCGAGGCGCAGGATATCCTTGCCGTGCTCCAGGGGCAGCCGGGCGCCGAGGATCTCGCCCACCGGGCCTGCGAGCTGGCGGGAGGACTGCTTGAGCTCGCGGACGCAGCCCCGGCCGGCGAAGGCTATGCGCGTGCGCGGGCGTGCCTCGAAAGCGGCCGGGCCTGGGCCAAGTTCCAACGTATCTGCGAAGCGCAGGGCGGCATGCGGGCTCCACCGGTCGCCCGGTTCCAACAGGATATGATCGCTCCCTATAGCGGCCGCCTGGTGAGTATCGACAATCGCAAGCTCGCGACGGTCGCGAAGCTTGCCGGCGCGCCGATGGCCAAGGCCGCCGGCGTCGCGCTGCAGTGTCGGCTGAACCAGATGGTGGATGCCGGGGCTCCCTTGTGCACCATTCATGCCGAGAGCCCGGGCGAGCTCGATTATGCGGCGGCCTATGCGGTGAGCGACGGGCCGATCTTCGGGATTGAAGCGCTATGAACCGTCCCGTGCTGTTCGCGCTGCCTGGCAGCGAGGCCCTGGCACAGCCGCTATCCGCCGCGCTCGATGCAGAGGTCGGCACGATCGAGCATCGTCAGTTTCCTGACGGGGAAACCTATCTCAGGGTCGTAAGCGACGTCAGCGACCGCGAGGTCATCCTGCTGTCGAGTCTCGATCATCCGGACGCCAAGCTGTTGCCGCTGCTGTTCGCAGCCGACACCGCGCGCGATCTGGGCGCTCGCAGGATCGGGCTCGTCGCCCCCTACCTCGCTTACATGCGCCAGGACATACGCTTCCATGCCGGCGAGGCGGTGACGTCGCGAACCTTTGCCGCGATTCTGTCCCGCCATCTCGACTGGCTGGTGACGGTCGATCCGCATCTCCATCGCTATCATGCGTTGTCGGAAATCTACCGCATCCCGACCCAGGTTGTTCATGCCGCGCCACTTCTGGCCTCGTGGATCAAGCGCAATGTCGCTCGTCCGCTGATCATCGGTCCGGACCTGGAAAGCGAACAGTGGGTCTCGCAGGTGGCGGCCGATGCCGATGCTCCGTTTCTCGTGTGCGAGAAAATCCGGTCCGGCGACCGTGACGTCACCATCTCGATTCCGAATGCCCCAGCGTTTCTCGATCGCCAGCCGGTGCTGGTCGACGATATCGCCTCATCCGGCCGGACCCTCGCCGAGGCGGCGCGCCAGCTGGTCGGCATGGGGTTCGCGCGACCGGATTGCGTGGTCGTGCATCCGCTTTTCGCCGGCGATGCAGCGCAAGTCCTGGGTGGGCTCGTCGAGAGGATCGTCAGCACGAACGCTGTTGCGCATACCTCTAATGATATCGACGTGATGCCGGCGATTGCGGAGGCCGTTCGTCACGGAATTTGAACGGTGCGCTGCGCGTCAGTTCTTCAGTACTCAATGCTCAATGCACGATGAAAACGAACGCCCGGCAAACGCCGGGCGCATTCCCATCCATTGACCCTACACGAGCCCGAACCAATCTTCCGGGAACTTCGCTTTCGGAGAAAGTCGCGGCAGGAAAGGAGGATATGTCATGTCGCACACACGCTCTTTCCTTGATCCCTTCATCGTTGCTCGGACCCGCAGCTTGAGCCCGAAGTGAAGCCCGCCATCCTTGCATCCTGGGCGTCCGATCGCTCCGCCGTCGAGGGCCAACCGGCCCTCCGTCGCCCGCCAGCATCCCGGTGCCGGTCGACGATGTGATGGCAGCGCTGCGCTGGCTCGATCGCGCTGAGCGCGGCGCGGGCCTGGCATCCTTGGTTCGTCAGGAACAACCCGGTATCGGTGCCATCCTCGCCGGGAATATCGAAACTGCGACACGGAAGGCGGGCGATCTCTGCGATGATCAGCCTTCGATCTCAAAACCCTATGATCACCGGTTCGTGCTGAATCGGATTCGCCGTGCCGTAGCGGCGCGCGAGCGGAGCTGCGATCCGCCCCGGACATCGGCGTTACGGCGCGCTGCTGACACAGAATAGCGATTATCAGCTTCTTGCCATGACAACATGACGCGTCGAGCTTAGGAGCAACCAGCGCGCTCATCCCCCAAGAGGCGTGCCCACTCCCGGCGGCAGCGTCTTGCGGCGCCTTGCCGCCGGGAGACCAGAGGGAGCGCCGCCCCGTTCGCAAGAGCGGTCATCTCGCAAAGTTCGGCACATGATGCCGGGTCGCTTACCCCCCTCTCGCCGAGCACCTGCCTTGCCTGTTGTGATGCGGCGGTATTTCGGCCTTGACCTTGGACCATGGTCCTACCCGTAGAAGGTCTCCCCTTTGAAGCTGTGCCCGCTGGGGTGCGCAGCAATGCCAACACGTCCGGGGGGCCATGGAGAGCAAGCGCGTCGTTCATGTCATTGATGACGAAGAAACAATCAGGAAAGCTGTAGGATTCACATTAAGGACAGCGGGATTTGCCGTCGAGACCTATGGCTCGGGAGTCGACTTTCTGAAAATTGCAGATGAAGCTGAAAGAGGTAGCATCGTTCTCGACATGCACATGCCGGACATGAACGGTCTACAGGTTCAGGCAGCGCTGACGCAGATGGATATAAGCATGCCAGTCGTGATGCTGACCGGCAACGGAGACATTGCGCTTGCTGTCCAAGCGATGAAGGCGGGTGCTGTCGATTTCCTGGCCAAACCTATCGAACGGCCGCTGCTGCTCGATGCGATAGACCGAGCGTTCGCGCGCATCGACACGGCCGAGGGGCGCGCTCTCGAAGAAGCCGAGGCATGCCGACAGGTCGATCTACTGACACCGCGCGAACGGGATGTTCTCGAAGGCCTTGCGCAAGGCCTTCCGAACAAGACCATCGCCTATGATCTGGGCATTTCTTCACGGACGGTCGAAGTCCATCGCGCGAGCATCATGTCCAAGCTTGGAGTCCGTACCCTTGCCGAAACCTTGCGGATCGCCTTTGCGGCTGGAATGGGAAGGCCGCTGTAGGTAAAGGCGGCCAGGGCTGCTGCGGTTGAATCTCTGCGTGTCACCTGATGGCGCGGACATAGTGCCTGCTGGGATGCATCGACGGTGTTCATCAGCTTTTGGCGGAATTTTCGTGAGCCCAGGCGAAGGGTCGCGCTTGATTGCTATCGCGAAAGGAGATGAAACTCTTCCAACAGCTGGGCGATCTCTGTGCCTTCAAGCTTCGTCATCAACAGCTTGCGCAGGAAGGACGGGCCGGGAATGTCGATCCCTTTGCCATCCCTGAGCGGCCCGATTGCGGCCAGAAGCGTGCGGATATCATAGGTTGAGTTGAACACTTCGGGCACGCCGCGTTCGACCTTCATCAGCGTGTAGACGGCCTCCATCGGCGTGCGCACCGAATATTCCGTCGTGAAGATACAATCACGCTGCTTCGACTCGGCAAACTGGCCGACAAAGGCGAAGTTGACCGCGCCCTCGGGCACCACGTCCGGCCGGTCGCCGGCCTGGCGCGGCATGAAGAAGGCGGTGATGTAGGGCATCATCACCGGCACGGTCTTCGCCCCCGTCGCGGCGAGGCCGGGGATGTCCTCGACCGGCACGCCGAGATGATAAAGCCATTCCTGCGTGATCTCCTCGCCCGTACAGTCCTGCATCGGCTTCTTCACATAGTCGCCGGGTCGGTCGACGAACAAGGCATAGAACCAGGCGACGATCTGGTCCTTCGGCTGTTTCCTGAAGTGGGGTTGCCGGCTCACCGTCCAGCTCAGCAGCCAGCTCGAGTCCTTGACCGTGATGATGCCGCCGGTCACCACCGTGCCGCTGAACGGATCGCGCTTGGCAATCTTGCGAATGTACGCCGGAATGCGCGCGTCGAGCGTGGTGATGGTCGCCGACGCCCATTTGGTTTCCGGGATATGGGATCCAAACACGTCGGGACGACCAAAGGCCGGGTCCTTGGCCGCGATCCGGCGCCACAGGTCCCAGGCCGGCGCCGGCCCCTCATTCAGCCTGGCCGGTGTATGATGATCGCCATTGTCGGAATTTTCGGTCAGCGATCCGATAGTGATGAAGACGAGATCATCGGCGCCGAGATCGACGCCGCCTTCGACGCCGTTTTCGATCCAGGCAATCCGGGTCGCCTGCTTGCGGCCGGGCTGGATGTCGAAATCGACGTCGGTGACCTCGACGCCGTAGCGAAATCTCACACCGCGATCCTGCAACCATTTGACCAACGGCAGGACCATCGATTCATATTGGTTGTAGCGGTTGAACTTGAGCGAGGAAAAATCCGCCAGACTGCCGATATGGTGGATGAAGCGATGCAGATAGAGCTTCATCTCGAGCGCGGAATGCCATTCCTCGAAGGCGAACATGGTGCGCCAGTAGAGCCAGAAGTTGCTCCTGAGGAAATCATCGCCGAAGACTTCGTTGATCCGCTTGTTCTCCATCTCCTCCCGCGTCGCGAGGAAGACGGAGATCAGATCTCTTCGCGCGCGATCGCCGAGTGTCAGCAAAGCCTTGTCGGGCACATCCTGGCCCTGGTTCTGCGTGACGCGCTGCAGCGAGAAATTCGGATCGTCCTTGTTGAGCCGGTAGAATTCGTCGAGCACACTCGCATCCTCGATCTCCAGCGACGGGATCGAGCGATAGAGATCCCAGAGGCATTCGAAATGCTCCTCCATCTCGCGCCCTCCGCGGATGACGAACCCCTTTTCGGGGACGTCGAGGCCGTCGAGCGCGCCGCCGGGAATATGCAACTCCTCAAGGATGGTAATATGCTCGCCGGCGACGCCGCCGTCGCGGATCAGGAACGCCGCGCCTGCCAGTCCCGCAAGACCCGAGCCGACGAACCAGGCCGTCTTCCTGTCAGCGCCCTCAGGTTTGCGGGGCCGCACGAAAGCTTCGTAGTTCCCGCTACTATAGTGCATGCTCAACTCCATCCTTGATCCCGACGACAATGGCGGTTCTGCGGTTTCTTGCTGAACAGCAGAAATGCCTGCCCTGCATTCATTCTCGCCGATGTCGCCCGCCGCTCAGTTCGACGACTTCACTGGTGATCTGATCCTGACGCGTGAGGCGCTCCTCGAGGCGCAGGGCCTCGCCCTTGCGATCGATGTGGCTGCGGGCGGTCGCCATGGTGCGCAGCCGTGCCTCATTCTCGGCGACGAACGTCTCGACCGCAGCCGCGCAGATGTGGGCGAAGACATATTCCGCGGTCAGGTCGCCGATAAGGTCCGCCGCGTTGATATTGACGAGCGGCGGCAAATCCGCCGTGGACGCGGGGAAAGTGTCGAGGTCGAGCGGCAGGAGGCTCGCGCGCACGATCGAGACGCCCTTGCCGCTGCTCCAGACCGGATAAGCCATGGTGATGGGCACCGCGCCGACCTCGTCCAGATAGTCGTACAGCGCGTCGATGATGCTTGTCGCGAGTGCGGGCAGCGCATCGGCCTTGCTCGGCATGCTCGCGCTCCATGCGATGCGCAGACCGCGCTCGGCCGCAAGCGTGGCCGTGCGCGCGCCAATCAGAAGAATATGCCTGTCCTGCATGTCGGCCGCGGCGCCGTCGAGCAGCTGCTCCGGAAAGGCCCCGGCAAAGCCTTGCTCCGCACCGAACAGGATAAGGCCGCCTCTCGCACCACCGACCGCCCGCGCCGGAAAACGCGCCAGTGGCTCGTCAAGGCGGCGCGCCTGGCCAATGGCGGTGCGGGCGGTCTCCGCATAGCGTCGCACCGCAGGCAGCAGCGCGCGCGCCTGATGCGCCCGCTGCGCGGCGATGCCCTGCATGGCGTTGACCACCGCACCGAGCTGGCGGACGGTCTCGATCCGCTGGCCGATCTCGGCGAGGCGATCGCTCATGATGCAGAACCGGCCGGCTGGCTTTCGATCAGCGCTTTCACCGTCGTCATCAGAGCGGACCGCTGCGCGGTGTCGATCTGTCCAGTCCGCTCGATCTGCGCGCATAGATCGGGGACGTGATCGTCGATCCAGGCGGGCAGCCGCGTGCGGAGCGACGATATCTCCGAGACCGCCATGCCATCGAGCAACCCTTCGCCGAGCGCCACGACCAGCGCCACCTGGTCGACGACCCGTAGTGGACTCGACAGCGGTTGCACGAGCAAGGCGCGCAAGCGCTTGCCGCGTTCGATCTGGGCGCGGACACGCGGCTCGGGCTGCTCGCCGAAGCGGGTGAACATCTCGAGCTCGAGGAACTGCGCATAGTCGAGGCGCATGGTCCCGCTCGCGTCGCGCAGGACGCGAAGCTGCGTCTTGCCGCCGACCCGGCTCACGCTCGTGCCCACATCGATGGCGGGCTTGTGCCCCTGCGCGAACAGCTTCGCGTCGAGAATAATCTGACCGTCGGTGATCGAGATCAGATTGGTCGGGATATAGGCGCTGACGTTGCCGGCATCGGTCTCCGCGATCGGCAGAGCCGTGAGCGAACCGCCCCCCTTCTCCGTCGAGAGACGCGCCGCACGTTCGAGCAGGCGGGAATGGAGGAAAAAGACGTCGCCGGGATAGGCCTCGCGCCCGGGCGGCTGTCCGGTCAGCAGGGCGATCTCGCGATGGGTCGCGGCATGCTTGGTGAGATCGTCGAGCACCACCACCGCATGGCCGCCACCATCCCGAAAATACTCGGCCATCGTGAAGCCCGCGAACGGCGCGATCCATTGCAGCCCCGGCGCCGCGGCGGGGCTCGCCACGACGAAGATGGTGCGGTCCGGCGCGCCATGCCGCCGCACCTGGTCGACCACGCGCGCGACCGCCGAGCTTTTCTGGCCGATCGCGACATAGACGCAGATCATGTCGCTGGTGCGCTGGTTGATGATCGTGTCGACCGCGAGCGCCGTCTTGCCTGTGGCGCGGTCGCCGAGAATGAGTTCGCGCTGCCCCCGGCCGATGGCGAACATCGCATCGATTGCGAGCGTGCCGGTCTGCACCGGCTGGACGACGAGGTCGCGTTCGATGATCGCCGGCGCCGGCCGTTCGACAGGATCGAAGCGCCTGGCCCGGATCGGCGCGCCCCCATCGAGCGGACGGCCGAGCGGATCGACGACTCGGCCAAGCAATGCCTCGCCAACCGGCACGCGCACCACCTCGCCCGAGCCGGTTACGGTGTCTCCTGCCTCCACCTGGGCGGCATCGTCGAGCAGCACGCAGCCGATCCGGTCCCGGTCGAGCGTGTGGACGAATCCGGTCTGGCCCCGGGCGAAATAGAGCAATTCGTCGAGGCGCGCGTCCGGAAGGCCCGAGACCATGGCAACGCCGTCGCCGATCGATTCCACCCGGCCAATTGCATCGACACGCGGCCCGAGATTGGCGCGCGTGATGCAGCTCTGGGCCTGCGTCAGCCAGTCTTCAGGCGATCCGGGCATGATCGTCTTCATTGAGGCTCTCAACCATGGCGTCGAGATCGGCGCGCCAGCTGTTGCGCACGACGGCGTGGGGCGTGCGAAGCTCCGCGCCGGCGATGAGATCTGGATCGACTGCGAAGATCGGGGTCGCGGTATCCGGCAGGATTTCGCCAAGCGCGCGCGCTACCTGCGTCTGCAGATCGGCCGTCAGCGGCGCGGGCGTCGCGACGGTGACGGGCCCGGCGGCCGCCAGGCTGCGGCGATCCGCCTCGGAAAGGTCTCCGAGCCGCGCCTTGAGCGCGTCGACCATGGCCTGCACCGTCTGCTCGGGCGGGAGACGAGCGAGCAACGTGCCTGCCATCGAGGCGGCGAGGTTCGCTGCCTTTTCCCGCCACTGCGCCGCCACCCGCCCGCGTTCGGCATCGATCGCCGCATGGCCTTGCTCGACGACGGCGTCCGCCTCGAGCCTGGCCTGCGCGAGGAGGCGCTGGCGCTCCGCTTCGGCCTCGGTCCGGATCTCGGCGCGGCGAGCCGCCGCATCCGCGACGAAGCCGTCATTCTGCGTTTTGAGCGCCTGCGCTTCGGCCTGTGCCCGGTCCTTTGCCTCCCGCGCTTCGTCGAGCAGCGCCTGGGCCGATGCCTGGCGGGCAGCGATGGCATCCATCACCGGACGGAACAGGAAGCGTCCGAGCAGCCACACGAGGATGAGGACATTGACCGCCTGCAGCGCGAGCGTCCACCAGTCGATCCGCATGTCAGGCGAACGGGTTGGCGAAGAGCAGCAGCAGCGCGATCACGAGGCAGTAGATCGCCATCGTCTCGATCATCGCGAGGCCCACGAACAGCGTGCGCGAGACGGTGTTGGCGGCTTCGGGCTGGCGCGCGATCGCGTCCATCGCGGCGGCGACGGCCCTGCCCTGCCCGAGCGCCGGGGCGATTGCGCCGATCGAGATCGCGAAAGCGGCTCCGAGGATGCTGGCGAGATGGATCCAGTTCATGCGGGGGACTCCTGTTTGGATGGCGGGCGGGCGCCGTTCTCGCTGATAGCGCTCCCGATAAAGACCATGGCGAGCGCGCCGAAAATGTAGGCCTGGACCGCGCCGGTCAGCATTTCGAGCGCCATGAGCGGGATCGGGACGAGCAGCCCGGCGAGGCTCAGCACGACGCCGATCATGAAGACGCCGCTCATGACGTTGCCGAACAGGCGCACCATCAGCGAGAAGCTGCGGGTGAAGAGCTCGACGATATTGAGCGGGGCGAGCAGGATCGAGGGGCGCGCGAAGGTCGCGAGATAGGCCCTGGGCCCGAGCGCGCGGACGCCGAACCAGAGCGTCGCGCCGAAGACGATCAGCGCCAGCGCCGCGTCGGTTTCGAGGGTCGCGGTCGGCGGCTCGACGCCGGGGATCAGCGACGACCAGTTGGCGACCAGCAGGAACAGGAACAGCGTGCCGATCAGCGGCAGATAACGCTGCGGTTCCGCCTCCATCGTCTCGCGGATCTGGCCGGCGACGGTCTCGACGACCAGCTCGAGCGCCGCTTGGGCTCGGGTTGGGCGTAACGCAAGGCGGCGGGTCAGCAGCCAGCTTCCGATTGTAAGGAAGGCCATGATGCCCCAGGTCGTGGCGACCGGCTGGCTGATCGGCACCGGACCGATCGGGAACAGCACATGGCTTTCAAGTGGTGACGCGAATTTCATCGGGCGCCTCCGAGCCGGTGGAGCATGATCTGGCGCCCGCCCATGAAGCCGGTTGTAGCGGCAAGAAGCGCCGGCCACCCTTGCCGGCTGGCGATGACGAGAACCAGAATAGTGACGGCGAGACGCCCGAGCCTGAGCAGGATCGCGCGCGATGCCGGGCCGCCATGGGTGACGAGGTCGGCTTCTCTGGCGATGGCCGCGAAATGGGCGAGGCCGACCGCAAATCCGAGGGCCAGGAACAGGATGGGGGAGAGCTGGCTCATTGCCGGTGCATCCAGCGCCAGCCCGACCAGCAGCCGAGGGCGAGCCCGACGAGCAGGAGCGGCGCGGTCCAGAAGATGCCGCTATCCAGCCGGTGGTCGAGCCAGCGGCCGATCGCGAGACCGACCAGCGCGGGCAGGACGATCTGCCAGCCGAGCACGCCGATCTGGCCGAGATTGCGGGCGACGGAAGGAAGCCGCTGCGCAAGCCGCCGCCGTTCCGCGCGGGTCCGGATGGCTTCGACGATCGGCTGCTCGGGCTTGTCCGCGGTCACAGACCAAGCTCCCGGCCACCACCCTGCAGGGCCTCGACCATATGGCGGATCGCCTGCATCCTGAGTTTCGCCGACGCGGTCCGTTCGGATCGTTCGCCCTCGTCGCGCTCGCGGTAGCGCGCGAGCACGTCATGCTCGAGCGTTCCGAGGTCATCGCCGACATGGCCTTCGCGCGTCGCGACCGCGACCTCCGTGCCGTGGCTCACGGTCAGAATGCCGTTGCGCACCGCGCAATAGCCGGGAGCGCCATCGAGGCCCCGCCAGGAGACGATCGAGACGCCAAGCGCGGTCAGGAAATCGGCGTGGCCCGACAGGATGCCGAAACTGCCGCTGGCATCCTCGGCGCGAACCGACCTGACGTCCGTGTCGACGAGGATCGCGGTCGGATCGGTGATCCGCAGCTTCATGCGCCCTCCCCCACGCGAGAGCGTGCCTCTTCAATATCGCCCACCATGTAGAAGGCGCTCTCGGGCCAGTCGTCGGTCTCGCCGGCCAGGATGGCCGCGACGCCCTGCAGCGTATCGGCCAGCGCCACAGAACGGCCGGCTTGCCCGGTGAAGGCCTGGGTCACCATGAAGGGCTGGGTCAGGAAGCGCTGCAGCCGCCGCGCCCTGCCGACGATCAGCCGATCCTCGCGGCCCAGTTCCTCGATACCGAGCAGCGAGATGATGTCCTGAAGCTCGCGATAATGCGCGATCGTCTCCCGGACCTGCTGGGCGAGCGCGTAATGATGATCGCCCACGACCTGCGGATCGAGCAGGATCGACGACGATCCCAGCGGATCGACCGCGGGATAGATGCCTTCGGCCGCCATGGCGCGCGAGAGCAGAATGGAACTGTCGAGATGGGCGGAGATGGCGGTGACCGCAGGGTCGGTGAAATCGTCGGCGGGCACATAGACCGCCTCGATCGCGGTCACCGCCGCCCCATGCACCGAGGCGATGCGCTCCTGCAGCGCGGCCACTTCGCTGGCCAGCGTCGGCTGGTAGCCGACGCGCGAAGGCATGCGTCCGAGCAGGCCGGAGACTTCGCTGCCGGCCTGGACGAAGCGGAACACATTATCCATGAGCAGCAGGACATTGCGCTTCTGCTCGTCGCGGAAATGTTCGGCGATGGTGAGCGCGGTCAGCCCTACCCGCCAGCGCGCGCCCGGCGGCTCGTTCATCTGCCCGAAAACGAGCACGGTCTTGTCGATCACGCCCGAGCCGCGCATGTCCGTGAGCAGCTCATGGCCCTCGCGCGATCGCTCGCCGATGCCGGCAAAGACGGAAACACCTTCATAGCGCGCGACCATCGCGTTGATGAGTTCCATCACCAGCACGGTCTTCCCCACCCCCGCGCCCCCGAACATTGCCGCCTTGCCACCCTGGGCGAGCGGCGCGAGCAGATCGATGACCTTGATGCCAGTCTCGAACATCGCCGTCGCCGCGCTCTGCTCGTCGAGCGGCGGGGGGGCGCGGTGAATGGGCCTCAATGGGACATCCGGCCCAAGCGGCGCGCCGCCGTCACCCACCTGCCCGGTCGGCGTAAGGAGCCGCCCCAGAACCTTGTCTCCGACCGGGACCGCGATGGGGGCGCCCAAGGCCATCACGCCGACATTCCGAGCGAGACCGGAGGTCGGCTGAAGCGCGACGGCGCGGACGGTGCGGTCATCGATATGGCTCTGCACTTCCGCGACCAGCGGGCCTGACGACGCATCGACGCGCAGCGCTTCATTGACCGCGGGCAGCGGCCCTTCGTCGAACTCGACGTCGAGGACGGGACCGCGCAGCGCCGCAATCCGGCCGAGCCTGGCTATGGACGGTATCACGCCCATGCCGGTTGCCGGGTCAGACCATAATCATGCCCGACCGTGCCGCGATCATGACGGGACGGGTAGAAGTCGCTGCCCGCGGGCACGACATGGACGACAAGCCAAAAGTGCATTGGCTGAGCGTCGCAGGCAAGCCGCAGATTCGGCATACGTAGAGTTACCGATTCTCTCTGATTCAGCCTCGCCGAATAACGGCGGCGCGACGCGATGGGCCTCAGGCCAGGGCGCTATGCCCGATATGCCAGAGCTCAAACGCGAAGAGAAAGGTTCACCGTTTCATGCCCTATCCCGTTGATCAACTCGCCGCGCTCGCCAAAGCGAATGTCGGCCTGATGCTGAAGCTCGCCGAAGTCGCCCGGAAAGGTGGCGAAGAGTCGCTCGAGGTCGGCAACCGCGCCGCCGGCCGCTTCGCCGAAGAGGCGCGTGCCTCGATTGCGGGCGCGACGGACAAGACGTCGGACGCCGGCGCGGTCAGCCCGGCCGGACCGCGGGCACTGTTCGAGGACATGGCCACGGTCCGCGAGCATATGATTGCCGGCACAAGATCGGCGTTCGAGGAATGGCAGCAGGCCTGGCAGGCCGTCGCGAGCGCTCCGACGGCTCCCGGGGCGCTGGATGCCTTTGCTGCCATTGTCGGACCATGGTTCGGGCAGAAAAGCCCGGGCGACGGCGAGAAGCAGGCCACCAGCGACAAATAGGATAGCCCCCGATCGCGGCGAGCCGCCCTAGCCGAGCAGGTGCTGACCGCCATCGACCGGAATGATCGTGCCGGTGATATGGCGGCCGGCATCGCTCACCAGAAAGGCGGCGAGCCCTCCGACATCCTCGATGGTCACGAGCTGGTGCTGCGGGACCGTCGCCGCGGCCCGTTCGAGCAGCTCGTCGAAGCGGTCGATGCCGCTGGCAGCGCGGGTCGCGATCGGGCCTGGCGAGATCGCATGGGCGCGAATGCCCTTGGGGCCAAGCTCAGCCGCGACATAGCGGGTCGCGCTTTCGAGGGCCGCTTTGACCGGCCCCATCAGGTTGTAGTGCTCGACCACCCGCTCCGACCCGTAGAAGGTGACGCACAGCAGGCAGCCGCCATCCGACATCAGCGGCTCGGCGAGACGCGCCATGCGCAGGAAGCTGTGGCACGAGACGTCCATCGCCAGCGCGAGGCCTTCGGCCGAGCTGTCGACGACGCGGCCGTGCAAATCCTCCTTCGGCGCGAAAGCGATCGAGTGAAGCAGGAAATCGAGGCCGCCCCATTCGGACTTCACCCGCTCGAACAGGGCCTCCAGTTCGCCCGGCACCCGGACATCGCACGCGGCGAGCCATTCGACTCCCAGGGTCTCCGCGACGGGCGCCACGAACGGCTCGGCCTTTCCGTTGAGATAGGTCGCCGCCAGTCTCGCGCCACAGTCGTGAAAGGCCTGGGCGCAACCCGCCGCGATGCTATGCGCGTTGGCGATACCGATCACCAGGCCGCGCTTGCCAGTAAGATCGACGAGAGGTTTCATGCTTTCGGCTCCTCACGCAGCAGATCGGCGGTGTGGATGGCGATCATCCTTTCCTCATCGGTCGGGATGACGCGGACGGCGACACGGCTGGACGGCGCGCTGATGACTGCATCTCCTCGGAGGTTCGCGTCCGCGTCGAGGTCCACGCCGAGCCAGCCGAGCCGACCGGCGACGCGGGCGCGAATTTCAGGCGAATTCTCGCCGATCCCGGCAGTGAACACGAATGTGTCGAGACCCCCGAGCGAGGACGCGAGAGCGCCGGCCTGGCGCGCGATCTGCCAGACGAAGAGCTCGATCGCTTCCCCAGCGGCGGGCGTTTCGCTGCCGAGAAGCGCGCGCATGTCGCTGGAGACGCCGGACACGCCCAAAAGGCCGGACTCACTGTAGAGGAGATGCTCGACTTCACGCGCCGTCATGCCCCTCTGCTGGAAAAGATAGAGCACCGCGCCCGGGTCGAGCGCGCCGCAGCGCGTACCCATCACCAGCCCGTCGAGCGCGGTGAACCCCATCGTCGTGTCGATGCTGCGCCCCCCGGCCATCGCGCAAAGGCTGGCCCCGTTGCCGAGATGCGCGGCGATCGTGCGGCCACCGCCTGTATCGGGATCGATCGAACGCAGCTGCCGCGCGATATATTCGTAGGAGATGCCGTGAAAACCGTAGCGCCGCATGCCCTCTTCGCCAAGCGCGCGCGGCAGCGCGAGGCGCGTCGCGATCGGGGGCTGGCCATGATGGAAGCCGGTGTCGAAGCAGGCGACTTGCAGCACAGCGGGGCGCAGCCTGGAGACGGCGCGGACCGCGGCGAGATTATGGGGCTGATGCAATGGCGCCAGTGGGCAAAGCGCCTCGAGCGCGGCGAGGAGTGGCGCGTCGACCCGCGCCGGCGCTGAATAGTCGGTGCCGCCATGAACGATCCGATGGCCGACCGCGATCAGATCGTCGCCGACCGAGGCTTCGATCTCCCGCAGCAAATCCTCGAGCAGCGTCTCGTGCGTGATCGTGCCGTCTTTCGTCCAGCGCCGCTCGGCAAGGACATCCCCCTTCGCATCGCGCGCGATCAGGTGCGGCTCAAGGCCGATATTCTCGATCTTGCCGCTCGCCAGCAAAGAGGGCTCATCAGTGCCCGGCTCGGCGTAGAGCGCGAACTTAAGGCTCGACGAACCGGCGTTGAGGCACAGGATTTCAGCCATCGCGGCGCTGTCCCGCAACGCCGGGAGCCGCCTTGGTCGCAGCCCGCGCCAGCAGCACCGCGAGCGCGCAGGAGGCGAGGCGCGTGCGCACGCTGTCTGCCCGGCTGGTGAGGATGATCGGAGCGCGCGCGCCGAGCACCACGCCTGCGGCATCGGCGCCGCCCAGGAAGGTCAGCTGCTTTGCGAGCATGTTGCCGGCCTCCAGATCGGGCACCAGCAGGATGTCCGCCTGGCCGGCGACCGGCGAGACGATACTTTTCTCGCGCACGGCCGCCTCGCTGATCGCATTATCGAGGGCGAGCGGGCCATCGAGCAGCGCGCCTTCGATCTGGCCCCGGTCCGCCATCTTGCAGAGCGCCGCGGCATCCAATGTGGTGCGCATTTTCGGATTGACCGTTTCGACGGCGGCGAGGATCGCGACCCTGGGCTGTTCGATCCCGATCACATGGGCAAGGTCGATCGCGTTGCGCGCGATGTCGGCCTTGTCCTCAAGCGTCGGCTCGATGTTGATCGCGGCGTCGGTGATGATGAGCGGGCGCGGATAGCCGGGCACGTCCATCACATAGGCGTGGCTGATCCTGCGTTCGGTCCGAAGGCCCGTGTCGGACGATACGACCGCGCCCATGAGCTCGTCAGTATGAAGCGAGCCCTTCATCAGCAGCGCGGCTTCGCCGGCCCGCACGCGCGCGACGGCTTCGGCGGCGGCGGCGTGGCTGTGCGGGACGTCGATCACCCGGAAGGCCGCAATATCGACACCGGCGTCCTTCGCCGCATTCGTCATACGCGCCGCAGGGCCGATGAGAATCGGAACGACGATGCCGGCGTCGGCGGCCTCAGCCACTGCGCGCATGGCGTCGGCGCTGCACGGATGGACCACGGCCGTGACGCACGCAGATCCGTCCTTGGCGCGCGCCATCAACTGGCGGAAGCGGTCGTGGCTGGCGATCCGCACGTCGGGAAGCGGCATGCGGGGCCGGCTGACTTTCTCGGTGGGCGCCTTGACCTCGGCCTGGCCGCTGATGACGGTCTCGCCCTTCTGGTTCACACAGGTGCAGTCGAGAACGATGACATGATGCTCGGCGCGCTTCTGCGCGACGGTGACGCAGGCCGTGATGGTGTCGCCGACGCCCACCGGGCGGGTGAAGCGAAGCGATTGGCCGAGATAGATCGCACCGGGCCCTGGCAGCTCGGTTCCCAGGATCGCCGAGATGAGCCCCGCGCCCCACATGCCATGAGCGATGACCCTGTGGAACATGTCCGTTTCGGCATAGACAGGGTCGAGATGCGCCGGATTCACGTCGCCTGACACCGCCGCGAAGAGCTGGATGTCGTCGGCGGTCAGCGTGCGGGTGAGGCTGGCCGTATCGCCGACGGCGATCTCGTCGAACGTGCGGTTCTCGATGAGGTTGGCGGCGGCCATGGCTCAGCGCTCCAGCACGTAGCGCCCGGGGGCATCACCGAGCGGCGGATAGTTCCGTTCGGGCGCGCCCATCGCCGGTGGGGCCGCCGCCTCGCCCGAGTGCGATCCAAGCCATGAACTCCATTCCGGCCACCACGACCCTTCGCGCACCTCGGCCCGCTCCAGCCAGGCATCGGGACCTGGCGCCGGGCCATCCTGCATCCGTGTCGCGATGCGATAATGGCGATGAGGATGCCCGGGCTCGGAGACGATCCCGGCATTGTGGCCACCGCTCGTCAGCACGAAGCGGATCTCCGCGCCCGTCAGCATGTGGAGCTTGTGGGTCGAGCGCCACGGCGCGACATGGTCGGTTTCCGTGCCCACCATGAAGATCGGCATGCGCAGCCCCGAGAGCGAGACCGGGTGGCCGCCGGCCTCGTAGCGCCCTTCGGACAGGTCATTGTCGAGGAACAGGCGCCGAAGATATTGCGCGTGCATGGCATAGGGCATGCGGGTGCCGTCGGCGTTCCATGCCATGAGGTCGGTCATCGGCTCGCGCTCGCCCATGAGATAGGTCGAGAGGATGCGCGACCAGAGCAGATCGTTGGACCGCAGCATCTGGAAGGCGCCGCCCATATGGCTGCTGTCGAGAAAGCCGCGCGCCCACATCATCGCATCGATCAGGTTGATCTCCGCCTCGTCGATGAACAGACCAAGTTCGCCCGGCTCGCTGAACTCGGTCTGGGCGGCGAACAGCGTGACGCTCGCCAGACGCTCATCTTCATCGCGCGCCATCGCGGCCGCGGTGATGGCGAGCAGCGTGCCGCCGATACAATAGCCGGCCGCGTGGATCTTCTCGGTGCCGGTAATCGCCTGGATGACATCAACGGCGGCCATCGGCCCAAGCAGGCGATAATCCTCCATGTCGAGATCGCGGTCGGCGCTGTCGGGATTGTGCCAGGAGATGCAGAACACGGTGTAGCCCTGCCCTACCAGCCAGCGGATGAGCGAATTTTCCGGCGACAGGTCGAGGATGTAATATTTCATGATCCATGCCGGCACGATCAATATCGGCTCCGGACGCACCGTCTCGGTTGCGGGCGCATATTGGATCAGTTCCATGACCCTGTTGCGAAACACGACCTTGCCAGCCGTGGCTGCGACCTTCTCGCCGACCCGATAGGCCTCCGTGCCCGCTGCGGGCTCCCCGCGTACCAGGCGTTCCAGGTCGTCGCAAAAAAATCGCGCACCCTCGACAAGGCATTGTCCTCCGGTTTCGAGGATGCGCTGCTGGAGCACGGGGTTGGTCGGGATGAAATTGGTCGGGGACACCATGTCGAGCATCTGGCGGGTCGCGAACTCGACGATCGCTTCGTGGTGCCCGGTGACGCCGCTCACGCCGGTCGTCGCGGCATGCCACCATTGCTGCTGGAGCAGGAAGGCCTGCTCGATCAGGTCGAACGGATGGCGCTTCCAGGCTGCGTCGGCGAAGCGCCGATCCTGGGGCAGCGGATCGATCGCCGGCTCGGGATCGCTGCCGGATGCGCTGCGCATGGCATAGTCGGCGAGCCGCATCAGCTTGCGCCCGCCCTTGGCGGCGAGCTGCAGCTGCCTGCCTGGCGAGCAGAGAATGTGCGTCCACCAGTCGGAAAAAGACTGCGCCAAAGTGGCGGGCGACTGGCCTGAAGTCAGCTGCGCGATGGCGGCGAAGCTCGACCGATCCAGCGTCGTGGCCAGACCGTCCAACGGGTCAGGGATATTGCTTCGACTCTGCACATTTTCGCTCCTGCTGCGGTGCAACAAGCCCTGAAGCGCAGGAAGCCTCTGCGCACTCCGTAGTCCTACGGAGGGATTGCCTCGCATATGCCAGCCCCAGAAGTCAGAGCTCAGCACGACATTGCTGTATGAAAAGCGGCCAAATACGATCAGGAGGCTCAGTGCGGTCGCACGGGCGAGCCAGCTATCCCGCCGAACCAGTCCCGCAATACCGGCGAAAGGGTCTGCGGGTTGCCGCCGATATGGCGAAGATCCTCCGCCAGCAGTGGCGGGCGGACTGCGAGGAAATATATCGCGAGGCCCGTCGTGAGAATGCCAAGTGCGATCAGCACCCCGGCCGCCAGAGCGGGTCTGGTCCGAGAGGCGGCCGGCGCTAACATTTTCTGTCGAGACTCAGTTCGGCGATGATGGGACAATCTGGCCGCTCGTCGCCATGACAGCGCTCGGCGAGATCGACGAGGGTCTCGCGCAGGGTCGTCAGCGCTTCGGCCTTGCGCTGCAATTCCTCCGCCCGCGCCAACGCGACCCGCTTTACATCGGCGCTGCTGCGGCCCGTGTCGGCCCACAGGCCGAGCAGGGTCCGGATCTCCTCGATCGGAAAACCGAGATCGCGGGCATTGGCGATGAACCGCAGGCGATGGAGGTCACTCTCGCCATAGTCGCGATAACCCGCTCCCCGGCGCGGCGGCGCCGGGATGAGGCCGATCTTCTCATAATGGCGGATCATCCGCTCCGAGACCCCGCTTTGCTTCGACGCCTCCCCGATGTTCACAGCGCTTTCCGGTTGAGGCGCAGCGCGTTGGTGACCACGCTGACCGAGGAGAGCGCCATGGCGGCGGCCGCGATGATCGGCGAGAGCAGGATGCCGAACAGCGGATAGAGCGCGCCCGCCGCCACCGGCACCCCGGCGACATTGTAGATGAAGGCGAAGACCAGGTTCTGGCGAATGTTGGACATGGTCGCCTGGCTCAGCCGCCGTGCCCGCACGATGCCCATGAGATCGCCCTTGAGCAGCGTCACGCCCGCGCTCTCGATCGCGACGTCGGTGCCCGAGCCCATGGCAATACCGACATCGGCGGCAGCCAGTGCGGGGGCGTCGTTGACCCCGTCGCCGGCCATCGCCACCACGCGCCCCTCGCTTTTCAACCGCGCGACGACGGCACTCTTCTGGTCGGGCAGTACCTCGGCTTCGACATCGTCAATGCCGAGCCGCCTTGCCACCGCCTCTGCTGTGGTGCGGTTGTCGCCGGTCAACATCACCACGCGAATGCCTTCGGCCTTGAGTGCGGCCAGGGCCTCCGGCGTCGTCTGCTTCACGGGATCGGCGATTGCAAAGGCGCCGCCGACGGTGCCGTCGACGCCGATGAAGATCGCGGTGGCGCCATCCCGGCGCAGGGCGTCGGCCTGCTCCGCCAGCGCGTCGGTTGCTATGCCCTCTTCCGAGAGGAACCGCGCATTACCGAGCACGATCCGGCGGCCGTCGACGGTGCCGAGCGCGCCGCGTCCGGTGGGGGAATCGAAGTCGGTGACGTCGCTCGTGGGGATGCCGCGATCCTTGGCGGCCTCGACGATCGCCAGCGCGAGCGGATGCTCGGAGGCCCGCTCGACCGAGGCGGCAAGCCGCAGCAGTTCGGCTTCGTCGAAGCCGGGCGCCGGCACGATCTGGGTGACGGCAGGCCGGCCTTCGGTCAGCGTGCCGGTCTTGTCGACGACGAGCGTGTCGACTTTTTCCATATGCTCGAGCGCTTCGGCATTCTTGATGAGGACGCCGAGCCCGGCGCCGCGGCCAACCCCGACCATGATCGACATCGGCGTGGCGAGACCCAGTGCGCAGGGACAGGCGATGATCAGCACGGCGACCGCCGCAACCAGCCCGTAGGCGAAGCGCGGCTCGGGGCCCCAGATGCCCCAGGCGATGAACGCGACCACCGCGACCGCGATGACCACGGGCACGAACCAGCCCGACACCTGATCGGCCATGCGCTGGATCGGCGCGCGCGAGCGCTGCGCCTCGGCGACCATCTGGACGATGCGCGCCAGCATGGTGTCCCGGCCAACCTTGTCGGCGACGATAACGAGCGCGCCGGTCTGGTTGAGCGTGCCGCCGATCACCGTGTCGGCCTTGGCCTTGGTGACGGGCATGGACTCACCGGTGACCATCGACTCGTCGAGCGAGGAACGGCCGTCCTCGACCACGCCATCGACCGGCACCTTCTCGCCAGGACGCACACGCAGGCGGTCGCCGACCGCAACGAGATCGAGGCTGATTTCCTCTTCACTGCCATCGGAACCGATCCGGCGCGCGGTCTTTGGCGCAAGGTTAAGCAGCGCCTTGATCGCGCCCGAGGTCCGCTCGCGCGCGCGCAGTTCGAGCATCTGGCCGAGCAGCACGAGGACAGTGATCACCGCGGCCGCCTCGAAATAGACGGCAACCATGCCGTCCTCTCCGCGGAAGGCGGGCGGGAACAGCTGGGGCGCGAGCGTCGCGACGACGCTGTAGATCCAGGCGACCCCGGTCCCCATCGCGATCAGGGTGAACATGTTGAGGTTGCGGGTCTTGAGCGAGGCCCAGCCACGCTCGAAGAAGGGCCAGCCCGCCCAGAGCACGACGGGTGTCGCCAGCACGAACTGGATCCATACCGAGATCGACATCGGCACGAGGCGATGGATCGCGGGAAAGAGATGCGCGCCCATCTCGAGGATCAGCACCGGGAGGGCCAGCATCAGGCCGACCCGGAAGCGCCGTGTGAAATCGACCAGCTCATGGCTGGGGCCGCTGTCGGCAGTCACGGTCGCGGGCTCGAGCGCCATGCCGCAGATCGGACAGGACCCGGGATGGTCCTGCCGAATCTCGGGATGCATAGGGCAGGTCCAGATCGTGCCTTCTGGCACCGCGACTGGCGGTGCCGGCGGGCCGAGATAGCGCTCGGGATCGGCGATGAATTTTGCCCGGCAGCCCGCGCTGCAGAAATGATAGCTTTCACCGCCATGCTCGGCATGGTGCGCAGTGATCGCAGGATCGACGGTCATGCCGCAGACCGGGTCCTTGACGCCAGCCGCTGGTTTCGCAGCGCCGTGGCTGCCGCAGCAACCGCCGCCATGCGCCGCTCCATGTGTCTCGTTCATCGCCTTGCTCCTTTCGACGCCTGACGATCTAGGGTCTGACACCGTGTCAGGGTCAATACGTAATCGCCTAAGCGGACAAATCGGCGGGCCCGTTCGCCTGGCCGCCATCAGCCAAGGTCATTGGCAACCGTAAGGCCGTGGTCCTGCGCCGGTCGATGCGCCGTAAACAAGTCGATCGCGCCGGTGATGGTCAAAAGCCGAAACGTCTCGGCCACATGCCTGAAGCCGGCCGCCGCGATCAGGCCGGGGAGCACGCCGTCGGCATTGGGCCGGGTATCATCGATGCCATCGAGCCGCTGCACGGTCAGGCGGAAGGCAAGCCGCATGAAACCCTGCTGGCGGCCATAATCGGCGATCACCAGGCGCCCACCCGGGCGCAGCATGGCGAACATGGCGCGCAGGGTTGCCGCCTTCTCCCTGACCGGCATCTGATGCAGCACGAGACTCGACACGACAGCGTCGGCGGTACCCGGGGCCACGTCCCTGGCAAATCCCTGACGCCAGTCGATATCGGCCCGCCGCACAGCGGCCTTGTGCCGCGCGATGTCGAGCGCCTCGGCATCGGGATCGAGACCGATCACCTGCGTCCTGGGCTCGGCTTGCTTGAGCATCAGCGCGAAGCTGCCGGTGCCACAGCCGACGTCGACGACCGTCTCACCGGCTTTGGGCGCCAGGGCGGCGAGCATGGCGGCACGCCACCGCTTCTCCCGCGTCCACAGGCGGATCGCGCGATCATAGTCTTTCGTCGATCCGGTCCCGAGCGGCGGGGTGTAGGATTGCATTGGCTTCTCCCAACGCGAGGCGTCCGAAACGATAAGCTACATCGACATGGGCGGCGATAGTGTCCCCAGCCAGGCGACGAGCCCGAGAATGACGATCGCAAGACCGCCTTCGACGACGAGGCTCGCGCGCAGCAGCGCCTGCGCCCGTGGCGCGTCCTCTTCCTCGATCGCCTGCGCAAGTGCCGGGGTCAGGCGATAACGGTTGAGCGCGGCCAGGCCCAGCATGCCGGCGAACAGCAGCAGCTTGGCGATGAGCAGCAGGCCGTAGGTCGACTGCCCGAGCGAGGCGATGTTGCCCGGACCGACGAGGAACCAGCCGTTCACCGTCCCGGTCAGGATCAGCAGGGCGACGATGATCGTGCCGACGAGGGAGAAGCCCCGCAACGCTTCCTCGGCGAGCGTGACCCGGTCCATGTCTTGAGCGGCGAGATCGTCGGTTGCGAGCCTGGGAAGTACCAGCGCGAGGAATGCGGCAAGCGCGCCGACCCAGGCGCCGGCGGCGAGCAGATGGATGAGATCGGCCCCCAGTTGCAGCCAGCCCGCCTCGCCTTCGCCAGCCGCGCCATGCCCACTCCAGGCGAGGGTCGCGAGTGCGACCGCGCCTGCCAGAGTGGAGGCGATGAAGGCAGGACGGGATTGCCGGCGATAGAAGGGGATGGAGAGCAGAAGAACGAGGAGCGCGACGAGGCGCGCCTTCAGCGCCGTTCCCATGGACGTGCCGTTGAACAGCTCTGCGACCATGGAAAGATCAGGCTGGGTGAGCGGCAGCCCGGTCATGGCCGCTGCCTGCAACGCGAACCCCAGCGCCGACAGCAGGAGGGCGAGACAGGCGAGACCGGCCACCATTGCTACCATCGGCAGATGCCGCTGTACCATCCGGCCGCCGCCGGGCGCATAGAGCGCGAACAGCGGCAGGCCGAACAACAGGCCGAGATCGACGTAGAGCGCCCAGCGGACGGCGACGAGTGCCACGTCGTTCATGGCGTCACTTGACGGTAAAGGCGAGATTGCCCTGGATGCGGTGCGTGTCGGTCGAGACGACGTGCCAGGCGACCTGATAGCTGCCCGCCATGAGCGGCTTGGCGAGCGTCAGCACGAGCGTCTTGTCGCCTTCGACGGACGTCTTGAAGCCGGTTACCGCCATGCGGTGGTTGGGCATGCCGGGCATGCCGGTCATCACGATCTCGGCGCCCGACAGCTTCGGCATCAGACCTTCACTGAAGGTGAGCGTTATACGCGACGGCGCCGGGACGCTGGCGTTGGCGGCGGGCGTCGAGGACACGAGCTTGGGATGGGCGTAGGCCGGAGCCGAAACACTCAGGCCGACGGCGGCGATGGCTGCGAGCGGCGAAAAGAAGCGCATTTGGACATTCTCCTGTCAGTGACATGAGAGAATACGCAGCCGCGACCTGCACCCCTCGCAATTTTCTTTTTGTTCCCGGACAAGGGTTGCCGGACCATCCTGCGTATTGAGAAGTGAAGACGGAGAAACATCATGGACCACCTCGACGACATGCTCAGCCGGTTGCGGGAAGCGCCGCTCGATCCCCGGCTTGCCGGGCTGGACAGCCGCGTCATGGCCGAGATCGCCCGGCTCCAGGCCATGCCCCGCCTGAGCGCCACGACATTCGGTATCGCCGCGGCAGCAGCCTTGTTCCTGGGAATTGCCGGCTCGGCCGTGCCTGTGCGGTCGACCGAAGCCGGGCCGATATCGCCCTTTGACGCGCGGCTCGCGCTCGCTCCTTCGACGCTGCTGAGTTCACAATGATGCGCGACCGCCGGCTCCTGCTCCTCGTCCTGCTGACCTTTGCCGCGGCGATCGCCGGTGTGGTCATCGGCCGCGTCTATGTGGTTCCGGTGCGCCCGGTCGAAAATGAGTTGCACGACCTGCTCCATCGCGATCTGAAGCTGGACACCGCGCAACATAGCCGTCTCGAGACGATCGAGAAGAACTATGCGATCCGGCGTCAGGCACTGGAGGCCGAACTGCGCGCCGATAACGCGCGGCTCGCCGAGGCGATCGAGGCGGAGCATGGCTATGGTCCTCGGGTTGCAGGGGCGGTGGATCGCTCGCACCAGGCGATGGGCGCGCTGCAGAAGGAAACACTCGAGCATATCTTCGCGATGCGGGCCGTGCTGCGCCCGGATCAGACGGACAAGTTCGACGACGCCGTGGTGAAAGCGCTGACGGCCAAGTCCAAATGACCGCGTGCCTCCCCGACTGCTCGGACGGGGAGCTCGCGGCTCTGGCGCTTGGAGGCCGGCAAGCGGCCTATGGCGAGCTGGTCCGCCGGCATCAGGGCTGGGTGCACCGCCTCGTGCGCAGCCATGTCGGGAACCGCGACGAAGCGCTCGACGTGACCCAGGCGAGCTTCGTCGCCGCCTTCGCCGCACTCAACCGCTATGACGCTGCGCGACCTTTTCCGGTCTGGATGTCGCGGATCGTCATCAACAAATGCCATGACTGGCGCCGCCGCCGCGCGGTCCGCAACTTCTTCTCCCACGCGCTGGCGCTGGGGGAAGCCGAACATGTCGTCGACGAGGCGCCACTACCCGACCAGGCGATCGGCGCCGAGCAGCAGCTGGCAGAGGCCATGAAAGCGATCGCCGCCCTGCCCGCATCGCTCAAGGACACGCTCGTCTTGCGGACGATCGATGAGAAATCGGAAGCCGAAACCGCCGAGATTCTCGGCATCAGCCAGAAGGCAGTCGAGACCCGCCTCTACCGCGCCCGCGCACGCCTCGCGGAAATGTTGAAGAAAGTTTGAGGGGGATGAGGCCACGCTGCGTATTTCCAATAGGTCCGCCCTCTTTCTTAAAGCTGAGACAACCGAATGATTTCTGCTCTCGACCGCCGCCAGTTCCTCTGCGGCGCGGCCCTCGCCGGCGGCGGCGCCGCCTTGTCAGCCTGGCTGCCGGCCTGGGCGCAGACGATCTCGCCGGGGATGCGACCGACGCTGCCGACCGTGTCGGGCGAAGACATCACGCTCACCATCGCCCGGCAGTCGATGACCATCGACGGGCGCAAGTTCCGGGCAATCGGCCTCAACGGCACGGTCCCCGCCCCGCTGATCCGGCTGCGCGAGGGCCAGCGCGTGCGGCTCAACGTCATCAATCAGCTGGAGGAGGACAGCTCGATCCACTGGCACGGGCTGATCCTGCCGGCCAATATGGACGGTGTGCCGGGCGTGTCTTTTCCGGGCATCAAGCCGGGCTCGAACTACCTCTACCAGTTCTCCGTCGTGCAAAGCGGCACCTACTGGTACCACAGCCATTCAGGCCTGCAGGAACAGGAAGGCCATTACGGCCCGATCATCATCGATCCCGCCGGTGCCGATCCGGTCGCCTATGACCGCGAGCATGTCATCGTGCTCGCCGATCACAGCGCGCTCTCGCCGCAGGCGATCTTCCGGCGCCTCAAGGTCAACCCCGGCCATTTCAATTTCCAGCGCCAGACCCTGGCCGGGCTCCTGTCGGGCAAGGATCAGCCGCTCAAGGACCGGCTCGACTGGGGCCAGATGCGGATGGACCCGGCCGACATCTCCGATGTGACCGGATCCACCTACACCTATCTCGTCAACGGCCATGGTCCGATGGACAACTGGACCGCGCTCTTCACCCCGGGCGAACGGGTGCGGCTGCGGGTCATCAATGCGTCGGCGATGACCACCTTCAACGTCCGCATCCCCGGCCTGCCGCTGACCATCGTCCAGGCCGACGGGCAGAATGTGGTGCCGGTCACCGTCGACGAGTTCCAGATTGGTGTTGCCGAGACCTACGACGTCGTTGTCAGCCCAGGCGATGACAAGGCCTACACCCTTGTCGGCGAGGCGATCGACCGCTCGGGCATGGCGCGTGCCACGCTCGCGCCGAGGGCCGGCATGGCCGGCGAGGTTCCCCCCTTACGCAAACGGCCGCTCGCCGACATGAAGGACATGGGCATGGACATGTCCTCGATGCCGGGCATGGAAGGCATGGACATGTCGGGCGGCGCTATGCGGGGCGTCGATCCGACGGCCGAGAAGAACGCGTCCGCGCGCCTCGCGACCGGCGCGGCGGCAGCGATGGCGACCATGGACAATAGCGCCATGGCAGGCATGGATCATTCGGGGATGGATCATGGATCGATGGCCGGCATGGACCACGGCGCGATGGGCGCCGATGGCCAGATGGCGGGCATGGATCATGGCGGGCACGCGATGGGCTCGATGAAGATGCGCGACTTCTCGAACGCGCCGCAGGTGAAGCGCGACCCGAGCGTCCAGACCATCTCGCCGATGCCCGTAGACCGCACCGGCGAGCCCGGCCAGGGCCTCGCCGACGTCGGCCACAAGGTGCTTGTCTACAGGGACCTGATGGCGCTCGATCGCAATCCGGACGTGCGCGCGCCGAGCCGCAGCATCGACATTCACCTCACCGGCAACATGGAGCGGTTCATGTGGTCGTTCGACGGCGAAAAAATGTCGGACCATCACGAGCCGATCCCCTTCATCGAAGGCGAGCGGGTGCGCGTCAATCTCATCAACGACACGATGATGGGGCATCCGATCCATATTCACGGGCATTTTTTCGAGCTGGTGACGGGGCATGGCGATCATGCGCCGCGCAAGCATACGGTGATCGTCCAGCCCGGCGGCAAGGTGACCTGGGACTTCACCGCCGACGCGGTCGGCGACTGGGCCTTCCACTGTCATCTCCTCTACCACATGCATGCAGGGATGATGCGGGTCGTGAGCGTCCGTCCGAAGGGAGACGCGCAATGACCCGCATCCTCACGCCGCTGGTGAGCGCGATCGCCCTTCTCTCCGCCGCGCCCGCCTTTGCCCAGGATCATTCGATGCACGACATGCCCGGCATGGCGCCGCCGGGCGGGGCGCGGCCGGCGCAGGAGAAAAAGAAGGACAAGGCCGCCGCGCCGCGCCCCAAGCCCGCTATCAGGCCGCGCGCTCAGAAACCAGCGCCGGGCACCATGCCGGCAATGGACCATTCGCAGGACCAGGCCAGTCCTGCGCCACAGGCAGATGCCGCCGGTCAACCGCAACCCGCTGCTCCCGCGATGGCGGAGATGCCGGGCATGGACCACTCCCGGCATCAGGACGGCGCGATGCCGGACATGCCCGGGATGGACCATTCGCAGCATGGCCAGACCGCCATGCCCGGAACCTCCGCCATGCCCGGCATGCAAATGACCGGCACGGCGCTTCCGGCCGGCAATGCGCCCCCGCCGCCCCCCCCCAGCGACCACTTCGCCGATCGGGATTTTCCCGGCGGCGAGATGGCGCGCTCGCGCGACATCATGATGAAGGACAGCGGCGGCAACAATTTCGGGCAGGTGCTGCTCAACCTGTTCGAGTATCAGGCGCATAGCGGCCGCGATGGCTATCGCTGGGATGGCGAAGGCTTTTACGGCGGCGACATCAACCGCCTCTGGCTCAAGAGCGAGGGGGAAGGCGAGTTTGGCCGCGGGATCGACAGCGCAGACGTCCAGGCCCTCTATAGCCGCGCCATCGACCCCTATTTCAACCTTCAGGCCGGCGTCCGCCAGGACTTCGGCCGCGGGCCCAACCGCACCTATGCGACCGTTGGCGTCGAGGGTCTGGCTCCCGGCATGTTCGAGGTCGAAGGCGCGCTGTTCCTCTCGACCAAGGGCGACCTTCTGGGCCGGGTCGAGGGCTATTACGACCAGCGCATCACCCAGCGCCTGATCTTGCAGCCGCGCGCCGAGGTCAATTTCGCCGCGCAGGATATTCCGGAGAACGACATCGGTTCGGGGCTGGTCAACATAGAGCTCGGCGCGCGCCTGCGCTACGAATTCAGCCGCCAGTTCGCACCTTACATCGGCGTTTCCTATCTGCGCAAAGCCGGAGACACGGCGCGGCTGTCGAGGCTTGCGGGCGAGGACGTCCATGCCACCAGCTTCGTCGCCGGCATCCGCTTCTGGTTCTAGGATCGGGACAGCTGATGGCGGGGGCGAACAAGAGAGCGGGGCGTTACACTCATACCCAGGTCGGCCGGCGCCGAGCGAAGGAGATACGCCATGGACCATTCGTCCCACATGAACACCCGGAAGATGGGTGCCTATTGGAGCCTTGCCGTTCAGACCGTCATCAGCGGCGTCATCATGTATCTGGTGATGTTCGTCATGATCGACGGGCTCGACAGCTTCTACAACAACCTCAACATGCTCTACATGACGCTGATGATGGTCGCACCGATGGTGGTGCTGATGATCCTCGCCATGCGACACATGTTCGTGTCGAAGGCCGCCAACATCGCGCTGATCGCCGCGTCGCTGGTCGCCTTCTTCGGCAGCTTTGCACTCATCCGCACCCAGACCACGATCGGCGACACGGCCTTTCTGCGCTCGATGATCCCGCATCATTCCGGGGCGATCCTGATGTGCCAGGAAGCAAAGCTCAGCGATCCGGAAGTCATCCGGCTTTGCGAAGCGATCAAGCGCTCGCAGCGGCAGGAAATCGACGAGATGAAGGCCATACTCGCGCGGCGCTGAGTGGCACGGTCGGGCTACGCCCGGATACGTGCGCCCGGCCAGGCATGTGAGCCGGGACGATGGTCGACACGAGGCGCGGGCCGGACGAGATTGCCAGGGAGGTGGTGCGGCTTGCGCCGTTGTTCCTGCGACAGGCTGGCGGCCATGTCCTGACGCTGCTCGATCCTGCCGGGATCGTGCTGAGCTATAATGAAGAAGGCGAGCGTGCCGAATGCTGGCCGCTCGACCGCGTCCTGGGACAGCCCCACGACCTGTTCTACCCGCCCGACGAGATTACGGCCGGCCGGCCGTGCGCAGACCTGGCGGCCGCCCTTCACGAGGGCACGCTGGAGCGCGAAGCGTGGCGGGTCTGCGAGAATGGAGCGGAGTATCTCGCGCGCCTGACGATCAGCGCCCTGTTCGAAGGCGACGCACATCGAGGCTTTGCCTGCATCAGTCGCGATGTCACCGACGAGGCGGCGGTCCGGGCGTCGATCGAGACCCGCGAGCAGCATCTCCAGTCGATCCTGGCGACGGTGCCGGATGCGATGATCATCATCGACGAGACCGGCGCCATCACATCCTTCAGCGCAGCGGCACAACGCCTTTTCGGCTACAGCGAAGCCGAGCTCGTCGGCCGCAACGTCTCCTGCCTTATGCCCCAGCCCGATCGCGACCGGCATGACGAATATCTCGCGCATTATCTCCAGACCGGCGAGCGCCGGATCATCGGCCTCGGCCGCGTCGTGGTCGGCCAGCGCCGCGACGGCTCGACCTTCCCGATGCAGCTGTCGGTCGGCGAGGCCGGTGAAGACGGGCAGCGGTTGTTCACGGGCTTCATCCGGGATCTCACCGCCAAGGAGCAGGATGAGCTCAGGCTCAAGGAACTGCAGGCAGAGCTGGTCCATGTCTCCCGGCTGAGCGCGATGGGCACGATGGCTTCGACTCTTGCCCACGAACTCAACCAGCCGCTTGCCGCGGTCGCGCTCTATCTCGAGACGATCCGCGACATGCTCGACGAGCGGGACGACGAACCCTTCGTGTCGCTGCGGTCGGTGATGGATGATGCCGCCCAGGAAACGCTGCGGGCCGGCCATATCGTCCGGCGCCTTCGCGATTTCGTCGCCCGCGGCGAGGTCGACAAGAGCCTCCACGAGCTGCCGCAGGTCATCGCCGAGGCGAGCCAGCTCGCGCTGGTCGGCGCACGCGAGCGCGGCATCCGCAGCTTCTTTGCGGTCGAGCACGCCGCGACGCCGGTCCTCGTCGACAGGGTGCAGATCCAGCAGGTGCTGGTCAACCTGATGCGCAATGCCATCGAGGCGATGGCGGAGTGTCCGGTTCGCGACCTCAAGGTGGCGACCAGGTTGCGCCCTGACGGGCTGATCGAGGTGACCGTGGCGGATACCGGCCCCGGCATCGCCGACGAGGTCCGGGAGCAGCTCTTCACGGCGTTCAAGTCGACAAAGGCCGACGGCATGGGCCTCGGCCTTTCGATCTGCCGGACCATCATCGAAGCGCATGGGGGCCGTATCTGGATGGAGCGCCCCGACCGCGGCGGCGCGCGCTTTCATTTTACCTTGATCCATGCGCGGGCGGAGGAGGAACATGGGGGATAGACGCGTCATCCATCTGGTCGACGACGAGGAGAGCATCCGCAAGGCGGCGAGCTTTGCGCTCAAGACCGCGGGCTACGACGTCGTGACCTATGCCTCGGGCGTGGAGTTTCTCAAGGAGGCGAAGTCGGCGGCCGTCGGCTGCGTCATCCTCGACGTGCGCATGCCCGAGATGGACGGTCTCGAGGTTCAGGCCGCCATGGCAGCACGCGGGGTCAACATGCCGGTCATCGTCCTGACCGGCCATGGCGACGTGTCGGTTGCGGTGCAGGCCATGAAAGGCGGCGCGGTCGACTTTCTCGAGAAACCCTTCGAGAAAGCCGCCCTGCTCGGCGCCGTCAGCCGCGCGTTCGCGCGTCTCGACGATGTCGACCTTCGTACCCTGGAAACGTCCGAAGCAGGGGTGCGGGTCGCTGCACTGACGCCCCGGGAGCGGGAAGTGCTCGAAAGGCTGGCCAACGGCCTGCCCAACAAGACGATCGCCTATGACCTGGGCTGTTCATCGCGAACGGTCGAGGTCCATCGCGCGAGCCTGATGGCCAAGCTCGAGGTCCGCAATCTGTCCGAAGCCCTGCGGATCGCCTTTGCCGCGGGCATGGGCCGCAAGCCGAAGTGACTGCGACCTCTACGTAGCGACGGGACGAGGCGCGATATGCGATCGATGGTGCAATCGTCACACGGGTGTCCGCTTCTCGCAATGCCATCGGTCCGTTCCACCCAGCATGATGGCAGATACACCATCCTCGTCTCCGACGACGATCCCGGCGTGCGGCGTGGCCTCCAGCTGCTGCTGAGATCGCGCGGCTATGCCGTGTGGGGATATACGACCGGCCGCGCGCTGTTGGCCGACCCCCGCGCGAAGGAGGCGGACTGCGTCATCCTCGACTATCGCATGCCCGACATCGACGGATTCGCGATGCTGCGTCACCTTCGCGAGATCGGATGGTCGGGACGGGCCATCATGATCTCAGGCTTTCACGACACGCTGCTGGCCTCGCGGGCCGCCGAGGCGGGCTTCGATCACGTTCTCGCAAAGCCGTTGATCGGCAGGGCTTTGCTCGATGCGTTGGACCGGCACCGCGCCGAGACGCTTCGAAAGCATTGAACTGTGGCAACCTGCCCCCGGCGGCCTCAGCCCTGCGCGATGTGGACAGCGGTCAGCGACGTCAAAGCCAGTGGTTGCGTTTGAACCGGATGTAGAGTCCGATGCAGACCGCAGCGATGACGCCGAGGATGACGAAATATCCCCACTGCGTCTTCAGTTCGGGCATATTCTCGAAGTTCATCCCGTAGATCCCGGCAATCGCGGTAGGCACCGCGAGGATCGCGGCCCAGGCGGCGAGCTGACGCGTGATCGCACCCTGGCGCTGCTGTTCGAGCAGGTGACTCGCCTCGAACACCGAGATCAGGATGTCGCGGATGCCGGTGATGGCGCTCTCAACCCGGAGCATGTGATCGAGCAAATCACGGAAATAGGGTTTGGAGGCCTCATCAAGCCGCGGAAGCTGCAGGTTCACCAGCTTGCGACCGACCTCGAGCATGGGTCCGAGCACGCGTTGGAAGCGGACGAGCTCACGCCGCAGCGTGAAAATCCGGGTCACCTCCTCGCGGGTGAGAAAGGCTGCAAGCATGCGCTGCTCCATCTTGAGGACGTCCTCCTCGATCGCCTCGACGATCGGGAAATAGCCATCGACGATGAAGTCCAGAATGGCATGGAGCACATAGTCCGGGCCCTCGCGCAGCAGGTCCGGCGTGATTTCGAGATGCGCGCGAAGCTCGCTGTGCGAGCGTGCCGAACCCTGCCGAACGGTGATGAGGAAATTCTTGCCCAGGAAAATCGCGGTGGAGCCGTAGGCGATATGATCGCCTTCAAGATGTGCCGTCCTGGCGACGATGAACAACTGGTCACCGTAGACGTCGAGCTTGGAAATCTGGTGGCCGTTGCCGGCATCTTCCACGGCAAGCGGGTGAAGGCCGTAATTTCCGGCGATGTCGGCAAGTTCTGTTTCGCTGGGCTGGGAGAGGCCGATCCACACAAAGTCATCCTTGGCGATATGCTCGCACGCCGGATCGATCAGGGTCACCGGCCGCAGCCGTTTGCCCTCGTGATAAAGAAAGGCGGCGACGACGCTCATGGCACTTTCCGGTGCCGCCACCTGCGGCGGCGACCGGAAGCCGTGTGCCTCGCCCATTGAGACGCGTGCACAAGCAGGCGCGCCTCGCCCTTTAACCCCAGTCGCAGGAAGACGAAGGCGGCGCGCAGCAATTCGAGCGAGAGCTTATAGAAGATGCGGCGGAGCGTTGGGTTTCGCAGAAGGCCGCTCCCGTTCATGACGCGCGTGGCTGGGCGGCGCGCTGCCACATCAAGGGCACGCAGACTGCGAAGGTCCGCGCACCCTTGATTGGCGACCGCGAAGGTTTTCCTCTCTTGCGATGGTACCAAGCGATTGCCCGTTTGGCGCTTCGGCAATCGTGTCGGATGGCTATACCTAAGTATCGGATAGCGGCGCTGACGACAGGGGTTGCCGGGCCCCGGTGAGGCGCATCGCACCGCGCGGAGACGAAAGCTGGAAGACGGGAAAGCTCAACTGTCGGAAGCGACCGAGCGCGCGAGCGCTTCCTGGGACTGCAGAAAGGCGAGCCGCGATTGCAGCGCCGCCTGGACAACGCCGAAAGCGTCACCCCCCAGAGTCACGCGCAGCGGCGGATGGTCGCTGGTTGCGACATCGACGATCGCTTGCGCGATCTTTTGCGGGTCGAGCGTGTAGAGCTCGTTTCCGGCGGTCTCGAACATCTTGCGGATATCGCCGGCGGGCGTATCGCGATAGGCGGCGATCTCGCTGGCGAATTGCAGGTTGTGGCTGAAGCTGGTGCGCGCGCCACCCGGCTCGATCAGCGTCACGAACAGGTTGAAGGGTTCAAGCTCCTGGCGGAGGCATTCGCTGAAGCCCTCCAGGCCCCATTTGGCCGCATGATAGAGACTGCTCGTCGGAAGCGAGCCCTGACCGCTGGCGCTGGAGATCTGGATGATCCGGCCGCTCCCGCGCAGGCGCATCGCGGGGACAAAGGCGCGGGTGATGTGGATGGGCGCCATGAGATTGAGCGCGATCTGGCCTTCGACCTCGGCGTCCGACATCTCTTCGGTGGCGCCGATCACGCCGCCGCCGGCGTTGTTGACCAGAATATCGACGGGTCGACGCGCCTGCGCCCGGGCCACGACCGCAGCAATATCGTCCTTGACCGTGACGTCGAGCGCTTCGACGCGCAGCTGGCTCGGATATTTCGCCGCAAGGTCGTCGAGGCTTTCGGGCCTGCGAGCCGTCGCGGTAAGGTCGTCGCCCGCGGCCAGGATCAGTTCGGCCAGATGGCGGCCAATGCCGCTGGACGCGCCCGTGAGAAACCAGTGATTGGACATATGCTGCTCCATATATTACCAACTGGTAGGTAACTTCATATGTGGAATGCGTCAATGCCGGGAGGTGTGATGAAGGAACGAACCAGGCGGAATGCCGCACAGAGCCGCGAGACGCTCCTGGCTGCAGCGACCGAGGAGTTCGCGTCCCATGGGCTGGCGGGCGCGCGGATCGATCGCATTGCGCAGGCGGCGGGTATCAGCAAGCCGATGCTCTACACCTATTTCGGGGACAAGGAGGCGCTCTTCGATGCCGCGCTGACGCAGGAAGTGATGGACGCGGCGCAGGCCGATCGCTTCGATCCCAATGATCTTGAGGGTTATGCGGGGCGCACCTATGACTTGCTGGTCGAGCGCCCGCGCTTGTGGAGGCTGCTGACCTGGCATCATTTGGAGCGTGGCCAGGATGTTCTGATGCTCCCGGCCGGCGAGGTCCTTCTCGGGGAGAAGCTGGACGGGATCGCAGCGGCGCAGGCCGAGGGGCGGATCGTCGCCGACTTCACGCCCATGGACGTCGTCCGGCTTGTCGCCGCCCTCACCCAGCTCTGGTGCATGACCGGAGCCGCACGCGACGCTACCGAGCATGCGGCGCGCAGGGCGACGATCATGCGGGCGGTGGGGCGACTGCTGCGCGTGTGATCGTGCGAGGCGCGCGTTGCCCGCCCGCGCGCCGATCAGGACACAGCAAGCTCCATCGCACCCCGCGACATTACCCGACCGCGAAGATACGGCGGCTCATCTGCTCGCGCTGCCCGTGGGCACGGCGGGCCGAGCGACGATCAGAATTGCGCGGCCACAGCCGAACCGGAGTGGATCGGCAAGTGAGCCCGTCGCAGCGCGATGACCTCAGGTCGCAGGCCTTGATGCGCGACGTTTCGTCAGCAGTCGTTTGAGATCCTTCGCAAGGCGATAAAACAGAATGACGATCCCGGTGACCACGATGAGCAACGTCGCCGATGCAGCGACAACGATCAGTGGATGGTTGTAACTGCGCGAGGCGCCAAGGTTCATGATATGGATTTTGTAAAAGAAATCATAGAAGTCCCACAGGTCCGAACGGCGACTGAGCACCTCTCCGGTGAACGGATCCAGATAGAGGCGACTATGCTCCTTGTCGGCGAAGCTGGCGCGCCACAGCGGCCCGCCGACCTGCGCTTCCTCGGGCGCCGTTTCCTGATAGTCGACCGCCTGCAGCCTGCCGGATCCTTTGTAGGACATCAGAGCATAGCGCCGAGCGTCTGCCAGACTGATCTCATCGACATTTTCGCCAGTGTAGGCGTTCCACCAGCTTTCGCTTCCGCCCCGCGCCTTGAGGACCCATATCGGACCGCGCGGCGTATTTTTGAGCGTGGCCTCGTTGAGGTCGGTGTGGCATGCGATCTTCGATCCCATGCGACGGAAAGCGGATAGTGCAGACGCCCCCGCCTGCAAAATCCCTCGCGAGCTATGGCAAATCCGGCTCGCCGCTGGATGCCCCCGCGCGCCACAAGCGCGCGGGGATCCGGGGGTCAGAAGGGCACGTCGTCGTCGAGCTCAGGATCAGGGTCGCCGGCCTCGTCGGACTTCGATTTCGCCCGGCTGAGGAAGTCGATCGTCTCGGCGATGATCTCGGTGCCGTAGCGCTCGACGCCGTCGCCATCGGTCCATTCGCTGTAATGGATGCGGCCGCGCACCAGCAGCTTCATGCCCTTGGTGCAATGCTCCTGCACGGTCTTGCCGAGGCCATTGAACGCGGTGATCCGATGCCATTCGGTGTCCTGGACGCGGTAGCCTTTCTCATCGCGAACGACCTTGCCTTCCGAATAGCGGGGACGCGAGGTCGCCAGGGTGAAGTGGGTGATGCGGGTCCCGCCCTGGGTGGTGCGGCTCTCCGGATCCATGCCGATATTGCCGGCAAGAATGACGATGTTCTGCATGATCAAATCTCCGTTGCTTCCGTCCGAGGGACCGTCCCTCCGACGAGACCCGGCCAAGACCGGCGGGAGACGAGGGCATCGACGCGCAAGCGGCGACCCGACCCACAAGGGCCGGAGTGGTGCGGGCAGGCGCGCGAGCGACAACCCGGTCCGGCACCGCGGGGGTTGCCCCACGGCAACCGTCCGGGCTTAGGGGATCAGTCAGGCGGAGGGCGCTTTCCCTCGGCGCCAGGCAACGGCAGAGCCATGTCGCAACATCGCGATGGGCCGAGCTCAGGACATGGACTGCCCGCAATGACTGGTCCGGTTGTGTAGTTAGTTGATCTGCGCCTCTGATACCAGCCTGGGCGGGAGGCGGAGCGTAGCGGAGCCGAGCGGCCAGGCTGGCATCTTGATCGTCTCCGGGGCCGGTGGTCGATATCCGAGACTGCTGTGGGGCCGTGCTCGGTTGTAATGATCGCGCCACCAGCCGGTGACGATCCGCACCTCCTCAAGGCTGTAGAAGATTTCGCCGTTGAGCAGTTCATCTCGCAGACGGGCATTGAAGCTTTCGATATAGCCGTTCTCCCATGGGCTGCCGGGCTCGATATAGAGGGTAATGACGCCAAGCCTGCCGAGTCACTCGCGCACCGCATTAGCGACGAACTCGGGGCCGTTATCGGATCTGATATGCTCGGGCGGCCCATGCTCGATGAACAGATCGGTCAGCACGTCAATCACGTCGTTCGACCGGAAGCGCCGCAGCGGCACCATCGCCAGGCATTCCCGGCTGAACTCGTCGATAATGTTGAGCATTCGGAACTTGCGACCGTTGTGCGTCTGATCCTCGACGAAGTCGTAGGACCACACATGCCGCGATGCTCCGGGCGCAGCCGGATGCACGATCCGTCGCCGAGCCAGAGCCGCCGCCGTTTCGGTTGCCGCTTCGGCACTTTAAGACCCTCCCGCCGCCAGATACGCTCAACCACTGACAGGCTGACCTGCCAGCCCGCCTGGCCCAGCAAGACATGGATGCGGCGATAGCCATACCGGCCATAGTCCTTGGCCAGCGCGATGATGTCGGCTGTTAGCCGCCGCTCGTCGGCATCATCCTTCGGTGGATGGCGCTGTGTCGAACGATGCTGGCCCAGAACACGGCAGGTCCGTCGCTCCGATACCGGCAACGCGCGACGGATCTGCTCGATCGCCTCACGGCGACGGGAGGGACTCAAAAAGTCAGCTTCGACGCCTCTTGCAGGATCGCCTTGTCGAGCGCGAGGTCGGCCACCAGCTTCTTCAGCCGCGCATTCTGGCGCTCCAGATCCTTCATTCGCCGCGCCTGGTCGACCTTCAGCCCGCCATATTCCTTGCGCCACCGATATAGCGTCTGCTCCGCGATCCCGATCTGGCGGCAAGCCTCCACCGCTGTGCCGCCTCGCCCCACAATCACCTCTACTTCACGCAGCTTCGCTATGATCTGCTCCGGCGTAAACCTCTGACGTCCCATACATTTCTCCAATTCTCATGCCCAAATGGGCTCTCTTCAGAATTGGACCAGTTTTTCCAAGGTAGACCACTATCCCTCCGTCAGACCGATGCCAGCCTCACAGGAGGTTTCGGGCAACAGCGGCAAGACTGAGTGCAAGCGCGACAAGGCTGGGAATGATGACCGCCGCCCCGCAGATGAAGGCAAGGACGCCCACCCAATTCCAACTCGGTGCCTGCATCATCACTTCGTCCTTTGCCCAATGGTGTCCACACCACCATCCTTATCGCAAACGATTTGCCTCGCCCTCGGTTTCGGGTCGCCAATCATCAGGTTCGACAAGAGGCTGGTCTGACTTGGCGTCGGTCACGACTCGCTCGGCCGCTCCATCCAGATCATCATACTGCCCGGTGCGCATCGACCAAAGAAAGGCGCCCAGCCCAGCAAGGCCCATCAGCAGCGCGACCGGCACCAGCCACAGGATCCCGCTCATCGGGTAGCGGCCAGGGGAACGAGGGTCGGTGCCGGCGCTCGCCTGCTAAGCCGTGATCCGCGTGCTGCGGGAATTCGCAGAGAGTTCGCAACGACCGAAATCGACGAAAGCGACATGGCGACGGCAGCAAGCAGTGGGGTGACATAGCCCGCCATGGCCACAGGAATCACCAAAAGGTTATAACCGACGGAAAGCGCCAGGTTCTGGCGGACACGTTGCCGGGCCGCGCGCGCGATCTGCACAGCGCGCGGAACCGCATCGAGATCCTGGCCGAGATAAACAATATCCGCGGCCGCCCGACCGATGTCGGCGGCATTGGAAGGAGCCATCGAAACGTGCGCCGCCGCCAGTGCCGGTCCATCGTTCAGCCCATCACCCACCATCAAGGTCAGGCGCTGACTGTCCGCCAGCGCCTGAAGCCGCTCCACCTTATGCTGCGGCAGCAATCCGGCACGCCAGTGGGCGATACCGATCGCGTTCGCGAACCCCGACACAGAAGCAATGTGATCGCCCGAAAGCAGTTCGATAGGCAGCCCAAGCGCGTCAAGCTTGGCCACCGCTTCCCGCGCACTCGTCTTTTCAACGTCCAAGAAGGCAAAATGGCCGGCAAGCTCACCATCGACCGAGAACACGGTCTGGAAACCGCCACTCTCGCCCGTGCCTGGATTCAAAGCCCAATCGGCACGCCCCAGGCGAAACAGATGGCCGTTCCGCTGGCCCTCCAAACCCCGGCCCGGCAGCTCGGAAAAACTGTCCAGATCGAGGCCGGACAAGGCGCCGCCGTTGGCGGCAATCGCGCGTGCGACGGGATGGTTGGAACGCGACGCCAGCGCCATCACGATTGCGCGATAGGGTTCATCGATGGCGATCTTGCTCACTCGCAAATCGCCATGAGTGAGCGTGCCGGTCTTGTCGAAAATCACGGTATCGACCTGTGCAAGCCGCTCGAGCGCGCTTCCATCCTTGAGCGCGATGCCGTGCTCGAACAAGCGCTTCGCCGCGGCGACCTGAACCATGGGTATGGCGAGACCAAGCGCGCAGGGACAGGTCACAATGAGCACCGAAATGGCAATGGTCAGCGCCCGATGCCAATCGCCTGTGTCAAGGAACCACCCGGCAAACACGGCCAAGGCCAGCGAATGGATGATCGGCGAGTAATAGGCCGCAACACGGTCGGCGAGACGGCGATAGCGTGCTCTGCCCTGCTCGGCCGCTTCCATCATTCGCACCATTTCGGATAGAAAGGACCGCGCGTGGCTGTTGGTCACACGCACCTTGAGCGAACCATTGAGATTCAGCATGCCCGAAACGAGCGTGCTTCCCGGTCGTACCGGCACCGGCATCGCCTCGCCCGTGACCGCGGCAGTGTCGAGATCGCCCTCGCCCGCAAGGACAAGACCATCCAGCGGAACACGCTCGCCTGGCGCGACGAGGATGACATCACCCACCGAGACATCCTCGAGCGGTCTAAAAGCGCGCGATCCATCCGTGCCGATTACATTCGCGCCCGCAGGCGTCATTCGCGTCAGCCCGAGCACGGCCGAACGGGCCTTGTCACGCATGGCATGGTCGAGCGTTCGTCCGACAAGCAGGAAAAAGATCAGCGTCACGACCGCGTCGAAATAGGCATGGCGTCCGAAATGCAGCGTGTCGTAGATGCTGAGACCCAGTGTCAGGACGATGCCGATCGAGATGGGCACATCCATATTGGTGCGTCCCGCGCGCAATGCCGACCATGCCGACAAGAAGAAGATGCGCCCCGAAAAGAATACCGCGGGAAGCGCGAGCAGCGCCGAGATGAGATGGAACAGCTGCCGCGTAGCGGGGTCGGCGCCTGACCAGACCGACACCGAAAGCAGCATGATGTTCATCGCCGCGAAGCCGGCGACCGCTGTCGCGACGATCAGCCGGCGCTTTTCGGGATCGGCGCGTTCGTCCGGTTGGCTGAGAAGATTTGCCTCGAAGCCCGCCTCGTTCAGCGTTGCCAGCAAAGGCGGTGCACTCGCGGTTTGCGCTTGCCGCCATGTGACGGTCACACGCCGCGTCGATAGATTGACCCGAGCCGCTACGACGCCCTCGAGGTTACCAAGGATGCGCTCGATCTTCGCCATGCATCCGCCGCAATGCGCGGTCGGGACCGACAGTTGCGTCCTCATCGTTCCGTCATCCAGCGATTGGCTGGCGAAGATGAGTTCATCGACCGATTGCCCGGTCAATGATGTCGGCGCCTGGACGGCAGGCATGGCATGGCTGGCCATGTCTAGGCCTGCGTGTCTGAGACCGCGCGATAGGCATGCCATGTGGCATGTCCAAGCCACGGGAAGATGACGATGAGGCCGATCAAGCCCGTAGCCGCGCAGAGTATGAAAAGCGCAAGGACGATGGCGCCCCAGACGATCATCGGCGCAAGGTTGTTCCAGACGAGCGCCGTGCTTGTTCCCATCGCCGTGAGCGCATCGACCTTGCGATCGAGGAGCATCGGAATGGCAAAAACACTGATCGCAAAAGCGAATGAGGCGAACAGGCCGCCCACCGCCGTGCCGACGCCGAGAATAATCCATCCCACCGGCTCGGTCAGCAGGAAGGCGGTTATGTGAGGCAGGCCGGGAAAGGGGCGCACGCCGAAGAACAACGCATAGATGAGCACCGCGGATCGCATCCACAGTAGCATCAGCAGGCTGAGCAGGACCCCGGTGAAAAGCACCTGCGGGCCCGCCGCCGGTTTCACCAGGAGCATTTCGCGCAGCGACGTATCGCGTCCCGCTTCTCGGTTGCGGCTTTTCTCATAGAGTCCGATGGCCAGCAGCGGGGCAATGATCATGAAGCCGGCGAGCGCGGGAAAAAGAATATAGTCGCGGCCATACAGCGCGAGCATCGCGACAGCAGCGAGAGACAGAAGGAAAATGCCCAGACCGTAGGCCAGGCTCGGCATCGGCCGATGGAAAAGATCCTGCCATCCGGCCTTGAGCCATTGGAAGCCGATGGAAGCGGGAAGATGGCGCTGAAACCGCGCGCTCTTCGTCTCCTCGATGCCCGAGGTCTGGCTCAGCAAGCCATAAGAGGGGCTTTTATCGCTCATGTCCCGCTACCTTTCAGCATGCCGATTTCGCCGCGCGATACTGCCCGCTCCCGTTCGCGCGTTCCTTCAAATGTCCCACGCATTCGGGCTGCGAGCGAAAGGCGACGTAGAAAAAATGCGCGTTCGCAAGAACGAACAGCAAAAGGCCTGCTGCCACCAGCGTCCAGACCAGCCACCGGGATCGGGATCGCATGGCCGTCATCGCTGAGGCGCGCTCAGCGAATGAACATAGAGCGCCAATATCTTGATATCCGAGTCCGTAAGCCGCTCGTCCCATGTCGGCATATGCCCCTGGCGTCCGCCATGGACGGTCTCCACGATCTGATCGATGTCTCCTCCATAGATCCAACGCGCGTCCGTCAGATTGGGAGCGCCGACATCGCGCTTCCCGCGCGCATCCTCGCCATGGCAAATCGCGCAATTGGCCATGAAGACCTCGCGCCCCGATACAATCGACGTCCGATTGGCATTCGTCACGAACTTGGGATGCGACAAGGCGTAGACATAGTTGGCCGCCAGACTGACCTGATCGGCATCGAGTATCCCGTCGCGTCCGAACGAGGGCATCTGCGAGACGCGCCCCTGCGGATGCTCCACATTGACCCCAACGCGCATGGTCTGCGCGATCGTCTCAAGGTCGCCGCCCCAGATCCAGTCGTCATCGGTCAGATCGGGATAACCATAACCCCCCTTGGCATTAATGCCGTGGCAGGCGGCGCAGTTGTCGCCGAACAACCGGTGGCCGGTGCTACGCACGATGGTCATGAGCCGGGGGTCGGCCGCGATCTGCTCGAGGTTCTCGCTTTCGATCCGCTTTATCCAGTCGGCCCGTCCCGCCTGCGAATCGACCAGGTGCTTTTCGACCGAGGTGCGCTGGTCGATGTTGAGAATTCCCTTGGTGTAGGTGTCGCCCAAGGGCCAAGTCGGCATGAGAATCCACCAGGCGAAAGCGAAGAGATGGGTGACGATCAGAAAAATCAGCACACCCTTGGGGACCGGCGTATCGAGCTCCTTGATGCCATTCCAGACATGGCCGGTCGTTTCATGACCGCTGACGGGATCGCGCTCTACGTCCATGGCTTGTCGTCCTGATCGAGAACGCTTTGTTTGGCTCGGTTGAACTTGCCACGATTGGACGGCCGGAACGTATAAATGAGGACACCGATCATCAGACCGATGAGGTAGAACAGCCCCCAGCTTTTCGAGAATGCAACAAGAGCCTCGTGGCTTATGTCCATGCCTGCCTCCTCATGTCATTTCACCGGCTCTGGCGGCTTCTGCGGCGCGGCCGTATTCTTGTACGGCACGTCGGTCAGCCGGCCGAGAACCTGAAGATAGGCGACGAGCGCGTCCATCTCGGTGACCTCGGTCGCCACATCGTCGAACACGCGAACCTGCGTTTCTTCGCCATACCGCTCGGTGATACCGGACGAGGTCGAGCTTTCCGGTGTCGCCTGGTCGAAGGCATCGACGCTCGCATTCTCGATCATGGCATCGGTGTAGGGCACCCCCGCGGCCCGCAGCGCCTTGAGGTGCAAGGGCAGATCAGCGAGGCGCAAGGGCGTCCGCGCCAGCCAGGGATAGGCCGGCATATTGGAATCGGGCACCACATCGCGCGGATTGGTCAGATGGGCGACGTGCCAGAAATCGGAATATTTGCCGCCAACGCGGGCGAGGTCGGGTCCGGTGCGCTTCGAACCCCAGAGCATCGGATGGTCATATTTGGATTCGACCGCGAGCGAATAGGGACCATAGCGCTCAACTTCGTCCTGCAGCGTCCGGATCATCTGGCTGTGACAGGCATAGCATCCTTCGCGCACATAGATGTTTCGCCCCGCCAGTTCGAGCGGCGTGTAGAGCCGCATGTCTGGCGCCTCCTCGACCGTCTCGTCGATCGTGAAAAGCGGAGCGATCTCGACGAGGCCGCCGACACTGGCAGCCGCGATGATGGCGAGCACGAAGCCGATCGCCGAACGTTCGAGCTTGCGATGAAACAGTTCCGCCACGGCTCAGGCCCTCCCCGCCGCCGTCGCGGCCTGTAGCGGGACGTCGCCTTCGAACGGCGCCTGGGCCGAGGCGGCGCGAATGGTCCTCCACATATTGTAGGCGCCGATCACAGCACCGATCAGGAACAGAAGGCCGCCGAGCGTACGCGCGATGTAATAGGGATACATGGCTCTGAGCGAATCCAGGAAGGAGTAGGCTAGCGTGCCTTCCTCCGTATAGGTCCGCCACATCAGGCCCTGGATGATGCCCGAGTTCCACATGGCAAAAATGTAGACAAGAGTGCCGGCAAGCGAGAGCCAGAAGTGCCACTCGACCAAGGCGGGCGAATACATCGCCTCGCGCTTCCACAAGGACGGCACCAGCGTGTAGAGCGAGCCGAAGGTGATGAGCGCCACCCAGCCGAGCGCGCCGGCGTGAACATGGCCAACCGTCCAGTCGGTGTAATGCGAAAGCGAATTGACGGGCCGGATGGCGAGGAACGAACCTTCAAAGGTCGAGATGCCATAAAACACCGCCGCGACCATCATGAAGCGGAGCGTCGCATCATCGCGCACGCGGTGCCAGGCGCCGTTCAATGTTAGCAAGGCGTTGCCAGCCGAAGCCCATGACGGCACGAGGAGCATCACCGAGAAGGTCATGCCCAGCGTCTGAACCCAGTGCGGTAGGGCGGTATAATGAAGGTGGTGGGAACCCGCCCACATGTAGAAGAAGGTAATGCCCCAAAAGCTCAGGATCGAGAGACGGTAGGAGAAGATCGGCCGCTGGGCCCGGATGGGCAGGTAGTAATAGAGCATGCCCAGGAAGCCCGCCGTCAGGAAGAAGGCGACGGCGTTATGACCATACCACCACTGCACCATAGCATCCTGGACGCCCGACCAGATGGTGTAGCTCTTCGCATGGCCCAGCGAGACCGGAATCGCGAGATTGTTGATGATATGGAGTATCGCGACGACGAGAATGAAGGCCATGAAGTACCAGTTGGCCACATAAATGTGTGGTTCCTTGCGGCGTGCGAGCGTCCGGATGTAGAGGATGAAGTAGGTCACCCAGACGATCACCAGCCAGATGTCGGCATACCATTCGGCCTCGGCATATTCCTTCGATTGGGTAACCCCGAGCAGATAACCGCTGGCCGCGAGGATGCAGAACAGGTTGTAGCCCACCAGCACGAACCAGGCCGAAAGCTGATCGGGAAGACGCGCCCGCGAGGTCCGCTGCACGACATGCAGCGAGGTGGCGATGAGCGCGTTGCCGCCAAAGCCGAAGATCACGCCGCTGGTGTGCACCGGTCGCAAGCGGCCGAAGCTCGCCCAGGCACTGTCAAACGTCAGGTCAGGGAATGCCAGCAGCGCGGCGACCCAGACCCCCACGAACATCGCCACCACCGCCCAAGCCATGCTGGCGATGATGCCGGCCTTGATGGGCTCGTCATAGTAGCTTTGCAAACGGGATTTTGGCGGTTCCGGTCCCCAGATGCCGCGGATTACGATGATGGCGCAAATGGCGGCAATGGCCAGGATCAGCCAGCCGTGGATTTCCATTGTGTCCTGATTGCCTGCCGCTGCGAGAACGAGGCCGCACAGACCGACGGCAACGGAAATGGCGAGCGCGATCTGGCGTTCGGTCTCGGTCAAGGTCAGTATCATGGCCGATCTATTTCCCCCCTCATCGGTCATCGCCACGGGCTGACAGCGCAGCAGCAGGTTCGCTCCCGATGGGAACACAGCTCGCGCCGAACCAGCAACACGCGGGTCGGACGGAAGTTCCCAACTATTGCCCTGCCGTCTCCCGCGGTAAACACCAAAAAATCAGTGGTCAGCGTCGCTCGCCACGCATCGCGGCCGAATTTGAACCTGTGTTTGGCGACGGCGCAATGGACTTTTGCCGATCAAGCTCTTGGACCGTTAAGCCTGTGTCCAAGACTGGCTCGACCTCCGTCTCCGATCGGTCAGGACTGAGCGGCAGCCGCTCTTCAGCATACTGCGGTCGAATCAGCGTATCGCCGCCAGGTATCGTCCGTCGTCGGCACGGAAGAGCACTGACCCATTGCTGTTGACGGACCATGAGGTCACATCCTGCAGAATGGCCAGGAACCTGGTTTCCTGGTTCCCGAGCGCCGGCACGCAAGCCCGGCGCGTCACGGCGAGCGGTCCGATCCGAAGCGACTGTTCCTCGATCGAATAGTCGCCGGTGAACCTGTTGCAGCCGGCCGATCCGCTCACTCGGCCGTCTTGCGAAAACTGCACCGTCACATTGGATTTGTCGATCAGACCGGTCTGATTGATGTCCTCCACCTTGAATTGCGGGCCGATCAAGCCTGAAGCCGCCGGGCGGTCACCAACGCGAACCATATTGAGCGTCCCCAGATCCTGCTCGAACCGCGTGGGATCGACCGAATGAACCGTATCCGTGGTCCATATCGGGTTGCCCTCGGGATCGGTAATCGTCGCACGGACTGCGTAACGCATGTTGGTCTTCAAGTCCTGTTCCTTCACCCTAATCGAAAATGGCAAAGGAACCTGCTGCCCTGCTGTCTCGCGCGTTTCCTTGGCAATGATCACCGATCTCGCATCGGCGCGCGAAACGTCCAGCAGTCTCACGTTGAATTTCGCGCGGGCGGGCAGAGCGATGCGCTGTCGATAGGATGCGTTGCCGGTTACGACCTTGTCTCTCAGCTCCGCAATGGGGGCTTGGGGATCGACGTATCGCGCGCCTGTCGCGCAGCCGCCGAGCGCGAGCATGGTCATCGCCAGTACGGCTTTGAATGGCTTGTTGAACATGGCGTTTCACTTTGCTGTGCGATTGGAGCGGAAGAGAGCAGGTCAGGCGGAACCCATGGCATCGGCAATAATGGGAGGGCTTCGAGCGGCAGTCCTGTGGGAATCGACTTCGCATAGGATGGTTCCGAACCACGAACGTCCGATGGCGGGCGGAAGATTGGGCTGGATTGGCGCGGGCGGCCCCGGCGGATATCTGATCCCCTCTTGGGAGACAGCCACTGAATTTTGGAACCACACGAAAAGCGCAGTCTAGAACCCGTGGCTTCCCGCCACTGCGCCGAGAACCGTGACAGCCGCGATACCCAGCAATATTCGGTGAAGTGTCTCCATTCGGGCAAAATCTGCGGCGGGCTTGACCGATGTCATCATTCGGCGGTGGAGAAACAGCGGCTCGATCACGAAAAGCATCGCGGCGAACACGGCCCACAGCCCTACCATCGCATGCATCCACCAGAAGCGAAGATCGAAAAAGCGGTCCCACATCTGCGCGCGATAGATCATCCAGAAGCCGCTCAGTCCTGCCAATAGCACCCAGATGCGCGCCTGCGCCGCAAAGCGCCCCTCCAGTCGATGAAAGGCCGCCAGCCGCTCCGCCGGCGGATTGGCGGCGCGCACGGACGGCATCACCACAAGCGTCACGAACGCCACGCCGCCGATCCAGACAAGGACCGCCAGGACATGAACGGCCCGGGCCAGGATGATGTCGTCCATGCCTCCGCTCCCTCAGGCCGCGAGCAGTTCGTCGGCCGGGCCGAAGAACTCATAGTGGATCCTGTCCGACGGCACACCCGCCAGCGACAGGGTCGAGACCGCATGACGCAGGAACGGACGCGGCCCGCAGATGTAATAGTCCGCTTGTGCGACCGGTGTGCTGGCGACCAACCATTCATCGGTAATTATGCCGGCCACATCGTAGTCGCTGCCCTCTGTTTCATCCTCGAGCGGGGTCTGGTGAAAATCGGTGATCGCGATCGATTGGCCATGGCTCGCCACAGCGCGGACATGGTCGCGCATCGCATGGGTGTCGCGGTCATGCGTGCCGTGGATGTAATGAACCGGCACTTCGGCGCCGTTCTGAACGAGGGCTTCGAGCATCGCCACCATCGGCGTCAGGCCCACGCCGCCCGACAGCAGTACGACCGGCCGTTCGACATGATCGGCGAGGAAGAATTCGCCAGCAGGCGCGGCCACCTTCAGGATCGTCCCGGGTTTCGCCTCGTCGTGCAACCAGCCCGACGCGAGCCCTTGCGGCTCGCGCTTGACCGAAATGCGATAGGTTTCGCCATTGGCGGCGGCCGAAATCGAGTAGTTGCGCTTGACCGGCGGATGTCCGGGAATTTCGAGCCAGAAGGTAAGATACTGGCCCGGCTTGTGGCGCATGACGGGGCCGCCGTCGACGGGGCGAAGGACAAAGGAATTGATGACGCTGCTTTCGCGCACAACGTCTTCGACGCGGAAATCGCGCCAGCCGTTCCAGCCGCCGGCCGCGTCCTTCTGTTCGGTGTAGACGCGCTGTTCCCGCGCGATCAGGATATTGGCGAGAAACCAGTAAGCTTCCCCCCAGGCCCCGAGGATTTCGTCGGTCGCCGCATCGCCCAGCACCGCCTTGATCGCACCGAGCAGTGCTTCGGCGACGTGCGGATAGTGCTCCGGCAGTATCTGGAGACCGACATGCTTTTGCGCGATGCGCTCGACCGCGGGAGCCAGCGCGCCGAGATTGTCGATATTGCTGGCATAGGCGAGAATGGCGCCGGTGAGCGCGCGCGGCTGCGAACCGGCGTCACCATGATGCGACTGGTTGAAAAGATCGCGAATGTCCGGGTTCTGGAACATCCTGGAATACATTTCATGCACGATATCCAGACCATGCGCTTCGAGCGCGGGGACCGTCGCCTTGACGAGCGCGATGGTCTGATCGCTGAGGGGCTGCGACATAAACTTCTCCTTGTTGGAAGGGATTCGAGTTTCCCGGCGATCAGGCGCCGGGCGGCTGATCATAGAAATCGACCCGCATTTTCATGGCGCCGATGGGCGTCACGAAGTGCGGCTGCTGCGGCAAGATCAATCCGGGCCGTTCGGGCGTCAGGACAACCTCCGACGGTGGATCGAGATAGGTCAGCCGAAGCTCACCCTCCAGAACGCGGATCAAACCCCAGACACCCGCCTTGGTATCATGGCGTGCCCGCAGGGCGGCCGGGAGCGTGTCCTGATCGAACACCGGCGTCGAACGATAGGGTAGAATGTCAGGCATGGGTGGGTACTCGCCGTTCGCAATGAATGGACCCGGCCTCGCCGTCAGCGACGCTTGGCCGATCGAGCCGAAAAAACATGGCAAGCTGCAGGCTCTCGGCAATCCGCTTCGCTTTCGCCTGCAGAGCCGCAGCTGCGTCGGGCGCCATCATCTCGTTTGTCGTACAGTCCCACAGCGCGAGCCAGCGGTCGAAAAGCGCTGGCGTTATCCTCGACCTGTGCTTCAGGTGCGCTGGCACGGGCTGGCCCTTGTATCGGCCACTGGCGAGCATGACGGATGACCAGAACGCCGCCAGCTTTTCGAGATGTTCCGGCCAGTCATCGATCGCGTCGTTGAAAATCGGCCCCAGGTCGGCATCTGCGCGAACGCGCGCGTAGAAGGCGTCGACAAGCTGCTTGAGCGCCTCATCCTTCAGTTCCAGCTCGGTCATTCGCCCGACTCCAATCATGTATCCCGAATGCATCTATACTTTTCCCTGAAAACATGCAAGATGAATACATCTTAATGCGACGAGCTGAGGAAGAGAGTGGGAACGCCCCATGAAACTGACCCTGTTCACCGACTATTCGATGCGCGTGCTGCTCTATCTGGGCGCGCGGCCTGACCGCCTGTGCTCGATCGGTGAGGTCGCGCAGGCCTACGGAATCTCGCAGAATCACTTGATGAAGGTGGTGAACCAACTCGCACGCAGTGGTGATGTGGAGAGTGTGCGTGGACGGTCGGGCGGCATCCGCCTGGGGCGGCCGCCCGAAGAGATCAACATCGGCGCACTCATACGCCAGACCGAGGACGGCTTCGATCTCGTTGACTGCGGCGGATGCGTGGTCGCGCCTGCATGTGGGCTGACGGGCGTGCTGAAGGAGGCGCTCGGCGCGTTCCTGGCGGTACTTGACCGCTATACGCTTGCCGACCTGCTGACGAAGCGGCGAGATCTCGCGTCGCTCTTCGAGCGTAACGCGGCCGATCGGTTCGAAACCCCTGCGGCGCCAGATGGATGATTGACGTCTTGGCGCATCGAAGCCGAAAAGGAGGAACGTGACATGTTCTGTCCAGAATGTGGTGAACCGGTCGATCCCGCTCCCTTTGACGGTCGTCGCCGCGCGTCGCGGTCATGGATCGCCGCAGGACTCCAAATCGGCGCGCGATGGGTAAAGGTATTGCGCGCTGGACGCTCCAAGCCGGACCGCACGCGGCAGTCCGCTTGCCCGTCTTGCTCCAATCATAAAACCACGAACACGGAAAGGAATTGAACGATATGGCCCTTCACCACGCAGCGCCCGGAGAAGTCGTCGATCTCTTGCCCGAGAACGTGACGACACATGAAGAACATTCCACAGCGATCGTGAAGGCGGACCATTTCGAAACCATCCGGCTGGTGATCCCGAGCGGCACCGAAATGCGCCAGCATCAGGTGCCGGGCAGCATCATGCTGCATTGCCTCGAGGGCCATGTGAAAGTCGAGCTCAGCGCAAGCTCGATCGAACTGCGGCGTAACCAGTGGGTCTATCTCGAAGGAGGCGCGCCGCACTCGGTCAAGGGCGCGGAAAACTCTGTGCTGCTTCTGACGATCCTCTTTCCGCCTGTAGAAGGATCACAGGCAAAAGCCGGCGCCGAGACCTTGGCGGTCGATGCCTATGACGATTGCGACTGTGTCGACCGGTGGGAAGCGGAAGGCGGTCCGGTCGTTCAATCGGATCAGCCTGCCCCCAGGAAGAATTGATCACGGGCGGCATGATGGCACGGCGCGCAGCGCGCTAGTCGCTTTGCTGTACCGCCTCGTAGCCCATAGGGGAGAACCATGGATCGAACACGTCAGCTCTGGATTTGGCTTCTATCATTGCTGGCAGTCTCTTTTGCCGTCCTGCTTCTGGTTGGCCGCGACATCAGCATTCAGGCGCCGCCGCTTCCCGCCAAGGTCGTGACCGCAAACGGCGAAACCGTCTTCACCCGTGCCGAGATGCAGCGTGGCCGCCAGGTCTGGCAATCTATGGGCGGCATGCAACTGGGCTCGATCTGGGGACACGGCGGCTACGTAGCGCCCGATTGGTCAGCCGACTGGTTGCACCGGGAATCACTGGCACTTCTCGATCTCTGGGCACAGCGGGATCTGGGCGGCGCCTTTGAGAGTTTAAACGAGGAACACAAGGCGCTCCTCCAGCGGCGGCTGCAAACGGAAATGCGCCGAAACACGTTTGAAGCGAGCACGGATACCATCACGATCAGCAACGATCGCGCGGTGGCAATCGAGCGGGTGGCAAAGCACTACGTCAATCTGTTCGGCAACGACCCCGCCACGGCCGAGCTGCGCGAAAACTATGCCATGAAGAACGATACGGTCCCCGACGCAGGGCACCGAGCCGCCATGACCTCCTTCTTCTGGTGGACGGCCTGGGCGGCCACAACGGAACGACAAGGGCGGACGACAACGTATACGAACAACTGGCCGAGCGAGCCGCTGGTCGGGAATCGCCCACCATCAAGTACATTCATCTGGTCGGCCTTCAGCGTCACCTTCCTGCTTGCCGGCATCGCGCTGTTGGGTTGGCACCATGCGGTGACGCACGGACGAAGGGAGAAGGAGCACGACCTCCCCGCGAAAGATCCGCTGCGCGAGATCGCGGTGACGCCTTCGATGCGGGCGACAGCCAAATATTTCTGGGTCGTTCTCGCACTGTTTCTCGCGCAGATCATGCTGGGTGCAATGACGGCCCACTATCAGGTCGAGGGGCAGCTGGTTTATGGCTATGAAGCGGCCGAGATCCTGCCTTATTCGATCACCCGCACCTGGCACACGCAGCTTGCCGTGCTGTGGATCGCGACAGCCTGGCTGGGAACGGGCCTCTACATAGCTCCTGCGATCTCGGGCCATGAACCGAGGTTCCAGGCTCTGGGTGCCAACATCCTCTGGGCCTGCCTCCTGATTATCGTCGTGGGCTCCTTTGCCGGGCAATGGCTCGCGGTGATGCAGAAACTGGGACTGGAGAGGAACTTCTGGTTCGGACACCAGGGCTGGGAATATGTCGATATGGGGCGCTTCTGGCAGTGGTTTCTCTTCATCGGCCTGATGCTCTGGCTTGTGCTCGTCGGCCGGGCGCTCTGGCCTGCGCTCAAAGAGAAGTCCGAATCCCGCCACATCACGATGCTGTTTTTCCTATCCGCCGTAGCCATCGGACTCTTCTACGGTGCCGGGCTGTTCTGGAATGAGCATACAGCGCTCTCCATGATTGAATATTGGCGTTGGTGGGTGGTCCATCTGTGGGTCGAAGGCTTTTTCGAGGTGTTCGCCACCGCGGTCATCGCCTTCCTCTTCACGCGCCTCGGCCTCATTCCGACACCCACCGCCACGGTCGCCGTCTTGTTTGCCACGATCATCTTCATGGCAGGCGGAGTGCTGGGAACGTTGCACCATCTCTACTTCGCGGGAACCTCGATCGCGGTGCTGGCGCTTGGCGCGAGCTTCTCAGCGCTCGAGGTCGTGCCGCTCGCCTATATTGGCTTCGAAGCTTATGAACACTGGAAGCTGAGCAGCGCGACACCCTGGATGCAGCGTTATAAATGGCCCGTCATGTTCTTCCTGGCGGTATCCTTCTGGAATCTCGTCGGAGCAGGCCTGTTCGGCTTCCTCATCAATCCGCCGCTGTCGCTCTATTACATGCAGGGTCTCAATCTGACGCCGCTGCACGGACACACCGCATTGTTCGGCGTATACGGCATGTTGGGCGTCGGGCTCGTCCTGTTCTGCCTGCGTGGCATGTTGCCGAACCTGATCTGGAACGAAGGCGTGCTGAAGACGAGCTTTTGGTGCTTCAACATCGGCCTTGCGTTGATGGCGCTCCTGACCTTGCTGCCACTTGGTACGCTTCAGCTGACCGCCGCGATTGACAAGGGCTACTGGTACGCTCGCTCGGCCGAGTTCATGCAGCAACCGGTGGTCGATCTGCTGGTGTGGCTGAGGGTTCCTGGAGATATCGTCTTTTCTGCCGGGGCGGTAGCGCTCGCCTGGTTTGTCGCCAGTCTTTGGCTCAGACCCCGGTCTGACGACAGCGAGGCGCAAATTGCACAGTGATCGATCGAGGAGTCCGATGCCGCGCAGTCCCAGCCAACCCTTGCTCGTGGGCTAGCCACGTTCTGTCGACAAACGCCACACTTGGATGCGAGTTTCGGTGAACCTTTTGTCCATGCGCACCAAACTTCTGTTCGCAGGTCTGGCAGCCGGGTCGATGGCTGCTCTATCCTCGCCCGCGATTGCTCAGATGCCGCCCGGCTCACGGGACTGTTCATTCCAGTCGCTATCGCCGGAGGAAAAGTCTCGGTACCAATCCCGTTACCGGCGCCGCGTGCGCGTCGATGGGCAAGCTTTTGCTGATAATGGCTGTATGAACAGGTGTGCATGACAGCCTCTGAGCGCAAAGCCCTCCGGCGTCCCCGCAAGGGCAAAAACTGCCGCGCCGTTTCGCGCCCCGTCACCAGCTTGGACGGATCCATGACAGTTGGCATCGGGCGCAAATGCGACTGACGCGCTCGATGCCGCACATGGCGATCATGGTGCGTTTCCAGGAGGGGACCAAATCCTACGCTAAGAATTTTGGCCAGCGATATTCTTCGCCGGTCAGGGTTATGTGCTCCCACCCCGCTCCTTACGGAGATCGAATCCACTGATCACTGAATTCTGACTTTAGAAACGTTTCTTGAATCGGGATCCATGGATGAAAAGGGGCCGACTCTCTGCATTCAGCGAATATTCGAACGCGAAGGCAGAAGGCCGGCCTGATCGATCAGAAGCTGATCGTTGCCGTGCCCCAAAAGCGGCGCCCTTCATCGAGCATCCAGTTGCCGTCGAGACCATCAAACCGGCCGCGGTCATCGACCGGCACGATCTTGTCGGTGACGTTGAGCACCGCCGCCCTCAGCGCGAAATTCTCATTGATCGTGAAATTGATGCCGACATCGAAGGTCGTGCTCCCTTCACGGGTGCGGGTGTTGAGCGCGCCGTTGCGGAACCCGCTGAAAGTCTGCTTGCCCGAGTAGTAGCCGAGCACATAGGCCGCGATCTGCTCGGTCGCTTGCCAGTCCAGGCGAACGTTGGCCATGTGCCTGGGCGTCTTGTCGAGCGGCGTTCCGTCAAGCGAACTGCCGTCGAAAGCGGGCTCGCCGCCACCCTTCCGGACGGAATCGGTGTAGGTATAATTCGCGGTCAGCAGCAATGCCGGGGTGATCGGCAGTCTGCCATTCACTTTGTCAAACGGCGCGCAAACGGGACCCCGTATAGGCGTTGAAGGGGGACCCCCTTTTCGAGATTGAGCGGAGGGTTGATGCCCTGCGCTGTGTGCGGCGGAGGTCGGGCGTAGCCCGGCCGGAGGCGTACACAGCGCAAGTTCGTTTTGAAGCTGGGGTGAGAGTGGCGGCTAACTGCTGTCAACGGGCGGCGAAGATTCCGCAAAAGTGGGCATCTAAAATTCCCTAGTTTGGCGGGACGGTCTGTGTCGGTGATCAGCCGTGATGGAGATCTGGCTTTTCCTTTGCTGGCGGTCGGCCGCGCCGTTTCGGCAAGGGCGGTGGGTTGATGGATGGAGTTGCGCGCGCATGCTCAGGCAGCAGGTCGGCGTGCTGTCGCATACGATAGCTCGAGCCCTCGATCTGGATGACAACGGCATGGTGAAGGAGGCGGTCCAACAAGGCCGTCGCCACCACAGGATCGCCAAAGACCTCGCCCCATTCGGCAAAGCCGCGGTTGGATGTGAGGATCATGGCGCCCTTTTCGTATCGGGCGTTGACGAGCTGGAAGAACAGGTTGCCGCCGCCCGGCGTGACAGGGAGATATCCGATCTCGTCGACGACGAGCAAGGAGGAGCGGCACAGGAAGCGGATCCTTTCGCGCAACGTGCCCTCGCGTTCAGCCTTGGCCAGCGCAGCGATCAGATCGGCAAGCGGGATGAAGTAGACGCTTTTGCCCGCCTTCACCGCCTCGACGGCGAGGGCGGTGGCGATATGGCTTTTCCCGGTGCCCGGCGGCCCCAGCAGATGCACGACCTCGGCCCGGTTGATGAAGTCCAGGCCGGCGAGCGCCAGGATCCGGTTGCGGTCGAGCGATGGCTGGAAGGAGAAGTCATATCCGTCCAGCGTCTTGATGATCGGCAGCCTGGCCATGCGCAGGGCTGCCTTGATCCTGCGGTTCTCCCGCAACGACAGTTCTTCGTTTAGCAATATGTCGATCGCCTCGACGCCATCGATCTTGCCCTGCTCGATCCCGCGCAGGGTGGCGTCGAGCATTTCCAGGGCGCGCGGCATTTTGAGATGGACCAGACTGCGGCGGATATTATCGACGCGGGACGCGGCTCCCCCATGGTTCATGGCCGTTCTCCCCGCGCCAGTTGGCTGCCGATCGCCTGATAGATAGCAAGGGAGCGCACGGCGACATGCTCGCCGATACGGCCAATGGTGATTGCATCCTTTGCGTGGTGACGACGCTTAGCGCCGCTGCCACCTGTCCGATGCGCAGGATCGATCCTGTACTGCCGGCGCCCCTCCAGGACAGGATGCTCGGCAATGACATTGCCCAGGTCGATGATCCGGATCTTGTCAGGCAGTTGCTGGATTTCGACGACGCGCCGGGAGCGGTCGGGGACGCTGTAATAGTTGCCGCCGACAGAGACCATTCCATCGTGGCTGACCCGGCGCTCCAGCTTCAGAACCGCGTCGAAGCGCCCCGCCGGGAGCAACTGCAACTCAGGCTGCTCGGCGGCAAAGGCGTGGGCGATGATCCGCTGCGTCGTGCCGTGGACACGGACGTTAGCGACGGTATCGAGCCAGTCGATAAGCTGGACATTGAGATCTTCCAGATTGCGGAAGCTCCGCCCGAGGAAGAAGTCTTTGCGGATGTAGCTGAACGGCCGCTCGACCTTTCCCTTGGTCTTGGCCCGATAGGGGCGACAGGCGCGCGGAACGAAGCGATAATGCCCCGCCAGAGCCAGCAATGATCGATTGTAGATGATGTGCCCCTGATCGTCTTCCCCGGTCACGGCGGTTTTCATGCGATCGTAGAGGATCTCGATCGGGACGCCTCCGATCGCTTCAAAGGCCTGCATATGGCAGCGCAACAGGGTTTGGAGATCCTGGTGCATGACATAGCGCGCGAACAGGAAGCGCGAATGCCCCAGCACCAGGCTGAACAGCCAGACAATCCGGCTGATGCCGGGTTCATCGGTAAAATCGACGACGAACCGGGCGAAGTCGACCTGCGCCTGCACGCCAGGCGGCGTCTCGAACCGAACCTCGAAGGGCTTGGGGCCATTTTCTGGTCGGATCGCTGCCAGGAACCGCTTCACAGCGGTATAGGCGCCCATATAGCCCAGCTCACGGATTTCACGCGTCAGGCGCGCCGCCGTCAGATCGGGAAAGGCCGTAACCCGCTCACGCAGAAATTCCAGATAGGGCGCCAGCTTGTTCGGCCGCCCCAATGCGCGTGGGCCATAGACCGGGGCTTCGACGCCCCGTTCAATATATTTGCGGATGGTCTTGGGATCGCGACCAGTGCGTCGGGCGATGGCGGATATCGATACGCCCTGCCGATGTAGCTCGAGGATCATCATCAATTCTCCAAGTCGGATCATCGGCCCCGTCTCCGCGTCTGCAAAGGAGATGAGGACGATGTCGGCTCATCTCATTCTGCCGGGGCTAGCCCCGGCAGAATGAGATGAAGGGGCCACCAACTAGGGAATTTTCAAAGCCCACTTTTGCGGAGAATTGCAGGACCGATGACAACTGCGGTTTTTGAAGCGCCAGCTGTCGTTGCCGGTCTCGACGATATCGCAGTGATGAGTGACGCGGTCGAGCAGAGCCGTGGTCATTTTGGGATCCCCGAACACGGTAGGCCATTCGCCGAAGGCGAGGTTGGTCGTGATAACGACGCTGGTGCGTTCGTAGAGCTTGCTGATCAGGTGGAACAGGAGCTGGCCACCAGAGCGCGCGAACGGCAGATATCCCAACTCATCGAGCACCACCAGGTCGAGCCGTGAGAGCTGTCCCGCCAGGGTCCCGCCCTTGCCGATCCGGGCCTCCTCTTCGAGGCGTGTCACCAGATCGACGGTGTTGAAGTATCGTGCCCGAGCCCCTTTGCGCACGACGTTGGCGGTAATCGCGATGGCGAGGTGGGTCTTGCCGGTGCCCGTGCCGCCGACGAGCACGATGTTGCGACGCGCCGGTAGGAAGGAGCCATCATGCAGGGAGCGGATCAGTCCCTCGTTGATCGGCGTCCCTTCGAAGCTGAACCGCTCCAGGTCCTTCACCACCGGCAGCCGCGCGGCCGTCATGCGATATCGGATCGAGGCGGCGTCGCGATGGGTGGCTTCCGCGCGGAGCAGATCGGTCAGGATCTCCATGGTGGTGCGCTGGCGCTGGAGGCCGGTGGTGACGGCCTCGTCGAACGCGGCCACCATGCCCTTGAGGCCCAGGCCGCGCATTGTGTCGATCATCTCATGCCGCTGCATCATAGCCTCGCAGTCGGTCATAGCTGGCACAGTCGGCGATCGGCGGGTGACTCAGCATCCGGTCTTCCGAAGTGACGATGCTATGGGGCGTCGCCGGCTCGCGGCGACGGGAGAGGATGTTGAGGATCAGGTCGTCGCTGACCGTTCCGCTCGCCAGCGCTTCGCGCACCGCCGCCTCGACCTGCTCCAGCCATCGGTGAGCACGGCCGAGAGCACCCGCACGAACCTGCGATCCGCCTCATCCCCGTGCCCCAGCCTGCGTCGCAGGCGATGGAGGGATGGCGGCAACTCCCAGTCCTGGAACGGCGCGCCGTTGCGCAGGGCACCGGGCTTGTGGGCCAGAACCGGCAGATAATGCCAGGGATCGTAAATGGTGCGGTTCCGCCCGAAGTGACGCTCATGTTCCCCGACGATCTCTTCGCCGCAGCGGATGACCATCCGGCCCGCATAGGCGCGCACCTGCACCGTGCGCCGCGCCGCCCTGGACATGACCGAGTAGCGGTTGCGGTCGAAGCTGATGAGGCAGGTGCCGGTGACGGCATGCTCGCTCTCATGGAAGCCATCGAAGGGCGCCAGGATCGGCTGCAGGACAGGCCGCTCCATCTCCAGCGCCTAGGCCACGGTGATATCGCCGCGCTCGGGATGGGTGTGGTGCTCGGCCCAGCGCCGGCACTCCGCCTTCCTTCTCACGATCTGGCTTTTGAGCCATTCGAGCATGGAATCTTTTGCCATCATGGGCGTCGTCGTCGCTCTCGGCAGCATCGTCTACCGGGCCAGCATCCGCCGGTCATCAACGTAGGGGTCACGACGGTGGAGCGAGCGGTCGGCTCTTCAAGCCCAACGCGATCGGCTCATTTCTCGCTCACCAGTCGTGAACTAACGGCAAATTTGTCAGAATTTGAGGGTGAAAGTGATTTATGGCCCTCATTTTTGTTTCAAGCAGCGCCTGCCGAATGCATCTCTGCGATTGATGTCTTCTGCAAAAGCTTGTTGGCATCGGATGCTCGCTGATCACACCTAACCCGTAATCGTGCCTCTGGCTGACATACCCGACAAACGTATAAGCTCGCCATGCGCGGGCGTCACCAACCCAATTCCGCGTGCGATCCCAAGCGCACAAGCTGCAAGGTGTCGTCATCGGGCTTGCGGTAAATCAGCACGAGGTCGGGCTTTATGTGGCAATCGCGATGGTCGCGCCAGTCGCCGGTCAGCGCATGGTCGCGGTGGCGCGGTTCAAGCGGCTCGTCGGATGCCAGCGCCTCGATGATCGGGATCAGGTCAGCGTCCAGCGTCTTGGCGTGCTGCCCCTTCTTCTCCCGCTTGTAGTCGCGCTTGAACCGCCCGAAGCGTTCAATCGTCCGCATTGAGGTCGGCCATCAGGTCGACCACCGTGGCGAACCGCTTGCCCTTTCCCTCGCGCGCTTCCTTCATGGCCTCGATCGTCTCGGCATTGGGCACCAGCGGTTCAAACGGCAAGGCCTTGTCGCGGGCAACGCGGGTCAGCATCAGGCGCACGGCATCGGAGACGGTCAGCCCCATAGCAGCCAGCACGGTCGCGGCTTCCTCCTTCACCGCTCCGTCGATCCGGGTCTGCACAAGAGCGTTTGCGGCCATGTCGATTTCCTTTCTGCATGACGATGTAATGCAAGCGAACGCAAAGTGCAATCAGGCAAAGCCCCGGCTATCGACATGGCGACCGGGCTTCGCGTTTTTCACCTTCAATGCTGTGAGTGCCATCGGTTCGGGGCCCTGATCGGGAATGTTGGGGCCGTTCTCACACTTTCGGTGGGCAAACGGTCCCACAATCGTTCCACATTTTGGGCCAAATTCAGGCAAATCAGGGAGACGACCGCGAACAACTTACAAGACAAATCGTTGCTTTTTCAGTGTAGGTAGGGGTAGGGACGCCATCAGCTCGCTTGACACAAGGTTCTACACTCGACAGCGGGGTCCTCTACCACCGGGCAATTCTGCAGGATGCTGCAAACCGCGCGATATCAATGGCGGGCGAAAATTCGCTGACCGGCGCTGCCGAAGGCCACCACCGTATAGGGTTGGCGGGCAGCGCCTGCCACTTCCATGCCCTCCGAACCGATCGGCATCCCCGCAACCGCAATGCCTTTGACGCCCGCAGGACGGGTCGCCAGCAAGCGCTTGACGTCGGATATCGGGACATGGCCCTCGATCATATAGCCATCGACGATCGCGCTGTGGCAAGATGCCAGCGTCCGGGGCATGCCGGCCTTGCGCTGAAGCTCGCTGCGCGACGCATCGTCACGCATGACGACCTTGCGTCCCAGCTTCGCGCGCACGGCCTGCGCCCACTTCTCGCAACATCCACATCCCGGATCCCGGTGGACGACGATATCACTGGCCGCAAGCGCTACGCCGGGCATGGCGAGGAACAGCAAGGCGACGAATAGGCGGGTCTTCATGAAATGACTCCCGGAAGAACGATAAGCATGGGGCAGAGGCCCCTTCTTTTCTATACGCATCAATGCGCCCCTCCCCTCATCACGCAGATGATTTTACGATGGCGGGCGGCCTCCAGGCTAGCGGCAGGGACACAAGCAGCGCTAGCGATAGACCACCAATCCCCCACAGAACGAGCGGCTGCGCCCCGGGAGCGACGATGGCTATCGCCAGCGGCGCGAGCGCCTGCCCGATGCTGGCGGCGGAATGCTGGAAACCGAGCTTCACGCCTGAAGGGGCCCCGCCGCCGCTGATCCAGAAGCTGGTGACCAATCGAAGGGTTGCCGAGCTCCAGCCGGCAGCAACGATGATCCCACTGAGCTCGGCCATACTCGCGGCGACAGGAAACATGAAAAGTGCCACAGCCAGCAGGCCCAGCGTCAATCCGGCAAGCCGCCTCGGCACAGTGACCAGCCAATCCAGCTTTGCATGGAAGATCTGTGCCGCCAGCATGCCCAATCCGCAGAGACTGAGCATCCAGGCGATCTCTTCGCGGCTCAGCGAAATGGCGCTCCGCGTCACCAGGAGATTGACATGCATCGCCGCCAGCCCGCCGCCCGCGACGATCGTGATAAAAAGCAGGATCAACGTCGCGCCGAGCGTAGGCGCGGGCAGGTCTCCGCCATCGATGCAAGGTGCACACCAGCGCGGCAGACGCACGGCGCAAAGCGCCGCCCCGACGGCACCGATGCCGAGAGCGAGGATCATGAGGGGAGCGCGGGGCAGGATCGCGGCCGAGACCTCCGCCACCAGCGGACCGGCGAGATCGCCCAGAAACACGAAGGCGGTCAGCCAGGTGAAGCGGCGCGCCTGGTCCGCGCGCCCGCTTGCGGCAAAGCTCGCGCAGAGCAAGCCCAACGGTATGATGGCGGCCGACGCCATCCCCGCCACCAGACGCAATGCATAAAGCTCAGGCAACCCGACGAGGCCGATCGGCGCGGTCACCAGCGCGAGGATGACCAGCGCTGCGCGCAACATCGCCCGATAGTCGACCCGGTCCGCGATCCAGCCCCAGAGCGGCGCCGCCAGCAAGGCTGCCAGGGGATGGACCGCGGTCAGGCTCGCGACGTGAAAATCATGAGCGCTTGACGATAGCGCGCCACGAGCCGGGTCGACCAGTGCCGGAAGGAAGGCGAGAATGGCCGTCTGTCCCGCCGACGCCGCAGCCGCCGCGAGCAACAAGACGAAAAAGGAGGCCGGCCAGCGACCGTTGGCTTGCGATCCAGCCTTGTCACGCGGCGCGTTCGCGGTCGATCCCTCGAGTGGCCATCCGCGGATCACCACCAGGCGCGCAAGCCGATCACCAGCCTGTGTTCGGAAGGCCCTTCCCTGCGCAGGCGACGGAAATCGGCCGTGCCGTCAAATGCGCGCTCCCAGACGAAGCCGATATAGGGCGCGAACTTGCGCGACACCTCGTAGCGCAACCGTCCGCTCAGCTCGACATTGCTGAAGCCGCTGCCGAGCTGCCGATCGCTCGACCGCTTCGAATAGATATTGGTCTCTACCTGCGGTGTGAGGATCAACCGATTGGTGAACAGGACCTCATAGGAGGCCTTGGCGCGCGCCGCGAGACGCCCATCGGTCCCTACATAGCCGGTGAGCTGGACGTCGAACCAATAAGGCGCCAGTCCCTCGACGCCGGCGGCCAGCCATGTCGTCGCGCCCTTGCCGAGATCCTGCCTGACCCCGAGCAGCGTGCCCCAGAACGGGTTCTTGCTGTGCCACCACAGCGCCTCGACGCTGCTCTCCGGATCGAGACGTTGGTCGCGGGAGTTCTTGAGGCCCTGGCTGCGCAGCCAGAGCTTGTCATTGTCCTGACCCTTGGTGACGAGCACGGTCCAACCCACGCCCTGACCCTCGTTGCCGCTGGCGAATTCGAGCTCATCGACAAGTATCTTGGGGATCGAGAGCTTGTCGGCCATCTCATAGCCCGGCAGCGTCGAGTTGCGATAGCCGTCGGCATAATCGTCCGAGTTGCGCGCGTCCGGCGGGGCCTTGCCACCCTGCATCGAGCCCATGTCCATCGTGGCGCCGTTACCGGACGCCTTCGTGTCGGTCATATCCATGCCCGGCATGTCCATGCCCGCATGGTCCTGAGAGCCTTGCGCGGAAGGGGTGTGCTGAGCGGGAGTGGCCGTTTGGGCAGGGGTGGCGGCGGGCGACGGGGGCGAGGCATCCTGCGCGAGGGCGGGAGCCGTGATCGCCGGCGCCAGGAAGAGGGCAGCGCCAAGAGCGATGCCGCGCGAGGGGAAAATCCGGATCATGCGACCACCACCTCCCGGAACATGCCGGCCGCCATGTGATAGAGCAGATGGCAGTGGAAGGCCCATCGGCCCATGGCGTCGGCGGTGACGCGGAAGCTCACCCGCTGGGCGGGCTGGACCACGACCGTATGCTTGCGGACCTGGAAGGCGCCGTCCGGGCCTTCGACATCGCTCCACATGCCGTGCAGATGCATCGGATGCGCCATCATCGTGTCGTTGACGAAGGTGACGCGCAGCCGCTCGTTTGGCTTGAAATGAAGCGGCCTGGAATCGTTGAGCTTGATGCCGTCGAGCGACCAGATGAACCGTTCCATATTGCCCGTCAGATGCAGCTCGATGTCGCGCTCGGGCTCGCGCGGGTCGGGATCGCCGCCCGGCGTGCGCAGATCGGCCAGCGTCAGCACGCGCCAGCCGCGCCCGCGCAGCCCGGCGCCGGGATCGTCGAGATTGGTGCGCGGATAGTCGACGCGCATGTCGGTATTGGCGCCATATTCGGTGCGGGCGTGCCGTGCCCTGGCCGGCATCTCGGTCATGCCGTGCCCGGCATGCGCGTCGCCTCCCATTGCGCCCATCGTCGCCATCGCGCCCATCATGTCGACCGGCTCGAGCCAGGTCCGGGCATCGAGCGGCGGCACGGCTGCCGCCATGCCCGGGGCCGGTGCGATCGTGCCACGCGCATAGCCGCTCCGATCGATCGCCTGCGCGAAGATGGTGCGGGCGCCGCCCTCGGGCATGGTGAACTCGACGTCGTAGGTCTCGCCCGGGCCGATCCGGAATTCCTCGACCGTGACCGGCTCGACCGGCTGCCCGTCGGTCGATACGACCGTCAGCTCGACCCCGGGGATCCGCACGTCGAAGAACGTCGCCGTCCCCGCGCCGACGAAGCGCAGGCGCACGCGCTCGCCGGGCGCGGCGATACCGGTCCAGTTGCCGGCGGGCGGCGCGCCGTTCATCAGATAGGTGTAGGTCGCGGCAGAGACATCGCTGTAGTCGGTCGGGTTCATCCGCGAGCTGTTCCACATCCGCCGCCGCTCGAGCGCCTTGCCCAAGCCCATGGTGCCGACATCCTTGAGGAAATCGCCGGCGGTCGGCTGCGCAAAATTATAGTAGCTGCTCTGCTTCTTGAGATTGAGGAAGATCTGCAACGGCGGCTCGTCCGACCAGTCGCTGAGCACGATGCAATAGTCGCGATCGGGCGCCCGCGCCGTCGGCACCTGTTTTGGCTCCACGATGATCGCTCCATAGAGTCCCGTCTGCTCGGCGAGCGTGTGAGCGTGATACCAGTAGGTTCCGCTCTGGCGGACCTCGAAGCGATAGGTGAAGGTCTCGCCCGGCGCGATGCCGGCAAAGCTGATGCCGGGCACGCCGTCCATCTCCGCCGGCACGATGATGCCGTGCCAATGGATGCTCGACATCTCCTTGAGGCCGTTGCGCACACGGAGCGTGACCGTGTCGCCTTCGCGCAGGCGCAGGACCGGCGCGGGCACGCTGCCGTTCACGGCGGTCGCGATACGGCGTTTGCCGGTGAAGTTGACTGGCAGCTCGGCGATCTCGAGGTCGAACTCGGTCCCGCTAAGCTCGGCGGGCGAGACTGGGGCGGATCGCGCGAGAAGCGCCGGGGCGAAGCCGGCAACCGCGCCGCCGATCGCCAGCCCCTGGACGAAACGGCGCCGTGCGATCGGCCGGATATGTAAGGGAGACATGAACTGTACTTTCGCGAAGTCGGGTTCAGGCGAGGTCGAGGACGATCCGGCCCTCGATGTCGCCATGGTGCATGCGGGAGAAGACGTCGTTGATGTTCTCCAGCTTGTCTGCATGGACCGTGGCCTTGACCTTGCCGTCGCCGGCGAACGCCAGTGCCTCGAGCAGATCGAGCCGCGTGCCGACGATCGAGCCTCGCACGGTAATGCCGTTCAGCACGGTGTCGAAGATCGACAGCGGGAAGTCGCCCGGCGGCAGACCATTGAGCGCGACCGTGCCGCCGCGCCGGACCATGCCGAGCGCCTGCTGGAACGCCTTGGGCGAAACGGCGGTGACGAGCGCTCCGTGCGCGCCGCCTATCGCCTTCTTGAGCGCTGCCGAAGGGTCCTCGCTGTGCGCGTTGACCGTCAGTGTGGCGCCAAGGCGTGTAGCGAGGTCGAGCTTGCTATCGTCGATGTCGACCGCGGCCACATTGAGACCCATGGCACGGGCATATTGCACCGCCATGTGGCCGAGCCCGCCGATCCCTGAGACGACCACCCACTCGCCGGGTCGGGCCTCGGTGGCCTTCAATCCCTTGTAGACGGTGACGCCCGCGCAGAGGATCGGCGCAATGTCGAGGAAGTCGACATTGTCGGGAAGGTGACCAACATAGTTGGGATCGGCGAGGACATATTCGGCAAAGCTGCCATTGACCGAATAGCCGGTGTTCTGCTGTTCGTGGCAAAGCGTCTCCCAGCCACCCAGGCAATGCACGCAATGCCCGCAGGCGGTGTAGAGCCAGGGCACACCGACCCGGTCGCCTTCCTTCACATGGGTGACGCCCGCACCGACGGCGGCGACATGCCCGACGCCTTCATGGCCAGGAATGAAGGGCGGGTTGGGTTTGACCGGCCAGTCCCCTTCTGCCGCGTGCAGGTCGGTATGGCACACGCCGGTTGCCGCAATCTTGACCAGGATCTGCCCGGGGCCGACCGTCGGGATCGGCGCGTCCTCGATGACCAGGGGCTTGCCGAATTCGCGGACGACCGCCGCCTTCATGGTTTTCGCCATGTCCGTTTCTCCTTTTGAGCGAGGGGTCAGAACAGGCCGAGCGCGTGCTCGTCATAGGAGACGAGCAGGTTCTTGGTCTGCTGATAATGGTCGAGCATCATCCGGTGATTTTCACGCCCGAAGCCCGACGCCTTGTATCCGCCGAAGGCGGCATGGGCGGGGTACTGGTGATAGCAGTTGGTCCAGACCCGCCCGGCCTCGATCGCGCGGCCCAGACGGTAGGCGGTGTTGCCGCTCCGGGTCCAGACGCCCGCGCCAAGACCGTAGGCGGTGTCGTTGGCAAGTGCGATCGCCTCCTCGACCGTCTTGAAGGTGGTGACCGCCAGGACGGGACCGAAGATCTCCTCCTGGAAGATGCGCATGTGGTTCTGACCCACGAACACGGTCGGCTGTACGAAATAGCCCTGGTCGAGCGCACCGCCCGGCAGCGCCCTGGCGCCACCGACCAGACACTGCGCGCCCTCGGCCTTGCCGATATCGATATAGCCCAGGATCTTGTGGAGCTGGTCCTCCGACGCCTGCGCGCCGACCTGGACCGACGGGTCGAGCGGATCGCCCTGGCGGATCGCGGCGACGCGCGCCACGGCGCGCTCGATGAAGCGGTCGAAGATCGACTCATGGATCAGGGCGCGCGACGGGCAGGTACAGACCTCGCCCTTGTTGAAGGCGAACAAAGTAAAGCCTTCGAGCGCCTTGTCGAAGAAGGCATCGTCCTCGTCGAGCACGTCCGCCATGAAGATGTTGGGCGACTTGCCGCCAAGCTCCATCGTCTGGGGGATCAGATGGTCCGCCGCGGCGTGCATGATCTGCTTGCCGGTGACGGTCTCGCCGGTGAACGAGACCTTGGCGATGCGCGGATTGGCGGCGATCGCCTGGCCGACGGTCCGTCCCGGGCCGGTGACGACATTGAGCACGCCGGGCGGCAGGATGTCGGCGGTGAGCTCGGCGAACATCAGCAAGGTGAGCGGCGTCTGGGATGCGGGCTTGATGACGGTGCAGTTGCCCGCCGCCAGCGCCGGGGCGATCTTCCACGCCGCCATCAGCAGCGGGAAGTTCCACGGGATGATCTGGCCGACGACGCCGAGCGGCTCGCGGAAATGATAGGCGATGGTGTCGGCATCGATCGTCGAGATGCCGCCTTCCTCCGCCCGGATGCAGCCGGCGAAGTAGCGGAAATGGTCGATTGCAAGCGGCACGTCGGCAGCGCGGGTCTCGCGGATCGGCTTGCCATTGTCGATCGTCTCGGCAAGCGCCAGCAGCTCCAGATTATCCTCGAGCCGGTCGGCGACGCGATTGAGAATCCTGGCGCGCTCGGCGGGCGCGATCCTTGCCCATTGATCCTTGGCGGCGTGCGCCGCATCGAGCGCGCGCTCGACATCTTCCGGCGTCGACAGCGCGAACTCGGCGATCTGGGCGCCATTGATCGGGCTCTTGTCGGCGAAATACTCGCCGCTCGCAGGAGCGCTCCAGCGGCCTCCGATGAAATTATCATAGCGGTGTCGGAAGGAGGCCGCCGCGTTAATGGTCCCGATCGCCTTCTCGAACATAACCTGACTCCATCTCTATCGATGGCCTGACGGAGTAGTCTCTTTGCCCGGGCGGCCTATAAGTAAGTTCCGCAGAAGGTAGTCTGGTATCGGTGTCGCGGGCTTTAAGGGTCGGACACGCCAACGGAGCCGATGAATATTCATCGACTCCTGAACCTATTCGCGCACGCCTGATCGGAATTATGCCGAGACAGGCGTTACTCGGCCGAGTCTTCTTTTGGCGAGGGCGGCGATTGGCATTCCAATTCTGGCGTTACGCCCGGGCGCGCTTTAGGCTCACCCAATCGCCTTTCTGAAACGTCCCGTCCCTCACGCGGAAATGAGCGTAATGGTCGTCGAAAATCTGGTCGACTTCGACATGACCGACAAGGCGGCGGTGGCGCGGCGTTGCGTGATAGACTTCGAGTATCTGCCCGATGTGCGCGCCATCGGCCTTGCCCAGGCAGGCCACTGTGCCGCCCGCATCCATACGGACGATCTTGCCGCGCATGAACAAGCTATGGCCGATACCCTGTGCGAGGAGGGGCGTGCTGCCAAAGAGCAGAAAGCCAATAGCAGCACCGACGCCAAGATGATTTCGCATCGCTGTTTCCTCTGTCACGTCAGACGCTCGGACCCGGTTTTGAAGGCCGGGAGCACGGGCGACGCTGGGCATCGTCAAAGAACTGGCCCGCCGCGGGGGCGGCGGCGGGCCCTCAGCCCCGGGGGGTGTTTTATCGGGGCTGGAAACTTCACATGTCGCTCATCGGCTTGTCGGCCATGGGCTTGGCGGTCTTCTTCTTCGCCGCCGGCTTGGCCTTCTTCATCGGCATCTTGCAGCAGCCACTCTTCGCCTTACCGGCCATGCCCGAGCCGTTCGATGCAGGCGAGCCGCCGGACATGCCGGCCATCCCCGACATGCCCTGTTGATCCTGCTGGGCCGGTTGCCCCTGCTGCTTCTGCGCGCCGGCCTGATGATCCTTCATCATCTGATCGTGCATCTGCTGCCCGCCATGATCCATGCCCTGCTGGTGGGCATGGGCCGGCGCAGTCTGCGCGGGCGCGGGCGTCGACTGGGCGAGAGCGGTGCCGGCGGCGAAGGTTAGCGTCGCGAAGAGGCTGACGGTCGCCGCTAGAAATGTCGTCTGTCGCATTGAGGGTCTCCGAGTGTTCGTCCTGTTGCCCGATCGACGTTCCGATCCCGGCAATTCCGAAGCTTCAATGCTGCTAGCGAGACGCAGTCTGTATACGTAACTTACGAATCCGCTTTGGATCGCGACTAGCATGCGCGGGATCGTGCGGGGTGGACCATGGTCCAAGGTCAAGCGAATTCATGATCCCGCTTGATGGCGGCCGACAGCGAAGTGCAAAAACCAATTGGCCCGCCGTGGGAGAACGGCGGGCCAAAGCTGCAGTTGAACCAGGCCACGGTCGTTGGCCACCCAGCCTCGTGATCGGAGCTGGCTTAAGTGCAGGGTCAGCAACCGCCCCGCGACCTACGCAACATGCGGGAGGCTCCGTCCTGGGTTCCCATCTCCCGCATAGCGATCCGATGGTCCTGCATCATCTCACCGTGCATCGGCACTTCGCGGTGTCGCATTCCTTGCATCTGGGCCGTGTCGGACCGAGCCGGCGCCGGCTTCGCCTTGAGCGTCTGCTCAAGGTCCGGCATGCCCGGCGGCATCCCATCGGCGAGAACTGGCCCGGCGCCGACGGCAAGGACGCCAAAGGCTGCGAGCGAAGCGATAATCGCTGCTTTCTTGCGCAAATATGATTCCTTCAAGTCTGAGTTTCAGTTCGACCGGACACATGCCCGGTCGATTCTCGCTCCCCAGGGAGCTTGCCGTTGAGATGGTGTCGGCCTGGAGGCGGCAGTATACGTAATTTGCGAAGCCGGCGGTCAGCTTGCCATGTCCGCTTTAGTTCGGCTATTAGCAAAAGCTGGGCGCGGATGACCGAAGACGGCGGCCATCAAAGCCTCCGCCTAGCCCGAGCACTGGAAAGCGACGCCGCCTGCTGCAGTGGCAAACAGCGAAACGTAAATCGCACGCCGCTTTTGCTTCGGCGCGATCGTGGCAAGGCTCACCGCCGAACCAGCCACTCGGACTGGCCCAGGCTAAATTGTCGGAATAGACGCTCGCTCGGATCGGTGCCGCAGTGATTGAACGCTCGCCTGGCTGATGATTGATCAACTGGCGAGGGCCGCAACCAGCTTAGAAGGGCAATTTTTTCTTCCCAGAGGGGGCGGGCACAAAAGCGATCGGTTCGGGTATTACGGATATTGCCCTCCCGAGCGCCCTTTAAGGGAAGAGCGGCGCTTCGCCTCGGTGGATCTCATCGGGATCGAGAAAAGCGCGTTTGCGTCAGTTTCACGATTGCTCAGGAGGGGCTTCGAAATGACTTTTCTGAGCCGGCGAACTCTCTTGGCGGGCGGAGGCCTCCTGCTGGGGGCGGCATGCACGCGCAGATTTGCGACGCCGGACCAAGCAGGCACGCTGCCCATTCCTCGCCTGTTAGATGCACGCGACCATGGGCAGAGAATTGGACTGAGGGCGCAGGAAGGGGAAACCACTTTCTTCCCAGGGCGGCGGAGCGCCACCATGGGATACAACGGCAGCTATCTCGGCCCGACTCTGCGGGTACATCGCGGGGACGACGTGACGGTGACTGTCAGCAACAATCTGTCTGCTGATACCACGGTTCACTGGCACGGGCTGCTCGTACCGGGAGAGCTGGACGGCAGCCCCCACCAGACCATTAGTCCAGGCGAGACTTGGCGTCCGACGCTGCCGATCCGTCAGCCGGCGGCCACTCTCTTTTATCATTCCCATGCACACGGCCGAACGGCGGAGCAGGTCTATGCAGGCCTAGCGGGATTGCTCTTCGTCACCGACGAGGAAGAGCAAGGTCTCGGTTTGCCTTCAGATTACGGCGTCGACGATCTACCAATATTGATCCAGGATCGGCAGTTCGTGGATGGCCGTCTGGTGTTACCGGCGGGCATGATGGTGGCGTTGGACGGGAGGCGGGGCAACGTTATTCTCGTAAACGGCGCGTACAACCCGCGAGCAGACGTTCCCAGAAGCTTAGTGCGGCTGCGGCTTGTAAATGGTTCGAATGCCCGGACTTACGATCTTTCGTTCAGCGACGGACGAGCCTTTTATTGGATCGGCACCGAGGGCGGCCTTTTGGAAAAGTCCGTTGAATTGCAGTCCCTCACTCTGGCCTCCGGTCAGCGGGCGGAGATCTTGGTGGACTTCAGCGATGGCAAACCGGTCTCGTTGGTCTCGGCTCCGGACCAAAGCACCCTGAGGATGCATGGCATGGGCATGATGCATCGGCACGAGGCTAGCGAAAACAACGCAGGCAATGAAACTGTCCTCACATTCTCACCGCGCTTGGCATCGAGCAAGCGAGGTAGCACCACGCTTCCGCTCCTCTTGGCGTCCCGCGCGGTGCCAAATCCGGCGACGGTCGTCGCACGGCGACGTCTGGTGCTCAACATGAGGCTGGGGGGCATGATGGATAGCGACGAAGAGCCGCTAACGATCAACCACAGGCGATTCGATATGGATCGAATCGATGAGGAGGTCGAGCTTGGCGCCGTCGAGATATGGAAAGTCTCCGGGCAGAAAATGGCCCATCCCTTCCACATTCATGGAGTGCACTTCGACGTGCTAAGTCGCGATGGCGAGGAGCCAGATCTTCTTGATCAGGGGCCACGTGACACCATCGTCGTGGACGAACCGGTCGAGTTATTAATCCGCTTCGACCAGCCTGCTTCAAAGGCGCCCTTCCTGTTCCATTGCCATATCCTGGAGCACGAGGACGAAGGCATGATGGGTCAGTTTTCCGTGACGTAGTGGGAACAACTCAAGAATCGAAATCCCGCATATGCCAATAAGGGGGCAATGCTCGACGTATGACTTCGAACTCCACTCTCGTTTTTGTTCCCTTTTCGGGCTTGGGCCAGAACGTTTCGCACATCTCGATCGAAGGCATTCGATCATCCCGGACACTTGTGCATCACATGACGAACCCTGCGGTTCGTCACGGCCACTAGGCGCCGCGGGCCGCGCTCTATAATGACCATACGCTTGTCGGGCCGTCCCGCGGCCGCTGTCAGTACTCGCGGCAATGAGTAATAGATGGTATCGCCGCGTTCATACCACTTTCCTCCGCCAAGCGGCGTCTGGTCAGGCAATCGGATTTCGCTGTAAGATCCGTTGCGATTAAGAACCCAGGCCATCCCCGACTTACAGCCGGATCGGCCATCAAATGACCAGACACCCGCGAGCTTGGTGGTCGAGGTATCTTCCCCTGCGGGAACGACCCTGGCCGGCGAAGGTAGCGTTGGCACAGTGAGCGCGGCGAAAATCGCCCAGATGGAACACGACCACCGTGTGAAAGTGAGCAGCCGGCATCGAAATAACCCGTTAAGCGCGATCGTCATACTATTTCCTTCCGATCCACACTCACTGCGCTGAGAGCTTCGTTGGTTGCCCTTGGCAGACTATGCAGACCATCTGCCGGCGGTAATGCGTATTTGCCGCTAGACAGAAGGGACGCCTGCCACGGCATCTGATCGCAGATCGCCCAGGACAAGGCAGGCGGCGCAGAACTTGGGATGACGGTGATCGGCTCATGCGCAGGGCAAGCGAGCGACCATATGAGCGGTAACGGGGGCGACGAGTTCGCTTCCGGACGAGGAAAAGGTGGCCCGGTGACCTTCACTCTATCCCGACATGTTGGTTTGGACGCTCAAGCCGGGTACCGAGGCGGAGGCATATAGGCCCGCCCGATGTACTAGTCGCAAGCGACCGGCTTTCGGTTCTGATGCTCTTGCGACCCGGTCAACCGACCGATCGCCATTCGTATATATCACAATTTCGCGGGTCGTTCCCCCCAGATAGGGTCAGAGCAGGTTCGAGTCGTGGAGGGTACGCCAGGCCGAAATGCCGGATGTTCCCGCTGTCCTAGCCGCCACGAATTCGATGGAGATCCAAGGCAAGAGGAGCATTTGATGTCAGCCGCTTCAGCATTTCCAGCTCTGGCGCAGGCGTCCCCCCGACCGCAGTCCGGGATTGTCGCCTGCATCGATTGCTCCGATCATGATGCGTGGATCTACTCACACGCTCGTGCGCTCGCGACAACGCTCGACGTTCCTATTACCCTGCTACAAGTACTTGACGGCGAGGGCTCGACGCGCTCTCGTCCAGACCCGATTGAATGTAACCTCCGGCGGCGCGAAGCCCTGCGCGCCCTCGATCGATGCGCCGCCGCGACCAGCGCACCTCCAACCAAAACCTCCATCGAACTGGCCGAAGGCCAAACCGCGGAGGAAATTTGCCGCTTTGTCCGAGAGTGCGACGACGGCATGGTCGTACTGGGAAGACGAGGCAGGCAAGAGGCCGGTCGCCCGGGCATGGGGGCAACCGTGCACAAGGTGCTCATGCAGACGCCAGCCCCGGTCCTGCTCGTACCGGTAGAGGCCCCGCTTCCGGCAGCGCCCTACAGAAGGGTTGTGGTGCCGCTTGACGGCTCTCGCTGGGCTGAGAGCGTGCTGCCCCTAGCTGTGCGTCTTGCGAAGGCCTCGGAAGCGGAACTCCTGCTTGTCCATGTCGTCCCTACGCCCGAGATGATCGAGGCACGGCCCCTGGAAGTCGAGGACAAGAAGCTTCAACAAGCCCTTATAGAGCGAAATGAGCAAGCAGCACGCAGCTACCTGGATCGAACGAAATCCAACCTCTCGGCGTCCGGTCTACGAATGCGTACGATTTCGATCCGTGGCGAGGATGTACGCGAGGTGCTGTGCGATCTTATTCAGCGCGAGAGGGCCGATATTGCCGTCCTGTCCGCGCGCGGCCACAGCCATCGGCATGTTTCCGACGTACCCTATGGAACGGTCGCCTCCTACCTGATGACGCATTGCAATGTACCAATGCTCGTAACGCCTGCGACAATCCGCTCGGGAAAAGCGCAGATCGCCGTAGGGCATAATTGCCTCCGGCTACCCCTCGCCGCCCAAGCCTGATCATGGCCGATATTGAGGGGACCGACCCTATTTCGGGGGCGGCCGACGAGACCGCCACACGACACCAGCTGACAGGATTGATCAGTCGCTCAGCGCCTCTTCCCATCTGGGCGCATCTCGACGCCATGAAAGACTGGCTGGCTCGAGCCCGCCAGGCAGCCACGCAAGCCGACCAGCGCGGCAGCGCCGCAGCCGAATGGCTACTCGACAACGACTATCAGATCCAGCGCGCGATCCTGCAAATTGGTGAGGGTCTTCCGAAGGCTTTCTACGCGAAACTTCCCGGTCTTGCTGAAGACGGCCTCAGGCGACCGCGCGCCCATCAAGTCGCGCGGTCTCTGCTTCTGGCGTCTCACCTGCAGGTCTCACTGTCCTCGGCTGTCGAATTCGTCGTTCGATATCAGAATAGGATGCCGCTCAGCATCGCTGAAACCTGGGCGATTCCTACGATGCTGCGTATCGTTTGTCTTGAAATGATCGTTACGGGTTTCACCCAGCTTTTTCCTCAAGTCGCTCCCCCTTTTGCACTAACGGACTCTCCCGACGTCGCGACCGGGGGATTCGACAACACGGAGTGCGTGGCACGCGGCATAGCCAATCTTGCCGTGATCGCGACCATCCAATGGAACGACTTTTTCGACAGAACCAGCCAGGTCGAGGCGATCCTGAAGCGTGATCCTGCAGGAATTTATCCGCGCATGGATTTCGCTACTCGCGACCAATATCGTCACGCGGTAGAACGGCTCGCAGCGCGATCCGGCCTCCTGGAACGAGAGGTTGCCCAGCGCGCTCTGCGACAGTGTCAAAGTAGTGAAGAGGCCCCCTCGGGGCATGTCGGTTATTGGCTCATCGATGCCGGCCTGCCTGCTTTCACGGATGCACTCGATCCCCGCCCATGGACACCCGGTTCGATTCTGCGACGCATATTGCGTCATAAGGGTATGCTTTACGCGACCGCGCTGGTGTTTGCCGGTATCGCGGCCTCTGCAGTTCCTGCAGCATATATGTCCTCGACCGGACCGTCTCCCTTATCCTGGCTGCTGTGTATCGCGCTGACGCTGCTGCCGGCTTCCATCCTCAGCATCACCTTTGTGAATTGGATGGTCACGCAAATCGTTCCTCCATGCGTGCTTCCCAAGCTGGAATTCAAGAAAGGAATTCCCGGAGATTGTGCGACGGCCATCGCAATCCCCGTTCTCGTCGCTCGGACCTCCGACATCGCTCCCCTTCTTGAGCGACTTGAGGCGCATCGCCTAGCCAACCCTGATGAAGCGCTGGAGTTCGTTCTCCTGACCGACTTCGCCGATGCCGCAACCGCCAGGGTTCTGGGCGACGATGAGATCGAGCAGATGCTGGTACGAGGCATCGAAGAATTGAATGCCCGCTACAAGGACGCAAGGGGCAATGGACCTTTTCATCTGCTCCACCGACCGCGCCTCTTCAACGAGGCGCAGGGCTGTTGGATGGGCTGGGAGCGTAAGCGAGGTAAGCTGGAGCAGTTCAACGCCTATATCCTGCGCGGCGACGCCACTGCATTCCATTTGACCACCGGCAAGGTGGAAAGGCTGCGGCGATGCCGCTTCGTACTGACGGCAGACGCAGATACCAGACTTCCGGGTGGTGTGGTGCGCCGTCTGGTCGGCACTCTCGCCCATCCACTCAATCGGGCTCATTTTGCCCCCGACACCGGCATTGTGGAACGAGGCTACACTATCCTTCAACCTCGCGTTGAACTAGGGCCGGAGGGCCCCGAGCAATCCCTGTTCGCTCGCCTCTACGGCGGCGATACTATGATCGACATCTACTCTCGCGCGGTTTCCGACGTGTACCAGGACCTTCTGGGCACCGGCGTGTTTGTGGGCAAAGGCCTCTACGATGTGGCGGCATTCGAACGGAGTCTGGAGGGCCGTGTCCCAGAGAATGCTTTGCTTAGCCATGACCTGTTCGAGGGGCTTCATGGGCGCGCGGCGCTCGTTAGCGACGTCATTGTCTACGAGCGCTTTCCGACCGGGTATCTCGACTTTTCCGCGCGCTGGCACCGCTGGGTGCGGGGTGATTGGCAAATCCTGCCCTGGCTGTTTCCTTTTGTCCCAGGGCGTGACGGCCGATGGCTGCGCAATCGGCTTGGGTGGTTCGACAGGCTCAAGATCTTCGACAATCTAAGGCGCAGTCTGGTACCCGCCAGCATCGTTGCCTTGCTCCTAGGCGGTTGGTTCCTGTTTCACGGTCGACCCTGGGTCTGGACATTGCTCGCGATCGTCGCGCCCGGGGCTTATCTTTTTACCGATCTCGTAACGGGCTTCGCTCAGGGCCGCCGTCGCGGCGTCATGCAGCGCGTCCTGCGGCGCCTCACGGATCATCTCGGACGCTGGATTTTAGCCATCGCCTTCCTCGTCAGCGACGCATACATCGCGCTGCACGCCATAGCCGTCACGATCTGGCGGCTGCAATCGGGGCGGCGGCGGCTCGAATGGACCTCGGCCGCTCATATGGCCACGCGAAACGCGGCGCGCCATCCGCGATTGGCGGCGTGGCGCGACATGTGGAGCTCGCCCCTTCTTGCGGTGCTTATAGCTGGCGCATTACTCGCTTATGCGCCGGGATCGATGCCTGTCGCGGCGCCGCTATTGCTGCTCTGGTTCTTCGCACCCGAGATCGCGGTTTGGATCAGCCGCCCGCGTAGACCACCGATCGAGGCGCTTACCGAAGCAGACAGGAGATTTCTCAGACTCGTCGCTCGGCGCACCTGGCTTTTTTTTGAAACCTTCGTCCGGCCCGAGGACAATTGGCTGCCTCCCGACAACTACCAGGAGCCGCCCGACGAGGACACCGCTCACCGAACGTCGCCTACCAACATCGGCATGTTGATGGTGTCGATCCTGACAGCGTGGCGGCTTGGGCATATCGGTCTCAACGAGCTGGCTACCCGTCTTGGCGACACGTTCGATACGCTTGACCGGCTCGAACGCTACCGCGGCCACATTCTCAACTGGTATGATACCAGGACGCTCGCTCCCCTTGAGCCACGTTACATTTCCACGGTCGACAGCGGCAATCTTGCCGTCAGCCTGATTACCGTTGCCCAGGCTCTTCGAGATGCTGGGAGGGCACCGCCGGTAGGCCGCGAGCTCTGGCAAGGCCTAGAAGATATCATCGGGCTGCTCTCCCAGGCGATCCGGTCTATCGGGACCGAAGCGGGCTCAACGGCCGGTGTGATCCTGGCTACCGTCGGCGAGACGGTGAAGCGGGTTTCGGACGATGAGCGCGAATGGCTCAGGGGGATCGACGATCTCATTTCGGCCGACTTGCCGAGACTGCGCGAGCAGGTGGGCGTGATGGCCGCGAGCGTTGCCGAAGCCGACGTCGGCATCTTGCGCGAAGTGCAAGTCTGGCTCGAGCGGCTCGAGCATCACGTGTCCGGGATACGTCGCGATTTGCAGGTTTTCTGCCCGTGGTGGGAAGTTATAACCGACCATCCCACAGACTGCGCGGAAACCGCAGCCAAGGTCGCCGATTTCATGGCTGGCGGCTCGGCGACGCCATCCGATTCGCGCACCGCGCACGTCATCAGCCTGCTCAGCGCGACCAAGGAAGGCGGATTATCCGACGCGGCCCGTCAATGGGTCGACAAGATGCTGGCTGCCATCGCGGAAGGGCAGGCCGTCTCGCGCGAGCTTCATGGTCGCTTCGACAGCCTTGCCCGCCGGGCCAACGTCAGTGCGCACGCGATGGACTTTTCACTTCTGCTTGATGAAGGTAGCCGGCTCTTTCACATCGGCTACAACGTCAGCGCCGACCGCATAGACGCGCATCACTACGATCTCCTCGCCAGCGAAGCACGGCTCGCCAGCTTCTTCGCCATTGCGAAGGGCGATATCGATCCTTCCCACTGGTTCCACCTCGGTCGCCCCATCACGAAACAGGAGGCCGGGCTTGCGCTGCTGTCCTGGAATGGCTCGATGTTCGAATATCTGATGCCAAACATCTTTTTGCACAGCGATCCCGGCACGCTGCTTGGTATGAGCGACCGAACAGCCGTCAGCATCCAGGCCGCCTTCGGCAAATCGCACAAAATCCCTTGGGGAATCTCCGAATCATCGTTCGCCTCGATGGGGTCTGATCGCATCTATCGCTATCACGCCTTCGGCGTCCCTGCCCTCGGACTTCAACGTGGCCTCGGCCACGACCTCGTCGTGAGCCCCTACGCAACGGCGCTTGCGCTTATGATCCGGCCAGCACTTGCGACAATCAACCTCAAGCTGCTGGCCGAGCTGGGGTTAATTGGACGGTTCGGCTTCTTCGAAGCCGCCGATTTCACGCCGGCCCGCCTGCCGGCGGGCGAGCGGTTCGCTATCGTTCGCTCGTACATGGCGCACCACCATGGCATGAGTCTCGCCGCGCTGGGAAATGCACTGTGCGACAACATGCTAGTGCGCTGGTTCCATGCGGACCCTTACGTCGGCACCGTCGATCTCCTGCTCAACGAACGCATACCGTGGGAGCTTCCGCCAGAAATTGCACGAGTAGAGGTTCGCGACCCGCCCGCTCACGCCGAAGGGAACATCCCGGCGCTGCACAGTTGGTCGCCAGACCGACCGTCGGGGCAGCATGCTTGGCACATCCTCGGCAACGGCCGGCTTTCGAGCCGAATCCGCACGGACGGTGCCGGGGGTCTAAGCTGGAATCAGCATGCGCTTACCCGCATCGAACCTGCAGATGACCAAGCAGGCTTCTGGCTCTATCTGCATGATCTCGATCAAGGCGATATCTGGTCGGCAACAGGGGGGCCATTCCCCGCCATCGGCGAGCCGCCGGAGGTCATGTTCCATGCCCATCAGGTCGAATTCCGTCAGCGTTCGCGCGGTCTGTCGATCTCGACGCTAGTCAACGTTGCCCATGGCGACGATCTCGAAATCAGACGCATCGCGCTCGTCAATGAGGAGGATCGTGCCCGGACAATCGAACTGACGGGCTACGTCCAGGTGGTGCTCGCCCCACCCCAGGATGCCGCTCGGCATCCTGCTTTCAGCAAGCTGTTCGTGGGCGCTGAAGCCTTGCCCGGAGGCGATGGACTCGTGTTCATGCGCCGACCGCGCAATCCCGACGAGCGGCCTCCGGTTTTGCTGATTCGCATAATCGGAGATGACGAAGGAGTCGCCTTGCTCGGACTTGAGGCTGATCGAAGAGCCTTCATCGGTCGCCATGGCAACGTCACGCATCCTACCGCGATGACAGAGGAGCCTCTGATTGGCGCATTGGGCTGGTCGCTCGATCCGATCTGCGCGATCAGGGCAAAGGTCATGCTGCCGCCGCACGGGCGCCGCGAACTCGCTTTCGTCACGATCGCGGCGGGATCGCGTCAGTCGGCGCTAGACCTGGCCGACCGCTATGCAACGTTGTCCGCGCTGGATTGGGTGGTTAGCGATTCCATCGCGGCAAAAGCGCGCGAGATGCACGACCTGGGCCTACAGCCACAGTTCGTACCTCAGGTACAGGCCCTCCTTTCCCATCTTTTTACTGCCCGCACAAACCCTGCACCCGGAGGTGAACGGCTCTTCCGGCAGGTCGATCTCTGGTCGCTTGGTATTTCAGGCGATCATCCCATCGTGATGCTGCGCGCCGGCACCGCGGAACAGACCGGTATGCTCCGCTTCGTTCTCGCTGCGCATTGGCTCGGCCACCAGCGCGGCATCCTCTTCGATCTCGCGATCGTCCACGAGGGCACCTCAGGTTACGTCGAACCGGTCCGCGAGCGCCTTCTGGAAGTCCTGAGAGACGCCGGCGCGCAGGAACGTCTTGGCACCCATGGCGGCATCCACCTAGTGGGCGTCAGCTCCTCCGATCACGAGCGCGTGGCGCTCCTCGAGCAGGCCGCCAAGCTGATCCTTGAAGACGACGGCGTCACGCTTGCCGACCAGCTCGCCCGGGTAGATCAACCTCCGCACCCCGGCCCGCCGTTTGCCCCAGTCGGCACCAACGTGCCGCCAGCCACCTCCGCACCCGTGCCGCGGTCCGTAGATCTCCTCTTCGACAACGGCTGGGGCGGCTTTGCGCCTGATACTGGCGACTATGTGATCAACCTAGAGCCCGACGCTCCCACCCCGGCTCCGTGGTCCAATGTCCTGGCCAACGACGCGTTCGGCACGATCGTTACTGAGGCCGGGCTTGGCTTCGCCTGGGCGATCAACAGCGGCGAGAACAGACTCACGCCCTGGTTCAATGATCCCGTCGAGGATCCCCAAGGTGAACGGCTCTATCTGCGCGACGAGGAGAACGGGCGGCTCTGGACCCCGACACCCTTGCCATCGGGCGGCGGCTCCGCGTGCCGCATTCATCATAGTCCCGATCGGACCATATGGCACCGCCACAGCGAAGGCCTGGAGCAGGAGCTGTCGACCTTCGTGCCAATCGACGATCCGGTAAAACTGGTGCGTCTGCGCCTACGCAATCAAACGCCACGCTCGCGCCGGATCACGGCGACCTACTATGCGGAATGGCTCCTGGGCGCGGTGAGGGGCGAGCAAGCCCCTTTTCGCACATCGCGCTATGACCCGGCCTCCCATGCAATTCTCGCACGCAATTCCTGGACGGACGAGTTCGGCGATCGCGTCGCCTTTCTTGCCACGACCCAGGCCGTTCATAGCTTCACTACCTCACGCCGCGATTTTCACGGTGTTGTTGCCGACCCGGCCCGACCGCTCGGCCTGCTCAACTGGGATCTGGGCAACCGCCAGGATTCTGCCGGCGACGATTGCTGCGGCGCCCTCCAGGTGCATCTCGATATCCCCCCTGAAGGAACCGTCGAAGTTTGTTTCATCCTCGGCCAGGGTGATAACCTCGAGCACGCAATCCAACTTATCCGGCATTGGCAATCGCCGTCCATCATCGAGACTGCTGCCCGGGTTCGCGTAGCGGACTGGGCCGATCGGTTGGAAAAGGTTCAGGTCAAGACACCCGATCCTGCCTTCGACCTGATGGTCAACCGGTGGCTGCCTCACCAATCGCTAAGTGCCCGCGTGCGCGCTCGCGCCGGTTTCTATCAGGCCAGTGGCGCGTTCGGATTTCGCGATCAGCTCCAGGACGTCCTTGCCCAGATCCAGGTCGATCCGAACGCAACGCGGCAACATATCCTCGCCGCCGCTGCGCACCAATTCGAAGAGGGCGACGTACTCCATTGGTGGCACCCGCCTTCGGACCGCGGGGTCCGAACCCGCTGCTCCGACGATCTCGTCTGGCTTCCTTATGCCGTCGCGCACTATGTCGAGGCGACCGGCGACAAATCCATTCTGGACGAAGAAATTCCATTTCTGAGAGCGCCGCCGCTCGCGGCCGGCGAGGCCGATCGTTACGCCCGATTTGAAGTTACCGACTATAAGCAATCGCTGTTCGTTCACTGCGACCGCGCGCTTGCCCATGCCTATCGCCTCGGAGCTCACGGCCTTCCCCTGATCGGCAGCGGGGATTGGAATGACGGCATGGATCGGGTCGGCGAGCGGGGACGCGGCGAGAGCATATGGCTGGCCTGGTTCCTCATCGCAACTATCCGGAACTTCACACTGCACTGCGTCGATGAGCGGCAAACCGAGTTTCGTGATCGCTGGGAAGCGCGTGTCGAAGCGCTCGCCGCAGCGGTCGAGCAGTCTGGCTGGGATGGCGAATGGTATCTGCGCGCCTTTGATGACGACGGCAGGCCTTGGGGCACATCCCAGGAGCAGGAATGTCGCATCGATTCCATCGCTCAATCCTGGTCCGTTCTCTCAAATGCTGCAGATCCGGAGCGAGCCAGAACGGCGCTCGCGTCGGCCAGGCGCTACCTAGTACGCAACGATGATACCCTCATACGCCTGCTCGATCCCCCCTTCGACCACACGCCGCGCGAACCGGGCTATATCAAGGCCTATCCGCCTGGCGTCCGGGAGAATGGCGGGCAATATACCCATGCGGCAACGTGGCTCGCGATCGCGTTCGCACGGATACGCGACGGCGACGTGGCCAAATCACTGTTCGACCGAATTAGCCCGATAACGCACAGTTCGACACGCGAAGGCGCAGAGCATTATCGAACCGAGCCATATGCTGTCGCGGGCGACATCGCCGGTGTGGCACCCCATCTCGGCCGCGGCGGCTGGACTTGGTATACAGGCGCCGCAGGTTGGACATGGCGGCTGGCCGTTGAAGAAATTCTGGGCGTTCGCTTAATCGGCGGCAAAATACAGATACGTCCAGCAATGCCGAAAAACTGGCACAAAGCGGAATTGACGCTCCGGCGCGCCGACGGAGCCATCCAGATAACGATCGAAACGGACCCGTCTCTTGAAGGTGACGGAGAGGAAATTACCATTGACGGCAAGCTCCTGCGAGAACCCGGGGTTTGCTTTCCCCACGACGGCGCGACGCGGATTGTGCTCGTGCGGGTTCCGCTAAAGGCCTGACGTTGATTCGACAACGGCAATACGAAAGGATTCTCATGTCGACCATCCCCGCTTCTACCCTGCATGGGGACGGCAGCCCGGAACGGCTGGCGATCGACACGATCCGCACCTTGTCGATGGATGCGGTCCACGCCGCGAAATCGGGTCATATCGGCACGCCGATGGCCCTGGCACCGGTCGGCTATACGCTCTGGTCGCAATTCCTGCGCACCGATCCCGACGCGCCGGATTGGCCCAACCGCGACCGCTTCGTCCTGTCGGTCGGCCATGCGTCGATGCTGCTTTACTCCCTGCTGCATCTCGCCGCAGTCAAGGAGATCGACAAGGACGGCAGGCTGACCGGCAAACCGGCGGTGAGCCTGCAGGACATCAAGGATTTCCGCCAGATCGGCTCGAAGACGCCGGGTCACCCCGAATATCGCCACACCACGGGCGTCGAGACGACTACTGGACCGCTCGGCCAGGGCTGCGGCAATTCGGTCGGCATGGCGATTGCCGAGCGCTGGCTCGCGGCGCGCTACAATCGCGACGGTTTCCCGATCTTCGACCATGACGTCTACTGCCTCGCCGGCGACGGCTGCATGATGGAAGGCGTCGCGAGCGAGGCGGCGAGCCTGGCCGGCCACCTGAAGCTCTCCAACCTCTGCTGGATCTACGATTCGAACCATGTGACGATCGAGGGCGGCACTGAACTCGCCTTCGACGAGGATGTCGGCCAGCGCTTCGACGCTTATGGTTGGCACGTCATCCATGTGGACGACGCCAACGATACCAAGGCGGTCGCCGCGGCGATCGAAAGCTTCAAGGCGACCACCGACAGGCCGACGATGATCGTGGTCCATTCGATTATCGGCTATGGCAGCTCGATCGCCGGAACCGCCAAGGCGCATGGCGAGGCGATGACCGGCGATGACATACGCGGCACCAAGAAAGCCTATGGCTGGCCCGAGGATTCGTCCTTCCTCGTTCCCGACGGCGTGCCCGAGCATTTCGGAGGCGCCATTGCCGGGCGCGGCAAGCCGCTGCGTGCCGAATGGCTGGCGATGCGCGAACGCTATGCGCAGGCCGAACCCGCCCTGGCCAAGGAGCTCGAGGCGATCTTTGCCGACCGGCTTCCCGACGGCTGGGATGCCGCCATCCCGACCTTCCCCGCCGACGAAAAAGGCATCGCGACCCGCGATGCCGGCGGCAAGGTGCTCAACGCGATCGCGCCCAACCTGCCCTGGCTGGTCGGCGGCTCGGCCGATCTTGCCCCCTCGACAAAGACCCTGATCGAAGGCGCGGGATCGTTCCAGGCGAGCAGCTATGCCGGCCGCAATCTCCACTTCGGCGTGCGCGAACATGCGATGGGTTCGGTGGTCAACGGCTTGGCCCTGTCGCACCTGCGTCCCTATTCGGCGACCTTTTTCATCTTCCTCGATTATATGCGCCCGCCGGTCCGCCTGGCGGCGCTGATGGAGCTGGGCGTCACCTTCATCTTCACCCACGATTCGATCGGCGTCGGCGAGGACGGGCCGACCCACCAGCCGATCGAGCAGCTGACCATGCTGCGCGCCACACCCGGCCTCGACATGATCCGACCATGCGACGCCAACGAGGTCGCCTGGGCTTGGCGTGCGGCGCTGAGCAAAAACAACCGCCCGACCGCCCTGGTCTTCTCGCGCCAGGCGATCCCGACGCTCGACCGCGGCAAATATGCCGGCGCCGAAGGGCTGCTGAAGGGCGCCTATGTCCTCGCCGGCGACGACAAGCCCGAAATCATCCTGATCGGCACCGGCAGCGAAGTCGGCCTGGTGGTGTCGGCATATGAGAGACTGACCGAAGCCGGCGTCAAGGCACGCGTCGTATCGATGCCGAGCTGGTATCTCTTCGAACTGCAGGATCAGGCCTATAGGGACCGCGTCCTGACCCCCGGCGTCGAGGCGCGTCTCGCAGTCGAAATGGGCGGCGAGATCGGCTGGGACCGCTATATCGGCGCGAAGGGAAAAACCATCACCATGTCGACCTTCGGCGCCTCGGCCCCTGCCGCGAAACTGCAGGATAAATTCGGTTTCACCGTCGACAATCTCGTCAAGGTCGCTCGCGAACTGATCGGAAAGGCCTGCCCCATGACGAGTCTGTTGAAGCAGCTCCAGGAATCGGGGCAGGCACCCTGGCTCGATTTCGTCGATCGCTCCTTCCTCAAGGAAGGCGGCCTCCGGAAGCTTGTCGAGGAGGACGGCCTGACCGGCGTCACCTCGAACCCGTCGATCTTCGAGAAGGCGATGGGCCAGGGCACCGCCTATGACGATCAGTACAAGGCGTTCGTCACCGCCAATCCGGGCGCATCGGTGGTCGAAACCTACGAAGCGCTGGCGATCAAGGACATCCAGGATGCCTGCGACACGCTGCGTCCGGTGTTCGACCGGCTGGACGGCAAGGACGGCTATGTCAGCCTCGAGGTCTCGCCCTATCTCGCCAACGATACCGACAAGACGATCGCCGAGGCGCGGCGGCTCTCGAAGATGGTCGATCGCCCGAACCTGATGATCAAGGTGCCGGGCACCAGGGCCGGCGTCCCGGCGATCCGCCAGCTGATCGAGGACGGGATCAGCATCAACGTCACCTTGTTGTTTGCGCGTGAGGCCTACATCGCCGTGGCGATGGCCTTCGTCGAAGGGCTCGAGGCGCGGCTCACCAAGGGCGAGACGATCGATCGCATCGCCAGCGTCGCCAGCTTCTTCGTCAGCCGCATCGACAGCGCGATCGACAAGAAGATCGACGAGCGTGTCGCCGCCGGCGACAAGGATGCCGACGCGCTCAAGGCGGTGCGCGGCAAGGTCGCTATCGCCAACGCCAAGCTCGCTTACCAATGGTATCTCGACTTCGTGAAGTCGGACCGGTGGAAGAAGCTGGCCGCCGAAGGCGCGATGCCGCAGCGGCTGCTTTGGGCATCGACGGGCACGAAGGATCCGTCCTTTCCCGACACGCTCTATATCGACGCGCTGATCGGCCCCGATACGGTCAACACCATTCCGCCCAAGACGATGGACGCGTTCCGGGATCACGGCACGCTCAAGCAGACGCTGACCGCGGACGTGCCGGGGGCTGAACATGTCCTGGCCGAGACCGACCGGCTCGGGCTCGATCTGTCCGGCGTCACCGCCAAGCTGGTCGAAGATGGCGTCAAACTGTTCGCCGACGCGGCCGACACGCTGCTCGGCGCGATCGAGGCGAAGAAAGCCAAAGCGGAGGCCTAAGCGCATGAACCATTTCCACGCCGACCTGCCCGAGCCGCTGCGCCACGCGGTCGATGCCAGGCTCAAGACGGCGGCGGCGGAGAAATGGGGTACGCGGCTGTGGGCCGCCGACGCGTCACTCTGGACCAACGGCGACGAAGCCAAATGGGTCGGCTGGCTCGCTGCCGGTGAAGGCAAGCAGGTCGATTTCGCCCAGCTGAAGGCGATCGCCGACAAGGCGCGCGGGCATAAGGATGTCGTCCTGCTCGGCATGGGCGGATCGAGCCTTGGCCCCGAAGTGCTGAGCGAGATCATCGGCCCGGCGCCCGGTTTTCCGACCGTCCACGCGCTCGATTCGACCGATCCGGGCCAGATCGGCAGCGTCGCCGCAAAGATCGATCCGAAGGAAGCCCTGTTCCTCGTCGCCTCCAAGTCCGGATCGACGATGGAGCCCGAACTGCTGCGGGCTTATTTCTGGGAATTGTCCGGCAAGGATGGCGACCGCTTCGTCGCGGTGACCGATCCGGGATCGAAGCTCGAAAAGCTGGCCAAGGATCATGGCTATCACGCCATCTTCCTCGGCGATCCGGCGATTGGCGGGCGCTATTCGGTCCTGTCCGTGTTCGGCATGGTGCCGGCAGCGATGATGGGGATCGACGTCGAAGCCTTTTTCGCCGCGACCCAGCCTCTGGTCGAGGCGTGCAAGGGCGACACCGCCAATCCCGGCCTGATCCTCGGCGCGATCATGGGCGAGGCGGCGATATCGGGCCGCGACAAACTCACCATCCTGACCAGCCCCGGCCTCGAGCCGATCGGCGCCTGGCTGGAACAGCTCATCGCCGAATCCACCGGCAAGCACGGCAAGGGAATCGTTCCCGTCGATCTGGAGCCGTCCGCGCCGGCCGAGGATTATGGTACGGACCGCCTGTTCGCCTTGCTGACGCTCGATGGCGACGATGCGTCCGACGTCATCGAGCAGGCCCATTTCCTGGTCGCCGCGGGCCAGCCGGTGATACGCATCACGCTGCCGTCAAAGGAGCATATCGGCCAGGAATTCTTCCGCTGGGAAGTGGCGACGGCGTTTGCCGGCGCGGTGATCGGGATCGATCCGTTCGACCAGCCCGATGTTGAGGATGCCAAGATCGCGACGCGCGAGCTGATCGACAAATATGAGGAATCGGGTGCGCTCGCCCCCGAATCCCCGTTCTTCCAGGATGCGGTGATGGCCTTTTCCGCACCGGGCGATCACACTTTCGCTGCGACCAACCCGGTCGAGATATTGCGCGATCATTTCGCCAGCGCCGAGCCCGGCGACTATGTCGGCTTCCTCGTCTATCTCGAGCGTAACGCCGAACATGAAGCCGCCGTGGCACGGATGCGCGAAAAGGTGGTCGAGGCGAAAGGCGTCGCGACCGTCGCCGGCTTCGGCCCCCGTTTCCTCCATTCGACCGGCCAGGCCTACAAAGGCGGTCCGAAGAGCGGCGTGTTCGTCGAGATCACGCGGACGCCGAACCCGGACGTACCGGTGCCCGGACGCAAGGCAAGCTTCGGCACGGTCCAGCTCGCGCAGGCGCGTGGCGATCTCGACGTGCTCGCCGCGCGCGGGCAGCGCACCTTGCGCATTCATCTCAACACAGGGGATCTCAATACCCTCGAAACATTGGTGGCGCGTTCGCTACAGAATTGAAGGGGATCAGCATAAATGCGTATCGCGATGATCGGACTGGGGCGCATGGGCGGCAATATCGTCCGTCGCCTGTTGCGCGGCGGACATGAAGCGGTCGTCTTCGATCGCAACCAGCATCTGATCGACGATCTGGTCAAGGAAGGCGCGGTCGGCGCGACCGGGCTCGACGATCTGCGCGGCAAGCTCGCCGAGCGCGCCATCTTCTGGGTGATGCTCCCGGCGGGTCCTCCGACCGAGGATACGATCACCGCCCTGCTCGAAAAGTCCCTGCCCGGCGACATCATCATCGACGGCGGCAACAGCTTCTACAAGGACGATATCCGCCGCGCGAAGCTCTGCGTGGCGAAGCAAGTCGCCTATGTCGACATCGGCACGTCGGGCGGCGTCTGGGGACTCGAACGCGGCTATTGCATGATGATCGGCGGCGAGACGGAGGTGGTCGACTACCTCGATCCGATCTTCAAGACGATGGCACCGGGCCGAGGGACGATCCCCCCCACGCCCAATCGGATGGAGCAGGAAGGCGAGGATGCGCGCGCCGAGCTCGGCTACATCCATGCCGGCCCGCCTGGCGCCGGCCACTTCGTCAAGATGGTCCACAACGGCATCGAATATGGTTTGATGCAGGCCTATGCCGAGGGCTTCGACATCCTGAAGTCGAAGAAATCCGACAAGCTTCCTGAGGATGAGCGCTTCGATCTCAACCTCACCGACATTGCCGAGGTGTGGCGCCGCGGATCGGTCATCTCCTCCTGGCTGCTCGACCTGACCGCGTCGGCGCTCGCCAAGGATCAGATGCTCGCCCAGTTTACCGGCACCGTGGCGGATTCGGGCGAAGGCCATTGGGCGATTGAGGCGGCGATGGAGGAAGCGGTGCCCGCCTACGTCCTCTCGGCCGCCTTGTTCGCGCGCTATCGCAGCCGCGTCGAACATACGTTCGGCGACCAGGTGCTGTCGGCGATGCGCTTCGGCTTCGGCGGCCATACCGAAATGCCGCAGTAGGCTCCCATGAAGAAGGCCCCACCCGCCACTCTGGTCATTTTCGGCGCGACCGGGGACCTGACCCGCCGCCTGCTGGTCCCCGCCGTCACCAATCTGTGCACCGACGGATTGCTGGGAAAGGACTTCACCATCCTCGGCATCGGCCGCAGCGATGGCGATGACGAGATGTTGCGCGCCAGCCTCGATAAGTTCGCGACCGAGGGCGATTGCTGGCGTGATCTGCGCAAGCGCATCGCCTACCTCCAGGGCGATTTCACCGCAGACCGGGTGTTCGACGATGTCGCCAAGGCGTTGGGCGACCGAAGCGCGGTCTTCTACCTCGCCACGCCAGCGCAATTCTTCGGCGCCATCGTCGAAAAGCTTGCCGCCAAAGGCCTGATGGCGGAAGCGGGCAGTCGGTTCCGCCGCGTCGCGATCGAAAAGCCGTTCGGCCACGACCTCGCCTCGGCCAAGGCGCTTGACGCCCGAATCCTCGCCTTGCTCCCGGAAAGCCAGATCTACCGGCTCGACCACTTCCTGGGAAAGGAAACTGTCCAGAACATCCTGGTCGCGCGCTTCGCCAACCAATGGTTCGAAGCGGTGTGGAACAATCGCTATATCGATCATGTCCAGATCACCGCCGCCGAGACGGTCGAGGTCGGATCGCGCGGATCTTTCTACGATGCAACCGGCGCGCTCCGCGACATGGTCCCCAACCATCTGTTCCAGCTGCTGGCGATGATCGCGATGGAGCCGCCCAACAGCTTCGATGCCGACGCGATCCGCGACGAAAAGGCCAAGGTGTTGCGCGCGATCCGCAAGCCCACCGCAGTCTGCGCAGTGCGCGGCCAATATGGCAAGGGCCGTGTCGGTAGCCGCAACGTGCCGGCCTATCGTAAGGTCCCGGATGTCGCTACCGACAGCAGGACCGAGACCTATGTCGCACTGAAGCTGGAAGTCGACACCTGGCGCTGGGCCGGCGTGCCCTTCTACCTGCGCACCGGCAAGGCGCTGGCAGCGCGCGATACGGAGATCGTCGTCACGTTCAAGGCAGTGCCCTACGCTTTATTCCGCGATTGTCCGATCGACCGCCTGCCAGCCAATCGCCTGATCTTCCAGCTGCAGCCGGACGAAAGCATCGTCTTAGACATGCTGGTCAAGAAACCGGGTCCAGTGATCAAGACCGCAGGGACAACGCTCGATTTCACTTATGCCGACCACTTCAAGCTGTCGGGCCGGACGGGCTACGAAACCTTGCTCTATGACATGATGACCGGCGACCAGACATTGTTCCAGCGCGCTGAGCAGATCGAGGCGGGCTGGGCCGCGGTCCAGCCGATCCTCGATGACTGGGTCAAGGACAAGGGCAGGCTTGAATCCTATGCACCAGGCAGCGCCGGCCCGGCCGGCGCAGATGCCCTACTCGAACGCGATGGCCGCTTCTGGCACAGGATCGGCCAATGATGCTGGGCCTCGTCATCTCCGACATCGACGGACTTTGGTTCGCAAGGACAAGAGCCTGGCGTCGGCGACGATTGCCCGGTCGCGGACCTACTATCTGGACGTCACCAACCCCTATGCCAACAAGCGAGCTGGCGTCGATGCCCTGGCGCGGGCGCTCGGCCACATGCCCAATGACCTGCCCTTTGCTCGTGCGCACCGGCCTATCGATCGCCATGGGCAAGGCGCCTGAGGAGATCCGTAGCGCAGCGCACTACATTTCAACCAGCGACGACAAAGATGGCATCGCCGATGCCATCGACGCATTTCTGCTGCCGCTTGTGGGAGGATCATCATGAAGCGACTGGCCGCTTTCGACCTCGATGGAACGCTCGCGCTCAGCAAGCAGCCGCTCGACGATGAAATGGCGGATCTGCTTACCCGCCTGCTCGACGTGACGATGGTAGCGATCATCTCCGGAGGCGACTGGCCGCAATTCGAGAAACAGGTGGTGTCGCGCATGCCCGCCCGTGCGCGGCTCGACAATTTTATCATCCAGCCGACCACGGGCACCAAGCTATATCGTCACGCCGACGGCCAATGGACGCGTATCTATGCCGATCTGTTCACCGGCGACGAAAGCCAGCGCATCCGCGAAGCACTGACCAAGGCGGTCGAGCAGGCGGGCTATGCAAACGAGAACATCTGGGGCGAGCAGATCGAGGATCGCGGCAGCCAGATCACATTCTCCGCGCTCGGTCAGCAGGCGCCGCTCGAGGCCAAGGACACGTGGGATCCCGATCACGCCAAGCGCAAGAAATTGCAGGCCCTGCTCCAGCCGTTGCTGCCAGGCTTTGCCATCAATATCGGCGGGGCGACATCGATCGACATCACCCGCGAAGGGATAGACAAGGCCTATGGCCTTAAGCGCCTTTCCGAGCAGACCGGCGTCGCACTCGACGAGATGATCTTCTTCGGTGACGCGATCTTCCCGGGCGGAAATGATTATCCGGCCAAGCATCTCGGGCTGGATACCGTGCGAGTCCGCGACGTTGCCGAAACCAAGTCGGTGGTTGGCGCGATCGCTGCCTGGCTGGTCTAGAAGCGCTACCGCCGATCCTTAACCAGTCCCGCTTTCGCACCCATACGACCCAGCTTCGCAGCGGTCCCACATTGTAGAGCCGACGGATCGCTTCAATGGTGCTGGAGCTGCTTGACCTCACTACGCCTGGGCGCGTTCGAGGAAACTCAGCTCGACATGTCCGCCATCGTTCGGCAGCTCGCCGCGCATTTCTTGCAGGTGGCCGAGCAACGCGCGATCCGCTGGTCCGCGCTATGGCGTCCGCATTCCTCGGCGCAGCGCTCGCAAGCGTCGGCGCAGGCGCGGCAGACGATGCGGTGCAGGGCAGATTCCCGCAGCATCGAGTTGGCAGTCGCCTGGCACAGTTCCGCACAGTCGTTCAGCATGGCGATCAGCGACGCCGTAGCTGACGCGCCGCCTTGCTTCGTCAGCCAAGCGGCGGTTTCCAGGCACATGCGGTGCGAAGCCACGCAATCGTCGATGCAGTCCGTCATCGACATCGCCATCCCTTCCATTCGATGCTGCTGCGCCGCCGCCGGCGCAGCCAGCGTTCCGGCGGCGGCAAGGCCGGCGCCGGCCATCAGCAATTCGCGTCTCTCGATCATGATGCGCCTTCCATCTGCTATCGCTTGAGCGCTGTGCCGCATCCGGCGGCCTCAGCCGTAGCCGGCGACCCATCCGACGCCGCACGCGCCTTCTCCCGCGCCATCCGGGTTTCCTCCCAGGGCCAGTGGCCGTTGATCTCGACCCCGAGCGAGATGCTCAGGAAGGTCCGCACCAGCACAAGCCCGGCCAGCACGATGAGATCGTCGAGCGTCGGGTTGATCACCAGCGACTTGACGATGTCGCCGGCGACCAGAAATTCCAGGCCGAGCAGGATGCTGCGGCCGAGCGCCGATCGGAACGCGCTATAGGCCTCGGTTCGGTCGCCCGCCCTCGCCCGCCGCGCAAACAGAAAGGTTGCGAGCCCCGCGCCGACCAGGATGGTCAGCGTGCCCGCCAGTTCCAGGCCGATCACCGCAAGCCGGAAGAAGGCGCTCAGCCAGTCGGCCTCAATGGTGATCATACCAGCCTCGCTTGCGGATATTGTTGAAGCTGTCGGTGGCGTGACAGGCATAGCATTGGTCGACGCGCGCTTTCGATCCGGCTGCGCGCTGCGAGACCATGCTGAAATGCTCCATGAAGTGACTGGGCGGCGCCTTGTGGCACTCGGCGCACTGCGTCGAATTGACCGATGGATGGCGGTAATTGGCGATCTTCCAGCTGTCGGTCTTGTGACAGCTCGCGCAGTCGGTGCCGAACAGGCCCTGGTGCGGATCGCGGAACGCATGGCAGCTCGCGCAATTGAGCGCGGTCTCGGGGGTCAGGCTTCGAGTGTTTGTCGACATGCCCGCCGAAGGCTGCCGCCACTTTGCCATGTCGAGCAAGGCGGCGTGATCCATGCGGATGATGCCGCGCTCTCCCTCATGTTCGACGTGGCAGGAGGTGCACTGCGTCGCTTTCGCGTGGAACTGCGTCGACTGCTTCGTCCCGAAATCCGTGCCCGCATGGCAGGTGAGACAGGTCCGGGTTTCGACGCCCTTGCCCGGCGTGTGGCAGGCCGTGCATTGGCCGGCGAAGGACTGGTGGGCGCTCGAGAGCGGGCCGGGCGCTACGAGCTGCGCCACCAGGCCGGCATCCCTCGGCGCGTCCGATCGCATCCGGATCGCGACCGCGGCGACCATCACCAGCAGGGCTGCGATGAAGACGGCATAGGAAAGACGCTGCCAGCTCATAGCCAGCGCAGCCCGTAATAGATCGCCGCGCCGACGTGGAGCGCGAGCAGCGCGAAGATGAGACAGCCCAGCAGGATGTGCAGGAACCGCCATCGCGCGAACAGGGTGTTGGTCGCCTCTTCGGCGCGGATCGCGAATTCGGTATCGGCCAGCGCCGCGGCGATCCCCGCCCTGTTCTGGGGGTGCTGGCCCGCGGGCGCATCCCCGGCGACGAACAGATAGCGCCTCCAGCCCGACAGCGGCGCGGCTGCGGTATCGGCCTGCGCCGGCGCCGCCGGCTCCTCAAGGAAGGCGGCGCGAAGCGAGGCCAGTTCCGACCTGCGTCCGCGCAGCGCCCGACCAAGCTGGGCAAGCAGGTAGCGGCCGATGAAGCCGGTGATGACCGTCATCAGCAGGAGGACGGTCAGAAGCAGTCCGACCGGGCTTTCGAGCTTGTGCGCGGCGTGGACCAGACCCAGGATCGGCGCCAGCACGCCGGCATAGATGTGGATGGCGAGCAGGGTAGGCTTGCTGACGAGCCGGGAGAGCACTTTGTCGACCCAGGCGATGTGCTTGGCCGCGACATAGGGAAGCGTCAGCAGCATCAGCACGAGCGCTGCGATCCCGATGATCCCGCCAGCGAGGCTGCCCGGAAAGCGCGGTGACACATGCACGAGGTAGCCGAACGGGAACAGCAGCAGGAATGCGACCAGCAGGCCGACGGCGATGTCGCTGCGTTCGCGCATCAGGCTTCGACCACGAGCGGCGTGCCCGTGCCCTTCGCCTGGCACGCGAGCACATAGCCCTGCGCCTTGTCGGCGGGCGCGAGGCCGGACTCGACCTCCATCGTTACCTCGCCCTGCAGCAGCTTGACCACGCAGGCGCCGCATGTGCCCGCACGGCAGGCATAGGAGATCTCGACGCCCGCGCCCTCGGCCGCCTCGAGCACGGTCTCGTCCGCGGGCAAGGCCGCCGACACCCCCGACACGGAGAAGGTCACCGTGCTCGGCGCCACCTCGGCGCTCGGGGCCGGCTTATCCGCTGGCGCGGGCGCGGGTTTGACCTCGAGATCCTCGTGGTCGGCCGGCAGCGAGGCCGGACCGAACGCCTCGGTGTGCAGCTGCGCTTCGGGGACGCCAAGTTCCGCCAGCACGCCGCGCATCGCGCCCATCATCGCCGGCGGGCCGCACATATGGATCCGCCGGCTCGCGATCTCCGGCACCGCGGCCAGGATCATCTCGCGGGTGATCGGCCCTTCGGGGCCCATCCAGACGGTGCCGGGCGCGCGCTGCATCGCGGCGACGACATGGAGGTTGGGAAAACGGCGTTCGAGCCGCTCGAGCTCGTCGCGGAACACGAATTCCTCGGTCGACCGTGCGCCGTAGAAGAAGAAGATATCACCCTTCCACGCGGTGTCGGTGAGATAGCGCAGCACCGACATCATCGGGGTGATGCCGACCCCGCCCGCGATCAGCACGATGCTCTGGGCATCCGTTCCCGTGAAGGTGAAGGCGCCGAACGGTCCGCTGACCTTCAGCAGATCGTCGGCGACGACCTTGTCGTGCAGGTATCGCGAGACCACGCCCTGCTCCTCGCGCTTGACCGTCAGTTCGACATAGGCCCGCTGGGTCGGCGAAGAGGCGATCGTGTAGGAACGGCGCGCGGTCTTGCCCGCTTCGGGCTCTACCTCGACCTGCAGGAACTGGCCCGGCAGGAAGTCGAACGGCAGCCGGTCGGCGGTCGGGTCCGCGAGCCGGAAGGTCAGCACGCTCGGCGTCTCTCGCACGATCTGGACCACGCGCAGCTGCCCCGCCCAGCTTTTGGGCTTGCGCAGCGACGCCCCAGCGGGTGCGGCCGCATTGCTCGGCGCGAGCCCGGCGCTGTCGGCAACGGGTGCAGGCGCGGGCGCAACCCTGGTAGCGGGAGGGGCAGCCTTCGGCTCCGGCTTTGCTGGAACCTTGGCGGTGGCGACACCGCCGGCGATCGCCCCGATCCGCCGCAGGCGGAAGATCTGCAGCGCGATAAGCGTGGCGCTCACCAGCCCCAGGAACAGCATGAGAAGGAGGTGCGAGGGCGAGATGCCGAACCAGTGATCGGCATGGCCGGGCGCGGCCTGGTCGATGTCGAGCTGATCGCGCAGCCAGGCAAGCCCGACCTCCCGGGGCGGCTGCAAGCCCCCGATCGCGCCCTGCGCGGCGGTACCGGAGCGGAACAGGTCGGTCCCTTCGCGCATCCGGCGCGCCGCATCGAGCCGGGCCGAGACCGTTGTCGCACGCGCGCCGTCGGCCGAGGCGGCGTTGACCATCGACAGGCCCGTGCTTACCCGTTCCCCGGCCTGCGCAGCGACCCGCTGCCGGGCCGCTTCGTCGAGCGCGGGAAAGGCGAGCAACTGCGAAAAAAATGCGGTGCGGCGGGAATCGTGCCCATGTTCATTCTCGCCTTCGCCGTTGATCATGCGCTCCATCATAGAGTTCATCATCGAGGCCATATCGGAGGTGCCGACCTCGGGCTTTGCGGACATTGCGCCATCGGCCATCCCCGCACCGCCCGAAGTATCCCCATGATGTGCCGAATGGTCTTCGCCCTCCTGAGCGTGCACGCTCGCAGAGGGAAGGCTGAAAGCGAGCAACAACCCCAGACCCGAAAGGCGAAGGCTGGTCCAAACGCACATGTCGACCCCCTTCGCGCCCTTACATGTCCTTCATCGGCATCGCCGAATCCGCAGGCGCAGGCTCGGTCTTCGGAGCGCTGCTGTTCATGCCTCCCTGGCGCATCGCATCATGGTCCATGGCCTGCTGGTGATGCCGCTCCATCTCCTGTTCATTGGCCATGGCGTCCGAATGATCCATGCCGGCGGGATTTACGCTATCAGCGCCAGCCGCGGGTGCGGCGCTGTTGGCCGCAGCCGGCACCGTCTGATCGGTCTTGCGCTCACAGCCCGAAAGCGCCGCCATCGAGAGCAGGCTAACGCTGATTAGCGACAGTATGACTTTTCGATTTCCGACCATTGCTTCTTCCTTTCGTACTGGAGGAATCTCCGGGTGGGCCCGAGCCACCCGGAGCAGGAATCATTGTGCTTGGCGAAGAATCTTGCGGCACTGATCGTGCGACAGGTTCATGGGATTACGACCCTGCTGTTTCATCTCGCCATGGTCATGACGTGTCTGGAGACCCATATCGCCCTCCATGGCCCTACAGCTTTCGACCTGTGCGGAGGTAGGCGGCGTCGTCGCACAGGCGCCCAGAAGCAATGCTGGAACAATCCCAGCCACTATATGCATTCGTGTCATGATAAATCCCCTTTTAATAATGGTGTTTGTTCTTCCTGCGAGGCTTGCTCTTATATCTTTCGGTGATCAGATCTCCGCCTTTCCGTGAGGAACGTGAGAATAGGGCAATCGGAAACAGGAACTTCGCCCGGGCACTCATCGGCAAGCAATCGAAGCATGTCGCGAATATCGGACAGGCGCTTGAGCCGGACTTCGGCGTCCGTGATCTTGGCGAGCGTGATATCGAGCACGGCCTGCGCATGCGCGGTGTCCGATGCCCTGAGCGCCAGCAGCTGCCGGGCCTGATCGAGGGTGAAGCCAAGCTCCTGCGCCGAGCGGATGAAATTGACGCGCTCGAGGTCGGTCGCGTCGTAGAGCCTGTAGCCCGCTGCCGTGCGCGCGGGCTCGCGCAGCAGGCCCATCCGCTCATAATAGCGGATCGTATCGCGGCCCACGCCTGCGGCCGCGGCCAGTTCGCCGATCTTGAAATTGCCCATGTCATCCGCTCGATCATGCCGGTTGGACCATGGTCCAGGGTCAAGCGGTTTCGCTTTGACCCCGAACGGTCTCCTCGTCGCCGGCGGCCCGCTGCCCCGACGCGTCGCATCAGGGCAGCCCGTGCCGCCGGGCCACCGGCTTGTCAGTTCTTGCGAAGCTCGACGATGTCGTGCTTGGCAGGCGTGCCGTCGGCGACGGACACGTGCGCGAAGTGATCGTCAAAGATATGGTCGATTGTCACATGGCCGACGAGCTGGCGGTGATAGGTCGGCGCCACGCCCTTGGACGGACCCGGATGGGTCACGACGCGATAGACCTCGAGCTTCTGGCCGACCTCGGCGCCATCGGCCTTGCCGATGCAGACGACCGTGCCGTTGCTGCCCGTGTCGACGATCGAGCCGCGCATGAACAGGCTGTGCCCGATGCCCTGGGCCATAGCGGGGACGGCAGCAAGCATCGAAATGCCGGCAAGCGCGACCATGAGAGTTTTTCTGACCATATTCACCTCCTTGGATGGTAAGCCACCGCCCGGACTTTGCCGAGGGGAAGAGCGTCTCTTCAGGCTTGGGACTACGGTCCCGGGTCCAGCCTCGATATACGTAGAGGCCGCAGCCGATCTTCTTCCCCGGGCCGGATCTTTATTGACGCGGAGTTGACGGAATCAGCCGTCAGCACTTCAAAATCCGCGCGGCGCGAGACTTTGGTTGGCTGCGCCCGCGAAACCCGCTAGATATCGAGGCCCGTGAAACGCCTGCTCGCCCTCCTGCTCGTCATCGGAGCGCTGTCCGGTCTCTTCGGAGCCCAGATGGCGGCCGCGCACAGCGTGCCGCAGGCGGCAGGCGCGCCGCTGGCCAAGGGCATGGATGCGGACTGCATGGCGATGATGGCCAAGCAGCAGCCTGCGCCCAGCGAAAAGCCCTGCAAGGGCCTGACGCTCGATTGCATCGCCGCGATGGGGTGCGTGATCCCGCTGGTCGCAGCGGACCTGGCAGGCGGCGTTGCGCCTGCGCGTCTCTACGACGCGCCCAGCTTCTGGACGACCGACACGATATTGACCGGCAAGGCGGTTGCGCCCGAGCCGGATCCTCCCACCAGCCTTGCCTGATTGAACGAGCACGGGCTGCGCGCATCGATCGATGCGTGCGCGCCCGGTTTCCTTCTTTTCAGTCAAAGGTTTTCGTGATGATCAAACTGCTTCCGGCCGCCCTTGTGGCGGCCCTCAGTCTCGCCGCGCCTGCGCTTGCAACCGACGCGAGCCGCACGCCGCAAGGCCATTGGGAATGGCGGTCGGCGCCGCAATATGGTCCGCGGGCGACTGGCCCTGCGCGTGTCCGCATATGGGTGCCCGACAGCCGGGACATGGCCAGCTGCGATTGCGCGATGATGCAGGCAAGCGCCGCCGACTGCATGCGCGGCGCAGTCAGGTCGGACAAGGGCTAAACCCGCTCCGGAGCGGCGCGTCACATCTTGGCGCGCCGCCTCTGTCATGAGGGGATGATATCCATGATCATGATGCCGAGGCGCGCTGTGCGACGCCTGTTGCTCTCTATCGGTGCGACGCTTGCGAGCGCCTGGGCCGTGCCGGTGTCGGCCGGCCCGCTCACCTACGAGCAGGCAGTGAGGCTCGCTGCCGCCAACGCGCCAAGCCTCAAGGCGCGCGCGGCGGCGACAGCCGGCGCCCGCTCTTCGGCGGTCGCGGCCGATCGCCTGCCCGATCCGACGCTCGACCTGGGCCTGCAGAACTTCCCGGTGAGCGGCCCCAATGCCGGCAGCTTCACGCGCGACGATTTCACCATGGCGACGATCGGGTTCAGCCAGACCTTCCCCAATCTCGCCAAGCGCCATGCACGCGCCGCGCGCGCCGCGGCCGATATCGGTATCGCCGAGGCGGGCGAGCTGGTCGAAGGCCGCAACGTGCGGCTCGAGACCGCCCTCGCCTGGGTCGATCTCTATTATGGAGAACGCCGGCTCCGGCAGCTCGACCTGCTCGATGCCAGCCTCGACGACCTGCAGAAGACCGTGACCGCACGCCTGGCGTCGGGCAGCGCGCGCCCGAGCCAGGCGCTCGAGCCCGACCAGCTCCGCGCCGCCATCGCCGATCGCCGCGCCGAGATGGCTGCGGTGGTGGCGCAGGCGCGGGCCCGGCTCGCGCGCTATACCGGCGACCCCGACCCGCAGGCGACGGGCGACCCGCCGATGCTCGATGTCGATCCGATCCGGCTGCGGGCCGGGATCGATGCGCTTCCCGCCCTGCGCGCGCAGGACGCGCGGATCGCAGTCGCCGAAGCGGACGTGCGTCTCGCGCGCGCCGACAAGCGCCCCGACTGGAAGGTCGGCGTCACCTATGGCCGGCGCGATCCCATGTACGGCGACATGGCCTCGGTCGGCGTGTCGATCGACCTGCCGCTGTTCGCCGGCAAGCGCCAGAACCCCAGGATCGCTGCAAGCGAGAGCCTTGCGCAAGGGGGTCGGTTCGACCGCGAGGCGATCCGCCGCGAGCTGGTGGCGCAGCTCGACGCCGATCTCGCAGACCATGCCATGCATCTCTCCCGGTTGCGCAATGCCCGCGAGACGCTGGTGCCACTCGCCAGGCACCGCGCCGAGCTCGACCGCGACAGCTATGGCGCCGGCAAGCTCGACCTTGGCGCCGCGCTGCTCACGACGCTCGGGCTCGCGGAGGCCGAGGTCGAGGCGCTCAACCGCGAAGCCGACGTCGCGCGCGACGCGGTCCGCATCACTATCACCTATGGGGAGGAGCGGCCATGACGCTCGATAAATCCGCGCTGCGCTGGGGCGCATCGATCCTGGCTGTCGCGCTGCTGGCCGGCGGCACAGGCTATTGGGCTGGCCATCGCCAGGCACCGCAATCGGAGGCGACCACGCCCGCCGGGGCAGGCAAAGTCCTTTACTGGTACGATCCGATGTTCCCCAACCAGAAGTTCGACAAGCCCGGCAAGTCGCCCTTCATGGATATGCAGCTCGTGCCGCGATACGCGGACGGAGGAAGCGCCGGCGCGGCCCCCACGGTCGCCGTCGATCCCGCCGCGCGGCAGAGCCTGGGATTGCGGGTCGTCGCGGCGAAGATGGGCAGCCTTGCCTCGGCCCTCGAGGTCACCGGCACGATCGACTTCAACCAGCGCGACGTCGCCGTCATCCAGGCGCGTTCGGGCGGGTTCGTGAGCCGCGTCTATGCGCGAGCGCCCGGGGACGTGGTCCGCGCCGGCGCGCCGATCGCGGACCTGCTCCTGCCCGAATGGGGCGGCGCGCAGACCGAATATCTGAGCGTCAGGCGGCTCGGCAAGCCCGATCTCACCGCGGCCGCGCGCCAGCGGCTGCGGCTGATGGGCATGTCCGACGGCCTCATCGCCAGCGTCGAGCGGAGCGGTCGGCCGAACGGCGTGGTGACCATCACGACGCCGATCTCGGGCACGATCCAGACGCTCGACGCCCGTGCCGGCGTGACGCTCGCCATGGGCCAGACGCTCGCCCAGGTAAGCGGGCTCGGCACCGTCTGGCTCAATGCCGCGGTGCCCGAAGCGCGCGCGGGCGATGTCCGGGTCGGCCAGAATGCCAGCGCCACGCTGGCGAGCTTCCCCGGCGAGCGCTTCGCCGGCCGGGTGATCGCGATCCTGCCGACGACGCAGGCCGACAGCCGCACGCTCACCGTGCGGATCGAGCTGCCCAACCGGGACGGGCGGTTACGGCCGGGCATGTTCGCCAGCGTCGTGCTTGGCGGCGATGCCAAGCCGGCGCTGCTGGTGCCGAGCGAGGCGGTGATCCGCACGGGCAAGCGCACGCTCGTCATGCTCGCCGCAGGCGACGGGCGCTATCATCCCGCCGAGGTCCGCATCGGCCGCGAGGCGGGCGGTGAAACCGAGATCCTTGCCGGCCTGTCGCCCGGCGAGAAAGTCGTCGCCTCGGGGCAGTTCCTGATCGACTCCGAGGCGAGCCTGTCGGGAATCGAGGCGCGGCCGATCGGCGGCGGTGCGGCATCGGCGACCATCGCCGCGCCGAGGTCGAAAGCCACGCTGTACGAGACGACGGGCAAGATCGAGCGGCTCACGGCCAATGCGGTGACGCTCAGCCACGAACCGGTCCCCGCGCTCGACTGGCCCGCGATGACGATGACCTTCGCGCTCGCCGATCCGGGCATCGCGCGCGGCTTCAAGGCGGGCGACCGGGTTCGGTTCGGGTTCGACCGGCCCCCGGCGGGACCGACGCTGCGGCGTATGGCGAAGGTGGCGGGCCGATGATCGCCCATCTCATCCGCTGGTCGGTCAAGAACCGCTTCTTCGTTCTGATCGGCATGCTGGCGCTGGTCGGCGCGGGCCTCTGGGCGGTACGATCCACCCCGATCGACGCCCTCCCCGATCTGTCCGACGTGCAGGTCGTCATTCGTACCAGCTACCCGGGTCAGGCGCCGCAGATCGTCGAAAACCAGGTCACCTATCCGCTCACCACCACCATGCTGTCGGTGCCAGGCGCCAAGACGGTGCGCGGCTATTCCTTCTTCGGCGACAGCTTCGTCTATGTGATCTTCGAGGACGGCACCGATCTCTATTGGGCGCGCAGCCGCGTGCTCGAATATCTGAACCAGGTGCAGGGGCGCCTGCCGGCGAGCGCGCGCAGCGCGCTCGGGCCCGACGCGACCGGGGTTGGCTGGGTCTATGAATATGCGCTGGTCGACCGCACCGGCCGGCATGACCTGTCGCAGCTGCGCGGTCTGCAGGACTGGTTCCTGCGCTATGAGCTCAAGACCGTGACCGGCGTCGCCGAGGTCGCCAGCATCGGCGGCATGGTCAAGCAGTATCAGATACTGCTCGATCCGGTGAAGCTCGCGGCCTACGGGGTGACCCACGCCCAGGCGGTCGAGGCGATCCGGCAGGCCAATCAAGAAGCGGGCGGGTCGGTGCTCGAGCTGGCCGAAGCCGAATATATGGTGCGCGCCTCAGGCTATCTGAAGACGCTCGACGATTTCCGCGCGATCCCGCTGAAGACGGCGGCCGGCGGCGTGCCGATCCGCCTCGGCGACGTCGCCACGATCCAGATCGGCCCCGAGATGCGGCGCGGCATCGCCGAGCTGAACGGTGAAGGCGAGGTCGCAGGCGGGGTCGTGATCCTGCGCTCGGGCAAGAATGCGCGGGAGACGATCGCGGCGGTCAAGGACAAGCTCGCGGACCTCAAGAGGAGCCTGCCGCCGGGCGTCGAGGTGGTGACGGTCTATGACCGCTCGCAGCTGATCGACCGTGCTGTCGAGAACCTCACCCACAAGCTGGTCGAGGAGTTCGTCGTCGTGGCCCTGGTCTGTGCGCTCTTCCTCTGGCATGTCCGCTCGGCGCTCGTCGCGATCCTCACCCTTCCCTTGGGCGTGCTCGCCGCCTTCGTCGTGATGCGCTACCAGGGCGTCAACGCCAACATCATGTCGCTCGGCGGCATCGCCATCGCGATCGGTGCCATGGTCGATGCGGCCGTGGTCATGATCGAGAACGCCCACAAGAAGATCGAGCGCTGGGAGCAGGACCATCCGGGCACGCATCTCGACGGCGAGACGCGCTGGATCCTCGTCACCGAGGCGGCGGCCGAGGTCGGGCCGGCGCTGTTCTTCAGCCTGCTGATCATCACGCTGTCGTTCATCCCGGTGTTTACACTGGAGGCGCAGGAGGGCCGGCTGTTCGCGCCGCTCGCCTTCACCAAGACCTATGCGATGGCCGCCGCCGCGATCCTGTCGGTGACATTGGTGCCGATCCTGATGGGCTGGCTGATCCGGGGGCGGATCCCGCCTGAGCAGGCCAATCCGGTCAATCGCTGGCTGACCGATCTCTACCGGCCTGCGATCGACTGGACGATGAAGCGGCCCAAGACCGTGCTGCTGATCGCGGCTTTGGTGTTCGCGACCACGGCCTGGCCGCTCAGCCGGCTCGGCGGCGAATTCATGCCCAACCTCGACGAGGGCGACCTGCTCTACATGCCCTCGGCCCTGCCCGGTCTCTCGGCCGCCAAGGCGAGCGAACTGCTCCAGCAGACCGACCGGCTGATCAGGACGGTGCCCGAGGTCGAAAGCGTGTTCGGCAAGGCGGGGCGTGCCGAGACCGCGACCGACCCCGCCCCGCTCGAGATGTTCGAGACGACGATCCAGTTCAAGCCCCGCGACCAGTGGCGACCAGGCATGACGCCCGAGAAGCTGATCGACGAGCTCGATCGCCGGGTGAGGCTTCCGGGGCTCGCCAATATCTGGGTGCCGCCGATCCGCAACCGCATCGACATGCTCGCGACGGGCATCAAGAGCCCGATCGGGGTCAAGGTGTCGGGCAGTGATCTCGCCGAGCTCGACCGCATCGCCCATGATGTCGAGACCGTGGCCAGGACCGTGCCGGGCGTCAGCTCGGCGCTCGCCGAGCGGCTGACCGGCGGACGCTATGTCGATGTCGACATCGACCGCGCCGCCGCTGCGCGGTTCGGACTCAACATCGCCGACGTGCAGGCCATCGTCTCGGGCGCGATCGGCGGCGAGACGATCGGCGAGACGGTCGAGGGCCTCGCCCGCTATCCGATCAGCGTGCGCTATCCGCGCGAATTGCGCGACAGCCTCGACGGGCTGCGGGGGCTACCGATCCTGACGCCCGCGGGCCAGCAGATCACCCTCGGCACGGTCGCCAATGTCACGATCGCCGAAGGGCCGCCGATGCTCAAGACCGAGAATGCCCGGCCCTCGACCTGGGTCTATGTCGATGTGCGCGGGCGCGATCTCGCCTCGGTGGTTGGCGATCTGCAACGCGCGGTGGCGAGACAGGTTCGGCTCTCGCCGGGGGTCAGCATCGCCTATTCGGGCCAGTTCGAATATCTCGAGCGCGCGGTCGACCGCTTGAAGCTGGTCGTGCCCGCGACGCTGCTGATCATCTTCGTGCTGCTCTACCTCATCTTCGGCCGCTTCGACGAGGCTGCGCTGATCATGGGCACGCTGCCGTTCGCGCTGACCGGCGGCATCTGGACGCTCTATCTGCTGGGGTTCAACCAGTCGGTTGCCACCGGGGTCGGGTTCATCGCGCTCGCCGGCGTCTCCGCCGAGTTCGGGGTGGTGATGCTGATCTATCTCAAGAATGCGCTGGCCGAGCGCACGGCTAATCCGGACGCCGCCGAGGTGAAGGCCGCGGTGCGCGAAGGCGCGCTGCTGCGCGTCCGGCCCAAGGCGATGACGGTCGCGGTGATCCTCGCCGGCCTGCTGCCGATCCTGCTGGGATCGGGCGCGGGCTCGGAGGTGATGAGCCGGATCGCGGCGCCGATGATCGGCGGCATGCTGAGCGCGCCGCTGCTGTCGATGTTCGTCCTGCCCGCCGCCTATCTGCTGCTGCGCCGGCCGAAGACCGACCCCATCCATCAACCCGCTTCATCATGAAGGAGACGATTATGAGACATGCACGACTGACCCTCGCCCTCGGCCTTGCCGTCCTGACCGCCGCGTGCGGCAAGAAGGGCGAGACCCCGGTTACAACCGAAACCAACCAGGCGGCGCCTGCCGCGACCATGAGCGGCGACATGGGCAACATGTCGATGGCGCCTGACGCGAACGCCGCAATCAAGGCCAAGGGCCATGGCACCGTCACCGCGATCGACAAGACGGCGGGCACGATCACGCTCAACCACGGCCCGATCCCCGAAGCCAAGTGGCCGGCGATGACGATGGCGTTCAAGGCGGCGCCCGCGATCACCGATGCGGTCAAGGTCGGCGACAAGGTCGATTTCGACCTCTCGCTCAAGGGCAGCGATGGCGAGGTCACCGCGATCACAAAGCAATGATCCGCTAAGTTCGACCAAAAGAAGCTGGTTGCGTCGCCGCTCCGGGGCGGCGACGCCCCTGCCGGCCGTCTGCCTGGCCGTGCGCCCGGTCTACGGATGCGATCGGCAACGCCCAACGCCAGCCGCGTTTCCCTGCGCGATCACAGGCAGTTTGAGCAAGCTTCGCGGATCGCACATTGAACGTGCAAGCCGCCCTTGCCCGCGATAGCCTGAGCGGCAAGGAGCCAGTTCAGGATGACCGAGCCAGTATGACCTTGTTACCCACGACACATCATGATCTCTTGAGCGAGCTTGTCCGTCGTTGGCGAGACGATCCGGGCGCCACCTATCGCTCCTGGTTTCTTTGGGACGAACGCCTGAAAAACTTCCGCTCCATCCGTCGGGGGCTGCAGCAGGTGGTCGTGGAAATCGAAAGTGGGCGGTTCGGCGTCGCCTATCGCGGCTCGTCACTGGAAACGGTTGTCCACTCGATCGCCGAACAGCGGCAGATCTTCAAGGGCGCCGACCATGCCTGGCTGTGGAAGCCCAAGCTGCGCATTCCCGACATTTACGAAAGCCCGGACAATCAGCGGGCGTTCGGTCGCCTGCTCGACAATTGCTCGTGCTGCGATACCGCCGAGGAGATCATCAGCCACATCCGCAGCATAGACGCGCTCAAGATCAAGGGGCTGGGGCCGGCGGCGGCCAACCTGCTCTATTTCCTTCACCCGACGCTGGTGCCGCCCTTCAATACCGCGATCGTCAAGGGCTACAATGCCGTCACCGGCGCCAAGGTGAAGCTCGGGTCATGGGATCATTTTCTCGCCATGCGCGCCGGCATCCTCGACCTCAACGACCGTTACCGCGAGTTGCTCTCCAACGATCTCGGCGCGATCGGCGGACTGTTGTTCGACATTGGCTCGGGCCGCTATCCCGCGCCACCGCTGGAGGATGACGCAACGGCGGCCGACGACTGGCTCGGCAGATTGGAACATGCCAGAGCGGAGGCAAGCCGGCTCGACAAGACAGCCGCCGCGCAGGGCGAAACCGATCGCACGCACGCCGAAATCCAGGCCTGGCTGCGCGACCTCGGCCATGCCCTCGGTTACGATGTGTGGATCGCCGCCAATGACCGCGGTCGACTTCACGCTGGCTGCCCGCTTGGACAGGGATGCCTCGAGCGCCTTCCAGACGCCATTGCGACCTCTCCCGGAGCGGACTCGATCCGCCTCATCGACGTGTTGTGGCTGGCGAAGGGTGGCGACGGCGTCGCCGCCGCGTTCGAGGTTGAACATTCGACCTCGATCTACTCGGGGATCGTGCGCATGCTCGATCTGGCGCTGTCGGGGAGCGATCTGCACGCTGCCGCCGGGCTATTCCTGGTCGCACCGAATGCGCGCGAGCAGGACGTTCGCGCGCAACTCCGTCGCCCGGCTTTCAGCCGTATTGCCGATCTCGACTTCGCCTATCTGCCCTATGGCGAGCTGGAGAGAAACAGGGACGCGATCGCTCGTTTTGGAACGGGATTGAAGGCCATCAAGGCGATCTCAAGCCCCCTTCCCTGAAAGGGGGCGTTTGCGGGAGGGGGCGGAATCCTACGCCAAGCTCGCCCAGATAGCCGGCGCGAGATCTTACTTGTTGCTGCCTTCTACGGTCGCGCCAGAAAGGCGACGGCTCAGTTCTATCCGGCGATGGCTACGCATTTTGAAGGTGTCTGGCCCAACGCGCCGATACTCAATGAAGCCGAGAGAACGCCAAAATCGCTCTGCCGCTTCATTCGCTTCCAGCACGGCCAACCGAATCTCTGTGGCACCTCTCGCAGCGGCCCAGCTTTCGACCGTCGAGTAAATTGAGCGTCCGACGCCACGACCACGCTGTGCGGCATCTACGATCATGAAGCCGAGATACCATGTGCCATCACGCGGATAATCGCGGAGGATGGCCGCGATTGCATATAGGCCGCCAGGCCCCTTCCATCCCAGGACAGCTTGATTGTGGGCGCTCTTTTCGGGCGGCACATCGGAGAAAAGCTCGCGAGCATCGTCCAGCGTGGGCGCGGCCCCGTCCTGCAACAGGAAATAGTCGCTGCAACGGTTGTACAGGTCTGCAACGTCTGCGGCGTCCGCTTGGGTAAGTTTGATCGGGGCTCCCGTCATCATCATCGCGTTTTGGCAGCAAGCACGCGCTGACCGTAATCCCGGAGTTCCCCGTTGGGACCGACATAGCGGTAGAGAGTGACGCGCTCGATCCCGAGTTCCTTGCAGAGGTCGGAAACGGACGTGTCGCGTTGGGCCATAGCAGCCTGAGCGAGCCGCACCTGGGCCTTGGAGAGGGCGAACTTGCGGCCACCCTTGCGTCCCCGCGCGCGGGCAGCGGCCAGGCCAGCCATGGTGCGCTCGCGGATCATATCCCGCTCAAACTCCGCCAGTGTGGCAAAAATGCCGAACACCATCCGGCCCGATGGTGTCGTGGTGTCGATCTGCGCGCCCTTGCCGGTGAGCACCCGCAGACCGATACCGCGATCCGACAGATTCTGCACCGTGCTGACCAGGTGGGTGAGCGTTCGGCCGAGCCGGTCGAGCTTCCAAACGATGAGGACATCGCCGTCGCGCAACGATTTCAGGCAGGCGGCAAGACCGGGGCGATCATCACGGCTACCGGATGCACGATCATCATAGATATTGCCTGGCTCGACACCGGCAGCGCGAAGGGCATCGTGCTGCAGGTCGAGCGACTGCGAGCCGTCGGCTTTGGACACGCGGGCGTAGCCGATCAGCATGGATCACAAACGAAGGTTTGAGGCGGTGACGAACATGAGCACATAAGATTGGGCTATTGTGTATCTTAACCAGCATCTCAATCAAGCTATCTCAAACCGTAGCTCGGAAAGAATAAGGAGCATGTATGCCGCGTCGCGTGACCCTGACCGATCGACAGCGCGAGGCGCTGCTTCACTTGCCGGTCGATCAAGGTGAGCTGCTGCGGCACTATACCCTCAGCGATGAGGATCTCGGGCATATCCGCCAGCGCCGGCGCGCCCACAATCGTTTTGGCTTCGCGCTGCAACTGTGCGTCCTGCGCTACCCGGGCCGGGTGCTCGCTCCTGGCGAGTTGATCCCGGCGCAGGTATCGGATTTCATCGCGGCCCAGCTCGGCCTGACCAGCGACGATCTACTCCTCTATGCCGCGCGCGAGGAGACCCGGCACGAGCATCTGGCGGACCTTCGCCGAATCTACGGCTATCGCTCCTTTTCGGGGCGGGGCGCACGGGATTTGCGCGAATGGATCGCTCGGGAAGCCGAGGCGGCGACATCGAATGAGGATCTTGCCCGTCGCTTCGTTGCGGAGTGTCGCCGCACCCGCACGATCCTTCCCGGCTCCTCGACGATCGAGCGCCTTTGCGCCGATGCGCTGGTTGAGGCCGAGCGCCGGATCGAGGATCTTATCGCCCATCGCATCACGCCAACCCTGAGCGAGAATTTGGCTCACCTGTTGGAGGATACGGTGGATGGTCGCGTCACGCGCTTCGTATGGCTGCGACAGTTCGAGGTTGGCGCAAATTCAGCAGCCGCTAACCGGCTGATGGATCGACTGGAATATCTTCAAAGGTTCGATCTTCCGGCGGATTTGCTGGACGGCGTGCCGGCGCATCGTGTGACCCGGCTTCGCCGGCAGGGCGAGCGCTATTACGCCGACGGCATGCGTGATCTGCCCGAAGACAGGCGGCTTGCGATCCTCGCTGTCTGCACCCTGGAATGGCGGTCATCGCTGGCCGATGTCATCGTGGAGACCCACGATCGCATCGTAGGCCGTCTCTATCGGGCCTCCGAACGCCTTTGCAACACCAGGATCGCCGACGAAAAGGCGGCCGTTCGGGACACGCTGAAGTCCTTTGCCGAAATCGGTGGTGCTTTGCTTGGAGCGCAGGACGATGGCACGGCCCTGGACGGGATAATCGCCACCGGGCCTGGCTGGGAACGGTTCAGAACCCTTGTCGCCACGGCCTCCGCGCTGACCAACGTGCTCGCGGCCGACCCGCTCAGCCGTGTGCTGGACGGCTATCACCGTTTCCGCCTCTACGCGCCCAGGATGCTGCGCCTGCTCGACATGCAGGCGGCGCCGATCGCCACGCCTCTTCTGGCGGCCGTTGCGATGCTGCGTAACGGGATCAAGGTCGATCCGCCGGTGGATTTTCTACGTCCCAACTCGAAATGGCATCGTCATCTTCGCGCTGAGCCCAGCGGCGACCACCGGCTTTGGGAAATCGCGGTGCTGTTCCACATCCGCGACGCCTTCCGGTCCGGTGACATATGGTTGGCGGGATCGCGCCGCTATGGCGACCTCAAGCAGCTTCTGGTCCCGCCACAGGCGATAGAGCAGACCGCGCGGCTCGCCGAGCCGCTGCGACCCGGCGAATGGCTGGCCGAGCGCAGGGCTCGACTGGATACACGGCTGAAGGAGTTTGGCCGCGCGGCGCGAACCGGCACGATCCCAGGCGGCATCATCGAGAACGGCAAGCTGCACATCGACAAGCTGAGGGCCGACACGCCCGAAGGGCCGAGGATCTCGTGCTCGATCTCTATCAACAGCTCCCGCCCGCGAGGATCACCGATCTGTTGCTGGAAGTCGATGAGCGAACCGGATTTTCCGAGGCGTTCACGCATCTGCGCACCGGCGCGCCCTGCAGCGACCGGATCGGCCTGATGAACGTGTTGCTGGCGGAAGGCGTCAATCTCGGTTTGCGCAAGATGGCGGCGGCGACCAACACGCACAGCTTCTGGGAATTGCTGCGGATCGCGCGCTGGCATGTCGAAGGCAGCGCCTATGATCGGGCGCTCGCCATGATCGTGGAGGCCCACGCCGCCCTGCCCATGGCCGCCTTCTGGGGACAAGGGCAATCGGCATCCAGCGACGGGCAGTTCTTCCTTGCTAACGAGCAGGGCGAGGCGATGAATCTGATCAACGCGAAATATGGCAACGTCCCGGGCCTCAAGGGATACAGCCATGTGTCCGATCAATATGCGCCGTTCGCAACCCAGGTGATCCCGGCAACGGTCAGCGAGGCTCCCTATATCCTGGACGGGCTGCTCATGAATGACGCGGGCCGCCGCGTTCGCCAGCATTTTGCCGACACGGGCGGCTTCACCGATCATGTGTTCGCCGCCTGCGCCTTGCTGGCGTCACCTCAAGCTTTGTACGCTGAACAACGATTTTCCGGACATAATGTGAACATTGGTGTCAGGCAGCGGCGCGAAGGTACTGGTAGAGGGTTTCGCGGCTGATGCCCATGTCGCGCGCGATGGTCGCCTTGCGTTCACCGGCGGCAACGCGGCGGTGCAGATCGGCAATCATCTCATCCGAGAGCGACCGTTTCCGCCCCCGATAGGCGCCGCGCTGCCGAGCGATCGCAATGCCTTCGCGTTGCCGTTCGCGGATCAGGGCGCGCTCGAACTCAGCAAACGCACCCATGACCGAGAGCATCAGATTGGCCATCGGGGAGTCCTCCCCCGAGAAGGACAGGCTTTCCTTCTCAAACTCGATCCGGATACCTCGCTTGGTGAGGCCCTGGACCAGCTTGCGCAGGTCATCCAGATTGCGGGCCAACCGATCCATGCTGTGGACGACGACGGTATCGCCTTCGCGGGCGAAAGTGAGCAGAGCCTCAAGCTGGGGGCGGTTGACGTCCTTGCCCGATGCCTTGTCGGTGAAGGTCCGATCGAGCGACTGACCTTCCAATTGGCGATCCACATTCTGATCGAACGTGCTGACCCGGACATAGCCGATCCGTTGCCCCTTCACTGCGCACTCTCTCCATCAAAATGTCAGGTTGAAATCTATGATACGCAACGACATTCGTCAACAAATTCCGTTTAGTACCCTAATCTGACAGAAACCGCGGTAGCGCCCTGACGTCCGGTTAGGCTATACTCCAAGCTGACATCACAAAATCAAATCCCTCAAAGATGGCGTCAATTGCCTTGATGGGGTAAAAACTGGAGTGCTTCCAGGATGGGACATTCGGCAACGTCATCTCCAGTGCATCTGGCTAACGTGGTCGCCAGCGTCACCTCTATCTTCTGCAAATCTGCAATGCGGCGGCGGACATCTTCAAGGTGGAGTTCGGTTCTCGCCATAACCTCCGCGCAGGTTTGTGCACCGGTATCGGTGAGCGACAACAATGACCGTATCTCATCCATTGCATAGCCAAGGTCGCGCGCGCGCAGGATGAACTGCAACCTTTGCACCAGTTCCGGCGAATAGACGCGGTAGCCGTTGGAACTGCGAGGCGGCCCCGGCAGCAATCCCACCTTCTCGTAATAGCGGATGGTTTCGAGATTGCAGCCTGTTTTCCGGGCAAGCTGGGCACGCAAGATGCCGACCTGTTGCTCCATGAAAATACCTCTTGAGTCTGTAGTGGCTACAGAGCCTACACTGCGAATCACTCAGTTGGAACAAGGGATTCAAGCCATGGTCTCAACGCCGGAAGCGGGACAGCCAGCCCTCACCGAAAACCACGAGCCGAAGCAGGCAAACTGGGTTGCGGCGGGCGCATTGATCGGCGCGGGGCTCGCCTCGGCTTGCTGCGTCGTCCCGCTACTGTTGGTTATGCTCGGAATTTCCGGCGCGTGGATCGCCAACCTGACGGCGCTCGAACCTTACAAGCCCTATGTCGCAGGCGTAACGCTCGCGCTGCTCGGCTACGGCTTCTGGCATGTCTATTTCAAGCCGAAACCGCCCTGTGAAGACGGTTCCTACTGCGCTCGTCCACAATCGGCTTGGACCACCAAGGCGGTGCTGTGGCTGGGCCTTGCCGTCGCCATCCTGGCGCTCACCATCGACTGGTGGGCACCCTGGTTCTATTGAAAGGAAATACCCATGAAAAAGACAGTATGTATCGCTATGGCCGTGCTGGCTATGGCTGGCGGCGGGGTCGCCTATGCAGTTAGTGGCACGGCGCAAGATCGCCCCGCGGCTACCGCAACCGCTCAGAAGCAAACCACCTTTGCCATAGAGAACATGACCTGCGCCACCTGCCCGATCACCGTGAAGAAGGCGATGGAAGGCGTCGCCGGGGTAACGGCGGTCACGGTCGATTTCGCAGCCAAGACCGCGCGCGCAACCTATAACCCGCGCCGCACCAATGCTGCTGCGATTGCCGCTGCATCAACCAACGCGGGTTATCCGGCGCGCGCTATTCAAAACTGAGCGGGGCGCCGCCAGCGCCTCAAGAAAGCGATAAGCAATGAACGACTGTTGCAACCGCCCCGGGCAGGAAGGATTTGACGTGGCCGTCATCGGCGCGGGTTCTGCCGGGTTCTCCGCCGCGATCGCCGCTGCCGATCTGGGCGCGAAAGTGGCGCTCGTCGGTCACGGCACGATTGGCGGCACCTGTGTCAATGTTGGCTGCGTTCCTTCCAAGACGCTGATCCGCGCCGCCGAAGCGGTGCATGGTGGGCTTGCCGCCGCGCGCTTTCCCGGCCTTGGGGGCGCTGTCCAGATGGATGACTGGTCCGTATTGGCGGCGTCGAAGGACGATCTTGTCACGACGCTGCGCCAAAAAAAATATGTCGATCTGCTGCCCGCCTATGACGGTGTGAGCTATATCGAGGGCAAGGCACGCTTTGCCGATGGTGCGCTGATTGTCGGCGATGCGCCCATGAAGGTCGGCAAGGTCATATTGGTGATGGGTGCGCACGCCGCCGTGCCGCCGATTCCGGGGATGGACAGCGTGCCCTACCTAACCAGCACATCGGCGCTGGCGCTGGATCGCTTGCCCAAATCGCTGCTGGTGATCGGTGGCGGGGTGATCGGGGTAGAACTGGGACAGATGTTTTCGCGTCTGGGCGTTGATGTCACCATCTGCTGCCGAAGCCGCCTGCTCCCCGAAATGGACCCGGAAGTGAGTGCCGCGCTGAAAAACTATTTGGAAGCCGAGGGCGTGCGGGTTTGCGCAGGTGTCGGCTATCAGCGTATCGCCCAAACACAGAGCGGGGTCGAATTGACCTGCGAGGGGCATTGTGACACCGTCGCGGCGGAACAGGTGCTCATCGCCACCGGACGCCGACCCAATAGCGACGGGCTTGGGCTGGAGGAGCGCGGCATAGTGCTTGCCCGTAATGGTGGAATCGTCGTCGATGACCACCTCGAAACGTCGGTTCCAGGCATTTACGCGGCGGGCGATGTAACGGGACGGGACCAGTTCGTCTACATGGCCGCCTATGGCGCAAAACTGGCCGCGCGCAACGCGGTGACGGGCAACCAATACCGCTACGACAATTCCTCCATGCCATCCGTCGTCTTCACCGACCCGCAAGTCGCCAGCGCCGGCCTCACTGAAACGACAGCACGGGCGCAAGGCCTGGACATCAAGGTTTCGCTGCTCCCGCTCGATGCTGTGCCAAGGGCACTGGCAGCACGCGATACGCGGGGTCTCATCAAACTGATTGCCGACAAGGCGAACGACCGTTTGCTGGGCGGCCAGATCATGGCACCCGAAGGCGCGGATTCGATCCAGACACTGGTGCTGGCGATCAAACACGGCATGACCACCCTGGAATTGGGTGCAACGATATTTCCTTACCTGACCACTGTGGAAGGCCTCAAACTGGCGGCCCAAACGTTTGATAAGGATGTCGCCAAACTGTCTTGCTGCGCCGGGTGATTGCTCGGGGATCAACCGGCAACGAATGGCCTCCCTCCAGTGCAAGCCGCTTTGGTGTCAATTTTGTTATTCGCCTCAGCGGGAGAGCAAAATGGCACGACGCCGACTTCTGACCGGAGACGAGCGCCGGCGCCTGTTCGATCCTCCTGTCCAAGAAACCGCGATCATTGGGCATTATACCCTTTCTGCGGAAGATGTTGAATTGGTTGGGCGCCGCTATGGTCCAGCAAATCGCCTCGGTCTGGCTGCACAAATCGCTTTGATGCGACATCCCGGCTTTGGTCTGCAACCCGAGATCGGGCTTCCCGACGTCATTCTTCAGTACCTCGCGGCACAGTTATTCGTCGATCCTTCCTCCTTCTCTGCATATGGTCAGCGCGCGCAAACCCGTACCGATCATGCCGATCTCGTGGCGCGTTATCTTGGCATACGCCCGTTTCGACGCGGCGACCTGGCACTTGCCCTGAATCTTGCCGCGCAAGCCGCCGAGTATACAGACAGAGGTGAACCGATTGTTCGCGCCCTCATGGTTGGCCTGAAGGGTGAGCGGTTCATTCTTCCGTCAGGCGACACACTGGAACGCGCCGGTCTTGCTGGCCGGGCACGCGCACGCAAAGCTGCCGCAGCCGCAATCGTCGAAGGCCTCAGCTCTGCTGAACTGACACGGCTAGACGAACTCGTAATCAACAACCCGGATTTCGGCATGACACCGCTGGCGTGGTTGCGTAATTTCGAAGAAGCCCCGACTGCGGCCAATATCAATGGCTTGCTTGAGCGCCTGCGCTATGTTCGCGGCATAGGTATCCACCCGGTAGTTGGGGGCGCCATTCCGGAATTCCGCTTTGCCCAATTTGTCCGCGAGGGCGGCGTGGCACCGGCATTCCTGCTTTCGGATTACAGCGTCAATCGCAGGCGGGCGACGTTGACGGCCGCAGTGATCGACCTTGAGGCCAGACTTGCCGATGCCGCGATCCAAATGTTTGACCGACTTATCGGCGGCATGTTCACGCGCGCGCGGCGTGGGCGCGAGCGTCGCTACCAAGATAGTATTCAGTCGGTGGGGCAACTCATGCGGCTGTTTGGCGCCACGATTACAGCACTTGATGAGGCTGTCCAGAATGGCGGCGATCCGCTCGAATTGATTGACGAAGCGGTGGGCTGGCACCGGCTTGTTGCGGCAAAGGCCCAAGTAGATGCCCTTGCTGATCTTGCCGGCGAGGACGCACTGGTAACGGCAACCGAGCGTTACGCCACGCTACGGCGTTTCAGCCCGGCATTTCTGGACGCCTTCACCTTCAAGGCGTCTGGAACAGGGACGGCACTGATCAAAGCCATCGATGTCATTCGCGATGCGAACACACGAAAGTCGCGCGACCTTCCCGATGGCGTTCCACTGCCATTCCCCAATCGGCAGTGGAAGCGTCTCATCACCGAAAGCGGCCGTATCGACCGCCGACGTTATGAAATTGCGATCATGGCAACCTTGCGTGATCGTTTGCGCGCCGGTGATGTATGGATCGAGGGAACCCGCAACTATCAGCGCTTCGATGCCTATTTGCTGGGTCGGCGCGACGCCGCCAAAGTGGCGGATGTGCTTCCGTTCGATTCAAATGCTGCATCCTACCTCGCTGACCGGGCACGAAATCTTGACTGGCGGCTGCGCCGATTTGCCAAGCAGTTGAAAACAAACAAGCTTGAGGGAGTGTCGCTCGAACGAGACCGGCTCAAGCTTCAGCAAATGCCGCCTGTCACCCCACCGGAAGCTGAAGCCCTCGATCGCAAGCTCGATACCCTGCTTCCCCGCGTGCGCATCACCGAGCTGCTGCTTGAAGTCGCCGAACGCACTGGTTTTTTGAACGCATTCCGTGACCTGCGCTCAGGCAAGGAGCACGACAACCCCAGCACGGTACTCGCCGCAATTCTGGCTGATGGCACCAACCTCGGGCTGGAGCGGATGGCCAATGCCAGCGAAGGCGTCAGCTATGCCCAACTCGCATGGACCCACAACTGGTATCTTTCACCCGAGAACTATCAGGCCGCGCTGGCCATGATCATCTCAGCCCATCACGAATTACCCTTCGCGCGGCATTGGGGCGCTGGCACCAGTTCGTCGTCCGATGGCCAGTTCTTCCGGTCGGGGCGGAGCCGTTCAGGGGCGGCGGACGTCAATGCCAAATATGGCGCCGAACCTGGCGTGAAAATCTATTCTCACCTTTCCGATCACTTCGCATCATTCGGATCACGGATCATGTCCGCGACGGCAGGTGAAGCGCCTTACGTGCTCGACGGGCTTGTCCTGGGCGCCGGCAACCTTCCGTTGCATGAGCACTATACCGATACCGGCGGCGCCACCGATCATGTTTTCGCACTCTGCCACCTACTCGGGTTCCGCTTCGCGCCACGGCTGCGCGATATTGGCGACCGCAAGCTGGGTTCGATCGCTGCGCCATCGACATACAAGGGCATCGAAAATCTGATGGGCCGCACCATCAAAACGGCAGCGATCGAGGCCGATTGGGATGACATCGTCAGGATTGTCGCCTCAATCAAGGATGGCACGGTGGCGCCGTCAGTAATCTTGCGAAAACTTGCCGCCTACAAACGCCAGAACAGGCTGGATTTTGCATTGGCTGAACTGGGCCGTATCGAGCGCACTTTGTTCACGCTCGATTGGCTTGAACAACCGGAACTGCGACGTGCCTGTCAGGCCGGTCTCAACAAAGGCGAGGCGAGGCACACGCTTGCCGCCGCCATCTATACCAACCGGCAGGGTCGGTTCACCGATCGCTCGCTGGAAAATCAGGAATTTCGCGCATCTGGGCTGAACCTGCTGATTGCGGCGATTTCCTACTGGAACACGGTCTATCTCGACCGGGCCGCCCAGCACCTCAACGCTGTCGGCACGACGTTCGATGCGGCACTGCTTGCGCACCTTTCTCCGATGGGCTGGGCGCACATCAGTCTGACCGGCGATTACCTCTGGGAGCAGGCCAGGCGACTTCCAGCAGGTGAATTCCACCCACTCAACGAGCCAATGGCGCGGTTGAAGCGTGTAGCGTAGCCCATGTTCCGCTTATGTCCGAGAAATCGTTGTCTGGCGAACAAACCTTGAGGTGACGCCTTGCTCGGCTACAGGTTCGCCCCCCGTATCCGCGATCTCCCTCAGAAAAGACTCTATGCCTTCACGCCCAACGCGACGCCGGCCAATGTGCGAGCGCTGGTCGGAGGTAAGATCAATGAACCGCTCATCGAGCGCAACTGGCCCGACATCCTGCGCATCATGGCGACGATCGCAGCGGGGATCGTCGCCCCCAGCCAGATTCTTCGCAAGCTCGCCTCTTACCCGCGCCAGAATGAGCTGGCCCTCGCATTGCGAGAGGTGGGCCGCATCGAGCGAACCCTGTTCATGATCGACTGGATTCTTGATGCCGGCCTCCAGCGCCAGGCTCAGATCGGCCTCAACAAGGGTGAGGCCCACCACGCCCTAAAGCGCGCCATCAGCTTCCACCGCCGAGGTGAAATCCGGGATCGATCCGGCGAAGGCCAGCACTATCGCATCGCCGGAATGAACCTGCTCGCCGCCATCATCATATTCTGGAACACCATGAAGCTCGGCGAGGTCGTCAATACCCGGGCCGCCAGCGGTACCCATATCGCGCCTGATCTACTCGCCCACGTCTCGCCGTTGGGATAGGAACACATCAATCTAACCGGGGAATATCGCTGGCCCAAATCCTTAGCGTAGGATTCCGCCCCCTCCCGCAAACGCCCCCTACGATTGAGAAGCGCGGCGGAATCTCTTAGATTGATCGCTGGAGGCTTTGTTCGCGGAGACGCGCACATTGCCTTCTTTTCGTTTTAGGAAGCGCTGCCCTAAGCGACAGAAGCCAGAGCTTTGACAATGCGGCATTCCGCGATGGAGCCGACCATGTATCTTGATCCTATCGGTGCAGACACGCGATGATGGCGGTCACGACGGCGGTGGTTTCCGCGACGTCGCGCACCCTCACTGTGTCGAGGCCGATTTCAGCAGCGGGATAGTCATTCCCACCGGGGAATATCGCATCCCCAATGAACAGCATCCCGTCGAGCGGGACACCGCTCTCGGCACTCAGGCGCTTCAGGCCATAGCCCTTGTCGATCCCTGCTCTGGTCACGTCGATCGATGTCGTGCCACCGAGATTGATCGAGAGCTCCGGCAGCTTCGCGCGCAACGTGGCCTGCAACGCGGTCCTCTTCTTTCGGTCAGGATCCCACGCTTCCTTTTCCTTCAGCGGCGCTGCCTGCCCCAGGCCCGAAAAGGTGATCTGGCTGCCCCGGTCCTCGATCCGTTCGCCCCAGATACGTTCGTCGGCGAGACCGGCATCGGTCAGCGCCTGATCGAAGGCCGTGCGGATCTTCGCCTTCTCCGCGTCGTCGAACAGTTCGGCATAGACCGCGCGCCAAGCGCCATTGATGAACCGATAGAGTTTCGTGCCTGTGGTCGGCATCAACCAGAGACGGTCGAGCGCGACGCCGGCAGGAAGGCGCGAGGCGATCTGCTTTTCGAACTGCGGCCAGTCCCCGCCCGAGATCACCGCCACATCCGTGATGGCGAGCAATCGGGCGAGGATTGCGGCCATATCCTCCGATAACGGCCGCTTGCTCTCGGCAAGCGTGCCGTCGAGGTCGAAGGCGATCAGCCACTTCATGCCGCCTTCCCTGCCGGATCGCGGTAGGCGAGCAGCCTGAGCGCATTGATGACGACGAGCAGCGTCGATCCCTCATGAACCGCCACCGCTGGCCCAATGCCGAGGCCGAGGATGGTAGCAGGCACCAGGAAGGCGACGACACCCAGGCTGACGAAGACGTTCTGCCGGATGATTCCACGGGTATGGCGGCTAAGACCGACTGCGAATGGCAGGTGCGCCAGATCGTCGGCCATCAGCGCCACGTCGGCTGTCTCCAGCGCAACGTCCGACCCCGCCGCGCCCATCGCGATGCCGACCGTGGCGCTTGCCATCGCCGGCGCATCGTTCACGCCGTCGCCCACCATCGCGACCTTGTCTTCGCCGGCGAGCTTCTTGATCGCGGCAACCTTGTCTTCGGGCATGAGGTCGCCCCACGCTTCGTCGATCCCGACTTCGTCGGCGATCGCTTCGGCGACTTTCTGGTGATCGCCGGAGATCATTATCATCCGCGACACGCCCATCTCGTGCAGCCGACGCAACGCGGTCTTGGCAGCTTCGCGAGGCGTGTCCATCAGGCCGATCGCGCCCAGGTCGCGGTCCCCCTTGCGGACCACCATTGTCGTGCGGCCGTTCTCGCGCAGCTTCGCGATTGCGTCCTGCGCGCCCTGCCCCAGCGCCGGAATGCCCTCACTTCCGAACATCTCGGCCTTGCCGATCCACACCGTCTCGCCATCCACGCTCGCGGTGACGCCCCGACCGGTCAGGCTCTTGAGGTCGCCGGCAGTCGGCACGGCACGATCGTTCAGACGTTCGCGGCCGTCCTTGACGATCGCTTGGGCCAGGGGATGGTCGCTCAACGCTTCGACGGCGACAGCCAGCGCCAGCAACTCGCCTTCATCGGCGCCATCGACGGGCACGACATCAGTGATGCGCGGACGACCTTCGGTCAGCGTGCCCGTCTTGTCGAAAGCGATCGCTTTGAGCGACCCGAGGTTTTCGAGCGGTGCACCGCCCTTCACGAGCACGCCGCCCCGCGCTGCACGGGCAACGCCCGACAGGACCGCGCTCGGCGTTGCGATCGCGAGCGCGCACGGGCTTGCCGCCACCAGCACCGCCATCGCGCGATAGAAGCTGTCGCGGAACGGCTCGTCGACGACCACCCATGCGAACAGCAGGAGCACTGACAGGACCAGGACGGCGGGCACGAAGATCCGTTCGAACCGGTCGGTGAAGCGCTGCGTCGGCGACTTCTGCGTCTCCGCTTCGCTCACCATCTTCACGACCTTGGCAAGCGCGCTTTCATTGGAACGGCGTGTCACCTCGATCTCGATCGCGCCGCCGCCGTTGATCGTACCAGCAAAAACCCGGCTTTCCGCGTCGACTGCATCGGGCTTGGCGCGTGCCGCTGCGGCATCTGCGACCGGCACCTTGTCGACCGGGATGCTTTCACCCGTGACCGGGGCCTGGTTGATCGCGCTGGTGCCCTTGATGACGAAGCCGTCGGCAGGCAGGCGCTCGTTCGGGCGGACGATGGCAATGTCCCCGACGACCATCTGCTCGACCGGGATTTCGCTGGTCTGCCCGCCGCGTCGCACGGTCGCGGTTTCGGGCGCGAGCTTCGCCAGCGCCTCGATCGCCTTCTTGGCGCGGCCCATTGCATAATGCTCAAGCGCATGGCCGAGGCTGAACAGGAACAGCAGCAGCGCACCTTCGGCCCATGCGCCCAGCGCAGCGGCGCCGGCCGCAGCGACCAACATCAGCGTGTCGATCTCGAACTTCTTCATCCGGAGGTTGTCGATCGCCTCGCGCAGCGTGAAGAATCCGCCGAAGAAATAGGCTGCGATATAGCAGGCGGTCGGCAGCCATTCGGGCGCGCCAGCGACCAGCCTCTCGATCGCGTAGCCGATCCCCAGCAGCGCGCCACAGGCGAGCGCGAAGATCAGCTCGGTATTGGGGCCGAGAAATTCGGCGTGGCTATGGTCGTGGCCATCGCCGGGGCCGTGCTTCTCTTCGCCCGCGCCGTGGCCCCCGGGGCCGTGGTCGTGGCCGGCATGTTCATCGGCAGCGACCCGCTTGCCCACCCTCACCTTCAGCTTGCGAAGCGCAGCGCGCACCTCCTCTTCGGTGGTTTCGCGGCGATCATATTCGACCCGGACAGACCCGCTGGTGCTGGCGCTTGCCTGGACCACGCCGGGCAAGGCGCACAGCGCATCGCTGACCGTGCGCGCCCGACGTTCGTGGTTGATCCCCGTCACCTGCCAGATCGCATGGCCGTAGCGCTCGGTGATTTCGGCACCTGCGGCGCGCACCATTTCGCGCAACCGTGGCAGCGGCAGCTTGGCGGCATCGAAATGGATGCACAGCGCCGCTGGCGTGTTGCCGTCGAGACAGATCACATGCGCCCGCTCGACACCTTCGCGCTTTGACAGGGTTGATACGAGACGGTCCAGGCAGGCATCGGCCGCGTCAGGAAGGTCCGGCAACAACACTGGAATGTCGAGTTCGAGCTTGTCGTTCATGACGACCTCCTTTCGCTTTTCTTGGTTTCGGCGCGCGCGTCGCGCAGGATTTCGACACCGCCCTTGATGGCGATGATGGCGGTGGCGAAGCCGACCAGCAGGTCCGGCCAATTGGTACCCAACCACAGCACCAGCACGCCGGCGATCAGGATGCCGCCGTTGGAAATGAAGTCGTTGAAGCTGAAGGTGGTTGCGGCCCGGAGATTGACGTCCGGATCCTTGAGGCGCTGGAGCAGCCGCAGGCAGAGGTAATTCACGACGCCGGCGATCGCGGACATGACCATCATGGTAGGTCCGATGGGCTCGCTGCCCTGCACGTAGCGCCGTCCGACATCGATCAAGATGCCGCCCGCGAAGATCAGCAGCATGACGCCCGAAGCGACCGCGGCGCGTGTCTTCCATGTCTGGCCCCGGGTGAGCGCCACAAGGCTCAGCGCATACACAGCCGTATCGGACAGGTTGTCGACGCCGTTGGCGATCAGCGCGCTCGAGTCCGCGAAGAAGCCGGAAACGAAGAAGCCCGCAGCGATCGCCGCGTTCAGCAGCAGGACGATCCACAGTGTGCGGCGCTCCTGCCCGCCATTGTTGTCGTTGCCCGGGATCATCCCATCATCTCCTCAAGTGTCAGCAGGGCCAGGAAGCCGACGAAAAACATCGAGCTGATGAGCGGGGTGTCGGGTTTCTCGTGCGCCTCGACCAGCAACTCCTCCGTGACGAGGTAGAGCAGCGCCATCAGCCCGAAGCTGAGGAAGCCGGCGATCATCACCGGCGACAGCGCGGCGACCGGCACGGCAGCGAGCGCGCCGATCGGCAGCAGCAGGGCCAATGCCGAGACGATCACGATGATGCGCAAGCGCGAGCGATAGGTTTCCGCCAGCTCGTCGGTCAGCGTCAGTCCCAGAAATAACACTTCCAGAGTGAGCGCGATCGTCAGCAGGAGACCTGCCTTCTCGCCCGCCACGAAAGCGAGGCCGAGCACCAGGCCGTCCACCAGAATGTCGATGCCGATCGCGGCGAGTAGCGCCATCGGCCCCTTGAAGCGGGCCTCAAGAGCCTTGAGCCCCAGCATGGTCGCGACGCCCGCCGCCCCGCCGATCAACGTCGCGCTGGGCGATGCCTCATGCTTGACCTGCGGCAGGATTTCGGTCGCTGCCGCCGCGAACACGACGCCGGCAGCGAGATGCTGTAGGCCCGCCACGAGGCCAGGTTTCAACTTGGTGCGGCTCGCGACAATCGCGCCGAGCACGACCGCCAGCACAGGCGCAAGCGTATAGAGCAGTGCCTGCATTTCCTAGGACTCCTCCGGGGTTCGGTGGCAGACGCGGATCTTCCCGCGTCGCGTGAACGCGATCGATCCGCCCGCCACGACAGCCCGCGAATGGTCGCCGCGAAACTCGTCACCGGTTCGCTGCGCGCGCAGGATCTCGGTCCTGCCCTTCGGCAGCCAGGTGACGGCCATTTTCAAGCCTTCATCGATGAAGTCGACATCGGCGCGTGTGCCGTCGTCGCAGTACATGATGCGCTGCGCGATTAGTTTCGACGTCAGATGCTTTTCATGCGCCGGCTCGGTAGGCTGGGTCGGCGCTGGATTACACGCCCCTATAACCGCCCCGGAGACGAGAACGACGCCGAGGCGCGCGATCGCCAGACCGGCCCGATTCAGGCCGCACAAGGTTGTCACATTTGAAATCGACGTGTCAGACATCGGTCTCTTCCGACGAAGCGCCCTGTGGCGTTCGAAGGCAGGGCAGTTCATCGCGTGCCTTCCTGCTCGCAGATCCGGGTACGGCCATCGCCTTCCACGATGGTGAGCTGCGACCCCTTGAAGGTCGCGGTGGCTGTTTCGCCGACATATTGCAGGCCCTGCGCTGGCGCGGTCAGCATCATCGGCGGTCCCCCGTTGGAGCGCCGCAAATCGATCTGCAGGCCGTTGTCCTTGTAATCGACGAACAGCGGTTCCCCGTCGGAACAGCGATATCTATGCCGCCCCATTTCCCCGGTCGTCACGGCGCTGTCGGACGAATGGATCTGCTGCTCCGTTGGCGGGGCTGGCGGCTTTCTTTCCGAGCACGCCGCGAGCCCGACAACGAGGATGACGGCGGGCAGCACCCGCTTACAGTGCATCATCATCGCGCCTTCCTCCTGTAGCGGAAGGGGACGCGCTGACGATTGATAGCCCGGGCAGGCTGACCTACCCGCCAGCGGAGATAGGTTGCGAGGCGATCGTCAGATTCGACCATCAGGGATCGCAGGCGGCGCAACATCATCGCCGCGAACGGCAGGGAGAGCGCCCCGCGCAGCGTGCAGCTATGCGTTAGCCTGGTGCCGCCATCGTCCCCCGCCAGCTCGTACCGCTCTTCGAGCGTGAACAGATAGGGGATGCCGCAGGACCAAGCGAAGGCGTGCGGTTTATCGAATCGATCAATCCGTGCTGGCGTCCGAATTGGCCGGGTGATGCCCTGGATCGCAAAGGTGCATTCTGTGTCGCCGAGCCGGGACGGATCATCGAGAAATACGAGCGGACTCCACGCCCGGCGATGATCCGGATCGGTGAGTGCCGACCAGATGCGCAGTGGCCCGCCGTGAAGCATCGAGCTGGTTATGGTGCGAGGCATATCCCCATCTCCCAGAGATGGGCGGGGCGATCGCGGATCGCCCCGCCCATCCATCAGGCCAAGTTGTTCACGAAGGTCTGACCGTGGTCGTCCCCTTCATGCTCCTCATTGTAGTGCTCGGGTTTCTCGATCACTTTCTGCCCGAACCGGGCATAGAGTGTCGGCAGCACGAACAGCGTAAGAAGCGTCGCCGAGATCAGACCGCCGATGACGACCGTCGCCAAAGGCTTTTGAACCTCTGCGCCGGCGCCTTCGCCCAGCGCCATCGGCACGAAGCCGAGGCTGGCGACTAGCGCGGTCATGATGACGGGTCGCAGACGCTGCATCGCGCCAACATGCGCGGCTTCCTCGCGGCTCATCCCTGATCGGATCAGATCTTGGATCGAGCTGACCATGACGAGGCCGTTGAGGACCGCGATGCCCGAGAGGGCGATGAAGCCCACTGCCGCCGAGATCGAGAAGTCCATGCCCCGCAGGAACAGCAACAGGACGCCGCCCACCAGCGCGAAAGGCACGCCGGTGAACACGATCGCGGCGTCGCGGACCGATCCCAACGCCCCGTAGAGGAGCAGCAGGATCAAGATGAAGCAAGCCGGAATGACCAGCTTCAGCCGTTCGCTTGCCGATTGGAGGTTCTCGAACTGGCCGCCCCATTCGAGATAGGTGCCGGCAGGCAGCCGGAGTTGGCTGCCGATCGCCGCCTGCGCATCCGCCACGACGGATCCGACGTCGCGGCCACGCACGTTGGCTTGCACCACCACGCGCCGCTTGCCGTTCTCGCGGCTGATCTGGTTCGGACCATCGACCACCTTGATCTCGGCGACGCTGGACAGCGGTACATAGCCGCCGCCTGCCACCGGCACCTGCACCTGTTGGAGCAGGCCGATGTCGGCACGCTGCGCCTCCGACAGGCGGATCACCACGGGGAAGCGACGGTCGCCCTCGAAGATCTGGCCCGATGTTCGCCCGCCGATCGTCGCAGTCACGGTGTCCTGCACATCCTGAGCCGTAACGCCCAACCGCGCCATCGCGTCGCGGTTGACGCGAATGTCGAGCATGGGAAGACCGGTCGTCTGCTCCACCTTCACGTCCGCTGCGCCTTGCGTTCTGCGCAGCACCGCCGCGATTTGCTCGGCCGTCCGGTTCATCTGGTTGAAGTCGTCCCCGAACACCTTCACCGCGATGTCGCCGCGCACGCCGGCGATCAGCTCGTTGAAGCGCATCTGGATGGGCTGGGTGATCTCGTAGGCATTTCCCGGAATCTTCGCGAGATTACCCTCGATCCGGCTGACCAGCTCCTCCTTGGGAAGCTCAGGATCCGGCCAATCCTTGCGCGGCTTCAGGATGACGAACATGTCGGTCGCGTTCGGCGGCATCGGGTCGGCCGCCAGCTCGGCGGTGCCCGTCTTGGAATAGACGAATTGCACCTCCGGCTGCTTCGACATCATCCGCTCGATCGGCACCTGCATCGCCTGGCTCTGCTGGACCGACGTTGCCGGAATGCGGAGCGACTGGATCAGCAAATCGCCTTCGTCGAGCTGCGGCAGGAACACCGAGCCGAGCGTAGTGAAAGCAAGCGCCGCCACCACAAGGCTTCCCACACCCGCACCGATCGTCAGCGTCGGGCGCTTCATGGCCCGGTCGAGACCGGGTTCGTAGCGCTTCTTCAGCCACGTGATGATGCGGCCGTCCTTCTCCTCGACCTTCTTCGACAGCCAGATCGCAATCATCGCCGGCACGAAGGTGAGAGAGAGGATGAAGGCGAAGGCGAGCGCGATGATGACGGTCAGCGCCATCGGTCCGAACGTTTTACCCTCCACGCCGGTCAGCGTGAGCAGCGGTACGTAGACGAGGATGATGATTGCCTGCCCGTACACAGAGGGACGGATCATCTCACGCGCAGCGGCTGCCACGGTCGCGAGCCGTTCCTTGACGCTGAGCAATCGGCCTTCATGATGCTGTTGCTCGGCAAGCCGGCGCAGCGCGTTTTCGACAATGATGACGGCGCCGTCGACGATCAGACCGAAGTCCAAAGCCCCAAGGCTCATCAGATTGGCCGAGACCCCAGCGCGCAGCATACCAAAGCCTGTCAGCATCATGGTGATCGGGATGACCAACGCCGCGATCAGGGCCGCACGGAAGTTGCCGAGCAGCAGGAAGAGCACGACGATGACCAGCACCGCGCCTTCGGACAGGTTTTTCGCGACCGTCTTGATCGTCGAATTGACCAGCTCGGTGCGGTTCAGCACCGGCTGAATTACGACGTCAGGAGGCAGCGAAGCGTTGATCGTCTTCAGTTTCTCAGCGACCGCGGTCGACACGATGCGGCTGTTCTCGCCGATCCGCATGATCGCCGTGCCGACGACGACTTCGGTACCGTTCTCCGATGCCGAACCCATGCGGATCGCCTGACCCGTCTTCACAGTCGCAACTTGTTCGACCGTGATCGGCACGCCGTTACGTGTCGCGATCACGGTCCTGGCCAACTCGCTGGCATTGCGAACGAGCGCATCCGAGCGAACAGCCAGACCTTCGCCATTGCGATTGACGAAGCCACCGCCGACGCTGGTGTTATTGCGCTCCAGCGCATTTCCCAGGTCCGTCAGCGTGATGCCGAGCGAGGCCAGCTTCTGCACGTCGGGCACGACGAGGAACTGCTTGGCGTAACCGCCAATCGAGTCGACACCGGCGAGGCCCGGTGTGGTCTTCAGAAGCGGCGTCACGATCCAGTCCTGCGCGGTGCGCAGGTAGGTCGCCTTGTCCTCTTCGGTCGTCAGTCGCTCGCCCTCTGGCGTGATGTAGCTGCCATCGGGCTGTTGGCCCGGTTCACCGGGCTTGTGCTTGTCGTCCTCGCGATGATCGAGACGAACGGTGTACATGTACACCTCGCCCAGGCCTGTCGCGATCGGACCCATTTCAGGGTTCACGCCGTCGGGCAGATTCTCTTGCACGCCCCGCAGACGCTCGCCCACCTGCTGGCGGGCGAAATAGATGTCCGTCGCGTCCGAAAAGACCGCCGTGATCTGCGCGAAGCCGTTGCGGCTCAACGAGCGCGTATATTCCAGGCCGGGGGTGCCGGCGAGCGCGGTTTCGATTGGAAACGACACCTGCTTCTCGACCAGCTCGGGCGAGAGGGCAGGCGCGCGGACGTTGATCTGGACCTGATTGTTGGTGATGTCCGGCACCGCGTCGATCGGTAGCCGGTAGAGGGAAAAGGCGCCGATGGCGGCGACGATGACGGTGAGGAGCAGGACTAGCCAGCGCTTCTCGACCGCCCAGGTTACGATACGGGCGATCATGGCTTAATCCTCGTGGCTCGCTTCGCCCTTGCCGATCTCGGCCTTGAGCGTGAAACTTCCGGTGGTGGCGATCTGTTCGTTGCCGGTCAGGCCCGACCGGACGATCACCGTGTCGCCCGACGCATCGCCGAGCTGGACCGGGGTCGCCTTGAAGCCGGTGGGCGTGCGCACGAACACGACCGACTTGCCCTCGAAACTCTGGACCGCCGTCGTCGGCACGCGGACCGCCCCGCTCCCGCCGCTGCCCGTGAGCTGCACGGCTGCCGTCACAGGCTCGCCGACCCGCCATTCGCCACCGCGATTGTCGAGGGTGGCGAGCGCAGGCACGAGCCGCGTCTGCGGATCAAGCGCCGGCGACACGAAGGTCACGCGGGCGGTCGCCTGACGGCCTGCCGCCTTCACCAGCACCGTATTGCCGGGACGCACCCGGCCCGCATCCTCGGGCTTGAGATTAAGCGCGATCGACACCTGGCTCAGGTTGGCGATGCGATAGAGTTCGGCATCCGCCGCGACCGTTTGTCCCAGCGTCACGGGGCGCGCAATGATCTGGCCCGAGATCGGCGCGGCAATGCCGAGCCGGTTGAGCCCGCCGCCGCCGACACCCGCCGCCGAAACCATGCTCTGCGCCTGCGTCAGGGCGATCCGCGCCTCCGTCGCCGCTGTGCGGGCGGCGATCAGATCCTGTTCAGGGGAGACTCTCTGCGCGAACAGCCGCTGTTCGCGCGCGAGGTTCGAATTAGCGAGCTGAAGCCGCGCCCGCGCCGCCTCGACCTCGCCCTTGATCTGCGCCGCCTCGCGGCTTTCGATGACCGCAATGGTCTGGCCGCGTCCGACCGATTGGCCGAGGTTACGGGTGAGCGCGACCACGCGTCCCGCAATTGCGGCCGAGACGACCTGCGTTCCCTGTGGGTCGCCCTCGATGATCGCGGGCAGCTCGATCGTCCCGGCCCCGCCGATGATCGGCCGTCCGACCTGGACGCCCGCTGTGGCGATCTGGTCGGCACCCAATGTGACGACGCCTTCACCGGCATGACCGCCTTCAGCACCGCCCTTTTCCGTGCCCGCTGCCGTCTCATTGGCAGCTGCGCCTTCGGCAGTTGCCTCGTTTCCGCCATCCTTGCCGCCGCAGGCAGCCAAGAGCAGGGCGAGCGACGCCGCGCCCGCGAGATAAAAGCTCTTCATCACTGATTCCCCCCATTGGGCGCACGAGCGGTCAGTCGCTCCACTTGCGCGCGGGCATTCTGGTAATTGGCAAGCGCGTCGATCGCGGCGACCCGCGTTTCGGCGAGCGTGCGTTCAGCATCGAGCAATTCGAGCTGGCCGAACTTGCCCTCGCGATAGCCGATCCGCGCGATGCGGGCGGCCTCCTGTGCAGCCGCCAGCGCCGGCCCCGACGCCGCACGAGCCGTCGTTGCGGCATTGGCCGCCTGCGCCTGCGCGTCCGTGATCGCCTGTTCGATGTCGAGCGCGGTCACGCGGCGCTGCGCATCCGCCTGGGTCCGCTGCGCGGTCGCCTGCGCAATCGCGGCGCGACCATTGTTGAACACCGGGATCGGGATCGACACGCTGAACACCGCCGCCATGTCGTTGGTCGCTTCCAGGCGGCGGATCGACGGCCCGACGTTCAGGTCAGGCACGCGATTGGCGCGCGCGAGCCGCACGCCGGCTTCGGCAATGGAGAAATCCGCGTTGGCTGCCGCCAGCGCGAGTGTGCCGGTCGTGTTGACCGGTGCCAACGGCCCATAGACGTTCACATCGGGAAGGCGATCGAGCAGCGTGTCATCGAGCAGGCCGTCGATCGGCCGTCCGATCCGACGCGCCAGATTGGCGCGGGCCGCCTCGGCCAAGCGAAGCTGCCGCTCCACATTGGCGTCGGCATTGATACGCGCGACATCCGCGCGCTGTTGCTCGAGTGGCGATGCCCGCCCTGCCTGCACGCGAACGCTCGCGGCCCGCAGCGCATCGCTGGCGATCCGGGCCTGATCGCGGGCTGTCATTACCCGGCGATCGGCCGCGACCGCTTCGACATAGAGCTGCGTTACCTGAAGCCGGACATCCGCCGCGATGATCGCGGCCTGGATCTCGGCCCGGGACAATTGCGCATTGGCGACCGCGACGCGGGCGCCGCGCTTGCCGCCTAGCTCGATCGGGATCGCAAAGCCGACCGTGGTTTCCGCGCTGCGGACCCCCCGATACGGCCCGGAGCCGATGACATTCTCGACTTGGCCTTGAACCACCGGATTGGGCCGCAAGCCGGCGACTGTGCGACCTGCACGGGCCGCGTCGATTCCAGCTGTCGCCGCTTCCGCAGCAGGGGCCGAACCGCCCGCTGCACTGACCGCTTGGTCAAGCGTGTAGACCGGCGCATCCTGCGCAACAGGCGCGGACGGTCCGACCTGCGCCTGCGCCATCGTGGCGCAAGACGCTGCGGCCAGCATGGCCGCGAGGATACGATTCATGAAAATAGGACTCCTGACGATGATCGACAGGGGCGCGCCAACGCACGCCCAAATCGGACGTCAGGCTTGGGGGGGCCTCAAATGGACCATGCCGGTGCGGCCGTCGAGCGACGCAGAGGCGGAGATTGTCGGCTTGGGCACTGTGAGGACGGGGGTATATTCCATCGTCGTGCGCGCAGGCGCGCCGACGTCGTGTCCGTGACAATAATTGTGATGATGCGGGACATTCTTGTCCGAGTCCGATGGCACCTGATCGATGTCACCGGCGGTATGGACCGTGAACTCAACGCCCGCGATGCTTCCCCCCGCCAGATCGGCGGCATGGGCCATGCCGGAGAAGCTGGTCAGGACCAGCATCAGGCATGTCAGGAAAGGCAAAAAGGCTCGCACTAGCTTGCCTCTATCACGGAAGGGTTTTCATGTCATTGCACTAATTCGAACCAAGGGTCACTGAGCCGGAACCCGAGCGGGATCGGTCGCGCCCGTTCCAGGCGAACCCGACCGCAATGGCGACCGCCATCAGGAGTTGCGCCAGCACCGATTGCCAAGTGGGAAACACGCCGAGCATCGACAGCCGTGGCACGTCCGCGAGCGGTGCGATGTTGATAAGGCCGGCTTCCTGGAGCGCGGCGACGCCTTTACCCGCCAGCACGACGGTCAGGACCGCCATGAGCCAGGAGCTATAGCGGAAGAACTGCGCGATCGGCAGCTTGCGACTGTAGCGAAGCATGGCCCAAGCGATCAGGCTGAGCAGTCCAATCGCCGACCCGGCCCCCGCGAGAAGCATCCCGTTGTCACCTTGCGCCGAAAGCGCGGCATAGAACAGGATCGTCTCGAAGACCTCGCGATAAACTACGACGAACGCCAGCCCGAACAGGAACCAGCCCGACCCGCCCGAGAGCGCCCGCGACATCTTCTCGCGAATATAGCGCTGCCACTGATCGGCCTGCGCCTTGCCGTGCATCCAAATCCCGACCGAGAGCAGCACGACCGCGGCGAACAGCGAGCCAAACCCTTCCGTCAGCTCCCGGCTCGCACCGCTGATCCCGATCGCATAGGTGGCGACCGCCCAGGTGATCCCGCCCGCGATGATCGCGCTGACCCAGCCGCCATGCACGTACCGCAGCGCCTCGCCGCGCTCGGCTTTACGCAGGAACGCGATCATGGCGACAACGATGAGCAGGGCTTCGAGCCCTTCACGCAGCAGGATCGTGAACGCGCCCAGGAACGTGGACGCTTCGGTGGCGGCATCAGGCGCGAGCGCCGCTTCCGCATCGTCGAAAAGGCCGCCCAGTACTGCGACCTTCTCCGCGAGATCATCGGGCGACGCGCCCCGGTCGATCGAGGCGCGGAACTCCCCCATCGCGCCCTCGATTCGACCCATCAGCGTCGCGTCGCGCGCGGTGAGTGTTGGCTCGATCGGCTCGAACCCATCGAGATAGGCCGACAGCGCCAGCTCTTTCGCCATGCGCGCATCGCCGCGCCGCGCAGCCGCCACGCTTTCGGCGAGTTTGGCGCGGGCGACCGCGAGCGAGCCGGGAGCCTGTTGTATCACCTGTTCGGGATGACGACGCAGGAACGCGAGCACTGGGTCAGCCTTGGCGTCGCCGATCGCCGCGCCGAGCGCGGCCGGGGTGAGCGCGACCAGGGTTTTCAGGTCCGGAATGCGCCGGCGAAGGGTCGGGTCGGATTTCCAAAGCCGCTCGCCTTCGCGCGCCTGCGCATCCGTGAAGGCGAAGCTCCCGGCTCGGAATGCTAACGCCCAGCGCTGATCGTTGGGCAGATCGGCGAAGCTCTGCATCGCGGTCCCGTCGATGCCTTGCGTCACCACCTGATAGAGCGCGAACACGCTGCGCTGGCGCGCGCGCTCGGCATCGGTGAAAGCAATCGGGGCGTAGCGAGCTTGGCGGCGTCAGGGCCACGGCCGTTGCCCGTCATCCCGTGGCAGGACGCGCAGGATTGTCGGAACAGTGCATCGCTGGAGACGAGGTTCGGAGCCTTATCGGGCGCGAGCGGCACCGGGTAGGCGCGCAACAGATCGGCCGCGAGCCCGTGCGCCAATGTTGCCACCTGTTCAGTCGGTCCCTTTTCCGCGATCACCGCCTGGAGGTTGGCAGCCCGCTGGATGAGGGCTTGACGCTCCGGCTTCGCCGGCAGGCCCTGAAGCCGTGTCGAGACCGACGCGGCGAACTCCGTCATCTCGGCATATTCCGACGTGCTCTTGATCCGACCGTTGGCGACCGCGCCGCCATAATCGACGGCCATATAGTCGAGCAGCCGCCATGCGGTTTGCACGTCGCCGGGTTCGGCGATTGCCGCAGCAGGGATCAGCAGCGCCGCGAGCGCGGAGAGCAGCCGCAACGAGAGCATTGCCCGGATCAACGCGAGCAGACGCACTACCGCTCTCCCAATTCGCGCCGAGCGCCAGTGACGATTTCATAAGCGGAGTGGAGGAACAGGAGGGCGATGAGGCCGGCGACGGCGAGGTCCGGCCAGGCGCTTCCTGTCCACGCCACCAGACCGGCCGCGGCGATCACCGCCACGTTGGCGAGCGCGTCGTTGCGGCTGAACAGCCAGATCGCGCGAACATTGGCGTCCCCTTCCCGGAAACGCGCAAGCACCAAGGCGGACACGACATTGATCGCGAGCGCGACAACGCCGATTGTGCCCATCAGTTCGGCATCGGGCGCGGTTGCGTTCAGGGCGCGCCAAATCGCGAAACCGATTACGCCCACGCCAAGCGCACCGAGAAACAACCCCTGCGTCAGCGCGACCTTTGCCCTCGCCCGTGCGGACCAGGCAAGCGCGAGAAGACCGATAAGGCTGATCGACCCGTCCCCGAGAAAATCGAGGGAATCCGCTTTCAGCGCTTGGCTATCGGCGATGAACCCGCCGAACAGCTCGGCGACTCCGAAGCCGAGGTTGAGCACCACGACGGTCAGCAGCGCACGGCGATAGGCCGGATCGGTTTGCGCGCGCGCGGGCTCCCCGTGGCACCCGCAGCTTTCGGTAGAAGCATTCATGCGGCCTTCCTTACCACCTCCAGTCGCTGTAGAAGCAAGCGAAATGTGCGACACGTTCGCATAAGCAAGGATGGCATGATGAAGCCGGTGATGATTGGGCAGCTCGCCAGCGAGACCTCGACGAAGGTGACGACGATCCGCTTTTATGAGTCGATCGGGTTGCTCCGATCCGCCCCTCGCACGGCGTCGGGTCGCAGAACCTACGATGCCAGTGACATTGAGCGTTTGCACTTCATCCGCAACGGTCGCCGGCTTGGCTTCTCCGTCGACGAGATCCGTTCGTTGATGGGGCTGGCGCAGAACCCGGACCAGGATTGTGGTGCCGCCTCAGCTATCGCTGCTCAGCACCTCAAGGATGTGGAGGAGAGACTGGCGCAACTCGCGGTGTTGCGGGATGAGTTGGCAATGCTCAGCCAGAGCTGCACCAAGGCGCGCATGGCCGATTGTCGGATCATGAAGGCGATCGGCAAAGGCCACCCTCAAGCCGATCAATAATAATCGGCCAGCCTGAGCTCGCGCACATCACCCGAGGCCATCGTCAGCTTTACGAGGGTGCCAGCAGGCCGGGAGCGCACTTGCCAGAGCTCCCCACGCGTATAGTTCGCATCGATCGAATGGCCGTTCACCGCCACGATCCGGTCGCCGACCGCCCAGCCAGCCTTTTCCGCGGGACTGTTCGCCGCCACATGAACAACGGTGAGCGCCGTTGGTGAGGCTGCGAGGCCAAGGCCGCTACGGTCCTTCAGCATCGGCAGGCGACGACGAGGACCGAGTGGCCGGAGCCACACGAATCCGGCGGTCACGTCGAACACCACGTCGAATTGAGCGATCAGCGGTAGGCCGACATTGCCAACCGTGCTGGTGGAGAGCCAAGCTCTCATCCCGAGTGTGGGGACGTTCGAGACGCCAAGCCCTTCGATGTTGATGTTCTGGATCGTGAAAGCATCGTTGATACGCACACCATCGACGCCGCCGATCGCCGCGGTCGAGACGAGCTTCCCGTTCAACAGCCCTTGATCGCGGGCATAGGCCGACGAGAGCATCAGCGCGGCCGAGCTGCCAAGATCGATCATCAAGGGCACGGGAGGCAAACCCGAGACGGAAGCTCGAATGAACAGCTCCTGCTTGGCACCGCGCCCGAGCGCGACAGCGCGCCAGTCGGGACCGGCGAGAAACGTGCCTGACTTGACGACCGCCATACGCCTTTTCGCGAAATCGAGCGCGATGCAGCTACCCGTGAACATATCGGCACCGAGGAGGATATCGATCGGTCGTCCGAAGGCCGCCGACACTGAACTCAGATCACCAACGACGGCAAAGGGTAAGCGACGGGTTTCGCGGGCGAGCTGTACGTCGATGTCGCGGACCAGCAGCACCGGGGCCTTGGCGCTCAGCCCGCTAATCATGCGCCGCTCACCATCGTTCAAGCCGAGCTTCGCCGCGAGCGCCGTGCTCATGATCGACGCGCCGCTGCCACTGTCGAGCACCGCCCGCACCGGCACTCCGCGCACTTGTGCCGAAACAAGGAGGGTATCACCCGTGCCGACTTCCAGCGGCTCCCATTCGAGGTGAGCCGCACCGAAGTTCCACGAGCCCGCAGACCGGGAAGTCTGTCGCGCGAGCGTTGGAGAACCGAGCACCAAGCCGGTTCCACAGGCCACCAGCCGCGCCACTAATGAGCGTCGAGACATACCGATTGCTTCAACACGGGCCGTCAAAAAGCCACCTCCAGCCCCCCGTCCGCAGGAGAGCAAATTGCGGTTACATGCTCCAGCCACTGGAGGAGCAAGTGCTTTTGGTGCGCCCGAAAATCCTCAGAAGCGCTTGGAGAACTTTAGATGAAGGATGGTGCAGACCGCTTAGATGCCTTCCCGATAACGAACGGTTCCGGGGGACGCTGGGCCGATCGGGACCGCGAACGGTGTAAACGCTCGCGCTAAGTGGCGGCATTCTGATCGCGCTATTTGTCGGCGAGCGTCGCTACGCGGCTACCGGCTTGGTCTCGGCCGATCGCACATAGGCGTAGAGTTTTGGCTTGGAGATGCCGAGCATCGAGCAAATCTTGGCGATCGGCATCGTGTTCTCGTGGTAGAGCCTGACGGGCAGGTCGCGCTTGTCCTTGCCGAGTGCGGCCGGCCGGCCACCCTTCTTGCCGCGAGCGCGGGCTGCGGTGAGACCGGCCTGGGTCCGCTCGCGGATCAGGTTGCGCTCGAACTCCGCCAATGCCCCGAACAGGTGGAAGGTAAGCTTGCCCGACGTGGTGGTCGTGTCGATCGCCTCGTGCAGGCTCAGCAGCCCGACCTTTTCCTCGTCGAGGTAGGTCATCCATCCGATCAGATCACGGAGCGAGCGGCCGAGCCTGTCGAGGCGCCAGACCACCAGTGTGTCGCCGGCGCGAAGCAGCTCCTTCACCTTTTCCAATCCAGGGCGAGCGGCAGTCGCCCCGGAGGCCTTGTCGGTGATGACCTTCTCGCAGCCGGCAGCCTTCAGCGCATCACGCTGGAGGTCCAGGTTCTGCTCGGCGGTCGATACGCGGGCGTAACCGATTTTCATGCGTAGGGCCGGTGGCGCCCCGATCGGGCGCGGTTTGGGAAGAAAGTCGTCATCGGCAGGTCTATGTTGCCCTAGTTTTCTTTACCGGGTAGATTTACGTCGAACAGGCCGGTTTGGCAACGCGAGCGGACTCGCATGGCGATGGGCAGGCAAATCTCCGTTTTCCTTACCTGCGACACGGACCGTCGGCGGTGACGCATCCGGCGCTTGTCCCGCCGCTGGCGATCGAGCGCTACCGCGTCCTTGAACCGCACCTCGCCGATGGCATCCCGCTCGCGGACCTCGCCCGCACCGGCACGCTGAGCGAGCGGACGTTGCAGCGCTGGCTCGGGCGCTACCGTGCCGAAGGACTTGCCGGTCTCGCGCGTCTGCCGCGCAACGATCGGGGCAGGCTGCACCTGCCGGAACATCTGGTCGAACTGACCCGCACTCTCGCCACCAAGCGCCCGCGACCCCCGGTCGCCGCCATTCACCGAAAGGTGCAGGAACTCGCCATCGCGCTTGGACACCGAACCCCCAGCTATGCGGCCGTCGCGCGTGTCGTCAGGGCGATACCGGCAAGCCAGATCGCCGCAGCCTCCGATCCGGCCGTCTACCGCGACCAGCACGAGCTAGTGCATCGGCGCGAAGCCGCGACCTCGAACGAGATGTGGCAGGCCGATCATACCGTTCTCGACATTCTCGTGCTCGATGATGCCGGAACCCCGGTGCGTCCTTGGCTGACCGTCATCGTTGACGATCACAGCCGAGCCATCGCCGGTTACTTCCTCAGCCTCGATGCCCCCAGTGCCCTCAACACGGCGCTCGCCTTGCGGCAGGCGATCTGGCGCAAGCCCAATCCCGAATGGATCGTCAGCGGCATTCCCGAACAGCTTTACGTCGACAACGGCTCGGATTTCATCTCCGAGCATATCGAGCAGGCGTGCATCGCCCTCAAAATCCGCCTCATCCATTCGCTGCCGGGGCGTCCTCGCGGGCGCGGCAAGATCGAGCGGCTGTTCCGCACCATCAACGACATGTTCCTGCCCGACCTGCCCGGCCACCTGATCGCGGGCAAGCCGCTGTCGGCGCCAGTGCTCACGCTCGACGAGCTGCGCGCCCGCTTCGAGGCGTTCGTGTGCGGCGTCTATCATCGTCGCCCGCATGGCAGCACCGGCGAACCGCCGATCACGCGCTGGCAGAAGGGCGGGTTCCTGCCCGCAATGCCCGACAGCCTTGAACAGCTCGACATGCTGCTCGTGCACGTGCCCAAGCCCCGTAAAGTGCTGCGCGACGGCATCCGTCTGATGGGCAGGCGCTATGTCGAACCCACGCTCGCGGCCTTCGTCGGCGAGCAGGTCGAGGCGGTCTATGACCCCCGCGACCTGACCGAGATCCACGTCTACCACCAGGGCCGGTTCGTCTGCCGTGCGCTCAGCTCCGAGCACGCTGGGCACCCGTCGTTGCGCGCGATCCAGCGCGCCCGGCGCGGCGCGAAGGAGCGCGACAAGCAGGTGCCTGCCCCCACGGAGACCTTCGATGGCGACCAAGAGGATACGGCTTCCCGGCCCACCACCTACCGAGGGCTCCGGCTCTACGCCGCTGACGATTGAGTTCCTGGTCGAGCAGCCGTTCCTGGCGACCCGCGAACATGCCCGGTTCGTCGAGTTTGCCGAAGCCTGCGCGCACTACCGCTATATCGGCGTGTGTCATGGCCGGCCGGGCGTCGGAAAGACGCGATCGGCGCGCGAGTTTTCCAGCTTCCCCGACCTGGGGGAATATGCCGCGCTCCGTCCCATTGCCGCGCTCCTTGGCGAAAAGGTCGCTCGCTGCCGCGCCGTCTTCTACACCGTGTCGGTCAGCAACACGCCCAAGACGATCGACGCGGTGTTGGGCCTCAACCTCATTAAGCTGGGCTATGCCCGGCTGACGGTCGCGGGCGGCTCGCAGGACGAAATCACCCATGACGCCGCCCGCATCGCCTGCCCCCTCGTCATCGTCGACGAGGCCGACCGCCTGACCATAAAGTCGCTCGAACATCTCCGCGACATGGCCGATCGCCACGGCTTCGGGCTGATCCTGATGGGTATGCCGGGCTTGGAGAAGCGCCTCGCCCGCTATGCCCAGCTCTACTCGCGGATCGGCTTCGTCCACGAGTTCAAACCGCTTACCGAGACCGAAATGCGGCTGCTGCTCGCGACCCACGCCGGCGATTTCGGGATCAGCTTCGACCCGGCCCAACTCGACGCGATCGAAGCGCAGGCAGCCGTGATCCGCATCACGCGCGGCAACTTCCGGCTCATGGAGCGCCTGTTCGCGCAGATGCGGCGGATCATGACCCTCAACCGCGTCGAGGAGGTCACCGCTGACATCGTTCAGGCCGCGCGCGATTGCCTCGTCATCGGACCCGGCAACTGACAAATAGCGCGATCAGAACGCCGCCATTTAGCGCGAGCGTTTACACAGGATAAGATCCATACCGTTTCCGGAACCACTTTCTTGTTTCCTCTTCGAAATTGGACTGTGCTGATGAGTTTGAGCGATGGTGGCTTCGCTCATACACTACGCGCTACCAGGCCCCTGCCCGTTTCTTAGGCTTAACGTTGTAGCTCAAGACCCCGGGGCTCAGCCTCCCTTCTCCGGTTCTTGCCGCTGCGCAAATCCCTCGATCTACCTGCCGCCGTCGTGTGGTCGCACGGCATCATCCAAAGACCTATTTAGGCCGTCATGACTAGCCAATCTTCGCCATAAGGCGCCCCGCCGCCCCCTGCTCTGCCGCGAGATTGCGATTATAAGCGAGCGGCATCCGCGGCGACTTCCACCGCAGCGCGTCCATGATGCCGGCCAAATCCTCCCCGCTGGCGAACAGGTCCTGATTGAGCCCGATCCGCGTCGAGTGCGCACTGATCCCCTTCAGCAACCGCGCCAGATCGTCCGCCGTCAAATCGGGCAGCGCGCCACGGTCGAACGCGCGGCCGATGATCGACCGAAAGATTGGTCCGATCGAGCCCGGGTGCAGCGCCACGGTGCCGATGTCATATTCGACGCGCGCCTTCACCGCCGGCTTGGACAGCGTCTTGCGCAGATCCCACGTCTCCCGGCCCGAGATGCTGTCGATCGGCCGACCGCGCACGGCTGCCCGCGCCTTGTAGCGCCGCACCTGCACCCGCCGGAACAGCGGCCCTGTCGTGATCCCCGCCGCTTCGGTCCACGCCGCGATCGCCGCGACGGTGCGCGGGCTGAGGTAGGCGGTCGCCCCCTCCCCGTCTTGATCGCCCTTATGACGCAGAATCTGCAGCAGCCGCGCTTCGGGATCGATCGCCTCCTCAATATGCTCAATGGCGACCGCCACCAGTTCGGAGGCGCGCAGCCCGGTGTCATAAGCGGCCGATAGCAGCGCCCGATCACGCAGCCCCGGCAGATCCTCGCCACAACTCTCGAGCAGCGCGCGGATGTTGAGCCCCCGCGCCTTGTCGCGCTCGACGTCGCGCACCGGGCCCTTGAACCGCAGCGGCCGCGCCTGCTTCTGCGCAGCCCCCTTCTCGCGGCGCACCGTCTGGAGCCGCAGCTTCACCAGCGGCGCCGGCGTCGGATCCTTGAGCTCGAGCAGCTGGTGGATCTTGGCGATCGACGCCTTGTAGCGGGATAGCGAGGCCGGCCGGCTCCCCTTCCCGGCCCGCGCGTCGAGATAATCGGCCACGGTCTCGGGCGTGGCCGGCAGCGCGATCCGGTTGTTGCGCCTACACCACGCATCGAACGCCTCGACGTCGGACTTGAGCGCACGGATGCTATGGGGCGATGTGACCGGAC
>NZ_LBIC01000014.1 GCF_001005725.1 Sphingobium chungbukense
CACCATCAGCGATGGTGACCTTGCGGGCGTGTCGGGGAGCGCAATCGTCGGCAGAAGCTCTCCTCGCTCACCGAAGAGGGACGTGCTCTCGCGCAAGCGCTTTTCGAAGATCTCAGGCCCAACCTGGCGAATGCTTACTGGGGCAGCAAACGTATCGGCCGTTACGGCTGCTGACAGTGATGGAGCATCTCTGCTGGCCGGATCAGGCGAGCAATGCCGCCGGCTACAACCGCAGCATCAATGGCAGTAAACAGGTGCCGGACCAGGTCTGGGGGGCTGCGTCGACCTGGCCCGGCGGGTATCACCTATCCTGCAAGCCCGGTGGGGGTCAGCGACTTGCCGGTGGCGAGCTCGTTCTCCAGCACCGGGACCGCGGTACCGGCGACCTGCTGCAGCGCCGGGTCGGTTCCGTCCTGTGCGTAACCCTTATGCACCGCCCAGGTATCCTGCTGAACCTGCGCCGACTGGGTGAGATAGAGGTTGTCGAAAGCGCTCTTCGGCGCCTTCTGGAGCAGCTTGAGGAGGGCAGCGCGGTCGGCGGAAAGGGTCGAGGACGGCGCCTTGATCGTGCGCTGATCGTTCTTCAACGCCGCCAGCAGCGCTTTGTGGCTACTTTGCGTCTCTGCCAGAACGCGCTTCGCATAGGCCTTGACGTCATCACGCTGCGCGCGCGTCGCGGCGAGCTGCGACGCCTTGATCTGGTAAAGATTGGCGTCGGCCGCGGCGAGCACGTAGTTGGGTCCACTCTGGCTTGCGATCGGCGAGACGCCGATGTCGGCGCTGGTCATCGTTCCCGAAGTCGCCGGCGAAACAGCCTGAGCCAACACCGGAACTGGCGCCAGGGTAAGCAGCGCGGCAAATATCGCAATCTTCATCGAAATCATCCGTTGGTTTTGTTAGACATTGACCAAGATCAACGGCTCAAACGATAAGGAAACGGAACGGTTCCCTTTTTGGGTCTAATCTGGGTAAATCGGCCCGGCGCGTGACGGCGGGGGGCAGACCTTTGTCGGCGATCGGCCGCCTGATCCGCAGCGCCAGCAGCTCAGCGACATGACGCGCACCCAGCTCGGACATGGTCGCATTCTTTTCGCCATACCCGTTATCGCTGACTATCCTCGACCATGACAAGCTTCTCTCAAAGATCGCTCGTGCGGTCGATAATAAGCGGGTAGGTAATTTAGTTGTTCGCGCGCATATCACTGATGTCCGACCGGGCCAGTTGAGTGCGTCAGGTCAAGGCGTTTACCTGCTGGTATGGGGCGGGTAGACAGCGACAATCGAACTCGCGACAGACTAATTGCCGCGCGAACCTTGCACTGTGAGGATTTGACATCCAAGGCAGCGGTACCACGGTGAGCGTCGGGATTAAGAGCCGGATTCGGAAGTTTCTCAATTCTGACAAAGCCTTGCGGTTCTGCGCGTGAGCATGCGGATTGAGGCGACGAGGGCCCAAGCGGTGGACGAGGCTATGGATCGCTCCCAGTCTTTTGCGAGCCGACGACAGCGCCCGAGCCAGGCAAAAGTCCGTTCGACCACCCATCTGCGGGGCAGCACCTGAAAGCCTTTCGCCTTGTCCGATCGCTTGATGATTTCGATCGTCCATTTGCCCATGCCAACCAAGGCGGATCGTAGCTTATCGCCTGCGTAACCGCCATCGGCAAAGATGTGTCGCAGCCAGGGAAACCGTTTGCGAATGGCTGCCAGCACATCGACGGCCCCATCTCGGTCCTGAATATCGGCGGCATGTACGAGGATGAAGATGAGGAAGCCGCAGGTGTCCGTCAGGATATGTCGCTTCCGGCCTTTCACCTTTTTGCCCGCGTCATAGCCCGAGATTCCGCCACTTTCGGTGGTCTTGACCGATTGGCTGTCGATCACTCCGGCGCTGGGCGAAGCTTCACGCCCTTCGATTTCCCGCAGGTTCATGACCAGCACCGTGTTGATCGCGTCGAACAGACCGGCATCGCGCCAGGCATAGAAATAGCGCCGCACCGTCGATACCGGAGGAAAGCACTTCGGCAGAAGCCGCCACGCCCACCCGCTTGCCGCGATGTACAGCATCGCGTTCAGAACCTCGCGCATGTCGGTAGTCCGGCGTCGGCCACCTCGCCTCGCCGGTGGAACGAAAGGTGCTGCCAGCACCCACTCCGTGTCCGTCATATCCGATGGATATCGCAAACCTTCCCGACTATGCTCACGCCGGGCAATACCAGTCCATGCCACCATCCACTCCTTCTTGTCGCAAAGAGGCGTGAATCACAACATGCTGGTATTGCTCAACAACTTTCGGATCGGGCTCTGAAATATGCTTTGATATCAGCATAGCCAATTGCGGTCCTCTCGATGCAATTAGCGGCGGCGGTTCTTATCGCGTGCCTCCGGCGCCGGAGGCACGCAGCCGATTTCATTGTCCATCGATCCCCCGTCTTGATCAGATCTGCGACGAGCTGGCGCGACGCCTCCCCAATCGTTCCTACCATTCGCGCGCTCTCGCCCCGATCGCGCGCGGTCTTCATGGCCCCGTCGCCAATCGCCTGAGCAGGCGCAAGGCGGGGACCCGGCGGCACTCGACCCTTGGCTATCTCAGCCCCATAGATTTCGAACGGGAAGCTGGCGTAGCCTGGTTGAACCTATCTCGGTGTCCGCCAAACCGGCAGCCCGCTCGGTAGCAGTAGTCGTCACCGGCGAAGCGTCGAGCGATCCCGCTGAGACGGGAGCCGCGGGCGTGGTGAAGCTCCTCGATCAGCTCGCCGGATACGCCAGGGTAATAGACGCGCCTGCTCCGCGACGCGTCCGCTCATCGCGCGGTTCGCGCGTGTACTTCTCTGTAATGACTTCAACGCCGCCGACGCCGCCATGAAGGCGCGGCTTGGAAGCGACGTGCCAACGCCTTCAGTTTTAGTCCCAAGGAGATCGTCCGGTTCATCAAATCTCGGCCTAATTCCAGCCACGCGCTGGACGAGGCGAATGGGCGCGCTGTCTGGCCGCAAGCCCTGGCCGGACACTCGCCTTGCTGGTCCATAGCGCTGAGGTGCAGGATCGCGATGGCGCTGTGCCGCTGCTCAAGCAATCGCGCCAGCGCCACCCTTGCGTTGAACATATCTTCGCCGACAGCGCCTACAACAGCGATCGCGTCCGCAACGCTACCGCCATGACCGTCGAAATCGTCCGGAAATTCGCCGATCAGACCGGCTTCGTCGTCCATCCAAGGCGATGGGTCGTCGAGCGGAACTTCGCATGGAGCAATCGAAACCGACGCCTCGCCAAGGACTTTGAGCGAACCATAAATTCCGCGACTGCTCTGCTATACGCCGCAGCAGCCAGGGCCTCATTGACCTTATGTCTTGACCCGACGCGATAAGAGGATTGATGCAACCACCAACAGCGAACCGATTAGGTGGTATTTTGCGAACCGTTCTCCAAGCAGAGGTACGGCCATCAGGACCCCGAGCACCGATGGCAGGTTCATGTAGACCCCCGCGCGGCCCGAGCCGACCAAGGCGACCGCGCGATTGAACAGCGCGTAGGACAGCAGCGAAGGAAATATCCCGATATAGAGCAGCGATGCGAGCGCAGCAGGTGAAGCCACGGTCAGGCCAGCCCACCAGAGGTGCCAGGCATAGGGCACACTCAAAGCCGCGATCCCGACCCCGAACAGGACAGCCAGCAAACTGAGGTGGTGCATCGCCGGTGCGCGGCGCAGGAAGGTGGCATAGGCGGAATAGAGAAAAACCGCAATGATGGCGAGCAGATCGCCTCGGTTCAGCGCATCCCAGCGCAGATAGTCGGGATGCCCCTTGGTCATGATCCACGCGATTCCGGTGATCGAAAGGAGTGCGCAAACGAGGAGGATCGGGCGCACCCTCTCCCGAAACAGCACAACTGGCATGAGCAGGGTCATCACCGGCATGGTCGATTGCAACAGAAGATTGTTGGTCGCGGTGGTGAACTGCAGGCTTTGATAGACGAGAAAAGAAAACAGCCCCACCCCTACAGCCCCGAGGAGCCCAAGGAACCGCCAGCCGCCAACAATGGCGGGCAGGTCGTCGCGGAGGTGCCGCCAAGCGAAAGGGAGCACGAAGACCAGCGCCACCACCCACCGCCAGAACGCCAGAGTCACAGGTGAGAGCAAGTCCTTGGCCGCCCGCCCGACGATCGGATTCAGGGCCCAAAAGAACGAGGCCAGACACAGCAATAGGGCTGGTGATTGCCAGAGCCTGGACCCAAGACCAAGGATGCTGGACGTGTTGCTATCGGCATCTTGCAACCTAACATTCTCCCCACAAACGCCCCTTGAGAATCGTCCTTGCGCCAACGGTAGGTTTTGCATATGGTGCATCGCGTTGCATGTATAGCACGAATCGACTATGCGGCACTCGTAACAAAAAGCATGGGAGCGATGCGATGAATGGATCGTCGGCACTCGTCGATAACGCCGGTGCGAGCCAGTCTCGCCGGGTGTTCTGGGATCAAGATGTCTATCAGCTGGAGCTGGAGCGAATATTCTCGCGATGCTGGCTCATGCTCGGGCATGATTCGCTAGTTCCCAAACCGGGCGACTTCATTACGACGTACATGGCAGAAGACCGTGTCATCTTGTCGCGGCAGCCGGACGGTTCGCTGAAGGCGTTCATCAATTCCTGCACGCACCGCGGCAACCAGATCTGTCATGCTGACAGCGGCAGCGCCAAGGCGTTCGTGTGCAATTATCATGGTTGGGTTTTCGGTCAGGATGGTTCGCTCGTCGATGTTCCGATGGAAGAGCGGTGCTATCACAGCGATCTCGACAAATCCAAGCTAGGGCTCGCGCCGATCCGGGTCGAAACTTACAAGGGCTTCATCTTCGGCTGCCATGATCCCGAAGCGCCATCGCTTGAGGACTATCTGGGGGACTTCTGCTGGTACCTCGATACGATCTGGGACGGTCCGGACGGTGGTCTGGAACTGGTCGGGCCGCCGTTGAAAAGCACCCTCGCCTGCAATTGGAAAGTCCCGACCGAGAACTTCGTCGGCGATGGGTATCACGTGGGCTGGACGCATGCCGCCGCTCTCCAGATGATCGGGGGCGAGCTGGCTGGCCTGTCGGGCAATCGCGCCGACATGCCGTTTGACGACCTTGGTCTGCAATTCACCATGCGGCATGGCCACGGGTTTGGCCTGATCGATAATGCGGCGACTGCGATCCACGTCAAGCGCGACGGGTACGTCAAATATCTCGAGCAGACGCGGGGCGGAATTCGCGAAAAATTCGGGCCGGAGCGCGAACGGCTCTATGTCGGTCACTGGAATACGTCGATCTTCCCCAACTGTTCGTTCCTCTACGGAACCAACACCTTCAAGATCTGGCATCCGCGCGGGCCGCATGAAATCGAGGTCTGGACCTATACCATGGTGCCGAAGAATGCCGACACCGAAACTAAGCGGTCGATCCAGCGCGAAGCGATCCGTTCATTTGGTACGGCGGGAACGCTCGAAAGCGACGATGGCGAAAACATGTCGTCGGCCACCTACAACAACAACGGTATCATCACCCGAAAGGGGCGGATGAATTCGAGCATGGGCAAGGACCGCGAAGGGCCGCACCCCGTCTATCCAGGAATTGTCGGGGTCAGCTTCATCGGCGAAACCTCGTATCGAGGCTTTTATCGTTTCTGGCAAGAAATTCTCGATGCGCCAGATTGGGCCGCCATCCGGGCCAATGACGATACCTGGGATGCAATGTGGACCAACCGTAATTTCTGGCCTGAACGTCTGTCGGCGAAGCAAGCCGAGCCGCAAGACTGATCCCGACAGCAATCTGGACCGCAAGATGACCGAAACACGCAAGCCCGTAGGCATGGAACTGCATCATGCCATCGTCAGTCACTATTCCGCCGAGGTGCGGATGTTGCAAAACCAGCAATATCGCCAATGGTTCGATACTGTAATCGCCGAAGATATCCATTACTGGATGCCAGTTTACGAACAGCGGTTTGCACGTGACCGCCGCCCGGATCCAACCCCGGGGGATGCCGCAATCTACAACGATGACTATGCCGAGCTGCAGCAGCGGGTCGACCGGTTGCTGACGGGCCAGGTATGGATGGAAGATCCGCCATCACGAATCCGCTATTTCGTTACCAATGTCGAAGCATTCGAAATTGCACCGTTTGAATTCGAGGTGTTCTCCAATGTTCTGGTGCACCGCAATCGCCGACAGAGCGAAGTTTACGTGCACACGCTGGGACGCGAAGACAAGCTGCGGAAAACAGACAGCGGCTTCAAGGTATTCAGCAGGAAGCTGAATATCGACGCGCGCGTCGTGCAGGACAAGAATCTCTATTTCTTCGCATAAGCAAATTCGATCAAATAGAAATCAGGAAACGGGAGAGAAATAATGGACGCATACGCGGCAATTATTGAGCGTCAGGGTGGTGAATTCGTTCTGGATAACGTCTCAATCGAGGATCCGCGCGACGGCGAAGTGCTGGTCAAGGTTGCTGCAGCTGGCATGTGTCATACCGACCTGACGGTTCGCGATCAATATTACCCGACGCCGCTGCCGGCGGTGCTGGGCCATGAAGGTTCGGGCGTTGTCGAAAAGGTCGGACGCGGCGTGACCACTGTCAAGCCAGGCGACAAGGTCGTGCTCTCCTTCAGCTATTGCGGCACCTGTCCATCGTGCCTCAAGGGGCATCAGGCCTACTGTCCGAGCCTGTTCCCGCTCAATTTCATGGGCCGCCGCCTGGATGGTTCGACGCCGATTACCCGCCACGGCCAAGAGGTCAACGCCTGCTTCTTCGGGCAATCCTCGTTCGCGACCTATTCGATCGCGTCGGAAAACAACTGCGTCAAGGTTGCCGACGACGCACAGATCGAACTTTTGGGCCCACTGGGCTGCGGCATCCAGACCGGGGCGGGCAGCATCCTCAATGCGCTTTGTCCCGAACCTGGCTCCTCGATCGCGATCTTCGGGGCCGGGTCGGTGGGCCTCAGCGCAGTGATGGCCGCCAAGGCCTCGGGCTGCCTCAAGATCATCGCGGTTGACCGCAACGCAGGCCGCTTGGAACTGGCGCGTGAACTGGGCGCCACCGATGTGATCGACGCCAACACGGTCAACGCTCAGGAAGCGATCGTCGCGATGACCGGTGGCGGCGCCGACTATGCCATGGATACTACCGCCATTCCAGCGGTGCTGCGCTCGGCGGTGGACAGCACGCACAACATGGGTGAAACCGCAGTGGTCGGCGGGGCGCAGCTGGGCACCGAATTTTCGCTAGACATGAACAACATGCTGTTTGGCCGCAAGTTGCGTGGCGTAGTCGAAGGATCGAGCACCCCGCAGGTCTTCATCCCGCAACTGATTGCGATGCAGAAGGCCGGGCTGTTCCCGTTCGAGAAGCTCTGCACCTTCTATGATCTCGACCAGATCAACCAGGCCGTCGAGGATACCGAAAAGACCGGCAAGGCGATCAAGGCCATTCTCAAAATGTAGATCGCTTCTGGGGCGGCGCACCAATCGAATTGCGCCGCCTTGGACCTGCACCTGAACCTCAGGAATTTAACAATGTCGAGTGTGTTTCCCTTCGGTTCCGGCGTTCTGGTCGCAGGTCAGATTGACCTCGACAAGCGCGTCCTGGGCGGGAAGGGGGCCAACCTCGCCGAGATGGCGCGGATCGGGCTGCCCGTCCCGCCTGGATTCACGATCTCCGCCGGCGAATGCCTCGCTTATCTTGACCACGGCAGAGCTTCACTTGATCGCATCCGCGATGAGGTTTCGGCTGCTTTGGGGCTGGTCGAACGGGCGACGGGCAAGACGTTCGGCAATCCTCGCGATCCCCTGCTGGTCTCGGTGCGTTCGGGAGCGCGGGTATCCATGCCGGGGATGATGGACACGATCCTCAACCTTGGCATCAATGATGCGACCGTCACCGGCCTGGGCCAGTCCTCCGGGGATGAGCGGTTCGCGCTCGACAGTTATCGCCGCTTCATCCAGATGTATTCCAGTGTCGTGCTCGAAATCGAGCATGGCGTATTCGAGGCAGCCCTTGACCGCATCAAGGAAGATCGCGGCGTCGATGAGGATATCGATCTTCGAGTGGACGATCTGCGCGGCCTGATCGCGACCTTCAAGGATCTCGTGCTTGCCCATCACGGCGCGGCCTTTCCTCAGGATGTACATGAACAACTCTGGACGGCAATCGAGGCGGTGTTCCTCTCATGGGACTCACCGCGAGCCAAGGTCTACCGGCGCCTGAACGATATCCCCGGAGATTGGGGCACGGCGGTTAACGTCCAGGCCATGGTGTTCGGAAATCTTGGCGAGACCAGCGCTACCGGTGTCGCCTTTACCCGCAACCCTGCAACCGGCGAGAAGGCCTACTACGGCGAATGGCTGGCCAACGCCCAGGGTGAGGATGTTGTCGCCGGCATCCGCACGCCCCAGTATCTGACCAGGGCTGCCCGCGAAGCCGCAGGTGCGCGGCTTCCCTCAATGCAGGAAGCGATGCCGAAGGCCTATGCTCAACTTGCTGAGGTGTTCGAACTGCTGGAGCGCCACTATCGCGACATGCAGGACATCGAATTCACAGTCGAACGCGGCAGGCTCTACCTCCTTCAGACCCGTTCGGGCAAGCGCACTGCCATGGCCGCGCTCAAGATTGCCGTCGACATGGTCGAAGAGAGCCTGGTCGACGAAGTGACCGCGCTGCTCCGCCTCGACCCGGCCTCGCTCGACCAGTTGCTTCACCCCTCGCTCGATCCGAATGCGCCGCGGGTGCTGCTCGGAAAGGGTTTGCCTGCCTCGCCCGGGGCAGCCTCGGGGGGTGTGGTATTCGATGCGGAAACAGCGGAACGGTGGGCCGAATTTGGAGAGAAGGTCATCCTCGTCAGGCATGAGACGTCGCCTGACGACATCCATGGCATGCACGTCGCAACCGGCATTCTGACGGCGCGCGGCGGCATGACCAGCCACGCGGCCGTGGTCGCGCGGGGTATGGGCCGGCCATGCGTGGCGGGCACCGCCAGTCTCAAGATCGACCCGGTCGCGCGGGTCGCCGAGATCGGCGGCCAGCGGCTCGAAGAGGGCGCATTCATTACGATCGACGGTTCGACCGGCGAAGTGTTCCTGGGCGAACTACCGACAATCCAGCCCAAACTTTCGGGCGATTTCGCAACGGTGATGGCATGGGCTGACAAGCATCGCCGCCTGAAGGTTCGGACCAACGCGGAAACCCCGCTCGATTGCGAAATGGCCCGCCGGTTCGGGGCCGAAGGGGTCGGGCTTTGCCGAACCGAGCACATGTTCTTCGATGAAAGTCGGATCCTCGCTATGCGGCAGATGATCCTGGCCGACAGCGAAAAGGAACGACGCTCCGCGCTCGACCAGCTTTTGCCCGAACAGCGCGCCGACTTCCGACGAATCTTCGAGATCATGGAAGGCTTGCCAGTCACCATCCGCCTCCTCGATCCGCCGCTGCACGAGTTTCTGCCGCATACGGATAGCGAGTTCACCGAGCTTTCGCGGGCGATGGGTATTGACGTGGAGCAGGTTCGGAATCGCGCAATCGAATTGGCGGAAACCAACCCCATGCTGGGGCATCGAGGCTGCCGACTTGGCGTGGTCTATCCCGAAATATACGAAATCCAGGCTCGCGCGATTTTCGAGGCTGCGCTCGAAGTCGCGGGCGAGGCGGGCATGGCGGTCTGTCCCGAAATCATGATCCCGCTGGTCGGATTGCCGCGTGAACTCGAATCACTGAAGGATACCCTGTACAGGGTAGCTGAAGTCGTGTTCGCCGAAAAAGGCGAGCGGATCGCCTTTAGCGTTGGCACCATGATCGAGCTGCCGGGGGCAGCCCTGGTTGCCGACGAAATCGCTGCAAGCGGGGAATTCTTCTCGTTCGGAACCAATGATCTGACCCAGACTACGCTGGGCATCAGCCGCGACGATGCGGCGCGTTTCCTGGGTGCTTATGTGGAAAAAGGCATTATCGCCAAGGACCCGTTCGTCACTCTCGATATCGAAGGGGTCGGCAAGCTGATCGAAATGGCATCGCGCAAAGGGCGCGAAACTCGGCCCGACCTTAAACTGGGGATCTGCGGCGAGCACGGCGGCGATCCGGCCACGATCGCTTTCTGTGAGGAGATCGGGTTGGACTATGTCAGCGCATCGCCTTTCCGGGTGCCGATTGCCCGACTGGCTGCGGCCCAGGCGGCGCTGGCGCCTTCATGAACGGCAGATGCAAGCTGAAATTCTGAACCAAATCGAGATGAGGTGCACATCAATGGAATATGATCGTAAGGACGCCAAGGCTTGGGCTACGAAGACCGTCAGGGGCTTCTATCAGTGTCCGATTACCCCGATGACCGCCGATTACAAGTTCGATGTGGACGGTATCCGCTACAACATCGATAAATATGTCGAAATGGGCGTAGATGGCTTGGCCGTCGGCGGGTTCATCTCCGAATGTTGGAACGTCTCAGCGTCAGACTGGTTTCGCTATCACGAGATCGTCGCCGAGGCGAATGCCGGGCGGCTCGATCTGTGGACCATCGTGCTCGATCCCAGCGTCTATACCGCGATCGAGAAGATGCAGTTCGTCGAGAAGCTCGGGTATAACGGGGCTGAGGTGATCAACCCGGTTGTGCAGCTCAAGCGCGACGACGAAATCTATGCCTGGTTCAAGTTCCTGACCGACAACACCGATCTGGCCGTCTGCCTCTACCGGACCCCGGTTTCGGGAACCGTGCTGAGCTGGGACCTGATGCGCCGCCTGGCCGATATCGATACCGTGATCGGCGTCAAACAAGGTGCCATGAGCCGTGCCGAGACAATCAAAATCCGCCAGCTAATGCCCGAAGGCTTCAACACGATGGAGCCATTCGAATACTTCTTCCTCGACGATCTGCGTCTTGGCGGCACCGTTTGCTGGGGTGAATTGTCTTACATGCTGTACGGCAAGAAGCGCCATTTCGCCAAGGAATACATCCGCCTGGCGCATGAAGGAAAATGGGAGGAAGCGCGGGCCGCTTCCGATCAGCTCAGCGAAGTCCGCGAATTCTATCACGACAACTTCCTGTGGGATATCGCCCGCACCGCGACCTATGCCAGCGCACTTGCCAATGTGAAGGCCTGGTACGAAGCGATTGGCCTCAAGGCTGGCCCGATCCTGCCGCCGGTGGCTGATGTGACGCCGGAAAAGAAAGAGCAGATCAGGGCCAAGCTGGTCGAACTGGGCATTGCCTGAGCCGAACCAACGGGAATCCCAAAGCATGTCCAAGCAATTGCATTTCTGTTTCCACGGTGCCGGCGGGCTAGGCTCGGTCATCGGCGGATTCCTGGCGCGCGGCGGCCACAAGGTCACGCTGATTGCGCGCAAGCCCCATGTCGAGGCGATCCGCCGGGATGGCCTGAGTATTTCGGGTGTGCGGGCGCAATTCGTCCAGCGCGAAAACCTCTTCGCGGTCGAAACGCCCGAGGAGGTTGAAGGCGACATCGACTATTACATCCTGCTGACCAAGGCCAAGGGTACCGATCAGGCGCTGGCCGATGCGCAGGTGTTGGTCGATCGCACCGCTTGCGCGCTGACTTTGCAGAACGGCGTGGGCAAGGAAGGCAAACTCCAGGCCGCGTTTGGCAAGGACAAGGTGATCGGCGGCTCGATCATGGACGGGGCGACCCTGCTCGAACCGGGCAAGGCGCTCAATCACATGGCGGTTCCCGTCACCGCCTATTTCGGCGAGCTGGAAGGCGGGGAGAGCGAGCGCACGCGGATCATGGCCGTAGCGCTCGACGCTGCGGGCATGGGTTCGCGCTCAACTCCCGATATCGTCCATGTCCATTGGGAAAAAGTGGTTCAGGTCGGTGGAGCATCGTCGTGGAGCGCCAGTACGCTGGGCGCGCTTCCAAAGCTCGATTTTGTGGATGGTGTGGCGGTTCGCGAAGGCGCCGAACACTATGTCCACGTCGTCAAGGATCTGCTGGCGATCTACAAGGCACTTGGCTACGAACCGCAGAACTATTTCGCGCCTGTATCCAGATTGGTCGAGATTGACCGTGAAAGCTTTGAAGAGGCAGTGTACGGTGTCATGGCGATGGGCACCAGATTCAAGCCGGAAAACCGTCCCGTCCGCACCTCGATGCATGACGATCTCGTGGCGGGCCGGCGGATGGAAGTTGACGAGGTCCTGGGGCCGCTCGCGGCGGCAGCGGAGCAACTGCAGGTTCCTGCGCCAGCCTTTCTCAGCGCTTATCGGGTGCTCAAGACTTTGAACAGCTATCTGTAGGGAAAGATTGACCATGAGGCGTTATTCCATCGCCAGCATTCCGGGAGATGGAATTGGCCGCGAAGTGGTGCCTGCCGCAATCGCGGTGCTGACGGCGGCAGCGGCCAAGTGCGGTTTCGTGCTCGAATTCCGGCACTTCGACTGGAGCTGCCAGACCTACCTCAAAACCGGCAAGATGATGCCCGATGATGGGCTAGACCGGTTGCGCGATCATGATGCGGTGTTCCTCGGCGCGGTCGGCTTTCCCGGGGTACCCGATCATATCTCGCTGTGGGGGCTGCTGTTGCCGATCCGGCGCGAGTTCGAGCAGTACGTCAATCTGCGTCCGGTGCGGCTGCTGCCGGGCATCGCTTCGCCCCTGCGCGACAAGGCTCGCGGCGACATCGATTTCTGGGTGGTGCGCGAAAACTCGGAAGGCGAATATTCCCAGATCGGCGGTCGGACCGGAACTGGCGAGAACGAAATCGTCGTCCAGCAGGCGATCTTCACCCGCCGGGGCACCGACCGCATCTTGCGCTATGCCTTCGACTTCGCTCGGCGGAGCGGGCGCAGGCATGTGACCAGCGCGACGAAGTCCAATGGACTCTATCATTCGATGCCGTTCTGGGACGAGCGCTTTGCCGCGATCGGCGCCGAATACCCCGATGTTGCCGCCGATCAGTATCATGTCGATATTCTCGCCGCACGCTTTGTGATGTCGCCCGAACGGTTCAATGTGGTGGTTGGTTCGAACCTTTTTGGTGATATCCTTTCCGATCTGGGGCCGGGAATCACTGGCACCATCGCTGTGGCTCCTTCTGCTAACCTCAACCCCGAACGGCGGTTCCCTTCGATGTTCGAGCCGGTCCACGGGTCTGCCCCGGACATCGCCGGGCAGGGCATCGCCAATCCGATCGGCCAGATTTGGTCGGGTGCAATGATGCTGGAGCATCTCGGCGAAACCGAGCCCGCCGCGCTGGTGATGCGCGCACTCGAAACGGCGCTCATTGCGCCCGATATCGCGAGGACCCCCGATCTTGGCGGAAACGGGACAACTGCGGGATTTGCGCAAGCTGTTCGCAACACCTTGCTGGGGCTCTAGCGGGAAAGCTGGCGGTCCCGGCGCTGACCAAAGGAAACGGAGTGATGGCTGCCTATTTCATCGGATCGATCAAATCGCACGACGAAACCTGGGTGGCAGGCTATATGGCCGCAGTTCCGGCGCTGGTCGGACGCCACGGCGGGGAAATGGTCTGCCGTTCGCACGAGTTCGTCCGTTATGAGGGCGAGGGAGCCGCACCTGACTATGTCGTGGTGATCCGGTTTCCTTCGATGGAGGCGATCGACGCCTTCATGAACGATCCGGACTATGCGCCGCACAAGGATGCGCGCATCGCCTGCGCCACATCGGATATCTTCGCGATCGCCTGAGGAGGCCGCCATGAAGGTTCTGCGCACTTACCTGATCGCCGTGGGGATCTGGTATCTCTGCAATCTCGTGCTGCTCTGGCCGCCGGTCTATGCGGGGGCCCTGCGGCTGATCTACCCCGGTATTGCGCTGGGGCAGGGGACGCCGTCTTTCGGCCTGCTGCTTGATGCCTGGTTGATCGTTGGCATCCAACTGGCAGCAATCGGCCTCGTGGCGTTGTGGGGCGCGCGCGATCCGTTGCGCTACTGGGCGCTGGTTCCGGTGATCGTGCTGACCGAACTCGTCGGCTCCGCCTGGGACATCTATAGCGTCGTTTGGAGCGGCGAAGCCTTGTGGGTCGGCTTGACGACCTTGGCCGCGCATGCTGTGATCATGGCGGGTGCATGGTTTGCCAGGCGCGCGATGGAGCGGGATATCGTCTGATCAATCAGGTTGAAGCCCGCGGGCGCGCAGCCGCGCGAGGATTTCGTCTGTGGCCGGGCAGGGCAGGTCGGCCTGTCGCGCGAAGCGGGGTATGGCCCCACTGAGGTGGACGAATTCCGACGGTCTGCCCGCTTCGAGATCGCGCTGCAGCGAACTGGTGACGTCGGGTGGAAAGCGGCCGATGAAGTCCAGCTTCTCGTATATGCAATCGGGCGGCAATTCGATGCCCAACGCCGCTGCGATCCGTTCGACCTCGGCCATGGCCTCGCGCAAAAGCGCGCTGGCCTGGGGATGGCCCAGCACCTGACCGACCTTCAGGCCGAACGCCGGGGCCACCGCGCCGATCGTCGCGGCCATCAGGAACTTGTCCCACAACGCTGGGCGCATGTCGCCTGTCAGAGTGGTGGGGACCCCAGCGGCAATAAGGTCGCCCGCAAGGATTGCCGAGGCCTGTCCGGCAGCCGGGTCGGTTGCGCGATCGGCGACCGGGCCGGCCAGCAGCGTGGCGGGGACGCCGGTGTGGCGCACGATCCCGTCTTCCAGCTCGAAGAAGCCGTGCATGCGTGCGCCAAGCACGACAGCGCGGGGCAGGGCGGCCTGGGCGATGCCGGGTGCTTCGACCCCATTCTGCACCGTCAGCAGCGTGAAGCGGCTTCCGCGCAGTGGTTCGAGCAGGGCAAGCGCCGATTCGATCTGAAACGTCTTGGTTGCCAGGATGGCATGATCCGGCGGCGTTGCGGGATCGCATGCTGCGGACACCGGCACACGCACTTGCCGCTCGGCCCCGCCTTCGGACAGCAGCACGCCCGTGTTTCGCAAGGCCTCGAGCCGCGCTCCTCGGGCGATCAGCAGAACTTCATGCCCGGCGTTGTGCAACCGCGTGCTCAGGAAACTGCCGATTGCCCCGGCGCCGATGATGACAAACCGGCTCACCGCATCAGGCGAAGAAGCGGTTGTCCGGGCGCGGCAGGCCTAGATGGTCGCGCAGCGTTTCGCCTTCGTATTCGGTGCGGAACAGGCCGCGCGCCTGCAGTTCGGGCACAACCTTGCCGGCAAAGTCTTCCAGGCCTTCCGGCAGGTAAGGGAACATGGTGGTAAAACCGTCGCAAGCGCCTTGCTCAAGCCAATGCTGCATCTCGTCGGCGATGGTCTTGGCGGTGCCGACAAAAGCCAAACCGCCATAGCTGCCGGCCTTCGCGGCGAGCTGGCGGATCGTCAGGCTCTCAGCTCTGGCCAATTCGATCATGAACCGCCGCGAACTTTTGCTGGCGTTGGATTCGGGGATGTCGGGCAGGGGGCCATCGGGATCGAAGCCCGATACGTCGTGACCCAGCATGCCGGACAGTGAATGGATGCCGCTGTCGTAGTGGACCAGGCTGTCCAGTTTCGCGCGCTTCGCGTGGGCTTCCTCGACGGTGTCTCCAACAACCAGGAATACGGCCGGCATGATCTTGATGTGATCGGGATTGCGTCCTACCGTCGCCGCCCGCCCTTTGACGTCGTCGTAATAGGCTTTGCTGCCTTCCAGCGTCGATTCCGCAGCAAATACGGCTTCGGCGGTTTCGGCAGCGAGCTGGCGGCCCGGGTCCGAGGCACCGGCCTGGAAGATGACCGGCCAGCCTTGAACCGGACGGGCGATGTTAAGCGGCCCGGTGACCGAGAAATGCTCGCCCTTGTGGTTCAGCGCACGCATCCGGGCGGGGTCGAAATAGATGCCCTTTGCTGCGTCCATAACGAAGGCATCGTCGGCGAAACTGTCCCACAGCCCGGTCACAACGTCATGAAACTCGCGGGCGCGGTGATAGCGCGCGGCGTGATCTGGCTGGGTCTCCAGGCCGAAGTTGCGGCTGCTGTCCGGATTCGAAGTGGTCACCACGTTCCAGCCGGTCCGCCCGCCGCTGATGTGATCGAGAGAGGCAAAGCGGCGCGCGACATGGAACGGCTCGTCGTAAGTGGTCGAGGCCGTTGCGACGAGGCCGATTCGCTCAGTCACCCCGGCCAGTGCGGAAAGCAACGTGAATGGCTCGAACGAGGTCACAGTGTGGCTGCGCATCAGCGCCTGGCGTGGCAGGTTGAGCACGCCGAGGTGATCAGCCATGAAGAAATAATCGAACTTGGCAGCTTCAAGGCTGCGGATGAAGCGCTGGATCGCTGCCAGGCTGAAGTTCGCGTCGGGTAAGGCACCTGGATACCGCCAGGCTCCGGTGTGGATGCTGACCGGGCGCATGAACGCGCCAAGGTGAAGTTGCTTGGCCATCAGTGCGTTTCCCGGTCTGGAGGTACGGCCGGACCATACCGAACGGTCCGGCCGTTATTTCGTTAGGCAGGCCTTGCCTTGCCTTGCGCCTGGTCGAGTTCCCGGCGAACCGCAAAGTGGTCGTCATAGTTCTCGGGCTTCAGGGCGAAGGCTTTCTGGCGCGGGATGCGGTTGGCGTTGATTTCATCGTACTTGAGGTAATAGGCCTTGTGCATCCGGTAGAACGGGATTTCAGGCCAGAGGTGGTGGATCAGGTGGTAATTCTGATAAACCAGCAGCGGGTTGAGCAACCATTCCCAGCCGAACCGCATGGTTGTCGCCATGTAAGGGTCTTCGTCTTGCGCGATGATCGCGGGATGATGTGGCAGGATGACGAAGACGATGGCGATGATGAACAGCGTGATCCGTGACGGCACGAACCACAGCATGAACAGTTCCCAGCCGAAGCCGAAGTAAATTGCCGCAACGAACAGCAGCGCGAGGAGCGAATAGAAGACAAGCAGTTCGGTGCCATGTTTCTTGCGCACGTTCTGACCATATTTGACGAAATACCAGATGTAGGCACCATCGAAGAAGGTCCAGCGGAATGGAACCTGCCACCAGGGCGATTCATGCTCGAACCGGTCGGGGTCTTTGGGTCCATTGGTATGCGTGTGGTGCTTGTTGTGGACCCAGCGGAGCAGGACCATCGGGGCATAGGGAAAGAGGAAGAACAAGCCGATCGCGCCGATCGATTCGTTGATCCAGCCAACGCTCGACAGCGACTTGTGCGAGGCGTCGTGGATCACGCTGAAAAGCAGATAGGTGACGAGGCCGTTTGAGATCGCACCGACCCAAAGCGGAAGCATAGCGTTCAGCGCCAGGTACCAGGTCGTTGCGATCCCTGCCATGGAAACGACAAACAAGAGAGCTGTCGGCAGGGCGAGAACGGGCGCCTTTCGCAACTCTTCGAAATGCTCTTCGGACGATCTGGGAAACGCGATTGCAGCCATTACCCGACTTCCTTTCCTCTCACTGGTTTTTAAGCGCCTGGTTGGGTTGACGCTCGGCCTCTTTGTCGCAATTGACTCAGATCATCCCCTTGCACGCGTTTGCACCTTACACTATTCGTTGGACAATATGCAACTCCTTTCCCATAATGCAAGGGGCTTTGGGGCCGGGGAGTGGCTGGTGAAGGGGAATACCGATGAACGCACGCAAGGCTAGCCAGCTTAGAGTCGGATTCGAAACTATTTGGCGGTCTGACAAGCCCTTGCGGCACGGCGGATGAATGCTTGCACTGACGCTGCGAAGAGCCAGGCAGTAGCGGAGGCGATGGTCTGCTCAAAGTCTTTGGCCAGTCGGCGATTACGGTTGAGCCAGGCAATGGTGCGTTCAACCACCCATCGACGCGGTAAGACTTCAAAGCCCTTGGCGGCGTCCGATCGCTTGATGATCGCGATTGTCCATTTGCCGAGCGGCTGCAATGCGTCTTTGAGTTTCTGGCCCGCATAGCCGCCGTCGGCGAAGACATGTCGTAGCCAGGGGAAGCGCTTGATGACCCCGCCGAGAACCATTGGCGCGCCGTCTCGGTCCTGGATATCAGCAGTGTGAATGACGGCATGGACCAGATTGCCTTCGGTATCGGTCAGGATATGGCGCTTTCGTCCCTTGATCTTCTTGCCTGCATCATAACCACTGGGACCGCCCGCTTCTGTGGTTTTCACGCTCTGGCTGTCGACCACCCCAGCACTGGGCGAAGCTTCACGACCTTGAGCCTCTCGGACCAGCATAAGCAATCCATGGTTGATTGCCTGCCAGAGCCCATTGTCGCGCCAGAGGTAGAACCACCGCCGCACTGTCGAGACCGGGGGGAAACACGGCGGCAACATCCGCCACGGCAAACCGCCGCGTAGCAAATAGAAAATCGCTTCAACAATCCGGCGCATCTTCCACTTGCGTGGCCGCCCGGTCGGCGCGCGAGGAGGGAGAAGAGGCTCGAACAGCGCCCACTCGGCGTCGGTTAAATCTGTTGGCAAAGACAGCCCGCTTCGCGCATGTAGCGCGCGAGTGGTATCGGTCCACATCGTTGATCCTTGGTAGTTTCGCAAAAACCCCTGAATCAGCGACAGGCCCAGCCGTCAAGCTAACCTGCTGATACCACTCAACTTAGTTTCGGATCGGACACTTACAGCTAAAGGTGATGAAATCGAACATCAGGCTAACGAGCGCTTGCCTCCCGAAGATTTGAGCGCGAATGATTCGCCGCGCAAGGCTATCCAGTCCGTGGAAATTGGTGTTCGCGTCCTCAGGGCCTTGATGGATTGCCCAAGGGATGGCGCACATCTGCGTGAAGTTGCCGAGAAATCGGGTCTGTCACGCAGCCAGGCACACCGTTACCTGCTGGCTTTTGTCAATACAGGCGTGGTCGAGCAGAATGTCCAGAATGGCCGCTATGCACTAGGTGAGTTTTCAGTTCGTATTGGCATGGCCGCGCTGGCGCGGGTGGAGCCGGTACGGATCGCTGGCGATAATCTGGCGAGCGTGCTGGAAGAACTGCAAACGACAGGGTTGCTGGCGGTCTGGGGTAATTACGGGCCATCGGTGATTCGCTGGATCGATGGCGGTCTGCCCCTGTTTACCAGTTTGCACGTCGGCTCTGTTTTGCCATTGCAGGCTTCGTCGACTGGCATCCTGTATTTGACCCATTGTTCACGAACTTTGACCCAGCCCGTCATCGAGCAAGAGCGCGCCAGCGGGCTGGTGGTTTCCGACGACGAACTGGAAAGGCAGATAGTCCAAGCGCGCGAGCTGGGATACGCGACCACACAGGGTACGGTTGTGCCTGGTCTCTCTGCCTTGAGTGTACCTGTGTTTGATTCCGCGAACAGGCTTGTTGCGACGATGAGCGTTCTCTCGCGAGTTCAGGACAAGCATTTTTATTCGAAGACGAAGATCGAAAAGATCCTTTCGGCGGCCATAGCAGCGAGTCGTGCGATCGGCTGGCAAGGATAGCTCCTGCGGCTTTACATCAGAAGTGGACGGGCCTCCATATTGGTGGACCGGCTTCATGGCGGGGGCGCTGCCAGGCCCGACCATCCGGAAGGTATGAACGTTGTCGCTGTCCGATAAAGAGCCAATCGGCAAACGGGAGTTCATCGCCATGATGGCGATGATCCAGGCATTGCAGTCACTTGGGTTTACAACGTTGCTTCCGGCTTTGGGTGCCATGGCAACCGATCTGGGAGCAAGCGGTTCAAACCAGCGGCAATGGGTCATCGGCACCTTCCTGATCTGCTCGGGCCTGTTTTCGCTCGTCCCGGGGACGATCTCCGACCGGCTTGGGAGGAGGCCGGTCCTGCTGGTTTGCATGGTTCTGTTCGCCCTGATCAATCTGCTTTGTGCTTTCGTGGCTGACTTTTCGGTCCTGCTGGCGGCCCGCGCGCTGCTTGGCTGTGCCTCTTCCGCCCTGACCGTCCTTCCTCTGGCGATCGTTCGCGACCGCTATCAGGGCGAAGACATGGCCAAGCTGCAGGCCTTTGTCGCGATGCTGTTTATGGCAGTCCCGACCCTCGCCCCAAGTTTGGGTTATGTGATCTTTACAGCGCTCGGCTGGCGTGCCGTCTTCATCGTCATCGGGGTGCTGTCGATGGGAGTGTCAGCTTGGTATTTCTTCCGCATGGAAGAAACGCTGCCGCTTTCCCGGCGGCAGTCTCATGGTGCGAGTGAATTGTTCGGCAACATCCGCCTCGTTCTGACAAATCGCCGGTCGATCGGTTACGTCATTGGCATGGCCCTGATTTTCGGCGCTCACTTCGGCTTCATCAACAGCTCGCAGCAATTGATCGGCGAACATTTCGGGGCCGGTGGGGCCTATTCGGTAATCTTTGGCTTGATGGCGGGCTCGATGATGCTGGCCAGCATTGCCAATTCCGCTATCGTACACCGTTTCGGCATCCGAGGGATCGGCCATGCCGCCATCCTGTGCCATTTCCTTGTGTCGATCGGCCAGATCTATGTGGCATCCCGACCGGGCGAAACCCTGCTTCAGTTCGTGCTTCTGACATCCGCGAACATGTGCTTGCTGATCACGGTCTTCATCAATTTCACTGCGATTTCCCTGCAGCCATTCGGCAAGGTGGCCGGGGCCGCGGCCTCTGTTCAGACGTTCTTCCGTTTGGTGCTTGGCGCGGGGCTGGGCGCACTGATCGGGCAGGCCTACAATGGTTCCCCGCTGCCTCTGGCCTATTCGTTCTTCGGGGTGGCGAGCGTGACCATCGTGCTTGTACTGTTCAGCGAAGGCTGGCGATTGTTCGGGGGACCTATACCGGTTCAGGCTGCGAACTGACTGCGCCGCCTATTCGTCTCCGACCGACTCGGGACTTCCCGGCGCGGCCAGATCCGAAACCATTCGCACCCCGTCGATCACGATCGGGCTGGCGACGCCTTTGCGCCCTCCGGCCATTGCGGCGAGGCCCCTGGCGATGACCTGTGGATCGGCGAACACTTCGTCGAGTTCGTTGATTGGTCCGGCTGGCACGCCAACCTCTTCAAGCGCGTCGAACAGCGCTTGTCGGTTCCACTGGGCCGTGCGCCCCTCGACCGTTGTGACCAGTTCCGCCCGGTTCGAGAGACGGGCAGGATTTGTGGCGAAGCGTGGGTCTTCATGCAGTGAACACCGCAAAACGCGGCACAAGCTGGCGAACTGGCCGTCGTTGCCGGCCGCAATCACCAAGGGCCCGTCAAGCGTGGGGAAGGCTTGATAGGGTGCCAGATTGGCGTGACCGTTGCCGAACCGGCGCGGCACATTACCCGATGTCATCCAGTTCATCGCCTGATTGGCCATGACAGTCACCTGGGTGTCGAGCAGTGCCATGTCGATGTGGGCGCCGCTGCCGGTGCGGTCCCGGCGGTTGAGCGAAGCGAGGATCGCCACCGTGCTGTACATGCCCGTGAACAGATCGGCCACGGCGATGCCCGCCTTCTGCGGTTCGCCATCGGGTTCGCCGGTCATCGACATCATGCCGCCCATGGCCTGGGCGATGAAATCGTAGCCTGCGCGGTGGGCGTATGGCCCGGTTTGTCCGAACCCTGTGATCGAGCAGGTGATCAGGCGCGGATTCAGTGCGGAAAGCGCGGCATGGTCAAGCCCGTACTTCGACAGCCCGCCGACCTTGTAGTTCTCGATCACGATATCTGCGCCGCTTGCCAGATCGCGAATGATGGCCTGGCCCTCCGCGCTGGCGATGTCGATTGCGAAAGACCGCTTGCCGCGATTGGTCGAATGGAAATAAGCCGCTCCCAAATTGGTGCCATCTTCTGCTGTCACGAACGGCGGCCCCCAATGCCGCGTATCGTCTCCTACGCGGGGCCGTTCGATCTTGATCACTTCGGCGCCAAGGTCCGCCAGCAGCTGTCCGCACCATGGGCCAGCCAGGATGCGGGCTAATTCAAGCACCCGGACGCCATCAAGCGGTTTGACCGGGTCACTGGAACGAGGCGTCTGCCAAGCCGGTTTTGCCATAGCCTCAGTTGCCGCCCTGTGCCGCGATACGCTCACGCCAGACCCGGAGTCCGTCGCCCGCGCCCTTGGCCATCGTGAAGCTGTCGATCCCGTTGGCGATGAAGCGGGCACCGCCATCGAGGAACTGCTGGACGAGGCGTTCGTCGCGCGAAAGGATCCCGGCCGGTTTGCCGGTTGAGACGATCCGCGCCAGTGCTTCGCCGGTCAGCTTGAACAGGGCATCGAAATTGATTGCGCCCAGCAAACCTTCGGTCGCGGCCAGGTCCGCAGGTCCAAGGAACAGCGCGTCGATTCCGTCCACTGCGGCGATCGCCTCAATGTTGTCGACGGCGGTCGCGGTCTCGATCTGGGCGATGATGCAAACCTGCGCATTGGCTTCTGCGACATAGGCAGGATAGCCACCCCAGCGCGCGGCACGGGCGCCGCCGAGGCCGCGTTCGCCTGCAGGCGGATAGCGGGACGCAGTTACGATGGCCTGGGCCTGTTCGGCGGTCTCGACCATCGGAACCATCAGAGTCTGCGCTCCAAGATCGAGAACCTGCTTGATCGCTACCGGATCGTGGCCGGCAATCCGGACGATCGCCGAACACGGCGGCGTCGCCTCGACCGCACGCAGCTGCGCGACGATGCCGGGCAGGGTTTGCGGGCCATGTTCGCCATCGATCAGCAGCCAGTCATAGCCATGGCCCGCGCAGATTTCGGCAATGTCTGGATGGGCCAGGGCCAACCAGAAGCCAAGCTGGACCGGACCTTCGCGCAAGGCCGCCTTGAAGCGGTTGACCGGTGTCTGCATTTTCGCCCCTTAAACGAACCGGAACCCGATTGAACCAAACTCGCCAAAATCGGCGTTGAAGACATCGCCCGGCGCCGCTTCGACCGGGCGCGTGAACGATCCGCCAAGCACGACTTCTCCGGCTTCGAGCCCTTGCCCCCAAGGCGCGAGCCGCCGTACCAGCCAGGCGACGCCGTTGGCGGGGTGGTTAAGCACCCCTGCCGCAAGGCCGGTTTCCTCGATCACCCCGTTGCGGCTGAGCAGGGCGCCGATGCGGCGCAGATCGAGCCCGTCGGGTTTCGCCGGCAGACCGCCGACGATGATTCCGGCATTGGCGGCATTGTCGCTGATCGTATCCAGGACCTTGCGCGCCACTCCGGTTTCGGCATCCTTGGGATGCACCCGGGTGTCTATGATCTCGATTGCCGGAGCCACATAGTCGGTGGCGCTCAGGACGTCGAAAATCGTCGTCTGTGCTCCTTCCAGGCGGCGCCCGAGCACAAAGGCCAGTTCGACCTCGACCTTGGGCGTGATGAACCGGGCGGTCGGCACGTCGCTGCCCTGTTCGAACACCATGTCATCCAGCAAGGTGCCGTAATCGGGTTCGGTGATTCCGGCTGCCTGCTGCATCGCGCGCGAGGTCAGGCCGATCTTGTGACCAAAGACGGCCCGGCCGCGCTCTCGCTTGAGATCGACCCAGGCCTGGTTGATGCGGTAGGCATCCTCGATCTGCATGCCTGGATAGCGCACGGAGAACGGCCGGATCCGTTCGCGGGTCTGCTCGGCATGGTCGAGTTCCTGCGCCAATTGCGCGACCAGTCGATCGTCGAATGTCTCGCCTGTCATGTGTCCTGCTCCCAATGCGCAACACTTGGGAAAACTCATTGCACAATGTCAAACGATATCTTAGGCTCCGGCAAAATTGACTGTGAACTCCGGCAAGGAGTCGCGCGAATATATCGTCAGGATCACATGGGAGAATGTCATGGCTGCTGAAGGGGTTATCAGGGAAGAAAAGATCACGGGCCGCGGCTTGACCTCGCACACCCTCTTGGCGGGCGATCCGTCCAAGCCGGCAATTCTGCTGCTTCACGGTGCGGGTCCGGGCGCACATGCCGCATCCAACTGGTATCACCTGATGCCGGACCTCGCCGAAAACTTCTTCGTGATCGCGCCCGACCTGATCGGTTTCGGCCAGTCGGTGATTCCCGATCCGTGGCCTGACAGCGTGATGGGCTGGATCGGCACCCGGGTCGACCAGTGCTTTGGCCTGCTTGAGGCGCTCGGTGTGAAGAAGGCCCACGTTGTAGGCAATTCGATGGGCGGCGCGCTGACCCTGCAAATGATGAGCGAGGAGCCCGACACAATCGACAAGGTGGTGCTGATGGGTTCGATCGGAGCCCCCGGCCCGCGCACCCCGGAACTGATCCGCCTGCTCTCGTTCTATTCCGACCCACGATATGCCCGCTATCGCCAGGTGATGCACAGCTTCGCCTACGATGCCGAGAAGTTCGAAGGCATGGAGGAAATCGTCGAGAACCGTTACAAGATCGCCACCGATCCGGGAATCATGAAGACCGCGGTCAAGATGATCGATTCGATGAAGAACGGCATTGAGACGCTCAACATGCCGCCCGAACTGCTGGGCAAAATGCCGCACGAAGTGCTGATCTTCCATGGCCGTCAGGACCGGGTGGTGCCGCTCGACACCAGCCTATACCTGATCCAGCATCTCAAGCATGCCGAACTGTACGTTCTCGACCGTTCGGGCCACTGGTCGCAGCTGGAACGGTGGGATGTCATGCGTCCGATGATGGAAATCCATTTCGGCGCCCGCACGTTCTAGGCGGTTGGCCTCGTTGCATGTCTGGTCAGCATTTTCACCAAGGTCCGCGATTGGGTACTTCGGCACGGTCGGACCAAGGCCCGGCCGTGCCGCCAGTGGGTGATGAAGCTTCAATTCAGGTGGAGCAGCACGCGGCGGCGTTATGGGACTATTCCTTACACATTTATGCCAAGCCGGGCGTGGCAGCTTCCTGCCTTGCCTTGCAGGATCAGCATGGGTGTGACGTCAACACGGTGTTGCTTTGCCTTTGGTTGGCAGGGGCGCGTTGCACCATTCTCGCTGTTTCGGACATCGAGGCCGCGCAGCACTCGGCAGCAACTGCGAATGAACGCTTCGTGCAACCGGTCCGTTCGGTGCGGCGCTGGATGAAGCAGTGGTGCCAATGTACGCCTGAGTCGGAAATTAACGCCGCAGCCTATGCGGCGCTGAAGACGGCAGAGTTGCATGGTGAACGTCTGGTCCAGTCCCAAATGCTCGCTGGGCTGGACCTGGACCAGTTGACCCGTGCCGAGTCGTCCGAAGCAGCAGTCCAGGCAAGCTTTGCCAACTATTGTACCTTGGCGAGCACATCTGGCGGAGTGGCAGAGGAACTGGGTGAGCTTGTTGCCAGAGCCTGGCATTGAGCCAGTCCTGCCTGTCGGGCTAATTGCATTTGAGGAACGGGATATGGATCGGTGCCTGGATGGATCAGTTGTCGCGATCACTGGTGCCGGGCGCGGAATAGGTCGCCAACTGGCGTTGTATTGCGCCGCGCAGGGGGCGGCAATTATCGTCAACGATCCTGGCGTGGCGCAGGCGGGCAACGGCGGCGATACCGCATTCGCTCAGAACACCGCTAACGACATCATCGGTGCCGGGGGCAAAGCGGCGGCCAACTTCGGTAATGTTGCAGATCCGGCGGAGGCGCAGAGCATTATCGAGGATGCGGTACGGAAATTTGGCCGAATCGATGCGGTCGTGAACAATGCAGGCATCTTGCGAGACAGCATCTGGCACAAGATGAGTCACGCGGACTGGACCAGCGTCATCGCGGTCAATCTTACTGGTGTCTTCAACGTTTCCAAGGCCGCCACGCCCTATTTTCGTGAACAGAAGGCGGGCAGTTTCGTTCATTTCACTTCGACGAGCGGTCTGATCGGCAACATCGGGCAGGCGAACTATTCGGCGGCAAAGTTGGCCGTCGTCGCGCTTTCGCAGTCTATCGCGCTCGACATGGCGCGAGTTGGCGTCCGCTCGAACTGCATCGCGCCTTTTGCGTGGAGCCGCATGACCTCGTCAATTCCCGCGACAACGCCTGCCGAACACGAACGTGTCCAACGGTTGCAATCCATGTCGGCAGACAAGATCGCGCCGTTGGTTGCCTATCTGGCATCCGACCTATCCAAGGACGTGACCAACCAGATTTTCGCGGTTCGCAAGAATGAAATCGCCCTGTTTTGCAAGCCCCGGCCGATCCGGTCGATGACCAAGGTCGAAGGCTGGACGCCGGAGGCAATTGCCCACGAGCTTGTACCTTCGTTTCGCAGCAGCTTCGCGCGCGCCGATGAAGTCTCGGCGCATGTCTTTCCTTATGATCCAATCTGACAGGTAACCGATGAGCAACGCCGGCATGGATGCAGAAGTCTTCGAACAATTCTTGATACAGCTTGAACGCTTCGTGCGCGACCGGCTCATTCCTGTCGAGCGCAAAATTATTGAAACCGACCTCATCCCCGAAAACGTCCTCGAAGCGATGCGCGACATGGGTCTGTTTGGATTGACCATACCGGAAGAGCATGGCGGCGCCGGCATGAACATCAGCCAGTATATCCGCACCATGCACACGCTAAGTTATGCGATGCCGGCATTCCGCTCGATCATCTCGATCAATGTCGGCATGTTCGCCTCAGCCCTCAAGAATGGTGGAACAGAAGCGCAGAAGGCTGCATGGCTGCCGCGCATTGCCGCGGGTGAAATCGCCGCTTTCGGCCTGACCGAACCGGGTTCGGGATCAGATGCGGCGGGTCTGCAGACGACTGCGGTGCCGACCGGCGACGGCTGGCTTCTCAATGGCACCAAGCGATATATTACCAACTCGCCCTTTGCGAAGGTTGGACTGATCATGGCGCGGACGGCCATGGAAAATCTGCCCAAAAACGCCCATATATCGGCATTCATCGTCCCGCTTGACATACCCGGCGTGACGATCTGCAAGTCGGACAGGAAGATGGGCCAGTCGGGTAGCCATATCGCCGATATCGGGCTGGAAGATGTCCACGTTGGCAGCGAGGCTCTGCTCGGCGGCGAACTTGGCAAGGGCTTCGCATTCGCGATGATGAGCCTCGACAACGGCAGGATGTCGGTGGGCGCCGCAGCGACCGCTTATGCCCGCCGGGCGCTGGATAGCGCCATCCGATACGCGACCGAGCGCAAGGCATTCGGCGAGCCGATTGCCAACTTCCAGTTGATCCAGCAGATGCTCGCCCAGAGCGAGATCGAAATCTATGCCGCCGAATGCATGATGGACGATGTCACTCGGCGCGCCGACGCAGGCGAGAACATCTTGCGCAAAGCAGCGGCGTTCAAGGTTTTCGCGACAGAAATGTGCGGCCGCGTGGTGGATGCCTGCGTCCAGATCCACGGCGGTGCCGGCTATCTTGCCGAATACGATGCCGAACGTTTCTTCCGCGATGCGCGCATATATCGGATTTATGAAGGCACGACCCAGATCCTGCAACTCCAGATCGCTAAGCACATGCTGCGTGAATTTGCGGCGGCGAATTGACCTTCGTGGGTTGCACTTCATCCGCAGGCTGCACCATGGGCGGCCAGGGGGTTCATTCCGCCCCGCCCTGGCGCATGGCCAATTCGCCTGCGGGCCGGATCAAACGCCATGTATAATTTTCTCGATGGCCTATCGATCATTGAGGCATCGTCATTCGTCGCCTCTCCCACGGCGGGCCTTTATTGCGCGCAATTTGGCGCACAGGTGATACGCGTCGACCAGATTGGCGGCGGCCCCGATTACCGGCGCTGGCCTGTGACGGCGGCGAATGATTCGCTCTATTGGGAGAATCTCAATCGTGCAAAAAAGTCAGTCGCGGTTGATCTTCGCAGGCCTGAGGGGCGTGAAATAGTGCAGGAACTCGTGAGGGCAACCGGCCAGTTCATCACCAATTTTCCGGTGGATGGTTTCCTGTCCCATGCCCTCCTCGCGCAGGGGTGTCCGGATCTTGTCACCTTGCGGATAATGGGATGGGCCGATGGCTCGCCCGCGCTCGATTACACCATAAACAATGCCGTGGGATACCCTATGCTGACTGGAACGGGCCCCGATCCGGTCAATCATGTCCTGCCCGCATGGGATCTCATTTCCGGCGCATACGGAGCATTCGCCATGCTTGCCGCGATGCAGTGGCGAAGCACCAGTGGCGAAGGATGCGAGATCCGGCTGCCGTTGTCAGACGTGGCGATTGGCACGGTCGCCAACCTCGGTGGACTTGCAGAAATGCTCTATACGGGCCGGGATCGTCCGCGCCTTGGCAATGCAGTTTATGGTTTGTTCGGTCGCGACTTCACCACGCGCGACGGGGTGCGGACAATGATTGTCGTTGCCACGCATCGCCAGTGGGCCCATTTGCTGGGGGCGCTGGGCCTTTCCGAAGATGTTGCGGCCATCGAACAAGAGCGCGGTGTTTCTTTCGAACAGGATGACGGCCTCCGATATACCTTGCGTGACATGCTCTATCCCTTGTTTGAACGGGCGATCCGGTCGCGTGATTACGCCGATCTGTCTACTGCCTTCGATGCGGGGGGAATCGTCTTTTCGCCCTATCGCAGGATGCTTGATGCGGTTCACGATCCAGCGCTGGTAGCGAACAATCCGATTTTCGGGATGGTGCCAAATCCCAGCGGCTTCGACTATCCCGCCGCGGGCACATTCGCCACCGTTCCCCAAATGCACCGTCGGGATCCTTGTCCCGCGCCGTGCAATGGCCAGCATACCGAAGAAGTCCTGGCGGATCTGCTCTCGCTGCCTGCCGCCGAAATCGCCCGCCTGATCGACGCAGGTATTGTGGGCAACATGGCGAGTGGAGACCCGAAATGACCCTTCGTCGCGCAGCCATTGTCATGCCGATCCGCACTGCGGTGGGCAAGTTTGGCGGCTCTCTTTCGCCGATGACTGCAGGCGAGCTTGGCGCAGTCATCCTCAAGGCCCTGATCGAGCGCACGAAGATCGATCCCGCCCGGGTCGACGATGTCGTGTTCAGTCAGGGATATGGCAACGGCGAGGCGCCGGCCATCGGCCACTGGTCATGGCTGGCTGCCGACCTGCCGCTTGAAGTCCCCGGCTATCAGCTCGACCGGCGCTGCGGTTCGGGGCTACAGGCGATCGTCAACGCCGCGATGATGGTGCAGACGGGGATGTCCGACGTTGTTGTCGCCGGCGGGGTCGAATCAATGTCCAACGTCGAACATTATTCAACCGACCTTCGCGGGGGCAAACGTTCCGGCAGTATCACCCTTCACGACAGGTTGACGCGCGGACGCCTTATGTCTCAGCCGACGGAGCGTTTTGGTGTTATCTCCGGCATGATCGAAACGGCCGAAAATCTTGCCAGGGATTATGACATCAGCCGGGAACAGGCAGATGCCTATGCCGTGCGCAGCCACCAGCGGGCCGCGGCCGCCTGGGCGAATGGAATGTTCGACGACGAAATCGTGCCGGTTGTGGTGCCGCAAAGAAAGGGCGCGCCTGCCATCTTCGCACACGATGAAGGTTATCGCGGCGACGCGACGATGGCTTCGCTCGGCGCGCTGAAGGCGATTGAGGGCGGCGTCGTAACCGCTGGCAACGCCAGTCAGCAGAACGACGCCGCTGCCGCTTGCCTTGTGGTGGCCGAAGACAAACTCGACGAACTGGGGGTGGAACCGATCGCCTTTTATCATAGCTCGGCCGCGGCGGGCTGTGATCCCAGTCGTATGGGAATTGGTCCCGTTCCTGCAGTGCAACGCTTGTTCGCCCGCAGCGGCCTTGGCTGGGGCGATATTGATCTGGTTGAGCTGAACGAAGCCTTCGCACCGCAAGTCCTGGCGGTTCTGAAAGGATGGGGCTGGTCGGATGACGACGGCCGGAACGAAATCCTCAATGTCAATGGTTCGGGTATATCGCTTGGCCACCCGATCGGTGCAACCGGTGGTCGTATTCTTGCCAACCTTACCCGCGAACTTGTGCGCACGAAAGGCCGCTACGGTCTTGAGACGATGTGCATCGGCGGCGGACAAGGCATCGCCGCAATCTTCGAGCGCGCGGCCTGAAGGTGGCTGATCTGCGCCAGGCCCTGAACGCCGCGAGAGACTATCGCGACTCGGTCAAGGCAGCGTTGGGCGCGCGCTTGGTGTCCGGAAGGATTGATGAGGAGCAGCGGGCCGCGCACGGTTATGCCTGGGTGGCCACGCTTGTGGCTGCGCTTGAAGCGGTGCTCGAATGGTCCGAAGCCAGGGGCAGCAAGAATGACTTTGACGCCAGGATCGCCACTCTGGCCTTCGCTGAATGCATTGGCCAGATCGGTGGCGGCCTGCCGATGGGCCAGAACGAAATCTTCCGCCCCGGCGACCTCGGACTTGGCAGCGCTGCCCGCACGCTTTTCGACCGGTGCGTGGACCTACTCGATGTGGACTATGCTGCAACCAGAGGCGAAGTGGCTGCAGCCCTGGCCCAGGGGCAATGGCCAAGCGAGTCGCTCGATGATGCCGAAGCCGACACGATCCGCGAGCAATACCGTCGCTTCACCAATGCTGTCATCGTGCCCCAGGCTCACGGATGGCATCTGGCGAATGATCTGATCCCCGAGGCAGTGATTCAGGCCATGGCCGATCTCGGTACATTCGGAGTCTGCATACCCGAAATCTATGGGGGACTTGGCCTCGGTAAGCTAAAGATGTGCATCATAACCGAGGAATTGTCGCGGGGCTGGATTGGCGCGGGCTCGCTTGGCACGCGGTCGGAAATCGCCGGCGAACTGATCGGCTTGAACGGCACCGAAGCGCAAAAGGCCTGGTGGTTGCCCAGGATCGCAAGCGGCGAGGTTTTGCCGTCAGCAGCCTTCACCGAACCCGACACCGGATCGGATCTTGGCTCCATTCAAACCCGCGCACGGCACGACGGCGATCACTGGGTCATCAACGGGGCGAAAAACTGGATTACCCATGCCAGCCGATCAGATCTGATGACGATGCTGGTGCGAACATTACCTGAAGCCAGGGGTTACGCCGGGCTGTCGATGTTGCTGGTGCCCAAGCCTCGGGGCACGAGCGATGACGGTTTCCCAGCCCCTGGCATGACCGGAAGCGAGATCGAGGTCCCCGGTTATCGCGGGATGCGCGAATATGCCCTGCAGTTCGATGCCATGACCGCGCCGGCAGACGCCCTGCTGGGCGGCGAGGAGGGGAAAGGGTTCAAGCAGCTCATGCGTACCTTCGAGGGCGCACGCATCCAGACCGCCGCGCGGGCTATCGGCGTCGCGCGGCGGGCCATCGAACTGGGCCTCGACTATGCCTTGGTTCGCAAGCAATTCGGCAGGGCCATCGTCGGGTTTCCGCGCGTGTCGGACAAGCTGGCGATGAGCCTTGTCGATTTTGTGATGGCGCGTGAACTCTGCTATGCTGCCGCGCGAGCCAGGGATTCGGACAAGCGCTGCGATATTGAGGCCGGCATGGCAAAGTTGCTTGCCGCTCGCGCCGCCTGGTCGAACGCCGACGCTGCGCTGCAGATCCACGGCGGCAATGGTTATGCCCTTGAATACGAGATCAGTCGCATCCTTTGCGATGCGCGCATCCTCAACATTTTCGAGGGCGCTGCGGAAATTCAGGCTCAGGTGATTGCCCGCGGCCTGACCGGGGATGATATATGACCACCCAGCCGTACGTACAATGGCAAAGCTGGATTGGTCGTGAAGAATTGCGTCACGACTATCTGGAACCCGCTGCCGCACGACGGTGGCTGGCGACTTTCGACCGCGTTGCGCCGGCAGATGGCAGCGTGCCGCAAGGCTATCATTGGTGCCTTTGCCTGCCAGACGCGCCAACAGCCGCATTGAGCGTGGATGGACATCCGGTGCGCGGCGGCGAAAGCAGCTTCATGCCACCACTTCCTCAGTCGCGCCGGATGTGGGCATCGAGCAGGATCGAATTTCTTTCGCCGTTGCTCATCGGCCAGAAGGTGCAGCGCAGATCGCGGATCAATTCCATCGCCGAAAAGCAAGGCGCGACCGGCAAGCTTGTTTTTGTCGAGATGGCACAGGAAATCCACTGCAAAGGCGAAATCTTCGTTCGCGAAACCCAAGCGATCGTTTATCGGGATCCCATGCCTTTGGGGCCCGCAGAGCTGCCGCGGCCGCCTGACATGACCTTCGACGGATCTCGATGGGTTGCGCACCGCGCGCTGGTCCCCTCGGAAGCCTTGCTGTTCCGATTTTCGGCGCTGACCTTCAACAGTCACCGGATTCATTATGATCGGGCCTACACCTGCGAAATCGAGGGGTATCGCGGCCTCGTCGTTCACGGTCCGTTGACGGCGACACTGCTGCTGGAACTCGCCCAGCAGCACTTCGGCGACAATGCGCTTCGGTGCTTCGATTGCCGAGCGGTGTCTGCCGCGATCTGCGGCGAGGAACTGCATTTGGCGCTTCGCGCGAACGGTAATAGTGTTCAGTTCGTCGCCCATGCGCGCGACGGCCGTCCGATCATGGTTGCCAGCGCCACCCTTTGACCACCTTCCAGGGAAATTGAAAGTGACAATCGATCCGCAAAAATTGCTCAACTTTCGTATTCCTGCGGTTCGTCAGACCGTCACTCCACGCGATGCTGCATTTTACGCCTTATCGATCGGGATGGGGCGAGATCCTACCGACCTCGCGCAGCTGCCATTCGTGGATCCCCTTCGTGGACCGGTTGCCATGCCCGGCATGGCGCTCGTTCTCGCGAGTCCCGGGTTCTGGCTGGGGCACCCTGATTCCGGTGTGGATCCGGTTTCCGTCCTGCATGCCGGTCAATCCATGGTACTGCTTGGCCCGGTTCCGGCAACTGGCGAAGTCGAAAGCACAACCCGCGTCACCCACATTGTCGACAAAGGCGTGGGCAAGGCCGCGTTGATATTCACCGAAACCAATATCCGCGATGATTGCGGCACCTGCTTTGCCTGTCTTGAACGTACGATCTTCATTCGCGGCGGCGGCGGGTTCGGAGGGGAAGGCGAAGCTCCGCGAAGTTCGCCGGTACCCGTGGCGGAAGGCAATGCCGCTCTTGTCATTGACCTGACGACCGGTCCCGAACAGGCCCTGATCTATCGTCTAAATGGAGATCTCAACCCGCTGCACAGCGATCCAGCAATCGCGGCGCGCGCCGGGTACAGGATGCCGATATTGCACGGCCTGGGCACGATGGGCATCATCGTTCACGCCATCCTCCGCGGGCGGCTCGGCTACCAGACCGAGCGCCTGCGCGCAGTGCAACTGCGTTTCGCCGCACCGGTGTTCCCTGGTGAAACCATCAGAACCGAAATCTGGAATAACGGCGCTTTTCGGGCATCGGTGCTCGAGCGCGACGTCATCGTTGCAGATCAAGGGTTTTTCACAATCTCTCCGGATGAGGGCGATGCAGTTTCTTAGTCCTTTCGAACCTCAACACTTTCACGAAATCCGCGACGGTGTGCGCCGGCTTTGTGAAAAGTTCCCGGGTGAATATTGGCGCAAGCTCGACGCTGATCGCGAATATCCGACTTCTTTTGTCGATGCGTTGACGAGCGCTGGCTATCTTTCGGTACTTATACCCGAGGAATATGGCGGATCAGGTCTGGGCCTTTCGGCTGCAGTTGCCATCCTTGAGACGATTCAAGCGATGGGTTGCAACGGAGCGGCATGCCATGCCCAGATGTATAACATGGCCATCATCCTTAGACATGGATCGGATGAGCAAAAGCGCCTTTATCTGCCCGCGATCGCAAGCGGCGCACTGCGCTTGCAGGCTTTCGGCGTAACCGAGCCGGGAAGCGGCTCCGATACCACTGCGTTAAGGACGACGGCAGTTCGCGATGGGGACTATTTCGTGGTGAGCGGCCAGAAAATCTGGACCAGTCGCGCCGAACACAGCGATCTCATGCTGCTGCTAGCGAGGACTTCGCCGCGCGATCAAGTGACGAAGAAAACCGACGGTCTTTCCATATTCATCGTCGATATGAACCAGGCTCGCACCGCGGGTTCGCTAACGATCCGGCCTATCCGCACCATGATGAACCATGCCACGACGGAACTTTTCTTCGACAGGATGCGCATCCCGGTCGCCAATCTCTTAGGCAAAGAAGGCAAGGGCTTTCATTGCATCCTTTCGGGCATGAATGCGGAAAGAGTTCTTATTGCTGCCGAATGCGTCGGTGATGCGAAATGGTTCACCCGAAAATCCATTGCTTATGCCAATCAACGGGTGGTGTTCGATCGCCCCATTGGCATGAACCAGGGCGTCTCTTTTCCGATCGCGCGAGCCCACGCAAATATGCGCGCTGCCGAGCTCATGGTCCATGAGGCCGCGCGCCTTTACGAAGCGGGGCTTGAACATGGACCCGAGGCGAACATGGCAAAAATGCTTGCCGCGGACGTAGCAGTCGAAGCGGGCAACGCCTGCATCCAGACATATGGCGGATATGGCTTTGCTGAGGAATACGACATCGAACGGAAATTTCGAGAGGCCCGCCTTTATCAGGTGGCACCTGTTTCGACCAATCTCATATTGTCATTCATCGCAGAGCATGTCCTGAAACTACCGCGAAGCTATTGAGGCGGCCACCACGCTCCGTCGTTTCCGCTCACTCGACACAACGACTGTTGCTGCGACCAGGCAGCGCAACACTGAAGAAGAAAGGTGGCCTACCCTAGAATGCGGCAATGCCAGTGAGTGCTCGACCAAGGATGAGCGCGTGTACATCGTGCGCGCCTTCATAGGTGTTGACGGTTTCCAGATTCACCATGTGCCGCATGACTTGATATTCATCGCTGATGCCATTACCGCCGTGCATGTCTCGGGCATGGCGCGCAATATCAAGCGATTTTCCGACATTGTTACGCTTGACGAGAGAGACCATCTCCGGCGCGAACCTGCCTTCGTCCATTAGGCGGCCGACACGCAATGAGGCTTGCAACCCTAGCGCAATGTCCGTTTGCATATCGGCGAGCTTCTTTTGATAAAGTTGGTTGGCGGCAAGCGGCTTTCCAAACTGGTGCCGATCAAGTCCATATTGGCGGGCTGCGTGCATGCAATATTCCGCGGCGCCGAGCGCTCCCCAACTGATCCCATAGCGTGCGCGGTTTAGGCAATCGAAGGGGCCCTTGAGACCCTGGACCCCGGGGAGCAAGGCTTCTTCGTCAACCTCAACCTCGTCCATCAAGATCATGCCGGTGGTCGAGGCACGCAGGCTGAGCTTGCCCTTGATCTTGGGAGCGGAAAGCCCCTTCAGGCCCTTTTCAAGCACGAAGCCGCAAATGGCCCCATCATGTGCTTCGCTCTTTGCCCAGACAACAAAGACGTCGGCGAAAGGAGCATTCGAAATCCATGTTTTTATGCCGGAAAGGACATAGCCACCATCAATCCTCTTCGCGATTGTGCGCATGCCCGCAGGATCAGATCCCGCATCAGGTTCTGTCAGGCCGAAGCAGCCGATCAGCGAGCCTGCGGCTAGGCCAGGCAGATATTTAAACCGCTGTTCTTCCGAGCCGAAAGCAAAAATCGGATACATGACGAGCGAGCTTTGCACCGATGCCATTGACCGATAGCCCGAATCCACGCGCTCAATCTCACGCGCGATCAGGCCGTAGGAGACATAGCCAGCTCCAGCACCGCCATAAGACTGTGGGATCGTCGCTCCAAGCAAGCCGGCTTGTCCCATGAGTGGAAACAACTCTGCTGCATCCAGCTCTTCGCGGAAGGCATTGATGACCCGGGGCTGAAGTTCCCCTTGCGCGAAGCCATGAGCCGCATCACGCACCATTCGTTCTTCTTCAGTCAGTTGATCGTCAAAGTTGAAGGGATCGCTCCAATTAAAGCGTGCCATTTCAGTCATACATTCAGCTCGTCATATAATGAAATTAAGTTCATATCCCGTAATGGCGAGGAGTTCTTCAACCGTTACCGCGAGTTTTGTGATTTGGGCGATAAGACTGAAAGTGAAACAATCCACGCAAATACCCGCATGCGGTTGTAGCGAGCTGAAATTCCCAGGAAGGCTACGCTGCCGAGCACAAGGCCAACCGGGCCAGCGAGGAAAGCTGGACCGAAAGCGCTTTTGTGGTGCGGCGAGCGGAACCAGACAACAGCGTAACTAAGCGATCACTTGTGTACCGTAGCTATCGATAATGACGACTATCAAACACAAGGTGCGTGCTCACCAAAGCAACCAGCTATCCGCATACTCCGTTGGCACCCTAGCAATTTCAGCCTTACGAACCCTGTCGACCTTTTCCGCCCAGCTTGATTTGACCTCAAAGTGCCTTGTTTTTGGCGGGTTCGGCCTTTGCGGGGGGAAGCTTCTGCGCCACGATGTGATCGTAGATCTGCTTGATCTCCGCGTCCGACAATTCGGTCGGTCGGAACGGCGGCATTTCGATCAGGCCCTGGCGAACGACCGAATGTAGGTAATCGTAATCTAAGTCCTTGCGACCGATGAGCGAAGGCACCGGAGCACCTTTTTCGGCCAGCAGCATGGTGCCACCGTGGCCCGGGCCGGGGTTGTGGCAACCTGCGCAGTAACGCTCATAATTCTCCGCACCGTCCACCACTGATTCGCCTTGTGCGGACGAACAGGCAGCAAGTGCAGCGAAAAGCGAAAGGGCGAGGAACTTATTCATTTTACCTCCGCAGGCATGGCGACGCATCGGCTCAGACCGAGGCAAAGATCGAGTTGGGATCAAGCGCCTGCTTGACCCGCGCATGCAGGGCCGAGCGGCCACCCTTTTCATAGGTCTTGGCAACCGCCGCCCCCAGCCCGGGGTCGGTCAGGATCTGGCCGAAGCCGGCCTCGGCCTGCGCGGCGATCAGGGCTTCGGCGCAGGTCTTGGCCCGTACCGCATCCTCGCCCTTCCCGGCGGCATGGGGCAGCACCTGGCGATGGTTGGCCGAACGCCAGATCGCGGTGGTTTCGCCAACGAAGTCGAAGCCGTTTTTGGCACAGATATCGCGCGACAGTTCATAGAGCTTGACGGCTTCCTCGCCATCCACAGGGCTGACCGGGTTGACCGTAAGCGCCATGTCGCCGCTCCAGCCTGCTGTCCTGGCCGGGGGATCGGCCACCACACCGGTCATAGTGCCCATCCGCCAGGCCCACAGCTTGGGATCGATGCCCTTGCCATCGGTAATCACCCTTGCGCCGCTGATCGACGAGAACGCGCCCTTGACCATGTCCCACAGGATCGCGACGTTGCCGGGCAGGCCATAGAGCGAGCCGTAAAGGTTCCAGTAGCCTAGTCCGAGCACCTCACCAGCGGCCTTGACCGCGCTTGCCGCCATCGGCCCCTGGCCCTCAAAATCGGCGCGGCGCTTGCCGAGCAGGGCCGCTTCGTGGAGCGCATTGCCCACCGCGACGCCATTGGCCACCACCATGTTGAGCTTGAGCGGCCCGAGCACGTCCAACAACGCGCCCAGATCGTCCTCCTTGGGGACCGAGACCATGAAGGTCTGGTGCGCCGGGGGCTGCGGCATCATCCACATGCCCACCTTGGTCACCACCCCGAAATCGGACTGGGTGAACAGGCCATCGACCCAAGGGCCATAGCCGAACTTGAACAGCTGCCAGCAGGTGCTCTTGGGCATGGCGCCCATGCCGGTGCGCACCATCTTGCCATCAGCCAGCATGACCTCGAGCCCGCACTGCATCAGGAAATGATCGGAATAGGGGGTGTAGCCGGGGCGGCGGTTGATGAAACTGGCGGCCACGCTTTCATCGGGATTGCCGGGAAAGTCGACCCACAACTTAATTCCCTTTTCCTTGATGTGGGCATCGAGCTGGCGGAAGGTGACGCCCGGTTCGACAAGGCAGGTGGCCAGTTCGTCATTGACCTCGAGGACCTTGTTCATCTTCTGCAGGTCAAGCACGATCACCTTGTCCTGTACGGCTTTTTCAAGTCCGTAGGCGCCGTTGCAGACCGTCTGGACCACACCGCCGCTGGTGCGCGCAGCTTCCAGCACCTTGGCGAGCTGGGCTTCATCGGCCGGAAGCACCACGCCTGCCGGTGCCATCCCTGGGACAGCATAGCGGGCCAGGGTCTGCGGGCTGGTATCGACGGCGGCCTTGCCGAGTGCCTGGGCGAGGGTGCCGAGCGTGGCCGTCTGGCGGGCTTGATCGATCATGGCGTTGGGAGCCTTATTGCTGGAGAATCTTGGGATAACGCTGGAGATCGCCGGCATCGACGGCGAAATCGGCCGAGCGCACAGCCGGGTCGATAGCGCGGGCCGGTTCGCTGTCGCGCCAGGAAAAGTTGCAGGTCGGGCAGCGCAGGATCGTCCACACGACCGCGCCGTCCTGCCTGCCCTGATGATCGGTGACAGCGCCGCTCGATTTGCAGCGCCCGCAGACGGTGGTGGTCATGACAGGGCTCCCAGCTGCATTTCGCGGATCCGCTTGCTCAGGGCGTCGATCTCGTCCCCGGTCGGCGGGGTGACAAGGTGCGCTTCACCCACCGGATCGGGCGGGAGATAGCTGGTCGCGTCGATGATCAGGCGGTGCCCCTTGCCCGGGACCACTGCCGAAGGATCGATCGGCACGGCAGGCATGTTGGGCAGCACGATGATATCGTCCGCACGGGTGCGGGTCGAAAGCGCCCACATCACCTGGTTGAGATCGAACGGATCGACATCGGCATCGACCATAATCAGGTTCTTGAGGTACATCACGCCGTGCGGCGTGCTCAGCGCGCGCAGCGCGACCGTCTTGGCAAAGCCGGCCATGCGGTTCTTGACCGAGATGATCCCGGTCAGTCCGTGCTGGTAAAGCGCGTTGACCGCGGTGACTTCGGGGAAGCTCTGGCGCAGCTGGGCATAGATCGGGGCGGAGGTGTGCAGGCCGATCAGCGTATCGTGCTCGGTCCAGCCGCGCCCGATGTAAATGTTCTCGAAGATCGGATCGCGCCGGTGCGACACCGCCGTGACCTTGAAGATCGGCGCCTTGCGCACGCCGCTGTAGGAACCGGGGAATTCGCCGAACGGCCCTTCCAGCTCGCGTTCACCCAGTTGCAGTTCGGCCTCTATCACGATTTCGCTGTCGGCCAGGATGTCGATCCCGTTGCCCGATTTGGTCAGCCGGATTGGCGCGCCCATCATCGCCGAGGCATAGGAATATTCCGATTCCTCGTAGCCGATCGGGGTGGCAGCAAACACCGCAAGGCCGGGATGATTACCCAGCATGACCGCAATCTTTAGCGGAACGCCTTCCCGTTCGGCCGCCATGATCTGACGTCCCATGTCGTGGGAGGGGATCGTCATCAGGGTGAAGCTGTCCGGCCCTTGGATCTGCAGGCGATAGATGCCGACATTCTGCTTGCCGAAATTGTCTGGATCGAGCGGATCGCGCGAGGCGACCGAGGCCTTGCCGATGTAGAACCCGCCATCATATTCGTTGATCCGATAGACCGGCAGGACATCGTAAAGGTTGATGTCCTGTTCGATCCGGCATTCGTGCACCGGGGCCTGGGCTTCTGGGACAAAGCTGATTTGCGCTTCCTGATCGCCCCAGCGGCCGGCGATCTCGAAGAAAAGCTCGCGGATGGTCGTGCCTTTAGGTCGGCCCAGCAGCAGGGCGATATTGTCCCACGAACCATGGACGCCCACCGCCAAGCGCTTGCCGGGGTAACCGGTGATATTGTCGAATACGATCGCCGGCGCGCCGTTGGCATCGCGCGATGCGGCGACGGCTATGTTGCGCACGCCGGGTTCGGGCATCACCGCATCGCTCCAGGTGATCGCCTGGCCGGCATCCTCGAGCAGTTCGAGGAAGTCGCGCAGCGACGAGATCGAGCGGGCGCGGTTAGGGAGATCGTTCATGGTCATTCGTTCCCGCCTGTCAGTGTCCGCCCTCAGTCGCCGACTGGATCGTGACCCATTTCCATTCGGTCATGATCTCGAGATCGGCTTCGGTCCCTTCGCGCCCGAAACCTGACGCTTTGGTTCCGCCGAACGGGACGTGGGGCTCGTCGTGAAGGGTCGGCGCGTTGATGTGGACCATCCCCGCTTCGGCACGTTGGGCAAAGGCCAGAGCCTTGTCGAGATCGCGGGTGAAGATCGACGCGCTGAGGCCGTATTCGGTGTTGTTGGCGAGTTCGAGCACTTCCTCAAGTGTGTTGAACGGAAAGAGCGAGGTGACCGGGCCGAAGGTCTCTTCCTCGAACACGGTCATTTCGGCTGTAACGCCGCGCAGTACCGTCGCTGAGCATACGTTTCCGTTCCACTCAGCACCGGCTAGCAGTTCTGCGCCCTTGGACCGGGCATCGTCGATGTGGCGGCAGACCCGGTCGCGCTGGCGTTCGGAAATTATCGGGCCCAGCATGGTGGTAGGATCGCGCAGGTCGCCGCTCTTGGCGCGGCCTGTCGCGGCGGCGAAGGCCTTGGCGAACTGGTCGAAGATCGACTGTTCCACATAGATCCGCGAAGCCCCCATGCAGACCTGGCCCTGGTACATGAAGATGCTGAACAGCGCGGCGTTGACCGCCTTGTCCAGATCGGCATCGGCGCAGATCACCAGCGGGCTCTTGCCGCCCAGCTCCAGCGTGTACTTCTTGAGGTTGCGGGCCGCGATTTCGGCGATGTGCTTGCCGACGCGCGAGGACCCGGTGAAGGTTATCGATGCGACCTTGGGATGGCCGGTCAGCACGTCGCCGATCTCCGCGCCATTGCCGTAGACCACGTTGAACAAGCCGTCGGGAACGCCGGCCTCCTTCCACAATTTAGCGAGCAGATCGGCGATCATTGGCGCGGCTTCCGAGGGTAGCAGCACGAAGGCGTTGCCTGTGGCCAGGGCCATGGCCGACTGTTTGATCCCCTTGATCAGCGGCACGTTGAACGGGGTAATCCCGGCGACCACACCGACCGGCTGGCGCAGGCTCATGCTGAACCGCCCAGGGGTGTCCGAAGGGATCGTTTCCCCCCGAATCCGGCGCGGCACGCCGATCGCCGCGCGCAGGAAGCTGACCGCGAAGCGGGTTTCGAACCCGGCCTTGGCGATCGGCGAACCGATTTCGTCGACCAGCACGTCGGCGAATTTGGCGGTATCGCGCTCCATGATTTCGGCGGCTTTCGCGATCCACCCTTCGCGCACTGCGGCGGGCAGATCGCGATGCTGGAGATAGGCCTGATGCGCGTTCTCCACGGCGCGGTTCACGTCTTCCGCGGTGCCGGCGGGGACCCGGGAATAGACCGAATCGTCGACCGGGTTGAGATCGTCGAAATAGGCCCCGCCCGTTGCAGCCACGGCGGTGCCGCCAATCCAGTGCTCAATTTGCGTCATGGTCGTCAATCCTTGAAGTCTTTGTTCAGCCGGCCGTGTGATTGCGCTTGGTTGCGCATCGCCTGGGGCCATATCCCCTGCTTGCCGGGGGAGAGGATGCCGTTGGGGTCTAGCACGTCCTTGAGACGGTGGTGCAGGTCCCACAGCGCCCCATCGTTGTGCTTATAGGTCTTGGCGATCTGGTCCATGAAGGCGAGGTGGGTGCGGTATTCGCCGAAGCCCGCACCGGCTGCCTCGTCTACCAGCTTGCCGAACAGGTCATAGGCGCTCTTGCGCATGCCGTCGTCGGCGCGATCGTACATGATCATCAGGATGTGGTGCATGTCGCGCCAGCCGACCAGGAATTCGCCGATATAGTCGAACCCGAAATCGTGGCAGCGTTGCTTGATCAAGTTGTATTGGCTCAGCGCTTCCTTGCCGTCGGGTGCCGAGATTGGCGAAAAGTTGATGTGCCCGCCGCCGCCGATCCAGTTCATGATGCTGAACTCGGTCATGTTGGGTTCACCGCGCATCAGCTGGACGCGATAGTCCCAGGCGGGGTCGTTCTCGCGGTCAAGGTGCAGTTTGGCACCCGGAATGCTCATCATCGCTGCCTCGACGAGCTTCCAGTTGTTCTCGATGATCGGTGGCGGGCCATAGAGCGCTGCGTAGAAGTTCCACATGCCTAACCCATGATCCGACGCGATCTTTTTGCGGATCGAATCCGGGATAGGGCCCTTGCCGTCGAAGTAATGGCGACGCGTGGTCTTGGCGGACACTTCCCACAACAGATCGACCGCCACAGCGGCGTTCGGGATAACCTGGTTGATTTTCAGCGGCAGCACCGCATCGAAGATTGCGGCAAGGTCTTCCTCGCGCTCGTAAGTGATCATGAACGGCTTGTAGCCCGGCGGTTCGGGCATCAACCAGATACCCATCTTGGTCACAATGCCGAAATTGGACTGGGTGAACATGCCATCAAAATGCGGACCGGCGGCATGCTTGGTGGATTGCCAATGCTGCGACCCCTCGATCGCGCCCTGACCGGTGCGGACGACCTTACCGTCGGCAAGGACCACTTCCATGCCGCACTGCATGACGAAGTGATCGCCGTAGGGGGTGTAACCCGCGCCATGTTCAAGCGCGTTGCCCATGACGCCGCCCCAACCTGGTGCCGCAGGATCGACCCAAAGCTTGCTGCCGATCTTGCGCAGATGGCGGTGAAGCTGAAAATAGGACACGCCTGGTTCGACCAGCGCATAGCCGTATTTCTCGTTGACTTCGAGAATGCGGTTCATCCGCTTGAGGTCGAACATGACATAACCGGACTGGCGCGGGGCCGGGCCACCATAAGCGAAATTGCGGCCGTTGCCGAATGTCCAGATCGGCAGCTTGTAAGCGTTGAATACCTTCAGCGCCTGCTGAATCTGTTCCATGTTGGCCGGTGCCACGGCAGCCGAGGGCAGCATCTCGCCATCGGCCAGCGGTGAATAGGCGTCGCGATAGGCCGACAGCGGCAGTTCATCGACGAAGACCCATTCCTTGCCGACGATAGCCGCTAATTCGTCCAGAGCCTTGGTAAAGGTTGCGGCGTCGACCCCTTGTGGCATGCGCGTACTCACGACTGCTGTACTCCCACTTCGAATGCCCATGAAACCAGCATGCCGGGGCTCTTGCCACCGAGGCCGCAATGTCCTGACTGGCACCGCAGTTCGGCATCCTGGCGATCGCCGACGAGCGCATCCTGCATGTGGTGGGCAAGAACGCTGGGCCAGCCGACGCTGGCCCGCGCAAGCAGCGTTGGCGCGCCGACAGTCTGGTGTTCCCAGCGCAGCTTGCGGTATTGATGGGTCCACTGCAGTAGCGGGCGGGCGCCGCCGGCCACAAGGATCTGCCCGGCGATCATCGCCGCGGGATCGGAAGTAAGGCCGACCAGCACGCCTTCAACCGCTTCAAGTTCATGCAGCAGGCCGTTGAAGCTCCGGTCGATCCGGACAACCTGCGCTGCGCGCCCCGAATTGATAAAGGTTTCGGCAAATAGTCGACTTTCGGGAACGTGCGTCTCTTCGATGACGATGATCTTGCGCGGCCGCTGAGCAAAAGCGCTGCGGCCGATTCCCAGACCGGCAACGACAGCACCCACGGCGCCACCGCTCACGACGGTGCGACGGCTGACATCCCACGCCATTCTCAATTCCCTTCCATTTGCCCAGCACCCGAAACAAGGCTTGCCGCCTCTTTGCTAAGGCCTTGCCAGCGTTTCTCCGACTTCAAATGAAGCCCGAACAGATCCAGTACCCGCATGCAGCTGTGATCGACCACGTCGGCCAGCGAGGTCGGCCGCGCATAGAAAGCCGGCACCGGGGGGAAGATCATCGCCCCCATTTCGGTGCAGGCCGTCATGTTGCGCAGGTGCGCCAGGTTGAGCGGCGTTTCGCGGGTGATCATCACAAGGCGGCGCCGTTCCTTCAGCATCACGTCGGCCGCACGGGTGATAAGGTTGTCGGACAGGGCGTGCGCCACCGCGCCCAGCGTGCGCATCGAACAGGGCGCGATCGCCATGCCTTCGCACACGAACGAACCGCTGGCGATCGAGGCGCCGACGTTGCGGACGTTGTGCACCACATCGGCCAGTGCTTCGAGCCGGGCCTTGCCTTCGGGCAGTTCCTCGCGAATGTTGAGCAGCGCCGCCGGAGACATCACCAGATGGGTTTCCCAACCGCCCGTCTCGCGCAGTAGCTCAAGCAGGCGAAGGCCATAGACCGAGCCGGTTGCGCCGGTCATCCCCACGACCATGCGCTTCACGGCAGGACACTTTCCTGCGCGTTCTGGGCGGTCAAGGTAGCATAAGGCCTAACCCTGAAGGGCATGCTGAATTCCGTCTCCCACTCTTTTGCCGACATCATACAATGCATTCCGCATTGAGCAACGAAAATCTTGACTCCTCGGGACCGCATTCCGCTTACACCGGACTCTCGTTCCGGACCCCAACACTGATGGTCTTCATCTCCAAGAATTCTTCAATACCGTGTCGCGAACCTTCTCGGCCAAGTCCCGATTCCTTGATGCCGCCAAACGGTGCGGTCTCGGTCGAGACGATGCCGCTGTTTAAGCCGACCATCCCGGTCTCAAGTCCTTCGGAAACCCGCCAGGCGCGGTCAATGTCGCGGGTGAAGGCATAGGCCGCCAGCCCCGAGCGCGTGGCGTTGGCAAGCGTTAGCGCTTCGACCTCGGTTTCGAAACGGAACACCGGGGCAACCGGCCCGAAAGTCTCCTCGTCCGCTAGCCGCATCGCCGGGCTCGCTCCGGTCAGAACAGTTGGTTGGAAGAACAGCTCTCCGGCCTCGTGTCCCTTGCCGCCTGTGACCAGCTGGGCACCTTGCGCCACGGCGTCGGCGACATGCCCGTGAACCTTGGCCAAGGCTGATGCGGTGATTAACGGTCCCTGGTCGGTTGCACCTTCAAGGCCGTTGCCGACCCGGAACGCGGAGACCCTGGCGGCCAGCGCCTCGACGAAGCGGTCATGAATGCCGCTCTGCACCAGGATCCGGTTGGCGCAAACGCAGGTCTGTCCGGTGTTACGGAATTTCGATGCGATCACCCCCTCGACCGCCTGATCGAGATCGGCATCGTCGAACACTAGCAGCGGGGCATTGCCGCCCAGTTCCATCGAAACCCGTTTCAGGGTGGTGGCGCATTGCGCAGTCAGCAGCTTGCCAACCGCGGTCGAACCGGTGAAAGTGAACTTGGTGACATCGGGATGGCTGGTCAGGACCGATCCGATCGCGGGTGCATCCCCGCAGACCACGTTGAACACGCCGGGCGGAATGCCCGCTTCGAGAGCGAGCTTTGCCAGAGCGCAAGCGGTCAGCGGGGTGAGTTCGGACGGTTTGAGGGTCACGGTGCAGCCCGCCGCCAGTGCAGGCGCGACCTTGCGGGTGATCATCGCGGCGGGAAAGTTCCACGGCGTAATGGCGCCAGCCACGCCGACCGGCTGACGGATCACGATAATCCGCCGCTCGGAACTGGCCGGAATGACCTCGCCATAGACACGGCGCGCCTCTTCGGCGAACCACTGGATGAAGCTTGCGGCGTAATCGACCTCGCCCAGCGCTTCGGCCAGCGGTTTGCCCTGTTCGGCGGTCATCAGCAGGGCCAGATCCTCGCGATGCAGCTGGACCAGTGCTAGCCAGCCCTGCAGCAGTCGGACACGCTCTTGCGCGGATCGCTTTCGCCAATCGGCATAGGTGCGGGAATTGCTTTCGATCGCCTGGCGAGTTTCGGCTTCGCCCAGTAGGCCAACTGTTGCGAGCGTCTTGCCGGTGGCGGGGTTCGTGACATCAAAGGTGGAGCTGGCTTCTACTGATTTCCCGTTGATGATCGACTGGTTGGTCAGAAAATCGCTGCGGTGGAGTGGAGGGATTGTGACAGCCAATGTCTGAACTCCTGTGGCCGCAGGACCAGATGCCAAGCGGATGTTGGTCGGTTAGGCGGTGCTTCCGAAGCAAGCACGTCCGAAACGGTGAGGACGGCAGCGAACCGCCGCCCTCTGCTCTTGCGTTAGTACTTGTAGGCCAGCTTAAGGAACCATTCACGCGGACGTGAGTAAGTTGCCAGCGCTGTCCCCGCGACGTCACGGTCGACATATCCGCCCTGAATATACCGCTTATCGGTCAGGTTAGTTACACCAGCTGTCACTGTAAAATGCTCGCTACTCTCAGTAAATGATGCGCTTGCGCCGAATACGCTATAGCCAGGCTGCTTTAATTCAGAACTGTTTAGCGCATCTTTGTACGTTGTGCTCTGGTACGACCAATCGCCACGAAGAGTCAGCTTGCCCCTGTCTCCTCGATAAACATCGGCGTTGAAAGAAGCCGAGCCAGTCCACTCCGGCACGAAGGCAAACTTCGAATTGAGGCCTATCGGGAATGCCGCCGGATCGATTTCACGAAAATAAGCATCCAGATAACCAACACCGAATGTCAGTCGCAACCAATCGGCAGGAGCTGCTTCGCCTTCAATCTCGAAGCCCTTAATTCGACCAGTGCCAGCATTGCGCGCCCTAGGCGCGATGCCTTCGTTTACAACAACTTGGATGTTGCTGTAGTCGGAAAGAAACGCAGCGATATTAACGCGAAGTCGACGATCAAAAATCTCTGTTTTAAGACCTATCTCATAAGATTCTACAAATTCAGGAGTGAAAGAAGGGGCAACTTGCTCAGCAGGAAATATTCGTTGAGTAAATCCGCCGTTTTTGAAGCCTTTAGAATATGATGCATATGCGAGAACATCATCGCTAATCTTATAGTCCATTGAAATTGCCGGTGTCCACTCCTTCGCCTTTACAGCAACTTGAACAGCCGGCATCGTGTGGTTTCCGCCAGGGTTGGTGGCGGCAGGAGCGCATCCACCAGGTAGTGGGAAACCAAATAGTGGGCTGGCTGGGTCGGTCACTAGCAATGGCGTGGGTTGGCCAGTAACGCATTGGCTGAAAGCGATGAATACACCATCTGGATAGGGAAGAATTCCTGCCTGCCCGAGAGGTGCCGTGTAATCACGGTTAATAGTCTGGAACGACGGGTCAAAACGCTTTGTTTCGTCCGTGTAACGAATTCCCGGTGTTATGGAAAATCGGTCGGTTACCTTGAAAGTGGCCTGCAGGTAAGCGGCATAGCTGTCGTTGTCAATCTTGCCACCACTGAAGAAATCCGCAAACCCGAAGCGCAGATCATTCTTGTCCTGTCCTTTTTCTTTCAGATAGTATCCGCCGAGCACAAACTTTAACCGGTCGTTCAACAAACTGCCGGTCAGCTGCAACTCCTGTGATGCCTGCCATAAGTCGATATTGTTGGTCAGCTGCAGATAGGGATGGGGCGTGCCATCAAAGTCGAACTGGATTGTTGCCTTTTGGTCGCGATAGGCGCTGATTGATTTGAGGTTAATGCCACCGAAATCATAGTCGAGTGTCAGGTTGGTGCCCCACAAATCGAAATCCGACTGGTTTTTCGTGCCCGACCAAGTCGAGTCGATATTGCCAGTTACCCATTGGGTAGTTGCACACAGGGGATTGTTGACTGGGGCAAGCTGACCGTCCGCGCCACAAACACCGGCCCCCCCCTGTAGCTTGTTCCATGCATATGTAGAGCTTGGGAATGCTAAGGTCCGCCCATTCCGATTGACGATCTGAAGCAGGTTGGGCGATTCAAAAAGGTTAACTAAAGTAGATGCGGCCATCTCCTCCCGGCGGATGTTGATGTCCCCACTGAGATTGACCGTGAGTTTGTCTGTCGGTTCCCATTTAAAGGCGACACGCCCACCAAAGCTATCTTTGTTACCCTGGCGACCGCCATCGAACAGACGTTTCTGATAGCCGTCGCGCGTTTCATAGGAAGCAACAGCCCGCATCGCTAGGTTGTCGTTCAGCGGTACATTGATAATGCCCTTGAAATCGGCGCGATTGAACCGGCCGGTTGCCGCTTCGAGCTTCAGGTCGAAATCCTTCTGCGGCTCAACCGAATTGACCACGATCGCTCCGCCGATCGTGTTCTTGCCAAACAGCGTACCCTGCGGACCGCGCAAGACCTGGACGCTTGAAACGTCTGCCATGTCGAGTAGCGCTCCGACGGAACGCGCGACATATACGCCATCTACATAGACGCCAACGCCGGGATCGACAGTGATGTTGAAGTCGGTCTGTCCGACGCCGCGGATGAAAGCGGTAATCGAGGCACTCGAACCCGAGATGTTAGCAACCGGCGAAATGTTGACATTGGGAGCGAACTTGGCAACTTCCGCTACGTTGACGATCTGCTTTTCTTCGAGCATCTCACCAGTCATCGCCGTGATCGCGATGGGTGTTTCCTGCAGATTTTCAGAGCGTTTCCGAGCTGTAACAATAATATCACCAAGTCCTGAAACTGCTGTCTCGGATTGTGGGTTACTATCCGATCTGTCTTGTGCATACACATGGGTCGGCGCTAGCAGTAAGAGCGCGAGCATCGGGGGCGCGTTCGACAGCAGTAGATTTTTTATTTTTGGATGATTAATTTTCTTCATGGCATCCTCCTTGATTAAAGTTATTGTTTAAATTTTCGTTTCTATAGTTATTCCAATCTTACGAGGTTGTTCATAGAACCCGTCGGTTCCCAACGTTCCGGGGCGCACGGTTTGCAGCACCTTCTCGTTGGTCAGGTTCGTCACCCACAGGCCGACCTTGAAGGCTTCGCTTCCAGGCTGCCAATTGATCGAGAGGTTAGACAGGGTGTAGGGGCGCTGCGAGAATATGTTGGCGAAGTCGTAGTATACCCTGGAACTCCACAGCAGATTTCCGGCCAGAGTGACGCGCCCGTTGCCGACGTCATGGCTCCAATCAAACCCCACATTGCCCGACCATTCAGGCGCCCGGGTCATGACCTTGCCTGAAGCATCGTAGGGAGCAGCCACGTTGCCGGCGTAGTTGCCGTTGCCATTCACGATCGGCGTAAAGCCCTGGGCGTTGGGGAAATCCTTGTAGCGGGCATGGGTATAGGCAACCGCCGCACGCAGCCTTAGGTCGCGGACCGGATTGATGATGGTCTCAAACTCGCCGCCATAGATTTCGGCGTTGGCTGCATTCTGCAGGATGTATCCGGGACCGGTCGGAGCCTTCGACTGAAGTTGGAGGCCCTTGTAGTCGTAATAATAGGCGGCAAGGTTGGTGCGCAGCCATTCCAATGGATCGGACTTGATCCCGAATTCAGCCGCCTTGATGTTCTCCGGATTGACCGGGGTGCCGCTGATTCCCGCCATGTTGTATACCCCGCTCTTGAACGCGGTGCTGTAGGTGGCGTAGACGTTAGTCTTGTCGGTCACCTCATAACGGATACCGACTTTGTAGTTAAACTTTTTGAACGTTTTTGAAACGTCATTGACCAGCAATACGCCATTGTTACTTTGGCTAAACCAGCGCGTCTCGGTAGTGTATCGGCCGCCGAGCGTGATGAACAGGTTCGGCTGAACCTCATAGGTGCCTTCGGCAAAGACCGCGAATGAGCGTCCATCAAGCTTGGGTGTCAACGACGGCCCTGCCAAGGGCAGAGCTGGGTTGGTGGTGGTCCAAGGCTCGAGGACCGGGGCACCACCGCCGAACTGGTAGAAGTACCCGCCGACCAGCCACTGGAAGCGGCCGGGATTGGCCGAACTCAGCTTGATTTCCTGACTGCCCGACTCCGATTCAAACACTGCCGGAAAGTTCGACAGCTTTATGTTCGAGGCATCGCCATCGGTCGTCTGCCGCCAGCGCAGGTTGAGAAAACCGGTGGTGGTTTCAAGCAGGACGCTACCCAGATCGAGCCGGGTGTGCAGTGCCGCGCTCCAACGTGTGAGGTTGAGCAACGGCACCTCGGTCAACGAGGCCTGCCAGGCACGGGTCGGTACGATCACGCCCGGCCAATTGTTGCCTGCGGTGTTGCCATCCAGCGGCTGCGGCGAATTGGTGGTGCTTTCCTGGTTGAAGTATTCCCCGGTCAGAACAACCTTGAAATTGTCGGTCGGCTTGAACAGCAACTTGCTGCGCAGGTCGATGACGCGCTGGTTGCCCAGAGTGCCTCCACGGACCAGATCGTCGATGTATCCGTCGTTTTTGCGGAAAAGCGCGGCAAAGTCAGCCGCGACCTTGTCGCCCATTGGCCCGGTAAAATAGAGCCGGGCGTCGTAATCGCCGGCATCGCGCCTCATCCGGCCCAAGCGCAGCGAAGCCTTGCCGCGGAAGTCGAAGCTGGGATCGGGGGTGATGACGTTGATCAGTCCGCCGGTGGCATTGCGACCGAAGGTCGTGCCCTGCGGCCCGCGCAGCACCTCGACCCGCTCGACCTCGACCAGGTCGATCCAGTTGGCGGCCGATTCCGGTTGGTAGACGCCGTCGACGTAGGTTGCGATATTGGGTTCATCACCAACCGAAATGCCGGTTGAGCCGACGCCGCGTACGACCGGCTGGAAGACACCCATATTACGGCTGCCGATGAAGCCTGGCACAACCTGAGTGAGGGAGCGGACCGTTGAAACATCGGCGGAAGCAAGAGCATCGCCGGTAACCGCAGTAACTGCAACCGGCACGGTTTGCAGCTTGGCCTCGTGCCGAGTGGCGGTGACGATAATGTCACCTAGACCCGTGCTGGCAGGCTGGGATTCGTCCGTTTCGCTTGTGAAGTCTTGTGCTAAGGCCATCTGCGGCGTCAGCGCGGTCACTCCCAACAAGGCGACAAAAAAGCAATCATACCTTTTCATGCATCCCCCCTTGTGTAATCGAATTTTTTATTTTGACTTGTTCAAATACTCGGCAAGAAAATCCAATCGGTCATTCCCCCAGAAAACCTGGTCGTCAACGAACATCAGCGGCGCACCGTACACGCCGCGCTGGATCGCCTGGCTCCGGGCCTTGCGATATTCGTTCTGGCCAGTCGGCGATTCAACGAAGGCAATCAGCGCCTCAGCGTCGAGACCCGCTGCTTTGGCGCATGCGGCCAGCTCGTTGCGGTCGCCCGGATCGATCCCCTGGCCCCAGATCCGGCGGTAGGCATCGGTCACAAATGCCTCGGCCTTACCGTGCTCGCGGGCGAACAGCACCGCGCAATTCCAGTCTGCGCAAGCGAAGCTCGCCGGGAAGGTGAGGGGCACCCCATAACGTTCGGCCCAGCGCTCAAGGTCTGCCTTCATGACCTTGATCTTGGGCAAGACTTCGCGATTGGACGGGCCATAGTTGCCGGCGGCAATTTTGGCTTCAGGAATGTCAATCGGCCAGTATTCCACCGTGCTTCCCGCTGCCCGCGCGATCCCCGGCAGCTTGAGCTGGGCAAGGTAGCTGAACGGGCTGATGAAATCGAAGTAGAAGTCGATCGTGCGGGTCATGCCGGTTCCACCTCAAAGCCGACCATTTTGCGATAATTGTCCCAGAACCCGATGATCGCGCCCTCGGTGACGAGATGGTCGGCATCCTCGGCTCGACCGCCACCCATCGCGATGTAGGACGTCGCGCTTGCCTCGCCGACGATGGCGTTCTGGACGATTTCCACCGCTTCGCCGTCTTCCATCGAAATGAGTCCTGCAGGTCCGATCAGGTTAGCCTGTTTTAGCCGGATGGCCTGCATTTCCTCGTCGTCGTCCTGGTAGCCGAAATGGGTCCAGACCAATTCGAATTCGTCTGGGCCGTAAGTCACGGTCTGGCGTACGGCGAGCGTGTTCTGGATCTGCTGGAGGACGAGGTTGGGGTAGACCGCGAGGATCACCAGAGTGACATTGTCCGCGAACTCCTGCCGACCTTTCAGCAGCGACATGTCCTGCAGCTTGAATTCGGTGTCGAAGGTGCGGGAATCGCCGTAGGCCTGCTTGTCGGCGGCATCGTCGTTGCTGGCCGCGATCGAATAGAGCAGCGAGTGGCGTTTGTTGGCATCCATAAGCGCCTTACCGGTCTGGGTTGAGCGATACAGACCGAACGTGTTGTGGAATAGGTGCAGCAGGCTCGCGTGGTAGGGATCGCGGGTGTTCTCCGCGTAAAGCTTCCAATTCCCGCGGATGCGCTGGCGCTGGTCGCCCAGAACGGTGACGGGTTTGCACATGATCCGCTCGATCTGCTCGACCACGATCGGACCGAGGAAATCACGGCAGGATTCAACCGTTTCGGAGAAAGAAGCGAAGACCAGACCGTTGACCGATTCGGTGCGTAACTGTCTCAGATTGTGCTGGCTCATGTCAAAATCGCCAGGCATCCCGCCTTGCCCCTTGAGGCCGCGGCGGAAGGGCACGCCGATCAGCTTACCCTTCAGGTCGTAGGCCCACTGGTGGTAGACGCATTCCAGACTTGAGCGGTTGCCGCGCATTTCGCGGCAGACCAGGGCACCGCGATGGGCGCAGCGATTGACCACGACATGCACCGAGCCGTCGCTGTCGCGCGTGAGGATCACCGGCGTTTCGCCCACGAAGGTCGATTTGAAATCACCTGCCTTCGGAACTTCAGCTTCAAGTCCGACGAAGGACCAGCAGTCACCCTTAAAAATTTTCTCCTGTTCGCGATCATAGTACTGGCGATCGGTGAAAACGCGGTACGGAACCCGGCATCCGGCAGTGGACGGGGCTTGATCCAAGGTGTCTTGTTGCTGGGCAATGGACATGATTGGGTGCTTTCAACTTTGCAGCTAGATCGGGCGGACCATCATCGTATCGATGAGGTGGGTGTCGAAGATTGCGGTCTTGGAAAGGAAGCGCGAGCCAGCGCCGGAAACGTCGATTTGATCGACATATTTTCCGGAATTGTAGATCGACGTCTGACCGTCGTTGCGCGTCATCAGGACCACATAGTTGGTCTGTGTGGTGACGATCTGCCCGCTGGTCGACTTCACGCGGGTCGGACCGAGAATATGCCGGTAGCTGTGCGCGGGAAAGATATTGGCGCGGCGCAAAGAGACGATGCGATCGACCAGCATGCCGCGGCTGTCGCAGAACACCGCAGCCAGGTTCAGCGAACGATTGTGGTTCTCCGCTGAGATCACACTGTACTGGCACTTTTCTTCAAACAGGTTAGGCCATTCTTCCAACCGGTCGTCATCGATCAGTTCCGCATGAAGCGCATTAAGTTGCGCAGCGGCATGCTGAAACTGCATCTGCTCAAGGGTGGGAAGGCCCATCAGGCTGCTCCTTCGGGCTTCGTGATGCAGACCCAACCATCCTCGATTTCGACCGGATAGGACGCGATCGCCACTTGGCAGGGAAAGGCCTTGGCTGCGCCGGTCTTGATGTCGAACGAGCCGCCATGGAACGGACACTCGATGATGTCGCCATCCTGATATCCGTCGGTCAGCATGGCATTGCCGTGAGTGCAAAGATTGTCGGTAACGAAAATCTCGCCATCAACATTATATACTGCGAGGGCGGGCATTCCTTCGGCGAACGCCGCGACCGGCTCGCCGTCTTTTACGCCGGCAACTTCACAAAGGCGCAATTGGTTCGACATGATGGGGTTGTTTTCCTGTCAAGAATTGATTTACACGAAGATTGTCACAGCAGCGGAACGTCCATTCCGTAACCAGCAGCCTCGTTGCCATGACCGAAGATGTCACGGGTGTAGTATTCCTGCTGGCTCGGCGCCTGGCGCGCACCCCAGCCAAATTCCCACAGCCAACCCGACGGGTTAGCGCAGTAAAACGTCAGGGCCTGGTCGTTGGCGTGCTTGCCCAACTGGAGCGCGACGTCAATCTTCTTCGCACGCACAACGTCATGGGCCATGCCGAGATCATCGAGTTCGGTGTATTCGAACATCAGGTGATTGATGCGCTTTTCCATCGGCCCAAGACCGAAAGCAACAGAATGCTGTCGTTCGTTGCAGTGCATGAAGTAGGGCTGGGCAACCATGCCGTTCGGCAGATGAAGGTGGTATTCGACTGAACCGCGCAGACCCAGCAGTTCATAGAAACGAGCCGCCGCCTCGACATCGTCCTGGCGCAGAATGCAGTGCCCAACGCCTTGCGATCCGGTCAGGAACTTGCCGAACATCGGACGGCCAGGATGAAACGGCTTGTGCGTATCGACCTGGGGGCCGAAGAAGATCTCGGTCGGATTGCCGCCCGGATCGGCCAGCTTGAGTAGCCCGAGAACGCGGCGCTCGCGCGCTTCGGCTTCGGTGCCCACGGTGAAGGGGATTCCCGCCGCGCTCAGCTTTTCCTGCATCGCGGCGAATTCCTGCGGCCCGGCCACGCGCCAGCCCATGTAGGCCAGGTCATCGCTGCCATCAGCGTGCAGAACGATGCGGTGATGCCAAAGGTCCATCCGCAGATAGAGCCGATCCCCTTCGCCTTCATCGACGACTTCCATGCCGGCGACTTCGGCGGCGTAAGCGCGCCAGGCAGCGAGATCGGAAACGGAAAGACCAAGATAGCCGAGTTCGGTGACGACCGACATAGTTCAAACTCTCCCAATTCACCCCAAAACAGGGCCATTTTGCGATTTGCTGGCAACCTTGCTTCGATTCGAGCCGCCGGTTTCAGCCATTTCTGACCCACTACCTACCAGAACGTTTTTCATTGTGCAATACGTTGCACGAAATGATGGGATGAGGTAATCACCGTGTGCCATCTGCGGTTGATTCGCGGATGGTATTGGGTGCCCGACGCACAGAACGGGAGAGGATCGATGGAACTCAATGATAAAATCGGCGGCAGGATTGCCGACTTGCAGGGCTTGAAAGGGCGCATGCGCGCTTGGCTCAAGAAGGATCACGAGCGCGGGATCTTCCAGCTGGACCGCGCCGCTTTCACCGAAGCTGCGCTGTTTGAGCTCGAGATGAAGTACATCTTCGAACGGAACTGGGTCTACCTCGCGCACGAGAGCCAGGTTTCCAAGCCGAACGATTTCATCACCACGAAAATCGGCCGCGTCCCCATCCTTGTAACCCGGGACAAGTCCGGCGATGTCGGCGCCTTCGTGAATGCCTGTTCGCACCGTGGCGCGCGCCTGTGCCGCGAGCGGGCCGGCAACAAGCGCAACCACATGTGCCCGTTTCATGGTTGGACGTTCTCGTCCGGGGGCGACCTGCTGGACGTCACCGATGAGAGCATCGGGGGCTATCCGGAGGCATTCAATCGCGCCGATTTCGGGCTTCAACCGGTCGCCCGGGTGGAAAGCTACCGCGGCTTCATTTTTGCCAGCCTCTCCGCCGATGTCGTCCCGCTGGTCGATCACCTCGCCGGCGCGCGGGATTTCATCGATATCCTGGTGGACCAGTCGAAGTCCGGCGCAATGGAAGTTTTGCCCGGAACCAACCGCTACCGCTATCACGGCAACTGGAAGATGCAGGTCGAGAACGGGCTCGACGGCTATCACGTCATGACCACGCATGCCAACTACTTCATGACGGTTCAGCGCCGCGTCGAAGGCATTTCGAAGAACGAAACCAAGGCGATTAGCTTCAATGGCTTCACCGCGCGCGATGGCGGGTCGTTCTCGTTCCACAACGGACACACGGTGTTGTGGGCCGACTATGCCAACTTCATGGATCGCCCCAATTTCGAGATCATCGACTGGCTCGAAGAGTCCTACGGCGCCGAAAAGGCCAAGTGGATGAACAAGCGCATCCGTAACCTGCAGCTGTTTCCCAACGTCTTCCTGATGGACCAGACCAGCACGCAGATCCGCATCATCCAGCCGCTGGCCCTGGATGAGACCGAAGTCAGCACGGTGTGCATCGCCCCGGTCGGCGAAAGCCCCGAGGCGCGGGCCCTGCGGCTGCGTCAGTATGAGGATTTCTTCAATTCGACCGGCATGGCGACCCCGGACGACCTGACCGAATTCAACAACTGCCAGACCGGGTATGGCGCCGGCGAAGGCCGCTACAACGAGATGTCGCGCGGTTCGACGCGCTGGGACACCGGCCCGGGCAAGTTCGGCGAGCCGCTCGATTTCAATGTGGTGCTGAGCAGCCCGGCGGTTGCCGACGAAGGCCTCTATGTGGCGATCCATGACGAATGGCTCACGCTCATGGAAAAGGCCATCGACAGCGAGTGCAGCGAGCTTGCCGCCTTCCTTGAGCGTTCACTGGAGAAGGCACGATGACCGCATTCCATTCGCGCTGGCTGGCGGTTTCCCGCTTCATCGGTCAGGAAGCCATGGCGCTTGACGACAAGGACTGGGATGCCTGGCTGGCGCTCTATCACGAAGAGGCGGAATACTGGGTTCCAGCCTGGGACGATCACGAACGGCCGACTGCGGATCCGCAGAACGAAGTCTCGCTGATCTACTATCCCAACCGGGGCGGGCTTGAGGATCGGGTGTTCCGGATCAGGACCCGGCGCTCGGCGGCGAGCACGCCGCAGCCACGCACGGTTCACCAGTTCTCCCTGCTGTCTGCTGAGGAGAGCGATGACCAGGTGCATGCGCGGACGTCTTGGACCACGGTTTCGGTGCTGGAAGGCAAAGTCGCCACTCTCAGCGGGTGGGCCTTCTATGATCTCGAACCTCGGGATGATTCGTTCGTGATCCGCCGCAAGAAGACGGTTGTCGTCACCGATCTGTTCCAAGAAGTAGCCGATGTCTACAGCCTCTGAGCGGGTGCGCCCCGTCGTGGGGACGATGATCGGTGATCCCGCCGGGATCGGACCCGAAGTGGCTGTCAGGGCGCTGGCCGACGGTGCCGTACACACGGATTCGATCCCCGTGCTGGTCGGGTCTGCTGCGGCGGTAGAGCGGGCGCTCGATTTCACTGGCACCAAGGCACGGCTGCGGGTGATGCGCGGCTTCGAAAAACCCAGCGACGATCCCGCGATCATCGACGTCATCGATACCGGCGCGCTGCCCGATGGCGTTCTGCCCCTGGGCGAGGACACCGAGGCCGCCGGGCACGCCACCGCGCAATGGCTGGATGAGCTCGACGCGTTGGCCCGCGACGGTTCTTTCGCCGCCACGATCATGGGGCCGATCAGCACTGGTTCGCTTAAACTTGCCAAGAAGCTCGACAGGGTCATCAGCCCGACCCCGGGCGAAAGCTATCTGGTGCTGCTGACCGGGCCGCTCAGGGTTGCGCATCTCACCGACCACATGTCGCTGCGGCAAGTGATCGACGTCATTTCAGCCGATCTCGTCGCCACGGCGGTGGGGCAACTGCACGAGGCCATGCAATCGTGGGGCATCGCCCAACCGCGGATCGCGGTTGCCGGTCTCAACCCACATGCCATGGGCGACGAGGATCGCCTTGAAATTGCGCCTGGGATTGAAGCCGCGCGGGCAAGGGGCATCGATGTCGAAGGGCCTATCGCGCCTGACTCGGTCTTCCGCCACTGCATCGAGGGTCGCTACGACATGGTCCTGGCGATGTTCCACGATCAGGGCCACATCGCGGTCAAGACCTGGGGCTTTTCGGGCAATAGCGTGATCATCATGGGGCCGCCGTACCTGCACATGTCGGTGGCCCATGGCACCGCCTACGACATCGTCGGTACCGGCAAGGCCGATGCCGCGATGATGCTGAGCGCGATGCGCACTTGCGGACGACTCGCTTCGGGCCGCGGTTTCGAACAAGCTTAGGGAGAAGACCATGAACGCCGAAACCATGCCCGTCGCCGCGGGGTCGGAGCCGACTGCGGTCGATTACGCAGTCTATCACAGCCAAGCGATCTTCACTGCCGAACAGGAAAACATCTTTCGCGGACAGACCTGGTGCTACCTCGGCCTCGAAGCCGAGCTGGCCAACAGCGGCGATTTCCGTTCGACCCATGTCGGCAATACTCCGGTGGTGGTGACGCGGGCAACCGATGGCACCATCCATGCCTGGGTAAATCGCTGCGCCCACAAGGGCGCAACCGTGTGCCGCTCGCTGCGTGGCAACCAGGCCGACGGGGCGTTCGTCTGCGTCTATCACCAGTGGGCCTACGACGCGACCGGTGCGCTTGTCGGCGTGCCGTTCCGGCGGGGGCTGAAAGGCGTGGGCGGCTATTCGAAGGAATTCAATATGGCCGAGCATTCGCTGGAGCGGTTGCGGGTCGAGACATTCGGCGGCCTCGTGTTCGGCACCTTCAACCCGACCATCGCCCCGCTCGACGACTTTCTGGGTCCAGTGATGCGCAAATACATTCAGCGCGTCTTCCAGCGCCCGGTCAAGGTTCTGGGCTATGCGCGACAGTTCATGGCCGGCAACTGGAAGCTCTATTCGGAAAACAGTCGTGACAGCTACCACGGCGGTCTGTTGCACCTGTTCTATCCCACTTTCGGCATCTACCGCCAGAGCCAGGAAAGCGCGGGTCTGGTTTCGGACGAGGGCTACCACACCGTCTTTACCGTGTCTAAGCCCAAGGGCGATGTCGACTACGGCTCGTTCGGTGACGAGGCCAACCGCGAGATGCAGGGTGAGGCCAAGTTGCAGGACGAGCGCCTGCTGGCATTCCGCCCGGAGATCGCTGATGATGTCGGACTGCACATCCAGTCGATCTTCCCGTCTGTCGTTGTCCAGCAGATCCAGAACACCCTCGCCACCAGGCAGATCGTGCCCCACGGGACCGACAAGACCGAGCTGGTCTGGACCTATTTCGGCTATGCCGACGATGATGATGAAACGACTCGCCACCGCCTTCGCAACCTCAACCTGGTTGGACCGTCTGGGTTGATTTCGATGGAAGACGGCGAAGCGGTCGAACTGTGCCAGCAGGGCACGATCGGTGCCGAAGGCAAGCGCAGCTTTGTCGAGATGGGCGGGGACGATGTCCGACCGTCATACGCCCCGATGGGTATGGATGAAAATTCCGTGCGCGGGTTCTGGAAGGGCTATCTCGGGCTGATGGGCAATGCCTTGGCCGATCTCGCAGCGGAGGGCCGGGCATGAGCGTTGCAGCCGAAGTAGCGCAAGTCGCGCAAAGTGCGATCGACGATTTCAACGCGGCTTACGGGCTTTGCCTTGATGATGACCGGCTCGAGCAATGGCCTACGCTGTTCGTTGACGATTGCCTGTACCAGGTGATCGCGCGCGAGAATGTCGATAACGGCTTGCCCGCAGCTGTGATGTATTGCGACAGCAAAGGGATGCTGGCGGATCGGGTTGTCGCGCTGCGCAAGGCAAACGTCTTCCCCGAACATTTCAACCGGCACCTGATCGGGCGTGCGGTGATCACCGGCGCGGAAGGCAACCAGGTTTCTGCTGAAGCCAGCTATGTCGTCTTCCAGACCCGTAACGATGGTGAAACGCGTATCTACAATGCCGGCAAATATGTCGACTGGTTCGATCTTAGCGGTGGAACCGTTCGTCTGAAGAGCCGGACCTGCATCTACGACACGCTGCGAATCGCCACCCTGTTGGCGACCCCGATCTGAGCCGATCCCGCATTTCCTGGTTTGCCCAAAAGGAGACTATCCATGAAGCTGTTCATTAGCCCTGGTGCCTGCTCGCTCGCACCGCATATTGCCCTGCGCGAAACCGGTGCGGCGTTCGATGCGGTGAAGGTCGATCTGGCGACCCGCAAGGTAGAGACCGGAGACGATTTCCTGACGGTCAATCCGTCAGGCAAAGTTCCTGCGCTGACCCTCGACAGTGGCGAAACCCTGACTGAAAATCCTGCGATCCTGCTCTACATCGCCGATCAGAAGCCAGACGCGGCCCTGGCGCCTCGTGATGGCACGTTGGAGCGTTACCGCCTGATCAGCCGACTGAGTTTTCTGGGGTCGGAATTCCACAAGGCGTTCGTACCGCTTTTCACACCCGGCAGCAGCGACGAAGCAAAGCTCGCGGCCTCGACCGCCGTCAAGAATCATCTGGGTGCGCTGGACAAGGAACTTTTGGACAAGGAACACTATGCCGGTTCTGAATTCAGCGTCGCCGACATCTATCTGTTCGTGATGCTGGGCTGGCCGGCCCATGTCGGGATCGACATGAGCGCCTATCCCAACCTTGGTGCTTATTGCGGCCGGATCGCGCAGCGCCCGTCGGTTGGCGCAGCACTCAAGGCCGAAGGGCTCGTCTGATCGGGCATGCGCGAGGCGGCGATTTCTGCCGCCTCGCCGCATTCTTTATTTGCCAATGCGTTTGAAATAGTGCAATGAAAGCTACTGTAAGGTGTCAGTTCGCCGACTCGGTCCCGACACCATGTGGATACAAAATCAACGAAGCGGGAAAGGACTGGTTGGCTATCATGGCAAGCGCGACATTGGACACGAGCCGACCGGAAATCGCCAATTCGTTCGTCATCGGCGGAAGCTCGACCAATTATCATGACGTCGGCGAGGGCGATCCGGTCCTGTTGGTTCATGGTTCCGGGCCTGGCGTGACTGCATGGGCCAACTGGCGCCTGAACATTCCGGTTCTTGCTCAGGATTTCCGGGTCATCGCGCCCGACATGTTCGGTTTCGGCTATTCGGACAGCAAGGGCCGGATCGAAGACAAGCAGGTCTGGGTCGATCAGCTCGCCAGTTTTCTCGACGGATTGGGCATCGACAAGATTTCGATGGTCGGCAACTCGTTCGGTGGCGGGATCACGCTGGCATTCATGATTGCCCACCCCGATCGGGTGGAACGCGCCGTTCTGATGGGGCCTGCAGGGCTCAACTTTCCGATTACTCCTGCGCTCGACAAGGTTTGGGGCTACGTGCCGTCAGTTGAGGCCATGCGCGAATCGCTCAAGTACCTTGCCTGGGATCACAGCCGCCTGACGGAGGATCTGATCCAGTCGCGCTATGTCGCCAGCGCCCGGCCCGAAGCACATGAACCCTATCATGCAACGTTCGGCGGCGCCGACCGCCAGGCCAACGTGGCGATGCTCGCCAGCCGCGAGGAGGACATCGCCGCAATCGCGCACGAGACCTTGATCCTGCACGGGATTGCCGATCAGGTGATCCCGCTCGATTCTACCGTACGCTTGGCCACGCTGATGCAGCGGGCCGATCTGCACCTGTTCGCCGAATGCGGACACTGGGTGCAGATCGAGCGGATGGCAAGTTTCAACCGGATGGTTGCCGAGTTCTTTAAGCATGGCCTCAAGGCCTGATCGGAGAGGAGATTCTTCATGGCTTTGACTGGTGTAATTCGTCCTGGCTATGTCCAGCTCAGGGTTCTGGACTTGGACGAGGCCATTATCCACTACCGCGACCGGATTGGTCTAAACTTCGTCAATCGCGAGGGGGATCGGGCCTTTTTCCAGGCGTTCGACGAATTCGATCGTCACAGTATCATCCTTCGCGAGGCCGATCAGGCGGGCATGGATGTGATGGGCTTCAAGGTCGCCAAGGACGCGGACTTGGACCATTTTACCGAGCGCTTGCTCGATATCGGTGTCCATGTCGACGTGATCCCGGCGGGGGAAGATCCCGGTGTAGGCCGCAAGATTCGGTTTAACACGCCGACACAGCACGTCTTCGAACTTTACGCCGAGATGGCGCTGTCGGCCACCGGTCCGGCCGTCAAGAACCCCGATGTCTGGGTCGTGGAGCCACGTGGCATGCGTGCCACCCGCTTTGATCACTGTGCGCTCAACGGCGTGGATATAGCCAGTTCGGCCAAGATTTTTGTCGATGCGCTTGATTTCTCAGTCGCCGAGGAACTGGTCGATGAAACCAGCGGCGCCCGGCTCGGCATCTTTCTTAGCTGCAGCAACAAAGCACACGATGTCGCCTTCTTAGGCTATCCCGAAGACGGTAAGATCCACCATACCTCGTTCAACCTGGAATCCTGGCACGATGTTGGCCATGCCGCCGACATCATCAGCCGCTACGATATTTCGCTGGATATCGGGCCGACCCGTCATGGGATCACCCGCGGGCAGACGATCTACTTCTTCGATCCCTCGGGCAACCGCAACGAAACCTTCAGCGGCGGTTACATTTATTATCCGGACAATCCGCAGCGCCTGTGGCAGGCAGAGAACGCCGGCAAGGCCATCTTCTACTACGAAAAGGCGCTCAACGACCGCTTCATGACGGTGAACACCTGATCATGGACGGGGTGGTTTCGGTCCGGACAGTAGGCCACGAATTGGCGCTCAAGGCAGCGGCTGCCGCCGTTGCCATGGGTGCGGCGGCGGGCTGTCCGGTCGTTGCCGCGGTGGTCGGCGCGGGGGGAGACCTGGTCGCGTTCGTGCGCGCCAGCGGCTCCCCTTCGCCGTCTGCAAAGATCGCGCAGGACAAGGCTTACAGCGCCGCCAGCTTCCGCGTCCCGACGCCGGATCTCTATGCGATGGTTTCGGGCAATCCGGCCTTGCGCGACGGGATCGTCGCGCAGCCGGGAATAGCGATGTTCGGCGGCGGCCTACCGATCGAAATTGCCGGTGAATTCGTCGGTGCGATTGGTATTTCCGGCGGGAGCGAAGCGATGGACGTCGAGTACGCCAACGCCGGCCTCGCTGCGATCGGCGCAAGGCAATTCTGACGCCCCATGGGTTCTGGCAAAACGTAGGTAATATGCACCAATGACTTCCGTCTCCTCCTCTCCAATCACGGATACTATCCTGAACTTCATCGACGGGTCCTATCGCGAAGGCAGCGAGGGCAAGTCGTTTTCCAACGTCAATCCGGCCACCGGGGCCGAGATCGGGGTTGTGCACGAAGCAAGCCAGGCAGACGTCGCCGACGCCGTGGCTGCGGCCAAGGCCGCGCTTACCGGGCCGTGGGGCAAGATGACCACGGCCGAACGGGTCAAGCTGATCACCGCCGTGGCGACCGAGATCGAACGCCGAGCGGATGATTTCCTGGCTGCCGAAGTGGCCGACACCGGCAAGCCGCGTCATGTTGCGTCGCATATCGATATTCCGCGCGGAGCCGCTAACTTCCGCATGTTCGCCGATGTCGTCTCGACGATGCCGGGCGAAAGCTTCAACACGCCAACCCCCGATGGCGGCCAGGCGTTCAACTATACCGTGCGCAAGCCCAAGGGTGTGGTCGCCGTCGTCTGCCCGTGGAACTTCCCGCTGCTGCTGATGACCTGGAAGGTTGGCCCGGCGCTTGCCTGCGGCAATACCGTGGTGGTCAAGCCGTCCGAGGAAACGCCTCGTACCGCTGCCCTACTGGGCGAAGTGATGAACGCGGTGGGCATGCCCAAGGGTGTCTACAACGTCGTCCATGGATTCGGTCCGGGTTCGGCCGGCGAATTCCTCACGTCCAACCCCGATGTCGATGCCATCACCTTCACCGGCGAAACCGGCACCGGACAGGCCATCATGCAGAAGGCCGCGACCGGCGTTCGCGACATCTCGTTCGAACTCGGTGGCAAGAACCCGGCGATCGTGTTCGCCGATGCCGACCTCGACAAAGCGGTCGAGGGTCTGTCGCGCTCGGTCTTCCTGAACACCGGGCAGGTCTGCCTCGGAACCGAGCGGGTCTATGTCGAACGGCCGATCTTCGATGCCTTCGTGGCGCGGATGGCGGCGGCGGCGCAGGACTTCAAGCCGGGCGTGACCGGTGATCGCGCCTATCTCGGCCCTCTGATCAGCGCCGAGCACCGCGAGAAAGTGCTGGGCTACTATCGCCGTGCGGTCGAGGACGGGGCCACCGTGGTCACCGGCGGCGGCGTTCCTGAAATCTCGGGCGCGGAAGCCGGCGGCTTCTTCGTGGAACCGACGTTGTGGATCGACGTCGCCCACGGCGACACCGTGATGCGCGAGGAAATCTTCGGGCCGTGCTGCGGCATCTTACCGTTCGACAGCGAGGACGAGGTGATCGCGCTGGCAAACGATACGGTATACGGCCTGTGCGCCTCAGTCTGGACCGAAAACCTGTCCCGCGGACACCGCGTGGCGGCGGCGATGGAGGTGGGGGTGTGCTGGGTCAATTCCTGGTTCCTGCGCGATCTGCGCACGGCTTTCGGCGGGTCCGGCCATTCCGGCATAGGCCGGGAAGGCGGGGTGCACAGCCTCGAATTCTACACCGAGATCACCAACATCTGCGTAAAGCTTTAAGACGATGACTATCGACCCTAAAACCATCGAACAAGCGGCTCTGGCGCTGCGCGGCGCCGCCGAAAGCGGCACACCGGTCAGTCCGATCCGAGACCTGATTGCCGCCGGTGGCGTTGAGGCCGCCTATGCTGTGCAGGAATCCAACACCCGGCACTACCTGGCTAGCGGGCGGCGGCTCGTAGGGCGCAAGATCGGCCTGACGTCGCTTGCAGTCCAGCGCCAGTTGGGGGTGGACCAGCCCGATTACGGGATGCTGTTCGCAGACATGGACGTGCCGGAAGGTATCCCGGTGTCGCTTGATCAGGTCATCCAGCCCAAGGTCGAGGCCGAGATTGCGATCGTCGTTGGGCGGGATTTGCCCCACCCCGACATGACCACCGCCGAGATGATCCGCGCGGTCGAATATGTCGTTCCGGCAATCGAGATCGTCGACAGCCGCGTCGCCAACTGGGACATCAAGATCTGGGACACGATCGCCGACAACGCGTCGAGCGGACTGTTCGTGCTCGGCGCGGTGCCGCGCAAGCTAGATAGGCTGGATTTGCGCACGTGCGGCATGGTTATGGAGGTAAAAGGCGAACCGATTTCGGTCGGCGCCGGGATCGCCTGTCTTGGTAGCCCAATCACCTCTTCCCTGTGGCTGGCGCGGGTCATGGCGAATGCCGGGCGGCCCCTGCTGGAAGGCGACGTGATCCTTTCGGGCGCGCTCGGCCCGATGGCCGGGGTTTCTCGCGGAGATGTCGTTGAAGCGCGGATCAATGGGCTTGGCACTGTCCGAGCTACGTTTGCTGCTGACTGAATTGGAAGTGGAGGTTGGTCAAATGGCCAGGATGAAGTGCGCAATTATCGGTTCCGGCAATATCGGCACTGATCTGATGATCAAACTGCTCAAGGGCTCGGACACTCTGGAGCTGGCAGCGGTAGTCGGGATCGATCCGGCCTCGGAAGGCCTGGCGATGGCCCGCGAAAGGGGCGTGGCCACCACTCACGAGGGGATCGAGGGCCTGTGTCGGATGCCGCAATATGCCGATATCGGCATCGCCTTCGATGCGACTTCGGCCTATGCGCACAAGGCGCATGACGAGATACTCGCCCGCGACGGCAAGCTGATGGTCGACCTGACACCGGCAGCGATCGGTCCGGCGACCATCCCGCCTGTCAACCCCGCGGTCGATGCGACCGTTCGCAACATCAACATGGTGACCTGCGGCGGCCAGGCTACGATTCCGATCGTCGCGGCGGTCTCGCAGGTGGCCAAGGTGCACTATGCGGAAATCGTCGCGTCGGTTTCGTCGCGCTCCGCCGGTCCCGGCACCCGTGCCAACATTGATGAGTTCACCCGCACCACCGCGCGGGCGATTGAGACTGTCGGCGGTGCGGCCAAGGGCCGGGCTGTGATCATTCTCAATCCCGCCGAACCGCCGATGATCATGCGCGATACGATCTTCACGCTGTCGGAAATGGTCGATGAGGAAAAGGTGCGCGATTCGGTCCTGGCGATGATTGCCAGGGTGCAGTCATACGTGCCGGGCTACCGGCTCAAGCAGGACGTGCAGTTCGAACGCTTCGGTTCGAACCGGCCGCTCAAGATCCCCGGCTACGGTGAATTCGAAGGCCTCAAGACCAGCGTGTTCCTCGAGGTCGAGGGCGCGGGCGATTATCTGCCCAACTATTCCGGTAATCTCGACATCATGACCGCTGCCGCCAAGGCGGCAGGCGAGAGCTTGGCCAAGACTCATATGGAAAAGATCGCAGCATGACCTTTGATCCAACATCTGATCGGCTCTACATCCAGGACGTGACCTTGCGCGACGGGATGCACGCCATCCTGCATATGTATGGCACCGACAGCGTGCGCACGATCGCCAAGGCGCTTGACGAGGCAGGGGTGGATGCGATCGAGGTCTCGCACGGCGATGGCCTGAACGGTTCGACCTTCAACTATGGGTTTGGCGCCCATACCGACTGGGACTGGATCGAGGCTGCCGCTGATGTCATCCAGAACGCGGTGCTGACAACGCTTCTGGTGCCCGGCATCGGCACCGCCGAAGAACTCAAGCGCGCCTATGCCATGGGGGTGCGCTCCGTGCGCGTCGCGACCCACTGCACCGAGGCCGACGTCGGCAAGCAGCACATCGGCATCGCGCGCGATCTGGGCATGGACGTATCGGGCTTTCTGATGATGAGCCACATGATCGAGTCCGAAGCGCTCGCGCAGCAGGCGCTGCTGATGGAAAGCTATGGCGCGCATTGCGTCTATGTCACCGACAGCGGCGGGGCGCTCGACATGGATGGCGTGATCGCACGTCTCCAAGCCTATGACCGGGTGCTCAAGCCTGAAACCCAACGCGGCATCCATGCGCACCACAATCTGTCCTTGGGCGTGGCCAATTCGATCGTCGCCGCGCAGACGGGCGCGGTGCGGATCGACGCGAGCCTTGCCGGGATGGGTGCGGGAGCCGGTAACGCACCGCTCGAGGTGTTCATCGCCGCCGCCAACCGCAAGGGCTGGAAGCACGGCTGCGACGTGATGGCGCTGATGGACGCGGCGGACGACATCATACGCCCGCTTCAGGACCGTCCGGTGAGGGTCGATCGCGAGACGCTCAGCCTGGGCTATGCAGGCGTCTATTCAAGCTTCCTGCGCCATGCGGAAAAGGCAGCGGAACAGTACGGAATCGATACCCGCGAGATCCTCGTCGAATTGGGCAACCGCCGGATGGTCGGAGGCCAGGAAGACATGATCATCGACGTTGCGCTTGATCTGATCAAAGCTAAGGCCAACTGAGATGGACAGGCTGGCGAAATACGCGGAAATGCTCGACTCTGCACAGCGTGAAGCAACAGCTACCCCGCAAATCACCCCTGTGGACACCGCTTTCACGGTGGAAGAGGCCTATCAGGTGCAGAAGCTCTCGGTCGATCGGCGCCTGTCGCGTGGCGAACGGCGCATCGGCGTCAAGATGGGGCTGACCAGCCGGGCCAAGATGTTGCAGGTCGGCGTCGACGAAGTGGCCTGGGGCAGGCTGACCGATGCGATGCTGGTCGAGGAAGGATCCGCCCTTTCGCGCGCGCGCTACGTCCACCCCCGGGTCGAACCGGAAGTCGCCTTTCTGATGAAGGCCCCGCTGGTCGGTAAGGTGACTGCCGCCGCTGCGCTGGCAGCAGTCGAAGCGATCGCCCCGGCGATGGAGATCATCGACAGCCGTTACGAGAACTTCAAGTTCGCGCTCGAGGACGTGATCGCCGACAACACTTCCTCGTCGGGGCTGGTGATCGGATCCTGGCACGATCCCCGGATCGATTTTTCGAATCTGGGCGTGATCCTCGAAATCGATGGCGAAGTGGTACAGGTCGGGTCGACCGCGGCGATCCTTGGCCACCCCATCCGTTCGCTGGTTGCTGCGGCCCGGCTGGTTGCCGAAGCGGGCGAACAGATCAACGCCGGTGACATCGTCATGGCTGGCGGCATCACCGCCGCGCCCAACCTGGCTCCCGGCCAGACCGTGCGGACGACCGTGCAGAACCTTGGCGCGGTCATGTTCCAGGTGGAGGCCTGATATGCCGATCATCGAGGTCAACCTGCTCGAAGGGCGCCCGCCGGAAGCCAAAGAGCGGCTGATCCGGGCGCTGACCGATGCTGCCATCGGTGCGATCGGGGCGCCGCGTGAGTCAGTTCGCGTCATCCTTCGCGAGATGGACCCAGCGCATTTCGCGGTGGGGGGGGTAAGCTTTGCGGCGAAGGCCGCTGCCGCGCAGCCCCGAGTCGAAGAAGATTGGTCGAATGAGGCTTGAGCCCTACCAGATCCGGATCCTCGGAGGGGGGCAGTTCGCTTGCCCCGAGGGTGAACGCGTACTGATCGCGATGGAGCAGTTTGGTTCCAGCGATATAGGAGTGGGCTGCCGTGGCGGTGGTTGCGGGTTTTGCCTGGTTCGAGTTGTTGAAGGCGAATACCGGACCGGCAAGATGAGCACGGCCAAGGTTTCTGTCGCCGACCAGGCAAAGGGATACGCCCTGGCCTGTCGGATCTATCCGATGGATGACCTAGTCATCGAAGTTCTATGAAAACCAAGGGAGAGTTGTCATGGCTACGCAGTTGAAAAGTACAGAAAACGACTACGGCATTAAGTCCGAGTACGGCCATTATATCGGCGGCGAGTGGATTGCCGGGGACAGCGGCAAGACCATCGATCTACTCAATCCCTCGACCGGCAAGGTGCTGACCAAGATCCAGGCCGGCAATGCCAAGGACATTGAGCGTGCGATTGCCGCTGCCAAGGCTGCTTTTCCCAAGTGGTCGCAAAGCCTGCCCGGCGAGCGCCAGGAGATCCTGATCGAAATTGCGCGCCGGCTGAAGGCACGCCAGTCGCACTACGCGACGCTCGAAACGTTGAACAACGGCAAGCCGATGCGCGAATCGATGTTCTTCGACATGACCCAGACTATCGGTCAGTTCGAGCTGTTCGCTGGCGCGGCCTATGGCCTGCATGGCCAGACGCTCGATTATCCCGATGCGATCGGCATCGTTCACCGCGAACCGCTCGGTGTCTGCGCGCAGATCATCCCGTGGAACGTACCGATGTTGATGATGGCGTGCAAAATCGCACCAGCGCTGGCATCGGGCAACACTGTCGTTCTGAAGCCGGCCGAGACGGTCTGTCTTTCGGTGATCGAATTCTTCGTGGAAATGGCCGATCTGCTGCCGCCGGGTGTGATCAACGTCGTCACCGGCTATGGTGCGGATGTGGGCGAGGCGCTGGTCACCAGCCCCGATGTCGCCAAGGTAGCATTCACCGGTTCGATCGCCACTGCCCGCCGTATTATCCAGTATGCCTCCGCAAACATCATCCCGCAGACGCTCGAGCTGGGCGGCAAGTCGGCGCACATCGTGTGCGGCGATGCCGATATCGACGCGGCGGTGGAAAGCGCTACGATGTCGACTGTGCTCAACAAGGGTGAGGTCTGCCTGGCCGGTTCGCGCCTGTTCCTGCACCAGTCGATCCAGGACGAGTTCCTGGCCAAGTTCAAAACCGCGCTTGAAGGCATCCGCCAGGGCGATCCCCTCGATATGGCAACCCAGCTTGGCGCCCAGGCGTCGAAGATGCAGTTCGACAAGGTAGAAAGCTACCTGCAGCTCGCAACCGAGGAAGGGGCCGAAGTTTTGACCGGCGGCACCCGCGCCGATGCTGCAAATCTGGCGGGTGGCAACTTCATCAAGCCGACGGTGTTCACCAATGTGAAGAACACAATGCGCATCGCGCAGGAGGAGATCTTCGGGCCGGTGACCACTGTAATCAGCTGGAACGACGAAGCCGACATGATGCAGCAGGCCAATGCCACCACCTACGGCCTGGCCGGCGGCGTGTGGACCAAGGATCTTGCCCGCGCCCACCGGATCGCGCGTCAGCTTGAAACCGGCACGGTCTGGATCAACCGCTACTACAACCTTAAGGCCAACATGCCGCTGGGCGGTTACAAGCAGAGCGGCTTCGGGCGTGAATTCAGCCATGAAGTGCTGAACCACTACACCCAGACAAAGTCGGTCGTGGTCAACCTTCAGGAAGGCCGCGTCGGGATGTTCGATCAGTGATCGAGAACCCGCGATCTTCGGGAGGAACGATGTGACTGCAAGGCTCGAAGGACAAGTGGCGCTGCTAACCGGCGGCGCCACAGGGATCGGTGAGGCGGTCGTCGCGCGCTTTATCGAAGAAGGTGCCAAGGTTGGCGTCCTGGTCAGGGATGCCGCTCAGGCCGACTTGGTGCGTACGCGGCATGGCAACGCAGTAGTCGTGATTGAGGGCGATGTCCGCAATTATGTCGACAACGAAAAGGCAGTCGTCGCAACCGTGGCTGCATTCGGCAAGCTTGACGTGTTCGTCGGCAATGTCGGGATCTGGGATTTCATGACCCCGCTTGCGGACATGGAACCCGAAAAGCTCTCGGAAACGCTGGACGAGATCTTCGGCGTCAACGTAAAGGGCTACTTCCTTGGCGCCCGTGCCGCAATTCCGGAGTTGCGTAAGACCAAGGGCAGCATCATCTTTACTGCCTCGACTTCAAGCTTCTACACCGGCGGTGGCGGTACGCCCTATGTGGCGTCGAAGCACGCCGTGCTGGGCCTGATCCGCCAGCTCGCCTGGGAACTAACCCCCGACGTCAGGGTCAACGGCGTGGCGCCAGGCGGCACCCGAACGCCGCTGGGCGGTACCCATGCGGGCGGAACAGCCGATGTTCACATGGAAGATATGGAAGGGCTCGACGCGATGATTGCCGGGATGACGCCGCTCGCGCGGATCGCCGAACCGGATGATCACTCCGGCCTCTATGCCTTGCTCGCCTCGCGTCGGGACTCGGCCTACATGACAGGAACGGTTTTGCTCAGCGACGGTGGAATCGGCATCGGCAAACGCCCCGGAAGCTGAAGCGGCTTAGATCTCTCCACCCTTGGCGGGTGCTCGATTCGTCGAGCGCCCGTCTTTTTTTACGTGCGATTGCTGCGATCAAGAAAGCGGTCGGCCGAAATGACCGAACGTGAGAGGCCGGCGGCAAGCAATTGCGCTTCGGCAAAGTCGATCATCGCCGGTGGGCCACACAGATAGGCTTCGTGCGCCGCCAGGTCTGCAACGCCCGCAATCTGCTCGGTGATCAGCCCACGCGCTCCTGCCCAGTCGCTGTCTGGCTCTTCATCCGACAAGGCCGGGACGAATTCGAAAGGGGCCATCCAGCGTTGACGAAGGGCCGCAATTTTGTCGAGGGCATAGAGATTGGACTTACGGCGCGCACCGTACAGCAGGTGCACCGCCCGGTCTGCGCCCCGGTCGAGCGCCTGCTCCAGAATCGAGATGATCGGCGCTAGACCACTACCCCCGGCGATGCAAAGAATGGGGGCAGTGCTGTCCTTGAGGGCGAATTGCCCATAGGGGGCGGTAACCTTCAGCTCCATTCCGGTGCGATCGGTGCAGAACAGCCAGTCGGTAAATGCGCCGCCCGGAACGTGCCGGATGTGAAAATGCAGTTGCTGGGTGGGTTCACCAACCGTCGCGAAGGCGAATGAATAACTGCGTGCACCTTCGATGCCGGGAGCGGTCAGATCAGCGTATTGTCCGGGAGTGAAGGCCAGTGGCCGATCCAGTTCGATGGTCAGCCCGATTATATCCTCGCATAGCCGTTGTGCGGCGACGATGGTGCCGCGATATGTAGCAATGGCGATCCCTTGCGAGAGTGGCGCATCAACCGCGATTGTCAGATCCGAGCGCGGAATGGCCTGGCAGGCGAGGCGAAAGCCGCTGCGCAGTTCGTCGCCCTCAAGTGCAAGGGCCGACGGGCTCAATTCGCCGATCTTGCCAGACACGAGCTTGAACTTGCAGGTACCGCACGAGCCAACCTTGCAATCGTGCGGCATGGCCAGACCCGCGTCCAGCATCGCTTCAAGAAGTGTCTTGCCCGCCGGTATGTCAAGCGTGGTCGGCGATCCTTCCACGGTTACGGTGTTCATCTTGGATTTGCGCAGGAAAGAAAACATTGTCGGGTTTTTCCGAAATGGGCGGGCGGAATCTGCAGTTGCAGATTGTCGCCCGAATGAGGGTGGACGATTGGCCTGGCGTTCAAGTGCTGGCCAGCCAGCGCGGCCAGCCAGCCTGTGCGTTGGCCTGATCCGCCAGCTTGCGTTCGCCGGGGGTGGCGAAACGTTCGTCCCAGTCCTTGAGGCGCGGTTGCGCGATGAAGCGGAACCAGACCGGCGGGATCAGTCCGGCGGCGAAGCACAGGAACAGTGAGGGCATCTGCGGCGCTTGCGGTTCGGGCTTCAGCGCATAGAAGGGGATATGCCCGTCAAGGTGATGGTTGATGTGGTTGGTGATTTCCGCACCGATCGGCCGGACGATCGCGCCAAGGTGGTTCCAGGCGTGATGGAGCTCGATCGGCGCCCCTTCGACCCGGATCAGGCCATAGTGCTGGAAGTAGTTGAACCCCTCCACGAACATCTTGGCCATTACCATCGCGCCGACAGCGGTCAGCGCCGCGCCAAGGCCTGCCGTCAAGCCCACAAAGACGATGATACTGCCCGATAAGAGCGGCAGTAGCCACACCGGATTGCGCCATCCCAGCGAAGCATGGCCAAGCTTGCGGAGGATTTCGGCCGACTTTTCCCAAGTATCCTTGTAGGAACCCCAACTCGCCTGGAACACGAAGCTGTAGATGGTCTGCCCGCGCCGAGGGGTATCGCTATCCTTGGCCGTGTCGAGATGGACGTGGTGGGTGACGATATGGGCAATATCGCGATTGGGGTCGCCGTAGAACGCGCTCAGACACTTGGCGACATAGCGAGGAAACCAGTGGCGGCGGTGCATCAGCTCATGCGCCACCGGCAGGGTCGGCACCGCCGAGAGCCAACCCAGGCTGAGCAGCGATCCGGCCAGTTGCCAGCTTGAATTGTCGGCGCCGGTGATCGGGTTGATCGCGGTCGCAACCGATCGGGCAAAGGCCCAGACCAGCAGGATCATGCACGGGAGCTGGAGGTACATGGCGAAATCGCCAAGCAGTGCCGTGCCCTGCGCGCGCATCTTGTGGTCCGCCGGCAGCAGGATATCCAGCGTCATCAACACCGGAAAGGTCGCCGCGCCCAGCCAGACGTAGCTGCCGCCGAGCATGAATCCGATAACGCCCGCCAAGGTCATGACCGGAATGAGAAAATAGCGCAGTCCGTCCATCGGATTTCTCCTTAGTTATTCTGTTCTGGCCTTGCCCGTCGAGGCAAGGGTGAGGGCGGTGGCGGTCCGCCGCCCTCGGGCCTTCATCAGTACTTGTAGGCGAGCTTGAGGAACCATTCGCGCGGACGCGAGAAGCTGGCCGTTGCGGCGCCGCCGACGTTGAGATCGACATAGCCGCCCTGCAGATAGCGCTTGTCGGTCAGGTTCGTGACGCCCGCAGTCAGGGTGAAGTGCTCACTCCTGTCGGTGAACGAGGCACTGGTGCCGAACACGCTGTACGCGGGCTGGAACAGTTGCGGGCTGTTGACTGCATCCTTGAAGGTGCCGCTCTGGTAGGACCAATCGCCGCGCAGGGTCAGCTTGCCCATGCTGCCTTCATAGACGTCGGCGTTGATCGCGGCCGAAGCTGTCCACTTGGGAACGAAGGCGAACTTCGAATCCAGCGTGACTGGCGCCGCGCTCGGATCGATCTTGGTGTAGTAGGCATCGAGATAACCCACGCCGAAGTTCACGCGAACCTGTTCGATCGGGGCAGCTTCGCCTTCGATCTCGAAGCCCTTGATCCGGCCGGCACCGGCGTTGCGAACCTTCGGAGCGATCCCTTCGTTCACAGTGATCTGCATGTCGCTGTAATCGGAAAGGAACGCCGCGATGTTCAGGCGCAGGCGCCGGTTGAACAGTTCGTTCTTCAGGCCGATTTCGTAGGATTCGACGAATTCCGGCGTGAACGAGGGGGTCGCGATTTCAGCTGGGAAGATGCGCTGGCTGAACCCGCCGTTCTTGAAGCCTTTCGAATAGGACGCATAGATCAGCGAATTGTCGGTTATCTTGTAGTCCGCCGAGATCGCCGGGGTCCACTCCTTGGCCTTGGCCGAAACCTCGATGGCCGGCATCGTGTGGTTGCCGCCCGGGTTGGTCGCCGAAGGCGTGCAGTTCGGTAGCGGGAAACCGGCCAGCGGGCCTGACGGGAACAGGTTGGCCGCCGGGTTTGCCTGTCCGACGAGGCACTGGCTGAACGCGACGAATGCGCCCTGCGGATAGACCGATGCCAGCACTGGATCGAGTTGCGAGCGGTCGTTGAAGATCGTCTGCACAGACGGGTCGAACCGCTTGGTCTCGTTAGTGTAGCGGATGCCCGGCGTGATCGAGAACCGGTCGGTCACCTTGAAGGTGGCCTGCAGGTATGAGGCATAGCTGTCGTTGTCGATGTCGCCGCCAGTAAAGAACTGGGCAAACCCGAATTCCATCGGGGTGTAGTCAGTGCCCTTTTCCTTGAGATAATAGCCGCCCAGAACGAACTTCACCTGGCCATCCATCAGGCTTCCGGTAAACTGCAGTTCCTGCGAGGCCTGCCACACATCGATATCGCTTGCGATCCGCAGGATCGTATGCGGAGTGCCGTCGAAATCGTATTCCATGTGCGAACTCTGGTCGCGGTAGGCCGAAATCGACTTCAGGCTGAAATCGCCGAAATCGTAATCGAGGGTGAGGTTCGTGCCCCATAGATCGAAGTCCGACCGGTTGACGCCGCCAGCCCAGGTGGTGTCGATGTCGCCAGTGATCCAGCGGGTGCTGGCGCAGGCCGGGTTGCCGGTCGGCGCAAGGGTACCCGGAACGCCAAACCCGCCCCAAGGTGCTCCACAGCTGCCATCGGTGACGCGGATCTTGTTCCAGAAATACATCGAGCTGGGCGCAGCGATCTGGCGGTTGGGGCCGCCGGGTGTCGTCGCGCTGTTCGGGATATCGACGAAGCGCAGCGGCACGTTCTGGTCCTGCAGTTCGAGCAGCGAAATGGCCGTCTGCTCTTCGCGGCGGATGTTGATATCCCCGCTGAGGCTGACGGTCAGCTTATCGGTCGGCTCCCACTTGAACGCAATGCGTCCGCCGAAGCTGTCCTTGTTGCCCTGGCGGCCGCCGTCGAACAAACGCTTCTGGTAGCCGTCGCGGGTTTCATAGGAAGCAACCGCGCGCATTGCGAGATTGTCGCTCAGCGGCACGTTGATCATGCCCTTGAAATCGGCGCGGTTGAACCGGCCGGTCGCCGCTTCGAGCTTCAGGTCAAATTCGTGTTGCGGCTGGACGGAATTGACGACGATCGCGCCGCCGATGGTGTTCTTGCCGAACAACGTGCCCTGCGGCCCGCGCAGGATCTGCACATCAGCGATGTCGGTCATGTCGAGCAGCGCACCGACCGAGCGGGCGACATAGACGCCATCGACATAGATGCCCACGCCGGTATCCACGGTAATGTTGAAGTCGGTCTGACCGACGCCGCGGATGAACGCGGTGATCGTGGCGCTGGAACCGGAGATGTTGGCAACCGGCGACATGTTCACGTTGGGCGCGAACTTGGCCACCTGGGCGACGTTGTTGACTTCGCGCGCTTCGAGCATCTCGGCATTCATAGCGGTGATCGCGACCGGCGTTTCCTGCAGGTTCTCAGACCGCTTGCGCGCAGTCACGATGATTTCACCTAGACCGCCGGCCCGTTGCTCCTCGGCCTGAGGCTCGCTTGCTGCTGCATCCTGCGCATGCGCCGTCATCGGCACAAGCCCGGTAGATACTACGATCGCCGAGGCGCTGGCGCGCAGGACGGCTTTCCTGAAATACATCAATCGGTTTGTCATTTGGCATTCTCCCTCGTGTTTTATCATTACTATTTATAAAGGTGGATAGACTAAACGTAGATGTTGAGGTTCTTGCTCAACATTACATTGTGCTTGAGGATCGCTCGGCGTTTGACCAGTTGAAAGCTGTTGCCGACCTGACGCCAGATATCGATACGGTTGCCGATTAGCGAATCCTCGTCGCGTTCGTTGCGATTGCGATAAGCATAGAAGTTCGAATAGACTCGGAACTCGTCGGCCTTTTCGGTAAGCTCCACCTCGACGTTGGTGATGATATGGGTGTAGCGCGTCGCCGGATCCTCCGACCAGGCCGTTCCGGTCTCGAGCCGAGAAAGCCGCTTGAGGATTTCGGGCTTGCTGTCGTTGTAATAGGCCATCCGGGTCAGGTCGGTCACCTGCTCGGTCTTGTCGCGGCGATAGCGGGTTTCGATCCCCGGCATGTGGTAATGCAGGTCTTCCGCCAGCATGCTGGCCCAGGCCTTGTAGTGTTCATCGTCGAGCAGCCGTGCTTCGCGATACAGCGTCTGGGTCAGCGCGTGGGTCAGTTCGAGCGATGCGGTAGTCCCTTCACATGTGCGCTCGAGGGTTGCGGTGTCGGTCATAGCTGTAGTTCCTCTCAGAGCGCGAACAGGCCAGGAAGATCGCGGGTTTCGCCCACATTGCCCAGCTGCGGTTCGGGCCGTGCCGGCATCTTGCCGAATTCGTCATGGGTCATCATGTCGAGCCAGCGCTGATAGAAGCCGCGCTGGTTGGCGTCGTTGTACTGGCCGCGATAGACGATGCCCGGCAGGGTATCGTGTTCGATCTGGCGGCCGATCCCGCAGCGATAGTGCAGGCGCTCGTGCCGGGTGACGACGCCGCGGTTGACGGTGGTGCAGTTTTCCCAGTTTTCGCCGTCATCCATCTCGAAGGTGCCACCGGGGCCAAAGGTCTGCATCACGCCTTTGGTCACTTCCTCCTTGATGTCGTCGGGCATGTTCTTGTTGACGATCACCCAGGTCTTCAATTCGAACTGCATTGGCCCCTTGGGTTGCCACTGGCGGAAGGTGGAAATGCCCGGCAGGAACGAGACGTTGGGGAAGATCGATGCCGAGGCGACCGAACCGAAGATCTTCGAGCGCATCTCGCCCAGGCGTTCTGCCATCTTCGGGCGGATCTTGTTGTAATAGTCCATCACCTTGGGGCGCCCGAGCAGGAAGAGGTCGCCCACGCCTTCGGTGCCGAATTCCCAGCCGTGGCCGTTCACGCTGGCGTGATAGGAATTATCCATGTCGATCGGCGGGAACGGCTGGCCGTTGTTCATCGACCGAGTGCCCGAATCATGCGTCCAGCCGGCGTGATAAGCGTCGCCGATGAAGTTCTCGACCCCGAACTTCCAGTTCGCGCTGATCACCGACTTGATGCAGCCGCCAATGAATTCGGTGCCGCCTTCCTCGTTGTCGAGGATCATGTCGAGATACCACCGGAAATCGCCTAGCCAGGCTTCCAGGCTCGGCGCATCGCTGTTGAAGGTGGCGAACACCAAGCCCTTGTAGTTGCCGACCTTGGCGACGTTCTTGAGGCCATGGTTCTTGAAGTCGATATCGCCCGCGTCGTAGCAATATTCCTCGTGCATGCCCTTGAGGTCGCCGGCGGTGTCAAACGCCCAGCCGTGGTAATTGCAGACGAACCGACGGGTGTTCCCGGCATCGGCGAAGCACACCTTATTGCCGCGGTGCGGGCAGGAATTGAGCATGACCCGGATCGAACCGTCGGGCTGGCGCGCGACGATCACCGCGTCTTCACCCATGTGGGTCGTCAGGAAGTCCCCGCTGTTTGGGATCTGGCTTTCGTGGGCAACGAACAGCCACGACCGCGCGAAGATGCGGTACAGCTCCTCCTCGTAGATGTCCGCATCCGAAAAGATCCGGCGGTCAAGCCAGCCTTCCTTGAGGTCCATGTAGCGTGAATAATCCGGTTCGCGACCGATCCGTTCGAAGCGCATGATTGTTCTCTCCCGTCAGGCTTGTTCAGAAAAAGGCGTTGAGGTTGCTGTCCGGCAGCACGGAATGGTCCAGCACGATTTCGCGCGCGGCCAGCAGCCAAGCGCTGCCTTCGCTGCGCCAGAGGTCAGTGCGTCCGGCGGTGAGCAGGCGGGTGGTGCCATCGATCCGATTGCGGTGCATCCCCAGCACCGAATGGACCCGCACCTCGTTATCGGCCCGGGTGGCCAGCACCTCGACGTTGGAGACAGCGCGGCGGATGTAGTTGGGCGGATCTTCGGCCCAGACGAAGCCGGATTTCAGGCGATCCACCCGCATTTTCAGCCTACCCAGATCCTCGTTGAAGATTACCCCTGGGCCAAGTGGAAAAGGCGGCGAACGGTCAGCGCGGAACCTTCGGCTCTTCAGTTCCAGGCGATAGCTGACGTCTTTGCCAAGCATGGCCAGCCAGCCGTCGAGATCTTCGTTGTCGAGCAGCCGGGCTTCGCGGTGGAGTGCCTGGGTAACTGCAACGATCACCTCCACCGGGGGAGGGGCAAGCGGTCGGTCAAGCATGCTCGGCCTCCTCGTCGGTCAGCGAGTTAATGTTGTACGTGGGCACTTCGGCCCAGGTTTCCGCCATCATGTGCTCTTGCCAGCGGCGGTAGAAATAGCGCTGGTTGTGTTCGCTTACCAAGCCGGAGGCGATATCGCCGGGGAAGCCCTCGCGCTTGCCCGAGCGGCCCAGCGCCATGTTGGTGTAGACATCCATCTGCGCCGTGCGCCAGCCGCGCGACTGTTCGGTGCAGGCGGTCAGATTGTCGCCATCGTCGTTGTCGAAAAGGCCCGCCAAGCCGAAGGTCAGGCACTGGTTTTCGAGAATCTGCGCTTTCACCGCCTCGGGCATGTCGTTTTCGGCCATGGCCCAGGTCCACTGTTCGATCTGGGTGGGACCCTTTGGATGATAGACCCGGAACCAGTTGAGCCCGGGCAGCAGTTGCAGGTTGGGGAAAATGGTTATGTTGACCTGCGCACCCCACACCTGCCTGCCGCGCACTTCGCCCAGACGGTCGATCACCGTCTGGCGGTTGGCCTCTAGGTATTCGAGGATCGGCTTGGGATCAGGATAGAAGGCGTAGCCGGAAACGCCGTCGAGCGCGCTCAAGACCATGTGCCCGTTCATGCCGGCGACCGACAGCCCGCCATCGAGATCGACCCCGGAATTGCCGACGCTGAGCCCGGTGAGGTCCATCGACTGGACTGCTGCCATCGCGCCGGCATGTGCCCAGCCCAGGTGATAGCCATCGCCGCAGACGTTCTCGACTGGCAGCTTCCAGTTGGTGCCCAGCACCATCTTCTGCGTCTCGCCGAGCAGTGCCGATCCGCCCGGCATGGCATCCAGCCAGACATCGAGGAAAAACTTGGCATCGCCCAGATAGTCATCGAGGCTGGGCGAATTGGCATCCCAGCAGCCGAACACCAGGCCCTTGTACTCGGCCACTTTCGTCACCGGGATCAGGCCGAACTTGGTGCGGTCGAGTTCGCCGAAATAGGCCTCGCTTTCCAGCGGCACCCCGGCGAGCGCGCCGTCCGGGGAAAAAGACCAGCCGTGATAGTTGCAGGTGAAGGCGCGCGCATTGCCGCGATCGGCGCGGCAGATCCGGTTCCCGCGGTGGGTGCAGCTGTTAAGGAACGCCTTGATCGACCCGTCCTTCTGGCGGATCACGATCACATCGTCTTCGCCCATGAAGGTGCGGAAATAGTCGCCCGGCTTCGGAATCTGGCTGGTGTGGACCAGGAACAGCCAGCAGCGCCCGAAGATCCGCTCAAGTTCCTGCCGATAGATGTCTTCGCTCGCGTAGATCGAGCGCGATTGGCGCCCGGTGCGTGAATCAACCAGATCGGCAATGTTGTCGTTCATTTGATCCTCTCCCAACAGCATGGCTAAAGCCGCCATCGATTTTTCTTGTCGGGACAGTTATAAGCACGAATCGTGCCAATATCGTTTTCGGGCCGATTTACCGCAGTCCGGTTGGTCAATCCCACGGCGAGGCACCGTGCAGATCGACGTATATGTAAATGTCGAGGCTTAAGTCTGGGCCGGAAGTTACGAATCTGATAAGCTGACCGGATGGAGACGCTCCCAGGATACGCCGACCTTGCCAGCAAGCTGCTGTTCTCACCGGAAATGGGCCGGATCTGGCATGACGGTGAACGCTGCGTACTGCTCAGCCAAGCGGCCCTGGCCAGCTGGCGCAGCCGCCTGGTGGCCGAATTGGGGCTAGAAGCGGCCAGCCGGTTCTTCTGGGGTGTCGGTTTTGCCGAAGGCGCACGGTGCGCGATCGGCGCGAAGAAATTGCGCCCGGATGGTGATTATCTCGAAGCATTCGCGGTCGGACCGCAGGCACACGCCTTGACCGGGTTCGGCTGGACCCAGATCGAAACTCTTGAAAACGATCCCTCGCGGGGCATTTCGAAGGCCGGTTCACGGTCCACGATTCGATGGAGGCGGCGATCCATCTCAACGCGATGGGGCACAGCACCGATCCGGTGTGCTGGATGCAGACCGGCTTTGCAAGCGGCTTTGCCACAACCTTCGCGGGACAACCGATCATCACGCGCGAAGTGGAATGTGCGGGGCGAGGCGATGCTGCCTGCGTACTTCACGCCAAACCAAAACCCGAATGGGATCAGTTGGACGACCTCGAATTGGCCGCGACGCCGCTGGTCCTGTCCGAAACGTGGCATGATGCGGGCCAAACGGTGATTGGGATATCGGCAGCGTTCCTCTCAGCCAAGACCATGATCGAACGCACCGCAGCGAGCAATGCGACGCTGCTGTTAATGGGCGAGACCGGGGTCGGCAAGGAAGTGCTGGCCAAGCTCGCTCATCGGCTGAGCACGCGCGAGGCGGAGCCGTTCATCGCGCTCAACTGCGCGGCGATCCCTGAGGGGCTGATCGAATCGGAGCTGTTCGGCGTGGCCAAGGGGGCCTATACTGGCGCGGTTGCCGCCCGGCCCGGTCGGTTCGAGCTGGCCAATGGCGGCACGCTGTTCCTGGACGAGATATCGACACTGTCGCCACTTGCACAATCGAAGATTCTGCGCGCTGTCCAGGAAGGTGAGTTCGAGCGGGTCGGCGATACGCGGACGATCAAGGTGGATGTCCGATTGATCGCAGCATCGAATGTGGAACTTAACGAGGCGGTGCGGGAAGGCACGTTTCGTGCCGACTTGTTCTACCGGATATCGACTTTACCGGTCCGGGTGCCGCCGCTGCGCCAGCGCCGCGAGGACATTCCGGTGCTGCTGGAACACTTCCGTCTGCGTTATGCCCTGCGCCATGGCCGAACAGTATCGGGCTTCACTCCGCGGGCGATTAACGCGCTGTTGGCTTACGATTTCCCGGGCAATGTGCGCGAACTTGAGCGAATGGTGGAACGCGCCGTGCTGTTGGCGGACGACGGACGAGCGATCGACGTCAGACACCTGTTCTTGGAAACCGACGGCCTCGAATTGAAGCCGGCGATGTGCATGACCAACGATGGCAGGATCAGCGCCGTTGACAATGTTGGTAGTCGCGCCAACTTGGTGCGCCAGATGCTGGATCTGATCGTCGATGAGGGCGGAAGCCTGCTGGAAATGGAAGGGCTGGTGATCCGCGAGGCCCTTGATGCAAGTGGGGGCAACGTTGCTCGCGCGGCGCGCACCTTAGGCTTTACCCGTCGGCAGCTCGCCTTGCGTCTTGAAAAAATGGAAATCCAGGAATCCGCCTAGCGCGCGTTAACTCTCGCAACGCATTGCATATTGTGCAAAGAAGGTCTATAGGGAGGTGCGCCTTCCGGCAATAAGACCGGGAAAGCACGCAAAGTTGGGAGAATCGCATGAAATCGGTAGCCGTGGTCGGAGCAAATCTTGCGGGTGGCCGCGCGGTGGAGTCCTTGCGCCAGGCTGGCTTCGATGGCCGGATCACCCTTATCGGCGAAGAACCGTGGCGGCCCTACGAGCGCCCGCCCCTGTCCAAGGAGGTGTTGTGGGATCCGGCCAATGTACCGGACAATTTCTTCCTTCATGACGAGGCCTGGTACGCCGCCAACCGCATCGAAATGCGGCTTGGCACGCGTGCCGAAGCGCTCGACCTGGCGGCGAGCGCTGTGCGCCTGACGGGCGGAGACCTGGTCCAAGCCGACCGCATCCTGCTGACCACCGGTGGTTCCGCCCGCAAGCTCAACATGGAGGGTGCCGACGCCGCCAACGTGCATTACCTGCGCACCCGGGACGATGCCACCCGGATGGCGACGGACCTCAGGGACGGCGCCCGGATCGTCATCATCGGCATGGGTGTGATCGGGGCTGAAGTCGCGGCCAGCGCGGTCAAGCTGGGGTGCCGAGTGACCGCGATCGAACCGCTTGCCGCGCCTATGATTCGCGCGCTCGGGCCGCAGTTCGGGCAATGGCTGGGCGAGGAACATCGCCAGCGCGGCGTCGACACCCGCTTCGGACGCGGCGTGAACGCGATGAAGGTGCTTGACGGGCGGGTGACGCAGGTCGAACTCGATGACGGATCACTGGTGGATTGCGATGCCGTGGTAGTCGGGGTCGGGATAGTGCCGGAAATCAGCCTAGCCCGGGACGCAGGCATCGTCACCAATAACGGCATCATCGTCGATCGGCGGTGCCGCTCCAGCAATGAGAATGTCTTTGCCGCCGGCGACGTGGCCGAACAGGAGAGCTTCTTCGGCGGCCATATCCGCCAGGAAACCTACCAGAATGCTGCCGATCAGGCTCAGGCCGCGGCGCTCGCCGTGCTCGGGCAGGGCGTCGATTACTGCAAGCCGGTGTGGTACTGGAGCGACCAGTTCGATCTCAATATCCAGTTCTGCGGCCATATCCCGGTGCAAGCCGAGGTAACCCTGCGTGGAGACATGGCAAGCAACCAGTTTACCGCATTCTTCCAGTCAGGCGAGATGATCGAGGGCATCCTGACTGTCAACCGCGCCCCAGACATGGGCATCGGCAAACGGCTGATCGAGCGCCGAGCCAATGCCCAGGCCGCGCAGCTGGCCGATGCCGATGTGTCGCTCCGCGATATCCTCAAGCAGGCTGGTTAGGCTCGTAAGGCGGGCGGGATCAGCCGATCCCGCCACCTGCGACGTAGAGGGTTTGGCCGGTGATGTAGGACGCCTCGTCGGCGGCTAGAAAGCAGATCGCGGCGGCCAGTTCCTCGGGCTCGCCGAAGCGACCCAGCGGGGTATCGCGCAAGGTCTGCTCCATCACCTCGCCAAAGCCCTTGCGGTCCGCGTCGGAATGCGGAGCGGTATTACGCGGGGTGACACGGGTCACGTTGACCCCGCCAGGAGCCACGCAATTTACCCTGATGCCACAATCCTCCAGTTCCAGCGACAACGCAGCGGTCAGCGCCGCCACGCCACCTTTCGCAGCCGCGTAGGGCACGCGATTGACCCCGCGCGTTGCCACCGAGCCGATGTTGACGATCGCGCCGCGACCCGCCGCGCGCATGTGGGGCAGCACTGCATGGCAACACCACAGCGTCGGCCACAACGAGCGATTAATTTCGGCGACGATTTCTTCGGTGGTGTATTCCCAATAAGGCTTGGCCCAGATCGTGCCACCGACATTATGGACGGCCACGTCGATCCGCCCGAATTTATCGCTTACAGCGTTGTACAGGGCAGCGGCTCCAGCCTGTTGCTCGAGGTCGTGGATGGCGGGGTGAGCGTCGACAGATTCGGCCATAAGTCGCGCAACCGCATCCAGTGTCGCCTGTTCTGCACGATCGGCAACGACGACTGTGGCGCCTTCTCGCCCTAGGCGCTGGGCCGTAGCAAAGCCGATGCCCTGGGCTGCTCCCGTGACAATCGCGATCTTGCCTGCAAATCTTACGTTTGCGTCTGTCATCTCTGATTTCTCCAAACCCGCACCCGTCCGGCCGGAAGGGTGCAATCCTAGTCACATTCGGCTTCATAAATCCGCATTCCTCCCTTGCCAAGCCCGTGGGCAATGCGTTACATATTGGCTAATGATTGAAAATCTTTGGGAGATGTTGCGTGGCGCGTGAACTGCTGACTGCTGCTGATATAAAGGGTGCCTGGGCGATCGTGCCGACGCCCGCCAAGGAAGGTGCTACCGATTGGCGCGCCACTGATACGGTTAATGTCGACGAAGCAGCCCGCATGGTCAACGGCCTGATCGAGGCCGGAGTCGACGGCATCCTGAGTATGGGAACGCTGGGCGAGGCCGCGACCATGACGCTTGACGAAAAGCTCGTCTTTATGAAGACTATCGTAGATGCCGCAGCGGGCCGGGTTCCGGTGTTTGTCGGCACAACCTGTATCAACACCCGCGACACCATCGCGCTGACCCGCGAGGCAGTCGATATCGGCGCGACCGGGACGATGCTGGGCGTACCGATGTGGTGCGCGCCGAGCGTCGATGTCGCGGTCCAGTTCTACAAGGATGTCGCTGAGGCGGTGCCCGATATCAATATTGCAATCTATGCCAATCCCGAAGCATTCAAGTTCGATTTCCCGCGCCATTTCTGGGGTCAGGTCGCCGAAATCCCCCAAGTTGTTACTGCCAAGTATATCGGTGTTGGCACACTGCTGCCCGATCTGGCCGCAATCAAGGGGCGGATCAAGCTGCTGCCGATCGACTTCGATTACTATGGCGCGGCGCGGATGGACGATTCGGTCGATGCCTTCTGGACAAGCGGCGCGGTCTGCCATCCTCTCGTCAGTACGACATTGCGCGATCTCGTCGCACAGGCCCGCGCCACCGGCGACTGGAGCAAGGCCAAGACCTTCATGGGGCGGCTCGCGCCCACGGCAGCAACGCTGTTTCCCAATGGCAGCTTCAAGGAATTCTCCACCTACAACATTCCGCTGGAAAAGGCGCGGATGACCGCCGGTGGATGGATGAACGCCGGACCTTGCCGTCCACCCTATCACTTATGTCCCGAAAGCTATCTCGAAGGCGCGCGTAATTCGGGCCGGATGTGGGCCGAACTGGGCAAAGCGCTCGAAACAGAGCGTTGAAGACGGTCAGATAAACGATCACTGGAAATGCGGGAGCAAGAGGATGGCTGACGCGACCTTGACCTGGCCGAAGAATTATAACGAAGTTCCCAAGGCGGCCTTTACGCGATCGGATCTCTACTTGGAAGAGATCAAGCGGATATTTCACGGCCCGGAATGGCATCCGGTTGCGCACGAAAGCGAGTTGCCCAACCCAGGCGATTTCCGGACGATCCGCCTCGCAGGAATCCCGCTGTTGATCTCGCGGGATGAAGGGGGCGAGGTTCGCGTGTTTTACAATGCCTGCTCGCATCGCAGCAACCAGCTCGAAACTGCGGTAATGGGTAACAAAACCGAGTTCGAATGCCCCTATCACCGTTGGCTGTTCAGTGCCAAGGGCGAGCTTGTTGGATGTCCCAACCCGCGCGAATTCGTACCCGGTTTCGACAAGGCGGACTACCCCTTGGGGCAGCCGCGCTTCGATCTGTTCTACGGCCTGATATTCGTGACGTTCTCGGCTGAGACAGAACCCCTTGACCAGTTTCTCGGCGAAGCAGGAGAAACCCTGCGCGAACTGATGGCGGGCGACGGTCGCCTTAAACTGCTGGGCTATCAGAAGGTTCGCTATGACAGCAACTGGAAGGGTTACAACGACAACGACGGCTACCATGCCCCGCTGCTCCACGCGGCATTCAAGATGCTCAATTGGCAGGGCGGCAAAGGGCGGCAGTATACCGCCACGAAACGCGGCCATGTCTGTTTCGAGTCGGCACTCTCCGTGGCGAGCGGTCCCAGCGTTCTAAAAGATAAGGATCTGATTGCCTTCAAAGGGCAGGATCCATCAGTCGGGTCACGCATCGTCCAGTTGTTCCCGACTTTCGTTTCAACCAAACATCTCGACGTCATAAACCTGCGCTTCGCGACCCCAATCGATGCCGAAACGACCGAGGTCCACTACGCCTATTTCGCCCACCAGAACGACGATGCGGACATGCTTCGCCACCGGTTACGGCAAAGCTCCAATTTACTGGGTCCATGCGGTTTAATTAGCATGGAAGACGCTTCGATCTTCCACCGGATCCACATCGGCAGCCACACGCCTGGCAATGCGATCTTCCAGAAAGGCGTGCGTGATCCTGCCAAGCTCGAGTCCGAGTTTTCGCAGAACGATGAAAGCGGTAACCTTCCGCGCTGGGAATATTACCGCTCGGTGATGGGATTCGAAAGGGCACAAGCATGATGCTTTCGCCCACCAAACTGGAATGCGCTCTTGACCGCCTGCTGCTGGCGGACGCCAACGCGCTCGACAGCAAAGACATGACAGGCTGGCTCACTAACTATGCCGAGGAAGAACAGGCATCTTATTACTGCCGTGCGGCCGAGAACACAGAACATAACCTCGAACTCGGCTTCATGTTCGACGATTGTAGGGCGCGACTGGAAGATCGCGTCACTTATGTCACAGAGATCTGGGCAGGGACCTTTCAGGACTACCGCACTCGCCATTTCGTTCAGCGGGTCAGCCATCGGCAGGTCGATGCCAGCACAGCAGAGGCCATGTCCAACTTTTCGGTTTTCATGACGCCGATGGATACCGGGGTCACTCAAATTCTTGCCGCAGGTCGCTATCTCGATATGGTTCGGCTTTCGGGCGATGGTCGGGCCAAGTTTCTGTCCCGCCGTGCCGAATTGGATACGTCAGTACTCCCGCGATATCTTGTCTACCCGATATGAAAAGTTATGCAATATAGCTAAATATTCCAGAGAAATACCGATCTATATTATAGCTTTAGCAGTAATCTTCGGAAGATTTCGATATGAGTTCACAATGTAAGATGGTGAAATTGCCAAAAGATATCGCGGATAAAATTATACGCTTTTCAACTGGAAGAACGGATTCAATGTTACAGAAAGAGCTTGGGATAAGCTATAATACGTGGAGAAAAATTAAGCGAGGACAGCCACTTAGAGAAAGCTTAGCGGCAAGAATAATATCTAGAATTAGTATAATATAATCATATTCTTATCAAGAGATTAATTTTCCTTAATTTCCTTAATCTGTCACTGACATTATCGAGCACCATTTTTTTCGATGATCCGAAGCCATGTAGGATTTATGCGGCAAAAAAATGTCCTATCAATCAGTTCAAAGAGAGAACTGAAAAAAGTGCGCGTCGCAAAAATATCGTAAACGTTGCGATGAATGCATTTTTAGAGAGTGGCTACGATAATGTCACTATGTCTGATATTTCTAGTATATTGGGCGGGTCGAAGAGCACTCTTTGGCAATATTTTGATCACAAGGAAGACATTGCTGTTGCCGCTATTGAATTGAAAGTTCAGTTATTTAGAAATTTTCTTGATCTCGATATTTCCGAATGTAGTAGTATAACCAGTATGTTGAATTTATCTTCGAAAAGATTTTGCCATTTCTTGATGCGAGATGACACCATCGAAATCGAGCGAATTATAATTATCAACAATCGGCGCATTCCCAAGTTAGGAAATATTTTCTACTCTAATACATTTTTGTATTTTCGAGATCAAGTTTCCTTATTTTTAGCTAATTCTTTATACGACGAAGATCCGGATGACGCGGCTATGCTGTTACTTGATCTTTGCACCTCAGGATTCAATCGAAGGTTGATACTGGAGTTGCGACACGCAAACAACATTCTAGCCGACCAAATCGCTGATCGCGCGGTACAGATTTTTATGAAGATTTACCATAAGTGCCTGGTTCGTCATCATGCGGATTGATTTCATAGTCTTGCGATACGTCGGATGACGATTTGAACGGGCGGGATGAAGACCCAAGCCTTTGCCGAAGCGATGGTTTTCTCGAAGTCCTCTGCTAGGCATCGGTTTCGGTTGAGCCATGCCAACGTCCGTTCGACCACCCAGCGGCCGGGCAGCACCTCGAAGCCTTTGGCGGTATCTGACCGTTTGATGATTTCGATGGTCCATTTCGCCATTCGCCGCAGAGCCTTCCTGAGTTTGTCGCCAGCATAGCCGCCATTTGCGAAGACGTGCCGCAGATACCAAAAGCGCGCGATGATTTCGCGTAGCACCATTGGGACTCCGTCGCGGTCCTGAATGTGGGGCGTGCGGATCACAGCATGCACCAGATCGCGTTCATTCTCAAGCAGGCCGAGGATGGTACGACCGTCGAGGAGGTGTGCCGCAAAGCCGGCATATCGGTTCAGACCTACTATCGATGGCGGAGCAAATATGGCGGACTGATGCCGTCGGAGACGAAGCGGCTGAAGCAGCTCGAGGAGGAGAATGTCCGGCTCAAGCGGCTCGTGGCAAACCTCAGTCTCGACAAAGAGATGCTGCAGGACGTCATCCGCCGAAAAATGTAAGGCCTGATCGAGCTCGGGAGATCGTTGGCTATCTGCGGGCGAACTACCAGGTGAGCGAACGGAGGGCCTGCGGCGCATTTCCGATCAACCGATCGACCCAGCGCTACCAATCCCGTCGCCTCGATCAGGCCGGTCTCAAGATGAAGATCAAGGAGC
>NZ_LBIC01000015.1 GCF_001005725.1 Sphingobium chungbukense
CGAGATGCGGTCATTGGGTGCGATTCGCCCCATATTGAGCATCCCCTATCGAGGAGGAAAGCCATGACTGCCTATGCCGCGCTTGATGTTTCTATGGATAAGACGGCGATTTGCGTGATCGACGCCGGTGGCAATATTCTGTTGGAAGCAGTGACGATTAGCGATCCGGAGGCGATCGCCCATTGCCTGGCCCCCTACAGCGCTGAACTCGAACTGGTCGGCTTCGAGGCCGGACCGCTTTCGGAATGGCTTTTTCGCGGCCTCCAGGACGCAGGGATTGAGCCGGTTCTGATGGAGACCCGGCAGGTCCGCGCTGCGCTGTCGGCGATGGTCATGAAGACGGACCGCAACGACGCCCGGGGTATGGCCCAGCTATTGCGCTCGGGCTGGTTCAGGCCGGTGCACGTCAAGACCATTCCCGCCCGCGAGCAGCGTACGTTGCTGGCCGCGCGGTCGACATTGATGCGCCGGCAGAAGGACATCGAGAATAGCGTACGCGGGTTGTTGAAGGGTTTCGGCCTGCGCCTCGGCCGACTGCTGCGGGGCCGTTGGGATGATGCCGTCCGCGACATAGTCTCGGGCAATGCAACGCTTGCCTCCATCATGGAACCCTTGCTCGTTGTGCGCCAAGTATTACGCGCGCAGCTGGCTGTCCTGGATGGGCAGGTCCGGGATATCGTTCGCACCGACGCCGTATGCCGGAGGCTCATGACCGCGCCAGGCGTTGGCGCGATTGTCGCGCTTACCTACCGTGCCGCGGTCGATAATCCTGCCCGCTTTCGATCGTCCAAGTCAGTCGGTCCCTGCTTCGGCCTGACGCCGCGAAAATATCAATCGGGCGAGATAGATCGGAACGGCGGGATCAGTCGTGCCGGTGATCCGGCGGTCAGGGTCGCTCTGTTCGAGGCAGCGCACGTTCTGATGACGCGCGTGGCGAAATGGTCGAAGATCAAGGCCTGGGCAATGAATATCGCCAAGCGCCGCAGCGCGAAGCGCGCCAAGGTCGCGCTCGCCCGCAAGCTTGGCATCATTCTGCACCGGATGTGGGTCGATGAAGCCGACTTCAGGTACGGCCAGCCGGCATAGCCTTCGAGGAGAGAAAAGATGCCCGGATACTCAGCTACGTAGAGGTCCCCTGCGGGTGACCGGCGAGGGGACGATGGTCAGGGACAAGCCGCTGGACGCTTTGGCGATCAACGCCGTTTTCGAGATCGGCTACCCTGATTTTTCCGACCGCATCATGTGACGACCACGCGTCGATCACGGACAGAAGCATGAACCCCAAGTCGATCTACCTTGCAGTCCCGCACCCAATGACAGAAGGTGTCCAATTGCTGCGGAGCGCGCGTTGGCATGTTGAAGGCAGGGCCTATGATCGGGCGCTCGCCTTGATCTTGGAGGCACATGCCGATCTACCCATGGCCGCGTTCTGGGGACAGGGGCACTCCGCCTCCAGCGACGGACAGTTCTTCCTCGCGACCGAGCGGGGCGAAGCGATGAACATGGTCAACGCCAAATACGGCAATGTCCCAGGCTTGAAAGGATACAGCCATGTCTCTGATCAATACGCGCCGTTTGCTACCCAGGTCATCCCGGCGACCGTCAGCAAAGGCACCCTATATTCTCGACGGGCTGCTCATGAATGACGCAGGCCGCCATGTCCGTCAGCACATTGCCGATACGGGCGAATTTACCGATCACGTCTTCGTCGCCTGCTCGCTTCTCGGCTACAGGTTCGCGCCACGCATCCGCGACCTGCAACAGAAAAGACACTATGCCTTTACCCCCGGTGCGACGCCGGCCAATGTGCGGGGTCTGGTAGGCGGGAAGATCAATGAGCCCCTCATCGAGCGGAACTGGCCCGACATCCTGCGGGTCATGGCCACGATCGCCGCCGACATTGTCGCCCCCAGCCAGATTCTGCGGAAGCTGGCTTCATATCCTCGTCAAAATGAGCTGGCCCTTGCCCTTTGGGAAGTCGGTCTTGTCGAACGGGCGCTGTTCATGATCGACTGGACTCTAGACGCCGGTTTGCAGCGCGAGGCCCAGATCGGCCTCAAAAAAGGTGAAGCCCATCATGCGCTGAAGCGCGCCATCAGCTTCCATCGGCGCGGTGAAATCCGGGACCGATCGGGTGAAGGTCAGCATTATCACATCGCCGGCATGAACTTCCTCGCCGCCATCATCATCTTCTGGAATAAGATTAAGCTCAGCGATGTCGTCACCGGTCGATCCGCTAATGGCGCTACCGTCCCACCCGATCTCCTCGCCCATTTCTCACCGCTGGTTTGGGAGCAAATCAACCTCACCGGCGAATATCGCTGGCCAAAATCCTTAGCGTAGGATTTCGCTCCCTCCCGCAAACGGCCCGTATTTTGCGGAGGACATCGCATGCCAACCGCGGCACTTCACCCGTCGGTAAAGTGCCACGGTCCTCAGTTCTGTGGGTAGCGAGGATCTAGCGAGTTAGTGACCTCACGCTCTAATAGCCGCTGCGCTTCGGTGAAGTGCCACGACTGGTCCAACCGCCTTAGCCGGTCGATAACGGATTCACATTCCGTTCTTATTGTGCTTCAAATGTTCTGATGTTTCAGCCTGATCTTTTTGCCACAGAGGCGACCTCGGAACCGGCCAGCGTTTCGGAACAACCGGTGCTCGACGTGCCTGGTATCCTCGAGCGACTGGCCGACTTTTGCGAGCGCCCCCGGTACAGCTTCATGGTGCTGAATCTGATCGCGCAATTGAGTGCGAAAACTGGCTCGGCCGGTCCGTTCGTCCGAGCGGGCGAGACGCGGATTCCGGTTCGAGACTGGTTATCTGACGCTCTGACCCCGGTCGCCCAGCGCGATCCCCGCCGGCTCGCGATCGCCGAAAAGGTTCGACGCGCGCTGGAGGACGATAATGCGCTACCAGAAGATAGCGCGGCAGCAGGCGCCTTGATCGACGATCTGGTACGCGAGCGCATCCGGATTTCCGGTCGAACTAACGTCAGTCGCGCCGTCTCAGAACTGGTTCGAGCCGGATTAGTCCAAAGGCGATATCAAGGATATCGGGTCGATCATCACAATCGCGGCGCGCAGCGTCAGGTCATGTACGCCATCACTGAGGAAGCGCGCCGTGCCCTGCGCTCCGGGGTGTGACTCGCGTTCCTTGCCTTCTATAGGCAAGCACGATGGCTTTTCATCACCGTTAGATCGTGATGCGAGCGTCCCATGGTGATCGTTCGGCATACGTGCAGGCATCTGAACTAGGGAATCAAAGGGTGGTAATAGCTTCTACGACT
>NZ_LBIC01000016.1 GCF_001005725.1 Sphingobium chungbukense
AAGAACCGTCTGATTTCGGCATGATGGCGACGTGAAGGCGCGCAAATTGACGGTGAGCCCCGGTTTTTGGGTGCTGATCCGCTGATTTCCGTGTCGGAACCGGCTGCAGGGGCCGGTTTTTGCGTCATGCGGGCGCAGGACGCCCCTCAAGCCAGGCAAGACGCTGGAAGTTATAGGCCAGGTTGGCCATCCCGATCTTGATGCGGGCGCGGGCGATGCCGATGGTCCGCACGACCAGCCCCATGCGGTGCTTCTGCCCGGCGAACAAGTGCTCGACCGCCGAACGCACGGCGGATCGTTTTGCATTGGCCCTGGCGATGCGTTCGGGCATCGGCCGGCGCGGCAGCTTCTTCTGGTGGATGTGGCTGGTGAACATCCCCTTGGCGAGGAACGCCTCGTTCTTCTTCGACCGGTAGGCCGTGTCCGCCCAGACCCCCGAGCCGGTGTTGTCCTTGCTGACCACATCGGGCAGTCGTGCACCATCGTGAGCATTGGCGGCGCTGGCGTCCCAGGTACGGATCAGACCATGGGTCCTGTCGATGCCGATGTGGTTCTTGTAGCCGAACATCGGGATAGCGAGGTCGACCGGCTTGAACGCCTTGGGATCGGCGCCTTCCTTCACCTTGGCCTTGGTGTACTTGACGCTCCAGCGCGCGTCGCGATCCTTCTGGCGGAGCTTGGCGGGTTTTACTTGACAGGCCTCGGGAACGCACCCCTCCTTGATCGCCATCTTCTCCACTTCGGTATTCCGTTGTTTCGGCGCCGGCACGACCGTGGCATCGATGATTTGGCCGCCCATGGCCAGATAACCCCGATCGGTCAGCGCGGCATCGAAGCGGGCGAACAGCCGGTCGATCGCCCTGGCCTTCACGAGGCGCTCGCGGAACAGCCATACCGTCGTCGCATCCGGCACCGTGCCGTCGAGCCCAAGGCCCAGGAACCGCTGAAACGACAGCCGATCCTTGATCTGAAACTCGGTTGCCTCGTCTGACAACGAGTACAGTGCCTGCAGAACCAGGATCTTGAACATCAGCACAGGGTCGAACGGCAGACGTCCGCCCTTGGCGCGCGGGGCGCGTCGCAGGGCGGCGACCAGCGGTCAACGGAAAACCTCGAAGTCAACGACGGCCGCCAACCGCTCCAGCGGATCGCCCGCTGCACTCAGCGCCTCGTACTGGTTCGAAAGATCAAAGAAACCCGGCTGTCCCGCCATTACCGCCTCCGCTGTCGCGCAATGGCAGTGAATCAGTTCAGGCCGCTATGCACCAGAGGTTTTT
>NZ_LBIC01000017.1 GCF_001005725.1 Sphingobium chungbukense
CAGGCCATTCTGGGTCGCGGGCGCTGGGACGCAGACGGTCTTCAAGACATCGTGCGTGACTATGTCGTAGAGAACCTTGCCCCAGATGACGCTGTTCTGGCCATCGACGAGACCGGCTTCCTTAAGAAGGGCGATGCCACCTGCGGTGTCGCACACCAATATACCGGTTCGGCAGGCAAGACAACAAACTGCCAGATCGGTGTTCGCGACCTATGTTTCGGCTCGGGGTCATGCCTTTGTCGATCGAGCCCTCTACTTGCCCAAGAGCTGGACTGGTGATCGGACAAAGCTTGCCGCCACCCATGTTCCAGAGACTGTGTCCTTTGCCGCCAAGCCCGCCTTGGGTCGAGATGATAAGGCGTGCGCTGGCGGCGGATGTACCCTTTTCATGGGTAGCGGCAGATGCGGTATATGGCCTAGGCGACGTCGAAGGCGCGGTGCGCCAAGCCTGCACGGGCTATTTCCTTGGGGTCAAATCCGATCATTACTTCGGCTCCTGGGCGAAGAACCCGGCGCAGACACTTATGCAAGATTCGTGCCGCCAGCGCATTGATTTAACATAATGTATATTATCATTCGTTTTGCCACATTTTCAGCGACTTAGCTCGAGCGTTACCTTCCACTGCTGCCTACGCCTGGCTACCTACGGCCGACCAGCCTTGGGTCGTAGGTCCATCTTCGAACCTTGCGGGCGCTAATCCGCGCTGCGTCCGGGTGCCCTGGATTAATCAGCAGATTATTCTCCTCTGGCACGATGACAGAGGGAACGAGCATGAGTGCGCTGCGCATGGATGCCGCCCATTCCGATCCGAAGGAAATGCTTACACGACCTGCCGGCTCGGCATCCCATCCAACTGCGAGATCGTCGGTGGTGGCAACCTCCGCGGCGCTCAGCAGATCGTCAGGTACAATGATCCCGACGAGATAGCGATTGAGTGGAAGCCCGCCCGAGTTGAGATGTACCACGGTCTCGAGGCAGGCTAGCGCCCGACTGGCGGCCGCGTAAGAAAGAGCAATCCCAATATCGTTCCAGCGCCCCCCCGTTATCTTGGCACCGGTTCCCAACATGTCGTCGGCTTCATAGGTCTTTGTATCCGTTGCGATGCGCCAGAAGGTCGTTGTCACGCAAAGGCGCCGCTCTGGATCTGCGCCAAGGTGCGCGACACCAGCGCCTGGCCTTCCATCGTGTCGAGCAGGTCAATGGGATTTACCCCGCCCAGAGCGGGGAGCGGCTGCCGAAGCCAGGACGAGAGCCATTCGGGCGCGCTGAAGCCGCCTGCGTCTCCCGATTCCTCCACCATGTCCTCAAGCTGACCAACCAGCTTGGCCAAGCCCAGAACCCGTTCACTGTCTTCGACAGACAACGCCTGATTGCTGGCCGCCTTCTTGTTGACCGTGGCTGTCTTAAGGTTCAGCGCGTCGAACATCACCTTCTGGTCCACATGCATCGCAGCAATGAACCGCTTTAGGTCGCGTGCGGCAACCCCCCGTTTGATGAACCCGATCCGATCCACCGGCGAGGCGCGATACAACGCTTTATACGCGAACGGTGGCGCGCCCTGCCCCGAAGGCTTTCGACGCTCGATCTCCAGCTCAGCCATAGCGATGCTCCTTCGAGCATTTATATAGCTCGTTTGAGCATCGCTTACAAGACAGGCTGTGAGAGAAGAGGTCACGCACTATGCCTCACATTTCCTCCCTTTAGCGAGCATTATCCCACAACCAGCCAGCTGCTGAATTTGTGGGATAACGGAGGCATGTTAGAGGTGCCCCCTTATCCGACAAACAAGCCCATGCTTGTCAATCTCAAGTGGCCGCCAGCCGCCATTGAGGATTTCATCGAGGAAGGCACAAACCCACCAACGTGACACATTCTTTATTTCGTGCCATTATTGCGCCATCGTGTCTTTTCCCTCGTTTTGGGGGAGGTAAGCCAGGAGCAGCGCTATGACGGTACAAGTCAAGATAACGCCTAACGGCCGAATGAGCCTGCCGGCCGATATTCGCAGGAGGCTCGGCCTTACTCGTGGCGGCGCCTTGCTGGTCGAGGAAACTGAAGACGGCGTCGTCCTGCGCACCGTCACGCAATCAATCACGCACGCGCAGACATTGGCGAAGCAATATACCGGAGACAATCCCGAAGCGTCCGTAGATGCATTCCTGAGCCGTCGCCGCGAAGAATCCGGCGAATGAGCGAAGTGGTGCTCGATGCCTCGGCGCTCCTGGCGCTTCTTCGAGATGAGACCGGCGCGAGCATGGTCGCAGAAGCGCTTGCCGATGCGCGCATGTCGAGCGTCAACTATGCGGAGGTGATCAGCCACTTCAACCATGCGGGCATGCCTGCCAAGCAGATTGACGCAATGCTGAAGCCCTTGCCCGTGGCCGTCATCGAGGCCGATCAGGCTCTCGCCACGATCGCTGGTCACCTGCGCGCAGTGACCTCAAAGGCCGGCTTGTCGCTCGGGGACCGTTTCTGCCTCGCCCTTGCGCAGCGCGACGGTTTGCCGGCGGTGACGGCGGATAAACAATGGCGCACCGTTGCTGACGCAGCGGGGGTCACGGTCCGCGTGATCCGCTGAGCTCGTGATGAAGCCTCGTTCGTGGTCGACAGGCCGCGGAGGTTGGGCGCCGCAGAGTGAAGATGCGCGCGATGATGGCGGCGTCGATTGTGCGCGTGTGATCCATTCCGCCTCGTTCCGGCGGCTGCAGGGCAAGACCCAGATCCTCAACCTGGGTGATAGCGACTTTTATCGTACGCGCCTCACGCACTCGCTCGAGGTCGCGCAGATCGCGGGCGGCATCGCTCGCCAACTTGAAAAGTCCTACCCCTCTCATCCGGCAACCGCGCTACTGCCTGATCGCGGCACAATCCATTCGATCGGCTGCACGCATGACTTTGGCCACCCGCCCTTCGGTCATGGCGGCGAAATAGCGCTCAATTACTGCATGCGGCAGAAGGGTGGTTTCGAAGGCAATGGTCAGACGCTGCGGATCCTCGCCCGTCTCGAAAACTTCTCCGCCCAAGCGGGCGCCAACCTCTCGCGCCGAACCATGTTGGGGGTGCTGAAATACCCTGTCGCTTACAGCCGCGTTGCCCATCCAGAGCTCGTCCCCGCGCTGCTCAGCGGCCCAACGACCATCAAGATCCTGGACGGGCGCCTCAGCAAGCCGCCTAAATGTTATCTCGACAGCGAGCAGGATGTTGTTGACTGGATCCTGGACCCACTTTCCGTCGCGGACCGGGGCGTCTTTCAGACTTTCGCGCCGCAGGACGGCAAACACGGCAAGCCGCTCTACAAGGCGCTCGATTGTTCGATCATGGATGCGGCCGACGACATCGCCTATGGCGTGCATGATCTTGAGGATGCGATCGCGCTCGATCTCGTCACGAAGGACGCCTTTGCCGCCGCACTGCAGGACAAGTGCGCTTCGTTTCTCGATGCGTTAAAGGCCAAGTATCCGGGCGAGAGCGCAAACGATGTCTTCAGCCAGCTTGTCGATGGTCTGTTCAGCGGGCCCGCTTCGCGCAAGCGGTTCATTGGCCGCCTGGTCCATCATTTCCTCACAGCAGTCGAGTTTGTCGAACGGCCGCAGTTTGCCGAACCGCTCCTGCATTGGAGCGTGCGCGTGGCATCACCCCAACGCGAGCTACTCGATCATCTCCAAAACTTCGTCGTGCGGGAGGTCATCGCGTCGCCGGCTGTCCAGCATCTCGAGTTCAAGGGCCAGACCATGGTGGTCGCCGTCTTCGAGGCGATGGAGGCGGATCCTACCCGCCTGCTTCCACGCGAAGAACTTGCAAAGTTCGAGAAAGCGGGCGGCGACCTTAGGGTGATCTGCGATTATGTTGCGGCCATGACAGACACGCATCTTTTGAAGACCTATGAACGGCTATTCTCGCCGAGAATGGGCTCGGTATTTGACCGCCTCTGAACGGGCTGTGAACGGCTGTGCTGCGGGACCACCTGCGTAAATCCGTGACAGATCTGCGTCCAAGGACTTTCTCCCTGGTTCAAGAGTGCCACGACAATTTGATATCGCTGTTTGTGGTCGCATGTGACTGACAAAATATCGAGCCGCGCATAACTGACAGCATCTGCCTGGAGTGCGTGGTTCGCGATATTCAGTATTCACTACCCTTCTTGGCATGGGGATGAGAGCTGAACATTGAGAAGTTGTCAGACGAGATATCGGCCGTTCCCGATCCAACCCGTTACCGGGAAGCACACTTCAGGTTGAATGCCCCTCCCTATCGAGTGCGACAAGCCTTCGGCATGTCCCACATATGATGACATTTACTTTCTTGTGTTCGGCGTGCAGAAGAGCGCCATCACCACAACAGGCGGGTCAATCCTCATGGCTGACGAGAACAACACCGACGTCACTGCGCTTACCGTTCAACTGCTGAGCGCCTTCGTTTCTAAAAATTCGGTTCCAAGCGAGAGCCTCGCTGAGCTGATCAAGACCACGCGCGCCGCGTTGACGCAGGACCTTGCTGCGCCTGCTCCAGACGTTGCGCAGGACCATGTTCCGGCCGTGTCGGTTCGCAAGAGCGTTGCATCGCCTGATCACATCATCAGCCTGATTGATGGTAAGCCCTACAAGACGCTAAAGCGGCATCTTGCAACCAATGGCCTGACGCCTGAGCAATATCGCGAGCGCTACAAGCTGCCCAAATCCTATCCCCTGGTTGCACCAAATTATTCCGATGCGCGTCGTGCGGTCGCCGAGCGACTGGGTCTCGGCAGGAAGACAGCTGCTGCGGCCCCGACTGCCACAGCCCCCTCCCCCGCCCGTCCAGCACCTGCCGCCAAAGCCATCGCTGCTCCAACTCCTGTTAACGCCGCTGTGCCGAAGGCAGCCAAAAAGTCTGCCGCGATCAAGGCAGAAGCCGCTTCCACTCCAAAGGTGGAGATGAGCCCCAAGACCGGCAAAGCGGAGGTCAAGGCACAACCGCGCAAGCGCCTGTCGATCGCCTCGGCCAAGGACGAGAAGCCCGCTGCACTCAAGCCAGCGAAAGCTGATGCGGAGCGCAGCGGCGCTCCCAAGGCAAAGCCGGCAAAGACTGCCGAGCCTAAAGCAGAGGTGACAAAGCCGAAGACAGCATCGAAACCGGCGGTAAAGCCCAAGGCAGCCAAGTCGGCGACAGCTACTGCAAATGCAGCATCCGCCACAACGTCGGCGGACGCAGCACCCGCCGCGCGCTAGAGGCAAGTGTCAGCCCAGCTCCGTCCTCGCGCGGAGCTGGGCAACAACGGATCCGCACGGCCCGTATACAACTGCAGTTCAACGACTACCAATGCCTCAAGAACTGAGTCTCGCTGTTGTAGGCGCTCTCCACCCCAACGCGGATGAATCCAACCGTCAGTTCGAGATCCGCATGCTCAATCCTGGCGATCCCATTACGCTGATCCTTGAGCCCAGCAACAAGGCAGATCCTTCAGCCGTTGCGGTATTCTCCGTCCGCGGCATACAGCTCGGTTATCTGTCCGCCGAGCGCTGCGGATGGATCGGGGCCAAAATCCGGCAGGGACTGGATGTAAGGGGCATTTTCCAGGCTGCCACAAGCGATGGAGCGATAATCCGCGTGCGCCTTGATGGCGGGGTTCCGAACCTCCCATCCCCTCAGCCCGACAAAGTGCTGGATGCCGAAGCGCGCTATAGCGAGGCCGCTGATCCAGACTCAGGCTTCTGGCCAGATTATCTGCCCCCTGACGAGTGAGCAATCTCCCGCGGCATAGCTAGTGCACCCGTCCCAACGCGCGTTTTGCCTCCGCTGTGATCGTATAAACAGCCTCGCGCTGGGCGCCGCGGTTCGCATGATCGATCCGGAAGCCCTTATAATGCCGCCGCAGCAGGCCCGCGCGCACAAGGTCGGATGCCGCGCGACTGATGCTGGTCCGCCCGGATCGCAAGATGCGTGCTTGAGCTTCCTCCTCGATCAGCACTTCTGCCGCGGCGGGATCCTCCGGCAATTTGCCACTCGCTATCAGGTCGGCGCGCGCAGTATTGATCAACGCCCGGCGGCGTCCGTCGCGTTGCGCCAGGGGAATGAGTGCCCGGCAAAGCCAATCCCGCACGGGTAGCAGCGCGCCTTCATAGCGCACATAGGGTCCGAGGCTGTCGCCAGCGTCAGCTGCCTTGTAGATGAGATTGAGGACCATGAACGCATAACGCGGCCGCTTTGAGACCTGCGAAATGGGGTTCCCGTACGGGTTTCGCCAAAAGTAGCGGTAGGAAAACGGGATAAATTCAACGATTGAGAAATTACCACCGTGAGGTTTCCTCATTAATTCAGTAGCTTGGGATTTTGTGCAGGTTATGGGGTCGCAGCCTTGCACGGGTGCCCACGCTCCCTGATCGGGAAGTGCAGCTTCCCGTGCATGTTGATGTGGCGGAACGCGACAGGTGCTATGTGCGCGAGATGTTCCGGCGGGTAGCGGCCCGGTCGCGCATCAACGACCTCCTGCATCGCTGCAGTATTCCAAGCCATGACGATGTTTGTCAGCAGCGTCAGCGCGCCTGAGACTGCCGCAATCTCGCTGTGCTTGCGTCCGTGTTTCGCCTCGATCCTGCCCGCCAGGATCGCCCGTTGCAGCTGGTGCACGGATTCTCCCTGAGACAGATTGCGATGCACCTCGCGTCGAAAGTCAGGCTTGACCAGGTAATCGAGCAGGAAAAGGCTACGCAGGACCTTCCCGACCAATGTCCCGGCCTCATAGGTTGCCGTGCCTCTTGCCGCACTTCCGTGCCGATCGATGATTGTCGCGGCCGAACTGTGGCCGGTCTTCAGCGACATGATCACATGGAGCAGGCCGTCCCAGCCTTCCTTGGCAAGCCGCGAGACTTTGACGCGCACCACCATGGGTTCGAGGC
>NZ_LBIC01000018.1 GCF_001005725.1 Sphingobium chungbukense
GACCAACTGCCTGTCAGTTCGGCCCCAACTGCAGCTTCGATCTCCGATCTCAGACCTTCCAATGCATGATCCTGCGCCGCGGCGGCAAGTCGCTCAAGCAACCGTGCCCCTGGCAAGACATACGAACGATCGTACAACCACCGACGCGCTTGACGTATCAAATCGGGCCTCGAGATCTGTGTCTCGGCTTGGCGTCGCAAGAAGGCCGTCAGCATTCGCAGCACACCGTCTTCCGCAGACCGCCAGCCGATCGCTTCGGCAGCCAAGCGTTGATGCGCGAACAGCGTCATCCGGCGTCGATAGATTGCACGCAACGTTGCGATCTGTGGCGCTGGAATGCCGGCATGATTGGCAACGAACTCGAGGATTCCGGGCGGAATTCTTTCGAACGCGGCTAACGGACGTCCGGTCATACGCAGGAATCCGATGTGCAGGAGCAGCCCTAAGCTGGTCAAAGGCCGCCGACGCGAAGAGACATATGGGAGCATATGCTCGGCCGGCTGGAAAAAGTACTCGATCTGCGCATGGGTCAGTGAAGTGGGCAACGCGTCAACGCCCAGATATTGCTCTCGCCAGCTTTCCATCGGCAGCTCTCCTTTGCCGACAGACAAGGCTATGGGAATTCTTGCGGAGAGTCTTTGAAAACCTGAATGCCACACAACCCATTGATATTACGCGGAGCGGCAATGCGGCGTGTCGGCAACATGCTGATTTATCACAACTATTCTTACCGCTACTTTTGGCGAAAACGGTACGGGAACCCCATCTTGCAGGTACAATGCCGGTTCCCGGCGCTACCGTGATGGGACAGGAGAAATTTACCAAGGTCACCTACAAGGCATCGCTGGATCATAAGATCAATGACGATGTCATGATCTACGCCTCGCAAAGCCGCGGATACAAGTCTGGCCTGTACAACACCCTTCCATTCCTGCCTACTGCCGCAAAGCCTGAGGTCCTCGACGCTAGCGAAGTGGGCTTCAAATCGGAGCTCTTGGAAAAGCGGCTTCGGCTCAACGGTGCGATATTCTACTATGATTTCAAGAATGCACAGTTTCAACAGTTTGACGGTCCTACTGTCACCATCATCAATGCGCCCTCAGCTCGGATTTATGGCGCTGAGCTGGAAGGCCAGGCGGCTGTTACCGATGGCTTGGTCCTGCGGTTCAGCGGCGGCTACCTGAACTCGAAATATAGGGATTTCCCAAACGCGCAGACGCCGGTCATCAATACCAATAACAATCCCGCAACCGGTCCTGTGGGCGGGTATCAATATGGATACCAACCATTTGATGCTTCGGGCAATGACATGGTGCGAGTTCCCAAATGGACATTCAGCCTGGGTGCGAACTATAATCTGGAAACAGAACATGGGACTTTCAATTTTGATGCCAGCTGGGCATTTAATGACGGTTTTGCATGGGACGCTGACAATGAGCTTCGTCAGCCATCCTATTCGATAGTCGACGCTCAAATGAAGTACACTTTCCCCGGGGAAGGCCAGCGCTTCGCGATCCGTTTGTGGGCCAAGAACCTGACGAAGGAAAAATATTATGTCGCTCAGATTCAGAGCGATGGCCCGCGCGGCAGTTCGGCTATGCCGGGCGCCCCCCGCTCCTACGGCTTTGATTGGCTGCTTAAGCTCTAAAACATCCACCGCAAGAGTAAGAGCCAGTTTTGCGCTGGATATGGCGAACACGCTTGAATGGAGGGACTGATTCAACCATGGTCCGCAGCTGGAGTCCATCGGCGAAATTTCGTCTGCCGAAGCAGACAATCAACATTATACTGCTTTCGATAACATCGATATAGCAGAGAAACTCTCCACTCGGCGGCTCCAGCAGCATCACAACTCTATCGCCTCAGCAGATGCTTCCAGATGACGTCATGCTGCAATCATGGTGCCGCTAATTTTACGGCTCTTGCAAAAGCTTGTGAGTCGAAGTGAGCGTGTTCAGTGCTTACCTTACCATTGACGAAAGTATCGATCAGAACCACCGGCCACGAGATATCGACACCCCCCTCCGGCGCGCCATCACCAATATATCGCGCCTTAACCGATAATTCACCTACAGCCGAGGTACTGTTAGCTATTATATTCACATATTCGACTTGAACGGTGCCGGGCACGAACTGCGCGTTATACATTTCTAGATATTCACGAAAATCTTTCTTTCCACGGACAGGGCGATCGATAAACGGAATGTCTATATATTCCATCTCTTCATTGTAGAGCGTCAAGAGCTCATCCAGATCATTTCGCGCCCAAGCATCAACCTGCTTCCTGAGCAAGGCCTCGTTGTCACGCGAAAGCCGAGTTTCGACCGGATCCTGCATGGTCATTGTCCGGCAACGCGCTGCAGCAAAGGCGCGTGCTCAGTCAGGAAAGCGTCAAGAGTGCGGGGCTCGCGTCCTGTTATAAGCGCAACTTGATCGGCGACCGAAGCGGTATCTCCCTTCATTATGCTGCGTCCGATATTTGAGAAATACTCAATGAAACCTTCGGATGCACCTGATTTCCGAAGCCGCTCTTCTGCCGCCTGGGTCGTCTCCTCGACAGGCTGGATGACCGTCCCGGTCACAGCCGCTATGCGATCCGTGAGTTGCGCGAGGGTGAATGCATCAGGGCCGGTAAGCGTGAGCGCTTGCTTGTCATAATCCGCACCAAGCAGAACCTCGACGGCCACGGCAGCTATATCCCTCGCGTCGATCCAGGCCGTTGCGGCGCCCCCGGTCGTCATCACGATGACCCCGTCTCGACGGATCAGATCTCCAAAAAAGCGCTCATCGACGAGGTCTTGCATGAACCAGTTTGGACGCAATATGGTGTAGGTTAAACCGCTCTGTTCGACCACTCTCTCAACTTTTAATTCATCGGCATCGTCCGTGCGTGTTTCCGCCGCTATTTCCGAGAGAAGTACGATCTTGATGACGCCGAAACTCTTAGCCAACTCGACGAAATCGAAGATGATTTGCGTTACCTCGGGCGACTCTGGTTTGACGAGATAGACGGCATCAGTGCCGTCCAGTGCAGCATCCCAAGTCGATCGGTTCTCCCAATCGAACAATATTGGCACGACGTTGCCCTGCGTGACCAATGAAGGGTTTCTTGATGCGGCCTTGACCGACGCTCCGCGCTCCGCGAGGCGTTCGACCACATAACGCCCGGTCGTTCCTGTCGCTTTGGTAACCAAAACATCGCGCATTCCCAACTCCTGTTTTAGGTTATTATGCAAAGCGGCCGTATAAATCTTTTATGATAGTCCCAAAGTTATATCTAAACCTTGAGAAATTCATACCAACGTCAGCGAAATGGAGTTTGATTATACTAAATAAATGACTTCTTTCTCGCTGATTGTTCGTCAGCGAGAAAGAAGTACAAAAAAGTCAAACTGGCATCTTTTGAAGATCAGAAGCGGAAAGTGACATCCGCACTGTAGGTACGCGGTGTACCACGGATCAGGTAATCCAATCCTACAAACCGCAGGCCCAAACCGTAGGTAAAATACTTCTCGTTGAAGATGTTCTTTACGCCTGCACCCACCGCAAAACGCTTGGCGTTATATGCAATGCGACCGTTGGCTACCCAGTAGCCTGGTTGAGACAGCGTTCGGGTCTGAGCGATGTCATAATAGACACGCGAAGTATATGCACCGTCGAGACTGAGGTCGACGGTAGCGTCGTTGATTTCGGCGAGCACGAAATCGCCGCTGAGGTTGAGGCTGAACTTTGCGGCATTGGATATCTGATTTCCTGAGACGTCGATGCCGCTCGTACCCGTAACTGTCGCATTGTTCCGGTATTTTGGATCCAACACGCCGACGCCGACGCCAAGCGTCACCCGATCCATCGGCCGCGCGGTGATATCAGCTTCGAACCCGCGAACGCGCGCGGCGCTGATCGAACGGAGCGGAAATAGCCCGCCCGCCTCGGTCACGACAACTTGCTGATTTGCGTAATCGGTCTGGAACACAGTACCGTTGATGGTCAGCGCACGGTCGAGAAGCGTGGACTTAAACCCGGCCTCATAAGTCCGCGCAGTTTCAGGCGGCGCGAACGTGATTTCGGAGGGATCGCTGAAGGCCTGCGCGTTCACGGCGCCGCTGCGATACCCTTCGCGCATTGAAGCGTAAAGCAGGATATTTTGCGTAGGCTTCCAATTTACGCCAACTTCGAAACTCGTATTGTTGAAGGTGCGGCGATCAGAATAATTGCTGATCGATTGAATGGCTACGGGATCTACATTGTCACCCAGGAATGCGTTGAAATTAGAGACAGCGACCTTATCCCGGCTGAAACGGACACCCCCATATGCGGAAAGCGTGTCGGTTACCTCATAGTCAGCACGAAAATAAGCGGCATAGCTGTTGCGCTTCTGGTTGAAGCTGTTCGACTGGATAAAGCCGGTTCCAGTGGGCGTGAAGCCGAAGCTACATACGGCACCGCAACCCGGATCCGTCAGGAGTGAATAGTTGAAGCCTGCATTTACCGAGTCATAAGTATAGAGGAGGCCGGCCTGGACGTTTAGGGGGCCATCAAAGGAGGTGGCCAGCCGCAGGTCCTGGACGAACTGCTTCATGTTCTTGCCGAAGGTGACGATCGGATCATCCGCCTCGATGACGAGACCGTCATCATCTCCGGTATCAACCCACCTGCCCCAGTCATAGGTCGTCACGGAGGTGAGCTTCAGGTTGTCGGATGCTTCCCAATTCATGATCAGGTTGAGCCCGTCGCTGCGGATATCACGCTCGGGCGCGCGATTGACGGCAGTTTCGAAGAAACCCAGACCATCGCGGTTAGACCCCGGAAGGTTGGACAGATTGTTACCGGGAAAGATGATTTGGGGATCGTTGAAGTTGATGTTGCCCGCAAACGGCGCGTAATTGCGGCCGCCGCTTCTCATGTGGTTGAAACGGAGCGTCGCCTCGAATGTGTCCGAAGGTTCAAACTGAAGCGCGCCGCGGAAGGCAAAAACATCCGTCTGGTCGAGGTCGCCAAGGCCAGGCGTAACATTCTTGAGAACACCTGTATCGTGCACATAGAGCGCTGCAACGCGCATCGACAGCACATTGTCGATCAAGGGGACCTGCAAAGCCCCTTGCAGTCGAACACGATTGAAGTTGCCGTAGCTGCCCGTCACATATCCTTCGGTGGAAAAGCCCGGTTTTTTCGTGACGATATTGACAGCACCGCCGGTCGCATTCTTGCCGTAGAGCGTGCCCTGCGGGCCGCGCAACACCTCGACGCGCTCGACATCGAAAAGAGGCATGGTTTCGAATGTCGACAGGCCGCGGATGCCTTCGTCGATGTAGATCGCGATCGGCTTGCTCTGGTTAGCGGAATAGTCGGTCGAGGAAATGCCGCGGATGACGAAGTTGGGCGGGCCACCTTCACCGAATGGATAGTTGACCTGCGAATTAGGAGACAGCTGAATGAGATCGGAGATCTGCACCGCCTGACGCTTCTCAAGCGCCTCCCCGCCAAAGGCAGCAATGGCGACTGGAACGTCTTGAAGGCGCTGTTCGCGCCGCATCGCCGTAACAACGATATCGCCATTGCCCCTTGCGGAAGCGGCGCTCGGTTCAGGCTGGACCTGATCCTGTGCATAAGCAGTAGCAGAGACTACCAGCGGCAGCGAAGCAAGCGAAATCGCCAGTGCGGTATGAGCAGAACCGCGGGTGATGCGAGCAATCATATACTTCTCCCTTTCATTATACGTCCTCTGCATAGCGAGAGTGCATTTCGCCGAAGGCACTTCCCGTTCGCGTCGACCAAGGCGCCCCCTCAGCACCTGCGAACCGCCACTGCTTCTCCTCGCGCCGAACGGAATTCTGCTTAAGCGGAGTCGACCGAGCAACATGCAGTAATTACGTTGTCGCATAATTAATGGCATTGTCAACGCCCATTAGAGCTGGGCAGGGCACTCGCCTCGCAGCAAATGGATCAGCCGACCCTTTCCCGACGATTATCTTTTTATATTCAAATAGATAGCGTATGTTCCAAGGTTATAATGAAACACTCACAACACCAATTTCATAGCTCTTCCGAAAATAAACAGCCGAATAAATTAGTGGCCATGGGAGCAAATTTCGGCGGCGGCGAAGCGCAACCGCTCATCTTATCCTCGACAATGAAAAATTCGACTAAATCGGGCTCGGGTATGCGTTGCGCAGGCGCCACCAGCTTCACAAGGGGACAAGCAATAACGGCCGAAGATTGCGAAACAGGCGTTTCCCAGGCCGACCTTCCGGACAAGACCACGAACAATACGAGATAAGACTCGTCGCGCACAACACAATCATTGCCGCCCCCATTGCCGACAGTTGCGAGTGGACCGGTATTGTAGGCGATATTATTAAACCAAATTCAGGATATCTGCAACTCCTCGCCATGCAGGGGGCAAGCATCGCCCCATTTTTTCGCGTGTTTGCCGAGCATCGCGGTCGGTAGCAATTTTGTGTTCGACGACGCTGAACGATCAATTTTCGACTTTGTCGAAGCGCCCGCCAAAAAAGTGGCAATGCTACAAAGATGGATGATCACTCTTCCAATGATCGCTTCTCAATGGATATTTTCATCCTTCACCAAAGTCGGTGAGAAGAATCCATTTTCGAACGCGACCTTACTATTACTTGGAAGCTGGTGCAGCTCCTATTCGGGCCGCGGCTTTGCCAAACTTCAACTCACGGGCGGAAAGCTTTCCGTCGCGCGTTGCATCAAGGGTCGACGGCGGGAAAGCAGCCAGTTCCCGGAAAGTGATGAAGCCGTTCCGGTTACGGTCCAGCTTTTGGAAGTTGGCTTTCGGCAGACTCTGCATTCGCCATTCCGCCAACGATATTCGCCTGTCCTGATCTGCGTCCACCTTGGCTAAAAGCTTCCGGGCCGCGATAGGGGACGAAGATGGGGGACCGTTGGCAAACGCAGTTGGGGCCGAAATCGCAAGGAGAAGCGCGCCGACGAGGAATGAACAGGGCTTTAAAGCTCGAATGATCATGCGCCTGACCTCCTGTCGCTAGACATATCATCAACGTGCGACAAGGCAGATGGAGCCCTCAATTTCACAAGAAAATTCCGGCGGGCGAGGCGCGCGGACAACCGACCCAAAGCACTCCTACGGCGTTGCGGTGCGGATCTCCTGAATGGTGTAGGCCCTGCTTGGGTCAGGCGGGCTGCACCAATTCAGCGTATGGATAATTATATTGACGCCCCGGCTTCCGCGTGCTCAAAAGGATTGCCAATTTACCGCGGTCGGCAGTGTATGCCAGATGGGCAGTATAATGATGAGGATTGAGCTGAAGATTAATGGGTCGACCATGTCCGCCGAGGTCGACGATGATACGCCACTACTCTGGGTGCTCCGTGACACGTTGAAGCTCAAAGGTACGAAATATGGCTGTGGCATCGGCCAGTGCGGCGCCTGCACGGTCATAGTGGACGGCCAGACCGCCCGATCTTGCTCTTTGGCTGCGACGGCCGCGGTCGGGCTCGAAGTAACCACGATTGAGGGGCTTTCGGCCAATGGCGACCAGTTTGTACAGAAAGCTTGGCAGGATATTCGTGTTCCACAGTGCGGATATTGCCAGTCCGGCATGATAATGGCAGCCACCGCACTTCTCGGAAAGAAACTTTTCCCTACGGACGAAGACATCGATCGCGAGATCACGAACATCTGCCGGTGCGGGACCTATGATCGCATACGCGCCGCGATCCACGCGGCCGCGAACGGGCGCACGTGAAGAAGCCATGAATACTGACCGCCGTTCCTTGCTGAAGTCGATCGCCGCCGTTTCGGCAGGTGTGGTTTTCCCCGTCACTATGACTGGCTGCCGGGTCGCCGATCCTAAGCCTTCCGATTCGGTCGAGCTATTCTCTTGGGTTGTAATGATGCCCGACAACACGGTTCGCATCCGCATTCCACAGAGCGACATTGGACAGGGTGTGGTCACAACCCTCTCGCAGGTTCTTGCGGAAGAGCTCGATCTGAAATGGTCATCGATCCGGCCCGAATTCTTCGATCCATTGACGAACCTCAAGCGCAACAATGTGTATGTATATACATGCACGGAGAGCAGTTGGTCAGCTGACCGTCTCTTCAATCCCATGAGAATGGCAGGCGCTCAGATCAGACAAATGCTTTTGACCGCTGCCGCCAGGCGCTCGGGCTTCGACGTAGCGGATTTGAGAACCGAGGAGAGCAGCATCATATTGCCCGGCGGGGGACGGCAAAGCTACGCGGAGGTCGCGTCCGCCGCCTCCCACATTGCGCCGCCGCACCCCTCGCGGGTCAAACTTAAGGACCCTGCTGACTACCGGCTGATCGGAAAGCCGATCAAGCGCCTCGATCTGGTTCCCAAGACGACCGGGAAGCTGGAATATGGCATCGATGTCGATTTGCCGGGCATGTTGTATGCGGTCGTGCAACAATCCCCTGTCTATGGCGGCAAGCTTGTCTCGTTCGACGAACAAGCGATTGCCAAGATGCCGGGCGTTGTCGGGGTCGTCCGGATCGCGGCAGGACCTTGCGGCCTCAACGGTCCGCTTGCCGACGGCGGAGAAGATTACGGGATGGACGATGCCGTTGCCGTCGTCGCGGACAGCTTCTGGAGGGCAAGGAAGGCGCTTCTGGCGCTTCCGATCGAGTGGGATGATGGGGAATTTGCTCACACCAGCAGTGAGTCCATCATGGCGGACCTGGTCAGCCGGGCTGGGCGGCCGCAGCCGGTAGTCCGGGAAGCCGGAGATTTCGCCGGGTCGATCGGCCGTGCTCACCGCGTTATCGAGGCGGATTATTCCTACCCCTTCATGGACGCGATGCCGCTTGAGCCGATCAACTGCACCGCATGGCTGAATTCGGACGGACTCCAGGTTTGGGCGTCCACGCAGTTCGCCCAGGAAGCGCATCGACTCGCCGCAGTTACCGCCGGGCTGCCGCCTGAACGGGTACAGTTCAATCTGCCATATGTCGGGGGGGGCTTCGGACGGCGTTGCCAGAACGAATATGTATCGCAGGCGGTCCAGATCGCGAAGGCCATTCCTGGCAAGCCCATCAAGATGATATGGACCCGCGAAGAGATGATGGCGCGCGGTTATCCGCCACCGATTACCATCTCACGCTTCAAGGCGGGGCTTGATGAGAAGGGGAATGTGATCGCGTGGTTCAATCGCGTGATTAGCGGCACTGCGCCCGATCAAAGCTATGGACCGGCTCGCCTACCGCACTATGTGCCGAACCTTAGGATCGAGTATGCTCGCGTCAAGACGCCTCAGCCGTTCGGCTGGATGCGCGGCGTGGCGTTCACACAGCATGTCTGGATGAACCAGGGATTTCAGGACGAACTGGCGGTCGCCGCTGGACGTGATCCGGTCGACCTTTACATGGACCTGCTGGACGAGGGTTCGGTGCCCACTGACCTGAAAGGCCGCGACGTCGCCATTCGACGCATCCGGCACATGCGCGCCGTGTTGAAGCGGGTCTGCCAAATCGCCGATTGGGAAACGCCTCTCTCACAGGGCCGCGGCAAAGGCGTTTCGGTCAGCGACTTCAGCTATTGGGATACCTACCACACTGGCACTGCCTCATCGGTTGTGGAGGTTACGCTTGACGGCAAAGGCGGGCTTAGAGTCGATCACGTATATGTGGTGATGAACTGCGGCCGCATCCTCAATCCCGAAGTAGTCCGCGGCCAAGTCGAAGGAAGCATCTTCTGGGCAATCACTACGGCGCTTTACGGCAAAATCACGCTCAAGGACGGTCGTGTGGTCCAGCGCAATTTCCAGGATCACAACGTCGCTCGGCTTGCCACTGCCTGTAGAAACATCGTAGTCGAACTTGTCGAGAGCGACGATCATCCTGCCGGCGTTGGAGAGGACGCCGTCCCTATTGTGATGACTGCGATGCTGAACGCAATTTATGATGCTGGTGGGCCGAGGATTCGCTCGCTTCCGCTCAGCGATCATGTGTTGTCATTTAGAAAACAGGATGGCTCAGACGCGTTGCCTGGCAAACCATCAGGCAACCTTTAGATCCGATCGGCCATCAATAGCGCCGGTTCGGGGCAGCCTCCTCACCGCCAGGGCAGCAACGCCCGCTTTTGCTTGTCCAAAAGCGCGCCATGCAGTGATGGCATTATCCCTATTCAACCGTCGATGGCCGCGAATAGTCGGTTACGATGCTTCTTCCGATCAAACCGCCGCGGGGGCGCATCGCGAACGTCGCACGGATGCAGATCACGCCCTCGCGGCGACTACGCTCCGATTTATGTCAGTGCAGAGATACTGATCAACATCTAGAGCATTTTCGAAGGAGATAGCATCATCTGTTGGCTGGGAAAATGCGGAAAACAAAAAACAAATACAGCTTGATCCGATCCAGTCTGATCGGATCAGGCTCTAGCTTGAGCCAGCCCACACGAAACATTCGCATCCAACCATCGAATCATCAGATCGGCGATTTCGTCGCTGTTGGACTCGGCCATTAGCATATGACCATTTCCAGTTATGCCATGTTCTTCCAAGACGATGTGTTCAAACACTGGAGCCCGTGCTCGTACGTACTCCGCTGCGCGCCTATTGGCATCTCTCATCCATGTGGCTTCACCTGTCACAATGGCGACCGGCTTCGCGAACGGGTCGTGAAATCCTTGATATGCCTCCGGTGCGAGACCGTTATTGAAGATTCCAAGCGGATGCACCATGCCCGAGTACCCCAGAGGTTCCGCCGCCAGTACGGCCGCGACCCGCAGCCCGCCAACGGCACTCAGAGCCCATCCGCATGGTCCCCCCATCGAGTGGCTCACTACGACGGTCGGGCCGGTCAGATCGAGCAGTTGTTCGGCGATAGCCTCAACGTGACGCTGGCTCGCACCTAGCGAAGTGGCCATCGGTCCTTGGCTCGCCATGAACCGGTCACCCGCCAACGGATCGGAGGGCCAGCGGCTATGCTTGGAGGCGCCTTGCCATAAGTCGTGCTTCCCCGGCTCCACGAACCGGGGGTATAGCGTTCCGTACTCTGCCGCGGGCGTTGCCGGGCCAAGCACGTTTTCGTTCCAGGCTGACCTTCCATGCCCCGGCCGATCGAGGACATATGTTGCATAGCCCGCCTGCAGGAACCGATGCACCCATCCGCGCCTCCCGTCCGGTGTCCTCACGAAGTCAGCGCCCTGTCCACCGCCGCCATGGACGAAGAGGATAGAAACCGGACGGGGATTTACAGGAATGAACCACTGGACATAGGCGTTGATGCCGGGCCACACCGCGTCCCCGGCATCAACAGGCGGCGATGTCAGGAAGACACCGCCAAAGTCTGCCATTTCAAAGGTGCGCATGTTGCTCAGAAATGCGTTTCCATCTGCGTCGTGAAGCTCATTTCCCGCTCAACTAGCCGCGGATCTGCGGCCACGGCGCGGAGGAAAGCGATGCGGTCCTCCTTCTCCTGTCCTTCCTTCAGGTGATAGAGGTTGCGCAGATTGAACGACGCGCGGGGCGACGTAACCTCGGCAAACACCCGACGACGATCGCGCTCGTAAAATTCGAGTATTTCCTCCCCTGCCCCGTCGTGGATGACCCTGTTCAAAGCGCCGATCAGGGCGAAAGCATCGAACATGCCGCCAGTCAGGCCAAGCCCGCCTGTGGGGTTGGTGATATGGCCAGCGTCACCGACAAGCAGGATCCGCCCCACACGCATCCGATCGGCTATGCGCTGGTGCATGCGGTAGGGCGAGTAGGCGAGCACCTCATAGGGCAGGTCGGGCAGGTGATCAGCGAACATCGTGTGGATGCGCTCTTCCAGCCCCTCGAAAGGTAGCTCTGGGTCTTCGACAAAGGTTACCCGCCAGACGTCGGGCTGCTCGATCTTGCAGATAATGGAGCCGTGCTTCTGATCGAGCTGCATGACGGACTCAGGATAGTTCAGCGCCGACAGGTTGATTCTCGTGTTCGTCGCCACATAGCGCTCGGGCCAGGTTGTCCCCAGAAACTGGAGCCCCAGTACATTCTGGCGTACCGTGCTGTTCGCGCCATCCGCCCCTATGAGATAGTCGCCTTCCAGCACTGCCGATCCATTGGGTCCCTCGACCTCCGCGATCACGCCGGCCGCAGTCTGGCAGCATCCGGTCAGCTTCGTTCGCAGCAATATCTCCACATTCGGCTGCGCCGAGACATGCCGTGCAATGATCTTGGACAACAACCCTTGGTGCAGATGAAGCGCATTCCCCCCCATCCCCTCAGGCGTCCATTTCCACTCAATAAGTTCGCCCGTGCTGTGGATACGCCAGCCGAAGGTCTGGCGCAGGAAACCCTCCGCTTCACAGTCCTGCAACAGTCCAAGCCGGTCGAGGTGGGGCAGAACCGGATAGTGATAGACCAGCGCACGCGGCTTATCGTTGAACTGCTCCTCTGCCTCGATAATCGTGACACGCGTGCCTTCCTTCGCGAGGCCGAAAGCGGTTAGCAGGCCAATGGGCCCGGCTCCAACGACGATTACATGTTGAGCCATTGCGGTTCCCTCCAGTTGTTTTCTGGTGCGCATGCACCTGCGTTATTCAAAGCTTTTCGATCCAATCGGTCACGTCCGCGGCGTCGGTGACGTCGCCATATTTCTGATCGATGTCATAAAGGCTGGCTTCATGTGGCGCGTTCGCGCGATCAGCACAGCAGTCGCGCGGCACCAGAACGTTGAAGCCGGACTGCACTGCATCCACGACGGTCGCCCGGACACAACCGGACGTAGTCGCGCCCGTTACCACTACGGTATCGACACCCGCCCCGGTGAGCATGGCCGCCAGGTTCGTGCCATGGAATGCTGATGCGCCATGCTTCACCACGATCGGATCGCCATCGGAGATCCCGGTCGCCGCATCGATCTCAACGAGCCTGCTCCCCGCGAGAAGCGCTCTCATTCCGGTGGCCTTACGCAGCCAGGCCAACGTCTCGACCTCCCAGGGCTGGTAGGCGATAGTCGTGTAGATAACGGGAAAACCACGGCTTCGGGCCAGATCGGTGATGGCACGGGTTCGCGCGATTTGCGCATGCATATCCGCCGCCGTCGGGTAAACAGTGTCGGTGAAGCCATAGGTAAAATCGACCACCACGACCGCCGGTCGAGTGCCGCGGGGCACGCTGCCTCCGAACCCCGCCTTTTCATAGACTTCATCCTGCGACATCGAACACCTTACCCCCTTCGCAAGCCGTCAGGTCCTTCGCTACGACTGCTCCGTCCAGCAACACCGGTTCTCCATCCAAAAACAGCGAGCAACCGCGCAGCGGTATATCGAGATGGCAGTCCGTGTCGTTCATGCCGCCAAGCTCGTTATTTGGACCGGTTGAGAACAGCACGTTGCCAAGAAAGCTACGCACCTCCATGCCCATTCCGCCGGGGAATTCGCCGGGCGTCATCCGGTGCCACTTGGCGTCAGGATTCATTCCCCAGCCGATGTGGCTCAGCGCAAAGCCGCGCGGATCATTAAAGTCCGCCATGTACGACTTGACCAGATCAGCTTCCAAGCCGCCCCGGATCGAGGTGACGACGCCCTTCTCGATCGTGTATGTTATAGGCTCGCGCACATAAATGTTCTGCGGCAGCAATATGTCGCCCGGCGCGATGACGATCTGCCCGTCCACGCCGTCGTCGTCGCCGCCTGTAAAGACGAAGCCGGATGGCCAGTGATCCCATCGGCCCGGCGTGTCGGTGCAGGCATATTCGGTGACAGTGGGATAGGTGCCAAGCTTATACGTGACGTCCGTCCCATAAGGCGACGTGATGTGCATCGATTTCGCGCGACCCAGCAACTCGCCTGCGACCTCCACTTTCTCACGCAACTCCCTGGAAGGCAGCATCCGCGCGAGCAACTCCGGCGGCTCCACAACCGTAAGGACGCGAGCACCCGCGGCCTGGATCGCCATCTGCTCGGGCGAGAACAGCAGGAAGATGCAGTCGATCACCATATCGGCATTCTTCAATGCCTCCACGGCTTCAGGCATCCGCGAAAGCGGCGTCTGCCCTACCGCCCAATTGCCCATCGGTGCAGGCGCCGGCAGCCGCATGTGGTAGATATTCGCCTTGAGCGCCCGGCCCGCAGCGAGAAACGCGTCGGCATAATCTAGTCGCTCGTCACCCTGAGTCAGCACGACCAGCCGCTCGTCGGCGCGAACACCGGACATTTTCAGCTGGTGGAGGCATATCTCCGCGAAACTAGCGCGATCCATTTGCGGTGGCCTCCTTGATGTCGGCTTGAAAACCTGCGACCGCGCCGAGGAAACCGTCCAGATCATCCCACGGTATCATGTGCCCTGCGCCTTCGACGGTCACGACCTCGATGCCGGGCGCCAGTGTCCGAATTTCTTCAATATCTGCCGTTTCGATGACCGGCGAGCCACCGGCCACGACGAGCCGTATCGGCAGGTCAAGGTGCGGCAAGTCGGCATGAACGTCATCCGTATGAAAGCCTTTATAGGCCGCGTCGATCGCGCGCAGTTCGCACGTGTGGAGCCATTCAGCACGCAGCGCGCGCTGATCCTGAGTCCAGGTTGGGCAGAATGCCTTCATTTCTTCCGCCGAGCAGCCGCGCTGCGCCAGCAAGATCGAATCCTCATACCATGGCCATGCCGAGGGATAGGGGCGACGGCCCGGCCCGCTTACGGGCGGATCGGCCAAGATCAGCCCGGCAAAAATCCCGGGCGCTTTCCGGGCGGCGCGGATCGCGGTGCGGGCGCCCATGGAATGACCAAGAATCACCGGACGATCGAGATCAAGAACACCCGTCAGCGCGACGACATCATCCGCCATTGCATCCAGGGAATAATCAAGGTCGCCAGCTTGACTTAATCCGCGGCCCCGAACGTCGAGCACATGAACCTCGTACGTCTCGGCCAGGCGAGCGGCAACGAAATCCCACGTGACCGCTGGCGACGTGATGCCAGGCACGAGAAGCATCTGACGCCACCCAGGCGCGCCATGGCGCACAAGATGGTGCCGGATGCCGTTCGCATGAACGTTGTATCCGAAAGGACTGCCGTCCATTGTTAGAATGCCCCTGATAAAAGCGTCCCGCCACCGGGCACGCGCGTGTCGAGGTCAAGGGCTCGCAACATCGCCCAGGTTGTGGAGATGGCCGCCGTCAACACCGGCTTGCCGACCTGCGCCTCAACGATCGAGACGGCGGGCAGCGACGGCATCTGCACGCATGCAGACAAAATTACAGCATCGACCTCGGCCAAATGCTCCATCGACGCGACGATGCCCGGAAGCCGGGCGGGGTCGTGAGCGGCGACTGCCAAATTATCCGAAATCTCAAGAGCGCGCCATTCGACGACATCGATGCCTTCGGCACGAATATAGTCGACAACAAGCTCGGTTAGCGGCTTCATATATGGCGCCACAATCGCCACTCGCTTCGCGCCAATCGCCTTGATCCCATCCACGAGCGCGCCAGCTGACGATACGACGGGGGCCGGATGGCCATTATCGATTGTTGCCTGATGCAGGCGGGCCTGGGACTCACGATGGTAACCCTTGCCCATCGACATGATAGCCACCAGACATGCATAACCCATCACGTCGACGGCCGCGTCAGATAACTCGATGGCGCACGTGTCGCTGGCGCCGTCCATTTTGGACAGCTCTTCTTTGGTCACGTGCTTCATGCGCATGCGGGCCGAATGGAAGGTAAAGCGCTCGGGCGAGATCGTCTCGCGGGCACGGAGGAGCGCCGGTATTTCAGTCTCCATCGTAACATTCGAACTCGGCACGATCTGCCCTATACGGTAGGCCCTCAATTGCCCTCTCCTTTGCTGCTGTGGCAACATTAATTCGTCTGTTGGATAAATACAAGGTCGAATATCCATGGGGTCCAGCTTGGCTTATGCATATCGGAGCCGGTCCTAATTTAGTCAGGTGTCAAACACATGACCGATTGGACGCTGCGCCTGCGACAGCGGCCGCTGCCTATGCGCATTCTCACTTGATTTCTTTTTCTGTATAATTGATTGTGGAAATATCGGGAAGTTACCTTGCGCGCAGCATATCTGGCCGATGTGCGATTGCAGGCTGCCCGTGGGTCCTGTCTGTTTGGTTGCGAACCGCCGACCGGATTCAGTTTATAACGAGATTGAAAGATTTTCGTCGCGCGGCCGAACAAGGCGCGCCAGCGAAGATACGAGAGGAATGCACTGGATGCCACCGCAAATAACAAACGTCCAGAAACAGTCCGAAAGTTTGAATCGGCGGCATCTGGTGAGCGCCGCAGGTATCGAAGGCTCGAGCGTTACGCGTGCTTCGTGCATCTCGCGTGATACCTGGAGGAGTTCAGGGGATAAGTCCTCCCACTCCTTTGCCAATTCAAAGCGCGCGCGCCCTCGGTGTACGCCGCGTCACGCGCCCACTCATCATCATTGCCAGGAGAAGGGTGGTGCTGCTGAAGAGCCCATAACCGCTGCAATGCCAGGCCTATTTCAGTTGCTTTCCGACGAGGGCCATTCTTCGGACGCCTTTTTAATCCGCAGATTGAAGCAGGCGATTCTGAATGGCCCACGCTTCGATGCGGCCGAAGCCGATATTGCGCGGGATTTGGGATTGTCAGCAAGAACCCTGCGCCGACGACTCCATTGTCTAGAGACGTCTTACGCACAAATTATCGCGGAAGTCCGATTCGCATTCGCCAAGCAATGCCTTTCCGATCCACAACTGACGATTGGCGACGTGGCTGATCGGGCGGGCTACACCGAAGTGAGCAACTTCAGGAACGCCTTCAAACGATGGGCGCACGTTTCACCACAGGCTTTCCGCGACTTGATAGGCCTGACTCAGCCAGGACGAGCGAGCCCTCTGACCCAGCCGATTACAAAGGCCAGCATAGGCGGCCGTCATCTTTCCGCACGCAACACGTCAAAGGAGCGACCATGTCTGACCTAAATGCACACACTACCGCTTTTATGAGCACATTCAATGACGGCGATTACGACAAAATGCTCGGTCTTCTGTCTCCAGACTGCGTGTACATGGATCCCAACGGCATCGAGCATAAGGGTGTCGATGCCATCGGCGCATCACTCAAGTCCATCTTCGACGGCACTCTTGGAAGCGTCCAGTATACGGTTTCCTCGACGATGCTGGACGAAGCAAGCGACCGCGCCCTTGTCGCCTGGACGATGATGATGACGGCCGCAGACGGCCAGCAATCTTGCGTCGACGGGCTGGATATCCTGGATTTTCGCGACGGCAAGCTCATCTCGAAGAACGCCTTCTGCAAAGCAAATGGACTTGCCATACGATCGGTGAAATGAAGTTCTGCCGACTTTGCGCTTCCCCGGCACTAAGCTTCGACAGCGGGAGCCGGGGAGCTTATATCAGGACCATAGTCGTCCGGATATAGGAGTGCGCAGCTAGAGCATTTTCGAAGCAGATGGCATCACCTGCGGGATCGGAAAATGTAGGAATCGAAAGACTTTAGAGCCTGATCCGATCCAGTTTGATCGGATCAGGCTCCAGACAGCGTCGGGTGAATGTGGCGCGAGTCGTTCGACCGACACAGAGCGCATGATAGATCGTTTCGATCCCGCCGCTGTTCTGTGACGTCCGTGATCAAGTGCATGAATTGCAGAAATTGCCGCTCCATTTTTCCCGTCCTCGCCTTCGTTTACGTTGATAAGGTATAGTCATGGCTACAATAGCTTCTGTCTCGAATGACACCTCGGTTGACGCTGTATGTGAAATCATTGACCGGGATGGTGCCGTCATCATTGAGGGCATGATCACACCGGGTGTGATGGATCAGCTAGTCGGCGACCTGGAGCCATGGATAAAGCGTTCACCGTTCGGAGAGGCTGGCTTCTCGGGCAATCGAACCCGGCGCACGTCCGCGTTATTTGCCAAATCACGGCATATGACGGAATTTGTTCTCCATCCGTTGTTTCTAGGCACGGCTGAGAGACTTCTTTGCGTCGAGTTCCCGATGATGGCAGGCGAACGGCAGACCATGGTACGGCCCACGGTTCAGGTATCGGTGACGCAAGCAATCGATATCAGTCCGGGCCAGGCTGCACAGGACCTGCACCGTGACGATGGAATGTACCACGTCCGCCATCCCGGTCCCCATGTGCTCCTCCAGACGCTTCTTGCAGGAACGGACTTCACCGCAAGCAACGGCGCAACGATGGTGATCCCGGGCAGCCATAAATGGGACATGGACCGGCGGCCTCAGCCCCATGAAGCGGTTCCTGCTGAAATGAAGCGCGGATCGGGTCTTATGTATGTGGGCAGCGTCTATCATGGAGGGGGCGCGAATATTTCGAACGAGTGCCGCTTGGCGATCGCACTATCCTTCACCCAAGGCTATCATCGTCAGGAGGAGAATCAGTATCTGGTTGTGCCGCGAGACATGGTGAAACAATATCCCAAGCGGGTTCAACAGCTTTTGGGATATGAGATGTCGCCGCCATTCTGCGGCTGGGTTGAGATGAACGAGCCCAGCATCGTCCTTGAAAGTGACGACTTCGCCATAGCCAAGGCATTCAGCCCTTATGAGCATGAGTAACAGCTTGGTACGCGGGGCAAAAATAGGTTGAGAACTATAGATCGGCCCTTGATCGATCGCTTATGTCGGTACATCTTTGCGTCCACATCAGCGTGGAAGCAACAGGCCCGCCTTTCAACTCATCTATGCCCTTAGCTGTGTGATTGCCCCTTTTTTGGCCGCTTTCCATATGCGACTTCACGCCGTTGGCACTATGGTCCCGCGCATCCATCCGGCTCTGGACGAGATGGATGCGCGGCGGCGTCTTCCCGTCATTCCGAAAACTGACTGCGTGATAACGTGGAGTAACAAATGCGCGACCCTCGATACGATATTCTCTTCGAACCGCTGCAGATCGGCCCTGTAAGAACGAAGAACCGGTTCTATGTTGTGCCGCACGCCACCGCGATGGGCATGCCCGCCCTGGATGAGATGATTGCGTTCCGGAAAGCCAGGGCCGAGGGTGGCTGGGGCGTTGTCTGTCTTGAGGAGACGATGATCCACGAAACCTCGGACCACGCACCTTTGCCTGATCCGCGGATGTACAACGACAAATATATCGAGCCGCTATCACGCGTGGTCGCAGCCGTGAAGGAGTATGGCGCGCTCGCAGGTATAGAGCTCGCGCATGCGGGTGCCTCCGGCCCTGCCATCAACCATCGCGAACATCCGCTTTCACCCACCGGCAAGTTCCCACATTATTTCATCAATCCCATCTCGGCGCGAACCATCGACAGGCAGGACATCACAAACTTCCGCCAGTGGTATCGGGACGCGGCGCTGCGTGCCCGCAAGGCCGGCTTCGATATCATTTACGTCTACTGCGCGCACAACCTGTCGCTGCTGCAGGACTTTCTGGATACCAGGACGAACAAGCGCACCGACGAATATGGCGGCGTATTTGAGAATCGCGTCCGCTTGCTCCGGGAGACGCTTTCCGACGTGAAGGACGCGGTGGGGGACACCTGTGCCGTCGCCGTTCGCTTCGCTGTCGAGGATCGGCGTCGGCCTTCGAACATCACCGCACTCGAGGATGGTCGCCGTGTGGTGGAGGCGCTTGCCGATGTGCCTGACCTGTGGGACGTGAACGTCAGCGATTGGGCCTGGGATAGCGGCAGCAGTCGGTTCTTTGAGGAGGGCCAGCAGGAGCCGTTCATCGATTTTGTGAAAAAGGTCACCAACAAGCCGGTTGTTGGCGTCGGCCGCTTCACCTCGCCTGATGCGATGGTAAGTCAGATCAAGCGCGGAGTGCTTGATCTCATCGGGGCCGCGCGCCCTTCGATAGCTGACCCTTTCCTCCCGAACAAGATCGACACGGGCCGTCACGACGACATCCGGGAATGTATCGGCTGCAACGCCTGCACCGCTGAGGTGATGACCTATTCCAGAATCCGTTGCACGCAGAACCCCTCCGCAGGCGAGGAGCATGTGAACGGCTGGCATCCTGAGAATGTGCCGGAGGCGCACGACCCCGACGCATCTATACTCGTAGTGGGCGGCGGCCCGGCTGGCTTGGAGGCAGCCCACACGCTTGCCAAGCGTGGATATCAGGTATCTATCGCGGACGCGGGCAGCGAATGGGGCGGCCGCCTCGTACGCGAGCGGAGGATGCCGCGGCTGAGTGCCTGGGGTCGCGTGGTGGATTACCGCGTCAGTCAGCTACAGACGATGCCGAACGTCAACATGTATCTCGAAAGTCCGCTCAACGCAGACGATGTCGTGGGTTTCGGGGCCGACCACATCATCATTGCGACGGGCGCCAAATGGCGCGGCGAAGGCGTGGGACGCCATCACGACGAGCCCATCACGGGGCACGACCTTCCCCATGTGCTTTGCGCGGAGGACATCCTCAACGACAATGTGCCGAGTGGCGGCAGCGTTGTCGTCTACGACGAGGACTATTATTATATGGCGGCCGTTATAGCCGACCGCCTTGCCAAGGCGGGTTGCAAGGTGACCTATGTAACGACGGCCAGCGATCCTTCCCCCTGGACGCACAACACATTGGAACTCGTGCACGTCATCAATTCAATGAATGAAGCCGGGATCGCGATCGTGGTCGGCACAATGATCACATCGATCGACGAAGGTTTGGTGACCGCCAGCCGCCTGCTTGACGGGGTAGAAAGCCGCATCGACGCGGACACAGTTGTCCTGGTTACCGGCCAGATCTCTGACGATGAACTCTATCAGGAGCTGGTCGCGAAGCGCCAGGCGGGCCTCATCCGCTCGGTCGAGCGGATCGGGGACTGCCTAGGCGCTGGCCAAATCGCGCAGGCTACTTACGATGGCAGAAAGGCGGGAATCCGGTTCGGCGAGTTGACCCCAACCGGATGAGCTCGGGACGCTGGCCGGGCATATAGCCCAGCCAGCGTTCGCTTATGGCACGGCCGCCTGGATGCCCGCAGCGAGAAACTCGACCATGTGGTCGAGCATCTCGTCCTTGGAAATATGCCTGATCTCACCTTCAGTCAGGTCCTCAATGCGGCCGAGATCGTTCAGCATGAAGAGATATGTCCCCACGAGAAACGCCATGCGCAGGCCGATGGTTCTCTTGGGAATGTCGGGGAGCACCTTCGCCAGCGCATCGACATACCGCTTGACTGAGGCGTCGTAGACCTCCCGCCGCAGTCTCAGCGCATGCTCTTCCGGCTCGGCGTGCAGACGGGCCTGAAGGCGCACGAAGGCGGACCCCGCCTCTCCGCTGTACTTCAGATCCCATTGTGGTTGAAGATAAGCGCGGACGATCGCCTTGACCGTTAACGGTTTTCCTCCTTCAAGAAGCTGATCCAGCAGAACGTGACGGCGTCCGGACAACAATCCGCCGCGACGACGATAAACCTCATCGAACAGCTGCTGCTTGCTCTCGAAATAATAGCGGATCAACCCCTGGTTAACGCCCGCCCGCTCGGCGATATCGCGGATGCTGATGCCCGCATAGCCCCCTTCTGCGAAGGCGATCTCCGCCTTGTTGAGGATCGTCTCGCGATGGTTGCCGTCCTTCCTTGGCCGACCAGGCTTACGCCGCCTTTCTGTAGCTTCCGTCTTTTTTTCCGGAGCGGCCGCGGCCTGCGCTTCAGCTTCCATTCTCACCGCTTCCAACATCAAGATTTCTGAATCGCATGGGCAAGTACCAGGCTTGCGAGAAGCCGAGCTCGTCCACGTCCTTGGATAACGTCACGTCCAGTCACTGAATAATATCTCCGCGATTTCGCCGATGGTCAATTTGCCTGTCCATTGTTGGAATGGACAGGTGGGGTAGCATCTGCGCATACGCCGCCAGAACCATAGCATTGATGTTGTAACGACCGACGAGGAAGGTGGGCAGCGGCGGGCGCACTCGCGCCGAAGCTAACGCACGACGCCCGGTCGGTATCGTTTCGCGGCTGCGGCGTGCAGCAGCTGTTCCCGCCCTCGTCGTCACATTCCAACTCGCTACGGTCTTTCCGATGCGATGGGCCTTCAACCGCCACCTCCTATGCTGCCCAGACGCGCGTTAATTCTACACCTGCAATATTACAAGATGAAACTCTTTACTATCTCGCCGTTTAGCCCGAGCCGCCAACGTTATATTCTCGATTTTGTTGCGCGCAACCGTCAGGATATCATGTCGTGGTATTGCTCGACCTTGAGGCGACCTGGGCAGTAAGCCGGGCGTGATGCACGGAGCAAGGTGGCCGCCATGGCCCCATTGCGAAGCAGTCGGAGGCATCGAGTGGCGTAAATAACGGGAAAAATCTGCACTTGCGATCGATCAACTGGCCTTCGCTCAGCATCCGTCGATCTCCTTCGCCCCTCGCGCATGGCTCCAGATGATCGCCGAAACGACGCATCGACTATCCGCCCAGGAAAGCCCTACGACAACAAAAACAAACCGCTCGAAACGAGGTATATGCGCCCTGCCCTCTCGACCGAGCAGAGCCGCCTTTCTTGACTTGACCAATAATTTTGCATCTGTAGAATTAATCCGGAAATCTGAGAGAGTCTAGCGCGAGATATCCCTGCCTGAAATAACATCGTTCGGATGAACTTACCCGGGAAAGCTCAGCGCATATGTGGAGCCCGTCTGGTCGAAAATCAGCTGAGCAGATTTGATCGGCACGGAAAGCCAGGCTCTCTTAATATAGGACTAAAGGCATGTTCGCAGTATCCGGCGATCGAGCGTGGAGAAGCAGTCTGGCCGGGTAGATACCGGCTCGGAGAACCGACGCAGGGACACTGTTCAAACCGACGACGACCCGATCTTTTTATTATTGACTTGAATAATATTCTGGAGAGAAGATTCAATGGCCAGCCCGGCAAAGATAGATTTTGTTTATTTATCCGAGAGCGACATGATCGCAGCGGGTGTGACCGACATGCCGACCTGCGTCGATACGATGGAGGAGATGTTCGGGCTCTTGTGGCACGGCGACTATCGCATGGCGGGTGCCAATAATGACTCCCATGGCGCGATGGTGTTGTTTCCAAAGGAGTCTCCTTTCCCCGACATGCCGAAGGCGACTGCCGACCGCCGCTTCATGGCCATGCCCGCCTATCTTGGCGGTCGCTTCCGTACAGCCGGCGTCAAATGGTATGGATCGAACGTTGAAAATCGTGAGAAAGGCCTGCCGCGGTCTATCCTGATGTTCGTGCTCAATGACGCAGACACGGGTGCGCCTCTTGCCTTCATGTCCGCCAATCTCCTGTCAGCGTACAGGACCGGCGCCATTCCCGGCGTCGGGGCTCGCCATCTGGCGCGTCGGGACTCCAAAGTGGTCGGCCTTGTCGGCCCCGGCGTCATGGGTAAGACCACGCTCATGGCTCTGTGCGCCGTTTGTCCCGACATCGACACGATCAAGATCAAAGGGCGCGGCAAATCCAGTATCGATAGCTTCCTCGCCTGGCTCAAATCCGACATGCCCCAGATCGCGAACATCGAGGTGGTCGATACGATCGAGGCGGCGGTTCGCGAATCCGACATCGTCACCTACTGCAACACCGGTCTGTCCGGCGACCCATCGACCTATCCTCTTGTCAAACGTGAATGGGTCAAGCCCGGCGCTTTCCTGGCTATGCCATCCAGCTGTGAGATCGACAGTGACATGGAAGCTCCGGAAGTTCGTAAGGTCGTGGACAATACTGGTCTCTATGAAGCCTGGTTTGAAGAGTTGCCAAAGCCTGCGCACAATGTGGTGCCCGTCATTGGCGTAAAGTTCATGGACATGATCGCCGAAGGCCGGATGGCCAAAGAGGATCTCGAGGATTTGGGTCGCATCGTCGCTGGAGAGGCCCCGGGCCGGACGAATGATGAGGAGATCATCATCATGTCGGTGGGCGGAATGCCGGTTGAGGACGTCGCCTGGGGCACGATCGTTTATCGAAACGCCATCGAACGCAACATCGGGCAATCCCTGAACCTTTGGGAAACGCCCGTTCTGCGCTGATGCATAATCCGTATTCGGCCAGATCGGCCGCGCTACTTAGTCGGAGGACAAATGGTTAACGTCGTAAAACTCAAGACCGGCTCAAGATATGAGGATCTGGCGAGCTATTCGCGACTGGTAGCGGTCGATAACTTGATATTCGTTTCCAACACCGCGGGCCGCAATCCTCAAACGCAGGAGATACCGGACGATGTCACCCAACAGACCGAACAGGTGATAGCCAACATCGAGCGCGCGCTTGGCGCGGTCGGAGCAAGCCTTGGCGACGTGGTTGCGTCCCGCATTTTCATCCAGGACCCGGCCGACGTACCAGCGGTCATGGCCAAGGTAGGGGAACGTTTCCGCGGCGTCGATCCGGCGATGACATTGACGTGTCCTCCACTTAGTTCGAACGTGTACAAGGTCGAGATCGAAGTGACCGCATTCCGGGGCGCTTCGAAGGGTAAGGTGGAAACCCGACGACTGTCGATCTGACCCACGTCGTCGTCGCTCCATCGGCGGCGGGTATATATATGTATGAAGGATAGCCAGGTGGAATCGCCAACCGCATCCATAACAACTAGCGACAGGCTTCCGCGATCCGCTTCCGTGGTCATTATCGGGGGTGGGATCGTTGGGCTGACAGCGGCGCTCACGCTCAGCGAGCGCGGTGTTCAGGTGGTTGTCCTGGAAAAGGGGTCGGTAGCGGGGGAGCAGTCGTCCCGTAACCAGGGCTGGATTCGCAAGACCAGTCGCGCTCCGGCCGACGTGCCGCTGGCTGCCGCTTCAGACCGGCTTTGGGCTGGATTGGCAGAGCGGGTCGGTTCCGATGTAGGCTATCGGCAGGCCGGCATTCTCTTTCTCGCTAAAAGCGAGGCGGAAATGCATGTCCACGAGAAATGGCTACAATCCGTCGAGCAGTGCGATCTGGATTCTCGTCTGCTCACCCTGCGGGATATCGATCACCTCGTTCCTGGCGGACGCGGCGACTGGGCTGGGGGCATCTATACGCCGTCGGACGGGCGTGCCGAGCCCTCGCTAGCCGCCTACGCGATCGCGCGCGCCGCACGCGCCAAGGGGGCGATCATACTCGAAAACTGTGCGGTGCGCTCGCTCGTCCTTTCTGGCAGTCGTGTCACGGGTGCAGTGACAGAGCATGGCGAGATCCGCAGCGATGCCGTTTTGCTGGCGGGCGGCCTGTGGTCGCGGCGCTTCCTGGGTAATCTGGGCGTCGATCTTCCGACTTTGCCGCTTACTGTGTCGGTGGCCCGCACCGCTCCGATGGAGGGGCCGACCGAGATTGCCGTGGGAGGGCCGGACTTTTCCTTTCGGAAACATGCGGATGGCGGCTTTATCGTAACCCAGCGCAGTGCCGTAAAGGCGCCGATCACGCTTGACCATCTCTTGATCGGCCAACGATATATTTCCTCCCTGAAGACCCAAGGGCGGTATCTTCGAGTGTCGATCGGGCGCGAATTCTTTCAGGATCTGGCCCTTCCTCGCCGCTGGAAACCTGATGCCCGTTCACCCTTTGAGCGTGTCCGAACAAAAGATCCGGCGATCGATCAACGCGCAATCGGTGAAGCTTTCGCTGCTCTGAGTGCAGCCTGGCCCGTATTCGAGCAGGCCGAAATCGTCCAGACGTGGGCAGGAACCGTGGATGTCACCCCGGACTCAACGCCAGTCATCGATCACGTGAGCAGCATCCCCGGGCTGACCGTCTGCACGGGCTTTTCAGGTCATGGCTTCGGAACCTCGCCTGCGGCGGGTGAACTGGCGGCCGACCTGATAACGGGCGCCGACCCCATAATAGATCCGTCACCCTATCGGTTCGGGCGGTTCGCAGCATCTTAGCAATCGGTCCATCCGAAACGATTAGCGGGTCGGCTTCCGCAAAATCAGGCCGAAGATCATAAAGACCACTTGTTGGACCCACTATCGAGAGGACAGGAGCCGCAATGAACGCCTACAAAATGCTCATAGATGGTCAGCTGGTGGATGGTGCGCGCATCATCCCGGTCATAGATCCTTCGACGGGCGAACCGTTCGCCCAGGCCCACGCCGCCGATGGGGCGCAGATCGACGAAGCGGTCGCATCTGCGGCGCGTGCGTTCCCGGCATGGGCGGCGGCACCTTGGGAAACGCGCCGTGCGTGCCTGCTGGAGTTCGCGCAGCGCCTCGAAAACGAGACGGATAGCTTTACGCACCTCCTTATCAGGGAGCAGGGCAAACCCTATGGCGAAGCCCGTTTCGAGGTCGAGGCAACGATCCGCGGCATCCGTTTCTATGCGAATGTCGAGCTGAAGGCCGAGACGCGAACCCACCCCACGGGCGATTATGAGGTCGAGCGCCGCCCGCTTGGTGTCGTGGCCGGTATTACGCCGTGGAATTTCCCGATGATCCTGGCGAGCAACAAATATGCGCCCGCTCTCATTACCGGAAACACGATCGTCCTCAAACCTGCGGCGACCACGCCTCTGACAACCCTGGAACTGGGCCGTCTGGCCGCCGACATTTTCCCCCGTGGCGTGTTCAATATCGTTGCTGACAACAACGACCTTGGTGCGCGCCTGGCCGGGCACCCGGACATCGCCAAGGTTTCGTTCACCGGCTCCACGAACACCGGCAAGGCCGTTCTGAGAAGCGCTGCGGACGATATGAAGCGCGTTACTCTCGAACTAGGCGGCAACGATCCCGCCATCGTGCTGGCGGATGCTAATGTCGAGGCGGCGGCCCGGGGCCTCGCTGCCACCGCCTTCCTCAATGCCGGCCAGGTATGCGCAGCGCCCAAGCGCCTCTATGTCGCCGACCAGATATATGATGATTTCAGGGAGCGGTTCGTGACCGCCACACGCGAAATCAGGATGGGGGCTGGCGACGAGGACGGCGTAACGCTCGGGCCTGTTCAGAACCGCATGCAGTTCGACAAGGTGCGCGGCATGATCGAAGAGGCAGCAGCATCCGGCACGGTACTGACCGGCGGCCACGTCGCCAATCGACCAGGCTTTTTCATCGAGCCGACCATCATTGCCGATCTCGACGATCAGGCTCCGCTGGTTACCGACGAACAATTCGGCCCCGTCGTGCCGCTACTGCGCTTTACGGATGAGGCGGACGCGATCGCGCGTGCCAACGAGGGCGCTTTTGGATTGGGCGCCTCCATCTGGACGCGGGACATCGATCGCGCGCGGCAGCTTGCTCGCGGCATCACGGCGGGCAGCGTTTGGATCAACCAGCACATCGCCATCCATCCCGATATCCCGTTTGGGGGCGTAAAGCAGTCCGGTCTTGGTTCGGAAGGCGGGATTGAGGGGGTGTACGAATACACCCGATTACAAGTGATCAATGCCGCAGGATAGCATTCGCGATAGCGGCACCGGAAGCCAAAGAGGAGCAGCATGACTACGCATCAGGACAATGACGAGCCAATGGACGATCGACACTTGGATCGGCGATCGCTGATGAAATTCGGCGCCGCGGCTGCGGGCTCAATCGCGCTGGTCAGCTGCGCCAAGGAAAACCCGAACCGGGAAGCGCGTGACGGCAAGGACGAAGGTCCCTACGATGTCGTGGTCGTTGGTGCTGGTTACGCCGGTGTCACCGCCGCCCGCGAACTGGCTGCCCAGGGTTGGCGAGTAGTGGTCCTCGAAGCGCGTCCGCGCATTGGTGGCCGTACCTTCACAAGTAAATTCCTTGGTCGCCAGATCGAATTGGGCGGCTCGTCGGTGCACTGGTTACAGCCGCATGTCTTCGCCGAGATGCAGCGTTACGGCTTCGGCTTCCAGGAAGTGCCGCTGCGCAACCTGGACAAGGCCTATGTGATGACTGCCGATGGCAAGGTGCACGATGTGCCACCGGCACGTTTTGACGCTGGCTACGACGACGCGTTCAAGAAGTTCTGCGAAGGCGCCAGGACCCTTTTCCCGCAACCCTTCTCGCCCTTCGCCAACCCGGAGGTTGCCAAGCTGGACGAGATTTCGGCCGCCGCGAGGATGGCAAAGCTCGACCTTGACCCTATCCAGCGCGCGTCGCTGAACGCGGAGCTGGTGCTCTACGCGGGATCCCCCACGAACACGTTCAGCGCCATGAGCTTCGTGAAGCTGGCCGCACTCGCGGCCTGGGATCCATATACCTTCACAGACTCAGAAAAGCACTGGCACATCGCCAATGGCGGCACTGCCGCACTCGCGAAAGCGATCCTCGACGACAGCAAGGCCGACGTCAGGCTCGGCACCGTAGTCAAGCAGGTGGAGACCACCGCGACAGGCGTCACGCTGCGTACTGCCGATGGACAGATGGTCGAGGCAAAAGCGGTGCTTTTCACGTTGCCGACCCAGGTCTATCCGGACATAGAATTCAAGCCGGGCCTCTCCGCAGAGAAGCGCGCATTCATCAAGAACGGGGACATCTGCGACGGCGCGACGATGTATATGCGCATCAAGCAGAATATCGGCAACACCTTCGCCTTCTGCGACGATCCCAATCCCCTGAACGCCATCCAGACCGAGGAGTCTGACGACACGGTGGGTACGATCCTGAAGGCGACCCTTGGCCGCCAATCCCTCCTCGACATCAACGACCAGGACGCCGTCAACGCCGAACTGCGCAAGATCCATCCGACTGCGGAGATCACCGACATCGCACCCTATAACTGGGTCAAGGACCCGTTTTCCAAGCAGGCGTGGCCTGCCTACCGGGCGGGATGGTTCAAGAAGTATAAGGACATGGCGAAGCCGGAAGGCCGCATGTTCTTCGCAGGTTCCGGGACGGCGGACGGCTGGCACGCCTATATCGACGGCGCTGTCGAAAGTGGTATTCGTGCGTGCCGTGAGGTGACGCAGTTGCTCGAGAAGGGAAACCAACAATGATCAACCGGTTGTTGAGGTACCGTCGTTTGACGGCATGCGCGACGTTGTGCCTCGGCGCGCTCGCTGCATGCTCGAACCCGACGGCCGACGGAAACAAGCAGGACGGAAACACCGCCCCCGCACTGTCCGCCTCCGCGGACTATTCTGCCCTGGCGAGCAATCCTGCGGAGGTCGAGGCCGGGAAGAAGGTTTTCAGCAATTGCGCCGTTTGCCACTCCGCAGAGGCTGGGGCGCCGTCCCCGGCCGGTCCCGCCCTCGCTGGGGTGCTTGGCCGCAAAATCGGTGGCGCGGCAGAATATCCATACTCCCAGGCTTTGGCAAAGGCTGAGGGGGATTGGACGCCCGAGAAGCTTGACACTTTCCTGAAGAACCCGATGGAAGCTTATCCGGGCACCGCCATGGCGTTCGGAGGCCTGGCCAAGGGTTCCGATCGAAAGGCCGTGGTCGCTTATCTGGCAAGCACCGGCTCGAGATAGGGCGCGCCATTTCGCTCCCGTGGCGCCAAGTGCCGACCGGAGCCGATTTGCACGTCGGGCTGCGCGCGACACCGGCTACCCATCTCATCCGACGAAGCGGACCAGCACATGCACGACACGCATTTCTACGAACCTCGTGCCGGACATGGCCTGACCCGGGATCCGTTGCGCGCCATCCTTGGCCCCCGGCCGATCGGCTGGATATCGAGCCGATCGGCTGCGGGAGTGGCCAATCTTGCGCCGTACAGCTTCTTCTCGATGCTCTGTGACAAGCCGCCGATCATTGGCTTCTCAAGCATTGGCGAGAAGGACTCATTGGCCAACATCCGCGAAACGCGGGTTTTCGCCTGCAACCTCGTCACGCGGCGCCATGCCGAGGCGATGAACATCAGCTCGCGACCCGCGCCGCCGAGCGTTGATGAATTTGAAGAAGCAGGCCTAAAGTCGGCCGATTGCACGATCATCGAGTGCCCGCGCGTTGCGGAAACCCCGGTGGCTCTGGAGTGCCGCCTGATCGACATCAGGGGGCTGACCGATGCCGCGGGTAGCCCTACCTCGGCCTGGCTGACCCTTGGCGAGATCGTCGGCGTGCACATCGATCGCGCGCTTCTGCACGACGGGCTGTTCGACACCGCTTCTGCCGGGATCGTGTTGAGGGCCGGCTATGCCGCGGACTATTTTGAGATCGGCTCGACAGCCGCCTTCACCATGAAGCGCCCTACGGGTTAGAAGATTTTTGGTCCTTGCGTAGGATGGTGGCACGTTGACAAAGGCACAACCGGCATTATTATCCAAATGGCTAATAACTGCTGTATCCACCAATCATCATCGGGGAGGTCTTATGGCTCTCAACTTCAAAGCGGGCTTGACCCTATTATCCGCCCTTTGTCTCACGCCAGTCGGTGCCATGGCCCATGACATGGGCACTACTAATTCGGACGCGGAAATCACGGAAGGACTCCGCGCGTTCTTCGCTAGTCAGGACAAAGCAAATCGGGATGGTCTGTCGACCACCGAGTTGGTCAAGCGCTTCTATGCTGAAGACGTGATCATCACGGGTGAAGGGGATGCCGTTCCCAGGCGCGGTATCAAAGATGCCGTCACCGCGCTTGACGATTGGTTCGCTTATCTGGGTCCGAATGGAAACAAGGGCTGCGAATTTAGTGTGCAAGACTCGCTTGTGGCATCGGGCGACCTTGCTTCGGTATTCGCCGTGCTGAAATGCAAGCCGACTCCCAAGACCAAAAAGGAAGAGACGATCCGTCAGCTCTTCGTGCTGAAGCGTTCGCCGCTCGGTTGGCGCGTAGTGCGCGAAATGTGGCAGGCTGGTGACTTCGCAAAATAGCTTTATGTTCCCCACCAGTGTTCCTGGTATCGCATAACTTTGCCCCGGCTTGCGCCTTTATGAAGGCGCGAGACCGGGGCTATTCTTTTGAATCAGGCCAGTTCCTGGCACACCGTATCGGCGAACAAAGTTAGCCAGGAAGGCCCATTCGCGCTTCCTTTTCCACGCATGTTACAGGTTCAAGTTTGGCGATTGCATTTATGCAGATGAATAATTATGGTCGCGGCACTTGCGCTCTGTAGCCAACGGTCACCGTCAGCCATCCGGTGCCATGCGAGACGAAAAGAATTTCGGGAGATTGGGATGACACAAACCATAGTTGACACTGCATCAATAGCCGTCCCTCCTCCCCGTGGAGCCGAGCCCGTTGCGTTGCCGCGCACGCTCAGCACATTCAGGCTGGCCGTATTTGTCATTGCTGCGGTCGCGCCTCTAGCCTGCGTGATCGGTGTTCTGCCGGTTGCGCTTGTGTTCGGCAGCGGGACTGCCCTGCCGCTGGCCTTCGTCATCGCGACGGTGGTTACAGCGCTGTTCGCCGTAGGCTACTCGGCGATCAGCCGCGAGGTTTTGGTGGGTGGCGCCTTTTATGCCTATATCGCGCGCGGTCTGGGATCGGTGGTGGGTATGGGCGCGGCGTGCGTGGCCGTTGTTTCCTACACGATGTTTGTGCCTGGCGGCTTCAGTTACCTGGGTTTCATCATGCATACCACGGTGCAGGCCTTGCTGGGCTATGACTTGGACTGGGTAACCTATTCCTTGGCAGCTTGGGTCATCGTCGGCTTATTCGGTCTGCGCAAGATTGATTTCAGCGCTCGAGCTGTGCTAATCGTAATCCTTATCGAGTTCATTCTCCTGCTGTTCTTCGACGCCGCCCTTGTCGACAAGCTCGGCACAGACGCATTTCCAATCCAGTCATTGGATATCGGTGGCCTCGCCAGTGGTGCGCCCGGCGTTGCGATCTTGCTCGCCTTTACATGCTACTTCGGAATTGAGTCCGCGGCGCTTTTTTCGGAAGAGGCCAAGTCTCCGCAGAAGTCTGTTGCGCGGGCGACCTATCTCGCAATCGGCGCCATCGGTGTCTTCTATTTCGTGACGTCGTGGATCACCGTTGGCGGGGTGGGACCTGATAACATCAAGGGCATACCGGAGTCCGACGTCGGCCTCATCTACTTCAAGCTCAGCGACAAATTCATCAGCGGCGGATTCACCACGATCATGCAGGTCGCGGTCATCACCAGCATGTTCGCTACCGTATTGTCGATGCACAATGTGGCTGCCCGCTACATGTTTGTGCTTGGCCGCCAAGGTTGCCTTCCGCTCGTGCTCGGCCGTGCGCATCCCGTTCATGGTTCACCGACCATGGCCAGTCTGACCGTATCAGGCATCTCGCTCATAGTCATCGTTGGAGCCGCATATCTTGGCCTGCACCCGATGCTGGGACTTGGACTGGTGGCGCTCGGCTTCGCCGCGGCTGGCGTTATGTTCATGCAGGCGCTGACCAGCCTTGCGGTCATCTCCTACTTCCGGGACCATCCGCAACGTAAGCTCTGGCAGCACGTGATCGCACCCGCACTGGCGTTTATCGGCCTGCTGGGCGCGCTATACTTTGCCTTTGAAAACTTCGAGTATCTTAGCGGTAATAGTAATCCTGTCGTCAATCGGATCCCTATCGGTATTCCAGTTGCGATGGTCGTCGGCATCGGCTTCGCGCTTTGGCTTCGTCGCTACCGTCCGTCGCGTTTCGCTGCCATTCTTAAAGACCATCCCTGACAACCTCCAAGGTGCAGCGACCGCAATCGCTGCACCTTCTCATGCGTTTGGTGTAGAAAGATGCTAATTGTAACGGCATCCTGGCGATCCAGCGCTGACGCACAGGGCGTTCGAAATCGTCGCCCGCGCAGAGACGGCTGATGCGTTATGCTGCCGTCGGTGGGCAGCATGACCAATCGACGCTGGCTGGGTATCTCCATCAACCTCGGCGACGCTTGTTCGTAACCTACGCACCTCAGCGCTAAACTTGGGTTCCTTTTCCCGGGCGGCGCTTGACCCGATGAACTGATAAATATTCGATTGACGAATTATTCTTGTGAGCCTCGTAGCGTGTGATAAGCTTCCCAGCCTGCGATCTTTCTGCGTCGAGGGCATCATAGGACGATCTCACTCTGCGAACAGGCTGCCATCAGGAGAATAGAGCGTGAAGAGCGGACTTGGTGAACATCCTCGAACTACGTTGGCGATCGCGTGTACCCTCTATGCTCTATCACTCATTCTGATCGATGTGGCGCCATTCTTCGTGGGCATGTACGTCGATTCGTTGCGCATCAGCCTGAGCCAAGCGGGCTTCGTTCAAACGATTGACCAGGCCGGCGGCGTCGTGGGCGCCGTGCTAGGCTTCATCCTGATGCCACGCGCGCCGTGGCGGTCGCTCATATTGGGCGCTTCAATCGTGGCCACGATCGCTAATGCGGTGACTGGTTTGGCGGACAGTTACTTGATGCTCTGCCTGATCCGGTTCGCGTCGGGATTGAGCGTGGTGCTTTTGACGACCGTATGTGCATGCATCATGGCTCGAGCGACCGTTCCGGATCGCGCGTTCGGCGCCGGGATGGCCATCTCGCTGTTGCTGTCGGCCGCCGCAATCTGGCTGCTTGATGCCTTACGTGCGGATATTGGCCATGGGGCAGCCCTTTCATCGGGCGCGCTCTGGATTGGCGCCGCTGTGCTTCTGTCGCTTCTGCTTCCCGCCGACCTGCGCGGCGGCACCGGTGATCCAGGGATCTCTGATAGGGAAGGCACCCGGCTTGACACCATAGCGTTCGGAAAGATCGCGCTGGTGGGCTTGCTACTCTTTGCCGTTGGGGCAAACATAGTTTCCGGCTTTACGGAAAGGGTCGGCCTCGCCAATGGCCTTACTTCGGCCGAGGTGGCGAAGGCCGCCGCGTTCAGCTACATCTTGTCGATAGTAGCCGTCTTGATCCCGACAATTGTCGGCGTGGCAGGAGGCCGCCTTAAGTGGATCGCCTTGACTACCCTATTGTTCTTCGGCGCCATTTGGGCACTGTACGACTCCACGACAGTGTTCTCTTATACGATAGCATTCGCAGCCTACCTGTCCGCCTGGGGCCTGGGCTTGACCTATTATATGTCACTCGTTGCGGACAACGACCCGGATGAAAAGTTCACCCGCATGATCTATATCATGAACGTGGCTGCGCAGGCTATAGGCCCCGCCATCGGTGCGACGTTGGTCGCGAAAGGCTCGCTGAGCATCGTCCTCCTCGTCGCGCCCTTCCCGGTCGCAGCTGCGTTTGCGATGATTGTGATATTCGCAACGCGACGGCCGAGCGATGCGGCACGGGTGCCTGTTGCCTCCTGAACCATGGCTTGCGCAAATATGATGTCGGCCCGGCTTGATAGTTGGAGTAGGTAAGGATGCACAATCAAACTCCCGGTTCTGGCCACGATCTGCCGCATCCGGCGTCGGGCACAGATGAGCAATTGAAGCCCTCGTCGCCCCCGCACGCCGGCAAGTCCTTCTGGATACGCGATTATGGAAGTTACGCCGCGAATCCGGACCTGGATGCCGACGTGCGATGCGACATTCTCGTGATAGGCGGCGGCATCGCGGGACTTTCATCGGCCTGGCACTGCGCCAAGGACGGTCTGGGCTCGGTGGTCCTGATAGAAAGCGAAATTATAGGCTTCGGCGCCAGCGGTCGAGCGGCGGGCTGGATCATGCCGCAATTTGGAATGAGTCAGTTGGCCATCCACAAGAAATACGGTGTGGAACGGTCTGCGGCGGCCTTCGCATATTGTCGTCGCGCGACTGCTTACACTCGCCAGATTATCGAACAAAATGGTCTGGACAGTGACTATCGTTCTCCGGGACTGATGCGTGTTGCTTTTGATGATAGATGGGTCGATGATCTTCACGATCTGTACTCTGCTTACCAAAAGGTCGGTGTTGATACGATAACCTGGCTTGATGCCCGTCAAGTGCAGGCCAGTTACAACAGAAATACCCATTTTAAGGCCGCAATCGCCGACACCGATCTAGGTCTGCTGAATCCCTGCAAACAAGTGCGTGAACTAAAGCGGATTGCGGAGGCAGCGGGGGTTGCAGTGTATGAAAACACGCCAGCGACTCATCTGGAGCGGACGCCCGGCGGGGTACGGGTAACGACGCCGAGGGGAACGATCTTGGCGAGCAAGGTCGTACTGGCGACCAATGCATTCACCCACCAGCTACAAGGACCGCTCGGCAGGGAGCTCGACCGGTATCAAGCTCCGGTTTTCGCGCGCGGCGCAGTGACTGAGCGCTTGTCCGACGAACAATGGGCGTCGATCGGATGGAAACAGGGCAATGCGATCGAAAGCTCACTCGATCTGTTCCACTATATGGCACCCACTGCGGACAAGCGGATCCAGTTCTACTTTATCTATTATGGCGGCCATCCGACGCGAACCGAAATGGAGCCAACCGTCAGCGCCAAGGGGGGTCAGGTGTCGCTTGCTCACTTGAAGGCTATCTTTCCTGCGCTGAAAGATGTCAGACTGGCACATAATTGGGGGGGGCACATGTCCGGGACGCGCGACCTGGTGCCTCACCTCACGAATGTCGGTGACGAGCGCGTGATCTACATCGGTGGTTGTTGGGGCCATGGGCTCGCCATCAACCATTTACATGGGCAGACCGTCGCAGACATGCTCGCCGGTCGCCATAGTGATCTGACCGATTTTTGGATCGTCAATCGCAAGCCGCAGCGGTGGCCCGCTTGGCCCCTTGATTACCTGGGAAAACAGGCGACTTGGTCACTCATGAAGCGAAAGGTACGCAAGCAGCTTCGGGGTTCAATTTTCGATGATCCGGAGGGCGGTTTTCTAAAATGACAATCACCGGGTCTACCCCCGCGCACGAAGGCAGTCGAAGGTCACCACACCGAACGCTCACTTCACCTACCATCTTGATCCATAGCTGCTCCTCGAAGCTCGGTGGATCGAAATCTTGGTTCGTGGATGTTCTCGCAAGATCATTCTTATATGTCTCGTTACTAAATAATGAGTGAAATATACTATGAGAGGTCAAGTTATAATTGGTGAATCTGTTGTTCGTGATATGGAGCGACTTCTTACTGGTCAAACAGACGAAGCGTTGAGTGACAGATTTGGGATTAGCTACAACACGTGGCGTAAGATTAAAGTAGGTAAGCCAGTCAGGAATTCGCTCGCCATTCGACTGCAGTCTCGCCTTGCTCAATTGACTACATTTTCACATACTGATGACGTCTGATCGCAAACCTATTAAAGTTTTAAGTCGCCTGCAGTGGCGCGATGACTCCCCAGGCGCCACGCCCACTCGACAAGGTCAACCGCGAGTTTCACGCCAGCGGACCTATTGCGCTATGGGTTGTCGACTACGTGCGTTCACATCTGGGCGAACTTCGTCTATGTTGCCTTGATAGACGCTCATCCTCGCCCGATCGTGGACTCGAAGGTCTGCTCTTCAACGGCAGCAAGCTTCGTCCTGTAGGCCCTGCTCCGCACGGCCTCTACAAGGCCGAGGTCATCTGGAGGCAAGGATTTCTGCGATGTCCCTGGCCTATGCGCCCACCCAATTGAAGCCGGTATCAAACATGCCGAGTTTTTGCTTCCACCAATATGAGCCAATGCATCAACGTTTTGGAGTCGCCGCGTTAAAGCCGCCATATGACGCGAGACTATACGCGTGTTTCCAAGTCCGAAAGCCTGCGGGAGTTCGCGGTCCGTTTCAAGACTGGCCCTTTACCAATGCCTTCAGCCGATCGACCACTTGTTGCGTTGCCACGGCGGTCGCGGGAATGATACCGGCGAAGTGGACAAATCCATGGGTCAAATTGTCGAACTCCATGACCTCCACCATCACCCCTGAATCGCGAAGCCGGTCGGCATAAGCGATCGCCTCGTCCCGCAGCGGATCCACGCTCAATACAACGATTAGCGCGGTCGGCAGTCCAGATAGGCTATCGGCCGCCAGTGGCGAGATAAGGGGATTCGAGCGATCCGCAGCACCAGCATAGTCTGCGGCATACATGTCCAGATTACCTGCCACCAGCGTCGGATCCGCGTCCCTTACCCGCGACGCATATTCCCTGTTGGGACGAAGATCGACGGCCGGATAAAGTAGCAATTGGCAGTCGAAGACCCCCGTTCCATCATTGCTGTCGCGCAGGGCGATGGAAACTGCGGCAGCCAAATTGCCTCCGGCGCTATCGCCACCAATTATCGCCGGACAGCCTGCTCCGCCTAGTTCCGCCCGGTTTTGCAAAACCCAGCGCGCCGCCGTCAGACTGTCTTCGAACGCGGCCGGAAAAGGATGTTCGGGCGCAAGCCGGTAGCTGCTCGTCACGACGACCATCCCCAGATCGCGGCACAGTCTGCGCGCGGTGTGATCAACCGTTGCGAGGTTGCCGACTGCCCAGCCGCCGCCATGAACATAGTGCAGCGTGCCCTGGGCATCACCGATCGGACGATAGACGCGTAGCGGCACCGGCCCGCCCGTGCCGACCAACCCCAGATCTTCCACCTTACCCACTTCTATGGTCCCGTCCGGGCCTACGATCATCGGGATCATGCTGTTTGCCATCTCCCGCACCGCTGGATAATCAACCGGTCCTTCAGGGACCGCGGGAATCTGGGAAATGAGCTGCGCCAGCATGGGATCAAGGGGCATGAATTTACTCCGTCAGAAAGTGGGAATGGTGATGCCGAGCTTATCGGCGAGGATGCCGACGACGCGATAGACGAGCGGATCTGCGATGTTGGCTATGCCCGCTCGATTACGGACATAGGCGAAACTGATGCCGGAGGGTTCATGGGCAAAGGCGAGTGCCCCGCCCATCCCGTCATGGCCAAAGGATCCTTCACCCAGCATCGGTTGCACGGCCCAGGGCAGCATTAATCCCGCGCCCCAGGTCGGCCCCGTAAAGTCTGTCATCCACTGCTTCCCCTGGGAAATGGGGGTGCGGGCGTCCCGTACGCAAGCCATGGAGGGCAGCGAAATGCCCTCTGCGCCGGTCACGACCGCAGAGTATAGACGCGCAAGCGATCGCGCGTCGGCCAAGCCGTTCGCACCAGCCAGTTCCACAGCCTGAAGGCGCGGATCATTCATCCCCTTGGCAAGTCCGCTCAGGCGTGGCTCCATCAATCCGCTCAGCGAAATCGCCCGCGCGGCCAGACTATCCGCCTCGAGCTCCGGCGAGTCCCGTTCCGGGGGCACCATGAACCGCGCGACAGGAGAGTTATCGGCGGGCAGCCTGCCGATCTGGAGATTAAGCTGCAGGGGCTCGGCAACATGCTTCCGCAGCCATTGGCCAACGGACAGACCCGTTACCCTGCGCACCAGTTCACTGGTGATCCACCCGATCGTGATAGGGTGATAGATATGCGCGGTGTTGGGGTCGAATATCGGCGGCTCGCTGCCCAGCCGCGCTGCCATGGCGGCAGGATCGGCAAGGTTCTCCAGAGTGATAGCGCCGCTGATCGCCGGGACGCCTGCACGGTGGCCAAGCGCTTGGCGGACTGTGACACGATCCTTGCCATGCTCACCGAATTCAGGCCAGTAGCGCGCGACTGGCGCATCCAGGTCGATCAACCCCTCATCCACCTGAGCCAGCACGCAAAGCGCCGCCACGCCCTTCGTCACGGAAAAGACCGGCGCCACCGTATCCCGGCGCCATGGTTGTCCTCCATCAGCGGTCGCCGCGCCGCCCCACACATCCAATACAGGTTCGCCATTATGGTAGATAGCGCAGGCCGCACCAAGTTCCCCGTCTTGGCCGAAGTTCGACCGGAAGGCGTCAAGACAAGTGTTGAAGGCGGGATCGGCCCAGCCCTCCACTGTGATAGGCGAGTTCATACACAATCTACCTTTTTCGTTGCCGACAACGCATGGTCCAGCGCGGCATATCCCACAGCGATCGCGCCCAAGGGGCCTGCCTCATGGCCCAGTTCCGGATTCGAGATGAAGGCCTGCGCTGCCGCTGCACTTATATGCGGCAAATATCCGGCCAGCCTTTCGACGAACAGCGCGCGCACCTGCTGAAGCAGGAAGGACCGGTCCAAGCCGATGCTGCCGCCGATCAATATCCTTTGCGGACTTGCGGTCAGGACGATCGCGCCGATCAGTTCGGCAAGGTCATACGCGACATTGGCCCAGACAGGGTCATCCTCGCTTACCTCTTCGGCACTTCGCCCAAAACGCGCGTGCAGTGCCGGGCCGGATATCAGTCCTTCGACGCAATCGTGATGAAAGGGGCAGACACCCGTAAAGCCATCGCCCACGGCGCGACGCAGGCGCAAATGTCCAACTTCGGGATGAAGCGCGCCATGCACCGCCAGACCGTCGATCAGGATGCCGCCACCGACGCCCGTACCCAGCGTCAGGTAACACAGGCTGTCCAGACCCCTGCCCGCGCCCCAATTCCATTCAGCCATTGCGGCGGCGTTCACGTCTGTCTCGATCCGCCAGGGAAGGCCAAGATCATGCGCCAGAATGCCTGCGATCGGGGCGCCCGACCAGCGTGGCTTGGGCGTTGCCAGCATGCTCCCATAGTCGCATGCTGACGGGTCGACCCGCACCGGTCCAAAGGATGCGATGCCAAGCGCCGCGAAATCATGCTCGGCCTTCCAGGCGTCCAACTGCCCGCGCAACTGGGGCAGCGTCTTTTCAGGTTCAAAAGTAGGAAACTTCGCATGCGCAATCACGGTTCGTCCGCGCGCGAGCATCATCACCGCTTTGGTGCCGCCTAGTTCCACACCAGCGACGATTTCGTCACGCACCATTGCTCAACCCTCCAGTGACGCGTTATCGCCCTGCAGCTTCAGGCGCACGAAGGGAGCGAAAGTTCCACCAAAGCTCCGGTCCCCATCTACCCGCCAGTCATCGACGAAGCTGGTGACCGAGAGATCAGGCAGCACAAGCCAGCTATAGGCCTGTGCAGGCGCTTCAGGCGGGTTCGCGAACACGAGTCCGGTGCCGTTAATCGGCCGCCATCCCTTCAGCAAATGCTCCGAAACCATGCCGTAAAGGCCGGTGGGGCCTACCGGACCTGCAGGGTCGAACACATGCTTCTGTGTCGACCAAAACAAATAATAAAAACCGTCGCGATGGATGACATGTGGGCGTTCCAGTTCATTGTTAAGCCCGTCGGCGCTGATGACGGGCGAAATCGTGGACCATCCCGTTGGTGCTGCCTTATCCGCGACGGCAACGCCAACCACGCCGTTATAGCTGGACTGGGAAGAGGCGCACGAACCGGCAAAGAACAGATAGTCGCTCCCACCTATCGGATCGCGAAAGAAAGCGGGATCGCGAAACGCCTTGATCTGGCCGACAATGGCGGGCCCCTGAAGAGTGCTCATGTAATGCGCTGGGTCCCGCTCGACGATTTCCCGCAGCCCACGCCAGTCGATAAGACGGGGATCGCCAAACACTCCGTCGAGTGTCGCCTCGGCTGAAAAGATGCGTTGCTCGAAGGATGGGATTGCCTCCCCCCGCCTGCCGGTTGCCGTGAAATAGAGCGTCACCGTCATTCCGTCATCGCCCACAACGGCGGAGCCCGACCATTCCCGGCTACCGGGGGAAAAGGTTTCCGGCATTGCCGGACCCAAATGACGCCAGCCTTGAGCTTCCCGCAGGATCAGGTGGATACGTGCATGACCATGGCGGTCGTCCGGGTCATCGAAACGCGGCGCACCTAGCGCCATCCATATCTCCCGGCCTTCGGGCAGGCGATATGGATGACCGTCTACATGTTGGATCGGCCAGGCATCCCAGATGCCCAGCTCATCGCATATGGGAATGACATCCTGAACGGCTATCCGCGCGGTGCAAGAAACATCCCCATCTGTAAGTGCAGCGACATGATTTGCGGTCCAGAAAGTGAGGTTTGTCATACCGTGGCGCAGCCCATTGATAGTGAGAGAAAGTAGCGGCGTTGCGCCCCGGACTGTGTGCAGATCAGCCCGGGGCGCCGCCCGGAAGGGATGCGGAGGCTATGCTTTCACCGCGTTCCTGCCCGGAACCTTATTATTAGTAGGACTTGGCAGACGAGCATCCGCTTCCAAGCAACAGGACGCAGGCATTCAGATACGCCCCCAGCCCTCAGGACAGCGCCTAACCAGATGAGAAGCGCCTTCAGGGAGGATGCTGGACCGCCCGAAATCAACATGTCTTCGCCCCTCCCCCGCCATCAAGTCCCTGCACAACATATGCAATCGTTTGCATTAGTCAAGTCCGAATTTCAGTTAAAGGGACGATTCAAGCTGCGGCAGCCATGTCCTGAGTGCCGCTTCGGCGCCGGGCCAATGTCTGCAAGATCTGTTCGTGGCGCCGTCGGCTGAGCCTGTTCCCGAACGCAAATGGCAGGATGAAGCAAAATGCAATCGCGTGGCCGCCACCCCATATCAGCCCAAGCAGGGTCGCAGAATCCTCCGGGAGTTGAGCGACAGATCCAGTGCTCGTCTTCAATCCCACCAGCGTCAATATCATACCCGCGATCAGTGAGCCGATCCCTGTCGCAGCCTTTGCCGCGAATACAAGCGAGCTGAAGAATAAGGCTTCGCACCGTTGACTGAACTTCAACTCATGCTCATCGACGGCATCTGCAATCTGCGAAGTGAATGCAATGAAAAACAGCGAATTGCATGCCCCGAAAATCGCGCTCGCTACTGAAAGAATAATGATCGCAATCGTATTTGGAAATGGCCTGAAGAAAAAATAGGCTATCAGAACTGCCGTGATCTGGCTCAATGCTATGATCCAGACTCCCAATATCACTACTTCACGCTTTTCCCTCCATTTCAAAAGCATTGCGGTGGCCGGGATGCCCAGGAGCAAGCCTGCCTGAAAGCTCAACAGAGGAATTTGATTGAGCGACGCAGGAAGCTTCCAGAAATAGCTGTAAGCGTAGAGATTGAGCGCATTCATGCTACCAGCAGTCGTCAGCGCGATCAGGCTGGCACAGAAAAGGAAAAGGAAAGTCGGATTGCGAGCCAGGTCTCGCAAATCTGCCAGCATCGACTTGGACGTGGCCGCCCGCGGCAAATGTTCCATAGGGCTTGTCCGAACCGCGCGCCGGACGCCGAGAATACAGATTAGCCCCATCACAAGAACCACCGAGGACAGGAGCAGGCCCAGCAGCAGATAGGCTGTGCGAGACGAGTAGGCCGCCTGTGTCGCAAAGATATAGCCGAAGGCAGGCGCAATGGTCAGAACCGTGCCGACAAATCCAAAGATCATCCGATACACAGTGACGCTGGAACGTTCGTCGTAATCACTTGTGAGTTCAGCCGTGAGCGCCGCATAAGGAAGTGCAAAAAGCGATGTTCCGATCCGCAGCGCAATATTCAGAGAAAGCGCCAGAGCCATACCGGCAAATGTGCCGCCGAATAGCGGGAGAGCGAAGAGGCCGATTGACGCGGCGCAGACGAGCGGCAGTCCCGCGATCATATACGGCAGGCGACGCCCCCATTTGGACCGCGTGCGATCTGATAGCGAACCAATACAAGGGTCGGCGATCGCGTCGACGACCAATGACAGGAAGATGATGAGGCCGGCCATTGCGGGGGAAAACCCGGCCACGTTAGTCAGATAGAACAGGAGGAAGGTATTGGCCACGAAGGTGGCGGAGACCTCCACCCCTTGACCGGAACCAAAAAGAAGCTTGGTTCTGATGGGTATCCTTTGGGATCGTTCCAACTTCTGCCCCTCCTGACTCACAACACCTCTCCGTCACTATTTTATGCAAAGGTTTGCATATAATGGAAAGGAATCTCACGCAAGGATAACTTGTTTCCCCGCATTGATCCGTGGAATTGGAGCCCGCGATCATTTATCGCCGCAGTTCTCATTTAAAATTCCTTGCAAAGGTTTGCATCAGAAGATATGACGGTAAACGATTGCATGCATAAACCGATAATTCGAGGGGAAACTGAAATGAGACATGTTATCCTGGCTACCTGCGTGTCCGCGATTGCGCTGGCGACTTCCGCCGCCGCTCAAACGGCGCCCCCTCCCGCGACAGCAGCGGGTGATGCCGACGAAAGCCGAAATGCCCGGCTGAATGACGACATCATCGTCACTGCGTCGAAATCTTCAGCACAGCGGCTCGTCGAAGCGCCGCTAGCCATTCAGGCTATTTCCGGCGAGGAGCTGGCGGGTAGGAATATCCGCAACGCAGACAGCCTGATCACCGCGATCCCCGGTGCTTCGCAGTCAGAGCAGTTGGGCGAGTTCCTGCGCGCATACTCGATTCGCGGTTCTGGCACGGGCGGCGGCATTGGCGATACGCTCGTAGGCTATTATCTCGACGAAACGCCTTACATCATTCCCAATGCCCAGTTTGCTCCGCAGCCCAGGCTGATGGACCTTGATCGCGTGGAAATTCTACGCGGCCCTTACGGCACGCTCTATGGTGCGGGCGCGATGGGCGGGACGATCATCTACCACACGAAAAACCCTGACCTTTCCAAGTTCACCGCCGACGCGGAAGCTTATGTCGCCAATGTAAAATCCGCGAGCAAGGCAGCCTACGGTTTTGCGGGGGCGGTCTCCATTCCGATCGTAGCCGACGAACTCGCGATCCGCGTCAGCGGCGGCTATGATTACCGGCCCGGTTTTGCCGATGTGTACGCTGGCGCGCCGGTCGGGACTCCGTTCAAACGCAATGCCAATGACGTAGATCATCGCGACCTTCGCGTCGTTGCGCTTTGGAAGCCAAGCGACGCCTTGAGCGTCAAGCTGCAATATCAACATTTCGATGGCTACCAGCATTATAGCCAGCAGATGAGCTCGGTCGATCCGTATTACTTCAGAGATTATGGTACTGTTCCCGGGTTCGAGAAGACCAATAATAATTTGTATGCGGGGTCCATCGATCTGGACGTTGGCTTCGCCACGCTCACCAGCTCGACCGGCTATGTTGATTTCAGCACCAGCTATCTTACCAGCCTGAACTTGGCTTTCCTGGGCGGAATTGGTGAGCTCGGAAACGGCTATGACGGCTACAGCTTTAGCCAGGAACTGCGACTCGCTTCCAATAGCGGAGGACCGTTACACTGGGTGCTCGGCGGTTTTTACAACAAGGCCAAGAATGCGTTTAGTCAAACGGTAGACTTCCCCGTCCCCCTCCTCAACGGCTTGGGTGTGACTACAACTCGGACGAAAAACTATTCCGGCTTTGGCGAGATCAGCTATGATCTTGCCGATGGGAAGCTCGTTCCCCTGGCTGGTATCCGCGTCTATCACGATGACCGAAACTTCACGAGCATACAGGCTGCCGCGCCGAGCACAGGCGGATCGTCCTCGCCCACCGTTGTCACCTGGCGTGCCAACCTCGCCTACCATCCCAACCGTGACACGACCATCTACCTGAACGCGGGCACGGGCTTTCGAAGCGGCATCGTGCAGTCTCAGTTGCAGGTCAACGCCCTGCTCCTTGACAACATTGATGGGATGGGCGCGTTGAAGCCAGACCGAATGCGCAACCTGGAGCTGGGGCTTAAGGGAAGGCTGCGGGACGCGCGGCTGAGCTATGAGATCAATATCTATGATCTGCGATACAAAGACATCCAGTCGGCTCTGGTGACGAGTTCCGGCGTGGCAGCTTTCGCTTCTCTTGGCACTGCCCGCATCCGCGGGATTGATCTCTCGCTTCAATGGGAGCCCGTGGTCGGCCTGACGCTCGGCGTTTCGGGTGATGTCAACAACTCTGAATATGTCTCCGTTAACCCCGCAGTGGCGAGTGGTATTGGGCCTACGGTTGCAGTCGGCAACCGGATCATCAACCAGCCACGTTGGACCGCACGTGCCGACATCGGCTACACTACGCCGCTGGGCGATGACCTTTCACTGTATTTCAACGGCTCTGCCTCCTTCAGTGACAATCGCCTGAACCAGTTTGGCAATCTCACCGCTAAGACCGCTATCGTCGATGGGAATATCGGCCTTCGCAAAGGTAATATTGAAGCCGAGCTTTACGCTCAGAACATCACCAACGAACGTGGCCCGTGGTTCATCCGGCAATATAATCCGGACCTGATCGGGGGCCCGACTCCGCAAACGGTGGGCCTGCGCGTTCGGCTGCATTATAAATAAGGACCGAAGCATGGCGAGCTGTCGTTTATCGACAACTCGCCATCCGAGAGCCCGGAGTGTTGGAAAGAAAATAGTCTGGTCCCGGGCGACAAGATGTCGCTCGGGATCAAGCATAAGCAGCGTATGCATCAAACAGCGGACAGGACAGGATGATGAACGACATTCTGCGTAAGCGTGGGCTGGAGGCCGCAGATCAGGCGGCTTCGGCGATCGGTTGCTGATCTGGTCGCCAATTCCAGGGCATGAGTTCATCCCAGCGAGCGGCAGGCCAGTTGCCGGCGATCTTGGCGATAACGTCGGCAATATAGGCCTGTGGTTCGAGGCCGTTGAGCTTTGCGGTCTCGATAACGGAGTAGATGGCCGCCGCCCGATCGCCGCCTGCCTTTGATCCGGCGAACAGCCAGTTTTTACGGCCCAAGGCCACGCATCGCATGGCACGCTCCGCAATGTTGTTATCGATCTCCAGACGCCCATCATCGAGGAAGCGCGTGAGCGCCACCCAGCGCTTGCGACCATAGGCGATCGCTTTCGCCATCTCGGACTTGGGCGAGAGGCGGCGCAGGGCATCGTCAAGTGCTTGCCGCAGCTCATCGATCAACGGCTGAGTGCGGTCGTGCCGGCTTCGTCGGCGGATCTCGGGTTGCTGGCCTTGAACCTCTGCCTCGATCTCATAGAGTTGGCCGATGCGTTCTAGCAGGTCGGTGGTGAGCGGCGTCGGCTTGGTGGCGTGGATGTCGAATATCTTCCGCCGGAAATGCGCCCAGCAAGCAACCTCGGTGACGCGGTTCGTGTCGTAGAGCTTGTCATAACCGGCGTAACCATCAGCCTGCAGGTAGCCGGCGAAGTTGGCCAGCTGACGCTGGGGATGCGCACCGGTGCGATCGGTGGTGAACTCATACCAGACGAGCGAGGGGGTCGTAGCGCCCGAGCCACGATCATCGACGGCGTAAGCCCAAAGCCTGCCGGTGGCCGTCTTGCCCCGGCCCGGATCAAGCATGGGAACAGGCGTATCGTCGGTATGGATCTTTGAGGCGGTGAGGCCCACCTCGCGAATGCGACTGACGATCGGGTCGAGCAGCACGGATGCCTGTCCTACCCAGCCCGCCAGTGTCGATCGGTCGATCTCGACCCCCTGCGCAGCCATGATCTCGGCCTGGCGGTAAAGCGGCAGATGATGGTCGAACTTGGAGACGACAACGTGGGCCAGCGTGCCGAAGGTCGCCTTGCCGCGCGCTATCGCCTTTACCGGCACGGGCGCCTGGACGATCTTCTCGCAGGACCGGCAGCTATACTTGGGCCGGATGGTCCGAACGACACGCCATTGCACTGGCACGGCATCGAGCATCTCGTCGCTATCCTGCCCCAGAGGCCGCAGCGCTCCGCCGCAATCTGGACAGGTGCAACTGCCCTGTTCGTGCTCGATCCGCTGTTCCTCCCGCGGCAGATGAGCAGGCAGCGCACGAACAGGCGACGGCCGATCAACCTCTGCCGGATCGGCCCGGCGGGCGGCGGCGACGATGGCCTCGCCTTCGAGCTCTTCGAGCGCAAGCTCAAGCTGTGCGATCTGAGTGTCGAGCTTCTCGGACGACTTGCCGAACTGCATCCGCTTGAGGCGCGCGATCTGCACGCGCAGCGTGTCGATCAGGATGTCGCGGGCAGAAATATGGGCGTGGGCCGCCGCCAATGCAGCTTCGAGCTCGGCGATCCGAGCGTCTTTGTCAGCGGTGGAAAGGCCTGCGTCCGACACCGCGATCCTATAGCGGAACAATGGTCATAATGCCAGGAAAAGCGCCGGAAAATGGGCGTTTATCCCGCTAATGAAGGGGTGAACGTGCGCTCGGGCCGGCGCCAATCTATGCCTTCCAACAGCATGGAAAGCTGGGCTGCGGTCATCACCACCGATCCAGTCTTGGTCGATGGCCACACGAACCGGCCACGGTCCATCCGCTTGGAGAAAAGGCACATGCCCTGACCGTCATACCAGAGCAGCTTCACCAGATCGCCGCGCTTCCCCCTAAAGGCGAACAGCGCGCCGGAATGCGGGCTTTGCTCCAGAACCTGCTGCGTCATCACGGCAAGGCCGTCAAAACCCTTGCGCATGTCCGTCGCCCCGCAGGCCAGGAATATCCGCGTGGAGGGCGGCAGCGGGATCATCGCGTCAGGATACCAATCACCCGCGAAAGGGCATCGGCATCTACCGTGGCGTCCACACTCACCCTGATGCCCGACGGCAACTCGATGCCGATCACGCCATCGGTGCGCGCCGCGGTCGTCAGCGCGGGCAAGGCCAGCTGATCGCTGATCTGCACCTCCGCAAAGGCAGGCTTGATCGACTTGCGCACCCCGGCGAGCTCACCGGACATCGCCTGTCGCCGCCATGTGTAGATCGAGCCGCTGCCGACGTCATGGCGTTCACAGGCCGCGCGCACGCAGCCCTCCGGGCCGAATGCATCCCGCAGCACGGCCAGCTTCTGCTCTACCGTCCACCGCCGCCGGCCTGACACCCGGCTAACGATCTCTATCCGACTACTCATACGACCGCTCGTATGAGTAGTCGCTGCGCTGCTCGCTGAATCTTCAATCTCGTCCGACACCGGCCACCCCGCTTAAAGAGCGGCAATCATCCCGGCTAATGGGCGCTGCGCAAGGCGGTCGCCAGACCCCGCTTACCATTCTGCCAAGCCATCAAATGGCGGAATGGCTATTGGCCAAGGGTAGTTACAAGCTGTTGGACTGAAGGATCACCAATGCGGTGCAGAGGGTGCCGAAATGCAACTAGGCGGAATCCCTAACAACCAGTTCGGGCGGCAAGCGCACTGAGGAACATGTCTCCCCCTTCATCCGCCTGAACAGAAGCTCGCACATCAATTTCGCGCCTTCTTCCAGATCCTGGCGGATGGAGGTCAGCGGCGGATTGCTCTGCGCCGCGATGGGCACATCGTCGAAGCCGATCACCGAGATGTCTTGCGGGACCCGACGTCCTCCCGCAGCGGCCGCCTGAATAACGCTCATCGCGACCACGTCCGAGGCTGCGAAAACGCCGTCGATGTCGGGGTGCTCTACCAGCAGCTGGGCAGCGGCCGAGAAAGCATCTTGCGCGGTAAGATGCGTAGGCACAAGTACATGCGCCTCGTAAATTTCGGGCGGCAGCATCGTCTTGAAGCCTTCATACCGGGCAGCGAATTCAGGCACATCCGTGTTGCCGAGGAAAGCGAGCCGCTTCCTGCCCCTGTTCAGGAGATGTTCTGCCGCGAGCCGCCCGCCGCTGATGTTGTCCGCGCCCACGGAAACATAGCTCTGGCCCGAAGACCACTGTCCCCAGACGACCATCGGCTCATAGCTCGACCCTACTTCCTGAAGTACCGCCGCCTGGTCAGACTGACCGATCACGAGCACGCCATCTACCCGGCTGGAGGCGATAATTTGCTTCAGCCAGGCATCCTGTTGCGGTTCTATACGTCGCAGCAGAAGATTATATCCGCGCTGGGACACCTCGTCCGCCAAATAGGCCAACATCACCATGAAAAACGGATCGCTTAGATGTTGAGACTTTTCATGTCCCAGCGGCAATATCAAGGCAATGGTATGGGACTGACGCGTGCGAAGCGTGCGAGCTGCAGGATTAACCGTATAACCGACGGCTTGCGCCAGTTCTTGAATACGCTTCCGAGTTTTGGAAGAAATGAGCTCACTGTCCGCGAGCGCACGTGACACAGTAGCCGCCGACACGCCCGCCAGCTTAGCCATTTCCTGCAATGTGCGGGCTCTGGTGCCGACCAGACTAACGGCAGCATCGGCCGTTTTCGGTCTTCTATCCGATTCCTTGGTTTTAATCACAGCCCTTTAGAACAGGATTTTGCAAACGATAGCAACAACAATCCAAACGAGTCGCCAGATGCGGGATGCTCTTAGCTGGCAGACTCCGTGCGAGCGAAACCCATTCAGGACGACGCAAGGTCGGATCGTAGTGCTACTTGCCGGTAGCATAAATCCGACCTGGATGACGATCGTGATAGCCTTGCCGCCGACTGTAGCGCGATCGCCACGTAATCGACGGTGCTCTTCAAACTGCTTCAGCGCAGGATGGCAGGTCTCGGCAGTTTCGCTTTATCGATTCGCGACTTAAGCTGGTTACAAGTAGTTGGTGGGCGGACCAATCTCCTTACGTACGAGCTGGAAAAAGCTTGCTTTCGATGCGATGTCGGGTCTCGAGCAGGAATGGCAGTCGCTCCTTGAGTGCATGCTCTTGAGGATTGAGCTCGACGATACTGACGGAAATGGCTGCCCGCGCTTTGCCACGCTGATCAAGGATCGGTGCCGACAGGCACATCAGGCCTTGCGAGGTCTCCTCGATCTCGGTGGCCCACCCCCTTTCGCGCGCCAGCGTAAGTTCCGTCCTGATCTGGTCCGGATCGGTGATGGTCGCGGGCGTCAGGCGCACGAATGGCGCACTCGCCAGATAGTCTTCGATCTCGTGGGGGCAGAGGTGCGCCAGCAAAACCTTGCCGATGGCAGTGCAATAAGCCTCAAGCTGGATCTGCTCGGCTGAATGTACCTCAGCTTGGCCGTAGCGCTGCTTGACGAGATAGGTCACCATGTCGCCCTCCAACACAGCTAAATGCGCGTGAGCACGTGTAACGCGTGCAAGATCTGCAAGTGGACGGCGGCTGATCTCCGCGAGCAGTGGCGACAGCGGATAATTCTCGGCGATAATATGCCATACGGCTCCGAGCCGATAGCGCCCCTTTCGCTCGGCGACGAGATAGCCGCGGCGTATCAGCGCGGTAACGATACGATGCGCGGTGGAAAGTGGCACGCCAGACGCTTCGGACAGTTCGCTCAATGAGCAGGGCGCGGTTTCCGCAACCTGCTCCAGAATGTCGAAGGCCTTATCCACCAGTTCAACCATCCGCCCGTCCTTGGCAGGAAATCCCACTGGATGAGAATAATGGGGCTAAGCCTGTTTGTCGAGACACGGCAGATCGCGATACATGCATCAAGTCATCACAATCACGGCTAATTCACAACTTTGGTCAGGCCGTGGACGAAACAGACATTAACAAGGGAGAGGTCCATGTCGTCGCCCAAGATCGCGCCTGACGCGAAATATCTCCAAAGTTCAGGAAAAGTTTATTTGTCCGGCAATCAGGCACTTGTGCGGATGACGCTGGATCAAGCTCGCCGTGATAACGCGGCGGGCCTCAACACCGGTGGCTTTGTTTCCGGCTATCGCGGCTCTCCGCTCGGGCATCTCGATCAGGAATTCACGCGCATCGCGCCGCTGCTGGCGGAACACGATATCCGCTTTCAGCCCGGCGTGAACGAGGATCTGGCTGCCACGGCTGTCTGGGGCACGCAGCAGATCGGCTTCTTCGATCCCAAGTTTGAAGGCGCGTTTGGCCTTTGGTACAGCAAAGGACCCGGTATCGACCGTTCCGGCGACGCCCTTCGCCACGCCAACCTTTGGGGCACCGCTCCCAACGGCGGCGTCGTCATGGCCGTGGGTGACGATCCGATGAGCCGATCAAGCTCGATCCAGCAGCAGTCGGAACAGACACTAGCCTCGCTTTGCATACCAACATTCAATGCCGCCAATGTGCAGGACATTTACGACTTCGGCCTGATCGGCTGGCAGCTCTCGCGCTACGCTGGCGTCTGGACCGCGGTCAAAGGCGTGTCTGACATTTATGAATCGTGGCTGGCAATTGACGTCGATCCGGCACGGACCATCATGCACCTGCCTCCTGCGGCTGGCAACGTTCATACTCGATGGCCCGATCGCTCGGTGGATCAGGACGAGCGCATGCTTAAGCTGCGGTTGCCGGCGGTTCACGCCTTTGCACGACTTAACCGGCTCAACCGCGTCACACATGGCGCGGCGCGTCCGCGATTGGGTATCCTGACCACCGGCAAGAGCTGGTCCGACACGCTCGAAGCGCTGGCCGACCTGGGTATCGACGCAGAGCAGATGGAGACGGCGGGCCTCGCCTTGTTCAAGGTCGGTCTCGTGTGGCCATTGGAAGCGACCGCGATCGAGGCGTTCGCACAGGGCTTGGACGAAATCCTCGTCATTGAGGAATGCCGTCCCATTCTGGAACCGCAGGTGAAGGACATCCTGTTCAACCTTCCCGCCAATGCGCGCCCGCGCGTGCTCGGCAAGATGGACGCGCAGGGCGCGCGCTGGATGCCCTCGCATGGTGAGCTGGACCCCGCGTTGATCGCGCGCGTCCTGCATCGCTGGCTCTCGCCGATGCACCGAACCGACGCGATGGATGCCTGGGTCGGATATCTCGATCATGTCCGCACGGAACTGGCGAAGCCGCGCTCGAACGTGATCCGCACGCCTTATTTCTGCTCTGGCTGCCCACACAACAGCTCGACCAAAACTCCTGCCGGGTCCAGTCAGTTAGCCGGGATTGGCTGCCACTGGCTGGTCAACCTGATGGACCGCGACGTCATATCCTATCCGCACATGGGCGGTGAGGGCGCCAACTGGGCAGGCGCGGCGCATTTCCTCAATGACAAGCATATCTTTGTCAATTTGGGCGATGGCACCTGGTATCACTCGGGATCGCTCGCAATTCGCCAGGCGGTCGCGTCGGGCGTAAACATCACTTACAAGATCCTTTACAACGACGCGGTCGCGATGACGGGTGGACAACCCGTCGACGGACCGATCAGCGTCCAGCAGATCACGCACGAGTTGCGCGGGGAGGCGATCGACAAGATTGCTGTGGTTTCCAGCGCCCCCGAAAAATTCAAGGTTGCCGATTTCGCGCCGGGCACGACGCTCCACCATCGGGACGAACTCGATACGGTGCAGCGCGCTTTCCGCGACGAGAAGGGCGTCTCGGTCATCATCTATGAGCAGACCTGCGCGACCGAGTTGCGGCGCAGGCGCGGCAAGAAGCTGGCGCCCGATCCGGCGCGGTGGGTGATCATCAACGATCGCGTGTGTGAGGGGTGCGGCGATTGTTCGGTCCAGTCGAACTGCCTGTCGGTGCAGCCCTTGGAAACAGAGTTCGGGCGCAAGCGGACGATCGACCAGTCGTCGTGCAATAAGGATTTCTCCTGCGTGAAGGGCTTCTGCCCGTCCTTCGTCACGATCGAGGGCGGCATGCTGGCCAAGCCGACGGGCGTAAAGATAGGCGATACATTTTTCGCCGGGTTGCCCGAGCCCGAGGTGCGTGAGACCGCCACGCCATTCGGCGTGATGGTAACCGGCATCGGTGGCACCGGCGTGGTGACTATCTCCAATTTGATCGGCACGGCCGCGCAGGCAGAAGGCAAATCGGTCCAGGCGCTGGACCTTACCGGCCTTGCCCAGAAATTCGGCGCGGTCTATTGTCACCTCAAGGTTGCTGACGATGCCGGGCAGTTGCTCGCGACGCGGCTTTCAGTCGGTCAGTGCGACCTGCTGATCGGCGCCGACATCGTGACCGCTGCTTCCGACGAATCGCTTTCTCGGCTACGTGAAGGCACTACAGTGGCCGTGGTCAACGAACACGCGACCGTCACAGGGGCTTTCACTCGCGAGCGCGATTTCGAAGTACCTGTCCCGGCGCAGCGTGCCGCGATCGAGCGCTTCTGCGGCAAGGGTCGCGTCAGCTTCGTTGAGGCGACCGAGTTGGCCGAACAGCTTACAGGTAATACGATCGGCGCCAACATCATGCTGCTCGGCTTTGCCTGCCAGAAGGGTTGGCTGCCGGTTGGTCATAACTCGCTCGAACGTGCCATTGAGGCGAACGGCGTCGCGGTACGTGCCAATCTCCAGGTGTTCGCGCTCGGGCGCCTGCTGGCTCACGATCCTGCGGCATTGGCGTCGATCGCCAATGCGGGAAAGCCGAACCGGGACAGCCTGAAGCTTTCGGAAGGGGTCGAGCATCTGATCGCGCGGCGGCGACGCGACCTGGTTGCTTATCAGAACGAGGCGCTGGGGGTTCGTTTCCTCGCGCTGATCGACGCAGTGGTAGCGGCAGAGAGGGCGATTGCACCATCGTCCACGGCTCTGACTGAGATAGTTGCGCGCAACTTCTACAAGCTGCTCGCCTATAAGGACGAGTATGAAGTCGCGCGGCTTTTTACCGACGGCACCTTCCTCGACACCGTACGCCAAGGGTTCAGCGGGGATCACAAGCTGCGCTTCCACATGGCACCGCCGATCTTCTCCAAGATCGATCCGGCGACGGGGCGACCGAAGAAGAAGGAATTCGGCCAATGGATGCTCACTGCGCTACGCCTCCTGGCGAAACTCAAACACTTGCGCGGGACAGCGTTCGACCCATTTGGCTATAGCGAGGAACGGCGGGCAGAACGCGCGCTGATCGACCGATACGAGACAATGATTCGCGAAATCCTCGTCAGCTTGTCGAGCGCCAACTTCGATGCGGCAGTTGGTTTGGCGCGCTGGCCGGATATGATCCGCGGCTACGGCCCGGTCAAAGCGGAGAGCATGGCCAGCGCTGACGCGGCAATTCCCGCATTGCGGCAGAAGCTCGGCCTTGCGCCAAAGGATGCAATCGCTGCTTGAGCTTTGGTGCCCCCGAAACGAATGCAGCCGGAATGGGATTGCGCAAGATGGAGGTGAGGCGCGCCTGGTGCGGAAGCAGATATTGTTGAAACGCCAAGGCTATCCCCACCGCGCCACGCGTTGCTGTCAACCAATCCGTGCCACCCGCGGCGAGACTTCAGTCGACGCATTCCTTGTCCCCCGCCGCGAAAAATCCGACGAATGAGTGAGGTGGTGCTCTATGCCTTAGCGCTCCTGGCGCTTCCTTCGAGACGAGATCAGCGCGAGCATGGTTACAGAAGCCATTGCGGATGCGCGCGTATCGAGCGTCAATTATGCCGAGGTCGTCAAGCACTTCATCCATGCGGGCAAAGGCTGCCATCTTCCAGCAGTCAACCACTTCTACAATTTCCGGCTGCGGCATTTGGAGCCCGGAAGTCATAAGCCCACTCGCGTTTGAGGCCAAGGTGGCATAATGAGATAAGTGACCGACAGACGACCGTTGCACGTCCCCATAACGAAGCAATCTGGTGGCAATGGAGATAGACTGATGAAGCTTGACGATTCAGAATGGCCTCTCTTCGGTCGCATCACAGACATTCGGCCGGCCCTGGCCGAGGCGCGTACACGAAAGCAGCTTTTGGTGTTGGGCACATTGGTGGGTGTGCGGGGCTCATCACCACGGCCACCTGGCACCCAAATGCTGTTCGAATGCAGTCGCGCGACGGGCTATTTCTCGGGGGGTTGCCTGGAAACGGATGTTGCCAACCATGCGGAAAAGGTGCGGGCGGACGGTCGACCGCGCCTGCTTCGCTATGGCGATGGCAGCCCCTGGCTGGACATTCGCCTCCTGTGCGGCGGCTCTCTCGACATAATGCTCGAACGCCTCGATCCCGACGATCCCGCGATCGGAAATCTGTTGACTGCTGGCGCCGGGCGCTGCCCCGTGATGCTGACCAGCGACGGGCTGAGCCGATCTACATCCATAAGCTGCGCCATTGCGCCGTTCACCTTCGATGGTCGCACCTATGGACTCGGGTTTGACCCTGCATGGCGGGTCATGATCGTCGGTGGGGATCCGATCGCCCTGGCAATCGCCGAAATTGCGGCGGTATCCGGGTTCGATACCACGCTCATCAGGCCCTTCGGTCCCATGACACCGCCCCCGATCGCCAATATCCGTTATTCTCGCAATGCCGCGCCAGACGCGATCAGGGAAATGGCGCCAGATGCCTGGACAGCGATCGTGACAGCAATGCACGACGATGACATCGACGACGATGTAGTGGTCGAAGCCCTAGGGTCAGATGCCGGTTACATAGGCGTTCTGGGGTCCGCAAGGCGGATTGCCCCGCGGCGCGAGCGCCTTCTAGCCGCAGGATTACCGCTTATGCGGATCAATGCACTGCACGCGCCAATAGGGGCCGTGCGAAGCGGCAAAACGCCGTGGGAAGTCGCGGTCTCGGTGATCGGCGAAATCATGCAGGTGCGCGCGGATCGGGAGACGTTTCGCAAGCCGAAACAAGAGCTCTTAACAGCAGAAAGGGACCCCGATTGATCGGGATGATATCTATGAAATTTCGTGAACATCGCTGTCGGTTGATCCAATGGCGATACAAGTCACCCCGGTCTTCGAGCCCTGCGGAATCAGACTGCACCACAATCACTCTATCTTCGTGCAGCTAGCTGCTCATCCTCCCCCGCAACCTCGAGTGTCGGAGGACATGATCCACCAGTTCACAGTCATTTTTCGAATTAAGGACTCCTGACGATGGTCGTTGCTGCCACTTCGAATACGAAACCCCTATCGGGACTACGGGTAATTGAATTTGCCGGTATCGGCCCGGGTCCTCACGCCGGGATGCTCCTAGCCGACATGGGCGCAAGCGTCACGCGCATTGACCGACCGGGCGGCAATGGCTGGCCCAATCCCGTAGCTGACCGCGAACGGACAGTTATCGAACGGGACTTCCGCAGCGAGGTTGGGCGCTCTCGTGCTGTGGATCTCGTTGACGATGCCGACGTACTGATTGAAGGTTTTCGGCCCGGCGTGATGGAACGGCTTGGGCTGGGCCCCGAACGACTTTGCGCGCGAAATTCCGGCCTTATTTACGCGCGTATGACTGGCTGGGGCCAAGACGGGCCGCTCGCCTCGAGTGCTGGGCACGACATCAATTATATCGCCCTAGCGGGAGCGCTCGCGCCCATGGGATCCGCTGATCAACCACCGCGGCCGCCACTTAACTTGGTCGGGGACTTCGGCGGCGGTTCGACATTCGTGGTCATCGGTATACTGGCGGCGCTATGGGAGCGGGAACGTTCGGGCAAGGGCAAAGTCATCGACGCCGCGATCGTCGATGGTGTATCCTCCCTCATGTCCTTTTTCGCGGGATTGCTACCACAGGGAGTGATTTCGCTGAACCCGCAGGAAAATATCCTCGGCGGCGAGGCGCCTTTCTACCGTTGCTACCGCTGCTCCGATGGACTCGACGTCGCGATTGGCGCGATTGAACCGCAATTCTACAAATCACTTCTTGAGCGAATTTCGGCGCCGCTTTCACTGCTGGACGGGCGTGACGAGCCAGCCAATTGGTCGGCTCAGTCACAAATTCTAGCATCGATATTCGCGTCGCGTACCCGGGAAGAATGGTGCAATCTGTTGGAAGGTACGGACGCATGTTTCGCCCCCGTTCTGACAATTGAAGAGGCAGCCCAACATCCGCACATGGTCGCCAGGCGGAGCTATACAGTTGTCGAGGGAGCTTTGCATGCTGCACCAGCTCCCCGATTTTTGGAATTACTGTCCGAGATGCGGTAAATGCTTGCCTACTCTATAAATTTAGATTGGAAACAATCTGGAAAATTGTTGGAGAGGTCCCTGCCCTGAAGCAGATTGCCCGACTCTTGCCAAAAGACGCCGGGCTTTACGGAGACATTGGATTATGAATCACGCTGTAACCGCTGTAGTTGTCATCACCTGCACCCTCAGCGGAAGCCAGCATCCGACTGAAATCGGAGGGACTCCTCCCTCAAAGCGTCTCTGATCTAAACCCCATGAGGGGTTCTCGTGACGGCGGTGCAAAAAGTGCCGCTAAGCAACCCATTGGAATTGCTTGCATAATAGCGCAACACTCGCGGTAAGTGATTGATATCCCTCATTCTGGAGGTTTTCATATTACGCTCCTGATCCCGGCAGCCGGCGGTTTCCCGCCCAGGAGCCGATCCCGGTGTGGCGAAACGTCAATGGTGATGACGCCTTTGGTGTTGATATGCTCGTGCGCATTGGGGGCGATGTGCATGATGTGATGATCCGGAAAGGTGTTCGGCCTTCGCGCTCGAACCTCACCGATCCGGACCGCGTTCCACGTCATGATAACGTTGGTAAGCAGTGTCAGGCCTGATGATATCGCGGCCATTTGCTCGGGCGTGCGACCATGCCGTGCGCCGATCGGCCCTGAATAGATCGCGCGCTGCAGGGTGTGGACCGACTCGCCTTGGCTGAGCAACGCGTCATTCATCCCACGGAACGCCGGATCGCCAAGATAAGCGCCCAGGAAGCGGGTCAGTAACAGCCTGCCGAAGGCATCGCCTGCCTGAAACGCCTCATCGCCCCGCGCAGCGCTGCCAAAGCGGTCCAGAACGTAGGTGGCCGAACACCAGCCACTCTTGGTCGATGCCGCAATCCGCAGAAGCGGGTCCCATCCCCGGGTGATCGCGCTGGTTGAGACGGTTTCACTCACAATTGGCCGCAGGCTGGCAGGTACATCGAGGCCACGCGGAAGATAGAGCTTGCGCTTGTTCATCCCGGCAAGCCTCGGGGCGAGATCAAATCCCACCAGATTGGCCAGCGCCATGCCGAAATGTGTGTGGCCATGCGTATCCACTGCGACACGGTGGAGGTCGACGGCTTCGTGGCGAAGAGCTCCCTCGATAGCGGCCCCGGCTTGCCGCCGGTTCAGAACGACGGCTTGGTCATGCAGGATCACCCATTGGTCGAGCACATGGGTGTAGGTTCCGACTGCCGGCGTGCGGCGCCGCGGATCATGGCGGGCTGTCCAGAGACGGCGTGTTGCATCAAGGCTCATCATGTCGGCCGATGCCTGAATCCCACCTCCCCACAGCTTGGTGACCGGAAGCGTCCTGAAATGATCAAGCACCAGGCGGTTGGCCCACGGCAATCGACCATTTGCCTCGATGCGGCGCATCATCTCGCCGACTGCGTCGGCTTCAATATTAAGCGTCATGCGCGCCATGTCGGCGGCAGTCAGATCAGAACCCAAGGCGATCAGGGCCGCGTAGAGGATTATGAGCTCATGCTCGCTTCGGGGCGTCCTGCCCAACAGGGCCCAGGAAAAATGCGTGGTGGCATCTATTGCGATCAGCAAGTCCGGTAATTGGATCTTTCCGACGCTGGCGAACAGTTCGCGACGAATGGCCTTGAGCCTTTCGTCTTCGGGAGCCGCCTTGAGTTTTGGAACGACCAATCGGTTGTTTTCGATCCGGATATCGCCCCTCGACACCGCCGCATCGATGGCTTTCAGGGCCGTCGAGAGTTCATCCTTGATCCAGCGAATGGTCGTTTCCGGCGTGGCTGACACGGCGAGGTTTCGCACGAACCGTGCTCGTTCCTTTTTCCATTGCGCCTTTGGGATCAGGCGGTCCTCAGGGGCACGATGTTCCAAACTGTGGTCGACGCTGGCCTGCCCATTGCGCAGCGAGCGTTTGAGAAGCATGAGCGTCGCCGCCCTATAGCCGCCAAAGGCGGCCTCGCGGTCCGGTTGATCGATGAGGAACGCCCACGTCCGGCCGAATGGATTGGGGGTGCCTTCCGGCAATCGCCCCATTTCCGAAGCCGCCACCCGGTCCAGTGTCGTCAATGCCTGCGCAAGCGGGTGCGTCGACGGTAGGTCCAGGCTGATCGACGAAGCCGCGCGCAACAACTCGCTCGCACCTCTGCCTGCTGTCGCCAGTTCCCGCCGGACCCTGCCAACCTTCGTGGATGGACCGTGCGCGCCAGCCGGCAGGAACGGCGCCAACATGGTGCGCATCTGGTCGCGCACGACGGAAGCGGAGATGTTCTCGTCATCCACAAGGCTTGCCAATTGCAAGACCAAGGCTTGATGTCGTCGCAGTTCGTCCTCGACCGCTGCCTCGGCGCGGGTTCTGGCCTGACGCCAGAGATCGGCGATCCGGTAGTCGATCATCCCCAGACCGTCATCCGTCAGACGCAGCAGTTGTAGACGTAGAAAGCAGGCTATTTCAACGGTCTTGCGCTCACCACGCATTCGCTTGAGCGTCGCAGGTTTGCGGTAAAGCATTGATCTCGCCTGTGCCTTCAACGTTCCGGCCGCTAAGCCAAGATGGAGCTTATCGGCCCCAAGTTTCTTCAGAAAATCGATCTTCGCGATATGGTCGGCGAGGCCTTTGGTTTTACGGGACGCGGGACTGTCTCGAAGCCATTCCAACCGCGTCTTGCCGTTCGGCATCGTCTCCGACAGCTCAAGCGGCCAGGCCTTCGTCTGTTCTATCCCCACTGCGGCTACCGCACCGGCCAACAGACCGCCATCGTAATGGCGCCGGGCGCCTGATGCAGAACTCCTCAGCCGTCGCGTTGGCAACTGGACATAGTGGTGATCACGGAGCCATGCGCGCGCGGCTTGTTCCAACTCGTCCACGAGGAATTTGTCGCCGGCCTCGCGCCGCAGAAAGCCATTCAGCGCGCGTTCCCCGTGCTCGGTGAGGTCGCGCAAACCCAGTGCCTGTTTCGCCGCGACCTGGTGCTCGAACAGCGTGCGGTGGCGGCGGTAAAGCGCGCGGATTGAGGCAAGCCGGGGCGGTGCAATCCCAAGCTCGGCACCGAGATGAGCCAGCACTTGCGGCGGGATCATCTCCACGGAATTGAGTGGCGCTCCCGTGAGGCGCAGAAAACCAATCTGCAGCGCCACGCCCAACCGGTTTAACGGTCGCCGGCGGCGGTGGACGGCTCGCCGATCATCCTCGGAAAGCGAGAAAAAGTGCGCGACTTCGGGTTCGGCTAAATTCTCCGGAAACCGTTCCCAGCCAAGATATTGTCGAAACGGCGCATCCACGACTCGGCCCTCCCCGGAAAGAGCCTACACTCCACTGGCTGAAGGTCGAAAAACCTCACTGCCAAACGATATCAAAGGGTTACAATTTTCTTGTATATTTTATCGCTACATTTCAATAACTTGCTTAGCGGCACTTTTTGCACCGCCGTCACGAGAACCCCGGATTGGGGGTAGCGAGAATAGTGAAGGGGGCGGTGTCGCTGCGGGTGCCGTGAGCAAGGCAGCGGTTCCTGGTGAAGTTTGCCAGTTCGGAGAGCAGGGTTGCAAAGCTGTGGACGGGTGAGCCGTCGTCGAGCTGGCAGCGCCTGATTTTGGCAAGCGCCCCAGCAGAGCGTTTGGCTGGGGCGACGGGATCGCGCTCAGCCTTGGCCTCCTGATCCTCATCAGCGAACATCATTTCGCGCCAGGCCTCGCGCATGTGCCATTCGACAATAGGCCAGGACGCAAAGGGAAATGCGCGCGCATCCGGTCGGCGCCGCTGAGCCGCCCCGCAGCCACGCTGGCGCTGATCGTAGCCAGCGCCGCCTCGGTCGCGCGCAGCATGCCCTCGCGCTTGTACCCCCGCAGGCGGGCGAGCTGCGGATTACGGCAGGCGACCAGCCTCTCGCCGGGATAATCGCGATGAGTGAACTCGAACAGATTGCGCTCGTCGAACAGATCCAGCTGGAGCACGCCGTCTGAGGCGAGGCCGCGGATCACCCCAGTCTTCTGGGCGGTGATCCAGTCGGTACCGTCGATCTGTGCGATCTCCTCGATCGCCTTTTGCGAGATCATGCCGCGGTCGCCGACGATGACCATCTTATCGATGGCAAAGACGTTCTTCACCCGCTCGATCTAGGGGATCAGGGTCACCGGGTCGGCGGTGTTGCCGTCATGGACCGAAACCGCCACCGGACAGCCGCGGGCATCGGTCAGCATCCCAAGTTGACCTGAAGGGTGCGGGCCTTGCGATCGCGACTGTAGCCGCGCTTGGCCAGCGGGCAGTGCTTGGGGGCCAGCTCAAGTCCGAGCCTATATGGCCAAGCTACAGCGTGGCATTGAATGCGTTGCCGTCCGAGACGGAACCTTCAAGGACATGAGCGCGCTTTATCCGGCATTGCGCATGGTCCATTGTGAGCATCATTATATTTCTGCTCGCCGCGCGCAGATGCCCCATCTCTTGTTGTGGCGCTTCCTTGCGAGCATGGATTTGATGGTACGACTGATGAACCGGCTCAAAAACTGACAGTGGACAGGCCCATGCCGCTTTTTATGTTTTAGCGAGATAGTGCCGCTTGATGACACCCATGATCCTGCGGTATACTATTGCCAGACGCATTGCAGGCCAAAATCTGGCGCTATTGGAGTCTTGCGATCTCCGGAAAACGACACAGTTTACATAGACAGTGATGGTATTGCTATTAACATAATATATATTATCAAACTTTTTATCGTTTTAAATCAATGAGTTAATTTTTACTCCACCGACATCGAGTGGCCCGTCCGCCGGTGCAAGCGGCCCGACTTTGTCCAGCGCGCTCTGGATCAGGTTGACCAGAGTACGGAGACTGGAACGCCAGAGATCCTCTCGCTGACCGGCCGCAAGCCATCGTGATCATGTAGCACCAGGCCACGCACGAACTTGTCGCCGGCCGCCGCTTCCAACTTGCGTAACCCCGAAAAATCTCCCCTGCGCAATGTAGCGGAGGCTTTGACCTCAATGCCCACAACCCGGCCTTGTTGATCCTCAAGCACAAAATCCACTTCGTCGCCGTCCTTGGTCCGGAAGTGCGAAAGCGTTACTCTCGCTTCGCTCCAACCGATGAGCTTTCGGAGTTCCGCCCCCACAAAGCTCTCGAGCAGCGGCCCGAAGCGGTCCGGGTCGGCTTGCGGCGGGACCGGACTGAATTGACGAAGCGCGGCGAGTAGCCCGCTATCCAGGAAGTGATGCTTGGGAGTCTTGATCAGCCTCGATATGCGATTGCTGAACCATGGCGGCAGCGTATCGATCAGGAACATGCGCTCAAGGGTTTCGATATAACGCCCCACTGTCGCCCTTGAAATCTGAAGGGCGGATGCAATGTTGGCATGATTGGACAACTGTCCAGACTGTTCCGCGAGCAGCCGAACCAGCAGCGGCAGCTTTTCAAGCTGCTCGATCGTTGCGATATCACGAACATCCCTGTCCAGGATCAAGGTCAAGTAGTCGTTGAACCATTTGGCACGGCGTCGTGCATCCTTTCGCCCGATGGCTTCGGGATATCCTCCGCGCGAGACGAGCTCAGCCAGATCTTGCCCAACAACAGCATCGGCCACACGGAGCGGCTCGTTGCTGAAGAACCGGTCGAGCGCGTCTCCAGAGCGATCAAGCAACTCTGATTGCGCAAAGGGAAAGAGTTCGACGATCTCAATCCGCCCCGCCAGTGAATCGCCGATTGTTGGCAGGGCCATAACGTTGGCCGAGCCTGTAAGCAAAAACCGGCCCGGCGCAGTGTTAGTGTCGACCGACTGCTTTATTACCAGCATAAGCTCTGGAGCCCGTTGAATCTCATCGATGACCGCACCCTGGAGGTTCCGGATAAAGCCGACCGGATCATTCTTGGCACTGGCAAGGATAGCCGGGTCGTCCAGGGACAGGAATGGACGCTGATCATTCACAAACTTGCGCACCAGGGTCGTTTTTCCAGCCTGGCGCGGCCCTTCAACGAGGACTACCCGCGTGTCCTCGAGTGCAGTTGCAACAGCCTTCTCGGCGCGCCGCTCCACGAGCGGGGATGTGGGTGCCATACTCATGGCTGCTTGCTACATTAAAATACGTCCAATCGTCAATATATGTCCGTCCAATCGTCAGTCAGCGTTCGGCTACATGCTCGTAAGCTGGAATTCAGGCTTTCCGAGCCAAGCCGGTTTTCCTCAACATTGAGAATCCATCGGCCGCCTGGAAATCTCCCTCTCCCCATAGCGTCAGCACAATCTACCGGCAGGTCGCGTTCGCTACCTAAACGCAACGCATATGCGAAGATCGAGTATCGCTACACCGATATAACGATTATAAGGTGAGCGCGGGCTCACAGAGCGTCAGCCTGGGCTTCAACCGCCACCAGTTTCTCGGAGGCATCGGCTTCCGCATGTAATGGACGTGCAGGGCGGGCGGCAATCAGAGCGCGCGCCCTGTTTGCATTGGACAGTGATTAACGCAGGTGCCGATTTGACCGATTTAAAGGCAGCGGCCTAGCGGGTCGGGAATTCTTGAACCCGCATTAGACCGATTGACGCGGACACGGCGTGGCATCTCACCGGTGGCGCAGTTTCAAGTTCTCTTACCCATGAAATACGCTCAGTCGGCTACTCCCAGCGGCAGGAACCTAGCTCCGACCAGTGGACAGCGCGGTTTCTCGCCCCCATCTTCATGGCAAAACGGGGCTTGAGCGCTCATGCATGGGCAAGGCGCGGCGCAGGTAAAGGATATGAGTTGAACGACAGCATCGCCTATCTCGGTCTCCTTGCCGATGAGGAGATCGAACTGGACAGCGCCGCACTGATGTTGAGCGCCCTGGATCATGAAGGCACGGACATCGAGCCCTATCTCGACCAGCTTCGCGCTATCAATGCCGCCGTCGATTCGGCGCGCGACGGCATTGAGGCGAAGTATCTGCAGTCCGGCGAAGCACAGGGCGCGCTGCTCGCGCAGTTGATCGGTGCCGATTTCGGTTTTGCGGGCGACAGCGAAAGCTACGACGCGCCGCTCAACGCCGACATGATCCGCGTGCTCGACCGGCGGCGCGGCCTACCCGTCAGCCTCTCGATTCTCTATGTGGCGGTCGCGCGGCGAATGGGCTGAACGGCCCACGCGCTCAACACGCCCAGCCATGTGTTGGTGAGCATAGGACCGCCAAAGGCGCCGGCGCTGATCGATCCCTTCCACGGTGGATCGCTGATCGAACCCGAAAAACTGATGACGCTGCTTGAGCGTGCGCTGGGACCAGACGCCTCGCCAAAGGACAGGCATGTTGCGCCCATGTCCAATCGGATGACGCTGGTGCGGCTTCTGATCAACCAGGCGACCCGTGCGGAACAGGCCGGCGACACGGCGCGCGCCTGCGCTCTTTACGAGCGCATGACCGTGGTAGCGCCGGAACATGGCGCTGCCTGGTGGACACTGGCCCGGCTGCAACTGGTCGAGGGGCAAGTCGATGCCGCACGCGCCAGCCTAAGCGCCATGCTGGAAATCACGCGCGATCCCGAACGGCGAGGGCAAATCCATGCAACGCTCAATCGGCTTGCAGGGCAACCATCAGGCCGCGGATGAAACGGAAGACATGCTTCACCAACCTTGCCCGACATCCTTGTCGATGCTGAGGTGTGTCCCATAAGGAAGGACCTACAACGTCGTGTGGAGCTTTGAAGTTTGGGTCGCTATTGCCTCATCAGGCGGTGACTGCGCGAACGGGAAGCCTTCTACAAAGCCCTCATTGACAAGACTATGCCCTTACGAATGGGGCCAATGGCGCAAAGCGATGGAAGCTTCGATAGCGTGGGTCTTGAAATTCGATCGGGTGCAAAGCATGTCCCTGCCGATGACGATCGACCTGAACAAAGCACCCAAGGCATCTTGAAGGCGATGAGCTGGTCAGCGCGTCGTGAGGGCTGGAACCCGCAAAGTGAGGATGCCCGCGACGATGGGGATGTCGATTATTCGCGCGTCATCCACTCGGCCGCCTTCCGCCGGTTGCAGGGCAAAACCCAAATCCTGAACCTGGGTGACAGCGACTTCTACCGGACCCGCCTCACCCATTCGCTTGAAGTGGCACAGATTTCGGGCGGCATCGCGCGCCAGCTCGCCAAGAGCTTTCCCGACCATCCAGCCGCCACGCTTCTCCCCGACCGCGGCACGATCCATTCGATCGGCTGCACGCATGATTTCGGCCACCCTCCTTTCGGGCATGGCGGTGAAATCGCGCTGAACTATTGCATGCGTGAGGCGGGCGGATTTGAAGGCAATGGCCAGACATTGCGCATTCTGGGGCGCCTGGAGCATTTCTCAGCGAACACCGGGGCGAACCTCACCCGCAGGACCATGCTCGGGGTGCTGAAATACCCTGTTGCCTTCAGCGCGGTGAATAACCCGTCGATCACCCCTGCCCTCCTCGACGGTCCTACCACCCTCAAGATCCTCGACGGCAAGGCGTGCAAGCCCCCCAAATGCTATCATGACAGCGAGCAGGACATTGTCGACTGGGTCCTTGCGCCGCTGTCGATTGAAGACCGCGAAGCTTTTCAATCCTTCCTTCCGCAGCCGGGGAAACACGGCAGGTCGGTCCATAAATCGCTGGATTGCTCGATCATGGACGCGGCCGACGACATCGCCTACGGCGTTCATGACCTCGAGGACGCGATCGCGCTTAACCTCGTAACCCGCGAAGGTTTCGCGACCGCGGTGCAGGATCGCTGCCCCACCTTTCTCGATGCCTTGAAAGAAAAATATCCCGGCGAAAGTGCCAACAACGTGTTCTCGCACATGCTGGATGGCCTGTTTGGTAGCGCTGCCTCGCGCAAGCGCTTCATCGGCCGCTTGGTCCATCACTTCCTGACGGCGGTCGAATATGTCGAACTGGAGCAATTTGCCGAGCCGCTGCTGCGGTACCGAGTACAGGTGCGGGACGGGCAGCGGCAGTTCCTCGACGTTCTTCAAAACTTCGTCGTCCGTGAAGTGATCACCAGTCCCGCCGTTCAACATCTGGAATTCAAGGGTCAGGGGATGGTGATCGCGGTCTTCGAAGCTATGCAGGCCGATCCAATCCGCCTCCTGCCGCGTGACGAACTGGAGAGATTCGAGGCAACCGGCGGCGACCTGCGCATCATCTGCGATTATGTGGCAGCAATGACCGATACCCATTTGCTCAAGACATATGAGAGGCTGTTTTCTCCACGTATGGGCTCGGTGTTCGACCGGCTCTGAAAACCTCGCTGTCAGGACGGACAACAGAGGCAAGCGACCGCTTCCCAGTTCGCCTCGGGAGGAATAGGATCGCCGCCCAACGACTCGCAGGAGAGGTCGTAATGAGAACATCCGACGACGCCGGCTGTCTGCTACTGCCGCCTCACGAGACGCGAAATGCGATAGACACCCTGGTCCGGGAAGGCCCGGAGTCCATCACCATTCATAGAGATCTAGTCATCCGTCGTTACGCACGCGCGATGGCTACCATGCGTCCGCCCTCGAATTTCCACTGATCACGCGGCCGCGGAGCCGCTTCGCAACAGACTTCCCTCCAACGCCCCTCAATGGCGTTGGAGTGCTCGTTTGACCTCGGGTGTAATCGTATAGACCGCCTCCCGCTGCGCACCGCGATTGGGATGATCAACGCGATATCCCTGATAATGCCGGTGCAGGAGCCCAGCCCGGACAAGATCCGAAACTACCCGGCTGACATTGCTCCTGCCAGATCGCAGAATACGGGACTGGACCTCCGCATCGAGCCGTTGTTCGATGTCGCGGGGGTCAGCCCCCTGCCCTGCCGCAGTCTCCAATCCCGCCCTAACGGTGTCGATCATGGCGCGACGTCGGCAATCGCGCTGCGCCAGTGGCGCCAATGCCTGGCATAGCCAGTCGCGTACCGGAACCCTTCCCTGCTCCCCTCGAACATAAGGGCCGACGCTGCCATTGCTGCCGGCTTCCTGCGCGATCAATTTCAGGACCAAGAGCGCATAGCGCGGGCGTTTGGAAACGATCGATATCCGATCCACCAGGTCTGGAAGCGCAACCCGCACAGGCGGCCGAGGCGCCGCTGGCGGGATCTGCGGTTGCTCGAAAAGGTCAGGCTGATAGAACATATCAGGAATCTAGCACATGCTGAGTCGGTGTGAATCCCCCTTTGTAACCGCGCCAAACAAAAAGCATGGATGACACTTTACCGGCCCAGAGCCAGTGTTTTCGGGCAAATCCCCTCTTCCGGCCGGCCATTTTCCGTCCTATGCACGGCACTCCATCAGAGGAAGCCTGCATATGAACAACACCGATCTCGCTGAAGCCCTGGCCGCCGATCATGGCCTCACCAAGGCTGACGCCCGCAAATATGTTGACTCGGTCTTCACCTCGATCGCCTCCGCCGCCGTCAAGGGCGACGAGGTGTCGCTGAACGGCTTCGGCAAGTTCAAAGTCAAGGATAGCCCGGCCCGCGAAGGCCGCAACCCCTCGACGGGCGCGACCATCCAGATCGCTGCGTCAAAGAAGCTGACCTTCACGCCCGGCAAGGCGGTCAAGGACCAGCTCAACGGCTGAAGCATAGTACGCCGCCGATTTCGGTCGGTGGCGCACCATTGTCAATGTTGGAGGTTTCGTGAACTGGCGAGGTTCACGGATCACGCGTTTCCAGTCACTTAGCCATTTTCATTTCGTTGGTTGATAGCGAATTGGCTCGGCAATGTTGGGAAAGAGCGGACTGAGCGGTATTTGGAAAGCACCCAATTCGCATGACGCGTCGGCGTTCGCGACGGGATTCAGTACGGACAGCCCCAACCAGTTCGCTTTCTACCAACATAATTCGCGAAACTGCCAACATCGACAACCATTCCCGCAAAGATTCATCCGTGACACTTTAGCGCGCAGCGGCACATAGCCGGTAAAGTGTCACAGGTGCCATTCCCCTATTACAAGTCCAGACCCAGGCTGCGTTCCGGCAATGGCGGCAAGATGTCCGCCCGATCCAGCCTGTCAGGCGCCTTGCCCGGACCGTTGGATGGGTCAGCGGCGGCCAAATTGCTATCAGGCAGCGGCGGTAAATCAGGCGGTAGGCCGGACGGATCACCTCCGTCCGGTAAAGTGTCACCATCGATCGGTCCCGGATTGAAGGGCTCGCGCGGCGCGCCCAGCTTTTTGCCGTCGATATCGAGCTGCCCCAGGGTTTCCAGTGAAGAGGTCTTGTTACCGGGATTGCGATCGAGCTGGCGGGCCAGCTTATCCTTGTCATCCACAATCATGGTGAGGTCTTCGCGCACGCGGGTGACGCCGACATTGAACAGCCGCTGGTTGGAGAGGTTTCGCTCCTGGCTGGACATGACCGTGATCGCCTTGTCCGTCGTAATCCCCTGCGCCATGTGCATGTTGAGGCTGTAGGCGAGGTCCAACCGGGACAGCATGGGATCGCCGATCGGCAGAGTCAGCTGCTTGTCGCCGCCCAGATCGACGGTCACACCGCTGGCATCGACACCGGCGACACGCGCGATGTTCGCGTTCAGCAACTCCCTTGGCTTGTCATTGGCTGTCCAGCGGATCATGTCGCCTTCGCGCAGGGTGAGGAATTTCGTCTCCGATAGCTGGAGCCGGTCCCGCATCTCGGTGGGCGAGAGCTGTTGCGGATAGAAACGGATCTTTGATCGACCGCGCAGCAGGTCGACCCGTCCGTTGGCATGGACCTTGGCCACCTGGTAGCGGCCACCCTCGAGGCCGACATCGCGGGCGCCGCCACGCCCGACCTCCAGCGTCTGCCCGTGCCGGTAATTGGAGGCATAGCGCAGCTCCTCGCGCGTCATGTTGACGCGCTCATAAACGAGCAGACGAACAGCCTCCCCCCTGAGCGTCCCTTCACTCGCCAGTCCCGCCTGGATGCGCTCGTTGATGAGCGCCCGCGCCTCGCGTCCCGACGCGAACACGGCGGTGACCGCCCGCTCTTCGGGCGACAAAGCGAGCCACCGATCCGCCGCTTCCTCGGCGGGCGCTTCGGACTCTATGACCTTATCACCCAGCACCCGCATCGCCTCGCTGGACTTGCCCCGGCTGGCAAGTTTGGCGACCACCAGCAATGTCTTCTCCTGGGGAGACAGCGGTTGGCCGGCTCTGCCGATGCGGACATTCTGGTCCATCCGCGCCATGGTGCCGCCGCCCGCCTGGATCATGGCGAAGGCCTTGCCGGCATCGATGGAGGATAGCTGCTGGCGATCACCAACCAGCGCCAGCTTGTCGATGCCGAGTGCGTCGATGATCTGGTGGAGCTTGAGCATATCATTGGACGACACCATGGAGGACTCGTCGACCAGCAGGGTCGCGCCGACTAAGCTGGCGCGCGCCGCCTCATAGGCAGGGCCTTCCCGCTGGTTCACGAACCGGTGGTTGGCAAGGACGAAGGAGGCAATGGTCTGCGCCTCGATCCCGGAGCCCGCCTTCATGTCGGCAACCATCTTGTTCTGGAAGGCGAGGCCCAGGATCTTGCGGTCCTCCGCTTCCGCCACCCGCGCCACGGCGGACAGCATGGTCGACTTTCCCGCGCCCGCAATGCCCTGCACGGACACCGTGCGATCGGAGGAGGAGACGATCAGCGTGGCGGATGCCAGCTGGCCGGGATTGAGAGTCTTCTCGCTGGCGTCCTGAAGCCTGGCCGGAGCGGCAACGGGGTCGAGGATCGGAGTCGACTTGCCATTACCCGCTTCCATGAGGGCGAGGATCTTTTCTTCGGTCTGGAGCGCCTCGCGGGTGGTCACCATGTCGGAGGCACGGCCCACGCCGCGCAGGAGCAGACCCTTGTCGACCAATTGCTCGATCCGCCGCTCGACATGCTCGATGGTGACACCCTTCAGCCCCAGATCGAGCGCGGTCTTGGCGATCTTATGCTGTTCGAACGCCGCCTCGCGCTCGGAATGGATGCGCACGGCCGAGGCGACCACAAGCTGAGCGCGACCGGCGGCCGGGGTTTGAACGATGCGCGCGAGCCGGTGATCGACGAGCGGGTCATCATGGCCCAGGAGTGACCCGAGCTTGGCCATGGCGGTCTCGACGGCGTCTTTGACCGCGCGATAGCCCCGCTCCAGCGGACCCTCCGCCTGAATGACGCCGGCCCGCGCAAGGGCGGCATCGGCCAGTTCCTTGCCGGTAAAGCCAAGACCCTCAGCCTTGTCCTTCCAGCCCTGCACAAGCGCCGGCCTGTCACTGACATTGAGCTTGGGGTCGCGGCTGTTGATGGTGATCTGGTCCCGCGCCTTGTGCGAAGTGAGGTCCAGCTCCGCGACCTTCTCCAATATGGTCGCGCGGCGCTGACTGAACGCCTCCAACACCCCCTTCGGCACACCCGCTATTTCGAAGGTGCCATGCTTGCCCTTCATATCGAGTATATAGCCAAGCTTCTCAATTTCGGCGCGCAGAAAGGCGTGGTAGATGGCGCCGATCACGCTGTTGTTGCTCCAGATCTTGTCCGCATGGAGCGCCTGCCATTTGCCGTCCAGCATCTTCGTCAAATTGGCGATGACGGCATGAACATGGCCCTGGGGATCGAGCGCGCGGCTGGTATCATGCTCGAACAGTGCATAGACCAGATTGCCCGTCGCAACCGGCACCTTCCTTCCCTCCACATCCTTGCGGCCCTGGCCAAGATTCTTCTCCACCCAGGCCATGGTCGCCTGCACCGCGGTCATATTGGCGGCGAGGATGCGGCGGTCGCCCGCCACATAGGCCATGACCGAGGCGGACTTGGGCATGGAGAAGGTGAGATCGAGACCGGCCCGCCGGTTCTCATGCCTCGCCACCTTCTCGCCGCTCGGCAATTCACCGTTGAGGATGGCCTCGAAACTCTCCTTGTCGACCTCGCCGGAAAGACCAAGCTCCCGCGCCCCCTCCCCGGCCCAGAGGCTGACCTCGGACGAACCCTCAACCGTGTAATAATTGTCCTGCGCGAAATAGCTGGCGGCGCCTGACGCGGAGCGGACGGGAGCGACCGAAAGCATCGATCAGATTCCCATGTCCAGGTTATCGTCGATGCCGCCGGAGAAATCCTGGCGCAGCTCGACGAGCGACTGATCCTCCACTGAAGCCGACTGCGGAATATTGGGTTCGGCGAGGTCCGCAGTCCGGTCGCGCTGTTGGAGATCGGCCTGCTGCGTGCCACCGTGCTGCGCTTGCGAACCCAAATCCTGTCCGTCGCCCACCAGCGCAGACGGTGCGGCCGGGCTGACCCGATCACCATGCCCCTCCCCTGCCCTGTCCGCCGCGCGGCTATGTTCGTCCTCCACCCCATCGATGAGGATGCGGGCGGCCAGTTCCTTCGCGAGATTATAGGCCGGATCGCGCGCCTCCTTAGCGACCTGCGCGGCGCCATCCCGACCGCCCGCCTCCTCTTCCTCCTCCGCGAAATAATCCTCGGCAACCTTTGAGCGAACCGGCTCGACATGGGCGCGGCGGAGGAAGCCTTCGGCCACCTTGGGATAGGCTTTCCACTGGAGCAGAATGCGCGCGGCAGGAAAGCCATCGGGGAATTTCACAAAGCCGTGAAGCGCAGGCAGGTTGGTGATGTCGTCGGGCAGAACCAGGGGCTCGACCTGCTTACGCGCGGTGAGCGTCGAGGCGTCACGGGTCTGGTTGTAGCCATAGCTGTATGCTTCATCCATCTGCCGCACTTCACGGCTGCCGATATAATGCGAGCATTCCTCGGCGGTCTTGATGTCCCCGGTCGCAAGGATGAGCTTGGTGCGCGCCAGCGACGATAGATTGCGCGCGCCTACCTCGCCATAGACCTCGACCAGCTTCTGGAAACTGTGGAGGCCAAGGATCATCGCGCCGCCGAAATTGCGCGCGGTCTGCAGCCCCTTTTCGATTGCGGGCAAGCGGTGCAGCGCGCCGACCTCGTCGAACAGGAACCAGGTGCGCAGCGAGCGCGTGCGGGGCAGGGTCATCAGGCTGTTGATGGCGATGTTCATCCATAGCGTCAGCAGCGGCTTGTTCATCTCCAGATCGTCATAGTCGGAGGTGACGAACAGGATCGATCCGGGCGCCTTGTCCGCGGTCATCCACTGCCGGATCGAGAAGGGTTCGCCCCCATCGGGCAGGAAGCGCAGCACCTGCGCATTGGTGTTGAACACCGCGCGAATGGACTCGGCCATGCGGGCGGCTTCGGGCGCGGTCAGCGGATCGGCGATGGTGTTCGCAAGGGTGCGGTGGACGCGCTTCAGGTCCGCGGTCATCAGGTTCTCGGCCAGCGCCAGATTGCTGGTCTGGCCGCGCTCGATGAGGCGCATGCACATTTCGATGAAGAGGGTCCGGGCGGCGAGTGCCCAGAAAGGTTCGGATGATCCGCCATCGGACGGAATCAGCGCGACGGCCGCCGAGGTGAAATGGCTGTAGGTCGAGCAGTCGTTGAAGATCGACCAGGCCGGACAGCGGACGTCCATGGGATTGAGGATCGTGTCGCGGGCGGGATCGTAGAAGGCCTCGACATAGGCCCCGGTCAGGTCGAACACGACGGCTGTATCCTGGCGCTGGCGCATCTGCGTGATGAGGCTGCGCAGCTGGGTGGTCTTGCCCGCGCCGGTGGTGCCAAGCAGCATGGCGTGGGATTGCTCCATCCGATGCGGATAGGGGATGCCTGCGAGCGAATAGGGATGGTGGATACCCCTGCCTTTCCGCTCCCGAAAAGACAGCTTCAACACCTGCGCTAGCGTCATGCCGGGACAGAGCTCGGTGACATCCTCTTCGAACGCGGCATGATTATGCTGGTCGACTTCCGAACGCAGCAGTTCGACATCGACCAGCATCGCGCCGCGCTCATGGCGCTCCTCCAGGATGGTCTTGCCGCGCCGGCGCGACATGTCGACGAACCAGATGGCGACCGGCACGGCAAGGAACAGGGAGATGAGGATCGAACCCAGAAGCCCGCGCATGGCCACCGCCCAGGCCTGCTTCACCTCCGGTATGACGGGTACGACCGCCATGATGGTGCGCAGGACCTGGCCGCTGGGCAAGGTGACATTGACCCGCTTGATGGCGCTGAGGCCCACCCAGTTCCAAAGCTCGGCATAGAGCTTCATGCAGATCATCTGGAAACCATGCTCATCGAGCTTGATCGACATGATGCCGAACCATGAACCGACGAACAGCAGGAACCACAGGATGATGGGCAGCTTGACGCCTGAAAACCACATCAACATCTCATGGGTGAGGAGCTGCGATCCGCGGGTGAAATTGCCCGAGTTGCGCTGCACCTTGCCGCGTGCGGAATGATGGGTCAGCGGCACGGCCTTGCCGTTGGAGCGGATGTCCTTACCCGCCATGATATTGCACCAGGCGCTTGTCGGTTTCCGCGATGATGCGATCACGCAGCTGGGGATATTGTTCGCGGACAATGACGTCCAAAGCGAGATGCTGATATTCGGCGATCCGGGCCAGCCGTCGCTGCGATAAACTGCCCTGTCTGTGGTGGGCGAGATAGGTCTCGACCGCCATCCGCAGAACCTCGGCCGGGGTTATATTGTTGGTGCCGGCAAGGGCGCGAATGGCTGCCCATTGCGCGTGGTTCAGCCGGATCGTTGCCGGGTGATAATCTCTGCTCAAAGCCCAAGCCTCCTTGATGGAGACTGGTAGGGAACGCGGAAAGCGTGTCCGCTATATCATGGGCACGTCGGGACAACAAGGAAAGCGCGCACGCCAACTTGCGCGGTGCTATACGCACCGCGCAAAATGACGGAAATCCGGTGTTTTTGAAGGGCCAAATTCAAAGGTGCTGTAAGCACCGCGATGAATTGCGGAGTAAATTATGCTATTTCAATAGCTTAACTGCACCATATGGTGCGTGGGGTGTGCATGCAAAATGCCCCTGTTGCTGGAGTGCGGCGAGAGACCTGCCATCGCCAAAAACCGGCCGGAAACCGTGCTTCCGGCGGGGATTCCATAGTCCATCCGGCGCCTGAGAAGCAAGCCCGTTCCGGTCCGGAAACGGCAATCCGTCAGCAAATAGCCATCACTTGGCGGCAAACTCCTCCTCGCTTCAATGGGCTGTGCGCGCCACAAATGAACGGCCGAAAACGGCCGCCCTTCAAGGGTTCCCGACAGGCTTCCCTCGCCGTGCATTGCGCGTGCAGGGCCGCGAGCCTCGGCAACGCCTTTGGGTTCCCGGCCAGGTGTGCATATAAAGACGAATTTCGAGGGGTATGGCGGCAGGGGAACGGGATGAAGACGGTCAAACTGGATTGCGGAATTTGGTACAATGACGAGTCCGGCCACATCCATATCGCGGCGGCTGGCGCCTTCATCAGCACCGTGAGCAACGACCCCAAGAGCAAACGCTATCACCCCAATCTGTACCGGAAAATGGCCAAGGCATTGCGGGATGCGGGCGCGCCAGCGCCGGAGGATAGCTGATGGTTTCGCCATCGTCCTTGCTCGGTGCGGCGGGCGAGCATTTCATCATGTCCGCGCTCCTGCGGCACGGCTTCATCGCCGCCTTAGCCCCCGTCGGCGTGCCCATGTGCGATATCGTCGTCACCGACGATATCGGTGAAAGGCTGTGCGCCATCCAGGTCAAAACCCGGCGGGCAATCGGGTCCGATGGCGGCTGGCATATGAGCGACAAGCATGAGAAGATCGTATCGCCAACGCTGTTCTATGCGTTCGTTGATTTCGGCATCGATGCCTTAGAGACTGTTATGGACTTGAGAATCGATAAGATTCAAACGGTTCGGCATGAGCACTTGCCGCAAGCCGTACCCGTCCGATGTGTCCGATGAAGAGTGGTGGCTGGTTGCGCCCTACCTGACGCTGCAGCGTGAGGATGCTGGACAGCGTGAGCATAGCCTTCGCGAGGTGTTCAACGGACTGCGCTACATCGTGAAGACCGGCGCGCCGTGGCGGTGGATGCCGAACGACCTGCCGCCTTGGGCAGCGGTGTATCAGCAGACGCAGCGCTGGCTGGCGGCGGGCTGCTTCGAAGCGCTGGTGGACGATTTGCGCGCCATGCTGCGTTTGGCGGCGGGACGATCGGCCGAACCCACCGCTGCGATCATCGACAGCCGGACGTTGCGCTCCACGCCCGAGAGCGGCGAGCGCGCCGCCTATGACGGGGCAAAACGCAAGAAGGGCTCCAAGCTCCATATCGCGGTCGACACGCTCGGCCACCTGCTCGCACTGCATGTCACGCCGGCCAGCGCGGAAGATCGCGGCGAGGTCGAGAAACTCGCCCGAACGGTCCAGGCCGTCACCGGCGACAGCGTCGAGATCGCCTGGGTCGATCAGGGGTATACCGGCGAGCGTGCCGCGCAGGCCGCCGAACGGCACGGCATCACCCTGGAAGTTGTCAAATTACCCGAGGCGAAGCGCGGCTTTGTTCTCCTTCCCCGTCGATGGGTCGTCGAACGTTCCTTCGCATGGGCAACCAAATTCCGCAGGCTCGTCAAGGATTACGAACGATATGCCCAAACCCTCGCAGGGCTACATGTCGTCGCTTTCGCTTGCCTCATGATCAGGCAAGTCGCCGCTCTCACCGCAGATTCATAACAGTCTCTAGCCACGCCGCATGTTTATGTCGTGCCGAGCGCCACCGTGGCAGAGGCGGTGCGGTCGTCCCATCAAGTCTGGTTGGCGCGCCCGGGTAAGGGCGGCAAACCGCACAAGGATGGCCCCATGAGGCGATTTCTGCCCTCATACGACCACCTCGAAATGACGCAATATCCCGCTGGCTGGCTGGCGAAATACCGCGATGCATGGGAATCGCTGAGGCAGGTCAGCACGGTGGAGAACGCATAGCGGTCAGGCGGCGCAACGATGCGACTTCAGTCCATGATCATTGGAAGTCACAGGCATGATAATTGGAAGTGCCAGGCCTGCCATCCGCAGGGGCTACTCGGGAAATGGACCTTGCTCAATGGTGCCGCAACGCTCCCTTCCTCGTCGGAAGGAAGCCGCTCAAACGGCCTGCCTGGCCCTATCGCAATGCGGGCGCAGCCATCGGGAAAAGCCGCACCCGCCGATCTTCCTATGCCGCCTCCCAGACCCGATTGAGTATCTGGGCGGCCATCGCCGCCTTGTCCTGTGGGAGAAAACGTCCGTAATGTTTGGCGACCATTTCCGGCGTGTCCTGGATGGCGTAGCTCGCCTGTTCGTAGGAGCCGGTCTGCTTCAAAATATGGGTCGCCAGCACGTCCCGCACATTGTGCGGCCCATGAGGCAGCAAGCCCTTGATCGCCCCCCGCCCGGTATAGGGATTGAACACGCCGTAGCGCTGGATCACCAGCCGCCATGCTTCGTAGAAAGTGTTCTGGTCGTATGCGGCGTCCCGGCTGTTACTCTTCATGCTTTTCACGAAAAATGTGCCGGGATCGGCAGCGCCGCTCAGCAAGATCGCCCGATCCCGCTCGATATAGGCGTCGATGTGGTCGTACAGCCCTCCCAGGTCGGGCAGGAGCAGGCGGAAAGGTTGCCCGGCAAAGAAGGATGAGTGCGCGTTCTTGAACGCGACGGAGGGCACAAAAACCTCCCATCCCTGGTCCCGGTTGCTCCATCGGATTTCACCGCGCTTCCATGCCTCCAACTGCCGTTCCGGTCGGGGGACCTCGCTGCGGCGAAGGAAAGCCGTGCGCGGTTCCGCAACGTTATGGTCACGGTCGGTACAGGTGCTCGCGCCGTCAGCACCCACTTTGGCCCGGATTTCGATGTCAGCGCCGAGACCATCGAACGCCTAGCGAAGTATGCCCGGCAGGAGCTAGTAGACGACAACGCCGACGTCACCGTGACCTGGCGCGTGCTTGAGGTTGACAGGGCATCCTTGAAGGCCCTCCGCGGGGCGGATGCTGGCAGATCTTCCAAACTACGCCTTTGGGAAAAAGCGGACGTTGCACCTCGTCCCGACGATCTCTTCCAAGAACGGCTCTACGCTATTCTTTGGATGACAAAGGACACCGTGGACAAATCCAGGCCCACCACCTTTTTCGCAAGTGTCACAACGGCTGATCTCCGCCGAGAGGTCGAGATACTTGACCTCGTGCAGACGAACCTCGCCCAATGGCAAGCTGCTGGGTTCGTGCCAGACATGCCGATAGATCCAGGTCCGAAAACCAGCGAACCCGTACGCACTCGGGGATGGACTCATTGGCATCATCTATTCACGCCTACACGGAAATGATGGGGTCGATGACTCCAAACGCCGCTCGTCTTAAGAGCGCCGCCGAGTTCGGATCGCGATCTGCATTCGAAATTCCCAACTTCGGTTCTGGGCTCGTTCGCGCAACCCTCTACGGTGTCGATCAGCTCGAACGGGAGACGGACCCCGACGTCGTCCTCCAGCAAATGCGGGACATTGTTCCGAGCTATTTCAAACGCCGGCCCGACATAATCGAGATCGCCGAATACATCGCTCGTCGACGCGGAGGCAGTTCTGAAGGCCGTCACGCGTCCAGCCGCCGCTTTCAGCGCGCCGGTTGGCGAGAAACGCATCGACCGATGCCTCGGCTTTGTTGGCCGTATATTTGCTCGCGAGAGCGCGGGCACGGGCGATGGACTGTTCGACCGTCCGCAGGATGATACCGTCCGGCGTTTCCTCGACCAGCAGGGCGCCGCCGCGAGAAAGGCCCATCCGCGCGGTGGGACCGAACCAGTCCGGCATGATTGCGACCAGACGGCCGCCCTGTTCGAGCCGCCGCAACGCTGCCTGCAAATGGCGGACAGCGGCAAAGTCATCCGCACCGCGACCGAGCGATCGGGCGAAGGGCGGATTCATCAGCACCAGGGTCGGACGGGGAAGATGTGAGAGGGTTGAGTTAAGCGCGGCGCCGTCATGGCCGGTGATCACGGCCTCGGGAAATGCTGCGGCGAGACGGTAGCGGCGACGCTCGTCGATTTCATTGAGGTGGAGGGATGCGTGCGGACCACAGTGGGCAACCAACAATCCGTTGCCGGCGCTCGGTTCGAGGATATGGTCCTCCGGTTGGACATTGCCGAGAAGGACGGCCAGCGCGGCAATGTCGATGGGCGTCGAAAATTGCTGCCATTCAATCTGTTCCTCGCTGCGAACGGTTTGTGTGGGCAGGCGATTGGCGAGATCTATCGCGGGTTGGATGTCTGCTGTGTGCAGCAGGCTTATCGGCGCCGCCCGCAGGTGAAGCGCCAGCGCATGTTCGAGAGCCTCGAAACTGTCGCGCTGCGTCCAACGGCCATCGGCATCGCTGCCGCCGAAGGCTGCGATCATAGCGGCGTTGATGTGGGCTCTTGCGACAGGGTCACTTCCATCGAAGGACTGGCGGATCTGCTCGGCAGCCAAGGTAAAAGGACGCGCGGCCGCTTCGAAAAGGTCGGTCATCTCGGTATCTCCGGGGTTTGGCTGCTCCGATCGGCAGCTCCAACCCTTCGATCCCCCTCCCCTCTTGCCCTGGGTCAGCGGTTGCGGACGTCTTGCGCGGCACTCAAACGCACGCGGTGCGCCAGGATATTGGCCCAGTCGTCGAACGGTGGTGCGGGAGGGTGGCGCACTATCTGCAGGCCTGGTCGGCGATAGTGTTCCTCGGCCTTATTCCCTGCCAGGAGGCCTGGACCGTCATTATCCTCGGCGAGGATGAGCTTCTCTACGGTGTCGGGGATGAGCAACTGGTCAAGTCGATCGGCGCCCAGGCTTGCCCAACACGGGATGTCGTGAAGGAGGGTATAGGCCCAGGCGGTTTCGAATCCCTCCGCAATGGCGAGGGTATCGGATACCCTGCTGCCCTGCCATGCGCCCCGGGCCGGCAAGCCGAGCATGCGTTTGTGGGTGTAAAGTCCCGTCTTTGGATCGAGGAAAATCCTTTGGACTGCGGTCAGTTTCCGACCCTCTCGGACGGCAACAAGCAGCGCGGGCAGATAGACGGTATGCGGCCTCGGCCGATACGGGCAGCGCGAATGGAACCGGACGTCGGATGGTAGGACAGGGAAGTGGCGATGGCCGCAATAGGTCTGTGCTGGCGTGTTGCGAATATCGAGGGCCTCTGACCATAGACGCCCCGGATTGCCGGAGAGACTGGGAGTTTTGGCGCTGGGCGGTCGACCGCGCTCGAGAATTCGGACCCGTTGCAGTTCGCGCAGAACATTCTGAGGCGAACAGCCGGCGAAGCAATGTACAAGAATGCCGCGTTCGCCCTGGCGCAGCGAAAGGCTGGGACTGCTGTCATCATGGGCGGGACAGAGGCACATGGCCCTCCAACCGGACCAATGCCCTCGAAGGGCGCGGACGAGATCGATCAGTTCCTGTGTGGGTTTTTGGGCGACGAGTGGCATAAGCTTACCTCCGGCTTATGCTTCCTCTCCCCCTCCCCTTTATCCCCTCGCCGACATTGACAGGCCGTGCCTGGGAGCTGCGGGATGGGCTTGTCATAGGACACCATACCCCTCGCCCCATGTGCACTTGAATATTTGGATTATCACTGTATATTGATAACCATGATATTCGAATGGAACGGATGATGGCATCGATCCCCAACAGTGAACTGGCCCATCTTGGCATTGAAGCGCTGGCGGGTTCCGTCCATGAAATCCGCGAGCAGCTCAAGGGCGCGGACGATGACCAGATCGTCGCGCTCAAGCTCGACCATGGGAATAAACGGATCACCGCCGCATTTGCCGAGGCCGTTCGTCTGATTGCGCCAATGATCGTGCGTAAGATCGCCGATCAGGAAAATGCGACGCTCGAGAAGCTTGTCGATGCCCTTGTTCCGCAAGTGCCCCTCCCCGAGCATCTGCTGACCGAGGCCAGGATGAATGCCGAGGCCCGCAAAGCGGTTCTGGAAGGCGGCGAATGGCTGAGCGCCGCCCAGCTCTCCGAGATTGCGGGCTTCAGCGGACAGAATGCCAGCGCGCAACCCAACAAGTGGAAACGCGAGGGCAAGATCTTCGCGTTGCGACGCAACGGCAGCGACTATTATCCGGGCTATGCCCTCGATCCGGAAGCTGATTATCGGCCCCTCAAACAACTCGCGCCGATCCTGACGCTGTTCGGCGGCGAGCTGGAGGAGTGGGATATCGCCATCTGGTTTGCGTCCGCGAACAGCTTCCTTGGCGGCGCAGCACCCAAGGATCTCCTGGCTAGTGCACCAGATCGGGTGCTTGCAGCAGCGCAAGACGAAATGGCGGGTGTGCTTCATGGCTAAAGCCAAAGGTCCTACCTCTTCGAAGTCCAATAAGCCTGCCTCCCCTCCAAAGCCGAGCGCCCCCGCCGTACCGGCGGCGGGCGGCGCGACGGCCGCCGAAGGATCGCCACGAACGATCGCGTCACCGCCATCTGACCTCAACAAAGTGGTAAAGCGGACAAGCTGGGCCGCCGGCGATGTCATCCATCGCATCCATCCCAGTAAATACGCCGCTGACGAATTTAATCCTGGTCCTCATGGCAACTCACGGTTCAGTCCGATCTGCAATGCCGCCGGCGAGCCGATCCCTACCATCTATGGCGGCTCGACCTTTGAATGCGCGGCGATGGAAACCGTCTACCATGATGTCCCCTTTGCTGCGGGCTTTAAGACGATCGCCAAGCGAAAGATCAGGCATCATCATCACTCGCAACTTGTTCCATCTGCCGAGATGGTGCTCGCCAACCTCAGTAACAAAGCGCTGCGCAAGATCGGTATCCCGCGTGCTGACCTGATCGATACGGAAAAGGACCTCTATCCGCAGACGAGGAAATGGGCCGAGGCGATTCATGCCCACTGCCCTGATGTGCAGGGCCTGTGCTGGGTGTCCAGACAGGACGACACCGCGCAGGCAGTCATGCTCTTTGGCGACAGGTTGCCGTCAGGTTGCTTGACCCACACCGCGCCGTCCGTTGACCTCGTGGTCGACGATGCGACCTATTCGGCGTTGGTCCAGTTGGCGGACGACATCGGGGTGAAAATCACAGGCAAGTAGGACATTCCCGGGTGACGCGCCTATCAATTGGCTTGCCGGCGCAGTTCCGGTAGCCCGTTGGCATTAAACAACGTTAGCCCTTCGGGGAACGGCGCATATCAGGGCTGATCGCGGCAGAGAGGACTCACCCGGCCTGCACAAGCGTAGCGCGGAAGGTCGGGGATACCGCCCCGGCTGGGCGGAGCAGAGGCCCATGTCCTCCAGCCAGACCAATGCCCTCACAGGTCGTAGACGAGATCGATCAGTTCCTGTGTGGGTTTTTGGGCGACGAGTGGCATAGGCTTACCTCCGGCTTATGCTTTCTCTCCTCTTCCCTTTATCATTCTGACCCGAAGTGCCCTCCCCATTTCGTTAGGGCAGCAAGAACGCTTCTAAAAGATGCACCCACTCTCAGTCCCCATTCCGTTTAGTCGCGTAGGCTTCACAAAAGCGGCTGAACAAAGCTAGCCAGGTTTCCTGCGATTTTGCCTCGTGAATGTCGCGCATGCCCTTCCTGAAGGCAGCGACGATATCATCCATATCATATCCGCCCCCTCGCCTCGTAGCGATCTCGCGAAACGCTGCCAGTGACGGAGAATAGCGGATGCTTCCACCGGGGAATGGCTGCTTTTCCGCAAGCTGGGCATTCCCGGAAGCAGGTGCTATCTTGTCCTTCGGGACCGATGAACGTGGTTCAAAATTGGCAACTTCCTTTCCGCTTCCAGCCTTGCTGGCGCCGACAAGCCGCAGATGGCTACCGATAAGCTTCTTGGCCATTGGCTCTGGAGAAGGCATCAAGCGTATCTCATGCTTGCCGAACTGGACATTCGCGTTCGGGTAGACTGATGTCACAAGATCAATCGAGCGCATGACGGCTTGTTTGAATTTGCCCGGAACCGCGTCATTCCCAAGATGCTTGGCCAATTGATCATAGGTCAGGCGCTGACCCGCGGGCGATTTTACGCGCGGCAGCCGATAAGCGAGATACGTGTACAGGTCGAGCGCAGTGGGTTTTTCCTTCAGAGCGCGGATTGCAACTTCATTAAGCGGAACGGAATGCTCAAGAAGATGCGAATAAAATGTCTCGGAGAGGCGAATTTCTCGCCGGAATGAGCCGTCACTGAATTCAGTGCCAGCCTGCTCATGTGTCAGCTTCGCTTCCCGGAACGCCCAGGAACCATCTTCCCCCTTTGCTGGCTCGCTATCCCAGCGGATTTGCCATTCGCAGGCCAGCAATCTGTCGATCTGATCAAGCATGCGGTGTGCGGAACCGCGCTTTCCATAGCTTAGATTTGCATAGCCAAGCTTGCGCATCCAGTCGGCGAAGTTTCGTCCGAGATAGACGTCGCGCGACTTGTGGCGAACCGCCTCGGAAAGAAGGTAGATAAGTACCACTCTCGGATACGCCCCATAGGGCACGCCCTTGCTGACCATTGCCCGCTCCCCGTTGGGAAGCATCTGAAGTACCGGCTTGGGGTTGATCGCCAAGGCATATCGATCATCCGACCTGATGATCGGCTGGAACTCATCCTTGGGCTTTTGTGTCGGTAGCGACATAGCGCAAAGTGCCGAATGGAGATAAGCGGGGACAGGATCTTCATCCTGAACGTTGAGGAAGGCTGAACGCAGAACATCAGCTTCGACATGATCGATGAGTGTCCGCTCAACGGCATCGCGTCCGCCATCGATGAAGGATAGCGCAAATTGATGACCTGCTGGTCTAAACTCTTTCGCAGCCATACCTTAACCCCAGAATCGGAAACGCCGAGAATCGGACTGCCGATTCCCTCTTAGGATGCAACTTTAGGGCTGATTTGCAAGCTTCCTGTATGTTTCGAGGGTCATTGGGGCTCCAAAGTTACAGAAAGACCGATGATCGTGGTAATTTGGGAGTTGGTTGCGGCCAAGGATGTGTATGCGCCCTGCGAATCTGAATCATCAAATCGAAAAACGACTGGAAATAGGTCGTTTTAGGGATTCAAACATATATAGGTAATGTGAACCATGATCATCGGTGCTCGCATACCACGATCATCTGATTCTCGAACCATGATCAGCCTCGAATGAACCGCGATCATCGGTATGTTACCATGATCATCGGTCACAGGGGCGCCCTCCTCCCCTTCGGCGCGTTCGGCCTGTTCGAACCATGTTCATCGGCGCCTCAGGACGAGAAGCGAAGAGGGCGGAGATAGGGCTTTTACCACGATCATCGGTCCGGCAATCCCAATGAGCAGGGATTGGACAGATCGCTTTCGGTACAGAAATTACCACGATCATCGGTCAGGGGAGTCTAATCGATGCCCCCTCCCCTGCTCCTAAGGGCTCTGTGTAACAGCTCTCAATTTGAGCGGCAGTATGTCGCGTTCCTCAGAGCCCCGCTTTACCACGATCATCGGAACTCTTGGTACTTCCAACGCCAGCTGTAACTTTCAACTGGACTTGGCTGGTTCTAAGCTACAATGCTGGGCGCAATATGTTGCCAATGGCATGGAGCCCTAAATGTCCCAAATGAAGCCCCAGGACCCGGTTTCGATCGATCAGGATGTTCTCTCGACAATCTATTCGAGAGCCCAGCTGGTCATGGAGCGCATTCGCGATGGTGCTGTCGATCCCGAGAGCGGTGAGCGCCAAGGGCCAACCTTCCCCATATCCAGAGCAGCGACGCTTGTGGGCCGGAGCGCGTCTGCAATCCGGGAAGCCGAGCGTGATGGACGCCTCCCGGCGCGAGAACGAACACTTTCCGGCCGACGCGTCCAGTATTCGTTGAAGGAACTGGACGAGATGCGCGCCCTGTTTGAAACCAGGCCGTGGCGCGACCCCGAAACAGATACTCCTGCCATCATCTCTATATCGAACTTCAAGGGAGGCGTTGGAAAGTCGACAACGGCGATTCACCTTGCCCAGTATCTGGCGATACGCGGCTACCGCGTGCTTCTCGTCGACTGTGATAGCCAGGCGTCCTCGACGATGATGTTCGGTTACGTGCCGGATCGCGACTTGACGGACGAGGACACGCTGTATGGTTATATTCGCGAACCTACTCTGGACGGCGTTCGCCGGCTTATCCGCAAGACGCACTTTCACGGACTCGATCTGATCCCTGCAAACCTTCGCCTCTATAATCTCGAATATGAAATAGCGGCGACGATCATGGGGGAGGGGAGCTTCGCGGTGATTGATGTGCTCGCCGAAGCGCTTTCTACCGTCGTCGATGACTATGACGTCGTGGTGATGGATCCGCCGCCAGCGCTCGGAATGGTGTCGCTCGCGGTGTTGAATGCTGCCAATGCGATGGTAATTCCCGTCCCGCCCAGCATTATGGACTTCTCATCCACCACATCCTTCATCGATATGGTTCAGACGACGCTTCGCGATCTCGAGCGTTCAACCAAGCGCAGGCCGGTCTTCAATTTCATCAAACTGGTGGGCAGTAAGGTAGATGATCAAAAGTCGATGCATCGTGAAATCCTGACAATGTGCAGGCAGGTGTTCGGAAGCCTCTTTCTGGAGTCGATCATTCGCACTAGCGCGGAAATCGATAATGCCAGCTCTCGAATGAAGAGTGTATATGAGTTGGAGAAGCCGGTTACGTCGCATGAAACTCACAACCGTTGCGTAAGTCATCTTGAGGCCGTCAATTACGACATTGAGCGAGAGATCATCAGAATGTGGCCAAGTAGAGCCCGCGCCGTCCTCTGAGACGACGTCCGCTGCTGAAATCTAAGCCGGTCCGTGAGGGCCGGCTTTTTCATTGGAAGTGATGTTTGCGGCCGCAAACATGCTCCGAGAGACTGGCTTCTGCGAGACGTCCGTGAGGGAGAGGAAGTTGCTTGCCCTCCCCTGTTTTGATCGGAATCGATGACACTCAATTGCATGCGGCGACCGCGCGCAGGCATCGGGATCGTCAGTATTCAGAACCCCCCAGGGCAGTCGCGTCGACCTGCTCTGGCTTCATCCGCGTCGATGTTTGCGGCTGCAAACATCCATGATTTTGTGGTGCAAAGGCGCAACCGAGAAGTCATCGGTGGCGATCATGCGGGGGGTGTTTGCGGCCGCAAATTAGGCCGGTCCAAAAGTCTATCGGGATAGAAACTAACATAAAATCAGTTACTTCTAGCCATCCCTTCGACGGGCGAAGCCGCAAAAGGCTGAGTGTTTGCGGTCGCAAACACTCAGAAGCAGGTGCGTATTTGCGACCGCAAATATCCCAACGCCCCTTTTGGCGAAGTGTAGGAAATCTATGAGGGGGCAGGCTTATGAAGGATGCTACGCGGGCATGCGATTGCTGCTGGCCAAGCTTCGCCAAAAAGATTTGCGGCCGCAAATGCGGCTCTGCCTTAGCAGACCGCGCAGACCAATATTGTGTTTCTGGCAGCGCGGTCATGACGGAGCACGCGCTGAAATCGGTCAAGGCTATTGCGCTTGGAGTCATCGTCATGGCAAAACGAAGATCAATGAAGTGATCGTTTTTCGGAGTTAAACAGCTTATGGCGGGTGGCAACAAAGGGTTCGGATCGGCGCTGACCGCCGGCTTCGACAAGATCGAAGAGCAGGCGCCATCCCAAACAGCGGCTGTGATGGAGAGCCGCTCCGACAGCTTGGCGCGCATTGCGTCCGGGAATGTCGTTCGTGATCGGACGGAATTTATTGATCCCGCGCGGTGCCGTCCCTGGTCTCACCATAACCGTGATCTGGACCATCTCAATCAGGAAGCCTGCCAATCCCTCATCGATGGTTTCCTCACTGCTCGCAAGCAACGCATTCCTGCAATAGTCCGGCGGCTGGAAAACGATCCCGAGCATGAGTTTGAGATCATCGCGGGGGTTCGGCGGTGGTGGACTGTCCAGTGGCTGCGATCGAACGGCTATCCCGAATTTGACTATCTGGTCACGATCCAGAGCTTCAAGACGGACGAAGAGGCTTTCCGGGTTTCGGACGTCGAGAACCGATCGCGCAAGGACATCTCCGACTGGGAGCGTAGTAAGGATTATGGGCGCGCGCTGGTCGATTTCTATGACGGGAATCAGAGCCGCATGGCTGAGGCGCTCAGCATGCCCAAGCCGACGCTGAGCCAGCTCCTCGCAATTGCGCGGCTGCCTGATTTTGTTGTCGCTGCTTTCGCGGATACGCATGAGATCACGAATAATCTCTGCAGGCAGCTCTCGCCGCTTTTGAAGGATGAGGCAGCTGCTCATCTCATCGAGGCAGAAGCGGTCAGAATTTCGGCGGAGCAGGCTGCGGCTCGGGCGGCCGGGGAAGCAACGCTTCCAGCGATCGCGGTGGCAAAGCGGCTTGTATCGGCAACGCGGCATAAGGAGGCAAAGACTGAGTTCGAGACGCTTAAAATTCACGCATCGAGCGGGAAGGCCATGTTGACCGTCAAGGGAGAAGCGAGTGGCAGCCTCACGCTTAAAATTCTCCCTGACTCGGGTGCGACCGAAAAGGAACTGATTGCCGCAATATTGGACGCGGTCAAAAAAAGGTGACCATCAGCGTCTCGGCGGGGTAGAACAAAAAGAGAATAGACTGAATTTTGCCCTAGGAGGGTCACTGGGCAGTTTTATGCCTTCCAGGTCATCTGCATCGGCAAGGGATCTAAATCGCGCTTAAATCGCCTCTGAGGAGGGGCGATTTTTCACTCCATTTGGTCGTCATCGATGTTTTCCGATGGTCCTCGGACCTGGAATGCCGGCAATTTTTCGAATTCGGCCATTTCGGCATCGAAGGCGGTCAGCATGGAATCCAGTTCCTGCGTCACTGGGGGAGGGGAGGGGGGCCGTCCGCGTTGCGTTGGAGCGAAGCCGAAGCGGACGGCCAGATCTGGGTTGAGATAAACCCGCCAGTTATGCCGTGGTTGGGCTTCGACGATCAGTCCGAGTTCCTGGGCGCGTGTGAGCAGTTTCCCAGCGCCAGACAGCGACAGACCCAACTCGGCCGCAACGCATGTAGGGCTGAGAACAGGTCGATGTATCCGTAAAGCTGAGAGTGCCATCAGATTGCCAGGTCGGAAGCTCTTTGCGAGGGCCGTAGCTGCTTGCAGTCGATCGCGCTCCATGCATTCGATCACGGCGAGCCCATCGGAAGCTGCTAAACGTAGTGCACGGAGGTATCGCGAGATTATCCTGCTATCGCGCGGCGCCAGTCGGATCGCCTTATCGCCCACGACCAGATTTGGCAGCAAGGTGCGTGTGACGCCGAGCCGCTGAAGAAGGAGCGGAAGGCCTAACCAGGCATCGGCTGTCCCTATGGCGCGAGCTTGTCGCGCTGTTAGGTCAAGAGCCCGCAGGAGGGCAGGGCGATCGGCCCATCCTTGCGGCGGTGAGAACGTGAATTCAAGCCCATCCGTCCAGTGCCTTCTTCCGTTGTGAACAAAACCGGCGCGCCAAGCAGGGAGCGCGGCGAACGGATCTGTCAGCGTGAAAATGGGTTCGCGAGAGGGAAGAGGGACGCCGCATTCGTGCGAAAAAATATCGATTTCTTCGATTTCCGTTCCCTGAGCCTGAAGAGCGCGAGCATAGCCACTCCAACTCGCCCGCATGGACCATGGT
>NZ_LBIC01000019.1 GCF_001005725.1 Sphingobium chungbukense
AGGCCGCGCGACCTCACAGAAACCTCCAGATTCACGGCAGCGTAGAAAACTGGCTCAACACTGGTTTTTGGAGGCTGGTGTGGAAGGCGAGGTTCTACGGGACGATCAGTGGGAGCGGCTGCGCGAGTTCGTTCCGGGAGGGCGCAAGGGCAAGCGCGGTCCTCGCAGTGACGGGCGGGTGTTTCTTGACGCCTTACTATGGCTGGCGCGATCGGGCAGGCGCTGGCAACGCAGCACGCTCTAAAGCATCGAGCCGGAGCCGGAGGTCCCGACGCAGTTATCAGATCGTGCGGCAAAAGCCAGCCTTCCAAAAGAAAAAGACCGGCTGCCGCCCAGGCATCCGGTCCTTCTCTTTCTGACGATCGGTAAAGCGGGTCAGGCGACCTTGGTCGCCAACTCCTCCACCTCATCCGGGTCGCGCAGCACATAGCCGCGGCCCCACACCGTCTCGATATAATTCTCGCCATTGCAGGCCAGCGCCAGTTTCTTGCGCAGCTTGCAGATGAAGACGTCGATGATCTTGAGCTCCGGCTCGTCCATCCCGCCATAAAGATGGTTCAGGAACATTTCCTTGGTCAGCGTCGTGCCCTTGCGGAGCGAAAGCAGCTCCAGCATCGCATATTCCTTGCCGGTCAGGTGGACGCGGTTGCCGTCGACTTCGACGGTCTTGGCGTCAAGGTTGACCGACAGCTTGCCGGTACGGATAACCGACTGCGAATGGCCCTTCGACCGGCGCACCACGGCGTGGATGCGGGCGATCAATTCTTCCCGATGGAACGGCTTGGTCACATAATCGTCAGCGCCGAAGCCGAAGGAGCGGACCTTGCTGTCCATCTCCGCAATGCCGGACAAGATCAGCACCGGCGTTTGCACCTTCGCCGCGCGGAGCTTCTTGAGCACGTCATAGCCGTGCATGTCCGGCAGGTTCAGGTCCAGACAGATGATATCATAGTCATAGAGCTTGCCGAGATCGAGGCCTTCTTCGCCAAGGTCGGTCGTGTAGACGTTGAACCCCTCGGTCGTGAGCATCAGCTCGATCGCCTTCGCGGTCGTCGGTTCGTCTTCGATTAGCAGCACGCGCATGTGTGAGCCCCTTTGCGTAGCAGGTCCGTTCACCCCCACAGAACGGCTTCCGCTCCAATTCATTAACCAAAAAACTTCTGAAGGACAAAGGTTAATTTTTCGCTAACCGGCAGAAATCCACGAGTCGCGCGATTTTGAATCAGTTTGGGATATTTTGAAGCCGAAATGATTCAGATAGAGTCAATATAGATTCGTCTTCGAAACGAGCCTGTCAGCAGCCATGATGACGGGTCAGGAAATCAAGCACCGCATCGACGCGGGCAGGCCGCAGACGAGATGGTGGCGTCACCAGATGAATGCCGAAAGGCGGGGGGCGCCAGTCGACGAGAATCTCCTCCAGTTCCCCTGACGCCAGCGCTTCGCCGACGATGAAATCAGGCAGGCGGGCAATACCCACGCCTGCGCGCAAGGCAGGCAACATCGCCTCCCCGCTGTTAACCGTTATGCGGGCGCGGACCTGCACCACGACATTCTGCTGGCCGGGGCCGGAAAAGCGCCAGACATCGGGCGTGGTCACATTGGAATAGCACAGGCAGTCATGCGCGCCGAGGTCGGAGGGATGCATCGGACGCCCACGCTCCGCCAGATAGGCCGGTGAGGCGACGGCATGCATGTTGACATCGGCGAGCCGGCGGGCCCGCAAGGAACTGTCGGGCATGTCGGCGATGCGAATGGTCGCGTCCAAGCCCAGCTCGACAAGGTCGATGCGGGCATCCGACAAATGCAGGTCGATATCCACCTGCGGATTTTCCTTGGTGAACTGCGCGATCAGCGGCGCGATGCGGAGCAGGCCGAAGGTCATCGGCGCACCCAGCCGTACCGTTCCGGAAAGTTCCTTCGTTTCATCCCGCGCCGCCTCCTCGGCGGCCTGCCCTTCGGACAGGATGCGGGCGGCATGATCGGCCAGCCGCTTGCCGCTTTCGGTCAACGCCAGGCGGCGGCTGGTGCGGCTGAACAAGCTGGTATCGAGATGCTGCTCCAACCGGGTCACCGCCTTGGACACGGTAGCCTTGGAGACGCTCAGCGCCTTGGCGGCGTCAGTGAAGCTGCGATGCTCTACCACCGCGGCGAACATGGCCCAGGCCTCGAAATCGGGGAGACGCATAAGGAAACAATCCGTTTCAATGCTGCTTATTCAAGAAACAATCCTGATCGCTAGATTGTCGGAAAGCAAGCCGGAAGCGCAATTTGGACGTTGGCCGGCATCCTATTCGAAAGGCTTGAGTTATGAGCACGACAGTCGGAAGCCGCATCGAACGCCGCCCCTTCGCCTCGCTCGGCCATGCCGACCATGGCTGGCTGAATGCGCGGCATCATTTTTCCTTCGCGGACTATCACGATCCCGCCCGCATGCACTGGGGCGCGATCCGGGTGTGGAACGACGATGAAATCGGCCCGCGCACCGGCTTTCCGCCGCATCCCCATGCGGACATGGAAATCATCACCTATGTCCGCAAGGGCGCGATCACCCATCAGGACAGCCTGGGGAACAAGGGCCGCACCGAAGCGGGCGACGTTCAGGTGATGAGCGCCGGCACCGGCATCCGCCACGCCGAATATAATCTGGAGGACGAGACGACGACGCTCTTCCAAATCTGGGTCATCCCGCGCAGCCGGGGCGGTCAGCCCAGCTGGGGTGCGAAGCCTTTTCCCAGGGGCGACCGCTCCGGCAAGCTGGTGGTGCTGGCCAGCGGTTATGACGATGACAAGGAAGCGCTGCGCATCCGCGCCGACGCCCGCCTGCTGGGCGGCACCGTCAAGGCGGGCGAGAGCGTGACCTATGACGGCGGGGAAGGGCGTCACATCTATCTGGTCCCGGCGACCGGACGGATCGAGATTGACGGCCAGATCTTCGAGGCGCGGGACGGCGCGGCGATCATCGGCGGCTCGCCCATCACCATCAAGGCCATCGAGGACACCGAAATCGTCCTGGTGGACAGCGAATAAGGCCCCATCCCCTCCGAGCCTTATGGCCGCCCGCCCATCCCCCCCCGGGCGGGCGGCCGAATTTGGAAACCTTTTACCGATCAACGCATTAACAAGATTGGAGACAGTTATGGCCAAGGTTCTGGTTCTCTATTATTCCTCTTACGGCCACATCGAAACGATGGCGAAGGCCGTGGCGGAAGGCGCCGCCGCTGCCGGCGCCCAGGTCGACATCAAGCGAGTGCCCGAAACGGCGCCGCTGGAGGTCGCACAGGCCGCGCATTTCAAACTGGATCAGGAAGCGCCGATCGCGACCGTCGCGGATTTGGCCGGCTATGACGCGATCATTGTCGGCACCGGCACGCGCTTTGGGCGGATGTCCAGCCAGATGGCGGCTTTCCTCGACCAGGCTGGTGGTCTGTGGGCTCGCGGCGCGCTCAATGGCAAGGTGGGTGGTGCCTTCACCTCGACCGCCAGCCAGCATGGCGGGCAGGAAACCACGCTTTTTTCCATCATCACCAACCTGCTGCATTTCGGCATGATGATCGTGGGCCTCGACTATGGCTTCACCGCGCAGATGGGCGTCGACAAGGTACGCGGCGGCGCGCCCTATGGCGCAACAACCATCGCGGATGGCGACGGCAGCCGTCAGCCGGGCGAGGAAGAATTGGAAGGCGCGCGCTATCAGGGTCGCCGGATCGCGGAAACGGCACTGAAGCTGCACGGATAACGGATTGCTGCGCCGTCTGATTTTTGCCTGAAGCGATTGCAGGCAAATCGCTTCGGACGGTGCAGTTGTTGAGAGCCTTGGGTCGCAGGGCATCAACACGACCGGGGAGCCGGCGCATGGGACTGCGCGCCGGCTCCCTTTCCGTCTGGTCAGAATGGAATTCCCGATCCGGCGGGCTTTGGTCAGCAGAGGACGTCAACGCCATCCGTCATATCGCGAAAGCGGGGATGACGGACTGGCGGCAAGAATTGCCCTCCTCCGCTATTCGCCTCCACATTTTTTTACCATTCATGTCACAACCGCCCGTCCTGCCTCGTCATGTCAGCGCAACATGTGAGAGAAAGGTGCTGACCCATGACTGCCAAACTCGATCCCTTCGCTGCCGCTCCCCTGCTCATGAAAAGCTGGTTCGCCACCTCCAATGCCGTCAACACCAGCCTTGAACCAAGCCTTGTCGAGTTGGTGAAGATCCGCGCATCGCAGATCAACCAGTGCGCCAACTGCATCAACATGCATACGGCCGACGCACGCGCACAGGGTGAAACCGAACAGCGCCTTTACCTCCTGTCGGCATGGCGCGAGGCGCCCTGCTACACGTCCCGCGAGCGAGCGGCGCTGGAATGGACGGAGGCCTTGACGCGTCTCTCCGAAGGACACAGCCATGAGGCGACCTACGAAGCACTGGATGCCGAGTTCTCGCGGGAGGAGCAGGTGAAGCTGACCTTGATGATCAACGTGATCAATGGCTGGAACCGCATCGCCGTCGGCTTCGGCCTCTGGTATGAAACCCCGGCCAAGGCGGCTGCGTGATGGCGCAGGGGACGCATCGGGACGCGGTGGTGAGCTTCGCCCCGCTGCGCCCCCGCCTGATCCGCGTCGCCTATCGCATGCTAGGGTCGGTCGCCGATGCCGAGGATGTGGTGCAGGAGGCGTTCATCCGCTGGATGGACGTCGACCGGGAGGCCGTTCGGGAACCGGAGGCCTATTTGCGGCGGACGGTGACACGGCTGTGCCTCGACCAGCTCAAATCTGCCCGTCACAGCCGCGAAACCTATGTCGGGCCGTGGCTGCCGGATCCGGTGGTCGAGGATGCCGAGGATGAAGAGGATGTGACGCTGCCGCTGATGCTGGCATTGGAGCGCCTCTCCCCTTTGGAGCGCGCAGCCTTTCTGCTGCATGACGTGTTCGGCGTGGGCTTTGAGGAGATTGCAGGGACGATCGATCGCGATCCGGCCGCCTGCCGGCAATTGGCCGCACGGGCGAGGATGCATGTGCGCGAAGCCCGGCCTCGCTACAGGCTTGGGAAGCAGCGGGGGCTGGAGATAGCCAGTGCCTTTTTCGCGGCTTCACGCAGCGGCGACATGACGGCATTGGGCGCAATGCTGGCACAGGATGTCAGCATGCACAGCGATGGCGGGGGTAAGCGACCTGCCGCGGTCGTTCCGGTGCTGGGCCTGCGGCAGGTGATGCAGGTGCACAAGGCGCTGGCGGTGCTGTTCGGCAAATATGGATCGACGCTGGTGCGCGTGGGACTGATCAACGGCCTGCCCGGCTTCGTCACCCGCGAGGCGGATGGGGAGTTCCAGACGACGGCCCTCGATATAGAGGATGGGCGCATCACCGGCATCTATGTGATGCGCAATCCTGACAAGCTGCGGCATCTCCATTGAGGTCAAAGGAAAATACGGCGCGCTCCAGGCGCGGATCGGATCAGATAATAAGCGGCGAGCGGCAGGATCAGTGCCTGCATCAGCAGCCAGGGCTTGCCGAGATAAGGGGAAAGATAGTGGATGACCGCGACATGCAGATACATGATGACCAATGACGCACGGCCGACCGCGGCGATCCAGCCGCCAAAGGGCGCGATCCGCACCGAGAAGCGGAACAGCAGAAAACTGGTGGCGATCGCCGATCCCATGGAGAGCAGCGGCCAGCCATAATCCGCCGCCTTCATGTTGAGCGTCGGCACCAGTGCCATTAGCCCCGCCAGCGACAGCAAGGCGAGCGGCACGAACATCCAGCCTCGCCAGGACAGGCACTGCCACGCCGCTCCGATCCAGAGCAGGACCAGCGCCATGGGAACCGTCAGCACGCCAAGCGGTGACAGGGTGCCGAACTCCCCCGCTCCATAAGCGAGTAGCAGACAGGGCAGCATCGCCCACGCCCAGCGCGGGTCGAGCGGATCGGGCCATCGCGCCAGCCCCAGGTTGAACAGGATGCGCGCCATCATCAGGCAGGGCACGAACCAGAAGATGGTGAACGGCCCACGGAGCCAGGAACCGCCCAGTAGGATCGGCAGCACATCCTTCGGCCAATCATGGAAGATAGGGCGCCCGCCCTTCATCGTCTCGATGATCTGGTCCGCCACGATCAGCAGGACCAGAAAAGCCGCATAGGGCCGCATCTGCGACACCAGTTGCCGCCGGGTGAAGCGCGCCACCGGCTGCGGGCGCGACAACAGGCCCGACAGCAGGAAGAACAGCGGCATGTGGAAGCTGTACATCGCATCGCGCAGGCCGCCACGCGTCCACACATGGCCGACAGCCACGGCCATGATGCCGATGCCGCGCGCGACATCGATCCATTCCAGCCGCCCCCCGCCAGGCGGGTGCGCTCCATGCCCCCTGTTCTCCATCAACCTGACGCCCTATAGGAAGCCGCACGCGCGTCAATCGCCTCCCCCCTATTTACGGAAAACGCCCCTTGTCCCTGCTTCACGACCGAGTGTTGTTCATCGATGGCGAGGCCATCATCCTCGACAAGCCCGCCGGCCTGCCGGTCGATGCGCCTCGTGACGGATCTCTCGCGCTGGAAAACCACCTCTCCTCGCTGACTTTCGGCTTCCAGCGCTGGCCGCTGCCTGTCCACCGGCTGGACCGGGATACCAGCGGTTGCCTGCTGCTTGCGCGTAATCCCAAGGCGCACAAGCGCTTCGCCGCTGCGTTCGAGGCAGGAACCGTCGCCAAACGCTATGTCGCGGTGGTGGACGGCGTTCCGGTGGAGGACAGCGGGACCATCGACCTCGCGCTCAAGAAGATCAGCACGCAGGCGCAGGGCTGGCGGATGATCCCGGCCAAGGCAGGCAAGGCCGCGCTCACCGAATGGCGCAAGATCGCGGAGAAGGATGGCCGCGCGCTGATCGTCTTCACCCCCCGCACCGGAAGGACCCACCAGATCCGCACCCATGCGCTCCATGGCCTCGGCTTCGGCATTGCCGGCGATCCGGTCTATGGATCGGGCCAGGGACCGATGCTGCTGCACAGCCGTTTCCTCAGCGTCCCACGCGGTGAAAAGGCCCGGGCGGAGGCCACCGCGCCCATGCCGGAAACCTTCGCGGCAGCCGGATTTGGGCCGGAACTGCTGGAGCAGGCGGGACTATAGAGTTTGCCGAGCATCCCCATCACCCGCTCGATCGCGATCGACGCCGAGGAATTATCGGAAACGTTCGTGCGCTCGACGGGCGCAGGGGGGCAGCATGTGAACACCACCGACAGCGCGGTACAACTGCGCTTCGACGTGGCTAACAGCCCTTCGCTACCCGATGCCGTGAAACGCCGGCTGGCGGTGATTGCCGGCCGACGGATGACAGCGGAAGGCGTGCTGATACTGCGTTCCGAAGGATCACGCTCGCAACTGATGAACCGACAGGAAGTGCTGGCGCGATTGGTCGACCTCATCCGCGAGGCAACGGTGGTGCCCAAGGCGCGCAAGGCGACCAAGCCTGGCAAGGCCGCGAAGGCGCGCCGCGTCGATGCCAAGAAAGCGCGCAGCACGGTGAAAGCCGGGCGCGGCAAGGTGCGCTTCGATTAGGAACATGGGGATTCAGCCGGTGGCGGTCTGAATCACCCGAGCGTTCCCGGACCAGCAACAGCAAAGACTGCCGAAGTTCAGCGCCCCTTCCAAACGCCGGGGCGCTTGTCGACAAAGGCAGTCATGCCTTCCACCTTGTCCTCGGTCGCGGTCAGGATCTGGAACAGGCGGCGTTCGGTCAATATGCCCTGGGCCAGCCCGGTTTCGAACGCCAGATTGACCATCTCCTTGTTCACCATCGCGGCCATCGGCGGCATTCCGGCGACGGTGGCGGCGGTCTTGAGCGCATCGTCCAGCAACTCGGCCACCGGAACGACCCGCGCGACCAGGCCGGCGCTTTCCGCTTCCTGCGCACCCATCATGCGGCCGGTCAGGCACATCTCCATCGCCTTCGCCTTGCCGACGGCGCGGGTCAGACGCTGCGATCCGCCCATGCCGGGCGCCACGCCCAGCTTGATTTCGGGCTGACCGAATTTCGCCGTGTCGGCGGCCAGTATGAAGTCGGCCATCATCGCCAGTTCACACCCGCCGCCCAACGCGAAGCCGGCGACCGCCGCAAGCCAGGGCTTACGGGTGGCGACAACATTGCCCTGCCAGCCGGAAAAGAAATCCTCGAGGAAGAAATCCGCCGCTTCCTTGTCCACCATTTCCTTGATGTCGGCACCCGCGGCAAAGGCCTTTTCGCTGCCGGTGAGGACAAGGCAGCGCTGTGACGGATCAGCGTCATAGGCGGCAAAGGCGGCGCTCAGATCCTTCAGCACCTGGGCATTCAGCGCATTCAGCGCCTGCGGACGGTTGAGCGTGACCAGCGTCACTGCATCGCGCTGTTCCACCAGGATCGTTTCATAAGCCATTGCCGTCTCCGTTCATTAGAGCGTTTGCGACCGCTCTATGCAGAGCAACGGTTCTTGACCAGCCCCGGCAGGCCGCATCCGCGCAGCCGCTACCGGCACAGATGCATGAAGTCCCGGTCGTAACTGCGCAGATGCGCACCGCCATCGATATAAAGAGTCTGCCCCGTGACCGCTTCAGCACCCGCCAGATACAATACCGCTTCCGCGATCTGCTCCGCCTTGGGCAGGTCCTCCAGCGGCATCATCTTGGCCAGCCGTTCCATCTGGCCGTCATCATAATCGGGGGTCGCGATGGTCAGGCCCGGCGCGACGGCATTGACCCGGATTTGCGGCGCCAGGGTTGAGGCTGACAGCCGCGTCAGGCCCGCCAGCGCCATTTTCGAAAGCGTGTAGGCCAGTTGGTCGGCATGGGGATGGTCGATGCGCTGATCGAGTATATTGACGATGCAACGGTCGCCCGTCCCCGCCGGAATGGTGGCGAACGCCTTGGTCAACAGGGCGGGGGCGGCACAATTGACTGCATAATGCCGCATCAGATCGTCGGCATTCACGCTGTCGAGCCGGTCCTGCCCGAAGATCGCCGCGCTGTTGACCAACACGTCGGGTGGGCGGCCAAAACGCTCCGCGACCAGCGCGACCAGTTCCTCCGCACCTTCCGGATCGGCGAAATCGACGGTGAACCCGTCCCACTCGGTCGCATGCTCTTCCAACGTCAGCGCCAGAGGGGAATCGAGCCGTGTGTCGTGGCTGCCATGGATCGCCAGCGAATAGCCCGCCCGCGCAAAGGCAGCCGAGATGATCCCGCCCAGGCGCCGATGCCCGCCGGTGACCAGCGCCAGACGCTTTTGCGCGAGCGGCAAAGCGCCGGTTTCGGCACGCTTCTTCGCGCCGCCCAAAGGTCGATAAGAGGGAAGTTCCTCCTCGCTCACGAGCCGATCAGCTTCAACACTTCTTCGCGGCTCTTCTCATCCTCGCGGAAGACGCCGAGCATGCGGCTCGTCTTCATGACGACATTGGGCGTGCGCACGCCGCGGCCGGTCATGCAGCCATGGGTCGCCTCGATCACGACGGCCACGCCCTGGGGCTTCAGATTCTCCCAGATGCAATTGGCGACTTCGGAGGTGAGCCGTTCCTGGACCTGCAAGCGGTGGGCAAAGGCATGGAGAACGCGCGCCAGCTTCGATATGCCCACGACATATTCGCCCGGAAGATAGGCGATATGCGCGACGCCGACGATCGGCGCCATATGATGTTCGCAATGCGACTGGAACGGAATGTCCTTCAGCAGCACGATATCGTCATAACCGCCCACCTCATGGAAGATGCGGGAAAGATGATAGGCCGGATCGTCCTCATAGCCCCGGCAATATTCCTTCCATGCCCGCGCCACGCGTTCGGGCGTCTCCAGCAGGCCTTCGCGCCCGGGCGTATCGCCCGACCAGCGGATCAACGTCCGAATCGCTTCCGAAACGTCCTGGGGAACCGGGATCTTGACCGACTCGCCTGCGGCTTCGGCATCGGGATCATATTCCATGGACGGCACCACTCCTCTGTTGCTTGGGGGGCATATGGCGGCTGATGCGCGGGAAGACCAGCCCCTTCGCCGCGCTGGACACAAGATCGCCCCGGTGGCACATGCTGATCAAGCCGGACAAACCGGGTCGCCACAGTCATAAATACGGAACCATGCGGACCGAACAGATCGCCGCCGTCCTCCTTGCAGCAGGCACATCCTCCCGTTTCGGCGAGGATGACAAGCTGATGGCCGAATGGCGGGGCAAACCCGTGGCCGTCCACGCATTGGAAACCATCGCCTCCATGATATTCGCCGAACTGGTGGCGGTGGCACGGCCCGTCGGCCAGGCGCCGTTCCTGCACCGCAGGTTGGAACGGCGCGGCTATACGATCCTGGAGAACGACCGGCCGGAAGACGGCATTTCCGGCAGTATCGTCCGGGCCGTCGAGCATGTGATGCCGCTGCGCAAATGCCGCGGCATATTGATCTGCCTGGCCGACATGCCCGATGTGCCGCAGACTCATTACAACCGCATCTGCCTGGCTGCGGAGGACGTCCGGTCGGTGGTCGCCAGCACGGACGGCTTCTCCTCCTCTCCTCCGGCCTTCATCGGGCGCAAGCATTTCCCTGAATTGCTGGCCCTGCGTGGCGACCAGGGCGCTCGCGTGTTGCTGAGCCATGGCGTGCAGATCGAGACGATGGGGGCCTGCCTGCGCGACATCGACACGCCGGAAGACCTGCTGGGACCGGCTGGCGATTAGCTGGAACGCGTGGGATCGGTCATCGGATCGCCCATCTCGCGCGGATCGGCGGAGCGGGCAAGCGGCAGGGAACCGGTCTGCCGTTCCAGCATCCGGTGGACAACCGGCGGGTTGGGACCGACATGCAGGGCGTGAATGGCTTCGGTATTTGCCATGTCCGCCACCGTCCGGCGGCTGTTATGCCGAACATAGTCGAGCCAGGTCGACACATGATAGCGTTCCACCCATAATTCCGGATCGCCCAGGTCGCGCAGGAGGGACCAGCCATGCGCACCGTCGCGGCGGCGAATGCGTCGGCGTTCACTCATCGCGACCAGGAAAGGAACAACCGATCCGGCGGAAATGCGATATTCGATGGTGACGACGACAGGGCCGCTGCGCGGTTCGATCGGAACCACCGTTTCCGGTTCCCGCCAGCGATTCTGGAGATCGAGATTCTCTTCGCCTGCCTGCGGCAGCGGTCGGGCATAGCCCATCACGGCCGAGACGAACTGGACGGCGGCGGCGGCATAAAGCGCGACGACGACACCATGATCCTCCGCCAGCATGCCGAACAGCCAGGCCCCCACGGCCATGCCGCCAAAGGCGATCATCTGGTAGAGCGCGACCGCCCGCGCCACGACCCAGCGCGGGGCGGACATCTGGACAGAGACGTTGAAGCTGGACAGGGCGATCACCCATCCCGCCCCCGCCAGCAGCAGCCCGAACAAGGCCAGGAACAGCCAGTCGCTGACCGCCATGAGGGCCGTGCCGGCGGCCAGCGCCATCGCGGCCCCCCGTACGATGGTTTCCACCGAATAGCGTTGGCGCAACCTGCCCGTCGACAGCGCGCCCAACACCGCACCGATACCGAAGGCACCACTCAGCGCACCGAAGGTTAGCGCCGCGCCGCCCAATATGTCCCGCGCGACCAGCGGCATCATCGCCGATACGGCGCTGGCCCCGATACCGAAGGCAGCGCTGCGCAGCAGGACGAGCTGGATGTTGGGCGACATCGCGACATAGCGAACCCCTGCCCGCATGGCGACGCCCATGCGTTCGCGCGGGAGGAGTTGAGGCGGGCGTTCGGGACGCCAGCGGGCCAGCACGGCGACCAGGCCGATATAGCTGACCGCGTTGATCAGGAAGGCGCTCGCCGCGCCCGCCACCGCGACGATGACGCCACCCAGCGCCGGGCCGATGCTGCGCGCCATGTTGAAGCCCATGGAATTGAGCGACACGGCATGGGGCAAGGCGGCGCGCGGCACCATGTCGCCGACCGACGCCTGCCAGGCGGGGCCGTTGATCGCGGTCGCGCAGCCGACGAGGAAGGTGAAGGCCAGCAACGCCCAGGGCGTCACCCATCCCGCCCAGGCGAACAGGGCCAGCAATGCCGAGACGATCAGCATGAAAAGCTGGCAACAGAGCATGACCAGCCGCCGGTCGCGATTGTCCGCCACCGCCCCCGCCCAGAGCGACAGCAGCATGATCGGCAGCGTCGTCGCCGCCGGGACCAGCGCGACCATCTGGGGCGATGCCGACAGCGAGGTCATCATCCACTGGGCACCGACCGACTGGATCAGCCCGCCGAAGTTCGAGGCGAGGCTGGCCCACCAGATCGCGCGGAAGATCGGGATCGAAAAAGGCGATGGAGCCTGGTGGGGTTCTGAGTCTGCCACGCAAGCCATGAAGCGGAATTGGGTCGGAGGGTCAAATCCGCGAATCGAGAAAGAAGGCAAAAGCATGAATGTCATCGTCAATTGAACGGCGGTTTTTAGATGACGTTACGGTTGGTGGGGTTTGACGATAAGACTTGCACTTTACGTAAACGTAAATACATTTGCGAACGACATCCGGCGCTCGCACGCGGCGGGCCAAAAAGGACGGGTCTCAGAGGGAAAGCCATGGAAGCCTATATTTACGACGCCGTCAGGACGCCCCGGGGCCGGGGCAAGGCCGACGGATCGCTCCACGAAATCACCCCCATCCAGCTCGCCACCCAGATGCTGGAGGCGGTGCGCGACCGGACGGAGATCGACACCGCCGATGTCGACGACGTGATCCTGGGCTGCGTCAGTCCGGTCGGCGAACAGGGCGCGGACATCGCCCGCGTCGCGGTGCTGAACGCGGATTATGCGCAGACCGTGCCGGGCGTGCAGGTCAACCGTTTCTGCGCGTCGGGGCTGGAGGCCGTGAACATGGCCGCCGCGAAGGTCTATTCGGGCGAAGCGGGCCTCGCCATCGGCGGCGGCGTCGAGTCGATGAGCCGGGTGCCCATGGCATCGGACGGCGGCGCCTGGGCGATGGACCCGGCGGTCGCCTACAAGACCTATTTCGCGCCGCAGGGTATCGGCGCCGACGTGATCGCCACCAAATTCGGGATCAGCCGCGACGATGTCGACGCCTATGCCGTCGAGAGCCAGCGCCGCGCCAAGGCGGCCTGGGACGAGAAGCGCTTCGCCCGGTCGATCGTGCCGGTGAAGGATGTGATCGGCCAGGTCGTCCTCGACCATGACGAGCATATGCGGCCCGACGCGACGATGCAGTCGCTGGCCGCGCTGAAACCCAGTTTCACGGCGCTGGGCGAGGAGATGCCGGGCTTCGATACCGTCGCCCTGCTGCGCTATCCCGAACTGGAGAAGGTCAATCACGTCCATCATGCCGGGAACAGCAGCGGCATCGTCGACGGCGCCGCCGCCGTGCTGGTCGGCAACAAGGCGATGGGCGAGAAATATGGCCTCACGCCCCGCGCCCGGATCAGGGCCATGGCCTCCATCGGGTCCGAACCGCTGATCATGCTGACCGGGCCCGAGTTCGTCGCGGGCAAGCTGCTCAACCGCGCGGGCATGAGCAAGTCCGACATCGACCTTTGGGAACTGAACGAGGCATTCGCCAGCGTCGTGCTGCGCTACATGCAGGCGATGGACCTCGACCACAGCCAGATCAACGTCAATGGCGGCGCGATCGCCATGGGCCATCCGCTGGGCGCGACCGGGGCGATGGTGCTGGGCACGGCGCTGGACGAGCTGGAACGGTCCGGCAAGGGCACCGCGCTCATCAACCTGTGCGTCGGCGCGGGCATGGGCACCGGCATCATCATCGAGCGCGTTTGAACCCTATTTCCCGTTCGCCCTGAGCCTGTCGAAGGGCCGTTCTTTCTTCAAGAGAAGTGAAGGGCTTCGACAGGCTCAGCCCGAACGGAGAGTGGAAGGCAGGATTTTATGCAGACCATCAACTTCGCCGTCGACGCCGACGGCATCGCCACCCTCACCATCGACGTGCCCGGCCAGTCGATGAACGTCATCGGTCCGGATTTCCTGGCCGATCTGGACGCCGCGATCACGCGCATTTCCTCCGAGGAGGCGATCAAGGGCGCGGTCATTGCCTCGGGCAAGGACAGCGGCTTCATGGCGGGCATGGACCTGAAATATTTCGGGTCGATGCTGGCCGCTGCTCCGGGCGAGCGCCCCTCCCCCGCCGCGATCTTCGATCAGCTTTTCGTGCTGAACCAGTTGTTCCGCAAGCTGGAAACCTGCGGCAAGCCGGTCGCCTGCGCCATCGAGGGCACCTGCGTCGGCGGCGGGTTCGAACTGGCGCTGGCCTGCCATCGCCGCTTCGTGGGCGACAGCCCCAAGACGCAGTTGGGCCTGCCGGAAATCCTGATCGGCCTGTTCCCCGGCGGCGGCGGGTCGCAGCGCCTGCCGCGCATCATGGGCGTGCAGGCGTCGCTGATGTACATGTTGCAGGGCAAGCTGTTCCGCCCGGCCGAGGCCGCGATGCTGAAGGTCGTGGACCAGGTCGTACCGCAGGGCACGGCAGTTCAGGCGGCGCGCGAGTGGGTCAAGGCCAATCCCAATGCCAATGCCCAGCCCTGGGACGTCAAGGGCTATAAGGTGCCGGGCGGCGCGGGCGGATTCAACCCCGCCTTCGTCCAGACGATGGCGGGCGCGCTGCCCATGACGCTGAAGCAGACGCAGCGGAACATGAACGCGCCGATCGCCCTGCTGTCGGCGGTCTATGAGGGCATCACCCTGCCCATGGACCGCGCCATCCGGATCGAGAGCAAATATTTCGCCAAGGTCGCCGCCGACCCGCAGGCCAGCAACATGATCCGCAGCCTGTTCGTCAACAAGCAGGCGGCCGAACGTGGCGCAAGGCGGCCCAAGGACCAGCCCAAGGCGCCGACGAGGAAGCTCGCCATGCTGGGCGCGGGCATGATGGGCGCGGGGATAGCCACCGTGGCCGCGCAGGCGGGCATGGAGGTGGTGCTGTTCGACCGCGACCAGGCCTATGCCGAAAAGGGCAAGGCGCATGTCGAGGAGGTGCTGAAGAAGCGGCTGGGCAAGGGCATGACGCCGGAGAAGATGGCGGAAACCCTCGCCCGTGTGACGCCGACCACCGACTATGCCGCGCTCGCCGGGGCGGACTTCGTGATCGAGGCGGTGTTCGAGGATGTCGCGATCAAGGCGGAAGTCACGAAGAAGGTCGAGGAAGTGCTGGGCGCGGATACGATCTTCGGTTCCAACACCTCTACCCTGCCGATCACCAGGCTGGCGAAGGCTTGGGGCAAGCCTGAGAATTTCATCGGCGTCCACTTCTTCTCGCCGGTCGAGAAGATGCCGCTGGTGGAGATCATCCTGGGCAAGGAAACCGGGCCTGCCGCCATCGCCAAGGCGCTGGATTTCGTCAGCCAGATCAAGAAGACGCCGATCGTCGTCAATGACTCGCGCGGCTTCTACACCTCGCGCTGCTTCGGCACCTATGTGCAGGAAGGCGTGGAGATGGTGGCCGAGGGGATCAACCCGGCATTGATCGAAAATGCCGGAAAGCAGCTTGGCATGCCGGTGGGGCCATTGGCCGTGGGCGACGAGGTGTCCATCGAACTGGGCCACAAGATCGTCGTTGCCGCGCAGAAGGAGCTGGGCGACGCCTATGTCGCGCAGCCGTCCGACGCAGTGATGGCGAAGATGGTCGAGCTGGGCCGTTTGGGACGGAAAAGCGCCAAGGGATGGTATGATTATCCGGAAGGGCAGAAGAAGCATCTCTGGGCCGGGCTGGAGGACATGTTCCCCCGCGCCGCCGTGCAGCCCGATGTCGATGAGGTGAAGGAGCGGCTGCTCTATCGCCAGCTCATCGAATGCGCCCGCTGTTTCGAGGAAGGCGTGCTGGAAACGCCGGAGGATGGCGATATCGGCGCGATCTTCGGCTGGGGTTTCGCGCCCTATACCGGCGGGCCGTTCAGCCATATGGACACGGCCGGCATCGGCCATGTGGTGGCGGTGCTGGAGCGGCTGGCCGAGCGGCATGGGGATCGTTTCGCCCCTACCGTCCAGTTGCAGGACATGGCGGCGAGCGGCGCGACCTTCTATCACCCCGCTTCGTCTCGCGCGGCGGCGTGATGGGGGTGTAAATCGTTGCATTAGTGGTTTAGGCCTTCCCGAACATCTCCGGGGAGGCCTTTTTTTATAAGGAGCGCCTTTCGAAAAAGGGTAACGTGCTCCTGCGAAGGCAGGAGCCCAGTTCCGGCGTATGGACTGGACTCCTGCCTTCGCAGGAGCACGTTGCGGCTAAGACAGGCAGGGCAAAATATCTATGAGCGAAAAGCCGACGGTTCTGGTGACGGGCGGGGCCGGCTATATCGGCAGCCATGCGGTGCTGGCGCTGCGCGACGCGGGCTATGGCGTCGTGGTGATCGACAATCTGGTGACCGGATTCCGCTGGGCGGTGCCGGAAGATGTGGCCTTCGTTCAAGGCGACATTTCCGACCAGCCGCTGGTGCAGCAGACCCTGCGCGATCATGGCGTGAAGGCGGTGATGCATTTCGCCGGATCGGTCGTGGTGCCGGAATCGGTCGAGAACCCGCTCAAATATTATCACAACAACAGCGCCAAGACCCGCGACCTGATCGAGAGCGTGGTGACGGTCGGCGTGCCGCATTTCATCTTCTCCTCGACGGCGGCGACCTATGGCATTCCGGAGGAAAGCCCGGTCAGGGAAACGACGCCGCAGCGGCCGATCAATCCCTACGGCATGTCGAAGCTGATGACGGAATATATGCTGCGCGATGTCAGCGCGGCGCATCCGATGAATTTCTGCGCACTGCGTTATTTCAACGTCGCCGGGGCCGATCCGGCGGGGCGGACGGGGCAATCGACGGCGGGGGCCACGCATCTGATCAAGGTGGCGGTCGAGGCGGCGCTGGGCAAGCGGAGCCATGTTTCGGTGTTCGGGACGGATTTCGACACGCCGGACGGGACCGGGGTGCGCGACTATATCCATGTCACCGACCTGGCGGCGGCGCATGTGCTGGCGCTGGAGGCGTTGATGGCCGCCCCGGAGCAGAATTATCTGCTCAACTGCGGCTATGGGCGCGGCTTTTCCGTGCTGGAGGTGCTGGATGCGGTGGACCGGGTGACGAACCTCAGGATCGACCGGCGGATGGAAGGACGGCGCGCGGGCGATCCGGATGCGCTGATTTCCGATAACCATGCGATCATGGACGCCTTTCCCTGGAAACCGCAATATGCCGATCTGGACCAGATCGTGACCCATGCCCTCGCCTGGGAGCGCAAGCTGACGGATATTCGCGGGGAATGAGCGCGGAGTCGGTCCGGGCCTTCTTCTCCACCCATGCGCCGGACGTCGCCATTATCGACCAGGGCGCAAGCACCGCCACGGTCGTTGAGGCGGCGCAGGCGCTGGGCGTGGTTCCGGCGCGCATCGCCAAGACGCTGTCGCTGCGCGTCGGGGACGAAGTGGCGCTGGTGGTCGCGCGCGGCGATGCCCGGCTGCATAATGGCAAGGCGAAGGCGGTGCTGGGCGCCAAGCCCCGGATGCTGGGGCTGGAGGAGGTCGAGGGGCTGACCGGACATCCCGTCGGCGGGGTCTGCCCCTTTGGATTATCCTCTCCCCTGCCGGTTTATTGCGATATATCCTTGCAGGCGTTCGACACCGTCTTTCCGGCCGCGGGATCGCGGACGACGTCGGTGGAACTGACGCCTGCGCGGCTGGCGGAACTGACCGAGGCGCGCTGGGTCGACATTTGCACGATCCCTGACGAGATTTTGGCCGAAGAGAATTGAGTTGCCATGCCCACTGAACATCTTTTCGTCGATGGCGCCCTGGCCGCCGCCAACATGGCGCAGCGGATTGCCGCCCTGTTGGCAGATGCCATCGCGGCGCGCGGCGTGGCGACGATCGCCTTGTCGGGCGGACGATCGCCCAAGCCGGTGCTGGAGGCGCTGTCGCAAGTCGCGCTCGATTGGGACAAGGTGATCGTCACTCTGGTCGATGAGCGCTGGGTGGCGCCCGATCATGCCGACAGCAATGAGCGGCTGATCCGCGAAAATCTGCTTCGCGGGAAGGCTGCGGCGGCGCGCTTCGTGCCGATGAAGAACGATGCGGCGGATGCCTATGCGGGGCAAGCCGAATGCGAGGCGACCTTTGCCGCCCTGCCCTGGCCGCTCGACATCATATTGCTGGGCATGGGCGAGGATGGGCATACCGCCTCGCTGTTCCCGGAGGCGGGCGAACTGGCGGAGGGACTGTCGACGCAGGCGCATGTGCTGGCGGTGACGCCGCCTGCCGCGCCGCATCAGCGCATGTCGTTGAGTGCCGCGGCGATATTGGCGAGCCGGCATATCTTCCTCCAGATCGGTGGGGCGGCGAAGAAGGCGGTCTATGACCGGGCTCTGGCTGGCGGGCCTGTGGAGGAGTTACCGATCCGGGTGGCGCTGTGCCAGCATGGGGTGTCGGTGGAGGTGTGGATCTCGCAATGAGCCGTCAGTCGCGCGGCTTGTGCTTCGAGAAGAGATAGCGCCAGACGCCGACCATGTTGATGCCGAGCAGCGCGATATTCTGGAGGCCGATGCCTTCGCTGTCCTCCGACAGGAAACCCCAGGCGATCAGCGCGACCGAGGAGGTCACGAACAATATGAAAGCCCATCCGGTGATGCGGCGACCGAGATTGAGCGATACGATAAGGGCTGCAATGGTGGCGGTGGCGGCGCCATAATATTGCAGGGCGTCGAGGACGGTTTCGTTCACGCATGTCCAACGCGGCAATTGTGACAAGGTTGCGGGGCGGGTAAGAGGCGGCGCATGGTTGCCAACATCGATCCTTTTCACGCCATCGCCATCAGCCGGGAAGCCCACAGGCTGGAGGCCGAGGGGCGATCCATCCTGCATATGGAATTCGGCCAGCCTTCGACCGGGGCGCCGTCCGCCGCGATTGCGCAGGCGCATGCGGTGCTGGACAGCGATCCCATGGGTTATTGGGAAAGCCCCGCGCTGAAGGAGCGAATCGCGCTGCATTATCGGGAGCGTTACGGCGTTACCGTCGATGCGGAGCAGATTTTGCTGACCTGCGGGGCTTCGCCGGGGCTGGTGCTGGCATTGACCAGTCTGTTCGCACCGGGGGCCAGGGTGGCGACGGCGCGGCCGGGCTATGTCGCCTATCGCAACACGTTGAAGGCGCTGTATCTGGAACCGCTGGAGGTCGATTGCGGGCCGGCGGAACGCTATCAGATCGGCGCGGCGGCGCTGGAGGCTCTGGAACCGGCGCCGGACGGGGCGATCATCGCCAGCCCGGCCAATCCGACCGGGACCATCATTCCGGCGGACGAGATGGCGCGAATCGCCGAGACCTGCCGGGCGCGCGGCATCCGGATCGTGTCGGACGAAATCTACCACGGCCTGAGTTACGGCGATCCCGCGCGGTCGATGCTGGAATTCGCGCCGGACGCGGTGATCGTGAACAGCTTTTCCAAATATTTTTCCATGGCCGGATGGCGGCTGGGCTGGGTGGTGTTTCCGCCCGACCTGATCGACACGGCGCGGGCGCGGATGGGGAATCTGTTCCTGACGCCCCCTTCCCTGGCGCAACATGCGGGACTGAAGGCGTTCGACTGCATCGATGAGCTGGAGGGGCATGTCGCGACCTATCGGCGGAACCGGGAATTGCTGCTGGCCGCGCTGCCCGCGCTGGGGTTGCGGGAGATCGCGCCGCCGGACGGGGCCTTCTACATTTATGCGGATGTGGGGCATCTGACCGACGACAGCCTGGCCTTCTGCCAGAAGCTGCTGCGCAACACGGGGGTGGCGACGGCGCCGGGGATCGATTTCGATCCGGTGGATGGGCACCGGCATATCCGCTTCAGCTTCGCCGTTTCGACCGATCGGGTGGAGGATGCCATCGCGCGGATGATTCCCTGGTTCAAGGCCCAGGCCATAGCGTCCAAGAAGGGAATCTTTTGAGGCGGCACATGAGATTTTTCTGGTATCGTAACGATTTACCATTAAGCGCGGCGACGCGACCCGAAGCTTTTACATCGTGAAAGCTTTACCTAGCCCGGCAGCTTCGGCTGTCGGGCTTTTTTTCCATCTATGAAAAACGAACCCTTTAGGGTTCGCAAGGCCGAACGGCCGCCGAGCTTATGCGAGGATAGCCAAGCCGACACGCCACCCATCGAACCTGTTCGATGGGGCCCGAGATGGCGTCGGCGCCGGCGCTTAAGACAAAATAAAAATGATGGTGCGGGCGGTCGGAATCGAACCGACACTCCTTTCGGAACCGGATTTTGAGTCCGGCGCGTCTACCAGTTTCACCACGCCCGCATGCCCATTGAACGCGTTTTCCGAGCCGGAAGATGATTCCATCTTCCTTGAAAACGCTTGGGGTCGAGCGCCAATGGCAAAATCGGCGGCCAGCGTCCAGCCAAAAATCATGTTGCGGTTGCGAGATGATATGAGCCGCTGTAGCCTGCTTGCGTAACGAGCGCCGCAGGGTATAAGGGCGGCTTCGTGCAGACATAGAAACTCCAACGGAAAAGGGGCATCCTTTGACCGAACCGTCTGCCACGTTCCTGTTGTTCGGCGCCACCGGCGATCTGGCGCACAGGATGATCTTTCCTTCGCTCTACAATCTGCTGGCCGACGGCCTGCTGCCCGATGATTTCCTGATCATCGCGTCGGGCCGATCCGAATTCACGGACGAGGCGTTCCGGGCGGATATCGACAAGGCCTTGCAGAAGTTCCTCGGCCCTGAGCGCTATGATGCGGACATGGCGGGCAGGCTGCGTGCCATGATCGTCTATCAGTCGGTCGAGGCGGGCAATGCCGGCCAGTTCAAGGCGCTGGGCGAGCGGCTGGACGGACGGCTGGACAAGGGCGTTTCGGTCTATCTTTCGACGCCCCCTTCCCTGTTCGCGCCGACCGCGCAGGGACTGGCCGAGGCGGGGCTGATCACGCCCCGGACGCGGATCGCGATGGAAAAGCCGATCGGCAAGGACCTGGCCTCTTCGAAGGAGGTCAATGACGGTATCGGCGCCCTCTTTGCCGAAGACCAGATTTTCCGCGTCGACCATTATCTGGGCAAGGAAACGGTCCAGAACCTGCTCGCCCTGCGTTTCGGCAATGTGATGTTCGAGCCGCTGTGGAACGCGACCGCCATCGACCATGTGCAGATTACCGTGGGCGAGACGGTGGGCCTTGAGGGCCGGGTTTCCTATTATGACGGGGTCGGCGCGCTGCGCGACATGGTGCAGAACCACGTTCTCCAGATCCTGTCGATCATCGCCATGGAGCCGCCCGCGCGGATGGACCCGACCGCCGTGCGCGACGAAAAGGTGAAGGCGCTGCGATCGCTGCGCCCGATGACCGCCGAAACGGTCAAGACCCATAGCGTTCGCGGGCAATATACGCCCGGTGCGGTCGGCGGGCAGATCGTCACCGGCTATGCCGACGAACTAGGCAGGCCGTCCGACACCGAAACCTTCGTGGCATTGAAGGCCCATATCGACAATTGGCGCTGGCAGGGTGTGCCCTTCTACCTGCGCACGGGCAAGCGCATGCCGACGCGCCAATCGGAAATATTGATCCAGTTCAAGCCGGTGCGCCATTCCATCTTCGGGCGCAATGGCGGGTCCGGTCTGGAGCCGAACACGCTCATCATCCGGTTGCAGCCGGAAGAATATATCCGGCTGCTGATCATGAGCAAAAGGCCGGGGCTGGAGCGCGACGTGCATCTGGAGGAGGTGACGCTGGACGTGTCGCTGACCGCCGCCTTTGCCGGGCAGCGCCGCCGCATCGCCTATGAGCGGCTGATCCTGGACCTGCTGGCCGGGGACGCCACGCTGTTCGTGCGCCGGGACGAGGTGGAGGCGCAATGGACCTGGATCGATTCGATCATCGACGGGTGGAAAGAGGCCGGCGTGAAGCCTTCGTCCTATTCTTCCGGGAACTGGGGCCCCTCCTCAGCCATTGCCCTTATCGAACGTGACGGAGCAAGCTGGAATGACTGATCTTCATCCGGTGATCGCCAAGGTCACCGAGCGTATCACGAAGCGCAGTGCCGCTTCGCGTCTCAAATATCTGAGCCTGATCGAGCGCGGACGGGATGCGGGGACAAACCGCGCCCAGCTTTCGTGCGGGAACCTGGCCCATGGCTTTGCCGCGAGCGGCGAAGACAAGGCTGTCATCCGTACCGGCGCGGCGATGAACTTCGGCATCGTCACCGCCTATAACGACATGCTTTCGGCGCATCAGCCCTATGGCCGTTACCCTGAGCAGATCAAGCTGGCGGCGCGCGAGGTCGGCTGCACCGCGCAGGTCGCGGGCGGCGTCCCCGCGATGTGCGACGGCGTGACCCAGGGACAGGCGGGCATGGACCTGTCGCTCTTTTCCCGCGACACCATCGCGCTGTCGACGGCAATCGCCCTCTCCCATGCGATGTTCGAAGGCGCGCTGATGCTGGGCATTTGCGACAAGATCGTACCCGGCCTGCTGATCGGCGCGCTGCGTTTCGGGCATCTACCGACCATCTTCGTCCCCGCCGGGCCGATGCCGTCGGGCCTTGCCAACAAGGAGAAGGTGCGCATCCGCCAGCTTTATGCCGAGGGCAAGGTGGGCCGCGAGGAGCTGCTGGAATCGGAAAGCGCCAGCTATCATGGCGCGGGCACCTGCACCTTCTATGGCACGGCCAATTCGAACCAGATGATGATGGAGATGATGGGCCTGCACATGCCCGCCGCCTCCTTCGTGCATCCGGGCACCAAATTGCGGCAGGAATTGACGCGGGCGGCGGTGCATCAATTGTCGCGGATCGGTTGGGACGGCGACGATTATCGGCCGCTGGGGCATTGCGTCGATGAAAAGGCGATCGTCAACGCCATCATCGGCCTGATGGCGACCGGCGGGTCGACCAACCATGCCATCCACCTGCCCGCCATGGCGCGGGCGGCGGGCATCATCATCGACTGGACCGATTTCGCCGAGATTTCCGATGTCGTGCCGTTGCTGGCACGGGTCTATCCCAACGGATCGGGCGATGTGAACAATTTCCACGCGGCGGGCGGGATTTCCTACGTGATCCGCGAACTGCTCGAAAATGGCCTGCTGCACGGCGATATTCCGACCGTCGCGCGCCGGGGCCTGGCCGATTATGGGCAGGAGCCGGTGCTGGAGAACGAGGCGCTGGTCTGGAAGGACGTGCCGGAATCGCGGGACACAAGCATATTGCGGCCGGTATCCGATCCCTTCAGCCCGGATGGCGGCATGAAGCTGTTGTCGGGCAATCTGGGCCGTTGCGTCATGAAGGTGAGCGCGGTCGACAAGGAGCGCTGGACCATCGAGGCGCCCGCGGCGGTCTTCCACGATCAGGACGATGTGCTGCGCGCCTTCAAGGCGGGCGAACTGGAGCGCGATGTCGTGGTCGTGGTGCGTTTCCAAGGCCCGAAGGCGAACGGGATGCCGGAATTGCACAAGCTGACCCCGGCGCTGGGCGTGTTGCAGGACCGGGGTTTCCGCGTCGCGCTGGTGACGGACGGGCGCATGTCGGGGGCTTCGGGCAAGGTGCCTGCGGCCATTCATCTTTCGCCCGAGGCTTTGGGCGGCGGTCCGATCGGCAGGCTGCGCGACGGCGATGTCGTCCGGGTCTGCGCGGAGACGGGCGAGATCACGGCGCTGGTGGATACGGCCGAGTGGAGGCACGGGACGTTCCGGCGGCGCCCCCTGCCCCCTATGATACCGGGCGCGAGCTGTTCGCGCTGTTCCGGCAGCATAGCGATCTGGCGGAGAGCGGCGCCTCGCCGATCCTCGCGGCGATGGAAACCGAAGTTTAAAGCCCACCCCCGGTCATCCCGGCGAACGCTGGGATCTCGTGAGGCGATGCCGTGCGCTCACGCGGGAGATCCCAGCGTTCGCCGGGATGACGATATAAATGGAGAGGTCTTTGTGACCGAGATTATTGCAGCCGATATTGGCGGGACCAATGCCCGCTTCGCCCGCGCCAGACTGGATGCGCGCAATGTCCCGACTTTGGGCAAGGTGCGCAAATATAAGGTCGCCGATTATCCCAGCCTTCAAGCCTGCTGGGCGGCATTCGTCGCGGATGAGGGCGGCGATCTGCCGACTTCCGCCTCCATCGCCTTTGCGACCGCGATCGGGCGCGAGGTGATCAAGCTGACCAACAGCGCCTGGGTGATCCGGCCCGATACGCTTACGCAAGAACTGGGGCTCAAACATCTGCGGCTGGTCAATGACTTCGAGGCGGTGGCCCATGCCGTCGCGCGCCTGCCGGAAGAGAATCTGCCGTTGCTGTTCGGGGAGGACAGGCCCTTTCCGCGCGACGGCGGGGTGACGATATTGGGGCCGGGCACGGGGCTGGGCGTCGCCATGATCGCCTTCGACGATGGCGAGCCGCATGTCATCGCGACCGAGGGCGGACATCTGGACTTCGCGCCGCTGGACCCGCTGGAGGAGAAGATCCTCGCCTATCTGCGGGACAAGTTCCTGCGCGTGTCGACCGAGCGGATCGTGTCGGGGCCGGGGCTCAACAATATCTACAAGGCGATGGCGACCATCGGCCATGACCGGGTCGTGCTGATGGAGGATGCCGAATTGTGGCAGGCGGCGATCGACGGCACGGACGAATTCGCGCGGGCGGCGTTCGAGCGGTTCTGCCTGTCCTACGGCTCGGTCGCGGGCGACCTGGCGCTGGCGCAGGGGCCGCATGGCGTGGTGCTGGCGGGCGGGCTGACCCAGCGGATGCGGGAGTTATTGCCGCAGAGTGGGTTCCATCAGCGCTTCACCGCCAAGGGGCGGTTCGAGAGCCTGATGAAATCCGTGCCGATCCGGCTGGCGATGCATGACGAAATCGGGCTGTACGGCGCCGCCGCAGCCTTTCGGGAGAAGAAATAATGTCCTTGAGCGTGGAACAGGTGATGGAACTGGCGCCGGTCATCCCGGTGCTGGTGGTCGATCGGGTCGAGGATGCGCTGCCGATTGCGCGGGCGCTGGTGAAGGGCGGCTGCCTGCACTGGAGGTGACGCTGCGGACGCCTGCGGCGCTGGACGTGATCCGGGAGATGGCGAAGGTCGAGGGCGCGGTGGTCGGTGCGGGCACGGTGCTCAATCCGGCGCAACTGGATGCTGCGATGGAGGCGGGTGCGCGCTTCATCGTCAGCCCTGGCTTGACCGAGCCTTTGGGGAAAGCGGCGATTGCGGCGGGGATTCCCTTCCTGCCCGGCACGGCGACGGCAGGCGATATCATGCGTGGGCTGGACATGGGGCTGTCGCATTTCAAATTCTTTCCGGCGGAGACTTCGGGTGGCTTGCCTGCCTTGAAGGCTCTGGCGGCGCCACTGCACACGGCGCGTTTCTGCCGACCGGCGGGATCACGGCGGAAAGCGCGCCCAGGTGGCTGGCGAAACCCTTCATCAAATGCGTGGGCGGGAGCTGGGTCGTGCCCAAGGGGCCAGTCGATCCTGTGAAGATCGAGGCGTTGGCACGCGAGGCGGCGTCACTGCCGCGCTGAGCTTGCGTCCGGACGGGTGCCATCCTAGATGCACATCATGATTCCGCGGCGGTTCCTTCCCTCTCTGGCCCTGTTCCTGTCCGGTTGCGCGAGCACCTTTCAGGGCTATCCCTCCCTCGCCAAGCGGGCCATCGAAGGCGCGCCGATCGCGGAGGCCGCGCCGCAGCCCTCCCGGTCGGCCGGAGCCGGAGCTGATCCAGAATGTGGACCGGCTGACCGCGCAGGCGCAGGCGGCGGGGCGGCCTTCGACAAGGCCTGGCCCGCGGCGGACAAGGCGGCGAAGGCGGCCAGCGGGTCGGCGGTGTCGAGCGAGGCCTGGGTGGCGGCGCAGACGGCGTTGAGCGCGCTGGAGTCGGCGCGCAATGACAGCGTTTCGGCTTTGGCGAGCCTGGACGTGCTCTATGTCGAACGCAGCAATGCGGTTTCGGAGGGCAAGGTCAGCGGCGGCATCGATATGATCGATGCGGCGCGGGGAACCGTACTGGCGATCGTCGATGGGCAGAATGACCGGCTGGATGTGCTCAAGGGGCGGTTGGCGCAGCCCTGACCTGAGCATTTCATGCTCCTGCGAAGGCAGGAGCATGATTCATATAATCCCCGGGCTGGTTCAGTCCGAAGCGAGCGCCGCCTTCACCGCGCCCTTATGCGCTTTCCCGTTGTGGACATAATGGTCGACGCCCTCGCGCATGTCGATCAGCGCTTCGTCCGACAGGTCGCGCATATATTTGGCGGGGCGGCCTGCCCAGAGCTGGCGGTGCAGCACGGTCTTGCCCGGCGAGAGCAGTGCGCCCGCCGCGAGCATGGCGTCGCTCTCGATCGTGCCGCCGCTCATGACGATGGCGCCCAGGCCCACGAAGGCGCGGTCCTTCAGAACGCAGCCATGGACCATCGCCATATGGCCGATGAGCACATCCTCTCCGATGATGCAGGGCCACCCTTCCTCCGGACGGCCGTCGATGCGGTCGCCGGGGCTGTCGCAATGGATGACCGTGCCGTCCTGAACATTGGTGCGCGCGCCGATATGGATGAAGTTCACGTCCGCGCGGATCACGCAATTATACCAGATGCTGACGTCGGGGCCGATCTCCACATCGCCGATGATCCGGCAGCCCGGCGCGATGAACGCGCTGGGGTGGATTTTCGGCGCCTTGCCGTTGAAGGGAATGATGGTGGTTTCCGGGTGATCGGTCATGTCAGGCTCCGAGCAGTCGCGCCGCATGGAGCGCATGATAGGTCAGGACGCCCGAGCAGCCCGCGCGCTTGAACGCCAGCAGCGTTTCCAGCACCAGCGCGTCGCGGTCCCCCGCGCCCACGGCGGCGGCGGCCTCCAGCATCGCATATTCGCCCGACACCTGATAGGCGAAGACGGGTATTTCGAACCGGTCCTTCACCCGGGCGATAATGTCGAGATAGGGCAGGCCCGGCTTCACCATCACGCTGTCGGCGCCTTCCGCGATGTCCAGGGCCACCTCGCGCAGGGCCTCCTCGCTGTTGGCGGGGTCCATCTGATAGGTTTTTCTTGTTGCCCTTCAGCAGGCCGCTCGATCCTACCGCGTCGCGGAACGGGCCGTAGAAGGCGCTCGCATATTTGGCGGAATAGGCCATGATCTGGACATTGGCATGGCCTTCCTCCTCCAGCGCCTCGCGGATGGCGCCGACGCGGCCGTCCATCATGTCGCTGGGGGCGATGATGTCCGCGCCGCCGCCGCCTGGTTGAGCGACTGGCCGATGAGGACGTCGATCGTGGCGTCGTTGACGACATAGCCCGCTTCGTCGAGCAGGCCGTCCTGGCCATGGGCGGTATAGGGTCGAGCGCCACGTCGGTCAGGATGCCGATGTCGGGCACCGCGTCCTTGATCGCGCGGATGGCGCGGCACATGAGATTGTCGGATTGAGCGCCTCTTCGCCGTCGTCGCTGCGGCGTTCGGGCTGGGTGTTGGGGAAGAGGGCGAGGCAGGGAATGCCCGCCGCCTGCGCTTCCCTTGCGCGCTCGACCATCAGGTCCACCGACCAGCGGGAGACGCCGGGAGCGACTGGATGGGTTCTTCCACCTGGCTCCCTTCGGTGACGAAAAGCGGCCAGATGAAGTCGCTGGGCGAAAGCCGGTTTTCGGCGTGCATCGCCCGGCTCCAGGCCGAGGCGCGGGTGCGGCGCAGGCGAAGCGCCGGATAGGAGGCGTGAGTCATGGCCGGGGGTGTAGGCCGCCCGGCCGGGGGGATCAAGGTTCCGGCGATGCCGCCGCTGTGATAGGGCGACCGACATGCGCGCCATCCATCATATCGCGGTCATCTGTTCCGACTATGCGCGGTCCAGGGCCTTTTATGCCGAGATACTGGGCCTTGCCGTGATCCGGGAGGTGTGGCGCGACGAGCGGCAATCGTGGAAATGCGATCTGGACGCGGGCAATGCGCAGATCGAGCTGTTTTCCTTTCCCGCCGCCGCCGCCCGTCCGACCCGGCCGGAAGCCTGCGGCCTGCGCCACCTTTCCTCACGGTCGACGATCTGGACGCGGAAGTGGCGCGGCTGGAGGCGGCTGGCGTCGCCTGCGAGGATATACGGATCGATCCCCATACGGGGCGGCGCTTCACCTTCTTCGCCGACCCGGATGGTTGCCGCTGGAACTGTACGAGGCCTGATCCCTATTTCACGAAGCGGCGGAAGAAGCTGTCCGCATTCCATTGCGGCCGGTCCGGCGCATTGGCGACGCGCAGGGTCACGGCGGCGACATAATCGTTGAGCTTCACAGATTCGGCGGGCATCACCGGCTGGTTCGCATCGTCCTTCGGCGAATGGTAGATGTTGGCACGCCAGGCCTTCTCCACCGTCGCCTCCGGCGTGTCCGCCTTGAAGCCATATTTGAAGAACAGCGCGGGGATGCCCTCCGAATGAAGCTGTACTGGTCCGAGCGGATGAAGACGTTGCGGTCTGGGAAGGGATCGGGCGTGATCGGCAGGTTCATCTGCGCGCTCACCGCCGCCGCATCCTGGCCGAGGCTGCTCTGGTCGTAGCCGATCGGCGTCACGCTGGTGAGCGGGAAGATCGGCAGTGCCATGTCGAAATTGAGGTCCGCCACCATCGCCTTGCGCGGCACGGTCGGGCGGCGGGCGAAATAGGTGGAACCCAGCAGCCCCTTTTCCTCCGCCGTGACGAAGGCGAAGAGGATCGAGCGTTTGGGCTTCACCTTGCCCTGCCGCAGGGCACGGGCGATTTCCAGCAGGCTGGCGACGCCCGAGGCATTGTCGATCGCGCCGTTGTAGATCGCGTCGCCGTCGATCGGCGTGCCGATGCCATAGCCGTCCAGATGGGCGGAGAGGACGACATAGTCCTTTTTGAGATGCCGGTCCGTGCCCGGCATGACGGCAATGATATTGGGCGAGGAAAGTTCGGCGCGCCGGGTCGCCACCCTGGCATCGAGGCGCTGGGCAAGCGCGAAGGACGGCACGGGCGCGGACTGGTCGGCGGCGGCGGCGATCTGCGCGAAATCATGGCCCGACCCGGCAAAGAGCAGCGCCGATTTCGCCGGATCGAACTGGGCGGTGAGGAAGGGCGTGGCGGCGTCGCGCAGGGCCGCGTCCTTGAAGAACAGCGCCGGTTGGCTCGATAGCGCCGTGCGGCGGCCCCACGGGATTTCCACCTGCCTGGGCGTGACGAGCTGGATCAGCCCCAGCGCGCCCCGCTTCGCCAGCCAGCCCGCCCGTTCGGAACGGGCATGGGATTTGAGCGCGCCGGAAATGGACGAAGGGCCGCCGGACAGGACCACCACGATCTTGCCCTTAAGGTCCAGTCCGGCGAAATCGTCATGGCCGGCTTCGGGCAGGTGCAGGCCATAGCCGGCAAAGACCAAGGGCGCGTCCAGCGCCTCGGGCACGGGACCACCGCTGCCGGAAAAGATGATGTCGCCGGGGACCGAAAGCGGCGTCGCGCCCTGCGGCCCGACCAGCCGGGCGCTGCTGCCGTCCGCCAATATCACCTGTTCGACGAAGGCGACCGATTGCCTGTATCCGTCGGTTCCGGCAGGCTGGAGGCCGAGCGCGCGCAATTGGCCGATCACATAGTCCGCCGCCTTGTCATAGCCCGGCTTGCCGGTGCCCCGCCCTTCATAGGCATCGCTGGCGAGGATCTGGACATGGCTCCACCACAGGGCGGCGCGATCGTCCGGAGCGGCCATGGCGGCCGCGCTGCCGACCCATGGGGACAGGAGGAGGAAAAGCCCGGAAACCAACTTGCGCATCAATCGCTTACCCCCTTTTGCCGCAGGATGTTCATCATGCCCGATCCTGTGCGACGAACAAGGGGGGTTGGAACCGCCACGCTCCTTGTGTACTATGTTAGTAATACAGTTGGGAGATAGCCATGCCCTTGCCCCGTTCGCAGATGCTGGCGGCTGCCCTCGTCCTGATGACGGGTGCCTGCGGCCGCAGTCCTGAACCGACCCCCGAACAGGCGCAGACCGCCGGCGACCGGGCGGCGTTCAGGGACTTCAACGCCGTCGAGGCGACCGGGCCGGACGATGTCGTCATCACCATCGGCAACGGCTTTTCCGTTAAGCCGAGGGCGACCCCAAGACCGTCGGCAGGCTCGACATCCGCGTCGAGGACGGGCGGCTGAAGATCGGGCGTAAATCGGGCATGTCCAGCCTGTGGGACGGCGGCAAGGGCGCGACCATCCGCGTCACCATGCCGACGGTAGAGGCGCTGGCCCTGACCGGCACGGGCGAGATGACGCTGGACCGGGCGGAGGGCAAGGCGATCGACCTGTCGCTGACCGGCACGGGTGCGTTGAGGATCGGGGCGGTGAAGCTGGACGAATTGCGGGCGGAACTGACCGGATCGGGCGATGTGGAACTGGCCGGGACGGTGGGAAGTGCGTCATTCTCCACCACCGGGGCGGGCAATGTGGAGGCCGCGGGCTGAAGGCGGGCAAGGCGGATGTCCATGTGATGGGGACCGGCGATGTCGATCTTGCCTCCGACGGGCCGGTCGCTATCAGCATCATGGGAACCGGCGACGTCAGCGTGAAAGGCAAGGCCCAGTGTACGATCAAGCGCATGGGAACGGGCGAAGCGCGTTGCGCGCCCTGATGACGGTCGTGCCCGGCATCGCGCTGGGGCTGGCCGGCCCGGCCCAGGCAGCGACGCGGGGCTTTACCGTCACCAGTTTCGACGCGATCCGGATGGATGCGCCGGTCGAGGTCGTCATCACCACCGGCACGGGCGCCTCGGCGCGGGCCGAGGGGGACCAGGCGGCACTCGACAGGCTGAAGCTGGACGTGTCCGGCCGTTTGCTGTCCGTGACCATGGCGAAGGCGCAGCCGGGCGAGAAAAGCGGCGGGCGCGCCGTGATCCGGCTGTCGACCGGCGATCTGGGGCGGATCGTGCTGACCGGCGGCGGTTCGGTATCGGTGAGCCGGATGAAGGGGCTGCGCGGCGAGATCGTGCTGGGCGGCAATGGCGACGTCCGCGTGGCGGCGGTCGACCTGGAACAGATCAACCTCAGCCTGGCCGGGGCCGGGCGCGCGACGCTGGCCGGACGGGCCGGGGTTGCCAATATTCGGGTGACGGGGCCGGGCGCGGTGGCGGCGGAAGCCCTGCGGGCGCGGCAGGCGACGGTCGTCAATGACGGACCGGGAACGGTCGCGCTGACTGCCGAAGGGGCCGCCAAGGTGACGGCATCGGGTTCCGGCGACGTGACGGTGACGGGCAAGGCGGCTTGCAGCGTCGACAATCGCGGAACGGGGCGGATCAATTGTGGCGGGGAGGCTTATTGAGCAGGGAGGCAGGCGCTGATGGGACTGGAAGCTCGCTTCGTTCGCGCCGCCCCCTGCCCCCCGCTTGCGGCGCGGAATATACTCGCTGCCACGACCAGGGTTAGGCAAGTCTTTACTCCGGATGCGTTACGGCGGGGCCGAATTCTGGATTGCCGGATTGCCTGATGCGCGCTTTGCTTGCCCTTTCCTTCCTTTCCGCGTTGCTGTCGCCGCAAGCGGCCATGGCGCAGGTTGCCGTCGCCGATAGCGGCGATACGGCGTGGATGATCCTGTGCGGCGTGCTGGTGCTGCTGGCGGCGCTGCCTGGACTGGCGCTGCGTCATGCGGGACTCGTGCATGCGCGCAGCGGCCTGTCGGTGATCGTGCAGGGGCTGGTGGTGGCGGCGGGGGTTTCGCTGCTCTGGGGATTGATCGGGTACAGCCTGGCCTATGCGCCGGGCAGCGGCTGGCTGGGCGGCGGGGCGAATATGCTGCTGGCCGATCTGGGGGCGTTGCGGGACGGATCGACCGTGCCGGAATCCGCCTTCGTCCTGTTTCAGATGGCGCTGGCGACCTTCGCCGCCTGCCTGTTGCCCGGCGCGGTGGCGGAACGGGTGCGGATGGGGTGGATGGTGGCCTTTGCGCTGCTCTGGCTGCTGCTGGTCTATGCCCCTGTCGTACATTGGGTGTGGGGCGGCGGGTGGCTGGCGCATCTGGGCGTCATGGACTTTGCAGGGGCGTTGGTCGTTCATCTGTGCGCGGGGTTTTCGGCGCTGACGCTGGTGCTGATCGTCGGCAAGCGGCAGGCCGTTCCAACGGGACATGCTCCGGTGCTGGGGCTGGCGGGCGGCGTGCTGCTCTGGATCGGCTGGGCAGGCATGGTCGGCGGCTGGGCCTTCGGCGCGAGCGACGAGGCGGCAACGGCGATCCTCAACGGCCATTTCGCCGCCTGCGCGGGGGCATTTGGCTGGATGCTGGTGGAGCGGATCGACGCCGGCCGGGTGACGGCGACAAGTCCGGTGTCGGGAGCCCTGGCCGGGCTGGTGGCGATTTCCGCTTCGGCCAGCGTGGTGGGAACGGGCGGCGCGATGGCGATCGGGCTGATCGCCGCGCTGCTCTGCCGGATCGGCAAGGGGCTGCTAGGGGCGCGGATCGACGACGCGGCGGATATTTTCCTGATCCATGGGATTGGCGGGCTGACCGGCATGCTGTTGCTGGTGCCCTTTGCATTGCCTGCACTGGGCGGGGTCGGTTTTGCGGCGGGGATCAGCCTGGGCGGCGCTCTGGTGGCGCAGATCATCGGCATTGCGGGGGTCGCGATCTGGGCCATGATCGGATCGGCGATCATCGCGCTGATCCTGTCGGTGGTAGTGCCAGCCCGGATCGGCGCGCGGGCGGAAGCCGAGGGGCTCGACCTGGCGCAGCATGGGCAGCAGGGCTGGGATTTCCGTTAAGGGCGATGGGCGTCGCTGTCGGCATCTTCGCGCATCAGGAGGAGCGGCGGATCGGGGCCTGCCTTGCCTCCCTGCCGCTCGACCGCGGGGATACGGTCTTTCATGTGCTGGTGAACGGGTCGACGGACAAGACTGCCGCGCGGGCGCGGGAGGCGGCTGGCGGACGGACGAATGTGGTGGTGCACGAGCTGGCCGAGGGGGGCAAGGCGCGGACCTGGAACCATTTCGTCCATGAGCTGCTGGACGGCGGCGAGGCTATGATCGTCTTCATGGACGGGGATGCGGAAATCGTCGCCGGGTCGATCGATGCCTTGGCGGCGGATCTTGCGGCGCGGCCGGATGCCCATGCGGCGGCGGGGATGCCGGTCAATGGGCGGTCGGTGGAGCATTATCGCCGCAGCCTGAGGGAAGAGCGCGGATTGTTCGGCGATCTCTATGCGCTGTCGGGGCGGTTCGTGGCGGCGATCAGGGCGCGCGGATTGAGGCTGCCCGAGGATCTGGTCGGGGACGACGGGCTGGTGGCGGCATGGGCGCACACCGATCTGGGGCGTGACGCGGATTGGGAGCGGGAGCGCGTGCTGGCCTGCGAGGAGGCGGGCTTTCGTTGCGAGCCGGTGAGCCTGTGGCGGCCGTCGACGCTGCGCATGCAATATCGGCGCATGACCAATTATTCGGTGCGCTTTTTCCAGAACCGGATCATTTCCGACATCATGGCCAGCGAGGGAGTGTCGGGGCTGCCGGGGCGGATGGACGCGCTTTATGGCGCATGGTTGCCGCGTTTTCGGTCGAGGCCGCTGCCCACGGGATGGTTCGACCGGAAGGCTTTGGCGAAAATGAGGGAGGCGTGGACAAGGGGGAAGCGATAGCGCCTCCCCCTCCCCCATCCTAACGGTCGCGGGCCGCCAGTTCCTTGTTGATGTAGAGCGCCACCATCGTCGCCACCGCGCCGGAGAGCAGGTAGATGCCCGAGGCGGCGAGGCCGAACTTCACCGACAGCAGCAGCGCCACCAGCGGGGCGAAGCCCGCGCCGACCAGCCATGCGAGGTCGGAGGTGAGCGCCGAGCCGGTATAGCGTGCCTCGGTCGCGAAGTTGGAGGCCACCACGCCCGAGGACTGGCCGAAGGCGAGGCCCAGCAGCATGAAGCCCAGGATCATGAAGGCGACTTCGCCGAGATCGCCGCCGTTGAGCAGCAGCGGCGCCATGACGCTGAAGATCGCGATGCCGAGCGCCGACCAGGCGAGCAGCGAGCGGCGGCCGATCTGGTCCGCGATGAAGCCCGAGACGACGATCGCCAGCAGCCCGACCGAAGCGCCGATCATCTCGATGATGAGGAAGCGTTCCAGCGGCTGATCGGTGAAGAGCGCGACCCAGCTCAGCGGGAAGACCGTCACCATGTGGAACAGCGCGAAGCTGGCCAGCGGGGCGAAGGCGCCGATGATGATGTTGCGCCCCTCCGCCTTGACGGTGGGCAGGACTTCGGAGGGCTGGAGGTCCTTCTGTTCGAACAGGCGCTCGAACTCATGCGTCACCACGATCCGCAGGCGGGCGAACAGCGCCACGACGTTGATCGCGAAGGCGACGAAGAAGGGATAGCGCCAGCCCCAGTCGAGGAAGTCCGCCTTCGTCAGCGTCATCAGGAAGAAGGCGAACAGGCCGCTCGCCACCAGCAGCGCCAGCGGCGCGCCAAGCTGCGGCACCATGGCGTACCAGCCGCGCTGGTGCTGGGGCGCGTTGAGCGACAGCAGCGAAGCGAGGCCGTCCCAGGTTCCGCCGAGCGCGATCCCCTGCGCGGCGCGCAAAATGACCAGTACGACCGCAGCATAGTGGCCAATGGTCGCATATCCAGGCATGAAGGCGATCGACGCGGTCGATCCGCCCAGCAGGAACAAGGCCGCTGTCAGCTTCGTTCCGCGCCCGAAGTGGCGGTCGATGGCCATGAAGATCAGCGAACCGATCGGCCGCGTGATGAATGCCACGGCGAAGATCGCGAAGGAATAAAGGGTTCCCGTCAGCGCATCGACATAGGGGAAGACCAGGCTCGGGAAAACGATCACCGAAGCGATGGCATAGACGAAGAAATCGAAGAATTCGGAGGTGCGACCAATGATCACACCAATGGAAATATCACCCGGCGCGATCTTGTGGTCCCGCGCATTGATCAGGCGCGCATCATCCTCCAGCGATCGGGAGGTGAAGGTCATGGCCTGTGAACTCATTGGCATCCGCTCCTTGGCTAAGCCACCGGAACGCTTTTATGTTCTGCCGATGGCCACGGAAAGGCAACATAACAGAAAACCCGCAGAGTCTAAGCAGTATCCCACAGCTCAAGCATTTTTTGCATCTGCGCACAATGGGACAAACTGTCCAATGTTCGGCTCCGGACGGAAGGCGTAGGCGCGCGATCATGTCACACCCCCTTTCCCCCAACTGGACCCGGATTCTCCGCTGGTCCGCTCCGATTCTGGCGCTGCCGCTGACGGCATGCGACTGGGTCGTGATGAACCCGTCGGGCGATATTGCGGTGCAGCAGCGCGATCTGATCCTGATCTCGACCGCGTTGATGCTCCTGATCGTCGTCCCCGTCATGGCGCTCGTCGTCTTCTTCGCCTGGCGCTATCGCTCGGCCAACAAGGCGGTGGAAAAGGATTATGATCCGGATTGGGATCACTCCACCAAGCTGGAACTGCTGATCTGGTCGGCACCGCTGCTGATCATCATCTGCCTGGGCGCGCTGACCTGGGTGAGCACGCACAAGCTCGATCCCTATCGGCCGCTGGACCGGATCGACGCGAAGACCGCGATCGACCCCAAGGTGAAGCCCCTGACGGTGGAGGTCGTGGCGCTCGACTGGAAATGGCTGTTCATCTATCCGGAGCTGGGTATCGCGACGGTCAACGAACTGGCGCTGCCGACCAATGTGCCGGTGCGTTTCGACATCACCGCCTCGACCGTCATGAACAGCTTCTACATTCCCGAACTGGCCGGGCAGATCTACGCCATGCCGGGCATGAAAACGCAGTTGCATGCGGTCGCCAACAAGCCGGTCGCCGGCGTGGGCTTCTCCGCCAACTATTCGGGCGCGGGCTTCAGCAACATGCGCTTTGGCTACAAGGCGCTGGACCCGGCCGGTTTCGACGCCTGGGTGGCGAAGGTGAAGGCGGGCGGCGCGAACCTGGACCGCAACGTCTATCTGACGCTGGCCAAGCCGAGCGAAAAGGCGCCGGTCGCTTATTATTCCGCCGTCGATCCCAAGCTGTTCGACGCGGTCGTCAACCTCTGCCCCAAGGATGGCCAGCGTTGCATGGGCGAGCTGATGCACATCAACATGATGGGCGGCGCGGGCAAGGAATCGGCACGCGAGACCAGGGGCCTGAAATACGACCTCCCCAATAGCCATGTGATCGAGCAGTCGGACGAGAATAAGGGGCAGGAAACCGCCCCCGACGCGCCGGGCGCGGCAAATGCCGTTCCGGCCGATCACTCCTCTCATAGCGGCGCTGACGCGCACGCGCAGCATCGGTAAGGCCCATGACTGGCACACTCACAACGACACAGATGATCTTCGGTCGTCTGACATGGGATGCTTTCCCATGGCATGAACCCGTGGTCGTCGCGACCTTCATCGGGGTCGTGCTGGGCAGCGCGGCGCTCGTCGCGGCGCTCACCTATTTCAAGCTCTGGGGCTATCTCTGGAAGGAATGGTTCACCAGCGTCGATCACAAGAAGATCGGCATCATGTACATGGTGCTGGGCCTCATCATGTTCCTGCGCGGCTTTGCCGACGCGATCATGATGCGCCTTCAGCAGGCCTGGGCGTTCAACGGGTCCGAAGGCTATCTGAACGCGCATCACTACGACCAGATATTCACCGCCCACGGCGTCATCATGATCTTCTTCGTGGCGATGCCGTTCATCACGGGCCTGATGAACTATATCGTCCCGCTCCAGATCGGCGCGCGCGACGTCAGCTTCCCCTTCCTGAACAATTTTTCGTTCTGGATGACGACGGGCGGCGCGATCCTGGTCATGATCTCGCTGTTCGTGGGCGAATTCGCCCAGACCGGCTGGCTCGCCTATCCGCCGCTTTCGGGGATCGCCTACAGTCCGGCCACGGGCGTCGACTATTATATCTGGGCGCTCCAGGTGGCAGGCGTCGGCACGACATTGTCGGGCATCAACCTGATCGCGACCATCGTGAAGATGCGCGCGCCGGGCATGTCCCTCATGAAGATGCCGGTGTTCACCTGGACCTCGCTCTGCGCGAACGTCCTGATCGTCGCGTCCTTCCCCATCCTGACCGCCACCCTCGTCCTGCTGTCGCTGGACCGCTATCTCGGCACCGCCTTCTTCACCAATGATTTCGGCGGCAATCCGATGATGTACGTCAACCTCATCTGGATCTGGGGCCACCCGGAGGTCTACATCCTCATCCTGCCGCTGTTCGGCGTCTTCTCCGAAGTCACCTCGACCTTCTCGGGCAAGCGCCTGTTCGGCTACACCTCGATGGTCTACGCGACCTGCACGATCATGGTCCTGTCCTACCTCGTGTGGCTGCACCACTTCTTCACCATGGGGTCGGGCGCCAGCGTCAACAGCTTCTTCGGCATCACGACGATGATCATCTCGATCCCGACGGGAGCCAAGCTCTTCAACTGGCTGTTCACCATGTATCGCGGCAAGATCCGGTTCGAGCTGCCGATGATGTGGACCGTCGCCTTCATGCTGACCTTCACGGTCGGCGGCATGACCGGCGTGCTGCTCGCCGTCCCGCCTGCGGACTTCGTGCTGCACAACTCGCTGTTCCTGATCGCGCACTTCCATAATGTGATCATCGGCGGCGTGCTGTTCGGCCTGTTCGCGGCGATCAACTACTGGTGGCCCAAGGCGTTCGGCTACAAGCTCAACCAGTTCTGGGGCAAGGTCAGCTTCTGGTGCTGGAACATCGGCTTCTGGCTGGCCTTCGGCCCGCTCTATGTCCTGGGCCTGATGGGCGTCACCCGCCGCATGCGCGTGTTCGACGATCCGTCGCTCCACATCTGGTTCATCATCGCCGGGATCGGCGCCGCCATCATCGCGGCGGGCATCGGCGCCATGCTGGTCCAGTTCGCGGTCTCCATCTGGAAGCGCGACGAGCTGAAGGTGGAGGGCGATCCATGGGACGGCCGTACCCTGGAATGGGCGACCAGTTCGCCCCCGCCGGAGTATAATTTCGCCTTCACGCCGGTCGTCTACGACACCGACACCTGGGCGGACATGAAGAAGAACGGCTACCAGCGTCCCCTCTCCGGCTATCAGGCGATCCATATGCCGAGCAGCACCGGCGCGGGCGTGATCCTCGCGGCGCTCGCCACGCTCTGCGGCTTCGCGCTGATCTGGTACATCTGGTGGCTCGCGGGCCTGAGCTTCGTCGGCCTCGTCGCCGTCGCCATCGGCCACACCTTCAACTACAAGCGCGATTTCTACATCCCCGCGGATGTCGTCACGCGCACCGAGGAAGAGCGCACGCGCACCCTCGCGGCGTTGGGAGCCTGACACGCATGAGCAGCGCAACTGCAACGATGGAACCTCGGGCCTATCATCTGCCCGAGGAACCGCACCTCCACGAAGGCCACAGCACCAATCTGGGCTTCTGGATGTACCTGATGAGCGATTGCCTCATCTTCGCCATCCTCTTCGCCACCTATGCGGTGCTGGGCGGCAGCTATGCCGGCGGGCCGGGGCCCAAGGACCTGTTCGACCTGCCGCTGATCGCGCTCAACACCGCGATGCTGCTGTTCTCCTCGATCACCTACGGCTTCGCCATGCTGGCGATGGAGAAGAACCGGGTCAGCGCCACCCAGGGCTGGCTGTTCGTCACGCTGCTGTTCGGCGGGGCGTTCCTGTTCATCGAACTCTACGAATTCTCGCACCTCATCCATGAGGGCGCGGGTCCGCAGCGTTCGGCGTTCCTGTCGTCCTTCTTCACGCTGGTCGGCACCCACGGGCTGCACGTCACCTTCGGTTCGATCTGGCTGATCACGCTGATGGTGCAGGTCGCGAAAAAGGGCCTGATCCCGGCCAACAGGCGCCGGCTGATGTGCCTGTCGATGTTCTGGCACTTCCTCGACGTCATCTGGATCGGCGTCTTCACCTTTGTCTATCTGATGGGAGTCCTGCGGTGAGCGACGCTGTCCACACTCATGGTCACGATCACACGCAAGACCATCATGACGAAGGATCGCACGGCAGCTTCGGCAGCTACATGATCGGTTTCGGCCTGTCGGTGATCCTGACGGCCATCCCCTTCTGGCTGGTGATGTCGGGCGTGCTGAACGATCCGCAACTGACCGGCGTGGTCATCATGGGCTTTGCCGCGGTGCAGGTGGTCGTCCACATGATCTACTTCCTGCACATGAACACCCGCGTCGAAGGCGGATGGTCGTTCATGGCGATGATGCTGACCATCGTCCTGGTCGTCATCGTCCTGTCGGGATCGCTGTGGGTCATGTACCACCTCAACAACAACATGATGCCGCATGCGGACATGTCCGCCATGCAGCATATGAGCGAGATGCCGTGACATCCGCAAAGCACGGGGAGCGCCGCCGGCGCTCCCCGGCGGTTACGATCGGCCTGACGCTGATCGCCCTTTTCTTTTTCGCCGGATTCTGCGCGCTCGGCGCATGGCAGGTCCAGCGCCTGGGCTGGAAGCGCGACCTGATCGCCCGCGTCGATGCGCGGATCCATGCCCTGCCCATCCCCGCCCCGCGCGCCGCCACAAGGGCCGATGAATATCGCCGGGTGCGCATTTCGGGCCATTTTCTTCACGACAAGGCTGCGCTGGTGCAGGCCGTGACCGTGCGTGGCGCCGGTTTCTGGGTGCTGACACCCCTCGCCACCGACCAGGGCTTCACCCTGATCGTCAATCGCGGTTTCGTGCCGCCCGACAGGCGCAGGGATTATGCGCGGCCGCAGGGCGAGGTGCATGTCGCCGGCCTGTTGCGGCTGAGCGAGCCGGGCGGCGGCTTCCTGCGTTCCAACGATCCGGACGGGGACCGATGGTATTCGCGCGACGTGACCGCGATCGCCGCCGCGCGCGGGATCAAGGGGCCCCTCGCCGGTTATTTCATCGATGCCGATGCCGCCTGCGGTCCCGACAGCCTGCCCGTCGGCGGGCTGACCGTCATCAAATTCCCCAACAACCATCTGCAATATGCCATCACATGGTTCGTGCTGGCGGCGATGGTCGTGGGCGCGTACATGTTCGTCATGCGCCAGGAGTGGAAAGACCGCCGGGGATGAGCGGCAATCTGTCGATCAGCACCCTCTGGCAGCCCAGCCAGTGGCCCGCCGACGCGGCCGGTCGCAAGAATCTGGCGCTGCTGGTGCAATTGCGGTGGATCGCCATCGCCGGGCAGGTGCTGACGATCCTGGCCGTGCATTACGGCATGGGCATTCATCTGCCGATCGCGCCGATGTTGCTGGTCGCGGGCATGGCGATACTGATGAACGGCCTCAGCTTCCACGCGCTGCGCAAGCGGACCGACGTGTCCCATGCGGAACTCTTCCTCTCGCTGCTGTTCGACGTGCTGCTGCTGACGGCGCAGCTCTATCTTTCCGGCGGGGCGACCAATCCCTTCATCTCGCTCTATCTGGTGCAGGTGGCGCTGGGCGCGGTGCTGCTCGATCGCTGGAGCGTCTGGGGGATCGTGTTCGTGTCGGCGCTGTGCGCGGGGCTGCTGGCGCTGCATTACCGGCCGCTGGACCTCAATGGCGCGCTGGAAGGGCATTTGTTCGACCTGCATATCGTCGGGGCGTGGATCTGCCTCACCATGATCGCGGTGCTGCTGGTGCTGTTCGTGCTGCCGGTGACGCGCAACCTCCAGGTGCGGGACGCCTATCTCGCCCGACTGCGGCAGCAGGCGGCGGAGGAGGAGCATATCGTCCGCATGGGCCTGCTCGCTTCGGGCGCGGCGCATGAACTGGGCACGCCCCTCTCCCAGCTTGCGGTGGTGCTGGGCGACTGGAAGCATATGCCGGAGATCACCGATCATCCCGCGCTGGTCGAGGAAGTGGACGAGATGCAGGCGGCGGTGCGGCGTTGCAAGGAGATCGTCACCGGTATCCTCCTGTCCTCCGGCGAGGCGCGGGGCGAGGCGCCGGAAGTGACCAATGTGCGCGATTTCATCGACGGCATCGCCATGGAATGGCGCAAGGCCAATCCCGGCATGCCGCTGCGCTGCGATTTCGGGCCGCACGACTATCCGCGCATCATCGCCGATCCGGTGATCCGGCAGGCGGTCGGCAATCTGCTGGACAATGCGCGAGAGGCGGGCGCGACCTATATCGACCTGCTGGTGGGACGCGACAGCACGTCGCTCAACATCGCTGTGCGCGACAATGGCGGCGGCTTTTCCGAGGCGATGCTAGAGGATTTCGGCAAGCCATACCGGTCGAGCAAGGGCAAGGAAGGCCATGGGCTGGGCCTGTTCCTGGTGGTCAATGTGGTGCGCAAGCTGGGCGGCAGCGTCAGCGCGAGCAACGGCGCGGACGGCGGGGCGCTAATCCTGCTGCGCCTGCCGCTGGGCACGGTGGGGCTGGAAGAGGAGATGCCCGGATGAGCGATGAACGCCTGCTGGTGCTGGTGGAGGATGACGAGGCCTTCGCCAGGACGCTGAAACGGTCGTTCGAACGGCGCGGCTATACGGTACTGACAGCGGACAATCATGCGGCGCTGGTCGCGCTGCTGGCCGGGCACAGGCCGACCCATGCGGTGGTCGACCTGAAGCTGGGCGCGGAGTCCGGGCTGGTCTGCGTCCAGACGCTGCATGCCCATGATCCGGCGATGCTGATCGTGGTGCTGACCGGCTTTGCCAGCATCGCGACGGCGGTGGAGGCGATCAAGCTGGGCGCGTCCAACTATCTCGCCAAGCCGTCCAATACCGACGATATCGAGGCGGCCTTCTCGCACGCTTCGGGCGACCCCTCCACCCCGCTGGCGCCGCGCCCGACCTCGATCAAGACGCTGGAATGGGAACATATCCATGAAGTGCTGAAGGATAGCGACTTCAATATTTCCGAAGCGGCGCGGCGGCTGGGCATGCACCGGCGGACGCTGGCGCGGAAGCTGGCCAAGCGGCAGGTGGGTTGAACCGGATTTTCAGGTAAATGGAGCGGGTGAAGGGAATCGAACCCTCGTCGTAAGCTTGGGAAGCTTCTGCTCTACCATTGAGCTACACCCGCCTGCCTGCGCGGCTTAGCCGTTGATCCCGATGGCGTCAACGACATCGCCGCCGAGAATTTCAGAGGTCGGCATAGGGCGCCTGCGCGTCGCGGGCGGGGATGGCGCCGCGGCGGCCGATATTCCAGCCGGCAAGGCGATGGCCCGAAAGAGCGGCTTCGCGAGGGGCCCGGCCAGCGAGCCGGGCGTGGAGATAGCCGCCGTTGAACGCATCGCCCGCGCCGCTGGAATCGACGACGGTGAGCCTAGCGGGCGGTGCGACGACCTCTCCATTCACCAGGCAGCCTTCGGCGCCCAGCTTCACGACGACCTCGCGCCCCTGGCCAGCGCCCCAGCGCTTCGCGGCGTCCAGGGCGTCGTCGGCTTCGCCCATCTCGACCTCATCGGCCAGGGTCGGCAGGCCCATGTCGCTGACCGCGATGGCGCGGTCGCGCCAGTGGCGGGCGGTCGCGGCGTCCGGCCAGAGGCGGGCCCGGTAATTGCCGTCGAAGGCCACCCTGCCGCCGTTCGCGCGCACGGCTTCGCACAGGGCGAGCAGCTTTTCGCGGGCCGCATCGGGTAATATGGCCAGGGTGATGAGCGAGAAATAGAGCAGTGCCGATTCCGCCGCCCGTTCCGCCATGGCGGCGCTTCCGGGCAGGTCGAACATGCGCCTGGCAGCCGCCTCCCCGCGCCAATAATGGAAACTGCGCTCGCCCTGCGCGTCGGTTTCTATAGCGTAGAGGCCGGGCAGGCAGCCCTCGGCCGCGAGCAGCAGCGAGGTGTCGATCCCCTCCCCCTCCCAGGACGCGCGCAGATCCGCACTCATGGGATCGGCGCCGATCGCGCTGGCGAAGCGCACCGGGTCGCCGGAGCGGGCGAGATGGATGGCGGTGTTGATGACGTCGCCGCCATAGCGCAGGTTCCAGCCGTCTTCCGGGCCGCTCCCGGCCGAAGCGCGGCTCAGTTCCAGCATCGCTTCGCCGATGACGGTGATCCCTGCGGCCTTGCCCATAAACGCCTTCCATCTCCCTTGCGAACCGCCTCCTTGGCGCGGAGGGCTTCGTGAAGTCAATGTCGCCATTGCCCGCAATAATCGCTTTCGCAAGCGGAACGTTCGCGGCGGCAGCGCGTTGTCGGAAGGAAACCCATAAATCCCATAAGGATCGTCCATGAGCGCGGTGGAACCGGAATGGTCTGGAAACCGCTTTGAATTGCTCGTCCAGAGCGTCACCGACTATGCCATCACCATGCTGTCGACCGAAGGTATCGTCATGAGCTGGAATGCGGGCGCGCGTCGGTTCAAAGGCTATGAGTCCGACGAAATCATCGGCCGGCATTTCTCGCTCTTCTACACACCGGAAGATCAGGCGGCGGGCATCCCCGCCCTCACGCTTGCGGCGGCCGGGCAGCAGGGCCGGGTCGAGGCCGAGGGCTGGCGCGTTCGCAAGGACGGGACCCGGTTCTGGGCGAATGTCGTCATCGATCCCATCCGGGATGCCGGCGGCACGCTGATCGGGTTCGCCAAGGTGACGCGCGACCTGACCGACCAGCTTGCCGCGCAGGAGGCGTTGCGGCGCAGCGAGGAACGTTTCCGCCTGCTGGTGCAGGGGGTGACCGACTACGCCATCTACATGCTGGACCCGGTGGGTACGATCACAAGCTGGAATCCCGGCGCCGAACGGTTCAAGGGCTATACCACCGACGAGATATTGGGGCAGAATTTCGCCCGCTTCTATTCGGAGGAGGACCGGATCGCCGGCGTCCCCACGCGCGCGCTGGAAACGGCCGCGCGGGAGGGCCGGTTCGAGGCCGAAGGATGGCGCATCCGCAAGGACGGATCGCGTTTCTGGGCGCATGTCATCATCGATGCGATTCGCGATCCCGGCGGCGAGCTGATCGGCTTTGCCAAGATCACCCGCGACCTCACCGAAAGGCGCGAGACCCAACTGGCGCTGGAGGAGGCGCGCGAAGCGTTCTTCCAGGCGCAGAAGATGGACGCGATCGGCAAGCTGACCGGCGGCGTCGCCCATGATTTCAACAATCTGCTGGCGGTGATCGTCGGCAGCCTGGATCTCGCGCGGCAGCGGCTGGCGGCGGGGGCGGACGTGTCGCGCTATATCGACAATGCCATGACCGCGGCGGAACGCGGCGCGACGCTCACCCAAAGGATGCTGGCCTTCGCACGCAAGCAGGAACTGAAGCTGCAAAGCGTCGACTGCGTGGCGCTGGTGCGGGATATGGCCGACCTGCTCAAGACCACGCTGGGCAGCGGCGTCACGATCGAAACGCGTTTTCCCCTGCTTCTTGCGCCCGCCCATGCCGATCCTGCACAATTGGAGCTGGCGCTGCTCAACCTGGCGGTGAATGCCCGCGATGCCATGCCCGAGGGCGGACGCATCATCATCGAGGGAGCCGAAATGGCTCTGCTGAAGGACCAGCGGCCGGACCTTTCCAGCGGCCGCTATGTGCGCCTGTCCGTCATAGACGAAGGCGAGGGCATGGATGCGGAGACGCTGGAGCGGGCACGCGAGCCCTTCTTCACCACCAAGGGCATCGGCAAGGGCACGGGCCTGGGGCTATCCATGGTCCATGGCTTTGCCGAACAATGCGGCGGAGCGCTGACCATCGCCAGCGAGCCCGGGCACGGGACCGCCGTGTCCCTGTTGCTGCCGGTCGCGCCGCAGGACCCGGCGGCGAAGGAGATGGCCGAACCGGGCGACGTCCTGGCACCCAGCGGTGAGCCGCTGGTCATATTGGCGGTCGACGACGATGATCTGGTGCTGACCAACACCGCCGGGATGCTGGAGGAGCTGGGGCATACCGTGTTCCAGGCGGCGTCCGGCGTGGACGCCTTGCGGATGCTGGAAGAAGGCAATGTCGACCTGGTCATCACCGATTATGCGATGCCCGGCATGACCGGCGCCCAACTGGCGGAGGCGATCGAGGAAAGATTGCCGGGCCTGCCCGTGATCATCATCACCGGTTTTGCCGAACTGCCGCCGCATATGACGGCCCGGCCGAGGCTGAACAAACCCTTCAAGCAGGCCGAACTGGCCCGGATCGTCATCAGTGCGGCGCAGGGCAGCCAGCGTATCGTGCGCCTTGCCGCCCATTCGGACGACCTCTGATCATCCGATCTTTACCGAAGTTTGAAGAAGCTGGCGTAAGACGAGGCAATTCCTGCCTATCACCTCTTGCAACCATAGGTGAGTTCGCCAAAGAGACATGAATATCGCCCGCACCATTCCTTCCTCACCACAGGACCGCATGAGTATATCAGCCGCGCCGACGTCGCATTTCTACACATCGTTGCGGATGCGCCTGCATTATCTGGACTGGGGCAACAGCACCGCGCCGACGCTGATCCTGATACATGGTGGGTTCGACCATGCGCGAAGCTGGGACTGGACGGCACGGACCCTGGCGAAGGACTATCATGTCATCGCGCCCGACCTGCGCGGCCATGGCGACAGTGCCTGGTCCGCCGAAGGGTCGTATATGACGGCCAATTATGTCTATGACCTGGCGCAACTGGTCGAGCAACTGGGGCGCGACCCGGTGATCCTGGTGGGCCATTCGCTGGGTGGATCGATCGCGCTGCGCTATGCCGGGCTGTTTCCGGAGAAGGTCGCGAAGATCGTCGCGATCGAGGGCCTCGGCCTGTCGCCCAACCGCATCGCGGAAGATGCGCAGAAACCCGCGCCCGACAAATGGCTGGACTGGATCGCGAAACGGCGGACGCTGGCCCGCCGGACCAGGCGGCATTACCCGACCATCGAGGCGGCGGTGGCCCGGATGCGCGAGCGTAACGACCATCTGTCGGTCGAGCAGGCGATGCATCTCACCATCCATGGCGTCAACCGCAACGAGGATGGCAGCTATCGCTGGAAATTCGACCCCTATCTGCATGACGCGGCGCCGCAGGTGGGGGACGATACCGAACTGCCCCAATTCTGGAGCCGGATCACTTGCCCGACGCTGTTGTGCCTGGGATTGGATAGCTGGGCGTCCAATCCGGTGAAGGACGGACGCGCCACGCATTTCAAGGACGCCCGGCTGGTCGAGTTCACGCAGGCCGGCCATTGGCTGCACCATGACCAGTTCGACCGCTTCATCGCGGAACTGCGCGCATTTCTTTGAATTGAAGCCCTATGAATTGAAGGCGGCGACGGCGGCCTGATATTCCGCCTTGAGCTGGGCGATGAAGGCGGCGGCAGGCTGGACCTTGCGAATCGCGCCGATCCCCTGCCCCGCGCCCCAGACATCGCGCCACGCCTTCTTCTCTCCCCCCGACAGATCGGCGAAATCCATGTCCGACGCCTTGGGCAGCTTGTCGGGATCGAAACCGGCGGCGGTGATGCTGGGGCGCAGATAATTGCCGAGAACCCCGGTGAAGACGTCCGAATAGACGATGTCGCCCGCGCCGCTGTCCACGATCATCCGCTTGTAGGCGGCTTCGGCATTGGCCTCCTCCGTCGCGATGAAGGAGGAACCCATATAGGCGAAGTCGGCGCCCATCATCCGCGCCGCGGCGATCGATCGGCCCGTCGCGATCGCTCCCGATAGCGCGAGTGGGCCGTCGAACCAGGCCCTGATCTCCTCCACCAGTGCGAAGGGCGACAGGGTTCCGGCATGGCCGCCCGCCCCCGCCGCCACGGCGATCAGGCCGTCGGCGCCCTTTTCGATCGCCTTGCGCGCGAAGACATTGTTGATGACGTCATGCAGGACGATGCCGCCATAGCTGTGCACCGCCCGATTCACATCCTCCCGCGCGCCGAGCGAGGTGATGACGATCGGCACCCGATATTTGACGCAGAGCGCGAGATCCTCCTCCAGCCGGTTGTTGGTCCTGTGGACGATCAGGTTGACGGCGAAGGGCGCATCCCTGTCCGTCAGCGCTTCGTTCAGATGCTGGAGCCATTGTTCGAACATGCCGGACGGGCGGGCGTTGAGCGAAGGAAAGGAACCGACGATGCCGGCGCGGCACTGCGCGATCACGAGCGCGGGCTGCGAGACGATGAACATCGGCGATCCGATCAGCGGCAGGGACAGGCGGCCTTCCAGAAATTTCGGCAAGCTCATGAACGAGCGTCTCCCTTTAGGGCATTTTCGAAGCGGAGAGCATCATCCGCTGCTTCGGGAAAATGCGGACAATCATTCGCCTATGATCTTGAGCAGCCGCCGTTCAACCGGGGCCAGCACGCCCTGAAGCTCCGCACCGCGTTTCAGCACGTTGCCGGCTTCCCCGATCAGTGCCCACATGCCTTGCCGGTGGCGTAGCGAGGGCCGCTTTTCGATGCGGAATTCGGGACGCTCCGCGGAGCGCCGGAAAGCGGAGAAGATGGCGGCTTCACGGCCGAGATCGAGCGCATAGTCGCGCCAGTGGCCGGCCGCCACCATGCGGCCGTAGAGATCCATGATCCGCTGGAGTTCGAGACGATCGAAACCGATCTGGCTGGCTGCAGCCCCCGCGCCCTGGGCTGCCGGCAACGGGAACGGCGTCACATTGCTCATCAGGCGCGGCCACGCTCCTTGAACAGCGGCCTGTCCCCATCGGGCAGGTCGTCGTCCGGCGCGCGCCCCGCTCAGCCAGCAGTTCGGCGAGACGCTTCTGCAATTGCTCGACCTCGCACTGGAGCATTTCCAGCTTCTGCTTGTCCGGGTCGAAGCAGTCCGAGCAGGGCGTGCCATAGGGCAGGAATTCGCGCCGATAGGCGGTCACGTCCACCAACATCGGCTTGGCGGGGATGCCGACCATGGTCGCGCCTTCCTTCACATCCTTGGTGACGACGGCATTGGCGCCGACGCGGGCGCGGGCACCGACGCGGACCGGCCCCAGCACCTGCGCGCCCGAACCCACGATCACGCCATTTTCCAGCGTCGGGTGGCGCTTGCCCGCGATCCCGTTGGCCGGATCCGTGCCGCCGAGCGTCACATTCTGATAGAGGGTGACGTCATCGCCGATCTCCGCCGTCTCGCCGATGACGGTGAAGCCATGGTCGATGAAGAAGCGCTTGCCGATGCGGGCGCCCGGGTGGATGTCGTTGCCGGTCAGGAATCGCGAGAAATGGTTCACGGCGCGGGCCAGGAAGAACAGCCGCGCCAGATAGAGCCGATGGGCCACGCGATGGAAGGCCAGCGACCAGACGCCGGGATAAAGCAGGATCTCCGCGCGCGAACGCGGCGCAGGGTCCCGTAATTTGACCGAGTCCAGATAAGCAATAAGATTGCGCAACATGCAGCGCCCCTTTGGAAACCGACCAATCGGTACATAAGCGCAAAAGGATGAATTTTCCAGATGGGCGGCTATTTCGGCTTCGCTCGATAAAACAGAAAGTTTCTTGGCGGGCCATGATATACCTACCAAGGCGATAGACAATCATAACAGGGACCCGTGAATGACCGACAGCTTTATCGCCAATTTCGCCGAAATACTGCCGTTCATTCTCATCGGTTTCGGAGCGCAGATGATCGACGGCGCGCTGGGCATGGCCTATGGCGTGATCTCCAGCACGTTACTGCTCGCGCTCGGCCTGCCGCCCAGCAAGGCATCGGCCAGCGTCCATGCGGCGGAAACCTTCACCACCGGCGTCTCCGCAATCAGCCATATCGCGCACCGCAATGTCGACTGGCGGCTGTTCGCGCGCCTGATCATTCCCGGCGTGATCGGGGGCGTCACGGGCGCCTATGTACTGTCCCATGTCGACGGCGCGGTCATCAAACCCTTCGTGCAAATCTATCTGACGACGATCGGCGTGTATCTGGTCTGGCGCGGTTTCCATTTTCCGCCGCAGGCGCGCGATCCCAAATGGGTCGCGCCGCTGGGCCTGTTCGGCGGCTTCATGGACGCGACCGGCGGCGGCGGCTGGGGGCCGGTGGTGACGTCGAACCTGCTGATCCAGGGGTCCAGCCCGCGCCACACCATCGGTACGGTCAACAGCGTCGAATTCATCCTGACCCTGTCGATCAGCATCACCTTCCTTCTCCATCTGGGTTGGGAGACCTTCACCACCTATACGATCGGATTGCTGATCGGCGGCGTGGTCGCCGCGCCCTTCGGCGCGATGCTGGCCCGGCATGTGGCGCCCCGGACCCTGTTCATTGCGGTGGGAACGATCCTGACGCTGACATCGCTGTTCGGCGTTGCCAAATGGCTTGGATATATCGGCTAGGTCGCTTATATTCCTTCCTCTAATCGAGGAAGCCGATCAATGTCGAGTTACATGCCAACGCTCAAGCAGCTCCAATATCTGGTGGCGCTGAAAGAGCATGGCCATTTCGGCAAGGCGGCGGACAGCTGTTTCGTCACCCAGTCGACCCTGTCGGCGGGGATTCGCGAATTGGAGTCGCTGGTCGGCATCACCCTGGTCGAACGGACGCGACGGGTGGTCCGCTTCACGGCGCTGGGCGACCGGATCGTCGAAAAGGCGCACCGGGTCTTGCGCGAGGCGGAGGAACTGGCCGCGATCGCCGAGGCTTCAGGCAAACCGCTGACCGGCGAACTGCGGATGAGCGTCATTCCGACCATCGCGCCCTTCCTGCTGCCCCATCTGCTGCCCAAATTGCGGGCCGAACGGCCGGAATTGAAGCTCTATCTGCGCGAGGAGACGACGCAGGCGGCGATCGAATCGCTGCGCCACGGCAATGTCGACTGCGTGCTGCTGGCCCTGCCCTTCCCGACCGGGGAACTGGACAGCGAATTCCTGTTCCAAGACCGGCTGTACGTCGCCTTTCCGCGCGACGATCCGCGCGATCCGCCCGAATGGATCGCGCCGGAGATGATCGACGAGACCAAGCTGCTGCTGCTGGAGGACGGTCATTGCCTGAAGGACCATGCGCTGGCGGCCTGTAACCGGCCGGAAATCCGTGCGAGCGCGATGATGATGGGCACGTCGCTCCATACGCTGGTGCAGATGGTCGACAATGGGCTGGGCATGACGATCATGCCGGAAATGGCGATTTCCGGGGGGATATTGGACCATACCCAGATCACGGCGCGGCCGTTGCGGTCCGAACGGTCGCATCGCGACATTGCGCTGGTGTGGCGCAAGAACAGCCCGCGCGAGAAGGAATTCCGGTTGCTGGCGGAACTGCTGCGCGAGGCGGCGGAACAGCCGGAGGTCAGCGCGGCGGCCTAACGCTTCCAGCTTTCAGCCTTGGCGTCGTCCTCGGCGCGGGCCTCCACCCATTGCGTCCGGTCCGCGAAATGCTCCTTCTTCCAGAAGGGCGCCTCCGATTTCAGCCAGTCGATAAGGAAGGCGCATGCCTCCAGCGCGGCCGTGCGATGGCGCGAGGCGGTGCCGACGAAGACGATCCGCTCACCCGGTTCCAACCGTCCATGACGATGGATCACCCGCACGCCGAGCAGGGGCCAGCGGTCGAGCGCTTGCCCCACGATGCGTTCGACCTGCGCGGTCGTCATCGCGGGATAATGTTCGAGTTCGAGCGCGACCAGTCCGCCCTCCCCCCGGACGATGCCTGTGAAGCTGGCGACGCCGCCGCCGCCGGACGCTTCCAGCGCCGCCAGTTCGGCCGCGGGATCGAAATCCTCCGCCTGGATGGAAACGCGGCTCATCCGCCCGCTCCTATCCGCCCGTCACCGGCGGGAAGATCGCGAGTTCCTTCGCCTCCCCGATCGCGCTGTCCAGCGGCACGAAGCGCTGGTCCAGCGCCGCGCGCAGCTTTTCCGGACGGGCGAAGGCTTCGCCATGGCCACCGCCACGAGCCGCCAGCGTGGCGATCAGTGCGCCGATCGTGACGTCGGGTGCCGGGCGCGCCACCTGCTCCTCATCCCGGCCGATGGCTTCACGGACCCAGGCGAAATAGACGAGGGTAAGATCCGCCATCGTTCAATCCATATGCTTGATGCCGACGCGCAGATAGTCCCAGCCCGTGATCAGCGTCAGGATCGCCGCCGCCCAGAGGGTGGCGATGCCCACCATCTGGACGAAGGGGAATTGCGGCACCGCGCCGGCCAGGATCAGCGCGCCGAGCGCGATGAGCTGGAAGGTCGTCTTCCATTTGGCGAGGCGCGAAACCGGCACCGACACCTGCAACCCGGCGAGAAATTCGCGAAGGCCCGATACGGCGATCTCACGCAGCAGGATAATCATCGCAGCCACGATATGTATACCCGATATGTCGCGTGTCGCGGCCAGCATCAGGATCACCGCGCCGACCATGATCTTGTCCGCGATCGGATCGAGGAAGATGCCCAGTTTCGACACCGCCCCCTGCGCGCGGGCGAGATAGCCGTCGAAATAATCCGTGATCCCCATCAGGCAATAAAGCCCGAAGGCCAGCATATAGCCGGTGGTCCAGCGTGCTCCCACCTCCGCCGGCCAAAGCAGGGCGACGAGCAGGGGGACGGTCAATATCCGCGAAAGCGTCAGCAGATTGGGCAGCGTCAGCATGGCGGCGGACTGCCACAGTCGAGGCCCGTGCACAAGCGGCAGCAAGACCGAAGGTTACAGGATTGACACATTGCAGGGTTGGACAGACCCGACATCAAAGGCTAGACCCCGGCCCGCTCATCCACAGCGAAGAAGACCCCATCGCCCATGCAAGCCTCTCTCAGGCTCCTTACCAAGCGACGTTTTCTGCCGCTTTTCATCACCCAGCTCCTGGGCGCCTTCAACGACAATCTGTTCAAGAATGCGATGGTGCTGTTCGTCGTCTATACCGTGTATAACGACGAGAAGTCCGAAACCTGGTTCAGCGCGCTGGCGACCGGCGTGTTCATCCTGCCCTTCTTCCTGCTATCCGCCCTGTCCGGGCAATTGGCGGACCAGAGGGACAAGGCGACGATCATCCGTATCGTCAAGGCCGCCGAAATCGTCATCATGGGCGTCGGCGCGGCGGGTCTCGCGCTGATCTGGAGCGGGATTGCCGTGCATGTGCTGGCCATTCCGCTGTTGCTGGTGGCGCTGTTCGCCATGGGGGTGCATTCGACCTTCTTCGGCCCGATCAAATATGCGATCCTGCCCCAGCATCTGCATGACGAGGAAGTGCTGGGCGGCACCGGGCTGGTCGAGGCCGGCACCTATATCGCGATTCTGGCGGGCACCATCCTGGCCGGGGTCATCCCGGTGCAGGTCGCCGCGGTGGGCATCGTCCTGACGGCCGTCATCGGCTGGCTGACGGGACGGCAGGTGCCCCCGGCGCCTTCCTTGCTCGAGCGGCAGCCGATCGATTTCCACATCATCCGATCCTCGATCACGCTGGTGCGCGGGACGATGCATATCAGGCGGCTATACCTCGCCATCATGGCGATCAGCTTCTTCTGGGCAGTGGGAACGGTGCTGTTCATCCAGTTCCCGCCGCTGGTCAAGAATGTGCTGAGCGCCGACAAGTCGGTCGCCAGCCTGTTCCTGGGCATTTTCTCCGTCGGCATCGCCATCGGGTCGGTCGCGATCAACCGTCTGCTGGGCGGGCATGTCTCGGCCAAATATGCTCCGGCTTCGGTGATCGGCATGGGGATCAGCATCGTCGCCTTCCATGTCGTGTGCGACCTCTGGATGGCGCAGTCGACCGGACAGATGCTGTCGCTGTCGGCTTTCCTGTCGCATCCGCTGGCGATCCCGCTGTCGGTGTGCCTGCTGCTGGTGGCGACGTTCGGCGGCATGTTCGTCGTGCCGCTCTATGCCTTCCTCACCACCACGGTCGAAAAATGCGAGGCGGCGCGGACGGTGGCGGCGAACAATATCGTCAATTCAGGCGCCATGGTGCTGGGTTCGTTGCTGACCATCAGCCTCAGCCTGGCCGGCATGTCGGTGGTCAACCAGTTGCTGCTGGTGGCAGCGCTTTGCCTGCCCTGCGCGGCCATTGCCTGGACGCTGCACAAAGCTTGCGATTGAAACAGGGCCCGTGATTGAAACAGGGCCTGTGATTGAAACAGGGCCTGCGATTGACGGGTTTCAGCCTATCGAAAGATAGACCAGTCCCTCAAAAGATAAAGCTGTAGAAGGCCGTGAAGAAGGCGCCGAAGCTCAGCAGGAACAGCTTCCAGTCATTGTCGTCGGACGCCGGCGCACGTTCGCCTGCACCGGTCGGCTCCGCAACGCACAGGACATGGCGCGGCAGCCGCTGGCGGAACGGATGTCGGGCCGACTCGCTCGCCAGGACTAGAGGTCTCGTTCTCATGACCCATAGGTTAAGAGATTCTTTACCATTTGGAACATCACGATTCATAGTTAATCCGGAGCTGTCCCGCGACGGGACATGCTTGACCGTATCAGACAAATAACACAGCATGACCGAAGCGATGAACGATCCCCTGCCGACTCCCGAGCCCGATGCCCTGTCGCCCCGTGAATTCGGCGCAGGACCACCCAGTGCGTTCGCACAGCCCGGCCCGTGGAAGCGCCGGGTGCAGATCGGCGGATGGGTGGTGGCCGCGCTGCTGGCGCTGATGATGATCATCATCGCCTGGCTGGCGGTGACGGCGCCGCTGTCCCGTTCTCTGAAGCCGATTGCCCCGCCCAGCATCAGCCTGATGTCGGCGGACGGCCACCTGATCGCGCGGCGCGGCGCGATCATCGACAAGCCCGTCACCGTCGCCGCCCTGCCCAAACATGTGCCGCAGGCCTTCATGGCGATCGAGGACCGGCGCTTCTACAGCCATTGGGGCGTCGATCCGCGCGGCATCGCCCGGGCGGCCTGGCACAATCTCTGGTCGGACGGATCGTCGCAGGGCGGCAGCACGATCACGCAGCAGCTCGCCAAGGGCGTGTTCCTGTCCGCAGACCGGACCTTCGGCCGCAAGGCGCGCGAGGCGCTGATCGCCTTCTGGCTGGAGGCGTGGCTGACCAAGGACCAGATCATGGAGAGATATCTCTCCAACGTCTATTTCGGCGACAATGTCTATGGGCTGCGGGCGGCTTCGCTGCATTATTTCAACCGCCAGCCGGAACGGCTGACCATCCCGCAGGCGGCGATGCTGGCGGGGTTGCTTAAGGCCCCTTCCCGCCTGGCGCCGACCAGCAACCTGAAGGGCGCGCAGGAACGGGCGGCGCTGGTGACGCAGGCGATGGTCGAGGCGGGTTACATCACGAAGGCGCAGCGCAATGCCCTGCCGCCCGCCCGGCTCAATGTGCAGGAGGCGCCCGATCCGACCAGCGGCACCTATTTCGCCGACTGGGTGCTGCCGCAGGCGCGCGACCGGGCAGGCACGGTCTATGGCGCGCAGAATGTGGCGACGACGCTCGACTGGCGCATCCAGCGGCTGGCGGAGGCGGCGATCCGCCATGCGCCGCTGGGCAAGGCACAGGCTGCGCTGGTGGCGATGAAGCCCGACGGCAGCGTGGTCGCGATGGTCGGGGGCAGGAATTATGGGGAAAGCGCCTTCAACCGCGCGGTGCAGGCCAAGCGCCAGCCGGGGTCGACGTTCAAGCTGTTCGTCTATCTCGCCGCCTTCCGCGCGGGGATGACGCCCGACGATTTCATCGAGGACACGCCGATCACCACCGGCACCTACCGTCCGGCCAATCATGGCGGCAAATATCGCGGGCGGATCACCCTGCGGCAGGCTTTCGCCGCGTCCAGCAATGTGGCGGCGGTGCGGCTGACGCAGAAGGTCGGCGTCGACAATGTGATCAAGGTGGCGCGCGACCTGGGCGTCACCGCGCCCCTGACCGAGGATCTGAGCCTGGCGCTGGGCACGTCGGAAATCCCGCTGGTGGAGCTGACCGAAGCCTATGCGGCGGTGGCGGCGGGCGCCTATCCGGTGCTGGCCCATGGCCTGCCGCCGGAGGAGCAGAGCTGGTTCGGCCGGTTGATGAGCCGCCAGAAGCATTTCAGCGACGACCAGTTGGAGATGATCCGCGACCTGCTCTCCTCCGCCGCCAATCGCGGCACGGGGAGCGCGGCGGCGCTGCGGACCAGCACTTTCGGCAAGACGGGAACGACGCAGGACAGCCGGGACGCGATCTTCGTCGGCTATGCGGGGGGCCTCGTGACGGCGGTATGGATCGGCAATGACGACAACACGCCGCTTCCCGGCGGCGCGGCGGGCGGCGGCGTGCCCGCGCGCATCTGGCGCAATTTCATGGGCAGCGCGATCAACGAGCCGGTCGAGGATGCGCCGGAGGAGACGAAGGACAGCGATCTGGTCAACGCCATCGCCAATGTCGCGAGCGAGGCGGGCCTGGGCAATATGAGCGTCGGGCTGGATACGCAGGGCGTGACGGTCAATATCGGCAACGGACAGCTTCGCCTGCCGATCGACCAGCCGCAGGGGCCTCCACCGGGCGCGCCCGCACCGCAACCGGGTACGCCGCCGCCGCGCATCATCGTTCCCGCCGATCCTGCGTCCGGCGAGCAACGCCCCTGACATGAGAACGGCGCGGCCGTCGCACCTTCTGGCTTTCCTGCCGCTGGGCGCGGCGGTGGCGCTGTCGCTCAGCTACTGGCCGGGCCTCGTCACCTATGATTCGGTCCGCCAATATGACCAGGCGTTGAGCGGCGCGTTCGACGACTGGCATCCGCCGATGATGGAGGGCCTCTGGCGATTGATCCTGCCGCTCTGGCCGGGACCGGCACCGATGCTGCTGTTGCAGCTTGGCCTGTATGCGGCGGGCATGGCAGGGCTGATCGCCTGGGCGCTGCGGCGGGGACGGCCGGGCGTGGCCATGGGGTTAGGGCTTTGCGCACTGCTGCCTTTGTCCGTCGCGCTGATGGGCGAGGTGCTGAAGGACTGCCTGATGGCAGGTGCGCTGACGGCGGCCGTGGCGCTCATGCTGCTGTCGCAGGAAAGCCGGTCCGTCATGCCGCGGGCGGGTGCGGCGGCGCTGGTCTTCCTTGCCGCGACCTTGCGCTTCAACGCCTTTCTGGCGGGCGTGCCGATCCTGCTGCTGGCGCTGGGGCCGGCGGTGCTGGTTTCCCGGTTGCGGATGGTCCTGGCCACAGCCGTCATGTCCGTGCTGCTGCTGCTGGCCATGCCGCTGGCCAACCAGGCGCTGGGCGCGGCGCCGAGCGACGTCAATCTGTCGCTGGTGATCTTCGACCTGGCCGGGATCACGGAACATGGCGGGCAGGACGCCTTTCCCGCGATGAAGGTCGAACAGCCGATCGCGGCGGTCCATCATTGCTATACCCCGGTGAAATGGGACAGCTTCTCCTGGTGGGTCGATCCGCTTTGCCCGCTGAATTTCGAGCAGGTCCGGCGGGACTTTCATGCTTCGCACATCAGCGCCCTTCCCTATTGGATCGAACAGATATTTCGCCATCCGGTCGCCTATGCGCAGCATCGCCTCGCCCACTGGAACATCAATGCCCGCTTCTGGGTCCATGACGAGATCGAACGGCCCGTGCAGCGGGAATCGGCGCCCAATGACTGGAATTTCCACGTAACGGCTGGTCCGGCGCTGGATTTCGTCGATGCGGCGGCGATCAGGAGCGCCGATACGCCGCTCGGCTGGCCCTGCGCCTGGATGGCGCTGGCCTTCGGGTTGATGCTGGCGGCGCGGCGGATGCCGTCGGCGCGGACCATCGGCATGCTCGCCGGATCGGCCCTTTTCTATGGCCTTGGCTATGCGGTGTTCAGCGTTGCGTCGGAGTTGCGCTACTATCTCTGGACCATGATGGCGGCAGCCATGGCGGCCGTGATCGCGCTGGGCGATATGCCTGCCCTGCCCCGTTCCGTCCGATGGCGGGCAGGAATGGAGATGGCCGCGCCGCCACTGGTCATCACGCTGGTCGCCGCTCTGGCGCGGCTATGACAAAACATGGGTTCGCGCCCTTTCTCCCGAACACGTCCTGCCCTACATGGGTGGGAATGAGTGCCCCCCTGTACAATAAAGACATTCTGCGGCTCGCTGCGAACGTTCCCCACCATGGTCGCCTGCCCGATCCGCAGGCGAGCGTGGAGAAGCGCTCGCCCACCTGCGGATCGCGGGTGACGGCCGACGTCAGGATGGAGGCGGGGCGGCTCGCCGAAATGGGGCTTGACGTGAAGGCCTGTGCCCTGGGGCAGGCCTCCGCGGCGCTGATGGCCGCGCAGGCGATCGGCCTGACCGCCGCTGAACTGGCCGATGCGCGAGACCGGTTGACCGCCTATCTGGCGGGGGAAAGCGACGATCTGGACTTCTGGCCGGGACTGGCGGTGCTGGCGCCGGCGCGGGGCTATCCGGCGCGGCATGCTTCCATCCGGCTGGGCTTCGAAGCCATTGCCGAGGCCGCGCGCATGGCCGACGCCTGATGCAGGGACCGGCCGCTCAGATCGGCGCTTCGCCGGTTTCCGCCACCGACATATTGCTTTCCGAGGGCGTTATCCTGTTGGGCGCGGCGGTGCTGTTCGTCATGCTGTTCCGCCGGTTCGGGCTGGGCGCGGTGCTGGGCTATCTGGTCGCGGGCGCGCTGGTCGGGCCGCAGGGACTGCATCTGGTCGGCGGCGCGGAATCGAAGCTCGCCATTGCCGAGATCGGCATCGTCCTGCTGCTGTTCCTGGTCGGGCTGGAACTGCATCCGGCGCGGTTGTGGCGATTGAAGCGCGATATTTTCGCGCTGGGCGCCGCGCAGGTCGTGCTGTGCGGATGCGCGCTCACGGCGATCATCTTCTACAGCACTGGCTTTAGCTGGGGGGCTGCGATCGCGCTGGGCTTGCCGCTGGCCCTCTCCTCCACGGCGCAGGTTCTGCCAGGCCTCAAGAGCAGCGGCCGGATCAACTCGCCCTTTGGCGAGAAGGTGTTTTCGATCCTGCTGTTCCAGGACCTGTCGATCGTACCGCTGATCACCATCGTCGCGGCCCTTTCGCGCAATCCCGCCGATGCGGGCGGGCCGCCCGGATGGATGATGGCGGGCTATACCGTCGCGGCCATCGCCGGGCTGGTGCTGGCGGGGCGTTTCATCCTGCGGCCGTTGCTGCATCTGGTGGGGCGGCTGGGCGAGCGCGAGCTGTTCGTCGCGGTCGGGTTGTTCACCGTGCTGGCTGCCGCCGCCTTGATGCACGCATTGCACCTGTCGACGGCGCTGGGCGCTTTCGTCGCGGGCGTGATGCTGGCCGACTCCCCCTATCGGCATGAGATAGAGGCGGACGTCGAACCCTTTCGCTCGATCCTGCTCGGTCTGTTCTTCCTGGCGGTCGGCATGGTGCTCGACCTGCGGACGGTGGCGGCCAATCCGGTTTTCGTCATCGGCATGGCGGCGGTGCTGGTCGCGACAAAGGCGGCGTTGATCATGGGCCTCGCCCGGCTGTTCGGCATGGAACGGAACCAGGCCATCGGCGCGGGACTGCTGCTCAGCCAGGGCGGCGAGTTCGGCTTTGTCCTGTTCGCGCAGGCGCAGAACGCCCTGCTGATCGCCCCCCAGGCCGCGAGCCTGTTCAGCGCCATCGTCACCTTCTCCATGGCGACGACGCCGTTCCTGATGCTGTTCGCCCGTCGGCTGGAATTCGCCAAGCCGAAGCAGGCATCGGACCTGCCACGGCCTGAAGACGCGCCGCGCGGTACGGCGATCATCGTCGGCTACGGCCGTTTCGGCCAGACGGTGGCGCAGATGCTGATGGGCCATGGATTCGGCGTCGTGCTGATCGACAAGAAACCCTCCCAGATCGAAGTGTCCAGCCGCTTCGACATGAAGGTCTATTATGGCGACGGCACCCGGATCGACCTGTTGCGGCGGTCGGGCGCCGACGAGGCGCGGTTGATCGCCTTCTGCATCGACGATCCCTCGCTCGACAGACGCGTGCTGGCGCCGATTGCCGAGGCCTTCCCCCAAGCCGCGCTCGTGGTGCGCGCCTTCGACCGAAGGCAGTTGCTGGATTTCAAGGACCTCGATCTGGCGGGCGTCGTGCGCGAGGTGTTCGAGTCCGCCATTTGCATGGGGGTGCAGGCCATGCAGGCGCTGGGCGTGCCGCAGGAGGAGGTGGAAGAGGTGGAGCGTCAATATCGCCAGAATGACGAACAACGCATGGCGTTGCAGATGGAACATGGCAATTTGCTCGCCGCCAAGGAATTGATGTACCGCCCCGGCAGGCGGATGCACCTGATGGTGCGCGGCGAAGGGGAGGACGAGGCATGATTGCGGTTCTGGCGGCATTATCGGCGGCATTGGCGATCGCGGCGGGAGCCTTTGGCGCGCACGGCGCGTCCAGTCCGCAGGCTGCCGAATGGCTGCGCACCGGCGGCCTGTACCAACTCGTCCACGCGGTCGGCGCGCTCGCCATCATGGGCGTGGCGCGGGGACCGGCGGCGCTGCTGTTGAGCGGGGCGGCGGTCTTTGCCCTCACCCTCTACGCCATGGCTCTGGGAGCGCCGAAATGGTTCGGCGCGATTACCCCGATCGGAGGAACCCTGATGATCGCCGGCTGGCTCTGGGCCGCCTGGATCTATTGGCGGAGCTGAACCGCTCGCCCTTGCCCCGGACATCACCCAAGCTTAGATTGTACTTATGGCCGATCACCACCACCACGACCATCATGAACCGTCAGGCGACAATCTGGCGGATGCCGCACGCGCGACGCTGGAGGCGAGCCAGGAACAATGGACGCCGATGCGCGCGGCCATTTTCGACGCGCTGGCGGCGGAGGAAAGACCGGCATCGGCCTATGACATCGCCGACACCGTGTCGAAGGCGCGGGGCAAGCGGGTGGCGCCCAACAGCGTCTACCGCATCCTCGACCTGTTCGTGAGCAACAATATCGCCATGCGGGTGGAAAGCGCCAACGCCTACATCGCCAATGTGCATCCGGGCTGTCACCATGACTGCATCTTCCTGGTATGCTCCCGGTGCAAGCAGGCCACGCATGTCGACGACGATAAGGTCACGGACAAGGTGCGTGCCGTGGCCCGGATGGCGGGTTTTCAGCCGGAACGCCCCATCATCGAGATATTGGGCACCTGCGCCAAGTGCGCGGCATGAAGGAGGCGTTGCGCTTCGGCCCGGAACGGCCCAGAGCGGTCTTCGAAGCGGATGCCGTCCGCTGACTCGGAAAACGCGACAAACAGGGAACCTCCTGCGCTCGGGAGTCTATAGTCTTTCATGAACGATCGTCCTTCCACCCCGCTGCTCGACCAGGTCGTCTGGCCTGCGGACCTGCGCAAATTGCAACCCGACCAACTTCGGCAGGTCGCCGATGAGCTGCGGCAGGAAGTGATTTCCGCCGTGGGAGTGACGGGAGGCCATCTGGGGTCGGGGCTGGGCGTGGTGGAACTGACCACGGCCATCCATTATGTGTTCGAAACGCCGGACGACAAGCTGGTCTGGGATGTCGGGCATCAATGCTATCCGCACAAGATCCTGACCGGACGGCGCGACGGCATCCGTACCTTGCGCCAGGGTGGCGGGCTCAGCGGCTTCACCAAGCGGGCGGAGAGCGAGTTCGACCCCTTCGGCGCGGCGCACAGCTCCACCTCGATCAGTGCGGCCCTGGGCTTCGCGGTCGCGAACAAGATGCAGGGCAAGCCCGGCAAGGCGATCGCGGTGATCGGGGACGGCTCCATGTCGGCGGGCATGGCCTATGAGGCGATGAACAATGCACGGGAGGCCGGCAATCGGCTGATCGTCATATTGAACGATAATGACATGTCGATCGCTCCTCCCGTCGGAGGGCTTTCGGCCTATCTGGCGCGGCTGGTGTCGAGCCGGGAGTTCCTTGGCCTGCGCGACCTTGCCAAGCGGCTGGCGCGCAAGTTGCCCCGCCCGCTCCACAATGCGGCGCGCAAGACCGACGAGTTCGCGCGCGGCATGGCGATGGGCGGCACCTTGTTCGAGGAACTGGGCTTCTATTATGTCGGGCCGATCGACGGGCATAATCTCGACCAGTTGATACCCGTGCTTGAAAATGTCCGCGATGCGGCGGAGGGCCCCTGCCTCGTCCATGTCGTGACGCAGAAGGGCAAGGGCTATGCTCCGGCCGAGGCGGCGGCGGACAAATATCATGGCGTGCAGAAGTTCGACGTCATCACCGGCGCCCAGGCCAAGGCGCCTCCCGGACCGCCCAGCTATACCGGCGTGTTCGCCAAGGCGCTGATCGCCGAGGCGGAGCGCGATTCGACCGTGTGCGCGATCACCGCCGCCATGCCATCCGGTACGGGTCTGGACAAATTCGCCGCCGCCTTTCCGGACCGGACCTTCGACGTCGGCATTGCGGAGCAGCATGCCGTGACCTTCGCGGCGGGGCTGGCGGCGCAGGGCATGCGGCCCTTCTGCGCGATCTACTCGACCTTCCTGCAACGGGCCTATGATCAGGTCGTGCATGACGTGGCGATCCAGAACCTGCCTGTGCGCTTCGCCATCGACCGCGCAGGCCTGGTAGGCGCGGACGGATCGACCCATGCGGGCAGCTTCGACATCACCTATCTCGCGACCTTGCCCAATATGGTGGTGATGGCAGCGGCCGACGAAGCGGAACTGGTGCACATGGTTCACACCTGCGCGCTGCACGACGATGGGCCGATCGCGGTGCGATACCCGCGTGGCAACGGCGTGGGCATCGCCCTGCCCGAAACACCGGAGCGGCTGGAGATCGGCAAGGGCCGGATCGTCCGCGAAGGACGGCAGGTCGCGATCCTGTCGCTTGGCACCCGGTTGGAGGAGGCAATGAAGGCCGCCGAGGCGCTGGAAGCCAGGGGCCTGTCGACCAGCGTGGCCGATCTGCGCTTCGCCAAGCCGCTGGACGAGGCGATGATCCGCAAGCTGCTGACGACCCATGAGGTCGCCGTCACCATCGAGGAAGGGGCGATCGGCGGCCTGGGCGCGCATGTCCTGACCATGGCGAGCGATCAGGGCCTCATCGACAACGGGCTCAAGCTGCGAACGATGCGCCTGCCCGACATATTCCAGGACCAGGACAAGCCCGAGAAGCAATATGCCGATGCGCGACTGGATGCGGAGGCGATTGTCGACACGGTGCTGACGGCCCTGCGCCACAACAGCGCGGGCATCGGATCGGAAGTACGCGCCTGATTAGCAACTATATGGTTGCATGAAGGGATCAGCGCGCCCATATTGGCAACCAGGAGGTTGCTGATATGACCGATTCCATCATCAAGACCATCGAGATCGCCGCGCCTGTCGAAAAGGTCTGGGACGCGCTGATCGATCACGAGAAATTTGGAGCTTGGTTCCGCGTAGCGCTGGACCAGCCTTTCGCCGTGGGCCGGGCCTCGACCGGGCATATGACCTTTCCCGGTTATGAGGATTACCGCTGGGAAGCGCGGATCGTGGCGATCGAACCGATGACCCGCTTTGCCTATGAGTGGCCGGCAACCGGGGGTGACAAGGCATTGATGGACAGCGGCGCGACGGTGCCGGAGTGGACGCTGGTGGAGTTCCTACTGGAGCCGCTGGGCAACGGCACGCGGCTCACGGTGACGGAGAGTGGATTCGACAAGGTGCCCGAGCCCCGGCGTTCCAATGTCATGCGGTCCAATGACGGCGGCTGGACCGAGCAGGTGAAGAATATCCGCGACTATGTCGGGGATTGAGGGCTCCCCCGCCCGCCTGTTCGCGGCATTGGGGGATGCGACGCGGTTGGGTTTGATCGGACGGCTTTCCGATGGATCGGAGCGGTCGATCGTCCAACTGGGCGAGAATCTGCCGATCAGTCGGCAGGCGGTGGCCAAGCATCTCGACGTGCTGCTGGGCGCGGGGCTGGTGCGGCGGACCAGGAGCGGGCGGGAGGTGTTGTTCACCTTGCAGCCGGAGGTCTTGGTCGATGCCCGCAACTGGCTGGATCAGGTGAAGAGCCAGTGGGACGGGACTTTGGGCCGGTTCAGGGACTTTGTCGAGAACCAGCCCTAAGCGGTTCTTATTGCTGCGGCGTGGAGGCGCGGGCGTCCTGGCCGTCGCCTTCCGGGGCAGCGATGATGTCGCGGGTCGTGGCGCCCTTATCCACGACTTCCGTGCCCGGATCGCCCGCCGATGAGCGGATGCCCGCTGCGGCGTTGACGCGGCCGGCGGCGTTCAGCGTGCCGGTTTCGGCGACGCTGCGGGCGGCGGGGCCGCCGAACATGGCCTCCATCGCGGCCTTGCTCGAATCGACCTGGGCCGCCGCGGGGGTACCAGGCGCAGGCGGGACCAGCGCGAAGTCGGGCGGGATCACCAGCGGAGCCTGACGCGAGACGGCGAACTCATCGGGGCGGGCGCGGTTGAACAGGCCGCCACCGCCGCCGCAGGCGGACAGCATCGAAATCAGGCCAGCGGCGAGGATCAGTTTACGCATCAGTTCAGAGTCTCCGTCTTTTTGCGCCCTTCTCGCGCAGCAGAAGCGCTCGCGCAAGGAGGATCAGCACGCCGAAAGTGATGGCCGCGTCAGCCAGGTTGAAAATCAGGAATGGCCGCCATTCGCCGAAATGCAGGTCGGCATAATCGACCACATAGCCCAGCCGCACACGGTCGGCGATGTTGCCGATCGCGCCGCCAAGGACGAGGCCAAGTGCCGCGACGTCCTGCCGCGCCTTTTCGCGCCACATCCACACGCCCACGAAGCCGGCGATCAGCATGGTCATGCCGACCAGTATCCAGCGCATCATATTGGTGTCGGCGTGGAAGAAGCCCATGGAAACGCCGCGATTTTCCAGCCAGCGCAGGCGGAAGATCGGCAATATCTCGATGCCGTCGTCCATCCGGCTTTTCAGCGCCAGTGGATAGGTGACGGTATATTTGACGAGCTGATCGAACATGAGGGTGACGATCGCGACGGTGAGCCCCAAGGGGCGATGGTTGATCGGGGTGGGCATGGGCTTCAGATCGTCGCCTTAGTGATAGAAACCCATCGTGCTCCTGCGAAGGCAGGAGCCCAGATCAGGCCTTGGGACTGGGCTCCTGCCTTCGCAGGAGCACCTACCTCTTGGCAAGCGCTTCCTGTCACGCAGTTAGCACCTCATCGCAGCGATTGCAGAGCGTGCCGTCTTCTTCCACCTCTGGCAGCAGACGCCAGCAGCGGCCGCATTTGTGCTTTTCGGACGGTGCAACGCTGATACGCCTGATGCCTTCAAAATTATCGTCGGTGAAGCCGGAAATGGAGGCCGAGGCAGTGATACAGATTTCAGCGAAATCGACTGCGCTGGATGCAAATCGCTCAACCGCTTCCGGATCTTTCAAGTCTACTGCCACTTCGGCTTCGAGACTGGATCTTATCGTCTTGTCGCGACGATAAGGTTCGATGGCATCAGTCACATAGCCACGCAAGAGGCGAAGCTCTTCCCACTTTTCCGCAAGCGTTTCATCGAACCAAGCGGCGTCGACCTCCGGCCATTCCAGGAAATGCACGCTTTCTTCAGGGTTTGGATAACGGCTTTGCCACACTTCCTCAGCGGTGAAGGGGATGATCGGCGCGGCGTAGCGGACCAGCGCGTGGAACAGCGTGTCCAACACTGTGCGATAGGCCCGGCGCTTGGGGTCCGACTTCGCGTCGCAATAGAGGCAGTCCTTGCGAATGTCGAAGAAGAAGGCCGACAGGTCGCTATTGGCGAAGTCCATCAGTGCGCGGGTGTAGCGGCTGAATTCGAGCCAGTTTTCGCTGCCTGCCGCCTTGTCGACCACGGACTTGAGGTCGGTGTCCAGTTTCGCCAGCAGATGGAGCATGTAGCGCTCCAGTTCCGGCATTTCGGCTACTGGCAGTTTTTCCTCTTCGGAGAAATCGGAAAGAGCGCCGAGCAAGTAACGGAAAGTGTTACGGAGTTTGCGATAGGCGTCGGAGGAACCGGCCAGCACTTCCTTGCCGATGCGGACGTCGTCGAAATAGTCGGTGCTGGCGACCCAGACGCGCAATATGTCGGAGCCGCTTTCGGCGATGACCTTGAGCGGGTCGACCACATTGCCGAGGCTCTTCGACATTTTCCGGCCCTGCCCGTCCAGCGCGAAGCCGTGGGTGAGGACGGCGTCATAGGGCGCGCGGCCGCGGGTGCCGCTGCTTTCCAGCAGCGAGGACTGGAACCAGCCGCGATGCTGGTCGGAGCCTTCGAGATAGAGGTCGGCGCGGACGCCTTCGCCATAGCGGCCCTCGACCACGAAGCTGTGGGTGGAGCCGCTGTCGAACCAGACGTCGAGAATGTCGTTCACGACCTCATAGTCGTTGAGGTCGTAATGGGGGCCGAGAAGGGCTTGGTGGTCGGCGCCGAACCATGCGTCGGCGCCAGCGCCCTTGAACGCTTCGATGATGCGGGCGTTGACTGATTTATCAACCAGATATTCGCCGGTCTTGCGATGGACATAGAGGGCGATGGGGACGCCCCAGGCGCGCTGGCGGCTGATCACCCAGTCGGGGCGGCCCTCCACCATCGAGCGGATGCGGTTGATCGAGCGTTCGGGGACCCATCTTGTGTGTTCGATGGAGTTGAGGGCGAGGTCGCGCAGGGTGGCGCCGTTGTCGCCCTCACCCTTCCCACTCGCTGGCGCGAGCGGGCCCCTTCCCTCTCCCGCAGGAGAGGGATTCTGGTCCATGGGGATGAACCATTGGGGGGTGCAGCGGAAGATGATCTTTGCTTTCGAGCGCCAGCTATGCGGGTAGCTGTGCTTGAAGTCGTCGGAGGCCGCCAGCAGCCCGCCCGCCTGCGCCAAGTCGGTGCAGATCGGGCCGTCCTTGCCGACGAATTTGGGGTTGATGACCGATCCCTGACCACCGAGCCAGAGCCAGTCCTCGCGATATTTGCCGTCATTCTCGACCGCGAAGACCGGGTTGATGCCGTTCGCCTTGCAGAGCGCGAAGTCGTCCTCGCCATGGTCGGGCGCCATGTGGACGAGACCGGTGCCCGCGTCGGTGGTGACGAAATCGCCTGCGAGCAGCGGGCGGGGCTTGGCGAAGAAGCCGCCGAGATGGTGCATTGGGTGGCGGGCGATGGCTCCGGCTAGGTCGGAGCCTTTGCCGCTCCAAAGTGGTTTCGCGAACTGGTCATCATCAGACGAAAACGCCGAACGCCCCCGAAACTCATCGAACAGTTTGGCCGCTACAAGGACAACCCCTTCCCAATGGGTTTCCAATTGGTCGCCCGAAGTAACTGTGCCGACCCCTTCTTTGCGAATGAACTGCCGACCACGGATCGCTACATACTCAACCTCCGGCCCATAGGCCAAAGCCTGATTGACCGGGATCGTCCAGGGCGTGGTCGTCCAGATCACCGCATGGGCGCCGACCAGTTCCGGCGCGTTGGGTGCTTCGACAATCTCGAACGCCACGTCGATCTGGGTCGAGACGATGTCCTCATATTCGACCTCCGCCTCGGCCAGCGCGGTCTTTTCGACAGGCGACCACATGACGGGCTTGGCGCCGCGATAGAGCTGGCCGCTTTCCGCGAATTTCAACAGTTCGCCGACGATGGTGGCTTCGGCGTCGAACTTCATGGTGAGATAGGGGTCGTCCCAATCGCCCATGATGCCAAGGCGCTTGAACTGGTCCTTCTGCACGCCGACCCATTTGTCCGCATAGGCGCGGCATTCGGCGCGGAATTCCTGCGCGGGAACCTCGTCCTTATTCTGCTTCTTCTTGCGATATTCTTCTTCGATCTTCCATTCGATGGGCAAGCCGTGGCAGTCCCAGCCGGGCACATAGGGCGCGTCCTTGCCGAGCAAAGACTGGCTGCGGACGATGATGTCCTTGAGCACCTTGTTCATCGCATGGCCCATATGGATGTCGCCATTGGCATAGGGCGGGCCGTCGTGGAGGATGAAGCGTGTCCGGCCCTTCCGCCGCTCGCGCAGCTTGCCGTAGAGGTCCATTTCCTCCCATTGGCCAAGGATCGCCGGCTCCTTCTGCGCGAGGCCCGCCTTCATCGGGAAGTCGGTGACGGGCAGGAAAACGGTGCTCTTGTAATCTTTGGTTTCTTGGCTGGGCTGGTCGGTCATCGGGGTCCGCGCGTTTTGATCTGATCGCGCGGCATTAGGCGAGGTGGGGCATTCCCGCAAGGATTTGCCGCGCATCCTCGCAGTCCTTCGCAATCGCCGCCATCAGCGCATCGAGGCCGTCGAATTTTGCTTCGGGGCGGAGGAAGTGGATGAGTTGGACCTCTATCACCTGATCGTAGAGGCTTTCGGCGAAATCGAAGAAATGCGGCTCCAGCAATTCCTTGGGCGGATCGAAGCTGGGGCGGATGCCCAGATTGGCGGCGCCGTCGAGGATGCGGCCGTCGGGAAGCAAGCCGCGCACGGCGTAGATGCCATAGGCCGGGCGCAGATAATGGCCCATGTCGACATTGGCGGTCGGGAAGCCGATGGTGCGGCCGAGCTTGTCGCCATGCTGGACCATGCCTTCGATGGTGTACGGGCGGGTCAGCAGGCGGGTGGCGGTGGCGCAGTCGCCGGACTTGAGCGCCTGCCGGATGCGGGTGGAGGAGATGACCTCTCCGCCCTCCCCCGTGACCGGGGCCACGGCCTCGGCAATGAGACCCATGGAGGCGCCCAGTTCCGCGAGGCTTTGGATGGAACCCGCGCGGTCCTTGCCGAACGTGAAATCCTGACCCGTGACGACTCCGGCGACGCCCCAATCCTGGGCCAGCATGCGAACGAAGGAGAGCGGGTCGAGCGCGGCCAGTTCACGGGTGAAGTCGAACAGCAGCATCGCGTCGGCGCCCGCCCTGGCGAACAGGCGTTCGCGCTGGTCGAGCGTGGTCAGGCGAAACCAGGGCGTGTCCGGGCGGAACAGGCGCATCGGATGCGGGTCGAAGGTGGCGATGATCGCGGGGCGCCCCTCGGCCCGGGCGCGTTCTATCGCGCGGCGGGCGACGGCCTGATGCCCGGCGTGAAATCCGTCGAAATTCCCCAGCGCCATGATGCTGCCGCGCAGATGGGCAGGCATCGCGTCACTGCTGTGCAGCCGCTCCATGAGGCGCGCTATAGGGGCGCGTCCGGCCGCTGGCAATGCGCGGCGGTACGACGGAAAGTGACGAAGCTGTAGGCGAGGCGGCCATTTTCCGCCGGATGATCCTCGCGGGCGATTTCCTGCCAGTCCGCGGGATCGGGATAGGGAATGTGGGTGTCGCCTTCCGCGTCGATGTGGACTTCGGTGAGTTCTATGCGATGAGCGAGCGGCTGGAAGAGACGGTAGATTTCAGCGCCGCCGATGACCGCGATCGTGGCGGCACCGGCCTGAGCCATGGCGTCCTGCGGGCTGCCGGCGGTTTCGGCACCCTCCCCTGTCCAACTCGCGTCGCGGGTCAGGACGATGTGGCGGCGGCCGGGCAGCAGGCCGGGCAGGCTGTCGAAGGTCTTGCGGCCCATGATCATCGGATGCCCCAGGGTCAGCGCCTTGAAATGCTTGAGGTCGGCGGGCAGACGCCAGGGCAGGTCGCCATCCCTGCCGATCACGCCATTATCGGCGCGGGCGAGGATGAGCATGATTTCGGGGGGTTCGTTCACAGCGTCAGGCGCGTGACGTGGCCCATCTTGCGTCCGGGGCGGGCTTCATGCTTGCCGTAGAGGTGCAGGTGGTTCGCCGGATCGGACAAGATCCGCTGCCAGTCATTGGCCTGTTCGCCGATGAGGTTGTGCATTTCCACCTTCGCGGCGGCGAGGCGGGTGTCGCCCAGCGGCAGGCCGCAAATGGCGCGGACATGGTTTTCGAACTGGCTGGTGAGCGCGCCTTCGATGGTCCAGTGGCCGCTATTGTGGACGCGCGGGGCCATTTCGTTGAAGACCGGACCGTCGGCGCTGGCGAAGAATTCAAGCGTCAGGACACCGACATAGTCGAGGGCGTCGGCCACCTTCGACGCGAGGGCGCGGGCTTCGGGAAGCTGGCCTTCGATGAGGGGGCCTGCGGGGACGGTCGAGGTGTCGAGAATGCCGTCCGTGTGGACGTTCGCCGCGCTGTCCCAGAAGCGGATTTCGCCATGGGCGCCGCGCACGAGGATGACGGAGAACTCCTGCGCGAAGGTGACGAAACCTTCGAGGATGGCGCTCTGGCGGCCGATGGCGTTCCACGCGCCGACCGCGTCGCCGGGGTCGGACAGGCGCGCCTGCCCCTTGCCGTCATAGCCCATGCGGTTGGTCTTGAGGATCGCCTTGCTGCCGATCTGATCGAGCGCTTCCTCAAGATCGTCGAGGCTTTCGACCGGGGCGAAGGGGGCGGTCAGGCCGCCAAGGTCGCAGACGAAGCGCTTTTCCGCGAGGCGGTCCTGCGCAATGCGCAGCGCCTGCGCGCCGGGGCGGACGAGGCCGTGGGTGGCGAGGACTTCGACCGCCGAGGGGTCGATATTCTCGAACTCATAGGTGACCACATCGACGCTGTCCGCGAAGGCCGCGAGGGCGTCGGCGTCTTCATAGGCGCCCTGCGTCCAGCGCGGGGAGACGTCGGCGGCGGGACCGCTCGTTTCCGGGGCGTAGATATGCGTGCGATAGCCAAGCTGCGCGGCGGCGATCGCGATCATGCGGCCCAATTGGCCGCCGCCGAGTATACCGATGGTGGAGCCGGGCGGGATGATGGTCATCTTATTCGGGGGTTTCCGCGACGTCGTTGGTTTGGCTAGCGCGCCAGGCGTCGAGGCGCCCGGCAAGGGCCGTGTCGGTGGTGGCGAGGATCGAGGCGGCGAACAGCGCGGCGTTGATCGCGCCGGGCTTGCCGATGGCGAGCGTGCCGACGGGGATGCCGCCGGGCATCTGGACGATGGAGAGCAGGCTGTCCATGCCCTTGAGCGATTTGGATTCGACGGGGACGCCAAGGACCGGCAGGCGGGTCATGGAGGCGGTCATGCCGGGGAGGTGCGCGGCGCCGCCTGCGCCCGCGATGATGACTTTCAGGCCGCGGGCTACGGCGCCGGTGGCATAGTCGTAGAGGCGCTGCGGGGTGCGGTGGGCGGAGACGACCTTGCACTCATGGGCGACGCCAAGGGCCTCCAGCGTCTCGGAGGCATGGCGCATCGTTTCCCAGTCGGATCGGCTGCCCATGATGATGCCGACTTGCACGGCTTCGACTGCCCCGTTCATTTCGCTTCGCACTTTCCCTGATCATGCGGAAAGCAAAGCCCCTTAGCGGGAGGACCGCCAAGGGGCAATGCGGGATTTGCCCGCAGGGCGTACCCTGTCAGCGTTCGGACAGATAGTAGCGGTCCTTGGCGGTCAGATCGTCGTTCAATTCATAGACGATCGGCTGGCCGGTCGGGATTTCCAGTTCGGTGATCTCGTCGTCGGGGATGTTGGACAGATGCTTCACCAGCGCGCGGAGCGAATTGCCATGGGCGGAGATGACGACGCGCTTGCCGGCCTTGAGATCGGGAGCGATGCGCTCTTCCCAATAGGGCAGCACACGAGCGATCGTGTCCTTCAAGGATTCCGTCGAGGGGATCGGGATGCCGGCATAGCGGCGGTCCTTCGATAGGTCGAACTCGCTGCCCGCCTCCAGCGGCGGCGGGGGCGTGTCGAAGCTGCGGCGCCAGATCTTCACCTGATCGTCGCCATGCTTGGCCGCCGTCTCCGCCTTGTTGAGACCGGTGAGACCGCCATAATGGCGCTCATTGAGGCGCCAGTCCTTTTCGACCGGGAGCCACAGGCGGCCCATTTCCTCCAACACGAGGTTCAGCGTCTTGATCGCGCGGGTCTGGACCGAAGTGTAGCACTGGTCGAAATCCAGCCCTTTCTCCGCCATCAGCTTGCCCGCCGCACGGGCTTCCTCCGCGCCCTTTTCGGTCACGTCGACATCCCACCAGCCGGTGAAGCGGTTTTCGAGGTTCCAGGCCGACTGGCCGTGGCGGATAAGGACGAGCGTGGGCATGAGGCGTGTCTCCTGCACGAAAAGCCATGAGTTGCGGCCTCCCATAGCGCCGGATTCATCCGGCGCAAGCTTGCGCGGTCCCCGCCCGCCCCCACATTGCAGTCGGTCCGTCGATGGGATAGCCCATTCAGGCATTGTAGGAAGGAACCGGCGACTTGGCATTTGTGAAGGGGATGTGGCGCATATTGGTCGCCATCAAGGACGGGCTGGTGCTGTTGTTCCTGCTGATGTTCTTCGGGCTGCTTTATGCGGCTCTGTCCTGGTCGCCCAAACCGTCCCAAAGCGTGAGCAGTGGCGCGTTGCTGCTGAAACTGGACGGCAGCATCGTCGAACAGCCCGCGGAGGTCGATCCGATGGCGCTGCTCACCGGTTCCCGCGACAAGAGCAAGGAATATGGGCTGGCCGAGATCGTCGCCGCGCTGGACGCCGCGAAGGACGATCGGCATGTCAAGGCCGTGGTGTTGAACCTGGACGGCTTTGCCGGCGGCGGCCAGGTCGCGCTGGCGCGCGTGGGCAAGGCGCTGGACGCGGTGCGCGCGGCGAAGAAGCCGGTCCTGGCCTATGCCACCATCTATAGCGACGACGGCTATCAGCTTGCCGCGCATGCGAGCGAAAGCTGGGTCGACCCGCTGGGCGGCGTGGCGATCATCGGGCGCGGCGGATCGGGGCTTTATTACAAGGGACTGATCGACAAGCTGGGGGTCAACACCCATGTCTATCGCGTCGGCACCTACAAGAGCTTCGTCGAGCCTTTCACCCGCACCGGCCAGTCGCCCGAGGCCAAGCAGGCCAATCAGGCGCTGGCCGATGCGCTGTGGGAGGATTGGCAGCAGGAGGTGGCCAAGGCACGGCCCAAGGCGAAGCTGGCGGCCTATGTGAGTAATCCGGCGGGTCTGGCGGAAGCGGCTGGCGGCAATCTGGCGAAGGCGGCGCTGGGTGCGGGCCTGATCGACAAGCTGGGCGACGAAGCGGCGTTCGGGAAGCGTGTAGCCGAAATCGCGGGCGATGCGCCCGACGACAAGGCAGGCGACTTCGCGGCCATCGACCTTAAAAACTACATGAAGGCGCACAAGCCCGCCAATGGCGGTGACATCGGCGTGCTGACGGTGGCGGGCGACATCGTCGATGGCGAGGCGGGTCCGGGAACGGCCGCGGGTGACACCATCTCCGCCCTGCTGCGCAAGGCGCTGGCGGAGAAGGACCTGAAGGCGCTGGTGGTGCGCGTCGATTCGCCGGGCGGATCGGTGATGGCGTCGGAGAAGATCCGGGGCGCCATTATGGAGGCCAAATCCGAAGGGCTGCCGGTGGTGGTCTCCATGGGCAATGTCGCTGCCAGCGGCGGCTATTGGGTGTCGACGCCGGGCGACGTGATCTTTGCCGAGCCGGACACGATCACCGGATCGATCGGCGTGTTCGGGATCATCCCGAGCTTCGAGGGCACGCTGGCGAAGATCGGCGTGACCACCGATGGGGTGAAGACGACGCCGCTGTCGGGGCAGCCCGATGTGGTGGGCGGCACGACGCCCGAATTCGACCGGATCATGCAGATGGGGGTCGAGGATATTTACGGCCGTTTCGTCGGGCTGGTCGCGCAATCGCGCCACAAGACGCCGCAACAGATCGACGCGATCGCGCAGGGCCGCGTGTGGGACGGCGGCACGGCGCGGCAGATCGGGCTGGTGGATCGCTTCGGTGGGCTGGAGGACGCGATCGCCGAGGCGGCGAAGCTGGCGAAGATCGATCCGGCCAAGGCCAAGCCCTATCGCATCGCCAAGGAACCGGACAAGTTCGCGCAGTTCGTCCAGTCCATCGTGGATCGCGAAGATGAGGACGATGCCGGGACGACCGATGGGGCGGTGGGACGCGACCTGCTGGGACGGCAGGCTGTGATCCAGCGGAACTGGGCCTTGCAGGCGATTGCCGACGTGCGCGCGCTGGTGAGCGGCGCGGGCGTGCGGGCGGATTGCCTGGAGTGCCGGGGCTATGGCGCGCCGCGCGTGACGAAGGCTGCCGATCAGCGCGGGATATGGGCGATGCTGCTGGGCTTGCTGAAGGGATGAGATAAAGGGAATGGCGGCCGTCCGACCGGGACGGCCGCCATGGCGTCATCCTCTATTTCTTCAGCCGGTAGCCCGTTCGGAACATCCAGCCGATGATTGCCAGGCACAGGGCCAGCATCCCGGCAATGAACAGCAGGCTGAATTCAATGCCCACATCGCCGCGTCCGAAGAAGGTCCAGCGGAAGCCGGAGATCAGATAGACGATCGGGTTGAACAAAGTGATCGTCCGCCACGGCTCCGCCAGCATGTGGATCGAATAGAAGGCGCCGCCCAGGAAGGTCATCGGCATGATGATCAGCAGCGGGATCACCTGCAACTGCTCGAAACTCTGCGCCCAGATCCCCAGGATGAAGCCGAACAGGCAGAAACTGACCGCGATCAGGACCATGAAGACCGCCATCGCCAGAGGATGGGCGACCGGCAGGTCCACGAACAGATGCGCGGTCAGGAAGATGATCGTGCCGACGATCAGCGATTTGGTGGCCGCCGCCCCGACATAGGCGATGATCGTTTCCATGGCCGATACCGGGGCCGACAGCAGTTCATAGATGGTGCCGGTGAATTTGGGCATGTAGATGCCGAAGCTGGCGTTGAAGATGCTTTCCGTGAACATCGACATCATGATGAGGCCGGGCACGATGAAGGCGGCATAGGGAATGCCGTCGATCTGCGTCATGCGCGAGCCGATCGCCCCGCCGAACACCACGAAATAGAGCGAGGTGGTGATGACCGGAACCAGCAGCCCGGTCAGCCAGGTCCGGCGGAAGCGGTGCAGTTCGAACTTGTAGATCGACCAGATCGCGCGCGCGTTGAAGCCGTTCATGCCGCCTTCTCCCGATGGACCAGGCTGACGAAGATGTCCTCCAGGCTGCTCTGCTGCGTATTGAGGTCCTTATATCCGATGCCGAGATCGCCCAGCCTGCGCAGCAGCGAAGACACGCCGGTACGTTCGGCCTGGGTATCGAACACATATTCCATCTCATGGCCGTCCGCCTTCAGCGTGACCTGCCATTCATCCAGGTCCGGCGGAACGGCGGACATCGCCTCCGCCAGCACGATGGTCAGCGTCTTCTTGCCGAGTTTCTTCATGAGCGCGGTCTTTTCCTCGACCAGCACCAGTTCGCCCCTGTTGATGACGCCGACCCGGTCGGCCATCTCCTCCGCCTCCTCGATATAATGAGTGGTGAGGATGATGGTGACGCCGGTCTGGCGCAATTCACCGATCAGTTTCCACATGTCGCGGCGCAGTTCGACGTCGACGCCCGCGGTCGGCTCGTCCAGGAACAGCACGCGCGGTTCGTGGGACAGCGCTTTTGCAATCATCACGCGGCGCTTCATGCCGCCGGACAGTTCCAATATCTTGTTGTTGCGCTTGTCCCAGAGCGACAGGTCGCGCAGAATCTTCTCGATATAAGCGTCGTTGCGCGGCTTGCCGAACAGGCCGCGGGAGAAGGTGACGGTGTCGATCACCTGCTCGAACGCGTCGGTATGAAGCTCCTGCGGCACCAGCCCGATGGCGGAGCGCGATCCGCGATAGTCGCGGATGATGTCATGCCCGGCGACGGTGACGCTGCCGCCGGTCGGGCGGACATTGCCGCAGATGATGGAGATCATGGTGGTCTTGCCGGCGCCGTTCGGCCCCAGCAACGCGAAAATCTCGCCCTCCTCTATTGCCAGGTCGACGCCTTTCAGCGCCTGAAAACCCGAAGCATAGCTTTTCGTCAGGCCGGAAACGGTGATGATGGACGCCATGCGCGGCAGTGCCCCCTTTGTGCTGAGCGGCAAAGATAGGGCGCCGCCAGCCTGAGGCAACGGGTGGCCTATTCGCCCTTGCGGAAAAAGCGGAAAACCGTGGCGGGTGGAAAGTTGCGAACGGTCTGCCCGGCCCGAACCACATCCAGGCCCAGCGCGTCCAGAATCTCGCGGTTGACCGGCGGGCGCAGGGAATAGGTGAACTGGATGAAGGCCCCGCCCGGCCGCAGCATGCGGAAGCTTTCGGACAGGATATCCGCGTGCATCTGGCGGTCCATGGCCAGCAACGGCAGGCCGCTGATCACCGCCTGATATTCCCCCGCCTCCCCGGCCGCTGCCGTGGAAACGACCTGCGCCGGGGTTTCGAGCACCGACACATGGGGGAAATGACGTCGCAGCCCGCGCGCGAAGGCGGGATTGATCTCGACCACCTCCAGATTTTCCGGAGGCAGGCCGGTGCCCAGTATCGCGCGGGTGAAGACGCCGGTGCCGCCGCCCAGTTCGATCACGCGGCCCCCGTCGGGATCGACATGCTCGACCATCAGCCGCGCGAGATAGCGGCTGCTGGGCACGACCGAGGCGGTCTGGCGCGGCTTTTTCACCCAGGCGGCCAGGAAATCGAGATATTCGGTCGCGCGCGCGCGCAAATCGCTGTTCGACAGGGCGATCGCCCGGCTGCGCTTGGACTTATGCTGCATGAGCGAATTGCGACCATTTCACTGTCATGACGACTCCCTTAGCGGGCCGGACAGGCGCCGTCGATTGGCTTTAGGAGGGTTTTCAGGTCGTTCGACCGACAGAAGCCCCGCTCTTCAAGGTTTCGATACGTTCCTGCAACCACAGCGCGACCGCCGCGATTCGAGGCAGTTTCTTGAGGTCGCCATGGGTGACGAGCCAGAAACTGCGCATGATCTCCACCCGATCGGCCATCACCGGCACCAGCCTCGCATCGCGCCCGGCGATGAAGTCCGGGAGCACGCCGATCCCCGCCCCTTCGGCGATCATCCGATGCTGCATGTTGATGCTGGTGGCGCGCAGACTGGCCTCCAGACCCGCCTCCACCTCGTCCAGATAATCGAGTTCGGGCGAGAAGATGAATTCGGGCACATAGCCGACCAGCACATGATCGCGCAGGTCGCTGGCGTTTCGAGGCCTCCCCGCCTGCGCCAGATAGGCGGGGGACGCATAGAGGTGCAGCCGATAGTCGCCCATGCGCCGGACCGACAACCGCCCCCGCTGCGGCCGCGCCAGCATGACCGCCATGTCCGCTTCGCGCTTCGAGGGGTTGAGGAAGCCCGAGGCGGTGATGAGGTCCAGCCGGATGCCGGGATGGCGGCGGCTGAAATCGGCAAGACCGGGCGCCAGCACCCAGGTGCCGAAGCCCTCCGCCACCGACAGCCTTACCTGGCCGCTCAGATGGCGTTCCCGGCCAGTCGCCTCCTCCATCGCGGCGAGCGCGGCGCTCTCTATGTTTTCGGCGTGGCTGAGCAGGGCCTGGCCATGGGCGGTCAGGGTGCGCTCCCCCGCTCCCACCTCGAACAGTTCAGGCCCCAGCGCCTTTTCCAGCCGGGCGAGTCGCCGGGCGATCGTTGTCGCGTCGATCCCCAGGGCACGCGCCGCCGGGGCGATCTTGCGCGCCCGCGCCACCGCCAGAAAGACCCTGAGATCGTCCCAATCGAACATCCGCCCCCACCCGACTGCAAAATCGCTGCGATGCTATGCAGAACTGCGTTGTTGCGTGCAATTCCGCATTATATCTAGAGGAGAGTTTAAAGCGCACGTCAGGAGAGCTTGTGAGCCAGTTCGATCTCACCGAGGACCAGTTGGCCATTCAGGAGATGGCGCGCCGGTTCACCGCCGATGCGATCACCCCCCATGCGGCGGAATGGGACGAAAAGCACATCTTCCCCCGCGACACCATCCGCGCCGCCGCCGAGTTGGGCTTCGGCGGCATCTATGTGTCGGAGGAAGCGGGCGGCATCGGCCTCGGGCGGCTGGAGGCGGCGCTGATCATGGAGGCGATGGCCTATGGCTGTCCGTCGACCAGCGCGTTCATCTCGATCCACAATATGGCCGCCTGGATGATCGACCGTTTCGGCAGCCAGGCGGTGAAGGACAAATATCTGCCCTCCATGGTGCCGATGGAGCGGATCGGCAGCTATTGCCTGACCGAAGCGGGATCAGGGTCCGACGCGGCGGCGCTCAAGACGCGGGCGGTGCGGGAAGGCGATCATTATGTCGTCACCGGCTCCAAGCAGTTCATCTCCGGCGGCGGCGAGAATGAAATCTATGTCGTCATGGTCCGCACCGGCGACGACGGGCCGAAGGGCATAAGCTGCCTCGTCATCGAAAAGGACATGGCGGGCGTCAGCTTCGGCGCGCAGGAACGCAAGCTCGGCTGGCATTCGCAGCCGACGGCACAGGTCAATTTCGACGGCGTGCGCGTGCCGGCCGAAAATCTGGTCGGCGGCGAAGGCGAAGGCTTCCGCATCGCGATGATGGGGCTGGACGGCGGGCGGCTGAACATCGGCGCCTGCTCGCTGGGGGGCGCGCAGCGCTGCATCGACGAGGCGGTCGCCTATACCAAGGACCGCAAGCAGTTTGGACAGAGTATCGCCGATTTCCAGAACACGCAGTTCGTGCTGGCGGACATGGAGACGGAATTGCAGGCGGCGCGCACCCTGCTCTATGCGGCGGCGGTCAAGGTGACGGAGAATGCGCCGGACAAGACGCGCTTCGCCGCCATGGCCAAGCGGCTGGCGACGGATACCGGATCGTCGGTGGTCGACCGGGCGCTGCAACTGCATGGCGGTTACGGTTATCTGATGGACTATCCGATCGAGCGTTTCTGGCGCGATTTGCGCGTGCATTCGATCCTGGAAGGCACCAATCAGGTGATGCGCATGATCATCGCCCGCGACATGCTGCGGCCCTAAGCCCGAGAGAGACGAGCGCGGAAGATTGTATGACTGATCAGGTTCTGATTTCCATCGACAATGGCGTGGGGCGCATCAGGTTGAACCGGCCCAAGGCGATCCATGCGCTGACCACCGAAATGTGCAGCGCCATCATCGACGCGCTGCTGGCGTGGCGGACGGATGAGAGCGTCGTTGCGGTCATGCTGGATCATTCAGAGGGGCGTGGATTTTGCGCGGGCGGCGACATTGCCATGATCGCCAACAGCGCCAGGGGCGACTGTTCGGAGGCGGAGCAATTCTTCTTCACCGAATATCGGATGAACCATCTGCTGTTCGTTTATGAAAAGCCGATTATTGCCTTCATCGACGGCATCGTCATGGGCGGAGGCGTGGGGATTTCCGATCCGGCGCGCTATCGCGTGGCGACGGAGCGGACCACCTACGCCATGCCGGAAACGGGCATCGGCCTGTTTCCCGATGTGGGCGGCGGCTGGTTCCTGCCGCGCTTGCCGGGACGGACCGGAGCCTGGCTGGCGACGACGGGCGCGCGGATCAAGGGCGCGGATTGCGCGGCGATCGGCATCGCGACCCACTATATGGCGTCGGACAAGCTGGAAGCGGTGAAGGCGCGGATCATCGCCGATCCGGACGGGCTGGCCGAGATATTGGACGAGATGGCCGACGCCCCGCCGCCCTCTGCCGTCGAAGCGCATCGGGACGAGATCGACCGGCTGTTCGCTTCGGATCGATTCGAGGACATATTGGCGGCGCTGGAGGCGGAGGGGTCCGGCTGGGCGCGGGAGCAGCTCGCCACCCTCGCCACCAAGTCGCCGCAGACGATCAAGGTCGCGCTGCGCCAGATGGTGGAGGGCGCGGCCTTCACCGATTTCGCCGACAATATGCGCAACGAATATCGCATCGGCCATCATGTCATCCGCCGCCCCGATTTCGTCGAGGGCGTGCGCGCCGTGATCTTCGACAAGGACAATGCGCCGCGATGGAATCCGGCGCGGCCCGAGGATGTGACGGACGAATTGGTGGACAGCCTGTTCGCCCCCCTGCCCCCGGGAAAGGAATGGACGCCGCTGCCCGAATTGCGCGGCTGAAAGATGCTTTGTTTTCCGCGATTTTACGAGTCGCCCGATGATCCATCGGACTTGAAATCGCTCTAGAGGAGTGCCTGAAATGAGCCAGACCATCGCCTTTATCGGCCTGGGCAATATGGGCGGTGGCATGGCCGCCAATCTGCTGAAGAACGGATTTGCCGTGCGTGCCTTCGACCTGTCGGAGGAGGCGCTGGCCAAGGCGGTCGAGGCCGGGGCCGTACGTTGCGCGAGCGCCGCGGAAGCCGCGACTGGCGCCGACGCGGTCGTCACCATGCTCCCGGCGGGCAAGCATGTGGAGGGCGTCTATACGAGCGAAGTCTTCGGCGCGGCCAAGGCGGATGCGTTGTTCCTCGATTGTTCGACCATCGATGTCGCGACCGCGCGCCGGGTCGAGGAGGCGGCCGCCGCCAAGGGTTTCGAGATGGTCGACGCGCCCGTGTCGGGCGGCATCGCGGCGGCCAATGGCGGGACGCTGACCTTCATGGTCGGGGGCTCGGACCAGGCCTTCGGCCGGGCCAGGCCGATATTGTCCGCCATGGGCAAGGTGGTGATCCATGCCGGGGGCGCGGGCAATGGGCAGGCCGCCAAGATCTGCAACAATATGCTGCTGGGCGCGACGATGGTCGCGACCTGCGAGACTTTCGCCATGGCGAAGAAGCTCGGGCTCGACCCGCAGACCTTCTACGATATTTCCAGCGTGTCATCGGGACAGAGCTGGTCGATGACCAGCTACTGCCCGGTGCCGGGCATCGGGCCGCAAAGTCCTTCGGATAACGGCTATCAGGGCGGATTCGCCGTGGGGCTGATGCTGAAGGACCTGAAACTGGCGACCGAAGCGGCCGCTTCGGTCGGCGCAAGCGTGCCGATGGGCAATGCGGCGGAATCGCTTTACCAACTGCTCGCCAACCAGGGCGAAGCGGCGCGCGACTTTTCGCTGATGATCGAGATGCTGGAAGGCAAGTGATCCCTTTTCCTTCGGGAAGGGCAGGATTCGTGCGTGGGAAACGGACTTTCCCGGCTTCGTCGCCCCGGATCAGGTCCGGGGTGGTGACGATGTGGTTCCGCAATCGGCCCAATCCTTCGATCTCAAGGCTGGCCGATGCGGATCGCTCCACCTATATTTCCGTCATGTTCGATTTTGCGCCCGCGGCGGATGCCGACAAGACCACCCTCTATGACGATCTGCTCTCGGCGGCCGATGCGCTGACGGCGGGCGAAGCCGACACCGTCGCCAATATGGCCAATATCTCGGCCCTGATCTGGCAATTTCTTCCCGATCTCAACTGGGCCGGCTTCTACCGGATGGTCGGCGGCGAACTGGTGCTTGGCCCGTTTCAGGGCAAGACCGCCTGCATCCGCATCCCGCTGGGCAAGGGCGTCTGCGGTGCCGCGGCGGCGAGCGGCGACACCCAGCTTGTCGAGGATGTCCACGCCTTCCCCGGCCATATCGCTTGCGATGCCGCCAGCGCTTCGGAAATCGTCGTGCCGGTGATCCGGGACGGCAAGGTCGTGGCCGTACTCGATCTCGACAGCCCCCTGCCCGCCCGGTTCGACGAAGCCGACCGGGCCGGGCTGGAGACGCTGATCGACCGGATCGGATCGCGCCTCACCTGAACCAGGCTGAACCGACCGACCTGCTCCGTTTCGGGACGGAGCAGATGGCGCCGGCCCATGGATCGCCGGGCTTTCCCATGCTAAACAAGCCGTTAACAAATCGGCCGAAAACGGGGAATCCAGCATGCGTATCCGGAACATCATCCTGGCGGGCGCAGGCCTCGCATGGGGGATGACGATACCTGCCCTGGCAAGCAGCGGCGTGAACCGGGACGCACAGGCAGGCGATCCGCCGCCGCCCGCCATGGGCTATGATGACGATGTGACGATGGGCAGCGCCCCGCCCCCTCCGTCGCCTCCTCCACCGCCAATATCGCGACAGGAGGGCTCCGTCGAACGCCGGGGCGGGCCCGGCGTCGATTATGATGCGCCGCCCTATGCCGCCGCACCGCGCCCGGCCACCCCCTTGGGGGCAAGTCGGCTTCCCTCTCCTGGCCAGCCCTCCGCTCCGGGCCAGCCTGTCGTCACCACGACGCAGGCACCGGGCAGGTTCGCGAACGGCTATTATTATCCCGGCGTCACGACCACGACTGTGGTGATCCAGCCCGCGATGCAGACCACGCGGACCTATGTGACGGAAACCGTGACTTCGCGGCCAGGCCGTCGCCAGATGCGGTCGAAATAAGCCTGTTCAGGCGGCCTGCGAGCATATGGTCGCCCAGGCTTGCGGCCGGCCGAACAGATAGCCCTGCCCGACCAGGCAGCCGCGCGCCAGCAACATGTCGATCTGCCCGAGCTGCTCCACCCCTTCGGCCACGACCTCCATGCCCAGGCTGCCTCCCAGCTTGCCGATGGCATCGACGATGACCGCGTCGCCCGCATCCTGCTCGATATTGCTGATGAAGCTCTTGTCGATCTTCAGCACGTCGACCGGATATTGCTTCAAATGGCTGAGCGAGGCGTAGCCCGTCCCGAAATCGTCGAGCGCGATCCGCACGCCCGCCGCCGACAACCGGTGCAGCGCCTGTTCGACCTGGTCCGTGCCACGGCCAAGGAACACGGTTTCAGTGACCTCCACCTCGAAATGCCGCGGCGGAATGCCGCATCGCGCGAGATGAGCGAGTACATAGCCCGCGAAATCATGTTGCATGAAGTCCGCCGCCGAAGCGTTGATCGCGACTCGGCCCGGATCATGCCCCGCGCGCAGCCAGCGGCGGACGTCGCGCACGACGGCCGCCATCATCTTCTCGGTAAGCTGGACCGCGATGTCGGCATTGTCGAACGCCGCCGCGATGCTGTCCGGCGCATGGACGCCGGTGCGCGGATGTTCCCAGCGCAGCAGCGCCTCATAGCCCAATATGCGGCCGGTCCGCAGGTCCACCTTGGGCTGATAATAGGGCACGACCAGATCGTCGGCGATCGCCTGCCGCGCCATGTTGATCATCGAACTGCGCTGCTGCGCGTCCGCCCGCAATTGCGAATGGAACAGCGTCAGCCGTCCGCGACCCGCAGCCTTGGATGCATAAAGGGCAAGGTCGGCCGCCTTGAGCAGTTCGGTGGCTTGATCGCCATGTTCGCCGAAAACCGCACCGCCGATGCTGATGCTGCAATCGAGGGAACGCCCATTATGGACATAGGGCCCCCGCACCCCGCCGAGCAGCTCCGCACTCCACGCCGCCAGCGCATCGCTGTCGGCCAGGGACGGCGCGATCATGCCGAATTCGTCGCCGCCCAGCCGCCCGACCGTGGCATCGGCGGGCGCGCAGGCGGCAAAGCGCCGGGCGAAGCCGCACAGCAGCGCATCGCCAGCATCATGACCCAGCATGTCGTTGGTGCGCTTGAGGTCGTCAATGTCGACCAACAGCAGGCCGAAGCGTTCGCCCGACTGGCGCGCATGCTCGGTCATTTCCTCCAGCGTCGCCTGCCACAATGCGCGATTGGGCATGCTCGTCATCGGATCATGGGTCGCGGCCCAGCGAATGCGCTCCTCGCTGTTTCGTTCCTCCGTCACGTCCTGGAAGGTGACGATGACCCGCAGCGGGCGGCCGGATTCGGAAAAGCTGCTCCAGCCGATGCTCTTGATCCAGCGCAGGGCGCCGGTGTCGGCCCGGTAGACGCGCAGCGTCGCCTCGAAATGCGGTGGCAACTGGTCGGCGGCCACCGCCTCCAGCATCTGCGCCAGCTGGTGCCGATCCTCCGGATGGACCAGCCGCAAGGCGAGTTCGCTGGTTGCCGGTTCCGTGTCGGACAGACCCAGCATGGCGCGGAACTCGCGCGACCAAGTCCGGGTGCCGGCGACGCCGTCGAAATCCCATATGCCCAACCGCGCCGACTGGATGGCGAGGCGGAAACGCTCCTCGCTTTCGGCCAGTTCGCGTTGGACCAGCTTCTGCGCGTGAACATCCTCCAGCGTGCCGTACCACCGCACGATCCGGCCTTCTTCGTCCCGCCGCGCCGACGCGCGCGCGCGCATCCAGCGGTAGCTGCCGTCCGACAGGCGCAACCGGTAATCGACATCGATCGGATCGCCGGTGCGCAGCCTTTCCGCCCAGAGGTCGAGCGTGCGCCCGGCATCCTCGGGATGCAGCGAAGCGATCCATCCCGTCCCCCGCGCCGAACCGGGCGAGCTTCCGGTCAGGTCCCGCCAGCGCGGACCGACCTCCTCGATCGCGCCGTCGGGGGCCGCCGTCCAGGGCACTTGCGGACTGAGCTGGACCGACCAGCGATAATGCTGCCGGCTTTCCGCCAGCGCGTCGGCCAGGGCCCGGCGATCGTGATCGTGGCGATCGTCAATATCCTCGATCGTGCCATACCAGAGCGGCGCCTCGCCCGGCTCCGTCACCAGCGCCATGCGGACGATGCCCCACCGTCCCTCCCCCGAGGGACAGCGCATCCGGACCTGGACGGGATGCGGCCGCTCCGATCCTCTCGCCGCATCGGCCAAGGCGCGCCAATCCGGAGGCTCCAGCAAGGCGCGCCAGCCATGGCCCATCATGTCGGCGGAGAAATGCCGCGCGAACAGGTCCGAACAGATTTCCCGGGAAAGCACGCGACCGCGATCATCCGCGATCCAGCGAATCAGCGGCGGCGAGACAGCGTGAAAGAGAGGTGAGAACAACAGTTCGTTACGATAATGGAAAATGTCCCAGTCCAACCGATCATGGACGGGTTCTGCGTCAAATTCTCCAAATCGGCGATCAGCAAAACGGTCCATGGGCCGGCCCTGATCCTTCACTGTTTCCGCAGTTCATCAGCATGCAGTAGCGGAAAAAGTTAAATAAGCTTTCCCATGCAAGTGACGGAAATATATCCGTAATGAACAGATATGCCGCGACGGCGGCTGGGAGCCGGTTGGACACACGACATTCGACATAGTGCGGCACAAGCCTCGGAAATGCGTCATTCCGCGCATTTCCAGACAGCCTCTAGGGGCGATATGCCTTATTTGCGGAAAATCGCCGCCAGTTCGCGCGGCAGGGCAGGCTCATCGCGGCTTTCCGCTTCTCGAACGGCCTGCACCTGTTCCTGCGGATCGAAACGGGTCCAGCCGTTGCGGCTCAGCCGTTCGAGCGGGCGATAGCGGATCTTATATTCCATACGCTGCGACCCTTCGACCCAATAGCCGAGATAGACATAGGGCAGACCGGCCTTTGCCGCGCGCAGGATATGGTCCATGATGATGAAGTTGCCCAGGCCCTTGCGATGCTCCAATTCGGTATCGAAGAAGCTGTAGATCATCGACAGTCCGTCGCCCTGCCGGTCGGTCAGGCAGGCACCGATCAGCTTGCCGGGGCGGCCGTCCTCACCGGGTTCACGATATTCGACGACATGGCTTTCGACCGGGGTCTGTTCGACCATGTCGGCAAAGTCCATCTCGTCCATCTCGGTCATGCCGCCGCCCGGATGGCGCGCGCGCAGATAGCGCTGGAGCAGGGCGAACTGCTCCTCGGTCGACCATGGCTTGCAGGCGGTGATGACGAGGTCTTCATTCTTGCGCAGCAATTTGCGCTGGGTCGCATTGGGTTCGAATTCGCCCGCGACGACGCGCACCGACACGCAGGCGGAACAATCCGCGCAACTGGGGCGATAGGCGACATTCTGGCTGCGGCGGAAACCGATGCGGCCAAGCGCGTCGTTCAGCTCCGCCGCATTGTCGCCGCTGAGCTCCGTGAACACCTTCCGCTCGCTTTTGCCCGGCAGATAGGGGCATGGGCTGGGATTGGTCACGAAGAAGCGCGGAAAGCGGAAAGGCGCACTCACAACCGCATCTCCCCCACAGCGCTGCCCGACCCCTGATTCATGAGACGACTATGCCGTCCGCAGGCCGCTGTGCAAAGTTTATTTACCACGAAAAGTGGTTAAGGGGCAGAGGCCGCGTCGATCAGGCCACTTCGATCGGCGCAACCTCGTAACCGACCTCGCGAAGCGCCGCGATCAGGCGCTCCAGATGGGCGCCGTCGCGCGTCTCGCACTCGACATCGAGGCTGAGGCCCTTGGCCGGCAGATTGGTGAAAATCCGCTGGTGCGACAGTTCGAGGATGTTGACGGCTTCCTGGTCGAAGATGCGCGCCACATGGAACAGCGCGCCCGGCCGGTCCTGAAGGATGATGCGCAGCCGCGCCAATCGGCCCGAACGCGCCAGATCGCGCAGCAGCACGTTCGCCAGCAGGCGCGTGTCGATATTGCCGCCCGTCAGGATCAGGCCGACATTGCGCCCGGCAAATTCTTGTCCATGCGTCAGCAGCGCGGCGAGGCCCGCGGCGCCCGCGCCCTCCACCACCGTCTTCTCGATCTGGAGCAACAGGCTCACCGCTTCCTCCAGATGGCGTTCGCTGACCAGCAGCACATCGTCGGCCAGCCGCTCGACGAAACGGCGGGTGAGTTCACCCGGCTGCTTGACGGCAATGCCCTCCGCCAGCGTGTCGCCGTCGCAGGGCAGGTTCGCGCCCTTGATATAATCGTACATCGACGGATAGAGCTCCGCCTGCACGCCATATATCCTGATATCGGGCTTCATCGCCTTGGCCGCCGTCGCCACGCCCGAAAACAGGCCACCGCCGCCGATCGGGACGATCAGCGTGTCGATTTCCGGCGCGTCCTCCAGCATTTCGAGCGCGACCGTGCCCTGCCCAGCCATGATGTCCGGCTCGTCAAAGGGATGGACGAAGGTCAGGCCCTGCTCCACCTCCAGCTTGCGGGCATGGGCATAGGCGTCGTCGAACTTCTCGCCATATTGGACGACCGTGGCGCCGTGGCCCTGCGTCTGCGTCACCTTCACCGTCGGCGTGGTGGTGGGCATGACGATGGTGACGGGCACGCCCAGACGCTTGCCATGATAGGCAAGACCCTGCGCATGATTGCCGGCCGAGGCGGCGATGATGCCCTTCTTCTTCGCCTTCTCGTCCAGTTGCAGCAGGCGGTTGAGCGCGCCGCGTTCCTTATAGGCGGCCGTGAACTGGAGATTCTCGAACTTCAGGAACACCTTGCAGCCGAACATGTTGGACAGCGTCTGGCTGACCAGCGTCGGCGTATGCACGACGGAGCCCGAAATTCGCACCCGCGCCGCCAATATGTCGTCGACGGAAATGGGCAGCGGCATGGCGCTTTCGATCTTGCTCAACGTGTTCATGGGCGGCGCCCTACCTTAAAATTGCGGCGGAAGGAACTGGCACTGACGGAAAACTGTGCCTATGGCATTGACGCGCGCATCCAACTGATCGAGGCATATGGCTAAAATCGCGTTTATCGGCCTGGGCGTCATGGGCGGCCCGATTGCGGGGCATCTGGCCAAGGCCGGGCACCAGCTTACCGTCTACAACCGCTCCATGGGCAAGGCGAAGCGCTGGGCGGAAACCTATGGCGGCGCGGTCGCCGTCAACCCGGCCAAGGCGGCCGAGGATGCGGAAATCGTCATAAGCTGCGTCGGCACCGACGATGACCTCAGCCAGATCACGCTGGGCCGCGACGGCGCCTTTCGATCGATGAAGCCGGGCGGGCTGTTCATCGACCATACCACGGTGTCGGCGCGGATCGCGCGGCAATTGTTCGTCGAAGGCGAAAGCCGGGGGCTGCATTGCGTCGACGCGCCGGTGACGGGCGGACAGGCGGGTGCGGAAAAGGGTCGGCTGGCCGTCATGTGCGGGGGCAGCGAACCGGCGGTGGCGGCAGCCAGCATCGTGATGCAGGCCTATGCCCCGCGCATCGTCCATGTCGGGCGCGCGGGCGCGGGCCAAACCGCCAAGATGGTGAACCAGATCTGCATCGGCGGAATCGTGCAGGGCCTTGCCGAGGCGTTGCGGTTCGCGCAGGCGGCGGAACTGGACCTGGACAAGACCTTCGACGCGATTTCGGGCGGGGCGGCGCAAAGCTGGCAGATGGACAATTATTGGAAGACGATGGCGGCGGACAGTTTCGATTTCGGTTTCGCGGTGGACTGGATGCGCAAGGATCTGGGGCTGGCGCTGGAGGAAGCGCGGGCCAATGGCGCGACGCTGCCGGTGACGGCGCTGATCGATCAATTCTACGCCGATGTGCAGGCGATGGGCGGCCATCGGCAGGATACCAGCGCCCTCGTGCGGCGGATCACGCGGGCATGAGGGCCGCGCTGCTGGCGGCGGTTGCCGCGCTTGCCCTGCCCGGCGTGGCGCTGGCTTCGGGGGTGATCGACAATGTGAACGGCATCGCGCTGGACGCCGATGGGCGGCTGGTGCGGTTCAGGGCGCTGACCATCGACGATGAGGGCAAGGTCGAGAAGCTGCTGCCCGATCGCTATCAGGAACCGGAATATGTGCGCCCCAAAAAGCGCCGGAAGAACGAGCCGGAGCCGGTTCAAGCCAAGCGCCTTGACTTCAAGCTGGACGCGGGCGGCAAGACGCTGATCCCCGGCCTGATCGATGCGCATGGTCATGTCATGGGATATGGGCTGTCGCTGATCACGCTGGACCTGTCGGACACGAAATCGCTGGCGGAGGCGCAGGCGAAGATCAGGGCCTATGCCGCCGCCAGTCCGGGGCGGAAATGGATCATCGGGTCGGGCTGGAACCAGGAGATATGGGGTCTTGGCCGCTTCCCCACCGCCGCAGAACTGGATGCGGCGGTGAGCGACATTCCGGTCTGGCTGGAACGGGTGGACGGCCATGCGGGCTGGGCCAATACGCTGGCCATCAAGGCCGCGGCCATCGGCGCCGCGACCAGGGCCCCTGCCGGCGGCCGCATCGAAATGGCGGGGGCAAGCCTGCGGGGGTATTCGTCGACAAGGCGATGGAGCTGGTGACGCGGGCCGTGCCGCCGCCCGCGCCCAAGGATCGCGACATCGCGTTGGAAAAGGCGCAGCAGGCCTTGTTGCGGCAGGGCATCACCGGCATTGCCGACATGGGCACCAGCATCGAGGACTGGCAGGCCTTCCGCCGCTCCGCCGATCGCGGCGCGTTGCGGGTGCGGATCATGTCCTACGCCTATGGCCTGGACAATATGGTGCTGATCGCCGGGCCGGAGCCGACGCCCTGGCTTTATGACGACCATCTGCGCATGGGCGGAATCAAGCTGATCCTCGACGGCGCGCTGGGATCGCGCGGGGCTTGGTTGAAGGCGGACTATGCCGACGCGCCGGGGCAGCGCGGGCTGCCGATCATCCCTTCGACGCAGCTTCGCAACATCATGAGCCGGGCGGCGATGGACAATTTCCAGATCGCGGTTCACGCCATCGGCGACGCGGCCAACAGCGAAATACTGGATGCCGTTCAGGAACTGAGCGAAACCTACAAGGGCGACCGGCGCTGGCGCATCGAACATGCGCAGATCGTCGATCCGGCCGAACTGCCGCGCTTTGGCCAATGGGGCATCGTCGCCTCGATGCAGCCGGTGCATCAGACATCGGACTGGCGCATGGCGACGGCGCGGCTGGGCGACGCCCGGCTGAAGGGTGCCTATGCGTGGAAGGCGATGCTGGACAATCGCGTGCCCCTGGCCTTCGGGTCCGACGTGCCGGTGGAAAGCCCCAATCCCTTCCCCGGCATCGCCGCCGCGATGAGCCGCGAGGATGCTTCGGGTCAGCCCGCGGGCGGGTGGATGCCGGAGCAGCGGGTGAGCTTCCAGGCGGCATTGGACGGCTTTACGCGGCAGGCGGCCTATGCGGGCTTTGCGGAAAAGCGGTTCGGCAGCCTGGTCCCCGGCCAGCGGGCGGATTTCCTGCTGATCGACCGGGATATTTCCTCGGCCAGCGCGAACGATATTCGCGCGACGCAGGTGCTGGAGACGTGGATCGGCGGCAAACGGGTCTATGTGAAGGGGCAGTAAGGCGCCCCTTACAATACATCCCCCGCCGCGTTGAAGGCCTCTTCCTCCGTCTCGGGCAGCGGCGGCTGGACCGGCTTGTCGCAGTCCTCTTCCTTCATATGCGCGCGCAGGGCGTCCATCCGCCCCAGGTTCCAGCGCGCCAAAGGCACGCCCAAGGGGCGGAACTCCGCCCGGTCGAACAGTTCGACCACATAATTTTTGCAGAGATTGTCGACCTGATCGAGCGTCAGCATGCCCAGGTTCATCACCATCGGCTTGCCCGGCACGCCATTGCGACCGCGCACCAGATCGGTGACGTACAGCCCGCCGCGCGGGTCGACCAGCACGACATCGGCCTTCGACGCGTCGATCATCCGGTGGCTCGCCGCATAGGGCGCGACGAAGCTGTGCGTGCGCCAAACGAGATAGGCGCTGCTGAGCAGCGTGACCGCCACCCCCAGAAAGACCGGCCGCATCGCGCCCCTGCGGAAATGCGCCCAGCCCAGCCCCGCGAGCAGGCAGAACGGCCCGATGAAGCCATGGGCATAACGATAGCCCCAGCCATAGCCCTGCGCCAAAGCCAGCGCGCTCCCCGCAAAGCAGCCCAGCGCCAGCGGCAACGCTATCTCCTGCCCCCGGATCGCCTGACGCCAGCGCATCGCGAACACGCCCAGCGTCGCCAGCGGCACCATCAATATATTGTTCCAGGCGGCAAAGCGGCTCAGGTTGACCAGCGGCTGCCAGCGATCGCCCAGCCGTTCGAACAGGCTGCCCACCTTGTCCGCCACCCCGGCCGAGGGCCGCACGTCAGTTGGCTGGCCGAGCACATGCGTCAGGAAGGCAGGCCACAGCTTGGCCCAGACGATGACGATCGCCGCCAGCACCAATATGTGGAAGATCGCGACCTTCCACCGCCGCCCCAACAGCATCCAGAGGATGAAGGGCGCGATGAAGATCGGCGGGAAATGCCATTGGTGCAGCCCTGCCGCCGCCAGCGCGACGACGCCTGCGCTCAGATGCCCGACCAGCCCGCCGCGCAGCACCAGCGCCAGCCAGACCATGTTGAGCGCGAAATGGCCGGTCATGGCATAGGGCGTCATCGCCGTGACCCAGAGCTGCGCGGAGGAGAGGGCCAGCAGCATCGTCACCCATACCGCGTCGGGCCGGTCGGGGAAGAGATGCAGTGCCACGCGCCATAGCGCGAACAGCCCGGCCATCAGCAGCGCGGGACCCGCCAGGTTGGGATCGCCCAATTGCCAGAACAGCGCCTGGATCGCGCTGTTCACCGGCAGATAGGCCGCCGTCCAATAATCCGCCGCGCCGAAGGGCGAGAAGAATTCGGGCATGATCGCCCGGCGATAGGCTTCCCATTCCATCGGGATCGGCCGCGCCAGGAAACCTTCCCGCATATAGGCGGCGGCGAAGCGCGCCACCTCCTCATCGCGGGAGATGGAATAATCCTGGAACAGCCAATAATGGCCCGCCCAGGCGACAAGGCCGAACAGCAGGACCAGCGGCACCATCACCCGCGCCCTGGGCAAGGGTAGACGCCAGCCCAGCCCTTCGGCAAAGGGCGCGGCCAGCGTCAGCAGCAGCAGCGCGCCGAGCAGCGCGGGAAAATCCTGATCGAGGAACAGGATGACGGCCAGGCTGATGCCCTGCCGATAGGTCACATGCCACAGGAAGGTCGCGCCCAGCCAGAGCGTCAGGCCGATCGCGCCCGCCAGGAACAGGCGGGTGGCGCTGACCGAGGACGGGGCGGCCTGCATCAGCGGTCCTGTGGCAGCAGTGCCTGATTGACGAAAATGCCGTCCATCTCGACCAGCAGCGGGAAATGCCCCTTGTTGTTGGCGAAGAAAGCCGAAGGGACGAACGCGCGATCGGCCAGCCAGTCGATCATCGCGCGATAGCCGGTGCCGCCCTCATAGATGGGACGGACGCCGAGTTCGGTCTGGACGCCCGTCATGTGGCCCAATGCGCCCCCCGCGCCCTCGCAGACGGAAAGGTCATGGCCCTGTGTGTCCATCTTGAGGAACGGCCGGGCAAAGCCATAAGCGCGCTGGAGGTCGGGCAGCATGGTTTCCAGACGGGCGCACTGCATGTCGACCGTGCGCGTCACCCTGTTGCGGTCGGCGAAGATCGCGTCCTGTTCCCCCGACGGTGTCTTCAGGGAACTGAACTGGTCGGCGGCCATGATGTTGAAGCTGGCGGTGCCGTCGAAATCGGACAGCGCCATGTTGAACACATGCCATTGGCGGTCGGAGGCGGCCTTCCGCTCCAGTTCCGCGAAAATATCGGGATTGGGTTCGAAGGACAGGATCGTGCCTTTGAAGCCCGCATCCTTGCGCAGCATCGTCGCATATTGGCCGCGATTGGCGCCGACGTCGAACACGCAGTCGACGGCGAAGGCGCTCAGGAACCGGCGCAGCGCCTGGATTTCGGGATATTGATGGACACGGCCCGCCAGAGCGAGGCGCGCCGCCAGCGCCCGGTCGCGCAGTTCACGGACATGGCGGCTCATTGTCTGATCACGCTCCGGTAGATCGCGATGGTGGCCAGCGCCATGTCCTTCCAATTACCCATTGAATCTCCATAGGAGCGCGCGTGCGCTCCCAAAGCCTGCCTGATGGCCGCGCTTTCTACGAGGGGCAAGAGGGCTTGCGCAAGCGCCGGTGCATTTCCCGCCGTTGTCCTGGCGGCTACCTCGTCCGGCAGGCCCGCGAACATGCCCGCGTCGGACGTCACCATCGCCTTGCCATGGTGGAGCGCCGAGAGGAATGCGCCGCTCGAATCGATGTGGCGATAGGGGAAGGCCAATATATCCGCCTTCGCCATATGCGCGTCGAGCCGCTGTTCGGTGAGGAAGCCGAGATCGGTGATCAGCCGATCCCCGAAGCCCGCGGCGCGCACGCTTTCGAGGATCGGTGCTATGTCCATGAAGGGCTTGCCCGCCAGCACCAGTTCGAAGTGGTGCCCTGCGCGCCAGAGCGACAGGCAGGCCTCCACCAGCAGGTCGACGCCCTTATAGGGGCGGATCGTGCCGAAGAAGAGCAGGCGCGGGATGGCGGCATCGGGCACCTGCGCCAGATCGTCCGGCCCGGCGGGCGCGAGGCGCATCGGCGGATGCGGCGTCACATGGATGCGCGCGGGATCGACGCCCTGGCTCTCCAGCGCGGCGCGGGTGGTTTCGCCATGGACGATCAGCGCGTCGAACAGGTCGAGCAGGTCGCGATAGCCCCTGCCCTGCACCCCGGCATCGGCATGATAGGCATCGGCATTGTGAACCGTGTGGACCAGCGCCGTCCGGCCCTTCAATCGCCGCAGCATGATCCGGTCGGCGGGCGCGAGGGGGAGCCATTGCATATGGGCGACGTCCGCATCGGCAAGCGTGCCGAGGTCGCCCAGGGTGCAACTCAGCCCATATTCGGCCGCCTTGAGCAGACGGAAGGCCCGCCCCTCCCCGATCCGGTCGCGCAGCGCCTCGCTGCGGCGGAAGAAGCGCGCATCGTAGCGATAGCCGTGCGGCACGATCGCGTCGGTCGGCCGCATCGGACGGCCGAGCAGCGTCACCGCCATGCCCTCCGCCGCCATCGCCACGCAAAGGCTGTCGTCATAGCGCCCGGTGAAGAGCGAGGGATCGCACATCGCGACTTTCATGCGCGCCGGCCCACCAGGCGGCGCAGCGAAAGGCCATGGATGATCGCCGCCACGAACAATGTCAGTGTGTAGAGGATGAGGAACAGCAGATCGAACCGATCCGGCGCGAAGATGTGGGCCAGCGGCACGCTGAGCAGGGAACCGGCCAGAAAGGGCAGAGAGCGCCCAAGGAGCAGCGTGAAGCGGCCCAGCGCGCCCTGTACATAGACCGACACGCAGATCACCGCGAGCGCCAGTAATGCGCCGTCGATCAGCAGCAGGTCGATGCGGTCGATGGCCGCGCGCCCGTCGAACAGCTTGTCGAACAGCCATTCGCCCAGCAGCAGCAAGGCCGCCGAAGCGCCCAGCGCAAAGACCAGCGCGACGCCCAGCGCCCGTGCCATCAACTGGCGCAGCCGCGCCCTGTCGCCAGCATGGAAGGCCCGCGTGATGCGGGGCAATGCCGCCTCCACCATCGCCCGCACCAGCATCGAGAGCGACCGCGACATCTTGAAGAAGAAATCGAAGATCAGCATCGGCCGCGCATCATGGGTGGCCGCCGCGATGGTGAAATAAGGTGCGTTATAGGCCAGTATTTCCGAGATGGTGAAGGCCGCCGAAGCGCCGATATCGCGCAGATAATGCGCCCGGACATGGCCTCCCCCGACACGGAAGGACAGCCAGTGGTGCATCTTCATGTCCAGGCGCCGATGCACCAGCGCGATGGCATAGCCGATCACGGCGATGCTCACGCAAAGCTGCAAGGCGACGGACAGGCGCGGGTCCAGCCCTTGCAGGATGAACAGCAGCAGCGCGATCGTCATCACCCGGCGCAGGCAATCGAGCGCTTCCCACAGGAAATTGCCGTCCACCGCCGCCAGCGCCCTTTTCGCCAGCAACGCGGGCAGGTTGAGGCAGGCGGAAAGGAAGAAGAGCAGGAACAGCAGCGGCATCCCGCTATGCAGCCCGCCCAGCGCCAGCGCGGCCAGCAATATGGCGAAACCGCCGACGATCAGCAGGCCGAGGAACAGGAACAGCACGCCCATTTCCTCCAGCCGGAAACCGCCTGCCTCATCCTTGCCCATGCCCAACCAGTGCCGCCGCAACCGCGCATAGATGATGCTGGTCAGGCCGAATTCAGCGGAAATGGTGAAATTGCCGAAGGCGACGAGCAGCAGGAAGGACTGGAATTCGCGCAACGGCAAGGCGCGCACGAAGACATAGGTGACGGCAAAGCCCCAGATCAGCGTCAACCCGACATTGGCGAGCTTGATCAGGGCAAGGATGCGGGCCGAAGCCTCCATCCGGGCGATCGCCCTGCCGAGCGGTTCGCTCACCGGGATCAGGCTCGCACCGGCTTGCGCGCGCGGAACAGGCGGTCGTCCAGCGCATAATAATGCCGTGTATCGGCATCGATGCCGCTGGCGTCGATCTCTTCCAGGTCGAAGCCCGCCGCGCGGATGCGGTCGGCGAAATCGGGACCATATTGGCGCACATGGTCCCATTGGCCGAAACGCCGTTCGCGTTCGCGGGGCGGTATGTCGAAACTGCCGTCCTCGGTCGGCTTGTCCCACAGCGGCACGATCAGCCAGGCCTCGCCGCCGGGCTTTAGGGCGCGGTGAATGTTGCGCAACACGGCATGATCGTCCGGCACATGCTCCATCACATGGCTGGCGTAGAACAGGTCGTAGCGCTCGCTGTCGTCAAGCGCCATCAGGTCGACGCGCCGCATGTTGGGCACAGGGTAGCGGCCGGGATCGAGATCGGCGGGGATATAGTCGGCAGCGGCGGAAAAGCGGCGGACCAGGCTGGCTTCATTAGGCGCCATGTGCAGCACCGCGCCCTGTTGCGGCACGGTCAGCACATCGCCCGCGATCAGATGGTTCATCAGCCGCTCGCGCGGGGAAGCCCCGCAGTTCGGACAACCCCATTCGCCATTGTCGCCATAGCGGAAGAACCCCACCACCGTCTGACCGCAAGCCGGGCAGCCGCGATTGGCGCGCGCGCCCAGCGCCTTGCGCACGGCCAGCATGGTCCGGGTCAGATGCTTGCCGGCGGCCTTCGCCACCCGCTGGAAAGTAATCACGCCTTGGCTCCGCTATTGGGTGGGATGCCTATACAATATGCCGCCGCTTTGGCGAGAGGGATCAGCGCGACTTGGCCGGATTCCAGATGGTGACGGTGCGGCCGGTCATGGCCTTGAACACGCCCTGGAGGGTCGCGAAATAGGCGATCACGATATCCACCACCGCCGCGAACGGCCCGCCCCTTGACCGCAGGCCGCGCCAGAGGATGAACACGCCGGTCAGCCCGCCGATCATGTAGAGCGTGGGCGAAATCCGCATCGCCAGCGTGCCTGCCGCGACGATGCCGGTCAGGATGAAGAGACCGCCGAACCAGCGCACGATCTTGCGCGAGGCATATTTGAAGCGATCGAGCGCCCCCATGCGTCGCAACTGGGGCCGCAAATGGCTGTGCGTGTGCCATGCGCGGGCGGCGATGCGGACCTTGCGGCGATATTCGTCGCCCCGCGCCGCCACCAGCCGCTCGCGGGCGATCACGTCCCTGGCCTTCACCAAGCGTTTGCCCGCGAACACCACCGCCATGGAAACGGTCAGATCGTCGAGCACGCTGTCGGGAAATTCGGGATAGAGCGCCCGCCGGATCGAGAAGATCGATCCATCAGCCCCCAGCACATTGCCGGTGCGCGATTCCTCGTCCTTCAGCCTTTCCTCGATCCGCCAGTAGAGCGAGCCGACCGAGGCCGTCGCGCTTTCCCCGTCACCGATATAATGGAGTGACCCCAGCACCCCGCCAATGTCCGGATCGGCATAGCGGGCGAGCAGATTGTCGATGGCGTCGGCATCCAGAATCACATTGGCGTCGGTGAAGATCAGCACATCACCCCGCGCCTTGGCCGCCAGCAATTTCATGCCATGCGCCTTGCCGCTGCGCCCCGGTCCGCGCAGCAGCGTCACGGACAAGCCCTGCGCCGCGATCAACGCCGCGGTCTCGTCCGACGAGCCATCGTCGAAGGCGAGGATTTCCAGGCTCGGGTAACGCGCCTTCAGCATCGCCAGATTGGCGAGCTTTTCCGGCATCGCAGCCGCCTCATTATAGGCGCAGAACAGCAGCGAGGCGGATGGCGCCGGCCCCGCCACAGGCTGTTCGGGCCGCGTCGGCAACATGCGCAGGATCAGCGGGTAGAAGAGGAACGGCCACGCTACCACCACCAGCGAGAGCAGCAGCACCAAAGCCGCGATCAGGTCGATCCCGTCCATCAATAAGCCTTATGATGAACCAGCACGCCGATGGTCGCGACGATGATGCGCAGGTCGCGCCAGATCGACCATTGGGTCACATATTCGAGGTCCGACTGGAGCCGGTCGATCAGGTCCTGATGATGATCGGTCGATCCCCGATGGCCACGCACCTGGGCGAGACCGGTCATCCCTGGCTTGATACAATGCCGTTCCCAGTAACGATCGTCGACCTCCCAATAGAGGCTGTCGCCCGCCTTGGCTGCGGCGGCATGGGGGCGCGGGCCGACGATGCTCATATCGCCGCGCAGCACGTTGAAGAGCTGCGGCAATTCATCGATGCTGGTCTTGCGCAGGAAGCGGCCCACCGCCGTCACCCGGTCATCGTCGCGTCCCGTCAGCTTGTCCGCCTTGTGGTCGCTGGCCTCCGCGCGCATCGAGCGGAATTTGTAGATGCTGAACGGCCGGGCGTCGCGGCCGATGCGCGGCTGGCGGAAGATGATCGGGCCGGGACTGGTGAGCTTCACCGCCAGCGCCGCCGCGATCAACACGGGCGACAGGGCGATGGTCGCCGCCGTCGCCACGACGATGTCGAAGAAGCGCTTGATGAGGCGATCGCGGAACTGGAAAGGCCCGCCCGCCACGATGATCGTGGGCTGGCCGTCAAACTCATCCACCCGCGCCGGGGCGAAGCGCAACAGTTCGGGCACGACAATTTCTCCCCGCGCGGAGAGGGATTTGAGCGCCACCGACCAGTCGCTCATCCGCTCCATCGGGCAGGCGACGATCACCCGCTCCGCCATGCCCACGGCGGCGGCCAGGCGCGCGGCCATGTCGGCATCGTGCCCCTTGGGCGAAAGCTGCGCGGCGGCGGCCTCGATCACATGCATATGCGGGCCGGTATCGATCGCCACGCCGTCCATGATGACGACCGTCAAATGCGGCACCTCGCCCAGCAGGCGCGCGCCGAGCCGCCCGATGGCCAGCCGCACCATCGCGACGCTGACCGCCGAAAGACCCAGACCGACGATGAAGGTCAGGCGCGACAACTGCTCCGCGATCTTGCCCAGATAGACGATCAGCAGCATCAGCATCGCCGCCTGCGCCAGCGCCAGCAGGCCGCGGAAGATGCCCCGCCGCAAATTCTCCAGCATGTGAATGCCGTAAGCGCCGCCCTGCACCCCCAGCAGCACATAGAGCGGAGCGATCATCGCGAACATGACAAGGCCGTGCGGCTTGCCCGGCTCCCCCGTGAACGCGCCCAGCACCAGCCAGTTCGCGAGCAGAAACGACAGGAACAGCCCCGCCATGTCCCCCAGCAGACACAGCAGGTACAACCGCACCCGCACGATTTCCTTGGAGACTGTCACTCTTGGACCCTGTTCACCTTAACGTGTCCGCTCCGTTGGCACCGCTCGCGATGCCTTTCAAGAGTTAGAGCGCGAAGAGCCGCGTCAAAGCCTTGTCGAGCATCAGCAATTGCCACAACAGCCGCCCATGGTCGGCAATGCCGGCCTTATGATCCGCCGCGATCCTGCCCAGCATGCGCGCATCGAACCATTCCGTCCGGGCCAGGGCCGATCCGCCCGCGATCGCCGTCGCCTCTCCGGCCAGCGGTCCCCGGAACCAGTCGCTGATCGGCGTCACGAAACCCATTTTCGGGCGATAGAGAATGTCCTGCGGCAGATAGGGCTCCATCGCCTTCTTCATGAGATATTTGCCGCTATTGCCGCGAATCCGCTGGGCGACGGGCAAGCGGGCGGCGAATTCGACCAGCCGGTGATCGAGCAAGGGCTCGCGCGCCTCCAGGCTGACGGCCATGCTCATTCGGTCGGTCTTGGTCAGGATATCGCCGGGCAGCCAGATGCGGATATCGGCATATTGCGCCCGGTCCAGCGGATCGCGCGCCGGGGCCTGCGCCATCGCCTTGATATAGCGATCCTCCGCCCGATAGGCGCCGAGCCGCGCCTTCATGTCCTGGCTGAACAGCCTTTGCCGCAAGGCATGGGGCGTCACCCCGACCGAGGCGGCATAGGCTTCCCCACCCTCCCCCGCCAGTTCGAGGAAGGTCGACTTGGCCCGCAGGAAGCGGGGCGCCCAATCGGCCTTGGGATAATAACGCCCGAGCGTCCCGAACACAGGCTGGCGCACCGAAGCCGGGATCAGGGAGCGCAGCCTTTCCCCCTGCATCTGGAAGCGATGGCGGCGATAACCGGCAAAGGCCTCGTCCGCGCCGTCGCCCGACAGCGCCACAGTCACCTGCTCGCGCGCCAGTTCGCACACCCTGTAGGTGGGCAAGGCCGAGGCATCGGCAAAAGGCTCGTCGAAATGCAGAGCGAGCGTGTCGATCAGCCCATAATCGTCGGGCGACACGATCCGCGTGCGGTGATCGGTGGCGAAGCGCCGCGCGATCCGGTCGGCATAGGCGGTTTCGTCCAGTTCCTTGACGTCGAAGCCAATGGTGCAGGTCCTGACCGCCTGTTTCGACGCCTCGGCCATCAGCGCGACCACGCTGCTGCTGTCCACCCCGCCCGACAGGAATGCGCCGAGCGGCACGTCCGCCACCATGCGGGATCGCACCGCCTGCCGCATCAGCGCGACCAGTTCCTCCTCCAGCGCTTCGGGCTTCGCCTTGCTGCGGTCGGCGAAGCTGACGTCCCAATAACGCTGCGGCTGGGCCATGGGCCGCCCCCGCACGAGACGCAGGGTCTCACCCGCGCCCAGCTTGCGCACGCCCGCCACCAGGCAGGCATCGTCGGGCACATAGCCGTAAGCTAGGTAATCCTCGACCGCCGACAGGTCCGGCGCGCGCCTCAAAAGGGGGTGGGCGAGCAGGCTCTTCAATTCCGACCCGAAGATCAGGCTGCCGTCCGACAGCAGCGCATAATGGAGCGGCTTCACCCCCAGCCGGTCGCGCACCAGCCAGAGCGCCTGCGCCCGCGCATCGAACAGGGCGAAGGCGAACATGCCGTCGAACTTCTCGACACAGGCCTCACCCCATTGGCGATAGCCGTGCAGGATGACTTCGGTGTCGCTATGCGTGCGGAAGACATGGCCCTTGGCCTCCAGCTCCGCGCGGACTTCCATGAAATTGTAGATCTCGCCATTGAAGACGACGGCCAGGCTGTCATCCTCGGTCAGCATGGGCTGCGCGCCGGTGGAGAGGTCGATGATCGACAGCCGCAGATGCCCCAGCCCTATCCCCGGTGCGGTCCAGATGCCGCTGTCGTCCGGCCCGCGCCACGGCATGGCGTCCAGCATCAGGCCGACCCGCGCCGGATCGACCGGCTTGGCCGTTTCAAGGTGGAAGATACCCGCAATTCCGCACATGCGAAGGGTCTTAGCGGCTTCTAAGGCTGCGGTCAGCCAAATCCTTCACATCGCCCAGATCGTGGAGAAAGGCGCTGATCGTGGCATCCGAAGAACGCCCGTCCCGCTCCTCCACCGATACCAATATGGCGGCGGCACGCTGATCGCCACCCAATAACCGCGCCCTCATCGTCTCCAGCTTGACCAGATGACCGCTGCCGGTCGGATGCGCCGTTCCAACGACATAGAAGCTCACCACATGGCGAATCACGGGGCCGGGGCCGGTGATCTGCTCGCCCCGCGCATCGGCGGGGGCCGGCGCGGGCTGCGACCAGGTCCAATCGCCGTCGGGATCGGCCGCCCCCTGCGCGAAGCCGACGAGTTCGCGGCCCTCATCCTGCCTGTCGAAGGTCGCGATGGCGAGGTCGACGACCTCACCCGTTGCGTTGCGGTAGCGGGCCATGCCCAGATAGTCGGCCCCGTCGAAACGCGGCCGCCATGGATGGAGCGGCGCGTCATCGCTGCGCATCCAGCCCTTCACATCCGGCATGACAGGAGCGCGGGGCAAAGGCTGCCCTGCCGCCGCGCTTGCCGCCAGCCACAGCGGGGCGGCCACGATGATCGCCAATGCGGCGCCAGCCACATGCGCCGTGGCGGAGCCGCCCCTCTGCCTCAACCGTTCCGGGTCGAACCAGGGATCGCCCGGCTTGCGGTCGAAAAAGGGCCAGGCCGTGGCCATCACCAGCGTCATGATGATGGCGAAGAAGACCCAGCCATAGACGACATGATCGAAGCCCGCCGCCGCGTCGATGGTCGTCACTTCCGCCACGAAGATGGTGGCGAAGGCCCGGACACCGTTGGCCAATATGGACAGGCAAAGCGCCCCCGCCATGAAGGCGACCCGCCGTGTCCAACGGGTGAAGCAGACGTTGCAGACCAGCAGGCCATAGGCGGTCATGGCGATCACGAACTTAGCGCCGGAGCAGGCCTCCGCCACCTCGAAATAGCCGTTGGGCGTGGTGATGAAGATGCCCTGCATCTGCGCGGGGATGCCCGTCAGGTGAAGCAGGATCATGCTGATATGCGCCGTCACCAGTTGCAGCGGCGCGACGATCTCTTCCCCGAAAGGTACCATGAAAAAGGCGTAGAAAAGCGGGAAGAGCAAGGCCCGCGCCACGGCCGGACCGAGCAGGGCGATCACCGATCCCTGCAACATCAGGATCAGCGCGCCGTGCCGGAACACCGCCACCCCCGCCGCCGCGCCCAGCATCCAGGCAAAGGCGCCCAACCCCAGCCAGAGCAGCCCCGGCGCCCAGGCGGCGGGCGTCATCTGGCGAAGGCCCGGCAAACGCTGCTGCACCAGCCATGCGACCAAGATCGGGATGAACAGGCAATGGCCGTAGGTGGATGCGTTCCACCAGATCGCCATCATGCCCAGCACATCGCGATGGAACAAGGCGAGGATGGTGAAGGCGATGATGCCGAGCGCGGTCAGATGGCCGTGCCAGCCCGCAAGCTCGACCTCCCGCTTGATCGAGAGGACGCGCCCGATCATGCGGCCCTCACTTCGGCGCCGGACGGCGACCCGAACAGCATGGCAGGCAAGCCGGCCAGCGTCGCAGACCAGCGATAGCGTTCTTCCATCCTCGCTCGCGCGGCTTGGCCCAAGCGCCCGGCGCGATCCCGGTCATCGAGCAAGGCGACGACCGCCTCCGCCTCCTGCGCTGGATCGGCGGCGATCAGCAGATGGTTCCCGTCGCGCGCATCGATCCCTTCGGCGGCCTGTGGAGAGGCGACCACGGGCCGCGCCATGGCCATCGCCTCCAGCACCTTGTTCTGAATGCCCCGCGCGATCCTCAGCGGCGCCACCACCACATCCGCCGCCGCCAGCCAGCCGCGCACGTCGGGCACGGCGCCGGTCACGATCACACCGGGCAGTTCCGCCAGCGCCCGGACCGGTTTCACGGGATGACGGCCCACAATGGCGAAGACCGCATCGGGACGTCGGGTCCGGATGACGGGCAGCGTCTCGCGGGCGAAACTCTCCACCGCCTCGACATTGGGGCGGTAATCCATCTGCCCGGTGAAAACGAGCAACGGTCCGTCCGGATGCTCCACTGGGGGGAAATCGGCCGCAGGATCGAAATAATCCAGCGCCACGCCATTATCGATGCCGACGATCCGATCCGGCCCGAGGCCGCTCGCCTGACGGAACAGGGCTGCCTCCGCCTCGCTCACAAAGGCGCAGAGATTCGCACGCTGCGCCACCTTCCGCTCGAAATCGAGCAGCACCCGCCCTTCGCGCCGGTTGATCCAGGCCATGGGTCCGGAACCCTGCGCGCCGTAAGCGGCATATTTGGCCGAATCGAAATCCACGAAATCCATGACGAAGCGGACACCCTCTGGCAGGACCGGCACGAAATGCGCCATTTGCGCGGAATAAGTGACGACCGCCGCGATGGGCCGCTCCGCCAGGGTTTGCGCGACCCAGCGATGCAGGTCCGGATGATCGAACAGCGACACCAGCAGCGGCTGCCCTGTGGCCAGCCCTTTCAGCCCGGCGATGACACGCGACCGGTCCCGCATTAGCACGCACTGGCTGGCGGTCAGCTTCGCCATGTCGGGCGCAAAGCCCATGTCCCGCGCATCGTCCGCGAAGCAGCCGACATGGACCGGCGCGATCTGCGCCATCCGTTCCAGCAGATGATAGGAGCGGATCTTGTCCCCCCGGTCCGGCGGAAAGGGAATGCGGTGGCAGAGGAAGAGTATCTCTCCGGTCACCCCAACCCCCGCGCGATGAACGGCCCGACCCAGTTCGCGACCGGCAAGGGCAGCTTCTTCCACAGCTCGATCCGTCGCTGATATTGCGGGCTGTTGGGGTTGATGTCCCGTCGCTCGCCGTTCATTGACCAGCTATGATAGGAAAGCGGGACGGGCACGAAGCCGAAGCTCTTCTTCCACGCCGCCTGGCCGCTGCCCGTCTTGGACCGTCCGAAATCGAAGACGCGCATGCCCCGCGCCCGGCCATGGCCCATCAGCCGGTAATACATGAGTTCGTTGGTCCGTAGCCGCCGCGCGTCCGCGATCCCGCCACCCCAGAAGGGCATGACCCGCCCCTGGTGATAGAGCGTCAGCACCGCCGAGACCGGCCTCTCGCCCTCCAGCACGAGCAATATATCGGCATCCTCGCCAAAGGCGGCCAGCACTTCGCGGAACAGCCGCGCCGGAAAGACGGGCGTGCCCAGATTGCGCACGCTTTCCGAATAGACGCGATAATGTGCCTTCAGGTGGCGCACCTCTCGCCCGATCTCGATACGGAGCGTGTCATTCGCCAAAGCCTTGCGCAATTCCGCCCGATGCTTGCGTGGCACGGCGAGCAATTCCGCCTCGTCATCAGCCGCGATCGGCCGCGCGAAGCCCAGATGGCTGCCCTCATGCAATGCCCAGCCCTCGCCCGGGGCCGGACCGCCGCGCAGTTCCACCGATACGATGCCGCGATCGCGCGCCAGCCCCAGGCAGGCGGCGGTCAGAGCCGACACCGCCGCCGGATCGTTTGCGAGAAGCCCGCCGTCGACGGCGAAGCCCGACGACACCAGCGCCTGTCCGAACAAGGCGCTTTTCACATGATGCAGCGGCAGCAGACCAACGATCTGCCCCGAAGGCGCAATGGCGGCCAGCATATTCGCCCGATTGCCCGTTCCGCGCTCGACGCCCGTCAACCAGGCGGGGCGATGAAAGGGCGTGCCTTGCCGATGCCCCAGCACGAAGGCATCCGCCGCCGTCCGCTGCGCCGGATCGGCGAGGTCGAGCGCGGTGACGAGCATCTCCCCCGCTTTCATGCCGCCCGCTCCGCTTCCTGCCTTGCCAGTGCATCTACCCGGTCCCAGGAAAAATCCCGCGTCAGGCGTCGCAACTTGGCCGCCATGACCGAGAGATTGGTGTAGTGGCGAAACCGCGACCGCAAGGGTGCGCCATCGACGCGCGGCTGATCGGGGTCGATCTCCCACGGGTGGAAATAGATGATCGCGGGCCGCCGGTCGCGCCGGTTGACCTGCCGGATCGCCCAGCGCGAAAAGCCGTAGGGCAGCAGGCGGAAAAAGCCGCCTCCCCCCGCGGCCAGCGTCCGTCCGGCGAGCCTTGCCGTCGTCACCGGCAATTCGACCAGCGGCGATCCCGCCACCGGCTTCCAGGCGAAGCGCGGGCTTTCCGGCCAGCCATAATGATCGTGCCGGATCGGCGCGACGCTGCTGGAATAGGCATAGCCCTCCTCCGCCAGCACCTCATGCGCCCAGGGCACGCGCCGGTCGATGGAGAAGCTCGGCGCGCGATAGCCGGTCACCGCCTGCCCGCTCGCATCCTCCAATATCGCCCGCGAGCGGCGCAGATCGGCGCGAAATTGCGCGCCGTCGAAAGTGAAGACCCGCGCATGGTCATAACCATGGCTCGCCACTTCATGGCCACCTGCGACGATGCGCCGCATCAGCGCCGGATAACGCTCCGCCACCCAGCCAAGCGTGAAGAAAGTGGCCTTGACCCCCGCCTCGTCGAACAGCGCCAGCACCGCATCGGTATTCTGTTCTACGCGGTGGCTCAGGCCCGGCCAATCCTCGCGCCGGATCGTACGCTCGAACGCGCCGACCTGGAACCAGTCCTCGACGTCAACGGACAGGGCGTTCAGCATGGCGATGTCAGGCAGCGGCGCTGTGCTGCGTGTCGCCCATCCGCTCCTCGCGCTCGACCCATTCGACCAGCAGCGTCAGCACCCGGCGCAATGCCGTGTCCTGCTCCGTCACGCGGAATTCCAGCGTGGAGAGCCGCTCCTCGATCAGGGTGAAGCAATCCTTGAGCGCTTCGGGATCGACGGTCGGCACGGCGCGGGCAAAGTCATGCTCCGCCCGCAACATATCGATCTCCGCCCGCAGGGACGCGATCTCATCCAGCAGATGTGCCGCGGGCTCGCTCCGCGCCGCGCGCAGCGCCTCGACCTCCGCGTGCAACGCCACGACATCATCCGACACCGCCGGATCGACGGCGACCGGCACGATCCGCGCTGGCTCAGCCAGCTCTTCCGCCTCGTCCAGCACGCTATGCGCCATCGGTTCGGGCGTCACATCGGCGTCGGCACCCATATCGGCCACGACCGCATAGACCACCTCGGCATCGATCACCGACAACTGGTCCAACGCGCCCAGCAGCAGCACCCGGCTCACCAGCACATTGATCCGGCGCGGCACGCCGCCCGTCGCGGCGTAGATGGCGGCGAAGGCTTCCGGCGTGAATTGCGGATCGCCCTGCCAACCGACCAGCGACAGGCGATGCAGGATATAGGGCTCGACCTCCCGTCGCATCATCGGGTCGAGATGATGGGTGGCGATCACGCGCTGGCGAAGCTGTTCCAGTTCCGGCGATTTCAGCAGGTCGCGGAATTCCGGTTGGCCCAGCAGGAAGATCTGCAACAGCGATTGCCCGCCCAACTGGAAGTTGGAGAGCATCCGCAATTCCTCGATGGCCGAGATGGGCAGGTTCTGCGCCTCGTCCACGATCAGCAGCGACCGCTTGCCCGCCCGCGCCTGTGCATGCAGCCAGCCTTCTATCTGCTTCAAAATCTGTGCCTTGGGCATGCCGTCGACCGCCAGGCCGAAGCTCTGCGCGGCGAGGCGCAGCATGTCGTCGCCCTCGACCTGGGTCGAGACGATCTTCACCGCCGTCAGCCGCGAAGGATCGATGGTGTTCATGAGGTGCCCGACCAGCGTGGTCTTGCCGGCGCCGATGTCGCCGGTGATGACGATGAAGCCCTCCCCCTGCGCCAGGCCATAACCGAGATAGGACAGTGCCTTGCGATGGGTCGCGCTCTCGAAATAGAAATGCGGGTCCGGCGTGAGCTGGAACGGCCGTCCCTGCAATCCGTAGAACTGATCGTACATGTCTATCTCTCCACCCTGTCGGGCATTGGCTTAAAATGTGTAGCGAAGGCCAAGCTGGCCCATGGCGTTGATGACGGCGTCCAGCTTGTCCGCCTTGGCGCTGTCGATGCCGACCGAGGCCGACGCCTGCAAATTGCGGGTGACGAGCCGGTAATAGCTGGTGAAGGCGCCCAGGTTCAGCACGTCCAGGCGATTGCCGCTGGCGTCGAAATAATTGGCGTAGACCGCCGTATCGATGCTCGACTGGCTGTCCACGCGATAGGTGAGCGAGGCGTTGCCGTACCAGTTCTGGTCGCGCGTGCCCCGGACGAACAGTGTCTCGCCCGAGGGCGTCACGGACTTGCGCTGCGAATAGCCAAGGCCAATGCCCATGCCCCAGGGACCACGCTCCGCCGCGAATTGCGCGGCAACGCCGCGATAGCGGAAATTGGCGCCCGTCACGCCGGCCAGCGCATCGTTGAAGCATTGTCCGCCACCGGTGGTGGAGAAGGCGCAGCCGGTGAAATCGCCGGTGAAGGGATTGCGCACGATATTGAGGTCGCTGCCGGACAGCGCCGCCACATCGGATGTGATGACCCGTCCGAAACTGTCGATGCCATCGAACACCACCAGCGCGAAGCTCTTGTTCCGCCCCTGCCAGACGAAGCTGCCCGAATAGGTCATGCCGCCATAGCGCTCGCCCACCCGCGCGGTCAGCGAGGTGCGGTGGCTCGGCCGCCAGAGCACGCCGACGTCCCAGATGATATCGTCGAAATCGTAGAGGAGCTGGCGCGGCGAATTTTCGTCGGTGACATAGCGTCCGCTGGAGGAGATCACCGGCACACCGTTGGAGTCCAACAACGGCGACCTCTGGCTGATCCCGATCTTTTCATAACCGACGCCGCCGATCAGGGCGACCGTAGGCGATACCGGCAGCGTGGCGTCCAATCGCGCCCATTTGTCCTCGAACCGCTGGTCGAGCTGGCTCGCATCCTCCCGGCTGTATCCCGCGCTGGCGACCAGGCCCAGCGGCATCCACACGCCCGGGCCCACGCCCACCGATCCCATCAGATCATGCGTCGTCGAATCCGCGAACGAACTTCCTCGCGGCGCGCCGGGGAAGTCGACATTCACGTCATCCTCGACCCGCGCATAGCCAAGCCGATAGGAAGCGCCGATGTCCAGATCGCCGAGCCGCGTCGTATAGGACGGCCCGACATAGCCGGCATAGACCTGGCTGCTGTAACCGTCATTGCGCACCGAAGCGCCGGACAGCCCATCGGTCCGCACCCGGGTCGCCAGACCACCCGCGTTCAGCGTCAGCCCCCGCGCGACACTATATCGCCCGCTGACGATGCCGCTGATGATATCCTGATCGCCAAGGTCGCCGCCCCAGCCGAAGCTGTGGGCATATTGCAGGTCCGCCGACGCCTCCATGCGCCGCGTCTGGATGCCGGCCGTCACGCCCGCGGTGACGTTGGTATAGGTCAGCACATCGCCGCCGCCCTTGATCGGCGCGACCACGACCTGATCGATGCCGAGATAGGGCGTGACGTCGACCTTGTGCTGCTCGTCGCGCGCAAGGGCGGGCGAGGTCAAGGCGATCCCCGCGAGAAGAAGGGCGATGCGAGACATCATTATCCCGCATTCCCCTGGCCATAATAGCTGCCGAAACGGCGCCCGCTATTGGCGAAGTTCACACCGTTCAGGAGCAGCTTCACCTTCGACGCGCCCTTGAGCAGGCTGGCGGCATCGCGCAGCGCGCTTTCCGTGGTCCGGTCCGCCCGCACCACCAGCAGCGCGATAGCGGCATGGCCCGCCAGAACCGCCGCCGGAGACGCGGCCAGCAAGGGTGGCGAATCGAACAGGATGATGCGGTCGGGGCGGCCTTCGGTCAGGCTATCGAGAAGCATTTCCGTGCGTGCGGAGGCCAGATATTCGGTGTCGTTGTTGCTCCGCCGTCCGGCGGGAAGGATGGAGAGGGAGGGGATGTCCGTCCGCACCACGATATTCTCTATGGCGATCGCCGGATCGGCCAGCGCGTCCATCAGGCCCGGCCCCGCCTCCAGCCCCAACGCCTCGGGAATCCCCGGCTTGCCGAAATCGGCGTCGACCAGCAGGATTTCCCGGTCCTTCTCCGCCGCCAAACTGAGCGCCAGATTGATCGCGCAGAAGCTCTTGCCCTCCCCACTGTGCGCCGAGCAGACGAGCACGCGATTGCCCCGGACATTGCCCGCCAGTTCAGCCAGCAGGTCGCGCTTGAGCAGGCGGAATTCCTCGCTCATCGCGGTGACGGGACCGTCGGGGAGCAGATAGCCCGCCTCGACCAGCGCGATCCGGTCGACGGGCTGCACCGGTCCCGTCCAGTCCGATGCGCGATAACGCGTGTCCGGCTGCTCCACAGCGACCGGTGCGGACTGGGCGACCGCAATGACGGGCTCGTCGTCCGGCACCTCGACCGGAGGCGCCGTCCGGCCACGCAGGGCCGCGTTGAAATCGTAGATTTCGGTCGCCCGCTCGATCAGCGATCCGCCGGAAAGGGACTTCATCTTGTTCATCGTCCGTCCCCTTCAGGCCATTCCACGCTGGACAAATTCGATGACGACGAGCAGCAGGCACAGCGCCGCCAGCCCCCCGCTCGCGCCGGCAAACCATTTCAGCCGCTGCTTCTCCACCGCGACCTGCGCGGCGCTGACGGTCTGGCTGATCGATCCGATCACGGGCACGCCCAGCGCCTTTTCCAGCCGCGCCGCATTGGGGAAGCCGCCCTTCAACTGCGCCATGGCAAAAGCCGTGCCGACGCCGGCGCCGATCCCCAGGACCAGCACGCCCAGGAGCAGCAGCGGCCGGTTGGGCGCGTCGGGCACGGTCGGCAGATTGGGCGGATTGATGACGCGGAACTGGATCGATCCGGTTTCCGACTTCACGTCGCCGCGCAGGCGGATTTCCTCCCGGTCGGCGAGCATCTTGTCATATTGGGTCTTGAGCACCTGATAGTCGCGGTCGAGCCGTTCCTGCTCGGCGGCGAGACCCGGTTCGTCGGTCTGGCGAGAGGCCATGGCGTTGAGGTCCGCCTGCAACTGCGCCTTGCGGGCCGAAAGCCCCTGCACCGTCGCGGCACGCTCCGCCTGCATCGACCGGATCGAGAGATAGGCGGGTTGGGCGTGCTGCCCGCGCCGCCGCCGCCCTGCCCGCGCAGCAGGTCGACCTGCCGCTGCGCCGAGATCATATCGGGATGGCTGCTGGTGAAGCCGCGCGCCCGCATGGAGGCAAGGTCGGCCTGCGCCTGGGACAGCGCCGAAGGTCCGCCCGACGCGCCCACGCCCGGCAAGGTCTGCGGCGTGCCCGCCAACTGGCCGTTCATGGCCGCCAGGGCACTCTGCGCCTGCACAAGCTGCGAATCGATCGAATTGATCTCCGACCGGGCGGCATCCATGCGCTGGCCGATCGACCCCGCGCCCGGCAGCATCCCGGCATAGCGCTGCTCGAATTCGACCCGGCGCTGTTCGGCGGCGGCAAGCTGCTTGCCGCGCCCTTCCAGTTGCTGGTCGAGGAAGCTCAGGCTCTGTTTCGTCTCGACCTTGTCGGACGACAGGTTGGTTTCCTGGAAGATGTCGACAAGCTTCTGCACGATCTGCTGCGAAATGCGTGCATTGGCGCCGTCCGACAGGCCGGAATCGGCCCAGGTGGCGCTGATGTCGATCATGCTGGGGTCCAGTTGCGCGACGACCATGATGCCTTCGCGCAGCTTGGTGATCTTCGCCGCCAGATCGCGGGGACCGTCGACCGTCCGGCTGAGGTCGGTTTCCTTGACCACCCGTTCCAGATTGGCGGTGCTGGCCAGCGTCTGGCGCACCCGGTCCAGGTCCTGCTGCGACTGGAGCTGGGTGATACCCACCTTGTCCTCCAGCAGCGACTGGGTGTTCACATAGACCCGTGCCTTGGACTCATAACTATTGGGAATGAGCGCCACGCCCAGCCAGCCGGCCAGGCACACGCCCCAGGCAACGCCCAGCGCCAGCCAGCGACGGGTCCATAGGCCATGCAGGATGACGAGCAGTTCGTCGACCAGCGCCGCCATGGTCAGAACATGCTTTCGGGAATGATGATGACGTCGCCGGGCGCCAGCATGACATTGGCCTTGCTGTCGCCGCGCTTCAGCAGATCGCCGATGCGGAGCTGATATTCGTCCTGCTTGGCGGTTTCGCGGTTGAACCGCACCAGCCGCGCCTTGTTGCCCGCCGCATATTCGCTGAGCCCGCCGACGGAAATCATCGCATCGAGCAGCGTCATGTTCGCGCGGAACGGGATGGAGGCGGGCTTTTCCGTCGCGCCGACGATCCGCACCTGCTGACTGAAGGTGCCGGAGAAATTGTTGACGATCACCGACACCAGCGGATTTTCGATATATTTGCCGAGCGCGACCTTGAGGTCGTCGGCCAGTTGCTTGGGCGTCTTGCCCACGGCAGGCATATCCGAAATCAGCGGCGTGGTGATGCGCCCGTCGGGCCGCACCTGGACCTTCGCGCCCAGATCGGGATTGCGCCACACGAAGATGGTGAGGTCGTCGAGCGGACCGATGATATATTCCTCGCCCGGCCCCTCCTGCGTCGAGACGAAGGCGGCCGGCGGCAGATTCGGCGCGCTTCCCCCACCGGAGGCGCAGCCAGAAAGGGCGACCGCAGGCAGCGACACGCCGATCAGAGCCCGGGAAACCGACTGGAAACGCATGGTCTTCACCCTCTTGCTTGCTTGCCGCGCGCACAGGGCCGCCAAGGGACAAGGCGGACCGTCGGGCACGGGGCTTTGACCGCCTTCATGCCCGCAAAGGGTAAAAATAGCGTTAGGAGTTAAGTTGTTGGCAAATCAGTCAAGTAATAGCTGTTGAGGACTTGGGTGGCCAAGAAAAGCCGCGGGGCTGGCGGAGGCTCCATAGGCCCCCGCAAGGAAGATCGCGATCAGGTCGCCTTCCTCCACCGGCGGCAGCGCCACCTTGTCGCCAAGCCTGTCGATCGGGGTGCAGAGACACCCCACGACCGTTACGGCCTCCTGCGCCGGCCCCTTCCCGAAGCGGTTGGCGACGGCGATGGGATAATTGCGCCGGACCACCGTGCCGAAATTGCCGCTGGCCGCCAATTGATGGTGCAGCCCCCCGTCGACCACGACAAAAGTTTCGCCCTGGCTTTTCTTCACGTCTATTATGCGGGTCAGGTAGACGCCTGCCTCCCCGACCAGCCAGCGGCCAAGCTCCATGGCGAATGCGCTGCCCTTGAGAATATCGGCCCGCGCCTCCAGCAGCCTGCCCAGTGCATCCCCGATCGGCCGGATGTCGAGCCGCTCGTCGCCAGGGAAATAGGGAATGCCGAAGCCGCCGCCCAGATTGACCAGAGACGGCGTCGCCCCGACCGCTTCGGAAAGCCGCGTCGCCAGGCCGATGGTCGCCGCCTGCGTATCGATCAACGCCTCCGCGCCCAAGGCCTGGCTTCCGGCGAAGATGTGCCAGCCGCGCCAGTCCGCGCCCGCATCGATCACCCAGCGCACCAGATCGGCGGCCCGTTCGGCATCCACGCCGAAGGGCTTGGCCCCGCCGCCCATGCGCATGCCGGAGCCCTTGAGGTCGAAATCCGGGTTCACCCGCACCGCCAGTTTCGGCGTCCTGCCTCGCTGCTCGCCGAGCGCGATGGCCCGTCGCGCCTCGCCTTCCGATTCCAGATTGATCGTCGCGCCGCTGTCGATCGCGACGATCAGTTCATCGTCCCGCTTCCCCGGCCCGGCAAAGCTGATATGCGCCGCGTCCATCCCCGCTTCCCGCGCCCGCGTCAGTTCGCCCCCGGAGGCCACGTCGAAGCCGTCGACCAGCTTCGCCATCCGCTCCAGCAAGGGCGCATAGGGGTTGGCCTTCACCGCATAATGAAGCGACAGCATGGACGGCATGGCGTCACGGAAGGCGCGCACCTGTTCCTTCACGATCCCCATGTCATAGACGAACAGCGGCGTGTCGCCGGCTTCGTCGACCAGACTCGCCGCGCCGCTGCCGCCGATCAGCAGCATGCCCTCTTCGCCCGTGAAAAAGGGCGGGATGGGTCCCATCGGTTTCATGCGGCATATTCCCTGGCAAGCGCCACCCGGTCGATCTTGCCGTTGGGATTGCGGGGAAATTCAGACAGCATGACGATCTCGCGGGGTTGCATGAAATTGGGAAGCTCGGCCTTCAGCCGCGCCTCGACTTCGTCCTTCAGTTCGGGGCCCTTCAGTTCGAGCCCCTTTAGTTCAAGCGAAGCGCCGCGCAACAGCAAGAGCACCGCCTGACCCAATCGCTCGTCCTTGACGCCCAGCGCCACCGCCTCGGCCACGCCATCGACGGCGACGGCGGCTTCCTCGATCTCGGTCGGGCTGATGCGGTTGCCCGCCGACTTGATCATCGCATCGTCGCGTCCCACGAAAGTGAGCAGGCCTTGGGCATCCCGGCGCACCGTATCGCCCGACCACACCGCCATGCCGCCATAGCGGGAGGCCTTCGGGGCAGGCTTGAACCGCTCCGCCGTGCGCGCTGCATCGCGCCAATAGCCCTGTGCCACCAAAGGACCGCAATGCACCAGCTCGCCCGGTTCATCATCGTCGGTCACGCTGCCGTCGGGGCGCACCACCAATATCTCGGCATGGGGGATGGCCGATCCCATGCTGTCGGGATGGCTGTCCACCAAAGCGGGCGGCAAATAGGTCGAGCGGAAGGCTTCGGTCAGGCCGTACATGGGATAGAGGTCCGCCTTCGGGAAAAGCGCCCGCAACTTTGCCACGAGGGACCGGGTCAGCGCCCCGCCGCTGTTGGTGAGGCGCCTGAGCTTCGCCGCAACCTCCTGCGGCCAGTCCAGTTCGGTGAGTTGCACCCAGAGCGGGGGCACGCCCGCCAGTGTGGTGATGTCCCGCCGGTCCACCGACTTCACCACGTCGCGCGGCGTCAGATAGTCGAGCGGATAGACGCATCCTCCGGCGAACCAGGTGGAAAGCAACTGATTCTGCCCATAATCGAAGCTGAAGGGCAGCACGCAAAGAGTCCGGTCCTGCGCGGTCAGCTTCAGATAATCCGCCACGGACACCGCGCCCAGCCAGAGATTGGCGTGGCTCAGCATCACGCCCTTGGGCCGCCCGGTCGAACCGCTGGTATAGAGGATCGCCGCCAGATCGTCCGGCGCGGCGTCGGATGGGTCCAGCGCGTCCCCGCCGCTCATCGCGCAAGCCGCATCGTCCTCCCGATGCAGATGGCATCCTTCGGGCACGTCGCCAGCGCCCAGGGTCGCCAGTCGGCTCGCCGTCCCGATCAGCAGCGCCGCCCCGCTATCGGCCAATATATGCGCGACCTGGGCATGTTTGAGCAGCGGATTGACCGGCACATGCACCAGCCCGGCGCGCGGCGCCGCGAGCGGCATCAGCGCCGCCACAGGCCCCTTGGCGATCCAGCTTGCGACTCGCGCGCCCTTCTCCAGTCCGAATCCCGCCAGCCAGGCCGCCAGCCGTCCCAGGGTTCTTTCCAGCTCGGCGTAACTCTGGGTGCCGGACCGCCCATCCAGCGCGGGCCGGGCGGGATCGCCGCGCAGCAGGATGTGATCGATGGGCGATATTCGGGCACCATCGACCATCATCGGGCCAGTCATCGCCGCAGGGGAATCGCTTAACTCCATCTCCAGACTTTTTTCCTAAACGCCATGATGTTGCCGGGGAGATAATGGTTTGCTGGTCGCAAGGGAATATCGCAGTGTCATGGAGGCGCGTCAGGCGCTCGGCACCGCGCTCGACCGGACCTCCACGCCCTCGCTGTTCGACCGCATCGACTGGTTCGAATCGCTCCACGAACATTGCTTCGCCGAAACCGATGCCCGCATCATCCAGGCGTTGGAGGGCGAGCATCAGGCATGGCTTTTCCTCGTCTCCCCCAAAGCCGGCCGGCTGAGCGCCCTTGCCAACTGGTACAGCTTCGACTGGACGCCGATCTTCCTGGGCCCGTCCGACCTGACCGTCCGACGTCGCCTGATCGAAGCCGTCGCGCAGAATCTGCTGAAGGACAGCGCCCAGATCAATCTCTATCCGGTGACGGAGGCATCCGGTCTGCTGCTCGACGCGTTCCGCCGCGCGGGCTGGTTCGGCGTCCGGCGGCCGATGGGCGGCCGGCACATATTGCACCTCAATGGCCGCACATTCGAGGAGTATTGGGCGCAAAGGCCCGGTCGCCTGCGCACGCTCATCACGCGCAAAAGCCGCGCCAGCCGCTTCACCCTCAGCATCACCGACAGGCTGACCGATGCGCTGTGGCGCGACTATGTCGCCGTCCATGACCGAAGCTGGAAACAGCCCGAGGCGAACCTTCCCTTCCTCCACGCGCTCGCCGCCAGGGAAAGCGCCGCGGGAACCCTTCGCCTGGGCTTCGCCCGGCTGGAGGAGCAGCCCATCGCCACCCAGCTCTGGACCGTGGAAAACGGCACTGCGCTGATCCACAAGCTGGTCCATGACCAGGCGTTCGACGGCGCATCGCCCGGCAGCCTGCTCAGCCATGCGATGTTCGCCGATGTGATCCGGAACGACCATGTCGCGACGATCGACTATGGTACGGGCGACAATAATTATAAGACCGATTGGATGGAGCAGCGCGAAACGCTCCACCAGCTCGACTTCTTCAATCCCCGGCGGGCCTCCATCTGGCTCCCCGCCGCCCGCGCGGCCATTTCCGCGCTTGTAGGTTAGCGACGGAACGACTAGGTAGGCGCCCATCATGCGGGCGGACAATAGTCAACCGGTCGACCGGGCAATGGATATCGAAACGATGATGCGCGCCTTGCTGCGCGATGTGCTGGCCTTGTCCCAGGATCGGGTCGACGCCTTCGATGCGGATACGCCGCTCTTCGGCGCCTTGCCCGAGCTCGATTCCATGGCCGTCGCCGGCCTGCTCACCGAAATGGAAGACCGCTTCGGCATCCTGATCGAGGATGAGGATATCGACGGCGACACGTTCGAGACGTTCGGATCGCTGGTCGCCTTCGCGGAGGCCAAGACCGAGGGCTAAACTTCCGGATTTGCGGTGCCGAAGAGCGTGTTTTTGCGCGTTGATGACTTTCTGATGGTTGGTTCGCTAACCTTCTGCTTTCCTTGAAATACAGCGTACTCCTGCGAAGGCAGGAGTCCAGTTCAGGCGGTGCGATGACCCAAGATGGACAGGACTGGGCTCCTGCCTTCGCAGGAGCACGGGGTTCTTGATGGCGGGAAGTGGCCATTCATAGCCACCCGCCGAGCCGCTTCATTCCGCCGCGACCGCCTCGAAGTCCGCTTCGGCCAGGAATTTCTCGACATCCAGCGCCGCCATGCAGCCCATGCCGGCCGCCGTCACCGCCTGACGATAGACCTTGTCGCTGACGTCACCCGCCGCGAACACGCCCGGCACAGCGGTCTTCGTCGTGCCCTTCTCGACCAGCAGATAGCCCTCGTCCATCGGCAGCTTGTCGACGAACAGCTCGGTCGCGGGCTGATGGCCGATGGCAACGAAAGCGCCGTCCGTCTCGATATGCGATTTGTGACCCGTAACCGTGTCGATAAGGTCGACGCCCACCAGCCCTTCCGGATTGCCGCCGCCGACGAAGCGCTCGACCGCCTGGTTCCACAGCACTTTGATGTTGGGATGCGCGAACAGGCGCTGCTGGAGAATCTTCTCCGCCCGCAGCGAATCGCGGCGGTGGATCAGCGTGACATCATGACTGTGATTGGTGAGGTAGAGCGCTTCCTCGACCGCGGTGTTGCCACCGCCGATCACCACCACCTTCTTGCCGCGATAGAAGAAGCCGTCGCAGGTCGCGCAGGCCGATACGCCCTTGCCCTGCAAAAGCTGCTCGCCTTCCGCGCCCAGCCACTTGGCCTGCGCGCCGGTCGCGATCACCAGGCTGTCGGCATAATAGAGCGTGCCGCTGTCACCCTTCAGGCGGAAGGGGCGTTCGCTGAGGTCGACGTCGACGATCTGGTCGTACATCATCTGCGCGCCGACATGCTCGGCCTGCGCCTGCATCTGCTCCATCAGCCAAGGGCCCTGGATGACGTCGCGGAAGCCGGGATAATTTTCGACGTCGGTGGTGATGGTAAGCTGCCCGCCCGGCTGCATGCCCTGCACCACGATCGGCGCCAGGCCCGCGCGCGCGCCGTAAATGGCGGCGGACAGGCCGGCCGGGCCGGAACCGAGGATCAGCATGCGGGTCGAATGGGTTGCGGTCATGGACGTCTTTCCGGCTGCGATTCGTGTGTCGGGATGAGATAGGCCAAGCCAGCGGACGCGCAAGCGATGGATTTGCTTGAAGGGGGAGAAGCTGAGCCTCTTTGTCTCCCCTTCCCCCCGCTGTCGTCATCCCAGCGTAGGCTGGGATCTCAGGCGAGAGGGCACAGCATAGCCGCACGAGATCCCAGCCTGCGCTGGGATGACGATTAGTGTTGGGTAGGCAGGTGAGGGAGGAACTTAATCGATCACGTTGGGGAGGTCTTCGAACCCCTTCCGCAGCGCCGCCGACCAGCTATGCGAGAGAAGCTGGAATTCCTCATTGTCCGCCTCGATCCGCGTGCGGACGCGGAAGTCGAACGCGTCCCGCTCGATCACCGTCAGATCCAGCGGCATGCCGACCGACAGGTTGGACCGCAGCGTCGAATCCATCGATACCAGCACCGCCTTCGTCGCATCCTCCAGGCTGGTTCCGCGCTTGATGATGCGGTCCAGGATGGGCTTGCCATATTTATGCTCGCCGATCTGGAAGAAGGGCGTGTCCTCCGTCGCCTCGATGAAATTGCCAGCCGAATAGATGAGGTAGAGCCGCGGCTTCCCCCCCTTGCGCTGGCCGGCGATCAGGATCGAGGCATCCGCCCCCGATCCCTGCATCTCGATCGTGCTGCGATAGCGCCCCTGCATGGTGCACATCGCCTCGCCCACAATCTGCGCGACGCGGTGCATGGTCGGGCAATTGAGAATGGTTTCGATCTCAGGATCAAGTGCCGCGTCCTTGATCGCGCGGCCCAGCATCGCCTTCACCCCCTGGGTGATCGACAGATTGCCCGAACACATCATGGTGATCGCGCGTTCGCCCGGCACGCTGTAGGTGAAGCTTTTCCGGAAGCGCGCAATATTGTCCATTCCCGCATTGGTGCGGGTGTCGGACAGCATGACCAGTCCCTGGTCGACGCGCACCGCCACACAATAAGTCATGGGCCCAAGGGCTCCTATCGTCGTTCAACCCTGCGCGGTGGCCTGCGTGCTTTGTTGTTGCTGCCGTTGCAGCTGCCGCTCCTCCACCCCATCCTCCGCCTGCGCGATCCGGACGTCCGCGTCAATCCAGATATCGCCCGCGACCGTCACCGAACCCCGAATCGGCGCAGCCTCATCCGCGTCCAGCCCGCAGGCGATCCGCAGATAGCGCTCCGTCACGCAGACCCGGTTGGACGGATCGAACCCGACCCAGCCCAGTTCGGGCACCAACGCCTCCGCCCAGCCATGGGTTTCGTGCAGCACGTCGCCCTCGTCCGCCAGCAGATAGCCCGACACATAGCGGGCCGGAATTCCCAGGACCCGCGCGCCGGCGATGAAGACCTGCGCATGGTCCTGACAGACCCCCGCCCCCAGCGCGAAAGCCTCCGCCGCCGTGGTGTTCGCTGTCGTGACGCCGCTGCGATAGGCGACCGCATCGCTCACCGCCGCCGACAGGGCGTGGAGCCGCGCCAGCGGGCCATCCTCATCGGGCAAGTCGAGCGCCATCGCCCTGATCCCTTCGGACGCACTCGTCAGCCGCGTATCCCGCAGGAAATAGCGCGGATCGACTCGGCTACCCAGCCAGCCCAGAACGCCGTGGCTTTCCCGCGTCTCGACCAGCCCTTCGGCAACGATCACGGCATTGTCCGTCCGGTCATGGCGAACCCATATCGCCTCCATCTCGCCATAGCTGTTGGGACGGAAGCCGGTCAGCGGCTCGTCATTCACGCTGACCTGCCAGTCCAGCACCTTCTGGGCCGGCGTGTCGACGGGCATCAGCTTCAGCCGCATCGCCACGCGTCCGGCCGCGGCCTCATATCGGTAGACCGTCTGATGGCGGACGAGCAGTTTCATGGAAGCCCCCTTCCCCGCTCAGCCGAAATGATAGGCCTGGGCGATCTCCACGCCCAGCCGGTTGGTGCGCGTCAGGCCGTTCTGCACCGTCTCGTGCAGGCCGGCCCGGAAAATCTCGCCGCTGTCCAGCTTCTCCAGATCCGCCACCATCTCCCGCACCGTTTCATGGCAGGCGGCGCGCGCATTGTGCCATCCCGCCAGCCGGTTCAGCCGATAGGCAAGCTGGTCGTAGCAATAGGCGATGCTGCGCGGGAACAACCGGTTCAGCACGAGAAAGTCGGTGATCTGCCAGGGCGTGTAGGTGCCGCCATAGATATGGTGGAAGGCGCGCGCGCCCGACAGCGCATAGAGCACCGACGTCCACTGATAATGGTCGCGATTGCCGCCCACCACCTCGGTCTCCGGCAACAGCACATAATATTTGACGTCCAGCAGGCGCAGCGTCATCTGCGCCCGCTCCAGCGCCGACCCGGTGCGCAGGAAATCATGCCCCTCATTGCGGAGCTGTCCCGAATGGGCGGCGCCGCGAAAGGTCATCACCCGCGTCTTCACCCAGTCGATCAGCGCTGGAAGCTGCTGCCGCGCTTCGGCCACATCATAGCTGTCGAGCTTGCGCCAGCCTTCGTTCAGCGCTTCCCACATGTCCTGCGTCAGCATGGTGCGGGCGGACTTCGCGTTGGCGCGGGCTTTCAGCAGGCAGGAGCGGATGGAGGACGGATTGTCCAGATCCAGCATCAGGAAGGCGATGGCGTCGCTCTCCGTCACCTGCGCGCCTTCGGGGAAATGGTTGAGCGCGCCCGTGGCCCGCACCACGGAGCGCCACTCGTCGCGATGATGTGCGCCGGGCAGGATCGCCATGCGCTGGCCCATGGTCAGCAGGCGGGCGGTGGCCTCGGCACGCTCCATGTAGCGGGCCATCCAGAAGAGATTTTCGGCGGTCCGGCTCAGCATGAAGGCACCTGCGTCATCCCAGCGAAAGCTGGGATCTCAGGCGAGAAGGCACAGCATAGCCGCACGAGATCCCAGCTTTCGCTGGGATGACGGAGAAAGAAAAGGGACAGGTCCACCATCATCAATCCTGCAACACCCACGTATCCTTCACCCCGCCCCCCTGGCTGGAGTTCACCACCAGCGATCCTTCGGTCAGCGCCACCCGCGTCAGCCCGCCCGGCACCAGCCTGATCTGCTTGCCCACCAGGCAATAGGGACGGAAATCCGCATGCCGCCCCACCACAGCCGCCGGACCCAGCGTGGGCACGGTCGACAGGTCCAGCGTCGGCTGGGCGATGAATTCGGCAGGATTGGCCCTGATCCGATCGGCATAGGCAGCGATCTCGTCCTTGGTCGACTTCGGCCCGATCAGCATGCCGTAGCCGCCCGATCCATGGACTTCCTTGGCCACCAGATCGTGCAGATTCTCCAGCACATAGGCGCATTCGTCTGGCTTCCCGCATTGCCAGGTCTGGATATTGTCCAGGATCGGCTGCTCGCCCAGATAGAAGCGGATCATTTCCGGCACATAGATATACACGGCCTTGTCGTCCGCGATCCCCGATCCCGGCGCGGAGGCCAGCGTCACGCCGCCGTTGCGATAGACGTTGAAGATGCCCGGCACGCCCAGCAGGCTGTCGGGCCGGAACACCAGCGGATCGATATATTCGTCGTCGATGCGGCGATAGATGACGTCGACCGCCTTGGGCCCCAGCGTGGTCTTCATCCACACCCGGTCATTGTCCACGAACAGGTCCGCCGGTTCGACCAGTTCCACGCCCATCAGGTCGGCGAGGAAGCTGTGTTCATAATAAGCGCTGTTGAGCGAGCCCGGCGTCAGCACCACCACCACCGGATCGCCCTTGCACGCCGGGGGCGCGACTTCCTTCAGGCTTTTCAGCAGTTCCGCCGGATAATCGTCGACCGGCGCCACTATCCCCTGCGCGAACAGTTCGGGGAACATGCGCGTCATGATCTCACGGTTTTCGAGCATGTAGGAGACGCCCGACGGCGTGCGGCAATTATCCTCCAGCACCTCGAACCGGGTCGGGCCGGTGCGCACGATGTCGATGCCGACGATATGGCTGTACACCTTCCCGGGCGGGGTGAAGTCGGCCATCTCCGCCAGATAGGCGCTGTTCCGGTAGATGATGTCGGCAGGCATGATCCCCGCCTTCACGATCTCGCCCCGATGATAGACGTCGTGGAGGAAGGCGTTCAGGGCCCGCGCCCGCTGGCGGATGCCCCTATCCAGCACCCGCCATTCCTGGCCGGTGAAGATGCGGGGCAGCAGGTCGAACGGGATCAGCCGTTCCGGATCGCCCCCTTCGCCATAGACCGCGAAAGTGATGCCGATCCGCCGGAAAATCGCCTCCGCCTCATCCATTCGACGATTGAGCCCGGCAATGCCCGTCCGCTCCACCCAATTCTGCACTTCCGCGTAGCAGGGGCGTATCGAACCATCCGGCTCAAACATTTCATGGAAGGGCAAAGCGTCGATCCTCCCTCAGCCAGAATGGCTAGTTGTGCATTGCAACATTAGTGCAATAGGGACGAACGAATGCAAGCGGAAAATCCGCAGACCGCCGATAAAGAGGACTGTTGAAGTGGTAGCGGAGGAGGGATCTTTTGCCAGCTCATAACTATCTGCTGTGCATCGATTTCCTTGCAATAATCGCGCAGAATACCCCCATCGATACCCCCAAAAAGGGATCTTTGCGGCGGGCTGCCCTGACTGTGCGACGGGACCATTTCGTTTGGTCCATCTGCAATCTGCGGGCTTTTCAGGATGGGGTGTCGTAGGAGCATTCTTCGTGGGTAGGCACCCTCCTGCCCTATGCCGCACAATCCTGAATGGAAGTCTGGAGTCCTGCCGAGATGAGCCAAAGGTTCACCCGCGAAGAGTTCTACGACCTGGTCTGGACGAAACCTCTGACGCACTTAGAGCGGTTTCCATTCATTCTGGTTCATAGCCGCAGGATTTGAAGTAGTTGGCGCATTCGTCGGGCTGGAAGATGTCGACGAGCTTGCCGATCAGGTCCCACAACCCGCTGACGGTTCGCTCGCCCGCCTTACGGAGCATGGCCTTGAGTCGAGAGAAGGCCTTTTCGATCGGATTGAAGTCCGGGCTGTATGGCGGGAGGAAGCGCAGGCTTGCACCGACTGCTTCGATCCTTTCCTTCACGGCGGCCCGATTGTGGCTCGAGAGGTTGTCCATGATGACAACGTCGCCGGGGCGCAGCTCGGGCACCAGGACCTGCGCGACATAGGCTTCGAACCAGTCGCCGTTGATCGGTCCGTCCAACACCATCGGCGCCACCATGCCGGTCATGCGCAGGCCAGCAACGAGCGTGGTGGTCTTGCGATGGCCGTGCGGGAAACCCATCCGCAACCGCTCGCCTTTCGGGCAGCGGCCGTGACTGCGCGTCATGTTCGTGGCGGTCCAGGTTTCGTCGATAAAGACGAGGCGTTCGGGTTCGAGATCGATCTGGCCATCGAACCAATGCCGGCGTTGCCTCAGGACGTCGGGACGGTCCTGCTCGATCGCGTGCCCGGTCTTTATGGGATGGCCCGCCCCTTTTCCCCGGCATCGGATATGATGCTGGTGCTTGAAGAGGAAAGGAGCGGACCGATGTCTATTGTGATCCTTGGCGTTGATTTGGGCAAGAATGCCTGCAGTGTGGTGGGCGTGGATGCGGCGGGAGCTGTCGTCGTACGCAGGTCGATGCGCCGCCAGACGCTGGTCGACTACGTTGCCAAGCTTCCTGTGTGCGTGGTCGCGATGGAGGCATGTTGCGGTGCCCATTATCTGGGGCGCCTGTTCGCCGCGCACGGACATGAGATCCGGCTGATGTCGCCGGAGTACGTACGGCCGTATGTCAAAGCACAGAAGAACGATGACCGCGACGCCGAGGGGATCGCCGAGGCCGCCTCGCGTCCAACGATGCGCTTCGTCGAACTCAAGACCCAGGAGCAGTTGGACATCCAGACGCTCCACCGGGTTCGCTCGCGCCTGGTGGCTGAGCGCAGGAGCCTGACCAACCAGTTGCGGGCGATCCTGCTGGAGCGCGGGACCATTTTCCCGGTTGGGCGGCGCAAGCTGGAACTCGGCATCGATGCCCTGCTGGCCGATGAGGATACGACCTTGTCACCGCGTCTGCGCCAGTTGGTGGCCGAACTGCGTGCCGAATGGCGCGAACTCGATACCAGGGTGGAAACGCTGAACGGCGAGTTTGTCGAGCTGGCGCGCAATGACGCGGCTGCCCGGCGGCTCACATCCATCCCCGGCGTCGGGGTGCTGAACGCAACTGCCCTGATTGCAGCCGTGGGCGATGCCAGCAGCTTTGCCAAAGCTCGAGACCTGGGTGCCTGGCTCGGTCTGGTGCCCCGTCAGCATACTACCGGCGGCAAGCCGCGGCTGCTCGGCATCTCCAAGCGAGGCAACACCTACTTGCGCACCTTGCTCATCCACGGTGCCCGAGCAGCATTGCCGTCGCTGGCGCAAAGCGAGACCCCGTTGGGGCGCTGGTTGACAGGAATGATCGAGCGAGGAGTCCACCGCAATGCTATCGTCGTCGCGCTGGCCAACAAGCTGGCGCGGATCGCATGGGCGGCCTTGCGCAAGGACGCGACGTTCGAACGCGGCTACCCAGTCGCGGCATAACCGGATCGGCCGCACGCATCTTCGTGCATAGGCCAACGATGTTTGCAGGAAGGATCGTGAAGATGGCCTGGCAGTCGATCGGCGTCTGGAAAGCCCGGCCAAAAAAATGGCACTCGTTGCCGGCGTCTTTTTTGTGGCTCCAGACGTGCGGATGTCCATCTTGGCCATGGGGTCACCCATGAGACCGCATACGTTGACGCAGACTGATCAGAACACTTCAAAATCCCCCTTGCAGACGGGGCGGGCCATACGTTTTTTGCGCGTGATCCCGTGACGCACGAAGAAGCGATGCACTGTGCCGATCCCGACCGGGGCGCCGCGCTCAATCAGCCGGGCCTGAACCTCGACCAGGGTCATGTCTCCCTGCGCGGCGATCAGCTCCCGGATGAAGCCGCCGTGGGCTTCGATCTTGCCCGAATGCCTGTCGCCACCGCGGGGCTTGGCCACAGCCTGACCATGCTCCAGCGCACGTCGCCGCCAGCGGATCGCGCTCGACACGCTGACCCCGAAACGGGCCGCTGCCGCCCGGCAGCTCAGCCCGCCATCAATCGCTGCGACAACCCGGTCCCGAAGATCCTGTGAAAGCGTTCGTGCCATCCATGCTGCCCTCCTGCCACCAGCAGGAAGTCTGAATCACAACGCCGCCGCAAAGGGAATCCCTGTCGATTCAGTTCGTGTGGAAACCGCTCTAGCGAAGGACTTCCGACTGTCAGACGTTGCGCTTCACAAGATCTGCAGGAAGCTGATATCCCTAACCCGCCGCTCGGCTGGTGGGCGAAGCATGCCGCCGGCCAAAATGTGAAGCGTATCCCGCTTCCGAAGGCCAAAGTTGGGGTCGCCCTCACGGTAATCATCGCGAGCGGTGAAGTTCGGCAAGAACCAGACAGCTTAGCGTCGGCCCGAGAACAGGCCCGCGTAAAGGCGTCCGAGCTCGACCTTTCCGGAGAACTGCTCTCGCATCCCTTGGTCCAAAAGAGCTTCGACAAGCTGCGGAAGGCCAAGCCCGGCAACACCGGCCTAGGCCAACAAATCATCCTGCCTCGGCTGCCCAAATGCCAGCCTGTAGATTGTCAAACTGCGCTTAAGCCAGCGCAGTCGCGTAGGCAAGTGTCGCCTGTTCGATCACTTGATCGAGATCGTCGAAATCTGGAAACTTTGTGCTGAATGTGCCGGCACGCGGGTCGAGTTTGTGATCGAGGCCGCAAACGACCACGACCGGCCACTCCCGCCCCTTCGAGGCGTGCCAGGTTACAATCTCGATGCCATCGGCCTCCGCGCCAGCGGGATTCGGACGGAGATCCTCACCCTTCAAGCCGACCTTGTTCTCGAGCCACCCAAGGAAAACGTTGGCACTCTGGCCATAGAAACCTGAGGCTTCGCGCATATCCCGGTGTGCATCCAAGAATGCCGCCGCTTCAGCTGTCAAACGGCGTTCAAAAGGGACCCCCGATCGGCGTCGAAGAGGGACCCCTTTTCAGATAATATGATGCTGGTTTGTTGAAGATGGCCTTGCGCTGCGTGCGGCGGAGGGCGGGCGTAGCCCGACCGGAGGCGCGCGCAGCGCAAGATAGATTTTTGAAGGCGCCGAAGGTGGCTGTCAGCTGCGGTTTTTGAAGCGCCAGCTGTCGTTGCCCGTCTCGACGATATCGCAGTGGTGGGTGACGCGGTCGAGCAGCGCCGTGGTCATCTTGGGATCGCCGAACACGGTCGGCCATTCGCCGAAGGCGAGGTTCGTGGTGATGATGACGCTGGTCCGCTCATAAAGCTTGCTGATGAGGTGGAACAGCAACTGCCCTCCCGAGCGGGCGAACGGCAGATAACCGAGCTCGTCGAGAACGATCAGGTCGAGCCGCGACAGCTGCGCCGCCAGGGTCCCGCCTTTGCCGATCCGGGTCTCCTCTTCGAGGCGTGTCACCAGATCGACGGTGTTGAAGTAGCGGGCGCGAGCGCCCCTTCGCACGACATTGGCGGTGATCGCGATGGCGAGGTGGGTCTTGCCTGTCCCCGTGCCGCCGACCAGCACGATATTGCGGCGAGGCGGGAGGAAGGAGCCATCGTGAAGGGAGCGGATCATCTCCTCATTGATCGGTGTGCCCTCGAAGCTGAACCGCTCCAGGTCCTTCACCACGGGCAGCCTCGCAGCCGTCATCCGATAGCGGATGGAGGCTGCATCCCGGTGGGTCGCCTCAGCACGGAGCAGGTCGGTCAGTATCTCCATGGTGGTGCGCTTGCGCTGGAGGCCGGTGGTGACCGCCTCGTCGAACGCCGCCGCCATGCCCTTGAGTCCGAGGCCGCGCATCGTGTCGATCATATCATGCCGCTGCATCATAGCCTCGCAGCAGATCATAGCGGGCACAGTCGGCGAGCGGAGGATGCTGCAGCATCCGGTCTTCCGAAGTGACGATGCTGTGGGGTGTCGCCGGCTCGCGGCGCCGGGAGAGGATGTTGAGGATCAGCTCGTCGCTGGCCGTTCCGTTCGCCAACGCTTCGCGCACGGCAGCCTCTACCGGCTCCAGGCCATCGGTGAGCACCGCCGAGAGGACCCGCACGAACCTGCGATCGGCCTCGTCCCCGGTGCCGAGCCTTCGCCGTAATCGGTGCAGGGCGGGCGGCAGATCCCAGTCCTGGAACGGTGCGCCGTTACGCAGCGCGCCGGGCTTGTGCGCGAGGACCGGCAGATAATGCCAGGGATCGTATATCGTGCGGTTCCGACCGAAGTGGCGCTCATGCTCCCCGACGATCGCATCGCCGCAGCGTATGACGATGCGATCGGCATAGGAGCGCACCTGAACGGTCCGGCGTGCGGCCGTCGACATGACCGAGTAGCGGTTGCGATCGAAGCTGATGAGGCAGGTGCCGGTGACGGCATGCTCGCTCTCATGGAAGCCGTCGAACGGTGCCAGGATCGGCTGCAGGGCCGGTCGCTCCATATCCAGCGCCTCGGCGACGGTAATATCCCCGCGTTCGGGATGGGCATGATGCTCGGCCCAGCGCCGGCACTCGGCCTCCAGCCACCCGTTGAGCTCGGCCAGGCTGGCGAACCGGAGCCGCGGCTGGAAGAAGCGGCCTCGGATTGTCTGGACCTGCTGCTCGACCTGGCCCTTCTCCCATCCCGCCGCCGGCGAGCAGGCGGTCGGCTCGACCATGTAATGATCGGTCATGATCAGGAAGCGGCGGTTGAACACACGCTCCTTGCCGGTGAACACGGCCGTCACCGCCGTCTTCATATTATCGTAGATACCGCGTCGCGGCACACCGCCGAAGAACGCGAACGCCCGGGCATGGGCATCGAACAGCATCTCCTGGCCCTCGCGCGGATAGGCCCGGACATAGGGTGCGCGCGAGTCGCAGAGACGCATATGCGCCACCTTCACCCGCATCGGCTTGCCGGCGATCTCCACATCCTCGTGGCTCCAGTCGAACTGGTAGGCCTCACCCGGCTGGAAGGTCATCGGGATGAACGCCGGTGCGCCTTCGCCAGCATCCTTCCGCCGCGCAGCACGCCAGCGCGCCGCATAGCGGCGCACCGCATCATAGGATCCATCGAACCCCTCGCGCACCAGCAGGTCATGGATACGCGTCATCCGTAGCCGATCGCGGCGGCCGCGACCTTCGTTCTCCTCAAGCAGCGCATCGAGACGATCCTGATAAGGACCGATCCGCGGCAGCGGCTGGACTTTGCGCTGATAGTTGAACGCCGCCTCCGGCGACCGGATCGCTTTGCGGACGACCTTCCGCGACAAACGAAGGTCACGAGCGATCGCCTTGATCGCCTTACCCGCTGCATGCTCACGCCGAATCCGAACCACTGTCTCCACGATCAACATCCCGTTCTCGCCAACTGATCAAAACCAGTCGGCCGACTAAATCCCCGGGATGAAGGGGTCCTTTTTGCACGCCGATCACCCCACGAAGGGGGTGCCTATTGCACGCTGATCCTCACCCAGCTGCGAGGAGAGGAACCAGCTATTGATCCTGTAAAGGATGATGCGTTTTGCGATCCCCATTCCCAGGGTCCTCGGCAAGTAGCCGATCCGCGGATCGCGATAGGCACAGACGAGATCGACGCCTATTATGCAGCCAGTATTCCGGGCAGAAAGGAGGCGCCGCATGGGCCAGGTCACATTGAGTGCGACACCGAAGGGCAACGGCTTCCAGGCGACAGTCACTTACCCGAACGGGGTGTCGATCAGTTCTTCCGAGGCTTTCCCGACACAGGCGGAGGCCATCGAAGCTGCGGCATTGATGGTCCTGGATATGCCGGAGCGGCTCACCGATCTCGACCGTCCCGATACCCCCGACTGACGCTGGTAACCCGCCTCCCCGTACCGGCCGAGGGATGCCGAAACCGTCTACGAGCAAAAAGAAAGGAGGAAGCCCTGACGGACCTCCTCCCAAACCGGCGGGTCAGAATTCATCGCTGAGACGGCCCGGCACGGTGTCGATGACCCGGTCCAGCATGGCCTTGGGCAACGCGCCGTAGTCGCCTTCATCGACCGCGATATAGCCTGCATCGTCATCGGTCAGGACGTACTGCGTGAAGTAGCTGTGAAAGGACCGGGCATGGGCCTGATCCAAGGCTGCAATGAAGGCTGCCTGATCGGCGGCGGGACCAGCAGCGGCAATGTTGAGTGAAGCGTACATGATCTTTCCTCCTGATGTTCGATGCGTCGCATCAGAAGCTGCGAAGGATGTGGGTGACGGGCTGGGTCAGGGACCGCGTCAGCGGCCGCGAAGCGGCGATGGGGGCAACGATTTTTGCCGGGCTTGCCCGGTAAAAATGGTGGGGCCCCGTCGTCCTTGACGCAGCCCCAAAGCCCGCATCAGACTTGGTCTTTCTGCGAGAGAGACCTCTCCAACGCCTGCGCAGAAGCGAGACGCCTGCCCCACAAACCATTTTCCTACATGCCCCCGCAGTGCCAAGATCGGGAGCGGAGGGGACCAACGGCCTGCAAGAAGGAAGCACTATGGCCAGGTCCAAACCTACTGCACGCGATGCGCTGAGGAAGCTGCGTGAACAGCGTGCTCAACTCGAGAACGAGGAGGCTCGTCTCCGCGAAGAGGCAGCGACCGAACTCGGAAAGCTGCTGATCGAGTGCGGCGCCGAGACGATCGAACCAGCGCAACTGCGTCAGATCGTGCGAGGAGCAATGGCACTCGGAATCGAGGAAACGCTGAAGCGGATTGCTCCCGCGTAAAGCCCACCCCGCGGCGGCAAGGGGTTCGATGCCCCGCGCCGCCGCATCGCCGGCGTACAAAGGAAAAGGCCCCGATGGCGTCTGCCACCGGGGCCTTGTCGCAGGGTGAGGACATTCAGTCCTCGTCGATGTCGGGGGCTCCCTCGTTGCTGCCCGAACGGCCCTTGGTGAGGAAGTCGACCTTGTCGGCGATGATCTCGCAGCCGTAGCGCTTGGTGCCGCTCTGATCTTCCCACTGGGTGTAGTGGATGCGCCCTTCGACCGTCACGAGCTGGCCCTTGGTGCAGTACTTGGCGACGTTCTGGCCCAGGCCGTTGAAGCAGGTGATCCGGTGGAATTCGCTGTCCTTGGCGGTGTAGCCGTTTTCGTCCTTGTAGGTCTTGCCATCCTTGCGGGCGGGACGGTCGGTCACGACCGAGATCGAGGTGATGCTAGTTCCACCCTGGGTGGTGCGGGTCTCGGGGTCGCGAGCGATGCGGCCAACGAGGATAACGAGATTGGTCATGGGCTTTCTCCTGATCGAGCATTCCGGGTCCATCCCGGCTGCAAACCCGAGCAGAAGCACCCCGCGGCGAAGCGCACCGAAGGGGAACCCGGAACTGGTTCGGGTGGTGCGGGCAGCCGGGCACAGCCCGGCAACTCGGCCGGACCTGATCCGGGTTGCGCGTCTCGACGGGGGGTGATTCAGGGACAGGTTTGCATCGAAGCCGGGTGGAGCTGGATGCCTTGAACAGGTTTGCCCTGCCTCGTTTCCCTCCGGTCTTGGCCGGATCATTCCCTCCCCACCTTCCACCGGAGAACCCCTTCCTAGATCATCGTACTGACCGCTCCTCCAACCGGTGGCTCATTCCTGGACGAAACTGCTTCGCCGGGGAGAGGCATATCGATCGTCACCCCTTCAGCGCCGTCCAGAGGGTTGCCTCGAAGCATCCAAGACTGCGGCGTGATCAAGCGCGCCCAGTCCGCAAAGGAGGGGATCGAGCCCAGGTCTTCGCGTACGTGCTGTTCGCCGACCAGACGCACCGGAACGACCCGGCCATCGGCATTGACGAGAGTCTCGCCGAAGAGTGTTTCGAGCATGAATATTCCCTCGGCATGGTGCCGCAGCGCGCGATGACGGGGGTCTGCGAGAATAGCCTTCGACTGGTCGAACCACTGGTGCAGCGGGAGATAGTCATCGACCGTGCCGCCCCATTTTCGGACCGACGAGAGGGCGTGGTAGTAGCAATGTGCCATGCCAGGTCTCCTAGAGCTCGGTCCTGTGATCATCGGTCGCGGTGAAGCGCAGACTGCAGTCGAGCACGAAGGTCGCTTCAGCCACATCGATCACCAGTTCGCCGCAGGCACCGTCGTTGATCTCCCAGCCAGGATGGTGACGTTCGAGCGCCAGATAGGTCAGCTGCTCGAGAGCTTGGCCGAGTGAGTGCAGCTCCGCGGAACCGTCACCATCCGAGTTGCCTGCTTCGTCTTCCAGAATGGTGACATCGGGGCACGCGATCGCGGCACCAGCGGCATCGAGGCACGCGCATTCCTCAACAGCACCGCTGTCGCCGCAGCCGTCAAAGCGGATCTCGACGCGGGCGATTCCGGCTTCCTGCAAGCGCGGGAGAATGACGGTCTTGAGCTGCTGAATCTCTGCGACCACCTGGGCCTGCCGCTGGGCCTGAAGAACGGCAAAGTCGGCCATCACGGCCTCGATATCGATCATGGAATACCTCCTGTAGAAACGAGCCAACGACCATTTGCTGGCTCCAACCGACAGGCGCACGCCTTTCCTCTGATGGGCGACGCCAGCGCCGATCCGGCGCTGGCGCGAAGACCGTCAGGGCCCTAGTCGGTCCTGGCCGAAGTGTTCTTCGGATTGGTACCGAGGGGCCCGCGGCGATCGACAACGGTGATCCGCCGAGCCTTGGCCTCGATCACCAGGCGTTCGAGTACGCCATTACCCGGGAACGCAATGACGTAGCGCGGATCGAGGGAAAGCATCCGCTCGTTGCGCTTGAAGCCGGCACGGGCGCCCAGGCGCATATCCAGCGAGAATGTCACCTGCGGGATGCCGCGCCGTTCAGCCCAGCTCGAAGCCAGACGGTCGACGCCCTTGGTGTCGCCGCCATGGATCAAGACCATATCCGGCACGCGGTCGCGGACCTTGTCGAGCGTGGCCCAGACATTGTTGCCGAAGGTCAGCGCATCGTCTTCAGTAGCATGACGGGTGCGCCCTCCGGCGAACACGACCGGGGTTCCTTCGGGCACGGCCGCACGGCGTTTGGCCTCGGCGCGGGCGCGCAGGAAGTCGCGACCTTCGACGAGCGCCGAGGTCAGCATTGCACTGTGATTGAAGCGAGAACTGGAGACTGGCTTCCAGGAGGAACCGAACTCGTTGAGGTATAGGCCTGCTGCGACTTCGCGCATCTCTTCGAGTGCCAGCATCGCGCTTTCTGCGCATTGCGCCCGCTCAACCTGGGTCTCAAGGTCATGGGTGTGGACCTCGGATCCATCGGCCGTAGCAATCAGCGCGCGGACCTCGTCGGTCGCCCGGTCAAGGGCAGTCGATTTGCGTTCCGCCGAGCGGTGAAAGATGTTGACGAAGGCCCAGCCAAGATCCTCGGCGTCGGCTTCAAGAGCGGTCCCGGACACCATGGCGAAAAGATCGGACCAGACCGCTTCGAGGGTTTGGACGACCGCCTCCCGGACTGGGAAATCGCTTGTCGATAGGGGAGCAGGACCGACGGAGAAGCCGGCGAGATCGAGCCCGGCGAGTTGGTCGGCAAATGACGTGTGCATGGAATTTCCTCCTGACTGACGTGAGGCCGACGCACCCGTTCATGGCTGCGCCAGCGAGAGCCCGTCAGGGCCAGCAGTCAGGCAGGATTGCGCACCCGTCAGGGGAAACCCGGCTTGGCGGGCTGGCGCGGGCAGGCCTTGAGCCCGAAGGGGCAAGGCCAACACGGGCCCGCCCAAGCCGGGTTGCGCAAGACTGGCGGCTGGCCCAGGGCCTCTCTCGCATGGCGACAGACCATGAGCGGCCGGCAAAGTTCAGTCAGGGGTGGCAACCCAAAGCGCTGCGCCTGACCAACTCGCGGAGCTCAAGCTGCGCGCTTGGTGTAAACCCCCTCGCCGTTCGACATATGCCCGAGGCAATCATAGTCGCCGAACAAGGCATCGAAGCGGGATGCGATCTGGGACAGCCAGCGCTGTGCGCGGGGTGAACGGGCCGTGCGCCAATCGGCGTCCCAATAGGCCCCGTCATCGCGTTCGGCGATCCAGACGGCCACCAGCCCGCCGTAGACCGATACGCCGAAATCCGCATAGGCATTACGCATGAGGATCCGGTCTTCCCGGCCGCGCCAGCCGTCATGCGGGATCAGGGACGGGAAAGCATTGGCGGCCCGCTCGCGCAAGTCCTCGCGCAGCCATTCATACTCGAATTCCCAGTCGCCGTCGTTTTCGACATCGAGCACACTGAACGCGACAATTGCACCGCTGGGATAGCTGACCGATCGGCCCATGACATCCTCCCTCAGGCCGCAAGCGCAGCGTCGTCGGACGCGTCGTCAAACTGCTCGGGGATGATCTTCCCGCCGAGCTTCAGCAGCAGGCTCGCAGCCTCTTCGGCCTTGGCCGCAGCGGTCAGGATGGCGCGCTCATCATCCTTCAGAAGCTTGAGCCAATGCTCGATATAGCTTGCGTGGCTGTCGAGATGCGTGACCGGCAATCCCAGCTCAGCCCCCAGCATGGCGCTGGAGAGTTCCGCGCA
>NZ_LBIC01000020.1 GCF_001005725.1 Sphingobium chungbukense
AATCGCGGAAAAGTCTTGATTGGCGCGGAATGCACCGCAGAGCGCGATGCCTTTCTGACCCTGATCGAGCATGCGTTACCCTCGTGCGCGACCCCGCTTGCCCAGGCAATCCGCACGATCCGGACATTGGCGATCCGCGCTTTGCCGGGCGAGCGGGCCGAGGCCCAGCGGATCATCGCGTCGAGCCTGTCTGAACTCGACGGGGTTCTTGAAACCCTTGTCCATGCCAGCCTTCCGGGCGAGCCGCTCGAACGGCTGCTCGCACTGATCGACAGCTTCCGCTATTCGCGCGATATTGGCGAGGATTCCCTGTCCGCCACGGCGCACAGTCCATGCTGGGCGATCAACCTCGTCGCTACCGCCCAAGCGCCCCTATTTCATCTGGGTGAGATCCCCCTCCCCTTCCCCGGCGTCGTCCAGCGCCGCCTTTTCAGGGCGGATCGAGGTCCTGCCGTGCGACGTGAAGATGCAAAGGCGGGCCTCCTCGACGCTCTTCATAACACTCTGTGCGATATCGCCTTGATGCCGCGCGCCAGCGCACTGTTCGCCAAGGAATTTCCTGATCAACGGTCGAATTCCCGGCTCTATCCTAGCTGGATGATGTTGTACGCTCTGGGATCCCTTACCCCGGCGCAGCTTGCTCGCGCCTTGCCAGCCACCAAGGCGGGTGCCGCGAAACTGCTGCGTCAACTCGTAACGCGGCGTCTCGCCAACAATGGGGGATCCTTCGAACCGTTTTTCTGTGCAACCCGCCTGACTGTATCCTTTCCAGATGCCCCGCATAAGTCTCCTGACGAGACGTCCTCCGATCGAGAGCATGGCCTGTTTACCCTGTAGCTTCCAAGCCTTAGCGACATATCGGGGTTCCGCGAGCGAGATTGTCGGTTATGATGGGTTCTCCTGAGGACTATCTCCTTGTGCCTTGCCGCAAGGCCAGAGTGACGCATGTTCCCGGTCCGGCTTGGCACGGCGATCAGCGCATCTCGAACCATTTTGCCGAGGCCCAGCGGTTCGCATGCTCATCCCATGGTCTTTGGGTGGCCCGTCCAGGCGAGTTCCAGGACGATGGTGTACGCATCAATTCCGGTCAGCAGTCCACATTCGATTAACGCTGCCGCCTGTTGACGGCTTACGAGCTGCCGATCTCGTAGTAGCAGATCTGGTGCAAAAGAAAGTTTGGTGATTTTCCGGATAGGCCCGGGAGCCTGGGAACGTCTAGATTGGTCAGCAAGATGAGGAGCGAGCAACGGAAAGGCGTCTTGAGGCTCGTATGCCCAGTCCGTTCTTGATATGTTCAAGGCACCGCAAAGCATCGATCATTCTTTTCCTAAACTAAATTCAAAATCCAGGCGCCTCGGCGCAGGAAGTTAGAGATTTAGGAATAGGTTAGGATGTTAGAGGTCGTTTTGAACCTTCCGACTCGCGCTTCTTCCACGATTCGGCCTTGAACTCTGGGATGCGATAGCACGATAGATCATCCCTGATCGCACGTGGACGAGATCTCTGATAGCACGAAGATGAATCCTTGATAGCACGAGCACCCCCTCTCCGGCTTCTACTTGCGGGGTGCGATAGCACGATGAAAGGCTTGAAAATCTCCATAAACCGTAGCGAATGCTGGAGAGAGACATCATGAAATTCGTCCTGAATCGGGCGTTGAGGTCGCCTTTATCGTGCTATCACGGCCGGTTCTGCATGCGGCGGAGATATGGTCGAGACTTCGTCATCGTGCTATCGAGGATAGGTGACTGTCCGGGCCCGGCGTCGCTCATGTCGCACTATGACATTGCAAGGACTCGAACGGGAAGATCACGAGATTCCGCTGAAATGACGGAATATCCCCCTAGGCCTTGGGTGTCTGGCGCCCCGGACCTGGATGGACAGGCGCCAGTTCGGAATTCCGCAGGTGCAGCGGATCCGCGCGGAAAGATGCTGGGGCGCCGCATAGCGCGGGCTAGGAGGTGGGCTCTGCGCGATCTTTACACTCAGCTGCGGCCGTATAGCCCCTCCCCGCTCCGGCGCCTGGCATTCTCCAGCAGCGCTGGTTTTGGTCGGCTGGTCACGCCCTGAACCTTATTCCTCATCCGCTGTAATAATCTGGAGAGACATGCCGGCTGAACCTGGGCTTTGGGCCGCCCTGACTCAGTCTGCTTGCCCTTTCCCCGTTCCATTCATAGCCGCATCCCGCTTCTTATCTGCTGCGTTGCAACTCCGACATTATGAGGAACTGGCGCCGGCCTTTGGCAGGATCGCTGTCGACAGAGGGAGGGTAGACAAAGCCGCGATGGGAATCGCGCCAGTTCTACCGGCGGATCATGGGTCGGTAACTAAGGCACTTGCCGGAAGGCACCATCCTCGATGCGGTAATAGGGGCACGGATGGGTGGTGTAAGCACGAAGTTGCCTTCGGCAACATATTGCCTAAGTGACAGATAATACACGGGAATATGCCGTTTTTGGCATTCGAGCCAATGCTAGATCGATCTTGTGGAGAAGGAAGGAAGTCAGAGCTATTCAACCGTAACGCTACTATTTTCTTCTTAGATCCCGGCCCGAATAGGGGCACATGGGTTTTTCTCTCTCAAAGCGGCGATGGCTGATGGAGTCGCTGCTCGGAGCGCTTGGAACGGCTTCGTTTCTGCTGGGCTGCGGGGGCGTGATGGCTGGATCGGGCTCTGCCTGAGATGCATCTGCGCTCTGCTGGCCGGAACGTGCTATCGGGCATCGGGCCGTCACCCTTTGTCCGAGGGCACAAAATGGCTGGAAAACAAGCTTTAGCGGGATGCACGGAGCAGAAGATGGCATCGGATTTTCATATCCGCGATAGCACGATCAGATGTCTTGTCGGTGTGTTGATTCCCGGATCCGGATGGCGGGCCGCTTGATGGGCGTGCGAATGCCGCGCCGCATAGGGCCTGTCTCAGTGATGGACTCGTGGCAATGGCTTCGTCGCTCGCGACTACCAGATGTGAGCGGGAAGGGGAGGGGAGGGGCGCAATATTGGGGGAGAGGGGCGCCAGCGCGTTTCCAGGTGATCTGGCTTGGCCAGGATCAGGGCTTTAGCGAACGCATGAAACGCCGGCATGTCGTAGCTCACGCTTGCTAGGATGCCGCCTCAGGCGCGCGGCAGATTGTGCTTGTTGCGTTGATGATGGCTCTTCATGAAGAAATAGAAGCGCTTTGAATAGTTGGCTGGAAGTTCGGAGAGGTTCTTGGCGATGTAGCTGTCGAACCGCGCCATGAGGACATCAAGATCCCAGCCGGGGAAATCACGACGTATCGCCGCATAGGTCTCCGGATCTATAACATCCTTCGCCGTGTTACCCTGCCGACGCGGTGGGGTCCGTGCAGGCGCTCTTCCGGGGGCATCTGCTACGCGAAACCCTTGCGCCGTGCTTGCGACAAGAGCAGCCATCTCCTCCGGTGACACAAGATCGGCCTTATCAACCGACGGCGGCGGAACGAATGAGACCGGTCCTCGCTTGGGCCGGGTCTGTGCTGACGAGTTAGGCGCAGGCGAGGGGGGCTTCCCCGTGCCATCCCAGTCCTTGCGCATCACCATCCAGAGCTTTGGGTTGGCCGATTTTTCATCACGGACTTCAATATGGAGCTCGGGCAAAGCGTCTGCCCGCGCGATCGCCATGAGCGATGCCTTAAACTTGGCGGCGCTCTGCTCGCTGCCGCTCTTTTGCAGCAACGTGTCAAATCCGATAGTGAAACCGTCCGGCCCGTTGCCGCCTGCATGCTTTCGCGCCGCGCGATAAAGCCAGCGTTCAATGCCCCCCTTGAGGTCAAAATAGGCTGGATGTACCGAAAGTACGGATTTCTGGTCAAGCACCCCGTCGAAGAACCATTTTGCAAGTGTGACTTCGATACAAAGTACCTTGTTACGTCGCTCATCAATCAACTGGGTCCAGCTGTCGATCCATGAGAACGTAACTTCCCGCGACTTACCCTTGGCGCAGATATTGGTCTTGATTGTCGTGGCCTGCAGGCGGTCAAGCGCATCTCGAAGACGTTCATAGGCCCGTCCGGAGGTGTCTCTGCGAATGAGCTTCATAATGTCCGCAGGGTGAACCCTGATGGTGGGGGAGAGCTGGTTGGAACGTTGTCTCTGCTCGTTAAGATAGGACGCAAAGAATATCATGATGTCAGCATCCCATATCGTCGCCATCCCATAATGAGGGTTGGCTGACACATGGACGCTGACCTGGCCATTGGGACTGAGATAATGAATAGGTTTGACGCGCTTCTTGGCCAGCGAAAAAAACGGACGCTGCATTGTCTCCTGATAATCACGCAGCGACATATCCCCGAAGTCGGGCAGGGGCGTAAACATCTCGAAACTGAGTTGCACTTGCCGACCAAGAGAGGGTGCCGATTCAGCCATCTCTAGCGTCCAAGCCCTCCGGCAAGGCGAGATGTTGCCGAAGGCAACATCGGCTTAAGTTGCTGTTTTAAAGAGATAAATCTCTGAAACAAGGTTTTTGGAAAAGATGCAATCGGCGCAGTCATGCCCGTGTCCTGTTCCAGATCCGCGAACGCTCTATCGTGGCGCGGAGCCCTTCGATCAGCTCTTCAATCGAACTTTCCGTGGGCACGATCTTGACGACAAGTTCCGTAGCCCTGTCCCGTTCGACAATGCCAAATTCCTTCCCTGCAGAAGTGCATAGCGTCTGCTTTTGCCGTCGAGGCCGGGCCTGTACGGCGTTGGCTGCTTCCAGCAGACGGGCAACCACCTCGCCTGCCGGAATGACCGCCTCCTCAAAGCTCTGCTTGAGGCTTTGTTCCTCCGAAATGGTGCTTGCGGCTTGTTCCATGCGCGCGAGCTTTTCCCTGTCGTCCATCAGAGGCAGGAGGGGCTTGGCAAAGTGAAGCGTCAGGTCACGAGGCGACCCGAAGGCCGCAACGATCGTCGCGGGCATTTCGGAAAGCGCGATATAGCGCGACAATGTGCCAGGGCTGAGCTTCAGCCGCTCCGACATCCGGCGCTGCACCCCGCCATAATGGGCATGCAATGCTTCCCTGTAATTGATCGCGCGCTCATAATCGGAGATGTCCTCACGCTCGCGATTCTCGATGTCGGCGACCCGGAAGGCTGCCTCGTCCGTCAAATCCTCGATCGAGGCGTAAAGGCTGATTTCAGGATGATCATTGGCGTTCAGCCAGGCGACCGCCCAATGGCGCCGGGTGCCGGTCACCAACTCATAGCGCTTGTCGCCAAGGGGTGTCGGGCGCACGATCACCGGGATCCGGTTCCCGTTCTCCGCGATAAGGGAGTCAATGAGCGTTCTGACCCGCTCTTCTGTGAGGGCCGCGTAATCCCGGGCGTTGCCCGGCCAGATCGAGACCTCGTCGGGCTTGAGCGAGATAGCCGGCTTCTTGAGGAGCTTTGCTGCTTCCTCGAAATTATCCAGCCGCCGCGCAGCAAAGTTCATCGGCTTGCGTGGACGTGAGGCGACCTCCTGTTCGCCCACCCCGTCGCCTTGGCCGGCAGCGGTGTTCGCTATGACCTCGTCGAAAATCGCACGCTTGCTCATGCCGCTTCCCCGTCCAGCAGGCGACGGTCATCGAAACCCGTCATGCTCGTCGAGGGCCATTGCTGCCGGATCACGTGCAGGACTTCGGAAAACACCAGATCCAGGTTGTCCCGGCAGCGCGTGAAAGTCTTGTGAGAAGAAATGGGTTTGTCGGACTCGTACACAGAACGAAACTCCTGCACCGAGTTCTTGATCTCTTCCGATGCAAGTATGGGGTTCGTAAGCATGTTCGTGCCGCACATCTGCTGCAGGATCCTCAGCATTCCGGTTTCCCCGTCCGCCGAGCGCGAATAGTTCGACGCCACCACCCGGATGAAATCATAATTGACGCCCATGTCATAACCCTGGAGCGACTCCAGCGTGTCGGCGATGTTGGTCATGAAGTGTATCGTCGAGAGGAAATCGAGCTGGCGTGCCGGCACTGGTATGACAAGGCCCGTCGCGGCCGCCATCACATTCATCCCCAGAAAACCCATCGCTGGCGGCGGATCGAGAAGAATGACGTCAAATTCCCGGCGAACCTGGCTGATGCCGGACCTCAAGAGGCCAAAGCGGCGCATGATCTCCTGGCGGCCCTCCGCGCCGGCCACCATATGCCATTCAATCTCGCCGAGTCCCAGGCTCGAGGGAACTATCTTCGTCGTGGGCCAGGCCGTGTCCCGGATGGTCAGTCGAAAATCGTTCAGGGGCGCGGTTGGTGCGAGAAAATGGGCGAGCGTCTCTTCGCTTTCCCATAGCTCTTCCTGATCAACGTCGAAGAGCGAGCTGGTCGAGGCCTGCGGATCGCAGTCGACTACCAGGACCCTCAGCCCCTGCAGGGAAAGATAATCCGCCAGATGCTTGGTGATGGTGCTTTTGCCGACACCACCCTTGAAATTCTGCACAGCAAGGACGACCGCAGGCTCATGGGACTGCTTGCCTGGAATAATGCCCAAGCCCTGCCGGATGAGGGTCAGATCCTCCAGGGTATAGTAGCGGCGCCCGTTCGAACCGATCTTGGGTTGGGGCAGGCGGCCCTTGGCCTCGGCCTTTGCCAGGGCTTCGGGCGTGCGGCCGATGAGGTCAGCCGCACGGCCCGGACCGAAGGTGAGCTCGAGCCGCTTACGCGCACGAGGTCGAAAGGCGACCTTCTTGAGCTGGGAACTTAAGGCTTCGCCATTGTCGACCATGGCTCTGAGGTTGGATATCGTATCGATCATGGAGCCCCCGGGCCGAATCGCTAAGGTGCGACGGTTGCCAATAAATTACGTAACTGACGGATGGTTGTCAATAAATCGCCGGTTTTTCCGGAATTTTCCAAACCGGGTTACGTGACCGCTGGCCTGAATCTCGATTTGGCCCGAACCGGCTCCGTTTTCCCGCATGGGTCACGAAGCATATTTGCTTGGCGCAAGATGCTGCGAAAGACAGGCTCGCAACTGGATCCGCTTTCCCCGCCGCGCTCCTCCCGGCGCGTGATCGACGACAGGCCTCGATCGCTCCCTCCCGATGCTCCACTTGGCAGCCCGTGGTCGGGCGCGACTGCTCATGCTCGAGGCAAGGTCCGCACCGAACGTTGCGCCAAATCATAACGAATATTGATCTCATCTTCGGCGCATTCGACAAATGCTTGCGGATGCAGGCATTGGCGTTACAAGAAGGCGATGGGTGAAATAATCATGACGCCCAACGCTACAATCCAGACGGGGAATTATGTCGGAAACCAAGCAGAAGGCGAAGAAGGGGAACGCGTCCACTACCGGTGCGAAGGTCAGGGGCAGCTTGCCACTCTATCACGACCCCCGGGCCGTCCATAGCGCCACACACCGCGACGTAGCAGTGCATGTGGGACCGGGTGACTTCTCCTTCGCTCGGAAGGCGCCGATGGTCCAGATCGCCGTCGACGAGTTTGAGCGCGCCGCTCTCGACTATCCCATCGTGTTCTTCGGTGAGGATCATCAACCCTATGTCGTGACTGGCCTCGACGCCGAACGAAACCTCTTTGTCGCGGAGGGCGGCTATCGTCCGGATGCCTACGTGCCCGCCTATCTCCGGCGCTATCCCTTCGTGTTTGCGCGTGACGAGGGCAGCGACGCCCTGATCCTCTGTCTGGATCATGGCTCGAGCCGTGTGGCAAAGGTCGGGGATGAAGGTGCTGCCGCGTTGTTCGAGGGCGACGAGCCTACTGTGCTGACGCGCCAGGCCCTGGAGTTTTGTGAGAATTACGAGGCCGCCCAAGCGCGCACCCGGATACTTGTGGGCCTGCTCCTCGAGCTTGAACTGTTCGAGGTCAAGCAGGTTCATTACACACCTCCTGGAGAAGCAACGGCCAACCTTCTGCTTGAATATCGGACAATCGACCGAGCCCGGCTGGACGCCCTTGCTCCGGACGACTTCCTGAGGCTGCGTGAGGCAGGGGCCCTGCCATCCATCTTCGCGCAGATCGCGTCGCAGGCGAACTGGGATATTCTCGCCGTCAGCCGGCGCGAGGTCGAGGACCAGATGGTAAAGGCGGCCTAGTCAAAAGCCGCCGTTGCGTCGGAAGTATCGCGACCGAGAACGAATATGCTTTGCTCAGGCAAACTGGACGCCGGCCCCAGGCCTGCGTCCAATGGGCGTCGAGGTTCCGGCGGGCACGCAATGTGAGCGTGGCGCGCGTTGCTTCCATCACATGGCGGCTGCACATTTAGTCCGCCGTGCGAAAGGCCGCTTCGAACTCTGGCGAAGGGGACGAAGAGGATCGTTCCATGGAATAGAAGTGCAATAACAAGAATACACATGCATTCGTAAGTTAGAAAATGCTTGCCTGACAAGCATTCATTAACCATTATTCACGGTCGAGTGAAGGGTGATGGTGGAGACCGCCGGCCCCCTTCCTGAAAAAATGGCAAACCGGCGGTGACGGCGGGACGCAAAACCTCCGGTCTCAACGCGAGATAGCGGGGCTGCTGAAGGAAGGTTTGATGTCTCAGATGCCTGCGGACGACACGGTCCGCTTCATACCGAGCCGGCGCAAGACTGGTTCTGCCAGCGACAGGGTCTGGCCGGACCGTGTTTGGCCAATGGCGCGGGCGACGCACCGCCAGGGGGCGGTTCTTCAAGGATAATGTTCGAGGGCGCGGGCCTGCCTCACGGGCGGCGGGCAACGGCACAAAGCGTGCATGCAGGGGGCAAGTTTGCGTATTTCCAATATGAGGGACCGCCAGCTGGGCGGCCGTGCACGTTCGATCGCAGCCGCCAGAATTTGGCGGACAAGCGTGTCGATTGTTGCGCTTTCGATGATCAGCGCGCCTGGCGGACCGATTGTCGCAGCCGCCCATGCTGCCGATCCAACGCCCACACCCACACCCACACCCACACCCACACCCACGCCACCGCCGATCGTGGTCCCTCCGGTCGGTGGCCAGATCCTCAATCCGAGCACCGGTGCCTTCGAGACGGTGACCGAGGTCCAGCCGCCGATGATGGTGACCACGGACCAAAACAACATGATCCTGCTGGCGACGCAGGTCGGCCAGACCTTCACTGTCACGACGGGCGATGGTTCAACCATTTATACGGTGACTGCGGTTACGCTAAATGGCGAGGGCAAGCCGACGTCGGTATCGCTCACCGATGCGGACAACAATGTCAGTGACACAGAGGTGGTCACATCTGTCGCTCCAGCGACTAACGCCACCTCCGCCGCCCAGGTGAGCTTTCCTGCAGCTGGCACGGGTGAACATCTCTACCGCAACGTGTCGCGCGGCGGCAACGGCGGCAACGGCCACGCTGGAGCCCTCTTCATCAAAGCGGGGAACGGCGGCGCCGGGGCGAATGGCGGCACCTTCAACGATACGCTCGGCGCCTCCTATGGCCAGATTATCTCCAACAGTTTCAACACCGCCGGTGTGATCGTCCAGAGCATCGGCGGGGATGGCGGTCGGGGTGGCAACGGGTATCTGTTCGCCAATGGAGGGCGCGGCGGGGATGCTGGCGTTGGCGGCGATGTCACCTTCTCCAATTCGAACAAGGTCACGACCACCGGGGGAAGCAGCTATGGCATTCTCGTCACCAGTTCGAGCGGCAGGGGCGGCGATGGCGGGAGTGGATTCCTGTCGAGTGGCGGTAGCGGCGGCGGCTCGCCCGGCATCGGGGGCGACGCGACGGTCACAAATAGCGGTGAGGTAGCGACCAGCGGCGCAGGATCGATCGGCGTTTATGCGCAGAGTCTTGGCGGCTCGGCCGGCAACGGCGGCGGAAGCTTCGGCATCGTGGCATCGGCCGGCGGCGGAAGTTACGGCGGCATCGGCGGCGATGCGCGGGTAAACCAGAACGGGACGGTGCAGACTGCCGGTGTCGGCGCTCATGGCGTTTACGCCCAGTCCGTCGGCGGTTCAGGCGGCGATGGCGGCGCAGGCGGGGGTCTCTTCGCAGACGGCAGCAACGGCGGCGCTGGCGGTGCTGGCGGCACTGCGACGATCACTGCGGGCTCAAGCTCCTCGACGAGCACCACGGGCGATTACGCCCATGGTCTGTTCGCTCAGTCGATCGGCGGCGGCGGCGGCAACGGCGGCGTGACCGCCGGCGCGATCGCGCTCGGCAGCGAGGGCAGCGAGGGCAGCGACGGCGGCAGTGTCAGCGTGACCGTCAGCGAAGGCGCTACGATCTCGACAGCAGGGCTCGGCTCATACGGAATCATGGCGCAGTCGATCGGCGGCGGCGGCGGTAGCGCCGGGGTGACGGCGGGTCTCGCCAGCCTTGGTGGCGGCGGCGAAGGCGGCGGTGACGGCGGAAACGTGACCGTCTCCACCGGAGCGACCATCACGACGACCGGCGAAGACGGAAAGGGTATCTTCGCTCAGTCCGTCGGCGGTGGCGGCGGCTCCGCATCGGGGTCCGGCGGCCTCGTTTCACTCGGCGGCTCGGGCGCGGGCGGCGGAGATGGCGGGACAGTCACCGTAACGCAGACCGCAGGCGGATCGGCCACCACGGATGGTGATTGGGCGGACGCGATCTTCGCACAATCGGTGGGCGGCGGCGGCGGTTCAGGGTCTGGCTCCGTTGGCCTTGTTGGTCTCGGCGGTTCGGGCGCCAGCGGCGGTCGCGGCGGCACCGTGACGGTCAACAATGCCGGTACGCTGCGAACGCGGGGCGCCAATGCGCGCGGGATCTTCGCTCAGTCCGTTGGCGGTGGGGGCGGCGCAGGCGGTAATTCAGCAGGTCTGGTCGGTATCGGCGGCGGCGGGGCTGGTACAAGTCCTGGCGGCAACGTGTCGGTTACCAACTCGGGTGCCATCTTCACGCGCGGCCTCGGCTCGACCGGTATTGTCGCGCAATCGGTTGGCGGCGGCGGCGGTGACGGCGGCTCGTCCGTCGGCCTCGTCTCGATCGGTGGCGAAGGCGGCGGCGGCGGTGACGGCGGGAACGTCGGCGTCTCCAATAGCGGGTCAATCTCGACGCAAGGCGACAAGGCGCTGGGCATCATAGCGCAGTCGATCGGCGGCGGCGGTGGTAACGGTGGATCGACCGGCGGAGTCCTCTCGATCGGGGGTGACGGGGGCGACGGGGGCGACGGCGGCCAGGTTGCGCTAGGCCAGACCGGCCTTGTTTCGACGTCCGGAGACGATGCGACCGGGATCTTTGCCCAGTCGATCGGTGGCGGTGGCGGTAATGGCGGGTCCGCCGTCTCGGCGGGCGCCTTCGTCAGTGCCGCGTTCGGCGGATCGGGCGGCGGCGGCGGTGACGGTGGTGCCGTCTGTGTCAACACCAACGCCAATTGCACCGTCGCGCAATCCGATGCTGGCGCAGCCTATATCGAAACCTTCGGCGACCGTTCAGCGGGCCTGTTCGCGCAATCGATCGGTGGCGGCGGCGGCAATGGCGGCTTCGCGATTTCGGCGGCGGCCGGCATCGGCGGGTCGGCGGCGATGGCCTTCGGCGGATCGGGCGGTAGTGGTGGAGACGGTGACAAGGTCCTCGTAGGATTCCAGGGATCCATCTCAACGCAAGGCGTCCTTTCCGACGGCATTTTTGCGAGCTCGGTCGGCGGGGGCGGCGGCAACGGCGGCTTCTCTGTGGCAGCCGGCGCCTCGCTCGGTGGCTCGATGGCAATGAGCTTTGGCGGCGCGGGCGGGGCCGGCGGCCGCGGTGGTTCAGTAACCGTCAACAGCGCGGCCGACATCACAACGAACGACGATCAGTCGCGCGGCATTCTCGCGCAATCGATCGGAGGCGGGGGCGGCAATGGCGGCTTCGCAGCAAGCGCGACGATCGGCGTCGGCGCGATCACCGGCACCTTCGGCGGCGCAGGCGGAGCGGGTTCGAATGGATCCACGGTCGATGTCACATCGGTCGGCAATATTTCGACCAAGGGCATTCAGGCCGACGCAATCTTCGCGGAAAGCGTAGGCGGCGGCGGGGGCAATGGCGGCTTCGCCGTCGGCCTGGCGGGCGGCGCTGCGGGCGCGGTCAGCCTGACGTTCGGCGGCGCGGCCGGCAACGGTGGCTCGGCCGGGGCGGTTTCGGTTTCGTCCACGGGAACCCTCAGCACCGACGGCCTCAGCTCGAATGGCATCTTCGCGCAGTCGGTCGGCGGTGGCGGCGGTAATGGCGGTTTCGCCGTGTCCGGCGCCATCGGCGGAACCGGCGCACTGTCGGCATCCTTCGGCGGAACTGGCGCCAATGGTGGTCACGGCGCAGGTGTAACGGTCGACAATGACGGCGACGTCATCACCAACGGTGATCTTTCTAACGGCATTCTTGCCCAATCCGTCGGTGGTGGCGGGGGCAATGGCGGATTTGCCGCCAGCGTTTCCGGCGGCGGCGTCGGAGCTGCAGGGCTGTCGATGGGCGGTCAGGGCGCCAACGGCGGCCAGGGCGGTATCGTTCGCGTCGAGTCCGTCGGAAACATTGCGACCAACGGCATCGCGGCCGCGGGTATTCTAGCTCAATCCGTTGGCGGCGGCGGCGGCAACGGCGGCATGGCGCTCTCGGCCAGTGGCGGAGGAACGGCGGGAGCGTCACTGACCTTCGGCGGCGGTGGCGGTAATGGCGGTTCGGCCAGCGCGGTCACGTTGAACAGCCAGGGCGACATCTGGACGGACGGAGACAGCTCGCAAGGTCTCTTCGCTCAATCGCTTGGCGGTGGTGGCGGTAATGGTGGCGGCGCCATATCCGTCGCGGGCGGCATGGCCGGTGGTGCGTCGCTGGCTTTCGGCGGCTCGGGCGGCAACGGCGGTGCGGGCGGGGCAGTCAACCTCAGCAGCATCGGCAATATCACCACGAACGGCGCCAACGCAGACGCGATCTTCGCGCAATCGCTAGGCGGGGGCGGTGGCAACGGCGGTTTCGCCATCTCGGTTGCCGGCGGGCAGTTCGGGGCGCTGACCGCATCCATGGGCGGCACAGGCGGCGCCGGCGGCACGGCATCCAACGTGACCCTCAGTTCCGAAGGCACATTGATCACCGAGGGTGATTTCGCTGCGGGCGCGCGGGCGCAATCGATCGGCGGCGGTGGCGGCAATGGGGGCTTTGCGATCAGCGCATCGGGCGCCCAGTTTGGTGCGGTGTCGCTGGCCTTCGGCGGCGAAGGCGGCAGCGGCGGGACGGCCGGCAATGTGATGCTGACCTCCATCGGCGACGTCATGACCGACGGCGCCAACGCGCAGGGTCTGTTCGCCCAGTCCGTTGGTGGCGGTGGCGGCAATGGTGGCTTCGCCGTCAGTGCCTCGGGCGCGCAATATGGCGCAGCATCGATCAGTTTCGGCGGCAGCGCCGGTAATGGCGCCATTGCGGGTAACGCAAGCCTCTCTAACACTGGCACCATCGTCACGCTCGGTGATTTCAGCGCGGGCGCGCAGGTCCAGTCGATCGGCGGCGGTGGCGGTAATGGCGGCTGGTCGGCAAGTGCGGCCGGCGGCCAGTACGGTGCCGTCGGCCTCTCCTTCGGCGGGGAAGGCGGCGGCGGTGGCGCTGCGGGAGATGTAAGCCTCATATCGACCGGCGACATTGGCACGGCAGGCGCGCAGTCGAATGGCCTGTTCGCGCAGTCCGTGGGCGGCGGCGGCGGTAATGGCGGGTTCGCAGCCAGTGCCGCAGGCGCGCAGTATGGAGCAGCGGCGCTCTCATTCGGCGGCGGCGCCGGCAGCGGTAGCGACGCCGGCACGGTTACGCTCGCGAACGATGGTATGATCGTCACCGAAGGCACGATGTCGAATGGCATCCTGGCACAGTCGGTCGGCGGCGGCGGCGGTAACGGTGGGTTTTCAGTTGCCGTCTCGGGCGCGCAATATGCGGCGCCTGCAATTGCGCTTGGCGGCGCGGGTGGCAACGGCGGCAAAGGCGATGACGTCTCCGTCGATTCCAACGGCGACATCAGCACGGGCGGTGATCTTGCCTATGGCATTCTCGCGCAGTCGCTGGGCGGCGGCGGCGGTAATGGTGGCTTTGCCCTGTCGGGTTCGATAGCCTTCAACGCCAATGGTCTCGGCGCATCGATCGCGGTGGGCGGCCAGGGCGGTATTGGCGCAACCGCAGGCGACGTGCGCCTGACGAGTGCCGGCGACATCTATACAGCGGGCGCGGGGTCGGTCGGCCTGTTCGCGCAATCCGTCGGCGGCGGCGGCGGCAATGGCGGCTTTGCGGGCGCATTGTCGCTTTCGCAGGGCAATGCTGTCGGCGTAGGCATCGGCGGTAATGGCGGGACCGGCAATCGCGCGGGCGACGTCGACCTCAGCTCTGTCGGCAATGTGTCGACCCTGGGCGACAATGCGGCGGGCATCCAGGCGCAATCGATCGGCGGTGGCGGCGGCAATGGCGGCTTCAGCCTCACCGCGACTGCGACCGTAAAGGGCCAATCGATCGGCCGTAACGAAGGGGGATCCGGCGGGTCGGGTGGTGTTGCGGGCACCGTCGATGTGACGAGCACCGGCACGGTCCAGACCAGCGGCAATCTCTCCAACGGTATCTTCGCCCAGTCGGTGGGCGGCGGCGGCGGCTCGGGCGGCTTCTCGGTTTCGGTCGGGCTTTCCGCCGAAGGCAGCGCGGACACCCAGGGCATCGGCGGCAATGGCGGCACGGGCAATGATGCCGACGCCGTTACAGTCACGGCCGAAGCCGGCGCCGATGCCTCGATCGAAGGATATTCCGTCGTCACGCGCGGGACGGGCTCGAACGCCATCTTTGCGCAGTCGGTTGGCGGCGGCGGCGGTTCGGGTGGTTTCGCGGTGGGCGGCGCCTTCTCGGCCGAAGATGATGCCACATCCAACCAGGTCGGCGGCGGCGGCGGAGCGGCAGGCAATGCCTCGACCGTGTCCGTCGTCAATGTCGGTCAGATCGCCACGCTCGGCGCGACATCGAACGGTATCTTCGCCCAGTCTGTCGGTGGAGGCGGCGGTTCGGGCGGATTTGCCGTCGGCGCGGGCGTCGCGGTCAAGAAGGACGCGGAATCGAGCGTCGGCGGTGGTGAAGGCGGCGCGGCGGGCGATGCGGATGATGTCAGCGTCGACACGACCGGCCTCGTCTATACCGAAGGCGCCAATTCGAACGGCGTTCTGGCGCAGTCGGTCGGCGGCGGCGGCGGCGTAGGCGGCTTCACCGTGGGTGCGAGCTTCAGCGCCGAAGCCGATTCGACCAGCGACAGTGTTGGCGGCGCCGGCGGGTCCGGCGGCAATGCCGGCAATGTCGATGTCATCGCACGCGAAGGGATTACGACCAAGGGCGCCGGATCGAACGGTGTCTTTGCTCAATCGGTGGGCGGGGGCGGTGGCTCCGGCGGATTTGCCGTCGGAGCCGTCATCGCCCTCGAGGGCGAGGCGAAGTCCAATGTCGGCGGCGGAGAAGGCTCGCTCGGCGGCACGGCTGGCGACGTTAGCGTCGCCTCCAGCGGCACGATCTGGACCGAGGGCGCATCGGCAAACGGTATCTTCGCGCAATCGGTGGGCGGCGGTGGCGGCAATGGCGGCTTCTCGGCCGGGCTAGGCTTATCGACCAAGGGCGAAACGACCTCGACAACCGTCGGCGGTGCTGGCGGTGGCGGCTCCATCTCCGGGGACGTGTTGGTCGACGCGGACAGCGATATCCGCACCATGGGCCAGGCGGCCACTGGGATCCTCGCGCAGTCTATCGGCGGCGGCGGCGGCACGGGTGGTTTCAGCGTGGGCGGGGCGATCTCACTCGAAGGTAAGGCCGAATCCTATGTCGGCGGCGGTGGGGGCGGCACCGGATCCGACGCAGGCGACGTGATCGTCCGCGGTTCGGGCGTCATCCAGACCGATGGTGACGACGCCAATGGCGTCTTCGCGCAATCGGTGGGCGGTGGCGGTGGCTCTGGCGGCTTCTCGGTCGGCCTGGGCTTGTCGATGAAGAACGAGGCTGCGAGTGACAGCGTCGGCGGAACCGGCGGTGGCGCTGGCAATTCCGGCGATGTGAACGTCGAGCGCAGCGGTGATATCCTCACCGGCGGCGCCAACGCTACCGGTATCCTCGCCCAGGCGATTGGCGGTGGCGGTGGCCGCGGCGGATTCGCGGTCGGGCTTGGGGCGTCGCTGGAAGGCAACGCGTCGTCCTCGGTTGGCGGCGGTGGCGGTGGCACGGCTGGCAATGCTGGCGCGGTCACCCTTTCCCAGACGGGCACGATCATTACGCAAGGCGACAATTCGGCTGGCGTGTTCGCCCAGTCCGTCGGCGGCGGCGGCGGGTCCGGCGGCTTCAGCGTCGGAGCGGGATTCAGCCTGGACGGCGGAAGTGCTTCGACCAGCGTCGGAGGATCTGGCGCGGGCGGTGGATCTGCCGGTGACGTATCGGTGAATGTCGATGGCGACATCGGCACCGATGGACGCCTTTCGCACGGCATCTTCGCACAATCCGTGGGCAGCGGCGGCGGCTCGGGCGGATTCAGTGTCGGCGGAAGCTTCAGCCTCGATGGCGACACCAGCTCCACCGTCGGCGGCGGCGAGGGCGGCACCGGCGGCGATGCGGGCAATGTCGAGGTGGCCGGCAACGGCATCATCGTCACCAAGGGCACCTCCGCGAACGGCATCTTCGCGCAATCGGTCGGCGGAGGCGGCGGGTCGGGCGGCTTTGCCGTCGGCCTCGACTTCAGCTCCAGCGGATCGGCGGCGAACGAGACGACCGGCGGCAGTGGCGGGTCGGGCGGCAGCGGCGGCGACGTCACGGTCGACCGCGAAGGCGCGATCGGCACCGAAGGTGATGGTGCGAATGGCATCCTCGCCCAATCGATCGGCGGTGGCGGCGGCCAGGGCGGATTTGTCGTGGGTCTCGGCTTCTCGCTCGACAAGGACGCCAGCTCCAAGGTTGGCGGTGGCGGCGGTGGCCTCGGCAACACGGCCGGCGACGTTTCCGTCACGCAGGTCGGCAGCATTTCGACCGCAGGCGTCAGCGCGAATGGTATCTTTGCGCAGTCCGTGGGCGGCGGCGGGGGCTCGGGCGGTTTCGCAGTAGGCGCGGCTTTCTCGTCCGAGGGTGATTCCTCGAGCAGCAGCGTCGGCGGTGACGGCAGCGTGGGCGGTACGTCCGGGAATGTGACGGTCACGCAGACGGGAGACATCGGCACGGTCGGTGCGCTTTCCAATGCCATTCTCGCCCAGTCGATCGGTGGCGGGGGCGGCTCGGGCGGTTTCTCGGTCGGGGCCGGTGCATCGATCAGCGGCAAGGCGGAATCGGACGTCGGCGGCGGCGGGGGCGGCACAGGCGGGGACGCCGGATCGGTTTCCGTCACCAGTGAGGGTATCTTCACCACCGAAGGCTTCAACGCGTCCGGCATCTTTGCCCAATCCGTCGGCGGCGGCGGCGGCATTGGCGGGTTCAGCGTCGGAGCGGGCCTCGCTTCCGACGGCGGCGCGGCCAGCTCGAACGTTGGCGGCGGCGGCGGCGCAGGTGGCAACGCGTCAGCCGTCACCATCAGCCATAGCGGCGGCATCGCGACCGAAGGCGTACAGGCAAACGGCATTTTCGCTCAGTCGGTTGGCGGTGGCGGTGGCGTCGGTGGTTTTGCGGTTGGCGCTGGCGCATCCCTCAAGGATGACGCAAATTCCAGTGTCGGTGGCGGCGCAGGTGGCGCCGCCGGTTCCGCCTCGGACGTCAGCGTGGCCCAGACGGGGCTCGTCATCACCAAGGGCGATGCGGCGAATGGCGTGCTGGCGCAATCCATCGGCGGCGGCGGCGGCGTGGGCGGTTTTTCCGTCTCGGCGGCACTCTCGTCAGAAGGTGGCGCGGCTTCGGAGGCCACGGGCGGCGCGGGCGGCTCGTCGGGCAATGCTGGCAAGGTCGATGTAACGGTCGATGGCGACATCCAGACCGACGGCGCGCATGCGCGCGGCGTGTTTGCGCAATCGGTCGGTGGCGGTGGCGGAGCCGGTGGCTTTGCCGTCGGTGCCGGCGCATCGATTGCAGGCGATGCCGGCTCGGCGACCGGCGGCGGCCTTGGCGGGGCCTCGGGGAATGCGGACGCGGTGACCGTCGATGTCACCGGCAACATAATTACCAACGGCCTCGGCTCGAGTGCGATCATCGCCCAGTCGGTGGGCGGCGGCGGCGGAGCCGGCGGGTTTGCCGTGGGTGCAGGTCTGTCGTCGGATGGAGGCTCCTCGGCTGAGACAACCGGTGGCGGTGGCGGTTCCGCCGGACATGCCGGTGCGGTCAAGGTCACGCATACTGGCGGCATCGAAACCTTCGGCGATCAGTCGGGCGCGGTCCTAGCGCAGTCGATCGGCGGCGGTGGCGGCTCGGGCGGCTTTGGCGTCGGCGGCGCCCTGAGCGTCAGTGGCGCGGCATCCTCCGAGGTCGGCGGTGGCGAGGGCGGTGCGGCGGGTGATGCCGATACGGTCGATGTCGCCAACTTCGGCGACATCTATACGCACGGCACCAATTCGGCCGCTATTACAGCGCAGTCGATTGGCGGCGGCGGCGGTCAGGGCGGCTTCTCTGTCTCTGCAGGCGCCGCGCTCGCCGGCGCGGACGCAGTATCCAGCTCGACGGGCGGCGCGGGCGGATCGGCAGGGACCGGCTCGGACGTCACGGTAACATCGGTCGGCAACATCAACCTGTTCGGTGATCACAGCCGCGGCATTGTCGCCCAGTCGATCGGCGGGGGCGGTGGCGCGGGTGGTTTCTCGGTCACTGGTGCCATCGCGACCCAGGGCTCGGGTGCATCAGACAGCGTCGGCGGCGCCGGCGGGGCTGGTAACTCCGCAGGATCCGTCACGGTCAATTCGAACGGTCAGATCCTGACGCGCGGTGACGGATCCAACGCCGTCCTGGCGCAGTCCATTGGTGGCGGCGGCGGCGCCGGCGGCTTCTCCGGCAGCCTCGCCGCGGCGGCGGGCGGCGGCTCGGCTAACAGTTCCGTTGGCGGCAACGGTGGCATTGGATCGGACGCAGGCGACGTGTCGCTCACGCTGAGTGGCGCCGTCGGGACGCTCGGGAATAATTCCGCAGCGATCGTCGCCCAGTCGATCGGCGGCGGTGGTGGCGTCGGGGGCTTCTCCATCGGCGCGTCCTTTGCCTCCGATGGCGAGGGCGCCTCCGATGTCACAGGCGGTTCGGGCGGCGATGGCGGTGTGGGCGCAGACGTCCTCGTCAACAACAGCGCGCTGGTCCAGACCCATGGCAGCCTCTCGGCCGGTATCCTGGCCCAATCGATCGGCGGCGGCGGCGGCGCTGGCGGCTTCGCCGCGTCCGCGACGCTCGCATTGGGCGAAGGTGCGGCTTCCACCGCTACCGGCGGCCAGGGCGGCGGCGGCCAGAATGCCGGAAAGGTCACCGTCCAGAACTCGGGCGACATCTATACCTTTGCGTCCGCTTCCAATGGCATCGTCGCGCAATCGATCGGCGGCGGCGGCGGCCAGGGCGGCTTTGCCGGCTCCTTCACCATCTCCTCGACCTCCGAAGCCGTGAACAACAGCCTGGGTGGGGCGGGCGGAGCCGGTGGCGACGCGGACGCGGTGAAGGTCGTCAACACCGGTGACATTCTGGTGAATGGCGATCGCTCCGTTGCGATCATGGCGCAGTCGATCGGCGGCGGCGGCGGCTCGGGCGGCTTCTCGCTTGGCCTTGGCGCATCGCAGGCGACCGCCGCGAACGACGCCGTGGGCGGTTCGGGCGGCGCGGGCGGCAATGCCGGTGCTGTCGAAGTCGGCAACGGCTCAGACGGTTCAATCATCACAACCGGTCGGTTCGGCTATGCGGTCTTTGCGCAGTCGATCGGCGGCGGTGGCGGCGCCGGTGGTTTCGCGACCGGCGGAGCGCTGTCGGTCAGTGAAGGCGCGGCCTCCAGGATCGGCGGCGGTGAGGGCGGAGCGGCAGGCGATGGCAGCGACGTCGCGGTCAATAATTACAGCCTCATCCAGACGAGCGGTGTCGGCGCAACGGCGGTCTTCGCGCAATCCATCGGCGGTGGTGGCGGGGCCGGCGGCTTTGCAGCCGGCGCTGGCCTTGCGGGGGGCTCGGATAGCGCGCTGTCGAACACGATCGGCGGCGGCGCGGGGACCGGCGGTTCCGCTGGCAATGTCAGGTTGTTCAACGATGGCTCGATCCTCACCGAAGGCGCGAGCGCGACAGCGGTGCTGCTGCAGTCGATCGGCGGCGGCGGCGGCAAGGGCGCCTTTGCCGTGGGCGGCGCGCTCTCCATGGGCGGTGCCGCGAGCGACAATGTCGGCGGGGAGGGCGGCGCGGCGGGATCGGCGGGTGACGTCACACTGACGAACACCGCTGGTGCGACGATCGTGACCAAAGGTGCGATGTCGATCGCGATCCAGGCGCAGTCCATTGGCGGCGGCGGCGGCGCGGGCGGCTTCTCGGCCGGTGCCGGCCTCGCGCTCGATGGTGACGCGGAATCAAGCGTCGGGGCAGGATCGGGCGGCGCGGGCGGATCTGCCGGTGCCGTCACCATCACCAATGCAGGCAATGTCGGCACGATGGGTGACAATGCGCTGGCAGTGTTGGCGCAATCCATCGGCGGCGGTGGCGGCTCGGGTGGCTTTGCGGTCTCGGGCGGGCTGAGCGCGCAGGGCGGAGCGGTCAATAATTCCGTGGGCGGTCAAGGCGCAGGTGGCGGCAGTGGCGGCCTCGTGTCGATCTCCAACAGCGGTACGATCCAGACGCTGGGCACCAACGCAACGGCAGTGCTGGCGCAGTCGGTCGGCGGCGGTGGCGGCGTCGGGGGCTTCTCTGCTGGAGCGGCCGCGGCGAATGCGGATGCTGCATCGAACCTGGTCGGCGGCGACGGTGGTGTGGCAGGCGACGGTGGCGACGTAACCATCGTCAATGCCGAAACCGGCATTATCGAAACACTCGGAGCCTTCTCCAACGGCGTCTACGCGCAATCCATCGGCGGCGGTGGTGGATCCGGCGGCTTTGCCGCAGGCGGCGCGCTCGGAATAGAGGGCGATGTCACCTCGAAGGTGGGTGCGGGTTCGGGCGGGGCCGGCGGCGACGGCGGCGCGATCGGCATCGTCAATGGCGGCAGCGTGCTGACCGCCGGTGACAATGCCATCGCCATCTTCGCGCAATCGGTGGGCGGCGGCGGCGGCCAGGGCGGTTTTGCGGCTGGCGGCGGTCTCAGCGCGCAAGGCGGCGGCGCATCCGACAATGTCGGCGGTGCTGGTTCCGGGGCGGGCGATGGCGGCAGGGTCACGATCGAATCCACCGGTTCGGTGGGCACGCTCGGCCAGAACGCGACGGCTGTGTTTGCTCAATCGGTTGGTGGCGGCGGCGGGGCGGGCGGCTTCTCGGTCGGCGCGGCGGCGTCGCAAGCCGACAGTGCTTCGAGCAATATCGGCGGCAATGGCGGCGGTGGCGGCGCAGGCGGCGACGTCACGCTCGCCAACGGCTCGGGCACCATCACGACCCAAGGCGCGCTTTCCTACGGCGTCTATGCGCAGTCCATCGGCGGTGGTGGCGGTGCCGGTGGGTTCGCTGCAGGTGGTTCGATCGGCCTCGAAGGCAAGGCGGAATCGACCGTCGGCGGGGGAGCCGGCGGAGCGGGCGGGCAGGGTGGCCTCGTCACGCTCACCAATGACGGCCTAATTGCGACGAAGGGCGCAGGCTCGGTCGCGATGTTCGCTCAGTCGGTAGGCGGCGGGGGCGGAGCGGGCGGCTTCGCCGTGGGCGCGGGCCTTTCCGCGCAAGGCGGTGCGGCATCCGATGCCGTAGGCGGCAGTGGCGGCGCGGGAGGCGACGGCGGTCTCGTCAGCATCACCACAAATGGTCATGTCCAGACCGAAGGGGCCAATGCGGCAGCGATCTTCGCGCAATCCGTGGGCGGCGGCGGCGGCAAGGGCGGATTCTCCGTCGGGGCCAGCGCTTCGCAGGCCGACAGCGCTTCGAGCATAGTCGGCGGCAGCGGGGGCGATGGTGGCCTTGGCGGCGACGTCAACGTTGAAAATGGCGCGGACGGCTCGGTCGCGACACTGGGCGCGCTTTCCTATGCGGTCTTTGCACAGTCGGTCGGCGGTGGCGGCGGTGCCGGTGGATTCACCGCCGGCGGCGCTCTCAGCCTGGAAGGCAATGCGAGCTCGACCATCGGCGCAGGAGAGGGCGCGGGCGGTGGTGCCGGCGGGATCGTCAGTGTGAGCAATGCCGGCTCGATCGGCACGGCTGGCGACGGTTCGCTGGCCGTGTTCGCACAGTCCATCGGTGGCGGTGGTGGCGCAGGTGGTTTTGCCGCCGGTGGCGGCCTGTCGGCTCAGGGAGGGGCGGCCTCCAGTAATGTCGGCGGTGCGGGCGGCGACGGCGGCGCAGGCGGTACGGTTGCAATCACCAACGCAGGCGCCATCCAGACCGAAGGCGCGAATGCTACGGCCATCTTCGCACAGTCCGTCGGCGGCGGCGGCGGTCAGGGCGGATTCTCGGTCGGCGCCGCGGGCGCGCAGGCTGAAAGCGCATCCAATGTGGTCGGCGGCACAGGTGGCGCCGGCGGCGACGGCGGCGATGTCACGATCGCCTCCTCGCAAGGCGGCCAGATTGTCACGCTGGGCGATTTCTCCTACGCTGTCTTTGCGCAATCGGTTGGCGCGGGTGGCGGGTCCGGCGGGTTCGCCGCCGGGGGTGCGGTCGGTCTGGAAAGCGATGCCAACTCGACCATCGGTGCCGGATCCGGCGCGGGCGGCGGTCTCGGTGGCATCGTGTCGCTCAACAATGCGGGCACGATCGGCACGGCGGGCAACGGCTCGGTGGCCGTGTTCGCGCAATCCGTCGGTGGCGGTGGTGGCGCCGGCGGCTTCGCAGCCGGTGGCGGCCTGTCGGCGCAGGGCGGCGCGGCCTCCGAGGTCATCGGCGGTGCTGGCGGCGGCGGCGGTGCCGGCGGCACGGTCGATCTCATCAATAGCGGTCTCGTGCAGACTGAGGGCGCCAACGCGGCGGCTATCTATGCACAGTCCGTTGGTGGTGGCGGTGGCAAGGGCGGCTTCTCCGTTGGCGCCGCCGGAGCGCAGGCGGACTCCGCCTCCAATGTCGTTGGTGGCACCGGTGGCGCCGGTGGTGCTGGCGGTGATGTGACGCTCGCCAACAATGGCGTGGATGCGACGATCACTACGCTTGGCGATTTCTCCTATGCCGTGTTCGCCCAGTCGGTGGGCGCAGGCGGTGGCTCCGGCGGTTTCGCAGCCGGCGGAGCGATCAGTCTCGAGGGCGACACCCATTCGACGATCGGCGCGGGCGAAGGTGCCGCGGGCGGCGGCGGCGGCGTCGTGTCGCTGGTCAACGCGGGCCGGATTGGAACGGCCGGCAATGGTTCAGTCGCCATCTTCGCGCAGTCGATTGGCGGTGGCGGTGGTGCCGGCGGCTTTGCCGCAGGCGGCGGCCTGTCCGCGCAGGGCGGCGCGATGTCGAGCAACATCGGCGGAGCCGGCGGCGCTGGTGGCACCGGCGGCACGGTCGATATCCTCAGCTCCGGCATAGTCCAGACCGAAGGCGCCAATGCGACCGCGATCTTCGCGCAATCGATCGGCGGGGGTGGCGGCCAGGGCGGCTTCTCCGTTGGCGGCGCAGGCGCGCAAGGCAAGAGCGCGTCCAACGTCATTGGAGGCAGCGGCGGTGATGGTGGCGATGGCGGGGATGTAACCATCGGCAATGAGGCCGGCGGCATCGTCACGACCCTGGGCGACTTCTCTTACGGTGTGTTCGCGCAATCCGTGGGCGCTGGTGGCGGCTCCGGCGGTTTTTCGGCCGGCGGGGCCATCGGTCTCGAGGGCGACGCGGACTCCAGCATTGGCGCTGGCTCTGGCGCGGGCGGCGGTATTGGTGGCCAGGTTGCGGTGACCAATGCCGGCACAATCGGCACGGCTGGCGCCGGCTCGGTCGCGGTGTTCGCGCAGTCGATCGGCGGCGGCGGTGGCGCGGGTGGTTTTGCGGCCGGCGGCGGGTTGACGCTGCAGGGCGGCGCTGCGTCCAACACCATCGGCAGCGGCGGCGGCGCGGGTGGCACTGGCGGGGATGTGACCATCGCATCTTCGGGTGAAATCCTGACCGCGGGCGCCAATGCGACCGCCATTTTCGCCCAGTCGGTTGGCGGCGGTGGCGGCAAGGGCGGATTTGCGGTTGGCGCAGCAGGCGGCGATGCGGCGTCTGCCTCGACAGTCGTGGGCGGCGCAGGTGGTGACGGCGGTGACGGCGGCGTGGTGGCGATCAGCAATGATGTCACCGGCAAGGTCGTTACGCGCGGCGCACTTTCCTATGCGGTGTTCGCCCAGTCGGTTGGCGGCGGCGGTGGCCAGGGCGGCTTTGCGGCCGGTGGTGCTCTTTCCGTCAGCGATGATGCAACCTCCAGCGTTGGTGGTGGCTCTGGTGCGGGCGGCGGCATCGGCGGCGATGTTACGCTCACCAATCTCGGCGAGATCGGCACCACGGGCGACGGATCGCTTGGCGTGTTCGCGCAATCGGTGGGCGGTGGCGGTGGCGCAGGCGGCTTCGCGGTCGGCGGTGGGCTGTCGGCGCAAGGTGCCTCCGCATCGAATGCCATTGGCGGGCAAGGCGGTGTCGGCGGGGCCGGCGGTCTCATCGACCTCGAAAATGGCGGCGAGATCACCACGCTCGGCGCCAACGCGACGGGCCTGTTCGCGCAGTCGATCGGGGGCGGCGGCGGTGTCGCCGGCTTCGCGGCAGGTGGCTCTGCATCGCAGGCAGGCGCGGTTTCGCAGAATGTCGGCGGCGACGGCGGCTCGGCAGGCGCGGGTGGCGACATTGTCATCGGCAACCTGGCCGACGCCAGGATCGAGACTCACGGCGCGATTTCCTACGGCGTCTTCGCGCAATCGGTTGGCGGTGGTGGCGGCACTGGCGGCTTTGCCGCGGGCGGCGCGCTCGCTGTCAGCGACAATGTCGAGAACGTCATCGGCGGCGGTTCCGGTGGTGCGGCCGGCGCAGGTGGAACGATCAGCTTCGGCAATGCCGGGCAGGTGGTCACGCTGGGCGACGCGTCGATTGGTGTTTTCGCGCAATCGGTCGGCGGGGGCGGCGGCGCAGGCGCGTTCGCGGCGGGCGGTGGCCTCTCAGCCCAGGGCGCTGCGGCGAACACGGCTGTCGGTGGCGCGGGCGGTGACGGCGGCGCAGGCGGCCGCATCGATCTCGTCAACAGTGGGTTGGTGGCGACGGCGGGCGATTCCGCGGTGGCTATCCTCGCGCAGTCGGTTGGCGGCGGCGGCGGCGTCGGCGGCTTTGCCGTCGGCGGCACCGCATCACGTCTCAATGCGGCCTCGGACACCGTCGGCGGCTCCGGCGGCGCGGGTGGCGAAGGTGGCGACATCACGCTCACCAACGCATCGACCGGTGAAATCCTGACCGAAGGCGCGTTCGCCTATGGCGTGCAGGCCCAGTCCATTGGAGGTGGCGGCGGCAATGGCGGCTTTGCGGCGAGTGGCACGCTTGCGCTCGATGGCGATGCTGCCTCCTCCATCGGAGCGGGTAGCGGCGCCGGCGGTGGCCGGGGCGGCGCGATAACCCTGTCCAATGATGGCCTGATCCAGACCGGCGGCGCGGGGGCCATCGCTCTCTTCGCCCAGTCGGTCGGCGGCGGCGGCGGGGCCGGTGGCTTTGCCGGTGGCCTGACGGGATCGGGCGACAGCGCCTTCAGTTCAACTATTGGCGGTGCCGGCGGCGATGCGAGTGTCGGTGGTGACATCGTCGTCAGCAACACGGGCCAGATCCATGCGGCGGGCGACAATTCCGCGGGCATCTTCGCGCAATCCGTGGGCGGTGGCGGCGGCGCCGGTGGCTTCTCACTCGCCGCAAGCGGCGGGATGTCCAGCCTGTCCAACAGTCTTGGCGGTAGCGGCGGCGCGGGCGGCGACGGTGGCGCGATCAGGGTTACCAACGCGGCGGATGCGACGATCGTGGCCGACGGCCTCCTTTCCTACGGCGTGTTCGCACAGTCCGTGGGCGGCGGCGGCGGCAAAGGCGGCTTTGCCGTCGATGGCAGCCTGGCGGCTGCAGGTTCGGTCAGTTCGAACCTGGGCGCGGGATCCGGCGCCGGCGGTGGCAACGGCGGCCGGATCGATATCGACAATGGCGGCAATGTGCTGGCGAAGGGCGCGGGTTCGGTTGCGGTGTTCGCGCAATCGATCGGCGGCGGTGGCGGCGCAGGTGGCTTCGCAGGCGGCCTGTCGGTCGGTCAGGGCGGGGCGATCGCACAGAGCGTGGGTGGCGCGGGTGCCGGCGGCGGCATCGGCGGCGATATCACGCTGGCCAATAGCGGCATCATCCAGACCCTCGATGCCAATTCGATGGGCGTCTTTGCCCAATCGGTCGGCGGCGGCGGTGGTCTTGGCGGCTTCTCGATCGCGGGTTCGGCGACCTCGGGCAGCGGCACCTCGACCAGCCTCGGCGGGTCCGGAGGCGCGGGCGGCGACGGCGGCACGATCGCGATCTCCAACAGCGGTGTCGTCAATACCAAGGGCGACCTTTCCTACGGCGTCTTCGCGCAGTCGATTGGCGGCGGTGGCGGTGTCGCGGGCATGGCTGTCTCCGGCACGCTCAGCAGCGGCCTTGACGGCCTGACATCGGCCATTGGCGGCACTGGCGGAGCTGGCGGTGACGGCGGTGCCATCACGGTCACCAACAGCGGCGACATTATCGTCGAAGGCGCGGCGTCGGTGGGCATCCTTGCCCAATCGATCGGCGGTGGCGGCGGGGCCGGGGGCTTCTCCGGCGCGCTCAGCGTGTCGGGTGGAACGCTCGGCAATCAGGTCGGCGGCCAGGGCGGTGGCGGCGGTGATGGCGGCGACGTCACGGTCACGTCGACCGGCAGCATCGTCACGCTGCAGGATGACTCCGTCGCGGTGCTCGCCCAGTCGATTGCCGGGGGCGGGGGCCAGTCAGCGTTCGCCATTTCGGCTCAGGTCGGTGCGTTCGATTTCGTCAATCTTGGCCTGGGCGCCCACGGCGATGGCATCAGCGGCAAGCAAGGCAAGGTCGTCGTCAATCTCTCGGGCGGCACGATTCAGAGCGCAGGCGCGCTTTCCTATGGCGTGCTTGCGCAGGCGATCGGTGCGGGCGGCGGCAATGCCGCCATCTCGGTCCCCGATCCCCTCGAGGTTGGTGCAGGCGGCCTTGCGCTCCAGCTCGGCAGCACGGGCGGTGTCGCCGGCGACGGTAATGTCGTCGATGTCACCAATGCCAACGAGATACTGACGCTGGGCGCGGGAGCCGTGGGCTTCTCCGCACAGTCGATCGGCGGCGGCGGCGGCATGGAGGGCGTCACAGGTGACGTCCATCTCGGCGGCGGCGACGGCATCTGGTCGACCACGGTCGGCGGTAGCTCGACGTCTTCCGGATCGGGCCAAGCCATCACCATCGCCAATACAGCGGCGATCGTCACGCAGGGCGACAACGCCATCGGTCTCCTCGCCCAGTCGGTTGGCGGCGGCGGCGGCAACGGCAGCATGTCACTCGGCCTTACGGAGGGCTCGCTTTACGGCCTCAACCTCAATGTGGGCGGATCGCAGACGACCGCTAGCAATGGCGGTGACATTGAGTTCACGACGTCGACTGGCGGCATTGAAACCGCAGGCAACCTTGCATCTGGCCTTGTCGTGCAGTCGATCGGCGGGGGTGGCGGCGTCGCTGGCTTCACGTCGATTGACGGCGCGGACATCGGTGAGGGCGGTATCACGCTCTCTGCCGGCGCGACCGGCGGTGCGGGTGGCGATGGCGGCAATATCTCGCTCACCCAGAAGGCGAACATCGTCACGAGCGGCGCCGGCGCGAACGCGGTGTTGATCCAGTCGATCGGCGGTGGCGGCGGCTATGCCGGCATCGACAATAGTGGCCAAGCGGCGACCGTGAACGGACTCCGACTTGGCGGCGGTGCGAACGGCTCCGGCGGTGCAATCGACTTCACCCTTGATGCCGGTGTCCAGACGAGCGGTGCCGGCGCGGTCGGCGTCGCGGTCCAGTCGATCGGCGGCGGCGGCGGCATGCTCACCAGCATCGGCTCATCCGTCGATACACCGCTGGAGGTTGGGACCACGGGCGGCGCGACCGGCGACGGCGGCGCGGTCAAGGTTGCGACCAACGGTGTCATCCAGACCAGTGGCGCAGGATCGACCGCTCTCATCGTACAATCGATCGGCGGCGGCGGCGGTTCCGCGGTTGCCGTTGATGCGACCGGCGCGGTTCAGCAACCGGATGTCGTGCAGGCAAGTTCGGCTCCCGCCGCGCGCACCTTCTCGACCTTCAGCACGTTCGCGTCCCTGGCCTCGCCTGCTGGCGTCGGCGATGGCGGCGCTGTCGATGTGACGATCGGCGCGGCGATCCATGCCACAGGTGACCAGGCAAATGGTGTGGTTGTCCAATCCATTGGTGGTGGCGGTGCCTCTGGCGGGTCGCTTGCTGGTGCAGGCGCCGGCGGCGGACTTCACCTGACGGTCAATGCCGACGTCACCGCCAGCGGTGCGGGCGCCACGGCACTTGTCGCCGAAAGCAGTGGCGGGAACGGCGCTGCGCCGATCATCGTCGATATCGGTGCAGTCGAGGTTGTTGGTGGGATCGGCGGCCATGCCCTGTCGCTCTTGGGCGGCACGGACAATAGCGTCACGAATGCTGGCACGCTTGCGACCCAGGATGGTCAGGACGGCATGGTGATCTATGCCCAAGGCGGCAACAACAGCATCACCAACAGCGGACTGATCGTCGGTTCGATCGACCTGGGCGCGGGCAACAACAGCTTCACCAACACCGAGGGCGGCATCTTCCTTGCCGGTCCGATCGTGAACATGGGCACTGGCACCTTCACCAACTCGGGTATCATCAATCCGGGCGGCGCGGGCGTCGTCGCTAATCTCAACGTCAGCGGCGGTCTGTCGATGACGTCGACGAGCGTCTACAATGTCGATCTCGACTTCAAGACCGGCACGGCCGACAAGGTCATCGTCTCGGGCGGTGCGTCGCTCGCCGGCTCCCTCACCACCAATCTGCTCAACCTGGGTTACGCCCAGACCGGGCACCATGGTCTTGTGGTCATGGACGCAGCCGCCGGCATAACCGGCCAGGACAGCATCAGCCTGATCGCGCCCAACTCGGCGGTCGCGACCTTCAGCCTCGGCTATCCGTCCGCTCAAGAGCAGTCGCTCGATTATGTCATCGAATTCTCGCCTGAGGGGCTCAACGCGCGCCAGGCCAGGATCGGCAGGGTACTCAATCGCATCCAGATGACGCCGACCGCTGCGTTCGCTCCGACCGCTGCCGCGATCATTGCCATTCCCACTGTGTCGGCCCTGGGGACGATCTACCAGAGTCTGACGGGCGAAGGCACGACCGCAGCGCAGTCGGCGACGCTCTCGGCGGTTTCGAACAGCCATGACATCGTCGAGAGCCAGATCGGCACGCGGGTGGGATCCTACGCGGCAGCCTACCGCCCCGAGCCGACCGGCAAACTATGGCTGGCGATGAAGGCCGGTCGTCAACGGCTGGACGGCACAGATGGCGCATTCGACATGCGTTCGAACGGCTTCGACATCCAGGGCGGCTGGGACTACCGGCCCAATGCACGCACTGTGGTTGGCGCTACGTTCGGCTACGATCGCGAGCGGTTCGCGGTAGCCGGCGTGGACACGTCAGGCAAGGCGCAGGTCTATACCGGCGGCGTCTATGGCGGCATCAACCCGGGCGTGTGGACGATCAGCGCAAGCCTGCTCTACAGCGCTGCGGACACGTCGCACACCCGCTTCATGACAGTGCCGGGGGCCGGCAGCGTCAATGCCTATGGCGACTACAGCATGCATGCATGGTCGAGCCGCGCGCAGGTCGGCTATCGCATCGGGCTTGGCGATGTGCAGTTCCAGCCCTTTGGCGCGCTCGAAGCGACGCGGCTCAGCCTACCCGCCTATCATGAGACATCGGCCACCTCGGACGGCGAGCCCGGTGCGCTCAGCCTTGCCTTCGATGCCAAGCGGATGACCCGGACACGTAGCTTCCTTGGCACGGATGTCGCGGGACGGATCAGCCTGTCGGGCAGCAGCGAACTCATCACAACGCTGCGCGGGACCTGGATCCACGATTTCGACACGTCCCGGTCGGTCATCGCATCCTTTGCGAATGCACCGGTCGAGAAGTTCGAAACCTTCGGCGCCCCGGCGGTGAAGGACAGCGGCCGTTTCGACCTGCGCACCACCCTGCGCAACAGGAACTTCGACTTCCAGGTCGGTGGCAGCGCAACCGTTGGCGCGGGCTATAGTGACGTCAGCGTCCAGGCCGGCATCAGGATCAGAATGTGACCCGGTGACGCTTCCCTACCATTTGCACACCCCTTCCAATCGGCATTTCGCTCGCGTGATAACAGGAGACAGAAAGTGAAAACCACGCTCATGATCGGCGCATCCGCGCTGGCCTTCAGTCTCGCGACGCCGGGCGTGGCGCTCGCCAATCAGGAATGCGGCCTGCCCGACGCAGCGCAGAACCCGAACGTCGCCAACTGCCTCAACGAGCCCAGTAACTGGGCCAACGGCATTACCTATGATCAGGGCGACTATGCGACGCCCGCCGGGATCAAGGTCGATCTGTGGGCAACGGCCGTCGTGGCGCCGACGACCAACGACACGGCAGTCACCGTAATCGGATCGCCCGATCAAGCAGCCGTCATCCGCGCGCGCGGTGGTTCGACGATCACCGCTATCGGTACCGGGCTTTCCGCGCAGACCACCGGAACGGGGGCCGCGATTGTCGAGAGCCATGGCAACGTCGTGGCTGGCAGCAGGGGCCTGCTGGCCACCACCGATCTTGCCGGGGGAACAGGCCTTGCCTCGGTCATCAACCAGAGCGGCGGCACGGTCACTTTGACGCTCCCGGCAGCTCCTGCGCAAAGCGCCGCCCTGTTTGCCCGAGGCGGCTCGGCCAGCGCCATGAACAACGGCACCGTTAGCGTATCCAGCCTCGCGCCGGTCGGCGGGCTGGTCTACGGCATCGCCGGCGAAAGCCATGCGGCCGACGGGACGGTCACCCTGGCCAATGCCAACAGCGTCACCCTGACAGGCCTCGACACAGATTTTATCGGTGTCGGGACCACAGAAAGCAGCGGCCAGGTCGATATCAGCAACACCGGCTCCATCGCCATCGCGACCGCTGCGGGCGACGCGACAGGGCTTCACGTCGCAGGCGCCGGCACCCCGGGCGCGGTCACGCTTGCCAATAGCGGCCTCCTTTCGGTCTCCACGGACATTGCGGTCGGGAGCGGTCACGCGATCGGCATGGACGTCCAGCAAGGCACAAGCGCCACGCTCATTTCGGCGCGTACGGGCGCAACGGGCGGCATGACGGTGTCAGGCGGCGGCGCTGCAACTGGCTTCCTCGTCGAGAATGTCTCGGGGCCGGTCAGCGTCCGCAATACCGGCTATGTCCTCGATGTCGCATCGGGAGGCCTGGCGACCGGCGTACAGCTGTCCGGCGGATCGAGCCAGGCTGTTCGCTTTGAAGATACCGTGATCGGCGGCAATATCTACAATGGCGACCTGGTGGTCCAAGGCGCGGGCTCGGCTCGCGGGATTGTTCTCGACGGCGCAACCGACACCGTCTCGGTCGATTTTGACGGCGCATCTCTTTTAGTTACCAGCACCGGCGCGGACGCCTCGGGCATTGTCACGCAGGGCGGCGCGGATGTCGCAATCACGACCGCGGCCAAAGTACAGAACGGGAACGGCGCTGCCATCACCGTCAGTGCGGCTGACGGAACGGCAGCCGGGATCACGATTGCAGGGGCGACCGGCGCTCAAGCCGTTGCGCTTGGCGATGCCATCACCGTCACCAACATCGGCGGCAGCGCTGTCGGTCTCAGCCTGGCCGACGGCACCAGCCAGTCGGTCTCGTTGGCCAATGGCGCGACCGTGGCCGGGATGGGGGCGACCGGCGCGCAGTTCACCGGCGCAAGCGGCTCGATTGAGTTGACGAGCGCGGCGGGTTTCACCGTGGAAGGGGGGACTGGCGGGGCAACTGGCGTCATACTGGAAAACGGAGCCGACCAAACCGCGAACTTCGCGGGCAATTTCTCGGTCAACGCGGATGATGGCGATGTGAAGGGTGTCACTTCGTCAGGCGCGGGCGGTGCGGTGAGCGTTAACGCCCAGCAAGGTTTCAATGTCACGAATGGCGGCGGCCTTGCGGCTGGCATTATCGTTACGGATGGAACGAGCCAGACGGTGCTGATGGCCGACGGCCTCTCGGTCACCGGGACCAGCGCCACTGGTGCGCAGTTGACCAATGCCTCAGGAGCGGTGAGCTTCACGGCCAACGGTCCAGTCGCGGTCGATGGTGGCGTCGGAGGCGCGACCGGCATAGTTCTTGCCGACGGGTTCGATCAGACTACTGCACTGGCCGGCGATCTTGCGGTGGATGCCAGCGGCGGTGTTGCAACCGGCCTGATCTCGACGGGCGCCGCCGGCGCGGTGGAACTGAACGCGCAGGGCGCCTTCGCCGTCACCAATCGCGATGGGTCGGTGACCGGCCTCATCCTCGCGGACGGCACGAGCCAGGCGGCCACGTTGAGCGAAGGTCTGGGCGTTGCAGGGACCGGAGCCATCGGCGCGATCCTTACCGGTTCGGCTGGAGCTGCGACTTTCACGGCCAACGGTGCCGTTGCGGTAGATGGCGGAAATGGGGGCGCAATGGGTGTCCTGCTTGCCGACGGCATCGACCAGACCGTCACCTTTGCGGGCGATGTGGCGGTGGACGCCAGCGGCGGCATTGCGACCGGTGTCTTGTCGACCGGTGCCAGCGGCGCGGTGGGGATAGCAGCGCAGAACGGCTTTAGCGTCTCCAATGCAGGTGGCGCGGCGACGGGCCTCACTCTCGCCGGTGGAGCAAGCCAGACGGTTACGCTCGGTAACGGGCTCAGCGTTGTCGGTGTCGGCGCGACCGGCGCCCAACTGGTAGGCGCGACGGGGGCAGTCACTCTTGCCTCCGCAAACCCAGTTGCCGTCGATGGAGGAACCAGCGGCGCAACAGGGGTCATTCTCGCCGGCGGATCCGACCAGACTATCGATCTGAACGGTGATCTTGCGGTCAGGGCAAGCGCGGGGACTACGACCGGCCTCATTCTGACCAGCGCCAGCGGCGCGATGCAGGTTAACGCAAATGACGCGTTCAGCGTCACCAGTGGAGATGGTCCTGCGGCAGGCCTTATCCTCTCGGGCGGGACCTCCCAGACGGTGGTTCTGGGCGAGGGGCTTCATGTTGCCGGGGCTGGTGGAGCAGGCGCACAGATGTCCGGTGCGCTGGGCTCTGTGGATCTGACCAGCACAGGGGATTTCACGGTCGAAGGCGGCGCAGATCAGGCTGTTGGCGTGGTGGCGCGGGATGGCACCACGCAATCACTTTCGTTCAAGCAGGCTGTGCGTGTGCATGGGCTGGGAGCGACCGGCATCGATCTGGCGGGCGGCTCGGGAGCCTTGTCGGTTGCGCTCGGCGACGCCCTGACCGTCGTCGGTGGCGCAGCGGGCGCGACCGGGATTGCTCTGGCCGATGGAACCGCGCAGACGATCGACCTTGCCGGACCTGCCATCATCCAGTCTAGCGGCGGTGTCGCGACTGGCGTGCAATCCACAGGCGCGGCAGGAAACATCGGGATTGTCAGCCGGGATGCGCTGGCGGTCACCAACAGTGCCGGCAGCGCCGTCGCGATCGATATTGACGGCGGCACTGGCGCGGACGTCGCGCTTGCCGGGCCGGTAGCGGTTACCGCAAGCGGGGACACATCTGGTGTGCAGATAGCCGGCGCAGGGTCGCTGGACCTGATCTCGGCTGCGGACTTCACCGTCACGAGCGGTGAAGGCGATGCGACAGGCGCTGCCGTGACCGGCGGGGCAAGCCAGTCCGCTACCTTTGGTGGTCCGGTTGCGATCACTGGTGCCGAGCGGACGGTCGGCCTCAGCCAAACCGGCGCATCGGGCGCGATCGTCGCGTCCTTTGAAGGTCCGCTCACAGTCGCCGGTGGTTCTGGGCTCACCGCCGGCATTGTCCAGACGAACGGCACGACCCAGACCGTTTCCTTGTTCGACACCATGTCCGTTTCGTCGGTCGATGGGCCCGCCTTTGGCATCCTCCTCGAGGACGGTGCCGGTGTTGCAACGGCCCATCTCCCCTCGACGCTGACCGCAACCAGCCTTGAGAGCGATGCCTTTGGCCTCGTCGCGACTAATGGCCAGGGTCTGGTCATTGACGGTGAGGGGACTGTCACGGCAATTGCAGGGGGCACGGCGCGCGGCATTGCCAGCGTCGATCAATCCGGTGCCCAGACTGTCCAGATTGGCGATGTCACGGCCACTTCGACGGGAGGCATGGCCTCGGGCGTCCTTCTTGGCGGCTTCGATGCAATCAGCGTGCGAAGCGAAGGAACGATCACGGTTTCGGCCATCGCGGGGGGCGTCGGCGTCGGCATCGACACCAGCGGTTCTGATGCTGCGATCGACGTGGCGCTCAACAATGTTGCTGTTTCAGGCGACAATGTGACCGGCATCAGCCTGAACCAGACGGGCGGCGCCGGCAGTCGCGGAACAATCGCCGCGTCGGTCAATGCGGTCACGACAAATGGTGCGAATGCCATCGGTTTGTCGGCGACCGGATCCCAAAGCGGCGCAGTTGCGCTCACGCTGGGCCAGGCGAACGCGGATGATCATTCGGGGGGTGTCACAACAGCTGGAGATGGCGCGACCGGGGTCCAGATGACAGTGACCGATGGTCCAGGATCGATCACCAACCTCGGCAGGGTCGCGACCAGTGGCGAGGCGGCCAACGGCATTGGCGCGGTGGCGACGGGCAACGGCGCTATTTCCGTCGATAGTTGGACCTTGATCACCACTGGCGCGGGCTCGGACGGCATCGCTGTCACCACCGGCGCCGGCGCGCAAACCATCAAGGCGCATGCGGTCTCTGTTTCAGGCGCCGGCGCCAGCGGCATCGCGGCTACGTCCGCCGCCGGCGCGATCGCGATCGAGACGGGAACGCTCGAAGCGCTCGATGGAGCCGGACATGCCATCGTCGCAAGCAGCGACAGCGGGGCGATCAGCGTTGCGAGCGTCAACAGCTCTGCCCAGAGCGCAGACGCCATTCATCTCAGTTCCGCGTCCGGCGACGTCGCCGTCACCCTTGCGGACGGGGGGAGAACCTCGTCGGCTAACGGCGCGGGCCTGTTTGTCGATACCGGCGGTCACGCAACGATCAACCTGGGGACCGAGACCAACAATGCCATCCTTCATGGGAGCACGGTCGGTCTGTCTTCACATGCGACCGATGGCCAGACGATCACGCTTTCGGGCGTCGTGGGGGCTGATAGCGATCTCGCGCTAAGCCTCACGGGTGGCTCGGCAACCCTCCTCAACAAGGGCGCGATCAACGGCTATGTGTCGCTTGGGACCAGCAGCATCGCGTTCACCAACGCCGGCATCTGGAATGGCTTTGGCGGCAACTCGGCCTTCACTGCAAATTCGACCTTCACCAATAACGGTACGTTCAACGTCAATCCTGGCGCTGCCGGTCCAGCAACGATGCTGCTGACGGGCCTCGGCACGTTCCGGAACGCCGGAACGGTCAGTCTCGTCAATGGCCAGGCTGGCGACCTGCTCGACCTTGGCGGGGCAGCCTTTGCCGGCTCGGGCGGTTCGCGCGTCATCCTGGAAGCGAACCTTGGTGGCGCAGCGATCGGCGCGATTGCGGCCCAGACCGCTGACCAGCTTTCCATGGGAGCTGCCTCGGGTGTCACGACGATCGTCATCAACGATCTTAGTGGAGCTGCTGCCGCACAGTTCAATTTCTCGGGCATTCGGATCGTCAGCAGCACGTCAGCGGAGGACGGCGCCTTCATTCTCCAAGGCGGGAGCATCAACAAGGGCTTTGCGGAATATCAGCTGGTTGGCGACGGGAACGGTAATTTCAATCTCGTCAGCGTGCCCTCTGTCCAGGCCTTCGAACTTGTCCGGACCGGTGCGGAGGTCCGCCGCTACTGGCGCCGCTCCGGCGACGCCTGGGCCGAGCAGATGCGCGCGAGCAAGGGGCGGGAAGGGCTTTCGGCATGGGGCCAGTTTTACGGCGGCGGCGAAACGAACGAGGCGCGGCCGGTCTATTCCCTCACGGTGCTGGACCGTCCGATGAGCTTCACCCCGAACCTCGACATACGCGACAGCTGGACCGGGGCGCAGCTGGGGTTCGACTGGGGGCAGGGCGACTGGAGCGTCGGCCTGACCGGCGGCTATGTCGGTCAACAAGGCAGGGTGAAGGCGACTGGAGACGAGATCAAGCTTGATGGCGCGAATATCGGCGCTTATTTCCGCTATCGCTCGGCCAGCGGTTTCTTCGCCCATGTGCTGGCCAAGCTGGACCGCTTCTCTGTCAAATATGATCTTCAAGGCGCAGCGTCGGCCCGCAAGTTCGATGGCACCAGCTATGGCATCCAGGCCGAGGCTGGGTACCGCCTTGACATCGGCCGGGCCTTCATCGAGCCGGCCGTGAGCATTGCCTGGTCCCACAGCGATCTTGACGGTATCAAGGGCGCCGCTGGCGGCTTTGATGCATCGTTCCACAATGTAGGGAGCGCCTACGGACGTGCTGGAGCGCGAGCGGGCATCGCCGCTATGGCGGGCGGCTGGGCGGTCAGCCCGTATGTGGGGGTCGCCTTCGAGGGCGAGCTCAAGGACCAGCCCGGCATGACCCTTGTATCAGGCGGAAATGCCGTCTCCTTCCAGGACATATCGGAGGGCGGGCGCGCGCGCCTGGAGGCCGGTGTTGAGGGAAGCGGCCACAATGGCTTGTCGGCTTTCGCCAAGATTGAGGGCATCACAGGCAAACATGCAAATGGGCTGGCCGGGCGCGTGGGCGTCGCGTTCCGCTGGTAGGAGCGGCATAGGGCCCAAGTCTTCAGGCAGAACGGATCGCCTCCTGGCGGTCCGTTCACCACTTCTCCTGCAGCTTAAACACCACACGTCATCGGCGGAGCGGCCATATCGTGGTCCCCGATGAGGCGGAAAGGCTGCGTGCCTGGGCTAACATCATCGGCGTGGGCGGGCACTCGAAGGAGGATTGGTGCCTGGCTACGTGGTTGTTGTCGATGTCCTGGCGGTGATCGGCTTTCACATGGCTTTTCATCAGTCGCTTGTTCGCCGCTTGCTGGGGCGACCCGCTCGGTTGCGATTTTCCGGCAGGGGAGGGCGTCGATCCCCTGACATATGTCCTGCGTATCGCTGGTGTGATGATCATGGTCTTCGGTATCGCCATCGGCGGAATGCTGACGCTTTTCCACCTGGCCTGATCGCCCTTGGGCGACTGAAGCCCAAATTTCATGCATCTTGTCCTTTTATGTGCCCGATGGGCCTATGCCTTGCCATGCATGGCAAGTCTTCTGCGCGAGTGCCTCCTGGATTGCATTCGGGAAAGGTGATGCTATCGTCACTCATGCGGGCCGGGCCCCTCTGGCGACTGTCGAGGCAGTCGTGATGTCGGACCGCATCGAGCGTGCTCGATGCTGGTCCATCACTTAAATGCCCGGCATTTCTGCGCTGCTCTTCCACTGGACCTGAAAGGGGATGCGCCCATGCCGCGGCGGAACATGTACAATTTTCTCGGCGCGGTCTGGCAGTTGCAGGCTCGCCAGGCCTGAACCAGCAATGCGCGTCCCTTGAGGATCCACACCCGACAACCTGGCTTATCGCCAGTTGAGGATTTTCCCGATGATTGGAACGAGATTTCGAAATGCCGGCGCCATGGCCATGACCTTGGCCATCGCCATCATGGTGGCTGCTCCCGCCGATGCAAGGCGCGGCGGCAGCCTCGGCAGTCGAGGGTCGCGAACAGCGGCCGCGCCGGCGCCCACAAGGACCGCGCCCAATGAGGCCGCACCGGTCCAGCGGACCATGACGCAAAGTCCGGCTGCTGCGCCGACCGGCGCTGCCCATGCGAACGGGACTGCGCGGACCCCAGCCAAGGCCGGTGGTCTTGCAAAAGGGCTGATAGGCGGCCTCATCGCGGGTGGCCTGCTGGGCATGGTGCTTGGCAACGGCTTTGGCGCATTAGCCGGCAGTGGCATTCTCATGGCTTTGCTGCAGATTGCCATGCTGGGCGGTTTGGCCTGGTTCGCGCTGCGTCTGCTACTTCGCCGGCCGGCACTGGTTCCGGCAAGCGGACCTGCCTCCGGCCGCACTGACACCGCCTTCATGGGGCCACAGGAACGCTTCGCAGGCCGGGGATCAGCCCAGCCCGCAGCCGCCCTGTCCCGCGAGATCGCCATCACGCCTGATGACCAGCAAATCTTTGAACGTCTGCTCACCCAGGTGCAGGGCGCCTTCGCGCGCGAGGACTATGCCGCGCTGCGCGCCTGCACGACACCGGAAATCATGTCCTATCTCGCTGAGGAACTGAGCCACAACGCCACCAAGGGACAGCGCAACGAGGTGTCCGGCACCGAGTTGCTCGACGCGGAAGTGGCTGAAGCCTGGAGCGAAGGCGGCACTGACTACGCCACGATCGCGATGCGGTACCAGAGCATCGACGTGATGCGTGACCGCAATAGCGGTGCGTTGTTGGCAGGGGATCCGAGCCAGCATACCGTCGCGATCGAATTGTGGACCTTTGTCCGCGACACCCATAACCCCTGGCGCCTGTCCGCCATCCAGCAGGCGTGACAGGGATGAACTGGCGGTCGGTGCCTTTTTTGCCGATCGCCAGGCTCCTGATGGTCTCGTCATGCCCGGCTCGTGGAGCCTGCGGGCTGACGCCGTCCAACCTGCCTTCGCTCAGAACCGGCTGCTCTTTTTGCTACAGGGCCTCGCCGGTTGAGCGGCCGAACTCAACGCCATTGCGGTCACATGAAAGCCTCTGGTCCGCCAGGCCCTCATTATCTGCATGGAGCCCCAATTTGCTTCTTACCCGTTTAGCGCTCTTGGCCTCGCGATCATCTCGACCCTCGTCGCGGGCTATTATCTGCCGGGCGTATGGGCCATTCCGCTGTTCGTGATCGGCGCAGTCGTTTCCGGCGCTGGCATCCATGACCTTGCCCAGCCGCTTCATTCGGTCCGCCGCAATTACCCCATTATCGGCCGGCTGCGGTGGTTCTTCGAGGATATCCGCCCTGAAATTCGGCAATATCTGATCGAGGGCGAATATGACGAGACGCCTTTTTCTCGCAGCCAGCGCTCCCTGGTCTATGCCCGTTCCAAGAATGAGAGCAGCGAACGTGCCTTTGGCACCCAGCTTGATGTCTATGAGAATGGATATGAGTTTATCGGCCATTCGAGCCGCCCCGCGCCGCCGGCTGATCCGGAAAGCTTCCGCACCCTCATCGGCGGCAAGGATTGCACGCAGCCTTATTCGGCATCGATCTTCAATATCTCCGCCATGAGTTTCGGCTCGTTGAGCGCGAATGCCATCAGAGCACTGAACCTGGGCGCGAAGATGGGCGGCTTTGCGCATGATACAGGCGAAGGTAGCATCAGCCCCTATCATCGCGAACATGGCGGCGACCTCATCTGGGAGCTGGGGAGCGGTTATTTCGGTTGTCGAACCGCCGATGGAAATTTCGATGCCGCAGCCTTTGCCGCCAAGGCTGCCGATCCGCAGGTGAAGATGGTTGAGATCAAGCTCAGCCAGGGAGCAAAGCCCGGCCATGGCGGCATCCTGCCCGCAAGCAAGGTGACCGAGGAGATTTCGCTCACCCGTGGCGTGCCGGCTGGAGAAGACTGCGTCTCGCCAGCCCGCCACCGCGCCTTTTCAACGCCGTTCGAGATGATGCAGTTCATCGCGCAGCTACGCAAGCTCTCGGGCGGCAAACCGGTTGGCTTCAAACTCTGCATCGGCCAGCCCTGGGAATTCATGGGCATGGTCAAGGCCATGCGTGAGACAGGGATCTTTCCAGACTTCATCGTTATCGACGGCGCCGAAGGGGGAACCGGCGCCGCCCCGCTTGAATTTACCGATCATCTCGGGATGCCCATGCGGGAGGGGCTTCTCTTCGTTCACAATACGCTGGTCGGCGCGGGCGTCCGCGACCACATCAGGCTCGGTGCGGCGGGCAAGATCGTCAGCGCCTTCGACATAGCAGCGGCGCATGCTCTTGGGGCAGACTGGGTCAATGCCGGGCGCGGTTTCATGTTCGCGCTTGGCTGCATTCAGTCGCTGACCTGCAATACAAATCGCTGCCCCGTGGGCGTGGCGACCCAGGATCCCCTGCGCGAGCGAGCGCTCGTCGTGCCGGACAAGGCGGAGCGGGTGTTCAACTTCCACAGGAACACGCTGCACGCGCTCTCGGAAATGATCGCTGCGGCAGGGCTGGGGCATCCGAGCCAGATCAGCCCTCATCATCTCTCGCGGCGCGTCAGTCCGACTGAGATCCGCCTCTTCTCGCAGCTCCATAGCTTCCTCTCGCCAGGCGATCTGCTCGCGGGCGGGGCAGCCGATGCATTTTACAGCGCAAGCTGGCGGCTGGCCCGCATGGATAGTTTCGAGCTTCCAGGGGCTGCATAGCGGCGCGGGTCGGCTTTGTCCTGGCGACAGCGCGTGGATGGGCAGCAGGGCATGACAGCGTGGGAAACCCTGAGGCAGCATCCTGCCCTCACTGTCATTTTTGCGCTTTTCCCCAAGCTGGCAGATGATGCCATCTGCTTTTGAAAAACTGCTCTAGCGCCATTCGACCAGGGGTTCATCCTTCCCCGGCGCGATGAACGCCACGCGTTCAAACTCTGCCGCGATCACGCAGCGCGGCATCATGGCGCTGTCCTGCTGGATGCAATGCACAGGCTGTCCGTCGGGGAAGCCGGTGATGCGGCCTTCAAGCTGGATCTGGTAGCCCTGGGGGGAGGGCGTCTCCCCTTCTTCCAGCTTGATGGTCGAGGCATAGGGGCGATCGCCCCGCCTCAGGTTTCGAGGGCTCTGGGGCGAGAAGAACTGGGCAATCGCGAGGCGCTGGTCGCTTGAGGCCGGCATAGCGTCGGACATTGCCTCCTCCCCGCGCGCGCATCGATCCGCGCGGGTCCAGGGACGTTGGATCCAGAAACCCTCTACCGCATCGAACTTCATCTCGCCGGCCAGTGGCGTCACCCAGTCGGCCCCGGCGAGATCAGTGGTCCGGGCACTGAGCCTCAATGCCCGGCTCTTCGGATTGAAAACCCACCCAGCCCAGCTTTTGGCGTCGTCGGTCATTTCGCCCCGGCAGCCAAAAGGCATGCGCAGGATGAAGGAGCGCCCCACCAGCGCAGCGCTCGATCCAGGCATGGCTGAACCGCTCGCCGCCGCATCGGCCGCCGCTGCCGCTACAGACAGCAATGCGGCTCTGTCCAACGGCGGAGGGGGCGTGGGAATGACAGGGATTTTCGGGACGTTCACCTTAGGGGCGGCCTGTTGCGGTTCTGACGCTCGCGGCTGCGGTTCAGGCCCCGGCGCCCTGGCGACCAGGGCGAAGGTCAGCGCGGAACCCGCGGCCGCCGCAATGAGATGGGAGACGATGCGCAAACGGATGTTCTGTTCGGCCATCGGCCAAGCCTAGCAGATATGATGTTGAAATTGACCCCTCATTTCAGGAATATTCGTTTCCCGATGCCATTTCGCCTGCCCGAGCCTGCCCTTTATGCTACCGGGTCGCCATGACATTGGAGCAACTCGTCACTCTTCTGGTCCTTGCAGGCGTGGTCATCGCGCTCATCTGGGACAAGGTGCGCGCGGATGTCGTGGCGCTGGCGGGGGCTGCGCTGCTGCTCCTTACAGGCGCCGTGCGGCCAAGCGAGGTGCAGGGCGCCTTCGGCAGTCCGGCAATCATCGCGCTTGCCTCGCTTTTCGTCATAGCCCACGCGATGGAACTCTCTGGCCTGCTCGATCTTCTGATCCGCAAGGCTGTCGCGCTATGCGGGCGTATCGGGTCGCTTGGGCTATGGCTGCTGATCCTGATGTGCGGCGGGGCGTCGGGTTTCCTCAACAACACGCCGATCGTCGTGCTCGCAGCGCCGGTGGTGCGCGATGTCGCGACATCCTTAAGGCTCGATCCCAAGCGCTTCCTCATGCCGCTTTCCTATGTCGCAGTGCTGGGTGGATGCTGCACGCTGATCGGCACATCGACAAACCTGCTCGTCGACGACATGGCCCGCTCCTCGGGGCAGGCGCCCTTTTCCATTTTCGAAATCACGCCGGTGGGACTGGTGGTCGCCGCGGCCGGAGGGCTTTACCTCTTCCTCTTTTCCGGACGGCTCCTGGCAAAGCCCTTGCCTGGCGCGCTCGATCGGATGGAGGCGGCCTTGCCCCACCATGTAAGCCACCCCGATATCGCGGGCGATGCGATCGGCGATGCAGCCGACTTCGCGAAGCAGAGGCCGCTGGCCCCGGCAAAGGCGCTGACCTCGACCGCGATCTTTGTCGGCGTCATCCTCCTTGCCGCTCTTAATATCACGCCCATCGCCGCCTCCGCCTTTGCCGGTGCGGTGCTGCTCATCCTGCTGAGGGTCATCCGCCCAGAGGAGGCCTATGGCGGGTTGAGGCCGGAAATCCTGATGCTGATTGTCGGCATGGTCGTTATCGGCATCGCGCTCGAGCAGACGGGCCTTGCCTCCTCGGCGACCAACGCGCTGGTCGGCAAGGTAGGCCTCTTCGGCCCGCTCGGCGCCCTCATCCTGCTTTATGGCGCGACGCTGGTTCTGACCGAACTGCTGTCGAACGCTACCGTCGCGGTGCTGGTCACACCCATCGCCGTTGCTCTTGCCGAAAGCCTCCATGTGAGCCCGCGGCCCTTTCTCGTCGCGGTGATGATGGCGGGGAGCGCCGCTTTCGCAACGCCTTTTGGCTACCAGACCAATGTTCTTGTCTATCAGATGGCGGGGTACAGCTATCTTGACTTCACCAAGATCGGACTGCCGCTCAATCTTGTCACCTGGTTTGCGGCAGTGGCCGCTATCCACTGGTTTTTCCCGTTCTGAGACAAAGCGCAGCGGGTGGAGCCCGCAGCGTCGCGCTGGCTCGGCTGCGAGATCCCAGGAGGCAACAATCTCATAGGGAGCATGGCGCTCCAGCCAAGCCTGTCCCATGCCGAGGCGACGACAATCTGCGCTTTCTAAAAGTGACAGCGGCTTTCACTTTGGTCAGCACCCTTTGTTATGCCCGGTCCAAGATGATAGCGGCACTCAGCACTTGGGATCGCGCTGCGACGACCGGGCAGCAAAGCATCGCATCGAGTAGGAGATTGGCATGAGGTTCACCCACTTTCCGGTCGTGGCGTGCGGGATGCGGATCGCGCTGGCCTGTGCATCGATCGCCGGCGCCAGCGCGGGTCCGGCTTACGCACAATATGCTGAGGATGTCTCGGCTTCGATCGAGGTCGCCACAGATGAACGCCGCAGGGGACTCAGTTGGAGCGACGGCGATCCGGTAGTGCGGGGCTCGATCCTGATACCCGTGGCCGCTGGGCTGAGCCTCGAAGCTACGGCGGTTTCGCTATGGGGCGCCGAACGGCACGGCGGCGCAGATGCCGTGGCTGACTTGGGCGCGGCCTATGTGCGGCAGACCGGCGGTTGGAGACTGAGGGCGCAAGCGCGTTATCATCTGTTCCCCGGCGTTGCCGGTCAGGGCTTTGGCGAGTTGGGCGCTGGTGCCGGATATCTGATCGGACCTGCGAGCGTCGATTTCCATGCCGTTTATGCCCCGCGGCAGTCATCGATCGGAGGCGACAATCTCGCGCTCTCCGTTTCGGCCGCTGTGGGGGTGCCCGGAATCCCGATCACGGTTGCGACCTGGATCGGGCGGTCTTCAGGCGATGCGCGAGATACGGTTGCGGCAGCCCGGCTACGGCCTGATGGTTCCTATTGGGACTATGGTGCGAGCGTCGATTATCTGAAAGGCCGTTGGTCTGCCGGGCTGCGCTACACCGACAGCAGCATCAATGCGCCCGGAAGCTACCATACCGGGGCGACCCTGATCGGTCGGGTGGGATTGAGTCTCTAGCCATTCCGACCGGTCGCATCGGTTCGCCTGCCCGGAGCGTCGGTGTCGCCGCGACCGATCGCTTTGCGCCGCACCGTGATTGTCGGCAGGCTTCATTTCAGTGAACAGGCGCGGCAACGGTGATGGTCTACCAATCGCGCCATAACCGCCTAGGCCACCCAACAATGCAGATTGGCAGGCGTTCGGCGGATCGCGGGGCGTGCTGATTGCCGTTCGCCGTTGAAGCGAACCTCGGTTCCTTCCAAAAAAATAGGGCCGCCGGTTTCACCCCCAGCGGCCCTATCGAAAGCGGCTTTGAGAATGCCGGCTGTCACATCAGAATTCGAAGCGCACGCCGACGTTGACATTGTGGCTGTGGTCGGTTCGCAGTTGCTTGTCATCGTGCGTTCTGGCCGCCGTTGGCACAGTTCTGCTCCAGCCATCCTGCGCACGGCATTCGGCCTTTCCACCGCCGAAATTGACGTTGCTTTGGCGCTCGCCCGAGGCGAGACCCGCGACGAGATCGCTGCTGCCCGCAGAACTAGCGTCCAGACGGTCAGGGCCCAACTCAAGTCCATCTTTGCCAAGCTGAGCGTGACGCGAGAGATTGAACTGGTCACGATGTTTGGGGAGACGCTCCGATTATGACGGCAAGGGCTGAGCGCGGGGAAGCCAGGACATGCAGCTGAATATGGGCGAAGATACCCTGATCGGGATATGACGCTGAACCGCAGAGTTGATAGGATCGCGCCTGCGACCCGAAGGCTCAGGCCTCTATGGCCAATGAGACTTCTCCTAGCTTGACTGCCCTCGTGACAGTCGGGCTATTTTTTGTGCCAAGAACGGCAGCTTACCGCGCGGCTCACATGCTGGGCTGACAGTCGGCAAACGGCCCCATGCCGCCCCTTGTCCTGCGTGACGCTCCGGCACTTGCCGTAGTAACAATTTGCTTGACGGCATGGCTTTCTGTTACTACAGATAGCATATGATCATCATGTGGGACGAACCGAAACGGCAAGCGAACATCGCCAAGCATGGCATCGATTTTGCTGACATCGGAGAAGAGTTTTTCGCTTCCGCACTGATCGGCGACGCCAAGGATGGTCGGTACTTCGCGCTCGGCGAGTGGAACGGCTTCATCGTGGTGATTTTTGTCAGGCTTGGCAGCGAGGGTGTTTCCATCGTTTCAGCCCGGCCCGCCAGTCGCAAGGAAAGGAAGCTGCTGTCATGACTCAAGCCAAGTATACGCAGGCCGATATGGATGCGGTGTCGGACAACCCTGAATTGACGGCAGAGGATATCGCTAAGGCCAAGCCCTTCGCTGAAGCCTTCCCGGATCTCGCTGCGACCATCCGTCGTCGGGGAGTACAGAAAACCCCCACGAAGGTGAGTACAACCGTTCGGTTGGATCAGGACGTATTGGCCCGGTTGAAGGCCGATGGACCGGGCTGGCAGACCCGCTTGAATGACACGCTCCGAAAAGCGTTGGGAGTATAGCGTGATCCGCATCTCTGAATTGTACGATCGGCGCTAGGGGGCTTCTTGCTGGATAGAAGCGCAACGTCCGTTATTAGGGGCCCGACTTTGCCAAATGGAGACAATCAGAGCATCGTGCGCAAAAGTGGGAACCGGTTTTTGCGCAACAAACGATGCGGCAACAAAGAACTGGAGCGCGCGACCTGCGTCGGATTTAACGCAGCGCGCTCCAGAGGCCGAACAGCTTGCGCCACTTCTTGCGCCACGGGCGGCAACCACATGAAATCTTATTGATCGGGTGCCCTGACCGCAGTGTAATCCGGTAAAAAAATCAGACTGAGGGCGCGCCGCATCCTCAATCGTTGCTGCGCAGGTTGGCTGTTGTCGGGAAAGGCCTCCTGGCGCATTCGACGAACAAGCGCCCTTAGTGCCGCTCGGCCGGGCCTCTGGCCAGTTCCGACGCTCGCCAGTATCACAGGATAGTTCCAGCACCGCTCGACCATTATTCGCCTCCGATATGCGGCGGCGCACGATCAGCACCGCTGAACAGCCACAGGAACAAAGCTCCGACAAGGACGCAGATTGCACTCAATCGAGCGAATTCACTTTGGTTCAGGCTGCTGAGGGGCACGATCGGCAGCAGTATGACAACGAGGAAGGGCGCCCAGCGGGTATGGTGAAGCCAGACCGCGAAGGTGAACGCGAGCCAACACAACGAGCCTGCGAGCACAACGCTTCCGACGACCAAGCCTACGGATTCGATGATAATGCTCAAGACGTACATCGACGCCTTCCTCGTTGTAGCGGTATCCTCTCCTGAACAGATTAATATCGCGCTACGATATACTGGTCAACCTGTTTGAAGGGCCTTGTCGACCCGGTACGAATATCCTGGCCTATCTGGCCGGCGTTAGTCGTACGCGCGCGACCCTTCTTGAATTCGCCCACGCATTCGGCAGCTCGGTATCGGAAACCAGAACTGCGCTCGCCGCCGCCGATCTGGGCGTCGATCACAAGTTGCAGTTCTGGGATGGGTTGATCCTGACCGCGGCGGCGGAGGCTGGCTGCGCTTTGTTGCTGTCCGAAGACATGCTGGATGGCTTCGTGACGCGCGGCTTGACGGTCATCAATCCCCTGAGAGATACCCGGCATCCCAAACTTGCCCGGCTGTTTGGGCCCTCCCACTAGCCGTCTCGCCTCGACCTGAATGCACCTGGAGCACCGGGCGGTCGAAGGAGGGTTCGGCAGCGGGCACCCTGGGGACGCGGCGTCTTCTCTCGGGTATAACGGTTTCATGAGGGGTCGGCAGCAAGGTCGCCCACCCTCGATCGGCAGGCGGGCGACCTTCTTGTGCCGAAAAGTTCGCGGCACATGCCGCTCCCTAGCGAAGCCGGACAGGAACATAGCTTGGGCGTTGGCCGCGGCGTTGGACGCGCAGCAGAAGAGCGCCCCGTGAGGCCCGCCTCGCCTCCTCGATCCGGCTTTCAAGATCGCCGGCCGATGTGACCGGCCGATTGTTTGCCGACAGCAGGACGTCGCCGCGCCGCAACCCCTTGGCCGCCGCGTCGGACGAGGAGTCCACGCCGGCGATCACAAGGCCTTGGGTCTTCTCGCTCATTCCAAGTTGCCGCGCGATACGGCCCGTCAGCGGCTGGACCGAAAGGCCCAGGGCCTTTAGCACCGCAGCTTCGCTCTGATCCTGGGATGGGCCGCCAGACCTGTCGTCGCTGCGCCCCGGTTTAAAGCTCTGGCCCGCAAGCTGCGACTCCTTGGGCCGCAGGTCCAGTGTGACGTGCGCGGTCATCTGCTTGCCGGCGCGGATCAGCGCGATGGGTATGCGTTTCCCGGGATCCGTATTTGCAATGAGGTAGGATAAGGATTGTCCCGCAGTGACTTCCTTGCCATCGACCGCGATGATGACGTCGCCTGGCCGGACGCCCGCTTTGTCGGCGGCGTTGCCAGGTTCCACCGACTGGACAAAAGCGCCTCTGCGGTGCGGGATGCCCAGCGCCTCGGCAAGGTCGTCCGCGACTGGTTGTATGCGCACGCCAAGATAACCCCGGTCGATCGATTGACCGGCCTTGAGCTTCTCGACGATGGGCGCTGCGATTTCAGCGGGAATGGCGAAGCCGATGCCCACGCTGCCGCCATTGGGCGAGTAGATGGCGTTGTTGATGCCGATGACCTGACCCTGCATGTCGAACATCGGTCCCCCTGAATTGCCGCGGTTGATGGCAGCGTCGGTCTGGATATAGCGGTCGTAGGCGGTGCCCATGCCTGTGTGGCGATAGACCGCCGATATAATGCCCGACGTCACCGTTCCGCCAAGGCCAAAAGGGTTGCCGATCGCGATGACCCTGTCGCCCACACGCGCGCTGCGGGAATCGCCGAACCTGACGAACGGCAGAGGCTTGCCGGTATTGATCTTGAGAACGGCGAGGTCTGAAGCGGCATCGCGGCCTACCAGCTCGGCGGGATACTCCGCGCCGTCCGGCATCGTGACGGTGATCGACTTCACTTCGGCTTCTTGCCCGCTGGGCGTGATCACATGATTGTTGGTCACGACATAGCCATCGGCCGAAATGACGAAGCCCGAGCCGAGCGATTGCGCTTCGCGCGTTCGTGGCCGAAGGCTGCGGCCACCGAACAAGTCTTCGAACGGCGTTCCGGCAAAGGGGTTGACGACCGGCGTCCGGACGCGCTGGCGGGTCGAGATGTTGACCACCGCGGGCGCGAGCCGTTCGGTCAGATTTGCAAAGCCGGCAGCCGCTTGCGGGCGTTGGGCGCTCGGCGCCAGGGGAACCGCCTCGTTCTGAGCGACCTCGGCTTGCGACGCAGATCCCGCCGCGAGAAAAATGGCGCTTGTTCCGATCAGTGCAGAAGCTGCCAGAGTATAGGTATATCGCACGCTTTCCACCTTCCTTTCTTCAATGGCCGTTTCCAACCCGTGCGCAGGGGGCGATGGCCAGAAAACCACCAGGCAATCGACGCATATGCGTACCTGGCAGCCAATGTCGGCGCGATGAGCGGGGGAAGCTCTTCGTCAAGCGCCAGTTAATGGGGATGGGCTATCGTTGTTCGTGGGCATTTCGCATATCCCAGGAGCAGAGGTGTACCGCTACTGGTTCCATCGCAACATCGCGCTTGAAAGTTCGTACCGCTGCGCGACTATGCCAAATCCTGCGAGGACAAAAAAGACCATGAAGAAACTGCGTCCAGTGACCCCCATGTTTATAGGAGCGCGCGATACTATTGAGTAAGGCTGAACGCAGCATGACCGTCGTGCTGCTCAACGGGATTTGGTGCCATGCTGGGTACGGCTTTTGCGAAGTCCCGGGACATGCTCTGGTGTCTGCTGCCCACGCGCGCCTCGGCGGCGTTACGGTCATCGGGCACGGCTTTGCGCCTGGCGAAATGATGATCGCTCAATGGCGAAAAGATTTTGCGGTCTCGGCGCTCTGCTGGCGAGGCTCGATGAATGCAACATAGGGACCCGGCAGTTCCTACTGGCTTGCGGCCGCCTTGGACAGGGCATCAGTTATGGCTATCCTGGTCATTGGGCAGAATTTCCCAAGTCAGGAGTGACAGGGCGCATGTCGGAATGTTCGGCGATCAGTCGGGTGCATCAGCCAGTGGCCGGATACCTCGCCGCCAGGAACATCGCCAGGCGATATGGTCAGCGATGAACACCGCCTTTGTCCATTTTGTCGATCGCTGCCAGGGCCAGGCCGATGGGTTTGTTGCGACCTCGCCATTGGCGCGATGGCGATTGGGCGCCGTCCTCATGGCGCAGCATGCGGGGAATTTTGTAACGATCCGCAAATCGCCAGCCGATGGCGGGACCTATGAATTTGGCGGTCTCCATGCCCTGCCAGGTGGAATGGTTCGGACCGGCGACTGGCCCGGAGAGGAAGAGGCGGCGGCGCCGGCGCTGGTCGAGGCGTCACTGCGAGCGCGTGTGCTCAAGGAAGCGTCGCTCACCTCGGCGGCGATACCTGCCATATCCTTCTGCGGATTGGGTCCGGTCGTTTCGAGCTACTCGGTCAAGGGGCAGGCCCGCTTCACGCTGATCGCGCCCTATGCTTGCCCGCTGGAGGAGCGCGCTTCGCTGCAGGCTGACGATCACTCCGTCGACGACTGCGCCTGGGTATCGTGCGCGGCGATCCCCTGGGAACGGTTCGCGCCTGCAAACCGCGTGATCGTAGCGCATCGGCTCTGGGCGATCCTTGCCGATTGCGAGCGTGAAAGCGCCCGCCCGCATGTCGCGCGCTCCGTTGCGCAATGTACGCGTTGGGCCACTTTGATGGGACTGCCTGCGGTTCCTCGTCCTTGGGATGGGCCCGAGCCGATCGAGGCCTGGCGTAATGCATGGGAGGCCGTTGGTTAGCTTTCGCGGTTCATGATCGGCAAGTCTTTGGCCCATCTGTGCCAGTCTGCCTATCTCACAAGCCTTGGAGGCTCCTTCATGACGGGCAGCGGCGGTAGCTGTAGGCCGCTCTGTTCTGTGAGGATCGAGAAAAGCGCGCGAAAATAGGGATAGCAGGAGAAGCGGGCCACCCGATCGAGATAGCTCAGCGCGGCCTTCTCGTCGCATTCCGCCGACAGGCGATAGGTCGCGAAATAGCGGGCGCCAAGCGACACAGGATGCCGGCGCCCCTCGACACAGGCAACCTTGAAGGCAAAAATTCCACGTAGCTCGAGCGCATCGCAATCGAGGCTCCAGTCCTCGAGCGAGGCCGAAATCCTGTACGCCCAGTTGCGGCGGCTCTCGCCCATGGCATCAGGTTTGAGGTCGAAGCTCGAACTCATCAGCCGCAGGCGAGACAGGCGAGCATGCGCGACCAGCTTGTTGAAATTCTCTGGGTCGATCTTCTCGCTTTTCTTCGACGTCCTGACCTTCAAAGACTTTTTTTCGGTCATGCTGCGAGATCTTCATCAAAACAGGGCTCGTTCACCGCGAGATCGCTGTCGAACTCGACCCATGATGCGATGCCGGCATCGGGGTTCCGGGCGGTCGCCTCCGTCATGATCCAGCTTCCCGTGTCCAGGGACTGCTCTTGCGCCTTGATGACCGAAGGGGCGTGCTCGGCGCGCGCATGCGACCGGCCCGCAGAGCTAAGCTCGAAGGAGACGTTACGTCCTTCCTCGACGCGCGTGATGAGCCCGGCATCGAGCAGGAGCGTGCTCACCCTCGTGAGATTGGCCTGCTCAAGCCCAAGGCGTTCGAGCAGCTCTGCCCGGCCGAGGCGACCATCTGCACTGGTTGCCAGTTCGCCGAGCAGCGCTGTTGCATGCTTGCGGCTCAGCACCTCGGACACATCGCGCGTCTCGGCCAGGCCGATACGCTCGTACACCAGCTGACCGAGCACCTCGATCCGGATAGCCCAGTCACTCAGAGGACCGCGAAACTGGGCCCCGACGGCGCGGAACAGATTATACCACTCCCGAAGATCATCGCCCGCGATATTGGTGCGCAGCATGCGGCCTGTCCAGGAGCGGAGCGCTGAGAATATGTCGCTGGCAATTGCATCATCGCGGCCGATCTCGAGCACCCGGCGCAATAGCGCACGAGCCTCCCTCGCGTCGAGCTCGCCGGTTTCGAGACTTTCTAAGGCGGGCAGAATGTCCGCGAGCGAGGTGAGCCTGGTAGCCATCTTGGTCTCCAATGATGGATTCGTTTTACAACGTTTCAGCTATTGCGCAACCTTCCTGAAAATGCCCTACGCCTCAAAGAGGTTCCATTCCTTGTCGACACAGGTATCCTTCGTTGACTCCTGGGGGGCGAGGAGGATGAATCCCTCAGCGTCGCCCGCCTTGCCCGCAAGCCCCTGCTGCACGACAAAGGCGCGCAGCCCGTGCGTGATGCGGTCGGTCTTCGCTCGATTGATATGGCCGTCCATGGTGGTTGTCTTGCCCATCGAGGGCACGAGGAGGAAATCGACGTCCAGGTCCAGCCATGGCGGCGCTTCACCCAGGTTGCAATAATCCTTGCAGATCGCCACCGAGGCGAGGAAGCGGTCGCACACCAGAACGATAATCTCGTCGCCGCACTCAATGTCTTCAAAGCGATTGGCGTCATCTGCGAACCGGACGATCTTGGAGTGCTGGCCTTTCTCCTCGCCCTGACCTGTCAATATGGGAGCGCTGTTCCTGATCCTGCCATTCACCTTTCGGTGCCATGAGCCTGCAATGATGACATTGGGGACGGCGTCCTGGGCAAGAGACAGGACCGCCAGATGATCGGTCAAGGTTGCAAGCGCCTTGTCGTCGATGGTGAGCTCGGGCCACACGATCGCATGGGCGCGCGACATGCTTTCCGCCTGGCTCTTGATGCAGCCATTGATGTCCGGATGTTCAACGCGCTGCACGCGGAAGCCGTTCGGGGTTTTCCTGGTCTTTACCTGGAGACCCGGGAAGATGGCGCCGCCTAACGTGACGTTATCCTTGACGCTCGAGAGATCAGCGGCAGCCAGCGCCACGATGCGGACCGGCACCTTTTGCAGGGCGGTCGGGATGATGCGATAATATCTGGTCCCTCGCCGGCCATAGCTGAGCTTGTCGCCAGCCGTACTGCCAAGGTCCCGCCGGCGCCTGGCAGGGATCACGAAGGCATTTCCGGATTTGCATAACCATTCGCGCATGGGATCGGAAGGGACGCGCGCATATCGCGTGTCCATGCCGTGCAGGATATGGTCGAGGCTTCGTATCTGGATTGCAAGGGCAAGGAGGCATTGCCGGGTCTGGACGAGGCCACAGGCCCAGGCCTTCCCACCTCCAAGGATGGCTGCTGCCTGCGTCCTGGTTGCTTCCTCGAGCTCCGCTTCGGGAAATTCGGCGTAGATCGTCCGGATATTCCATGGTGCATCGCGCATCGCTGCGTCGAGCTGCGCGAGGCAATCGCGAACGGTTTCGGGATTGGAGAGGTCGAGGGCTGCCTGTGCCTCTGCGAGCGCGCGGCAGCCACTGCGCCACAATGAATCCGGCCTTTGCATCAAGAAACGGTCCAGGAAGAAAGCAGAGAAACTAACGACATGACCAGCCTGAAGGTACCGTTGCGCAGGGAATCGCGGGTAGCGGCTTTTGCGTCGATTGGCTAGGAAGCCCATGGCCGTTTGAGCGCGCCTGTGAACTGCGGCATGGCCGGGAATGACGATCCTGGCGACATTGCCCGGGCATGGCTACCCGGCCCCCCTGGCAGGCGCCCGGATCACCGATCTTGATCGAGAGAAAATCGATGCCCTTCGCGCCAGCTTGGGCAGGCTGGATGATCGCAAGGTTGAAGGATCGTGCAGATTGTCGTGATCGGGGGAGGGGGAAAGGCAGATCACCGAGCCGCTCGAGGCGGGAAGTTCGGGTGATTTCCAACCGATCGGAAGCCATCACGACTGCGAAAATCGCGGAAAGTGAGGGGCAGCTGGTCAAGCCAGAACGGATGCCTTTTGGATCGGGCCGCCAGAGCGCACCAGCATGTCCGAGATGAGGTGAGCAGTTCCGCTCGCGACGCCGACACTGCAGCTTGAAGGCCAGCTGGTCCGTTGCGAGCATTGCCTGGTGGGGGCATTCGCGGACGGTTCTGGAATGCATCCACCTATCCTTTTGCCCCACATCCTAACCCGTTGCGCGCATGTAAGGAGCGTGTCAGATTGGAACCCGGCGGCAAGGCCGCCAAGCGCCAAAGGGCATGAGGGCTGGGGGGGCGACATTCCTGAATTGTCCTGCTCAAAAACGCCGGGAGCGCGCTGAACTGCCATTGCGAAAGGCGAACATATGCGCAGCAAGGTCCTCTTGGCCGTCGGATTGATGCTTCTCGAGGCATGTGGGGGTGACAATTCGAGCGCGACCATGAATGCGTCGGGAGAGGCGTCGATCGCCCCCGAGCCAGAACGGAGTTCTGCAGCGCCGGCCGTTCAGAAAGTGGATCTGGATTGTGACAAGTTCAAACCTCAATCCGCAACTGGTGGGCAGCCTGCAGATGATGTAGCCGGGCTACGGCACGGTATGACGGAGGAGCAGGTTCGAGGTGTGCTGCTGTGCAAGAACGCAAGCTATGCGATCAATGCCAACAAGAATAATGCCTCGCTTCCCGCGGGGGGCCAGATCTCCCAGATCAATCTCAATGCGGATACCGGCATGGACAAGGTGAATGTCTGGCTGCTGGGCCCGGCCGGCGCTGAGCGCGTGGTGCATGTAGACCGCACCATCGAATATTCAGGCGGCAAGGAGCTTCCTGTCGCCAACATCACCAAGGAAGTAGCCGGCAAATACGGCAGTTTCGATGACACCGGATATGGCAGCCAGCGATCGGGGTGGATCGTCCGTGCCCGTAACGGTGAGCGGATGACGAACAGCAATACAAATTATGGGGAATGCCGCAGCCACAACCTTCGTACAGACAAGGTTCTGCCGTGTCTGCATGCGATTTCGTACGAGGTGGTGCCGAACCAGCAAAATCCGGCCCTTGCGTCACGCTTCAACGTCGCCATGACCAGTTTCGCGATGACCAATGAGATGATCACCGCCACGATGGACCACCAGGCGGATGCGGTCAGGCGCGCAGAAGAAAAGGCTGATACGCAGGGCCTGGATCTGTAATCATCGCCGACTTGACTGGAGGCAAATCCGACGCCCCAAATGCGCCCGATCTTCCGTCCTGTCGGGATGGCGGGTCCGACCGCCCCCTTCCGGCAACAGAGGAGGAGAGAGCATCGGCATTGAATACGCAAAAGGCAATTCACCGAGCTAACGGAAGGTGACATTGCCAAGCAACGCCTGTTGACAGGATGCACCGCCTCCTCCATCTGGCATGGACGGCGATGGATTTCCGCCTGGCTTCGGCCGAACCGCCTCCGGGCTGATGATTCCTACCTGCTGCGTTTCGCAACAAGGAGGAATCGTGCGCGCTACATTTGCCAATCTTTTCACGTCACTGAACCTTGAAGGGCATGCGCTGGCGCGGTGGGATCACGCTGCATCAGTAGGGCGCTGGACACTGCTGCTCATCCCCATGGCGGTCGCGGTGGGAACGCTGTGCGCCGCTTTCCTCTGGAGCCTCGATGCTGCAACCCGCGCGCGCTTCGAGCATCCCTGGCTGCTTTTCCTCCTGCCGGTCGGCGGCGCAGGGATCGGCTGGCTCTATCATCGGCTCGGCCGTTCCGTGGAAGGCGGCAACAATCTGATCGTCGAGCAGATCCACGAGCCTGGCGGCGGGGTCCCGCTCCGCATGGCGCCACTGGTCTTCCTCGGCACGATCGTCACGCATCTGCTCGGTGGCTCGGCCGGCCGCGAGGGAACCGCAGTACAACTGGGCGGCAGCCTTGCCAGCGCGGTGGCGGGATGGTTTCGCCTCGATCCTTCGAGCATCCGGGTCATCCTCATGGCGGGCGTTGCCGCCGGCTTTGGCGCCGTATTCGGTACGCCGCTCGCTGGGGCTGTGTTCGCGCTGGAGGTGCTTGCGCTCGGGCGGGTCGAATATTCCGCGCTCGTGCCGTGCCTCGTGGCGGCGCTGGTGGGTGACTGGACCTGTCATGCCTGGGGCATGCACCATCCGGCTTATGCGTTCGCTGCTTTGGGCCCTACGGAGCCCAGCCTGCTGTTCGAGCCCCTGCTTCTGCTCAAGGCGGCGATGGCGGGGGGCGCTTTCGGCCTTGCCAGCCTGCTGTTCGCCGAGGCCAATCATGCCTTGGGCGGCTGGCTCAAGAGGATCATTCCCTATGGTCCCGTGCGCCCTGCGATCGGCGGGCTTCTCGTCATCGCGCTCGTTTATCTGCTGGGCACGCGCGCCTATCTCGGGCTTGGCGTATGGAGCCTGACACCGGGGAATCCGACTATCGCGGGCTTCTTCCAGCCTGGGCGAGATAGCTGGAGCTGGGCGCTCAAGATGCTGTTCACCGTGGTCACGCTCAGCGCCGGATTCAAGGGCGGCGAGGTAACGCCGCTCTTCTTCATCGGCGCGGCACTCGGTCATGCGCTGGCTGCGCCCTTGGGTGTTCCTGTTGATCTGTTTGCGGCGCTGGGTTTCGTCGCCGTGTTTGCAGGCGCCGCCAATACCCCGCTCGCCTGCACGATCATGGGCATCGAATTGTTCGGCGCGGGCGCGGCCTTGCCGATCGCTGTCGCCTGCTTCGTCGCTTATGTCTGTTCGGGCCATAACGGCATCTATCTTTCGCAGCGTGTCGCCGTGCCGAAGCGGTCGCGGACGATGCTGCCCCCGGACCTGACGCTCCGGGAAGCACGCGCGATGCGCCCATCGCCGGACCTCTCGGCCATCTTCCTCCCTCAATCTTCGGAAGGCACGCTCCTGACCCAAACCCATCAACTGACGTCGCGCGAGATCGGCATGATCCGCATCTATCTGAAACCCGCCGACAAGGCACCGCCTGCGCTGTCCAAATCTCGTTGGGGCGCCAAGCCACTCTATCGCGCGCTGGTCACGCAGGCGAAGGCCGACGGCATCATTAATGCTGTCGCCCATCACACCCATTATGGCTTCAGCAATCATGGTCCGGTGCGCGAAAGCGGCGCAGACCTCTCCAATCCCCACCTCACCATGTGCGTGGAACTGATCGGAGCGAAGGATCAGCTTGAACTGTTCTGCAGGACGCACGGCGCGCTGCTCGCCGACAAGGTGATCGTCTACAAGCATCTGGAGCATTGGCATGTGGGGCCGGGCAGCCTCGAACATGAGGATGCCAGCGCTGCGCAACGCGCTGCGGAAGCGCAATAGCTCAAGGCGAAGAAAGGGATCGCGCTGTCGCAGTGGCTCAGCGACCCTGCTGTTCTGGAGAAGGAAGGCTACCATGTCCGATACCGCCCACTCATGGAATTTTTGGACCGGACTTTCTGCCCTCTTCGCGGCGCTGGTGGCGATCTTTTGAAAAAAAGGTCGACGTCGAGGGCATCGATTCAGATCTGGCGCCTCTTTCTAACAATGCTGATCGTCGTCTTTACCGGACTGCCCGGGCATGTCGCCAGCGGCGGCTTTGATGCAACGGTCACGCGCGCTCATGAATGGAGTGAAAGCAGCACGTGCCTCACCGTTGCCGTAGGTGACTGTCGCCTGCAGCCTCGTTCTCGATGGATCGGCTGGCTACAACTTTCGTGCGATCTGTCAAAGATCAGAGGTTCCTCCACATTCAACCCGGGATGATGTCTGCTTCGTATCCGGCAGATTCTTGGTGGCACGTCGGTTCCCGGCGCCTTGCAGATGATGGATGTCCAGATGGCCTTCAATGGCTGCTGCGCGCCGGTGCGTCCGCCTCAGCTAGGTGTTCGCGCATATAGGTGCTAATCTAGCTGTTCCCATCATGAGGATCGGATTGATGCGCGTTCGCTTTCCCGGGATTGCCACCGCCTTCCTCATCAGCATGCCAGCACTTGGCGCCCCTCCGGCTGCAGAGCAGGCATCTGTGTTCAGGTCAGCGGGATTCACCCAGCATGGCCAACAATGGAGGTCGGGCAACTGCGAGCCGCCGGAGCTATCCTATGAGCCCGGATCGATCACCATATTTCGGGACCTGAATGGCGATGGCCGACCAGAAGCGGTGATTACCGAAGGAGGCGGCCTATGCTATGGCAACACAGGCCAGAATTTCTGGCTGCTCTCCAAACAGTCGAACGGCACATGGAAAATCCTGGTCGAGTCTCTAGGCATGCCCGAGTTCCTGCCCGCTCGAGGCGCCAACGGTTATCCGGACGTGCTCGTCGGCGGACCCGGCTTTTGCTTCCCTGTGCTGCGGTGGAACGGCCGAACGTACACGCGTCATCATTTCGAATATGAGGGCAAGCCCTGCCGGCCTCCATCCTGAGTTTGTTCAAGCGGACTGTGCAGGCCAGGAACAAGGATGCACTGCGGCCTCTGGGCAAGGGACAAATCGCGGTCATCAAGCGATCGGACGCCTGCGAAGGGGTTTGAAATCTCGCCATGCAGACAGATTGTGAACCGGCAGTCGCCTGGCTCAACCGCGATTGCCGGGGTGCCAGGGACTTCGAGCAGCCCGCCGCCCCGGCCAAGGGGTAATTCTTGGCAGGGGCACGTACGCGGTCATTCGCCCAGCTGCGAGGGCCTGTCAGCCAACGGCATGGCTTTTGGTCCGACCCTTGGTCCAGCTGCCTGCACGCCTGCTGGCGCCCGGCGCTTTCAAGCATCAAAAGTCGATCGAGGCAGATGCCTTGAAGGTGCGCGGCGCGCCCTGCAGCAGGTCCGGGCGAAAGCTGTCGAAGGCCGACGCCCAGTAACGCTTGTTGGCGACATTATCGACACCAGCACGCAGGGTGAGCGGGCTGCCGCCCATCAGCGTCACATAGCGCACGCCAAGGTCGAACCGCGTCCAGTTGGGCAGGGACAGCGTGTTGGTGAGGTTCGCGGCCTGCTTGCCGGTGTTGACCACCCTGCCCGTCAGGGTGAGCGCGGGCACGAAGGGCACATCCCATTCGACATTGGCGTTGAGCATATATTCGGGAACGCCGGTCGGCTTGTTCCCCTCGTTGACCCCGCCCTGGGTGCGGCGCAGCTTGGCATCAATCACCGAACCGCCGGCGATGATGCGCAGCCCGTCCACCGGCTCCGCGTCGATGCTGAGTTCGATGCCGCGATGGCGCTGTACGCCGAACGGTCCATAGACCAGAAAACCTGGGCGCGTAGCATCAAGCGTGTATATCGCGATGTCCCGGTCGATCTGGAAAAGCGCCAGGCTGGCGTTCACCTTGCCCAGCGACAGCTTGCCGCCGAATTCATATTGGGTGGAGACAAAGGGCGCTAGCACCTCGCCGCCGTTGCTGACGGGCAGGGTGCCGCTGCCGCCATCGGCGGTGGCCGCAGCGGTCGCGCCGGGAACCAGCCCTTCGATCCGGTTGGCGTAAAGCGATACGCCCTGCGCCGGCTTGATGACCAGGCCCAAGACGGGCGTCACGGCATCTTCGTCATACTGCCCGGTCAGACCTCCGGCGGGGATCGCGCCTGTTGCGCTTGCGGCATAGGATTTGCTTTTGATCCTCTGCAGGCGGAGGCCAGCGGTAATCAGCACGCGGTCGTTCCAAAACCCGATGGTGTCGGATGCAAACAGGCTGCCCAGCTTCTGGCGGGTGATGGGAAAGGGATCATTGATGTCGCCGCCGACAAAAGTGCCGACATCGGGACGCGGGACGGTGACCGGATCAAAGATATTGGTCGTGACCGGCGACGCCGCGTAAAATTGGAACGCGTTGCGGTTGACCAGCCAGTTGATCGAGCCTCCGAAATTGATCTCGTGAGTCCACAGGTCCGAGGCCAGCCGGGCGCGCAGGCCTGCTGTCGCCGCTTCGTTATTGTCGGTGCGGGGAATATAGGATCCCTGCGCCGTCGCCGCGCCCGTCACGGCGTCGGTCAGCCGGATCGTCTGGTAGAAGCCGCGCTCTGATCCGTCGCGCGCGCCGAACGCTGCATAGATCATGGCGTTGTCGGCGATGTCATATTCCGCGCGAAACTGACCGAAAATGTCGCGCAGGGTGGTGTTCTGCCAGGGCTGGCCATAATTGGTCGTGGCGCCGGGAACGGCGGGAATGACATTGCCGATGACAAGCTTGGGGCGCTGATGCGCTACCTTCACGCGCTGATAGACGATGTCGAGGGCAAGGCGCAGCGGGCCGCTTTTATAATCGAACGCGCCGTCCAGCACATAGGAGCTGCGGAATTCGTCGTCGATCGCCACATCGCCCCGGCGCGCCGTGCCGTTGATCCGCACGCCCCATTCGCCGTTCGCGCCGAACCGGCGGCTGACGTCGAACGCGCCGCCAACATGCCCGGGCCCTGTGTAATTGACGGTCAGGCGATTGAGGTCGCGCTCCCCTGCGCGCTTGGGCATCAGGTTGACGCTGCCGCCGACCCCGCTGCCGCCCGGCGCCGCGCCGTTGATGAAGGCGCTGGCGCCGTTCAGCACCTGAACAGACTGGGCAAGTTCAGGCGCGACCAGTTGGCGCGGCGCGATGCCATAGAGGCCGCCAAAGCCGACATCGTCGCCGCTGAGCGCAAAACCGCGAATGACAAACAGTTCGCCGGCAATGCCGAAACCCAGGGTCGTGCGAACCGACGGATCGTTTTCCAGCACCTGGCCGAGCGTCTGCGGCTGCTGGTTGAGGATCAGCGCCTCATTATAGGTCTTGATGTTGAAGGGCGTGTCTTGCGCCGCTTTCTCGCCGAATATCCCGACGCTGCCGCCACGCAGCACGGCGGTCTGGTTCAGCTTCTGCGCGGTGACGATGATGCTATCGTCCTGGGCAAAGGCGGGCACGGCGAAGGCGGCAAGCGAAGCGCCCATCATCAGGCGTGTGAAATGGGATGTCACAGGATAGTCCCCCGGTTGGAAATAGGATCGAAAAAGGATTATTGAAATCAGCTTCGGCGCCTCTGCATCGCCCAGGCGACCGCCAGCACGGGCAATGCCAGCGCTGCCCAGGACAGCCAGTCGGCAGGGCCCTCGCCCGCCAGCGCCGCCACTAGCCCGAACAGGCTCAGCACGCCGATGACCAGAGGTGCGGCAAACACGGCACCTGCCGAACGCACTCGATTTTCGCGTCTGCCGGTCATTCGGCGGGCACCGGCATTCCACCGGTCTCCACCTCGCGGACATGAGCGTCAGTGCCTGCGCGCCGCTTGCCCTGCCACAAAAGGAGGCCGGTCCACAGCACATGAAGCGTGAAAAGGTCGAGAGCCGCCCACAGGATTTTCAATGGGAGCCCGCCATAATCACCGAAATGGAGCGGCTGCGAATAGGACAATCCGACCATGTACCAGGGCATCTGGCGTATGTCGGTGAGTACGCCCCGCTCCGCATCGACGAGCGCCGGGGTCAGCACATGCTCGGTCAGCTTGGTCGTGCCCTGCAGGAAAATGGCATAGTGATGCTTGCTGCTGAATGCGCCACCGGGAAACCCGATGAATTGCGGGCTATTGCCCGGCCGCTCCTGACGCACAGCCGCCATCGCCTTGTCGATCGAACCGTAGCGCGATGGCGGCAGCGGCGGCTGGCCGGCATAAGTGCGGGTCATTTCGGCGAGCTCGCCCATCTGCCACATCTGGCGCAGGGGCGTGGCGGCTGCGTTGATCACGCCGGTCAGCCCGACTACGCTCATCCAGGCAAGTGCGACGATGCCCAGCAGATTGTGATAGTCCATCTGCCGCAGCCTTTCGCTGCGGCTAACCCGCAGCGTGCCAAATTTCAGCTTGCGCATGAAGGGCGCATAGAGAACCGCACCCGAAACCAGCGAGAGGAAGAACAGGAAGCCCATCAGTCCCAGGAACAGCATCCCCGGGAGGCCCAGAAACATGTCGGTGTGGAGCTGCAGCAGAAAATGCATCGCACCTTCCTCGCTTTCCCGACCGGTCATTTCGCCTGTCGCGCGATTGAGGACATGGACCGTCATGTCCGCCGCCCTGCTGTCGGGACGCGGAGCGGTTGTGATGGTCATCAACGGCGTTTCATTGTCGAACGCCATGAAGACCGGGACCTGGCCGGGTTCATTCGCCAGCACCTTCGCCAGCATCGTGTCGAGCGGTTTCAATCCAGCCGCATCGCTCGAGGAGGGTGCCCCGGCGGTCGCTACCCTGTCAGGCTCACCCGACAGCAGATCGATCTCATCGTGAAAGATCAGAGGAAGCCCGGTGGCGCACAGCATCAGCAGGAACAGCGTGCAGATCAGGCTGGTCCACCTGTGGACAAGATACCAGACGCGGATGGTGTCTCGGGTCATCGGAAAGCGGCTTGCCTCTATAATGCGAATTATTCGCGATAATGAGGAACGGGCCAGCATTCAAGAGGTTTGGCAACTGATCTGCCGATGATATCCCAGGATTTGATGACCATGTCTGGTCACGACATGCGCGGTAATCATGAGCGCCTTCCCAAGCGCGTGGTCAATTCCCGCAACCATGACGCGCGCCGACCTGTTCAGCGGGTGTAGAGCGCATTCCCCGTCCCTGCGGTTCTTGACCGTCGTTAACTGAAGGCGCTGGGCACGCTCTCAAGCCTGCACCGTCTCTCCGGCCACAAAATTGCGGCCGACGGATGGATTCTCCGTCTTGCCGGTGCCATCGACAGAAAGGCGAAGTGACAGAATTCTTCCCGCCCGCCCGCGCATTTGGCAGGCTCGTCGAAGTCGAAGCGTCGTTTTGAGCACCTGTGAGGGCGGCGATCCCGGCACGCCGGACAACCCGTCAATCTGGCTGTCGGGCATTGAGCCTGGCTGGTCCATGGCGGTCCAAGCAGCTGCCCAGAAAAAGGACCCCTAGCGTACTGCGATGGAAGCCGCATATTCGGTCGAACTTCAGTTGACATTTCCATTCAACCGACAGGCTTTCAAACTTCTGAGCGTTCTTAATGACGGAGCGCCTGCCGATGTGCAGGCCTCGCAGGTCTCCCGCCATTCGCATCGACAAAGTCGATAAGAGCCCCAGATGGAGTCATTTCGAATCAAAGAGCGTCCCCGCTGCCACCGCAGGCGGCTGTACGCGCTGTGGGCCGCAAATTGTTTCAAACGGAATGGCGGGATTTCGGCGCGAAGTTATTTCCCCTCGGGCAAGCCCAAGTTAATCTAGACGTTACCAAGAATGCCCATTGACCGCGTAACGATCGCGGTGGCATATTCGGTTGATTATCAGGGGGACACAATGGACCGTCGTAAATTTCTGAAGCCCTTTGCTGCTTCCGTTGCTACTCTGTTGGCTACCGCTCAAGCGCAGGCGGTCGTGCATCCTGAGGTCGCCACCTCAATCACCAAGGTTGCCGAACAGACGGGGGCCGCGCCGGATCTGGTTCTTTCGAAAGCTGACGCTCCAGTTCAGCTCGCCATCCATGGCAGCCATAGCTCGCATTCCAGCCATAGCTCCCATTCGAGCCACAGCTCGCATTCTTCCAGCGCATATTAAGGAGGCGCGCTCGCGGCGACCCTATCGATGAACTCGCTCACCGGCGAGGCTCGGACAGTGCAGCTGTCCCGGGCCGTCTTTTCCGTAGAGGCTGTGAAGCGGGCCTCCTATTCCCTCATGGCGCTATACGACGTGTCCGTCACCCTTTCGGACGACGATATTGTTTGCACATTGACGCCCGCTACCAAAGCATCGCCGATGGAGACGGCAGAGCGCGACTTTCGGCGGGAAGTAGTCGATCAGGATCTTCGCATTTCGATCGAACAGCGCACCGAGGCTTATCGGGATACCATCCTGGGTCTCGCCTTCTCCCGCACCGGGCTTCAGGATGGCTAAGTTCCGCGATGTAGCTGCGTTCGACGAGTCCGGTGACGCCGGCTACACAATGATGCCCTGGCGTTTTACAGCCCTCGATAATGAGCGCTGCGTCGCGACTAACATGGCCGGCGAATATATCGCTATGTCGCGCGAAGAGGTTTCCGACTTCGCTTCGGGTCGCCTGACGGTGGACTATGATCTTTACAGCGACCTCAAGGCGAAGCACTTCCTGATTGACGCCGATACAGATGTCGCCGTCGACCTCCTGGCTCTCAAAGTCAGGACGAAGCTCGCCCCATTGGCGAACTTCACCGGACTTCACATCTTCGTGACGACCCTTCGGTGCGAGCATAGTTGCCCATACTGCCAAGTCTCCCGCGCCAACGACGACAAGCGCGAGTTCGATATGACCGAGGAAACGGCGATGCGCGCGCTCGACCTCGTCTTCAGATCACCTTCCCCCACGATCAAAATCGAATTTCAGGGTGGCGAATCGCTTCTGAACATGGCGATGATACGTTTCATCGTTGCGGAAGCTCTCCGACGCAACGAAACGGCGCAGCGCAATCTGGCGTTCGTCATCGCGACAAATCTGGCTATACTCGATGAAGAGATGCTGGCATTTGCCCGCGAACACGGCATCCTTATGTCGACTTCGCTCGATGGCCCAGCGGATCTCCACAACCGGAACCGTCCACGGCCCGGCAAAGATTCGCATGAGAAGGCGATCGACGGAATCAGGCGTGCGCGCACCGCTCTTGGTCACTACAATGTCGGCGCGCTGATGACGACGACAGCCGCAAGTCTTTCTCGCGTGCGCGAAATTATCGACGAATATGTGAGGCTCGATTTCGGCGGCATCTTTCTCCGTCCACTGTCCCCTTATGGCTTCGCCATTAAGACGAAGACCTACGCCGCATACGACCAGAAAAAATGGCTCGACTTCTATTTCGAGGGGCTGGACTACATCATCGATCTGAACCTCGATGGCCACGAGTTCATCGAGCATTATGCCGCGATGGTTTTGAAGAAGATGCTGACACCGTTACAGACCAGCTATGTCGATCTCATGAGTCCTGCGGGAATCGGGATCGGCGCGATCGTCTACAACTATGACGGCACCGTCTACGCATCAGACGAGAGCCGGATGCTCGCGGAGATGGGCGACACAACCTTTGCGCTCGGCAACGTGCATGAAAATGACTTCGCCGACATCATGCTCGGTGACGCGCTTCTAAATCCGTTGGAGCAGTCCTTTGCCGGCAGTGTGCCGGGCTGCTCATGGTGCGCTTTCGAGCCATGGTGCGGCGCAGAGCCCGTCTTCCACCATGCGACGCAAGGCGACTTCGTCGGCAAGAAGCCGCTTTCGTCCTTCTGCACCCGCAACATGGCGGTCTTCAGGGGGCTGATACTACGTATGGAAGCGAATCCGGACATCAAGCGCATGTTCGAACGCTGGGCCAATATTGTATGATCACGCTGCGCGGACGTTCTGTTGAGTTCAATCCGGCCGCAATGGAGAGCGGATCACCTCTGCTACGCCTGACTACCAATCGCACCCGGCCCGCCCCTCTGCGCGCGGCCGAGGGGTTCGTCCACGAGGGCGGGGACATGCCCGACGGCTTTGGCTGGTATCTGCTCAAGGCAACCGAAGCCATGACGCTCGTGCCTCCGGGAGTTCCTGCAGCCGTGCTACCTGCCGAGTTTGACCATCTCGCCGATGGCGATGTCGTCAGGCTGGAGCCATCGCGCGGCGGCCTCCGAACGCTCTTCCGCAAGGCGGTCCCTTACAACCACTTCCTGCTTACCGAACGGTGCAACAACTATTGCCTCATGTGCTCCCAGCCGCCGCGAACCGTGGAAGACGGCTGGATCGTAGACGAAATCCTGGAGGCGTTGCCGCTCATGGATCGCCAGGCAACCGAAATCGGTTTCACTGGCGGTGAACCGACACTGCTGGGTGACAGGTTCATCGAACTCGTGCGGGCAGCCGGTTCCCATCTCCCAACGACCGCTCTTCATATTCTATCGAACGGTCGCACCTTTGCTAATGGAACGCTCGCGCGCGACCTCGGCGCCATCCGACATCATGACCTCATGATGGGCATTCCAGTCTATGCTGACTTGGCGCATGTCCACGATCACGTTGTACAGGCCAATGGTGCGTTCGACGAAACCATTCGAGGCATTCTCGCGCTCAAAGCCCATGGTGTTCGTGTTGAAGTGCGCGTTGTCCTCCAACAACAGACCATAGCCCGCTTAGTCCCACTGGCTCGATTCTTGGCGCGAAACCTCCTCTTCATTGATCATGTTGCTCTCATGGGCCTTGAACTTACAGGCTTTGCTCGCGCGAACTTGGACCAAATTTGGATCGACCCCATCGACTATCAGGCAGAATTGGTAGAAGCCGTAGGCATCCTTGATCGAGCCGGGCTTAAAACATCGATTTACAACAGTCAGACGTGCGTTCTCGCGCCGTCGATCAGACGCTTCGCTCGCCGCTCAATCAGCGACTGGAAGCAGGACTACATGCCCGAATGCTCAGGCTGTTTGGGCAGGAACGGATGCGGTGGGTTCTTTGCCTCCGCCAAGCTTCGTTATAGTCGAGCCATTTCGCCGATTACTGAACAGGCAACCTAAATTGCCGCCACTCCTTTACATATCGCACAATACACGGGCTCCGGCTTAGATGATGATGGCCTGAGCGGCATTTAGAGCGGTGATGGTCGTCTGTACCTCGGCATAGAGATCTGCTTCGACCCCTTGCGTATCGATTTCGACGACAAGAGCGAAACGAACCTGCGGTTCTCCGTCCTTCAACATCGCAGTGTGTTGCCACCATCCGGCGACTGGATGAATGGCCAGGAGATTGCGGCGGGCAAGATCCGAGGCTTTGCACGTCAACTGGTCGATATGGAGGGAGCCTACGTCGCGTCTGCTGCTTCCAAAGTCCCACAGATCGTCTTCATCGACCTGAGGCCCGGCCGGCTCGGCGGCCTTGCTGATGCGGGCCATGAACTGCTGGGCATTCTCGCCGGCGCGGTTGAGCTTGAACCGGAGGTTGTGGGATGCGTAGCGATAGCGCGAGCCACGGGATGCTTCGGCGGGATTGGGGGCAATGAAGGAGCTGAGCGCGACCCTGAGCGTCACCTCCGCATTGCCGAGCTTGCGCAACTCCTCGACCGGCCATGGCAGCGTGAAGAGCCGCATCTCCTTATGGACGCCTCCACCTGTTTTCTCCGATAGACCGTAAGGAATGATGACGTCCTGAACGATCAGCGACAGGGCGTTCGATGCGCTACGATGGGCTCTGTCGAGATCGGGCACCCCGTAGCCATAGCGCTGGAACAGGCGCGCATAGCTGCCCTTGTTTGGTTGCGCGGGAAGGTGCGAGCGCATCTGCGGCGTCCAGCGGGCGGATGCCACATAGAGCGCCCGGATGGTTTCGGGCCAGAGCAGTGGATAGTCTGACCACAACTCGGTGATCTGTTTGGCCGCGATGGCCGTTGCAGCGCTCGTGTCATAGGTGAGGCTGAACGAGCGTTGGGGATAGGCATGATGGACCGTGAGCAGCGACAGATCGCTATGCCGCATGGGTGGAGGCACTGTGCCGGCAGCCCAGTTGCCGCCTTCAAGGACAATGTCGGGCTTGAGTGGCCATGTCGATGACCACGATGCTGTTCGGGAGCTGGGCGAGAGGTCGCCAAAAGGCGCAACGAAGGTGAGGCCGTCGGTCGCCGGAAGCATCGTCTTTTCGGTGTAGGCCCCAACACTGATCGCATTCCACGCCTGCGCCGGTGATTCCAGCTCATTGTCGGGATGGTCGCAGGTGCCGAGATATGGATCCGCGGTGAACTTGAAATTGTCAGTGTTACCGGCAGACACCAGGATCAATCGTGGGTTTGTGCGCTGGCCCGATACGCCGGCGGCAAGCTGGTCGACTTCGGTGGACCATGACGTCGGCGCACCGTCGTGGGGAGTGTCCTCGTCAGTTGTGGCGGCCATGGTGAAGGTCCGCCTGCGAATAGTGTGCTCGACAGTGTCGATCGCGCGGCGGGTCATAACGCCCAGCAGGTGATGCGGGTTCCCCCCTGCATCCGGAACCAGTTTCACCGATTCCAGCCGATGCGAGACCGTAACCGGCATCGTTGATTGCAGGGTGAAGGTCAGATCGCCGAAGAGCGCGAGGCCGGCGAGCTGGGTTCCATGGCCCCTGACGTCCTCCAGCCCCCATGCAGGCTCAGCGGCATGCCGATCCGGCGCGAGCAGCACAGGAGCGAGAAGCGGATGGGCGCGGCTGATGCCCGTGTCGAGGAGGGTGACATAGCCACCGTTCGCCCCGCCGGTATAGGTCGTTCGCTGGGAAAGGTCCTCAACCCAGGCAACCTGCTCCTGCACATCCATTGCGTCGAAGAAGTCGGCGGTGGCCGCAGGCGCTGCAAGAGCGCGAACGCCGCCAAGTCGTCGCACGGCGAGGGCGATATGATCCCGCGTTGCCTGCCCTATTACGACCACATCTTCCGGGAAATACAGTCGATCGGTTTCGATCTGCACCTGATAGGCAGCGGCCTGGGCAGTGAAAGCGTCCACTTCTTCGGGCTCCAGCCAGATTTCCCAGTGCGTCTCGCCATTATCTGCGGGGAACTTGTCCTGCGGACCGCGCCAGAGCGCCCGCAAGCCAGCTTCGGTGATGGCGGCCAGGCTCTGGACGAGATTGGCGTTCTTGGGCCGACCAGGGATGAGCCGACCGTCCTTTTCCCTGTCGGGCGTATCTTCCGTTTCGAACTGTTCGATCTTCTTGCGGAGCTTCTCGACGCCCTTTGCCGTGGCGAAAACGGTCGCTGTCTCGATCGTACCCGCTTCGCTGACCTCGGCATCGCTACGCAGCAGGGCAATGCCGCTCGATCCCAGACTATCCTTTGCCAGCGGCTCGTTCGGTCGTCCTTTGACCTCAAGATAGACGCCGGGGAGGCCGTCGGTCGCTACCGGGGGGAGGAGATCAATGGCTTGAAGCAGAGCCTGGGCGTGGCCCGACCGATTGAGGACGTCACTTGGCGATTTGCCCCCGCCCCCGCCTTTTGCTCGAAACGGATGCGCCTGTCCGAGATCCTTCAGAAGAAAGTGCCGTAGATTCCGTGGCATTCGCGCCTCTTCCCAGTCCCTGTAGCGAGCGACGGCGCTCCAGCGAGTTTACCAGATCAAGCGTTGTTATCGTGTTCCGATCGCCAAGTACTGCCCGGCGGGCGGCGTCTTCGGCCGCGGCTATGACGTCAGCTGTCGACAGACCGATGGCACAGTCGGTGACCCTCTTCCACGACAGGCGAGCATAGGAGAAGCCGGTCAGACGCCGTTCGAGAGCCTCGCGGATCGCGGTCGCATCGGGCAGCTCGTAGGAGAGAACGAGATCGAACCGACGCAGCACCGCGCGATCAAGGATCTCGGCGAGATTTGTGGTAGCGATCACGATCGAGGGGCCCGTGTCCTCGTCGAGAAACTGTAGGAATGAGTTCAGAACGCGGCGGGCTTCGCCGACATCGTTTCCGTCGCCTCTCGCTGCTGCAAGGGCGTCGATCTCGTCGAACAGATACACGCCACGCGTCGTTTTGATCGCGTCGAACACGAGCTTCAGCTTCTGGGCCGTTTCACCCATGAACTTCGTGATGAGGCCGTGCAGCATCACCGAGAAGAGCGGGAATTGAAGCTCGCCGGCGAGGCCATGGGCGCTCATGGTCTTGCCCGTGCCCGGAGGCCCGGACAGGAGAATGCGCCGCCTCGGCTTGAGGCCCTTTTCCTCGAGCTTCTCGCGCATCCGCGTTTCTATGACGATGTGCGATAGTTCCTCCTCGATCAGAGGCGGCAGGATGACGCTGTTCAACCGCTCGCTTGGATAGGAGGCGAACAGGAATTGCGCGAGATCGCCGCGAGGCGCAGCGATCGGTGTGAGGTTGGGCGTTCGCGAGGCCGGTTGCGGCGGTGTCTGGCCGGCATTGGCCCATTGACGCAGGGTTTCGGCGAGCCGTTTATGCCCCTTCTGCTCCTCGGCAGCAGAGAGCTGCATGGCGAGATCGAAGAAGCGATCGGAATCCCCCTCCGCGTGGCTCTTTACGAGACCTATGAGTTGCTGCGCTGATGCCATTTTCATTATGTATCGCGCAATTGCTCGCGATACACCCCCCCATTTGCCTGTTTAGATAACGCAGCAATTGCGCGTTGCGTCAATCCTGGACTGAGCCCGGAACGGCCGCTCATCTCCATTCCCTGGCTGCGGGCCCGATACTGACCAGTCGATGACGGCAACGGCGCGAACTGGACCATTTTGCGCTCCGAACGGGCGCGAAGATGCTGGTACCAGACGCAAAAGAGCAAGTCTGTGCCAGGAGACAGGGTCGCGGGGTCAGCGGCTGCGACACCGTTGAAAATGACAGCGACCCGCCCACGTTGCGAGTTTGTGAGTTTATGTTGCAGCGCAGCGTGGGGCCTTGCGTTACCGGGTCGGCGGCTTAAATGCGGCGAAAAGCAGGTCGATGAGGTTCATATTGGCTGGGGAGCGTCCGGGTCTGCGGCAGGCTGCCGCATGGCTCTCTGAAATCGTGGGACCCGACAAGGGCTATGTGAATGTAGGCCTCGTCTACACATTGGCGATCACGCTGCTGTCGCTAGCGATGCCGATTTCGGTGCAGCTGCTGATCAACTCGGTGGCGCGCACTGCGCTGATTGCGCCACTTTGGATCCTTTCCGGCGTTCTGCTGGCCCTGTTGCTGCTGGTCGCAGGCTTGAGCGCGTTGCGCATTTACCTGCTGGCCATGTTCGAACGGCGCATCTTCTCCCGTGTCGTGGCGGAGGTCACCGTGCGTGCGGTACACGCGCAAAATCCATTTTTTGCGGACGACAGTCGCGGCAGCCTGTTCAATCGCTATTTCGACATGGTGGTCGTCCAAAAGGCGGTGCCGAGCCTCGTGATCGGCGCCTTCACAATCATCCTGCAGGGTGCTGTCGGCCTGATAGTGACCAGTTTCTACCATCCCTTCTTCCTGGCGTTCAACATCATCCTGGTGGCGACATGCCTGCTCATCTGGCTGGTATGGCGGCATGGCGCGATCACCGGCGCTGTTGGCGTGTCGCACGCCAAGCATGAAGCCGCGCACTGGCTGGAAAGTGTCGGCGCGTCCAACGGCTTCTATAAATCCGCGCGCCATCTCGATTTCGCGATGGACCGGTCAGAGGCAGTGACAGCCCATTACATCCAGGCGCACCGGCACTATTTTCGCTACAGCTTTGCGCAGGCGCTGGGCTATTTCCTGGTCTATGCGCTCGCTGCGGCGGCGCTGCTGGCGCTCGGCGGGAACCTCATCCTCGCGGGCCAGCTTTCGATCGGCCAGCTCGTGGCGGCCGAGCTCATCATGTCCGGCGTCTTCTACGGCATCTATCAGCTGGGCTGGTATCTCGACACCTTTTACGATCTGGTGGCGAGCTCAGAGGAACTGTCGCAGATTTTCGCCATCCCGCAGGAACCCAAAGGTCTGAGCGGTCAGGCGCCGCCAGATGGATCGGTGCGTTTTCGCAATGTTGACCTCGCAGGATCCCGCTTCGATTTCGAAGTCGGCAGCGGCGAGCAAGCCGTCATCGTGGCGGAGCCCGGGATCGAGAGCCAGGTCGCGCTTCTGCTCAAGCGTCATGCGAGCCCTGACAGGGGATTGCTGTCGATCGGGGGCAGCGAATTGGGCAGCTTCGACATGTATTTACTGCGATCCGCCGTGATGGTGCTGAACCGGCCCACGATCGTGGACATCACCATCCGCGAATATCTCAATCTGGCGGCAGGTCGCAATGCTGACGGCGCCATGATCATGCGTACGCTCGACATGGTCGGTCTTGCCGCGCGCATCGCGAGCCTGCCCGACGGGCTGGACACGCGACTGGCCAGTTCAGGCTCGCCCTTCTCGATCGTCGAGGTGATGCAGCTGAAGCTGGCCAACGCGTTGCTCGGGCGGCCCAAGGTGCTGTTGCTGTCGCAACTCTATGACATGATGCCCGCCGGACCGTTGCGCGCGACGCTAGGGATGTTGAGGGAGCATGGCACGACGGTCCTTTTCTTTACCGGCCGGCCCGAAACGCTCGATCTTGATCGCTGCTACTGGCTTGGCGCGCGTTCGCAGCGCCGCTTTACAGATCAGGCGGAGCTGGCGCGCTTCTTTGCCGGGGAGGAACCAAGGACGTGACGATCGATCCGGCGCAGCTGACCCATTTTCGATCGCTTGCGAGCCTGCGGCCGCCGCGGGCGGCCATGGTCGTGGCATGGCTGATCCTGCTGGGCCTTTGTCTGGCCGTTGCCATCCTGTTCGTACCATGGCGGCAGACCGCGCAGGGCGAGGGCCAGGTGATCGCGCTCGACCCCGACGATCGGGCGCGGCAGATATCCTCGCTGGTCGATGGCCGCGTCGATCGCTTCTTCGTTGAGGACGGCCAGCTGGTGAAGGCCGGCGATCCCATCGTTCAGGTCGTCGATATCGATCCCAATTTTCTGGAGCGCCTGGCCGCAGAGAAAGCGGAAATCGAGACCCAGATCGCCGCGATCGTGCAAGCCCGCGCCGTCGCCTCGATCGATGTGGGGCGCACCGGGCAGCTTTACGCCGAGGGACTCGCCGCGCGGCGGGACTTCGAACAGACGCAGATCAAGATCGCCGACGCAAACGCCAAGCTGGCCGAGGCCCGGGCGAAACTCAAGCAGATCGAGGTGCGGCAAAAGCGGCAATCGGCGCAGGTCGTCACCGCGCCGCGCGACGGCCGGGTCCAAAACCTCAATGCGGCGGCCGGCGGCGCGCTGGTTTCCGCCGGGACGGTGCTGGCGACGATCGCGCCCGAGCAGATCGAGCGCGCAGTCGAGCTCTATGTAGACGGCCGCGATATCCCGCTGGTTGATCAGGGGCGTCCGGTTCGTCTGGAATTCGAGGGTTTTCCCGCCTTCCAGTTCAGCGGCTGGCCCGGCTTTGCCGTCGGCATCTATGATGGGCAGGTGCGGTCGGTCGATCCTACGCCGCGCGCCGACGGGCTGTTCCGCGTACTGGTCGAACCCAGGTCCGGCAAGCCCGCCTGGCCCGAGCGCAGGTTCGTCCGGCAGGGCAGCAAGGTGCTCGGCTGGATTCAGGGCGACAATGTCACGGTCGGTTATGAATTGTGGCGTCAGCTCAACGACTTCCCGCTCAGTTTCGGGCAGGATCAGGTTGCGCGCAAGCAGGACGCTAAGGCGGAGAAAAGCTCGATCGAGAAGAAGAAGTGACGATGCGCATCAGGATCGGAACGGGCGCACTGTTGATCCTCGCAACTGTCTCAGTGGCAAACGGGCAGGAGGTTGCCAGCGAACCGGCTGCTGTCGCCGCGCAGGGCGGCGGTCCGCTCACCCTGGATGACGTGCTGCGATCCTCATCCCGGTCGGCGCCCGACATCATCGCGGCGCTCGCGCGCAAGCGCCAGGCCCAGGCGCGGGAGATGACCGCGCAGGGGGCGTTCGATACCGTTTTTGCGGTGGAGGGGCGCACTCGCGCCCAGGGCTATTATGACGGCACCGAACTGGCCGGAAAGGCCGAGCATCCGTTCATGGACAATGGCGGCTACGTCTACGGGCAATACCGCGTCTCTCGCAGAGACTTTCCGGTCTATGAGGACAAGGCCTACACCAATCGGCTGGGCGAGGTGAAGGTTGGCGCGCTCTATTCCCTGCTGCGCGATCGCCTGATTGATGCGCGCCGGTCCCAATTCAGGCTCGCCGCCAACGACATCGACATTGCCCGGTTCGAGACCAAGGCTACCAGCATCGGGGTGCAGATCCGCGCGACCGACGCTTTTCAGAAATGGGTGGCAGCGGGGCTGAAGCTTAAGGCCTATCAGGCGCTCATGGCCCTGGCCCAGGACCGGACGCTGGGAATCCGGCGCCAGGTTCAACTGGGCGCCAAGCCCGACATATTGCTGATCGAGAACGAGGCCAATCTGGTCAAGCGCGAGGCCCTGGTCGTCGAGGCCCGGCAGGCCTTTCGCGCGGCGGCCGTGAAACTTTCCCTCTATTATAGGGACGAGCTGGGGCTGCCGGTGGTGGTCGACGAGGGGAGGTTGCCGGACGGGGCGGATGCGTTCGGCAAGCTCAGGGCCGATCCCACCTTCAATCTGGAAGGGCGGCCTGATTTTGCCATATTGCTGGAGGAAATCGACAAAGCGACGGTCAAGCTTGCACTTGCGCGCAACGACATGAAGCCGCGGCTGGACATTACCGCCGAAGTCGCCAGGGATCTGGGACCTGAGGGGCCAGGCGGATATAGCCGCACGCCGCTCGAGGCGATCGTGGGCTTGACCTTCAAGGTCCCACTCCAGAACCGCAAGGCGAGGGGCAAGATGGCAGAGACCCAGGCCAAGATCGATGAACTGACCGTCAAGCAACGCTTCCTTGCCGAAAAGATACAGGCAGAGGTCGCATCGATCGGGATCGAGGTGGAGACGGCAAACCAGCTGGTCGACACAACCGAACGGGAACGCGCACTCGCGCAGAGGCTGGCAAGCGCCGAGCGCCGCCGCTTCGAGCTTGGATCGAGCGACTTCTTCCTGGTCAACCAGCGCGAGGAAAACGCGACCAGCGCGGAGGTGAAGCTGATCGAGGCACGAGCGCGCATTGCCGCCGCCCGGGCCGAACTGGCGGCGGCGACAGCCGATGAGGATGCGTTGCGCCTGGACCTTCAGTCGCCGATGGGGTGAGCGAGCGGAGGTCGCAATCTCTGATTAAGTGGGCGACCTGGCCTGCCCCAAGCCTTGAAGTGACAGGGGCCTTCGACGGCGGCGGTCTCCACGATCTTCGAAGCTGGCGGTCGGCAAGTGCCCCATGCCTGTCAAGAGGTCGCACCGGTGCGCTTGCCGCGAAAGTGAAAAGGGCAGGATTTCAGAGGCCGGGCTGAAGCGCGCCGTTTTTTTTTACGCCGCTAAAGGGAGTTTCCCGCGCATTTGGCAGCGGACATTCGCGGCAACCTGTCTACCGATATGCTATCGGAGAGCTTGTCTGTTGAGCCTGAGGGCATTGGTGACGACGCTGACCGATGACAGCGCCATCGCCGCCGCCGCGATCATGGGTGAGAGCAGGATGCCGAACAGCGGGTAGAGCAGGCCCGCCGCGATCGGGACGCCGGCAGCATTGTAGATGAAGGCGAAGACAAGGTTTTGCCGAATGTTCGACATGGTCGCCCGACTGAGCAGACGGGCGCGAACGATGCCGTTGAGATCGCCCTTGAGCAGGGTTACGCCCGCACTCTCGATGGCAACGTCCGTTCCGGAACCCATGGCAATACCGACATCGGCGGCAGCAAGGGCTGGAGCATCGTTCACGCCATCGCCGGCCATGGCGACGATCCGGCCCTCGCTCTTGAGCCTGGCGATGACCGCGCTCTTCTGATCGGGCAGCACTTCGGCCTCGACCTCGTCAATGCCCAGCCTCGCCGCGACCGCCTGCGCCGTGGTCTTGTTGTCGCCCGTCAGCATCACCACGCGGATTCCCGCCTCGCGCAGGGCGGCCAATGCTTCCGGGGTCGTTGGCTTGACCGGATCTGCGACGGCGATAACGCCTGCCGCCTTGCCGTCGATGCCAAGGAAGATCGCGGTTGCGCCATCGCGGCGTAGATCGTCGGCGGAAGCGGCAAGCGCACTGGTGTCGATGCCCTCGTCGCCCAGAAAGCGGGCATTGCCCAGCACGATCCGCCGGCCTTCGACAATGCCCGTCGCCCCGCGTCCGGTCGGAGAATCGAACGCATTGACCTCGGGCAAGGCCATCGACCGGCTGCGGGCGGCTTCGACAATGGCGAGAGCGAGCGGATGCTCCGAAGCCCTTTCGACCGAGGCGGCGAAGCGGAGCAGGTCGGCCTCCACATAGCTTTCCGCCGGCACTATGGCGGTTACGGCGGGACGTCCTTGCGTGAGTGTCCCGGTCTTGTCGATGACCAGGGTGTCGACCTTCTCCATATGCTCCAGCGCCTCGGCATTCTTGATGAGCACGCCAAGCCCCGCGCCCCTGCCGACGCCCACCATGATCGACATCGGCGTGGCCAGACCCAGCGCGCAGGGGCAGGCGATGATGAGCACCGCGACAGCGGCGACAAGACCATAGGCGAAGCGGGGTTCAGGTCCCCAGATGCCCCAACCGGCAAAGGCGAGGGCGGCGATGGCGACGACCACCGGCACGAACCAGCCTGAGACCTGATCGGCCATGCGCTGGATCGGCGCGCGCGAACGCTGCGCCTCGGCGACCATCTGCACGATGCGGGCCAGCATCGTGTCGCGGCCCACCTTGGTGGCAACGATGACAAGCGCACCGGTCTGGTTGAGCGTGCCGCCGATGACGCTGTCGCCCTTGATCTTGGTGACGGGCATGGATTCGCCTGTCACCATGGACTCGTCGAGCGATGAACGTCCGTCCTCGACCGTGCCGTCGACGGGCACCTTTTCGCCCGGGCGCACCCGGAGACGGTCACCGACGCCGACGAGATCGAGGCTGACTTCCTCGTCCTCGCCATTTGCGAGCAGACGGCGGGCCGTCTTGGGCGCAAGGCGGAGCAGTGCCTTGATCGCGCCCGACGTTCGTTCGCGCGCGCGCAGCTCGAGCAGCTGGCCGAGCAGGACAAGGACAGTGATCACCGCTGCCGCCTCGAAATACACAGCCACCGTGCCGTCTGCATTGCGGAAGGCCGGAGGGAACAGTCTCGGGGCGAGCGCGGCGACCATGCTGTAAGCCCATGCGACCCCTGTACCCATGGCGATCAGGGTGAACATGTTGAGGCTGCGGGTCTTGAGCGAGGTCCAGCCACGCTCGAAAAACGGCCATCCGGCCCAAAGCACGACGGGCGTTGCCAGCACCAGCTGGATCCCGATTGACACTGGCATGGGCACGGTGTGGTGAAGCGCGGGAAACAGATGCCCGCCCATTTCCAGCACGAGCACGGGAAAGGCGAGGATGAGGCCAATCCAGAAGCGGCGTGTCATGTCAGCCAGTTCCGGGCTAGGGCCGCTCTCGACCCGCGCCATTTCGGGTTCAAGGGCCATACCGCAGATCGGACAGGCGCCGGGATGATCCTGCCGCACTTCCGGGTGCATCGGGCAGGTCCAGATCGTGCCCTCGGGGTTTGCGTTCGGACTGAACGAGGTTTCGCCAATAAAGCGCAGGGGATCGGCTACGAACCTTGCCTGGCATTTGCTGCTGCAGAAATAATAGGTCTTGCCGCCATGCCCGGCGCGATGCGCTGTGCCATGCGGGTCGACCGTCATGCCGCAGACGGGATCGCGCGCGTCCTGCTCCCCCATGAGGGTGTCGTGATCGTGACGGGCATGGTCCATCTCAGTTCCTCGTCTGATCTACGTCCCTGCTGCTCGACACCGTGTTGACGGCAATAAGCTAAGGCGGGCGGTTTGCATGCCTGGGTAGGACGATCGAACGCGGGACGCGCTAGGGTACTATACGTATATCGCGCGCACGGCTGACGGTCGATGATCGTCGCATTTCGAATATCCCGAGGACAGGAAGATGCGATGTGCGTTCGAGATCGGGGCCCTCATGCTTGCCATGACGGCCGCGCCGGCTTTTGCTCAACAGGCCGATCGCCATGCAGATCATCAAACCGCCGTGCAGGAAGCCGTGCCGGGTAAACCCGCTACGAACGTGCCGAAGCCTTCCGGGCACCCCAGGCATGACCATGATTGCTGTCCTATGATGGACAAGGAAAGCGCCGGTCACAGTCGGAGCGCCGACAAGGCGACCGGGGCGGACATGATGACGGACGGCATGATGAACCCGTCGCAGGATCGTGCTCCGCCCAAGCATGGCCACGCGCACAAGTGAAGGGATCGCCACCATGGCGGAGCGATCACGCCAGAGGATATTCCGTTCCAGAATCGTCCTGATCGGCTTCATGGTGATTGCCGCTTTTCTCCTGCTGTCGGAACACCGTGCGCATCTGCTGGGCGTCCTGCCCTATTTGCTGCTCCTCGCCTGCCCCCTGATGCACCTGTTTATGCATCACGGACACGGACGCCATGGCTATCGGGGACAGGACAGACCCGGCAGCCAGCCACCTGTTACCGCCGACGCCACGCGCGCCGGAGACCGGCCATGACACATATGCATCAGCCCGGCTATGGGCTGTGGGGCCTCGTACTCGTCAATGCGGCGGTCTTCATCCTGTTCGCCTTCAGCTTCTTCAAGCCCGAGACCAAAGGTGACTGGCGCAGTTTTGGCGCGTTCAGCGCCTTCCTGGTTGCACTGTTTGCCGAGATGTACGGATTCCCACTGACGATCTACCTGTTCTCGGGCTGGCTTCAGTCGCGCTACCCCAATGTCGATTGGTTCTCTCACGATGCGGGGCATCTGCTGGAGATGATGTTCGGCTGGAAGGTCAATCCGCATTGGGGGGCCTTCCACATCGCCAGATTCATACTGATCGGAGCCGGCTTCTGGCTGATCTCGGTTGGCTGGAATGCCTTGCACACGGCGCAGCGCCGGCACCGCCTGGTGACGACTGGCATCTACGCCCGCGTGCGCCACCCTCAATATGACGGCTTCATCCTCATCATGCTCGGTTTCCTGCTGAATGGCCGACTCTGCTGACCATCGCGATGTTCCCTGTCCTGGTCGTCATGTATGTACGGCTGGCCCGCCATGAGGAAGTCGACGCCATCGCGGAATCGGACAGGCGTATCGCGACTATATGGCGCGCGTGCCGGCCTTCCTGCCAGGCCCCGGAGGCGCTGTGTCTAACCGTCGCTGACCCAGCAGATCGAAGGAGGCTGCGATGGATCATGAAAAGCGCGCGGCGGCACCGGTTCCCATCGTGACGCTGGGCCTTGCGCTCAGCCTGTTTCTGGCGCTGTCCTGTCTCTTGTGCATCGCAGGCTGCAAGCTGCTCGCGAACCTGCCTCTCCAGCACTCCGCCCTGGCTATCTTTCTTCCGGGCTTTCGGCTTCTGACCTGGAGAAGCTTCTGGATGGGTCTGGCGGAAAGCGTCGGCTGGCGATGGTATGGCGCCCCGCTGTTCGGCACGATCTATAATATCCGGCTGTCGCGGCGGCGAGGCGCCTGGTTCCGGGAGGCGGCCGCGTTTTCTCTGCGTTGTTGCCAAAGCCGCCGGTTGGCCGGCACGGCGGCTGACTAGCGGATCGGCGCCCGCGTGTTGATGCCGGCGTCCTCGTCGGTTTCACCTGCTGGCGGACCTGCGCCCCGATCACGGTAGGACGGCAGATCCGGCGCATTGTCGCGGGTTGGCTGGGCCTCCAGCCGGGCGATGTGCCGCTTCATTTCGGCGATCTCACGTACCTGCGCGTCGATGATCCGATCGGCGAGCTTTCGTACCTGCGGATCCTTGATGTGGGCCCGCTCGCTGGTCATGATGGCGATCGAGTGGTGCGGTATCATCGCCTTCATGTAAGAAACGTCGCTCACGGTCTCCTGACTGCGGACGAACCACAAGGCCCCTGTGGATAGAGCGACCGAGCCGAGGAGGATTGCTATGTTCGCCCGGCGGTTGGGATACATGCCCCACATGAACCCGATCATGATGAGCGCCATGGTCGCGCCCATCACAACCGCCATCCAGGCTCGCGTCTGGCTGAATTCGACATGTCCGAGGGCATAGCTGTTCAGGTACATCAGGCCGAACATCACCACGGTCGATGTCGCGATCATGGCTGCGAACCTGCCGTAGGTCATAACCATCTTCTTGGGCCTGTTGTTGTGCTCGGTGGGGTCCATGTTGCGCTCCTGCGTCAGCTTATGACATGGAACGCGCGGGCGAGCCTTAGGTGTCAGCCTGTGATCCGCAACCGGGTAAAGAGCATGAAGCTCGTCGGGTCTGATCCATAGCGGGACTGAATGTCGCGCGGCAGATCATATTTGCTGACAAGGCCGCCAAGGTCGAGCGCGACCTTGCCCAGCGGCACTGAATGGTAGCCGCCCAAGCTGAGCTTGCTGACATTAAAGACCTTACCGGCGAGTGGATCGCCTTCGTGGATGTCGCCGAACAGCTCGTCCTTGTCGACATTCTCTGCGCGCCCGAAAAGGGTCCAGCGACCGAACTGTACCGCGCTATCGAGCAGAAACGCATCGGTCTTGTGGCCGTGCTCGCCCCCCGAGGGATCGTTCCGCCCCCATGCAAGGGTCGATTGCCAGTTGCGGTCCTCGCCGAGCGGCAGGTTCCAGGTGACGGATGCCGAGGTCCGGCGCACATCTTCTTCGGGGTGCAGCCCCTCAGGGCTGTTCAGGAACCCATGGCTCACCTGCAGGGACAGGTTCGTGGTCGGATTGACGGTCGCACGGACGGACCAACTGTCCATGCGAGGGCGCTCGATGTCCCAGCGGCGCTCGTCAGGCTCGCGCCCTGTGAAGATCGACCCTTCCAGTTTCAGTCCCTTGTAGACAAGGCCAGCGGTCGCGACGCCGAAGGTGACATGGGTACTGTCGAGCCAGTGGTGCGAAATCGGGGCCTCCGGATTGGCCATTCCCGAAAAGCGATGCATGTAGGTCGCCGGTCCAAGTGCCGGCTCTCCGGGCAGGCCGAGATAGAGAAAGGCCGATAGGTCCTGCCCGAGCGGATGGCTGTAGGTCGCGGCCAGTTCCATGAACGCATCGTGCGGGTGCTGACGATCGACCAGCTCGGTGCGGCCGTCGGCCGTCTCGCCTGTGGCGAGCAGCAGCGGGTAGCCGCTCTTGCCCATGAGAGGGTCAAGGCTGCCCATGGCGCGTAGCGTGAGCGTGCCGCGGCCCACCGGGCGCTGCGCCATTCCCATCAGCATCGAAGTCGAAAACGTCTTGCTGTCGCCGCGCGGCCCGCCCTGATGGTCTTGGATGAGCGTGACGAAGCCGTGGATCATCGTCGACCAATCGCCGGTCTTGCCCATGATAGCCCACATGGGGGAGCTGTCGGGTTGCCAGGCGGTGCCGGAGGCATCGCGCATCATGCTGTAGCCGCCGAGCGCACCTTTCATGCCTTTCATGTCCATGCCGGCATGGTTCATTCCGGGCATCGAGCCATGGTCCATGGCGCCGCTATCCATGCCAGGCATCGCATCATCGCGGGCAGGATCTCGCAGAGTGCTGTGCACGGCGCCGTGGTTCAGCCCAGGCTGGGGATCCGTTGGCGGTGCGCTCTGCGAGCCCTGATGAGCGGGAGGCGTTGGCGCCGGTTTGGCCTGTGCCGAGGGTTCGGCGTGGCGCTGATGTCGCCCCCTGTCCATACCCGGCATGGCCTGGGCAAAGGCTGCGGCAGGTGCGCAGAGCGCGGTAGCGGCGAGCAGTATTTTGATCGACATATTTTTCCCAATCGTGTGGCGCACACGTCTCGCGCAGATGCGCCAGCGCACCCACTTGCAAGCGTAACGCATGAATTGTCGGAAGGGAGCGGAGGGGCGCGAGGGCCCCTGCGCCGCCAGCTTATTCCTCCCGGGCGCCCGGCACCCCGTGCCCAGCATGTTCATCGTTCCTGGTTTCATCGCAGCATGACTTGCCGTCCTTGCAGGGGTCGGTGCCCTCTTTGCAGCAGGGCGCGTCTGCGCAGCAGCCGGCCGCGAACGCGGTGGCGGGAACGGCTAGGGCAAGCGCCGCGCCCATGATCGAAATCATCTTCATTGTATAGCTCCGTGAATGCGTTTGGTCGTTCCGTGCGGTTGGACGCAGGCAATTCGCGGAGGGGGTGGAGCCGGCCCGTGGGAGACACCGGCGAGCTTTGCCAGGATTGATGCCGCTGGATGGGTCTTGGCGAATAGCATCTCGGCAAAGATGGCTGCGGCAGTGTCGGGAATGGCGGCGCAGAGCCCGCAGAAGGCGGTGTCGGCTTTGAGCGGCCTGTGCGGCTGCGCCGGCATGCCGGCGCAGTGCAAATCCGATGCGGCCGCCATCCTCGAGGGGGCCGCGGTCGCTGCGCATCCCGCGCTTATGCCAGGGAACAAGCCCGATGGCGACCAGCGCCAGCAGCAGGAGCTTCACAACGGATCGGGGCGGGATGTGCGCCATGCCCTCTCTCCAGGATCGCGGCCGCAAAACGGCAGCCAAGCCGGTCACATCGCGCCTCCAGGAGTGACCATCCAGGCCGCCATCGCGATCATCATCAGGTTCTCGGTGAGCGACACAAAGCCGAGCGGCACCTTGGTGGCCCCGCCAACGCAGGCGCACTTCAACTCGCGCCGATCAATGTAGACGGCCTTGAAGACAGATGCGGCGCCGACCGTGCCGATGAACAGTGCGACCGGCACCGATAGCCAGGTCATCACTCCAGCAAGCATCAGGACGCCAGCCAGTCCTTCGGCGAAAGGATAGACGTAACTGTAGGGCACCCAGCGTCGCGCGAGCAGGTCGTAATTGAGGAACATCGTCGAGAAGCCCTCGATGTCCTGAAGCTTGAGGAGAGCCAGAACGCACATGCTCAAAGCGATGAACCATTCGATCGCGCGGACCGAGAAAACTGTGCCAGACACGGCGTGGCTCGCAGCGAGCGCCATGAGCGCGGTCATCGCGAAAACGGCCACCACCGGTTTGTAGCTGGTGGAGCCAGGGTCGGGCACGGATTTGCCGAAAAAGCGCCGCAGGTCATCATAGCCGCCGACGCGCTCGCCTCCGATGAAAGTCTGCGGCGTCGTCTGGACCCCGTTCTCAGCCTTGAAGGCGTCAGCCTCCTCTCGCGTTTGCAACCAATGGTCGTCGACCTCATAGCCGTGGCTCTTAAGCAGATGCCTGGCCTTCAGGCCGTAGGGGCATATATGCTGCGGCATCACCATGCGGTGCAGGGCCGCGCGCTTGATCGTCCGGGTAATCATGGGAGTGGTTATTTGGAACTCGTCATCTGATCATTCCCGTACCATATAGGATCCGTACCACAGTACGGAGTCAAGACCTATGTCGTTCACGATCGGTGGCCTCGCTGCGGCAGGCGGCGTCGGTGTCGAGACGGTCCGCTATTATCAGCGGCGCGGCCTTATGATCGAGCCTGACCGACAGGGCGGCGTTCGACGCTACGACGCTGCGGACCTGCGGCGGTTGCGGTTCATCCGCTCGGCGCAGACTGCCGGGTTCACGCTGGAAGAGATTGGCGAGCTACTCCAGCTCGATTCAGTTGATGACCGGCCCCGCGCGCGCGAACTCGCGAAAGCCCGCATCGCAGCCCTGGACGTGAAGATCAGCGAAATGCAGCAAGCTCGCGCGGCACTTTCCCGACTGGCCGACGCCTGCGGCCGTCAAAAGACGGGAGCCTGTCCGATCATTACCGCATTCGAAAGCTGAGATGGCATCCAATCATTTGCGTCCTTTTCGCAGCGGCTGCGATTATCCTGCAAGGTGAATGGCCCGCTTGTCGGGCGGCCCTTCAAGAAGGGCGGTTGCTTGCGGCAAGTCTCGCGCAATGCTTGTCCCATCGCCTGTCCCTGTCCCATCGCCTGTCCGCGGGTCACGCGTGAAGCGCACGAAACTCGTGTTGCGCGTCGGCTGGACCTGATAGTCTCGATCATCGGCCATCTTCATGCGCCGGCCGACAGAGAGACTCCATGTGCTCCCGCCTTTTTCGGAGGATTGCATGGTGCGCGACATTTCTTCATTGATGGATCTGCTTGCCGTCTCGGCCGTTTTTCTTCTCTTCCTGGGCTGGCGCATCTTCGGGAGACGGCGCTGACCAGAGCTGCCTCACCCCCATGCGAACGCTCAGCCGGGCGTGCGCCGCCCTTACAGAAGATATCCGTCATTCTGGATCACTCGACCCCGGCTCTCAGCCGAATCCAGCAGAACTGGCTCGCGGCAAAAGAGCGGCAGCTTCTCACATGGCTGTGCGCCCGCATGCCCGACTCGGTGACCCCCGATCGCCTGACCGCCACCGGCATGGCGGGCGCCGCGCTTGTCTTTTCAGGCTATGCCGCGAGCAATCTCTCGGCCTGGTGGCTGCTCCTCGCGATCGGCGGCTATGGCCTTCAGTGGTTTGGCGACTCCATGGATGGAAGCCTCGCGCGCTATCGACGGATCGAGCGGCCATCCTATGGATATTTCATCGATCACAGTTGCGACGGGCTGGCGACCTTGCTGATCCTGACCGGCATTGGCCTTAGCCCCTTCGTGGCGATGGATGTCGCGCTTCTTGCGCTCGCAGGATATCTTCTTCTCTCGATCCATGCCTTCCTGTCCGCGCGCGTGCTCGGTGAATTCAAACTCTCCTATCTGCAAGCCGGCCCAACCGAGCTGAGGCTGATGCTGATCGGTCTGACCATCATGATGATGGTCCTTGGGACGGGGCGGGGATATTTCGGCGCCTGGTCGGGTTTTGATCTTTTCGTGGCAACGGCGGGCATCATCCTGATCATGCTCTTCATCATCCAGACACTGGTGACCGGAAAAAGGCTCGCAAAGTCGGAGGCCGCGGCAAGGACGGGCGTATAGGCCTGCGCGCGCGCAAAGCGGGCGAGCCGAAGAATGCCATCACAGGAACAGCCCCAGGGCTTCAAGGAGAATCATGATGCCCAGCCTCTCTGGCTTTTCGATCGATGCAGATGGAGAAACCTATCGTCTGCGCCTCACGCTCGAGAATGGCTCTGCGTTCGACATTGCCGTTTCGCCAGAGCAGCTCGACCTGCTCGCCGAGGAAATCGACCGTCGCCTGGACATGGACCTGCCAGCGCCGCTGCCTGATCTCCAGGGCAGGGTCGGGTCACCCTGACCGCACACCCTTCTGCCTTCATGGCTCCCGATGCCGATTGCAGGGAGCAGGCGGTCCTGCCAGCCAGGGAAAGTTCCGGACGGCGCGCGATGCGGTCAGCCAACGGCGGGAGCCTTGAGGGGTAGGGCCTCCCGATCGCGGACGCGCGCCTGATCCGCCATCATCCTGGCGTCAGGCAAAGACGGAACGTGCTGCCCTCTCCAGGCGCGCTCGATTTGAGGGCGATCGTCCCGCCATGGAGCTCCACGAGCTGCCGGACGAGCGCCAGGCCGATGCCGAGCCCTTCATGGCCGGCGCTGTTGACATCCTTCACCTGCGTGAACAGGTCGAAGATATGGGCCTGCTTGTCGGCCGGGATGCCGATGCCGTTATCGGCAACCTCTATCACAATCTGGCCGTCGATCATCGCTGCTGCGAGCTGGACCCTGCCGCCAGTGGGTGTGTACTTGGCGGCATTGTTGAGCAGGTTCGTGACGATCTGGGCAAGCCGCGCATGGTCGGCCTCCAGCCAGATCGGCTCGGGCGGGATGTCGAGAACCAGCTCATGGTCTCCGGCATCGATCTGCGGCTGGCTCGATTCTATCGCGAAGGAAAGGACATCCTGGAGGCGCAGCCGCTCCTTCCTCAAGGATATCTTGCCCTGGTCGAGCCGGGCGACGTCGAGGAGATCCTCGATGAGGCGGGAGAGGTGCCTCACATGCCGCTCCATCTGGTTGCGCACGTCCCGGGCAGCGGGCGTGCCATCGCGCTTTTCCAGCAGATGCAGCCCGGCCGTGAGCGCCATGATGGGATTGCGCAATTCGTGCCCGAGAATGGCAAGAAAGCGGTTCTTGTGCTGGTCGGCGGCCTGGAGCGCCCTTGTCATGGCCTCGAGCTCGTCCCGCTGGGCCGTGACGTGCCGGCGCTGTTCGTGAAGGTCGAAGAACACGGCCGCCTTCGAGCGCAATATGTCGCCCTCTATGGGCTTGTGAATGAAATCGACCGCGCCCGCTTCATAACCGCGGAAGCGGCGCTGGCGGTCGGCGCTGCCGGCCGTCAGGAAGATGATGGGAATATGGCGCGTGCGCTCGCTTCCCCGCATGAACTCGGCAAGCTGAAACCCGTCCATGCCGGGCATTTGCACGTCCAGGAATGCAAGGGCTACATCATGGACGAGCAGCAGTTCGAGCGCCTCGTCGCCCGACCGGGCCTTGAGGCAGACAAGCCCCTCGCGCCGCAGAAGCGCCTCGAGTGCGACCAGATTCTCGTCGAGATCATCGACAAGCAGGCAGTAGAGGAGATTCTTGTCGGGACTCATGTCGCGGTCAGTTCCAGCAGGAGGGATATAATGCCGTCAAGGTCAGCTTGCCTTGCCGCCGGACAGGCCGCCAGGGCCGCCCGCGGCATCGTGGGCACCAGAGCCGTCGCGGGATCCTGAACGATTCCCATGCCGCCCGCCTCGACCACCGCCTTGAGGCCGCTGGCGCCGTCCTGGTTGGCGCCGGTAAGGACGATCCCGACCAGGCCGGTACCAAAGGCATCGGCCGCGCTTTCAAACAGAACATCGATCGCCGGCCGGCTGTGATGAACAGGCTCGTCGGACGACAAGGACAGCGAACCATCCGCTTCCACCAGAAGATGATAGTCCGAAGGTGCGAAATAGATGGTGCCCGGGCACGTCTCTTCCTTGTCCTCAGCCTCCTTGACCCTGAGGCGGCATCGCGTCTGGAAAAGGGAAACCAGTGAGTTTCCGCGATCGCGGGGCACATGAACGACGACCAGGACGGGCAGGCGATAGCCTGCCGGAAGGGCGGGAAGGATCTGGAGCAGGGCCTCCACCGCGCCCGCCGAGGCCCCTATCGCCACTGCGCTTGGCTCCTCCCTCATGTCTCGTTCCTCCGGTAGATTTTCTCCTCGCGGATGAAATCGGTAAAGGCATCGGCATGGCGCGAGAAACGCAGGCTCTCCTTGGAGCCCAGGCCCAGAAATCCTTTGCGGGCGAGCGATTCCCTGAACAGGCCTATCGCCCGATCCTGCAGATCGCGGTCGAAATAAATGAGGACGTTGCGGCAGGAGATGAGATGCATCTCCGCAAAGACGGCGTCGGTGACGAGGCTGTGATCGGAAAAGACGACCCGCTCGCGCAACCCGGCATCGAACGCCGCACGCCCGTAATCGGCGCGATAATAATCCGAAAGCGAGGAGCGGGCGCCTGATTTCTGATGGTTCTGCGTGAAATTGCGGACCTGGTCGAGCGGATAGACGCCTGCCTGCGCCACCTTGAGGGCCTCGGGATTGATGTCGGTCGCATAAAAGATCGTGCGCTGGTCAAGCCCCTCTTCACGGAACAGGATCGCGAGCGAATAGAGTTCCTCGCCGTTGCTGCAGCCCGCGACCCAGACCTTGAGAGAGGGATAGGTGCGCAGGTGCGGCAGGACCTGCTCGCGAAGCGCCCGGAAATAGGAGGGATCCCGGAACATCTCGCTTACCTGCACGGTAAGGTAGTTCAACAGCCGCGGCAGCATGGCGGGATCGTGCAGGATGCTCTCCTGCATGCCTGAGATGCTGGCAAATCCAAGCTGCTGCCGCGCCTGGAGGAGACGCCGCTTGACCGAGGCGCGCGCATAGTGCCTGAAATCATAATGGTAACGCCGGTACACAGCTTCGAGCAGCAGCTGGATCTCGATATCCTCGGTGGCGTCCCGGCCGGTCACCGGGGCATCCATACACGAACGAGCGAGAGCAATTTGTCGACATCGATGGGCTTTGCCATGTAATCGTTGGCGCCCGCCTCCAGGCAGTGCTGCTGGTCGTCCGGCATCGCCTTGGCCGTCAGCATGACGATCGGCAGCTTCGCCCATCGCGCGTCCGCCCTGATCAGCCGCGTCGCGGCCAATCCGTCCATGACCGGCATCATGACGTCCATGAGCACCAGGTCGATGGCCCGCCCGGCCTCGGCCGAGGCCGCTTCCAGCGCGTTGATCGCCTCCTGGCCGTTGCGGGCGATCTCGATCAGCGCGCCGCGCGGCTCGAGGACGCTGCTGAGCGAATAGACATTGCGGATATCGTCCTCGACAAGAAGGATGCGGCGTCCCTCGAGCATGGCATCGCGATGCCGCGCCTTCTGGATCATCCGGCGCTGTTCAGGCGGAAGCTCGGCCACCACCTGGTGGAGAAACAGCGATACCTCGTCGAGAAGGCGTTCGGGCGATTTGGCGCCCTTGATGATGATCGAACTGGAGTAGCGCCGAAGCCTCTGCTCGTCGTCGGGCGAAAGATCGTGGCCGGTGTAGACGATGACAGGCGGGAATGCCCGGTCCTCATCCTGGCTCAGCGTCTCGAGCAAGGTGTAACCCGAAGTGTCGGGCAGCGTCAGGTCAAGCACCATGCAGTCGAAGCTTTCGCGGCGAAGCTGCTCGAGGCATTCGGCCGCCGTGCCGACGGCGACGGTTTCAACGTCGTCCGACAACAGCAGCTTGCCGACCGCTTCACGTTGAACGGGATCATCCTCCACGATCAGTACGCGCCGCATGCGGGTCGAGAGCTTGGCCTGGAGACCGGCGAGAACCTGCGCGAGCTCCTCACGCCTGACCGGCTTGACATGATAGCCTACGGCGCCCAGCGAAAGGGCGGTCTGGCTTTGATCGGCCGCGGAGATGACATGGATCGGGATATGCCGGGTCTCGTCGTCATGCTTGAGGCGGTCGAGCACCGTCAGCCCCGACTGGTCAGGCAGCCCGAGGTCAAGGACAATGGCACTGGGCCGGAACGTGCCTGCCAGGTCCACCGCTTCCCCGGCCGTCGTCGCGATGATGCACTGGAACCCCATTTCCCGGGACAGGTCGCGGACGATGGAGGCGAAGGCCTTGTCATCCTCGATGACGAGCAGCAGCTTGCGGTCGGCGGCGATCGAACCGCGATCGTCCTCGATCGTCCAGTGCGGCGCGGGGACGGCCTGGGCTGCCGCGGACTGCGTCTGACCCTGGGGCGGGACGGTGGGGGAGACAGGCCTTGCCGTGGCTGTCTCCTCGACGCTTCGCGCGGTAACGCCCGCAGGATCGTATACGAGCGGAACGGTCAGCGTGAACGTGCTGCCCTTGCCAGGCTCGCTCTCAAGGCCGATCGCGCCTCCCAGCAGCCGGGCGAGTTCGCGCGAGATCGAGAGGCCAAGGCCAGTGCCGCCATATCTGCGGTTGATGGTGCCGTCGGCCTGCTGGAACGCCTCGAAGATGCTCTGTTGCTGGTGGGGCGAAATGCCGATGCCGCTGTCCTCGACCGCAAAGGCGATCCGGCCGTCCGCCGTCGGCGCGATGGCGAGGCGAACGCCGCCACGCTCGGTGAACTTGAAGGCATTGGAGAGAAGGTTCCTCAGCACCTGTTCGATCCGCAGCCGGTCGGTCTCGAGCGCGCCTGGCGCTCCTTGTGCCAGGACAATCTCGAACGAGAGGCCGCGATCCTCGGCGATGGGGGTGAATTGTTGGCGGATATCGCCGGCGAGCCTCTGTACGGACACCGTCTCGGGCTGGATCTGCACATGGCCCGCCTCGATCTTGGACAGATCGAGGATATCGTTGATGAGGGTGAGCAGATCGTTGCCCGAGGATTCGATTGTCCGGGCATATCTGACCTGTTCGGCCGAGAGGCTGCCATCGGGATTGTCGCCCAGGAGCTTGGAGAGGATCAGCAATGAATTGAGCGGCGTGCGCAGCTCATGCGACATGTTTGCGAGGAAGTCGGACTTGTATTGGCTTGCCTGTTCGAGTTCACGGGCCTTGAGCGCCAGGGACGCTGCCGATCGTTCGAGCTGATCGCGCTGGCTCTCCAGCGCCTGCGTCTGCTGCTCAAGCTCGCTGTTCGTCTGCTCGAGTTCGACCTGTTGCTGCTCGAGGCGCACCTGCGTTTCCTTAAGGGCGCGTCCCTGTTCCTCCAGTTCCTCATTGGATACGCGAAGCTCTTCGCTCTGGGCCTGCAGTTCGCCGGCCTGGCGCTGCGTCTCTTCCAGCGCATCCTGCAGTCTCGTCCGGAAGCGCGCCGAGCGCAGGGCCATGCCCATGCTTCCCGATGCCTGATCGAGAAAGTCGAGGATGCGCTCGTCGACCGGATCGAAAAAGCCCAGTTCCATGACCGCGTTGACCTTGCCGTCCACCTTGCCCGGCACGATGACCAGATGTCGCGGCTGGTCACGTCCGAAGGCTGAACCGATGGTGAGATAGCGATCGGACAGGTCGTGCAGGACAATGGGGTCACCGTCGGCGGCGACCTGTCCGAGCAATCCTTCCCCCAAGCCAAAGGCCGCGGGCATGTCGGCGTCGGGAGGCACGCCAAGCGTCGCCACGCGCAGAAAGGTGCCGCCCTCGCCCTTGAAGAGCGCGCCGCCCTCGAAACCGAGATATCGGGACAGATAGGCAAGGATCGTCGTCCCCAGCGCTTCGACCGTCTGGTCCCCCTGCATCGCGTCGGCCAGGCCGAGCTGTCCTGCCTGCAACCATTCTTCCCGGACGCGGGCGCGGCTGTTGCGGCGCACGAGGATGAAGACGGCGATGGTGAGGCCCGCGCCCAGGAGCGCCGATATGAGGCTGCTGGTGACGGCCGTTCTCGAGGCGGTCGCCATTTCCCCGATCCGCACCTGCCGCAGCCGCATCTCCTCGCCTGCCATCGTATCGAGCCGGGCGCGGATGGCATCCATCTCGATCTTGCCCCGGTCGCTCCTGACCGTTGCAAGGGCGGCAGCCATGTCGCCCGCGCGGCTGGCCGCTATGCTCTCGTCCAGTTCGGCCAGTTTAGCCTCGATATGGCGCCGCAGCCCCTCGAGACTGGCTTGTTGCACCGGATTGCCGCCGGTGAGCCTGGCGATGCCGTCGAGGCGGCGAGGCAGTTCTGCAACGGCGCTCCTGTAAGGCTCAAGATAGGTCTGGGCGCCCGTGAGCAGATAGCCGCGCTGCCCCGTTTCAGCGTCCTGCAGCGTGGAGCGCAGCTTGTCGAGCGCGCTGAGGACGCTGTGCGTGTGCCGGATGGACTGGTCGCTTTCGCGCAGTGCCTGGATATTGAGATAGGCTGTCGCCCCGCTGATGAGAAAAAAGGCAAGTCCCAAAAGGAGACCCGCCATGGACCAGGTCTTCACGCGCGATGCGACATGGACGCCGTGTTCTGCTTTGCGCATGATTGATCGGATCTCGTTCTGGAGGGGAGCGCAAAAAGCCTAGCGACTGTTGCCCGGCAATCAAGCGCCGTCACTCCCTGCGCGATGCGATCGGGTCGATTATCAGACGAGAGGGTGGGAATGCGCGCCATGCAAACGCTGCGCCACGGGCAAAAATTCCTCCCGTTTCAAAGATCATCGGACCGCCTGGCGGGGCGATAAGCTGGGCCAGGGCGGCTGGGCGCTTCGATGCGCGCCGATCGATCCGAGGCATAGGAAAGTCATAATAACCCTGTGCGGTGCACCAGGCTAAGTTGCCGGTCCGCCAGCATTTCAATCACCTGCAAGAACCGCTGATGCCCACCATGATCACCCTCTTGTCGCTGGCCCTTGCGGTCAGTGCGACGAAGGACATTCCCCGCTCTTCCCAGGGCAGATCCAGCGATGCCGGCGGCGTTGCGCAGCCCGGACGAGGCGGCGCAGACCCCAGTCCATGGCAGCGGGCCAAGGGCCGGATCGGGGTTGCAAGCGATCCTGCCATCGTCCGCACCATCAGCCAATGGCGCGCGCTTTTGCGCAGTGACGCTCTGGGCTTTTCGGCTTATGCCGGCTTCATCATGGCGAACCCTGGCTGGCCCGGGGAGAGCCGGATGCGCCGGCTGGCGGAAAGCAGCATCAATCCCGACAGCTATGATCCCGATAAGGTCATCGCCTTCTTCACCCGCTTCCCGCCGCGCACCGCGACCGGGAACGCGCGCCTTGCCTTTGCGCTCATGCAGGAGGGCCGGATGGACGAGGCGCGCAGAGCCGCGCACGATGCCTGGATCGGCGGGACATTGTCGAGAGGTGACGAGGCCCAGCTGCTCGCCTCCTTCGGCGCGCGCTGGACGGGGCTGGACCATGACCGGCGCGCCGACGTCCTTCTCTGGAAGGGCGACGTCGCGGGCGCGCGGCGGATGCTGCCCTATGTCCTTTCCTCTCGTCGTCCCATCTATGAGGCGCGGATCGCGCTGCGCCAGAAGATAGCCGATGCGGCAGCGAAGATGCACCGGGCGCAAGCGGCCGGCGCAAGCGATGCCGGCTTTGTCGCGGACAAGGCGACCTGGATGCGAAAGACCGGCGACCGGATCGGGGCACGCCAGTATCTCGCCAATCGCCCGGCGCTGGCCGTTCGGCCGGGTGACGCGGAAAAATGGTACGAGCTGCTGTTGGCCGAGGCCCGTGCCGCCGCGAAGGAGAGCCAGTGGAGCTTTGCCTATGGCATAGCGAGCAAGCTGGACGATGCCTATGCGCCAGGGACGGACGTCAGCGACCGGCCGATAGGGGAGCGCGACGACTATACCAGCCTCGCCTGGCTTGCAGGCTCGACCGCTTTCTACAAGCTCAACAAACCCCGGGCGGCCATGGAGATGTTTCGTCGCTACGCCACGGCCGCCAAGTCGCCCCAGACCCGGTCGAAGGGCTTCTACTGGGCTGGCCGCGCGGCGCTCCAGGCGGGTAAGGCGGGCGATGCCAAGCGCTATTTCGCGCGTGCCGCGGTTTTCCCGCGCCAATTTTACGGCCAGCTCGCGCTGGAACGGCTGGGTCGCCCGATCCCCGCGCCCGCCCCTGCCAGGCGCCAGGCTTCGATATCCTCCGCCGAGCGCTCCGCGTTCGCCAGCCGCTCGGTCGTTCGCGCGGTGAAGGCGCTTGGGCAGATGGGTTATTGGAAGGAGCAGAGCCAGTTTGCCCGCGCCATCGCAAACCACGCCGCCAGCGATGCCGAACATCATCTCGCCGCCGAACTCGCACAGAATATCGGCCGCCCGGACATGGGCGTCATGGTCGGCCGGCGCGCGCTCTCGAGCGGTCTGGCGGGCTATGGGAAAAGCGCCTTTCCGCGCGTACCTGTTCCCGCTGAAGCACGATCCAGCTGGACCATGGTGCATGCCATCGCGCGGCAGGAAAGCCAGTTCGACAGGAGCATCGTCAGCCATGCGGGCGCGCGGGGCCTGATGCAGCTGATGCCCGGTACCGCCCGCGAACAGGCCGGGAAGCTGGGATTGCGCTATAATCCTGGATCGCTCGATGACCCCGGCTACAATATCAGGCTCGGAGCATCCTATATTGAGCGGATGCTCTCTTATTATCGCGGCAGCTATCCCCTCGCTGTCGCGGCCTATAATGCGGGACCGGGCAATGTGAACCGCTGGCTTCGCGCCAATGGCGACCCAAGGGCGCCAGGCGCCGACATGCTGCGCTGGATCGAGGAGATCCCCCTCTACGAAACGCGCAACTATGTGCAGCGCGTACTGGAAAATGCTGTAACCTATGATCTGATGAACCCTGAGCGCGCACCTTTTCGCGGCTCCGACACACCGCTTTCCAAATATCTGGGCAAGGAGGCAAAAGGCTGATTATCGGGGATGGCAGCGCCGACATTTTCGAGTTTTGTCCAGGATACTTTCCTCTTGCCGCGCCTGCTGAACTGGGACCAGGTGCCAGGATGACGCGAGAACCCGCTCGGCGCCTGTGGCTTCTCTTCCTCATTCTCGTCCTTTTACCGGCCATGGGCGCCAACGCGCGTCCCTATCATCTCGACGCCGTCGACGGGAATGACGCGAACGATGCGTTGCTCCCCGGCACGGCCTGGCGCTCCCTCGCCCGGCTGCGGGAAGCGAAGCTGGAACCGGGCGATCAGGTGCTGTTGGCCGCAGGTTCGGTCTGGCGCGAGCCCCTCGTCGTTACCCGGTCGGGCCGAAAAAACCTCCCGATCATCGTGAGGGCCGCCGGGATTGGAGCGCGGCCGCGGATCGAGGCGGGAGGCATTTCGCAATATGGGGTGGCGGTCCTGAACGCCGAATATGTCGAGGTGAGCGGCCTTGAAGTCACCAATGACGGCCCGCCTGGGGGACCTCGCTACGGTGTGCTGATATCGCAGCGGGATGTGGGGGTCGCCCGCAACATCGCCGTGCGGGACATGTATATTCACGATGTCCGCGGCACCAATGAACGAAAGGATAATGGGGGCATTGTTTTCCAGGCGCTGGGCGGCAAGAGGGCGACGCGCTTTCACGGCCTGACGATCGAGCGCAACATCATCTGGAGGGTGGATCGTTCGGGAATTGCCGGCATCAGCGATCAGGTCACGCTGGACCGCTGGTTTCCAGGCGAGCGCGTCGTCATCCGCGACAATTATCTGGAGGATATCGGCGGCGACGGGATCGTCCCGCGCGGAACCGACGGCGCGCTCGTTGAACATAATATCGTGCGCTACGCCGCCAGCCGCGCTCCAGGCTATAATGTGGCCATCTGGCAGTGGAGCACCGACAACACGCTGATCCAGCTGAACGAGGCAGCCTTCACCCAGGGACGATGGGACGGACAGGGCTTTGACGCTGACTTCAATTCGCGCAGGACCACGATCGCCCATAATTTCAGCCATGACAATGAAGGCGGTTTCGTCCTCATCTGCTCGCCCGGACGGATCGGCCCCGATAATGTCGGCAACCAGCGGACCCTCGTGCGCGGCAATGTGAGCCGCCACGACGGCGCGCGGGTCATTCAGCTGGCCGGGGGCATTTCCCATGCCCGGATCGAAGGCAATGTCATCCATTTGGGGGGGCAGCAGGATGTCGCCATGGTCGCGGCCACCCAATGGCAGGGCTGGCCCAGCGACGTGAAGATCGCCAACAATCTTTTCGCCGTTGCCGGTGTCGCGCGCTATGGCCATGAGACAGGACGCGACGGACCCGACTATATCCTGGGCCCTGGCTTCCCGCACTCACCTTCCATCCTGTTCGAGGGAAACCGCTTCCTTGGCCTCCATCTCGATCCGCCTGAAGATCCGCGCGGCATATGGCAGGCGCAGTATCAGCCTGCGACGGTGGACTGGGCGGTGCCCACCTTCGATCCTTCCAGGGCCGAGGGGTTCGATGCCTTCCTGACAGCGCATCGAGACTGGATGATGGCCATGCTTGCAAGAGAGCTTGGCCAGCCCGTGCAGCTTCTTGCCACCCGACGTTCCACCTGGATCGAAGCCCGGCCCCGATCATGACTCCGGGCGAGCGCGCGATTTCTAGGCAGGCCTTCCCTATCGGCAATGGCGCTGCCTGTATCGTGCAGGCTGGTGGCGTCCGGGATGTCCGAAAATGCGGTGGGAATCCGGCTCAACAGCGTTCCCGCGTCGTTTTGCCAATCGTCCTCGGCCTGCCATCAGGCAAGGCTCAGGCGCCTTGCCGCGCCTGTTCCATTCTTTCGCTGTGCGCGAGCCGCAGCACGGCATATCCAAGGAGTCCCGAGAGCAGCGAGCCCGCCAGAATGCCGATCTTCGCTTCCGAGATCAGGATAGGAGCTGCCGGGAAAGCAAGCAGGCCGATGAACAGGCTCATCGTGAATCCGATGCCGCACACAAGCGCCACGCCGAACATCTGCCAGGGGCTGGCATGGGCCGGAGCATCGGCCAGTCCCAGGCGGACAGCCAGCATCGACAAGCCGAACACACCCAGTGGCTTTCCCAGCAGCAAACCGGCCGCGACCCCCAGGGTGACTGGCGCTGTCAGCGCATCCAAAGACAGATCGAGGAAGGGAACGCCCGCGTTTGCGAGCGCAAATAGCGGGACGATGAGAAAGCCCACGGGGATATGCAGGGCATGTTCCAGCCGATGGAGGGGGCTGACGCTTTCATCATCGGATTGTCCGGGTCTTCCATCCATCGGGATCGCCAGCGCCAGAAGAACGCCCGCGAGCGTCGCGTGAATGCCTGAGCGATAGACGAGCAGCCACAGCAACGCTCCCAGAAGCAGATAGGGCGCAAGACGGCGCACCCCGCGGCGGTTGAGGGCGAATAGCAGCGCAACCACGCCAGCCGCTCCCGCCAGATCGATGATCGAGAGCTTTGCCGTATAGAACAGGGCTATGATGATCACTGCGCCCAGATCGTCGATGATGGCGAGCGCTGCCAGGAACACACGCAGCGAGGCGGGAACCCGTGTTCCCAGCAGAGAGATGACGCCAAGCGCGAAAGCGATGTCGGTTGCGGCGGGGATCGCCCATCCGCGCGCGGTCGGCCCTGAATTGAAGGCGAGATAAAGCAGGGCCGGCACGGCCATGCCTCCAAGGGCCGCAACCCCGGGCAATATGCGGCGCGACCATGTGGAAAGCTGGCCGTCGACCATCTCCCGCTTGATCTCGAGCCCGACCAGCAGGAAGAAGAGGGCCATGAGCCCGTCATTGATCCAGTGGATGACCGACATCGGCCCGAGATAGGTGCTCAGCAGTGCCTCATAGGCGGGGCCGAGAGCAGAATTGGCGATCAGCAGCGCCACGGCGGCCGTTCCGATAAGGACAAGGCCTCCCGTCGACTGGTTGGTCAGGAACAGGCGCAGCGCGCTAGGGGGTCTGTGATGATGTTCGGGCATCCGATCTCCGGACAGGATTCTGCCGTGCTGGCGGCCCGACCAACACATTGTGAACCTGCCCGCCAGCTCACAAGCGTGCACCCACAGCCGCTATCGCAGCAGCGTCCGGGAAGTGCAAGATCACGATGCGCCAAAGAGGCTGATCGACCGGGTCACGCCGCCGCATGCCGGGGCATGCTCCTGGTGTCAGCGACACCTGCGATATTTCCGATGCCCTTGTTTGGGTGAAGCATCAGGCCGATAAAAATCCTATAAAAACACTTTCCCCGGTCCCGTGCTATGGTCGCCTCCTGCGAAGGAGAAATTTGATGGACGCAGAGTGTTGAACGATCACACGAAGGATCATCTCGATTTTACTGTGTCGAAAGGCGGCGCCGGCTCCCTGGAGGATTGGTGCGGCTCACAGGCCGTGCGCGGGGTCCAGTCATTGGTTGAACAGCGGCTTTCGCAGGGTTTTGCCGAGCTGGACTGCCAAACCGGTGATGTCGAGGTGCGGCAGCAGCTTTACGCCACGCTCGTGGGCAAGGCGATCAGCCTGGCGCGGCAGCGGCTGCCGGACAATCCCTTTCTTGAAGATGTGCTAAGGGCGAGCCACTTTGATGATGAAGTCGCCGCGCAGGCCGGCCAGGCAGGCGAAGCCATCCCTTTGCGATCCCCGGTCACGATCTGACAAGGGGGCTTTCCGGCGCGTCGTCCAGGAAGCCGATGAAGGTCCTCCACCACCAGCTAGTATCCTGGGCCTCGATGACGTCATTCAGTAGCCGCCAGCGTCGCAGGCGTTCAGATTTCGACATCGAGAGCGCCTGGAGGCACGCCTCGGATACCTCTTCGCTGCTATAGGGGTTGACGAGCAGCGCTTCATCGAGTTGGGCAGCGGCTCCGGCAAAGCGCGAAAGGACCAGAACGCCAGGATTGTCGGGATCCTGCGCGGCGACATATTCCTTGGCAACAATGTTCATGCCATCGCGCAGCGGCGTCACCAGTCCCACCCGAGCCGCACGGTACATGCCCGCGAGCGTGGCGCGGTCGTAGCTCTGGTTGACATAGCGTATCGGCACCCAATGGGGGCTGGCATAGGCGCCGTTGATACGGCCTGAGAGCGCTTCCAGCTCGGATCGGATTTCGCGGTAATGGCCAAGATCATCGCGCGCGATGGGAGAAATCTGCAACAGAAACAGCTGCTCGTGCAATCTTGGATATGTCGCTAGCAGCCGTTCAAATGCACAGAAGCGCTCCTTAACTCCCTTGGAATGATCAAGCCTGTCGACGCCAATGATCATGGATCGATCGGCGCGGCTCTGGACCATGGAATGATAAGCCGCCTTCGCGGCTCCGCTTCGGACTATGGTTTTGAAGTCCTCACTATCCAGTCCAACAGGGCAGACGACCAGCTGGATCGTTCGTCCATTCCACGCAATCTGGTTCTTTTCATCCTTTTCCAGACCCAACTGTACGCGCAGATAGTCATGAAAGGATTCGAGCCAGTCCTCGGCCTGGAAGCCCACGACATCATAGGCCAGCAGGAGCTCGACGAGCTGACGGTGGCTGGGCAGGGAGAGGAGAAGGCGCATGGGTGGCCAGGGAATATGCAGAAAAAAACCCAGACGGTTGGACCGTCCTAGCCTGCGTATCTGATCCCCCAGAGGGATGAGGTGATAATCATTCACCCAGACGAGATCGCCCTCTTCGATCAGGGGGACCAGTGTTTGGGCGAACCGCTCGTTCACCCGCTCATAGCCATTGGCGAACATCCGGTCATAGCGGGCAAGGTCGAGGCGATAGTGGAACAAGGGCCACAGCGTGCAGTTGGCATAACCGCTATAATATTCCTCCACGTCCCTTGCCTCGAGATCGACGGTGACCGTCGTTATCCCGTTCTCCTTCTCGAAATGCATGCCGCCGGAGAAATGCTCGGCGATATCGCCCGACCAGCCGAACCAGATGCCTCCGGATTCCCGCAGCGCTGCTGAAAGGGCGACCGAAAGCCCGCCCTGGTTGCCGCTGCCATCCTCGAGCCTTGCGGCCTGGACCCGGTTGGAAACGATGAGGAGGCGTCCCAACGTCAACCGGTCCCGATCAGGCGATAGCCAACGCCCGGTTCGGTGAGGAGAAGGCAGGGATCTGAAGGGTCCTGCTCGATCTTCTGGCGCAAAAGGCCGATATAGACACGCAGATATTGGGTGTCGGTGGCCTCCGCGCCCCAGCCCGCGGCGAGCAATCGCTTGTGCGTCACAACCTGTCCAGCCCTGCGCGCCAATGTCTGGAGGAGATCATATTCCTTTGGCGAGAGTTTGACGGTTTCTCCTGAAAGCGTCACGCGGCGGGTTGGAAAATCGATCGCCAGTCCACCCGCGCGGTAGGTTGATGCCTCCGCCCGGGAAAGAGAATGACGCCGGATCGCCGCGCGCATCCGCGCCATCAGCTCTCCGATCTCGAAGGGCTTGTTGACATAATCGTCCGCGCCCTCATCGAGCGCGGCGATCTTCTCTGCCTCCTGATGCCGCGCGGAAATGACGATGACGGGCACGTCCTGGTCGAGCCGGACGCGCTGCAGCAGCGATTTGCCGTCGATGTCGGGTAAGCCCAGATCCAGCAATATGAGGTCGAATTCGATCGCCTCTATGGCTGCCTGGGCGCTGCGTCCGTCCTGTGCCACCGTGATGCGATAGCCAGCTGTCTCGAGAACGGGCTGAAGTACGTCGACCAGGGAAGGCTCGTCATCAACGACAAGGATGTGCAAGGCAGTCATGCGGGCGAGCTTTCCGTGGCCAGGGGTAGCATGATGGTGATGACGGTGCCGCGCCCGCCTGGCCCCGGAGAGGCAGCCCCGATCCGGCCGCCAGCCGCTTCTGTGAAGCCCTTGGCGATGGCGAGGCCAAGTCCGCTTCCGCGTGGCGACGGGCGGGGGCGGGCAACCCGGTAGAAGCGGGTGAAGACCCTTTCCAGATCGTCAGGCGGGATGCCCTGTCCTTCGTCGGAGACGCAGATGACGCAAAAATCGCCGTCGCGGCCTACATCGAGGTGGATGCTGGTTCCATCGTCGCTGTAGATGATCGCATTGTCGAGCACATTGACCAGTACGAGATCGAACAGCGCGGCATCCACATTGACCAGCAGATCCTCGTCGCTCATCCGGCGCACGATCCGGCGATGGCTCGCCCGGGGACGGACCCTCTGGACGATCGCGCTCATCGTGTCGGCCACGCCCAGCGTCTGCCTGCGGGCAAGCGATTGTCCCGCCTCGAGCCGGCTCATCTCCAGCAGATTGGAGGTGTAGCGATTGAGGCGATCGCATTCACTGACGATGCCGCGCAGCAGCCGCTCAGCCGCTGCCGGATCGAGCCTGTCGCGAAACTCGATGAGGCTTGAGGCAGAAGCGCTGATCGCGGTGAGGGGCGTCCGAAAATCGTGGCTTACCGACGAGATCAGGGCCGTCTTGAGTTCCTCTGTCCTGGCCTGGGCGCGCCGCTCGGCATTGCTCTCTGAAAGCGCGGCGCGCTCGACCGCCAGGGCGATGAGATTGGCGAGCGCCGACATGAAGGCCTTGTCGGGTGGCCGGGACAGGCCGTGGCCGAACAGAATGGCCCCTTCAAATCCCGCGGCGCTGTCGAGGCGATAGACGGTATAGGGACCCTCCTCCCGGGGGCTGTCCTCGCTATCTGCCGCTTTCCGCACAAGCTGGAGGCCGATGTCATCGCTTGGGCCGTTTACGGCGGCATCGAATGTGCCGTCTCTCACGAGGAAGAGCGTTGCCAGCGTATCGAACGAACCTGACAGATGATCGTCGAGCGCGCTGGCGATATCGGGGACGCGGACGGCGGACTGGAGGGACCGGCTGATCTCGAGCAGGCTGCTCAGCTGGCGGTAGCTGTCGTCGGCGGCCCTCGCGCGATCCTTCAGCCTTGCGGCGAGGACCCCGGCCACGACAGCGCACAGGCTGAACAGGAGCAGGGGAATGACGTCCCGGCCAGTGGAAATCTCGAAGCTCAGAACCGGCTCGACCAGATAGAAATTATAGAGGAGGAAGGCGGCTGTTGCCGCGGCAAGTGCCGCGCCCAGGCCGCCGAGCGCGCCGCAGATCACCACGCCCAGGACGAAAAGCAGGGCGGCGGCCACGCGTCCCAGCCCGGGCTGGGCATAGATGGCGATGAACCAGGACGGCAGGACGACAGCCCCGGCCAGGAGCGCGGCACGCCATGAGAGCGCCCCTGCGCGCGGTTGCGAAAACGTCCTTTGATGCTTCCTGTCGATCATGGACGCAAGATCGCCCGCCGGCTGAAGAAAAGAGGCATTTCCCGTCTTAGCCAGCAGGCCCGGGGCGGTCCATGTATATAAAAGCTATAATAACGCCACGGCGCCGTGTCTGTCTAAAAGGCAAGAGAGAGGCGTCCGGCTCGCGGCCGGACTGACAGTCCATGAGATGATTTGGATGCTGTACGGCGAAATATCTTTGCGGCTCATATCCTCCCCGCGGCGCACCTGCGCCAGGGACATGATAATCGCCCTTCCCTTTTACCAAGACATAAGGGCGGCATGAAGCACAAGGAGCAGTTCACGACCGCAGCGCCGACTGGCAGACCCCGATTTCCCAGACCGGTCATCATTCTTGTGGTGGAAGATGAAGCCCTGGTCAGCATGAATGTGTGCGAGTTTCTGGTCGACCAGGAGTTCACCGTTTTCGCCGCGCAGGATGTCGAGGAGGCGCTTGGCGTTCTCCACCAGCTTGACGGCCGGATCGACCTCGTCTTCACCGATGTGAACATGCCCGGCGCGCAGGACGGCTTCGACCTGGTTCGTGAGGTGAGCCGGCGCTGGCCCGAGATCAGGATATTGGTGACCTCGGCCGGCCTGAACGGGCAGGAGCCCCCGGCGGACCTGCGGCACTTTGGTCCCATCCTTGCCAAGCCCTACCGGCTCGATGTCCTCGCCTTGAAGATCATCGACGCCATATTCCCGCCTTCTGAACCAATAGACCTATTGGCGACCTAGGCATTCCCTCAAGGCAACCGTGGCTGCTTGTCGGAGTTCAACCTCCCTGAGAGCCATCAAAGCGGAGAAAAATCGATGTATAAAACTGTACTGACGACCCTCTTCCTGTCCACTGCCCTGCCCGCCGCCGCGCAGGAAGCCGCAGCGCCCGCGGTTCCTCAAGCGCCGGCGGCAACTGCGGCGCCGGCGCCCACCGCCGCTGCCGCCGCTACCCTCAGCCAGGAACAGATCGTTGCCTTCAACAAGGCCGTGACCGATTTCACCGCTGGCCAGCAGGCGCAGCAAAAGGGCGACAATGCGACGGCTCTTGCCAAATATGAAGCGGCGCTTCCGGCAATCCGCGACGCAGTCAAAACCCAGCCCGAGAAGATCGACAATGTGAACTTCCTCGCCAACGCGCTCTACGCTGCGGCTGCTGCGAACGCGGCCTTGCAGAAACTGGACGCTGTCGCTCCCCTCTATGAAGAAAGCCTGCCCCATTGGCGCAAGGTCGTCGCCGCCAGGCCTGCCGATGCGCAGAGCAGGGGCGTGCTGACCGGCATCCTCATCCAGCTGGGGAATTTCAGGCTCGGCAAGCAGGACAAGGCAGGCGCGGCGCCGCTTTATGCCGAAGCGATCCCGCTCGCCCGCAAGACCGCCGCTGAACAGTCCAATCCTGTCAACCGCAATCTTCTGCTCGCAGCGCTCATCGGCGCGAGCCAGACCAGTGAGGATCAGGCGCTCAAGGACGAAGCCGCGACGATGTCGAAGGCGATGCTCGCCGATGGATCGGTCGACGCGGCCAACAAGCCTTCCGCCCAGGTTCTTGCACAGGCAGCCAAGGCCGGCTGAGGCCGGTTGTCCGGCGCGCCCTCGGGTCTGCATGCTCGAGGCGCGCCGAAACTGTGACCAGTCAGGCGGTCACAACCACCCTTTGCTTTCTGACGCGAGGACAGGGGCTCGACCTTGCACGGGCCGGCGTTCGTCTTGGGCGGCGCGCGTGGACAGATGAACCGCCTCTCAAATCCTGTCGCCAACGCCTGCATCTTGCAAACCGGGTTGCCCGGTCCGCTCCTGCAGGAAGCCTGCGCTACGCAGCTTTTGTCGAAGGCTCGGGCAGGACCGCCAGCATGGAGAGATCGGCGCCCGTCGGACGCTGAAACAGCTGCAGACCAAAATCAGGCAGTATCGCGATCAGATGATCGAAGATGTCAGCCTGTATGCCTTCATATTCCGCCCAGACCGTACTGGTGGCGAAGGCATAGATCTCGAGCGGCAGCCCGTTCTCGCTGGGCGCAAGCTGGCGTACGAGCAAGGTCTTGTCCTGCGCGATATCCCGCCGGGATTGCAGATAGGCCAGCACATAGGCGCGAAATGTGCCGACATTCGTCAATCGTCTGCCATTGACCAGGTCGTCGGCGCCATGCTCCCTGTTCCAGCGGTCGATTTCCTGTCTCTTCGTCTCGAGATAGGGGCGCAGAACGAGGAAGCGGGCCATCTTCTTGACATCGTCCTCGTCAAGGAAGCGCACGCTGTTCTGGTCGATCATCACTGAGCGCATGATGCGCCGTCCACCCGATTCCGACATGCCGCGCCAGTTGCGGAAGCTCTCCGAGATCAGCCGGTGCGTGGGCACCGTGGTGATCGTCTTGTCGAAATTCTGGATCTTCACCGTATGCAGCGCGATATCGATGACGTCGCCGTTCGCGCTGAGCTGGGGCATTTCAATCCAGTCGCCCACCCGCACCATGTCATTGGAGCCGATCTGGACCGAGGCGACCAGGGACAGGATCGTGTCCTTGAACACCAGCATCAACACGGCAGCCATCGCGCCAAGCCCTGACAGGAGCAGCAGCGGCGACTGGTTCATGAGCGCGGCGATGATCAGGATCGCGGCCGCGCCATAGACCAGCAGCTTGCCGAGCTGCACATAGCCCTTGATGGGGCGGTTCGCAGCGTTCGGGCGGCGCTGGTAGAGGTCATTGAGCAGCGCCAGGCCGCCGCTCACCGCTATGGCGATCGTGAGGATGATGAAGGCCGTGCACAGGCTTCTAACGAACGCGCTGGCCCCTTCGGGCAGATGGGGTACAGCGCCGATGCCGGCCGCGATCGCCAGGGCGGGCACGATGTTCGACAGACGCGCGACGATCGCGCCGATATGCTGTGCTTCAATGCGAAAGGGCAGGTGGTTCAGCAGCCGCAGCAGCAGCCGTAGCACGATGCGCTTGGCGATCCAGTTGGCAGCCCATGCGAATATGCCAAGCAGCAGCAGCGCCAGCGCGCTCTGCACCCACGGCTCATTCACATAGCCGCGCGTCAATATCGATATGCTGTCGCTGGAAACCGGAAGGTTGGTAATCACGCCCGTTTCTCCGCGAAGGGATCGCCATGGAGCGAGCGGCCCGCCGTCTCGGGCATGAAGTGCAGCGCGATCAGACCGACGATGCAGGCCAGCATCATGTAAAAGGCGGGCATGAGTTCATTGCCGGTGAGGCTGATCAGCCCGCTGCCGATCGCCGGCGCGGTCCCGCCAAAGATGCTCGTCGATACATTATAGGCAATGGCGAAGCCCGCAAAGCGCACCCTGGTGGGGAACAGCGCGGGGAAAGTGGCCGTGATCGTCGCGAGTTGCGGCACATAAAGCAGCCCTAGAACGGCAAATCCTAGAAGGGCGCCCGCAAGCCCCGTCGCCATCAGCAGATAGAGCGGCACCACAGCGACGAGCAGCCCGATCAGCGATATGCGCCACATCGCCCGTCGGCCAACCCTGTCGGACCAGGCGCCGGCGAAGGGCAGGAACGCCATCATCGCGAGCATGCCGATGATCGGGACGATCAGCGCCTCGTCGGCCGATAATCCGATCCGGCGGTGGAGATAGGTCGGCATGTAGCTAAGAAGCGTATAGTTGACCACATTGAGCGCCACGACCAGCCCGGCGACCACCAGCATGGGGCGCCAGTGCCGGCGCACAAGAAGAGGAAGGCGAGGCGATGGCTGCCCCGCATCATGGAGCGCCGCCGCTCGGAAGACGGGCGTATCCTCCATCTTCGATCGCAGATACATGCCGACCAACCCCATGGGCGCCGCGACCAGGAACGGCACGCGCCATCCCCAGGCGTGCATCGCCGCATCGCCCAGCAGCAGCGAGAAGCCCAGCATCAGGGCCGCCCCCAGCGAAAAGCCTGCCAGCGTCCCGAATTCGAGGAAGCTGCCGTAAAAGCCGCGCCGCTCGTCGGGCGCATATTCGGCCATGAAGGTGGCCGCACCGCCATATTCGCCGCCGGTCGAGAAACCCTGCACCATGCGCAGCGCGATGAGCAGCACCGGCGCCCAGAAACCGATGCGCGCATGATCGGGTATCAGACCCACGCACAGTATCGCGCCCGACATCAGCAATATGGTGAGCGCCAGTACGGATTTGCGCCCAAGCCGGTCTCCAAGCGGACCCCAGAAAAGCCCGCCGAGCGGGCGCACGAGGAAGGAGATCGCGAAAGTCGCCAGGGCGAACAAAATGGCCTGTTGCGTGCTGCCTGGCAGCAGCGCTGCGGATATGTAGGTGATCCCGTAAGCATAGATGCCGTAGTCGAACCACTCGGTCGCATTGCCAAGGGCAGACGCCGCGATGGCACGGCGCAGCGTGGCGGCATCGGTCTGCCTTGGGGAAGGGAAGGGGTGAATGGTGGCAGAGGTCGTCATCGTCTCACGTCATCCTGCGGCGGTTTCATCATCCGAGACATTGGGGTCGAGCAGCGAGGCCATCGGTGTCGTGCGCGGCACGATCTGGAAATCCTGCTGATATTTTCCCGGCACAGGCGCACAGGCCTGCTGCCGCCATAACCCGACCGCCATGGCCAGCCCGGCGCTCAGAGCTATGAACAGGAACAGTCCTCCCGTTCCCGCCACGGTCATGAAGCCCGCGCCTATGAGCGGCCCCAGCGCCGCGCCCACGGAGTAGATCAGCACCAGCCGGCCGCTCGCCGCTACCCTTTCTGTTTCCAGCAGGCGGTCGTTGCAATGCGCCACGCACAGCGGATAAAGAGCAAAGCTCAGGCCGCCGAACAGCGCGCCCAGCCCCATGAGCAGGGGGCCGCCGCCGATCAGCGATAGCGCCAGACTGACCAGTGCCGCCGCGGTGAAACTGCCCACGATCACCTGACGCCGGTCATGCCGGTCGGACAGACGTCCCAGCGGCCATTGCAGCGCCACTCCGCCCAGGATCACGATGAGCATGAACCCCGCGGTTTGCGAAAGGTCGAGGCCCAGCCGCCGGACATGGACCGCCGCCAGGCCGTAGAAGGCGCCGAGCATCATCCCGGTGGCGAGGGCGCCCCACGCGCCGAGCGGCGATGCAGCGAGCAGCGAACGGATCGAGAAGGCGCTCGCCTCGACCGGCGCGGGTGCGGCACTGCGCGTGAGGCACAAGGGGATGATGGCGAGCGAAATGAGAATGGACGCGAGCTGGAAGGGGATCGCGGGCAGCGACCCGCTCGCTCCGAGCAGCAGTTGCCCGATTGCCTGCCCTGAATAGAGCGCGACCATATAGGCGGCAAGCACGCTGCCGCGCATCTGCGGCTCTGTGCGATCGTTGAGCCAGCTTTCCAGGCACACGAAAACGCCTGCCACGCAGATGCCGTCGATCAGCCGCAAGAGCATCCAGAACAGCGGCTGCGTCCACAGCGCATAGGATAATGTGCTGGCCGACAGCAGGGCGACGAAAGCGGCAAAGGCGCGAATATGGCCTACCCGCCGCACTATGCCGCCCGCCCGCAGCGACCCGATGATCAGCCCGCCGAAATAGGCGGTGGCGACGATGCCGATGGTCATCGTGCCGCTGCCCGCCCGATTGAGCCGCAGGCTGATCAGGGTTGCCAGAAATCCGCTGCCCGCCATCAGCATGAAGATGGACAGCAAAAGGCTGCGCACGGGTTGGATGGCCAATAGCATGACAGTCGATCGGACGCCGTTCAGGCGGCGCGCCGTCCTTCCAAAGCCGTCTTGTCGCGCTCCACCAAGGCGCTGTGCAGCGCCCGGACGGCGGCATCATAATGTTCGACATCGACGATGAACTGCACATCGACATTGCGGATCTGGTGCTGCATCGCGATGACGCCGATCCCTTCATCGTCCAGCGCGCGCAGCGCATCGGCGACCAGAGAGGGCCGGGATATGTCGCTTCCGATTACCGACACCATCGCCACCGGATGAGCCGAGATCGAGGCATCCAGATAGCGTTGCTGGAGATCGTCGATGACCCGCTTCACCATCGCCGCGTCTGCCGACAGATAATGGGTGATGGTGTTGGCGTTGGATGATTTGCTGACGATCCAGGCGCCATGCCGCGTGAGCGCCTCCAATATGGCGGCGTCATAGCCCTTCACGCCCACCATGTCCTGTTCGAAGAACTGGAGCGCCTGGGCGTGGCGGATGCCGGTCACGATCTCGACGCGCGGGCTTTCGGACACATAATCGCCGCAGATCAGCGTCCCGCCATCTTCCCGGTCGAACGTGTTGCGCACGCGTAGCGGAATATTGGTCTGGCGCAGCCCGCGCCCGGCGCCGGGATGGATCGCCTCCATGCCCAGATTGGCCAGCTGATCGGCGACGTCATAATTGGTCCGCCCGATCTTGCGCGCCTTGTCCGTTCCGACCAGCTTGGGGTCGGCGCTCGACAGGTGGAATTCCTTGTGGATGATCGCCTCGCGCGCCCTGGTCAGCACCGCGATGCGCGAGAAGGTCATTTCCGAATAGCCCCGCGCGTAACGGCGCACCATGCCCTCGCTGCAGCCTGCATAGCCCGTGACGATCGGCATGGTGGAAGACAGATCGATCGGAGCGAGCGCCGTCATGATCCGCTCGTCGAGTTGCTGCATATTCTGTTGGTGCCAAAGCGTCAGGTCCACGAAGACAGCATTGACGCCCCGGTCGCGCAGCAACAGGGCGGTGCTGTGGGCGCTATGCGCCTCGCCCAGCCCGGCCAGCATTTCGCGCACGGTTGCGAGCTGCTCCTTGACGCAGAAGCGCCCATGGCTGCGCAGCCGCGCCAGATCGTTCAGACAGGCCGCCGCTGCATCGATCCGCATATCGACGAATGCGTCGGCTTCGCGTCGGCTGTCCGCCCGCGCGAACATCTGTGCATTGCGCGATTGCATGGCGACGCGCACCGCTTCCATCGCCTCGCGCCAGCCGTCCCCGCCATCATCCGCGACGAAGCGGCCGTAGACGCCCGGCTGACCGCTCTTCTTATGTTCCAGCAGCAGGTCGGTCATCCCCGCATAGGCGGACACGACGAAGATGCGGTTGTAGAGTTCAGTCCCCTTTCGGCCGCTGATCAGGACATTGTCGAACAGTATGGCCGTCTCGGCCATGGATGTGCCACCGATCTTCTCGACGCTATGGCGGTTCATATCAGCACCTCCTCGGCCAGCGGACCTGATACAGGTATGATCGGCTGTGGCGCGCCGCGCGCCGCGATGAATTCCGGGCGCGGCTTGTCGACCCCGAAGGGCGCGGCCAACCGGTTGCTGACGGCATTATAGACCAGGAAGGCGTTGGCGCGGGGGAAGGGCGTGATATTGCCGTTCGATCCATGCATGATGTTGCAATCGAAAATCACGACCGACCCGGGCTTGCCCGTTGGCGCCACGATGCCATGCTTGTGAGCCAGCTCGGCCAGGCTGTCCTCGTCCGGTACGCCATATTCCTGTTGCTTCAATGACATGCGATAATGATCCTCGGGCGTTTCGCCCACGCAGGTCAGGAAGCTGCGATGCGAGCCGGGGATCAGCATCAACGGCCCGTTGTGGGCTGTGTTTTCAGCCAGCAACACCGACATCGAAAGCGCCCGCATACGCGGCATTCCATCCTCGATGTGCCAGGTTTCAAAATCGCTGTGCCAATAGAATTCCTTGCCCCGAAATCCTGGCTTATAGTTGAGGCGGGACTGATGAATATAGACGTCGTCGCCCAGCAGGAATCGCGCGACATCGGCCAGCCGCCGATCTGCCGCGAGACGCGCGACGACCTGGCTTTGTGCATGGATGCGGAAGATCGATCGGATTTCCCGGCTGCCAGGCTCACTGATGACTGTCTCTTCTTCCAGCGCGTCGGGATCGGCCAGAAGCCTGCCGGCTTCGCGCTGGAGAAAGGCGACCTCCTCGTCTGAAAAGAGATTGTCCATCACCAGATAGCCATCGCGGTCAAACTGCGCCGCCTGTTCCATGCTGATGGGCGCGTCCGCGTTCCAGTCGCTGTGAACGACCGGGTCGAGGCGCGGCAAAAACTCCGCCACTTTCGCGTGGCGGGATGGGTAGACGTCTTGCAAGGGACTTCCCCCCTTTCGTAAAGGTCAGTTGGTCAGTGCGGCCTCGCGGGTCATGTCCGCTTCGGCCGGATAGGCGCCGCTTTCATCATGTACTTCCTGGCCCGTGACGGGCGGATTGAAGACGCAGGCGCACAATATGTCGGTCGTTGGCCGCACCACATGCGTGTCATGGGCATTGAGCGCATACATGACGCCGGAAGCGAGCTGGTGCGTGATGCCGGTGCCCAGATCCTCGATGGTCCCGCTTCCCTTGAGAACCAGCACCGCTTCGAGATGGTTCTGATAGTGCATCCTGATTTCCTCGCCAGCGTACATGGTGGTGACGTGGAAGGAAAAGCCCATACTGTCGTCCTTCAGCAGAAGACGAGCGCTTTCCCACTGAGCAGATTTGACGTTGCGATCAGACTTGCGGATGTCCTGAAGTTTACGAACAATCATGATATCTCCTTCTTATTCGGCGGCAACGCCGTAGGGGAGGGCGAGCGCCTCACGAATGCAGCTGGCCAATATGTCGAGCCCGGAAGAGAACAGCGCATCATCGATGATGAGCGGCGCCAGGACCTTGACCACCTCATCGCGCGCGCCGCTGGTTTCGATGATGAGGCCGCGCTCGAAGCAGGCCGCGGTAACCGCGGCGGCCGCCTCGCCTGATCCCATGTCGATGCCGCGCATCATGCCGCGTCCCCGGGTCGAGAGGCCATGTTCGGCCGCCATCGCGTCCAGCCTGCGCTCCAGCAGGGCGGCGCGGCGCGCGACGTCCCGTTCGAAGCGCCCGTCGCTCCAGAAATGGCGCAGTGCGGCCGTCGCGGTCACGAAGGCGTGATTATTGCCGCGGAAGGTGCCGTTATGCTCGCCCGGCGCCCATTGGTCGAGTTCGGGGCGCAGCAGGGTCAGGGCAAAGGGCAGGCCCATGCCCGAGAGCGACTTCGCCATGGTGACGATGTCGGGCGTGAAGCCCAGGCCCTCAAAGCTGAAGAAGCCGCCGGTGCGCCCGCAGCCCGCCTGGATGTCGTCCACGATCATCAGCGCGCCGTGCCGCCTGGCGATAGCGTTGATCTTGCGCAGCCAGCCAGGCGATGCAGCGTTGAGCCCGCCTTCGCCCTGCACCGTCTCAACGAGGATCGCGGCCGGTGCGTCAAGGCCGCTCGAGGGATCGGCAAGACGCCGCTCCAGCAACGCGGCCGTGTCGACATCGGCCCCATGATAGCCGTCATAGGGCTCGTGCGCGACATGGCTGAGCGGCACGCCCGCACCCCCGCGCTTGGCGGCGTTGCCGGTGCAGGCGAGCGCACCCAGCGTCATGCCGTGGAAGCCGTTGGTGAAGGCGATCACCATCTCGCGGCCGGTCACCTTGCGCGCGAGCTTGATCGCCGCCTCGACCGCATTGGTGCCGGTGGGGCCGGTGAACATCGCGCGATAGTCGAGGCCGCGCGGCAAGAGGATCAGCTGCTCGAGCGCATCGAGAAACGCAGCCTTGGCGTCTGTGTGCAGGTCAAGGCCGTGCGCGATGCCGTCGGCGGCCACATAATCGAGCAGCGCCTGTTTGAGCACGGGATGATTGTGGCCGTAGTTCAGCGTGGAGCAGCCTGAGAGGAAATCGAGATAGCGGCCTCCCTGATTGTCATGCATCCACACATTGTGCGCCCTGGCGAACTGGCGCGGCATCGACCGCGCATAGCTGCGCACGGCGGACTCGCGCCGCTCGTAGAGGCTTGTGTCAGGCGTCCGGGACGTGGGTCTGGGACCGGTGGGGATCATTTTGTTCCTCCTGTTGATAAGCGGCGCGCTCAGCGTGCCAGCGGACCGATGCGCGCTTCCCATTCGGTCGCGTGCGCGTCGGCAAAATGGGTGTCGCGCTCGAAGAGCGGGCGGCGGTGAAGCGGTGCCCCCCAACGCGCCGCCAGCCCCTCGAAGAGCGCCCATGACGGGCCATTGTCGCCGGTCACGGTGGTGAGAAGGTGCGTGGCGCCCCTGACGGCGGGCCTCTCGAGCAATGCCTCGATCATGCGGCCGGCAAGGCCCATGCCGCGCGCGGCGGGCGATACCGCCACCTGCCAGATGAAGAGAGCATGAGGGTCGCTGGGCGGGCGATAGCCCGACACCCAGCCGGCGATATTGCCATTCTGCTCGGCAATCACGCAAGTGTCGGCGAAATGCGTGCACTGGAGCAGGTTGCAATAGGCCGAGTTGGGATCAAGCGGCGGGCAGGCGCCCACCAGGCGGGTGACGGCGGGACCGTCGGTTGCAAGCGGACGGCGCAACACGACATCTGCACGAACCTCTGGCGCAGGGCGCGCGCCGACCCCCGGCGGCGGAACCGCCGTGCCGGTCAAACGATCGAAGATAATTAATCTCCCGAAACATATTATCAGGCAGAACGGTCTGCCTATTCAATTTTGGCGTGTTATATGCGCGTTTTGACTCGGTTTTCAACCCTTGAAGGGGAAAATCCCTCCTTCGACCGATAAAGCATCTGAGAAAAATGCTTTATTTGACTAAGGATTTTGCTAGGGGATTTCGCTATCATTTCAGTAGACAGGCCATGGAACCAGAACTTGCCTCGCTCACGCTCCGTGCCCTTCGCCGCGTCCTGCGGGCGACCGAGATCGGCAGCCGCCAGCTCGCCGCGGCGACGGGGCTTACGCCTTCGCAATTGCTCGTGCTGCGCGAAATCGCCGGCCGTGCGGCCGCAACGCCCAGCGCCGTCGCCAGCGCCCTCCAGTTCAGCCAGGCGACGATCACCACCATCGTGGACCGGTTGCAGGAACTCGGCTTTGTCCAGCGCCAACGCAGCGAGCGGGACAAGCGTCAATTCATCCTCACCGCCCAGCCCGCAGGCAGGGCGGCTCTCGCCGACGCTCCCGATCCGCTGCAGATGACGTTTACCGGCCGCTTTGTCGATTTGCCTCCATGGGAGCAGGCGATGATCCTTGCCGCTGTCGAGCGTCTCGCCATGCTGATGGACGCCCAGGACATCGACGCCGCGCCGCTGCTCGATAGCGGCTTGATCGACCGGTCGGAGCCTGTCTGAATGCCGGCAGGCCACCGCCGATCCGGCCATGGGCGCTACAGCCGGACATTTCGTCTTGTCCGCCTGCTGCTGCGGCGTCATGGGCCCCAGGCTTTGATATGGCGGCGGCGCACCGCCATATTGGGCGGCGCTGTGCTGGTTGGCCTTGTCGCGCTGCTCTTTGCCCGTCTGGCCGACACGGCGGCCGAGCTGTTTCTGGAGGGAGCACGCCGCTGGTGGTGGGCGCCGCTGGTCTTGACGCCGCCCGGCTTTGCGGTTCTCGCATGGCTGACTTGCAAGGTCGCCCCGCTGGCGTCGGGCTCGGGCATCCCCCAGGTGATCGCCGCCTCGCGCGATCCTGAGCGCGGCCTGGAGGCCCTCGCCTCTGCGCGGACCGTTTGCGTGAAGTTCGTGCTGACCATCGCCAGCCTGTTCCTGGGCGCTTCGGTGGGCCGTGAAGGCCCCACGGTCCAGATCGCCGCGTCGATCATGGGCCATGCCCATCGGCTGATGGGCGTGCCGCTGCGGGCATCTGTGTATATTGCAGGCGGCGCGGCGGGGGTTGCGGCAGCCTTCAACACGCCGCTTGCCGGCGTGGCGTTCGCTATCGAGGAACTGGCCTCCGCCTATGAGCAGCGCATGACGCTTCTCGTCATGGCTGCCGTCCTGATTGCGGGCATGGTGAGCCTCGGCATATCGGGCGACTATGTCTATTTCGGCGAAATGCGCCAGACGCTGAGTGCGCGCGACGCGCTGGTGGCCGCGCCGGTCGCCGGCGTGCTGGGGGGGCTGGCAGGCGGTCTCTTCTCGCGCCTGATGCTGGGAGCAGGCACAACGATGTTCGCGCCGATGCGCTGGATGCGGGCACGGCCGGTTCTCTTTGCCGGGGCGTGCGGCGCGCTCGTGGCGCTTGTGGGAACGATCACCGGTCTCACCTGGGGGACGGGCTACCAGACCGCGCATGCGGTCATTGCCGGCGCGGACGTACCGGTCTGGTTTGGCGGCGCCAAGTTCCTGGCGAGCCTCGCGACCGCCGTATCCGGTCTTCCCGGCGGCATCTTCGCGCCATCCCTCTCGGTGGGCGCGGGGATCGGCGACATGCTTCGAAGCCTGTTTCCCTCCTATCCGCCCGGCGCGATTGTCCTGCTGGGCATGATCGCCTATTTCACAGGGGTCGTGCGCGCGCCGCTGACGGCGGTGATCATCGTATCGGAGACGACCGCAAGCCGGGGTCTCATGCTGCCTTTGCTCGCTTCGGCCCTGGTTGCCGATTTTGGAGCGCATCTCCTGTGCAAGGAACGGCTCTATCACGGCCTGTCCAGGCGCTTTGCCGCAGCCTCGCCGCCGATCGCCAGACAGGACTGAGAATGGCTTGGGTCAGGCCGTTGCGTTTTTCACCAGGATGATCGCCACGATGAGACGGTTGCAGGGCTGAACCGCCCGCGCTTCCCTCATTTTTCAGCGTCCCGCGCCTGTTCCTGCGAAGTTGCCGGCGGGCTCATGATCTTGCAGCTCTTGGCGGCCGCCAGCCCACGAAGATAGCCGCGCCGGGCGATCCCGGCCGTCACCGCCGCCTGCAAGCGCCGTTCGGCGGGCGCAGCGCCGCTTATTTCCCGCACCAGACCGCGAAAGGGAATGAGCGAATTGACAACGCTCTTGCCTACGGCTTCGGCGATCTTGCCCGCACGATTCTCGTTCGCATTTTCGCTGGTGGTGAAGTCGGAGCCGAGCACGGCGTTCAGGTCTTCCAGCGAGGCTTTCAGTCCCTTGCAGCTGCGCGAAGGCGGCCGCTTATAAGGGTCTTCCATCGCCTCTTGCAGGACCTGGGGTATTTCCTTCTTGTCGAGGCCGACGTCACGGACGGGTTGAGTGGCAATGTCGCCGGCCTTTTTGAGCGTCTCGTCCTTCTTGTCCTGTTGCTGCGCCCATGAGGCACTCGAGCAAAGCAGCAGCGCAGCCACGCCGATCCATTTCATCGTCGATTTTCTCCCTGGATGTCTCAAGCGCCTGGATTTGCACGCGGTTCCAAATTCGCATGGCGGATGATGCATATCAGGCGGAATGCGGTTCGGCATCCCGGTCGCAGGCGCTGCGCTTGTCAGGCAGCAGGAGAGATCGTTCCATCCGGGAATTTCCCCGGACGGATTGGTACGGCCCGATTCATCTGCGGACCTGAGGGCCGGCAGCCAGGAATTGATGCAGGCCATTCTGGCCGGCTCGCCTTTGCTCGAGGGTAAGGCGGCGATCGCCAACTGCGGCGGCATGGACCTGGCCGCGTTCATCCGGTGATTCTGAGAGACTGCGACGGTTTGTGGAAGCGCATCGGCCCGCATCAAGCCGGCAATTCATCAAATTCCCGAATTTGCTGATGACCCCAATGTAAATTCCAGAGCTGTGCGATCGTCGTAGAACCACCTTAGATCGTCATTGCCGGCTCGCCTTCAACAGGCCTTCTCGGGGAAGGGCGCGCGCGAAACCCCGGCTGCGGACAGCAAAAGCAAGGCATCGGAAAATCTGGTGACGCCTACCTTTCTCATTATGCGCGTCCGATAGGATTCAACCGTTCTGACGCTCACCTGATATTGCTCGGCGACTTTTCCATTATCCCTCTCCAGCGATAGAGAGATCATCATATGGAGCTCTTTCCTCGTGAGCTTATCAAGCTGCTTGGCTGCGCTGCATCGACGCGCGGCAAACTGGATTTTCCTGCCAAGTTCCGGGATGGCGTGCGCGACGAGCTGCACGATGGCATCGTCCTCGAAGGGCTTTTCCAGAAAGTCGTCCGCTCCCTCCTTGATGGCCTGGACTGCCGTACGGACGTCCGTGTTCGCCGCCATCATTATCAAAAGCATGTCCGGACGGCGGCCCTGTGTCTTCCGAAGCACGTCCAGGCCATCCATGTCGCACAGGCGCATGTCGATGATGGAGATGCCCGCTTCAAGGAAGCCCAGCGCTTCTACAAAGTCGTTGCCGGATGCAAAAGAAGTGGGCTTGTGGTTCTGCCCCCGCAGAAGCATCACCAGATGGCGGCGGACGCGCGCGTCGCTGTCCACTATATAGATCGAGCATCCGGTATTCATCGCAGGTCGCCCGCACTCCTTTCCCGCTCAACGCCCTGCCAGGAGTATCGTTGCGGGCGCCGCGACGGCGCCGCGATGTTACAGGCCTATCGCGCGGTCGAAGAAAATGCCTGCCAAATCGCCGCTTGCCCATTGAACGCGTCCGATACGCACATCAGCTCCGCGCGTCTTGACCAGAAGACGCGTGCCTTCCCGCAAGCCGGCCGTTTCGATCATCATCCCTTCAAGCGACATGTTGCGAACCGTGCCGACGAGCACGGGCGCAGACTTCACGATCGTTGCCGAAAGGTCGGCGGCGAGCCGGAGCTCGCGGGCCTGTTCGCCGGCTGCGGCGGCAGGTGAATTCCCTTCAACCCCGCCAAAGCACACAAGAGGCTCTTCAACGAGAAGCCCGCATGTCGAGCCCCTGGTCCAGCGAACCTCGGCCGTCACGAATTTCTCACCGTCGAAGCTCACATGCACCGTGTCCCTGAGGCTGAGCGGCAAGGCGCACTGGCCGCTCAAGCCGCTTCTGGAGATGTTGCCAATCGCCAACGTGGCCTCGCGCACCACAGGGTAGAGCAAGGCCGACTTGTAAACCGTCTGACGGGGATGGCGGCGCAGTTCGGCGCCTTCGAGCTGGAAATCACTGGACTTGTGCGCAAACATGGAAGGCCTCCGGGGTTCGGGGGCGCCCTTAAACCGCATTCCTCGACATCGCCTTACCAGGGCCTTCGTATTTTTACGAAGCTCGCAAGGGCGATGATATTCACCTCTCGCCTTGCAGAATGGGGTCTCGATCGCGACTCCCCCCCGCAGGCAGCTGCAAGATCTAGGTGGGGTGCGCCAACGCCTCCACCCTTGCGTCTCGCCTTTACTCTTCTGATCTAATGGGCATAAACGGCCTATGTTGGATCGATGGTTCTACATCAGCACGAGCCGGTTGGACGAGACCGACGCCGAGAGGCACGTCGGGGATATCGTCGCCATTTCTGTACAGAGAAATCGTTCGCTGGAGGTCACCGGAGCGCTTTTGTTTACAGGACGTCACTTCGCTCAGTATATCGAAGGTCCTCCTGCAGCCATTGCCGCACTCCAGGAGAGCATTCTCCAGGATCCCAGGCACCAGGATATCGGTACCATCGCCTGTGGTTCCTACCCGACCCGTCATTTCCTCACCTGGTCCCTTGGCTATGCGGGTCCCTCGCGCTTCGTCGCCTCGAAGATCGAAGGCGCCCTCACCGATGCCCTGAAGAACCGCCAAGGGGGCGCCCAGGCGCTTTTGCATATGCTTGAGCAATTCGCATTCCCGGGCAGCAGCTAGTTGCCTGGCCTGGCCCAAGTCGAGGAGCCGCCTCGCTGTCCTTCCCGAAAATCCTGTCTGTCTTGACGCGCACCCTCGCTGATCACGGGCTTTGCTTCTCCATCACGGCGAGCAGGCTCACCTGACCGATCAGGACGGCTGAGGTTGAAGGAGCCGCGATCTGCCCGCACGGTCGATAGCTGGCATCATCTGTTCGCTCGGCCAAGGCGGGAAAGTCCAAGGCATGGAGTGCATGTTCCGGTCCGGCTTGGTCGAGATCATGCTTCTGTTGAAACCGGGCGGCGGGGTCGCAACGCCGCCCGGTGCCCATCCAAGACTGGACCTGGCGCGGCTCCTATCAGGCAGCAGGTGGGATCATTCCATCCGGGAATTTCCCGGGATGCAGGCAATGACCAGGGTTCGCGAAACGGCTCGCTCTTCGCTTGCCTGGCGCGTCATCCGGGCGAGGCAAGGGCAATCAATTGGGCGAGCCCGCTGGTCCCCGTCTTCGCCATGATCGCCGCCCGATGATCCTCGACCGTCTTGGGGCTGAGCGCCAGGATCCCCGCGATCGCCTTGTTGCTATGGCCCAGGACGAGCAGGTCGAACACCTCCCTTTCCCTGGGCGTCAAGGCTGCGGTGCGGCCCAACTGCCTTCGCCTGCGGCTTGACCAGGCCACCCCTTCGGTGACAGCGGCGATCAGGCGCGCTTCATCAATCGGCTTTTCAAGATAATCGAGGCCGCCATGGCGGCGGACGGCATCTACGGCATTGGCCGTTGTGGGCCAGGCCGTCATGAAGACGATCGCGACGGCAGGATCGAGGAAGCGGACACGGTCGGCAAAGCCGAAACCGTCCAGATCGTCCATCATGACATCGGTCACGATGCAGGAGGCCGGCGCCTCGACATAGGCATTGAGCAGCATCACGGGATCGAGAAATGGCTCCGCGGCAAAGCCTTGCCGGCAAAGCAGTCGCGCGACGCTGCCACCCAGGTCGCGATCATCGTCCACCACATAGACTTTGGGCTCGCCCGTCATGCACAGTCTCCCGCCAGTGGCAGCATGATGGACGCGAGCATGACGCCGTCGGGCCCTTTGGTTCGGGTCAGATGTCCGCCATGCGCTTCCACGATGGCCTGGGCCACGAGAATGCCAACGCCCATGCCCATGCCGTGAGAAGCCTCAGGTTCATATCGGTTGAGAACCGTGATTTCGGCCCTGCCGCCCCTTCGTTCGCTGCCCAGCTCGACCGCCCGGTCGCTGGAGTGCTGAATGGCGTTGCGCAGCAGGTTCATCAGCGCCTGGCTCAGTTCGACCTCCTGTCCAAGAATGACCAGGTCCGGGTCTGTCGGGCCGACTTTCAAGGCGACGCCCTGGCTCCTGGCTTCAGGCGCGGCGATGGCGACCACGCTCTCGACCAGCGCCGGAACGGGCAGGGGACTGGGTTCATCGACCACGCGCCCGCCGAACCGGCGCAGGCGGCGGACGAGGTGGGAAAGGGCGGCCGCCTTGCGATCAATGAGCGCTGCGCTCTCCCTGATTTCCTGTCCGGACCGATCGGTGATTGCGTGAAGATGCCTCGCCTCGATCGCCAGGGTGGACAAGGGCTGGCTGATCTCATGGATCACGGCCACGGACATGGCCCGCAACGTCTTGAGACGCTCGGCCTGGAAGAGCAGCCGATCGCGTCGCTCGAGCGCTGCCCTGGCCTGCTTCTGGGCGTCGCGATAGCTGCCTGCAAGATAGCCCACCACCATGATGGTTGCGAGGTTGAGATGGCGCTCGAGACGGTCCGTCGTGCTGATGGCGTCGGCTGTCTCGGGCAGCAGCAGCCAGGCCACGGCCGCCAGGGAGATCCAGGCCGCAAGGCGCCCGAAGCGCAATCCCGTCCAGGCAACGGCGAGGATGACCGGGGTCGGCTGAAAGCCAAGGCCGATATGCGTGAGGAGACGGGTGACGACGATTGCTCCTCCTAGCAGGAAGGCCATCTCCATGACCGGTGTCCAGGCAATGGAGGGCGGCGCGAGGCGCGAAGGCAGGGACTTGCGCCCGCGTCCGGCTGTCCCGGCGATCCAGAGAAGAGGGGGCGCGATGAGGAGGACCCCGAGCAGGTCGCCAACGGCGAACGCGGTGAGCGAGGTGATCACATCGGGAAGGGTTGTGACCTGTGTCCGGTCCGGTCGCCAGAGAGCTTCGGGCAGCGCCGTGAGCGCCGCGAAAACCGGCGCGGCCGCCGCAGCGAGGCTAAATGGCATTGGCGGCGTCATCATGCCTGCCCTGCTGCCGCTCGAGAGCCAGCGGATGACCCCCACGATCGCGCCATAAGCGAGGACCGGGCGCACGATGCCCCACAGCGCGATCAGCCGGTCGGGCGAGGCGAGGGAAAATCTTCCCATCCCCAGATTGACCAGCAGTTCGACGATCATGATTGCAGGGGTCGCCCTCGGTCCAAAATGCCAGAGGAACGCGAGCCGAAGTCCTGCGGGCGGGAACCAGAGTGAATAATAGCCCTCTCCGCCCCAATAGGCGGCCATCGAGAGCGCGAGCCAGAAACCCAGCCCGTACAGCATGAGGATCAGCGGGCCCGGCGCTGGCCGCGCCGCGCTTTCTGCCTTGCCACTGCGGCGCATGGGGAAAAAGGCGCTGGTCATTTGGCCTTCATTGCCGGGACGGGCGCCGTTATTGAAGCAGGGAAATTCCCGGGGCCGCCATTTTTTCAAGCGCGGGCGCGCGCCTTGGTCCTTCGCTGTGCAAGCATAGTCAGACATGAGATATGCGCTATGCTTCCGGTAAAAGCCTCTTGCCAAGGAATCGAACAGAATTGGTTGACGTTGCAGGTTTGCCTCTCTAGGCGGCTCTCCGGGTCGCAACCGAAACGATTAGACAACGCGAACCAATTCAGGGGAACCATGAAAAATATTTCCATCGCGCTTCTGGCGATCGTCGCCGGGACCTCCTGCGCTCATGCAGAAACCTTTTCCGGCCCGTTCATCGGCGCGCAGATCAGCCGCGACGCCTATGAGGTCAAGGCTGAAGGCACCGACATTGGCATTGCGGCTCTGGACCTCGACGGTCTGAGCGGCAACGGCATCGGCGGCGGCCTCTATGTCGGCTACGACTATGCCCTCTCGAACAGCCTGTTCTTCGGCGTCGAAGCCAATGCGAACTATTCGGGCGCAAGCATCTCTGCCAGCCTTGATGACGGCACGAATAGCGTGAGCGGCAAGATCCGGGCGCGCGAATCCTTCGGCCTGAGCGGCCGGCTGGGCGCCATGATCGCCGACAACACCGCTCTCTATGCCCGGGGCGGCTGGCAATCGACCAAGTTCAAGGCGAGCGCCTTTGACGGCGTGGACAGCTACGGCACCAAGACCATGCAGGACGCGCTGGTCTACGGCGCTGGCCTGGAAACCCGCATCGGCGCGCAGACGTCGATCCGCGTTGAATATCTGATTGAGGATTATGGCAGCGCCGGCCTCAACAAGGATCTCGGCGCCAACGGCATCCGCGTCGACAACAACAAGCTCTCGCTGGGCATCTCCTGGCGCTATTGAGCTTGAGCGTTTTCTTGGCAGATGGAAACGCCAGTTCGGCGAAGCCAATCATCTGCTGACCGGGAAACGCGACACAATAAATATGTAGAGCGGTCGAGCCGATGCACTCGTTTCGCAATCTGCTCTTGCGCAACGAGCCAGGAGGGCGTCCGGACGACGGACGCCCTTTTTGGCAGGGCGCCCATGACCGTTTCGCGCTTTTCCTCAGACTGGCTCCGCTTGTTTCACAGTCGGGCGGAGTCCCTTTTGAGCGGCACGCCTTCACTTGCCTTGGCGCTTTCGCGCGGGGGAAGCCCCACGGAATGTTGCAAGCCCGCTTCGTTCATGGCAGGCAATCGGCGCGAGCGGCGGCGGAACCTCATCCTGGCCGGGGGACATGAAGCGTCCGTCGCCAGCCTGAAGGAGCATCGATGCCAAGAGGTTCACGCCACGATCTGACCGGAATCCTGCTCGAGGCTGGCCTTCACCCCGTCCTGCGCGTAGCCGATGGCGGTGAATGGCGCCTGGATGTCACCGGGCGCTATCGACACCTGCTCGGGCGCAGGGTTCGGGTCGCAGGCATCCGATCAGGTTTCGATCTGCTGGACGTTCTGCAAATCGAGCAGGCCTGACCGGCCGGGCCGTGCCCGGGCGCCTTCAATCAAGCTTCAGCGCCCCTGATCGATCAGCCACATCACCGCCATCCAGAAGGCCAGCGCCAGCGGCAGGAGCAGGATGAAGCAACTCCCCTGAGGAAGGCGGCGGCGGGAGGGACTTGAACCGGTCATGGAAACTCCAACTGTAAGGCCGCGATGTTTTTCGGGCGCCGTCGTGCGGTCACAGGGCATCAACGCCCGACGCTCGCATCGGATGCGCGCTACAGGAATAGCGGGAGCTTCTTACCTACTGGTTTACAGGGACGTGTCGGACCGCTCCTGCGACGGGGTGCCGGCAAGGGGCCAATCCCCTCCCAACGTCCACGCAGGCCGGGCGATGCGCGTCGACGGCGTGATGCGAATGCCAAGTATTGGAAGAATCAAAACTCCTGAATCCTTGCAATTTCATCGAACAAAGCTATTGCGGCTTGTTGAAGATCGACCGTGGTTCCTGTCCCTGGTCCTGGACGGCGCCATCATGGGGGCATGAAAGCGGCGATGGTTTGAGGAGGGGGATTGTTCAAGGTGCGTGATGATCAGATCTGAGCTGATCCAGAAGATGCTCGAAGAGCATCCCGATCTCTCCGCTTCGGAAGTCGAGAGCATCGTCAATCTTTTCTTCCAGGAAATCATCGACAATCTCGCAAAGGGCGGACGGGTCGAGATTCGCGGCTTTGGTACCTTTACCCCACGGCCTCGCATGGCCCGGATGGGGCGCAATCCCCGGACTGGAGAATGCGTCCCGGTGGCCGAAAAAAATGCCGTGCATTTCAGGCCGGGCAAGCGGATGCGTGAGCGGCTTCGCGCGCAGGGGTCAGGGGATTAGGCGACGCCTGGCTGAGGCTTGCGGCCGTTCCGGACCTGCCAATGCATGGAAAAGGAACGCGGGCAGCTCCATCGCCTGAGGGGAGCGGCTGCCCGACCGGCCACCGGCCGCCCCGCAGGCGCAGGCCAGCCCTTGGGCTGGCCTGGTGGCTCGGTCACCGCGCGGCAGCCTGGCTGTGGCTTTGGCTTTCACTCATGCTCGCCTTTCTGGTCGGTCTCAAGGACACGCCAAGCGCGTTGACGATCCCGAAGGCAGCGCTCGGAACTATCCGGTAGCTTCGCCGCCCGGTCTCGATGGCGCCATCCTCAAAGCCCCGGCTTTTGAGGCTTGAGCGCAGCTGGCAGATATAGACGCGCACGACATTGGGACTCTCCGAGAGGACGCAGGCCGCGTCCGCCAGATGGGCGTGCGAGACAAATTGCCCCGGCTGGCGGAGGAGGCAAAGCAGGACGCCGGCAGACGCCCAGCCTTCCAGGGCGAAGCAATCGACAAGCCGCTGGCGAATGAATTCTTCCCGATCTCCTGTCTTGAGGCCCCTGCATAGGGCTTTGAGGGCCTCTTCGACGTCGGCCTGGTCCTCCGTCATCGCCGAAAGCGCGTAACGCGCCGCCGCACCTGCCCGGCTCGCGCCAATGGCTTTTGTCAAAGGCGCGCCAGTATCGATGACCTGGTCAAGAACGTTGCGGACAGCCGCGATGGAATTAGCGGCTTCCAGAAAGGACTGTTCCAGAGATTTCAGGTCATCAATCGTGAGAGAATCCAGCCTTACACTCTGATTAATGGTAGATTTGTCTTCCGATCCCAAGTGAATTCTCCTAGTCCTGCGAAAAATTCCATCCATTCGTGGAATTCTATTATGTTAAAATTGACATTAACGGCTCCTTGCCCCTCGAATGGGGCTCGCATGCGCGCACAAGGTCCGAATAGATTTCAGTTAACCCCTTGATAGATCAGAAGCAAACAATAATGCGCTGATCTGAAAGGATTCGCATGTCACAAACATGAAATTGACGAAGAATCCATGTTCGTTCCTCCTTTTCGATGCTCTGGAATCAGCTGATCCCGCCGTCTGCAGCGTTGCGGTATTTCAGACCGAACGCCCCGAGGAGGCCCGCTCGACATCCGCATCATCGGATGCTGTCCCGACGCCACCCCTCGGTTCGGCCGAAAGGGGAGAGTGGCTGGGCGATGGGAAAAGGAGATGGGCTGATGCCGCTGATAACCCGACGACCGTCCCAGGACACCATCGACCTTGTAGGGGCCCTTGACGGGAGCTGGCATGGCCGCACCGCCATGTGCCGGTGTCCCGTGCATGATGATCGAGCCCCAAGCCTATCCATACGGCAGGGCGATCATGGGATTTTGGTCACATGCTTTGCCGGCTGCGCCCGGGAGGATGTGCTGCGTGCCTTGCGGCGCATCCCGCGCCGCAAGCGCTTCGCCTATTGTGACACGCCCTCCCGGTCTTCCGGGAGTGCAGCGCGCCTGTGGGCGCAGGCCGGCCCTGTCAGCGGAACCCTTGCCGAGCGCTACATGACCCTCCGGGGGCTCGAGCCGCCCGTCGCCGATGTGCGATACCATCCGCGCTGTCCCTATCGGCCGCTGCCCTGGACGAGTTATCAGCCCGCTCTTCTGCTCGCGGTCCGGGAGGGGCGGCAGCTGACCGCGGTCCAGCGCATCTTCCTTGATCCTCAAACCGGGGCGTGTCGCATGAAGCTGCTCCTGGGCAGGCCGGGCGGGGGCGCCTGGCAGGGCGGCGGCAGGCCCGATTCTGTGCTGGCGCTTGCAGAAGGGTTCGAGACGGCTCGCGCCTTCAACCTGCTCGAAGGCGAGCCCTGCTGGGCGAGCCTGGGCGCGAGGCGGCTCGACCGCCTCATATTGCCGCAGTCCCTCTCATCGCTGATCCTGGCGGCGGACAATGACGGCGAGGGCGAGCGCGCGGCCGCGCGGGCGATGCGTCGTTACGCCCGGCCTGGCCTCGAGATCAGCATCAGGACGCCCAAAGGCGTCAAGGACTGGGCCGAGGCGCTCGAAACGGTGCGTTCCCCGCAGCGCTGAAGCGCGACCAAAGCGCCTGCCGGTCTTCCAGCCGGCAACCCACAGGCAAGAAGAGGGGGCGTGAAGGGCTGACGCTGTCGAAGGGACAGCCAGCTTTTCGGAGAAATGATCCATGCCCGCCATCCCCGATGCCCTGATCCTTGGCGAACAGCGTGCCGCCGCCATTCTTGGCGATCGCCTCGGTTCCACAGACCCCATCACCCGCGCGGACCTCAGCGCAGCGATGATGCAGGCTTTTGGAGGCAGCGATGCCGATGGCCTCTGGACCCAGCGCGACAGCTTCGAGATCCTTGAGCATGCGCTGGTCCAGCATCTTGGGCTCCGCCCCCTTTCCCTGAGGAAACCCTGCGACGTCGCGGCCGCATGCGACCTTCTTGATCGCCTTCCAACCCACACAGTGCGCAGCGAGGAACAGGTGGAATGGCAGCAATTCTCAACGCCGGTCGATCTTGCCGCCCTCGCGGTGGTGCTGGCCGACATCCAGCCCGACGATATCATCCTTGAACCCAGCGCCGGCAATGGTCTTCTTGTGGCCCATTGCGGCCGGTCCGCCACCCTTCAGCTCAATGAACTTGCGCCGCGGCGGCGCATCCGCCTTACCCAGTCCTTTCCCGATGCCCTTGTCACCGGCCATGATGGGGCGCTCATCGATGCCGCACTGGCTGCCGCGCCTCGGCCAAGCCTGGTCCTTATGAACCCTCCTTTTTCCCGATCGGCAGGCCGCGGCGCCGACCGCCATGCCGCCCTGCGCCATCTTGCAGCGGCCCTGCGGCGGCTGCGGCCCGGGGGCAGGCTGGTCGCGGTCATGCCCGAATGGTTCAACCCCCATGCACGGATCGGCGACCCTACCTGGACGGGACTCCAGCATGCCAGCCTGCGCGCCTCCATTCGTCTCGACAAATGCTATTTGAGGCACGGCACGTCGATCAGCGTGCGCCTTCTCGTCATCGACAGGGTCGGGGGCGGCGAGGTTCCCCCAACCATCGAGAGCGGCTCGATCCGCGAACTCATCGCGACGCTTGCAGTCCCGTCCCGTGCCCCTTTGCCGCCATTGCCCGCGCAGCCCGGGCGTCCGGCAGCGATTTCCCTTTTCAGCGCCGCCAGAGCCACCCGGCCCCGGCCCCGGCCCTGTCATGCGCCGGTCCGCAACGACGTCGCCGCCGTGCGCTATTCAGCGCTCGATACGCCGGCCCCGCTTCTTGGACAGGTCGGGGTCTATCTTCCCTACAGACCGAGCCGTATCCGGTTCGAGACGGCCGGCGAGCATCCTACCGCGCTCGTGGAGTCCGTGGCGATGGGCTCGATCGCCGCTCCCATTCCCCGCTATGTGCCGCTCCTGCCCGAGCGTACTGTCTCTCACCGCCTGCTCTCGGCATCCCAGCTCGAGACGGTCGTCTATGCAGGACATGCCTGGTCCCAATTCCTCCCGGGCAAATTCCTTCCCGCCAGGGAAGGGGCGGGCCTTGAGGAAAGCGAACAGGGGCATGCCTATCGGAAGGGCTATTTCCTCGGCGATGGCACGGGAGCCGGCAAGGGCCGCCAGGTCGCCGCCTGCATTCTTGACAACTGGCTCCAGGGCCGCCGCCGCAACATCTGGGTCACCAAGAATGAAATGCTGCTCGAGGACGCCCGCCGCGACTGGACGGCGCTCGGCGGGCTGCCGGGCGACATTCAGCCCTTGTCCAACTGGAAGATCGACCAGCCCCTCGCGCTTGAGCAGGGCGTCCTCTTCGTCACCTACCCCATGTTGCGATCCGCGCGCGGCGCAAGCAGCCGGCTGCAGCAGATCATCCAATGGGCAGGCCCCGATTTTGAAGGTGTGATCGGCTTCGATGAAGCGCATGAAATGGGCGGGGTTGGAGGCGGTGAAGGCGCGCTTGGACGAAAAGAGGGCTCGCTCCAGGGCCTTTGCGGCGTTCTGCTCCAGAACAACCTGCCCGGCGCGCGCATCCTCTATGCCACGGCGACCGCAGCCTCCGACGTCAATAATCTGGCCTATGCCGTAAGGTTGGGCCTGTGGGGACCTGAAACCGCTTTCGCCAATCGCGAGCAGTTCATCGCCGATATCCGCAAGGGCGGGATTGCCGCTATGGAACTGGTGGCGCGCGATCTTAAGGCCCTGGGCCTCTACACCGCCCGCGCGTTAAGCTTTGACGGCGTTGAATATGAGATATTGCGGCACGAGCTGACGCCGGGCCAGATCGCGATCTATGACCGCTACGCCGAGGCGTGGCAGGTGATTCACCGCAATATGGAACGCGCGCTGGAGCTGACGGGGGTGGTTGACCCGCTGGAGGACAGGACGCTCAACAGCGGCGCCAAGGCCGCCGCCCGCTCCCGCTTCGAGACGACGAAGCAGCGCTTCTTCGGGCAGCTGCTGCTCAGCATGAAGCTGCCGACGGTGATCGCGGCGATAGAGGCGCATCTTGACGCCAATCAGTCCGTCGTCATCCAGCTGGTGACGACCGCGCAATCCATCCTCGACCGTCGCCTTGGCGAGCTGAGCGCTGGAGAACGGGCCGACCTGGAGATCGACCTCTCGCCCC
>NZ_LBIC01000021.1 GCF_001005725.1 Sphingobium chungbukense
CACTACGGCCTAGCGCAACGCACGGCCTGACCGCAAACCGAACCAAAAGGCCGCGCTCCACCAAGGAGCGCGGCCTTTTTTGTCAAGCTGCTCTGTATAGCGGCCACTATCCGGCAGTATGCGCGTCGGCCGGCGACGCATCCGGCTGAGCGCGCGCCGCCCCGCGCTTCGTCACCCCGCCATCCCTGCCGCATTAGCCATTTATCAAAGTTTCCACCCTATTCACCTTTAACCATCAGAGCTGATCCAGATCATTTCGGCGGAGAATTATGAGCGCGTTTGGACGAAAAAATGGACCCGCGGGCATCAAGCCGGGCTTCGGCATTGCCCGCCCCATGCAGGGCGGCGCGCCCCGGGAAGAGGTCAAGGGAGGCGAACAATTCCCCCCCCTGGACATGACGGCCCTGCCCAGCGAGGCTCCCGTCGATCCGCTTTCCGCTCCAACCGGCCAGATGCAGCGCAACGCCGATGCCATGCAGCGCCTGTCGGAGCGCGCCAATGCCGAACATGCGACCGACACCGGCCCGCAGGGTTTTGAAGCATCGGTCCACACGATCAAGGAGCAGGTCCTCCCCCGCCTGCTGGAGCGCGTCGATCCCGAAGCCGCAGCGACGCTGACCAAGGATGAACTGGCCGAGGAATTCCGCCCGATCATCATGGAGGTGCTGGCGGAACTGAAGCTGACCCTCAACCGGCGCGAGCAGTTCGCGCTGGAAAAGGTGCTGGTCGATGAACTGCTCGGCCTTGGCCCACTGGAGGAATTGCTGTCCGACCCGGACGTCACCGACATCATGGTCAACGGTCCGGAGCAGACCTATATCGAAAAGAAGGGCAAGCTCCAGATCGCGCCGATCAAGTTCCGCGACGAGGAGCATCTGTTCCAGATCGCCCAGCGCATCGTGAACAAGGTCGGCCGCCGCGTCGACCAGACCACGCCGCTGGCCGACGCCCGCCTGCCCGACGGCTCTCGTGTGAACGTGATCGTGCCGCCGCTGTCGCTGCGCGGCACCGCCATCTCCATCCGTAAATTTTCCGCCAAGCCGATCACGCTGGACAATCTCGCCCAATGGGGCGCGATGAGCCAGAAAATGTGCACCGCACTCAAGATCGCGGGCGCCTGCCGGATGAACATCGTGATTTCGGGCGGTACGGGTTCGGGCAAGACTACCATGCTCAATGCCCTGTCGAAGATGATCGATCCGGGCGAGCGCGTGCTGACGATCGAGGACGCGGCCGAACTGCGCCTGCAACAGCCGCACTGGCTGCCGCTCGAAACCCGCCCGCCGAACCTGGAGGGTCAGGGCGCGATCACCATCGGCGATCTCGTCAAGAACGCCCTGCGCATGCGTCCCGACCGCATCATCCTGGGCGAAATCCGCGGCGCGGAGTGTTTCGACCTGCTCGCCGCGATGAATACGGGCCATGACGGTTCCATGTGCACGCTCCACTCCAACAGCCCGCGCGAATGCCTGGGCCGTATGGAGAACATGATCCTGATGGGCGACATCAAGATCCCGAAGGAAGCGATTTCCAAGCAGATCGCCGATTCGGTCGACCTGATCGTGCAGGTGAAGCGCCTGCGCGACGGCTCTCGCAGAGTCACCAACGTGACCGAGGTGATCGGCATGGAAGGCGACGTCATCGTCACCCAGGAACTGTTCAAGTTCGAATATCATGACGAGGACGACAGCGGGAAGATCATCGGCGAATATCGCTCGATGGGCCTGCGCCCCTACACGCTGGACAAGGCGCGGCAGTTCGGCTTCGATCAGCCCTTCCTGGAAGCCTGCCTGTAATAACCGGGCTGTAACGGCCGGGCCATGACAGGCCGACCGTAACAATCTGTTTCCGGCGGCGAATTTCACCGCCGTGCGGCTTGCATCGCGGATGCGCGAACGGCACATCGGGAAACCTCACGATCAGGAGAGGATCCCCGATGAACCGTGTCGTCCATGCCGCCGCCCTGCTGACCGGCCTTACCCTGCCCCTTGCACCGCTCGTCGCGCAACATGCGGGGCATGGCGCGCATCGGACGGCCGATCCCATCGCGGCGGCCGTCGCGGCCACCAGCCGCACCCCGGCCAATCTGGCGCGCGACCGCTATCGCCACCCCGCCGAAACCCTCGCCTTCTTCGGCGTCAGGCCGGACCAGACGGTGGTGGAATATTCGCCGAGCGGCGGCTGGTACACGGAAATCCTCGCCCCGCTGCTGCATGACAAAGGCAGTTTCTACGCGCTCCAGCCGACCGGACGTTCCCTGGATAGCTACAAGGCTTTTCTCGCCGCCAAGCCGGAGGTCTACGGCAAGGTCATGCTGGTCCCCTTCCCCGACCAGACCGGCCTGATCCCGGCGGGCAGCGTCGACACGCTGCTGACCTTCCGCAATATCCACAATATGGTGATGGGCGGCACGGAAACGGCCACCTTCAAGGTCTTTTACGACCTGTTGAAGCCCGGCGGGACGCTGGGCATCGTCGATCACCGCCTGCCCGAGGGGCGCGACACGGCGCTGGAGAAGACCAGCGGCTATCTCAAAGTGTCGACGGTCCGCCGCATCGCGGAGGCCGCAGGGTTCGAATATGTCGGATCATCGGAGGTCAACGCCAACCCGAAGGATACGGCCGACTGGGAAAAGGGCGTGTGGACGCTGCCCCCGACCCTGCGCAATGGCGAAGTCGACAAGGCGAAATATCTCGCCATCGGCGAGAGCGACCGGATGACGCTGCGCTTTCGCAAACCGGTGAAGTAAGGCGGCGCGAATGGCGGTTTCGAAGCGATCGGAACCGATCGCCAGTCAAGAAATCGCGGCAAACAAAAGGCTTGGAGCGGCGATCTGATGCCATCAGATCGAAAACCGCTCTAAGCGGTTGCATCATGCTTCCGCCGGGCTAAGGCGATGCGGTGTCACCCGCTTCGCCTTCCGCACGCCCGCATCGCCCGCTCACGGCCATCGGCCTGCGGCTGATCGCTGTGATCTGCCTGTCGGTCATGTTCATCGCGGTCAGGCTGGCCGATGCGCGCGGCGTGCATATCGTCGAATCGCTCTTCTATCGCCAGGCGCTGGCGCTGCCCGTGGCCGCCCTCTGGATCGCCATGACCACAGGCGTCGGATCGTTCCGCACCAGCCGCGTCGGCGCCCATGCCACACGCATGATCGTCGGCCTGACCGGCATGATCCTCAACTTTCTCTCCTATATCCTGCTGCTGCCGGCGGAAGCCGTGACCATCGGCTTCACCATGCCGATCTTCGCCACCATATTGTCCGCCCTGATCCTGCACGAAGCGACGGGCATCCACCGCTGGAGCGCCGTTCTGCTCGGCTTTGTCGGCGTGATCATCATGGTCCGGCCGGATGCGGGGCATTTCCCCGCCGCCGGCGTTGCCGTGGCCCTTGCCGGCGCGCTCTTCACCGCCAGCGTCAGCCTGATCCTGCGCCAACTGTCCCGGACGGAAAATTCCGGGACGATCGTCTTCTGGTTCACGCTGTTGTCCTTGCCGCCGTTGGGCGTCGCCATGCTATTCTATGGGCAGGCCCATGATGCCGCGACCTGGGGACTGCTGATACTCATCGGAGTCGCCGGTGGCATTGCGCAGATATGCATGACCGCCGCCCTGCGCTGGGCCCCCGTGTCGGTCGTGCTGATGATGGATTATAGTTCCATCATCTGGACGACGCTGCTCGGTTGGGCGATCTGGGGCAGTTGGCCGATGGTGACGACCTGGATCGGTGCCGCGCTTATCGTGGCCAGCGGTCTTTATATCACCTGGCGCGAACAGATCCGCGCCAGGCGCCTGACTTCAATTCAATAATTCGGCATCCAGGCTGATTTCGGCATTCAACAGCTTGGATACCGGGCAATTGGCCTTCGCCTTGGCCGCCAACTCCTGAAACTGCGCCTCTTCCGCGCCGGGAATCGTCGCCTTGAGGTTCAGCCTGCTCGCCGTGATGGCAAAGCCGCCATCCTGCTGCTCCAGCGTCACGACAGCATTGGTCTCCATCTTTTCCGCCGTCAGCCCCGCCTCGCCCAAAATCAGCGACAGCGCCATGGTGAAGCAGGAGGCATGGGCGGCCGCGATCAGTTCTTCGGGATTGCTGCCGGGCACCCCTTCGAATCGCATCGCAAAGCCATAGGGATGGGCGTCGAGCGCGCCGCTCTGAGTCGAGATCGCGCCCTTGCCGTCCTTCAGGCCCCCGCTCCAAACGGCCGACCCGCTGCGATTGATCTTCATATCCGTCCTCCTATGTTCCCGGAGGAACCCCGCCGGTCCCCCTTGGTTTCACCAGCATAAGGCGAAATTGCGCAGGAGAGTGACAATGACGGGTATGGCGATGGAAAATCATGGCGACCTGATCGCATCCGACCGGGTCGAAGGCACGGCGGTCTATAATCGCGCGGGCGAACGGCTGGGCCATATTTCCAATTTCATGGTCGACAAGCGGAGCGGGCAGGTCCGCTATGCCGTGCTGTCGTTCGGCGGTTTCCTGGGGATGGGACATGACCATTATCCCCTGCCCTGGTCGATGCTGAGCTATGACATCGACCAGGGCGGCTATGTGGTCGATCTGGCCAAGGAAGTCCTGGACGACGCCCCCCGGCACGAGCCGGACGAGCGTCCCGATTATGACGAAACCTACGGCCGCAGCGTCTTCCAATATTATGGGCTGGTCTATCCCTGGTAAGGATTTTCAAGGACTTGGTTTCTGGCCGCCGGACAGGGCCCGTGCGCCCTTGCGGCCTGCCTGCATGCTGTTGCCGAACGACATCCTTTGCGTTTGGCAGACGATGTTTTTAACATGAACGCCAGATGAATCGGGCTGCCTAAATTCAGACACATTTTGTCGCTTGCCCATTGTCTACTTAATAAATAGAATTATCTCTGTGCCTCAAACAGGATGAGGATGAGTCCATGGAGCGATTCGGACATTCAGGTGACGCGCGCCAGCCGGTCGTGCTGACCATTCCGGGCCTCAACAACAGTGGCCCCGGCCATTGGCAAACCCTTTGGGAAGAGACGCGCGGCGATTGCGAACGCGTCGATCTGGGAAGCTGGGCCAGCCCCAACCGCAACAGCTGGGTCACGCGGCTGGATGCGGCGATTCGGGCGGCGGATGGACCGATCATATTGGCCGCGCACAGCCTGGGCTGCCTGGCGGTCGCCTGGTGGGGCGCCTTGCAGAGCCAGGCCTATGGCTGGCCGGTGACCGGCGCGCTGCTGGTGGCGCCGCCCGATTGCGACCGGATGGAAACGCCCGAGACGATCGGCGGATTCGGCCCGACGCCGCGCGCGCAACTGCCCTTCCCCTCAATCGTGGTGGCGAGTCGCAACGATCCCTATATCTTCTTCGAGCGCGCCCACAGCATCGGCAAGAATTGGGGCAGCAGCTTCGTCGACGCCGGCTTTTGCGGCCATATCAACGCGGAATCGGGCCTGGGCGAATGGCGTTTCGGCCAGGCGCTGCTCGAAAAGCTGATCGACAACGCGCATGAGCAGGCCTCTGCCATGCGGCAATTACGGCCCGCCATACCTCTGGCCCATCAGGAGCGGCGACTAGCGGCGCTGAGGGTCAACGGCTGAGTTTTTCGGGGCGCGACAAGAGAAACTTGAGCGCCCCTTATATTTGCTTTTTTGTCTATCATAATAGTTGAGATAAAAGCGGCGAAGAGGTGTTTATGAGTGAAAACCGATCGATTGAATTTGCCCGGAACGGTCGCAGCGATGGGCAGCGCCATGATATCGCCGTTACGATCGACAAGGTGCGCAACGTATTGGAAGCGCTTCGTTTCGGATCTGTCACACTGACCGTGCACGACGCGCGCGTCGTGCAGATCGACGTGACGGAAAAAACACGCCTGACCGCCTGAAGGAAGCGCGGGGGCAAACAGGGTTGCTGAATAAAGGCCGCCTCAGGGCTGGCCGGATAACAGGCGGCAAGGGGTGGGCCGCACTTTACCATTCCCACGACCAACGGCTTTGAGCGGATCACCGCAGAGGCCGCGATCAACATTCACCGGACATCCGGAAGGGGAATTATCATGATTGCGCGTTTTCTGTGGCTCGCCGGGGTGGCGAGCGCATCCATCATTGCGTCCAACGCCCATGCGCAGGACACGGCTCAACCCGTTGCGGACAGCGCCGAACAGGCCACTGCCCGCGGGGAAGTGATCATCGTCACCGCCCGCCGCCGCGCGGAAACCGCGCAGGAAGTGCCGCTGGCGATCTCCGTCATCCGCGGCGACAGCATAGAGGCCACAGGCAACTTCAACGTGGTGAAGCTCCAGCAGCTCGCGCCGACGTTGCAGGTCTACACCACCAATCCGCGCAACACCTCGGTCAACATCCGCGGCCTTGGCGTGCCGTTCGGCCTGACCAGCGACGGCTTCGAGCAGGGCGTCGGCATCTATGTCGACGACGTTTACAACAGCCGCGTCGCCGCCGCGACCTTCGACTTCCTGGACGTCGCCCAGGTCGAGGTGCTGCGCGGCCCGCAGGGCACGCTTTACGGCAAGAACACCACGGCCGGCGCGATCAACATCACGACCAACCAGCCGACCTTCGATTTCGAGGGCCGCGCCGAACTGACCGTCGGCAACCTCAATTACAGGCAGGCAAAGGCCGCCGTCTCCGGTCCGCTGTCGGATACGATCGCCGCCCGCATCGCCGTCGCCGCGACCAGCCGCCGGGGCACGCTGTACAACACGGTCACCAACCGCTGGATCAACGAACAGGACAATCTGGGTCTCCGCGGCCAGTTGCTGTTCAAGCCCTCCGACAATTTCAGCCTCACCTTGTCGGGCGACTACAGCAAGCAGGACCCGGAATGCTGCGGCACGGTGTTCGTGCGGGTGGGCACGACGCAGCGCCCGATCACGCGTCAATATGATGCGCTGGTCGCCGCGATCAACGCCGCCAATCCCGGCCGCAATTACGCAGTGCCCAGCCGCAATCCCTATGATCGTCTGACCGATCTCGACAGCAACCTGAACGCAGGCAACAAGATCGGCGGCGTCTCGGCCAAGATCAAATGGGATGTCGGCCCCGGCACGCTGACCTCCGTCACCGCCTGGCGCTTCTGGGACTGGAAGCCGGAGAATGACCGCGATTTCACCGGCCTCTCGGTCGTGTCGAAATCGCAGAACCCCTCGCAGCAGGACCAGTATAGCCAGGAATTCCGCTATAATTATGAAAGCCAGAAGATCGACTTCGTGGTCGGCCTGTTCGGCTTCAAGCAGCGGATCGACACCCAGGGCACAGAGCAACAGGGCGCCGACGCCAGCCGCTGGAGCCTGACCGGCACGCAGGCCACCACGCCCAGCATCCTTCAGGGTCTGACGGCCAGCAACACGCAATGGCTCAAAAGCACGAGCGCGGCGCTGTTTGGCCAGTTGAGCTGGAAGGTTACCGACGCGCTGACCATCCAGCCGGGCGCTCGCCTCAACTATGACAAGAAGTCGGGCTTCTACCAGCGTATCGTGACCAATGGTGCGGGCCAGGTCATTTCCTGCACGCCGACGCCAACCGCCGGCTCGGTGCTGGCGGCACAATGCGGCGTTTACCAGCCGCAGGTCAGCGCGCCATCGGACAGCGCCTGGAACTTCACCTACGACTTCAACGTCAATTACAAGATCGCTCAGGACATCCTTGCCTATGCGACCTATGCCAAGAGCTTCAAGACGCTGGGCATCAACCAGAACGGCCTGCCGCTCAATTCGGACAATACGGTGAATTACGCCGCCGGCACGGTGAAGCCGGAATCGGTCAACCATTTCGAAGTGGGCCTCAAGACCCAGTTCTGGGACCGCCGCGCTACCTTCAACCTCACCGCTTTCCGCACGGACATCAAGAATTTCCAGGCGACGGTGAACGGCGGCCAGTTCGGCACGGTGCGCGGCTACCTTGCCAATGCGGACAAGGTCCGGTCGCAGGGTATCGAGGCCGACTTCAAGATCGTCGCCAGCGACCGCTTCACGGCCTATGCGAACGGCGCCTACACCGACGCCAAGTACAAGAAGTTCACCAATGCCCCCTGCCCGCCCGAACTGTCCGGCGGCACCTTCGTGACCGGCAACCAGACGCCCGATGCACCCGGCCAGGCCGGCAACACGCCCAGCCATCCCACCGCGTCGCTCAGCCCGCGGGCCTGCGACATCTCGGGCCAGGGCCTGCCCGGCGTGTCGAAATGGGCCTTCTCCTACGGCGCGGAATATAACATTCCGGTCACGCTGCTGGACAAGGACGGCCAGCTCTATCTGGGCGTGGACGGCAATTACCGGTCGCACTGGAACTCCAACGCCTCGCCGTCGATCTACACCGAGGTGAAGGGCTATGCGCTGACCAATTTCCGGGCTGGTTTCCGTGGCGAAGGGTTCGACATCTTCGGCTGGGTCCGCAACGCCTTCGACGTGAACTACATCGAAAACCTACAGGTCGCGCCTGGCAACACCGGCCTGATCGCCGGCCAGCCCGGCGACCCGCAGACCTGGGGCGGAACGATCAAATTCTCCTTCTGACCCTTTAACGAGGTTCACCCCCTGCGGGGAGCGACACAGCCCTGTCGCTCCCCGCATTTTTCGATGCCGCCCTGAACCGACTGGATACCTGCCCGATTTGCGCCCGGCGCGCCGCTGCGGTAGAGCGCGTGCCATGTCCACGACCTTCACGCTCGACACGTCGACCAGCCGCGCCAATCCCACCCCCGCGCCGATGAAGCGCCTGACCGTGCCCGCCATCCAGCGCCGCAAGTTCGAGGGGAAGACGGAACAACCGCTGGTGATGCTGACCGCCTATACGGCGCGGCAGGCGCAGTTGCTCGACCCGCATTGCGACATGCTGCTGGTGGGCGATTCGCTGGGACAGGTGATTTACGGCCTTCCCTCCACCCTTGCCGTCACGCTCGACATGATGATCGCCCATGGCGCCGCCGTGGTGCGCGGCAGCTATCACAGCGTCGTCCTCGTCGACATGCCCTTCGGCAGCTATGAAGCCTCACCCCAGCAGGCCTTTGCCAGCGCCAGCCGCATCATGGCCGAAACCGGCTGCGCGGGCGTCAAGCTGGAGGGCGGGGCCGCCATGGCCGAAACCATATCCTTCCTCAGCCAGCGCGGCATTCCGGTGATGGCGCATATCGGCCTCACCCCGCAGGCGGTGAACGCGCTGGGCGGCTATGGCGCACGCGGCAAGAGTCAGGAGGAACATGCCAAGATCATCTCGGACGCCCGCGCCGTCGCACAGGCAGGCGCCTTCGCCATGGTGCTGGAGGGGGTGATGGAGGACATCGCCGTCACCGTCACCGACAGCGTGGACGTGCCGGTGATCGGCATCGGCGCATCGGCCCATTGCGACGGCCAGGTGCTGGTGACGGAGGACATGCTGGGCATGTTCGAACGCGTACCCCGTTTCGTGAAGCGCTATGAAAATATCGCGGAAACGATCGATCAAGCGGCCGCCCGCTATGCCGAGGATGTCCGAAACCGGAACTTTCCGACCGAAGATCAGGTCTATCGGCCCAAAAAGTGATTTGCGTGAGCCAAGAGCGCCGCTAATGATCGCGCCTTCCGCCTGCCTTTTCTGACGAATTTCTGGAGACCCAAGTGGCCCTGACGCCGCAAAATAGCGAAGCCTTCATGCGCGAGGTCGACGAGGCCGTCCGGCAGGACCAGTTGCTGACCTTCTGGCAGCGCTTCGGCCGCTGGATCGTTGCCTCGGTCGTCATAGGCCTCGCGGTCTTCGCCGGCTGGCTTTATTGGCAGCATTACACCAAGACGCAGTCGCAGGCCGTGTCCGAGCAAATGGACAAGGTGATCGCCACGGCGGTCGGCGGCGGCACGCCCGATGCGAAGGAACTGGACACGCTCACTCAGGCGAGCCAGCCCGGTTTCCGCGCGTCGGCCCTGCTGGTGAAGGCCGGCACCGCCGCGCGCAAGGGCGACAGCAAGGCCGCGATCGCCGCCTATAAGGCGATGGCCGATGACGGTTCGCTCGACCAGCCCTATCGCGACCTGGCGCTGATCCGCCAGACCACGCTGGAATATGAAAGCCTCGCTCCGCAACAGGTCGTCGACCGGCTGAAACCCCTGGCGGTCGAGGGTGCGCCCTGGTTCGGCAGCGCCGGGGAACTGGTCGCCATCGCTTATATGAAGATGCGCAAGCCCGACCTCGCCGGGCCGCTGTTCGCCGCCATGGCAAAGGACAAGAACGTGCCCCAGTCGATCCGTTCACGCGCGCGACAGATGGCGGGCTTATTGGGTGTGGATGCAGTCGAGACGCCGGACGCGGCGGGACAGGAATGATGGGGCGCATGGGGATGCACAGCATGACGAAATTTTCGGGCGCCGGTCGCGCCGTGACTGTTGCCATGATGATCGCCCTGCTTGCAGGCTGCGGCGTGATCGGCGGCAAGAAGGGTGGCCCCAAGACCCCGGTGGTCGGCAAGCGCACCTCGATCCTCAGCAATGAGCAGGGGGTGGAGGTCGACCCGACGCTGGCCGATGTGCCCGTGACCCTGCCCGAACCCTATGCCAACGACCAATGGTCGCAGCCGGGCGGCAGCCCCGCCAAGACGATGGGCAATCTGGCGCTGGGCGCGTCACCCTCGCAGGCCTGGACCGCCTCCATCGCAGGCAGCACGCCGCAGGCCCGCCTCGCCTCCGCCCCGGTGGTGGTCGGCGGCAAGCTCTATGTCATCGACGCCGATGCGCGGGTGATCGCGTTCGACGCCAATAGCGGTGCGAAGCTGTGGCAGACCGCCCTGCCCGCCGAGGGCAGCGGCCGCGCCCTGTTCGGCGGCGGCGTCAGCGTGATCGACGGCAAGCTCTATGCCAGCACCGGCGTGGGCGACGTTGCCGCGCTGGACGCCAATACGGGCGCGGTCCTGTGGAAGAAGCGCCCCGGCGGCCCGCTGCGCGGCGCGCCGACCCTGGCCAACGGCCATGTCTATGTGATGGGCCAGGACAATCAGATCTTCGCCCTCAATCAGAGCGATGGCGAAGTGCAGTGGACCGACAGCGGCACGTTGCAGGTCACGGGCATTTTCGGCGTGGCGGCTCCGGCCGCGGCGCAGGGCACAGTGATCGCGGGCTACAGTTCGGGCGAACTCACCGCCTATCGCTATGAAAATGGCCGGACGCTGTGGGGTGACGCCCTCTCGCGCACCAGCATTTCCACCGCCGTCGCCACGCTCACCGACATCGACGCCGATCCGGTGATCGATCGCGGCCGGGTCTTCGCCATTGGCCAGGGCGGCCGCATGGCCAGTTACGAACTGGTGAGCGGCCAGCGCCTGTGGGAAATCAACATTGCGGGCATTTCCACCCCTTCGGTCGTGGGCGAATGGGTGTTCGCCGTCACCAGCGACGCGAAACTGCTCTGCGTCGCCCGCGCCACCGGCAAGATTCGCTGGATCAGCCAGCTTCGCCGCTGGGAAAAGGTGAAGAAGAAGGACAAGGCGATCCGCTGGACCGGCCCGCTCCTGGCGGGTGGGCGCCTGATCCTGGTGTCGACCCATGGCGACCTCAATTATGTCGATCCGACGACCGGCAAGATCGAGGCGGAACGCGACCTGAAGAAGTCCATGTCGCTTTCGCCGGTGGTGGCGAACAACACGCTGTATATCCTCGCCGATGACGGAAAGCTGACGGCGTTTCGCTGACGCCTTCAATAATGCTAAGTAACCGTGCTCCTGCGCAGGCGGGAGGCCAGTTCCGCCTTCTGGACTGGACTCCCGCCTGCGCAGGAGCACCACTATTTTAAAGGATACGGGCCTCTCATGCTGCCCACCGTTGCCATTGTCGGGCGCCCCAATGTGGGAAAGTCCACCCTCTTCAACCGGCTGGTCGGCAAGAAGCTGGCGCTGGTCGACGATCAGCCCGGCGTGACCCGCGACCGGCGGGAGGGGCAGGCCAATCTGCTCGGGGTCGATTTCACCATCATCGACACTGCCGGTTACGAAGATGAAGACCCGCAGACCCTGCCCGGCCGGATGCGCATGCAGACGCAGGCGGCCGTGGAAAATGCCGATGTCGCCCTGTTCGTCGTGGATGCCCGGGCCGGCATCACCCCGCTGGACGAGGAAATCGCCCGCTGGCTGCGCGAGGGCGACGCCCCCGTCGTGCTGATGGCCAACAAGGCCGAGGGCAAGGCAGGCGACGACGGCGTGATGGAGGCGTTCAGCCTGGGCCTGGGCGACCCTGTCCCCTTCTCCGCCGAACATGGCCAGGGACTGGCCGATCTGTTCCAGGCGCTGCTCCCCTATATCGACCGCGAGGAGGAGGAAGAGGAGGCTGAACCCGAAGAGGCCGATCTCGAATCCGCGCCGCTGAAGCTCGCCATCGTCGGCCGCCCCAATGCGGGCAAGTCGACCCTCATCAACCGGCTGCTGGGCGAAAACCGCCTGCTGACCGGCCCCGAAGCGGGCATCACCCGCGACAGCATCGCTGTCGACTGGCAATGGACCGACCCGGACGGCAACGAACGCCCCGTCCGCCTGATCGACACGGCAGGCATGCGCAAGCGCGCCAAGGTGCAGGACAAACTGGAAAAGCTGGCCGTTTCCGATGGCCTGAACGCTGTGAACTTCGCCGAAGTCGTGGTGTTGCTGCTCGATTCCACCCGTGGGCTGGAGGCGCAGGACCTGCGCATCGCGGACAAGGTGATCGAGGAAGGCCGCGCCCTCGTCGTCGCGCTCAACAAATGGGACACGGTCGAGCATGGTTCGGCGCTCTATCAGGGCATCAAGCAGGCACTGTCGGACGGTCTCGCGCAGATACGCGGCGTGCCGATCATGACCGTCTCCGCCGCCACCGGGAAGGGGTTGGACGACCTCATCCGCGTCGCCTTCGAAACCCGCACCGCTTGGTCGCAGCGCGTTTCGACCGGCATCCTCAACCGCTGGTTCGAACGCGCGCTGGAGGCCAACCCACCCCCCGCCCCCGGCGGCAAGCGGATCAAGCTGCGCTACATCACCCAGAACAAGACCCGTCCGCCGACCTTCGTGCTGTTCGGCACGCGGCTGGACGAGCTGCCGGAAAGCTATCGCCGCTATCTGGTGAACGGCATCCGGAAAGAGCTGGGCTTCGGCGCGGTGCCGGTGCGCCTGACGCTGCGCAGCGCCAAAAACCCCTATGCCAGCAAGTGAAGGCGTGCATATCGACGCCAGGGGCATGAAATGTCCCTGGCCCGCGCTGCGCGCCGCCCGCGCCATGCGCTCGGCCAAGACCATCACCATCGAGGCCGACGACCCCATCGCGCCCGCGGAACTGGAAGCGCTGGCCCGGCAACAGGGCTGGATCTTCACGGCCAGGGGACCGCATCTCTTCGCGATCGCCCTTGCGGTAACGGCTTAACCGGCTGTTTACGCCCCTCTTCTATACAGGCTGCGGCAAAACAGGGAGTGTCGCGAAGGTGTCATATCAAGAGGCCGAACTGGTCAACTGGACCGAGTTTGCCAAATCGCGGGGGGAACTGGGCAGCGCATTTCTGCGCATTCTCGGCTATTTCCGCGAAGATGGCGAAAAGGCCATCGGCGTGATCGAGGAAGCCTTCCGCGCACGCAGCGCCACTGCCCTGGTGACGCCCGCGCACACGCTGAAGGGCGAATCGGCCCAGTTCGGCGCCTATCGGCTGAGCGCCCTGGCGGAAAAGATCGAGATGGTCGCCCGCCGCTGCGTGGAAACCCGCGAAGAGCCCGATGAGCTGATCGAGGATGTCGTCGCCCTGCGCCCTTGCTTCACCGAAACCATGGCATTGCTCGACCGTGACGCCAATCCGCTGGTCGCTCGGCGCCCCACGGGTTTCGGCCGCCGCGTCGACGCACCGGCCCAGGGTTTCGGCCGCGCCGTCTGATCCTGAAAATCAGGTATTGAAATAAAACGGGTTATCGCCCCATATCCGGGGCATGACCCGTTTTTCCGTTTTGGACCTCGTCCCCGTCAATGAAGGCAGCACCCCCGGCGAAGCGCTGGAGCGGGCCGCAGCCTTTGCCTCCCATGCCGAAGCCCTGGGCTTCCATCGCTATTGGGTGGCGGAACATCACGGCATGGCGGGCATCGCATCGGCCGCGACCGCCGTGGTGCTGGCGCATATCGGCCGGGCGACGAGCCGCATCCGCATCGGCGCGGGCGGCATCATGCTGCCCAATCATGCGCCGCTGCTGATCGCGGAACAATTCGGCACGCTTGCGGCGCTGTTTCCCGGCCGCGTCGACCTGGGGCTGGGCCGCGCGCCCGGTTCGGACCAGCGCGTCGCCCAAGCCATGCGCCGGACGCTGACCGGCGGGCCAGACGAATTTCCCCGCGACGTCATGGAATTGCAGGCCTATTTCGCGGGCGACGCCCGCCTCGGATTTCAGGCGACACCCGGAGCGGGGGAGGATGTGCCGCTCTGGATTCTGGGTTCCAGCCTCTATGGCGCGCAACTGGCCGCCGCGCTCGGCCTGCCCTATGCCTTCGCCTCCCATTTCGCGCCCGGAGCGCTGGACGAGGCGATCGCCATCTACCGGCGCGATTTCAAGCCTTCGGCCCAGCTCAAATATCCCTATGTCATGGCGGGGTATAATGTCTTCGCTGCCGACACGGACGAGGAAGCGCGCCTGGTCGCCACCTCCATGCAGCAGGCCTTTGTCCGCCTGCGCACGGGCCAGCCGGGCAAGTTGCAACCGCCGGTTCCCGGCTATTATGAAAGCCTGCCACCGCAAGCGCAGGCGATGCTGGCCGATGCGCTGAACGCCTCCACCATCGGGACGCAAGCCGATGTCGAGCGCGACCTTGCCGCCTTCATCCGTCGCACCCAGGTCGATGAGATCATATTGGGCGGCCAGATACATGATTTCGACGCCCGCAAACGCAGCCTGGAAATCGCCATGACCGCCGCGAAAGCAGTGTCAGGCGGCCATGAGGCGGCCGCCGCTGAGTAGCTTCGCCAGCTGCGGCGAGGCGCGGCTGAGCAGCGATCCCAGCAGGATCACGGCCACCAGCACCAGCAAAGGCTGCACCAGCAGATAGGCGGGATAGAAGGGCGAGCCGAGCTTTCCGAACAGCGCGCCCAGCACCGGGCCGCCCAGCCAGATCAGGATCAGGTGCGAGCAGAAGAGGAAGAAGGCGAACGGTTCGATCCGCAGCAGCATCCCCCGCGCCACGCTGGCAGCGAGGCTCCAGGCGAACCGCCAGAAGAAGACCGCTGCGGCGATCCGCACCGCCATGTCGAGCGTGGAAATGGCGATGCCCGGCATGCCGCTGCCGGGATGCAGCGAAACATAAAGCTGCGCGCTCATCAACAATGCGAAGGGCGCCGCCGCGACCATCCAGGGAAGCCCGGCCACCCGATCGGCCAGCCCTTCGCGGCGGGCGATGATGCCCATGACGAAGAAGAACAGGATCGACGCCCGCATCAGCACCGGCGGTCCCCAGCCCATGATCTGGCACAGCGCCGCCATGACCGCGATCGACCCCAGCATCCAGCCGGGCAGCCGCACGAACAGGGGTGCCGCGAGCATGCACAGGAATAGGTCGCGCAGGAACGGCATCTGGACATTGATGTCGGGATTGCGGCTGACGATGAACAATTCCTGGAACATCCAGCCGGTCGACGACGGCACCGGCGCCGCCAGACCCAGCGCCCAGGCCGCGCCCGACACGAACAGGATCGCCAAACCGTTCCACAATATCATCGGCAACAATATGGTCCGGGCCTTGCGCCCGACATGCCGCACCCAGTCTTGCGTGCGCGCCGATCCGCCCACCAGCCAGCCGGAAATCAGGCCGAGCAGCGGCACCGCGCTCCGCCCGAAAATCTCCATCAGCGTCCAGCGCAGGCTTTCCTGAGGCGTGCCGCGCAGACCTTCCAGATCATGACCGCTCAGGCCCGTCCAGGCATGGACATAAACCACGCCCAATATGCAGATGACGCGGGCGATGGAAATCGCATCGGATCGGCGCGCCGCGTCGGTCGTCAGCCTCTGGATCAAATGATTTTCCCGATTGTTGGCAAATGTTTGAACGGCCAATTCCGACACAGGGTTCCTCTGGCATCACGGCCCGAGCGATCGGCCGTTCCATCTTTATGGGGCCGGGATAAGCATATTCTTTACCAGTCCCCGGTTAAATCGGTCCGACGTGCCGGAATCCGGTCGGGACGAAAGGGGAAATAAAGGCTCATGACCCATATGCAAGGTGCTGAACATTTCGTCGGCGCGCAGGCGCACGCTTTTCAGGCACCTGCCGACGCCATGGGCATGGTTTTCCAGATCGCCGGGTCAAGCTCCCAGATCATCATCGACAGCACCCGGATCGCCGTTCTGGCCCATGATCCCGATCCCTGCATCGCCATGGCCGGACAGGTCGGCAGTCAGGTGAAGATGCGGGTCGGCCATGTCTGGCTGATCGCCAGCGTCCGGGCCATGGCGATGGACCGCCGCGACAGCAACAGCATCATCGTCGACATCGATTTTCTCGGCGAAGGTGACGAGGAAAAACTGACCGGCCGCATCTACCGCTTCCGCCGTGGCGTCACCCGCTATCCTGCTCCGGGGACGGAAGTCTATCCGGTGTCGAGCGCGGACATGCAGCAAATCTATTCGGCCGACGATCGCCCCCATGTGCAGATCGGTACCGTCTATCCGACCGCCGACACGCGTGCGGCGCTCTATGTCGATTCGATGCTGGGCAAGCATTTCGCGCTGCTGGGATCGACCGGCACCGGCAAGTCGACCAGCGCCGCGCTGATCCTCCACCGCATCTGCGACCTGTCGCCGCAGGGGCATATCGTGATGATCGATCCCCATGGCGAATATGGCGCGGCTTTCCAGACCAATGGCGCCGTGTTCGACGTCAACAACCTCGCCCTCCCTTATTGGCTGATGAATTTCGAGGAGCATTGCGAGGTGTTCGTCACTTCCGAAGGTTCGGAGCGGACGGTCGACTGCGACATCCTCGCCAAATGCCTGCTGGCGGCGCGATCGAAGAATCGGCTGGCCGAGAGCATCGGGCGACTGACGGTCGATTCGCCGGTTCCCTATCTGCTCTCCGACCTCACCAACATCCTCCAGAACGAGATGGGCAAGCTGGACAAGGGCACCGGATCGCTGCCCTATATGCGGCTGAAGACCAAGATCGACGAGATCAGGAGCGATCCGCGCTACAGCTTCATGTTCTCCGGCATGCTGGTCGCGGACACGATGCAGGAATTCATCGCCAAGATCTTCCGCCTGCCTTCGGGCGGCAAGCCGATCTCGATCATCGACGTATCCTCCATGCCGTCCGACATCACGTCGGTCGTCGTGTCGGTGCTCTCGCGGCTGGTGTTCGACTATGCCCTGTGGGCGCGCGACGAGCCGCAGCGGCCCATCCTTCTCGTCTGCGAAGAGGCGCATCGCTACATCCCCAGCAGCACCACCGGCGGCGGTCAGGCGGTACGGCGCATATTGGAGCGTATCGCGAAGGAAGGCCGTAAATATGGCGTTTCGCTGGGGCTCATCACCCAGCGTCCGTCCGATCTGGCCGAAGGCGTGCTGTCGCAATGCGGCACGATCATCTCGATGCGCCTCAACAACGACCGCGACCAGGCCTTCGTCAAGGCGGCCATGCCCGAAGGCGCGCGTGGGTTCCTCGATTCCATCCCGGCGCTCCGCAATCGCGAAGCGATCATCTGCGGCGAAGGCGTCGCCGTGCCGATCCGCGTGGCGCTCGACAATCTGGAGGAGGAACGGCGTCCCGCTTCGGGCGATCCGAGCTTCACCGAATTGTGGCGGCAGTCCGGCGGCGAAGCGGATATTCTCGACCGCACCATCACCCGTTGGCGCAGTCAGGGACGTTAACCTGCCGAAAGGCAAGCGGACCGCAACTCAGCCCGTCGGTGCAATCCGCCCGGCGGGCTCCCCTTCCGCATTGATCGCTTCGCGGCATTCCTCCTCATTGGGCGGCGCGAGCAGCTTCGCTTTCTTCCACCCGCCGCGGATATAATAAGCGAGGGCCAGCAACAGCGTCGCGCCCGATCCGATCGGGAAGCTCAGCCATAGCGCGTCCGCACCGATCGATCCGTAGCTGAGCTTGTAGAAGCCCAGCCGGACCACGAACATGGTGAAGGCCAGGATGATCAGCGGTCCCACCACGACGCCGTTCGCCCGCATCACGCCGAAGAAGATCATCGAGCAGCCGAAGAAGATGAAGCTCCAGCTGGCCAGCAATTGCATGTGCCAGGCGACCGGAATGGCGGGACTGCCCGATCCCAGGAACAGCGCCAACAGGGCTTCGTGGAACAGGAGCATCACCGCGACCATCGCCCCGGTGACGAGCAGCAGATAGCCGATGCCATAGGAGGCGATCTGCCCCACCCGGTCCCATCGGCCCGCGCCGATATTCTGCGCCGCCATGGCACTGACCGCCGCACCCATCGCCATGGCGGGCATCTGCAAATAGGTCCAGAGTTGCTGCGCCGCGCCATAGGCGGCGGTCGTCACCAGCCCCTCCCGGTTGACGAGGCCGATCATCACCAGCCCGGACGCCGACATGACGATCATCTGCAAACCCATGGGCAGCCCCTTGCCCACCAGCAGCCGGACCTGCTCGGCGGTGGGCAGCAGATAGGCGAGTTCCTCGCCCCGCAAGCGCAGCGGCAGGTCGTTGCGGTATATATAGACGATGACGCCGATCAGGCTGACGATGCCCGCCGCCGCGGTGGCGGTGGCCGATCCGGCTATGCCCATCTCCGGGAATGGCCCGATGCCGCGGATCAACACCGGGTTCAGCACCAGGTCGACGCCGACGCTGACGAACATGAAGATCAGCGGCGTGCGCGCATCACCCGTGCCGCGCAGCCCCATCATGATCATGACGCTAAGCAGCGTGGCAGGCATGGCGATGAAGATCACGCGCAGATAGACGAGTGCAGGATCGAAGGCTTCGGCGGGCGTCGCCAGCAGGCGCAGCAGGGCGGGCGCGCCCAGCCATCCCGCCAGCGCGACGACCAACGCCAATATCGTGCAGAAACCCACCGCCGAGCCGAAGGCCCGCCGCGCCGAGGCGATGTCCCGCGCACCGAAGGATTGAGCGATGACCACCGTCGCCGCCATGCCGAACCCGAAGACGATGGAGAACATGAGGAACATGATGATGTTCGCATTAGCCGTCGCCGCCAGCGCCCGCTCGCCCAGGAAGCGGCCGACCCAGATCGCGTTGATCGATCCGTTCAGCGATTGCAGCACGTTGGAGCCGAGCGTCGGCAGCGCGAACAGCAGCAGGGCCGGGCCGATCGGCCCCCGCGTCAAATCCCGTCCCTTTGCCCCTCCGTCCATCGTCCCTCTTCTTATGTCCTGTCGTCGATGAACGGAAGGCCGATCAGGCCAAGCGCTCCAGCGCAGCCTTCAATCTTTCGGCTTCGGCAGCCTTTTCAGCATGGTCCTCCCGTGCCTTGGCGACGGCTTCGGCTTTGGCCTTTTCGACGAAGCTGGGATTGGAAAGACGCCCGGAGAGCGAGTCCCGTTCCTTCTCCGCGCTGGCAAGCGCCTTGGCGAGGCGCGCCTTTTCTGCGGCGATGTCGATCACCCCTTCCAACGGCAGGATGAAGGTGGCTTCGTCGACAACGATCTGCGCCGCGCCGCCTTCAACCTTGTCGCCGAAAGACAGGCTCTCGACGCGGCCGAGCCGCGCCAGCGCCGTACCCTGACGATCAATGCGACGGCGGGTTTCCTCAGACGAGTCATGGACGACAACGCCCAGCTTCGCGCCCGGCGGGACGTTGAGTTCCGTGCGCGCCGTGCGCATCGCGCTGATCAGGCGGATCAGCCAGTCGATCTCGGCCTGCGCCTCACGGTCCACGGCATACAGAGCCTGCGGCCAGCGGGCGACGATAAGCTGCGTCTCGCGCGTACCGGTCAGGTTCCACAATTCTTCGGTGATGAAGGGCATGAAGGGGTGGAGCATCACCAATATCTGGTCGAACGCCCAGCCCGCGACGGCCTTCGTCTCCTCATCCATCGAACCCTTGGTGAGTTCGATATACCAGTCGCAAAACTGGTCCCAGACGAAATGGTAGATGGCGTTCGCCGCCGCGTCGAAACGCAGTTCGGCCATGGCGGTGTCGATCGCCTGCACGGTCGCGACCGTCTCGGCGACGATCCAGCGGTTGACCGGGGCGTCGGCATGGGGCGCCTCATGGCTGGTCGAGGCGGTGACGCCGTTGGATTGCAGGAAACGCGCCGCGTTCCACAGCTTGGTCGCGAAGTTGCGATAACCCTCGACGCGCTTCTCATCCATCTTCACGTCGCGGCCCTGGCTTTCCATGGCCGCCATGAAGAAGCGCAGCGCGTCCGCGCCGAACCTGTCGATCAGGCCCAGCGGATCGACGACATTGCCCTTGGACTTGGACATTTTCTGCCCGTCGGCGGCGCGCACCAGCCCGTGCAGGTAGAGTTTGCGCCACGGCACGTCGCCCATGAACTCCAAACCCTGCATCGCCATGCGCGCATCCCAGAAGAACAGGATGTCGAAGCCGGAAATCAGCAGGTCGTTGGGATAATGGCGCTTGAGCGTCTCCGTCTCTTCCGGCCAGCCCAGCGTGCCGAAGGGCCACAGCGCAGAGGAGAACCAGGTGTCGAGCACGTCGGGATCGCGGGTCAGCTTCTTGTTGCCGGCCAGAGCCTGCGCTTTCTCTTCACTTTCCGCGACATAGGGATTGCCGTCCTCGTCATACCAGGCCGGGATCTGATGCCCCCACCAGAGCTGGCGGGAGACGCACCAGGGCTGGATATTCTCCATCCAGTTGAAGAAGGTCTTTTCCCAGCTCTTGGGGACGATCTCGATCCGTCCGTCGCGCACCGCCTGCATGGGGGCAAGCGCCAACTTCTCCGCGTCGACATACCATTGATCGGTCAGCCACGGCTCGATCACCACGCCCGAACGATCGCCGAAGGGGGTCTGGATCGTGCGCGGCTCGGCGTCGGAGCGAACTTCCTCGCCGTCCTTGGACTTGGTGACATGCGGCACCAGCAGACCCAGCGCCTTCATCTCCGCCACCACCAGCTCGCGCGCGCCGTCCACGCCGTCGCGGCGGAAACGGTGCAGCCCAAGGAAGCGATCCGGGATCAGACCGTCCGCGGTCTGCACCACATTGGCGTCGGCATCGAACATGTTGAGCATGTCGGCGGGTTTGAAGCCCGCCCGCTTGCCGACCTCGAAATCGTTGAAGTCATGGCCCGGCGTGATCTTGACCGCGCCCGATCCCAGTTCCGGATCGGCATGTTCATCCGCCACCACCTTGAACCGGCGGCCGGTAATGGGCTGGAGAATATCCTTGCCGATCACATCCTTGTAGCGCGGGTCCTCCGGATTCACGGCGACCGCCATGTCGGCCAGCATGGTTTCCGGGCGCGTGGTGGCGACGACGATATGGTCCGCGCCGTTGGCCAGCTTCACGCCATCCGCCAGCGGATAGCGGAAGTGCCAAAAGCCGCCCTTCACTTCCTTCGTCTCCACCTCCAGATCGGAAATGGCGGACCGGAAATGCGGGTCCCAGTTCACCAGCCGCTTGTCGCGATAGAGCAGGCCGCGCTGGTGCAGTTCCACGAACGTCTTGATGACAGCCTTCGAAAAGCCCTCATCCATGGTGAAGCGCTCATTGGCCCAGTCCATCGAACAACCCAGACGACGAAGCTGGCGCGTGATCGCGCCGCCGCTTTCGGCCTTCCATTCCCAGACCTTGGCGACGAAATCGTCGCGGCTGAAGTCGGTACGCTTCTGGCCCTGCGCGTTCAATTGCCGCTCGACCACCATCTGCGTGGCGATACCCGCATGGTCGGTGCCCACCACCCACAGCGCATCCTTGCCGCGTAACCGCTCGTAGCGGATCACGATATCCTGCAACGTATTGTCGAGCGCATGGCCGATATGCAGGCTGCCCGTCACGTTCGGCGGCGGATTGACGATGGTGAAGGGTTCCGCGTCCGGCCGTTCCGGGCGGAACAGACCCTTTTCCTCCCAATGGGCGTACCAGCGGGATTCGATTTCTGCGGGGTCGAAGGTCTTGGGCAATTCGGTCATGCTAGGCGCTTTAGCGGCACCGGCAGGAAGATCAAATAGCTCGCATCTTTTAGCGCGCCTCTACCGTAGTGGTCATCCTGTTCACGAAGCGGATGGGAAATGGCAAGCCATTCTTCCCCGCATAGGGTGGACCTTTCGATCCTACCGGGAAGCGCAAACAGGGATCAACGGGCAAAGTGAAATCCCCCGATTTTTCAAAGCTGCACTTCTCGACCACATCGTCCTTGCTGATGTCGACCGTCACGGTCAGCGTTTGGGGCGGGGGCATGGAAATGGCCGAATGAATAGGCAAACGCCAACTGATCCGGCCATTATAGGTCCCATTCACAGGTTTGCCGCGTCTGTCCTTTGCGGGAAAAAAGGACGCCCTTTCCTTCAAAAGCGTGCAAGCCGTCTCATCCAACACCGGCGATCCGCTGCTGCTTTCGACATTGCAATCCTTCACCCGCCCATCATCGCCAATCAGCAATTTGAAACTTGTAGTGCCGCTCACACCCTTGGCACGCTCAGAAATCGGATAATCTTTATCATGAAACCAGTTGCCCGGACTGTCCTTGGGCACTGCCCGTATAGGCTCGCGGGCGGCGACCGGACCAATGCTCACCGCAAGCAGAAAGCCAACCATCATCGCCCGTTTCATCCATAGCCCTTTTTTAAATCGGTTCCGTAACAACCTTTCGCAAAGCTATGAGACGATTTCAAGCTACTCACGAAGCTCGCTATTTCTTCGTCCACCGGTCCAGCCAGCCCAGCGCCTCATCATACCATTGCAGCGAGTTGCGCGGCTTCAAGACCCAGTGATTCTCGTCCGGGAATACCAGCAGCTTCGACGGCACGCCCCGCCGCTGCAACGCAGTGAAGGCCGCCAGCCCCTGGGTGTAGGGGATGCGGAAGTCCTTTTCGCCGGTCACCACCAGCATCGGCGTCTTCCAGCTCGTCACATGGTTGACCGGGTTCCATTTCTCATATTGCCCGGCCTGTTCATGATAAGGCCCGCCATGTTCCCATTCGTCGAACCATAGCTCTTCGGTCTCATAGGCCATGGCGCGGGCGTCGAACACGCCGTCATGCTGGACCAGGCATTTGAACCCGTCGGGCCAGTTGCCCGCGATCCAGTTCATCATATAGCCGCCATAGCTGGCGCCCAGCGCGCAGGCATTGCCCGCATCGACCTGCGCGTCCTTCGCCGCGGCCGCCGCGAGGCCGAGCTTCAGGTCCTCCAGCGGCTTGCCGCCCCAATCCTGGTTGATGCTGTCGACAAAGGCCTGGCCATAGCCGGTCGACCCGTGGAAATCGACGATCACCGCCGCATAGCCATGGCTCGCGAATGCCTTGGGATTCCAGCGATAGGACCAGCTGTCGTTGAAGCTGCCCTGCGGCCCGCCATGGACCAGGAAAGCCACCGGCAGCTTGCCCACCGCGCCTTTGGGCTTCACGATCTGGCCCCAGACGGTATCGCCATTGGCGCCCCTGAAGCTGTAGCGCTGGACCGACACATCATCGATTCCGGCCAGTTTCTCCGCATTGACGCTGGTAAGGCGCACCGGCTTGACACCATTGCCCTTGCCGCCCGGCATTTTCCAGAAATCGGCGGGCGACTGTATGCTGTCGAGCGTATAGACGAAGCCGCCCCTGGGCAGCGGCACGACGCTGCCCGCATGGCCCGCCTGCGTCAGCCGCACGACCTTGCCCGAAGCCGCGTCCACCCGAAACACCGGATGATCCAGCACATCATCGGCGGTCACGAGGATGCCCTTGCCATCCGCCTCCCAAACAATGGAGGCCACCGAACGGTCCCAGGCGTCGGTCAGCGCCTTCGTCTCGCCCGTCGCCAGGTTGCGCAGCATCAGCACCAGCCGGTCGCTCTCATAACCGGGCCGCTTCATCGCCGCATAAGCGAGCCATTTCCCATCCGGTGACACGGCGGGCATGGTGTCGGTCGCATCATTGGCATCGGTCAGGTTCACGGGCGCTGCGCTGGCGTCCGCCGGGACCGCGAAAATATCAAGATTGGTCGAGAGCGATTCGATCCGCCCCGCCTCGCGCAGCGCAAAGAACAGCGTCTTGCCGTCCTGACTCCACGCCATTTCCTCCGCCCCGCCAAAGGGTTTGGACGGGCTATCCCCGACCAGCGCTCCCATCACCGACACCGCCTTGCCGCTCCCGGCGCCACCGTCCAGCGGCATGACGAAGATTTGCGAGCGCTGTCCATCCGCCCATGTGTCCCAATGGCGCACGAACAATTGCTCATAGACGCGCCCGGTCCCCGCGCCGGGCGGCGGCGCCGACTTCGCATCGTCGAGCGTCTTCGCGCCGACCGGCCGGTCCGCCCACAAGGCGACCCGATCGCCCGCCGGGCTCAGCAGGAAACCCGAAATCCCGCCCGGCGCCTGCGTGACCTGCTCGGTCTGACCGCCCGTGACGGCCGCCCGCCAAAGCTGGTCATCGCCGCTCTGGTTGGAGAGATAGTAAAGCGACTTGCCGTCTGTCGAAAAGACCGGCGCGCTTTCATTCTTGTCCGCGGCCGAGGCGATCATATGCGGAACCGCGCCCGCCTTGCTCAGGTCCAGCAGATAGAGATCCGTCCGCCCCTTGTTCCCGGCGAGATCGGTCGTGCGCAACTGATAGGCGAGCCACTGCCCGTCGGGCGAAACCGCGGGCGCCGACACGCGATACAGGCCGACCATATCGGCGGGCGTGAACGGCCGGGCAACGGCCGGTGCGGCAGCCAACGCCGCCTGGGCCAGAGCCAGCGCGCTCAGCCCCCTGTACAGAAGATCTTTCATGGAATGACACCCTCGGATCGGATCGCGCCGCGCCTTTTCAGAAGCGGCGACAGCTATGCGGGAGGGTGTAAGCGGCGCCTTGCCGACGCGCAAGGATCAATCACCAACGCGTAATAAAGAAACAAAGGCCGGCTTTGCGATCATTCGGACGGCACAGCAAGCGATAGGGAAGGATGAGCCGTTCCCGCGCTTCCCATCCGTTCATGCGGCTATCTCAGCGGCCGGTGATCCGGGCGATTTCCTTCGCCACCATGTCCTCGACCATCTGCGGCAGCCGGGTGTCCAACCATTCCTTCAACATGGGCTTCAACAGCGAGCGGACCAGGCCGTCCAACGTATTGTCCTCGCCATCCTTGGGCGCCACCAGCATCGACGACAGGGCCGACAGAGAATGACGCGCGGCCACCTCACTCTCGACCGACAGGATGGATGCGTCCGCTTCTTCAACGACGGGACGCGGCGCACGGGACGTTCGATGGGCAGGCATGGGTTCCTCCACAGCAACCGCGTCGGTCAATTCCAGCACTTCGTCGATCGCGGCTTCCGGCGCCGATTCCTCGGCAGCCTCCGGCGCGACGGGACCCCGTGGCGGCGCCTTGGGCGCGGCCTCGCCTCTTACCCGGCGCGGCAGGGTCTGCACGACCTCCTCGCCCTCTTCCGCGATGATCCGCTTGATGGACGAGAGAATGTCCTCCATCGAGGGTTCCTTGCTCATGTCGCCCATGGTCAACCCCTATTCCATTCCCCGTAACGCCATACCACCAAAGGAACGCTCTTGGGGTTAAAATTGCGTTAAGGCTGCGCCAAACCGGGGTCCACATTGGCATTTTGCGCCGGCGAGTCAACGGTCCGCGTCGCCTGCACCCGGGGTGGAGCATCGAAATCCCAGTCGAACCATTTGCCCTTCACCCGGTCATAATTGACCATCGGGTCGTAGAGCGTGCCCGCTTCGAGGCTAAGGTCGTCCGCCTCCGCATGCCCCATGGCGGCGAGCAGGGTGAAGCCCGCAACATAGGCATTACGCCGCGCCGTCACCAGTTGGACCTTGGCATTCACCGCTTCCTGCTCGGCATTCAATATGTCGAGGATGGTGCGGCTACCGACCGAATTTTCCGCCCGCACTCCCTCCAGCGAGAGGTTCGCGGCATCGACCGCCTTCTGGTTCGACTGGATGCTCTCCAGCGACGCCTGCCAGCTCGCATAGGCGGACCGGGCCTGCGCGATCACCGAGCGTTCGACCTCGATCTCCTTCTCCATCGCCTGCGACTCGAGCGCCTGGTTGCGCCGCACCTGCGCCGCCGGACGGCCGCCCTGATAGAAGGGAATGTTGAGCTGGACCCCGGCGGCCGCCTGCTTGTTGATCTGGGACCCTGTGGCGCTGCTGGTCAACGTGTCGAGATAATTGGTGTAACCGGCCTGGGTGAAGGCGGACACCGTCGGCAGCACCGTGCCCTTGGCCGCGCGCACGTCATATTCCTGCGCCTCCCGCAGCTTTTTCGCGGCGAGAATGTCAGGATTGTCCTTGAGCGCCACCTGCACGGCCGTGTCAGCGGAGGCGGGCAGGCCCGGCAGGGGCGGCGGCGGTTCCAGATTTTCCGGCACCTCGCCCACCAAAGCGATGTAATTTTCGCGGGCGGTGATGAGATTGGATTCGGCGCCTTGCAGATCGGACCGCGCGAGCGCGAGACGCGACTCGGACTGCGCGACGTCGGTGCGGGTCACATCGCCCACCTCGAAACGATCGCTCGTCGCCTGGAGATTGACCTCCAGCGCCCGGACATTGGCCTGGTTGAGCGCAACCACCGCGCTGTTGCGGATGACGTCCATATAGGCGGCGACGACCTGCGAAAAGATGCTGGCCTCCGTGCCGCGCAGATCGGCCTGTCCGGCCGCCACCCGCGTCTTGGCCGCCTTGATGCCGTTGCGCACGCTCCCGCCCGTATAGAGCGGCACGCTCAATTGCGCGTTCGCGCTCACCGTCCGCTGCGGCGAGGTGAAGCTGATCGTCGGCTTCAAGATGCTTTCGGAATAGTTGGCCGTCGCGTCCAGCGCAGGGCGCCCGGCCGCCTTCTGGATCGGGACATTTTCATCCACCGCCCGCTGGCCCGCCCGCGCGCCGGTCAGGACCGGGTTCGAGCGATAGGCCTTGGCCAGCGCGCCCTGCAGCGTTTCCGCCTGAACCGCCCGGCCATGGCTGAGGAGACGAGGAGCAAAACCGATACGGCGTAACGCCGAACAACCTGATGCCTTGCCGTCATGTCGCCCCCAAGCTGTTCCTTCAGAACACAAATCGTTCCGGCGCGGCAAAGCCCGGAAGCACAACCATTTCCAAATCGGCGAGGCTGGCAAGCCCCAGCGCGCCGGCCACGACGCGGCCGCTGCACAGGCGCGTGACGCCACGTTCGACGATTCCCGTCGACACACGCGCGCCGTCGGCAAGCTGCTCAACGAGTGCGGCGGGAACTTCCTCCACCGCGCCTTCGATGAGCAGCACGTCATAAGGCGCACCGGCAGGGGCGCCCGCGTTCAGCGCGCCGCGCACCACGGTCACACCGGGCACGGCGATTTCCGGCCCGCCTTCTTCCTCGACCGCCGTCACCTGCGCGCCCATCGACGCCAGCAGCGCCGCGCTGTAGCCGGTGGCCCCGCCGATCAGCAGCACCTTGTCCCCCCGCGCGATCTGCGCTTCCTTGAGCAGGCGGCCCGTCACCAGCGGCGGATTGAGCGAGCGGCCGCTGGAGAGCGGGATCGGACGGTCGACATAGGTCATCGCACGACGCTCTGCCGGCACGAAATCCTCACGCGCGACATGCGCCATCGCGGCGATCACGCGCTGATCGTCCACATCGCTCGTGCGAAGCTGGCTTTCGACCATGGCGGTCCGCATCGATGAAAAATTCTGCTCGGTCACGACAATTCCCCGATTGGCACAACTGTATTATGAAAGCAATACAGCAAGGACATAATCGGACCTCTAAATCAGCGGACAGGCCACGCCAAGCGGCTTTGCGTGCGCCATCGCCAGAATCTTGCCCGACAATATCACAGCGCTGCTTGACTTTGCATCAAAAGCCGCACATTTGCGGCCACCCACGCCGAGGCCCGATGGCGGAGTGGTGACGCAGCGGACTGCAAATCCGTATACGCCGGTTCGATTCCGGCTCGGGCCTCCAAAATTTCCGCACAACACGTTGAGTTTGCAGCGTTTTTTCGGATATTCCGATAAGCGTTCCCTCATTTTACCCCTCATCCGCTCGCGATTTGTGGCGAAGGACGGCGAACGCGGGCGGGTAAACCTACTGAGGAAATTTTTTTTGCCTCGATCATCTGGTCGCCCCACAGAGCGACCTGCCGCCGTAGTTCACACCCCACACTGCCCAGCATCTTCCAGTTCACCGGTTCTCTCGCCATTCAGCGCAGAGTCCGGATCGTCGGCAGCGCCCCAGTTGCAACTTCCGTCAAGCGGGCTGGCGGGGGAAGTACGTCAATTACGGAAAGGCATTTAGATTGTGGACAATCCCTCGTTCCGCCGTCTAGCCGGCGGGCAGCGATTCAAAGGAGCTAGAGCGTGTCATCCAATGAGCATCGATGGGCTATTCAAGTTCTTACAAGCTATTCGTGGATCGAGGACCTAGCCGAGACACACAACCCCGTCGATGTCGGATTTTTGACTGACACATATGACGCGCAGCCCAACCAATACGGGCTCGTCTCACATCACTGGGACGAACTGAACGATCATCAGGCCGTCGCGGATCGCGCGGCTGCTCTGATCGCACTGTTTGATGGCACCATTTACCTTCAGAAAGGCCATTTCGGCGGCCTTAAGACTGGAAATATTATCGATCTCAGAACGGGCGCAAGGTACGTCTATGCAGACGGCAATGTGCTTGCCGATCCATTTTCCGCGGATTGGATGGCTGCGCAGATACCCAGAGCCTATGGTGATTTGAAGCGTCCGTCGGCGCGCATGTTATATATGGCCCGGACAGATGACCTAACTCGGGGAATGCTCTCCTTTCTAGGCGTTAACGGGCCGACCTGGATATCGCTCTTTGCGCTTCGTGATTATATGAACAACGGCGGCTGGGATGACGACGCGATTGCCGTGGCGGCTAATTCAACCAGAAGCGAGGTCAATCGTTTCCGGCAGACAGCAAACACGCCTGCGGCAGTCGGCCCCTTTGCTCGGCACGGCGAGCAGAATTATCAGGCCCCGAAGAAAATCATGACCCTAGACGAGGCGAAAGCCATCATACTCGCCGCAGCAGGGCGTTTCTTAGACGACAGGGCGCAAAAACTAGCTATCTCACAGGTGTATCAACAGAACCGCGCCTAGCCAGCACCTCTCAGAGACCGAAGTGCACCTTAAGCAGCGGCTCCAGCGCGCCCCAAGCTCCAGCAGCCCCTTGGACGGCGGCCGCCCCTGCCTGGGCAGCGCCAAATATCGCCTTGATCGTTCCCAGCTTCCGCCCCTCTGGTTTCGCATTGGCCTGCTGTGACAGCGCCGCAATCAGATCCAAAAGCTCATTTCTCGCGGCAATGTCCGCCGCCTCATCGTGCAACACAGCGTTCGTCATGGCAGACAAGGCATCAGCAAGAGCGACATTCCCCTGCTCAACCATGGTTTTCATTTCGACCTGAATGTCCTTGGCTGATCCAAGGTTCAGGACACCGACGTTGCTATTCGAAATGCTGACGTTCTGATTGTTGTAGTGGATAGGCGGGATGGGAGCCGGAGGTATCGGCGTGATGTTCGGCGCCATGCCGGTGAGCCCGGCCATCTCGTGCTCGGCCTGGTTCATCAATGTCATGCTTTGAGCAAACACCATGTATCGGCTCTGCTGCCAACGATGGTCGCAATCGATGCAAACGGGGACCGCACCTAGTTGCACGATAGCTGGCTTACCGCATTGCCCACAGGGGACAGGCTGATTCTGGCTTTCTGACATCGCCCGAGAATATCAGCGCCGCATTTTAAGCCAAGACCACTGTAGCACTACAGACCGAGAGCCGCCCTTGCCCGCTCCCGCGCAGAGCGCAAAATCTTTGTGACCTCCTTTTTGCGTTCCGTCTGATCCATCGCCATCCAGTCGGGAGAGGCTGTCAATTCGCCAATCTCGCCATAAGCGATCGACCCCGCGAGCGCGCGATACTCGCCATATTCCTTGCCCGTCAGGCGGCGAACCTCACCGCTGGAAGTCTTCACGTCCCGCAGCGGCTCGCTGATGTTCACGCGCGCCTGTAGCAGCGCTTTGTTCACAGGATCATTTTTTGCGGTCGAAACCCATACCGGGGAAAAGATGTCGGGCCCTACGCCCCCCTCTCCAGTGACGGGCGCGCCCCAAACATCCCGCCTCTCTGGCAGTGTCGTGGAAATGCCCGGAATGCGGGCCTTGGCCGCATCCAGAATGTCTTCCGCTTCCCGCATCGTGGGGTCTACCGTTCGCGCCACCTGGGCGATGCCAGCGGGGACAGCAGCCGACCCGGCCAGCCTACGCGCGAAACCCTCGCCGTAGCGCATGGGATCATTCACGGCCTCTATCAGGTCGCCCATCCCGGAAAGCCAGGTCTTTGAGGACAGGTTTTGCATGATGCTCGCCGTCATGAGCAGCGCGCCCTTATCCTTCTGCTTATCGGTCATGTAATCCTGAAGATCGACCATCCCGGCAGCAACGCCTAGCGTTGTCGCAAACGGATCGAGCCGCTGGTAGCTAATATATTTGTCGCCAATCTTGATGGAGTAAGGTTGCCAGCCATCAGCGCGCAGCAGCGCCCTGGCCCCCGGATCGGCTGGCCCGGCCCCGGTCACATATCCATTTGCCGCCAGTTCGGTAACGAGTGCGCCCACGCCAGTTCCGACCATAGCCCGCGCTACAGCGAGATCCCTGCGCGCTCCCCCGGCTCGAAAATCGGCCCGCCAGCTATCGACCAGCGGCGCGGCCGGCGAGCGCTCCAATGAGAATTTCAGCAGATTGGTGGGGGTGCGGATGAACGGCAGGACGAACTTCGCGCCCGGCATCCATTGCGTGAACTGCGATATGCCACGCGCCGCAGGACCAAGCGGACGCTGGAAGGTGACATAGCGCCCATAGTCGAACGCCTGATCCAGCATCTTCTCGGTAGGGTTGGCGAGCAATTCCCCAGCCCTTTTCCGCGCGGCTTCGCCGGTCAGCCGTTCCTTGCCCGCTTGGCGAACGGCAAGGCCAGCCAGTTCCATGCGGCGGGCCATCGCCTTGAAGAGTTCGTCTTCCGCCGAGAGCAGCCGCGTAGGGAGCCTGATGATCTCGCCCTTGCGCCCTGAAATGGCATCCTGCGACCGGGCTTCCACCTTGTTGGCAAAGTCCGATGCATCGCCAGTGCGGAATGTGCGCACCGCTTGGGCCAGCCCCTCACGGGCACCTTGGAGAAGCCCAACTGACCGTGCCCCCAATTCCGAGAACATCACGCGGTCAGCACTGGCGTTCGGCGCGACGGCACGGCGGCCGAGGCCGATCATTGCCGCCGCCCCATGCTCAGGAATCTGCGCAAGTGCTGTCATGGTGTTCGACAGCATGTTGACGACATGGGTTTGCGGCCCCGACAGCAGCGAGTTCACCCAATACTCATTGATCTTGTCGAGCCACTTTGGCTTAAGGGCCTGCGCCGCGATCTTGTTGAGCCGCTGGGGCGTGTCGGCATTGTCCAAGATGATGTCCGCCGCCTTCTTCAGGCGGTCCCGGCCCCCAGCCCCTTCAGAGAGCGCCGCCAGCACATCACCTCTCACGTTCCGACCATCGGCCACCATGCGGAACTGCGCGAGCGTCCGCCCCGCTTCCGCCGTTGCTCCGGCAATCTGCTCTTGGATAGCGACATGGCGGACCCACGCCTGCCGGAATGCCGCAAGCGCCTCTTCGCCCGGATCGTCCATGCGCTGGATGCGCCGCGCCATGTTCACAAGCTCGTTGCCCGACTTGGCGAGGATTTGACGCGCGGCCAGCGCTTCCTCTGCGTTGAACGCCTGCCCCTTGCGCCGAGACAAGAGCTGATCGGGCGTCATGCCCAGTTCATTGGCAAGGCTCTGCGTCTCTGCCTGAGTGATGCGACCGCGCCGGGCAGCGTCGAATCCGCCCGTCATCCGGTCAGCCTGGCTCAATGCCCGCTGGATCGATTGTGGGCTGTCCAGCTTCGACAGGCGGATGTTGCCCGCGAAGTCCGGTGCCTGGTCTCCCCACTCCTCATAGGCCGACAGCGGCGGCTGATTAGCCTCCAGATCATCCATGCTGACGGGCTGACCGCGATCCTCTGCCAGAGGCGCGCCCTGATCCCGTGCCCGCTCGACCGCGAACCGCCGATCGCGTGCCGCGTTAAAGGCATCCACCTCTGCCAGATCGTCAGGATGGAACGACCGATTGACGCCCCGGTTCGTATTATCGACGGCACCAAGAAATTCCCGAATGGTTGGGCGCTCCGCATGATCGGGGAAGTATCCCGACCGCCACGCGAGGTCCGCCGCCTGATCGAGCGTCATCCCATTGTCATTGTCCACCAGCTTGCCGAAGCGCTGTTCCCCGCGCGCAAAGTCCAGATCGCGGCCCGCATTGTCACTGATCCCCATGGCCCGCAGTTCGCCGCCCTGATCGATGACGCCGCCCTGAGTGCGAAGGAATGTGACAAGATCAGCAGGACCGCGCTTTGGCAATTCACGGGTCGGATCATCACCACGCGGCAGCATCCGGCTTTCCAGCGCCGCCGCCTCATTCGGCGCTTTGATGGTGGGATATAGCCCGGCACCGATCGATGCGGCCTCTTCCTGGCTCGCAACCACGTTGGAAGGCAGAGGCAGAACATCGGTGGGGCTGACCCGCTCCGCCTGAGCCATGCGCTCCATATCAGTCGCGGGGTCTAGCATAGGCCGAGCGCGGCTATTGACGTCGATCCGATCCAGCACGCGCGGCGACGAGATCGACGGGAGCGGCTCGGTGGCTTCGTTCGCCATGTCGATGGTGAAGCCCGGAGGCGGAGCGTCCACAGCGCGAGCAGAAGCCGCGCTGATCGCCTCATCCACGCCGACGCCCGGAGCCTCATCTAGGACAGTTTCAGCAGCCTTGCGCCCCTTGATCCGATCGATGGCCGAACGGCCTACAGGTCCGAGCGTCTGGGCCAGCGCCGCCGAACCATAGCCCAACGCACCGCCAGCCAGCGCTCCGACAGCAGCACTTGGCGTGCGGTCCAGCGCATCACCCTCGCCCGCACCGAACCCAGCTAGACCGCCTTCGACCGAGCCGGCCATGCCAAGCCGCATCCGCACCGCCGTTTGCGCCGCCTTTTCCGCTGCGAAGCGCGATCCCCCGGCTTGCAGCACCTTTCGGGCCGCCGCCAATCCCACGCCCTCCGCAGTTGCACCGGGAAGGATGATGCCGCTGGCAAGCTGTCCACCAAAGCGGGCATAGGGATGGTTCGCATCGTCATAGTCGAGGATGCTGCGATTCTGGTCGATGTTGTTCCAGAGAATGTCTCCGAAGCGCCGGTCGCTGCTCCAGACATTCTCCCGGCCTGGCGTCAGGCCGATCGTATCGATCACCGCGCCCATCTCGTCCAGCATGTTGATGGGGTCGGCAGCACCACGCACGGCTGCGCCCACCATGCCATCGCCGGGATCGGTCAGAAGCCGCGGCGGCTCCTGATAGCGGATCGTCGGATCAGCCCCGCGCTTCGCGCGCTCGACATAAGCCTTGCGGGTCGCGTCGGCGTCGATGATGAAGCCATTGTCCTTCGCATAAGCCAGCAGATCGTCAGCCGTGGACGCGGGGTCCGTCCATATCTTCTGATAGCCTTCCGCAATCTCTGGCCGCAGCCCTTGGAACGGCGTCGGCTCATCCGCGAACACGGCGATGCTATTGCCATACTCCCCCTCTTCCGGTTTCGCCCACGGGTCGGGATCGCCCTTGCGGAAAGTCGCGGGGTCTTGGAACTGCCCGGCGAACGCGCCGCGCCGGTTCAGGCGCGCAAGGCGCTCAGCCTCCATGTAATCGGTCAGACGCGGGTCGCCCTTCAGATATTGCGGAGTTGCCAATCCCATGCCCTGGTCCAACATCCCCTGACCGGCGTCATTCCCGCCGCTTTGCAGAGACACGACAGGTCGGCCATAGGTCGTCTTTCCAGTGGCCGTCACGGTTGCATCTGGACGCAGGAAGGGGATCAACGCTTCGCGGGATTGCTGACCCAGCGGAACCAGCTTGCCACCCCGCATCCCCTGCTGATCCAACTCGAACGCATCAACGCCGTAGAGGCGGCCATTTTGCCCCGTGTTCAGACGGAATGTGTCTCCGTCATGTGCCTCCCCCGTCGCAGCGAGCGGGCCGGATGGGCGCTTCTCTATAGTTGCATCCCTGTCCCACCAGCGCTCCTTCCGCGCCTTCGCCTTTGGCTGCTCAACAGTCTGGTCCTGATCCCACCAATTGCCCGCAGGCTGGGCGGAGGCGTTGACCGTTTCGTCCTGATCCCACCAGTTCGCCATTAGTTCTTCCTGTTGATGGAGCCATCAGGAGCGCGATACAGCGCGCCCTTGGGCAGCTTGTCGCGGTCAGCGGCGCTACGGATGGTGGGGATGTTCTCTGGCACCCCAGCCTTCTTCCGCCTGCCACCATTGTCCACGGCATAGCGTCGATCAGACGACGCCATATTCTGACCGCGCTGGCGATCAGACGAGGCAAGGTCTTGCCCCCTCCGCCCTCTGGCATCGGTCAGGTCCTGCCCCCGCGCCACGAGGCCGCGCCGGGCATTCCGATCCGCAATCAGGCTGTCCGTGTTGCGATCGGCACGAGCATTGTCAGCCTCATCGTCTGCGATGTCATGCGCCAAGCGCTGGTCTGCACGTTCATCATTAAACGCCTGCATCGCCGTCATGCCCATGCGTTGGTGGGTTTCCGCCAAGGCGGGGTCCCATTGCTCAGGCAAGCCCGTAACGCCGCGTGATCCGAGATAATTCCGAATTTCAGAATATACCCGCTGCTGATCGGCCTCCGGCGCAGCGCGCACCGCCCCTATAACTCGGCTTTCCAACGCCACTTGTTCGGTGATTGCCTTATAGGCGGCCGTGCGCTGGTCGGCCTCCATCTCAGCGAGGGAAAATGCCAGTTTTGGATTGATCCGCTGGAGTCTGCGCAGTCCTGCAGGATTGAGTGACAAGCCACCGATCGGGGAAGTTGCGCCACTCACTGGCGGTTCCAATCCCGCATCGGCGGGGATCAGGCTCTCCGCCTCTGCCGTGTGTTGCGGCTCATCTGCGACAGATGGCGTAGTGGGAATAGCAGGATCGGAAACCGGGGGCGCGGCAGGCATAGGAGGAGGAGGTGACGGCGCGCCATCGCCAATCTCCACGATCCCGTGCCGCTTCCTCCACTGGTTGTAGCCCTGCTCGCCCATGGACGCGATCATGACCTTGCGTCCATAGGGATCGATCGTGTGCGCCTGAGGCTCACTAGGCGGAGCAAGGGCTAGCTGGGCCAGCGTTCCCCGCTGCGGTTCGGGCGTTGCCCGGACGCCAGACAATTGCGACAGCCGGCCAAACTGCGCCGAAGCCGAGCGCTTGCCGTCCACTGGAATAGAGGGCGCGGATGCCTGCACAGGGGCAGGCGTTGCCGCGTCCGCAATGGCCTGGCGCTCCTCGATTGCCCAAGCCCGGTCTTCATCTTCCTGCCGCATCTTCCGCGCCTGCATCAGATCCGCAATACGGCGCTGTTTCGCGCCGACATAGAGGTCCGCGATAGATGGTCCATCATTGATGCTGGACAGGATTGCCCAAGGATTGCTCGCCATTTCAGTATATCCCCCCAAGATCGCCACCATAGGAGCCGGAGCCTCCGATCTTTGGCCCGCTCATGTTGAAGTAGAGGTCAGACAGGCTTCGCAAGCCTCCGGCGATTGCCTTGCCGGTGTTGGCATAGGATGACGCGCGGGCATTCCCCGCAGCCATCGCCGTCTGCGCTTGGGTCTGTCCGTTTGCACCATAGGCCGCCGCAATCGTTCCAGCAGCTTGGGCCCCCGCCGCCGCCGTCGAACCCGTCGCTGACTGGCCAACCCCGGCAAGCGCGGCGAGCCGATTGGCATAGGTGTCATAGGTGGATGCCGCCAAGCCTTGGGCGTACCGGATGCGGGCCTTGTCCGCCCCGCCGCTATTTAGAGCCCCGCGCGCTGCGTTCTGGCGGTCGATAGCCTTTAGGCCTTCATCCATCTGGAAGCGGTAACCCGGAGTTGCTTCCAGCATCGCGGTAGGATCGCCCTTGCTTGGCCCGACCCCGTAGAACCCTGCCAACGTATCCAGTGCCTTGTAGCCCGTCTCGCGATAAGGAGCATAATCAGCACGGGTCTGGTCATACTGGCGCCGACTCTCCTCAATCTGAAGCTGTGTCGCACGCTCTGAGGCATCAGCCGCTTGCTGCGCGGCCTTGCCCTGAGCCTTGGCGGCGCTTTTCCCTGCGGAGACTTGTGCGGCGGTCCCACCGATCGTGGCGACTGCGCCAATGGCTGCTGCTGCTACCATTATGCCGCCTCCCGCGCTGCGTCCGCAGCGCCACCAAGCCAAGCGGTGTAATAGACCTCGCAGCGTTCATAGCCGCGCCGTTCGAAAAGGAATGACGCATCCTTGTGGCACTTGCTGCCCACGAACATGCGCTGCACCCCGCGCCGCTTCGCCTCTTTCTCAACGGCATCGAACAGGATGAACCCGGCGCGACCGCCCCGATGGCTGGGATGAACCCAAAAGATGTCCATGGTGAGCGTCAGGCATGTGCGATAGTGAAGCCCTGGCGCGACGAAGCCGACGAAATAGCCGACGAGCTTGCCCAGATCGCGCAGCGTCACGAGCATGACGCCGCCAGCAGCATCGCGCCTCAAATATTCCTCATATTGTGGATCGAGCGGCACCTGATCCTGATTGAGCGCCAGTTCCTTATAATGCTCAGGGAACAGCGGCATCAGTTCGCCCAGGCGCTCGCTCAGGCTTTCAACCTGTGCGGTAATCATCACGCCAACCTCATGTCGATGACGAGGGCAATGCGCTCGTCGTTGCTGTTGTTGATGACCTCGTGTTCGGCCCGGTTGTTGATCCAGTAGGCATCCCCGCTGGCGAAGTTGACCGTCTCATCCCCAATCCTGAACAGCGCGCCCGGATGGCTTTGCAGGGCGACTTGATAGCGCTGGTAGAATGTGGCGGGCGCTCCCTCGTCCACATGCGGCGCGATCCGTGCGCCGGGGGCCAGTCTCGAAATGATGACGCGACCGAGCTGGGAAGCTTCCGTGAGGCGCATCAGGTCGAAGATCAGCGGGCGCAGTTGCGGCAGTTCCGACCACGCCGGGAAAGGCTGGGTCTGAATGTCGTCAACGATATCGAGCGGATCGGCAGGTATCGAGTTGAAGAACACGAGTATGTCATCAGCCTGCGAATGCGGGCTTTGCGGATGGGCGGTGCGGAGAGTGTCTGCGTTCCACAGGCCCGGTTTTGCAGCCAGCGCGGTCAGCACCGGCACGACATTGACGCCGGAAGCGATGCGAAGGAAATTCCTCATCCCTGCACCTCTTCGGCGTTGGGGCCTGCCGCTATGGTTTCTACGAGCGACCGGGCCGCTTCCACCATCGACGGTCTCGCTTTGCTGATGACCTTTTCGAGTTCGGCGGAAACATCGGATGCGCCGCGATCCAATGCCAGATCGTAGCGCGCGATAGAGTGAATCTGGAGTGCGTCGGCAAAGGCGTGATCGCCCATGGCGCGAGCCGCGTCGGAACGAAGCAAAAGGCCAGCAGCCAAGTTGGCCTGTGCGTTGCCGTCACCGCATTCAGCAGCGAGGCGCATCAGGGTCATGGCTGCGCCGAAAAGCTCGAACCGCTGACAAGTATTTATCTCCTCATCGATTTTCTCAGCCAGGCGGCAGGCCATTTCCATCATGGCCCCGTCATCGCCGTGGGCAGACCGGAAAAGCAGCGTGTCGTCCCCCGCTTCTTGAGCGGGCACGGTCCAGCGCTTGCGGCGTTCGTCGTCCTGGCGGACCAGGCCGCGCAGATAATCGGCTTGAGTTACGCCGGATCGCTCAGCATTGGCGCGGATGACTTCGATCAGGTCTTGCGGATAGCGGACATGGATTGGTTCTGAGGGCATGAAGGCAAATCCCGTTGGGAAACTGGGACGTTGCCTTCGCCATGCCTGTCCGTCATTCAGGCGCGCCGGGTGACCAGCGCTTTGACCATTCCGGTATGCCAGAACTACAAAGCGCGGTCCACCCCCTGTCTATGATTAAGGACACACGCAAGCGCCTGTTCCCAAACAACCATTTGCTTAGGATGACCCGATGCAGTTTCGCCTGACCTACGAAGGGCAGCTACAAGCCTCTCAACCCGGCTCTGGAGCCAAGCGAAGAGACAACAAACATGACATGCGGATGGCATTTCACGCGCAGCTACGCTGCTTGTGGGCGGAAATGAAGGTTCTCAACGGAAACGGAGGCAGCGGCTTCCTCAGTATCGTGAACGGCCAGACGCATGCCGGGCAGCACCGCATATCGGTGGATAAGGTTGCTGAAGCGCACAGCCAATATGGTTTTGAATTTGTGCCACTGGTCACATCAGAACTCGATCTAGCCTGTGATCTGGACATTCTGATGCTACGGCCAGAGACACTAGGCAAAACTGAGTGGGCGGGCGACATCGATAATCGCCTAAAAACGCTTCTGGACGCGTTGAGGATTCCCGAACCGCAAGAACAATACCGGGACAGGAAGGATGAAGCTCCGGAACGGATTTTCTGCCTGCTGGAGGATGACAGGCTCGTCACACGCGTCAGTGTCGATACCGACATGTTGCTTTATGACTTGAACAACCCCGCTACGGCCGACGAGGTCAAGCTCGTCATCACGGTGAAGATAAGACCGCTCCAGATTCGTCCTATCAATCTCGGTTTCGCTTAGCGCTGCGGACCTTCAGCTTAATAATCCGGTGTACAAGCTCAGGGCCGCAGCAGCGACTAGCGCGAAAATCAGGAAGCCGACGCCGAAGCCAGTGCCGAACCTGTCGGGATCTTTCTTCATGGCCGCACTCCTGACTATCTGACCGCAGAGCCGCTGCGATCGGCAATGCGCATCCTACCAGAATTTACCGCCGAGGCCGAACGATCAGCGGACGGCCATAAGGGTTTCCCGCGCCATAGGGGTTCCGGACGCTATCTGCCGAATAGGGGTTGCCGTAGCGACCGTATGGATTGCTGACGCTATCCGGATCATAGGGATTGTTGCTCAGGCGACCCCGATAGTTTCCGTCCTGATCGTAAATCTCCGGGGCGTCCGTGGCGTAGGGGTTGTTGGCAGACTGATTGCTGTAGGGCGAACCATAACGGCCATAGGGGTTGTTAACGCTGTCGGGGTTGTAGGGGTTGCCCGCCCCATAAGGGTTGTCGATGCAATTCGGATCATAGGGGCAGCTTTGTGCCAGTGCGGGAGAAGCCGTCACCGCGAGCAGTGCAGCCAATGCTGGAATAGCAAACTTCATGACAATCCCCCTGTCATCCACGAATCAATGCGCGCCAAGATAGCCCACGAGCGAGCAGACTGAACAGCATGATCCTAAAGATGAGGAGAAGGGGGATATTGAAAGGTTCGCTAACCTTCGCATCTTCCTCCTGCCGGCAGCGGCCGTCAAGGCCTCAACCTAACTCCCGCGCCACCAGAACCAGATTCGGCCCCTTCCGCTATTAGCACGACGCCCGCCGCCTCCAGTGCGCGCTGGATCGCTGCGAGATTGTTGGGCACGGGCACATACTTCCCGGCTTCATAGTTCTTCACCGTGGACAGCCCGACACTGGCACTTGAGGCCAGTTCCGCCTGCGTCATACCCAAAAGGCCGCGACCGGCCCGACAAGTTGCTGGTGTTATCATCAGAAACCTATGGCATCTTTTTTAGGTAACATCAACTATCAGGGTTGACGCCGTGCCAATATGGGAAGATAACCATTTTAGCTAACGAAGCCCGTTAGCGACCGAGCGGCAAGGCTGCAACCGAGCCACCCGGTCTAACTCCAACCCTTGATCTAGAAGGGCTAAAGCTATGTCCGAAGTATCAACTTCGCGGCGCGAAGTCATGCGCGCTCTCACCGTCATACCGTCCATCATTGCGACAACCGCCGCCGCCAGCGCCGCGACGGGCCTGTCCTGCATCCCGGCCGCGTCAAAAGACCCGGCATGGCTCGCGCTGCTCGATGACGAGCGCCGCGCCGCCGCCGTTGCAAGCCAAGCAGCGGGAGCCGCTGACGAAGCTTTCGGCCACTTCGCCAAAGCCCGCGCCTCGTTCATGGAAGGCTGGCAGGCCGAATGGGACGACAAGTTCGGCAGGCCTCACAAGTTCATCGACGCGCGCCCCACCCATGAAGAGGGCGACGAGCGAGTGAATGCGGGCATAGCAGACTACAACGCGTTCCCTACGATGATGAAGGAAAAGCGCAACCAGACCACCGCCGCGCTGAATACCCAATATGGCGTGCAGGAAACCGAAGAAGTCTGGAGCGCGGCCCACGACACCCGTATGGGCGCGATCAAGGCAATCATCGCCTACCCGTCCCGCGATCCTGATATTATCGCCCACAAGCTGGGCCTGCTGATCGAGCATTTTGGGGATGAGGAAGGCGATCTCAAGCCGCTCCTGACCTCCATCACTGGGGAGGCTTGAGCCATGCACATCGCCAACAGCATTCAGGGGGCTTCGGCCCCCACAGATGGCGCGCGCCTGTTCGACCCGGCCGAATGGCTGGCCCGCTATGTCGAATTGGGCGGCGGCTATACCGTCAACCCGACGAGCGTCTGCCTACACTGGTCCCTTCGGATCACCGAACATGAGCGGGACGCGCTGGCCCAACATGAGCGACCATTGCGGCGCGACCTTGCGAAGCGAGAGGCTGTCAAAGCCCTCCTGCTTGCCTCCAGCCCCAAGGAGGCGCTGTCATGCTGATCTACCGGCAGAACTACTCGGCACTCGCACATGCCCGCGCGCCGATCGAACCCGACCCCGATTTGGAATGGATCGATAGTCGGATCCACGGCATGCCGCCAGCGACGGAAGCAGACGAAGTTCGTTCGCCTGGCGTGGCAAGGTCGAAGGGACGCCTCCCGGCAGAAAGGCCGGCGCTCAGACCGAAGAACTATGCACCGCCGATCTTGATGGAGATAGAGCGCATCCTGAAGCGCACCGGCATGTCTGCGACATCCTTCGGCAAAGCCGCCGTGGGAGATGGGCGGCTGGTTGGTGACCTTCGGAAGGGGCGCGATCCCTCTTCACGAGTGACAGCCCGAATTAGGGCTTTCATCCAGTCGGTAGAAAATGACCCCGTTGGCTCTGCCCCGATGAAGTCCGCAGCAGCCGACGATTTATTGCCCCACATCCATCGGGCTATGGGCGCGCATGGCCTCTCAGAGCGCCAGTTCGGTAAGAGTATGAGCAACGATCCTAACCTCATGTCGCGGATCAGGTCTGGCGAAAATATCCGCCCTGCTACGCGGCAGAAGATCGTCGCCTTTCTGGCTAAGCTGGAAGGGAGGGACTAACCATGGCGAGCAAAGCACCGCGCAGCGCACCCTGCCAGCCCCGAAGGAGGCGCATCAGGAGCAAGCGCAGGGACACACGCCTACCGCAGCCCCTCCCGTCGCTAGCGGCCCTGCTGACCGTCATCCCCAGCCTTTCCCGCGCCGAACTCGGCAGGCTGGTTCACCGGATGATCGGCCACATGGACGATATGGACGGCGACACCGACTTGGAGCCCAACGGTGACGAGTTGGACGGCTCCTTGGGTGAGGACGATTTTTGTGACCATAACACCTACATGCCTGGCCCCGGTTGCCCGGTGAGCGATCCCGACTATGGTGGCGAGGAGCTTGGGGAGATCGATGACGGCGACATCGGCTTGTTCGCTGATCCTGAAGCCTACCGCGAACAGACCAACCGCCTCCGCCGTGATCGGTGCTATCCTGTCAGAGAGCATTGGCGGGAGCGTGGCGAGATAAGGAGCCGCGTCCGATACCACCGGCTTTTCCGACAGCCGCAAGTGCCCACAAAGCGGCAACTATTGAAACGGAAGCGAGGCGTCCCCCGCCGACCCCGCCCATAGGTATGCCCAAACTTGGACACACCTTGCCCCGGTTCGAAAGGATCGGGGCATTTTTGCGCCGGGCTTATGTCGGATTAACCCCAGCGGCGGCCACTAAATCGCCTGCACTTTACAGGCGCGTCGGCCATTCCTGCTAATTGATACCGGCTGATAGTTTATCAAACCGCCCCGCGCATAAGCGCATGGCATTATTGCCGAGCAGCGGCACCGCCGGCCCATTCTCTTCTCTTATATTCTAATAACGCGCGCGCCTGCGCGTTACTGTCCCGATACTGCCGCCGTTCGGCACCTATCCCTGCTCCCGCAATTCGATCGAGCAGCAGCCAATATTTTCCAGTTCGCCGCACTGGCACCGACCCCCAAGGGATCGAGCAGTATCAGCCATCCATTCAGGATCACGGGCAATCGCCGCAACGATCAAACGGATTGCTGGCGTGGGTTTCGTTTCCCCCTGCTCCAAGGCGCGAATGGTGGGATAGCCCAAGCCATAGCGCGCAGCGAACTCCCGTTGGGTCAATTTAAGATCGCGGAAGCGGAGCCGGAACAGGTGCCGAGCAAATCCCGTCTTCCCCATATCAGGATCGAAGGTCATGCGATCAGCTCCCGATTGGCGTTCGGCCTGGCTGTCCTGTTCACCCTTGCAGCACCTCGAATTTGCAGTACCTCGATTTTTCCGCCGTGCCGTGCAGCGCCGCACCACCCCATAATATGGGGGGTGGTGCTGCACCTCGCAGGCCGCAGCACTGCCGCACCTTGCAGCACCATACATTTTGAAGTGCTGCACATCATGCCTCAACCACCCTGCCGACGACCACGAAGGGGCGTTCTTCCCTGTTGCGATCCTTGCGGCGCTCGACCTTCAGCACGCCGTTGGCGATCCACTGACGCAGGATTGACTTGATCCGTCCCTTATCCGCCTTGGCGTCGGCATCCAGACCGAGCGCCTCCGCAACAGCGCGCCCGGCCCATTGGTTCGACTGAGCATTCTCCCGCCATTCTCCATCAGCGATAATGCGCTGCACCTGGGCGATATGCTCCACCGTCACATCATCGAACGGATCCGGCAGCTTCCATGGCACCGCCACGGCTATGCTATCGCTTGGGTGAGCATCCACGCCGTTGCCGAGGTCAACACCGATCAATTCAAACCAGTCCGCCTTTTCAGCCGGTGCGCGGTTGTGCTTATCGTCTGCCACACTGACATAGCGCCCGCGCTTTTCAGGCGTGATGCCAAGCTCCTGCGCCTGCTCGTCGGTCATTCGGTTGAGAACCAGCGTGGAGCGCGCCGCGTTGATGAGCGCCACCGCGCCGCGCGCCGACATGGCGGTAACATCGCCCGCACCGGCCTTGCTGGTGTGGTGGACAAGGACGATGACGCAATTCGCCGCCTTGGCGACCCGGCCCCAAGCCTTGGCAATCTTGTCGATCTTGCTGTTGGCGTTTTCCTCAACCTCATGAGACGAGACAAAGGGGTCAACGATCAGCACATCAATCCGCCGACGCTCAATCTCGGCAGTGAGGGCCTCATAGATCGGCTCCAGCAGCCGGAACTGCCCATCTGTCTCAACGGCAGTGCAAAGGCCTGCACCCTCCATGCCGCTGTCCACAAAAAGCCGTCCGCCAACATCATCAGGCCCAAGCTCATGATGGATCGCCGCCGCCTGGATCGAGCGGGAAAGCTCGTCCATGTCGTCTTCAAGGTTCCAGAGCCAGACCCGCTTTGGTCCCTCCCATACTTTCTTGCCCAGGAAGTCTTGTCCCGATGCAAGCGCCAGTGCGGTCCCAGCGAGCATTGTGGATTTACCCGCACCGCCCGGCGCCACGACACAGGCAACCGTGCCGCGCAGGAACCATCGGCCATATACCCACGGCCTGGGTGGAATGGTCGCTGGATCGCGCCAAATGTAAGGCGTGGCCTGCACCAGCCGCACAGGCTTTGCGGAGTGTATGGCCGCGACAATGGCGCTATCGCCAATCTCGTCAGCAAAGTCGCGCGGTGCTACCGTCATGCCGCGCCTCCAGTGGGATCGAAGGCCGGCCCCATGATCTCGTCAAGGGAAGGGCGTTTGCGCGGAGTCGGCCCGGCATAAAGTTGCCGCAGGATTGCCGCCTCTCGCTTTGCGCGCCGACATTGCGCTGCCCGCCAGCACTCCCGCCCAAATATCTTTGCGCTCATGCCGCGTCATCCTCTCGCGGCGGGATCGCAAGGCGACCGCCGACAGCAAGAGCGGCAGCGCGCGCGGCTTCCAGCCCTACATTTTTCTTGATGGTCGGATGGTTGACCAGATGCGCGTCATCGTCGGCGAGGACCACCAGATCAGCGGCAGGGTAGGCCGAGGCTACCACCTGCGCCACAGGTGAGAGATTGGCGGCTGAGAAAGCCACGGCAGCGGCATAGCCCGTTGCCCGCCGCGCTGCCGCACAGGTGGCGAAGCCTTCCCCCACCAGCAGCACAGCGCCCGGATCGCCTATCACGCAGAATAGGCCTGCCTGCCGTCCGCCAGTTGCGAACCGCTTAGAACCATCGGGCGCAATCGCCTGAAGGTTCCAAAGGATTCCTCCGGCATCAAACATCGGGACCAGCAGCCGATTGCCGTCCTGCCGCAAACCCTCACCCGACACGCGCTTGCGCTGAAGATAAGGGTGCTGTGGATCAGCAGGCCGGGAGCGATTCCACCGGACTTGGCATCGCGCTGCTGCCTCTCGCTGTTCGTTCAGCCGGATAGCATCGCGCCGGTCCCTCTCTTCCCTATAGCGCGCCGCTCGTTCACGCCGCTCCGCGACCGTCAGGCGCTCGACAGAGCCGGAGCGCCAAGTCTCACTAATCTGAAGGCGATAGTTGCCGAAGGCGCCGGCTGGGCACTCGTCCTGATGCAAGACTGCCCAGCCGTTACGCTTACTTGAGCCGTCACCCTCGCAAGCGAAGCGGATTAGGTCAGGTCCGAGGCGATCGGCTATTGGTTCCTTGGGATGGATGCCAGCAGCTTCCATGGCCGAAATGAAGGCCGCGACCGTATCATGTTCCATTGGAGCGTCACGATAAGGGCGGCGAGTTCTGGAGGAAAACTCCCTCATATCTCGACGCCTTTCTGCTCCGGGGCCAGATCGCGGATCACCCACACCACCGCGCGCTTGCGGCTGGAGGAATTCACCCGGCGCTTTCCGCTATCGGCAATCAGGCCCTTGGCTTTGAGTTCGGAAAAACGAGGCTGAAGGCTGACACGGCCCAAGCCGGCAAGCTCGGCGCATTCCTCGGGCGTGAGGCCATAGGGGCCACGCTCCCGCAACTTGCGGAGAACAAGGCTTTGCAGCGGGCCCAACTTCGCGTTGATGGCCTCTGCCGCCTCCCGTCCAGTTTCCGCAGATCCCTTGAAGCCAGCAGTGTTCGGATAGATTGCGCCCGGCGAGGAATAGCCCCCGGCAGCGCTCGCCCGCAGTTCGCGGTCGTACAGATCATTCATGTTCATCTCCCGCGACAGGAGGAAGCCCAGACCGGTCAAGCAGCTTTGCAAGCCATTCAGCTTGGGCCGGGGTCATGGGCGTGGGATCGACGGCGAGTTGACCGAGGAAGGAGCCGGCCTTCCGCGTCAGTCGCTCGCCACCATTGAGCAGCGCCAGAGCAGCGGTGCGATGGTCGGTGAAAGGGGCCATCATGCCGCGCCTCCTTCCGCCGTCTGGTCTATGATGGGCCAGCCATGCGCCGCGTGGCGAGCGTCAGCGCACCGCTTGGCGTCAGCATGGGCGCGAAACTCCAAACTCGGCATTGCGATCGTGCGCGGCTCAAAGCTGACGATGAAGCGGCCACCGATAGCGGCCCTGCTGATGATGATCCGGTCAGGCATTGCCAGCGCCTCCCGTCACATGGCTGCACTGCTGGACGAGATATTCTGCCAAATAGCCGGCCATCTCATCAGCGCGCGCACCGAGCATTGTCAGGGCAATAGCCAACGCGGCGTCCAAGAGCAGGATTGCGGCCTCAGCGCTCCGGCCGCAGGCGGAGACCATCGCGGCATCAGCTAGCGAGGTGATATGCTGGGCGTTCTTTCCATTATGGGGATTAGGCATGACGACCCTCCCCGAAATGGAGCGACAGGATCAGGCCGCCAACGCTTGGCGAAACGTGATGGCGCCGCATCAGCAGTTGCGCCCGCCAGTCTGAACCCTTATCCTTGTTGCTGCCGTTGAAAGTGATTTGGAAGGGGCTGCTCTTGCCGGGGCGGCCTCTTCGTTTTCCAGCGCTATCGGCGCGCCGTGCCGTGGCGAGCGGCATTATGCAGCGTCTTTACTCTGCGCTTCAAGGCGGCGGGCTACGAGCGCCTTGATGCTGGACGTAGTGATCCGGGTAGCGCGACCGATCTTGAAGGTTTCGAGTTCGCCCGCCGCAATCAGTTCATAACCCTTGGTGACGCCGACGCCGATTGCCGCAAACGCCATCTTAGGCGGCAGCGCGATCGGTTCGATGGTTGAAGTCGTTCCCATAATAGCGGCCTCCATTTTGGGACCGCGCTGTGCGGTCCTTCGTGACCGCTCGCCAAATTACGCACGCCTTCGGGCACGTCATCAAGATTGCGCGCCGGATAACTGCGAGCATTTCCCGACGTTCAAGTCATACCGCACCTTTCAGCGACCTGCGCACTGACGCTAGGAGCACCGCCCCGCGCCGAATTACATCTACCGGCGTGGCACTTCCGTAAGTCAGAATGAACGACCGATGATTCGCCCACTCGCCGCCCGCTTTTCCAATCCTTCGACGATGGTCCTCAACGGTCGAATAAGGAACGCCCGCTGCCTTCAGCTCCAAGCGATACACAAGATCGTTTTCCACTTCTGCCCTGAGCGCGTCTGCTCCCTCCACGATCACACGCATGGCCACCAGTTCTCGCCACGACGGGCCTCGCCGTCCCACTTTAGGCGCCACAGAAAATGCGGGGTCGATATTGCCCTTCTCTAAATCCGCGAGAGCCAAGCTCAGTCCGTCAAGCGCTGTAGTAGCAAGACAATCATCTAGAAACCGCAAAGCCCGCATCCAACTGTCCCGCTTCGGTTCGGCAACCGTAGTCAACGGTGCCGCGCTCTCACCAAGATATTGAAGCAGATAGAAGATAGCCCGCTGCGCCTCTGCCTCGCCAGATGCCCCGCGCCCTTTCGCTTCGGCAGCATATTTCAAACAAAGATCGATGTGGGATCGCGGCCCGACCAGCCCGTGCTTTCGGCTGCGCACTATACCGCCCTTAGGTGGCGTACGTTCTGACCTCCAGCGAGGAAGCTTCCCCACCCGTCCATCAGTGTTCGCCGCAACTCAATAAAGGTTGTCCGCTTGTAGGCTGCGACCACCTTATCGGGCACGATGTGCGCCAGCGCCGCCTCTGCCACTGGATCGGGGATCGACGGCATCCGTTCTGCCGCCCAGTCGCGAAAGCTAGATCGGAAGCCATGCGGCACGAAGGCGAGTCCTTTGTCGCGCATGATCTTTGAAATGGTCATGTCGCTGAGCGCCTGACCCTTGCTGCCGGGGAAGATGGGGGCATCTGGGTTACTGCCTCCCAACTCCGCCGCACGTTGTAGCACCGCAATCGCCTGGTCGTTCAACGTGACGCTATGAGCCTTCGCTTTTCGCCCCTTCATGATGTCGGCGGGGCGGTTCCACATCCTGCCCTCCAGATCGATGTGCGCCCATGTCGTCTTACGAACCTCCCCCGATCGCGCGGCGGTGAAGATAAGGAAGCGGAGTGCCAGCTTTCCCATCGTCTCCGCATCGGCCTCCAGCCCGGCGACGAACGCAGGCACTTCCTCAAACGGCATCGCAGGATAATTGCCGCCGTTCGGACGATCGCCCAACATGAAAGACAGGGCACGCAGCGGCGCTTCCGTGGGTCGCCACCCCTCGCTGTTCGAATAATTCAGGACGGCAGCGATTCGCTGGCGCAGCTTCCCGGCCGTCACCGGCATGGTCGTCCAGATCGGCCCAAGGGCATCGCGCATCGCGGCGGCGTCAATCTGGTCCACCGGCTTCGCCCCGATATGTGGATAAGCATGCTCCGTCAGGGAATTGATGAAGCGCGCCGTGTGAGCCTTCGTCCAGGTTGCCGCCATGCTCTTCTTGTAGGCTTCGGCGGCGTCCTTGAATGTGCGACTGGCGCGCCGGTCTTTGTCTCTCTCAGCGACCGGATCACGCCCAGCTTTTGCGAGACGCCGAAGAATAGCAGCCTTCTCCCGCGCCTCAGCTAAAGTCAGCAGACGCCTGTCGAGAATAGGAATGTCATCAACCGGATCGCCTGACGCGATCTTTCGCGGCGCAAGATCGACTGACCCCAGCCCTATGTCGCGGCGGCTCCCGTCGAACTGGACGCGCAGAAGCCATGACCGTCCGCCTGTCGGCTTCACCAGCAGGTAAAGCCCTTCGCCATCGGCGTGACGGCCCGGCTTCGCGTTCTTCACTGTGGTCGCTGTCAGCTTGCCCATCCGTCACCTCATTCGTTCCCTCATAATGGAGCGACTTTAGGCGAAGGTCAACGAACGTAAGCGGAACAGGTTGGACGATCATAAAGGGAACAGTGGCAGATTCCCGAAGAGTCGCGAAAGCGAGCGAAGGAAGGTTATAAGTTGGCTCGGGCCTCCATAGTTTCGGCGATCAAGCGATCAGGCGCCACCCCACCACCACCAGCACTGCCGCCAGCAAGGGCTGGAGCACGCGGTCCGACGTGCGGGTGGCCAGCAGCGATCCGATCACGATACCGGGCAGCGATCCGGCCAGCAGGTTGACCAGCAGCGTGGGATTGACATTGCCGATCCACAAATGGCCCAGGCCCGCCACCAACGTCAGCGGCACGGCATGGACGATGTCGGTCGCCACCAGCCGCTGCATCCGCATGCGCAACGGATAGAGCGCCAGCAGCAGGGTCGCCCCGATCGCGCCCGCACCGACGGAGGTGAGCGTCACCATCGCACCCAGCAGCGCGCCCGCCAGCACGGTCAGCGCCGGTTGCCAGCGGGTGAAGCGGTCAGCCGTACCGACCCTGCGGGCCAGCGCCCAGGCGTGGAAACGCCCGCGCAGCAGCGTCGCGACCGCCGTCGCGATCAATACGATACCCAGTGCCCCTGTGATGACCCCGGTCTTGATCTGCCCCACATGCATTTGGGACAGGACCGTCAGCATGATCAGCGAGGCGGGAATGCTGCCGATCATCAGGCGCTTGATGACCTCATAATCCGGCCCGCCTTCGGGACCGCCATGATGGTGGTGCACCGCGCCGCCAACGGCCTTGGTAATGGACGCGAACCAGAGGTCGGTGCCGACCGCCGTCGTCGGCGCGACGCCGAACAGCAGGATCAGGATCGGCGCCATCAGCGACCCGCCCCCCACTCCGGTCATGCCGACCATCAGGCCGACGAACAAACCGGCGACCGCGTGCAACCAATCCATATTCCGCCCCGAATTCTCTATGATTAATTTGGTAGACATCTAGGGCTCAAAGGCCTCGCCAGCCAGCCCCCTTTTGGATTGGAAATTTATCGCCGCGGAAACAATTGCTGTTCGGGCGGAAGACGTCACGACGGCGATCCTCTCGACTTCCCTTCCCTCCCGCGTCTAAGACGGACGCATGATGAAGCTGTTCATTGGCAACAAGGCCTATTCGAGCTGGTCGCTGCGCGGCTGGCTGGCGTGCAAGCTTTCCGGACTGCCGTTCGAGGAAGTCGTGGTCCCGCTCTATGACGAAGCGTGGGAGAAGCGGCGTGAGGGCGACGAGTTCGCGCCCTCCTCAGGCAAGGTGCCGATTCTGTGGGATGGCGAAGACATCGTCGTGTGGGACAGCCTGGCCATCGTCGAATATCTGAACGAGAAATCGGGCGGCGACATGTTCTGGCCCGCCGATACCGCCGCGCGCGCCATGGCCCGGTCGATGGCGGCGGAAATGCATTCGAGCTTTGCGGCGCTGCGGCGCGAGCACAGCATGAACATCCGCCAGATCTATGCGCCGGTTCCCCCGTCCGAAGCGGTGGCGCAGGACATCGGCCGCATCATGCAGATCTGGGCGGAGGCCCGCGCCCGTCATGGCGGCCAGGGAGAGTTCCTGTTCGGGGAGTTCGGCGCGGCGGACGTGATGTTCGCGCCGGTCGTGACCCGCTTCATCACCTATCAACTGCCCGTGGCCCGCTTTGCCGAAGCCTATATGCGCGCGGTCATCAACCATCCCTGGATGCAGGAGTGGATCGGCGGCGCCCAGGCCGAAGAATGGGTCATCGACAAGTTCGAGGCGCCACCGCAACCGGAATGAGGTGGGTTTTGGCTAGGACCGGACATAAGCCCTTCACGCCCCGGGTTTGATCCCGGACGGTGGGAAGGGCTGGAATCCACCCCGATCGGCCACGAAAAAGGGGCCGGCAGCACATCGCCCCGGCCCCTTTTCTACCACTGTCGTGCCGGATCAGCCGACGATTTCGTCGGCCTTGAAGAAATAGGCGATCTCGATCGCGGCATTTTCCTCGCTGTCCGAACCGTGGACCGAATTGGCTTCGATCGATTCGGCATAGTCCTTGCGGATGGTGCCCTCATCGGCATTGGCCGGGTTGGTGGCGCCCATGATGTCGCGGTTGCGCTTCACGGCATCTTCGCCTTCCAGCACCTGCACGACCACCGGGCCGGAGATCATGAAGGCGACGAGATCGGCGAAGAAGGGACGTTCCTTGTGAACGGCGTAGAAGCCCTCGGCCTGCTCGCGGCTCATGCGGATGCGCTTGGAAGCGACGACCCGCAGGCCCGCTTCCTCCAGCTTCTTGGTCACGGCGCCCGTCAGGTTGCGACGGGTCGCGTCGGGCTTGATGATCGAAAAAGTGCGGGTCACGGCCATGAGGCTCAAAAGCTCCGAATTATGTGGGATAAGATGGCGCGCCCTTTAGACCGGGCCGAAAGCTATCGCAAGAGGGACTGGGATTCACGGTCGCGCTAGGGACCTTGCACCCATTTTCGGCCTTCCTGCCGCCAGAATCGAGGCGTCACACCCTCGCGCTTGGCGAGATCGCGCCAGCTTGCGCGTGCGCCCTCGACGGTTTCCGCGTCGAAGAAATAGAAGACCCGCTCGAAACCCAGCGCTTCCTCACGCCAGAGGCCGTCCACCAATGCGACATGCCGTGCCCCATTAGCGGCAGCACAGTCCATCGCCAGCAGCACCGGCTGTACCGACTCGGCGCCTTCGCCCGCCCGGCCATGCGCCAAGAAGCTCTCCGGCGGCCCCGCCCAGAGGCCTGCGGAAATCCGCTCCAGCCGATCGGGCTCCTGCGCCACCACCAGCAGCCGCGCGCCCATATCCAGGATGCGGCCGGCAATCGCGGGCAACACCTGTTCCACTGGATCGCGGCTGAGCTGGTAGAAATCGACCTGCATTATTGCTCGAACTTGTCCGCGACATAGCGGTCGAGCAGCCGCACGCCATAGCCGGTCGCGCCCTTGTCCCACGTCGCGCCGGGCTTGTCGGCCCAAACCATGCCGGCAATGTCGAGATGCGCCCATTTGACGCCATCATCGACGAAGCGCTTGATGAACTGCGCCGCCGTGATCGACCCGCCATAGCGCGGCCCGATATTCTTCATGTCGGCGATCGGACTGTCGATCAGCTTATTATAGGCATCGCCCAGCGGGAAGCGCCACAGCGGGTCGCCCGCCGCCTTGCCCGCCGCGATCAGATCGTCGGCGAGGCCGTCGTCATTGGAAAAGATGCCCGCATATTCATTGCCGAGCGAAATGACCATCGCCCCGGTCAGGGTCGCGAGGTCAATGACAACCTCCGGCGCGTAGGTCTTCTGCGCCCAGGTGATGACGTCGCACAGCACCAGACGCCCTTCGGCATCGGTGTTCAGCACCTCGATCGTCTGCCCGGACATGGAGGTGACGATGTCGCCCGGACGCTGCGCATTGCCGTCGGGCATATTCTCGACCAGGCCGCAAATGCCGACGACGCGGACCTTCGCCTTGCGGCCGGCCAGCGCCTTGATCGCACCTGCGACGGCGCCCGCGCCGCCCATGTCCCACTTCATGTCTTCCATGCCCGCACCGGGCTTCAGCGAAATGCCGCCCGTGTCGAAGGTCACGCCCTTGCCCACGAAGACCAGCGGCTTTTCGGTCGCGCCGCCAATCCCCGCCGAAGCCGTTCCGTCCCATTCCATCGCCAGCAGCCTGGGCTCGCGCGCCGAACCCTGCGCCACCCCCAGCAGCGACCCCATGCCGAGTTCCGTCATCGCCGCCTTGTCGAGCACGGTGATCTTGACGCCCAGCTCGGCCAGATGCTGGCAGCGCTCGACGAAGCTTTCGGGATAAAGGATATTCGCCGGCTCCGACACCAGCTCGCGGGTGAAGGCCACGCCCGCCGCCACGGCCGCCTTGCGTTCCCAGGCCGCACCTGCGTCCGCCGAAACCAGCGTGATCTTCGCCAGGGTGGGCTTCGCCTTTTCCGCCTGTCGCGTGCGATAGGTATCGATCCTCCAGCCGCGCAAGGACGCGCCGAAGGCCAGCGCCGCCGCCTTGTCGCCGCTCGCGCCGCCGAAGAACTCGACCGCCGCATGGACGGCACCGCTGGTCGACAGGCGCGCCGTCAGAGCGCTGCCCGCGCGCTCATAATCGCCGTCGCTGCCCGCGCCGGTGCCGACCAGCACCACGCGGAGCACCTTGCCGCCTTCATCCACGAAACTCTCGAAGCTCGATCCCGCTTCGCCCGTGAAGCGTGCCGCCACGGCACCCGCTGCCAGCACCGGCGCGGCACTCAACGGCAGGGCGTCGAAACCGCCCTTGGGCACGGCGAACACCAGCGTATCGGCTTCGGGACGGACGGGGCTGAAAGCGATTTCCATCAAGGGTCCTTTATTTCCTGCAAGACTTTATATCTGTATCCCTTCAGATAGTGCGGCTTCGGTCGTCTGGCAAAGCCGTTCGACCGATTTTCCGGCAAAAGACTGGCCTTGAAAGATTGCGGCGCGCGCAAAGCAGTGCGATAGGCGGGAAACAAAGCGCCCCCGAAGAGGCCCCACCCTTTGCAGATTTCCCCTTTCCCCTTGCGTTTCAAACAGGCCCTGGCCGCGGGCGTCGCCTTTTCGTGTCTGGGCGTCGTCCCGCACGCAACGGCGCAGCAGCTTCAGGAACCGCAGACGACCGTCAGCGCCCCCGATGCCCCGGTGCCCGAAAGCGACGAGCAGATCGGCTTTGCCGCCGATGCGCTGGAATATGACAACAACAGCGAGGTCGTGACCGCCAGCGGCAATGTGCAATTGCTGCGGGAGGGCAACCGGCTGCGCGCCGACAAGGTGGTGTGGAACCGCAATACGGGAAAGGTCGAGGCGACCGGCAATGTTTCCGTCACCGACCCGGAAGGCAATATCGCCTATGGCGACCGGTTCGACGTCACCGACAGCCTTCAGGACGGCATGGTGCAGAACATGCTGCTGGTGCTGCAATCGGGCGGGCGCCTCGCCGCGGCCAATGGCGAGCGGGTGAAGGGCGTCTACACGCTGCACAAGGCCGCCTATACCGGCTGCGTGGTCGAGGACCATGATGGCTGCCCGAAGGAGCCGACCTGGCAGATCAAGGCGGTGAAGGTCGTCTACGACCCGGTGAAGGCCCGCGTCAAATATACCAATGCCAGTGTCGAGCTGTTCGGCCTGCCGCTGATCCCGCTGCCCGGCTTTTCCCATCCGGTGGGCGACAATGGCGGCAGCGGCCTGCTGGTGCCGAACCTGCGCTATGACCGGAACAACGGGTTCGAGGTCGCCCTGCCCTATTATCTGAAGCTGGCGCCCAATCGCGACCTCACCATCACGCCGCATGTCTACACCGGCACGCTACCGATGTTGGAAACCAATTACCGGCATTTGTGGGATCGCGGCGCCTACCAGATCACGGGCTACGCCACCTATGGCAGCCGCCTTGCCACCAGCGGCGCCGCATCCACCATCCCCGCAAACTCGCAGAAGGATTTTCGCGGCTATCTGGACGCCAGCGGCGCGCTGCAACTGACACCCGAATGGCGCATCGGCGGATCGATTCGCGCCACGACCGACCGGACCTTCCTGCGCCGCTACGACATCAGCAATGACGACCGGCTGCGCTCAACCCTCAATGCGCAACGGATCGGCGAGAGGAGCTATTTCTCCATCGCCGGCTGGGCGGTTCAGACGCTCCGCTCCGGCGATTCGCAGGGACAGCAGCCGATCGCGCTGCCCGTCATCGATTACCGCCTGCGCATGAAGGACCCATGGCTGGGCGGCATGGCCCAGTTCCAGCTCAACAGCCTCGCCATCACCCGCACCCATGGCGAGGATACGCAGCGCGCCTTCGCCGCCTTCGAATGGAACCTGCGCAAGCTGACCGGCATGGGGCAGGAAGTGACCTTCACCACCTATTTGCGTGGCGACATCTATCACAGCAGCGACAATCTGATGAGCAGCGTGGCGAGCTATGCCGGCGATCCAGGCTGGAAGGCGCGCGGCATCGCGGCGGCGGCGGTCGACATGCGCTGGCCCTTCATGGGAGAGGCCTTTGGCGGCGTGCAGCGCATCGCCCCGCGCGTCCAGATCGTCGCGGCGCCCAAGATCGCCAACCTTTCCGTCCCCAATGAGGACGCCCGCGCGATCGATCTGGAGGATAGCAACCTCTTCGCGCTCAACCGCTTTTCCGGCTACGACCGGTTCGAGGATTCGACCCGCGTCACCTATGGCCTGGAATATAGCCTGTCCTTGCCGAACTTCTCGCTGGAGACCGTGGTGGGGCAGAGCTATCGCCTCAACAGCCGCGAGAGCATCCTGCCCGACGGGACCGGCCTGGCGGATCGCCTGTCCGACATCGTCGGGCGCACCACCATCCGCTACAAGGATTTCATCAGCTTCACCCACCGTTTCCGCGTGGACAAGGACAAGCTGGCCGTCCGCCGCAATGAAATCGACGCGACCATCGGCAGCAAGAAGACTTACGCGATGGTCGGTTATCTGAGGCTCAACCGCGATGCCAACCTCAATCTGGAGGATTTGCAGGACCGTGAGGAACTGCGCCTGGGGGGCCGAATCCAGTTCGCGCGTTTCTGGTCGGTGTTCGGCTCGACCGTCATCGACCTCACCGATGCGAAGGAAGATCCGCTGAGCATGGCGGACGGCTATGAACCCGTACGCCATCGCCTCGGCATCGCCTATGAAGATGACTGCCTGACGCTCGGCCTCACCTGGCGGCGCGACTATCAGGTGCTGGGTGACGCACGAAAGGGCAACAGCTTCCAGCTTCGGCTGGCTTTTCGCAATATTGGCATATAAGGATCAGCCTTCCCGCTTCCTGCTCAGGGCCGGTTAAGGCGGATCGGCGCATCTCGTGCCGAACCGATTGGAGAGTTTTGTCGACGATGCAGCCTGTCGTTTTCCCGTTTTCCCGCCTTGGCAGCACGGCCACCAAGGGCCTGCGCACCCTGTTCCTGTCTTCCGCCCTGCTGGCGACAGGAGTGCATGGCGTAGCCGCCCAGACGGTGGGCGACGACGATGCCGTCGCCTCGCAGCAGCTCAACCTGCCCAAGGATGTGACGATCTTCGGCAAGAGCGATCCCAATGTCCGCAAGGCGACCGCCATCGTCAACGGCCGCATCATCACCGGCACGGATGTCGACCAGCGCCTGGCCCTGATCATCACCGCCAATGGCGGCAAGGTGTCGGACGAGGAGAAGGAGCGGCTGCGCGTCCAGGTGCTGCGCAACCTGATCGACGAAACGCTCCAGATCCAGGAAGCCGCCGCCAACGACATCAAGGTCGACAAGGCCGAGATCGAACAAAGCTATGAACGGGTCGCGGCCAATTTCCGCCAGTCACCCGCCCAGTTCGACCAGTATCTGCGTCAGCAGGGCAGCGCGTCCGCCAGCATCAAGCGGCAGATCGAAGGCGAACTGGCCTGGAGCCGCCTGCTCCGCCGCAACATCCAGCCCTTCGTCAACGTGTCGGAGGATGAGGTGAAGTCGGTGGTCGACCGCATGAACGCGGCCAAGGGCAGCGACGAATATCGCATCGGCGAGATCTACCTGTCGGCCACGCCGGAAAACCAGCAGCAGATCGTCGCCAACGCCCGCAACATCATCGAACAGATCAAGCAGGGCGGCAGCTTCGCGGCCTATGCGCGGCAATTCTCCGAGGCGTCCACCGCTGCGGTCGGCGGCGATCTCGGCTGGGTCCGCCCCGCGCAGTTGCCCGACGAACTGGCGCAGGCCGCGAACGAGATGCAGGTCGGCCAGATCGCCGGCCCCATCAGCGTGCCCGGCGGCGTGTCGGTCATCTATGTCATGGACAAGCGCAAGGTGCTGACCGCCGACCCGCGCGACGCCCTGCTCAGCCTCAAGCAGCTTTCCGTCAGCTTCCCCGCCGGCACGACCAAGGAACAGGCGAGCACCAGGGCCGCCGCCTTCGCCGCGCAGGTCAAGACGATCAAGGGTTGCGGCCAGGCCAATGAACTGGGCGGCAAGATCGGCGCCGACGTGGTCGACAATGACAATGTGAAGCTGCGCGACCTACCGCCGCAGTTGCAGGACATTTTGCTCAACCTCCAGGTGGGTGAGGCGACGCCGCCCTTCGGCTCGATCGCGGACGGCGTGCGCGTGCTGGTCGTCTGCGGCCGTGACGAAGCATCCTCCGCCGCCGCACCCAATGCCGAACAGATCATGGCGCAGCTTGAGGAAGAACGGGTGAACAAGCGCGCCCGCATCTACCTGCGCGACCTTCGCCGCGATGCCGTCATCGACTATAACTGATCCGGCGGACCCCCAGGCGATGGGGCCGCCCTTCGCCGTGTCGCTCGGTGATCCGGCGGGCATCGGCCCGGAAATCGTCGCCAAGAGCTGGGTGATGCGGGAGGCGCGTGGCCTGCCGCCCTTCTTCGCCGTGGGTGACGCCGCGTCGTTGCGTGCGGTCTGGCTCGGACCGGTCCAGACAGTCAGCACGCCGGAGGAGGCGGCCGATGTCTTCGACACCGCCCTCCCCTGCCTGCAAGTCGCGGACGCGGGAGACATCATGCCCGGCACGCCCAGCATCGACGGCGCACGCACCGCCTTCCAGGCGCTGGAAGTCGCGGTCGGCCTTGCGCGCAGCGGATCGGCGGCGGGCATCGTCACCGCCCCCGTGGGCAAGGAACAGCTTTACGGCGTCGGCTTCACCCATCCGGGCCAGACAGAGTTCATCGCCGAACGCTGCGGCGTCGCGCCGCACAATGCGGTGATGATGCTGGCCGGGCCGTCGCTGAAGGTCGTGCCGATCACCATCCATATCCCGCTGGCCGATGTCCCCTCCGTCCTCACGATCGACCTGATCCGCGCCCGCGCGATCACCACCGCCAAGGGGCTCCAGCGCAATTTCGGCATAGGCCGCCCGCGCCTCGTCGTCGCCGGTCTCAACCCCCATGCCGGCGAAGGCGGTGCGCTGGGCCGGGAGGAGATCGACATCATCCGGCCCGCGGTGGAGTCACTTCAGGCCGAGGGCTATGACATTACCGGTCCCCTCGCCGCCGATACGCTGTTCCACATACGCGCCCGCGAAACCTATGACGCGGCGCTCTGCATGTATCACGACCAGGCGCTGATCCCGATCAAGACGCTGAATTTCGATGAGGGCGTCAACATCACCCTGGGCCTACCCATCGTGCGCACCTCGCCCGACCATGGCACGGCCTTTGGCATAGCGGGCCAGGACAGCGCCAATCCCGGCGCGATGATGGCGGCGATCAGGATGGCCGCCGAAGCCGCCCGCGCCCGCCTGACCCCCGGTTGCTGAGGCCCATGACTGCCGATACCCGCACCCAGCTCCCGCCGCCCAAGCTCCCACCACTGCGTGACGTCATCGCCGCTCATGGCTTGCAGGCGAGCAAGGCGCTCGGCCAGAATTTCCTGCTCGACGAACAGTTGCTGGACCGCATCGCCGCCATTCCCGGTTCGCTCAGGGATCAGCCCGCCTTCGAGGTCGGCCCTGGCCCCGGCGGCCTCACCCGCGCGGTCCTGCGCGCGGGCGCGAAGCTGGTCGCCGTCGAGCGCGACCAACGCTGCCTTCCTGCCCTCGCCGAACTGTCCGATGCCTTTCCGGGCCAGCTCCGCGTCCTTTCCGGCGACGCCATGCAGGTCGACGCCCGCGCCGAAGCGGGTGACGGCGCGCATATCATCGCCAACCTGCCCTATAATGTCGGCACCGCCCTGCTGATCGGCTGGCTCTCGGCGGAATGGACCCCGCTCCCCTGGTGGTCGACGCTCACGCTGATGTTCCAGATGGAGGTGGCGGAGCGCATCGTAGCGAAACCGGGCGGCGACCATTATGGCCGCCTGGCCGTGCTGTCCCAATGGCGCAGCGACGCCCGCATCGCGATGAAGGTCCACCGCAGCGCCTTCACCCCGCCGCCCAAGGTCATGTCGGCGGTCGTCCACATCACCCCCAAGCCCGCTCCCGAAGGCGTGCAACTCAAGCATCTGGAGCGCCTGACCGCCGCCGCCTTCGGCCAGCGCCGCAAGATGCTGCGCCAGAGCCTCAAGGGCCTTCCCGGCGCGCTCGAAGCGCTGGAAGCGATCGGCATCGACCCGCAGCGCCGCGCCGAAACCGTCAGCGTGGGAGAATTTGTCGAAGTCGCGCGTATAATGGGTAAATCCTGAACCGATAGGGGTGTCATGATCGCCAGAATCGCTCCGCTGACGCTCCTCGGCATTGCCCTTCTTCCAACGGCTGTCCGGGCGCAATTGCGCGACCTCTGCCCGGAACGGCCCGGCCTCGATACACCGCCCTGCATCCTCGACAAGGGACATGTCCAGATCGAAATGGGGCTTGCAGACTGGACCCGCGACCGCGACGCCGCCCAGTCCACCACAACCCTTTCACTGGGCGATACCGAATGGCGCTACGGGCTGGACGGCAACACCGAGCTGCGCGCGAACTGGACCGCTTTCATCCGGCAAAGCGAGCATGACCGGATCAGTGGCGACCGCAACCATGCCTCAGGCACCGGAGATTTGAGCGTCGGCGTCAAGCATGCGCTATTCCATCCCGACGGAAGCGGCTTCTCGCTGGCGATCGCCCCGGGCATCACGCTGCCGACGGGCAGCCACGACGTCAGTGACGGCACATGGAGCGCTTCCCTGCTGATCCCGGCCAGCTATGCGCTGACAGAGGACATCAGCCTCATCGCCACGCCCGAAATCGACGCGGCCCCCGACGGGGACGGCCATGGCCGTCATCTCGCTTATGGCAGCGCGGCCGGTCTGTCCGTCGACCTCGACAAACAGGTCAATGTCTCTGTGGAAATGCAGGCCATCCACGATCGCGATCCCGCCGGCCCATCGACCCAGGCACTGACGTCCCTCTCGCTATCGTTCCAGCCGGGCGCGTCATGGATGCTCGACGCAGGCGCCAATTTCGGCCTCAATCATGCCAGCCCCGACGCGGAAGCCTATATCGGCGTATCACGCCGCTTTTAGGACAACAGATAGCAGGCGAAGTTGTTTGGAAAGGCAGGAGGAAGCCCACGCCTTTCCCATCCGCTGCATCACGGCGTTTCCGTGGCCTGCGCCTTGGGGGCGGGAACAACATCCTTAGCGCTCAGGACCGTAGCAGGCGGCCCCTTCTCGATCGCCGCAGCCAATTGTCCGACGGCCGCGCAACCCTGTTTGCACAGCCTCTGTGCCTGGGCGAGATTTTCCTTCGCCTTGGCGATGGCGCCCTTCTCGACCATGGCTTCACCCTGGCCCACCAGCGCGGCGACATCGTTGGGTTCCAGCAGCAACGCCTCGCGGTAGAGACGGATCGCCTTGCCCTGCAAACCCTGCGCCCGTGCGACCTGCGCCAACTCGATATAGGCGATGCGATTGCGCGGATCGACGGCCAGCGCGCTTTCCAGCGCATCGGTCGCGCCCTGATAATTGCCCACCTTGCGCGCGGCCTCACCCGCCTTCTGCCATTCGACCGACAGCGGTGAAATCTGCGAATCCGGCCGCTGCGACAGACCCGCGCTGGAAACGGTGGTCAGCAGGACAGCGAGAGCAATCGAAGCAGGGGTAAAGCGCATGCACAACTCCAGCCATGTTTCAGGCGTTGATTCCAGCCCGGAAGTGTCGCGATTTTGCGCCCGCTTGTCCATGACCTCTTTCACGGCATTCGTCGCAACCGGGCGAAATAGAAACCGTCGGTGCCATCATGCCCCGGCGTCAGCAGCCTTCCGTCGCCATGGGACCGCCCGAGGACGGCCGTCAGCGGTTCGACGGTCCATCCGTCATGCCGGTTCAGAAATGCCCGCACCTGATCCCGCCCCTCCCGGTCCGTCAGCGCGCAGGTAGCATAGACCAATGCGCCACCCGGTGCCAGCAAGGGCGCGGCAAAATCCAGAATCCGCGCCTGCTCCGCCGCCAACCGGTCGAGCCGTGCGGGCGTCAGCCGCCAGCGCGCCTCCGGGTTGCGTCGCCAGGTCCCCGTACCCGAACAGGGCGCATCGACCAGCACGACATCCGCCCGCCCATGAAGGCTTGCCAGCGCGCCCGCCTCATGGCCCTGATCGAGCAGCAGCGTTTCGATGAAGGTTGCCCCTGCCCGCTCGGCGCGGGGGCCGAGCCGGGCCAGACGCGAACGGATGGTGTCGGCCGCAATCAGCGTGCCCTTGCCCGCCATCGTGCTTGCCAGCGCCAATGTCTTGCCGCCCGCCCCAGCGCACAGATCGATCACGGTCATGCCCGGCCGGACCGCGCAGGCCGCCGAGATGAGCTGGCTTCCCGCGTCCTGCACTTCGACCAGCCCCTGTTTCCAGGGGTCGCTCTGCTCGACCGGCGCACCTTCGGGCAGACGCAGCGCATCGGGCAATCCCGCAAGTTCCACCGCATCGGGAAAGCAGGGCGCGACCCCGGCTGGCGTGGCCTTGAGCCGGTTGACGCGCAGATCGACCGGCGCCCGGCCGAGAAGCGCATTCCGCTCCACCGGCGCGGCCAGCAACGGTTCGATCCAGGCCGGCACGATACCCGGCGGGGCTCCCGTCTCCGCGATCGCGATCGGCGCAGGCGCATGGGTGGACCCATCGAACAAGGCAGCCAGTTCGGGCCGTTCGCTCGCCAGCCCCACCATGGCCGCGCGTCCGTCGACGGGCCGCTCCGCCACCCGGCGCACCGCGTCATAGACATGGTCGCGCACCGCCCGCCGGTCGCGCGACCCGGCATAGCGGCGTTCCTTGAAATAGCGGGCGATCAGTGTATCCGCCGCCGGTCCGCCGTCCCGCGCGGAGGCGATGATGGCGTCCAGCAAATCGATCGCGGCCTGCACCCGCGCGGAAGGCGTCATATGACGGCAGCCCGGTTTTGCCGCAGCAGCATATGGTACGAAAAACCGGTATCCACCGTCGCGCGCAAGGCTTCAGCGCGTCGGATAATTGGGCGCCTCGCGGGTGATCGTGACGTCATGCACATGGCTTTCCGACAGACCCGCATTGGTGATCTGGACGAACCGGGCGCGTTCCTGGAGGTCCTTGATCGTGCGGCTGCCGGTATAGCCCATGGCCGCCTTCACGCCGCCGACCAACTGGTGGATGACGTCCTTGGCAGGACCCTTGAACGGGACCTGGCCCTCAATGCCTTCGGGGACCAGCTTCATCTGGTCCTTGATGTCCGCCTGGAAATAGCGGTCCGCAGAACCCCGCGCCATGGCGCCGACGCTGCCCATGCCGCGATAGCTCTTATAGGCGCGGCCCTGATAGAGGAAGGTTTCGCCCGGCGCTTCCGCCGTGCCCGCCAGCAGCGATCCGACCATGACGCAACCAGCACCCGCCGCCAGCGCCTTGGCGACGTCGCCCGAAGTGCGCAGGCCGCCGTCCGCGATCACCGGCACCCCCTGCTTGGCGGCTTCTTCCGCCGAATCCATGACGGCAGTGAGCTGCGGCACGCCGACGCCCGCGACGACGCGGGTGGTGCAGATCGATCCCGGCCCGATGCCGACCTTCACGCAGTCCGCGCCCGCGCCGATCAGCGCCTTGGTCGCTTCGGCAGTGGCGACGTTGCCGGCGACCACCTGGACATGGTTGGACAGCTTCTTCACCGCCTCGACCGCGACGGCCACCTGCTTGCTGTGGCCATGGGCGGTGTCGATGACGATCAGGTCGCATTCCGCGTCGATCAGTGCCTTGCTGCGCTCCAGCCCCTTGTCGCCGACGGTCGACGCGGCGGCGACACGCAGGCGGCCCGAGGCATCCTTGGTCGCCTGCGGATAGGTGACGGCCTTTTCGATGTCCTTGACGGTGATCAGGCCGACGCAATGATAATGGTCGTCCACCACCAGCAGCTTTTCGATCCGGCGCTGGTGCAGCAGCCGCATCGCCTCGTCCTGGCCCACGCCCGCCTTCACGGTGGCGAGATTGTCATGCGTCATCAGCTCGCTGACCGGCTGGGTGGGGTTTTCGGCAAAGCGCACGTCCCGGTTGGTGACGATGCCGACCAGCTTGCCCGACGCCTCGACCACCGGAATGCCGCTGATCTTGTGGCGCGCCATCAGCATCTGGGCATCGGCCAGCGTCGCATTGGGGGTGATGGTGATGGGATTGACCACCATGCCGCTTTCGAAACGCTTGACCGCGCGCACCGCATCGGCCTGCTCCTCGACCGACAGGTTGCGGTGGAGCACGCCGATCCCGCCCAGTTGCGCCATGACAATCGCCATGTCGGCTTCCGTCACCGTGTCCATGGCGGAGGAGAGGATCGGGATGTTGAGCTTGATCTCGCGGGTCACATGGGTGCTGGTGTCCGCCTGGCTGGGCAACACATCGGATTCGGCGGGCTGCAACAGCACGTCGTCGAAGGTGAGGCCGAGGCGGATATCCATGTGAAAGCCACTTTCTGCTGCGCGGGCCGGGGGCAGGCCGCTGGGGATTCGTGGCGGCCCATGTAACCATTAAGCAGGAAAACGACCAGACCCCTTGGGGTATTTTATTGCGCGATGCGTCGGATCTGCCCGGCAGCACAGGATGAGGCGTCCGTCACCGGCCGACCTTTCCGCTTCAACCGTCGCTCTCGCTTGCCAGTCGATCCAGCCAGAGCTGCGCCTGTTTGGGTTCGCCGACGGCATGCGCGCTGACCGGACCGCGTGCCGCGAGAAATTGCTGCTGCAACGCGAACGGCTCCATCATCAACTGTTCGCGCAGATCATCGATCGCTTCGCCGATTTCCGCCAGATGGGCGATGACGGGCGCGGTCGCCGCGCGGGCCGCACGATCGCCATTATGATCGAAAAGACCCCATTTACCCGAAGCCGTGACCCGCAACGCCTCCAGCAGCGCGGCGCGATAGTCGGCCTCCAGTTCCAGACGGCGGACATCCATGCGTTCAAGTCGGTCAGCTTTGGCCATGCTCCGCCCCTATCGCAGCAAGGCTGCCGTCGCAATCGTGCCTCTCACGCACCCGATAGACGAAGAAGGGCGCCACCTCCCGGCAGCGCCCCTTTTCCCTGTCAACCCGAATATATCAGGCCCCGGCGGGCGTCGGATCACCGAACGGCCCCTGGCGCCGCCGCGTCTTCGGGATGGAAGACCCCGCCGCCGGAATCACCGAAGGCTTGATCGTCGTACCGTCGTCGCGGGTGATCTCACCCTTGTCGAGCAGCGTCTTGATCTCCTCGCCACTCAGCGTCTCATATTCCAGCATCGCATTGGCGAGCAGGTGCAGCTGATCCTCATGACCCTTCAGCACTTCCTGCGCCCTTGCATAGCCCTGCTCGACCAAGCCACGGATTTCCTTGTCGATCAGCTTCGCCGTCTCGTCCGACATATGGACGCGCTGGCTCTGCGAATAACCGAGGAAGGTCTCACCCTGCTGCTCTTCATATTGCAGCGGGCCCAGCTTGTCCGACATGCCCCATTGGGTGACCATGTCGCGCGCCAGCTTGGTGGCGTACTGGATATCGCCCGACGCACCCGACGACACCTTGTCGTAACCGAAGATGATCTCCTCGGCAACGCGGCCGCCCATGGCGACGGCCATGTTCGCGTGCATCTTGTCGCGGTGATAGCTGTAGCTGTCCCGCTCCGGCAGGCGCATCACCATGCCCAGCGCACGGCCGCGCGGGATGATCGTCGCCTTGTGGATCGGGTCGGACGCCGGTTCATGAACCGCGACGATGGCATGACCCGCCTCATGATAGGCGGTCATCTTCTTCTCATCGTCGGTCATGACCATGGAGCGGCGCTCGCTGCCCATCATGACCTTGTCCTTGGCCGCCTCGAACTCGTCCATGGCGACCAGACGCTTGCCACGACGGGCCGCCATCAGCGCCGCTTCGTTGACTAGGTTCGCCAGATCAGCACCCGAGAAGCCCGGCGTGCCGCGCGCAATGGTGCGCGGATTGACGTCGGGCGCCAACGGCACCTTCTTCATATGGACGGCCAGAATCTTCTCGCGGCCCTCGATGTCGGGGCGCGGCACCACGACCTGGCGGTCGAAACGGCCCGGACGCAGCAGCGCGGGGTCCAGCACGTCGGGGCGGTTGGTCGCCGCGACGATGATGATGCCTTCATTCGCCTCGAAACCATCCATCTCGACCAGCAGCTGGTTCAGCGTCTGCTCGCGCTCGTCATTGCCATTGCCCAGGCCCGCGCCGCGATGGCGGCCGACCGCGTCGATTTCGTCGATGAAGACGATGCAGGGCGCATTCTTCTTCGCCTGCTCGAACATGTCGCGCACACGGGACGCACCGACGCCGACGAACATCTCGACGAAATCCGAACCCGAAATGGTGAAGAAGGGCACGCCCGCCTCGCCCGCAATCGCGCGGGCCAGCAGCGTCTTGCCCGTACCGGGCGAACCGACCAGCAGCGCGCCCTTGGGAATCTTGCCCCCCAGCCGCGCGAATTTGCTCGGGTCCTTCAGGAATTCGACGATTTCCTGCAATTCCTCGCGTGCTTCGTCGATGCCTGCAACGTCATCGAACGTCACCTTGCCATGTTTTTCGGTCAGCAGCTTGGCCTTGGACTTGCCGAAGCCCATGGCGCCGCCCGCGCCGCCGCCCTTCTGCATCTGGCGCAGCACGAAGAAGGCGATGCCCAAAATCAGCAGGAACGGCAGCGACTGGTAGATCAGGATCATCCAGAAGCTGGGCTGCTCCTCCGCCTGGCCGGAATATTTGACATTATAGTCGTCCAGCAGGCCGGTGAGGCCCGGATCGTTCACCGGAACCGTGCTGAATTTCTGCCCACTCGACAGCGTGCCGGTGATGCGGTCGGTGGCGACGGCGACGTCCTTGACCTGTCCTTCCTGCACCTTGGCGCGGAATTCGGAATAGGCGATGCCGGTCCCGGCGCTCGACGCCGTGCGGCTGTCGAACATCGACACGAACAGCAGAAGGGCGACAATCACCCCTGCCCAAATCATCGCGCTCTTGATCCAGGGATTACCCTGCGGGTCCTTCTCGTCGTTCATTCACCACTCTCTTTCACCCGGCAAGATAGGATGCCGCGGCAAAATCGCAAGCATGTGTCGCCCGCAGGCCGGCCGTTACCCGCCGACAAATTGCGACAGGGCAATATAGGCCAGGATCACCGCGATCCCCGCGGAAAGGCCGCACAGCAGATAGCCCGTGCAAAGCAACATCGGCGGATGCGGCAGTGCCAGCCGCCGGTTACGCTGCGCCGCCGAAAGGATGACACTGGCCAGCAGACCATAAGTCAGTGCCGCGAATTCCACCATGAATCGAAAATTCCCACGCTCTTGCATCTTCATTAACCAGCATAGGCGTTAAGGAAAGGTCATTGCGCCCTATCAATTCGACGGATTGTGGGAGTCGCGCGGTGGCCCGTGGAACTTTTCCGTAACGACCGTCATTGCCATCGTCGTGGGGGAGCGATCCGCATGGTCCAACACGGCCCCCCCTTCAACACCACGCGTCCCAGGCTGATCTTCGCCCCCGCACGGGCGGCGGCAATCGCCCGGTCCAGAGCCTCACCACGCGGCGTGGCGGCCTCTGGCACCAGGCGATCCATCATCAGCAGCACCAGACGGCGCAACAATTCGCGCGGCAGGTCGGTCCGGTTCAACACCCATCCCTCGCCGTCGGGCAGGACATGGCGGGCCGCCAGCCCGTCCACCGTCCAGCCGAGCGCCTCTTCGGCCTCCGCCAGCGCCGTGGCGCTGCGACCGACCGCCTCCGCATCGATCCAGTCTACCCCAGCCAGAGCCGTCCGCAGCGCAGCCCGATCGAAACGCGGATCGCTGTTTGACGGATCTTCCGCAAAAGGCAGCCTCCTCTCCGTCACATGATCCAGCAGGTCGGACTTGCGCAGAGCCAATAAGGGCCGCAGCACGACGCCCTGCCGCGCCCGCACCCCGGCCAGGCCGCCGACACCCGCGCCCCGGTTGAGCCGCATCAGCAGCGTTTCCAACTGGTCATCGGCATGATGCGCGGTCAGCAGCCAGTCCAGCCCGCGCTCGGTCCGCCAGCCCTCCAGCAAGGCATAGCGCTGCGCCCGCGCCCAGCTTTGCACATTGCCCCGCACCGCGCCGGATGGGTGCAGCGTGGCATGGGCGATCCCGGCATCCCGGCACCAGTCGGCGACCATCGCCGCCTCCGCAGCGGACGCCGCGCGCAGGCCATGATCGACCGTCGCTGCCTCCACCTGCCCGACGAAAAGGCGGGCCATGAGGTCCAGCAAGGCCATGCTGTCCGGTCCGCCCGAAACCGCGACGCCGAAACGCGCGTCGGCAGTATCCCCCACCAGCGCCCCGATCGCCTGCTTCAGGTGCGTTTCAAGGCCGCCTTCAGCCATGGGGCCTTCAGGCGCTGCACTTCGCCCTGGCACGGCCCTTGTCCATCATGCCGCGCAGGCTGGCCGACAGGCTGCCGCCATAGACCTGCTCCAGTTCCGCATAGACCTTGCAGGCATCGGCGGGTTTCTTGAGCTGGATCAGCGCTTCGCCCAGATAGGCGAGGCTGTCGGCCGCACGGTCGCCCTTGGGCCGCTTCTGGTAATTTTCATAGAAGGCAACGGAGGCCAATGCCGGCTTGCCGTCGTCCAGATAGGCACGGCCGAGCAGGTTAGCCGCCTTGCTCGCCACCGAAGAGGTGCCGAACTTGTCGACCGTCGATTTGAGCTGCGTCTGCGCCTCGGGATAGAATTTCGCGCCCCACAGGCGGAAGCCGTAGGTGTAGGCGTCGTCGGCTTCATTGCCGGTCGAGGGCCGCTCGATCGCGGCGACGGCGGTCTTGCGGTCCTCGCTCGCGCCCGTCGCGGCGACCGGCTTCGGCGTGCTTGGCCGGGTCGCGGCGGGCGCGGGATCGGCTGGACGCGTGGCGGGGGGCACGACCACCGGCGCGGCCCGGCTTTCCTGCTCGGCCTTGTAGCGGTTGAACGCCTCCTCCAACTGCTTGAGCTTGAAGCCGTTTTCCTCGACCTGCCCGGTGATCGAAGCAAGCTGCGATTCGAGCGCGTTCACCCGCGCTGTCAGGTCCGCCACCGGCGTCGAACTGGGCGAACCCGGCACGACCGCGGGCGCGGCGGGCCTGGTGATCTCGGCCTCCAGCGGCGCGCCAGCCGGAAACACCTTGCGCTGCACCGCGCGCATTTCCTTTTCGAGCCGATCCACCCGCACGTCGACGCTGACATTCTGAGCCGCTACCGGTGAGGCCGACGCGAGCAGTACAGGCGCGAGCAGTACAGGCGCGCCCAGCGCCAATGGGCCCGCAAGAAAGGCGTTACGCATGATCATCCCCGACTAAATATTCATCCTTAACCATAAGGCGAGATTTCGCGCGGTAAAGCACGACATTGACCGCCGGACGCCGAAGCGCTCCTGCTTGTCGCCTCAATCGTTAGCGGCAGGCGCGACGGGCACGGGCGCGGGCACGGCGGGTGCCGGTGCGGGCTGCGCCGGTGCAGCAGGCGGAACCGGCACCGTCACCTGGGAGGCGGGAGCAGCGCGGGCCAACAAGGCCTCCGCATTGACCGGCACGTCGGATATGGTGCGGTCCGGCGCCCCCAGCGGAGCCACCGGCTTGCCACCCACCGTCACCGTCAGTGCCTGCGGACGCCCGGTCAGGATCATCGGATTGCGCGCATTGGCGGGAAGGGTGAAGCTTTCCCCCTTCTTCATGAGGCCGTCCTTGAGCCGCTCGCCCGTTTCGTCATAGATGCGCAGCCATACGTCGTCATTGGCGGTGAAGACGACCGTCTGGACCACCGGCGCGGCGGGCTGCGCGCCCGCGGCCGGCTTGGCCGCGGCGGGGGCTGGCGCGGTCTGCTGCGCGGCGATTTCCTCGGTCGTGGGCGGCGTCATGACCTGCGTGCGCCACACCGCGAAGCCCGCCACCAGGATCACGACGATCGCCGCCGCCGTCCAGGCCAGCATGCGCGAAGGCACCCGCGCCGGATCGGCCGGTTCGAAGGCCTCGTAACGGTTCGCGCCCATATCCGAATTATGCACGGCATTACGCACGTCGGCTGCGATCGCCACCTCGTCCACGTCGATGGCGCGCGCATAGGCGCGGGCGAAGCCGACCGCATAGGGAATGCCGGGCAGAGCGGCATAATCGTCCCGCTCGATCGCCTCCAACTGCCGCTGGGCGATGCGGGTGCGGGTCGCGACATCCTGTATCGACAGGCCTTGCGCCTCCCGCGCGGCGCGCAGGCGCGCGCCGGGAGTGCCTGGCCGTTCCGGCGCCGCGACGCCGGGTTCCTGTTCAACTTCTTCTGCCATGCTGCTCCGTGTCTCATTCCGAGACGGGGATTGTCAACGCCGCTTGCGGCCCGGTCGAACGGAAAAGGCCGCCACAATCCCGTTAATTCAATTCGATACCCCGTTCATCCGCCCAATCGGTCAGTGCCGCACGCATATCCACGACCCCCTTGTCCAGCAGGTCGCGCATCAATGCGCGCAATTCCGCCACGTCGATCGCCCGGATCATCGCCTTGACCGGCCCGACCGAAGCCGGGGTGATCGACAACCGTCGCACACCCAGGCCGATCAGGGCCATCGCCTCCAGCGTCCGCCCGCCCATTTCGCCGCAGACGCCAACCGGCACCTCATAGGCCTCGCACGTGCGCACCACACGGTCGAGGAAGCGCAATATGGCGATGCTCAGCCAGTCGTAGCGCTCCGCCAGCTTGGGATGGGCGCGGTCGGCGGCGAACAGGAACTGGGTCAGGTCGTTGGTGCCGATCGACAGGAAGTCGAGCTTGGGCAGCAGCAGGTCCAGCACCTCGGCCAGCGCCGGCACCTCCAGCATCGCGCCATAGCGGATCGCCACCGGCAGCTTCTTCTTCTGCGCCACCAGCCATTCGCGCTGATGTTCGACCAGCGCCCTGGCCTGCTCATATTCCCACGGTTCCGACACCATCGGGAACATGACGTGCAGCACCTTGCCCGCCGCCGCCTCCAGCAATGCGCGGGCCTGCGCCTTCATGAGGCCATCCCGGTCCAGCGCCAGCCGCAAGGCGCGCCAACCCATGGCGGGATTGTCCTCCAGCTCCTCCTCATCGTCGCGCGACATGTAGGGCAGCGCCTTGTCGCCGCCGATGTCGACGGTGCGGAAGATCACCGGCCGGTCGCCCGCCGCATCCAGCACGTCGCGATAGAGACGCTGCTGCTTCTCCCGCTGCGGCAGTGTGGCGGAAACCAGGAACTGGAACTCGGTGCGGAACAGGCCGATGCCGTCGGCGCCGACGATATCCAGCGCCTGCGCATCCTCGCGCAGGCCGGCATTCACCATCAATTCGATCCGCTGCCCGTCGGTCGTGACGGAGGGCAGGTCGCGCATCGCCGCGAATTCGGCCCGGCGCTTCTGCGTCACATGCAGCTTGTTCTCGAACGCCTCCTCCATATCGGGCGTCGGGCGGATCAGCAGATTATTATCGGCGACGTCCATCAGGATGAGGTCGCCCTCATTCACCTGATGGCGGATGTCGCGCACGCGGCCCAGCACCGGCACCCCCATCGCCCGCGCGACGATGGTGACATGGGCGGTAAGCGATCCTTCCTCCAGGATGACGCCCTTCAACCGTCGCCGGTCATATTCGAGCAGCTCTGCCGGTCCCAGATTGCGCGCGATCAGGATCGCATCCTGGCGCAAGCCGAGTTGCGCCGCCGTCCCCAACTGCCCCGACACGATGCGCAGCAGCCGGTTCGCCATATCCTCCAGGTCGTGCATCCGGTCCTGGAGCAGCGGATCGTCGATCTGGCGCATCCGCATGCGGGTGCGCTGCTGCACGCGCTCGATCGCCGCCTCTGCGGTGAGACCGCTGTCGATCGCCTCGTTGATCCGCCTGATCCAGCCCTCGTCATAGGCGAACATCTTGTAGGTTTCCAAAACCTCCTGATGCTCGCCCTCGGTGCCGAACTCGGCCGTGCCGGTCATCCGGTCGATCTGTTCGCGCATCTTGGTGAAGGCGGAAATGACGCGCTGGCGCTCGGCCTCCGTATCCTCGGCGACGGTATGTTCGATATGGACACGCGGCTGGTGGAACACCGCATGGCCGCGCGCCATGCCCATGACGAGTTGCAGTCCATGCAGGATCGCCGTGCCGGTATCCTGCACCCGCGCGTCGAGCGGCCCGTCATCGGCCAGTTCGGCATTGGCGATCAGTTCCGACAGCACCATCGCCACGGTCTGAAGCGCCTCGATCTCCACTTCCTCATAGCGGCGGGGTTCGACATGCTGGACGCAGAGCACGCCGATCGCCCGTTCCCGCCGCACGATCGGCACGCCGGCAAAGCTGTGGAACAGTTCCTCACCCGTTTCGGGCCGATAGCTGTAGTCGGGGTGAGAGGCCGCTTCATCAAGGTTCAGCGTCTCGACATTGGTGGCGATCATGCCGACCAGCCCTTCGCCCATCGCCATGCGGGTGACGTGGACGGCTTCCTGTTTCAAACCCCGGGTCGCGAACAGCTCCAGCAACCCCTCGCGCACCAGATAGATGGAGCAGACCTCGCTCGACAGGGACTCGCCGATGATCTCGACCACCTTGTTGAGCTTCGCTTGTGCGCTGGTGCGCGCGGCCATGACTTCCTGCAAACGGATGAGGATCTGTCGGGCGGCGGCGGCGGGCGTACTGGGCATGATATGAGCGCTAACAGATCGCACGCCCGCTTTCCAAGGCGAATATGCGCGGTTGCGGCGGATTTTCCCTGCATGGACATGGCGGAAATGGAGCCTAGTTTCGTCTACAGCCGTAAAATCTCTTAAGTCAGCGAGTCAGGGAGACGAGCATATGGCAGAAATCGACACCCAAGCCTTCGAACAGGATTTGATCGACCGCGGCTATTCCCGCCGCCAGATGGGCAAGGTCGCCGCCCTGCTGGGCGCGGGCGCCGTCGCGATGCGCGCCGTCGGCGCCACCGCGCAACAGGCCGCCAAGCCTGTCGAAGGCGCGGTGCGCATCGGCGCCAACGAATGCTGGACCGGTCCCTTCCCGATCGCCGCCGAAGCCGCCTTCAAGCTGGTGCAGGAAGGCAATCGCTACGAACCCAATGACGAGCATGCCAAGCTGTTCGCCGCCGTCGCCGCCGCGGAGGGCATCCCGGCAGACCGCATCACCGCCTGGCCGGGCTCCAGCGACCCGCTGAGCCGCGTCGCCGTTGCCTATGCCTCGCCCACGCGCGGCATCGTGACCGGCAACCCGGCCTATGAAGCGATCTGGCGCACCGGCGACTGGCTGGGCGCCAAGGTGACGAAGGTGCCGCTCACCAAGGATTACGCCCATGACGTGAAGGCGATGCTGGCGGCCGATCCCAATGCGGGGGTCTATTATATCTGCTCGCCCAACAACCCGACCGGCACGATGACGCCGCTGGCCGATATCCAGTGGCTGGCCGACAACAAGCCCAAGGACGCGATCCTGGTCGTCGACGAAGCCTATATCCACTGGTTCGACGGCCCCAATGCCGCGAAGATGGCGGCGACCCGTGACGACGTGCTGATCCTGCGCACCTTCTCCAAGCTGTTCGGCATGGCGGGCATGCGCCTGGGCCTCACCTTCTCCAGCCCCGCTATCATGGAAAAGATGATGCGCTATGACGGCGGACAGGTGACGGCGATGCTGCCGATGACCGCGGTCGCCTGCGGCACGGTGTCGGTGGCACAGGCCGACCTCATCAAGCAGCGCCGCGCCGAAATGGTCGCCGCCCGCGAAATGGCGATCACCCATCTCAAGAAGAAGGGTATCAAGGTCATTCCCGGCAGCCAGGCCAATATGTTCATGGTCGATTGGGGCAAGCCCGCCAAGGACATGCAGGCCGCGATCCTCGCGGAAAAGGTGCAGATCGGCCGCAACTGGCCGATCTGGCCCAATGTCTCGCGCATATCGGTCGGTTCGGCGGAGGAGATGAAGGCTTTCTGCGATGCCGTCGACAAGGTCTGGAAGGCCTGAGCCCGAACCCACGCATAAAATTCAAAATTTCCGGGGCGGCGCATTGTGGAAATGTGCCGCCCCTTTCGTTTCCCCCTTCGGAATAGGCGCAGTTTTGGAACAACAAGGGGAACAGACGACATGACCATGATGTTGGAAAAGGACGCCCGCGAAGACCTGCTCGAACGGGGTTATTCACGCCGCACGATCGGCAAGCTGTCCGCGCTGATGGCCGCCGGCGCCGCCGCCAATTCATTGCTGATCCAGCCCGCTTTCGCGCAGCAGCAGGCCGCGCGCGGGATCAAGGGCGCAGTGCGCATCGGTTCCAACGAATGCTGGACCGGCCCCTTCGAACCCGGCGTTCAGGCCGCCGCGAGGGCCGCCGCGCTCGGCAACTGGTATGACCCCGACAATTACAAGGGCGATCTGGTCGCGACCATCGCCAAGGTGGAGGGCATCCCTGAATCGCACGTCATGCTGTGGCCCGGTTCCGGCGGCCCGCTGGTCAGCACGGTCGCGGCCTTCTGCTCGCCGACCAAGGGTCTGGTCACCGCCGATCCGACCTTCGAATCCGCCTGGCGTACCGCCGACTATATGAACGCGCCCATTGCCAAGGCGCCCCAGGCCATCGGCAAGGGCCATGACGTCAAGGCCATGCTGGCCGCCAATCCCAATGCGGGCCTCTATTATATCTGCACGCCCAACAATCCGACCGGCACCGTTACGCCGCTGGCCGACATCGAATGGCTGCTCGCCAACAAGCCCAAGGATTCGGTGCTGCTGGTCGACGAGGCCTATATTCACTTCTCCGAAGCGCCGAGCGCGGCGAAGCTGGTAGCGGGCCGCAAGGACCTGATCGTCATGCGGACCTTCTCGAAGCTGTTCGGCATGGCGGGCGTTCGCCTGGGCCTGACCTTCGCGGACCCGGAAGTGCAGAAGCGGATCGGCCTGTTCGGCCCGACCGCCGGCGGCCTGTCGATCACCGCCATGGCCTGCGGCAATGCCGTCTATCCCGAAGCCGGCCTGATCAAGGCCCGCCGCGCGGAGATGATCGCCAACCGCGAGGAAACGATCGCCTGGCTCAACAAGAAGGGCCTGATGGTCCAGCCCGGCAGCCAGGCGAACATGTTCATGGTGGATTGGAAAAAGCCCGCCAAGGAAGTCCAGACGGCGCTTCTCGCTACCCCGGAAAAGGTGCAGATCGGCCGCAACTGGCCGATCTGGCCGACGGTATCGCGCGTCACCGTCGGCTCGGCGGACGACATGGCGAAATTCCGTTCCGCCGTGGAAAAGGTCACCAAGGCCTGAACCCTCCCAGAGGGCCCGGTGAAGGGCGCCCGGTGCGATCCGGGCGCCCTTTCTTCATGCGCTCGCGGCCGAAGTCTCGCAAAGCGCCTTGAACTGCTCGGCCATCTGGTCCCAGCCAGGATGGAATCCCATTTCCTTGTGCTTCTCCAGCGCCCGCGCATCCCAATGGCGTGCCGTCGCGGTGAAGCGCGTCCCCTCGCCCTCCTCGGCAAAGTGCCAGATCGCGGTCATGAAGGGCATCTGCGGAATCCAGCCCGAAGCATAGGCATCGGTCGTCACCACCTTTTCCTGGGGCACCACCTCCAGGATAATGCCCTCCATCGGCCCTGTATCCTCGCCATCGGGGCCAAGCATCCGGACGGCGCTGCGCCCGCCGGGCCGCAAATCCTCCTCGATCACCTCGGCCCGCCACGGCCTGGGGCAGAACCATTCGTCCTTGAGGTCGGTCCAGACCTTCCACACGATCTCCCGCGGCGCGGCGATATGGCATGTCACCGAGAGTTCGAATTCAGCCGCGCTCATACGCTTTCCCCTTCGAAAGCGGCCTTCATCCGGGCTGCATCCAGCTTCTGCATGGTCATCATCACCGCCATCATCCGCTGGATGCCCGGCCCGTTGCCGCTCTTGTAGAGGTCCATGATCTCCCGCGGCACGATCTGCCAGGACAGGCCATATCTGTCCTTGATCCAGCCGCATGGCCCCGGCGATCCGCCGTCGGCGGTGAGCGCGTCATAGACCCGATCCACCTCCGCCTGATCCTTGCACGAAACCGACAGCGACACCGCTTCGGTAAAACCGAATTCCGGACCGCCGTTCAGCGCCTGATAGCTTTCCCCGGCCAGCGTGAATTCGACCATCAGCACTTCGCCCCCCTTGAACGGGCCGGGCGTCGGCTGATCATCCGGATAATGGCTGACGAAATCCACCGATCCGCCCAGGACCGAGACATAGAAGCGCGCCGCTTCCTCCGCCTGCCCATTGAACCACAGGCAGGGTGAAATCTTCGACATGGCTTCTCTCCTTATGTCAGTTCCGGCGCCCGCATGCCGACCAGGGCGAACATCGCCCCCTGCGGATCGGTAGCCTGGATGATCCAGGCCCCGCCCGGCACCTCCATCGGCCCGTTCAGCACCGTTCCGCCGCCGGACCGCACCTTGTCCGTCGCCACGTCAATGTCGGGCACGACGAAATAGAAGAGCCAGAGGGGCTGATGCATTTCCTTGGGCAACGCCATGATGCCGCCGCTCATCTGCTGGAAATCCGTGGCCCCGCTTTGCGAAACGAGTTGGTAGCTGCCCATCTCGCCCATATCCATGGCCTCGCCCTTTCCCCATCCGAACTGGGATGTGTAGAAGCCGAGGTCGGCGTCGAAATTGCCGCTGTACAGTTCATGCCAGCCGACATGACCGTCCGCCATCGGCGGCGGGGCATCCATCCCATCCGGACTGGAGCCCTTGAGCAGCATGAACACCGCGCCGCCCGGGTCGCTCATCACCGCGAAGCGGCCGACACCCGCTATATCCTCCGGCGCCCGTTTCACAGTGGCGCCGGCCTCCGCCAGCCTTTTCACATCGGCATCCACATCGGCCGATCCGACATAGCCGCCCCACCAGGGCTTCATGCCGCATGATGCTGCCTCCGCGGGGATCGCCATCACCCCGCCCATGGGTCCGGCGCTGCCGGAAACCACCTGATAGTCATGGCCGCCGCCAAAGGCCTGCGCCGTCCAGCCCACCACATCGCCATAAAAGGCCAAGGCCGCCGCCGGATCGCTGGTCATCAGTTCGTACCAGAAGAATTTGCCGTTCAGATCGGTCATCTCACCTCTCCCGTTCAGGCCTTCGCGTCGAGCAACACTTCAAAGCCGCCATAGATCAGCCGCGCGCCGGAAAAGGGCATGTCTTCCCCTTCCTTCGGCTGCATCCGGGGATCGGCCATCACCTTCTCCGCGCCCGCATCGCGCGTCGCCTTGTCCGGCCATTCGATCCAGGAAAAGACGACGTCCTCATCCTCCTCCGCAATGACCGCGGTGCGGAAGTCGTTGACCTTGCCGGGCTTGATGTCGTTCGCCCAACATTCCACGATCCGCAGCGCACCATATTCGATGAAGATCGGCGCGGCAAAGGCCGCGATTTCCCTATATTTCTCCTTGTTGCCCTTGGGCACCGGGATCACGAAACCGTCCATATAGCTCATGGCATCTCTCCTCTGCGCCCGCATTACGATCAGGCGGTGGCTTCCTTGTTCGCCGCCAGCGCCGCTTCGAGGTCCATCCATGTCACTTCCCAGATATGGCCGTCCAGATCGGCAAAGCTGCGGCCGTACATGAAGCCATGGTCCTGTTGCGGATTGGGCTCCGTCCCGCCCGCCGCCAGCGCCTTTCCGGTCGTGACATCGACCTGCTCGCGATTCACCTCGCTCAACGCCAGCAGCACCTGCGCGGTTTCATGCGCGTCGGGAATCCTGCGCGGCGTAAAACTGGTGAACCGCTCATGGGTCAGCAACATGACATGGATGCTGTCGGAAAAGCTCAGCATCTGGGCGCTGTCATCCGCAAAATCCTTGTTCGCGACCGCACCCACTGCCTCGTAAAAGGCGATCGAGGCGGACAGATCCTTCACCGGCAGGTTCACGAAAATCATCTTCGGAGCGGAGGCATTCGACATCACACATCTCCTCTGGATTGTCTGGTCGCGATTCTCTTGCACGACTCATCGGCTTGAAACTTATGGACTGGTGGATTATTTTTAACAACATTTAAGTTAGAAAAGATAACCAGAGACGCAGGCAAGTGAAAAAAAGAGTGTATCAGGACGGCTGCGCGACGGCCCATGCGCTGGATCTGGTCGGGGATCGCTGGGCCATGCCGATCATGCGGGAATTGATGCTGGGGCCCAAGCGTTTCACCGATCTGCGCGCCAGCCTGCCCGGAATCAGCGCCAATGTGCTGACACAAAGGCTGGAGGAGCTGGAGGCTGCCAGCATCCTCATCCGCCGCCGCCTGCCCCCCCCGGCCGCCAGCCAGATCTACGAACTGACGGAATGGGGTCGCGAGTCGGAGATATTGTTCAAGGTGCTGGGCCGCTGGGCCTGCCGCTCGCCCACGATGCGGCCGGGCATGCCGATGAGCAACGTGTCGGTGATCCTGTCGATGCGTACGATGATCGACCACAGCCGCATCGGCGATATGGACGCCACCATCGGCCTGCGCTTCGGGGAAGAGGAGTTCCGCCTCGTCCTGAAGGACGGCGACTTCACCGCGGACCGCGGCCGGGCAGCGGGTGCCGACGTGATATTTTCCGGCGACCAGAATGCATTCGCGGCCGTCGTTTATGGCGGCATGCCGTTCGAGGATGTCGCGGGTGCGCTGGAGGTGGAGGGGGACAGGAGGCTGGCAGGGCGATTCGTCCGCCTCTTCCCCCTGCCCCCGAAGGCGCCTTCGACCGTCATGCCAGCTTCATGAGCACCAGTCCGCCCAGGATCATCATCGCGGCCAGCAGGCGCATGGCCGTCGCCGCCTCCCCGAGGAAAGCGATCCCGACCAGAAACGCGCCGACCGCGCCGATCCCGGTCCAGATCGTATAGGCGGTGCCGAGCGGCAGGCTTTTCATCGACAGGGACAGCAGGGCGAAACTGCCGATCATCGCGCCCAACGTCACCGCGGTCGGCATCAGCCGCGAAAAGCCCTGCGACTGCTTCATCGCAAAAGCCCAGACGATTTCGAGCAGACCGGCAATGATGAGATAGACCCAGGCCATGGGACGGCCCTCCTTTGCAAGAGAGCCGGGCCGTCCCGGACTTGTACCCGCCATGCGGAGGAGGACGTGGCCTCGCTTGCAAGATGGGGTAGAGGGTTGGTTTCGCCTTCGCAAGCGAAGGACGGCGCAAATCCTCCCCATCGCTCGACAGGGAGGACCTAATCCCCGCTCAATGCGCCTCGTTCAACATCCCGAACACCTGCGCGAACGCCCCGCGTTGCTCCGCTTCGCGCAGGAACTTCACCCGCTCGACGCAGATTTCCTCCAGCGCCGGTTCCTGCCGCAGCAGCCCCATGACCTCGGCAATATACTCGTCCAGCGGCATCATCTGCGGATTGTCGGTTTGGCCGGGCATCAGGTCGGTCTGCACACCCGGAGGAGCCCGTTCGATCACCTCGACATGGGTGTCCTTGAGCTGGTGCCGCATCGACAGCGACCAGTTGTGGAGCGCCGCCTTTTGCGGTGTCTGGGTCTGAGCGGAGCGCAATCTCGAGGCGGTGGAGGAATCGCGCCACCGCTTCGATACGCGCGGCAACACATAACGGCGCGCTATTTTACCGGAACAAATGTCTCGCGCATCGGCGTCAACGGAAAGGTCGGCACCTCGACCCGCACCGGCGCGCCCGGCATCATGGCCGACGGAGGCGTCATCGGAGCGCCATTGGGCGTAAAGCCCGGAGTCACTTCCCTGGGCGCCATGGGCGGCGGCGGCAGGGGCGTGGGCGACACCACCACGGTCACCGTCCCGCCGAAGCGCGATTGCCACTCCGCCAGACGCCGCAGATAATCGGCATAGGCCTGGTAGAAATCCTGGAACGGCTTCTCCAGCGCGGTCAGCGCTTCGGGGGCATAGGCCAGCAACTGGCTGGAAGGCATGGCCAGGATTTTCGCGCCAACCTCGATCGCCACGGGGCAGAAGCTTTTGGTGACCGGCGGCAGGGCGAAGAAATTATAGACGACGGTGTTCAGCAACTCCCTCGCCTTGAGGCCGCCGGTGCCGTACGCAGCCAGATAATTGCGGTCGACCGCCGCATTGGCCTCCCGCAACGCCGCCTCATGCACATGCAATATCTGGTTATACTGAATGCGTGCAGGTTCATGGACGCCATGGCAGGAAAGCGCCGCCACATTCAGCGCCATCCGCACATGCCACAGCGCGGTATTGGCGGTCACACCGCGATTGGGCGTCAGATATTCGCCGTCATCGCCGACTTCGGGGATGCTCATTTCCTCCACTGCGCCCATCGGCGGCAAGGGCTTGATCGTCGGCACGACCGGCGGCGGCGGCGTGGGCGGCGCTTTCTTCGCGGGCGTCGAACACCCTGCGATCAACGCCAGCACTGCTATCGATGCGATTCTGTAATTGCGACGAACGCCGGTACGCGACGGCACCCTCAAATCCTTTGTTCATGATCCGGACAGAGCAAACTCATGGCAAAGCCATGCGTTCCTGACGACTAAGCCACCGCTCGATCCGTCCGGCGAAGGATTCGCTTCGTCGCGTTCAGCCGCGCCGTTCCAGCGCCACGGCGGCTTCGTCCATCAACTGGGCGATGATGTCGGCCACCGGTTCCTCCTTCGACACCATGCCGACCGACTGGCCGGCCATCAGCGAACCGCCTTCGACATCGCCGTCGATCACCGCGCGGCGCAGCGCGCCCGCCCAATAATGTTCGATCTGGAGCTGCGCCTCGCCCATGTCGACCGCGCCGCTGTCGAGAAGATTGGCGACCTCGCGCTGCTTGGCGGTGAAGGCTTCGGTTCCGGCATTCTTGAGCGCACGCACGGGGATGACCGGCAGACGCGGGTCGATCTGCACGCTGGCAATCGCATCGCGGGCCGAAGCGCGAAAAAAGCTCTTCTTGAAATTGGGATGGGCGATGCTCTCGGTCGCGCAGGCGAAGCGGGTGCCCAACTGCACGCCTGCCGCGCCCATTTCCAGATAGGCCGCGATCGCCTCGCCGCGCCCGATCCCGCCCGCGACGAACACCGGCACCTGCGATGCCATTTCGGGCAGGATTTCCTGCGCCAGCACGCTGGTCGCCACGGGACCGATATGGCCGCCCGCCTCCATGCCCTCGACCACCAGCGCGTCCACGCCCGAGCGCACCAGCTTCTTCGCCAGCGCCAGGGCCGGAGCGAAGCAGATCAGCTTCGCGCCCCCCCCTCCAACCCGAGGCGCCTTGATCGCCTCTATGCTGCCCTTGGGCGGCAGGCCGCCAGCGAGCACGACATGGCCGACCTCATGCCTGGCGCACACATCGATCAGATCGAACAATTGCGGGTGCATGGTGATCAGATTGACGCCGAAGGGCTTGGACGTCAGCGCCTTCGTCGCCGCGATCTCCTTGTCCAGCAGTTCAGGCGTCATGGCGCCGCAGGCGATCACGCCGAAGCCGCCCGCATTGGAGATCGCTGCCACCAGGTTACGTTCCGAAACCCAGCTCATCGCGCCGCACATGATCGCGACCTCGCAGCCGAGAAATTCGGTGCCGCGAGCCATCAGGGAAGCGAGTTTGGCGTTCGTCATAGTCCGTTCCATCGAATCAAAAGCCCCTCCCGCGCAGGGAGGGGGCATTGACGGGCAATCCGAAAGACCACCCTTCCGTCATTATCTTCCCTGACCGGGAGAAAGCTGGCGGTCAAGCCACCGGCGCGTCGAGGCCATAGGCCGTGTGCAGGACACGCACCGCCAGTTCGGTTTCATCCTCGTCGATCAGGACACTGACCTTGATCTCGCTGGTCGAGATGGCGAGGATGTTGATCCCGCGATCGGCCAGCGCCTTGAACATGGCCGATGCCACGCCCGCATGACTCTTCATGCCGACGCCGACAACCGACACCTTCGCGACCTTCGTATCCGGGATCACGCGGTTGAAGCCGATGACGTCCTTCTGACTTTCCAGCACGTCCAGCGCGCGGGCGAGGTCCGCGCCCGGCACGGTGAAGGTCACGTCCGTCTCGCCCTTGTCGCGACCGACATTCTGGATGATCATGTCGACGTTGATCGCGGCATCGGCCAGCGGCCCGAAGATGTGCGCCACGGCACCCGGACGATCCGGCACGCGGGTCAGGGTGATCTTCGCCTCATTCTTGTCATGGGCGATGCCGGTGATGAGCTGACGTTCCATCTTGTCTTCCTTGAGCTTGGCTTCCAGTTCCTCCTCGCTGACGATCAGCGTGCCGGGGAGGTCGTCCTGGGTGGGATCATCGAAGGAGGAAAGCACCTGCACGACCACGCCTTCCTTCATGGCGAGGCCGACCGAGCGGGTCTGGAGCACCTTGGCCCCGACCGAGGCCAGTTCCAGCATTTCCTCATAGGTGACGAGGTCGAGTTTGCGCGCCCGCGCCACGATGCGGGGATCGGTGGTGTAGACGCCGTCGACGTCGGTGTAGATGTCGCAGCGATCGGCCTTCAGCGCCGCCGCCACGGCCACCGCCGACGTATCCGAGCCGCCACGGCCCAGCGTCGAGATGCGGCCGTCCTCCATCATGCCCTGGAAGCCGGGAATGACCGCGACCGTGCCCGATCGCATGGAAGCGAGCAGGTCGATCGTATCGATCTCCCCAATGCGCGCCTTGGCGTGGGCCTCGTTGGTGCGGATGGGGAGCTGCCAGCCGAGCCAGCTGCGCGCATCGACGCCCATCGCCTTCAGCGTCATGGCGAGCAGGCCGCTCGTCACCTGCTCACCGCTGGCGACGACCACATCATATTCCGCCGGATCGTAGAGCGCGGAGGCTTCCTTGCAGAAACCGACCAGCCGGTCCGTCTCGCCCGCCATGGCGGACACGACGACGGCGACTTCATGGCCCTGCTCGACGACATGTTTGACGCGCGCGGCCACGTTGCGAATTCGCTCCATCCCCGCCATGGAGGTGCCGCCGAATTTCATCACGATGCGCGCCATTTGCTTGTCGAGCCTGCCTGGTTGTAAGAAAGAAAATGTCCCGTAGGTACGAAAACGGCGCCTCTCTTAGCAGCGGAATTGAATATGGCAAGCAAACCCACCACCATCGACCCCCGTGAGGCCGCGCATTTCGGGACGATGGCGGCCGACTGGTGGGACCCGCGTGGATCGAGCGCGATGCTGCACAAGCTGAACCCGGTCCGGCTGCACTATATCCGCAACGCCATCGATCATCATTGGCCTCAGGGAAATGGCGGATTCCGGCCGTTGGAGGGCAAGCGGGCCATCGATGTCGGCTGTGGCGCGGGGCTGCTGGCCGAGCCGCTGGCGCGCTTGGGCGCGGCCGTCACGGCGCTGGACGCCGCGGAGGAAAATATCGCCGTCGCCCGCGCCCATGCACAGGGCCAGGGTCTTGCCATCGACTATCGCGCAACGCCGGTTGAAGCGCTGGAGGCGGAGGGATTCGATCTCGTCACCTCGATGGAAGTGATCGAGCATGTCGCCGACCCCGCCGCCTTCGTCGCCGCACTGGCGGGCAAGCTAGCACGGGACGGGCTGCTGGTCATGTCGACGCCGAACCGCACGCCGCTGTCGCGCCTGGCCATGATCACCATCGGCGAAAGCATCGGCGGCATCCCCCAGGGCACGCATGACTGGCACAAATTCCTCAATCCGGAGGAACTCACCGGCCTGCTGGAGGGAGCCGGGTTGGAAGTCACCGACGTCACCGGTCTCAGCTTCGATCCGCGCTACGGCTTCGCCCTTTCGGCGAACAAGGCGATCAATTATCTGCTGACCGCCCGGCACCCGCGGGGCTGAGCCGCCACTGCGACCGAGCCGAGGGCGATGCCTGCATCCGACCTAAGGACATTCCGGCGGTGCCGCGCTCCCCAACGGCGCGGTTCCCTTTCCGCCGGTCTCAGCTTACCGGCTTGGCCGACGCCATGACAGCCGGCTGTGCCTCAACCTTGCCGTCCGCAGGCGCATCCGCTGTCGCGGCAGGCTGCGTCTTGAGCGATGCCGCCGCCGTCTGAAGCGCCGCCGCCGCCGCTTCGAGCGCCGCTGCCGCCGATTCCGGCGTCACTTGCTGAGGAGCAGCAGGTGCGGCCGCCGCTGCGACAGCCGGGGCCGCGGGCGGATCGCTCGCCACCACCGTTTCCTTCGCCACGACCGGCGCACTCGCCGTTATCGCGCAGACATCGCCGACCCCGGCGGGTTTTTCCGAAAAATTCCGCGCGAGCACGGCGAATTCACTGTCATTGGCGTTGGTCGCCAATCCCAGCAGCGTATCCGCCATCTGGCAGAAGCTCGCCGACTGCATATCGCCATGACTATTGGCCAGCCTCGTCAGAAAGTCATTATACGCGTCCTGCCCACCGGAAATCCCATTTTCCCGCATGAAACGCAGCTTCAACGCGTTATTATATTTATCGAGACCTCCCGATTTTGCATAAAATTGATCATATTTTGTTTGTATCTCGCTGTTGGTCGCCCGGCATTTCAGTGCACCGAGCATCAGCATGATTTGTAGATCTCGGACGCGTGCCGCCTCTACTTCATAAGGCTGCCAACATTGCGACTCCCCTGCCGCGGCAACCCCGCCGAAAAAGAGCGCGCCAAAACAGCAGGCGGCTCCCACCGCCATCCGCAATCTAGACATGATGGACCTCGCAGACTCACCCAGACCCCGCAAAGGAAATATTAACATTTTGCCATGAAATTGCCATGTTTATTCACTTGACAGTTGCAAAAAAGACGCAGCCGAAACGACTGCAAAAACTCCCCGCCTTTCTCTTCACTTACCGGGGAGCCACCCCTTCTCTCGCCACAGCGCCGAGGCGGAAAATTGTGCCGGAACGGGAAATCGCGGAATCTACAGCGTGCTTGCCCTATTCCCCCACGGCTTCCGCTCTGGCGATAAGCGCCTTGGCTTCCGCGACATGCATGCCTTCGACCATGCGCCCCTCGAAGCGCTCCGCGCCGCCCGTCACCGCCTCGATCAACCGGCGCGCATCCGCCACGGCCTGCGGGTCGGGGCCGAACACCTGATTGGCGACCGGCACCTGGCTGGGGTGGATCAGCGTCTTGCCGTCGAAGCCCAGCCCATGGCCAGCAGCGCATTCGGCCTCGAACCCGGCCTCGTCATCCAGCCGGTTGAACACACCGTCGAACACCGCGATCCCCGCCGCCCGCGCCGCGAGGATGACCGATTGCAGGGACAGCGCCAGCCCCTCGCGCCCGACCGACGGCGGGATGCCCAGATCCTGCCGTAGGTCATTATTCCCCATGAACAGCGCGGCGCAGCCTTCCACCGCCGCGATCGCGGGCGCCGCCATCACGCCCGCCGCGCTTTCGATCATCGCGATCACCGGTTTCTGGCAGACGCTGAACACATCCTTCACCTGTTTGGGATTTTCGGCCTTGGGCAACACCACATAATCAGCGGCAGACCCCTTTACCGCCACCATTTCCCGCCCATGCCAGGGCGTGCCCTCGATATTGATGCGCACCGCGACCAGACGTCCGCCAAATCCCTCCGCCACGGCATCGACCGCATGGGCCAGCGCCTCGTCCTTGCGGTCGTCCGGCACCGCGTCCTCGAGGTCGAGGATCACCAGGTCGCACGGCAGGGTCCGCGCCTTGGCGATGGCGCGGGCGTTCGATGCAGGCAGGAACAGCAAGGATCGGGCATGGCGCAACAACATGATGAAACTCCTATCGCTTTGCCTTTTCCCATTCATGATTTCACGTCATAGTCCAAGCAGATTCCGGGGGAGTACAGCCATGTTGACGACATTCGCGCTGACGGTGACATTTCTGGTGCTCTTCTATCTGGCGGTGAGCGTCAAGGTGGTGCGCCAGGGCTATCAATATACCATAGAACGGTTCGGCCGCTTCACCGAAGTCGCGCGCCCCGGCCTCAATTTCTACCCCGCCTTCTTCTATGCCGTGGGGCGGAAGATCAACATGATGGAACAAGTGGTCGACATTCCGGGGCAGGAAATCATCACCAAGGACAATGCCATGGTCTCGGTCGACGGCGTCGTGTTCTTCCAGGTGCTGGACGCGGCCAAGGCGGCCTATGAAGTGTCGGAACTTTATGTCGCGATCATGCAGCTCGCCACCACCAACCTGCGCACGGTGATGGGGTCGATGGACCTCGACGAAACCCTGTCCAAGCGCGACGAGATCAATGCGCGGCTGCTTTCGGTGGTCGATCATGCCACCAATGCCTGGGGCATCAAGATCACCCGCGTCGAACTCAAGGACATCCGCCCCCCCGCCGATATCGTCAACGCCATGGGCCGCCAGATGAAGGCCGAGCGCGAGAAGCGCGCCCTCATCCTGGAATCGGAAGGCCTGCGCGCCTCGGAAATCCTGAAGGCCGAAGGACAGAAGCAGAGCCAGATCCTGGAAGCGGAAGGCCGCCGCGAAGCCGCCTTCCGCGACGCCGAAGCCCGCGAGCGCGAGGCGGAGGCCGAAGCCAAGGCGACGCAGATGGTCTCCGAAGCCATCGCATCCGGCAATGCGCAGGCGATCAACTATTTCGTCGCGCAGAAATATGTCGAGGCGGTCAGCCAGTTCGCCACCTCCCCCAATGCCAAGACCATTCTCTTCCCGGTCGAGGCGACCCAGTTGATCGGCACGCTGGGCGGCATCGGCGCGTTGGCGAAGGACGCACTGGGCGGCGAGACACCGCCCCCTGGCCCGCCCCGGCGCGCTCCCTTCGGACAGGGGCAAGGCTGATGGAATGGCTCAGCCTGCTGGACGACCATTGGGGTTGGCTGGTCTTCGCCGCGCTATTGGGCGTGGGGGAAGTGCTGCTGCCCGGCGTATTCCTCATCTGGGTGGCGCTGGCGGCGGCCGTGACGGGGCTGGTCGCGTTAATTCTTCCTGTTCCGCTGCCGGTGCAATTGCTGTTGTTCTCTGCGCTGTGCCTGGTTTCGGTCTGGGGCGGGCGACGCTGGTACAGCAGCAATCCGGTGGATTCGCAGGATCCGCTGCTCAACGACCGCACGGCGCGGCTTGTGGGCGAGATCGTCATCGTGGTCGAACCGATCGACAACGGCCGCGGACGGGTGAAGGTGGGAGACGGCGTCTGGTCCTGCCGTGGACCCGACGCGCCGGCAGGCACCAGAGTCCGGGTGATCGGCGCGGAAGCTTCGGTGCTGAAAGTGGAACTGGCCTGAGGGTGGCTTTGGGTGGTTTCGCACCTTTTCCCGTTCGTCACCCCCGACCGATCCGGTATCCCGCTTCCTATCATGGACAAAGCCAAGCGGCCTGTCCCCCAACTGGCCGAAGGGCTCCGCAGCGACGATCGTTGCATGATCGGGGGATAACCCGCTATCCCTTTCCCATGCCTCAGAATCATCTCTACCTCGTCGACGGCAGCGGCTACATCTTCCGCGCCTATCACCAGCTTCCGCCGCTTACGAACAAGCATGGCCAGCCCGTCGGCGCGGTCTATGGCTACACCACCATGCTCTGGAAGCTGGCGGACGAGTTGGGCAAGGCCGAGGGTCCGACCCATCTTGCAGTGATACTGGACAAGGGCAGCCACACCTTCCGCAACGACATGTACGACCAGTATAAGGCGAACCGCCCGCCGGCACCGGAAGACCTCGTCCCGCAATTCCCGATGATCCGCGACGCCACCCGCGCCTTCTCCCTCCCCTGCATCGAGGAAGCGGGTTTCGAGGCCGACGACATCATCGCCAGCTATACGAAAGCCGCCGTCGCGGCGGGCTGGCATGTCACCATCGTCAGCTCCGACAAGGATCTGATGCAGCTCATCCAGCCCGGCGTCGACATGTACGACACGATGAAGAATGAGCGGCGCGGCGCCGACTATGTCATGACCAAATTCGGCGTCCAGCCCGAGCAATTGGGCGACGTGCTGGCGCTGATGGGCGACAGCGTCGACAATGTGCCCGGCATCCCCGGCATCGGCCCCAAGACCGCCGCCAAGCTCATCAGCGAATATGGCAATCTGGAAGCCGCGCTCGAAGCCGCGCCTTCGATGAAAAAGTCGAAGATGCAGGAAAATCTCATCGCCCATGCCGACATGGCGCGCCTCTCGCGCCGCCTCGTCGCGCTGCACGATGCGATGGACCTGCCCGAACCGCTGGACGACCTGACGCTCAAGGGCATCCCGCTTGAGCCGTTGCAGGCCTTCCTCGAACATCATGGCTTCAAGTCGCTGCTCGCCCGCGCAGGCGCGCCCGCCGCCGCCGTGGCAGTGGCGACCGCGGCCGCCGCCGTCACGCAAGCGACGCCCCCCGCCGCCCCGGTCCATGAGGAAGAGCCGCCGATCGACCGCAGCCTCTACGAAACGGTCGTTACCGATGAAGCGCTCGACCGCTGGATCGCCGCCGCTCATGCAGAAGGTCTGGTCGCCGTCGACACCGAAACCGATATGCTCGACTGCGTCTCCTGCGCGCTGGTCGGCGTCAGCCTCGCCGTCGGCCCCAACGCCGCCTGCTACATCCCCGTCGGCCATGGCGGAAGGGACATGTTCGCGGAAAAGCCCGACCAGCTCCCCCTCGCCCTCGTCCTTGCCAAGTTGAAGCCGCTGCTCGAAGACGACAGCGTCCTCAAAATCGGCCAGAACCTGAAATATGACATCACGGTCCTGCGCCGCCATGGGATCGAAATCACGCCCTATGACGACACCATCGTCATGAGCTTCGACCTCGACGCGGGCCAGAGCCTCGCCGGCCACGGCATGGACGAGGCGGCACGGGTCCACCTCAACCATACATGCATCAGCTTCAAGGATGTGTGCGGCACCGGCAAGAGCCAGATCAGCTTCGCGGAAGTCCCGCTCGACAAGGCGACCGAATATGCCGCCGAGGACGCGGATGTCACGCTGCGCCTGTGGAAGCTGTTCAAGACCCGCGTCGCCCATGAAGGCGCGACCCGCGTTTATGAACTGGTCGACCGCCCGCTTGTCTCCGTGATCGCGAAGATGGAGCATGAAGGCATCAAGGTCGACCGCGAAGCCCTCTCCCGCCTCTCCGCCGAATTCACCGCCGGCATCGCCGCGCTGGAGACGGAAATCCATGGCTTGGCGGGCCAGCCCTTCGCCATCGGATCGACCCAGCAGCTTGGCGCGATCCTGTTCGAGAAAATGGGATATAAAGGCGGCAAGAAGGGCAAGTCCGGCGCCTATTCCACCGACGTCACCATCCTTGAGCAGTTGAAGGCCCAGGGCGCGGAAATCGCTGGAAAAATCCTCGACTGGCGACAGCTTTCCAAGCTCAAATCCACCTATACCGACGCGCTCCAGGCCCAGATCAACAGGGACACCAGCCGCGTCCACACCAGCTACAGCCTGTCGGGCGCGCAGACCGGCCGCCTGTCCTCGACCGACCCCAATCTCCAGAACATCCCGATCCGCACCGAGGTCGGCCGCCAGATCCGCCACGCCTTCGTGGCCGAGCCCGGCAATGTGATCCTGGCGGCGGACTATAGCCAGATCGAACTGCGCCTCGCCGCCCATATGGCGGACGTGCCCGCGCTCAAGGAAGCCTTCGCCAATGGGGAGGACATCCACGCCGCCACGGCCCAGCAATTGTTCGGAGAGGTCAACCGCGACACGCGCGGCCGGGCCAAGACGATCAACTTCGCGATCCTTTACGGCATTAGCCGCTGGGGTCTCGCGGGACGGCTGGAGATCAGCGCCGACGAAGCGCAGGACATGATCAGCCGCTATTATGAGCGCTTCCCCGGCATCAGCCTCTACATCACCGATACCATCGAAAAGGCGCGGGAGCGCGGCTACACCGAAACCCTTTTCGGCCGCAAAACCTGGTTCCCACGGATCAAGGCGTCCGTCCAGCATGAACGCCAGGGCGCCGAACGCGCCGCGATCAACGCCCCGATCCAGGGCACCAGCGCCGACATCATCAAACGTGCCATGGCCCGCATGGGACCGGCGCTGGCGGCGGAAGGGCTGCATGACGTCAAGATGCTGCTGCAAGTGCATGACGAGCTGGTGTTCGAACTACCGGAGGGCGATGTGGAGCAGGCCAGTGCCATCATCCGCCGCGTCATGGCAGGCGCCGCCGAACCGATCGTGAAACTCAGCGTGCCGCTAGGAGTAGAAATCGGCCACGGTCCAAGCTGGGGCGCGGCGCACTAAAAATTCTTCCTGACCCCGTCATCCCAGCGAAAGCTGGGGTGACGGATGAACGTTCACTTCCGCGCATACCTATCTTCATAACGGACGATATCATCCTCACCCAGATAGGTTCCGGTCTGCACCTCGATGAACACAACGGGAATCTTCCCCGGATTCTCGACCCGGTGCTTCGCCCCAGCGGGCACATAAAGCGATTGGTTTTCCGTCAACAGCGTCACCTTTTCGTCCACCGTGACCTTGGCTGTCCCCTCGACGACGATCCAATGCTCCGACCGATGGAAGTGACTCTGTAAGCTCAGCGACTGGCCTGGCTGCACGGTAATCCGCTTCACCTGGAAACGCTCCCCCGCAAGCAGCCCTTCCACCCAGCCCCAGGGCCGGTGGTCCTTGGGAAAGCTCTCCGCCTGCACAGCGCCCTTGGCCTTCAGCGCCTCGACCGCCAGCTTCACATCCTGGGCCCGGCTCTTGTCCGCAATCAGCACCGCATCGTTCATCGCCACGGCAATGATGTTGCTGAGCCCGATGCCGACCAGTTCCATGCCCTCGCTGTCCGACCGCAGCAATGTGTCACTGCAATCGATCGCCGTCGCTCCGCCGCTCACCGTGACGCCGTCTCCGTCCGGCCCGGCATGGCTCCACACCGCATCCCAGCCGCCCAGGTCCGACCAGCCGGAATCATAGGGCACGACCGACAGATTGCCTGCCCGCTCCATGATCGCATAATCGATGGAAATGTCCGGCGCTCGCCCCCAGGACTCCGGAGCCAGGCGCAGGAAACCAAGGTCGCCCTCCGCCTGCTCCACCGCAGGCACCACCGCCGCAAGGACATCGGGGGCATGCGCCTCGAACGCCGCGACCAGATCCTTCGCCGCGAACAGGAAAATCCCCGCATTCCAGAGATGATCGCCACGGGCCAGCATCTCGCCCGCCCGCTCGGCATTGGGCTTTTCGACAAAGCGGGCCAGCTTGATCGGCTCGCCCGACCCATCGGGCTTGGCGACGACCTGCAAATAGCCATAACCCGTCTCCGGTCGCGTCGGCGCAATCCCGAAGGTCACCAGATCGCCGGCACGAGCAGCGCCGAGGCCCCGGCTCACCGCCGCGCGGAAAGCATCGGCATCGGGAACCACCTGATCCGAAGGCGCCACCAGCATCACCGCTTCGGGGTCATGCGCGATCAGATGCAGTGCCGCCGCCAAAATGGCGGGCGCGGTATTGCGCACCGAAGGCTCGATCATGATCGCCTCAGCGTCGACGCCTTCCTGCGCGAGTTGCTCGGCCACGATGAAACGGAAAGTCGCGTTGGTCAGCACCACCGGGCGAGCAAAGCCATAACCCTCGCCATCGCCCGACAATCGCCGCACCACGGAGCGGAACAATGTGTCCTCGCCCAGCAGGGGCACGAACTGCTTGGGATAGGATTTGCGCGACAACGGCCAAAGCCGCGTCCCCGATCCACCTGCCAAAATAACCGGCGTAACCCTTGCGCTCTGATCCGACATGCAACCTACTTGTTCGAAACGGCAAAACGATCCCGCGGGACCATGATTTCCCTCCATATCGCCATTCCGCACAAGCGCCTATGACGACGGCATAAAAAAAAGCGGCCCGCAAATGGGCCGCTTTCCGTCAATCGAACAGCTCTTCGAGAAAGCTCTTCTTCCGCTTCTTCCGATCATATCGCCCGTCGTCGCGATCCGGCCGGTAGCTGAGCTGCGGAGCCGGAATCCCGCCCACCGACCGCTCGATGATCTTGTCGAGTTCGCCCCGGTCGAGCCAGACGCCCCGGCATTGCGGGCAATAGTCGATTTCGACCCCCTGCCGGTCCGTCATGGAGAGGCCCACATGGCAGACCGGGCAGAGCATGGCCGACACCGCAGCCTGATCCCGCATCGCTTACTCCCGCTCGCCGGTGAGGCTCAGCAGCATCTGGAACAGGTTGACGAAGTTGAGGTACAGCGACAGCGCGCCCATCACCTGCATCTTCTGCGCCACTTCATGTCCGGCGTAAGTGAAATATTCCGACTTGATGCGCTGTACGTCCCAGGCGGTGAGGCCGGTGAAAACCACCACGCCGATGATCGAGATCACCATCTGCATGGCCGAAGAACCAAGGAAGATGTTGATCAGGCTGGCAACGACGATGCCGATCAGACCCATCATCAGGAACGACCCGAATTTCGACAGGTCGCGCCCGGTGGTATAGCCCCACAGCGCCATGGCGAGGAACATCACGGCGGCCGAGAAGAAGGCCTGCGCGATCGACCCGCCGGTAAAGACCAGGAAGATACTGGCCAGCGACACGCCCATCACGCCCGAAAAGGCGTAGAAGGCCATGCGCGCGCCCGCGGTCGTCATCTTTTCGATGCGGAAGCTGAAGAAGAACACGAAGGCCAGCGGCGCGAAGATCGCCACCCACTTCAAGGGCGTGCCGAAGATCGCGGCGGCCAGCACCGGCGTATTGCCGATGAAAGCGGCGACCAGCCCGGTGATGACCAGGCCGATGCCCATATTGCGGAAAACGCCCAGCATGTGCGCGCGCAGCCCGGCGTCGGTCTGCGCCGTCTGGCTCGCACCATAGCCCGGCATACGAACGGGATTGTTCACGGCGTTATCACTCCATCCAAAACACTGTAACGGATCGAGTGGCCGGCGCGGTCTTCGTGAGGTCAGAGGGGGGGCAAACACTCACGAACCTGCACCGAGCACACTCGATGCGGTCCGACATCACGGCTGGACATGTCACATCATCCAACCGCCAGAGGGGCCCGGCCCGCACAAGCAATATCGGTCGACCAACACGCCAATGCAAGGGATGGGGCAAGGGATCGGCGCCTCAGCAACAATTTGTTACAAATGCCAAGGCCAGTTGACGCCTCGATCCGATCGCCGCATGGCTGCGCCCATGAGCGACCAGTTCACCCCCGCCGAGCAGCATGCCGACGCGCCCCTGCGCCTGTTCAACAGCCTGACGCGCACCGTCGAACCCTTCGCGCCGATCGAGCCGAACCATGCCCGCGTCTATAGCTGTGGGCCGACGGTCTATAACTACGCCCATCTCGGCAATTTGCGCGCCTACGTCTTCACCGACACGCTCCGCCGCACGCTGTTGTGGAAGGGCCTCGACGTCACCCATATCATCAACATCACCGATGTCGGCCACCTGACCAGCGACGCCGATGCCGGCGACGACAAGATGGAGGCCGCCGCCCGCGCCCAGGCGAAGAGCATCTGGGACATAGCGGCCCATTATACCGACGCCTTCAAGCGCAACATCGCCGACCTCAACATCATCGCGCCCAGCGAATGGACGGTCGCCACCGACTATGTTCCGCAGATGATCGAATTCGCGAAGAAGATCGCGCCCGCGCATTGCTACGAACTCGATACCGGCCTCTATTTCGACAGCAGCACCGTCCCCGATTATGGCGCGCTGGCGGGCGGCCGCGACGACGCCGCCCATGCCCGCATCGATCCGGTCGCAGGCAAGCGCAACCCGTCCGACTTCGCCATCTGGCGCAAATCCCCGCCGGGCGAGCAGCGCCAGATGGAATGGGACTCCCCCTGGGGCAAGGGCGCGCCGGGCTGGCACCTGGAATGCTCGGTGATGAGCGAGGCGCGGCTTGGCCACCCGTTCGACATCCACACCGGCGGCATCGACCATCGCGAAATCCACCACCCGAACGAGATCGCCCAGAACCAGGCCTATTGCGGCTGCAACGACGCGCAGCCCGGCTTCACGGGCGCGAAATGGTGGATGCACAACAACTTCCTCGTGGACCGCCAGGGGAAAATGAGCAAGTCGAAGGGCGGCTTCACCACCCTCTTCTCGCTGATCGATGCGGGCGTGCATCCGCTGGCCTATCGCCTGCTGTGCCTGGGCGCCCATTATCGCAGCGAACTGGAGTTCAGCGCCGAGAGCGTCGGCGCAGCCCTGACGCGCCTCAAGCGCCTCGTGATGGGGGTCGAGAATCTCAAGGCCCGCGCCGAAGGCATCACCTGGCAGTCGCTCCGGCTCGACTGGCTGCGCGCCAACCTCCATCCGAAACTCGCCCCTCTGCTCGAACAATTCGACGCCGCGATCAGCGACGATCTGATGACCCCGCGCGCCCTTCCGCTGCTGGAAGAGACCATCGCGCTCAAGAAGGTGCCGGTGGATGAAAAACTCTGCCTGCTCGCGGCTTTCGATCAGGCTTTGGGCCTCGAACTGCTGACCATCGGCCGCGCCGACCTGCGCCTCCGGCCCAGGGACGCCGGGATCGCGCCGGAGGAAATCGAAGCCGAACTCGACCGCCGCCAGACCGCTCGCGCCGAAAAGAACTTCGCTCTGTCGGACGAAATCCGCGACGCGCTGATCGCGCAGGGGGTCGACGTCATGGACGGCGATCCGCTGCGCTGGGACTGGCGCCTTACCCTCACCTAGAGACGCCCCATGCTCCTGCGCAGGAGCGCGGCGATTCCTGGCAGCGGGCCTATCCTTTCGTCCGCTGGAAAACTGCCCCCATCTGAGGCAGGATGTGCGCGGGAAAGGTCGGCCCGTTTGGACAGGCCGCACCGAAACGGGCAGATTCCGCACATGCCAAGATATGCAATGGCAGCGTTCATCGCGCTCAGTGGAATGGCGGCACTCCCCGTTGCTGCACCTGCTCAAACCTATATGTTCGAAACCGGCAACACGCTGCTCGCCAAATGCCGCAACAAGGCGCCCGAATATGGGCTTGCCTGCACCGCCTATATCGTCGGCGCGGTGGACGGCATCAAGAAGGACGTGTTTATCGGCCGCGCCAAGCCCAGTTGCTGGCCCGCCCAGATGGATGCGGAGGAGGTGAAACGCATCGTCGTCGCCTATCTCACCCGCTATCCCGACCAGCGCAAGGCACCCGCCTCCGTCCTGGTGAGCGTGGCGCTCAACGAACACTATCCTTGCGAGAAATAACGCCGATCACCCTGATCGAAACCGTGCGTTAGGCAAAAGCGCGCCGCTACCGCTATAAACTTGCGTCAGGCTCTGGTTGCGCGTAGGTGCGGCCCCTATTTTATGATCTTTGGGAGACTCAAAGTGGCGGCGAAGTGGACGCCGGAAAGCTGGCGGGAGCATAAGGGCATTCAGATGCCCGTCTATCGGGATGCCCAAGCGCTTGGCGCGGTGGAGGCACAGCTCAGCCAGTTTCCCCCGCTCGTCTTTGCCGGCGAAGCGCGCAGCCTGAAGGCGGAGCTCGCCAAGGTGACGAATGGCGAGGCTTTCCTGCTGCAAGGCGGCGATTGCGCCGAAAGTTTCGCGGAGTTCCACCCGAACAACATCCGCGACACCTTCCGCGTGCTGCTGCAAATGGCGGTGGTGCTGACCTTCGCGTCCAAGCTGCCGGTGGTGAAGGTCGGCCGCATGGCGGGCCAGTTCGCCAAGCCGCGCTCCGCCGATACCGAGACGATCGGCGGCGTGGAACTGCCCAGCTATCGCGGCGACAATGTCAACGACATCGCCTTCACGCCCGAAGCCCGCGAACCCGACGCGCAGCGCATGATCCGCGCCTATAACCAGTCGGCGGCGACGCTGAACCTGGTGCGCGCCTTCTCGACCGGCGGCTATGCCAGCCTGGATCGCGTCCATGGCTGGATGCTCGATTTCATGGGCCGCTCGCCCTGGGCTGCGAAGTTCGAACAAATGGCCGACCAGATCGGCCAGGCGCTCGACTTCATGCGCGCCTGCGGCCTGTCGCCCGATACCGTGCCGCAATTGGGCGGCACCAGCTTCTACACCAGCCACGAAGCGCTGCTGCTCCCCTATGAGCAGGCGCTGACCCGGCAGGATTCGCTGACCGGCGACTGGTACGACACCTCCGCGCACATGCTCTGGATCGGCGACCGCACGCGGTTCGAAGGTTCGGCGCATGTCGAGTATCTGCGCGGCATCGGCAATCCGATCGGCATGAAATGCGGCCCCAGCCTGGAGCCGGACGCGCTCATTCGCCTGCTCGACATCCTCAACCCCTCGCGCGAGGCGGGCCGGGTCACGCTCATCACCCGCTATGGTCATGACAAGATCGAGGCGGGCCTGCCCAAGCTGGTCCGCGCGGTGCTGCGCGAAGGCCATCCGGTGGTCTGGTCCTGCGATCCGATGCACGGCAATGTCATCAAGGCGGCCAATGGCTACAAGACCCGTCCCTTCGACCGCATCCTGGCCGAAGTGCGCGGCTTCTTCGCCGTCCACCGCGCCGAGGGCAGCTTCGGCGGCGGCATCCATGCCGAAATGACCGGGCAGAATGTGACGGAGTGCACCGGCGGCGCCATCGCCATCACCGACGAGGGCCTCGCCGACCGCTACCACACCCATTGCGACCCGCGCCTCAATGCGGCGCAGAGCCTGGAACTCGCCTTCCTGCTCGCGGAAATGCTGAACGAGGAACTGAAGGAACGCCGCGCAGCCGCCTGATCCTCTCCACCGGACAGAAAGGCCCGTCTCCCGCGATGCCGGGGACGGGCTTTTTTTTTCGCCATGGTCGACGCGCCCAGCCCACCCGTCACGATCATCCGTCATCAAGGCGTAACAATGCCATGATTCAGCCCTTGCTTTGGCGGTGCAGCAAGATAGCCTCCGCGCATGGCAAAGGAACCGGCATTGGCGACCATCGCCGTCTACAGCCTCAAGGGGGGCGTTGGTAAGACGACCTTCGCGATCAACCTCGCCTGGGCATCCGCGAGCATCTCGAAACGCCGCACGCTGCTATGGGATCTCGATCCCCAGGCGGCGTCGAGCTGGCTGATCTCGACTGACATGGAAAGCCGGGATGCCGCGCACGCGATCTTCAGCAAGGATGTCGAGGTCCGCAAGCTGATACAGCCTTCGACCGTGCCGGGCCTCGATCTGATCGCCGCCGATACCTCGCTGCGCAGCCTCGACCATCTCTTCCGCGAGATGGACAAGAAGAAGCGCTTGGCCAAGCTGATCGAGAGCCTTGGCAAGGATTATGACCGTATCATCCTTGATTGCCCGCCCGGCCTCACGGAGACCAGCGAACAGGTGCTGCGTGCGGCGGACATGATCGTGATCCCCGTCATCCCGTCACCCCTGGCCCAACGCGCCATGGGCGAGGTCGCGCGCTATCTGGTGCAGCGCGGCGGCACCCATCCGCCGATCATGCCGGTCTATTCGATGGTCGACCGCCGCCGCGGCCTGCATCGCGCTGCGCTGGACGCCCAACCCGGCTGGCCCGCCATCCCGATGGCCAGTGCGGTGGAGCAGATGGCGGTCCGTCGCAAACCGCTCGGCGCCTTCGCCGCCTCTTCGCCCCCGGCGCAGGCCTTTGCCGGCCTTTGGACGACGATCGAACGGCAATTGCAGCGGCGTTAGAGCGGTTTTCGATCTGATCGAATCAGATCGCCGCCTTTTGTTTGCCGCGATTTCTTAACCAGCAATCGATCCCGATCGCTTGGAAATCGCTCTAGGCCGTAGTG
>NZ_LBIC01000022.1 GCF_001005725.1 Sphingobium chungbukense
CTTCGGTGAAACGGTCACAAAGTCCGCGCGCACATAGGCGTTGTTGGTCGATTGGAGGTACTGGCCGCTTGCGCGGTAATTCATATACCAGACGATGGCCGCGATGATGCCGGCGGCAAGCGCGGCGATGAGGACGTAGCGGACTATCGGGTAGCGCTCGAGAAGCGAGGGCTTCTTCTCAGCCTGGGTCTCCGATTGCGCATCCTGCTTAGGGTCACTGCCGTTTTCTTCAGCCCGCTCGTCAGCCACTCTACAACCCTATGATATGTAAACCGCGCCGTATCATAGTGGGCTTCGGATATTATTCCACCTGTTCTGATTGATTTTCGTATGGAGCTTAACTCCGGCAGCCCGACAGAGCGGCGAGTGTTGGGTTCGCGTTGTTCCACCCCCCAATCTTTAATGATCGAGGAAGTCACATGAACCCCACCTTTAAATGCTGAGCTTGTTAGCGTGAGCTCATCAGAGACGACAGCCTCGGGATATGGCGGCTCCCCGTAAAAAGCCCCGCCGCGCAAACCCCGCATCGATTGCGGTATTGAGGCGACGTAGTGCTGGGGCTGCGCCTGTTATTTCCCTCACCAAGCCACGAAAAGGTATGATCGAGTTGACAATCGTCTTTCCACCAGCTTCCGCCACTTTACCAAGACGATTTTCGTTACGGTCCGCTCCTACATCGTAAGCGTGGGCTGGAGCTTCCAATTACCCACATCTCGCCGCACGACTGATTCCGCTCGACTCATGGCTATTGCCTGAAGGGAGCGGCCCATGATTCATCCCCAAGCACCATTTCGCTGGAGCGGGGGTGCAAGGTGGGAAATTCTGTTTTCGATGCGGCCGGATGGGCTGATGGAGAAGTTGATCCCGGCGCCTTTCGTGATAAGCGGCTGGGCGAACGGCTTCGCACGATGCTTGAGCAGATGGCAGGTGCGATCGGCGCGCCGATTCCGATGGCTTGTCAGGACTGGGCCAATACCAAGGCGGCGTACCGCTTTTTGTCGAACGGCGCGGTCAACGAGGGTGAGATTCTCGCCGGGCATTTTCAGGCAACTCAGGCGCGTGTGGCTGCCCTTGACGGGTTCATCCTCGTTTTGCAGGACACCACCGAATTTTCCTATCAACGGCGCAATCCCGAGCGGATTGGTGCCATCGGTCTTTCACCGAGCCGGCGCGATGAATGGTCGGCTTCGGCTTCATATGGTCTGCGGCCTGCTCATGCACTCCAGCCTGGCGGTCACAACCGAGGGATTGCCACTGGGCCTGACAGCGGCGAAATTCTGGACCCGTACCAAGTTCAAGGGCACCAACGCGTTGAAGCGGCGGATCAACCCCACTCGGGTGCCGATCGAGGAGAAGGAGAGCTACCGCTGGCTCGAAAATATGCGCCAGTCGACGGCGCTGCTGGGCGACCCGGGGCGACTGGTTCACATTGGCGACCGGGAGAACGACATTTACGAGTTTTTCTGCGAAACACAGGCGCTCGGCACGCATTTCCTGGTGCGCACCTGTGTCGACCGTCTGGCCGGTGACGGTGGCCATACAATAGCCGATGAAATGAGCGAAACCACCGTGAAGGGCGTGCATCGGGTCAGCGTTGGCAAGGATGATCATGCCGACATTGAGCTACGCTATCGGCGCATCCAGGTTTTGCCGCCGATTGGAAAGCAAAAGCGCTATCCCTCCCTCAGCCTGACCATCTTGCACGCCCGTGAGTGTGGAACACCGGAGGGTCGACCCCCGATCGACTGGCGGCTCATCACCGATCTACCGGTAACAACGCCGGACGAAGCCATCGAAAAGCTCGACTGGTACGCCCAGCGTTGGAAGATTGAACTTTTCCACAAGATACTCAAATCCGGCTGCCGAGCCGAGGATGCACGGTTGCGGACCGCCGAACGCCTCGCCAACCTGATCGCCATATTCTGCATTCTGTCCTGGCGTCTGTTCTGGATGACCATGATCAACCGCACCGCTCCTGATGCATCGCCTCGGCTGGTCCTGACCGATGGTGAAATCACGCTGATCGACCGTCTTGCGGCGTACCGGAAGAACGGATCCGCAAGCAGAACCCTCGCCGATTATCTGACCCAAATCGCTCGACTCGGAGGCTATCTTGCGCGAGCCCATGATCCACCTCCCGGCAACATTGTCATCTGGAGTGTAAGCGCCGACAGAAGGTGGCGTTGACGCGGCCAGTCAGGCTTTGCGGCGTGTCCGCGGCGCCCATTTTTTCGCGAGCGCTTCCAGCCTTGCCTCGATCAGGGGGATATCGGGCTGGGCGTTGGGATCATGGTCGTCGCCGAGGGTCTCCAGCGCCTCTTCATGATATTCATGTTGGGGGTCGCCGAGCGCTTCGAGCTTTTCAGCATAGCCCCACGGGCCACCGCAGTCTTCTGGCGGCCTCATGCCTACTGCGTCGAGGATGAGCGGATATGTCAGGTCCGGCCTGGCCGGGCTGACGCGCTCGATCTTGACGCTGTGATCCCAGGCATCGCCAAAGTCGTAGAGATATTGGAAGGTCTTGCGCCTGGTATCCGCCAGAACCTGGGCGAGGGTAGCTTTACGGGCGTCGAGCGGTCCGTCGAAGCCGTATTCAGGATCGGGGATGCCGAAGCCGGTTTGCCCGAAGCTCATTTCCCACAGGTGAGAGTCCGTCCAGGAAAAGGCCGTCTGGAAGACGGTGTGCAGGCGATCGAGCCGGATATTGAGCGGGACCTCCAGCGTCCGACTGACGGTCGGTGTGACATCGTCCAGCGTAATCTTCATCCGCACCACGGTGCCGTTGCTCACGCAGCCTTCTCCAGATCGTTGGTCATCCTCGATGTCTGCCAGTTCCAGGGCAAGAAGTCATCGATCCGATTGATCGGATGGTTGCCGATGCGCTCGATGACGTCGGTAAACCAGGCCTCGGGCTCGACACCGTTGAGGCGGCATGTGCCGGCCAGCGAGTAAAAGAGCGCGGCGGCCTCTCCACCCTTCATGGAGCCGACGAACATCCAGTTCCGGCGCCCAAGAGCGACACCGCGCAGCGCGTTTTCCACCAGATTGTTGCTGATCTCGAGCCGACCATCATCGCAGTAGCGGATCATGGCCCGCCAGCGGTTGAGCGGATAGCGACAGGCACGCGCCAGATTGCTGTCGGAAGACAGGCCACGATTCTGGGTTTCGAGCCAGACGCGCAATGCCTCCAGCTTCGGCATCGCCTTGATTTGGCGGATACGTCTTCGCTCATCAGGTGGCGCACCCTTGATATCGCGCTCGATGGCGAAGAGTTCGGCGATCCGCACGACCGCCTCCGCCGCGATCGGTGACGGGCTCTTTTCCAGTATGTCGGTAAATTTCCTACGACTGTGACTCCAGCATCCAACTTCGACGATGTCCCTGGGAGCCTTGGTTTTGGGGTCGCGGTAAAGCGCGTTATAGCCCGCAAAACCATCCGCCTGGAGATACCCCTGATAGCCGGCGAGATGCTTTGCCGGATGCGCTCCGCCACGATCTGCGCTGAAGCGGAAGGCCACGGCGGGCGGGCTCATGTCGCCGCTGGAGCGATCATCGCGCAGATACACCCAGAAGTGCCCGGTTCGACTGCCGTCGCCATTGCCCAGCAGCGTGACCGACGTGTCGTCCCCATGGATTTTGGCGGCTTCCCGGATATAGGCGAACAACCGCTCGCCCAGCGGCGCCAGCAGCCACGCCAGTTTTCGCGCCCAGCGGCTCATCACATCCCGATCAATGTGAAGCCCAACGCGGCGGAAGATTACCGACTGCCGGTGCCAGGGCTGGTGATCGACAAAGCGATTGACGACGAGGTGGGCCAGCAGGGCGCTGCTCGCCATCACCTTGGGCAGCGGCAGATCGACAGCGGGCGCTTGTCGGATCTGTTCGCAGGATCGGCACGCCAGCCTGGGCCGGACATGGCGGATGACCCGGAAGCGCGCCGGGACATAGTCGAGAACCTCAGTGACGGCCTCGTCGATCTGCACTGACGGTCCATTACAACCGGCACTGCACGGGCCGGGCTGATGATCGACGGTCTGACGCGGGAAGTGTGCGGGAAGCGGAACGCGGCCGCCGGCTTTGCGGGCCGATTTCATCACGGGCGGCGCTGACACCTCATCGTTTGCCGGTTCCGGGGCTTCGACCTCCTCGAACATCAGCCGCAGCTGGGCGATATCCATTTTCTCGGAGCTGCGGCCGAACTGGACGCGCAGCAGCCGCGCGACACGATGCTCGAGCTTTTCGATCCGCAAGGTCTGGGCTTTGACGGTGGCTTGCGCCGCCGTCAGTTCGGCCCGTTCCTGCTCCATGACATCGGCCATCTCCAGCAGCATTTTCTGCAAGAGAACCGGGTCTGTGGGAAGGCGATCAAGGGCGAACCGCATGCCGCCGATAATAGCCGAAGCCCACGGTAAATCCTACATAAAATGGCGGTTTTCCTGATCTTTTTGGCTATGCGAGCCTCGGCGTGATCACCTCGTCGTGGACGATCGCCTGCTTCCAGTTCAGCCCTTCAACCAGCATCGCCATCTGGGCTGCCGACAGGCGGAGCGCGCCCTCATGAGCACGAGGCCACACGAACTTTCCGCGCTCGAGACGCTTCGCATACACGCATAGCCCGGACCCGTCCCAGACCAAGGCCTTCAACCTGTCGCCCCTTTTCCCGCGGAACAGGAAAACCGCCCCCGAGAAGGGATCAAGCTGAAGAATATTGCGCACCTGCGCCGACAGCCCATCAAATCCCTTGCGCATGTCGCACGGCGCCAGCGACAGATAGATTTTCGTCGAAGGCGGGAACGCCAGGCTCAATGATCCAGCTCCCGCAGGACATCGAGCACCTGTTTCAGGGCGGCCCGATCGACCTCGCCATCAACCAACACCGTCAGGCCGCACCGCCCGCGGACCTCGATCCGCCCTGGTTCCCCAGTTTTAGCCGACGGCGAAGACGATGCCAGTTCGACCGGCACGAAGCCTGCCATCGCTCCGCGGAGCAGCTGCTTGCGCCAGGTATAGAGCTGGCCTGTTCCAATGCTGTGCCGTCGAGCTACGGTCGATATGATCGCGCCAGGCGCCGTCGTCTCCTTCAGGATCGCCAGCTTCTCCTCGTCGCTCCAGTTCCGACGCCGCTCCAACCGTACAAGCGCTCCGCCATCACCGCGACCGCTCATACGAGGCTCGTTTGACTGCTCGATGTCCATGCTCACGCCTCCTCAAAAGCCGCGAGCTTTCCTATTCCGCTGCCGGCAGCAAGGCCGCCTTCCGTCGGCGCTTACTCTGGAGTGGATGGTCCCGACTGATGGACATCAAAATCGGTGCCGACGTCAGCCGTGTCACTTGTGGGTAATTGGAAGCGTCAGACCCCGCTTACCCTACATCGAAATCCGGTCCGAGAACATCGTCCAACTCAGCGATATTACGCTTTATCTCGTTGCAGGTGCGGGTCGATGCCCGATCATATGGGTTAGAAGAAGCGCTTAAGAGAATGGGTGGGATATCCTGCTTTACCGCTCCAACGTCTTTAGCTGGTTGGGAGGCAATAGATCGAACTGAATCCGTTCCGGTATTTTTGGATTCCTTGTGTCCCTCCTGAGCCGCGCCGGCAGACGCAAAAGTCAGTACCAAGATAGTAAAGGCAGCTGAAAATTTCGTCATATCCGTCCCTATCTACTATGATAATATTCAGATATTCCTGTACCACAGGGTAATCTCTTGTGTGATATTGGAGACGCCAGCACGATAAGCTGCAACGATGGACGTCACCGTCGCATCAGTGGCTCTTGTTCGCGATTCGAAGGACCGCACTGCCACATCACGTGCTGCCCCGCTTGTGACCTCTGCGCGCACGACAATAGTGATCAATGGGGGAGCCTTCAGTCCCTGATCAAAGGTGGCCGTGAACTGCGAAATTTCCGCCGACATGATGTCCGCCGGTTTTTGGAAGTCGCTTCGCGCAACTCGCGTTCGGGAAGACTGCTCCAGCTGGTCAATCAGAGCTAGACGGAACATCTCCGGGACGGGTTGGGACCAACGTGCTTTTGCGAGAGCAGCAACCCGCGAGTTGGCATTGGTTTCAATGCTGTCAGGCCGCAGATTATTCGGAAATGAAAGCTGGCGGACAGCAACAACCCGTGCATCGGCATCAGGCTGCCTTTGCGGGGGCTCACTGCGAAAGGAATATAGGTCCGCAGGCTTACCTCCGCCCAGAAGCCCACCAACACAGCCCGACAGCGAGACTAAGAGGAGCGCTGAAGAGATTTTTAGCAAACTTTTCACTTTGGCAGCTCCACTTCTCGCGCTTTCCCTCTTCCGAGAACAGAACGCGGATCTTGCTGTATTTGTCGGGTAAGTCGATCGAGTGACTCGGCAGCCTTTTCAAGCCCACGTAGAGCCCCCGCCACACGATTACCTTCTGGCCCCTCAAGACCTTCTGCACTCGCGTTCAACTTAGCTATAAAAGCCCGTGCATCGTTCGTCGCGCTCTTCGCATTCGCGGCCGCTTCTCGGATGTCTGCAAAGGCTTGCGTACCATCGCCCTGAATAGCGGTTCTCGCAGCCGCCGCAGCCTGCTCGATGTCACCCGACGCTGAATCAAGGCGACGGATTGCATTTTGAGCATCCGCAAACATTGCCTTTCGACTGTTAAGTTCTGCCGTCACTGATCTGATGTCAGCGAGCATGCCATCGACCTTTGCGATATTTCGGTCAGAAAGCACCCGATTGACCCGATCGAATGATTCAGAAACCTTAGCGAGGGTCTGCCCTCCCGCTTCCAGCACCGAATCCAACGACCCGGGCTTCGCCCTTATTATCGGGGGCTGCTCACGCGAAGCATCGCGAAGCAGTGGCCTTGTAGGCGAACCAGGAGTTAACTGGATAATGCTGACCCCTGTCACACCTTGGGACTCTTTTGAGGCAAATGTATCTACCCTTATGGGTGTACTCTCTTCGACCTTCACATCGATAATCACACGGCGAGAATTCGATGGATCTACACGAAGCTTCGTGATCTCCCCGACCTTGATGCCGTTAAAGTCAACTTCGCTACCTTCGGTTAGGCCGCGCACAGGTCCGTCAAAAACAACTCGATAATGGTCGAAGCCTTTACCAAATTGGTCGTTACCTAGCCAGAGAATGAAGCCGATCGCTGCCACCAGCAGACCAACTGTCAGACTACCCACCAGAGCGTAATTGGCATGCCTCTCCATTTAGTCGCCACCTGAGTTGAATCGCCGTGCTCTTCGGCTTTGAAAATAAGAGCGTGTCCATTCGTCTTCAGAATCACGCAGTTTCTCGACTGCGTCAGACGCGACGATCCTTTTGTCCGCCAGAACCGCTACTCGATCAGAAATTTGAAACAGGCTGTCCAGGTCGTGGGTGACCATGACGACAGTCAATTCCAAGGCATCACGCAGCGATACGATCAAGTCGTCAAACTCTGCAGCCGCGAGGGGATCGAGGCCTGCCGTTGGCTCATCTAAAAAAAGAAGCTTGGGATCGAGCGCTAGTGCACGTGCAACGCCAGCACGTTTTCTCATGCCGCCGGAAAGTTCTGCCGAGCGCTTATAAGCTGCATCATTAGCAAGCCCAACCAGAGAGATCTTCATCTGGGCCAATCGGCTTAGAAACTTGCCTCGAATTTCGGTATGTTCAAGAAACGGCGCTTCGACATTCTCTTGAAGCGTCAGGGACGAAAATAGCGCACCGTTTTGAAACATGACGCCCATGTTCGATGCGAGCCATTGCCGATCAGGACTATTAAAGATGTCCTGACCGTCTACTATTACCGATCCAGAAACTGGTCTCTGTAATCCCAACATCGTATTGAGCAACACGGATTTTCCGCCGCCCGAAGCGCCAACTATTCCAAGAATCTCCCCGCGATAGACGTCGAGGTCTAAATCTTCATGGATTACCGTTTTACCGAACGCTGTTTTAAGGTCGCGTACTTCGATCACCCTTTCCCGCTCGGCCATCACAGGTCCAATTTCATGAAAACGAGGGCGAAAGCTGCATCGAGGAGGATGATGGCGAACAATGCCTGAACGACTGCGGTCGTGACGTTTCTACCCAACACCTCGACGTCGCCACGGACGGCCATTCCCTGGCGGCAGCCAGTCAGTGCAATGATGATGGCCATTACAGGTGTCTTGATCAGACCAAGCCAGAAATGCTGAAGGTCCACCGTCTGCCGAAGACGCTCTACGAAAAACACTGGTGAAATATCTAAAGAAGCCCAGCTCACAAGCAGGCCACCAAGAATGCCGGCAATCATCGCTGCGACTGATAAAAGCGGGAGAGTAATGATCATCGCCAGCACGCGTGGGGTTACAAGCGCCTCCGTGAGATCGACACCCATGACCACCATTGCATCTGTTTCTTGGTTCATTCGCATAGCTCCGATTTGGGCAGCGAATGTAGACGTCGATCTGCCAGCCAGAAGAATTGCTGGTATTAGCACCCCAAACTCGCGCAACACCGATACCCCAACGAGCTGAACGGTGAAAACCGATGCCCCCAAGTTCCGCAGCAGGTTCGTGCCGACCAAAGCCACCACTGCCCCGATGAAGAATGTCATCGTCATGATGATTGGGAGCGCCTCGAGACTTCCCTGCTGCATCACGCTTACTAGCGCTCGCACGCGTAACCTGCGAGGGTTGATAACCGCTCTTCCAACGCCCACCTCAGAGCGGCCCAGGAACAGGATGTTACCATATAGTTCGCTTAGTCCTGCAACCACTTTGCGGCCTAAGCGTGTGAAAAAACCGTAAGACTTTTTGGGTTTTTCGGTCGCATGTTCCTGGATTGCGGGGGCAACGATGTCTAGGACACGCCGAAGCCGATCTGGTACATCGTTTCCTAGATCGCTGGCACCAAGCGCCTGAATAAGCGCGAACGCGCCTGCACTGTCGACCCGCCCTAATTGGCTCCAGTCGATCTGCTCGTCTGAAGCCAGCAAATGGCCATCGGTCGTTGCTCCCGCCGATTGGACCGTTGAGGCCAACCAATCGCCCGAAATTTTCGTTACGTTGTTTTCGGAATGAATGACGGGTTCAGAGAACGGCAAAATCACACCCAAAACCGTTTATGGTACGATACGGTATACTTAACGTGAGGGGATGTGCAATAGGGCAGGCTTACCGTGCTGTTCGCACACCGAGAATCGGCGTCCTTCAGGCACTGGCTGATGTGCGGGGACGGTACGGCCTAAAACTTACCTGCCGCCTTAATGGGATATCATCTCGATGGAGACACGGTCGAACAGCTTTCTGGTTCTCGCGGTGACGGGCTTGCTGCTGGGCACCTTGGTCTTTACGCTGTGGCTGTTGGAGCCTCGCAACGGGAACCGCAGGCCCTATATGATCCGCTTCTCGGGAAGCGTCGCCGGCATTGAAAAGGGATCACCGGTGACATTTTCGGGCGTGCCGGCTGGGCATGTTACATCTGTCGGATTCGACAGCCAAGACCCGTCCGTGGTTCTGGTAGCTGTCAATTTGGAACCAGAAATCCCTATCGTTACCGGCGTCAAGGCTACGATTGTCCGATCAGCATTAGGCGGAACGGCGAACATCAGTCTCGATGGCGCAACACATGATGCGCTCCCGATCGTTGCCGCAAAAGACGGGGAGTTCCCGATCATTCCTGCCAAGGAGGACGGGCTTCTTGGTGGTGGGGGAGACCCGATAGCACTTGTGGAGAAGGTAAGCCGCACCGTGGACTCCGTTTCACGCAACCTTGGTGCCGCTCAGCAGCAGCGCGCGAACGAGCGTCTTGCGGTGCTCGCGCACAACTCCGCGGGGTGGGTAGACAAGGTTGGAACGGCGTCGGAGGGACTCATCGGTGCGCGAGGGCGTATGGTTGCCTTGGGAGAGGGTTTGCAACGGTCAGGCAATCGCGCCGAAAGTCTGAGGGTCACCTTGAAAGATCGCGGTCCATCCGCTCTTGCTAAGGCGAACCGCAAATTAGGGATCGCTCGTGACTCAGCTGAAGGATTCGCTGCCCGCGCCGAGGCTCTGAGGCCCGAGATCGAGCGGGCGACCGCCCTGCAGGACCGCCTGGTCGAGACAATAGGTTCAGTAAGGAGCAAGGTAAGCGCCGTCAGGGAGACGGCCGTTCGTATCGATCAGGAGGGGCTGGGTCTAGGCTCTCCGTCCCTCCCCACATACAAGCCTGACGCAGAGCCTGGGAAATAATCTGCTTGCAACGTTTTCAAGCCGTCGGCGGAGTCCGAGCCGCGGCCACGGAGCCTACGGTCCTTGCGGCATTGCTCGTCAAAGTGCTCGGATCGCGCTATTCTCGGTCCAGGAGAAAGAGATTGAGCGATGATGAGAAGAAAAAGGCGCGGCGCCCCCGAAAGATGGGCAGACCGACCACCGAGGACGCGCTCCGCCTGACCTCGCACATCCTCAAGAGCGCTCGCCAACTGTTCTTCGAACACGGGTTCGATGGCGCCAGTGCCGACATGATCGCGGACCAAGCGCGCATCTCCAAACGAACACTGTACGCGCGCTTCGGTAGCAAGGCGCGCGTGTTCGAGGCGGTGATCCTCGACGAGATCGATACGCAGCTGCGCGCGCTCGAACCCTCCGGCAGCGACGAACCCGACATTGGAGCGCGCCTTCACGTGATTGCCGATCGCCTGCTCGAGTGGCTCCTGACGCCCCGGATCGCCTCCATGGAACGCGTCGTCATTGCGCAAGCGGTGCGTTTCCCCGCGCTCGCGGCGAACATCCACGACTTCGGTTACCAGCGGGCCGTCCAGTGGGTGGCATCGATCCTCGCCCACGCCAATGCCAAGGGAGAGCTTTCGCTGGCCGACCCCGTGTTCGCTGCCGAGCAGTTCGTCACACTCGTCGTGGTTGCCCCCATGCGCCGTGCAGCGCTGGGGTTGTCTCCGCCAGCTTATGACGAGGCGGCGCGCGATCGTATCTCGCGCGGTATCGACCTGTTCCTTGATGGCTGCCGCCCGCGAGACGGGGATGGTTGCAGCAAGTGATGCCCGCCACGGACGACGAGCCTCAGATCGGTGAGCGTGCGCGCCTCGCAGAGCTTATCCAGATCATGGGGCGCCACGGCCTGAACGGGCTCGCCTCTCGCCTGGGCCTGCTGCCCGGTCGTTCCGAGCAGCCGGTGGACGTCGGTACGCCCGAGCGGGTCGTCGCGCTGCTGCGGGACCTTGGACCCGTTGCGGTCAAGCTGGGGCAGGTGCTGGCGACCCGTGAAGACCTGCTCGGGCCGGAATGGGTGCGCGCGCTGTCGACGCTGCAGGACCGGGTGACCCCGTTGCCGTTCGAGGCGCTGGAGCCGACGATCCTGGCTGCGCTTGGCTCCCCGATCGCGGACGTGTTCGCGAGCTTCGACCGCGAGCCGATCGCCGCGGCCTCGATCGCGCAGGTTCATGCAGCCACCCTGAGCGACGGAACCGAGGTCGTGGTAAAGGTACGCCGACCGGGGATCGCGGAACGTGTCGATGCCGACCTGAGGCTGCTCCGCCGCATTGCGCGGCTCGCCGCGAGACACTCACCGGAGATCCGCCGCCTCAGGCCCGACGAGCTGCTCCGGTTCTTCGCGGAGAGCCTGTCGCAGGAAATGGACCTCAGTGCCGAAGCGGCAGCCTGCGAGAGCATCGGCGCGTTCCTGCAGCCGCTCGGCGTTCGCACGCCCGCCTTCTACTGGGATCAGGTCGGCCGCCGGATCAATGTGCAGCAGCGGCTCGACGGCATGCCCGTCCGCGCTATCCTTGATGGAGCGGGAGACTGCGGTGCGGATATCGCCGGCAGATATGCAGATGCAGTCCTGCGGATGATAATCTTCAACGGCCGGTTCCATGCGGACCCCCATCCCGGCAATGTCTTTGTCCTCGCCGATGCGTCGCTGGCGTTCATCGACTTCGGGGCGGTCGGCGTGCTCAGCCCCGCCCGACGAAACGAGGTTGTTACGCTCGTCCTTGCGATCGCCGGTGAGGACACGCGATCGGTGACGGACGTGCTGCTGCAATGGTCGGGCGAAACAGACGTCGATCGCCAGGCGCTGACCCGCGAACTCGACGCGCTGATCGGCCAGTTTCGCGGGGCGGTACTCCAGCAGATCGAGCTCGCCGACGTCTTCGGTCGCGTCTTCGCGCTGCTGCGCACCTACCGCCTGGCGCTACCACCCGATCTGGCCCTGCTGCTGCGAACCCTGCTGATCGCCGAAGGGTTCGTACGACGGCTCGATCCCGGCTTCGACATCGCGGCGCGCGCCGCACCGATCGCGCGCGAACTGCTGCGGGAGCGGATCGGCCCGGCCGGCCTCAAGCGGGGCGGACGCCGGCTGGCGACGAGCCTGGGCCGTCTCGCCGCCGCCTCGCCCGAGCTGGTGGCTTTCGCCGAGCGGGTAGCGCGGTCGGGCGCGCTGCCGATCGAATTACAGGGAGGCGCGGTTTCCCCAAATCCGACGTCGCCCTGGCGCGCCGATCCCAACATCCTGTCAGCCGGGCTGCTCGTCGCCGGCGCGATCCTTCAGCGCGACCATGATGTTGTCGGCGCAATGATGATGGCATCTGCGGTGCTGCCAGCAGCCTGGGCTTGGTTCGCAAGCAGGCAGAGGCGCTGAGGGAGTGGAACAATCCAGGACAGGTGGCGTTTTTCCGAAAAGTAAACCGGTCGGTATATATATTGCCGCCTAATTTCATCGAACAGGGGCCTATCTTTCTTGTCCGAACTATTGGAAAACCGATCGCATGTATCGACTGAGGAGTGGCCGGAATTTGGCGCCGCATTGAGCGACCTGATGCCTAGGCTGGCGAGCTATGCGCGATCGCTGGTCAGGAATTCCGATACTGCACAGGACCTTGTTCAGGAAGCCGTGCTGAAGGCCTGGCGCCACCGCGCGTCGTTTGAGCCCGGTACGAATTTGAAGGCTTGGACTGTCAATCGGCGTGCAAACGGGACCCCCTTTCGAGTATGGCACGACGGTCGAGGAATGCTCCTTGCACTGCGAGCGGCGTAGGGAGGGCGGAGCCCGACCGGAGGCGCGCGCAGCGCAAGGCATCTTAATCCCGGCGTGCCGCAGGGATCAGTTTCGGTTCTTGAAGCGCCAGCTGTCATTGCCGGTCTCGATGATGTCGCAATGATGGGTGACACGATCGAGAAGAGCGGTGGTCATCTTGGGATCGCCGAACACGGTTGGCCATTCCCCGAACGCCAGATTGGTCGTGATGATGACGCTGGTCTGCTCGTAAAGTTTGCTGACCAGATGGAACAGCAACTGCCCGCCTGAGCGGGCGAACGGCAGATAGCCAAGCTCGTCTAGGACGACGAGATCGAGCCGGGCGAGCTGGGCGGCAAGCGCGCCGCTCTTGCCGATCCGGGCTTCTTCTTCGAGGCGGGTCACCAGATCCACGGTGTTGAAGTAACGCCCCCGCGCCCCGGCGCGGACCACATTGGCGGTGATGGCGATGGCCAGATGGGTCTTGCCGGTGCCTGTGCCGCCGACCAGGACGACATTGCGCTGTGCAGGCAGGAACGCGCCGCTGTGTAGCGAACGGACCAGCGCCTCGTTGATCGGCGTCACTTCGAAGTGGAAGGCATCGAGGTCTTTCACCACCGGCAGCTTGGCGGCTGTCATTCGGTATCGGATCGAGGCTGCGCGGCGGTGGGTTGCCTCCGCGCGCAGCAGATCGGTCAGTATCTCCATCGTCGTGCGCTGCCGCTGAAGGCCGGTGGTAACGGCCTCATCGAACGCGCCAGCCATCCCCTTGAGTCCAAGCCCGCGCATCGCGTCGATCATGTCATGCCGCTGCATGGAAGTTCCTCAGTTGGTCGTAACGGGGTTCCCGTACCACTTTTGCCAAAAGTAGCGGTAAGAATAGTTGTGATAAATCAGCATGTTGCCGACACGCCGCATTGCCGCTCCGCGTAATATCAATGGGTTGTGTGGCATTCAGGTTTTCAAAGACTCTCCGCAAGAATTCCCATAGCCTTGTCTGTCGGCAAAGGAGAGCTGCCGATGGAAAGCTGGCGAGAGCAATATCTGGGCGTTGACGCGTTGCCCACTTCACTGACCCATGCGGAGATCGAGTACTTTTTCCAGCCGGCCGAGCATATGCTCCCATATGTCTCTTCGCGTCGGCGGCCTTTGACCCGCTTAGGGCGCTCCTGCACATCGGATTCCTGCGTATGACCGGCCGTCCGTTAGCCGGGTTCGAAAGAATTCCGCCCGGAATCCTCGAGTTCGTTGCCAATCATGCCGGCATTCCAGCGCCACAGATCGCAACGTTGCGTGCAATCTATCGACGCCGGAGACGCTGTTCGCGCATCAACGGCTGGCTGCCGAAGCGATCGGCTGGCGGTCTGCGGAAGACGGTGTGCTGCGAATGCTGACGGCCTTCTTGCGATGCCAAGCCGAGACACAGATCTCGAGGCCCGATTTGATACGTCAAGCGCGTCGGTGGTTGTACGATCGTTCGTATGTCTTGCCAGGGGAACGGTTGCTTGAGCGACTTGCCGCCGCGGCGCAGGATCATGTATTGGAAGGTCTGAGATCGGAGATCGAAGCTGCAGTTGGGGCCGAACTGACAGGCAGTTTGAACCGCACCGAGATTGCCGGAGGCCTTAACTCCTGAGAGTGAGGGTCTACGATGAGCAAGACGACGAACAAGTTCGCCCCTGAGGTTCGGCAGCGAGCGATCCGGATGGTGCTGGATCACGAGGGCGATTATCCCTCACGCTGGGCTGCGATCACATCGGTTGCCGAGAAGATCGGGTGTTCCGGTCACACGCTGCTGGAATGGGTGAAGAAAGCGGAGGTGGACAGCGGCAAGCGCGGAGGCGTGCCGACGGAGACCGCCGAGAAACTCAAAGCATTGGAGCGTGAAGTCCGCGAACTGCGGCAGGCCAACGAGATACTGCGCAAGGCGTCGGCATATTTTGCCCAGGCGGAGCTCGACCGCCCGTTCAAACGATGATCGCCTTTATCGACGAACATCGCGATGCCTATGGGGTCGAGCCGATCTGCCGGGTTCTGCCGATCGCCCCATCCACCTATCACGAACGCCTTGCCAAGCGGCGAGACCCGGCTTTGCAATCTGCTCGTGTCCGGAGAGATGAGGAGCTGAAGCCCGAAGTTCTGCGGGTCTTTGCCGAGAACTTCGGTGTTTACGGTGCGCGCAAGATATGGCGGCAGATGAAGCGCGAAGGCTTCGATGTCGCGCGCTGCACTGTGCAGCGGTTGATGCGAAATCTTGGTCTGCAAGGGGTGATCCGCGGCAAGCCGGTTCGCACCACGATTGCAGACAAGGCGGCCCCACGCCCGCTCGATCAGGTCAACCGCCAGTTCCATGCTCCGGCGCCGAACATGCTATGGGTTTCCGACTTCACCTATGTCGCGACCTGGGCGGGGTTCGTCTACGTTGCCTTCGTGATCGACGTCTACGCCCGTTACATTGTGGGTTGGCGCGTCAGTAGAACAGCGCATGCCAGCTTCGTGCTGGATGCGTTGGAGCAGGCCATCCACGACCGACAGCCCGTTCATCGCGGCGGCCTGGTCCATCATAGCGACCGCGGATCGCAATACGTGTCCATCAAGTACACCGAACGCCTCGCTGAAGCCGGCATCGAGCCATCCGTCGGCAGCGTCGGCGACAGCTACGACAACGCTTTGGCCGAAACGATCAACGGCCTCTACAAAGCCGAAGTGATCCACCGTCGAGGACCTTGGCGCTCGTTCGAAGCCGTCGAATACGCCACGCTGGAATGGGTCGATTGGTTCAACAACAGGCGCCTGCTGGAGCCGATCGGAAACGTTCCGCCCGTCGAAGCGGAGCAACGCTACTACGCCATGCTGGACGACGTCCCACTGGCTGCCTAATTTAAGAAAACTTGCCTCCGGCAATCTCGGTGCGGTTCAGTTGGTCAAGTCGTCTTTCCGCCGCGAGATCCATCCCCAAAAGCGTATCCTTGCTCGACTGGCTCCGCGCACCTGCCAAAGGCTTCGGGCGGAACGATATCCAAATGATGCAATCCCGTATCACTGAACTTCAATCGCTTGGTGCTGATCGGCTTGCCTTGCCGAACCTGACAGTCGGCCGGATTCGCCTCCACGCTGTCCGTATTGCGCGCCAAAAAGCGGCCACCCTTTCCCGCCTCACCGAGCCCCGGCGCACGGTCGAGATTGGCTGCTGGTTGAGGCTGCAATTACTGGAAGCGACTGACGCCGTTTTGATGCAGACCGGTCGTCGAATTGGGCAGCTGTGGAGTCAGGCGCGGAATACGGTGGAAGAGCGCGCGCTGAACGAGCTGAAACTCTATCGGTCCAGTTTAGGCATCATGATCGGCGCGCTCGACGACCGCCAAATGATCGATGCCGAATTTCGACAGGTCGCGCTGCGCGCGATGCAGCCCTTGCGATCCTTGCCTGCGACAAAAGGCAAGGTTGCCGCCATTCGCGTTCAAATGAGCGAAGCGCCATCGCGACTTCGCGCCCTCATGCAACAGGTCTGCACGTTGCCGATCGATGTCGCGGCTGCTCATCCGCTTCAGCAAGCACTGGAAACCCTCGCTAGTAAATATTCCAAACGCCAAACAGATCTGATGGAGTGGGAATGCGAGCCGTTCCTTCGGTCGCCTTCCGGCGCCGCAATATTGGGCGGTAACCCTGGCCAGAGGTTTGCAGCCTTCGAAGTGGCTACGGCTATGTTGTTGAAACGCGCCCTTCGCAATGGATCTGCCAGCTCACGCCACAGCGTGCATCACCGTAGTATTGCCGATCAGCTCATGCCAGCTATCACCTGGGCGAATTCTCGGGCACAAGCCTTGCGGAACAATGGCTGGCCAACGACGATCGAGGCTTACCTTCGCCGGTTTCAGGAACCGCTTGCATTGCGGATGGAAATGCTCGGCGAAGCCATCGCCGATGGCGAAATCGGCATTGCCAACGATCGGTTCCAGGTTCCGCGGCTGTCGGCTGCGCCAAAGGATCCCGCTGTCGACGAAACTAGGTCTGCGTTGTTCGGTCAGATCGGCGACGTCCAACTTCCCGCGGTGATGGTCTCCGTCGACTGCTCGACGGGATTTTCGAGCGTGCTTTTGGGCCGTGCCCCTACCCGTCCTGCCGAGCTGGAAGTGCTCTACGCTGCATTGCTGGCGCTTGGTACGGAAAAGACCGCCGCCGACATGGCTCGCATGTTGGACGGCGTGAGCGATGATCGCATCGAGATGATGATGCGAACGCTGGAAGAGAACGCACAGTTTCGGGCTGCAAGTGACCGTGTGGCTGCATCGATGCTCGCCAATCCCATCACGCGCCTGTGGGGCTCCGGCATTGCTGGCTCGGCCGACATGATGAGCATGGATGCGACGCGCCATCTCTGGCTGGCCCGGATTGAACCTCGGCGGCGCACTCCGGCAGTTGGCACGTACACGCATGTCGTCGATCAATGGGCAATCATCTACGATCAGCCCGTGCTGCTGAACCTCAGACAGGCGGGCGTCGCGATCGAAGGCGCGCTGAACCAGAAAGTCTGCGAACTGCAAAGGCTCGCCGTCGACACCCATGGGTTCACCCATTTTGCCATGGCCGCCGCCAAGCTCCTTGGTTTTGATCTGGCTCCACGACTGGCCGATCTGGCGACGAGGAAATTGTACCTGCCCGATGGCGTAGCCGTTCCGCAAACCCTCGAACCCATGGTGGTGCGCGTCAAAGTCTCGCGGCTTGCCAAGGAAGGCTGGGACAGCCTGCTCCATGTGATCATGTCGCTGAAGACCGGCCACAGTTCGGCCGCGACAATCATCGATCGGCACGGAAGTGCGGCAAGAGGCACGGCAACCTATGAGGCCGGGACATTGGTCGGGAAGGTCCTGCGTAGCCTTTTCCTGCTCGATTACCTGGTCAAGCCTGACTTTCGACGCGAGGTGCATCGCAATCTGTCTCAGGGAGAATCCGTGCACCAGCTGCAACGGGCAATCCTGGCGGGCAGGATCGAGGCGAAACACGGACGCAAGCACAGCGAGATTGTGGCAGTCTCAGGCGCGCTGACGCTGCTGACAAACATCGTCATGGCTTGGAAAACTGCAGCGATGCAGGAGGTCGTTGATGCGCGACCGGGCCGCTACCCGCCGGAATATCTCGCGCACGTAGCACCTGTCGCGGTCCGCCACAGCAACATGCACGGAAAGCTGCACTTCCCGATCAGGGAGCGTGGGCACCCGCGCAAGGCTGCGACCCCATAACCTGCACAAAATCCCAAGCTACTGAATTAATGAGGAAACTTCACGATGGTAATTTCTAAATCGTTGAATTTATCCCGTTTTCCTACCGCTACTTTTGGCGAAACCCGTACGGGAACCCCCGATACGGCGGTTTCGCCGCCTCTGACACGGCGCTATCAAACCGGAAACGACCCAGAATCGGGTTGGAGGGAATATTGACGGTCCGGCCACAGGCACATTCGATACGCATGTCGATCCGCGACTCAGCCCAATTCTGAAGGGTTGCAAATTGATCGACTGCATCCATTCAGCGCTTCCACCGTTTGGGACCAGCGGCTCAAGCGATACAGTGTTTCGGCAGTTAGAGCGGAACTCAAGTTGAATTAAACACCTGATATTGATGAAGAACGTCGGTTCGAATATAAGCCTCTTGGAGGCTGCTGTGCTTAAGATCGACCTGAACACATATGGAATGACGCAGGATAGCCCTGCTTGTCCAATCGTGCACATGACGCAGGATGAGTTTGATCCGCTTCAGCCCAATCAGATTGGAGACGGAGACGAGACTACCGCCCAACGTATTGGCTACGCCATCGCCTATCTCATCGCATTCTCGTGCGTCGCCTATTTCATCTACATTTGATCCCAATCTATCTCCGTAAGCGGGGATCCTGGAAGAAGCCTATTTCATGATCAGCGTTCACATCTGCCTGAACATCCGCTGATCCCCGTACCGCAGACGCACGCTGGATTTCTGCATTGTCGCGAACATTATCGATCGAATCTTTACCCTGATTGATGATTCGGCCTGCTGCTCCTGCATCGCCGGTATCTGGTCCATTCGGAATCCCCTCCACGGAATGCGGATGATATGTCGCGCGGACGGTGTCGAAATTTCCGATCTCTCGATGAGGAACGTCCACAAGGTTTGGGCTATGTATCAATTCCTGCACATCCTCTCGGATCGCCGATTGCTTTTGCTGCATCCATGAACCGATCAACGCATTCCTCGCATCACGCTGCTGATCGGTCAGCGTGGTCACCCACAATTCTGGAGCACCCATTCCAGGATTGCGGGACTGCTCCATGCGATACCAATCCGCTAATTCTTGCGAAAGATTGGCGCTTAGTTGCATTCCATGGGTTTCGGCATAGCTCGCGTCACGACTAAGCTGCTCCGATAGTTCGTGGAGTTTTCGTGCGGTCTCTTGGTACGATTTGGCGCGCGAAAGTGAATCCTCCGTACTTCTGGATGAACTCGCAGACATTGAAGCCCGATCGAATGTTCCATCACGGTCATAGGTTCCAAGCGTCTCGTTGGCATTTGAACCATTTGCATGCTCGTCACGCATATTGACCGAAGAGGAATTATTTGATTCCGTATTTCGTTGATCGGAGTTGCTGTGACGCATCGTATCAATTTGCTGCCCGGTTTTGCTAACTGTCCCACCAACACCTGGTAATACGCTACCAATACCGCGGCCGCTTTTTCCCTTTGCACCAGCCCCTGCACCACCGATGCCGGCACGTATCTCGCCAGCGACGGCGTCAATTGTTCCAGCCGTCCTATCATGACCTTGCGAAATGCTTTGACTTTGACCAACCGACGACCTCTCCTCTGTTCCTGCACTGGACGACGCCGTGTTACGATCGAACCGTTCGATCGACGTCCCAGATGAGCGTCCGCGGCTGCTGTCCCACCCGGAACTTTGCTCACTCGACGTGCCAAAGGCGCTGCGATTGGTGTGGGTACTGGTGAGGATGTCCGAAGCCGCGGCTTCATAAGCTTTGGCCTGCCGCTCCGCGACGCTCGCCTGCTCCCTGAGTTCGGACACAAAGCCGGTCGATGCGCGGGGTTCGACATCAAGGCGCGAAATCGCCTGATGCATGTCGATCACCTCGCTGCCATTGCCGAACGCCGACATCACGGACCCATTGTCATTGCGGAAGCTATAGGCCGGCCCACCGTCCTGGTACGTCGCCGCAGTGTTCCACTGGTCGCTCTGCCGCATATTGGACGTCTGGTTTGCCCAGCTCACATTGCCATAGGCGTAATTGCCGGTGGTCTGCTCGAGCGCGGCTGCCTCCGCCGCATTCTGCGCCGGCGCCAGCATCGACATGGATTGGCCGGCGATCGACATGGCGCCCCGCGCGAGCCCGGCGGCGAGAAACGGCACGCTCATCAGCATGAACCCGGCGATCGTCGCGGTTTCAGCGTTGACCGCGCCAATGCCGGCATAGGATCCGAGCGTCATGCCACCCTCGGCCACGCCGGTCGCGGCTTCCTCTGCTCGCGTCATGCAGATCATGTGAAGCACCACATAAAGCGGTCCCCAGGCAGCGAGATAGAAAAAGCCCGTCGCATAGCCCTTGAGCGCCGACACCCCGGTTTGCGGCATGAGGAACAGCGGGAAAATCACCGGGAACATGGCGAAGAAGACGACCGTCAGCACGATGTTGAGGATCGGAACCCAGGCCATCGCCTGCTGGGCGATGCTGTTATAGGTGTTGCGCGCCTGCATGTCGGCGCGGGTCTGCGCGAAGCTGTCGATCGCGCCGGCCGCCGCCCCACCCACCATATTGTTACGCGCCTGCATGAAGGCGTTGATCGCCGTATTCTGGCGCATCGCCTGGGCAAAGCCATCGCCGGACCCTGTAAAAGCGCCATTGACGACAGGGATGTCATGTTTGAGCTTGTCGGCGGCCAGCGTGTTGCTGAGCTTGGGATAGGCTTCCTTCCCCCAGATCGGCGCATGCGCATCGATCATCGGTGCCCATTGCGCGTCGAGCATCTGATAGGCCTGGCGGCAGGTCACGATATAAGGCGTGACCGTGGTGCCGCTGCGTTCGAGCCATTCCTGTGAGCGCGATTCCGCCTCGGTGGCGATCGCCGCCCAGAGATCGGTCGCCTTGGCCAAATCGGTCAGCGATTTTTGATAGAGCATGATGTCGCCGAACACGCACTGCTTCATATATTGCTCAAGGTTCGTCGAAAATTCAGCATCGCGGATGATGAAATTGCGGGTCGCGTCAAAGAGCCGCGCGCCGTAGATGAGGCCGTTGGTGGAATAATTGAGCTCGCTTGGCATGACGAACACGGTCTCGGCCGTGCGGGTCAGATAATCGCCGATCTGGGTGGTGAAGCTTGCCAGTACGCCGAGGCCTAACGGCACATTTTCGACGGTGGCAGGGGCAAGGCTGGGATTGATGCGGTCGGTCACCTTGATGCTGACCGTCGGGACCATCAAGCACATATAGATAAGCGTCGCCTGCAGGAACCAGTTGAGCCAGGCCTTGTAGTTCAGGGTGAAGGCGACGACGAACAGCGAGTAGATAAGGCCCATCACCATGGCGACGCGGATCATAGAGCGATAGCCCCCGCCGCCTGACCAGGCCGCGACGGCGTTGAAGGTGTTGACGAGATATTCGCCGCCGCCGACCGTGAAGACCTCCAGCATCGCCCGTCCCTCCCGCCTAGTTGAGGCCCTGGGCGGACAGCCCGCGTGAGAAGCTCAATGCCGCGGCCATGCCTGGCGACATGCTGTTTTGGAGCGTAGATTCCAGTGCCATGGTCCGGTTGATCACCTGCATGGTCACCTGGAGCTTGGTGTTGAGCTTCATCTCGCGCTGGGAGAAGCGCTGCCGGGCTGCGGTGATCTGCTGCTTCCACTGATCGGCGGTCGCCTGGTCGGCCGTCTGATAATGGACCTTCGACTGCTCGACCCGGTCCATCATATTGTCGAGCATGGCGTTCAGAAGGTCGACCGCGACGATCTCCGACAGCGCCTCGGTTTCGCCATAGGTGAGCTGCGTATGCGCATAGGCGTAAACGGTCAGGATCTTGTAGAGCGGGACGGTGGCGAGGTTGAGCAACTGGCGTTCAGCGGCGGTGAGCGCCGTGTTGGAGCGGACCTTCCCATACATGTCATCGATCATCTGCTGGATGCGGGGGCGAAGGGCGCTCGCCCGGGGGATGGTCAACGTCTGCTCACCCACATCATAGCAATCCCCATCATTGCATTTGAGAATCTTGACCGCCGAGCCGCCTTCGGTGCCATCGAGCAGCGCCGTCACCACCGCATCCTCGGCAGGCCCGAACATCACCACCTTGCCGCCGACGCTGGCATCGGTCGAGGGCGTCGTGACGATCGTGCCGACCAACGTCATCACATATTCGGAAAATTCCTGGTCGAACGCCCCGAATTTGGCGGATTTGCTGAGCGCCTCCCAGGTATAATTATGCTTCTCGCCGACCAGCTGGTCCTTCATCGCCGCGTCGGAATTACCCGCGATTGTGCTGTCGCGGCTCCCGCCATTATTGCAGCCCTGGCGCGAGGCGGCCCAATCGGAAAAGACACCCTGGCTGTTGCCGACCGCCTCGCAGATAGTGGCGCGGGTCGTGTCCATCTGCGGCCATATGCCGCCGACCAGCGCCTGCGCGGTCTCGCAGCTGGAGATGTTCATCTGGTTCAACAGTTGCGCCTTTTGGCTGAACTCGTCCATGACCTTGCCGATTTCAGGCGAGACGGAATCGATCGCGAGCTTGAAGGCAAAGCCCAGCGCATTGTTGGCGGTGGCCTTGAGCATCGCCACGATCTCGGACGCGTTGATGAAGGAGAAGGAACCTGAGAAAAGATCGATGCCGCCGCAGCCCGCACGCGCGCTCGGAAGCTGGAGGTTGAAGGGCGAGACGCTTTTCTGCGGAAAGCGCGTCCAGACATTGCCCAGCGAATAATAGCCCGCCGACTGGCCCTGGAAGGCGGTGGGCCCGGTGATGTTGGCAGCGCCCCCCGCATCATTGAAGAAGCTGTTCATCTCGGACGCCACATTGGCGTCGGCAACGCCGATGACGCTCAGATGCACCGCCGTCATCAGGGTGACGGCAGCAGCCCCGCGCTGAAGTAGAGAACGGAGCCTGCTGTCTTTGCTTGGCTGTGCCATCAATAATCACTCCCCACCTTGGTGTTGGTCAGCATGAATATCCGATCCATGATCTCGTCGGCGCTCAGCATCCCGAACCCGACGGGGACCGTCCGCTTGGTCGCGGTGTCGAACAGGACCAGCGCCGGCGTCTCGTTGCCCGGCACACCCATGCGCACGCGCTGGCCCGCATCCACCACATAATCGGGAAAATCGCGGTTCGGCCCGCCGTCCATCGACACCGCCATCACCGCCATGCCATGGCTGTCGGCCACGGATTTGAGGATCGGCCCGAATATCTCGCAGGCGCCGCAGCTTTGCGCGTAGAAATAGAAAAGCCCGTAGCGCTGCCCCAATGTTTCCAGCACTGCGTCTCGATCGGCCTTGCGATTATCGAGCCAGGCGCGCTTGCCGACCGTACTGACCGGCCGCTGAAGCGTGTAATCGAGATCGGGGTTCTGCCAGAGCGCCCGCTGCCAGGTGTCTGAGAAGGTCGAGGCGCGATCGAGTTGCTCCCGCTGGAAACGGACATAGGCGATGACATTCTGCTCTGTCGGTTCGAGGATCGCTCGTGCCTTGAGCTCATCCAGTTCCTTCGTGATCGCCGCCATCCGATCGGCGGCGCTTTGCTGGGGCGTTTGCGCTGGCTTTTCCGGTTCAGCCTTGGGCCTGACGCAATAGAACCACTGGCCGAGGCGGCGTTCCCGGCAATAGAAATCGTCTCCCGCATCGGACTGCTCCACGCCATCGGTCGCCGCACCGGGTTCGTCCGCGTGGACGGGAGCGGAAATTATGGCCGATGCCAGCATCCACGCCACAAGCACGCTTTTCATCGCCATTTTATCGACCCTCCTTGCCTTAAACACGCGACCTCAATGGCCGCCGGGCGCGCTGTCCAGTTCCCCCTTGGTGAGCTGCAGCACCGACATCATCAGCGCGACATCGAGCAGCCGCGTGCCCTGGTCGAGCATGCGGATGATGCCGTTCATGAGCGGTCGGGCCATGTCGCGGCCCTGGATGGTTGCGCGAAACCGGTCGCCGCGCTTGATGAGCCAGCCGCGCCCGGTCATGTGGCCGACGCTATCGGCAAGGGACTCACCCGGAATCCCGCAGTCGAACCATCGCCCTACTCCATCGTGAATCTCCTGCGCGCGCATCGGCGAAGGGCTGCGATAGACGCAGATGAAGATGGCAAGCTCGAAGGCGGTCATGTCCCATCCAAAGGGAGCGCGGGGCGCCATCATCTCATTGGCCATGGAGATCATAATATCCCTGTATCTTCGCTTGAATGTCCGTCATGGTCTGGACTTCATCAGGCAGCTTGGCCGCGTCCATGAACTCGGAATAGACTTCGGTAAAATCCATCACCGAGAGATCGAGGCTCGCAAACTCCTCGATGGTAAAGCCCTTGCACTGCTCCTTCTTGGGCTTGTCCCAGGGCTTGTTCAGCTGGATACGGCCCTGTTCCTGCAGGATGCGCGAGAGCTTGCTCTCAAAACAGCAATAGGCGGTACGCTTGGTCTTGCAGATGCCCAGGATGCTGGACGAGCAATAGGTGCCGACCTTGTGGCAAAAGCCCATCCGGTCCTTGATATCGAGCTTCATCTCGCCCTGCGAGCAGGCGAAGAGCGTCAAGAAAGGCGTCGCCAACGCCGCGATCGCGGCGGGGCCGCCGGCAAGCGCCGCCGCGCCCGCGCCGATGGTCAACAGCCCGGAGGTCTTCCCCGCGCAGCAGTTGATGAGCCCAAATACCGGCTTGTGGCAGCTGTCCCGTTCCCCTGAAAAGACGGTGAAATTATTTTCGTCAAACTCCTTGCCGGCTTGGTCGATCGAGTGGAGCGCCACCAGCGCGTCCTTGAACTCGGTCGAGGCCTCACGGACGATCGGTTCACAGTCGCCGTTGATGCAGTAGACGTCGCCGCCGCAAATATATTGCTTCTCCGCACCCCGTTCGCTCTGCGGCACCGGGCAGCGATAGACATTTTCAAAGACCTTGCAGGCGCCAGGGTCGTAGGCCGGATCCTCCTCGTCATCGATGCATTCCTTGCGCAGGAAGCTGCATTGGGCATTGGCCTCCAGATCAGCGCAGTCATTGCCCTCGCCGATAATGGTGCATTGGTAGCTGTTCGCTTTGGCCCAGCAATCCTGTGTGACGCTCACCCCATCGACCATCCGGGTCCTGGGTTCGCTGTCCGTGCAGACCGACGATGTGAGCGTGCATTGTCCATTGCGGACCGGCGCAACGCAGGAAGCCAGGTCATCCGCCGTTCCGACATGCACCTTGGTCGTGCCGCTCCCTAAGTCCACCACCGGCGCCGGGGTGAAGCAGCCGAAGGCATCGCAATATTTCTTGCCGTTTGTCGACGCTGCGGGCGCCGTGCAGCTATAGGTGCGCACGGTGTTGGATTGATAAAGCGAGCGATCCTTATTGAGGCGGCCCACATAGCGGCGCTCTACGGTGAAGCTCGTGCTTTCGAGGCTACACGTCGGGGCGGTTTCAAAGCCGGTGCAACTGCTGCTGCTCGTGTTGGGATCCCATCGGATCTGCTTATGCCACACCTCATTATACCAGTAGCCGCAGCTGTACCGGTATGCCGTCTTCTCCTCAAACTGCGGAACCTGGGGCACGGTGCAGCTGGGCTGGCTCTGGTCAACGCTGGCGCCGGCATTGCAGGTTGCCTCATAGCTGCTGGACTGCCCGTCGCCCGGCGGCAGCGCGGTGCAACTGCCACTCGTGCCGCCGATCTCCTGGCCCTGCAAATAGCTGCCCGGATCATTCTCAATCGTGGTCGCCCTGCTGGCTGTCGACTTGATCTCGTCATTGTCGAAGGTCGCCCGTGTTCGATCCGCGTCCGTGGTGATCCGGTAGCTCTCGCTCGTGGATTTGAGCGCCGCACTGTCATTTTCGAGTTTCTCAGGGTCATCGAAATAGTCCCCCTGCTGCAGGCTCGACCCAGCATAGCCCGGCACGGCCTCAGCCTGCGATTGCTCGCTGGGCACCAGCGCGCCGTTCGACCGCATGGCGTTGCCGAGACCCTTCCCCTCTTCCCGCGCCTGTTCCTGCGTCATTTGCGCGTATAATGGCGCTGCCGCGGCCGCAGCGCTGATCAGCAGCAGCAGCGCGGCCCTGTATCTCACGGCTTTGCCCGGTCCATATGAGCGAGCGCGATTCCTGCAACCTGTGCGCCTGGCCCATGGCCTTCCGCAAAGCTGCTGAGCGCATAGCGGACCGTCACATTGCCCGTCATCCGGTCATGCGGCGGCACCCGTGTCTGGCAATCAAAGCCCGCACAGACGTCAAAATCGGAGGAGACCGCGACATAGGTCGGGACCGCCGCCACATCGAAGGCGCGGAAGAGACGTGGATCGATGCCGATATTCGCCATATCCTGTTCGTCCACGATTTTCCCAAGCTGGCCGGCGAAGACCTTCATGCTGTTGCCGGGAAAACCGCGAAATACGACGATGCCGCCGGCCGCCGCTGTATCCCGCACCATCTGCTTTAAAGACGCTGGCGGCATGGAGAGGCTGGCAAAGGCGATGAACTGCGGTGCCTCGCCGGGCTTGGCGGTGAGATTCTGCGCCGCCCCCTCGACGATCGCGTCAAAGTCGATGGGGCCGGCAGGTCCGGTCGGGAGATCACTCGCGGCGACCCGCTTCATATTTTCCGTGCCGTACTCATGCACGCTGAGCGCCTCTTCCCGGAATGCGTCGCCCCGATCCTTGACCTCATCGACAAAGGCATTCGCTTCCGCCTGCATGTCCGCCGCGCGCTTCTTGACCGCCTGGACGTCGATCCCCTCGACAGTCTGGGCGAGCAGTGCCGAGAGGCCGGCGGTGGCGAAAAGGGCGGCAAGCCCGATCCTGGCGAGATGCATGGCGTCCCTCCCCTAAAACACGCAGCAGTTGCGCTTGCGCCAGACCAGATAGCCCATATCCTCGCCGACGGCGGGGAAGGCCCGGCCCGCGTCGGGCGGAAAGGTCGAGGCGCCGATCGCCGAACATGCGAAACGTCCCGAGACCGTCGGGATTGGGTTCACCATCTGGAAGCGATATTGCTGCTTGCGCATGATCGGCATCAGATATTTCTTGCACAGGCCCTTGGACCCCATCGTCCCCCAGGCCAGCGCCTGGCGGTGCATCTTGTAGGCGAAGCGCGACAGGGCGAGCCGGGAGGATTGCACATGGCCGATCGATGAGGGAATATTTCCGTTCATGGGATACATGGACCCCTGGCAGCCCGCACACCAGAAGAGCGGATCGAGCGGCACGCCGACGGTGCCCGCGATGCAGTCCGCGGCGCAAGCGGCCTGCGCGACGGGGTTGGCAAAGACGATCGCTTCGGGGTTGATGAGGCCCGAGAGCGCATCATCCTGCCAGAGCGGGTCGACCTCAGTCATATAGGCGATGTCGAAGCTCGCCTGCTCGAAGCAGACGAAGTCGGTCAATACCTCCATCCAATAGAGCAGCGGATAGACATACCAGTGGACATGCCATTTGGCGGTGCTTTGCGAGCGCCCCCCGACCATCGAGGGCCCGGTCATATAGCCCTGGCCGATATCGAAGCCGGGCGCGACGCGGATGCCGCCGAGATTGGGGAAGCACCAGGGCTTCATGGTGACATCGGCGAGGCGTGCCGGTTCCCAGAAGCCGACCGAAATGCCGATGCGCGGGAGCGGGTCGGCGCAGGCGCAGATGGGCGAGGCGGGATTGCCGGTATCGGGCCGGTTGCCCGGCCAGATCTTCGTGCCGCCGACCGAAAGAGGAAACAGGCAGGACCAGCAGACATCCGTGATGGGATTGGCGAATTTGCCGTGACAGGTCGGCCCCGCTGCCTCGGCGCGCTGCGGGGTGAGAGCGAACGCCGCCAGCAGGCCGAGGATCATCAGCAAGGCGCGAAGGCTGCGCATCATTCGCCCTCCCCGGCTTGGGTGAGCCACTCCGTGTCCGCCCGATTCTTGACGCGGAGATAGATGAGGCTGTGGGTGGCGGTGAGGAGCATGAGCCCGGCGATGAGGAGCGAGGCCCTGCTGCCGAGGAGTTGCTTCAATGGGTCGAGCAGCAGGATGGTGGTGGCGAGGGCGAGGTAAAGACCCTGCCAGACATGCCGCATCGCCCGCAGGAACCGGGTTTCGGGCGCCGCCATCGGCGTGCGCAGGAGATCGAGCCAGAGCGGCATCATCCGGCCCTCTTCGCGTCGAGCAGCAGCTCTTCGATCTGCATGACCCGGCCCGCAGGCCGCACCACGGCGGGCGTGTGCTGGATGCCGAACCTGGCGGTAAGCCGCCCCTCCTGATCGAAATAGAAACGGCGTTTGCGGTTGGTCATCTCATCGATCGGTGAGCCGCTGACCAGGATGATCTTCGCCTTGGCGTCGCTGTACCGGGTCGTCGCCCAGGTCATCTGGGCCGCGTCGTCGCCATTGACGAACACCAGCGCCTGGGTGAGCCGCACAAAATCGAGCGGATTGATCTTCTGCCCCGCCGCCGCAATAAGTGTCCCCTTCTGGTCCCTGATATCCTGCTCGAGCGTGACCGTCGGATCGAACTGCCAGCTGCGCGCCGCCTGCGCAGGCGTGATTCCGGCCACGGGATCGGGCCGGCGGACCTTGGCTTCCACCCTCTTGGCAAAAGCCGCGTTCATCCGCGCCAGTTCGCCGCTCGCCTCGGCGCGTTTCAGCCGCGCTTCGATAGTGGCCAGGAGATCGGGTTCGATGACCGGGAAGGTTTGGCCGACCGCGCCATAGTCCCGCGCTTCCGAACGCATTGGGCCGATGATCAGCAGGGCACCCGCCAGCGCAGCGCCGGCGATGGGGACGGTGAGCAGCACCCTCACAGCACGGGCACCCCTGCCCCGAAGATTTGCCGCGCGCAGACAAGACCAATCTCGCCATAGCGGCTGTCGAACCCGTCCTTGTGCGGCGTGCCGACATAATAGCAGCTATTCGGGATCACGCCGGTCGGTCCCGGCGTTAGCCGCTCGCCGAGGCGCGTACGCGCCTTCCTATGCGCGACCGGCCGACCGTTGATGCGAACGTCGGTGCCGTCATGGCTGATGACATCGCCCGGCATGCCGTAGACAATCTTGCCGAATAGCGGCGTTGGGTTCCCGAAGTGCCGTCGCACCAGCGCATTGGCGGGCGGATCGAAGAAGATATAGTCACCGCGCGCCGGAACCTTGGTGCGGTGGATCAGGAACGCCCAGTTGGGCAGCGAGTCGGTGAGGTTGATCAGCACCGCATGGCGCTCGCGCCAACCGTGAAGGGCCTGCCAGGCGCCATAGCCGATGACGGCGATGCCGAGCAGCGCCCAGAGCCGCTTGCGCGGACGCCAGCCCGATACGCGCGGGCTATCACTGACCACCAGCGCCATCGTGCCCTCCAAAGCTTGAGACCGAAGCGCCCATCCCGCCGGGATACTCACCTGCCAGAGGCACGGGCGCGAATGGTGACGAGGCTCCGGCGGGCGACGGCATGGCGGGCATCGGCGACGGAGCAGACGCCTGCGATTGTGGAGTTGGCATTGGCCCTTCAAGACCACCGGTCTCGCGCTGAAGGCTCAGCAATTGCTGGGCGCTCGCTTGCTTTGGCATGGCGATGCCCGAGGCATAGACGGCCTTTTTGATGCTCTCGGTGATGTCCGGCACATTTTTGGACAGGACCGCCTCGCCCACCATGACGATCTCGCCCTGGCGCGAGCGTCGTTGCAACTCCTGGTCGAGCGTGCCCATGAAACGGCGCATTTCGGCCTCGACCTGGGCGGGCGAGGATGCCGAATGCGCCTGCGCCTGGACATATTCGCCGACAATGGTCGAGAGGCGCGCCGACACGATCCGCTCGGCCGGTGGCGCGAGCAAGGTCTTGGTGACCCACATGCCCCAGACCAGGGCCGCGGCCAACGCCGCGCCACCCAGAAGCTGGCCGCGGGTGAAGCCTGCAAACAGGCTGGTACGGCGTGGACGGAGGACGGGGTCCGGCGCGGGCAGATCGAGTTCCTGCTGCTCAGCCATGGCGGGCGCTCCTCTGCGGCGCGGGCAGGATATGATGGCGGCGCAGGATCATGAGGAGAAGGGCCGCGCCGCAATAGATGGCGACGGCCAAGTGCCGGAAAGCGGCAAGCCGCGCAGGATCGGCCGCCAAATAGCGCGTGGTGAAATTATGGAGCTGGATCACCATGCCATCGATTGAAAAGCCGCCGATCGCGAAGAAGAACAGGGCAAGGAGACCCCAGCTCAGGAGCAGGGTCGTGGCCAAAAAGCCCGCCAGTTTCAGCGTCAGCGCTGCCAGGCCCGCCCAAAACTGGCGCGACCGCCGCCGCTCCGCTCTCCGCACGATCTCCTCACTAGCACTGATTGTCAGTTCTCGCATGACTCCATCACTCCGCTGTCAGGGGAAGATCGCCCGGGTCCGCCGACCATTTTTCCGGCATGTCCGGGAATGCGACGCGCTCGATCGCCTGCTCCATGGTGAGACCCTGCGCCACCAGGTGTTCGATCGCAGCGAAGGTCCTGGGGCTCGATGAAAAGAGCGTCGCGCTATAGGGATCGAGCACGAGGCGGCCGACCGCCAATGTCTCGGGTCCCTTGATCATGATATCGGAATACTCAAAACCGTTGCGTTTCAGCGACCGCAGCAATGCATCGGTATAGTCATCCATCTCGAAGCGGTCATGCTTCTTGAAGTCGGCAATGGTTTCCGGCTTCTGCTGGAGAATGACGAACCAGTCGCTATTTTCGAGTGCCGCGATCGATCCTGGCGACTTATAATAGTCGTTCAAGGACTGGGTCGCCGTTACCAGCGACGCGCCATATTTGCGGCAGGTGCGCGCATAAGTCTCGATGAAGTCCGCCATCGCGCCGCCGCGCAGCATCTGCCAGGCCTCGTCCAGGAGCAAGGCCTTGGGGATCGATCGGTCAATCTTGCGCATCATCTGCTGGGAGAGGAACATGATCGCGGTGAGCACCACGCTGCGCAATTCCTCGCGCGCGGAAAGATCGGAAAGCTCGAAGACGGTGAGGTCCGCCGACAGTTCGAACGACACCTCGCCTTCGAAAAATTTGCCGAACGTACCGCGCGACGAGAAGGGCCGCATGGCGATGCCCAGCGCATTGGCAAGTTCGTTGCCGGTCCGGTCGAGCGCCGCGATCACATCATCGATGCACCCGGATCGCCCCTTTTCTTCCCAGACCTCATTCACCGCCCCGTCGATGAGGCCCCGCTCGGTATCGTTCAGCCGGTCGATATGGCGGGCCATCTGGTTCACAATGGCTTTCAGCATCGCCATGCAGTCGAGCTGATAATCCTCGTCGCGCGCGGCGAGATCGGCGTCGATCATGCTGAAGGGATTGAGGCAGAAGCCCGAGGACATGGTGAACTCGACAAAGGCGCCACCCTGGAGCTTGGCGCTGTGCTCGAACGAGCGACCGTCGTCGATCACCACCACCCGCGCGCCCGCGCCGCAGAGCGAGGCGCAGAGTTCCTGGAGGGCGACCGATTTGCCCGACCCCGATTTGCCGAACACCGCGACATTATGATTGCCCGCCGCATTCTCGAAGGGTGACCAAAAGAAGGGCTGGCCCCGCCGGCCGATCAACAGCAGATGCGGCGTCCGGCCGCCCAGATACTCGCCCTGGATCGGCGCCAGATTGGCGGCCGTAGTGGTCAGCATCGTGCGCATCCGCTTCATGCGCTCGAGATCCTTGGAAAGGCCGTTCGCCATCGTCATGGGCATGGCGCAGAGCAGGCCCATGACCTGGAGATAGCGATCGTCGAGCAGATCCCAGCCCGCCGCGCGATAGACGGATTTGAGGACCCGCTCATGGGTATCCCCCTTCCCCTTGGGCGAGAAGGCCGTAACCGAATAGAAGAGGCGCACGAGCTTGCGTCCCTGCTTCATCTCGTCATTCACATAGCGCCATTCCTGGCTCTGCTCCTTCAATTGCGGCAGGAAGCGCGCCGACTTGCTGTCGGCCAGGCTGGTCGTGCGCATGAATTTGAAGCCCGCCTTGCTGGACGCTGCCTCGACATCGGGAAAATCGATGCAGAGATTGGTGGCGACCGGACAGGGCATGCGCAGCTTGTCGGTGAACATGTCGCCGATCAGCCGCGCGACATCCCAAGGCGCCCAGCGCTGGGGCAAGTTGCGCACCGAAAAGGAGCGGACATCGAAGGTGTCGGGGTAAATCTCGCCGATCTCGGGGGTACCGTCGATCTCGCGGCCGGTGGGACGGAAGCGCTCGGTGCGCAGCAATATGCGATCCGCCTCAACCCGCATCTCGACATCGCGCCGGATCGCCTGGTCGGCGATGGGATCGAACGCATTATAGCTCACCGCGTCGTCGCCCGGCGCGGTGGTGGGCGAGGTGATGTCGTCGATCCACGCGATGAGCGCGGGCGGGTCCATTTTGCGGGCGGTGACGTTGATCGAGGCCAGCGCGGAAATGAGCCCGTCCATGACGCCGACAATCTCCTCGTTGGAGACGCGCGAACTTTCCGGCGTCGAATAGGAGATGGCGACACGGTGGTTTCGCAGGCCAAAGGGCGCGTCGGCCGAGAGCGAGGTCCAGACGCCCTGGGTCATATGCTCGACCCGGTGCTTGGCCATGCGCTCGTAAATCCCGTGCGCCCGGTAACGCGGCACATACCATTTGGAGAGCAGCTCGCCGACGCGCGGGCTCATCCATTGGTGAAATTGCAGGCAGCCGGGCGTCGGGATCGCTTCGGAGAGGAATTGCGCAAGGATCTCGCCGCTGCGCTCATCCGCGCCCACCATCGGCGCCACCTCCAGCACGAAGCCGCGCGAGGCGCTGTTGTAGAAGATGCCGCTCTTCGCGTCGTAGCTGCGGTAGGGCAACCAATGCGCCAGCATCGGGACGCCGAGATCCGGGCGGCCGCTGTCCGGGCGCTTGGTGTCGCCCAGCATCCCCGCCATCAGGCGCTCGAAAATATTGGGATCAGCCATCATTCATCCTCCGGGATGGCGGCAGGAAAGGCGGTTGCCCGCACGATGGGTTGGACGACCGGCTTAGGCGACGCGGGCACGGAAACTGCGGCGGCGCCTTTCGCCGGAACCAGCTTGCTCGGAAGCGCCGCTGGGGTAGATGAGGCCGCTTGCGGCGCGGAAGGTGTCGGAACCGACGGCGAACCGGCCCGCGCGGCGGTCCCAAGCCGACGCGCCACATCAGCCTTGATGGCCGCTACGGGATCCGCCTTCCGCGCCCGCGCCGCTTCGACGGCTGCCGGCGTCGGCAGATCGGGATCAACGGCGAGCGGTGGTTCGGTGGTAGTGACGGCCTCGGCCAGGCTCTGCATCTGCGGCGCGGCCGAAAACGCGTTGCGCGGCAGGACCGCTTCCTGAGGTTCGGGCGCGCTCTGCCATTCTCCCTGGGCGACCACGGCGCGGATGGCGCTCGCTTCATGGAGCCGACCGCCTTCATCGATGAAAGCCGGGAACACAATGCGCATCAACCGCTCGCGGCTGCGCGTGGCGTCGGCGCTGACCGCCATGCGCACCGGCTCAGCCGCCGCGACCTTGGTGGCCGCCGGACTCTTGCGCTGCTCCTCATAGGGCCCTGCTGGGGTCGGCGTGGCCGAGGGATCATCGGTGATCATGGCGAGCGCTCGATCATCGATGACCGCGCTCGGCGCACAAATGCCATCGGGCGCGGCGCAGGCGAAACTGCCCTTCACATTACCGCCAAGGCTCGCGCAGCCGGTTGAAAGAAGGCAAGCCAGGACGCTGCTGATCATCGCGGCCAGCGGCCTTGTCGTGACGGCCCCGCTCACGACCGTGCGTCCTTAAGCCAGGCTTCGAGAAATTCGCGCGGGCGATACCCTTCCAGCACCGCACCGTCGCTGCGGACGATGACCGGCGTGCCATTGAGGCCGTGTTTGTGAGCAAAAGCCTCATTGGCATCAAGCCCCGACGTGTCGCAGGTCGCGCCGCCCGCCAGCGGCTCTCCGGCATAGGCGGCGTGTACGGCCCGCTCCTTGTCCTTCGCGCAATAGACGCGGTCGGCAATGTCGCGGCTGCCCAGGACCGATATCGGCCGCTCGATCACCTTGACGTTCATCGAACGCAGGACATTGGACAGCGCGCGGCAATAGCTGCAGCGAAAATCGGTGAAGATGGTGAGGCTCTGGCCCTGCGGATTGCCCCAGATGATGGCGCCGTCCTTGCCGAGGCTTTCGAGTGAGAGCTTGGGCGATCGGCGTTCCGGTGTCGGCTTTTCCATCCGGCCACCCTTGGCGGCAGCGGCGAAGGCGGCCTTTTGCGCATCCTCGCCCGTCAGGTTCGCCGCCGCATTGGCCGAGGCTGCCGCGCCCACCAGCATGTCGGGGTTCATCTCCAGCAGCTTGGCTGCCGTCAGGTCCTGGCGGGTCTGCATGTCATAGACACGGCCGATGATGAGGTAGCGTGCGGCGGGATCGACATAGAAGAGATTGGCGCCGGCGGTGATTTCGCACAAGCCACTGACCTTCTGGCAATCGACTGCGCCAACCTGGGTCTTGGGGAGCCGGGCCTTCAGCGCCTCTCTGACCCCGCCCTCCGCGCCGCCAACATCGGCCGCGAGGCTGAGGCTCGCGAGGCCGACGCAACCGAAGGCTAACCCGATCGATGCAGGTCGATATGAGAGGAAGCGCCCAAGGCGCCGCAGCCTAGTTGCGAACATAAACACCCTCCAGGAAGACGATCTCGACATCGATGCCGGTCGGCATCTCGATCACCGGCTGATATTGCTCGGCCCGTTCGATCAGATATTTGGACACAATGTCGCCGGTTTGGGCGACGCCTTCGCCAAGCCCGCCTTCGAGGATGTCCCCGGTCGAGAGCTTGTCACGCTTGCCATTGGTCGAGATGTTGGTGCCCTGGAACACACTGTTCGCATTGGCCGAAAAGCCGCGGCCAAAGCCGCCCACCAGGCCCGCCATGAAGGCCTGGGTGACCAGCGATCCCTCGCGCGACACCACCCGGCCGCGCACGCCCGTCTTGCCGCCAAAGGCGATGAACCCCTTGACCTCGGACACCGCATAGCGGCCGCCCGGTTGCGGGCAGGTCATCTTCTGGAGCTTCACATAGACTTTCTCGCTCGAGAGATCGCCGCGCGCGGCACCATTGATGAGACAGCCTTCGATTTTGGTCGTGAGCAGCTTGCCATTGGCGAAGACCGAGCGAGCGGGACCGGTGATGCGCAGCACGACGGGCAACGGATCGGTCTGGCTGTTGACGCCCGCGCTTGCATCGACCCCGACAATCACCCGCGCGCGAGCGAAACTGTTGGGCGGGAGATAATTGGGGCTGTCGGTATAGACGGTATTGCCCTTGGCGACCTTGGACGCGATCCCACTATCGCTGCTGGTGAAACTCACCATCTTGACCTCATTGCCGCGGGGGAGCGCATCGGCGCGCACCGCACCTGCGTCGCCCGGTGCATCGGGCCGCTGATAGACTTGCGGGCCATTGGGGCCGTAGAGCGCGGAAGGGCCTGCCATCGCTGGCTGTGCCGTGCGCCGCTCGGAAATCTGGCGCTTCAATTGCTCATTTTCTGCCTGATAAGCGGTCAGCACCCGCTGCCCGTCGGCCTGCATCGACTGGTTCTGGGCTTTCAGCGCCTCGACCTGCGAGGCGAGCTGGTCCATCCGCCGCTGCTGGCCGCCCACGGCCTTCAGCTGATTTTCCTGGGCCTGGAACTGGTTTTCCGACATCGCCATCCACTCCTGCTGGGAGAGGTTGCGGTTCACCAGATCCTTGGTCGAGACATCGATTTCTTCGCCGCTTGTGGCTTTGGGATCCTCCTTTTTCTCGTCACCGCTGAAGATCCAGAAGGAGGAGGCGATGAGGCCGATGCCGGCTGCGCCGGCGAGAAGCAGTTGCTGCTTGCGGCGGACGGCCTCGTTGCCGGCGAGGTCAGCGCTGACAGGGGAGACGCCCTCGCCCGCCTCCTGATCGGCATCGAGCGTCCGGCGCTTGCGCGAAAAAAGATCAGCCAATGCCATCAGGGCCTCCCATTTTGCGATACGAGATAGGCGGTCGTGATCTTGCCGGGGCCGAGGCGCGGCTCGGCGATCGAGACGGCCAGCGTGCCCGACGGCGCAACCGTCGCTTCATTAAGCTCGATGGCCGCCGCCCCCTTATTCTCGATGCGCAGCACCTTGCCGGTCAAATCCGCGCCGCGATATTCCGCGATCATCTGCACCTTGAGCGTGCCCACATAGACAGGGCGGAGCGAACGCTGCCGCATCTCGTAGCCCGGCGCCGAGCCATTGGCGGCCATCGCCTGCATCAAGGCAACCGCCGCGTCCTGCGGTCCGATCTTGCCCTGCGGGCTATTCTCCTCCGCTCTCTCACGAGCGATGGCGGGATTGGTGACGAAGATCTGCGCGGCCTGATCGCCTGTGATCCGGCAGAGGAACTTGTAGACATAGCCGCGCTTGCTCGTTCCGAAGAAGGACAGCGCACCTTTCTGGAAACCGTCGGGCACCGAGAGATAGATGTCGCCGCGAACAGGCTCGTTCACCACCGAGAAATCCTCGGTCGGGTTGCCGGTCGAGATTTTCGACACGCTGGCAAACTCATCTTCAACCAGGCTGATGCGGGTCAGGTCCTTGGCTGATGCCTGGCAATCGACCTGCGCACTGTCGGCCGCCACGATATTCTGGTCGGCAAAGGCCGGTGCGCTGATGAGGAGCATCGCCAGCCCGAGCAGGAGCAGGCCGATCATCCGGCTTGCAAAACATTGGAGACGGGAGAGAAAGGCAAGGCCGCCCGCTGCGCTGCCGATGACATAAGCCGACATCATGACGCCCTCCCCTTCTCACGGTGGCCCTTCTCATCCTCCACCATGCCAAAGCCGATGAGCCTCAGGGTGAGGCCCGCATATTCCCAGCGGTAGCGGAAGGTGCGCAGCTGTTTGGAGACGACCTTGCTGCCGACGATGGTGTGGAGTTCGCCGGTCACCTCCGAGCTGAGCGCCTTCGTATCGATGGTCATCGACTGGATGGTGAAGAACTGCGATATCGACGACCCGCGCTGCTCCTCGACAATGCGCATAAGATCGGCCTTGAGTTTGCCCTGTGCCCGCGGCGAAGCGATGGCGAGCACGCTCTCCATCCAATATTCGAGATTTTGCGGATTGCGATCGAGGGTCAGCACCACGACATCACGCGTGATCATCTCCAGATAGTCCCGGCTGACGCCCGAACTGGAAATGGTGAGCGGCGAGCGCAGGACCGGCTGGAGCACGATCTCCCGACCGCGAAAAAGGGTCATGGTCAGCAGCAGCAGGCTGAATGCCCCGAGCGCCGCGACGGCCGCGAACAGCAGATTGCGTTGCCGCAGGATTCGCTGGTGGTGCGAATGTTGGTAGCTAAGGTCCATATCAGCCTGCCATCAGCCGGAGATAGGAAGGTGGTGTGGCTCTCAGGCCCGTAAAACCGGCCGGAAGATGCCAATAGGCCAGGTGCAAAAGCCATGATCCCGCCCGGCCAGCCTTTGCCTTTTTAAGTCCCCACCAACCCGCGCCCGCAAGCGCTACGCCAATGAAGATATGCTGGGTCAGGATACCCCACGTGAACGGTATGATCAGCGCGAGGAACTCATCCAGCGTCCAGAGCCCTATCAATTCAGGATCATCCAGATGAGCCGGGATCACATATTTGTCCTGTGCCATACACCACCCTCTTGTCGGTCCGGCGTGGCTGAAAGCCACTATGGACCACTTGAAGCTTCAGATCGTCGCGGTGACGGTGGAGGTGACGATGGGAACGCCGGTGCCCGCGCCCACGCCGACGCCCACGGGGATGGCGATCTGTCCCAGCGAGAAACGGCCCGATGCGAGACCCACGACCCCGCCGACCAGCGAGAGGATGGTGATGATCCGACCGCCCGAGCCTTCGAGAAACCCGGTGAAGGTGTTTTCCGCCGTATCGAAGGTCGTGTCGGCGCCGGCAAAGGCGGGGCCAACCATCAGCAGCAGGGCAAAGCCGAGAAAAGCGAGCGCGAGCACCGCCATCTCCAAGCGCCCGGCCTGTTTCAGAACAGACTGCATGAGATGTTCCTTATGTTCCGAGCGCGGCTGATCCGTGCTCCAGAGAAAGGCTGGGTGCGTTCCGGCTCTTCACCAAGAAGGAAGCGGCGAAAAAGTCCTCAAATCAGAAAATAAATGGACAATCCCGTGAGCCTCGACAGAAAATTGCGCGAAACTGTCCGCGCTCGCGGGCAACTGTCCGATCTCGCGGATTTCTGCCCGCGATTGCGGACAGTTGAATATTGCATTGAAGCTGATTCGGACAGTCTTCACGGATTTGCCGATTTGAAGATATCATCCATCTCAGGGCGTCATGATATCGAAACCGACCAGAACTTCACTTGCTCCGGCGGCAAAACAGGATGCTCGGGCTCGCTCCTTTGACTCGGTTCCCGCAATCGCATGAAAATTGATTGAATATCGAATTCGCCGGGCCGCATCTTGCACTGCGGCAAGTCAGTTGGTCCCTTGAATTCAAGGGCCAGCAGCTTTCCGTTTGGGCCAAGAACGATGGGTCGGGCAGCCCATTTCTTAGCCCAACTATGCGCAAATCCGGGGGAAAAGTAACGAGCGACCAACAGGGAGAAAGACATGGTATGGCAATCTGACGGTGATGACCCCAATCAATCCAGTTCCAGGTCCAATGACAGGCGCGCGGATGTGCAGGCGGGCTTTCTTGCCGTTATCCTCGAAGATATGGCGCACAAGCGCCTGAGTGTCCGCGATCTTTCCGGCGCGACAGGCATCGGCAAAAGTCGCCTGGGCGCTGTTCTGCACCGCAATGTGGCCAAGCGGCCGCCGATCACCGTGCCCGAGCTTGCAATGCTGCTCGACGCGCTCGACATCCATATCCTGCAGGCCTGGCTCAGGGGCGAAGCACTCATCCATATCGGATTATATGGCGATAGCCGGCTGAACCGGCTCTTGCCCCTGCTCGCGGAATTCTATCTCGATCTCCCCCGCAAGCTGCTCGACGCTCTGGCGCAGATCGAAGGCGCTGACGGCACGGAGCTGCGCCGTGGATGGTCGGAGCCCTTCTCCAACGCGGTTGCCAAGCGCATGGCGCATGAGATCACCCGCGTCGTTGAACGGCGCAATGCGCTCACCGATCTGCGCTTCTGATCCGTTCCTGAAATGTCGAAACTCGCACGATGCGGTATGGGCCTTGGTCCCACCCATCGCCGGGCATCGGCAGCGTTTCCATGCGCCGGTTCGGTACCGCGACACCGCTCAGCAGCGACCAATTGTGCAATATGGCGTCGACATAGAGCCGGGTTTCTCGGATGCGCGGGATCGTCGCGTTGCGAACCCGGCCAGGCCCGGCATTATAGGCGGCAAGCGCCAGATGGACCTGACCGAAACGATCGAGCTGTCGGCGCAGATAGCGCGCACCACCGCGCAAATTCTGGTCAGCCGCGTAGCGATCGACCCCCAATTCCGCTGCTGTGTCGGGCATGAGCTGGGTCAATCCATAGGCATTTTTGGACGAGAAAATATGATGGCGATAACGACTCTCCTGGATGATCATCGCGTCGAACAGGCCGACCGGGATGCCGAATTCGCAGGCAACCTGGCTCATCAGGCCATAATAGCCCTGCCGCCGGTTCTCCGCGTCCGCCTTGAGAAACCCTGTCGGGCGGTAGGCAATGGGCAGGCAAGCCGGTACCCAGCGCGCCGCCGCCGAAGGATAGAGCGGCGAGCGGGTCATCCACGACGGGATTGTCAGGGCACCCGTGGGCGTTTCGGTGTTCGCCGGGCCGCCGCGACCAAGGTCGTTCCAGCTATCAATGGGCACCGGCCCCCGCTCCGCAAAACTGTTCGCCATCTCGATTTCGACCGATCGACGATGAGGGCCACCTGCAAGCGCGACGTGCCCTTCACCAAGGCGTTCGACGACTGCGCCGGTCATCGCATTCGGTCCGTTTTCCCCATCTACAGATGGACTTCCGCCCATCGTGATCATCTGCACGATCCGCACATTCCTGGGAGGCGCAGCATCTGCGGCATCGGTCCCCACGAGCATCATTCCAGCAAACAGCAACGCCTTGTGCATACCATCCTCCTGACTGTTGAAGCCCAAGTGGAGATCAGCGCCATGGCGGCTGTCAATTCGGAGCATCCGGACACCCCTCCCCTCGGTGCCGCTCGGCGAGGCCCTCATGTGGTTAATTGATCGCAATAGCGACGGCCTCCAGACACGGCGCATAGCCCTCCCTCCCCCTGTCCGCATGGCGCTCGTCCGCTGGTATGAAGGCGTGGGTGATCATCATGATGAGGAGGCGGGCATTCTCCTCGTCCAGCAGGCGCGCATTGGCGAGAAGTGGATTGCCTGTGATTGCCTGGAGGAGGGTCAGCCGCCGCCCATCCTGACGCCGGCCTATTTGAGCGAAGCGGAAACCTATTATCTGCGGCGGCTCACCAGTGCGAAGCGGCCCGAACATCGGACCGACTGCCCCTTCTTCCGCGACCAGGCGACGAACCGCATTACCGAGGTGCGAAGCCCTCTCAACCCGGCTGATCCGCCCGCAGGCTTTTTCGAGGTCTTGCGCCCCGCCCCTCAAAATCTCGCCCAAAAGCCGGAAGAGGATTTGACCGATGACCGTACGCGAAACGCGTCGATCCCCCGTCTCGCGCGCTTACTCTGGCGACTGATCGACGCTGCGGGCCTCAACCATTGCCAGCCTATCAGTCACCAACACCGTCCCATGTCGATCGGGGACGAGTTCAAAGCCTTGGGACAGGCCGCCGCCAAGATCGAGATCGCGCCTGGCGTGGAACTGGCGAGCGCGTTCTGGACCCATGCCGGGCCGCTTCACAGCAAACAGGTCTATGCCTCGCTGCGCAGGCTCTCCGAGCGATGGCCGCACGGCCATGCGCCCCAGGCTTTCCTCACCCTGTTCGCCCCTGCCTTCCAAGGCAGCAGTATCGATGTGCCCGGCTGCGATCCGGTGCTGATTGCCAATCGCGTGCAGTCGCCATCGGTGCGGACCAATGTCATCAAAGGCCCCTATCTCGCCCTGGTCGTTATCGGGCAATATCCAGAGTCCCGCGGCTTCGCGCCACTGCGCGCCTATGCACAGCCCATCTACTCAGGACGCCGCTTTGTTCCAGTAGATAGCGAGTTCGAACGACTGGTCCTGCGACAGCTTTTGGAAGCCCAGCAGCATCTCAATCGCATGAATATTGATCTCTCGATCGAAAAGCCGGTCTTCGATCGACTAACCGACTTCGGACCATGCAGGCCCGATTTCATGATCGAGGCTCGTTCGCGGGAGTCCGGCGAAGTACGGCAATTGATCATCGAGGCGATGGGTTTTCACGACGATGTCTACCTCGCGGCGAAGGCCGTCACCTTGCCACGCATGCAACAGATCGCGCCTGTCTTGCCAGTCACACCGAAGGACGCGGAGCGCCGACGAATAGGGCCAATGTTGATCGACATGATCCTGTCATGACTTTAATCTGATTCACCATATTTTTTACAGGACAGACGCAACTGGAACCATGGCAGACGCCAAGTCGTTCACTCATCTCGTCTTGATCGATGCAATTGGAGATTTACATTTTTCTGGATTGCGCGCATGAGGCGCAGAACATCCCTCGAAGACGGGTCCGCGAGCATGGCCGACAACAATTCTTCCGATATCACTACCCTCACTGTTCAGTTGGTGAGCGCATTCGTCTCCAACAATACGGTACCGAGTGCCGACCTTGCCGGCCTGATCCAGTCGACGCGCGCCGCGCTCGTCAATGAACTCAATCCGGCCCCGGCAGAATCCGAAGCGCCGACTTACACGCCGGCTGTCTCGGTACGTAAGAGCCTGTCTTCGCCCGATCACATTCTGAGCCTGATTGACGGCAAGCCGTATAAGACTTTGAAGCGCCACCTCGCCTCGCATGGCCTCACCCCGGAGGAATATCGCGCCCGCTATAATCTGGCCAAAAGCTATCCGCTGGTCGCCAGCAGCTACTCGGACGCGCGCCGCGCCGTTGCCTCGAAGATCGGCCTTGGCCGCAAGTCCGTTACTCCGGCTGCCCCCGCCGCCGAAGTGAAGCCGGCCGCTGCCGCCCCGAGCGCACCCGCTCCGGCAAAGTCGAAAGCCCCGGTCAAGGCAGCGCCCAAGCCCGCTCCCGCCAAGAAGGCCGTGAATGGTGATGCCAAGGCGAAGCCTGCTGCTCTTTCGGCCGCGGCAACGGCCGCGCCGAAGAGTTCCACCCCGGTGAAATCAGCGCCTGCCGCAGAGGCCAAGGCCCCACCGGCAAAGGCTGATGCGCGCAAGCGCCTGTCGATCGCCGCACCCAAGGATGAAAAGCCCGCTGCAAAGACTGAAGCTGCCGCCAAGCCGGAAGTGAAGACTGTTGCCGCTCCCAAGGCGAAAGCCGCGCCCAAGGCCAAGCCGGCTGCTGCGCCTAAGGCGGCCAAACCTGCGGATGCCCCGAAAAAGGCCGCCAAGACAGCCGCCCCGGCGTTGAATGGGGATGCGAAGGCCAAGGCGGAGGTGCCCCCGGCCAACGGCTGATCGCCGGACGCCAAATAGACCTGCAATTTTGAAGGCAGCCCCGCATTGTCGGGGCTGTTCTTTCATCAGCAGTCAATCGATGTCGGACAGCCGCAAAAATCTCCGGCGTTTACGCCCAGCATAATTCTCATCTTTAGTGGCCTTCGAAGTAACGCTCGATGTCCAGGCGACCATTGAGAACATTCACGATTTCCACACGCTCCTCGCCGTAACGAAAGAAAATGACATACCCCTGATGCGGAAGAGACCGGATGTCGGACCGCAATTCAGGGCGATGGGTTCCAAGCGTACCGGGCAGATCGGCAAGATTGTCGCATCGGGCCACGAGTTTTTCGACAAAGGCTTGAGCGACCGCCAGATCCCCGCTTTCAGCCGCGATACGACGCAGGACGTCAGCCAGATCGTTTCTGGCTGACGTCAGATAGACGAGGCGACGCACTCAGTTTTTTGCTGCGGTTCAATTCTTCCGACACACGCGTCAGATGACTCCGCACATCGTCAGCGTCATGTTCGCCACGCGCGGCGATCGAAGCGTTCAGCGTGTCTCGCAGCGATATTAGCTTGACCTCCCGTTCCTCGACCAGGCGAAGGCCTTCGCGCACAACCTCACTTGCCGAACCGTAACGGCCGGATTTAACCACGGTTTCCACAAAGCCTTCCCAGCGTTCGCCAACAGAAACGTTCACCCGACCCTCCATTCATGTCCCTCAGCGGCATAGCATGATAACATAAGATGCGCAATTTTTGACATAGCGGCCTGCCGCACCACTACAAGTGATTGGAGGGCAGACAGATTCGAAAGGCGCGGTTCGAACTGGCATTCGGGTCGACGGCCGTCGACTCTGAGGACGGTGGTCGGGATCACGTTGGCTCTATCTATGCGGATCCCGAACCGTCGCGATCCACTGCGCCAAAGTGCAGGCAGCTATCGCTGTTAGCCCAATGCGGAGACCTAAACTTTCACAAAAAAGCCCTTTTGGTTTGAAATGTTATTCCGACGAAAAGATGCACCGAACATGATGGCTCGCTCAGGTTTCGGCAAGCCGCCCCTTTCTCAACCCAGCCGGCAAAGCGGCGGACTTACGCGATTTGCCTTTCTGCAGCTCCAACCATTTCTCGGCATAAGTGTCGCGCTGGCGGACGTGCGCGACCCATTCATTGACGAGCCTAGACATGCCGCCAATCATGGCGCCGGGTTCCAGGAATATCATATCCTCGCCGAGTTTTTCATGGAGTTCGCGCATGAAAGAAATGACGATACTCATCCCTTTATTGTCAGCGCAGAGCAGAGCAAACTCCGGCGACCCGATCTGGAGAACCGACCACAGTGCATCGGCATCGCTATTCGTTGCCTCGGCAAATCGGCAGACCCGCTCATAGCTTATCCGCCCCTTGCCAGATTCCAGATGCTCGTAGGACCGCACAGGGAGACCCATGACCTTCGCGACCTCGGATGGCTTCAGACGGCGCTCCGTGCGGATCATGCGCATGGCCTTCGCGATCAGCTCCACGTCGAGCGTCTCTTCGGTCGATTTTTCCCTCATCTCCACATCTTTCCCATGCATTCCGGCTGGCCCGGCGCTGACAGGGAGCAACGCCAGTTGCACAAGAAAACCAGAAAATCAGGCACAAATAAACCGTTGATTTTAAATGGATCGGCTAAATGCCGAATCCGCGCCATTTTTTGGCGTGATATGCGCAAATAGCTGCGGGAAATCGGCAGACAACTGCGGGCTTTGACCCCAATATCCGAAACGTGCTCCATTTAACCCCATATGGATCAAATTGTCCTCGCCAGCGGCTTGCATGACCGCAACTTCCATGATTCCGAATTGGAAGGGACGCAGAATGTTCATGGGCACCTCAGAAGACAGGGCGTATCTACAAGCCTATAAAGCCATCCGTCAGGCACTACGCGAGCGCTATTGGCCCGAAGGCCAACATGTCTCGGTCGCCAGGTGCGCAGAAAGCTGCAAATTCAGCCCAACGCCGGTTCGTGAAGCCATGGCCCGCCTCGCGGGCGAAGGCCTGCTCGATGAGCGGCGCGGCCTTGGCTATTTCGTACCCCGGCTTGGCCCGGTGGAGTTGAGCGAGCTCTACACTGTCGCGCAGAGCACGGCGGTTTCGCTGCTGAGTGAACCGGTCGTTCTGTCCGCTAACGTCGCGGGCAATGGCGCTGAGGAAACACTGTTCGACAGCGGGACCATATTGGTGACGCTCGCTGGCCAGACCGCGAATTCACTGCTCTGCCTGATCGCCGCCAATCTCGATGCAAGGCTGGCGCCCGTGCAACCCGCCGAAGCGACAATGTTCAACCCGACAGCTGAGTCCGCTGAGTTTCTCGCCCTTATTGCCGCGGGCGATCGGCGACTCCTCCAGCGCTTTACCAACGCCTATTACAGCCGCCGTCGCAAAGCCGCCCTTGAAATCGCGCGGCGACACGATTCCCTCGCACGATCGGCTACACAATGAAAATAGTCTCAATATCATTTGAATAGCTTCGGGCCGGGGCGCCTCATGAACATGCCGATGTTCGGCAAATCCAATGAAGGAGGTTCGTGATGACCAAAGTGAAGACCATTCGCTTGCGGCGCCTCGGCAGCGTCTCCCGCGACACCAAGGCGATCGTTCAGACCGGCGAACAGGAAGAATTTCTGCCCGTCCTGTCCTACGCCTGACCCCACCGGGAGCGGCCTTCTTTTGTGGAGGCCGCTCCTCCCTTTCATGAAATAGCTCGGCGCACTGTGACCTTCGCGGCTCACCGCCGGGACGATGACCTTCATACCCCCAAGGAGGTTTGTAATGACCAAGCCACTGACCCTGCGCCTTCGGCGCCTAGGCAGCGTTTCGCGCGATACCCGTGCGATCACGCAGATGGGCGAGAGCGAAGACTTCATGCCTGTCCTCTGCTGGCCCTGACCTTCAACGGGAGCGGCTCCAAATCTGACGCCGCTCCCCATTTTCCTGGGCTGCTTTCCATGCCACTCACCACTGCACCCCATGTTCGTGCCGCCGATGTCGGCAAAGACCTCATCCTCCTCGACCTTTCCGACGACAGCTATCTGTGTCTGCAGGGCGCTGATGGCGAGGATGTCATTCTCGCCCTTCGCGGTGATGACCATGATCCCGGCAATCCCGTCATCCGTGAAGTGATCGATGCAGGGCTGCTCCGCGCAGTGGACAACCATGTCCCGACCATACTCGATCCGACATGGCCGGTCGATGGCATGCCGCCGCGCGGCAACGCCCTTGCCAGCCTGACCCTCATTCCCGCTGTGATCCTGGGCCTCGTCCACTATGGGCTTCGCCGCAAGGCGCTGCTGCGCCGCCCGATCCGTACCGCTGCGAAAGTGAGGCTGGATGATGCAGGGGTCATACGTCTCGTTCAGCGTTTCAGGCAGTTGCGGATTCTGCTGCCGCGCAGTGGTCGCTGTTTTGTTCAGTCCTGGCTCCTGCTCCGCCTGCTGCGCAAGCGCGGCGTAGCGGCAGAATGGATTTTTGGCGTTCGCACCTATCCCTTCGAAGCCCATTGCTGGGTCGAATGGCAGGGGCGTGTTCTCAATGACTGGGCCGATCATGTCCGCTGGTACGACCCCATTGCCCGCTTCTGATCCCCTGCGGTTTTGCGCACTCCTGGCGCCACCGGGTGCCTCAACCATGGAGCGCGCTCGAACCATTGGCGGAGCGCTGCGCTCGCGCCTCCCCGACCTCATGGTGCAGGCAGACGACCCCGGCTTTTTGCTGCTGGCGGGCGCTCCGAATCCGGGATGGGCCTTGCACGCTGCGCGCGAGGGCAGAACCCAGGTACTCGGCTCCCTGTTGCCGGGAACGCTGCCGAAGGATTCGCTGCCCGCCGCGCTGGAGACCTCCACCGATCCCGTCGAAGCTATGTCCGCGATCACCCGGCTGTGCTGGGGCCGCTACGTCGCGTTCATTCACGACCCGGAACGCCAACAGACAAGCTTGATGCGCGATCCGTCGGGGGCGCTGCGCGCCTATATCTGGAAGGTCGATGGTCTGACGCTGATCACGAGCGGCCTGCCCGACGCATTGCTCGACAGCGTAGGCGTGCGACCCGTGGTCGACTGGTCCGCGCTCGCAACACTGACGGCCTTGCCCGAACGGGTGGGAAGCCTGAGCGCGCTGACGGATGTCACCATCCCCCTGCCGGGAACTATCTATCATGTCGGCAAGGACGGCATCACCACGCAGGGCATCTGGTCTCCGACGGCGATCGCCCGCCAGGATCCGGCGCCCCTTGCCGATCTCCCGCGCGTCCTGGCGAATTGCATTGCCGGTTGGGGCAATGGCTCCAGCCCGGTTTCGATCGAACTGTCGGGTGGCCTTGATTCTTCCCTCATTCTGGGAGGCCTCGCCCGACGCAAAGACCGACCGGCGATCCACGCGCTCAATCTCGTGCCGGGCGCGACCGGAGGCGGAGAGAGCCGCTTTGCCAGCGCGGTCGCCGATCACTGGGACGTGCCCCTGGTAGAGGTCGGTATCCACCCCAGCGAGATCGACTATATGGCGCATATGGAGCGATCGCGACCAGAGCAGCCGCTCGTCTATGGTCTCGACCATATTGCCGACCAGACATCGGTGCGCTCCGCCGACCTTGTCGGCGCAACGACAATATTGAGCGGCCAGGGCGGCGACGCGGTGCTGTTCCAGCCACGCGGTCCCCACATCGCGGCTGACCGGCTGCGCGCCAAAGGGCCTGGGCCGACCTATTGGCGCCTGCTCGCTGAGAGCGCCGCATCGACCAACCGATCCATCTGGTCGTCGCTCTGGCGATCGCTGCGCCCACTCCCCATGCGCGCGGCCGCCAATTTCCAGCCGGCTTTGGCCGGAGCGCTGCTGCGTGCCCAGTTGGAAGCAGGTCTGCCGCTCCATCCCTGGATGGAGGAGGCGAAGCGACTGCCGCCAGGCAAGCGGCTGCAGATCGCCATGCTCTCCAACTGCCAGATATTCCACGCACCGACGCTGACGTCCGCTGGCCTTCGGCTCGCCCATCCCATGCTGTCGCAACCGGTGGTCGAGCATTGCCTTCGCGTGCCGACATGGGAGCTGGTTCCCGACGAGCGCGACCGGGGCGGCGCGCGCGACGTCTTGGCAGACTGGCTGCCGCCAGCGGTGCGCGAGCGTCGTACAAAGGGTGAGGCCACCGGCTTCTACAGCCGGGCCATCGCTCTTCAGCTCGACCGCCTGGGGCCGCTTCTGCGCGAGGGTCATCTGGTGCGGCAAAATATTATCGACCGCGCAGCGCTGGAGCCAATGCTGAACGGTGAAGCGCTGCTCTGGCGCGGTGATCATTCGCTGCTCGCAACGCTGGTGGCGATGGAATTGTGGGCGCAGCGCTGGGCTTGAGGCTTCCTCCGACCGCCAGCCGATCGCCAAGCCAAGCGGCAATGTGCTGCCACATGTCGCGGATATTGCCGGGGCTGCGAAGGTTATGCGCTTCGCCCCAATAGCGCAGCAAGGTCACGTCGCGGCCGCGACGGTGCAACTGCGTGAACATCCGCTCGGAATTGATGGCGAGTACCGGATCGATATCACCGTGGATAAGCAGCACCGGATCGCTGATCGCATCGGCCTGATAATAGGGACTGCTCAACCGATAGCGTTCTGGCGCTGCCTGCGGCCCTGTCTGCATGCTCCCCTGCCCGCCCTCCGCCCAACCAAAGCCGACCGTCAGCGGAAACCCCTCCTCAAGTGCAACCCGGTCGGCCGGCGACAGCGCGCCATGCTGAATCGCAAGGTCAGAAGGTGCCGCGCTCGCGATATAGGCGCGGAAGCGATGACTTTGGGTGGCGATCTTGAGGCTGGTGTAACCACCGAAGCTATGGCCGTAGACTGCCACCCGCTCACTATCGATTAAGCCGGTCGCAATGGCCCGATCTACCGCCTGCTCAACCTGCGTGCCAAGGGTCGCACCTCGGTCCATGCCATCCCGCGCATCGACAAGGCTGGGCATCAGCACGGCGTAGCCAAGGCTCGTGAGCAGCAATGGATTGACTGACGCGGCGACCATGTCGGGCGCAACGGCCGGTCGACGATCCATGGTGAAGGTCATCCCAGGATAGGGCACGACAATGAGCGGTAATGGCTTGCTCCTATTTCCTGCTGGACGGATCAGCCAATCCGTAAGGCCCGTAGCGGGGTTGGTCAGCGGCCGCATGTCAGGCAGATCGACATCTGCCAGATGGGCGTTGGTCCGATCGATCTCGCGAATGCCGGCCGGCCCCGAGGCCATGAGCCGGCCGACACCGCAGGCATCGCGCGTGATCAAAAGCGCGATACCTGCACGCCTGCTGCCGAAAAGCAGGCGCGTGATCGGATCGGTTGTGTGATCAGTCGTTCGATTGGCCCAGCCTAGCCAACGAAGCTGCGCCTGCGCACCCTGCGGGATGACAATGGGGGCATCGTCGCTAATGGCAGTAATCGAACGATGGTTGGCGCGAATGCCGATATCGAAGCTTTCGCTCGTCGATCGCGGCATGCTGATCGGCCCACCTTTTATGATCCTCCTGGAATTTCCAGTGCGGTCCATCGTCCATAGTCCATCAGGGCAGGCGAGGAGCAGTCGGGCGCTCCCCGCCTGCAGCAATGGTGGCTGACAGGGCAGCCGCTCCAGAGCTTTGTTGATGGAGGCTGCGGCACGCGGAGCACTCCAGCGGCTCGATCTCCCGCCCCGCTGGCCAAAGACGAGTGGAACTTCGCCCCACCAGCCCGCGCGCACCAAACGCACGCCGCTGTCGTCGGGCGGCAGGAAGGGGGTCACGTCGTCGAAAGCTGCACGAATGCGGCCAGTCCGCGCGTCAAACAGACGTAGCTCGCCTGCCGCCCAATCTTGGCCGGGCGCTCGCGCAAAGAACATCAGCCGGTCGCTCCTCGGTGCCCATTCGAGGAAACCCGGCTGGATGTCGCAGCCGATGCAGGCCTCCCGTTCCAATCCGCCCTTAGTGCGCAGGACCGACAGTCGATATTGCCGGTTCTGGTCACTCGACCGAACCGGGACGTTCAAAGGGATGACCGGCTCCGGTCCCTCGCGGAGCAGCGCGATCGAGGCGCCGTCAGGAGAAATGGCGACATCCGCAATCGGTCCATCGCCAAGCTGGGTGGTCTGTCCGGTTTCGACATCGATCATGAGAAGTCGACGCTGCGGAAGCGGCGCAGCCTCGCCTGTGCCGCCAACGACTGAGACACCGGGCTCCTGCCCCCGTGCCGTGCGCGCCCAGAGAGGGATGACCTCGGCCTGATAGCGGCTACCCGTCGCGAACGGCCACGGCAGCGCCGGACTGTCCGCTGCAACCAACAACAGGCGCTGATCGTCCAGCCAGTCTGGTGCCGGATGCAACAGTGAGGTCACGGGATGCTGCAGGAGCCAGCGCACCTCCCGCGTCGCCATATCGACGATCCCGAGCGAGAGCATCTCGTCCTTCAGCCTGAAAACCGCTAGGCGCTTGGCCGAAGGCGACAGGCTTGCGATCCAATAGCCCGCGCCATCATCCTGCGAAAAAAGCGGTTCAAGACGCCCGCCATGCTGAAGGTCGAGACGCATCACGACCCCCAGCCCCCGCCGGGTAAAGCCGTCATAGCGGTAGCTCGCGGCGCTGTCATAGCGGCGATAGCGATCGATCACCACCCATCGGCCGTCGGGATCGATGAGCGCCTGGCCGTAGCTTTCGACGCGCAGCATATCGTCCACGCCATAGGGGCGTGCGTCGGCGATGCCGGCCATCGCCAGGCATAGCGCCGCCAGCCATGGGAAACGCATGTCACGGATTCCTGATTGGTGGGGTCTGAGCGAAGCGGCGGCCTAGCCGCGCGGCGCTACCATCGTTTTTTCACCTGCATCGATACGAAGCGGCCCAGCACATCGGCATTGGCCGGGTCGTAGGCAAAGCCCAAATTGCGGTCGACAAAGGGCGGATCGCTATCGAAGAGATTCTGCACGGTGACAGCCAGGCTCAGCCCCTTGCGCCAACCCTCCGCTGTTCGCGGTTCATAGCGCAATTGCAGGTCGACGCCGTTCCACGACGAGATCGGACGCGCGGGCGCACTGATGTTGTCAGTGTAGGGACCAACATGGTTGAGCGAAAGCGTTGCCCCGACGTCGCCTCGCGCCCAATCGAGAGTGCCGCGCAGGCGGAAGTCTACGGGATTGCCCAACGTCCCTACTCGCTCGATCATGGGTGAAGCAGGCGTGAGCTGATCCTTATAATCAATGAGGATCATGCTGTTGACCGAGATGTTCAGCCGGTTCGAACCCAGGGTGAGGCTCTGACGCATCTGGATATCGACCCCGCGCACATCCACCCGGGCGGAGTTGACATAGCGCCCGTCGAGGATCGCGCGGAAGGATTCCGGGGCGAAGGTCGTCGGCACGCTCGACCCTGGCACCGCGAGCAGTTCCCGCACGCGAGCCAGATCGGCGGCGTTATGCGCGGGATCGATCAGAGTTACATAGGGCGCATAGATGGGGTTGGTGAGCGCCTGGAGAATATTCTCGGTGACCGGCTGTCCGATCCGGTTGGAGAAGCGCGTCTGGAAATAGCTGGCCTCCAAGCCAAAGCCCGGCACAGCCTTGGGCTGGACCCTGAAGCCGACAGTCAGCGATTTGGCCTTTTCTGGTTCGAGACTGCGATTGCCGCCGCGTTGGGTGAGGACCGGCAGGTTGCCACCACCCGTGGTCGGGAGCTGGGTGTAGGAGACGCGGAACGGGTCGAAAATCTCTGGGAGCGCAGGCGCGCGGAACGACGTTCCCCAGCTTCCCCGTAGCTGCAATCCTTGCGCCGGCTCCCACACCAACCCAATCTTGGGATTGGTGGTCGAACCGAAATCGGAATAGCGCTCATGGCGGACCGCGACCGACAGGTCGAGGCGCTCAACACCGGGGCGCGCATTGCCCGGGCCGACCATCGGCACGGCCAGTTCGCCAAATACGGCAACGATCGTCCGGTTCGCCTTCGGCGTCACCGGCGCGGGCGGCGTGACGCCCGAGGCGAAGGTCTGGACCGAGCGGGAGAAATGCTCCTCGCGCGCCTGCGTCCCGAAGGCGAGCTTCAGCGGCCCGCCGGGTAGGTCGAAAAGCGTGCCGTCGGCGATCATGCTGCCATTCAGCAATTCGCTGCTGTAGCGCTGGCGGATGAAGCCGCTGCCGATAAAATCGATGATGGCGGCGCTGTTGCTGCTGCCATCACCGAAAGGATTGAAATAGCCGTCGCGCGCCGCGCTATAGGCGGTTAGCGGATTATCGGCGGTGAGGCCCAGCGCTTCATTGAGCGCGCTGCTGTTGAGCAGATGATCGCTCAGCTGCCGATCAACCTGACGGGCGTGCGACATATAGGCGTCGACCTGCCAGTCGCCGCCCAGTTCCGCCCGGACGCCCGCTGTCACCGAATGGCTGCGCACCCGGCCACTGGTGAGGATCGGGCCGATATCCCTGCCAAAATCATAGGCGATCGCCACTGACGAACCGCCGGTGGGCGAAACGAACCAGGGATTGGCGCGGGTCACGCTCATGATGGTGAGCGACGGCTGCGATTTCGCATCGAACTTGCGATCGGAATAGCGGCCTTCGGCATAAAAGGTGAGGCCGGCGGTCAGTTCCTGTTCCCCGCTCACGAACAGGCTGTGCCTGTCCTGCTTCGAGAGCAGGTCGACATGGGCGCGCGGACTGGAAAGACTGGCGCCGGGTAGGAAGTCGCTGGGCTCAAGATCCGTGCCATCCTGTCCGTCGGGAATGGCATAGGCAGGGACATAGGTGCGGCTCACGGGGTCTAGCACCACAACGGTGCCGGGAGCCGAGAAATATTGGCGGTAGTCATGGCCGCCGAGCTGCCGCAGGTCGGCTGAGCGCGTATATTTGCGCGCCGATCCAGGGAGGCGACCGCGATGCTGGTATTCATAGGCCGCAAGGATATGACCGGTCGCCCAGCGGGCACCCACCACCTGTCCGGCGATGATGTCCTCACTGCCGCCTCGCGTCACCGTGCCGAGGCGCAGCCGACTCTCAGCCCCTTCGAAATCCTTGCGCAACAGGATGTTGACCACGCCGCCGATCGCGTCCGAGCCGTAAAGAGCCGACGCGCCATCAGCCAAAACCTCGACCCGCTCGACCGCAACTGCAGGAATGCTGGAGAGATCGGTGAAATCGCCCTTCCCGCCCGCGCCCGCGGTCCGGCGGCCATTGACCAGGGTCAAAGTTGCGTCTGAGCCTAAACCGCGCAGATTGATGCTCGCCCCAAGACCGGGGTTGATGCTGACGCGGTCCGAGCCGGTAAGGCTGGTATCCTCATTGGCCATGCCGCCGAAATTCTGCGGCAGCAGCGCCAGCGCCTCTGCAACCGTACCCGCGCCGGAGCGGGCGATGTCGGTGGCCGTCATGCTGATCACCGGCGATGAGGGCGGCGCTGCCGAGCGGATATTTGTGCCGGTAACGACAATCCCAGCTGCTGCCATGTCCGGCGCGCGAACCGGCTTCGGCCGAGGCGCGATTGCCTGGGGTAGACGCTGGGGGACCGGTCGATGCTGGGACTGACCCTGTCCTTGCGGCGATGGCGCCCCGCGCGGCGAGAGCACATAGACATTGCGGCCCTGATGGCTGACGGTGATCGGATAGCCGCCGATCAGCTTGTGCAGCGCCTTGTCGGCATCCATCGATCCCACGACCGAGCTGGTGCGACGGCCCTCTACCAACTGGCTACGATACAGAATCTGGCGGCCCGTCAGCACCATGTACCGCTGCAACGCCTGATCGAGCGAACCCGCCGCGATGTCGAAACGCGGATGCACCTCCTGCGCATAGGCCGCCGGTGCCATCGCGGGAACGCTCGCCAACGCCCAGGCCGCACACAGGAGTAGGCCGCGACGCTGTGCAGACCTTGCCCGTTTCGGCGAATCCATACGATGGACGTTCCTGGCTGTCATGGTTTCCCTTCCCCTGCTGGTCCGGCGGACCGAGGAGCGGGTCTCCCGCCTTCCCCTGTCGCCTAATTCTGTAACGTAGAGGAACGGGGGTAACCCTGGACGATATGTGAAATTTTTAAATCAGGATCGCACAGGGTCAGGGACAAGACGGATAGTGCCATTGGTTTGCGGCTCCGCGCGTAACGGGTAGAGCGCGATCACGGCCCGGATGAAGGCATCGCGGTCGCCAACGGCAAATCCGCCGTTGACGCGCTCATCCGCGAGATCCGGCGCCTCCAGGATGATAGGCGCCTTGGAATAACGATTGACTTCATCGACTGCGGCGGCGAGCGATCGGCCCTCGAACTGGAGCCGGCCGGTGGTCCAGGAGGTGATCGCCTCGACATTGCCCCGCTCTTTCTCGCCAAGTCCCGCTTCCCGCGCCATCATCATGTCGCCCGGCAACAACTGATCGGTGCATTTGTCGGACGGGCATTGCGCGGCATCCACCCGCACCTTGCCCTCGATCAGAAGGATATTGGCATCCGATTGCTGGCGATCGATCTCGAAGCGGGTGCCGAGCGCTCTCACGGTCGCCACGCCCGCATCCACATCAAAGGGACGGCTCTTGTCATGCGCAACATCGAACATCGCCCGGCCGCTGATCAGGGCGACGCGTCGATGCCCTGACGAGAAATTTATGTCGACGGCGCTTGCGCTATCGAGATGGAGCCTCGTGCCGTCCTCCAGGCGAACCAGGCGTTGCTCCCCAATTCCCGTTTCATAATGGATCGCCACTGGCCGGAGGAGGAATGTGCCAAGGGTCATAGCTCCGGCAATAACCGTGCCTGCCACCCACAACATTGGTCGACGGATGCCTGACCGAGGCGCGGTTCGCTCGATTGCGTCATCGACCAGAGCAGCAATTTGCGGGTCTTTCCCGAGCTTCTGTGCGCTCTCCCAATGCCCATTTAGTCGCTCATAGGCGGCGGCATGGCGCGGATCTTTCTTCCAGGCAAAGAATTGCTGGAGTTCGGCCGTGTCCGCAACGCGGGAATTGAAGCGCGCAACCCAATAGGCTGCGTCTTCCTCGATTTTTTTATCTTCTTCGCTGCCCATCGTCATCCCTACCCTCAGTCCGACAGCCGTTGTGCACACAATATAAGTGCCTTGCTCACCCGTCCCTCAACGGTCTTGACCGAAACTCCCAGCCTTTTCGCGATATCTGCATTCGTCATGCGGGTGAACCGCGACAAAAGAAAGACCGTCCGAAGATCCGGTGGCAAAGATTGGACGGCCTGTTTGAGGCCGAGGAAATATTCCTGCTCTCCACAGTCTTCTATGTCCCAGGAAGGATCGGGATCATTAGCCGCCAGCGGTGCGGGACGGGTCTTGTTGCGGCGCATTTGATCGAAGGCAAGGTTGAGCCCGATCCGGAGCAGCAGCGCGCGGGGCCGACGCTCCGCCTCCTCTTCGCTGTAGCGCGCTACCCGCATATAGGTGTCCTGCACCAAATCCTCCGCTTCAAGACCAGAGCCCGCGAACCGGCGTTGCAGCCTTCCGAGCAGCCAGCCCGCATGATTGCGGTACAGCCTGTCGACCATCCCGTCCTGCCGGCTACCCATTGGCAGCCACGGCGTTTTCCCTTGCTCGCCGGTCATTACCCGCGCCTTTCCTTCAATTACGAAGGGCGTGCCGCCCCATAAGGACGGCAAAGGAAAAGCTCCATGCCGGTGCATCGCGCAAAGGGCGCGCGCATGGATCGGCCATGCCAGCACCAAGTCTGACTCGCCGATCTTCGGTACAGGGGTTTCCACGCCCCGCCATCGGCCTCCCGACGGCACCAAAGAGAATTCCGTATCGAGAATCGGCTGGCAAGGGCTTGAAAAAAGGGGTCGGGTGTTGGAAATCCTGTACAAGGACCCGTTATTTGGACGTCGCGCCGCTGCCGACCGGCCAGGCCAAAAGCCCGCCGATCCCCCGGCCCATGGGACACGCGTCCTGTTTCACGGCACCCGACATCTCCTCCATAGCGCAGCCGCCGCGACTGTCTAACTGCGCCGCGCAAAGCGCAGAAAAAATAATGGCTGAGCTGTTCCTGCGCAGCAATCTGCGGGTTCTTCGCCAATTAGCTGCGGAGATTCGGCATTTAGCTGCGGAAACTCCGCGGCTAAATGCCGAGTTGCGGCGAAAAGCTCTCCCGATCCGCGAATGATTCGATACGCGCGAACTGTCCGACACACTGAGGCTTCGAATGCGGCGATCCGCTTTTATGCGATGATTACCAAGCGGCCTGATTGATACAAGGCACATATTTTTCTTGGCTTTTCTACGCCAAAGGGGGAATCTGGGGGAATGAAGACGTCTCTCGATCATCTGCCCGAACGTAAACAGCGGGAGCTCGGCGAAATCCGTCGCATATTGTTCGAAGAGTTTGAGGACACGATCGCCGGGCGTAATGCCCCTCATCGCAAGGCCGGTCGGATCCTCAAGGTTATCCTCTATGGATCACATGCGCGCGGCGACTGGGTAGAAGACCCGGTCGGTGGTTATTTCTCCGATTATGACGTGCTGGTCGTTGTGAACCATGAGGAACTCGCGGATCCGATCGAATATTGGAGCAAGGCCGAGGACCATCTACTCCGGGCCCACACCATCTCAAAGAAGCTCAGTGTTCCGGCGCACATCATTACCCACAGCCTGACCGACGTGAATAAACAACTGAAGAAGGGTCGCCCCTTCTTTCGAGACATCCTCCGTGATGGTATTGCTCTCTATGAAGCACCTGACAATCCGTTCGATCAGCCAGTTACTTTGCCGCCGGACGAAGCACGAGCAGAGGCACAAAAGCATTTTGACAAATGGTTTCCGAGCGCAACAGCATTTTTCAGCATGGCTCGACACGCACTTTCGGAAGGAAATGAAAACGAAGCCGCGTTCGTTCTGCACCAGACCACTGAACGACTTTATGACTGCTTTCTCCTCGTTAGTACGTTGTACGCACCAAAATCACACAAGATTAATTTGCTCAGGTCACAGTGCGAACAGTTGGATGCAAGGTTGATTCAAGCGTGGCCGCGGGATACAAAATTCACGCAGCGTTGTTTCGAACTGCTGCGCGGTGCTTATGTCAACGCACGTTACTCAGAGCATTATAAAATCACTGCCGAGGAACTGGAATGGATTTGTGAGCGGATTACTATACTCCAAGGATTGGTAAAGGACATTTGCCAAGAGCGACTGGGATCGTGACTAAGAGCGCCGCTGACACCCTCCCATGACAAGGCCGGGCTTCACCCCGGCCTTAGATTCAATCACCAGATTTTGACCCGATCCTTGGTCGGAAGATAGAGCTTCTCACCGGGTTCAGGCTTAAACGCGGCATACCATTCATCAAAGTTTCGAACCGTGGAAATGCGGTATTGAGCGGGCGAATGGGAATCCGTGACGAGCCGTTGGCGCAGGGCGGCCTCCCGATATTTGATCCGCCACACCTGCGCCCATCCGAGAAAGAAGCGCTGGTCGCCGGTCTTTCCGTTTATGACCGGAGCTTGCTTACCGCCCAGTGAAGTATGATAGGCATCGAGAGCAACAGCCAAGCCTGCCAGATCGCCGATATTCTCACCCAAAGTCATGGCCCCCTTCACATGCACACCGGGGAAAGGCTCATAACGATCAAATTGATCGACAAGGCGTCCGCTGAGCGCCTTGAAGGTGGCGACGTCGGCCTCACTCCACCATGGGTTGAGCTTCCCGGTCTCATCATATTTTGAACCCTGATCGTCAAAATGATGGCTGATCTCATGGCCGATCACAGCGCCGATCGCGCCATAGTTGACCGCCGGGTCGGCATTGGGATCGAAAAAGGGCGGTAGCAGGATGGCAGCGGGAAAGACGATCTCCACCTTGCCGAAATTGGCATATGCATTGATCTCCATGGGCGTCATGCCCCATTCCCAACGATATATCGGCTTGCCAAGCTTTCCCACCTGATAGTCGAAGGCAAACTGGTTGGCGCGAACTGCATTGCCGAACAGATCGCCCGCCTTGATCATGAGACCCGAATAATCGCGCCATCTGTCTGGATAACCGGTCTTGGCCGTAAACGCGGCCAGCTTGCGGCGAGCCCTGATTTTCGCGGTATCACTCATCCAGGTCAGCTTATCGATCCGGCGGCCCATGGCCGCGATCACATTCTGGACCAGTGCGTCCATCGCCTCCTTCGTTTCAGGCGGGAAATATCGCGCGACGTAGGCCTTCCCAACCTCCTCTCCCAAAGCGCCCTTGAGAAAATCGATGCCACGCTTCCAACGTTCCGGCCGCATTGGCGTACCAGCTAGGATTGTACCGTAGAAGGCGAAATCCTCGTCCCCGATATGGTCGGGCAGGAAATCGGCATAGGTATGGATGCTTCGCACGAGCAAAGCATCCTTCAGAACCTGAAGCGGAGTCTTCGCGATGAGCGCCGCCTCCCCCGCAATGGCGCTGGGCTGCGCGACAATCATCTCGGCGGGTTTGATGCCGTTCGCGGCAAAATAGGCAGGGAAGTCGAACCCGGGCGCGTCCACCGTCAATTTGGCGAGTGTGGTCTTGTTGTAGACCCTATCGACGTCGCGGCTTTCGACCCGTGACCAATGCAGCTTCGCTATTGCCGTCTCAAACGTCATCAGAGCGTCAGCTCGGCTGCCGGCGTCAGTTTCCCCAATCAGAGTCAGCATTTGTGTAAGATACGCACGATATGCCGTCCGGATCGCGGCCATTTTGTCGCTTTGCTCGAGATAATAATCGCGATCCGGCAGGCCCAAGCCGCCCTGACTCAGCTTGATGATATAGCTGTCTGGCTTTTTATCGTCCTGCCCAACGTAGAGGCGAAAAGGACCGGCAACACCAATGCGATTGGCCTTCGCAACGAGGTTTTCCAGGCCAGCTTTGTCGCGCAATTCGCTGATTTCCCGGAGCCATGGTGCGATTGTCGTTAGACCCGCTTTCTCAACGGCAGCACGACCCATATAGCTCGAATACGCTGCCCCAATCTTGTTCAAAGGGTCTTTTCGGGCCGCGTCCAGAATTGCCCTTGTGCGTTCGCGCGAGAGGTCTTCCAGAAGGTTGATCATGCCGAAGCTGGCCTTGTCCTCCGGGATCGCCGTGCGCGCATCCCAGTTTCCATTCGCATAGCGGGAGAAATCCTCACCCGGCGACGCTTCATGGTCCATGCCATCTTCATCAAGCCCGTAAGTACCATAGGCCGAAGCATTCGATCCGGAGGGCGCGCCCTGATCTGCGTGTGCTGCTGGAAATGAGAATACAGCCAGAAACATTGCTGCACCTAAGTTTGACGATCGCATCCCGAACCCTCTCGAAAGATCCAAGGTGTCAAACGGCGTTCAAAAGGGACCCCCGATCGGCGTCGAAGAGGGACCCCCTTTTCAGATAATATGATGCTGGTTTGTTGAAGATGGCCTTGCGCTGCGTGCGGCGGAGGGCGGGCGTAGCCCGACCGGAGGCGCGCGCAGCGCAAGATAGATTTTTGAAGGCGCCGAAGGTGGCTGTCAGCTGCGGTTTTTGAAGCGCCAGCTGTCGTTGCCCGTCTCGACGATATCGCAGTGGTGGGTGACGCGGTCGAGCAGCGCCGTGGTCATCTTGGGATCGCCGAACACGGTCGGCCATTCGCCGAAGGCGAGGTGTGACCGGAC
>NZ_LBIC01000023.1 GCF_001005725.1 Sphingobium chungbukense
CCCCCCAGCGCCGGTATCGAGGACATCGTCGTCACCGCCACCCGTCGCGAGGAGCGTTTGCAGGAAATTCCGGTGACCGTCACCGCGCTCACCAGCGGCGCGATCGCTAGCGCTGGTGTTATCGACTTACGCAGCCTGACAACGCTGGTGCCCGGTTTCTCGGGCAACCGCACCACGTCAGTCATCCTGCCCGTCATCCGCGGCGTCGGCTCGGGCGGCGTCTCGGTCGGCGATGAGCCGAACGTTGCCACCTACATCGACGGGATCTACCAGCCGGACGCCTTTTCGAACTCGACCGAGCTCGTGGAGATCGAGCGCGTGGAAGTGTTGCGCGGCCCGCAGGGCACCGTCTTCGGCCGCAATGCCACCGGCGGCCTGATCAATGTCATCACGCCGGAACCTAGTTTCTCCACGCGCGGCCGCATCGCGGCGCGCTACGGCCGGCTGCGCAACGACTCGAGCGACTACGACGTGCGCGGCTATTTCACCACCGGCCTCACTGAAACGATCGCGTTCGACTTCGCTGGCCTCTACCGCGAGACCGATCCCTATATCGAGGATCTCGCGCTGGGCGAGGATCTCGGCTGGATCCGCGTCTTCGACGCGCGCAGCAAGCTGCTGTTCCAGCCGAGCGACACGGTCCAGTTCATCTTGACGGGCGGCTACACCAACCAGAAGAGCAACATCAATGGGTCGCAGCCGATCAACGACAATACGATCGGCAAGTCGCTGCCCGGTGTGCTTCTGCCACAGGAAGCTTGGCAGTCATCTTCGAGCCTGGAGCCGCGGATCGACTACGAAAAGGTGAGCTTGTCCCTGCGCGGCCGGATCGAACTCGATGCCTTCAACATCGAGACGGCAACCGGCTATATGCACAATTCCGGCGTGCAGTTCATCGATTCCGACGCCACCAACCTCGACTTGGGGCAGATCAACCTGCCGAGCATCAAGGCAGAGGCGATCAGCCAGGAGGTCCGGCTGTTGTCGACGGGCAGTGGGCCACTCAACTGGCTGGTCGGCATCTATGCCTTCCAAATGAAAGGCAGTTTCGACGCCGACTTCGCCGTTCCCAACCCGGCCGGGCCGACTACGCTGCCGCTGATCCACACCTACCTCTTGCCGAAGACCAAAACCACCTCCTTCGCCGGTTTCGCGGAAGGTACATATGCGCTGACCGACGCGCTGTTCCTGACCCTCGGCGGCCGCTACACCACCGAGAAGCGCGAGTTCATTCAGATCGTAAACGGCGCTGTCGTGCCGCCGGGCTGGGTAGACAAGCGCTTCAACCGCGCAACCTACCGGGCCGCGCTGCGCTATCAGTTCACCGAGGACGCGAACCTTTATGCAAGCTACGGCACCGGCTTCAAGAGCGGGGTGTACAATCTGCTTTCGCCCACGAACGTGCCGGTTAACCCAGAGAAGATCAAGGCCTGGGAGGCCGGCCTGAAGGCAGACCCCTTCCGTTGGCTACGCACCAACTTCTCTGTTTTCCACTATGACTATAGCGACCTGCAGGTGCAGGCGCGCAACGCCGCCGGCAGCGGCTTCGTCCTCCTTAACGCCGCAAGTTCGGAGATTTACGGCGGCGAAGCGGAAGTGACGATCGTCCCCGGCGACGGGCTGAACATCCGTAGCGCCATTTCCTATCTGCACGGCAAATATACGGATTTCCCGGGCGCACAGGACTTCATCCCGCTCGCGCGGGGCGGCAATATGCCTGCGGTGACCGACGCCTCCGGCAACCAAGTTATCAGGTCGCCGCGCTTCACCGCCATGATGGGCATCGACTGGCGCACCCCGCTGGCCGGCGGCGAGTTCGGGGTGTCCGCCAATTTCTTCCACAGCAGTCGCGTCTTTTATGACGCGCCTAACCGCTTCTCGCAGGATCCCTACGAGATGGTGAGCGGCGAGATCAGCTGGACCCCCGGCACCGAGGGTCTTCGCTTGAGTCTATGGGTAACCAACCTCACAAATGCGAAGGTCGCGCAGCAGGTCCGCCCGAGCCCACTCGGCACCGATGCCCTCTACGAGAAGCCGCGGGTCATCGGCGTCGGCGCGCAATACAAGTTCTGAGTTCGACTTTCCGCATTTTGTTGGCCGATGAGTCGATCTCGACGCTGGTGTTCGCGGGAGAACTTGCCGAACTCCCCACGCGTCATATTGCGTGAATCGGGGTGGGGGATGTCAAGGGTTAGCGATGCGAGCTACCCACCTAGACAAGGTCAAACGGACCATTTGGGGCCGGTTACCTGATCTCGATGTTGCGGCTTCCAGCGAGGTTGACGTGAAGCATTTCGATGACCTCTGGAACGACGCGCCAGGATTCTGAGAGGATTTGTGAGGCCTGTGCATTGATCGCGGCTATGCGCTCGTCTTCACTGATCATGGTGGTACAGTGGGCAAGGATCGCGGTCATAGCGATTCCGATCTCGTGATGGCTTATAAAGGGCTTCCAGTCGTCAATGCTCAGGCGCATGCCAAGGTAAAATCCGTTGGCGAAGTCTTCGAGCAGCACCTCTTCATCATCTGTGCGCATGAAGACGGGTGCATAGCGTTTTGGCCCACCTGACAGCGTCGCACCGATCTGACTGTATCGGTGGAAGATCGTGTTTCGGACAGCGCTCTGGATGCTGCCATCGGGCGCATCGGCGATCTCACGACCAACTATGGGCAAGAGCCATTGCTCAGGAGGTATAAACTGTGGCGAGACGACAAGCGCGGCCAGGTAACCGTCGATCATTGAGACATTGGCAGCCTGCGGGTCGAGATTGGAAAGCCAGTCTTCCAGCTTCTCGCGCGTGAGGATCCGCGCTGTCCCCGGCTTGGCGGACCGCTTGAACCGGCTGCTACTCATGCTGCCAGTTGCACCTTAGGCTGATCAGCAAGCCTCCAGTTCCAGGCGAGAAGCTGATCGAGTTCGTTATTTTTAACTTCGCCCGATACGATGCGCGTCAGCACATCATTGAGCCAAGTGAAGGGATCGTGTCCGTTGAGCTTGGCAGTCTGAAGCAGCGAGGCGAGGACGGCCCAGCTGTGCGCGCCGCCATCATTGCCGGCGAACAGACTGTTCCGTCGACTGATGCCAATGGGTCGCATTTGCCGCTCGATCATATTGTTATCCACCTCGATCCGGCCATCGTCGAGGAACAAGGTAAGGCCACGCCAATGCCCTTGAGCGTAGCCGATATGCTCGGCAAGCTTCGAAGTGCTCGACACGCGTTCTCCCGTGTCGTCGAGCAGCCGCTTAAGATCTTCCATGATCGGCCTGGATTGCGCGGCCCGGACTGACAGCCGGTGTTCGGCGCTGGCACCGCGGATCTCTGCCTCGGTTTTATAGACGCGGCCAAGCATGCTGATAATCTGCGCAGTGATCGGCGATTGCGTGCTTTTATGCAGATCCACAAAGCGCCGCCGCAGATGCGCAAGGCAGAAAGCCAGCCTTATCTTCCCGGCTTGGCGGCCCGGATCCTCAAGAGCCTTGTAAGCGGTGTACCCATCGACCTGCAGCACGCCTGTATAACAGCCCAGTTGCTCAGCGATGGCGCGATGACTGCGGGATCGGGCATGCACATAACAGACCGCTGGCGGTGCTGGCCCATTCCAGGGGCGATCGTCTGATCCATGGGCCCAGAACTGATCGATTCTGACCTGACCCCGCCCCGGATCAATGACCGGCATGCGGGTCTCGTCGACATGGATCCTGGCTTGACTATGGATGAAGCGCAGTTGTCGATCGTAAAGACCCTCGAGCCACCAGGCCGCAGACTTGACCCATCGCACCGGTGTCGAACGATCGAGCACGAGGCCATGGCCTGCCAGCATCTGGGTTTGACGGTAGATCGGCAGATACCAAGCGAAGCGCTGGGTTACGATCCAGGCGATGAACGATATCGTCGCCATGCCGCCTTCGATCATCCGCCGTGGCGCGGGTGCCTGGATGATTGTGCCTTCGCACGCACGACAGGCATATTTCGGGCGAACCGTCTCGATAACACGCAATATAGCGGGCACGATGTCGATGGCTTCGCTGACATCCTCGCCGATCCGATGCATGGTGCCTTGGCAGCAAGCACATTGCGTGCTTTCCGGCTCGATAATATGGACAACACGGGGAAGATGCTTCGGCAAGGCGCCGATATTGCGTTTGGGCCGGGATCTGGACGAAGACGCGCCATCGTCATTGGCTGCCAGTGGTGCGGCAAGTTCGCTCAGATCTCCCAGATCGAGGCGCGCCTGCTCGGCAAGAACGAGGCTGGCTTTTTCTGAACGTGGGCCAAAGAGCATCGCTTTGTAGGTGCCCAACAGGCTGTTGGCGGCAGCGAGCTCAGCCTCCAGTTCGGCGACTTTCTGCCGTAGCGCATCGAGCGCTCTGCCAGGATTTTCCGGTGGCTCACTCACCCACTATTCATAACGCGCAACGGCTCAAAAGCCCAGCAAAATCCCCATTTCCTAGCCTGCCATCGTCGGTTTTCTCACAGGGTTTTCCTCCAGCCTGCGCCAGTCCATGCCGCCTAAAAGCAGTGTCATTTGTGCGTGACTGAGCTTTATCACGCCGCCTTCGACAGGCGGCCAGACGAACTTGCCGGCCTCAAGCCATTTGGTAGCCAGTATCATCCCCGATCCGTCAAAATGGATAAGCTTGAGCCGGTCCATCCGCTTGGACCGGAACACGAAGACGTCGCCGCAATAGGGATCTTTCTTCAGCGCATGGGCGACCAACGCCGCCAGCTTGTTTATGCCTGCCCGGAAGTCGATAGGGCCTGTCACCAACACGACCTTAAGGTCACTTCGATCGCCGATCACTTAAGTCGCAGTGCGTCGAACACGGCTCGTAATAGGGCACCATCGACGGCACCGCGCACATGGACGCGAGCGCCGCCGATCTCCACTTCCAGTGCCGAGCTGGTCGATGCCGAACCGTCCTCCATCGTCAGCGGAATGAACGAGATCGGCTCCATGCCACCACGATCGCGCACCATTCGTCGCCAATAATGCAAAAGCCCAAGGCTCACGCCATGGCGCCGTGCGACCGCCGAGATATTCGCGCCAGGCTCAAAACTTTCCGCCGTGATCTTCGCCTTCTCCTTGGGATCCCATCGGCGTGGGCCTCGCGGCGCGCCAAGAACATTGGCACTGTGCGAGCTCGGACCCCCACTATGCGGCGCATAGGTCAAATCGACACTCGCACTGTGCGCCGCATGGTTCAAATCTCCTGCAGCACTATCCCTCTCGCCGTCCAATGCCACAATCCACCTCGCCGATTACACACCGCCGCGGTCTCAGATTTTTATTGCCACTCGTCTATGTGGGATGCTCGCATCGCTAACTGTCAAGGCGCGCTGCCGCCGCTTTCAAAAGCGATAAGCCGCACCAAGGCCCACCTGGCGAGGACGCTCGAAGATTGCGTCGGTGCCGAGTGCGCCTGGACGTAGCGTCTGAACATAAGCCTCATTGGTGATATTTTTCGCCCAAATCGAAAAGCGCCAGGCCTCGTTAGGTGATGTCCATGACATTTCGCCGCTCAAGGTCGTATAGGGCTTTTGTGACGCGAGATTGAGGAAGTCGTAATAGACCCGCGCACTGTGGAAGAGGTTGCCAACGATTTGAAGCCTTCCGCTCCCGACGTCGCGGCCCCAATCAAACCCAAGGTTGATGGTATGGCGCGGAGCGCGAATCATATGGTTGCCAGAAGCGTCCGAAGGTACCACCTGATTGCCCCCGGTAGGCCGTGGGACGAAACCCTGCGCGGCGGGGAAGCTGGTATATTCGGCGTGCGTGTAGACTAGTGCGCCGCGCAGGTTGAGATCCTTGGTCACTGCCGCGGTGACTTCCAATTCGCCGCCGTAGATCTCTGCGTTCGCAGCATTCTGCAAGATGTAGCTAACGCCCGCAGCGTCACGAGCCTGCACCTGTAGATCGTTATATTTATACCGGTAGATCGAGAGGTTGGTACGCAGCCAAGACAGTGGGTCGGCTTTCAGGCCGATTTCGGCCGCCTTGATAGTCTCGGGTCTCGTCGCGGTGCCTAGAACGCCCAGCTCATTAAAGACGCCACTCTTGAAGCCCGTTCCGTAGCTCGCATAGACATTCGCGCTGTCTGCAAAATTATATCGTAGCGCGACGCGATACGTCCATTTGTTGAATGAAGCTTTCGCTCTACCGAACGGCAGGGGAACCAAGTTTCGTAGTGTCGTAAATCTCCGCGTTTCTTCCGTATAACGCCCACCAGCTGTCAGAAAAAGCGAGTCTATGACCTCGTATGTGCCTTCTCCAAAAGCTGCGTAAGATTTTACCTTGGAACTCGGATCGAGCCGCGTGACGGTAACTGGCTGCCCGGGACCGGCAGAGTTCTGAAGTTGGATATTCTCGAATCCGGCGTCGAGTTTGAAGAAATAAAGACCGGCAATCCATTTAAACCGACCGCGGCCGGTTGAGAGGAGCCGTACTTCCTGACTGAAGGATTTGCCGGACGTGTCAAATGGAATTTGCCCTAACAGGATGTTCGATGCGTCGGAATCAGTAAATTGTTTGCCGTTGTTGTCAATGTAGCCGGTAGTGGTCTGGAGGCTGACAGATCCTAGGTCAAACGCGGTGTGCAGGTTGATTGTCACCTGCTCGTAGTTGGATATGGGCACTTCTGTCAGCGACGCCTCCCACGGGCCCTTCGGCAAGATGACGCCCGGAATAGTCGCGGCCGCAGTGTTGCTTCCATAAGGCCGAACCGTGTTCACGCTGCTCTCATGATCGACATAATTAGCCATCAGGATGATGCGTGCGGTCTCGCTAGGCTCGAACAGCAGCTTGCTACGCACATTGAACATCCGCGAATCGCCCAATCCGCCCCCGCGGACGAGATCAGTGATGAAGCCGCCATTATCACGGTAGAGGCCAGCAAAATCCATTGCTATCTTGTCGTTGAGGCCGCCGGTCACGTAGGTCCGTAGGTCAATTTCATTGGCATCGTTGCGCATGCGACCGAAGCGCGCCTCGACGCGACCTTTCGTCGTGAAGCTTGGATCGGGCGTAATGACGTTGACAAGGCCACCTGTCGCGTTCCGGCCAAACACTGTCCCCTGCGGACCACGCAAAACCTCGATACGCTCGATTTCAACAAGATCAAGCGAGCTGGTGAAGGAGAACGGATGATAAACGCCGTCAATATAGGTGGCGACATTGGCTTCGTCAGCCATGCCGACGCCGCTCGATCCAACGCCCCGGATCGTCGGCTGGTTCACGCCGGAGTTCCGCCCTCCCTGAAAGCCTGGGACAACGAGGGTGAGTTCACGAAGAATGCCAACTCCCGCGCCACCGAGTGCCGCGTTCGTGATTGCCGTGACGGCCACCGGGACGTCTTGAAGCCGCTCTTCACGGCGGGTCGCCGTTACGACGATATCCTCTAGTCCGCCACTAGTCTCAGCAACAGCGGGGGTCTTATTGGGATTGGCGTCCGGTGATTGAGCGTCCGCGCCAAAGTCCTGCGCAAACGCTGTTCCGCTTGCGGAGCAGGCAAGTACCGCCAAGGCACTCAAGATCTTCTTGAACATTGTAAATCCCCCAAATCGCTTATTAGTATTTATACTGATGCTTCGTATAAAATGCTCGTTTCCGGCGGCGCGCCTCTGACCAAATCAATGAGCTCCAGGGGATTTTCTGGTTCGGAATCCCCGCGCCACGCGATATGCTGATCGGGCCGTGAGAGCACCAGTTTGCAACGATAGATGTCGCCCCCACCGCCCGATGAAAGATCTAAGATGGTGAGCGGCACGCCGCGTTGCGCCGCAGCTTGGCTAAGCCCTGTCACGTCAACGGTGGGGTCGAAACGCAATAGCGTGAACTCCGAACCCATCCGATCATAGAGAGAGACTCCACCGTCGAGCCAAAGATGCGGTGTGCGGCATCCGGGAACGGTGGAGGGGTGATAGATCAAGAGATCGTATGCCGGTGCGGCTTCGCCATCATAGGCGATGACCGGAGATTCTTCATAGTAGGTGCCGAAATTTAAGCCAAGGCAGGCGAACTGGCCAACATTGGCGTCATAGAGATAGCGTCCGGCTTCGGCGCGGATCCTGTCGCCTGCTGGTCCATCTTCAATCAAAGTCGCTGGAGGATTCTTGACCAGATCTGTGTCCAGATTGCTGAGCGCGATCGCCATGACGACGCGTGATACCTGATCGGTGACGGGATGGCGTTCAACCTCATAGGCGCGCAGCAGCCCGGGATCGCCCCACCCATTGATCACTCCGGCAAGCTGCCACGAAAGATTCATGGCATCGGCGATCCCGGCGTTCATCCCATAGCCGGCAAAGGGTATCCAGATGTGCGCCGCATCGCCAGCGATGAAAATGCGGCTGTCGCGAAACCTGCTCGCGATCAGTCGGCGTCCGTACCAGTCATCGATAGATATGATGTCATATTCAAGATCGCCACCTACCGCTGCGCGGATCGCGATTTCCGGGTCGACCGAATCAAAATCCGGCGCCCTGGACGGCAGCCAGATGTGGAAGGCCCAGAGGTCCGTGCCATTCATTGCAACCACACACCCGAACCCGCCCGGGTTGACGAACCAGGTCATCCAAGCTGGTTTGTTATGCAGCATTCCTAAAAGCGCGGGCGCGCGAACCAACACGGACCGTGTGCCCGAAATGACGCTGGCTCCCTCGAAACTGGCGCCGATGGCCTTGCGAATGGTTGATACACCACCGTCGCATCCGACCAGATACTCGGCTCGGAACAGCAACTCCTTATCGCTGCCCGCAATGCGCGCCCGCACTATGACACCGCTATCGTCCTGCGTCGTTTCGATGACCTCGTGATCGTAGAATATACGGATACGCGGAGATGCCTGTATGTGGCGCTGCAGGATAGGTTCGAAGTACATCTGGTTACAACGGTGCGGCGGCTCTGGCGTTGGCCAATCTGAATCGGCATAGCCGACACTGCCGAACCGATCCGCGCGCGCAGGGATGCGGATACGCGTCAATTCGTGACCGGTTAGCGTGGTGACATAAGCGACATCTTGTGGGTAGTTCGCAGGTAGGCCAGCGTCGCGAATTTCAGCCGCCACACCCAGACGCCGGAAGATCTCTAGCGTGCGCGCGGAGATATGATTGCACCGTTGACGCGGTGGCGCATGCTCCGCGCGCTTTTCGACTACGGCCACCTCCACCCCGCGCGATGCCAGGTCAAGGGCAAGTGTCATCCCAACTGGCCCCGCACCGACTATGAGCACTGAAGTCTGCACTGTCTGAGCGTCTGCCGCCATTGATCATCCCCCCGCTCACGCCGTTTCTGAACAATTATTTTCTTGGGCAATGCGTTGCACGCTGTGTATATCTTATGCATATGAGGTGCAAGGGGAGTGGCTTCGCACTCGTAATAGCGTTTCATCTCTAATGAAGCGCATCGACATTGGTCTTCCGGCGGTCGATAGCCCCGATATCCGTTGTTTCTGCGTCGACCCCAATGTACAACTTGTGCTATTGGCAGTGATGAGAGGCTTCGTATTTTACGGGCCAACCACTCAATTTCACCCATCATCTTTATGTCGGCGCGGTCCACTATCAAGTACAGACCTGCATCCGTCGTTTCACACCCTCAATTCAGTTGCAAGGCGGTGTCATAATCCTGTCCTGGGCCGATGATCCGATGCACGAAGATGCAATCCGACTCGACAGAATAGAGAATTCCATATCCCTTGTGGGAACGACGCCTGATCCCATGCTGTTCATAGCGCGGGACCAGCGGGAAGGCGCGGGGCATGTCGCCTATGCGTTTCGCGGTGCCGCGCAGATCGTCAACGAATGAGATCGCGCGTGCGGGATTGTCCTTCTCGATATATCTTCTGATGCCTTCGAGGTCGCGCGTGGCCCGTGTGGACAGCGTGACCTTCATTGACGCGATTCACCGCTCGCCGTTTTCTGAATATCGGCAATGAGAGTGTCACAAACTTCGTCGAGATCATGACCGCCACCGGCCTTCATCTCCTGAAGGCTTTCATCAATCGACGCATCGAGTTCCTTCAGCCAGCGTTCTTCGTCAACGATCGCGCTCTGATCGCGGCGGATCAGGTCGCGCACATAATCGCTGACGCTGGCATATTGGCCGCTGTCGATCCGGTTCTGCACATAGTCCCGTAGGGGATCGGGCAGGGAAACATTCATGGTAGCCATCGGTTGATACCTCCAATCACCCCTATATGGCAAAGATTGCCACGACATGCAATCATGCCCCTCTCGCCGTTCTTGCCGATGCTGCTTTACTATCATTATAGCTATCATCTGTATATCATATCGCTACTCATATGCAGTCATTCCGACATTAAAAGGAAATACTGGGAGTGGCCCTTCGGGAACGGCTCTATCTCCGCGTGACCGCTCCGACCAAGCCCGCAAGCGGTCTTGGCGCGTCCGCGTGACGATCCTGAGGTCATCGCATCAGATGTTATCTGAATTACTCTAAGTACGAACGGATGGCGAACACCGCTCAGGGGGCAGTGCGCCGGACGCCAGCGAGCGCCATTTCCCGATAAACGGTAGCACGGCCAAGGCCGAGCTGGCGCGCAGCATGGGTTGGCGACATTCCCGCCACGACCAGGTTGAGGGCGGCTTTCGCCTTTTCAGGGTCCAACGGCGGGCGGCCCGGTAACTTGCCCTTGGCCCGCGCCGCGGCGATACCGTCCTTCGTCCGCTCGGCGATCAGCCGCCGCTCAAAATGCGCGATCGAGCCGAAGACGTGGAACACAAGTTCGCCTGCCGCCGACGAGGTGTCGAGCTTCTCCTCAAGGCTAAGCAGCGCGATCCCGCGCTCCTTCAGGGCTGTCACGACGGTCAATAGTTCGCCGAGCGAACGACCGAGTCGGTCAAGGCGGACGACCGCCAGCGTGTCGCCGGCGCGCGCGTACGCGAGCAGTTCGGCCAATCCGGGTCGGTCCATCGACTTGCCCGATCGCACGTCGGTAAACACCTTGATCGCACCCGCCTGTTCGAGACGCATCGTCTGCCCGGCGACATCCTGGTCGCCGGTACTCACGCGCGCGTAGCCCAATATGCCGCTCAACCACCGTCTCCCAAACGTCCGGTCTGGGGACGTCGACGCCCAGGCTGCGCGACACCACCCAAAACCGTCCAGAGACTACGTCTCATTAAGACCGTATGTCCACGATTATTCTCACCCTTTTGTGGACGGATTTCACCATGGCACGACGCGACCTCCTCACTGATGCCGAACGGCGTGCGCTGTTCGGCGTTCCCGAGACCCGCGAGGATCTCGCGCGGCACTATATGTTGTCGCCGCGCGACCTCGTTTCCGTCGTGGCCAAGCGTGGCGACACAAACCGGCTCGGCTTCGCGGTGCAGTTTGCGCTGCTTCGCCATCCCGGGTTCGGCTTCACGCTCGAGGAGGGCGCGCCCGAACACCTTGTCGCCTTTATGGGTGAACAGATTGGCGTCTTCGCTTCGGCGTTCGACCGCTACGCTGCACGCCCCGCCACCGCGTCTGTTCACGCACGCGACGCCGAGGCGGCGCTCGGATTGCGACAGCCGACCAATGCCGACCTGCCTTTGCTGATCGAGGCCGGGGCCAAAGCAGCATGGTCGACCGATCGCGGGGTGCCCATTGTGATCGGTATCACCGAAGCGCTTCGGGCGTCGTGTATCACGCTGCCATCGCCGTCGGTGATCGAGCGTGCCGGAATCGCCGGTCGCGCCCGCGCGCGACTGCGCGCCTACGACGCCCTGCTCGTTGGTGTATCCGCCGACAGCCTGGCCAAGCTCGATGCTGTGCTGGTCGTCGATCCGCAGACCGGGCTGACGCCGCTCGCCTGGCTGCGCGAGATTACCACCGCCCCGACGCCGGACAATGTGCGCGGGTTGCTTGACCGACTGGCGCGCGTGCGCGACATCGGGCTGCCCGTCGCGATCGGCGACGCGATCCATCCCGATCGGCTTCGCCAGCTCGTCCGCGAGGGTCGTGCCTCCTCTGCGCAGCTTATCAGTCGCTATACACCGTCGCGTCGGCGCGCTACGCTTGCGGCGATGATCCTTGACCAGGAGGCAAAACTGATCGACGCCGCGCTCGACATGGCCGATCGCATTATCGGCGGCAGCTTTACGCGCGGCAACAACAAGCAAAAGAAAAGCTACGCGGCAACCACGCGCGATGTCGGGCGCATCATGCGGCTGTTCGATCGCACGGTCGCTGCGCTGGAGGAAGCACAGGAAAGCGGGATTGATGGCTTCGTCGCGGTCGATGCAGCAGTGGGCTGGGACAAGCTGCTCCGCGCACGCGGCGAAGCCCGCACCATCGCCAGTCTTGCGGGCGAGAACCCCTTGCTGCGGGCGGCGGACCAGTGGAGCCGGCTGCGCAAATTCACGCCGCTGCTTCTCGAAGCCATCGATTTCAAGGCTGGACGCGGCAGCGCGTCGACGATCGCGGCCGTGAACACGCTGCGCGAAATGAACCGCTCGGGACGCCGCGATGTACCCCCGGCCGCGCCGATGCCGTTCCGCAAGGACTGGCGGACGCTGGTCAAGGAGGGCGGCGACAAGCCTGATCGCCGGCTCTGGGAAACCGGCCTCATGGCGCACCTGCGCAACAAATGGCGCTCGGGCGACGTGTGGGTCGAGCGCTCGTCCAATTATCGCAAGTTCGACAGCTACATGCTTTCCACCGCCGAGGCTGCGCCGATCGCCACCGACCTGAAGCTGCCTGCGACCGCCAACGAATGGATCGCCGATCGGGGTCGCGAACTCGACCGGCGGCTGAAACGCTTCTCCCATCGCCTTGCCCGCGGCCAGGTCGAGGGCGTCACGTTCAAGGACGGCAAGCTGTCCATCACTCCAGTGCGTGCCGACGAGTCCGCTGCCGCCAAAGCGCTCGCCGCGCGCATCGACAGCCTGATGCCACGCGTGCGCATCACCGAACTGCTCCACGAGGTTGCACGCGCGACCGGTTTTACGCAGACGTTCCTCAATCTTCGGACCCGGGAACAGCATGACAACGAAAACGCCTTGCTCGCCGCGATCCTGGCTGATGGCTCCAACCTTGGTCTCGCACGCATGGCACAGGCGAGCCAGGGTGTTACTCCTGACCAACTCGTCTGGACAAGATCGGCCTATATCGCACCCGACAACTACAAAGCCGCGCTTGCACGGATCATCGATGCCCATCACGCGCTGCCGATCGCGGCGGTATGGGGTCAGGGCACGACGTCCTCATCGGACGGCCAGTTCTTCCGCTCGGGTAAGCGCGGCAGCGGCGCCGGGGACTTCAACGCCAAATACGGCGTCGATCCGGGCTTTTCCTTTTACACGCACGTCTCCGATCAGCGCGGCCCCTATCATGTCACTGTCATCTCGGCCGCAACACACGAGGCACCCTATGTACTCGACGGCCTGCTTCACCATAGCACCGGGCTGGGGATCGACACGCATTACACCGACACCGGTGGCGCGACCGATCACGTTTTCGCACTATGCCGGATGCTCGGATTCCGCTTCTGCCCGCGCCTGCGTGACTTTCCCGATCGCCGGATGGCGTGCGTCGAGGCCCCTGGACAGTATCCCTTGCTGAAACCACTAATGGGTAACCGGGTGAAGGTCGATGTCATCCGCCAGCATTGGGACGAAATCGTCCGTCTCGTCGCCTCGATGAAAGCGGGTGCCGTCCTGCCCTCGGCAATGCTGCGCAAACTCGCCGCCTATGAGCGCCAGAACCAGCTCGACCTCGCACTCCGTGAGATCGGCCGCGTCGAGCGCACGATCTTCATGCTCGATTGGCTGGAAAGCCCCGCATTGCGCCGACGCTGTCAGGCCGGCCTCAACAAGTCCGAACAGCGCCACTTCCTCACGCAGGCAATCTGCACTTTCAAACAGGGCCGCATCGCCGATCGCTCCCACGAGGCCCAGCAATTCCGCGCCTCGGGCCTTAATCTCATCATTGCCGCGATTGTCTATTGGAACTCGACCTACATCGCGGATGCGGTCGCGCATCTTCGCACGATCGGCGAAGACGTGTCGGACGAACTGTTGGCGCACACCTCGCCCGTTGGCTGGGGGCATATCGCCTTCTCAGGCGACTTCCTATGGGATCGCGCGGCCGCGATGCCAGCTAAACGGCGACCGCTCAACCTGGCACGGACGAGCGGGGCCACTTGATGCAAGCACATGTTCGCTATCTGTACTCGCTTAGCGCAATTCAGATAACATCCGTTGCGACAACCTCGTGTTCATGCAGAATCGGCGGCTATGGGTTCGCCTGCACGAAAAGGATGGCAAGCGCCATGAAATGCCCTGTCACCACAACCTTGAGGATTATCTGACCGCCTATATCGACGGCTGCGGCTTGCGCGGGCAGGCCAAGGGGCCGTTGTTCCGCCCGATCGCGCGCGGCACCAAGCGACTAAGCGATACCCCCCTGCCCCAGGCCAATGCGTTCGCGATGGTGCGTCGGCGCGCGGCGGCGGCCGAGATCGGCACGGCGATCGGCAACCATTCGTTCCGCGCGACCGGGATCACCACCTATTTGAAGAACGGCGGCACCTTGGAGACGGCCGCGACAATAGCAAACTATAGTTCGACACGCTCCGCAGGGCCGCTTCGTAGCGCATGGGTTGCAGATAGGTGAACTCTTCTATCGGCCACGTCTCCACCGACACGGCGGGGGAATCTGGCGATGGTCGGCGCGGCCGTTTGCCGGGTTGCGGGTATAGGGCGAGATGACGATGAGCGCGGGCACCTAGTCCAGGTCGACGCTATCGCGCGCGCCTGTTCGTGGGCGCGCTCCGTCAGCTCGATCGTCGCCAGATCGTGACACGGCACCCTAGCGTTACCCGTGACGGATGAATATCGCCTTAACGCCTATTTCAGCAGTCGGGCGGCGGTCCCCTGCCCTTTCAGCAGCTTCACCGCTTTCCTGTCGAACGACACGAACGTTTCGCCGCCGTGGAATCGGCCGTCAAACGCGATCACCCCATCCGCGAAGTCGCCGCCAGCATCGAGGACAGCAAGGCCCGCTTCGACAATAGGGCGGTTCACCACGACATTGCGCGTGTTCATAAAACATCGGATCGCGGCGGCAACGTCGAGCCGTGCCGCACGGTAGCTCCGTTCCATCACCCATGCGAGTTCGCAGAGGGAATGGACGCTGATCACCACGGAATCCGCTTCCTTGAGCGTTTCGATCGCGAGCTTTTGCTGCACCTCATCGTCGGGAACGACAAGGCGCAGCAGCACATTCGTATCAGCGGTAATCTTCATTTCTTGTCCATGCCGGTCATCCCAGCGGCAGCGCCCGCTTCGGCGATCGCGTCGTTGATTTCCTCTATCGACAGCCGCGCGCCATTCGTCTTTCCGGCGAAAAAGTTTCGCAGATCGTCCCAGGAGCCATCGGGTTCATCGGCCTTCAGCTCCGCCTTGCCATCAGGGAGCAGGTGGAGCCTGATCTTGTCACCGGGCCGGATACCTAGATGCTTCAAAACATCCTTCCGGAAAGTCACCTGGCCCCGCGCGGTTACGCTTAATGTCGTCATGGCTATTACCTCCGTATCGAGTAAATATAATGCAGAATAGCATTATTTTCAAGGCCGAAATTTTAATAGCCAAAATGACTAAGCGACTAAGCGACTAAGTTATTAAACGCCTGCCGCTGGCGCGGCACCGTGGCTCTAGTCGCTCGCGCTCCCCGAGCCCGCAAGCGGTCTTGGCCCAAGGTGACGATCCACATGGCGGGAGCGAGAACCGCTCGCGGATCTCGCGGGCAGTGTGCCGACGTGCGCCGGCGTCGATGTTCGCTCCGTGGGGAGAGGACGTTCCGCCCCCCTCTCCCCAGCAACGGGAATAGACGGGCCGTGGCTCGCTGCGCTGCGGCCGCTCCACCCCGTCGACTCCCGCTGCCCCCTCTCCCACCGGCGTTCTTGGGCGTCCGTGTTCCGGCCGATGGCCTGGCCATCGCCGGACAGGCGATTTGAAGGGAGTAAAGACGGTGACCCACGAAACCCGCGAAAGCTGGCTCAATGCGGTGGCGCTGGGCATGGCTCCGCTGTTTGAGGCGCTGGACGCCCCCCTGCCCTCGCGCGTGCGCGTGGCGATCGGCTTCACCAGCGCGGGAGCCAGGGGCAAGGCGATCGGCGAGTGCTGGGACAACCGACTCAGCGCGGACGGGCATTTTGAAATCTTCATCCGCCCGGACCTCGCCCACGCGCCCGACGCCATGCCGACGCAGATCGCGGCCATCCTCGCGCTTGGGCTGGGCCTTGTCGGGCCGATGCGCGCCACCACTCCCGGCGACGTCTTCCTTGCAACCATCGCGCCGATCCTCGCCGATGTTGGCCCCCTTCCCGTGCCCGTCTCGACACGGCGGGGGAGTCGACCGCGCCCAAGAAGCAGAAAACCCGGATGCTCAAATGCGCGTGCGCGACGTGCGGCTATACTGTGAGGACCGCGCGCAGATGGCTGGAGCTGGCCGGAGCGCCGCTTTGCCCGATCGAGGATCATGGGGTCATGGCGCATGAACTGCTGGACGACGACGAGAGTGAGGACGAAAACTAAGCCACTAAGCCACTAAGCCACCAAGCCACTAACCGGCATGACTTGCCTACTAAGCGACTAAGCGATATAAGCCGCATAGTCGCTTAGTAGGAGCCGTCATGCAAACTTGGGCCATCATCGCGCAGAAGGGCGGGCAGTCGAAAACGACCATCGCCACCGCCTTCGCCGTCGAGGCCGCCTGCGAAGGGGCGGCCGTTGTGATCCTCGATGCCGACGACCGGCAAGGGTCCGCGCTCTATTGGTCGGAGCGGCGCGATACCGACGATGTGATGGTGAAGGACAGCAGCGTCGCGGGCTTGCCGCTGCACGTCTCGCGTGGGCGCGAGAGCGGCAAGCTGGACCTTATCATCATCGACACGCCAGCGAACTCCAAGGACATCGCCATGTTGGCCGCCGAGCAGGCCGATTTCGTGGTGATCCCGGTCGCGCCCAGGGGGCTGGACGTTCATTCGGTTCTCCAGACCGTCAAGCAGGTGCAGCAGGCCGGAACGCCGTTCGCGGTGATCCTGACCCAAGTGCCGCACCAAGGCGGGGAGGGGGCCGAGGCACGCGCGGGCTTCGCCGCGAAGGGCATCGCCGTGTTCGATTCCGTGCTGCACTTCCGCAAGGACTTCTACAAGGCGACGCCGATCGGCAAGACGGCGGTCGAACTGGAGCCGGACAGCAAGGCGGCGGCCGAGTTGCGCGCCGCCTATGCGGAGGCTAAGCGACTAAGCGGTTATGCGAATAAGCCATTAAGCGAGGTAGCCTGATGGCCAAGAAATCCTCCGCCCTGGCCGGAATCTTCGATGATCCTGAACCCGAGGCATCGCCCAGGCCCGTTCCAGCGCCCGAGCCGGTGCCCCAACCGGAACCCGCAGCCCGATCGCGGCCTAAGCGGGCAGGGGAGGGCGCGCGCGGCACATCCAGCGCCGCGCCGGCACGGCGCAGCAGTCACCCGGGCAAGAAACCCGTGCTGATCCATATCCCCGAGGATATGCACCGCACCTTGCGGCAATTAAGCGTCGAGGAAGGGGGCGAGCCGCTGACCGTCGTCACCGAGCGGCTGTTACGGCAATATCTCGTGTCGCGAGGCCATACCCGGTTCGCCCCGTGAACAAGCGCCGCGATCCCAATCCCACGTTTGACCTGTTCATTCCGCTGGTGAACGACCTTCCGCTGAAAGATCAGCGGGAGGTGATGGAGCGGCCGTTTTTCTCGCTCCAGAAGCGCAAGCGCCTCAAGCCGATCGAATATCGCAGCCCTGACGGCGAGGCGTGGGTGAAGGTCGAGGCGATGCCCGCCTATGGCATGGCGACGATATGGGACGCCGATATTCTGATTTGGGCCGCGTCGGTTCTCAACCGGATGAAAGAGCAGGGGGTCAACGACCTGCCCAGGACGCTGACCACGACCACCTACGATCTGTTGCGCGCCATCCGGCGCGGGACGGGCGGGCGCGACTATACCGAGTTGCAGGCGGCGCTGTTGCGTCTGGAGACGACTTCCATCCGCACGTCGCTGCGCGCGCCGAAGCGTCGCACCGAAGCGCAATTCGGGTGGCTGGACGGGTGGAGCCTGGAGGTCGATCCGGCGACCGAACAGCCGCGCGGAATGACCATCACCCTATCGAACTGGGTCTATGAAGGGATTGTCAGCGAGCGTTCGCTGCTCACCATGCACACCGATTATTTTCTGCTGACAGGCGGGCTTGAACGGGCGCTGTATCGCATCGCGCGCAAGCATGCCGGCACTCAGCGGGGCGGGTGGATGTGCCGCGTCGAGCTGCTGCGCGAGAAGGCCGGGAGTGACGCCCAGCCCAAGGAGTTCAACCGCATGTTGCGGAAGGTCATCGAAGCCGATCAACTCCCCGAATACACCATGACCATGACCAAGACGGCCGAGGGCGCGCCTGCGGTGCGGTTCGACATGCGCGGTGCAGCCGAGGCGGCCGAGCTGCACGCCAGGTTGGAAGCGGAACGCGAGCGCCACGAGCGCCTCACCGCTGATCGCCGGCGCACCGAGGAAGTGGACGACCTGATGGACCGCCTGGCGCGCGGCGAGCGACGCTAACTATCGTGGTTTCACACACCGCCGGCCTGGAAACAGGGGCAAGCCGCCCCCGATTTCGGGGCGGCGAGTTGCGAAGGACCAACAAAACAGCGAATCAGGCTGCTCCCAAGGGCTATTATCGGGGTTTCACCCACCGTTTCCGACTCGAACGCGACTCCCGAGGCGCCTGTCAGACCATTGGGGTATCATCCACCAAAGCGTCGGGGGATCACACACCCCACTATCGGGGGATTACACACCGAATCACGGGGTTTCGCCCACCGGAGAGAATCATAAAGCATTGAAACAACTAGACGAAAACAGAGATTTTTTGGGCTTAACTTACTTAACGATTCATATTTAACAGAAGCCTTTAACGGCTCAAGCTCACCTCCCGCTTGTGGATAACTCTAATTCGAAAGGTGTATGCCTGCGGCGTAAAAAACAGCACCGCCTCTTGGGGCTTCGCCCCGCCGGCTCGCGGCCTCCGGCCGCCCCGGATCACTAAAGCGATCCTCCCACCCGGCACCCCATGATGAGCCATCTCCGCCGGCACACTATTTGTTTGATTAGACTCGTTTAAACACTGCGCTTCTACCGACAACATTGTGCTAGCGGCACCCTTAAAAATTGGCTTTCCAGAAAAGCCAGGCGGGTAGGGGCGGTGATCAACCAAAGAGCGCAGGACGGACGGAAACGTCGACACAGGGGCCACTACACGAAAGTGTATTTCATGTACGCTAAGGAAGAACGGATCGGCAACATCATACTGGGCGACCGTGCGGGGAGGGGGCGAAATCCACGCTAAGCCTCGATGAATTATTCGGACAGGGATTCACGGCAGGACGGGCGTGGGCGTCGAAAGTACGCCAGACAACGCCAAGAGAGAACATCCGCGACCGTTTAAACGCTGTCAGGCGGGATCGAACCTGCCTGCGAACTCGCGATCGGCATAGTAGCGCAACTTGGTGGCGACGATCGGGCGCTGGCGGGCGAGTAACAGCAGTTCCAGATCTTCGCGCATCGTGCGGAACTCATCAAGGGTGAGCAGGGAGGGCCGACATGCTGCGCGCCGAACGATATGCCGGTTTCCTCCGCGTCGATCGCGCGGCTCATCGTCTCGAACACGACCGTTTCCTGGCCGAGCAGGTCGGAGACCAGCTTGGCCCTGTCATGATCGTTGAGTCGGAACACCTGCAGGACCCCGGCGTTGGACAGGAAGGTGCCGGCGCGGCGCTCATAGCGCGCGCGGAGCTAATGTATGTCTTGCAAGATCGGCCAGAGCTGGATGCCGTAACCGGCCATCAGGCCCATGGCGCGCTCGACAGGTTCGAGACGGCCCAATGCTGCGAACTCGTCGAGCAGGAACAGCACGGGGCTTGTCGCGGAGGCGGGCGCGGGCCAGCTCGGTCAATCCTTGCGCGAGCATCAGGCGCAGCCAGCGGGCATAGGTAGCGAGCCGGTCAGGCGGCAGCACCAGATAAACGGTGGTGGCGCGCGCCTTCACGTCGGCGAAGGTGAAATCGGAATGTCCCAGCACCGCCGTTATGCGTGGGCGGTCGAGAAAATGGGTATGGCGCTGCGCGGCCGACAGTACGCCGGCGGCTTCGCGATCGGACTTGCCAAGGTGGCGGTTGGCGGCGCGGGCGGCTAGGCCGCCCTGCGCCTGCATATCGGCGAGCTGTGTGGCGAAGGCTTGCGGCGCGAGGGTGAGACGGTCGCGCAGGGTGGCGACGTTCCGCGTCGAAGCCGGTTCACTGGTGACGATCGAGAGGATGATGCCCGAGATCAGCGCCCTGGCTTCCTCGTTCCAGTGCGCTTCCCCCGCTTCGCCGGGTGCGTCGTAGACCAGCGCGTCGGCCAGCGTCATGCAGTCGTCGGCGAGATCGAGGCCGGGATAGTCGAGCAGATTGGGTATGATCGTGCCCACGCCCTTGCCGGTGCGATCAGCAGGCTGTCGCCGCCCTGGACGAATGGCCGCGTCTCGCGATCGGTGGCGAATCGGGCCGAGCCGCGGGTGTCGTCGCCGGTGGGGCCTCCGTAGCGCAGGATCAGGGGCTGGAAGAGGGCGCGCAAGCCGATGAGGAGGATGACGAGGGCCGTCAGCATCATGACGATCTGGTAGATATGGGAATCGCGCGCCAGGCCGAGCAGCGCGTGCAGCACGAACTGCGTCCCGCCAGCGAGCACGATGCGACGATCAGGACAGGATCGCGACCCGGAACAGGTGGCGGACGAGCACGATCGAGCTGAGGGTCAGCGCCGTGATCGCCCAGATCGGATTCTGGCGCGATAGGCGGGCAAGGTTGCGGATCGCGCGGCCGAGCTGGCGGAGCCATTCCATTGCCGATCACCTTTCCGCCGTAATCGTCGCCGGCGCCGAGCAGCTTGAGGACGATCGCGGTGGCGAGGGCACGGGGCACGGCTTCCTCGCGCAGCATGTCGAACAGGGCATCCTCATCGTCCGGTTCGAGCGCCATGCCTTCGATCGCGAGGTTGACGCGCGATTCCGCATCGCCCTCGCGCCACATGGCGATTTCGGCTGAACTGCCGCGCCCAAAATCGAGCGCGCGGATCTGGGCGCGGATCGCTTCGACATCGAGCCTGGTCATGCTGTTTCACTCCCTTGCGCTTCCGCGTCGAAGGCGCGTTTGCCGCGCCGTTTCCAGAGCACGAGCGCATCGCCGTCGTCGCGCGCTTTCGCTGCCAGTTCGAGCATCGCGCCGTAGAGGATGGCGCGATCGTCGTCGGTGAGATCGACGAGGCCGGCTTTGTGGACGAGGCCGCCCAGCTCGATCAGGTGGCGGGTGCGTTCCCGGCGTTGCACGACCCAGCCCCTCGTATCGGTGCGGCGCTGCGCGGCCTCAGCCCTGTGAACCGCCTGAGCCAGTTTTGTCTGCGCCCTGGCCGTTGCCTGCATCGCCTTTACCAGCCTTACGCCCGCGCCGCTGAAAGAAGACAGCGCCATCGGAGCGCCACGCCTCCCGGTTTCCCTCAACCTGCGCTTGCGCAACGATGTGGAGCAGCGCCCCGGCCAGCACATCGGGATCGAGCGCATCGGCCCCTGTGGACGCGACGAGTTCGCCGAGCTGCTGTATCTTCCTGGCCTTCAACGTCCTGGCCTTGTCGCCGAGCGCTTTCAGCTCCGCGTCATAGTCGCGCACCTTGCGCATCATCTTCTCCCTCGCGCCTACAGCAGAAGCCGCAGCGTAGCACAGCATGCGTGTGACAAAACTGGACGGATCAGAAAATGCGGCGAAGTCAATCATGCGAACGGCAGAGAGTTTGAGTGCGCGCTTATACGTCGTTGCCGACATGCGCTTGACAAGGCAGTATAGAAGCCATCATGGCGATCTACCATTTCTCAGCCAAGGTCATCAGTCGCGCCAACGGATCGAGCGCGGTTGCCTCGGCCGCCTACCGTTCAGCGTCCGAGTTGCACGATGACCGGCTTGGACGCGATCACGATTTTAGCAACAAGGCGGGCGTCGTCCATTCGGAAGTGATGTTGCCGGAGGGCGCGCCGGAGCGCTTAAACGATCGTTCGACCTTGTGGAACGAGGTCGAGGCGGAGGAGAGGCGCAAGGACGCGCAGCTTGCCCGTGAGGTTGAGTTCGCGATTCCGCGCGAAATGAACACGGCTCAGGGCGTGAAGCTCGCCCGCGATTTCGTCGAAAAGCAGTTCGTCGAACACGGCATGGTCGCGGACCTCAATGTGCATTGGGACAGGGGCAAGGACGGCGAACCCAAGCCGCACGCGCATGTCATGCTGTCGATGCGCGAGGTTGGCGCGCAAGGGTTCGGGCAGAAGGTGCGCGACTGGAACAGCAACGCGTTGTTGCAGGAATGGCGGGTCGCGTGGGCTGATCATGTCAACGCGCGCCTGGCCGAACTGGATATCGATGCACATATCGATCATCGCACGTTGGAGGCGCAGGGCATCGACCTTGAGCCGCAGCACAAGATCGGGCCGGCAGGATCGCGCCGGTTCGGTCGGGGCGAGGATGCCGAGCGGGTTGAGGACCATGCCCGGATTGCGCGCGAGAATGGCGAGAAGATCATCGCCAGGCCGCAGACCGCGCTCGATGCGATCACGCGCCAACAGGCCACGTTCACGCGGCGCGACCTGGCGCAGTTCGCGTTCCGGCACAGCGACGGCAAGGACCAGTTCGACCAGGTGATGGGGGCGGTACGCGCCAGCTCCGAGCTGGTCGCATTGGGGAAGGACGGGCGCGGCGAGGATCGGTTCACTTCGCGCGACATGATCGAGACCGAGCAAAGGCTTGAACGTGCCGCCGATCGGCTTGCTGACAGGGTAGGGCATAGTCTCCCGGCGGCGACCCCTGGCAAGGGGCGCGCCGCCGGGAGTGGGGGCCTCGTGCTCGGGGCAGAGCAGCAGGCCGCACTGGACCATATAGCTGGTGACAGAGGGCTTTCAATCGTCATCGGCTATGCCGGCACCGGCAAGTCGGCCATGCTGGGCGTCGCCCGCGACGAATGGGAGCGCGCCGGTTACATCGTGCGCGGTGCGGCGTTGTCGGGAATCGCGGCGGAGAATCTGGAAGGCGGCTCTGCTATCCCCTCGCGGACGATCGCCAGCCTTGAGTATCAGTGGGAACAGGGCCGCGAGCTGCCGGGGCCGCGTGACGTGCTGGTGATCGACGAAGCGGGCATGATCGGCACGCGGCAGATGGAGCGGGTGTTGTCGCGCGCCGAACAGGCGGGGGCGAAGGTTGTGCTGGTCGGTGATCCCGAGCAGTTGCAGGCGATCGAGGCGGGTGCGGCGTTCCGTGCGCTCGCTGAGCGCCACGGTGCAGCCGAGATCACCACGATACGCCGGCAGCATGCGGACTGGCAGCGCGCCGCGACCAGGGCGCTGGCGACGGGCCGTACCGGCGAGGCGGTCCATGCCTATGAAGCCCACGGCATGGTGCAGGTGGCCGGGACGCGCGAGATCGCGCGCGCTGACCTTGTGGACCGCTGGGACGCGCAGCGCAGCGCCGACCCCGATCAGACCCGGATCATCCTCACCCACACCAATGCCGAGGTTCGCGACCTGAACCTGGCCGCGCGCGATCGGATGCGGGCCAGCGGGGAGCTGGGCGAGGACGTGCGCGTGTCGGCCGAGCGGGGATTGCGCGCGTTCGCGAGCGGCGACCGCATCATGTTCCTCAAGAACGAGCGCGGGCTAGGGGTGAAGAACGGCACGCTGGGGAAGGTTGAGCGCGTATCGCCCGATAGCATTGCGGTGCGGCTCGATGACGGGCGCAACGTCGCGTTCGACCTGAAAGACTATGCCCATGTCGATCATGGCTATGCCGCTACCATTCACAAATCGCAAGGTGTAACGGTCGATCGGGCGCATGTGCTGGCGACACCGGGGATGGACCGCAACGCTGCCTATGTCGGGTTGTCGCGGCATCGTGATGGGGTGCAGCTCCATTACGGCCGTGACGACTTCGCCGACCAAACGAAGCTCGTCCGCACGCTGGGGCGCGAGCGGGCGAAGGATATGGCGTCGGATTATTACGTTCGGGACCGCGACGCCGAGGCCCGTGCCTTTGCCGATCGGCGCGGCCTGGCGGGCGAGATCCGCTTGGGCGAAACGCTCCGCGCGCCGCGGCGTGGCATGTTCGACGGATTGAAGCTGCCGACCGAGCCGGCGAAGGGCACGGAACGCCCGCCCGCGCGTGCCGATCGGGTTGAGGATCGTGCGTTCGCGCGTGCGCTTGAGCGCACGTCGCGTTCAGCCGAGGCGGTGTTGCAGGCGCGTGCATCGGGCAGGCCGGTGCTGGAGCATCAGAAGGTCGCGCTCGAGCGCGCGACCCAGGCGCTCGACAGGATCAGGCCGGGAGCCGCGCGCGACCTGTCGGCGGCGATGCAGCGCGATCCCGCCTTGCTGCGCGAAGCGGCGGCGGGGCGCAGTGGCCCGCTGCTCGACGCGATGGCGCAGGAAGCGCGCATGCGTGCCGATCCTGCCTTGCGCGCGGATCGGTTCGTGGAGCGCTGGCGACAGCTCTCCCAGGATCGCGAACGGCTTTATCGCGCCGACGACATGGCGGGCCGCGAGAAGGCGGGCAAGGAAATGGCCGGCATGGCGAAAAGCCTTGAACGCGACCCCCAGGTGGAATCGATCCTGTGCGGGCGCACCCGTGAGCTGGGGCTTGAGATCGGCATGAACCGCGCGCGCGTCATGGGCGGCGGCGAGCTTGGCCGCCAGTTGGCGGACGAGCTTGGGATCGGCCGTGATCGCGGCCTCAGCCGGTAGGAGAGGATGATGGACGAGTATCGCGACAAGGCAGGTGCCGGCGACGATCCGGCGCTGGCGTTCGAACGGTTGCGCGGTGAGGTGGCGCTGTTGCGCCATGCGGTCGAGGGGATGACCGCCGCGCACGAGGCCATTGATATTCCCGACTATGAGCCGACGCTCGAGCGTACCGAAAAGGTGCTGGGCCTGTTGGTGCGGCAGATCGACGCGGTTCGGAACAGTCCCGCCATGACCCTCACCCCGGAAAATATGGGAGGCCGTTTAAACGCTTCTGTCGCCGATGCGGCCCGCGAATTACAGCACCAGGTCCAATCGGCGAAATCGACGATGGCAGCGGCCACCCACGACTTGCAGGACATGGTCGCGTCCGCGCGGCGGAAAGACGAGCAAAATCGCTGGCTGTCTATCGCCGCCGCCAGCAGCCTGGTGGCAGGGCTGGTGCTCTGCGCGCTGATGGCGGGACCGATCGCGCGCCTCGCGCCGGCACACTGGCTGTGGCCTGAGCGCATGGCCGCCCGTATCGTCAACGAACCGACCCCGTGGGATGCCGGCGCCTATCTGATGGCGCGCGCGTCACGGCCAAGCTGGGAAGCGATCGTCGCGGCGGCGAACCTGGTCAAACATAATCGCGAAACAATCGAAACCTGCCGCGAAGCCGCCGCCAAGGCGAAAAAGACCGCCCGCTGTACGATCGATTTTAAATACTTGCCTTAACAAGCGCACGTTGCGCCGACTTGCGCGGAGGGCTGCAGCCGCCAGCCCAATTTTTGGCCTACGATGGCAGGCAGAGAGCCGACACGATGGCGAGGCATGATGGTGTGTCGTCGGGTGAAGATGGTTCTCGTGCTGACAGGGGGCGTTTGCGGGAGAGGGCGAAATCCTACGCTAAGGGTGCCCACGCGGGAACTCAGGAGCCAAGTGGGCAAGGCTTCAGGCCTGCATAGTTGCGGACACGTTCCATAGTTTGCCTATCATATGGCTCGTAGCCGATGCAGGGCGCGCGCGGATCTCGTAGCATCACCGCTTCGCGTTCCAGCGCTTCGAAATCCTCTTTCCGGCCAATGGCCTTCTTGACGAAGCTCTGCACGATTTGACCTACACGCGCATCTTCGTCCGGGTCACTTGGGTTTTCCCCGGCGTCCCACAGAGCGATCAACCCGTTTTCCAACTCGATACCGGCGCTACAGGAGCGATGGCCGCTCGGATCGGGATCGGAACATGCACGGTCGGCCCGCTCCCGATCAAAGCGAATTTTCGAAACCACATCATATTTTGTTTGGCCGGAGCCGGCCAATCCCGTGTGGCGATAGACTGATAACGCTTCGGGTTTGAGCAACGCAATTTCACGAGGAAGGCTTCGATACAGCGGCGTGTAGGCACTTTCGCAGATCGAGCGCGACCATTGCCTGGTCAGTAGCGGACATATTTCACGCGACTTGAGCAGTTCTCCTGTGGACCCGTACACGCCGATCCAAACCGTAAAGCCGTCAAACGGGGGTGTTTCAAGATATCCTCTCTCACTATCGCGCCATGGTCGATGAAAGGCGACGCGCGGCAGAATAAAGCTTTGGCCGCCAATATCGACGCGAACGTCTTGCGCCATGCTGACCGGATCAATGTCCGGGATCTCCTCCGAGCAACTGCAACTGGGTAACAAAAGCATGGCCACCACGACGCAAAACCGGTGTCTCCATTGCTGCTTCCGTTCGGCAAACACCTTCATCTATTCCTTCCCCAAGCCGAGGACGCGCTTGCCGTAGTCCCTGAGTTCGCCCTTGGGGCCGACATAGCGGTAAAGGGTGACACGCTCGATCCCCAGTTCCTTGCAGAGATCGGAAACCGACGTGTCGCGCTGCGCCATGGCAGCCTGAGCGAGACGCACCTGAGCCTTAGAGAGGGCGAACTTACGGCCGCCCTTGCGGCCCCGCGCGCGGGCGGCGGCCAGACCGGCCATGGTCCGCTCGCGGATCATGTCTCGCTCGAACTCAGCCAGCGTGGCGAAGATGCCGAACACCATGCGGCCCGATGGCGTCGTGGTGTCGATCTGCGCGCCTTTGCCGGTGAGCACTCTCAGGCCGACGCCGCGATCCGACAGATTTTGTACTGTGCTGACCAGGTGGGTGAGCGTGCGGCCGAGCCGGTCTAGCTTCCAGACAATCAGAACATCGCCGTCGCGCAACGATTTGAGGCAGGCGGCGAGACCAGGGCGATCGTCGCGACTGCCGGATGCGCGATCATCATAGATATTGTCCGCCTCTACCCCGGCAGCGCGCAGGGCGTCATGTTGCAGGTCGAGAGACTGAGAACCATCGGATTTGGACACACGGGCGTAGCCGATCAGCATGGATCACAAACGAACGTATGCGCGACTTTGAGGAACAGCCCTCAAGCGGCATTCGAGCGTGTATCATATCCCGTATCGGAAATAAAGTTTAGCAAAGGGGTGTCGTTCCAAGAAAACGAGACACCTAATGCCCGAATGCAAATCCTCACTGTCGCCGAACAGCATGTGTTCGGCACGCCGCCCATTTTCAACGCCGCCCAGCGAAAGGCGGTCTTTGATCTGCCCCGCGCCCTCCAGAAGGAAGCCGAAAAACTGCGCGATCCGATCCATCGAATCGGCTTCTGGGTGAACGCTGGGTATTTGGGGCTCCGTGGGAATTTCTTCAGCCGTGTACGCTAAGCGATTTGGCGGCGGCAGAGGGTAACGACAAACAGGTGATTGTCGTGCTTGGCGTGTGACCAATGGTCTAGAATATCCCGCGCGACAATCCCTGTCGGATCGCTACGGTGTGCGTCAATGTCCGATTCGGGGTTTGTCGCACATGCTGGTCGGTTACATGCGGGTGTCGACCAATGATGAGCGCCAATCGGTCGACCTGCAGCGTGACGCCCTGCTCGGCGCAGGGGTCGACGAGCGGCACCTGCATCACGATCGCGCCTCGGGGGCGCGAGATGACCGGCCCGGCCTCAAGGCATGCATGGCCGACCTGCGCGAGGGCGATGTCCTTGTCGTTTGGAAGCTCGATCGGCTCGGCCGGTCGCTGCCGCACCTGATCCGGATCGTCGAGGAGCTGAAACAGCGCGGGGTCGCCTTCCGATCGTTGACCGAGGCGATCGACACGACGAGTGTGCATGGCAGCTTCCTGTTCAACCTTTTCGGCACGCTCGCCGAATATGAGCGGGCGCTGATCACCGAGCGCGTCAACGCCGGGCTCGCGGCGGCGCGTCGACGTGGCCGCAAGGGCGGCAGGCCGCCCACGATCGATGCGGAGAAGATCGACCAGATTTTGGCGGCGTTGGAGGGCGGTGCCAGCAAGGCCTCGGTGTGCCGCAGCTTCAAGGTGCCGCGCTCGACATTGATCGACATGCTGAAGCGGACCGGATGGGCTGGGGCC
>NZ_LBIC01000024.1 GCF_001005725.1 Sphingobium chungbukense
AATTGCTGTCGAAGACGCTGGGGCAGGAAACCCTCGAATATCAGACGGCGGGCTATTCCGAGGCCAGCATGTTCGACGGTGGCAAGCTCACCCGCTCGGCCAGCACCCAGATCAGCGCCCGAAACCTCATGAACCCCGATGAGATCATGCGGATGCGGCCCACCGACCAACTGTTGATGCTCCAGGGGCAGGCCCCGTTAATCGTGGAGAAGATCCGATATTACGATCAGCGCGAGTTTGCCGGGCTGGCCGATCCCGGTTGAATGGCTGCAGGGCGCATCATCGTCGTCGGCAGCAATGGAATAGGGAAGGGCCATAGCCTTGCCTCCTGACCGCCCTAGGCCTCTCCTCACGGCGTTAGGGTGCGATTGACCCCTAGACCCGCCCCACTTCCCCCCTCGGAAGCCCAGCGGCCTTTAGGCCGCTCTTGTGACGGCAAAGCCGTCACGGATCGGATAGCGCATTGGCCGGTAGGCCAATTCCATAATTCTGTTTGGTGCAAAGGCATGAAGTTACCCACAAGCCAGCCTAGTGTTAAAATATGGGTTAAGTGATGTGTTACGGCTTTTAGAGGATTATGCATCTATCTGAAATATAAATGGAAAATAGGATTTTTCGGGTTCATAGTGAATCAGCTATGACGAAAGAGCGATTCCAGAGTGACGATAAGGTGAATCTACTCTGACGATAGCTCGTGGCTCCTTACCGTAATCGAAATGACGATAGCGCATGAGGTGAATCTGAAATGACGATAATCCTCTTGTGTATGTGAAATGACGATAGTAGTCCTCCGTCAGTGAAATGACGATAGAATCCGCCCCTACTCTGTTTGATGTCGTGCCTGCCGTGGACGGCGACGATCGCACGCCCCTGTTGCCGGTGCGCCACCCTAACCAAGACCTGTTCATCTGCGATGTTCTCGATGCCATCCCCAAGGATGACATGGCCTCGATGGAGCATCCCGTTTTTTCGCTCTCAACCAAACCTGATAATCGGACGCGGCGCTACGAACACAATGGCAATGTCATTGAGATTATCCCTTCGGGGAAAGGTCTGGCGACAATCCACGACAAGGACATTCTAATCTACTGCATTTCGCAGCTCATCGCCAAAATGAACCAAGGTGAAGCCCCTAGCCGCACCGTTCGCTTGCAAGCCTATGACATGCTCGTCGCCACTAATCGGCAGACCAGTGGCGAGGGCTATAGGCTGATGACCGACGCCCTCACCCGCCTGCGTGGAACTACTGTACGAACCAATATCCAGACTGGCGGCGTGGAGGAGACGCGGATTTTCGGCCTGATCGAAGAAGCCAATATCACCCGCAAGACGTTCGATGGCCGGATGCTCGATCTTGAAATTACCCTGTCGGAATGGGTGTATCGCTCCGTTATCAGCAAGAACGTTCTGACCCTCCACCGGGATTATTTCCGGCTCCGCAAGCCCTTCGAGCGGCGCATGTATGAGCTGGCCCGCAAGCATTGCGGTGTGAAAGACGAATGGAAAATCGGGCTGGAATTGCTCCAGAAGAAATGCGGCTCCAACAGTCCGCTCCGAGTGTTCCGTTCACTGGTCAAGAAGGTCTGCGAGCATGATGCGGACCACGCCCATTTCCCCGACTATGCGGTGACGATGGATGATGACGTGGTCCTGTTCCGCAATCGCTCCGGTCTCAAGGGCAAGCCCAATCCGGTCGCCGTCGCCGACGATGCGCCCTACATTGACCCGGAAACTATGCACGACGGCAAAACGGCCGCACCAGGCTATGACGTTTACGCGCTCTATGACGAATGGGTGTCGTGGTGGCACGACATGGGCAAACCGGAGTTGAAAAGCCCACGCGCCGCCTTCCTCGGATTTTGTAAAAAGCGGCACGAACGCAAGCCATTACGCTGATAGAATGCGATGTTTGCATGAGGACATGTAAACATCGCATTCTAAAGCCGTGACTGCTCATACTTGCAATTGAATCATATCTTCGGATACAGGGCCAATATTCATTGGACCCGGCATCGCCGGGTGGCTCGGCCCGGCGCCTATCCCCGGGATAACCATTAGCGAATTAGGGCTTCGCTTTCCGAGTTCTGAGCGTTCCGCGCACTGACGCGATGCCCCGCTAGCCAATCTGTAGGTTCCTGAATGACATCTTTTGCCTCGCTGAAACGCGAATGGCTCGCAAACCCGCGTGCGGACATACTTGCGGGTATCGTCGTTGCATTGGCGCTGATCCCCGAAGCCATCGGCTTCTCGATCATTGCGGGCGTCGATCCGCGCGTTGGACTTTATGCCTCCTTCTCCATCGCCGTCATTACCGCCCTTGTCGGCGGTCGCCCCGGCATGATCTCCGCCGCCACAGCCGCCATCGCGGTGCTAGTGCTACCGCTGATCCGCGATCATGGCGTCGAATATCTGTTTGCCGCTACGATCCTGATGGGCGTGATTCAGGTCATCGCCGGGTTCCTGCGGCTCGACATGCTGATGCAATATGTGTCGCGTTCGGTGATTACCGGATTCGTCAATGCGCTGGCGATTCTGATCTTCATTGCCCAGCTTCCGCAACTGACGGGTGTGACCTGGGTGACGTATGCGATGGTCGCAGGCGGCCTTGCCATTATCTACCTCTTCCCCCGCATCACCAAGGCAGTGCCCTCTCCGCTGGTCGCGATCGTCATCCTGACGATTATCTCGATCTATGGCGGGATGAACGTCAACACAGTCGGGGACATGGGCAAGCTGCCATCGTCGCTGCCCGCATTCCTCATCCCCAACGTGCCCTTCACGTTGGAGACGCTGCAAATCATCCTGCCCTTCTCGCTCACGATGGCCGCCGTTGGCCTGCTGGAGTCAATGATGACAGCGCAGATCGTGGATGACCTGACCGACACCGGATCGGACAAGCGTCGTGAGATGAAGGGCCAGGGCATCGCCAATTTCGCAACCGGGTTCCTCGGCGGCATGGGTGGCTGCGCAATGATCGGCCAGTCCGTCATTAACGTGAAGTCGGGCGGCTCAACCCGATTGTCCACCTTCGTATCAGGTGTGTTCCTGCTGTTCCTGATCGTGGTGCTTGGCCCATTGGTGGCGCAGATTCCGATGCCTTCGTTGGTCGCGGTAATGATTATGGTGTCGATCGGCACATTCAGTTGGCGGTCGATCAAGGACCTCCGCACCAATCCATGGCAGTCCTCGGTGGTCATGGTCGCCACCGTCGTCATCGTCGTTTGGACGCATGATCTAGCGCAAGGCGTGCTGGCGGGCGTTATCCTGTCGGGCCTGTTCTTCGCCAGCAAGGTCAAGCGTCTCTTCACCGTCGCGTCCGAGCTTTCGGTCGATGGCAAGGCTCGTACCTATCGTGTCGCAGGCCAGGTGTTCTTCGCCTCGTCGGACAACTTCACGTCCGCCTTCGACTACAAGGAGGTTCTTGATCGTGTCGTGATCGATGTAAGCGACGCGCATTTCTGGGACATTTCGGCAATCGGCACGCTCGACAAGGCCATTCTCAAATTCCGCCGTGAAGGCACGGCGGTCGAGGTGATCGGTCTTAATGACGCCAGCGCCTCGATGGTCGAACGCTATGCCATTCACGACAAGCCGGGTGCGGACGCGCAGCTCGGCGCGCATTGAGGAGAGAAGTCATGACCAAGATACTCGCATGTATCGACGCCTCGGCCTACGCCGCCAGCGTCTGCGATCTCGCGGCCTGGGCGTCCAAACGCCTCGACTTGCCCGTCGAGCTGCTCCATGTCGTGCAGCGCAAGGATGCTGTGGCAGAGCGGCATGATTTGAGCGGTGCTATTGGCTTGGGAGCCAGAACTGACCTTCTGGAAGAGCTGACGAAACTGGAAGAGGCCGATGCCAGACTTCAGGTCGAGCGTGGCCGCATCTTGCTTGCGACGATGGCTGAACGCCTCCAGGCTGACGGTGCGAAAGCGATTTCTCCCCTGCACCGCCATGGTGGCATCGTGGAAACGATCCTAGAGCGCGAAAGCGATGCCCGCGTCATTGTCATTGGCAAACGCGGAGCCAGCCATGAGTTCGCGTCCGATCATATCGGGTCGAAGATCGAACGGGTCGTGCGCGCCAGCGCCAAGCCCGTGCTAATCGCGTCTAGGGCGGTCGCGGAACCGCAATCGGTCATCCTTGCTTATGATGGCAGCAAGGCCGCCGATCGTGCGCTGGAGCGGGTCGCCAACTCACCCCTGTTCGACGGTCTACCGGTCCATGTCGTCACGATCGGTCCTGATGACGAAAAGCATCACAAACTGCTGGATAATGCTGGTGCTACCCTGGCCGGTGGCCGATCTGTCGAATTAACGGTCGTGCAAGGCAAGCCCGAGGATGCCATTGCCGAGGTGGTGGGCAAGACCCCGGACGCGCTGCTGGTCATGGGAGCTTATGGGCATTCACCCCTTCGCACCCTGATTGTCGGCAGCACCACGACGACGCTCATTCGCACGGTTCATGTGCCGGTGCTGCTGGTGCGTTGACATGGCGCTCGACCTCGACCTGTTCCGCGAGAAGCTGCTGCTGTTGAAGCGGATGCTTCTCGCCCAGGAGGAGATGTCGAAAGAGGGCCGCGCGCCGGTTACGCTCGAACAGGACAGCGTAGGCCGACTGTCGCGGATCGACGCTATGCAGATGCAGGCCATGGCGTTTGCCCAGCAACGTCGCCGCGAAAGTGAGCGCGCAGCTATCGACGCTGCCTTGCGCCGGATCGAACAGGGCGAGTTCGGCTATTGCCTCACCTGCGGAGAGGAGATCGCCGAAGCGCGCCTGTTCAACCTTCCATCGGTGATGAGTTGCATCGATTGCGCCCGTCAAAAATAGAAATGGAGAGGGTCATGCCTACTGGCACGGTCAGATATGTAGACCGGGATCGCGGATTTGGTTTCATTTCTCGGGACGACAAGCAACCTAAGGTATTCGTGCATGTGACTGCGGTGCTAGAGGCCGGATATGCTGATCTTGAGAAAGGCCAGCGCTGGGCATTTGACCTAGCGGAAGATCGAGGAAAGCAGATCGCGGTCAATCTCATTGCAATCTAAACTCACAGCTCCGCCTCGATTGGCAGGCATCATGTTTGCATGTAAGCATGCCTACTTTCCAACAGGGCTTTCTCCCATCTTGCGAAGCCAGTCGTTGAACGCCTCGGCCATTGCATCCTGCAAGCTCATTCCGTGCTTGCGGGCGGTCATGTGCATGGCGAATGACATTTCCGGGCTGAAATAGCCGGTCATGGCCTTCTTCCCCTGACGACTTGGTGCAACCGGGCTGCTCCCGGTGTTGCTGGCGATCGGCGCGGCCGCCTTCCCCTTTAACTCGGTCGCCATCGGCGGCGGCACGGGATCGCGGTCCCGCAAGGAAAGCAATGATCCCTTCCGGCTCATGCGCTAACTCTCCTCTTAGATGCTTGCATGTTTACATGCACGCATGTCCATTTGTAAAGCTGGCGCACCTCGTCAGCCGCCTTGCCGTTCGGTTCTACTTCCATCGCTGTTTTCCCCTCGGCTGCTGCATGGCGGAAGGCGGCGCGATCTGCGATGTGCTGTGGGCAGGCTTCCAGCCCATAATCCTGCACGAGTTGCGCTGCTTCCTCATACATGCGTGGGGCGGTCGGGCTTCCCGCCGTAAAGATTACAAAAGCAGGCTTGCCGCGCATCTTCACAAGGCTGGCGGTCGTCTTGATCGCGGCTAGATCGAATGCGCTTGGCCGACATGGGATCAGCACCAAGTCGGCCGCCTCGACGGCAGCGCTGGCCGCACTGTCAGCATGGGGCGGGGTGTCGATCACGATGAAGTCCGCGCCCTGCGCCGTCGCCTGCTCAATCTTGGCGGCAAGGCGCGGGGGGGCGCTATCGATCACGACCGGGGGAGCGTCCTGCCGCCAAGCTGCCCATTGGCTCGCTGTTGCCTGTGGATCTAGGTCGATCACCAGTGCGGTATGACCGGCATCCTCGGCAGCAGCAGCCAGATGCAAGGCGAGGGTGGTTTTCCCCGCGCCGCCCTTTTGGCTGATAATTGCAATTGTTGGCATGTGTGTATCCCTACATGACCGCATGTTTGCATGCGGTCATGCCGTTCAATCATCTGCCAATCAAGCGTGAAATGGTTGCTTGGCTGACATTGAATAGGGCGGCGACGGTGCGCTGTGTATCACCGGCAGCAAGCCTATCTAGCGCTTCAGCCTGCTGATGTGCCGTAAGGGCCAACTTACGCCCGAATTTTACCCCACGCGCCCTTGCCTGGACACGCCCTGCGGCGGTGCGCTCGGTGATGCGCTCCCGTTCCCAGCTCGCCGCGATCCCCAACACCGCGATTATCACCTCGGCAAATTGCGAAGTCGTATCCACCATCGGCTCGGCCAGCGAACGGAAGCCAGCCCCGGCCTCCTTCACCGCATGGAGGATATTCAACAGGTCACGGGTATTGCGGGCAAGGCGGTCGGTCGCTGTCACCATCAGAACGTCGCCTTCATCCAGCGCGCCGATCGCGCGCTTGAGCTGGGGCCGCTCGGCCGTCGCGCCGCTGATCTTCTCACGGTAGATTTTTACGCACCCGGCGGCGGTGAGCTGGGCGAGCTGCTGGGCCAAGTCTTGGCTGTTGGTGGAAACGCGCGCGTAACCGTAGATCATGGCCAGAATGATGCATCAGATTTTTGCATCAGGAAAGAGGCCGGATTCTTGCGGCTTTCAACATGATGCAAAACTTTTGATTTTCGTATCAGCGATGTAGCATACTCGGGCACAATGGCACTTTTCCGATATCTGATTATCTCTGCCGTTGCGCTTGCTGGATGCTCGCAAGAGCCGACAACCTCGCAGACAACTTTGACGGGCAGCGCAGCAGCCGTAGCAGGCCGCCCAAAATATCAGGATCCAGAACGCTACGAGGTGGAAAGTTGCTGCACATTGAAACTCGCCTCCGGCGTCCGCTCGAAACGCCTCCAAGGCACCGATTCAATTGTGCAAGATGTGTCTGGACCGGGATATATATTGCATATCGTTTTCGGACCTTATGACAGCTCTCAAGCTGCCGCCGGTTATCATCTTGCTGATAAGCAGATAATCGACGGTGTTACCTTGGCCTCTTTCCAATGGACCGATCACCAGCATCCGCCACCAGAAGGTCAGCTATTATGGATGGCACAGGTAGGAGGAGGCAAGATCAATGGCGTAAACCATGCTGCTTGGGGCCTACGGATTAGTTCCGATTGCGAAACTTCCGATAGCTGCCATGCAGCAACGGCGTTGGTCAAAACGATCCGGTTCTAAACTCGCTTTCTGATGCAAAACTTGTGACTTTCGGATCAACCCTACTGAATCAGGTCTCCTGGGTCCGGCCCCTCGTCCTCATGATCTTCCATCTCGGAAACCTCGCCCGCTGCAATTAGATCAGCCAACCTTACAGCACCGCGAACCAGAGAACTCTTAATCTGTGCCGTAAAGGCCGACCTCTGGGGCGGGTCTTTATACATGATGGCATTTTGCAAGTTTGTGTGGCTTGTGCCTTCTACGTTAACAAGCACAGGCTTAAACTCACCCGGCTTATCCGCATCGGCTTCCAAGCGATAAGTCATAAATATGATATTGACCTGCGGGTCATTCTTAACATCGCTAGTTTTCATAAATGCCGCGCGACCTAGTATATACTGATATACTTGCTCAGGAATAACCGCGACAATTTTTGATTTCCAATGGTGATGGAAATAGCCTTTTCGAATGAGCTGGGTGATATAACGCTTGTATACGTTGTCCCAATTGAAGCCATATGTCGGCTTTTTCTCTAGATCTTCTCCGGCCCGCAAAGCCTGATAAGCAGGAAAAACAGAGCCAGTAATATCGATGGCCTGAAGTTCTACCGACAGGAATTGGTCGATCTCCTTATCGCTCTTGACGTCTGCGATAACGAAATCGACATTCCCGAAGCCCTCCATTTTGACTTCGCGGGCAATCTGCGGATCGGTAGGCTTCTCACCAGGCCAGCAATGTTCGATGACCTCTGTCAGAAAATCGACAGCGTAGAATCGCTTCGGACAGACGAAAATCAACTCTGGCCCTTGGGTCGATTTCCGGGGTGCGGGCTTCCAAAGACTGCACACGGGATAAGGCTCGCTGGGGAGCTGTGTGCTGCGCTTGGGGCATCGCGACTGAATGTACGGGCACTCGAAATCGGCGGCGGCAGGATCGACACCCTTTGCCGCCCGCCGACCTAATACCTCTCCAACAATCGACTCAGGTTCAAACGGCAATCGGGAGTTCCTCACGCAGGCTGGCTTTCACCTGCTTAGAGGCCATCCCTGCCGTATCCGCAAGAAGTAGTGCTTCGGCAACGCACTTGCCGAGTAGAGGCGGGACCGCATTACCGACCTGCACATATTGCTCTGTGCTGTTGCCCTTGAACGTGAAGAAATCAGGAAATGATTGTAGCCTTGCTGCCTCGCGAACCGTGAACGAACGATCTTGGACGGGGTGAATATAGGCCCCCCAATGCACATCGCACTTGGTCAATACTGTGCATGACAGGTCTGTTTTTTTGGGTCGACCATATCGCTTGGTATGGTCGCTACGCTTGGCCAACTTCATGCCTGCGGGCAACAGGTCGATCGGTATGTCCCGCCATGATCCCCCGGCGGGAATATGTCGCATCCGCTCCTGGTTAATCCGCGATAGCCTAGATGCGGAATGGTTCTGCACGATAGTGCAGTCCCCTCTCAACAAAGCCTGATAGCTGTTTTGAGGCCGTTTTCCGTATGGTCGCGGCCCAGCACGATCGCCGTTTTCCAACTTAGGAAGATCGGAAATAGCATCCCAAACTGTCACGAAGGGCAACAAGCCTGGGCCATGTGTTTGTTCGGGGAACAAGATTGGCGCATCGGTGCGCGTGGCAATGAAAAACACGCGCCTGCGCTCTTGGGGCACCCCATATTCTTCGGCGCGGAGTACCTTCATATCGACGCGATAGCCGAGGCTTTTCATACCCTCGAATATCTCATGCACTATGCCGCCCCCGCCGATCGACGTGATGCCGGTTACGTTCTCCATCACGATCCAACGCGGCTGAATGCCCTTCACGATCCGAAGATACTCGCGAAACAAGCCTGCGCGTGGGTCATTGACGCCTCGCTGGTGATTATAAACCGAATAGCCCTGGCACGGCGGACCACCGACGATCACGTCGATTTCGCCCTTCTTGACGCCAGCAGCCTTTAAGAGCTGCTGTGCTGTAACGTCCTGAATCGGCCCGCCAATGAACTTGGCTTCTGGGTGGGTCGCGGAAAATGTCTCGCCTGCCCGGTCGTCATAATCCTGTCCGGCTAAGACGTGGAAACCCGCCTGCCGAAACCCCTCGGAAAGGCCACCGGCTCCGCAGAAAAGATCGATGACGGTCATGTTATGGCGCGATTTCATCGGCTCCCCCTACGCTTCAATCCTGTCAGGGGAAGCGGCAGCTGCTGCTCATCCCCATCAGTGCGCTCGATCAACGAGCTGATCGCATGACGGCCAAGCCATGCCTTCGACACCTTCGACCGAGCCGCAAGCTGATCGAAAGCGGCATATTCATCTTCGGACAGATTAACGGTGATCCGGTTTTTCGACGGCATAGGTTGCCTCACTTTGCCGCAAAGTGCAGCACTTTGCATCTCTATGCCTCCGGTTCAACGCCTAGTCAATTTCATGTTTGTTCTCTTTTTGTTCTCATAAAAAGCCCGCAAATGCAATGCTTTCGGGAGCTATTCCTGATATAAATATCGGCATTATGAGCATCCAGCCAATCGACTTAGAAGCCCTGCGCGCCCAAGTGCGGTCGATGGCTTATGTGCGCGGTACGCCCGACGCAGTGGCGCTGTGGCGTGAGGACATGGCCGAATCCCGCGCCAACCTCGCCATTGAAAACATGATCCTGTCACCCGATGAGGAAGCCATGTTCGCGATGATGCTGGACGAGGGGCTACCCCCTGCGCTGATGCCCTCGGTCATCCTCACCCTTTATGGGCAGGGCGCTACCGCTCTCGATCGGGCTGACGCGGTGCCCTGACCCGCCCTGGAAACATTTCTTCGTGGATCGGCTCCACCACCGCCACCGCGCCCTTTCCACCGTCCCGCACTTTGGCAGGCTCGAACACGCGCCCCCGGTCGAGCTGGTCAGCGATCCATTCTCGCGCCCGCGCAGCATCGCGGGCCGCGCCGTCAGGATCACTCTTGTTCAGCCCCTTGGCGATCGCCTGGGCCACCATATAATTCCCCTGCGCGGCCCGTAGCTCTGGGTCCGCCGCAGCTTCTTTGTCGGTCGCCTGCCTGAACCTGTCGCCCAGGGTCAGCGCGCGACCGACGCCGGCACTCGATGCGCCGGCAGTGCCGGCGACGAGCTGGGCCAGCGTCTCGCCCATCGCGTCCACCTTCCCCTGCATCGCCTCGACCTGGTTCGCCAGATTCTCCACCGCTGCCAGCACGGCGCGCTGGGTCGCCAGCAACGCCATCACCGGATCGTCGCTATCATCGCTCATCGTTCGCGGCCCCTGTCCCGATCCTTGTCCCTGGTGCGCTCCCGATCGCGCTCGGCCTGGTCGTGATCTGATCCGCCCTTATCGCCGATGCGCGATGCAATGCGCTCGGCGGCGCTCCTCGGCTCCGGGGCGTCACGGTTACGCTCGCCACGCTGTGCCGTCGCCTCTGCGATCCGCTCGGCTGCGCCACGATCCTCGGCCTGGCTACCCCATGCCGCGCTAAGACGGTCGCGCAGCCCCTGCGCCACGTCCTTGGCCTTGTCGCCTATGCCGCGCATGGTTTCCGCGATCCTGGCGCTGAGGTCGCGAAGCTGCTGGGTTAGCTCGCGCCGCTCCCGGTTGCGCGCCTGCACCCCGCGCTGTTCGTCGCCGCGCTCGGTGATGATGCCCTTGCGCTCCATCGCCACCGCCGACAACGGCACCTTGCCCAGCGGCTCCCGGCCTAGATCCTCTTCCCTTTCCGCGTCACCACGCTCCCGCGCCGCCTCGCGCTGGTCCTTAAGCGAACGATGGTCGATGCGCTCATCGTGCCCTGCCCTTTCAAGGGCGCGATTGGCATGGTCAGCCCATGCCGCCCGCCAGCCCTCAAGCCGCTCGCTGGCGTTCCAATCCCGGTTCTTCTTGCCGAACCCCTCGCCGGTCAAATCACGCATTGTCAGCATGACATGCGCGTGCGGCTGTTCCTGCCCGTCCGCCGAATGGCCCCGGTGCAGCGACACGTCCGCAATCATCCCCTGCGACACGAAATGCTCGCGCACATACCCCTCGACCAGCGCCCGCCGATCCTCCGCGCCCAATTCGCGCGGAAGGGAGATTTCCACCTCGCGGGCAAGCTGGGCATCCTTGCGCTTCTCGGCCGCCTCAACACCATTCCACAGGCGCGAGCGATCGAGCATCCAGTCGGGCGTGCGATCCGGGGCCATGATCTCGCGATGCTCGATGTCCGACTTGCGCGTGTAGTCGTGGCATTTGCCCAGGCGCTCGTCGGTCAGCCGCTCGCCCGACCGATAGGCGGCGGCGGCAACCGCGCTGCGCCCGGTGGCCCGCGAGATGACTTTGACGGAGCAATGGTAGATCGCCACGGGCCACGCGCCTTTTTACTTCCTTCACTTAAGGGGGAAGCCGTCCGGCGGGGGCAAAGCCCCCACGAGGACCACGCACATTGCGAAGCAATGTATAAGCGTGCCCTTATCTTCGCTAAGGTAGCCTTGTTGCGATCCTCTTGCTATAGCGAACTGACAAGGAGGACCGCATGGCACGGACACCCGTTGAAGAGCGCCTTGAGAAAATGCGCGAGGACGAGCGCAAGCTACGCGAGCGGCGAAAGGCGCTGGAGGCACGGCTTTCTGCTGAACGCCGCAAGGCCGAAACCCGCGAGCGCATCATGCTTGGCGCGTTCATCCTCCACCACATAGACGAGGATACGCCTACGGGTCGCCAGCTCGCGCCGCTCCTGCAACGCGAACTCCCGCTGTTCCTGACCCGTGAGCGTGACCATGCGTTGATGGCCCCTCTGCTCAAGCGGCTGAAGGAGAAGGAATGATGGCAGGGCCGCTGGTCGGGGGCGAACGGGGTATCGGTTGCGGCCTGACTGTCGGCGGCGGTTTCGCCATCCTGGCCCAGTCGGCCCGAAGCTGCGATTTTGGTCATCTTGGAGAACAGGTCGGGAACGGGCTGGTTGTTGTTGACGGTCGCCCATGCGAGGAACGACGTTCCGCTCCGATAAGGGAGCGGCGTTATGAGCCTTGGCGTTTCGAGTGGGGATCTGATCGGCTCCTGGAGCCTGAGTTTTTCGGACATCGCGTTCGTGACCGGCAAAGCGGAGACGGCACGACTGGGATTGGCGGTTCAGCTTAGATTTTTCGCCGCGCATGGCTTCTTTGTGCCGGATCATGCGTCGATACCCTCCGACGGTGTCTTGTATCTGGCGGAGCAACTTGGTCTCGATGCCAAATCCGTGAACCACTATGATTTTTCCGGTCGCACCGCCCGCCGGCATTGCGCGGAGATTTTGCGGCATCTCGGGTTCCGCCGTATGACGCAGACGGATCGCAGGGCGTTGTCGGGGTGGATTTCCGACGATCTTTGTGCGGGCGGGCAGTCGATCAATGCCATGCTCGAGCATGTTTTCCTGTGGTGCCGCGACCGCCGTATCTATGGGCCGTCGCGCAAGGAGCTGGAACGCCTCGTCCGCTCGCAACGACACCTCTATCTGGAGGCCCTGTTGGCCCGAGTCGGCGACCGGCTTGCGCCGGATGCGATCGCCTTGCTGGAAGCCTCGCTCGCCGATCCCGATGGCCCGACCGGCTTCAACACGATGAAGGGCGATGCAGGTCAGGCGACGCTCGAAAACATTCTTGGCGTGACCGCCAAACTCGCCTTTATCCAGCGGCTTGCTCTTCCCCGAGATTTCCTATCGGTCACGGGCAAGGCATGGGTCGATCAGATCGTTCGCCGGGTTGCCGGCGAGAAAGCCTCGGAGATGCGCCGGCATGTACCGGCGCGCCAGCTCGGGCTCTATGCCGTTTATCTGATGGCGCGGGAAGCTCAGCTTACGGATGCGATGGTCGACCTGCTGATCGAGACGGTCCATAAGATCGGATCGCGCTCGAAACGCAAGGTGGTGGGCGATATCGCGAAAGACATCGAGCGGGTCTATGGCAAGGAGCGACTCCTGGTCGAGATTGCCAGCGCTTCGATCGACGATCCATCCGGGCGCATCTGCGATGTCATTTTCCCAATCGCCGGCAAGGACAAGCTGGCGGCGATCGTCAAGGAAAGCCAGGCAAAGGGCGCCTTGGATCGGCGGATCTACAAGGTGATGCGGGGGTCATGGGCCAATCATTATCGCCGTATGCTGCCAAGCCTGCTTTCGGCACTGG
>NZ_LBIC01000025.1 GCF_001005725.1 Sphingobium chungbukense
AGCTGGTGAAACAGGCCGGCGCGGATGACGAGATTCCCCTGCCCTTCGCGGGTCTGGCGCGCCTTCACGCGCTGCTGCACGCCGATCCGCTGTTCGCGCCGCTGGAGCGCGCGGTGCAAATCCGTTCGCTTGGGAACCGCGCGGTGGCGATCGAGCAGGCCGCCCCGCGCACACCGCTCTGGGCGGTCGATGCCTCGCTGGGGCGGCTGCTGGCCGCGTGCGGCGCGTGGCAGCTTGCCCTCCCCTGCCCCGGCGCGGTGACCGCCGAAACGCTTCAGCCGCAGCTCTGGCCTGGCGAACGCGCCATTGTCTCAGCGCGAACTCTCCACGCCAGCGCTACCCGGCTTGCAGAGCTGGTCGCGAAAGCGCGACGGCGCGCGGCGCTGATGCGCGAGCAGCTGGGGCACCTGCGCTCGAGCGCGCGGGCACCGCAGGTGTGGATCCTGCTCGCTGGTTTTGCGCCGCTCGGGCTCGATCAGATGACCTCGGCGTTCGGGATCAGCCGGCGCGGCACCTATGCGATCGGCGACGCGCTAGTCACAGCGGGCCTCGCGCGGCGCGCGAGCATCAAGGGCAAGGTTCTGCTGGTCGCCGAAGCGCCGCGAAGGGATCGGTTGTCGGCGCCCCTGGACCACGCTCTCGCGCTCCCCCATCCGGCGCTCACCGAGTTCGACGCGGCGATGGGCGAGATCGACCGGCTGCTCGCCGGCAGTTCTGGCCATCCCTGACGCGGCCTCGCGCGCATTAGGCGTGTATGAAAACTGATCTCCTCTTGACGTTATGTACAGATATCATACATAGACAGAGAAAGAAGGAGATGGCCAATGGCCACAGCTGCCCATTCCGGCGTCCCCGCCAAAGCGCCTAGCCGCAAGGACCTGAGCGGTCCGGCGCTGCGCACCTTTTTCCGCATTGCCGACGCCTGGGGCCTTAAGGAAGCCGAGCAGATGAAGCTTCTCGGGCTCGACAGCCGCTCGACCTTCCAGACCTGGAAGCGCGGCGCCGTCGCGGCGATTCCCAAGGATGCGCTGGAGCGCATCTCCTATGTCATGGGGATCTACAAGGGGCTGAAGATGCTCCTGCCCCGTACCGCCAACGAATGGGTACGCAAACCCAATGAGGCGCCGCTGTTCGCCGGACGCCCGGCGATCGAGCGGATGGCCTCGGGCAATGTCGCCGATCTCTACGTGGTGCGCCAATATATCGACGCGCAGCGCGGCTGATGGATGCTATTGCGACGACGCAAGTGCGGTGGCAACCGTGCTATCGGATCGTCGCAAGCCGGTTCCCGCCCATATCGCTGTTTGAAGACGTCGCGGATCCGGCCGATTTAGAAGCGGTCTATGCGATCGAGGCGATGACCAACGACCGGCTTCGCGACGAGGTCGGGGACCTTGCGCTCGTCCCATCGGAGGACCGCGTATCGGGACCCGGGACATCGGCAATCATGGCAGCGTTCACCCACCTCAATCCAGATGGCAGCCGATTCTGTGACGGCAGTTTCGGGTTGTTCTATGCTTCCAACACCATCGAGACTGCGGTTGCCGAGACGAGCCATCACCGAACCCGCTTCATGGCGTACACCCACGAACCGGCGCAGGAACTCGACATGCGCGTCTACGCGGTCGACTTGGACGCCATGCTCCACGATATTCGCGGCCTGCGCGATGAACGCCCTGCCCTCTACGCCCCGGACAGTTATGCCGCCGGCCAGGCGCTTGGCCGACACCTGCGTGAGCAAGGTTCGGATGGCATCGTATACCAAAGCGTGCGCGACAACGACGGCGAGTGCGCCGCGGTGTTCCGCCCTCGCCTACTCGCAAACTGCCGACAGGAGCGGCACCTGTGCTACGTTTGGGATGGCCGGGCGATTGTCACCGTCTACGAGAAGAAGACATTCACCTAAAGGTCCTGGGGACAAGCTAGCCTTTCGGCATCGAGTGACGCCTGTCAGGAATAGACCCCGGCAGCCATACGATCGAGATCTTCCATGACGATATCGATATCGCCATTCGCAACCAATTCCGCAGCCGTTTTCCCAACTCCAGAAAGGGGTTGATGCTTGAACCAGATAACCGCCTTGCCTTCTTCGCCTGCGAGCTCTGCCGCTCGCGTTATAACTCGGGCTATTTCCTCCAGTTTAATCTGCACGGTCGGGGCGGAGGGATACAGAGTCATGGCCTTACGATCCAGGCGAGCAACGCGAGCCAAATGCGCCATGGAGAAGCGCAGGCGCTCCGCCAGACGACGGGGCGCGATGATCTCATTCTCGCGAATGTCATCCTGGAAGGCTGCAGTCATTGGGCAGTCCATATTCAACATGTGAAGACAAAACTCTCACATCTCAGAACGCTGAAGATTGTCCTAGCTCCAATGCTGATCGAGCAGGGCTTTCAACGCGGCCTCCGCTTCAGCCCGCGTACCACCGGCATGCGGAAGCAGGGTGAGCTTGAGACCCTTACGATCCACCGCCTCCACTTTCAGCAATGGTTTCCCCCCTTCGGACACGATCGTTTCTGGCTTTCCTGACTTCTTGGGGGATCCTGACCTCTTGGGGGGATCGGCGGCCAGAGCGAGAGCGCGTATGATATCGGGAACCGGCATCGGTGCTGCGCGGTCGGACTGCACCTGAGCGAGACGCCCCGCCTCGGCGAACACACGCTGCCGCCGGTCCTCCGGTTTCAAGAGAGGCTTGATCGCGGTGACATGCTTGATCCTGAGATCCTGTGGGATGGCAAAGGCCGCCATCAGTTCTGCCGGCAGTCGGGCAAGGTCGAGATAGCGGCTGAGCCAGCTTTCCGTGACGTTGATCCGCTCGGCCATGACCTTCTGGCGCCCTTCATAATAGGCGTCGAGCGCGCGCAAATAATCGCGCGCGCGCTCCAGATCGGTAAGGTCGTCGCGCGCCCGGTTTTCCAGGTCCGCAAGCCGGAAAGCCTCTTCGTCGGTAAGGCTGCGGATATCGACGAGAAAGCGGAAATCCGGATAGTTGTGGGCGCGCAGCCAACTGATCGTCCAATGCCGGCGCGCGCCGCAAATCACCTCGAAATCGAAGGCAGGGTCGTCCTTCACACGGCGGACGATGGCGGGCATTTCCTGTTTGCCCTGCGCCTTGATGCTCTCGATGAGATCGGCGCACCGCTCCTCGTTAAGCAGCGCATATTCGCGGTTATGGCCGACCCACATCCGGCAGCGTGCAGGATCAACGAGTTCATGGGTGCGTGAGACGACACTGCCCGTCGCCAATTCGGCAAGCCGGCTTTCTCGACCCGCCAGGACGCTCGCACCGATGCCGGGGCGCCGGGCCGCTGGAGCTTGCGCCCCCGGGTCGATTCCGGCGACCAGATCAGCCGCGAAGTTGGCGTTTTTCTTGCTCATCATCCACCCCTTCTACCCGGAATTGCACCGGTGCAATTTTGCTCGCATCAGGCGAGGCCCTCCTTGCGCAAGCGCGCCAGATGGCTGGGCCACATCGACCGGATGTCGACCTCGATTTCACTGTTCACGCCGTCGAGATAGGCGAGGCAGCGGTTGCGCACCGCCGAACTGGTGACAGGTCCGTCAAGCTCATAGACCGTCATCAGCCGCGCCGTCGCATTGTCGATTTCCGCCGAATCCTTGAGCGGTGTGCGCACGATCGCGTGGCCGAAAAGGGTCCGCATCAGGTTCAGCAATTCCTTCTGCATCGACTTGTTCTCGTCGACCTTGGAGGCCACGAAGCGCAGAAACTGCAGCGACGGGGCCAAGCCGCGATCAGCCAGGGTCTCGATGGTCTCGTCGAGCATGGCGAGGAAGGCTGCAGTCGACGAGAAGTCCATTACCGTCGGCGGCACCGGCACGACCAGCGCATTGGCCGCACGCAGCACCGAAAGCGAGATCGCACCGAGCGCCGGCGGCGGGTCGAGAACAACGACATCAAACCGATCGGCTATGCTCGCAATGCCTTGTGCCATGCGATCGATCAGGTTCCCCTGCCCGCGCGCCATACGCGCCGCGATTTCATATTCCGACTGGAACAACCGGAGATTGGCCGGGACAAGCTCGAGGCCGTCGAAGTGAGTCTTGCGCAGGGCGTAATCGAGCGACTCCATGTCGTCATGCCGCAAGAACGGATAGAGCGTGTCCTCCTCGGTTAGGTCGAGGTCGGGAACATAGCCGAACAGGGTCGTTGCCGACGCCTGGCTGTCGCAATCAATGAGGGCCACCCGGTAGCCCTTGATCGCGAGATATTGGGCCAGATGCACCGACAGGGTCGATTTCCCGACCCCGCCCTTGAAGTTCTGCACCGCGATGACGCAGCAGGGGTCGGTGGCAGCCCGCCAGGGCCGGGTGCCGAACAATCCCCGCATGTCGTTGAGCTGCGCCAGGGTATAACCGACGCGCCGATTATTTTCGGTTCGCGGAGGCGGCGGCAAGCGGCCGTCCTTCTCGGCCTCGCGAATGGCCGCCGCGGTCCGGCCGACCAGTTCGGCCGCTTTACCGATCGGGAAGGTGGGCTCGCGCCGTTCGTCCGCCCGGGCGCTACGCGCAGAGTCGCGGAGCCGCTCGAGAACAGAGCTGGTCCGTTGTGCAAGCGTTGAGACGGACAGCAGATCCTGCGTGCCCTCAATATCGAGTGATGCAGCCAAGAGAGGCCCCCTTGCGAAACTGTAGGGGGCATAGCTCAATTTGCACTTTTATGTCAATGAAAGGCTTATTTTCGCAAGTGAGTAGGCCCGGTCGGCCCAATTGCCTCGAATTGCGCCGCCAGCCTTTCGTGCACGCCTACAACCTGACCTCTTGGGGGCTAGCCACCCTGAAATTGCACCGGTGCAATTTCGGCTCAAGGGCGCCCGCGCCGCGCCAGGAAGCTCTCGCAAAAGCCGGTCCAAGACGCGATCAGTTTGGCGCCCTTCAGCTTCGCTAGCCTCTCACCCATCTGCGCGCGATAGGCGTCGGCAATCAGATCGATGTCCCAACCACCGCCGGCCGAACGGCCAATGGCCGCGAGCGTGTCCGACCCAAATCGGATTGTGCCGTTCGGGAAGGTGACCTCCCCTGCCCCAGTCTTATCCTTTGATACCAAGGCCGCCACCGCCGCCTGCGTGACGGCCTCGACGGCCACAGTCTCGACCTCGTCTTCGCGCCTCGCCTTCCTCCCCGCAGAGTGCCGAGCAATTTCATCCACGGTTGCTATCTGCTCAGGCGCATCCTTTGGCTCAAAACGAAATTCGATCTCGGTGACGGTTCGACCCTGACGGATTTCCCGCCACTCCACACGGAAATGAGCGAGCTGGTCGATTTCGGCCTTCGCCTTTTCGAGAACCTTGCGGCGCAGCTGCGCAAAGTCCTTGTAAACGTCTGGCGCGATGCCGAGCAGCGCACGCAGTGCCGTCATGTCGCCCTTCCATAGCGACTGGCGTCGATGCAGCCGCAATGCCCCGATCTCGTATAGCTTTAGCGCGTAGGTCGACCGAAAGCCGAGCACCGCCTGCCGGTTCAGGACCGCATAGGTCTCCGATTCCTGAATCAGTTTCCGAGCCTCGGGCGTGAACTCCCACTCGATCCACCCTGCCTCCGCGCCCTCCTCGTCCTCAACTTCTTCGCGCGATGATGAGATCAGAGAAAAGCGCAGCGTCGCCTTCTTGCCGCGCCAGGACTTATCATCGACCGCGAAAAGCGTGCGATGCAGTTCCTCGAGCATATCCGAGATGCGCTCATTGCCCTTGTGGCCGCGGCGAATATCCGCCTTTCGCATCTTGTGCGGGCGGTCCTCCCAGGCATCACCGCCCGCAGTCAAAATCATCAGCGCAAGCAAACGCGAAGCGGTCAGGCTCAGCGACTGGCCTTTGACGAACTTGACCTCGACGATGCTGCCGGGCTTGGCGAACTCGTCGCCGCCCTTGGCCTGCAGGGCGGCAGCCACCCGCATCGCCCGCCCCGGAGAAGCATCATCACCGGCGGGGGAGGGCGTTACAGCGTGGTCTAGGGCTTGTTCGTCATCCATGCCATGAAGTCTGCACCGATTCGTCCGGCGTGGAAGAAAATCTGCCTGACCTGTCCTCTTGCGTCAAGTCAGGGCAGGATGTCCGACGGTTTCGGCCCCCAAGAGGTCAGGATGGAACTTCACCCCCAAACGACAAAACACAAGGAAGTACGCCGAGTCGCGTTTCAAAGCGATCTGATCCTCGCAAACGGCCGCGCGGAGGGCGAAGAACGTCCCTGACGAGCGATATGACGAGCGAATCGCGCCCAACAGAGCCTGGCCCCCATGCGGTCAGGAAAGCCCCAACCGGTCAGGTTGCATCCCCCGATCGGTCAGGAATTAGCCCCCACAAGGGCAGGCAAAATCCCCCGTCAGGTCAGGATAGGCTTGCTCAAGCCCGCAGAAACGCTGGGCTTTCGGCTTCCCGAATCTGAATCCTTTTGAATCGGAAAAGCTTCCGCTGCGAGCAGCGGCGTTTTGATATTTTTATTTTGAGAAAGAGATTGGCGCTGCGCTTGAAGCAAACATTCAATCCCCCTGTCTGGAGGGATACGCGAAGTTGGCCGTCCACGATAGGCTTCCTCGCCAAAGGACGTCACGAATGGAGGGTGCATGATCAACTTCGCGAAGTTCGAGATCATCGGCCGGATCGGCGAAATCGATGCGCGACCGAAAGTCACCCTGCTGTCGGTCTGCGCGAATCACCGCCGCAAGGGTGACGATGACGAATGGCAGGAAGACAGTCACTGGAACCGCGTGAGCGTCTTCAGCGAGGGCCAGCGCAAGCATATCGCCGACCGAGCCCAAGTCGGGGATCTGGTGCGGATTGCCGGGCGGCTCAAGGACAGCTCCTATGAACGCGACGGCGTGACCCATTACACAACCGATCGCATCGTCGAGGAATTCGGTATCCTCGCAGCCAAGGGCATGCCTGGCTGAATTGGCGGAGAGGGGAGGGCGCAACCGGCAGCGGCGCTCCACCACTTTGCAAGGATTAGTTGATGCCCCTAGCTGCTTCCCATCGCGCCAAAGCCATTGTCGAAGCCCTCGGCGGAACGTGGCGCGGGACGCGCGGCGAATGCCGTTGCCCGGCTCATGACGATCATGGCCCCAGCCTGTCAGTGCGCCTGGGCGAACGGGCGATCTTGTTCCACTGCTTTGCTGGCTGCGATACGCGCGACGTTCTGACTGCCCTGCGCCGGCGCAAACTTCACGATGCGGTGCCGCTCACCATGCCGCGCCCGAAGGCGATGGCCGACCATCGCGCTCTCGCGCTTCGGCTATGGAAGGCAAGCCAGCCCATAGCCGGCTCGCCAGCGGCCGATTACCTTGCCGCACGCGGTCTTGCTCCTCCTTATCCGCGTTGTCTGCGCTACAATCCCCGCACCATTGTCGGGGCAGGTGACCAGCGCCGGTTCTTTCCGGCGATGATCGCTGCGGTCGAGAACGATCTGGGCGTCGTGGCCGTCCAGCGGACCTGCCTCGATCTCGCTGACATCTTGCACAAGCCCCTGTCAAAGCCGAAGATTGCCCTTGGCCTGCTTGGCAACGCGGCCATCCGTCTGGCGCCGGCCGGAGAGGAGCTTGGCCTTGCTGAGGGCATCGAGGACGCCCTTTCGGCAATGGCCTGGTTCGGAACGCCAACCTGGGCGCTGGGCGGCGTCGAACGCCTTGGACTCGTCGCCATCCCCGAACGGGTCAAACGCATCATCGTCTATGGTGATCGCGGTACCGCCGCTGCCGCCATGCTCAAAAAAGCTCGGCCGCATCTCACAGCCCATGGACGCGAACTGGTGCTCCGCCTCCCGGAACGGCACGCGGATTGGAATGATGCTTGGCGTGTCCGCCGGGCCGCCGAGGCGGCCTGAGAGGGGAGGGGGCCTTCAGGCTGATGACCTGGCGCTGATGCCAGGTGTCAGACCCGGAGATACCCCATGGCCACACAACCCCTCGCGCTCACGCTGCCGCTCGATGATCCCGCCCGGACCGCTGCTCAAGGCATAGCCGACCGGCTGTCCGAAGGCCGTTCGGTTGCACGTAACGACCTCCTTGCCGGGATGACCTCCGCCTTCGGTGGCTCGAGCGCGGATGGCTCATGGTCATTGCGCGACGCCTATGATGTGCTCGAACTCGCGCAGATCCTCCATCTGAAGAACACAACACTCCCGGCAGATGCGAATGTGCGGCTCGCCCAGCTGATCGCCATGACGGCGGCGCTTCCGACGCACAGCGTGCGTAGCGAAACGCAGGTCGCGTTCCAGCAATTCTCGACACCGGCACCGATCGGCTTCCTTGCCGCCAGGGCAGCCGCGATCACGGCACGCGATATCGTGCTCGAGCCCTCGGCCGGGACCGGGCTCTTGGCCGTACACGGTCATTTTGCCGGCGCTCGCCTTCTCCTCAATGAGATCGATGCCTGGCGCGCGCGTTTGCTGCGTCATGCCCTTCCCGAGGGCACATTGAGCACGCATGACGGCGAATTGATCGACGACATGCTCGATCCGCAACTGGTGCCGAGCGTCGTGCTCATCAACCCGCCCTTCTCGCGGAGCCAGGGACGGGGGCGCGACCGCCACGCTGCGCTTCGCCACCTGCGCTCCGCGCTCTTGCGCCTCGCACCAGGCGGGCGCTGCGCCGTCATTCTTCCCGATCGCATCGAGACAGGGGACGCGGATTGGCTGCACGCCACCGCGGGCGCGCATCTCCGGCTGCATCTCGACCTGCCGCCCCATGCTTATGCCAAGCACGGCACCGGGCAAGCGGTTCAGCTCATTCTCCTCGAAAAGGGCGGGGCAGGGGATTGCGTCCCACGCCAGACCTGTACGACGTTCGGCGCTGCGCTCGCGGCCATCGATGCGATGGCGACCCCGTGCGCCCCCACGCCGCAACCGATCTCCCGCCCCAGCGGATTGTTCCGGAGCCTCACGCGGCGGACCCGCCCCGTAAGCTCGCGTGTGGCGGTGACCCTGCCCACGACCCGCGCGGTCGTCTATCACCGTCTCGACGCGCCGGCGCCCGCGGGCGAACCGCAAGGGATTTACCTGCCCTATCGGCCGAGCCGTCTGCTAATTGCCGATGCCCGTGAGCACCCAAGCGCGCTGGTCGAATCGCAGGCAATGGGATCGATTGCCGCACCCCCGGTCGCTTATGAACCCGTGCTGCCGGCCAGGATCTTGGACGACGGCCTGCTCTCGGACGCGCAGCTCGAAACGCTGATCTACGCTGGCGCGGCGTTCGAGCGCGACCTTCCGGGCCGGTTCGTATCTAGCGAGGAGGGTCTTTCGCTGTCGCCGGCAGAGGCCGGTAACGCCTATCGGACCGGCTTTTTCCTTGGCGATGGCACGGGCGCCGGCAAGGGGCGGCAGGTGGCGGGCGTCATCCTCGACCAGTGGTTGCGCGGCAACCGCCGCCACCTCTGGATATCCAAGAGCGAGACGCTGATCGAAGACGCTCGCCGCGACTGGTCGGCGCTTGGCGGCTTGCCGCTCGACATCCAGCATCTCAACCAGTGGAAGCTCGGCACCCCGATCGCGCTGGGCGATGGGATCCTCTTCCTGACCTATGCCACCCTGCGCTCCAACCGCGGTGACAGGGGCACGCGGCTGCGCCAGCTGATCGAATGGATGGGTGAGGATTTCAGCGGCGTCATCGTCTTCGACGAGGCGCATGAGATGGCCGGGGTGGCCGGTGGCGAGGGCCGGTTCGGCGCCACGAAAGGGTCGGAACAGGGCATCGCCGGCGTCCGCCTGCAAAATCTCGCTCCGCGCGCCCGGATTCTCTACTCCTCGGCGACGGGCGCCTCGGACGTCAACAACCTCGCTTATGCGACACGCCTCGGATTGTGGGGACCGCAGACGGCCTTCGCCGACCGGCGGGCCTTCGTGGAATCGCTTCGCCGCGGCGGCATCGCAGCGATGGAGTTGATCGCCCGCGACCTCAAGGCGCAGGGCCTCTATGCCGCGCGGGCGCTCAGCTTCGCCGGCGTCGAATATGACATCCTCGAGCATCGGCTCAGCGAAGAACAGATCGCCGTCTACAATGCCTATGCCGATGCCTGGGCGATCATTCACAACAATCTGCAGGCCGCGCTCGCCGCCACGCGCGTCACCGACGGCTTCAGCGGTGCCACCTATAATAGCGGCGCGAAGGCCGCGGCATTGTCGATCTTCGAATCGACCAAGCAACGCTTCTTCGGCCAGATCCTGCTGTCGATGAAGCTGCCGTCGCTGATCCCGGCGATCGCCGCCGATCTCGCGCGCGGCGACTGCGCCGTCGTCCAGCTCGTGTCGACGGCGGAAGCCATGCTCGACCGTGCCCTTGCCAACCTGTCCCCCGAGGAGCGCGCCTGGCTCGACATCGAGCTGTCTCCGCGCGAATATATCTAATGTTGAGCTCAACATTAG
>NZ_LBIC01000026.1 GCF_001005725.1 Sphingobium chungbukense
CCCGCGCTGGGCTGACTTTCCTCGGGTGGGGCCGCTCCGATGTCCTGAGCCAGAGCAGGCATCGCCGATCCGGCAAGGAGCAGCGCAATGCTTACGGAAACGTGCGCATTCTTCATGATGCCTCTCCCCAACTAACCTCCGATCGTTGCAGGAGGTTATTCGATTTCGGATTTGAATGAACAAGCCGCCGAGCTCTGTCAAGTCAGCCAACCGCCACCGGCAGAAGTCCGCTACGGTCTGCTCGACGAGCTGGAGAAGGCGCTCTCCGAGCGCATCCTGTCAGCGGAACCCCGACTTCAACCCGATCGAAAAGGCCTTTGCTCGCCTCAAGGCCATCTCCACAAGGCAGGCGAGCGCACCGTGTCCGGGCTGTTGTCGCTCATCGGCAAACTGGTCGACCTCTTCGAGCCGCAGGAATGCGCCAACTACTTCAGCTCGTGCGGATATAACCCAGACTGAAAGGAATCCGTTCTAAACATCGATAACTTGATTCCTTGCAAAGTACACCACACCGGCCATTGGTGGTAGAAGAAGAAGGACTGCAGCAGATGTCGATATAAGAAGAGCATAGCGTAGAGACTCGCTCCCGTAGTTTACGGTCAGTGCATCGCTGACCGCCCCTATAGCGAAAGGTCCAAATCCAAGTCCGACTATAAATCCAATAAGAGTTGCGCATGCTGCTCCGGTCGCGCGCGCGGAGTCGGTTAGCCTGTCCTGAACAGAAGCCCACAAAGCGCCTGTTGGTAACGCCGTAAAGACGGTCGCGATGCCAATTAGCGTAAAAACTGCCCAAGAGGACTTTACCAGAAAGATCGAGATCGTGAGTGGCCCGGCTAAAACAAGCGCGCCAACGATTAGGAGCGCCCGCATCAAGGGAGCTCGTTCGGAGGCCCAATCGCTTACCGCGCCTCCGAGAACGATCCCGAAGATCATCCCAAGGCCCTGCGTAAGGGCAAGGCCTACGCCGATGTTGGATCGCGAAAGGTGGAAGCTTCGCTCAAGATAGGCTGGGAGCCATTGGCCCTGGCCGAAAGAAAGGTATACCAATCCTGCCAGAGTGAAGCTGACGCTCAAGAATGCTGGGCTCAAAACGAGCATCTGTAGCACTCGGGCCTGTTCCGCAGGTATGTGATCCTGAGGCGGCTTGAGCACTTTACTTTGCTTCAGACGCGGCACGATCAGAAAAACCAGGGCAAGCAAGACTCCCGGCACGCCCATGAGCACAAAGGTGAGGCGCCAGCCGACACGCTGCTCGATCGTTGTGCAGAGAAGCAAAGAAAGAATAATTCCCACTGGTCCGCCGGCGCTGACGATTGCAAGCGGCAGGCTGCGCCGCGCGGGCGGAAATAGCCGCGCGAGGATGGCGTGAGATGCCGGTGCGACCCCAGCTTCGCCGGCACCCACTCCAAATCGAGCAGCGATCAGATGAAAGAAGTTTTGGGCCGCGCCGGACAAAGCGGTCATCACGCTCCAGATTAGCAGAGAGCCTATGATCACCTTTCGCCCGCCGTACAGGTCCGACATCCGAGCGATCACCAACCCAAACGTTGCGTAAAATGCTGAAAAGGCGAAGCCCGTGGCTATCCCCATTGCCGTGTCCGAAATGGCGAGATCGGTCTTAATGGGTTGAACGAGGATCGCGAGCGCTTGACGATCCGCATAACTGATGACCATCGCCGCTGTGAGGATCCACAGGATGAACCAGGCGTCGGGATCAGAATTGTCCGCGACGCCGTCGCTATCCTGTGCGGTTTGATTCTGTCCACACATCCAGCAGTCCTCTCTTGCTCTCTCCGTCCCACACATCGGCAAGCGGGTCTGGCCGCGTCCGTCCACGCGCTTTGCGACACTGGCTTGGTAATGATGCTGCCGCGCTGATCCGGCGCGCGCTGCGTTCACTAATCCCGGCCCGGCTCGCCGCCAGCACCTGCGTGTCACCCTGCTGTTTACGTTCCATATACCGCCTGTACTGGCGGTCCGTGATCCACTCACCTGGCATCAGCTTTGCCCCCTGCGATCGCAGGGGGCAAAGCTGACACAAATGTATCACGATCCGGCCATCTCGTTTGTCGTCAGGCGGCCAACATAACTGTCGTCACACAGGTAGGACCCTGTCGTGTCCGTGAGCGAGCAATGGGTACGCGTGTGCAGACAGCAGCTCTTATGTTGTCGCGTAAGGCAACCTCCGCTGCGGGGAGTGCCGCAGTTCTCCCGATTTGGGAGCAGCCGGCGAGACGGGGCGAGCATTCTCGGGAGCGGTTTTCGAGAAGCGACTGGGTGTCACAACCGGTCGGTTTTGACACCAACACCCTGCCCCAGCTTTTTCAAGGGTTTGCAGGTGTCAAAACCCCGTGCCAGAATGACAGCATGGAAATCGGCTATGCCCGCGTGTCCCGAGGTGACTCCCAGGACATAGACCCGCAGCTTCGCGCGCTCCGCGATGCGGGGTGTGATCCCATCTACCAGGAGGAGGCATCGGGCGGCCGAGCTGACCGTCCCGAGCTGGAGCGTGCGATCGGCGCGTTGAAGGCCGGCGACGTGTTCGTGGTGTGGAAGCTCGACCGGCTATCGCGCTCGCTTCGCGATCTACTGTTCACCCTTGAGGCGATCACCGCCGCAGGCGCAGGGTTCCGATCGGTGACGGAGGCGATCGATACCACGACCGCCCCCGGTCGATTGATGACGCAGATGCTAGGCGCGTTCGCTGAGTTCGAGCGCGCCATGATCCGCGAGCGCACCATGAACGGGCTGGCGCACGCCCGCAAAGCCGGCCAGCACCTTGGACGCCGGCCGAGCCTTACCGGCCAGCAGCGTGCCGAGATCATCGCTAAGGCGGAGTCCGGCCAAGGCTCCCCCGCCCAGCTCGCCAACCTGTTCCGCGTGTCGCGATCGACCGTGCAGCGCGTATTGCGCCAGCATCGGGCGCGATCGGCGGGAGCATAGCCCCCTGCCCTGCCCGGCTTGATGAAGGCTGCCGTTCCGGCGGCCCGCGTGTCTGTCCCACCCACCTAACCCTTGGGGCCTGGCCTTCGGCCCGGCCGATTGCCGCCGGATCATTGCACCCGTCCCTTGACCGTGTTGTGAAAAACAACTACATTTGCGCCAATGCATCGAAAAGCCCTGCGTAACATTTCGTGGATCAAGGGCGCGCTCAGAGAGTTCGGCCGCTTTCCCGAGGACGCGCAGGACCAAGCGACCGACGCCCTCACGGCTATCGCCGAGGGCGACACGCCGGAAATCGCCAAGCCCATGACCGGGTTGGGTTCGGGAATATGGGAACTGGCGATCAAGGAACGGGGAGACGCCTTCCGGGTGATCTACGCGCTCCAGCTCGACGACGACATTTGGGTGGTTCACGCCTTCCAGAAGAAGTCCAAGAGCGGGATCGCCACCCCGAAGCAGGAAATCGACCTGGTGCGAGAGCGCATCAAGCGTTTGAAGGAGGTGCTGCAATGACCGACGACGATGACTTCGAGCTGATCCGAGGCACCGGCAACGTCTATGCCGACCTTGGCATGAAGGAACCCGAACAGCGCCAGCTCCGCGCAATCCTAGCGGCTGAAATCAGCAAGACGCTCGCGACCGACAATCTGACCGTTCGTGCGGCCGAGAAGATCACCGGTGTCGCCGCCGCTGACTTTTCGCGCATCCGTCAGGCCAAGCTCAAAGGCTTCACCATCGACCGGTTGATGACGATCCTCGATCGGCTCAATCGCGACGTGCAGGTGTCCGTTTCCGTGCTGCCGCGCAAGCCCGGCGGGCAAGCAGGGTTTCACCTTCACCCGGCCTGAAACGATTGGCACCTGCCGCTACGCGGCACCGCAGCTCTCAGTCGCTCCGCTCCCCAAGCCCGCGAGCGGTCTTGGCCCTGCCGGGTTCCGATCGGCTGGCGGGGGCGAGGATCCGCACGGCGATCGTCGCCTTGACCTGGACGCATGAAGCGTCCACACGTGAACGTGTTCACAAGTCCACACGTTCACGTGTTCAGGGGTTCGCATGAAGGTCATCACCGTCATCAGCCAGAAGGGCGGCGCGGGTAAGACTACTCTGGCGATCCACCTAGCCGCGGCCGGCGCTGGCGCGGGGCTTACCGCGTTGATCCTCGACACCGACCCGCAGGCGACGGCGAGCCACTGGAGCGAGTGGCGCGGATCGTCGGACCTTGAGGTGGTCGATTGCGCCTCCCCTTCCCTCTTGCCCCGCAAGCTCCAGCAAGCGGCCGAACTCGGTGCCGATCTGGTGGTGATCGACACCCCGCCCCATGCCGACATCATGGCGCGGGAAGCCTGCAAGGTGGCGGACCTGGTGCTGATTCCCTGTCGTCCGCAAGCCTTCGACCTCAAGGCCGTCGAGATGACGGCCGAGCTGGTGCAGGCGGCCGGTAAGCCCGCGTTCGTGCTGTTCATGGGCGGCCCCCAGCGCGCGCCGACGACCTACCGGGATGCGCGCGAGCTGATCGAGGGCGGTGATGGCGTCGCCGGCATGGGCGTGGACGTCGCTCCCGTCATGCTCACCCAGCGGGCGATCTACCATCACAGCACGGCGCAGGGGAAAACCGCGATCGAACTAGAACCCGCAGGCAAAGCGGCCGAGGAGGTCGCCGCGCTATGGGCGTGGACAAGCAAACAGGTGAACGTGTCCACACGTTCACGAGTGAACAAAAAGCGGGGCGCGGCATGAGTAAGTTTGGCGCGATGAAGCAGCAACGGGCGGAGAAGGCGGGCGCGATCGGCGAAAGTCCCGACGCGGCAGCGGCAATGCCCGCCTCGCGCGCCGCGACCCGGCAAGGCAAAAAGGCAGTGAGCGCCTATTTCAGCCCGGAGGTCAGTCGCGGTCTGAATATGCTGGCGGCCGAGCAGGGAACGACGTTGCAGGCTCTCCTTGGCGAAGCCATCGACTTACTCATGCGCCAGCATGGCAAGCATCCGTTCGGCGAGCGATAGTTGTCCACGTGTGGATATGTGAACGTGTGAGTGTGTGAACACAAAGATTAGGAGCTTGGGGGTGGCACGATCGACAAACGCCAGGAAACCGGCCGGGACGGCAACGGAGGCCGACGAACCGATGCTGCCGATCGAAGCCCCGCGTCGCCAGCGCAATCGCATTGGCAAGAAGTCGATCGCTGGCCGTTTCGATCCGGCGATTGCCCGAGCGTTTGCGATCCTCGCCGTCAAGGAAGATAGCACGATTGAGGCGATGTTAACCGAGGCCGTTCTCGACATTCTCCAGAAGTACAATCAGCCCATCGAGAAGTGAACAAGTTCACGTGTGAATGTGTGAATGTGTGAACACGTGCACAATTGGCCTATTGCACCAGCGTTATAGAGCGCACTTCCCAACGCTATCGGAATCTGACAGGCTTTGGTGTCGGCGGACTCGTTCGCCGATTCGCCGTGGCGATCATAGCGGGTGGCACCGCTAGGGCCAAAACGACGAAAGCCCGGCTTGGCGGCCGGGCTCTCGGAAAGTCTGATTTGCGGGAGGCAACCCGCGTTCTGTCGCAAGAACAAGCCTCCCGCAGATCGGACGTGAAGTCAACTCGAAAACGCTGTTTTCGAGAACGGGAGGGCTATGTCCATGAGGGATTGCCGCCAGCAGCCGGGCCGACCGATCGACGGGAGGTTCCATGCAAACTGTGTTCGAGGCCCTGGGTGGGGCCCGCGCCCGGGACGACGATGCGCGCGGCCTTCAGCGCGTCGATCACGGCGAGTACGATCGGTTCACCCTTTTCCGTGGCGACAGCACCTGTCGTCGCCGCGCGGATGCACAATCGGTAATCCCGCTCGCGCATCGTGCGCAGGTCCAGTTGGGCCACGATCTCGGCCAGATGCTCGCGGCGGGTCTCGTCACGCCGGGCGTAAAGCTCGAACACGACCGGATCGATGCCGATCTGGTCGGCGACCGTATCCAGGACGGCAGCCGGGATCGTCTCGCCCGGGCGCAACGGCCGCCCGAGATCGCGCACCAGCGCCAGCTGCACCGCAAAGCCTAGCCGGTTGTGCGATCGGCGACGACGCCTGGCGAAGGCGACGTCCTCCGGCGTGAGCGCATAGCGCGCCAGCGCCTCTTCGTGGGTGTCGGGAGGCTCGAACAGGACCGCTCGCGCCTGAGCGTCCAGGAAGGCCATGCCCGCGATCCGCTCCTTCAGCCGGTGATTGCGGGCTTGTCGGCCGTCCC
>NZ_LBIC01000027.1 GCF_001005725.1 Sphingobium chungbukense
ACTGCAATGTTGCGGGCGGCGCAGACTGTCCAGATAAGGCGACCAGTTCCTCGAAGGCGTAGGCATTGTCGCCAAAGCGCTTGCCGAACGTGCGGGCAAGCCGATCGGCATGGCCTGACCAGTGGATCGTCTCATGACAGCGCGTCGATGCATAATGATCCATCGTTTGAAACGCGGATCGGCTCGGAAGCTGGATATAATCGAAGGTCGGCGTAAAATAGGCCTGACTGCCGCCGTGGCGGACAAGCGCCGGTATCGCCTCGAAAAAGCGGTCGATTTGCGTCTGCCTACGCGAAAGGGCAATCGGTTGCTCCGGTGCATCGACGCTATGGAAATGCGCCGGCAAGCCGTCGATCTGATCGGCGTTGAACACGATGTAATGACGAAGGAAGCGGATGTTGCGGTCAACACTGCGTCCGGTATCCGGATTTGTCTCCTGCTTCCTGAAGGTCGAGTAATAGACCGAGACCGCACCGGCCTCGCCGCGCCTGACATCCCCGCCGAGCGCCTGTGCCTGCCTGCGGGTCATCCAGTAGCGAGAACGATAGCCCTGCGCATCTCCCAGCGCCCAGAGATACAATGTGTTGATGCCGGCATAGGGCGCGCCGCTGTGGCGCAGCGGCCGTCCGCCACCGCCCTGCACACGCCAGGGTCGCGACCAGGGTGGAACTCCTTCCTCGATCTTGCGGATGATGAGGTCGGTGATTTCGGCGGCGACATCGCGGGTGCTCCGCTGACAAGATGGCATGGCAGGTTCCTCGCACGAAGGGAAGGAAACCGCCGACGCGTGAACAGCGCCGGCGGTCAGCGAAAGACGAGAGAGGGGTCAGGCCGCGAGGGCCTCCTGATCTTCCGGTTCGATCACATCGCCCGGATCGGTGGGCGCCTCATCCCCTGGCGCGCGATCGCCTTCCTGGTCCGAGGAAGCGTCCGGGTCATCGCCGCCGGACATCTCCATGCCATCGGCTTGCGGCTGATCGAGAAAGCGCATCGCGTCAGGCACCCAGGCCAGCGCCGCGTCCCGGACCTCAGGCTCGACGATGGCCTCGCCGGCAAAGAGCCGGTTGCATGATTGCGAGATCTCCGATTTCTTCATCGTCGCGTGCCTTGCGGTGAGGGCGGCGCCGCCAACCTTGCCCAATAGCGCGAGGATCGAGCCCTTGCTGATGCGGTCGAAGAAATTCTCCGACGTCGGCCTCCACCAGCTGGCGACATCGACATCCATGATCGTCGCAAGCCGGTTGTGTAGCGGGCATTGTTCGGCGCGATAGCCAGGCTTGGCCTCGAGCGACGCGGCGACGAGATAGGCCATCCAGGCCGCCTTGCTGTCATCGCCCAGGGCGCGGAAGGCCTCGAAACGATCGACCTCGGACCTGTGATCGAGCCAGCTGGAGTCGAGACCGGCATGGGCCTCGGCGAGGTACGTGCGCGCATGCGTCACGGGCTGTTCGCCCGACACCGGATCCTGGGGTCCGCGCGCCCGCATGGTCGAACCATAGGCGCTGAAGCTGCTGGCCCGGTCGTCGATCATGACGAACAGGGCATAGTCGAGCGCCAGCGCCGGGTGGCCAAGAAGCGCGGCGCCGAGGATGTCGCGGCGCTGCATCGCGAGTTCGTCATAGAGCCGCGCGCTGAGCGGCTTGCCGCCAGGCGCCACCGCCTCGGGAGGAGCTGAGGGCGGCGCATGTCCGTCCTGCGGCGCGGTCGCGCCCTCGCCAGCGTCCGCGGGCCCGCCATCATCATCATCGACACCGCCGACGCGAACTGGTTCCTCGCTATAATATTCGGTGTCGAGAACCATTTCGCCCTTGGGCGTGAGCTTGAGGAACGCACCTACCAACGGCCGGATCTCATCTGGCAGCACAGGCGCGCGGCACTGGATCGCCTGCTGCTCTTCGGCAAGGGCATCATATTCCTGATCGAGCGCCTCATAAGTCTGTTGAGAAATGGCTTCCCCATCCATTTCCTCGACGATGGCCGCCTGCCGCTCGGAGACCGCTTCGAGACGCGCCGTCTGCTCGGCGGTGAGATCGGGCTGCGGCAGGATGACCCGATAGAGCCCGGCCGCAGCGCTGTGGATGTAGTTGGACGCAATCGGCCGGATCCAGCCGAGGCCCGTCTCCTCGCCAATGCGCCGTGCTTCCTCTTCCATGATGTCGCCGGCAAGCTTCTGGGCGATTTCCGGGTTGACCCACTTGTCGCCGCTGTCGCTGAAGAGATCACGATCGATCCTGCCGCCCGCACCCGCATAGCGGTCTTCGCCCACCAGTATCGCGACAGGATCGCTGGACTTCATGGTTTCATTGGCGATGACGCGCCGGATGGTGTCGGCATTGGCATAGTTCGTGCCGTAGCTGTTCCAGACGAGAAGCTGCTTCTCCTGATTTTCGGTCGATGCATAGGCCTTGGCGACGTCCAGGGTGATGGCGCCCTCGCTGAGCGCCTCGAAGATCGGCTCGGCGAGCGTTGCAAGACGCAGGCGCCCTTCCACGAAACGCCGCGTCAGCCCGAAACGCTTGGCGACACCGTCCATGTCGTTGTTGAGGCCGATAAAATACTGAAAGGCGCGGCATTCCTCGGCCGGTGTCATTTTGAGCTGGTGGAAGTTCGCTGCTGTCGATGTCTCGGAAAGGGTAGCCTCGTCCCCGACGAGCACCTTGACCGGAACGTCGAACTCATCGGCCGCGATGACGCCACGTTCGGCGAGCAGCAGGAGGCCGCGCAGGCGGCGGCCGCCATCGAAGACCTCGAACGTGCCGCGGGGCTTCTTGACCGGGGTGACGAGCAGGTTCTGGAGGACGCCGCGCGCTTCGAGATCGGCGGCCAGCTGAGGGATTTCCAGCAGTTCGTCGGGCCGCTTGCGGACGTTGATGGGGGAAAGGGTCAGCTTCGAGAGCTTTACGGTCGTGGTCATTGGGCGAACTCCCTTCTGGCGTCCGGATCATCCCGGACACCAACTCCGCTCCTCCTCCCCTTTCATTCATCCGGCTCAGGCCAGGAGTTGCCCCAGGACCGCTTGCGCCGACGCCATCGGCACGAAAACGCGCGTGCGGTAGGCGATGATCTCGGTGAAGCAGCCGAGCGATTTTAGTCGATGCAACTGATCGGCAGGGCATCCCACAAGCTCGATCCTGTGGGAACCGTTGACGCGCGATCGCTTGATCGTGAGGGGAAAGGGATGCGCGATATCGATGGTTCGACCGGCCGACACCGCCCGTGCGACCGCATCTGCGGGAAGCGCTTGCGCACGGTCGATACCGAGCCTTGCGAAAAGCTGGGGTACATGGTCGTCGAACACCAGGCGGCCGAGCCAGGAGCACCCCTGCCCATCGACGATACGGTTGACCACAAGATGATCGCTCGGGAGCGCGGACCAGATGGGAAGGAGGAGCCCCGTCGCGAGCCGGATCGTCTCTGTGTCCACGATCTGGCGCGATGCTTCGACCTCGCCGGCCCAGATGGCGCTGAAACTGTCCCGGTCGACCTCCTCCCAGGAGGTTTCTTGAAGGTCGTCAACCCGCATATATTCATTCCGGCCCGGCCGCATCATCTCCACGCGCGGAATGGGGGTGCCTTCCTTTTCTTCCATGAGCGCGCGCGCCCTGGTCCGCAGCGCGGCCTTCCCCGATCTGCGGTTGATCATGAAGGCGGCGGTGGCATCCTCGTGGGCGACCCGCAGGATGCGATCCAGCGAGACACAGTTGCGCCGGCGCATGATCTCGATGGTGAGCAGATGGGAGGTAGCGCCGGTGAGCGCATCGGTGCGAAGGACGAGGTCCTCGATGACGGTCGCCCTGTCGACAAGGATCGTCTCCACGCCCGCGTCGAGCCGTCCGGCATCGCGCGCCGCCGATACCCGCGTTTCGACAAGCGCCAGGAATTCCTCGAAGATGCTGTTCTGCAGCGCGATGGGAAGGGCCAGGATCCGGTTGAGCCAGCGCTGAATGGGCGGCATCTGGTCCTTCATGACACCGTCCCTGCCGGCCAGTTCAAGCCCGGTGCGGTCCTGGAAGTCATCAAGCGTGATGCTGGCAAGCTTGCCGGCGGCGAGAAGATCGAACCAGCTCAGAAGAGCCGCGCAGGCATATTCGCTTTCAAGATTGTCCGCCGGATCGAAGAGGCCCTGCCCTCCTGTCTGCCGCTGGCCCCGGGTGAGCGCGCCCAGGCTGTCGAGACGCCGCGCGATGGTGCTGGTGAACCGCAGCTCGCCCTTGCAGTCGGTCGTCACCGGGCGGAAGAGCGGTGTCGCTGCCTGGTGCGTTCGATGGGTACGCCCCAGCCCCTGGATCGCACGGTCTGCGCGCCATCCCGGCTCGAGCAGCAGGTGAACCCGCTGCTCCTGGTTTGCCGCGTCAAGCGAGGCGTGGTAGCTGCGGCCGGTACCGCCGGCATCGGAGAAGACAAGGATGCGCTTGCGGCCTGACTGGAAGGCGGCGGCCTCGGCCTGGCTGAGACGGGCGGACCGGCTTTCGAGAGTCTGCCGGCCGTCGCTCCTTGTAATGAGCCTTCTGGTGCGGCCGGTGACCTCGGCAACATTGTCATGCCCAAAATGCTCGAGCATCGCATCGAGCGCCGACATGATCGGCGGCATGGCACAAAGCGTCTCGATCAGCTCGGCGCGCGCCGCCTCGGCTTCGGGGTTGGCGACCGGATTGCCCCTGCCATCGACCATGGGCAGCGAGCGCGGCGCTCCTGTGTCATCGATGAAGACCTGCATCTGCCGGGTAGGGAAGGCTCGCTCGAGATAATCGATG
>NZ_LBIC01000028.1 GCF_001005725.1 Sphingobium chungbukense
AAATCCCTGCGAGAAAAACGATAATGGGGCGCTTGGGCAGTTTGTTCGGCATGGCAGATCTCCATGGCGGACAGCCTTGCATCGGGACCTCGATTGAAAGCGACGAACGACTGCCTCGGGGATTTTCTACAACCTGCACCATTCCAGCGGTGCCGACAATCCTAACGGCCCCAGCATTCAACCTTGTCAGGCAATTATCTGGAGTGAAATCATGGAAAACCGAAGGAAACCTGCGCCTCCCGCCGCCACGCTCGACATAAACTGCGACTGCAAAGAATTCCTGGTCGACTATCTGACAGCGGCCTTTCCGGTGCGCCAGATGCGCATCTATACCGACGATAGCGGCACGGTGCGCTCGGAACCGATGATTGACGAGGCGGGACAGCCCGTGCTGTGCCGGGAAGCGATCGCCATGCGCGACCAGCTCCTCGAGCAGCTTTGTGCGCTACCGGTGATCGGCTCGGCGCTCGATCACATCATCGGGCATTTCGGGACGGAGGCAGTGGCCGAGGTTACGGGTCGCAGCCGGCGGATCATCGTCGATGCCGACGGCCGTCAGCGGATCGAACGGCGCAGCGCGCGCACGAACCTCGCGGAGACCGACATCTTCATGCGCGGCGAAAAGCGCATTCTGATCTTTTCCGACGCCGGCGGGACGGGGCGGAGCTACCACGCCAGCCTCGACACGCCCAATCAGAGCCGCCGCATCCACTATCTGCTCGAGCCCGGTTGGCGCGCGGACGCGGCGATCCAGGGGCTAGGCCGCACGCATCGAACCCACCAAGCCTGCCCGCCCCTGTTTCGGCCCGTTTCCACCGATTGCCGCGGCGAACGGCGGTTCATCTCGACCATCGCCCGGCGCCTCGACAGCTTGGGCGCCCTGACCCGCGGCCAACGCCAGACCGGCGGGCAGGGACTTTTCGACCCCCGCGACAATCTGGAGTCCGACTTCGCGCGGGAATCGCTCGACCAGTGGTTTCGCCTACTGTTCCAGGGAAAGCTCCAATCGGTGCGCTTTGATCAATTCCAGTCGCTCACCGGTTTGAACCTGGCCGGGGAGGGTGGGGGGCTCACTGAGACCTTGCCCACGATCCAGCGGTGGTTGAACCGCATCCTGGCACTGCGCATCGACCTGCAGAACGCGATCTTCGACGAATATCTGGGCTTGATCGAAGCACGGGTGGAAAAGGCCCGCGAGGCTGGCACCCTCGATCTTGGCGTCGAAACGATCGCGGCCGACCGAATTTCGATCCTCGACCGCACGGTGATCCGGCGCGATCCCGTGAGCGGCGCCGAAACCGAGATCCTGCGTATCGAAACCGAGGAACGATATCGGCCGCTGACCCTGGAACGAGCGCATTGGCTTCTGGCCGACCCGGAAGCGCGCGGGTTGATCAACCCGCGTTCCGGCAAGGCCGCCATTTGCCGGCCGACCTTCTCGCTGACGGACGAAGAGGGGCGGACCGTGCGCCGCTACGAGCTGGTGCGTCCAACGCGCACCGAACGGCACCGGCAGGACCTCTTCGCCGAAACCCATTGGACCGACGTGGACCGCGCGAGCTTCGACGAAGCCTGGCAGGCCGAATGCGACGCGATGGCCGCGCAGACGCGTACGCAGATCATCTATCTGGTCACGGGCCTGCTGCTCCCGGTCTGGGGAAAGCTGCCCGACGATCATGTCCAGGTCTGGCGGTTGACGAGCGATGACGGCCAGTCGCTTCTCGGGCGTCTTATTCCGGCGCCGCTGGTGGAGCGGATCGCCAGCGCATTCGGCATCGCCGCCCATGTCGCGATCGATCTAGGCGCGCGGGTCGAGCACGTTCGCACCTCGGGCGAGATCATGCCGATCGGGTCGCTCCGGCTGAAGCGGGCCTTGGTCGCCGGCGACCAACGCCTCGAATTGCTCGACTGGAAGTCCGACGCCCTTCCTCATCTCAAGGCGGCGGGCTGCTTCACCGAGATCATCCAACACCGCACGCGGCTCTTCGTCCCACCGAGCCGCGCCGTCGAGATCCTTGGCGAGATAGCAGGCTGAGCAGCGGCAGCGTCAAGCGATCGAAGAGAGGGGAGGGGGCCTTCGGCCGGGTGGGCCTGAGTGGCTCAAGCCGGCCGACGACGTCGGCGCAACCCTCGAAGGAGACAACCGATGATCCAGTCCGTGAAGGTCAAGAACCTCTCGCTCTCCAAGGATAATGTCCGCAAATCCAATCGCGATGCCGACCTCGACAGTCTGGCCGAGAATATCGCTGCGCATGGCCTGTTGCAGAATCTCGTGGTCACGCCGCTAAAAAAAGCGGGGCACTTCACCGTCAAGGCGGGCGGCCGCCGCTTGCGGGCGCTCCAACGCCTGATTGAGACGAACCGGCTTGCCGCGGACCATGAGGTTCAGGTGCTGGTGCTCGAGGATGATGCCGGATCGGCCGAAGCGAGCCTTGCCGAGAATTTCCATCGCGTCGCGATGAACCCGGCGGATGAATGCTCGGCCTTCAAGCACTTCCTCGACCGGGGGGCGAGCGGCGAGGATGTGGCGAAACGCTTCGGGGTCACGACCCGCTTCGTCGAGCAGCGGGTCCGGCTTGCCGAACTGGCTCCCGTCGTCTTCGCGGCGCTTGCCGCAGGCGAGATCACGCTCGGGGTCGCGCAGGCTTATGCCGTCACGCCCGATGTCGACCGCCAGGCGCGTGTGTTCGAGAGCATGAGCCGGTCCTATTATGGTGACAATCCCGACAATGTCCGTCGTGCGCTCCTCAACGGGACGGTGAAGGCGACCGATGCGAAGGCGCGGTTCGTTGGCCGCGATGCCTATGTCGGTGCGGGCGGCCGGATCGAGCGCGACCTGTTCGGCGATGATGCGGACGAGAGCTGGATCGACGTGGAGATCATCGAGCAGCTTGCCGCCCAGAAGCTCGAAGCAGCGGCACAAACACTCGCTGCCGAGCAGAAGCTGGCATTCGTGACACCGGTCCTCGCGACCCACGTGCCCTATGACATGGAGTGCCAGCTCTACGAATATCATCCGGCGCTGCGCGAATTGCGCGAGGACGAGCAGGATCGCGTCGACAGTCTTTCCGATGAGGGCGATGCGCTCATCCGTGAACTGGAAACCGAACTTGAGGACGGCACACCAGAGGCCGAGGCGGCTTCGGTGCGGCTCGCCGACATCGAGCGGGAACTCGATGCGATCGAGGCGGCGCGCACGATGGTCGACGATGCGGTCAAGGACCAGCTGGGCACCTTCATCTATCTTGCCCCTGACGGCACCCCGCGGGTGCACAGCCGCATGTTCAGCGAGCGCGCCATTCGTCAGGCGGGAGACGACGGCGAACCCGAGGCGCCGTCCGGCAAGGTCGCGACCTCCCGGCTCAGCGCGACGCTGGTCGACGAACTCGCGACGCAGCGGCGGCAGATCCTGGCGTCCCATGTCGCCTCGGACGCGGGGTTCGCGCTCGACCTCGCGATATTCCTGATCGCGCACCGGACCGTGTTCGCCAGCGGCTATGTCCGGGACCACTCGACGCTGCAAGCGGCCGCCGCGAGCTTCCCGATCGTCGGCTTCCGCGACGAAGGCAGCGCGGCCAGCAACGTCCTGGCCGAACAGCGCCAGGGGCTCGATGTGAGCTGGGCAGGCGGGAACACGCTGTCGTCGCGTTTCGATGCCTTCCGGCAACTGGATGAACAGGCGCGCGCCGATTGGCTTGCCCATGTCGTGGCGCAGACGCTCGAACCGACGCTCAACGTCGACGATGGCGGGCGCCGCAACGGCTTCCACGATCATCTCGGACGTCTGCTCGACATTGATGTCGCGCAATGGTGGCGGCCCGATGCCCAGAACTTTTTCGGACGCGTGAAGAAGGACGTCATGCTCGAAGCGCTTGAAGAGATCGGCGGGCCAGTACTGCGCGGCCGCTACAAGGACGCCAAGAAGGGTGACCTTGCCAATGCCTGCGCGGCGCTCTGTTCCGGGCAGGGCATCGTCGAGGCCGAAGTCCGGGAAAAGGCGCTCTGCTGGCTGCCCGATGAGATGCGGTTTGGCGCGGTGGAGAAGCCCGAAAGCTTCCGTAGCTATTCCGCCTTCCTCAGCGACGAAGACGACAGCGACGGCGGGGCAGGGGAGATCGCCCCCAATGGCGATGCTGATGACCTCGACGAGGCGGCCTGAGACCAACGCGTAATGGCGGGCGGCGCTCTTGCGTCGCCCGCAGTCCTTCATCGGCGGCGCTGGCCGCCGCTCTTTCGTGGAGTATCCACCATGACTCGATCATCGGGCCGGCCCTCGCCGGCCGAGACCATCACGTGCGCCATCATCGACCGGCTCGATGCCGGTGTGCGACCCTGGGTGCGGCCC
>NZ_LBIC01000029.1 GCF_001005725.1 Sphingobium chungbukense
ATATCCTGACAGTCCAGCGAAAAATGGTGGTTGGAAGGTGAAAACCATCGGTGCCTCCAGCACTGCCCAAAAACCCCATGGCTCCCCCGAGGCGGGGGTGGGCGGCGAGAACGACCGGAGAGGCCCGCGCAAACGGCGGGCCGCACCCGGAGGGGCGAAATGAAATGGAGCAGCTCGGCGAAGCCGGGCTTGCGGCGCGCCGTGGCGGGCCTAGCAGGGAGCGCCGACCAGACCCGCATCGAGGGAGGTCCGAAAAATCAGCGCCGCCGCGCCAGCGGCGTCCGCTGGTGAGCGGGCGAAGCCCGCGCATCGCCGTGCGCGACGAAGCGGCCGAGCCCGCGAGGGATCGGACGCTCTGCTTTGGTTGCTGCTGGATCATGGCTGACGGGCATGCATCCAGTCGGCCGCTGCCTGCGCTTTGCTCGCCGCGGTGAAGATCGCCCGGGGCTCGTCCTTGAGCAGTTGCAGCCAAGAGGCGATGTAGGCCGCATGATCGGGTCGCGGTTCGTGCGCGATCCCGAGATCGGCGAGCAGGAACGATGCAGTCAGTTCGGCGGTCGCTTCCTCCATGGCGAGCGCGTGCCTGGTCCACTTGGCGCTGAAATCCCGGTCGAGCCGGTGGGCTGCGCCACTGGCATGAGCTGCCTCGTGAATATGGGTGGCGTAGAAGCCGTGGGCATCGTGGAAGGCGCTGAAATCCCGCATGTGGATGCGGTCTTCGGCGATGTGATAATAGGCGCTGGCCGAGCCGTAGACGGTATCGATGCCGAGGGCGGCGATGAAGGCTTCGGCGGCGGCGAGGCGTTCGCTCTCGGGCAGGTCCGGCGCCGGTTCGGGCGCATAGCCATCGACCTGATCGGCGTTGAACAGGCTGAACGCCTTGGCGAAAAGCCGGCGGTGGTCGTCATCGTCGCCGGCGTCGTCGCCCTTCGCGCGAAACTCCTTCCAGAGGACACCGAGGCTGGCGTGCTCACCCTTGCGGACCTGCGCGCCGAGCGCGTGCCACTGGCGATAGGTGCCCCAGACCCCGCTCGCATAGCCGCTGCCATAGGCGGCCGCCCAGAGCGAGACCGTATTTATGCCGCGATAGGGCTTGCCGCTGGCGACGTTGGTCGGGCGGGTGACGTCGGCGCCGGAATGATGCCATGGCATGCGCCAGGTGCCGGTGCCGGCTTCGATGGCGTCGACGATCGCTTGCGTGACGCGAGCATAGACGTCTGAGCGTTGTGAGGCTGACATGATCTGTTCTCCGTTCTCGCGCCGGGGACCATCCCCGGCGGCGGAGGCCCGTTCGCGCCGGGCACAGGGGGGCTCGCGCACCCGTCAGGGCCGCAGCGAAGCGAAGGACGGCGAAGCCGTTGCGCGGGCGCGCCGACCGGCGCAGGACTCCGCCAACAGCCGGGGTGGTCTACGGCGCGGGAGGGTCGATCCCGGCAATCACCACGCTCAGGCGATCCAGCTCGCGCTGGAGAGACTGACGCTGGAGATCGGAGATGCGCCGTTCGCGTAAGTGCGCCCTGGCATCGGCCGCCGCGCGTTCCCAGGCCGGCCTGTGGCGGGCGGTGATGCAGGCGTTGGGACAGCGGGTCGGCTCGCACAGGGCAGTGAGCGGCTGCGCGGGATCGGGGGTCGTCACGCGCTTGAGGCAGAGCGCGGTCGCGGGATCGAAGAAGCAATCCGCGAGCGGGCCGACATGGAAGGTGCGCGCGACGCTGGCGAGCATGACGCGCAGGCGGGCGCGATCGGCGATCATGGCGGGCAAAGGCCCTTGTCTGACGGCGGCATCGTCGAGCGTCCGTGCGATGCGTGGTCCCGCCGGTCCGCCGAGCGAAGCGCCGTCCTGGCGCCGGTCGAAATAGTCCAGCAGATCGTCGATCTGACCGAGCCGCCTCTGCGCCTCGACCTCGGCCCGAAACCCCGATGCGCTGGTCCCGGCATAGCCTTCGAATGCGGCGACCGACGCGTGCTTATACTGGATCATGCCGGCGATGGTGCCGAACGGACGGTTGGCGATGTGCCACGCGATGGTGCGCCGGAACTGCCTCGTCGTGATGCGCCATGGGTTGCCATCGGGACCGGGCGGGATGACCGGCTCATCGGGGCTGCCGAAGGCGGTGTTGAGGTGGTCGCGGAAGGTGTTGAGCTGGCGCACCACCTCGCTCGACAGATGCGTCTTGCTGACAGCGCGGGGACGAAGCACCGGCCAGAGCGTATCGCTGCCGCTGGCGCGCGCCGGTCCTGCCGACAGGCGTTCGAGCACCGCGATCGCGTCTGCGACCGGTTCGATCGTCACCCAGCTCGCCGCCTCGCCCGCGGCGGCGCGGCGCTTGTAGATGGTCGATCGGATGCGATGCCGTTCGATCAGGCCGTCCTCGCTGCGCGCGATAGAGAGACACCCGCGCCGCATCGCCTGCACCTCGCAGTCGCGCATGCCGGTCAGATAGGCGCACACGATATAAGCGGCGGCCTGGAGCATCCGTTCCTCGTGTGCGAGAGTCTTCGCGTCGAAGCGCTCGCGCCATGGCCGACCGCTATCGGGATCGATCGAGATCGGCGTGTCCATGCCGCCGACCTCCACCCCCAGCTCAGCCGCCACTGCATCGATCAACCTCGCTTCGCCGCCGGTCAGCATGAGATGCGCGCCCGGCTCGGCCTGCGCGTCGATCCCGGCATGGAGATGCAGGAGATGGGCGTTGATCGGTGGGGTCACGGTGCCGGTGCCCGGATCGACGCGCAGCTTGCCGTTATGAGCGGTGGCCCAGATCGGTGCGCCGCGCCCCTCGCGGCGTCGGCGATCGAAATAGGCCTTCAGGCGGGTGCGGCGACGTTGCCGGCGATCAGCGTCCGAGAGGCCGGCGTCGGCGGTGACAAGGCGGTCCCGGCGCGCTTCGAGCCGATCAAGCTCGCGGCGGGCTGCGAGAATATCGTCAGCGAAGACGGTGACGTAGCGCAACGACCAGGCGAGCAGCGCGGCGATGACCTCTTCGGGGAACCGCGGCGTGCGGTTCTCCCTGACATGCCGGTAGCCCGCGACGCGTGCCGGGGCCTGTCCGGCCCAGGGCTCGAATGCAAGGCCTCCGCCAGCGAGGTGGTCACGATAGTAATAGAGATCGGATACCACTTCGAGGAGGTGGCCGACGATGACGGGTCGCCGGGCAGGATCGTCACGAAGATGACGGGCATAGGCATCGACCAATGCCTGATCGATACGGGAAACGTCGAGCCGTCCGAGCCGCTCACGGGCGAAGGCAAAGAACCGGCGGGCACGGTTGAATGCTTGGCGGATACAGGCGGGCGGTAGCTTCGTCCGATAGCCGGGGAGATCGGCGTTGAGGCGGGCGTAGAGATAGGCGCGCATCGCCGCCTGCACATCGGCATGTTCGAGCACGTCGAAATGCACGGTGACATGGCAGCGCCGGGCGTTCTCGCGGAAGACGGCGGGACCGAGATCCCAGCTCGGGTCGCCGACGCGCGACAGATCTTCGCGGGCGTGACCGGCCTTGAGCGGCGCGCTCGCCAGCACGGCGCGATCGTCGAAGGCGGGCGCCTGGACATGGGCTGGCATGGTCATGTGCGTGCCTCCGGCGGCAGATAAAGCCGTTCGCCCTCCATCTGCCGGCGCGCATCGGCGATGACGGCATCGGAGAAGGCCGGCAGGACCTGGGCGGTGATGCGGGCATGGACGCGGCCGAACTTGGCCGCCCAGTCGGTCGCGGGCAGGCTCAGCCTCTGCTCTTCGACGAACGCGAGGAAAGCCAGGATGGCGGGGAGCTTGCGCGCGGTGATGACGGCGTTGGGACAATCGAGGCAACCCCAGAAGGGCTGCGCGCAGGGTGATCCTGCGTCCGCGAAGGGACTGCTATGGAAGCCCCCGCAGGCGGCGAGCCAGACATCCTGTTCGCCGTCGAGCAACGGCCCCACGGTAGCCAGCGGGATCAGCGGCGCGGCCTGATCGGGCGCTTCGCGCAACGTCTGCTCGGCGGTGGGCGGAAGCACGGTCGGCATCGCGGCAGCGACCGCCGCGCGGAAGGCGTCGGCGACGGCC
>NZ_LBIC01000030.1 GCF_001005725.1 Sphingobium chungbukense
AGCGGCTGAAGCGCGGTGAGATGCAGGGCGCGCGCTGATGGCCGCCGAACGCGCAGGCCTGCGCGACTGGCTCGCCGTCGCGGCGGGAACAATCGGGTCATTCATGGCGCTGCTCGATATCTCGATCGTCAATGCGGCCTTGCCCACCATCCAGGGCGAGATCGGCGCGAGCGGAACTGAGGGCACCTGGGTCGCGACCTCCTATCTCGTGGCGGAAATCGTCATGATCCCGCTCAGCCCCTTCCTCGTGCGCCTGTTTGGCCTGCGCAACTTCCTTCTGGGTGCAGCGGTCAGCTTCACCGGCTTCTCGATAGTGTGCGGTATTTCAACGACACTGCCGATGATGATCGCCGGGCGCGTTGGCCAAGGCTTTACCGGCGGTGCCTTGATTCCGACCGCAATGACCATCATCGCAACCCGGCTACCGCCATCACAGCAGCCGATCGGCACCGCTGCCTTCGGCGGCACGGCCATCCTTGGCCCGGTGCTTGGACCGATCATCGGTGGGTGGCTGACCGATAACTACAGCTGGCACTATGCTTTTTTCCTCAACGTGCCGGTCTGCGTCGGGCTCGTCCTCCTCCTTCTGCTAGGGCTAAAGCATGAGCATCTTCGGCTCGACCAGTTGCGCCATGCTGACTGGCTCGGAATCGCAGGGCTCGCAATTGGCCTAGGTGCGCTCACCGTGATGCTTGAGGAAGGGCAGAGCGAGATGTGGTTCGAGTCCGCCATGATCGTGAAGCTCGCTCTAGCGACGTTGCTGGGCTTCACACTCATCGCCATCGGGCAAGTCCGGTCTTCGCAACCCGTTCTCAAATTAACGCTGATTTTCAGCCGGTCATTTGGAAGTGTTTTCATTCTAAGCCTTGTCATCGGCGTTGTCCTTTACGGCGTCACCTTTTTAATCCCGCAGTTTCTCTCAGTAATGGCAAATTACAGTGCTCTACAATCGGGACAGGTCGTCTTCGTCTCAGGTATTCCCGCGATCATGCTAATGCCGTTTCTTCCTCTCGCATTCAAATATCTGGATGTCCGTGTGGCAGTGATCTTCGGCATGACGCTGATAGGTATCAGTTGCGCCATGGACTGGCACCTAACGGCGCAGTCAGCGGGTGGCGATCTGACGGCTTCGCAGATTATTCGCGGCGCCGGTCAGATTTTCGCTATGATGTTCCTAAACCAAGCCGCGATCAGCGCCGTGGCGCCCGAGGATGCCAGCGATGCTTCCGCACTGTTCAATGCCGGGCGCAACCTCGGCGGATCGATCGGCCTTGCCATGATGGCCACCCTTCAGGACCGTCAGACCTTCCTCCATTTCAATCGCTTGAGCGAAACGGTGTCGGCCAACGCGGCGACCACACAGGAATGGTTCACGAGGGTTATGGCCATGCCGTCCGGCGAAGCCGGCGCCTATCGGCAGCTCGCAGGTCAACTCCTCAAACAGTCTACCGTCATGGCCTATAACGACCTGTTCTTCGCGCTCGGCGTCGCGATCGCGATCACCACGCCGCTGGCGCTGTTCCTCCGCCCGATCTCCTCCGACACGCAGATGGCGATGCACTGATGAAGCGACTTGGCTGGACCATTCTCCCCGCCCTTTTGACCGGATGCGTCGTCGGACCCGACTATGGAGGCCCGCCGAGCGTCGCGAGCGGCGAGCGCGCCGGATCGACATTTCGCCGCGCGGATCAGGCAGTCACGGTACCGCAGCCCCTTGTCGCACGCTGGTGGGAAGGCATGGGCGACGCGCAACTCACGATGCTGATCGACCGCGCGCTTGCCTCTAATCCGGACGTGGTGATCGCCGAGGCGCGCATCCGCAAGGCGCGCGCCAGCTTGCGCGAACAGCGCACAAACCAGCTTCCCACCGTCTCGGCGTCGGGGACTGCGATCGTTGCCGATCTTCCCGCCGGCTCGCTCGCGCTGCCGACGCAAGGCGAGCAATCCGATCGTATCAGGGCCGAATTCTACAACGCCGGCCTGGACGCGTCTTGGGAGATCGATCTGGTCGGCGGGCGACGCCGTGCCGCCGAAGGTGCCGAAGCCCAGGCTCAGGCAGCCGAAGCCAGCAGGGCCGATGCGCAGGTTCGTCTCTCGGCGGAGGTCGCCCAGAATTATGTGACCCTGCGGGAACTTCAGCAGCGCCTGATCCTGGCCCGTCGCTCCGCGGAGCTTCAGCAGCGATCACTCGCCCTGCTTCAACAGCGTGAGCAACGCGGTGCATCGTCGCGCGACGAGGTGGTTCGGCTCCAGACTGAGCTGACCCGCACGGAGGCCGGGCTGTTGCCGCTTGAAGGGCAGATCGCAACCACGCTCGACCAGCTTGCCCTGCTCACCGGCGACGAACCCGGTGCACACGACGCCGCGCTGTCTACCCCCGCGCCGATCCCGATGATCCCCGGGACTGTCGCGATTGGCGATCCGGCCGCCATGCTGCGACGCCGGCCGGACATTCGCGCAGCCGAGCGGCAGCTGGCGGCATCGAACGCAAAGATCGGAGTCAACGTCGCCCGGCAGTTCCCATCCGTCAGCATCATGGGTATCATCGGCCTCGGTGGCCCCAATATTGCCGATGTGATCGATCCTGACAGCATCGCGGGCCTTCTTCTGCCGCGGATCAGCTGGAGCTTCCTCGACTTCGGCCGTAATCGTGCTCGGGTCGAGCAGGCCCGGGCCGACCGCGACGAGGCGGAAGCGCAATATCGCAAGGCAGTCCTCGGCGCGCTGTCGGATGCGGAAACCAGCCTGACCCGCTTCGGTAATCAGCGCCGTAATCTGTTTTCGAGTATCGCAAGCCGGAACGGCGCCAGGCAGTCAGCGACCTATGCCGGGCAGCGATACGCGCAGGGAGCGATACCGATGACCACGTCAATCGATGCCGAACGGGCGGCGCTGGCTGCCGATCAGTCGGTGCTGGAGGCGACTGGCGAACTTGATCGTGCATTTGTCGCCCTGCAAAAGGCGTTGGGACTTGGATGGAGCCAGCGGTGACCGTTGTGCAACCATGCCGGGGAGGGGCGCTGACCGAGTGACGGCGCGCTTCTTCCTCCTCCTGTTGGGTATCTGCGTGATGACGCAATCAGGGGA
>NZ_LBIC01000031.1 GCF_001005725.1 Sphingobium chungbukense
CCGCCGTGGTGAGGTCGTTCACCCCGAACGCCTGAAACACCCCGGCGTTCGACATAAAGGTGCCCGCGCGCTCGCCATAGAGGGCGCGCAACTGGTGCATGTCCTGCAAGATCGGCCAGAGCTGCAATCCGTACCCTGCCATCAAGCCCATTGCCCGCTCGACGGGTTCCAGCCTGCCCAGGGCAGCGAACTCATCGAGCAGGAACAGGACGGGCCGCGCCGGTTTGGCAGGCGAGCGCGCCATGTCGGTGAGCGCCTGGGCGACCAGCAGGCGCAGCCAGCGGGAATAGGCGTCGAGCCGGTCAGGGGGTAGGCACAGAAACACCGTGGAAACCCCATCTTTCAACCCTGCAAAGGTGAAGTCCGACGCCGATGTGCTGGCGACGATCCGGGGGCTGTCGAGAAAATGGGTATGCCGCTGGGCCGACGATAGCACCCCTGCCGCCTCGCGATCGGACTTGCCGAGCTGGCGGTTAGCGGCGCGGGCAATCAGGCCACCGGCGCCGCGGCTGTCCTGCATGAGGGTGAGCAGATCGGCGAACCCTTTGGGGGCGAGCGTCAGATAGTCGCGCACCGTGGCCAAGGTGCGATGCTCGCGGTCCTCATGGACCACAGCATAGAGGATCAGACCGGCGATCAGCGCCTTGGCTTCCTCGTTCCAATGGGCATCGCCGCCTTGCCCTGCGGAATCATGGACCAGGGCGTCGGCCAGGGTCATCGCATCTTCGGCCAGATCGAGGCTGGCCGGGTCAAGCCGGTCGAGCGGATTGTAGCGGGCAGGGGGGTGCCCCGACACCTCGAACGGGTCGAGACACCAGACCTTGCCCTTGGCGGCGCGCGCCCTGGCGGTGACGCGGGCGTTCTCGCCTTTGGGGTCTATGCAGATCACCGAGCGGTCGATGGTCAGCAGGTTGGGGATGATGGTGCCTACGCCCTTGCCGCTGCGCGTCGGGGCCATTGTCAGCAGATGGGCGGGACCGCCATAGCGGAGCAGCTTGCCGGATTTGGCGGATCGCCCGATCAGCAGATCGCCGCCGTTCGATTCCAGGCCGCGCACATCGGCGCGCGATCCGAACGCGGCCGAGCCGAGCAGTTCGTTGCGACCATAGCGCCGATTGAACTTCCAGACCGCCACCCCGAAGGCAACCAGTGCGGCCCAGGCGATGGTGCTGGCGATCGACACAGGCAGTATCTTTTCGAGCAGCCATTGGGTGCCGAGCAGGATGGCCCAGTCGGCCCGAAGCTGCGATTTTGGCCATGTTGAAGAACGAAGATTGAACATGGCGAGCTACCAGGCTCGCTCTTGTCCTCCAATCTCGTAAACATCGGTCTCGATCGAGCACCTGTAGCTCTCTGCGATGTTGAACATCTCTGTCTGGAGAGATGCGATCTCGTCATCGAGGCTGACGCCATCGGCATCCTGATCATAGGCGACGGTCAGCGTGTAATCGCAGTTCCCGGTCTTTTGCATCTGGTAATCCCGCTCCAGCATCGCCTCGATGCGCTCGCGAGCGGGCTTTCTGCCACGACCATGCTTGTTGAAGTTCTCGATGGTCAGATGCAGGGCGATGGTGACAGAAGGCGGCTTTTCCGGCAGCCCGATCCTTGAAGGAATGACGTCAAGCGCCCGATAGACGGTCATCCTTGAGATCTTGAGGTCGCGCGCGACGCTGGCCTTGCTCGCGCCGGCGGTGATCCGGCGTCGGATTTCATCGTCATCGATGTTTTTCTTCCGGCCTTTGTAGACGCCTTCGGCGCGCGCCGCCTCGATCCCGGCGCGCTGCCGGTCCTTGATGAACGTCAGTTCCATGTCCGCGACCATGCCCAGAATGGTGATCACCATCCGCCCCATGCTTCCGGCCGTCGTCACCTCCGGCTCAAGCACCCGCAATGAGGCTCCCTTCTGGTCGAGTTCATGAACCAGATTGAGAACATCGCGTGTGGAGCGACCGAGCCGATCGAGACGCAGGACGACGAGTTCGTCATCGGCGCGCAGGAACTGCATGATCGTCTCAAGCTCCGTGCGTCCAGTGCGCGATGCGCCCGAGCCTGTTTCGGAGCGGACGATTTCACAGCCCGCCGCCTTCAACCGGGCAACCTGGATATCGAGATCCTGGTCGATGGTGCTGACGCGGGCGTAGCCGACGCGGGTCATGGGCAAATCCGTCACATTAGGGTGGCTTTGCCCTCGTACAGTAACATTGGTGACGGAACCACCCTTTTGTGACATGTCGCATATGTCACTTCCGATCGTCACGTTCGGGTGCACCCCAATGGTGCTAGCGGAAAGGCCCCGGTCAGGCAGCAAGCCGCCCAAAATCGATCCGGCTATTTAGATCGAGGTCGAAGCGGCCATAAGGATTGACGTGGCTGTAAATCAGCGGTGTGAGGCCGCGATAATCATCCGGCGTCATCCGGCCCGTCCATTTCGGTTCCACCAGCACGCTCTGAAGCATTCGGGTTCACATAGACAAGCGACGCTTGCAGCAAATGTAGCGCCAGGACCGAGAGCTGCTGCTCATCGATGCGGTTGGTGGCGATCTCGCCGCCCTTGCCGAAGAAAACCAACCCGTTGGCACTGTTCCAGTTTTCAACGACATTCAGGCCTTCATGAATTTCGCGGCGGAAGGACTCCTCGCGCAGATACCGGCACAGGAAGATCGTCTTGACCGCGCGGCCCAACTCACTCAACGCCTTGTAGGTCGGGTGCATCACCTCGGAGCGGCTAAACCGGCGCAGGATCGCCTCCGGGTCGGCGGTTTTTGTCTGCATCG
>NZ_LBIC01000032.1 GCF_001005725.1 Sphingobium chungbukense
GGACTAGCTGTCTGGTTGCGACACATCATTGGGATATGGTAAAGAATGCCATCGCGGATCACGCGTGGCGCTTTGCCGTCCTTGCTGATGAGGTTTCGTGATGGTGCAGATACATCCCCAGGCTCGAACCACGCCTGCTGTAAGGGCGGAAATTGCCCGTTCGACCGAGCCTGCCAGTGTCGTGGCGAAACGCTATGGCATCAGCGATGAGACGGTCCGCAAATGGCGCAAGCGAGGAGAGCAGGCGATCCTGGATCGCCCAAGTCGGCCCCATCGTCTGGCTTGGCGTATGAATGAGGAAGAACGCGCGATCATCTGTGCTGTACGCAGGGCGACAGGCTTTGCCCTGGATGACCTGACCTTCGTGCTCCGGCACTTCCTGCCACACCTCAATCGCGACAGCATCTACAGGGTACTCAAGGCCGAAGGGCTCAATCGACGACCGCCCAAGCCCACGGCGCAGCCGCGTAAAGGACAGGGGCGCTTCCAGGACTATGACCTGGGCTTTGTCCATATCGACGTCAAACATCTGCCCAAGCTGCGCACCGCGGACGGCGAAACTCGCAAGCGTTTCCTTTATGTCGCCATCGATCGCTGCTCACGCTTCGTCCATCTGGCCGTCTACGATGCTGAAAATGCTGCCAACGCCGTCGCCTTCCTCAAGGCCGCCAGAAGGGCTTTCCCCTTCCGCATCACCCATGTGCTGACAGACCGGGGATCCTGTTTTACCGCCGACGATTTCGAACGCGCCTGCGCGAAGATCAAGGTCGTTCACCGCACGACGCGACCCTATACGCCGCAAACCAATGGCATGGTCGAACGCTTCAACGGCCGCATCGCCAGCGAAGTGATGGGCATCAACGTCGCCGGCCATGCTGATCTCGAAATCCTGCTGACCGGCTTCAACCGTGCCTACAATCGGCGACGACAGCGCGTGCTCCACGGCAGTTCGCCATGCCAGAAGGTAGAGGAGCGGATCGGCCTTATGCCCGCGCTCGCCAATCCTCTTTACAAGCCGACGGCACCGGACGATCTTATGACTAAAGTCGACGACGTACTATATTACGCCAATGATGTGTCGCAACCAGACAACTAGATGCCGTAATGGGCCGGCGTCTCAAGAGTAGCCAAGTTGGATGGCTGTCCCTCAGAATGATGGTGTTGGAAACGGAGTCCGAGCGATCGGCCCCAAGCATCATGAGAGGAACAGCCATGGAGTATTATGCCGGAATCGATGTCTCTCTGAAAGAGAGCAGCGTGTGCATCGTGGACGCGAAGGGTAAGATCGTCCGCGAGGTCAAGGTCGCCAGCGAGCCCGAGACGCTGGTGCGATATTTCGACGAGTTGGAATTGCCGGTATGCCGGATCGGGCTGGAGGCGGGGCCGCTATCGCATTGGTTGCATGCTGGGCTTGTCGCCGCTGGTCGGGACGTTGTTTTGCTGGAGACGCGACACGTGAAGGCGGCACTTTCGGCGATGACCGTGAAGACCGACCGGAAAGATGCCCGCGGGATTGCCCAGTTGCTGCGGATGGGCTGGTATCGGCCGGTTCATGCAAAATCGATGGCATCGCAAGATACCCGCGCCTTACTCGTCGGGCGTAAGCTTCTGCAGGGAAAGCTGCTCGACGTCGAACTCAGTATCCGTGGGATTCTGCGCGGCTATGGACTGAAGGTCGGCGAGGTCAGCCGCGGCAGGTTCCAGGCGCGTATCCAGGAACTGATCGTAGGGCACGCCACCCTGGAGACGGTGATCGGCGGGATGTTGGCAGCCCGAGCGATACTGTGGAGTGAGTTCACCAGGCTCCACCGCGAAATGCTGAAGATCGCGCGGGCAGACAAGATTTGCCACCGGTTGATGAGCACGCCTGGCGTCGGCGCGCTGGTCGCTCTGACATATCGATCAGCGGTCGACGATCCGACCCGCTTTGTAAAATCGAGTACAGTCGGCGCCTACTTTGGGCTGACCCCCAAGAAATATCAGTCCGGCGAGACCGACCGGGATGGAGGCGTCAGCAAGGTCGGTGACGCGATGGTCCGAACCGCGCTTTTCGAAGCGGCGCATATCATGCTGACGCGAGCGACGCGGTTTTCCAGCCTGAAGCGCTGGGCGCTAGATGTAGCGAAACGGCGCGGGATGAAGCGCGCGAAGGTGGCTCTGGCGCGTAAGCTCGGCGTCGTACTCCATCGCATGTGGATGGACGCCACCGACTTTCGCTGGGGGGCAACCGCAATGGCCGCTTGAAGGAAGAAATGCTGATCGAGGCGCGCCTGGAACGGCACGCTTCTAATGAGGTCCCGTTGCTGGGACGAGGGCTTGGCAAGATCGTGTGTAGTGCTGTGAATGCTTCGGCAAAACACGCTTCCTAGATTGATCTGTCGGCTTAAGGATCTGATGGCATGGTGTGGCGGTCTTCGTGCTGACCACGGACAGAAGCATGATCCCGGCGACGAGATAATCATTCAGAGGGACTTGACGAACAAAGGCCCATTACAGAAGCATTACAGTTGCATATTGATTGAAATTCTGAATCAATAGGTCTCCATGGTAGGGAGGCCGTGGATGACGGGCGCATCGATTGAAACGACACTGGAGCTTTGGGCATCGTCGCTGCGGGACGTGAAGGCTCGCATGCGCGTGCTATTCACCCAGGAACGCGTTGCGGCATCGGCCAATCTTTTCCTGGATGGTTTGTTGGGTGAGAAACGGCGCAAAACAGGATGGATGCGTGCAGAGGCGGCCGGAGATCCTGAGCCCTGGCGACAG
>NZ_LBIC01000033.1 GCF_001005725.1 Sphingobium chungbukense
TAGCGCTGACCCAAGAGCTGCGGAGGCCAGCCTGATTACTGCCGGGCCACAGGCGCAACGGTGCGAGGTCAGCTTCCGGGTGGGGGGTCCGGGGGGAGGGCTTTGCGCCGGTGTCGATCATTACTGTTTGCGAGCGCCGCGAGGCCAAGGGCCTCGATGCTCATGTGCCGCTGATCCTGCGCGACGACGCGCTGTATGATGCCGATCTGGATCGCTTCTTTCTCGATCTGCCGCTGTCGGGGGTCCGCTCGCGGCACTCGCTTCGCGCCTACGCCTATGATGTCGTAGTCTGGCTCCGTTTTCTCGATGCCTGCGGCAAGACCGTGTGGGCTGCGACCCGCGACGATGTCGACGCCTTTCATCGTGAGCGACGCCGCGACGAGGCCGATCACCGGATAACGGCCGCAAGCTGGAACCGCGCCGTCGCCAGTCTCGATCGCCTTTACCGATGGGGTGAGCAGCACGGGCTGATCACCGACGCGCCGTTCAGCCGCCGCGCCGTGTGGCGACCGGCGCATGGTGGCCGTCGCGGCATGATCGCGGCGCGCAATGACGCCTATGAACGTGTTGCCAGGCGATCGGATGTGCGGTTCGTCACGATGGACGACTACCGCATTTTCCGCGAGGTCGGCCTGCGCGGGCTCACCCCTGACGGCACCGAGCGGCCCGGCGCGCGCGACCGTAACGGGCTGCGCAACGCGCTGTTCGCCGATCTTCTCGTCACCACCGGCCTGCGCCTCGAAGAGGCGTCGGGCTTGCTCACCGCCGAGCTCGCGGCGATCGACTGCGCGGACGGTGATGCCCAACAACTTTGGCTGCCTCTCCCGCCGCCGCTCACCAAGGGCGATCGGGGACGCAGCGTTCTGGTCCCACGCCGGCTGCTTCGTCAGATTGCCGCCTATGTCGCCGTCGAGCGCGCAGCGGGCGTGGCCAAGTTCGCCGCGCGCGATGGCGCGGCCCGCTTCGAGCGACCGATCCCTGTCACCCGCGCCGGTCTCGACCGCATGCGCGATGTCTGCACTCCGGAGGAACGATGCCGCCTGATCCTGTACGACGAGGATGGACCGCCCCGCGAGCCGGCGGCGCTGTGGCTGACCGAGGTCGGGCAGCCTGTCCGCCCCAACTCGTGGGAGGTGATCTTCACCCGCGCCTGCAAGCGGTGCGCGGAGAACGGCTTCCCGCTGTCGATCAACCCGCACCAGCTTCGCCACACATTCGCAGTTCATATGCTCGCCTTGCTGATCCAGCAGCGACTGCGCGAAGCGGCATTGCCGGCGGGGCCGGTGGAGAGCTACCGGCTGATCCTCGGGGACCCGCTGCAACAGGTGCAACGCCTGCTCGGCCACGCAAGCCTCACCACCACCTATATCTACCTCGACCATATCGCGACCCGCGCCGATACGGTGGATGCGGCGGTCGAGGAGCTGCTCGCGCTGCTGCCGGGACCGCAGGGCGCATGAGCGGTCGTCCCCGCAAGGGCCGGCCCGTCGCCTTCGCGCCGATCACGCCGGAGCCCGTGCAGCCTGATCCCGTGCTCGGCCTCAAGTTCACCATCGAGGCGCGGCATGGCGGGACGGTCCTGGTCGATATGGCCGCACTCGATCCTCGCCCACTCGCCATCGCCTTCGCCGGCGCGCTGCGTCGATCGGCCGCGCTCGGAGGACCGATCGGTGCGGCGAGCGTCATCAAGCAGTATGTAAATGCCTACCGCCTGTTCTTCGCCTGGCTTGGCGACGAAGCGCTGAACGTGGCTGGTGTCAGCGACCTGCGCGCAGTCCATATCGATGGGTTCGCCTCCGCGCTCGACCAGCGCGGGATGGGCGCGATCCACCGGCACATAACGGTCGGCAAGATCGTCAACACATTGCGCGCGATCGAGGCAGACCGGCCCGATCGGATCGCGCCCGACCTGCATGAGCGGCTGCGCTACACGCTGGCCACATCGGCGGGCCGCTCGACCCCGCGCGATGCTTATAGCCCCTTCGTCGCCCGCACGTTGCGCGACGCCGCGAGGGCCGATGTCGAAGCGATATTCCGCCGTCTCGGCGCCGACGACCGCACCGATGAGAGCGACCCAGCCATCGCCAGGGCGCGCGCCGATGTCGAAGCGATCATCACGCGGCAGGGCTTTATCGTCGTAGACCATCCGGCGCTGAAGAGCCTCTATTTCATGCGCATGCGGCGCGGATTGCCGATCAGCACGCTCATCGACGATCTGCATGGCCGCCATCACCTGCTTGCGCGCGATCTGCC
>NZ_LBIC01000034.1 GCF_001005725.1 Sphingobium chungbukense
CGGGCCATTCTGGGTCGCGGACGCTGGGACGCGGATGCGCTGCGTGACATCGTGCGTGACTATGTCGTGGAAAACCTTGCCACAGCTGACGCGGTCCTGGTCATCAATGAGACCGGCTTTCTCAAGCAGGGCAAGTCCTCCTGCGGTGTCGCTCGTCAATACACGGTGAGTAGCCCCTAGATTTCTGGACGCCTTCTATCCTAATTTTGAGGACAGGAGACGACGATGGGGAAGCCCAATTTCAGCGATGAGTTCAAGCGTGATGCGGTGGCCCAGATCACCGAGCGCGGGTATCCGGTAGCGGAGGTTTCCGAGCGGCTCGGCGTCAGCCAGCATTCGCTGTACGCATGGAAGCGGCAACTGGCGAAGGTGGTGTCTGGCGATGCCGGCAAGGATGCCGAGATCCGTCAGTTGAAGCGCGAGTTGGCCCGGGTGACCGAGGAGCGCGATATACTAAAAAACGATCGCGGGTTTGGCCCGCCTGTTCGCGGTAGAAACGGGCCGTGGTATGATGGCAGGCGGAGGGTCGCGGCCGTTAGCTTATTGGTGGTGTGATACCCCGTTAAAAAACGTGGCCCGTGGGCATTTGCGTACTTGAGAGTGGTGGCGCCGTCCTCGGCGACCCCGGTTAGGAAGATGACGGTTTGCATCGCCCATACCCTCCAGTTGTGATGGAGGAATGGAGTGAACAAATCAAAATCGGGCGGCATTGACGCTCTACCCATGCTGTCGCCTGGCGCGGCAGCCATTGATATCGGTTCGACCATGCACATGGCGGCGGTCAATCCCGATGTCGATGATCGCCCGGTCGTATCGCTCCGGTGAGGGCCGCCTTGCGGTGATCGGCTGATATTTCGAGATGGTACCGGTGCAAGCGCCGGTGTTTGCACCGATACTAAGGACGGTGCGATGAGTCAGATCACGGTAATTTCGGGGCCGGAGCGGCGACGTGTATGGACCGACCAGCAGAAGCGCACACTCGTCGCGGCGGTTTCGGCGCCCGGTGCTAACGTGGCGGAGATTGCCCGCCGTGCCGATCTGCGGCCGAACCAGATCTACAGATGGCGGCGGCAGATGGGGCAGGCAGCCCAAGGCTTTGCAGAAGTGCAGGTGCAGCCCGATCCGATGCCAGTGACCGGATCGGCGATCACTGTGGAGTTCGAGCGGGCGATCGTGCGGATAACTGCTGGCGCCTCGCCGGGGCTGGTGTCGGCAGTACTGCGGTCGGTCAAGCCGTGATCCCAGTCCCCTCCGGCGTTCGGATATGGATTGCAACGGGGCACACGGACATGCGGCGCGGCATGCGCAGCCTGGCCCTGCAGGTGCAGCAGAGCTTCGGATGTGATCCCTTCGCCGGGGATCTCTACATTTTCAGGGGACGCCGCGGCGACCTCTGCAAGATCATCTGGCATGATGGTGTCGGCATGTCGCTTTATGCCAAGCGTCTCGAGCGCGGGAAGTACATCTGGCCTTCGGCCGTGGACGGGGTGATTGCCATCTCCCCTTCGCAGATGGCCTGCATGTTGGAGGCTATCGACTGGCGTAACCCCAGGCGGATTGATGGCGTTGAGCTTACAGCATTCGATGAGCGTAGCGATCACCGCCCAGTTGTCGCCGCCCTCATCGGAGCCGGCGAAAAGGGCATTCTTACGGTTATGCATACATTTCCATAACCGTAAAAACTGGTTATTCGCCGGTTCAAAGGCAGGCGGTGATCGCGCTGCCGCCATCTACTCCGTCATCGAGACCGCCAAGCTCAATGGCCTCGATCCGCAAGCCTATATCGCGGATGTCATCGCCAGGATCGCAGGCAACTGGCCCGCTGCCCGCTGGGATGAACTCATCCCATGTAACTGGCGGCCAGATCAGCAGCAGATCGCCAACGCCGCCTGAGCCGCGGTCTTCTCGCCACGCTCACAAGGAGATCGCCCATACTCCTGCTCCCGATGCATGGCAGCGCCTCTCCGCGGGCGAAGGCACCAAAGGCGCACGGCTTCATGACTGGGCCTATTGCGAACTCGCCGATCTCGACGCCGACGAATATGATGAGACCAAATCGGGTCTTTGGACCCGCGGCCTGCTGATCCGCCACAC
>NZ_LBIC01000035.1 GCF_001005725.1 Sphingobium chungbukense
CAGCCACACGGTCGCTTGCAGCCCGAAACTGTGCGTTCTCTTCCAGCGTTCGCATCATCAGCTCGATGCGATCATCGCTCACGCCGTCCAACATGCGAGCCATGTCGGCGGCGGTCTTTTCCGTACCAAGCGCCAGCAATGCAGCGTAGAGCACTTCCAGCTCGGCAGGACGGGTAGGGGCACGGCCCAAAAGCACGCTCGAAAATCCCGTCGAGCAGTCGACGGAGACCATCACCGCGGGAAGTTGGACGTCGCCGATCTGACCGAACAATGCAGACCTAGTTTCGTCGACAGCGGGATCCTTTGGCGCAGCCGACAGCCGCGGAACCTGGAACCGATCGTTGGCAATGCCGATTTCGCCATCGGCGATGGCTTCGCCGAGCATTTCCATCCGCAATGCAAGCGGTTCCTGAAACCGGCGAAGGTAAGCCTCGATCGTCGTTGGCCAGCCATTGTTCCGCAAGGCTTGTGCCCGAGAATTCGCCCAGGTTGATGCCGGCATGAGCTGATCGGCAATACTACGGTGATGCAAGCTGTGGCGTGCGCTGGCAGATCCATTGCGAAGGGCGCGCTTCAACAACATCGCCGTGGCCACTTCGAACGCCGCAAATCTCTGGCCGGGGTTGCCAACCAAAATCGCAGCGCCGGAAGGCGACCGAAGAAATGGCTCGCATTCCCACTCCTGGAGATCTGTTTGGCGATTGGCATATTTACCGGCGAGGGTTACCAGTGCCTGCTGAAGCGGATGATCAGTCGGGACATCGATCTGCAACGTGCAGACCTGTTGCATGAGGGCGCGAAGTCGCGATGGCGCTTCGCTCATTTGAACGCGAATGGCGGCAACCTTGCCTTTTGTCGCAGGCAAGGATCGCAAGGGCTGCATCGCGCGCAGCGCGACCTGTCGAAATTCGGCATCGCTCATTTGGCGATCGTCGAGCGCGCCGATCATGATGCCGAAACTGGACCGATAGAGTTTCAGCTCGTCCAGCGCGCGCTCTTCCACCGTGTTCCGCGCCTGACTCCACAGCTGCCCAATTCGACGACTGGTCTGCATCAAAACGGCGTCAGTCGCTTCCAGTAATTGCAGCCTCAACCAGCAGCCAATCTCGACCGTGCGCCGGGGCTCGGTGAGGCGGGAAAGGGTGGCCGCTTTTCGGCGCGCAATACGGACAGCGTGGAGGCGAATCCGGTCGACTGTCAGGTTCGGCAAGGCAAGCCGATCAGCACCAAGCGATTGAAGTTCAGTGATACGGGATTGCATCATTTGGATATCGTTCCGCCCGAAGCCTTTGGCAGGTGCGCGGAGCCAGTCGAGCAAGGATTCGCTTCCGGGGATGGATCTCGCGGCGGAAAGACGACTTGAC
>NZ_LBIC01000036.1 GCF_001005725.1 Sphingobium chungbukense
CTCCCCAGACTGCGGCATTGCGGATTGCCAGGGTCGCATTCGCAACCCTGGCACACGCCTCCTTGAGCGCCGCGGCATGAACGAAGCGGCGATGGACATGCAGCAGCTCTTCATAGCTGACATCGGGGGTGGCGCCGGCGATCCGCTTGAGCCCGGCATTCGTTCCCAAGCCGTAGAGGCATAGCAGGAGACGTTGATCCAGCGCGGTTTTCGGCAGTGCAACACGCGAGGCCGATGTTTCGAACGCTTCGAGAAGTCCCGTATCAAGGGCAGCCTCCTTCAGTACGTCGAGCAGCCCGGTCATCGGCCAGCGTTGGCCGATCTCGGTCTTGATCGAGGTGAGACCCCTGGGTTCGGGCAAGGGTTTGAACGGGGTGAGAGAGATACGGTTCTCGCCGCGCCACAGCAGCCGAACCTTGTCGTTCCGGGGAATATTGGCATTGAGGAGCAACAGTTCCTGAGCAAGCTCTTCCCGGATGGCGCTTGAAAATGCACGCGCATCCGCCGTCAGGTTCAATCCTGTGTAATATGCTTCTCGCCGCGCATCGAAGTCCTTGGGAAGATCGTCATCGGGATTGCGGTATCGGTCCGCCCCGGCAACCCAGATTTCCTTAGAACGGATGCGATCGCGCAGTTGCGCGAGGACACAAAGCTCATAACTGATCCGGTTTACGCGCCCCTCTTCATCAATGACGGAACTGCGCCATCTCGCCGGAATGACCTCGTCGACCGGCACTGCGTGCGGCGGCACGTAGCGGCATCCATCATCCACTTTGCTTCTGATCCAGTCCAGGGCCGCCAGCACCGGACGCCACATGGCGTTGTTCGACCGGAATT
>NZ_LBIC01000037.1 GCF_001005725.1 Sphingobium chungbukense
ACGATTTAATCATTTGATCCATAGCATGATGCTGGCGAGTTTGACGAAGCCGAGGAAGTTTGCGGCGAGCTTGTCATAGCGGGTTGCGATACGGCGCCACTGCTTGAGCTTGGCGAAGAAGCCCTCGATGCCCCAACGCTGCTTGTAGGCGATGCGATCGTAACGGTGCTGATATTTGCGATGGCGGCGAGGCGGAATGACCGGCTCGCCGCCTTGCTCGTAGATGAGATCGTGCAAACTGTCGGCGTCATAGGCACGATCAGCCAGCACCTTGCCAGCCGGGATGCCGCGGATCAGATCGCAGGCGGGCGCCATGTCGTTTTGCTGTCCGGGGCCGAGGATGAAGCGGATCGGCAAGCCCAAGGCATCGACTACGGCATGGATCTTGGTGCCGAACCCGCCTCGCGAGCGCCCGAGAGCCTGGGCTTGAACGCCCCCCTTTTTACCCGAGCCCCAGCCGCCTGGGCCTGGGCGCGGATCACGGTCGCATCGATCGCCAGCCATTCGATGTCGGGATCATCCGACACAGCCTCGAAGATCCGGTCGATCACGCCTTGCTCAACCCAGCGATAATAACGCCGCTTGGCGGTCTGATAGGGACCGAACTTCTCCGGTAGATCGCGCCAGCCATAGCAAGGCGTCAAGAAACAACCGCCCGTCACTGCGAGGACCGCGCTTGCCCTTGCGCCCTCCCGGAACGAACTCGCGCAGCCGCTCCCACTGATCATCCCGCAGCACTTCGCCTTCCACGCCAGCCTCCAAAAGCCAGCCTTGAATCACAAATCCAAACCCTCGTGAATCTGGAGGTTTCTGTGAGGTCGCGCGGCCT
>NZ_LBIC01000038.1 GCF_001005725.1 Sphingobium chungbukense
CCTGGCGTTCGTGTGCGGCGCAGGGGCGTCCGCTGCGGGCCAATGGCGAGCCGTATCGCGGCATGAACACCTTTTGGCTGTGGCTGGCTGCCGAGCAATGCGGCTATCGGTCACGGCATTGGATGACCTACCGCCAGGCGCAGACCCTTGGCGGGCAGGTCCGTGCCGGTGAGCAGGCGCAATTTGCAATCTTCTACAAGGCCTATTCGAAGAAGGTCGATTCCAGCGAACGTCCCGGCGAGCTGGTCGATGAGCATCGCCGGGTGATGCGGTCCTATGCGGTCTTCAATGCAGACCAGATCGACGCGCTGCCGTCCGATTTCTATCCAGAACCGCTATCGCTCGTCCCACCGGGCGACCGGCTCGGTGCGCGGGCACAACGCTTCGTCGATCGCCTGCCGGCGCGGCTGCGGACTGGAGGCGATCGCGCCTATTATAACCTGCGCGCAGACCTCATCACGATGCCGCCCGTCGAACAGTTCGACACGCGTGCTGCATGGGCGGCCACGCTCGCGCATGAGGCTGGTCATTGGACGGGTCATCCAGACCGGCTTGCCCGATCCTTCGGCAAGCGCTTCGGCGATCAGGCCTATGCGTTCGAGGAGTTGGTCGCCTTA
>NZ_LBIC01000039.1 GCF_001005725.1 Sphingobium chungbukense
GTCTCGTGCAGGGGCCGGAGCGACGGCAGATCGGCATAGTGGCGCGCCGCCACCTCGCGCGAGTGGCCGACCGCGAAGCGGGTCATGTGCCCCTCGGTCTTGGTGTACCATAGCGCCTTGTGGGTCTTGCGTAGCCGGGAGAGCAGCAGGTGGAGCGGCTTGCCGTCGTCATCGCTGATGCCATGGCGCAGAGCCCAGGCTGCAAGTTGGTGCTTGAGATCGAAAATGCCGCCGCGAAGGCCGCCGACGTTGTGATAGGCCCAGAGGCAATCGTCAGGCAGGTGCTCGCGGGCGGCGGCGGTGGCGTCGATCAGGCGACGGATCAGGCCGCCGGGAGTGCCGCTGCCGCCATCGCGCACCCGCATGCTCTTGTGCTCGGCGCCGCGGGCGCGGCGCTTGAGATAGCGCAGCTCCACCGTGCCGGCATGGGGGTTGGTGAGACAATCTGTGGTCAGCGCCTTCAGGCACTCGGGCTCGAGGCCGGTATCGAGCGTGAGCAGCACGAGCAGCGCC
>NZ_LBIC01000040.1 GCF_001005725.1 Sphingobium chungbukense
GTCTCGTGCAGGGGCCGGAGCGACGGCAGATCGGCATAGTGGCGCGCCGCCACCTCGCGCGAGTGGCCGACCGCGAAGCGGGTCATGTGCCCCTCGGTCTTGGTGTACCATAGCGCCTTGTGGGTCTTGCGTAGCCGGGAGAGCAGCAGGTGGAGCGGCTTGCCGTCGTCATCGCTGATGCCATGGCGCAGAGCCCAGGCTGCAAGTTGGTGCTTGAGATCGAAAATGCCGCCGCGAAGGCCGCCGACGTTGTGATAGGCCCAGAGGCAATCGTCAGGCAGGTGCTCGCGGGCGGCGGCGGTGGCGTCGATCAGGCGACGGATCAGGCCGCCGGGAGTGCCGCTGCCGCCATCGCGCACCCGCATGCTCTTGTGCTCGGCGCCGCGGGCGCGGCGCTTGAGATAGCGCAGCTCCACCGTGCCGGCATGGGGGTTGGTGAGACAATCTGTGGTCAGCGCCTTCAGGCACTCGGGCTCGAGGCGGTATCGAGCGTGAGCAGCACGAGCAGC